>NZ_JAFIBY010000001.1 GCF_017832355.1 Serratia sp. PL17
TTTCGTGCACGTCTACAGGACAGGACCGGTAATATCGGAGATTGGACCGGCTGGATTAAGGGGCAGTCTAACGCGAACGCTGATGACTATCTTGAAAGTATTGGTGATGGTTTCCTGACGGATAAAGACGGCGACCGCCTTACTGGCGACATTGATACAAACATTGAGGCCATCATTCAGAACGCGCTGGCCAACAACGCGACGGTAGAGCACCAATGGGCGCAGTATGGCACGGTGCGTGCCGATATCCTCATTGTAAAAACTACCATAGCGGAAGTTGATCGCGGCCTGGCGGAATTGAGAACGCAGGTTCAGGTCCAGATTGACGATGTGACGGCGGTACTTGAGGACAAGCTAACCGCAACGATAGATGCTGATGGAGCTACGGCTATTCATACGTTGAAAGCTGGAATTCGCATTAACGACGTTTTCTACAATGCCGGTATGTCTATCGCGGTGCTCGCAGAAACCGGTAAACCGGTGATTACCCGGATTGGCTTCAACGCTAATCAGTTCGTGCTGATGAGCGGCAGCGGGGACAAGCAGTATTCGCCCTTTGCTGTCATCAATGGCCAGGTGTTTATCAGCGATGCATTCATTCAGGACGCCTCTATCACATCGGCAAAAATCGCGAACGCCTCAATAGGAACCGCGAAGCTGTCCGACCGTTTGTCCTCTGATAATTATTCACCTGGTATGCAAGGACTGAGTATCAACTTCAGAACGGGTGAGTTTGAGCTTAACGGGAATAGTCCAGGCCAGGGGCGTCGTGTTATGACGAACATCCGCGATGATTATTACAACGGTTCAAATCAGTTGGTATTACGTATTGGTAAACTGAGGTAAAAAATGGCAAGCGAGTACGGAATAATCACACGAGCGCAAAATGGTAAAATGATTGAGTTTAACTCCGGGCTAAGGATGGTTCGGCAGTTGCTTGATGGGCCGGTAAATTATGACACTAGAAATGGTAACGCCTGGACACCGTTACCTGGAATCTCAGCGGGAAGTGATATTTTTATTATTCCTGTAGATAAATACTACTACGAGATACCTAATGTTTCCTATCTTACTGGATATGCACGTGAAAATGATGGGCTAAAAATTTGGAGTGATAGTTTCCGACAGGGAGAGCCAGGTACATTTCGATGCAAGATATTTGAAACGCTACCACCGAGTGACCCGCCAGACTACGGTATTCTGATGACCGACTCCGTACAGTTCGCCACGCTGGGGAAATCTCAGACTTCATATATTACCCATATGGAAGAGATTAACTTTACGGGATACTGGCGTATACCTGAAGGTGTTCAGGGGCGAGCTAATTCCGTGATTTACGTTAGCTGGACGAATGCGAATGAAGAACTGACTATTCGTCCTGATGGGATAGATGCGATTAGAGGTTGGCGCATTATCAATAATGGGCATGATGCAACCAGCGATGGCATCAGTGCCACTATGCGTATTTGTGTGGTCGCCTCGGTGCCAGATTTGCAAATGCCTGATTATGGGATTGCTATCTGGAATAACTGGGGTGAGTTGGTTTTCACCACAGGATATACGCCGTTGTCATATAGTTCCTACCAGGTTATGAACGGTACCGGATCCATTGATACGGGGCTGGCGAGGCCAATGGTTCCGGTTTTGGACTATGGATTCCTTGGTGAAGGCACTGCCAACTGGACCGAGCTATTTTATCTCGGTATTGGTATTCAAGGGGGCAGAGTTTACGGGAGGAAAGGAGAAAAGTTTGGTGCCGGTAAGAATTTGATTGGCCGGACAATGACGCTCAATCACCGCATGATTATTTTAGATTCTGACCGATATTTTTAGCACCTACCCCGTTAAATTACCTGGCCACCATGCCGGGTTTTTTAATGCCAGAATTCAGGAGAGTATTATGCCAGCAGGCACTCTAACCATTACCAATAATTCAGCAGTCGTAAAGGGCGCAGGGACGGCGTTTAATACTGAGCTGAAATCCGGTGACATGATTGTAAGTATTGTCGGTGGTGTCACCTATACGCTGCCAGTGAAAGCTATAGACAGCGCCACACAAGTAACACTGATTAAAGCTTATGACGGTCCGACACAAGCTGGGGCTGCATGGTATGCCATACCACGTGATGCGATGAACCTTATCACCGCCCAGTTGGCCGCTGAGACCGCTAAGGCTATGCGCGGCATGAACTACGACAAGGATAACTGGCAGCAGGTATTCAGCAGTACCGGAAACATTGCGGTGACGTTACCTGACGGCAGCACTTACACCGGCCCGGCCTGGTCAGCATTGACGGAATCACTTAAATCTAAGGCAGATAGTTCATCTTTAGAAGAAAAAGCGGATAAAGTTAATGGCGTAGTACCTATTAACCAGGGCGGCACAGGTAGTAGTACAGCGCGAAATTTATTCACGAACAGCATTAATTCTGGGCAGAACTGGCAATATCCAGGTGTCACAACATTTGATAATAATCTTTGGGGGGTGCCTGATAAGTGGGGTTTTGTATTAACTATGTCAAATGGTGATACATCAGGAAATGGCGCAGATGGTCGTTGGTATGCCTATTTACAAATAACTACAACGGGGCTGTTGCGAGTAGCTGTAAATATCAATAATAAATTTGTTGGAGCCTATGATGTATGGTCTACAAGAAATACTACCGTTGATGGTAATGGGTTTATTAAAAAAGCATCGCCGATTGTCAAATTGTTTGGTGATGGTATATGCGAGTTGAACAACGAGAGCGAGGGTGTGACTACGGAGAGAGTGAGTGATGGGGTTTACCGTGTATCTGGCACCCTCGGTTTCAATGCTGATGCCGAATGGGGTGGCCCGGATGGTGGTATCGAGGTGCCGCTAGACCGCAACAAGCAGCCGCTAATCTGGGTAGATTACGAGGTTGAGGAAACCGGTAATCTGCTGATTAAAACTTATCACCGTACGCACCCGACGGCGCCGGAATTCGCCCGCAATGAAGTGCTGGGATATGAAGAAGGGATGCCGATCGATATTCCAAAGGGGCGCTGGGTTGATCTGCGTGTAGAAATGCCAACCAATATGGAGAAACAGAAATGACATTAATCAGCGGTGTATTAAAGGGACCCTACGGTGATTCTCGCTCCGGCGTAACCATTACGATGCGCTCAATGAAAACATCGTCAACGGTGCTGAATCTGGCAAAGTCACAGTCTGTCACCGACGATACTGGTCGGTATTCTCTTAATGTTGAGCCTGGTGCCTATGAAATCATTATTTCTGTCTATGGTGCCCAGCCAGAGCGGGTAGGTACGATTGAGGTTTATACAGACTCGCTACCCGGCACGCTCAATGATTTCCTGCGCCGCCCTGGTGAAAGCGACATCACGCCCGAAATTGTGCAAACTGTTGACCGCATGCGTCTTGAGGCAGCAGCGTCAGCCGCGGCAGCAAAACTCAGTGAACAGAATGCTGCAAATAGTGTTAAGCCCGTTGTTGCTGCTGGTTTTGGTTCTGGGCCGCTTCACACAGCTGATGTATTTGCAAAGGATAATAAATCCTCAATCCAGCGATACACTGTCGCTACTATGAATAGGCCAGGTAACGTATCTGGCGCGGTAATGTCGCTGCCTATTGATGGCGTCCCAAGTTGCGCATACTTTGCCATAGCCGTCGGGCGTCAATCCTGGGTTGGTTCATCCAATTCCGAATCACCTGGTGTGGTTGCCTGGGCAAAGCTTTTTAGTGATGTAGATAAGCCAATGGTTGAGGATATACCCAACCTCAAAGACTGGGGGCTGACAAAAGCAGTGACCGCGGCAGTTCGGGGTGATTTTGGCAGACAGATGAAAAGCCGCCGGGGGTATGTGGCGATAGACCCACTAGGGAATCCATTTAAAGACACCGGAACTTATTTTCTCGATACGCGTTCGTGGGCGGTTACGCAAGCCGAAACCGACGAGAGTTATCGCACAGTGCAAACCTGCTTTGGCTACGGGGCCAATGGCAACCAGCTTGGAAAAATAGCAGTCCGTGGTTGGACTGGTTCAGCTTTTACGCCTTGGCTGTGGATGTGGTCTGAGGCCAACACGACGGTAGACAGCAACGGGTTTATTAAGAAGGCATCGCCGATTGCCAGGTTGTCTGGTGTACCTGAAAAAATGGCTGATGACTATCTGGACGGGTTTACCCTTGCTGGTTGTGTTGCTGTAAATGCCGAGGCGGAAGGCGTATCTGCCGAACGGGTTTCTGTGGGGGTGTATAAATTATCTGGTTCTCTTGGTTTTGCGGAGGAGGGCTGGAATATCGAGGTACCGCAGGACGTGAACGGTAACCGCCTATGCTTTGTGGAAACCAGTACAAATCGAGACGGCACAATCTATGTGAAGGTCAGCAAACGCCGCTTTGATGTTGATACAGCGGCGATAGTGGCCGGTGAGCCGATGGATATTCCAGATGGTCGGTGGATTGACTTGCGGCTTCAAATGCCTGTCGCGGAAGAGATGGAAGAACAAACAAGCGAACCGTAACTATAAGAGGCCGGGACAACCCGGCTATTTCTTGTTGAGGTCGGTGATCTCGAAAGCGAGCGCGGCGTCTATAGCTAAGTTTTCTGTAGAGTAAGGAGTTTCTGAAACTAATTGCCAGCCTCGGTTGTGATAAGTGTACAGCCAGCCCTGACCTTCTTCATCTTCTCTAATCGCCAGCATGATCGCGCTGTTGTGATCAGGCGCTGGGAAACGTTCATTTTCTGTTAGAAAGAAGATTTGTTTAGCGCCTATTCTGAAACTAGCCATCACTTTTTCTTTGCCTCCTGTAACGCCGCAAATTTTTCATGTAGCGACTTCGGATAAAGCTCTGTATAGACCTGCCAAAGAGTATTAAGATTTTTATGGCCGGTTACCTGGGCTACTTCTTCAATGCTAAAACCTGCCTCAAAAAGCCTGCTGGCTCCCTCTCTTTTAAGATCGTGATACCGTAAATCTTCAATCCCAACCTTATCTTTTATCTGTACAAAAGCTGCGCTAATTGATTTTTCATTAAAGGGGAAAATTAGCTTAGAAGTTTTCTTCTGGCGCATGACTATGTCCCAAGCTTCCCCCAAGAGGGGTACACTCATATGATTACCTATCTTCTTTCTCGGATCCTTCCTATCCCTTACCAATACTGACTTTTGAATATAGTCAACATCATCCCATTCTATGCGGCAAACTTCGCCAATACGCATACAAGAAAGTATGGAAAAGTTAAAAATGTCCACAAAGGGAATTCTTGCGCGGGGATGCTCCTGCCTTTTTAGGAGTGCTTCAGTTAGAATTTCGATCTCAGTCTTGTCTGGTCTGCGTGAGCGTCTATTGGATTTTGAAATTAACCCCATGTTAGACAGTAGTGGTCTTGCCTCGTCGATCGGGTTGGCTGTGTAGTCAATGCCGTATATAGGCTTAGCAGCCTTTAATACGGTGCCAAGGTAACTCAAGTCATGGGAAACCGTTGACGGTGAGGTGCCGGTGGCAACGCGACGCCGACAATGCTCAATGATGTCGTTCGCTTGTAACTTTGAAAGAGTCGAAACGCTCAGTTCTGCCGTAAGCAATTTTGTAAGAGTGGATGTTTTATCCTTGCCAGCCTTGCCGCCGGTTTTTGGATCCTCGATGTATTTTTGAATGAGTTCAGCAACGGTGATCCTGTCAGCATCACTGGCATTGGGGATGCCATTCTTTTCCAACTCAGCTACACGATTAATTCCCCAGGTCTTGGCATGTGCCTGTTTAGTGAAGGTTCTGTTTTCACGAAACATATAGCGGCCTTTTTCACGCACACCGACTGTGCATCTATACCTGGTAGTGCCATCTGCCTTGGTTCTTTTTTCGATACTGTAATAGGCCATATAGTAACCACTTTCCGGGATGCATTGGGGGTGCTGTTAGGGGTGCTGATGATAGGAAAATACATTAAAGCTGATTGTAATGCATTAAAATAAAGCTATTTAATTAGTGCGTTACATGTTGATGTGATTGGTTTTTATATAAAAATACTGTATTTACATACAGTTATGAATCCGATGGTACACCGGATAAGCGATGGATAAAACCGCACATATTTCACCTATAACACAGGGTTGTTATGTCACGGATGTGAGGTAAGCTAGGGGAAACCGAAAAACCTGAAACCGGTTTCTCTTTTACCCTATGCAAGGAGAACACATGAAGCAAATCGTTTATGTCGCCAGCCCGGAGAGCCAACAAATTCACGTGTGGCAGCTCAGCGATACAGGTGCGTTAGCACTGTTGCAAACCGTTGACGTCCCCGGTCAGGTTCAACCGATGGCGATCCACCCGGACAGAACACACCTGTATGTGGGCGTGCGTCCGGCTTTCGGTATTGTCAGCTACCGCATTGAGGCGGATGGCACGTTGCAACAGGCCGGTATGGCACCGCTGCCAGGCAGCCCGACCCATATTTCTACCGATTTGCAGGGACGTTATCTGTTCTCCGCATCCTATAGCGGCAACTGCACCAGCATCAGCCCGATCGGCCATGACGGCGTAGTGGTGGCCCCTATCCAGCAGATTGATGGTTTAACCGCGCCGCATTCGGCGAATATCGACCCGACCAATCAGCTGCTGTTGGTTCCCTGCCTGAAAGAAGATCGCATCCGTCTGTTCAATCTGGATCAGCAAGGCACCTTGACGCCGCATGCTCAGGAAGCCGTAGCGACTGCCGTTGGCGCTGGTCCGCGTCATATGGCATTCCATCACAATGACAAATATGCCTATTGTGTCAATGAGTTGGATGGCACAGTGGATGTGTTCGCCATCAGCGAAAACGGCGGCAAATATACTCTGGTGCAAACTCTGGACATGATGCCGGCTGATTTCAATGGCACCCGCTGGGCGGCAGATATTCATATCACGCCGAACGGCCGTTTCCTGTACACCAGTGACCGCACCGCCAGCATTTTGACGATTTTCAGTGTGTCCGAAGACGGTAGCACCCTGTCGGTCGTGGGCTACCACCCGACCGAAGAGCAGCCGCGCGGTTTCAATATCGATCACAGTGGTCGCTTTGTGATTTCGTCCGGTCAGAAGTCCGATCATATTGGGGTGTATGAAATCGATCAGGCCAACGGCAAGCTGACTACCCTGGCGCGTTACCCGGTGGGTAAGGGCCCGATGTGGGTCAGCATAGTAGATACCCGTCATATTTGAAGTTGCCTCTGTGTTGGCTGCGTTTGCTCACCCCAGTCACTTACTTGAGTAAGCTCCTGGGGATTTACAAACTTGCCGCGTTACTCGGCAAAGCCTCGCCCCGTTGGGGCCAGCGCAAGCGCTGTTCAACAAAGCCGTGGCTTTGTTGTGATGCAACTCCAATTATTTGGGATATAGAAAAGGAATATTACGCAAGGTATGACAGGTGGTGATGTAGATTGGCTTTTGCAGTCTCATCTTCATCATATCTATGTCGAGCCAACATTCCCATCGGGGCGGGTATATCCGCCCCGAATCAAATCAGCTGTACGTCACCGTCAGCGTGGCGCTGCCGAGGCTGTGGAAGTGCACGTTAAAGCCGACCAGTGCACCGCTGGAGCCCTCATCCACCTCAATGTTTTCCACATCCAGCGCATGTACAGTGAAGTGGTAGCGGTGGCTTTCGCCCTGTGGGGGAGCCGCGCCGCCATAACCGGCGGAACCAAAATCGGTACGGGTCTGGATAGCCCCGGCCGGTAACCCCCCTTTGCCTGAGCCTGCTCCCTGCGGCAGTTCGCGCGCAGTCGCCGGGATATTGGCGACCACCCAGTGCCACCAGCCAGAGCCGGTCGGCGCATCGGGATCGTAAACCGAAATCACAAAACTCTTGGTGCCTTCCGGCACGCCATCCCAGGCCAGATGCGGAGACAGGTTATCGCCGTGATAACCCATGCCGTTAAAGACCTGAGGCTCCGGCATTTTTGCGCCGTCCTGCAGATCGTTGCTGTACAAACGAAAAGCCATGGTGACTCCCAGTTGTCGGTAAAAGCAGAGCCCCTAAGCTAGATCGTTTTGCCGCAACAACACAAGCATCATTGTATCTCGCCAGCTGTGTCACCAATGGGTTACCATAATTAACGCCGAGGCTACAAACTCGACATCTACAATTCACAGAACGATATAAAGTAACCATGATTTCATTAAAAAAACGCACGCCGTGGTTTGGCTGGCTGCGCCGCTGGGCCAAGGGCATTAAGCGCGACATTTATGCACTGTGGTTGGCGGCCCGTGACCGGCGCACGCCATGGTATGCAAAATTGATTGCCCTGTTGGTTGCGGGTTATGCCGTGTCGCCTATCGATCTGATCCCGGATTTTATCCCGGTGTTGGGCTATCTGGACGACGTGATCATCGTGCCGCTGGGCATCATGCTGGCGGTACGCCTGATCCCCCGGCCACTGATGGCGGAATTTCGTGAGAAAGCACAGCGGCGTATCGATAATCCTACCGGCCGCATGGCGGCAGCCATGATTATTGCGCTGTGGGTGTTATGTCTGGTGATGCTGGCCCGCTATTTGGACCAGCATTGGGAATCGATTACTGCACCGCTGCCGTGATGGCGGAGGTCAACTGGCTGAGCTGATCGGGTTCAATGATGTATGGCGGCATCAAATAAATCAGTTTACCGAATGGCCGGATCCACACGCCACGTTCAACGAACCCACGCTGTAGCTGTGCCACATCTACGGATTCACGCATTTCCACCACGCCGATAGCCCCCAACACTCGCACATCCGCCACTTTTGGCAGTGACTTCAGCGGTAATAGCTGCTGTTTCAACTGGGTTTCGATAGCGGCGACCTGCTGTTGCCAGCGATTTTCCGCCAGCAGTGACAGGCTGGCGTTGGCCACCGCACAGGCCAGCGGGTTACCCATAAAGGTGGGGCCGTGCATAAAGCAGCCTGCCGCGCCGTTACTGATGGTTTCCGCCACATGGCGGGTGGTCAGGGTGGCGGACAGCGTCATATAGCCGCCCGTCAGCGCTTTGCCCAGGCACAGAATATCCGGCACCACGTCGGCATGCTCACAGGCGAACAGCTTGCCCGTGCGCCCGAAGCCGGTGGCGATTTCGTCGGCAATAAGCAGCACTTGATGGCGATCGCAGAGTTCACGGACTCGCTTGAGGTAGGTCGGATGGTAAATACGCATGCCACCGGCTCCCTGAACCACGGGCTCCAGGATCACCGCGGCCACTTCTCCGGCGTGCTGTTCCAACAGCGCGGCGAACGGCGCGATATCATGTTCATCCCAGGCTTGGTCGAAACCGCATTGCGGCGCAGTAGCAAACAGGTGTGGCGCGAGGTAGCCTTGGTACAGGCTGTGCATTGAATTGTCAGGATCGCACACCGACATCGCACCGAAAGTATCGCCGTGATAGCCATGCCGCAGGGTCAGAATACGCTGCCGCTTTTCCCCACGCGCCTGCCAATATTGCAGCGCCATCTTCAGCGAGACTTCCACCGCCACCGAACCGGAATCGGCCAGAAACACACACTGCAACGCTTCCGGCGTCATATCCACCAGCTTGCGACACAGAGCAATCGCAGAGGGATGGGTAATGCCACCGAACATCACATGTGACATTTTTTCCAGCTGCTGTGTGGCTGCCTGATTCAGTTGTGGGTGGTTATAGCCGTGGATTGCCGCCCACCAGGAAGACATGCCGTCAACCAAACGACGGCCATCTGCCAGTTGTAGCTCAACGCCGCTGGCGGACTCTACGGGGTAACAGGGGAGCGGATGGCTCATTGACGTGTACGGGTGCCAAATGTGGCGCTGGTCAAATTCGAGGTCGGCAGCAGTGATAGACATACTTGTAAACCAAATCGTTTTCGTAATGGTTGACAGTATATCCACAATATCTAAACTGACGACACTTTTTTCATTTTTGGAGACGCCGTGATGGCCGATCGCATTCACTGGACAGTGGGTCTTGCCCAGACCCTGTTTGATAAACCCCTGCTTGAGCTGTTGTTTGAAGCACAGACTGTCCACCGCCAGCATTTTGACCCGCGTCAGGTGCAGGTGAGCACGCTGTTATCAATCAAAACAGGTGCCTGCCCGGAAGACTGCAAATATTGCCCGCAAAGTTCACGTTACAAAACGGGCCTGGAGTCTGAACGGTTGATGCAGGTGGAGCAGGTGCTGGAGTCTGCACGTAAGGCCAAGGCGAATGGGTCGACGCGTTTCTGCATGGGGGCGGCGTGGAAAAACCCGCATGAGCGCGATATGCCTTACTTGCAACAGATGGTGCAAGGGGTGAAGGCGATGGGCATGGAAACCTGCATGACGCTGGGCACGCTGGACGGCACTCAGGCGGAACGGTTGGCAGAGGCGGGGTTGGACTATTACAACCACAACCTGGACACCTCGCCGGAATTCTACGGCAGCATTATCACCACCCGCAGCTACCAGGAACGTCTGGATACGCTGGGAAAGGTACGCGGAGCGGGCATTAAAGTGTGTTCTGGCGGCATTGTTGGGTTGGGCGAGACGGTTCGCGACCGCGCCGGGTTGTTGGTGCAGTTGGCCAATTTGCCAACCCCGCCTGAAAGTGTGCCGATCAACATGTTGGTGAAGGTAAAAGGTACGCCACTGGCGGACAACGAAGACGTCGATCCTTTTGATTTTATCCGCACTATCGCGGTTGCACGCATCATGATGCCGGGTTCATACGTACGCCTTTCTGCCGGGCGTGAGCAAATGAACGAGCAAACCCAGGCGATGTGCTTTATGGCTGGTGCCAACTCCATCTTCTATGGCTGTAAATTGCTGACGACACCTAATCCGGAAGAGGATAAAGATCTGCAATTGTTCCGTAAGCTGGGCTTAAACCCGCAGCAGACCGAAACCGAGCATGGCGACAACCAGCAACAAGAAGTGCTGGCTGCACGACTGATGCAGGCCGATACCGCTGAGTTCTATAACGCGGCGCTGTAATGAGCTGGCAACAACGAATTGAACAGGCGCTGGATGAGCGGCAACAGAGTGCTGCTTATCGGCGCCGGCAGGTTAATCAGGGCGGCAATAGCCGCCATATTCAGCTTAACGGCGAGCGCTACCTAAATTTTTCCGGCAACGACTACCTTGGCCTGAGCCAGGATGCGCGAGTGATCGCCGCCTGGCAGCAGGGCGCGCAGCAGTATGGTGTCGGCTCTGGCGGCTCTGGCCACGTAACGGGGTTCTCTGCGGCGCATCAGGTGCTGGAACAACAATTGGCGGAATGGCTCGGCTATCCCCGTGCGCTGCTGTTTATTTCTGGCTATGCCGCAAATCAGGCGCTGCTTGCGGCGTTGATGCAAGCGGAGGACCGCATTTTAGCGGACCGCCTTAGCCATGCCTCGCTGTTGGAAGCCGCGGCGCATTCTCCCGCCCAGTTGCGGCGTTTCCGCCACAATCAGCCGCAAGCATTAGCCGATTTGCTGACGAAATCCTGCGGTGGCCAAACGTTGGCGGTCACTGAAGGCGTTTTCAGCATGGACGGCGACAGTGCGCCATTGGTAGAGCTGCAACGTTTGACCCGCCAAGCGGGCGCCTGGCTGATGGTCGACGATGCGCACGGTATTGGCGTTCAGGGTGAACAAGGGCGTGGCAGTTGCTGGCAGCAAGGGGTGCGACCGGAATTGCTGGTGGTCACCTTTGGCAAAGCTTTTGGCCTCAGTGGGGCAGCCGTGCTGTGTGATGAAGCCACGGCCGAATACCTACTGCAGTTTGCCCGCCATTTGATTTACAGCACGGCAATGCCACCGGCACAGGCCTGCGCACTGCAAGCGGCTTTGCACTGCATCCAGCAGGGCGACGAACTACGCGCCAGATTGCAGGACAACATTCAACGTTTCCGCCAGGGGGCAGCTCAGTTATCGCTTACCCTGACGGCGTCGGTTACTGCCATTCAGCCGCTGCTGGTTGGCGATAACCAGCGTGCACTCGATCTGGCACAGCACTTGCGTGCGCAAGGCCTGTGGGTGAGTGCTATCCGTCCGCCAACGGTGCCGCCAGGTAGCGCGCGTCTGCGCATTACCCTGACGGCGGCACATCAAGCGCAGGATATTGACCGGTTGTTGGAGGTATTGCATGACGTCAGCGTTTGAGCCGGTTAATAAGCACGCCGTAGCCTCGGCTTTCAGCCGTGCGGCGGGCAGTTATGACGCTGCAGCGGTGTTGCAACGTGATGTTGGTGAGCGCTTGCTGGGGATGGGGCAGGAGCACCGCGGTGAGCAATTGCTCGATGCGGGCTGTGGCACCGGTCACTTCAGCCGTCGTTGGCGCGCATTGGGCAAACAGGTCACTGCGCTCGATCTGGCTCCGGGCATGTTGGCGTTTGCTCGCCAGCAACAGGCGGCGGATCATTACCTGCTGGGGGATATCGAAAACGTACCGCTTCCCGCGGAGGCAGTGGATATGTGCTTTAGCAGCCTGGTCGTCCAATGGTGCAACGATCTGCCGCGTGCGTTAGCGGAGTTATACCGCGTCACGCGCCCAGGCGGCATGATTCTGTTTTCAACCCTGGCGGCTGGCTCGTTACGTGAGTTAGGCGACGCCTGGCAGCAGGTGGACGGCGAACGCCATGTGAATGATTTCCTGCCGTTGGCGCAGATCGCGTCGGCCTGTGCAGACTATCGTCACCGTCTGGACGTGGAATGGCAAACCCTGAACTATCCGGATGTCATGGTGCTGATGCGATCGCTCAAAGGGATCGGGGCGACCCATTTGCATCAAGGACGCGAGGCCGGGCTGCTGTCTCGCCGGCGGCTTGCGGCCTTACAGGCGGCCTACCCCTGTCAACATGGGCTATTTCCGCTGAGTTATCATCTGGTTTATGGAGTAATTTATCGTGATTAAGCGTTGGTTTGTCACCGGGACTGATACCGAAGTCGGCAAAACGGTGGCGAGCAGTGCCTTGCTGCAGGCCGCCAATCTGGCGGGTTACCGCACTGCGGGTTACAAGCCGGTGGCTTCCGGCAGTGAAATGACTGACGAGGGATTGCGCAACAGTGATGCGTTGGCATTGCAGGCTAACAGTGCGGTGGCGCTGAGCTACCACGAAGTGAACCCTTACGTTTTTGCCGAACCGACGTCACCGCATATTGTCAGCGCTGATGAAGGCCGACCGATCGAACTGGCGCAGCTTTCTGCTGGATTACGTCATTTGGAGCAGAAAGCAGACTGGCTGCTAACGGAAGGGGCAGGGGGCTGGTTTACACCACTTTGCGAGCAATATACCTTTGCGGACTGGGTACAGCAGGAACAGCTGCCGGTGATTTTGGTGGTGGGTATTAAACTGGGCTGCATTAACCATGCAATGCTGACCGCGCAGGCGATTCAGCAGGCGGGGCTGTCGCTGGTCGGCTGGATTGCCAATGACATCAGTGCGCCGGGCCGCCGGCATCAAGAATATCTGACTACGCTGCGCCGCAGGTTGCCTGCACCGTTATTGGGCGAGATCCCACATCTGCCTGAACCTGAACGACAAGCGTTGGGGCATTACCTGGATTTGAGCGTTTTATCCCTTTGAGTGTTAAATCCTCCGTCCCTGGACTCGCCATGGACGGAGATAACCTGATTTACTGTTTCACATGGCGGTGATGCAAGCATTATCGAGGTAAAGCACCCCGTTTTTCGCTAACGCATACAAATTGAAAGACAAGATGACATGGGTTGCCCAAACCGGCACTTTTCGTCTGTTGCTGTTAAAACGATACTCTTTGAACTCGGCATAGTCAGTGACCCTGAGCGTGCCGTCCCAGGCGGCGGTATCCGATTTGGCGATGATTGATACGCCGTTGCCTTCCGTTTCCTGAATGCAGGCGTACTGGAGTGAGCTATAGATATTGCTGGTGCCGCCATTCAGTATTTTCATCGTAAAACAGGCACCGAGTTGTTCATATTGCGAAACGGGAACAACCAACTGCACGCCCGCCCTGGAATTGGTATTGCCCAGCTTGGTCACTTTTAGTGCATTGCTGCCGTTAATGCCAGCCCCTGATTCGATGGCGAGAGTAATGGCATCTGAAGTGAAAGGATCGTTGATATTACCGCCGGAGACTTCCCAGCCAAAGGGTTTGGTGGTAAATGAAAAATTGCCGTCCTTTATTTTGTTATTGTTCTCGGTGGTCAAGGTTTGAATACCGGCACCCGCGCCGCCGCCGTCGAGACGGCTATTGCTAATCACGAAGTCGCCGGTGCCGCCGAAATAACGACCGGTCAGGGTTCTTACCCCATAGAATTTAACGTTTTCGACAATGATTCCGCTGCTACCCGTTTCGGCGTAAAAACAATAGTCTTGAGGCAAAGAGCCTTTCAGCGTGATGATCTCTCCACCTTGAATGAGTAATGAAGCATTCTGGTTAGCACTACAGCGGAATGGGATATCTGTGATTAGGCTGTTTTCATTGTTGAACTCGATATGACAGCCGTGCAATTCGACGCTGCCGGCTTTCACATTCACAATGGCACTGGCGTAATCTATTGATGTTCCAAAGAAACGAAATGCACCGTTAGGATTCTGGTTGCCGATAGCAAGCCCTTGCGAATTACCAAGGGTACCGCCAAAGAAATTGATACCTTCCCCAAAGTTTTTAGCCCCAGAGTCAGCGTGTGGCATATGTACGCATTCAAAGCAGCGGACGATCTCACAGGCATAGTGATGTCCAATATAGGCGTTGGTACCAAAATACATGCCGTAATAAAAACCGGAAATATAAACGCTGCTTACGGCGAAGTTTCCCAGCAAACTTTCCGGTGATTGAAAAATGATCCCATCAATAAAATTATACACTGGAGGCTGACCCTCCACTTCGGGTTGTTTTGCTCCTATTCCTTTGACAGTAAAGTTTTTCAGGATAGGTGCTGGACGAATGGGGATCCCATTATCCAATGCGAGAGACGTTGCGTAGCAACGCATAAAGTAGTTGTGATCGCTTTCAGTACCACCTGGAATATTAGTGGTAATTTTTACGCCATTACCGTCGATATAAACGAAGCCTACGTCGATATCGGTCTTGGGCGCGACCCATTCCTCAAAGGGCGCAGTGAATTTGACGATTGCCGGTCTTTTTAATGTGTCTTTAATGAAGGTTTGCGCTTTGATCAGTTCGTCACGTGACTTGACGTAAATGCCTTCCACATCGAGGCGTTCTTTTAACGTCCAGTGCTTATTGTCCAGATCGCTATATTGAATAAATTGTGCGTCATTATCAGCCATGGTCTAACCCTCAATTCAAGTTTAAATGGTGTGAAAACCCGTTGAATATGAAGGGAAGGCTTGGCAGTCGCCAGACTGCATGGTTCTGCCAGTGTTGGTACAACAGCGGGTGTCCTTAGCAAAGCACCCGTTCTCGATCTTCAATAAGAAGTGGGGCGAAATATTTCACGCCCCGCCTGTCACACTGCCAAATAGGCATTGATCAATTCCTCATCCAACTGTTCCAGTGTGCCATCTGCCACACTGCGTCCCTGATCCATGAGGCAAAAACGATCCGCTACGCGACGAACAAACGGCAGTTTGTGCTCGACTAACAGGATAGTCATACCCAGTTCGCGGTTAAGTTTACGAATCACGTTAGCGATGTCGCCAGCGATCGTCGGCTGAACGCCGTGAGTGGGTTCATCGAGTATCAGTAACTCAGGTTCCAGTACCAGGGCTCGGCCAATCGCCAGCTGTTGTTGTTCACCGTCGCCTAAGTCGCCGGCGCGGCGACTGCGCATTTCCCGCAGGTTGGGGAACAGGGCGTAAATCAATGGCGGAATACGGCGGGTCTTATCGCGGCCGGCCATGAGTGCTACCTGCAGATTTTCTTCTACGCTGAGTTGAGAAAAGATCTGCCGGCCCTGGGGTACATAGCTGATTCCCAGAGCGGCTCGGGTTTCAACCGGTTGCTGTAATAGATTCTGCGGAGGTTCGCCGGCCAATTGCCAGGTCATGCTGCCACTGACGACAGGCAAGTGACCCATAATACAGTTGACCAGTGTGGTTTTTCCCACGCCGTTACGGCCAATCAGCACCGTACATTGGCCGCGTTGCAGCTCAAGATTGATGTCCCAAAGGGTGTGATTTTGGCCGTAGAACTGATTTACTGCCCTTAAACTCAACATTTGGCATTTCTCCTCAAAGACCTGTATTCCACTCGTGGATGTACGCCCCCTTGGGGCGCTGGCGGAACGTCCCCTTAACGGGCCGTGCCGATCGCACCGGGTAGTGCGACAGGACGACCGGCGCAGGAACGTTAATCGAACTCTCTACTTCCTTGTTTTTTCCAATCCTTGTTGCCGTTTCCGCGTTTGCGGTTTCTTTCCCGAGTGTCTTAATGTCCAGAATAAAATGCTGTTAGGCTACCTTTAATGAGGTAGTTAGGTTCAGGCTTAAATCAGCAATGGATAGCCAAAAATGGCGACTAATAGCCGTTTATCAGCGTTCTTTTGTTTTTTACACGCAAATGATGGCTATTTCGTGCTGCCTTTTGAGTGAACGGATAGCCGATCATTTCCCCGTTCATTGGTGGATATTTATCCCGGCAGTCATTGGGTATGCAAAGGTAATGCAAGCTATGGGCCAACTTTTAAAATCAGTTAAAAATGAGGGATTGTTATTGCCTTGTTAACGGCTGGCCGGGCTAAGGCAGGGGCGTTGAACAAGTGAGAAAAGCGGCGGAAAGTTAACGCGGACGATTTTTGCACTCTTCCAGTGCTCTGCAGGATGGTCATGGTGCAAGCTGTTTCGGCGGTTGTGGAAAGATGCAACAGGTGACGGCAACAATGAGATAAATCTGTTTTTGGCAATGGGGCTTTTTAGCATTAATCGGCATAAACAAAGCGATATTTCTGTGAAAAAATAACTAAAAAAGCCGCTCAGGCAATGAGAAATGGCAAAAAGCGTTCTTTCTGCAACTCCCGTCGCTGGCGGGGCGGTGAGAGTTATCCACTATTCCTGTGGATAACCTTGTGCATTAGATTTAGAAAAGCGGTTTGAAGCGAGAGCTGACGCGGGTTCTGTTCGCTTTGTCCGCAATCTCGTCTTTTTTATAAATTAGTTATTTATCAATAAATTAATTAAAATCAAGCGGCCGATGTATTGATGAAGTCTCTATGTATGATTTTTCACCGCAGTGCTATCAATAAGTTAATTTGTGGCGGATTTTGGGGATAAATCTGTTATTGACAATAAAAATGTCACGCCGCTGTAACCCTGCCGGTGCATTCCGCCTGGTTTGACGCACGCTAAACAGACGAATCGCTTGAAGCTGGTTTTATATCCAGTATCATAGGCACTGGCGAAAATCGCCGGGGCTTTCCATAATTAGAGGCCATTCATCGAGCATCAGCTCTATGGCCGCCTGAGCGCGCACATCTCCACAGGGTAGCCGAGTCAATGAGTAAAATTTTCAAACTGCATTCTGATTTCAAACCGGCCGGCGATCAGCCGCAAGCCATCAGTAAGCTGGAAGAGGGCCTGGAAGACGGCCTGGCTCACCAGACGCTGTTGGGCGTTACCGGTTCGGGTAAGACCTTCACTATCGCCAATGTGATCGCCGATCTGAACCGGCCAACCATGGTGCTGGCACCCAACAAAACGCTGGCGGCACAGCTTTACGGCGAGATGAAAGAGTTCTTTCCCGAGAATGCGGTCGAGTATTTTGTTTCTTACTACGACTACTACCAACCCGAAGCCTACGTCCCGAGTTCCGACACGTTTATTGAGAAAGACGCCGCGGTGAATGAACACATCGAACAAATGCGCCTTTCTGCGACTAAAGCGTTGCTGGAGCGTCGTGACGTTATCGTGGTGGCGTCGGTGTCCGCGATCTACGGCTTGGGCGATCCGGATCTGTACCTGAAGATGATGCTGCATTTGACCAAAGGCATGATTATCGATCAGCGTTCGATTCTGCGCCGCTTGGCAGAGCTGCAATATACCCGTAACGATCAGGCCTTCCAGCGTGCAACTTTCCGCGTACGTGGCGAGGTGATCGATATTTTCCCGGCTGAATCAGACGAGTTGGCGCTGCGCATTGAGCTGTTTGACGAAGAAGTTGAACGGCTTTCGCTGTTTGATCCCTTGACCGGGCAGATCGAGCAGATAGTGCAGCGCTTTACCATTTATCCAAAGTCGCACTACGTGACGCCGCGTGAGCGGATCCTGCAGGCGATGGAAGAGATCAAAGTGGATCTGGCCGAGCGGCGAAAGGTGTTGCTGGCCAACAATAAACTGCTGGAAGAACAACGTTTGACGCAACGCACCCAGTTTGATCTGGAGATGATGAACGAACTGGGCTATTGCTCCGGCATTGAAAACTACTCGCGCTATCTGTCAGGGCGTGGAGAAGGCGAGCCGCCCCCAACGCTGTTTGATTATTTACCGGCGGATGGCCTGCTGGTGGTCGACGAATCCCACGTCACCATTCCGCAAATCGGGGCCATGTTCAAGGGCGACCGTTCGCGTAAGGAAACCTTGGTCGAATACGGTTTCCGTCTGCCTTCGGCACTGGACAACCGCCCGCTGCGTTTTGAAGAGTTTGAAGCACTGGCTCCGCAGACGATTTATGTGTCAGCTACGCCAGGCAAGTATGAGCTGGAGAAATCCGGTGATGACATCATCGATCAGGTTGTGCGGCCGACTGGGCTACTGGATCCTCAGATAGAAGTGCGGCCTGTGACGACGCAGGTGGATGACCTGCTTTCCGAGATCCGTAAGCGGGTGGCGATCAACGAACGCGTGTTGGTCACCACCTTGACCAAACGCATGGCGGAAGACCTGACGGAATACCTGGAAGAACACGGTGAGCGCGTACGTTACCTGCATTCGGACATTGATACCGTAGAACGTGTCGAAATCATTCGTGACCTGCGTCTGGGCGAGTTTGATGTGCTGGTGGGTATCAACTTACTGCGTGAGGGGTTGGACATGCCTGAGGTGTCACTGGTGGCGATTTTGGACGCCGATAAAGAAGGCTTCCTGCGTTCTGAACGTTCGTTAATCCAGACCATTGGCCGTGCGGCGCGTAACCTGAACGGCAAGGCGATTCTTTACGGCGACAGAATTACCGACTCAATGGCCAGGGCGATCGGCGAGACTGAACGCCGCCGCGCCAAACAGCAGGCGTTCAACGAAGAAAACGGCATTGTGCCACAGGGCCTGAACAAGAAAATTTCCGATATACTGCAGCTGGGCAAACCGGGTAATCGCGGTAAAGGCCGAGGAAAGGGCAAGGCGGCGGAAAATACCGAGCAATACCAGAACCTCACGCCGAAAGCGCTGGATCAAAAAATCCGCGAGCTGGAAGCGCAGATGTACACCCACGCACAGAACCTTGAGTTCGAACAGGCGGCGGGCTTGCGCGACGAGATTCACCAGCTGCGCGAGCAGTTTATCGCTATTTCGTGACCGGTTGGGGCGCCGCGGAGCGCGGCGCTGCCAAACATAAAGTCCTTGTCGCTCCCGCCAAAGCTGATTATGGTGTGCGGCCAATTCACTACAACGAGCTACCGATCATGACCGAACACCAGTCCAAAGACCCGCTGCACGGCGTCACTCTGGAACAACTTCTGAATAAACTGGTGGAGAGCTACGGTTGGTCGGGGCTGGCTGAACGTATTCGCATCAACTGCTTCAGCAGTGATCCCAGCATTAAGTCCAGCCTCAAGTTTTTGCGTCGTACCCCTTGGGCGCGCAAGCAGGTGGAAGATCTTTACATCGACATGATCGAAAAAGCCGCCAGCGATAACCCGTGGTTGCGTGGCGGCAAGTAAGTGCTTAGGCGCGGGTGCCTAATTCGATCAACGCCTGATCCAGCGCCTGGCGCAGCAATTGACGATCGTGGCGGTAGGGGATATCGGTCGCTTCCAGCGGTTGTTTGATCACCACGCGATCTTGCACTTCACTGGCATCCACCGAGGGGCCGACAATCAGCGCGTCGATCATCTGGCGACCAATCTTCTCTTCCATCAGCTCCAGCTTATTTTTCAGCGTCAAGGCTGCAGCCGCGACGCTCAGTTCCCGTCCCAGGTTACCGATATAAATCATATTGGCGCTGCTGCGGCGCAAGGCCTGCGTGAGGTCATCAAGCAGCAGCAGGGGCATCAGGCTGGTCAGGAAGCTACCTGGCCCGATCAGAATCACATCGGCCTGTGCAATGGCATCCAGCGCTTCGCGCGTCGCGTTGACGCGCGGTGACAGCATCAACTCTTGCGGCATGTCGGTCAGTTGATCGACATTCACTTCACCGTAGACATGGTTGCCTTCGTGATCGTGCGCCATCAGATCCACGGGCTGCTCGGACATCGGGATCAGGGCTGCATCTACCTTCAGTAAGCTTCGCACCAGATTGATCGCTTCCAGTGGGCGAACGCTGAGGTGATCCAATGCCTTCAGCATCAGGTTGCCGAGGTTGTGTCCCGAGAGCTCACCATTGCCGCTGAAACGATATTCAAACATGGCGGAAGCCACGCTCGGTTCCGTGATCAACTGATTGAGGCAGTTACGGGTGTCGCCCCAGGCGATGCCGCCTTCTGAACGTCGGATACGGCCGGTTGAGCCGCCGTTATCGGTGGTGGTGACAATACCGGTTAAACGGGATCCTAAAGACGACAGGGAAGACATTACGCGGCCCAGGCCATGGCCACCACCTAATGCCACCACCCGATCGAGATCGGCCAGGGTACGATTACGCATAAATTTCCTTACAAAGGGGCTTAACTGCCCGCATAAAGTAGCGGATTTGGCGCAAAAACGCGAAAAAGAGTGTGATTCACGTGATTCCGGTCAATTCGTCTGCGTAAAGGGCGTTTATCATGGTTTATCAGATTTGGAGCCGCCTAAAATCGCTGTATACGCAATTATATAGCGAAATTGCGCGTTGGCTATCCTGTTTGTTTAGCGCTAGAATTCTGATGAAAACCACGGTTTCGTTCCGGCTACTCAATCAGTAGGAACTGAAACCAAAACTCCTAGCCTCTGGGCCTACGTTGTTCTCGCGGATGATATGGCGCTTTGGCCGTGGCGAAGTTAGCCACCAGGGTGCAGAGTGGAAACGCTCGCGCCTCCCGACTTTGGAAGGTGTTATGGTGCCGCAACTCATTGATGCTTATGAGCGTAAGTTCTATTACTTGCGCCTGTCGATTACCGACGTGTGTAACTTTCGTTGCACCTACTGCCTGCCGGATGGCTATCGTCCTAATGGTAGCCCAAAAACCTTCTTGTCACTGGATGAGATCAGACGTGTTAGCCGCGCATTCGCCGAGCTGGGCACAGAAAAAGTGCGCTTGACCGGCGGCGAGCCCTCGCTGCGTCGCGATTTTACCGAGATCATTGCCGCCGTGCGTGAAAACCCGGCTATACGCCAGCTTGCCGTGACCACGAATGGCTACCGTCTGGCGCGCGACGTCGCCGGCTGGCGTGATGCCGGCCTGACGGCAATCAACGTCAGCGTCGACAGCCTGGATCCCCGACAATTTCATGCCATCACCGGCCAGGATAAATTCCGTCAGGTGATGGAAGGTATCGATGCCGCTTTCACTGCCGGTTTCAACAAGGTCAAGGTTAATGCCGTGCTGATGCGTGATGTTAACCATCAGCAACTGGGTACCTTCCTGCACTGGATAAAAGACCGCCCAATCCAACTGCGTTTTATCGAGCTGATGGAAACCGGCGAGGGCGGGGAACTGTTCCGCAAACACCACGTGTCTGGCGATGTGATTCGCTTACAGTTGGAGCAGCAAGGTTGGCAGCGCCAGCCACGCGGCCGTAGCGACGGTCCGGCCCAGGTGTTCAGTCACCCGGACTATCAGGGCGAGGTGGGCTTAATCATGCCGTACGAGAAAGATTTCTGTGCCAGTTGCAACCGACTGCGGGTGTCCGCCATCGGTAACCTGCACCTGTGTCTGTTTGGTGAACAGGGCATTACCTTGCGCGATCTGCTGGCGGATGACAGCCAGCTTGAGGAATTGAAGGGTCGCATTCAGGGCGGGCTGCTGACCAAAAAGCAAACCCACTTCCTGCACCAGGGCAACAGTGGCATCACGCAAAACCTGTCGTTTATCGGCGGCTGATACCCGGCATATTTCAAGCCGCAGCCTTGTTGGCTGCGAGCGTGCACCCCAGTCACTGACTTGAGTCAGCGCCTGGGGATTGACGCACTGGCCGCCGAGCTGCAACTTGAAATCTATTGGGCATCCTAAACAGGAGCATATTGAACAATGAGTCATGCCAGCAGTGAATTCATTCCGGCACATATCGCTATTTTGACCGTTTCAGACAGTCGTGGTGAAGCTGAAGATACCTCCGGCCAATACCTGCAGGAAGCCGCGCTTGAAGCGGGGCACCAGGTTGTGGATCGCGCCATCAGCAAAGACGACATTTATCAAATCCGTGCACAAGTTTCCGCGTGGATCGCCGACGAAAAAGTACAGGCAGTGCTGATTACCGGCGGCACCGGTTTTACGGCCCGTGATAACACGCCGGAAGCCCTGTTGCCGCTGTTTGATCGTGAAGTGGAAGGGTTCGGCGAGCTGTTCCGCATGGTGTCTTATGAAGAGATTGGCACCGCCACCATCCAATCGCGTGCCTTGGCTGGGATTGCTAACCAGACGGTGATTTTTGCCATGCCTGGATCGACCCGGGCCTGCCGTACGGCCTGGGAACGTATTATTGGAGAGCAACTGGACGCACGCCACCGTCCGTGCAACTTCCTGCCACATCTGAAGAAATAAAAATATGACGCAGCTAACTCACATTAACGCCGCGGGCGAAGCCCATATGGTCGATGTTTCCGCTAAAGCTGAGACGGTGCGCGAGGCGCGTGCCGAGGCTTTCGTGGAGATGCTACCCGCAACTCTGGCGATGATTATCGACGGCAGTCACCACAAGGGTGACGTATTCGCCACGGCGCGCATAGCCGGTATTCAGGCGGCAAAACGCACCTGGGAACTGATCCCACTGTGTCACCCACTGATGCTGAGCAAAGTTGAAGTGCAGCTGGAAGCACAGCCGGAACACAGCCGGGTACGGATTGAAACCTGCTGCCGGCTGACCGGTAAGACGGGGGTTGAAATGGAAGCCCTGACCGCAGCCTCGGTGGCTGCGTTGACCATTTATGACATGTGTAAAGCGGTACAGAAAGATATGGTGATCGGCCCGGTGCGGCTACTGGCGAAAAGCGGCGGTAAGTCCGGTGATTTTAAGGTGGAACTATGATTAATATTCTGTTTTTTGCGCAGGTGCGCGAACTGGTCGGCACCGGCGATTTGTCTATGCCGGCGGACTACCCAACGGTAGAGGCACTGCGTAAGGCGCTGTGTTCCCGGGGGGATCGCTGGGCGCTGGCACTGGAGTCCGGAAAGCTACTGACCGCGGTGAATCAGTCGCTGGTGGCAGCGGAACACCCGCTGCGCGCAGGTGATGAAGTCGCTTTCTTTCCACCGGTAACCGGAGGTTAATGGTGGAAAATACCCGTATCCGCGTAGGTGAAACGCCATTCAATGTGGGTGATGAATACCAATGGTTGGCGCAGTGCGATGACGATGGCGCTGTCGTGACGTTTACCGGCAAGGTGCGTAATCACAACCTGGGCGATAACGTCAGTGCGCTAACGCTGGAACATTATCCGGGTATGACCGAGAAAGCGTTGGCGGAGATCCTGGACGAAGCCCGTAGCCGCTGGCCGTTGCAGCGTGCAACGGTCATCCACCGCGTGGGAGAGCTGTTTCCTGGCGATGAAATCGTGTTTGTTGGCGTGACCAGTGCGCACCGCAGCATGGCCTTTGAAGCCACCGAGTTCATCATGGATTACCTGAAAACTCGCGCACCCTTCTGGAAGCGTGAAGCGGTTGGGCAGGGTGACCGCTGGGTCGATGCGCGTGACAGCGATCGACAGGCGGCGGAACGCTGGCATAAAGCGGTTAAATAGCCGATAAACAGCGGAAACAAATCAATACCTTTGCTGCTTTCGCGTTAGGTTTTCTGTGGTACGCTTATAGCAGGTAGATCCTTGGGATACCCTATGAATTTCAAGTTACCGCCAGGCAAACTGGGGCTTGAAAGGTGATGGGTATCGGGGGATTTAAATCTTGTTTCACACATAAAAGGTAACCGTCATGGACCGATATCCACGCTCTAATGGTTCAATCGTCGAACGTGCCAACAGCGGCATTCAGGCTTACATGGCGCAGGTTTATGGCTGGATGACCTGCGGCATGCTGTTGACGGCGTTTGTTTCCTGGTACGCGGCTAACACGCCTGCGATCCTTAACTTTATCTTCTCCAGCCAGATCACCTTCTTCGGCCTGATTATCGTGCAGTTGGGGCTGGTGTTTGTCATTTCCGGTATGGTCAACCGCCTGAACGGTACGGTAGCCACCGCGCTGTTTATGCTCTATTCGGCACTGACCGGGTTGACGCTTTCCAGCATTTTCATCGCTTATACCTACAGTTCAATCGCCAGCACGTTTGTGGTGACTGCCGGTATGTTCGGTGCAATGAGCCTGTACGGCTACACCACCAAGCGTGATTTGAGTGGTTTCGGCAGCATGCTGTTTATGGCGCTGATCGGGATTGTGCTGGCTTCACTGGTCAATATCTGGCTGAAAAGCTCGGCGCTGATGTGGGCGATTACCTACATCGGTGTGGTGGTATTTGTTGGCCTGACGGCGTACGACACCCAGAAGCTGAAAGCCATGGGCGAGCAGCTGAACTCGGATGACAAAGACAGCTTCCGTAAATACGCCATTGTCGGCGCACTGACGCTGTACCTTGATTTCATCAACCTGTTCTTGATGTTGCTACGTATTTTCGGCAACCGCCGCTAAATCCGTCTTCTTTCAAACTGCAGCTTGAAATCCATAGAATTTATAGTGAATAGTAAGACTCTGCGATCCCTATCGCAGAGTCTTTTTTTATGCAATTTTGCGTCGGAACATGGCGTAGGCGGCGCTGCCGGTGGTGGCGGTAATCACCAACAGCGGCCACAGGCTGTGCCAGATGATGCTGAAACTGGCGTCCTTCAGGTAAATCTGTTTGGTGATGTCGGTAAAGTGGCGGATCGGGTTGAGCCAGGTGAGGTTTTGCAGCCATACCGGCATGTTTTCCACTGGCGAGACATAACCGGAAAGCAGGATAGCCGGCATCATAAACACGAATACACCGATAAACGCCTGTTGCTGAGTGGCGCACAGCGACGAAATCAACAAGCCGAACCCCACCAACGACAGCCCGTAAACCAGCATCGTGCCGTAGAACAGCAGCAGTGAACCGGCGAACGGAATCTGATAGATAAAGATACCAATCAACAACACGATGCTGGCCTGGAAGGTCGCGACGATCAGCGCGGGGACTGCTTTGCCGATAAATATCTGCCAGGTGGTTAACGGCGACACCAACAGCTGTTCCAGCGTACCCTGTTCGCGCTCACGTGCTACTGACAGTGAGGTGACAATCAGCACGCCGATGGTGGTGATCATGGCAATCAATGACGGCACCACAAACCATTTATAGTCCAGGTTCGGGTTATACCAATTGCGTATTACCAACTCGCTGTTGTTAGGCTTGGCGCGCCCACCGATCAGCTCATTTTGATAGTCCTGCACAATTTGCTGCACATAGTTGGCAGCGATCTGCGCACTGTTGGAGTTGCGCCCATCCAACAACAGCTGCAGCGGAGCGGTATTGCCAGTGGCGATATCACGCGAGAATTGCGCTGGGAAGCGGATCAGCAGCAGGGCTCTTTGATTGTCGATGGTGGCTTGGATCTCCTGTGGGCTACGCAACAGCAGCACCTGGGAGAAGGCTTTTGCTTTGGCAAAACGCTGGGTCAGTTCGACGGAGGCATGGCCGTTGTCTTCGCTATAAACCGCGATGGTTGCATTGGTCACCTCCAGCGTAGCGGCGAACGGGAACAGCAGGACCTGCAAGATCACTGGCATAATCAAAATGGTACGCGTTTGCGGATCGCGCAGTAACGTCTGCATTTCCTTGATGATTAACGTCCAAAGACGGTGAAACATCATCTAGCTCCTTAATCCAGCCGTCGCTGGGTTTTCCAGGCGGTCAGGCCAATAAATACCACCGCCGAAGCGATCAGGAACAACAGGTTAACCATCAGCACTGTGCCGACGTTGCCCGCCAGAAACAGCGTTTGTAGCGTGCTGACGAAGTAACGCGCCGGAATGATGTAGGTTACGGCCCGTACGATGGCCGGCATGCTGTCTATCTGGAAGATAAATCCAGACAGCATGATCGACGGCAGAAAGGCAGCATTCAGCGCCACCATTGCTGCGTTGAACTGGTTACGGGTGATGGTCGAAATCAGCAGCCCCATGCCGAGCGTACTGGCAAGGAACAGGCTACTGATGACGAATAAAATCAGCAGCGAGCCGCGGTAGGGGACGCCAAGTACCCATACCGACACCCCCATGCACAACACCATGGCGATCATGCCGAGGAAGTAATAAGGCACCAGTTTGGACAGCAGCAGTTCGGCACGCGTGACCTGAGTGGAGAGCAGTGCCTCCATGGTGCCACGTTCCCATTCACGGGCGATCACCAGTGAGGTAAGGATAGCGCCGATCACCGTCATGATAATGGTGATGGCGCCGGGGATAATGTAATGCCGGCTGATCGCCGCCGGGTTGAACCAATAGCGCATCTGAACATCAATTAACGGCTTTTCCTCACGCCCGCGATCGGTGGCGCGTTGCTGCTGCCAGATTTGCCACACTCCCTGGGTATAACCTTGAACAAAGTTGGCGGTGTTTGGCTCGCTACCGTCGGTAATAATTTGAATCGGTGCGCTATCCTGTGGCCGTGCCATGCGTTGAGCAAAATCATTGGGGATCACGACCAGCCCGCGGATACGGCCCGCCTGCATCAGTTGGATTAACTGTTGGCGATTATCGCTAATGGTCGGTTCGATATAGGGTGAGCCGGCAAAGGCATTCGCCAGATCGCGTGCATCTTCGCTTTGTTGTTCCATCAGGATCCCCAGCCGTAGCTTGCTGGAGTCCAGATTGATGCCGTAACCGAAGATAAACAGCAGCATCAGTGGAATGACAAAGGCGATCAGCCCGCTGCTCGGATCGCGCAGGATTTGCCGCGTCTCTTTCAGGCACAGTGCGCGCAGGCGTCGCCAGGAAAAACCGCTGTCGTCGCGGGTGGCCATTTTGCTACTCATTGCTGCTCCTCCTGATCATAACCTTGCACCAGTTCGATAAACGCCTGCTCCATCGACGGATTGGGATTCTCGGCGCTGGCGATCTGGTGCTTGAGATCGTCCGGAGTGCCTGCGGCAATGATCTTGCCGCGGTACACCAGCCCAATGCGGTCGCAGTATTCCGCTTCGTCCATAAAGTGGGTGGTGACCATCACGGTCACGCCTTTGTCCACCATGCCATTAATGTGCAGCCAAAATTCACGGCGGGTCAGCGGATCGACGCCGGAGGTCGGTTCATCGAGAAACAGAATATCCGGCTCGTGCATAAGTGCGCAGGCCAGCGCTAACCGCTGTTTGAAGCCAAGCGGCAGCGAATCCGGTGTTTGGTCGAGGATGGGGCCAAAATTGAAGGCGTTGGACATCTCGCCGATTTTTTCGCGCTGCGCCTTGCCGCTCAGGCCGTAAACCCCGGAGAAAAACTTCAGGTTTTGCGCCACGGTCAGGTTACCGTACAGCGAGAATTTCTGCGCCATATACCCCAAATGCTGGCGAGCCTTGCCGGAACTGGTTTTGAGATCCATACCCAGCACCAGTGCTTTGCCTTCGGTTGGCACCAATAACCCGCACATCATTTTAAACGTGGTGGATTTACCGGCACCGTTCGGGCCCAGCAGGCCAAAAATCTCACCGCGTTGCACTGTGAAGTCCACGTGATCGGTGGCGGCGAAGTCGCCAAATTTCTTTGTCAGCCCCTGCGCTTCGATCACGGTTTCAGTTTTTTCGCCTTCAACGGTAGGCATGATCTCCGCCAGCGCTGATTTACTGTTCGGTCCACCGCCGAGCAAATCGATAAACGCATCTTCAAACCGAGGATCCGCCTCGCTCAATTCGGCGTCCGGCAGATCCAGTGCCTGTAGCAATTGCCGATGATCTTCACCTTCTTTGAGGATCAATCGCAGGTATTTACCCTGGATCACACCGTCAGTGACTGCAGGCAGACAGATCGCCCGTTGCAGCACGGCCCGGTGATTACCGGCGGGCGGCGCGATCAGCACGGTGCGCCCAGCCATGCGCTGGGTAAGATCCTGGGGGGCGCCACTAAAGAGCAGCTCGCCCTCATTGAGCAGCAAAACTTCGCGGCACTGTTCAGCTTCGTCCAAATAAGAGGTGCTCCACAGGATCAACATGCCGTCGTTGGCCAGTTCGTGCACCATGCGCCACAGTTCGCGCCGTGAGATCGGATCGACCCCGACGCCAGGCTCATCCAGCAGCAGCACCTGCGGCTGCCCGACCAGCGTACAGGCCAGCCCGAGCTTCTGCTTCATGCCGCCGGACAGTTTGCCCGCCAACCGGGTAGTGAAGCGGGTGAGATCGGTAAATGTCAGCAGCCGATCAAACGTCTGTTTACGCAGATCACCGGTCACACCGCGCAGATCGGCGTAAAGCGTCAGGTTTTCCATCACCGTCAGATCTTCATACAGGCCAAATTTCTGTGGCATGTAACCGAGGATGGCGTGCAGCTGGCGATCCTGGGCGATCGGATCCAGCCCGGCGACACGCAGTGTGCCGCTACTGGGTTTCAGTAGCCCTGCCAGCATACGCAGCAGGGTGGTTTTACCCGCGCCGTCTGGGCCAACCAGCCCGGTGACGGCACCGCTGGTCAGTCGGGTGGTGAGGCTGGCGACCGCCGGCTTTTCCAATGTCGGGAAACGTTTTTCCAGCGCTTCAAGTTCAATCACCTGTTCCATCACCACCCCCTTAAGGTTTGGCAAAGCGAACGGTGACCGGCATTCCCTGGCGCAATGCATCATCGGCGTCAGTGACGATAACGCGTAGCCGGTACACCAAATCGGTGCGCAGGTCCGGCGTTTCCACGCTTTTCGGCGTGAATTCAGCAGTGGGCGACACAAAGCCGATTTTGCCGTGATACGGCTTGTTTGGCCGGCTGTCAGTATAAATTTCCAGTTCGGTGCCGGGGGCTGCTTTGCCCAGACTGACTTCGTTGACATAGGCGCGCACCCACACCGGGCGCGTCAGCGACAGGGTAAATACAGTGCCACCGGCGGCAAGCATGCTGCCCGGTTCGACCGCACGGGTCAGCACCGTGCCCGCTGACGGGGAAACCAGACGGGTATCTTGTAAATTCAGCTGCGCCTGAGCCAGCGCGGCTTCGCTTTGCGCAAGGTTAGCTTTGGCTTCTTCAATCTCCTGTGGGCGGTTACCGCTCAGGTATTGCGATAGCTTGTCTTTCGACGCTTGCAGGTTGGCCAGGGCTTGATTGCGTGAGGTACGGGCATCTTCCAGCGCGTCGGCGGAGGTGGCGTTTTTTGCCCACAGCCCTTGTTGCCGCTTCAGGAAGCTATCGGCGTAGTTAAAGGCCGACAGACGTTGAGCCACTTCTGAGCGTACCTGCGCAATTTCCTCGGCGCGATAACCGGCCAGCAGCAGTGCCAGCTTGGCTTTGGCGCTACCCACATTAGCCTGCGCCTGCTGCAATGCGTTGAGGTATGGGGCATCGTCCAGTTTGCCAAGCAATTGCCCAGGCTGGAGGGTATCGCCTTCATCGATCGTCAGCGACGCCAGCCGCCCATCAACACGGAATCCCAAATTCACTGTGCGAATATCTACGTTGCCGTACAGCGTCAGCGGTTTTTCTTGCTGCTGTTGGTAATACCAAACCCCGTAAATGGCCGCGGCGATAAGTACAATAACTGCAACAATGAGGGCACTGCGTTTCTTATTCATAACACTCCCTGCCTGAATTTACGCGCCATAGCGTTGGCGCAGCCCATTAACCAGAATTTCAATGTGTTCAGCCAACACTTCGCTGATTTGATCCGCCTCGGCGGTGCCGATTTGCTGCCAGCCAGCCTGCCGGCGTACGGTTTCCCTCGCCACGCGGAACGACAACACTTCGCCGATCAGTGCGTGGGTATGCAGCACGATTTTGGTCGAATGCGGGTCGATGCCTGTGTAGGCCGCCAGCAGTCGGCAAAGCTTGTCATGCAAGGGGGCGACCACTTGTTGGTGAATCAGAGGATAGGCGTCAGTGGGGGAAAGCTGCTCACGCGACATAATCTTGCTGAGGTTGAGCGTCTGCGGTTGCGTCATCAGGTCGCTGAATGCCAGTAGGCCGCGTTTAAGGTGCTCGAGGTAGTATTCCCGCGGGCGTTCGGCCTCTGGCAACTGCCAGAAGCGATCAATCTCGTCGGCCAGGGGGCGAAATGCCTGCTGGATAAAGTCGGCAATCCACTGTGCGACGGCCAGGTAAAGGCCCTCTTTGGAATTGAAGTAGTAGGTGATGGCCGCGATATTGTGCCCGGCGCGCTGCGCAATATCTCGGGTGGTGGCACCCTGAATGCCGTATTCACCGAACATCTCGATGGCGGCGGCGATCAGCTGCTGGCGTGCCTGTTCACCGCGAGCCCGGCTGGCCGTTTGATTGTTTGGCATTGATGACGCTCGCTAAAGTTAATCAATCATATGATTAACTTTATGCCAGATTGCACGAAATGCAATCAGTAACCGTGATTTATTTAAGGGCTTTTTTTCGGACTAGGCTGAATTCTCGGCATATTGTGCTCTGAGTCACTTAAATTACGTTTTCTTGTTCGACTTCTGCTACAATCGCCCGCTTGGTGCACTGCAGTTTGTGCCAATCCCTCGTGGTCATGCTTAATGTCCCGTCTGATAATCCTCCCAGGAAACTGCACCGAACACTGTTAGGTTAGGGGGGATCTGGAGTTTTTCTCTTTATGTCATTTGAAACCCTCGGCTTAAGTGCTGAAATTCTGCGCGCTGTTGAAGAACAGGGCTATCGCGAACCTACGCCAATTCAACGCCAGGCGATTCCTGTCGTATTGGAAGGTCGTGACCTGATGGCCAGCGCCCAGACCGGTACCGGTAAAACCGCTGGCTTTACCCTGCCGCTGCTACAGCTGCTGAGTAAGCATGATCATGCGGTCAAAGGTCGCCGTCCTGTGCGTGCACTGATCCTGACGCCAACCCGTGAATTGGCGGCGCAGATCGGCGAAAACGTCGAATCCTACAGCAAATATCTGCGTCTGCGTTCGCTGGTGGTATTTGGCGGCGTGAGCATCAACCCGCAGATGATGAAACTGCGTGGCGGTGTTGATGTTTTGGTGGCAACACCAGGCCGTCTGCTGGATCTGGAACACCAACGTGCGGTTGACCTGTCCAAAGTTGAAATTCTGGTGCTGGACGAAGCGGACCGCATGCTGGATATGGGCTTTATCCATGATATCCGTCGCGTGTTGGCCAAGCTGCCTGCCAAGCGTCAGAACCTGCTGTTCTCTGCGACCTTCTCCGACGACATTAAAGCATTGGCTAACAAGCTGCTGCATAACCCGGCATCGGTTGAAGTGGCGCGTCGTAATACCGCGTCCGAGCAAATAGAACAGAGCGTGCACTTCGTTGATAAGAAGCGTAAGCGGGAACTGCTGTCCCAGATGATCGGTGAAGGTGACTGGAAGCAAGTGTTGGTGTTCAACCGCACCAAGCACGGCGCTAACCACCTGGCCGAACAGCTGAACAAAGACGGCATCACTGCCGCAGCCATCCACGGCAACAAAAGCCAGGGCGCCCGTACCCGTGCATTGGCCGATTTTAAAGATGGCAAAATTCGTGTGTTGGTGGCGACAGACATCGCGGCGCGCGGGTTGGACATCGACCAACTGCCACACGTGGTGAACTACGAGCTGCCGAACGTACCGGAAGACTATGTACACCGCATTGGCCGTACCGGCCGTGCAGAACGTACCGGTGAGGCTATCTCGCTGGTGTGTGTGGATGAGCACAAACTGCTGCGTGATATCGAACGTCTGCTGAAGCGTGAAATTCCGCGTATTGCCCTGCCAGGCTACGAGCCGGATCCAAGCATCAAGGCGGAGCCTATCATCAATGGCCGTCAGGGTGGCGGACGTGGTGCTCCACGCGGCAACGGCGGTGGTCAGCGTTCCGGTAACGGCGGTGGCCAGCGCAGCGGCAATGGCGGCCAGCGTGAAAATCGCGGTGGTGGCAGCGCCCGCCCGCAGGGTGATGGCAAGCCGCGTTCAGGTGCGCCTTCGCGCCGTCCGCGCAGCCGCCCAGCGGAGTAAATTGCGCTGCTGTCAGCGAATAAAAAGCCACCGTTTACGGTGGCTTTTTTTTATCAAAAAATCAGGATGATGCCCAATATCAGCGCATCTCAAGTTCCGGTACGACCGACATACCGACGCGCAGCCGCGCCAACGCCGGCTGATTGGGCTCCAGCAGAATTTTCACCGGCAGGCGTTGCACCACTTTGGTGTAGTTGCCGGTGGCGTTATCGGCGCTGATGGCGGCAAACGTGGAGCCTGTTGCGGGCGCAATGCTGTCTACGTGGCCCCGTAATGTCACCCCAGGCAGCGCATCTACGCTGATCGACACCGGCTGGCCGGCAGAGACGTTGGCCAGCTGGGTTTCCAGAAAGTTGGCGACCACATAGCTTTGTTGCAGCGGTACCACCGCCAGCAAGCGTGTTCCTGCGGAGACCCAGGCACCCTGACGTACCGCGCGCTGGCCGACAGTGCCGCCAATTGGGGCAACAATCCGCGTATAGGAAAGGTTCAGACGTGCCTGATCAACGCTGGCCTGTGAGGCGGCAATGTTCGCTTCTGCCTGTTTCCGGCTGGCCTGCAACACGCCAACCTCCTTGCGTGCAGACACCACGGCGGCCTGGTTCTGTTTCAACTGCGCTGCGGCGGTTTGCATCACGGAAGCGGATTTTTGCTGTTCATCCGCGGTGGCAGTACCGGTTTTTAACAACCGGCGATAGCGATCGGCATTTTGTCCGGCATAGTTAAGCGTAGCCTGGCTCGCGCTGACGCTGGCTTCTTGCTGAGCAATATTGGCCTGTTGTTGATCCAGCTGTGCTTGAATGCTGGTGAGTTTGGCCTGGCTAATTTGCAGATTGGCCTGTGCCGTTTCCAGCGCAACGCGGTAATCCTGGTCGTCGATGGTTGCCAGCACTTCACCGGCTTTCACCTGCTGATTATCACCGACATTCACGCTGCGGATATAACCGGAAATTTTGGGGGCCACCAGCGTGTAATCAGCACTGACTACCGCGTCATCGGTACGAAAATGATGACGATTGAGAGAGGCACGAATAAAGAAAGCGATAGCCAGCAGGACTAACAGCAGCAACGTCAAAGTTAAGGTTCGTTTTGCAGGGGTGAAGCTCATGGTTATGATCCTGATGTTTTTGGAACTAAAGGTAAAAGCGTTTGCGGTGGATAGACCCGCTTCGGCAACCAGGCGGTCAACAGCACCAGCAGCAGGGCGAAACCAATAATCAGCAGATAGGCGTCACTGATGCTGAGGATCACCGCCTGATGTTTTAGCAGCGTCGAAAAATGCCCAAGATTTTCCGCTGAACTGACCGAACCATCCGGCAACAGGGGCATAGCACCGCTGGCGCGATCGGCGTTCTCTGCCGTCATCAACCACGGGTGATTGCCCAACCGATCAACCAGCACCTGAGAGTGAAATTTCTCCCGGTGGGTAATAACGTTTTCTACCAGGCAGCTTGCCGCCACGGCGGAAAAACCGCGCACGGTGTTAAACATTGCCGAGGCAAAGGGGCCTTCTGGGGCCATGATCACGCTGGTAGACGTCATTAACACCGGTAAAATCATCATCGGTTGGCCAAACGCCTGGAGGCTTTGGATCAGCCAGAAATTTTGTCGCGCCCAGTCGTCTGTCAACTGCATTCCGAGCAGACAAGAGCAGGCTATTAGCGCAGCACCGAGGGTCAGTACCCAGCGGGCATCTATCCAGCGCAGGTTCAACAGGGTGGCGATTAAAGGCGCGATGACCAATTGTGGCAAGCCAACGGCCAACGCCAAGGGGGCGAATTGCACGGTGCGAAAGCCTTCCACCTGCGAAAAGTAAAAGGATGGCAGCATCGAGCCTGACAGCGCCAGCAACAGCACGCCAGCCAGCGTCAGCAGGCTATAAGAAAGATTTATTCGCTGCAGTAGTTGCAGTTTTAGCAGTGGCAACGGATGGAACCATTCGTTGATCAAAAATACCACCAACAGCGCAATAGAAACCGGCAACATCAGGCTGATCAATGGCGAATTGAACCAGTCGAGTCGTTCTCCCTGGGTTAGCGAAAGAATCAACAGCGCGATGCCACTACAGCCGGTGATCATGCCGAACAGATCGATTTGACGAAAACGTTCCAGGCGCAAAGGATCCTGCGGCAACCCCCAACTTATCAATAAGAAGGCGATCAGACACAGCGGGATCGCTTGCCAAAAGACAAACTGCCAGCCCAGATTGTCGGTCCATAACGCCGCCAGCGGTGCGGCGACATTGGGGCCAAAGGTGGCAGTGAGCGCATAGGCGGCCAGCCCGTAAAGCTTGATGGTGGGGGGCAGAAAACGCAGCGCCACTGTCATCAGCAAGGGGGGCAATGCGCCGCCAAAAAGACCTTGCACGACGCGCAACACAATAAACAGCCCAGGGTCTGTGATTAACGGCTGGATTACGCCGACGGCGGCAAAACCGCCGATCACCACCAGAGCAAAGCGGCGCAGCGAGAAGGTCACGGCAAACCAAGGGGCGATCATCATGGCCGAGACTTCCGCCGCCTGATAAACCGAGGTGATCCAACTGCCTTGATCGAAACCTATACCGATAGCCGTACGGATATCTGCCAGCGCCAGATCGCTTGTCCTGTCATTCAATCCAGAGGTCAAGGCGGCAATCAGCACGCCCACCAGCCCTAATGCCAGACGCAGAGTGAAAGGATGCGGCGCAGCGGCGGGGGGCGCAGGCTGAGCGTTCATAGTATGACTCCAGAAACGAAACTTACGATGCACTGTATTGTATGGCGATACATTGTGACGCATGCTACATTGTGATGCGTTGTATTGCAATGTGGTACATCGTGCCGACGGCCAGAAAAAAATGTTACAGTGTGGCCAAAAGTAAGGAAAAGAACCCCTATGTCTGAACCCTCTACATGCTGCGATGACGAAAGAACCGGCGGAATTCAAGTCATTACCCGTGCAGCGAAAATTCTCGATGCGCTGGGCGCAAAGCCAAATGGCATGAGCCTGGGCGAAATTGCGCTGGCGGTCGATCTGCCGCGTTCAACCGTACAACGTATTGTCAACGCGCTTGATTCTGTGCAGTTGGTGCGAGGCGGTGCCGGTGGCGTGCGTCTGGGGCCGTCGTTGCTGCGGCTGATTGCCAGCGTGCACACCGAAATGGTCGCGATTGCGACGCCCTGGCTACAGGCATTGAGTGACGCGACTGGCGAGACGGTTTCGCTGGGACGCGCCAGTGGCCTACAGTTGGCGGTGGTGCACTACATTGTTGCGGATCGCGAGCTGCGGGTGGTACCGCGCATCGGTATGAATCTGCCGCTGTACAGCACCTCCGGCGGACGCGCGCTGTTAGCGCTGAACAGCGATGATGCGGCCCGGGAGTTGCTGGGGGAGGCCTATATGGCGGTGACCGATATGACGGTGCGTGATTTCCCGGCATTGCTGGAACGCCTGACCGAAATACGCCGCACCGGCCTGTCCTACGATCGGGAAGAAACGCTGGAAGGTGTCTCCACCATGGCGGTGGCTATCGACACCATTCTGGGGCGCTTCTCCATCAGTTTGTTAGTACCCAGCACGCGTTTGGCCAAGAATGAAGCTCGCTTCCGCGAGGAAATCCTTAAGTGTAAAGACGCGCTGATCGACGAGATTGGCAAGGTCGCGTCGCGAGATTAACCGGAGAAGGTAATGAAAACACTGTTGGTCGCGGTTGATAACTCCGCCAATGCGCGCAAAGTCATTTCACTGGCTGCTGAACAGGCATTGGCTCAACAGGCGGCGGTCGTGGTGTTGTGCTGCGTAGACCTTAGCTATTCCATTGCCGGTCCGTATGACATTGAAGCGGGTGAAGATCCGGCGGATTTTGGTTGCGCACTGGATGAACAACAGGCCGCTGCCACTGTGGTACGCCAGGCGCTGAACGAGCTGCAAGGCGCGGGCGTCAATGCGCGTGGGCGTGTCGTCGCCGGTGAACCGGCAGAAACCATTGTTGCCCAGGCTAATGCGCTGAACGCGACGATGATAATTATGGGTCGCCGCCATCTTTCCCCCTTTAGACGACTGTTGAAAGGGTCGCATAGCGCCTTGGTGATTGAAAATGCCGATTGCCCGGTATTGGTTGACGTGCGTGCCGACTGACTGTGTTTGATCCCTGGAGCCTAAGATGAAACTAAAATGTGCCATTCTTGACGATTATCAGCAGGTCGCGCTCAACATGGCGGACTGGTCCGCCATCGCTGACCGGGTTGAGGTGTTCGCAATCAATCAACATTTTACCGATGAAGCGGAACTGGCAGTGCATCTGCAGGACTGCGACATTCTGGTGATCATGCGTGAGCGTACGCCGATGACGGCGACATTGCTGGCTCGCCTGCCCAAATTGCAGCTATTAATTACCTCAGGTATGCGCAATGCCTCGATTGATCTGGCCGCAGCAGCACAGCGCGGGGTTGTCGTCTGCGGTACCGACAGCGGCTCTGCAGCGCCGATGGAGCTGAGCTGGGCATTATTGCTTGGGTTGGCTAAACATCTGGTGCCGGAAAATGACGGTCTGCGGCACAACGGGCCTTGGCAGCAATCGCTGGGTGTGACGCTGCAGGGTAAAACGCTGGGTCTGCTGGGGCTGGGCAAGATTGGTCGTCAAATGGCCGTGGTGGCGCACGCTTTTGGTATGAAAGTGCAGGCCTGGAGCCAAAACCTGACGGCGGACAAGGCCAATGAGGTTGGCGTTACGCTGGCGGGATCAAAACAGGCATTGTTTGAACAGAGCGACTTTGTGTCCATTCACCTGGTGCTGAGTGATCGCAGCCGTGGGCTGGTTGGTCAACAAGAGCTGAAGGCAATGAAAAAAACCGCGTATCTGATCAATACGTCACGCGCAGCGATTGTCGATAGAACCGCGTTGATTGATGCGTTACAGCATGGGCAGATTGCCGGTGCCGGGCTGGACGTATTTGAGGTTGAACCTTTGCCGGCCGATGACATTTTCCGCCAATTGCCCAATGTGTTGGCGACGCCGCATTTGGGCTATGTGGCTGACAGCAACTATCAAACCTATTTCCGCGAGGCGCTCGAGGACATTGTGGCGTTTCTCGCCGATGAACCGATACGCCGTCTGAGCTAGACGCTTTTATTTCCCTGGATGCTTGTCTGATACTGGGGTTCGCCCGTATCATTGCGCGTCTTTTTTAGCAGGGGTAATCATGCGCGTATTATTGGCTCCGATGGAGGGCGTTCTCGATTCTTTGGTGCGCGAATTGCTCACCGAGGTGAACGACTACGATCTGTGCATCACCGAATTCCTGCGCGTGGTTGATCAACTGCTGCCTGCCAAATCTTTTTACCGCTTGTGCCCAGAATTGCATCACGCCAGCCGCACACCGTCTGGCACCCTGGTGCGCATTCAACTGCTGGGGCAATACCCGCAGTGGTTAGCGGAAAATGCTGCGCGTGCGGTCGAACTGGGCTCTTACGGCGTCGATCTTAACTGTGGTTGCCCGTCGAAATTGGTGAACGGCAGCGGCGGTGGGGCGACGTTGCTCAAAGATCCTGAGCTGATTTATCAGGGGGCTAAGGCCATGCGTGCGGCGGTGCCAGCTCACTTGCCGGTGACGGTAAAAGTGCGACTGGGGTGGGACAGCGACAGCCGCAGCTTTGAAATTGCCGATGCGGTGCAGCAGGCCGGCGCCACGGAGCTGGCGGTACATGGCCGCACTAAAGAGGACGGTTACAAGGCGGAGCGTATCAACTGGGCGGCGATTGGCGAGATCCGCCAGCGCCTGACCATTCCGGTGATCGCCAACGGCGAGATCTGGGATTACCAAAGTGCGCAAGACTGCCTGCAAACGACGGGCTGCGATGCGGTAATGCTCGGACGCGGCGCGCTGAATGTGCCAAATTTGAGCCGGGTAGTGAAATACAATGAACCGTGTATGGCCTGGCCGCAGGTGGTGCAGCTACTGCAAAAATACGTTCATTTGGAAAAGCAGGGCGATACCGGTTTGTACCACGTGGCGCGCATCAAGCAATGGCTGGGGTATTTGCGTAAAGAATATGATGAAGCGACTGAGCTTTTCGGTGAAGTGCGCGCACTGACCAATTCAAAAGATATCGCCCGGGTGATTTGCCGCTCGTAATAGTCTACACCCGCCAACCAAGCCTACACCAATACCTCGCGTAGGGGCGCTGCAGGTTGCGCCCGCGTTAGCTCAGCGTTTCAGTCGTCCAGATCAATCGAGAAATAGCGTATTAATGCTTCACGGCGTTCTTCTTCCGAATGCAGCGTCGACTCCCGACGGTGGTGATCTTCGGTGATAATCAGTTTGTTCTCGCTGATGGTCACTCGGCCGTTTTCCGTGGCGTGGGAGCACACCAGTTTCTGGGTAAAATGCGACTGCGGCGAGGTGCTGTGGTAATGGCACATGTCGGTAAATTCGTCGAGTTGGCGTTTTTGCAGGCTGAAACGGTAGAGCGTTTTGGCATGCGAGCGCTGATCGCCATTGCGACGCTCCAAAAAATAAACCTCGCCTTCCTGTTCCAAATGGAAGGTGCCGGTGCTTTGTGGCTGTTGCTCGGCCGTCGTGATCCTTAGCGGGGTCAGGAAGGAATCACCAAATCCCACGTCCACCAGATAGGGCTGATCCAGCTCGACCAGCAGTGCCATATGATCGAACGGCGGGCCAAAACTGCCGTCACGGGCGCGGATCTCGCCGGAAATAAAATGCACGCTAAAGCCAATGTCCTGCAGCAACAAAGCAAATAGCCGGTTTAGCTCATAACAAAAGCCGCCGCGGTTGTGTTCAACAATTTTACTGAACAGCGCCTTCTCTTCCAGATGAATGCCCTGATGATAAATAATGCTCAGGTTTTCAAAGGGAACCTTGAGCATATGACCACGGTGTAATTGTTGCAGCGTCGGAAGGTCGGGTTGGGGGATGCCTGCGAATCCAATATGTTGCAGGTAACGTTGTCTGTCCACGGCGTGTCTCACAGCAGAAAAATTGAACATAAAATAGTTGGATTTGGCAACGTTGTGGGGGCAATAAGTGCTATGTCAGAACGCCGGGGATTTGCCGGCGGCCTGCAGCAACAGATTTACCCAGCGGCGGGTGGTGGCGCTAACGAACGCGCTGTCTGCCCAGCAAAGGCGATACTGGTAGGCGGCAGGCAATTGCCGACCCTCGTCAAACACCCGCACCAGCTTGCCGGTGGCCAGCGCATCCTGCGCGACGGCCAGGCTTCCGAGTACAATGCCATTGCCTTCTATTGCTTCCTGCAGCGCATGACCGACGCTATTGAACGTGAGAATGCCGCGCGGCGCCGTAATACCCTCACCAAAGGCCATGAACCAGTCTTGCCAATTGGCGATCCCCAGCCCCTGAGCATCTTTCCACGGTGAGTGAATCAACTGCGATTGGGCGACATCTGCAGGGGTGGCGAGTTTAGGGTGTGCAGCGAGAAATGCTGGGCTTGCCAACGGCGCGAAGGCATCGGCGAGCAGCTCACGGGAGTGTGGCGGCGGGGTGCGCGTTGGACTGTAACGAATGGCGATATCCGCTTCGCCATTGGCCATATCGCGCAGGCTTTCATTGGCGTCCAGCACCAGCGAAACATCAGGATCGGCACGGCGCAATGCCGGCAGGCGCACTGCCAACCAGTGGCTGGCAATCCCCAGCGTACAGGTCAGTTTCAGTGTTTGCTGTTGCTCTGGCCGAACGCGATCGCTGGCTTTTTGTAGCAGCGTCAGTGCACGGGTAACGTCGATCGCTAGCCGTTTTCCCGTCTCATTGAGCGCAACGGCGTTACCTTTACGGTGAAATAGCTCGACCCCCAGCTCGTTCTCCAGATGGCGTATCTGGCGGCTGACCGCACCCAGTGTCACGTTCAACTCTTCTGCGGCCTCGGTAAAACTGGCGCAGCGCGCCGCAACCTCGAATGTATGCAAGGCCTTCAGCGATGGCAGACGTGGTTGAGCGTTCAGCTTGAGTTTCATTCAACCATATTGCCAATCTATCGATGTTCCACAAGTGATTTTTTGCATACTTTTGAGGCAAAGGTTCAAGAGGAATACGACGTGGATATACTGATGGGGCTGGCTGCCGCGCTGTGCTGGGGCGGTACGGATTTTTTGGTTGGGATTAACGCCAGATCGGTGGGGGTACGCAGGGCAGTATTTTTTTCTCAAGCGATCGGCTTTGTGATTTTTACTGCGTTGCTGTTGGTCTCAACGTCACCTGTCTTTGTGGCTTCAGGCGCAGTTTGGGGGTTGGCGCTACTGGCTGCCGGTTTGATGGTGAGTGGTTCGTTAGCCTTGTCACAGGCCTTTGCCATCGGCCAGGCGGCGATGGTGGCTCCACTGGTCACCTGCTATGGCGCTGTCACTACGTTGTTGTCGTGGATCAGTGGAGAACAGCTTACTGCGTTGACGCTGGTAGGGTTGGCGATCTGCCTATTGGGCGTAATGCTGACGGCGATAAGCCCAGGGCGGCAGCCGGGCCACCGGTCATCATCGTTACCGGCAATCGTCTTCGCGTTGCTCGCCGCGTTCTGTTACGGCACGGGGTTCTGGCTGCAAGGAAAATACACGCTGCCGGTATTGGGTCCCAGCGTTAGCCTGTGGCTCGGTTATACCCTGGGGTTGCTGGCTCTGCTGACGCTAACAACGCAGCGGCGAGCGCTGGTGTCGCGACCCGATTGGCGGCAGGCCGGGTTGCTGCTGGCAGCCAGTTTGCTCAACCTGGGCGGCTTTAGTGCATTTTCCGTGGGCGCCAGCGGCGGATCGGTGGCTGTAGTTACCGTGCTTAGCACCCTGTCCGGCGGTATTGCCGCACTGCTCGCGGCGCTGTTATTGCGCGAACGGCTCTCCGTTTTGCAGTGGGTGGGGGTCTTTACGGTATTGGCCGGGGTCGTGGCGCTGCACGTGAAATCGAGCTAGTTTGCCGCCTATCCGTTTTCTCATTTGGGTCATGGCCGTGCGTGATAAGCGATTGACGCGCCTATTATAATGCCTGCGCCCACAATAATAATATGCCTGTCCGGGAGACCCATATCGGCTTTCTTTCTCGCATGCACCGGGCGCAAACTGCCCCATAAATTAGATATCATGCAGATAAATGTGCGGTTGCGCTGTCGAGCAGCTGACGCCCCTTAAAGGCGCGCCTCGGCAGTGGGCCGGGGGCACCCAAGGCCCAGGACTTTCAACCGGCGTGCTGGGAGCGTCTGAAATAGGTCAACGGATTCAGCGAACGCAGGTGCAGTTGCAATACCACGCCGCGGCGGAAGAGGTAGTTGAGAACGGTCAACGACAACAGCTCAGTCAGCAAAGTGCTGTAGGCGGCGCCCATCATGCCGTACTGACGGATCAGGCAATACGACAGCGGGATATTGATGACAAACACCAGGAACATCTTCTTCGACAGGAAGCCGTAACCGGAGAACATCACAATGTATTTGTAGGCCAGGGTACCCAGCGCGGAAAGCAGGGTGGCAACCGCCAATACCCCCATAGCAGGATAAGCGGCTAAGTATTGTTCCCCGTACAATAAGACGATCACCGGTTTGCCGAGCAAGACAATGCCGGCCACGATCGCGGCGGAGATCGCCAGCACCAACCCATTCAGTTTGGCTGCGGTACGCATGGCATCATTGCGGTGATAAGCAAATATTTTGGCGAAAAACGAGGTGATAACCGCATCGGTGACAAACATCCAGGCGGTTGCCAGGGTAATGGCGACGGAGTAAATACCCAGCGCTTCGGCGGAAACAAACCACATCAGGAACAACTGCGCCAGTCGGGTATAAATGGCGATGGAAACATTGGATATTGCCAGCGGCAGGCCACTGGCGAGCAAATAGCGCACATATTTACGCCGAACGCGCCCAGGTGCGATAAAGCGCGGATGGCGGCGGTGGTACATGTGGTGGCGAATCAGATAGGGGATCAAATAAACCATCACAATCGGGATCGCCAGGTAATACAGGTGCAGATCAAAATACACAATCAAATAACGCACCAGCAGCGCACTGCCCAGCCCGGCCACGTTGGCCAACGTATTGAAGCGCGACTCCAGCCGGGCATCATGGTAAATGGTGAAGACGTCTCTCAATGAGAAAAAGCTGGCGACAAAAGTGGCGGCACAAAAGTAGAAGGTAATGAAGTCTTCTCGCAGGCCGGTGTAAATCAATATTGCTGCAGAGAGCACGATGAAACAGCCTTGGCGCAGCCGATTGGTGGAGAACATCAGCGCAGTTCCAGAGCCTGGATTGCGGCTAATTCGCTTGAACAGAACGGTATCGGAACCCAGTAGCGCCAGCGTTTGGGTAATGGCGAAAATGGCGGTAGCAAAGGTGATCTTGCCGAAGCTTTCCGGGCCAATATATCTTGCCATATAGGCGGTGATGAATATCACGCCCAAGATGGACACCATCTTTTCGGATATCATCCAAAACGCATTGCTCACTATCCTGATATCTATGAAATTTAATTTCATTCGCGCTTTCCCTGTCGCATCTTTTAATAGGAATTATCCGATTATTTCCTTAACCTCTGTAGGGATGACTCGCAGGGTTTTATAATTGAGATGCTATAACCGGAGTGTCAGAAGCATTTCTACGTATGCTATGTTCATGGAAGAAAGAGAAGAATGAGAAAACTCGTAAAACGACTCTATCGGGCCGCGCCCGATTTTATTTATTATCAAGTCAGCCATTACCTTGTCCACGGCTCTTTTGTTAACTTCAAATCCCCAAAGACATTTTCAGAAAAAATCTATCGACGCATGCGCTATCCGCATAATGATTTCAGTATGTTAGCGGATAAGATGGCGGTCAGGGAGTATATTGCCCAGCGGGTGTCGGATAAATACCTAACGCCTATTATTATGGCGACGCCTAATTTCACTGAACAAGACTATCTTTCTTTGCCACAATCATTTGTTATCAAAACAAATAATGCGTCACAACAAGTCAAGATAGTGAAAGATAAAAGCACGGTATCCTATCAAGATATTGCGAATATTCTTAAGCAATGGTCTGCAATAACCTATTGGAAAAGGTATCGAGAAAAGCACTACGCAAATATTCCGCAGCAGGTTATCGTCGAAGAGCTGCTGGATATTGAATGTGACGGTGAATTGATTGACTACAAGGTGCATGTATTTAACGGAAAACGGCCTTACGTGTTTGTCGAATTGCTGCGTGGTGGCCCTGAGCCGAGCTCGCTGGAGTTTTTAGATGAGCATGCACGCCATTGCTTTTTTACTCAGGCAGACATTCCGCAAGTCAATACGCTGTATGAAAAACCGGCTTTCTGGGATGAGATGATTCAGGTCGCTAAAGCGGTTTCCGCGGATTTGGACTATTGCCGCGTCGATTTTTATCTCACACGTGAGCAAATATACATCGGCGAATTGACGCTTACCCCAGGTGCTGGCAACGAAGTCTATTTGCCACGTGCCACCAATCTTCTGCTGGGCGAGATGATGTCTAAAGCGTGGTGATCCTTGTGGCAGGTTACTGCCCGCCGCCTGCAGGCGAGATGCTCTGTAGCCACGCAAGAAACTCAGCTGCTTTGGGTTTTTCCAGCGTACGTTGAGGATAAACCACGTAATAGGGCTTGCTGAGCGGTAGCGCCGGTTCTGCCAGCGGCACCAATGTCCCCTTGGCCAGTTCCCGCTGAATAAGTTGTTGCTGGCCAAGTAAAATACCCAGGCCTTCCACAGCGGCATCTATTGCCAATGAGGTCAGGTTATAGGTCAGGCCACGTCGCTGTGGCGGAGGCAAGCCGGCTGCGTTAAACCATTCATGCCACCCCGGCAGGAACTGGCTTTCCTTACCCCAATCGACATGGATCAGCGGCTGGTGCGTCCAGTCGCCAGCCGCCTGCAACTGCGGGCTGCACACCGGTTGAACAGCGTCCTGAAACAAACGCACTTTTTCCAATAGCGGGTAGTCTTGATCGCCAAAACACAGGGCAAAGTCTGCTGTTGAGCTGGCGAAGTCCACTTCGCCGTGGGTAGCATGCAGCCGGATATCGACCTGCGGGTGTTGCGTCAGCCAGCCCCCAATCACCGGGTTTAGCCATTTTGATGCCAGTGCCGGTAGGGCAAATAGCGTCAGCGTCTCCTTGCCTCGCTGGCGATCGACATGCTGCTGCGCGATACGCAGTGTCTCAAATGCCTGCTGCACGTACGCCAGGTAATCCGCGCCCTGTTCGGTTAGTGTTACGCCGCTTTTGGCTCGGGTGAACAGCAGAATGCCCAGGTGCTGCTCAAGCTGGCGGATTTGCTGGCTGACGGCGGCGGCGGTCAACGCCAGGCTGTCTGCCGCTTTGGCTAAGCTGCCGGTGCGAGCGGCGGTTTCAAAAGCCAGAATAGCGCTCAGTTTGGGCAGGCGGCTACGGGTGGGTGCGTTCATGGCAGTTATCGCTAAGAATTGGTTAACATATCCTTAACGCATTTTTGTTATTACGGCAATGTGACATTCGCTACAGTGGGGTTATCCGGCCTAATGCCAACAGGAGCCTCTGATGCAACCACTCGCTCATATCATTGATTTATCCGCCAACCCGATTGGCGACGCCGCTTTTCAGGCTCGCTGTAAAGCGACGCTGGATACGTCCGGGGCGCTGGTATTGCCGGGCTTCCTGACGGCAGCGGCCTTGGCAAGGGTGCGTCTGGAAGGGGCGCAGAACAGCCATGCTGCGTTTTACGCAGCCAGCAAGCATAACGTCTACCTCAAACCACAGGACGAAACGTTACCGGCCAATCATGCACGCAACCGGCTGGTTGTTTCATCCAAAGGCTGCATTACCGACGAAGAGATCCCGGCTGAGTCACCGTTGCGCACGCTGTACGACGCACAACCCTTCCGTGACTTTCTCTGTGCGGTACTGGAAGAGCAGCGCCTTTACCCTTACGCGGACCGGCTGTCTTCTATCAACCTGCATTATGCCCACCGAGGACAAGAGCTGGGTTGGCATTTTGACAATTCGTCGTTCGCCATCACGCTGCTGATCCAAAAACCCCAGGCCGGGGGGCGCTTTGAATATGTGGAAAACTTGCGTGATGCCGATCGTGGCGAGATGAATTATGCCGGTGTTTCCGAGGTATTGGACGGTGAGCGGGCAGCGAAGCCGCTGACGATGGAAGAGGGGGATTTGGTGCTGTTCCGTGGGCGCAATGCCATGCATCGCGTCACGCCGACGGAGGGGGATACCACCCGGATGCTGGTGGTCCTGGCCTACAATGCCCAGCCGGATATTGCGCTGTCGGAGAGTGCCAGAATGACTTTTTACGGCCGATTGTAGAGATAAAAAGAACTGCCCCGAAAGGGGCAGTTCAGCGGCTTAGTGGTGAGCGTCTTCGTGTGCTTGCTGTTCCAGTTTCACTTCCTGCGCGCGTTTGCGCAGGCCGAACCAGCCCAGCGTCAGTAACACCGCCAGTACCGGAATGGTGGCAATAGTCCAGGTGCCGTTCGGGTAGTCAAACGCCATCATGATTACGACCGCCAACAGGAACGCTAGCGTCAACCAAGAGGTGACGGGCGCGCCAGGCATTCTGAAAGATACCGGCTGGGCGCGGCCTTCACGCACGGCTTTACGCAGGCGCATCTGGCACACGATGATAAATGCCCAGGAAGCGATAATGCCCAGTGACGCGATGTTCAGTACGATCTCAAATACCCGCGAAGGCACCAAATAGTTCAGCAAAACGCCAATCACATAGATGCCGCAGGTCACCAGGATACCGGCGTAGGGCACTTGCTGGCTGCTCATTTTGGCCATGAATTTCGGCGCTGAACCGCCCATCGACAGCGAACGCAGGATGCGGCCAGTGGAGTACAGGCCAGAGTTGAGGCTGGAGAGTGCGGCAGTCAGTACCACGATGTTCATGATGGTGCCGATATAAGGCACGCCCAGCTTGCTGAAGAAGGTCACGAACGGGCTTTGTCCCGCCTGGTAGGCGTTCCATGGCAGCAGCAGCACCAACAGAACAACCGAGCCGACATAGAATAGACCAATGCGCCAGATAACGCTGTTGATAGCCTTTGGCATCATTTTGGCCGGATCCTTGCACTCACCGGCAGCGGTGCCGATCAGCTCAATCCCGGCGAAGGCGAAGATAACCCCTTGGACTAACACCAGCGCAGGCAGTAAGCCATGTGGGAACATGCCGCCGTTTTCGGTAATCAGGTGCAGGCCCGTGGTGTTGCCCGCTACCGGGGTGCCTGTACCGAGAAATACCACGCCAACCACCAGGAACAACGCGATGGCGACGACTTTGATCAGCGCAAACCAGAACTCCATTTCGGCAAACCACTTCACGCCGATCATGTTCATGGTAGCGACCACCCCAAGGGCGCAGAGTGCGAACAACCACTGCGGGACGTCGGCGAAGGTGCCCCAGTAGTGCATATACAGCGCCACTGCGGTGATATCGACGATACCGGTCATCGCCCAGTTGAGGAAGTACATCCAACCAGCGACATAAGAGGCTTTTTCGCCGAGAAACTCACGGGCGTAAGACACAAAACTGCCGCTGGAAGGGCGGTGCAGAACCAATTCGCCCAATGCGCGCAGAATGAAGAAAGAGAAAATACCGCAAACCAGATACACCAGCGCCAACGCCGGGCCGGCCAATTCCAGGCGGCCGCCGGTGCCGAGGAACAAGCCGGTACCGATCGAACCGCCGATGGCGATCATCTGTATTTGCCGATTGCCCATGCTTTTGTGATAACCGGATTCATGGGAGTCTAACCATCGTCTTCTGGCTGCGTGTTTGTCATGCGCAGACTTTTTATTTGATTGCATCATCCGTCCTGTTTACCTGTCTGTAGAGTTACCCTGCTCTGGTTACAGAGCAAACGATTGCTATTGCCAATCGTTATAAGAATGAGGTCATGGCATCATTCTGTTGTTTATTGTGTATACAAGCCGCCATTAAATAACGGCGGAGCATGCTACCTTTTCTCTGTAAAGGTGGCAAAAATTCCTGCGTATAAATCGTGAGCAATTGTGTTTGTTTTTTGCGCTATATATAAAAGAATATATTATTCAATAAGATGGTGGATTTTATCAAGACGGAAATAACGAGGAATAAAAAGTGATTAAAATCACACAATAATAATTACCGCGCAAACTACAGGGTGTTTGGCTTATTTATTCGCGATGAGAAAAAAGGGGGGAATAAGCGTCTCCCTGCCTGCGGCGATATTCTGGGCAGGCAGGGAGCAAAGGGGGGATTAACGGCTAATTCTTAAGCTGACTCGCCGGCTGGCAGTGCCGAGGTGGGCAGCCCGAAGATTTTGTCGAAGGCCCAGTTAAATACAAAGGTATAACAAGGGATAATCACGATCAGTGCCATATCCAGCAGTAGCGCCTGCCAAAGCGTAATCCCCATCCACCAGGCGATCAGCGGGATCAGATACACCACCAGCGTTAATTGAAAACCGATGGCATGCAGAATACGGCGTTTAAGCGTACGGCCGCGTGATGCCTGGCGGCTTTCCCACAGTTCAAACAGCGAGTTATAAATAAAGTTCCAGCTTACGGCGATCGTCGTGATGATCACGGCCAACGGCCCGGTGCTGCTTGGCGCATTGCCGGAAAGCAGGGCTAATCCGAGTGCGGAGATCGTCATGCCGATAATTTCATAGGCGGTGACATACACCAGTTTGCGTTTAACGCCCTGCATTACTTATCTCCTGATCCTGACTGAATTTTTGGCTTTGCGGTCGGGTGACCTTTTGCCGTCTGGCGAGTAAGATAGCGTCAATCATATTGATAGAAAAAGTCAGGAGCTGTCAGTTTTACTGACAGGTAATGCAATGAATTTTTCCAGCGATAATATTGAGCTGTTTCTGGCGGTATTGGATCGCGGTTCGTTTTCCGCTGCTGCTCGCTCACTGCGCCGCGTGCCTTCTGCGGTCAGCATGGGCATCGCCAACATGGAAGCAGAGTTGGGGTTTCCATTGTTTGACCGTTCGCACCGTGAACCCGTACCGACGCCGTTGGCATTGGCGTTGGCACCGCACGCGCGGCTGATTGCCGACCAGCTTAAGCAATTACAGAACCATGCTATCGAGCTGTCGCAAGGGTTAGAGAGCACGTTATCAGTCGGTGTCGCCTCGGACATCAATAGCAGCGGTCTGCTGGTGGCGATCAAAACGCTGGCTGAACGCTATCCCCTGCTGAATATCGAAGTGCTGACGGCCCCGCAGGATGATGTGCTTCATATGCTGCACCAGGGCAGGGTGGGTGTCTGCCTGGCGTTTGGTGGCCTGAATATTAACAGCCAGGAACAGTTTCATTTCGTGGGTGCGGAATCGTTGGTTGCCACACTTTCGCCACTGCACTCATCGCTGAACGGTGTGGCGGATGAGCTGTTTCTCGAGGATTTGGTCAACGTACGGCAGATTATGGTGGCCAGCCGCGACCTGCCTATTGCCGATCTGCGGCCTCGCGTGGCGGAGTCTTACTGGCGTACCGACAGCCTGCCGATGGCGCTAAGTATGGTTGAGGCCGGTTTGGGTTGGGGGAATTTTCCACTGTCGCTGACTGCACCTTTGTTGGCGCAGGGGCGTCTCATCCGGTTGAAGTTCAAAAATACCAAAAATGAACTGCGCTTGCCGATGCATCTGATCTGGTTAAAAAGCCGACCGCTGGATAAGGCCGCCGGTGAACTGGTAGCGTTGATGCGTGATATGTCGCAAACAGAATAATTCCCGCTATCTCATTGCTTTTATTTTCATCGCTGCGCTACTTTGAGCAATGGGATGTCAGGGGGCGCAGAAAATATGATGAGCGAAACGGCATTATCGGTATTAAGCATTAGTGGGGCGATTACGCTCGGGGCGATGAGCCCAGGGCAAAGCTTTGTTCTTGTCGCGCGTACCGCCGTTGCCTCTTCGCGCCGCGACGGTATGGCGGTTGCATTGGGCATGGGCGTCGGCTGTTTTATCTTTGCGCTCATCGCCCTGCTGGGGTTGCAGTCACTGCTGCTGGCGCTGCCGTGGCTCTACACCACACTTAAAGTGTTGGGGGGTGCTTATCTTATCTATCTGGCCTGTAAAATGCTGCGAGGCGCCAACCAGCCGCTGAGCGTAGAGGCGGTTGGTGAGCAACACCTGGGGTTCCGCAAGGCATTTACCACCGGCTTGCTGACGCAACTGGGCAACCCCAACACCGCCATTGTATTTGGCAGTGTGTTTGCCGCGTTGCTCAGCCATAAAATTTCGCCGGTGATGTATGTCGTGCTGCCAGTGATCGCACTGACGATCGATGTCGTGTGGTATGCCTTCGTGGCATTTGTCCTGTCGTCACCGCGCCCGCGGCGCACTTATCTGCGTTTTAAAGCCGGGTTCGATCGGCTCGGTGGCGGTGTGCTGGCGCTGCTCGGCCTGAAGCTGATGCTAAACCGATAGTGCCTTGCCCGCTTGAAGTGGCATCTTGGCTTGCTGCCTGCACTTACCCCGATCACGTACTCTGTGTACGCTCTCGGGGGCGGTTCGTCGCCGCCTCAATGCAACGCCAATTATGTTGGGTATAGCCTTAATCGGCATGGCGGCGGCGCCACCAAAACCGTAGCAGCAAGATAGCGGCGATCACCAGTGCGCAAAACAGCACGCTGGTGAGTCGTTTGTCGAAGCCGGAAATAAAGCGGGTAATCGCTTCACCACCGAAATACCCCAGCAGTACAAAGATCGTTGCCCACAGGATGGCACCGAGAATGTTCAGCGGCACAAAGCGTGACGGCGGCAACTTGCTGGCTCCGATCAACACGGGCCCGATAATGCGGAAACCATACATAAAACGAACGCCAATCACGAACAGCATCGGGTGACGAGCTATCAATTTTCTGGCCCGTTCGATACGTTTTTCCTGGCTTTTCATGCGTGAAATCACCCGTCCACCAAAGTGGCGGCCGAGGAAAAACAGCACCTGATCCCCCAGTGTGCCACCCAAGGCCACGACGGCAATCACCCAAGGTAAATGCAACAGTCCCTGATGCGCGGCAATGCCACCGAGCAGCGTGATGGTCTCGCCTTCGGCCAGGCAGCCGATGAACAACGCCCAATAGCCGTAGTCCGTAATATAATGGGCTAAATCCGCCATCCTGATTCCCTATGTCTATAACACATAAGGTTTAGTATACGCCCTGTGGACTAACCGCGGGAGGCAATCTGCGCCACCAGTGCCTGACGTTGCCGCAGGCTGTCAGCCATTTGTGCCTGAACGCGCGCCAGAATATGCGCAGGTGCCAGCTCAGATGTTCCCCCGAGGAACGGCGGCGCCGGCGCGTATTCCAGATACAGTTGAATCGTCTGCGCGGTTTCCTCATCATGCAATTCGGCGATCAACGCCAGGGCAAAGTCGATACCGGCGGTTACGCCGCCGCCACTGATCACGTTGCCGTCGCGTTCTACCCGTGCGTGGCTGGGGATGGCGCCAAACAGCGACAGGCTGTCGCGCATGGTCCAATGACAGGCTGCGCGTTTGCCCTTCAACAGACCCGCCGCGGCCAGGATCAACGAGCCGGTGCAGACCGAGGTCAGATACCGGGCATCGGGCCCCAGGCGGCGGATCTGGCGCATAAAGTCGTCATTCTGTAGTGCCTGGGTGCAACCGGCACCGCCGGGCACGCAGAGTACGTCGCAGCGAGTCACCTCTTCGAGCTTCTGTAATTGGGTAAAGTGCAATCCTTCAGCGCTGATATCTGCGCCACCGACTGAGGCGACGACAATCTCTGCGCCTGGCATGTGCCGTAAAAACTGCAGTGGGCCGGTAAAATCGAGCTGGGTGACGCCCTGATAGATCGGAAAAACAATCACTAACGGTTCAGACATGATATTCGCCTCAGTTTTATCATTTAACTTGGCTCATAATAGTCGCCCTGTTTTTGTCTTGTATGACATATAACCCTCAAAAAGCGCCATGATGAAAAATATCGGCTTTGTGGTTTTCCCCGGTTTTAACCTGCTGGACTTTGCTGGGCCATTGGCGGCGTTCGATAACGCCAATCAGTTCACGGCGACCCCGGTTTATCGCTGTGTGCCGTTATCAGAACTGGGGGGCAGCGTGATGAGTTCATCGGGTGTGGAAGTGCTTACGCACCCGTTCGACGAGGGGCACTTCGACACCTTGTTGGTTGCGGGGGGAAGCGGTAATGTCGTCGCTGCGCAGTCTGCGGCGTTGCTGGCGTTTTTGCACCGGCAAAGCCATCAGGTACGGCGTATGGCCAGTGTGTGCACTGGGGCATTTATTCTGGCCGAAGCAGGCTTGCTGGACGGTAAGCGAGCGACCACCCACTGGTACCATGCTGCACGTTTGCAGCAGGGTTATCCGCGCATCCGCGTTGACAGTAATCGTATTTATATCCGCGATGGCGCGGTCTGGACTTCCGCCGGGATCACTGCCGGTATCGACTTGGCGTTGGCGATGGTTGAGGAAGATCTCGGCAGCGAACTGGCTGCCAACGTGGCGCGGCAGCTGGTGGTGTACCACCGTCGCCCCGGAGGCCAGTCGCAGTATTCGCTGCTGTTGGAATTGAACCCGTCCTCAGATCGCATTCGCAGCGCGCTTTCTTATGTTCGCGAGCATCTGCATCACCCCCTGACGGTGTCGGGGTTGGCTGATGCCGCCTGTCTGAGCGAACGTCAATTTGGACGGCTGTTCCGCGCAGAAACCGGCCAGACGCCGGCCAAAGTGATTGAGCAACTGCGGGTTGAGGCGGCCAGAGTGCGGATTGAAGAGGGCAGTGAAGCGCTGGAGTCAATTGCTCGCGCCGTGGGTTTTAGCGATCCCGAGCGCATGCGGCGGGCATTTATTCGCGTCTTTGGCCTGTCGCCGCAGGCGATTAAGCGCCTGAGCCGCGCCGGTTAAATTATCCCGTCGCGCCCTGGTGGCGTGGCGCAGTAGAGGAGTGACAGATGTATCAGGATTTTGAAAGTGAACTGGATTGGGCCATGCGTCATATGCCACGAACCCGTGCAGCCGTTGCCGCGTTGCCCGATTTAAGCGGTGTGCGGTTGGCCTGCAATATGCACTTGGATCTGAAAATGGCACCGCTGGTGGCAGGCTTACTGGATAAGGGCGCAGCGATATACTTAACCACCTGTAACCCGACGACGGTGCAGGATGATGTGGTGGCCTGGTTAGAACGCCGCGGCGCGCAGGCGTATGCCTGGCGTGATATGAGTGACGCCGACTGGTCTGCATCGTTTGACCGTGCCTTGGCCTGGGAACCGACCCACCTGTGTGAAATGGGCGCGGACCTGACCACACGCCTGCACCAGTCAACCGAGGGGCCGCAGATTATCGCCGGGCTGGAGGCGACCGGTTCTGGTATTAGTCGGCTGAACGGCATGGCGCCGCGTTATCCGATTTTCAACTGGGATGACTTGCCGGTCAAAGAAGGGCTGCATAATCGCCATATGGTCGGCCTGACCGCGTGGCACACGTTCTTCCAGACAACCCATCTGACGCTGCATGAAAAATGCGTAGTGGTGATTGGTTATGGCCTGGTTGGGCAAGGCGTCGCTGCGGCGGCAAAAGCCTATGGCGGGCAGGTGATTGTGGCAGAGATCGATCCGGCACGCGCACTGCAAGCACGTTACGATGGCTGGGCCGTGGTCGATTTGGCGAGCGCAGTCAGCCAAGCTGATGTCATTGCCACTGCCACCGGGGCTAAAAACGTATTGTCGGCACAACACTTACAGCACGTGAAGGATGGCGTATTCATTCTTAACGTCGGCCATGTGACGGCGGAAATTGACGTCGGCTTCTTGCAGAGCCTGCCGCACAGCGAGCCTATGCCGTTTGTGAATGCCTACCAACTGGGTGATAAAACGGTTTATTTACTGGCTAACGGGTCGATGTTTAACCTGACGGCGGGCTACGGTGACAGCCTGAATGCCTTTGACGTAACACTGGCGGTGATGGCTGCGGGCATTGGTCATATCGTTGGCGAGGGGGCTCGCCAAACGCCCGGTTTGTATCTGTTACCGCAGTCGGCCTGGCAACCGGCACTGTAACTTTTTTATCGCGGGCGCTCACCCCAGAGCGCTCGCGGTTTGCGCAATTTTCTGTCCGACAGAATTTGTCACAAATCGGCTCGCATAATCCCAGTGCCAACTTAAGATCCCTCACATATAATTCGGAAAAATAAGACCTTCATCTTCTTCAGTGACAGAGTAATGCATGTGAAAATACGTGTTTTGGTACTAACCCTGCTCGCTTTGCAGGCAGGAGCAGGCATCGCGCCGCGCGCGCTGGCCAGCGAAAATAATGCCGTCACCCGTGCCGCCGAGCCTGAATTGGCGTCCGGCAGTGCGATGGTCGTGGATATGCAGACCCACAAGGTGATGTATGCGCGCAATCCTGATGAAGTGGTGCCGATTGCCTCCATCACGAAGCTGATGACCGCAATGGTGACGCTGGATGCTCATTTGCCGATGGATGAAATGCTGTCGGTAGATATTCACCAGACACCGGAGATGAAAGGGGTCTATTCGCGCGTCCGCCTGAACAGCGAAATCAGCCGTAAAGATATGCTGTTGCTGGCGCTGATGTCGTCAGAGAACCGTGCGGCCGCCAGCCTGGCGCACCATTATCCGGGCGGGTACGGCGCGTTCATTAAAGCGATGAATGCCAAGGCGAAGTCTCTGGGCATGACCAATACACGCTATGTGGAGCCAACCGGGTTGTCGATTCATAACGTGTCGACTGCACGTGACCTGACCAAACTGTTGATCGCGACCAAACAATATCCCCTGATCGGCCAGCTCAGTACTACCACTGAACGCATGGCGACGTTCAAGGATCCAAACTATACGCTGCCATTCCGTAACACCAACCATCTGGTGTACAACCCGAAATGGAACATCCAACTGACCAAAACCGGGTTCACTAACGAAGCGGGGCATTGCCTGGCGATGCGTACTGTGATCGGCAGCCGTTCAGTATCGTTGGTAGTATTGGACGCTTTCGGCAAATATACCCACTTTGCTGATGCCAACCGCCTGCGCAGTTGGATTGAAACCGGTAAGGTCACGCCGATCCCTGCGGCGGCTCGTGACTATCGTCGCCAAAAAGACGCCCGTCTGGCGAAGAACGACACCGAATAATCTGTTCTGCGGCCTGCGGAGCCTTTCTGCAGGCCGTTATCGCCCTTCAGGGCGTCTGATCACAAATCCTCGCTCTCGATCGCCGTCGAACCCGGCGCGCAGATACAGCTGATGTGCGCCGGTACGTTGCTGGCCGGAGAGCAGCATCACTTTGTAGCACCCTTTTCGCCATGCCAATTGCAGCGTGTATTCGAGCATCGCTAATGCAATGCCTTGCCCGCGATGCGATGGGGCTGTGATCACGTGTTCAATAATGCCGAACGGCTGCGCTTGATGGACCAGCCCCGGTACCATGGCCAGCATGCAGGTTGCTATGGGGCGTTCGTCCAGAGTGCTAACGACCAGACGAATTGCCGGATTGTCCAGCAGGCGTTGCAATGCACGCAACGCAGTGTCTGGGCGCATCGGTTGATCTTGCGGGCGCAATTCCTGATACAGTGCCAGCAGGCTGGCAAGATCGCTCAACTGGGCCAGACGGTGGGTGATGGTCATCTTTCCTCCTTTCAACCGTCGCGGCGGCTTATCCATCCGCTATCATCAATGAATACCCTATCGTACGCAGAGGGAACATCCAATGAGTAACGTTTCAACCTTTGTCATGTTTCAGGGCGATGCCCAACAGGCGATTGATCTTTATAGCGAACTGTTCCCCGGTTTCCGGGTTCAGCAGGTGCAGCATTATGATGAGCAGGATACGGGGCCGCGGCGGATCAAGTACGCGGCTATCGATTTTGAACGGCATAACCTGGTCTTTACCGACAGCCCAGTCAGCCACGATTTCAGCTTTACCCCCGCGGTGTCACTGCACGTTAATCTCGCGACCGACGCGGAACTGGAGCGGATTTTTACCCGTCTGGCTGCGGGCGGTGAGGTCTTGATGCCGATCGATGATTATGGTTTCAGCGCCCGTTTCGGCTGGCTGAATGACCGCTTTGGTTTGTCCTGGCAGTTGAACGTGCCGGCCGGTGATTTAGGCCGATAACCTTGGTGTTTTCAGCGATCGCCCCATACCCATTCAGGGGTGTTTAACACTATGCTAAACGGATAATGACCAATGACGTTGAAAAGGATGGATCACTTTGGCCGGAAGTAGCTTACTGACTTTAATTGATGATATTGCCTCACTGTTGGACGATGTCTCGTTGATGACCAAAATGGCGGCGAAAAAAACTGCCGGGGTCTTGGGGGACGATCTGGCGCTGAATGCGCAGCAGGTGTCTGGGGTAAAGGCCGACCGCGAGCTGCCGGTGGTGTGGGGCGTGGCCAAGGGGTCGTTTATTAATAAAGCGATTCTGGTGCCGCTGGCATTATTGATCAGTGCATTCGCGCCTTGGGCGATCACTCCGCTGCTGATGGTGGGCGGTGCCTACCTGTGTTACGAAGGTTTTGAGAAGGTGTTTCATAGCTTGACCCACAGCAAACAAGCGGGTGAAGAGAAAAAAGACGCGTTGGACGCCACGGAAGACGTGGTGGCCTACGAAAAACGCAAGGTAAAGGGCGCGATCCGCACCGACTTTGTGCTTTCTGCCGAGATTATCGCCATTACATTGGGTACCGTGGCTGGCGCGACCTTCAGCCAACAGGTGATCGTACTGTGCGGTATTGCGATTGTCATGACGGTGGGGGTTTACGGCATTGTGGCCGGCATCGTTAAACTCGATGACTTGGGGCTGTATCTGAGCCGAAAAAGCAGCGAACTGGTACGTTCGATCGGCAATGGGATTGTCAGTGCCGCGCCTTATCTTATGAAGACCCTGTCCGTTGTCGGTACTATCGCCATGTTTATGGTCGGGGGCGGCATTTTGACCCACGGCCTACCGCCTGTACATCATCTGTTTGAAGACTGGGCATCTTACGCCACCGTGGTGCCGACCTTCGGTCATATCCTACAGGGCGTTATTCCCGCCTTACTCAATGTGGCGTTCGGCCTGGTTGCCGGCGGTGCAGTGCTGCTGGTGGTGTCGGCTCTGGGTACGATTCGCGGTCGTTTAAAAGCCTGATCATTTCGCCGGGTGCATCTTCTGCACCCGGTTTATTTATTATTCTGCGGCAAACTATGATTACCCTCTCCCAGCATGCGCTGCATGATATGGGTGTCACGCCATTCACCGAACTTAAAGCCTACCGCTTTTAATGTGCCTACGCTGGTAAACCCCAGTTTCTGATGCAAGGCCAGCGAGCCATGATTATCCTTGGCATTGCCGACGGTCGCCAACATTTGACGCCAGGGGCCGCGTTCGCAGCGGGCAATCAGTTCTGACAGCAACGCTTTACCGATACCTTTCCCCTGCTGACCCTCGGCGATATAGACGGAGTCTTCCACGGTGAACCGGTAGGCCGGGCGCGGTCGATAAGGTGTGGCATAGCAATAACCCACCACGAGATGTGCTTGTTTGGCGAGCAACCAGGGTAAGCCCGCTTCCTGCACTTTGCTGAGGCGCTGTTGCATTTCTTCCAACGTCGGGGGCATTTCTTCAAATGACGCTGCGCCGTACAACACATGATGGGTGTAAATCTGCAGTACGGCGGCCATGTCGTCTGGCGTAGCGTCGACAAGCATCAGCGGAGCTGCTGGAGGCATAGGGATACCTGTTTACCTTGAAAAATAAGAAGATAAACGCATTATGCACCCTGTTCTACAACAAGGTAAATTGGGCTTTCTTATGCTGAAGATAAGAAAAACCTATGGTTAACCTATGGCCGAGCGCCGTGGCATAAAACGCATGAATATGCCCGAAGCCAAAAGCACGCCAAGGATCACCCAGGCTGCCCCGGCCAACTGCCAAGCATTGGGGGCGGTACCTGTGACTGTTGCCACCAACATGGTGAAAACCGGCGCCAGATTAAAGAAAATTGCGGTGCGTACCGAACCGATTTTTTCCAGCCCGTTGAACCACAGCAAGTAGGCCAGCAGTGACCCACACAGTGCCAGATACGCCACGGCGGCATGTACGCCAAGGCTGGCTGAGGCCAGGTTTTGCAGTGGGTTCTCGAAGATAAATCCCAGGGGCAGCAGGGCCAGGGTGCCGAACAGCATTGAATAACTGGTGTTTTCGATGGCAGTGGCATGACGGACCAGACGACGGGTGCCAACCATATTCAATGCCCAGGCGAGGCTACCGAGTAAAATAATGCCATCGCCGGGGCTCACCTCCAGACGCAACAGCGTTTGAATATGGCCTTTGGTGATCACCAACACCACGCCGATAAAACCAGCCAGCAGACCGGCGATGCGTGATCCGTTCAGTTTTTCATTCTCCCAAATTACGCCAAAGACCAGTGTCCATAACGGTGTCGTGGCGAGGATCAGCGCGCCATTGACCGGCGTGGTGGACTGCAGACCGAAAAAGGTGCACAGATTGAATATCGTGAACCCCAGTACACCCAGCACTAGATAAGCCAGCCAGTTGCTTTTCAGCGTACTCAGGCGCAGCTGCCCGCGCAGGCCGAAAAACACCAACAGCGCCAGCGTTGCCAAACTGAAACGTTCGATAGATGCGCTGATTGGTGGCTGATGGGCGATGATGTAGGCACCGGCATTAAAGTTGGTGCCCCAGAAAAAGGTGGCGACAATGACGCCCAGATAGGCCAGCGGCAGCGAGGTTTTCATCATGGTTTCCTGTGGTGACAAAATAAACAGAAAACAGTTTGCGCTCTAACTCTTTGCGTTAATATTCCCCATATGTTCACTTTTGATGTGAGAAAACGCCCATGTTTAATTGGGAAGATCTGCACTACTTCATGGTGTTCGCGCAGGAAAAATCGCTGTCGGGTGCCGCCCGCAGCTTGAAGGTCGATCACGCCACCGTCGCTCGGCGTATTGCCAGTCTGGAAACGTCGCTCAAGTTAAAGTTGGTGGATCGTCGCCCGCGCAGCTACTTGCTGACTGCCGACGGACAACGAATCGCCGCAGAGGGCGACAGCATGACCCTCAACGCTTTTGCGGTCGGCCGCGCCGCACTCAGCGGCCGACAGGGCATTGCAGGGGTCGTGACGCTAAGCGTACCGCCCGTGATGGGGCTGAAGCTGATCGCGCCGCGCATTGTCCAGTTACAGCGGCGTTATCCCGATTTACAGCTGACCTTACTGGCGGATACGGCTAACGTCTCGTTGCTGCGCGGGGAAGCGGATATTGCCATTCGCCTCAGTCGCGCCAGTGAGAGCGATCTGGTCACCCGAAAGATTGGCACTGTTGAATTTGGTCTGTATGCCAATGCGGGGTATTTACAGGCGACGCCGGAGACAGAATGGGGGTTTATCGGTTATCACGATCCGCGGGCGGCTTCGGTCCAGCAGAAATGGCTGTTGGAGCAGGCTGGCGAGCGAGCGCTGGTCATGCGCAGCAACGACTTGATGATTCAGGCCGCAGCTGCGGAAGCCGGCACGGGCATTGCGCTGTTGCCTCATTTTATCGGCCAGGAACTGGGGCTTGATCGTCTTGCGGGAACGCGTTCGCTCCAGCGCGAGATTTGGCTAACGGTGCATAACGACATCCGTCATGCACCGGGCATTGCCGCCGTGACGGCATTTTTATTGGACTGCTATGCGGACGTTGTCGGTATTACCCGGCTGGTGGACACCCTCGGCTGAGTGAGGCTAACCACGCATCAACTGCGCCACCGCCTGCTGCAAATAACGCAACAGCGGCGGTGTTAGCCAGGTGCCCTCAACCAACGTAGGTTCACGCTCCATTGCCTGGCGGATTTTCATTTGAGTGGCGGGGTCGGTACCCGCATAGGATTGGAACAGCTCAAGCCATTGAGCTGCCAGGCGTGTCGCCCGTTCAGATTCTGGCGGTACACCGTCATTCAATGCCTGGTGGAACTGGGCTATCAATGCCGGCCATTCCTGCAGCCGGGTGAAATAGTGCCGGCGGACATAGGCGTACTCTTCTGCCGACAGGTATTTTTGGTAAATAGACAGCTTGGTTTCAGCAAATGCGCGGGTGACGTAATCAGTCATTGCCGGGGTGATGCCCGTTTGTTCGCGCATTGAAGGCTCTTCGGCATGCATGGCATTTAACCGAGTAAGAAATGCCGGGTTGTTTGCGGTATCGCGTTCCAGCATCAGCATCCAACGTCGGGCCAGATCCTGAGCCTGTGGCGCTTGCGGCGCAACGCCGTTTTCGATCAGCTGGCGAATACCGCTGACCAGTTCGCCCCATTCCCGGTTACGCGTTGGGTTGGCCTGATAGAAAGGCAGTTGTGCCAGTTCGTCTGCGGTAAAATATTTATCGTACATGGTCATTAACTCCAACGTAGCCAGCCAGTCGTTCAACTCAGGTTCGTCACCGACGGAAAGCTGTGCGTGCATTTGCTGTAAACGGTCGCGCAGTGTGGCGGTCTGCACCAGTTGCCGATTCAGCATGGTGATTTGCTGTTCGATCACGGTGGTGAGTGCCATCCCTGAACGCGCCAGAATTGCCCCGACCTCCGCCAGCGTCACCCCCATTCGGCGCAATGCCTGAATATGGTGCAGGCGAGTGATGTCGGCCCGGTTATATAAGCGATAGCCGGCGTCGGAACGCGCAGAAGGAACCAGCAAACCTATGCTGTCGTAGTAATGTAACGTCCTGACCGTGATGCCGGAACGGCGAGCCAGTTCGCCAACTTTCAGTAACATGAAGTGTGCTCCTCCCTTGTGCGTGCAGAAATACTAAAGCCTGACGTCGCGTTAGGGTCAAGGGGGAGGATGGGGATATTTTGAGGGAGGGGTACGGGTTCTGCGATGAGAACCCGCAATTGACATTACCAGCCTTTTACCGCACCACCGTTAAAGATTTTTTCGGCGGCCTTGGCCACTTCATCCGACTCGTAGGCTTTGATGAAGTTTTGTACGTTAGGTGCATCTTTGTTGTCTTCACGCGTCACTATGATGTTGGTGTATGGTGAATTCTTGTCTTCGATAAAGATGCCGTCCTTGGTGGGTGTCAGGCCTGTTTGGTTGATGTAAGTGGTGCTGATGACAGCCACGGTGACTTTGGGATCGTCCAGCACCTGAGGCAATTGCGCCCCTTCCAATTCCATAATCTTATAGTTATGCGGGTTGGCGCTGATATCCAGCGAGGTTGGCAGCAGCCCTTTGCCCGGTTTCAGCGTAATCAAGCCGGTTTTCTCCAGCAGGAGCAGCGCACGGCCGAGGTTGGTGGGATCCAGGGGAATGGCAATGACCGCGCCATCCTGCAATTCTTTCAGTGATTTGATTTTTTTCGAATAACCGGCCATAGGAAACACGAAGGTATTGCCGACCGCGACCAGTTTATATCCGTGATCTTTATTCTGCTGTTCGAGGAACGGGCGGTGCTGGAAGACGTTAGCATCCAACTCACCTTTATCGGTAGCGTCGTTGGGCAGCAGTGAACCGCTGAACCCGACCAGTTCGACGTCCAGGCCGTATTTGTCTTTAGCCACCTGCTTGGCGACCTCCGCCACGTCCTGTTCTGCACCGTTGATTACCCCGACCTTGATATGGTTCTGATCGGTTTTTTTCTCGCAGCCTTGAAGCGCCAGTACGGCGGCGAACGCTGCCAGCAGAGGGGTATAACGCCAGTTTTTGGTCATCAAGTTTTCCCTGAAAAAAACAATAAAATCAGTTGGTTTTGTACTGCTAGCTAAGCCTGAACCTGCGGGGAAGTCAAACACTTGCTCAGCACAAAGAGGTATAGCTAATAACCGGACGTTTTATTGTGCACCTTTATTTTGCGCGCAAAACCACGATGCCTGGCGTGGCCAGCACGTAATCCATAAAGGGCGAGTCCACCACCTGCATATTCTCTTTGCGTGAAGAGGCATTACGCAGCACGGGGCCGTTTGGGGTCATGATATAGATGCCGGTATGGGTAACGTCCAGGCCGGCCAGATTGGTGTAAATACCGATATAATCACCGGTGTGCAACTGGGCCAACACGTGGTCATCAATAAAATCACTGGGCAGGTACGTGATACTGCGCTGTACGTTTTTCAGGCCCGGCAAATAGCTGCTGCCGTCGGACTTCTGGTTCAGGTTTTTCGTCAGCGTGACACTGTGCGGGCTGAGTGTAGCGGTAATATCCGTCACGTTGGTTTTAGCCTGGTGTGACCAGTCGGTAAAGAAGTGTTTGCGTTGCAGGAAGTTAATGTCGCCGTTGGCGTAGCGAATGTGAATCAGCCGCTGGACAAAGTCTGCCTGGTTGTTTGCCTGACTCAAGGCATCGACATAATCGATATAAGTAAAGCAATCCAAACCGCGGAAGTCGATCACCAATTTTTCCGGTGTATCCTGCGAACCCACCAGCATATTCGCGACGTAGGCTGTACCAAGGAATGGCCGGGATAGCAGGTCGATCATGCGTCCGTTATCTTTTTGCACGTCTGCCGGCGCGGCAGCGCGCAAGGAAAGAAGAGCGTTGAGTTCATTTAACGTGTGATTATCCATGCTGGCCTTGAGATTTGCAGGTGGGGTGGAAATGGGTTCAGGCGTTTGCCTTACGGGGATTTTATCTGCACAACCGGCAAGCGCAATAGCCAATATCAATGAAACAACCTTGTACATTGTACCCCCCACGGTTTTGGCGTGTTAACAGACAAATGTTAACAGTTCTCACCTTGGTCCGGCGTTTTAATGCTTAAACACAGCCTCAACGGTCGGCTATCACTCAATACCCCATTTCGCTGTTAAACGGCAAATACCAGAATAGCGCGATCTCGTGATCGGCGAGGTCAGGATGAGCGCGATACAGCAAATGGTCGATACCGCCGAGGATAAAACCAAAACGTTGATAGCAGCGGCAGGCGGGCAGGTTAGTATTTTGCGTTTCGAGCATCAGGCCGGAAGTTTCGTGGCGTTGTGCCCAGAGCTTCGCTGTTTCAAGCAGGGCTGTCGCAATCCCCAGGCGGCGCACATGGGCACTGACGACGATCTCTTCGATGAGCGCATAGCCATTCCAGTTATTGCTGAGCGTGATGTGACCCACCGCCTCGCCACGATGACGGGCCAAAAAGGTTTCGCTTTCCTCATTGACGAACGGGGCTAACGGGTAGTCTTTGCGGAATGGCGTGACCGGCAGCAGCGGCCAACTGTCGATCGGCGTGTCGAAAGCCGGCTGGGCATAGCGTGCAATCTGAAAGCCAAAGTCGCAGCTTGTCAGGTACCCGTCGGGTAAACGGGTGACGGGAGTAATTTGGATCGCTGGGCTCATGGGGCAAGCTCCCTCAACAAACGCGCCGGATTACCGGCATAGATCCCTTTGCGGGTGATGTTTTTGGTGACGACTGACCCGGCACCGATCACGGTGCCGCTGCAAATTTCCACTGCCAGCACCGTGGTACCGGAGCCAATAGAAACATGATCACCAATCAGTGTGCGGCCCCAGCTTGCGGCATCGGCATTGGGGGCGCCTTCTTTAAACAGATCGTTCGCGAAGGTGACATTGTGGCCGATGAAACAATCGTCGCCGATGGTGACATATTCACAGATAAAGCTGTGTGACTGGATTTTGCTGCGGGCACCAATGCTGACGTTTTTTTGGATTTCGACAAAGGGCCCGACGAATACGCCCTCGCCGAGCCGGCAGCCATACAGATTGCAGGGCTGAACGACGGTGACATTTTGTCCGGCGTCGACATCGACAATGCCAACATGGCGAACGGTAAGGACAGATGACATGGCGTTTCTCACGGCAGTGGCGCAGTGGGCGAATTATAAAACAAACTGTGGTTACGTCTGTGCTTTCCGAACGTTTTTTCAGCGAAAGACTATAATTAATACAGGGGAGAGAGCCCCGTGGCCGCAATCCTCGTACGGTTAGTCATCCGTCAGAGGGGTAAATTCGTTCGCCGATCGCGACCTACGGCGATGAGGAGGTGTCTCATGGTTAATCATGTTTGGGGACTTCTGGCGCATCCAAGCACCGAGTTCGAACACATTAAAAGCGAGAACGAAAGCGTCTCGCACCTTTACACCCATCATGTCCTGTTATTGGCGCTGATCCCGGTGGTTTGCGCGTTTATCGGTACCACCCAACTGGGCTGGCTCTCCGGCGAAGGACATGCCATCCGGCTCAATACGTTCACCGCATCTTATACGGCTGTCGCTTTTTATTTGCTGATGCTGGCGGGCGTGGCAATCATGGGGAAAGTCATCCACTGGATGGCACGGCGTTATGAAGTCCGTCCGAGCTTGCACCGCTGCATGGTGTTTGCCGGTTATGTTGCTACGCCGATGTTCCTCAGCGGTATAGTGGCGTTGTATCCCGTTGTGTGGCTGTGCCTGTTTGTCGGCGTGATTGGCCTGTGTTATTCGGGCTATCTGCTGAATCTGGGCATACCGCACTTCCTGAATATCGACAGTAAAGAAGGGTTTATCTTCTCCAGCTCGACCTTTGCCATTGGCATCTTGTTGCTTGAGCTGCTGCTTGGGGTAACGGTACTGCTGTGGGGGTATGGTTCCTGGTTATTCTGATGTCATTTTAATATTGCCCCTCATGCCGGTTTGGCGTGAGGGGCTTTTGCTATTTAGGGCTGGCGAAATACCAGCATGACGCCGGCCAGAATCGCCGCCATGCCCAGCATACTGATGGCTGCCAGCGCGTGCCCGAGCAGCAGATAGTCCAGTAGCGCGGTCACCGCCGGGATCAGGTAAAACAGGCTAGTGACTTGCACCAGGTTGCCGCGTTGAATCAGCTGATACAGCAAAAAGGTGGCCAACACCGAAATTACCACGGCCATCCATAGCAGAGGCACAATAAAGGCCATGCTCCAGTCGACGCGGAGGGGTTCAAACGGCAGCACCAAGGTGCACATCAACAGTCCGACGGCGTACTGTAACGGCAAGACCGCCAAAGGCGGCTGTGCCAGACCTTTTTGCAGCAGCGTACCGGCGGTCATGCAGCCGAGAGCGATAAAAGCGCACAGCATGCCAACCAGCGAAAAATGCGCAATCATCAGACTTTGATACACCACCAGCGTTAAGCCGCCCATGGCCAACAACAGGCCAAGACCACGCAGCCCCGAACACCGGCGTTCAGTAATGAACTGAGTGAGTATCGGCTGCACGCCAAGCAGGGTTGCCAGTACACCAGGGGTAATACCTTGTTCCAGCGCCAGCAGATAGCAAATCTGATAACTGCCAATCATTAACAGTCCGATCAGTGCGACACGGCGGCGGGTGCCAGGGGCGGGCAGGTATTGCCGTTGCCACAGGCCTATCGCCAGCAGCAATGCCAGCGCGATAGCACAGCGGAAGAACAAAAAAGCAAAGGCGGATGCATGTTCCAGCCCCCAGCGTGAGAAAATTGCGCCGCTGCTCCAGAGCAGGACGAATAAGGTCGCGAGGCCCGCGTTGGCCCATTGAGACATAAATCGCATTGAGTTTTCACCTGTCGTGAAAATAATAAGCTCCAGCAGACACGGCGTTCTATGCCGGGACGCACATCAAGCAATGCTGGAGAAGAGAATTCGGTTTGGCTTAGCGCACAACCACAGAGCGTGGCGGGTAAGCGGCAACCGCAGAGACGACAGAGAAAACGGCGGGTGGGGCAGAGGATGCGCACAGCAGAACGACGGCCGGAAGGGTCGTGTTCGCAGAATCTTTCATGTGCGCAAACTGAATCATGGGCATTCCTGAACGCAGGGCGTGATTAACCAAACCAAGATAGTGAAGTTTGGTTGACTGCGCAACATAAAATTAACATGCGTCTTGCCAGACGAGGTGGCCCCCGAATGTCGGGGGCGCAATCTGAGAGATGGCTTATTACGCCTTGTTATCGGCCCAGTGCTTCCGCTTGCTGGTTTTGCCGAGGCCTGGGTTAAAGCTGTTGGTGGGATCGGCAGATCGGTAAAACGCTTGCAGGTCGGGTTTGGCCGGATAGAGGTGGCCGACGTTATGTTCCGCAGGGTATTCCGCACCGCGCTGGTCGAGGATTTCGAGCATTTTTTCTTTCAGCGCGTGGCTATCGACGCCTTTTTTCACCACATAATCCTGATGGAACACGTGGCACATAAAGTGGCCGTAATACAGCTTGTGCACCAGTTGGCTGTCGATTTCCGGCGGCAGGGTTTCAAACCAGTCGGTGTCGTTACGGCGCAGCGCAATGTCCAATGCCAAAATGTCCTCTACCTTGTCGGCATGAACCGCATGGTAACGCACCGCGGCACCTGCGGCGGCGAAACGGTGCAAGAAGGCTTTCTTGCCTTCGTCTGGGGTGCAGACGAAGAACTCTCCGTTGCCATGGGCAAAATACTGACTCAGATACTGTTGCGCCTCTTCAACGCCCGGACCGGCCATTTTCAGCAGCAGGTGATGTTCAAAACGCTCGCGGTACGCTTTCATCCGTTTTGGCAGGTGGCTGGGGGCCAGGTGACTCAGGCCCTGCATCAACCTGTCGGTCAGGTTATGCGGCAGCAACGGCAGCTTGTTGAGGCTGGCGTCCATGCGGCCTTTTAAGGTAAAGAAGCTCGGCATTTGATCGGTTCCGAGCTTGTCGATCATCATAAAGGTGTCTTTGCCATACACTTCGGCGATATCAAAAATATCTCGGTGCATGTATTCGCCAGCGACCGGCAGGTTGTCGAAGGTGCTGAGCATGTGGCGGCGTAGTTCGGTCAATACGGCAGTGTCGTTGGTGCCGATGTAAAACACCTGTTCTTTGCCTTCTTTTTCAAACGTATCCAGCCGTACTGCAAATACGGCTAGCTTGCCGGCGCAGCCGGAAGCCTCAAACAGGCGGCGTTTGTCGGCGTTAAATCGGGAAGGGGTATCGGCATTGACGTCACGTACCCGGCTGGCATATTCGTTGTCGGACGCACGCAGTTCACCATATTCAACATCCTCTGGCCGGTAATCGCCTTTTTCCAGGCGGGTGAGGATTTCCTCCGGCGTATTGCCGAGTTTAATGCCCAAATGGTTGACCAGCCGCAGTTGGCCGTCTTCACCCAACTGTGCGTACAAAGCCATCTCGGTATAGGCTGGGCCGCGTTTGACCAGCGAACCGCCAGAGTTATTGCACACGCCGCCGATCACCGAAGCACCAATACATGAGGAACCGATCACCGAATGGGGTTCGCGGCCATACGGCTTGAGTAATTTTTCCAGCTGATTCAGTGTACTGCCCGGGAAACCCACCACCTGCTTGCCGTTATCCAGTACCTGCACATGGTTAAGTCGCAGGGTACTGACAATCACAATATCGCGGTCATAGTCATTGCCGCTGGGCGTCGAACCTTCAGTCAGGCCGGTATTTGCCGCTTGCATAATGACAATTTTATCGGCGGCGACGCAGGCCTCCAGCAGTTGCCACAATTGCAGCAGACGCGTGGGGAACACCACCGCCAACGCTTTGCCTTCGCCAGAACGGAAGCCTTTGCGATAACGTTCGGTGCTGCGTTCGCCTGTCAGCAGCTGTGGGCCACCGACGATGCTTTTGAGCTGATTGAGAAACGCCTGGTTAGTCGCGCTGGTAAACTGCGTCATGCCGATCTCCCTGTCGTACCCCATGCCTTTCCCGTTCGCCGTATCGTCGGCGGTAAAGTGAGAGCCATAGGGTAATAATGTAATGGCCTATTAGCTTGTTAGCTTATTAAGTTGATAGCTTGCGTGAATTAATAACGTTCCAGGTAGCCAGCCCGACGCTCTTCGTCTCGCAGCGTCAGGATTTCCACGCCGTCGGCGGTTACTGCGACGGTATGCTCCCATTGGGCAGAGAGCTTCTTGTCGCGGGTCACTACCGTCCAACCGTCTTTTTTCTGCTTAATCCGATGATCACCTTGGTTGATCATGGGCTCGATGGTAAACACCATGCCTTCCTGTAATACCATGCCGGTGCCCGGCATGCCAAAGTGCAACACCGCGGGTTCTTCATGCATGTCGCGACCAATGCCGTGGCCGCAGTATTCGCGCACAATGCTGTAGCCGGCTTTTTCGGCGTGCTGCTGAATAGCATGGCCGATATCACCCAATGTGGCTCCGGGTTTCACTACGCGGATGCCTTGCCACAGTGACTCATACACCGTGTTTACCAGCCGCTTGGCCAAGGGCGTGGTCTGCCCGATGCAGTACATTTTACTGGAGTCAGCGATGTAGCCGTCATTTTCCAGCGTAATGTCTACGTTAACGATCATGCCGGAACGCAAAATTTTACTGGCAGAAGGAATACCGTGGCAGATCACATCGTCGATCGATGTATTAAGCACATAAGGGAAGTCGTACTGGCCTTTGCTGGCCGGGCGCGACTTCAACTCATTGACGATAAAGGCTTCGGCGCGGTCGTTGATCTCCATAGTAGAGATGCCTTCGACAATCACCTCATCGAGCATAGCAAACACCTGCGCCAGCAGGGCGCCAGAGTGACGCATTTTGGCAATTTCTTCCGACGTTTTGATCACAATCTCTTTCACCCGACAATCTCCTTCAACGTCAGCGCGTTATCTTTCATCATTTTTTTTACCAATTGGGGGTAGGTCAGTTCCGGATGGAATTCCGCCAACATCCCGATCTTGATCCAGTATTCCGCCTGCGCGTTGATTGAACGCGTCATCGAGAGACTTGCGAGGCGAAGATCGTCATGCAGTGCGTCTGAAATTTTCACAATGCCCATAATCAGCTCCATAAGCGATTTATATACGAAGTATATACGTTTGGGATGTTGAGAATTGTGCAATCCGTGGCATAGGAAGATTCCGGGTCACAATGATTGCCGCCGTCGGGCAATGCGTTTATTGTGATAAACGACTTTTTTTGCACTGATTTTTCAGAAGGATTTAAGGCGTGGCTAAATTACGTGTTGGGGTGATCTTTGGCGGTAAATCGGCGGAGCATGAGGTTTCGCTACAATCGGCAAAGAACATCGTGGATGCAATCGACAAAGAGAAGTTTGACGTCACGCTATTGGGGATCGACAAGCAGGGGCAATGGCACATTAACGATGCGTCCAATTATCTGCTGAATGCGGAAAACCCGGCGCTGATAGCACTGAACCGCTCAAATAAAAATGTGGCTCTGATCCCCGGCCAGGAAAAACAACAGCTGATCGAATCTGGCAGCGCCAGCACGCTGGGCCAGCTCGACGTTATTTTCCCCATCGTTCATGGCACGCTCGGGGAAGACGGCTCGCTGCAGGGGTTGTTGCGGATGGCCAATTTGCCGTTTGTCGGTGCCGGTGTGCTAGGGTCGGCGGTCAGCATGGACAAAGATGTCACGAAACGTTTATTGCGTGATGCCGGGCTGGCAGTCGCGCCGTTTGTGACACTGACACGCGTTAATCGCGCGAAATTCAGCTTTGAACAGCTCAGCGAACGCCTGGGATTGCCCTTGTTTGTTAAGCCCGCTAACCAGGGGTCTTCGGTGGGGGTCAGCAAGGTCCAGGATCGCGCCGGCTTTGAGGCTGCCGTGACGCTGGCGTTCAGCTTCGATCATAAAGTGTTGGTGGAGTCGGCGATTGTTGGCCGTGAGATTGAGTGCGCCGTATTGGGCAACGATGAACCGCAGGCCAGCCTATGTGGTGAAATTGTGTTGAGCGATGCCTTCTACTCCTACGACACCAAGTACATCAATGAGCAGGGTGCTCAGGTGATCGTGCCGGCGGCGATTACGCCGGAGGTGAGCGACAAAATACGTGACGTAGCGCTGAAAGCGTTTCGTGCGCTGGAATGCTTCGGTCTGGCGCGTGTGGACGTGTTCCTGACGCCGGACAACAACGTGGTGATCAACGAGATCAACACGCTGCCGGGCTTCACCAACATCAGTATGTATCCCAAATTATGGGCCGCCAGTGGCGTCAGTTACAGCCAACTGATTACCCGCCTGATTGAACTGGCGCTGGAGCGCCATCAGCAAGATCGCGCGTTGAACAGTTCGGTGTTCGATCGCTAAAGCAAACAGGGGCGAAGTGATTTCCGCCCCTGGTTTTTTTACTTCACTGTCACATCAATATCGCCAAAGTATTTCTTTGCCAACTGGCTCACAGTGCCTTGCTGTTTCACTTTGACGATGGCGTCATTCAGCTTTTTCTTCAGTGCGTCATCCCCTTTACGCAGGCCGAAGGCAATGCCCTCACCCAGGATCTTGTCGTCACTGACCGCATCGCCAACAAAGGCGAAGCCTTTGCCGTCAGGCTGGGACAGAAAACCGCTTTGCCCTGAAGGAGCCATCACCAGCGTGGCGTCGAGGCGTCCGGCGGTCAGATCAAGGTAAGCCTGGTTCTGATCCTGATAAGACACGACGTCCACGCCTTGCGGTGCCCAATGTACCTTGGCGTAGGTTTCCTGAATTGAGCCTTGCAACACGCCGACATGCTTGCCAGCCAATGAGGCGGCATTTGGCAGCAGGCCGCTGTCCGCCTTGGCGATCAGCCGGTTCGGCACCTGATAGATTGCGTCGGTGAAATCTATGGCCTGACGACGTTGGTCAGTGACGTTCATTGCCGAGTTAATGGCGTCAAATTTGCGTGCTTTTAACGCCGGGATCAGGCTATCGAATGAGGTTTCGACCCAAGTGCATTTCAACTGTGCAGTGGCGCATACGGCCTTACCCAGATCGATATCAAAACCTTCAAGCTGACCGCTGGCAGATTTGGATTCGAATGGAGGATACAGTGCTTCCAGGCCGAAGCGCAGCGTATTTTCCGCCGCCAGCGTGGAACCGGCGGCCAGCAGGCAGCCTGCGGCGATCAACGTTTTCAGTGATTTCATATTCAGAGCCCTTTTCCCATGGTCAAAGCAAAAATGAATACATTACACCTGACACAGACGGCGTGCGCCTTCCAGCAGGGTTTCGTTATCTTTTGAAAAACTCAGTCGAATAATACCGGTGTCGGTTCCGTCGCTGTAAAACGCCGACAGCGGGATAGTCGCCACTTTGGCTTCGCGGATCAGTCGTACCGCAAAATCGTTGTCGCTTTCCTGACTGAAGCCGCTAAAACGGGCCAATATAAAGAAACTGCCACGGCTGGGCAGCAATTCAAAGCGAGAATCTTGCAGCGCGCTGGTCAGTAAATCACGTTTCTGCTGATAAAAGGCCGCCAGTCCCAGATAACTCTGCGGGTTGCTCAATGCGTCAGCGAAGGCATATTGCATCGGTGTATCGGCAGAGAACACCATAAACTGATGCACTTTACGGATCTCGTCCATCAAGGCTGCGGGTGCCATACAGTAACCGACGCGCCAGCCTGTCACGTGATAAGTCTTGCCAAATGACGAGACAATCACACTGCGTTCGGCTAATTGCGGGTGGCGTGCCATGCTGTGATGAATGTCACCGTCGAAAACAACGTGCTCATACACTTCATCGGACAGAATAACGATGTCGGTGTTACGCGTCAGGGCGGTCAGTCGCTCAATGTCATGCTCGCCAAATACGCTACCCGTTGGGTTATGCGGGCTGTTTACGATGATCATCCGCGTTTTGCTGTTGATGGCGGCAGCGACCTCATCCCAGTCAATGTGCAGATCCTGTAACGAAAGCTTGATGGCAACCGGGGTGGCACCCTGCAGACGTACAATAGGGGCATAGCTGTCGAATGCCGGTTCGAAATAAATAACCTCATCGCCCGGGTGCACCAGCGCGCTGATGGCGGAGTACAATCCTTCACTGGCGCTGGCAATGACCGTGATTTCTTCGTTGGCGTCGTAGCGCGCGCCATACAATTGTTCGACTTTATCTGCCAGTGCCGATCGTAACGCCGCTACGCCACTCATCGGGGCGTATTGGTTATGACCTGCACGCATGGCTTGCGCTACCGCCTCAACCAACTGCGGTTCACAGGCAAAGTTGGGTGCGCCCTGCGACAGGTTCAACGCCTGATGTTCAGCACTGAGCTGGCCAATAACGGTAAAAATAGTGGTGCCGACGTCCGGCAACTTCGAGCGGTGTGAGCAGGCGCTCTGCATGAGTGGCTCCAGGGAGAAGGGGGAAGTATCGTTTGATTAAGCATCAATGACGGTAGGCCAACAAGGGAAAGTTTGTCATACTTGCCATGCATGCAGATCATGCCTAATTCCCCTTCATTCTTGAAACGATCTCGGCGTTGGTTGCGTGATTTGGCCCATCCTTGGGCCTCACCCCTAAGGGAGCGGCTGCAAGCAACGTTCAAATATTTGCCGCTTAGCCGAATCACTGGCTCATGTCAGCTCATCGGGCTGCGTTCATTGGCCGCCTGGATGTCGTTCCAATTATTTGGGGGAATCTTTGTAATTTTGAGTATCCAGAGGAGCTCGCTATGCAGACACCATTACCGTCGCTCGATGTGTTAAAAACCTTTGTGGTGGTGGCTCAACGGCTGAATTTCACCCATGCCGCTCAGAGTTTGCACCTGACGCAGGGGGCCGTGAGCAGGCAGATCCTCGGGCTGGAGCAGCATCTAGGCTACCCATTATTTAGCCGTCAAGCACGTGGCCTGGCACTGACCCCACAGGGCGCACTGCTAGTGGTTCCGGTGCAGCAGGCTCTGGGGCAGTTGGATGAGGCGTTATCGCGCGTTGGGGCGCAGTCAGGAACCCTGCGTATAAAGTGCCCGACTTGTGCAATGCGCTGGGTGTTACCGCGCATTATTCGGCTGCAAAACGAACGACCGGAAATGCACATTGAGCTGACCGCTTCGGTATCGCACGGGCTGGATTTCGGCGCGGAACATTTCGATGCCGCCGTGGTGTTCGGGCGGCCTCAGGGCAAAAAGTTGACGGTGCATCATCTGTTCGATGAAATCCTCACGCCGGTCTGCACGCCGTCTTATCTGCCCGAATTACCCCAGCCACCAACCCTGGCCGATCTGTCAGAGAAAACCCTGCTGCACCCGACACGCGATCGTCGCGATTGGCTGTTGTGGTTGAAAGCGGCAGGAAAAGAGGCGCTGCCTTCGCGCAAGGCGCAGCATTTCGATACGCTCGATCTGGCGATGAGCGCCGCGCTACAGGGTTTTGGGATCGCCATCGGCGATTTGTGCTTGTTGGAAGAGGATATTCAGGCGCAGCGCATCGTCACACCTTTCGCACTCAGCGTTGTCAGCGGCGCGGCATACTATTTGGTCTATCCTGAACGGGCTGTGCAACCACTTGCATTAGCCACGCTGGTCGATTTCCTCGGCGACGAGGCTGCGCAAAGCCGTGTCCGGTTGCAAAACTATCGCCCAGCCTCCGCTAACAGCTTGTAACCTTTAACATTACAAATTATTTCTGCGGTGAAAAGGAGTATGGCACACTGCTTTTCACATTGATTGATCATCCCCGCCGCGGCCTGCGATGGGAACATGCCTGAGATAAAAAATATGAAATGGCTTTGTGTGGTGAGTATGTTGTCCGGTCTGGCCATCAGCCCGGTTTTTGCGCAGGAAAGCACCGTCATGCAAGGTGTCAATGCGCAGCAGCGCGACGCCTTTGTCTCCAACCTGATGAAACAGATGACGCTGGAAGAAAAAATCGGGCAGTTGCGATTAATCAGCGTGGGGCCGGATAACCCGAAAGAGGCGATCCGCGACGGTATCAGTAAGGGCCAAATTGGTGCCATCTTCAATACGGTTACCCGACCGGATATCCGCGCGATGCAGGACCAGGCCATGCAGCTCAGCCGCCTGAAAATCCCGTTGTTCTTCGCCTATGATGTGGTGCACGGCCAGCGTACCGTATTCCCGATTAGCCTCGGATTGGCCGCCAGTTTTGATCTCGAAGCCATTGCGCTCAGTGGCCGCGTATCGGCCCAGGAAGCCAGCGACGACGGCCTGAACATGACGTTCTCCCCCATGGTGGATATCACCCGCGATCCGCGCTGGGGCCGGGTATCGGAAGGTTTCGGTGAAGATACCTGGTTGGTGTCTACAATAGCCAAAGTGATGGTGGATGCGTATCAAAACGGCGATCCTTCCAAGCCCGGCGCAATCATGGCCAGCGTGAAACACTTTGCACTGTACGGTGCCACCGAAGGGGGCCGCGACTATAACACGGTCGATATGAGCCCGTTGAGAATGTACCAGGACTACCTGCCGCCGTATAAGGCGGCGGTGGATGCAGGCAGCGGTGGCGTTATGGTGTCGCTCAATTCGGTGAACGGCATTCCGGCGACCGCTAACCCGTGGCTGCTGAAAGATCTGCTGCGCGACCAGTGGGGCTTTAAGGGCATCACCATCAGTGACCACGGCGCGATTAAAGAACTGATCAAACACGGTGTGGCTGAAGATCCGCGCGACGCCGTGCGGCTGGCGATCACCTCTGGTGTCGACATGAGCATGAGCGACGAATATTACGACCAATACCTGCCGGGATTGGTGAAGGACGGGCTGGTGTCGGAAAGCGACATCGATCGCGCTTGTCGGGACGTGTTGAATACCAAATATGACATGGGTTTGTTCAAAGACCCGTATACCCACCTTGGCCCGGTGGGGTCTGATCCACAAGACACGAATGCCGAAAGCCGCTTGCACCGTGCCGAAGCGCGCGTGGTTGCGCGTAAAACCATGGTACTGCTGAAGAATGACAAGCAGACGCTGCCGCTGAGCAAGCAGAGCACCATTGCGCTGGTCGGCCCGATGGCCGACAGTCAACGTGACGTGATGGGCAGTTGGTCAGCCGCTGGGGTGGTCAAACAGTCGGTGACCCTTCGCGAAGGGCTGGAGCGTGCGGTGGGTGACAAGGCGAAGATTCTCTACGCCAAGGGTGCCAACGTCACTCAGGACAAGAGCATTATCGACTACCTGAACGAGTATGAACCGGCTGTGGTGTTTGATACTCGCCCGCCACAGCAGATGATTGACGAGGCGGTGCAGGCCGCGAAGAAAGCCGATGTGGTGGTGGCCGTCGTCGGTGAGTCGCAGGGTATGGCGCACGAGGCCTCCAGCCGCGCCGATATTACCATTCCACAAAGTCAGCGTGACCTGATCGCCGCGCTGAAAGCCACGGGTAAGCCGCTGGTGTTGGTGTTGATGAATGGTCGCCCACTGGCGCTGAGCTGGGAAAGCCAACAGGCCGATGCGATGCTGGAAACCTGGTACAGCGGCACCGAAGGCGGCAATGCGGTGGCCGACGTGCTGTTTGGCGACTACAACCCGTCAGGCAAACTGCCGATGACCTTCCCGCGTTCGGTCGGGCAGATCCCGATGTACTACAACCATCTGAATACTGGCCGTCCATTTGGCAAGGAAAATCCGGGCAAGTACACCTCCCGTTACTTTGATTCACCCAATGGCCCGTTGTATCCGTTTGGTTACGGCCTGAGTTATACCAGCTTTAGCCTGTCGGACCTGAAACTCTCCAGCCCGACAATGGCGCGCAACGGCAAGATCACCGCCAGCGTTACGCTCAAGAACACCGGTAAATATGACGGTGCGACCGTGGTGCAGTTGTATCTGCAGGACGTGACCGCGTCGGTTAGCCGCCCGGTGAAAGAGCTGCGCAACTTTAAAAAAGTCACGCTGAAAGCGGGCCAGGCGCAGACCGTTGAGCTGCCAATCACTGAAGACGATCTCAAGTTCTATAACGCCAGCCTGAAATGGGGCGCAGAACCGGGCAAGTTCAACGTGATGGTGGGGCTGGATTCCGACAACGTACAGGCGCAAAGTTTTACGCTGAAGTAAGAATCCCGATACCTGCGTTGACCACCCCAGTCACTTTCCTGAGTGACTGGGGACTCTCAAACTGCCCGCATTGATTTTAATTCTCTCGCCTACCACAGGCGATAAATCCGCCCGCTTGCGCATAGATCCCTTTGTTTTGATCCCGCTGATTGTTTCGCCAGGGTTATCGCTATATGATTTTGTATATAACGATAACTCACCGGAATTTCCCATGTTCAAACGCTTCCCTCGGATGCTGCTATTTATCATCCTGTTTTCTTCCGCCGCGCAGGCAGATCGCCAGGTTACCGATCAACTCAACAGGCAGGTCACGTTGCCCGATACCATCACCCGCGCTGTAGTGCTGCAACACCAGACGTTGAATCTGTTGGTGCAACTTGATGCTATGCCGCAGGTCGTGGGTGTGCTTAGCAGTTGGAAAAAGCAACTTGGGCCAAACTATCTGCGGCTGGCACCGGAACTGGCGAACATGCCGATGCCGGGCGATCTCACGTCGGTGAACATTGAAAGCCTGCTCAAATTGCATCCGCAGGTGGTGTTTGTTGCCAACTACGCGCCGCCGGAAATGATTGCTCAGATAGCGGGTGCAGGTATCCCTGTGGTCGCGGTTTCGCTGCGCCGTGAAGCGGCGGATCAGGCCGGGAAAATGAACCCGGTGCTGAACGATGAAGACCAGGCTTACAATCTTGGCCTGCAAGACGGCATTCGTCTTATTGGTACGGTAATGGGCCATCAACCGCAGGCTGAAGCGCTGATTCGGGACGTGTTCCAACAGCGGACGCTGGTGGCCGATCGGCTGCGGGACGTGCCGGAAGATCAACGCGTACGGGTCTATATGGCTAACCCGGATTTAACCACCTATGGCTCAGGCAAATACACAGGGCTGATGATGCAGCATGCGGGTGCGCTGAACGTGGCGGCAAAAGATATTCAGGGATTTAAGCAGGTGTCGATTGAGGACGTGTTGAAATGGAACCCGGCGGTGATTTTTGTGCAAGAGCGCTATCCTGAGGTGGTGAAACAAATCCTCAGCTCCCCGCAGTGGCAGGGTATTGATGCGGTGAAAAATAAACGTGTCTACCTGATGCCTGAATACGCCAAGGCCTGGGGCTACCCCATGCCGGAAGCGCTGGCGTTGGGCGAACTGTGGATGGCGAAAAAGCTTTACCCACAGCGCTTCAGCGACGTTAATTTGCAGCAGCGGGTGGACGCCTATTATCGACAGTATTATCGCAGCAGTTGCTGCCAGAGCGAGCAATGAAGCTTGGCTGGCTGATACTACTGACAGTGCTGTGTGCGTTAGTGTCCTTGGGCATTGGCCGCTATCCGGTATCGGCGACGCACAGTTTGATGATTCTGCTGGAGCCGCTTACCGGGCCACAGGGAGGGATTGATGCGGTCCAACGCCAGGTGATCCTCGGGGTACGCGTGCCCCGGGTGCTGCTGGCGATGGGCGCAGGTGCCGCATTGGCCTTATGCGGCGCTGCGCTGCAAGGGGTGTTTCGTAACCCGCTGGTGGACCCGCATATTATTGGTGTCTCTTCCGGCGCCGCATTTGGCGGCACATTGGCGATTTTGCTCAGTTTGCCGATGGTGATGCTGCTGCTGTCTGCATTCGTGTTCGGCATGGCGGCGTTACTGCTCATTTTCGCGATGACCAGTGTCATTGCCAGGCGCAATATCTTGTCTCTGGTATTGGCCGGGGTGATCCTCAGTGGATTTTTCTCTGCCTGCGTCAGCCTGCTGCAATATCTCGCCGATACCGAAGAGAAACTGCCGAGCATCGTATTTTGGCTGTTGGGCAGTTTTGCCACCGCGAATGATAGCAAACTGCTGATGTTATTCCTGCCGCTGCTCTTGGCTGGCGGGATGCTGCTGGCATTGCGCTGGCGCATTAATGTGTTGTCGATGGGGGACGAAGATGCTGCTGCGCTGGGGGTTAACGTCGAACGCACTCGCTGGCTCATTTTGACGCTGTGCGCAGCGATCGTTGCTGCGCAGGTGGCGGTCAGCGGCAGTATCGGTTGGGTAGGGTTAGTGATCCCACACATTGCGCGGCTGTTGGTCGGCCCCGATCATCGGCGTCTGCTGCCGGCCTCTATGTGCCTGGGGGCGCTGTATATGGTTTTGATCGACGATCTGGCGCGTACGTTGAGCAGCAGTGAAATTCCGTTAGGCATCTTAACGGCATTGATCGGTGCGCCGCTGTTTGCGTTGCTGTTGCGCCGCGCGCAACTGAGAGGTTGGCATGGGTGATACGTTATTGGCCGTCAACGATTTGAGTTTTGGCTGGCCGGGTCAGGCACCGTTATTTAGCCAACTGAATATGCAACTGCGTCGCGGTGAGGTGCTGGCGGTGCTCGGCCCGAATGGGCGTGGTAAAAGTACCCTGATGCAGCTGCTGCTGGGTACGTTGCCGCTGCAAAAGGGCGCTGTTGAACGGGGAAACGGTATTGGCTTTGTGCCGCAGCATTTCGCGGCTCCCTTTGCCTATCGCGTATTGGATATTGTGTTAATGGGGCGTGCGCGTTACGTGGGGGTGTTCCGTTCGCCGTCGGCGCAGGATCATCGGCTGGCTAAAGAAGCCCTGCAGTCGCTGGATATGCTGAGCTTCGCCGATCGCGAGTTCGGCAGTTTGTCCGGCGGACAGCGGCAGCTGGTGTTGATAGCCCGCGCCCTGGCGATGAGCTGTGAGGTGTTGATGCTCGATGAGCCGACCTCGGCATTGGACTTGCACCATCAGGATCGGGTGCTGAGCCTGATCTCGCATTTGGCACGGGAAAGACGGATGGCGGTAATGTTCTCTACTCATCAACCTAATCATGCGCATGCGGTGGCCGATCGGGCTTTACTGCTGGGGGCCTCGGGGCAACATCAAATTGGGGCATGCGCCAGGGTACTCACCGCCGAGAGCCTGTCACCGCTGTTTAATTTGGCCATTGAGCGGGTGGCTGTAGAGATTGACGGTCGGCAGTTTGAAACGCTGGTGCCATTGTATCGTAGCCAACGGGAGCGGGAACGTGAGTAATATTTTGCTGTTTGCTGCCGGTAGCCTGCGTGGGGCGTTGGGTCCCTTGCTGGCGGCGTTTCAGGCACAAACCGGTGAACAGGTAGACACCCTGTTTGGCCCGGCGGGTCTGTTGCGCCAGCGAATCGAAGCGGGAGAGCATCCGCATATTTTTGCGTCGGCCAATCTGGCACACCCACAGCGCTTGGTTGATTTGCGGCTATCACCGCGGGTGCAACGTTTTGCACAGAATCGGCTATGCGCCACCGTGCGCAATATTACCGAGTTAACTAAACCGCCATTGTTGTCGGTGTTACTGGATTCACGCTGGCGGATTGCGACGTCCACGCCAGGCGCCGACCCTTCCGGTGACTATGCACAACAGTTGTTTGACCGCATTGAAACGATAACACCGGGAGCGGGGGATTCACTGCGGCAACGGGCGCTGGCATTGGTGGGGGGGCCTGACTCGGCACCGCTGCCGCCGGGCCGGCTAGCGGCGGAGTATCTGGTTAACAGCGGCCAGGCAGACATTTTTCTCGGTTATGCCAGCTATGGCAGCGTGTTAGCTGAATTTCCCGAACTGGCGGTAAGGTATTTCCCGCCGTCGCTGGCGATTAGGGCTGACTACGGCCTGTGCCTGTTGGATGAACGAGCGCAGCGTTTAGCCGCGTTTATTCTGGGGGCGCAGGGGCAGGCGATATTGCAGGAACAGGGGTTTTTACCTGCCAACGTGGTGAGCTAATAGCTTATTAAGCTGGCAGGTTGTGAAGTTAACTACAGCTTTTTCAGCAGTTGCATAAGGTGTTCTTCGCTTTTTTCCGCCAGCCTGTCAATCGCCAGCTTGATAATGTCTGAACGGGTAATGCGCACCACGCCATTACGTGCGGCCTGCATAATAATTTCATCGATAGCATCGATATGGTTATCGGTCAGGCTGACTGAAATGGCTTTATAAGTGCGTTTGCGGCCCTGTGGTTTGGCTTCGGCTGCGGGCACCAACAAGGTGTGCGAGGTGGCGCTGTTGATAAATTCGTCTTCTGACATGCGGTGGGTTGGGGTGCGCTTTTTCACAGAATCACCTCTTTTACCAGGCTTTCGATTTCTGCCTGCGCTTTTGCGTTATGTGCCTCGTGCACGGTAATCGCTTCACCCCAGGCATCACGGTAGATCTTGCGATCACACAGACGGTTGCTCACTAACGTCAATTCTGGGTATTCACTCAACACCTGCGCCGCTTCGTTGGCTTCATTAATAAAGATGTTGGTTGGGCACATGTTCAGCACAATGTAGCCTTTCACCTTCTCGTTATACTCCTGCGCGGTGGCAAACATTTCCGACAGATAGCCGACGGTGTCGAGATCCATCTGCGATGGGCGCAACGGGGAGAGGAACAGATCGGCAGCCAGCAAGCCGGAACGCAGTTCGGCGCTATCGCGGCCCGCGGTATCGACAATCACATAGTCGTAATGGCGATCCAGCTCCAGCAGCGTTTCTTTGATTTTGCCTGAGGCGGCGACCACAGGGATATGCGGCAGGCCTTCAACATTCTGGCGGTCGTTATACCAGGTCATGATTGATTTCTGATCGTCAGCATCAACGATGATGGCCGTTTTCCCCTGTTTAAGAATCAGATACCCGGCGATATTGACCGCCTTGGTTGATTTTCCTACGCCACCTTTTTGCGAGCCAATCAAAACAATCATGCTGCCATCTCTTAATTTATTAAGCTGATAACTTATTAAGTTAATATGCTTGTTAGGTTGATAATTAAACAGGTTAACAACAATAACGCCTGAACAATATGCACCAACTGCGGCGGCTTGCCAAGCCGTATGCGGTTAACTTTACAGCCTATTTTGCTGGTAATTGAGTCAGTGGGTAAGTAGGAATGTTCTGGGAAGATGTGGGAGGTAGGGGGATTATTTTAATTTGGTAGCTTAATAAGTTATTAAGCTACCAGTAATGAAGAGCCTTGGGCGCTACTTTTTCAGCATCGACTTCAGATTGGCAAACGGGTTGTGGGTCGCGAGGCCGATGTCTTTTTGCGCGTCTTCACCGGCGATCACCGTTGAGCCATATTGGTCGGCTTCGGTATATTTTGAATGTTCATGATCGTGGCAGTACAGGCACAGCATTTCCCAGTTGCTGCCATCTTCCGGGTTGTTGCTATGGTCGTGATCGATATGGTGGACCGTTAGTTCGCGCAGATTTGAGTAAACAAACTCGCGCGAGCAACGCCCGCAAACCCAAGGGAAGATTTTCAACGCTTTTTCGCGGTAGCCGGTCTCCAGCCTCGCGTAGTTTTTTGGGATATATGCCATGGTCGGTGCCTGTCGGGTGATAACAATAATGCGTCTAATAATATCACAAAGCGCCGGGTTACAGCGTGCGGTACTTCATTGTCAGCGACGGTTATCGGCTATTTAAACGTCTCGACGGCCCAATCGATAAACACGCGCATCTTGGCGCTGAGATGGCGGTTGGAGGGATAGACCACATACATCTGTTCGTTTGGTGGCTGCCAATCCTGCAGCAGGCTGACCAGCTCGCCGCTGTCCAGATGCTGCTGCGCCATAAAGCGGAAGGTCTGGATGATACCCAGGCCGGCCAGCGACGCCGCCAGCAGGGCATTGCCCTCGTTAACGCTGACGTGATAGCGATGTTGAATATCAATCTCCTTGCCCCGATCGACAAAGTGCAGCGGCTGGATGCGATCGTTCAGCGCATGGCGGTAGTGTGCCAGCGGATAGCCCTGCTCCAGGTCGCAAGGGTGCTGTGGCGTACCGTAGCGTGCCAGGTAGGCCGGGGTTGCGCAGGTCACCCATTCAAGCGCGAACAACCGGCGGGCAATCAGGCTGGAATCTGCCAGCGGACCGCTGCGGATCACGCAGTCGGCGCTGTCGTTAATCAGATCGATGAGCCGGTCGCCTACGCCCAGATCGATCTGGATTTCCGGGTAACGTGCGATAAAGTCCGGCAGCGCGGGCAGCAGCAGTTGGCGTGCGGTCGAGCCACCGGCGTCAATGCGCAGCACCCCCTGCGGCGCGCTTTGCGACTCGGTCATGCTGCCTTCCATTTGTTCCAGTTCAGCCAACCACTTAACCGTGCGTTGGTAATAGCATTCGCCTTCGGGCGTCACCGACACGCTGCGGGTGGTGCGTTGGAACAACTTGGTTTGCAGATGATCTTCCAGGTTTTGAACCAGCTTGGTGACGGTGGCCTTAGGCATCCGCAGCGAATCCGCGGCGCGAGTGAAACCGCCGGTTTCGACTACGCGGTTAAATACCCGGATAGCGAGTAAATGATGATCCATAACGCTCTCAGTGCAAAACCCCGACCAATGCCGGGGTGTATTTCTGCGGATGAACAATGATTATGACTGTTTAGCGCCAATCATGCCGGAGCGCAAGGTCAGACCGAAAACCAGCGCGGCGGACAGGGTGAGCGCGCCACCGAACAGCATCGCGCTGCTGACGCCTTGCCAGTCGACCACTTCTCCACCCAGCAGTGCGCCAGAGGCTAAAGCAATCTGAATCACGCAGACCAATAATGCCTGGCCCGCCTCCGGGGCTTGGGGTACGGCGGCGAACATCCAGTTGGTTGCGCAGACCGGCACCGCGCCAAACGCCAGCCCCCATACCATCACCATCAATGTGGCACCCGCGATACCGCTGAGGAACGGTGAGACGATCAGGATCGCGGCCAGCATCGCGGCAATCAGGATAAAGGTGGCTCGTAGGCTGCGTTCAGCCAGCCGCTCGCCAAGGAAAGTACCGAGCAAACCAATGGCACCGTAGGCCAGCAGCTGCAGTGAAATCGCCGATGGGCTGAGAACAAACACCTGTTGCAGCAGCGGTTTCAGGTAGGTATAGGCGGCAAAGTGGCCGATAAACAACAGAACGATGGCGATAAGCCCGGTACGTGCCATCGGCAGACGCAGCGGGAGCAGCAGATCGCGTGGGGTCACAGGGCGGGTAGGGGGGACCGACGTCAACAGGCGTAGTTGCGCCAACAATACCCCGACCGCCAGTACGGCACTGCCAAAGAAGGCTGCACGCCAGCCGAACAGGTCACCGATCAATGCGCCGGCGGGAACACCGCACACGGCGCCCACTGAAATGCCGCTCAGGATCAGGGCAGTGGCGCGGCCCTGGCTGGCTTCAGGGACCAGATGGCGGCCGTAGTTGGCGGCGAAAGCCCAGAAGCCACCGACGCAAATGCCCAGCAGCACACGGCCCAGCAGCATCATCGGGAAGTTAACCGCCAGGGCAGAGACCAGATTGGAGACCGTGAGCAGCACGCTCAGCGCCAACATCAGCAGGCGACGATCAAGTCGACCGGCCGCCAGGCTCAATGCGGGCGCAGCGATGGCCGCGACGATACCGGGTACGGTCACCATGAGGCCGGCCTTGCCGGTGCTGACATCCAGGGAGGGGGCGATGTTGGTCAGCAGGCCGATCGGCAGAAATTCGGTGGTGACCATCACGAAACAGGCGACGGTGAGCGAAAAAATCGCCAGCCAGGGTGATGGTGCAGGTTTATCATTATTATTCAGCATAGTACCGTTCGTCCCAAGTGTAAGTGTAAACCGCGCGGCCAGCGCGGAGTGACAGAGATCACAATTTACGCAGGCATCTGCGGCGGATAAATCCGTTTTCGGTGGTTACACTGTTTCTGTGGGGGAATAATCACGGGAAGCGAGCGGGGCGGCGGCTGGCGCTGGGGCGTCAGGCCAACGATGTAATCGGCATAAGATTATGCAAAGGGCGCAGCTGGCCGCGCCCGAGTGAAGATTATAACCCCGGCGCTTTCCACATCGAGGTGGTCAGCCCGTGATCAACCAGAGTAAGCTGATCGGCGTAGACCTGTTGCCAGGTCTCTTTTTGCCGCTGATATAGCGCATGATTGGCCATATTCGGCTGATATTCGCGCTCCCAGCGCACCAGTTTTTCGCCGGTTTGCGCCAGTGATTCATACAGTCCTGCGCCCACGCCGGCAGCAATTGCGCAGCCTAGCGCCGTCGCTTCTTTCACCACGGGGACGCGTACCGTCAGGCCAGTGACGTCGCTGAGGATCTGGCTCCATAATTTGCCCTTTGAACCACCGCCGGCGAATACCAGTGATCCCGCCTGCACGCCGGAGAAACGGGCGATCTGCTCCAGATTACACGCCGACACAATGGCGGCGTTTTCTTCCAGCGCCCGGAACAGCGTCTGCTTATTACAACGCTCGGGGTCGAGCGACAGGTTGATAAACGACGGTGCGGCGTGGTACCAGGTTTTAAAATGCATGGCATCGGAAAATATCGGCATCACGCCGTAGGCTCCGGGTGGTACTCGCGCCGCCATCTCTTCCAACAAGCTGTAGGCATCTACGCCGAGCCTTTCCGCCATCAGCTTTTCTTCGGCACAGAAGGCGTCGCGGAACCAGCGCATGGTCAACCCGGTGAAGAAGCTGATCGATTCTGCCTGTGCCATACCGGGGATCACGTGTGGATTGATGCGGATGTTCATCTCTGGATCGGTTGCCGGTTCCGGCAGATTGACGATCTGTTGCCAGAAGGTACCGCCCAGCACCGCGGTCTGCCCGGCGTGCACGATCCCCAGCCCCAGGCTACCCAGTTGCACATCCCCACCGCCCATCACGACTGGGGTACCGCGCAACAGCCCGCTTTGTTCTGCCGCCAGTTCAGTGATATACCCCAGCACGCTGCCCGTCTCTTTCACCGGGGAAAGCATGTCGGCACGCAGCCCTGCCATGTCGAGCAATGCAGGACGCCAGTCGCGGCTGACTAAATCCAGCATGCCGGTGGTACCGGCATTAGAGGGATCCACCGCCAGTTCGCCGCTTAGCATATTCGCCAGCCAGTCGCTGATCATGGTCAGCGTCGCCGCTTGTCGGTAAATATCCGGCCGGTGATGCGCGAGCCACAGCAGGCGTGGTATGGCGCTCAACGCCAGCGTTTGGCCTGAATACTGGTAAACCTCACGTTCGAAATTATGGTTGTGCAGTTCTTTCAGTTCGCTGACTTCCTGGCTGGCACGTGCATCAACGTTGGCGCAGGCCCAGATAGGTGCGCCGTTACGATCGTAGAGCACAATGCCTTCGCGCATGGAACAGCAGGCTACGGAACGGATCGCCTGGCCAGTCAGGCCGGCGTTTTGCAGCGCCTGGCGGATGCACTGACAGGTTAATTGCCAGTTGTGGGTGAGATCAAACTCCATTGAGCCGGGTACGTCAGGTACCGCCAAATGCCGCCACTCGGCCTGGCCCTGGGCTATCTGGTTGCCTGCCAAGTCAAAAATTACCGCGCGAATGCTACCGGTGCCGGCGTCCAGCGCCATCAAATAGTTATCCATAGCTCACACTCTCTGGGGTTTGAATCTTAACTATAGATGTCGCTTCCCTCACGCTTGTGGGGGAAGTGAAGGGGGGCGCGGGATTTGTGAACTGCGCAGCAAAATTGCCGCTGCGGGGGGTAAATCGGCGGGAATAAATCTATGGTTGGAAAGCACATTGACCTTCAAAGTGAATCAAGGAGCAGTCATGCACGTCACTCTGGTAGAAATTAACGTTAAACAGGACAAAATCGACGAGTTTATTGAGGTCTTTCGCGCCAATCACTTGGGGGCGATCGAGGAGCCGGGTAATCTGCGTTTTGACGTGCTGCAGGATGAAACTATCCCAACGCGTTTTTATATCTATGAGGCTTACCGAGACGAGCAGGCCGTCGCCGCGCACAAAAAAACGCCACACTATCTGCAATGCGTGGAAAAGCTTGAAGCGCTGATGACAGGCCCGCGTAAGAAAACGACTTTCATCGGCTTAATGCCGGGTTAGGGCGTAACGCTAGGGTAATTTTGTTCAATACAGCGCGCGCCCGAATCGTCAGGCTGGCATCTGTGAACTCTTTCTCAGGTGCCCGTAATGAATATCTATCTTTCGATGGCCGCTTTTGCGCTGGCCGCCTCGATTACCCCCGGTCCGGTCAATATTGTTGCGCTGAGCGCCGGGGCACACTTCGGTTTTCGCGCCACCCTGCGCCATGTCTCTGGCGCCACACTGGGGTTTACTCTGTTGTTAATCCTGATAGGGCTCGGGCTGCACAAGTTGTTGCTGTTGTGGCCGGTGCTGACGCAGGTGCTCCAGTGGGCTGGCATCGCATTTTTGCTGTTTATGGCCTATCAATTGGCGTTTGATGACGGGCGGCTGGGTAACGGCAGCCAGGCGCAAGCGCCGTCTTTTTGGTATGGCGCACTGTTGCAGTGGCTAAATCCCAAGGCTTGGCTGGCTTCGGTGGCAAGCTTGGGGGCCTTTGTCGCCGACGGCGATCGGTTGCTGTTGTGGCAGTTCGCGGTGATTTACTTTGTGATTTGTTATGCGTCGGTGGCTTGCTGGGCCTATGTGGGTGCCATGCTCACGGGCCTGCTGCAACAGGCCCGTAATGTGCGGCGTTTTAATCGTTTGATGGCGTTGTTGTTGGCGGCCAGCGCCTGCTATCTGTTGGCCGACGGTGTTTAGCGTGGGTTTTGATACTGGCCGGGGGTTGCGGCCAACAGCAGTTTGAAGGTGCGCTGAAAGTGCGCCTGATCGGCGAAGCCGCTTTCGCTGGCGGCTGCGGCAATGGGGTATCCACGTTTTAGTAGCCGGTGGCCGAATTGAATACGTCGATTAACCAGATAGGCGTGTGGTGTCATACCGTAACGCTGTTTAAAAGCGCGAATCAGGTAAGACGGTGACAGTGAGGCGGCCTGACAAATGGCTTCTAACGTCAGCGGCTGAGTGCAATGCGTGCTGATAAACGCCGCCGCGGTTTCCAGCCTGGGGTGCTCGGTTGTTGGCGTGCGAGCGTTGCCCTGATGGATTTGCAGTTCAGAGAAATACTCTATCAGGGCAATGTGTTTTTCCAGATGGCCGCGCTGTGGGTCAATCAAGAGCGCATAAAGCCGATTCAGGCCATTGAACAGGGCAGGATCACGGCTGAGCACCGGGTTGAACGGGATAAACCCCCCTTCGCCCCCGCTGATTTCCTGCTGCAATTTACCCAGCCAAACGGCGTCGATATAAAACATGATGTACGACCATCGCTGGTCACCGATTGGATTGCAGGCATGGGCTTGCTGCGGGTTAATTATCACCACATCCCCGGTACTGACCTGCAACTGTTGGCTACCGTTAATATAAATGCTGGTGCCATCGGTGATGGCACCGATGGAAAAGATCTCATGGCTGTGTAAGGCGTAGCAGACCTTGCGGCCATCTTCAATGGCACGGGCTTCCACGAACGGGAGCAGCGGGTCACGCCAGAACTGCGGTACATTTTCGGTCATTGGCTTTCCTTTCTGGCGCGAGGGGCTAGCTTGTTATAGCGTAAAATATGCGCTGGAGGGAGTGCGATGATGATTTTTAACGTGTTCGGTCGCCTGCTGGGCGTCAAACGGGTGGGAGCAGAATGGCAGCTCTTTCGCGTGACCTTGCCGGAGCGAAAATATGCGCGTAGCCACGACATCGTGTTGCCAGATGAATTGGCCGAGGATGACATTGCCGGTTATCTGGGGGACATTTACCATGAGGCAGCGTCGGAGCGCCATCCTGACGTCTTCAGAATTGAATAGCCCTCGGTCACGGGGACATGACCGGGGCAGCGTTTAATCTTCTTCGTTGCGGGCCATCAGCTGGCGCTGGTGTTCTTCGCTTGCCGCCTGGATTTCTTCCAGAACTGAGCCGACATCCGCGCGTTTATTGCTTTCGATAAACTTGCCTGTCAGCACGCTTGCCGGCGTTAGATTGCCTTCTTGATACAACGCCCAAATCTCTTTAGCGTACTTGCTGCCAAGCAGTTCGGGCGCGTACTGGCCGTAATAATGCGACATGTTATTGATATCGCGTTCGAACATACTTTTGGCGTGGTTATTGGCGGCGGCGTCCACGACCTGCGGCAGATCGATAATCACTGGCCCGTTTTTGTCCATCAGCACGTTGAATTCCGACAGGTCGCCATGTACCAGCCCGGCGCACAGCATGCGCACGGCGTAGTTCATCATCAGTGCGTGATCGGCCCTTGCCTGTTCCGGCGTCAGGGTCACATCGCTCAAACGCGGGGCCACCAGGCCTTCTTCATCGGTAATGAGTTCCATCAACAACACGCCATCCAGACAGATGTCTGGTTGCGGCACGCGCACGCCCGCTTTGGCGAGCAAATACAGCGCATCGACCTCCGTATTCTGCCAGGCTTCTTCTTGCTGCTGGCGACCGAACTTAGAGCCTTTGCTCATGGCGCGTGCATCGCGGCTGTTACGTACTTTACGGCCTTCCTGGTAGTTCACGGCCTGCTTGAAGTTACGCTTGTCTGCTTCTTTGTAAACTTTGGCGCAGCGGATCTCTTCGCCGCAGCGCACGATAAACACGTCGGCTTCTTTGCCACTTTTCAAACGGCGGATGACGTCGTCGATTAAACCATCATCTACCAATGGCTGGAGTCGTTTTGGAATTTTCATGCAGCCTTGTACCCTATTTAGGCTCCGGTGTGAATGGTTTGCTAAGGTGTTACCCTCATTTAGACCCGAAAGGCAAAATTTAGTTTGTCGCCGCTGCGACACATTGCCGCAACGGCGCATTCTCTACAGGGTTTCTGCCAAAACCCAAACGCTGACGCTGCCGCCGTTAACCGGAAAAGTCGCCTTCCCGTTTTCATCGGTGGTGACCTCATCCTGCCGATTATCAAGCAGATCGCGCCAGTTTTTATGTGCCAGTTCAGCACCCAGCGAAACCGCTTTGCCGCTTTCAGCCCCATTGGTCAGCACCACGACGCAACCAGGAGCGTCGGCGGTACCGCTTCGGCTGAAAGCCACGCAGTTTTTATCATCAAAATAATCGGTTTGCACGCCGTTGGCAAAACGTTGTCGCGCCTGAATCAACTTTTCGAGTTCAGGGATGATCGGCATATCAATTTGGTATTCCTGGCCGTCGCTGCCTTTGTCTTTATAGCTGGCACCGTACAGATCGGGATAGAACACGCAAGGCACGCCCTGTTCGCGCAACAGGATCAAGGCGTAAGCCAGTGGCTTGAACCAGGGTTCGACTGGCGCTTCCAGCGACTGTAGCGGTTGAGTGTCGTGGTTGGCGACCAGCGTGACCGAATGTGCGGGATCGGCGGCAGTCAGGGTATCGGTGAAAATTTGTGCCATGTCGAACCCGTCCCCCTGTTTCGATGCCTGGTGAAACTTTAGGTGCAAGGCTACGTCGAACAACATCACTTTGCCATCGACCAGGTCAATATACTGCTGAAGGGCGGTCAAATCGTGCGACCAGTATTCAGCAACGATAAACAGATCACGTTGTGCGCTGTCACGTATGTGGTCAGCCCACTCTTTAAAGAACCAGGCCGGAATGTGTTTGGCGGCATCCAGACGGAAGCCATCGCACGGCAAGGTTTCCATCAGCCAGCGTGCCCAGTATTTCAGTTCTTCCACCACAGCCGGATTGCGGAATTCAACGTCGGCGCCCATCAGATAATCGTAATTGCCTTTCTCGTCGCCGACCTGATCGTTCCAGCCGTCGTCGCCGTAGTCATTGGCAATTTTAAATACGCCTTTCTCATCAGGCTGTTCGACGTAATCAACGCCACCAAAGCAGGTGTAATTCCAAATGAACTGAGAGTAGGTGCCTTGTCGGCCGGGGAAGGTGAAGCGGGTGTAAGCCAGTGCATCGAAGCCCTGATCGTTAATATCATTGCGGTTATTGGCGTCCGCCTTATACACGTGCACCTGTTCTTTCTCGTCGGCGCCGAGTTTATGGTTGAATACCACGTCATAAATTACCCGCACGCCGTTGTCGCGTAACGTCGTGGCGGCTTGGGCCAGCGCCTCTTTGTCACCGTATTTGGTCGCGCGGCTGCCTTTTTGATCGAACTCGCCTAAATCGAACAGATCGTAGCTGTCGTAACCGACCGAATAGCCGCCGGATGCGCCCTTGTACGCGGGAGGGAGCCACAGATCGGTAATGCCCAATTCGGCAATCTGTGCGGCGCGTTCGGCGGCTTCCTGCCATAACGTTCCGCCGTCGGGATAATACCAATGGAAAAACTGCAGCAACGTGGTTTTTTTCGTCATGAGCAAGCCGCCCTAATTGGCCAAAAGGAGGTGCAAGATGAGCCGCAACCCATCCTATCCTGTTACAGCATGGGCTACTTTTGGCAAAAGGGAAACTCGATTCGGGCGGCTGGATGCGCCGCCCTGAGGGTTAACGCTGACTGGCGTAATGCGGTGAGCGCGGGCCATACAAAATGGCACCATTATTACCGTTTGCCGACAGTAGGCGCGTATTGGCAATGGCGCCAATATCGAAGCCTTTGTCGCTGATGGTGTCGGCAATTTGCGCGATGGCCGCGCTGATCACCATACCCAGCAGACCGCCGCTAGCATTGTTGTTATTTTCGCTGCTGGAGGCAGTTGCGCTGCCAGCCCAGAGCTGTTTGCCGTTACGCAGATCGACCAACCTGGCGTTTACGGTAACGCGCGTTTCACTGTTAATCACGATATAGCTGGTGCCATATTGAACGACGTCCAGATACAGCACCGCGTCGGCACCGAAGATCTTATGCAACTTTTGAATGCTAACGGCGCGTATATCGTTGGCGTTAGTCAGGCCATTTTGCTGGAACGTCTCCTCGACCACGGCGACGGGCAGGACATAGTAACCTGCTTCTGCAAGCGGCAGCGTAGTACTGGCAAGCACGCTGTGGCTGGCTTTGACATCCGGCGACTGATTGACCGGCGGCAGTACCAGGATTGATTTTGGCTTACTCTCGTGGAACGCCGCATAATCATATGGAGCCTGTTTGGCGCAACCGCTCAGCAGCAAAGTGACAGCGATGCTGAAGAAACCTAATGCACGGTTCATTTAAAGCTCCCCTTATCCTTGGCCATCAGGAAATTCATAAACGGCGCCGATTCCGGGAACAGCGTTTTTTCCGTATTGAATTCGGTCATGGCTTGCCCGGTATTACCGGTTTTGCTGTACAGCAGGCCCAGTTGCGCATGCAGGCCTGGCGGCACGGCTTTATCCTTGGCGCGGGATTTTTCCACGATTTCCTTTAGCGTCAAAATCTGTTGCTCAGGGCTGAGGCCATCCTGCTGGTAATATTGATAAATCGAGGTTTGGTAGCCATCCCAGTTATAGAGCGTTTTTGGCGCGGCACAGCCTGCCAGCAGGGTTGCTGCAACCAGCACCCCACCCATTTTTTTAGTTATCATCTTTCTGCTTCTATTCCGTTAGTTAGCAGGGCGCCATGCGCCACTTTCGATACCGGCAACCAGGTTATTGACCGCTTCACGGACTGCCAGATCCAGAACTTTGCCGTTGAGGGTGGAATCGTAGCTGGCGGTGCCACCGAAGCCGATGATTTCACGGTTGGAGAGCTGGTACTCACCGGCACCCTGAGTGGAGTAAACCACTTCTGAGGTCTGTACGTTGACCACGTTCAGGTTGACCTTGGCATAGGCCACCTGTGTTTTACCGCGTCCCAGAATGCCCCACAGCTGGTGATCGCCCACTTCTTTGCGGCCGAACTCGGTAACATCACCGGTGATCACGTAATTGGCGCCTTTCAGCGTCTGGGTTTTGCCCTGAATGCCCGCTTCGGTTTTCAGTTCATCCATATTGGCGCGATCCAGGACGTTGAAACGACCGGTCTGCTGCAGATGAGTGATCAGGATAGTTTTGGACTGGTTACCTAAACGATCGACGCCATCAGAGAAAATGCCGTTCATATAGCTGGAACGGTTATCGAATTTGCCGACGGAGATAGGGCTGCGTTGGCCTTGGTAGCTGGTGTTGTAAGACGCCACTTTAGGGACGTCCAGAGAACGCGAGGATTCTGTGGCACACCCGGTCAGCAGGCTGACAGAAAGGGCGACTGAACAGATAACGAGTGATTTATTCATTGAGGTGCAATCTCTCCATGATGATAAAACAGCGCAAGACAAACCGCCTTACGCCCAGGGTTTAAACAGGCGGGGGAATCACTGCGACTATTTAAACGCCGTGATCCTGCCATGGATGTGTAACAAAATACAACTTAATATCGACATATTGGTTGTCATCGTAATTTTAATAACTCATTTAAATACAATGAATTGAGTAAGGTCATTATTCTTATCTTATCCGTTTTACTTTATTGGCTGTTTTTTAACTGATTAATTCTTTATTTAACCTAAATTAATTGGCTTTTTATTTTTTCAATTTAGCTAAATGAAGAAGGTAATTCTGCTGACGCTATCCTCTGGCCCTTGCCGTCGTGCCTGATCGATATTTATCCCCGAACAAATATCCGTTATGGTAGTGAAAATTAGATAACACTATCAACTAAGCGGTGGGTTTCACTGCCCGCCGAGACAGGAAGATTGACTATGGACATCAGAGATTTCAGGGCATTGTCACGCAGTCTGGTCAGAGAGCTGGGCATGTTGAATAAACAAAGTAATGGGACGCGTTTTTCGCCGTTGCAGATCCACATTCTGATTGAGATCAGCACGTTGCCGCTGGGCGTTACCTGCCTGGCAACCCGGCTGTGTATTGATAAGGCCAGTGCCAGCCGTGCAGTGCGCAGTCTGGTTGCCGCCGGCATGATTGAGGCTGTGGATTATCCCCATGATAAACGGCATAACCTGAACCAACTCACCAAACTGGGGCGCAAAACGCTGGCGTCGATTGATGCCAATGCCGACGGTTTTATGCAGGACGCCTTGGCACAGCTGGACGACGATGAGCTGGCAGACACGACCGCGACGATGAAAAAGATGGCTGCGGCATTACGCAGTGCTCGCAAACAGCGTGATGCCGCTTTACGGGTTCGCCCGATAACCGAGGCAGATGACGCAGCGATGGCGGGTATTATTTGCGCTGTATTCCGTGAATACTGCATGGACAAAATGGACGGTGTAAGCCTGCACGATCCCGATCTGGATCGTTTGACGGGCGTTTACCGGGATAACGGTGGCAAGTATTGGGTGCTGGAACAAGAGGGGAAAGTGGTTGGTGGGGTTGGTATCGCACCTTTGGTGGGGGGAGATGCGGGTTACTGTGAGTTGCAAAAGCTGTTTTTCAAACCCAGCGTGCGTGGGCTGGGTATGGCGCGCTATATGGTGGTACAGGCGCTGAAAGCCGCGCGAGCAGCAGGGTTCCGTTATTGCTATCTGGAAACCACGGAACAACTGAAGGAAGCACTGGGACTATATCATGCGCTGGGTTTCACCTTGTTGACGGAGAAACGCGGTAACACGGGCCATCACGGCTGCAATATCTATATGCTCAAGAACCTGCGAAGCGACTGATGTTCGCATTATCCGCAACGTGTTTCAGCGCAGTGCATTTTCGCCGCCGACAAAGCAGTCTTCGTCCAGCGTCACGCTGGCGATTTTATGCACCGGCCCGAGCATGGTGACGTCAAAGTCGTCGCTGATCCCAATCTGTAGCTGGCCGCCGGGCATATGTACGCTAACTTTATCGCCAACCTGATTCAGTTTGCGCATCACGCTGGCGGCGGCACAACTGCTGCTGCCAGAGGCCATGGTAAACCCGGCGCCACGTTCCCAAATGCCAATGCGCAGCGTATTGCGATCTATCACTTCCACCAATTGCACGTTGGTTCGCTTGGGAAACAGCGGATGATGTTCGATCTGTGGCCCCAGTCGGTGAACCTGAGCCAGATCAAGCCGGGCGACGGGAACCACGCAGTGCGGGTTGCCCATCGACACCAAAGAAACCTTGACGCTTTCGTCAGCTAATTGCAGCGGGTAGTTGAGAACTTCAGGCAAGTCGATCAGTGCCGGCAAGGCTGCCGGTGCAAAATTGGCTCGGCCCATTTCTACTCGAACCTGGTGTTTATCCTCACTGACCTGACAGCGTACGTCGCCGCCTGCAGTGTGTACCAAAAACGGCAGGTGGCTAACGCGACCAATATCGAAAAGATAACGGGCGTAAATACGCAGGCCATTGCCACTTTTTTCCGCTTCGGAACCGTCCGGATTAATAATGCGCAGCGTAGGATTTATGCGGTCTCCGCTGTCTATGAGCAAACCGTCCGAGCCTATACCGTAATGGCGATGGCACAGCATACGTATCTGTTGGTCAGTCAGCCGTGCGGCAACTGAATGATGACATACCAAATAGTCATTACCCAGGCCCTGATATTTGTGGAATAGCAATGGTGTCATGGACGTTGTTGGGAGGTTGTTATGGGGGCGTGTTTACAGACTACAACAGATCTTGAAAGTAGGGGGAAAAAACAAAAGGCGGCCAAGGCCGCCTCTTTGCACAATTGCCGAATCAGCAATTAATTGTAGATGATCGCAGTACCGTGCAGTTTGTTGTCGCCGGTTGTTGAGATGATCTGGAATGATTTAGCGCCGGCTTCATCTGCTTTGGCTGCCAGCTTGTTTTCCAGGCTGGTCAGGTCGGAAGCACCACTGACGGTAACCACCCCGACTTTTTGCAGATCTGTCGGTTGAGCGTTAACCAGGTCGGCGGCGAAGCTGCCGAAAGAGGCAGAAGCAAGTGCGATAGCAGCGATGGTGATTTTCAGGTTTTTCATGGTCTTATTTCCTATCTCAATATTCTGTACGATGTTTTTTCGTTGGGTCGTTAAATTAATTAACGATCGATAATTTAATGTTAGACGCCTGTTCGGCGATTTGCAACTATTTTTTTAATGTTCGTTAATTAATTTGTTTTTAGGCTTCTTCCGCCAAGAGGTCGGTTACGATCGTCTTGGCAGTGAATTACGTATAACCTACTGTTATTGATAGATTACTGCGGTTCCGTGAAGTTGGTTATTACCCCCGGCACCAATGATGCGGAATGATTTTGCGCCAGCTGCATCCGCTTTGGCTGCCAAACTGGCTTCCAGTGAGCTGAGATCGGAAGCGCCGCTGACGGTAATCACACCGGATTCTTGCTGATCCGCCGGCTGGTTATGGACCAGGTCAGCGGCGAAGCTACCGAAAGAAACCGAGGCCAGAGCAAGAGCTGCAAGAGTCATTTTTAAGTTTTTCATGATGTTATTTCCTATTCTAGGTGCGTAAACTGGGTTGATTACTCTGTGTCGTTATGATTACTTAACGATCGATAATTAAATGTTAATCGCTTCTCGACGGGAGCGCAATATTTTTTTATAATGATCGTTAATTTAATTCGTAAGCCCTGCTGCGGGGCAGGATAAGAGAGGGTCTATGAGTATCAATGAAGACGTCTGTGCCAAAAAAACGCGTGGCAGACCGAAACAGTTTGATCGTGACCGTGCGCTCGATAGCGCACTCGATCTGTTCTGGCGGCATGGTTATGAATCGACGTCGCTGTCCGATCTGGTTGAGGTGACCGGGGCCAAAGCGCCGACGCTCTATGCGGAGTTCGGCAACAAAGAAGGGCTGTTCCGCGCGGCAGTGGAACGTTATCTGCAAAAATACACCACTTGCACCAATCAGCTGTTGGAGCGGGATCTGCCGGTCGCTGAAATCGTTGAAGCCTATGTGCGTTCTTCGGCTGAAGTATTTACCGACCCGGATACGCCTTCCGGCTGCTTTATGGTGTGTGCGTCTGCGGCACTGTCGTCGTCGTCTGATGACGTCGCCGAGATGCTGCGTAAAAAACATCATTCGAATGAAGCCAGCCTGCGCGCGTGCTTTGACCGCAAGGTGCAGCAGGGGGAGTTGTTGGCGAAAACCGATACCGCGTTGTTGGCCAAATATATCGTTTGTACTGTCGAAGGGATGTCCGTTCAGGCGCGTGAAGGGGCAAGCCGTGAGGATTTATTCCGTTTGCTGGATGCATTGATGCTGGTGTGGCCGCGCCTGAGTCAGGTGGGCAATAAAGTCTAGGGCAGAGCGGGTGTCATTCAACAAGGCGAAAGGCCGCATTACTGCGGCCTTTGTGTGTATTACTGGTTAACAGGGATCACGGCGCCTTGGTATTTTTGGCGGATGAAGTCCTGAATCGCTTTGGAATGCAACACGTTTACCAGTGCCACAATCTCTGGTTTGTTAACGTCGGCTTTATGTACGGTGATGATGTTGGCATAAGGATTGTTTTCACCGCTTTCGACCGCGATTGGATCTTTGGTCGGATTCAGCCCGGCATCGATGGCGTAGTTGGCGTTAATCACTACCGCATCCCCTTCATCGTTGTTGTACATCTGCGGCAGTAGCGCCCCTTCCACGTTTGCCAGGAACTTCAGATGTTTTGGGTTTTCCACCACGTCGGAGATACGCGCATCCACCTTGCTCACGCCCGGCTTCAGCTTAATTACGCCTTCCTTCTCAAAGATTGACAGAATTCGCCCCTCTTCTGCCACGGCGTCACGCATGATGATTTTGCCGTTGTCTGGCAGATCCTTCAGGCTTTTATACTTCTTGGAGTAGATGCCGATAGGTTCGATATGGATGGCACCGGCGCTGACAAAGTCGTAGCTTTTATCACCGGCATGGTCCTTCAGCACCGAATTCAGATAAGGCACATGCTGGAAATAGTTGGCGTCAATGTCGTGGCTGGCCAGCGCGGTGTTTGGCAGGATGTAATCCTGGAAAGGTTTGATCACCAGATCAATGCCTTCCTTCGCCAAAATCGGCTTCGCTTGCTCGAGGATTTCCGCGTGGGGCACATTGGATGCGCCGACCACCAGCTTGGTTTCCGCCGCTGCACCAAAAGACGCCAGTGCGGTCAGAGAGGCGAAAGCCAGCATCATCATTTGCTTTTTCATCATCATTATTCCCTGGTTATTTATCGTTTATCGAGCGTTGTTGTAATGGTGTCGCCGATGAATTGGATAACGAAAACGATCAGCAGGATCGTCAGCGTTGCCACCAGCGTTACGTCACCGTGATTGCGTTGAAAACCTTCCAGATAGGCCAAATTACCCAGACCGCCTGCACCAATCACCCCTGCCATCGCGGTATAGCTCACCAGCGCTATCAGTGTGACGGTAATGCCGGAAACCAATGCCGGAGAGGATTCCGGCAGCAGCACGCGGAAGATAATGGTGCTGGTTTTAGCGCCCATGGAGCGGGCTGCTTCGACGACCCCTTTATCCACTTCGCGCAGGCCAATCTCAACCAGCCGCGCATAGAATGGCGCCGCGCCAACAATCAGCGCCGGCAGCGCAGCATCGGCCCCTAAAATGGTGCCGATCAGCGTCTTGGTGAATGGGATCAGCAACACGATTAAAATGATGAATGGGATAGAGCGGAACACGTTGACCAGTACTGAGATTAGCGAGTAGACGACGCGGTTTTGCAATAGTTGCCCACGAGAGGTCAGGAACAAAAGCACGCCCAATACAATGCCAAGCACCAGCGTTGCCAACCCGGCAATGCCCGTCATGTACAGCGTTTCCCAGGTGGCGCTCAGCAGTTGGTCAATACGCAGGTGAGGGAACAGTGATTCAATCATGTTTAATGACCTCAACGGCGATTTCTTGTGTTTTCAGTAAGTTCAACATGCTGTCGATTTGCAGACAGTTGCCTTCGGCGTGGATATACAGCTCACCAAAGGATCCATTCAGAGTTTGGCTAATTTTGCCGTGCAGGATGTTAATGCTCACCCTGTAGCGCAGGATCACCTCTGAAATCACGGCCTGATGGGTTTGTACGCCGACAAACGTCAATTTGAAGATTGCGCCTGGCAGATGTTTAGCGAGCAGGGGATTGAAGCTTTCCTCGGTCTCCTGATACTGCGAAACCTGCCTGACGAACTGTTGGGTAATCAACTGCTGTGGACGGGTGAAAACATCGATCACTGGGCCTTCTTCGACGATGCGGCCATTTTCCATGACGGCTACGCGGTGGCAGATTTTTCGTACCACGTGCATTTCATGGGTGATCAGCACAATAGTCAGGTTGAGTTTGCGGTTGATATCCAACAGCAACTCAAGAATCGCATCGGTAGTCTGGGGATCGAGCGCCGAGGTGGCCTCATCGCACAATAAGACCCCTGGGTTATTGGCCAATGCGCGGGCAATGCCGACCCGCTGTTTTTGTCCGCCGCTCAGCTGTGACGGGTAGGCATCTTCACGGCCTTGCAGACCCACCAGCGCAATCAGTTCTGCCACGCGCGGCTTAATCTGTGCCTTGGGCACGCCGGCAATTTGCATTGAGAACGCGATGTTCTGGCTAACGGTGCGCGACCACAACAGATTGAAGTGCTGAAACACCATACTGATTTTCAGCCGCGCCTCGCGTAACGCGTTGCCTCTGGCACCGGCGATATCGAAACCGTCGACCTGAATACTGCCACTGGTGGGGGATTCCAACCCGTTAAGCAAACGGATGAGGGTGCTTTTACCTGCACCGCTATAGCCAATAATGCCGTAGATTTGCCCGGCTTCTACCGCAAGGCTCACATCATCCACCGCGACAACGCGGCCCTGTGTGCTATCAAAAGTTTTGCAAACGTTCGAAAGAACGATCATAGAGAAGCGAATCCTTATTAATACATCACAGCATTCCGCCTGGAACGCGTAACACCGGACAGGGTTCGGTTTCTGGGGATAAGGGCAGGCGGGACGTCTGTTGCTGGTGAATACAGGGCAATCCTACCGGGGGTTGATAGTGACAGGAAGAATGTAAATTCTATTAGTTATTCTGATTTGATATATAAAATGATGAGCGGAAGTGATGGGAAAATGGCGGCCAGAACGCACGCTGACCGCTTGGAGTTATTTAACGTTTGGTCAGTTTCATGTGCAGTAACGGGAAAGGATTACCCTGACCGTCGAGCGCAGAGCGACCGGTAATTTCAAAACCGTAGTGGCGGTAAAATCCGCTGGCCTGCGGGTTTTGCTCATTGACGTCCAACTGCAATTCGTTATGCAACGATTCCGCGTGTGTCAGCAGCGCTTTACCAACGCCTTTGCCACGCTGCTCGGCATCGATAAACAGCATCTCTACCTTGTTGCCATCAAGCCCAATAAAGCCGCAAGGATGGCCTGGCCTATCTTCCGCCACCCAAACGTTGACCGAGGGCAGATAGTCGTTGAGTACCAACGGGTAAAGTTGAGCGATGTTTTCTTCAGTGAGAAAATGGTGAGTGGCGCGCACCGACCGCTGCCAAATCTCCGCCAGTTGCGCATTATCTTCCGCTGCGCGTGCTCTGATAGTGATCATAGAAATCCCCATGATTGAACCCACTTATTTTAAACGCGCCCCCACAGTTTGGCGACGGTCAGGGCGATAAAAGCTTCCAGTTTGGCTGACTGCCGCCGTTCCGGCAGATAGACCAAATGCATCGATCGCGGGTGTGGCCAATAGTCGGGTAACACCTGTATTAATCGGCCGGCGGCGATATCGTCATCCAGCAACATGTTGGCATGTAACACGACGCCAAAACCGGCTAACGCAGCGCGGCGCACCCCTTCGCCAGAGTCCATCCGCAGACGTGGCCTGACCGGCACGCTGACTTCCCCGTGTGGCCCCTGTAATCGCCAAACGTGGTTGCCCTCCCACTGGCTGAAACCGAAACAGCTGTGCGTACTAAGCTGTTCAGGCCGCGTTGGTACGCCGTGCTGTGCCAAATAGTCTGGCGAAGCTGCCAATGTCATGCGGTAATCGGGCAAGGCTCGTGCGACCAGGCCGTCATCCGCTACTGGCCCAATGCGAAACGCGGCTTCGTAACCTTCCTCAATCAAGTCCACTTTGCGATCTGATAGCACCACTTCGGCTTCTACTTCCGGGTGCTGCTGGAGGAATTCGGTCAGGATTGGCGTTAAAACGCGGTTGCCAAAGGTGACGGGGGCACTGATGCGCAGCAGGCCACTCGGGGAACTCAACAGGGCTCGTGCACTTGCTTCGGCGGCGTCGGCATCGGCCAGCAGGCGACGGCAGCGTTCATAGAACACCCGGCCGGCCTCGGTCAGCCCTTGCCTGCGGGTGGTACGGTTGAGCAGCGGTGCATTCAGCCGTTGTTCCAGGTGGCGGATATGTTTGCCTACCATGGTTGGGGAGATAGCCATCTCCTCGGCGGCGGCGACAAAACTGCCTTTTTCCACGACGCGAACAAACACCGCCATGCTGGTTAACCGGTCCATTATAAACCTCGGGTGTTTTCTGAATGCGCTGTGGGCCACTGTGCTTGATTATAGCGCTTTGCGATAATCATTCTATCGACCGTCAGTGCGTTATTGGCGGAAATTTCCCGGAGCAGCAACATGCATGCATTAGCGTTTGAACAATTTGGCGGGCCAGACGTGCTCGAATACCTTGAACTGCCGACGCCTGCGGTACCGGCGGGTGCTGTGCAGGTGCGAATGGGGGCTGCCGGGTTGAATTTTGCTGACATCTACCGTCGCAAGGGCAATTACGTGCTGCACGGCAATCCGCCACATATTGGCGGTTACGAAGGTGTGGGCACCATTATTGCCGTGGGTGAGGGTGTCGAAGGTTGGCAGATCGGCGAGCGAATCGGTTTTGCCGATGTGCCTTTCTGCCATGCTACGCGCATCAATGTGCCGGTAGAACATGCATTACGGCTGCCCCAGGCGCTAAGCGACGTAGAAGCCGCGTCTATTTTGTTGCAGGGGCTCACGGCGCAGTATCTGATAAATGACAGCGTGCAGGTTAAGGCAGGCGATCGCGCGCTGGTGCATGCAGCGGCGGGGGGCGTTGGGCAGATCCTGACTCGCATGCTGGTTGCACGCGGCGCGCAGGTTTACGCCCTAGTGTCTTCAGCACATAAGCAACAGATTGCGATGAATAACGGCGCAGCGGCGGCCTTCACCTATCAGCAAGACTGGGTTGCACAAATTGCCGCATTGACCGACGGCGGCGTGGAGTACGGTTTTGACTCGGTGGGTATCACGTTGCAACAGAGCATTGACGCACTGCGCCCCGGTGGCCGAGTGGTGACTTTTGGCATGGCGGGCGGCGAGGCACCGGCAATTTCGGCTTACAGCTTGATGATGGACTCCAAAGGCGTGGTCGGTGGCGATCTTTGGACATATCTCAACAGTGGCAAAGCGCGGCGTGAACGTGCCGAGCGTTTGTTCAGCAGTTGGCAGAACGGCGAATTTGCTGTGCCGCATATCGAAACCTTCCCACTGAGCGACGGGGCCGCGGCTCATCGCCGGCTGGAGGACCGTAGCTTTGCCGGCAAAATTGTCTTGCTCAACGATCGCGACCCGCAGAGTTAAAAGCGCCTCCCCACGACGTGCTACACTGACCGCCAAAACGTAAGCGGGGTCAGCGGAATGGAAGTCATACGCGCAGCAATAGAAAAACAGGTAATCAGTCTGACCGGGCTGGCACTCGGCGGTATCGATTTTGAGAATCCGCCGGGCGATCCGGGCCTGTTTGGGCCACAGTCGGTCATCTGGCGGGTGCACAGTGATTTCACCTCAATGCTGTGCGGCGGCGTCAGCGCCTTATTGTTGCAGATGCTGCACCCCTTGGCGCTGGCCGGGGTGTGGGATCATTCCAACTTCCGTGACGATATGCTTGGACGTTTGCGCCGCACCAGCCAGTTTGTCTCCGTCACCACCTTTGGCCCTACCGCAGAGGCCGAACGGCTGATCGCCAAAGTGAAAGCGATTCATCTGAAGGTCAACGGAATTAGCAGCGATGGCAGGCCCTATGCCGCCAGCGATCCTGACTTGCTCACGTGGGTACACGTGGTGGAAAGCAGCTGTTTTTTGGCCAGCCATTTGCGCTACCGCAACCCTCATCTTCCTTGCGATCAGCAAGACCGTTATTACGGTGAAACGGCGCGCGTAGCCGCTGCCTTGGGTGCACGCGATATTCCAACCACCTGTGCGGCGGTGGAGGACTACCTACAACGGATGCGGCCTCAGTTGGTGTGCGATGAACGCACGCGGGAAGTGGCGCGCATTCTGCTGGCCGCCCCGGCACCGAGCACGCTGGCACGGCCTTTTGGTGCCCTGGTGATGCAGGCAGGCATCGATCTATTGCCGGATTGGGCGCAGCGGCAGTTTGGTTTTGAACCCGGTGTATTGCGCCAGCGGCTGGTACGCGTCGGTACCGCGGGCGTCGGTAAAGTGCTGCGCTCCTCAATGCGCAACGGGTCCTATCAGCGAGCCTTACGCCGAATTGGCCGGTCTGTCTGAGCCATCACACCCTATAATTGTCATCAAGAATCCCAGGTTTAGGACCACTTTTGAGACTTTTACGGGTGATCCGGCCGTTAATGCGCTTTACACTGGGCATAAGCCAATTTCCATTTTATTTAGCGTGCAGCAATTATTCTGCACCTCGACCCTATTTGAGGTTATATGAACGAGTCACACGTACTTGCTGAAGTCAGTAATGAGAACCAGACGCTGGTGGCGGTGGTTCAGCAAGATCATCGGGCTGCCTATTTTTATATTTATCCCTCAGAACAAGAAAGCGAACGTTTTCAGGTGAGTGCGTGCTGGTTACGTAACCTGGCGGCGGCCCCGCAGCAAGAAGACAGCGCAGCGCTGGCGCTGGGCCAGCCACCGATGCTGGCGGCCGAGTTTTGCCGTAATCTGGAAGGCGAAGCACCATTGAATCCAGAAGGATTGATGGTGGTCTGGACAGAGAGTGATGACGGTGCGGCGCTGTGGTATTACGGTCAATTGTTGGCGGTGATCCCCGGCTGGAGTCTGTATATCGACCATTCGGTGTGTTATTCCGCCAGCTGTATCAAAGAGAGCCCGTTGGCTTATCCACTTGGCTCCGCGTCGACCAATACTCAGTATGCGCTGGCGGAAAATACCCGCCAGTTCTGGCGTAGCTGGCAGCGTGAAGAAGGCAACCCGTGGCCAAAAATGCAGAGCGATTATCAGGCGCGTTACGAGCAGCATTTTGGCCCTTCGGTGAAATACTATGCCATCGATCAGGGCAAATGGCCGCCGATGGCCATTACTCAGCATGAACGTGAGGGTATCTACTATTTTCTCACCATGGGCGTCAGCATCCGGCCGATGCCGTGGGTGGAAATCCTGTTTAATGACGACGCATCTCGCTATCGCCGTATGGAAATGGGCATCGCCATCGATGGTCAATACATGAACGAAGAGAATGCGGTACAGATGGCCAGCGCATTGGCCGGGTTTGCTCATGCGCCTTGGGCGAAAATTACCTGGTTTGGTGAAGGGCATACTCTGGAGTCTGACGTTGCGCCGCAGGGTTATGAGGGCTACGTGCTGTCTTCGTCGTTTTATCCGTACAGCGAGCATCTGAGTTTGCCTAAGCAGTATGGCGACCCGGTCAATATTTTCTGGGCCAGCCCGGTCTTTGAAGCGGAGCGTTTGTTGGCACATGCCACGCCGAATGGGGGCCATGAGTTGGTGAATAAGCTGCGTGAGCAGGGGGTTGACCATATCTTCCGCCCGCGCCAACCGGTATGCTAACTTCCGATTCTATTCACTGGGGTTATCATGAAGTCAGCGCTGTTGATTATTGATGTGCAGAAAGGGCTGTTTACGCCGCCGCCGGCAGATGCCGAGGCCACGATCGATCGTATTAACACCTTAAGCGCCAGTGCCCGCCAGGCTGGCGTCCCGGTTATTTTCATTCAGCATCAGACCGCAGGCGATGAATTGGCTCATGGCAGTGAAGCCTGGCAGGTTGACCCACGCTTGCAGGTGAACGACGCCGACCATCGGGTGGCAAAAACCACGCCGGACTCATTCCTGCGCACCGGGCTTGGTCCACTGTTGGTTGCCAATGGCGTGTCGCATCTGGTTATCTGCGGTTATTCCACCGAGTTTTGCGTAGATACCACCACCCGCCGCGCGGCAGGATTGGGGTATCCCGTTACCCTGGCGGCCGATGCGCATACCAGCCATGACAAAGCGCATGCCACCGGCCAGCAGATTCGCGATCATCACAATGCCACCCTGTCTGGCATCAAAAGTTTCGGCGTACTGATCGATGCGCTGCCGACGGCAGAAATTCGTTTCTGACTGCTTTTAAGCTCCCTGGCATGCTTCGGTTATTGACAACATTTATACCGGGGCGTACCGTAAAAACATGAATATACCGATGCACTCTATTTGCAGCCAGTCCTGGTGGCGCCTCTTCTAAAGGCGGCACGGGTATTCACACCTCTTTTAAATGCCGCCGGTTCTGGCGGCATTTTTATTGCGTTGATCCGGTGGTGTCTTTACTTTCAGGAGCAATGCAATGAGCTACACCATTCTGACCGGCGACCGCCCAACCGGATCTCTACATTTAGGCCACTACGTCGGATCGCTGCGCCAACGCGTTGAGCTGCAACATCAGCATCAGCAAACGGTATTGGTAGCCGATTTACAGGGGCTGACCGATAACGGCAGCGATCCGCAAAAAATCAGCACCAACGTGCTTAATCTGGTGGCTGATTACCTGGCTGTCGGTATCGACCCGCACAAAACCACGATTTGCCTGCAATCTGCACTGCCGGCGCTGGCCGAATTAACGATGTATTACCTCAATCTGGTCAGCGTGGCGCGGCTGGAACGCAACCCGACAGTAAAAAGTGAAATTATCGAAAAAGACTTTTCCCGTAGCCTGCCCGCGGGCTTTCTGGTTTATCCGGTCAGTCAGGCGGCAGATATCACGGCTTTTGGCGCCACCCATGTTCCCGTCGGCGAAGATCAACTGCCCATGCTGGAGCAGACCAACGAAATTGTGCGGCGTTTCAATCGTATTGTCGGCCGAGCGGTATTGACGGAATGCCAGCCTTTGCTGAGTAATGTGAGCCGCCTGCCGGGCTTGGACGGGCAGGGCAAGATGTCAAAATCGCGTGGCAATACCATCACCCTGGGTGCCGATGCCGACCAGGTGCATAAGGCGGTAATGAGCATGTTTACCGATCCAGGCCACCTGAACGTCAAGGATCCTGGCCGGGTTGAAGGCAATATGGTGTTCACCTACCTGGATGCTTTCTGTGAAGATACGGCGTTGGTGGCAGAGCTGAAAGCGCATTACCGCCGTGGTGGGTTGGGGGACATGAAAATCAAACGCCTGTTGGAAGATTGTCTGCAAAGCCTGCTGGAGCCGATCCGCACCCGACGCGCAGAATACATGGCTGACAAGGGGGAGTTGCTGCGCATTCTGCAACAGGGCACCCAACGTGCCGACCAGGCCAGCCGACAAACGCTGGGACAGGTGAAGGCCGCGTTGGGGCTGGATTTCTTTACGCTGAATTGAACATTCCCCCCTCGACAATAAGAGGGGGGGGGGGGTCAGGCTGCCTCCTCAACAATCGGGTGTTTAACCACGAAGATATAAGACAGTGCACCGATGACGGTGAAGCAGGAACACAGCGTGAGCGCCAGACTGAAAGAGTGAGTGGTATCCAGGATCCAGCCGGTGACGACCGGCGCGAACGAGGCAAAGATAAAGCTGGCGAAGTTTTGAATGCTACCCACTGAGGCGGTCATACGTGAAGTGACCGCGACGTGGATCAGGCCCCAGCAGGAGGTACCGGCAAAGTGGATGCAGAACAGCGCCATGCCGATTAATAACACCGCACTGTAGGTCGTGGTGGCTTGAGCAACGACGGCGGTAAAGGAAGCGGAAAGCAGCATGCCTGCGACGATGCATATTTTACGGCTTTTAAGCGGAACCATGCCGCGGCGCACCAGAAAATCGGTGACGAAACCATTCGACAACATACCGGCGGCACCAAACAGAAAAGGGATGGCACTCATCAGCCCGGTGCTTTTTAGATCCAGATGATAGGTGGTTTGCAGATAGCCCGGCAGCCAGGCCAGGTATAGCCAAGCGGTATAGTTGATGCCGCTAAAGCCAATCATCATGCCCCACATGGTGCGGTTCCTGAATAGCGCCCGCCATTCGCGGAAGTTCATCGGCTCAGGCCGTGTTCTGACGCTGCCGGCGTTCAGATAGGCCTGTTCTTGAGCGCTCAGACTGACGTCCTGTCGGTTGCGGTACAACATGTACCAGCCTATCGACAGTGCGATCCCCAGCACGCCGATAGTGATAAACATGCCGCGCCAGCCGAAGGCCAACATCATGGCTGTCAGGATCGGCGGGCTCACAGCCAGCCCAATGGTTGAGGCGGCATTGAAAATCCCCATGGGCATACCGCGATCTTTGATGTTGAACCAGTCATTGATCACTTTCACCCCACAGGGGTTCATCGGCGCTTCACCTATCCCCAACCCGATACGCACCCAGATAAACTGCGTGAAGTTATGGATCATGCCGGACAGCGTTTGGAACACCGACCAGACAAACATGCCAATGCCCAGCATGATACGCGGGCCTTTTCGGTCCAGTAAGAGGCCGCAGGGCAACTGGGCGATACCGTAGGCCAAGGAAAATGCCGATAGCAGTAAACCAATTTCGGTCCCGCTCAGGCCCATTTCTTCCCGGATGGTGGAGTTCGCCACTGAGAGAGAACTGCGGTCAAGAAAGTTTATTATTGCGGCCATAAATAACAGGATCATGGCCGTGGTTTGAATTTTTTTTATTTTTGCTGAGCGAACCAGCATTCCTTCAGGTGGCATCGGAATTATGTGGTCGGAATAGGTTTCGGGCTGTTCCTTTCCGGTAGTCATCGTATTACTTCTTTCCATTCAGTCCTCCAGAATTACGCATTAATAATATTTATTATTCCGGGTGTTCCCCTGGACAGTATTTTAATGAAGGCATTAGCAGGTGGTCGGCAGTAAGCCTAGAGGGCGAAATATTTTGGTGGGCTGTTTTGTCACGGTTCCGTGCTGCAGTTACTACTTTGCTGTTCTTTATCGGTTCTAAATGGCGTAGTGATGCTTTTTATTAATAAAAAACATCACGGTTTGTCATGGGAACGTTTGATTGATTGAACGGATCATCGACTGCTTGGCCGTATCCAGATGGCGATGCAGGCCGTTGATCGCCTCTTGATCATTGCGGCAGATAAGTGCACTGAGAATGGTCATATGTTCTTCAATTGCCACGATATTGCGTTGTTTAAGATCGGTTTCATCCCATTGATAATGGAAGTGGAAAATCACCGAAATGATCTCCAAAGATTGATTGAAGAACGGATTATTAGCGGCTGAGAGAATCAAGCCGTGAAAATCGCGATCCAATTGGGAGAACAGGCGGTAGTTGTCGCTGATGTTTTCCCGCAGCTGGCGGTGGCGGCTCAGTAGCTCTTTCGCCTGCAACCAGCGAGCATCCTGTGCCGGAAGGTTGATAAAGTGGGACAGAGCGTGCGTTTCCAGCATCTGCCGTAGTTCAAAAAGTTGCTCGGCATAGCGCTGGTCAAACTTCTTCATGCTCCATTGCCCGCGCTTGACGCTGTCGATCAGATTATACCGACTAAAATGCAGCAAAAATTCCCGCACCACCACAGGACTCACGTTGACTGCACGCGATAGCTGGAGTTCGGTGAAGGTATCTCCGGCACGGAGTTGTTTCTGATTGATCATCTGATAAAACGCTTTTTCGAACCTTTGGCCTTGTTCGTCCAGGGCGGCTCTTTGGCAGTCGAAACCGTCCTCTGCTGCAGGTTGGCGCAAAATGACGTAGTCATCGCCCACCTTTTCCAGTACGCCGCGCTGGAAAAAATGCGTTAGCGTATGGCGCACTGTGGTGCGGCTGATGTTGTACATTTCGGCCAGGGCTGCCTGAGAAGGAAGCGGAGAGCGCAGGTGACCATTATTGATACCGTCGATCATCTGGTTAACGACATTGTGGCGCAGGTTTTGGGTTCTGCTCATGGTGAGTCTCGGATGTTTTTTATTTATTTAAAACCAATTTAAAGCGGTTTATTTTGTACTGCCTCACAGATTTTCTTTCCGGCTTAATATCGCAGGGTCATTTTGTTTAATAACGTTCCCAACGATCTAAGGGGACGCCATGAAAACAATGAAGGTATTAGTGTGTGAACAGCCCAAAAAATTAATTTATCAACAACGCCAGACACCCGTACCTGCGGATACGGAGGCGGTGATAAAAATGATTACCGTCGGTATTTGTGGAACGGATATTCATGCCTGGTCTGGTCATCAGCCTTTCTTTAGCTATCCGCGGGTTTTGGGCCACGAAATATGCGGTGAAATTATTAGCTTGGGGAATAAAACCACAGGTTGGCGACTGGGGCAGCGTGTCGCGGTAATACCGTATCTTTCGTGTCATCATTGCGGTGCTTGCCTGAGCGGCAAAACCAACTGCTGTGAGAATATTTCGGTGATTGGGGTGCATCAGGATGGTGGTTTCAGCGAATACCTCAGCGTGCCGGTAAATAATCTGCTGGCGGTGGATGACGTAGCGCCAGAGGCGGCAGCGCTTATCGAGCCGTTTGCTATCAGTGCGCACGCGGTGCGTCGTGCCACTGTGGCGCCGGGTGATCATCTGCTGGTGGTGGGGGCCGGGCCTATCGGGTTGGGGGTGGCGGCGATTGCCAAAGCCGACGGTGCACGGGTGGTGGTCGCCGATACCCGCGATGAACGGCGCCAGCATGTCGAACAAGCATTGCAACTGCCCACATTGAACCCGCTGGATGAGCGGTTTGAAACGGCATTGCGCGCGCAGTTCGGCGGTATGCTGGCGGCTAAAGTGATTGATGCGACCGGGAGCCAACAGGCAATGAATAATGCCGTTAACCTTATTCGCCACGGTGGCAGCATCATCTTTGTCGGATTGTTCAAAGGGGACCTGCAGTTCCCAGATCCTGAGTTCCATAAAAAGGAAGCCACCCTGATGGGCAGCCGCAATGCGACCGAAGAGGATTTCGTCAAAGTCGGCCGCCTGATGGCGGCAGGGAAGATCACCGCTGAAATGATGTTGTCCCATCACTTTGATTTTGACGGCCTGGCACAGGCTTACGAAGCGCAGGTGATCAACAACCCTCAGCTCATTAAGGGGGTCATTCACTTTTAATCGTCCAATCGGGAAATGGCGTTATGCGTCATTTCCTAGCCATAAAACCATCATCCCGTTGTCACAAAGTTATTCGTTAATAGGTGCCCATAATGATTAGCCACTGAAACCAGAGAAATCATATGGCTCAGGCACTGTTAAAACTTGCACCGACTGACTTTCCAGGGCAACAACCGATCCCCTCTCGCAAGGTGTTATCGGTAAAAGGCTTAGGTAAAGCGTATAAATCTCAGCAACAGGTGCTGGACGATATCAACTTCGACCTGCACGCGGGTGAGTTTGTAGCGGTGATCGGGCGTTCCGGCGCCGGTAAATCCACGTTGCTTCATACCCTGAACGGGACGATCCCTTCGAGCTGTGGTGAGATGCTGCACTTTGAAGACGACGGCATCGCGCAGGATATCGCTCAGCTTTCCGCCCGTCAGATGCGTCAGTGGCGCGCCCGTTGCGGCATGATCTTCCAGGACTTCTGCCTGGTACCGCGGTTGGATGTAATGACCAACGTGTTGTTGGGCCGTCTGAGCCACACCTCTACCCTGAAATCCTTCTTTAAAGTGTTTGATGACGCCGACCGTGCACGCGCTATCGAACTGTTGCAATGGCTCAATATGCTGCCGCATGCATTACAGCGTGCCGAGAACCTGTCAGGTGGCCAGATGCAGCGCGTGGCTATCTGTCGTGCGCTGATGCAAAACCCCAAAATTCTGCTGGCCGATGAGCCGGTGGCGTCACTCGATCCGAAAAACACCCGTCGCATTATGGATGCGCTGCAAAAAGTCAGTGAAAACGACATTGCGGTCATGGTGAACCTGCATTCGGTCGAGCTGGTGAAAGAATATTGCACCCGGGTGATCGGCATTGCCCAGGGCAAGATCGTGTTTGACGGGCACCCTTCGCAATTGAACGAACGGATACTGCACCAGTTGTATGGCGAGGACGCCAATCAGATCCATTGAGTATTTATTCACTTTTACCTTTACCTTTACACACACAAGGCATCGTAATGAAAAAAGTATTGAGTCTGACCACCCTGATGGCCGGCGCGATGATGGTCTTTAATGCGACGGCAGCGGACGCCCCTAAAGTACTGAACCTGGGGATTCTCGGCGGGCAAAACGCCACTCAGCAGATCGGTGATAACCAATGCGTGAAGCAGTTCCTGGATAAGGAACTGAACGTGGATACCAAGCTGCGCAACTCTTCTGACTATTCCGGTGTGATTCAGGGCCTGCTGGGCGGCAAGATTGACCTGGTGCTGAGCATGTCACCGTCGTCATTTGCGTCGGTGTATATCAAAGATCCGAAAGCGGTGGACATTGTCGGCATCGCGGTTGATGACGTTGATCAGTCACGCGGTTACCACTCGGTTGTGATCGTTAAAGCGGGCAGCCCGTATAAAAAACTGGAAGACCTGAAAGGTAAGGCGGTGGGGTTCGCCGATCCGGATTCCACGTCCGGCTTCCTGATCCCAAACCAGGAATTCAAGAAACTGTTCGGCGGCACGGTCGACAACAAATACAACAACACGTTCTCTAGCGTCACCTTCTCTGGCGGCCATGAGCAAGACGTTCTCGGTGTGTTGAATGGTCAGTTCGAAGGCGCAGTGACCTGGGCGTCGATGATCGGCGACTACAACACCGGTTACACCAGCGGTGCATTCACTCGCATGATCCGTATGGATCATCCAGACCTGATGAAACAGATCCGGATTATCTGGCAGTCGCCGTTGATCCCCAATGGCCCGATCCTGGTCAGCAACGCGCTGCCGGCTGAATTCAAAGCCAAAGTTGTCACTGCGATCAAGAAGCTGGATAAAGACGACCACCAGTGCTTTATCAAAGCGATGGGCGGCAAACAACACATCGGCGACACCACGCTGGCGGAATACCAGAACATCATCGATATGAAGCGTGAGCTGACTAAAGGCGACCGTTAATACTGCCGGGGTTCGGCCTGTCTGAACCCCGTTGAATAACTCACGTCGGAAGCCAATACCCAATAGATTTCACATCGCAGGTAGGCGGCAACTGAGTGAGGCCTCAGGAGCTTGGCCTCACCAAGTGACTGGGGTGAGTGAAGGCAGTCAACACCCCTGCGATTTGAAAGATGAAGGGTATATTTTGAATAAAGATTTTGCGCACTATTACCAGCAAGTCCGCAGTAAACAAAAACGCGAGACGTTGATCTGGTCGCTCGGTCTGGTGGTGCTCTATCTGGGTGCCGGCAATATCGCCGAGTTCAATTTGCACACCGTCTGGGTGTCTATCCCTCATTTCTTTGATTACCTGGCAGAAACTATTCCAACATTGCATTGGTCGTCGCTGTTTGCCGATAGCCATACCGAAGGGTCATTTGCCTACTGGGGCTATCGACTGAACATCCAATTGCCGCTGATTTGGGAAACGTTGCAACTGGCACTGGCGGCGACCATCCTTTCCGTACTGGTGGCCGGCGTATTGGCATTTCTGGCGGCCAATAACACCCATAGCCCAGCAACGTTGCGCATGGCGATCCGTACGCTGGTGGCATTTTTGCGCACCATGCCAGAATTAGCCTGGGCGGTTATGTTTGTCATGGCCTTCGGCATCGGTGCCATTCCGGGCTTTTTGGCTTTGGCGCTGCATACTATCGGTAGCCTGACCAAACTGTTTTATGAGTCGATTGAAACGGCATCCAACAAACCCGTACGCGGTCTGGCAGCCTGCGGCGCGACGCCGCTGCAACGCATGCGTTTCGGCATGTGGCCACAGGTGAAGCCGGTATTCCTGTCTTACAGTTTTATGCGGCTGGAGGTTAACTTCCGTCAGTCGACCATTCTTGGACTCGTGGGGGCGGGCGGCATCGGTCAGGAACTGATGACCAATATCAAACTCGATCGCTATGACCAGGTCAGTATGACGCTGTTGCTGATTATCGTGGTGGTTTCGTTGCTGGATTACGCCTCCGGTGAGCTACGCAAACGGGTCGTGGAGGGGAAAAAATGATGTCAGCACCAAGCATCTCGGCTGAAAAGCTGCAGACACTCAAACAAGAACACCCAGAGATTTTCTCACAGCAACGCCGTTACCTGCGTACTGTTGGTATCATCGCTGCGGCTATCGTTTTGTATTATCTATTTTTCTTCCAGTTTTTTGGGATCTCCTGGCCGCAGTTTATTAACGGTTGCCAACAGCTCGGCCGCTACTTTATGCGTATGTTCGTTTGGCATGATTTTGTTAATTGGCCGTTTATGTACTATTTCCAGCAAATCTTCATCACTATCGGCATTGTGTTCGCCGGGACGATTACCGCGTCATTGATAGCCTTGCCGCTGTCGTTCTTTGCTGCGCGTAACGTGATGTCGACGCCATTGCTGCGGCCGCTCTCCGTGGTGGTACGTCGTCTGCTGGATATTCTGCGCGGTATCGACATGGCAATTTGGGGGCTGATTTTTGTACGCGCCGTCGGCATGGGGCCGTTGGCCGGGGTGCTCGCGATCGTGATGCAGGACGTTGGGTTACTCGGCAAGCTGTATGCTGAAGGCCATGAAGCTGTGGAGAAATCCCCAAGCCGGGGCCTGACGGCAGTCGGTGCCAACGGTCTGCAGAAACACCGTTACGGTATCTTTACCCAGTCGTTTCCCACTTTCCTGGCGCTCAGCCTGTATCAGATTGAATCCAATACCCGCTCCGCAGCGGTACTGGGGTTCGTTGGGGCAGGGGGTATTGGTCTGGTGTATGCGGAGAACATGCGCTTGTGGAACTGGGATGTCGTGATGTTCATCACCTTGATCCTGGTGGTCGTGGTGATGATTATGGATAAAGTGTCCTCGATTCTGCGTAATAAATACATCATTGGCGAAGATATTCCGCTGTATCAGCAAAAAAGCCAAATCGATTGAGAAACCCCGCTCTGATCCCTATACTGCCGCACATATTCAACTGTGCGGCGCTACCCGTCATACTTGAAGCTGCCTCTTTGTGGCTGCATTTGTGCGCCCCAGTCACATAGTTATCTATGCTCCTGGGGACTTACAAACTTGCCGCCGCGATGCAACTCCAATTATTTTGGGTATAGGTGTATTTTCATTTCACACTGCGCGCAGTTCTTCCGGTTTACAAGCTAAAGGCAATTCTATGATCAACAATGACGTGCTGCGCAGCGTGCGCTACATGCTGAGTATTAACGACGCGAAAATGGTTGAGATTATCAAATTGGATAATTTCGACGTTGCTGTCTCGGCGATGGGTGCTTACGTCATCAAGGAAGGTGAGCCCGGTTTTGAAAACTGCCCGGACGACGTCATGGCGCATTTCCTGAACGGTCTGGTGTACTTCAAGCGCGGTAAAGATGACAAATTCCCTGCGCCGGAGGTTGAACTGCCGATTACCAACAATTTGGTGTTGAAAAAGCTGCGCGTGGCGTTTGAGTTGAAAGATACCGACATGCATGAGATCTTTACCGCCGTTGATTTCCGCATCTCCAAGCCGGAACTGAGCGCGCTGTTCCGTAAAGAAGGCACCAAAAACTTCCGCCCGTGCGGCGATCAGATGCTGCGTTACTTCCTTAAAGGCTTAGCGCAACGCCTTCGCAGCGTATAATCCTGCCCTGGCTTGCCGATCCCCAGGCAAGGCAGGGGCGCTGCCTATCGCGCCCGCATTCCAACGCCAACAATCTGTTGGCGTTGTGGTTTTAAACAGACACTTAAATGCGCTTTAGTGCCTTAAAAGCTGCTCCAATTTTCATCATTATCCTCAGCAATCGCTTTTACCTTAGGTGCGACAATCGCCTGTGGCTGAATGCGAGTCACTGAAGGGGTAGGCGTAGAGAGTTTGAAAAGAGACACGGTTTGGTTTAATTGATTGGCTTGATCTTCCAGTGCGCTGGCAGCGGATGCCGATTGTTCAACCAGCGCGGCGTTCTGTTGAGTCACCTTATCCATTTCGTTAACTGCCTGCGCAATTTGCGCGATTCCACGGCTCTGCTCCTCAGACGCATTTGAGATTTCCTGCATGGTTTCTGTCACTTGACCAATGGCAGTAACAATTTCCGTCATGGCGCCACTGACGTTCTCCACCAGATCGTTGCCTTGATCGACGCGTAGCACGGAGGTGTCAATCAGTGTTTTAATCTCTTTGGCAGCCTGGGCACTGCGTTGTGCAAGGTTACGAACTTCGCCGGCAACAACGGCAAAACCGCGGCCTTGTTCACCCGCACGAGCCGCTTCGACTGCCGCATTGAGTGCCAAAATATTGGTTTGGAAGGCGATGCCGTCGATGACGCTGGTGATATCGCCAATTTTGCGTGAGCTGTCGGCAATATCGCTCATGGTGACCACCATTTTACGGGTGATCTCGCCGCCATTGACCGCACTTTGCGAAGCGCGTTTCACTAGCGAGGTGGCAGCGCCGGCACTCTCTGCGTTGTTCTTCACCGTAGCAGAGAGTTGTTCCATGCTGGCTGCCGTTTCTTCCAGTGAACTTGCCTGTTCTTCAGTACGGCTTGAAAGATCGTTGTTACCGGCGGCAATTTCTTGCACACCGGTATAAATGTTTTGCGTTCCTGCACGGACGGCACTGACCGTATTTGCCAGCTCGTTACGCATATTGACAAGACCCTGCATCAGAGTGCCAATTTCGTTATTTCCACTGGCATTGATTTTAATTGCCAAATTACCCCGTGCAATTTCGGCCTGGTAATCGATAATCTGATTAATTTTGTTCAGTACATATTTTCTGATCCAGACCAATACAGCCCCGGTCAGCAGAATAAAAATTAAAATAAACGTAAGCGATAAAGGCACCATTTGGCGGTAGCTGGCCTGTGCCGCCGCAGCTGCCGGCGTAATAATATCGTTGGCCACGTAGGCAGACGTATCGTCAAGTGCGGACATAAAGTGCGTCGCCGAGCTATTGTGCATAACGGACTGGAAACGGGTGAGATCACCGGCTTCCAGACTGATAATTAATTGAAGCAGATCGTCGCGCGCTTTGTCATACAGTGTCTTTACGTTTTTGGTCCGCTCGCGATCGCTCTGGTCAGAAAGGGGGAGCTGATAAAACTGCTCCATCAGTTTATCAACGTCTGTAAGACGTTGACGCAGTTGGCCAAGGGATTTTTTTGCATTGCTGTTTTGCGGTTGCATACTGAGCATCAGTGCGTCTTTAAGCACCTCTTCGCGGATCTCGGTAACGGATGCGTAGACATTATCCATTGCCATAATTTGATTAAAGCCAGAAGATATTTGCGTAAGGCGATTATTTGTACCTGAAGCATCCAGAATGCTCCACACGCCGGAAAATATCTGAATAATACAGAATAGGGTTAAAATTCCCATTAATCCGTGGGAGATTTTTAATCGTTCAAACATAGCACAACCTGAAAATTTCAATTTAATGTCAGTGCAGAAAATAGCGTTCTTTTGCCGCGGAAAGTGCTGTTTGTTTTCGGCAGGCTGAGATAAAACTTTAACGATTAATCATATTCTGATTCTGGCAATGTTTTTAACTTTCCGTTTTTAATTGAAACATAAATATAACACCTCTTGGCGTGAGACCTATTATCCAAAAAAATATGTGCAAGTGGCAGTGATATCACGTAGAAAACGGCACTGAAATGCGGCGAAAGCGCGTGTCCCTTGATCCTTCACCGTTATTAATCCTGTTTCTATTTCTGTACGGGTCATTCGGGGAAAGCGTCAGACATTTTCCCCTTATAACAGGCTAGTCAGGGGCGGTGGGGGGCGCTGTAGACACCCCCAGCAACTGCTGCGCCAGCGCTTGTGCATGTTGTGCCACTTGGGGTAACCCCATCAGCTCACCGAAACGGCCACGGGCGGCGGGGCCGACGACGTAAAGACGATCGTTGCTCTGATGCTGGCGGTTAATCGGCCGGGAGCAGGCATCGACCCAAATGCCTAATGCCAGCGGATCGGGCTGGATGACCCCTTCAGTGGTGAGCTGCTTTAGCAAAGCATCACTTTGCAACAGCGCGCCGTGCGCCGGGCCGGTTGTGACAATCAGCTTATCCACCACGCGCGTTTGTGTTGTTGCATGGCCACGCGCTTTTAGGGTCAGGGCAAGGGCAGCGTTATCCACGGAGACGTGTTTTAGGTTGGCGGCCAGCACCTCGAGTTGCCCTTTTTGCTGCATGTCTGTCAGCACATCGCTGACCTGTGGCGCGATGCGATAACGATGCACGTCCCACCATGGGCGCAGATGGCGCAGAAAACGCCGTTGCTCTTGCAGTGACCACTGCTGCCAAATCTGCTGACCGTTAAGGCGAATGTCATCCAGCACCAATTGCCAGGGCTGATGGTCTGCATTGGCCAGCATGACTTCCTGCCGGACTCGTCGCAACCACCCACGGGCCGTCGCTGCTTGCGGACGCCGGTAATCAAGTTGGCGAGCGGCATAGTCACCGCTCAGGTTTGGACGGGGGAGCTGACCGCGGCGTGCGAAAGCCAGAATCGGTCCACGATGCCCCTGCCGATGCAGCGAGGCAACCACATCGGACATGGTCAAACCGGTGCCGATGATCGCGACCCGGTCATTGTCTTTCACCTCCGCCAGGGCTTCCGTCAACCACGGATTGGCGATCAATCCTGGATGATCTTTCAGCGCCTGTTGAAGCTGTTTCGGTACGGCAGGTGGTGGGTGGCTGATGGCCAGCACCACGTCATCCGCAGGATAGGTATTCCCGGAAGCCGTCAGCACGACACCATGACGCAATGCCACCGCGTACTCCTGGACGTGGACGATCTCTACCGCAGAGCGGGTTAGCGCACTGGCCAGCTTTTCGGCGATGTAACGGCCAAACTGCCCCCGCTGCGGATAGACGCTGCCGTCCGGTCTGAGCGCCTTTACATCCTGCGTGAAGGCCTCAGAAGCACGGAACCAGCGATCGAAATCGCCTTCTTCCTCGGCGGAAAGCTGCATGCGCGCGGCGGGGACGTTGATGCGGTGTGCCGGATCGCGGGTGCCGTAAGCAACCCCCTGTGCCAACTGGGCGCGAGGCTCAATAATCACCACCTTTAGCCCGGCCGTCCCCTGGCGCACCAGATGGATCGCCAGCGCGGTACCGCTAAAACCGCCACCGATGATAACGATGTGTCGATCAGCCATGACTGGGCACCGGATGCTGTTGGCGCTCCAACTCACGCACCAGCGGGATCACTTCACGGCCAAAGAACGCCACCTCTTCCTGGAAGTGCAAAAACCCCAGTAGCATCAGATCTACACCCGACTGTTTCAGTTCGATGATCCGTTCTGCTATTTGCTGTGGTGTGCCAATCAGGTTGGTTTTGAATCCATCGTTATACTGCACCAGATCCTCCAGCGTTGATTTAGCCCAGTTACCTTCTCCCTCTGGCGAGGCGCTACCGGCATTTTTAACCTCGGATTGAAAGCCTTTCACCGCTTCGGGATTGGCATGATCCAGGATGTCGCGCAGTACGCTGTGTGCTTCCTGCTCAGTTTGGCGGGCAATAACAAACCCATTCACGCCGATCCTCACCTTGTGGTGGTTTTCTGCGGCCTTGAGCTGAATATCCTCGACCTGCAGGCGGATAGCCTCTGGCGTATTGCCATTGGTAAAATACCAGTCAGAGACCCGTGCCGCCATATCGCGCGCGGCTCTTGAGCTACCACCCTGGAAAATTTCCGGTTGTGGGTCAAGCGGTTTCGGTTTCAATGAATAGTCGCGAAAGCGGTAAAAGTCGCCGGCAAAGGTGAAGCTCTCTTCCTGCCAGATGCCCTGCAGGCAACGGATAAACTCCTCAGAACGCAGATAGCGTTCTTCATGATCCAGCCAGGGTTCACCAATGGCTTTGAATTCGCCGCGGAACCATCCACTCACAACATTAATCGCAATACGCGCGTTGGACAGGTGGCTGATGGTCGCGATCTGCTTGGCCGCCAGCGTCGGATTCCACGGCCCTGGCAGCAGCGCGGCAATCACCTTGAGCTTCTCGGTCGCGGCCAGCAAATCTTGGGAAAACGTCACCGACTCATGTTGGTTATCGGCGCCATAACCGGCGGTAAAACGGATCTGCGTCAGGGCATAGTCAAACCCGGCGTGCTCGGCAATTTGTGCAAGCTTACGGTTATAGGCGGCATCCCAGTGGGTGCGCTGAGGGATCTGGCTGATCACCAGCCCGCCTGACACGTTAGGTACCCAGTAGGCGAACTTAATTGGCTCATTACTCATAGTTTGCTCCTCAGTTTCACTGTTTCACCGGACGACGATCGCCACCGATGGTCTCGCCAAATGGCCCGGTGTTGACCCTGCGCTGACGTTTCGCGCTGTTGCCTGCCAGGGGTAATAGCGGCATCACCAGTTCGGCAAATCGATGCGCTTCTTCCAGATGCGGGTAGCCCGAGAAAATAAAATGGGTGATGCCCAATGCCTGATATTCACGGATGCGCTCTGCAACCTGTTGTGGATTACCGACCAGTGCTGTACCAGCGCCGCCCCTTACCAGTCCTACACCAGCCCACAAATTGGGCGCGATACGTAAACTCTCTTTCGAACCGCCGTGCAGAGCACTCATTCTGGCCTGCCCGGTAGAATCCATGCGTGAGAAGATTTTCTGTGCGGCTGCGATGGTGTCATCATCCAAATGGGCAATCAGTTTGTCGGCCGCTGCCCAAGCTTCCTCTTCGGTTTCCCGTACAATGACGTGCAGACGAATGCCATACTCCAGCGTACGGCCCCGCGCTTGTGCCCGTTGACGGACCACGGCAATTTTCTCTGCCACTTGCTCAACCGGCTCTCCCCAGGTCAGATAGGTATCAATCTGGTTCGCCGCGACTTCCAGTGCGTCTTCAGAAGAACCGCCAAAAAACAGCGGCGGCCCGTTTTCTTGCACCGGTGGGAACAATACCTCAGCACCTTCTACCCGCAGATGCTCACCCTGGAAATCGACTTTTTCTCCCTTTAGCAGGCGGGAGTAAACCGACAAAAACTCACGGGTAACCTGATAACGTTCGGTGTGGCTCAGGAAGATGCCATCGCCTTTGTTCTCCACGGGATCGCCGCCGGTGACCACATTGATCAACAGACGGCCTTCTGAAAGGCGATCCAGCGTGGCGGCCATGCGTGCGGCCAGGCTCGGGGGTTGCAACCCAGGGCGCACGGCGACCAGATAGCGTAGGCGTTTGGTTAGAGGGGCGAGTGCGGCAGCGACCAGCCAGGCATCCTCGCAGCTTTTGCCGGTGGGGATCAGCACGCCGTAATAGCCCAGACTGTCGGCGGCCAGCGCAACCTGCTGTAAATAAGGTAAATCTACTGCTCTTCCGCCTTCTGTTGTTCCCAGATAGCGGCCGTCACCGTGGGTGGGTAAAAACCAGAATACGTTGATGTTGTTCGCCAGCTCTTCGCGCATTATCCATTTCCTATATAACGATATCTTAATTTATTTCATAGAATATTTAATCTTGGTTATAAATGGATAAGCAGGAAGCATGCCAAAAACAGATTCCTATTTTTGTTTTATTTATCAGATTGTTAATTTTTTTATTGGGCCGGAATTATGCTGCAAATGCAGCAGTGGCTGGCCCTTTGCTGCTGCATTTGCAGCAAAGCGGGTATTTCACCCCTCGTTATCCCTGGCGTCTGAGGGTATGGTTTCCATTCAACTTCCTTAAAGGTCACCAGCATGCAAGCCTCCGGCCCGCGGTTAATCGATCCTGCTTCTATCGCCTTCCAAAATGTTTTGGATCGATTGGCTCCGACAGATGCCACAGTGCTTATCGTTGGCGAAACCGGTACGGGCAAAGAGGGGGGGGCGCGTTATCTTCATCATCACAGCTCAAGACGTGATGGCCCCTTTCTGGCGGTGAACTGTGGGGCTCTGACCGAGAGCCTTGCCGAGTCGGAACTGTTTGGCCATGAGAAAGGGGCTTTTACAGGGGCCGTTGACCGCCATCAAGGGTGGTTTGAGGCGGCGGAAGGCGGCACGCTGCTGCTGGATGAAATCGGTGAATTGAGTCTGCCGTTGCAGGTAAAACTGCTGCGTGTTTTGCAAGAACGGGAGGTGACCCGTGTCGGCTCTCGCCGGCCGGTAAAGGTCAATGTCCGGGTCGTGGCCGCCACGCATGTGGATCTGACAAACGCCATCCGCGAACGCCGCTTTCGTGAAGATCTCTATTATCGGCTGAATGTGGCTGCGGTTGCTCTGCCGCCATTACGCCAGCGGCGCGGGGATATTCCACTGTTGGCTGAGCATTTCCTGACGCTATACGCACGGCGGCTGGGGCGGCTTCAATTGCGGCTCAGTGAAGAGGCACTGACAGCCTTAATGAACTATTCATGGCCAGGGAATATCCGCGAGCTGGAAAACACTCTGCACAATGCGGTCCTGCTAAGCAAAGAGCCACTGATTACGCCACAGCAGCTAAGGCTGAGTGCTGAAAACGTCGGTTCACAGATTTATGGTGATGATTCACTGGATGTGTTTCTTCGCCAGAAGCTTGAGGGCAATGACAGCTCTCTCTATCAGAAGGTGCTGGATTCGCTGGTGCGCAATGCTTTTGAACTGAGCCAGGGCAATCAGTTGCAAGCGGCGACGCTGTTGGGGATAAGTCGTAATACGTTGCGTACCCATTTAGGGCATCTTGGTCTGATTAAGGCCAGGCGTAGTGCAAAAGGCGGGCGACCAAGCCCCAGCCCGCGTGCCGGTAGCAATGAACGCGAGCTGCGCATTGGCTATCAGAAATTTGGAAACCTGGGGATCCTCAAAGCACGCCAGTCGTTGGAGGCCCAGTTTGCTGACAGTGGAGTGAGTGTGTTGTGGAGTGAGTTTCCTGCCGGCCCTCAGTTGCTGCATGCCCTGGCTAACCGCGACATCGACTTTGGCACCACCGGTGAGGTTCCGCCGTTATTTGCGCAGGCCGGCAACAACCCGTTGTTATATGTTGCCTGGGAACCCGCAGCGCCACAAAGCGTGGCATTGCTGGTGGCTCACGATAGCCCGATCCAGACTCTGGCCGATCTGCGCGGGAAGCGGATTGCGGTCAACAAAGGCTCCAACGTCCATTATCTTTTGCTGCAACTGCTTGATGAGGCAGGGTTGACGCTGGAAGACGTGCGGGTGGTCTACGCACCGCCTAAATACCCGCTAACCCCCAGCGATCATCATGCTGTGGATGCCTGGATGATGTGGGATCCCTTGTTGAGTGATGCCGAGCATGGTGGCCAGCTTAGGGTTATCGCCAATGGCGTTGGGCGGGTGAGCAACTATCAGTTTTATCTCGCGCACCGTGACTTTGTCAGGCACTCTGCCGATCTACTGCATGGGCTGATGGCCGCGTTGGAACACACGGGCCACTATATTGACGCCCACCGTGATGAGGCGGCGGCACTGTTATCGGTTGAATTGGGGTTGGCGACGTCTTCGCTCACCCATGCTTTGGCCCGTCGTAGCCATCAAACCCGTCGGATGGATTTGAATATTATTCGCCAGCAGCAGGCCATCGCCGACCGTTTTTATGCTCTGGGGTTGCTGCCACGGGCAATTAACGTTCGTGAGGCCGTCTGGCAATGATGTGGTCATGCTTATCAGAAGAAAAGACGCAAAATGACGTTCAGTTTTACACTGTCTCTCTCTGGTTTTATTGAGGCTAATGTTATTCATTTATAATGAAGCGCAGGGATATATTATCAACAATACGTCTGTTTTTGTTGTGTGGTGGCTCAGCCACGCCTCGCCGTTCGTTCTTACGATGATTTCCGGTTAATTTCTCATGGTCAGTTATATGAAAAACCATTGTGAGGAATTAAAAAATGCCAACTATCACGCAATCAAAATCACTTTATACGTTGCCAAGACCGGAATGGCTAGATGCAGCGGGAATGAGTAAAGGGATTGGTCACGATCGTCAACATCTGGGGATTATTCTCCCTGCGGGGCAGGTGTTGCGCGTACGCCAGACTAATACTGCATTTACCGCGAAGCTAAAGCTGCGTTTGTTAAATGATGATAATAAAACGGAGGCCGAATTCAACGTGGGTAGCGAGTGGGTTGAGGCACGTGTCAATGCCGTCTCGGTGCCTTTTATTGATACGCCTTATGTCGCGGGCGCGCCTGCCGTGGAGTTTGACTCCCCAGAGACGGCCAAAGCCTTACCGGTCTACCGCAAAGGTGAAAATGAAGCGGCATTTTTTGCGCGTTGGGATGCGCAGGATGCCGAATTTTCGCTCGTTGATTCCGAATATGCCACGCTCTTGGTCCCTAAAGTCAGTAAAAATGATTTGAAGTCGTTGGGAGAAGCAAAAAATATTGATGGCCTGATCGCCTATTACGAACGTATCTTCACATTTTATAATGCGCTGGCAGGCATTTCTTTTGAGGCTGAGGAAGATTCGAGTCGTAATATAAAAAACAGATATTTTATCAAGGCTGATAAAAATGGAGCAGGTGCGGCGTATTATGGGGGCAGTTGGACGGCAGAAAGTACCCCGTCAGTCAGCAGCTTCTGGTTGACGGCGAAAGATAATAACTGGGGGAGCCTGCATGAAATTGCCCACGGCTACCAGGGGCACTTTATGGGCGATAAGTCTTTTTCCACCGGTGAAGTGTGGAACAATATTTATGCCGCCTGTTTTCAAAGTGTGATGTTGGGTGACCGTAAATACCAAGAAGGCTGGCTGTATAATTACGGCAATATCCTTTCTGTTGAAAAACAAATTACCGACTATGTCATTCAGGCTAAACCGCTCAATCAGTGGGATCTGCGTTCTAAACTGTATTTTATCGTATTGATGGTTGAGAAGGCCGGGCGCAACGCGTTCACGCATTTTAATCAACAGTATCGCAAGGATTGCAATACGACGGGCTTTGTCCCTGGCGAACATGCTCTGCTGGATATGCTGTCGGAAAGTTTCGCCGTGGCTGGCGACAAGGTGGACGTTACGCCATTTATTCAATGGGTCGGCGGCTATGTGACCGAGACGCAGTACAATCGAAACACCTTTAGCCACGCGAAAGCGGTTTATCCGCTGTGCCAATTGGTCGGTGCACAAGATCTTGAGGCCGTGAAATTGCAGTTGAAGCTGAGTTCCACATTGCAGTTGGTTGACTCAAGCCAGTTGAAAGCCACCGGTCTGAAAGGTAATGCGACGCTGCATTTCAATATTGACGATTTTGCACAGATTTATGGCGAAGACCTGATCCTGATGGAAGGGGCGCGTTACGCTTATAAAACGCGGATCAACAGCCCAACAATGGTGTTGAGCGAGTTACCCATTGGCGTATATACCCTGCGTTTGCCCACCGGAAAAGACCATAAGTATCAGCCGACTCCCGGCTATCTGGTGCTGAAACAGGGGGACAATGCGGTGGAGATTAACTTTGTTAAAAAAGTCTCTTCGCCGATTGTTTCGCAGGACATCAACCTGTTGGGATTGGGGGATGCCGTTTTCGCCACCGTGGTCACCGATCACGGTAAGGGCAAGGTGGTGATTGACGTGACCAGCACCACGCCACATTCCTATTTCCCTGATATGACCTACGCCAAAGTTATCGTGCGTAATCAGCAAAATACGGTGGTTTTCAGCAAGGATATTCCTGGCACCAAAGCGACGTTGAGCCATGATGAATTGCCGTTCGCCGCAGGTGACAAAATTGAAATTTATCATGAGGAACCGGGGCGAGTGCGGGTAAGCCCGGCGTATCCAAACATTATTGATAGCAAAAACAAAACTAACGTTTTACTTATCACCAAAAGCGGGCTGAAAAATGACGCCTTGATGGGCGATCCAGAACAGGCGTTATTGGTGCGTCTTGAGAGCGCGGTGCAGCGTTTGCGCAGTTACCGTCAGGCCTATTATGCCCCGTTCTCTGTGTTTAAAGACGATATCTATCTGGCGATCAACACGTTTGGCAGCCCCCAACGTGAACAGCTATTGGAAACCTATAAAGACTGCATTTCTGCCAGCAATACCCGCCCGGACAGTGATGTGGGCAATCTCTTTACCCTGGCTTGCAAAGGCATTAGCGATTGGCAGTTCCTGACCGCCACGGTTGATCTGGTGAAAAAAACCGTAACGGTGAACATTGAAGGCGGCATTGCGCACCACTACTTCCCAGAGGTGTATGCCGCCATGCGTTATGACGACGCAGACGGTAATACCCTGTTTCACTATGAAGTGATTGGCAGTGAAGCACGGCAAGCCAGTTCGGTCGTACTGCCGATCTCAGGTTATGGCGGTGAGGTGATCCACTTGCATCATGAAGAACCGAACAACCGGTTAGTGATCACCAATGAGATGCAACAGGTGCGGTTGGGGGCTGCGGGCAAGCAACAGACCTATTGCATTACCCCGGTGGGGCTGGCGCGGATCGCGGATTAACCTGCCCATGAGGTTCAGACGCCGATGAGAAAGGTGCCGGGCTATTTGCCCGGTGCCGTTTGGCAAAGGGTATCCCGTTGGCTTTTGGCATGATCGGGAGAAACGGCGTGATGTGACAATGAAACCGAGCCTGTTTTTTGGCCATTATCCGCTGCCGCATTCAGTTTGACGGCGCTATAGCTAAAGGTTGAAAACAGTACCAGCAGGGGAATGGCGAGAAAGAGGTTACGTATAGTCATCGGTAGCTCCTGTGAATGGGTAGCCTAATGGCGGTACCGATAATAAGCAGGGGCTGTGTAAAGCTTTCAGCGGCGGAGGTAAATCTGGTCGAAAATGATGTAATCAAGCTTGTCAGGTAACCGAGTCACAACGCGCTCAAGGGTGCGACACAACAAACACTAAAATAGAAGCGTTGCTGCACCTTTTTTGCTCGCCCGTTGTGCGTCGTTGGTGCAGGTTTTTTAATCTTTAGCCATAAGTTTCAATTATAACTTATTGGAATCAGACAATTAAAAATTGGCACGCCAGTTGCTCTGGTGAATCCCATCTTGTGTACTAGATGGAATTCAGCCAATGACCCAGTCTGTTAACCTGCGCGGTTTCACCCTTACTGAATGGCAGCATCATTATCACACCCACTCGGCTGGCGAGCGGATGGCTTGCGTGCGAGACACGTTGGCCGCATTGGTTGCGAGCCTGCCGACAGAGGATAACGCTTGGCTGTATCTTGCCGATGCGGCACAACGCGAGGCGCAATGCCAACGATTGGCGCAGCAGCTTGAAGCCGTTGCCGGCGATATCAGCCGCCTGCCGCTGTTTGGTGTGCCGTTTGCTGTCAAAGACAATATCGACGTTGGCGGCTGGCCGACGACCGCAGCCTGCCCGGAGTTCGCTTATCAGGCGGCAGCTGACGCTACCGTCGTCGCCAATCTGTGCGCAGCGGGTGCCATTGTTATCGGCAAAACCAATCTTGATCAGTTTGCTACAGGCCTGGTAGGCACCCGCTCACCGCATGGCGCGGTGGTTAACAGTTTCGATAGCCGCTATGTCAGCGGTGGCTCCAGTTCCGGGTCGGCCTCGGTGGTGGCTCGCGGTTTGCTGCCGTTCTCACTGGGTACCGACACGGCGGGTTCCGGGCGTGTGCCGGCAGGGTTCAACAATATTGTTGGCCTAAAACCCACCAAGGGATGGTTGTCGAACCGTGGCGTCGTCCCCGCGTGTCGGTTGAATGACACCGTCTCGGTATTTGCCCTGACAGTGGCGGACGCCGCGCTGGTGGCTGAACTGGCGGGGGGTTATGACCCTGCCGATGCTTACTCTTGCACTCATCCCCAGACCGCCCCGGCGGATCTTCCCGCTGCCCCCCGTTTTGCGGTGCCTGCCCAGCTTGAGTTTTTCGGCGATGTACAAGCCGAGCAGGCATTTCAACGGGCGTTGGTGCAGTTGCAACGCTGCGGTGTAACGCTGGAAAGGCTCGATTTTACGCCGTTTCGTGTCCTGGCAGAGCAGCTGTATTACGGCCCCTGGGTGGCGGAACGTACCGTCGCGGTCGAAGCCATGCTGAGCGCTAACCCGCAGGCCATCAACCCGGTGGTTCGCGGTATCGTCAATAACGGCCTGAAGTACAGCGCCTGTGATGCTTACAAAGCGGAGTATCTCCGTGCTGAATTGGCACGGCAGATCGGGCAACGGCTTGCCGCCTTCGACGCGCTAGTGGTGCCGACTTCACCGACCATCCGCACCTTAGCGGAAATGGAACAAGAACCGGTGTTGTTCAATTCGCAATTCGGGACCTACACCAATTTCACCAACCTGGCCGATCTGAGCGCACTGGCACTGCCAGCACCGATGCGTGATGACGGTTTGCCTGCGGGAATCACACTGGTCGCGCCTGCCTGGCACGACCGGGCGCTGGCAGCGTTCGGCCTGCGCTGGCAGCAGGCACAGGATCTGCCGCTTGGTGCGACAGATCGCTTGTTGTCTCCTTCTCAACCTTTGGCGTCATCGAGCCAGCATGTGCGTGTGGCGGTGGTCGGTGCGCACCTTAGCGATATGCCCCTGAATTTCCAGCTCACGCAGCGATCGGCGACCTTCGTAGAGCACACCACCACCGCACCTTGCTACCGCCTCTACGCGCTGGCCAATACTCAGCCGCCCAAACCGGGGTTGGTTAAGGCTGAGCAGGGGGCGGCCATCCGCGTCGAGCTGTGGGATATCCCGTTGGCACGCTTTGGCGAGTTCGTGGCGGAGATCCCCGCACCGCTGGGCATTGGCACGCTACTGCTGGCGGACGGACGTCGGGTAAAAGGCTTTATCTGCGAACCCTGGGCGCTGCAGGGTGCCATGGATATCACTGAATTCGGCGGTTGGCGCAACTATACCCTTCATCTTTCAAACCGTGGCGTTGTTGGCTGCGCAGACACACCCCAGTCACTTCCCTGAGTGAGCGTCTGGGGATGTCCCTGTTTGCGTCTGGCCACAGCCTGAAAGCTATTGGGTATCGCTCTTTGGTCCTATGAGGAATACATCATGTTTACTACCGTATTAATCGCCAACCGCGGTGAAATTGCCTGCCGCGCGATCCGCACCCTGAAGCGTTTGGGGGTCATCAGCGTAGCGGTATACTCCGACGCCGATCGCAATGCGCCGCACGTAACAGAAGCCGATCTGGCGGTGCCACTCGGCGGCGAAAAGGCGAGTGACAGTTACCTGTGCATCGACAAGATCCTGACGGCGGCGAGAGAAACTGGCGCGCAGGCGATCTACCCCGGCTACGGCTTTCTGTCTGAAAGCGCGGAGTTTGCCGAGGCTTGCGAAGCGGCGGGCATCGCGTTCATTGGCCCAACTGCGGCGCAAATTCGCGAGTTTGGCCTGAAACACCGGGCGCGTGAATTGGCGGCGGTGGCACAGGTGCCGATGACGCCAGGTACCGGTTTGTTGGGCAGTATTGAAGAGGCGATTAACGCCGCCAGAGATATTGGCTATCCGGTGATGCTGAAAAGCACCGCGGGAGGGGGCGGTATCGGCTTGACGCGCTGCGATGATGAAACTGCGTTGCGTGAAGCCTACGACAGTGTGAAGCGGCTGGGCGAGCAATTCTTCCGTGACTCTGGGGCGTTTATCGAACGCTTTGTCGATCAGGCACGCCATGTCGAAGTACAGATCTTTGGCGACGGCCAGGGCTGGGTGGTGGCACTTGGCGAGCGCGACTGTTCTTTGCAGCGACGCAACCAGAAGGTGGTGGAGGAAACCCCCGCACCGAACCTGCCGGCGGCGACCCGTCAGGCGTTACATCAGGCGGCGGTGGCACTGGGGGCCTCGGTCAATTACCGCAGCGCAGGCACCGTAGAGTTTATCTACGACGGTGCGCGCGACGAGTTTTATTTCCTTGAGGTGAACACCCGTTTGCAGGTGGAGCATCCCGTCACCGAGATGGTGACCGGGCTGGATCTGATTGAGTGCATGTTGCAGGTGGCAGCGGGTGACGCGCTGGATTGGGCGGCGCTGCAACGACCACCGCAGGGCGCGTCTATTGAGGTCCGTATTTATGCGGAAGATCCGCTGAAGAACTTCCAGCCTAGCCCAGGGGTTTTGACCGACGTGTATTTCCCGGCGTCTGTGCGGGTTGACGGCTGGGTGGCTACCGGCAGTGAGGTGTCAGCCTTTTACGATCCGATGATCGCCAAGTTGATTGTTCATGGGGACGATCGCCAACAGGCGCTGGAGAAAATGCGGGTAGCGCTGGATGCCACCCGGTTGCACGGCATTGCCACCAATTTGGATTACCTGCGGCAGGTGATCGCGACGGCCGAATTCCAAACCGGCAGCATGTGGACCCGAATGCTGGACAGCTTCCGCTTCCAGCCCAGCAGTATTGAAGTGTTGCAACCGGGCACCTACAGCAGCGTGCAGGATTACCCAGGACGCCTCGGTTATTGGGATATCGGCGTACCGCCATCGGGGCCGATGGACGATTTTGCCTTCCGGTTGGCGAACCGCATCGTTGGCAACCACCCCAGTGCTGCCGGGTTGGAGTTTACCCTGCAGGGCCCAACCCTACGCTTCCATTGTGACGCCACCATTGCCTTGACCGGTGCCGACTGCCCGGCAGATTTGGACGGTGAAGCCTTGCCCTATTGGCAGCCGATAACCGTTAGGGCGGGGCAAGTGTTACGGCTTGGTCGTGCTCAGCACGGATGCCGCAGTTATCTGGCGGTACGCAACGGCTTTGACGTGCCGGTGTATTTAGGGAGCCGTTCGACATTCGCACTGGGGCAGTTTGGTGGGCACGCCGGGCGCACCTTGCGCGTGGCAGATATGCTGACGGTATCTCAGCCGGCGCTGGCGGCCTCTACCACTCCGGCACCGATCGCCGCACCGCAGGCAATGGATGACAGCCTGATCCCGCAGTACGGCAACGTGTGGAACATTGGCGTGCTGTATGGTCCTCACGGCGCACCGGACTTCTTTACCCCAGAATCTATCGACAACTTCTTTGCTGCCGAATGGCAGGTGCATTACAACTCCAACCGACTGGGTGTGCGCCTGTCTGGGCCGAAACCTGACTGGGCACGGCAAGACGGCGGCGAAGCCGGGTTACACCCGTCCAACGTACACGACTGCGAATACGCTATTGGCGCGATTAACTTCACCGGCGATTTTCCAGTGATCCTGACCCGTGACGGGCCCAGCCTCGGGGGATTTGTCTGTCCGGTGACTATTGCCAAGGCTGAGTTGTGGAAGGTCGGTCAGGTGAAGCCGGGCGACCGCATCCGTTTTCATCCGATCGGTTTCAAACAGGCGCAATCACTGGAGCAGGCACAGCTCGGCAGTATCGAAGCGTTGGCCGCAGTGAAGGCCATTACTCTGGCACCGCCGGATCTGACACCGGGTATCACCGCGTCCGCCACGATTCTGGCGGCGTTACCGTCCACCGACAGCCGTCCCGCAGTGGTTTATCGTCAAGCCGGGGATGGCTACATTTTGCTGGAGTACGGTGACAACGTGCTCGATCTGGCACTGAGGCTGCGCATTCATCTGCTGATGCAGTCGCTTAAGCAGGACACGATCCCCGGCGTCGAGGAACTGTCACCCGGCGTACGATCGCTGCAAATTCGTTACGACAGCCGCACCCTTGGCCAGGCCGATTTACTCCAGCGCTTGTTGGCGCGTGAAGAGACTCTGGGTGATATCAGCCAGTTGAAGGTACCGACGCGCACGGTTTATCTGCCGATGGCGTTTGAAGATTCTGCCACGCTGGGGGCGGTGGAGCGCTATCAGCAGACGGTGCGTTCATCCGCGCCCTGGCTACCCAACAACGTCGATTTCATTCAGCGCATTAATGGGCTTGGCACCCGTGAACAGGTGCGCGACATCATCTTTGACGCCAGCTACCTGATCCTCGGGCTGGGTGACGTTTACCTCGGTGCGCCGTGCGCGGTCCCGATCGACCCGCGCCACCGCTTGCTCAGTTCCAAGTACAACCCCGCGCGTACCCATACCGCCGAGGGCACGGTCGGCATCGGCGGCATGTACATGTGCATCTATGGCATGGACTCACCGGGCGGCTATCAACTGGTTGGCCGCACGCTGCCGATCTGGAACAAATTCCTCAAAAACCCTCAGTTCAACCCTGGTGAACCCTGGCTGCTGCACTTCTTCGACCAGGTGCGCTTTTACCCGGTCAGCGAACAGCAACTGGATGAACAACGCGAGGCTTTCCGTGAAGGGCGCGCACAGATCCGCATCGAAGACAGCGTGTTTGATTTTGCCGAGTATCGCCGTTTCCTGGCGGATAACGCCGCGGATATCAGCGCCTTCCAACAGCGCCAGCAGCAGGCGTTTAACCACGAGGTGACGCGGTGGCAGGCTGAAGAAGGGGAAGCCGAGGCACAGCTGCTGCCGCCACAGGACGATGAAGAAGAGGTCGATGGGTATCTGGTAAGCGCCGATCTGAACGGCAACGTGTGGAAAATTCTGGTGGAGCCGGGCCAAACCGTGGAAGCCGGCCAGCCGCTGATTGTGGTTGAGGCAATGAAGATGGAGCTGGCGGTCACTGCGCCGCGTGCCGGCGTCATTAAGCGCATCAGTTGCCGGCAGGGACGGCCGGTGGGGCCGGGTGATGCACTGCTGTGGTTGGAGCATGCCAGCTAGCCATCTTTATTGATTGCGGGGCGTGGCACGCTGCGTCCGCAGAGAGGAATGCGATGCAAATCATTAATAGCCGCAGTAAGGCGCGACCAGAAGGGTTGGCGGAGCGCATCTATCTCCAGCTCAAGGACGATATTTTCGATTTCCACCTGCTGCCGGGGGACCGCTTTAGCGAAAACGAGGTTGCACAACGGATGGACGTCAGCCGTACGCCGGTGCGGCAGGCCCTGTTTTGGCTGGAGCGTGAGGGGTATGTCGAGGTGCATTTCCGCAGTGGTTGGCAGGTGCGGCCGTTCGATTTTGCTTACTTCGAAGAGCTGTATGACCTGCGCATTGTGCTGGAGTGTGAGGCAGTCAAACGCCTGTGCGCGAGACCTGCGGGGACAATGCCGCTGCAACTGGAGGGGCTCACCCGCTTCTGGATCGACGAGCCGCGGCTGGAAGACGGCAAGACGGTTTCGTTGCACGACGAGCAATTTCATATGGCGCTGGTGGACGCGGCGGGCAATGGCGAAATGGCGCGTATTCATCGCGACCTGACCGAGAAGATCCGCATTATCCGCCGGCTGGACTTCACCCAGACAAGCCGGGTTGAAGCGACCTACAACGAACATGCCGCCATTTTACGGGCGATCCTGCAACACCATACCGGGGAGGCGCAAATGCGGCTCACTGATCATATCGCCGTCAGCAAGGCTGAGGTACGAAAAATAACGCTGCACATGCTGCATCAGGCAAGGCTTCAGCAATAACCCCTCAGTCCTTCGTGCTGCGGCGGGTCATGCTGCAACTCGACATCAAGAGGGGGGGTTTTCTTAAAGAAGGTTGGTTTTCTAACATTCACCGGGAGTTTGAATATGAAACGTCGTCACTTTATAAAAGCGTTTGCGCTGTCTGCCACCATGGTCGGAATGGGAATGGCCTGGAGTGCACAAGCCGCCGACACCATTAAGGTCGGTATCCTGAGTTCGCTGTCCGGCACCATGGCCATTTCTGAAACGCCGCTCAAGGACGTGGCACTGATGACCATTGATGACATCAATGCCAAGGGCGGCGTTTTGGGTAAAAAACTGGAAGCGGTGGTGGTTGACCCGGCCTCCAATTGGCCGTTGTTTGCCGAAAAGGCACGTCAGTTGCTGAGCCAGGATAAGGTGGCGGCGGTGTTTGGTTGTTGGACCTCGGTGTCGCGCAAATCCGTGCTGCCGGTATTCGAAGAGCTCAATGGCCTGCTGTTCTACCCGGTGCAGTACGAAGGGGAAGAGATGTCGCCCAACGTGTTCTACACCGGTGCGGCGCCTAACCAGCAGGCGATTCCGGCGGTGGAATACCTGCTGAGTGAGGATGGCGGCTCAGCCAAACGCTTCTTCTTGTTGGGTACCGACTATGTGTATCCGCGTACCACCAATAAGATCCTGCGTGCCTTCCTGCATTCGAAAGGCATTCAAGATAAAGATATCGAAGAGGTTTATACGCCGTTCGGCTATAGCGACTACCAAACCATTGTCGCCAACATCAAGAAATTCTCTGCCGGTGGCAAAACGGCGGTGATCTCCACCATCAACGGGGACTCCAACGTCCCGTTCTACAAAGAATTGGCTAATCAGGGGATTAAGGCCACCGATGTGCCGGTGATTGCATTCTCGGTCGGGGAGGAAGAGCTGCGCGGTATCGACACCAAACCGCTGGTCGGCAACCTGGCAGCCTGGAACTACTTTGAATCAGTGGATAACCCGACCAACAAGCAATTCGTCAGCGAATGGCGTGCCTATGCCAAGGCACACAATCTGCCGAACTACGCGACCGCGGTGACCAACGATCCGATGGAAGCCACCTATGTCGGCATCCATATGTGGGCACAGGCGGTTGAGAAGGCCGGCACGACTGACGTTGACAAGGTGCGAGCCGCCATGGCCGGACAGACTTTCGCCGCGCCGTCGGGCTTTACCCTGACCATGGATGCCACCAACCACCATCTGCACAAGCCGGTGATGATCGGTGAGATCGAGGGCAACGGTCAGTTCAACGTGGTATGGCAGACCGATGCTCCGGTACGTGCCCAGCCGTGGAGCCCGTACATTCCCGGCAATGACAAAAAACCGGATTACCCCGTAAAAGGCGGTAAGTAATGCCTGGCCCCCCGTGATGGCGGGGGGCTGACTGAGCTATGCCCCATTGCGACGAGACATCTGATGAAACCTTTATCTTCAAACCCACTCAGGCATCTGTGGTTATTGCTGTGCTGCCTGCCCATGTTCGCGCAGGCGGGCCCAGCCGATGATTTTGTTGCGGCCAGCCGCACGCAGCAGGCCAAATTATTGCAGGCCTGGGCGATCGCGCCGGACGCTTCGCGCTTGCCGTTACTGCAGGCGCTGAAGCAGGAAAACGTGGTGGTCGACGAGGCTAAACATGCCTTTGCTCAGCAGGGCGATCGTTATCAGCCGTTGGACGGCTCCGCGGCCCCGACCGGTGTGCCAAAGAAAGTGTGGCTGAATAACCGCCTGCGCATTCTGATCGCCAACGCGCTGTCGGCCCACCGGTTGGTCAGTGAGGATCCTGCGCTGCGTTTGCAGGCGGCCCAGGCCTTGCAGCGTGAAGCGCAAAACGATCAGCTGCCGTTGCTGAGCCAGAGACTGGCACAGGAGAAAGACAGCCGGGTGCACGAGGCGTTAAGCATTGCGTTGGCTAATCTGCAACTTGCCGATAGCGATGCCGGGGTGCGCCTTAATGCGGTTCGGTTGCTCGGCAGTTCGGGCGATCCGGAAACCCAGACGCGGTTACAGGTAATGACTGACGCCACCCATGAGCCGGATGCCGCCGTGCGTGCCGAAGCGCTGAAAAGCCTGAGCAGCGTGAAACATCGGCTGATGTTAGGCGATCTGATCGGCCAGGCGTTTACCGGGCTGTCACTGGGGTCGATCCTGTTGCTGGCGGCGCTCGGATTGGCGATCACCTATGGCTTGCTGGGGGTGATCAACATGGCGCACGGCGAAATGCTGATGCTCGGCGCTTACTCGGCTTATCTGGTACAGGGGGCGTTTCAACAGTTCGCACCGCAGTGGCTGGCGCTGTATCCGCTGGTGGCCTTGCCGGTGGCGTTCGCTATCACCGCTGGCATAGGTATGGTGCTGGAACGCACGGTGATCCGCCATCTTTATGGTCGGCCGTTGGAAACCCTGCTGGCGACCTGGGGGATCAGCCTGGTGTTGATCCAAGGGGTGCGGGTGTTGTTTGGCGCACAGAACGTAGAGGTTGCCAACCCGGCCTGGCTGTCGGGGGGCATTCAGCTGTTGCCGAATCTGGTGCTGCCCTGGAATCGCATTGCCGTGATCCTGTTCGTGGTACTGGTGTTGGTACTCACCTGGCTATTACTGAATAAAACTCGCCTTGGCATGAACGTGCGCGCCGTGACGCAAAATCGCGCGATGGCGGCTTGCTGCGGCGTGCCCACCGGTCGTGTCGATATGTTGGCATTCGGTTTGGGTTCCGGTATCGCCGGATTGGGGGGCGTCGCACTGTCGCAGCTGGGCAATGTCGGGCCCGAGCTGGGGCAGGGTTACATCATCGACTCGTTCCTGGTGGTGGTGCTCGGTGGCGTCGGCCAACTGGCGGGTACCGTGGTGGCGGCCTTTGGTCTCGGTATCGTCAACAAAATTCTTGAACCGGAGATTGGCGCCGTGCTGGGTAAAATCCTGATCCTGGTGCTGATTATTCTGTTTATTCAAAAACGTCCTCAGGGGCTATTCGCCTTCAAAGGCAGGGTGATCGACTGATGAGCCAACCATTGACTGTAACCGGCGTGCAAAAGGCACCCCGGCTGGCGCTGGGCATCGGCGGGCTGGTATTACTGGCGCTGTTAATCATGCCGTTTCTTGCGCTACTGCCGGCGGATAATCCGCTGGCAATGTCCACCTATACCCTGACCCTGGTGGGCAAAATTCTGTGCTATGCCGTGGTGGCCGTGGCGCTTGACCTGGTGTGGGGTTATGCCGGGCTACTGTCGCTAGGGCATGGGCTGTTTTTTGCCCTCGGCGGTTATGCCATGGGCATGTACCTGATGCGTCAGGCTGCGGGCGATGGCCTGCCGGGGTTTATGGCGTTCTTATCATGGAATGAGCTGCCGTGGTTTTGGAGCGGTACGCAGTATTTCGCCTGGGCATTGTGCCTGGTCGTGCTGGTGCCTGGAGTACTCGCCTTCGTTTTTGGTTATTTCGCTTTTCGTTCAAAAATTAAAGGGGTGTATTTCTCCATCATGACCCAGGCGTTGACCTACGCCGGTATGTTGCTGTTTTTCCGTAACGAAACCGGCTTTGGCGGCAACAACGGCTTTACCGGGTTTACTACGTTATTGGGCTTTCCGATCACGGCGACCGGCACGCGGGTGGCGCTGTTTCTGACGACGGTGGTGCTGCTGGTGGCCAGTCTGGCGATCGGCTTCGCCCTGGCGCGCAGTAAGTTTGGCCGGGTATTGACGGCGGTGCGCGATGCGGAAAACCGCCTGACGTTTTGTGGTTACGATCCAAAGGGCTTCAAGCTGTTTGTCTGGACGCTGTCGGCGGTGTTGTGCGGGTTGGCCGGGGCATTGTACGTACCGCAGGTGGGGATTATCAATCCGGGCGAAATGTCGCCGACCAACTCAATCGAAGCCGCCATCTGGGTGGCGCTCGGCGGGCGCGGTACCTTGGTGGGACCCTTGCTGGGGGCCGGTATTGTCAACGGCGCCAAGAGCTGGTTCACCATGGCGATTCCCGAGTATTGGCAGTTCTTCCTTGGCCTGATGTTTATCGTCGTCACATTGTTCCTGCCCAAAGGGGTTATCGGGTTACTGCGCAGAGGTAAGTCACAATGAATTCACTGCAAATGACTGACGAACTCTTTACCCAAGCGCTACCGGCAGATAAATACCGCCAGCAAACCGACCCGGTGCTGCTGCTCGACAAGATCAACGTCAGCTTTGATGGTTTTCGTGCGCTGAGCGACCTGTCGTTGCAGATTGGCGTGGGGGAATTGCGTTGCGTGATCGGGCCTAACGGTGCGGGGAAAACTACGCTGATGGACGTGATCACCGGCAAGACCCGCCCGGACAGCGGTAAGGTATTTTATGATCAAACCGTCGATCTGACCGCGCTGGATCCGATGCAGATCGCTCAGGCAGGCATCGGTCGCAAGTTCCAAAAACCCACGGTGTTTGAGGCGCTGACGGTGTTTGAAAATCTGGAAATTGCGCAGAAAACCCAAAAGTCGGTATGGGCCTGCCTGCGTGCCAGACTGAGCAGCGAACAGCGCGATCGTATCGACGACATGCTGAAAACCCTGCGGCTGGACCACGAGCGGCACCGTCTCGCCGGGCTCTTGTCCCACGGGCAAAAGCAGTTTCTCGAGATCGGCATGTTGTTGGTACAGGAGCCGCATCTGCTGCTGCTCGACGAGCCGGCGGCGGGCATGACCGATGCGGAAACCGAGTATACCGCCGAACTGTTCCGCACGTTGGCGGGCAAGCATTCGCTGATGGTGGTGGAACACGACATGGGGTTTGTCGAAACCATTGCCGACCACGTGACGGTGCTGCATCAGGGCAGGGTCTTGGCGGAAGGTTCATTGGCGCAGGTACAGGCCGACGAGCAAGTGATCGACGTCTATTTGGGGCGCTAGGAGCAGCTATGTTGCAAGTAAACGAACTGAATCAATATTACGGCGGCAGCCACATTTTGCGTGGCCTGTCGTTTGACGCTCATGTCGGCGAAGTCACCTGCTTACTCGGGCGTAATGGCGTGGGTAAAACCACGCTGTTGAAGTGCCTGATGGGCTTGATCCCAGCCAAGAACGGCAGCATAAGCTGGCAGGGCGAGAACCTCAACGGCAAGAAGCCGCATCAACGGGTGCAGGCCGGCATCGCCTATGTCCCGCAAGGTCGGGAGATCTTTGGCCGTCTTACGGTGGAGGAAAATCTGTTGATGGGCTTAGCGCGTTTTTCTGGCGCTGAGGCGCGCAAGGTGCCGGATCACATCTATGAACTGTTTCCGGTGTTGTTGCAGATGAAAGATCGGCGCGGTGGCGATCTCTCTGGCGGGCAACAACAGCAGTTGGCGATTGGCCGCGCGTTGGCCTGTCGGCCACAGCTATTGATCCTCGATGAACCGACGGAGGGGATCCAGCCTTCGGTGATCAAAGAGATCGGCGCGGTGATAAAGCAGTTGGCGGCGCGGGGCGATATGGCGATCCTGTTGGTAGAACAGTTTTATGATTTTGCCGCCGAGCTGGCGGACCGCTATTTGGTGATGTCACGCGGCAGCATCGTACAACGTGGCACAGGCAGCGCGATGGAACATGACGGCGTACGCGGGCTGGTGGCGATCTGAACGTCGGGGTTATTCGGGTTGGGTCACGGGAATGATGCAATATCCTGATGATCCTTACCGGCTGAGCATTATCCCGGAAATAGATAACATGTTTTCCTGTCGGTAGAGCGCAGAGGTCACTCGCTATTGATTCTATGCGCCTGCCAATTTCAGGTTATCGAATACATCGTGAATATGACTTAGGTCGTCTTCGGCGGCGGCTAACCCGTACCGGGTCAAACCATACACATAAATATCTTCCATATCGGCCAATGCTTTTGGCCTGATCGTTATTTTTCTGCACATCCTTTTGCTTTGCTTCGTATTCTTTCCATGAACACATCAGGATCCCATTCCACTGCGTTCCCGCTGTTTTCACCTTCGGCGATTAAACGACGCAGCTCTTCCAGCGTTGAGGCGGCGGTACGTTCACGCAGGGTGCGTACCGATTCACGGATAACTTCGCTGGGGGTACGGTAGTCGCCGCTAGCGACCAGACCTTCAACAAAATTACGCAGCTCTTCGCCCAGGTCCACTGTTAATGTTCTGCCCATGTTTTTCCCTCCGTTATTCTCTCAATCATTGCAAGATTAGTTCTTACAATATGCACGTTAAACCTGGAGAGCCTAAACTGCGGCAATACAAGGAACTCTTGGTTTTATAACCTCAGAAATTAAGGATAATGATGAACGAAATCACTGTGTCACGCCTGTCTTGCATCCTTCTGTCACTGTTCCCGGCCCTGTGGGGCATCTTCAGCCTGCTGAATAATACTGCGGGTTTCGCCGATACGGCCCGCCATGCCGTGGGGCCGTTGCTTACCATGCAGGATACCTACCAGGTGCCCGGCCTGATGTGGCGTGCCGTCACTGCTCCCTGGGCCGGAATGCTCGGGTTGGTGTTTATCACGTTGCTCGAATCCCTGGCCGGGATAACGGCAACCTTGGGCATTGTGTTGATGGTGAAACATCTGGGCCATTCTTATGCCGCTTTCGCCAAGGGTAAAGCCTGGGCGATGCTGGGCGCGTTGTGTGCCATTGCGGTGTGGGGGATCGGTTTTATGGTGGTCGCCGGCGACTGGTTTATGGCCTGGCAGGCTAAAGACAGCCCGCTGGCGGTGCAACTGGGTGCCTTGCTGTATATGGTGCCCAATACGTTGGCGTTGATGCTGCTGATGCTGCAACGTGATGCGCGTTAACCAGCGGGGGTGATTAAAACTGCGGCGAAATGCGCGAAAGTGTTGCCAAATGCTAACCTGCCGCAGGTTGTCACATTTCGTTCATAATTCTGTCCTAGCATAATAAACCTTAAATAAATTTATAATAAATCAACAAGTTAATTTTTAAGGGGTTACACATGAGCGATAAACCGCATAACGATCTGCCGCCGTCGGCAGAAGAGCAGGAGCAGCAACCGAGCAACCCGGCGCGTCGCCGTTTTCTTGCTGGCGCCACGGCGTTAGGGGTGGGGGCTTCTATTGCGCCGCTCGCCAGAGCGGCGGCTGACGGCAACAAAAACGTGCTGTTAAACACGCTACCCACCAATGCGCAAAACGCGCTGCTGCGACGACATGTGAAAAATGTGGTGGTGATCTACGCCGAAAACCGCAGCTTCAATAATCTGTTCGCCAATTTTCCTGGGGTAGAAAAACCGTTGTCGGCGCTCAAGCCTGAAGACTACCAGCAGCGTGATCGCGATGGTCGCCTGTTGGATTCGCTGCCGCCAATTTGGAAAGGATTGGTGCCAAAAGCGCAGGAGGTTGGGCATGTTAACTACAAAATCGACGAAAATGCGGTATTTACAACGCAATTGCCGAATCAGCCGTTTGTGCTGATCGGGCCGCAGGGCGAAAACCTGCCGCACGGTGTGGTGACGCGCGACCTGTGGCATGTGTTTTATCAGAACCAGATGCAAATCAACGGGGGCAAAAACGACAAGTTTGTCGCTTGGGCCGATTCTGGCGCCTTAACCATGGGCTATTACGGAGACGGTGCATACAACCTGCGGCTGTGGACCTTGGCTCAGGAATTTACCCTGTGTGATAACTTTTTCCAGGGCGCGTTTGGCGGCTCGTTCCTTAATCATCAGTATCTGATCTGCGCTCGCCCGCCGTTTTACCCCGAAGTGCAAAACTCGGTCGCCAAAGGGGGGGTTGCCCAGCTCGAAAGTGATGATGTGACGGACCCGCGTCTGAAACCGCTGAGTGATTCACCGGTCAGCGCCTCGTTTGGTATCCCCCTGTTTGGCAAGAGCCTGCTGACGCCGGACGGTTATGCGGTCAATACCATGGCGCCGCCGTACTGGCCATCCTGGACTCAAGACGAGAAAGACCCGACGCTGGCGGATGCCACGATGCCGAACGTCATGCCACCGCAGAAACACCCCCATATTGGCGACTTGCTGAGCCAAAAAGGGATCGACTGGGCATGGTATGCCGGCGGCTGGCAGTACGCGTTGGATAACCGCAAGGATCAGGGCGATTTCCCTGGCGCACCGGATTTTCAGTATCACCATCAGCCGTTCAACTATTTTGAAAACCTGGGGCCAGCTAACCCGCAGGCTCGCGAAGCGCATCTGCGTGACGGTGGTATTGGCGATTCTGTTGCCAGCAATAAATTTTTAGCCGCGGTGGAAGCGGGTACGTTACCGCCAGTGGCGTTCTACAAGCCCCAGGGCAACCTGAATATGCACGCCGGTTATTCTGACGTGGAAGCAGGCGATCGCCATATTGCCCATATCATCAACAGCTTGCGTAATGGCCCGCAGTGGGACAACAGCGTGGTGGTGATTACCTTTGATGAGAATGGTGGCTGGTGGGATCATGTGGCACCGCCGCAGGGCGATCGCTGGGGGCCTGGATCACGTATCCCGGCATTGGTGGTCTCACCGTTTTCCCGCAAGGGGTATGTCGATCATGAGGTGTACGATACCGGATCTATCCTGCGTTTAATCAGCCGGGTGTTCGATTTGCCGTCGCTCGATGGGCTGACCGAACGCGATAAGGCGATGGCAGCGCGCAGCCAAAAACCCTTGGGGGATCTGACCGGCGCGCTGGCGTTTCCTGGCTAGTCGTTACAGCGCTTTCGACATATACCAGATGCCAATGGAACCTTGGGCGCTGGTGTAACAGGTCTCGCCGCAAATGCTCAGCCCCTGGCGTTGGTAAAAACGCTGGGCGCTGGTATTGCGCTTTAGCACTTCCAGCCAGAACGTTTCTTGCTTACGTTCTCGCGCCCGTTGCTGAACCTGTTCAAAAAAACGCTGGCCATAACCCCGCCCGGCATATTCCGGCAAGAAATAGATCTTCTGTAGCTCTGCGCCAAGGGCTTGGGTAGGGGTCAGCAGGCTGTCGAAATTCAACCGCGCATAGCCCACCAGGTTTTCGCCTTCATACCCCAGCAGCCAGCACACATCCGGATCCTGTAGCGTTTTTTCGAGGGCTTCAACCGCAAAATCCTGCGCCAGAAAAGCGTCTAACTCCTCTTTGTGGTGCCAAAGTTCGCCAAAGTGGGCCTGATAAGTGCGGATACCCACGTCGCGAACCTGTGCTAAATCACCGCTCAACGCCTGGCGGATGCTGAACATGTAGACCTCTTTTGGGGAAATGAGTAACGGTTGCTGCCCTGAAGGGAACGGACTGCTCCTGATGAATATTTTGCCAACGTAAAACACGGGAGATATTTTTATCCCGCAGCGAGTATGACGTGAAAGGTCAAACACAACAAAAATTATTCAAGGTTAAGCGGGCGTTGCGAGCGTCAGACGCCATGTCCAACCGCAGCACGCCCGATGGGAAGACAATCACTCAGCAAGATGTTTCGGTGTTTCCCGCCTGAACCCCAGACCAATAATCCGCCCAAATAACCGCGGCAACCAGCGGCTGTTACCGACGCGCATCATCAGGTTTTTCCCACCCTGCGCGCGGCGTTTTTTGGGTCTGCGCTGGCTCATTTTAATTTGCAGGAACTGTGTGGCTTTGGTGGGGAAATTGCGGCGGCGTTGCACACGCAGCAGGTGTTTTAACTGCAAGTTCTGATTGCGTAGCGGAGGAATAATGGCGTTGGCGGTAGCGACCGCATCCTGAATCGCTAAATTCACCCCGACACCGCCAATGGGGGACATGGCATGTGCGGCGTCACCAATACACAGTACGCCCGGTTTGGCCCACCGATCCAGCCGATCAATACGGATGCTCAAGAGTTTCACCTGATCCCAACTGAGGATCTCTTGCAAACGAAGGTCCTGGAAAGGGGCAACTTCGGCGATATGCAGCAAAAACTTGTCCAGCCCGTCCTGCTGGATCGCCTCAAAACTGTCTTTGTCGATCGAATAACCGCACTGCCAGTAGTCGCCTCGGTCGATCATGATGAAGTTTTGTTTTGGCCCGGTATGGCCCATCGACCAGGCGGGGTCACCGGGTTTTTTATCAAGCTTCATCCACAAGACGTCGCGCGGCGAGCCAAAAGAACGGCTGCTGAGAGCCGCCTGTTCGCGCACCACTGAATTGCGCCCGTCGGTACCTACCACTAACTGGCAACGCACACGGATCGGGCCATCCGGCGTCTCTGCCAGTACGCCGCAGACCTGGCCACGGTCGTACAACAGTTGGTGTACCTGAGCCGATGTGATCAGCGTGAACGTCGGAAACGCGGCGGCCTTTTCGGCCAGAAAGTTGAGAAACTCCCATTGCGGCATAAAGGCGATAAATTTGCAGCGCGTCGGCAGGCGCGTGAAGTCCGCAAGTCGAATATCACGCCCGGCGATTTCGGCGTGCAATGTTTCTGCACGTTGGTGAGGCAGTGCCAGCAGTTCTTCCAGCAGGCCGAGCTGGTGCATGATTTCTAACGTTGAGGGGTGAATGGTGTCACCGCGAAAATCACGCAAGAAGTCGGGGTGCTTTTCCAGCACCATCACGTTTATCCCCGCCCGTGCCAACAGATAGCCAAGCATCAGCCCAGCGGGGCCGCCGCCAACGATACAGCAGCGGGTGACATAAGGTGTAATCAGTGATGATGACATAGTGGCTGACCTCAAGGGCGGCATCGGGCAGGCCCTCATTGAAAACTTATCATTGATAATGATTATCAATATCAAATCTGGCTGTCAACCCGTGGCACAGTGTGGTCAAAGGGCATGGCAAGTATCACGATTCTCCTCAAAGCGGTTGACCGGGCGAGTATCCCACGCCATCTTTATCAGTGAAATCGGCATTACTTTGATTCATGTTTCTGAAAAACGGGATGGTCATGATGGGACGAGTCACCTTCGATCTCGAGGATCTGCGCAGTTACGTCACGGGCATTGAGCTGGGCAGTTTCGCTAAGGCGGCGGAGCGGCTGGGGCGTTCAACCTCTGCGGTCAGCGCACATCTGAAAAAGCTGGAGCAGCAGATCGGCACGCCGATCCTGACAAAGGCCGGGCGCGGTATGGTAATGACGGAAGCCGGTGAAACATTACTGGGCTACGCCCGCCGATTGCTGGAGCTTAACGATGAAGCCGCCGCTGCGGTACGCGGGCTGGACCTGCAGGGGACGGTACGCCTGGGGCTGCAGGAGGACTTCGGCGAAACCTTTTTGCCCCAGGTTTTGGGCAGTTTTGCCCGGGCGCATCCACGAGTGCGTATCGAAGCGCGCATTGCCCGCAATGCCGAGCTGATCGACTGGGTGCTGAAAGGGCAGTTAGATTTGTCGCTGGCCTGGGACGGGGGGATCAGCACGCCGTACCATCAGATGCTGGGGCAGCGGCAGATGCATTGGATAACGTCGCCCCATTTCGAACTGGCATCCTGGCGTCAGGGAGACGAGCCATTGCCGTTGGTGATGTTTGATGCCCCTTGTCTGCTGCGCAGCGCGGCGACGCAGGCCTTGGATCGCGCCGGCATTGCGTGGCGTATTGTCTTTACCAGCCGTAGCCTGAACGGTATCTGGGCGGCAGTCAGCGCAGGATTGGGGGTGACGGTACGCACCGATGCCGGGCTGCCGTCGGGTTTATCCCGTTTGCCAGCCGGTACGTTACCGTCATTAAACGCGCTAGGTGTGGTACTGCACCGTGCGGAAGATCACCCCTCGGGGGCAATCCAGCGCTTAGCGCAGATCGTGGCCGATCGGATCCAGAATTAGTCCTGTTCGATCGGCTGTTTGCCACTCAGTGCGCCCCATTCACTCCAGGCGCCGTCATACAGCTTCACCTGCGGTGCATTGAGCGATAACAAGCCGAAAGCCAGCACCGCCGCAGTGACGCCGGAACCGCAGCTGGTGATGATTGGGCCATTGATATTCACCCCTTTGTCGGTGAAGGTCTTGTTGAGGGCTTCCAGCGATTTGAAACGGCCATTTTCCAGCAGTTCCCCGTAAGGGATGTTGATGCTGCCGGGAATATGACCGCGGTGCAGACCAGGGCGGGGTTCTGGCGCTTCGGCGTAAAAACGGGGGGCGGCGCGTGCATCAAGGATTTGCACTTCCGTGTTCAGCGCTTGCTCCACCTGCTGCATATTGACGACCGCATCGGCATTAAAACGGGCGTTGAACGTGTGCGGCGAACGCTGTGCAGCGCCGGTTTCCAGTGGCTGGCCTTGCGCTATCCAACCGTTTAAGCCTTCGTCCATCACATAAACCTGTTGTGCGCCAAAGTTGCGGAAAGTCCACCAACCGCGCGGAGCAGAAAATTGATTGCCCTCGTCATAAAACACAATGGTCTGTTGTTCGTTGATGCCCAACTTGCCGACGGCTGCGCCGAATTCATCGGCTGTCGGCAGCATATGCGGTAAGTCGGTATGTTTGTCCGCGACGTTATCAATATCAAAATACACCGCGCCCGGTATATGGCCGCGTTCAAACTCGGCGAGCATGTCTTTTTTCGGCACCAGACCGACAGGAGACATTCTGACATCAACGACGATCAGATTTTCATCGTTGATGTGCTGCGCAAGCCATTGTGGAGTAACCAGAAACGGAGAGTTCATCGTTATTGTTCGCCTGTGGTGAAAACGGTTTTTCACTATACCCTAAATCATTGGCGTTGCATTGCGGCGCACAAACGCAGCCAACAAGCATGCAGCGGGGATAGACACCAGCCGCTTTGACGATGTGATCTATCAGTAAAAATTATCAGGCTGCCTCAGTGCGTAACGCGGCGACAATGGTGGCCAGCGTTGCATGGGAAGTCTCGCCGAGTGGGCCCTTCGCTTCGGCAACCCCATTCTCAGCCAGCAGCGTCTGGAGGCCGATCAGCCAATCGTAAATATAAAATGCCGTATTTCTTGCCGGCGTGGGCGCCAGCTTGGCTAGCCGCTGTTGGCTACCCCAGTTAACCGCCGGCTGCGGCGGCGGGGAAAAGATCGGCTGGCCGTGATTAATCCGGCTGACAGGGCGTAAAGCGGCCTCGCGCTGCTGGAAACCCAACCAGGTGACGAAATCCCCCAATATTGCTAACGCCTGGCTCACCTGCCGATCTTCGCCTTGTTCGGGTAGGGACCCGGCAGACAGCGCGCGTTCCAGCGATTCAGCAATCCCCAGCCGACAAGCGGCGGTGATCAATGCATCAACCAGTATCTCCAGATGCTGTTTCCCGACGCCCAGCAATATCCGCAATTGAGGATTATCGGGCAGGGTGCGCAGGTGGTTGACCCAATCGGCAAACACCCGTTGGGCAAAGGGGGAACCGCTAAGTTCTGTTGGCGCGGCGGGGGGGATATTCCCGTCGCCAAACAGATCGATCTCCTCATCGAACGGCGAAGCTGAGGTCACGGGTGCAGGTAAGATATGCTGTTGTTGCACGTACAGCTGACGCAGCGTGTTGGACTGCGGCAGCAGCCATTCGAGTAACTCGCCGTGAACCCCGGCTTGTGCCTGTAGCGCACGCAGTAGGTGTTGGGCGCGCTGATGCGTTAACTGCGGGTCTGTCTTGCGCAGCCAGTTGCCCAGCAAACTTTCCGTGAGTTCGCGTTGCAGCTCCTGCCGTTGTTCCAGGGCGCGGTCATGCTTCAATGTCGGACGTGCCTGTGCGGCCAGATAGGCCACCATGCGATGGCAGTCGCTCTCATCCACCGCCAGCAATGTGGCCCAGCTTTCGCCCGGCTCACCGACATAGCGTTGAACGGCATCATCTGGGCGTGGTTTTCCCTCTTGGCGTGAGTCGAAGGCTGTGATCGCCCAGATTAAGCCCGGCTTTCTGCGGGTGCGGACCTCTGTGTTTTCACCCTGGGTTTGTCTGACCCAGTAGGCCAGCGCGTTGCCCGCACGGCTGGCATCTTGCGGCGTGCTGGCGGCATCGGTAACCAGCAGCAGGTTGGCGTGCAGGCTATCGGCAGCGAGAATCAGCAGGCTGGCACGCTTTGCCTGCTGCATGCGTTCAGTCACCCCAGCACCAGGGCATCGGCTGCTGGTCGGCAGGTCAAGCAGTTCTACGTCGTCTGGCAACCCGGCGCCTTTCCTCAGCGGTAATGTTGTTGTCACTTCTGCTGCCAACCAGGCCAGACTCTTGAGTGCAATGCCCACGGTGTCACCCTTCTCCGTCAGTACGGTAAGTTTGTCCTCCGTGGGGGCTGTCATCATACCGGCATGCAGAATGCCGCTGTCTGGATCCAATACCTGACGAGATGCCTGTACTCGCTGACAGTGACCCAGATCGTGCAACGCATGCGCCAACTGCCGATAGTTGGCAGTCAGAACCGGATCCTCACCCCAAAGCGGCGCAAACAGCCTGGCACGTTCATCCACACTCAGATAGGGCGCCAGCAAGATGGCCTGTGGCCAGAAGTGTCTTTCCAGCGCCTGTTGCGCTTTGCCACCCTGGTGACGCAGGCTGTCCCACAGCGCAACCACCGCGTTGCTGTCCAGACCGTCGATAGCCATAGGCTGGCGGTGGCGCTCCAATGCAGCAAGGTGCGCGGCCATTGCACGCGTGTCCCCGTCTGCATGAAAACCGCCCATCACGGCGGTGCCGATCATCATGGCAATCAACTGCGCTTCATCAAGTAAGGAGATGGCAACAGGATAAGCAGGGGGCGTCTGGGTGCCGGAAGCGCTGTAACGCACCGTCAACGTAGCAGCGTCGGTCAAGGGACTGGCGCCGGGAGCCAACGCCGCCAATAAATGGGCTTTGGCTGCGGCGTTGTGGCCATAAAGGCCGATGGCAACGCGATGATGCATAGCGCTGTCCAGTTGTCTGGCCCGGTTGTAACTGCGGCGTAGACGAACCGTCAGATTATCGGCTTCTCTGCTCAGCCGCGTGGATTGCTGCCGCGTGCTGGCAACCCAGTCAATCGCCTGAATGATGCTGTTACCCAGGCTGTTTATCGGCTCTGCTGCGCCGGAGGTGATAGGTTTCATCGTTGATAAATGCTCCCGCTGTCGATCCAATAATGGGTTGCGCCAGAGGCGCTGGCAGCCAAGGTATTAAGTTTTAATTGCAGATGATGAGCGGGAATAGGCGTTCCATCGGCTAAATGCGCCTGGGCGATGCTGACCCCTTCAGCGCCCTGTTCATCGCTGCCGGTAATCGCCAAGCGTAGGCTGATGACGGCATCGCCCGCCAGTTTACGCGCCAGCTGAGGGTCGGTGATGGTGAGGGTATACAGTGGCGACGCGGGCCAGCGTTCGTTATCCAACTGGCGGAACCCCAGGCGCAGGGGGCCACGAAGCTGGAAATACGTGTCGGGATCCAGCGAAAAGTCCGCGCAATCGAGATCGATATCGCGATAGTAAAGGTTATCGTCCGCCAGCATGTTATTGCTATCCAGCATGCCCAGATGGCGAATGGTGGAATAGGGCTGGAAGTCCCCGACGTTAAAATAAAAACTCTCCAGACGCAGATCGATCGCAAGCAGGCACAGCATGGCCCCCACGGCGGCGGTTGATTTTGGGTTATCGATACGCCCACCCTTATTAAAGGGGTACCAACTGCGTGTGTGATATCCCTCGAGCGGCAAGATTCGGCTGGCAGGTAGCGGCTGCAGGTGACGCAATAATGTCTGAACCCCAGGGAAACGCGCCGGCCGGCCGGTCAGCAGCAACACATCGCAGGTGTATAACGCCACAACTTCGGCAAGCAGGCGCAGGCAGTGATTTATGCCGATCCTGTCAGACAGGAAGGCCGCGTGCAGGGCTCCCAGACGAATGACCAGTGGGGTGTGCAGAATATCGAAGTCAGTGGCCGAGGACTCGCGCTGAATCTCACCGTTGATAAAGGCCAGCACCTGTGGCGTCGGCATCTGTGGCAGCAACTCACCCAAACTGGTGGCGATTTCCGCATGGGCATCCAGGGGATCGTAATCCTCGTACGCACTAAGCAATGCACGCCCGGCAGGCATGAAAATTTGTAGCGTGGCCTGCTGACGCAGCGTGGAAAACCCATCTATACGGCCTTCATTGCCAAACAGCTTGTCCATTATTGCCGGTGTTGCGACGACGCCGGCATTTTCGACGGCCTGCTGTACAGCAGGCAAAATAAACAGCTGAATGATATCCAGCAAAATATCGTCACCGGCGATTTTAAATCCTTCGCGGAACAACAAACGCGGATTGATTTTAATGTTGTTGCCAACGCCATCATCCAGCGCGTATTGGGTGATGGCCAAATCGGTCGTGCCGCCACCGATATCAATGGAGGCGATACGCAGCATTTTTCCCGGTTGTGTTCCGGGTTCTGTTGGCCGGTCAGGCCTGGCCATTGCGGCAAAAAAGGCGTCGGTACGGCCGGCAAAATTCACCTGGGTTTCGTTATACAGATAAACCATCTGGCCACAGGTCGCCTCATCCCATTCCATGTGCACCTGAGGCACGGGGACACGGGTGTTGCCACCGTCGAATGGCGCATCCAACAGGTGCCAACCCATGGCTTTCCATACCAGACCAATGGCTTCCTGCATGCGGCGACGGAAAATTTCACGCTCTGGTTTGGGCATCGCCGAAGGCAATGTCAGGATGATGCTACGCAACCGACGCGGTGCAGAGGTGTTCGGCATTTTAAGCCGCTGAGCGACGCTGTTGATTTGCATCAGCACCTGCGCCAGCAGTTCGGTCAGCATCAGGGTCATGACTGCACTGCGGCTATAATGGGCGGCAAATACCGGCAGCCGTGCCTCTACGGGCAACCCGGACAGCGGCAAACCTTCGTCGTTGATCAGTGACGTCAATGGCGCTGCGGCGGCCATGGGCTCTTGTTTGCCGTTAAAACGCCAGCCGGGCGCATAGCGTTCTTCGTCCCACAGATAACGGCGCGGGCTGGATATTCCGGTGGTGCCTTCGGTACCTTCCCGTTGCTGCGCCAGTTGCATGGCTTCGTGGCCGACACGGGTAATCGAAGGCCAGATAAAGGCATCATCGCGTCCGCTTTGGAACGAGAGATGCTGTTTGCCAAATGAGGCTTGGGCAAACTCGACCCGGCTTTCAAACAACGCGCTGTAAACGCAATGCGGCATGGACAATGAGCGCAATTGCAATTCATTGGTCTGCTTCAAACCGTTATTTTCTTGTGGATGTTCTTCGACCAGCACCCCGCAGGTGTGGGAGTTCCCGACATCTAAAATCACGTCCACGTTAATCGCGGGCTGCTGTGGCGTTTCCCCGATGATTTTTATCCGTGGAACCGTTAGCTGGTTGCCCAGCATATTCAACACGTTGAGATAATGCGCCTGGTATTCGAAGGTTTTCAGCCCGGCGTATATCTCTGTTTCGGTGCGCGCCTCCAGGCTGGACGCGCATTGCGTAAAGACCTCGCGCAACCAACTGTCTACCCAGGTCAGATCGAGAAACTCGCCTAACTCATGGTTACGGTGGGCCAGTGAGAAGCAGAGCCCCGTATTGAGATCGCTTTCGCTTGGGCCAAGAGCCTCCTGTCCCGCCGGGACCAGTCGGGTATCAAAGGCAAACACGACCCGCAGCAGATTGCCGTCCTGATCGGGCGCATCCAGCAAGACGATCTGCATCCGCGCCCAATTATCCGGCCCGGATAGAAATGCACCGGATGACGTGCAACGAGAGAAAGGCAGCGGCAGCCAGGTGTTATTCAGCAGTTGCAGCGATTGCTGCAGGGAAAAACTGAACTCTGGACGTACCACCTCGGGGGCCTGCCCTGGCTGGGCAGGTAACAGGTATTTGCCCGTGTCGGCATCCCATTGCAGGCGCAGAAGCGGGCCGCTTGCCGTCTGACGGACAAATTTGCCCGGAAAATCGGCATCCAATACCGGCGTCAGGGCAAAATCCATAAATTGGATGCCACTGTCCTGAATCAGCGTAATGGCTTGTTTGTAATCCACCAGGGGTGCCAACATCATTTACTCTCGCGCTTTAACGTCATGGGATAGACCGTGTCCGCATCGTAGCGGCCGGTGCACTCTGCAGGCCCGGTTTCGTTTTGCTTGCAGACGATTTCCGGTATTTGGTAGCGGCTGCCGTCGCTGCAGCGCGCTTTGGTGCGGCTATTGATCACCAGATTGCCAGACTGCATTAGCCCGGCTTCCACCGGTGTTCGGCAGGTGATGGTATCACCGTAGGTAATTCTCGCTGTCCCTTTGCCACCGTTCAGACGGTATTGCAGGCTAGGGCGTTTGCCTGTGAGGGGATCTTTCAATGCCACGGTGGCGCGCCACTGGCCATTGAGAAAACGCGTCGATCCGGCTTTGACGGCGTCAGCGGGCAGCACTAACGAATTCTTGTCTGCCGGCGGCAGGGCTACCGGCTCAGGCGGTGGCGGCATCAGCGTTGCATGGGCTAATGGGAGTTGCAGTTTGAACGGCGGGACGGCAGCGCGGACCGGCGATGCCGGTTGCTGCGCCACGGGAACGGGGCCGGGCAGGGCGCTCGGTGAGGTCATCCGATGGGCCAGCAGAGCAACCAGCATCAGCACAGGTAAAATCCACCCATAGCGTCGCCACTGGCGGCGTGGCTGTGCGGGTGTGACGGCCACCGATGGCACGACTTCTGGTGCAGGCACCGGCGTAGGTTTGGTTAGAGGTATCACTGTGGGCCGCGGTGTGGGGGCGATTGGCGTCGGTTTTTCTTCTGTCACGTCAACCGGGCGCAAGCACGCCAGAGGATCGTCCTGACACTGCGCGTGCGGCTTGATAAACCCCCAAAAGGTCAGCACCGGTTTACCCTCTACCAGATAGACATGCTGTGAGTCGGGGATTTGCATTGCTTTGGTCAGCAGTGCGCCAAACAAACGGTGGCTTGGGTGCTCGGTGGCCTGTGTCTGGGCGATCAAGGTACGGAATGCTTCCAGGCTCTGTTCCAGTAGACGCACGGCCTGCGTACGTTGGGCATCACTCGCGGCCAGCCAAGACGTCACTTTCCCCGGAAAAGGAGAATACCAGTCAATGCGGGTGCCCGTGTCGTTCGGCTGCGGGATTGCCAGGCAATCGGCTGCTTGCTGCTGTTGGCGAATGCGCAATGTTTCTCGCAACTGCAATGCGCAGGCATAAACCGGTTGCCCATTCTCGCCCAATGCAAGCACATCATCTAAACTGCCACTGCGTAAAAAGGGTTTCACCACGGCAAAAAACCTTGTCCTGTTCTGCTAAAACGTGCAAACAGGCATGGTAACCCGCGGCGTGAGCGGTCAAACGGCTGAAGACAGGCGTAAAACTACGTTTCTTTTTCCTCTATCGCGCGAGTTCGCCGGTATTTACAGTGGTGGCCCCTTTTTTCTGCGGATCCGTTACGTCGACGATGATGGCACGGATCGTGGTTTTGCCTTGATTCACCACTGACCCCGGGGGAGACCGCGCTGAGGCTTATCCAGACAGAGGGAGAAATAATGTCACTGACTACCGACAACCACGACTTTGGCGGCGCCAAAATCGCGCTGCTATGCGGTGATAAGTTGCTCACTTACCAACGTGATGACAACGCGAATATTCCCTGGCCTGGCTGTTGGGATTTGCCCGGGGGTGGGCGTGAAGGCGATGAAACGCCATTGCAATGCGTGCAGCGGGAAACTCAGGAGGAATTTGGCCTACAGATTGATGCGCGGCAGGTGAAATGCCAGCAGTATTACGACGGCATTTTGGCTGGCTACCCTCCGACCTGGTTTATGTTGGGCGAAATTACCCCAGAAGACATTGCCGCCATTCGTTTTGGCGATGAAGGGCAACGTTGGCAGATGATGTGTATCGACACCTTCATCCATCACCCGCAGGGCATTTCGCATTTGCAGCAGCGATTAGCGCGGCATCTTCGGCGTTAAACCTGTTCCACCGCCTCAACGCGGGCGATCAATGCGTCGAGCTGATGCTCGGAAAACACCTCGATGCCATGTTGGCGTAGCAACTCGGCGGTGACGCCGCTACCGGGTTTGGTTTGCCCGCTGAAAGAGCCGTCGTAGATAAACTGACTGCCGCAGGATGGGCTGCCGTCCGTGAGTAAGGCAAAACGACAGCCGTGTCGCCGCGCCGTTTCCAACGCCAGATGCGCGCCAAGCAGATAGCTGTCGGTGACGTCCCCGCCGCTGACTTCCATGACCCGTGCTTGCTGAGCCAGCACCGTGGCACCTTCGGCAGCCGCCGTAATTTCTGCCGAGGGGCGCGGGGTCGAAAATCCCGCGGCCAGCTCTGGGCAGCAAACTACCAAGCGCCCTTCGCGCTGCCAGCGTTGCAGCGTGGAGTCGAATAAGGGTTTATTGGAACCGTTGTAGCGAACGTGAAAACCGGCCAGGCAGGCGCTGAATAAAATCTTTGACGGCATGCGATTTGTCTCTGTCACAGGGGCGAAAGCGCGGCACTGGCGGCCCACGCGCGCGGCTTTAACATAGCAGAATCTTCTCTCCGATGGCAGCGCCAACAAGACGTTCTCGGTTGCGCTTTTGACGCTGGCCGATCGTGCCACTGGCGCCCACGATGTTCAGGCTCATTGCCTGTTCTCTTTGGCGTCGGCAACCCGTCGAGTGCGCCAGCGGTTGGGCGTTTGCTCTTCCCACTGCATAAAAGCGCGGCTGAACGAATTCAATTCTTCAAACCCCAGCACAAAGGCGATTTCACCCGGCTCCAGATCGGTCTCCGCCAGCAGTTGGCAGGCGGTACGGTGGCGGGTTTTGTCCAGCAGCTGTTGGTAGCTGTAACCCTGCTGTTGCAAGCGGCGCTGTAGCGTGCGCGCGCTGACATAGAGCTCCGCCGCCACACTGTTGACGCTGGGGCGCTGGCCACGCATGCTGCGGCCGAGTATCGCCATCACCTGTGTCGGCAAATCCTGCGCTTGCTGTGCCTGTCTCAGTTCGGCCTCGAGTCCGGGCAGCAATGTCGCCAGCATGTCCTGGTTATAGGTGATGAACGGCTGCTGCATGAGTGCACGATCAAACACCAACACATCCCGCGGCGCGTCGAAGTGAATGGGGCAGCCAAAGTAACGCGGCAGCGGTGAGGCCGCGTTGTGTCGCCGCGTCAGCTCGATGGATCGCGGGCGTATCAGCAGGCCGGTACCGCGGCGGCATAGGGTGATGATGGAGGCAAAGATGGCGTCAATCAACAGCGCCGGTGCGTGACCTTCGGCCATGATCCAGCGGATGTGCATACGCACACCGTCGCCATCTTCCGTCAACGTCAGTTCCTCCGGGCACAGGAGTCGCTTGTAACGGGCGATTTTTTGTAATGCTTCCCCCAGCGTGGCGGAGTGCAGTGCAGCGGCAGAAGCAATATCATAATGCTCTGGCGCTACGTCGCCGCCGAGGCGCAGGCCGAATGTGTTGTCATCGGCCAACTGAGCGAGGGCGCGCCAAATATCAAAGAACTGTCGGGTGGACAGCTTTACCTTGTCACGTCGTTCGTTGAGCAGCCCAACCGGCAGGCGGGCCAGTTGGCACACCCTTTCGATATCGACGCCAAGAACCGCCAGACGGGCGAATAGCACGCTGGATAGGGGGATCTGATCGCTACTCATCGTTGCGGATGCCTTTTCGTTTTGGATGGTGCCACTTTAGAATAGGGTGGCACCGGGCGATAATCCGATGACGACATGGTTTAATCCGATCGCGCCAATGCAGTTTCAAGCATTGGAGAAGGTGCCAGCATCAGTTTTTGGATGGTGGCACCTACCCGTTGTACGGCCTGCTCAATTTCTGCCGTCAGCTTGGGCGCATAGTTGAGACGTAGACAGTTACGGTATTTGCCGGAGGCAGAAAAAATACTGCCGACGGCGATCTGCACGCCCTGTTGCTCCAGATAGCGGTTCAGGCGCAGGGTATCAAAGTCTTCATCCAATTCGATCCACAACATAAAGCCACCGCGCGGTTGGCTGACGCGAGTACCGGGGGGGAAATACGCCATAATCCACGCGGTCATTACGTCGCGGTTTTGCTGATAACGCACGCGCATACGCCGCATGTGCTGCAAGTAGTGTCCATGACGGATAAAGTCGGCAATCGCCAACTGGGGCTGAGTGGCGGTGGAGCCGGTGCCGATGTATTTCAAGTGCAGCACGCGTTCCAGGTAGCGTCCGGGGGCAATCCAGCCAATGCGCAAACCCGGAGCCAAGGTTTTTGAGAACGAGCTGCACAGTAGCACCCGCTCGTCTTCATCGAAGGATTTCAGAGACGGCGGGCGCGGGTACTGATAGGCGAGATCGCCGTATACGTCGTCTTCAATAATCGTCACGTCATAACGCTGCGCTAACGTCAGTAAACGTTGCTTGCGTGCCTCAGGCATGATGTAGCCCAACGGGTTATTGCAGTTCGGTGTTAATAGAATGGCTTTCACCGGCCATTGTTCCAGCGCCAGTTCCAACGCCTCCAGACTGATGCCGGTGAGGGGGTCGGTAGGGATTTCCAGCGCCTTCATGCCTAACCCTTTCAGCGTTTGCATGGTGCCATGGAAGCAGGGGGAATCCACCGCCACAATCTCACCTGGCTGACACACGGCGCGTAAACCGGTGGAAAGGGCCTCATGGCAACCGGTGGTGATGACCAATTGGTCGGGGCTGATCTGACAGCCGGAATCCAGTAGCAGGCGGGCAATTTGTTCGCGCAGCTCCAGCACACCCTGAATGCTGTCGTAGAGCAGGCTGCGCAAATCGCCGTGGCGGCCCATGTGCCCCAAGGCTTTCATCAGCGGTTTCAGCGTCGGCTCACTGATATCCGGCATGCCGCGTCCGAGTTGTATCAAATCTTCGCGGGGCTTGTGACGGATCATTTCCAGCACCTGCTCCCATTGCGAAATATCCACGGGGCGTTGCACCGGGCGAGTGACGGCGGGCAATTCAGCTAATGTGCGGCGCCGGCGTACAAAATAGCCCGACTTGGGCCGCGCCTCCACCAGTTGGCTCTCTTCCAACAGGCGGTAGGCCTGTTGCACTGTACTGATGCTGACGCCGTGTTCCTGGCTCAGCGTGCGGACAGAGGGCAAGCGGTCGCCCGCCGGATAAAGACCCTGTTCAATGCGTTGGCTAAGGATCGCAGCCAGTGTGGCGTAGCGTGTCATACAGATGCCTAAAATAAGAATGAATGAGAAAAAACCGGTACAGATGACGTTAAATTAGACCATTCAGACAGACAGAGACAGCTTTTGTATGGAAAAAATACCGCGGACTTGAATCTGTATTGTTTTCTCCATGCCCAGCATCATGACTCCAGAGCAAACACGAAGGAGAATATGATGACGAGCTTGTCTGTTGACAGTATGCCAACCCACTCCCAGCCCCCTTTTTCCCGCTGGCGTCTGTATCTGCAACGCTATCGCACACGTCAGGCGCTATTGCTGTTGGACGACGTGCAGCTGGCGGACATCGGCCTGACACGTGCTGCGGCATGGCGAGAAGGCAGCAAGCCTTTCTGGCGGCGTTAAGTGCTGAAACTGCTCGGTAAGGCCTCATCGATTAACGTTCGCAAGGTGCTGTGGACCTGCCATGAACTGGCGTTACCTTTAACCCGGGAAGAGTGGGGAAGTGGTTTTCGCTCCACTCAGGAACCGGAATTTCTCGCACTAAACCCTAATGGGCTGGTGCCCGTGCTGATCGACGGTGAACAGGTGTTATGGGAGTCCAACACGGTTTGCCGTTATCTGGTGGGGCGAGAAGGGCGTCAGGATTTGCTGCCAGAGGCTCCTGGTGCGCGTGCGGCTGTCGAAATGTGGATGGATTGGCAGGCGACGGATCTCAACAATGCATGGCGCTATGTGTTTATGTCACGGGTGCGCCAAGATCCCGGGTATCAGGATGCGGGTAGCCTTGCCGCCGCCGAACGGGAATGGAACCGGCTGATGGGCCTGCTGGATCAGCACCTGTCACGTGGTCGCCTTTATGCCGCCGGAGACGTTTTCACCCTGGCGGACATTGTGCTGGGGCTCTCTTTGAACCGGTGGTTAATGACGCCGTTTTCACGGCCGAGCTACCCGGCGTTGAACCGCTATTTTCAACGTTTGCAGCAGCGGCCTGGTTTTCTGCTGCACGGGGCCAACGGGCTGCCCTGATTCGGAATAAAAAGTTCATTTCAATCGGCCGGGTGAGTTTATGCTCACCCGGCTTTTCGTTGTTTCATCCCAGTCTGCAGCGTTTTATGAACGACATCACGATTATCATTTTTATTTTACCTCTCGCTTGTGATTGAAATTTATATTCCATATAAACAATTATCAGATGGTGTATTTCATTGTGTGCGCCGTCATATTATGGCTATGGATCATGGGAGAGGGCGATGAAACAGGTACGCGTTGGGTTAATTGGCACCGGCTACATTGGCCGCTGTCACGCTATTGCTTATGCGCAGGCTGCGACGGTATTTCCACTGAAAGGCGAATTGGTGCTGGAAATGCTGGCTGAGGTCACGCCGGCGCTGGCGCAGCAGCGCGCTGCGGAGTTTGGTTTCTCGCGTTCGACCGGCGACTGGCGGCAACTGGTGGCGGATCCGTCGATTGATGTGGTGGATATTTGCGCCCCTAACTTCCTGCACAAAGAGATGGCGCTGGAGGCCATCCGCCATGGCAAGCACGTCTATTCTGAAAAGCCGCTGGCACTGGATGCCGATGATGCCGCCGAAATGGTGCAGGCTGCCCGCGCCAAAGGCGTAAAAACGTTAGTGGGCTTTAACTACATGAAGAACCCGACCAGCCAACTGGCCCGGGAAATTATCGCCAGCGGTGAAATCGGTGAAGTGGTGCATTTTTATGGCACCCACAACGAAGATTATCTGGCCGATCCGCGTACGCCGATCGACTGGCATTGCCGCAAGGCCACTGCCGGGTTAGGGGCGCTGGGGGATTTGGCCGCGCATATCGTCAATATGGCGCATTATCTGGTGGGCGACATTGTGGCGGTTTCCGGTGATATGCAAACCATTATCAAGCAGCGTCCGGATGCGAAAGACCCTTCGCTGATGCATGCGGTAGAAAATGAGGATCAGGCCAGTGCGTTGGTGCGTTTTGCCAGTGGTGCCATGGGCACGATCGAAACCTCACGTATAGCCTGCGGGCGTAAGATGGGGCTGACCTATGTGGTTACCGGCACCCAGGGGACGCTGAGTTACACTCAGGAACGCATGGCGGAATTAAAGCTGTATCGTCACGATGAACCAGCAGAACGCCAGGGGTTTAAAACATTGCTGGTCGGGCCCAAGCACCCGGATTATGCCGCCTTCTGTATTAGTGCCGGACACGGCATTGGGTTTAACGATCAAAAAACGGTAGAGATCCGCGATTTGGTTAATGGCATTGCTGCGGGTGATCCTATGTGGCCAGACTTTGAAGAGGGCTGGAAAGTCTCCTGCGTTTTAGATGCGATAGCCGCTTCTGCGGAACAGCGCCGTTGGCTGGACATTAACCGCGACTGATTGCCAGGCTCTGACGCTCACAGGTTGAGAGCGTCAGAGTTTATGAGGTTACTCAGTTAATTTGCTATCAACTTAATAAGCTATTAAGTTGATAGCTTATTGGCTTAGAAAGCAAAGCATGAGCAGCCAAGCGCCCCCCAGAAGGCATTCTCGTCTGAAATTGGAATGCTGGAACGGCGAGCCACGTCATGCTGATGTGCGTGCACACCGCATGGGCCACAGCATTGGTGCGCCTGGCTCAACACGCCGACTCGGCTTGCAGCGGACGGTGGCGCAGAACGATAATGCCCTGGCACCTGCGTTACCGGTGACCAGTCCGGCAACACCGGTATTGCCGGTGGCGCTAACGGCGAGAAGCTCCCGGCGGCATAAACCACTTTGCCGTCTACCACGGTCATGACCGATTCAATCCCTTTGATCAGCTCTTCCGGCACGCTGAAATAGTCTTGTGACAGCACGGCCAAGTCCGCCAATTGACCTACCTTAATCTGGCCTTTTTTACCCTGTTCAGTCGAGAACCAGGCGCTGCCTTGAGTCCACAGCATCAGTGCCGTCTCGCGATCCAGTCGTGCGTTGTCGTCGTACATCGCCATACCGCCGACAGTACGGCCAGATACCAACCAGTACAGTGCGGTCCACGGGTTATAGCTGGCTACGCGGGTGGCGTCGGTGCCCAGCCCTACTGGCAGCTCGGCTGCCAGCATTTTCGCTACGGGTGGCGTCTGTTTGGTCGCCTCTTTGCCGTAACGTTCGGCAAAATATTCCCCCTGGAACGCCATGCGATGCTGCACGGCGATGCCGCCACCCAGCGCTTTTACCCGCTCAATGTTGCGTTCGGAGATGGTTTCCGCGTGGTCGAAGAACCAGTGCAGACCGTTGAACGGAATATCGCGGTTCACTTTTTCGAACACATCCAGCATGCGGCTGATGGACTCGTCATAAGTGGCGTGCAGGCGGAACGGCCAGCGGTGTTCCGCCAGGTGCCGCACTACGCGCTCCAGTTCATCTTCGGTGCCTTCCGGCAGATCGGGGCGCGGCTGCAAGAAGTCTTCGAAGTCGGCAGCGGAAAACACCAGCATCTCCCCGGCACCGTTATGGCGGTAAAAGTCAGTGCCCTGGCCCGGCTTCAGCATGTCGGTCCACAGCTCAAAGTCTTCCAGCTCCTGTTTTGGCCGTTGGGTGAACAGGTTGTAAGCAATACGGATGGTTAGCTGCTTCTTCTCATGCAGTTCGGCGATCACCTCATAGTCATCCGGGTAGTTCTGGAAACCGCCGCCGGCGTCAATTGCGCTGGTCAGGCCGAGCCGATTCAGCTCGCGCATAAACTGGCGGGTCGAGTTAACCTGTTGCTCCAGCGGCAGTTTCGGCCCTTTCGCCAAGGTGGCGTACAAAATCATCGCATTGGGTTTGGCAATCAGCATGCCGGTTGGGTTGCCGTTACTGTCACGCTGAATCTCGCCGCCCGGCGGATTCGGTGTGTCCTTGGTATAACCGACGACTTTCAATGCGGCACGGTTGAGCAGGGCACGGTCATACAGGTGCAAGATAAACACCGGCGTGTCCGGCGCCGCCTGATTGATTTCGTCCAGTGTCGGCATGCGGCGTTCGGCGAATTGGAATTCAGTCCAACCGCCGACCACCCGCACCCACTGTGGGCTTGGAGTACGCAGTGCCTGTTCTTTCAGCATGCGCAATGCATCGGCCAGCGAAGGCACGCCTTCCCAGCGCAGCTCCAGGTTATAGTTCAGGCCGCCACGAATCAGGTGCAAATGCGAGTCGTTGAGGCCGGGCACAGCCGTATGGCCGTGCAGGTCAATCACTTGTGTCTCCGGCCCTGCATGCTGCATGACCTCATTTTCACTGCCGACGGCGAGGAACTTACCGTCGCGGATAGCTACCGCGTGGGCGGTGGGCGCCTCACGATCGACAGTGTGAAATTTACCGTTGGTGATAATCAGGGAAGCACTGTTATTCATAACGTTCTCCGGGCAAGCCGCCTAACGACGGGTGAGCCATTGATGAAATACGCGAGTCACGATCGGCATCCAAAGGAAAACAACCAGGGCGACTACCGTGGCGTCATTGAGAAAATGGCCGGTCAGCGTGCCGTTTAATTGGGGGAGCAGCTTGCCCCAAAACCAAGGCACCAGATTGGTGGACGGGAAGATCACCAGCAGGGTGATTAAAAATTGCTTCCATTTGGCAGGTTGGCGCGTGTTGGCGCTCGGCGGTGTAAACCAAAACTCTGCACCAGGTCGAATTTCGATGTGGTCGTTTTCCAACAGCAGCGGCGACACTTCCTCGATATAGCGTTTGCGCAGCGGTGAGTTAACCCATAGCGATAAATTGTCGAGGTTGTCAAAACGGACTAAAACGGTATAGGCCTGTTCGCTACCGGTGGGGCGGATCACATTGACGCCGAGGTGGCCGGTGAAGGCGGCGGCCTCTGGCATAATGCGTTTCAGCCATGCCTCGTAGGCCTGTTCTTGCCCTGGCGCCAAACGATGAGTGATGACTAACGTGACATGCTGCGGGTGAGCCATAACAACCAACTCCAGAAAACCCCGGCGCAGGGCCGGGGTAGGATTTATTTCGCCACGCGCGCCGGGGCGTGATGCACCATGGTGTAAGCATAATCAACGCCCATACCGTAAGCGCCGCTGTGTTCGCGCACCAGCGCCATGACGGCGTCGTAAGTCTCTTTGCGCGCCCAGTCACGTTGATATTCCAACAGCACTTGCTGCCAGGTTACCGGGATGGCACCGGCCTGCACCATGCGGTCGATAGAACGCTCATGCGCATCGACGGATGTCCCGCCGGACGTGTCGGTGACGACATACACCTCATAACCGGCTTCGAGTGCCATCAGCGCGGGGAAAGTCAGGCACACCTCGGTCCAGAGCGCAGAAATAACCAGCTTTTTACGGCCGGTAGCCTCTACGGCTTTCACGAAAGCGGCATCTTCCCAAGAGTTCATGGAGGTACGCTCGATCGGGGTGATTTCAGGATGTACCGCTAAAAGCTCGGGCCAGATATAGCCACTGAAGCTTTCGGTTTCGACAGAGGTAAAAAGGGTGGGAACATTAAAAATCTTGCCGGCTTTGGCTAAACCGACCACGTTGTTTTTCAGTTGCTGACGATCAATATTAGCCACGCCAAAAGCCATTTGTGGTTGATGGTCGATGAAAATTAGAGCGGAATTATCTTTATCAAGTAATTGAAACTTAGACATGATTTACCTTCCCAGTGATATTAGGGTTCAACAAAGGATGAATACAACGCCGATGAACCGCATGGTAGGCAGGGGCTGATTTCAAAGATAGCGCAGAATTTTTGCCGTCTTGTTAAGTTTTTTTATACACGGAGGGAAGCGGTGAGATTAAACCTGGAAGCGTTACTGATTTTGGATGCACTTGACCGGCATGGTTCCTTTGCGGCAGCGGCAGCAGTGCTGTTCAAAACGCCGTCAGCGTTGAGCTACATGGTGCAAAAACTGGAGAACGATCTTGAGGTCACCTTGCTTGATCGTTCAGGCCATCGGGCAAAGTTTACCGATACCGGCAAACTGATGCTGGAAAAGGGACGGGTGCTGTTGCGTGCGGCGCAGGATTTGGAGCAACAGGCGCGTTATGTGGAAAACGGCTGGGAAAGCGAGATTACGCTCGGTATTGACGCGTCTTTTCCATTTGAACGTATGTTGCCGCTGATCGAGGAGTTTTATCAGCAGCACCACCATACGCGCCTGCGCTTTAGCCATGAAGTGCTGGCGGGGTCCTGGGAGTCGTTGGTTTATGGGTGCGCAGATATTATTGTTGGCGCGATTTGTGAACCCCCATCGCGCGTAGGCTATGCTTTTAGTCAGCTGGGGAGATTGGATTACGTATTTGCCGTGGCGGCACAGCACCCGCTAGCGTTAATGGCAGAGCCTTTGCCGAAGGCTGAAATTCGTCAACACAGAGCCGTTGTGGTTCGTGATACCTCGCGTGTGAATGCGCCGCAGAATTTGAACATTCTTGAGGAGCAGGATCAGCTGACGGTCTTCGGTTTCGATGCCAAATTGCGGGCACAGCTTAGCGGCCTGGGTTGCGGCTATCTACCGCGATATCTGGCGGAACCCTACCTGAAAAGCGGTGAATTGGTAGCGAAACGCGTCGAATCTGAACACTGTAGCGACGTTTCTTATTTTGGCTGGCGTGAAAGTGCCACCGGCCTGGCGGTAAAATGGTGGCGTGAGCGCTTACAGCGATATGCCGATGCTGGGGGCGCATACCCGGAATACTGATTATTCACCTGTGGGTGACAGGACAAGGATGCAGAGACATGAAAACAGGGATGTGGCTATGGGTGGTGTTGCTGACGGGCTGTGGTGCCGATCAGGGCACCCGCACTGCCGGTGTCATGCTGGAAACACCGGCTGTTGCAACGTTATCGACATCTTCGCCCCGCAGCAGTTATCCGGAAAGGATGCGCGTTGCTATCACCCAGGAAATGCAGTTACCCGGCAAATATAAATCCCAAACCTGTTCGATCAGCCTCCATCTGTTGCCAGATGGCTCACTGAAAGATTTTAAGGTGCTGAGGGGTGACGACGCGCTTTGCGCAGCGGCCAGTCAGGCGGTGCAACGCGCCAAACTGCCGAAAATGGCCAATGAGACCGAGTATGCACTGTTCAACCTTGTGGTACTGGATTTTATGCCCTGATGCGGTGAGCAAAGTGCGCGCAGAAAAGCCGGGTTATAAAATGCCTTTTTGCGCAAACGTGATACGCGTGGCCTCATTGAGATCGAGCTCAGGTATCTTGTCGGGGCTGACCCAGGCGATTGCCTGAAACTCTTCATTAAAGCTGATCTGCCGGTTGGCACTCACACAGTCGAAAATCAAATACAGCATGTAGATTTCCTCTGTTGTGCCATCTGAGTAGGTCTTGGTACGGACGTCATCCCTGAAGGTCCAGGGAGTAATCTGGGTGATATGCAGTGCTTCTCCCAGTTCTTCTTTTATCTCACGGCGGAGGGCCTGCTCGAGGGTCTCCCCTGGCTCCATACCGCCACCGGACAGTGCCCACTGACCGGGGAATACGCCCCGGTCGTCGGCCATTTTGCACAGTAAATACTCGCCCTTATTTTCTATAATTGGGCAGACGATGATCCGCTGACGCATGTCACCTCCTGATGTCACCATTTTTCATTAACTTATCAGATAGTGGCTTTTATTGAGCCATGATTCTTTCAGCAATGCCTGTGGGATCATGAAATTGCATTGAATGCGTAATAACGTGCTGATTTTTCACTTTGCTTTGCCGCTTTCGTTATTTTGAGCGTCCAGGCAGCTCGCTGATACTGAGCAAAATCTTATACAGCGAGCCCATGCATGTCCTCAGATAAACGTCATAGTCACTATTTGCATCCTGCCCAACGCGATTGGATCCAACAGCTTAATCAGCGCTGGTTTTGGCGTTTGGAGCTGCCAACCTGGGGGATTATGGCGGCGGTTTACGGCGGCTGGTTTGGCGTCGTGCAATACTGGCAGACAATGGGCCCCTGGCTTGGCACGCCGTTGCTGATTTTGCTGACAACCTGGTATATGTCGCTACAGCATGAGCTTATTCACGGTCATCCGACGCGCTGGCCGCGGCTCAATCAGCTTTTCGGCTTGCTGCCACTGGCGGTATGGTATCCCTATGGTCTGTATCGTGATTCGCATATTCAGCATCACCGTAATGAACATCTCACCGATCCACATGAAGATCCTGAAAGCTATTACGTTAGCCAAGCGCAATGGCAACGCTACCCACGGATTTTTCCGCTGTTGGCCAAGGTGCGTAATACGCTGGTCGGGCGCATTGTGCTTGGCCCTGCGCTGGACATTGCGGCTACCGGAATCACGGCGATAAAAACGATCGCTGCCGGTGAAATGCGCACATTGGTGATGTGGTTGGTGCATATGTTATTGCTGGTGGCGGTATTGGGGTGGTTGCAACAGCATGGCATTGGCACGGTATTTTACCTGATGGCGATCAGCTACCCGGCGCTGGCGATGACCAAGGTGAGATCATTTTTTGAACATCGCGCCGTGGACGCACCGCAGGCACGTTCTATTATTAATGAGGCGGCTTGGCCGTGGCGGCTGCTGTTTCTCAATCTGAACTATCATTTAGTTCACCATGATCTCCCCGGCTTACCGTGGTACGGTTTAAGGCAGGTGTATTTGGCGGAGCGCAGTGCATACCAGCAGCGTAGCCAAGGGTTTGTGGTTCAGGGCTATGGTCAGTGGGTGAGTGACTACGCGTTCACCCCGATCGACGTTGAAGTGCATCCGTTTTCCGTCGGCGAGCCGCCAAGGGAATCCCAGGGCGAAAACCTTGTTTGGTCGACGGAGACATTTATTGTGCGATGGACGCGCGTTTCTCAAGATTTTCCAATCGATCTGGCCAAATAGCCGGACACTACACAACAAGAGGAAAAAGTATGGCAATCACTCCATCACGTGGTCGTGTCTTTGCGCTGGCGCTGAGTTTGCTTGCGGCGAGCGTCGGTGTGGCGCAAGCGGCCGATACGGTACGCGTCGGCTCTAAAATTGATACCGAAGGCTCATTGCTCGGGAACATCATCGTACAGGTGCTGGAATCTAACGGCATCAAAACCACCAATAAGTTGCAGCTTGGCACCACCAAAGTGCTGCGCGGGGCGATCACCTCCGGCGAAATTGACGTTTACCCGGAATACACCGGCAACGGTGCGTTTTTCTTTTCTGATGAAAAAGACCCTGCATGGAAAAATGCTCAGGCCGGGTTTGAAAAAGTGAAAAAGCTGGATTATGACAAGAACAAAATTGTCTGGTTGGACGCCGCCCCGGCCAACAATACCTGGACCATTGCTATCCGTCAGGACGTGGCGGATGCCAACCATCTGAAAACGCTTGCCGATCTGGGCAAGTGGATCAACGGAGGGGGCAAGTTCAAACTGGCGGCGTCGGCGGAATTTATCGAACGCCCAGATGCTTTGCCGGCATTTCAAAGTGCCTATGGCTTTACGCTGAATCAGGATCAGTTGCTGTCGCTGGCCGGGGGGGACACGGCGGTGACCATCAAGGCTGCGGCGGAACAGACATCCGGTGTGAACGCGGCCATGGCCTACGGGACCGACGGCCCGGTGGCGGCGCTGGGGCTGCAAACGCTGGATGATCCAAAGGGTGTGCAGCCGATTTACGCGCCAGCACCGATTATTCGCGAAGCCACGCTAAAACAGCATGCCAACATCGCTGAATTACTGAAACCGGTATTTGCTTCACTGGATGGCCCGACGCTGCAAAAGCTCAATGCACAGATCGCGGTGGAAGGTCAGGACGCCAAACAGGTGGCTGCGGCTTACCTGAAAGAGAAAGGGTTGGTGAAGGGGTAACACTACTGGCCCCCAGTTGGGGGCCAACATGGAGCCGGAGAGTTTCTTTGATTATTGCCGTAAAAAACCGTGTATTACTGACGCTGCTTATTCTGTTACTGCTGGCTGCATTTGGCCTGCCGTTTCTCAGTTATGCCCCCAATCGCCTGTTATCGGGCAAGAGTATTTCCCTGATTTCCCTGTTGCACGGCCCCGCGTTGTGGCTGCTGGCACCCATGCTGGTATTGGCCATACTCAGCCTGTTGGCCCCACGGAGGCGTCATGCGCTGCTGATTGCGTTGTCGGCTTCGGCATTGCTGGCGCTCACCTTTTGGCTAAGCGGCCATGCAGCTCAGCAATTGGCATTGGATGGCTCAAGGCTGGCCCGCACCTCCTGGGGAAGCGGTTGTTGGCTGATACTGGCACTAAGTCTATTGATTGCCGCCGATGCCGTGAGCCGCATAACCGCTTCGCACGTGTGGCGCATGTTCGGCAATCTGATGGTGATGTTACCGACGCTGTTGCTGCTGTTTAATCACCAGTTGGATCAGCTTTCACTGTTGAAAGAGTACTACAACCGGCAGGACGTGTTTGATGCAGCGCTGTTGCAGCACCTGACGATCCTGTTGGCGACGCTGGTGCCGACGCTGTTAATTGGCTTGCCGCTCGGGGTGCTGTGTTTTCGCTCCGCACGTTGGCAGACACCGATATTCTCCACGCTGAATATTATTCAGACCGTACCCTCGATTGCCTTGTTTGGCCTGTTGATCGCGCCCTTGGCCGGTTTGGCGAAGGCATTGCCCTGGTTGGCAGAGCATGGCGTCAGTGGCATTGGTATGGCTCCGGCCATTGTTGCGTTGGTGCTGTATGCCCTGTTGCCGTTGGTACGCAGCGTCGTGGCGGGGTTGCAAAGTGTGCCGGCCAGCGTGATCGAATCTGCCAGTGGCATGGGGATGACGCGTGGGCAGGTGTTTTTCCGCGTACAGCTGCCGCTGGCATTGCCGCTGTTCCTGACCGGTGTGCGTATTCTTGCGGTACAAACCGTGGGCATGGCGGTCGTGGCGGCACTGATTGGCGCCGGAGGGTTTGGTGCCATTGTCTTCCAGGGGCTGCTCAGCAGCGCACTGGATCTGGTGTTGCTGGGGGTCATTCCGGTGATCGTGATGGCGGTTATCGTCGATTCACTGTTTAAGTTCATGGTTTCAATTTTGGAAGTGTCACGCCGATGATTCAGTTTAATCAGGTCAGCAAGATTTTTCAGGGCAAGCCCGCGGTGGACGATCTGACGCTACAGATTGCCAAGGGTGAATTTACCGTATTGATCGGCACCTCTGGCTCAGGCAAGTCCACAACGTTGAAAATGATCAACCGACTGATCGAACACGACCAGGGGAAAATCTACTTTGCCGGTGAAGAGATCCAGAGATTCAAACCGCAGGATCTGCGCCGCCGGATGGGGTATGCGATCCAGTCGATCGGCCTGTTTCCGCACTGGACGGTGGAGGAGAATATCGCCACTGTGCCACAGCTGCTGAAATGGCCACGGGCACGTATTCGCGATCGGGTGACGGAATTACTGGAGCTGTTGCATTTGGAACCGGATGTGTTCCGTCATCGTTACCCGCACCAGCTTTCCGGCGGGCAGCAGCAACGGGTAGGCGTGGCGCGCGCATTGGCTGCCGATCCCGAGGTGTTGCTGATGGATGAACCCTTTGGCGCACTCGATCCGGTGACGCGTGCGGCGTTGCAAACGGAGATCGCGCGTATTCATCATCTCTCCGGACGTACCATTGTACTGGTGACGCACGACATTGACGAAGCACTGGCACTGGCGGACCGTATTGTGTTGCTCGATCAGGGGCGCATCGTACAGCAGGGCACGCCGCTGGCGTTATTGACGGCCCCGGCCAACGATTTTGTCCGCGATTTCTTTGGCCGCAGCGATCGCGGTATCAAACTGCTGTCGTTGGGCACCGTGGCTGAGCGGGTACGCCCTGGTCATGCTGAAGGGGACCCTATCGCTGCCGCTATGAGCCTGCGTGAAGCGCTATCAGTGTTTGTGGCACGTGGCACGGAATGTTTACCGGTGATGGGTGAACAAGGTGAGGCGCTTGGCGTGCTGCATTTCAGCGATCTGATTACCCAAAAGGCGCTGTCATGAGTGCGCCTCAAGCCCTGCGCTGGCTGCGCGATCCGCTGCCGTGGACTTTTGCCCTGTTGCTGGCATTGGTGTTTGGCATGAATCATTTGCATGGCCTGTTTGCCGCCTGGTTTCCCGATCTGGATCGGCCAGTGTATCAGCAGGACAGTTTTATCTCACTGGTATGGGCGCATCTGCTGCTGGTAGCGGTTTCCAGCCTGATTGCGGTCGTGATTGGCGTGGCGGCCGGGATTGGGGTGACGCGGCGTGCCGGTAAAGAGTTCCGTTCGCTGGTGGAAACCGTCGTGGCGGTGGGACAGACTTTTCCGCCGGTTGCGGTGTTGGCGGTTGCGGTACCGGTGATGGGGTTTAGCGAACAGCCGGCAATTATCGCGCTGGTCCTCTACGGTTTGTTGCCCATCCTACAGGGCACGCTGGCGGGTATTGAATCAGTGCCCAGTGCCACCCGTGAGATTGCGCAAGGGGTGGGGATGAATGCTCGGCAGATCCTGTGGCGCGTCGAACTGCCGCTGGCGGCGCCGGTGATTGTTGCCGGTATCCGCACCTCGGTAATCATTAATATTGGCACGGCGGCGATCGCCTCCACGGTCGGCACAAAAACACTCGGCTCGCCGATTATCATTGGCCTTAGCGGCTTTAATACCGCCTATGTGATCCAGGGAGCCGTGGTCGTCGCCCTATTGGCGATCATCACCGACATGCTGTTTGAGCGCTGGGTGCGCCATCTCACTGCCTGGCGTCAGCAGACGCTAATGGCCTCTTCTGCGGAATAAGGGGAAACATGATGCAGGTATCCTTACCCATGTACGGCGTCACTCATCACATGGCTGAGTCTTTCTGGCACGTGCTGCGCGGAAAATTGTTGCAACTGGGGTTGCCGCAAGCGCCGGAACAGCTTATTTGGCCACAAGACCTGGCGCAGCACTGGCAGCGGGATGACTTATTGCTTAGCCAAACCTGCGGTTATCCGCTGGTCAGCAGCCTGCCGCAGGTTCAGTTGATTGGGACTTATCACTACCGTGTTGAGGGTTGCGAAGGGCCGGATTACAGCAGTTGGTTAGTGGTGCGTGAGGATGAGCCCGGCGACCGGCTGGCGGACTTTCGTGGACGGATCGCCGCCTATAACAGCACTGACTCTCAATCAGGTCATAACAGCCTGCGGGCACTGATCGCACCATTGGCACAGGAGGGAAAATTCTTCCGCGCCGCCGTGGCGTCCGGTGCACATTACCAGTCAATAGCGTTGATCAAAGCGGGGCAGGCGGATATTGCCGCCGTTGATTGTGTCAGCCTGGAACTGCTGAAGCGGGCACAGCCGCAGGCGCTAGCAGGGTTGAAAATTATTGGACGAACCGCCACCGTGCCGGGGTTGCCGCTCATTACCTCAGCACGAACGCCAGCGGCACAGCTGGAAATACTGCGTGCCGGTGCGAAGGCGATGGTGGGCGAAGCGGTCAGCGACGGCCTGTTGATCGGTGATTTTAGCGTGGTACCGCGTTCGGCATACCAAAAAATCACGGAACTGGAACAACAGGCCGCAGCGCTTGGGGTGACGACGCTGTAGTAACCGACAGTCAAGCGGCACTAAAACGTGCGTTCAATTTCTGGTCAACAATGATCTCAAAGTCGGTAAACAAGGCCTTGGGTTTGACCGTTCGGCCACTTTTTTCCAGAGATACCAGACCGTGGCCGCTGAGCGTTTTCAGCGTGGCAGAAAGATTGCTTATTTGCCGGCCGGAGAGTTCCGCCAAGCGGCTCATGGTTTCCGGTTTTTCTGTATCAATCAGCCGCAACAAGGCGATATTCTCATTACTGAGCACCTGGGCCAAAGCAATCATTGAAGTGAACCAGACCAGTGGTTCGCGCTCTTGCGGCTGGTATTCGCCTTTTGCGATCGCGAGTATCCGTTTGCGGATCAATTCTTCAGGCATTACGCCAATCAGTGCTTTCATCTTCAACCTCGGTTTTCTCTCTTGCTGATGACTTCGTCGATTTTAGTGAAGAAATCTTCCACCAACTGAAAAGCGGAATGAAACTCATAGGGAGAGCCTTTATCCGTGGGCGTCTGATGTTGGTGGTCGTAAAGTATTCGGCCTGAAAATCGCCCTTTACGTGGTGCCTTGATGGCATGGGCATTGTCGATGCCAAATACCCGGGTGTTGTATTTATCATGTAGCGTCATGTTATAGCGTATGCCATGCGGGATGAATGCCGTTTTGATGACCTTCCATGCTTCAATTTTCCACCAGTAGCCATCTTCACGATTTACCCGGGTACCATGAAGGCTAAGGATGTAGTCCAGTCCATTGTTTGCATCCATTCTCAGTGCTCCATAAAGTTATGATCTAACCATAACTTTAAGTCCTGTTAGGGTCAATGCCATTTCATGGCGGAGGAGCGGCAAAGCGTGCTGAAAATTACGTCAGAGGTGCCGAAAGAAGAGGGGGAGTTATTTTATTACTGGAATGACGTACTACCGTGCCACCTTGCAGGAATGGGAGGTGGCCAGGCTGCCGCAGCGTTTTTTACTACAACGCTGCCGGAGCCGGATGAGTTATTACTTGGCCTGAATGCTTTCTGCCGGTGTGGCGGTAGGGGCAGCCTCATTAGAGGGGGCTTCTTCTTGTGGCGTAGTAGAGCGGGTGTACATATTCAGCCCAGCCAGGAATACGCCGCCGAGTGAGCCAAAGGCGCACAGAAAGATAACGATAATGAACGATTTTTTCAGCATTGGGATGATTTCGCAGGTTGCTCGGAACAGCGGGAATTATAGTCTCTTCAACGGGCGAAACAAGAATCGTTTTAAATGGCGGCCCGCAGACCGCCCTTTTGGTCACTCTTTGATGCTGCCGACAGGTTGAATTTTGACCGGGCGCGCAAACAGGAATTTGCCCAAGGTCACCAGCACCACCGCCGCGACAATAATCACCAGCGCGACCCATTCACGCGGTGCCAGTGATTCGCCGGCGAAGCCGATACCAAGCAGCACGGCCACTACCGGATTGACGTAGGCATAACTGGTCGCAACTGCCGGGCGCACGTTTTTCAGCAAAAACATATAGGCGCTGATCGCCAGCATTGAACCAAAGACAATCAGGTAGCCTAGTGCGAAGAAGCCTTTGGCGCTGGGCATCTGCGTGAGGTGTTCGCCACTCAGCTGGCTAACGACCAATAGCACTACGCCTGCGACCAGCATTTCTGCGGCTCCGGCCATTGGTCCAGCCGGTAACGAAATACGCGAACCGAGCACAGAGCCAAAGGCCCAACTGGCGGACGCCAGCAGGATCAACAGTGCACCTGTTGGGTTGCCAACCAGGTTATTGCCGGTATTTAGCAGCACGATCCCAACGAGCCCCAGCCCGATGCCTGCCCACTCCAGTTTGGTATTACGCATGCCCCAAAACAGACTAAAGCACAGCGTGAACAGGGGAACGGTTGCCACCATCACGGCGGCGATACCGGAAGGTACGTGTTGATGCTCTGCCACAGTCACCAGGCCATTACCCACCGCCAGGAGCAAAATACCGATGGTGCCCGCGGCCAACCATTGCTTTGGGGTGGGCAGCGCGTGGCCGCGCAGCGCCAAAAAGCTGAAGAGCACAATGCCGGCGACCAGGAAGCGAATGCCCGCCATCATCAACGGCGGCCAGCTTTCTACACCCAGGCGAATCACGAAGTAGGTCGAACCCCAGACAATATATAACGTGAACAGCGCCCCGATTAACGGCAGGACGTTACGGCTATTTTGGCTCAGCATGGATTTTTATTCTGTAGGGAAAGTTATTATTAGAACGCTCAGTAAACCCGATCGGGCAGAGGATAAGCAACGCTTTTCCGTACTTTTTAATGGAATGAGAGGCTGGTGAATCCGGGATGATTCACCGGACGACACCAGCCAGTAGGCGGCTTGATTCCGCGTGCCAGTTACAGCAACGAAATACGATAAGCACAACGGCGTGCGCCGGCCAGAATGTGTTCGGAACGTTCAACCTGTGCCTGCAGCACTTCGGTGAAAATGCTCAGCTCTGCACGGCAGAACCCTTGGCAAACCGTGGCGGCAGCGCAAATAGGGCAATGGTTTTCCACCAGCAGAAAGGAACCGTCCTCCTGTGCGCGCCATTCGGCCATATAGCCCTCACGAGAACGGATTGCGGTCAGGCGTTCAATGCGTTCCTGTAAATCTGCCGCGCCGATCATCGCCTGCTTGTAGTTAATGCGCGTTTCTTGTTCCCGCGTGTCGATCAAAAGTTCGATCGCCTGTTCGCCCAATTTGTCGCGTACGGTACGCAGCAGTTGGACGGTCAGTTCGGAATGGGTATCCGGAAAGCGCGCATTGCCTGCGGCAGTCAGGTGCCAAAGTTGCACCGGGCGGCCGACGCCACGGGTTTCCGCAACGGCCTCCACCAACCCCTCTTTTGCCAGTTTAACGAACTGCTGGCGTGCTGCCTCGCCGGTTGTGCCAAGGACCTTTCCTGCATCAGACGCTTGCTGTGGGCCGCGGGTTTTTAGAAGTGTCAGCAAACGGTCACTGACCGATTGTGCGGAACCACCGCTATTTTCCAAGTTTATTCTTGACATATTTCTCCGCCTCGCCCTACCATTATTCCAAGTTAACTCTTGTTAAATTTAACGCAATATCACTATTAACTCAATGCCATTCCTCTGAAAACAGGACGACAACCGTGATAACCCATGATGATAGCCGCTGGGCCGATCTCTTTTCCGGCAAAAATGGTGCCAGTGCGATCGCGCTCTCACTCGGCGTAGCGCTGCATGCAATCAATATTCTGGTCGCCACCACCATTCTGCCCTCGGTGGTGCAGGACATCGGTGGTCTGAACCTGTATGCCTGGAACACCACGTTGTTTGTGGTGGCGTCTATTCTGGGGTCGGCATTATCGGCACGATTACTCAGTGGCTATGGTGCGCGCAGTGCCTATCTGGTGGCGTCGCTGTTCTTTATCGCCGGGGCGATGTTATGCGCACTGGCACCCTCGATGCCGATAATGCTCATAGGCCGAACCGTGCAGGGTTTCGGTGGCGGGCTGATTTTCGCGCTTTCGTACGCCATGATCAATCTGGTGTTTGAGCAAAAGCTGTGGCCGCGCGCAATGGCGCTGATTTCCGCGATGTGGGGTATCGCAACCCTGGTCGGACCGGCCGTAGGGGGCATTTTTGCCGAGCTAAACGCCTGGCGATGGGCCTTTGGCATTCTGTTGCCGATCATGGTGTTGTACGCCGGGTTTACCTTCCTGATCCTGCCGAAAGGCAAGCCACAACAGCAGGCGGCGCCGTTGCCGGTAGCCCAGTTATTGTTGCTGGCGACTGCGGTGTTGGTGGTTTCCGCCGGTAGCCTGGCAGATAGCGCGTGGATCAATCTGGGCGGTATTGCGTTGGCCGTGTTGATGATGGCCTGGCTGATACAGCGTGAAGCGCACTCCCAGGCTCGTCTGTTGCCACAGGGCGCTTTACGTCGTGGATCCTCCTTGGCCTCGCTGTATATCACCGTCTCTTTGCTGGTGGTGGGCATGACCAGTGAAATCTTCGTGCCTTATTTCCTGCAAACGCTGCATGGCCAGTCGCCGCTGATTTCTGGCTATATTGCCGCAACCATGGCGGCAGGCTGGACACTTTCAGAGATCCTCAGTTCCGGTTGGCGTAGTGCGGGTATCCGCCGGGCAATCATCAGCGGGCCAGTGTTTGTCCTGGTCGGTTTGCTGGCGTTGGCCGTGCTGATGCCGACGCCTTCTGGCGGCCATTGGGTAGCGCTGACGCCAATTGTGATTGCCCTGACGTTGGTGGGGTTTGGCATCGGGTTTGGTTGGCCGCACCTGCTGACGCGAATTCTGCAGGTCTCGCCTGAGGCGGACAAAGATATTGCCGGGGCGTCGATCACCACGGTGCAACTGTTTGCGACCGCGTTCGGTGCCGCCTTGGCGGGGATGATTGCCAACCTGGCGGGGCTGAATGTGCCGGGTGGCGCGCCGGGGGCAGCTTCCGCAGCGCGTTGGCTGTTCCTGCTGTTCGCCTTGGCACCGTTGCTGGCGGTATTTAGCGCCTGGCGCTGTGCGGCGATTACACCGCCATCCGCTGCAGAAGCGTCTGTGGAATCAGACCCGTTATCCGCGGAATGCCCGGCGATACCCCGTAACAGTGCGTAAGTGTTGCTGACAGTCTGCTGATTCTCGCGTTTTTGTTCGGCCAGTATAAAACGTGATTGACTAATCCCGTATTTGAGATTATTTCTCTTATATGGGATTTTTTGTATCAGAGACGCAATAATGGATAACGGATTGGAAAGTGCCGATCTCCGGCTGGCACAACGGCTGTCTGATTTACGCCAACAGCAGGGCTGGTCACTGGAAGAACTGGCACAACAAACCGGTATTAGCCGGGCGACGCTGTCGCGTGTGGAACGTGCAGAAACCAGCCCGACGGCCTCGTTGCTCAATAAGCTGTGTTCGGCGTATGGATTGACCATGTCACGGTTGCTCAGTGAGGTTGAGGACGAGCCGCCGGAGTTACTGCACCGCGAAGCGCAAACGGTGTGGGTTGACCCGGCCAGCGGTTTTCATCGTCGCTCGGTATCCCCGCCCGCCGCGTTGTACAAGGCTGAATTTGTCGAGTGCCGGCTTGAGGCCGGCGCGGTAATTGCCTATGACGGGCCATCGATACATGCACTCGAGCACCATTTGTGGCTGCTGGAAGGCCAACTCGAACTGACGTTAGAAACGCGCACTTTCCTGCTTAAGCCGGGCGATTGTCTGCGTTATCGGCTGTTTGGCGCGTCAAAATTTCATGCACCCGGCCCCGAGCCGGCCCATTACACCCTCGTTATCTGCAGGCCTTAATCATGATTGAGATACAGCAACTGAATGCCGATGCAGCACAAAGCGCAATTCCCGAACTGGCGGCCATGCTGCAAGCCAGTGTGTCTCAGGGGGCGAGCATTGGTTTTATCATGCCGTTCAGCCTTGAACAGGCGCAGGCGTTCTGGTGTCGCCTGTTGCCGGCGATTGAGCGTGGGGAAAGGGTGTTATTGGTGGCCCGTGATGCCGGGCGCGTTGTCGGCACGGTGCAGTTGCTGTTGGATATGCCTGACAATGGCCGTCACCGCGCAGAGGTGGTGAAACTGATGGTGCATCCGGATGCCCGTCGTCAGGGCATTGCCCGTAATCTGATGCTGCAAGTGCAGCAAAAAGCGATTGAGCTTCAGCGGCACTTATTGGTGCTCGATACCCTGACCGGCGATACAGCAGAGGGCATGTATCGCCAGTTGGGGTTTCAACTGGCGGGCAGCATTCCGCAATACGCCCGTGCCAGCAAGGGGAATGCGTTAGAGGCCACCAGCTATATGTATAAATTACTTTGAGTAGACCCGTCGTCTTTTAAGCGTTGTCACCGCAGTGGGGCGAATACATTCGCCCCACTCAATCAGGGTTACTGCTCGTTCCAGGCCTTAATGGCCTGTTGGCGGATCTGCAGCTTTTGCTCTGGTGTCAGTTTGTTATAGTCCTTCGCCATGCCGCTTTCCCAGTCGCCATACAGCGGGTTCGGCAGCACGATAAACTCGGTGCCAAATTTGCTTTGGTTTTCGCTGACAAAGGCCCGACGTTGGGCGTTATCCTTGTGATAGGTCGCCGCGCCGAAATCGTTCAGGTTGTCACCGGCATACACCACGACGTCGTAACCGGCGTTTTTGATGGCGTCGAAACGCGGCTGCTTGTTGGAGGTATCACCGCTAAGCAGCACGGTTTTTTCCGACATGCCGGTAAAGCCCAGCTTCTGCATGTTGGCGACGGTGGCAGCGTATTCAGACTGTTTACGGTTTGAAACGTAGAACATGGTGCCCTGATGGCTATTGACATACCGGGCAAATTGCACGGCACCCGGCACGGCACCGGCTTGTTCTGCCTGTGACCATTTTGCCCAGGTTGCCGCTGCAAAAGGTTGGCCCTGCCGCGCTTGCCAGCCAGAATAGGGGCTATTGTCCAGCATGGTTTCGTCCAGATCCACAACCACGGCTTTCTTCTTGCCTGGCGTGACCTTGGCGTGATCAAACGCCAGTCGGGCGCTGTTGAACGCCTGGTGCGCCAGTGCCTGATATTCCCCGGACTGCTGGAACCAGTTCAGTGCCAGCACGGATTGATCCGCCAGGCGCTGTTGGGCTTGCAGATCCGTTTTCGGTGGCTGCGCGCAGCCAGCCAGGGTCAGTAGCGCAATACCGATTGCTGCGCCAAGGGTCACTTTTTGTCTATGTATTCCTGCCATAAAGGGATAGCTCTCTGTTTGTTATTGTGGCGTTTCTAAGGTCATGGTCATTTCAAACTGGCGTAACGGATCTTGCTGCCAGCCGAGTCGATCAAAGAAGGGGGCTGCCACCTCGGGAACGTAAACGTTAGCCGCTAAGGGTAAGGGTGAAAACCGTGCTTGCAGCGCCGCCAGCATCGTTCGGGCATGGCCTTGGTTGCGGTGCTCCGGCGGCACGTAAATCATGCGCAGAAAGCACTTATCGGCACCCACCTGCACCACGGCATAGGCAAGGTGTTGCCCAAGGCTGAATGCGCGGGGTTTACCGGGCAGTTTAAACAGCGATTCTGGGGCGATCAGCCAGGGCAAACTGGTGGCACCCTCGGCGACCAGGCGGTGAGAAACGAAGAGCGGATCGATCTCCTGCAGTGGTGCAACCTCGGCCTGGCTTTGTTCTGCGGCCAAGTGGCCGGTCAGCGTCCGGACGATGCGCAATCCTGCCTGGTGGTATAGCGCAATGGCGGGATCGTTACCTTCTATCACCTCCAGCGACAGCTGACGATCGCCGCGCTTATGCGCATCGGCGACAATCCGTTGCATCAGCGCTTTCCCCAACCCTTTGCCACGCATTTCCGGTCGGATAGACAGCGCCGACACCCGGCTGTGTAAGCCACGTCGGCTAATCAACGCCAGTGCTACCGGTTGTTGCTGATGGGTGACGATAATGCTGTCGTTCAAGCTGAGATCTTCCGCGCCAAAGCGGCGGGCGAAGGTGTCGCCGTCAATCACAAAACGTACAATGTAGTTTTCAAAACAATGGCAGAGGATCTGCGCCAACGCGTCGCTGCTGTAGCGCAGGGCGCTTTGATACTCAAAGAGTTCCTCGGTGTGCATGATGTGTTCCGGTTTAAAGTGGACGCGATATACCCATCATCTTTCAAATTGCAGACCTGTCACCCCAGTGACTGTAGGGGCGCAGCATGCGGTGCCTCTACGATAGCTGGGGATGAGCGAGCCGGCCGCCCGGCTGCAACGTGAAAGCTGTAGGGTATACATCTAGACCTGATTGTTTTACAAGGCAAGTTTCGGCGTGCGGTTACGGGATGCAGAACGGCGATCGGGCGGGAAAGAGGGGAAAAGCACCAATGAAAAAAACCGGGCGTAGCCGCCCGGCGAAGTAACATATCAAGTGAAGCTAAGGTTTGCAGTGGTGGTTATTCATCACATCAGAACTGGTAAGTCAGGGCGACGGCGATGACGTTGTCATCTTTCAGACCCAACTTATTGTTGCTGTCGAGTTGGTTGATTTTATAATCAACATAGGTCGACATGTTCTTGTTGAAATAGTAGTAAGTACCTACGTCGATATATTTAACCAGGTCGGCGTCGCCGATGCCTTCAATATCTTTACCCTTCTGCTGAACATAACCCAGTGATGGGCGCAGGCCGAAGTCGAACTGATATTGTGCAACCAGCTCCAGACCTTCTGCTTTATTGGCAAAGCCGCTGACGGAGGTAGACGTATTATTAATGGTCGCTGTGCCAGAAATAGGCGCGATATTGCGGCTTTGTGAATAAGTTGCTGCCAGGTAAACGGCATTATTGTCGTATTTCAGACCGCCAGCCCAGATATCGGCTTTGTCGCCTTTGCCGAAGGTGCCCGCTTTTTGGCCGGCAGTACGGTTAGAAGAAGCATAGGCTGCGCCCACGCTCAGGCCGTCGATAATTTCATAGCTGGAAGACAAGCCCCAACCGTCACCGTTCGCTTTGCTGCCGGCGCGGCCGTCATTTTCGTTCTTGCCTTGGTACTGAATGGCAAACTTCAGACCGTCAACCAGACCGAAGAAGTCGTTGTTACGGTAGGTTGCAACGCCGTTGGTACGGCCATTCATAAAGTTGTCGGTTTTGACGTAAGCATCATCACCGAACTCAGGCAGCATATCCGTCCAGGCGCCGACGTCATAAATAATGCCGTAGTTGCGACCGTAGTCGAATGAACCGAGGTTTTTGTATTTCAAACCGGCGAAGCCCAAACGCGTTTTGGTGTCTTTCGCGCTGTCGGATTCAGAATGGTTCGCTGAAATCTGATATTCCCACTGGCCATAACCAGTCAGCATATCGTTAATTTGAGTAGCGCCTTTAAAACCGATACGCACATAGGTTTTGTCGCCATCATTGCCGGTATCGTCAGAGAAATAGTGCAGTGCTTTTACGCGGCCGTAAAAATCAAGTTTGTTGCCGTCTTTATTGTAGATTTCTGCTGCCTGTGCTGTCTGCGCAATTAAAAGTGCCGGAATAATAACGGCCAGAAGATTACGTTTCATGATTTACCCTGCTTTATTCGATTGAAAGACGCTTATCATCAGTTGTACTGCTGTTTCACTGTGCCGCTTGATTGTTTGCAGCGCAGGTTTTTTACCGCAGTTATGTGATCTATTTATGACAAAATATTCATTTTCATATCGAACGATTAAAAAAGTTGCGGAAAGTGTGAATTTCTTCCTCGAGCAAGTGTCAGCGACTGGTCTACAGTTAGCGATACTGTTCCTGATTTTAGGAAAAATCATGCGTGAAACTTATACGTTATTGGGTACCCGCGGTTGCGGCTCCACGATTGTTGCCGCTGCTCTGGAGCTAACGGGGTTTCCCTGGGGCTACGAGGAAGTGGACTATCAGTTGGACAGCCCCGAGCGCGATCGGCTGCTGGAACTGAACCCGTTGGGGCAGGTTCCGACACTGATTCTGCCCAATGGGGAAGTGATGACGGAAAGCGCGGCAATTATTCTTTTGCTGCACGATCGTGCCCCGCACGCCGAGCTGGTGCCGCATGCGGGGTCTGCATTGCTGCCACAATTTTTGCGGTGGTTGCTGTTCATCAACGCTGAAATTTATCCTACTTTTACCTACGCTGACCATCCTGAAAGATGGCTGCCAAAAGCGCCGGAGCCAGAACAATTAGCGGCCGAAATTTTGCGCTATCGCCAGCGGCTGCTGTTGCAATTGGCCAGTGCCTGTGGCGATGGCCCCTGGTTTCTCGGCAGGAGTTTCAGTGCGCTGGACCTTTATGTGGCGGTAATGTGTCATTGGCGGCCGGGGCAGCGTTGGTTCCAACAGCATTGCCCGACGCTGAGTGCCATCGCCAAGAAGGTTGAGCAGCGCGCCGAATTTAACGCCTTGTTCCAGGCGCATTTCGATAATGTGGCCCCGCTCGAATAGGTGTTGCCTCTCAGGCTGAGTTGGGGGGCATTAACCATCCTGTTTTGATGAACCTTCAATACTAAAAATCCCGATTTTCACCCCTGCGGTTAAGCGGTAGCGTAACGCTATCCCTTAAAACAGCAGGAGTATGTGATGCAACCTTCCCAACAGACGGCCCAGCAAGCATTCGGTGACATTGCCCCCAAACTGGCACAGCTCAGTGACAGCGTATTATTCGACGACGTTTGGCAGCGACCGGACCTCACTCCGCGTGAACGCAGCCTGATCACGGTCGCGGCACTGGTGGCACTTAACCGTGTGGAGCAATTGCCTTTTCACCTGCGCTTGGCCGAACGCCATGGTGTGAGGATTGAACAGCTTGCCGAGTTGATCACCCATCTGGCTTTCTATGCCGGCTGGCCTGCGGCAGCCTCCGCCGTGGCGCGCCTGCGTGAACTGAAACAGGCGTCGTCCCATGCCATTTAGCCGCATCGCGTTGCATCAGGGCAAATCGGAACACTACCTGAAAACCCTGTCCGATAGCCTTCATCAGGCATTGGTCGAAACCTTCCATGTGCCGCCAGCCGATAAGTTTCAGGCTATCGACCAATACCGCCCTGGCGAGCTGATTTACGATCGTGACTATCTGGGCGGCCCACGGTCGGAAGATTATGTACTGTTTTACATCACCATCGGACGTCCGCGAGATACCGCCACCAAACAGCGCTTTTACCAGCGGTTGGCGCAACTGCTGGCGGAAAACATAGGGTTACGTCCGCAAGATGTGATGGTGGTGATCACCACGACGCAATTGGATGAGTGGTCGTTCAGTGCGGGGCGCGCTTCAATGATCGAAGGCTAGGCTGACGCGGCAGTCGGTCTGTGGGACAATAGCGCCATCATTTCGTAGAGATATAGAGTTGAATGGCGCTCTCCCCCGCAGTTAAAGATCAGATTGGCCAGTGGTACAAAGCCCTGCAGCAACAAATACCGGATTTTATTTCCCGTGCACCGCAACGGCAGATGATCGCTGAAGTCGCGAAAACGTTGGCGGGGGATTATTCGCGCCACCTGGCGATTGAAGCGCCCACCGGTGTAGGCAAAACCTTGTCCTACCTGATCCCGGGGATCGCCGTGGGTCGCGCAGAAAGCAAACCCTTGGTGGTCAGTACGGCTAACGTGGCGTTGCAGGATCAGATCTACAGTAAAGATTTACCGCTGCTTAAGAAGATCATTCCCGATCTGAAGTTTACCGGCGCCTTTGGTCGTGGCCGCTATGTTTGTCCGCGTAATTTAGCGGCGCTGAGCACAGACGTCAGTGAGCAGGGCGATCTGACACTGTTTTTGGATGACGAACTGGCACCTTCGAGCGGTGAAGAGCAAGCGTTATGCCAAAAACTGAGTAAAGCGCTCAGCCGCCATGAGTGGGACGGGTTGCGCGACCATTATCAACTGTCGATTGATGATCCGCTGTGGATCAAGCTGAGTACCGATAAAGCCAACTGCCTGGGGCGCAATTGCCACTATATTCGTGAATGCCCGTTTTATATTGCCCGCAAAGAGATTGAAACTGCCGATGTGGTTGTGGCTAACCATGCGCTGGTGATGGCGGCGCTGGAAACCGAATCGGTACTGCCGAATCCCAAGGAGCTGCTGCTGGTGCTCGATGAAGGCCACCACCTGCCGGACGTTGCGCGTGATGCGTTGGAGATTGACGGTGAAATTACCGCGCTGTCGACCAATCTGCAATTGGACATGATCGTGCGCCATGTTGAACAGTGCATGACGCAATATCGGCCAAAGAACCCGCCGGGCCTGACGAACGACGAACGCTTGAAGAACCACTGTGAAGAGATGCGCGAACTGATCCAGATTTTTGAACATCAGGTCAGCGCCTTTCTGCCGACAGATACGGTGATCGCCGAACACCGCTTTGAAATGGGTGAACTGCCGGTAGAGATGGTGGAAACCAGTGCACGGTTATTCAAACTGACGGATGCCTTACGCGGGGTGGCAGAGTTCATACTCAACGATCTCAGTGAACAGACCGGCAAGCACGATATTGTGCGTCTGCATCGTTCGATTATTCAGATGAGCCGCACCTTGGGGTATCTGGAGGCCATGAGTAAGCTCTGGCGACTCGCGGCGCTAGACAAGTCTTCTAATGCCCCCATCTCAAAATGGGTGACGCGTGATCTGCGGGATAACGTGACGCATCTGTACCTGCACTGCGTGGGCATTCGCGTCAGCGATCAGCTGGAAAAACTGCTGTGGCGCAAGGTGCCGCACGTGGTGATCACCTCGGCAACGCTGCGTTCATTGAACAGTTTTGCGCGCCTGCAAGAAATGAGCGGGTTGAGCGAAAAAGCCGGCGATCGTTTCGAAGCGCTGTCTTCACCCTTTAATCACGTGGAGCAGGGCAAAATTGTTATCCCGAACATGCGTTTTGAACCGGCGATGGCCAATGAGGCCGAACATCTGGAAGAGATGGCGCGCTTTTTCCGCGCCGAACAGGCCGGTGGCAAGCACAAAGGCATGTTGATTTTGTTCAGTAGCCACCGGGCAATGCAAACTTTTCTCAGCTATGTCACGGATCTGCGCTTGATGTTGCTGGTACAGGGCGATCAGCCGCGTTACCGGCTGGTGGAAGAACACCGCAAACGGGTTGAGAAGGGCACTGCCAGTGTGCTGGTTGGCCTGCAGTCGTTTGCCGAAGGGTTGGATCTGAAGGGCGAACTGCTGACCCAGGTGCATATCCACAAGATTGCTTTCCCGCCGATCGACAGCCCGGTGATCCTGACCGAAGGCGAGTGGCTAAAATCGCTGAAGCGCTATCCGTTTGAAGTGCAGAGCCTGCCGAGCGCCTCCTTCAACCTGATCCAACAGGTGGGCCGGCTGATCCGCAGCAATGAGTGCCATGGCGAGATCGTGATTTACGATCGCCGCTTGTTGACCAAAAGCTACGGTTCGCGCTTGTTGGCGTCACTGCCGGTGTTTCCCATTGAACAGCGGGAGGTGCCGGACGCTGACAAGGCGCACAAGGCTGCGCTCAAATCCGCCGCAGCGGCGGAGAAAAAAGACAAAAAACGCAAGAGCCCGTACGCCCGCCGGCGCACGCGCTAATCAAAGCAGGGGCGGCAGACGACGCTTCACCGGCGTGGTTTTGACGATGGCGGTGTTGCTCTGTGCCCGCTCGGCCAGTTGATCGAGGATCTGGTCGAGCTGCTCCATCGAATGTGCCACCAGTCGCACGATAAAGCAGTCCTCGCCCGTCACCTTGTCACACTCAATCACCTCCGGGATATCCTGAATCATCTGCTCGACCTTCTTCAGCATGCCCGGCAGCGGCTTGATGCGTACCAGTGACTGAAAAGCGTAACCCAACGCCTGCAAATTGACGTTCAGCGTATAGCCCTGGATGACGGCGTTCTCTTCCAACCGTCGCAGACGCTCCGAAGTGCTGGGCGACGAAAGCCCAACGCTGGCGCTGAGGGTTTTGAGTGAGACTCTTGCATCCTCAGCAAGCAGCGTCAGGATCTGGCGATCAATATCATCCATATAGCCTCCATTAGGTTATTTCTATTTTATGCCTTCAATAAAAAGGCAGTTAAGCATGTTGGCCTTTTTTATGCCATGGAAAGCTGCAGGGTAAAGTCGCAAGCTAAGTCTATTGGCTGATTAGAGGAAACAACGATGAATGCAGAGATAAAACGCGGCTCGCTGGAGATGATTGCCGCAATGCTGATTTCCGGCACCATTGGCTGGTTTGTGCTGATGTCGGGTCAACCGGTGATTAATGTGGTGTTCTGGCGCTGTGCCGTGGGGGCACTGGTACTGCTGGCCATCTGTGCGGCACTCGGCCAGTTGCGGCGTGATGTCCTGACGCGGGCCACGCTGCTGTTGGCGATTGCCGGCGGTGTCGCGTTGGTGGTCAACTGGTTATTGCTGTTTGCCGCTTATTCCTATGCATCCATCTCCATCGCTACCGCGGTGTATAACACCCAGCCTTTTATGTTGGTGGCCCTGGGAGCACTGTTCCTCGGAGAGAAACTGACTGCCCGCAAGCTGTTGTGGTTGGTGTTGGCGTTTGTCGGCATGATGCTGGTGGTGCTGGCGCAGCCTAAGCAGGCGGGCGGTCAGAATAACTACCTGCTGGGAATTCTGCTGTCGTTGGGGGCGGCCTTTTTTTATGCGCTGATGGCGCTGGCCGCCAAGCGGCTGAAGGGCACGCCGCCGTACCTGATCGCGCTGATCCAGGTTACGGTCGGCGTGGTGATGTTGTTGCCGTGGGTTGATTTCCACGCGCCAGCCAATGTTGGGCAGTGGGGAATGCTGGCGACACTCGGTGTATTACACACCGGGCTGATGTACGTGCTGCTGTATGGCGCGATCCAAAAGCTGCCAACCAACCTGATCGGTTCGCTGTCATTTATTTATCCGATTGCTGCCATGCTGGTCGATCGGTTGGCGTTTGGTCATCGGTTGGTCGCCCTCCAATTTGCCGGTGCTGCGATCATCTTGCTGGCGGCCGCTGGCATGAACCTGTTAGGCGAACGTCGTATCCGCTCAACGGCGATGCCAGACAGCAAGCAGGCCTCCGAACAATGAGAGCAGCAACAGCAGCAGCATCACGGCCTGGTAGCCGTAGGTCGGATAAATCAATGCTGCCAGGGCTAACCCAACCGCGCCGCCAAGATTGTGCAGCGTCCAGGTAATCCCCAATGCGCTGCCGCTTTGCACCTCGCTGACGGTGCTCAGCGTTGCCAACACCAAGGGGCCGAGGATGCATCCCCATCCCAGGCCCATGAGGGCAAAGGCGCCAAGTAATAAGGGGAGCGGGCTGCCGGCGTTAAACTGGCTTTGCAGTGCGGCAGAAGCGGCCAACGCGGCAAAACCAAGGACCAGCGCCGGCTGCGGGCCGGACTTATCCACCCACCTGCCGACCCAGGGCGAAATCAATGCCATTACGGCGGTGGTCGGCAACAGCAGCAGCCCCAGCATCACGCCCTCATAATGGCGGGTGTTTTCCAGATAAATGGGCATCAGGAAGAAGGCGGCACAGTAAAAGAAGGCTAACAGCGCGCTTAACAGACAGACACGCAATAACGCCGGACGCCGCAACAGCGCTAAGGGTACCAAGGGAGAGTGCGCTCTACGCTCGACCGGCACCAGCAGGATCAGTGTGGCCACCGCCACTGACGCCGTGAGCCACGTTTTCAGGCTCAGCCACCCCCAATGGCCACCTTGGCTAATGGCCAACAGCAATCCGGCAACGCCAATCACCAGCAATATCAGACCGGTAATATCCAACGTTGCACCTTGCTGTGCGCGGGATTCCTGCACGGTGCCCAGGCAGAAGGCAAAACTCAGCGCGATCAGCGGTACGTTCAACAAAAATACCCAGCGCCAGCCAAGCGTGCCGACCAGCAAGCCTCCGGCGACCGGACCGATGGCCAACCCCAGACCGTTAACGGCCAATAAAATGCCAATTGCGCGACCGCGCTGCTGGGAGGGCCAGGCATCGGCGACAATGGCGGTGGTGGCGGTATACAACACTGCGCAAGCTGCGCCCTGCACAAAGCGCCAAACATTGAGCAGCTCAATACTGCCCGCCAGCCCCGCCCCCAGTGACGCGCCGGCGAACACCAACATCCCGCAATACAATACCCGGCGGCGGCCGTACAGGTCTGCCAGTCGCCCGGCGCTGACCATAAAGGCGCACAATGCCATGACGAACAGCGTCATGACCCATTGCACCTGACTCAAGGGCGCGGCCAATTCGCGCTGAACGGCGGGAATGGTGGTATTGACGATAGTGAAATCGATGCAGCCCAAAAAGCTGGCGATACTGATGCCAATCAGCAGCCGCCACAGGCGCGGGGTACTGACGTCGGTCAGAATTTCGCTGCGTTCACTCATCGGGTATGTCCTCGGTTAAAAAGCCTGCCTTCAGTGTACTCAGTGCTTGTTATAGCCAGTGGCGGTGTTTCATCGTTTAATAGGCGAATTAATATCGTCAATAAGAGGCCAGCATGATTTCCAGTGAACGGCTCCATGCGATCCGCGCTTTTGTGCAGGCGGTGCAGGCGGGGGGATTTAGTCGCGCAGCAGAGCAGTTGGGGCTCTCCCGTTCAACCGTGGGGAAAGCCGTGGCGCGACTGGAACAGCGGTTACAGGTGCGGCTATTTCAACGCACCACCCGCAGTCTGTCTTTGACTGACGAAGGGCAACTGTTTTATGACGATTGCCTGAAAGCATTGGCAGCGCTGGAAGCGGCGGAAAACCAGCTCGCGGCCCGTGCCCATACGCCAGAAGGGCGATTGCGGGTATCGCTACCGGTATTGTTTGGCCAAAAGTGGGTGATACCGCCGCTATTGTCGCTGGCGGATCGTTACCCTCTGTTGCAGATCGACGCGTTGTTTTCCAACCGTAGGGTTGATCTGGCGGAAGAGGGGATCGATCTGGCGGTGCGTATCGGTTCGCCAGGCGATGCGGCGGCGATCACCGCACGCCAATTGGGTGAACAACAGCAAATACTCTGTGCCGCCCCGGCCTATCTGGCGCGGCAAGGCGAGCCAGATCGGGTCGCTGAGTTATCGCGGTATCAGGCGGTGGGCCTGCTACGCGATGGCCATAGCCCGCCCTGGCAGTTAATGGATGAACAAGGAAAAGTACAGCGCGTGACCCTGCCGACCCGTTTGCGGCTGAGCAATATGGAGGCGGCACTCAGCGCAGTTTGCGCAGGACAGGGGATTGCCATGTTGCCGCATTGGCTGGCGCACGACGCACTCGCTGCGGGGACATTGCAAGAGATTTTGCCAGGCAGTTGTGGCGCGGGGCTGGCGATTAACGTGGTGTGGCTGAAAGGCACCACCATGCCGCTACGGGTGCGGGTGGCCATTGAGGCGCTGCTGTCGGCCTTCACGCCCAAAGCACCTTGGCAGTGATTTAGCGCTGGCATATGATAACGCCTGCTTCCCACCATGCTGCGTACGGGTGACTTATGATTGACGCTTCCACCATTTTGCTGTTTTCCGGCGCCTGTCTGGCGCTCGCGGTCACCCCAGGGCCAGATATGTTGCTGATTGCTTCACGCAGCGTTAGCCAGGGGCGTCGAGCCGGTTTCGCCTCTCTGGCGGGCATCCAACTGGGCACCTACTGCCATGCTCTGGCGGCGGCCCTGGGCTTATCACAACTGTTTGTCGCGGTACCCTTGGCCTACGATACGGTGCGGCTACTGGGGGCGGCGTATTTACTGTATTTAGCATGGAAAACGTTACGTTCTGGCAGCCATTTGCAGGCATCTGCCGGATTAACGGCAGTGCCAACCGTCCGAATTTTCCGGCAAGGGTTGTTCACCAATATCCTCAATCCCAAAATGGCGCTGTTCGTTTTGGCACTGTTCCCGCAGTTTATCGATCCGCATGCCGGTTCACTGGTGGCGCAAATGTTGCTGCTCGCGACAGTGCTAAATCTGGTGGGTTTGGTGATTAACGGCGGGCTTATCATGGCTGTCAGCAGCATGAAAAGCCGCTTTGTCGGCCGCCAGTTCAGTGCCCGTTGGCCGAACTACCTGCTGAGCAGCGTGTTCGCCGGGTTGGCCTGCAAGTTGATTTTTGACAGCCGTAAATAGCCTTACGCCTGTAATAACGCCTCAAACGCCGCGCTGGTCGGGCATTGCGCCAGCGCGCTGTACATCACCAACCGCAAATGATTTTCCTCATCGACAATGAACGACGCATGTTCAAACGTCACCTGACCGGCTCCGGGCACATTGAACGTGCGCTCTCCCTGACAACGGCCGTGAATGTCATGCTGTTGCCACAGCTGGCGAAACTGTGGTGAGACCTGTTCCAGTGCCTGTACTCGTTGCTGCATGGTGGCATCTTCCGGGGCGCGGGCGTAGTCACGACGGAAGCTGGCAAGGATTTGCGGCGCTTGCGCCTGCCATTCCACCAGACGCTGGTTGAGGTGGGGATCGGCGAACAGCATCCATAACATGTTGCGCTGTTCTGCCGGGCGGTCGCCAATGGCGAACAGCCGTTCCGCAGCAGGGTTCCAGGCGATGATGTCCCAACTCAGGTTCATGACGTAAGCCGGACGAAGGTACAGATCGTCCAGCAGACGACGCACCAGCGGCGAGACCTGGCACCATTGATGGCCAACCGGCACGGGGGGACGTTGATGTGCCAGCAAAAACAGATGGTAACGGGCGGTTGCATCCAGCTTCAGCACACGTGCCAGGTTCTCCAAAAAATCCACCGAGACGTTGATTTCCCGCCCTTGTTCCAGCCAGGTGTACCAGGTGAGGCCGACCCCTGCCAGCGCGGCGACTTCTTCACGCCGCAGTCCGGGCGTACGGCGTCGGGTGCCGCTTGGCAGACCGACAGCCTGCGGTGACAATTTTTCGCGCTTTTGACGCAGAAAATCCGCCAGATCCTGACGGGTTCGGTTGAGGGTACGCGGTGGCATAGTGACTGTCCTGTTGCTCTCAGTAATAGTATAACTGGCTATATAGTAACAGTTTAGGACATGTTCCATACTGCTGCCATCTCAATATTTGGAGGCATTTATGGAACAGTCATTAGCGGAGGGTGATCGTCGCCTGGTGGGGTTGCCCGTGTTGCTGTTGGGGGGCTTTGTCACCGTATTCGACCTGTTCGTAGTGAACGTGGCTGCGCCCGTCATTCAGCAGCAGTTCGCCGCTGATTTTGCCGGTGTCGGGCTGATTATTGCCGGCTATGAGCTGGCATTTGGCGTGTTATTGATTGCAGGCGGGCGTTTGGGGGATCGTTTCGGGCGACGCCGGATGTTCAGTCTGGGCATGCTGGGGTTTACGCTGGCGTCGGCACTGTGTGGCTTGGCGACGTCTCTGGCCATGTTGATCGCAGCGCGTTTTTTGCAAGGGGCGATGGCGGCACTGTTGTTTCCGCAGATCTATGCGCTGCTGCGTGTGCTGTACGGCCCACATCAACGGCGGCGCGCTTTTGCCTGGTTAGGAATGACGCTGGGGCTGGCGGCCATTTTGGGGCAGATCTTCGGTGGATTTATCATTGAAGCCAATATTTTCGGTAGCGGCTGGCGCATGATCTTTCTGATTAATTTGCCGATCGGTGCATTGGCGATCTTGGCGGCGCGGCGTCTCCCGGAATCACGTCTCGAACAGGCTCAGCGGTTGGATGGCATGGGATTACTGCTGGCCGCGACAGGGTTGTTATTGCTGTTAGTTCCGCTGTTGGAGGGACCATCGCGTGGTTGGCCCTGGTGGATATTGCCGGTATTGGCACTGGGTTTGGGGGTGCTATGGACCTTTATACGCTGGGAACGTCGACTGTCGATGCGTTCCGCCGATGCGGTACTGGATCCGGCGCTGCTTCGCCAGGGGAGTTTTACCCCGGGTGTGGTGGTGGTGCTGGCGATTTACTCTACGGCTTCCTCCTTCTTTTTGTGTTTTGCCCTGTTGTTGCAATCGGGAATGGGCCTGACGCCGTTTCAGGCGGGAAGCCTGTTTGCACCCGCCAGCGTGGCATTTATGCTGGCCTCATTCCTCGCACCGACGTTTGTGCAGCGCTGGGGGAATGGTGTTCTGGCGTTTGGCGTGGTGATCTATGCAACCGGAATGGCGCTGTTGGTGGTGCAAGTGGTGTGGGGAGCGGCGTTGGCGCAACCATTGTGGCTCCTGCCGGGGCTGCTGATCCTGGGTTTTGGTCAGGCGATGAGTATGACGCCATTACTTAATCTGGTTCTGGGGCTGGCCAAAGAAGAGCAGGCCGGCATGGCTGCGGGGGTGATTTCCACCGTGCAGCAGGTTGGTGGTGCAATGGGGATTGCCGCCAGCGGCGCGTTTTTTGTCCCCTTGTTGGTGGGTGACGCTGGTGCAGAACGCTATGGGCAGGCGTTTGCCGGAGCGATGATCTACAACCTGTTGGCCATGCTTGTCGCCTTTGTGCTGTTAAGGTGGATCATTCAACAACAGCGCAAAGTGGCTCTTTAATCAACGGTCGTCGGGTGCTATTGCTATCTCATCATTCCATTGCGCTGAAGGAAGCCTGACACCATGTATCAACCCGCCTCATTCCGTGACGACTGTCTGGAGAGCCACATTGCGCTGGTGCGTGCCAACCCGCTGGGGATGCTCATTAGCCATGGAGACCAGGGCCTGGTGGTGGACCCGTTGCCGTTCTTGATTGATGCGGATGAACAGGGCCACGTGCATCTGCGGGCGCACCTGTCCCGCGCCAACCCTCACTGGCCATTGTTGCAGGCCGTGCAGGAATGTCTGGTGGTATTTCAGGGGCTACAGGGCTATATCTCGCCGGGTTGGTATGAAACCAAACGGCAAACCGGTAAAGCCGTGCCGACCTGGAATTACAGCGTGGTGCAACTGCGAGGTGTGCCGCGAGTGACAGAGGACGCAGGCTGGCTGCGGCAACAGTTGGACGGATTAACGGCGCTGCAAGAGGGCCGTCAACCTGAGCCCTGGCATAGGGAAGATGCGCCTGCCAATTATATTGCTGCGCAGATGAAGGGCATTGTCGGTATTGAAATCACAGTGACCCACCGGGAAGGTAAATGGAAGATGAGCCAGAACCGCAGCGCCGAAGACGTTGACGGGGTTGTCGCTGCATTGCGTGCCGGTGACGTTGCCCAACAGCAACTGGCGGATGAGGTTGAGCGGCGGCGTGGATAAGGTATGCTAATCCCAGACTGAATTAGGGGATGCAGGCGATGGATTACACCAAAATTATCAAAGAAATAGGCCGTGGCAAGAACCACGCACGCGATCTCGACCGGGAAACTGCCTTTCAGCTCTATCAAAAGATGCTGGCCGGTGAAGTGGACGAACTGGAGCTGGGCGGTATCTTGATCGCCCTGCGCATTAAAGGGGAAGCCGAAGAGGAAATGATCGGCTTTTACCAGGCCATGCAGCAACAGGTGATGCGTTTGCAGGCACCGCAAGGGCGACCGATGCCAGTGGTGTTGCCCAGCTATAATGGTGCGCGCAAACAGGCGAACCTGACGCCACTATTGGCGCTGCTGCTGACGCGCGTTGGCCTGCCGGTGGTGGTACATGGCGTGTTGGATGACAGCACCCGCGTGACCAGCGCCGACACCTTTACGTTGCTGGGCCTACCCTGGTCGCAAGAGGCTGCCCATGCCCAACACCGCCTCGATAAGGGGGAAACGGTATTTATCCCGGTATCTGCCTTGTCAGCGCCCCTGGAACGTCAACTGGGTATGCGCTGGCGCATGGGGGTGCGCAACAGCGCCCATACGCTAGCCAAACTGGCGACGCCGTTTGCCGAGCAGGACGTGTTGCGTATCGCCAGTGTGTCGCACCCTGAGTACGTTGGCCGTGTGGCGTCATTCTTCCGCCAGATTGGGGCGCGTGGGTTACTGATGCACGGCACCGAAGGTGAAGCCTATGCCAACCCGCAGCGTTGCCCGCAGATTCATTACATTGTCGACGGTGAGCAGCAGGTGCTGCTAGAGCGTCCGGTGCAGGATGAAACGCCTGATTTACCGGCAGCGAAAGATGCAGAGACCACGGCACGTTGGACAGAACGTTGCCTGGCGGGTGACATTGCGATCCCGTTGGCGATCCAGCGCCAAATTGCCTGTTGCCTGGTAGCAACCGGTGAAGCAGACACCCTGGAACAGGGATTGGAACGTTTACGCGACGCGTAAATCCATTGGCTATACTGGAACATTTCGCAAATCGGCTCTGAAAGGATGGTTATGCAACAGGCTCTCGATTACTTCAATCAATTGAATCAGGATTACCTTGACGTTCACCGCACCAAAGAAGATCTGTTCTGGCAGAATTATATGGGCATGGGCGGTGATGACGTTTCCGCGCGTTTCTCTGCAGCGGAGAGCGCCTACAAGCGCTTTATCGCCGAGCCGCGTCGGTTGGCTGAAATTCGCCAGTTGCTGGCCGGGCTGGAGATTTTGCCGCAGGATGCGCAGCGAGATGCTCTGCAACATGGGCTGAACGGTTGGCTGCGGTTTTTTGATTGCAACGCGATTGAAGACGCCGACGCCCAGACACTGTTGGACCAAATTATCAGCGCCGAGGCGGATCTTTATACCCGACGCAAGAGCAATCCGGTTAGCCATCTGAATGCGGCTGGGCAGCGGGTGAACGCCTCGCTCGGTGAACTGCTGACCAACCAGGCCACCAATGAAAACGAAGAATACCGCCGCAGTTCACAAAACGCGTTGCGCGAGCTGGAGCAATGGCTACTGCATAATGGTTTGCCGGAGCTGATTAGCCTGCGCAATCGCTTTGCGCGCCAGATGGGTTTTCGTAACTACTTTGACTACAAGGTGAATAAAACCGAGCGTATGACGCCGGAGCAGTTGTTCGCCATTTTGGATCGTTTCGAACAGCAAACCCGCGAAGCGAACTCACGCAGCTTGCAGCAGTTGGCCGCGGAAAAAGGCGAGCAAGCGTTAGAACCCTGGAATGTGCGCTTTGCCAGCGCGGGTGATGTGACCCGCCAACTGGATCCATACTTTCCGTTTGCGCAGTCGCTTGAGCGTTGGATCAACAGTTTTAAACGTCTGCATATTGGGTTCCGCGGTGCGCAAATGGATCTCGATCTGTTGGTACGCCAGGGCAAATATGAAAATGGTTTTATGCATGGCCCGGTGCCGCCGTTCATTCAAGAGGGGAAATGGCTACCGGCACGCATTAACTTCACCAGCCTGGCGCAGCCGGACCAGGTGGGTAGCGGTGCTCATGGTTTGAACACGTTGTTCCACGAAGGCGGCCACGCGGCGCACTTTGCCAATATTTGCCAGAATGCCCCCTGTTTCTCACAAGAGTTTCCGCCGACCTCGATGGCCTATGCTGAAACCCAGTCGATGTTTTGCGACAGCCTGCTGGACGACGCCGACTGGTTGAAGCGCTATGCGAAAAATGCCGCCGGTGAACCGGTGCCGGATGCATTAATTGAGGCCAGCATCGCCGCACGTCAACCGATGCGCGCGTTCAATGAACGCCATATTCTGCTGGTGCCTTACTTTGAGTGGGCGTTGTATCAGTGGGATGACGAACAGCGCACGCCAGAAGCGATCACCGCGTTGGCACGTGAAGTTGAACGTAAGATTCTGGGCATTAGCGGTAGCCCGCGCCCAACGTTGGCCATCCCACACTTGTTGTCTCTGGAGTCGGCGTGTTCCTATCAAGGTTATCTGCTGGCGCTAATGGCCGTTGAACAGACGCGCCAATTTTTCCTGCAGCGTGACGGCTATCTTACTGACAACCCGGCCATTGGACCGGATCTGGCGCGTCACTATTGGCTACCGGGAAACAGCGTGAGCCATGACGATACGTTGCGCAGCCTGACCGGGGAAGGCTTTAACCCCGATTATCTGGCGCAGTCTTGTAACCAGACGGTGGCTCAGGCATGGCAGGATGCGCGCCAGACGATTGCCGATGCTGCTACGCGGCCTCAACCCGCAGCGGATTTTGATCTGGCGGCGCATATCCGCGTGGTGGATGGTGAGCAAGTACTGGCGGACAACGCGGAAGGCGATGAGAAGATGTGTCGTGATTTTGCCGCGGCGATAAACGCACGCCTGGCCTGACGACCATGAAAAAAGCCCGCCGATAGCGCGTATCGGCGGGCTTTTTTATTTCTAATCGGTCGATCAGTTATAGATGACAGCCGTGGCATGCATCAGGTTGTTGCCGCTGGTGGAGGTAATGGTGAAGGCCTTGGCACCTGCTGCATCGGCTTTGGCGGAGAGCTGGGCTTTCAAGCTGCTCAGATCGGTAGCACCACTGGCGGTGATCACACCGGCTTTTTCAAACTGGACGGCGTCCTGTGCGCTAACGTGTTCTGCAGCAAAAGATGTGAAAGAAACCGCAGTAAGAGCGATGGCAGCAGCAAAAGTTTTGATGTTTTTCATGATGGTCATTCCTGTCAATTTTATAAGGGTGAAAGGGGGTTGCCTTTCGATGGAATGATTATTGCGCAGTGGCAGGCAGGATGAAATCGGAGAGTATTGATAATCTTTTTCAGATTTTTTGATTGTTAATTGACCCTCTCTCCAAACGGAGAAAGGGTGGCTTGCTCAGCGCTTTTGCGCGTCCGGGCGAATCATATCGAAACGGTGTTGTTCCGAGATACCATAGTAAGCCGTGGGGCCTCCCGCACGCAGGATCGGTTCGGCAGCCGCGGTTTGATAGATGCCGTGCTCGTCCAGCAAGCCAGGATCGATATGCACGGCAACCACTTCCCCCAGTACCAACCAGGTGTCTACCTTTTCCCCGGCAGCATTTTGCAATTGAATACATTGTGACAGACGGCATTCAAAGTTGACCGGGCTTTCCGCTACACGTTCAGCCTTTACCCGGCGGCTGGCTAACGGCGTCACGCCGGCAAAGGCAAATTCGTCTTCACCCCGTGCCAGGCTGGCAGAGCTGTTATTCATGGCATCGGCAAGTGGGCGTGTCGCCAGATTCCAGACAAACTCGCCTGTTTCGACAATATTTGCGACGCTGTCTTTCCAGCCACTGCTGGCAAAGCCAACGATCGGCGGGCGGTAGTTGAAACAGTTAAAAAAGCTATAGGGCGCCAGATTGCGTTGGCCGGCAGCGCTGATTGATGAGATCCAGCCGATCGGACGTGGGCCGATGATGGCGTTCAGCGGATCGTGTGGCAGCCCGTGGCCTGCGGCGGGTTCATAATAATAACGAGACTCACTGCTCATAAGTGACCTGTCATGAGATAAGAGAGCTTTTATTCTGACGTGTTTCCCGCCAGCTGCAAGTTTAGCGGCGCTTTATGGTATCTTACGCGCCAGAAATACCTTTAAGAGAGCCCGTCACGGTGGAAAAAAAGAAAACCTTCCCGCAGCAGAAAAGCGGCCTGCACCCGCGTAACCGTCATCGCTCACGCTATGATTTCCCTGCACTGATCGCCAGTTGCCCGGCATTGGAGCCGTTCGTCAAGCCGAACGCCTGGGGGGATGTCTCAGTGGATTTTGCCGATCCGGCAGCGGTTAAAATGCTCAACCGTGCGTTGCTGCAACATTTTTATGGTATTGAGCATTGGGATATTCCAGCCGACTACCTTTGCCCTCCGATCCCTGGTCGCGCAGATTACCTGCACCACTTGGCGGACTTGCTGGCAACCAGTAACGGTGGCGAAATCCCGCGCGGTAAAGGTGTGGCGATCCTTGACGTAGGTATTGGTGCCAACTGTATCTATCCGATCGTTGGCCTGCGCGAGTACGGCTGGCGCTTTACCGGATCTGAGATCGACCCCGTGTCACTTAATTCGGCCAAAATGATCGTCGAGATGAACCCAACGCTGAGAAACAGCGTGCGCCTGCGTTTGCAAAAACAGCCGGAATTCATCTTTAACGGTATTATCGGTGTGGCAGAGAAGTTTGACGCTACGCTGTGTAACCCACCGTTCCACGGTTCTGAACAAGAAGCGCATGCGAGTACCCGCCGCAAGCTGCACAAGCTGGGCAAAGGCGAGGTGGCGGACAAGCCGGTGCAGAACTTTGGCGGTAAAAATAATGAGCTGTGGTGTGAAGGGGGCGAAGAAGCCTTTGTGCGTAAAATGGTCGAGGAAAGCGTCAGCAAGGCGCAGAATTGCCTGTGGTTTACGTCGTTGATTTCTAAAAACACGACGCTGCCGTCGATTTACCATGCGTTAAAATTGGCGGGTGCCGCCGAAGTCCGCACCATTGAGATGGCGCAGGGACAAAAGATCAGCCGTTTTGTGGCCTGGACCTTCCATGACGCAGAACAACAAGCCGCGTGGGCGGCAGAACGCTGGCGTTAATTCCCCGGGTGCCGGTTTTGTCGCCGGCGCCAATAAAACTTCGCGTTTCCCTTTCAATTTCTTCAACTTGCGTTATTCTGAATACAGTTCTTTGTAACAAAAATCCTAATTTAATTATTTATTCAAAAAATAATAATCACATAACTAAATTGATGTTTTTAACTCGGTTACTATCGTCTATCCGGGGAAATTAGGCTCGCCTGTTTCTCAGGGTGTTGCACGTCTGTGTGTGGGCGCAGCGTGCAAGAAAATAAAATGAAAAGCGTTTTCTCGCTAAATCATCTGCCAGAAGGACACCCACATTATGCTGTTACGATTCAGTCAGTTAAATACCCACAGCCGCGCTGAGTTGAGTGCGATAGAAAATGCCGTTGCCATGATTGTATTTAAACCAGATGGCACTGTGCTGCGCGCCAATGATTTATTTTTACAGACCATGGGATTCCAGCGGCAGGAGGTGATTGGCCAGCATCACCGTATTTTTTGTGACCCGCAATATGTCGTAAGTTCTGCCTATCTCAAACATTGGGATATGTTAAATAATGGTAAGCCGATCACGGATAATATAAAACGCATTCGCAAAGACGGCGAAACAGTGTGGTTGCAGGGCACCTATGCACCGGTCTTAAACAAGAAAGGCCAGGTGGTGGAGATCGTCAAGATCGCCAGCGTAGTGACGGAACGCATTACTCAGGCGCAGGAACATCAGAGTTTATTGGCGGCGTTAAATCGTTCCATGGCGATGATCACGTTCAACGCGCAGGGAACGATCCTCGACGCCAACGACAATATGTTGAAGGTCATTGGCTATCGGCTGGAAGAAGCGCGCGGGCAGTCACACGCGGTGCTTTGCACGCCGGAGTTTGCTGCCTCCGATGATTACCGCCAACACTGGCAGCGACTGTCTCGCGGTGAGTTTATCACCGGGCGCTTTGAACGCGTCAACCGCCGTGGGGACAGGGTATGGCTGGAAGCCAGTTATAATCCGATCCTCGACGGAAATGGGCGGTTGGTAAAGGTTGTAAAAATCGCTCAAGACATCACCCGACTCATGATGCAACAGCAGCATGAAGAGGAGATGGTACGCAACGTGCACCATTTGTCGTTGGATACTGACCGGCAGGCATCGCAGGGCGCGCTCATCGTTCAGCAGGCGGTGGAAGGCATGCGGCAGGTTGAGGCGGCAGCGCGTCAAACGTCTGATGTGATCAGTGAATTGGGCCAGTGCTCACAGCAAATTGGTACCATTGTTGAGGCTATCCGTAAAATCGCTTCCCAAACAAACCTGTTGGCGATCAACGCGTCGATTGAGGCCGCACATGCGGGCGAGCACGGGCGGGGTTTCGCCGTGGTGGCCAATGAAGTGCGCACGCTGGCAGAGCAATCGCGTAAGGCGGCGACGGAGATAGAGCGAATGACCAAATCCATTCAGCACGGCGTGGCAGCGGCGATTGCCGGCATGGCAACCTGCGTGGATCAGGCTGGTGGTGGGGTGACTCTGACGCACGACGCCGGGGAAGTGATCAATCAGGTGAACGTTGGCATGCAGGACGTGGTGAAACTGATGCAGGCCTTCACCTCGGTTAAACAAGAGGGTGCACTGCACTGATCGTCTCTACGCTAACCCTGGGCAACGGGGTTAGCGCCTTTCTCGCTTTACCCTTCTGCGGGTTGTTTATCTTTGGTTCAAACTCGTCGGTTTGACATTCTGTATGCTGCCATTAAAAGTGAACGAACGTTCGTTCACTTGCGTAATAAATTGAATGTCGCTAGCCACCTTTCAACCGCGAGACAGGCTCATGGGAAACCGAGAAAAAATTGTTGATGCCGCATTGCACAGCTTTACCCATAAGGGTTTTCACCAGACCAGTATGCGAGATATCGCACAGGCTGCGGGTGTTAGCGTGGGCAACCTTTACAACCATTTTGCCGGTAAGGACGCCTTGATCGGTGAAATAGCGCTTCTGGAGAATGCGTTCTTCACGGAGTTCGCCGCACGGTTGGTTGAGGGTAAACACCGGCCCCGGCAGGCGCTGTCCGACTTTTTCACCGCTTATCATGTTTTTGTCTCATCACCGGACAGCGTTCAGTTGGCGACGGAAATCGTGGCGGAGGTTGCCCGCAATGCCACTTTGGCGGAGAAGTTTGATGCCAACCAGCAGCAACTGACGGAGGCGCTGGTGCAGGTTATCGTCCTGGCGCAGCGAGCTGGCGAAATAGCGGCGGCGTTAAATCCGCACGAGCTTGCCCAACTGATTCTGGACGTAATTGAAAGCCAGGCCCTGCGGCAGGCGATTTTCCCGCGCAAGGCGCCGACGGTGGCGAATCACTTGCTGGAACAGTTGATTTTCACGCAAGCGTAATGGGGCGAAAAATGCTTGATATACAACCTTACCGTGAATCCTGTCGGTTGCAGACGGCGGCGCTGATTTACGCTGCCTTTGACGACAAATTCCAACGCCAGTGCGGGTTGAGCGCACGCCAACAATGGCGGTTGTTTTACTGGCTGTGGAGCTGGAATCAAAGCAACAGTCAGGAGCACAGCTTTGTCGTTCGGCGAGCGGGTAAGGTGGTGGCAGCATTTGGGCTCAAGTCTGCGGGGCGGTTGGGCAATTGTGCCTTGAGGGCGCGCCCGTTACCGATACTGGGGTTGTGCCGCCGTTATGGCATGCTGAACTTTTGGCGTATGTACCTGCAAATCGCGTTCTTACAGCACGCGCCTGCCGCCGGCGAACTCTACCTCTCCTACCTGGCGGTAGATGAAAAGCAACGGGGCAAAGGCGTGGGCAAAATGTTGATCGAATGGATAACGGACTATGCAGCGGCACAGCAGCCTAACCGTTGGTTGCGTTTGCACGTGAGCCAACAAAATATCGGCGCACGGCGTCTGTATCAACAATGTGGTTTCAACATGGGCCGGCGGGAGAGGCACGCTTCACTGTGGTGGCTGTTTCGCCAGGCAAACTGGTTGCTAATGGAAAAGCGCATCGGGGAAATGCGGTGAAAAAAATAGCCGTTTGTTTACTGGTGTTGTTTGTCGTGGCGTCAGGCTGGGTCCTCTACGCCAACGACTATCAATATGTCATCGAGCCGCTTCGGTTGACCGCCGGTGGCAACGCCCTTGCCGGTACGCTGGTGCTGCCGAAAAACGTGCACGGAAAGCCGGGCGTGATTGTCTTTGTTCATGGTGATGGCCCTGCCAATGCCAGCCGTGACGAAGGTTACTACGGCATTTGGGAGACCATGGCCGAACAGGGTTATGCCGTTTTATCTTTTGATAAACCGGGCATCGGCGGCTCTTCCGGCAACTGGTTGCACCAAACCATGGACGACCGGGCAAAAGAAACGGCGGACATTATTGACTGGGCCAGAAAAGACGGGCGCTTTAACCCGCAATGCGTCGGGTTATGGGGGGCAAGCCAGGCGGGGTGGGTGATGCCGGACGTTGCACGGCGGCGACCCGATATTGCTTTTACGCTGGTGATGTCTCCGGCGATCAACTGGCTAACACAGGGGCGATACAACACCCGAGCGGAAATGGAGGCGGCGGGTGATGATGAGCAACGCATTCAGGAGCGCGAAGCTCAAGAGAGGCACGTATTATCCCTGCTGAAACAGCCGGACGGCTACACGCAATACCTCCGTGAATATGGTGAGGCGGCGACGTTAAGTGCGGATCGTTGGCAGTTTATTCGTGCCAACATGGCCAGTGACGCCAGGGTGGGGCTGAGAAATTACAAAACACCGGTACACCTGATGGTGGGCGGTCGCGACATCAATGTTGATGCGAACGAGACTGAACGCGTCTACCGGCAAGTCGTCCCCGCCGACCTGCTGACGGTGACGCGAATCGAACAGGCTGACCATGCCATGGTCAAACCGCTGTTTGTCCGTTACCCGTCGTTGATCAACATCATCGGCCTGTTTGCGCCGCGATCGATACAATTTAACGCTTATCAGCAGGATGTGGCGGCCTTCCTGGCCGCCCATCCCTGCACGACGCGGTGATGCTTGTCAGGGCGCTGCCGGTTGTGGTCCCGCGTTCGGTGCATAGGACAGCTGCATCGCCTGCTGTGGCATGGTGATGCCCGCCCGTTCGAAATGCATCTTCACCAACCGATCGAGGGCGTATTGCACGACCCACTGTTTCAGCGCCTGAGTGCGTAGGGTGACCCGGGTAGTGAAAGAGCGATCGCCCAGCGCCACCACGCCGTTGAACACCGGTTCGCCAATCAGAAAGTGCTTCATCTGTTCATCCTGTTTCAGCGCGGCGACTGCCTGATGCAGCACGTCGTGGACACGATCAATATCTTCATCACGGCTCACGGTGTAATTGGCTCGGTAGACGCCAAACTCGCGGGCGTAGTTCGCCAGTGTGGTGATCGAAGAGAAGGGGACGATGTGGTAAACACCATAATCGTCCCGCAGGCCAATTGAGCGGATAGTCATGCGCTCCACCGTGCCGGTAATGCCGCTGACGGTGACATATTCACCGGTATTCATGCCGTTCTCAAACTGGATGAAGACACCGGTAATCACGTCTTTCACCAGCGTTTGTGCACCAAAACTGATGGCGAGGCCGAGCGCCCCGGCGCCTGCCAGCAGGGGCGCAATGTTAATGCCGACCTGCGACAGCACAATCATGATGGTAATGGTGCTGATCACGATCGCCAGAACGTTACGAAACAGCGTCAACAGGGTGCGCTCGCGTGCGCTTGGGCGAATGCCATTGCTCAACTCCAGCGCCAGCCGGTGCTCGATGACGCTGGCCATCAACGTCCAACTGAAGACGGCAATGACCAGAATCAGCAGAATATGCATCAGCCCGCCAATCACCTTTCCACCGTTGTCGCTGCTCGCCCATTGATACAGGTTGATCAGGTGCCAGGCGTCGAACAGGAACAGCGTCACGGCCAAAACCACCATGACCCGCAGGATTTTCAATCCGTTTGGGATGTAGGCGTTAATGCGTCTTTCCAGCATGGGGTAACGCAGATTAACGTCGGCCGGCAGTGAGATGCGGCGAAAAATCCAGCGAGTTAACATGCCTGAAAGTAAGGCCCCTAAGCCGATCACCAGCAGGCTTTTCACCGTTGCCGTCATCATAAAGCGCAGGCTGTTGCCGATATCAAATTGTGAAAGCACGAACAGCACCAGGAAATAGGCGATCGCCAACAGGTGCCAGACGTGCCCAAGGCCGCGAAGAATTACGCTAAAGAACGCCATCGAACGTTCTGCCAGCAGGTTAATTTGGTGCTGTATCGGTTTGCGGTTGTGCAAGATCAACGCGACGGCATACAGCGTCAAAGCCAGCATCACCGCCAGATTGACCGCGGCGGCGGCCGGGTAGCTGATTTGTACCGCCACGACGGGCACCACAACCATCAGGCCGTAGCCGATCAGACCGCTGAGCCAGGCGAGGCGCGTATTCCAGTAGTGGGCCGAGGTGTCGCTGAACGGGAAAGGGCGCAGGTAATCAAAGTTGGGGGCAAAGATCAGCCGGAGTACCGCTTTGAAGAATTCAATCACCGCAAAGGCACTCAGAAACAGCGTTTGCAGACGCATGATGGTGGCGCTGTCGGCATTAACATGGCGAGCGAACAGGTTGCCCGCTGCAAGCGCCAGCAGTAATACCAGCAGATCGACGGCAAAGGCACCGAGGATGGCGACGGGGCGTTTATACCAAGGACCGTGTTGCACCCTGGCGTTGTGGCCCCAGTTGCCCATGTGCTTATACAGGGGGGCGATCAGACGGCGGATCAGATGGAACAGGGCAAAAGTGACCGCCACTGTCAGCAGGAAATAGCCCAGGGCGCGAAAAAAATTGTCGGCATTAAACGTGCGTTTGGGGCCGGAGTCGATCAGCTTTTGTAGCGAATTCAACCTTTGGTTGAGGGTACTGATGCCAGACTGCGCCAAATTGCTCAGGTTATCGCTCAGCGTGTCGGCGGCTTCCGGCGTGTCGGTTTGCGGCTGGGTTGCGGGGGATTCACCGGCCTGCTGTCTCAGGTGACTGATCAGCCCAGCACGGGCTTTGTCATCTTGCAGAATATCCGCCAGCGCGGCGTAAGACGCTTTCTGTTGTTCAGTTTGGTCACCAGGAGCGGCATTTTGTGGGGGTTGCGCTATCGCTCGTGGAGAGGCTACGGCGACTGTCAGCAGCAATAACAACGGGAATAAACGTAAATGTTCTCGCAGATGAGAACCGAATCGGGAGTATGCGGTTGTGGGCATTGATCCTCTCTTGGGGCTCTGTAAATCGGCGGATTAAATACAAATGCTATAAAAAACAAACAACATAGTAGGAAATGAAGAGAGATGAAGAGTGGGAACGCGTGCTAAATAGAAACGGCGGGCGCAGAGTGCGCCCGCCGCTGAGCAGGGTAAATCAGGAAACGTGTTGCAGGAACTCGCGTAGGCGAGGGCTTGGCGGATGGTTAATCAACGCGTGCGGATTGCCGTCTTCTGCAATCCGGCCTTTGTCGATAAAGATCAGGCGCGACGCCACTTTTTCGGCAAAGCCGACTTCGTGGGTGACGATCACCATGGTCATGCCTTCTTCTGCCAAATCCTGCATGACTTTCAGCACTTCATGGCGCAGTTCTGGATCGAGCGCCGAGGTAGGCTCATCAAACAGCATCATTTTCGGCTTCACGGCCAGCGCGCGGGCGATCGCTACGCGCTGTTGCTGGCCACCGGACAGCTCGGAAGGATAATGATGTGCGCGCTCGGCCAGACCAACCTTGGCCAGCAGTTCACGTGCCAGCTTTTCTGCGTCTGATTTTTTCAAACCGCGTACGCGGATTGGGCCAAAGGCAACGTTTTCCAATGCCGTCAGGTGCGGGAACAGGTAAAACTGCTGGAACACCATGCCGGCTTCCTGACGGATCAGGCGATCGTCAACTTTAGGATCGTTGGCTTTCAGGCCGTCGACGAAGAGATCGCCACTGGTGATCTCTTCGAGCTTGTTGATGCAACGCAGCAGGGTCGACTTACCGGAGCCAGAAGGGCCGATAATCACCACGACCTCACCTTTTTCGATCTTCAAATCGATATTATGCAGCACTTGGGTTTGGCCAAAATGCTTGGAGACGTTTTTAAATTCAATCACAGGATTTTCATCCTTCTTTCCAGACGACGCAGAACGAAGCTCAGCACCAGGGTAATAATCAGATAAATAACCGCTACGGCGCTCCAGATTTCTAGCGCACGGAAGTTACCGGCAATAATTTCCTGCCCTTGACGGGTCAGTTCCGCCACGCCGATCACGATGAACAGCGAGGTGTCTTTGATGCTGATGATCCACTGGTTACCCAGCGGCGGCAGCATACGCCGCAGCGCCAGCGGCATGATGACATAGCGGATGGTTTCACGCCGTGACAGGCCGAGCGCCAGGCCTGCCTCACGGAAGCCGTTATGAATCGACAGCACCGCACCGCGGGTAATTTCCGCAATATAGGCGCCGGAGTTGATCATAATGGTGACCACTGCCGCACTGAAGGGATCGATACGTAAATCATTGAACGCCATCGGCAGGGCGAAGTAGATGAACATGACCTGCACCACGATCGGCGTGCCGCGGATAACTTCAATGAATACCAAGGCGACGTGATTGGCAATCCAACCGCCATAGGTACGAGCAAAACCGGCAACAAGGCCGATGATCAGGCCGCCAACAAGACCGAGGACCGAAATCCACAGGGTCATTTTGGCACCTTCTAACAGGATAGGGATGGCGGGCCAGATGGCGCTCCAGTCGAACTGCATGGTTTTTTCTCCCGGTGATCCCAAACGAGGGAATCAGATACAACAAAGCGCAGGGGCTAAGACACCACCCCTGTGCTTAAGTGAATCAGTGACTGACTTCATCCGTTATTTAGGTTCGGTACCGAACCATTTCTTGTAGATTTCGTTGTAAGTGCCGTTTTCGCGCAGGGTTTTCAGTGCGCCATTGACCTTCACGCGCAGCTCGTCACTGCCTTTAGGGAAGGCGATGCCGTATTGTTGAGCTTCCAGTGAGTCGCCAACGGTTTTGAACTTACCGGCACCGGCAGTCTTAATGAAGTACAGGATGTTTGGTGTGTCGTGCAGTACGGCATCAGCGCGCTTGGTGCCCAGTTCCATATAGGCGTTATCGATGTTCGGGAACTGACGCAGATCTTTGGTTTTGATGTGTTGTTTGGCGTAATCCACGGAGCCGGTGCCGCTCTTCACCGCTACCACTTTACCGTTCAGATCATCGATGCCTTTGATGCTGTTGTCGTTGGCATTCACCATCACCAGCAGACCGCTTTTGTAGTAGCCGTCAGAGAATTCGATGGCTTTTTTACGCTCGTCGGTAATGGTGATACCGGCCAGCGCCAGGTCGATATTTTTGGTTTGCAGAGCAGGGATGATGCCGCTGAAATCCATAGGTTTCAGGGTGTAGTCCAGTTTCAGCTCTTTGGCGATAGCGGCCCACAGGTCGATATCGAAACCAACGTATTGATCACCTTGCTTGAACTCAAATGGAACGAATGCGGTGTCGGTGGCGACGACCAGTTTGTCTGCTGCGTGGGAGCTTACGGCAAAGGCCAACGAAAGTGCGGCCAGGGAGACTTTAAAAATTGACTTCATGAGAGGAATTTCCTGTACAGGTTGCGGATTACCCATTTTTTATATTGCAGTTGGTGCCATGAAAAAATCGTGCCATGTTTACAACTACTATAAAAACAAAGAGTTGTGGTGTGATGTTGTGTCTGAAGGTCGAATTATTATTTGTATGCACCAAATAGAGGCACCAAAATGGTGCTGATGGCTGTCTGTTGGTGCATTGGTCTATCATTAACCAAATAATGGGGGTGAAACAACCGATAGTTAACGGTTTAGCTTCAATATTGATAACTAACTCTAACTTTTATGCCGCAAAGTGGTTTCATCTGGTGCAAGAGTGTTCAGTAAGAGCGATCGGTGGACACAATTGGCGTTACCGCAGCTGGCTGTCTTTACTGCCGCGGCGGTTATACAGGCTGCTGGCTGCCTGTTTTTTATCCATCTCGGTTTGGCAGGCAAGACAATAGCGCACGCCTTTTAGCGCTTGCTGGCGTGCCAATGGAATTTCTTCTCCGCATTCCTGACAATAATGCGCACTTTCGCCATGACCCAGTGCCTGCCTTGCACGCTGCACTGCATCATCTAGGGTGGAATCAATTTGATCCTGTACGGCGCCGTCTGACGCCCATCCGCTTGCCATGATGGCCTCACATTGACAGAGCCGCTACGCCCTCAATGTATTTACTATGGGCGATTTTTTGAGCAATTCAAGCGGCGTAAATAAAAGAAAAACAGGCTGGGGCAAAGCCCGCAGCCTGTTCAGGCCCGCTACGCGGGCCGTAATTGTCGATTTTTAAGTGGCTTATTCTATGTTGGATTCGATAAACCACAGGAACTTGTCCAGATCTCGGGATGCTGCAGTAAACATATCGGCAGTATCTTCGTCTTCGACCTCTGTGATGGCTTTGCGAATGTCATTTGCGACGTCGCCGTAACGATCGGCCAGCGCTTTCAGGTGTTCCTGTACGCTATGAATGTTGGTTGGATAGCTTTTCAGTGGGGTTTTATCGTTTACCACCTGGACTGTACCCAAGGCTACGCCGCCCAATTGCACGATACGTTCGGCAAAAGTGTCCTGGTGATCGATGATCGCAGTGCGGAACCCGTCGAGCATTTCATGCACGGCAATAAAGTTAGCACCACGCATGTTCCAGTGGGCCTGTTTGGTGATCAACGACAGGTCAATAAACTGGATAACCTGACGGTTCAACGCCTTGATGGCCTCCAGCTTGGTTTTTTCGTCCATATCATTACGTGTATAAAGCAGGTCAGAAGATTTCGTTTTAACCAGTTTAGCGGTACTCATATCAGATATCCTCTTGATGGGTTATTGTCCTATTTTTTCCACGAGAGAAATTATAGCAGTGATGACGTATTTTGCAGGGGGAAAATAACGATGGAATAAATAGGTTTTAACGAATTGAATATTAACCTTAAGCGGGGTAGACTTAATTTGTTAATGTGTTTTTTATTTTAATGCGTTGTAATGTATGTGAAATATTTTTACTCGCTTCTGTTTTTAGTTACGCCATGCAATTATTTTAAAATCGGTTGTATCTCCGCGATAATTTTCATTCTCAATGTCGACGTTTTCGGGTTAATGAGCCAGTTTGCTATCAATAAAATGGCCGTTAATTCATATTGATAGGCTAATTGTATCTGGCTAAAATATTCTGCCTTAATTACAGAGCTGCACGCGTATGAAAATCAATGTCGTTGGAACCAGTGGCAGTGGCAAAAGCACGCTAGCACGTCAGTTGGCTGAAAAGCTTGTGCTGCCTTACATCGAGCTTGATACGCTGTTTTGGCGTTCTGACTGGCAAGGTACACCCGATGACGTGTTTATCGCGCGAGTAACGCAGGCGTTGGCTGTGGCGGAAAGCGGGTGGGTACTCGACGGCAATTATAGTCGAACGAAAGCGGTAAAATGGGATAGCGTTGATTGGGTCGTGTGGGTGGACTACGGGTTCTGCCGTACCCTGTACCAGGCCGTTCGTCGTGCCGTCACCCGCGCATGGCTAGGCACCGAGCTGTGGCCAGGTACGGGAAACCGCGAAAGCTTTCGTCGGTCTTTTTTCAGTCGAGAGTCAATCGTTCTGTGGACCATTAAAACTTACCGTAAAAACCGTCGCGGCTACCTTGCCGACATGAACAATAGCCAGTACCAACATATCCGCTTTATCCGTTTGCGTTCGCCGGGGCAGACCAAAAGCTTTATTCGCAACTTGCCCCTTTAAATGCCGCCATTGCAGCAAACGAATGCGCGGCTTTTCGCGAATAGAACATGGTCAGAACCAACGCAGTCGGCCAGCCCTTGATTAGATCAGCAGCGTGTAATGCACCCTCACCACCGCTTTTTTGATCGGTGTTGGTGCGTACAACTGACAGCCGGTCTTATGCGGTTCATGGGGAAAGAATAGCGCATACGCGCCGGGGAACATGGCGAGTGTTTGGCGGTGGCGTTTGATACTCACACGATGGGTATCCTGAGCATCGTCATAGGGTAACTCGCTTTGCCAATCGCCGGGCATACCATAATCAATGCGCTCTTCACCGCTGATGAGTAAATGAATGTCGGCATAGTTATGGTGAAGCTTTGCATGCTGAGTTTCCGCTAATCCTGTGGTTAACGTCATTACGTCCATAAAGATCTTGTCACCCTCTATGTCATGCCGTCCCAATGTCAGGGCAGGCAAGTCATATTGACGAAGCGCGGTGAGGGTCTTGATCAAAACAGGTGACAGCCCACGCCCGTAGCGTGGGTTAAACAGCGTGTTATAAATCACTTTAATTCTCCATGTGGTAAACCCTGCTGGGTTTGGTTCCATAAACGCGTGGGGGGACTGCGGGGAAAAGTATGCCTGCTTACCTGTGCGAAAACAGTTAACCCGCCTGCATTCCGCTGTTGGAAAATGCAGGCGGTTGTTGATTTTTAAGACAAGCTCTCGATCTGTGGTTTTGGCTTGATGGTCAGGGTCGCCCCCATTGAGGCCGCAATGATTGCACCTAACGCCAACCACTGCACCGTAGTCAGGTGTTCGTTGAGGAACAACATCCCCGACAGTGCTGCCAGCGCGGGCTCAAGACTCATCAAGGTGCCGAAGGTGCGAGCCGGGAGCCTGGGTAACGCGATAATCTCCAACGAATAAGGCAGCGCGGTGGATAAGATTGCCACGGCCAATGCAATGGGCAGAATATCGATGTTCAGCAGCGCGCTGCCCGCTTGCCAGGCCCCTATTGGGCAGAATACCGCCGCAGCGATCAGCGACCCGACCGCCACGGTCCCTGGGCCGTGGTCACCCCCCGCTTTCTGGCCGCAGATAATGTAGACCGCCCAGCAGGCGCCTGCGCCTAATGCGCAGGCGGCACCTAAGGGATCGATACTCTCTATGTTATGGCCCAGTGGCAGCAAGAACCAGAGCCCGGCCACCGCCAGTATGACCCATAAAAAATCGATCGCGCGGCGTGAGGAGAACATGGCGACCGCCAAGGGGCCGGTGAACTCCAACGCGACGGCGATACCCAGTGGCAGGGTGCGCAAAGAAAGATAAAACAGATAATTCATCGCCCCCAATGTCAGGCCATAGATGAACAAGGGCAGGCGGCTACCGGCGGCAAAGCGCATGCGCCATGGGCGGAAGATAATAAACAGGATCAGTGTGCCAATACTCAAGCGCAACGTGGTGATGCCTTCTGCACCGACCAATGGAAACAGGCTTTTGGCCAACGACGCACCGGTCTGGATAGACACCATGGCGATGATGAGCAAGCAGATAGGCAGCAGCGTGGAAGACGCTTTAGCAGTTGCAGACGAGGACATCCTTTAGAGCCTTTTATGCGTTTCCCACCAGGTGGGAAGACTATCGATATTCGGATGACGGCAGTGTAAATGAAATGAGGTAAATGTGTCTGAGAAATGCGTATGCAACGGAGAAAAGTGCCAGCTCTGGGGTTAGATGCTGGTTCTTTTGCGCATAAAATGCGCATTTTTTAGGAATCGTCTGGATATTAAATAGGTGATTGTTGTCACAGAAACGAGTAGAATACGGCCCGAAAATAGAGCGAAAAGAAGAAGATACACTGTTCTTGAAATCTAATGTTACACGATATAAAGCATTAGACACTCATTTTAAGGCAGAGTTTCACGCTAATTTTTGCTATATTTTCAATGCATGAACAAATGGATTTACTTAAAAATATAACGCGTTTGAGGTGGTTATGAAAAAAATTGCATGTCTTTCCGCAGTAGCAGCCTGTGTATTAGCAGTAACCGCAGGTACCGCATTCGCTGGTCAGAGCACCGTATCCGCTGGCTATGCGCAGGGTGATCTCCAAGGCGTTGCTAACAAAGCCGACGGTTTCAACCTGAAGTATCGTTACGAGTTCGATAACAACCCACTGGGTGTGATCGGTTCCTTTACCCACGTGGAAAAGAACGGTTCTGAGAACGGTTACTACGGTAAATCACAGTACGATTCTATCACTGCCGGTCCAGCTTACCGCTTCAACGACTGGGCAAGCATCTACGGTGTGATCGGTGTTGGCTACGGCAAAAACATCGACAACGCTCAGAACGGCACTGACCGTAACGGCAACAGCGACTACGGCTTCACCTACGGTGCTGGCCTGCAGTTCAACCCAATCCAGGACGTTGCTCTGGATGTAGGTTACGAGCAGAGCCGTATCCGCAGTGTTGACGTTGGTATCTGGAGCGTTGGCGTAGGCTACCGTTTCTAAGACTTCTCCATGCCTACGGGCATGAGCATGTGGCGCAATTAGCCGCATCAGATAAAAATCCGCCTTCGGGCGGATTTTTTTTACCTGGTGTTCGGGGTGGGTTACTTACCCAGTTTCTGCCCCGGCTCTGATGAAAAGCGCGCGGTGCGGGCATCACGTTCGTAACCTTGGGGTTGCGTGAGTATTTCATACAGTGCAGGCCGGCGGCCATGGATCCAACGGCGTCCGGTGCTGAGCGGGATAAGGGAAAGATCGAGTTCGGCTATAACCATTTTATTTTCGGCTACCCAGGTTTCTGCCAGAATACGGCCGTACGGGTCGAGAATCATCGCGTTGCCAGTGCGCACTTCGTCATCATCACGCCCCACACCGTTGCTAAATAAAACAAACAGGCCATTGTCATGCGCGCGCGCCGGTAACCAGCGTAGCAACCAACCACGGCCATGTTCACCACGGAAAGCCGCTTCTATCGCCGCTGGGTTTTCCAGCCGCTGTTGCCAAAGCTCCAGTGGGATCGGCTTCATACCGTGCGGACTGCGTGAATGGGTACCGCCCGTTTGGTGCGGCGCCAATAATACCTCTGCGCCTAACAGTGCCGTCGCACGTACGTTTTCCACCAGGTTATTGTCCCAGCAGATGAGTACCCCCATCCGCACACCCCATGGCGTATCAAAAACGGTAAAACTGTCGCCGCTGGCTATGGCTGGATGCTCAAAGGCATGCAGTTTGCGGTGAACGTGAAGTGTGCCGTCAGGCAAGCAGACGGCGTAAGCGTTGTAATACTTACCCTCTTCGCCCTGTTCAATCAGCCCGACGCCGATTGCCATGTTGTAGCGTTCTGCCAGTGGACGGATTCGCGCCAGGGAAGGGCTGGTGGCTATCGGTTCCGCCAGTGCGGCGATTTCGCCGTCACTGAGGTGACGTACATGCCAATAGCCGGTAATGCACATTTCTGGAAAGACCAGTACCTGAATGTGTTCGGTAGCGGCTTGGGCGATAAAGCCTTCAATCACTGACAGGTTGTAGTTTTTATCGTTGGCACGATGGTGGAATTGCACCGTGGCGGCGCGCAGAGAGGTGGTCATAGGGTTACCTTTTCGCTGTTGTCTTGCGTTGATTACAGCAAAGTGATTGATTACGGTATAATCAATTAAATTCTTTATTTGATAACCTAGTGGAATGGATATTCGACAATTACGTGCCTTTGTGGTGCTGGCAGAGCAAGGCAACTATCGCCTGGCGGCGGAGTTGCTCTGCATTACCCAACCGGCACTGAGCAAACAGATTCAGGCATTGGAGGCGTTGCTCGGTGCCCGCCTGTTTAACCGGGGGCGTCAAGGGGCGCAGCTGACTGCCAGCGGGCAACGGCTTTATCCTGAAGCGCAGACGCTGGTTGGGCAGCATATGCACTTTCAACAGCGTGCATTACGCGTGGTGAAGGGAGAGGCAGGGCGCCTGGCCATTGGGTTTGGCTTGTCCAGCTTTCATCTGGCACCGCAACTGGTCGCGTCTTTCCGCGGGCGCTTTCCAGAGGTTGCCGTAGGGTTGGAAGACTTGCCTTCTGAACGGCAATATCAGCTGTTATTGCACGGCGAGTTGCAGATCGGGTTTGTGCGGTTGCCTGTCAGTGCGCCATTGCAGGCAAGCGCATTGCTGCGCGATCGGCTGGTGTTGGCAGCACCGACGGCCCTGGGGCTACGGACAGAGACGCTGATGAAGCAGTTCAATACGTTGCCATTATTGCAGCTAACGCCAAAACGTGGGCGGGGTTTGAGCGATCAGTCGCTCCGTTTTATTGCCGCTAATCAACTGGCCCCGAACGTAGTACAGCAGGCAGGTGATATCCAGACGTTGCTGGCCCTGGTGGCTGCCGGTATCGGTGTTGCCCTATTGCCGCACAGTGTCACGCATATTGCACCGGCAGGTATCGATATCCTGCCGTTAAGCGGCGAACAAACCGAATGGCAAGTCGGCATTGCCTGGAATCCGCAGCAGCCTGATGCGCTGCGGGACAACTTTATCCAGGTTGCGTTGGCGGCTGCGCCGGTGGAATAACCGCTGGCGTCATAACGGGCAGTGCATCACCAGTATCGGGTTCTGATGGTATTCACTGCGGTGACTTTCGCTAAAGCCAACCTTCTTTGCCAGTGCCACTGAGGGTTGGTTTTCCGGTGAGATAATGCACACCGCCTTATCCCCCGGTAAATGCGTTTTCCCCCAGGCCAGTGCGGCCCGCAGTGCTTCGGTCGCATAGCCTTTGCCGTGGGCTGCCGTCACCAGTGTCCAGCCCATTTCGGGGGCGTCGAGCGCCGGAGTGATATCACGTTGGAAGTCGGAGAAACCGATACCGCCCAGGTAGGTGCCGCTGATTTTATCTCGCACCGCCCAGTAGCCATAACCCAGCAGAGCCCAGTGGCCGGCGTAGCGCATCAGACGTCCCCAGGAGTCTTCCCTGTCCCTCGGTGTACCACCGATATAACGCACGACATCAGGATCGGCCCACATGGCAGCCAGCGAGTCAAAGTCGGCTAGCGTATGTGCATCAAGGCATAAGCGTTCGGTGAGTAACTGGGGTGCGGTCGTAATAAGGGTCATTATTTTTTCCTGCACAGAGCCAAAGGCGGTCTGTGCAGTATGCCAGAGAAATTACACGACCAGCCACAGTAACCAGGTGAACAGGAAACCGCTAAGACCGAGAATCGTGGTTAGCACTGTCCAGGTTTTCAGTCCGTCGGCGACGGAGAGACCAAGGTATTTGGTGACAATCCAGAAGCCGGAGTCATTCACATGCGATAACCCCAACCCGCCGAAACAGGTCGCCAGCGTCACCAGGACCAGCTGCAGTGGGTTCAAGCCGCTCACTGCTTCTGACAGCAAACCGCCGGTGGTCAGGATAGCGACAGTGGCGGACCCCTGCGAGGCGCGCAGGGCGAGAGAGATGATGAATGCGGCGGGGATCAGCGGCAGCCCGATCGTGGTCAAAACGTCCGCCAATGCCTTGCCCACGCCGGATTCCACTAAAACCTTGCCGAACACGCCGCCAGCGCCGGTCACCAGAATCACCACGGCAGCGGTCGGCAGTGCTCCTCCCATGACGTCGCTGGTGTGTTGCAGGCTCCAGCCACGGCGTATCGCCAGAAAATAGAATGCCAGTAGCAGGGCGATCATCAGCGCGACCGCGGGAGAACCGATCAGCGACAGAGTGTCGCGCAGTGCCAAGCCCGGTTCGAGCAGCGTGGCGGAAACGGTACCCAGCATGATAATGGCAATGGGGATGACGATCAGCGCGGCGACCAGCCCGGCACTGGGCGGGTTAATGCGATCGCTTAACGGTACTTTGCCTTCCGGTGCGGGTTCCGGGGCTGCTAACTGCAACTGTTCCAGTACCTCAATCGACAACGGATAGCTTTTGCGATTCAGCCGGTTGGCGGTGAAGTAGCCGATAATGCCCACCGGAATACAAATGGCGAGGCCAAGGATAGTCAGCCAGCCGATGTCTGCATTCAATAACCCGGCAGCAGCCACCGGACCGGGATGTGGCGGCAAGGCAACGTGTACTGTCAGCATCACGCCGGCCATGGGCAGGCCGAATTTCAACGGGGAAACTTTAGCGACCTTGGCAAAACCGTAGATGATAGGGGCCAGGATAATAAAGCCGACGTCGAAAAAGACCGGGATGCCAAGAATAAACGCAGCAATGGTCAGTGCGGCAATCGTACGCTTCGGTCCCAACGCTTTACTGAATCGTTGGGCCAGCGACTCAGCGCCACCGGAGTGTTCGATCATTCTGCCGAGCATGGCGCCAAGGCCAATAATGATGGTCACCGACCCCAGCACGCCGCCCATTCCGGCGGTCATGACTTTCATCACTTCACCGGTCGGGATGCCACTGGCCAGTGCCACCAGCAAGCTTACGACCAGCAGGGCGACAAACGGCTGGATCTTGGCTTTGATCACCATTAACAAGAGCAGCACGACACCGAATACGGCAATCATCAAAAGCATAGAGGTAGACATGGGATAGCCTTTAATTGGGTAAGCGTCAGGCACCGCGATCGCCGGTAGCGATACGGGTGCGTTTAATTTTTATGTTGTTGCTGTGCAGGTGTGGAGGAGCGGCCTGTTACAGGTAAGGCCTTATCCAACCCAGTCCGGCGCGGGTATCGCCGCGCGGCTTGTATTCGCAGCCAATCCAGCCGGCATAACCGATGCGGTCCAGCTGTGCGAACAACCAGGGATAATTCAGCTCTCCGTCGTCCGGCTCATGGCGATCGGGTACCGATGCAATCTGAATATGGGCGTAGCGGCCAGCCAATGAACGCATGAGGCCGCTGATATTGCCGTCCACTAACTGAGCATGGAAAAAATCAAACTGAATGAAAACGTTTGGGCGGTCGATGGCGTCGACCAGTTCTGCCGCCTGATGCTGGCTGGAGAACAGATAGTTGGGTTTAACCTGTGGGCTAAGCGCTTCGATCAACACCTTGATCCCCTGTTTCGCGAAGCTATCGGCGGCGTAGCGGATATTCCCTATGAAGGTATCGCGATAGCGCTGCCAATCTTCTCCCGGGGGAACCACGCCGGCCATGACGTGTACGCTGGGGCAACCCAGCGCGATGGCGTAGGCCAGTGCGCGATCGATATCCGCGCGTGCCGCCTGTTCACGACCGGGTACCGCGGCTAGCCCCCATTCACCGGCATCGACGTTGCCAGGGGCGGTATTGAACAGGACTTGTTGTAGGCCGTGCTGATGCAGTTTTTCCGCCAGCAACGCCGCCGGATATTCATAAGGGAACAGAAACTCCACAGCATGGAATCCCTCGTCTGCAGCGGCCTCGAACCGTTCAAGGAACGGCAGCTCGTTAAACATCATTGATAAATTGGCAGCAAATTTAGGCATGGTTCAGCTCCGTAACTCGGCAATTTCATCATCGGTCAAATAACGAATGGGACGGTTGCCGAGGGTAAAAATCAGCTTCGCCGCATCCTCCATTTCTTCAGTATTATCTGCCGCGGCCCGCAGATCCTTACCTGTCACCACCGGGCCGTGATTGGCCAATAAAAAGGCGCGGTGTGTCGGTGCCAGTTTGGCCAGGTCTGCCGCCAGTCGGAGATCGCCTGGGCGATAATAGGGTACCACCGGCACCTTACCGACCCGCATCACCACATAGGGCGTGAAAGGTTTAATGGCGTTCTCTGTGTCCAGCCCCTGCAGGCAGGACAGAGCGGTGAGATAGGTGCAATGCAGGTGAACCACGGCTTTACACTCCGGGTTATTCAAATACAGCGCACGGTGGAAACTGATCTCTTTTGACGGTTTATCACCAGACAGCCATTCGCCGCTCAGGCTGACCTTCGACAAGCGTTCGGCCTGCAATTCACCCAGGCAGGAACCGGTGGGGGTTGCCAGTAGCGTGCCGTCTGCCAACAACAGTGAAAGGTTGCCGGCGGAACCGGTGGCGTAGCCTCGCTGGAAAAATGAAGCGCCCAGACGCACCATTTCTTCACGCGCTTGCTGTTCAGTCGTCTGCATCATAATGGGAACTCCGTTTGCGCGCGGGCGAAAAAGTTTTCATCGCCAAAATTGCCCGATTTCAGGGCCAGTGAGACAGGTTGATCAATGGCGCGTACCCAGGGGACGCCAGGAGAAATACAGGGGCCAATATGGAAACCACGAATGCCCAGCGCCTGCGTCACAACGCCGGAAGTCTCACCGCCGGCAACGATAAATCGACAGACGCCGTGCTGCTGGAGCTGTTTAACCACGGTGGCGAACAGCGATTCGACCGCGTGGCTGGCGGCGGCCATGCCGTATTGCTGCTGTATCTGTTGCAGTGTTTCCGGTTCGGCGGTGGCGTAGAGTAACGGAGCCAGTGGATCATCGACATGCTGCTGTGCCCAGTCAGCCAGCTCTGTTGCGTAGGCCATACGGTCAGATTCGGTGAGACAACGGGCGACATCGATAGCCCTGGCTGCCGCTTGCTGACGGTAGCGTGCGACCTGCCGATTGGTCATGGTGGAGCAGGATCCGGACAATACCGCCGCTTTTTTCCCTTGCGGAGCACCTGCAATCTGAGGGTTACCTTGCCCCGGTTGCGCCCATTGACGTGCCAGCCCGATCGCCAGACCAGACCCCCCGGTGACCAGCTTCATGTTTTTTAACGCCGCACCCTGAGTTAGCAAATGTTGTTCATTCAGCGTATCCAGAACGGCGTATCGCACACCCTGCTGCGCTAACTGCTGCAATTTCTCCGTGATGATTCCGACACCGCGGTCCATTTCTGCGGCTGTCACCAGCCCACAGCGGCCCTGAGCCTGCGCTTCCATCAGTCGTAACAGGTTACTGTCGGTCATCGGCGTCACTGGGTGATGACGCATACCGGATTCCGACAGCAACTGATCCAAGACGAACAGATACCCTTGATACACAGTACGGCCGTTGACCGGCAGCGCCGGGGATATCACCGTTTGGGTTTCGCCCAGGGCATCAAGCAGGGCATCCGTCACTGGGCCGATATTGCCCTGAGCGGTGCTGTCGAAGGTCGAACAATACTTGAAGTAAAACTGTTGGCATCCCTGGCGTTGTAACCAAGCCAGCGCCTGTAATGACTGTTCAATCGCCTGTGCTGCAGGGCAGGAGCGAGATTTCAGGCTGATGACCACGGCCTGCGACGCAACGGGGAAATCATCCTGTGGAACCCCGTTCAACTGGACGGTGGATAGGCCGTTTTCAACCAGAAAACTGGCAATATCGGTGGCCCCGGTAAAATCGTCTGCGATGACGCCGAGCAGCATTATGCGTTCTCCTTTTTCTGCGGCAGATCTATACCAGCGAAAATCTTGATCACGGCGCTGTCGTCCTCTTTACCAAAACCGGCGTTGCTGGCAGCGGTGAACATAGTAAAGGCGGTGGAAGCCAGGGGCAGCGGGAAATGCAATTCTTTGGCGGTATCCGTCACCAGCCCCAGATCTTTCACGAAAATATCCACCGCTGATTTAGGTGCATAGTCACCATCGACCACGTGCTGCATGCGGTTCTCGAACATCCATGAATTGCCGGCGGCATGAGTGACGACATCGTACATCACGTCCAGAGGGATGCCTGCGCGGGCCGCAAGCGCCATGGCCTCCGCACCGGCGGCGATATGCACACCGGCCAGCAACTGGTGGATGATTTTCACCGTGGCTCCCAGGCCAATGTCTTCGCCAATGCGATAAACTTTGCCGGCAATCGCATCAAGAACCGGTTGTAGCTGGCGGAACGTCGTTTCCGCGCCAGATGCCATCACGGTCATTTGACCCTCAGCGGCCTTCGTCGCACCACCGGAAACGGGGGCGTCCAGCATGTTCAGGCCCTGTGCCCGTAGCTGTTGTTCGATCTCTTTGGCGTCGGTGGCCGAAATGGTGGAGGACACCATGACCGGCGTATTGGGCTTCAGCTTCGCTGCCAGGCCGTTATCACCAAACAAGATCTGTTTCACCTGCACGGCATTTACCACCAGCAGTAATACCGCGTCCAAATCCGCCGCGAAACCGTCAGCGTTGTTAGCGGCTTGCTTGGCGCCGGCTTGCTGTAATGCAGTCAGCGCCTGTGGGTTAAGATCGACACCGTACGTCGTTAGCCCCGCGTTAATGCACGACTTTGCTGCGCCCATTCCCATAGAACCCAATCCAACGATGCAAACTGCAAAATCACGTGGCTGTGTCATGCCATACCTCATGTTAATTTTAGTGATAATTTGTTTTGTTGTGTTAAATATAAGCGCTTATCTGGACAGCGTCAGCGATCGGTATCACAATTATTAACAGATTATCAATCAGGCTCACCGGCAAAGTAAAATGAAAGTGAGGGTTATCCAACTGTTTTAACTATTAAAAATATATTATTGATAGCATGACCAGCCTCACGACCTGAAAAGAGGACGCTTTCGTAGAACGAAAATTGACGTAAAATCACAATTATTATCACTGCGGCAAAGAGAGGGAACCGTGATACCTGTAGAACGCCACCAGCAAATATTAGCGCTGGTATCTGAACGCGGGGTAGTCAGCATTGCTGAATTGACCGAACGGTTGGGTGTGTCGCATATGACCATTCGCCGCGATCTGCAAAAGCTTGAGGAGCAGGGCGCAGTTCTGGCGGTTTCAGGCGGCGTGCAGTCCGCAGAACGGGTAGCGATAGAGCCGTCGCATCAGGACAAAGAAGGGATGTACAGCCAGCAGAAAGCGGCTATCGGTCAATTGGCGGCCCGGCAGATCCCCCCCAATAGTTGTATCTATCTGGATGCAGGCACCACGACGCTGGCGCTGGCGAAACATATCAGCGATCGCGACGATCTAACGGTCGTCACCAATGATTTTGTGATTGCGGGTTACCTGATCGAGCACAGCCAGTGCAAGATCATTCATACCGGCGGTACCGTCTGTCGCGAGAACCGTTCATGTGTCGGTGAAGCTGCGGCGCAGGCACTACGCGGGTTGTTTATCGATCTGGCATTTATTTCCGCTTCGTCATGGAGCATGCGTGGCCTGTCGACGCCGAATGAAGACAAGGTGATGGTGAAAAAAGCCATTGTTGACGCCAGCCGGCGCTGCATCCTGCTCAGTGACACCTCCAAATACGGCAAGATAGCCACCTACCTGGCGCTGCCGATCGCGGCGTTTGACGCCATTATTACCGATGACAATCTCCCCACCACGGCGCGGGAGGCAATCCTGCAGGCGGATATCACGCTGATGACGACGGGAGAGTGAAGCTAAACAGAGCCCCCTGGCGGGGGTTATGGCATCTTGGCGGTATCGTAATGATGGATGACCGGTCCTGGCTCACCGAGTTGGCCTCGTTCACGCCATTCCTGACATCGTTGTTCCCACCAGGCTTCATGGAAGGCTTGCATGGCTTTCAGGCGCTGTTCTTTAATACTTGGAGAGGTAAAATCCGGCTCCAACGCGTGCTCCAAGGCGTTAAATTTCGATGACATAGAGTCCGTCCTTTATGAATTCCATTTTGTACCAATACCGTACTCTTTGAGCGTGTTTTTTCAATAGTTGATCATAGATTTTGGCCAAAGCCGGTCTCAAGGGGACGCTAAAAACAAGCCTGGCTTGATATTGGATACCGAAGTCGATAATAGTTTTACCTACCCCGTCGACGAATAGGTACTCACGTTCAGAAAAGGTATAATTCATGCGGCTAATCGGCTAATCGGCTAATCGGCTTTCTGCGCGGCGCCGCGCAGAACACTAAATTCCGCTAAACCAGTTATAACCCTGATCTTCCCAGTAGCCACCGGGGTTGGTATCACTGACAAAAATGGCGGCGATATGTTTGGCGTTCTTGAATCCCAACTTGGTTGGCACTCGCAGCCGTAGCGGGTAGCCGTAATCGGCCGGCAGTGCTTTACCCGCGAAATCCAACGCCAGAATGGTTTGTGGATGCAGCGCTGTGGCCATGTCGATACTGGAGTAATAACGGTCCGCGCATTTGAAACCCACATAGCGGGCGTTCAGATCGGCGCCGACATGCTGCAGAAAGTTGCGCAGCGGCACGCCGCCCCATTGACCGATGGCGCTCCACCCCTCGATGCAAATCAAGCGGGTTATTTGGCTCTGCTGCGGCAAGCGTTGCAACTGTTCGAGTGTCCAGGAGGCGGTTTTCTCGACTTTGCCGGAGACTTCCAGACGATAACTGGCAAGATCTACCTCTGGGACGTTGTACTCGGGGTAAAACGCGTTAAACGGGAACGGATGGGTAATTTGCTCCGGGCTATAGGTTTGCGCCAGCTTTTGGCCGTTAAACAGCCAGGCCTGCACCCGATCGTTCCAGCGCGACATGGCCCACAACACGTTATCCACCTGGTCCCCGTCTTGGAGGTTGCAACCGGTCAGCATGGCGATGCCGCCCAGCGTCAGACCCGAACGTAGCATCAGACGGCGTTGCAGATTGACCAGCTGTTTCTTTTGGTCCGGTTCCAGCGTCGGTGCTAAAGGCCGTTGTTTTTTATCATTCATGTTTGCCACCCGTAATCATTGCCCACAACGTGCGCGGCACGATAATCACCATCAACAGGTGAATGATCACAAATAAGCCAATACCGGACATGGCAAAAAAGTGAACGTAACGTGCCGTGTCAAAGCCACCAAACAGACTCACTAATCCTTGTAATTGCACCGGCTTCCAGATTGCCAGGCCGGACAGCACCAGTAGCAGTCCCAGAACCAGCACCCCGAGATACATCAGTTTTTGAATGGCGTTATAACGACCATGCTGATGCGTTAGCCGTAGCGTCAGCGCCTGCCAGATATCCTGTCGCAGTGCGCCGGCGCTGAGCGGCAACAGGTCATGACGGAAATGGCCACTGAACAGGCTCCACAGCAAATAGCACAGCGCATTGCCGGCCAAAAGCCACATGACCGCCAGATGCCAGCCAATCGCGCCGCCCAGCCAACCGCCAAGTGTGACCAGCGGCGGGAAGCGGAAACCGAACAGGGGTGAGGCGTTGTAGATCTCCCAGCCGCTCATAAACATGCAAACCATGGCGAACAGGTTAACCCAATGGGTGATGCGGACTGGCCAGCGGTGCACCGGCCGCCGTACGGGGGTTTTCATTATGCACTCCTTAGACGGTGCCCCGTCATGACATTGCCAATGGCGGGGCACAACCTAATTACATCGGCGGAACGGTGCCGTCTTTCCCGGCGGAAATACGGGTGGCGACGCGTTCGCCTTTGTCGTCCGTGGCAGAAAACAGCACGATGTGTGCACCGGGTTTTAGCAGGCTGCGGTCGCCGGGATCCAGGGTGACGATCGGCACATCTTCCGGCACGTTAACGGTCTTCTGCTGGTTACCGTAGGTCACGGTCAGCGTGCGGCCATTGGATTTAACCAGCTTGCCAACGGTGCCGTTGGTCATGGTATCGACTTTGCCGTCGGCAGACTCCCAGGCGGAGTGCCCTTCACCGGTACCGCGCAGGCTGGCGGCGAAGACGTGGACTTCCAGCGCCTTCAGTGATCCGTCCGGTTGTGGTACTGCCGCAGTGCCGATAAAGCTATCCGGTTTAATGTCATCCAGGGTGCCTTTCGAGACGCTGAGCACCCGGGTTTGATCGTTGAGTTTAACGCTGACCTTCTCCCCTTTACGGTCGGTGACCTGTAGGCTGCTGTCGGTAACCTGGTCGATAGTGCCACGCAGTGGGGCAATGACCTTGCCTGTTGCTTGAGCCGCGCCTGCGGCCCCACTACACAGCATGAGGGTGGACAGCAGCAAACCGGCAAAACGATGACGGGTAATCATAAAGTTTTCCTCTGTTAAGGTTGCCGATTAAGCATGGTTGAACAATAGGGACAGCACCATGTCTGTTTGATGACATTAATGTCATCAAGAATGTCCGCCGAAACTGCTAGTATTTCCGCTGGTGTAATGAGGCGATGACAATGCGAATACTGGTGGTTGAAGACGACATCAGCACGGGCGATTACCTGAAGAAAGGGCTGACGGAGGCGGGATACAGCGTCGATTTGGCACGTAACGGTACCGATGGCCTGTTTCAGGCGTTGGAACAGGCTTACGACGCCATTGTGCTCGACGTGATGCTGCCGGGGTTGGACGGTTGGCAGATCATTGAGGTTCTACGCAAGAAAAGCGACGTGCCAATCCTGTTTCTGACCGCGCGCGATGGGGTGCAGGATCGCATCCATGGCCTGGAGTTGGGCGCTGACGACTATTTGATTAAACCCTTTTCTTTCACCGAGCTGGTGCTGCGCCTGCGGACGTTGCTGCGCCGCGGTACGGTGCGAGAAGCCGACCACTACGCAATTGCCGATTTACAGCTGGACGTTCTGCGGCGTAAGGCCGTGCGGCAAGATGTGGTGATTCCACTGACCAACAAAGAATTTATGCTGTTGCACCTGCTGGTACGGCGGGAAGGCGAGGTATTGTCACGTACCATGATCGCGTCCCAGGTGTGGGACATGAATTTTGACAGTGATACCAACGTCGTGGACGTGGCGATCAAGCGGCTGCGCGCAAAGATTGATCGGCCGTTTGACGTCAAATTGATCCACAGCGTGCGCGGTATTGGTTACGTTTGCGAGCCGCGCTCATGAAAATACGCATCCAACGCTGGCGTGCGCTGTCGCTGACGCTTCGTAGTGCCATGTTGTTTGCGCTGGTCGCGGCGTTGGTTGTCAGCGGAGCGGGTTGGTACCTGTACGGTGCGATGCGTCAGGAGATGATCACCCGCAGCGATTTACAGGTCACCGGACGGGTCGAGTATTACCGCAATTTGCTCAGCCAGCGTTTCCCTATCGAGCGGCTGACGGCGAATACCGGCTTGTTCGAAAATATGTTGGGCAACGAGCAGGACGTGCTAATTTTTCAACAGCCGGGAAAGAAGCCGTTAATCAATGTGAACCCCGCCAAACTGACTCTGCCGCCGATCACTCCAACGCCCCTTGATACACCCCAGCGTGTGAGTGCGGTGCAGAGTGGGCAGACGGCGCAAGGTGTGCCATTACGCGTCGCATCGGCGCTGATCAAACTGGAAGACGGTAATTTGCTGCAAATCTCGGCAGCCCACGTGATGATAAACGAACAGAAGATGCTGGCCCGTTATCTTTGGCGGATAGTGGCGGCCGTTGTTGTGGCATTTATCTTGATCGCGCTGCTGGGATATTGGGTGATGCGTCGCGGATTACAACCGCTCTGGCGTATGGCGGCTCAGGCGGCAGTGATAACGCCAAATACGCTGTCGACCCGTCTGAGTGAGCAAGGGGCACCAAAGGAATTGCAACAGTTGACCCGTTCGTTCAATGCCATGCTCGATCGCCTGAACGAAGGTTATCAGCGCCTGACGCAGTTTTCTGCCGACTTGGCGCATGAGATTCGAACCCCGGTGGGGGCATTGATGGGGCATTGCCAGGTGGCGTTGTATCAGTCACGCAGTGTGGAAGAGTATGAAACGCTACTGTCGAATAACATGGACGAACTGGAACGCATTTCCCGTATGGTGGAGAACATTCTGTTCCTGGCGCGTGCCGGTGAGGGGCAGGCGGTGCTGAACTATAGCCGTCTCGACGTGGCGAAAGAGTTGCAGCGGGTGGCAGACTATTTCGAAGGCTTGGCGGAGGAGCGCGGGATTACGTTGGTTTGTCAGGGACAAGGGGACTTGCTGGCAGACGCCATGCTGTTTCAGCGTGCCTTGAGCAATCTGGTGTCTAATGCTGTGCGTTATGCCGACGAAAACAGCCAAATAGGGTTGCGGGTTAGCGCTCAAACAACGGGGGAATGCGTGATTGAAGTGACTAACCAGGGGCCACCGATTGCACCGGCACACCGGGATAAGCTGTTTGATCGTTTCTACCGTGTTGATGCTGCGCGCAGCGCCGGTAACCATGCCAGTGGTTTGGGGCTGGCTATCGTCAGGGCAATCATGACGCTGCATGGCGGTAAGGCGACCGTTCGCTGCACCGAATATGGTATGTCTGCCCACATTGTTTTTAGTTTGGTATTTCCTGCCTCAGAGTAATGTACACCTGCTATTCATGCGTTCAGGTGTGATTCATGTGGCGTGGTTGGACGGGGCTGGCATCGCATTTTATTCGTAACTGTTTACTTTCATTTCCCTTGTGGTTTGCCCAATGACCCTCGAATCAAAAGATTAATTCCGCCTTTAATCGCATAGATTTCGCGTTATAACGCTGATTTTTTGACTAAATCCAAAGTTGTCAAAATTCACCTTTCATTACCTTCCTATTAAAAGTGCTTGCATTAAATGAATGATTAGGATTTTCAGCTTAAAGGAAAAGATTTACAAAACAAAAAACTAACTTTAAGTTACTTTACATATAAATATATCAATGACTGTGATGTTTGTATAATCTTTGTTTAAGGCTTATGAGAAAAATCTTATATCGAATGCGATAAGGTGGAGAAGCATCTAATTTTGGCGTTAATTGATAATCATTATAGTTGATAGCCACGCTTAGAAAATCAACCTGATTAAATATTGATTAATGTTCTATTAACATTTAGCGCCAGGCGATAAATAATCCCCAAAGTGAAACCTGTGAAAAATGAAATATAGATTAAACGATCACATAATTTTTGATGCGGATACGGGTACCCTGAGCCTGACGGAGTTATCTGAGGATCCCATCTCTATTTCCAACCCTTCAAAGCGACTGCTGTTGCTATTGCTTACCCATCACGGTGAGGCTGTTAGCCGTGATGTGATATTCAAGAAGGTTTGGGATGATTACGGGATGATTTCAGGTAACAATAATCTTAATCAATGCGTGAGTAAGTTACGACGGGTAATTAAAAACCTGGGTATTGAGGATGAGGTCATCGCGACCGTCCCCAAAGTTGGTTTTATGTTGCGCTATGAAATTCTGGTTGAGTCCTGCGAAGGACCAGAAAACAGGCCACCAAACATAGCAATACCGGACACGCCAGACATACCCGATAAGCCGGAAATAACGCACGCAGCAACAGAAATTGAAAGGGGGGGGCCAGTGTATGCGGGTTTTTCTCTGCGTTGGTGGGCGATAGCCAGTGTCGTTGCGTTAGGGGTGATCATGCTGGTGGCCGGTATTACGACCTACCTTTCTGGCTCCATTGCACGGCAGGAAATTTATCTGGGTAAGGCCAGCAGCTGTAAGGTGTTTATGTCTATCCCCGGTGCTTCTGGCATCGTCGGTGCGGGCCTGAGCCGCGATATTCTGGCGTATGCGGGTATGCAGGCAGCAGAATGCAACGGTGACGAATTTTTGCTGGTAGTGCGTAGCAATCAGGTGCGCTCATACATTTCCGGTATTTCTCGGCTATTTGTTCTGCGCTGCCGTATTTTGCGTGAGCACAGGGTGGAAATTTGTTCAGGTCTTGAAAGCGACAACGCAGAAATTATCAATTGATCACTCATTGGTGTCAGGATGAACACCGCCCCGGGGGAAAGGAATATGCCACCAATGCTATTACCGTGATATTAAATACTTAACTTTTGTCACTTGGCGGATAATGCAGCATTTATCCGACGGAAGTTTTATATTTGGTTAACCAACAATGTCCAGCGTCTTCGCTTAAATCGCTATTTTATACCTAATTTATGGTAATGGATTATGAAGAATGCCACTTCCAAGGCGGCTATTCTCTTTTTTGAGCCCAATCCCTGGGCGAGAGAAGGATTACGGTCACTTATTGAACGCGAGCCTATACGCCACCAATTTGTCTACAGCATCAGGGGAATAGAGACTTCATTACAGGAAAATGAGAGGCAAATCCTCATTATGGAATTGTATAATGAAAATGAGAGTTTGTATGATGTATTACGTTACATACTGACGATAAATGATATTTGGCCGAAAACGCCCGTGATAATATTTACTGACGTGACCAATGCCAGCATATTGGCCATCCTGGCTAAGGAACAACATGTCACCCTGGTGGCAAAAAGCGAGCCGTTGGAATGCCTGCTTGAAGCTATCATCGCTACCGGCAGGGGGGAGATATACCGTAGTCCTGGTATTCAGGCCGTGCTGACATCGTCGATAGCGCCGCTTTCCCGCAGCGAATGGCAAATATTGGCGATGATGATTACCGATGCCAACCCCCGACGTATCGCCAACGTAACGCATCGTAGTTGCAAAACGGTCAGTAGCCATAAGCTGAATATTATGCGCAAACTCAGCCTTAATCAGGCCGGATTTATGCGTCTGATCCTGGCTTTCAGAATTCAACATCCTGCCTGAATATTTACCGCCGCTCTGCCTGGGGACAAGGTACACCGGCGGTATAACCCCCGCCTGTCTGACATCTTATTTACGGCCTGACGGTCGTTCCAATGAATTTGATTTACATCAAATTAAACATCCTACAAAACCCGCTTGCGCAGCCTTATTTTTGACTTGTCATAATTGGGCACTTTATGTGCTTTTGCGGCGGTTTAATTGGCCAGAAAAACGTCAGGCATTTTGTCCTTGTCGAATCCATTGCTTGGTTTATTAATGTTAATTATGGTGATGTAAAGGTTAATGTAAGAATTAAAATCTAAATATTTGCGCGTTGACAGTTAATGATTCTTTTTTGATCTGATGCGGTTACTCTTTTCTCCGTCAAGCAGACTGGCTAAAAGCACTTATGCAAGCGACAGGCTAAAGCACGTCACGCTAATGGACGCACAATCATATTTACAGTTGAAGGGAGTTTTACCATGAAGAAAATTACACTGGCTTTGGCAATCATTTCAGCCTTCGCTGCGGTCAGCACTGCACAAGCCGCCGATGTCACCGCTCAGGCGCTGGCTACCTGGTCTGCTACCGCGAAGAAAGACACCACCAGCAAACTGGTTGTTACCCCAATTGGCAGCTTGTCTTTTAACTACGCGGAAGGCATCAAGGGTTTTAACAGCCAGAAAGGTCTGTTTGACGTGACAGTGGAAGGGGATGCTACGGCAACGGCCTTCAAACTGACATCCAAACTGGTTTCCAACACCCTGACTCAGCTTGATACCTCGGGTTCAACTCTGGATGTCGGTGTGAACTACAACGGTGCAGCCGTAGAGAAAACCGCTGAAACCACCATGATCGACACCTCTGCCGGCATCCTGGGCGGCAACCTCAGCGCGTTGTCCAATGCGTACAACCAGGCGGTTCGCACCAGCGCCCAAGATCAGTTCACCTTCACCATCATTGGTGCCACTTCTGACGGCACCACCGCCGTGACCGACTTCAGCACCCTGCCGGAAGGTATCTGGAGCGGCGACGTGAGCGTTGAATTCAACGCCACCTGGACGGCTTAATTCCTGAGTTATCGGTTTAATGCAGGGGGGATACCCCCTGTTTATTCATGCTTATTGAAGAACGTTACGGGAATACCCGCATGAAAGGCTTCTCTTCTGCAGCTCTCCTGCTGCTATCGCTGTCTCAACCTGTTTTGGCGCTCGACGTCGGTGAGATCAGCGCGTTCATGCACAGCGATAGCGCACGTCTGAGCAAAGAAATCAAAAACACCACCGACAGTGGTCGTCTGGTGAACATCAGTATTGAGCGTATTTCCAACCCGCTGGAGTCCGGGACGGTGATCCCGATGGGCAGCAAAGATGAAATGTTGCTGTCGCCAGCCAGCCTGATATTGCCGGCCAATGCCAGCGACGTGATCCGCTTCTATTACAAAGGCCCCAACGACAATCAGGAACGCTATTACCGCATTGTCTGGTTCGATCAGGCGTTGAGCGACGTGGGGCAAAACTCGGCCAAACGTAACGCGGTTGCGACGACATCAGCACGTATCGGCACCATTTTGGTGGTGGCCCCAAGACAGGACCAATTCAACTATCAGTTTGCCAACGGCCAGATTAAAAACACCGGCAACGCCACCTTTAAGGTGGTGGCCTACGGAAACTGCCGCAACAAGAAAGACGGCAATGACTGCAAGGAAAACTATTTTGTCATGCCAGGCAAGGCACGCGCTTTCAGCAAGGTGGACGTCGGTGACAAGAAAGGTCGCGTAGCGCTGTGGCATGGCGAACAGTTTATCCCGGTGAAATAGCACGCTGCGGAACCCAGGGTAAAGCCTATGCGGAATGGAACTCATAACAAGAATTCAAGGAGGGGGATGTGAAAGGTGCGCTGGATGATGTGCTGTTGAAAACGTTGTTTGCCACCGGCGCGATCGTACTTCCTGCCGTCCTGCTGCCGGGTCAGTCGACGATGGCTGCCGGGCTGACTCAAATTGATGGCGTATTGATCCCACAGACGTTCAGTCTGGCGCTGCGCGAAGGTATGAGCATTCCCCTGTCGTTGCACTTTGAAAAAAACAGCGGCGTAAAAGACGACATCCGCATCGGCCATGCTTTCTTGTACCTGGATAACGGCCAACTGAAAATTCGTCAGATTACGCTGGAGGACGGTGACGAAAGTACGCCGTTGACCGCGGAAACCCTGGCACAGCTACAGGCGTTGCAGGAAGCCACTTTTGATCGGCAGCAGCGTATTGCGCTGACGCCGGACGCCTGGTTGGCATTGGATTTCCGTCAGCTTAATTTGCAACTGGTGGTGAAAGAGTCTGCGATGGGGACAATGCTGCGTGCGCGTTCCAGCGACATTGGGGCTTCAAGCGTCAATGCCGTCAGTAGCACGCTGGACTATAACCTGGGCATTTACGACAACCGCACGCGGGCCAGCGAGGGCAATACCTCCAGCTATCTGTCGCTCAATAGCGTTACGGCCTTGCGTGAGCACCACGTGGAAGTGAACGGTTCGGTTTATGGCATCGGTAGCGGCGACGAAAACGCGACGTTGTATAAAGCGATGTACGAACGCGATTTTGCCGGTCGCCGTTTTGCCGCCGGGATGCTCGACAGCTGGAATTTGCAGTCGCTGGGGCCGGTCACTACCGTCAATTCCAGCAAGATCTATGGCATGTCCTACGGCAACCGAGCCAACTCTACCGTCTTTGATAATACCCAGTCACTGACGCCGATCGTGGCGTTTTTTCCCTCGGCGGGGGAAGTTCATTTATCCCGTGACGGGCGGTTGCTGAGCGTACAGAACTTTGCCATGGGGAACCATGAAGTAGACACCGGCAATTTGCCTTACGGTATTTATGACGTTGAAGTTGAAGTGGTGGTCAATGGCAGGGTGATAGACAAGCGGATACAGCGGGTCAATAAATTATTCAGCCCCAACCGTGGTGCCAATGCGCCCCTGGCATGGCAGTTTTGGGGGGGGATGATCCGCATGGATGATTGGCGTGGAGATGGCCAGCGTCACCGGCCAGCCAAAGACTCTTATCTGATCGGTGCTTCCGCTACCGGTAACCTGCATACGCTGAATTGGGCGCTGTCCGGTTATTCGTTTGACAGCAATGCCGTGGGTGAAAGCCGCCTCAGCGTGCCGCTGAGCGAGTCTATTCAGTTCAATGTGCAGAACATGGCGGCGTCCGACAGCTCCTGGAGCATGGTCAATAGCGTCAGCGCCGCGCTACCCGGTGGTTTTAGCAGCCTGTGGGTCAATCAGGAAAAAACGGTGATTGGCGACAAATTGCTGCAAAACGATGCGCACAATCGCGCCATCGGCGGCACGATGAACTTTGGCGCGCTGTGGTCGCCGCTGGGGAGCTTAAGCCTCAGTTATAACGACGATAAAAAGAACGATAGCCATTATTACAACGCAGATTATTACCAGAATATCTTCACCGGCCGTTTTGGCACGCTTGGCGTGCGTGCCGGGGTGCAGCGTTATAACAACGGCGGTAACCGTTCCAATACGGGCAAATACGTCGCACTGGATTTCTCGCTGCCGATGGGCAACTGGCTCAGCGCTGGAGTTTCGAACCAGAACGGCTATACCACGGCCAATTTGGCAGCACGTAAAGATATGCAAAACGGACCGATCCGTACCGTCGGGGCCAACCTGTCGCGTGCAATTTCCGGCGACACGCACGGCGACAACAGCGTCAACGGCGGTGCCTATGCGCGCTTTGACACCAAGTATTCTACCGGTACGGTCAATGTCAGCAGCTCTGCCGACGGTTACGTTAACTCAAGCTTGAGCGCCAACGGCAGCGTGGGTTGGCAGGGGCGTGATATTGCGGCCAGCGGCAGGAATGAGGGCAATGCGGGCATCATCTTTAATACCGGTATTGAAAACGACGGCATGCTGACTGCCCGGGTAGATGGGCGGACGGTGAAGCTGACCGGCAACAAGAACTATGTCCCCTTGTCGCCGTATGGCCAGTACGACGTCGAACTGATGAACAACAAAAACTCGGCGGAAAGCTTTGATATAGTCACCAAGCGCAAGAGCAAGCTGACGTTATATCCGGGCAACGTAGCGGTGATCTCGCCGGAAATTAAACAGATGGTCACGGTGTTCGGTCGCATTAAGGCTGAAGACGGCACGCTGCTGGCCAATGCCTATATCAAAAACCATATCGGCCGCACCCGTACGGACGAGAAAGGTGAATTCATCATGGACGTCGACAAGAAATTCCCGGTCATCGACTTTACCCACAGCGGCAACCAGAGCTGTGAAGTGGATTTGGATCTGAGTAAGGCGCAGGGCGCCGTGTGGGTCGGTGATGTGGTCTGCACCGGGCTGAAAACCTATGCCGGCAACACACAGGCAGGAGACATGATTAATGAAGGCTAATATTGCGCTGCTGCTCATGCTGTGGGTTGTTTTGCCGTTGCGGGCTGCGGTTACCGTCACCAACTGGCCGAATGCCGCGACGGTGAAATATGTCTTCGTCGAAAACAATGCAGACGATAACTTCTTTGTCACGCCCGCAGGGGCATTGGATCCGCGCATGACCGGTGCCAATAAATGGACCGGGCTAAAATACGGCGGATCCGGCACCATCTATCAGCAAAGCCTGGGTTATGTGGATAACGGCTACAACACGGGGCTGTCGACGAATTACCGCTTTGACATGTGGCTGGAAGATGCCCCGATCAAGAATCCGTTTCTCGGGTTACGCTGCATTAACTGGTATGCCGGCTGCAACATGGATACCAGCCTGATTTTGCCGCAAACTACCGATGAAAAGGGGTTTTATGGTGCGGTGGTGACGGCGGGAGGAGCAAAATGGATGCACGGCATGATGTCCCCGAGCTTCTATCAATACTTGAAGCAACTGGCCGCAGGTGATGCGTTTAGCATGCAGATCAATAGCTGCCAGTCTCCCGATGTTTACGATGCCAGTAACGGGGAGCGTTGCCAGAATCAAGCCAGGGGCAACTGGTACAAGCGCACTGTGACCCACAGCAAGGCCGCTCATCTGCGGTTTATCAACACCAACGCGGTGTCGGAAGTGTTCGTCAACAGCGACGGCGTGCCGATCATTGGCGAGGGGAATGCCGACTGCAAAAACCAGACGATAGGTGCGCGTTCCGGCATCATGTGCAAAATGGTCAGTTACGATCTGCAAACCGACGGCAGCGTCAGTAATACCTCCATTCATGTGTTTCCGGCGATCAACAATGCCGCGCTGACGTCGGCAGTTAACGCGGCTGACTTGCAGTTCAGCCTGAACGGCAACAACTGGAAAAACACCTCAGGCACTGGCAGCTACTACACCTTTAACGAGCTCAAGAGCAGCAACGCGATTTACGTCTTTTTCGGCAGCAATTTCTTTAAACAGATGGTGAAACTGGGTATTTCCGACAGCGGCACCCGCGAATTGATTAATTTCCGTTTCCAAAATACCACCTCGCCGGAATCCGGTTGGTATGAGTTTTCCACGTCTAATCAGCTCATCATCAAACCCCGTGATTTCAGCATTAGCATCATCGCTGACGACTTCGACAATCGGCCCTATCGAGAAGGCTACGTTGGCCCGGCAGAGCCGCCGCTGGAGTTCGGGTATATCGTTACGACCAGCGGGAAGACGGCGGCCGATCGGGTCAGCGTGATGGCTACCGGCCCGACGCAGGTCATTAATGGGATAAGTTACTGCGTGTTTTCCTCGGCGGATAGCCAAACCCAGGTGCCGTTCCCTGCGACGCTCAGCATAACCACCAGCACCAACAGCCAGCAACACTATGACGCTGGTTGCGATGGACAGTGGCATGACATGACCAATGCGCTATGGAGCAGCACACCCTGGAATGACATTTCCGGCGAGGTCGGGGTGTTAAACAAAACCCGGGTGAAATTCAGTATCCCGATGAATAACCCGATTTCGCTTAAGACGATTGCCGGTAATGGTTGGTACGGTGACGTCAGCGCAGCTGGGGAGATCCACGTTGAAGCCACTTGGCGCAACATTAACTAGGGGCGGCATCGTGAGACTCTGGCTGTTTTGGCTGCTGTACCTGCCACTTAGCGTGGCGGCGATGAATGTCGGTACTTTGACGTTCACCATGGATCAAGACCAATCGTTCACCGCCAAACGGGTGTTGAACAATAATCGCAGTGCACGTATTTATCAGGTGACTCTGCGTGCTATCGACCGACCGGGCGAAAATGAAGCCCGCAGCCGCCCGGCAGACGGAGAGCTGCTGTTTGCGCCCCGCCAGCTCCAACTGCAGGCGGGGCAGGGTGAGTATTACAAGTTCTTCTATCGTGGCCCACAGGATAACCGCGAGCGTTATTACCGGGTGTCATTCCGCGAAATTCCGACGCGTTTTATCGACCCGGCGGCGCGCCAGAGCAACGGGGTCAATCTGGAGCCGATAGTGGTGATGGACACCATTCTGGTGGTGCGTCCACGCCAAACTAACTTCGCCTATCGGCTTGATTTGCAGCGCGGGACGCTGACGAATACCGGTAACACCTACTTTAAATTTCTGCTTAAGCCCGGCTGTGACAGCACAGATGAAGAAGGCACCACCGAATACCTGCGCCCCGGTGATACGCTGACCCATGCCGGTATTCGGCTGAAAGGGCAGAAATTTATTATCTACAATGACAAATTTATCAGCGTCGATAAAAGCTGCCTTAACTGACAATAAAGGGCTAGCGCAGCGGGATCGAAAAACGGAAACAGGCTCCGGTTTGTGGTCGCTCGACCAGTTGGATATCGCTGTCGTGCAGTAGCAAAATACGTCGAACGATCATCAATCCCAGGCCACTGGCATGCCGACGGGCGCTGCTCAGAATGGAAGGGCGCATAAACAAGTCGGCGCGTAATTCTTGTGGGATACCCGGGCCGCTGTCATTGACCTGCACCAGTACTTTGCCTGCCTGTTGCCACAAACGCACCTCGATCTCGCCGCCTTGGGGGGTATGACGAATGGCGTTATCCAAAAGATTGGTCAGCACCCGTTCAATCATGCTGACATCGGCAAACACCAACGGAATACCGGGGGTGATATCCGCCAGTAATCTTTGTTGGCGAGCCTCGGCCGCCAACTCGAACTTCTGGAATACGTCCTGTACTAGCTCACTCAGAGAGAAGGGTTCTTTCTGCGGTTTTACCACGCCATATTCCAGCCGTGCCAGCTCAAACAGTTCCTGTGCAAGCCGGCCCACTTTGCGGCTTTGTGCCAAGGCGATCTCCAGATAACGCTGGCGATCGTTTTCACTCAGGCTGGCGGATTTTACCGACAATGTCTCCAGATAGCCGTGCAATGAGGTTAGCGGGGTACGCAGGTCGTGTGAAATATTAGCGATAAACTCGCGGCGCTGTTGATCCTGTTGCGAAAGCGACTGCCACTGCTCGGCGATACGCCGCGACATGCGATTAAATGCCTGTTGTAATCGGCTGACCTCATCACGCCCGTCGCTGTCAACGGGCAGTGAAGCATAGGCTTGTACCGCGGCAATCCCGCCGCTATCGAGTTCACTGACCTGGCGGGTAAGACGGCGGATAGGCCGAGTCACCCAATAGAAAGCGCAACCGCCAGCCACCAGGCTAAATAGCACCATCAGGCCTGATGACCACAGCGCCATGGTCACCGCCGAGTTAAACGACGCATTGCTGGCCAGGGCGTCGTAATCTTCGCCGAGCAGCACCACATATAAATAGCCTTCAACCTGACCATTGACCTTCAATGGCGCGGCGCTGAAGACTTTTTTGGCATCAGGGTTACGTGGGTCATCGCCGTAAACCGGCATGTTGGCGCCATTGAGTAGCGCCTGTATCGGCAGTAAATCCACTTTCTGCCGTTTCAGATGGCCCGCCGGCGCTGCGTTACCAATGATGTCGCCCTGTTTGTCGAGCAGGTAGACCTCAACGCTGGGGTTTACTGCCATCAGTTGATTGAACAAGCCATGCACCGAATCTGCATTTAGCCCATTTTGCCCAAGCAGTGGGTTACTGTCGGCAATGTGCTGCGCCAGATTACCGGACAATCGTTGGATCACGGCCTGGCTGTACTGGGTGCTGCTACGTACCTGCATCCAGCCGGAAATAGCACAGCTGACCACCATCAGCAGCGCGAAAATCAAGGTCAGACGTTGCGTTAGCGTAAGATTTTTCATGGTTCACTCTTGCGGCGCTGCCGCGAATTTATAGCCCATACCCCACACGGTGAGGATGCGCTCGGGTTCCGCCGGGTTAGATTCGATCTTGATACGCAGCCGGTTGATATGTGTATTTACGGTGTGCTCATAGCCTTCATGCTGATAGCCCCACACCTGATTGAGCAGGCTGAGGCGGGAAAAGACCTTTCCAGGGTGTTTGGCAAAAAAATACAACAGGTCAAATTCACGTGGGGTCAGATCGATCGTCTGTTGATTCAAATGCACCTCACGCGCAATCGGATCGATGATTAACCCGTCAAAACTCAGGGTTCCGGCGTCCATCTTCAAGTTGCGGCTCATCGCTTCCTGGCGGCGAAACAGCGCTTTGACCCTGGCCACCAGCTCCAACATTGAAAAGGGTTTGGCGAGGTAGTCGTCAGCACCCAGTTCCAACCCGAGTACGCGGTGTACTTCGCTCGATCGCGCGCTGGTGATGATGATCGGTGTGTAACGCGTCATGTTGCGGGCACGGCGGCAGATCTCCAGCCCATCAATTCCTGGCAGCATCAGATCGAGGATTAGCGCATCCCAGCCGCCTTGTTCCAGCATCGCCATACCGACGTTACCATCGGCGGCGTGGCTGATGTCATAACCCTCGTCACGCAGATGTAATTGCAGCAGCTCCGCGATATTACCGTCATCCTCGACGATTAAAATTTTCTTTGGCTTTTCCATTCTTCTCACCGCTGATTGCCAGACCTTCTTGAAGTCTACACAACCCCCGTAGTCGGAGTTATCACATTTTATTTAACTTTGCGTGAGGTCTTGGGGAACAAATCAGTTGGATACTCAGCCCATCGAAATCACGCCGTCTGGAGAAACACCATGGCCATATCCATTACGCCGGATAAAACCGAGTTGATCCATCCGCTGTGGCTGCGTTTGACACACTGGCTGAATGCGTTGGCGATGCTGATCATGGTGACCAGCGGCTGGCGCATCTACAACGCTTCACCCTTATTTAACTTCAGCTTTATGAACGAGCTGACGCTGGGCGGTTGGTTGGGGGGCGCGTTGCAGTGGCACTTTGCCGGCATGTGGCTGTTTGGGATTAATGGCTTGTGTTATCTGCTGATAAATCTGTTCAGTGGCCGCCTGAAACGCAAATTTTGGCCGCTGAGCCCAAAAGCCTTGCTGAGCGATCTGTTTGCCGCGTTGAGGGGCAAGCTCGGGCACAGCGATTTACGGCATTACAACATGGTGCAACGCGCGGCTTATCTGTTCGTGATGGTTGCCGGTGTGGTGATGGTGCTCTCTGGCCTGGTGTTGTGGAAGTCGGTGCAATTTCCGTTGCTGCGTGAGTTGCTCGGTGGCTATGACGCGGCACGCTATATCCACTTTTATGCCATGTCGGCGCTGGTGGGTTTTGTTCTGGTGCATTTGGTGATGGTGGCGTTAGTGCCACGCACGCTGTTGGCCATGTTGCGTGGACGTTAAGGAGAACCCGATGAAATCGGATAAAAACCCCATTAGCCTGAGTGAAGGGCGGGAGATTGTCAGAGAAGCGCAGCAGTTACTGGCGCGCCAACTGGCGTCTTCCTCACGCCGCCGCTTCCTGCGCAACGGATTGACACTGGGCGGTATTGCGATGCTCACCGGCTGTGACATCAGTGATAACACGCATGTGGAACAGGCGTTGAGTCGTATCTCGCGGTTTAACGATCGGGTACAAGGCTGGTTGTTCAACGCCGACCATTTGGCCCCGGTATATGCTGAGTCGATGATCACCCGTCCGTTTCCGTTCAACGCGTTTTACGCCGAGGAGGAGGCACCGGATATCAAGGGTGACGACTACCGGCTTGAGGTCAGCGGTCTGGTGCTGAATAAACAGCCCTGGACACTGCCGCAATTGCACAGCATGACGCAAATCAGCCAGGTAACGCGCCATATCTGCGTTGAAGGCTGGAGCGCCATCGGCAAGTGGGGTGGGGTGCCGTTCTCGCAATTTCTCCAGGCGATCGGTGCAGACTTGAGCGCCAAATATGTCAGCTTCAAATGTGCCGACGACTATTACACCAGCATTGATATGGCCACGGCGCTGCATCCACAAACCATTATGGCGCTGACCTACGACGGCCAGATCCTGCCGCGTAAATATGGCTACCCGATGAAGCTGCGTATGCCGACCAAACTCGGCTACAAGAATCCGAAACATATTCAGGTGATTGAAGTCACCAATCGTTTCCCCGGTGGTTACTGGGAAGATCAAGGTTACAACTGGTTTGGCGGCAGCTAACGGCTGCCCTGAACACTCCCCCTGCACGACACGTGCTTTTTAAATGAGAGAAGGAAATACCATGAAAAAGTTATTCGCAATGATGATGTGTAGCGCATTGATGTTGGGTGTTGCAGGTGCAAATGCTGCAGACAGCATGAGCAAAGACGCAATGAAAAAGGACAGTATGAGTGCAATGTCCCATGACGGGATGGCCAAAGACAGTATGAAGAAAGACTGTATGGGCAAGGACTGCATGAAAAAAGATTCCATGAGTAAGGATGCGATGAAACATGACGGCATGAAGAAAGACAGTATGAAAAAAGACAGCATGGCCAAAGACGGCATGAAAAAAGATGAAATGAAAAAAGACGCGATGGGGCAGTAAACCGCCGTGCCCCGCAGCCGGACAGCAGGCTGTTTTAGCTCGGCTGCGGGCAGAATAAGGGAGGAACGATGATGCAGGCAATATGGCTGCAGCGCTTTAGGCGCTCAAACTGGGATGTGGCCTTTATGCGGTTGGCGTTGGTGGTGATCTTCGCCGCCTTCGGCTATGCCAAGTGGTTTGACTATGAAGCGCAGGGGCTGGTGCCACTGATTGGCAACAGCCCACTGTTGGCCTGGATGCACGATGTGTTTGGCATTCGCGGTGCCAGTTATGTATTGGGGGTCGCCGAGTGGAGCTTTGGCCTCTTGCTGTTGGCGGGTTTCTGGTCACGACGTTTGGGATTGTTGGGGGCCGCGGGATCGACGCTGACCTACCTGACCACCCTAACGCTGATCTTCTCTACGCCGGGCGCTTGGGAAGCCTCGGCCGGTGGGTTTCCGGCGATGGGCGGTGCCACCGGCTTTCTGCTAAAGGATCTGGTGCTGTTGGCGGGTTCGATACTGTTGCTAAAATCCGATTTGCCTGACGAGATATCGTAAAAAAGGGCGCAGCTTAAAAAACTGCGCCCTTTGGCCGTTTTGAACGGATCACATATCCGGGAAGGTCAGGGTATTGCCCGGAGCCTCGCGGTGGATGTGCACGAAGTTCAGGTGTTTCTCGTACTGATCGAGGATATCGCCGATCACCTGCTCTTTGCTGTAATCCATCAGGTCGTTACCTTGGGTACCTTCCATCAGGAAGGTTTCCAACCGGTAATAATGCGACTTGCCGGAGCGGGCGCGATAGGTAAAGCCCGGTACGGAGTAACGCTGTGGCCAGATCTGATAGGTAAAGTTTTGTTCATCTCCCAGATGCACCAGCAGTTCCAGATGGCTCAAGCGCTCATCTTCGGCTGGTGGCACCTCACTGAATTCCACTTTGGCACCGCGCAGTTCCAGTTCACGCGCCACTTCTTGCATCGCCGGTCGGCAGCGGGTATCCAGCATTTTCTGCGTGTATTGAGTGCCAGGGTAATTCATCACCCGCGACAGTCGCTGCTTCCAGTTCAGCACGTCGTTGCTGGATACCGGCATCGGTGCGGAGGTGTTCAGCGCGCTGGCTTTGCGGTAATCCTCTACCCGCAGCGATTTATACAGCCCGGCCATCACGAAGAAGATCACAAAGCTGAACGGCAGGCCCATGATCACCGTGGTTTTTTGCAGTGCAGGTACGCCGTCGGTCATCAGCATGCCGATGGTCAGCAGGCCAATCGTTATAGACCAGAAAATACGCAGCCAGTTGGGCGCATCGCTGTTGATGTCGCTCAGACGCGAGGTGAAATTGCCCAGAACCAGCGAACCGGAGTCTGCCGAGGTGACATAGAACAGCAAACCGGTAATGGTTGCGACGGAAGCGCTGAAGGTAAAGCCCGGATACTGTGCCAGCAGGCTGTAGAAGCCGCGTTCAGGGTACTGCATCACTTCCTGCGCGAACGCCGCGTTGCCATGAATAATCTGGTAAAGCGCGCTGTTTCCGAAGATCGACAGCCAGAGCAGGGTAAACACGAAAGGAATAATCAACGTACCGAGCACAAACTGGCGAATGGTGCGTCCGCGAGAGATTCGTGCCAGGAACAAGCCGACAAACGGCGCCCAGGCAACCCACCAGGCCCAGAAGAACAGCGTCCAGTTGTTCATCCATTCTACAGGGCGATCGAAGGCGAAGCTGTTGAGCGTCATCCCCATAAAGCGGTTGATGTAGTCGCCGACATTGAGCACCAGGGCATTGAGCAGGAACTCGGTATCACCGAAGAACAACACAAACAGGATCAGCCCCAACGCCAACAGCACATTGAGTTCGGACAAAATACGGATGCCTTTATTGACGCCAGAGGTTACCGAGATGGTGGCCATGATCACCGACAGCAGGATCAATGCACCCTGTACCGTCAGGTTTTCCGGCACGTGGAACAGGACCTTCAACCCGTAGTTCAGCTGTACTACGCCAATGCCAAGCGTTGTGGCGATACCGAAGATGGTACCCAGCACGGCCGCAATGTCTACACTGTGGCCGATCGGTCCGTTGATGCGTTTGCCGAAAATCGGGTAGAGCGCCGAACGGATGGTCAACGGCAGGTTATAGCGGTAACTGAAGTAACCGAGTGCGATGCCCATCAGCGCGTACATCGACCAACCGGTCAGTCCGTAGTGGAACAGCGTCCACACCATGGCCTGGCGGGCGGCTTCCATTGTCTGGCCCTGGCCCTCCGGTGGCATCATATATTGCGTCACAGGTTCGGCAACGGAGAAGAACATCAGGTCGATGCCGATGCCTGCGGCGAACAGCATCGCCGCCCAGCTCATCAGGCTGAATTCGGGTTTCGACTGTTCTGGCCCAAGCTTGATCGAACCGAAGCGCGATGCCGCAATAAACACCACAAATACGATGTACAAGGTGGCGGCCAGCAAGTAGTACCAGCCGAAGGTGGTTGACACCCAATTCAGGGTGCGGGTGATCCATCGCCCGGAGAAATCGGTAAAAAAGATGGTCATCAGTGAGAAGGCCAGTATCAGCCCTGCCGAGGTAAAGAAAACCACAGGGTTAAGCCCATCCTGTTGTGGTTTTGAGGAGGTTTCGCGTGTTGTCATCGTCTTCCTCTGTTTTTTTAACAACTGAGTAAAATCGTGCCCACACACCAGCCTGAACAACACGCAGGTGCCGTCCGGGAAACAGTGCGGATAAAAGCTGCGGCAATCGCTATTTTGCTTGCCAAAGATTGCCGCTTTGCTTGCTAACGGAACAGAAAATCGTTCCGTGCTGGGAACCGCTTACAGACACTGATTTTGGTCAGATTCGTTAAATACCTCACAAAAATCAGCCAGTTCCACAACCGAAAAGTACATTTTTGTAACCAAGCGGTAATAAAATATATTCAATTTTTATTGAACGTTCAATCAAAAAAAAGTTTAATGGTTGGCATGAAGACCACGTTCGGCAGGTGAAAATAGCGTGAAATTTCGCCGCTGAGATGAGGCCGAAGTCGGTTTTGTGAGAGTCGAATTATGCCAAAGGTAGGAATGCAGCCAATCAGAAGGCAGCAGTTGATAGATGCCACGCTGGCCGCGGTAAACGAAGTGGGAATGCATGACGCTACCATCGCGCAAATAGCGCGGCGGGCCGGGGTTTCCAACGGCATCATCAGCCATTATTTCAAGGATAAGAATGGCCTGCTGGAGGCCACCATGCGTTATTTGATTCGCCATTTGGGTGAGGCGGTAAAGCTGCGGTTGCAGGCGTTGAGCGATCACGCTCCGGCGTCACGGCTGCAGGCAATCGTCGCCGGTAATTTTGACGACAGCCAAATCAACAGTGCGGCGATGAAAACCTGGTTGGCCTTTTGGGCGAGCAGTCTGCACCAGCCGCAACTTAACCGGCTGCAACAGGTAAACGGCCGCCGTCTGTATTCCAACCTGTGTGCTGAATTTAGCCGTGTATTGCCGAAGGCAGAGGCACGATTGGCAGCGAAAGGGCTGGCGGCGTTGATCGACGGCCTGTGGCTACGCAGCGCATTACGTGGGGCTGCGTTCAATCAGACACAGGCGATCGCACTCACGACCGATTACATTACGTTCCAACTCAGGGGGCACACGCCACCTTGAGGACAACCTAAGGAGAACCTATGTCCCGTTTTGGCTTACAGAAGCTCTATATTAATGGTGCCTATGTAGACAGTACCGATGGAAAAACTTTCAACGCGGTGAACCCGGCGAATGGTGAAGTGCTTGCCGAGATCCAGTCCGCCAGCGCTGAAGACGTCAACCGTGCGGTGGCCAGTGCAGCCAGCGGACAGAAGGTATGGGCGGCGATGACGGCGATGGCTCGTTCTCGTATCTTGCGCCGTGCGGTGGACATTCTGCGCGAACGCAACGACGAGCTGGCCGCGCTGGAAACCTTGGATACCGGCAAGGCAATGTCAGAAACCACGGCGGTGGATATCGTTACCGGCGCCGACGTGTTGGAATATTACGCGGGGCTGATCCCGGCGATCGAAGGCCAGCAGATCCCGCTGCGCGAGAGCGCTTTTGTGTATACCCGTCGTGAACCGCTGGGCGTGGTTGCCGGTATCGGCGCATGGAACTACCCGATCCAGATCGCCTTGTGGAAGTCTGCGCCAGCCCTGGCGGCAGGCAATGCGATGATCTTCAAACCGAGTGAAGTGACCTCGCTGACGGCGTTGAAACTGGCGGAGATCTACACTGAAGCCGGTTTACCTGACGGTGTATTCAACGTGCTCACCGGCAGCGGCGCAGACGTCGGCCAGTACCTGACCGATCACCCGGGTATCGCTAAGGTGTCGTTCACCGGTGGGGTGAAAACCGGTAAAAAAGTGATGGCCAACGCGTCAAGTTCAACGTTGAAAGAAGTCACTATGGAACTGGGGGGCAAATCACCGCTGATCATCTTTGATGATGCCGATCTGGACCGTGCGGCTGATATCGCCATGATGGCCAACTTCTACAGTTCCGGTCAGGTCTGCACCAACGGTACGCGCGTATTTGTGCCGGCAGCGCTGCAGGTACAGTTTGAAGCCAAAATCCTCGAGCGCGTAAAACGCATTCGTCTGGGTGACCCAACTGATCCACAAACCAACTTTGGCCCATTGGTCAGTTTCGCGCATATGGAATCCGTGCTGCGTTATATAGAAAGCGGCAAGAACAGCGGCGCACGCCTGTTGTGTGGCGGTGAGCGTGTGACTGACGGTGATTTCGCCAAAGGGGCTTATGTGGCGCCGACGGTATTTACCGACTGCAGTGACGAAATGGACATCGTGCGTGAAGAGATCTTCGGGCCGGTAATGAGCATTCTTAGCTATCACAGCGAAGAAGAAGTGGTGCGCCGTGCCAATGACACGACTTTCGGCTTGGCAGCAGGTCTTGTGACGAATGATCTCACCCGCGCCCACCGGGTGATCCACCAATTGGAAGCCGGTATCTGTTGGATTAACACCTGGGGCGAATCGGCGGCTGAAATGCCCGTCGGCGGTTATAAGCAATCTGGCGTCGGCCGTGAAAATGGCCTGACAACGCTGGAGCACTACACCCAGATCAAGTCCATTCAGGTAGAGCTTGGCGAGTATACCTCCATATTTTAAGTATCCCATCATCGATTAAATGCTTGTTTGGGAATCCCTAAGCTATTAATCATAAAAATATATACCCAATGGATTTCAAGTCACAGCTAGGCGGCAAGTGCGAGAGTCCCCAGGAGCTTACTTAAGTAAGTGACTGGGGGGAGCGCATGCAGCCAACAACGCTGTGGCTTGAAAGACGAAGGGTATAAGGAGATATCGATGGAATTCGATTACATCATCATCGGTGCCGGCTCGGCCGGTAACGTATTAGCCACCCGTTTAACCGAAGACGCCGACGTCAGTGTGCTGCTGTTGGAAGCCGGTGGTCCGGATTATCGGATGGATTTTCGTACCCAGATGCCGGCCGCGCTGGCATTCCCGCTGCAAGGCCGTCGCTACAACTGGGCGTATGAAACTGACCCTGAGCCACACATGAACAATCGCCGCATGGAGTGTGGCCGTGGCAAGGGGTTGGGTGGTTCGTCACTGATTAACGGCATGTGCTACATCCGCGGCAACGCCATGGATTTTGATAATTGGGCGAAGGCACCGGGTCTGGAAGACTGGACTTATTTAGACTGCTTGCCCTATTTCCGCAAGGCGGAAACACGCGATATTGGACCCAATGATTTTCACGGCGGCGATGGCCCGGTGAGTGTCACGACACCGAAAGCCGGTAACAACGCGTTGTTCCACGCGATGGTGGAAGCCGGTGTCCAGGCGGGTTATCCACGTACCGACGATCTGAACGGTTTTCAGCAAGAAGGTTTTGGGCCGATGGACCGCACCGTCACGCCGAAAGGGCGTCGTGCCAGTACCGCCCGGGGCTATCTGGATCAGGCGCGCTCCCGTTCTAATCTGAAGATTGTGACCCACGCGTTGACCGACCGCATTCGTTTCGAAGGCAAGCGTGCCGTGGGCGTTGATTATTTGCAGGGCGAGAGCAACTCTCTCACCCGCGCGCGCGCGCGTCGAGAAGTTCTGCTGTGCGCAGGTGCAATAGCTTCGCCGCAGATTTTACAGCGTTCCGGCGTTGGTCCTGCGTCATTACTGAACCGTCTGGACATTGATCTGGTGCACGATCTGCCCGGCGTGGGTGAGAACTTGCAGGATCATCTGGAAATGTACCTGCAATACGCCTGCAAAAAACCGGTGTCGTTGTACCCGGCGCTACAGTGGTTTAACCAACCGAAAATTGGCGCGGAATGGCTGTTTAACGGCACCGGCATTGGCGCCAGCAACCAATTTGAAGCGGGTGGCTTTATCCGCAGCCGCGAAGAGTTTGCCTGGCCAAACATTCAGTACCATTTCTTGCCGGTAGCGATTAACTACAACGGCAGCAACGCGGTGAAAGAGCACGGTTTCCAGGCGCATGTGGGTTCTATGCGTTCTCCAAGCCGTGGCCGTGTGCAGGTGAAATCAAAAGATCCGCGCCAGCATCCGAGCATCTTGTTTAACTATATGGCGACAGAGCAGGACTGGCAGGAATTCCGAGACGCTATTCGCATCACGCGCGAAATCATGGCGCAGCCGGCACTGGATGAATACCGTGGCCGTGAAATCAGCCCAGGCCCGGAAGTCCAGACCGACGAACAGTTGGACGCCTTTGTACGCGAGCATGCTGAGACCGCTTTCCATCCTTCCTGCTCCTGTAAAATGGGTGAGGACGAGATGGCGGTGGTGGATGGGCAAGGGCGGGTGCACGGTATGGAAGGCCTGCGGGTTGTTGATGCGTCAATTATGCCGCTGATCATTACCGGCAACCTGAATGCCACCACCATCATGATTGCTGAGAAAATTGCCGATCGTATCCGCCAGCGTACGCCGCTGCCACGAAGTACTGCCGAGTATTACGTGGCTGGCGATGCTCCGGCACGCAAACTGTAACCCAACATGTCCTCTCGCCGCTGAAGGGAAGGGCTGCTGTAGCAAGCAACCCCCTCTCCAAAGTTCTTCCCCGAGGCGGGGGGCACTTCATCTCTGTCATTCTTCTCGCTGCACCTTGAAACTGCTACGTCTAAATCGGCTTAAGCCGGCAGGGCGATCGCCTGATCGAAACTGTTTGGCGTCGCCATGCGCCACATGCGCGCATAGAAATCACTTTCTATTTCTTTCTGCAGCAGTGCGCCGGGTTCCAGGTAATAATAGATGTCGGCATAAACCTTGATTTCAGTTGAAGTAATGCGGCGTAGCATATGATGAGAAGTGAGCTGTTCCGGTCGACTGACCCCAGCAGCGGCCAGCATTTCTGCCAGTGCTTTCACGGTATTCTGGTGGAAATGATAAACGCGCTCTGCTTTGTTGGGCACCACCAAGGCTTTCTGCCGCAGTGGATCTTGGGTAGCAACGCCGGTTGGGCAATGGTTGGTGTGGCAACTCTGAGATTGAATACAGCCGACAGCGAACATAAAGCCGCGTGCTGAATTCACCCAATCGGCACCTAATACCAATACGCTGGCGATATCAAAGGCGCTGATGATTTTACCGCTGGCACCAATCTTGATGTGGTCACGTAATCCGCAGCCTACCAGGGTATTGTGCACGAACAATAACCCCTCGCGTAACGGCATCCCCATGTAGTTGGATAACTCGAGCGGCGCAGCGCCGGTCCCGCCTTCTTTGCCATCCACCACGATAAAGTCCGGCAATATTTGGGTTTGCAGCATTGCTTTGGCGATGGCGACAAATTCCCACGGGTGACCGATGCACAGTTTAAAGCCCACGGGTTTGCCCCCAGACAATTCACGTAACTGCTGAATGAAATGCATCATTTCCACGGGCGTGGTGAAGGCGCTGTGTGAGGCTGGCGAAATGCAGTCCACCCCTTCAGGTACCCCACGCGTTGCCGCAATTTCCGCATCCACTTTTTTAGCCGGCAGAATACCGCCATGACCGGGTTTCGCCCCTTGGCTCAGTTTGATTTCAATCATTTTCACCTGTGGGGTTTTAGCCTGCTCGGCAAAGCGCTGCGGATCAAAATGGCCGTCTGCGGTGCGGCAGCCGAAATAGCCACTGCCCAGCTCCCACACCAGATCGCCACCGTTTTCACGGTGATAGCGGCTGATACTGCCTTCGCCGGTGTCATGATAGAAATTTCCTTTTGCCGCCCCCAGATTGAGCGCACGAATCGCGTTGGCCGACAGTGCGCCGAAACTCATGGCCGAGATATTAAAAATTGAGGCGGAGTAAGGCTGGCTGCAATCCGGGCCGCCTATTGCGACACGGAAACTGGTTGGATCGGATACGGCAACCGGCCGCATGGAGTGGCCAATACATTCGTAGCCGGTTTGATAAACGTCTAACTGGGTCCCAAAGGGTTTGTCGCCCATCTCATTTTTGGCACGACGGTAGACCAGCGTGCGCTGGGTGCGTGAGAACGGGATCTGCGCGTTATCTTCTTCCAACAGGTACTGGCGTATTTCCGGACGGATAAATTCGAAGAAAAAGCGTAAACGGCCGATGATGGGGTAGTTACGGCAGATGGCATGGCGTTGCTGGGTGAGGTCGTAAACCCCCAGTACACTCAGTGCGCCAAAAATGATTACCGGCAGCCAAAACCAGGGCTGGTGGGGCAATAGCGTCAATGACGCCAGCGTCAGCAAGAGGCTTAAGACAAAGCAGGTATAACGGCTGAATAACGATGACTTCATAACATCTCCTGATGTTTTTTTAATCCAGACGACATGACTCTCGGGATAATCCCGTGAGTGAATCGTAACCAATAGGCAGGAGTGTTATGTGGCTGTTGCTGCTTTGTCGTTCGTTGTTACATAAATTTAACGAGGGGCGTTACTCAGGCCGCCGGGGGGCGGCCTGGCAATCACTTGTTGGCGACAAAAATCGTGCTCATGCTACGTAGCCGCAGTTTTTTCATCGCACTGTATTTCTGCGAAAAAATCGTTTTGGGGTGAGTACCGCGCTTTTGGGCAATATGCAGTAGGCTGTCGCCGCGCAGTAAATTGAAGATAACGTCACTTTCTGCCGGGCTAAGCTCCCGGGTTTTCTGCATTTTTATCCCGCCAGGCTCTTTGCTTTCCAACAGGTTTTGTATTTTTTCCTGCAGCGAATAAAGTGGAATACGCGTAGAGACCAATTCAACAGAAATCCCCAGGATCGACAACAGCTTTACTACGCGCTCATCATCATAAAAAACCAGCAGCCGCGTTTTAGAATTGTATTGCTGATGGAGAGATACAAGGCTTTCGATGACGTTGACGCTTTGTTCCAGATTTTGTGAGGTGAAGATCAGCGCGATATCGTGCTTAATTATTTTCTCCGCCTTAGCGCCACCATGCATAAAATCTGAAAACAGCCTGATATCGTACTTGCCGTAATGTTTTTTCAGTAACACCGAAAGGCCGACATAGCTGTACTTACACTCACTAATAACAAGGACATTGTTTTTAGACATAATGGAGAACACCCATAATGAGTTAAAAGTATTCAGCTGTAAGAAGCGAGTTCAAATCCTTGATGTCGGATTCCTTCCACAGCTTTCCCTGCAGTGCGTAATATGGCATTTCGTCCAGCCATTTTTTATGTTCGGGAGTTTCTACTCCTTCGATAATTACCTTGTAATGATTAAGGTAAAAAAAGCGCAATAAAGCGCGCATTAAACCCTCGCCACCGGACTTCTTCATAAAGTCCCATAATAAAAAGCGATCGAGTTTAACGAAGCGGAACTGGCTGTTATACAACGCGGAAAACCCCGCATAGCCTGAACCAAAATCATCGAGCCAAAATGAATAGCTCTTCAGTGAGGGATCGCCATGAACACGGTCTTTAACTAACCGAGTCGAGTTTTCACTGATTTCGAAATGAATACATCGGGTGGCGCTAATTCTTTCTGCAAAATGGCTATTGGCCAGAGAACGAAGAGAATGGTCGTCTACATTTAGTGTTGCGATAACCTGGTTTTCACGAAACCAGTGGTTATATTTTTCTATCAGACTGACCTGATCCAACAAAATCTCAATTCGCGTGGCGCTATCAGCTGTACGAAAGAACTGTTCAGGAGAGAAATGGGCATATTCACTATTAAAAGTGAATCTTGATAGACACTCAACGGCCAGCAATTGTCCCGATTTTGCGAACATAGGCTGGAAAACATAATTAATTCCGTTATTTTTCTCTCTAAAAGAACTGCGCATTCCTCAATCCCTTGATTGATGTATAACTGTTTGTTTTTTAAAACATAATTTAATGAAATTTGGCTGTTTATGGGTAAATGTCTTATTTAAAGCAGCCAAGATGTGCAATGCCGCTTACAGACCATCAAAGGGGCTTTTTGTCGCGAATTCTAAAGTGCTCAAAAGGTAACAAAATGTAAATATACGGAATAATGTACTGATAATTAGGTCTTAAGACAAAATGTCCGACTGCATGGCTTTCCAAAACACAGATTATTCCTATTCGATTGAATCGTCAACATCGATCGATAGGTATTTGTTGATAGTTTATTCCTATCAAGAGGGGGGTTATGAATGTTTTAAACGATTTAACAATAAGAATGCCGTTGGTCTATATTTCGTCCGGCAATGGGTTCATCGAGGCAACACTCCTTTTAAGCAAGGAGTGCTATCGCTGAGTGTATGCTCAGTGCCGGGGATTAATATATTCGTCTGTCACTGAATCGATTATTTTATTGTTTTTCTATGGAGCTGGAAATGAAAAAAGTATTATTGCCTTTGGCTGCGCTGGTATTGTCCGTAACTGCTTCTAACGCAATGGCTGCGAATGGCACTGTTAAATTCACCGGTGAAATCAAACAGTCTACTTGCCAGGTAACTAGCGATACTCAAAATAAAGAAGTTTATTTGGGTACTTATCCTACTTCTGCATTCCAAAATGTTGGCGATAAGTCTGCATCTAAAGCTTTCCAGATCTCTCTGGAAAAATGTGATGCTGGCGACTACAGCCTGCGTTTTGATGGCAACACCGTTGCTGGCAACCCTGACCTGCTGTCTGTAAGCAACGTTGGCGGCACTGGCACAGCAGCTACCGGTGTTGGTATCGAAATTACCGACAACAACGGCAAACCTTTCGCTATCGGCGATGGTAGCAACATCAAAGACGACGTAGCTAAAGTGAGCGTTGATGCTGCCGGTACCGCGACCTTCAACCTGCAGGCTCGCTACCGTTCATTCGCTGGTGTGACCGCTGGTCTGGCAAATGCCACCAGCCCGTTCACCATCGAATACAAATAATTGATCTTTTAGGACACAAACGGCCAAGGATGGCCCGTAGAGGAAACCGATGAAAAAGTTCTTTGCTGCTCTGCTGATGCTGGGCACTTTTAGCAGCTACGCCGGGATCCAGGTAGATGCCACCCGGGTAATCTATAAAGGCTCAGATAAATCAGCCTCGCTGCCGATTCATAATGATGCTGCTGAAGCTTATATGGTGCAAACCTGGTTGGATACCGGTGACAGAAATCAGGTGCCGAAAAATCTGCCGATTGTAGTGGTTCCACCGATCCTGAAATTGGATGCGACAAAGACCGCTATTTTACGCTTTATTTATTCCGGTACTGGTCTTCCACAAGATAAAGAAACTCTGCTGTGGATTAACGTGCAGGAAATACCACCCGCACCGAAGCAGGAGAATGTGCTTCAGGTTGCAGTGCGTACCCGAATTAAACTTTTTTATCGACCGGTGGCGTTGAAAACGACGCTGGACGAGCAAGTGCAAAAATTACGCTGGCAGCGTGAAGGTTCACGTTTGCAGGTGATTAACGATGGCCCTCTGCATATTACCTTTGGGGCGCTGCATTTGAAAAATAGCGCGGGTAAGACCGTAGATGTCGATGCCAACATGGTGAATCCAGGCGAGCGCCTTGCGATCAACATCCCAGCAGGCGTCAGCGCGAGTAACAAAATTTCGTTCAGTTATATCAATGATTTTGGCGGTAGAACGGAAGTCAAGGACGTTCCAGTACAATAAGAGAGACAGGGAATGGCACATCAACGAAAAGTAGCATGCGGAACGACACGGCTGACACAGTTGATCCGGATTGCAATCATTGCCGCCGCCGCGCCGATTTTATGGAGTGAAGCAGCGCTGGCAGAATTTAACATGTCGTTTGTACACGGCAATGAAAACTTGAGTAACGCCGAAGCCGTGGCTCAGGGTGATGCGTTGCAACCTGGCGTCTATCCATTTGATATCTACGTCAACTTGACCCAGGTCGATCATAAAGATGTTACTTTTCGTCAGGTAAAAGGGCAGGCTGCATCTCAGCCTTGCCTTAAAGTTGAAGATCTGTTGAATTACGGTATTAAACTGCCGGAAACCCTGCCGGCAGGCAGCTGTGTTGATTTACCTGCTGTGATTAAAGACGCCGCTGTCAGCTATGACGCAGCAGTGCAGCAAATTAATATTTCTGTACCACAGACCATGATGGATTTGAGCGCTGTAGGTGCAATCCCATCAAGCATGTACGATGAAGGCATTAACGCCCTGTTCGCCAACTATACCTTCAATTACAACAAGAACAGTTATCGTCGCGATGATGCAGATGACAGCGAATATACTTTCCTGTCGCTGAACAGTGGCCTCAACGTGGGAAGATGGCGCTTGCGCAATAACTCCACGCTGGATAAGCAAAGCGGCAGCAGTGCAAACTGGACTAACCTCTCATCTTGGGCGGAAACTGACATTGCGCCATGGCGTAGCCGTTTGATCATGGGTCAGGCCAGTACCAACAACAACGTATTTAACAGTTTCCAGTTCCGTGGTGTTCAGCTTTCCAGCGTAGACGACATGCTGCCTGACAGCTTGCGCGGCTATGCACCTGTGGTTCGTGGCATCGCGGCAACCAATGCCCGGGTAGAGATCCGCCAGAACGGTTACATTATTTACAGCACTAACGTGGCGCCGGGTCCTTTTGAGATCCATGATGTTTACCCACATACCAACAACGGCGACCTGATTGTCACCGTTAATGAAGCCGATGGTTCCCATAAAACCTTCAGCGTAGCCTATTCATCCGTGGCAAATATGCTGCGTGAAGGCATTTGGAACTTCCAACTGACAGCCGGTAAATATCACAATGGCAATGGCGGTTATCAGCCTAATCTGATCCAGGGTACGCTGGCGCGTGGCATGAACTATGGCCTGACGCCTTTTGGTGGGGTGGTTATGGCTGAGCACTATCGCTCCGCGGCTTTGGGTGTAGGTAAAAGCCTGGGGTCATGGGGGGCAGTGTCGGTTGACGGTTCTATTTCAGATACTGAACTGGCTAATGGCGATCGTAAACAAGGCCAGAGCTTCCGTTTCCTGTATTCCAAATCGCTTAACCAGATGGGAACCAACTTCCAACTGGCGGGCTATCGCTATGCTACTTCGGGCTATTACGATCTCAGCGACGCAGTCGAAGAGCGTAATCGCTGGCGCAATGGTGTTTACGCGAATGATTACTGGGATCCGAATGATTTGCAGCCGGGCCAGCCATCCTGGAGCAATAACCAGAAGCGTACGCGTTACACCGCTCGCTATGGTAACAAACGCGAACGCGTTGAATTGTCGCTCAGCCAGCAATTGTGGGCAGGTGCCAATTTATATGCCAACGTTAGCCATCAGAACTATTGGGGCGTTTCCGGTAACGATCGTACCATTCAGGTGGGCTATAACGATGGTTACAAGCGTATTTCCTACGGTGTTTATCTGCAAGATACCCGTGGCCAATATGGTTATTCCGATCGCAGCGTAAACTTCACCGTTTCGGTACCGCTGGATTGGGGTCAGAACAATAATTCGACCACTGCCAACTTCAGTGCAGCACACAGTAAACAGAGTGGGGACAGCTATTCCACCGGTATCAGTGGAACCATGCTGGACGATCGTCGTATGAACTACTCGGTGTCTACTGGGCATACGCAGTCTTCGGGCCAGAACAGCAACCTGAATGTGGGTTACAGCAGCAGCATCGGTAACATCGACGGTAGTTACGCGTATAGCAATAACTACCGCCAGGCTGGGCTTGGCCTGTCCGGTGGCCTGTTGGTGCACTCGGGTGGTGCCACCTTAACGCAGCCGTTGCAGAACACAATTTTGCTGGTGGAAGCCAAAGACGCTAAAGGTGTGCGCCTGGAAAACCAACCGGGTGTGACGATCGACCGCTTTGGTTATGCAGTGGTGCCATCGGCTAACCCGTATCGCTACAACTATGTTGCTTTGCGTACCGAGGACTTCGGGCCAGGGCTGGATGTACCTATAGCCAGTAAGCAAGTGGTTCCGACAGAAAAATCAGTGGTGAAAGTCACCTTCGATACCTTCAAAGGTGTCAGCCTGTTGATTCATGCCCGCCTCGGGAACGATAACTTCCCCGCGATTGGCGCCAGCGTGTTCAACGAAGATGGTCGCAACAGCGGCACTGTGGGCCTCAATGGCGACACCTATGTTTCCGGTGTAAAACCGGGTGAAAAACTGACGATTAAATGGGGCCCGAAAGCCGATCAGCAGTGCGTACTGCCAATCCCGGCCAGCGTGGGTAACCAACAAGCGGGTATGGGATATCAGGAACTGACCCTGCAATGCCAAAAACTCTAAGGTGCACCATGAAATTTAATACATTTGGACGTAAAACACTTTTGTCACTAGTGGCGCTGACGGGGTTGATGGCGGCACAGCAGGCGGCGGCAATGCAGTGCCGCTTCGGTAACTCGACCAGTTCGGCCAACCCAACCGGCACCGTAACCCAGGATATCGACGTTGGACGGCCTATCGTGCTGGCCGCCAGCGACTTTGTTGCGGGTAATTTGATATGGCGTTCGCAGAACTTTACCTCCACCTTTACTTGCTGGGATACCGATAATTATCCGAGGGGGGAGAACGCCTATATCTATTGGAACCCGCAGAACTCGTTCGGTGCTCTGGACAAATCACTGTCTATCGGCGTGTCGATCAACGGTGTTGATTATGATTCGATTAACCTCAAGCAGAGTTCCAATAGCCCGACGGGGCCGAATTTAGGTCCGGGTACCAAACCGGGTAGCAACAGAAGGAAGGCTGACCCTCAAGCGGTCACTGCCACCTATTCGGTCTACATCAAAGCCACCGGGGTGAAACCGCCAGCGGGCAATTTCCCGGCATTGGGACGTGCTTCGTTGTTCCAGATTGATGGTGTGCTCGGTCTGAATGCCACCAAAGACAGCAACTTTAACGCCTATATAAAAGGGCTGGACAAGATCCGCGTGATTCAGTGTAACCCGCAGATCAGCGTGCTGGCGAATAATGGCGCCAGCGTTGATTTTGGTGTGTTGAGCACCACCAGCGCAAAAACGGGGACGGTTGCTAAGCAGGTCCCGTTTGATATCAAAGCGACGTTGTCGGGCGGTGAGTGTGCAGGGCAATCATTACAGGCGAGTTTTAGCAGCAACAATTCGGATCCTTCAAATAACACGCAGATTTTGCCTACAACCAAACCAGGTGTAGCCATCTTCTTGACCCAGCAGCGTGATACTAATAAGAAGCCGATCCCATTACAGACCAACGTAGACTTTGGTGGTGTATTACAGGATAAGCAGAACGAAGTGTCTGAAACCTTTATCGCTAACCTGAAATGGCTGACGAATACGCCGACTCCAGGGGTATTCAACGCGACAGCTAACGTAGACGTCACCTTCAAGTAATAGCATGCAGTAAAAATGCCGCCCCTTTTAAAACACCAGCACGGTGCTTAAAAGGGGCGGCATTTTGCTATTCTGTGGGTGCCTTATTGCCCCATCCAGTTGCCACATTTACCTTCCAGATATTTCCCCGCATACCACAGATGTACGCCCGGTGACTCATGGCGATGCCCGTTCAGGGGTTCTATGGGCTGTGGAGACATCTCTGCGACATCCCAGCGGGTAGTGCGGCGATACACCGCCGGTGTTTTGCCAAACTGTTTTTTAAACGCGCGCGAAAAAGACGGCTGGGAATCGAAATGATATTGCAGGGCGATGTCGAGAATGGGGCGAGGGCTTGAACGCAGCGCCTGCGCGGCCTGCGACAGACGCCGCTCGCGGATATAGCTGCCCAGCGCATGCCCGGTGGTGGTGCGGAACATCCTTTGTAAGTGCCACTTGGAGTAGCCTGACTTGGCCGCCACGTTGTCTAACAGCAGTGGCTGATCAAGATGAGTTTCAATCCAGTCCAGCAAATCATGAATGATATTAACGCGATCCATTGTTTAAGTTCTCCCGCGGGTACGACATTCAGGTCACAGTAGGTAATGGTAATTATCCAAGTTAGTTCTTTGATAATAGGCTGCGTAACCGGGTTACGCAAGTGTTAACTGGGGTGTAAAAGGTAGCGAAAAGTGCTCTTGCTGTGGCGGGAAATAAAAAAGGCCGCACGAGGCGGCCTTGAGAGAAGGGGGAAACGGGTATCAGTTTGTTTCCGGCTTCACTTCGATATAGTCCAACTGCAACACGCTGCTGGTGTAGCCGCGGATCTTGTTCGTCATTTCAATATCCCCATTCAGCTTGTGGCCGTAAGACGGGATAATTTCTTTCAGTTTGCTCTGCCATTCTGGCGTCGCCACTTTGTCTTTGAAGACTTTTTCCATCATGTGCAACATGATTGGTGCAGCGGTGGAAGCACCCGGTGATGCGCCCAATAGAGCGGCAATGCTGCCGTCCTCAGAACTGACCACTTCGGTACCGAACTGCAGCAAGCCGCCTTTTTCATCATCTTTCTTGATGATCTGCACACGTTGGCCGGCAGTCCACAGTTTCCAGTCGGCCTGTTTGGCTTCAGGGAAGTACTCTTTCAGCGCTGCGAAACGGTCGTCGTCGTTCATCATCAACTGACCAACCAGGTATTTCACCAGGTCGAAGTTATCCAGCCCGACGTGGGTCATCGGCATCAGGTTGGACGTGCTCAGGGAATGCAGCAGATCGAACAGCGAGCCGTTTTTCAGGAACTTGCCGGAGAACGTAGCGAACGGGCCAAACAGCAAGACACGCTTGCCATCCAGCATGCGGGTATCCAGGTGTGGAACCGACATCGGTGGTGAACCTACGCTGGCCAGGCCATAAACCTTGGCCAGGTGTTGGTTAGCGATGTCCGGGTTAGTGGTCACCAGGAACTGACCGCCGACCGGGAAAGCACCATAGCCGTCTGCTTCAGGAATGCCGGTTTTTTGCAGAAGGGTCAGGGACGCACCGCCTGCGCCGATAAACACGAACTTGGCATTCACGGTGGTTTCTTTACCGTCACGGTTCAGATCGGCCACGGTCACGCGCCAGGTGTTGTCGGCGTTGCGCTTAATGTCGCGGACTTCATGGCTCAGGTTCAGCTTGAAGTTTGGATTTTTGGTCAGCGTATCCACCAGTTGATGGGTGATCACGCCAAAGTTCACGTCGGTGCCCAGCGGCATACGGGTCGCAGCAATTTTTTGCTTCGGATCGCGACCGTCCATCACCAGTGGGGCCCACTGTTTAATTTGGTTGGCGTCTTCTGAGTACTCCATACCACGGAACAGGGTGCTGTGTTGCAGCGCTGCATAGCGTTTGCGCAGGAAGTTGACGTTATCGTCACCCCAAACAAAGCTCATATGTGGCACGCTGTTAATAAAAGATTTTGGATCTTTCAGGACATTATTTTTCACCTGATAAGACCAGAATTGACGAGAGATTTCAAAAGACTCGTTTACCACCACGGCTTTGCTGATATCAATGGTGCCGTCTTTTTTCTCTGGGGTGTAGTTCATTTCAGCGAAGGCTGAATGGCCTGTCCCGGCGTTATTCCAACCGTTGGAGCTTTCTTCTGCCACACCGTTCATGCGTTCGTACATGTCGATGGACCAGTTTGGTTCCAGCTCATGCAGGTAAGTCCCCAGCGTGGCGCTCATGATGCCGCCACCGATCAGTACCACATCAACGGTCTTATTCTCTTCTGCTGCGGCCTGTTGCGTAACGCCAAACAGGTTCAGACAGAAAATCAGGACGAGTAATTTTCTCATTAAATTAAATCTCTTGTGTGTAAATTCTACTCATTGCAGGTGAAAGAATTTATCGGGAGCTACCCTGGAAATAAGTAAAACTAACCCGCCCGGCAAAGCCGAGTCGCAGTGATAATGTCTTTTTGTTAATCGTTTTTTTTAACGAAAAGTGGATTATTACAGGCTGTCTGGGGACAGGTTGTTCAACTCTGGTTACTGAGGGGATATTATTGTTTGCAATATTGTTAAAAACTACTTTTGTAATTAAAAAAAGCGGATTAAAGGCAGGAATAATTCATTTGGTATTTTTATTTAAATATAACCGCTATATTTGCAGGGTTTAATTGTCGCTGATTTAAACGATATTTCGTTATCATCGCATATCGATGGAATACCCGCGATATATTTGCAGTTATACCGGATTGGGGGGGCGCATGAATTAATCGGGGCGAATATATTCGCCCCCTGCGGCTGCCTGGGTGATGAATGTTAACGCGGTTGCCAAACGCCGCTGGCAGCCGTGTCGGCGATGTAGGCGCTAAAATCACGCGGCGCACGCCCCAGACTGCGCTGAATGCCGTCGGTCACTGAAGCGTTGCGCCCGTCCAGTACGGTGCTAAATAGATATTCCAACAGTGCGATCATTTCCGCCGGTAGTTGCGCTTCCCGCAGGTAGCCGACGTAATCGGCGACAGGCACCTGCTGGTAGTGGATCTCGCGTCCGCTGGCAAGGGCGATTTCGCCAACCGCTTGCGCAAAGGTCATCAAACGCGGACCGCTCAGTTCATACAACGTATTGCTGTGGCCAGGCTGGGTGAGGGCCGTGACCGCAGCGTCGGCAATATCTTCTGCATCAATAAAAGGTTCGGGGATCTCACCCGGCGGCAAGTAAACCTGGCCATTTAGCAGATCGTCGAGGATAAAACTCTCGCTGAAATTTTGCATAAACCAACTGGCACGCAACACCGTCCAATCTGCACCGCTGTTTTTAACCACGTCCTCCGCTTGGCGAGCCTCGTCTTCACCCCGGCCACTGAGCAGCACAATTTTTTGCACGCCACGATTTACTGCCTGTTGGCAAAAGTGCTCCAGGGTATCGATGGCGCCCGGCACGGCGAGATCGGGTTGGAAACTGAGGTACAGCTTTTTGACACCTTGTAAGGCCGTGTGCCAGGTGGTGCTATTTTGCCAGTCGAAAGGAATGGCTGCACGACGATGCGCTGCGCGTACGGGTATCTCCAGCTGTTGTAACCGTGCTGCTACGCGGCTGCCAGTTTTACCGGTCGCGCCTAAAACCAGAATAGGTGACCCGTTTTGGTTGGTGTTCATGGTGTTGCTCCAAATGTGAGTATTACTCATGTTTTGTAAATATGATAAACCCTCGTATTATTGTCAAGGCAGTTTTTTGTTCAAAGGACGATGCATGATGAATGATAAGCAAAAAAAATCGCCCGCATTGCGGCGTAAACCCAGCCAAACGCGTAGCCGGGAAAAGGTAAAATTGATTCTGGATTGTGCGACTGCACTGATCGCCGCGCAGGGCAGCGATGCAATGCGCATGAGTGAAGTGGCGCAGAATGCCGGTATTTCTATCGGGGCGTTGTATCAGTATTTCCCGGATAAAACGGCGATCGTCCGCGTGTTGGCACAAGGTTATAACCAGGAAGCGCGTGAATGTATTGAACAGGGGCTCGTCCAAGTCCAGTCGTTACCCCAGCTAATTGAAGCGTTTAACTGCCTGATCGATGAATATTATGCGTTGTTTCTGGCTGAACCTGTCATGCGGGATATCTGGGCAGCGACACAGGCCAACAAGACTCTGCGCGAAGAGGAAGTGGCGGAAAGCCGGCTGAACGGGGCATTGCTGGCAGCGGCGATACGTCGACTGCGGCCGCAAGCGGATCCTGCATCGGTTGAGCATGCTGCCTTCTTGTTGATGCATTTGGGGGAAGCCACGATGCGGCTCGCGGTGAGTACCGGCCCGGATGAGGGCCGCGAGTTGGTGGCGAGTTATAAACAGATGGCGGCAAAGATGCTGGCAGATGCCTAAAGCTTGTCTTGCACCAATGCCTGATTCCACTCTTCAGCCAGCAGAGCGTAAATCAGCTCATCACCCCACTCACCGTTGAAGCGATCATTTTGTCGTAGGTGCGCTTCTTTACGCATTCCCAAACGTTCAACCACGCCGATCGAGCCACGATTGGCGGCATCGAGACGGGCAAAAATACGGTGAAAACCCACTTGGTTAAACCCGCGCTCCAGGACTGCCCGTACGGCCTCAATGGCATAGCCCTTACCCGCATAGGCCGGGTTGAAGATATAGCCAATCTCTCCTTGTAACGCGGCGCGATTGGCCAGCTTTAACAGGACTTCACCGATCAGATCGCCGCTGTCTTTCACCGTGACGGCACAATAAAAAACGTCGCCGTCTTTGCTAAAGCGCGAAGCCACTGCATCGGCAAGCAGGTCGGCCAGTTGCGCGTCGTTGGGTGTTGGCGCGTACAGGTACCGATAAACCTCTGGCAAGCGATGGTAAGTTGCATAGGCATCGAGATCGGCAGGCGTAAAGCGGCGCAGTTGCAGACGTTCTGTGGCGAAGGGCAAGGTGATCACATTCAAAAATAGCTCCTTATTGTTGGGCAGGCTGACACCGGTTTTTCAACAAGCGGGGTAACAGTTTTTGCAGGGTTGGACCAGCGGTCATGATACTCAGAGCAGTCACTTGCAGCTCAACGTTGCCGGGAGTGATCAGGCCTTCGAGAATGAGGCTTAGCCTGCCTGATATCACAGACAGAATCAAAACCGATTTTCACCGAGAGACGGCATGAAAGCAAACAAGGAACCAGCCCAACGGAGTAACGCCATAAAGAGTTCTTCTCATAAGCGAAAATGGCGCTTCAATATAGCAGCCGCAGGGGGGGGTTAAAGGGTAAAGGCCCCATTCACCGCCTGAAAGACAAAGGATGAATGGGGGGCAGATTTAGCCAGCCACGGGCTTACTTAATCGCCATGGCGTCACGCATGGTATAGAACAGATCGGTTTGATCGGTTAGCCCAACCACGTTGGCGGCATGTGGGCCGTAGGCGGCGACCCGCAATTGTGTGCCGGTGTGCCCCTGAGAATCTTCTTCTGAATTCCCGTAGCTGATGGTCATTGGCGCACCATCTTTGGTGGTCAGCATTTGCGTCAGGCCGGGGGCCTTGGCATCGGCAGCGATAATCTGGCTGGAGTGGGCATGGTCAGCGGTGACGATCACCAGGGTATTGCCATCGGCACGGGCGAATTCCAGCGCTTTTTGTACGGCCTCATCCAAATCGACAGTTTCACCAAATTGACCGCATGGGTTAGCGGCATGATCTTGCTTGTCGATCGACGCCCCTTCAACCTGCAAGAAGAAACCGTTTTGATTGGTTTTCAGCAGATCGATAGCTTTTTCTGTCATGGCTGCCAGCGTTGGGATATCCGCAGTGCGTGCCGGGTTGTTTTCGCAGGTTACCGCCGGTTTGTCGATATTGCCGTGATAGGTGGCTTTCGGCCCTTGCCAGCGAACGGGCATATTACCGCCGGAAAACAGCCCCAACAGCGGTTTTTGCTGATTAGCCACGCTCACGGCGTTCAGGGCATCGAGGTTCTCAACCCATTGATAACCAAGTGCCGTTGCTTGGTCTTTCAGTGATTTTCCTTTCCACTCGCCGCTTTTCGCGAGCTGATTAAAGGATTTGGCACCTCCGCCGAGCGTGACGTCGGCGCGGGCTTTGAGTAACTGCTCACTGATGGAACCACGGCCACCGTTTTCCAGCGCGTTGGTTGCGCATTTTTCGCTGGTCTCTTCCGGGCCGTAGCATTTACGCGAGGTAACGTGAGAAATTTGTGCTGCCGGCGTAGCGTCTTGCAGTTCGGCAGTAGAGACGTTGCCCGTGGCTTTACCCGCAGCTTTGGCAATCTCTAACAGCGTCGGCTGATCTTTACCGTTGACGTCGACGCCGAGAGCCCCGTTATAGGTTTTAACGCCACTCGACCATGCGGTCGCTGAGGCGGCGGAGTCGGTGACATAGTCAGGTTTGTGGGTTTTTTTATCGAGTGAGTAATGGGTATATTGGCCGGTCAGCGGCAGGGCATCTATGCCTTTAAAATAGCCGCCTGCACCTTCGGCATAGTTACGTGCCGAGGTAATTTCAGAATCACCCATGCCATCGCCGATCAGCAAAATCACGTTTTTGGCCGTGGTGTTGGACAGTGACGCTTTCAGTGCCGCGGTTTGGTCGCCGCTCAGTCGGCGTGCGCCACCAGGCTCGACGATGTCGCCGCGTGCTGCACGCTCGGAAAGGCTTGCGGTATTGACGGTGGTGTCATCGGCGAAGGCGGTGGCACACAGTAAGGCGGATAACACGGCACCGGCGATCAGGGAAACGGAATGTTGCATGGGGGAAAGCTCCTTGTCGTAATATAACAACATAATTAGCATCAATTTGTTACGTAAGGAGGGTAGAGCAGGTGCGTGACACTTTTATGACGGGAGTGAGAATGGGATAGCCGGGCGGCTATCCCAGGCAATAAATTATGCGTTGCGGGCGGGGATATTCAAACCGCGCTGCACTGCCGGGCGTGCCAGACCACGCTCCAGCCATTGTCCCACGCGTGGGAAACTGTCGAATTCAACCAGCTCGCGGGCTTCATAGAAGCCGATCAGATTACGCACCCAACCCAGCAGTGAAATGTCGGCGATGCTGTAATCCTGGCCCATGATCCAATCACGGCCTTCCAGTCGGCTTTCCAGCACTCCGAGCAGGCGCTTGGATTCATTTGTATAGCGTTCTAATGGGCGTTTATCCTCATATTCGCGGCCGGCGAATTTGTGGAAGAAACCAAGTTGACCGAACATGGGGCCGACCGCCGCCATCTGGAAGAATACCCACTGAATAGTTTCATAACGCAGGGCAGGATCCTGCGGCAGAAACTTCCCGCTTTTCTCCGCCAGATATAACAGGATGGCGCCGGATTCAAACAGGGCCAGTGGTTTGCCATCAGGACCATCGGGATCGATGATCGACGGGATTTTACCGTTCGGATTCAGCGACAGAAATTCCGGTGTCCATGTTTCGTTCTTGCCGATATCAATCAGGTGCGGTTCATAAGGTAGACCTATCTCTTCCAACATGATGGAAACCTTGACGCCGTTGGGCGTAGGCAGAGAGTAAAGTTGTAGCCTTTCAGGATGCTGGGCGGGCCAGCGTTTGACGATCGGGAATTGGGTTTGATCGATCATGAAGAGTCCTCGGGTTGACGTTGTGCTTTCTCAGTATTGCAGCAAAGCTAACGCGGCGCAGGGTTAGAGCGTGATATCAAAATGTGCTTTCAGCACTTTTTTACCGGCGGGGGTGAGTTGCAATTCGCGGCTATCGAGTTGGCGTCGGATCCAACTGCGTTCGATAAATGTATTGAGCAACGCGGCACCCAGTGCGCCACCAAGATGGGCTTTACGTTCGCTCCAGTCCAGACAGCCGCAGGCGAAACGCCGCCGGGAAAGTGCCGCAGAACAGTCAACGCCCAACTGAGTTAAAGCCGTCCGGCCCATATCACTCAACCGGTAATGTTCGTCGCCTTCCAGCCAGCATAGCTGGTGCAAACGATCGTGCAATTTTACCGCGATTTCACCGGCCATATGGTCATAACAGGTACGGGCGAACTGCAGGGACGTTGGGGTACTGCTTTTTACGATGGGTTTTTCGACACCGGCCAGCGCCATCAGCGTTTCCAGCGCGGCTGCGACCGCCGGCCCGGCCAGACGGAAATAGCGATAGCGCCCCTGCTTGATACACAGGATCAATCGCTGCTCCAGCAGGCGCGCCAGATGGCCGCTGGCGGTAGAGGCCGCCACTTCAACCGCCGCACTGAGCTCCGTTGCGGTGTAGGCACGCCCATCCATCAGCAGGCACAGCATACGTGCCCGGGTTCGGTCGGCAATGGCGGCAGTCAGCGCTGCCAAACGGTCTTCAATATGGATGTCATTCATATTTCGAGCTTAGGCGAAGTATTGCAATCAGTCTAGCGCTAGGATGTGTCTTCACACCGGCCTGGCGTGAGGGAGAACCTCATGGCAGTTTGCCCTGAATTTACCTCTGACAGGAGCACATTATGATTGCCGTTATTTTTGAATTGCAGGCTGCCGACGGGCAACGTGAAACCTACCTTAATTTGGCTGCCGAACTGAAACCGCTGTTGGCGGAAATTGACGGGTTTATTTCCATTGAACGTTTTCAAAGCCTGGCCGATCCGCAGCGGTTGCTGTCGCTTTCCTTTTGGCGTGATGAGGCGGCAGTTCAACAGTGGCGCAACATCGAACAGCATCGGGCTGCGCAGGCGCGTGGGCGCCATGACGTGTTGGCGTACTATCGCCTGCGGGTAGCAGAAGTGGTACGCGATTATGGCCTGGATCAGCGGGAACAGGCCCCTCAGGACAGTCGCGGCTATCACGTTGGTTAAAAGCCCGCCAGAGCGGGCTATCAGGGCGCGATTATTTGGCTTCGCTGCCGACGTTCATTGCGCCAGCGTAGTTTGCCCCCATGCCCCAACTGGCGCCATGTTCACTGGCAATCTTTAAAACTCCGCCGGCCGTGTTTTTGTGGCTCCAATCCTGCTGCCATTCCAGCATCAGCGCCACCCAGTTTACCGGTGTGGCTCCGGCCTGAATCAGTCGCTGCATCGCATTGTGTTGAGTATCTGCGGTGATATCCCCGGTGACGTCCGACAAAATGTAGACTTCGTAACCTTCTCCCAGTGCAGACAGCGCCGGCAACATGACGCAACTGGCCGTCCACAGGCCGCCAATAATGATCTTCTTGCGACCAGACTGCTTGATTTGTTCCACCACCCGAGGATCTTGCCAGACGTTAATCGCGGTGCGGTCATACACCTTCAAATCAGGGCGGGCTTGGGTTACCTGCTGAAAAAACGGGCCAGCAAAGCTTTTGGCATTAGCTGAGGCCAAAATGGTGGGCACATTAAATACCTTGGCTGCTTTGGCGATGCCCGTGGCGTTGTTCACCAGGTTGGTCTGATCAATAGAGGAGATGGTCATGCCGAACATGTCTTGCAGATCGACCATCAATAACAGACTGTTTTCGGCAGTAAGGGGTTGAACGTAGCCAGCTTGACGCGTTGCGGTGTTCGCTGTCGGTTGCGCCAACGAGGCGAGCGGTGTTGCTGCGCTGCTCAGGCCGAGCAGCAGGGCGATGAGGGTCTTTTTCATTTTGAACTCCTTGATGATCAACTTATTGATTTCACTTCACGTTATGAAGTGGCTGATCTGGAGTTTACTGATGTTGTTTAGGTTAATAATCTGTGGTTTATTTAATTTATAATTAACTTTTTGGAAATTATATGGACGTTTTACTGGCGATGCGGGCATTCCGCCGAGTGGTTGAACGCAACAGTTTTTACAAGGCAGCCGAGGACTTGTCGGTAACACCCGCGGCCCTCAGCAAGCAGATCAAGCAGTTGGAAACTCGGTTGGGCACGGTGTTGATCGCGCGCACCACGCGTACCATGAGCCTGACCGAGGCGGGACAGCTGTATTATCAGGAGGCGTGTCGGTTATTAGCAGAGTTTGATGCGCTGGAGCAGTCGGTTGCTGATACGACTCAACGGGTGGCCGGCACGTTACGTGTCAATGCGCCGCTGTCATTTGGCCTGATGGTGTTATCACCCTTGTTGCCGCAGTTTATGCAACGCTATCCTGAACTTCAGGTTGAACTGACCCTGGATGACCGAGTGTTGGATGTGGTAGCGGCGGGTTTTGATATTTCTCTGCGTATTCGCCGCCATTTACCGGATTCTTCTCTGAGTGCCCGCGCCCTTGCCGAGGTACAGCAACGGATTTGTGCTGCACCGGCTTATCTGGCGCAATACGGCACTCCGCAGTCGTTGGTGCAGTTGCAGCAGCATCATTGTCTGGCATATTCATTAGCTGAAAAGCCTGGGCATTGGCATTTTACGTTGGGTGAAGAAGATATGAGCGTGGTGGTCAAACCGCGGTTCACTGCAAATAACAGCCTGATGCTGCGTGACATGATTGGCGCAGGGTTAGGCATTGGTTCGTTGCCATCATTTGTCGCCGATCCCGAGATTGCTGCAGGTCGGTTGGTGCGATTATTCCCGGATAGTGTTAGCCACACCCATCAACTGTTCGCGGTGTACCCGACGCGTCGCCATGTTCAGCAAAAAGTTCGGCTGTTTGCCGATTTTATCCGTGACACCTGGTGCGCTTAGCGCGTTTCTTTGATCGTTGACAGCCTGGTCCTTTTGTCTTATTCATAACTGATGAACAGAAGCCTTTTTTCATTCGCGCAGATTATTATCACCATTCTCAGAGTGGTGGGATAGCGCGTCTGTTATAAGCGAAACCCCGCCAGTCAGGCGGGGCAAAAAGGTCCTCCGACTGGCAATATAATATCCCCAGGAGGCACTTATGAAGAATCATCCCCCCGCCGTTTTACACCTGATGTGCGGTAAAGCCGGCTCCGGCAAGTCAACATTGGCGAATAGCCTGGCACAGCAAGCCGATACATTGTTGCTGGTTGAAGACAGTTGGTTGGCGACGTTGTATGAACAACAGATGGCGACCCTGCAAGACTACGCCCGTTATTCAGCTCGCTTACGCCAGGCGTTGAGTGAGCACATTGTGCAACTGCTGGCTAATGGGCTGTCTGTGGTACTGGATTTCCCGATGAATACGCCGGATCGCCGGCTGTGGGCCAGGCAATTAGCCGATCGGGCTGGCGTTGACCATTGCCTGCATTTTTTGGAAGTGAGCGATGCGCAGTGCAAGAGCCGGATAAGAATCAGAAACGAGCGCGGCGATCATCCCTTCGTGTTAACCGAAGAGGCATTTGATTTACTCACTCAATACTTTGTGGGGCCTTCGGAAGAAGAACGATTGACCATTGTCCGTTATGGCGATCAAGCGTAAACACCCTGTGTTAAGGCAGGCCCTGATTCGGGCACTGCCTTATGTAGCGTTATACCGTAGCGTCAAATGCACAATGGAAAGTGACCGTGCCCTGCGGGAATGGGCCACTGAATGACAGAGCCTGGAAATACTCAGCTGGAATGCCCGGCAGTGTCAGACCTGCCTGTGCCATGAAACCAAAGCGGCCGTAGTAACCTGGATTGCCCAGCACCACACAACCCGCTCCGCTGCTTTCTTGCAGTTCGGTCAACAGTTGGCGGATCAATTGGCTGCCTATCCCCTGATTCTGGTAAGCCGGCAGCACCGAAACCGGCGCCAGTCCGTACCAGCCTTTCTCGCCGTTGCTGATCGTTACCGGTGATAAGGCGGCGTGCCCAATCAGTATGCCATCCCGCTCGGCAACCAAAGATAAGGATAAGGCACCGGCACGTCGCAGCGCGTTGACAATAAACTGCTCCGTATGGCTGCTGTGCTCCTCACTCAAAAATGCGGCAGCGGTCAGGGCTTCGATGGCGCAGATGTCGCCCGATTCTTCATGACGAATAATAAAAGTCATAACAGTCTCCAAATAAGAGTGAAACCGGCCAAAGCCTAGGCCTGACCGGTAAAAATGATTAGCGATTATCCAATTGCGCACGTACGGCTTTCAGCCCGGTGATAGTTACGCGATAAGGGCGTCCCTGGCGGGAAAGGATCATGCGTTTGGTTTTGAGTTTGGTAAAGATGGGTAGAGAGCAATCGGCCAGGCCTAGCCCTTCGCGGGTAAAGCATTGAACGTGGGTCACACGACCCGCGTTATCACGGGTGAACGCGATATAACCACCTTTAGCCAACACGTGCAGCACGCGTTGTTCCGCTTTGGAAATGTTCATGTTGAGAAATCCTGCAGTAAACCCAGATACACGCATCCCCACGCAAATGCGTGTCGGATACGTCAGAACCTCCTGCCAAAACGGCAAGGAAGTGACTATCGGGTCGCTACAATCTCCAACATACAGGCCTCGGGTAGTGAAAAACGCCAGAAAGGCGTTAGAACGCAGTTAATTTAGCCAAGGATTGTCGGGTTGTCAATTTGCCGGTGGGGGCCACCGGCAATGGGCTATCAGAAAGGTTTAGTGGGAAGGTATTTGCCGTCCAGGGTGATCACGGCACGTTCGCCACCGTCCGGGTCCGGCACTTTTTTGATGTCCAGTTTGAAGTTGATCGCGCTGATAATGCCGTCGCCAAACTGTTCATGCACCAGGGCTTTCAGCGTGGAACCATAAATCTGCACCATTTCGTAGAAGCGATAAATGGTCGGATCGGTCGGTACACCGCCAGGGATGCTGCCGCGTAGCGGGATGGTTTGCAGCAGACGTACGGCGTCTTCGTCCAGATCGAGCTTAGCGGCAACGGCGCGGGCAGCCTGTTCTGGTAGCGGGTGCTGTCCCAGCAGCGCCGCGGTGACAAACGCCAGGCTCAGGCCGGTACCTTCATTAATCGCTTCGAAGGTCAGGTTTTTGCGGATCTTGGCGTCCATAATGATGTCGGTTAAGGCTTCGCGTGAAGATGAGTGATGCAGTGACTGTGTCATATTGTCTCCTTTAATAAATGAAATTAAAAACGGGCTACGGCAGGGGTTGCCGTGACTTCAGGATTAGTGGCTAACGGAATAAAGCGTCGGGTTTCACCATCCAGCGCTTCGATGCAGCCGCTGGCGATGTCGTAAACCCAGCCGTGCAGCTTCAGTCGCCCCTGTTCAAGCGCCAGGGCAACGGAAGGGTGGGTTTTAATATTGGTCAGTTGCGCGATGACGTTCTCACGGACCATAGCACTGACGCGTTCCCCTTCGGAGGCATGCGGATAAGCCTGATTGACCACCTTGGCGGAATCGGCGTAGCGCAGCCAGTTTGCTACGGTCGGCATATGATCCAGGCACTGGCAAGTGGCAATCGCCGTCATCGCGCCACAGTCGGAATGCCCGCAGATCACGATATCTTCCACGCCGAGCGCAGAGACGGCATATTCCACTGATGCGGAGACGCCACCCGGCTCGGGGCCGAACGAAGGCACAATATTGCCGGCATTGCGGATCACAAACAGGTCGCCAGGTTCACGCTGGGTAATCAGTTCCGGCACCAGACGGCTGTCAGAACATGAGATAAACAGGGTGCGCGGGCTTTGTTGGGTAGCCAATTGCTGGAACAATGCCGTACGTTCGACGAATGCTTCGCGCTGGAACTTCAGAAAACCCTCGATCACTTCTTTCATATTTTCTCCATCGGGTTGCTGTTAAGCGATGGATGCATCATGCGCCGTACTGGCTATAGGGTCTAAGACCCATTTATAATGATGGCCATAGGAATTACCAATAGTAGGTGCGCTATGCTGTTACGACACATCCGTTATTTTCTCGCCGTTGCCGAGCAGGGTAATTTCACCCGCGCGGCCGAAGTGCTGCATGTCTCCCAACCCACGTTATCGCAGCAAATCAAGCAGTTGGAAGAGCAACTAGGCACCCCCCTGTTTGATCGCACCGGACGCGCGGTACGTTTGACCGACGCCGGCGCGGCCTGGATGCGCTATGCCCGGCTGGCATTGCAAGATCTGGAGGCAGGAACGCGGGCAATTCATGATGTGGCGACATTGGAACGCGGTAGCCTGCGGTTAGCCATGACACCCACGTTTACCGCCTATCTGATTGGGCCGGTTATCGACGCTTTTTATCGGCGTTATCCGGGCGTTTCGGTGAGTATTCATGAAATGACGCAGGACAGGATTGAGGCGCAGTTGGCGGAAGATCGGTTGGATTTGGGCATTGCTTTCGGCCAGGCGCAATCGGCGGATATTGAAGCAGAGGATTTGTTTAGCGAGTCACTGAATATGATGGTTGGGACTCATCATCCGCTGGCTCAACAGCGCGAACCTTTGTCTGCGCAAGCGTTCGAACAGCAGCCGTTGGTGTTGCTCAGTGAGGACTTCGCGACTCGTCAGTTTATCGACGATTATTGCCAGCGGCTGGGCATTCGTCCCCGAGTGGCGATGGAGGCCAATGCGATTGGCGCCATCATTGACATTGTGCGCCGTAGCCAACTGGCGACCTTGCTGCCGGCGGCGATTGCCTTAGAAAACCCACAGTTGCACCCGGTATCACTTATTGACGCCATGCCTGTGCGCCAGGTGGTATTGCTGCAACGCAAGGGTGCCTACCGTAGCGCAGCGTCGCAGGCGTTTATCGAGGTTTTGCATCGGCAAAATTTTATGTAGGGATGTCCGGGTATGCTGGCTAACCTGGCGGTCGCAAATCACGGGATCCTGGCGGTTTGCAGACAGAGTTCCTGCTGCCATCGCAGAGTCAAGAAATCAACCAGAGCTCGCGCTGCTGGCCCCACGGGCCCCGGCGGATAAACGGAATATACCCCGGTCTCTCTGCCAGCCCATTTCGGCAATACCTGCACCAACGCCCCCAAATGTATGGCATCGGCCATGGTCACTGCGGAATGAAAGGCGATGCCTTGTCCGTCGAGGCAAAATTGCTTAACAGCATCACCATTGTCCGCACGCATTCGGCCCTTGGGGCGAAAAACGGTTTCACCCGCAGGACCAAACAGGCGCCAGTTATCGCCGTCGTGGCTTGCCGTCGATACCAGACAAGCGTGCTGTTGCAGTTCTTCCAGATCGGTGGGTTCGCCAAATTGTTGCAGATAGCGCGGTGAGGCAACCAGAATACGACGATTATTGAGAAGCTTACGCGCGACCAAACTCGAATCCGGCAAACGACCGATGCGGATAGCCACCGCCACGCGTTCCGCGACGATATCGACATAACGGTCGGTCATCAGCAGGTCTACGCGTAATTGGGGATATTGCACCATAAAGGACGACAGATGCGGTGCCACATGGAGGCGTCCAAAAGACAACGAAGTGCTGAGCCGTAGCGTTCCCCTTGGCTGGCTTTTTTCATCGCGCATGCGCTCATAAGCGATACGTAATTGCTCAAGGGCGTTACTGCAATCAATGAAATAACGTTGTCCGGCGTCGGTGAGTGACATTGCGCGGGTGGTGCGATTGATCAGCAACATATCAACCTGCTGCTCAAGTTTCTTGACCAAGCGGCTAACTGCGGAAGGGGTCATGCTCAGCGCTTGCGCCGCCTTAGCGAAGCTTTGGTGTTCCGCCACTGCGACAAAGGCTTTCACCAGGTGTAAGGAAGGCTCTTCCATTCGTTCTCCTAAGGAATGAATGTCTGAAATTCGTGGCTATTATCATCCATATTGGCGGTGGTTAGAATGCGTTTTTTCGGGAGAATTTTATGGACCTCAATAATAACGCCACCGTTTTTGCCCATTTACACCGTCAACCTCATCCATTGCGGCTACCCAATGCCTGTGATGCCGGTAGCGCATTACTGATTGAAAGCCTTGGCGCCGCGGCGATTGCGACAACCAGCGCCGGCGTTGCGTGGTCATTGGGCTATCGCGATGGAGATAAATTGCCGTTGGAGCTGCATCTTGCAAGTATCGCTTCGATAGCACGCGTGATTAACGTACCGCTCAGTGTCGACATTGAAGGTGGCTATGCCACGGCGGAACACAGCCTTGAACGTGTAGTAGCACGTTTTATTGATGTCGGCGCGGTCGGTATCAATATTCAGGATGGCGTGGACCAGCCGCAAACGCTATGTGAAAAAATTGGCCTGGCGCGCAAAGTCGCGGAACGGATGGGCGTCAAACTTTACATCAATGCCCGTACGGATGTTTACGCGCGCAATTTGGTACCTGCCGCCATGCAGGTGGATGAAACGTTGGCGCGTGCCAAATTGTACCGCGACGCAGGGGCGGACGGCCTGTTTGTTTTGGGGGTGACCGATCCGCAGGCCATCCGTGAAATTTCCGACAATACGGAACTGCTGCTAAACGTGATCGCCTGGCCCGGTCTTTTGCCTGCCGATCAGCTTGCCGCCCTGGGAGTAAGACGGGTCAGCGTCGGCTCATGGATCCCGCAAACGTTATGGTCGCACACCGCAAAATTGACCACGGATTTTCTTACGGATGGCGGTTCCGAACCCTTGTTTAGTGACGCGGCACCCTATGCACGCATCAATGGCTGTTTTCCTGATTGAGCCATCGCTCTATTGAGAATAGAAACGGGATACGCCTGTGATTTCCAGCGTCACGTTAACCCCAAAAGATGAACCAAGCCGACGCCAAGGCAAATTAATTAGCTGAGGATAATAAAACGGTTGATCCTGCCGGTCCGCGTAAGGCGAAAGGGCCGGCAGCCTAACCCGAGGCGCTTAGCATATGGAAATAACATTAATCTTAGGGTGTGATATGACACCTTAATAGCAGAAAGGAAAATAGAAAATAAGTGACAGCTTGAGGTTATTAACTTACTCATCATGGGTTCGATACAGAATAATAATATTATCTTTTGTAATCAGGTTGACGAGTTTATTTTGTGCAATTATTACTAATAAATATTGATGAATCAATAACTCAGCAACGAGGCGAGCATATGGAGCAAATTCTCCGGCATCCTCTGTTTTTGTTTTTAGCGCTTTTTGCCCTGATGTCGCTGGGGTCTTTGGGAAGTATTTTTCTGCTCAGAAGGAAAAAACGCCTTGATGGTGCAGAGTTGGATGATTTTAACCTTGTGCAAGGAGCGACCTTGACGCTGTTGGCGTTGCTGATTGGTTTTAGTTTTTCTATGGCCATCAGCAGATACGATCAGCGGAAAAACTATGAAGAAGAGGAAGCCAACGCCATAGGTACCGAATTTCTGCGGGCCGATTTGGTTTCGAGCGACAGGCGCGAAAAGATCCGCAGTTTGCTAAAACACTATGTCCAGCTGCGAATAGACTACTACCAGACACGCGACGTCAAAGCTCTGGCGGCGCTTGCCGAACAGACCAATGGGCAACAGGCGCAGCTGTGGTCGGAAATCCAGCAGGCGGCAAAAGAGCAGGCGACACCCATTGTCGCGCTGGCGGTGTCAGGCATGAACGACGTGATCAATACACAGGGTTATACCCAGGCCGCATGGTTGAATCGTATACCGGTTTCCGCCTGGATCTTGCTGATCGTGATTGCGCTGATTTGTTGCATGTTGGTGGGATACAGCGCTCGGAGCCAGGTAGGGAAAAGCATTTTCCCGCTGGTGCTACCGGCGATGGTGGCTTTATCGATGGCGATGATCGCCGATATTGACACCCCCCGGGGAGGATTAATCAGAGTGGTACCGCAGAATCTGCTTAGCCTGCAGCAAAGCTTGCCTTAGTGATATCGACGGTACTGTTGCTGCGCTGCGCCAGCCCGAATCGATGATTCAGGCCGGCGCCACGGTAAGCCAGCGTGTGATGGCTAGGGTCAGGTCGTGAACTTTCCCCTCAGTCTTTGTGCCTTTCTCTGAACAGGGTGGTTGCAATCAGGCTAATCGTCAGCATACCGGTGACGTACCACGCTGGAGCCAGTGGATTGCCGCTCACATCCAGCAGCCAAGTGACGATAAGCTGTGCCGAGCCGCCAAACAGCGTCACGCCAAAAGCGTATATCATCGAGGTGCCGGTGGCGCGGACGTGGCGCGGTAGCGCTGAGACGATCAGCATGGTACTCGTTAACATGTTGATGCCCAGAGCGCCGATCAGCAGGATGCGGATAACGATGGCTAACCATAGATACTCGGCGGAACCCAAAAACCAAAAGGTCGGGTAAATCAGCACCAATGAGGCAAAAATCGAGAGAATCAGCGGTTTTTTGTAGTTTTGCACGCGATCCACATAGCGGCCAGCGTAATACACGGCGATGATTTGCACTATGGAAGCGATACAGCTGAACAGGTAGGCGACAGGACCTGCGATGTGATAGGTCTGCATCATATAGGTTGGCATATACAGCAGCACAATATAAACCATCACCGTGCCGGACATGATAATCAGCACGCCCAGCAGCAGGTCTTTGACGTGGTTACGCAGCAAATCCAGCACCGGGTTTGTCGAGGGGTGTTTTTTATCTTGTGCTTCCCCACTGTAGGTTTCTTCCAGGTGTTTACGGATATACACGCCGGCAGGAATGATCAGCAGGCCGATAATAAAGGGCACGCGCCAGCCCCAGGAGTAGAGCGCTTCTTCTGAGAGAAAATAGGTTAACAACAACCCGAAAGAGGCACCCAGCAGGGCGCTGATACCTTGGCTAATCGCCTGCCAACTGACAAAGAAACCGCGCTGATTGGCGCCGGCAGACTCCAACAACAACGTCGTGGCCGAACCGACTTCACCACCGGCAGCAAAGCCCTGAATGAGTCGCCCGACCACAATCAGTATGGGGGCGAAGACGCCAATCTGCGCATGGGTGGGGGCAAAGGCAATCAAAGCGGTACCGACGCCCATCAGGACGATGGTCATCAACATGGCCGCCTTGCGCCCGACGCGGTCAGCATAAGCGCCCAAGACCATGCTGCCCAGCGGACGCATAATAAAACCGACGCCGAAGACCGCCACCGACATTAATAAAGACCCGTAGGCGCTGTCGCTAGGGAAATACAGCTTACCGATAATAGCGGCAAAGAAGCTGTAGACGGTGAAGTCAAAGATCTCCAACCCGTTGCCCAGGCTGGCACCGAAGATGACCTTATAATTAACCGCCTTCTTTTCGGCGGTTTGATTCTCGGATAACGCGTTTTCTGCAGTGTTCATCATTATCTCTCGTGATAGGTTTTGAGTTTGTTATTCATTATTTTTATTGGTAATGCCGCATGTTTCCGCCATGTCTGTAATCGGTACTGCGATCGGCGCTGACGGCACTCGCGTCATCACAAAACTGCAACCTTACATTTACATATACTTGTATGTACAAGCATGTGCAATACGCGTTCAGATAACCTGGTTACAGTTGTATTGAATGTGATAATTATTTATTTATCAGTGTCTTATTATTATTTTTCGAGATAATTGGCGAAAGGTTATGAATCGATTTAGTGAGCTATTACGCATAACCAGCCTAAATCAACGCAGGTTTTAAGAGTCCAATCACAAAACCAATTTTAGAGAGGGAAATAAGGTAATCAGGTGGTTAAAACAGAATAAAATAAAGTTATTTCGTTTTAGGAAAGCCAAAGTGACAGGGATATAACCTTATACAGGATTCGAATATTTCATTCTAACATCTCTACCGCTAAATATCTGCCATATCCCAATAAACGCGTCGTTTCTGTTTTTAGACGTGGGAGCTTGACTTGTACTACTAATAGGGGCTTGGTGCTTCCTTTTTGTTAATTTAAGGGGGGGTATGGAGCTAATACAACGTCCTTCTGAATCTGCTTATATTGATGAAGAATCAGAATTGACTGGTAAATTATAAGTCTGATGATTGAATTTCACCCTATTGGTTATTTGTGTTATAAGTAAATTTGTATTATTGCACGACAATGAAATGATCAAGGAGCGATTATGTATAGCAATAATGAAGTTATCAGTTATTTACAGGCTAATAAAATTCTTGCGCTGAAGCTCGATCATGCTGTCTCTGCCGTAGGTCAGCAGATCACAAATCAAATTGATATCTTAGGGAAAGGTACTACCCGTCTTCTTTATTATACGTCCTGTTTCACAGATGAATATAACGATGTTTGTCAGCGACAAAAGACGGAAGACCTGCGATTCAGAAATGGTGTTATTCGCATTGTTCAGCATGGTGATGTGGTCTATGACATGCTTCGTATTTATTTTGAAAAAATACTCAAATACAAAAATAATGACCAATTAGAGTACATTAAAAAATCTCTAATGGCCGTGAATATCCATATCGCCGCCAGCACTCTTACCGGTGCCGGATATGCTTTAGCGGTCGCTACCAGTGTCCGTATTGGAATGAATCTACGTATACAACTCAGCGCCCTTACGGGACGTGCAGCTGGTACGGCTGCCGGGGTAGTCGCTACATATGGTTTAATTCAGAAAGCGGCGGATAGTGCCTATCGCCTACACATCCAATACCCTGCCTACTACTCGGCGCTTTACACGCAACAACTGGAAATGATGTATTTCCTGATTGAACCGGTATTCGAGCGGGCGGGTGCGCTTGAAGCACAATGGGCGTCTGATTTAGGCATAGCAAGCATCATTACTCGAATGGTTCGATAACCATGCTTAAATCGCTAAAGAAATTTCTACTGTGGCAGCTTAGATTTTTATCATCACTATATGGTCCTATCATTCTCACGTTTATTTTCACACTGCTTCAAGGTTATTTTTTCCCTAACAGCCCTGTCTGGCCGGCAGGAGTATTTGCCATAATTATGATTATTATATTTACACGCTATTGTAAATGGTAAGGTCAGAAACAGTAGCTTTATTTAAAATCTCACCGATAAGGAAATTGTATGTCTACCCCTGCACATTTATGGCTTGAAGACGAAAATGGCTCCCCGATTGTCGGTAGCTGTATGATGCCGATGCGTTTAGGTTCTATCGAGCTTAAATCATTCTCCCATGCAGTCACTATTCCGGTTGATCCTGGCTGGGGAAAGCTTACTGGAACGCGTGTTCACAATCCGATCACGATAGTGAAAGAATTCGATAAGACTACGCCGCTCTTGTATCGCGCAGTGTGTGAAGGCCGACCAATGAAGAAAGCGACGATCAAGATGTATCGTATTATGGAATCGGGTATCGAAGCTGAATATTTCAATATCATTCTGGAAAATGTCAAAGTCACGACGGTTTCTCCTTATCTTGCTCCTAACGGTATGAGCAGCACTCACTTGGAAACTCTAGAGCTGCGTTATGAAGCAATCACATGGAAGTGCACAGATGGAAACATAATCTACCGAGATTCATGGAACAGTCGAGTCTGCGCTTGATTCGCGTGGTAAGGAAAGAAGGAAGGGGGAATAGGCTCCCTTCTCTTATTGATTCTATATGACTTGCTCCCAGTATTAGATACAACGCTCAGCCATCTCTGTCTGACGTATTACTCTCGCCACGTAGGATTTTTTTCATTGCACGATGTGCCATCTCGTTATTCTATAGCGCCATTCTTCCGTGGACTGTTCGTACTGAGGTAGCCTTTATACTTGTTTGCCGGCACGAAGACCTACCTGACTGTTTTGATGCCAGGCTGGCCGCAGGGTGCTCTTTGTTTTTCTGCGCTTGCTGTCTGCTCAAATTGTCACCAAAACTTCCCGCGATCTCTTATCCCCGTTATGGCATAATGCGCGCCAAATCACATTCCCAATGATATGAAGAGCGAGCGCTGTGTTAAGCACTAACAACATCACAGTGTTGTTTCATATGTAAAAGATAAACCGAATACTATGCATGCAACGTAGTATTCGGTTAATGACTATTTGTATCTATATAGTTACTCAACCATCAATTCCGAAATTCTATTTTTTGTCATATCATATTGACACTGAAACATTTTATTGACCTCTTGGTCTGTACCCTTCATCGATATTTTTCCGCAGATTGCTTCTTTGTTTTTTATCCATTGACGCTGTGCAGTGATAAGTCTTTTTTGTTTTTCTTGCCCAAGTGAATGCCAAACGTCACTAAGTTTTTTATCAATCGCCATAAAGTTATCACGAGAATCTGTAAGTGATGGATTGGATAATTGATTGCTACGTTGCAGTGCTGGGTCTTGAGGTTCTATTTTATGCTGTGCTTGTGCTTGTGCTTGTGCTTGTGCTTGTGCTTGTGCTTGTGTCTGTATTTTTTCTTGGTTTTTCTTTTCTAGTAGTAATTTTTCCTGCTCTCTGTATGGTTTTACTATCGCTAACGTGGAAATAAAGGCTGAACCAGAAGAAATGCTATTATTAATAGATGTTTCAACAAAAATTGTTTTATTATCATCTGTAGGTTGTATCGTGTAGTCGACTCTAGTTGAGAAGATGTTTGCATTTCGTTCTAAGTTGAATCGCTCCATAACCTTATCTAAATTTTTGTTATAATTTAATCTGTAAAAATCAGAAAGTTCACTGTATTGTTCTGGTTCTATTTTTATGCCGACAGTTGCTGAACATGTTCGCATCGAGCTATTTGGATCTTTACTTGTTGTAGTTATGTCTTTGATGTCAAAAATTATCTTATCAAGAGTTGAACGTTTGATGGCATTGGTGACATCTTCATATTTTGATGTTTGTTCTGAAATCTGTTCGAGTGCTGATTTTTTTAGGGATTCAGTGAGTGTTTGAGAACTTATATCACTAGAGCATTCTATTGTGTTTGTATTTTTAGAATCACAGCTTGCTAATAATAACGCAAGTGAAATTATAGTTAGTTTATTATTCACTCTCACTCCTCTGACTCTGATGGTTAATGTGTGAACTAATTATCATCTAATATCTTATCATATGATAATTCTAGTTTCATTGTAGCCCTCAGTCGGTGGTACCTAAATTTTCTCTACTGCTAACGATAGAATCACTGTTATATCTCTTTATTTCTATAGCGAGGAGGTTTTATGAGGCTACGCATATTTAAATAGGGAGAGAACGGTTGTAAGCAAGTTGTTTTAGTTTTGATAGTTCTGGTTTTCGGCCCTAGCCTTCTAGGCTGCAGTCATCTAGCACACTGGAAGTGTCTGGTACATATTACTAACGCGTAGACTTTTTGCACGGAATCCATTGCCTGCCTGGTGTGAGCTTTACCTTGATGCTCAAATTGTCACCAAAACTTCCCGCGATCTCTTATCCCCGTTATGGCATAATGCGCGCCAAATCACATTCCCAATGATATGAAGAGCGAGCGCTGTGTTAAGCACTAACAACATCACTATGCAGTTTGGCAGTAAGCCGCTGTTTGAAAACATCTCTGTTAAATTTGGTGGCGGTAACCGCTATGGTTTGATCGGGGCCAACGGCTGCGGCAAATCCACCTTTATGAAAATCCTGGGTGGCGATCTGGTACCGAGCGGCGGCAACGTGTTCCTCGACCCGAACGAACGCCTGGGTAAACTGCGTCAGGATCAGTTCGCTTTTGAGCAATACAGCGTGCTGGACACTGTCATCATGGGCCACCATGAACTGTGGGCAGTGAAGGAAGAGCGCGACCGCATTTACGCGATGGCCGAAATGAGCGAAGAAGACGGCTATAAAGTGGCCGATCTGGAAGTGGCTTATGGCGAGATGGACGGTTACACCGCTGAAGCGCGTGCCGGCGAACTGCTGCTCGGCGTAGGTATTCCGGTTGAACAGCACTACGGCCCAATGAGCGAAATTGCGCCGGGCTTCAAGCTGCGCGTATTGCTGGCACAGGCGTTGTTCTCCGATCCAGAAATCCTGCTGCTCGATGAACCGACGAACAACCTGGACATCGATACTATTCGTTGGCTGGAGCAGGTGCTGAACGAACGTAACAGCACCATGGTTATCATCTCGCATGACCGTCACTTCCTGAACATGGTGTGTACTCACATGGCGGATCTGGACTACGGCGAGCTGCGTGTCTATCCGGGCAACTACGACGAATACATGACGGCGGCCACTCAGGCGCGTGAGCGTCTGGTTGCGGATAATGCGAAGAAGAAGGCACAGATTAACGAACTGCAGTCGTTCGTGAGCCGCTTCAGCGCCAACGCGTCCAAATCCAAGCAGGCAACTTCGCGTGCACGCCAGATCGACAAGATCCAGCTGGAAGAAGTGAAGGCTTCAAGCCGCCAGAACCCGTTCATTCGTTTCGAACAGGACAAGAAACTGTTCCGTAACGCGCTGGAAGTAGAAGCACTGACCAAAGGCTTCGATAACGGCCCACTGTTCAGCAAGTTTAACCTGATGGTTGAAGTCGGCGAGAAAGTCGCGGTGCTGGGCCCGAACGGTATTGGTAAGTCTACCTTGCTGAAAACGCTGGTGGGCGACTCTCAGCCGGACAGCGGCAGCGTGAAATGGTCTGAAAACGCCAAGATTGGTTACTACGCGCAGGATCACGAATACGAGTTCGATGACACCCTGACGGTATTCGACTGGATGAGCCAGTGGAAACAGGAAAAAGACGACGAGCAGGCGGTGCGTAGCGTACTGGGTCGTTTGCTGTTCAGCCAGGACGACATCAAGAAGAAAGTGAAGGTGTTGTCGGGGGGGGAGAAGGGCCGCATGTTGTTCGGCAAGCTGATGATGCAGCGCCCTAACATCCTGATTATGGATGAACCAACCAACCACCTGGACATGGAATCCATCGAGTCGCTGAACATGGCGTTGGAAATGTACGAGGGCACCTTGATCTTCGTTTCCCATGACCGTGAGTTCGTTAGCTCGCTGGCAACCCGCGTACTGGAAATGACACCGACCAAGGTTGTCGACTTTACCGGCAACTACGAAGACTATCTGCGTAGCCAGGGTATCGTATAACGCTTCGGTAGGGGCGCGCCCCTAACCAGTGACACGCTAAGGCGGGAGCAATCCCGCCTTTTTTGTTGCTGTTATTCCCCGCCACACACCTCACACTGCGGGTTCTTCGGCAGTTTCATTTCGCGGAACTGCAGGGTCATTGCATCAAACATCAGCAGTTTACCGGTGAGTGGCTGGCCATACTGCGCCAGCAGCTTGATGGCCTCCATGGCCTGCAAGGTGCCAATCGTGCCGACCAGCGGTGCCATTACCCCGGCTTCAACGCAGGTCAGCGCATTGTCACCGAATAACCGGCTCAGGCAGCGGTAACAAGGCTCGTCAGGTTGATAGGTGAAGACACTGAGCTGCCCCTCCATACGGATCGCCGCACCGGATACCAAGGGTTTGCGTTGTGCGTGACACAGGCGGTTCAGCAGGTCGCGCGTCGCCACGTTGTCTGTGCAATCGAGCACCAGATCGCAGGCGGCAATCTGCGCCGCCATCTGTTCGTCATTCAGTTGGCCATCAAGGGTATCAATGTGAACATGGGGATTGATCGCGCTTAATTCGATGCGGGCAGACTCCACTTTTGCCATGCCGATGCGCGCGTCGCGATGCAGAACCTGGCGCTGCAGGTTGGAGAGCGAAACGGTGTCGAAATCAACCAGCGTCAGGTGACCCACGCCCGCCGCGACCAGATAGGGGGCGGCGGCGCAGCCCAACCCGCCGAGGCCGACAATCAGCACCCGTGCGGCTTTCAGTTTTTCCTGGCCGTCAAAGTCGAAGCCGCGCAGGATAATTTGGCGGTTATAGCGAAGCGCTTCGGCATCGGTTAATTCCGGCAGCATGCTCAGTTCCTCAGCAGGGCGTTGAAGGGCTCAACTTCGACCATTTCGCCTGCGGCAACAAAGCCGCGTTCGCGCTCCAATACGATAAAGCAGTTACCCTGACTGAATGAACTGAATATGTGCGACCCTTGATGCCCGGTAGTGCTCACTTCCAACTCACCCTGAGCATTGCTGGTAAACACGCCGCGCTGGAAATCGAGGCGACCAGGTGCCTTCTTCAATGGCGTCAATGTGCGGGCTTTTAGGCGCGGTGGCAGATGCCAGTCGCTGTGCCCGGCCAGTTTCGCCAAGAGCGGTTGTACCAGTTGGTAGAAGGTCAGGGCTGCGGAAACCGGGTTGCCCGGCAGGCCACAGAACCAAGCATGCTTTAATTTACCGAAAGCAAAAGGTTTACCCGGTTTGATTGCCAGCTTCCAGAAACTGACTTCGCCCAACTCATCGAGCATTTGCTTGGTGTAGTCGGCTTCACCCACCGAGACCCCACCGCTGCTGATCACCACATCTGCCTGACTGTCCGCCTGTTCAAAGGCCGCGCGCAACGCATGTTGATCATCACGGATAATGCCCAGATCCAGCGTCTCACAGCCGAGTTGTTCCAGCATCAGGCGCACAGCAAAACGGTTGGTATCATAAATTTGACCGGCCTGCAGGGGCTGGCCGACCGGTTGCAGTTCATCACCGGTAGAAAATACGGCTACCTTCAGTTTACGCATGACCTGTACGTCGGCGACGCCGAGCGAAGCCAACAAGGGCAACTGTGCGGCACCCAATCTCACACCTGCGGGCAACACCTCTGCGCCCTGGCGGATGTCTTCCCCGGCCAAGCGGATATTTTGCCCGGTTTGCACTTCAACGGTGAAGCGTACGCCAGCCTCACTCACCTCTGCTTGTTCCTGCATGATCACGGCTTCTGTACCCGCAGGGATAGGCGCGCCGGTCATGATGCGGATGCAGGAATTTGCCGGCCACTCACCGTTGAATGGCGCACCGGCAAAGGCTTTTCCGGCCACAGGCAGTGGCGTGTTGGCCTGCAAGTCGGCGAGGCGCACGGCGTAACCGTCCATGGCCGAGTTGGCGAACGGCGGGACATCAATAGGGGATATCACCGGTGCGGCAGTAATGCGGCCCGCAGCGGCGGTCAGGGCAATGGATTCGGTCTGTTGCAGGGGAGAAAGCTGGCTGAGCATCTTCTCTAATGCCTGCTCCAGGGAAATGAGATCGGAAGTATGGCAATGATCCATCGGGGGAGCTCCGTAATCAGGGTGCGCGAAATTTTCGGCAAAGTAGGGGTATTATGAAGGATGCTATGCTGATGTATACCCAAAATAATTGGAGTTGCATCACGGCGACAAGAGCATTCATCCCCGGGAGCTTACTCAAGTAAGTGACAGGGGGGATGCTCGCAGTTAACACAGATGCAGCTTCAAGTATGAAGGGTATAAACAACAGGAGGCAGTGATGCACACACAGGTATTAGACTTCTGGTTCGACGAGATCGAACCGGCATTGTGGTTCAAAAAGGATGATGATTTTGATCGCCTGCTGCATACGCGTTTTAGCGAGATTTGGCATGCCGCCGCTGCCGGAGAGTTGGCTCACTGGCGAGAAACCATTGAAGGGCGGCTGGCGGAGGTGATTGTCCTTGATCAGTTCAGCCGCAATTTGTTCCGGGGTACGCCACGTTCATTTGCCAGCGACTGTATGGCATTGGTGTTAGCGCAAGAGGCGATCCGCACCGGGCAGTGTGAACAGCTCAGCCCGGTGCAACGTGGTTTTCTCTATTTGCCTTTTATGCATTCGGAGTCGGCACTGATTCATCAGCAAGCGCTGGCGCTTTACCGAGAACTTGATAATGGCGATCAGTTGGATTTTGAATTGCGGCATAAAGCCATTATCGACCGTTTCGGCCGTTACCCGCACCGGAATGCGATATTAGGCCGTGTCTCTACGCCGGAAGAAGAAGCATTTTTGTTGTTACCGGGATCGGGGTTCTGAATATTGATTTTCTGCGTTCAGCCTGCGTAAAAACAGCAGGTTGAACCTGTGGTTTCGAAATGTTCAGAGATATCGGTTATTTCTTTAGATAATAGTTCTCCTTCCGTCAGGTGTTTTTACCAAAAATCCCAGCCGTTATTTATGACGTTTTGAGTGCGTTATAACCCACTGTTTTTATTCCATTAAGCTATTTCAATGTGCGAAATAATCTAAGCGGGCTACGCTAAAGGCTGAGCCATGACTTAATGCTTTACATAGAATGCCGGGCTAAATATAGTCGGGAAAAGATAAAATAAATAATTATCAGCCCGGAAACGGTGCGGGATTAACACAGGGTGTCAGGCAAATGAGCAAACCAGTGATTGCTATTCATGGCGGTGCGGGTGCAATTACCCGTGCGGCGCTGAGTGTTGAAAAGGAACAAGAGTATATTTTGGCGTTATCCAGCATTGTTGGCGCGGGTCAGGCGATTCTGGCCAGAGGCGGCAGCGCATTGGATGCGGTTACCGAAGCCGTAAGGTTACTGGAAGAGTGCCCGTTGTTTAACGCAGGCAAAGGTTCCGTGTTTACCCATCAGGGCACGCATGAATTGGATGCTTGTGTGATGGATGGCCGAACCTGTGATGCTGGCGCCGTGGCGTGCGTGAGCCGGATACGCAATCCGGTGCTGGCTGCGCGCGCGGTACTGGAAAACAGCCAACACGTCTTGTTCGCCGCAGAGGGCGCTGAGAAATTCGCCGCCGCCCATGGCCTGGAAATGGTCTCCCCCGACTTCTTCTTTACCCAACAGCGTTTTGACCAATTGCACCGTGCTCAGGCGGAGCAGGGGCGCGTGTTGCTCGATCATGACGGTGCCGCACAGACCGGTGAGCCGATTGATCCCGATCGTAAATTCGGCACCGTGGGTGCGGTGGCGCTGGACGTCATGGGCAACCTGGCGGCAGCGACCTCGACCGGCGGAATGACGAACAAACAAGCGGGTCGGGTCGGTGATACGCCCATTATCGGCGCCGGTTGCTATGCCAATAACGCCACCGTGGCGGTGTCTAGTACCGGCACGGGTGAGATATTCATGCGCGGCGTGTCGGCCTATGACGTTTCCGCCTTGATGGAGTATGCCGGTCTCAGCTTGCAACAGGCCAGCGACCGGGTGGTAATGGAAAAGCTGCTGGCGATGGGTGGCAGCGGCGGCATGATCGCCATCGACAGCCAGGGTAACGTGGCGCTGCCTTTTAATAGTGAAGGTATGTACCGCGGTTTTGGTTATGTCGGCGATGCGCCGTCGGTAGGGATTTATCGCTAATCGATCGCCAGGAGGGTGCATGACTGAGACCTTAATGCCACCCGCGGCCGACAGTGGGTTAGTGCTGCCACCGCAGCGCGTACTGTCGGTGCGTGATCTGAGTATTCAATTTCATCAACAGAGCGAAACCGTCAACGCGGTGCGTAACCTGTCATTTGATGTCGATCGCGGTGAAACGCTGGCGATCGTGGGCGAGTCCGGTTCAGGAAAGTCCGTCACTTCGCTGGCATTGATGCGTTTAGTCGAGCAGGGGGGCGGGGAAATCGTCAGTGGTGCCATGCCGTTTCGGCGGCGTAGCGGTGACGTGCTGGATCTGGCCCAGGCGCCTCAGGGCATGCTGCGCAGGGTTCGCGGTGCCGATATGGCGATGATTTTTCAGGAACCCATGACCTCGCTGAATCCGGTCTTCCCGGTAGGTGAGCAGATCGCCGAATCCTTACGCCTGCATCAGGCAATGGATCACCGCACGGCGAAGCAAGCCGCTTTACAGATGCTCGACCTGGTACGGATCCCTGAAGCCAAAGACGTGCTCAAGCGCTATCCGCATCAGCTTTCCGGCGGTATGCGTCAGCGGGTGATGATCGCCATGGCGCTCTCTTGCAAACCTGCTTTATTGATCGCTGACGAACCGACTACCGCGCTGGACGTGACCATTCAGGCGCAGATCCTGCAGCTTATCCGTGTGCTTCAGCAGGAAATGCAGATGGGGGTGATTTTCATTACTCACGACATGGGCGTAGTGGCGGAGATTGCCGACCGGGTACTGGTGATGCGCCAGGGGGAGAGCGTCGAACAGGGGACAGTGAGAGACGTGTTCACCGCCCCGCAACAGCCGTATACCCAGGCATTGCTGGCCGCGGTACCGAAGCTCGGTTCGATGGCGACGCAAGACTTTCCGGCCAAGTTTCCGTTGCCGGACGGTACGGACAATGGTGGGCCGCAGGACACCGTGCCGTCAGGCGCCTCGCCGATCCTACGGGTAGAAAACCTGGTTACTCGCTTTGATCTGCGCAGCGGCATTCTGAACCGTGTCACCCGTCAGGTACATGCGGTGGAAAATGTCAGCTTTGATCTTTACCCCGGAGAAACGCTGGGTTTGGTGGGGGAGTCAGGTTGCGGAAAATCGACCACCGGCCGTTCGTTGCTGAAGCTGGTGGACAGCCAGCGCGGTACCATTACTTTTGATGGTCGTCAGATTAATCAATTGAAAGGGTCGGCATTACAGCATGTGCGGCGAGACATTCAGTTTATTTTCCAGGACCCCTACGCCTCACTTGACCCACGTTTGACCGTCGGTTTCTCGATTATGGAACCCTTGCTGATACATAACGTGATGCGCGGCAAGGCGGCGCAAGAGAGGGTCGCCTGGCTGCTGGAGCGTGTCGGATTGAAACCGGAACACGCTCGGCGCTACCCACATGAATTCTCCGGCGGGCAGCGGCAGCGCATCTGCATTGCACGTGCGTTGGCACTCAATCCTAAAGTCGTGATCGCCGACGAGTCGGTGTCGGCTCTCGATGTGTCGATTCAGGCGCAGATCGTCAACCTGCTGCTCGATTTACAGCGTGAGTTTGGCATCGCCTTTTTATTTATCTCCCATGATATGGCCGTGGTGGAGCGTATTAGCCACCGCGTCGCCGTGATGTTCCTCGGGCAGATCGTTGAGATCGGCCCACGTCGTGCGGTGTTTGATAACCCCCAGCATGCCTATACGCGCAAGCTGATGGCGGCCGTGCCGGTGGCCGATCCGACCCATGATCACAAACGCCAGCCGCTGCTGGTAGATGAAATCCCCAGCCCGATCCGCGCATTGGGTGATGAACCCGTTACCGCACCGCTGGTGCAGGTTGGCCCCGGGCACTTTGTTGCCCGTCACCCGATCGCCGGTGCCTTTTAGTGACCTCAGGAGAAGCAAGCACCATGAAGCACACATTCAAACGTAAGGCATTAGCGGCCGTCGTGCTGCTGGCGGCGGTGGGCGCAGGCCCAGCTTGGGCAGCAAAGGATGCGGTGATCGCCGTCGCGTCCAACTTCACCACGCTTGATCCCTATGATGCCAATGACACGTTGTCACAGGCGGTGGCCAAATCCTTCTATCAGGGCCTGTTTGGTTTTGATAAGGATATGAAACTGGTGAACGTATTGGCTGATAGCTACGAGGTGAGCCCAGACGGTTTGACCTACACCGTCAAGCTGCACCCGGGGGTGAAATTCCACGACGGTACCGAGTTTAATGCCGAGGCGGTGAAGGTTAACCTGGATCGCGCCAGCAACCCGGACAACCACCTCAAACGCTACAACCTGTTCAAGATGATCGACAAAACCGAGGTGGTGGACGCCACCACGGTGAAGATTGTGCTGAAGGCGCCGTTCTCGGCGTTTATCAACAACCTGGCACACCCGGCAGCGGTGATCATATCCCCGGCGGCGCTGAAGCAGTACGGCAAAGAGATCGGTTTCCATCCTGTCGGCACCGGCCCGTATCAATTCGTGACCTGGAACCAAACCGACTTCGTCAAGGTGAAAAAGTTTGATGGGTATTGGAAACCGGGGCTACCTAAGCTCGACAGCATCACCTGGCGACCGATAGTGGACAACAATACCCGAGCGGCGATGTTGCAAACCGGCGAGGCGACCTTTGCCTTCCCGATCCCTTATGAGCAAGCCAAGGTGTTGGAAGGCAATGCCAAGCTTGATCTGGTGGCCGCTCCCTCGATTCTGCAGCGTTATATCAGCCTGAACGTGACCCAAAAGCCCTTTGACAACCTGAAGGTCCGTCAGGCGCTAAACTACGCCATCAACAAAGATGCGTTGATCAAGGTGGCGTTCTCCGGCTATGCGGTACCGGCAGAAGGGCCGGTGCCACCGGCCATCGATTTTGCTACCCGTTATAAGCCGTGGCCGTACGATCCGGCCAAGGCCCGCGAACTGCTGAAAGAGGCTGGCTATCCTAACGGTTTCACGACCACGCTGTGGTCCTCTCATAACCACAGTACTGCGCAAAAAGTACTGCAATTTGCCCAGCAGCAGTTGGCGCAGGTTGGGGTGAAAGTGACGGTCACTGCCATGGATGCCGGCCAGCGTGCGGCGCAGGTGGAAAGCGTTGGAGTGAAGGACACCGGGGTACGGATGTTCTATACCGGCTGGTCTGCGTCAACCGGTGAGGCAGATTGGGCACTGTCGCCGTTGTTCTCTACCCAGGCCGCACCGCCGAAGCAGTTCAACACGGCGTTTTACAGCAATCCGCAGGTGGATCAGGATCTGACCAGTGCTCTGGCGACGACCGATCGTGCCGAAAAGCAAAAACTGTACAAGGATGCACAGGATCGTATTTGGGCTGACGCACCCTGGATCTTCCTGGCGACAGAACGCCTGTTGTCCGCCAATAACAAGCAGTTGAGTGGTTTCTATGTAATGCCGGATACCTCGTTCAACTTTGACAATGCCGACCTTAAATAAGGCACCCATCCCCGCTCTCTTCGAGGGCGGGGTGAGGGGACTCGCGCGAGATGCTTAATTATTTTCTGAAACGACTGTTAGGCCTAATCCCGACGTTATTGATTGTCGCGGTGCTGGTGTTTCTGTTCGTCCATATGTTGCCTGGTGATCCGGCCCGGCTGGCGGCAGGCCCGGAAGCCGACGAGGCGGTGGTGCAACTGGTCCGTAAGGATTTGGGGTTGGACAAGCCGCTACCGCAGCAGTTTGTGCACTTTTTTGTCAATGCGCTGCAGGGGGATTTTGGCACCTCGATGGTATCCAAACGCCCAGTGAGCGAAGAAATCGGCTCGCGTTTCCTGCCGACGTTGTGGCTGACTCTGACCAGCATGCTGTGGGCGACGATCTTCGGTATGGGGATCGGCATGGTGTCTGCTGTATGGCGCAATAAGTGGCCCGATCGCCTCGGTATGACGCTGGCCGTTTCTGGGATTTCATTCCCCGCGTTTGCACTTGGTATGCTGCTGATGCAGGTGTTTTCCGTCAATCTGGGTTGGCTGCCGACGGTGGGCGCGGACAGCTGGCGGCACTATATCTTGCCCTCCATCACGCTGGGAGCAGCGGTGGCGGCGGTGATGGCGCGTTTTACCCGTGCTTCATTCGTGGAAGTGCTGCAAGAGGACTATATGCGCACTGCGCGGGCCAAGGGGGTACGGGAAACCATGGTGGTGGTGAAACATGGGATGCGCAATGCGATGATCCCGGTGGTCACCATGATGGGGTTACAGTTTGGCTTTTTGCTCGGCGGTTCGATCGTCGTGGAGAAAGTGTTCAACTGGCCGGGGCTGGGCAGGCTGTTGGTCGACTCGGTGGAGATGCGTGATTATCCGGTGATCCAGGCTGAAGTCTTGCTGTTTTCGTTGGAGTTTATTTTGATTAACTTGTTGGTGGACCTGCTGTATGCGGCAATTAACCCGGCGATACGCTACAAATGAGGACGCGGGATGATTAAGCATTGGCGACGTAATGCCGTACTGAAAGCGCTACCGACGATGGATTCTCACGCAGTGCGTACGCCATGGCATGAGTTCTGGCGGCGTTTCCGCCAACAACGCGTGGCGCTGTTGGCCGGGGCGCTGGTGGTGGTGTTGGCGGTAGCCGCATTGCTGGCGCCCTATCTGGTGCCCTTTGATGCGGAAAACTACTTTGATTATGACCGACTGAACGAAGGCCCTTCGTTAATGCATTGGCTGGGGGTGGATTCACTGGGGCGGGATATTTTTAGCCGCATTCTGATGGGGGCGCGTATCTCACTGGCTGCCGGGGTGTTTTCGGTGCTGGTCGGCGGCGTGATTGGGACGTTGCTGGGCCTGTTGGCGGGTTACTACGAAGGCTGGTGGGATCGCATCACCATGCGTATTTGCGACGTGCTGTTTGCCTTCCCCGGCATTTTGCTGGCAATCGGTGTGGTGGCGATAATGGGCAGCGGCATGGCCAATGTGATCATTGCGGTGGCCATTTTCAGCATCCCGGCATTTGCCCGGCTGGTACGAGGCAACACGCTGGTGTTGAAGCACCTGACCTATATCGAGTCGGCACGCAGCCTGGGGGCGTCGGACTGGACCATTATCATGCGGCATATATTCCCTGGGACGATTTCGTCGATCGTGGTCTATTTTACTATGCGTATCGGCACATCCATCATCACCGCCGCCAGCCTGTCATTCCTCGGTTTGGGCGCGCAACCCCCCACGCCGGAATGGGGGGCGATGCTTAATGAAGCGCGAGCGGATATGGTGATTGCACCACACGTGGCGATTTTCCCCAGCCTGGCGATATTCATTACCGTATTGGCATTTAACCTGTTGGGGGATGGGCTGCGAGATGCCTTGGATCCGAAATTGAAGGGATGATTTTCTGTGAGGCAGGGGCGGAGTGCGGCATAGTTTGATTGGTATACCCCTGCTTCATGAGTATAATTGATGATTATTTAATCCATGCGTCAAGCAGGGGTGAAAGTATGTCTGCAGTCAATAATAGCTCGACAAAAAAAACGGTAAACGTGACTGTTGATCGCGAACTTTTCCAGAAGGCAAAGGCTCTCGGCGTCAATGTATCCTCAGTATTGGCTGATGCTTTAAATGCTCGGGTACGCGATATTGAAATTCAACAATGGCGTGAGGAAAATCGACATGCATTGGAAGAGCTCAACCGTATTTCTGAAGAGAATGGTTTGCTTTCTGATGAATACAAGGTGTTCTGACTATGCAGTTCACGGTTTATCATAATACGCATCCTGCCTCCGCTTACCCTATCTACTGGATGTTCAAAGCGATCTTATTGATGTCCTTTCGACAAAATTAGTGATTCCTCTCTACCCTCTGGACAAAATCAGAACGAAAATTCCTCCGCGTTTGTGTCCGGAAATTGAGGTTAATGGGGCGCGCTATTTGGCCATGACGCACGAAATGGCCAGCGTGCGGCGGACGCAGATTGGGGATGTTGCTGGTAATGCGAGTGAACAGAGAAATCAAATTAAGGCCGCCATTGATTTTCTGATTGATGGTTTCTGATTAAATCCTGTCGTCAGCCCCCGTTGAATATTCTATTACCGGAGCCGAAATGCGGTGTGCTGGCTTATTTCGCCATCTGAAAAGTGTGCAATCTGGCGCAAGCCTTTTACCCTTGGTACAAAGGTATAGAGACAGTTTCTTCGCGTTCTGAGTAAGGGATTTGGCAGTCATACGCCGCCAAACCCCTTTATTTGGCTTTATTTATCGGAACAGATGCTCGGCGTGGAAACGCAGATGGTCTTCAATAAAACTGGCGATGGTAAAATAGCTGTGATCGTAACCCGGCTGGATGCGCAAGGTCAGCGGCCAGTCGCGTTGGCGTGCCAGTTCGGCCAGCTTGGCAGGTTGCAGTTGATCGGCCAGGAATTGATCGTCATCCCCCTGATCCACCAACACCGGCATTTTTTCCGCACCATTGGCCAGCAGATGACAACTGTCATATTGCAGCCACTGACTTTCGTCATCCCCCAAATAGGTGCTGAAGGCTTTACGCCCCCAGGGTACCTGGCAGGGGTTCACGATCGGCGCGAACGCCGAGACAGAACGGAAACGCTGAGGATTGCGGAATGCCATCATCAATGCACCGTGACCGCCCATAGAGTGACCGAAAATCGACTGACGGTCGCTTACGCTGAAATGCTGATTAATTAACGCCGGCAACTCATCGCTGATGTAGTCGTACATCCGGAAGTGTTTGTCCCAGGGAGCCTGGGTGGCATTCAAATAGAAACCGGCACCCTGGCCCAGATCGTACCCTTCATCATTGGGGACATCCTCGCCGCGTGGGCTGGTATCAGCCATAACCAGTATCAGTCCCAGTTCAGCAGCGATGCGCTGTGCGCCGGCCTTCAACGTGAAGTTTTCATCATTGCAGGTCAGCCCCGACAGCCAGTACAGCACCGGCGGCGGGTTATCGTCGCGCGGTGGTGGCAGATAGATGCTGAAAGTCATGTTGCAATTCAGGCTCTGCGCCGCATGGCGGTAGCGCTGTTGCCAGCCGCCGAACATACGGTGCTCTTCGAGAAGTTCTAATGACAAAGTCATCTCTGCCTCCTGGCTTATTTTTTATCGAAGTGAATAACGGAACGGATAGATTTGCCTTCGTGCATCAAATCGAACGCCTCGTTAATCTGTTCGAGTCCCATGGTATGCGTAATAAAGTCGTTCAGAGCGAACTCGCCGTCCATGTAGCGTTGGACAATACCTGGCAGTTGCGAACGGCCCTTCACGCCACCAAAGGCGGAGCCACGCCACACACGGCCGGTCACCAGTTGGAACGGACGGGTAGAGATCTCTTGACCGGCACCGGCTACACCGATAATGACGGATTCACCCCAGCCTTTATGACAACATTCCAGCGCCGAGCGCATTACGTTGACGTTACCGATACACTCGAAGGAGAAATCAACGCCGCCGTCGGTCAGTTCGACGATCACATCCTGAATCGGCTTATCGTAATCTTTCGGGTTGATCAGATCGGTCGCGCCCAGTTTGCGTGCCAAATCGAATTTGCTGGTGTTGATATCAATGCCGATGATGCGGCCTGCACCGGCCATCTGTGCACCGATGATGGCCGACAAACCAATGCCCCCGAGGCCGAAGATAGCGACGGTATCGCCTTTTTGCACCTTGGCCGTGTTGATCACCGCACCCATGCCGGTGGTGACGCCGCAACCCAGCAGGCAGACTTCTTCCAGCGGGGCTTCTTTACTGATTTTTGCCAGTGAAATTTCCGGTACCACGGTGTATTCGGAGAAGGTTGAAGTACCCATGTAGTGGAAGATGGGCTTGCCGTCTTTGAAGAAGCGGGTGGTGCCGTCCGGCATCAGACCTTTGCCCTGGGTGGCACGGATCGCCTGGCACAGGTTGGTTTTGCCGGATTTACAGAATTTGCACTCGCCGCATTCTGGGGTGTATAGCGGGATCACATGATCGCCGACTGCGACGCTGGTGACGCCTTCACCGATAGCCTCAACCACGCCACCGCCTTCATGCCCGAGGATCGCCGGGAATACGCCTTCTGGATCTGCACCAGACAGGGTGTAGGCATCCGTGTGGCAGACGCCGGTGGCGACGATCCGCACCAGCACTTCGCCTTTTTGTGGTGGCATCAGATCGACTTCTTCAATCTTCAGTGGCTGGTTCGGGCCCCAGGCAACGGCGGCACGGGTTTTGATCATTTCCATCATAGTCTCCAGTGGTCTATTTTTTAAATCAGGCTATATCGATAGCATTTGGTAAGTCGTAGGCAGTATTTTCAACCGTGGCGGTTTCTGCCTGTTCAATGATTAATTCTTTCAGGGCGCGTACGTTTGGCCCAAAGGCGTCGCGTCGCCACAACAGCCAGGTGGCGGTTTGGGCGATATCATCCGGCAGGGTATGCACTTTTACTCGTTCATGACCCGGTAGCAGGCTGAGGACAGAATGCGGGATCATCGCCAACCCCGCACCGCTGGCAACGCAGGCCAACATCGCGTGGTAGGACTGTATTTCCATCACTTGGCCTGGAAGCACACCTTCACGCTTGAACCAGGATTCCAGCCGCAGTCGGTAAGAGCAACTGGCGCGGAAGGCGAACAAGGTTTCACCCTTGGCGTCTTTGGCGTTATGGATCGGCAGGTGGTCGAGACAGGAGATCACCACCATATGTTCGGGGAAGGCGATGCAACCGTTGAGTTCATCGTACTGGACCGGCCCGTCGACCAAGGCGGCCGCCAGTGTGCCGGCACGCACACGTTCCGTGATTTCGCCGGAAGTGCCGGTGCTCAGCGACAGCGAAACCTGCGAGAAGCGCTGGTGATACGCCGCCAGCAATGTGGGCAAACGGGTGGCGGCAGTGCTTTCCATTGAACCAATGGCGAAGTTGCCTGCGGGCTCACCGGCATGAGTGATGCTCATGGCCTCTTCGCTCAGTGCCAGGATGCGATGGGCGTAACAGAGAAAATTATGGCCCATCGGTGAAAGCCGCAGGCGCTGTTTTTCGCGGATAAATAGATCGGTACCCAGTTCCACTTCGAGCTGGCGCAGGCGTGTGGTCAGGTTCGACGGCACGCGGTGCAATTGCTCGGCGGCACGGGCGACAGAGCCCGTTTCGGCAACGCTGCAGAACATTCGGAGCTGGGTCAGATCCATAGTATTCTCTTTTCGTGATGAACTTGATGAGTATTATTCAGTTTTTGTAAGTGTAATGCTACGGCATGATACTGGCAACTTTCTTTTAACAGTTTGGATAACACTACATGGCCATAAGAATTGCCCTGAGCGGTTTTATTGCGTTGATCGTCGCCATGGGGATTGGCCGTTTTGCCTTCACCCCGCAGGTGCCGCTGATGATTGCCGAACACCAGTTCACCCTGACCGGGGCTGGATTGGTGGCAGCCATCAATTATTTGGGGTACCTGTGCGGTGCTTACGACGCTATGCGTGCCAGCCGACATGTCGAGCGTCGACTGTGGCTAGGCGTGTGGGGAGCCGTGCTCTTGACGCTGCTTTCCGCCTGGGTTCAGGGCGAGTGGTGGCATGGTACCGTGCGCTTTTTCATCGGTTGGGCCAGCGGCTGGTCGATGGTATTGGTCGCGGCCTGGACCAACGAGCGGTTGGCACACTATGGCCGGCCGGCACTCAGTGCCGCGGTGTTTGCTGGCCCAGGGGCCGGGATTTTTATCAGCGGCATGTTGGCGGTCGGCATTCACAGTATGGCGCTGACAGCGTCACAAGCCTGGATGGTGTACGGTACGTTGGCGCTGGTGCTGATCGGCGCAATCAGCATTAACCTGCCGAAGGCCGGCGAGTTACACCGGCCAAATGTTGCCCCAGAGCCGCTGCTGCTCACCCCGGCGCTTAAGCGCCTGGTATGGAGCTACAGTTTGGCAGGCTTTGGTTATATTCTGCCGGCCACCTTCCTGTCGCAGATGGCGGCCGCACGTTTTCCTGGCAGTGTCTTTGCGCAATTTGTCTGGCCGATCTTCGGTGGGGCGGCAGTATTGGGGATTATTCTCGGCATTCTGACTCGACACCGGCTGACGACCCAGACGCGTTTGGCTATCACCCTGTGGGTACAGGCGTTAGGGGTTTTAAGTGCGGAAATTGTGCCGGGGGTTGCCGGGCTGGCGTTGGGGGCGCTGCTGACCGGCGGTGGTTTCCTCAGTGTGGTGCAGTTATCTATCCAGCACGGCCGCGAGTTGGCGCCCAACCATGCACGATATATGGCGGGTTTATTGACCACCGGTTACGCGATTGGTCAGTTAGTCGGCCCTACGCTGTCGGCCTTATCAACCGCACTGACCCATAGGTTGGAGCCTGCATTATACATTGCCGTCGTGGCGTTGATCGTGGCCGGTCTGCTGGTGGTCAATACGCCGGCACGCGAGCTGGCGCGAAAACCGATGCCGCAATGATTAAATTCCGTACAAAAAACGTGGAATAGCCGCAGCTGGCCTGATTGTGCTAAATGCGAATATTTCACCTGCGGATGAAACACAATCACTGGATAATCCCCTCACTCTCATCTAGAGTGGGGGCAAAATCTTGACTGGGTTCACGTTATTAACTGCGGAAACTTCTGTCGTCAGGAGAGTATGCAATTCACTCATCTGCTCGGTAAAACAGCCGGATGAGCGAGTTCAAGTCCGTTGGAGAGAAGAAATGACATCATTAAGTAAAGAAGCTGCATTGGTTCATGCAGCGCTCGAAGAGCGCGGTCTGGAAACTCCGTTACGCGGCGAAGTGCTGGATCGCGAGACGCGTAAACGTCGTATTAAAGAGCACATGACGGAAATCATGCAGCTGCTTAATCTCGATCTGTCCGACGACAGCCTGGCGGAAACCCCACACCGCATCGCCAAAATGTATGTCGATGAGATTTTCTCCGGCCTGGACTACGCCAACTTCCCGAAAATCACCGTCATCGAAAACAAGATGAAGGTGGATGAAATGGTGACGGTGCGTGATATCACCCTGACCAGTACGTGCGAACACCACTTCGTGACGATCGACGGTAAGGCGACTGTGGCCTATATCCCGAAAGATGCCGTTATCGGTTTGTCTAAAATCAACCGTATCGTGCAGTTCTTCTCCCAGCGACCGCAGGTGCAAGAACGTTTGACTCAGCAGATCCTGGTGGCTTTGCAAACCCTACTGGGGACCAATAACGTGGCGGTATCGATCGATGCGGTCCATTATTGTGTTAAGGCGCGCGGTATCCGTGACGCGACCAGCGCCACCACCACCACCTCGCTGGGTGGGCTATTCAAGTCCAGTCAGAACACTCGCCAGGAATTCCTGCGCGCGGTGCGCCATCATCAGGGGTGATGTGGGTTCACCGAACAAGAACAGGCGCCTGCGGGCGCCTTTTTTAATGACCGGAATACAGCGGTAAAATAATGAACAATGCTCCGATAACACCGCTGCCGCGCATCGCCACGCTGGACTGCGTGCGCGGTATCGCCATCCTTGGCATTCTGCTGCTGAACATCAGCGCCTTTGGATTGCCGAAAGCGGCCTATCTTAACCCTGCCTACCTGGGGCTGCCGTCGTCGCGCGATGCCTGGACCTGGGCGCTGTTGGATATTTTCGCTCAGGCCAAATTTCTGGCGATGTTCGCACTGTTATTTGGTGCCGGTTTGCAGATGTTGCTTCGCCGCGGCAAAGGCTGGATACGTGCACGGTTGTCTTGGCTGGTGCTCTTTGGCTTGGCCCATGCCATCTTCTTCTGGGACGGTGACATTCTGTTGGCCTATGGGTTGATTGGCCTTGTGTGCTGGCGGATGATCCGCGATGCCAAAGAAACCTATCAACTGCTGAAAACGGGCGTGGTGCTGTACCTGATCGGCGTAGGGGTACTGCTGCTGCTGGGCTTTATCTCGCACGGTGAACCGGGCGGTTTTTGGCAACCGGGCGTGGCAGAGCTGCAGTATGAGAAATTCTGGAAGTTGCAGGGGGGAATGGAAGCCTGGCGCAGCCGCACCGATCTGCTCTCTTCGAGCCTGTTGGCGATTGGCGCGCAATACGGCTGGGAACTGGCGGGCCTAATGCTGTTCGGTGCCGGGTTGATGCGCAGTGGCTGGCTGCGTGGGACTTATTCTCCGGGTTACTATCGTCGTCAGGCGGCCTGGCTGATACCGCTTTCATTGTTAATTCAATTACCGGCAGTGGCATTGCAATGGCATCTTCACTGGGACTACCGCTGGAGCGGTTTTTTATTGCAGGTGCCGCGTGAACTGGGCGCCCCCTTGCAGGCCATGGGGTATCTGGCCTTGTGCTACGGTTTCTGGCCAACGCTGTCGCGCCTACGTATCGGCCATTGGCTGACGCAGGTCGGGCGTATGGCGTTGAGCAATTACCTGCTGCAAACGCTGATTTGCACCACGTTGTTCTACCGCTTTGGCTTGTATCAGCAATTTGACCGTCTGCAATTATTGGCGTTTGTTCCCGCAGTTTGGTTGGCTAACCTGTTGTTTTCAAACTTGTGGTTGCATTATTTTGCTCAGGGCCCGGTTGAGTGGCTATGGCGCAAGTTGACTCGTCTGGCTGCCGGCAAAACGGAGGCCAAGGTACTGAACTGAGATCTGGCGCAGGTAGGTTAAAAAAATGTATGTAAACGTTTTCTTTCCTGTGACGTAATTCACGCAGAGGAGGAGGACAAACGGGGTAGGATAGCGCCACTGTCAACTACCCCGACCTCAGGATCTTTCATGACCTCTGTTCACCCAACCACCATTCGCGACGTGGCGAAGCGTGCGGGCGTGTCCGTGGCGACCGTCTCCCGCGTGCTCAACCACAGTGCCCTGACCAGCAAAGAAACGCGTGAACAGGTGCTCAAAGCGGTGGCCGAACTGGGTTATCGGCCCAATGCCAATGCGCAAGCACTGGCGACGCAGAGCAGCGATACCCTCGGAGTCGTGGTGATGGACGTCTCCGATCCCTTCTTCGGCGCATTGGTGAAAGCGGTAGACACTGTCGCGCAGCAACATCATAAATATCTGTTGATTGGCAACAGTTACCATCAGGCGGATAAAGAGCGCCACGCTATCGAGGTACTGCTCCGGCAGCGGTGTAATGCATTGATTGTTCATGCAAAAACCCTGTGTGATGCAGAATTGATCGGCTTTCTTGATCAGGTGCCGGGTATGGTATTGATCAACAGAATTATTGCGGGTTATGAACATCGCTGCGTCGGCCTGGACAATATCAGCGGCGCAGAGATGGCAATGCGTTTGCTTTTATCACAGGGCCATCAGCGTATCGGCTATTTGGGCTCCAACCACCCCATTGAAGATGGTCCGTTACGTCAGCAGGGCTATGCGCAGGCGATGGGCACTGCCGGCCTCGCGACGCCAGACAATTGGCGTGCCTATGGTTCGCCGGACTTGCAGGGCGGGGAGTCTGCAATGATCGAGTTGCTGAGCCGTAACCTGCACTTGAGCGCCGTGTTCGCCTACAATGACGCCATGGCTGCCGGTGCCATGGCGGTGTTGAAAGAAAACGGTATCACAGTACCGCAAAATTTCTCGCTGGTGGGGTTCGATGACATTCCTATCGCGCGCTATACCAGCCCGAAACTCACCACGGTACGCTATCCCATTGTTACCATGGCGACTTTGGCGACTGAACTGGCCCTGCAGGGAGCAGCAGGCCAGCTGGAGACTCAGGCCCGTCATTTGTTCATGCCTACCCTGGTGCGCCGCCATTCTGTTGCCCCTTGGCAAAGTGAGGCGACGGTCACTCTCTGAACATTTAATCTTGTGTAACCGTTTTCAATTTGTGAGAAAATTCACAGATTATTAACATCACGCCGTCTATGCTCTAGGCGTTTTCCAGCGTAAAGGCACTTGCCGCTGCTGTTTTATCTCACGCTGGCGTCCTATTTTTCAGGAATAACATGATTCACGGATGACAGGGAAACTCCCAGGCCCGGTCGTGCACTCACCACCGGTGACCCTTGGCCAAATACTGAGCAAGACCCTACATAAACCGGAGACACACAATGAATAAGAAGGTTTTCACCCTGGCCGCGACGGCCGCAGCCATGATGTTTGGCGCCGCAGCACACGCAGATACCCGTATTGGCGTCACTATTTATAAATACGACGACAACTTTATGTCGGTGGTTCGCAAGGCAATCGAGAAAGACGCCAAGGCCTCTCCGGATGTCACTTTGCTGATGAATGACTCACAGAACGACCAATCCAAACAGAACGACCAGATCGATGTGCTGATTGCCAAAGGCGTAAAAGCGCTGGCGATCAACCTGGTTGACCCGGCAGCTGCCCCGGTGGTTATTGATAAAGCACGCGCAAACGATATCCCGATCGTGTTCTACAACAAAGAGCCTTCACGTAAAGCGCTGGACAGCTATGACAAAGCGTATTACGTGGGAACCGACTCTAAAGAATCCGGCGTGATCCAGGGTCAATTGATTGAGAAGCACTGGAAAGCGAATCCGAACTGGGATCTGAACAAAGATGGTCAGATTCAGTATGTGTTGCTGAAAGGCGAACCAGGCCATCCGGACGCTGAAGCACGTACCACCTACGTGGTGAAAACACTGAATGACGACGGCATTAAGACTCAGCAGCTGCAAATGGATACCGCAATGTGGGACACCGCACAGGCGAAAGACAAGATGGATGCCTGGCTGTCTGGCCCTAACGCCAACAAAATTGAAGTGGTTATCGCCAACAACGATGCAATGGCGATGGGTGCGGTAGAAGCGCTGAAGGCACATAACAAATCCAGCATTCCGGTCTTCGGTGTGGATGCGTTGCCTGAAGCACTGGCGATGGTGAAGTCCGGAGCGATGGCGGGGACAGTATTGAACGATGCCGACAATCAGGCTAAAGCCACTTTCGAATTGGCGAAAAACCTGGCTGCGGGCAAACCGGCTGCCGATGGCACCAAATATAAGATCGAAAATAAAGTGGTTCGTATTCCTTACGTTGGTGTAGATAAAGACAACCTGTCTCAGTTTGTCAAATAAGTGCTGAGATAACACACAATGAACCCGTTTGCGGTGCGCTAACCCGCGCCAACACCAGGAAAGCCGCAAACGGGGCATTTATTATTAAAAGACCGACAAGCCAGGTGTATTTATGGCCGACAGCCCACGCGAATTTTTACTGGAAATGACCGATATCAGTAAGTCATTTCCCGGCGTCAAGGCATTGGATAATGTGAATCTGCGTGTTCGTCCGCACTCCATTCATGCGTTAATGGGGGAGAACGGCGCGGGGAAATCGACATTATTAAAATGCCTGTTTGGCATTTATAAAAAAGATGCCGGCAGTATTATTTTTCAGGGCCAGGAAGTTGATTTCAAAAGCTCTAAAGAGGCATTGGAACACGGCGTTTCAATGGTTCATCAAGAGTTAAACCTGGTCTTGCAGCGCACCGTGATGGACAACATGTGGTTGGGGCGTTACCCGACCAAGGGCATGTTTGTCGATCAGGACAAGATGCTTAAAGACACTCAGGCGATATTTGACGAGTTGGATATTGATATTAACCCACGGGATAAAGTGGGGACGTTATCGGTATCGCAAATGCAGATGATCGAAATTGCCAAGGCTTTCTCCTACGACGCTAAAATTGTCATTATGGATGAGCCGACATCGTCACTGACGGAAAAAGAGGTGAATCATTTATTCACCATTATCCGCAAGTTGAAAGAGCGCGGCTGCGGCATTGTTTATATCTCGCACAAGATGGAAGAAATCTTCCAACTGTGCGACGAAATCACCATTCTGCGCGATGGTCAGTGGATCGCCACCCAGCCGCTGGAAGGGCTGGATATGGACAAGATCATCTCAATGATGGTGGGGCGTTCGCTCAGCCAGCGCTTCCCAGACAGGCAGAATACGCCGGGCGAGGTGATCCTGGAGGTGAAGAACCTGACGTCGTTGCGTCAGCCTTCGATTCGCGATGTTTCCTTCGATCTGCATCAGGGGGAAATCCTCGGCATTGCCGGGCTGGTGGGGGCCAAACGTACCGACATAGTGGAAACCCTGTTCGGCATTCGTGAGAAAATCGCTGGTACCATCAAGCTGCACGGCAAAGTCATCAACAACCACAGCGCGAATGAAGCGATAAACCACGGTTTTGCCTTGGTGACGGAAGAGCGTCGTTCCACCGGGATTTACGCCTATCTGGACGTTGGCTTCAACTCGCTGATCTCCAATATCCGCAACTATAAAAATAAAATCGGCCTGCTGGACAACGCGCGAATGAAAAGCGATACCCAGTGGGTGATCGATGCTATGCGGGTTAAAACACCCGGTCATCATACCAATATTGGTTCGCTGTCCGGCGGTAACCAGCAGAAGGTGATCATCGGCCGCTGGCTGCTGACTCAGCCGGAAATATTAATGCTGGATGAACCGACGCGCGGCATCGACGTTGGTGCCAAATTCGAAATTTATCAATTGATGACCGAACTGGCGAAGAAGGGCAAGGGGATCATTATTGTCTCGTCTGAAATGCCGGAGCTTTTGGGAATTACCGACAGAATATTGGTGATGAGTAATGGTCAGGTTGCGGGCATCGTTAATACCAAACAGACCTCGCAAAATGAAATTTTACGTCTCGCATCCCTGCACCTTTAAGGATCAGAATTATGAACGCGCTGAATAAGAAAACTTTGTTCACCTATTTTAAGGAAGGTGGCATTTACGTGGTATTGCTGGTGCTGCTGGCAATTATTATTATCCAGGATCCGACATTCCTCAGTTTAATGAACCTGAGTAACATCCTGACTCAGTCTTCGGTGCGCATCATTATTGCACTGGGCGTAGCGGGGCTGATTGTCACGCAGGGGACTGACCTGTCAGCCGGACGTCAGGTTGGGTTGGCGGCGGTGATCGCGGCGACGTTATTGCAGTCAATGGATAACGTCAATAAAGTGTTCCCGCACATGGAAACCTGGTCGATTCCGCTGGTGATCCTGCTGGTGTGTGCCGTTGGCGCCGTGATCGGCTTGGTTAACGGGTTGATTATTGCTTATCTCAATGTGACACCCTTTATTACTACGCTGGGTACCATGATTATCGTGTACGGCATTAACTCGCTGTATTACGACTCTGTCGGCGCGTCCCCAGTGGCGGGGTTTGATCCCAAGTTCTCGACCTTTGCTCAAGGATTCCTGCGTTTCGGGGACTTCAAGCTGTCGTACATTACCTTCTACGCCATCATTGCGATTATTTTTGTCTGGATCCTGTGGAACAAGACCCGCTTCGGTAAAAATATCTTCGCTATTGGCGGTAACCCAGAGGCGGCAAAGGTGTCAGGCGTGAACGTGCCGCTGAACCTGATCATGATTTATGCGCTGTCCGGCGTATTCTATGCCTTCGGGGGGTTATTGGAAGCGGGCCGTATCGGTAGTGCCACCAACAACCTTGGCTTTATGTATGAGCTGGATGCGATTGCCGCGTGTGTGGTGGGGGGCGTGTCCTTTGCCGGCGGGGTGGGGACGGTGCTGGGGGTGGTGACCGGGGTGATCATCTTCACCGTCATCAACTATGGACTCACCTATATCGGTGTTAACCCTTACTGGCAGTACATCATCAAGGGTGGCATTATTATCTTTGCCGTGGCCTTGGATTCACTGAAGTACGCCAAGAAAAAATAGTCGCGGTTCAGGGATGGAAACGGCCAGCACCTGCTGGCCGTTATTGTTTTGACCGAAGGGATTAAGACTATTTGGCCTTCTGCTTTTCCGCTGCCAGCTTGTGTTCCAGTTCAACCAACTGTTCAGGCGACACCGCCGGATAACCTTGAGCATCTTCAGGTACGGTATGCATGGCGGAAATGGGGATCAGCGGGCCAAGGAAACGGGGTTCGCGTTTGAGAATGTACAGATCGGTCAGCGCGCCAAGACGGGCGAAGATCTCGCGAGCACGCACCGTCATCATATCTTTCGGTGAAGGTACCGCATAACACTGTGCCTGGATCCCCATATGCAACGCAATAAACAGCGCACGTTCGCAGTGGAAGCGTTGCGTGATGATAATAAAGTCGTTGGTATCAAACACTTTTCGGGTACGTACGATGGAATCCAGCGTGCGGAACCCTGCATAATCCAACACGATGTCGCTGGGCGCCACGCCTGCTGCAATCAAATCGCGGCGCATGGTCATAGGTTCGTTGTAGCTTTGCTGGGCATTGTCACCGCTCAACAGCAGGTATTTTACCTTACCGCTGTTGTAGGCGTTGAGCGCTCCCTGAATGCGGTAGCGGTAATATTGGTTGATTACGCCGGTACGGTAATACTTGGCGGTGCCGAGTACCACACCCACTTGCCGATGGGGCAGACCTTGTAGCTCGTCATAGATGTAAGGCGCGGTTTTCCAGCTGATCCAGCGATCAAGCGCGAGAGCTGAAGCCATCACCAGTGCAGTAATGATGAACAGGCTGATGATCAGGCGTTTCCACATGTTATTGCCTTACGCGCACAGGGGCCAAAAAAGATGGCTCAAGGCTACTTTACCTGACTGGTTGAAGCAAGCTTGTCCCTCTCTCAAGCGCGCATTACGCGGCATTTTTAGGCAATGTTACCCATAAAAAAAGCCCGGTTAACCGGGCTTTATCTGCTTCATCTTTATCAATCAGAATGAGGTGCGCTTGTAGCTGCGATATTGCGGACGCCAGAAGTTGTGTTCGATGGCTTTTGACAGCGCCTCTTCAGAGGTGACGACGGCCATTCCCTGCAGTTGAGCTGCTTTACCGACTTCCATTGCGATGCATTTCGACACGCCCTGAATATCATCGATATCCGGCAATAAGGCACCATGTCCATCGGTCGCTAACGGCGAACATTCAGCCAATGCTCGGCTCGCGGCCATCAACATGGCATCGGTAACGCGGGTGGCGCCGGAGGCCAGAACGCCCAAACCAATCCCCGGGAAGATATAGGAGTTGTTGCACTGGGCGATAGGGAACAGCTGGTCTTTATAGCTCACGGGGGCGAATGGGCTGCCGGTTGCCACTAACGCTGCGCCATCGGTCCAGTTGATGATGTCTTCCGGGCGCGCTTCCACGCGGGAAGTCGGGTTGGACAATGGCATCACGATCGGACGCGAACAATGCTTGTGCATTTCGCGGATCAGCTCTTCGGTGAACAGGCCCGGCTGACCAGACACGCCAATCAGAATGGTTGGCTTGGCGTTACGTACGACATCCAGCAGTGAAATGGCATCGCTTTCTGTCTGCCATTCGACCAGATTTTCGCTTTTTTGCACCAGCTTGCTTTGGAAATCGAGCAGGTTAGGCAGCTTGTCGGTCAGCAGGCCAAAACGGTCGACCATAAAGACGCGCGCGCGGGCTTCATCTTCGCTCAGGCCTTCGGATTTCATCTGCGCGATAATTTGCTCGGCAATACCACAACCGGCGGAACCTGCACCAAGGAAGGTTACGGTTTGATCACGCAGTTGCCTGCCCGCCGCACGGCTGGCGGCGATAAGGCTGCCAAGCGTGACGGCTGCGGTACCCTGAATATCGTCGTTAAAGCAGCAGATTTCGTTGCGGTAGCGGTTCAACAGCGGGGTGGCGTTATTCTGCGCAAAGTCTTCGAACTGCAACAACACATTCGGCCAGCGACGTTTTACGGCCTGAATAAATTCTTCTACGAAAGCGTGGTATTCATCACCAGAAATACGCGGGTGGCGCCAACCCATGTACAGCGGATCATTCAGGCGTTGTGGGTTGTTGGTCCCGACATCCAGCACTACCGGCAGGGTATAGGCGGGGCTGATACCGCCGCAGGCGGTGTACAGAGACAGCTTACCAATAGGAATACCCATGCCGCCGATGCCCTGGTCGCCCAGGCCGAGAATGCGTTCACCGTCGGTGACGACGATCACTTTGACGTTTTGCTTGGTGGCGTTTTGCAGCATGTCATCAATGCGATCGCGGTTCGGGTAGGAAATAAACAGCCCACGCGCACGGCGATAAATATCGGAGAAATGCTCACAAGCTTCACCCACCGTCGGTGTGTAGATGATTGGCATCATCTCACTCAGGTGTGAGTCAAGCAGACGGTAGAACAGGGTTTCGTTGGTGTCCTGAATGTTACGCAGGTAAATGTGCTTATCGCTGTCGTTTTTGAAATCCTGATACTGGCGATAGGCACGTTCTGCTTGTTCTTCAATGGTTTCTACGGCATCAGGCAGTAAGCCTTGCAGGTTAAAATGGCTACGTTCTTCTTCAGTGAAGGCGCTGCCTTTATTCAGCAGCGGGAATTCCAGCAGAATAGGGCCAGCATAAGGGATGTAGAGGGGGCGTTTGCTTTCGTATTCAAGTTCCATGGCTTTTGCTCTTCAACGTATCGGATAACTTTATGGGGTAGATCCTAAAAGATCGGGAAAATATGTACAGCAATTGTTATCGGATCATGAGGTAAATTGGCGCAATTATCGACGATCACGCCCTAATTTAACTAAAGAAAGTGTTTTAAGACGTGAATGCCATTGTAATCGGCTTGCGGGGCTGTTAACAGCGGTGCCAGGCAGCACCGCCAGGAGGCAGGATTAGAACGTGATGCGGCTGACGTCTTGGCAGCCGAGGGCGGCCAGCGTTGCGCGCGTAGCATCCCATTGCGTGAGAATGGCACTTTCCGGTTCAGCCAGCACTGCTCGGCTCACTTTTTGGCAATCGCGGCCGGAGACATTCATCAGAATTAACGCGGCTTGCAGGGGAGGCAGACTTGGGTTGAACGCGGCGTTTTCAGCATAGCGGCCAGTGTAAATGGTACCGTCTTCGGCTTCTAGCGCAACCCCGCTGTGCGCATTGCTGTAGGGCGCATGGCTCTGATTGGCTGCTGCCAGTGCGGCTTTTTCCAGTTCGTGGGTTAGCGTCAGTTGGAAGCCGTGATCGACCCGATCCATCAGCAGTGTGGTGATATCCAGGTCTTTGGGGCCGAAGGCATCTGGCAGATAATCGCCAAGAGTTGCAGGTTCACGGCCAGGCAGGCGGATTTTCAGAGCGGTACCGCTGTTGAGCTCGTTCATAAACTGGCGGCAGTGGCCACAAGGCGTGTAGTTCACCGTGATGGAGACCAGGGCGGTTTCGCCGCGCAGCCAGGCATGGGTTACGGCACACTGTTCGGCATGAATGGTCTGCTGCATCGGCGCGCCACTGAACTCCATATTGGCGCCAAAATAGAGATTGCCGCTCTGTCCGCGGGCAATGGCACCGACATAGAACTTGGAGATCGGGGCTAACGAGCAGGCCGCCGCCAGGGGCAGCAGAGCAAATGCCAGAGCATCATCATCCAGCCCGCAGCGCTGCTTGATTGCATCCACCTGTTCTGCCTTAAGCATGGCCGGAAAATCAGGCGCATCAATATAAGGTAATAGGGCGGATTGCAATGTGGCGGGCAGTTCACCGAAAGCGGTTTGAAAACGCGGGTGCATAGAAACTCTCTCTACAGGTTAACGGGATAACATTCTAGGCAGCTCAGCGTGAATAAAGTGTGATGAAAATCTCTTTATTGATGAAATCAATGCAATGAAATGCATAATTGCGGGACGTATCGCAAGTTTTAAGCCTTTCAACCGAACAGGTGCAGCAACACCGGGAACAGAAACGGCGCCAATAGCGAGGTAATGATCCCGCAGATGACTAACGCAAGTGAGCCGAATGCACCTTCCTGATAGTCCATTTCCGCACAGCGCGCCGTGCCCAGCGCATGTGATGCTGTCCCCATTGCCAACCCACGTGCCGAACGGGTCGTGATGCCTAATATTTTGAACAAGGTATGCCCGAATACGGCGCCGAGAATACCGACGAAGATAACGCAGACGGCGCTGATCGCCGGAATGCCGCCAAGCGATTCTGCGACCGCCATCGCGATGGGCGTCGTGACCGATTTAGGCATGATGGACGCGGCAATCTCCGGTGTGGCCCCCATCCATAATGCGATAGCGCCACCGCTGATCATGGCCGTCATGCTGCCGATAAAACAGACGGCGATGATGGACTTCCAGCGAGCGCGAATCTGGTGCAATTGCTCATAAAGCGGGTAAGCCAGTGCCACTACGGCCGGTTGTAGCAAGTCATTGAGGATTTTACTGCCCTGAAAATAACGCTCATAAGGAATGCCCGTCAGCAATAGCAGGGGAATAATCACCGCCATTGACACCAGTAATGGGTTGAGCAATGGCATATTCAGCCATTGGGCCAGCTTGCGTGCTGCGAAGTAGACCGCTAGCGTCAGCGGCAATGACCACCAGATTTCATGGATCATTTTTCTCCCTCCGCTGCATCAGACTTGCCGACGATGCGGCGTTCTCGATGGAAATAATGTGAGGTATAGCCGACAACGACTAACACCATCAGAGTACTTACGGCGCAAGAGATCACCAGTGGGCCGAGGTGTTCGATAATCTGGTCATAGTATTTCATCACGCCAACACCGATGGGCACGAACAAGAGCACCATATAGCGGATCAACAGATGACAGCCTGGTTTGACCCACTTGGCGGGCATAATCTGTGTGGAAAGCAGGGCGAACAGTAGCAACATACCGATAATGCTGCCGGGAATGGCGATCGGCAACACTGCCGCGAGCGCATTGCCAATAAACAAACAAAGGTAGATAAGGGCGATTGCCCTCAGGTATTTCCAGCACAGAGTGAGTAGCTTGGTCATAACTTAATCCTGTTTAACCGATGCATTCATCATACAATTAAACTGTGACCTTAGCCACAAATCACACCATGAATTCGCTCTATGACGACTATGCCGATTGAGCCGGTTGACAGTCGTCATTAAGCCGCATGCTCATTCTGCACTGACAGCATTATGGGTGTCCAACTGCTGTTTTTGCGCCAGGCGGTGCCCGAGGAAAAAGAATAACAGGCTAAATAACGCGGCGGCTATTAACATCATAAACATCATGTATGGTGCCGTGTAGCTGAGAATAAACCCGCACAGCACCGGATTGATGGCGCCGCCCAATGCACTGAGGTTTTGCACGCCGTAGTAGCTGCCTTTGAGATGCGGCGGCGCGATAAAATCGATAAACATATACTCCACAGGGATCACAATGATTTCCCCCAATGTGAATACCGCCATGGCCGCGATCCAGAGCCAGAGCGATTGCCCTGCCAACCAAAACCCCAGCAGCCCCAGAATGAAAAATAGCGTGCCCAGCGCCAGCCAGCGCAGCATGTTTTCCTGACGCATTCCTCGGCTCAGCACATATTGCAGGGCAATAACGATACAGGCGTTGACGATCATCACTGCGCCAATCACCTGATAGGCGAACTCTGCATTCGAGACGGTAATCAGGTATTGCGACAAATAGCCGGTGAACTGGCCGAAAACGACCGCCCCGAGTGTACTGCCAAGGGTAAAGTAAATCAGCCGACGATCGTTACGCAGGATTTTCAGCGTCTGGCGGAAATTCGGCGGTGCGGTAGGTATCACATCGCTTGCTGGTGGGGAGGGAACGCGCTGTCGGCGCAGGCTAAAATTCAAGGTTGTCACCGTGAGTAAAGCCAACCCGCCGGAAAGGTAGAAAGGTAACAATGGGTTCAGCCCTGCCACCATCACGCCCAGTGATGAACCTACCGCCCAACCCACGTTCACCAGCGTGTAGTTGATGGAAAAGGCTTTGATACGCTGTGCAACCGGCAGCCAGTCGGCAAAACAGGCTTTGATAGTAATGCCCAGTACGGAATAGGCAGTATGCAGGATAGCCAACACCACAATGATGCCACCCGGACGCGGGATCCAAGGGATAGCGAAAAAGCTCAGGGCAAACAGCAGAATGGACGTCAGAATGAGCGTGTTCTTGTTGAATTTATCCACCAGGTAACCGCCGTACAAACTGGCGAAAATACCGATTGCCAGACTGATGCCCAGAATAATCCCGACACTTTTCGGCAGCAGGTGAAAATGCCCGGTAAGATAAATGGTAATGAATGGCAGAGTCACGCCGCGGCCGATGGTTAAGACCAGCGAACTCGCCAGCAGTGCGTTAATCAGTGGTGGGAATCCCTTCATGTCAGACCTGTTCATGCATACAGTTATTAACCCAATAGGGATAACATAGCGTATTTTAACCAACAAAGAAGGGGGGAATAGGCAATTGTGTGAAAAAAGAGGCTACCGGAATAGCCTCAGAGGAATGGGCTCATTGGCCTGTTTTGGCCTGCAACGTGGCGAACCAAGGCTGGATGAAAGCATCGCTGCTGCCCCAGCCCGGAATAATTTTAGCCAAACTGGCGACATTGACAGGACCAGGCTGACTGACCAGGAGTGCCTGCGGGATAGATGCGGCTTTAAATTCGTAGGTTGCCGGCGTCGGTTCGCCGGCAATTTTGTTCGCCACCAAACGTAAGTTGACTGCACCAATGAGCTTGGTATCCACTGCCACGCTGACTTTCCATGGGCTGTTGGCCTCGCGCATCAGTTGCAGATCCTGATTGGATATGTCGATGCTGTAGAGTTTGATTTCGGTGCGGCCGTTTTCTTTCAGCGCTTTATAAGCCCCTTGGCTGAAGGCGTCCCAGGTGCCCCAGATAGCGTCAATCTTGCCTTTCGGGTATTTGGCCAGTACAGCACCCACTTTATTGGCGGTATCCCCTTGTACGTCGGATGAGACAGCACCAATCGATTCCAGCTCATGAATGCCCGGATTTTGTTTCAGCAACTGTTGATAGGCTGCCTGACGGCGCTCCATCGGCGGGAAGCCAGCGACCCAGAGCTTGATAATATTGGCTTTGCCGTTGAAGTCCTTGATCAACTGTCCGAAGGACTCATTCGCCAGCGAGGCGTCATCTTGCTGTGAAACTGTGACGCCAGGAATACTGCCGCTGATATCGGTATCAAATGCGGATACGGCAATGCCTGCTGCGGCAATGCGTTTGACCAGCTCGGTCGAATAAGGCGCGCGCCCCTGCGAGAGGATAATACCGTCATATTTCTGGCTGATGGCTTGGTTTACGAAATCTTGGAAACGTGCATCATCACCATTGCTGAGAAAGGTATCGACCTTAAAGCCCAGCTTCCGACCCTCCTGAAGCGTACCGGCGAGAAACTGGGTGGTGTTGTCGTCAGACCCCAAATTACGGATTACCGCAATACGGATCGGTCCCTGATGTTGCGCGATGGCCGCAGGTACTGGCGTGGGTGTTTCTGCCGCGAACAGCGGCAAAACGGTCAGCAGGCCAATGGCCAGCAGCGGGGTCTTTAAGGTTTTCATTATTATTGGCTCCGAAAGCAGGTGAGATCTATCCCGGTAAGACGCTATTTATAGCAGTCTTTCCTTCTGGACGTCTACTTGTAATATCGGAGTCCCGTAACGGGCACTGGCCTTACGGGCAATGGATCTGGCGTTGCCCTTCGCCGAACGAGACGGTGAGGCGTTAACGTGAGGGAATGCAAATAAAAAGGGCCGAGCAAGCTCGACCCTTATGGCAGGAGAAAAGGTGTTATTTCACCTGCATCCCTGGTTGTGCGCCGCTGTCCGGGCTAAGCAGGAAGATCTCTTCTCCACCTGGGCCGGCAGCCATCACCATACCTTCGGAAATACCAAAGCGCATTTTGCGTGGTGCAAGATTGGCAACCATGATGGTCAGGCGGCCTTCAAGCGCTTTGGGTTCTGGGTAAGCGGAGCGAATGCCTGAGAAAATCTGACGCATTTCACCGCCCAGATCCAACTGCAGCTTAAGCAGCTTATCCGAGCCTTCAACAAAGTCGGCACTTTTGATCAGTGCGATACGCATATCAACCTTGGCGAAATCGTCAAAAGTGATCGTATCCTGAATGGGATCGTCAGCCAGCGGACCGGTGACAACTTTAGCCGCCGCCATGTCTTCTTTCGACGCGCTTACCATTTCATTGACTTTGTCCAGATCGATACGGTTGAACAGCGCTTTGAATGGATTGACCTGATGGCTCAGTAACGGCTGCTGAATGCTATCCCAGCTAAGCTCACAGTTGAGGAAAGCTTCGGTACGTTCGCTCAGCGACGGCAGCACTGGCTTCAGGTAGGTCATCAATACACGGAACAGGTTGATGCCCATTGAACAGATGGCTTGTAAGTCGGCATCGCGGCCTTCTTGTTTCGCCACAACCCAGGGTGCCTGCTCATCCACATAACGGTTAGCCAGATCGGCCAACGCCATGATTTCGCGGATTGCCCGGCCAGACTCACGGCTGGCATAGGCGTCGGCAATACTTTGCGCCGCGTCAACGAAGGTTTGGTACAGCGCAGGGTCAGCCAGTTTGTCGGCCAGTTGGCCGCCAAAGCGTTTATTGATAAAGCCAGCGTTGCGAGAAGCCAGGTTCACCACTTTATTGACGATGTCGGCGTTCACGCGCTGCACGAAATCTTCCAGATTCAGGTCGATATCGTCAATGCGTGAAGACAGCTTGGCGGCATAGTAGTAACGCAGGCAATCGGCATCCAGGTGTTGCAGATAGGTACCGGCCTTGATAAAGGTGCCGCGAGACTTGGACATCTTGGCGCCGTTCACCGTCACGTAACCGTGTACGAACAGGTTGGTCGGTTTGCGGAAGTTACTGCCTTCCAGCATTGCTGGCCAGAACAGGCTGTGGAAATAAACGATGTCCTTACCGATAAAGTGGTACAGCTCGGTGGTGGAGTCTTTGCGCCAGAATTCGTCAAAGTCCAGATCGCCACGCTTGTCGCACAGGTTTTTGAATGAGCCCATGTAGCCGATTGGCGCATCCAGCCAGACGTAGAAGTATTTGCCAGGTGCGTCTGGGATCTCAAAGCCGAAATACGGCGCATCGCGTGAAATATCCCACTGTTGCAGACCAGATTCAAACCACTCCTGCATCTTGTTGGCAACCTGTTCTTGCAGCGCACCTGAACGGGTCCAGGCTTGCAGCATGGCGCTGAACTCAGGCAGATCAAAGAAGAAGTGCTCGGAATCGCGTAATACCGGCGTAGCGCCAGAGACCACGGATTTCGGATCGATCAGCTCGGTCGGGCTGTAGGTTGCACCGCAAACTTCACAGTTATCACCGTATTGATCCGGTGATTTGCATTTTGGGCAGGTGCCTTTTACGAAGCGGTCAGGCAGGAACATGCCTTTCTCCGGATCGTACAGCTGAGAAATTGTCCGGTTTTTAATAAAGCCGTTTTCTTTCAGGCGACCATAAATCAGGCTCGACAGCTCACGGTTCTCATCGCTATGGGTTGAATGATAGTTATCATAGCTGATGCCAAAACCGGAGAAATCCTGTTGGTGCTCCTGGCTCATTTCCGCAATCATTTCTTCTGGCTGAATGCCTAACTGCTGAGCTTTCAGCATGATCGGCGTGCCGTGCGCGTCGTCCGCACAGATGAAATGAACCTCGTGGCCGCGCATTCGTTGGTAACGAACCCAGATATCTGCCTGGATGTGCTCGAGCATGTGGCCGAGATGGATGGAACCATTTGCGTACGGTAGCGCGCACGTCACCAATAATTTTTTCGCGACTTGAGCCATAGTGAGAACTTGGTTTCTGTAATGAATAAAAAGGGTCTTCGATGTTACCCGATCGTGTCCGCTACGGCTAGGGCGGTTTCTTTATGCAGAGATGCGTCGGCGGGCGCGCAGTTCTGATATGCTAGACGGGAAGCTATCCATTCAAAATCAAGGAGCCGGGATGAGCGCAAAATCCCCTGAGCAGACTAACCCCGAAGTTCTGCGTGCCCTGGTGACCGGAGTATTGGCCGCCTTTGAACACCCGACGTTAAAAAACAATCTGACTGCGCTGAAGGCCATTCACCATTGCGCGCTGCTGGACAATGTACTGCATATTGAATTGACCATGCCATTCGCCTGGCAGAGCGGTTTCGAGGTGCTGAAGGACACCGTCAGTGCAGAGTTACTGCGCGTGACCGGCGCTGAGGCTGTCGACTGGAAACTGAAGCACGATATCACCACGTTGAAACGTGCGAACGATCAGGCCGGCATCAAAGGCGTGCGTAATATTATTGCTATCAGTTCCGGTAAAGGCGGGGTGGGTAAATCCACTACGGCGGTTAACCTGGCATTAGCGCTGGCAGCGGAAGGGGCCAAAGTCGGTATTTTGGACGCTGACATCTATGGCCCGTCGATCCCGAATATGCTGGGTACTGAAAATGAACGCCCAACGTCACCAGACGGTCAGCACATGGCGCCGATAGTGGCGCATGGCCTGGCAACCAATTCGATTGGTTATCTGGTGACTGACGATAACGCCATGGTCTGGCGTGGGCCTATGGCCAGTAAAGCGCTGATGCAACTGTTGCAGGATACGCTTTGGCCGGATCTGGACTATTTAGTGCTGGATATGCCACCAGGCACCGGCGATATCCAGTTGACGTTGTCGCAGAATATCCCGGTTACCGGGGCTTTAGTGGTGACCACACCGCAGGACATCGCGTTGCTTGACGCTGCTAAAGGTATTGTCATGTTCGAAAAAGTTCACGTGCCGGTTTTGGGCATCGTGGAAAACATGAGCGTGCATATTTGCAGCAATTGCGGTCATCACGAGCCCATCTTTGGGACCGGTGGGGCTGAGAAGCTGGTGAAGAAATATAACAGTCGGCTGTTGGGGCAATTACCGCTGCATATTTCACTGCGCGAGGATTTGGATCGCGGCGAGCCGACGGTGATCAGCCGCCCGGACAGTGAGTTTGCCGAACTGTACCGTCAACTTGCCGGTCGTGTTGCCGCACAAATGTACTGGCAGGGTGAAGCAATCCCGACGGAGATCTCTTTCCGCGCGCTGTAATCACACCGCTGGCTTAAAAACAAAACCCCGGACAAGTTCCGGGGTTTTGTTTATGGGGCTATAGCCTGTTTGTGCAAATCCGCCCGCGTATACGGGCGCTCTACCTGCGCCAAGACAGTAGCAATATGTTCCAGCAATCCTTGCGTTGGTGCAGGTTGCCGTACTCCCATCAGTGCCATTGGCAAGGCCAATGCCACGACAATCTGCGGTGTAGAGAGCTGAGGGCGAGGCTTGCCGCGTTGCAACCACAAAAATAGCGTACTGGCCAGATAGCCAAGTATCAGGCCGCTCACCACCTCTGAAGGAGAATGTACGTGGATAGCTAACCGTGATAGCCCTATGGTGACAGGCAATACCAGCCCCACAACCAGCGCCATGCTGCGTACTGCATGTGAAAAACGCCCGGTCAGCGTCCAGAGCAGAACCGGCCAGATACTGGCCGCCAACGCGGAGTGGCCGCTAAAGCCAGTAAAGTCATAACTTTTTATCCCAATGCCCCACCCCATGAAAGCGAGCTTGGATACGCACACTACAGCACCGGCGCAGCCGAAGATCAGCGCCCATTGCCAGCCAGCGGTACGGGTCGCACGTGAGGCAACAAGTACGGCAAAAAGAATCAGCGAGCAGGGCAACAGCAACATGCTGTCGCCAAAAAATGTCAAAAAATGCCAGTCCAGCACGTTAGTCTCCGGTGAAATGCAAAATCCTATTTCAAGGATAATCATCAAGCCACGGAGTTTACCCTGTGACGCTGGATTGCCCTAGACGCAATAATCTTAAAACCGATGAATGCCACTTATGGCGAAATAACCAGAGATAGCGCTCCGTTGCCAACAATATAGTCTGGCGCAATGCCCGCTAACTCCCTATAATTGTCGCGTTTTAGTTCCCCTCCTTCACACTACGAAATCAGGTCTTTAATTTTATGACTGACAAGCCGCATCAGTGCGTCATTATTGGTATAGCTGGCGCATCTGCCTCCGGAAAAAGCCTTATCGCCAGTACGTTATATCGTGAACTTCGCGATCAGGTTGGCGATGAACACATCGGCGTGATTCCTGAAGACAGTTACTACAAAGACCAGACTCATCTAACCATGGAAGAACGGGTCAAAACAAACTATGACCACCCGAGTGCCATGGATCACAACCTGCTGTTCCAGCATTTGCAAATGCTGAAATCGGGCAAGGCGATAGAGTTACCGCTGTACAGTTACACTGAACATACACGTAAGAAAGAGACCATTCACCTGGAACCTAAAAAGGTGATTATTCTTGAGGGGATCCTGCTGTTGACGGATATCCGTCTGCGTCAGGAAATGAATTTCTCGATTTTTGTCGATACGCCGCTGGACATTTGCTTGATGCGTCGAATGAAGCGTGACGTGAATGAACGTGGCCGTTCGATGGATTCGGTGATGGCGCAATACCAGAAAACCGTCCGCCCTATGTTCCTGCAGTTTATCGAGCCTTCCAAACAATACGCCGACATTATCGTTCCACGCGGTGGGAAAAACCGTATTGCGATCGACATTCTAAAAGCCAAAATTAGCCAATTCTTTGAGTAATGCTGCTCAATGGCCGGAAACCCCTGGTTTCCGGCCTGCGGGCAACTATTTACGCTGCGGCGTAGACCTTTCGCCCGTTGTGTGGCAATTTTTGTTTTAGTGACACGCCTTGATGGAGATGAAGAGATGAGACTGTGCGACCGTGATATAGAAGCCTGGCTGGATTGTGAAAAACTGGTGATTTCACCGCGTCCGCCGATTGAGCGTATTAACGGGGCCACAGTGGATGTCCGTTTAGGCAATCAGTTCCGTGTGTTCCGCGGTCATACTGCGGCATTTATCGATCTGAGTGGCCCGAAAGACGAGGTCAGCGCTGCGTTGGACCGCGTGATGAGTGATGAGATCGTTCTGCCAGAAGGAGAGGCCTTCTTCCTGCACCCGGGTGAGCTGGCACTGGCAGTGACTTTGGAGTCGGTAACGTTGCCGAACGATCTGGTGGGTTGGCTGGACGGCCGCTCCTCCTTGGCGCGTTTGGGGTTGATGGTTCACGTAACCGCACACCGTATCGATCCGGGCTGGCAGGGCCGCATTGTTCTGGAGTTCTATAATTCGGGTAAGCTGCCGCTGGCATTGCGTCCGGGTATGCTGATCGGTGCGTTAAGCTTTGAACCGTTGTCCGGACCGGCAGCACGTCCTTACAATAGCCGCCAGGATGCAAAATACCGCGATCAACAGGGTGCAGTAGCCAGTCGAATTGACAAGGACTAACCGCGCTGGTGGTCGGGTTAGTGTGGCGCTGACAAGAGGATGGCATGAGAAGATTACTGACGACTTTGGCGATTTTACTGGTGGTGCTGGTGGCCGGAATATCCGCGCTGGTGCTTTTGGTTAATCCGAATGATTTTCGTGCCTATATGGTTACGAAGGTCGAACAAAAGAGCGGTTATCATCTGACATTGGATGGCGATCTGCGCTGGCATATTTGGCCGCAGCTCAGCATTCTTGCAGGGCGCATGACGCTGACCGTACCTGGGGCCAACGCGCCAGTGGTGAGCGCGGATAATATGCGCCTTGACGTTAAATTGCTGCCGTTGTTGTCGCATCAGCTGTTTGTGAAACAGGTAATGCTGAAAAATGCCGTCATCCGCCTTACGCCCGACAGCGAAGAACAAAATCAACCCAATGCACCTATCGCGCCTGCGGGCAATTCTGCAGAGTCGGTAGATACGCCATGGAAGTTTGACATTGATAATCTGAAGGTTGTGGACAGTCTGCTGATCTGGCAGCGCGCCAACAACGAACAAATCAACGTTCGCGATATTAATCTCACCTTGAAGCAAAATGCCAAACGCCAGGCGCAAATGGAACTTTCCAGCCGGGTGAATCGTGATCAACGCGATCTGACTTTCAACATGGTGGCGGATATCGATCTGCAGCAATATCCGCGACGCATTGCGGCCAATATCAGCCAATTCAATTACCAACTTGAAGGTGCGGATATTTTGGCCGGTGGCATCAAGGGTGATGGCAGCGCTCAGATGGTGTACCAACAAATGCCGCAGCAAGTCGCGTTAAGCCAGCTGACCCTCAGCGCCAATGACAGCCAATTCTCGGGCGGGGCCAGCGTGCAGATGGGCGATGTGCCTGCCTATGTGTTGAATTTGACATCCACGGCAGTAGATTTGGACGCACTTTCTGGTTGGCAGTCCAAGTCCAGTTCACAAGAACAGCAAGCACCAGGCACGACATCTGCGCCGGTGATTGCCAATCAAATGGACGATCCACAGCAAAATCTTGAAGTACTGCGTGACTTTAACGCACAGCTTAATTTGAGCGTTGATCAACTCACCTATCGCGGCATGAATATTGTTCATTTATCAACGCAAGCGGAAAACCAGCAGGGTTTGCTGACGGTACATTCACTCTCGGGGCAGCTGGCCGGGGGCGATTTCGCGTTGCCTGGCTCGCTGGATGCACGCCACAGCCGGCCAGTGATCGCCGTGAAGCCGGTAGTGCGGCAGGTTGAGTTGGGCACTGTACTGAAAGCGTTCGACATGCCACAGGTATTAACCGGCAAACTCAGTATGCAAGGGGATTTGACGGGCGATCGCTTGACATCACAGTCGTTTGAGCGGCGTTGGCAAGGAACCGCTCAATTGACAATGCAAGATGCGCAACTGCATGGCCTGAATATTCAGCAGTTGATTCAGCAAGCGGTGGCACGCAACGACAGCAGCGTGAGTGGGCAGAAAGATTACCAACGTTATACCGAAGTGAAGCAACTGTCGGCAAAAGCGAGTTTGAATAGCGGTACGGTAAAATTCACCGAGTTGGGTGCAGATTCGCCATTGTTGAATCTGAGTGGTAGCGGTACGGTGGATATGCCAGGTAAGCAGTGTGATATGGCGCTGAATGTACGAGTAACGGGTGGTTGGCAAGGGCGTAGCGATCTGATCGAACAGCTGCAGAAAACGCCTATCCCGCTGCGTGTTTACGGCCCGTGGAGCCAGCTCAACTACCAGTTACAGGTTGATCAGATACTGCGTAAAACGCTGCAGGACAGGGCGAAAGAGGCGCTGAATAAGTGGGCTGATAAGAACAAGGATTCGCGCGAAGGCCAGGATCTGAAAAAACTGCTTGATAAGCTTTAATCAAGAAATGTACGGGTCGGTTAGCGGCCCGTACATTCTGTGACACCCTCAGAGTATTCCCCTTTCCCAATAATTTCCTCCTGTAACTTTGACGGATATCATTACGCCTTTAACTGAGTTTGTGCAGAGTGTGCCCAGTTAAGTGATTTCTACATTTCAGCATGGTCAAAACAATAAGTTGAGGGAATATGATAGAACTTCTGATCGGGGCGGTCGTTGCGGCGGGCGTTGGGCGCTATATCATTAAAGGCTACTCTGCGACGGGAGTTCTGATGGTGGGTGGCCTGCTCCTCTTGGCCATCAGTGCCTTGATGGGCAAGAGCCTGTTGCCTGCCAGCGCAGTATCTACGGGGTGGCGCACGACGGATATCATCGAGTATGTCAAGATCCTGCTGATGAGTCGCGGTGGCGATCTTGGCATGATGATCATGATGCTGTGCGGGTTTGCGGCTTATATGACACACATTGGTGCTAATGATGTGGTCGTAAAGCTGGCCTCACGTCCCTTGCAGATGATCAACTCCCCCTATCTTCTGATGGTGGCAGCGTATTTTGTCGCTTGCCTGATGTCACTGGCTGTCTCCTCTGCAACTGGTTTGGGTGTGCTGTTGATGGCCACATTATTCCCGCTGATGGTCAACGTGGGTATTAGCCGCGGCGCAGCGGCGGCTATCTGTGCTTCACCGGCAGCCATTATCCTTGCACCTACCTCTGGTGACGTGGTGCTGGCTGCCAAGGCAGCGGAAATGCCGTTGGTCGATTTCGCGTTTAAAACTACCTTACCGATATCCATTGCGGCGATTGTCTGCATGGCCATTGCGCACTTCTTCTGGCAACGCCACCTCGACAAGAAGAACAACGAACAGCACCACATTATGGATGTGAGTGAAATAACTACGCATGCACCGGGGTTTTACGCTGTTTTACCTTTTACACCGATTCTCGGCGTGCTGGTGTTTGACGGCAAGTGGGGGCCGGAACTGCATATCATCACTGTATTGGTGGGGTGCATGTTATTGGCGGCAGTGATTGAGTTCTTGCGCAGCTTCAGTGCCAAACAGGTATTTACCGGTCTTGAAGTGGCCTATCGGGGAATGGCGGACGCTTTTGCCAGTGTGGTGATGCTGTTGGTCGCTGCGGGCGTATTCGCTCAAGGGTTGAGTACCGTTGGATTTATCAGCGGGTTAATCAGTTTGGCACAGTCGTTTGGTACTGGCGGGATTATCATGATGCTGGTGCTGGTGGTGATTACCATGCTGGCGGCAATGACTACCGGTTCGGGAAATGCGCCGTTCTATGCTTTTGTTGAACTGATTCCTAAACTGGCGGCTCAGATGGGGGTAAATCCCGCGTATTTGGTGATCCCCATGCTGCAGGCGTCGAATCTGGGTCGTACGTTGTCACCGGTTTCCGGTGTGGTGGTGGCGGTATCTGGCATGGCGAAAATCTCCCCGTTCGACGTCGTGAAACGTACGTCGGTACCGGTGATTGTCGGGTTGATCGTGGTGATTGTGGCGACGGAGCTGCTGGTTCCTCAGCATTTGTAACAGGTGGCCGGGCGATGCCCGGCCCCTAGTTACACCTCGTAGTCAGGCTCTGGTACTGACAGTGGAGTGATCTTCACTTTCAAAATACGGTGGCTACTGACTTCCAGTGGTTCAAACAGATAGTCACCAATGCGTAACTGTTCGCCTTCTTGAGGAATACGTTGGCTGTGTTCCATCAGCAAGCCGGCCAACGTGTGGTATTCACGTCTCTCTTCCAGCGGAAGTGGCAGATATAACACCAAATCCTCCAGTGGCATATAACCATTGGCGGTCCAACTGCCGTCAGCATTTTGCTGAATATCATGCCGCGCATCGACCTCTTCACCGGCTTCCGGAAGGTTACCGGCAATGGTTTCCATCACGTCCGTTAGCGTCACAATGCCTTCAACTGAACCGAACTCATCGACGACAAAGGCAAAATGCGTCTGTGCCTGGCGGAATTGCTCCAGCGCGCTCAGCAGGGTTAACTGCTCTGGGAAAATCAGCGGCTGAAGGATTAACGCACGTAAATCGAGCGGAGCCTGAGCCAGTTGCTGTTTCAGTACATCAATAGTATGGATTACCCCGAGCGGTTCATCGCTGGCACTGTTCTCCACCACGACAATGCGCGTATGCTGATTTCTTTCAAGTAGCTGTGTCAGCTTTTCTTGTGGATCATTCAGCTCAAGATATTCCACATCGTGGCGTGAAGTCATGATGCTGCTTACCGTACGCTGCGCCATGCCTAACACCCGTTCTATCATATGCCGTTCCTGCCGATTGAAAATCTCACCGTTTTCGCTGGTGCTATCGGCCAACAGGTTGGCGGAGTGACTGTCCACTTCCGCTTCCTCGTGTTTACCACTCAGCATACGCAATACCGCTTCCGCAGTTCGTTCTCGCAGCGGCCGTACCGTTGACAGAAAACGACGCCGATTGAACTGAGACAGTTGGTTCAAGGCCTCAATCATCACCGAGAAACCAATGGCGGCATACAGATAACCTTTCGGGATATGGTAGCCAAATCCTTCAGCAACCAGGCTGAAACCAATCATCAACAAGAAGCTTAGGCACAGGATGACAATCGTCGGGTGGGCGTTGACAAAGCGCGTTAGCGGCTTGCTGGCCAGCAACATCAGCCCGATAGCGATACAGACGGCAATCATCATTACCGCCAGATGATCGACCATGCCGACGGCGGTGATCACCGAATCGAGAGAGAATACGGCATCCAGTACCACGATTTGTGCCACAACCGGCCAGAAACGGGCGCCTTTGCGCGGGCCATGCTGTTCTTCATCTTTACCCTCCAGCCGTTCGTTCAACTCCATGGTGGCTTTGAACAGCAGGAAGATGCCCCCGACCAACATAATCAGATCGCGGCCACTGAAAGGGTGCCCAGAAGCAAAGAACAGCGGTTGGGTCAGCGTGGCCAGCCATGAGATGGACGCTAACAGCACCAAGCGCATCAACAGCGCCAGCAACAGGCCGACGACGCGGGCTTTATCCCTCTGATGTTTCGGTAGTTTTTCCGCCAGAATGGCGATAAAGATAAGGTTGTCTATACCCAGAACGATTTCCAGCACGACCAAAGTGGCCAGGCCGGCCCAAATTGTTGGATCTGCGATCCATTCCATACGCCCAATTTCACCTGTAAGTTCGACGGCTTATGCCGCAAGGGAATGATGGGTGCTGAGGCGGGAAAATTCAACTTTAAAACAGGGATTAGGGGTGACCTGTTTGAAGTATGATGAGATTAAGCAAAATAATGCATAAAAAATCACTCATTTCGAAAGTGTTCAGGTTGTGATGCTGTAAGGAAAGGGGCGTTATTCTTAATAAGGAGCCTATACGCCCAGACAGGGGACCTGATGCCTGTTGATAAAAGCAGCGTAAATATAATTTTTAAAAATCAAGTCGTTATAGATGCTATCGGCTGCTACACTTTGTTCACTTTAACCCTGTAGGTAGTCTTATTCTGAAAAGGATAACCAATAAGTATCTTAGGCTTGTATCGATCGGTTAATAGTATAAGAATCTTAGCCATACAAACATTTACAAGTATCACTATTTGGTTATAAACACGTATTTTTTTGCTTTTATGTGACATCTGCGTCACTTAGCAAAGAGCATGGCCTTGATTTACATTGCAAAGCGATTGGGCAATTCCTGATTGCTTCATAGAAAATGATGACAGTGCATTGGTAGCTGAGAGCCAGGGGCGGTAGCGTGTCTGCACCACTCCGTTCCCGTTTTCATAAGCGTCCCGGATAAGGCTTAGTTCGGCTACGTTAAAATTATTGATTGTGGATGAAAAACATGCAAAAGAGACTGAAGGCTGTGATCCCCGTAGCTGGCCTGGGAACCCGTATGTTGCCTGCGACAAAAGCCATTCCTAAAGAAATGCTGCCGGTGGTCGATAAACCATTGATTCAGTATATTGTTAACGAGTGTGTGGCTGCTGGGATTAAAGATATTGTATTGGTTACCCATTCCTCTAAGAATGCAATTGAAAACCACTTCGATACCTCTTTTGAACTCGAGGCAGTTCTGGAGTCACGTGTTAAGCGCCAACTTCTCGAAGAAGTACAGACTATCTGCCCAGACGATGTCACGGTGATGCAAGTGCGCCAAGGTCAGGCAAAAGGCTTGGGCCATGCTGTTCTATGCGCTAAACCTATGGTCGGTGATGATCCTTTTGTGGTGTTGTTACCGGATGTCCTGTTGGATGATTCGACAGCCGATCTGCGTAAAGAGAACCTGGCCAAAATGATCCAACGTTTCACTGAAACTGGCTATAGCCAGATTATGGTGGAACCGGTACCGGAACAGGATGTTTCGAAATACGGCGTGGTGGACTGTGGTGGTGCGGCGCTGTCGGCAGGAGAGAGTACTCCGATGACTGCGGTAGTCGAAAAACCTGCTCGTGAGGACGCGCCATCCAATCTGGCTGTAGTGGGCCGTTATGTTCTGTCCGCCGATATCTGGCCGCTGTTGGAAAAAACGTTGCCGGGTGCGGGTGATGAAATCCAGCTGACCGATGCGATCGCCATGTTGATGGATGCTCAAACCGTAGAGGCTTTCCACATGAGCGGCAAGTCGCATGACTGTGGGGATAAGCTGGGTTATATGAAAGCGTTTGTGCAATATGGCTTGCGTCATGCCTCCGAAGGTGAAGATTTTACCCAATGGTTGAAGCAGACACTAAATAGCAAGTAATGGTTGCGGCTGAATATACGATCATAATATTGAAAGAGGATTATCATGACCAAGTTGAAAGCTGTCATTCCTGTTGCAGGCCTGGGTATGCGTATGTTGCCGGCAACCAAGGCCATCCCAAAAGAAATGTTGCCGATCGTCGATAGGCCGTTGATTCAATATATCGTTAATGAGTGCGTTGCTGCAGGGATCAAAGAAATCATCCTGGTGACGCATTCTTCGAAAAACGCGATTGAAAACCACTTTGATACCTCATTCGAATTGGAAGCGATGCTTGAAGCGCGCGTGAAGCGTCAGTTGCTGGAAGAGGTACAGTCAATTACGCCAAAAGGCGTCACGCTGATGCATATTCGTCAAGGGCAGCCAAAAGGTTTGGGACATGCGGTGCTTTGTGCCAAACCCCTGGTAGGGGATTCACCCTTTGTGGTTTTGTTGCCGGATGTCTTGCTTGACGACGCAAAAGCAGACTTGAAGAAAGATAATTTGCCACACATGATTTCTCGCTTTGAACAGACGGGATTGAGCCAGGTGTTGGTTCAGGCTGCTGATGAGCATGTGCTGTATGATTACTCGGTAGTTGAATGCGAAACCAGCAAGCTGCAACCGGGGGAAAGTTCTCGCATGACTGCGATTATCGAAAAGCCGGGTCGTGACGTTCAGTTGAAGTCCAATTACTCCGCGGTAGGGCGCTATGTGCTCTCGGCTGATATTTGGCCGATCTTGGAAAAAACAGAGCCTGGAGCTTGGGGGCGTATTCAACTGACAGATGCCATTTCTGAATTACTGAAACACAAAACGGTCGAGGCGACAGAGCTGGTGGGTGAGTCGTTCAACTGTGGCGAAAAAATGGGCTACCTGCGGGCGTTTGTGACCTATGGTTTACGCCACCCTACGCAGGGTAAAGCGTTTCGCGAGTGGGTTGAACAGCTTTCCTTATAAATAAAACTACTGAATTTCTTGAGGGCTGACTAAGTACATACTTAGCCGGTCTTAAGCTACGTTTGATTGATGCGCATATAGACTGGCATACTCTTTTGTTTGAGTATTATGCAATAATGCTTTCATCATAAAGCTCATACTAGCAGACCAGAATTCAATGCTTGCTCAATGAATGCGAATTGTCATATGTACCTGAGCAGATAACACACAATTTTCTGAGTGCCCGATAAGCGCGCTGGTCGGCTTGGGACTTAGCACCGCAAACATTTTTACTTTGATAGTGATGATAACTCGATGGCAAAAAAACAATGGAAACTGGTACCACTTTTGGTATCAATTAGTGTGATTAGCGGTTGTACAATCGTCCCAGGATCTCATCTTTCAACCAGTGGAAAAGACGTTGTCAAGCAACAGGATAGCGACTTTGACATTGATAAATTGGTGAACATTTATCCAATGACGCCAAGTTTAGTTGAAAAAATGCGGCCAAAACCTGTGGTTGCGCAATCCAATTCATCGTTAGAGCGCGAGCTGCAGAATTACGAGTATCGTATTGGTGTTGGCGATGTGCTTATGGTGACCGTTTGGGATCATCCAGAGTTGACTACGCCAGCGGGCCAGTATCGGAGCGCAAGCGATACGGGGAACTGGGTGAATTCTGATGGAACAATTTTTTATCCCTATATTGGTAAAGTAAAAGTTTCGGGGAAGACCGTCAGTCAGGTACGCAGTGATATCGCAGGTAGGTTGGCACAATATATCGAAAGCCCGCAGGTAGACGTGAGCATTGCTGCATTCCGTTCACAAAAGGTCTATGTCACTGGCGAAGTCGAAAAGTCAGGCCAGCAACCTATCACCAATGTTCCTTTGACGATTATGGATGCCGTAAATAACGCAGGTGGGTTGAGTGCTAATGCGGACTGGCGAAATGTCGTATTGACGCATAACGGTAAAGAACATCGGATTTCACTTCAGGCTTTGATGCAGAAGGGGGATTTGATGCAGAATCACTTGCTCTATCCTGGCGATATTCTTTATATCCCGCGCAATGATGACTTGAAAGTATTCGTTATGGGAGAGGTCAAGAAACAATCTACATTGCGTATGGATCGCAGTGGCATGACTTTAACGGAAGCGTTGGGTAATGCCGAAGGTATGGACCAAGCAATGTCTGATGCAACTGGCGTATTTGTGATTCGTCCGTTACGGGGTAGTGAAGGGCAGAAAATTGCCAATATTTATCAGTTGAACGCTTCAGATGCTTCAGCACTTGTCATGGGAACTGAATTCCAATTGCAGCCATACGATATTGTGTACGTGACTACTGCACCAGTGGTGCGTTGGAATCGTGTTATTTCACAGTTGGTGCCGACAATTACAGGTGTTCATGACATGACTGAGACTGTGCGTTTCATTAAACAATGGAACTAGCATATGTTTGATTCAATTCTAGTGGTTTGTATCGGTAATATTTGCCGTTCCCCGACAGGGGAGCGCCTGCTAAAACAATTATTACCAGATAAAAAAGTCGCTTCTGCAGGGTTAGGAGCGCTTGTAGGAAAACCTGCTGATGCTTCAGCGACAGATGTTGCATTGAGACATCATCTATCTCTTGAAGGACATGTAGCAAAGCAGTTAACAGCGTCGTTATGCCGCGAGCATGATCTTATCCTCGTAATGGAGAAGACACATATTGATGCAGTCTGTCGTTTGGCACCAGAGGTTAGAGGAAAAACGATGCTTTTTGGCCATTGGCTAATGCAACGTGAAATTGCCGACCCTTACCGCCAAAGTCGCGAGGCTTTTGAGTTTGTTTACCGACTTCTTGATGAGTCCGCTAAAAAGTGGGCTCATGCTTTAAGCCGATAGCCATTCAGGATATCCAATGTCAGAGAAAACGAAAGTAAGTAATACGAGTATTGATAAATCCGATGGAATAGATTTAACTCGTATTGTGGGAGAAGCCATAGATAATCGCTGGCTTATTATTGGGACGACTGCTATTTTCCTCACGTTAGGGATCTTATACAGTCTATTTTCAACTCCAATTTATAAAGCAGATGCCCTGATTCAAGTTGAGCAAAGCGTTGGGAATTCTTTGCTGAATAATATAAGCCAGATGTTGCCAAGTAGTCAGCCAGAATCGGCTCCCGAAATTGAGCTTCTTAAATCCAGGATGGTCTTGAGCAAGACCATTGATGAATTAAATTTGCAAACTGTTATCAAGGAGAAGTATTTTCCTATTTTTGGGAAAGGATTTTCCCGTTTAACTGGGGAAAAATCAGGTGAGTTGGCGATATCCACATTTGTAGTCCCAGACTCTTGGGATGATACGGATTACATCACTTTAACTGTTGGCGACAAGTCAACCTTTACCCTCAGCAAAGATGGTGAGGAGTTTGCAACTGGAAAAGTTGGGCAATTAGTAAAAAACTCCGATGGTCTATCTATCATTGTTAATGATATCCAAGCTGATGCAGGAACTAAGTTTAAAGTCTATAGAATTAGCGAGCTTGAAGCTGTTAATAATTTATTAGAACAGTTCGATGTGGCTGATAAAGGAAAAGATACGGGGATTTTGGCACTCTCACTTACAGGTGAAAATAAAGTTCTAATCCAAAAAATTCTCGAATCTATTGCACAGAACTATTTAGAGCAAAACGTTGCCCGAAAATCTGAAGAAGATGCAAGAAGTTTGGACTTCTTAAAGGAGCAGTTGCCAAAAATTCGTATGGGGCTGGATGAGGCGGAAGAGAAACTTAATCAATACAGACAGAAAAAAGACTCGGTTGATCTCTCTCTAGAGGCTAAGTCAGTTTTGGATACTATTGTATCAGTTGATTCCCAATTGAACGAATTGACCTTCAAAGAGGCCGAAATATCAAAACTGTATACTAAGGAGCATCCATCATATAAGGCTCTTTTAGAAAAGAGAAATACTCTAGAAAAGGAAAGGGATAAGTTGAATAAACGAGTGAACTCAATGCCGGAAACCCAGCAAGAGATCCTTCGTTTAAGTCGTGATGTCCAATCTGGCCAAGCAGTTTATATGCAACTTTTAAATAAAGACCAAGAGCTGCGTATATCTAAGGCAAGTACAGTAGGCAACGTTCGTATCATTGACCAATCTATGGTGCAACCAAAACCTGTTGAACCAAAAAAGATAGTCATTATATTGGTCAGTATGTTGTTGGGAGCGTTTATTTCATTTGCATATATTCTTTTACGCTCTTTCCTACACCGTGGCATCGAAAGCCCGGAGCAGCTAGAAGAGTTAGGTATCAACGTTTATGCAAGTGTACCTCTTTCGGAATGGCAGCGTAAGAAAGATATAGATTTCTCAAATAAGCTAAAAAACAAAAAGGGAAATACGGATGCCAATACTTTGCTGGCATTTGGTAATCCTGCTGATTTAGCCATTGAAGCCATTCGTAGTCTCCGGACGAGTTTGCACTTTGCAATGATGGAAGCAAAAAATAATGTGCTGATGATATCGGGTGCAAGCCCAGGGATTGGTAAGACATTCATCAGTGCTAACCTCGCTGCTGTAGTTGCTCAATCAGGTCAACGTGTTCTGTTCATCGATAGTGACATGCGCAAAGGCTATGCACATGAGTTGATAGGACTTACTGGAAATAATGGTCTTTCTGATATTCTTTCTGGTCGCGTTGATTATAGGTCTGCAATTAAAAACGTCAAAGAGGGTGGTTTTGATTTTATTTCTAGAGGGCAAGTTCCACCAAATCCATCAGAACTTTTGATGCATTCTAGGTTTGCCGAGCTGATTACTAATATTTCAAAAGAGTATGATTTAATCTTGGTAGATACACCACCTATTCTTGCTGTGACTGACGCAGCAATTATTGGTAAACATGCAGGGACATCATTAGTTGTTGCAAGGTTTGAGGTGAATACACCGAAAGAAATCGATATCAGTATCCGACGCTTTGAGCAAAATGGAATAGAAATTAAAGGTGTGATTTTGAACGCCGTAATGAGAAAAGCGGTGAACTACTATAACTATGGTTATGATTATTATGACTATAGTTACGGTGACAAAAAAAATCGAGATTAATAATTAAATCTCAGGCGGTGGCATTAAAAAAATGCTACCGCCTAATTTCATAACCAATTGATTTTTCCTGTGATTTTTAAATTAATATCTTATTAAAGATAACAAGAAAAGCTTGTTAGAGTATCCGCTTGTTTGGTGATTTAGGTAAAGGAAAAATTTATGAGTGCCATGAGTTACTCAAAGAAAACTAATTTAGTAAAACTATTTTTGGCATTATCAGATTTTTTATTTTTTAACATCTCGCTTTTTATTGGTGTTTTTCTTGTGGGCCTTTTTGGCGGGAATGTTACAGATTTTTTACCAGAAACGGAAATGCCTGCGCGGCTTTTTACTCATGTTATGCTCTCTTTATTATGTGTAATATGGTTCTGGGTGAGATTACGTCATTATACATATAGAAAACCATTCTGGTTCGAGCTCAAAGAGATTCTAAGAACATTACTTATTTTTTCAATTTGCGATCTGGCATTAGTCGCATTCTCTAAATGGCAGTTCTCACGCTATGTATGGGTCTTTACTTGGACACTTGCTTTGTTACTGGTTCCTTTAGCAAGAGCCTGCACAAAACACATGCTCAACAAGTTTGGATTATGGAAGAAACATACTGTAATTATTGGTGCTGGGAAAAATGCTTGTGATGCATACGCAGCCTTACAAAGTGAAGAGGTAATGGGTTTTGCCATTACTACATTTTTTTCACCGATTGCAGGTTCAAAAACGGAACTGCTAGGAATACCGATTGTCTACGACGAAAAAGAGTTGTGGTCGCAGTGCGACCCAGGTACAACACAATTCATCGTAGCACTCGAGTTCGAAGAGAATCTAATTCGTGACGAATGGTTGAAAAAATTAACAACGCATGATTGCCGCTCTATATCTGTAATCCCAACTCTTCGCGGCGTACCTCTCTATGGAACTGATATGTCATTTATTTTTAGCCATGAGGTGATGATTTTAAGGGTAAATAACAATTTGGCTAAAAGAACATCACGTCTGTGTAAAAGAGTGTTCGATATTATTGGCGCAGCGGCAATCATAATTTTACTTTCACCGGTTCTCGCTATACTAGCCTACCTCGTTTCGAAAGATGGAGGCAAAGCCATCTATGGACATGAAAGGATAGGACATAACGGAAAGAAATTCAAATGCCTGAAATTCCGCTCTATGGTTGTAAACTCGCAAGAAGTACTTAATGATCTTTTAGAAAGTAATCCTGGAGCCTTTGCCGAATGGTCAAAAGATTTTAAACTTAAAGATGATCCTCGGATAACGAAAATTGGTAAATTCATTCGTAAAACCAGTCTTGATGAATTACCTCAACTCTTTAATGTAATAAAAGGCGAGATGAGTTTAGTAGGACCTCGACCTATCATCGAAGAGGAGTTAGAACGTTATGCAGGTGATGTAGACTATTATCTAATGGCTAAGCCTGGAATGACAGGATTATGGCAAGTTAGTGGACGTAATGATGTTGACTATGAAACGCGAGTTTATTTCGATGCTTGGTATGTAAAAAATTGGTCAATGTGGAATGATATTGCGATCTTATTCAAAACCATTGGTGTTGTTGTAAGAAGGGACGGAGCATATTAGTAATCTCTATGAACTTACTAACAACAATGGTGAGCAGATTAAGTGATATCTATTGAAGTCACTAGATCATAGGAGATAATGTGCCATTCTATTTTTTCAATGATAATTTAGGACTGTATGATGAATGAAAATCATATTAAAAGATCCGAGTTTTTGTTTTATTCATTCTTTTTGGTCTCTTTTTCTCTTCTTGCGGCCATCTCACCTGTACTAGGGTTTTATGTTCCGATAATTTTCTTAGCATTGAACTTTGGAAGTAACAGAACATATAGAGTGCTCATTTCCATTATAATACTTTATAGTAGTATGTTTGTGTTTGCCTCCAGAAATATTGCATCTGGCTCCATAAAAGATGATTTTGCAAATATATATTTTCCTGTGTTCAATATGTTAACCCACGGGAGTACTATATTCTATTATCAATTTACGAATGGTATTGAGTTTCTACTCCCGCTCTACTTTAAAGTTATTTATAATGTTTTTGGTATATCCCAACCTGTGCCAATAATGGCTGCAGTAACAGCATTGTGCCTTGGGGTTTTTTATATTTGGTTGGAGAAATATGGCCTGAGAAATATTAGTGAGGATAAACGCTCATTGTGTGTAGCTTCATCATTGGCTCTTTTGGTATTTGCGGTAACGACACAGAATATGAGGCAGGCAATATCTTGTGTCTTCTTATTATACGTGATAACTTATTTTTTTGAGAGGAAGTGGCTACTATTTTTTATATTTTTATTTTTATCCACCATAGCACATATAACCGCACTTTTCATCTTTCCTTTATTTGTGATACTGATGGGGGAAAATGAAAAAAGAAAGAAAGTAATTGCTGTTGCAGCATTGTTTATATCATTATCCTTCAGTGTTGTTATAGGAATTATAATATCAAAAGGTTTACTTGGCACTGCGACATATAAAGTGCTTTTTTATTCGGATGTTGATGCCGGTGATTTAGAAATTGGATATTTAAAATATCTATTTATAACATGTTTTTTTGGTTTTTTTTACTTTTCGCCTAACCATAAGAATTATAAAAGTCTTCTTTTCTACGGTACATTTATATATTTCGTTCTTGCTCCAATTCCAGTGATTTCACATAGGTTACTGTTGTTGATGGTTTCGTTCATGAACGGTTTTCTCATGTACTTGGCTTTTTATAGAGCATTAGGAATTTATCGAGTCATATTAATAGGGTATTGTGTCTATAGGATATTTAAAATAGGGCCCTATTTTTCGCCAGTTACAGGTGATGATAGCTTTATGAATTTATGGTTTAGCTACCCTTGGGTGGGGGATACATTCCTATATTATCTCCAATAGATACAATAATAATTGGGATCACTATTAGATATAAATATCAATGGTTCTGGAAACTCACAGTATGAAAGTGCTTATATTTAACACGCTCTATTATCCATACCAGATCGGCGGAGCTGAACGTTCTGTACAACTTCTCGCAGAGAGTTTGAAAAATGGCGGATGTGAAGTTACAGTGGTGACTCTGCATGAAGGCAATAAAATAGAGAAAATGATTCATAATGGTGTAAATGTAATAAAGTTACCATTATCTAATTTTTATTGGCCATGGGGAGAGTCGCAAAATGGGCTCACTAAGTTATTGTGGCACCTGTATGACATATATAACGTAAAAATGCGGAAGGTAATTGAAGCAGTTTTAAAAGACAAAACCTATGATGTGGTACATACCAATAACCTTTGTGGGTTCTCTGTGGCAGTCTGGAATTGGGCAGAAAAACAAGGGCTACCTATTGTACATACAGCTAGAGATTACTATCTTCTAAATCCAAATGCTAAACTTTTCCGGAAGGGAAAAAATCATTCGCCAAGAACGGTTGATTCTATTTTATTTTCATTTTTAAAGAAAATAAATTCATCGAAAGTGACTCAATTTGTTGGTATTAGTCACTATATTAAAGACTTACATGTGGAGAATGAATTTTTTAAAGATGATATCTCCAGTGTTATCTATAATAGTATAGCTGTACGAGAAGTTGCTATGCAAAGAAACAAGATATACCGCAAAGGTGAAGAAGTTGTTTTGGGATATCTTGGAAGAATAGAAGACAATAAAGGAATAGAGTTTCTTTTGAGTTCATTGGAGAGGATTGGAATTGGCATTTTTACTTTACTAGTTGCTGGAAAAGGAGACGCCAAATATATTTCATTTTTGAAAGAGAGATACTCAAAAGTTAGTTTTGAATTTGTTGGTACCGTCAATGTTGTTGATTTCTTCCCTGATATAGACTTTCTGATTGTGCCTTCCCTGTGGCATGAGCCATTTGGAAGAGTTGTTGTGGAAGCTAATTCTTGTGGTATTCCTGTTATTGCTAGTAATCGAGGGGGTATACCAGAGATTATCGTAGAAGGGGAAACAGGTTTCGTTTTTGATGCCGAAAATGATAGTTCACTCGTTGAATTACTTCAGGAAATTGCACTTTTAGAACGCCAAAAATATGAATTAATATCAATGAATGCCTTTGTTTTTTCTCGGCGTTTTAATAGTGAAAAAGTCATGAATGAATACATGGAAATCTATAGAAAAGCAATTAAAGTAAACAATAGTGCAACTTTTTAGCGTTAATTTAAATGATGTTTGCTAATGAGTGAAATAATATGAGTGAAAAAAAATTTATCTTTGACAATCGTTGGATTGGTGAGCATGGAATTGGACGGTTTGCAAAAGAGATAAGAAAATGTGATTTGGATTTCGAAAATATTAGTTTGACGGGAAATCCGGCAGGAAAATTAGATGTATTAAAGCTTACTCTTTTTTTATCGTTGAGAAGGAGTAAATATTATTTCTCACCAGGCTATAATGCACCTTACTTTTTCATTAATCGGTCTGTGATTACCATTCATGACTTGAATCATATTGATATAAATTCGAATAGTTCTTTTTTGAAGCGAGTTTATTATAATTATGTGCTAAAGCGTGCATGCAAAAGAGCATTGATAATATTTACTGTTTCAAGCTTTTCAAAACAAAGAATTGTTGAATGGTCAGGTGCCGATGATAGCAAAGTTATCGTGGTAGGAAACGGCGTTTCTGAAGAGTTTAATGAAAATGTTGCTGCATATCAGAATGAAAATCCCTATTTATTTATTGTCGGTAATAGAAAGGAACACAAAAATGAAGAGAGAGCATTACTGGCTTTTTTAAACGCAAGAATCCCTCATAACTTTCAATTGATAATGACTGGTGATGCATCACAGAAGTTAACTGATGTTCTGGTGAAAAATAATGCCGTCAATAGAGTTAAATTTTTAGGTAAGGTGACGAATAAAGAATTAGCTTCATTATATAAAGGTGCTACTTGTTTACTTTTCCCTTCTCTATATGAAGGTTTTGGACTACCAGTCATTGAATCTATGGCCTGTGGTACACCAGTTATTACTTCTAATACAACCTCACTTCCAGAGGTCTCACAGGGGGCGGCACTGCTAGTGGATCCTAAAAGTTTGAGTGATATAACAGAGGCTATAGAAACGATAGTTAACAACGAGGATGTTTGTATATCAATGGTCGAGAAAGGATATAGACAGGCTGCTAAGTTTCAATGGTCGAAAACACGAAAAATAATTGAGAGTACTATTAAACTCCTTTAGATGTTAGAGTTTGTTGCATTGCAGTTGACAACCCTACATTCTTCCTTCGCAGGGTTGTCTTAATATTAGTTAAAATCACATGGTTTTAAGTGTACTTAGGAATTCGTTTAGCTGATTTATGTCTATAGGATGATAACGTTTCCAAGATATTTGTGCTTTTTTCCCGCTAGATGACGTAATTTGTACTTTAATGATATTATCGCTATTTTCATTCTCTTGGAAATGGTAAGAGTCATCTTTTATTATCCGTGCAAGTTCTTTTACTGAGCTTGCTGATTTTTTTGGTGAATTTGTTGTGCTAAAGAAGCCATAGTTATTTTCCGGTTCATCTATGTTTATACCATCATCAATTAAATCATACCACCATAGGCCTTTCACATAAGGTTTACTTCTGGCCAGTATAGTAAATTTAATGATTTTTTGCGCTACGCTATCTTGTGATAGATCATGCACGTTGTGCATTGTAGGATAGCCAATTTCCGTAATGTAGATGTTTTTGGGTTTTCCAGTCTTACTGATTATTAAATCTTGCAGTTTCTCTATTTCATCTATTCCACTTTCAGGCGGTTTTGTTCCTGGTGACGATATTCTTGTCGAGTATGCATGGACTGATATTGCGTCGGAATAGTCTAAAATTCCATTGTCAATTAATCCGCTTAACCAAGTCATATATTTAGGTATTGTTGGGTTTATAGAACCAACCATAACAATTGCATTGGGATCATTGTCTTTTATCTTTTTATAAGTCTCTTTTACTAGGGCAGTATATATTTTGGGGTCTGTTGGTGGCAGTGTTTTTTTCTTTATTCCTGTACCCTGCAACCATTCGTTCCATATCTCATAATATTTAACTTTATCTTTAAATTGACTGGATACCCAGTTAGAATAATTAGCAAAAGCATTTATTTCATCTTGCGATATTGGATAATCGGAAGGGGTATAGAGATCGTTACCATAGTCTAGTATTAGTAGTGCAGATGTTAATTTGTCATTATTAATAATTTTTACAAGCTCATTTGTGTTCTTTAAAGGTGGTTGAATTGAGTATATTCCCTTTTCTTTCTCGACATTTCCCCAATTCAAATCCGTGCGAAATGAGTTAAAACCATATTGTTTTGCCAAGTTTACGTAATTCTCAGTTGGAGCTTTAAACTCGGCTGGATGAACGCCAATACCTAATTCGAATGCGTTTGCAGTGTTATGCATGCAGGCAAGTCCAAGTACGACAAGAATATTTATTTGAAGTGACGATCTTTTCATAGCTGACTCCGATTTTGATAACAGGTAGTGTCTGTTACCTCAGTATATTGGTATGGAATACACAAGGCAAATTACACAGTTGAATTATTATACTAAAATTGTAAGTGTGTTTGTTTTTATGTGAAAAATTCAATATTGAGAATTTTATATTTTGCTTTCGAAGCCTGTCATCAATTGTTGGATTGCTTTAGACTAGCATCATAATATGATAGGTGATGTGTCGGGTGGTATCTATCTACTATAAGTCTTGGTGGATAAAAGATAATTTTTAAAAGTAAATTTAACAATAGTAAAGTAAAACTTACATGGTGTCAGAGGTGGTTAGATGCTATATGTTAATGCCCGATTTTTAACACAAGAGATGACAGGGGTGCAGCGTTTTGCGGAGATGATATCTTTAGAGCTTGCTGAGCTAAAAAAAGATATATGTTTTTTATGTCCACCTGGGATTTTAAGGGCGTCAGTGGCTGAGCAGTTGGGTGTTTGTATTATTGGCTATTATTCTGGACATTTTTGGGAGCAAATAGAGCTCCCTGTTTTTTTGAAAAATAAAAATAATCCACTACTATTAAATCTAGGTAGTACGGGGCCGGTTTTCTATAAAAATAAAATAGTCACTCACCATGATGTTTCTTATCTTAGGTATCCAGAAAGTTATTCTAAGTCATTCGTTTTTTTTTATAAAACCATCGTCCCTTTAATGGTTAAAAGATCTAGGCATCTAATCACCGTTAGTGAGTTCTCCAAAGATGAGATAAATTTAGAGTACAAAACGGAATTAGATAAAATATCTGTAATATACAATGCTGCGAATGTTATTTTTGGGCCAAAACACAATTATATAAACAATAAAAATAACAATGATGAGATCTATCTGCTTGCTGTTTCATCACCAAATCTCCACAAAAATTTTCATGGAATGCTCAGTGCTTTCATTGAGGCGATGAATAAATCAAAATCTAGTTTTCCAGTAAAGCTAAAAATTATTGGTGCAACATCATCTGTATTTTCAAAAACAATATATAAAAAAGAAATGTACTCTAACAACATAGAGTTCATTGGGCGGGTAACTGATGAAGAGTTAGTTGATCTCTATCAGAATGCATTAGCCTTTATTTTCCCTTCTTTATACGAGGGATTTGGCATCCCTCCACTCGAGGCGCAGGCATCGGGCTGTCCGGTAGTTTCCTCGAATAGGGCAGCAATGCCTGAAGTTCTTGGCGATAGTGTTCTTTATTTTGATCCTAACGATGGCGAGGCTTTCAGTAATGCAATCGTGAATATTATTGAGAACCACGACTTACGAAATTCGCTTATTACTCGTGGATTTGAAAATGTAGGTAGATTTTCCTGGGAAAACTCGGCCCGTAAAATAATCGAGCTTGTGAATAAAATAGAAGTGTCTTCCTAGATATTTCATTTTTTAACATCTAATTTTATTTATCGATTTTAAGGTTTTTTATGTCGAAAGATTTAAACGTTGGTATCGTTGCTGACTGGCTAGTAAGCTATGCCGGTGCTGAAAAAGTAATTTCACAATTCATTGACATATTTCCTGATTCGGAATTATATTCTGTCGTTGATTTTCTTTCTGATAACTCTAGGGAGCTTTTCAATAATAAGACGGCTCATACTACTTTTATTCAAAATCTACCATTTTCGAAGAAAAAGTATCAGAGTTATCTCCCGCTTATGCCATTGGCAATCGAACAATTAGATGTTTCCTCGCATGATGTAATATTATCCAGCAGCCATGCTGTTTCCAAGGGCGTTCTCACTGGGCCTGACCAATTACATATTAGTTATGTTCACTCTCCTATTCGCTACGCTTGGGATCTCCAGCATCAGTATCTGAATGAATCTGGTTTACGAAGCGGTGCCAAAAGCATGATTGCTCGATTCTTATTACATAAAATAAGAATGTGGGATTATCGAACAGCAAACGGTGTTGACCATTTTATTGCTAACTCACAATTTATTGCAAGAAGAATTAAAAAGGTCTACGGTCGTGAAGCAGATGTAATATATCCTCCTGTTGATGTTGATAGATTCTCGCTAGTAAACAAAAAAGACGATTATTACTTTACAGCTTCACGAATGGTTCCTTATAAACGTATGGATCTCATCGTTGAGGCTTTTAGTCATATGCCGGATAAAAAACTTGTTGTTATTGGGGACGGTTCGGAAATGAAAAAGATAAAGTCTAAAGCTGGGAGTAATGTGGATATATTAGGCTATCAAAGTAATGATATTATGCAAAAGTATATGCAAAATGCCAAAGCATTCATTTTCGCTGCTGAAGAAGACTTTGGAATAACTCCCGTTGAGTCACAAGCCTGTGGTACTCCAGTTATAGCCTTTGGGAAAGGAGGTTCATTGGAAACTGTAAGACCTTATGGGGAGGATAATGCTACAGGATTCTTCTTTGAAGAACAAACTGTCGCTTCACTTGTCGGTGCGGTTTCGTTATTTGAAGAGAATTCAGAAAAAATAGATTCTGATGATTGTAGAAAAAATGCAATGAGGTTTTCTACCCATAGATTTAGAGATGAGATAGAAGATTATATTAATGATAAGCATGATCTTTTCACTGATAAAAAACGTATAATATATTAATTTTTTAAAACGACATTGCAAGCTGAGGAATTTATGCTGGTAGTTAATTTAACAACAACATCTGGAAGACTAGATTTATGTGCTGTTACGCTTTGGTCTCTTATCCATCAGAAATTATTACCAGATCGGATTGATCTCTATATCTCTACTGATGCTTATATGGCTGATAAGGGAATAACTATCCTTCCTGATTGGTATGAGCAATTAAATAGCATAAGAAATATTATATCTATAAAATATGTTGACAATATAGGTCCGTATAGAAAGATATTTCCTGCGCTTGATAGTTGTAATCAAGAGGATGTGTTAGTTTATGCGGATGATGATGTGGTTTATGGTGAGAACTGGCTTGACGAGTTAATCACATCTTTTAATGAATTCGGAGGAAAAGCTGTAATTGCGGCTAGAGTGAGAATAAAGAAGAAGAATTTTTTTGGTCGATATCAAAGCTATAGTCGCTACAGTGTCTGCTCTTCAAAAAGAGAGGTTTCTCGTGACTTTATAATTACCGGGGTAGGTGGATGTGTACTTAGGAAAGATCATGTGAAAGACATCTTTATAAAAAACCGTGATTTTCTAGATATAGCACCTAGAACAGATGATCTTTGGATCAGCAAGTTACTTGAAATATCTAAAAGTAAAGTGGTTACTTGTCCTAAGGCGCTAGGTTATGTGATGGAAATTCAACATTCTAATGATGCTTTGAGTCAAACAAATAACATCATATTTAAGAATAAAGGCTTCTATAAGTTTTTAATAAAAGTGAAGAACTTAATTTTAGGATACATGGGAGTTTCTCTATCCAACAATGATGATGTGATGAGAAAGGTTGATGATTATTTTGTAATGAAGGTTAAAAGGCTGTGATGAGAACTGAGTTGAAATTTTACTCGATAAATCTTAAAAAAATTGTATGTAACTCGAGAGGATTTTATGGGGTTCTTTAACAATGTAAAGTGGGTAACACTATCCCAATTAATAAAAGTTTCTTGCCAATTATTAGGAATGGTGATTTTCTCTCGCTATTTGACTCCTGGAGAAATTGGCGTGATGTCTATGACGCTGATTGTCGTTAACTTTGTTAATGTTCTTAGAGATATGGGGTCGTCTGCTGCTATTATTCAACGAGATGTGCTTACTGACAGCCTAAAATGTAGTGTTTTTTTTCTTAATCTCTCATTAGGAATTGCTCTCTTTATTGTGGCATTTTCACTTTCAGGTGTAATAGCTGATTTCTTCAAAGAGCCTGAACTGGTTAATACCATCAAGATAGTAGCGATCGCTTTTCCTATAAATAGCGCTACTGCTGTACATTTAGCTCTACTTGAAAGAGAGTCTAAGTTTAGTAAGACGGCAAAAGTAGAGGTTTTAGCATCAATACTAGCTCTTATAATTGCTGTTGTTTTTGTTATGCGCGGTGCAGGAGTCTATAGCTTAGTTATTCAAACTGTTTTATATGCTGTTATTAGCTCGATTGGATTCTGGGTCTACTCTTCGTGGTTGCCAAGGTTAAAATTTCAGCTTAGTGATGTGAAATCAATATTTAAATTCAGTTCTAACCTTGTTGGTTTCAACTTTATAAATTACTTTTCGCGTAACTCAGACCAAATAATTATTGGCCGATCCTTCAGTGTGTCTATATTAGGACAGTATTCTTTAGCATACAGAATAATGCTCTTCCCTATACAAAATATTACATTCGTGTTAACACGCTCTCTTTATCCAGTGTTAAGTCGGCTTCAGGATAATAATAATGAAGCCGTTAGTGTTTATTTTAAGGTTATTAAAACCATTGCGATTATTATCCCACCATTAATGCTTGGGATGGCAGTGGTGAGCCGTGAACTCGTGCACGTTATTTTCGGTGAGCAATGGACCATGGTGGCAAGCATGTTAATCTGGTTAGCTCCGATTGCAATAATGCAATCTATGGTGAGCACAACTGGATCTGTTTTTATGTCTAGAGGGAGAACGGATATCCTTCTTAAGATTTCAATATATAATTCTATTTTGCAGGTTGGGGCTTTTATTATTGGTGGTTTTTTTAGCATAAGTATATTGATAAAACTTTATCTTATTTCTAATGTGCTAATGTTTTTCCCAAATATGTTTCTAGCTGTCAGGATAATAGGTGGGAGCTTTTTGGATTTCTTATATGTGATATTTAAACCTTTAGTTTCCGCTATTATAATGACTGCTGTTATTATTTTGGTATCAAATTACATTATTGACTTTCCCCTTGGGAATACGCTTTCTCTTCTATTGAAGATTTCTCTAGGCATAATGATTTATACAATGATAGTTTCCGTTTTAGAATGGAAACTGTTATCAAACTGGTTTCGCTCTAAGAAAATAAAGTCATTAATTGGTTGATTTAATTGGGTTAACTTGGTTTTTAGTATTTGGTGTTTATTATATTATATAAACACCAATTTCCTTCTTAAATCTGTTGCAGGGATCGAGTGACTGTAATGGATAATCCTTCCCCAATACTTTTGCAATGAAAATGAAATTCTTACTCTATTGCAAGAGCCTCTCCGAGCTTTTTATTTTACTTATATCCTTATTTAAATGAATCACTTTTGAAGCTACCAATTTTAAAATCGTACGTTCTGAGTCCTTTGGATCGAAAGATATTGTTGGGTTTTATTTCTATCTTACAGTCTGTAACTAATTGTATTTTATATTTATTTTTATTTTTATTTGCTCGCATTGACAATGATAAACCTATGAACTTTACTCAGTTTGGTTGCCTTGATATTTTTGATGGCACCATTTTTATATATTTATGGCTTCTTAACAGCATTACCTATATCTCGTAGGGGGATTCTATGTCGGGGTTAGCTTATCAGCAACAAGCCGCAGCTATTCTTTATGCCGTATTGGGAACTAAAGCCTCAGTTTCGGCTTTTGATCAGGTCGGGGCTCAACTTGAGAGTGGTACTCTTACTGCCAATGCATATGTTCAAAATCTGTTATCTTCCTCGCAGGGACTATCATTATTCCAGGGGAAATCTACTTCGGACGTTGTTCAGACTATTTATTCTAATGTTTATGGTCAACCGCCTTCATCTTCGGAGTTATCAAGCCTTTTAGCGTTAGGTTCACTCCCTACTATTTTGTCATCAATCGTTACTAATCTTCTTGATTACAGTGGTTTTGATTCAGTTCAAGTTGCAGCCCAAAATACGTTTACGAATACTATCAATACTATTCTTTACCCATCAGTAAATTCTGCAGCAGCTCCTGGTGCTGCTGATGTGCAGGGGCTTTTCTACGTTTTCGGCATGGGTACAACGACAGATGCTTTAAATACTTATGGTGCTGCTATTGCATCGGGGGCACAGACGGTTACTGATGTTGCTACCGCAATCATAAATTCAAGAGCCTATCTCTCAGGTATTAATAACTCTGATTTTGTAGCGCGACTTTTCACTAGTGGTTATCAACGTTCTCCTACACAGACTGAATTAAATCAATATGTTAATGAATTGTTATCAGGTGCATCGAGGGCTCAAGTTGCTTTAGAAGTCATTGCGACATTGAAAGGAACAGTTGCTCCTGCTGATGCAGCTGCACAGTCTCATTTTAACGGGGCTATTACCGTATATAATCCAGGCCAGCTCGCTGGATTAGTGTATCAAGAACAGGTTACATCTATTTATTTAGCTGTTCCGGATCGTGCTATTGATGCTTCTGGTGTTGATCCTTACTCAAAAAGTCTTGCGGCAGGACAGACATTTAATAGTTTAATTAGCACGTTGTTAGCTTCGTCAGAATTTCAGCGTAAAGGTGCCCAGCTTAATGGTAATGACTTTATACAACATGTATATACAGCTGTACATGGTACCGCAGCTACCGATGCACAATTAGCTATTTACAATGGCCTCTCATCAAAGTCATTGATTGTTAGCGCCATTATTAATGATCTCCGTACTTCTGTTGCTACAGATAATACGTCTTTGACACAACAGCATGCTTTTGAGTATGACATCGGTACAACTCTACTCTACAAAACGGCAGCGACACTTTCAGTCACTGCTGGCGGTGGTAATGCCACGGGAACTGTTAATACCGGCAACAGCCATGTACTGAGCAATGCGGAAACTGCGGTACTTAGTAACGCTGTGCTTAATGCTGGCGCAGTTGCGGCTGTAAACCTGCAGTTTGCCGATCATCTGGCGAACCTGACCATCAACGGCACTAGTGCCGCAACGGTTAACTTATCGAGTAATGGTGTTAACCCGGGTGTAGATATTACCGTAAACAACGGTAATGTCATTCTGAACGCCAGCTCCGGTTCAGATGATGTGGTTGTTACTTCGACCGCCAATATTGCCACCGGTACCGGTCAGTTTAACCTTGGTGCGGGTAACGATAGCCTGTCGTGGGCGGGTAATGGGGTGGCGAACGCTGCTAACACGGTAGCGAACACCATCAAAGCCGATGGCGGGTCAGGTATTGACTCCATTTCCGCCAACTTTATCACCAAATCTGTGGTGACTAACCAAAACGCTTTGGGTATTCGTACCAGTGCTGTAACCAGTAACGCTAATAACTTCTCGAATTTCGAGCAGATTGACCTGACGGGTTACATTGGTAAATCTGTTGGTACCCTGATTACCACGCCATTGATTGGTTCACCGACTACGACCAGTGTAACGACGCCGATACATGTCTTCGATTTTGGTTTAACCAATGGGACAGCTACGGTTGAAGGGACAACTGGAGGGACCGTGACTCAAGGTGCTGCGGCGACCAACCTGGGCGCACAGGGCTTTGTTATTTCCGGTTTGGCCAATGCCAGTGTGATTAACGCTGCTGGCGGCACTGCTGCACAATTGGAAGTAAAAGGGGACGCAACCTCTGCGAGTACCTTGAGCTTCACTTTTGTCCAGAATGCGACTGACCATTTCAATATTAACTTTGATGCGGTGAGTTCTGCGAACGTGAATGCGGGTGCTATCAGCTTGAACAGCAGCAGTAGCGTATTGCTGGGTACTGCGTTGGGTACGGTAAATATTGCTTCTGGCGGTACGGGTTCGTTTAGCAACATTATGTCTCTGGCGGGTACCAACGCACAGGTTCAGACGATCAATGTCACAGGTGACCATGCTCTGAATTTAGCGGTAGGTAGCGGTTTCAGTAATGTGCGTGATATCAATGCGTCCACCAATACCGGTGGCCTGAATCTTGATTCAAGCCATGCGGGTACCGGTGATGGTATCATCGTGCAACTGCTGAATGCTCTGCCATTGAGTGCAGTAACTACTGCGCTGTTAACCCCACTGCTGAATACTCTGGGCTTGAATGGTTACCAACTTACGGTTGAAGGTTCGACAACTGCGGATAGTTTCAACATATTGGGCAATACTACGTTGACTGGCGGTGCAGGTGCAAATACGTACGACCTCAAGTCCAGTAATACCCAGGCAGGCGTTACCATTACTGACTTCAGCACCGCGAAGGATAAGATTGTCGATGCCGCATCTGGTTTGACTCTGTCCAATACCGGGACTGCTGTTGGGGACTATGGTACTCGTTCGGCCGATACTTTAGATGCCTTGTTAGGGTCATTAGTCGGTGGTTTGACTACCGGTGTTGTAGGGCTGCTGGGCGGTATTCTCGGCCTGAGCAACCCGAATTCACTGACCTCTAAAGTTGGTGTGGCGTCGGTGGTGTTCAGCGGTACGGGCAATAATGCTGATTCCTATGTGATTATTGATAACAACAATAACCACACATTGGATGCTAACGACACTGTTGTCTATTTGACAGGTCAAAACCATCAGCAACTGGTAGACAACCTGCATTACGCATGAGTGTAAGCACTGCAGGGTAATAGTTTCTAAAGAAACTGTTATTTATTAAATAATACGGGGAGGATATTCTCCCCGTTTTTTTTAATTTGTGATCAGCATCATTATCTATACGTTATTCCTTTCCTTCGTAATTCCCCTTGTGTTCCTCATGTCTTTTATCTTGTTGTTTTTTCTTATTTTAGTTGGCATCACTTCGCTGGTTTTTTTTCGTGTTCTACCTTGCTGATATGTGCTTTCTCTACCTATAGTTAAAAAAAGTATCTGCAGTCTCGAGCATGTTTGGGGAGTCTTCTTTAGGATTTTCTTTATTTTCATTATTTTTTAAGAATTTCCTTAGAGGTAATTGATGCGGATTGGGCTGACAGTGCACATGATGTAAGGGCAGAAAGTGAATCAATTTATACCGCGTAATGAAATTGCGGATGTTATACGGACACGTACCAAAGTCTTTTGGACCGTTGGCATATTCACCGCATTTATTAATTTGTTAATGCTTGTTCCTTCAATCTATATGCTCCAGGTGTATGACCGGGTGCTCCCATCACGCAATGAGATCACGTTGCTGATGTTGACGCTGATTATGCTGGGAATGTTCGGCATGATGGCGTTGCTGGAGTATGTGCGCAGCATGGTGGTGATTCGCATCGGCAGCCAATTGGATATGCGATTAAATACACGGGTTTACACCGCTGCGTATGAGTCTAATCTCAAAAATGGTTCCTCTGACGCAGGGCAAATGCTCGGTGATTTGACCACCGTACGGCAGTTTCTGACGGGCAGCGCGTTATTTGCTTTTTTCGATGCACCCTGGTTCCCGATTTATCTGCTGGTGATTTTCCTGTTTAACCCTTGGTTGGGTCTGTTCGCGCTGGTTGGTTCACTGCTGCTGATCGCGCTCGCCGTGGTCAACGAGATGGTATCGAAAAAGCCCCTGGCTGAAGCTAGCAAGCTCTCGATCATGTCCTCAAGCTTGGCTAGCACCAATCTGCGTAATGCCGAAGTGATCGAAGCATTAGGCATGTTGCCGAACTTAAAAGGCCGATGGTTTAACCTGCATCAGCGTTTCTTGAATAGTCAGCGTATAGCCAGTGAGCGCGCTACTACCGTAACCTCAATCACTAAGTTCGTTCGCCTTTCTCTACAGTCTCTCGTGCTGGGGTTGGGCGGCTGGTTGGCGATTGACGGCCACATCACTCCGGGCATGATGATTGCCGGCTCGATTCTGATGGGGCGTACGCTTGCTCCTATCGAGCAGGTCATTAACGTCTGGAAAAGCTGGAGCTCGGCCAAATTATCTTATCAGCGATTGGTAAAATTGCTGGATAAGCACCCACCGCGCGGTATGGGCATGTCCTTGCCACGGCCGGAAGGGATTGTCTCTGTAGAAGGGGTGACGGCCACACCTCCGGGATCGAAGGCGGATGCGGTATTACATAATGTCAGCTTTGCCATTCAACCGGGTGATGTGTTGGGGATTATCGGCCCAAGTGCTTCCGGTAAGTCAACGCTGGCGCGTTTGCTCGTCGGTATCTGGCCGGTTAGCGAGGGTATCGTGCGGCTCGATAATGCCGACATATACCAATGGAACAAAGACGAACTGGGGCCCTATATCGGTTATTTACCGCAGGATATTGAGTTGTTCGGTGGCACTATCGCCGAAAATATCGCGCGGTTTAACGAACTGGACGCAGAAAAGGTCATCGAGGCCGCTAAACTGGCCGGCGTGCATGAGCTGATACTCCGTTTTCCAAACGGTTATGACACGATCATCGGCAGCGGTGGGGCGGGATTATCCGGCGGGCAAAAACAACGTATTGGTTTGGCGCGCGCACTGTATGGCGATCCGTCCCTGGTCGTACTGGACGAGCCTAATTCCAATCTTGATGATGCCGGTGAAAAAGCGCTGAATCAGGCAATACTGTTCCTTAAACAGCGTAATAAAACGGTGATTCTGATTACTCACCGTACCAACTTGCTGTCGATGACCAGCAAGCTATTGCTGTTAGTGAACGGCACCGTCAATGCATTTGGCCCTACGCAGCAGGTATTGCAAGCGCTGAGCAATGCGCAAAAGGCGCAAACCCCGCAGCAAGCGGTGCGTGCAGTCAATTCCGAGCCGGACGAAGGCAATATCCCAAAAACTCAAATTAATTAAGCTGTGAACTTGCCGGCGGCGCTGAGGCGCTGCCTGCAGTCAAAGGAGTTGGTATGTCTACGCACATTGGCGAGCCGCAAGACTCGTATTCAGAACAAATCCCACAGGATGAGCGGCGCTTTACCCGCATGGGGTGGTTAGTGGTTGGTCTTGGTCTGTTTGGTTTTTTCGCATGGGCAGCATTTGCGCCACTGGATAAAGGGGTCGCGTCACCCGGCTCGGTCACCGTTTCTGGCAATCGCAAAACGGTACAGGCACCGGCCAGCGGTATCATCAAAAACATTGCAGTTAAAGAAGGCGACAAGGTTAAAGCGGGCGAGGTGTTGGTGCAATTGAGTCAGGTACAGGCTCAGGCACAGGTTGATTCTCTTCGCGATCAGTATTACACCACATTGGCCACTGAAGGCCGTCTGCTTGCTGAACGCGACGGTTTAAGTAAGGTCACTTTTTCCCCCGTTTTCGAACAAATCCAGGCTCAGCCACGCGTAGCCGAAATCATCGCATTACAAACGCAGTTATTTTCGTCTCGTCGCCAAGGGCTACAAAGCGAAGTTGATGGCTATAAACAGTCTATGGACGGTATGCGCTTTCAACTGAAAGGCTTGCAGGATTCTCGGGTTAACAAACAGATCCAGCTTTCCAGCCTCCGTGAGCAGATGAACAGCATGAAGCAATTAGCCGCGGACGGTTATTTACCGCGTAACCGCTATCTGGAAGTGCAGCGTCAATTTGCGGAAGTGAACAGCAGCATTGATGAAACCGTCGGACGAATTGGTCAGGTACAAAAACAGCTGCAGGAGTCTCAGCAACGGATCGATCAGCGGTTTGCCGACTATCAGCGTGAGGTCAGAACCCAACTGGCACAGACTCAGATGGACACCAGCGAGTTCAGAAACAAGCTGGAAATGGCGAATTTTGATCTTGGTAATACGGCTATCACTTCGCCGGTGGATGGCACCGTCGTCGGATTGAATATCTTTACTCAGGGGGGCGTCGTGGGAGCGGGTGACCACCTGATGGACGTTGTACCCAGCCAGGCTACTCTGGTGGTTGATTCTCGCCTTAAGGTAGAGCTGATTGACAAAGTGTACAACGGGTTGCCGGTGGATTTGATGTTTACCGCTTTCAACCAGAACAAGACCCCGAAAATCCCGGGGACGGTGACATTGGTTTCTGCCGACCGATTGGTGGACAAAACCAATGGCGAACCCTATTACCAAATGCAGGTTACCGTTTCCCCAGAGGGCATGAAATTGCTCAGTGGGGAAGACATTAAACCCGGTATGCCTGTTGAGGTCTTTGTGAAGACCGGTTCGCGTTCACTGTTAAGTTATCTGTTTAAACCTATTTTGGATCGCGCTCATACTTCATTAACCGAGGAATAATTTTGATTCAATTTAAACGACAGGTTGCTGGCCTTACTATCAGTACCCTCTTGTTTGCGATATCTGCGCCGGTTCATTCGATAGGGATAATAGACGCATATTCGCTGGCACTTGAGAAAGATCCGACCTTCCGGGCGGCAATAAAAGAGAAAGAAGCGGGAGACGAAAACGAAAACATCGGCAGGGCAGGGCTGCTGCCGAAGGTATCACTTAATTATCAGAACTCACCGAGAAACTGGCAGACGCAGAAGTATCCGGCGAGTGACTTTTTTGGCAATGTGAGCGAAGTGACTCAACGGCAGCAGTACCGCAGTTATTCCAGTTCGGTAACGCTGACGCAGCCGCTGTTCGACTATGAGGCTTATGCGCGTTATAAGGCTGGTGTGGCGCAGACCTTGATGTCTGACGAACGCTACCGCGGCAAGTTTCTGGACTTGGCGGTACGGGTGATCTCTGCCTATGTTGAAGTGGCTTATTCCAAAGACCAAATCGCTTTGGCTTCAGCGCAAAAGGCGGCTTATAAAGAGCAGTTGGCACTGAACGACCGTTTAATGAGTGCAGGGGAAGGCACCATTACTGACGTTTCTGAAACTCAGGCTCGCTATAGCTTGGCAGAAGCCCAGGAGATTGAAGCGCGCGATGCGTTAGATTCGGCTCAGCGTGAGCTCGAGGTCATTATTGGCGTGCCGCTCAACCAACTGGATGAGGTACAGGTCTTGCGTCCTGGGAAATTCCAGGTAGCCCCATTGATTCCTTCAAAGTTTGAAGAGTGGCAAAAAATCGCTCTCGAAAATAACCCTATGCTGGCTGCATCGCGTCACGGCGTTGATGCAGCGAAGTATGAAGTAGAGCGTAACCGTGCAGGCTTCATGCCGCAGGTGCAGCTTTATGCTTCACACTCGGAAAACGACTCCAGTAGCGATAATACGGTCAACCAGAAGTACCGCACCGACAGTATCGGTGTGCAGGTAAGTATGCCGATCTATGCCGGCGGCGGCGTTTCCGCCTCGACTCGCCAGGCGGCGGCACGATATGGCCAAGCGATGTATGAAATGGATACGCAAGTCGGCAGTACGCTGAACGATCTGCGTAAACAATTCAATCTGTGCATCAGCAGTCGAGCAAAGTTGGCTGCATACGAACTGGCGGTTAAATCAGCGACCACGCAGGTAACGGCAACACGTCAAAGTGTCTTGGCGGGGCAGCGCGTTAACGTTGATGTGCTCAATGCAGAACAACAACTCTACAGCGCCCAGCGTGACCTGGCTTCGGCCAAGTACACCTACATAAAATCCTGGATCACATTGTTGAGCGATTCGGGAACGCTGGATGAAAAGGATGTTAAGCGCGTAGCGCAGTATTTTGCTGCAAATCGCTGAACAGATTGGCTGAAATAGGTTGAATGCTTTGCATGAGTATTTATCTGAAAGAGCAGCTCTGAGCTGCTCTTTTTTGTCCCAATACGTTATGTTAGCAACAAGTAGTGCTCTTCCCATTGCCTTCAACACTGATTTTTCAGTATAGGTTACCAATATATGTATGGGCATGTGTCGGCTTAGGGAAGAGTGCGTTTTAACGCGATTGTAACTTTTTGTGTGTAATTGTATGACTTTTATAATGGTGGGTCAGCAGTCTCTAAGCAGTACTCTCATTTATAAGACAGATGACTGGGTAAAGGGTTAACAATGTCAAAACTAATTCCTGTGGTTATGGCCGGTGGTACTGGCAGTCGCTTATGGCCACTTTCACGTGAGTCATTCCCCAAACAATTTTTATCTATCGACGACAGCGGATTTAGCTTGTTGCAGCAGACCCTACAGCGTTTGTCTGGGCTGGAGGGTGTACAGGTTGCAGCGCCTTTGGTGATCTGCAATGAAAATCATCGGTTTTTGGTTGCGGAACAACTGCGTGAAATTGATCAACTGGCGACCAACATTATTCTAGAGCCTGTGGGACGCAATACTGCTCCTGCTGTAGCGTTGGCTGCACATCTGGCCGCAGAGGAAGACGATGACAGCATACTGCTGGTATTGGCCGCCGATCATTTGATTAAAAAGGTGGAAAACTTCCACTCGGCAATAAAAACGGCTGTTCAGCATGCCACCGAAAACAGCTTGGTGACCTTTGGTATTATTCCTGGGCATCCAGAAACGGGTTATGGCTATATCAAGCGTGGCAGTGAGCTTTCTGGCGAATGCTTTAAAGTCGACGCTTTTGTGGAGAAGCCTTGTCTGGAAAAAGCCATTGAATATCTGGCGAGCGGTGAATTCAGTTGGAACAGTGGCATGTTCATGTTTAAAACGGCCAAGTTCCTGCAAGAGTTGGAGCAGTTCAGCCCCGAAATTTTCGCTACAACGCAGCAGTCTGTGGTCGACAGCCAACGTGATATGAACTTTATCCGTGTTGATCAGGAGATATTTAAGCATTGCCCAAGTGATTCTATCGATTACGCAGTGATGGAAAAAACGCGAGATGCTGTGGTGATCCCGATTGATGCCGGCTGGAGCGATGTAGGTTCATGGTCATCTCTGTGGGAAGTCTCTGAAAAAGATGAGTTAGGGAATGTGAACGTCGGTGAGATTATTTCCATTGATTCAAACAATAACTATATTTCATCCGATGCTGCGTTAGTTGCTACCATCGGTTTAGACGACCTGATAGTGATCAACACCAATGATGCGTTGCTGATCTCGACTAAGGACAGAGTTCAGGACGTTAAGAAAGTGGTTGATGAGCTAAAAAAACGTAATCTTCATCACTTCCGGCAACATTCCTCCTCCTATCGCCCCTGGGGTAAGATTTGTGATATCGACAGCGGTGAGCACTTCCAGGTAAAAAAAATCATTGTTCGCCCTGGAGAAGGGCTTTCTGTCCAACGTCATCTTCATCGTGCTGAACACTGGGTGGTCGTTAGCGGTACAGCAAAAGTGAATGTTGATGATAAAGCGTTCTTTTTATCAGAAAATCAATCCACCTTCATACCTGCAGGCAGTGTCCATACACTGGAAAATCCAGGGAAAATCGATCTCGAGATCATCGAGGTCAGATCAGGGTTTTACCTGGAAGAAGATGATATTGAGCGTTTGCACGATCGGTACGGCAGAGTCTAATTAAAGGGTTCGGTGATGGAAAAGTTAACGTGTTTTAAAGCTTATGATGTTCGCGGTAAATTAGGTGAAGAATTGAATGATGATATTGCCTACCGTATCGGTCGTGCTTATGGCGAGTTCCTAAAGCCAAAGAGCATTGTGCTGGGTAGCGATGTGCGCCTGACCAGTGAAAGCCTGAAGTTATCCTTGGCAAAAGGGTTACAAGATGCGGGTACCGACGTTATCGACATTGGCATGACTGGGACTGAAGAGGTGTACTTTGCCACTTCACATCTGAAGGCCGATGGCGGCGTTGAAGTCACTGCCAGTCATAACCCGATCGACTACAACGGAATGAAATTGGTTCGCGAAGGTTCGCGCCCTATCAGTGGCGATACTGGTCTGCGCGCTATACAAGAGTTAGCGGAAAACAACCAATTCCCGGCCCCTTCTGCAGTGCGTGGCAGCTATATTCGCCAGGACGTGCTTGGTGCATATGTAGAACACATACTTTCATACGTTGATGTAAAAAACTTCAAACCGTTGAAACTGGTGATCAACTCAGGTAATGGTGCAGCCGGTCATGTGATCGACGCCATTGAAACATCTCTCAAGGCTCTGAATGCCCCGTTGGAGTTTATCAAAGTTCATCATCAACCCGACGGTAGATTCCCCAATGGTATTCCCAATCCATTGCTGCCTGAGTGCCGTGCAGATACCGCCAATGCGGTGCGCGAACACGGTGCGGATATGGGGATCGCTTTTGATGGTGACTTTGACCGTTGTTTCCTGTTTGACGAAAAAGGCGATTTTATCGAGGGATACTATATCGTCGGCCTGCTGGCGGAAGCTTTCCTGCAAAAACAACCAGGCGCAAAAATCATTCACGATCCGCGCCTGAGCTGGAACACGATTGATGTGGTGAGCGAGGCTGGCGGTGTGCCGGTAATGTCAAAAACTGGCCATGCTTTTATTAAAGAGCGTATGCGTGCGGAAGACGCTATCTATGGTGGTGAGATGAGCGCCCACCACTATTTCCGCGATTTTGCTTATTGCGATAGCGGCATGATCCCATGGTTGCTGGTGGCTGAATTGGTCAGTGTGAAAGGCCAAACGTTGGGGCAATTGGTGCAAGATCGTATAGCTGCTTATCCGTCCTCAGGTGAAATCAACATCAAGTTGACTCACCCAGCTGTCTCTATTGAAAGCGTCAAACAGCATTATTTGGCGCAGGGTGGTGAGGCAGATTATACCGATGGTATCAGCATGGAGTTTGCCGACTGGCGTTTCAACCTGCGTTCATCCAACACTGAACCGGTAGTTCGCCTTAATGTTGAGTCGCGTGCCGACGTCGCTTTAATGAAAGAAAAAACAGAAGAAATCCTGGCTTTGTTGTCTCGTTAACAGGGCGCGCTCTTTTTACTTCAAACAGGGCTGCTTGGCAGCCCTGTTTGCTGTGGTGAGGAAATCAAATGTCCAGACGATTTCACTTAGTGTTGGCATTGCTATCTTACTCATTTGATTTATCCTAACTCCCTGCGGTTGCATGGCTCTTAATAGTGTTTTTTGTTTGTTTTTGATACGTAATTTTCTTGAACTCAATGTTTTAGGGCGTTTTTAATAAAGAAGATTAAAGATTTATAACTTTAGCGCATTAGGTGCGCGTGAGGAGTTGTTGATGGCAGTTCTAGTCACCGGCGGTGCCGGATATATTGGTTCTCACACAGTCTTGACCTTACTCGAGCGTGGCGAAGATGTCGTTGTGCTGGATAACCTGTCGAACTCGTCAGAGGAATCATTGCATCGTGTAGAACAGCTGGTGGGTAAAGCCGCCATTTTCTACCAAGGTGACATCCTGGATGGAGAATGTTTGCGTTATATCTTTGAGACGCATGATATCTCTTCGGTGATCCATTTCGCTGGGTTGAAAGCCGTTGGTGAGTCAACCCGCAAACCGTTGGAGTATTATCAAAACAACGTTGCCGGGACTTTGGTATTGCTGGAAGCAATGCGACGGGCCGGCGTACATCAGTTTATCTTCAGCTCTTCAGCGACGGTATATGGTGCTAACTCCCCAGTTCCTTATGTAGAAACCACGCCGATAGGCGGTACCACGAGTCCCTATGGCACGTCGAAGTTGATGGTTGAGCAAATTCTGCAGGATTTCGCCAAAGCGGAGCCGGAGTTTTCCATCATCGCCTTGCGTTACTTCAATCCGGTAGGTGCACACGAATCTGGTTTGATTGGTGAAGATCCCAACGGTATTCCAAACAACTTGTTGCCTTATATCTCTCAGGTAGCGATTGGCAAGCTTGAGAAGCTGGGCATTTTTGGTGGGGATTATCCAACGGAAGATGGCACCGGGGAGCGTGATTACATCCACGTGATGGATCTGGCAGAAGGCCACCTGATGGCCATGGATTCCCTGAAGAAAGTCGAGGGTTTTAAAGCTTACAACCTGGGCGCAGGGATAGGGCACTCGGTATTGGCGATGGTGCATGCTTTTGAAAAAGCATCTGGCAAGGAAATACCTTATCAGATATTACCGCGCCGTGACGGCGACCTACCTGCATTTTGGGCTGATGCGAATCTTGCACGCCGTGAACTGGGGTGGGAAGTTCGGCGTGGCATCGATGAAATGATGCGCGATACCTGGAATTGGCAAAAGAACAACCCACAGGGTTACCGCAGCAAGGATTAGCGAAAATCTAAGGATAATTCTAAAAAGCCCATATTTTATGGGCTTTCTTTATTGGTTTGGTTAGTGGCTTCCATTGAGACTAATTCTTTTGAATTAATAATCATTCTCAATAAAGCGGATTGTAATAACCATTATCATTATAATCACGCTATCTATTAAGTTGTGATGTACTCAAGACGGTGTATTGTACAAGGTTGTTCGTATTACTAATGTTTTATGCAGACCGGTGTCGTTATTTTGTTGTTAATTTTTAATGTGTTATCTGTTTTTTTTTTTGACTCGTGGATAACGGTTAGACAGATAGCTTTTTGTCTATGTGGTGTTAATGTATTAACGCTCAACATCGGTGTATACTTCAGGCCGAAGAAAACTAATATCGTTTTGGCAGCACGCTTAAGAGCAGCTAATGGCCATAAAACGTCATTGTAATGATTTTCTGACGTGTTGCATTAATGAAACTGAAGTTGTTGGGAGTCCCCACAGAAATGCTAAAAGCTGTCATTCCAGTCGCAGGTCTCGGTACCCGCATGTTACCGGCTACAAAGGCTATCCCGAAGGAAATGTTGCCGGTCGTTGACAAACCCCTCATCCAATACATTGTGAATGAATGTGTCGCTGCCGGCATTAAAGAAATCATTCTTGTCACGCATTCGTCAAAAAACGCTATTGAGAACCACTTTGACACATCGTTTGAACTGGAAAGCATGCTGGAATCACGCGTTAAGCGCCAGTTGCTGGAAGAGGTGCAATCGATCTGCCCGAAAGGGGTCACGTTGATGCATGTGCGTCAGGGGCAATCCAAAGGATTAGGCCATGCAATTTTGTGTGCTCGTCCACTGATTGGCGATGAGCCTTTTGCTGTGCTGCTGCCAGATGTTTTAATGGATGATGTCGCATGTGATCTGGCAAAAGATAATCTGGCTAGCATGATCGCCAGATTTGGCGAAAATGGCCGTAGCCAGGTCATGGTAGAACCTGTGCCTGAAAAAGACGTATCTAAATACGGTGTAGTGGACTGCAGCGGTACGCCTGTGGCACCAGGGCAGAGCGTGCCGATGCGCGCAATTGTCGAGAAGCCACCAATGGATGAAGCGCCTTCGAACCTGGCGGTGGTTGGCCGCTACGTGTTGGCTGCAGATATTTGGCCATTGCTTGAGAAAACACCTTACGGTGCGGGTGGCGAAATTCAGTTAACAGATGCCATTGCAATGCTGATGGAACAACACCCCGTAGATGCTTTTGCCTTGGTAGGACGTTCCCATGACTGTGGCGACAAACTGGGCTACATGAAAGCCTTCGTTGAGTACGGTCTCCGTCATCCTGCGCAGGGCAAGGAATTTGCAGCATGGCTGAAAGACCAACTGGAAGCTTGAACTGACACTGCCTGATGAATCCAGTCGATTCCTAAAGTAAAATGAAACGGTTGGATGTAACGTAAAGCTGCACTCCCCCATGAAAGATGCATTGGTGTTATGGGGGAGTAAGATATGAGCTGTTTAATTTTTCAATAAAATTAATGGGTTATGATTAGAGTGCTCTGGTTGCCGTAATGCCAGGGGCGGTAGCGTGGTTACAAAAACTCTTAAAAATTATCCTGAAGTTCACTCAGTCGATCCTGCGGTTTGGCAGTGTTGCTAATTATTATCGATGCCAGTTGAAATAATATTAGGTTTCAATTGTTAGGGAATTTCAATCTTAAATCGAGTTTCAATATGAAGTATAGTCTAGGTTATCTCTGGGATTTGGCTGCGGTCATTACAGAGAAAGAATTAAAAGTCAGATATAAAAGCAGTTTCTTTGGTTATTTATGGTCAATTGCTAACCCATTACTCTTTGCGATGATCTACTACTTCATCTTTAAGTTGGTCATGCGGGTTCAAATACCAAACTATACAATATTTATTATTACCGGGCTTTTCCCGTGGCAGTGGTTCGCGAGTTCTACAACCAATTCACTATTTTCTTTTATTGCGAACGCCCAAATTATAAAGAAAACCGTTTTCCCACGCTCTGTTATTCCATTTAGCAATGTATTAATGGAGTGCTTGCATTTCCTATGTACCATACCAGTAATTATCGTATTTCTTTACATATACGATATGCGGCCCTCCATTGACTGGCTGTGGGGTATTCCTCTTATTGGCATTGCACAAATGCTTATGACTTTCGGCATTGCAATGATGTTGTCGACATTGAATCTGTTCTTCCGTGATCTAGAAAGATTCGTAACATTGGGTATTATGCTTATGTTTTATTGCACACCCATACTTTACTCTGGGGATATGATTCCACAAGAGTATCGGTTTCTAATCGATTACAATCCGTTGGCAAACATGATTCTCAGTTGGCGTGATCTCTTTATGAATGGTGTTCTTGACTATCATCAGATCGGCATGCTCTATGGATATGCGCTGTTGTTTATCATCATTGGTGTTAGCATTTTCAATAAGTTGAAATACAGATTTGCAGAGATATTATAATGAGCGTAGCTATAGAGTTTAAAGATGTCACTAAGCGCTATCCGTTATACCATCATATTGGCTCTGGCATTAAGGAGTTGATATTCAATCCGCGCCGCGCGTTAAGTTTGTTGAGTGGTCGTAGTTATTTAGCGATTGAAGACATCAGCTTCCAAGTGCAGAAAGGCGAGTCGGTTGCACTTATTGGCCGCAATGGTGCGGGAAAGAGCACATCACTTGGCTTAGTTGCCGGCGTGATGAAACCTTCATCCGGTACTGTAAGTGTCGTTGGGCGCGTTGCGTCAATGTTAGAATTGGGCGGTGGCTTTCATCCCGAGCTTACTGGAAGAGAGAATATTCGGCTTAACGCTACGCTGTTGGGTTTACGTCGCAAAGAGTTAAAACAGCGGCTGGATAAAATCATCGAGTTTTCCGAGTTGGGTGAGTTTATCGATGAACCCATTCGTGTATATTCAAGCGGCATGCTAGCGAAGCTTGGGTTTTCCGTTATCACGCAGGTTGATCCTGATATTTTAATTATCGATGAAGTCTTGGCAGTCGGTGATATTTCATTTCAGCGTAAATGTATTGATACCATCAACGAATTTAAGAAAAAAGGTGTGACAATTCTATTTGTTAGCCATAATCTTTCAGATGTCGAAAAGATTTGTGATAAAGTTATTTGGATTGAAAACCATAAAATGAAGGATATGGGGGATGCCCATTCTATTATTTCCCAATACAGGGAAGCAATGTCATGATTTTTATGATTTTAATCACTAGGTAATCTGAATGAACAATATCAAAATATATACTTGCCACCATAAACCAAGTGAATTTCTTGACTCAACCTTGATTCAGCCAATCCATGTTGGAAAGGTTAATAGTTTAAGCGAAATTGGCTGTTCAGGTGATGACACTGGCGATAATATCTCGTTTAAGAACCCTTTTTACTGTGAATTGACAGCTCATTATTGGGTGTGGAAAAATGCAAAACCTGCAGATTATGTTGGGTTTATGCATTATCGCCGCCATTTCAATTTCTCAGAAAATCAAAATGCCTCTGAAGATAACTGGGGTGTAGTCAATCATGAGAGGGTTGATAGTGTATATCATAAAAAATTTGGCTTAAACGATAAAAGCATCACTCAGTGCTTGGCCGATGTTGATATAATACTACCAAAAAAATGGGACGTAAGCGCGGCAGGCAGTAAAAACAACTATCAACACTATAAAGTTTCTAATTATCTGCATATCGAAGATTACGATACAGCATTGGAAATTCTTGAGCAGCTATACCCTGAGTATAAGTCAACAGCCGATAAGTTCAATAGTGATTCAAAAGGCTATTACACGAATATGTTCGTCATGAGAAAAGATATATTTGATGATTATTCGACATGGCTTTTTTCTATCTTAAATAAACTAGAAGATAAAATTCGGTTTAAAAATTATAATTCTCAAGAAAAACGAGTCGTTGGCCATATTTCAGAACGCCTGCTGAATATTTATGTTAATTATCAAATTGAGCTGCATGGTTTCAAAATCAAGGAATTGCAAAGAACTTTTGTTCAGCAAGAGACCTCCAATGCTAAATTGAACCCGGCATTCCCTATTAATAATGTTCCGATCGTTATTTGCTTTGATAATAACTACGCCATTAGCGGTGCTGCACTACTTAACTCGATTATCAAAAATGCCAATCCGAAAGTAAACTATGATGTGGTTGTCCTGGAGAATGGTGTTTCTTTAACTAACAAAAAACGTTTCTTTTCGTTGATTTCTGGATTCGATAATGTCAGTTTGCGTTTCTTCGACGTTAATGCTTTCTCTGAAATAAAAAGCGTCTTTACGCGTGCACACTTCAGCGCGGCAACTTATGCACGTTTGTTTATCCCTAAACTCTTCGCTGATTTTGAGAAGGTTATCTTTATCGATTCGGACACTGTGGTTGAAAGTGACTTGGCAGCCCTGATGGATGTGCCGATGGATAATAACCTGGTGGCGGCGGTAAAAGATATCGTGATGGAAGGATTCGTTCTATTCGGGGCAATGTCACAATCTAGCGATGGCGTGATGCCTGCGAAAGAGTACTTGTCGACCTCATTGGGTATGACGGACACTGACGGATATTTTCAGGCCGGAATTTTAGTATTCAACATTGTGCAGATGAATCGTGAGAATACGCATGCCTGTCTAATGGATGCGATGAAAAGTAAGTCTTATTGGTTCCTGGACCAAGATATCATGAATAAGGTATTCCATGGTCGCGTGTATTATTTACCGCTTGAGTGGAATGTTTATCATGGTAACGGCAATACCGAGGATTTCTTCCCCAACTTGCCTTTCGCCACCTATATGCGGTTTCTTGAGGCGCGCAGTAATCCGAAGATGATACATTTTGCCGGGGAGAATAAGCCTTGGAATACACGTCACGTGGATTTTTTCGATAACTATCATAAAAATATCGTTAATACGCCTTGGGCTCTCGAGGCTTACGAGCGTCTTATCAGTTCTGCTGCCATTTTGCCTGCAGGACAGAAAAAAGCAGCAGTGCCAGTGCTGTTGCAGACAAAGTTGAAGAACACTTTGATGCCAATGCTTAATCGCTTGGCGCCAAAGGGAACGTCGCGTCGGAATATTATGACAAAATATTTCTATAAAATTAGGCGCGTAATTATTGGATAATATAATGATGAATAGCAAAAGAATATTAATCGTAGGTGCCGGATTCTCTGGTGCGATAATCGGTCGTCAATTGGCCGAACAAGGGCATTTGATCCAGATTATTGATAGCCGCGATCATATTGCCGGGAACTGCTACGATGCCCGGGATGCGAAAACTGATGTTATGGTGCACACCTATGGCCCCCATATCTTCCATACTGACAATGAGCAGGTATGGAATTTTGTTAATCAGTATTCGACGATGATGCCTTATGTTAATCGTGTTAAGGCGACTGTTAATGGCCAAGTTTTCTCGTTACCAATAAATTTGCATACGATTAACCAGTTCTTTAAAAAGACCTGTTCACCGACGGAAGCCAAAGCCCTGATCGCGGAAAAAGGCGATAGCAGCATTACGGAACCTCAGTCATTTGAAGATCAAGCGTTGCGTTTTGTTGGCCGAGAGCTCTACGAAGCATTTTTTAAAGGTTACACCATCAAGCAGTGGGGAATGTCACCCGCTCAGCTGCCAGCCTCGATTCTCAAGCGTTTACCTATTCGCTTTAACTATGATGATAATTACTTTAATCATAAGTTTCAGGGGATGCCGAAAGACGGCTATACCAAGATGGTAGAAGGTATTCTGGATCATCCTAATATCTCTGTGTCGCTTGGTACTCATTTCCAGGCGGAAGAGCGCGGAAACTATGCTCATGTATTTTATAGCGGCCCGCTGGATGCGTTTTACGGTTTCCAATTCGGTCGTTTAGGCTACCGCACACTGGACTTTGAGAAATTCTCTGTGGAAGGAGATTATCAAGGCTGTGCCGTAATGAACTATTGTGAGCAATCGGTGCCTTATACCCGCATAACTGAGCACAAATATTTCTCTCCGTGGGAGCAACATGAAGGGTCTGTTTGCTATAAAGAGTACAGCCGCGCATGTGATGACGACGATATCCCTTACTATCCGATTCGGCAGGTTGGTGAAATGAGCCTGTTGGAAAAATACGTCGATTTGGCTGAGAAAGAACAAAATATAACCTTTATTGGTCGCCTGGGTACCTACCGCTACTTGGATATGGATGTGACTATCGCCGAAGCGTTGAAAACTGCTGAACTCTATCTTGCCAGTTTAGATCAGACGACTGCTATGCCGGTGTTTACGGTCAGCATCAGATGAAAACCGCGGCGTTAATTGTTACTTTCAACCGCCTGGAAAAATTGAAACAATGTTGGACGGCAACCGCTGCGTTGCCGTTTGATCACATTGTTATTGTTGATAACGCTTCAACTGACGATACAGAAATTTGGCTGAAGAATATCGAAGATCCACGTCTGCATGTGGTAAGTGCCGATCAGAACAACGGCGGTGCGGGAGGCTTTAAGCTGGGTTCCAAGTTCGTTGCGGAAAAAATAGACGCCGATTGGGTGTTTATGTTTGATGATGATGCTTACCCGGATACAGATTTGCTGAGACGTTTTGTTAGTGTGGCAAAGTCTAAACATGATGCGTACTGTTGTCGGGTAGTGGATATGCAGGGGGCGCTTTGCAAAATGAACGTGCCTTTCAGTAAAATGCCGACCTCGTTGCTAAAGACGTTAGATTATATTGTCCGGCCATCTCGCTATACTCCTGCAGAGTCGACGGCGTCGGAGGTGGTGACTCTTTCATTTGTTGGTGCAATAATTCGCAAAGACGTTTTAGCTGCCAATATTGAGTCTATCTGGTCAGAACTCTTTATTTATTATGATGATCTTTACTTCTCTTACAGGTTGAATCAACAGGGATATCGATTCCGGTACTCGCCAGAGCTGCTGTTCTTGCATGATGTAGCATCGGCTAATGGGGGGATCAACCCTCCGTGGAAGGTATACTATCTGGTCAGGAATTTGTTGCTCTCCAGAATGTTGTTCAAAAAAAATGAGAGGCCTTACTCATTCGGAGCCATCGTGTTACGTATTGCTAAATATTTACTTTCTTTTACCTTCCAAGGTAACAAAATCGAATATATTAGATATGTAATGCGCGGTATTGTTGACGGTATATCACGTAAAAATGGTAAACGACATTAGCCGGTAAGAGTTAAATGAAAAAGATTTGTTATTTTATCAACTCAGATTGGTACTTTGAACTTCACTGGGTTGAGAGAGCACTGGCAGCTAAAACTGCTGGTTATGAGATTCATGTTGTCAGCCACTTTGTTGGGGACGACATTCAGCAAAAGCTGACCGAAAAAGGTTTCATTTGTCATGACTCTTCTATCTCAGAACAGTCTATTAACCCAATCAACTTCTTTAGTTCGTTGATTAAGGTATGGCAATTACTCAAAAGAATTAACCCGGATGTCTTACATTGCATCACCATCAAGCCTTGCCTGATGGGGGGGTTTTTCGCCCGCTTTTATAACAAGCCCATCATTCTCGGCTTCGTTGGATTGGGGCGCGTGTTTATGGAAGATAAGCTGTCGATGAACGTCATTCGTTTCCTGACATTGCGTTCCTATAACCATATTTTCAAGAATGAGAAATGTCTGCTTGCGTTTGAGCATGAGCATGACCGCGATCGGCTCACCACACTGACTAAAGCAAAAAAAAGCCAAACGGTTGTGATCGATGGTGCCGGGATAGACCCGCATATTTACCATTATTCACTTGAAGTCAACCGTGAAAAGCCGGTTGTGCTATTCGCAAGCCGCCTGCTGTGGAGCAAAGGGTTGGGCGATCTGGTTGAGGTGAAAAAACGCCTTGCGCTCAAAGGTGTTGATTTTGTGCTTAACGTTGCGGGGATCTCTATCGTTGACGATTCTGACGCGATCCCCTTATCGAAAATTGAAGAGTGGCACCGTCAGGGACTAATAAATTGGCTTGGGCGCTGCAGTGATGTTTATAGCCTAATTAAGGCGTCTAACGTTGTTGCATTACCGTCCACGTATTCTGAAGGTATTCCCCGTATTTTGCTGGAAGCTTCATCAGTAGGTCGTGCTTGCATTGCCTACGATGTCGGTGGCTGCCAGAGTCTGATCATCGATGAGTATACTGGTAGTTTGGTAGAGAAACGTAATATCAATCTTTTGGCAGAAAAGTTAGAGAAGTTGCTCACCAGTCCCAAGAAACGCGTAGAGATGGGCGTTCGCAGCCGCGAACGTATTGAGAGTAAGTTCGCATCATCGTTGGTGATTGACGATACATTAAAACTCTATCGGCGCGCTATTGCTACTGGAAGTTATTCATAACAGGAGCATTATTTTGGCTTTTTTCGAGAAATTAAGGACGAAAAAGCACAATAAAGACATTCAGAACTCGTCTATTCCAAATAAAATTTTTTATCTAGTTTCCGCGTCAGGCATGCCAAATTTCGGTGACGATATGCTGACACGATATTGGATAAATGAATTACAACGAAAATTTCCTGGCTGTACTCTTTATCTGGATGCGGTTGACGCGGTCGTTGCAGCAGAACTTTTCCCCTCTGTGAAGTGTGTAGATTATCTCTGGCGTTTGGCTCAGGCATTGGGAGATAAAGGTTCAGTCGCCGGGAAATTCGGTGATCCTCACATTTTGCCGTTACGTGAGCGCTTAATGTCAGAGGTATTTGCCTCTGCACAAAGTATTCATTTACTAGGTGGGGGGTATATCAATGAGCTTTGGGGGGCCAACGCGCGTTTAATCGAATTGGCTGCTTATTTCGCCAAAAATCATCAACTTTCTTGTTATGCAACTGGATTGGGACTTCAACCACTTTCGCCCGAAAATGCCGCAAAGTTTGCGCCGTTTATTCGTCAGTTTGAGCATTTTGATGTGAGGGACTCGGCCAGTTATGAAGTATTAGCCCCCTTTGAGCTTCCTGCATTGGGTTTTACTGGTGATGATTATTTTGCTTTCCCTCATTGCCCTGCAGGACGTATCGTGGAACGTGAACACTTTACTCTGCACATGTGTGTCCACACGGAACTGTTCGAAGACAGTAGCCTGACTGAGGGGCTGTTGTCGTTATTACAACAGGTGATCACAAAATTTAGTCAAGATCATCCTTCTGCTGAAATCAAATTTTATGAATTCCGTCCCGGCTCTGACGGTGTGTTCTTTCGCCAAATACAAGAGCGATTTCCGCAGGTCGACTTCGTGCGTTTTGAACGAGTTTGGCAAGAGGGACTGGTATTCGCCGCCCATGATTTTTGCGTCAGTTCCCGCTTCCACTTTCAGGTGATTGCTGCCAGTCTCGGTGTCGGTGGGATAGCACTATCCTGGTCAGATTATTATGATAATAAATTTTCAAGTTTGCGAGTAATCTCTGATTGGCCGATGGTCAGGCCGGATATCTCCCTAGAGGCGTTGCTTCCTTTACTCTCAACGGCAACTGACTGCGATCATTGGGAAGGGAGGACGTTTATTCGCAAGGCTAAACAGAAATTATTGTCTCAACTGTATAATTTTTGACAAGTTGCAAGCAGCAGCAAAGCCTATCGCACCAATCACTACCCACGCGGCTCAATCCTGAGTTAACATGTGTGCCACATCACAAAACCTGTTGGCCAAAGTTGTTAACAGGGTCATCCTCAGACAGGAGTTCTTCAATGTCCAAGCAACAAATCGGCGTTGTCGGCATGGCGGTAATGGGCCGCAATCTGGCACTGAACATCGAAAGCCGTGGTTACACCGTTTCGATCTTTAACCGTTCAGGCGATAAAACTGATGAAGTTATTGCTGAGAATCCAGGTAAAAACCTGGTGCCGCACTACACCGTCGAAGAGTTTGTAGAATCTCTGGAAAAGCCACGCCGTATTTTGCTGATGGTGAAAGCGGGTGAAGCGACAGACAAGACGATTGCTTCTCTGACGCCACACCTGGATAAAGGTGACATTCTGATCGATGGTGGTAACACCTATTATCAAGACACTATCCGTCGTAACCGCGAACTGTCTGATCAGGGCTTCAATTTCATCGGTACCGGCGTGTCCGGTGGTGAAGAGGGTGCACTAAAAGGGCCTTCAATCATGCCAGGCGGCCAGAAAGAAGCTTACGAGCTGGTGGCGCCAATCCTGAAGAAAATCGCCGCGGTAGCGGAAGGTGAGCCTTGCGTGACCTATATCGGTGCTGATGGTGCCGGTCACTATGTGAAGATGGTACACAATGGTATCGAATACGGCGACATGCAGCTGATTGCTGAAGCCTATTCCCTATTGAAACAGGCGCTGAACCTGAGCAATGAGCAGTTGGCTGAGACCTTCGCAGAGTGGAACGAAGGTGAACTGAACAGCTACCTGATCGACATCACCAAAGATATCTTCACCAAGAAAGATGATGAAGGTAAATACCTGGTTGATGTGATTCTGGACGAAGCCGCCAACAAGGGCACTGGGAAATGGACCAGCCAAAGCTCTCTGGATCTGGGCGAGCCGTTGTCACTGATCACCGAATCGGTATTCGCGCGTTACCTTTCTTCACTGAAAGACCAGCGCGTTGCTGCGTCTAAAGTGCTGACGGGTCCTAAAGCGACGCCAGTCAGTGGCGACAAAGCTGAATTCATCGAGAAAGTACGCCGCGCACTGTATCTGGGCAAAATCGTTTCTTATGCACAGGGCTTCTCACAGCTGAAAGCCGCTTCCAAAGAAAACAACTGGGATCTGCACTACGGCGACATTGCCAAGATCTTCCGTGCCGGTTGTATCATCCGCGCCCAGTTCCTGCAGAAGATTACCGACGCTTACGCACAGGATGCGGATATTGCTAACCTATTGTTGGCGCCGTACTTCAAGCAGATCGCTGATGAATACCAGCAGGCACTGCGTGACGTGGTGTCCTACGCAGTACAAAACGGCATTCCTACGCCGACCTTCTCTGCGGCTATTGCGTACTACGACAGCTACCGTTCAGCAGTACTGCCAGCTAACCTGATCCAGGCGCAGCGTGACTATTTCGGTGCTCATACCTATAAACGCATCGACAAAGAAGGCGTGTTCCACACCGAATGGATGGAATAATTTTAATCTCTATTTTTTGAACGATAATAAAACCGCCTAGCTGATGCTTGGCGGTTTTCTCGTATAAATTACTATCATTTGATGAAATAAGTATTCGGATAATAGTTTATAAGTGAATGCTCATAGACAGATTCATTCTTATAATATGAGTTAGGATAGAAGTTTACTTCCATACCTAATAGTGAGCCTAAGATTGCAACATGTAGCCTATCGGTATCTACAGCTTTGTATTCTTGTAAAAAACTGATAAGCGAACGCGTTGAGTTCCTCGCCAGATCGACGTTATCCCAATAATCTCCGTTCCATGTCAGAGAAATGTCGTGATTATTTTCGTGCTGCTGCTTGGTCAACGATTCTGAGTCGGTGCGGTAGCAATATGCCTTACTTTTAGTGGGCCTGGCGTTATTGATGTATTTCCCTTTATCCAGATAAAAGGCCATATCCTGCGTCAGGATAACAGACTCTCCAGGAATATATCCCAGTTTCAATAAACGTTCGTAAGAAGTTTTTTCACGGCAACATACAAAAAGGTGTGCTATATTTTCTTTAAAGAAATCCATATAGCCGAAAACTGTCGAAGGAAATATAATTACTTTTGCGAATTTTTCTAGATTATTTTTTATAAAATCACGCCCTTCGGCGTAATAACCCTCGATCAAATTCCCACCGCCACCAAAAAGAAGCACGTCTCTTTCTGGCGTATAGACTTCTGAAGCACAGAATGGTGAGTAATCAAAACCATTAGCGTCGAGGTAATCATAGGTCGCGGCAGCGATGACGCCATCACCTGCATTTCCTGGGTTTGCTTTATAGATGAAACGGTATTTTCTATAGAGTTCTCGTAACGTTGAGGTAAATTGATTTTCATTTTGATGGGACATTTTTAACCTCGTAAAATTCGATGATAGGTAAACAGAGAAACTATGCCTCATAGGCTCTCTCTCGTCACCTTACAGAAGTATCTGTTGTTCGACAAGACTATAGCAGTGTAAATATTTTGATAAAAATAATCAGCGCAAGTTATTAGAATGGTAAAAGGATGAGTTTTTAATGAAAAAGGTTCTTATAGTTACTCCTGATATTGAAGGTCCAATCCGTAATGGAGGAATTGGAACAGCTTTTACCTCACTAGCTGTGAATATGGCGAAATCAGGCTTTGATGTTGAGGTGCTGTATACCTGCGGTGATTATTCAGAATCTGGCGAAAGAAAAATAGATCATTGGGTTGAAATCTATGAAGGACATAATGTTAAATTGATGGTTCTTCCCCCATTGAAAGAAATAAATATTGATGCGCCGTATTTCAGAAGGAAAAGCTATAACATTTACGAATGGATGAAGGGCTGCGAAAGCGCTCATTATGACGTAGTGATAGCTTGTGAATGGCAAGCCGACCTTTATTATACGCTTTTAGCTAAAGAACAGGGGCTGTTCTTTGCCGATACTAAATTCATCATTAATACACACAGTTCGACACTGTGGGCTGATGAAGGAAACTATCAACTTCCTTACGACCAAAATCACATGGAACTTTATTTCATGGAGCAAAAGGTCGTTGAAATGGCAGATGAGATTATTAGCCCTTCGCACTATCTTTTGGATTGGATGCGCGATAAGAAATGGGTGCTTCCTGCCTCGAGTCAGGTTATTCTCAACTGTGAACCATTTTCTATCAGCCCAACTGATGACGAGATCGTTCCCAAAAACGCAAGGAAATCGGCTTCAGGCATTGAGCTAATCTTCTTTGGTCGCCTGGAAACGCGTAAAGGGTTAGATATTTTCCTCCGAGCTTTGCATAACCTAAAAGAAGATGAAGTGGCTAAAATATCTGCCATTACATTCATGGGAAAAGGGGTTGTGGCTGAAGGTTTCAACTCTATTGAGCATATTAGAAACAAAACAGATTCGCTTGATACTAAAGTAAATATCATTACCGACTATGATCGTAGTCAAGCAGATGCCTATATTAAAAAAGACAATGCTCTTGTCATTATCCCTTCTTTGGTGGAAAACTCACCCTACACGGTCTATGAGTGCTTGATCGGAGGAGTGAACTTTATTTCCTCGTCTGTAGGAGGAATTAAAGAGCTTATTCCTGAAGAAAATCATTCTGATATTATATTTGACCCGACACCGAGTTCACTTTATCAGAAGATTATTTTCAGGTTATTAAACCTCACGATTAAATCGAATTTGGTACAGGATGTTGAGGAAATTAAAACATCGTGGGTTAGTAAATTTAATGAGTCTTTCGAAAGAAGTGGGCCTTCTGTTGATGTAAATCAGGAGCCACTAGTCAGTGTATGTCTGGTGCACCACGATCGAAGTCACCTGCTGCAACAAGCTATTGCATCTTTAAAAACACAAACGTACTCGAATTTTGAAGTTATTCTCGTCGATGATGGTAGTATTAAAGATGAATCCCGACGCTACCTTGATCTATTAAATAAAGAGTTTATGGCTAAGGGATGGAAGATTATAAAAAGCTCCAATAATTACTTGGGAGCAGCAAGAAATCTGGCGGCGAAACATGCATCTGGTGAGTATTTAATCTTCATGGATGACGATAATGTGGCTAAACCGTATGAGATTGAAACATTCGTACGCGCAGCCATTCACTCAGGTTGCGATTTGCTGACTACGCCAAGCGATTTGATTTATGGCGATGAATTCCCATCACCATTCCGTAAGATGAAAGATTGTTGGCTTCCGCTAGGTGCGGATCTAAATGTGGCTAGCTTCGCAAACTGTTTTGGTGATGCGAATGCAATGATTAGAAAGAGCGTCTTCGACAACGTTGGTGGTTTTACTGAAGATTATGGTATTGGTCACGAAGATTGGGAATTCTTCTGCCGTGTAGCTTTGGCAGGGCATAAAATTCAGTTGGTGCCTGAAGCCTTATTCTGGTACCGCGTCGCTAACAGCGGTATGTTGATCAGTGGGAATAAGGGTAAGAATAACTTCCGTAGTTATCGCCCATTCATGTCTCCTGATAATCAGATCCAATATACGATGGGGTTGATTCCATCCTTTATGGATAAGATCAATCGGTTGGAACGTGATTTGGCTTTCTACCGCAGTAACCCGAATGTTAATGGTTCAGCAGAAATTGGTGTGATCAATGAGAAACTCGATTACCTAATCTCCCAGCAGAGAGATGGTTGGGCTCACGATCGCTTCAATGCCCTGTTTTCTGCTGTGAATAAGAAAGGTTTTTTCTATCGAGTTGGCCGTAAAATTTTTAATACTCTTCGGAGACGTTAAATCTAAAAGGAAACGCCGCATATTGCGGCGTTTTTTATTTACAGTCTTAAACACATTCTCAGAAACCGTTCTTTTATTCTTTCCTAAAGAATGCCGATAGCATTATTAATTATTTTATCCCATCCCTCGATAGAAATATTATCTGCTTGGCTATAGTCGGCAAATCGGTCAATATAGGAAACTAGCACGTTATCATCATTATGTTCTATCGTGCCTTGCTTGTTGACATCATCGCTTTGAAACACTACCAGTATTTTGTTTTTCCCGAACTGATTAAGTTTATCTGCTAGTTGCCTGATAACAGACATGTCAACCTGATTGTTATTTTTTTTGATAACGAAAACACGATTTCCTTCTTTTAGTGATGTTCTGAACTTGTTGACTAAATAATCTATTTTCTCTTTTTCTATCAAGTATTTTTCTTTTATTTCTTTATTGTCACCTTCAAAAAACCAATTCCCTTCTATTTGATGACTGTATAGTTCTGTGTGGAAAATAACGCCGTTCGCATTGTCAACCAACATATTTCTCCAGGTGGGTTGAAGGTTGTCTAGTCTATAAAATCCATCAAAATCACCGACGATTAAATTTAAAACATCCTGGTGATCCTTTATTAGCGACCAACGGAATAAACTACCACTTTCAATGCCTTTTGACCGAAGATAAAAACCGAACTCACAATTGTCACCCATGCTTTCAAAGCATGAAATTTTTTCGTTTTCCATATCATCAATCCTAACGTGTTATTTAAATGTCAGCTTAAATATAGGATCAAAACGGTTTTTTTGAAAAAAAAGGTGTTAAAATGTGACGGTAAACGGCGTAGTCAAATATTGGAAGCGTTGAGGCACGAAAAAATCGTGCCTCGAAGACGATAGGTAATTACTTTTGGTGCCGCTCGCGCAGCCGGCCAATCACTTTGCTCAAGTCCAAATCCTGATCCTGCAACAGCACCAACAGGTGATAAATCAGATCAGAAGCTTCGTTGGTCAACTCTTCACGATCGTTTACCATGGCGGCCAGCGCGGTTTCCACGCCTTCTTCGCCCACTTTCTGCGCGATGCGTTTGGTGCCGCTGGCGTACAGACTTGCCGTGTAAGAGCTGTCTGGGCTGGCGGTCTTGCGTTCAGCCAAGAGTTGTTCCAATTGATAGAGGAAACCCCAATCGCTGTTGGCTGGGTAGAAACAACTGGTGTTACCCAGGTGGCAGGTGGGGCCGATCGGGTTCACCAAAATCAGCAGCGTATCGTTGTCACAGTCCGGGGTGATACTGACCACATTGAGGAAGTGCCCGGAACTTTCCCCTTTAGTCCACAGCCGTTGTTTGGTGCGAGAGAAGAAAGTGACTTTGCCGCTTTGCTCCGTCGTGCTCAGGGCTTCCTGGTTCATATAACCGAGCATCAACACTTCGCCGGAGACGGCGTGCTGCACGATAGCGGGCATCAGGTTGTCGGTTTTTTCCCAGTCCAGCTGGTTTCTCTGTTGTTCTGTTAACACACGCGAATCTCCACGCCTTGTTCGACCAGGAACCTTTTCAGGTCGCCAATATTAATGATTTGTTTGTGGAATACTGACGCAGCCAGCGCGCCATCAACGTCCGCATCACGGAACGCTTCCAGGAAGTGCTCCACGGTGCCCGCGCCGCCAGAGGCGATCAACGGCACCTTACAGACTTCCCGTACCTGTCGCAGCTGTTCCAAATCGTAACCGTTGCGCACGCCATCCTGATTCATCATATTCAGTACAATTTCGCCGGCACCGCGTTTTTGCACTTCTTTAACCCAATCCAGGGTTTCCCACTGGGTGACGCGGGTACGGCTTTCATCGCCAGTGTACTGGTTGACGTGATACTTGCCGGTTTCGCTGTCAAACCAGGTATCAATACCCACAACAATGCATTGCACGCCAAAACGATCCGCCAGACGGCTAATCAATGTCGGGTCAGCCAACGCCGGAGAGTTGATAGAAATCTTGTCGGCGCCGAAAGAGAGGATCTGACTAGCATCTTCCGGACTTTTGATGCCACCCGCGACGCAGAACGGGATATCGATCACTTCTGCTACCCGTGATACCCAGCTTTTATCCACAACCCGGCCGTCGGAGGACGCGGTAATGTCGTAAAACACCAGTTCATCTGCGCCTTCTTGCGCATAGCGCTGCGCCAGCGGTACGATGTCACCGATGATTTCGTGGTTGCGGAACTGCACGCCTTTTACGACTTGCCCGTCTTTAACATCCAGGCAGGGGATTATCCGTTTTGCCAGCATGCGATAGCCTCCTCAACGCTAAACTTACCTTCCAGTAGGGCACGCCCTACAATCACACCCTCAACGCCACTGCCACGTAGCTGGGCAATGTCGTCCAGATTGCCGATGCCGCCGGACGCCTGGAAGGCGATCTGCGGATACCGCTGGCTGATTTCCTGGTACAGTGCGACGTTGGAGCCGGCCAGTGTACCGTCACGGGAAATATCGGTGCACAGTACATGCTTCAGGCCATAAGGCAGGAATTGTTCAACCACCTGTTCCAGCGTGGCATCAGAGTTTTCTTGCCAGCCACTGATGGCTACGCGTTTGGTGCCGTCGGCATCGATGCGTACATCCAGCGCAAGCACCATGGCATCAGCGCCGTAACGTTCAAACCAGCCTTGCACCAATTGCGGTTGTTTTACCGCGGTAGAGCCGATCACTACGCGAGAGGCACCGGCCTCCAATAAAGCAGAAACGTCTTGTTCATTACGAATGCCGCCGCCAACTTGCACCGGCACATTAACGCCTGCCAGCAGTTTGCGCAGCAGAGGGATCTGGCGTGCAGTAGGATCTTTGGCACCGGTCAGATCGACCAAATGCAATACCTGCGCACCTTGTTGTTGGTAGTCCTGCAAACGCAGCAGCGGATCGTTGCCATAGTCGCGTTGCTGGCCGTAATCGCCCTGATGCAAACGCACCACGTTGCCGTCGATCAAGTCCAAAGCCGGAATAATCATGCTGCCTACATCTCCAGAAAGTTTTTCAACAGTTGCGCACCGGCCGCGCCAGATCGCTCTGGATGAAACTGCACGCCGAAGAAATTGTCTTTTTGCACGGCGGCGGTGAAGGGCTCGCCGTAGTTCGCCTGGGCGATGGTGCTTGGGCATATCGGCATCGCATAGCTGTGAACGAAGTAGAAGTAAGCACCGTCTTCGATGCCGCGGAACAGATGATGGCCTGCCTGAGCAGAAACCTGGTTCCAGCCCATGTGCGGCAGCGGCAGGCCGAAGTCGGTCATCTGTACCACCGGGGTATCGATAATGCCCAGCGTATTGATGCCACCGTTCTCTTCGCTGCTTTTTGCCAGCAACTGCATACCGAGGCAAATGCCTAACACCGGCTGGGTACAGGCCTTAATCAGTTCAATCAACTCGCGCTGTTTCAACTGATCCATGGCAGCCTGCGCGGTGCCGACGCCGGGTAGAAAAAGCTTGTCGGCACGCAATACGATCTCCGGGTCACGGCTCACCTCTGGCTGGTAACCCAACCGCTGCACCGCGTAGGTGACCGAAGACAGGTTGGCGCAGCCGGTGTCCAAAATCACCACGTTCATCACAGCACTCCTTTCGAGCTCGGGAGGGTGTTGCCCTCTACGCGGATTGCCTGGCGCAGCGTACGACCAAACACTTTAAACAGGCTTTCGACGCGATGATGGTCGTTTTTGCCTTTGGTTTTCAGGTGCAGCGTGCAGCCCATGGTGTAGGACAATGAGCGGAAGAAATGCTCGACCATTTCGGTGCTGAGATCGCCAACACGCTGGTAGTTGAACTCGGCCTTATATTCCAGGTGCGGACGCCCGGAGATATCCAGTGCGCAGCGCGCCAGACATTCATCCATCGGCAATACAAAGCCGAAGCGTGCGATACCGCGTTTGTCGCCCAGCGCCTTGTTTAATGCTTCGCCGAGTGCCAGCCCGGTATCCTCTACCGTGTGGTGGTCGTCAATATACAGATCGCCTTTCACATCGATATCCATGCGGAAACCGCCGTGGGTGGCTATCTGATCCAGCATGTGGTCGAAGAAGCCAACGCCCGTTTTGATCTTGCTGCCACCTTCACGATCCAGCCAGACATTGACGTCTATTTGGGTTTCTTTCGTTACACGGTTAACTCGCGCGTGACGATCACGCTGGGTCAACTGGCGAACGATCTCCTTCCAACCCAGCGTTTCACGTTGATAACGCAATCCCTGAATACCCATGTTTTCGGCCAACTGCACGTCGGTTGGCCGATCGCCGATCACATAGCAATGGGCCGTTTCCATCACGCCAGGCTCGAGGTAGCCCTTCACTAGCGCGGTTTTCGGCTTGCGGCAGTCGCAATTGTCCGCAGGGAGGTGCGGGCAAATCAAAATATCGTCAAAGTGAATGCCTTGCGAACTGAGGATCTGCATCATCAGGTTGTGCGGCGGGTCGAAGGTTTCCTGCGGGAAACTGGCGGTGCCGAGCCCATCCTGATTGGTGATCATCACCAGCTGATAACCGGCCTGCTGCAAAGCCAGCAGTGAAGGGATCACGTCCGGCTCCAGCGCAAGCTTATCCAGACGATCAACCTGGAAGTCTTCTGGTGGTTCGGCAATCAACGTACCGTCACGGTCAATAAAGAGGATTTTTTGGCTCACATTGGCTCCTGGCGAGTCTTGTTGGCGCCGGGCAGGGCAGACAGCGCGTCAACCACGCGTTGGCATTCATCACGGGTGCCTATCGTAATACGCAGGCAGCCGGATAACCCGGGCTGTTTATTTTGGTCTCTTAAGATAATGCCCTGATCCCACAAGGTTTTAAACACATTACTTGAAGCGGTGAAACGTACCAGCAGGTAATTACTGTCGCTGGTGAAAACCTGCTCGACGCAGGCGCAGTTTTGCAGCGCCTGCTGTAGCACACTGCGATTTGCGGCGATCTCTGTAACCCGTTGACGCATCACGCGGATGCCTTCGGTGCTGAGCGCTTGCGCAGCGATATCTGCGACCGGGGTAGACAGCGGATAAGGGGCGATCACTTTCAGCAGCAGGGCGATCAGATCTTCATTACCCAAGGTAAAACCACAGCGTAAACCGGCCAACGCAAAGGCTTTGGATAAGGTACGCAGAATAGCCAGGTGCGGGTAGTCGCTCAGCCAGCCAGCCACACTGGCCTGCGGGCAGAATTCGATATAGGCTTCGTCAACCGCGACGATTGCCTTGCCTTTGGCCATTTCCAACAGAGTGCGCAAATCGTTCGGGTCGATCAGGTTGCCGGTCGGGTTATTAGGGCTGCAGACGTAAATCAGTTTAACGTTGTCCAGGCTGTCGGCGATGGCGGGCAAATCCAGTTGCCAATCCTGCTTGGCCGCCACGGTGCGACGCTCCACGCCAAAGGTTTCAGCGCTGACGGCGTACATCCCGTAGGTCGGTGGGCAGAACAGGATGGCGTCTTTACCCGGCTCGCAAAATGCGCGTATCAACAGCTCAATGCCTTCATCGGCGCCGCGGCTGACCAGCACCTGTTCCTTTTTAACCCCGGCGTAATCGGCGTAGCGCTCGATTACCCGCGCCGGTTGACACTCCGGGTAGCGGTTAAAGGTCTGCGCGGTCAGTTGAAATTCCGGGGCGATCGGGTATTCGTTGGCGTTCAACCACACGTCGCCGTTCCCCCCCAAGCGGCGGGCTGATTGATACGGGATCAGCTCGCGAACGTTGGCGCGTGCCAGATTTTCAATGCTCATGCTTGCTCCTTCAGTGCGGCAACGCGCAGGGTTACGGCGTTTTTGTGGGCAATCAACTGTTCGGCGGCGGCCAGCGTTTCAATGGTGGCAGCCAGATTCATGAAGCCCTGCGGCGTAAGCTCCTGCACCGTCATGCGCTTCTGGAAATCCGCCAAGCCCAAGCTCGAACAGGTGGCGGTGTAACCATAGGTCGGCAATACGTGGTTAGTGCCGGACGCATAATCACCGGCAGACTCCGGTGACCAGTCACCGAGAAACACCGAACCGGCGCTGGTGATGCTGTCGACCAGGGCGCGGGCGTTGCGAGTCTGAATAATCAGGTGTTCCGGGCCATACTGATTGCTGATTGTCACGCATTCGGCCAAATCTTTAGCGACGATCAATCGGCTGCTGGCCAGCGCTTGCCGTGCTGTTTCAGCCCGCGGCAATTGCGCCAGTTGTTGTTCTACTGCTTCAGCCACGGCCTGCGCCATTGCGGCATCGGGTGTTAACAGGATCACCTGTGAGTCCGGGCCGTGTTCCGCTTGTGACAGCAGATCAGAGGCAACGAATGCCGGGGTCGCACCAGCATCGGCGATCACCAGTACTTCAGAAGGGCCGGCTGGCATATCGATGGCTGCCCCGTCCAGACGTTGGCTGATTTGGCGCTTGGCCTCGGTGACAAAAGCATTGCCCGGGCCAAAGATTTTCGCCACACGCGGCACCGAATCGGTGCCGAATGCCATGGCAGCAATTGCCTGTGCGCCACCGACCTGAAACACTTCCGTCACGCCGCAAAGTTGTGCGGCATACAAAATTTCATCGGCAATCGGTGGTGGGGAACATAACACCACGCGACGGCAGCCGGCGATGCGTGCCGGTGTCGCCAGCATCAAGACGGTAGAAAACAGCGGGGCAGAGCCGCCGGGAATATACAGACCAACCGAATCGATCGGGCGGGTTACCTGCTGGCAACGCACACCTGGCTGGGTTTCTACATCAACCGGCGGCAGCTTTTGCGCATTGTGGAAGGTTTCCACGTTGGCAACGGCTATTGCCATTGCCTGCTTGATCTCGTCCCCCAGACGCGCGCTTGCTGCGGCGATCTGCTCGGCAGTGACGCGTAACGCACCGACTTCTGTTTTATCAAATTTGGCGCTGTATTCACGCAGCGCCTGATCGCCATTGGCCTTCACGTTGTCGAGAATGTCGCTCACCGTGCGGGTGATGCTGTCCGAGGCGGACATCGCCGGGCGCATCAACAGCGCTGTGCGCTGTTCGGCGCTGCAGTCTGCCCATTTGACCAGAGTATTGAAGTTCGGCATGGCGTTACTCCATCATCTTCTCAATAGGTAACACCAGAATCGAACTGGCACCGAGCGCTTTCAGTTTTTCCATGGTTTCCCAGAACAGAGTTTCACTGCTCACCATGTGCATTGCGACGCGGTTTTGCGCACCGGCCAGTGGCAGGATGGTAGGGCGTTCGGCACCCGGCAGCAGCGCGACGATTTCGTCCAGACGCTCGCTCGGGGCGTGCAACATGATGTACTTGGATTCGCGCGCCTGAATCACACCCTGAATACGGGTCATCAGGCGGTCGATCAATTGCTGTTTGGCTTCGGGCATTTCGCCGTCGCGTTGAATCAGGCAGGCTTTCGAGCGATAGATGACTTCAACTTCACGCAGGCCGTTGGCTTCCAGCGTAGCCCCTGTGGAAACCAGGTCACAGATCGCATCGGCCAAGCCAGCACGCGGTGCGACCTCGACTGAACCGTTCAACAGGCAGGACTTGAAACGCACGCCTTGCTTGTCGAGGTACTGTTTCAACAAGTGCGGGTAAGAGGTGGCGATACGAGCATCTTGCAGGCTCTGTGGGCCGGTGTATTCACTGTCGAGTGAGGTAGCCAGCGACAGGCGGCAACCCCCGAAGTCCAGGCGACGCAGAGTGAAATAGCGCGGGTCTTCACCCTGGGCGCGGCGAGTGAGCAGCTCTTCTTCCAGCACGTTCTCACCAATAATGCCCAGATCAACCACGCCGTCCATCACCAGGCCCGGGATGTCGTCGTCACGTACGCGCAGGATATCAATCGGCATATTCTCCGCGAAGGCAATCAGACGCTGTTGCTGCAGGTTAATTTTGATCCCACAGCGCGCCAGCAACTCCTGGGATTCATCACTCAGGCGGCCCGATTTCTGCATTGCTATCCGTAAACGTGTTTTGTCCAGCATGGTAACCTCTGTTTAATCTGTAAATTTATGAATTTATTTTAAAAATTATTTTTTCTGTCTGTCCGGAGCCAAAAAAAAACCCTCGGAAGAAATCTTCCGAGGGCTCTCTCTTGCATTCTGCGCGCCACTGGAAGATTAAAAAACCGTCTTCCAGCACTCATCGCCTGAAAGACTAGTCAGGGTGATGGTGATGATGGTGGCTGAACTGAATGCGTGTCATGGTGTTTTCTCTGTATAAAGTCGCTACAAACTCAATTGCTAATTAACCTAAACTATCCGCTGTCTGTCGCGCAACCCTTTTTTATCGTCATAAATTTAATTTATTGAAACAGGTTGAGTTATTAGCCAGACGCGACTTTACCTAAGCTTAAGCAGAGTAGATTGTATCACCCTACGGAGTGGCGTAGCCTTAACGGGCAAAGCGCTGCAATCTTCAAGAGAGGAAGATAATGAAAAAGGTCGCCATTATTGGTTTGGGCTGGCTGGGGATGCCGTTGGCCTTGTCGCTGATGAGCCGTGGTTTTGACGTTGTTGGCAGTAAAACGACGCCAGACGGCGTTGAAGCCGCGCGGATGAGCGGCATTGAATGCTATCAGTTGGAAATGACGCCAGAGCTGATTTGCGAACCGGACGATTTGGAGCCGCTGCTGCGCGTTGACGCGCTGGTAATAACGTTGCCAGCCCGTCGCACGGTTGAAGGCAGCGAGAACTACTTTAATGCGGTGCGCATGCTGGTGGACAGCGCAATGGCATTCGGTGTGCCACGCATCCTGTTTACCAGTTCAACCTCGGTGTACGGTGAAACCACGGGTACGGTACGTGAGGATTCTCCGCTGAAACCGGTGTCACCGTCGGGGCAAGTGTTGGCCGAGTTGGAGCGCTGGCTGCATGAATTACCCAATACCTCAGTGGATATTTTGCGTTTGGCGGGGTTGGTGGGGGTTGATCGCCATCCAGGGCGTTTTCTCGCTGGCAAAGTCGATGTCAAGGGGGGCTCACAAGGGGTCAATCTGGTGCATCAGGACGATGTGATCGCTGCCATCCAACTGTTACTGAAATTACCGAAGGGTGGCCACGTGTATAACTTATGTGCGCCGGGCCACCCGACAAAACGCGAGTTTTACCCGGCATTGGCTGAACAGTTACACCTGACGCCGCCGCAGTTCGCCGCCGAAGCTGAGCAAGACGGGCGATTGGTCGACGGTAGCCGCATCAGCAATGAACTCGGATTTGAGTATCAATATCCCGACCCTGCGCGTATGCCGCTAAATTAATCGTTTGAACATGCCCTGCCGATCGCGGGGCATTTTTTTATGTTGTCATCTGAGCGTCTTCATACTGTAACTCAATCGTCTTACCTCCTGCCTACAATCGCTTTTCCGATATAAAGTCCCAAAGAGGATGACCCATGTTATTAATGCATTTCCTGCCAATGGTGCGGGCGGTTGCCCCATGCCGGTATCTCTCTCAAACTGAAGTTTGGGGTCCGCTATCTACGTTATTTATCCAGCCACGTTGTTCTCTGCGGCCCGAGCATTGCGGCGGTTGTCATGAGCAATGACGCACGCGGGCCGGTATCCATTACCACATCAGGGTTGTGTTATCGCATAGCGGGCCAACCGATCCTGCAACAAATCGATTTGACCATTCCCGCCGGGTACACGCTGGCGCTATTGGGGCCTTCCGGCTGTGGAAAAAGCACCTTACTGAAGCTGCTAGCCGGATTGTTGCAGCCGGAACAGGGCAGCATTTCGTTTGGTGAGCAGAAGGTGGCCGACGCGCGCTACAACCTGCCACCGGAACAACGCAATTTGGGCATGGTGTTCCAGGATTACGCCCTGTGGCCGCATATGAGCGTGATGCAGAATGTGGCATTCCCCCTGAAAATGCGTGCTATTGAACGGTCGCAGTGTCAGCAACGGGTGCTGGCCGCACTGGATCGCGTCGGTTTAGTGGATTTGGCCGATCGACGCCCAGCCGAATTATCAGGGGGGCAGCAGCAGCGCGTCGCGCTGGCGCGGGCAATTGTCGCAGAACCGAAGGTACTGCTGTTTGACGAGCCGCTTTCAAATCTGGATCGCGACCTGCGTGAATCTTTGTCCCATGAAATGGCCTCTCTTCTACGCCAGCTGCGCACCACTGCGGTGTACGTCACTCACGATCGCAATGAAGCGGCGGTGTTGGCGAATCGCGTGGTGCATATGGCTGGCGGGCGCATTGCTGAAATTACCTCCCTCTAATGGCTTAAGGATAAATAACATGTTCTTTCAACAACGTATTTCAGGCCGTATTGCAAACACAGGAGTCGCCCTAGCTATGGCATTGTCCTTCGCCATGATGAGCAACAGCGCACAAGCGTTGACGCTATATACCGCAGGACCCGGATCGTTGGCCAAGAAACTGGCTACCGGTTATGAAAAGCAAAGTGGGGTCAAGGTTGATATTTTCCAGGCCACCACAGGAAAGGTGATGGCGCGCCTAGAAGCCGAACAGGCGAATCCGCGGGCGGATGTACTGATTTCTGCCTCCTGGGATACCGCGACGGATCTGCAACAACGGGGGTGGTTATTGGATTATCAGAGCCCTAATGCAGCGGAAGTTCCGGCGCAGTTTAAAACGCCGTCCTACGTGGCGCAGGGGATCTCGGCCCTGGGGATTGTCTGGAACAGTAACAGTGGTACGCCGGAGCCAAAAGACTGGCGCGATCTGGCGCAGCCAGCGTTTAAAGACAAGGTCACTACGCCCGATCCTGCGCTTTCTGGTGCTTCCCTTGATCTGCTGTTGGGGTTGCAACACGCCCAAGGCGAACAGGCCTGGCAACTGTTTGAAAGCTTGAAATCCAACGGTGCCATCATTGCTGGGCCGAATGCGCAAGCGCTGACACCGGTATTACAGGGTGCTAAAGCGGCAGTGTTCGGTGCGGTGGACTACGTCTCTTATAACAGCATGGCGGAAGGTGAAGCGATCAAAGTTATCTTCCCATCGAGCGGTACGGTTATTGCGCCAAGACCGATGATGATCCTGAAGTCGACTCAACATGCCGATCAGGCGCGGGCGTTTATCGACTATGTTCTGTCTCCGGAGGGGCAACGGGCGGTAGCGGATGCGTGGTTAATGCCTGCACGACAAGATATTGATGCCAAACGTCCGCTGTTTAAAACACTCACGTTGTTACCACAAGGGGACACTCCAGCGGGCTCACGTTCAGCCGTGCTCGATCGTTTCGCCACGCTTTTTGGGCAACGATAAATTGCGTGCAGGTGGAATGATGAAGCGTGCGCTGCTGCCTGGCACCACGGTGGTCGTTTTGTTGTTGTTGGTCGCCATGCCAATGTTATTTGTGCTGTTGCAAGCCGTATTTCCAGCATTAGCGCAGGGATCGTTGGCGAAGCCTTTCAGTGCTTTTCCCGCGTTATTGGCGGACTCGACGTTGTTCAGGCAACTGAGCGACACGCTGTGTGTTGGCGGAGGCGTAGCCTTGGTCAGCGCTGCACTGGGTATACTGCTTGGCGCGCTGCGGGGGCTGTTTGCATTGCCCTATGCGCGATTGTGGGATCTGCTGTTTCTGATCCCTTTTTTGCTCCCGCCTTACATTGCGGCGTTGTCATGGATGTTGGCATTGCAACCCAGTGGTTATCTGGAGCAATTACTGCCAATACGCTTAAGTGGACTGTTGTTCTCACTCCCGGGGGTGATCCTGGTGATGTCGCTGAATATCTTCCCGGTGGTGTATTTTGCCGTTTCCCGCAGCATGGCGGCAGCGGGAACCAGGCTGGCGGAAGTCGCGCGTGTGCATGGTGCCGGGCCGTGGCGTGCATTTTGGCGTATTAGCTTGCCACTGGCTGCTCCGGCTATTGCGGCCAGCGTGCTGCTGGCCTTTACGTTAGCGATAGAGGAATACGGCGTACCGGCAGCATTGGGCGCGCGAGCGGGTGTCCTGGTGCTGACGTCGGGTATCGAACAACGTCTGGCTGATTGGCCTATCGACCTGACGGGTGCGGCAATATTATCGTTGATTTTGGTCGGGTTAGCATTGAGCGCGTTTTGGTTACAACGCGCCATTGCTGGGTCGATGCAAGTAGAAACCACCACGGGAAAACCGATCACGATATCGGTACGATCGCTCGGACGCTGGCGTTGGTCGGTTGTCATGTTGTTTAGCATAGTGGCATTACTGGCGGTGGGGTTACCGTTGGCGTCAATGTTGGTTACGGCTTTTTCCGCCACGCTTTCTGGTGGGGTATCGTGGAGCAACCTTACGCTAGGGCATTTCACCCCATTGTTTGAGCCGGACAACGATGCCTTTTCAGCGTTAAGTACCAGCTTGTCACTGGCGTTAGGGGCGGCATTGCTGACCGGGGTTGTCGGTTTTCTGGCCGCATGGTTGGTGGTCGGCAAACGCGTACGCGGCGCCGTGCTGATTGATGTACTGTCATTATTGCCGGCGGCATTGCCAGGTATCGTTGTTGGAGTGGGGTTGATTCTGGCCTGGAATCGCAGTTTTTGGCCGTTGTCACCTTATAACACTTGGGGCATCTTGCTGCTTGCTTACAGCTGTGTGCTGTTGCCTTATCCGGTGCGCTATGCCAGTGCGGCACTGCGTCAGATTGGTGGCAACGTTGAGGCCGCGGCTCGTGTGCATGGCGCTTCGCCGCTGCAAGCGTTGCGATGGGTCATGTTACCTTTGGTGTTTCCCAGCCTGTTGGCGGCAGCGATGTTGGTGTTTGCCGTCTCGGTGCGGGAGTTGGTGACCTCGTTGCTGCTGTCTCCGGCTGGCGTACAGACAGTGTCTGTTTTTGTTTGGCGTCAATTTGAACAAGGCTCGGTAGGGGATGGTATGGCGATGGCGAGTGTCGCGGTGGTGCTGAGCTTAACGGTGATGTTGCTGGCCATGAGGCTGCATCAACGGCATAGCGGCTGACCGGCGGTGGTGAACTGACCCGATGACGCTGTGAAAGCGGGGCTGTGTACAACAGCCCCGTTATTGGCTAGAGCCAGCCGGATTTTTTCAGCTTCTGATACAGGAAGAAGCAGCCGACGGCGGTCACCCCGAGAATCGTGTGATAGGCCCAGGGGAACTTCAGTTCCGGCATATTGGCGAAGTTCATCCCATACAAACTGAATATTACCGTTGGAATTGCCAGAATTGCCCCCCAGCCGGCGAGCCGTTTCACGACTTCATTCTGTTTCACGGTGACGAGGGCCAGATTGACGTGCATCGCGTTGGTCAGCATTTCGCGCATGTCGTCGATGTTACTGACAACCTGGCGCGCGTGGTCCTGTACGTCACGCACATAGGCGCGCAGTTCTTTCGGGATCACCTCTTCATGCAGGCGAATAAGCTGGTTGCAGATCTCCTCCATTGGCATTGCCGCATTGCGCAGGGCCAGCAGGTGTCGCCTCAGCGTATAAACGTTCTCAATGGCAGCCTCGTCAAACTCTGACTTGAACATGTTGGCTTCGATGGCTTCGATATTTGCCTCGAACCTTGCCACGACGCTGCGGTAGTTATCCACCACAAAGTCCATCACTGAGTACAATGCAAAACCCGGCCCGCGGCACATTTGTTTATGGTTTTCTTCAGCCTTGGCACGAATTGGCGCGTAGCTGGGGGATGCACCATGGCGTACCGTGATCAGGAAATTCTTGCCCACGAAAAAGTGTGTTTCACCGTACTCGACTTCGTCTTTACCCCACTGTGCGGTTTTAACCACGATAAACAATGAATCACCGTAGGTTTCAAGTTTCGGGCGCTGGTGGGCGCACAACGCATCCTCAATAGCCAGGTCATGCAGCCCAAACTCTTCCTGCACCTTGCGCATGAAGGCGTCTTCCGGCTGCCATAAGCCGAGCCAGACAAAGGTATCCGGTTGTTTCACTACCTCACTGATGTCGTCAATGGTCACTTCACCTAGCCGTTTACCGGCTTTGTATGCCACGCAGTTCACAACCATGGTTGTGGTTTCCATCAGGTCACCTGTTATTCAGTCAATGTTTTGGTAAGAAAGTAGCATTCATGCTCTGTCGGGTAATTTTGCAGCGTCATCCGCAGTTGATAGCCGAGCTTCTCGTAGAAAGGGCGCGCCTGGAAACTGAACGTATCTAAACGGACATAACGACAGCCACGTGCAAGCGCTTCTTGCTCCGCCGCCAACAGAACTTTACGGCCCAACCCGCTACCCCGTTGCGAATCCGCCACCCACAACCAGTCAACGCTTAACCAGTTACCCCACGTTTCCGCCGTCACGCCGGCGATAACCTGGCCGGCCTCATCTTGGCTGTAGACAGCAAGCGGCTTGCGCTGAGTGGGATCAATGTACGGGCTATTGTGGGCGCGTAGCCCCTGTCTGATGGCGTCGAGGACTTCTTCGCTGAGTGAATCGGTTACGGTAATGTGCATACATCCTCCTTGTTTACCCGTTAACTTAAGCACAGTCTGGCTAAAAGACAACATATTGAAAATTAAAACAAACGTTGCAAGTGGTCTGCTGGACTACACTGAATGGACCCGTTTCTATTCAGGAGGATGCCATGCGGAGAGTCACGACGATGATGGCACTGCTGTTATTCAGCGGTTTGCTGCATGCTGCGCTGAAGGTCACGCCATTACAGGATAAATTGGAGCACCCTTGGTCGCTGGCATTTTTGCCCGGTGAGCAGGGCATGTTAATCACAGAACGACCGGGCCGCCTGCGGCTGTGGCAACAGGATAAAGGTTTGTCCGCGCCAATTACCGGTGTGCCTCAGGTGTATGCCGAAGGCCAGGGTGGGCTGCTGGAAGTGCTGTTAGCGCCTGATTTTGCCGATAGCAGACGAATCTACCTCAGCTTTGCCGAAGTGGGTGAAGACGGTAAGGCAGGGACCGCGGTGGGTTATGGGCAGTTAAGCATCGATCGCCAACGATTGGAGAACTTCACGGTGATTTTCCGCCAGCAACCTAAATTGTCGATCGGTAATCACTTTGGCGGCAAGTTGGCATTTGATCGCCAGGGCTATCTGTTTATTGCGTTGGGTGAGAATAATCAGCGGCCGACGGCACAGGATTTGGACAAGCTACAGGGCAAGGTGGTGCGGTTAACTGCCGACGGGGCTGTACCGCCAGATAATCCGTTTGTTGGTCAGGTGGGCAAACGGCCGGAAATCTGGTCCTATGGCCACCGTAATCCGCAGGGGCTGGCGTTGAATCCATGGAGCGGGGTGATGTGGGAGAGTGAACACGGCCCACGGGGTGGCGATGAGATCAATATTCCGCAGGCGGGGAAAAACTACGGCTGGCCGATAGCCACCTATGGCATCAATTACTCTGGGTTGGCTATTCCAGAGGCTAAAGGACAGAAGATCGCGGGTACTGAACAGCCCTTGCATTACTGGCGGGTGTCGCCGGGCGTCAGCGGCATGGCATTCTACGACTCACCTCGTTTCCCTGCCTGGCAGCATTCGCTGTTCATGGGTGCGCTGGCTCAGAAAGCCCTGATCAGGCTGACGCTACAGGGGAACAACGTGATCGCTGAAGAAAGGTTGCTGGAAGATCGCGGCGAGCGCATTCGTGAGGTGCGGGTTGGGCCTGACGGCGACCTTTACCTGCTAACCGATTCGAGCGACGGCAAGTTGTTGCGGGTCGGGCTGTAGGCGTAATGATGGCGCCCTGCAGTTGCAGGGCGGGGGAAACTCAGGTTAACTCGCTCATGACACCGCGCTGATAGGCCGGGCGTTCTGTGAGTTGCTGATACCAGCGCTCCATGTTTGGACGAGATTGTCGCTTAATCGGCATGGAGAACCAGGCGTAAGCAAAGCTACCCAGCGGGATGTCGCCGATGCCGAAGGACTCACCGGAAAGGTAAGGCTGGCGACCAAGGGTTTCTTCCACAATGTCGAAATGCTTTTCCAATGTGGCGATTGCCGCTTCTATCTTCGCCATGTCACGCAGTTCCGCCTTGGTGCGAACCATTCCCCAGAACACAACGCTAAAGTGGCTGACAATGGTGGCTGTGGTCCAGTCCATCCATTTTTCTGCACTGGCGCGCGCTTGCAGATCCTGCGGGTAAAAAGGTTCATTGCCAAACTTCGCTGCCAGATAGCGAACGATAGTGTTGGATTCCCACAGCACGAAGTCATCGTCCTGCAGCAGCGGCACCAGGCCATTCGGGTTCAATGAACGGTAGAGTTCATCGTTTACCTTACCGAATGCGCCGCCGGCATTGATATGGCTGTAATTCAGCTCCAGCTCTGCGGCGCACCACAGCACTTTCCTGACGTTATTTGAATTTTCACGACCCCAAATGGTCAGCATAGAACGCCTCTTTTACGTGGGTTAATCAACCTAAGTAGTTATTCGTACGCCACAATTCAGCGTTTGTCACACCAGAAGGCATTTTTTGCCAGCGTGGTCGACACATTCAGCGCTCCCAGCGACAAACTTCCCAGCCATGCTCCAGCGCCAGTGCGTTGAGCTCACTGTCCGGGTTGATCACCGTAGCACTGTCGACATATTGCAACATGGCTTTGTCGTTAAGTGAGTCGCTGTAACCGTGGCTGTGCTCAAAGATCAATTCCGGGTGTTCTGCCAGCCACTGTTTCAAACGGGTCACTTTGCCCTGTTGGTAAGTCATGGTGCCGTAGGTGTTGCCGGTGAAGCGGTCGTCTTGCACTTCGACACCAATCGCCAGTGCGCCATCAGCACCGAGCTGTGCGGCAATCGGTGCCACCAGATGTTCACCGGTGGCGGAAATGACCAGAATGCAGTCACCGCGTTCACGGTGCCACAACATCCGTTCACGGGCTGCTGGATAGACGCGAGGCAGAATATCGCGACGGATATAACGCTGTACCCAACCGGCTACCGTTTGGGTACTCAGGCCGGTCAGTGGTGCCAGGGTGGCTTGCATGTAGTCTTCCATGGATAGCTTTCCCTGGTAATAGAGCTGCATGAGCTGCTGTTCCTGCTGTTCCAGTTCTGCCGGCGCAAACCCCTCGGCGACCAGCCAGCGGATCCACAGGCTGGCGCTGTCATCATCAATCAGGGTTTCGTCCAGGTCGAATAAGGCTAAATCCATCAGTATTTCTCCGGCAGGCAGGGAGGGAAAGAGGTGTATACAGAATAGCGGATACCGTTGGCCGCCAGCCAGTGGCGACAATGAAATTGCGCAGAGCATAAGAAACATTGATGACGGTTTTGCGACACTTTGTTGAACGTTTGCATAACTTAGAACGCAACAATATTGGCTCGCATCTTTGGCCGGGTGGTAACTATAGGGTAATGCACTGGCCATCCAGGAGTTAAAGATGCTGATAATTCGCCTTTATACCGGCCCGATCTTTGTCGGGAACGATGATGAGGAACAAGATAATGATACGACCACCACTGACGTTGAAGACGCTGCCGCTGCTGGATCTTTCGCAGCTTGACGGTGATGCGCGTCAGCGGCAGGCATTTCTTGACAATCTGCGTGTTGCGGCACGCGACGTAGGTTTTTTTTATCTGCGTGGGCATGGCATTGATAGCGCGCTAAATGTGCAGCTGCAACAGCGTGCCAGGCAGTTTTTTGCCTTGCCGGACGCCGACAAATTGGCGGTTCAGATGGTGCGTTCGCCGCACTTTCGCGGCTATAACCGCGCTGCGGACGAACTGACGCGGGGGCAACCGGATTGGCGTGAACAGTTCGACATCGGTGCGGAGCGTCCTGCGCTGGAATTGGCGTATGAAACGCCGCGTTGGGCGCGTTTACAAGGGCCGAATCAATGGCCTGAAGCCTTGCCTGAACTGAAGCCGTTACTGTTGCAATGGCAGCAGGTGATGACGGTAATGTCGCTGCGATTATTGCGCGCCTTCGCGTTAGCCCTGTCGTTACCGGAGCACGCATTTGATTCGCTTTACGGCGACAAACCCAATGAACATATCAAATTGATACGGTATCCGGGGCGTGAGGCCACCACCAGCGGGCAGGGAGTCGGTGCCCATAAGGACTCTGGCTTTTTGAGTTTTTTACTGCAGGACCGGCAGAAAGGCCTGCAGGTTGAAATTGAAGAAGGGCGCTGGGTGGACGCGGAACCGCGTGAAGACACCTTTGTGGTCAACATCGGCGAACTGTTGGAGCTGGCGACCAATGGTTATCTACGCGCCACGGTACATCGCGTGGAAACGCCGCCGGCGGGGAGCGATCGTCTGTCGATCGCTTTCTTCCTGGGGGCGCGACTTGACGCTGTGGTGCCACTGTATCAACTGCCTGCGCATCTGGCCGCCGAGGCACGCGGCCCGGTCAGCGATCCGCATAATCCGCTATTGCGCGATGTGGGGTTTAACTACCTGAAGGGACGAATTCGCTCTCACCCCGATGTAGCGCAGCGCTATTATCAGGACGTTGTAACCTAGTAGTCGGTGGGCCACATGCTGCGCCCAACGGATTAAAGGGGGGCGAACAGGTGTTCGCCCCCCTATGACGTGTATGGAACGGAGATTACTCGGCCAGAGCCTGTTTCAGGTCGGCAATCAGATCTTCCGCATCTTCAATCCCTACCGACAGGCGCAACAACTGCGGGGTGATGCCCGTTTTCAGCCGCTGTTCCAACGGAATCGACGCGTGGGTCATGCTGAATGGTTGACTGATCAGGCTTTCCACGCCGCCCAGGCTTTCTGCCAGCGTGAACAGATGTGAGCGTTTGATCACCCGGCGCGCATAGGCGTCGTCGCCTTTCAACCGTACTGAAATCATGCCGCCAAAGCTGTTCATCTGCTTTGTCGCCAGTGCGTGCTGCGGGTGGCTCGGCAGACCCGGATAGTAAACGTCTTCTACCTGGGGCTGGCTTTCCAGCCACTGGGCGATGCGTAAGGCGCTATTGCTGTGGCGCTCCATGCGCAGTGCCAGCGTACGGATGCCGCGCAACGTCAGGAAACTGCTGAACGGATCGAGAATACCGCCCACCGCGTTTTGCAGGAATCCGAGCTGTTCGGCCAGCTCAGGATTGTTCCCCACTGCAGCGACCCCGGCTACCACATCGGAGTGGCCGTTGAGGTATTTGGTGGCGGAATGCACGACGACATCAAAGCCAAGATCCAGCGGACGCTGAATGTAAGGTGAGGCAAAGGTGTTGTCCGCCACGCTGATCAAACCGTGTTTTTTAGCGATCGTGGCGATGGCGCTCAGATCGGCCAGCTTCAGCAGAGGGTTAGTCGGCGTTTCTACCCAGATCATTTTGGTATCCGGTTCGATTGCCTGCTCCAACGCGGAAAGATCCGCCGGGGAAACATAGGTGACGCGCAGGCCGGCTGTCCGGCTACGCACCTTCTCCAGTAAGCGGTAGGTACCGCCATATAAGTCGTCAACCGCCACCAAATGGCTACCCTGATCGAGCAATTCCAACACCGTCGAGCAGGCTGCCAGGCCAGAAGCAAAGGCATAACCGCGGCTGCCGCCTTCCAGTTCAGCAATGGCGTTCTCCAATGCGGTACGCGTTGGGTTGGCGCTGCGTGAATATTCATAACCTGTATGCTCGCCCGGTGCAGGCTGGGCATAGGTGGACGTGGCATAAATGGCAGGCATTACTGCACCGGTAGCGTCCGGCGTGTAGCCGGCATGAACGGTCAACGTATCAAACTTGGCCATACAATCATCCTTATTAACGTAATTTTTGGCGCCAGGCGTTAAGTACGTCTGTGCGGGTAATCAAACCGAGGAAGCGCTCACCATCAAGCACCACAGCCACGTGCCCGTGATTGAACGTGGCGAGTAAATCCTGATAACTGGCTTCTTTTTGCAGCGTCTTGACGGAATGAGTCATGGCGCGGGTGGCGGGGAGGCTAAAGTGGTTGGCATCCGCCTGTACGGTATTAAGCAGGTCCCATTCGTCGATGAGACCCACAACGCGATCGCCTTCCAGCACGGGTAACTGTGAGATGTCATACAGACGCATACGGGCATGAACGATCGCCAGAGTGTCTTCGGGGGCTACCGATACCGCAGCCCCTTCGTCATGACGATAGGCGATCAGGTCGCGCAGATCGCCATGCTGTGGTTTGCTTAACAGACCTTGTTCCAGCATCCAATGGTCGTTATACATTTTAGACAGGTATTTATTACCGCTGTCGCAGACGAACGTGACCACGCGTTTGGGTTCGGTTTGCGCCTGGCAATAGCGCAATGCGGCTGCCAGCAGCGTGCCGGTGGATGAACCCGCCAGTACACCCTCTTTGCGTAGCAGGTCGCGTGCTGTAGTAAATGCCTCGGCGTCTCCGATACGGTAGGCGTTACGTACTTGATTGAAGTCGCTGAGTGGCGGGACGAAATCTTCGCCGATGCCTTCAACCAGCCAACTGCCCGCCTCACCGATCTGGCCGTTATCGAGATAGTCCGCCAGGATTGAACCTGCCGGGTCGGCTAACACAAATTCGGTTTGCGGCGATACCTCGGCGAAATAGTGGCTCAGCCCACCCAGCGTGCCGCCGGAACCGACACCGACGACGATGGCATCGACCTGGTGGTCCATCTGCTGCCAAAGCTCCGGTGCGGTGGTATGGGTATGAGCCGCCGGATTGGCTGGGTTATTAAACTGATCGATATAGAACGCCCCGGGGATCTCGCTCGCCAGACGTTTTGCGTAATCCTGATAGTAAGCCGGATGGCCTTTACCTACATCGGAGCGGGTTAACACGACGTCCACACCCAGTGCACGCAGATGGAAAATCTTTTCCCGGCTCATTTTGTCCGGCACAACCAACACCAGCTTATACCCCTTCAGTGCTGCCACCAGGGCCAGCCCCAAACCTGTATTTCCCGCAGTGGCTTCAATGATGGTGCCGCTGGGTTGTAGGCTTCCATCACGTTCTGCCTGTTCGATCATTGATAAGGCAACGCGGTCTTTGATTGAGCCACCTGGGTTTTGGTTCTCCAGCTTGATGAAAAGCCGACAGGGGCCGGTATCGAACTGGGTCAGTTCCAACATTGGGGTGTTGCCGATCATGTCGATGACGGAGTGGGGTATTGCCATGGGATCTCCAGAATAATTCGGTTTAATGGCCGTTATTTGGATGATAGCGCTGCAAATAAGCGTATTAAAAAGAACAAATAACCCCTCAATATGCATTTTTGGAATATATTAATTCAATTTGGCCGTGTGGAGGCATAGATGTGCAGCGGTGCAGATGTTCAGCCGTGTAGCCGTGGGTTGTTTAAAAAAACGGCGTGCAGCAGGCTTTTCATCCAATTTACGCGTAACAGCGTACAGTTATGTAAAAATGCTGAAAATTCACGCTAAACCCTGCAAAAATAAGATGAATCTAATAAACTCACAGCAAGGGCATTTTTGGTGCGCCGTTCACCCGTCATGGGGCCGCAGGGAGTCTGCGGTTGGCAAACGCGTGCCGGGCTACTCTCGCTGGTTGGCTGAAAACGTGAATATGTTTGAAAGTTAACGCTATTTCAATGATTTGAATGGACACTCTGGCGACGTCATGATGAAAAGAAACTTATCCACCACCCTGAAGAAATTAACGTTTAGCGTCAGCATACTGTTGTTGGCGGCTCCTGTTGTACAGGCGGCCGACGCGCCGGCTGCCCCGCAGATTGATGCCAAGGCCTATGTGCTGATGGATTACAACAGCGGCAAAATCCTGACGGAGGGTAACGCCGATACCCGCTTGGATCCCGCCAGTCTGACCAAGATCATGTCCAGCTATGTGATCGGGCAGGCGATCAAGGCCGGCAAGATCAAGCCGGAAGATATGGTGACCGTAGGCAAAGACGCATGGGCAACCGGTAACCCGGCACTGCGTGGGTCTTCACTGATGTTTATTAAACCGGGCGATCAGGTACCGGTGATGGAGCTGAACAAGGGCATTGTCATTCAGTCGGGTAACGACGCCAGTATTGCGTTGGCCGATTATGTCGCAGGCAGTCAGGATTCGTTTGTTGGGTTGATGAACAACTACGCCAAATCTCTGGGCCTGCAGAATACCCATTTCCTGACGGTACATGGCCTGGATGCGGAAGGTCAGTACAGCACAGCACGCGATATGGCATTGCTGAGCCAGGCGCTGATCCGCGATGTGCCTGATGAGTACGCGCTGCATAAAGAAAAAGAATTCACCTTCAACAAGATCCGCCAGATTAACCGCAACCGCCTGTTGTGGAGCTCCAATCTGAACGTGGATGGCATCAAAACCGGTTATACCGGTGGTGCCGGGCATAACCTGGTTGCATCGGCCACTGACGGCCCTATGCGTCTGATCTCGGTAGTGCTGGGCGCACCGAGCGATCGTATCCGCTTTAGCGAAAGTGAAAAATTGCTGACCTGGGGCTTCCGCTTCTACGAAACCGCCACGCCGATCAAAACCGACAAACCCTTTGTTACTCAGAAAGTGTGGTTTGGCGACGTCAATGAAGTACCGTTGGGCGTAGCGAAAGATGCAGCCGTGACTATCCCGAAAGGGCAAATGAAAAACCTGAAGGCCAGTTACAAACTGAATCAGGCGACGCTGGAAGCGCCATTGGCGAAAAATCAGGTCGTCGGCACCATTGATTTCCAGCTCGACGGCAAAACCATTGAGCAATACCCGCTGGTGGCGATGCAGGAAGTGAAAGAAGGTAACTTCTTCAGCCGTATCTGGGACATGGTGATGATGAAGCTGACCCAGTGGTTCGGCAGCGTATTCGGTTAACCATAAAAGGGCGCAATGATAAATTGCGCCCTTATTTTTTTATCAGTTACAGGCGACCACCTTGATCGCCAATCCGCCCTGCGACGTCTCGCGGTATTTGGCGTTCATGTCTTTACCCGTCTCATACATGGTCTCTATGACCTTATCCAGGCACACCCGCGGCTCACTGGTGCGACGTAGCGCCATACGTGCGGCATTGACCGCTTTCACCGCGGAAATCGCGTTACGTTCGATACAAGGCACCTGAACCTGACCGGCCAGTGGGTCACACGTCAACCCCAGGTGGTGCTCCATGGCGATCTCCGCCGCGATGCAAACCTGTGCCGGGCTACCGCCCATCAATTCTGCCAATCCCGCAGCCGCCATTGAGCAGGCAACGCCCACTTCCCCCTGGCAGCCCACTTCGGCCCCGGAAATAGACGCGTTCATTTTGTACAACGCGCCGATCACACCGGATGTCAGGAAGTAACGGCTGTAGGAATTTGGATTAACCGGGCGAATAAATTGGTCGTAATAGGCCAGCACCGCCGGGATGATGCCACAGGCACCGTTGGTCGGGGCCGTCACCACGCGGCCACCGGCGGCGTTTTCTTCGTTGACGGCAAAGGCGAACATATTGATCCAATCAACCACGTTCATCGGATCGATATTGTTTTTGTCGCCGGTGACCAGCATGCGGCGCAAAGCGGCGGCGCGGCGCTGGACCTTCATCGGGCCAGGCAATAGGCCTTCGGTGTTCATGCCACGTTCGATACCGTCGCGCATCACCTGCCAGACGTCGGCGAAGTGCGCGTCAATCTCGGCCTTGCTGTGCAATGCCAATTCGTTTTGCATCACCAGGCCGGACAGCGACAGGCCGGCGTCTTTGCAGTGTTGTTGCAAGTCTCGTGCGGAGGCGAACGGGAAGGGCACCTGTACCGGGTTTGCCGCGGCCAGGCCGAAATGCTCTTCATCGACGATAAACCCCCCGCCGGTCGAGTAATAGGTTTTGCTGTGAAGCAACTGCTCATTGGCGAACGCGCGGATACGCATGCCGTTTTCATGCAGCGGTAAATTATCACTGTGGAAGTTCATGCTGGTTTGCAGCGGGAAATCCACTTCGTGATGGCCATTGGCCAGCAACAGGCGACCGCGTTGCCCAACGTCGTGGATAAAACCGGCAATACTGTCGATATCCACGTCGTGCGGCAAGTTGCCCGCCAGTCCCATGATGATGGCAATATCTGTGTGATGACCTTTACCGGTCAGAGATAACGAACCATAGACGTCGACCACTACACGGGTGGTATCCATCAACTGCTGGCTGGCAATCAACTCATCGGTGAACAGCTTGCCGGCTTTCATCGGGCCGACGGTGTGGGAGCTGGATGGACCAATACCAATTTTGAAAATATCGAAAACGCTGACCATGGTTTCGCCTCCTTCTTCAGGTGTTAGGCGTTAGTACAGGAAAGGGGGCCGTGCAGAGAAGCCGGCGCAGGGAGCGCCGGCTGGTCTTGATTAGAGGCTGTACAGGATTGCGGAGATGGCGATCAGGCCCATCACAACGACGAACACGTTGCTGATGTGGCCGCTGTACTTGCGCATGGCAGGTACTTTACGGATAGCGTACATCGGCATCAGGAACAGCAGCATGGCGATGATTGGACCACCCAGGTTCTCGATCATGCCGAGAATGCTTGGGTTCAGGGTCGCAACAATCCAGGTGGTCACCAGCATAAAAATAGCGGTGATACGGTTCAGCTTGTTGGTGCTGATGGTTTTGCCGCGGCTCTTCATCGATTTGGCAATCAGGCCGTTAAAGCCTTCACGTGCGCCCAGGTAGTGACCCAGGAACGACTTGGTGATCGCGATAAAGGCGATAACCGGCGCGATGTAGGCAATCATCGGGTTGTTAAAGTGGTTGGCCAGGTAGGACAGAATGGAGATGTTCTGTGCCTTGGCTTCGGCCAGGTTTTCCGGTGACAGGCTCAGCACGCAGCTGAACACGAAGAACATTACGGTCAACACCATCATGATGTGAGCGAAGCCCAGAATGCGGGAGCATTTTTTCTCAGCCTCTTCCTGGCCGTATTCTTCACGTTTGGCCACCGCAAAAGCGGAGATGATAGGCGAATGGTTGAAGGAGAACACCATAACCGGGATCGCCAACCACAGGGTGATAATCAGGCCGTGCCCCATGCCGGTGCCTGCGCCGGACAAAGAGACGTTGTCGAAGATGGCGGTGGTCCAGTTAGGGATCAGGTACAGAGCCAGCAACATCAGCACGCCAACAAACGGGAATACCAGGATGCTCATGGTCTTCACGATAGCTTGCTCACCGAAACGCACGATAGTCATCAGGCCAACGATCAGGATCAGTGACAGGATAGCGCGCGGTGGCGAAGTCATTCCCAATTGGTGAGTAATGAAGCTGTCGACGGTGTTGGTGATGGCGACGCTATAAACCAACAGGATTGGGTAGATAGCGAAGAAGTAGAGCAGGGTAATGAGTTTACCTGCGCCAATACCAAAGTGCTCTTCAACGACTTCGGTGATGTCTTCACCGGCATTTTTGCCAGAGAGAACGAAACGGCACAGGCCACGGTGGGCGAAGAAGGTCATCGGGAAAGCGATGATGGCCATGATGATCAGGGGAATCAGCCCACCGATACCGGCGTTGATTGGCAGGAACAATACGCCCGCGCCGATCGCGGTGCCGTACAGGCCCAACATCCACATGGTGTCGGTTTTACGCCAGGTACTGGTAGAGCCAGAAGCCGCAGAGGCAATGGTGCCGGTCTGTGTAGTGTCCATAAATATCTCCGAAGTGAACACGATAATTTAAAATTAAAGGCAAAACTTAAGGTTAAGACCGAATGACGCAATATGAGATCGCGGCATCGGTAAGAATCAGGTGCTGCTTGCGGGGATAGCTGGCCTCCCCCTGGTTGTTTATTATGCTAATTACCCTGGGCACGTATGCCGGATAACTAATCAAAGGATATTTAGCCTGTTGAAGGCATCCTATCGGTACCGCTGCCGGGAGGTCATTGCCTGCCGATTTTCGTTGGCGGCAAGATAACGATTTACAGTAGAAACAACCGTGATCATGCTCTCAAATGCGTAATGTGTGCGGCTAACTGCTTTTTTATTGGTTTTTCATGCATATGTTGCGCGCTTGTGTAAGGTTTCATGCTGAGAACGCTCTCATAAATCTTTCAGGGTTTATCGGGTATCGCTAATCTGTAACCAGATAAAACACTGCCGTTGTCAGCAAGCCGAGCAATATATTTTAAGCGTGGGTTTGGATCTAGCTAAAAACCCGGATTAAGCGGTTTTAGTGACGTAGATCACATTAATATTCTAAGTGGAATTTCAATTAACGCATTGTTATATAATGATTAATTTTCAATATCCAGCTAATAACGCAGGTAAACTAATTGATCGATTAACGGGGCGAAATGCTTAACCATTCATCATATAAATAAAATAACTTGGTTATATTTAAAGCGACAAGGTTACGAAATTGTTGATATTTATCTTGTAGAAGTTATCGCTATTTATCATATAAAAGGGTTGTTAGACGTAGAGAGAAAGTATTATCACTTCAGATTCTTCCCTGTTAGAGGAATAAGTCTGACAAACTGTTGCAATTTATTAACCTGACATTGGGTGCGGATAAAGAAATTAGCGAATCAGTTGCACGTTATTTGTTCGTCTTTGAAGGATGATGAAGAGCAGAATGAAGCCTACCGTCGGCAAATACCGACGGTGAAGTGCAGATTAAAAACGAATGGCTATCGCATTTTCGGTGAAAAATTCCGCAAACTGTGGGTCAGGTTGGCGATCGGTGATCACGCGGTCGAAATGGGTCAGTGGACCGATACAGGCAGGTTTGGTTTTGCCGAATTTGCTGTGATCCGCCACCAGGATCTTTTGTTGCGACATCTTAAGGGCCCGGTGCTTCATTTCTAACTCATCAAAGTTAAAACAGGTTGCGCCATGCTGCAGGCTCAGGCCGGCGGCGGAAATGAAGGCGATATTAGGGCAGATATGATCCAGCTCGTTGTGGCGGCCAACAGCCGTGAAAATGTAGTTGTTCGGTCGGAATTCACCACCGCACAAGATCACTTTACAGTTGGGTTTGTCCTGCAAGGCCAGGAAGGTGTTGAGCGAGTGGCACACTGCGGTAAAGACCAATTCATCAGCGATGGCATCTATGATCGCCGGGGTGGTGGTGCCGCAATCGAAGAATACCGTGTCATTTTCGCCGATCAGCGCTGCAGCGAGCAAACCGATACGGCGTTTTTCGGTGACTTGCTTGGCTTTTTGATCGGATACAAAGTAGTTGGTCACGCCGTTACTGCGTGGATCTGCCACCACATAACCACCCAGTAATACCACGGCAGCGGGTTCCGCGCTGAGATCGCGGCGGATGGTCATTTCAGAAACGCCCAACAGCACGGCGGCTTCTTTTAAATGGATCTTGTCAGAGCGCTTTAACGCTTGCACTAACCGGTTGATACGTTCTTCGCGCCGTGTTTCCATTTGTCTGTCTTCCCGCAGGGTTAAGAGCCAATATAGTAGGCCGTGTCCCATCATTGCCCGCAACGCGAAGGCGTTGACCCTTTGAAGGCACGTTTACGTTTCGAGCGGCTTTATGTTTCACGCGTTACTCTACGATCAGTGCCCACATGCAGTGACGGGGTACAGCCTCGGTTTTCTCTAGGGCCAAACACACAAATGCGGGGTAATAAGTGGCCAGCTATTGGCTGGACATATTACCCCGCATCAGATTATCACGGCGCGCGCCCGATATTGGGGCGCCTCAGGTTATCAGTAGCTGCCTGCGGCAGCCTGATCACCGGAAACGATTGCTACGCCAGAGCTGGTGCCGATACGAGTAGCGCCTGCTTTAATCATCTTCTCGGCGGTTGCGCGATCGCGCACGGCGCCGGATGCTTTAACACCCATCTCACTGCCTACTGTGGCACGCATCAATTTGACATGCTCTTCACGAGCACCACCGGTGCTGAAGCCAGTAGAGGTTTTAACGAAAGCCACATCGAGTTCGCGACACATTTCACAAACCTGAACGATCTGTTCATCGCTGAGCAGGCAGGTTTCCAATATTACCTTCAACGGGATCGCCGCGCAAACCTCGCGCACTGCGGCGATGTCAGCTTTGACTTCTTCCAGCAGGCCGCTTTTCAACCAACCCACGTTGATCACCATGTCAATTTCTTGCGCGCCAGCGGCAATAGCCGCTTTGGCTTCGAAGGCTTTGGCTACGGTCAGGCCGGCACCCAGAGGGAAGCCAATGACAGAGCAAATTTTCACTTGGCTTTCTTGCAGCAGATGTGCAGCCAACGGCACATAGCCTGAGTTTACGCAGACGGCGTAGAAATTGTGCTGTTGTGCTTCTTCACACAATTTGGCGATTTGCGCTTCAGTGGCATCCATTGCCAGCAGGGTATGGTCGACGTAACGGGCGTAATCGATGTTTTCGGTAGTCATCTTGATTCCTTATTGACGTTTAAACAAAGCATGATGTGAGTAATGTTATAATAGTAACATTGTAATGCCGTTAAACATAGTGGTGTTTTAAAAATGAAGCACAGATCATCGTTTTTAGGCTGTTTGGTGTGTAACATACGGAGTGTTTAATGTTACTTAAATAACATTCAATGCTGAGAACAGGGTTACCCACGTGAAAAACCAGGGGGAAAGAATGAATATAATGATAAATCTGGCGCCAGAGCAGTTTAGGGCACAACCGGATGAGATTTTCCGCAATACGGATTTTGTTGTTACAGCGTTCAGCACCGAAGAAACAGGGGAAGTGCTGATGCTGGCAAACAGCCGTGGTGTGTTAAGCGTGCTTCCTTTCCGTGATCTGACGATTTGGGATGCCGATTTTGATGGCTACTCATTAAAGTCAGGTCGCCGTAGCACCAGATTTGTCAGGAGAAAACTGGAGGGCCGTTCTGCTTTTCATTCACCCTGGCCGTATCAGGAAGGTTCAGTAGTAAGTAAACAGAAGGTGTGGCTGCAGATAGACGGCAAGACTCTGTCCCTTTATGCGTCGGGAGAACCCGCAGATCAGCGATATCGGCTGCGCCCGGCCGTGCGGTTGGCGGCTGACAGCGCACAGTTCACCCTTGAAATGCATATCACCAACCTTGCGGATGAACCCTTGCCGATCCGTTACGTATGCCAGCTTAACTATGGCTGTATTCCTACTGCGATTTTTCGGCAGAATTTGCCAGTGCTGGCCCTGGCACCACCGGGCCATATTGCTGAACAAGGGGTCTTGTGTTCAGACGATCTGTCACTGTATGTCGATCAGGCCGAGTTCTTTATGTTGGCTTCAAAAGGCCGGCGTTATGTCACGCGCTTTTCCACAGCGCAGTTCAACTATGGTTTACGCCCTGTAACGCAACAGGGGAGTCTTCACGCATTCAGGTTTATTCAACCTGCGACGTGCTGCCCGCACGGAGAGAGTCAATTGCCGGGGATGATGTTAGCCGTGGGAAAAACGCGAGAGTTTTGTGTGACGACCGGGGTGGTGTGATAGCAGGGGCTACGTTGCCCCTGCCGGAATGCGCAAGGGCTTATTCTTTCACCCAGCCCTTACGGATAGGGAAGGCAAACAGGAAACGGTACAGGCGTGCCAGTTTGGTGGCGATGATGTCACCAAACAGGTTCCATACCAGCTGGGCAAACAAGCAACCGACCAGGCCAAGCAGGAAGCCGCCTACCATGTCCAGCGGCCAGTGCACGCCAAGATAAACCCGGGACCAGGCAATACCCCCTGCGACGATCAGCAACAAAATACCTGACCAGACCCGATGCCAGAACAAGAAGGCCAGGGCGAAGGTAAAGATAGCGGTTCCGTGATCGCTGGGGAATGAACTGTCCGGGGCATGCGCCAGGAAGGTGTAGCCGACACCTGCAACAAAGGGTCGTTCATGTGGCAGCAGCATGCCGATAGTGGCGGCGGCAAGCATGGCAAATAACAGAGCTATCGTCGTTTTTGCAACCACTTCACGCTGTGATACCAGCTGGCTCTGCGGCCCCCACAGCCATAACCCGATGATCAGCGCTGGCACGATAATGATCAGATCGCGCGCCAAAAAGGTGGCAACATCAATTAACCACTCGGGGGACGCCGGGGTCGCATTGATCCAGGCGAAAAGTAGATGATTCAACTGCTCCATAATATTTACCTCGTCTTGCGGCGGATAAAACCGCTTACCGTCCAATAAACAGCCAATTGGCTGAACCAAACCCACCAACCTGCCCATAGGTTATGGGTAAGAAAATGTGCACCGCGCATCACCTGACCAAAACCCATCAGCATGCCGAGCGTAATACCGCCAAACCAGCACCAGTAAGCCAGGCGCGGGCGTTGTGGATAAAACAGGAAAAACAGTGCCATTACGGCAAAGCCACTGGAGGCGTGACCACCGGGGAAGCAGCGTCCCGGTCCAGGTTCTGCAGGTACCGTGCCGAAGAGTGGGAAGGACATTGCTTTGCCACCGTACTCGATCAAATCCCACGGGCAGGAATGCGCGCTGGTGGCTTTCAGGATCCCAACGACCAATGGCCCTATACCGATCAACACCATAGTGACGATCATGCGCGGGTTACGGCGGTAGATTCCCCAAAATAGCGCCAATACTGCACCGGTAATGACACTGATTTTCAGCAAGCGGTGGTTAATCAAATCCAGCCAGTGATTGTTCTGCCAAGGGAAATGCCCACTGGCAGGATCGTACCAGTCATTGCTGATTGCCCAGTCAAGTTGTTCGTTGCGTGAAAGCCACAGGAACAACAAACCACTGACGATCAATCCCAAAACCTGCCAACGGTAAAAGGATGCTGGCAGTGAGTAAAGGGCGTTAGTCTTAATTTGGGATGTTGTTGAGGATTGATTTAATGAAGGTTTTGGGTTCACACGCTGACTCAGTGACATCAATAGATAGTCGTACTGTAATAATTCTGTCTTAAGAAAACCTTAAATGCAGCAGAGAGTTGGCGTCAGAAAGCGGTAGGCGAGAGCACCGCTTTCGGCTAAGGTAATCGTTTGCTTTTTTATTGGGATGATGTGGTGATGACAAGAAAAATAAATCTTGCGCTGTTGGTTGCGTGTAACACGTTTTTTTCACCGTTGGCTATGGCGCAGCAGAGCGTTGCTGCTGCGCCTATTGTCGTGCAGGGCGCAATGCCAGTGGAGGCGGAGCGTTTTGCCCAGCGTCTGGACAACCCGCGTGAAGAGCAGATTGGCGGCTGGCGTTTTTGGCAGGGTACGGTAGACGGCTATCCTGTGGTGGTGTCGGAAACCCTGAAAGGCATGTCTAATGCCGCGGCGGCTACAGCGATTGCAGCGACTCATTTTCATCCGGTGGCGATCATCAATCAGGGGACCGCGGGGGGGCACGACCCGGCACTGAAGGTGTATGACATTGTGTTGGGCAAGTATTCGGTTAGCCTGGGTGCGTTTAAGACCCCGAAGAAAGCGGCCGGCGAAGGCAGCGACTCACGACAGTGGCAGCCGATGGATCTGTTGGCGTCAAAAGGCAGTGCGGGTGAAGATAAAAATGCCCACACGATCCGTCAATTCCCGGCAGATGGCAAACTGTTGGCTGTTGCTGAGGGAGTTAAAGACAGCTATACCCAAGGCAAGGTGGTTGAAGGCGTGATTGGCTCCGCCGATGTGTGGAACAGCGAGCTGGACCGCATCAGTTTTTTCCACGCCAATTATCATACCTCGGTTGAAGAGATGGAAACGGCCTCCGCCGCACAGATTGCTGCCGCCTTTAACATTCCGTTTATTGGTATTCGCGTACTGTCGAACAATATCACTAATCAGGGTAAATACGACCCGCAGACGGGCCTTGCGTGCCAGGATTATGTCTATCAGGTCGTTAAGGCTTATATAGCCAAAAACGCACCTCAATAATGATTTATCCCAGACAATGGTCACTGATGGGTTTTTGTCACTGACCATTGCACATTGTAAAGAATATTAAACTACTGGCGGGCTTGTCGGTAGTGTATTAGTTTATGAGCGGTGAGTTTAATAAATTGTAGGGATAAAACATGAACAAGGTATCTGTCGTATTTTCCGGCCTGCTGATGGCCGTTTCTGCCAGCGCCATTGCTGCCACCTCTCCCGAAGACACCGATATCAGCAAACAGCCGCTCGAGAAGGTCGCGCCATATCCGAAGGCTGAGAAAGGCATGAACCGTCAGGTCATTTACCTGCCGAAGCAGGAACATGAAGAAAATTTCAAAGTGGAACTGCTGATCGGAAAAACGCTGGAAGTGGACTGTAACCACCACATGATCGGCGGCACGCTGGAAAGCAAAACGCTTTCTGGTTGGGGCTACGACTACCTGGTATTGGAAAAACTGTCTGAGCCAGCGTCAACCATGATGGGTTGCCCAGATAACACCAAACAGCAGAAATTTATCGCCGCCAACCTTGGTGACGCTGCCATGCAACGCTACAACAGCCGCTTGCCAATCGTGGTCTACGTGCCGAAAGATGTGGAAGTGAAATACCGCGTATGGAAAGCGGAAGACACCGTGAGCAAAGCAGAGCAGAAGTAATATCGATACGAGCTAATCATTAGCTCGGCTAAGTAATTTCCAGAAAAAGGCCCGTCTTGGGAGTGCATTGTGCCGTTGGCAATGGCCCCCCTGGCGGGCTTTTTTTTTGCTTATCGCACCCTGGTGCGAAGCCATAGAAAACGGCAGTAAAAGCCTGTAGTTTGGTGTCGATAAAAAAGGCAGGAGTCTACCGTAAGGCACAGAAAAACACGGTTAGCTTTATGCCTACTTACAACAGTAACATCCACCTGACTGGGCAAACATGACAAAATTAATTGAATTTAACGCCATCGTTGAAGCAGCAGAACGTTTATCTGGGAAGGTTATTCGGACGCCAGCCATACCCGGTTCGAAACTGGCCGAAAAAGTCCAAAGGCCAGTTTTTCTGAAACTGGAAAACACCCAGCTTGGTGGTTCTTTTAAGGCGCGGGGGGTGCTAAATAAGTTTTTGAAGCTGGCAGACAATTTCGAAAATAACCGGTTTGTTGCCGTGAGTGGCGGTAATTTTGGTATCGCAATAGCCGAGGCAGCGAAAATTTTTGCCGCTGACGTTACTATCATTATGCCGCCAAGCGCCCCCGCAACGGCTATCGACAGGATTCGTGAGCTGGGCAGCGTCGTCATTATAGAAACCGATGTTCAGGCTGCGTTTGAGCGGGCTAAAGCATTGGCCAATGAAGGATATGTCGTCATCGATGATTGTAACGATTCGTTGATAGCTGAAGGGCATGGAACGCTCGCGCTTGAATTTATTGCCGATTGTCCTGAGTTGACCGATGTTTTTATTGCCGTTGGTGGTGGCGGCATGCTGGCGGGAGCGGCCACGGTATTGAAAGCGATTAAGCCCGATATCCGAATTTGGGGTGTTGAAACGTCCGGCGCCAGTTCAATGCATCAGGCACTTCGCGCGGGTAAGCCTGTTAACGTTGAGATTACGTCGATTATTTCTACTCTCGGTGTACCCGTCATTGACGAAATGATGCTTGCCCATGCTCACGCTTATGTTGAGGACATCATTGTGGTATCGGATAAGGCCGCCGTGGAAGGTATGGTTGCGTTTGGCGAAGAGGCGAAGTTATGGGTTGAACTGGCATCTGGAACGCTCATACCTGCCGCTATGTCAATTGCCCCCACGCTGCCCGATAATGCCGTGATTGGGCTTGTCGTATGCGGTGGAAATATATCCCATCAAGATATGAGTAAATGGGTGAGCTACTCGCAAAGTCTCTGATTGATCGCATAAGCGTTTGGGCGATTATTTCAGCCGGTGATTCTCTACAGGCAACAAAAAACCCGATAGTCTTGAACCTAAAAAGGCGGGACTAACGGGCTCCACAAAATGGGGACATCAAAGAAAAGCAGTGGCACTAATTCAGACTACCCCCGGAAAGGAAAGTTCTCACCGGGGATAAAAATTTCAAAATATTTTTGCCACTGATTCATCTTCGTTGCTTATCAGTTAGCCGAAGATCCCCGGCCACAACACCACGATCAGCGAGCCTGCAAGGGTTAACAATACGTTAGCGATAGCGTAGGTCCCTGCATAGCCCAGTGCCGGGATATTGCTGCGCGCGGTGTCGCTGATGATTTCCATTGCCGGTGCGCAGGTACGGGCACCCATAATCGCACCGAACAGCAGGGCGCGGTTCATGCGCAGTACATAGGCACCGAACAGGAAACAGATCACCACGGGCACCAAACTGACGATGAGCCCTGCGATCAGCATCTGGCCACCGACCGCGCCCAGGCTATGGCCGATACCCGCGCCGGCGCTCAGGCCTACGCCGGCCATAAACACCATCAGGCCAAACTCTTTCACCATGTTCAGCGCACCCTGTGGGATATAACCAAAGGTTGGGTGGTTGGCTCGCAGGAACCCGAGCATGATGCCGGACATCAGCAGGCCGGCAGCATTGCCGATGCCGAACGAGAAGTTGCTGAACTGAATGGTAATCTGGCCAATCAAGAGACCAATGATAAAGAACGCGCAGAATGCCAAAAGGTCGGTCACCTGGCTGTGGATGGAGATAAAGCCAATCTTCTCCGCCACGCTTTTCACCCGGCGTGCGTCGCCGCTGACTTGCAGCACGTCACCTTTATTGAGCACGATGCTGTCATCAATAGGCATTTCAATCTGGCTGCGGATCACGCGGTTAAGGAAGCAGCCGTGATCGGTCAGTTTCAACTGGCTCAGGCGCTTATTTACCGCATTGCTGTTCTTGACCACGATCTCTTCGGTGACGATACGCATGTCCAGCAAATCCCGGTCGAAGACCTCTTTGCCGTTGCGGAAGCTAGGATCCAGCCGTGCATGTGCGTCAGGATAGCCGACCAGCGAAATCTCATCGCCGACTTGAAGCACGGCGTCGCCATCGGGGTTAGCCAAAATGCCGTTACGGCGAATACGTTCGATATAGCAACCGGTCTGGCGATAGATACCCAGCTCGCGCAGGTTTTTGCCATCCGCCCAGGCGACCAATTCCGGCCCAACGCGGTAAGCGCGGATGACCGGCAGGTACACCTTACGTTGGCTGTCCGTGTCCAGGCCGCGTTCACGGGCAATCTGCTGAGCGGAGGTGGAGAGGTCTTGATGTTGTAGCTTGGGCAGGTAACGCGCGCCGAAAATCAGGCTGACCAGACCAATCAGGTAGGTCAGGGCGTAACCGAGGCTCAGATGATCTTGCGCCGCCAGAAGTGCCGGGCCGTTGGTAATGGTATTGCGTAGCGTATCGCCCGCGCCCACCAGTACCGGGGTTGAGGTCATAGAACCGGCTAACATACCGGCGGTCAGGCCAATATCCCAATGGAACAGTTTGCCAAGACCAATGGCGATCACCATTGCGGAACCGACCATCACCAGTGCCAACATCAGGTAATTTTTGCCGTCACGGAAAAAAATTGAGAAAAAGTTCGGCCCGGCTTCCACGCCAACACAGAAAATAAACAGCATAAAGCCGAGGTTGAGTGCTTCTGTGTTAATGGCGAAGTGTTGTTGCCCAAGCAGTAACGAAACCACTAAAACGCCAATGGAATTACCGAGTTGAACGGAGCCCAAACGGACTTTACCGAGGCACAGCCCCAGTGCGAGTACCACGAACAGTAACAGGATGTAGTTACCGTTTAACAAACTAGCGACGTTTATGTTCACGTAGGATAACTTATTGTTTACCAGTAAGTGCTTGATATAAATAACTATAAGATATAAATTCAGTCAAAAAGCGACGTCATAAATAACTAACCAGCGGAAGGCGATTCGAACCATCGATCGGCGGCGTTTATTCTAGTCGCAATGGCGCGTGACAGCCAGCATAAAGCTGACTTCCTGCGCCGCCGTACGCATTTAACCCTCTTTAAGCCAAGGAAAAAGTTCAGTTCAGCGTTGCCGGTTTACGGCAAGGCGTCACGGGTTTTGTGGCACTGTTGATTTTTACGGCGTGGTAACGAGGTTAAACGGGAGGCGATGTGGCGAGTGAACGGTATTGGTGGGGGATTTTAAGCTGTTTTCTGCTGTTCAGCCTGGTGTATCTCGGCCAGCAGAGCGGGGCATTCGGCAGTACGGATCATGAACACCAGGGCGAAACGGGCCTGCTGCTGTTCGTGATACCCGGCGTTATCGCCAGCTATTTGTCGAGTAAAAAACGTATTCTCTGCCCGCTGCTGGGAGCGCTATATGCGTTGCCGCTGTGTCTCATCATTCGTCATCTTTGGCTAACGCCGTCCTCTTCGTTCTGGCAGGAACTGGCTTATGCCACCAGCGCGGTATTCTGGTGCGTATTCGGTGCGCTGCTGGCTTTGTTTGTACGCAGTTTGTTGCAAGCCTATCGGCACTGTCATTCCGGTGAACGGCAATAAAAAAAGGCGCTATCCGCGCCTTTTTGTCGTTCTGTCTGAAGCTTACTGGAACAGATTCAGGTTTTCTTTAGCGTAGGCCTCGAAATCGGTGCAGCCGCCGATGTGTTTCTCATCGAGGAAGATCTGCGGTACGGTTTCTACTGGCTTGCCAACGGTTTTTTCCAGATCGGCCTTGGTGATGCCTTCAGCGTGGATATCAACATAACGGAAGTTGAAATCGTCACGTTCTTCAGTCAGTTTTTCCGCCAACTCTTTCGCACGGACACAATAAGGACAGCCTGGGCGCCCGAAGATAACTGCAAACATGCAACACTCCTTAGATTGATATTTAAATATGTAATCGCAACTGCAATGACATTCTGTCAGTCCAAAAAGACCAAAGCCAAGCATTACCTGCGTTAATGACGGTTACTATGCCCGTTGAGACGGCGAAAAAAAAGCAGGAATTACCTGTTAATCCAATTCATGTAACCGATTAAGCTGTCGGGGCTGTCGCCGCTGGTTGGAATTCACTACACTGGAGGCAGAGCTTTGGGAGAAGAAAAATATGCGTTCATTCGGTGACTTACCGCGTCCCGTGCTGGTGTTGGAAGGTCTGGGGATGCTGTTGTTGGTGCTGGCTTATCTGAGCATTCACAATCATGTCCAACTTCCGGGGTGGTTGGCGTCGCCACAGGCGGCGGTAGGCATGATCTTTCTCGGTATAGCGCTGATGGTACCTGCCGCCGCATTTCTGGTCTGGCGCGTGGTGCAAGGCTTTGGCCCATTGATGCGCGGTGACGAACCACCGCAAAACGATCGCCGCAAACCCGAAGTGAAACCTATGCCAGATGATAAAAACGATCGTGAGCCGCGTGTCTGAGTGACCGCAGTCGGTGATATGCCTGCCTGACAGGTGATTGTCTTTTTGGGGTGACGAGTGAAAATTGCCATTCTTTCGCGCGATGGAACGCTGTATTCGTGTAAGCGCTTGGTGGAGGCGGCTGAACAGCGCGGCCACTGCATTGATATTATCGATCCGCTCTCCTGTTACATGAACATTAATCCGGCTGCGCCCACTATCCATTATCGTGGTCGTCAGTTAGAGCGTTATGACGCCGTCATCCCCCGCATCGGATCCGCCATGACCTTCTACGGCACTGCGGTACTGCGTCAGTTTGAACTGTTGGGCAGCTACCCGCTGAATGAGTCGGTGGCCATTACCCGTGCGCGCGACAAGCTGCGTTCTTTGCAATTGCTGGCACGCCAAGGCATAGACCTGCCGATCACCGGTTTTGCGCATTCGCCGGACGATACCGGTGATTTGATTGAACTGGTCGGCGGCGCCCCGTTAGTGGTCAAACTGGTAGAAGGTACGCAGGGTATCGGTGTGGTGCTGGCGGAAACACGCCAAGCCGCGGAAAGCGTTATTGATGCATTCCGCGGCCTTAACGCTCATATCCTGGTGCAAGAATATATCCGCGAAGCGCAGGGCTGCGACGTGCGCTGTTTGGTCGTCGGCGGCAAGGTGGTAGCCGCCATTGAGCGGCAGGCAAAGCCCGGCGAGTTCCGTTCTAATCTGCATCGAGGCGGCACGGCCCGCAAAGTGGTTATCACAGCCAAAGAGAGGGCGATGGCGGTGAAGGCGGCTACCACGCTGGGATTGGATGTTGCCGGGGTTGATATCTTGCGCGCGGACCGTGGACCATTGGTAATGGAGGTCAACGCTTCACCGGGTCTGGAAGGGGTTGAAAGCACGACGGGGTTGGATATTGCAGGCATGATGATCGAGTATATCGAACAGCGTGGCAGACCGGGTTTCCGCCTGAAGTCGGGGGGGTAGGACACCGAACAGAATAGGCTTCTCTGCACGCGGTAACACGCCTTTTTCTCTGCCATATTTGCCCTAATAGCGAATTAAGCCGCATTGATCGTGGCATAGCTGGGCAATATTCCGTAAGCTATGCGCCTTTTCGTGTTTTGAATATTGTGAGGCTGGTATTATGGATTCACTCATTGTCCCTGATTTGGCGTTGTTGCGACGCTGGCTGGATCAATCGGGCATTTCATTCTTTGAGTGCGATTCTTGCCAGGCGCTGCACCTGCCGCACATGCAAAACTTCGACGGCGTTTTCGACGCCAAACTCGATCTGGTTGATAACGTGCTCCTGTTCTCCGCGCTGGCCGAAGTGAAGCCGACGGCGCTGATCCCGCTGGTGGCGGATCTGAGCCAAATCAACGCCAGTTCGCTGACCATCAAAGCTTTTGTTGATATCCAGGACGATAACCTGCCGAAGCTGATCGTTTGTCAGGCGCTGAGCATCGCCGTTGGCGTCACGCTGGAACAGTTCACCCACTTTATGCAGCAGGGTGAAGAGCAAATCTCAATGGTCATCCTCGAAGCGCGGGCGAACGATCTGCTGTTTATGGGTGACGAAGAAGAGAACCCGGCTGCGGCTGACCGCCACCCAATGCTGCACTGATCCCCACTGTACATTATGTGTGCCGCCTCCCTGGCGGCATGCTGCCGTTATTCCTTCCTGCAATAATATATTCTGCGTTTTACCCTCTGTTGCCAGATATTCCTCGCCGTTTATGCCATTAATGGCGTATCACATAGAGAGAAACTGCATAAAAAATCGATAAAAACCGGTTTTAACCCCGGAGGCTGGTGCGTTTTGGCAACAGGGGTTATGCTGCTGATTCTGCTAAGGGCTTGCGATTCTCCAGGTGACCATGCGGGCGGGGCAGTTGAAAAAGGTACATGCAATCAACTGCATAGCCATTCAATCCGCGGTTGCAACTATTGCGCTCGATCAGGAAAGGTTTTGTATCGATTCCGATACAAGTTCAATTCTATGATTCACCCCTGTTTTGGAGGTAGTTACGGATGGTCACCCAACGTAAAAAGTGGTTATCGGGTGTTGTTGCTGGCCTGCTGATGGCCGCGTCCGTCACAGCGTCAGCCGAGGAAAAAACGCTGCACGTCTATAACTGGTCCGACTATATTGCGCCGGACACCTTAGCTAAATTCCAAAAAGAAACCGGTATTAAGGTCGTGTATGACGTCTTTGACTCCAACGAAGTGTTGGAAGGCAAGCTGATGGCAGGCAGCACCGGTTATGATTTGGTCGTACCTTCATCCAACTTCCTCGAACGTCAGTCGCAAGCAGGCATTTTTGAGCCGCTCGACAAGAGCAAAATACCGAACTACAAAAACCTTGATCCAGAGATGCTGAAGCTGGTGGCGCATAACGATAAGGATAACAAGTACGGCATCCCTTACATGATGGTGACCACCGGTATCGGCTATAACGTTGATAAGGTCAAAGCGGTGTTGGGCAAAGATGCACCGGTCAACAGTTGGGATCTGATCCTTAAACCGGAAAATCTCGAGAAGCTAAAAAGTTGTGGGGTTTCCTTCCTGGATGCGCCAAGCGAAGTTTACGCTACCGTACTGCATTATCTGGGCAAAGATCCTAACAGCACCAACGCTGCGGATTACACCGGTGCGGCAAACGATCTGCTGCTCAAGCTGCGCCCGAACATCCGCTATTTCCATTCTTCCCAGTACATCAACGATCTGGCGAACGGGGATATCTGTGTCGCGATCGGCTGGTCCGGTGACGTCATGCAAGCCGCCAACCGTGCCAAAGAGGCGAAGAACGGCGTGAACATTGCTTACGCCATTCCGAAAGAAGGCGCGCTGACCTACTTTGATATGTTTGCCATGCCGGCAGATGCCAAAAGTAAAGATGCTGCTTATCAGTTCCTGAATTTCTTGCTGAAACCGGACATCATGGCGGATATCAGCAACCACGTTTACTACGCCAATGCGGTCAAGGACTCTACGCCGCTGGTGAACGCCGAGGTGCGTGATAACCCGAACGTGTATCCGCCAGCGGATATTCGCGCCAAGCTGTTCACGTTGAACGTACAGTCGCCGAAACTGGACCGCGTCATTACCCGTGCCTGGACTAAAGTTAAAAGCGGGAAGTAATACTCAGGGCCCAGTATATCGGGCCCGGTTTTCCCTGTTGTTTTGACCAGCAGGCGGGTGTTTCCCGCCTCGTTGCCATTTTGGGCCATGGCAATCGCCGTGGTTTTTTGTCCTGTTTTGCACCGGAGAGCACCCCGATTGAACGACGTCATCCCTCGTCCTCAAGCCAAGTCGCAGAAGGTTTTCACCCCTCTGCTGGAAATCCGTAACCTCACCAAAACCTTTGATGGCCAAAACGCGGTCGAAGACGTCAGCCTGACCATCTATAAAGGCGAAATATTTGCATTATTGGGCCCTTCGGGCTGCGGCAAGTCGACGCTGCTACGTATGCTGGCCGGCTTTGAACAGCCGACGGAAGGGCAAATAGTGCTCGATGGGCAGGATATGTCGCACGTGCCACCTTACCAGCGGCCGATCAACATGATGTTCCAGTCCTACGCGCTGTTCCCGCACATGACGGTAGAGCAAAACATCGCCTTTGGCCTGAAGCAGGACAAAATGCCTCGTGCGGAAATCGCCGGCCGGGTCGCCGAAATGTTGTCGTTGGTGCATATGCAGGAGTTCGCCAAACGTAAGCCTCACCAACTCTCCGGTGGTCAACGTCAACGCGTGGCCCTGGCACGTAGCCTGGCGAAACGACCAAAGCTGCTGCTACTCGACGAACCTATGGGGGCGCTGGATAAAAAGCTGCGCGATCGGATGCAGCTGGAAGTGACGGACATTCTTGAGCGTGTCGGAGTGACCTGCGTAATGGTGACGCACGATCAAGAAGAAGCCATGACCATGGCAGGCCGTATAGCCATTATGAACCGCGGTAAATTTGTGCAGATTGGCGAGCCGGAAGAGATCTACGAGCACCCGAACAGCCGCTTTAGCGCGGAGTTCATCGGCTCGGTCAACGTATTTGACTGTGTGCTGCAAGAGCGCCATGACGATGCCTTGATCCTGCAAAGCCCCGGCTTGCGTCACGCGATCAAGGTTGACTCTGATGCCTCGGTGGTAGACGGCGTACCGATCCAGGTCGCGCTGAGACCAGAAAAAATTATGCTGTGCGAAGACGTACCGCAAGATGGCTGCAACTTTGCCGTAGGTGAGGTTGTGCACATCGCCTATCTCGGTGATTTGTCTATCTATCACGTGAAATTACTCAGCGGCCAGATGATCAGCGCCCAGTTGCAGAACGGCCATCGTTTCCGCAAAGGGATGCCGACCTGGGGTGATGAAGTGCGTCTGTGCTGGGAAGCCGACAGCTGTGTCGTGTTGACGGTGTAGAAGGTGGGGAATAATCATTATGACAATGCTTGCTGAACGCACGCCGCCGGAACCGCCGGCGAAAACGCCCGGTCCATTGAAAGCGCTGTTCCAGCGCCTGCAGATGGCCCATGGCCGCAAGCTGGTAATTGCGGTGCCGCTGCTGTGGCTGACGTTATTATTCCTGCTGCCGTTCCTGATTGTGTTCAAGATAAGCCTGGCAGAACTGGCGCTTGCCGTTCCACCCTATACTGACTTGATGAGTTGGGCAGAGGGTAAGCTGGATATTGCACTCAACTTTGCCAATTACCTGCAACTGACCGACGACCCGCTGTATGTGGATGCTTATTTGCAATCGTTGCAGGTAGCGGCGGTGTCGACCCTGTGCTGCTTAATCATCGGCTATCCGTTGGCGTGGGCAGTGGCACACAGCAAATCGTCAACCCGCAATATATTGCTGCTGCTGGTGATCTTGCCGTCGTGGACCTCGTTTTTAATCCGGGTTTATGCCTGGATGGGCATCTTGAAAAACAACGGTATTCTTAACAACTTCCTGTTGTGGTTGGGTGTCATTGATCATCCACTGGTGATTTTGCACACCAATTTGGCGGTGTATATCGGCGTTGTGTATTCCTATCTGCCGTTTATGGTGTTGCCGATTTATACCGCGCTGACAAGGTTGGATTACTCGTTGGTGGAGGCTTCCCTCGATCTGGGGGCCAAACCGTTGAAAACCTTTTTCAGCGTGATTATGCCGTTGACGCGTGGCGGCATTATTGCCGGCTCGATGCTGGTGTTTATCCCTGCGGTCGGCGAATTTGTCATTCCTGAACTGCTGGGCGGACCCGACAGTATTATGATTGGCCGGGTACTGTGGCAGGAGTTCTTTAATAACCGCGACTGGCCGGTGGCCTCGGCGGTTGCTACCGTTATGCTGTTGCTGTTGATCGTGCCAATTCTCTGGTTCCACAAGCACCAGAACAAGGAAATGGGGGGGCAGGGATGAACAATTTGCCGGTAGTTCGTTCACCATGGCGCATTGCTATTTTGGTCATTGGTTTTACATTTTTGTATGCACCGATGCTGATGCTGGTGGTTTACTCGTTCAACAGTTCCAAGCTGGTGACGGTGTGGGCAGGCTGGTCGACGCGGTGGTATGTTGAGCTGTTCCATGATTCAGCGATGATCAGTGCCGTCGGGCTAAGCTTGACGATTGCTGCTGCCTCGGCGACCGCCGCCGTGGTGCTTGGCGCTCTGGCGGCCGTGGTTATGGTGCGTTTTGGCCGTTTCCGCGGTTCAACCGGTTTTGCCTTTATGCTGACAGCCCCTTTGGTTATGCCGGACGTGATCACAGGCCTGTCGTTACTGCTGCTGTTTGTGGCGATGGGGCATGCGTTTGGCTGGCCGTCGGAGCGGGGCATGTTTACCATTTGGCTGGCCCATGTCACTTTCTGTACTGCTTATGTATCCGTGGTGATCAGTTCGCGCCTGCGTGAGTTGGATCGCTCTATCGAAGAAGCCGCCATGGATTTGGGCGCGACGCCGCTGAAAGTGTTCTTTGTGATCACCTTGCCGATGATTGCCCCTGCACTGATCGCCGGTTGGATGTTGGCTTTCACCCTGTCATTGGACGATCTGGTTATCGCCAGCTTTGTCGCCGGGCCGGGTGCCACCACCTTGCCGATGTTGGTGTTCTCCAGCGTACGCATGGGCGTTAACCCAGAAATTAACGCGTTGGCAAGTTTGATTCTGCTGGTGGTTGGGGTTATTGGCTTGATTGCATGGTGGTTTATGGCGCGCTCGGAAAAACAGCGATCGCGCGAATTACAAAAGGCTGCCCGTAGCTGAGTCTGAGCAAACCTGCTATTTTTGCAATAATTGGTATTGCAATTGATTACCTGACTTTATATACGCCGTTTGAATAGCCCCAATCAAGGTTAATTGCCGCGTTATGAGCGGCAGTTTGAAAGGGGCAGTGGCGTTTCGTTACGGAACATGGACATGTCAGACATGCTGAACAGCAGGCAGGGAATGGGAACGACTTCAGATGCGCCAGTACCGGTGATGGTTGCAGGTACCGCGATGGTCGCTATCAAATGCGTCAGCGTGCTGTTGCTGTTAGGTGAGCTCGGCGTCGACGGCGCGCAGGAGTTTGTCAGCACCAGTGCGCAGGCCTGGGATTCCACCTTGATCTTTCTGGCGGGTTTGTTACTGCTGTGTCTGCAAATCAGTTGTGGTTTCGCAGTGATGCGTGGCCGCAATTGGGGACGTTGGATCTATGTCATCTGTCAGTGTGTTGTGGTCGGCTATTTGCTGCTCGCCACCATTGGCAGCTTTCTGCCGGAAGTATTTACCGTTGAGGGTGAAAGCAGTGGGCAGATCCTGCACGAACTGATCCTGCAAAAAATCCCAGATGTTGTCATTCTGGCATTGCTGTTTATCCCTGCGGCCAGCCGCCGGTTTTTCGCTGCACGTCATTGAGATTTCATACCCGGCGCTTTCCAAACCGTCACGTTGCTGGCGGCAACTTGAAAGCTATAGGGTATAGCGGCGCAGAGTGCTAAACTCTGCGCCCTTAATTCTTCATCCTGAACCTAGAGTACTTTTCATGCATTGCGCTTTGTATACGGCGGGCACTTGCCGTTCCTGTCAGTGGCTGGAAAAGCCTTACCCGCAGCAACTGACAGACAAACAGCACCATCTGCAATCACTGCTGACTGGCCGTGATGTCGCCCAGTGGCTGGAGCCGATTGCCGGCAAGCAGAGCGCATTTCGCAACAAAGCCAAAATGGTGGTCAGTGGCAGCGTAGAACGCCCGTTGCTCGGCATGTTGCATCGTGATGGCACTCCGGTTGATCTCAGCGCTTGTCCGCTTTACCCCGCCAGTTTTGCCCCAATGTTTGACGTGCTGAAAAGCTTTATCGCTCGGGCCGGTCTGACGCCTTACAACGTGGCACGTAAACGCGGCGAGCTAAAATATTTGTTGTTAACTGAAAGCACCCATAGCGGAGGCGTGATGCTGCGCTTTGTGCTGCGTTCAGAGACGAAACTGGCGCAGTTACGTGCTGCCCTGCCGTGGTTAAGGCAACAGCTGCCGCAACTCAGGGTGATCTCTGCCAATATTCAGCCGGTGCATATGGCGATTATGGAGGGGGAGCGTGAAATCCCGCTGACAGAGTTGCAGGCGTTGGAAGAGCAGTTTAATCAGGTGCCGTTGTATATTCGCCCGCAAAGTTTCTTCCAGACCAATCCGCAGGTGGCTGCCGACCTGTATGCCACAGCCCGCGACTGGGTGCGCGCATTAGGCATCAACAGCATGTGGGATCTGTTCTGCGGTGTGGGGGGCTTTGGTCTGCACTGCGCGCAGCCGGAAACACGTTTGACGGGGATCGAGATCAGCGCAGAAGCGATTGCCTGTGCGCGCCAGTCGGCGAACGCCCTGGGTTTGCAACATGTTGATTTTCAGGCACTGGATTCAACGCAGTTCGCCACCGCTGAAGGCCGTGTACCGCAACTGGTGTTGGTCAATCCGCCGCGACGTGGCATTGGCAAGGCATTGTGTGACTATTTAAACCTGATGGCGCCGGGCTATATTTTGTATTCGAGCTGCAACGCCGAGACGATGGCGAAAGACATTGAGATGTTACCGGATTACCGCATTGAACGCGTGCAACTGTTCGATATGTTCCCCCATACCGCCCATTACGAAGTGCTGACGCTGCTGGTACGCCATTAAAGAACGTTGTGGGGACAGGGCGTGGTATGCCACGCCCTGGAAAGATCTTACTGCGGGAACCACTTATCGTTGATGGCTTTGTAAGTGCCGTCAGCCTTGATGGCGTCCAGTGCGGCATTCAGCTTGGCCAACAACGCCTGGTTGTCCGGGCGTACGGCAATGCCCAGACCGGTACCGAAGTATTGTGCATCGGTAACGTGCTCACCGACCGGTGCCAATTGCGGGCTGTTCTTCAACCATTCATTCACTACCGCAGTATCACCAAATACGCCGTCGATACGGCCGTTTTTGAGTTCGAGAATGGCATTCTGGTAGCTGTCGTAAGAGACGGTGTTAATCTCTGGGTGCTTATCCTGCATGTATTTCTGATGGGTAGTGCCGTTCTCCATGCCGATCTTTTTGCCTTTCAAATCGGCCAGCGAGCTGAATTTGCCTTTTTGGGCAATCACAATTGCTGAGTTGGCATAATAGGGTTGAGTGAAGGCAACTTGCTTGCTGCGTTCTGGCGTGATGTCCATACCGGAGATCACCGCATCGTATTTTTTGAATTTCAGCGCAGCGATCAGGCTATCGAACGCCTGGTTGGTGAAGGTGCATTCAGCCTTCATTTGTTTGCATAATGCGTTAGCCAGGTCGATATCAAAACCCACAATTTTGTTGCTGGCATCCAGCGATTCGAACGGGGGATAGGTGGCTGAAGAGGCAAAGCGAATGGTCTCTGCGGCACTGGCGTTAAAGGCAATACCAGCGAGTACTGTGGCGGCCAGTAATAGTTTTTTCATGCGTAAAGCTCCTGTCTGTAAGCCTGCGTTTTTTTATGTCGTCGCCGCTTGATTTTACTGACAATAACCCAAAGGTTTTGGCGGCTGTTGGTTGGCATTTACCCTGCCATTTTATGAATTAATATGCAATATAAATGATTAAAAAATTATCGAGAGGCATAAAAAAGCCCTGCGCAATGGCAGGGCGTTGAGACGGCCTTTCAGCATGCTCAGTTGCGGCGCTCAAAGGCCAGCGCCCGGCGCTCGACCAAACGCATCAGTAACGTCAACAGACCATTAACGCACAGATACACCAGCCCGGCAGCACCAAACACCATCACATCGTAGGTACGGCCATACATCAGTTGGCTGTAGCCCATCACTTCCATCAGGGTGATGGTATAGGCCAGTGAGGTACTCTTGAATACCAGCACGACTTCGTTGGAATAAGAGGACAACGCACGTTTAAAGGCAAATGGCAGCAGGATACGCAGCGACTGCGTACGCGACATGCCAAGCGCTTCACAGGATTGCCATTGACCGGCAGGGATTGCGCGTACTGCCCCGTAAAACAGCTGCGTGGTGTAAGCCGCGCTGTTCAACGCCAGCGCGACCATCGCACAGAGCCACGGTTGTGACAGTAAGTCCCACAACCAGGGATATTCGCGGATAGCCGGGAACTGCCCTGGGCCGTAGTAGATCAGAAATATCTGCACCAGCAATGGTGTGCCAGTAAACAGCGTGATGTAGATCTTTACCAATGGCGTCAGGATCGGTGTTTTCAGCGTCAGGATCACCGTCAGTAACAGTGACAAAATAAGCGCCACGATCAGTGCAGTGATAGTCAATGTCAGACTGGTGTGCAGCCCTTTGATGATTTCTGGTAAGAACTCAAACATCAGGCTGGCCCCCGCTCAAAACGCGTGGTGCGCAGTTCGATGCGTTTGATGATGTACTGGCTTAACAGGGTAACCACCAAATAGATTGCCGCTGCAATGACGTACCAGGTGAAAGGTTCCTGTGTGCGCGTGGCGATGCTTTTAGTTTGCAGCATCAGATCGTTAACGCTGATCAACGATACCAATGCCGTATCTTTCAGCAACACCAGCCATTGGTTGCCCAAGCCCGGCAACGCGTGGCGCCACATCTGCGGCATGATCAAGCGAAAGAAAATCGCTGTGGTGCTCATCCCCAATGCCTGACCGGATTCCCATTGCCCTTGTGGTACGGCTTTCAGCGCCCCACGCAACGTTTGCGATGCATAGGCGGAATAGAGCAGGGCGAGTGCAATCACACCACACAGGAACGGGCTGACTTCGAAGTTATCAATCGCCAGCTGGACGGGCAGTTGGAACAGGCCAAAATTCAGGGTGAAGCCATCGGACAGCATCAAGAGCAGCTGCGATGAACCGAAATAGATGAACAGCACCACCAGAATTTCCGGCAGGCCGCGCAGCAGGGTGACCCAGGCAGTGCCGAGCCAGCTAACCACTTTCCAGCGTGATGACTCCCAGACGGCAAACAGCATCGCCAGGATCAGCCCAAGGATAAGGGCACAAACGGCAAGGCCGACGGTCATACCGGCGGCGCTTGCTAAAGGTTGAATTTCATTCATCGGGGTTGATTACTGCTGGAACCATTTTTTGTAGATGGTTTCGTAAGTCCCATCCTGTTTGATCTTGTCCAGAGCGGCGTTGAATTTGCCCTGAAGATCGGTGTTTTTCTGGCGAACGGCAATGCCCAGACCGGTGCCGAAGTAATCTTTGTCGGTCACTTTATCGCCCACTGCGCCCAGCGCCGCATTTTGCTTCAGCCATTCATTGACGACGGCAGTATCACCGAATACCGCATCAACGCGGCCGTTTTTCAGATCCAGAATGGCGTTCTGATAGCTGTCATAAGGCACGGTGGTGATTTCCGGGTGTTTGTCGGTCAGGTATTTCTGGTGAGTGGTGCCATTCTGCACGCCCACTTTTTTACCTTTCAGTGCAGCCACGTCGGCAACTTTGCCTTTCTGGGCGACAAACAGCGCAGAGTTATCGTAATAGGGTTTGGTAAACAGGACCTGTTTTTCACGTTCTGGCGTGATGTCCATACCGGCCATGACTGCGTCAAAACGCTTGAATTTCAGGCTTGGGATCAGGCTGTCAAAGGCTTGATTCGTGAAGGTACACTCAGCCTGGATCTCTTTACACAATGCATTGGCCAGGTCGACGTCAAAACCCTGGATTTTGTTGCCGGCGTCAATAAATTCAAATGGAGGATAAGACGCTTCGGTAGCGAAACGGATCGTTTCGGCTGCAGAGGCGGAAACGCTGATGCCAGCCAATACGGCGGCGATTATTAGTTTTTTCATCGCAAACTCCCCAAATTACAGCAAGTAAAATTGTTAGTGTGATAAGTAATTAGCAAACTCGGTGGTCTGTGGCTGCGTGAAGTGACTGGCATCGCCTTGTTCCACCACGTGGCCGTTTTCCATGTAAACCACGCGGCTGGCGGTTTTACGCGCCACTTCGACTTCATGGGTAACGATCACCTGGGTGATACCGGTGCCGGCCAACTCACGAATGATGCTGACGATCTGGGCGGTAATTTCAGGATCCAGCGCGGCAGTCGGTTCATCAAACAGCAGCACCTGTGGTTCCATCATCAGCGCACGGGCGATCGCTACACGCTGCTGTTGGCCACCGGAAAGGTGCAGTGGGAAACGATCGGCAAAGTCGGTCAGGCGCAAGCGTTTCAGCAGTTTTTCGGCACGTTCCATCGCCTGAGCTTTGGTCAGACCCAGCACGCGGCACGGCGCTTCGATCAAGTTTTGCACTACGGTTAGGTGAGGCCAGAGATTATATTGCTGGAAAACCATACCGACGTTCTGACGTAGCTCGCGAATGGCTTTTTCACCAGGAGCCTGTTTGAAGTCGAATTGATTACCGGCGATCTGCAATTGGCCTGAGCGTGGCATTTCCAACAGGTTCAACACCCGTAATAACGAGCTTTTCCCTGCGCCGCTTGGACCAAGCAGCACTAAGGTTTCCCCTGCTGGGCAATCCAGCGTGATGTCAAACAGCGCCTGATGTGCGCCGTAATAGCAGTTGATACCGTTAAGTTGAATGCTCATGCGCCAGAATTGAATAGATATTGATGCCGCAAATGTTAACTTCCACAGAATACTTATGCAATCTTTGTGCGTTAAAATTTATTACTGCGCGGCAGGATAGTGAAAGAATAGCACAAGATACCGCGTGTCAGGTTCGAAGGGGGGATTTGTCGTGCATGCTGTGAGGTAGGTAGCGAAATTTCTCAAACTGAGCAAATATTGAGCGCAATCAAGGCATTTTTCTGACGACCGGCCCGGAGAGGGCCGGTAAGCGAGTGAGGTTACTGGTTTTCCAGCACTTGGCGCAGCGTACCGCTGGTGGCATGCGGTGGCACATTCAGATAGCGGATGTCATCCACGACCCAACAAGTGCCTTCACGTACCATCAACACTTCATCCTGCCAGTTGATCGTATTGCTGCCCTCTTTTTGGCGGCTGAGCTGAACGCGTAACGGGATATTCTTGGCATCCGTATTTGGAATGGTCGAGGCGCTGGCGACGGTTGCACTGGTCGGCCCCTGAGCATTGCCGGTAAACAGATCGCCTGTGATCTGATATTTACCCGGGTTCTGGTTGGCGCTTACCAGGTCCTGATACAGCACCTTACTCAGGTAAGGCTGCAGCTGCGCCAGACGGTTGCTGTCCGGCAATGTGTTGCTGGCGCCCTGTTGCAGGCGCAGATCGTAAAATTTCTGTGCGACCGTATCCGGGCCGCCTTCCACACAACCGCCAGTACGGGTGCCGATATCCTTGAATGCCGGTTCGACGGTGGTACAGGCACTCAGTAACAGCGCTAAGGGAAAAACAGCCGCAATCGTTTTTGTTTTCATCTCATTACCTTATGTGAAAGTCTCTACCATGAAGATCATTAGCCTACAGTATAAATGCGATTTCAGGCCTTGCATTCGTACTGCGTGCCATTTCATAACAGAACATAATTCCAAATTGATGGTCAGATAAATGCGATGAATCAATCAAGCTAGGAGTTTTGATGCAGCTTTCCACTACCCCGACCCTGGAAGGGTTTACCATTACCGAATATTGCGGTGTTGTCACCGGCGAGGCCATTTTGGGGGCCAATATTTTCCGCGATTTCTTTGCTGGCGTGCGTGACATCGTAGGCGGGCGTTCCGGTGCCTATGAGAAAGAGCTGCGCAAAGCGCGGTTGATTGCCTTCAAGGAGCTGGAAGAACAAGCGCAAGAGTTGGGCGCAAATGCGGTTGTCGGTATCGATATTGATTACGAGACTGTGGGTAAAGACAGCAGCATGCTGATGGTCACCGTCAGCGGCACAGCAGTGAAAATCAGTCGTTAATCCTTTTCTCTGACGCCCCGGCTTTCGCCGGGGCGTCCTCGTATTATCCGGCTTTATGTTCTTCAATTTTGACTGGACGGTGTTCCTGCGGTTTGGCTTCCGCGGCAGGGCGATGTTGCACCTGTTGAACTTGTTGTGGGTGGAACGGCTGCGGCGCGTTATGCGGCGTCGGGATATTTGGCCGTTGTTGAACCTGCTGTGGACGGAAAACGTTGGCCTCAGGTGCCGTATGGACGACCGGTTTAGCCGCCGGTATATGGACGGCCTGCTGTACGGCCGGCGGCGCCACTGTACGCTGTTCCGGCTGGCGCATTGGCCGACTATCAGTCTGATGAACGGGAACGGGCGCTGCTTGTACTCTTGGCGGTTGTTTCACTGCTGCCGGCGCCGTATGGCTGAAATTCGGCATGGTCATCGGTTGCTGACCCTGTGCTGAACGTACCGTTACATGCGGTGTAGTGACAGTCCCTGTATGAGTAAAGTTCGGGGCTGCCATGGGCTGACGACCGGCTGCTGCCACCGGTGCCTGCGGGGCAAAGTGAGGTTGTTGCACAGGAGCAACGTTAATTGCTGGATGAGCCGTTGGTGCGGCAAAACGCGGCGCCGGATTCACCGGTGTATTGTTGAAGTTGTTTACAGTGCTGCTGCGGTTCACATTATTGTATTGGTTAATATTGGTCACACGGTTAATCACCGTGGTGGAATGCGAAATATAGGGAGCATTGTTGTAGACCACCGGTTGCCGCCGATTATTCCAGTGAACATCCCAGCTATGCCAGCCGTCATGATGATTCTGATTAATCAATGCCCCGACCACGATACCTACGCCAAAACTGATCACACCGGTTGCCAGCATATCGCCGCTGCTATAGCTGGAGGCGTTTTGATAACTGTAATTGGGGTAGGCGGGGATGGGCTGGCCATAGGCTACCCAAGGGTCGTATCGCGGCACATAAACCACATCCGGCTGGCTGGGTTCAATAACAATGGTCTGGGCAGGGGCAGCCACTATGCTTTGTGCATAAGGTTGTTGCTCAACATACTGCGTAGTCGGTGCCACAATCACTCTTTGCTGGGGGGATGTTTTGAGCGTACCTTTAGCCGACGCACGTTGACGGAGCACCTGAATGGCATTCATCACATCAGTGGGGTCGTTGAGATAAGCACTGCCCAACGCAGTAGTCCAGGGGATATTTTTCGCCATCTGGTCTAACACATCAGGAAATTGAACCAAACTACGTACGCTAGGATCCCAAGGCTGGCTGTCTGCGGCCGTGGTGAGTGCAGCCGGTTGCAGGCCGCGGTTTTGCCCCAGCCAGTTATCGGCAGCGCTGATTTGATCAGGATAACCCGCACCGGCGAGGACCTGAGCCAGCAGCTTGTCAGGGAAAAGTGCCACCGGACTCACTAATTGATACAGTTGGTCGGCACTCAAGGGCGTATAGGCCGGCGCGGGGGCCGGGGAGGCTGCGGTTGGAGAACCGCCCCCCATGGTATTGGCTATTGTTTTTTGATCGCATCCACTGAGCGGCAGCATGGCGATACACATCAGCCATGTTAAATAGCTTGGCTTGAACATGAGCGACTCACTTTTATCAGCGCAGGTAATAGTATGAGCGTAACAGCTGCACTGCACTCTGTTAGCCAGGTGTAACACTCGCTTGCACATCTGGCTGCTCTGTCATCATTACGTGATTATTGGATACAGGTTAATCAATCTGAGTTACAAATTCGGGCATCGAAAACGCAGGAGGGAGTCTTGAAAATTTGGCCTGGGATATGCGTTGCGGTCCTGCTCGCAGGTTGCCAAAGTGAACAGCAGCGTACGACTGTTGATCGCGGCGATTACCAGCTTGAAACTCTGCATCAGGCGCAGGGAGCGGACCAACGTATTCGTTTTTTGGTGATGCATTACACTGCGGAGGATTTCCATTCCTCGTTAAAAACCCTGACGGACGAACACGTCAGTGCGCATTATCTGTTGCCCGCGCATCCGCCGTTGGTGGAGGGCAAGCCGGTTGCTTTCCAACTGGTGCCGGAAGCTCTGCGTGCCTGGCATGCGGGGGCCAGCAGTTGGCGTGGCAGAACCAACCTGAATGACACCTCGATCGGCATCGAAATAGTCAATCGCGGGTTCAACCGCACGCTGCTGTTTACCCATTGGCAGCCCTATACGCCGCAGCAAATTGCGCTGTTGGTTTCACTGAGCCGCGATGTTATACAGCGCTACGGTATTCAACCGATGGACGTGGTAGGGCACAGCGATATCGCGCCGCAGCGCAAGCAGGATCCTGGTCCATTATTCCCCTGGCAACAACTGGCACAGGCGGGGATTGGCGCCTGGCCGGATCCGGCGAAGGTGCAGGCGTTGTTGGCGGGGCGTGATAAACATGCCGCTGTGCCGTTGGCGCCGTTAATGGAAAAGCTGGCGCGCTACGGTTATGGCATTGATGCGAAGTGGGACGTCAGGCAGCAAAAAAATGTGTTGGCAGCGTTTCAAATGCATTTCCGGCCCAGCGATTATCGCGGTGAGCCGGATGTCGAGAGTGAGGCCATCATCGACGCGCTGCTGTTGAAGTACGACGCAGCGCGTTAATTACAGACCGTGCAGTTTGCCGTGCTCTTTTAGCCAGCGGGCGGTGCGGTAAATGCCTTCATCCAACGAAACAACGGGGTGATAGTCTAGCTCTTGCTGGGCGCGTGTGATGTCCAGCGTCAGATCGAAATTCAGCTTGGCGACGCCATAATGGGTTAGCACCGGCTCTTTTTCGCTTTTGCTGCCGAGTTTTTCCATCCCGCGGGCCATCATATCGAGCATCGGATAGGGTACAGAACGGATCCGGCATTTCATGCCCAGTTCGTCGATCAACTGTTGCACTACGCTACGTAGCTGGCGTGGTTGTTCGTTGGTGATGTTATAAGCACGCCCGGAGGGGGTATTCTCTTTCTGGGTTGCCAGCCACATGGCATGGACCGCATTCTCCAGGTAAGTCATGTCCACCAACGCCGCGCCGCCGCGCGGCAACAGCAAATTGCCATAGCGTTTGATCATCTGCAGCAGACGCGGCAGCATCACTTTATCGTGTGGTCCAAATAGCCCCTGAGGGCGCAGGATAGTAAAGTGCGTTTGCGGGTTGGACAACGCCAACTGCTGGATCACGTGCTCACCGGCAGCCTTGCTGCGAGCGAACTCGTTAGCATAACGTACGGGGCGGAAGTCTTCAGTGATGTTGCGGTGGTGGTGGTAATCGAAGTAAACCGCCGGCGAGGAGATATGGATAAACTGCGACACCCCGTAGGCCGCCGCCCATTCGCCTAAGCGACGGGTCGCACGCACATTGGCCAGTTCAAAGGCTTCTTCAGTGCCCCAAGGGGACGTAAAGCTTGAGCAGTGCCACAGAACGTCCACGTCGGCCAGCATAGCTTTGGCCTGCGATGAGATCAGGTTGGTGAGATCGGCATGAATGAATTCTGCGCCCATTTTTTCCAGCAAACTGCCCATGGCCTGGTTGCGGCCGGTGGCGCGCACTTTTATGCCCTGACGACGGAGATATTCAACGGCGTTACGGCCTAATCCACTGGTTGCACCGGTGACCAATACCTTCATAACGAACTCTATTCTCACCAAAAATCAGAATGCTGACGGCCTTCAGCGGCGCTACAGCAAATAAGATGCCATTCTTCCGTTATTTCGTGCGCTATGCAATCGGAAAGGGCCTAACCGCAGCAGCAAACTGTGCGGTTGATCGACAATTAAGCATTAACGCTTATCCTCTTCGGCCAGTCTGGCAATTCGGCGCGCCATGCCGCGAAAAATAAACAGATGAGCAGGCATCATGGCGAACCAATACAGCAATCCACTGAACCCTGCCGGGTGCCACCAGGCGCGCACATCCAGAGTACGGTGATCACCGTGGTCTTTGATCGTGAAGGCCAGGCGGCCCAACCCAGGGGCTTTCATGCCGAACAATAACGCCAGTAATCGCTGTGGCTTGATGGTGATGACTTTCCAGCCGTCGACCAGATCGCCAACGGCCAGCGTGTCACGCTCTGGTCGGCCATAAACCACGCGGTTGCCGATCATATCGTCCATGCGGGCGCGGATCTGCCAAAGGATGTTGGCATAGAAATAGCCTTCTTTACCGCCCAGCTGTTGCACCCTATGCCACAGTGCCTGGCTAGATGCCGAGGTTTTCAGCGAATAACCCGCTTGCTTCGGGTAGAAGCCATAGCCCGGTCGCCAACGTGCTCGCGCTTCGGGATCGTAGCCCCAATCGGCGGAATCAACCACCTCTTCCTCTCGCTTCAGCGTCGCGGTCACAGCCTGATCAAAGGTTTGCAGCGTTTGCGGTATCAGCGCCTGCAAGGGTTTACCGTCAGCGGGCAGATCGTGGTTCAATCCCTGAATGAGTGCGCGGGCAATAGAGGTCGGCACCGAGGTAATCATGCTGATGAACCACACCGAGATAAAGCGCGTCGGCAGCGGGATAGGGATCAGCCAGCGTTTTTTGCCGCTGATGGTGATGAAGCGCTCAAACAGGGTTTGATAGCTGATGTACTCCGGGCCGGCGACGTCAAAAATACGGTTTTCTTCTGCCGGATGCTCCAGCAGATCGGCCAGATATACCAGCAGGTTTTCTAACGCGACCGGCGACGATTTGGACCGCACCCAGCGCGGTGGCGTCAGTATTGGCAGGTTGTAGACCATGTCACGCATGATTTCGAAGGCGGCGGAACCGGGGCCGACGATGATACTGGCGCGCAGTTCGGTAATAGGGATGCCACTTTGGCGCAAGATCTCACCGGTCAGCTTGCGCGCGACCAAGTGCGGTGAGCTGTCACCGTCCGGTTGCAGCGCGCCAAGAAAAATAACCTGTTTAACGCTGGAGCTGCGCAACGCATCACGCAGGTGTTCCGCTGCCTGACGCTCTTTTTCAATAAAGTCATCGCCGTCACCCATACCGTGGATCAGGTAATAAACGGCATCGATGTCCCACAGTGCGGCGGCCAGCGTTTCTGGCTGGTAGACGTCGACATACTGGCAGTTAACCTGCGGCCAGTTTTGTTCTTGCAGCCATTCGATACGGCGCGCGGCGGCGGTAATGTCATGCCCCTGTTCAATCAGGTGGGGAATCAGGTTTTGGCCGATGTAGCCGCTGGCTCCAAGAACCAGAATGCGTTGAGGTGTCATTAGCGCCGCCTTATGCGGTGAAGTTCATTGTCACAGGATGCCAAATCCACCGTTTAAATGCACTTTTTGTGTGGTTATGAGGGCGTTGCATCCGTCGTCGAGCGGCGTCACACTACGCACCGTTTGTCTGAGCTAAGCCGGAATGATGAAACTTAATGCCGTTTGTTATGCCCTGTTGGGACTGGCGCTGATCGCCAGTGTGTTTTTCCTGCATCCTGTCTGGATGTGGTGGTTGTTGGTTAACCTGCTGACGTTAGTGGTATACGGTGCGGATAAGCTTGCTGCGCGCAAAGGGTGGCAACGGGTGCCGGAAAGCACGCTGCTGGTATTCGGTTTGGTGGGGGGCTGGATTGGGGCTATCGTGGCCCAGCAGTGGTTTCGCCACAAAACCCAGAAGCAGCCGTTCAAGAGCGGGTTTATCGTCAGTGTGATTCTGAATGTGGTAGCGACCCTGGCGATTTGGTATTGGGTTTATGGCCGCTGGATATTATGAAGACGGGGCGTTGTCGCCCCGTCCAGGTAAAGGCTTAGGCATGCTGTTTGAGGAATTGTTGCCACAAGTCGACTACGCGTTGCAAATCCTGACGGTTGACGTCGAGGTGCGTCAGAATACGCGTTAGCGGCCCGCTGCTGATCAATACGCCATGCTCGCGCATCCAGGGGCCCAGCTTTGCGGCCAGCTCTGGCGATTGACGTAGGTACAGCACGTTGGTTTGTGCCCCCGGCTCTGCTATCTCCACGCCAATCTCTTGCAGCTGTTGTTCCAGCCATTTGGCGTTGTCATGATCTTCACGCAGCCGTTCAACATTGTGCTCCAGTGCATATAACCCGGCCGCGGCCAAAATACCGGCCTGGCGCAGGCCACCGCCGGTCATTTTACGCCAGCGCAAGGCGTGTTGGATAAACGCCTTGCTGCCGCACAGCAGCGAACCCACCGGAGCACCCAGCCCTTTCGACAGGCAAATGGTAAAGGTATCGCAGTACTGCACAATGTCTTTCAATGGCACATTCAGTGCGACGGCGGCGTTAAAGATACGTGCGCCGTCAATGTGCAATGCCAGTTGATGTTCACGGCTGAACTGCCAGGCTTGTTGCAGGTATGCTAGCGGTAATACACGGCCGCTGATGGTGTTTTCCAGGCTCAGCAAACGCGTCTTGGCGAAATGAATGTCATCGGGTTTGATCGCTGCGGCGACCTTATCGAGCGGCAAAGTACCGTCTGGGTTTGCTTCGATAGGCTGTGGCTGGATGCTACCGAGGACTGCCGCGCCGCCGGCTTCATATTTATAGTTATGCGCCTGCTGGCCGACAATGTACTCGTCACCGCGCTGGCAATGGCTGAGTAGCGCCACCAGATTGGCCTGAGTGCCGCTTGGCAAGAATAGCGCCGCTTCTTTACCGGACAGGCGGACCGCTTCCGCCTCAAGTGCGTTAACCGTGGGGTCATCGCCGTAAACGTCATCACCAACTTCGGCACGGGCCATGGCCTCGCGCATGGCGGCACTTGGACGGGTCACGGTGTCACTGCGTAAATCAATAAGCATAGTTAACCTTGGGGATGGCTGATGGGAAAGGGAATATGACCTCCATCATAGCGGGATTCTTTTATGACAAAAGAGAAAAATACCGGGAACAGCAACCGCTGAACCCGGAAGGTGTTTTAACGTAACCAGTTGGTTTTTGCCAGCTCGACCACTTCGTCACCGCGGCCGTTGATAATGGCGCGCAGCATGTACAGGCTAAAGCCCTTGGCCTGTTCGAATTTGATCTGCGGCGGCATCGCCAACTCTTGTTTTGCGGTGACAACGTCCAACAACGCCGGGCCGGGATGCGCCAACATTTCCTGCAGCGCGGCGTCCAGTTCCGACGCTTTTTCCACGCGAATGCCTTTCACACCCGCGGCGTTGGCAATCGCTGCGAAATCGGGGTTGTGCAGATCGGTCCCATCGGTCAGATAGCCGCCGGCTTTCATTTCCATCGCCACAAATCCCAGTACGCTGTTGTTGAATATCACAATCTTGACCGGCAGTTTCAACTGGGCCAATGAAAGGAAATCCCCCATCAGCATGGTGAAGCCGCCGTCGCCGCACATGGCGATCACCTGTTTGTTCGGTTCGGTGGCCTGTGCGCCAATCGCCTGTGGCATGGCGTTAGCCATCGAGCCATGGTTGAACGAACCGAGCAGGCGACGTTTGCCGTTCATCTTCACATAGCGTGCAGCCCACACTGTGGGTGTACCAACGTCACAGGTGAAAATGGCATCGTCGCTGGCGTATTGGCTGAGCTGTTGCGCCAGATACTGCGGGTGAATCGGCTGATCGTCGTTGGCCGTCGCCAGCCCGTCGAGATCCTTGCGTGCAGTGCGATAGTGCTCCAGCGCCTTGTCGAGAAATGCGTGGTCACTCTTGGGCTCCAACTGCGGCAGCAGGGCAGTGAGGGTGGTATGAATATCACCCACCAGTGCCATATTGACCGGGCAGTGTGCGCCGATACTGCCGGGGTTGATATCGATCTGAATGATATTGGCATTGGTTGGGTAGAAGGCGCGGTACGGGAACTGGGTGCCAAGCAACACCAGCGTATCGGCGTTCATCATCGCGTGGTAGCCGGAGGAGAAACCGATCAAACCGGTCATGCCGACGCTGTAAGGGTTATCCCACTCGATATATTCTTTGCCACGCAGTGCATGTACAACCGGGGCTTGCAGCAATTCTGCCAGTTTAACCACTTCGTCATGCGAACCGGCGCAGCCGCTGCCGCACATTAACGTAATGTTTTTCGCCTTGTTCAGGGTCTCCGCCAGCGTGTTCAATTCGCTCATTGGCGGTTGTACCAGTGGCAGTGCCGGGGTATGCCACACCATGCTGGCATCTTCGGGGGCCATACGCAGCGCCACGTCGCCCGGGAGTACGATCACTGACACACCGCGATTGAGGATCGCCTTGCGCATGGCGATTTCCAGTACCCGCGGTAGCTGTTCCGGGTTGGAAACGAGTTCGCAATAATGGCTGCATTCGCGGAACAGTTCTTGTGGATGAGTTTCTTGAAAATAACCACTGCCGATTTCGCTGGAGGGAATGTGCGCGGCAATCGCCAATACGGGGACGTGGTTACGGTGGCAATCGAACAGACCATTAATCAGATGCAGGTTACCGGGGCCGCAGGAGCCGGCGCAGACCGCCAATTCACCGGTAAGTTGGGCTTCCGCACCGGCAGCGAAGGCGGCGACCTCTTCGTGGCGCGTGCCCAGCCAGTCGATGGTACCCATGCGATGCAGGCTGTCGCTCAGACCGTTGAGCGAATCGCCGGTAACGCCCCAAATACGTTTCACACCTGCCTGTTCCAGTGTTTTGGCGATCAGTGTGGCTACGGTTTGCTTCATAGTTCCCCCAAATATGATAAAAACACCCAAATTTCAATGTATTGAAATTTCCAAGTGTGACTTATTGGATATTGAGCAGATGAACCTGATAAAAGCGCAGAACGGAGAAAGTGTAGAAGGGGAAGGTAAAGCATGCTTGCCGATAAATGCCCCATCGTGCTCGACGGGGCAGCAAGCGTCATGCCAGGACAACGTCACCTTGTAGTTGGCAACTGCAGGCCAGCACGTAACCCTGGGCGATTTCCTCAGGGGTCAGCGTCATATTACTGCTGGTGGTGTAGTTGCCTTCGAGGATACGGGTTTTGCACGAACCGCACACGCCAGCCCGGCAGGCGGCATTGACCGGTAATGCGTTGGCTTCCATCGCGGCCAGCAGCGTACTGCCGACCGGGACGCGGAATTCGCGCAGTGGTCTGGCGGTGCGCAGCGTTAATCCTTCACCTTGCCCAGTATCGGCTTCTGTCGGCGTATGGAACTGCTCTTTATGGAAACGGGCTGCTGAAACGCCAAGTTGCAGACACAGTTGTTCCACTTGGGTCATATAAGGGGCGGGACCGCAGGTCATCACCGTGCGTTCGATGAGGTCAGGCACGGTTTGGCGCAGTACTTCAGCACTAATTCGCCCGCTGAGATAACCGGGTTGAACATCCTGTTCAGCCATCAGCGTTAACCGCAACTGCGGATGCTTGGCGCACAACGCGTGCCATTGTTTGGCGAAAAGGGTGTCGGCCGGAGTACGCACGTTAAAGATCACTGCGATATCACAGGTTGGGCGGTTTGCCACCAGCCAACGGCACATGGAGATGATTGGCGTGACGCCGCAGCCAGCCGCCAACATCAGATAACGATCGGACGGGTGTTGTTCACAACTGAATTCACCCTGGGCATCGGACAGCCACAGCGTATTGCCGGGTTTGACCTCGCGCGTTAACCAGCGGGAACCGATGCCGTCCGGCAGACAGCGCACGCTGATGCTGAGAAAACGGCTCTGACCGGGCGAAGAAGATAACGTATAGGCACGCAGCGTATCTTCACTATTGCGTATGCTGACCAGCGCAAACTGGCCGGGTTGATAAGGGTAAAAAACGTCGCAGATCAGGTTTAACGTCCAGACGTCGGCGGTTTCTTGCTGGATCGAATGTACCTGCATACGGTTGGGGCAAAGCGGGCTGGGTTGGGTCATAGGGCACCTCAAAAGCAACGGGGCCAGCATGTGTGGCCCCAAAAAGGGTATTAACCAAGCAAGGCGTTCAGATCCTGCTCAACGGTGGTGATCGGGCGCATGCCGAACTTATCGTTGAGGATCGCCATCAGGTTGTCAGTCAAGAAGCCGGGTGCGGTTGGCCCAGTGACAATGTTTTTGACACCCAGTGACAGCAGCGTCAGCAGGATAACGATCGCCTTTTGCTCAAACCACGACAGTACCAGGCTGAGTGGCAACGCGTTGACCGAGCAGCCGAGGGTATCAGCCAGTTTGACTGCCAGCATAATGGCCGAATAGGCATCGTTACATTGACCGACATCCAGCAGACGCGGCAGCCCTTCAAGGGTGCCGAAATCCAGCTTGTTGAAGCGATATTTGCCACAGGCTAACGTCATAATCAGGCAGTCTTGCGGAACGCTGCGCGCAAAGTCGGTGAAGTAGCTGCGTTCGTCGCGGCTACCGTCACAGCCGCCAACCAGAAATACGTGGCGCAATTTCTTTTGTGCGACTAAATCAATCACCGTATCAGCGGCGTTGAGCAGCGTCTGACGGCCAAAACCGACGGTGATCATATGTTCGATTTCGGTATACGGGAAACCATTCATCCCCTGTGCCTGCGCGATCACTTGGGTGAAGTCGTCCCCTTCCAAATGATTAACGCCCGGCCAGCCGACGATGCTACGCGTCCAAATACGATCGCCGTAGTGACCAACGTTGGGATCGATAATACAGTTAGAGGTCATCACTATCGGACCCGGGAATTTGGCGAACTCGATCTGCTGGTTTTGCCAACCGCTGCCGTAATTGCCCACCAGATGTTTGAATTTTTTCAGTTCCGGGTAACCGTGTGCCGGCAGCATTTCGCCGTGGGTATAGACGTTCACGCCCTGGCCTTCGGTTTGTTCCAGCAGCATGCGCAGATCTTTCAGATCGTGGCCGGAGATCAGAATGGCTTTCCCGGCCACCGGACGAACGTTTACCGCGCTAGGCAGAGGATCGCCGTAGGCTTGCGTTTCGCCGTGATCGAGGATCGCCATCACATTGAAATTCATTTTGCCAATGCCCATGGCGTTGTTCAGCAGGGTATCGACGTCGCGCGGCTGGGTGCCGAGCCAGGCCATAAAAGCGTGGTAATCGGCGTAGATCTGTTCGTCGAACTGACCCAGTACGTGAGCGTGTTCCATATAGGCTGCTGCACCTTTCAGGCCATACAGGCACAGCATTCGCAGGCCGTGCACGTCGTCACCGACCTCAGCCTTGTCGGTATTCAAGGCAAACTGAGCGGCTTGTTGCAACAGTGTCGCGATGTCGTCACCGGCCAATTGCAGCGTAGCCAGCGGATGGTCGACACGAACGTCAGCGTCCAGTAACCGGCAACGAGTGGCCAGCGATTCGCGCAGGGCGATGGTTTCCCGTGCGTAACCGATGATGCGCTCTGAATCGAAGTTGACATTGGTCAGGGTAGAGAAGAAGGCGCGTGGGGCAAAACTGTCGATATCGTGATCGACGATACCAAGTGCTCTGGCCTGCAACGCCCAGGCGGATAGGCCTTGTAATGCCGCGACCAACAGGTCTTGCAGATCGGAGGTTTCTGCCGTTTTGCCGCACATACCTTGGGCATAGGAGCAGCCGTTACCCGCAGGGGTACGGATGGTTTGTTCACATTGCACACAGAACATAATCGCTTCCTTTTTAAAGTTGCATTTTTAATGCTTGTTTAAAAGCATAGATCGGCAACCGGGGCTTAAAAAGGCTTTTGTGATGCAACCACGGACAAGTTTGATTTAGCGCAATTTTGCTGTGAGGATGGGAATTATTCCGATTTCCGGGGGCGGTGCCCCCGGAGAGATCTTAAGAGAACAGGGCGATAAGTACCGGTGCCAGCAGGCTCAACAGGAAGCCATGCACGATGGCCGGCGGCACTATCTCCAGTCCGCCGCTGCGTTGCAGCACCGGTAGGGTGAAGTCCATCGAGGTTGCGCCACACAGGCCCAGGGCGGAGGAGCGGCTGCGGCGTACCAGCGTTGGGATCAGCATGATGGCTATCAGCTCGCGAGCCAGATCGTTAAAGAAGGCCGCGCTGCCCAGTACTGGACCGTAAGCGTCAGTGATCAAGATACCGGAGAGCGAATACCAGCCAAAACCGGATGCCATGGCTAACCCCGCTTTGATCGGCAGCCCCAGCAGTTGTGCGGCCAATGCGCCGCCCGCCAGTGCGCTAACCACGACAACGACTGCGACTATCATGCCGCGTCGGTTAAGCACGATTTGGCGTAACGTCATGCCGCTGTTACGCAGTTGGATGCCGACCAGCAGCAGCAAGAAAATCAATGCGTATTCGCTGCCTTTATTGGCGAACTGCAACCACTGCCACTGCGTCAGACCAAGCAGGAAACCGCCGAGCACTACGCCACACAGCTTGAGTGATTCCAGCGCCATGTGCAGACGTGAGGGCAGTTTTTCCTGTTTATGGGTGTTGCGCCACGGCATTTTGCGTTCCAACAACGCCAGCATCAGCAAGCTGATGGCGAGAATGCACAGGAAAAAGACGGCAGCATACTGGAATATCAGCACCAAATTGCTGCTCAGATCCTCCAGGAAGGCCAGGCTGATGCCCATGAAAAACAGGATCACGTACACCATCCAGCTCAGCAGACGGTTGATGGTTTGCAGTAGCGTTCGACTGCGCAACGGAACGAGGTAACCGGCAATCAGCGGTAACAGAATAATCAGCAGTCCTGAATACATGGTGAAGCTTGCGTCCTTTGTTCGGAGGGGGCGCCTGGATGAACGGCGAGGCACCACACGCTAACCAAAACAGCGGCTAGAGTAAAGCGGCAGATTTGACGTTGTCCGCTTGACCTGAAAGGGGTTTTTTGACCATGCTCTGAAGAGGTCACCCCATTAAGGACGGTGGCAGTGCGCACGGGAGGCGACAGATGTTCTTAGAGCGTATCGAGATTGTAGGTTTCCGCGGCATTAACCGGCTGTCATTGATGCTGGACGACAACACGCTGCTGATCGGCGAAAATGCCTGGGGCAAATCCAGTCTGCTGGACGCACTGACGCTGCTGCTGGCACCGGAGCCAAAGTTGTACCGTTTTGAAGCGCATGATTTTCACTTTCCGCCTGGAGAAGAAGATGCCAAAGATCGGCATTTACAGGTGGTATTTACCTTCTGTGAAAAAGACATCGGCCATGCGCATTTGCCCCGTTACCGCCATCTGTCACCGCTATGGGTCAAGGGTGACGATAACCTCAACCGCATTTATTACCGTTGCGAAGGCGAACTGGCCGACGACGACACGGTGTGTACCTGGCGCTGTTTTCTGGATGCCGACGGCAACGCGATGCCGTTACATCATATTGAGCAATTGGCTCATGCCATTATTCGTATCCATCCCGTGTTACGCCTACGGGATGCGCGGTTTATCCGTCGCCTGCGGCCCAGCACGCTCAATGATGAGCATCCGGCCGACAACCAGGCGCTGGCTCAGCAATTGGATCAACTGACGCGTGAGCTGGTGCGTAACCCACAAAAATTAACGAATGCCGAACTGCGTCAAGGGCTGGCTGCAATGCAACAGCTGTTGGAACACTACTTTGCCGAACAGGGTTCGCAGGTGACGCGACCGCGTAGACAGCGACCGGGGCAAGATCAGGATCAACAGGCATGGCGCTCGCTGGACAGCATCAACCGCATGGTCGCTGAGCCAAACAGCCGCAGTATGCGGCTTATTCTTCTGGGGATGTTTTCTACGTTGCTGCAGGCCAAAGGCAGCATCAAGCTGGATCCGCACGCTCGACCGCTATTGCTGGTTGAGGATCCGGAAACCCGCTTGCATCCGATCATGTTGTCGGTCGCCTGGGGTTTGCTTAACCAACTGCCGCTGCAACGCATCACCACCACCAATTCCAGCGAATTGGTGTCGTTGGTCCCGGTAGAGCACGTTTGCCGGTTGGTGCGTGAATCTGGGAGAGTTGCCACTTACCGCCTTGGGCCGCGTGGGCTGGGCCCGGAGGACGGGCGACGTATTTCTTTCCATATTCGTTTTAACCGGCCCTCATCACTGTTTGCCCGCTGCTGGTTGTTGGTGGAGGGGGAAACGGAAGTGTGGTTGCTGAACGAATTGGCGCGTCAGTGCGGTTACCATTTCGAGGCGGAAGGGGTGCGCGTGATTGAGTTCGCCCAGTGCGGTCTGAAGCCACTGTTGCGGTTTGCCCGACGTATGGGCATTGAGTGGCATGCATTGGTGGACGGTGATGAAGCGGGGCGAAAATACGCCGCCACCGTACGCGGCATGCTGGATAACCATGAAGACAACGAGCGTGATCGGCTCACCGCGTTGCCTGCGCCGGATATGGAACATTTCATGTTCCGCGAGGGCTTCAGTGCAGTTTATTATCGAGTGGCGTCGGTGCCGAGCAATGCCCAAATGCCAATACGCAAGGTGATTCTGAAGGCAGTACATCATTCATCAAAACCGGATTTGGCGATCGAGGTTGCGATGCAAGCCGGTGAGCGCGGCACCGATTCGGTGCCGCCATTGCTCAAGAAAATGTTCTCACGCGTGATTTGGCTGGCGCGCGGCCGGGCCGATTAGACCCCGGCAAAGCGGGATGGGGAGCTGAAGTGTTCCGCCATTCCCTGTTCCAGTTCGTCTAACAGTTGATAGCGTCGGCGGTATTCGGCGCGCTTTTTGCTGACCACTTCATCGATCGGTTTACGGGCGATGTGTTCCGGCAGCAGGAAATAGCCGCTTTCAAGCATTTTACCGCCCATTGATGTCCAGAATTGATCGTAATCGGCATGGAGCTTATCTTTCTTTTTACTGCGATAGCGCCAGTTTTGGTAGATATGCGTAGCATTGCCAACCGCGACAATTTGCTGAATACCCAGATGGCGTGCCAAAGTACAAAGGCCTTCCAGTACCAGCCGTTTTGGGAACAATCCGTGACACTCTTTGGTGGTCAACTGGATTTCAGCGTGTGGTACCTGATGATTGGCCCCCTGCAACCCACCGATAAAGAGCGTGGGCTGTTGCTGGTAGTGCATCAGTGCAAAGGTGATCTCCGCCAGCATAATGCCGCTGGCATTACGCAGCAGCAGGGTCGTTTCCCCTTCCTTATTCAGATTATCGATGGCAGCCAACTCCAATGAAACGGCTGTACCGCTCTTGCCGGTGGCACTGGCCAGCACAAAAGGCTTGTTCAGATGACCGAGCAGCATTTTCCGTGGCATGCGTTGCAGGCTGAGATCGTAGTGATCGCGCAGGGCGAACAGGCATTCGATTTTGCTCATGTTCGCCGCCAGATACGGTCGATGCAATTTGCACGGTAGATTGGGCTGCGCGTTCAGAATCTCATTGAGCAGCGGGTTAGATGCCAGCGTGCTGAGCAAACCGCTGGTGGTTCGCCAGCAAAATAAAGAACGGGCGATAAACTTCAGGCGGAATGATGTTTTTTTCCACGCTTTGCTCGGCGCCTTGTCGCCATTGGCCAGCGCCGTCATCAATTGCAAGCCATTAAGCGGGCGTGCAGATGCGAGTGGATAGTTGAGCTGAGACATGATGAAATCCTTGGCTGTATTGAATAACGCTATTTCACCAAGCCTTCACTAAACGGGAGTTCAATGCTGAATGTAACAAAGGATGTCTCCACATTGTGTTGAGCTAAGGTTTAGTTATTCATTACTGTGCGTGATAATTTAGCCTCGCTGCCGCTATTGGCAGTCTGAATTTCAACAGGCAGGAACCTATTTTGACGTGGTTTAAAGGACATAAGCGACGGTTGGTCATGGTGCTGATTGTGGTGGTAGCGATCGCCGCAATGCTGGCCTGGCACTTTGGTCATCCGGCGCCAACGCCGTTTAAAACGGTTAAGGTCGTCAAGGGCGACCTGCAACAAAACGTGCTCGCGACCGGGCAACTTGATGCGGTGCGTAAGGTTGACGTTGGTGCGCAGGTTAGCGGGCAATTAGAAAGCCTCTTTGTCGAAATTGGCGACCGGGTGAAAAAAGGCCAGTTACTGGGCGTGATTGATCCGCAACAAGCGCAGAACAGCATCCGCGAGGGTGAGGCGACCCTGCGAGATTTGCATGCCCAGTTACAGCAGGCACAGGCGGAGCAAAAGTTGGCTGCGGTCACGCTGCAGCGCAATCAGGCGTTGGCGAAGTTGCAAGCGGTTTCACGCCAGGACTTGGATCAGGCCGCCACGCAGTTGGCGGTGAAGAAAGCGCAGGTGGGCACTATCCATGCGCAAATCGCCAAGAATCAGGCAAGCCTGGACACCGCAAAAATTAATCTGGCATTTACCCGTATTGAAGCACCGATGGACGGTGACGTGGTACAGATCACCACGCTACAGGGCCAGACGGTGATTGCCGCTCAGCAGGCACCGAACATTCTGACCCTGGCGGATCTCAGCACTATGCTGGTAAAGGCGCAGGTGTCGGAGGCGGATATAATCAGCCTCAAGCCAGGCCAAAAAGCCTGGTTTACCGTACTGGGCGATCCTAACCGGCGCTTTGACGGCGTGCTGAAAGACATTCAGCCCACTCCAGAGAAGGTCAATAACGCCATTTTCTATTATGCGCGTTTTGAAGTGCCGAACCCTGAGGGGCTGTTGCGGCTGCAAATGACTGCACAGGTACATATTCAACTGGCGGGCGTTAGCCAGGCTCTGGTGATCCCGTTGGCGGCGTTGGGCGATCAAATCGCCGATAATCGCTACCACGTTTCGGTCATGAAGCAGGGCAAGGAAGAAAAGCGCGAGGTTGCCATTGGCCTGCGTAATAACATTGACGTACAAATTCTTAGTGGGCTGGATATCGGCGATGAAGTGATTGTCAGCCGTGGCGGCGTGGAGGCCATCTGATGGCGGCGCTGTTGGAGCTGAGCGGCATTTGCCGCAGCTATCAGTCGGGCGATCAGACGGTAGCCGTACTGAAGAACGTGAGCCTTAGCATTGACGCCGGTGAAATGGTGGCCATCATGGGCGCTTCTGGCTCCGGTAAATCAACCCTGATGAATATTCTCGGTTGCCTGGATAAACCCAGTGCTGGCGTGTATCGCGTGGCTGGACAAGACGTGGCGACGCTCAATGGTGATGCGCTGGCTCGGCTGAGGCGTGAGCATTTTGGCTTTATCTTCCAGCGTTATCATCTATTACCCCATTTGAGCGCAGCGCACAACGTCGAGGTGCCGGCGGTGTACGCAGGGTTGGGTAAGGCCGCGCGGCGTGAGAGAGCCGTGGCATTACTGCAACGTCTTGGGCTGAGTGAACGTGTGGGTTATCGACCAAGCCAGCTTTCAGGCGGTCAGCAACAGCGTGTCAGTATCGCTCGAGCGTTGATGAACGGTGGTCAGGTGATCTTGGCGGATGAACCGACCGGTGCCCTTGATAGCCATTCCGGTGAAGAGGTGATGACGATCCTCAAGCAACTGCGCGAGCAGGGGCATACGGTGATTATCGTCACCCACGATCCGGCGGTGGCTCAGCAGGCTGAACGGGTCATTGAAATCCGGGACGGGGAGATCATTGCTGATTCACGTCCGGATCAGCGAGGCAATCCGAACGCCAAGGCATTGGAGATGGTGGCGCCTGAGCCATCCTGGCGGCAAACGGCGGGTCGTTTCCGTGAGGCATTGGTGATGGCCTGGCGAGCGATGGCGGCGAGTAAAATGCGTACGGCGTTGACCATGCTGGGCATTATCATCGGTATTGCTTCTGTGGTGTCGATTCTGGTGATCGGCGACGCCGCCAAACAGATGGTACTGGCGGATATCAAATCGATCGGCACCAATACGATCGATATCTATCCCGGCAAGGATTTTGGGGATGACGACCCGACCTTCCGCCAGGCACTAAAGTACGATGACCTTGCTGCACTGCGTGAGCAACCCTACATCAGTGCGCTATCGCCCACCATTGCCAGCAGTATGCGGCTGCGGTTAGGCAACGTCGACGTGGCAGCCAATGTCACCGGGGTCAGTGAACAGTTTTTCCGCGTGTATGGCATGACCTTTACCCAAGGTTCCGGTATTGATCAACTGCAGGTGCAATCGCAGTCTCAGACGGTAGTGATTGATGCCAATACCCAGCGCCGGTTGTTCCCGCACCAGAAGGATGTCGTAGGGAAGGTGATTTTGGTCGGTAATATGCCGGCGACGGTAGTCGGGGTGGCGAAAGAAAAGCAGTCAATGTTTGGTAGCAGCAAGACGCTCAATGTCTGGGTACCTTATAGCACCATGGCAAACCGGTTAATGGGCAATGCCTATTTTGATTCGATCACGGTGCGTATCCGCGAAGGCTACAACAGTCAGGAGGCGGAGCAGCAGCTTACCCGTTTGTTAACGCTGCGCCACGGCAAGAAAGACATCTTCACCTATAACATGGACAGTTTGGTGCAGACGGCAGAGAAAACCACGCGTACGTTACAGTTGTTCCTGACGTTAGTGGCGGTAATTTCACTGGTGGTCGGTGGGATCGGCGTGATGAATATCATGCTGGTGTCAGTGACAGAGCGCACGCGTGAAATCGGGATTCGTATGGCCGTGGGGGCGCGTTCCGGCGATGTGTTACAGCAATTCTTGATTGAGGCTGTGCTGGTGTGTTTGGTTGGCGGCGCGCTGGGGATCACGCTGTCCTTCGCCATCGGTTTGCTGGTTCAGGTGGTACTGCCGGGGTGGCAAATCAGTTTCCCACCGGCGGCGTTGCTCAGTGCGTTTGTGTGTTCCACCGCAATTGGCGTGGTATTCGGTTATCTGCCTGCACGCAGCGCTGCGCGGCTTAACCCGATTGACGCGCTGGCCCGCGAATAGCATGATAATAAAAAATGCCAGTCATACGGCGGCTGGCATTTTTAGCGGAGTATTTCGGTCTGACTCTGGGGGCGCGTTTAGGCCAGCGCCTCGCTTTCCAATGGCACAATGAGACTCGCATGGTTCCCTTTTGGCCCTTGGTGCACGTCAAAGCTGACCTGCTGGCCAGCCTTCAGCGTCCGGTACCCATCCATTTTAATCGTAGAATAATGGGCGAAAATGTCTTCGCCGCCGCCTTCAGGACAGATAAACCCAAACCCTTTGGCGTTGTTGAACCATTTAACAGTACCCGTCTCCATGCTTTTACATCCCTCGCAACGCTATTTTTAGGTGAGATGAATAACTGAATTCGTACCCGCCAGCAGCAGGTAGCAGATGAGCCTGAAAGTGGTTAAAACACCACCAGGTCACGAATTTACACTCTAGAGCAAATGATCATCACGTCAAGGGATCGGCTTTTGTCGGCAAGGGGCAGTTCATCAAAGTTTGAAGCAGGTAACGATATTGACATTGTTTGGTAACAATTTGTCAGAGATTTTTGCGCACGTTCCAGTGCGGCGGGATGATGGCGAAGATGGTAAAATAGTCACGATACCCCACTTTGAATAACCGGAACCTGTCCCCATATTAAAGGACAGAGCAGAGAAGATGAGCAGCGATGGGCAATAACAACGATTGGCTAAATTTTGAACACTTGGCCGAAGAAAAACAAATCGATGCGGTAAAACCGCCGTCTATGTATAAAGTTATACTTAACAACGACGATTACACACCGATGGAATTTGTGATTGACGTTCTGCAAAAGTTCTTTTCTTATGATATTGAACGCGCAACGCAACTGATGCTCACGGTCCACTATCAAGGCAAGGCGATTTGTGGTGTTTTTACCGCCGAGGTGGCGGAAACCAAAGTCGTACATGTGAACCGTTATGCAAGGGAGAACGAGCATCCGTTGCTTTGTACGCTGGAAAAAGCCTGATTAAGGCAATCTATTGGGGAGGTGCTTATGCTCAATCAAGAACTGGAACTCAGTCTCAACATGGCTTTCGCCAGAGCGCGTGAGCACAGACACGAGTTTATGACCGTGGAGCACCTGTTGCTGGCGTTACTCAGCAACCCTGCCGCGCGGGAAGCGCTTGAGGCATGCACAGTGGACCTGGCTGCACTACGCCAGGAACTGGAAGCCTTTATCGAACAAACCACGCCGACGTTACCTGCCAGTGAAGAAGAGCGCGACACACAGCCGACGCTCAGCTTCCAGCGCGTGTTACAGCGTGCGGTATTCCATGTGCAATCTTCCGGCCGCAGCGAAGTCAGCGGCGCCAACGTGCTGGTGGCAATTTTCAGCGAGCAGGAGTCGCAGGCGGCTTACCTGCTGCGCAAACACGACGTCAGTCGTCTTGACGTAGTGAATTTCATTTCACATGGCACACGTAAAGACGAGCCGGGCCAAGCGCCGAATGCGGAAAACCCGGTGAATGAAGAGCAGTCCGGAGGGGAAGACCGTATGGAAAACTTCACCACCAACCTCAATCAACTGGCCCGGGTGGGCGGCATTGATCCATTGATTGGCCGTGATCCTGAGCTGGAACGTGCTATCCAGGTGCTGTGCCGTCGTCGCAAGAACAACCCGCTGTTGGTAGGGGAGTCTGGCGTTGGCAAAACCGCGATCGCTGAAGGGCTGGCTTGGCGCATTGTGCAGGGCGACGTCCCGGAAGTGATGGCGGACTGCACGTTGTATTCGCTGGACATCGGTTCGCTGCTGGCGGGTACGAAATACCGCGGTGACTTTGAGAAACGTTTTAAAGCGTTACTGAAGCAACTGGAGCAGGACAAGAACAGCATCCTGTTTATCGATGAGATCCACACCATCATCGGTGCCGGCGCGGCGTCCGGTGGGCAAGTCGATGCCGCCAACCTGATCAAACCGCTGCTGTCCAGCGGCAAGATCCGAGTTATCGGTTCGACCACTTACCAGGAATTCAGCAATATCTTTGAAAAAGATCGTGCCTTGGCCCGTCGCTTCCAGAAAATCGACATTACTGAACCGACGCCGGAAGAAACCATTCAGATCATCAATGGCCTGAAGACCAAGTACGAAGCGCACCACGATGTGCGTTATACCGCGAAAGCGGTGCGTGCTGCGGTTGAGCTGTCGGTAAAATACATCAACGACCGCCATTTGCCGGATAAGGCCATTGACGTGATCGACGAGGCGGGGGCTCGCAGCCGCTTATTGCCGATCAGCAAGCGTAAGAAAACCGTCAACGTTGCTGATATTGAATCGGTGGTAGCGCGTATTGCGCGCATCCCGGAAAAAACCGTATCGGCGAGCGATCGTGATGTATTGAGAAGCCTGGGTGATCGTCTGAAAATGCTGGTGTTCGGGCAGGATCAGGCCATTGAAGCCCTGACCGAAGCGATCAAAATGAGTCGTGCAGGCCTGGGCCACGATCGCAAGCCTGTCGGTTCATTCCTGTTTGCCGGGCCAACCGGCGTCGGGAAAACCGAGGTAACGGTGCAGTTGGCGAAGGCGATGGATATCAAGCTGCTGCGTTTTGATATGTCCGAGTATATGGAACGCCATACGGTGAGCCGCCTGATTGGTGCGCCTCCGGGCTATGTTGGTTACGATCAGGGTGGTTTGCTGACTGATGCGGTGCTCAAGCATCCTCACTCAGTGGTGCTGCTGGATGAAATCGAGAAGGCCCATCCGGATGTCTTCAACCTGCTGTTGCAGGTGATGGACAACGGGACGCTGACCGACAATAACGGCCGTAAGGCGGATTTCCGCAACGTGATCCTGGTGATGACCACCAACGCCGGGGTGCGTGAAACAGAGCGTAAATCGATTGGTCTGGTTCAGCAGGACAACAGCACCGACGCGATGGAAGAGATCAAAAAAGTGTTCACGCCGGAATTCCGTAACCGTCTGGACAACATTCTTTGGTTTAACCATCTGTCGACCGAGGTGATTCAGCAGGTTGTCGACAAGTTTATCGTCGAACTGCAAGCGCAGCTGGATGCGAAGGGCGTGTCGCTGGAAGTGAGCGACGAAGCGCGTGACTGGCTGTCAGTGAAAGGCTACGACCGTGCGATGGGTGCGCGTCCGATGGCGCGTGTCATGCAGGAAAACCTGAAGAAACCGCTGGCTAACGAACTGCTGTTCGGTTCGCTGGTGGACGGTGGTTCGGTCAAGGTTGAGCTGGACAAGGATAACCAGAAACTGACTTACCACTTCCTCAGCGCATCGATGCGTAAAGCGGATGAAGGTGCAGTGCACTAAGCCTGAGTCAAATAACGAAAAAGCGATGCTTCGGCATCGCTTTTTTTATGGGTGCAATCATCACCACAACAGAAATGATTGAGCCCTCTCAGTTTACCTGCGCTCCTGCAACTCGATGTTGAACGTTGCTACGGGGGTAAACGGAAAGGGCTCCGGAGGCATTACATCCTCGGTGCCGCCATCGGCTGGCGACGAGTGAGCCGATTAACGGCTACGGAAGACAATGCGGCCTTTGCTCAGGTCGTACGGGGTCAGCTCTACAGTGACTTTGTCGCCCGTCAGGATGCGGATGTAGTTCTTACGCATTTTACCGGAGATATGTGCGGTTACCACGTGCCCGTTTTCTAATTCAACGCGGAACATGGTGTTCGGCAGCGTATCAAGAACGGTGCCCTGCATTTCAATATTGTCTTCTTTGGCCATCGAATCCTCTAGGTCTAACTACCTTAGTTTTTAACCGGCAAGATAATGCCGAAAAACCCACATTATGTAAAGAAGTGTCGGTGAACATTGCACCGTTTCCGCAAAATTAGTTTGTTGGGGAGGGTGGTTCAACCTGCTGTGGGGGTAATACTTGCGGTGCCCAGCACTCTGGCGCTAACGGCTTGCGCTGAAGTTGACTGAGCTGCTGCAAAAATTGTCGTCGGGGGATCTCTCTCGCTCCCAGCGTGGCAGTGTGAGCGTTAAGCACCTGACAGTCAATCAATTCTCCGCCATAAGCGGCAAAATGCTGACAAAAAGCCATCAGTGCACACTTGGACGCGTTGGTTGTACGGCTGAACATCGATTCACCGCAAAACAGTGCGCCCTGAGCCACGCCGTACATGCCGCCTACCAGTGCGTCATCCTGCCACACTTCGATCGAATGAGCTAAACCGAGGCGATGCAGGTGCAGATAAGCGCGCTGAACCTCAGGGCCAATCCAGGTGCCTTCCTGCGGACGATCGGCGCAGGCGGCGATGACCGCCGCGAAGTCGTGATTCAGCGTAACGCGGAAAGGATTGCTGCGCAGAAAGCGTTTCAAACTCCGGCTGATATGGCGTTCGGCAGGGAACAACACGGCTCGCGGGTCAGGTGACCACCACAAAATGGCTTCCCCCGGCGAAAACCAGGGGAAGATGCCGCGTTCATAGGCGGCCAGCAAACGCGGTGCGGTCAGATCGCCGCCAATGGCCAGCAGGCCATTAGGATCGCGCAGAGCGCCCTCAGGAGAGGGAAATGCCAGTGACTGCGGTGACAGCTTAACAATGCGCATATAAGTTCTCAGCGTGCTCTACAGGCCATTTTACAGAGGTATATCACTGATACGTTGGCGAAAGCGAGCATAACGCCCCTGCAAGCCCATCAACATGGCATGATCGCCTTGCTCGACAATTCTGCCGCCGTCCATCACGCAGATGCGGTCAAGGTGTTCTAAGCCGTAGAGACGGTGAGTAACCAGAATCAGCGTTTTACCCTGACAGTGTTGGCGCAGCAACGCCAGGATCTGCTGTTCGGTCTCTGCGTCCAGGCCTTCGGTAGGTTCATCGAGCAACAGGAGAGGAGCTTGGTGTAACAATGCACGGGCAATGCCCAGGCGGCGCTGTTCACCGCCAGAAAGTTGGCGACCGCCATCCCCAAGCCAGGCATTCAGCCCCTCGTTCTCCAGCAACTTATCCAGACCCACCTGCTGTAGCACTTCGCGCAACTGTTCATCAGCTGCTGCGGGCGCAGCAATGCGCAGGTTTTCACGCAGCGTATCGCTGAAGATATGAACGCGCTGGCTGACGACGGTTGTCATCTGGCGTAGCGTCGCCTCATCGTAAGAGCCCAATGGGTGTCCATTGAGCAGCACCTGACCGCTATTGGCATTCCAGGCGCGTGTCAGCAATTGCAGCAAGGTCGATTTACCGCATCCGGTACGCCCAAGTAGCGCAATGTGCTCACCGGCGGCAATCTCCAGCGTGACGTCCTGCAACACCGGTAACGGTTGGTCGGGGTAGGTAAACGTAAGCTGCTGTAAGTTCAAGGTCGCGTCGCTTTCGGCCGCCGGGCCGTGGGCTGGGAATGTGACTTCGGGTTTTCGGTCGATCACTTGCTTTACGCGTGTGGCGGAAGCGATCACCTGCCCCAGATGCTGGAAGGCCCCCGCGACCGGCATCAGTGCTTCAAACGAGGCCAGTGCGGCAAAAACAAACAGCGCAATCAAGGCTCCGGGTTGGCTGTCACCACCGACGCCTGCGGCTGTAAGCCACAGCAACAGCGCGACTGTTAAACCGCTGGCCAGGATCATCAACGCCTGTGCCATACCGCCGAGCGAAGCCTGTTGCCATTGGCGACGCTGCCAGTGTTGTTCTGTGGTATCCAGGGCTGTACGGAAGCTATCAACTGCGCCGAACACCACCAGTTCAGCCTGGCCTTGCAGCCACGCGGTCAGATCGGTGCGGTATTGACCACGCAAAGCGGTTAACTGACCGCCAATGGGTTTACCAGCACGGTAAAATACCGGGGGCACCAGTAACAGCAGCAGCAGCAGAATACCGCCCAGCGTCAGCGCCAGGGACGTATCTAACCAGCTCAGGCCGTATGTAACGACGGCAATCACCACGGCGGCACTGACCAGCGGCGAGATGACCCGCAGATATAAATGGTCCAGCGTATCGACATCGGCGACCAACCGGTTAAGCAGATCGGCCTGACGGAAGCGGGCAATGCCGCCCGGTGACAGCGGCAGGATCTTTTCAAAGGTAAACACCCGCAGATGGGACAACACGCGGAAGGTCGCGTCATGGCTGACAACACGTTCGGCATAGCGCCCGGCCGTGCGGAAAATTGCGGCACCACGTACGCCGGCAGCCGGCAGCATGTAGTTGAAGGTGAATAGACCCGCCAACCCAGCCAAGGCTGACGCCGCGAGGAACCAGCCCGATAGCGCCAATAGACCGATGCTGGCCAATAGGGTGACGATGGCTAAAACAATGCCCAGGCAGATCAATAGGCTGTGACGACGGTACAGTGCCAGGAACGGCAGCAAAACACGCATGATTAGAGATCCCCGCGGCGGTGTGCGATCAGGTTGGCAAACAGGCCCGGCTGTGCGCTCAGCGTGGCGTAATCGCCTTGCTGGACAATTTGCCCGCCTTCCATGACCCAAATCTGGTCGTAATCTTCGGTATCTTCCAACTGGTGCGTAACCAGCAGGGTGGTTTGCTGATACGAAGCGGCATTCAGAGCCTGCATGACTCGACGCTCGCTGTGGGCATCAAGGCTGGCAGCCGGTTCATCCAGCAGCAGCAAACGACGAGGGCTGATGAGCGCCCGGGCCACCGCGACGCGTTGAGCCTGGCCGACGGAAAGACGTGCCGCGTTATCGCCGACGTCGGTATCTAATCCCTGTGGCAGATACGGCAGAATTTCGCCGACGTAGGCTTGCTCTACCGCTTGCTGCAATTGCGCCTCGCTGGCCTGCGGATTCCCTAGCAGGATATTGGCCCGCAGTGTCAGTGCCGGAAGGTGTGGGTTCTGTCCTACCCAGCCAAGCTGCTGGCGCCAGCTTTCGGCGGCCAGGTCGCGCAACTCAATACCGTTGACTGTCAGCGAGCCGCGATAGGGCAGGAAGCCGAGCAGCAGATTCAACAACGAACTTTTACCGGCACCGCTCAACCCTACCAACGCAATGCGCTGGTGTGGAGCAAGCGTAAAGCTCAGTGGGCCAGCCAGCAGGACGCCATTCGGCGACAGGATCTCCAGACTCTGGGCGTGCAGTTCCAGTGGCGCATCGGTGTTTAGCGTTTGCGTACCCTTGCCCATTTGTTCGCCTTCTGCACTGAGGAAGGTTTCAAGGGCTTCAGCAGCGCCCACGGCCTGCGCCTTGGCATGGTAAAAGGCGCCGAGGTCACGCAGCGGTTGGAAAAATTCCGGCGCAAGGATCAGCACCAGGAAGCCTGCAAACAAGGTGACACCGGTGCCGTAACTGCCGAAGTTCAGTTCACCAAGGAACGAAAAACCAAAATACACTGCGACCACCGCGATGGAGATGGAGGCAAAGAACTCCAGCACGGCTGAAGACAGGAATGCCAACCGCAGCACTTCCATGGTGCGGCTACGGAAATCTTCGGACGATTTGGCGATGTGTGCAGTTTCCGCTTCAGCGCGGTTAAATAAACGCAGCGTGTCCAAACCCCGAAGGCGATCAAGGAAATTGCCGCTCAGCCGTGCCAGCGCGACAAAGTTGCGGCGATTGGCGTCGGCGGCCCCCATACCAACCAGCGCCATAAACATGGGGATCAGCGGGGCGGTGGTCAGTAGGATCAGGCCCGCGGCCCAGTTAATCGGGAATACGGTAATCAGAATCAGCAATGGGATAAACACCGCCAGATACATCTGCGGCAGATAGCGGGAGTAATAATCCTGCATGTCCTCAATCTGTTCGACGATGATGCTGGCCCAGCTACCTGCAGGCTTGCCCTGGACCCAGGCAGGGCCGAGTTGTTGCAGTTTATCCAGTACCTGACGACGCATCCGCTGGCGGATCACCTGTCCGCAGATAAAACCAACGCGCTCTCGCAGCCAGCTTAATATCGCCCGCAACGCGAAGGTGGCGGCAAGCCAAATAAACGAAGGGATCAACTGTTCACGCGGGGTGTGTTCGATAATCAGGGCGTGGAGCAGGGCGGCTAAGAGCCATGCTTGCGCGACAATCAGCATGCCGCTTATCAGCCCTAATACCATGGAAAGGCGCAGCCAACGCTGCGCCAGGGTGCTCTGCGTTTTGAGCCAACGGGTTAACTGTTGCTGTCTGGTTTTTTTCATCAGATAAGAGTCTGCGTCGCCGGCGCCTGTTGTTACAGACAAGGTTAACGTACTGTTAAAAAAAGTGTTTGCCCCAACCTGAAGCGAACAAGTGAGGGGCAATGTTACCTCTTCACCCGGCAGACTGAAAATAATAAAGCGGTCAAATATCGGTATAACAGACGACAACAGCAGGATTATGGCACCGCTTGACTGGCCGCCTCCGCCGCCAGGGCGGTTTGCACGGATCTGCGCTGGCTAATCAGCGACATATAACGGGTTATCGATGGCCAGTATTTGAGGTCGATGGAAAACTGATCCATCCAGCGCAACACGGTGAACAGATAGGCATCCGCAACGCTGAAAGCTTCTCCCAGTAGAAAAGCCTGTTCGTCCAGCGTCTGAGCAACAAAATCGAGGCGGCGTCGCAGCGTGTCGCAAAACCGTGTTTTAACCTCTTCCGGCAGGCTTGAGTTGAACAGCGGACTTGATCCTGCGTGGATCTCGCTGGTAATGAAGTTCAGCCACTCCTGCAAACGCACCCGTTCGAAGGTCGCGTTTGGCGGGGCCAGCGCGGCCTCAGGGCGCAAATCCGCCAGGTACTGCACGATGGCAGCACCTTCGGTGATCACCTTTCCGTCGTCCAGCATCAATGCGGCGACGTAACCTTTGGGATTAACCTGATAAAAATCTCCGCCGTCGGCGCTGCGTTTGGTGCGGTTATTAACGCGGATGAGCTCGAACGGCAAATCTAATTCCCGCAGAACGATATGGGGCGAGAGGGAACAGGCATCGGGCGCAAAATAGAGTTTCATGGGGATATTCCTGAGGCAAAAAGCGACATCGCTTGCCCGTCAGAATGCCGTCGGCGCTGTCGACAGAAAAATTAGAATCTCAGAAACCCGATATCAGCTCAGCTACTGACGGGCAGCGGCAGATGATCTTGTAGATAGTGCAACAAGGTTTGCACTGGCGCAGAGCTTGCGCCGGTGAATGAGCAAACCAGGCCAAAATGGCGATAAAGTGGCGCGCTGAGCGGCAGGGCGCAAATGCCTGGCGTATCGGCAGGTATTACCGATGCCGGCACCAGCGATATGCCAATTCCTTCACGCACCAGCGTCAGTGCCGTGTTCCAGTCACTGACGGTGACGCGAACATCCGTCAGGGCCAAACCTGCCTGCTGCGCCAGCAACTGGGCATTGAGCTGGCAACCGCCGGTGGCTAATACAAACGGCTGTTTAACCAGTTCGCTGAAATCTACTGGCTGGCGGCTTCTGGCCAGCGGATGAGCCGTGGCCGTCACGGCAAGCCATAGGTCTTTTCCCAGCGGAAAGCTTAGCCGTTCCGTTTTCGGATTCAACACGACGCCAATATCGGCAGCTTCCAACGCCAGCCAATTTTCGACTTCCAGATCGGTGCCTTCCAACTGAATCAGTTCAATGGCGGGAAAGCGGCGATTAAATTTGCGCAGCAGCGGGGGTAACAACAGAGCAAATGCTGAAGGGAAACTGGCCAGGCGTATTTTGCCGGCGAACGCACTTTGCGCCTGCAGTGCGTAGTGCTGGATAGCATTGAGTTCGGCCAGCATGGCGCGGGCATGGCTGACGATTTGCTCACCGCTTTGCGTTAGCGTAACGCTATGCGGTAGTCGGACCAACAACGGAGTATTCAACGCCTCTTCCAACTGAGCGATGGCCTGGCTGGCACCGGACTGAGTCATGCCACATTGATTTGCCGCCAAGGTGATTTTGCCGCTATCGGCCACGGCGACCAACAGACGCCAGTGGAGAAGATTTTGCATCGAACACCCGCCTGATTTTGTTTTAAATACAAAAAAAGCGGCTAAGGTAGCCGCTTTTCAAGCTGACACGCTGTGCCGTTACAGCACTTCTGCGTTGGCGATGCCGTCCAGGTAACGCTCAGCATCCAATGCCGCCATACAACCGGTACCGGCGGAAGTGATCGCCTGGCGGTAGATGTGGTCCATCACGTCGCCAGCGGCGAATACGCCAGGAATGGTTGTCTGGGTAGCATTGCCGTGAATACCGGACTGCACTTTGATATACCCGTTCTCCAACTCCAGCTGACCACCGAAAATGCTGGTGTTCGGGCTGTGACCGATGGCGATAAACACGCCGGCCAACGCCAGTTCCCGTGTTTCGTTCTCTTCTTTGGTGCTGCGGATACGTACACCGGTAACGCCCATTTCATCGCCCAGCACTTCGTCCAGAGTATGGTCGGTATGCAGTACGATATTGCCGCTTTTCACTTTTTCCATCAGTCGGTTGATCAGGATCTTCTCTGAACGGAAGCTGTCACGACGGTGAATCAGGTGAACTTCGGCTGCAATGTTGGACAGATACAGCGCTTCTTCAACGGCGGTGTTACCGCCGCCGACGACCGCGACTTTCTGATTGCGGTAGAAGAACCCGTCGCAGGTTGCGCAGGCGGAAACGCCTTTGCCTTTAAAGGCCTCTTCAGTCGGCAGGCCAAGGTAACGGGCCGATGCGCCAGTGGCGATGATCAGTGCATCACAGGTGTATTCAGCACTGTCACCAAACAGACGGAACGGACGGTTTTGCAGATCAACGCTGTTGATGTGGTCAAACACAATCTCGGTCTGGAATTTTTCTGCATGCTCGCGCATACGCTCCATGAGCGCAGGGCCAGTCAGACCTTCGGCATCACCTGGCCAGTTTTCCACTTCAGTAGTGGTGGTCAGTTGACCGCCTTGTTCCATACCGGTAATCAGTACCGGGCTCAGGTTGGCGCGCGCTGCATAAACTGCGGCGGTGTAGCCAGCCGGGCCGGAGCCCAGAATCAATAATTTGCTGTGTTTAGCCGTGCCCATGAATAACCTCTTTTCCCACAATGGCGGACAATGGATCCGATTGTAGGGAAAATGCCGCATTAAAAAAAGCGTCAGGGGATGTTGTTAACGATTTGTTTGATAGTCATTGCCTATTAATTATTGTTTTGCTGCTAAATCGAGCGTAAAACGCAGCAATTTAACTTATGGAAAGGGCTTACTGCGATATTGGGTGCACATAACGGGAAACAGCACGTTAAGCGGGTTTAGGTGCCTTCTCTGCGGGGTTTTTAAGCCAGCGATTCATAACTAAAAACGGGGTGCTAACTTTTCATGACGGTACGTTCTTCTGATTTTGCTTCTTTTACTTTGACAATCCGCTGCGCATTTGCGAAAACATCATAGGAAGAAGAAATTATCCCCACACCTGCAGTAAATCGTACGTATTTACGGCGTTGGCGCAGAGTTTTGCGCCGTAGCTGAAACCTTGTACAGCAGGTGAGAGGATATCGCGCAGGTGAATTGCAAATTTCTTCTTGCGATTAACGTCATTTAAACACCCTGTGCAGGGTTTGACAGACAGACTGCACAACGGTGGATGATGGTAGTGAAGCATATGACAGGCATCGGGTCTTCGCTTGGAACGAACCCTTACACATTGACGTTGGCTAGGGTGTGGCAAGTGCAGGGAAGAAAATAAGAGAGACAATAATAATGGCAGACAATAAGAAACGCCCGGGTAAAGATCTCGACCGTATCGACCGCAATATCCTGAACGAGCTGCAGAAGGATGGGCGTATTTCGAACGTTGAGCTTTCGAAGCGCGTGGGGTTATCTCCAACACCATGTTTAGAACGCGTGCGCCGCCTCGAGCGCCAGGGTTTTATTCATGGCTATACCGCTTTGCTCAACCCGCATTATCTGGATGCGTCACTGTTGGTCTTCGTGGAAATCACGTTGAACCGCGGCGCGCCAGATGTGTTTGAGCAATTCAACTCAGCAGTGCAGAAGCTTGAAGAAATTCAGGAGTGTCATCTGGTGTCTGGTGATTTCGACTATCTGTTGAAAACCCGTGTACCGGATATGTCTGCTTACCGTAAATTGCTCGGTGAAACCTTGCTGCGTTTGCCGGGGGTTAACGACACCCGTACCTACGTAGTCATGGAAGAAGTGAAACAGAGTAACCGTCTGGTTATCAAAACACGGTAGGGTGCAGGTGCAAAACCTGATTAAATTGGTTACACTCCTGTTTATTCATACAGTTTCGGCGCCGGGGAAGCTTCTCGGCGCTGTTGCTATGTCAGCTAACAGGAACCTGGAGAGCCTTTCTTGAGCCAGGAATATACAGAAGATAAAGAAGTTACCTTGAGAAAACTCAGCAGCGGTCGCCGTTTGCTCGAAGCTGTGTTGATCGTGGTGGCCATTTTTGCCATTTACCTCATGGCTGCCTTGGTCAGTTTTAATCCATCTGACCCAAGCTGGTCGCAGACCGCGTGGCATGAGCCGATTCATAACCTGGGCGGTGGCGTCGGGGCCTGGATGGCCGACACGCTGTTCTTCACCTTCGGGGTACTCGCCTATGCGATACCACCGATCATGCTCATGTTGTGCTGGGCGGCTTACCGTCAGCGCGGCAACGGCGAATACATCGACTATTTTGCGCTTTCATTGCGCCTGATCGGCACGTTGGCGCTGGTGCTCACCTCGTGTGGCCTGGCGGCATTGAATGTCGACGATCTCTATTACTTCGCTTCCGGCGGCGTTATCGGCAGTTTGCTGAGCAATGCCATGCTGCCGTGGTTCAACGGCATCGGTGCAACCTTAGGGCTGCTGTGCGTCTGGGCTGCGGGGCTTACGTTGTTTACCGGTTGGTCTTGGCTGGTGATCGCCGAAAGAATCGGCGGCGCGGTGCTGGGTACGGCGACCTTTATGACTAACCGATCACGCCGTGAAGACCGTTATCACGACGACGATGATCGTTATGTCGAAGAACTTGCCGAACCTGCACAGAAAGAAGCCGCGCTTGCTGTGGGCGCGACTGCGGCGGCGGCCAATGCGGCGGAAGACGACGTGTTGTTCTCTGCGCCTTCCGTAGCGGAAACCGCCAAGTTGGCGGCAGAAGCAGAAGATGCACAGGATCCCTTACTCAGCGGCTTGCGGGCTAATGATGACGATCCTGCTGATGCCGTACCCGTTGCACCAGCGGTAGCCAGTACGCCGGTTACTGCGGCTCCTGTCGTAGCACAGGCACCGTCGGTTACCGTGGCACCGGCTGCACCCGCATCGGTGAATCAACACCCAATGAGCAGGGTAGAGGAAAACGCGCCACCGCCATTGTATTCGTTCGAGATCCCTGAAGAGACACCGGCGCCGACGTTGACGCGTTCGGCGGATCCTTACCAGGACGAGGATAATGAACCGCGCTTGGGCAACTGGGATGTTCCGGCTGCATCACCGGCGCACGAACGTTCCCCGTTCGATTTTTCTGCCGCCCAGCGTGATAGCGCAGACATCAGTGCTCCGGCTGGTTTCAGTGCCGTTGAACCTGCCGTTACGCCGTTTGGTAGCGTGAAACCTCAGGCTCCTGTCGCTGCAACTGCGGTAGCGGGTGCTGTCGCCGCCAATACGTTTATGCCGGCATTTACCGCTACCAGTGAGGCTAACTCGCAGGTGAAACAAGGCCTTGGCCCTGAATTGCCACGCCCGAACCCTGTACGCATTCCTACCCGGCGTGAACTGGCCTCTTACGGTATCAAGCTGCCTTCACAGCGCATTGCCGAACAGGAACAGCGTAGCCGAGGGGATGACGAGCCATTGCCGAACGCCGAGAGTCTTGCGCCAGAGCAGGATGATGAAGCCTTGCAGGAAGCCGCGTTGCGCCAGGCGTTTGCCGAACAGCAAAATCAGCGTTATGGCGAGGAATACGCGCAAGATAACCAGGACGATGAGGCGGCTCTGCAGGAGGCCGCACTGCGTCAGGCCTTTGCTGAACAGCAAAGCCAGCGCTATGGGCAACAAGAAGCTACACCGTCAGCACAGGCAACCACGCCGGTAGACACGCGCAATGCGTTTGGTTTCTCGCCGATGGATGATTTGGTTGATGATGGCCCCGTTGAACCCTTGTTCACCTTGTCGCCACAGCTTGAAGACCGTATTGAGCAGCAAAGCGAACGTGAAGATGATGTGCCGTTCGGCCAGTTTGAGCCTGCAGCGCCGGTTTATCAGCCGCAAGCTCAGCCGCAGACACCGCCGGTACAACCGTACCAACAGGCTTACCAACAACCGCAGCAGCAATCGGCCACTCAGCAACAGCAACCGGCTTATCAGCAACCTGTCGCGCAACCGGCACCAGCCGCACCGCAGCAGCCAGCGATGGATAGCCTGATCCACCCGTTCCTGATGCGTAATGATATGCCGCTGCAAAAACCAACCACGCCGTTGCCGACGTTGGATCTGCTGACGGAAGCCCCGAAAGAGGTTGAGCCGGTAGATACCTTTGCGTTGGAACAAAAAGCGCGCTTGGTCGAAGCCAGCCTCGCCGATTACCGTGTGAAGGCCGACGTGGTTGATATCCTGCCAGGGCCGGTCATTACACGCTTTGAGTTGGATCTGGCTCCGGGTGTCAAGGCTGCACGTATTTCAAATCTGTCTCGCGATTTGGCGCGTTCATTGTCGACCTCAGCGGTGCGTGTGGTTGAGGTGATCCCCGGTAAACCTTACGTTGGGTTGGAACTGCCTAACGTCAAACGCCAAACCGTCTATCTGCGTGAAGTGCTGGATTGCCCCGCGTTCCGTGATAATCCATCGCCGCTGGCCATCGTATTGGGTAAAGACATTTCCGGTGAACCTGTGGTGGCAGATCTTGCGAAAATGCCACACTTACTGGTCGCAGGGACGACGGGTTCCGGTAAATCGGTAGGGGTCAATGCCATGATCCTGAGCATCTTGTATAAAGCCACGCCGAAAGAAGTGCGCTTTATCATGATCGACCCGAAAATGCTGGAACTGTCTGTCTATGAAGGTATTCCACACCTGCTGACAGACGTGGTAACTGACATGAAAGACGCTGCCAACGCATTGCGTTGGTGCGTCGCCGAGATGGAACGCCGTTACAAGCTGATGTCTGCGCTCGGCGTGCGTAATTTGGCCGGTTATAACGAACGTGTTGACCAGGCAGAGGCGATGGGACGCCCAATCCCAGATCCGTTCTGGAAACCAACAGACAGCATGGACATCACCCCACCGGTATTGGAAAAAGAGCCTTATATCGTAGTGATGGTGGACGAGTTTGCTGACTTGATCATGACGGTCGGTAAAAAGGTTGAGGAGTTGATTGCTCGTCTGGCGCAAAAAGCGCGAGCTGCGGGGATCCACCTGGTGCTGGCAACTCAGCGTCCGTCGGTGGATGTGATCACCGGTCTGATCAAGGCCAACATCCCAACCCGTATCGCCTTTACCGTGTCCAGCAAGATTGACTCGCGTACCATCCTCGATCAGGGCGGTGCTGAATCATTGCTGGGTATGGGTGACATGCTCTATCTGGCGCCTAACTCGTCTATTCCTGTCCGTGTACACGGTGCATTTGTGCGCGATCAGGAAGTTCATGCCGTGGTTAAGGATTGGAAAGCGCGTGAGCGACCTCAATATAAAGAGGGTATTCTTAGCAGCAGTGACGACGGTGAGGGCGGTGCTGGTGGCGGTCTGGACGGTGATGAGGAGTTGGATCCGTTGTTTGATCAGGCGGTAGAGTTTGTGGTGGATAAACGCCGCGCCTCTATTTCCGGTGTACAGCGCCAGTTCCGTATCGGCTATAACCGCGCCGCGCGCATTATCGAACAGATGGAAGCGCAGGGCATCGTCAGTGAGCAAGGGCACAATGGCAACCGCGAGGTGCTGGCACCGCCACGGCATGACTGATGACGCTTTAATCGTTGTTATTAAATAATAAAGGGCCGCTTAGCGGCCCTTGTGCAAAGAAGCGTAAACCCCTGGCTTCTCGGAACATTGGCCTATCTGCCTGCCGATAGCTTCGGGTAGAGTAAAGGGGTTAAGGGTTAATTTGACCCGCACGGCAACGCCTTGCGGTTAACGCATTTCATAAGGTATCTGGAATAATGAAAAAACTGTTAGTTGCCTGTTGTCTGCTTTCGGGATTCGCTTCCACCTCTGTGTTGGCCGACGCCGCGCAGGATCTGCAAAGTCGCCTGGCGAAAGTGAACAGTTTCCACGCTAGCTTCTCCCAAACTGTGACCAGCAGCGATGGCGCTGCCGTACAGCAGGGAGAAGGTGAACTTTGGGTGAAGCGCCCAAATCTGTTTAATTGGCACATGACCTCGCCAGACGAGAGCGTGTTGGTATCAGACGGGCAAACCCTGTGGTTCTACAACCCCTTTGTTGAACAAGTGACGGCAACCTGGTTGAAAAACGCCACGGGTAATACGCCGTTTATGCTGATCACCCGCAACAACGCCAATGACTGGAAACAGTACAACGTTAAGCAGAAAGGTGATGATTTTGAACTTACGCCAAAAACCAGCAATGGCAACCTGAAACAGTTCGCTATTACCGTCACGAACAGCGGTACTATTCGCAGTTTTGCTGCGGTTGAGCAGGACGGCCAGCGTAGTTCTTATGCACTGAAAAGCCAGCAGAATGTTGCTGCTGATGCCAGCAAATTTAAATTTACCCCGCCGAAGGGGGTGACGCTGGACGACCAGCGCCAGTGAGGTCAGCGTGAGTAATATGTCGCTCGATTTTTCCCAGAACGAGTTCCAGCCGTTGGCCGCCCGCATGCGGCCGACAACGCTGGCACAGTATATCGGCCAACAGCACCTGTTGGCTGCCGGCAAGCCTTTGCCACGCGCTATCGAGGCAGGGCAACTGCATTCGATGATTCTGTGGGGGCCGCCGGGCACCGGGAAAACGACGCTGGCGGAATTGATTGGTCGTTACGGTCAAGCGGACGTCGAGCGGATTTCGGCCGTGACGTCCGGCATTAAAGAGATCCGTGAGGCGATCGAGCGTGCGCGCCAGAACCGTGACGCCGGTCGTCGCACTATCTTGTTTGTAGATGAAGTGCATCGTTTCAATAAAAGCCAACAGGACGCCTTCCTGCCGCATATTGAAGACGGCACCATAACCTTTATCGGCGCAACCACCGAAAACCCGTCCTTTGAGCTGAACTCGGCGCTGTTGTCACGTGCTCGTGTGTATCTGTTGAAAGCACTAACTGCCGACGATATCAGCCAGGTGCTGGATCAGGCGATGCAAGACAACGGCCGGGGTTTTGGCGGCCAGAATATCGAACTGCCTGAAGAGACCCGCCGTATGCTGTCCGAGCTGGTGGGGGGGGACGCACGCCGGGCGTTGAACAGCCTGGAAATGATGGCTGATATGGCGGAAATTAACGCCAAAGGCATACGCGTGCTGACGCCGGAATTACTGAAAGAAGTCTCCGGCGAACGCAGTGCGCGTTTCGATAATAAAGGTGACCGTTATTACGATTTGATCTCGGCGCTGCATAAATCGGTACGCGGCTCGGCACCAGATGCTGCACTGTATTGGTATGCGCGTATTATTACAGCCGGGGGCGATCCGCTGTATGTGGCGCGCCGGCTTCTGGCGATTGCCTCAGAAGATGTCGGCAATGCCGATCCGCGGGGTATGCAGGTGGCGATCGCCGCCTGGGACTGTTTCACCCGCGTCGGGCCGGCAGAAGGCGAGCGCGCTATTGCTCAGGCTATCGTCTATCTGGCTTGTGCACCAAAAAGCAATGCAGTTTATACCGCTTTTAAAGCGGCCATGCGTGACGCCAAAGAGATGGCCGACTACGACGTGCCGGAACATCTGCGCAATGCACCAACCAAATTGATGAAAGAAATGGGGTTGGGCGCGGAGTACCGCTACGCTCACGATGAGCCCAATGCTTATGCGGCGGGTGAAGACTATTTCCCACCCGAAATGGCCAAGACGCGTTACTATCATCCAACCTCACGGGGCCTGGAAGGTAAAATCGGCGAAAAGCTGGCATGGCTGGCTGAGCAGGATCAAAATAGCCAGACAAAACGCTACCGCTAGCGTTGCCGTTGCGGTAAGGTTAGCGGGTATCACTCTCCTTTATACGGCTTCAAATTCAGCCGAATAAAACAACAAATTTTCTTTCAATAACAATAAGCACAGGATTAGCATGCTCGATCCCAATCTGCTGCGTAATGAGCTAGACGCAGTCGCCGTCAAACTGGCTCGCCGAGGCTTTAAACTCGATCTGGATCTGCTGCGTTCTCAAGAAGAGCGCCGCAAAGTTCTGCAGGTAGAAACTGAAACACTGCAGGCCGAACGTAACTCCCGATCGAAATCCATCGGCGCGGCTAAAGCGCGCGGGGAAGACATTGAGCCGCTGCGTCGCGAAGTGAACGAACTGGGTGACAAGCTGGATTCTGCCAAGGCCGCACTGGATCAGCTGCAGGCTGAAATCCGTGACTATGCGTTGGCGATCCCGAACTTGCCGGACGATGCTGTGCCAGTGGGTAAAGACGACAGCGATAACCAGGAAGTCAGCCGCTGGGGCGAACCGCGTCAGTACGATTTCCCGGTGCGCGATCATGTCGATCTTGGCGAAATGGCCGGTGGCCTGGACTTTGCCGCCGCAGTTAAATTGACGGGTTCCCGTTTTGTGGTGATGAAAGGGCAAATCGCCCGCATGCACCGTGCGTTATCCCAATTCATGCTGGATCTGCACACTGAACAGCACGGCTACCTGGAAACTTACGTACCTTACTTGGTGAACCACGCAACCTTGTACGGTACCGGCCAGTTGCCGAAGTTTGGTGAAGACCTGTTCCACACCAAACCCCTGGAAGAAGAATCGGACAGCAGCAACTATGCGTTGATCCCAACAGCAGAAGTGCCGTTGACCAACCTGGTACGTGACGAGATCCTGGAAGAGGAATCTCTGCCGCTGAAGATGACCGCGCATACGCCATGTTTCCGTGCTGAAGCCGGTTCTTATGGCCGTGACACGCGTGGTTTGATCCGTATGCACCAGTTCGATAAGGTCGAGATGGTGCAGATCGTACGTCCAGAAGATTCAATGGCTACGCTGGAAGAACTGACCGGCCATGCAGAGAAAGTGCTGCAGTTGTTGAACCTGCCTTACCGTAAAATGTTGCTGTGTACCGGTGACATGGGCGCAGGTTCATGCAAAACCTACGATCTGGAAGTATGGCTGCCGGCGCAAAATACGTACCGTGAGATCTCCTCCTGCTCCAACATGTGGGATTATCAGGCGCGCCGTATGCAAGCGCGCTGCCGCAGCAAAACCGAGAAAAAGCCGCGTCTGGTGCACACGCTGAACGGTTCTGGTTTGGCTGTGGGTCGCACGCTGGTGGCGGTGCTGGAGAACTACCAGCAAGCTGATGGCCGCATTCAGGTGCCAGAAGTATTACGCCCATACATGGGTGGCCTGGAATATATCGGTTAATTAATTAGCCGCTGCATAAAAAGCGCCTACGGGCGCTTTTTTTATAAGAAAATTATTATCCCTTTGTTCGAAAGTCCTTTTTCTTTCATCTACTTCCCCCGCTTTATTGATAGCAGACAAAGTTCACTAACCACTTCTGAGTAATATCCACTCCTGGAGAAGGGTTTTTATACAAGCCTATTAACAGACATCGGATCTGTCTCCCTGCCCGTTGCCTTGAGTCAAAGGCATGACGTTTATCAATACCTGGGTAAAACGTGGAGTGAGTTATGTTGGAAAACAAAGTAAACGACCCAATGTCCGAAGGTGTCAGCCGTCGTACCTTGGTGAAGTCTGGCGGTATCCTTGGCTTGGCAATGGCAGTCGGGAGCATAGTATTACCTTTTAGCCGCCGTGCAATCGCCGACTCAATCAGTGAAAGCGTGCAAGAAGCCGCGCGCGACAAAGTGGTATGGGGGGCTTGTTCCGTTAACTGTGGCAGCCGCTGTGCCTTACGTTTGCATGTCCGCGATGATGAGGTGTACTGGGTCGAGACGGATAATACCGGCCTGGATGACTATGGAGACCATCAGGTTCGAGCCTGCTTGCGCGGACGATCTATTCGCCGTCGCATGAACCACCCGGATCGTTTGAATTATCCGATGAAACGCGTCGGAAAGCGTGGTGAAGGCAAGTTCAAACGCATCAGCTGGGACGAGGCGTATGATGCCATCGCTAACAACCTGAAGCGGATCGTCGAGCAATACGGTAACGAAGCGGTATACATCAATTACACCTCAGGCATTGTCGGCGGCAATATTACCCGTTCGTCACCCAATGCTTCGCTGGTTGCCCGCCTGATGAATTGTTATGGCGGTTACCTTGAGCAGTATGGGACTTACAGCACTGCGCAAATCGCCTGTGCGATGCCTTATACCTACGGCAGTAATGAAGGTAACAGCACTTCTGATATCGAAAACAGCAAGCTGGTGGTGATGTTCGGTAATAACCCGGCTGAAACGCGGATGAGCGGCGGCGGCATTACCTATTATCTGGAGCAGGCGCGTGAACGTTCTAATGCGCGAATGATCGTTATCGATCCACGTTATACCGATACGGCCGCCGGGCGTGAGGATGAGTGGATACCCATCCGGCCAGGTACGGATGCGGCATTGGTGGCTGGGCTGGCGCATGTCTTGATCGGCGAAGACTTGGTCGATCAACCCTTTCTTGATCGGTATTGCATTGGTTACGATGAGAAAACCTTACCCGCTGGCGCGCCAGTGAATGGGCACTATAAAGCCTATATTTTTGGTCAAGGCGAGGATGGCGTTGAAAAAACGCCGCAGTGGGCGGCAAAAATCACCGGTATTCCGGCAGATCGCATTATCAAACTGGCGCGGGAAATAGGCACCGCGAAACCGGCCTATATCTGTCAGGGATGGGGGCCGCAACGTCAGGCCAACGGTGAACTGAGTGCGCGGGCTATCGCGATGCTGCCAATATTGACCGGCAATGTCGGTATTAATGGCGGTAACAGTGGTGCACGTGAGTCGACCTATACCATCACCATTGAACGTATGCCGGTGTTGGCAAACCCGGTCAAAGCAAAAATTTCCTGCTTTAGCTGGACCGATGCCATAGTGCGTGGCCCTGAGATGACAGCCAAACGCGATGGGGTGCGTGGCCAGGACAAGTTGAACGTGCCGATCAAGTTTATCTGGAACTATGCCGGTAATACCATCACCAACCAGCATTCTGACATTAATAAAACCCACGATATTTTGCAGGACGACACCCAATGCGAAATGATTGTGGTGCTGGAAAACTTTATGACCTCGTCGGCCAAATATGCCGACATTCTGCTGCCCGATCTGATGACCGTCGAACAGGAAGACATTATTCCCAACGACTATGCCGGTAACATGGGGTATCTGATCTTTATTCAGCCTGCAACCACCGCCAAATTTGAGCGTAAGGGTATTTATGAGGTGCTGAGTGAGGTGGCACGCCGCTTGGGGCCAGAGGTACATCAGAGGTTCACTGAAGGGCGAACTCAGGCGCAATGGCTCCAACATTTGTACGCTAAAATGCAGGACCGGGATCCGCTGCTGCCGGGCTATGAAGCGTTGCGTGGTATGGGGATCTATAAGCGCAAAGATCCTAACGGCCATTTCGTGGCGTATAAAGAGTTCCGCCAGGACCCCGAAGCTAACCCATTAAAAACGCCGTCCGGCAAAATTGAAATCTACTCCGCCAGGCTAGCTGATATCGCCAGTAGCTGGCAGTTGGAAGAAGACGAAACCATCAGCCCATTGCCAATTTACGCTTCTACCTTTGAAGGTTGGGATGACCCTTTGCGTAAAACTTATCCCTTGCATGTGGGGGAGTGATCAATTTTACATAGGTGAGGCTGCAAGGAAAATCGGCGCGAGGCCGCATGAGGACTGGCTTAGGAAGGAAATTCTTGATTTTGCATAAGCGGCGCAAAAATGATTGAAACGGTCAAATATTGCGTTTTCTTTTGCACAACTTAGATCATCGAGTAGATCTGATTTGAACAGCTTTTAATACATTTTGATTTGTAGTGAGAACCTTGAGCAATAAATTCTTAAAGCTCAAGGTATTAGCCTTTTGAATTCGCTATATTCACAGTGGGGGCTGTTGTGCTTTGCGCATCCCCTTGCAAAATCTCTCTGACCTTTTCCTCGCTCAAATGTTCGAGCATCAGCGCTGCCTTTTTCTGCTTCTGATTCAGGTTTATCAGATGCAAGTTATCCTCTTCGGTCAGTGCCAACAAGGTCTTAATCCCCTCCCGAATAAGCACAATTCTCAGAGACTCGGTTTCGCTCTCACTAAGAACTGACATCATGTCGCAAATGAACTGGACGTTAGCATTCAGAGGGGTGCCGCTAGTGGTCTCTTTATCTGAGTTCGACGCCCCATAGAGAATCCAGTTTGAATCCACACCTTCTGCATCTGCAATCTGCTTAACAACATTTGGGCGCGGCAGCGATTCCCGAGCTGTCAAATAGTTGTTTAGCGTAGCGTACTTGATCCCCCAATCCTCCGCAGCTTGCCTTCTAGAGCGCGTACCTATCAGCTGTAACAGGCGATCTTTCATGGTTTCTTTGCTCTCACTTAGAAAAGAAATTTCATCCGAAGAGTTACTCATAACTTACTTTCCCTATAACAGTATGATTTTAAATGATTATTGTTAATTCTTTTTGGATTCAATTTGAAATCAAAAGAAAATTAAATAATTGACATGGTTTCTTTTGGACTCTATTCTTTCATCTGAACGGATAACCCGCAGGGATTATCTGCGCGGATAACTTTTTAGGGTAATCGAATGATGAAAAGAAATGAAGTGGCGTGTGCTGATTGGCACCGTGTCGACATCGTTGCCGCCCTGCATAAGAACGGCACCACAATGCGTGATTTGTCCCGTAAAGCGGGCCTAGCAGCCGATACATTGAAGAATGCTTTGACCCGCCCTTACCCAAAAGCGGAGCGGATTATTGCCGCCGCGATTGGTCAGGAGCCTGCAATCATTTGGCCAAGTCGTTATTCCGATCAACAGCAACAGAAGGTGGCGTAGTTATGTTTCTCTGCGTGAATGAGCTGATCGGTTTACCTGGGATGCCTGGGACTGCGCCAGGGGTGAGAGCTGCTTTGAATAAGCGTGCTGGCACTTCACCTGATCTGAAACAAAAACGCGCTGGCACCAAGGCTTTCGAATATCACATTGACTGCTTGCCGACAGAAACACAGGCAGCAGTACGTGAACAACATTTTAATAGCCTTTTAAAGGTCGATGAAAAGCCCGTTACGGTTGCCCGCCAGGCGTCTATCAGCGCCAATGACCAGTTGCAGATCCTGCGCAGTTGCCCAGCTATTCTGCAGCGGAAAACAGCGGAGTTAACAGCTGAGCAACGTGCCGCCGCTGATGCCCGTTCCCAGATAGTGGATCAAGTGCTTCGTCTGGAGCGCGACGGTTTGTCACGGATTAAGGCCATCAATTTCATTTGTGACCGGTCACGTAAAAAAGAGCTGCCTAACCATCTGCAATCTGCTGTTGATATAGCCAATGCCCGTAAAGGCAATCGTATTGGGATTGGTTCTCGTACCCTCAATGGCTGGGTGGTTGATTATCTGCGAGCTGCTGATGGCGCTGAACGGTTGGCCCTGCTGGCTCCTGGCTACCATCGGCCAAAGCCTGTTGAGTCGATCAACTGGATGCCGCTTTTCATGGCCAACTATCGGACTACTAACGGGGTTTCGATGGCTGAGGCGTATGAGGGCTTTTGCGCTGACTGGAGAACTCAATATGCAGATCAACCGGCCATGCTCGCGGCAATACCGTCAATTTTTGCAGTGCGCCGCGCTATGGACAAAATGCCGTTGGTTGTTAAACAACGCGGGCGAGTAACCGGTTCGGCTTATCGTGCGTTGCAAACATATGTTAAGCGTGACTGGTCACAGATGCCGGTTAATGGCGTGTGGATCGGTGATGGCCATAGCATGAAAATGAAGGTGGCCCATCCTGATCACGGTAGACCGTTCACACCGGAGATTACCCTGGTGATTGATGGCCGCACCCGTTATGTGGTTGGCTGGAGCCTGAGTCTTGCGGAGAACGTGATAGCTGTTGCTGATGCGCTGCGTCATGGCATGGAAAGGCACGGCATTCCATTACTGTATTACTCGGATAATGGCTCAGGCCAAACAGCAAAACTATTGGATGCTGATATCACCGGTATTCTCCCCCGCCTTGGGGTCGATCATCCTACTGGTATTCCTGGGAACCCACAGGCTCGCGGCATCATCGAACGTTTGAACAAAGAGATACCGGCAAGAATTGCCAGGAAATTTGCCACATATAACGGCAAATCTGCCGATCGGGAAACCGTCCGTTTAACCAGTGTCGGCATTAACTCTGCGTTCACCGCGCTGGGGAATAATAAAGAGCTCAATGATGTCCAGAAACGCGCTATCAGCAAGTTGCCATCGTGGAATCAGCTGATTGATGAAATCGAACAGGAAATTGAGCGCTATAACACTCAGCACCGCCACAGCGAATTGCCGCGCAAAAGCGATGGCCGTCACTATACGGCTGCGGAATATCGGGCCGAACTGTTGGTTGAAGAACCTATTGAGCGTCTGTCTGAGTTGGAGCTGCGTGACATGTTCCGCCCAAGTGTGGTGCGTGTAGCACAGCGTGGATGGATAAGCCTCTATAACAATAACTATTTTTCGGAAGAACTGATTTATGTCGACGGCGAAAGTGTTCGCGTCGAATTCGATATTCATAATGCTGAAAGCGTAATTATTCGTCGTCTGGATGGTTCTTATGTTTGCACGGCTATATGGAACGGCAACACCCATGCGGCATTCCCTGTTGAATATATCGAGAAAGTGAAGAAAGACCGTCATAGCCGCCGTATGGCGCTGGTAATGAACAAAGCCGATGAAATCAATGCCGAACTGAATCCACTTCTCACAGCGGATGCAGCGCCTGATTACAGCGCTTTATTGAATGGTTTTCAGCCTGTTGGCAATGAACCGGAACCGATGTTCTTTTTTGAGTCAGATAAAGAAGAGTATTTGCAGAAGCAATTAAATAAAAAAGCGGCTATTTGACGCCCATCAAAAGCCGCTAATTCATTAACCGGAGAAGATTATGACTATTCAAAACGAACTTGTCGAGTTGATGGAACGTAAAGGCCTGAGTCAAACCCAGGTCGCCCGCGCCATTGGCATGAGTCCAGCCACTGTCAGTACGTGGTTACGGGGTAATTATGCCGGGCGTTCGGACGAGGTCGCAGAACTCGTTTCCGCACTCATTGCCCGTATGGCTGAAAAAGATAAACAGCAACGCATTAAAGCGGAGTTTGTCGCGACATCGACCAGTAAAAAAGCGATGGAGCTGATTACCCTGGCCCATGTGGATGGTGAGATCAACGTGCTTTATGGCGAAGCCGGTCTGGGTAAGACAATGACGGTAAAAGCTTATGTGGCAAAGCATCGCGATGCCATCCTTATCGAAGCCGATCCAGGTTATACCGCGCGTGTCGTTCTGGAAGAACTGTCAAACAAGCTAGGGCTGACTGTTCGCGGCAATATGCATGAACTGAGTGAAGCATGTATCAACAAGCTGATGGACTCAGGGCGAGTACTGATAATTGATGAGGCAGAAAACCTGCCCTATCGGGCGCTGGAGTCCATTCGCCGTATCCATGATAAAACCGGTATTGGCGTTGTGCTGGTCGGAATGCCGCGCCTTATTATTAACCTTAAAGGTAAACGCGGTGAGTTTGTTCAACTCTACAGCCGTGTGGCTTTTGCACTCAATATCGGCAATGCATTACCCGCTGGTGATATTGACACCATTGCCGGTAGTTTATTGCCAGAAGATAAACGAGATGAACTGAGCGAAGTGCTTTATCAAGAGTCGAAAGGCAATGCCCGTCGTTTGTTCAAATTGTTGCGCGGCGTTATTCGTACCAGTGCGATCAATGAAATGCCTGTCAATGCCAAAGCTGTGCATCAGTTTGCACAAATGCTGATTAACTAAGGGGGGATTATGTGCCAGTTACCTATCAACAATCCTAAGCTGATGGCTCCTATTAATTGCCTGATGCGTGCAGGACTAACTGTCGTTGAGTATAACGGTAAATATCGTTTGCCGATTATCAAGGTCAATAGACCTCTATCATCTTGGGTTAATGACGCTTTCGAAATGACCGAGTGTAAAAACGGTATTAATCGTACCGTCAACATGTACATCTGGCGGGGTGCCCGCATTGTCTGGGAGAACAGCAATGGCAAAGGTAATCATTGAAATAACGGGGAAAGGCAGCGGATTTAGAGTCAGATGTAAGACAGATTGTAATGACGATGATAATGCCAGGGTGAAGGCCGTAGCGCATTATCTTTCACGAGGCTTGATTGGTTATGTATTCATAAAACTGAGAAAGTCAATATATAAGCCAGTGCGTAGAACAGTTAAGGTGAAATCAAATGTCCACTAAAAACAAGCAATTTACCGAAGCCACTGCCCCGGAGGGGTATTGGATTGACGCAAAAGGTGTGTTAACCCCCGAAGGTCTGATTAAGGATATCGATAAATCCCGTGATGCCCTAGTGGGTGAAATTATCCTTAAAGCCATTTCGTTAAATAAAGTAATGGCAGAGTTCAAACAATCCATTTTCGCAGACATTGCTGCATTCGTTGATTTATCTGCCAATGAATATAACGTCAAACTAGGCGGTAAGAAAGGCAATGTCACGCTATATGCGTTCGATGGCCGCTACAAGATCCAGCGTGCGATAGCAGACCGACTGGCTTTTGATGAGCGCCTGCAAGCGGCAAAGGCATTAATTGATGAATGTCTCACTGACTGGACAGAGGGTGCCAAGCCAGAGCTGCAGGTATTGATTAACCGTGCGTTCTCGACGGATAAAGAAGGCGAAGTCAGTACCAGCGCCGTTCTGGCTCTACGACGGTATGATATTGCAGATACCCGCTGGCAGTTAGCGATGAAAGCGATCGGCGAAGCGTTACAGGTCATTGGTAGCAGCGCCTATGTTCGTTTTTATGAGCGGATTGGCGACAGTGACCAATACAAGCCTATTTCCCTTGATATGTCGGCGGTGTGATATGGGGTCTAAAGCCAAGTTATTTAACCAACAACACGCTGTAGGTAGTGCCTTTATTCATCAACCTAACCGAACATTACGCGGTGGCCCAGCAGTGAGAACGGTTGATGTTGCCAGGGATTTAAAATCGGAAACGGTAGTGGAAATCAACGTTGCCCCATATTTCGTTAATATTGAGTCATTAACACCTGCTGGCTGAATTTAAACATAAGTAACCAATCATTTAATTATGGCGTAAAACCGCAGGGGCGCGCTTACGCCTAAATCATGAGGTTCTGAAATGGAAAAAGAATTTTATGTTTCACGTCGTTCTGTTTGGTGTGGCGTCTTAATTATTGGTGTGGTGTGGGTGAGCAGCCTGATTTGGCTTGGTTCAATTATCTGGAGGTGATTATGAGTTTTTATAAAATTGAAAAGAAAACGGCTATTCAGGCATGGGACTTTGAGTGCCTCAAGCGTAAAGAGCTGAACGAAAAAGCCAACGAGTTTGCGGCTAAGTTCGGTGCAACGGCCGTCTTTACCACAGACGCAACCCGGCATCGATTCTATGCTGTTGCGTTTCCTGATGGTGTGCCAACGTTTGGCCACCCGTCATTGTGGACGGCAGCAACAGCAGCAAACCGCTACACCACCACACCCAAGCGCAAAGCTCCAACGGGGCTGAGTAAAGAGCATCGGGAACTCTGGGCATTGTGGGATGAGGGCTATCCAAGTGAAGCCGTATCTCGCGAGTTTTTATGGTCATCGCTCGGTTTAGATTGGGGAGTGTTATTTATCTGTGGGCTGTCGATTTTCCGATTTAAAAATACGATTTATTTCAACACCAGCGCCAAACCAAATTTGGAATTTGGTGCCATCGAAATAACTGGCACTGAATATTCCACTGCTGCGGAGGATTTTAAAAATGGAAAATAAATCAAAAAGCGAATTAATTCGTCTGGCTCTGGCTGAACGTGGCCCTTCAACAGCGGCAGAACTGGCAGAAGGTATAGACGTTGAAGTTAATCAAGTTGGTGCGCTGTTAGCGTGGGATGTTAATCACGGCCGTATTGTCCGAGGCTGGAGAGGCAATAGGCGGATTTTTGGTTTACCAGGTTCTATCGACAATGTATCGCCGTTAGTTATTCAACCCGTCAAATCCCGAGCACACCGGACACTTGCGCCAAAACCGCGTGCGTCTCGTCAAAACCACGGGCCAGATGTATTACAAATGCCTGATGTTGCGCCAGGCGATAATTTCCGAACGCTTTCAGAAAAGGCCCGCCAGTGCGAACAGGTGAATAACTTTACGGACGCGGCCCCGCTTTGGTTAATTGCCGCTGACTTTGCCGCAAAAGAAGTCAATCAACTTTGGTGCCGGAGCCGTTCTGACTTCTGCGTGCGGGGCTGGAAATATCCGGAGGTCATCCAATGAAACGTTATACCCCGGACTGCTCAATGCATATGTCACATGAAATCGCCTATATGCGTGAAACCCCAGAGGGTGGATATGTGGAATACCAAGACCACCTCGCCGTAAAAACTCAGCGGGATAATTTGGCTACACGGGTTACCAAGTTGGAATTGGTGCTCCAAGGGCTGCCACAGGAAGCTCTTGATGGCGGCTGGACGGCGAAGGGAATCTGTTGTGAATATGCCTCAAAACTTGAGACGCAAGTAAAGGAGCTGGATGTCAGTGAAACGAAACTAATTCTGGAGCGGGATGAGGCTGAAATAGCACTAGCGGATATGTATGAAGCCGCAACCGGCCACCGCCCAGAGTGGAGTAACTTCTTTGGTTTTACTGAGGCCATAGATGAAGTGGCGGAAATCGCTGCTGGCTGGGGTCGTGGGGAGGATGAATAGATGACTAATTTCCTGTCTGTCACCGGGTGCCAGCATCTGGATGAAGGTGCAAAGCGCGTTTACCACCTCACCAACAAGACCTCAGTGATCGAGTATCCGCGTTTGCCTGCGCGTTCACGCTTTCAGTTCTACGACCCACGCGGCAACAAGGTTCACACCAACGCCGAACGCGTCGCGATGAAACAGGCCGTTGAGCGCCATAAAAAGCTCTGGAGGTTCGAATGATTAACGACAACAGCATTGAAATCATTGGTCGCTTCACCAGTGGCACTTACGTTGCCCGCTACAAAGGTAAGCAGGCCTCAAATACTGCCAGCGCCAAATGGGCTGTCGAGTTGCTGGCACGTAAGCTTTTCGGCCCTCTGCAGCGGGTAACAGTAACCCGCATTAGCGAAGGCCGGGACGACCAGGACGGGACATTTCGGGTCACGGTGGATGAAACCCAAAAATGCAGCCGCTGTGGGTGTACCTGGCGCAATGCCTGCGCCGGTGGTTGCCACTGGGTCAGCGCGGAGTTATGCAGCGCGTGTGTCGATGAGTCCAATTCTCAGGATGGTGCTTTATGAATATCAATCAACGAATCATCGAACTGAAAGAACAATTACCGGCAGCTCTGGAAACGTGGAAGCAATCAAATGGTGGAAAAACTACTGTTGGTTTTCTTCATGCGGCAAATCCCGAAGTCGTGGCGGCTATCTTGGATGAATTAGAGAGCTGCGGTACCAGTGAAGAAACGCGAATTCCATCAGCCTGGGAAAATCGCCTCAGTGGGCGTTTTATTTCCTGTGAAGAATATGAGCGTAGCTATGCCGGTACACTCAACGTTGAGCAGGTTTACTTCCCCCTTTATCGATAATTTCGCAGTCATTACAGCAGGTACTTTGCGGAGTGCCTGCGATAATGTCATTAAAATATCGGAGTGAAACTATGGCTTTAACACCATCACAGCGCGGCCTGATCAGTGCGATTAAAGCCGGTCAGGCTTTTCTTGGTTGGGACGATACAACTTATCGTCAGGCACTGGCTCGGCTTTGTAATGGTAAAACCTCATCAACAAAATGCAGTCTTGAAGAATTGCAGATCGTAAGAGAATATATGCATGAACAAGGCTTCCCTCGGCAGGTCGCTAAACATGGGCGTAGGCCGCGAGTTGCCAGCTCACGCAAGGCTTCATTGTCAAAAATTGAAGCTATGCTTGCAGATGCGAAACGACCGTGGAATTATGCCGAGGAAATGTGCGATCATATGTTCCAGGTTAAACGCATCGAATGGTTAACTACTGATCAATTAAGTAAACTCATGCAAGCACTTATTATCGACGCTAAAAGGCGTGCGAAACGAGAAGGAAAATAGCTATGGAACTTGAGCAGGTAAAGAAATTGCTGCCGGAGTCAGTCTTACAGATCGCTGAATTGATCGGCTACCCCGCAACCCAACGCCTGCTTGAGCTCTTTGGTGGTACAACTTTCCCCGTTGGTAAAGGGCTGCGTGCTTTAGGTGCTACACGAGCTTCTATGCTACGCGAAGCTATCGGCACTGATAATGCAAGACTTTTGGTTAAGCACTTTGGCGGTGAGGTTCTTTACCTGCCCCGGTGTGATCGGGCTCTACGTGAGTTGCGTAACCGCTCATTCCTGCACGAATTTACCGAACTCCGCGATAGCGGAGTTTCGTCGTTAATGGTTATGACTAGGCTCTGCCCAAAGTATGGATTTAGTGATCGTTTTGCTTGGGGGTTATTGGCTGAAAACAAAGCAAACACATTATCACAACAAGACTCTTTATTTTAAGGATGGATATCATGAAATTAAAATCAATTGCTCTCGGGATGTTTTTATTTGTAGCGTCATCTTCTGCTATGGCGGTTGATGGTTATAAGGGGGTGAAATTTGGCTCGAGCCTTAATGAGCTAAACGCCGGAAAATTATGCACATGGAATAAATACCAAAAGAACAAAACAGACGGAATGGATTATTATTCATGTGAGAACTTCAAGTTTTCAGGTAAGAATACATTAGCAATGGCATTTTTTATTGATAAGAAGTTTGAAAGAATTGCCATATCTGTTGATAGCAATCAAATGGCTCTTATTGAAGGTTTAAAGAAAAAGTATGGTGAGCCTTCATCTACCTTCACTGCTGACGAGTTTGAAAAAGCCCAAAAATTTGGTGGTTCTATTAGTGTTAAGTTTGATTCTGATACAGTAATTGTTAATGTGACCAGAGATGCACAGACCATGCAGGACACAACTTACTTAATCTATACATCGAATGATTACGATGGTATGTATAAAAAACTAAATGAAAAAAATATGGAAAGTGACATTTAGGTTTCCACTGAACCCTTTCAACTGAATTCATAATCCCCCACTCGTAATACTGGCACCATCTAAATCAATTGGATGGTGCTTTTTTATGTTCACTCCCGACTCTTTTTGCCGTGCTGTCAGCATCACCCCGGCACTATCACAACGGTGGTTTGATCTGCTTGTTTCCACGATGGCGGAATTCGGTATTGATACCCCACAGCGGCAAGCGGCGTTTCTCTCGCAAATCCGCGTTGAGTCTGCAGGACTCAAGCGTACCGTCGAAAACCTCAATTATTCCGTGCCAGGCCTGTTGAACACGTTCCCGCGCAAACGCATCAGCCGTGTCGATGCTGAACGTCTGGGGCGTAAAGCCAGTGAGGTTATCGTTCCAACCGCACGCCAGGTGGATATTGCCAATCTGGTCTACGGCGGTCGCTATGGCAATGTGCATGCGGGGGATGGCTGGCGCTACCGGGGCCGAGGCCTCAAGCAGATCACCTTTTACGATAACTACCTGCGCTGTGGTCATGCCCTGGAGCTGGACTTGATTGCGCACCCCGAGTTGCTGGAGCTGGATGTTCATGCGGCTAGCTCTGCCGGCTGGTTCTGGTTTGACAATGGCTGTAATGCCTATGCTGACCGCGCCGACATTGCCGGACTCACCCGTGTAATCAATGGTGGCGATAACGCCCTGGCGGAGCGCCATAACTACTTTACCCAGGCGAAGGGTATCCTATGCCGCTGAGAACTCTCTTCCTGAATCGCCTCGCTGAGCTCGTGACCAATCCAGCCACAGGCCGTCTGTCTACATCTGATACGACCCTGGTCGGCGCTTTCCTGGTGGCTTCCATCGTGCTGATTTGGGTGACGGCCGCTGGCCATCTTGAAGAATGGTTGTATGTCGCGTATCTGGGCGCATTCGTATTCCAGTCCCAGGCATCCAAGCACGTGGCCATCAAGCGCGATAAAGCCAACGCCGGAGGGACTCCCGATGCCAACTGAGTTCTTCATTCTCCCTTACATCTGGCAGCACGTTAAAACCTACTGGCTTGCCTACCTGTTTGCTCTGGGCAGCACGGCGATCGCTTACAAGGTAGGTGCAGGAACCCGCGCTAATGAGCTGCAGGCATCGCAGACCACCATCAGCCAACTGCAGGCGCAGCGAGCCAACACCGCCGAACAGCAGGCAATGGCATTGGCAGACGCCGTGGCCAAATACCAGCAGGCAGAGCTGAAAACCCAATTACTCGCCAGGCAGTTGCAACAGCGTGAACAACAGTTGCTGCAGACCTCAACCAAGCTGAAAAAGGCAATTAAAGATGCGATTAAAAATGATGTGGGCTTTACCGGTATTGGCCCTCGCGGGCTGTGTCTCTACACCTCCGCCCTCGGCTATTCCGATTGTGACGAACGTCTGTCCGATGCCGCCCCCGGAGCTACTGGCCATTCCACCGAAACCGCCAGCGCCGGTGGCGGACTCTCTGCCGGCGGCATCATCAATCACGCCACCGACTACGGCGAATGGTGCCAAACGCTAGAGGCCAGGCTGCAAGGGCTCAACGCCTGGTACAAACGGGAGGGGCATCAGTGAACACTGAGGACATCGTTAACACCGTGTTGGGACTGGCAACGACCGGTCTCATTGGATTTGTTCGTTCATTGTTTAACGAGATCAAAGAGCTCCGCCGCTCTATCGAGTCCATTCGAGCCGATTATCAGCGTCGTGATGATGCCATGCGCTCGGAGAACTCATTTTTTGAATTACTGAAAGACGTTAAACGCACAGTAGAGCATATCGACCAAAAATTAGACCGCAAAGCGGATAAAGGAAACCATCATGGTTAAACGCACGACGCGTCATCGTCGGGGGCCGGCAACTACAACAGAGCTGGCGCTGCTGTCCGAAATCAATCAACGCCTTGAACGGATTGAGAACAACATCGACGAAGTGAAATCCGTTGCGACACGCCAGGGCGCGATTGCCGGTGGTGTCGCCGGGACGATTGGCGGTGGTGTTGTCACTACCGGCATCCTCTTTATTAAAGCGCGATTGGGGCTGTAAGTATGGCGTACTCGCCGGAAATAAGGGACAAGCTGCGCAGGGCTTACATCTTCGGCCAGATGTCGCTGGAGATTGCCGCGTCGCAGATCGGCGTGTCTTTCGTCTCCGCCCGCCGTTGGAAGAAAGAGGCGCAGGATAAAGGCGATGATTGGGATGCACTACGCTCAGCGCATGTGCTTGCCGGCGGTACCGTGGAAGAAACCGGCCGCGCCATTTTAACCAGCATGCTCGTCCAGTATCAGACCACGATGGAGCTGCTGACCAATGACAGCGAGCTGAAAGCCCCTCAGCGTGTCGAGCTGCTGGCCAGCCTGGGCGATTCGTTCAACAAGGCCATTTCGGCCAGTAAGAAAATCCTGCCGGAAACGAACCAGTTGGCGATTGCCCTGGATGTGATCAACAAGCTCAGCGCCTTCATTGCCGAAAAGCACCCTCAGCATCTTGCAGCGTTCGTGGAAGTGTTAGAGCCCTTTGGTGAAGAGGTTGAGAAACTGTATGGCTGACAAACTCATTAAAGTCTCGGATGGCCAATACGTGATGGCCAGCCAGGTCATCCGCGTAGAACGCCGTGAGCTCAGTGATAATTGCACGGTCGTAACAAGCGACGGCGAGCGGCTTTCTCTAATGCCAGGGTATGGCGAACGCATCTACCAGGCGCAAGAGCGTTTTATCAATGCCGTTAACGAGGCATTGGCCGGCAATGAAGATTAATGCCTCTTTAACAGGCTTTTAAATATGGCTAAAAAATTCTCTGCGCGTGACTTCAAGCTAGAGCTCGCCGAACTTGCCGCCAGCCTGCGCCGTACTATTGAGGCGGAGGATGTCGGCTTTGATCCTTCGGCGACCGCCATCGCCCAACGTCGAGATCATGTTAATGACCCGATTGGTGGGTATGCGTATTTCGTTGAAAACTATTTCCCGCATTACGTCCGCCACCAGGACAAAAGCGAACTGCATAAATACCTATTTAAGCGTCTGCCCGAGATTGTGGCCAGCGACAAAGGCGAGAACGACGCCATCGCGGCCCCACGCGGCGAAGCCAAATCGACCCTGGTCAGTCAGCTGTTCGTGCTGTGGTGCATCATTCGCGCCATCAAACATTACCCGGTCATCGTAATGGACTCTATCGATCAGGCGTATCCGATGCTGGAAGCCATCAAGGCCGAGCTGGAGTTTAACCCCCGTTTATTGATGGACTTCCCAGAGGTGTGCGGTCAGGGCCGCGTGTGGCAGATGGGGACTATCCTCACCCGCAACGATATCAAAGTGCAGGTGGCTGGCTCTGGCAAAAAACTGCGTGGCTTGCGGCATGGGCCATACCGTCCCGATCTGTGTGTGCTGGACGATATTGAGAACGATGAGCAGGTACGTAATCCGGATCAGCGCGACAAGGTTGAGAACTGGCTCAAAAAGACTGTGCTGCCGTTAGGCGGTGCCGGCGCGAAGTTCGATGTGGTCTACATCGGCACCATCTTGCACTATGACTCGGTGTTATCGCGCACGCTGCGCAATCCGCTATGGCGGTCTGCCCGTTTCAAGGCGTTGATCGCCTGGCCCCACAATATGGAGCTCTGGGACAAGTGGGAAGAAATCCTGCGTAATAACGATCAGGACGGTGAAGCGTTGGCCAATGCCTTCTATTTGCTGCACCAGTTGGAGATGGAAGCCGGCGCGGTAGTGTCCTGGCTGGCCCGTCCTCTGCTTACCCTAATGTTGATCCGTGCCAGGGATGGTCACAGCACCTTTGATGCTGAGTATCAAAATGACCCGGTCAGCGGCGAAGATGCACCCTTTACCGGCTGCATCAATTTCTGGGTGAACCGTCTGAATGAATGGTTGTTTTACGGTTCCTGCGACCCATCGCTTGGTAAAGCCGGGGCCAGTCGTGACCCCTCAGCGTTACTCGTCGGCGGCTTTAATCGGCACACCGGCATTCTGGATGTGGTTGAGGCGCGTATCCGCAAGCGTGTTCCCGATCGGATTATTTCCGACATCATCGAACTGCAGCGCGAATATGCCTGCCTGGTCTGGGCGATTGAAACCGTCCAGTTTCAGGAGTTTCTGCGCACGGAGCTGGTGAAGCGTTCGGCCATTGCTGGTGTTCCCGTTCCTGCCCGTGCCGTTCAGCCCCATACGGATAAATTGCTGCGCATCGAGTCGCTGCAGCCCCATATGGCCAACGGTCTGATCCGCCTGCACCCAAGCCAAAATACCTTGATTGACCAACTGCGTCATTTCCCTAAAGCCGATCACGATGATGGCCCGGATGCCCTACACATGCTCTGGGCGCTTGCAGTGTCGGGTGCCGGCAATTTTAATTTTACCCGCGTTCCGCGCCGTGGCGACAGCCGTGGTAGCCGGTTCGGTTCTGGAGGTTGGTAATGGTACAAATCCTCGACCAGTTTGGTCGCCCGATTAATCGCGAAGTGTTGAAGACGCCCCAGACGACCAAGATGGCAAGCCTCAACCGCATGTGGCCGGAGCATCCTTCAAAGGGGATGACCATCCGCCGGCTACCGCGCATCCTGGAAGCGGCTGAGCGCGGTGATTTGGCCGCACAGGCTGACCTGTTCGAGGACATGATCGAGCGTGATGGTCACATATTTTCTGAGATGGCCAAGCGCAAAAACGCCTTGCTTACCCTGGACTGGAGCATTGAGCCCCCAGAGAACGCCACGGATGAAGAGAAGAAGATAGCTGAAATGGTGTCCGCCTGGATGAAGGATATCCCGGAGTTTGAGGATATTACCCTCAATGCTGCCGACGCGATCGGGCACGGCTTTGCCGCACAGGAGATTGAAAAGTGGGAGCTTGAAGACAAAATTTGGCTCCCGAGCAAAATCAAGCTACGCCCACACCGCTGGTTCTGTACCAATCCAGAAGCCGGCGATGAAATCCGCCTCAGTGATGGCAGCATGAACGGTGCCGAACTCTGGCCGTTCGGCTGGCTGGTGCATACGCATAACGCCAAATCCGGGTATGTGGCACAGTCTGGGCTCTATCGCGTGCTGGTGTGGCCATACCTGTTCAAGAACTACGGCATTCGTGATCTGGCTGAGTTCCTAGAGATCTACGGTTTACCTGCACGCGTCGGCACCTACCTCGCCGGCGCGACAGACGACGATAAAGACCGGTTGTTAGAAGCTCTTGTGACGTTGGGCCATGATGCCGCCGGTATTATCCCCGAAGGCACCAAGATTGAATTCCTGACAGCGGCCAGCGGTCAGGCAGATCCGTTTGTTGCTATGGTCGATTGGGCCGAACGTACCGAATCAAAAGTGATTCTGGGCGCAACGCTCACCAGTCAGGCCGACGGCAAAAGCTCGACTAACGCCCTCGGCAAAGTGCATAACGATGTTCGCCACGACATTTTGATCGCTGATGCACGTCAAATCGAGGGCTTCTATCGCGGTTTCATCCGTATGTTATTGGCCATCAATGGCTATCAGGTGAGCTCTCGCCGTCAGCCACGACTCGTCTTCGATACCCGCGAACTGGAGAACATCAAGGAGTTTGCCGAGGGGGTGTCTACCCTGGTGACGGCAGGCATGAAATCTATTCCAGCCTCCTGGGTACATAAGAAAATTGGCATACCGCTCCCCCAAGAAGGTGAAGAGGTATTGTCGCCGCCCGCTACTACGCCGGTATTGCCTAGTGCGAAATTGTCACAGCAACACTCCCGGTTCCGTTCATTTGCCGCGCTGAGCACGGAAACAGATATTGACGACCCGGCGCAGGTGGCGCTGGATAATGCACAGACGGTGCCAGACGCCATCAACAATGCCATGCAACAACTGATAGCCCCGCTGGTTGCTGCGCTTAGCCAGGGTAATACCCCGGATGATGCACTGGACATCATCGCGGCCAGCTATCCCGATTTGGATGATAGCCAGCTGCAGCAATTGCTGACCCAGGCTCTCTTTGTTGCTGATATCTGGGGGCGTCTGAATGCCGACAGCTGATGTGGATCTGGCCTATGCCATCGGGTTGAAACCGGCCGAGGCCATCCGCTATTTCGAGAGCAAGGGTTATACCCTCGGTTTCAACTGGCATGACGTTGAAGCGCGAGCGCACGCAACGGCATTCACCGTAGCCGGTGTACTCAAAGTGGACGTGCTGGAGGACATTCGCAACGGGTTAACGAGCAGCCTTAAGGAAGGCAAGACGCTCGCTCAGTTTGAAAAGCAACTGATGCCTTACCTGGTGCAAAAAGGCTGGCTGGGTAAAGGCCTGGTGGCCGATGAAGATGGTGTGTTGGAAGGGAAGCAACTGACGCCGCGCCGGCTACGCACCATCTTTGAAACCAATATGCAGTCCAGCTACAACGCTGGCCGCTATGAAGAACAGTTGGCCAACGTGGAGTTTCGGCCGTTCTGGGAGCGCGTTGCCGTCATGGACAGGCGCACACGCCCACGCCATGCGGCCCTCAATGGGTTTACTGCCCGCCATGATGATCCTGTGTGGCAGTTTATGTATCCGCCTGACGGGTATGGATGCCGTTGTCGTGTCCGGGCGCGTTCGGCCGCCGACATCGAGCGGTATGGCATCCAGGTTCAATCCGGCGAGGGCCGCATTGTTACGGTGCAGCAAGCCTGGGGGCCAAGCGATACACGGGAAGTCCAGGCCTTGCGCATCAACAATGAGCTCTATACCCCGGATGCCGGTTTTGGTCACAATCCTGGCCAGGGAAACCTTGCCGCGCTGGGGCAGCGGCTCATGGATAAATCTGCTACTGCCGCACCCCGGTTGGCAGCAACGGCCGTCAATGAAACACTGGCTGATAACACCGTGTTAAACGCCGTTTCAGGGGGCGTTAAACGATGGGTTGATCAGGTGCTTATCCGCCAGAAGCCCAGCGGTGACTTGCGTCACTTGGGTGCAGTTTCGCCCGAGACACTCACCGCGCTGGAAATGCGCGGCCGTGCGCCAGCATCGGCGATTTTGTCCGCCCGCGATCATGATGTTGTTTCTTCTCCTGGGCCACTGTGGCAAGAATTGCCGGCAATGCTGCGATCGGCAGAGGCCACCCTGTTGGATGGGGATAACCTGGTGTATGTCTGCCGCCAGGGTAAGCAGCAATTCGGCGTAATTGCGACGCCGAATACTGATGTTTCGGGACTCGCCATCACGCTGATGCATCAGGGGGCCGCACTCACGCCGGCGCAGCTGCAGGAGCTTGGCCAACTCCCTGTCGTTACTGGAGGGCTCTGATGTCTACGGTCTATCACATCACATACAATGTCACCGACTTTGAGAATGCCCTGGGCGAGCTCATCAAGAAGCTGGAGCACCGCGAGCCGCTGATGCGTGAGCTGGCGGCCGCAATGGGTGATGCCGTCGAGGAGAACTTCAAGAATCAGGGCCGTCCGGCCTGGATGGGATGGAGTCCGGCTTATGCCAGGAAACGCGCTGGCGGTAAAATTCTGCAACGTTCCGGGCGATTGGCCAGCAGCATTAGCCAGCAGAGCAGCAATGATGAGGCATTGGTCGGCACCAATGTTGTTTACGCCCGCATTCACCAGGAAGGCGGCAGCATTAACATCCCGGCCCGCAGTCAGCGGGCATACTACCATCAGCGCAAGGACGGCTCGCTCAACAACCGGTTTGCCAGGAAATCGAAAGCCAACTACAGCGAATGGAATACCATACCGGGCTATCAAATCAAGATGCCGGCGCGGCCATTCCTGCACCTGACCGAAAGCGACGTTGATGGTATGGAAGAGACGGCAAAAGCCTACCTTCAACGCGTTATTGATTCATAAGCTAAAACGCCCTGTAACGTCCGTGGCGCACTTTTCTTTCCTCCGGCTACACACGTTCGTCTCTACACCCGTTTGGCGTTTTTAAAAACGGTTTAAAAACGATGGGGCGTCTTGTCATTGCCTACAGGGTAGTGGCAAGATGATCGCCGACCATTTCCCCCTGATTACCCCACTGAACCCCTTCACCTGAATCCAGTTTTCGCCGATGCGTATTCTCGGCGGCATGAAACTAAAAATCGCCGCACTGGCCATCGAAATCACCAAAGCGAATCACGGCACTATCCAGCTTTTCCCTGCTGGTGAATTCCGTGCTCGTGATGGTCGCCCAACGGAATGCGATCACTGGCTGATGACGGCCGAGATTGCCAAGCCGCTTATTGCGACTGCAGTGGAACGCGCCACGCCGTATGTCATTGACTACGAACACCAGACTTTGCGTGCAGCGACCAACGGCCAGCCTGCGCCAGCAGCCGGCTGGTTCCACACACTGGAATGGCGTGAAGAAGGTCTGTTTGCTGTCGATGTGCAGTGGACGGACGCTGCAGCAGAAATGATCGCCAAGGGCGAATACCTCTTTATCTCTCCTGTTTTTACCTACAACGAATCTGGCCACGTGGTGCAAATCATCAATGCCGCGCTGACCAATACACCGGCCCTGGATGGGATGGAGGAAGTGATGCTTGCTGCCGCCTCTCTCCTGGCCGCTGGCTCAACCTCAAAAGGTACTTCCACAATGGATGAACTACTCGAACGCCTTCGCTGGATGTTGAATCTGCCGATCACCGCCACGAAGGAAGACATTGTTGCCGAGCTCAACAAGTTGATTGATCAACTGCTCGGCGCTGATGCCGGCACGGCTGCAGCATCGTTTCAGACGCTGTCGGCTAATCCCTTCAACCTGATTGACAAGTTAACCCAGGACGCCGCCCAAACGGCTGCACTGAGCGCCCAGGTGGAAAATCCTGATCCGTCCAAATGGGTAGCGGTGGCTGTCATGCAGGAGTCCATCAGCCAGGCAGTGACCCATGCAGGCGTAACGTCTGCAGCAGATTTGGCTACGCGTGAATGTGACACCTTGATCACTGCTGCACTTTCCGATGGCCGCTTGCTGCCAGCACAAGAGCCCTGGGCGAAGGGACTGGCGAAAGCCAACCCGGACAGCCTCAAGACTTTCCTGGACAAGGCTCCGAAAATCGCGGCCCTCACGACTACCCAGACCGGTGGCCAACCACCTGCAGGGGCGAAACCGGCACCATCGTTGGACGATTCGGATGATGAATTGGCCGCTGCGGTGGCGCTCAGCGCCATGATGGGTACTGACCCGGCAGACATTGCCAAATATGTGGGAGACAAGAAATGACCGATCGCAATACCCCTTATAAAGATGGCGAGCTGTTCCCGGTTCCTATCGCAGCCGCCACCGAAATCTTCGGTGGCCATATTGTCGCAGGCAATGCTGCCGGCTTTGCCGTACTGGCCACCGCTGTGGCTGCGCAGGTGACGCTGGGTGTTTCCGATGGCTATGCCGACAACCGCGCCGGCACAGCAGGCGACGCTGTCGCCCTGGTGCGCCGGGGCAAGTCCTGGTTCTTTGCCAACCTGGGGGGCGATGCCGTCACACAGGCGGATATTGGCAAAGAGTGTTTTGTTGCCGACAGCCAGACTGTGGCGAAAACCAGCAACAGCGACGTGCGTCCTGTTGCCGGTAAAGTGCTGGGCGTGGAAAGCGCCGGCGTTTGGGTTCTGATTTAAAGGAGTAGGCCCGTGATTGTTAACGTAAAAAATATTAAAGCGATCTTCATCAACCTGAAAACCACGTTCCAGAAGGCGTTTGACCAGACACCGAGTGACTGGCAGAAAGTGGCGATGAAGGTGCCTTCCACAAGCAAGCAGAACGATTACAGCTGGCTTGGGCGTTTCCCCAAAATGCGTAAGTGGATTGGCGACAAGGCGGTAAAAGCCCTGGAAGCCTTCAACTATTCGATCGTCAACGATGACTTTGAAGCTACGGTTGAGGTTGATCGTAATGATATCGAAGACGATCAAATTTTGGGGTTGGCTCAGCAAGCCCAGGCGGCTGGCCAATCGGCTGCAGAGTTACCGTCGGATATTGTGTTTGCTTTGCTGAGCCAGGGGTTCACCAACCTGTGCTACGACGGCCAGCCGTTCTTTGATATCGACCACCCGGTGAACGGTGTATCTGTTTCCAACAAAGGCACCAAGAAGCTGTCAGCGGCAACTCAGGCAGCGGCGAAAGCCAGTTATGGCGTGGCGCGTGCTGCCATGCGCAGCTTCAAGGATGAGGAAGGCGCGTCATTGAAAGTTCGCCCGACCATTCTTGTCGTGCCGCCAGCGCTGGAAGATGAAGCCAATTTCCTGATGACTGCCGACCGCTTCCCGGACAACACCCCGAATATCTATAAAGGTACTGCAGAGGTGTTGGTTGTGCCGGAGCTGACCTCTGACACGCAATGGTTCCTGCTGGATACAACGCGTCCGGTGAAACCGCTCATCTATCAGGAGCGTAAAAAACCGGAGTTCGTTGAGCAAACCGACTACAACGCGGACAACGTCTTTATGCGCAAGAAGTTCCTGTTTGGCGCTGAGGCACGTGCTGCAGGTGGGTATGGCTTCTGGCAGATGGCGTATGGCTCGACCGGGGAGACCGCATAATGCCGATTCAAATCACTGCACGCCGTGAGGGTTTCCGCCGCTGTGGCATCGCCCACAGTGCCAAGACCACCACCTACGAAGATGGTCACTTTACGCCGAAACAGTTGGCTGAGCTGGGGAACGATCCGCAATTGGTTGTGGTACGCATTGCAGCTGGCGTAGCAACCGATGATCAAGACCTGGACAAGCAGTTGCCCCTGGCCAGGGAAACCATCACCCGCCAGGAGCACGAGTTGGTCACGCTGAAATCGCAGTTAGATGATGCTCAAAAGGCTATCGCTTCTCAGCAGGAAAGTATCGCGGCGTTAACCACTGCACGCGATGACGCGATTGCAAACAGCACGGCTCTGGCGGCTGAACTGGCCGCGTTGAAAGAACCGCCTCCGGCGAAGAAATAAGGCGGCGCTATGTATGCCACTCAAGCAGATATGGTGCTGGCGTTCGGTGATAAGGAATGCATCTCTCTTACCGATCGCAAGTACACCGGCCAGATTGATGCTGAGGTGATGGCACAGGCGCTGGAGCAGTCCAGCGCCGAGATCGACGGTTATCTCGCGGGCCGCTATCCAACACCCTGGCCTGATACACCGCGTGTTCTGGTCGGTCGTTGCTGCGACATCGCTCGCTATAAATTGTGCGGCAGTGGTACGCAGTGTACCGACCTCATTCGGGAACGGTATGAGGATGCGATCCGCTATCTGGAGCGTGTGGCAGATGGGCGCATTACCCTGGGCCGCCAACCGGATGGCAGCGTGATCCAGGGCGGAACCAGTGCCCGCTTTGTCTCCGCCGGCAGGGCTTTTAGCCGAAAATCGACCAATGGAGGTGCATTTTGATTATCGCCAACACTGAGCTGGCCATTGTGGAACGCCTCCGCCAGGGGCTCGGCAAGATGGTTCACAGCGTGGAGTCCTACGGTGGCGAGATGGACGGCGAGCCGGCGGAGATTATCCGCCAACTGCCCGCAACCTGGGTAACGTTCGGCGGAGTACAAAAGACCGAGAACACCAATCTCACCAAGAGAAAATACACCGTGCATGGCCGCTTTGTGGTGATAGTCGGAGATCGCAACCTGCGCAATGAAAACGCCGCTCGGCTCGGTGGGCCGGGATTCGATGAGGTGGGTACGTATCGCCTGGTGATGGCCGTGCGTCGCCTGTTGTCCGGGCAAGATATGTCGCTGCCCATCAAGCACCTTATTCCTGGTCGGGTTCGGACGTTGTTCAATACGCAGGTGGAGGCGGCAGCAATGTCTGTTTTTGCCTGTGAGTTCGATACAGCCTGGATTGAGTCCGCTCTGGAGGAAGGCAAATTCCCTCTGGTTAACGCGCCGGCAGACCATCCTGACAACCTCTTTAATGGGTTCGACGGTGTGTCCAGCGAGCCCGACGCTGAGTGGTTACGCACCCATTTGAACTATGACATACCGCAGACGGCGCAAAAGCCGGATGCCGTGGACATTATCAATCATGAATGAGATCAGCATTAAAGCAGTGGCCGGTGTGCGTGTTCCCAGGGAAGACAATCCGCGTCGCTACATCACAGCAGATGAAGCTGTGACGGTTCCAGACTCAGCGTATTACCAGCGGCAGATTGCCGCCGGCGATCTGCTGATTATTGAGGGCGAAGCCAACGCGGCCGCGCCAGTTAATCAGGGTAAGGCCGTAAAAACGGAGGTTAACCGTGGCGAGTCCTAACATTGCATTCGACAGTATCCCGAGCAGCATCCGCGTTCCTGGCCAGTATCTGGAGTTTAATACCCGGTTGGCCGTTCGCACCTTGCCAGGCAACCCACAGAAAGTGTTGCTGATTGGTCAGATGCTCGCTAGCGGTACTGCAGCACCACTGCAAGCCATTGATGTTTTCTCAGACGAACAAGCGGCCGTCTACTTTGGGCGTGGTTCTATCGCACACCTGATGGCCACCGCAGCCATCACCAGCAATAGCTATTTGCAACTGCAGATGATTGGCGTCTCCGATGCTACAGCAGGTAAAGCGGCGACAGGGACAGTTACAGTAGCCGGCTCGGCAACGGGCAGCGGTACCGTTTCTGTCTGGGTTGGTGCCACGCGTGTGGATGTTGTTATTGACGCCGGCGATACAGCGGTCGCAATTGCTACCGCGCTTGCGACCGCGATCACCCAACAATCTACCCTGCCGGTCACAGCAACTGCCGCCGCTGCCGTCGTGACGCTGACCGCCCGCAATAAGGGTGACGCCGGTAACGAGATCGTCCTGCAGGCGCAGTCAACAGCATCAGGGGCAACAGTGGCCGTGGTGGCCATGACAGGCGGTGAAATTGACCCGGATATCGCGCCGGCACTGGCGGCTGTATTTGCGGCCGGTCATAACATCGTGGCGACACCGTTCTCGACCGCTACTGCGCTGACGGCACTGCGCACGCATCTGGATGAAACCGGCGGCCCGCTGGAAAAACGCGGCGCAATAGGCGTTGCCGGCTGGCGCAAATCGTTATCGACCGGCACCACGTTGGCCAGTCAGATTAACGCCGGCCGCATCACCCTGGGATGGCATAACGGTTCGGCCAAGCTGCCGGCAGAAATCGCGGCCTCCTACGCGGCCGTTATGGCCAGCGAAGAAGACCCGGCCCGTCCGCTCAATACGCTGCAGCTGAAAGCGCTGGATGTCACAGCGCTGGCCAGCCGTCCTGGCCGCAATGAGCAGGAGAATGCACTGCATAATGGTTTAACGCCGTTCGTTGTGGGTGCAGGTGACAAAGTGCAGATTGTTCGTGCCATCAGCACTTACACCAAAAACGCCCAGGGCGTGGACGATGTAGCGTTGCTGGATATAACCACCATCCGCACCCTGGACTATGTGCGCAAGGCCTGCGGCGATCGCATCGCGTTGCGTTTCCCGCGTGACAAGTTGAGTAGCCGAACCCCGGCAAAGGTACGCAGCGAACTGCTGGACGTGCTTATCAAGCTGGAGGAGCTGGAGATTGTGGAAAGCGTCACGGAGAACCAGGCCGCACTGCTTGTGGAGCGCGATTCCCAAGACGTTAACCGGCTGAATGCGGCGATCCCTACTGATATTGTGAATGGTCTGCATGTATTTGCCGGCCGTATCGACCTGCTGTTGTAAGGAGTAATTGGCGATGGCACTTGAAGAATACGTTGGCTCGATCATCCTCGAGATGGACGGCCAGGAAATTGAGGTGACAGACCTCAAAGAAGACGTGACCACAGGCCGTAAGCTGGTCAAGACCATGAACAAGACCGGCCGGGCCAAAGGCTTTAGCCGTGGGATTGCCGAGTACCAATTGACAATCTCAGTCGTGGTTCCGCTGAGCGGAGACCTCAATTGGGAAGGCATGGAAGGCGCGAAAATCACGCAATACCCACTCAGCGGCAGTGGCGGTAAGCGCGTTTCGTTCCTGGACTGCTTCTCTACCCAGGTAGGCGCCAGCTACACCGTGGATAACGAAGCGAAACGTGACATTACTGTGAGCGCACTGCGCCGGGTGGAAGAATAATGACGGAATCAGGCTCTCTGCTGTACGGCGTGCCGTTCGGCGACACCTACCATTTTACCTTTACGGTAAAGCTGCCGGTAGTGCGGGACACAATGAACGGCTTGGAAGCGACGATGGAAGAGTGCGGCACGACGGAAGGCCCAGTTGCTGGCATGTTCTACCGTGCGGCAGTGATGGCATCGGCATTGGTTTCCCTGGGGAATATTCCTGCCGATCAGATCACCCCACAATTGCTATGTGATGGGTTGAGCGATGATGATTTTGACCTCATCGACGCCCAGATTTCTGCCATTAAAAAAAAGCGGATGGAATTGAATCCCGACTTGCCGGATACCGAACCACCGTCCTCGCCCTCGGAAAGTACGGATTCACCGAGTCCAAAATAGGCGCAATGACCCGCGTAGAACTCGACGGCTATATCAATGCGCTATACCGGCTGCACGGCAAAAAGCCTCCTGCAGCCGGTACCTCAACCCAATCCCGCCGCGTTAAGTCCAAACGCCAGAAACGGAGGAAATAATGCGTAATCTTGCCCTGGCGCTAACCTTATCTGCCAAGGATGCCGCCTCTAAAGTCTTGCGCCAGGCGATGCAGGACTCAATCAAACAGACCAAAGCGGCCGAGAAAGCCGGCGATGACCTGACCAAGTCTCAACAGCAGAATGCCACTGCTGGCATCCGGGCTTCGCGTTCCTTGTCGGATGAATATCGCCGGGCATCAAGCGCCCGCTCAACGTTGGGGATTCGTTCCGAACGTGAGGTGCAACGCGAGATCCAGCAGACACAAGCGGCATACATGCAGCTTACCCGAAGTGGTGTGATGTCAGCCCGCGAGCAGGAACGCGCCTTCCGTTCAATGAAACGGCAAGTCAGAGAACTGCGCCAGGAGTTACGCGGATTTAGCCGGATGGAGCTTGCTCGCAACTGGGGGGCGAATGCAATGGCAGTGACAGGTGGTATCGCAGCCGGTGCGGCTGTCGTGGGCCAGCCTGTCAAGAACCAGATGACCTATGAACAGCGACTCGCCATGATGGCCAACACCGCTTACGCAGAGCAAGGTGTTGCTGGGCGTAAGTCTGGGATGGCGAGCATGGATCAGCTCATTCGTCAGGCCGTCACAAAAGGTGGCGGGATGAAAGAAGGTGCTGCAGATACGTTGGATGCCTTGCTGGCATCGGGTGCAGTAGACATGAACTCGGCGAAAACTTTGTTGCCAATCATCCAACGCTATTCGACGGCTACCGGTGCAGCACCAACCGATTTAGCGCAGATTGCAATCCGGGCGAAACAAACCTTTGGCATTCAGGATAACGAGATGGTCAAGGCGTTCAACATGGCCATTTCAGCAGGACAAGATGGCTCATTTGAACTGGCGGATATGGCCAAGTGGTTGCCTCAACAACTTGCGGCAGCCAGCAACAACGGTATGCGGGGGCTCAATGACTTTGGCGTTCTGCTGGGGGCGAACCAAGCAGCAGCGATCACTGCCGGTACTAGCGATGAAGCAGGTAATAACCTGGTCAACCTATTAGCGAAAATAGGTAGTGCTGATGCTGCAACTGCGGCCGCAAAAATCAAGGTTAATGGCAAAGGTATCGACTTGCCTGGTAGCCTAGCGGCAGCCAGAGGGAAAGGTATTAACTCACTGGATGCTTTTGTAGGGATCGTGGATAAAGTCGTTGGCAACAACCCTGCTTATAAGAAACTGGAGGGTAAGCTAGCCACAGCCAAGGGAGGCGAACGCCAGGAAACCGTCGAGTCGATGGCGAAAATTTTGGAGGGTTCAGCAGTTGGCCAAATGATTGCCGATCGGCAGGCGTTGATGGCATTGATCGGCTATCGCAGCAACAGGAAATATGCCCAGGACGTTGTTCAAAATGCGAATGCGCAGCGCAACTTGCCTGACGGCCAGACTGCCGGCGACCTTAACTATGAGCTGATATCGGATACGAACGCCTTTAAAGTCCAACAGTTGGACAACGCACGTGATTTTGGTCAGATGGATTCTGTTAAGCCGCTATCCGATGTGATTGGCGGCCTCTCTGGCGAACTGGCGGAATACTCCAAGCAGTATCCGGGACTCACCAAGTCACTGGCCGGCGCGGAAGTGGCAATCAAAGCGATGACTGCCGCTGCCGTTGTTTTTGCGGGCATCAAATTCTTCACTGGCGGCGGTTTCGGTGGAGTCAAAGCTCCGCCAACGTCTGGCGGTTCTGCAGATGGGCTCGGTCGCGCCGCAGGCACCGTTGGCCGTTGGGCCGGCCGTATTGCTGCACCGTTCATGTTGTACCAGGCAACGCAAGATGCGCCCCTGGTGCAAGTTGAGCGCGGTGACGGCGAGGCTCGCAAACGTGTCCAGGCTGGTCAATACTCCGACGACCTTAGCCGGCTGAAAGATTCAGCCCGAGCACAACCCGGCCTGCTGGATGCCTGGGATGAGGTTAAGTCCTGGTGGAGCCCGCCAACGTCGATCGGCAAGGGTGATATGGCCACTGCCGGTGCACCGTCCTACTTGTTCCCACAACAGAACCAAAAGCCTCAGCCTATCCAGGTGACGACCAAGCTTGAACTTGATGGCCGCACCATCGCGGAATCCGTCAATGAATACAATGGTAATCAGGCTGAGCGTGGCCCAACAGGAATGCCTCAATGAGCTGGAATGACAGTATGTTAGATGCCTCATTCAGGGGCATTAAATTCGACGTTATCAACACCCGTGACACCTTCTCCAGGGACGTGGCGCAGTATGAATATCCGTTCGTGGATGGTGGCGATGTAGACGACCTGGGGCGCAAGCCACGTAACCTGCGTATCACCGGGTTACTCTGGGGTGACGACTACGAAAGCCGGCTACAGACGTTGCTGGCCGAATTTGACAAACGCGGCAACGGCGAGTTGATCCATCCTGTGTTCGGCTCTATGCCGAAGATGCAGCTCATCGAGTGCCAGGTTTATCACGAGGCGGAAAACGTCGATTATTGCGTTGTTGAGCTGGTATTCCTGGAAGCCGGGACCAACATCCCATTCTTTACCAGCGAGTATCCCACGGCAAAAGCGGACATCATTTTTAACCAGGTGCAGTCCGTGCTTGACGATGCTCAGACGCTGATTGATAACGCCCTGGCACCACTGCGCAACGCACAACGCCTGATGGCCAAAGCCAAGGCGATGGCCTCCACAGCCGCCAACATGGTGACCATTTTCCGCAGCGATATCACCGGTTTTATCAGCAGCACCACTGACTTTGTCAATTATCCTGGTGCGTTTATGTCTGACCTGCAGAGTGCGCTTAGCCTAACCTCCAGCCAGTCCAAGTCGAGCGTCAGCAATAATACCGGCACTTATGCGACGGTTGGGGCAACCAATATCGTGATGGCAGATTGGGGTGAGAGCCGCAATCAGCTTGACGCAGTGGCCGCGCTGCCGGCAGCGTTGGCATCAGGCGAACGAACCGCGCCGTTACCCATGCCGATCATCGTTACCGACAGCGATATTGCCGAGCTCGTAGTGTTGACCTATCTGCAGATGTCACTGCAGTTGGCACTGGACGCCGCCGACTTGCTTAGCGACGACGGTTTAATTACCACATTGTCGCCCGCCGAGATTGAGCTTGTCACCAATGACACCCGCAAGACGCTGCAGAACGCTATCGACAAGCATCGGGCGCTCTATGAAGCAACGACGCAGGACGTCAGCGCCAGCACTACCGATGTCGGTATTACCTGGCAACCGGTGGTTGATGGTCTGAAAGATATTGCGCTATCGGTGCAGCAGCTGGCGGCCAATATCATCACCACACGCCCGCCGCTGGTGCAGCGCCGGGTGGAGAGTGCCGGTAACCTGCATCTGATCGCGCATCTGTGGTATGCCGACTACACCCGAGCGACCGAACTGGCACGCCTAAACCCTCAAATTCGTAACCCGAACCGGCTGCAGCCTGGAGACGTGCTCTATGCCTATGCCCAATAACGATACCGTTAGCGTGCTGATTGCTGGCCGTGTGCATAGCACCTGGAACCGCTACCAGATTGATAGCGATTTTCTGATCCCATCGGATGCCTGGTCTGTGACACTCGGCCTGCCGGGTGGGACTTTCCCGGCCTACGTCGAGCGCGGCGCACCTGTGCAGGTAAAAATCGGTGACGATACCGTGATGGTCGGCCGAGTGGCCAAGGTACAGCGTCGTGTGTCCCGCCAGCAGATGAGCCTCAGTATCACAGGGTTCGACGGTGCAAAAGTCCTGGTGGACTGTGCATCGCCCATCTTCACATCCCGAATGTTGAGCCTTGAAGAAGTGATCGCCAAGGTTGTACGGCCGCTCGGCGTGACCAACATCCGAATTGAGGCCGAGAGTTCGATACGCAGCGATAAGGTTTCTGTCGAGCCTGGCGAACGTGCCTGGGATACGCTGGTGCGTGCGGCTTCTGCTCGCGGATTATGGCCTTGGTTCACACCTGATGGCACGCTGGCTATCGGTGGGCCTGACTATACCGCAGAGCCGGTGGCCACTCTTGTTTTGAACCTAGACGGACGGGGTAACAACATCCTCGACCTCAGCGACGCATCATCCATTGATGGCACCTATTCGGAGCTCACCGTTCTTGCCCAGGGCCATGCGCAAGGCTCCAAGTCGTCTGCAGACCTTGGCATTATCGACGTTGACTCGTTCTCTGCAGCTGTTGCTGATGAAACTCAGGACGATGATACGCCAGCGGCCGGCACACCAGAAACCGGGTTCCACGGTCTAAAAGCCGTGGTACGCGATCCAACGGTGCCGTACTACCGGCCACAAATCATGGTTGTAGGTGATGCCGATAATCTGGAACAGGTACGTTATCGTGCCCGTAAGGCGATGGCGGATGCCCGTCTTAATGCCTATGAACTGACGGCCGTTGTCAAAGGGCATCGCAACGATGCCGGCGAGCTTTGGCAGCCAGGCCAACGGATTCGCGTCAGGAGCGAACCCCACGGCATTGATGATGTGTATTTCCTGATGGGCCGTGAGTTCTCTGGCGGTCGGCCAGATAACACTGTGACTACGCTGCGGCTGAAAGAAGACGGTATTTGGATACCGGACGCTTACCCGAAAAAACGCAAAGCCAGGAAGCGTAAAGCCAAGGTGAACAAGGAGCTCGCAATTGTCGATGTGGAATAATGTTGACCAGCGTATTAGTCGTGCTTTAAACGGTATTCGAATGGCCTTTAGAGGGGTATTAACACGCGTGAACAGTGCTGGCCAGGTGCAGACTATCCAGGGTAAAGGGTTAGCTGGCGAACAGCTGCAGGACAACGAGTTGTTCCAGCATTATGGGTTTACCTCTAACCCGCTGCCAGGAACGGCGGCAATTGTACTTCCCCTGAATGGCAAAACATCCCACGGAATTATAATTGCCACCGAACATGGCAATTATCGACTTAAGGAGCTCCAGCCTGGAGAAGTCGCCTTATATACCGATGAGGGAGCGAAAATAGTTTTAAAGCGTGGTCGTATTATTGATGTTGACTGCGATATATATCGTGTGAATTGCAAAATCTATGAAGTCAATGCGGAAAGTAATGCCGACTTTAATACGCCGATGGTTAATGCCAGCGAACAAATTACCAGCCAGGATAAAATTACCGGTAATGGTGGTATGTCGATTAAGGGTGGCAATGGCGCGACGTTTGAAGGTAATATCAACCAGACCAGTGGTAGCTTTGAAACTGATGGTGATGTTAAAGCTGGTACTGTTTCCTTAAAAGACCATGAACATCCGAACGGCGATGGTGGCAGTCCAACGGGTAAACCCACTCAATAACCCACTGAACCTCTTCACCTGATTTATTCCCCGCCATGCCGTCACTATTGCGGCATGGAAATGCTCATTGATCCACTCACCGGCGATTATTCAGGCCAGCGCACTACGACGCTGGCCAATGCCGTTTATTTTCGACTGATTACGCCGCTCGGCTCTTGGTGGGCGGACATTATGCTGGGCTCACGCTTGCACGAACTGCAAAGAGAGAAAGACGTTCCCCGCGTGAATATTTTGGCAGTGCAATACTGCGAGCAGGCACTGCAGCCACTTCTGGATGATGGCCGTGCTACAAAAATTCAAGTTAGCGCTACCCGGCCGAAACCAGGCTGGTTGCTCCTGATTATTATTGTTACGACTGCTGCAGATCAGACGGAAACCTTTAAACATCCAGTGAGGGTTATCTGATGCCATTTATTATTCCGACATTTCATGAAGTGCGTGATGCTCTACTTCGAGACATTAAAAACCAGTTGCCATCAGCTAATACGGGGACAGATAGCGATTACTTTATTCGAGCTTCAGCGGTGGCCAGCGCAGTTCAAGGCATCTATCAGTACCAGGGGTGGATAGTTCGTCAAATATTTCCTGATACTGCTGACACTGAGTATCTTGAGTGGCATGCTCGTTTACGTGACATCATCCGCAAACCAGCCACCTATGCAAGCGGCACTGTTACGTTGACTGGAGAGCCCGGCTCTAGCGCTGAGGCAGGATTGAGCATCAGTCGGGATAGTCTTTCCGTCGTGACTACATCAACTGCGACTATTGGGAACAACGGCAAGACTACTTGTCCAGCTCAAAGCACTATTGCTGGCAGTGTCGGCAACACCTTGGTCGAAATGTCAGGGATGCTGACAACAACGCCGGCTGGTTTTGATAGTAAGGTGATGATCGGCCTTTTATCGGGGGGAACAGCCCGTGAATCGGACGCCGCTTTATTAGCCCGTTTGTTAGATATTATCCGACGCCCACCGGCTGGCGGGAATAAATATGACTATAAACGTTGGGCGCTAGAAGTACCTGGAGTAACAGATGCCTTTGTCTATCCGCTGCGTCGTGGCCTGGGAACGGTGGATACAGTTATCATTTCTGATATCGGCCTTCCCTCGCAGGAAATTATAAATGCAGCCCAGGCTCATATTGATGATGTACGCCCGGTAACAGCTAAACATTCCCTAGTACTCGCACCCAGCCTTAAAGTACTCAACCTGCATATAAAAGTAGCCGTTGCCGCCGGTGCAGTCTGGGTGGCGATTGAAGCGGCCGTCAAGGCAGCTGTTAAGGATTATATTGACCGTTTGTCACCAGGTGAGTCATTTATTCGTAGCCAGGTTGAAACAATGGTCTCCCTTGTAGATGGGGTAACAGACCGTCAACTTGTTTCACCGTCAACCAATATTTCGCCCATTGTGAATGCGAACGTAGTGGAATGGTTTCGTTGTGGACGTATTGAGGTCAGCCTCTTATGACCCATCAGCAATTACTGGCGGCACTGCTTCCCGAGGCATATGGTGTTTCTGAGCAAGTATTAAGTGTAGAGCTATCTGCCGAAGGCCAAGCTCTGGATAAGTCCTACGCTTACTCTGGAGATGTCATTAACGGTATTACTCCTTTTTACGCCAAAAATTTACTGGCTGACTGGGAGCGTGTATTAGGTTTAACACCATTACCGGATACCACTTACCAACAGCGGATTGAAAATGTACTCAGTAAAATTCGTGCCGTGGGTGGGTTAAGTATTAATTACTTTATCAGTCTGGCGAAGAAAATGGGGTATACCATCACTATTGATGAGTATGAACCATTTAGAGCTGGCATCAATCGTGTTGGTGACACGATTTACAGTAAAGACATTCTATGGGTATGGCGGATTAACTTAAAAGACTTGGTTATTCCAGCTTATAAATTTATGGCGGGAGTTTCTGTCGCCGGTGAGCGGCTAACAATGTTTGGTGATGCGGTCATAGAAAGTATGTTTAATGAGTTAAAACCAGCTCATACCTATGTTTACTTCACCTATTCAAATACGGAAATTGGCCTATTGTACTATGACGGGATAATTGCAGCTGATGGCTCGTACTCGTTCTAATTTTAGAGGTAATTATGCAAAACGTCATTCCCCCTATTGATTCAGAAGATAAAAAGTTCCATGACGGTGATCCTATGTCGGGAGTGCTGGGAACCATCGTTACAGCTGCGTTCCTGAATAATGTCCAGGGGGCCACCATTGGAACTCAGGAAGAAATAATTTCAGTTCTGAGTGCGTCCGGGATAGCTGTTGACCCAACGCTAAAGAATCAATTACTCACAGCGTTGAATCTGATGATTTCAAATGGAGGGAAATCAGTTTATCCAACAGGCGCACCAATACCATGGCCCAGTGATATCATTCCTGCTGGATATTCACTAATGGCGGGTCAGGTATTCGATAAAACTCAATTTCCATTATTGGCTTCAGTTTATCCTAGTGGCGTGCTTCCCGATATGCGCGGGTGGACAATCAAAGGGAAACCGGCAAGTAGTCGTGGGATTTTGTCTCAAGAGCTGGACGGTAATAAATCTCATACTCACACTGCATCTGCTGAAACGGTAAATTTGGGTTCCAGAACAACGAGCACTTTTGATTATGGCACGAAATCGACTAACGCGACCGGTGATCATACTCATGGTGGTGTACCTGCCCGAGACTGGACTTATGAACTTGGGGGTAACAATAGGGTAAAGTTCAGCCCATCGAATGACGGTTCCACTGATGGCGCAGGTTCCCATAGTCATACTGTCGCAATTGGTGCTCACAACCACACAATCGATATTGGTTCGCACGGCCACGGCATAACGGTTTATGCCAATGGTAATAGTGAGACCACGGTTAAAAACGTTGCATATAATTATATCGTGAGGTTAGCGTAATGAACAAATTTCACAGTGATGATAAAATCATCCATGTTTATAACTATTCTGCTGATACAGGTGAATTTATCGGTGAGGGCGATGCCTTTATCCCTGCAGGAACAGGCCTGCCTGCTTATTGCACCGATATCACCCCACCGACAAGAACACCAGGGTTTGCAAGTGTTTTTGGTGGGGTCCATTGGTCAGTTATGGAAGACCATCGAAATAAAAACGCCTACAACATTATCAACCAAAACGAAATCAGTATTTATGAACTTGGAACAGTTCCTGATGGGTTTACGCTGTTAAAACCTGACAGTAAATTTGATGAGTGGAATGGAAATGCTTGGTTGAAAAACGGTAAGAAAGAATATGAATTTCATGTTTCCGAGTCTGAACGCAGATTGAAAAGTCTTTTGGTAGATGCATCATTGAAGACTAACCATTTACAGACAAAATTGTTTATGGGTGTTATCACGGAAGAAGAGAAACTAACGTTGTCCAAATGGATTGATTATGTTGATGCACTTAACGCATTGGATTTGACTACATCCCCGGATATCTCATGGCCTGCGTTACCATTTAGTTAAGCGAGTTAAAATATGACTGCAAAAAATCCTCCTGGCTGGATTGATGACATTTACTTAGTAAAACCCACAGACCGAGTTAAGGGTGGGCCTGATGGCGTTATTAACCTGGCGCCGCGTCAATTAGCACAGCGCACGGAATCACTCAGAGATGGTGTGAGCTTTTCTGCATCCCTTTCAGGTGAGGGATTGCAACATGTTGGCTCTTTTTCGGAAGGCTATACTCTAACTGATGTCAGCCAAGCATTAATATACTCGGATGGGAAGTTTTATGTTTGGCGTGGGCTTTTTGAAAAGATTGTGCCTCCAGGTTCATCTCCAGAAAAAACTGGGGGTATTGCAAGCAACGCATGGGTAGATATCAATAATCTAACATTGCGATCAGAATTAAAATCGCCTATGCCTGGAAATGGTGGTGATCTGGTGGCCCTCCAGCAAGGTGGAACTACCGGTGATGCGATTAAATATATCAATATATTCGCTGAGGGGGCCAAAGGAGACTATAACCCGGAGACAGGGATAGGGACTAACGACTTGCCGGCTATTATTAATTCGGTTGAGAAGGCCAAGCAAAATGGCTATCTCGAAGTTCAGGTTCCTGCAGGTTATGACTATTTCCTCGACAGAACCCAATCCGGCCCCATAAACCTCGGTGGCATTGGTTTTGAAGGCGACAACTCACAGGCTGGTGCAAGGGGTGTCAAGTTAGTGTCGGTGGGGCAAGGTCTGGCGCGATTTTTCGTTAAATCTCCCGAGGCAGATACTGTCTGCATCATTAATACCGGCGGTTCCGGCTCCTTCACGTCTCGCGGTGTAGATGGCATTACGTTCATCGCTCACCCCTCAACACGCGGTAAGGGGATTGCTTATGAGAACCGAGACTCCTGCGGGACACTGAGTTATAACTGCATTGCGACAGATATGTATGCTGCCGTCATGCTGCATAATAAACGGCAAACCAGTTTTACGGAGTTCAACCGGTTTATTGGTTGGCGATTACATAACTGCAAAAACTCAGTGATATTCAAAATAACGGACGGTGATAATTCATTCCATGGCACTGAGTTTATTTCGTGCCAAATGCAGATGTATATTGACCCAGCCAATCCAATCAATAGTGGCTCGGGTATCAAAACGGATATCCCTGCTGGTCGCCGTGGACATATTTATCACAGCCGTTTCGATATTCGCGCGTTCGGTGGTTCGGGTTGCAAGTTATTGGATATAGAGAATGTCACCTGTGATAACTCATTCGGAACCATAACGTGTGAAGGAGACTTCATACTGAAATGCGCCGACGACAGTTGGTGGCACGTTCACGGAGATTTAATTTACTACAACGGCGTTATGAGTATTGATGCGCCTGTACCGCCACGCCTGGGTGTTCCGGCAACGTTTATTTTCAGTAACCGTGGTGGCCCATTTGGTAATTTTACAGACACCACATTGGCTGATTGCAAGCCGTCACTGTATGACCCTAATGCGGCCGACAGAATGCTGGGTGGTTCCTACCCCTATATAGGGCGTATGCGTGGCAATGGTGTTGACTCGCTGTTTGTTGCAATACCCGATGATGACAGGAAGGGATTCAACTTCGTCACTATTCCTCCGGGAGGTCGGTTGGAGGATGCAGTACGCCGTTGGGGATGGAGCAGTAACGGCGCATCGTTCAAAGGGTACGCTGACACCGTTTACGTGAATAACAACACAACAGGGGTGATGTTGACTGAGGATGGATTTACTAACCGTAATTCAAAACAACTTTACTGTGGTACTGCCGCATATCCATGGCTGGGTGGGTACTTCCAAAACGCACCGAATGTAACATCAGACGAACGACTTAAGTCACGCCCTCGATCCTTTACGGAAAATGAAATATTGGCCTTCTATTTTATCGGGAAATTGCCGGGTTTTTGGCAGTGGATACAGCGCCTGCAAGAAGAGGGTAATGATGCCAGGTTGCACTCTGGCCCGACAGTCCAAGCCTGTATTGCCATTATGGAGAAACATGGGCTGGTATGGAGCGAATATGGGGCGTTTGGTTATGACGAATGGCCAGAACAACCAGAAGTGTTTCGTGAATGGGAAGCGGAACCTGCTGTTTATGAAACGGTTCCCGGTCGCGCGGCAGTCATTGAAAATGGTGTCGTTGTTACTGAAGCTATCCCTGATAGCCAGGTCATTGTCAAAAAAGCTATCGAAGCAGGTCGTGAACTTGTGCAGCAGTACAAGCCTGCAGGAAACGAGTACAAGCTCAGGAAAGATGAGTTGATGTGGGCAGTTCACTACGCAACTACAGCGATCCATGAGCGAGCCTTGGAAAAACTAGGTGCAGTGCTCCCGGTGATGGATTAACCCGTGGGCAAGGATGCCCAAAATAGAATGTAAAAATGAGGGTTTATTCTTTGATTAAAACGATTATTCACCAGTTGATTTGTTCAACATGTCAAAATCAACTTACAGATGGAAGTGCCGTTTATCTTTGTAGCCCATCGGCTTATGAGTGCATATTCTATAACAATGTATATTCGGTTAAATCGCAGCACCTGTACCCGCATATCGTCTTAGACCCGCACGTTAACGCGGTTTCAGATGACAGAAAAATGGAATGACCCAATACTTGATACATTCTATCTATGACTTAGCGATATATTTTGCATTGTGCATAATTTTATTTTTCAGCAATGCAAAAACAATCGCTAATCTATGCAAAACAAATCGCCGCGCTACATGCAAATGTTTGGCTTCCATTACAAAGCCCGCACCCACTCTTCCTACGGCAATATCGATGTTTTGCAGGCGGCCTGTCGTCAGGAAGTGTGGATCAATCCCCTAGATGCCCGATCGCGCGGGATAGCCGGTGGCGATAAGGTCCGGGTGTTCAACGGGCGTGGCGAGGTGCGTGTTGAAGCCAAGGTCACGCCACGAATCATGCCTGGTGTGGTTGCTATGGGGCAGGGAGCCTGGCATCAGGCCGATATGCTGGGCGATCGTATCGATCACGGCGCCTGTATGAACACCTTGACCACCCACCGGCCTTCACCTTTGGCCAAGGGTAATCCGCAGCATACCAATCTGATTGAAATCGAAAAAGTGTAAGGGGTAGCCAATGACTCAGCAATATGGATTCTTTATCGATTCAAGTCGTTGTACTGGCTGCAAAACCTGCGAACTGGCCTGCAAGGACTTTAAAAATCTGACGCCGGACGTCAGTTTCCGCCGCATCTATGAGTACGCCGGAGGGGAATGGCAGCAGGAGGGTGATGGCTGGCACCAGAACGTGTTTGCCTATTATCTGTCGATTGCCTGCAACCATTGTGAAGATCCCGCCTGTACCAAAGTGTGCCCTACGGGGGCAATGCACAAGCGGGAAGACGGTTTTGTGGTAGTGAATGAAGAGGTATGCATTGGTTGTCGTTATTGCCATATGGCCTGTCCGTACGGTGCGCCGCAGTACAATGCCACCAAGGGCCATATGACCAAGTGCGATGGCTGTTATGAGCGGGTGGCCGAAGGCCATAAACCTGTCTGCGTAGAGTCTTGTCCGTTGCGGGCCCTGGATTTTGGCCCGATTGAACAACTCAGGCAACAGCATGGCACCCTGGCCCAGGTGGCACCACTGCCGGCGGCGTATTTTACCCGCCCCTGCCTGGTGTTAAAACCTAATGCCAACAGTCGCCCAAGCGGTGACACCACGGGCTATCTGGCCAATCCAAAGGAGGTTTGATATGGGTATGGGATGGCATGAATGGCCGCTGATGTTGTTTACCGTATTGGGGCAATGTGTGGTGGGGGCGATTATCGTTATGGGGCTTGCCGTGATTGGCGGCAATCTGAATGAACAGCAGAGCAGGGCGGTTCATCGTTCCCTGTTTTTCTTGTGGTTGCTGATGGGTATCGCTTTTGCCGCTTCCACACTGCATCTTGGTTCGCCGTTACGGGCATTTAACGCATTGAACCGCGTCGGTGCATCGGCGTTGAGTAACGAAATAGCCGCTGGCGCAGTGTTCTTCGCTGTTGGTGGTTGCTATTGGCTGTTGGCGATATTAGGTAAAATGCCGCCGGCATTGGGCAGACTGTGGTTGTGGGTGACCATGGCGCTGGGGATTGTCTTTGTTTACGCTATGACAAAGGTGTATCAAATCGATACTGTGCCAACCTGGCATAACGGTTACACTACGCTGAACTTTTTCCTGACGTTGCTGATCGGGGGGCCGCTGCTGGGGGTCTTGTTACTGCGTGCGGCTGGGTTAGCGGTATCGGCCCGCTATTCATTGGCTATCCTTAGCGTGGTTGCGCTGCTGGTCAGCCTGAGTGCGGCGATGATGCAAGGCTATGAGCTGGCCAGCATCAATAGCTCGGTGCAGCAAGCATCAGCGCTGATCCCCCAATACGGTCAATTAATGGTTGGGCGTTTGGTCTTGGTGGTGCTGGGTTTAGGCTGCTGGATTTGCCCACTGTTACGCCGTGGCAACGCGAGCGTGATGGGAATGGCTATAGGTTTGATTTTGGTTATCGCCGGTGAGCTTCTCGGGCGGGGCGTGTTCTACGGCCTGCATATGACCGTTGGCATGGCGGTAGCCGGTTAATAGTGTAGTGAGGCGCAGTTCGCTGCGCCCTTAAAAGGATCCTTGATTTATGACGCTAGAAAATATCGCTTTAACGGGTCGGGTGCTGGGTGTGTTGTTGTATGCGCCGCCAGAAAGTGAAGACGGCCAGCAGTTGTTGGCAACCCTGTCTGAATCTGAGTGGGTCAAAGAATGGCCGTATGGCGACGCTGAGCAGTTACAGAGCGCGGCTGCTCTGATAGCTACCGGGATTGAAGATCAGCAGGACGAGTCTTTGGCAGAGGCTTACCAACGCCTGTTTGTTGGCCCAGACACCTTACCCGCACCTTTATGGGGCTCGGTCTATCTGGACAAAGAAAACGTACTGTTTGGGAATTCAACTTTGCGTCTGCGTCGCTGGTTGCGGTCGAATGGTATTGAAGCACAGCATGATCGTAATGAACCCGAAGATCATATTGGCACCTTGTTGATGATGGTGGCCTGGTTGGCTGAAGAACGGCAGGGTGGTTTGGTCGAGCAGTTGCTGACAAAGCATGTGCTGCCTTGGGCGCCACGCTACCTGGAATTGCTGCAAGCCAATGCAGGACATCCATTCTACTTAGGGTTGGCGCAGTTGGCGCAAATTACCCTGAGTGGCTGGGGTAAAGAATGTTCAGCCGAAGTTGAGCCATTAGAGCTGCATTTCTGATAGAAAATGAGCAGCCGGCAGGTGCGCGATGTCGGCTGTTCATCGCAGGATATAGGGTGAGTTCCTGTCAGTTTAGTGTGATAGTGCTAGCTCATAGGCCTGCCTGACATACTCTGCCAGCGGTTTCTCATCGATATCGGCAACCGAGTAAAGCTTGATATGACGGCGATACTTGCCATTGCCTTCGAGCATGCGGTGGGGATCCTCGAGCAGATAGCCATTGCCGAACTCTACCGAGACATGGCTACTATAGGTAAATACGCCGCAGAAAAACGCCGTATTAGAAAACATAATGCCACCGTATTTGACGGATTCGCAGACGTTGTCGCCCATAGCCGTGACAACCTGGCGAACGCGTTCAACAATGGCCAAAAGCTCGCCGTGAGTGCTGCCAATATCGCTCAGCAATGCGGTAACGGCCGCTTCTGTTTTACCTTCCATCATAAACCTTCCTTGCAGCGAATTTTATCCGTAACCAGCATAGCGTTTTTTGCACTGTGTTGCGCCTGTCTGTCCGACAAACACAAATTGTGCGGTGGATACATAAGTGCCGATTGACTTTTTTATCGCCAGTGTCATGATGCGCGCACTCTCATTGCGCGTTCGGTTTCAATCTCACTATGTCCGCATATTCTCGCCCAGTGCTCCTGCTGCTCTGTGGTCTGTTGTTGCTTACGGTTTCTATTGCCGTTTTGAATACGTTAGTTCCTCTTTGGTTAACTCATGCTCAATTGTCAACCTGGCAGGTGGGAATGGTGAGTTCCTCTTATTTTACCGGCAACCTGGTTGGCACATTGATTGCGGGTAAACTGATCCAGCGCATTGGTTTTACTCGCAGTTATCATCTTGCCTGTGTGGTGTTCGCTGTGGCGACTGCCGGTATGGCATTATCTCTCGATTTCTGGAGCTGGATGGGCTGGCGTTTCTTCGCGGGTGTCGGCTGCGCCTGGATTTGGGTGATTGTGGAAAGTGCACTGTTGCGCAGCGGTAATCTGTCCAACCGTGGCCAACTGCTGGCGGCCTATATGATGGTTTATTACCTGGGTACGGTGGTAGGCCAATTGCTCTTGAGTATGGTGTCGACGGAATTGCTGAACGTGGTACCGTGGGTGGTTGCGATTGTGATCAGCGCCATGTTGCCGATGTTGTTTGCCAGAGTGAACAGCCAACATGACGAACCGCAGCAGGCAGCGGTATGGCCGATGTTGAAACGCCGTAGTGCGCGGCTGGGCATCAATGGGTGCATTATTTCCGGTATTGTACTTGGTTCGTTGTACGGTTTGATGCCGTTGTATTTATCTCATCAGGGCATGAGCGACGCGAATGTCGGCTATTGGATGGCATTGCTGGTCAGTTCCGGCATCGTCGGTCAATGGCCGGTCGGTCGGTTGGCCGATCGCTATGGCCGTCTGCTGGTCCTGCGTATCCAGGTGTTTGTTGTGATCCTCGCGAGTATGGCGATGTTGGGTAACTATGCCATGGCACCGGCATTGTTCATCCTCGGCTGTGCTGGGTTCACTCTGTATCCGGTGGCCATGTCCTGGGCATGTGAGAAAGCGATGCCGCATGAGTTGGTCGCGATGAATCAGGCCTTGTTGATGAGCTACACCATCGGCAGCCTGTTGGGGCCGTCCATGACGGCACTGCTAATGCAGAACTATTCTGATCGGGTGTTGTTCGTGATGATTGCCGCCGTGGCGTTGGTGTATCTGGTGATGCTGTTGAGAAAGCAAAAGCCGGATCGTCATCACACGCCGTTCGCCGCTGCCTGAGGACAAAAAAACCGGCGAGTACGCCGGTTTTTTTCGAGTGAAAGCGGATCAGTAAATGACTTTATGGCCGTAGCTTTCAAGAATGCCTTTCACGCGCTCCATGGTTTCCGCTTTTGGCGGATGGACGCCATCCAGCTTGTACTCTTCACCCATTGCAACCCACTTGTGCTTGCCCAGTTCGTGGTAAGGCAGAAGCTCAATTTTCTCGATATTCGTCATGTCTTTGGTGAATTCACCCAGCAGATGTGAAGACTTATCATCATCTGACCAGCCCGGCACGACCACATAGCGGATCCAGGTGCGTTGATTACGCTTCGCCAGATAGCGGGCGAATTCCAGCGTGCGGTGGTTGGAAACGCCTACCAGATTTTGGTGAATGTCGTCGTTCATTTGTTTGAGATCCAACATCACCAGATCGGTAGCATCCAGCAGTTCGTCAATCACCGGATCATAACGACGTACAAAACCGTTGGTGTCCAGACAGGTATTGATCCCTTCTTTATGGCAGGCACGGAACCAGTCGCGGACGAACTCGGCTTGTAGAATGGCCTCACCGCCGGAAGCCGTGACGCCGCCGCCGGAGGCGTTCATAAAGTGGCGGTAAGAGACGGCATCTTTCATCAGCTCTTCCACTGTCACTTCTTTTCCGCCGTGGGTATCCCAGGTGTCGCGGTTATGGCAATACAGGCAGCGCATCAGGCAGCCCTGGAAGAAAACGATAAATCGGATCCCTGGACCGTCTACGGTGCCACAGGATTCGAAGGAGTGGATGCGACCTGTCACTGACATTGCGGGGTTTTCTCCAATATTGACTGTCAAACGCAGTCTAAAAATAGGCTCATAACCGCCAGCCAGGGATCAGCGATGCAGCAAGCGGGCAGGGCCCGACGACTGGGGTGGAACGATTCCTGTTGGCCGGTTCTTATGCCGGATAACTGTTTTGCCGGATATCCATCGAGTATAGCTATCTGGCAAAACAGACTCATGCTGAGTCAGGGAAAGGTATTTGCTAAAAAGGCCGGAAAGATCCGGCCCCGGGTTTCAGCTTAACCACCGAGCGGGAAACCCCGCCCGGATGGGGCAATTACATCGACTGAGTGAAAGTACGGGTAATTACGTCTTGCTGTTGTTCTTTGGTCAGCGAGTTGAAGCGAACGGCATAACCGGATACGCGAATGGTCAGCTGAGGATACTTCTCAGGGTTTTCCATTGCGTCCAGCAGCATTTCACGGTTCATCACGTTAACGTTCAGGTGCTGGCCGCCTTCAATAGACGCTTCGTGATGGAAGTAACCGTCCATCAGACCTGCCAGGTTAGCTTTACGTACATCGTCGTCTTTGCCCAGCGCGTTTGGCACGATGGAGAAGGTGTAGGAGATCCCGTCCTTCGCATAGGCAAACGGCAGTTTGGCTACGGAGGTCAAGGAGGCTACAGCACCTTTTTGGTCACGGCCGTGCATTGGGTTAGCACCTGGACCGAATGGAGCGCCAGCGCGGCGACCATCTGGGGTGTTACCGGTTTTCTTGCCGTAAACCACGTTAGACGTGATGGTCAGTACTGACTGAGTCGCTACTGCATTACGGTAGGTGCGCAGTTTCTGAATTTTCTTCATGAAACGTTCCACCAGGTCACAAGCGATGTCATCAACGCGGGCATCGTTGTTACCGAACTGCGGGTATTCACCTTCAATTTTGAAGTCTACGGCCAGGCCGTCTTCATCACGGATGGTAGAGACTTTAGCGTACTTGATAGCAGACAGGGAGTCAGCTGCAACCGACAGACCGGCGATGCCACAGGCCATGGTGCGATATACGTCACGGTCATGCAGCGCCATCAGTGCAGCTTCATAGCTGTACTTGTCGTGCATGTAGTGAATGATGTTCAGCGCGGTCACGTACTGCTTAGCCAGCCAATCCATAAAGTGGTCCATGCGTTCCATGACTTTGTCATAGTCCAGCACGGTATCCATCATTGGTGCTTCTTTCGGGCCTACCTGCATTTTCAGTTTTTCATCAACGCCGCCGTTGATCGCGTACAACATGGTTTTCGCCAGGTTGGCACGTGCGCCGAAGAACTGCATTTGTTTGCCGACGATCATCGGGCTAACGCAACAGGCGATGGCATAGTCATCGTTGTTGAAGTCAGGACGCATCAGGTCGTCATTTTCATACTGTACGGAAGAGGTGTCGATAGACACTTTCGCCGCGTATTTTTTGAAGTTCAGTGGCAGCTTTTCAGACCACAGGATGGTCATGTTCGGTTCCGGAGACGGCCCCATGGTGTACAGGGTGTTCAGGAAGCGGAAGCTGTTCTTGGTTACCAGAGTACGGCCGTCAACGCCCATACCTGCCAAGGATTCGGTCGCCCAGATTGGGTCGCCAGAGAACAGTTCATCATATTCAGGGGTACGCAGGAAACGCACCATACGCAGTTTCATCACCAGATGGTCAATCAGTTCCTGCGCTTGTTCTTCGTTCAGTTTGCCCGCGTCGATGTCGCGTTGGATGAACACGTCAAGGAAGGTAGACACACGGCCGAAGGACATTGCGGCACCGTTCTGGGATTTTACTGCGGCCAGGTAGCCGAAGTAGGTCCACTGTACGGCTTCTTGTGCGTTGGTCGCAGGGCCTGAGATATCGTAGCCATATTTAGCAGCCATTTCTTTAATCTGGCCCAGAGCGCGGTGCTGTTCAGCAATTTCTTCACGCAGCTGGATGGTCATTTCCAGATCTTCGCCGTTTTCCAGTTTAGCCTGCAGTGATTTGAACTGGTTCAGCTTGTCGGCCATCAGGAAATCGATGCCGTACAGCGCTACGCGGCGATAGTCACCGATGATACGGCCACGGCCGTAAGCATCTGGCAGACCGGTCAGAACGCCAGATTTACGGCAGTTCAGAATGTCTTTGGTGTAAACGTCGAACACACCCTGGTTATGGGTTTTACGGTATTCGGTAAAGACTTTTTTCAGCTGTGGGTCCAGTTCGCGGCCATAAACCTTACAAGAACCTTCCACCATTTTGATGCCGCCAAATGGGATCAGCGCGCGTTTCAGAGGGGCGTCAGTCTGCAAACCTACGATGGTTTCCAGTTCTTTCGCGATGTAGCCAGCGTCGTGGGAAGTGATTGTCGCTGCAACATTGGTGTCGAAATCAACTGGCGCATGGGTGCGGTTTTCCAGTTTGATCCCTTCCATAACCTTTTCCCACAAGGTGGAGGTGGCCTGAGTTGCGCCAGCCAGGAAGGATTCATCACCCTCGTAAGGAGTGTAGTTTTTCTGGATGAAGTCACGCACGTTGACTTCATTCTGCCAGTCACCTTTGCTGAAACCTTCCCAAGCTTTGGCTAACTTCTCGTTAAGTTCGGTCATTATACACCTACCTTTAATTGTGGATTTCTAACTCGGCACGCGGTAACTAACAGCTTAGTGCTGTTGTTCACCACCGCGCAGATAAATTACCCAGTAAGTCAACCCAACCAGTAAGCCGCCGCCAATGATGTTGCCTATGGTGACAGGGATCAGATTGTCGATGATAAAGTTGCTTACGGTCAGATGAGCGAATTGCTCGGGTGTTGCCCCTACGGCTTGCCAGAACTCTGGCGTGGCGAAGTTTTTAACCACGATACCCATAGGGATCATAAACATGTTTGCGATGCTGTGTTCGAAGCCGCTGGCGACAAACATACCCACCGGCAGGATCATGGCGAACATTTTGTCCATCAGGCTGCGGCCGGAGTAGCTCATCCACACCGCCAGGCAGACCATCAGGTTAGCCAGAATGCCCAGGCAAACGGCTTCAACAAAAGTGTGGTGCAGCTTGTGATCGGCGGTTTGCAGGACGTTCAGGCCCCATTGGCCATTGGCGACCATGTGTTCGCCAGAGAACCAGATGAGCGCGACAAAGAACAGTGCGCCAATCAGGTTACCGATATAGACGTTCAGCCAATTTGCACCCAGTTGGTACCAGTTGATGCGGCCGCTGGCCTTGGCGATAACAATCAGCACGGTGGACGTGAACAGGTCTGCGCCTGAAACCACCACCAGCATTAACCCCAGAGAGAAACAGATGCCGCCGACCAGTTTTGCCAAGCCGAAAGGCACACCGGCAGTGCCGGTAGTCGCAGTGATATAAAATACGAATGCGATAGAAATAAAGACACCGGCAGTGATCGCCAAATAAAATGTTTTCAGCGGATGTTTGGTGGCTTTATACACACCTGCATCCTCAGCGATTTTCGCTGTTGCTGCAGGTAATATCAGATCGAAGGGGTTGTCAGCTTTCACACTAACTCTCGCTTTTAAGGGTTAAAACAACGCAATGAGATACTAGCAAAGCAGTATAGGGTAAAAATTGATTTGGATCATAAGGCGAGAAACTAAAGCGGTCAAAAACCGGATAATTCGCAGGGTTTATTTGGATATGTAATTGATTTTAAACAAAAAACATTTTTTTAATGTTTATAAAAAATTTTGAATTCTAGGTTGGAACAGCACCGTTGAGGTTAAATTTTCATGCGTTTTGTCACTTTATGGCGGCGAAGGTTTAATTATCGGTTAATTATTATTTCACCGACGCGTAACAATTGCCGTTTTATTTATCTTGTTTGCCGATAAGTGCGTAATGGGTTGAAAAAAATAAAAGGAAAAGCCGGCTATTTAACCGTCAAAATAAGGTTTTACTCTTTTTTGAAAGGGCATCGATAGAGTGGGAAAGAACGCGGTTTTGTGTCGCGCCGGCAAGGGAGTGCCGGCGCGCAGAAACTGAGATTATGCCTGAGCCCAATAACGGCGTTTGGCGTTCTGCAGTTTTTCGTAGGCCGCCAACAGCGCCTGATGAGCAGGTAAGGCTTTCAAATCGCTGTCGACAGCGAACAGACCGTTACAGCGCTCTTCGCCGCTGATAGCTGCTGAGGCAGCATCTACCGCCTCCTGACCATACATCTTCACGAAGGCCGTGTAATACTGTGCAGGATCGCGGTCAGGTTCTTGCGTCAGTAGCAGCAAGGTTTGCAGGCAACGGTAGTAGTTGCTGCGTTCCGGGCTCAATACAGAAGCGTTGAAATCCTGCGTCCACTCGGCCCAAATCAGTGCCTGGTCCATGTCGCCGCCCGCCAGAGCCAGCATTGACTTCAGCTCGCCAACGCGCAGGGTATACCAGGCGTTATCTTTACCAGAGGCAATCCCAAGCAACTCACGCACGCGCGTGAAGTCGTCCAAACCTTCATCGTCCAGGCGTTCAATCAGCGCCAGGTATTCCTGTGGCTCCCACTCACTGCCTGGCAGTGCCAGTAAGGTATCGCGCAGGTGTGCCCCCATGCTGTTGTTGGCCAGCAGAAGGTCTTCCGCAGGATAGATGTCGGACATGCCCGGCACGATGATACGGCAGGCGTAAACATCCAGGTGCTCGTAGTCAGCGATGTACACTTCAGCACCTTCTTTGTCGAAGATACTCATCAGGGTTGCGAACTCTTCCTGCGTGCTGCCGCTGAAGCTCCAGTCGACAAACGGATAATCTGCATCCTGTTTGAACATGTCCCAAGAGATTAAACCGCTGGAATCGATAAAGTGGGTTTCCAGATTGGTGTGTTCTGCCACTTCTTCGTCGTCGAAGGTTGGCGCGGTGAACACATCCAGATCTTTCAGGCTGCGGCCTTGCAGCAGTTCCGTGACGGTACGTTCAAGTGCCACGCCAAAATCAGGGTGGGCACCGAATGACGCAAAACAGGTACCGTTAGCTGGGTTGAACAGCACGACGCAAATTACCGGGTAGTTACCGCCCAGAGAGGCATCATAAGACAGGATAGGGAATCCTTCTTCTTCCAGCTTGGCAATGGCTTCCACCACGCCCGGATAGCGGTTCAGGACCTCGGCCGGGATCTCCGGCAGGCTGATGGATTCGGCGATAATGCGGTTTTTCACATAGCGTTCGAACACTTCAGACAAGCCCTGTACCCGGGCTTCGTTAGCGGTGTTGCCGGCTGACATGCCATTGGACACGTACAGGTTACCGATGATGTTCATCGGGATATAAACGGTTTGCTGATCTGATTGACGTGCGAAAGGCAGCGCACAGATGCCGCGATCGCCGTTGCCAGATTGCAGATCGATCAGATCGCTGGCGTTAACATCTTGATCCGGGTTATAGAACGCATGCAGGCGCTCGTCGAGAATGCCGGCTGGCAGCGAGTCATCGGCTGGGATCGGGAACCATTTCTCGTTCGGGTAATGCACGAAATCGCCTTCGGCAATCTGTTTGCCCAGGTAGAAGTCGGCAAAGAAGTAATTGGTAGAGAGGCGTTCAAAGTATTCGCCCAAAGCCGAAGCCAACGCCGCTTTTTTGCTGGCGCCTTTACCGTTGGTGAAGCACAACGGGCAATCACGATCGCGGATGTGAACGGACCATACGTGTGGAACCGGGTTCAGCCATGAGGCTTCTTCGATGTTAAAACCCAGATCGCTTAATTTTTGTTGGAAACGGGCGATAGAGTCTTCCAGCGCAGCGTCTTTGCCAGGGATAAAAGTTTGCGTCATTGTCTTCACTTTTTGAGCGTACTAAAAACGCGCAATGATACGGGGTTTTGCGCTCAAGCTCCATGTATTCCTAAAGCGATGGCAAAGTCACAGTTTTTTTGTGGATAAGGACCATAATTCAGCGGGTTATCTATCATGGAGAAACCCAATGAAATCAGTGAAACTCAGTGTTGTGGCGCTACTGTTGGCAGGCGCAAGCGGTTCTGCGCTGGCATTGCCAAATATCACCCTGCTGGCGACCGGCGGTACCATTGCCGGCGGTGGCGAGTCTGCCACCAAATCGAATTACACGGCGGGTAAGCTGGGTGTGGATGCTTTGGTGAATGCCGTGCCGGAGCTGAAAAACCTCGCCAATGTGCAGGGGGAGCAGGTAGTGAATATCGGTTCACAGGACATGAATGATGAGGTGTGGTTGAAGCTGGCGAAGAAAATCAACGCCGACTGTGCCAAGACCGATGGCTTTGTCATTACTCATGGCACAGACACGCTGGAAGAAACTGCCTATTTTCTGGATCTGACCGTCAAATGCGATAAGCCCGTCGTGATTGTTGGCGCAATGCGCCCTGCAACGGCAATGAGTGCCGACGGCCCGTTCAATTTGTATAACGCAGTAGTCACAGCGGCAGATCCGCAATCTGCTAAACGTGGTGTGCTGGTAGCGATGAACGACAGCGTGCTGGATGCCCGCGATGTGACCAAAACCAATACCACTTCGGTACAGACTTTCCAGTCACCTAACTATGGTCCGCTTGGCTATATCCATAACGGCAAGGTCGACTACCAGCGTTCACCGCAGCGTAAGCACACGACAGAAACCCCGTTTGACGTGTCCAGCCTGACCACTCTGCCTAAAGTCGGCATTATCTATAATTACGCCAATGCTTCTGATGCACCCGCCAAGGCGTTGATTGCCGAAGGCTATCAGGGGATCGTCAGCGCAGGGGTGGGCAACGGTAACCTGTACAAGACGGTGTTCGACACGTTGGCAACGGCTGCACATAACGGCGTTGCGGTGGTACGTTCTTCGAGAGTGCCTACGGGCTCCACGACGGAAGACGCCGAAGTGGATGACACCAAGTTTGGCTTTGTCGCCGCTGGCACGTTGAACCCGCAGAAAGCGCGGATCCTGCTGCAATTGGCACTGACGCAGACGAAAGACCCAAAACAGATCCAGCAGATGTTCAATCAATATTGAGTTGAATGCATTTTCTTCATTCGGGGGCCTGTGTGCCCCCTAGCTATGTCGGCTGAATACAGCATAAAAAACCGCGTTAACCCACTGAATTAGCCACTGTCGCAGCGTTTTATTGCAGAAAACGCCGGTCATTTGGCAGAGCCTGTTATTGCCGAGAGGGAGGGTTTCCCCGCGTCGGGCGAATAACCATTGCAGGCGGGGGGCGCGAGTGATAAAACCGATGGGATAGTTCGGGCGTATTTCGGTAGGCCAGTATCATTGGCGAATAGTGAATGTGGTGAGGGGAAATGACTCAGGTTTATAATTTTAGCTCTGGTCCGGCCATGCTGCCGGTTGAAGTATTGCGTCGTGCGGAACAGGAATTGTGCAACTGGCATGGTCTTGGCACCTCCGTGATGGAAATCAGCCATCGCAGCAAAGAGTTTATCGAAGTTGCCCAGCAGTCCGAGCAGGACCTGCGCGATCTGCTGAAAATCCCCTCCAACTATAAAGTGCTGTTCTGCCACGGCGGTGCCCGTGCGCAATTTGCCGCGCTGCCGATGAACCTGTTGGGTGATAAAACCACTGCCGATTATATTGACGGTGGCTACTGGGCACACAGTGCCATTACCGAAGCGCAAAAATACTGCACACCAAACACCATTGACGTAAAAACGTCTGTTGACGGCCTGCTCGGCATCAAACCGATGAAAGAGTGGCAGTTAAGCGACGATGCGGCCTATGTGCACTATTGCCCGAATGAAACCATCGACGGCGTGGCGATCGATGAGGTTCCTGACTTCGGTGCTGATAAAGTGGTGATCGGTGATTACTCATCCACCATTTTATCTGGTCCACTGGACGTTAGCCGTTTTGGCGTGATTTACGCCGGCGCGCAAAAAAATATCGGCCCAGCAGGCCTGACGCTGGTGATCGTGCGTGAAGATCTACTGGGTAAGGCGCGCCGTGAAGTGCCATCGATTCTCGACTACACCGTGCTGGCCGAGAACGACTCCATGTTTAATACTCCGCCGACCTTTGCCTGGTACCTGTCTGGCTTGGTGTTCAAATGGCTAAAAGAGCAGGGCGGTTTGGTGGAAATGCACAAACGCAACCAGGCCAAAGCCGAGTTGCTGTATGCAACCATTGATAACTCCGATTTCTACCGCAGTCGCGTGGCTCTCGCCAACCGTTCCTGGATGAACGTGCCGTTCCAGTTGGCTGACTCTGCGTTGGATAAAGTGTTCCTCAGTGAAGCTGAGGCCATTGGCCTGCAGGCGCTGAAAGGGCACCGAGTGGTTGGCGGTATGCGTGCTTCCATTTACAATGCAATGCCGCTGGCCGGCGTGCAGACATTAACCGACTTTATGGCTGACTTCGAACGTCGTCACGGTTAAGCTCGGTTGCCCGCTATGAGTGGGTAGCCTTCGCTGTTGTCCTTTTGCGTTAAAGCGGCTCCGGCATTATTCCCGGGGCCGTTTCGTTTATCAGATTTTGGAGATTTTTGTTCACATGGTGGATTCCCTGACGTTACAACCGGTCGCTCTGGTCAATGGCACCGTCAACTTACCCGGCTCCAAGAGCGTATCCAATCGTGCTCTGCTGCTGGCTGCACTGGCTGAGGGGACGACGACGTTGACCAACTTGCTGGACAGCGACGACGTGCGCCATATGTTGAATGCGCTACAGGCGCTGGGCGTGAGCTATCAGCTGTCTGACAATCGCACCACCTGTAAAGTTGAGGGTGTTGCCGGCCCGCTGGTGGCCAGCCAGCCGCTTGAACTCTTCCTTGGCAATGCGGGTACGGCAATGCGTCCATTGGCGGCGGCACTGTGCCTGGGCAACAATGATGTGGTGCTGACCGGCGAACCACGCATGAAAGAACGCCCAATCGGTCATCTGGTTGATGCCCTGCGCCAGGGCGGCGCACAGATTGATTATTTAGAGCAAACGGATTATCCCCCATTGCGTCTGCGCGGCGGTTTCCACGGTGGTGATGTGACCGTTGACGGCAGCGTATCCAGCCAGTTCTTGACCGCATTGCTGATGACAGCGCCACTGGCTGAACAAGATACCCACATCCATATCAAAGGTGAGTTGGTTTCCAAGCCTTATATTGATATCACGCTGCACCTGATGCGTACTTTCGGTGTTGAGGTCAGCCACGACAACTATCGCGTATTCCACATTAATGGCCGCCAAAACTACCGTTCACCTGGCGACTATCTGGTGGAAGGTGATGCCTCTTCTGCTTCCTACTTCCTGGCGGCGGCGGCAATTAAGGGCGGAACCGTGCGCGTAACGGGCATTGGCAAAAAAAGCGTGCAAGGGGACACCAAGTTTGCCGACGTGCTGGAGAAAATGGGCGCGCGTATTACCTGGGGGGATGACTATATCGAATGTACCCGCGGTGAACTGCAGGGTATCGACATGGATATGAATCATATCCCGGATGCAGCGATGACCATCGCAACTGCGGCTTTATTTGCCAAAGGCCCGACGACTATCCGTAATATCTATAACTGGCGAGTGAAAGAGACCGACCGCTTGGCAGCAATGGCGACAGAGCTGCGTAAAGTGGGTGCCGAAGTGGATGAAGGGGAAGATTACATTCACGTGGTACCGCCAGCTAAGCTGACGTTTGCCGATATCGGTACCTACAATGATCACCGTATGGCTATGTGTTTCTCACTGGTGGCCCTATCGGATACGCCAGTCACCATTCTGGATCCGAAATGCACCGCGAAAACGTTCCCGGATTATTTCGAACAGCTGGCGCGCATCAGTCAATTAGCCTAACTGCAGTCAGATGCTTTCTTTTAAGGCCCTTCATTGGGCCTTTGTCGTTTTTTAATCCTCGTTGCCTGGGGCGTCCGCTATACTTTTGCGCGGTCATACGCTTATTTTCAACAACCAGACAGTTCCAGGGTAACAGTTCGCCGCTTGGCAGCGTATAATGCGCCACCGTGACTGACTGCCCGACTGGGCGGACGGCAGGGACGCGTTTAATTATGCTTTCGCATTGTGCTGATGGCAGGTTATGTCCCTGCGAGGTTTTCTACCTGAAGGAGAGAGAAATGACGGCTACAGCTCCGGTGATAACCGTTGATGGACCAAGTGGCGCAGGCAAAGGCACGTTGTGTAAAGCGTTGGCCGAGTCTCTTGGTTGGCGTTTGCTTGATTCCGGCGCGATCTATCGCGTGCTGGCGTTAGCGGCGCTGCATCATCAGGTCGATATCACGTCTGAGGAGGCGCTGGTTCCACTGGCCGCACATCTCGATGTTCGCTTTATTGCCCAGGACGGCAAACTGCAGGTTATTTTGGAAGGTGAGGATGTCAGCAATGAAATTCGCACTGAAACTGTCGGCAATACCGCTTCGCAGGCCGCTGCTTTCCCACGTGTACGTGAAGCGTTATTACGTCGTCAGCGGGCTTTCCGTGAGTTCCCGGGCCTGATTGCCGATGGTCGCGACATGGGCACCGTGGTGTTCCCTGATGCGCCAGTCAAGATTTTCCTGGACGCTAGCTCTGAGGAGCGTGCGCACCGCCGCATGCTACAGTTGCAGGAAAAGGGCTTTAATGTTAACTTTGAACGTCTTTTAGCCGAGATAAAGGAACGGGATGACCGTGACCGTAATCGGCCTATCGCGCCTCTGGTGCCGGCTTCTGACGCCCTCGTGCTGGATTCAACCAGCATGTCGATCGACGAAGTCATCCAGCGTGCGCTGACTTATGCACATGAAGTTTTAGCGTTGCCGCAGCAGTAAGCGCGGCGGCGTTATTGGCTTTTTGTCATATTTGTCATGGTAGTATCGAACGATATCGGGTAAAATTTTACCCCTGCAACCTAAACCCTGTCGGCATGGAGCCAATGGCGGGGTATGTGAAACAACCCCATTCGGCGGGATGCTAAATGGACGTTAAACTATAGAACCCTGAAGATTAAACATGACTGAATCTTTCGCTCAACTCTTTGAAGAATCCCTGAAAACAATCGAAACCCGTCCGGGTTCCATCGTTCGTGGCGTTGTAGTTGCTATCGACAAAGACGTAGTACTGGTTGACGCCGGTCTGAAATCTGAGTCTGCCATCCCGGCTGAGCAATTCAAAAACGCACAGGGCGAGCTGGAAATCCAGGTAGGCGACGAAGTTGATGTTGCGCTGGACGCTGTTGAAGATGGCTTCGGTGAAACTCTGCTGTCCCGTGAGAAAGCTAAGCGTCACGAAGCTTGGATCACGCTGGAAAAAGCTTACGAAGAAGCTGAAACTGTCGTCGGTGTTATCAACGGCAAAGTTAAGGGTGGCTTCACTGTAGAGCTGAACGGTATTCGTGCGTTCCTGCCAGGCTCCCTGGTAGACGTGCGTCCAGTACGTGACACTCTGCACCTGGAAGGCAAAGAGCTTGAGTTCAAAGTCATCAAGCTGGACCAGAAACGCAACAACGTTGTAGTTTCTCGCCGTGCGGTTATCGAATCAGAGAACAGCGCAGAACGTGATCAACTGCTGGAAAACCTGCAGGAAGGCATGGAAGTTAAAGGTATCGTTAAGAACCTGACTGACTACGGTGCATTCGTTGATCTGGGCGGCGTTGATGGCCTGCTGCACATCACTGATATGGCTTGGAAACGCGTTAAGCATCCGAGCGAAATCGTCAATGTTGGCGACGAAATCACTGTTAAAGTGCTGAAGTTCGACCGCGAGCGTACTCGTGTATCCCTGGGCCTGAAGCAACTGGGCGAAGATCCATGGGTTGCTATCGCGAAACGTTACCCAGAAGGCACCAAGCTGACTGGTCGTGTAACCAACCTGACTGATTACGGCTGCTTCGTAGAAATCGAAGAAGGCGTTGAAGGTCTGGTACACGTTTCTGAAATGGATTGGACCAACAAAAACATCCATCCGTCCAAAGTTGTTAACGTGGGCGATGTAGTGGAAGTTATGGTTCTGGACATCGATGAAGAACGTCGTCGTATCTCCCTGGGTCTGAAGCAGTGCAAAAACAACCCATGGCAGCAGTTTGCAGAAACCCACAACAAGGGCGACCGCGTTGAAGGTAAAATCAAGTCTATCACTGACTTCGGTATCTTCATCGGCCTGGACGGCGGCATCGACGGCCTGGTTCACCTGTCTGACATCTCCTGGAACGTTGCAGGCGAAGAAGCAGTACGTGAATACAAGAAAGGCGACGAAATCGCAGCGGTTGTTCTGCAAGTTGACGCAGAGCGCGAGCGTATCTCCCTGGGCGTGAAGCAACTGGCTGAAGACCCGTTCAATAACTACCTGTCTATGAACAAGAAAGGTACTATTGTTACTGGTAAAGTCACTGCAGTTGATGCCAAAGGTGCTACAGTTGAATTAGCAGGCGGCGTAGAAGGTTACCTGCGTGCTTCTGAAGCCTCTCGCGACCGCATTGAAGATGCAACTCTGGTTCTGAATGTGGGTGACGACGTTGAAGCTAAATTCACCGGCGTTGACCGTAAGAACCGCGTAGTAAGCCTGTCCGTACGTGCTAAGGACGAAGCTGACGAGAAAGATGCAATCGCTACTGTTAACAACAAACAGGAAGAAAGCAACTTCTCTAACGCTATGGCTGAAGCTTTCAAAGCGGCTAAAGGCGAGTAATGACGGGGGGCGGTTTGTTAACCGCCCCGATACGGTAGTTTAGCTGCAAAGCTTGGAGGAACTATGACCAAGTCTGAACTTATTGAAAGACTTGCTGGCCAGCAATCTCATGTACCGGCGAAAGCCGTTGAGGATGCAGTGAAAGAGATGCTAGAACATATGGCTGCTACGCTAGCCGATGGTGAGCGCATCGAGATCCGCGGATTCGGCAGTTTTTCTCTTCACTACCGTGCTCCGCGTGTGGGTCGCAACCCGAAAACTGGTGATAAGGTTGAGCTGGACGGCAAGTACGTTCCTCACTTTAAGCCAGGTAAAGAGCTGCGTGACCGTGCCAATATCTATGGTTAGTCGCTGACTACCATAGAGTTGTTGCTTGTGAAAAAATATAAAACGGTGCCTTTGGGCGCCGTTTTTTTTTGACTATCAGTTGGCGAACTCGCTGCTTTTTGTATTTTCTTGCGCGTGATGCCGCAAGTTTCAGGCTGGAGCAGCAACAGCGACGGTTATTGTGCGGCATCAGCCGTGAATCCTTTGATTACAACTGTTACACATTGATCTATATGTGAACAATCCCGTGATACCGGCGGCTGGATTGCCGCCTTATTCCGGGAGAAAGACCTATCAAGACTTCGCTGGATCTGGCAGCTATCGCTGTTGTCTGTGGCATTCTGCCGTTATTGGTATTGCCACAATTGCCCGATGGATTAACAACTCTGGGGGCTGTTTTACCTGCCAGCCTGATGCTGCGTTTCCGCTGGGCGATATGTCAATTTATTGGCTGGTGGGCCCTGAGCTTTCTGTGGGCGGTCTTCTGCGCCGGGCAGTTGGTAGCGCAAGTGGAATGGTTGAGTCGTGGGTCGGAAGTGACGGCGGTGGTACAGGTTGGCAGTGTAACTTTGGTACCTGCAGCAAGTAAACAAACGGTGATGAACATCGAACAGGTTAATGGACGCTGGCTAATGCCATCTATTGCCTTTACTACCCTCTGGCAGCCTGAAGAGCCAAGACTGTGCGCCGGACAACGTTGGGAACTTCAGCTGCGTCTGAGGCCTATGCACGGCACGCTCAATGAGGGGGGATTCGACAGTCAACGCTGGGCGATGGCGCAACGTCAACCGCTGACAGCGAAGGTAAGACGCGCGAGGCTGCTTGAGGGAAGTTGCAACTGGCGGCAGCGTATTATCAGCCATGCCGAGAGCAACATCGGTGACCTGCGCTATAAATCGGTGTTGCTGGCTCTGGCTTTTGGCGAAAGAACCTCGCTGGACCCGGCATTACGCACTCTGATGCTGAAAACCGGCATTGCACACCTCATGGCCATTTCAGGCCTTCATGTGGCTATGGCGGCGATATTGATCTGGGCGACGCTACGAGCGGTTCAACGGCTATTACCTGCGCATCTCATCGGCTACCGTTTCCCACTGTTAGCAGGTTGGCTAGGCACCTTGATGTATGTTTGGTTGGCTGGTGCACAACCTCCGGCGGTGCGCACTGCCCTGGCGCTGACGTTATGGATGCTGCTGCGTTTACGCGGTGTCCACTGTAGTTCCTGGCAGGTGTGGCTGTGGTGCGTGGCCCTTATTCTGATTTGCGATCCGCTATCGGTGTTGTCAGACAGTTTCTGGCTCTCGGTGCTGGCGGTTGCCTGCCTTATTTTCTGGTTCGAATGGGTGCCGTTAAGTGCCCGTTTTCGTTCCGCCTGGTACTGGGCGCCTGTGCGCTGGCTGCATATCCAGTTCGGTATCACCTTATTACTGGTGCCTATGCAGGCCGCTTTGTTTCTCGGCCTGACGTTAACTTCTATGCCAGCCAATCTGTGGGCGGTACCCGTCGTTTCACTGGTGACGGTTCCTGTTATTTTGGTCGCGGTTCTTTGCGGCACCTGGCCGATATTGAGCGGTGGGTTATGGTGGTTAGCGAATTTGACGCTGCTTGCGGTATTTATGCCGTTGCATTATTTGCAGCGGGGTTGGGTTGATCTCGGTTCGGCATCCTTGGCTGTCAGTATCGCCGGTTGGCTACTGGTGGTTTTTTGGCGTTTTCACTGGTGGTTGCACTATGCATCGGGGCTGGCAACGTTGGCGGTGTGTTGCCTGCTGTGGCGTGAAAGAGAACCGCCATACCGCTGGCGTGTCGATATGCTTGATGTTGGACATGGATTAGCGACAGTGATTGAAAAAAACGGGCAGGCAATCGTGTATGATACCGGACCCCGTTGGGGGGCAGGCAGTGCCGCAGGACGGAATATCTTGCCATTTCTTAACTGGCGAGGACTGTCTGTGGAGCAAATCATTCTTAGTCATGATCATCTGGATCACACAGGTGGTCTTGACGAGATACAACGTGCATTTCCACAAGCGACGGTAAGGAGCCCAGGGTTTGGTGCGGGGCATTTACCTTGCGTCGCGGGGGAGCGCTGGGAGTGGCAAGCGCTTCAGTTTCACGTATTGTGGCCGCCGAAGGCGGTAAAAATGGCGGGAAATGACGATTCATGTGTTATCCGCATCGATGATGGGAAATACAGCCTATTGTTGACGGGAGATGCAGAAAAAAGGGCGGAGACACAGTTGGTTCGAGAGCAACGCCATTCGTTGCCCGCTACGGTGCTGCAGGTGCCGCACCATGGCAGCAAAACGTCATCCACAGCGCCGTTTTTACGTGCGGTGGCACCGGTGGCGGCAATCGCGTCGGCATCTCGCTACAATAAATGGCGATTACCTGCTGCTAAGGTCGTCACCCGATATCGGGAAAATGGCATCGCATGGCACGATACTTCACGCTCAGGTCAGTTATCCGTACTTTTTTTCGACAACAATTGGCAAATTAAAGGCTTTCGTGAACAATTAATGCCCCGTTGGTACCATCAGCGGTTTGGCGTAGAGGGTGATAATGAGTAAAATAGGCCGCTATTTCTTCCGATGCTGGTATTTGCATGATGAATGATAAAGATCTCTCCACCTGGCAGACTTTCCGTCGCCTCTGGCCGATGATCACACCTTTTAAGACCGGGCTGATTGTGGCCGCCATTGCGTTAGTACTGAACGCGGCTAGCGACGCCTTTATGTTGTCTTTGCTTAAACCTTTATTGGATGACGGTTTTGGGAAAACAGAAAGCAGCATCCTGCTGTGGATGCCGCTGGCTGTTATTGGTTTGATGGTTTTGCGCGGGGCAACGGGCTTTGTTTCCAGCTACTGTATTTCATGGGTTTCCGGCATGGTGGTGATGCACATGCGTCGCCGATTGTTCGGTCACATGATGCGGATGCCGGTTTCCTTCTTTGATCAGCAGTCTACGGGGACCTTGTTGTCGCGAATCACCTATGATTCCGAGCAGGTGGCGTCATCATCTTCCAGTGCGTTGGTGACCGTGGTGCGTGAAGGGGCGTCGATCATCGCGCTGTTCACCATGATGTTCTACTACAGCTGGCAACTGTCGGTGATCCTGATCGTACTGGCGCCGATTGTTTCTATTGCAATCCGCATCGTTTCCAAACGCTTCCGTAATATCAGCAAAAACATGCAGAATACGATGGGGCAGGTAACGACCAGTGCCGAGCAGATGCTTAAGGGGCATAAAGAAGTCCTGATCTTTGGCGGCCAGCAGGTTGAAACCGACCGCTTTAACTCCGTCAGTAACCGCATGCGCCAACAGGGCATGAAGCTGGTTTCCGCTTCCTCGATTTCTGACCCGATTATTCAGCTTATCGCCTCTTTGGCATTGGCCTTCGTGCTGTATGCCGCCAGCTTCCCAAGCGTGATGGAAACCCTGACGGCCGGTACTATCACTGTGGTGTTTTCTTCAATGATCGCCCTGATGCGCCCGTTGAAATCACTGACTAACGTCAATGCCCAGTTCCAGCGTGGGATGGCAGCCTGCCAAACGCTCTTCTCTATTCTGGATATGGAGCAGGAAAAAGATACCGGTACCCGAGAAGTTGCGCGGGCGAAAGGCGATATCGAATTCCGTAACGTGACTTTCTTCTACCCAGGTAAAGAAACACCGGCGCTGCGTGATATCAATCTGAGCATTTCAGAAGGTAAAACAGTGGCGTTGGTCGGCCGTTCTGGTTCGGGTAAATCGACCATTGCCAATCTGTTGACGCGTTTTTATGACGTGCAGGAAGGCGAGATCCTGATGGATGGCCACGATCTGCGTGAGTATACATTGGCATCGCTGCGCGACCAGGTTGCACTGGTTTCGCAAAACGTACATTTGTTTAATGACACTATCGCCAACAACATCGCTTACGCGCGTGAAGATCGCTATAGCCGCGAAGAGATTGAAAAGGCCGCCCGCATGGCCTACGCCATGGATTTCATTGAGAAAATGGAAAATGGTCTGGATACGGTTATCGGCGAGAATGGCGTGATGCTGTCTGGCGGCCAACGCCAGCGTATTGCTATCGCCCGTGCTTTGCTGCGTGACTGCCCGATCCTGATTCTTGATGAAGCCACCTCGGCACTGGATACCGAATCGGAACGTGCTATTCAGGCTGCGTTGGATGAATTACAGAAGAACCGCACTTCGTTGGTCATTGCCCACCGCCTGTCAACCATTGAGAAGGCCGATGAAATCCTGGTCGTAGAGGATGGTCGTATCGTGGAGCGTGGTGAGCATGCCGCATTGCTCGAAAAGCAGGGTGCTTATGCCCAGCTTCATCGCATGCAGTTTGGTCAATAATGATTGAGCGCATCTGGTCAGGAAGTTCACTGATCTATCTGCTGCTGTTGCCGCTGTCTTGGTTGTATGGCTTGGTCAGTAGCCTGATTCGACTCAGTTACCGGTGTGGCCTGCGTAAAAGTTGGCGCGCACCGGTGCCGGTCGTGGTGGTGGGGAATCTCACCGCCGGTGGCAATGGCAAAACGCCAATGGTGATCTGGCTGGTGGAGCAATTGCAGCAGCGTGGATACCGGGCGGGTGTGGTTTCGCGCGGCTACGGCGGTAAAGCAGAGGCTTATCCGCTGTTACTTAATGCAGATACCACCACTCAACAGGCAGGTGATGAACCGGTGTTGATTTATCAACGCACCGGTGCGCCAGTCGCTATCTCACCTAAGCGTGCTGAAGCGGTGCAGGCACTCCTTGAGCAGCAACCGCTTGATGTGATCATTACCGATGACGGTTTACAGCATTATGCGTTGCAGCGTGACTTTGAATTGGTTGTCATTGACGGTGTGCGTCGTTTTGGCAACGGTTGGTGGTTGCCTGCGGGCCCGATGCGAGAACGTGCTTCACGCTTGAACAGCGTGGATGCGTTGATTGCCAACGGCGGTGTGGCGCAGCCGGGCGAAATTGCTATGCAGTTGCAGGCGCGTGATGCGGTGAACATCGCCAGCGGTGAGCGCAGGCCAGCCGTTGAACTACCGCATGTGGTGGCAATGGCAGGTATTGGTCATCCACCGCGCTTCTTTGCCACGTTGGAAAAGCTGGGCGTAGATGTCGAAAAAGAAGTGGCGTTTGCCGATCATCAGGAATATCAGCACGCGCCATTGGCGGCACTGATCTCCTCTGGGCAAACATTATTGATGACTGAAAAAGACGCGGTCAAATGCCGTGCTTTTGCCCAGCCCAACTGGTGGTATTTACCGGTCGACGCGGTACTTCCCCCCGAGCAGGCTAAGCAACTGCTGCATCGCGTTGAAAAACTGCTGAAAAAGTAAATCAAACGGCCAGCGCGTGAAGCCCCAGAGCTTGCGCGCAGGTTTCTATCGAGCGCTGCTGCGTTTGTTCATACAACGATAACTCATCGATCACCGCTGCACCCAACGCCGATTCAAACGCCGCTCGGCTTGAGCTCGCGTTGTATTGCGCGTGCCGACTGTCGCCCAGGTTCGACTGGAAAATACCCGCCGCACTGACAGGCAGAAAATCCTCATAGACCAAGGGTTGGAAACGAATGTATTCCTGTGCGATCAGCTGTTCTAACGTGCTGTGGGGATCCAGCGCGTCTTTTGCCGCCAGCCCGCACTCTGTCGGGAAGTAGCGGAACCAAGCCAGCTGTTGTTCACGCAAGGTTGCATAGTCATCGGGAAATGCCTTGAAGTGTTCCACCAGTAACTGATTGTAGCGGTCCGCATTTTTTTCACTGGGGGGGGCCTGTAAAGCATCATTGGTTGCTTGTAACAGGCGATCGTACAGCGCCCGGCCTTTCGTTGTCAGTGCTACACCGCGCTGTTCAATTTCACCGAACCGTGCAGTGTGGTGTCCTGAAACGGCGCGACCATCATGTTCAACAAAGTCGACGTTTTCCTCCAGCGCTTTAAAACTGGTCTGACGCAGAAGAATGGGGCGACGGCGCGGTGGTGGGCCTTCAATGACGGCTTTAGGGGTAATGCCCCGGCTTGGCATAGACTGTTGAACAAGATCTATATCGAGTGTGCGTGGCGTCAAATGGTTAATGTGCGGGCCTTTGAACGCCACTACATCAGCAATCAGGCGGTGCTGGTCGTGCAACTGCTGATATTCGGCTGCGCTGACCGTTGCGCGGCTGTGCCAGCGGAAGGTTTCCAGTGCCTGCTCGACAAATTCATCTGCCTGACTGTTGTCCAATCCGCCCTGAGCTTCTTGTAATACGATCAGTTCCAGCGCCCGTTCAGTAAAGATGCGGCGACGTGCCAACAGCTGTTGCGCCAGTTCGCGCAGCTCTGGGTTTTCAATCAGCTCAAGGCGTAATAATGAGGTGAAAACACGAAAGGGGCTTATCTGCAACGCGTCTTCATGTACCGCACGAAACGCGGTGGAGTGTACCGGGACACCGGCCACGGCCAGATCGTAGTAACCGACAGGTGACATACCCATAACGTTGAACAGCCGCCGCAAGGTGGCTAATTCCTCTGCGGTGCCCACTCGAATAGCACCATGGCGTTCCATAGCCAACCGTTCGATTTCGCCGGTAATTTGTAATTGGTGAGCCAGTGCGGCATCTTCGCGCAGAACCTGTCGGTTAGTTTCCGCCACCAGTTCGAGCAAATCACCATACAGAGGCACCTCTTTCTGGTACATATCTGACATGGCATGGGAGAATCTGGCGCGGATTTCATTCGGTGAGACGAACTGCTGGGCGGTCATGCGCATAGCTCCTTCATTCAGTATAATCTGAAAAATATTATTTTTGACGGTAAAAGTACTGGCTAAACGGCCATCCGCCTTGTTTTCACCTCAAGTTTAGCTATGTGAATTAGCTTTTGTTATAGCTTGGGCAAGCATATTAGATTTTTATGCGTTAGCTCTCATTTGAACAAAGAATAGCGGGCGAAATAGACATCCAGAAGGCAATGAGGCCACGAGTTTTACGTAAAAAAAGATAAATTAATCCATGCACAATCATAGACATAAAAAATTAACCGCAGGAATGATTAAAATAGGGCAATAAACCTCTTGTGCAAATGACGGATTTGTGAGTAAATGCAAGTCGGCCTGTGATGCAGACCTATTTATGTTCGAGTATAGAGTTAAGTAGTTCCTCCCAAAACGTTATCATCTGATTCCGCTTCAAAGACGAACCTTCTAAGTACCTCCCATAAGTAATGTTTCTAAAAACGGCCTAAATTGCCTTATGGCAGGTTTTGTATATATATTTAAAAGGTAAATGTTAATGTCTAAGAAGACTGGTCAGGTTAAGTGGTTCAACGAAAGCAAAGGTTTTGGTTTTATTGAACAGAACGACGGTGGTAAAGATGTATTCGTACACTTCTCCGCAATCGCGACCGACGGTTTCAAAACTCTGGCTGAAGGCCAGCGTGTTGAGTACATCATCCAGGACAGCCCGCGCGGGCCGGCTGCCGCTAACGTTGTTGCTCTGTAAGTAAACAGGGAATAACGTAAAGAGATCTTAATACAACCATGATGAGGCGTTTAGCTGATTCATTGCGGAAGATATTAAGTCCAACAAGCCCGCCATTGTGCGGGTTTTTTAATTTTTGCTCACGAGAGGTTTCTTACGAAAAACTTTAGGATGGGCTGGTAGCGTCCAACAATAATAAAAATGACGTTGTTAAGGATGCTCAAGTAAAAGGATATAAGTTATGTTTAAAAATACTGTGTTACAAATGGGCCGTGTGAAATGGTTTGATCAGGCTGCAGGCTATGGCTTTATTTCACCGGTAGATGGCAGCAACGAAATTTATGTAAGCCGTCGTTCTATCGCCAATACTAAAAATAAATCACTAAACGAAGGTCAGAACGTCGAGTTCTCGATCTATCGCAGCTCTCATGGGCTGTCTGCGGCAGACGTTATCGCGTTCTGACCCATCCCCTTCCTCGCCAGTGCCGGTGCCGCCACCCCAAGCACTGGCGAAGATAAATTTCCCGATATCCACTATTATCAAACGATTGTTTAATCGTTTCGGATTTCAGGATGATTACCCCGGTTATTTCTCTGACTGCCGCCCGCGCACTCCATCTTGCTGCGCAAGGGCTGTTATCCCCAATGAAACGCAAAGCCAAACCCGACGATGTGGTTGCCGCTATTGAGCGTATGGGACTCCTGCAAATCGATACCATCAGTGTGGTCGCGCGTAGCCCTTACCTAGTACTCTTCAGTCGCCTGGGCGACTATCAGCCAGAATGGTTGGAGCAGGCCCTGGCGGGCCGCCGCTTGTTTGAGTATTGGGCGCATGAAGCCTGTTTCTTACCCATTGAAGATTTTGGCCTGTTGCGCCACCGCATGTTGCAGCCGCAGGAGATGGGGTGGAAGTATTCCGAAGAATGGATGCAGGAACACCAGTCGGCAATTGCGTCGCTCTTACGGCATATTGAAACCGTTGGCCCGGTTCGTTCGGCGGATTTCAGTGCAGAGAAAAAAGGAAATAGCGGCTGGTGGGACTGGAAACCGGAAAAGCGCCACCTCGAAATTTTATTCACTGCGGGTAAGTTGATGGTTGCTGAACGGCGCAACTTCCACCGTGTTTACGATTTGACGGAAAGGCTATTGCCGCATTGGGATGATAGCCGACACACGTTATCCACCGAGCATGCGCGGCATGAGATGCTCAGCCGCACCTGTCGCTTCCTGGGGCTCTTCAAGGCCGAATGGTTGGCAGATTACTACCGTTTGAAACGTGTTGCCCCGAAAGCACTGCTGGCGTCGCTACTACAAAAGGGCGATGTGTTACCCGTGTTGATCGACGGCTTGGACGGCGAGTTTTACGTGCACCATTCACTGGCGAAGGAGCTACAACAGGCGGAGCAGGGAACCTTAAAATCCAGCGTGACCACATTACTTTCCCCTTTTGATCCCGTGGTCTGGGACCGTCGCCGTGCGCTGGAACTGTTCAATTTTGACTATCGGCTGGAATGTTATACACCCAAAGAAAAGCGGCAATATGGTTACTTCACGCTGCCTGTATTGCAGCGGGGTGAGTTGATAGGCCGTATTGATGCAAAAATGCATCGTCGGCAAGGTGTCTTTGAAATTATCAGTTTCCATCCGCAGGCCAAGGTTCGTTTTGGTAAACAGCGTGTGCAGGATATCCGACAGGCGATAACGCGCAGTGCAAAATGGCACGGGGCGAAACAGGTTCTGGTGGGTAATATTCCGGCGCAATTGGCCGCTGAGTGGGGAGAAGGCTGGGAGGTGGTATAACGAACGGCACTTTGGGCGTGGGTAAAACGAATTCCAGCACCGCTCGTTACAATGGGGTGCCTCAGTTGCTGAAGTTGGCAAACAGGGCGATGATCTTATGAATACGTTTGACCATGATAAATTTATTTTTGTGATTCAGGTCACAAAATTCTACGCCTGCGTTGAAGGCAATTCAATCCCCTTTGCAGATTAAAAGTGCCCTGGTAAACAGCCGATGATTAACCTGGCGCTTAGCGTTATGCTATCCTCATCCACTTTCCGTACGTTAGATCTCCACCCTGGAGGAAGCATGGACCACCGTTTACTCGAAATCGTTGCCTGCCCGGTCTGCAACGGTAAGCTCTATTTCAATAAAGAAAACCAGGAATTGGTGTGTAAAGTGGATGGCCTGGCCTATCCGCTGCGCGATGGCATTCCCGTCCTGCTGGAAAATGAAGCGCGGGCGCTGTCATTGGATGAGAAACACGCATGAGTTTTATCGCTATTATTCCAGCCCGTTATGCATCAACCCGTTTGCCGGGGAAACCTTTGGCCGACATTCACGGTAAGCCAATGGTGGTGCACGTAATGGAACGTGCACGTGAGTCAGGTGCTAGCCGCGTGATTGTTGCGACCGATCACCCAGCGGTAGCTGATGCGGTTAAAGCGGCAGGTGGTGAAGTTTGCATGACCCGGCCCGACCATAATTCCGGTACCGAACGTCTTGCAGAAGTGATTGAGCACTATGGTTTTAGCGATGACGAAATCATTGTTAATGTCCAGGGTGACGAACCACTGATTCCACCGGTCATTGTACGTCAGGTCGCTGAAAACCTGGCGGGTAGCCAAGCGGGTATGGCGACCCTTGCGGTGCCAATCGACAGCGCAGAAGAAGCGTTTAACCCCAATGCAGTCAAAGTGGTTATGGATGCGCAGGGTTATGCACTCTATTTTTCACGTGCCACTATTCCTTGGGATCGTGAGCGTTTTGCGCAATCCAAAGAAAGCATTGGTGACAGCCTGTTACGCCATATCGGCATTTACGCTTATCGTGCCGGTTTTGTGCGCCGTTATGTCACCTGGGCACCAAGCCAACTTGAGCAGATAGAGTTGCTGGAACAGTTGCGGGTGCTTTGGTATGGTGAAAAAATCCACGTAGCGGTTGCCAAAGCAGTGCCAACAGTGGGTGTTGATACACCGGAAGATCTGCAGCGCGTGCGCGACAGTATCAAAGGCTGAGCATTGAACGTCGGCGCGTCACACAGCGCGTCGGCGGTATAATTTACCTTCTTATATCCCCATTTTGTTGATCTGCGTTGAAGAATTTTTCTGCTCACCGTTCGATGATATCAGCGTCTCTTCTTTTCCTCTTGAGGCCATTTTCATATGGAGCAGTTACGCGCCGAACTGAGTATTGTGCTGGGTGAACCGATCAGCCGACTGGAACGCGTTAGCGAACAGCCTTATGCACACATGTATTCGCTGTATGACCAACAAGGCCATGCGATCCCGCTAATGGCAAAAAGCTTTGTCTGTCAGGGTGTCGCCCAACAAGAGTCTTACAAGTTATCGATGCTGTCCCGGGAAGGGGATATTCGCCTGCCGACGGTGTATGGCGTGGTCTATACCCATCAAGCGCCCTATAAAGAAATCTTGTTGATCGAACGGTTACGTGGCGTATCTGCAGAAGCACCAACGCGTACGCCGAACCGGTGGAATACGTTAATGGAACAGATTGTCGATGGTGTGTTGGCCTGGCACCGTATCGACAGTCATGGCTGCGTCGGTACGGTTGACAGCACCCAGGAAAATGATTGGTTTTGCTGGTATCAACAGCGGATAGAGGTGTTGTGGTCGACAGTCTGCAATCTTAACTCGCCACAGTTGACCATGGCCGATCGCCGTTTGTTGTACCGTACGCGCGAAGCACTGACCCATTTTTTTGTCGGATTCGACGATCCCTGCGTGCTGGTGCACGGTAACCTGTCGTTGCGCAGCATGCTGAAAGATCCGAAAAGTGACCAGCTGTTGGCAATGCTGAACCCGGGAATGATGCTGTGGGCTCCACGTGAATATGAGTTATTCCGGCTGTGTGAGGCAGGGATGCCAAGTCAGCTCTTGTTCTATTATTTGCAACGGGCACCGGTTGCGGAGTCCTTCCTGGCACGGCGTTGGTTGTATGTCGTGTGGGAAGCGATTGGGCGGTTAGTCCATACCGGCAAGCTTGAGCGACAACCCTTCGATTATGCCTCAAAACAGCTGTTGCCCTGGCTTGCCGGTTAAGGCCCGTTAGTCGACAGAAACCTCATCGGCTCCTTTCAGCCACTGCCACAGGCTGCCCAGCGTTTCATACCAGGCACGCTCGCTGTGGCCGAGGAACATCGCCGACGGCACGACGCGATCCCAAATGTTCAAACGCGAGCTGATGGCCAACTGATTGGCCGGTGCCGGAATCGGGTGAAGCCCCTTGGCTTCAAAGAAACGCATGGCCCTTGGCAAATGGTTAGCCGATGTCACTAAAATAAACGGCTGCTGACCCACCAGTTTAGATACCTGTGATGCCTCCTGCTCTGTATCCATCGGACGATCCAACAACACAATGTCGCTGTTCGGCACACCCAGACTTTCCGCGACGCGCGCTGCCGTCGCCGCGTTGCTCAAGGTATGCGGGCCACCGGCCCCGGTGAACACCATTTTCGCTCCAGGGTGCGCGAGGTATAAACGCACACCTTCTGTTACCCTCGGCAGGCTATTGCCGATCAGATTGGAGCTTGGTGCCCAGTCCGGGTTAAAGGTATAGCCACCCCCCAGTACCACGATATAGTTTACCGGGTCAGTGCCGCGATAGGTGACATACTCTGACTCTATGGGCCGTAACAGCCTATCGGCCACGGGCTGCAGGCTGAAAAGCAATAAAAACAGCCAGCTCAGCGTCAAAATGACCCTGCCGCTTTTTTGCCAACGAGTGAACCAGAGCAGTAACAGCGCCAGTCCCATGAGCAGCAGCAGCGCAGGTAACGGCATTAAAATGGCGCCAATGAACTTTTTCAGGTTAAAGAGCATCAAAAATCAGGTCCTTTTGGGCGAAAAAACGACATCTGGGCACAATCAGGCCGCAAGAAGATTCATTCTAAGCCAGTCTGTGCCAAAATAGCAGGTTTGAATGGGCTGGCACTTTGCCCCCAGAAGAATAAGAACAGCGGAGCCGTAGTCCATGCAGGATCGCAATTTTGACGATATTGCTGAAAAGTTTGCGCGTAATATTTACGGCACCACTAAAGGTAAAATCCGCCAGGCCGTGGTCTGGCAGGATCTGACCACGCTGCTGGCCCAGTTGCCGCAGCGGCCGCTGCGCATTCTGGATGCCGGCGGTGGCGAAGGCCATATGGCCTGCCAACTGGCAGAATTAGGACATCAGGTGTTGTTGTGCGATCTTTCTGGTGAGATGATCCAACGCGCCGCGTCGCTGGCTGAGCAGAAAGGTGTGAGCCAGAACATGCAATTCATACAAAGTTCTGCGCAGGACATTGGCCAACACTTGGAACAGCCGGTTGATCTGATATTGTTTCATGCGGTGCTTGAATGGATCGCTGAACCTGAGGCAGCTTTACAGGCATTGTCTGACTGCTTGTTACCAGGCGGTGCGCTGTCATTGATGTTCTTTAATGCTAATGGCCTCTTGATGCGTAACGTGGTGTTGGGTAATTTCCAACTGGTGAACCCAGAGGTCAGAAGGCGCAGAAAGCGTTCGTTGTCACCACAGTATCCGCATAGCCCGCCACAGGTGTATGGCTGGCTGGAACAGTTGGGCATGCGCATCAGCGGCAAAACCGGGGTGCGGGTGTTCCACGATTATCTGCAGAGTAGGCAGCTTCAGACACAAAAATTTGAAGAGCTATTGGCGCTTGAACAGCACTATTGCCGGCAGGAGCCGTACGTGAGTTTGGGGCGCTATATTCACGTCATGGCGCATAAACCAAACCTGAAGGACGAACTATGAGTGAATTTTCCCAGACAGTACCCGAACTGGTCGCCTGGGCACGGAAAAATGATTTCTCTATTTCGCTCCCTACGGAGCGTCTCGCGTTTTTGCTCGCTATTGCCACATTAAATGGCGAGCGGCTGGACGGCGAGATGAGCGAAGGTGAGCTGGTTGATGCATTTCGCCATGTCAGCAAAGGTTTCGAACAGACGCATGAAACGGTGGCAGTCCGTGCCAACAATGCGATTAACGACATGGTGCGCCAGCGCCTGTTAAACCGCTTTACCAGCGAACTGGCAGACGGCAATGCGATTTACCGTCTGACGCCGCTGGGCATAGGTATTACTGATTACTATATCCGTCAGCGCGAATTCTCTACGCTGCGTTTGTCGATGCAGCTATCGATCGTCGCGCAGGAACTGAAACGTGCTGCCGATGCCGCCGAAGAGGGTGGCGATGATTTCCACTGGCACCGCAACGTGTTTGCACCGTTAAAATATTCAGTGGCAGAAATATTCGACAGCATCGACATGACCCAGCGGGTGATGGATGAGCAACAGCAAGGCGTGAAAGAGGATATCGCAGCCTTGCTGAATCAGGATTGGCGTGCAGCGATCTCCAGCTGTGAAATGCTACTGTCCGAGACCTCGGGCACCTTACGTGAACTGCAAGATACGCTGGAAGCGGCGGGCGACAAGCTGCAAGCCAACCTGCTGCGCATTCAGGATGCAACGCTCGGTGGGGCTGAGCTAGGTTTTGTCGACAAACTGGTGTTTGATCTGCAAAGCAAGCTCGACCGCATTATCAGTTGGGGGCAACAGGCAATTGACCTGTGGATCGGCTACGACCGCCACGTGCATAAATTTATCCGTACCGCTATCGATATGGATAAAAACCGTGTGTTCGCACAGCGCCTGCGTCAGTCGGTACAAAATTATTTCGATAATCCATGGACGCTGACCCATGCCAACGCCGATCGCCTGCTGGATATGCGTGACGAAGAACTGGCGTTGCGCAGTGAGGAAGTGACCGGAGAATTGCCGCCGGATCTGGAATTTGAAGAATTCAGCGAAATCCGCGAACAGCTGGCGGCGATGATCGAACAAGCGTTGAAAATTTATCAGGAACAACAGATGCCGCTCAATTTAGGGGCGGTAATGCGCGATTATCTGGCGCAATATCCGCGAGCTCGTCACTTTGACGTGGCTCGTTTAGTGGTCGACCAGGCAGTGCGCCTTGGTGTGGCTGAAGCAGATTTTTCAGGGTTGCCGGCGCAATGGCAGGCAATCAATGATTACGGAGCCAAGGTCCAGGCCCATGTCATCGACAAATATTGAACAAGTAATGCCAGTTAAGCTGGCCAAGGCATTGTCTAACTCGCTGTTCCCGGCGCTGGACAGCCAACTGCGTGCGGGTCGTCACATCGGTATCGATGAACTGGACAACCACGCTTTCTTAATGGATTTCCAGGATGAACTGGAAGAGTTTTATGCCCGCTACAGCGTGGAGTTGATCCGGGCGCCGGAAGGGTTCTTCTACCTACGCCCACGTTCCACGACGTTGATCCCGCGTTCGGTGTTGTCTGAGCTGGATATGATGGTGGGCAAAATCCTGTGCTATCTCTACCTCAGCCCGGAACGTTTGGCGCATGAAGGGATATTCAGCCATCAGGAACTGTACGACGAGTTATTGAGCCTGGCCGACGAAACCAAATTGCTGAAATTCGTTAACCAACGTTCCACGGGGTCGGATCTCGATCGTCAGAAACTGCACGAGAAAGTGCGTACGTCACTGAACCGCCTGCGTCGCCTGGGCATGATCTATTTTATGGGCAGCGACAGCAACAAGTTCCGCATCACGGAGGCGGTATTCCGCTTTGGTGCAGACGTGCGTAGTGGTGACGATCCGCGTGAAGCGCAGTTGCGTATGATTCGTGACGGCGAAGCTATGCCGGTTGAGAACAGCCTGTCGCTGAATGATGAAAGCGATGCTGAAGACTCGCAGCTTGATAACACTCCGGACAGTGCAGAGGATGAACAGGAATGATTGAACGCGGTAAATTTCGCTCGCTGACGCTGGTCAACTGGAACGGTTTTTTCGCCCGCACCTTTGATCTCGATGAGTTGGTGACCACGCTGTCTGGCGGTAACGGGGCAGGGAAATCCACCACCATGGCGGCTTTCGTCACTGCGTTGATTCCTGATTTGACGCTGTTGCACTTCCGTAATACCACCGAAGCCGGTGCTACTAGCGGGTCACGCGATAAAGGCTTGCACGGTAAGCTACGCGCGGGGGTGTGTTATTCCACCCTCGACGTGATCAACTCGCGTCATCAACGCGTTGTGGTTGGTGTGCGTCTGCAGCAGGTAGCAGGGCGCGATCGCAAGGTGGATATCAAGCCGTTCACCATCCAGGGGCTGCCAACGGCGGTACAGCCTACGGAGCTGCTGACCCAAACGGTTGGCGAACGCCAGGCTCGTGTGTTGACGCTGCAGGAACTGAAAGAGCGCGTTGAAGAGATGGAAGGCGTGCAGTTCAAGCAGTTCAACTCCATTACCGACTATCACTCATTAATGTTCGATTTGGGCGTGATCCCCAAACGTCTGCGTTCATCGTCAGATCGCAGTAAGTTTTATCGCCTGATCGAGGCCTCACTGTATGGCGGTATTTCCAGCGCCATCACCCGCTCGTTACGTGACTATTTGTTGCCGGAAAACAGCGGCGTGCGCAAGGCATTCCAGGACATGGAAGCGGCGTTGCGTGAAAACCGCATGACGCTGGAAGCAATCCGCGTTACCCAGACTGACCGTGATCTTTTCAAACACCTGATTTCCGAAGCCACATCCTACGTGGCGGCTGACTATATGCGTCATGCCAATGAACGCCGCATCCATTTGGACGGCGCGTTGGCGTTGCGCAGCGATCTGCTGGGCAGCCGCAAACAGCTGGCAGCCGAGCAATATCGCCATGTGGAAATGGCGCGTGAACTGGCGGAGCAGAGCGGTGCGGAATCCGATCTGGAAACCGATTACCAGGCCGCCAGCGATCACTTGAATCTGGTGCAGACGGCGATGCGTCAGCAGGAAAAGATCGAGCGCTATGAAGGCGATCTGGAAGAGCTGACCTACCGACTGGAAGAACAGAACGAAGTGGTGGCAGAGGCCAGTGAGCAGCAGGCCGAAAACGAAGCGCGTGCCGAGGCCGCCGAACTGGAGGTGGATGAGCTGAAAAGCCAGCTCGCTGACTACCAGCAGGCGTTGGACGTGCAGCAGACCCGCGCCATTCAATACCAGCAGGCGTTGCAGGCGCTGGAACGTGCTCGTGCCCTGTGCCAACTGCCGGAACTGAGTGCCGAGAATGCGGAAGAGTGGCTCGATACTTTCCAGGCTCGTGAGCAGGAAGCGACGGAAGCGTTGCTGATGCTGGAGCAGAAACTGAGCGTAGCCGACGCCGCACACGGCCAGTTTGAACAAGCCTATCAGCTGGTAGGCAAAATTGCCGGTCAGGTCAGCCGTAGCGAAGCCTGGCAGTGTGCGCGTGAGTTACTGCGCGACTGGCCTTCACAGCAACACCTTGCCGAGCGCGTGCAGCCGTTGCGCATGCGTTTGAGTGAGCTGGAACAGCGTTTACGTTCTCAGCAGGACGCCGAACGTCTGTTGCAAGAATTCTGCAAGCGTCATGGCCAGCAGTATCAACCGGACGATCTTGAGGCACTGCAGCAAGAACTGGAAGAGCGTCTGGAATCCTTGTCGCAAAGCGTCAGTGATGCTGGCGAACGCCGGATGGAAATGCGCCAGGAACTGGAGCAAATCCAACAGCGTATCCGCGAACTCACTGCCCGTGCCCCAATCTGGTTGGCAGCGCAGGATTCACTGAGTCAACTCAGTGAGCAAAGTGGCGAAGCGCTTGAAAGCAGCCAGCAAGTCACCGAGTACATGCAGCAATTGCTGGAGCGCGAGCGTGAAACCACGGTAGAGCGTGACGAGGTCGCGGCAGGCAAGCGTGCCGTTGAAGCGCAGATCGAACGTCTCAGCCAGCCAGGCGGTGCCGAAGATCAGCGTCTGGTTACGTTGGCCGAACGTTTTGGCGGCGTATTGCTCTCTGAAATCTATGACGATGTCACCATCGATGATGCACCTTACTTCTCCGCGCTGTATGGTCCGTCACGCCATGCGATCGTGGTGCCGGATTTGTCGCTGGTGCGCGAGATGTTGGAAGGTCTGGAAGACTGCCCGGAAGATCTCTACTTGATCGAAGGGGATCCTCAGTCATTTGATGACAGCGTCTTTGCGGTCGAAGAGCAAGACAGGGCGGTGTTGGTGAAAACCGCTGAGCGCCAGTGGCGCTACTCGCGTTATCCGGACGTGCCGTTGTTTGGCCGCGCCGCACGTGAGAACCGCCTGGAAGTGCTGCATGGTGAACGGGAAAAACTGGCAGAGCGTTACGCGACGTTGTCTTTCGACGTGCAGAAGACCCAGCGTTCACATCAGGCCTTCAGCCGTTTCATTGGTTCCCATCTGGCAGTGGCATTTGACGCCGATCCAGAGGCGGAAATCCGTGGCCTCACGACACGCCGTGGGGAAATCGAACGCGCTCTGAATAACCATGAGGCACAGAATCAACAACAACGTCAGCAATATGATCAGGCGAAAGAGGGCATCTCTGCGCTGAATCGCCTGATGCCGCTGGTTTCATTGTTAAACGATGAAACCTTGCAGGATCGCGTTGAGGAAATCCGTGAAGAATTGGAAGAGGCGCAGGATGCTGCACGCCATATCCAGCAGCACGGTGTTTCACTGACCAAGCTGGAACCGCTGTTGTCGGTGTTGCAGAGCGATCCGCAACAGCACGAACAGTTGCAGCAGGATTACACTCAGGCACAGAGCGTACAGCGCCAGGCCAAACAGCAGGCGTTTGCCCTGACTGAAGTGGTACAGCGTCGTGCACACTTCAGCTATACCGATTCTGCCGGTATGCAAAATGCCAACAACGATTTGAATGACAAGCTGCGCCAACGTTTGGAACACGCGGAAGCGGAACGTACCCGCGCCCGTGAACAGCTGCGTCAGTATCAGACTCAATTTACCCAGTACAGCCAGGTGTTGGCGTCGCTTAAAAGCTCGTATGACGCTAAGCGCGATATGCTCAAAGAATTGAGCCAGGAGCTGGTGGACATTGGCGTGCAGGCGGATGCCAATGCCGAAGCGCGCGCACGTGCGCGTCGTGATGAATTACATGCCGGTCTGAGCAACAACCGTGCGCGGCGTAATCAGTTGGAAAAGCAACTGACCTTCTGCGAAGCGGAAATGGACAGCCTGCAGAAGAAACTGCGCAAGCTTGAGCGGGATTATTATCAGCTGCGTGAGCAGGTCGTCACTGCCAAAGCGGGCTGGTGCGCGGTCATGCGCATGGTGAAAGACAACGGGGTTGAACGTCGTCTGCATCGTCGTGAACTGGCCTATATGGACGGCGACGAGCTGCGTTCAATGTCGGATAAGGCTCTTGGTGCATTGCGTCTGGCGGTGTCGGATAACGAACACCTGCGTGATGTACTGCGTCTTTCTGAAGATCCTAAGCGCCCAGAACGCAAGATTCAGTTCTATATCGCGGTATACCAACATCTGCGTGAGCGTATTCGTCAGGACATCATCCGTACCGACGACCCGGTTGAAGCCATCGAACAGATGGAGATTGAACTGGGCCGCCTGACGGAAGAATTGACGGCACGTGAGCAGAAGCTGGCGATCAGTTCCAAGAGCGTGGCGAACATCATTCGCAAAACGATCCAGCGTGAACAAAACCGTATCCGCATGCTCAACCAGGGTTTGCAGGCGGTATCCTTCGGGCAGGTGAAAAGCGTACGACTGAACGTCAACGTGCGTGAGGCGCATGCGACTCTTTTGGATGTGCTTTCCGAACAGCAGGAACAACATCAGGATCTGTTCAACAGCAACCGCCTGACCTTCTCCGAAGCGTTGGCCAAGTTGTATCAACGTCTGAATCCACAGATTGATATGGGGCAACGCACGCCGCAAACTATTGGCGAAGAGTTGCTGGATTACCGTAACTACCTGGAACTGGAAGTGGAAGTCTTCCGCGGCTCCGATGGTTGGTTGCGTGCTGAGAGTGGTGCGCTGTCAACCGGGGAAGCGATCGGTACCGGGATGTCGATTTTGGTGATGGTCGTGCAGAGCTGGGAAGAAGAGTCCCGTCGCCTGCGCGGTAAAGATATTTCCCCATGTCGCCTGCTGTTCCTCGACGAAGCTGCGCGACTGGATGCCAAATCCATCGCGACGTTGTTTGAGTTGTGCGATCGTCTGGAAATGCAGCTGATCATCGCGGCACCGGAAAACATCAGCCCGGAAAAAGGCACGACGTATAAGTTGGTGCGTAAGGTGTTCCAGAACCATGAACACGTACATGTCGTGGGGCTGCGCGGTTTCGCTAACGAGCCGCCTGCGTTAGGCGTCACTGCGGCAGAAACGCCGTAAACGGAGAAAAGCCCACTAATAATCTGAAAATAGCCGCCTTGGGGTGGCTATTTTTTTGTGCGCATGGATGATGGTCCTGCTTTTTTATCCGTTTAAAACCGGGTAGCTTAATGAAATAACAGTTATTCATAAGCGCCCAAGGGCAAAATGGCTTTTCTGTTCGTATACTGAAACTAATAAGCTGTCTTGGTTGTATTTTTTGTGAGCATACAGGGGGCAATGGATGTTGCTTAGAAATGGAAACACGGTACGGCGTCTGGCGTTGAGTTGCGCAATTGCATGTGGTCTGGCGTCGTCATTACCCGTATGGGCAACCGTTCCTGCCTTTCCGGTAGCGTCATCTGGCATGTCAGTCGCGCAAAGTCGTTCGGAATTGCTTGCTGCTTTGCCAAAAGGCATTACACCACATTATCTCTCAACGCTTGCTCCTCTGTACGCGGCGAACCGGATGCAATTGATGTGGCAGGATCGCGAAGCGGTTCAGCAGTTCCAGCAACAGCTTGCCGAATTGGCGATGTCCGGTGTGCAGCCGCAGTTTACCCAATGGGTAAAACAGTTGACCGATCCAGCCATTACCGATGTGGCGCGCGACGTCGTACTGTCTGACGCGATGTTGGGTTATTTGCAGTTTGTTTCGTCGATCGGTGCCAATGGCAATAGCTGGTTGTACAGCAATATTCCTTACAAACTCGGTCTGCCGCCTAATACGGTGATAAACCAATGGCAACTGGCGGTGCGCCAGGGCAAGACCCTGGCGTATGTGACCTCGCTAGCACCTCAGCACCCGCAATACGCCAAGATGCATCAGGCATTACGCGATATGCTGGCCGACAATCGTCCCTGGCCGCAAATGGCGAATGGGCCGAGCTTACGCCCAGACCAACTGAGCAATGATATTCCTGCCCTGCGTGAGATATTGGCGCGCAACGGCATGTTAACCACGACGGCCACTGCTGCGCCGGATGAAACACAGGATCCGCCTGCGGTATTAACGGGTTCGCGTAATGAACCCGATGACGGTGGTCTCTCTGTCGATGAAGAGAAAAATCGCGAGGCCAAGATTGCTGTCGTAAGTCCAGCGGCTGCACCGGTAAAAGATATCGTACCTACACCACAATCTCCGTTTTCACAGCAGTCTGAAAGCCCGGTGACGGTCACGGATAATCGCTATACCAACGATCTGGTTGAGGGCGTTAAACGCTTCCAGAAATGGCAAGGCTTGAGTGCGGATGGCGTGATAGGCCCGCGTACGCGTGAATGGCTTAATGTGACGCCACAAATGCGTGCCTCACTGTTGGCGCTGAATATCCAACGTTTACGCATTCTTCCCGGCCATGTGGGCACCGGGATCATGGTGAATATTCCAAACTACTCATTGACGTATTATCAGAACGGCAATGAAGTGCTTTCTTCGCGAGTGATCGTCGGCAGACCAAGCCGTAAGACGCCGTTGATGAACAGTGCGCTGAATAACGTGGTGGTTAACCCACCTTGGAACGTGCCGACTACGCTGGTGCGCGAGGATATCGTGCCGAAGGCGATGCGTGACGGCAGCTACTTCCAGAAACACGGTTATACCGTGCTTTCCGGCTGGAGCAACGATGCTGAGGTGATTAACCCCGCAATGATCGACTGGAACATGGTTTCTGCCCGCAACTTCCCGTACCGGATTCGTCAGGCGCCAGGTGCCACCAACTCGTTGGGTCGCTTTAAATTCAACATGCCAAGCTCGGATGCCATCTACCTGCACGATACGCCTAACCATAACCTGTTCCAGAAAGACATTCGCGCTTTGAGCTCCGGCTGTGTGCGGGTCAATAAGGCATCGGATTTGGCAAACATGTTGTTGCAGGATGCGGGTTGGAATAACACACGTGTGTCGTCCACCTTGAAAGAGGGGAATACCACCTACGTGAATATCCGTCAGCATATCCCGGTTAAATTGTATTATTTAACCGCCTGGGTTTCTGATGATGGAAAACCACAATTCCGCACAGATATTTACAATTATGATGATACGGTGAGATCGGGTGCACAAATTTTGGCTCAGGCCGAAAAATTAATGCAATAAATGCAATAATTATAAATAAATAACGGTCAGAATATCGGGCCATGATGCAGGCACTCATCACGTGAGTGCCTGCAAGCCGCGGGACATCACGGGTTGACTCAGCCAGTGTGGGCGGTTATGGTTCAGGCAGTGCGCTGTTTTGTGCATATATTTTGATATTCTTGCCGGGTTTAACAGAAACATGGACAAAATTGATCATAATCGCCGTAAATGGCTGGCGCTAGGTAGCGCTGCCGTGGGCATAGCGCTGCTCCCTGGGCAAGCCTTTGCCAGCCTTTCTACTTCGCGCCCGCGTATTCTGGTTGTAAATAACATGCATACGGGCGAATCTCTGAAAGCCGAATTCTTCGACGGCAAGGGATATAATAAAGACGAATTAGTTCGTCTTAATCATCTCTTCCGTGACTATCGCGCGAACAAGGTTAAATCGATCGACCCTCGTTTGTTTGATCATCTCTATCGTCTGCAAGGTCTGCTGGGTACCAACAAACCGGTACAGTTGGTTTCAGGTTATCGTTCGTTGGACACCAACAATGAGCTGCGCGAGCGCAGCCGCGGTGTGGCCAAACACAGCTACCACACCAAGGGACAGGCGATGGACTTCCATATCGAAGGCATCCAGTTGAGTAATATCCGCAAAGCGGCGTTAAAAATGAGCGCCGGTGGTGTAGGATATTACCCACGTAGCAACTTTGTACACATCGATACCGGCCCGGTGCGGACCTGGTAATCGCTGTGCACCATAAGTATAAATAGCGCCAGCCCGTCAGGGTATGGCGTTGTTGTGGTTGGAGCCTTATGAAATACCAAATTATCCCCGTAACTGCTTTTAGTCAGAACTGCAGCCTGATCTGGTGTGAGAGCACCCAGCAGGCGGCGCTGGTCGATCCAGGCGGCGAGCCGGAAAAGTTAAAAGCCGAAATTGCCAAACAGGGCGTGACCATCACGCAAATTCTGCTGACGCATGGTCATCTTGACCACGTAGGCGCAGCGGCGGAGCTGGCTGAACACTATCAGGTGCCGATCTACGGCCCGGATAAGGAAGACGCATTCTGGTTAGACGGCCTGCCTGCACAGAGCCAAATGTTTGGACTGGAAGAATGTGCGTCACTGACGCCAACCCAATGGCTGGAAGAAGGGGACAGCGTGCAGGTGGGCGAAATGACGCTTAATGTGCTGCATTGCCCGGGGCATACTCCAGGCCATATCGTTTTTATTAACCAGCAGGCGCGGTTGGCGCTGGTGGGGGATGTACTGTTTAACGGTGGTGTCGGCCGCAGCGACTTCCCACGTGGCGATCATCAGGCACTGATCAACTCCATCCGCACCAAACTGTTGCCCCAGGGCGATGACATGGCGTTTATTCCAGGGCATGGGCCTATGTCTACTTTCGGCCAGGAGCGTGAAACCAATCCGTTCCTGCGAGAGGAACCGGCCATCTGGTAAGATTATTTCCCGGCAGAAATAACAAAGGGGCGCTTTTAGCGCCCCTTTTGCTTATGAGATCCCGCAATCTTTAGAGTACGGCAACGATGGCTTCGCACAGCGGTGCCATATTGTCCGGCGTCATGCCGGCAACGTTAACACGGCCGGAGTTAACGGCGTAAACGCCAAACTCGTCACGCAGGCGCAGAACCTGTTCTTTCGTCAATCCACTGAACGAGAACATGCCGTTCTGATTGATGATAAAGCTGAAGTCCTGCTCCGCGCCTTTCTCCTGCAGGGTATTGACGAACAGCTGACGCATGCGGTGAATACGTTGACGCATATCGGTCAGCTCCTGTTCCCACAGCGCACGCAGCGCATCATCACCCAAAATGGTCGCAACAATAGCAGCGCCGTGTGACGGTGGGTTGGAGTAGTTGGCGCGAATGGCGGCTTTCACCTGGCTGAAGGCACGATCGGCGGTATCCGTGTCAGCGGCAACGACGGTGCAAGCACCAACGCGTTCGTTGTAAAGGCCGAAATTCTTGGAATAAGAACTGGCGACGATCAGTTCCTGATGCTTGGCAGCAAAAATACGCAGGCCCTGGGCATCTTCTTCCAGACCTTTGGCAAAGCCCTGATAGGCGAAGTCGAACAGTGGCAGCCAGCCGTTAGCGGCAGACAGTTCTGCCAACTGGGACCACTGTTCTGGCGTTGGATCTATGCCGGTCGGGTTATGGCAGCAGCCATGGAACAGGACGACATCACCGGCCTGAGCCTGTTTCAGGCTATTGAGCAGGCCATCAAAGTCCAGCGCATGATTAGCGGCATCGTAGTAGGCGTATTCCAATACTTCCAGACCGACGGCACCAAACACGTTTTTATGGTTTGGCCAGCTTGGGTTACTGATCCAGATACGCTTCGCGCTGGTTTGGTTGGCGATGAAGTCAGCTGCCACACGCAGGCCGCCGGTGCCACCTGGCGTTTGCGCAGTGCGTGCACGCTTGTCGGCAATGATTGGGCTTTGCTTGCCGAACAGCAATTCTTGCGTGCAGTTGGCGAACGCAGGGATGCCTTCAATACCGAGATAGTTTTTGGTGGTTTCATTTTCCAGCAGATACTGCTCAGCTTTTTTAACGCTGGTCAGCACCGGGGTTTTACCGGTTTCATCTTTGTATACACCAATCCCCAGGTTGATTTTGTTAGGGCGGGCATCAGCGCGGAAAATGTCGGTCAGACCCAGGATAGGATCGGCAGGTGCAGCAGTGATTTTTTCAAACATGTCAGGTGCTTCCATGGCTCGGAGTTAAGCAGACAGAAGCATCAGGGTAACGCCAGTTATACGCTTTGCCAACCGTTTGCGAGAAAAACACCGCGATCTTGTGAAGGAGGCAAATTCGGCATAAAAAATGAGGGGGAAAGGGGCGTTGGCAGGATAAAAAATTAGCTGCGATACACAAAACAAAAACAGGGCCGAAGCCCTGTTTTTTTAACTTATTCGACGGTGAACCGCCGCTAAGTGAGACAACTTAGAACTGGTAAACCAGACCAACAGCTACGATATCGTCGGTAGCAGTGCCAGTGGCTTTAGTGAACTCGTTGTCGTCCAGCAGGTTGATTTTGTAATCAACGTAGGTGGACATGTTTTTGTTGAAGTAGTAAGTGGTACCAACAGAAACATATTTAACCAGATCTTGGTCAGTACCTGCGCCTGGGACGTTCAGGTTTTTACCTTTAGATTGCAGGTAAGAAACTTCTGGACGCAGACCGAAGTCGAACTGGTACTGTGCAGTCACTTCGAAGTTCTGAGTTTTGCTAGCGAAACCGCCACAGCTTTCAGAAGCAGCACAGGTTGTGCTGAAGCTGCTGCCACCGAACGGAGTCATGTTGCGGGTTTCGGAGTACATGGTTGCCAGGTAAACGTTGTTCGCGTCGTATTTAGCACCAACAGTCCATGCATCAGCCTTGTCGCCACGTTCGTTAGAACGCAGTTTCTGATCATCGGTACGGTTAGAAGAAGCATATGCAGCACCTACGCTGATGCCTTCGCCGATGTCATAAGTAGATGACAGGCCCCAACCGTCGCCGTTTTGTTTCTTAACGTCACGACCGTCGTTCTGGTTTTTACCTTGGTACTGAACAGCGAAGTTCAGGCCGTCAACCAGACCGAAGAAGTTGTTGTTACGGTAAGTAGCAACGCCGTTGGTACGGCCGGTCATGAAGTTGTCGGTAACGGTGTAAGTATCGCCACCGAACTCTGGCAGCATATCTGTCCAGCCTTCTACGTCGTACAGTACGCCGTAGTTACGGCCGTAGTCGAATGAACCGTAGTCAGCAAATTTCAGACCTGCGAAGCCCAGACGAGTCTTGGTGCCTTCGGTGCCTTGAGATTCAGAGTGGTTAGCTTGAACGTTGTATTCCCACTGGCCGTAACCGGTCAGTTGGTCAGTAATCTGGGTTTCACCTTTGAAGCCGAAACGAACATAGGTCTGATCGCCATCATTACCTTTGTCGTCTGAGAAGTAGTGCAGACCGTCAACTTTGCCGTACAGATCCAGCTTGTTGCCGTCTTTGTTGTAGATTTCAGCAGCGTTTGCTGCACCAGCTGCTAACAGAGCTGGGATTACCACTGCAAGAATGTTGCGCTTCATCATTATATTACCCTCATTGGTGTTATTCGGACACCTTTGCCACTGCCGCCAATAATTCTTTTGAACTATTGTTGATAGATTGGTGTCGTCCTGTGTCTGCACGCAGTGTTCCATTCACAGCCGGGTTAATCTAGAACGAAAATGCTACCAATGTCCCAATGAGGTTTCAAAAAGAAAGTATTTGTAACTAAATGTAATATTCAGGGAACTTTGTGACGTGGGTCAATATTAAAAAATGCGAAAGGCCAGCAAAGCTGGCCTTGGTTTTGTAACTAAATTAATTAAAAAATGGATTATCTGATTAATTAAAAGCTTGCATTACGTGGCGTACGTGGGAATGGAATAACATCACGCACGTTTTGTACACCGGTCACATAGGCGATTAAACGTTCAAAGCCCAAACCGAAGCCAGCATGCGGTACGGTGCCGTAACGACGCAGGTCACGATACCACCAGTAATCTTCTTTATTCAGGCCCATAGCTTCCAGACGTTGATCCAGCACGTCCAAACGTTCTTCACGCTGTGCGCCGCCAATGATTTCACCAATGCCTGGGGCCAGCACGTCCATTGCTGCAACGGTTTTGCCATCTTCGTTCATGCGCATGTAGAACGCTTTGATGTCTTTCGGGTAGTTTTTCACCACAACCGGTGCTTTGAAGTGTTTCTCTGCCAGGTAACGTTCATGCTCGGAAGACAGGTCGATACCCCAGGAAACCGGGTTTTCGAACGTCTGGCCTGATGCGATCAGGATTTCCACGGCTTCGGTGTAATCTACCTGAGCGAAATCGGAAGAAACAAAACGCTGCAGGCGATCAATTGCATCTTTGTCTACGCGCTCGGCGAAGAACTGCATGTCATCCATGCGTTCGTTTAACACCGCCTGGAACACATACTTCAGCATTTTTTCTGCCAGCTCGGCGATGTCTTCCAAGTCTGCAAACGCCACTTCTGGTTCGATCATCCAAAACTCTGCCAGATGGCGGCTGGTGTTGGAGTTCTCAGCGCGGAAGGTTGGGCCGAACGTGTAAATCTTGGACAGCGCACAGGCGTAGGTTTCGCCGTTCAACTGGCCGGACACGGTCAGGAACGCTTCTTTACCGAAAAAGTCCTGGCTGAAATCGACAGCCCCTTTGTCAGTACGCGGCAGGTTTTCCAGATCCAACGTTGAAACGCGGAACATTTCGCCGGCGCCTTCGGTATCGGACGCGGTGATCAGCGGTGTGGAAACCCAGAAAAAGCCATTCTCATGATAGAAACGGTGAATGGCCTGTGCCAGTGTGTGGCGCACACGGGCAACGGCACCAATCAGGTTGGTACGTGGACGAAGGTGAGCGACCTCGCGCAGGTATTCGATGCTGTGGCGTTTAGCCGCCATCGGATAGGTGTCCGGATCGTCAACCCAGCCAACGACGTTAATCGCGGTGGCCTGCAGCTCGAAACTCTGGCCTTCACCCGGAGAGGCCACCACTTTACCTGTGACTTCAATCGAACAGCCCGTGGTCAGATGCAGCACTTCATCCTGATAATTCGGCAGAGAATTATTAACGACGGCCTGTAACGGATCAAAGCAGGAACCGTCATAGACGGCCAGGAAGGAGATACCAGCTTTAGAATCTCTCCGGGTACGCACCCAACCGCGCACGGTGACTTCACTGTCAACCGCAGCACGGCCTTGCAGTACGTCGACTACAGGCACTACGCTCATAGATTTCTCTCTTTAATTATTTGGTTTAGAAATAGCTTACAACCCAAGAATATGGGGATGTTGCTATGTTACTTGCCGCGGTGCAGAGCACAAGCAGAAATCGCCGGATTGGTGCAACATTTCTTGGGGAAGCGCGAAAAGGGAGCAAGGAAAAGTGTCTTATAAAGAAGAAAAAGCCGGCGAAGGAAATTCAGCCGGCTTTTTAGCGTTCGCAGAAGGGGCGCTTAGCTCGCTTTTTTCACCAGCGGCAGGTCGAACGCCTTACGTAAGGCTTTCACAAAGGCTTGATCCTGGCAGATGGTTTTGCCTGGGCTATCGGAAAGTTTCGCCACCGGCTTGCCTTTACATTCTACGAGCTTAATCACGATGTTCAGCGGTTTTACACCGGGAATATCGCAGGTCAGGCGCGTGCCGATGCCGAACACCAGGTTGACGCGTTGGTAAAAATGCCGGTAGAGCGCCAATGCTTTGTCCAAATCCAGGTTATCAGAGAACACCAGCGTTTTGCTCATCGGGTCAATACCCAGTGTCTGGTAATGCGCGATGGCTTTCTCACCCCATTCGAACGGGTCACCTGAGTCGTGACGCAGTCCCTGATAGCGTTGGGCGAATTGCAGACCGAAATCACGCAGGAAGGCATCCATAGTAATACAGTCGGTCAGTGCGATGCCGAGTTGGTCCGGATATTCATCCAACCAGGCTTGCAATGCCGCTCGCTGGCTGTTCGCCAACACCGGGCTGATCTGCTGGTGCGCCTGGAACCACTCATGGGCTTGAGTACCCACAGGTGCCAGATCAAGCTGGTGTGCAAGATCGTAATTGCTGGTGCCGACCAGATACGGGAATTCGTCTTTGAGTGTACTGACGATGGATTGCTGCACGGCCTGCGAGAAGCGGCGGCGGGTACCGAAGTCCATCAGTTTGAAGCGTGAAATATCCACGTCAGCACTCATGGCTTTAAACTGCGCCAGTTTGCTGCGCAAATGGGCGACCGCCATGTCCGGTGTGACATCTGGCGAGCGATGACGGTGCACCACTTCGCTGATGACGGCCAGTAACGGAACTTCCCACATGATCACTTCGCGCCAAGGACCGGCAATGCGAATATGCAGCTTTCCGGCGCGATTCTCGATCTGAACTTGTTGCGGATCGTAACGGAACTCGCGCAACCAGCTCAGGTAATCCTCACGGAAGAATGGGAGCCCTGATAGATAGGTGAATTCAGCGTCTGTCAGTGCCAACTGACTCATCAGTGCGACCTGCGCACGGATTTCGTCGGCATATTCGCCAAGCAGCTCATCACCACGGCAGCGGAATTCCGCCGCCACGCTGATAGCGGGATAGCGGTGAAACACTGCTTGCTGCATATGAAGCTTGTAGGCATCAGTATCAAGCAGTGATGTCAAAATCGGGGAGGCGTATTGAGTCATAGCGCGTTACTGCATCCTCGTCAGGCGCGTGTCCAAATCCGGATAATCATAAAAAAGTGGGGGGAGTATACCCGGATTATCCTGTTATTGAAGCTGCATCACACCACAATTCATTGGAGCGGGTCGAGGATTAAACGTGCCTTTATGCTGCCTTGCCGTCAGGACACAGGCAGAAAAGCCAGATTCACCTGTAAGGTGAATGACTTAGCCTAATTAGTCATAAAAATTATAATGTTAATTATTTTAAACAACAATTCAGATAAAACCGGTTGGTGTATGAATGCCAACCCGGTCTTTGCCGTTATTCTTGCAGAAATAGAGGGCTTCATCTGCCTGTTTGATCGCCGTCGGCAACAGCCGAATGTCACACACCTGAGCAATGCCGCAACTGGTGGTGAAACGGACTTCTTGCCCATTGGCTAATGTCAGGGTGAGTTGGTGAGTCAGCTCGCGTAGCGTTGACATGACTTCACGCGCATTTTCCAGCGTACAATTACTCAAGATTACGGCGAATTCTTCACCGCCATAACGGCAGAAAATGTCGCTGGAGCGGAAAGTCTTTTGTAATAACTTGCCGAACGCCACCAGTACAAGGTCGCCAACGTGATGGCCAAAATTGTCGTTGAGGTTTTTGAAGTTATCAATATCAATCAGACAGAAGGCCAGTGGGTAACTATTGGCCGCCAGAGACTCACACTCGAGAAAAAACTTACGGCGATTATAAATATTGGTTAACGGATCAAGATATGAGGAAGCTTCCAGCTCCTTGATCAGCAGGTGCTTTTCATTTTCCAGTGTCACCTTTTCCATCTGATACTGTTTAAGCTGTTTAATGGCATCGCTGATGGCCATCAGCTCTTGACCGTAAAACACCTCATTGCGATCGATATTCATATTACCGCGTGATAAGCGCAAAATATTGTTATGTGTTTTCGTCAGCCAGCGGCTGATATTTGAACAATAAACCAGCGTCGGTAGAAAAATAAACAGGGTGATCAGCCCACCTAAGGAAATCATGCCGTAAATCGCCGTCTGGCTGTCATAGATCTTATGCAGTGATGCGGCGATTTCCATTTCGAAACTACGCTGATAAAGCTGTTGTGAGAGATCGCTCAGGTTATTAACGTACTGGTAGATATCATCGGCGGGGTAGTTCGTGTTCGTATCCACGGCGGTATACAGCCCTTCGGTGATACGGCTGATTCGTTTTACTGACAATTGTTCAAGGATCGCATTCACTAAAAATGTGGTTTGCAGGTCGTTATAGGTCAGCTTGACAAAAATTAGCCGGGTACTTAACGCATTCAATACCCCGGTGAGCTGAATGGCTTTCAGATAAGCGTCTTTACGTGCGAGTTGGTTGGTATTGACGTCAATAACCTGGTCGATCAATTCAGTCACGGACATATTTAGCCGATTATTCAGGCGTACGGCTTCCAGAAAGAGGAAGGCGTCGGCATCAACCATGCGGGTGTCGTAGGTGTAGCGGTAATAGCTCTTACTGGCTTGGGAAATATAGTAGGCGCTATTGATGTTGAACAGATTGGCGTTGGCATCGGTAACCTGCGAAAGCTGCAGGTTGTCATTATTCAACAATTGCTCCATCAGATTGAGCATGGAAAGTGCCGCGATTTTCTGCCGTATACCAAGCTGCTGTGATATCTCGCTGTTCAGGTGTGGTTGAAAACGGGCGATTTTTTCACGCGCCACGCGATCGGCGTTCATCCACTGCGCTGGGGTAATGTGCGGGTTTATCAGACTTAAACGCTTTAAACGGTGCGCTAACAGCGTGGCCTGAAAAGCCTCTGAAATCTCTTTGGTGCGGGTAATCTTGTACAGGTTCAGTTGGTTGTCGTGATAACCGGTCTCAGCCTCAACCAGTTCATCGGAAATAAACAGGGCGAATGAGGACATCAGGGCAAAGGTAAAAAAATAGATCAGATATTTTACTTTCATGTGCGCCGCGCGTCCTTGAGCCAGTTGGGGCAATTATACCATTGTGGCTCGCAGGCTGTCTTATCTATACCCGGCGGGAATGGCTGTCGAGTAGGGGCCACAGGGGAGTGGCTGGTTGCCCTACTCGCTGAGACAAATGAACTTTTTAATCAAAGAACAGAACCTGAGCGCGTGATGAACACCACACGGGCTTTTAGCATTAAATGCTGATTTTGATGTTCCATTAGGTGCAGGAGCCTGACTGGCAGGGGGATTCGTCGATAATACCAGGATCCACCTCCGATTTCTCTGCTCTGGTGCCTTGGCATGTCTGGGTTTTTTTTGTAGCTGTGATACAGTTTATTTACAATCAGGCTCATCGAAATTTCTGCTTTTTCCCCATGGCGAAATAAACGCATGATGAAAGCCTGGCACCTGTAACTCACTGAGACGTCAAAGGGTTTTTATGACACAACAGCCACAGGCGAAGTATCGCCACGATTATCGCGCGCCAGATTATACCATCACTGATATTGACCTGGATTTTGAGCTGGATGCAGAGACAACTCGCGTAACCGCAGTCAGCAAGATTAAGCGCCAAGGTGCTGCTGACGCGCCATTGGCACTCAACGGTGAAGATCTGACGCTGGTGAGTATTGAGATCGACGGTCAGCCGTGGACTGCCTATCAGTTACAGGATAACAAACTGGTTATCGAGAATCTGCCAGCACAATTTACCATGACCATCGTCAACGATATCCACCCGGCGAAAAACACCGCGCTGGAAGGGCTGTATCTGTCTGGTGACGCGCTGTGTACGCAATGCGAGGCAGAAGGTTTCCGCCACATTACGTATTACCTCGATCGCCCAGACGTGCTTGCCCGCTTTACCACGCGTATCGTGGCCGACAAGGCGCGTTATCCGTTCCTGTTGTCAAACGGTAACCGCGTTGGGCAGGGTGAACTGGAAGATGGCCGTCACTGGGTGCAGTGGCAAGATCCGTTCCCAAAACCTTGTTATCTGTTTGCATTGGTTGCCGGTGATTTTGACGTACTGCGGGACAGCTTCACGACCCGTTCGGGACGTGAAGTTGCGTTGGAGCTGTTTGTTGATCGTGGCAACCTGGATCGCGCCGATTGGGCGATGACCTCCTTGAAGAACTCGATGAAATGGGATGAAACCCGTTTTGGGCTGGAATACGATCTCGACATTTATATGATCGTTGCCGTCGACTTCTTCAACATGGGGGCGATGGAGAACAAAGGGTTAAATATTTTTAACTCCAAATATGTGCTGGCGAAAGCGGAAACCGCGACCGACAAAGATTACTTGAATATCGAAGCGGTGATTGGCCACGAATACTTCCATAACTGGACTGGCAACCGCGTGACCTGCCGCGATTGGTTCCAGCTCAGCTTGAAAGAAGGGCTGACGGTATTCCGCGATCAGGAGTTCAGTTCAGATTTGGGGTCACGTCCGGTAAACCGTATCGATAACGTGCGTGTTATGCGCGGCGCGCAATTTGCGGAAGACGCCAGTCCGATGGCGCACGCCATTCGCCCGGACAAAGTTATCGAAATGAACAACTTCTACACCTTAACCGTGTATGAGAAAGGATCTGAAGTGATCCGCATGATGCATACGCTGTTGGGTGAAGAGCAATTCCAGAAAGGCATCCAGCTGTATTTCGAACGTCATGATGGCAGTGCGGCTACCTGTGATGATTTTGTTCAGGCAATGGAAGACGCGTCCAACGTTGATCTGTCGTTGTTCCGACGTTGGTACAGCCAGTCCGGTACGCCGCAGCTGACCGTGCGCGACGAATACGATGCCGAACATCAGCAGTACCGCCTGCATGTCAGCCAAAAAACGGAACCGACTGCGGATCAACCAGAGAAGTTGCCGCTGCATATTCCACTGGATATCGAATTGTACGATGCAGAAGGCAATGTCATTGCTCTGCAGAAAGACGGTTCGGCGATCAATAACGTATTGAACATCACCGAAGCCGAACAAACCTTTGTGTTTGACGGTGTCGCACACCAACCTGTACCGTCTTTATTGCGTGAGTTCTCGGCGCCGGTGAAGCTGGATTACCCGTACAGCGATCAGCAACTGACCTTCCTGATGCAGCACGCCCGTAATGACTTTGCGCGTTGGGATGCGGCACAGAGCTTGCTGGCTACCTACATCAAGCTGAATGTGGCGAGACACCAGCAGAAACAGCCGTTGTCGCTGCCGCTGCACGTTGCTGATGCTTTCCGCGCGGTGTTGCTGGATGAGGCTCTGGATCCGGCGCTGGCCGCGCAGATCCTGACATTGCCTTCTGAAAGCGAAATGGCCGAACTGTTCGCTACTATCGATCCTGAAGCCATTGCCGCGGTACATGAAGCGATCGTCCGTTGCCTGGCGAAGGAAATGGCCGATGAGTGGCTGGCGGTGTATAACGCCAACAAAACCGACGGTTATCGGGTGGAACACGCGGATATTGCCAAACGCTCCCTGCGCAATGTGTGCCTGGGGTACCTGGCCTTTGGCGACGAAGTGCTAGCCGATCGTTTGGTGTCGGAGCAATACCGTCAGGCGGACAACATGACCGATTCTCTGGCGGCGTTGGCTGCCGCGGTGGCCGCGCAGTTGCCGTGCCGTGATGCGTTGTTAACGGCATTTGATGAGCGTTGGCACCAGGATGGTCTGGTGATGGACAAATGGTTTGTTCTGCAGGCAACCAGCCCTGCGGCAGACGTGCTGTCCAACGTGCGCAGCTTGCTGAAACACCGCTCATTTAGCCTGAGCAACCCAAACCGCACTCGCTCGTTGATCGGCGGATTTGCATCAGCGAATCCGGCGGCATTCCATGCCGCAGACGGCAGCGGTTATCAGTTCCTGGCCGAGATCCTCAGTGATTTGAACCAGCGTAACCCACAAATTGCTGCCCGCTTGATCGAGCCGCTGATCCGTCTGAAGCGCTATGATGCTTCGCGTCAGGCGCTGATGCGTAAAGCGCTTGAACAGTTGAAAGGGCTCGAGAACCTGTCCGGCGACCTGTTCGAGAAGATCAGTAAGGCACTCGACGCGTAACGGTAAAAGGACAAAGGGACGGCATGATCTAATGCCGTCCCTTGTCTAATTCGCGATACGTCGTGAAGTTTCAGCCAGCGGTGAGGGCGGAGACAGCACTCTGTCCAACACTTCGGCCTCCAGTTCTGCCAATTTACGCGATCCTTTTCGGCGTGGTCGCGGCAGATCAATGGTCAAATCCAACCCGATGCGTCCTTCCTCAATTAAAATCACCCGATCTGCCAGCGCAATGGCCTCACTGACATCATGCGTCACCAATAACACGGTGAAACCATGCTGTTGCCATAGCCCTTCGAGCAGCCCCTGCATTTCAATCCGCGTTAACGCATCCAAGGCCCCCAAAGGTTCATCCAACAGCAACAGGCGTGGACGGTGGATCAGCGCACGTGCTAAAGCCACCCGCTGTTTTTGGCCGCCGGACAGTGCCGCGGGCCACTCATTGGCGCGATCGGCTAATCCCACTGCGTTCAATGCGTGTAACGCGTCTTCTCGCCACTGGCCCCGTAACCCGAGTCCGACGTTGTCGATCACTTTTTTCCAAGGCAGCAGGCGCGCATCCTGAAACATCAGACGTGTATCCTCTCTGGCGCTGGCGAGCGGTGCATTACCGCTCAGCAATGCGCCGCTGGTGGCTTTCTCCAGCCCGGCCATCAGACGTAGCAGCGTGCTTTTTCCGCAGCCACTGCGACCGACGACGGCGACAAACTGGCCAGCGCTGATGCGCAACTGAATATTCTCTAGCACCGTGCGGTTACCGTAGCGCTTGGCAATGGACTCCAGCGTGACTGGGGTACCTTGGGGAATACGGGCGGGAGCCGTCATAGCGCTTCTCCTTGTTTCAGTTGGTAGGCCGGATGCCAGCGTAACCAGATGCGTTCCAGCAGTTGTGCACTGACGTCAGCCAACTTGCCGAGTAAGGCATACAGCACAATGGCGACCACCACGACATCTGTCTGTAAGAATTCACGGGCATTCATCGCCAGATAGCCGATCCCCGAGTTGGCTGAAATGGTTTCCGCCACGATCAGCGTGAGCCACATAAAACCTAAGGCGAAACGAACGCCGACCATGATCGAAGGCAGAGCACCCGGTAAAACCACCTGGGTAAATAACTGGAAACCGCTCAGGCCATAGCTGCGCGCCATTTCAAGCAGGCCGCGATCGATATTCTTGATGCCGTGATAAGTGTTGAGATAGATAGGGAAGAGGGTGCCCAACGCGACCAGAAAGATCTTGGCTGACTCATCGATGCCAAACCACAAAATCACCAGCGGGATCAGCGCCAAATGCGGCACGTTGCGGATCATCTGCACGGAACTGTCTAGCAGGCGTTCGCCCCAGCGTGACAGGCCGGTAATAAAACCCAGCACAAGCCCAATGCTGCCACCGATGCTAAAGCCGATCAGTGCACGCCAGCTGCTGATTGTCAGGTGTTGCCACAGCTCACCGCTTTTGGTCAGCGTCCAAAAGGCGGTAACGACGGCGCTTGGTGCCGGCAGAATGCGGTTCGACAGCCAGCCCGCCTCAACGGAGATTTGCCAGATAACCACCAGCGCTATCGGCAATGCCCAAGGGGCGAGACGATGCAAGATACGTTGTGTGCCGTTTGCCATAGTGCGGCTCCTCAGCTTTGCGACGCTTTTTGCGGAATATAGATATTGGCCACCACTTCTCCCTGCGCTTTGACCGGTCGGCGTTGAGTGGGCGCTTCGTTTTCAACCAGGTCAAGATGGGGGAACAGCAGTTCACCTACGCGGTAGGCTTCTTCCAAATGTGGATAACCGGACAAGATAAAGGTATCGATACCCAGGTCAGCATATTCCTGCATACGTGCCGCCACCGTCGGACCATCACCAACCAGTGCGGTACCGGCTCCGCCGCGCACCAGGCCAACGCCGGCCCACAGATTGGGACTGATCTCCAGATGGTCTTTCTTGCCGCCGTGCAATGCCGCCATGCGTTGTTGTCCAACGGAGTCAAATCGGGCAAAAGCCTTCTGTGCGTCGGCAATCGTCTTCTCATCGAGATTGGCGATTAACCGATCGGCGGCCCGCCAGGCTTCTTCTGTGGTTTCACGTACGATCACGTGCAGGCGTATACCAAAACGGACCTTGCGGCCTTTGGCTGCCGCTTTGGCACGCACCTCGGCGATCTTTTCTTTAACCTGCGCCGGAGGCTCACCCCAGGTGAGGTACATTTCAACCTGCTCGGCTGCCAGATCCTGCGCGGCGGCGGAAGAACCGCCAAAATAGAGCGGTGGGCGTGGCTGTTGTACCGGTGGGTACAGCAGTTTTGCGCCCTTCACCTGAATATGTTTACCGTTGAAATCGACGATTTCGCCTTCCAGCACCTTGCGCCAGACGTGGGTGAACTCTGCGGAGGCCTCATAACGCTCTTCGTGATTTAAATGCAGGCCCTCCGCCGCCAATTCCTCAGGATCGCCGCCGGTAACCAGGTTAAAGAGTGCACGGCCATTGGAGAGGCGATCCAGCGTCGCAGCCTGACGCGCTGCCAGCGTGGGTGAAATGATGCCGGGTCGTAACGCCACCAGGAACTTCAACCGTTGAGTGACCGGGATCAGTGACGCTGCCACCAGCCAAGAGTCCTCGCATGAACGGCCGGTCGGGATCAATACACCGCCGAAACCCAGTCGGTCAGCTGCTTGGGCGATTTGCTGTAAATAGCCGTAATCGACACTGCGGGCACCTTCAGTACTGCCCAGATAGTGGCCGTCACCATGAGTGGGTAAAAACCAGAATACGTTCAGGCTCATTGTAGGTTCTCCTAAATTATTGTGCGCTTGGGTGCCAGATGCGCTGAGAAATGTCGACTTTCACGGGCACCAAATGATTGGCATAAAACAGATCGGCAGTTTGCTGCTGAGCGGCAATGGTGTGTGCGTCCAAAGGCTTAATCGACGTTGGCGGGCGGTGATCCAGATAGGCGGAGATCACTTTCTCCGGCAGGCCCATCGCGTTTGCCAACAGTGTGACGCTTTGCGCCCGATCGCTGCGGGTCAGTGCATCGGCCTGTGTCAGTACATCGAGCACGTGTTGAATGAACGGCCCGTTAGCTTCGGCATAAGGGCGCACGGCAAGGTAGAACGATCCGGTTTGATTAAGGTCGGTACCGTCACCCAGTACTCGCACGCCACCCTGCAACAAGGCAGCGGAATAGTACGGATCCCAAATGGTCCAGGCATCGACGTTACCTTGTTGGAAGGCGGCGCGGGCATCAGCAGGGGTCAGATAGATAGGCTGAATATCGGTGAATTTCAGCCCTGCTTTTTGTAGTGAGCGCAACAGCAAATTGTGGGAGCTGGAACCCTTCTGAAAAGCGACTTTGCGGCCCTTCAGATCCGCGACGGTTTTGATTGGGCTGTTTTCCGGCACCAGGATCACCTCCGCCTTGGGCTTTGGTGGTTCCACACCGACATACAGCAGGTCTGCACCGGCGGCCTGGGCGAATATCGGCGGAATATCCCCCGTACTGCCTAAATCGATGCTGCCCACGTTCAGCGCTTCGAGCATTTGCGGACCGGCGGGGAATTCGATCCAACTGATTTTGGTATGGGGAAACCGTTGTTCCAACAGGTTGTGGGACTTAGCCAATACCAGGCTAATCGATCCTTTTTGGTAGCCGATGCGGAACTGCGCCGGATCCTGAGCGTTGGCCGTATTGATCCACGCCAGTGAGATGATGCCTGCCAATGCGCTGGTACCCAGCCAACGTCCCAGAGAAGAAAGTCGTTTCATGCGTATTTCCTTATATACTGTGCTGTCAGGCGGTTTGGCGTGTAAGCAGGGTCGGGGAGATCTTTACCCTTGGGGGTTTACGGCGACCGAGGGCCAGATAAAAGCTTTCCAAGGCCTCCTCCAACCGGGCTGCCAGGTTCTCGGACAGGGTGACCTTTTCACCGTCCAGCACGATCTGGCTGTCATCGGCAAACACCCCGTGCAACACCTCCTGAGCTTTCAATGCCGCCAGCACGGGTTTTAAGGCGTAATCCACTGCCAACATATGGCCAATGGAACCGCCGGTGGCTAGGGGCAATACCACCTTATGGTCCAGCGCGCGTTCGGGCAGCAGGTCCAGCAGTGTTTTCAGTGCACCGGAAAATGATGCTTTATACACTGGCGTAGAGACCAACAGGCCGTCAGCCTGCGCCAGTTGCTCAGTGAAGGCTTTGATTGCGGGGCTGTTAAAGTTGGCATACAGCAAATCCTCGGCGTCAAAGTCGTGCAGGGTGTAGGGGATCACTTCCACGCCTTGCTGTTGTAACCAACTTTTACTCAGGGAAAGCAGTGCCGCTGATCGTGATGGGATACGAGGACTGCCGGCCAGTGATATAACGCGCATTGCCACTCCTTATAACTAAAAGTTAGGTTTAATGAGTAAATTATCGAGAAGTGTTTTAAACCTATCAGCAAAAGGGCGGGTTACTTAAATCTCATTTTTTGATTTTGATATGCGCAAATACGGATTGGCGGTGGTTTGAACCCTGGCGAGGGAAAACGGTTGCGTAAAAAACGCTTTTTTTGCTTTTAATCAATTCCAATTGGGCAGGGGATACCGGATAATATGCCCCCGGTTTGCAACCGGGAAATCAGGAGAGTACATGTACTACCCCCTCATCAGAAAAGCGCTGTTCCAGCTCGATCCCGAGCGTGCGCATGAATTGACTTTTCAACAGCTTCGCCGCGTTACCGGCACCCCGTTAGAATTCCTTATTCGTCAGGCAGTGCCGACCAAGCCGGTAAGCTGCATGGGGCTCTCTTTTAAAAACCCATTGGGTTTGGCCGCCGGTCTGGATAAAGACGGTGAATGTATCGATGCCTTCGGTGCTATGGGTTTTGGCTTTGTCGAAGTCGGGACTGTGACGCCGCGCCCGCAGTCGGGGAATGATAAACCGCGTCTGTTCCGCGTTGTGGAAGCTGAAGGGTTGATCAACCGCATGGGCTTTAATAACCAGGGTGTTGATAATCTGGTTGAAAACGTTAAGAAATCTCATTTCGGCGGTATTCTGGGGATTAATATTGGCAAGAATAAAGATACCCCGGTTGAGCAAGGAAAAGACGATTATCTGATCTGTATGGATAAAGTGTATCCGTATGCCGGTTATATCGCGATCAACATTTCGTCACCCAATACTCCGGGATTACGTTCTTTACAGTACGGAGACGCGTTGGACGATCTTCTGGCCGCGATTAAAAATAAGCAGCAGGAATTGCATGCGCGCCATCACAAATATGTGCCAGTCGCTGTTAAGATCGCACCGGATCTTTCTGAAGAAGAATTGATCCAAATAGCCGACAGTTTGGTTCGCCATAATATCGATGGTGTGATCGCGACCAATACCACCTTGGATCGAAAATTGATCCAGGGGCTGAATTATTGCGAGCAAATGGGGGGCCTAAGTGGTCGTCCATTACAAGCGAGCAGCACCGACGTGATCCGCCGTTTGTCACACGAACTGCAAGGGCGTTTGCCGATCATTGGTGTTGGCGGAATTGATTCCCTGATGGCGGCACGTGAAAAAATGGCAGCTGGGGCTTCCTTGGTGCAAATTTATTCCGGATTTATCTTCAAAGGTCCGCGCCTGATTAAAGATATCGTTAACTACATCTAATATTTTTCCTTTCATTTTCGGCCGGGGGTTTATTTCTTCTCCCGGCTCGTCTATATTTTGTCCACTAGCATAAATATCGTTCGCGGAATTATCCGATGTTTAAGCGATTTTAGCGGTGATAAAATCACCTTTTAGGTAAATACAGCGTGGCATGGGCAGCAGAAGGATAAGAGATGAAGATAAAACCTGACGATAATTGGCGTTGGTATTTTGACGCCGAGCACGATCGGCTAATGCTGGATTTAGCTAATGGTATGATCTTTCGTTCGCGTTTCCCTGCCAAAATGTTAACGCCTGATGCTTTCGATGAATGCTCTTTTTGCGTGGATGATGCGGCGCTTTATTTTAATTATGAAGAGCAGTGTAAACAGATAAAACTCAGCCACGAGCAACGTGCAGAACTGGTATTAAATGCCCTGGTGGCTTATCGGTTCTTGAAACCCTTGATGCCGAAAAGCTGGCATTTTTCTCAGCAACATTATCCGTTGCAACCCAAGAATGGTGAGCTTGCGGCGGTGAAGGTGATGGAAAGCGGCGTTGAAGCCCGCCTGCTGGTGGTAGAAGCCGGCGATAACGCCAGCCTGTGCTTGCTGGCACAAAACCAACTTTCAGTTGCAGGTCGTACCATGGTCCTGGGCGATGCCATCAAAGTCATGCACGATAGACTTAAACCCTGTGCGCAGGATGAGGCCTCAGCCCCGGCTTACGACAGGGCGGTATAAGGCCGATTACGCCAGCGTCAGATCGCTTTTTGGAATACAGCTGCAGCAGAGAATGGTGCCATTGTTGGCTACTGCGCTTTTCTTCAGCGGTGCCACTTCCCCACTGACCAAGGTGATGCGACAGCTCCCGCAAATACCCGCACGGCATGAATAAGGCACGCGGAGCCCTTGCTGTTCCAACTGCTCCAACAAAATCTGCTGATTATTGCCGGTAAACACCTTTCCTTCGTATTCAATGGTAACGCTGTGCGCACTGTCCTGCGGTGCCTGAAGGCTTTCAACGACTTTACCCGCGCCATAAGGGCGTGCAGGTTTAGTGGACAGGACTTCCACCGTATCGCCAACGCGGATAATACCGCTGTTGCGCGCCACCATATTTTGGCCAAAATCAACATCGCCGTTGTCAGCAGTGCGGAATTTCTGCAGGGTGCTGAGTGGTTCACCGCTCGGATGTTTACGGCCGCGTTCGGTGCTCACGGTAGTCAGTACGCAGCGGCTGCAGGGTTTTACCAGATCAAACATGACGTCACCGACGCGGATCACCTGCCAACCATCTTCTGCCCACGCACTGGCACCCGTCACCACGAGATTGGGGCGGAATTGCTCCAGTTTGATACTACCTGGGCAGCGCTGTTGCAAATCGTTGAATGAGGCTTCGTTAATCAGCAGATAAGGGTAACCGTCGGCGAAGGAAAGGGGGATTTCCGGGTGCTTTTTAACGCGACGGGTGAGTTCTGGGCCGAGCCAGCGCAGCTGCACGTCGCGCTGAAAGTAACCGCTTAGCCAATCGTTAATGGGCTGCGGTGCAATCAAGGCGGTGAAATGGTTGCCCCAGACCTCTGTCGGCTGTGCCTCGGGGGCGAAATCACTGAAGCGGATGGCGGCGCTTTCGCCGTCCGGCGCGGTCAGGAACAGCCCATCGGGGAGCAGTGCTGGAGTGAACATCACCATCTGCGGATATTGGCGCGCCGTAATAAAGGTGCCATCCGGTTCGGTGATCATAAAAGTGCGATCAAAAGCCAGACCGCTACTGGAAACTTGCGCGTGAGAAAGCTGCAAACCACGAAGCGATTTCACCGGATGAACGTAGAGTTTCGAAAGCGTAATCACCCTTATCCCCGTGCGATTATTAAATAGAAGGGAGCAACTTTATGACAAGCGGTCTGGATTAGCTATAATGCGCAACAATTTTCTTTTTGGTGATAAGTACGATATGAACTCTCTGTTTGCCAGCACGGCGCGTGGACTGGAAGAACTGTTAAAAAGCGAACTGGAAGCGCTGGGCGCTCACGCCTGTAAAGTAGTGCAGGGTGGGGTACATTTTCAGGGTGACGATCGTCTTCTGTACCAAAGCTTGCTGTGGAGCCGTCTGGCCTCACGTATTTTGCTGCCGCTGAATGAATTCCGTGTGCACAGCGATCTGGATCTGTATCTGGGCGTACAGGCGATTGACTGGACGAACATTTTTGGCGTGGATAAAACCTTTGCCGTTCACTTCAGTGGCGTTAACGAAGAGATCCGCAACAGTCAGTACGGCGCGTTGAAAGTTAAAGACGCCATTGTCGACAGCTTTACCCGCAAGATGGATCAGCGTCCAACGGTTGCCAAGCAACAGCCGGATATCCGCGTCAACGTGTTCCTGCAGCGCGATATGGCCAGCGTAGCGCTCGATCTGAGTGGTGAGGGCCTGCATCAGCGTGGTTACCGCGACCTTACCGGCCAGGCACCGCTAAAAGAAAGCCTGGCGGCGGCGATTGTCCAGCGTTCCGGCTGGCAGCCAGGTACCCCGATGCTGGATCCCATGTGCGGTTCAGGCACGTTGTTGATCGAAGCGGCCATGATAGCTTCGGATCGTGCACCAGGCCTACACCGCCAGCACTGGGGCTTTACCGCCTGGAATGGCCACAACGCCGATCTGTGGCGTGAAGTGATCACCGAAGCGCAGGTGCGTGCACGTCGCGGTTTGCAGGAAACCACTTCGCGTTTCTTTGGTTCTGACATTGATCGCCGGGTGATAGAAATGGCCCGCGGAAATGCCCGTCGTGCCGGCGTTGCTGAACTGATCACCTTTAACGTCAACGACGTTGCCAAACTGACCAACCCGTTGCCGGAAGGCCCGACGGGCACCGTGATTTGCAACCCGCCTTACGGTGAGCGCCTGGAAAGCGAACCGGCACTGATCGCCTTGCATAATATGCTGGGTCGGATCATGAAGAGCGCGTTCGGTGGCTGGCAGTTATCGCTGTTCAGCGCTTCGCCAGAGCTGCTGAGCTGTTTGCAGTTGCGTGCTGAGCGCCAGTTCAAGGCTAAAAACGGCCCGTTGGACTGCGTACAGAAAAATTACCAACTGGCGGAAAATCCACAGGGTACTGGTGGTGTGCAGGTAGCGGAAGATTTTGCTAACCGTCTGCGCAAGAACTTGAAGAAGCTCGATAAGTGGGCCAAACAGCAGGGTATTGAGTGTTATCGCTTGTATGATGCTGACTTGCCGGACTATAACGTGGCCGTGGATCGCTACGGCAGCAAGGTCGTGGTGCAGGAGTACGCACCGCCAAAAACGATCGATGCGCAGAAAGCTCGTCAGCGTCTGTTCGATGTGATCAACGCCACGCTGGCAGTGCTGGAGCTGCCTTCCAATCAGCTGATCCTCAAAACCCGTGAACGTCAGAAGGGCAAGAATCAGTACGAAAAACTGGCGCAGAAGGGCGAGTTCCTGCTGGTGGAAGAGTTTAACGCCAAACTGTGGGTTAATTTGACTGACTATCTCGATACCGGGTTGTTCCTTGACCACCGTATCGCCCGCCGCATGCTGGGTGAAATGAGCAAAGGCAAAGACTTCCTCAACCTGTTTGCTTATACCGGCACTGCCAGTGTGCATGCCGGTCTGGGCGGTGCGCGCAGCACCACCACGGTGGATATGTCGCGTACCTATCTGGAATGGGCCGAGAAAAACCTGCGGGTTAACGGTCTGATTGGCAAACAGCACAGATTGATCCATGCAGACTGCCTGTCATGGCTACAAAATGCCGACGAACAATTCGACGTGATCTTTATCGATCCGCCGACCTTCTCCAACTCCAAGCGGATGGAGAATACCTTTGACGTTCAGCGCGACCACCTGGTGCTGATGCAAGATTTGAAACGGTTACTGCGTCGTAACGGGACCATTATGTTCTCGAATAACAAACGCGGTTTCCAGATGGATATGGCCGGCCTGAGCGCATTGGGTCTGGAGGCGAAAGAAATTACCGCCCAGACCCAGTCACAGGATTTTGCCCGTAACCGTCAAATTCATAACTGCTGGCTGGTTACCCATGCCAGCGAAGGAAAATAATTACTATGTCGTTAATTAGCATGTCCGGTGCCTGGTTGTCCTTCAGCGATGCACCGCTTTTAGATAACACCGAAATTCATATTGAAGACAACGAACGTGTTTGTCTGGTTGGGCGCAATGGCGCCGGTAAGTCCACGCTGCTGAAGATCCTCGGTAAAGAAATTCCGTTGGATGACGGCCGGGTGATTTATGAGCAAGATCTGATTGTGGCGCGTCTGCAGCAGGATCCACCGCGCAATATCGGTGGCACAGTCTTCGACTTTGTGGCGGAAGGCGTGGCCGAACAGGCGGAACACCTGAAAGCGTATCATGCGATCTCGCATTTGGTGGAAACCGATCCAAGCGAAAAGAACCTGACGCGCATGGCGCAGATTATGGAGATCCTCGATCACCAGGGTCTGTGGCAGCTCGACAGCCGTATCAGCGAAGTGCTGTTGCAGTTGGGTCTGAACGGCGATGCAGAGCTTTCTTCTCTCTCCGGCGGTTGGTTGCGTAAAGCGGCGCTGGGCCGCGCACTGGTGAGCTCCCCGCGCGTGCTGTTGCTTGATGAACCGACCAACCACCTGGATATTACAACGATTGACTGGCTGGAAGGGTTCTTGAAGGAATTCCAGGGCAGCATCGTGTTCATTTCCCACGACCGTTCCTTTATCCGTAATATGGCAACGCGCATTGTCGATCTCGATCGCGGCAAGCTGGTGTCCTGGCCGGGTAACTACGATTTATACCTGCTGAGCAAAGAAGAAGCGCTGCGAGTGGAAGAGCTGCAAAACGCAGAATTCGACCGTAAGCTGGCGCAGGAAGAGGTGTGGATTCGTCAAGGCATCAAAGCGCGCCGCACCCGTAACGAAGGCCGTGTACGTGCACTGAAGGCATTGCGTAACGAGCGTTCGGAACGCCGTGAAGTCATGGGCACCGCCAAGATGCAGGTGGAAGAGGCTGTACGCTCTGGCAAGATCGTGTTTGAGATGGAAAACGTTAACTATCAGGTTGGCGGTAAAGTGCTGGTGCGTGATTTCTCAGCGCAGGTACAGCGTGGTGACAAAATTGCGTTAGTCGGCCCAAATGGCTGCGGTAAAACGACGCTGCTGAAACTGATGCTGGGCCAGTTGAAAGCCGACAGTGGTCGCGTGCATTGCGGGACCAAGCTGGAAGTCGCTTACTTCGACCAACACCGTGCCGAACTGGATCCGGAACGTACGGTGATGGACAACCTGGCAGAAGGCAAGCAGGAAGTGATGGTCAACGGCCGTTCCCGTCACGTGCTGGGCTATTTACAGGACTTCTTGTTCCACCCGAAACGCGCGATGACACCGGTGAAAGCCTTGTCAGGTGGGGAGCGTAATCGCCTGTTGCTGGCCAAGTTGTTCCTGAAACCAAGTAACTTATTGATTCTCGATGAACCAACCAATGATCTTGACGTCGAAACGCTGGAGTTGCTGGAAGAGCTGATCGACGGTTATCAAGGCACCGTGCTGTTGGTGAGCCACGATCGTCAATTCGTTGATAACTCCGTGACCGAGTGCTGGATCTTTGAAGGCAACGGTGTGATCAGCACCTTTGTCGGCGGTTACTACGACGCACACCACCAACGTGCGACGGCAAAACCGATCCGTCAGGTAGCGGCCGAGCAGAACAAGCCGGCGGCGGAAAAAAAGGCTGAACAGTCGAAGAAACCTGCCGTTAAACTGAGCTATAACTTGTTACGTGAGCTGGAACAGTTACCGCAGCGCCTTGAACAGTTGGAAACGGAAATTACAGCGTTGCAAGCGCAAATGAGCGATGCGGACTTCTTCACGCGTCCCCACAGTGAAACACAGCAGGTACTGACGGCACTGGCCGCAGCCGAAGGGGCGCTGGAAGAGGCGTTTGCCCGCTGGGAAGAGCTGGAAGCGATGAAAAACGGCTAACCGCTGAGAATACCGCCCGCGCGCTGCTGCGGGCGGTATTGCCGTACCGGTGAGCTACGTTGTTAAGGAGGATTATGGTGTGTTCCCACGAGAATCACGAGCAGCACAGCCACGCAACGCACGTACAACAGCAACAGGACAACCTGATGCTGTGTCCGCAGTGCGACATGCTGGTGGCATTGCCGCCGCTGGCCTATGGTTCAAAAGCGGTATGCCCGCGTTGTAAAACGACGCTCAGCTCCCGCTGGGATGAACCGCGTAAGCGGCCGATCGGCTACGCCCTCAGTGCATTGTTCATGCTGTTGCTGGCGAATATTTTCCCTTTTATTAATATGCGTGTTGCCGGTCTCGGTAACGAAATCAAACTGATCCAGATCCCGCAGGTGATGGTGGCGGAAGACTACGCCAGCATGGCCACGCTGTTTATGGTGTTCGTTCAACTGATCCCGGCATTTTGCATGGTGGCGATCATTCTTTTGTGTGCCAGGGTACCTATTCCTATCGGCCTGAAAGAGTGGATGGCCAAACTGCTGTTCCAGTTTAAAACCTGGTGCATGGTGGAGATTTTTCTGGCCGGGGTGCTGGTCAGCTTCGTTAAGCTGATGGCTTACGGTGATATTGGCGTAGGCAGCAGCTTTGTGCCTTATTGCCTGTTTTGCCTGTTGCAGGTGCGAGCTTTCCAGTGCGTCGACCGCCGCTGGTTATGGAATGATATTGAACCGGCGCCGCGACACGATCGTCCCATGACGGTAGGCCGTATCGGATTGCGCCAGGGCTTGCGTTCGTGCCAATGCTGCACGGCGATCTTGCCGGCTGAACTGACCCGCTGCCCACGGTGCCATACCAAGGGCTACGTTCGCCGCCGTCACAGCCTACAATGGACGTTGGCACTGCTTGTCACCTCGATCATGCTGTATCTTCCGGCGAATTTGCTGCCTATCATGGTCACTGAGGCGCTGGGTAATAAAATTACCTCAACCATCATGGCTGGGGTGATCCTGCTGTGGGGAGAAGGCTCTTATCCGGTGGCGATGGTGATCTTCATTGCCAGCATCATGGTACCCTCATTGAAAATGTTGGCGATTGGCTGGCTATGTTGGGATGCCAACGGCAGGCATAAACCCCGGGCCGATAGCGAACGGATGCACCTGATTTATGAAGTGGTTGAGTTCGTTGGCCGCTGGTCAATGATCGATGTGTTTGTGATTGCCGTACTCTCGGCATTGGTACGGATGGGACAATTGATGAGTATTTACCCGGCTACTGGCGCGCTGTTGTTCGCCATGGTGGTGATCCTCACTATGTTTGCTGCCATGACGTTTGATCCCCGCCTGACGTGGGATCGCGTAAATGAAACGATAAAAAAGGAGCCGCAAGGTGACGGAAAATAATCATAACGTCGCGGACGTTGAAAAGATCAAGCGCTGGTCGCCGGTGTGGATTATCCCCATCGTCACTGCGCTGATCGGCGCCTGGATCCTGTTCTACCATTTTAGCCACCAAGGCCCGGTCGTGACATTGGTCACCACCACCGCAGAAGGGCTGGAGGCAGGGAAAACGAAAATAAAAAGCCGCAGTGTCGACGTCGGTATTGTGGAGACGGTCACGCTGAGCGAAGACTTGAGCAAGGTTGTGGTCGAGGCGCGCCTTAATTCCGGTATGGAAAAACTGTTGCGCCAGGACTCGGCTTTCTGGGTCGTGAAGCCACAGATTGGCCGCGGGGGGGTTTCCGGTCTGGGCACGTTGCTTTCCGGTGCCTATATCGAGCTGCAACCGGGCAATAAAGGCAAAGCAGGCAAGAGTGACTATCAACTGCTGGATGCACCGCCATTGGCGTCTCCAGATGCCAAAGGGTTGCGCATCATACTGGACAGCGAAAAATCGGGTCAGTTGAATGCCGGTGACCCCGTGCTGTTCCGCGGTTACCGTGTCGGCTCGGTAGAGACCAGCTATTTTGATCCGAAAATGCGTGCCATGCGTTATCAGCTGTTTGTCTCCGCACCTTATGATCAACTTGTGACCAGCAATGTTCGCTTCTGGAAAGACAGCGGCGTGGCCTTTGATATGTCCGCGCAGGGCATGCGAGTAGAAATGGGCTCATTGGCGACCTTGTTCAGCGGCGGCGTCAGCTTTGACGTGCCGGACGGCTGGGATCGCGGTGAGCAGGCGAAAGAGAAGACGGAATATCAGCTGTTCGATAACCAACGCAGCATCCAGGATTCGCTGTACACCGTACACAAAGATTACCTGATGTTCTTCTCCGATTCGATTCGCGGCCTGCAGCCGGGTGCGCCAGTCGAGTTCCGCGGCATCCGTTTGGGTACCGTGGCGCAGGTGCCATTCTATAAAGAAGGCATGATGCAACGACTGGATAACGATTATCGTATTCCGGTCCTGATCAGGATCGAACCGGATCGCTTCCAGAAACAGCTGGGTGGCAATTTCGATATTGAAGGGCATCTGAAAGATGCTGAAGCTCGTGGGATGCGCGCCGCGTTGAAGTCAGCCAACCTGCTGACCGGTTCACTGTATATCGATCTTGATTTCTACCCGCAAGAAAAAGCCTGGAAAGGGCCGCGCGAGCTGTTCGGTTACCCACTGATGCCGACCACCAGCGGCGGTCTGGCGCAGATCCAACAGAAACTGATGCAGACGTTGGATAAGATCAACGCGATGCCGTTAAATCCGATGATCAATGAGGCGACCAAAACGCTGGCGGAAAGCCAGAAGACCATGAAGTCGACACAGCAGACCATGCAATCGCTGAACGACATCATTGCCAGCAAAGAAATGAAGGCGCTGCCGCAGGATATGCAGAAAACGCTGCAGGAACTGAATCGCAGCATGAAAGGCTTCCAGCCAGGTTCACCGGCCTACAACAAGATGGTCGGCGATATGCAGCGTCTCGATCAGGTGTTGCGCGAACTGCAACCCGTGCTGCGTACCCTGAACGAAAAGAGCAACGCGCTGGTATTTGAAGCCGCGGGCAGTAATGATCCTCAGCCGAAGAAGGCCAATAAATGATGAAATGGATTCCGGTAGCCCTGGCGCTGTTGCTCAGCGCCTGTAGCAGTACGCCACAGAAAACCTACTATCAACTGCCGGCATTGGGTACGCCGGCGCAGGTCAGCGGGGGAGCTACGTCGCGCCAACTGTGGCTGGAGCATGTAAGCGTAGCGGACTATTTGGCACAAAGTGGTGTGGTTTACCAAACTAATGATGTGCAGTACGTGATCGCCCAGAACAACCTCTGGGCCAGTCCGCTTGACCAACAGTTGCAGCAGACATTGGTGACTAACTTGAGCGGCGCGATGCCAGGCTGGGTCGTATCTTCTCAGCCGATGAGCAGCGATCAGGACGTACTTAACGTCAACGTTAGCGGTTTCCATGGGCGTTTTGATGGCAAGGCGATTATTCGCGGCGAGTGGGTGCTGAACCATCAAGGTCAACTGACCAAACGACCGTTCAACCTGGAACTGAAGCAGGGTGAAGACGGCTACGATGCACTTGTGCGAACGCTGGCACAAGGGTGGCAGCAAGAAGCACAGGACATTGCTGCCCAGGCCGGTCGTTTTTAGTCATAATTTGTACTAAAAGAGTCTAATCCCTCCCAACGTGAAATTTTACATTTACAGGTTGGGAGGGATTTTTGTTTTATTTCAATGCATTAACTTATTTTTGGCATATCAGCCACTTAGCAAATTCTACGTGTGTAGTTCACAAATATGACATTGGCGTGAATTTTGCGCATTGATCTTCCCGTCATTTAGCGCTATTGGTTAAACGTGGCTGCGCAAAAAGCAGCCATTGTTTTCTTTCCACCAGACCAAAAAATGAGGGAAACGAGGCATGAAGAGACAGAAACGCGATCGTCTGGAAAGGGCGCATTCGAGAGGTTATCAAGCAGGTATTTTAGGGCGTTCCAGGGAATATTGTCCCTACCAATCATCGGTGGACGCCCGGTCTCAGTGGCTGGGAGGTTGGCGAGAAGCCATGGAAGACAGGGCTGTGACCGCTTAAGCGGCTCCCTGTCAAAAAAAGGAACAACCTCCGCCAAGCGCGGAGGTTTTTGTTTCAGGTACTATTACCCTTGCCAACGTTTCAGCAAAATACTGGCATTCACACCGCCAAAACCAAAGCCGTTCGACAGCGCGTAGGTCATGGCCATTGGTTCCGCTTTCTTCGCTACCAGGTGTAACCCTGCAGCAGCCGGGTCTGGGTTGTCCAAATTCAGCGTGGCCGGTGCAATCTGATCGCGGAGTGCCAGCGCGGTAAAAATAGTCTCTAATCCACCAGCAGCACCCAATAAATGACCCGTTGCAGATTTGGTCGAGGTGACGGCTATACCGCCATCTGTACCGAACAGGTGTTTAATGGCGTTAATTTCCCCTAAATCCCCCACCGGCGTGGATGTTGCGTGCGCGTTCAGGTGTTGTACCTGTTGTGGCGTTACGCCTGCTTGCTTGAGGGCAATCTTCATGGCGCGGTAGGCACCGTCGCCGTCTTCGGCTCCAGAGGTCATGTGATAGGCGTCTGCACTGGTGCCGTAGCCAACAATTTCCGCCAACGGGGTCGCTCCTCGAGCCAGCGCATGTTCCAGTGTTTCAATCACCAGCATGCCGGCACCTTCCCCCATAACAAAACCGTTACGTTCGCTATCAAAAGGTCGTGAAGCCGTCACTGCAGTATCTGCCGGCGCTGTAGACATGGCACGCGCTGCCGCAAAGCCCCCCAGACTTACCGTGTCGATTGCGGCTTCTGTACCGCCACACAGCGCGATATCGGCTTCATCGTTACGAATCATACGGACGGCATCGCCGATGGCTTGTACGCCCGCTGCACAGGCTGTCACAGGGGCACCGATCGGGCCTTTGAACTGGTGTTTAATTGAAACGTGACCCGCTGCCAGGTTCACCAGGAAAGAAGGAATGGTGAAAGGCGACAAGCGTTTGGCACCTCGGCTGTCGGTGGTGCGTACCGCCTGGGCGATGGCTGGGAAACCACCAATGCCGGAGGCGATCACCGTTGCAGTGCGTTCCTGCTTATCTTCGGTGTCTGCTACCCAGCTTGCTTGTTGAATAGCCTCATCTGCGGCTGCCATGGCGAGGAGAATGAAGCGATCCATTTTCTTTTGATCTTTTGGCGCAACAGAACGATCGGGATCGAAGCCAGCCTCGGCATCTTGTTCTAACGAAGGTACCTGGCCACCGACTTTCACTTGCAGGTCAGCAACGATTTCTTCCGGTAATGGGCGAATGCCAGACTGACCCTTCAGCAGACGCTGCCAGATAGCCTCTACGCCGCATCCCAATGGCGAAACGGCACCCATGCCGGTAATGACTATACGACGAGTGTTCATAGTGACTCCTTGGATGATTCTGGGGGGAATGCAGAAAGGTTCTGCTGCATCAGGGCTGCGCGTTGGCGCATACCTTCTGTCGCCGCAGGCCCTGGTGCCAAAGTAATATTATGCAGCGCAACAGGCTGCTGGGTGATGCTGTCGATCAGTTGTACACGTATCGGTTGTCCTGTACGGCGATCGACCAATTCTGCGCTAATACCGTCTTCGGCCAAGTGGGTGTTACCCCAGTGAAACAGCGCAGCAAGCACGGGAAAAAAATCGTTGCCACGCTCGGTGAGCAGATACTCATAGCGAACGGGCCGTGTTTGATAGCGCTGTTTATACAAAATACCGCTTTCCACCAGGCCCTTTAGACGGCGAGTCAATATGGTGGGCGAAAGCCCAAGGCTCTGTTGGAATTCATCAAAGCGGGATAAGCCATGAAACGCATCGCGAAGTATCAGGATACTCCACCATTCGCCGACACGATCCAGAGAGCGGGCTACCGGGCATGGCATGTTATCAAAACGGGTCTTTTGCATGGCACACCTCTCAGTAACTACAATAATTGTAGTCACTATTTGGCCGTTATAAATGTGCGTATATGAAGGCACAACATAATCACGGCGGGAAAATAAACGGCGACCGGGAAGGGCCGCCGTGACTGCGGTTAGAACGCAGCAGTGTCCTTGAACAGGCCCACTTTCAGATCGCTTGCGGTGTAAATGACCTGGCCGTCGACCAGAACTTCACCATCAGCAACACCCATAATCAGTTTACGGATGATCACGCGTTTGAAGTTAATGCGGTAGGTCACTTTCTTCGCGGTTGGCAGCACCTGGCCGGTGAATTTAACTTCACCCACGCCCAGTGCACGGCCTTTACCTTCGCCACCCAACCAGCCGAGGTAGAAGCCGACCAATTGCCACATGGCATCCAGACCCAGGCAGCCCGGCATCACCGGATCGCCGATAAAGTGGCAACCAAAGAACCATAGGTCCGGATTGATATCCAGTTCCGCTTCCACATAACCCTTGTTGTGCGTACCGCCGTCTTCGGTCATTTTGACCACGCGGTCCATCATCAACATGTTACCTGCCGGCAACGGTGGGCCACCAGCGCCAAACAGCTCGCCACGGCCGGATGCTTCGAGGTCTTCTTTCGTATAGGAGTCGCGTTTTTCTACCATGTTCTCAGTAAACCTTATTTTATTGAAGGGCGCAGATTAGCTTACACGTGTACGCTGAACAAGTCCGATCAGCCGTGGTTGAACCAGTTAAGCCAGCGAAGCGGCCATGGCCAGCGCCGACGCTCCTGCGGATTCACCTGTGCAATCCGTTCCTGAATGGCAGCTAATAGATTCGGCTGCTGTTCATCAGAGTAGGGGTAACCGGTGAGTAATGGCAAGGCCTCCGCGGCGCTATCGACAGCCCACAGATGGAATTGGCCTTCGCGTACCGCATCGACCACATCCTGGCGTAGACACAGATGGCGCACGTTGGTTGCGGGCAGGATTATGCCCTGTTTGCCCGTCAAACCACGACGTTGGCAAACTTCAAAAAAGCCTTCGATCTTCTCGTTGACGCCGCCGATGGGCTGCACATTACCGAATTGGTCTACAGAACCGGTAACCGCAATTTGCTGTGTGATCGGCTGCAGTGACAGTGCACTGATCAGTGCACTCAATTCAGCGAGTGATGCGCTGTCGCCATCGACTTCACCGTAAGATTGCTCAAAGACGATTGACGCGGAGAAGGGCAGCGGTTGGTCTAGTTCAAGTTCTGAAATCAGAAACGCCTGCATAATCATCATGCCTTTGGCATGAAGATTACCGCCAAGCTCAGCCTTACGCTCGACGTCGGTGAATTCGCCATCGCCAAGGTGGACGACACAGCTGATACGAGAGGGCTCACCGAAACTGCGTGGATGACCTGGATACTCTAATACCGACAGGCCATTGATCTGACCGATGACTTCGCCTTCCGTCTCAATCAGGATTTGGCCCAGCTCAATTTCATCCTGCATGCGTTCGGCAAGGTAGCTTTCACGCCACTCACGCGCATTTAACGCGGCTTCAAACGCTTTGGCGGTGATGCTTTCTTCTTCGGCATACAGTGCCGCTTCAGAAAGCTGCTGGACGAGCCACAGCGGGGATAGTGGCAAGTTACCCTGATCGCCACTGTAACGTACCGCCTGTATCATCAGAGGGTACCAGGCATCGGCTGCCAAAGGCGGTAGTTGCTTTTCATCAATCAGTGCATTGACGTAGCCACACCATTGAACCATGTCATCAACTTCGGTGAGTTGCAGATCTTCTTCGTATTCACCGTAGACTGCCTGTTCGCTCAGTTCCGGCTCAATATCATGGAAATCGGCAAGACCGTGACGATCTCCGACCACGATCAACCGCAACTCCAGCGGCATCGCTGGAATAGTGATTGGTAAAGGACGCGTTTCATCTGGGGAAACCCAGTGGAACTGACGTTGGGTGATCATCTGCTTCAAACGCAACCACAGCAGCGGCTGGGCTAGCAGGGCACGTGCCGACAGGATCAGTACACCGCCATTGGCCTGATGCACCAGACCGGGTTGCAGGCTGATTTCGCCATTGTGGATCCTGACGCAGCCAAACAACTGTTCTGGTTCAACCCACTCCTGAAATACGCAGGCGCCCCCGGCGGAAAATGGCTCATCACCGCGGCTGGCAGGTTCTACACTTACCTTGCTACCTTGGATCACATAGTGACTGCCCTTGAACGCCATATTGTTAGGTTGCAGTTGCTCAACCGCATGGGCGATCAGCGCCAAATACTCACGCGTCTCCTGCGCTTTCAACAGCATGAAACGCGGTGGCGATTGTGGGTGGCAAAACAGCGTCAGTGCATTTTCCAGACGTGGCTGAATAGAGGCAAAGGACACGGGAGCCAACTGCGCGGCGGTATCAAATATCGCTTGATAAGGCGTAACGTCCGGCAACAGTGATTGCCATTCAAGTCGGTTATTGGTCAAAGTGTTAGATGCAATCGTCAAAAAGGGAAAGGGCGATTATACAAGAATAACGGCAGCTTGATACATGCAGAGTAGAAGTTGGTGTCAGGGAGTTTGACATCACGAGGCGACTGTGCAAAAAACAGTCTAAAAGAGGGCTCAATTGCCAGGGAAATTCGGCGCAAAGCTGTTATGCTTAATAAAGTTACGCGGTCACTGAAGAGTTCACGATGAAATATCAGCAACTGGAAAATCTGGAGAGCGGTTGGAAATGGAAGTACCTGGTGAAAAAGCACCGGGAAGGGGAAGCTATTACCCGTCACATTGAAAACAGCGTTGCTCAGGAAGCCATTGACGAGCTGCTTAAACTGGAAAATGAGCCGGTAAAAGTGCTTACGTGGATTAGCCGCCACATGAATCCGGAATTGGATAACCGGATGAAGCAAACAATCCGCGCACGACGTAAACGTCATTTTAACGCAGAACATCAACACACGCGTAAAAAATCCATCGATCTGGAATTTTTAGTTTGGCAACGTCTTGCCGCACTTGCCCGTCGCAGAGGGGTAACATTGTCAGAGACAGTGGTACAGCTCATTGAAGATGCGGAACGTAAAGAGAAATATGCGAGCCAGATGTCGCTTTTGAAGCAGGATCTAAAAGCGATTCTTGGTAAAGACGACGAATAACTTGATAACCTGCGAGAGCATTGTTATTGCTAATCTCACGTGTTCTGGACGAAAAAAAACCCCGCAATGCGGGGTTTTTTACTAAGAGCGGTAGCTTAGCCTTGTGGCTGAGTTACAACGTCTTTGATACCTTTAACTTCGATCTCTACGCGACGATCTGGTGCCAGGCAATCGATCTGTGCTTTGGTAGCACGGCCAGATTTGTAGCCACAGGTGTTACCAGTGACGGAATCAGCTTTGCCCATACCACGTGCAGAGATTTTGTCTGAAGGAATACCTTTAGATACCAGGTAATCAACAACGCTTTGTGCGCGTTTTTCAGACAGTTTCTGGTTGTATTGCTCTGAACCAACTGCGTCGGTGTAACCCAGAACTACAACAGAGCCATCTTTAGGATCCATAGAGCTCAGCTGAGTGTACAGCTGGTCCAGAGCCTGTTGGCCTTGTGCTTTCAGAGTAGATTTGTTGAAGTTGAACAGCACGTCAGACTTCAGAGTGAAACGCTTGGTTTCAACAACTGGAGCTGGAGCTGGTGCTGGAGCAACTGGAGCAACAACATCATCCTGACCGAAACGGTAAGAAACACCCAGGCTCAGCATGGTGTTGTCTGGACGAGCGCCGACAGTACCTGCATCACCGATGTTGCTAACGAATTGGTAGTCCAGGCGGGTAGCCCAGTTTTTGGTCAGTGCGTATTCAACACCAACAGCTGCCAACGGAGAAACGCCAGTGTCGTGATCGCTCAGACGTTGGCCAGTTGCACCGTAGTTAGCTTTGGAGTCTGCACGCCATACCATGCCGCCCAGACGAGTGTAGATGTCCAGATCGTCCATGATTGGGTAGCTCAGTTTAGCGGCCAGTTGAACGCCCTGCGCTTTGAAAGCACCGTTGTTCACGCTGCCTTTGTAAGGCATACGGCCAAGCCAGTCATAGCCCAGCTCGAAGCCCAGGTATTGGTTCGCCTGGTAACCCAGGAACGCGCCAGCACCCAGTTGATCTTTATGGGTCGGACCATTGCCGATACCATTCTGGTAACCGTTGCCGTAGAAACCAGTGTCATGGTACTGGGACCAGCCCAGTTTAGCACCAGTGTACCAGGTATTATCTTTTGGGGCGGCTTGCGCTACGGTAGCGAAACCAGCCAGTGCCACTGCTAATGCGATAGCTGTCTTTTTCATTTTGCGCCTCGTTATCATCCAAATAGGCAATGAGCTTTAAAGCTGTTTTAAGCCCTTGGTTAAATTCCTTCGCCAAGGTTTGAGCCCTCGTTTGTTACTCGGCCAGTTTATCTGGCGTTATAGAGCAACCTTGGCGATGTAAAGTCTACAACGTGGCGCGAAAGTTACAAGTGTGATGTGATAAAGCTCTAAAAAAAAACGCAGAATTGTACATATTTGCTAACATTAACCGACCAAAAAACGAGCAAATCTACGCTCGTTTTTTGGTGCGGAACCGCAGCCGCACTCGCTTTGTCCCTGATCCCTGAAAGGTTCCCTTAGAGGGTGATGAAAATGATGGGAAAAATCCTAAATTTACTTAATGATACAAAGAAGAGTGAATTTTTAGGGTAGAACAGTGTCCGTGAACCGGGTTTATGTCACGTTGAGGACGCATAATGAACCCATAAGCGTTACCTAATTCTGCCGCACGCCTTAATTTTAGACGATCTTCTTCTGTAAGGTCGGGTAGCCATCCAAGTACGACACTATAGTTACCTGTCAGCAACGCCTTTTCCATTGCTTCAACCGTATCTAGCGAACTGATTTGGCTAAGCTGCACCACTTTTTCGACCGGCAGCCCAGACTGCTGTAACCATAATCTGCTCAGCTTTTGTTGCGGAGTCAGCCATAACAGCCAGCGAGATTGCAGACCCAGTTGCTGCAACAGGGGCAATAACAATTGTGCCACAGCGGGCTGATGCTCGTTGTAAACAAGTTCACTGATAAGGCCATTCTTTTTGCCGGCATCTGTGTTTTCTGCAGCATTGTTCACCGCAAAAGAGGTGTGGCTGAAATGGGGTTTGTAGAGTGATTGAGTACGCATAAAGTATCCCGCCCGTAGTGTCACTGTATGTTTATACAGTACATCCTGTTGTGAATAAGATCAACCCAAATATTCGTAGTAGGTCTCATAATTGCGATTGTTTTTTAGACGATGAACTTTAGTGATTGGCATCGCTGCGGATAGTGCGTATTTTTCTAATTACTTGTTCACGTTACCTTTATTTCATTGATGAGGGGAATGATAGGACGGTAACTCACACCAGGAGAACATTATGAAAGGGACATCATCGGGAATGGTCGCACAGGCCAAAGCCTGTTTTTACGCATTAGGGGTTATCACTACACGCTCGCAATTCGGTGGTTACGGGCTACTGGCCGACGGCGTCATGTTCGCCTTGATCGCTGAAGGAGAACTGTACCTTCGGGCGACGGATTCCTTGGAACCCGCCTTTCGTGCACGCGGGATGGTCAATATGGTTTACTCCAAGCGAGGGGTGCCAATTACCATGCGTTATTACTGGGTGGATGAGGCTTTGTGGCGGGATCGCGATGAACTCGTTGGGCTCGCCTGGCAGGCTATTCGCGAAGCTCGCAGAGAGCTCCAAGTCAAAACAGATAACCAGAGTCGGCTTAAAACCTTGCCAAACATCGATATCAATATGGAGCGTTTACTCTGGCGAGCGGGTATTCGTAATGTCTATGACTTGCGGTTGAACGGTGCTAAACGTAGCTATCTTCGCTTATTGCAGCAGCAACATAACCTGGGTCTACGGGTGCTGCTTTCCTTGGGTGGGGCTATTGCCGGCTATCACCATGCGGCTTTACCTTCTGAATTGCGTAGCGAGTTGACCTGTTGGTTTGAGCGAACCGTGTCGTTGCTTCGTCATGGCCATCATCCAGACGTTCGGGGCCTCATAAAAGACCCCGAATAATCATGCCGATTTGCCTATTTGTGCATTAAGCATCGTGAGTTCTGGCAACAGTTCAATTACCAGCCCAATTTGCTGCAATACCAATTGATCTTTGCTTTCCGGTTCTGGTGCCGCGTGTTGGATACGTTCAGCCAGGCTTTCCAAAGCCTGGGTAATGCGCAGATTGTCTTGTTCTTCCAGATGCAGCGCACCATCGACATAACATACTGCGTCGTTCAGCAGATCCAGCGTTGCGGAATTATTCAGTCGTTCACGGTGTGCACCCAGCGCAGAGATATAGCTCAGTAATGTGTGGTTCAAACACAGCAGCCGGAAGGCTGCATCCTGAACCTCTTTATTGGCTTTGGGATCGGCAGACATATTCGAAATCACCGAGGCCAACTCTGCGTCACTGTTGTGCGCATCCCGGCGGGCGATGCGGTATGGAAGGCCGTTATCTTTACCCTGATGGTACTGCACCAAAATTGCGTCCAGATAACGGCAGTTTGCGTTCATTGTTTTACTGACGATTGCCGGTAATTGGCGGAATTTCCAGTCTGGCCAAATGAAACTGACCGCTGCCCAAGCGATAGCACACCCCAAAATGGTGTCGTAAACGCGGGGGGCGGCCACTTCAAAGCCTTCACCCAGCAGGTTAAAGCACAGCAACACCAGTAAGGTAATAAACATGGTGGCATGCGCATACTGCACGGTTCGAAAAGCGAAAAACAGGACGCCGCTAATAACAATCAGCACCATTTGTCCTTCAATCGAAGGCACGAAATAGAGAATTGGCAGGCCGATAAGAATACCGGCTAGCGTGCCGATAATACGCAGAGCAAGCCTGCGACGCGTGGCATTGTAATTGGGTTGGCAGACAAACAGGCTGGTGAGCAGGATCCAATAACCGTGCTGCATACCGGTAAACTGAATAAAGGCGTAACCGATGCACAGCACCACTGACATGCGAATGGCGTGGCGGAACAGGGCCGACTGAGGTGTCAAATGGCGACTAATACGTAAGCGAATATCGCTCCAGCCGGTGAGACGATCATCTGACAAGCTGTTTTCTTCCGCCTGGCCGTTGGCCAGTGCTTGTTCAGACTCGATATTCGCCAACTGCGCGTCAATCGCACGTAAATTTTTCAACAGGTGCGTCAATGCTTTCGTTAACTCACGGTTCTCTGGGGTAACGGTAATCTGCGCTAACGCTTCATCGATACGCCCAAATGCCGGTTCAAAACGTGGGTTATGTTGGTACTTTTGCCGCAGCAAAATCGATTGTGCCAACTGTTGGCATGCGCGCGCCTGCATACTGAGCAAACGCTGAAAACGAAACAGGATATCGCTATGACGGAATTGTCGACTGAGCTCCCGATACTGAACGTGGGCGGAACTGGCACGCTCATGTATGTCTTGTGCAACAAAATAGTAGTGCAATGTGCGGCGGGTCCCACGCTGGCCGCGGTCGCCTTTTAATCGGGTCAGTAATGAAACCTTGGCCTGGTTAAGCGTCGTCATCAGCGCACTGTTGGCCATGGCAACGTCCATCCACGGCAAGTCTGCATCATGTTCGACGTCGGGATCAAACAGGTTGGCCTTGGCATCCAGATAATTCGCTAACTGATTATAACAACGCGCCAAATTCTCCTGCAAAGGGCGGATGGGGAAAATCAGGTGACCAATCAATGTCAGCAGGTTGTACCAAAGAGCGCCAAGGATCAGCAACGTCGGTTGTTGATACCACGCGTCATACATCGAGGCGCCGAGCATGGTATACACTGCGATCAGTAAAGCTCCAAACGCAATGGTGGCGTAACGTTGCCCCAACGCGCCCAGCAAAATAAAGCCACAGGTTGACGTGGTCAGGCCAAGAGCAAACAACCAGGGATAAGGGAACAGCAGTTCAATGGAGGCGGACGCAACAAAGAAGCACACCAGCGTGATCACCAGATTGCGCAGTCTGCCAGTCAAACGGTCATCCAGATCGGTCAATGCCGCTGCCACGACACCCAGCGTCAGCGGAATGGTGAGCTTGGGGATGGCGAGCCACCAAGGTACGGCGGCTGCGCCGGCCAGCGCGATAAAAATGCGCAGGTCATAAAGCAGGTTGCTGTTGTAGGCATAACGGCGTATTGCTGGTGCAAAAGAAAGCACGAAAAACTCCTCAGACGGAGAAAAAAATTAACGCTGTTGATACTGACGCCGTGCATTTTCAGTTCTGGCTTGTTGTGCCATTTCAACTGATACCACGCGACGACCCACTGGCCACAGGGCAATAGCGGCAATTTTGAAATTGGCAATTCCCACCGGAATACCAATAATTGTCACGCACTGCACAATACCTGCGGCGATATGTGACAGGCACAACCACCAGCCGAACAGGATCAGCCAGATAATATTAAGTAGCGAACCGCTGGCGGAAAGTAGCACGTTGCTTTTTTCCGGATACAGTTCATTTACGTGAATGGCTTCGTTGCCGAAAGGCACTAAAGACAGTTTGGTGATTTCCCAGCAGGAACGGGTCAGTGGCAGGGTGATGATCAGCACAACGCTAAATACCGTTGCGACCAGCCAGCCAAGGGTGGTGAAAAAACCGCCCAACACAAAATTAAGAATATTCAGTACAGTACGCATAGTCGTCATTCTGCTCTAATGATGGCCAAACCGCGATGCGGTTGCGCTTGGTATCAAAACGCAAATTCTATTCTACCCTTTTTTTAGCGCTAGAGTGCCACTGCTTATCACAGGTAAACTGGCAGGTATCCGTTATTTAAACTCAACATGGTTATGGCGCGACGATATGGAACTTAAAGCGACATCGCTGGGGAAACACCTGGCTCAGCATCCTTACAATCGTGTGCGGTTGTTGCACGCCGGTGTTGAGGTGAGCGGTGAAAAGCATGAATACCTTATTCCTTTCAATCAATTAATTCAGGTCAGATGCAAACGCGGTATCGTCTGGGGCGAGCTGGAATTTGAGCTGCCAGATGAGAAAGTCGTGCGCTTGCATGGTACTGAATGGCAGGAAACTCAGCGCTTCTATCATTACTTGCAACAGGCCTGGCAGCAGTGGAGCGCGGAGATGAGCGAGGTCAGCGCGGGGGTGTTGCAAGAACAGGTTGAGCATATCCAACGTATCGAGCAACAGGATAAGTGGTTTAAAAAATCCGAACTGGGCAAATTACAGCAACAAATCCGTCAGTCATTTGGCGCCCTGCCAATGCCGGTGGCACGTCTTGAGGCGTTCGACAACTGTCGGGATGATTATCAGCTTTGCCAACAATGGTTGCAGCACGGCTTACGCAGCGTTGCACATCGCAATCAACAGTGGACAGAACGCATGTTGGAGACGCATCACGATTTCTTCCAAAACATCGAAAGTTCACCGCTGAATGATTCGCAAAGCCGCGCCGTGGTCAATGGAGAAGACTCCGTATTGGTACTGGCGGGGGCCGGGAGCGGCAAAACCTCGGTGCTGGTGGCTCGCGCAGGTTGGTTGCTGCGCCGTCAGGAGGCTGAGCCCGGGCAGATATTGCTGCTGGCGTTTGGTCGTCAGGCGGCAGAAGAGATGAACGAACGTATTCAGGCGCGTTTGGGTAAGGTGGCTATTCAGGCCAAAACGTTCCATGCCCTGGCGCTGCAGATCATCCAACAGGGTAATCGCAAAGTGCCGGCGATCAGTAAGCTGGAAACCGACAGCAAGGCTCGGCGCGCTTTGCTGATGACGCATTGGCAACAGCAATGTGCAGAGAAAAAAGCGCAGGCCAAAGGGTGGCGTCAATGGTTAACGGAAGAACTTGAGTGGGAGGTGCCTGAAGGCGACTTTTGGCATGACAAACGCCTGGCTGAACGCCTGGCGGGGCGGCTCGAGCGCTGGTTGGGGCTGATGCGCATGCACGGGGGTAGCCAGGCAGAGATGATAGAGCAGGCAGATGAAGAGGTCCGTGACCTGTTTTCAAAACGCATCCGGTTGATGGCACCCTTGCTGAAAACCTGGAAGGGGGCGCTAAAAGAGGAAGGTGCGGTCGATTTCTCTGGCCTGATCCATCAGGCGGTCAATGTTTTGGAAAAAGGGCGCTTTGTCAGCCCGTGGAAGCATATCCTGGTGGATGAATTCCAGGATATCTCACCGCAACGTGCGCAATTACTGGCTGCACTGCGTAAACAGAATAAACAAACTTGTCTGTTTGCCGTGGGAGATGACTGGCAGGCGATTTACCGCTTCAGCGGTGCCGAACTGACGCTCACCACCGCATTTGCCGAGAACTTTGGTGAAGGTGCCCAGTGCGCGCTTGATACCACTTATCGTTTTAATGAACGTATCGGTGAGGTGGCGAATCGCTTTGTGCAGCAGAACCCTCATCAGCTGAAAAAACCGTTGAATAGCCTGAGTAAAGGCAATAAGAAATCGGTGGCCCTTTTACCGCATGAACAGCTTGAGAACTTATTGGATAAGCTGAGTGGTTACGCTAAGCCTGAAGAGCGCATTTTGGTATTAGCCCGTTACCATCATTTGAAACCGCAAGTGTTGTCCAAAGCCGCAACCCGTTGGCCCAAACTGACTATTGAGTTTATGACTATCCATGCCAGTAAAGGACAGCAGGCTGAATATGTAATTATTGCCGGTTTGCACGAGGGCAACGATGGCTTCCCTGCTGTCGCACGTGAGTCCGTTCTGGAAGATGTGTTGTTACCTCAACCGGAAGACTTCCCAGATGCGGAGGAGCGGCGGTTGCTGTATGTGGCGTTGACTCGCGCCAAACACCAAGTGTGGCTGTTGCAGGATCCTGAGCGTCCGTCAGTGTTTGTTGAACAACTGCAAGATCTAGGTGTGCCGTCGCAGAAGAAACCTTAAACCTGAGGCCTGGCGGTGGCCAGGCCTTCATCGTTACTTCAGACGATCCTGCAAATAGCGTTGATAGTCAGGGATCGCGACTTCAACTTCACTTTTGAACAGCGATGAGTCGATGAGGAAGTCGGCTGTAGAGCGGTTGGTCGCGACGGGGATATTCCAGACGGTGGCTAGGCGCAGCAGCGCTTTCACATCGGGATCATGTGGAACCGCATTCAACGGGTCCCAGAAGAAAATCAGCATATCAATTTTGCCTTCGGCAATCAGCGCACCGACCTGTTGATCACCGCCCATTGGCCCACTCAGCATGCTTTGTACAGGAATACCGCTGGCACGTTGGATCAGGTTGCCCGTGGTGCCGGTGGCATACAGTTGATGCTGTTCCAGCACGGACTTATTGTCTTCAACCCATGCAAGCAGGGCTTGTTTACGGTGATCGTGTGCCACCAGCGCAATATGTTTGCGCGCGGCGATAGTGCGGGTAGTAAATTCCATCTTGGTGTCCTTCGCGAGTCAGGTGATGTGCGACAGATTACTGAAACTGCTTTTCACTGCCTAGCGTTTACACCTGAAAATGCGAAGAAAGCGCGCCTTTAGATAAAAGGCGCCAGAAGCTTAATGCACAGGCTGCTTGTTTGCCCAATGGAGAAAACGCTTCTGCGTCTCTTTGTCTGCTTGTAAGAACCAGTATTGCAGCATCTGCTCAGAAACGTTTTCACCTTTCAGCGTCACCGTCGGGGCGTTTAACGCTGCACTGGCCAGAGGGGAGGTTGGCGCGGTGGCGCGAACCTGTGAAAAGGCCGGCACTGAGGCTGGGCGATTCTGGCTATTGTAATCGGCCATCACTTTTTCCAGGTCGGCACTGAGCGTAGCGCCATCAGGGTGCAGTACGTCGTGCCTCATGGCCAGCGCGTTGCCATTTTTATCAATAACCTGATAGTTAAGTGTTTTATCGAATCTCTGGCCATCCCGAACATTTTCAATACGTGGCAGCTCAATGGCAACGGAACTCACATTCTGCGTATTGAAGGTCGCAATCAGCGGCAGAGAGGTGTAAGCCGTGCGATCGCTCTGCCCTGTACGTACTGACTTAGCCACTTTAAACAGCAACTGATGCTGCCCACCATCCAGTTCTAAACTGTCGGCACCTTTTAACAACGATCCTGTCATTTTCTTGCCGTCGACCACCAACAGGTCGATGTCGGGGGAGAGTTTCAGGGTCGTAGCTACGGCAGGCATGCTAATACTGATGCTGAGCAGCCCCGCAACCATCAGACCAAATTTCATCGTTATCTCCTTATAAGTGGCATCGCTATTAGTGTTGAACAGGCTACAGACTGTGTCAAAGTTTTTCAGCATTACCATTTAATTTACAAATGTACACATTTATATTTATTTTGACATTTATTGGGCGCAGCACATGCTGGCAGTGACAGCATCAGACCGCAAAAATGGCTGGGAGTTTCCATGCGTGTGCGTTTAGCCGATCCCAGATCAATGGGTTACACTCGAGGTAGGAAAATACCCGTGAATAATTGGGAGCGGAGAATGCAAGATCATGACATTGCCGGCCTGCTACAGCAGGTGAAAACCATTGCACTGGTTGGCGCCAGTGATAAACCCAACCGGCCTAGCTTTGGTGTGATGGCCTATCTACTTTCGCAGGGATATCAGGTTATACCGGTCAGCCCAAAGTTGGCGGGGCAAACACTGCTCGGTCAACAGGTCTATGCCACGCTAAATGATGTCCCACAGCCGGTAGATATGGTCGATGTATTCCGAAATTCAGAAGCGGCCTATGAGGTGGCGCAAGACGCCATTGCGATCGGTGCCAAGGCATTGTGGTTGCAAATAGGCGTCATTAATGAGCAGGCTGCTGCATTGGCGGCCGAGGCAGGGCTGAAAGTGGTGATGGATCGTTGCCCTAAAATCGAGATCCCGCGTTTGGGGCTAGAGCGCTAAATAAAATAAAAGGCCTGGCATCGTGCCAGGCCCTTATGGGTGTTTCTCAGGCCTGGCACATCAATTGCGCAGGCGGGGGGCTTGTAACTGGTGACGGATAGATTCCGCCAATTCATCCAGCGATGGCTGTTCAGGATGAGCGTCCTGCGCTTCCCCATCTAACTGTGCTTCCGCCAGATAGGTATGCACGGGTTGGCCTTCTTCGTCTTCCATCACCACGTGGTACCAAGGGGCAAAACGCAGGTCAGTATTCGCTGCTATTTCATCAGCTTTAGGCTGCTCCATAGAGTATTCAGGATCGATATCAATCACGACCCCCAAATACCCCAGCAGCTTATGCCGAACTTGTTGTCCGATACCGAATTTGCTGGCAATCATGATGACCTCCTGAGAAACAGTGCCTTACTCTCTATATGAGGGCAAAACAGCGTATTTCAAGTTACATCACCCGACACGCAAACCCTTTCAAATACAGCCCTTCAGGATAAGTCGCGATAACCGGGTGATCGGCAGCCTGACGATACTGCTCTATAAATTGTACATCACGCCCGGCGTCTACAGCGGCATCGGCCAAAATTTTCTGGAATAGTTCGGTTGGCATCAGACCGGAACACGAGAAGCTGAGCAAAATGCCGCCCGGATTCAGCAACTGCAGCGCCAACATGTTGATATCTTTGTACCCGCGGCATGCACTGGCCAATTGATTCTTGTTTTCGACGAACTTCGGCGGATCCATAATGATCAGATCGAATTTCTCACCCTGGGTACGGTAGGCGCGCAACAGCTGGAATACGTCATCACGCACAAATTCGGCTTTGCTCAGATCAAGCTGGTTCAGTTCGACGTTCTGTTTGGCAATATCCAGTGCCGCTTGCGATGTGTCGACACTGATCACCTGAGTACAACCGCCCATCAGTGCCGATACGGCGAAGGCGCCGGTATAGGAGAAGCAGTTAAGTACACGTCGGCCGGCAGAATAATTGCGGGCAGCCAGGCGACTGTCACGTTGGTCAAGGTAAAAACCGGTTTTATGGCCTTGCTGGATATCGACCAGCAGTTTCATGCCATGTTCGGTGATTGGCAGCAAATCAGGGGGCAGATCGCCCACAACCAAGCCTTGCGCCAACGGCAAACCTTCTTTTTTACGCACCGCGACATCTGAACGATCGTAGATGGCACATTCCGGGTAGCAGTGTTGCAAAGCGGTAATCAGCGGAGCACGCTGATATTCGGCCCCTGCGGACAGCAATTGCAGTACCAGGAAGTTCTGGAAGCGATCGATAGTGATACCCGGCATGCCGTCGGACTCACCGGCGATCAGGCGATAGCCATCTAGCCCGTCACGTTCTGCAACCCAGTCGCGCCAGCTTTGCGCCTGTTGTAAGCGGCGGATAAAGAATTCGATGTTAATCTCTTCATCATGCTGGAAAGTCCAGACACGGGCGCGGATTTGCGATTCTGGCGAGTAGGCGCCGCGCGCTAACCATTTTCCCTGGGCGTCATGAATATCAATGGTTTCACCGGAAAGGGCTTTACCTTCAATACGTTGAACAGCGCCAGAGAATACCCATGGGTGGCGACGGAGTAAGGACTTTTCACGTCCTTTGGCGAGAAATAAGCGCATTTTTAAACTTCTTTATAATCAGTGTGTTAAATGACAAAGGTCATTATCGGTCGAAATAAGTTCATAATCATATCTGAATATCATCCCATTCACTACCGCGCGAGTCCTGGTAACGGGCCGTCATCTCCGCTGATTTATGGCCGAGAAGATGTTGCGCAAACTCACCGCCGCGTGCATCGGTATGGAGGCGGGCCGATAGGCTACGGATCTCATGGAATGATGGTGGCTCTTTGTCGGAGTCCCACGAAAGGGACGTAAGTCGGCGCGATTTCGTGAAGTAGTCTGTCATTGTTCGCTGTGCGATTTTCTCACCTTTTCGGCTCACAAGAATAAACTCACGCCCGGCGGACAACTGCCGACATTCTTCGATCAGTCTTTTCAGCGAAACGTCAGCGATTGACAACTCAACCGGGATCGTTATTTTTGCGCCGGTCTTTTCCTGCTCAATGCGCAGTCTAAAATCAACCAGGTCAGCCCATTTCATATTGCAGATATCGCTAATACGTTGACCGGTCACCAAAGCGATATCCATCGCAACTCGGAACCAGCCAGGGAATTTTACTGATGCATTCCTGATTGTCAGGTACTCATCCAATAGCAGGCGGGATCTCTTCACCTCAACTTTTGGGTTTCTCGACGCTTCAACAGGGTTATTCTGGATAATTCCATCAGCGACAGCCTCTCTGAAAATATCCAGTAATGCCCCCCGCATAAGCTTGGCGCTAGCAGCCATTCCCTGGCTGACGTAACCATTCAAAAATTCAGCTATATCCTTGGTCGTGAAATCGCCTACAGGTTTATCCGGTAGGGCTTCACGAAACGCTTTCATTCTACTGCGGTGGTTGGCCATGGTTTTTTCTTTAAGTTCCCGACGCAGTACAATCTCATCGTAACGAGTGAGCCACGCATGGAATGTCATGTGGTTTTCATCCCGCAACCGTTGAGCCAGTGGCTTGATTTCCTCACTTCCGAAAAACGCCATGTTGGCTGCGATCGCTTCGGTAGGCGATGGCCGGGCAATCGGATTATCTTCCGCCCAGCCTGCCATTCAATCGAGGCCAATGGCCGCAGGAATACCGCGATTTAGAGCAGTACGACCTGCGCGCCAGCGGCCTGATCCGCGATTTATTCGAGCGAAGGATCACCCGCAATGCGGTACTGGTGGCGATTGAAGCGGCACCGGAGCAATACCGGGAACATTTCAGAGCACGCCTGAATTACTGGCGTGATCGCAGAGAGGGGAAGGGGCGGTGAAAAAATTTAAAGAGTGGGGAGCGCGTAAACCATGGGTGGCACTGTTCTGGGCGTGCGCGATTTTCTGGATAGCACTTGCGGTGGTTGTCGCGTTAGCGATGCTGGCATGACAGATATCATAGATAGGGTGATGTTGGATAAAAACATAGAACCAATTTAATCTAATGTTTTTTAATTAATTGCCACGATAGATTATATCATGGCAATCTATCTATCTTACGGTGCTGCCTTTAAATATTGTCTTTTTCTCTCCGGGAATGTAATTTTGAACTATTCCTAAAATTTGCTCTGAGTAGTCTATTACAGATTTTTATTCTATAGGTTTATTGTGTATGAAGTTTGCTTTGTAACCATTTATTTTCATTTTTAAATTTGCTGACTTCACCTCCATGAATGCATTATCGAATTTCTTCTCAAACTCACCTAAATCTAACCGCCTCATGGGCGGCTTTCTGCTTCATACCTAATCAACTATCGGATGATTCTTTTTATATCAACCATGGCGTCAGAAAACCCTTTCTTTATATGGTATGCGTTTTTTTTATTTACGCCATCCCTCCATTCTAATATTCCGTTTGAAATAGGGTCTATGTGATAGATTGTTCCTTTGCATTTCGCTAGGTTTCCCCATATGTGTTCATCAGCTTTATTTATGCTTAAACCAATTATGATTATGTTTTTTGCCTTTTCTATCTCTAGACAAAAATGAGCCTTTTGCCTCTCAATGTCTTCTGGGCAGAATAGAACTTCTTTTTTAGGGTGGTAAATGGCTAGTGCGGGGGCGAATTTTTTATGTTTATCCATGAAGGTAATTACTTCCTCCTTCGATGTGGCAGGTTTTATTGGGGAATCAACTAATATTGCACCAGAGTTAGGCTCAAAGTCAAAGCTAATATCAAATAAACAGTCAGGTACAATTGGTAAGAAATGACAAGACCCGTGTATTTTCAAAAGGGGTATATTTTTTGAAATTGATGGAGGTCCAGCGTATTGGAATTGTAGTCCTAGCCCGGAAATTGCTTGCTCTATTAATAAGTCGTAGTTTGTGCTTGCAATTACACATTGCTTGTTTTTTATTTTATTTATAAGGTCTAGGTATACATTTCCTTCCTTTATTTCGAAATTTAAAAAATAATAAGCCATGTCTCTTAAAAATTCGACTATGTTAACCTCCTTGTTTCTATATATCTCGTCCATTCCCATTTCAAAATTCCGCTCGAAAACTTCAATCGTGCTAGGTTTTAATTTTGATGCCTCACCTTTGGCTTTGATTAATTCAGATAAAAGTTTATTTCCCATTGCAGGGTTGTTGGGGTGGCATGGACCGCTACCGTAGCTCGCCCCAGCGCCAATTATAAAGAGTGTGCTCATAGTTGTCCTTGTATTAATTGCATGTTGTAGCTGTGTGTTAATTAAAAATCATCTGATTATCAAAATTTAATCTATCAGCAGTGTATCATAAATAAAAGACTATCGATGACGGTATCACGCTAAGAGTGGGGTTGTGATGTCATTTTTGTTTGATGAATGGCACAAAGTATTTGCCTGTTTATTTGTACAGTATTTTGATTTGATAAACTCGAAGTACGCAATAAAGAGATAGTTAATTGATTGATGTTGAAGATTTACTTAAATCATTGCCCAGCACAGGAAGAATGGTTATCACCTGCGAGAATGGAGCAATAGCCGGCACTCGCATTGTTAAGGAAAACGAGTACATAGTATCATTTAACGCGTTGATTGGTCTGGCAAAATCCGCCGGTTATTCGATTGTAAGACCCGATGGAAACGCGCTATAATTAACGGGCTGGATTGAACACCCAGCCCGTTCGAATTCTGAGCAGCTGCTGCGCCACCGGAGAACCCAATGGCGCAGTATTCGTTTGTAAAATCCGCAGGAAATTTGTTAGTGCCGGCCACACCGGACGCGATCGAATTCCTGAAAACCAAAGTGAAGATCGGCGCCGTCCTGTATGCCGACTTCAGCCAGGCACGTAACCCGGCTTTCCACCGTAAATATTTCTCGCTGCTGAATCTCGGCTTCCAGTATTGGGAACCGACTGGCGGCGCCATATCGCCGACCGACAAAGAGCTGATAACAGGCTACGTGAAATTTCTCGCGTATTACGCAGGGAACGAAAGCACGCTGCAGGCAGCTGCCGACGAGTATCTGCAGGATGTGGCAGAAAAGCGCGCCGGAAATATCAGCGCAGCAAAATCGTTCGAGGCATTCCGCGCCTGGGTAACGATCCAATCCGGCCACTACACCGCATACCAGATGCCTGATGGCAGCGAGCGCAAAGAACCTCGCAGCGTATCGTTCGCTAAAATGGACGATATCGAGTTTGCCCAGCTCTACAAAGCCACAATCGACGTGCTCTGGAATTTCATTCTGTTCCGCTCGTTCCCAAATCAGCAGGCTGCAGAAAATGCCGCCTCCCAATTGCTCAGCTACACGGCATAGGGGGAACCATGGCGACCAAAGACGAAAAACAATGGTTATCCGACGCGGCAGAACTTGGCTGCGTCGTCTGCCGCAATCTGGGTTACGGCCCATCCCCTGCAGAAATACACCATATCCGCACAGGACAGGGAACAGCGCAGCGCGCCACCCATAAGCAAACTCTCCCGTTATGCCCGCCGCATCACCGCACTGGCGGCCACGGTTTAGCCGTACACGCCGGAAGAAAAACATGGGAGAAGAATTACGGCTCTGAGCTGGAATTGCTGGAACAAGTCACAAGGGAAGTGGAGGAATTGCGCGAATGCAGAATTTAATCCTATCTCTAAGGCCAGCAGGAAATAGCGAAAAGTCACAGGGCGCCCAGCGGTGGAAAAGAACAAAATCCTGTTTGGCCCATCTTCTTGCAATGGCCGGCGGCGTGTTTACCCCTCTCTATGTTCGCGCACGCGCGCGTTTAGGGGGCTGACAATGCCACTCGTCGCCACATTCCGAACAGATTGGTTTCGCGTCATTACCGATATCAACCGCACCCGCATGGCCACGCAAAGCATCGCCGAGGAATTGGGTGTGTCGAAATCTGCTGTGCTCGGCTGGAAATCTGGATCGGAACCACGGCACGGCGATGGTGAAGCGCTGATCGCTCTCTGGTGCCAAGCGACCGGCTCAGAACGTGGCAGCTTGCCGACGGTGCTTTATCGCCAGTGGTGGACGTTCAAGCGCCCTGTAATTGGTCGGGAATCCGACCGCAAGCCGGGCAGACAATGACCGCTCACTAACCCACGGAGTAATCGCAATGGCTCGACCACGTAAGGCTATCGAAGTGCCAGGGCAGGAAGCTGCGCCACAGAACGACGGTAACGAGAACGCCACCGACGCTCTTCTGCTGAATTCTGTTGCAGGAAACATCGACCAACAACCCGCAAACACGCCGGAGCAACTGAATGCCGCCACCGCTGGCGCAACAGTGCTGAACGTCACGGAGGGCAACGACAGCACAGCAGGGCAGGAAGCTGCACCGCTTGTTGATTTGGCTGCCCGCAACGCGGCGTTGTCCGGGTTGAACGTGCAGGGCTTCGCTGTAATCAGCATGTTTGAAGCGCTGAACTATACCGATGAGCACGATCACCCGCTGACCAACAGCCTCGAATTTATCGCTCTGGTGAAGAAGGCCACCGACGTGACCGCTGGCAGCACCGGCCCGATGGTGACGAATGAAGAGGGCAATAAGCAGCCCGCACCGGGTAAACCCGTTTTAACTGAACACGGCTGGCACGTACCAGGCTAAGGAATCCGTTATGTGTGGAGGTATCGACCCGGGAAAAGTCCTGGACCCAGCAGGATTATTCACCAAGGACAAAACGCCCAGCGTTAACCAAACCGACCCGCAGGCAGAAGCCGATGCAGCAGCAGATGCTGCTGCAAAAGCATCGAACGCAGACGCAGCGGCTCGTAAAAAACGCAAGCAAGGCTCTTCACTGCTTGCCACTGGCACGCAAGGGGCTTCTGATTCCGGTAGCTCTTTGCTGGCCAGCGGTGCAAGTGGCAAACCAACGTTAGGGGCGTAATTGATGGACGAAACCGCCGCAAGGCTGATTAAGCGCGTGAATACACTCAAGGCCGCCCGCCAGCAGCATGAAACTGTATGGCGGGAATGCTACGACTTCACGTACCCGCTGCGCGGTGCTGGCTTCTCCTCTGAGGTGTTGGACGCGCAAAGTGCTAAATCTAGGGTGGCCAAGCTGTTGGATGGTACCGCTACTGATAGCGCACGCATGCTGGCGTCTGCGCTTATGTCTGGTATGACGCCCGCTAACGCCCAATGGTTGAATCTCAACAGCGAATCTCTGCCGGATGATGCGAAGGCGTGGCTATCGGTCTGCGCCACATTGGTGTGGGAAAACATTCATGCGGCCAACTTCGACGCCGAAGGCTACGAGGCCAATCTCGATGTGGTGTGCGCTGGCTGGTTTGTACTGTACATCGATGAGGACCGGGAAGAGGGCGGCTATACATTTCAGCAATGGCCACTGGCGCAGTGCTACGTCACATCGACGCGCAAAGACGGCATTGTCGATACGATTTACCGCTGTTACCAACTGACCGCTGAACAGGCGATTGCTGAATTTGGCCCCGATGCTGTCAGCGAGAAGATCCGCCAGGCAGCCAAGGATAAACCAGACGACAAATTTGATTTTCTGCACTGTATCTCACCACGCACCAATTACATTGCGAGCGCGCGCCTGGCTAAAAACCTGCGCTTTGCCTCGTTCAATGTCGAGGTGTCGGGAAAGAAAGTGGTGCGCGAGTCTGGCTATCACGAATTCCCTGTATGCGTACCGCGCTGGATGAAAATTCCCGGTGGCCCATACGGCATTGGTCCAGTGTATGACGCACTGCCAGATTGCAAGGAGCTGAACGAAACTAAGCGCATGGAGAAGGCCGCACAAGATCTGGCTATCTCCGGCATGTGGATTGCTGAGGATGACGGCGTGCTTAACCCGCGAACCGTCAAGGTGGGCCCACGCCGCATTATAGTGGCGAACAGCGTTGACAGCATGAAGCCGCTGCTCACCGGCGCAGACTTCAACGTTGCATTTACCGCGGAAGAACGCCTGCAGGCATCCATCCGCAAAATCATGATGGCCGATCAACTGCAGCCGCAGGACGGACCGGCCATGACCGCTACTGAGGTGCATGTTCGTGTTGCCCTAATCCGCCAACTGCTTGGGCCCGTTTACGGTCGCTTCCAGGCTGAATACTTGCAGCCATTGGTTGAACGCTGTTTCGGCATTGCCCTGCGCGCTGGCGTGTTCCCTGAGCCACCAGAAAGCATGGCTATGGCCAACTTCAACGTGCGCTACATCTCCCCGCTGGCACGCGCACAGAAACTGGAGGACGTTACGGCAATTGAACGCTATGGCCAGAACATCATGCAGCTGGTTCAGGTATATCCCGACATTGTGGATAACATGGACAGTGACGAGGCAAGCCGCGTTGTGGGTGAGGCGCTCGGGGTGCCAGCCAAGGTTATGCGCTCTTCCTCTGATGTAACGACCATGCGCGACCAGCGCGCCAAAGCGCAACAGCAACAACAACAGCAGGCAATGATGATGCAGGCCGGACAGCAGGCCGCAGATGCCGCAGGGCAGTCAGCTGGTACCGCAATCGGCCAACAATTAGCGGGGGGATGATGGGCATTAAGAAAGTTTCACCACTGGATTACAAACGGCTGTTTGAAGAAACGGCCGGCGGGGCAGAAGTCCTGGACGAATTAACAAGGCGTTTCGGTGGATCAATTTTTGTGAAAGGTGGCCCGGAAGGTGATCGCCAAACTTGTTTTAAGGCCGGGCAACGCGATGTGCTCGATTTTATTTTGCTGCAACTCAATAGAGCTGATGGAGTAAACGACGATGTGGAAGCTTAAACACTTATTCATGAATGCTGCCGCCGGTGAAGGTGGCGAGGGTGGCAACGGTGACGCAAATGATCCAGGCACTGGCGACAATGGCGGTACTTCTCTGCTTAACACCGGGGCGCAAAACCAACCGGCCGAGGGTGATTTTATTCCTGAGAAATACCGCACCAGCGGCGAGGATGGAAAATTTAACCTGCAGGACTCGGCGCGCAAGCTGGCTGATGCTTACACGCACCTCGAGAAGCGCTTCGGGAGTGGCGATGCGCCGCCGAAAACGTCTGATGAATACGCGCCCAAGGTAGAGGTTGATGGTTTCAAGTGGGACGAGTTCAAAGCTGACCCTGAAATGCAGGGGTTCCTTAAAGCAGCTCACGCAAAGGGCATCACCAACGATCAGATGGGCTTTATTCTCGGCGAATACATGCAGCGTGCATCTGGTCTGGTGAGCGGTGCTGCCGAGTTGGATGCGGAAACTGCCACTACCGCACTGCGTGAAACGTGGAAGACTGATGCGGATTTCCAAAAAAACATCGGTTTGGCGCACCGCGCATTCATGTCGCTGGTCGATCCGGCTGACAAAGGCAAGATGGACGAAATCGGCAATAACCCGATGGTGATCCGTATGCTGGCGAAAATCGGTGCGGAAATGGGCGAGGATACGCCTGTCGGCAATGGCGAGATCAATCTCGAAGAGCAGCGGAGCATCCGAGATATGATGAAGACGGAGGCATACACCAATCCTAAGCATGCTGACTATGAACGAGTTACTGCCCAAGTTCGTGCGTTCTACCATAAAACCTATGGTGAGCAGGCCGTTGCGTAATAATGGTAAGAATCTATTGGCCGGATTTATCCGGCCTTTCTTATAAACCCATTGTTGCTTTTTGAAATAAGTAATCCTCGGTAACTTTAGTTTTTTTCCCAGATGTATTTTCTAGTTTTTTCTTCTCCTCATGGAAGTGCCACTCTTTATGATATTTACCCAGGTAAGTGCATATTAAACAATTTTCACTGTCAACTATTATTGGGTAATACCACTCACCGCCAGAAACGGTTTTACCTGGAGGGATATCTTTTTCAATTATCCATGTGTCACCCATACCAGATAACTTATCGTAAAGTTCATCTGTACGGCACAGGACAGGTTCTTTTTCGCTCACAACTAACCCCCTATTGATTTGGTCGGGATTCCGACCGCCCACCTCACACATTATCACTCCAACAGCCCGGGGTGGTAGCCGGATACCTGATTTCCCCGCTGCCCGTAAGCGCCAACCGGTCAGCGTAGAACCGAGCCGGGAAACCGACACCTTACCAGGCGATAATTGATATTGGAGTGTGCACTATGGCTTTCGATGCCAACAAGAACATGATTAACGCTGCATTTGTGCAGCAGTTCCATGATTCTTTCGAAATTGCGTCGCAGCAGAAGGACTCGCGCCTGCAGGCTGCCGTTCATGACCGTGGGATGATCACCGGCGCGTCGTTCACCATCAACGATATGGGTACCATCGAGATGAAACAGGTCACTGAGCGTTTTGGTGACACTGTTTGGGATGTGCCGGAAGCCGGTACCCGTAATGCGCTGATGGCGGATTACGCTGTATTTGTGCCTGTAGAGAAACGCGACCTGCGCAAGCTGATTGCTGACCCTCAGGGGCCATACCTGAATCTGACTTTATCTGCCGCCAATCGCAAAAAGGATGATGTGATTTATCGCGCGCTGCTGGACATACGATGGCGATCATGAGGTCGCAGTGGATTATTAAAACCGAGGCTGCCTTATGTCGGTACCCAACCAGACCCCATACAATATTTACACCGCCAACGGCCTGACAACCGTTTTTCCTTACGAGTTTTATCTGCTTAATGCCGGTGATATCGCGGTATCAATTAACGGTACCGTCATCACATCGGGCTATACGATCACCGGCGTTGGCAACGTTGACGGTGGCGATATTACGTTCCTGACGCCGCCTGCTAATGGCGTCACTGTCATGCTTGAGCGCGTGATCCCCACTTACCGCCTGACCGATTACCAGGACAACGGCGATCTGTTGGCTGATACCGTAAACAAGGATTTCGATCGCCTGTGGATGGCTATTCAGCAGGCGTTTATCTACCTCGGCCTGGCGCTGACTCGCCCGCTCCTCGGCGGACCATTTAATGCTAAAAAATATCGAATTGAAAACGTTGGCGATCCTGTAAACGATCAGGATGCAGTCAATCGACGCTCGATGTATTCCTGTGTCGAGAAGATGATCGCCGGTGTGGTCGGTGGTTTTGGTTGGTTTCGGCAGTTCGGAGCAGGCGCAATTGACAGGACGTTTCAAGATAAGATGCGGGAGCGTCTTTCTGTCATTGATTTTGGTGCTGACACCAGTCGTCAGCAGTCGGCGACAATCACCAGCCAGAACGCTGGCATTGAGGCGTTACGGCGTGCGGATGCAGAACGAGAAGCCAAGGCTAAGGCCGCTCAGGAAAAAGCCCGCAGGGAGGCGCAGGGTGACTACGGCAAGGCTAACGAGGTTCTTTCTGAGCGCACTACCGGCGCAGCCTGCGCAGCGGCATCGGCTGCGTTTGACGAAGAGCTGCGCAGGGAGCGAGCACAATGAAAATTCTGATCATGGTTTGCTTGCTGGTGCTGGTAGGTTGCGCCGGCGCGCCGCCTGCACCTTCCTATGTTGAAGTTAAAGTCCCGGTCACCGTACCGTGCAAAACAGCCGACGTTGCGCGACCAGCGTTCGTTGTTGAGCAGTTGCCGATCGGTTCTCCAATCGACACTCAGATGCGAGCGCTGCGCGCTGAGCGTCATCAGCGTATCGGTTATGAACGTGAGTTATTGGCGGCAAATGAGGCGTGTAAATAAGATTTGGCAGGTCACTATTGAGCGTAAATTATTGTTTAATAGTGACTGATAACGTAGTTTTTTGCAGTGTGATGTAGTGTGTTATTTGCGCTAATTTTTATTTAATACATTGAATATTAATGTTTTTTATTGGGATTTCACTTCTTTTGGCGAGAAACAGGCGTACGGTCATAATTAAGAATGCTGCCAGCTAGGTAAAAAGAGTGATATCGCCGTACGGAAACACAGGCAATACCATAAACGATAGTGATAAGGGGGTCGATTATGACACAAGTTTGCATTGCTGCGTATGTCTATGGCGTGGTGCAGGGCGTAGGGTTTCGCTATAACACTCAGCATCAGGCGACTGCGTTGGGATTAAGCGGTTATGCGCGTAATCTTGATGACGGCAGCGTTGAAGTGGTGGCCTGCGGTGCACAACCGCAGGTAGACAAGCTGGTGGAATGGCTGAAAAATGGCGGCCCGCGTAGCGCACGTGTCGATCGCGTACTGGTAGAGCCACGCGGCACGGCCGATTATCAAGGTTTCAGCATTCGCTATTAATGCATCAGATGCATTTTACCGGTTTTGGCAGACCCGCTATTTTTGTTGCCTGCTTGGCTGGCCCTTTAGGGAATAAACGGTAGAGATAGCGGCTGTTGCCTTTCTCTTCACCGTACTTCTGCGCCATGGCTTTGACCAACATGCGGATTGCCGGTGAGGTATTAAACTCCAGGTAAAAGCCGCGTACGAAACGCACGACTTCCCAATGTGCCTCGGTAAGCGTTATTTCTTCCTGGGCGGCCAGCAAAGGCGCGAGGGCCTCATGCCAGTCGGCGCTGTTTTTCAGGTAACCCTGTGCGTCGGTTTCAATAACCTGACCTTCATACTCCAACATACTGCCTCGGTAACGGGTAATTCAGAACGGTCGCCAGTTTAGCAAACTTTGCCGCTGCAAAAAATAAAGCCCCGCCGGAGCGGGGCTTTAGGTATTTATCACGTGCGATATCAGTTGCTGCGTGCGAAGCCTAAAATGCTCAACAGGCTGATGAACATGTTGTACAGCGACACATACAGGCTGACGGTGGCGCGGATATAGTTAGTCTCGCCGCCGTGAATAATGTTGCTGGTCTCCCACAGGATTGCGCCTGCAGAGAACAAGATAAACAGCGCGCTGATAGCCAGATGCAGGGCAGGGATCTGCAGGAACAGGTTAGCGATGACGGCAACCAGCAGTACCACAAACCCAGCCATCATCATCCCAGACAGGAATGACATATCCTTGCGCGTGGTCAGCACGTAGGCTGAACAGCAGAAGAACACGACTGCAGTGCCACCCAATGCAAGCATAATCAGGTCGCCAGCACCGGTATTAATGAATGAACTGAGGATTGGCCCCAGGGCATAACCCATAAAACCGGTCAGTGCGAATGCGGCCAGAATGCCCGCAGGGCTGTTTGCCAGCTTGTGGGTCAGGAACATTAACCCATAAAAACCGACCAGCATCAGCAACAGACCCGGTGCCGGCAGCCCCAACATGGTGCTGGCAGTGGCGGTAAGCGCCGAAAACGCCAGCGTCAAAGAAAGTAGAAAATACGTGTTACGCAAAACCTTATGTGTACTCAGCAACGAGTCACGCGAGGAGGATGAGACGACAATACGGTCCATAATGATCTCTCTTATCAGGTCATCACAAAATTAGTGACGATGATAGGCAGCGCAAGCGTTTGATTAAAGTTTGTTTACCAATCTTTACCCTTAGTTATCATTGTTGCAACCTTAAGCGGGAGTTGATGGTTTCTTCAACGCTTGCGTGTCAAATGCTGGTTTTTCGTTCGGTTGAACAGTAATGGGCTTTACAAGCGGATCAGCTCTGTTTATAGTTCGGCTCGTTGCGGAGGGGTGGCCGAGTGGCTGAAGGCAACGGTCTTGAAAACCGTCGACGGGAAACCGTTCCAGAGTTCGAATCTCTGCTCCTCCGCCATTATTTAGCTCATGTTATTTATTAACATGGGCTTTTTTGTTTTATGCTTTCCTCGATATGCCATCCAGTATGCCAATTCCGCCTGCCTTGCGCTGGTAGCCATGAGAATACATTGGACAGGTTATCATTCACCTCCGGTTTCATCTTGTTGCCAGCGCTCCCGGATAATGTCTGGCGATAATGTCATTCAACTTATCAACCCGTTCCAGTCACTTAAATGTGATACGCGCCATTCCCTTCTGAAATTCTTAATAGAAAACGACTCATCCTTATAGCGGGTGCTGTGGCGCTCCTCATGGATATGTTCGCCCAGATGATGGGTAACATCGGGGCGGTTGTCGTGAATAGGTTGGCCATCGAGTATCATCGCATGCGCTCAAGATCGGCTAACTTACCACGTTGCCAGCCCCAGTTGAGTCCAAATCCCCATTCGTCGTGTTTTACGACACCTTCCACAATAATCTTTTTCCCGAATATGCAGGGACTATTCGATTTGTAGTCCCCACTAAGATTTTTGAACATGTTGATAACGCTCCGCTCAAACACCTCTCCCTTGCTCTGATGGAGTTGTTCAAAAGAACTGGGGATGTTGGCTTCGCTGACGGTTCGGTCTGCATGTTTTGTCTCCATAAATAAAAATACCCGCCGGTTTAAGGGCGGGCGCTATGCGATGTTGTTAAGAGTGTTACTCGGGGAAATGGCGGTGTTAGCGTCAGGGATTACCAATCGAATAGGGCAAAGCCCGGCAGGGGGACAGACTGACAGGGTTCGAACTACTGAGGCGGCGGAGGATGCATCGATGCGCATAGTACCTTTTCAGTCGAAAGCACCGCATGCCGTTATCCTGGGAGCGCAGAGAGTGTGAATAGGAGAGTAGAATCGATATTCTTAGCCGGGTTGCACAACCCATGATTTCCTCACCCCCGTATGTTACGAAATAAATAAATTTATCTTAAGTAAAAGATTGCAGCCTTGCCGCTAAGTCTGATCGTTGCATTTTTGCTTGCCCAGTTATGCGTGGCCTCTCATTTTTTTAAATAAAGCCTTAAATGAGACTTTTCTTACAACGTTGTCGTAAGTTATCCCATCTTGAACTTAAGTCAAACCGATCACTTTCTGAATACCCTTACCCCATGCGGTTTATAAGGCGCCTTCTAAGAAATCTCTTATTAATCAATTTGATGATCTATTTTTGTTAAATTAACTTTCTGTAATATCATGTTACATTTATTTATTTCCAATGACCCAACTAACGTTTCTACACTCCGGCAATAGGTATTTATCCGAAATCTTCCGGCTTCAGAAAAATGCTTAAAAACATTGTGTCATGCTCGCTGGTGAATGGAATGTGCCTGCTTTTGACCCTAGCTTTATTGGCGTCGCTGGGTGACGTAAGGGAAGAATTGCTCTGGTATTATTAATGTTTCTTATTAATTTCACGGTGGCATTGACCATTTCTATATATTTCATAGAACAGGGACAGCCATGTCTAACTCCTATCAGTCCGAGATCCCCAAAGCGCGCGTCAATATCAAACTCGACCTGCATGTCGGTGGGGCGCAGAAAAAAGTCGAATTGCCTCTCAAATTAATGGTGGTAGGGGATTACAGCAACGGTGCCGAGCAACGTCCGTTATCGGAGCGTGAAAAGGTCAACGTTAATAAAAACAACTTCGACAGCGTGATGGCCGAGTTTTCCCCTTCTGTAAACCTTTCCGTTGTAAACACGCGGGCCGGCGATGGCAGTGAGGAAAACGTCAGCCTTTCCTTCAATGAAATGAAAGACTTCGAGCCTGAACAGGTTGCCCGCCAGATACCCCAGTTAAAGGCGATGCTCGCTATGCGCAACTTGCTCCGTGACCTCAAAGCCAATCTTTTAGACAACCAAACCTTCCGTAAAGAGCTGGAAAAAATTCTGCTCGACCCAGCGCTGAGCGCTGAATTGCGCAGCGAACTGTCTGCTCTGGCACCGAAGCAAGCCTAGCGGTCGTGATGTTTAACGGATTAACGAAGAGAAAATGCTGATGTCTGTAAAAAATGAGAACGCCACGGGTGGCGAAAGCACCGTGCTGGAGCGTCAGGACGCGGGTAGTGTGTATGCCTCCCTGTTTGAAAAAATCAACCTGAACCCGGTGTCAGAGCTGAGTGCGCTGGATATCTGGCAGGACAACCAGGCGATGTCGGATGCGACCGCCGATGAGCGTCTGACTGCCGGGATGCAGGTCTTTCTGGAGTGTCTGACGAAAGCGGGTTCAAAAATCGAGAAGCTGGACAAAACGCTGATTGACCACCATATCGCGGAATTGGACTTTCAGATTAGCCGCCAGTTGGACGCAGTCATGCACCATGAGGCATTTCAGCAAACAGAAAGCACCTGGCGTGGGCTGAAATCCCTGGTCGACAAAACCGATTTCCGCCAGAACGTCAAAATCGAGCTGCTGGACCTGTCGAAAGACGATTTGCGTCAGGATTTTGAAGATGCGCCGGAGATTATTCAGAGCGGATTATACCAGCACACCTACACCGCAGAATACGACAGCCCGGGTGGGGAACCGATTGCCGCACTGATTTCTGCGTATGAGTTTGATGCCTCTGCGCAGGACGTCGCGCTGTTGCGCAATATCTCTAAAGTCTCAGCTGCCGCGCATATGCCATTTATTGGTTCTGCGGGCCCGAAATTCTTCCTCAAGGACTCGATGGAAGAAGTCGCGGCGATTAAAGATATCGGCAACTACTTTGACCGCGCCGAGTACATTAAGTGGAAATCCTTCCGCGAGACGGACGACTCTCGTTATATCGGTCTGGTGATGCCTCGCGTGCTGGGTCGCCTGCCGTATGGCCCGGACACCGTGCCGGTGCGCAGCTTCAATTATGTCGAGGAAGTGAAAGGCCCGGATCACGACAAATACCTGTGGACCAACGCCTCCTTTGCGTTTGCCGCCAACATGGTGAAAAGCTTCATCAACAACGGCTGGTGTGTACAAATCCGTGGCCCGCAGGCCGGTGGCGCAGTGAAAGACCTGCCGATCCATCTGTACGACCTGGGTACAGGTAATCAGGTGAAAATCCCGTCAGAGGTGATGATCCCGGAAACCCGCGAGTTTGAATTTGCGAATCTGGGCTTCATCCCGCTGTCCTACTACAAGAATCGCGACTACAGCTGCTTTTTCTCGGCGAACTCGACCCAGAAACCGGCGCTGTATGACACCGCGGATGCGACGGCTAACAGCCGCATCAATTCGCGTCTGCCATATATCTTCCTGCTGTCGCGCATCGCGCACTACCTGAAGCTTATCCAGCGCGAAAATATCGGTACCACCAAAGACCGCCGTCTACTGGAGCTTGAGCTCAACACCTGGGTGCGTGGTTTGGTCACCGAAATGACCGATCCGGGCGACGAGTTGCAAGCCTCTCACCCGCTGCGTGACGCGAAAGTGGTGGTGGAAGACATCGAGGATAACCCGGGCTTCTTCCGCGTGAAACTCTATGCCGTGCCGCACTTCCAGGTAGAAGGCATGGACGTCAATCTGTCACTGGTTTCCCAGATGCCGAAGGCAAAAGCGTAACGTAAGGCAGGAAGCCGATGAAAACGGAACAACCGTTATGGGGCAGGGGCATTATGGTCTCTCCCCAGCACTTCCAGCAACAGGCTGCGTATGCGGCCTGGTCTGCGGAAGGCATTGTCCGACTGGGATTATCACAGCCCTGGGGAGTGATTGATGCCACTTTTGAACCGGATGCACTGAAACTGGGCCGCCTGCAGGCCCGCCATCTGCACATCCGTTTCCCTGATGGCACGCTTATCGACACGGATAATGCTGACGACTTGCCACCGGTGCTGGCGCTTGAGGCGGAATCACAGGATGTGGTGGTGGTTCTGGTACTTCCGCTGCTGCGGGCAAATGGCGACAACTGCCTTAAACCCGATGAGGTGGCCGGGCGTCCTGTTCGCTATCGCCAGCGCTGGCGGGATGTCCGTAACATGTTCGGAGATGATACCCGCCAGATTGCGGTGATGCAGCCAGAGCTGATGCTGCGTTTCACCCATCAGAACAACAGCGATTACCTGACCTGCCCAGTCGCCCGTTTGCAGCAGGATTCACAGGGGGCGTGGCAACTCGATGAGACGTTTCTCCCCCCGCTCCTGACCATCCAGGGCAGCCGCTGGCTAGTGACCCAGTTGGAACAGCTGATGACGCAACTGCGTGCCCGTCTAAGTCGCCTGATGGCAATGCGCCGGGAAAGTAACGAGCGCATGGCAGATTTTGCCGTAGCCGACGTGTCCCTGTTTTGGCTGCTCAATGCCCTGAACAGTGCCGAACCCGTGCTTGGGCAGTTTCACCGTAATCTACAAACGCCGCCGGAGCGTCTGTATCCGGAACTGGCGCGCCTTGCCGGCAGCCTGCTGACGTTCTCATTGGAACATCAGGTGAACGCCATTCCTGCGTACCAGCATGAACAGTTGAATGCCGCTTTCCCACCGCTGTTTGATTTATTGGGCGACCTGCTGGAGGCCAGCCTGCCGTCGCGGGTGGTGGCGATTGAGCTTGAGCATGATACACGGCTTCACTTCTGGCAGGCCCGTCTGCATGACCCGCGGCTACGCGAGGGGGCAGATTACTACCTCTCCGTGCGTTCACCGATGCCGGTGGCACAGCTACAGGAACAGTTCCCGCGCCAGTGCAAGGTGGGCAGTCCGGATCATGTCAGGGGGATTGTTAACTCATCTAGAGTGGGGGTTCCGCTGACACCGCTTCGCCATGTACCAGCCGCCATTCCGCTGCGTCTGGAAAACCAGTATTTCAGCCTTGATGTGTCCCATCCGCTGGCCACCGACATGCTCCAGAGCGGCACCTGTATGTTTTATGTCCCGGGTATGCTCGGTGAGCCTGAACTTGAACTCTTTGCGGTACTGAGAACATGAGTGAGCGTAAGCGCGGCGCGGCCGCGTCCATTGATATTGATGCCCTGCTGCAGGACACCTGGCTGCAGGTGATCAGCCTGCGCCACGGCCCGCAGTTCCAGGAGGGGGAAGGGCGCGCGTTGTGGGAGCGCTGCATTGCTGATGTCGAACATGTGCAGCGTGAGCTGAAAGCGAGCGGACTCGATGAAGCCGGCTGCCAGCATATCCTCACCGCACAGTGCGCACTGCTCGATGAGGCGGTTAAAGGCCGCGGCGTGGAGGATGACGCCTGCGTACAGTGGTATGGCATTCCGTTGCAGGGACATTTCCTCGGCACCATGGACGCCGGTGACACCCTGTGTGACCGGATGCGTGATGTGCTGCGGGAACCGGCACTGGACAATGCCGTGCTGACCTGCTTCCAGCGGGTCATGATGCTCGGATTCCTAGGGAACTTCCGCTCCCTGAACGATCCGGATCGCCAGAAGCTCGTCAACGCGCTCAGTGAACATGTCACGCCGTTCAGCTATCCACAAACCCATCCGGTACTGGCGGAAAGCCGTACCGGACGAGGAATGGTCGGCTGGCTAGCGTCATGGCCCGTACGTATTGGCCTGAGCGTGATTGTGATTGCCGCACTCTGGTGGGGCCTGGATCACTGGCTGACGCAGATGCTGCTGACCCTGCTGCCAGGAGCCGTGAAATGAGTCCTGCACAACAGCGCGGGCTTGCGCTGTGGGCAGGCCTGCTGAGTGTCGTGGTCTGCCTGGGTTTCCTGCAGGTCACCCGACTGGTTTCTGTGCTTGTTCTGCTGGCGATCCTGGGGCTTATCCTGGCGTTCTGGACTGTCGCCAGTCGTCGTGCGGAGCATCACGTCACCCTGTGTCTGGATGACCTCCCGGAAGCCACTTACCGTCAGCCCGTGGTGCTGGTCTGTGGCGATCTGCCGCTGGCCTGGCCGCAGCAGTCACCGGTGCTCACGGTCACACAGGGATGCTGGATCCGCGTGGTGGATCATCAGGATCTGGAGCTGGCAGCCCGCCAGGTACTGTGGCTGCGACCTGACTGGGGGCGCCAGCTGTCGGTAATGGCCAGCGTCTGTCCGCAGAAACACGCCGACAGCGAAGCGCTTACCCGTCGCCTGCTGGCCCTGCGCTGGCAAATCAGCCAGTTGCGTAAAGAAACCGGTCATTCTGTGCCGCTGGTTCTGAATGGTCAGGTTGGCAGCGCAATGATGAATGACATGCTCTGGCAGGCAGCTATACCGGGAGAAGGGGTGAGGGTCTGGCGTGAGTCTTCAGCGTCGAGCTCAATCGCTGCACGGGTCACTACCGGTGGGTCGCCTGCGATGCAGCAACAGGTGCTGATGAATAGCCTGATGAGCTGGTTCCATCAGCACGTCAAAGCTGTCTTTATGGATGAGAACCCCGATGTTCCTGTTATTGCACCTACCGCGGTGCTGTGGGGAATGGGACCGATCCTTGCCGGAAGTCTGGCCACATCGGCCTGGACGGCGTGGCTTTCCCGCCACACTGCGATGCAGCAGGTGGCAGGCTGGCAGCCGTTGGGAACGGACAGTACCGTTATATCCCGCTTCCCGGATTTTATCCTGCCGCTGCTGCCCGAAGGACGGGGCCTGACGCCGTGTGGGCGTACCTGGCGTTGTGCGTTCGGGATTTTCACGCTGGCGGCCATTGCTGCGCTGGTCAGTACTGGCTGGAACAATCACCATCTGCTGCAGCGTGTGAGCTTCGATATTGCCCGCTATGACCGTATCCCGATGCATGATTTCGGACCCAAAGCCGACGCCGTTGCCATCCTGCGTGACGATGCGGCGCAGTTGGATGGCTGGGCACGCAATGGCATACCGGTCCGGATGAGCCTCGGTTTATATCAGGGTGAGCGTCTGCGCATGCCAGTGCTGGATGCCATCCGCTCGTATGTTCCACCACCGCTACCACCTAAACCGCAGCCGAAGCCAGAACCGGTACCGAAAATTGTCCGCCTCGACAGCCTGTCGCTGTTCGACTCAGGCAAATCCGTGCTGAAAGCAGGCTCCACCAAAATGCTGGTGAACTCACTTGTTGGCATTAAGGCCAAAGCGGATTGGCTGATTTTGGTGGCGGGTCACACCGACAACACCGGTAATCCGGCGCTCAATCAGGCGCTGTCCCTGAAGCGCGCCGAATCGGTGCGTAACTGGATGCGCGATACCGGCGATGTACCGGAAAGCTGTTTTGCGGTGCAGGGTTATGGCGAAAGCCGCCCTGTCGCAACCAACGACACCACGGAGGGCCGTGCGCTCAACCGCCGTGTCGAAATCAGTCTGGTACCGCAGGCCAATGCCTGCCAGATACCCGGCAAACACCCGGCGCCATCTCAGGATGATGGCGCATTACAACACAATGGAGAGTAACCCCATGGCAATTCCTGTTTATCTTTGGCTGAAAGACGACGGCGGCGCGGACATTAAAGGGTCGGTGGACGTTCAGGATCGTGAAGGCAGCATCGAAGTGGTGGCGCAGGAGCATAACCTGTACATCCCGACCGACAACAACACCGGCAAGCTGACCGGTACACGTATCCATACGCCATTCCTGTTTACCAAGGAAATCGACTCGTCCAGCCCGTATCTGTACAAGGCGGTGACCACCGGCCAGACCCTCAAGTCTGCGGAATTCAAGTGGTACAAAATCAACGACGCGGGCCAGGAAGTGGAGTACTTCAACACCAAACTGGAAAACGTGAAAGTGGTGAAAGTGAATCCTGAAATGTATGACATCAAGGATCCTTCTAAAGAGAAGCACAACCACCTAGAGCGCATTGAATTGCGTTACGAAAAAATCACCTGGACCTACAAAGACGGCAACATCATTCATTCCGATTCGTGGAACGAACGCGCTACTGCCTAAGTTACTCGTCATATTGCGCGCGGTAACGGCGTTGGCTGCGTTCGCTTACCCCGGTCACTTACCGCTGTAAGCTCCCGGGGATTCGCGAACTTGCCGCCTTGTTACCGCACAAACTTTTTAGAGTAACCACTCAGACGGGCAGTTCGCTCTGCCCGCCTTTTTCTTTGCTGAACGGCTGCGTGACGGACGTTGAGCAAAGAAACCCACAAACTGCCAGCCTGACCGTATGCGCTTTGGTCCCCTTCACGGGAAACAGCGATGGGCGGTAGCGTGTCCAGGAACCGACAAAGAGAGAACTTCATGGAAAATCCAGCCATCCTGTTGCGACGTCTGAACCCTTACTGTGCCCGTGCGATGGAAGGTGCGGCGTCGCTCTGCCAGACCCGCGCCCATGCGGAAATTTTGCCAGAGCACTGGCTGCTGAAGCTGTTAGAACAGGGGGAAGGTGACCTGACGGTGCTGGCCCGACGTTATGAGTGGGATATGGATGCGCTGTGGCAGGATTTGCTGGGCTGGCTGGATTCACTTCCCCGCTCTGTTCGCAGTCGCCCGCAGCTTTCAGACAGTATCCAGACGCTGATGCAGGAAGCCTGGCTGATTGCCTCCCTTAACGGCGAAGAGCACATTCGCAGTGTGCATCTGCTGATGGCGCTAGTCGACAAGCCTAAACTGGCGCGATGCGACGGGTTGTGGCCGCTGATGACGCTCGGGCAGAGCCAGCTTGAGCGGCTTCGCCCGCTGCTGGACGCGCAGTCAGATGAACGCCTGGATGTGCAACAGGAAGCTGAACTGGCACAAAACCACGGTGGTGAAGTGGAATTTGTCGGACGTCCGGTTGGTGCTGAGATAAAAGAAGGTGAACTCAATCCGGCGCTGCAGAACGCGCTGGATAAATTCACCCTTGACGTTACCACCAAAGCGAAAGAGGGCAAGATCGACCCGGTCTTTGGTCGTGATACCGAAATTCGCCAGATGGTCGATATTCTCTCCCGCCGTCGTAAAAACAATCCGATCCTGGTCGGTGAGCCGGGTGTCGGCAAAACGGCACTGGTCGAAGGCCTGGCGCTGCGTATTGCCGAGGGCAACGTACCGGAATCCCTCAAACCGGTTATCCTGCGCACCCTTGACCTCGGCCTGTTGCAGGCGGGCGCAGGCGTGAAGGGTGAATTTGAGCAGCGCCTGAAAAACGTCATCGATGCAGTGCAGCAGTCGCCAGTGCCGATTCTGCTGTTTATCGACGAAGCCCACACCATTATCGGTGCCGGTAACCAGGCGGGTGGCGCGGATGCTGCGAACCTGCTGAAACCGGCTCTCGCCCGTGGTGAACTGCGCACTATTGCGGCGACAACCTGGAGCGAATACAAACAGTATTTCGAGCGCGATGCCGCGCTGGAGCGTCGCTTCCAGATGGTGAAGGTGGATGAGCCGGATGACAACACGGCGTGTCTGATGCTCAGAGGCCTGAAATTCCGCTATGCGGAACACCACGGTGTACACATTAATGATGATGCCGTAAAAGCTGCTGTTACGCTGTCCCGTCGCTATCTCACCGGTCGCCAGTTACCGGACAAAGCCATCGACCTGCTGGATACGGCTTCTGCCCGAGTCCGCATGAGCCTCGACACCGTGCCGGAAGCGCTGACGCAGTACCGGGCGCAGCTCTCTGCGCTGGAGATGGAAAAGCAGGCGCTGCTGGAAGATATCGCACTCGGCAACCATCGCCACGGCGAATGCCTGGCCACGATTGAGCAACAGCAAAACGATCTGATTGTCGAACTCGATTTGCTGGAGAGTCAGTACGGCCTCGAGTTGGACCTCACGAAACAGTTACTGGAAACGCGTCAGGAAATCAGTCGCCAGACTGATATCAATCAGCTGCAAAATCAGCTTTCTGTTCTGCAGGGCAACACACCGCTGCTTTCAATGGATGTGGACACCCGCACGGTCGCCAACGTGATTGCCGACTGGACCGGTGTCCCGCTTTCTTCCCTGATGAAAGACGAACAGACTGAACTGCTGACGCTGGAAAACGAAATCGGCAGCCGTGTCGTCGGGCAAGACGTGGCGCTCAACGCCATTGCGCAGCGCCTGCGCGCCGCCAAAACCGGCCTTACTTCGGAGAATGGCCCGCAGGGGGTGTTCCTGCTGGTCGGCCCGAGTGGCACGGGTAAAACCGAAACCGCACTCACGCTGGCCGACGTACTGTACGGTGGCGAGAAGTCGCTTATCACCATCAACCTATCGGAATATCAAGAACCACATACCGTTAGTCAGCTCAAAGGCTCACCGCCGGGCTACGTCGGTTACGGTCAGGGCGGCATTCTGACCGAAGCGGTGCGCAAGCGCCCGTACAGCGTGGTACTGCTCGATGAGGTGGAAAAAGCCCACCGCGACGTGATGAACCTGTTCTATCAGGTCTTCGATCGCGGCTTTATGCGCGACGGCGAAGGCCGCGAAATTGACTTCCGTAACACGGTCATCCTGATGACCTCCAACCTCGGCAGTGATCACATCATGCAACGGTTGGACGAACGGCCGGACGCCAGTGAAGGGGATTTGCACGAACTGCTGCGCCCGATATTGCGCGACCACTTCCAGCCTGCACTGCTGGCCCGCTTCCAGACGGTGATTTACCGTCCGCTGAATGAGCCCGCGATGCGCATCATTGTTGAAATGAAACTCGGACAGGTCAGCAAACGCCTGCACTGTCACTACGGCCTGACTACGCATATCGAAGAGAACTTGTACGACACTCTCACCGCCGCTTGCCTGCTTCCGGATACCGGTGGGCGTAACGTTGACAGTCTGCTAAATCAGCAAATCCTACCGGTACTCAGCCAGCAGCTGTTGACTCATATGGCTGCAAAACAGAAACCGCAGTCGTTACACCTTAGCTGGAGTGAGGAAGAAGGGATTGTGCTGGAATTTGAACGGACTGAAGGAGAGAGCGCATGAGCACCAATCCCCTAATCAGATTTAGCCACAATCACCACCTGCTGGCGGTAAAAGGTTGTGAAGCCGTACTCGACGTGCTGGCGTTTGAAGGTTACGAAGCCCTGAGTACGCCGTTCAGTTACCGTATTGAATTCACAAGCTCTGACCATGCCACCAGCAAAGAAATGATGCTGATGAAAGCGGGTTCCTTGACGCTACAGGCACCGGTAGACCAGGGCTACGGCATTAAGATGCAACAGGTCGTGCGCACCCTTCAGGGCGTGGTGAGTGGCTTTGAACGCCTCAGTACCTCGAAGGATGAAACCCACTACGCTCTGACGCTCCAGCCACGTCTGGCGCTGCTTGACCGTTCGCATCAGAACGCCATTTATCAGGACATGTCGGTCCCGCAAATCGTGGAAAAAATCCTGCGCGAGCGTCACAACATGCGCGGCCAGGATTTTCTGTTCTCGCTTTCAAAAGAATACCCGCGCCGTGAGCAGGTGATGCAGTATGGCGAGGACGACCTGCACTTTATCACCCGCCTGCTGGGCGAAGTCGGTATCTGGTTCTGTTTTACCACCGACACGCGCCTGAACATCGACGTGGTGGAGTTTTACGACAGCCAGCAGGGTTACGAGAAAGGCCTGACTCTGCCGTCAGTACCGCCCTCGGGCCAGCACTCAAAAGGTGTTGACTCGGTGTGGGGGATGGAGAGCCATCACAACGTGGTGCAGAAGCAGGTCAGCACCCGGGATTACAACTACCGACAGGCTACCGACGACATGAACACCCAGGTGGACGCGACCCGTGGAGACACCACCACCTACGGCGATGCCTATCACTATGCGGACAACTACCTGACGCAGGGCGGTACCTGGGACCACAATCCGGCCCCGGAGTCCGGGGCGTTTTATGCCCGCGTGCGTCACGAACGCTACCTGAACGGCCAGACGCAGACTCGCGCCATCACCAGTTGCCCGACACTGGCGCCCGGGCAGGTGCTGAACGTCACCGGCGGAAATGAAGTAGCCGAAGTATTCAGTCAGGGTGTGGTCGTCACGGCGATGCGCAGTCATGCGCGGCGGGATGAAGATTTTGGTGTCAGCTTCCACGGTATCCCGGACAGCACGGACTTTTGTTTCCGCCCAGAACCTGGCCCACGCCCGGTGATGGCCGGCACATTACCGGCCCGCGTCACCAGCACCACCGAAAATGACACCTACGGGCATATCGATAAAGAGGGCCGTTATCGCGTCAACATGTTGTTTGACCGAGATAACTGGGAGACCGGGTTCGAGAGCTTGTGGGTCCGTCAGTCCCGCCCCTATGCCGGGGATACCTACGGTCTGCACCTGCCGCTGCTGGCGGGCACTGAGGTGGCGATTGGCTTTGAGGACGGTAACCCGGACCGGCCGTACATCTCCGGTGTGCTGCACGATTCGGCCCACGGCGACCACGTCACCATCCGCAACTACAAACGTAACGTCCTGCGCACCCCGAGCAACAACAAAATTCGCCTCGATGATGAGCGCGGCAAAGAACATATCAAAGTGTCCACCGAGTATGGCGGCAAAAGCCAGCTGAATCTTGGTCACCTTGTCGACAGTGAAAAGCAGAAGCGCGGTGAGGGTTTTGAGCTCAGAACCGACAGCTGGGGGGCGATTCGGGCGCAGAAGGGAATATTCATCAGTGCGGACGGCCAGGCGAAGGCGCAGGGGCAGGTACTGGAGATGCAGCCGGTAGTCAGCAATCTGGGTAATGCCCGGGAGCAGATGACATCCCTCTCCGATGACGCGCAGAGGGCGACCGCAAACCCGGCCGATCTCCAGGCGCAGATCAAACTGCTGGAACAGCAACTGACAGACCTCAAAAAATCGGTGCTGCTGCTCAGCGCGCCGGATGGTATAGCGATGACCAGCGGACAACATCTGCAGGTGTCTGCCGGCCAAAACCTGATTGCCACAGCCGGTAAAAATGCGGACGTCAGCGTGGTTAAAAATCTGTTCATCGGGGTGGGCAATGCCTTGAGCGTATTTGTGCGCAAGCTTGGCATCAAGCTGATTGCCAATCAGGGGGCGGTAAAAATACAGGCGCAGAACGGCCTGATGGAACTGCTCGCGCGCGGCGAGCTCAGCTTCACCAGTACCGAAGATGAAATCCATATTACTGCGAAGAAAAAAGTCACGATTAACGGGGGCGGAAGTTATATCACCCTTGATGCCAATGGTATTGAGTCTGCCACTCAGGGGGAGTTCCGGACAAAAGCCGGGCATTACGGGCGAAAAGATAAGGCCAATGAGCCAAAAGACTTCCCGAATGTGGCACCTGAAACCACAGAACCTTCCAGTAACTTCAGCTTTTCCTGACAAGGAGTCACAACATGATTATCAGTCCTCCATTTCTGAGAGAGAAAGATGCCACACAGTCTGACGCAGACTGGATTGAAGCGATGATGCCTGTCAACTCTCGCCGGGGATATCCTCTCAATGCATCAGAGTCCTGGCATGGGGGCATCCATATATCACATACGGATGCAGGCACAACGTCGGAGAAAGTGAGGGCAATCGCTGACGGGACCGTGATGTCGTTCCGCAAGCCCTCTCCGCCAGAGAAAAGAGATCAGTTCCCACTGAAGTATGCCCCTATCAGGGGAACGGATGATGGCTATGTTTTATTGAAACATGAGACAGAAATAGGTTCCGGAGAGGAGAGTAAGGTAGTTTTTTACTCTCTGTATATGCATCTGAAGTTTCTGGAAGCAGAGATAAAAACTGACGTCAAAATCTACCGTAAAGATCCGCTAGGCTCCTCCGGAATGACTGACGGCCAGAATGAATTTCACTTCCAGGTTTTCTGCGATGATGACAACATCAGTAAACTGACGGGACGAAAAACGAAGGAACTGGATATTTCGAAAGACGGTCGCACCGATGCGGTTTACGGTGATATCCATTTTTATCTGCCAGCAGGAACAAAATTTTATGACAAGCCTCCGGCAGATAACAGTACTTCCATCACCGGACTTTGTGAACGCTATACCAGCAATGCGCCTCTGTATGCCAGCATGACTCTGGCACAAGGCAACTGTACGATGGTGACCCGGAAAAAAAATACGCAAATTGACGGTAAGTATGATCTGCTGGGTGAGCCGCTGGTTAACGTCGATGGTGAAGACTACGAATACAATCTTTATAAAACTGCTATGCGGAATTATAAGGAGAGCCCCAGCGCCGGGTTTGAATTGCTTCGTTTTGGCCGGGTTATCAATACGGATAATGAAACACTGGTGCCAGCAGACGCGCCATTATGGATGACGATCAGTTATCCGGGGGGAACTGGGGTGGTAAATCTTGCCGATCCCAGCATTAAAAAGTTTAGCGATGCCGATTTTCCTCACTGGACGGGATGGCTGCTGGTTGATGATGACAAAGATACCCACAGCCAGTGTAATTCGGCGATCATCAGAAAGTTACAGGAAGAGGGCAGGTACGAGGCTCAAAGTGACAGACTTATTTGCTGTTTACCGTTCGAATGGGAAAAAAGCACTATTGATGACAGGTATAAATGGTTGATGACCGGTCTGCCCTGGGAGAAGTGCACATCGGAAAATACGGCAACGTGGAAGATGCCAGGCACGCAGGAATCTAAGGATCGGGTACTCATGAGTGAAGAGGATTATGGCAAGTTTAAACAGCACGCAGAAGCGCTATGTTTTGATTCCGGAACTCTCGGGAGCGGAAAACTGTGGCATTTTGAGTCAAAGATGTTTATTTCCCATTTTCGTAAATGTAACTGGCTCAGTCGAGAAGAATTTAAACAAGTTGTACCTCGTAATATAATCAGGCCTTCGGGTTCTCGCTATAATTGGGAGCCAGTCACGTTTCATGAAGGTGACACATCTGTTTTCTCAAGGCATTATCCAATGCTGAATAAGATGTTTAGAAAATATTGTATAAACACACCTTCCCGGTTGGTGAGTTTTTTAGGGAATTCAGTACAGGAAACTAAATGGCTGAGTGTAACTAGAGAAGATTATCGTTATTCTGCTACAGACGAAAATGGGCATAGATACCATTATAACATTTGGTATTTTCCTTGGTACGGCAGGGGGTTCTTACAGTTAACTAACCCTGATAATTTTTATAAATATTTTACATATCGGGGAAGAACATTTAATAAAGATGTTCGGGACGAATTGGTCAGTGACTACAGAAAGGTCCAAGGAGATCGTGCTCTCAGGGAACGGGAAAAAAGATTAGATAACAGGGTTTTATATGATAGACAACATCCTGGACTTGAGCCAGAAGTGGTGTCTTGGCGTGAAGATGTCGATATTGGAGTATTCGACCCGGCCGATAGCGCAGGATTTTATTGGTCATTAACTGGTATGGCAAAATATGCCGATGAGACTCATGAACTACAGCGACAGGCTGTGACTGCAGGGCATGGTATTAGGATCTATTATCGTAGCCCAGCATTCTGGCGGGCGAGTGCAACAGTGAACTTGCCAGGAGCTATCAGCAGACGAAATTATCAAGGGATAAATGGATTTATAGAACGTTGCTGTGCATATACTTGTGCTTTGGCTGTGTTGACAGAAATAAAATTCCCAGACGAAAACAATGCGTTTACTTTAGATAAACCTGAAGGGATTGTGTTAAGGAGATAAGAGATGAAAATTAAATATTTTGCTTTTTTTATATTTTTTATTTGTAAGTTCGCTTTTTCAGATATTAATCCTGAAATAAACATACCCTCTGATTTTAATAGTGATAAATTCATAGTAAGAGAAATTAATGACAATTCGTCAGTTTCCTACAATACTGTAGAGTCTAGCGGTTGTAGTAATATAAAATTTAAAGAATATGAGTCTTCCTCTAAAAATAAAGTAAACACAGAAAGTGATAATTCCGCGGACACATTCCCGGTCAATACTTGGGTCTGTTTATCGTCCGATACTATCTACGGTAACGGGTATGACAGAAGTATGAATGAAAGAATTGTTTATTCGAGAAGTAAATCTTTATGGGTTAAAGAAAACAATAAAAAGTCTGACATTATTCCTTCGGATCAAGATGGACCTTACAAGCCGCTGAAGTTATACAATATCAAAGCAAAGAATACTAAGGGGTATGTTGTATTTGATGAGAATCTTACAAAGGATGATAAAGAAACCTATAAAAATGCAAAGGAACTGGTTAGTTTTTGCTTAGTTCAAGATTCTACCTATAACGCACTTTGCGGCTCAGGTAGTCTTGCCTCAGATAGTGGCCTGATCCCTTACGTATTAAAGACTCTTGAAAGTATGGAAATAGGTCTGAACAATAAAGTGAATGAAAAAATATTGAATGACTGCAACGAAGATAAGGTTAAATAAAAATATTATCGGTGGTTTTTTTGTGTTAGTTAGTTCGTTATGTTTTCTGCTCCTGTGGCTAAAACTGAAAGGGTATTAGTAATAAATAAATTAAGTGAATTATGCCGACTATGTCGTTGATACTATTAATTGGGAATGTATGAATAATGAAATTCACAAAATTTTTTCTCTCCACGGTGAGTGGGTTGGTATCAAATTTGACTTTTTACATTCTCTGCGTTTTTTATCGACAAGTTATTGTCTTGCAAAGGATGATGTTGACAAAAAATCTGTTTCAATGTGTTCTATGTTTCGCACTAATGCATTTCATAATGTGTGTGAAACTATTGGTGTTAAAGCCAGTAAAGATAATTAATACATTCTTCTAACGGGTTCCAGTGATGTAAATTATTCTTCGGGTGACGATAGGTTAGCAATCGATGGGCATGCTTATATTTTAAATGACACTCTTTTAAAACTAGATTCCTTGATTATATTCAGCATGAAAAATGACAGGACAACTGGCGAGGTTATATATTTAAGTAAATCTAATAGTGTCGTCGGAGGGATGTTTTATCGTGGTATTTCTAGAAATGGATTTCCTGATGTAAATGTCATTTATATTAATGGTGATGGTCACGTTAGTCATTTTCATGCAACAGTAATCCCTGAATGCCTGAGCCATTTCCCTAAAAGTGTTTTGTCCAAGATATATACTGGGTAGAAGTTTTGACTATGCATTGTTGAACCAAGTTTTATTACGATGAGTGTTTCTCACAATCATAAAATTAGTTTGTGGTATTTTTATATCGAGATAATTAATGTCGTATTCCCTTAAGCATCTTCCTGAATGTTATCCACGGCCAGTTCCACCAAAAACATCACGTTGGTTTGCCGTATTGGTGGCGATGTTGGTCATCAGCGTGATCCTCATGCGTATATTCGGACGATACATCGATAATAGCCACTTCTGGATGTTTGCTATTGGCACGCCAGTGGTTTTGTGGATTGTAACTTTCAGTTTTCGAATGTGGATCTGGTCACTACAGGACAGTAAAGCGAATGGTTTTGACCGGCGTCGGGAGCGTTGGATCTTAAGTGAGACCCGTAAAGCACGCCGTGCGCTTCAGGTGCTGAATACGACATTTATTACTGCCCATCAGGAAGATGAACAAGCTTCTGTTGCCGTTGATATGCTCAATAACCACAGCATTATCATTTCGCAGTCGGACTGGAAAGGCGACAAAAGCAGGAGGCTGAGCCGTATTACGATTGAGCCAGAAGATACTCCTGAATTGGTCACCTCGCGTCTGTTCTCTGAACTCATTGCTAATTTGCCAGTTGACCAGTTTTCGGAAAACACCTCGCTTGTTGTCATCCTTGATGCCTCTTCATCTCTGTCATTCCCTGCTGTTCGGGATATTTGGCAGGAAGCCTGGCAGGAGAGCGGCATAACCTGCGCTGTTGAATATGTAGACAGCAATGGACCGCGGGTAGTCAGCCACTGGCTGGATCACCGCATTAAAGATGAAGCGATGTTATTGATTGTTGGTCTCCAGATTGATCCGGTTGTTTCAAACAATACTGCTGAAGCAGTCGTTGCTCTGCTTCTTGGCAACCGCCTGACACAGGAGGCGCTCGAACCTCTCGCGTTGCTGCATCGACCAGATGCTGCTCCATCAGGTGAACTGCGTGGGGGGATGAGCATGGCTGCCTATAACGTCCCGCTCAAAGAAAATATCGTGAAAAATTTATGGCTTGCCGGGCTGACGGGTGAGCAGCGCGCAGAAGCGATCGCGTGCCAGAATGCACATCCTGCGCAGTCTGTAGAGGACGAAGCCGTTATTTCGCTTGATACATCCATGGGGCATGCCGGAGCCGCAGCCCCCTGGCTGGCTATCGCTGCCGCCACTGAAATCGCCCGACAAACACAGTCACTGCAGATGATTATCTGCGGTGATACCACGCAGAATGTGCTGTGGAGCACGCTCATTACCCCGATTGCTTCCCGACAGGAGATGGATCCGTGAAGCTACCTTTAGCACCGAAGACTACGGAAGGCTGCTATCTTGCTGTCGCATTGATTTTCTTTTTGCTGTTAGCCGTTATGACGTTCATGGTCTGGAAGCATCCGGATGTTGCCGGGATTGAAGACGATAGTCAGCAGCAAATTTACTGGCTTATCGCCGGCGGATGTATTTCAGGCTGTGCCCTTATCGTATCAGTGGTGCTCCTGGCGGCGGTACGTAGTGCCGGGAAACAGGAGTTTAATGCGCTTATCGACAACACCAGCGGCGATGATGAGAAAAAGAAGCGGGAAAATGATAAAGCGCCTGTTCACCCTGCGGTGGCCATGTGTAACAAGATTCGGGCGCATCTCCGCTCCCGTATTGGTCTTTACTGGCGTCGTAAAACCCGTCTGCTGCTGATCACTGGCGATGAGGCGGCAATCGAACTACTGGTACCCGGCTTGCAGGAAAACCAGTGGCTGGAGGGTAACCGTACCGTTCTGATTTATGGCGGCAGCCTGACGGCAGAGTCGGATAAGGAAAAATACACCGTGCTGCGTAAACTGCGCCGCGGGCGTCCGCTGGACGGAATTGTGCGCGTTATGCCACAGTCGCTTAACCTGACCCCACAAATCAGTGACAACGATTTACGCGGACTGGAAAAAATCAGTGAATTACTGCGCTATTCTGCACCGGTCTGGCTTTGGCAACTGTGTGACAGCACCTGGTCGCAGGCAAAACGCACTGAACAGACGGTAGGGGCCAGTTTCCCGCTGCGTGCGAAAGCCGACGAGATTACCCGCCAGCTTGAGCTGATGCTGCCGGCCCTGCGAACGCAGGGGGTGAGTCAGGTCGCTGAGAGCAACAGTCACGACTTCCTGCTGCGACAGGGCCAGCACCTCAACGACGGCGGTATCGCCCGCTGGGTTCAGCAACTGATGCCATGGCTGGCTGCTTCCCAACAGCGTGTTCCACTGCGTGGCCTGATGTTCAGCCTGCCGGAGAATAAACCAACCGATATCGCAGGGGGAACCACCGACGCTGAGAAATATATCCCGGAATCACAGCGCCATGCGCTGACCCTGCCGGTGACCTGGCAGGGTATCGTAGATGACTGCACCCGCGTGCGTGGCCGCCGTGTCGGTATGGCGTGGGAACAGACGCTTGCATGGACGCTGATGGCGATTATCGTTGTCTGGGGGGCGGGGATGCTGCTGTCGTTTGTGGTTAACCGGTCGCAGATAGTTTCTGTCGCCGAACAGGCTCACGCTCTGGTGGAACACCCTTCCGTTTCGGATTACCAGCTCACGGCCCTACATACGCTGCGTAATGATGCAGGCCGCCTGCAGCACCGTATTCAGGAAGGCGCGCCCTGGTACCAGCGTTTCGGTCTGGATCATAACCAGCAACTGCTCGACGCGGTGCTGCCCTGGTACGGCGTGGCGAACAACCACCTGATTCGTGACCCGGCAAATGCCGCTCTGACGCAAAAGCTCAATGCGCTGGCAGGCTCCGCACCTGGCAGCGACCAGCGGGCCCAACTGGCGAAGCCGGGCTATGACCAACTGAAAGCCTGGCTGATGATGGCCCGCCCGGATAAGGCAGACGGCGCGTATTACGCTCGGACCCTGAAAGTCGTGCAGCCGACGCGAATGGGTATTTCAACCGGCCTGTGGCAAAGCCTGTCGCCGGATCTCTGGGCCTTCTACATCACCGAACTGCCAAAGCAGCCACAGTGGAAAATCACACCGGATGCACAGCTGGTGAGCCAGAGCCGTCAGGTGCTGCTCCAGCAGATTGGACGCCGTAATGCCGAAAGCACGCTGTATGAAAACATGCTCAAATCCGTTCGCCGCAACTTTGCGGATGTCTCCCTGGAAGACATGACCAGCGGCACCGATGCCCGCCGCCTGTTCACCACCGAAGAAGTGGTGCCGGGGATGTTCACCCGCCAGGCCTGGGAAGGGGGGATTCAGCAGGCTATCGAAAAGGCCGCAAATTCCCGCCGGGATGAAATTGACTGGGTGCTGAGTGACAGCCGAAAAGCCATCTCCTCAGACCTGTCGCCGGAAGCCCTGAAAGCACGCCTGACGCAACGTTATTTCACAGACTTTGCTGGCAGCTGGCTGAGCTTTCTCAACAGCCTGCGACTTAACCCCGCAAACAATATTGCTGACGTTACTGACCAGCTGACGCTGATGAGTGACGTCCGGCAGTCGCCGCTGATTGCGCTGATGAACACGATCGCCTGGCAGGGGCAGACCGGGCAGAAAAGCGAAGGGCTGTCTGACTCCATCATCAGGTCAGCCAAAGACCTGGTGGGCGGAAGTGATAAACCGGCCATTGACCAGACGGCATCCGGTCCACAGGGGCCAATGGATGAAACCTTTGGACCGCTGCTGACCCTGATGGGCAAAAACACCGGCAGCAACGTGATGTCGGCCGATACCTCGCTCAGCCTGCAGACGTATCTGACCCGCATCACCCGTGTTCGTCTGCGCCTGCAGCAGGTCGCCAGCGCCTCAGATCCGCAGGAGATGATGCAGACCCTGGCCCAGACGGTGTTCCAGGGAAAAAGTGTCGACCTGACCGACACCCAACAGTATGGCAGTCTGATTTCGGCAAGTCTTGGTGAAGAATGGAGTGGCTTTGGTAGCACGATGTTTGTGCAACCGCTGACCCAGGCCTGGGAGACCGTGCTCCAGCCCTCGGCGGCGAGCCTGAATGATAAATGGAGCCGTTCGGTGGTGGCGAACTGGCACACCGCCTTTGACGGGCGTTTTCCGTTTGCAGCGAGTAAAAGTGATGCCTCTCTGCCGATGCTGGCTGAGTTTTTGCGCAAGGACAGCGGACGTATTGAGCGCTTCCTGACGGCAGAGCTCAGTGGTGTGTTGCACAAAGAGGGCAGCCAGTGGGTACCGGATAAGGTCAACAGCCGGGGACTGAGTTTTAACCCGGCCTTCCTGCGGGCCATTAACCAACTGAGCCAGCTGTCAGATATTCTGTTCACCGATGGCAGCCAGGGCATTAGCTTTGAGCTGCAGGCGCGCCCTGTACCGCAGGTGGTGGAAACCCAATTGACCATTGATGGCCAGCCGCTGCACTACTTCAATCAGATGGCTGACTGGCAGAGCTTCCGCTGGCCAGGAGACACTTACAAGCCGGGGACAATGCTGACCTGGACCACGGTCAACGCCGGTGCGCGGTTGTTCGGGGATTACAGCGGGACCTGGGGTTTCATCCGCTGGCTGGAGCAGGGCAAACGTCAGCAACTCGACCGCAGCCAGTGGATGATGAGTTTTACTGCACCGGATGGTCGCACATTGCAGTGGGTGCTGCGTTCCCAACTGGGAAAAGGCCCGCTGGCGCTGCTTGATCTTCGAGGGTTCACCTTACCGGACCAGATTTTCAGTGTGGACAGCGCCGCTACGGCGCAGGCACTGATGAGTTCAGGAAGCAGTGACATGGACGGAGTGGAATAACACAATGAGCACACTGCATAATCTTGTGACTGCCTGTCAGGCTGATGAAACCCAACTGAAGCAACAGGCACAGGCGCGTACGGAGAGTTGGCATCGCTGGACTTCCCCCGTCAGCGACAGTCACCCGACCGGTGAAGATCCCGGATACGACGATGACTTCCAGAGGATCCGGGAAGAGGTCAATAAACTCTCCGGCATCGATACAGCGCTGATTTGCCAACTGACGGAAAAGCTGCTCACCACCTCGGCACAGGACATCCGTGTTGCCACCTATTACTGCTGGGCGCGCCTGCATCAGGAGGGTGAGGCCGGGTTCGCCGAAGGGCTGGCGTTGCTGGCCGGGATGCTGCAACACTTTGGCACGCAGCTGCACCCGCAGCGCGATCGCAGCCGTAAAGCGGCTCTGGAGTGGCTGGCGGGTTCCCGCGTGCTCGACAGCCTGTCGATGTATCCGGAAGTCGTGGCCGATGATGCACAGCATACTGTCGGCGCGCTGTTGCTTATCCAGGGATGTCTGGAGGCAGAGCCGGAGGCATCACGGCCAGAGCTGAATGCGCTTTACAGTGCACTGGAGTCCCGTTTGATGAAAGCCGGCGGCGTGGATGCGGTAGTGCCGCAGAATGCCAGCGATACCCCACAGAATACTTATGCGTCCGACGCGACGGGCAGCACCGCACCGGTTCTGGGCCGGGTCACTTCCGGCCAGGATTTGCTGGCACAGGCCCGCACCCTGACGGGATATCTGCGTGAGCAACCCGATGGCTGGCTGGCCGCACATCGGCTGATGAAAAGCCTGCGTCATGACACCCTGAGTGCTATTCCGGCCCCGGATGCACAAGGAAAAACGCGCATCGAACCGCCGCGCGCTGACCAGCGGGCCATGCTCAAACGCCTGTATCTGCAACAGAGCTGGCTGGAGATACTGGAGCAGGCAGACAGCGCCTTTTCGCGTGGTGCCAACCACCTCTGGCTGGATTTGCAGTGGTATATCCACCAGGCCCTGATGAAGTCGGGGCAGGATGTGCTGGCTGATATCATCGCCGCCGACCTGAAAGGGCTGCTGCGCCGCCTTACCGGGCTTGAAACCCTGGCTTTTAATGACGGTACGCCGTTTGCTGATGAGGTCACGCTGAACTGGATAAATCAGAGCGTGCTGGACGATATGTCAGGCTGGCGGGATGAGCCGGTCAGTGCCGTCGGTGAGACGGATAACGATATCCTGGCCCTCGAGCCGGAAGCGCTGGAGAAAGCGGACACTGATGGTCTGGATGCCACGCTCCACTGGTTGCAGACACGGCCGGGTACCGACTCTGCAAAAGATAAATGGTTGCTGCGTCTGCTGATGGCCCGTGTAGCCGAGCAAAAGGGCAAAAATGAACTGGCGCTGCATCTGCTCGGTGAGCTCGATGGTGCAGCTCAGACAATCACCCTCACGCAGTGGACGCCGGCGCTGTTGTTTGAAGTGAAATCGCGCCGCCTCAGACTGCTGCGTATGAAAGCCACACGCAGTGAAACCGATAAATCACGGCTTCAGCCTGAGATGGATTTGCTTCTGTCTGGTCTGATAGCGCTCGATCCGGCCAGCAGTGCAGTGCTTTGCGTATAACCCGGACATAATTCAGCTAAAGGGAAAAAATATGGCTGCAGAAGGCTTTTATCTGGTGCAGGGCGACAAAACGACCTGTGGCGGGAAAATCACTACGGGCGCAGAGGATCACACGCTGTTTGATAAACCGGTTGCCCGGGAACAGGACAGCGTCACCTGCGGGAAGCATGCCGGGCTATACAAGATAGCCGGCGGCATCGATAACGATACCATTCACGACAGGCGAATGGCTGGAACCCTTGACAGTTACAGCACCTGTCCCTGTAAGGCGAAATTTATCCCGTCGATGTGGGACGATACATACGAGAAGAGCTCGGGGGGATCTAGTTCAGATACTCCCGAAACAGAAAAAGCACCTGTCGCTGATGCTGTTTCCATGGCATTCCTTGCTGACTCGCAGAGTGACACAATGCTGGCTCCAGGTTATCCGCAATTGATCAATACCTATACCGTTCCGGATAACAACGTCAGAGGGATGTTAAGACACAACCGACGCGATTTTCTGTTGTTGACTTTGGAAGAGTGTCAGAAGGTTATAGATGGCTGGGATTTTGTTAAGCAGACCTGGACAAAAGGGACGTCCAATCCTGTCGGGGATGCGGTTAAAACCTACGCAACGAATATTGATGATGTCGCAAATGCTTCTGTCATGATCTACAAATTGGGGAGCATAGGCATTACTGCAACAGTATTTGTTAACCATAAGGGAACGCGACTAATTAGAATAAGCGGGTATGCTGCGGTAAGAAAAACGCTCAATGCACCTGTTTTTGCAGAGATGAATCCTAAAATTATAGAAGCAGGGATCGGGAAATATGGAATACAGAAATCAATAGTTGAAGGTGCAATCCTTGGCTTTGTCTATGTTTCGGTGATAGATACTATTGACTTTATTTTGAATGATGAGACTACATTGTCTAAATTCCTTGGTACGCTAGCAACTGACCTCGCTAAAGTAGGCATTTCATCTGCAGCACTTTACGGTGTAGGTTTGTATACCATGACATCGTTTGTTGTTCTTAATCTTGCAATTGTGGTTATCGCTGGCGTGGGTATTGCCATTGTACTGAACTATCTGGATAAAAAATATCACATTACTGATGACCTTGTTGAGTTTATTTCTCCATATATCGAATCCGCACAGCAGGAGTTTATGGAAAAATCAAGGGAAGTATCAGATGGTATCCTTGACCTTGGGGCGATGTATGTAGATGGTATGCTCAGAAAAGGCCGGAAGGTCATAGAGTCAGAGATAGAACAGTATGTTAAAAAGTACATTGGTGACCTTCTTCCCCAGGTTATGAAATTATGAATGAAAAAAAACGGTTTATTGGGAATGTAATTATCTGGAGTGTTTTTTCTCTGGGTTCCCTTTGGTTTTCAAAAGAAATTTTTGGCGAATATTTTAGTTTTGGAGATGAGGTCGTTTTTTCACCCTATTCATCTGTTTTGCCAATGATACCAGTGGTTTTATTGTTTCCATGTATTTATTGGTTTATGGCCATGAAGTATGGTGAAATTGTTGCCATAGTGAAATGCAAAAAAGCAAATAGGATATTTATTGGCTTGATCGGAGTTTTTGTTATCGCTGCAATAGTGTTTTCATTTTCCTACACTTCAGTGCTTGAAGATAAAGGGTATCAGAAATGCTCAGAGAGACCAGATGGGTGGATGCCGGGAATGGCAACAAAATACGTTCTGCCCCCAATGTCTTGTTCATCTTAACTCGGGCAGGAAAAGGTTTTCGATTACAGAGATAAGATTGCATCTGCGCAAAACACTGCAAGTATTTATAATACTGGGTTATTAAAATGTATCCTTTAAAACAACGTGTGATTGCTTTTGCTGAGGTCATATTCTTCATGGGGCTTGCTGTCGGGATTTCATATCTCGGAATATATGAATTAGCTGAATATCTTTCCTACCCTGATGTCGTCAATTTTTCATTTTGGGTGTTTTTCGCTGCTGCTTTTTTCTTCTTTTTCTCTCCATTATTAGCGATGCTTTTTCCTGTTATTTTTACCGGAAAGCAGATAAGCGTTACATCAGGTAAAAAATTACTGAAGGCCGTGTTTATCATCTTAGGGCTTACTATGCTTGGAATGTTTATCTTTTCAGAAAGATATACGACATCACTCATGGATAAAGGCTACACCGAATGTCGGGGGATCCCTTCAGGATGGATGCCTGGTATGGCAAAAAAATATGCTATAGAGCCTTCCCTTTGTGCTCAGTATTGATGGGCCTCGATTCTTTTTGATACTCCCGCCAGACTCGCGAAGTCTGCTTCAGCGTTTAACACGCAGCAATTAACTAAGCAGAAAAAAATATGGATGATTTAACCCTGCGTTATTACGACGCCGAAATGCGCTACCTGCTGGAGGCCGGCGACGAGTTTGCCCGCGCTCATCCCGAGCAGGCGGCGATGCTCAATCTCGATAAAGCGGGCGCGCGCGACCCGTACGTGGAGCGCCTGTTTGAGGGCTTTGCCTTCCTGATGGGCCGGCTGCGTGAGAAGCTCGACGATGACCTGCCGGAGCTGACCGAAGGGCTGGTCAGTCTGCTGTGGCCGCACTATCTGCGCACCATTCCGTCGATGTCGGTGGTGGAGTTCACCCCCGACTGGCGCGAAATGAAAGAGCCGATGCGCATCGCCAAAGGCTTCGAGGTGAACTCGCGGCCGATCGGTGAGAAGGGTACGCGCTGCCGGTACACCACCACCCAAGAGATTACCCTTCAGCCGCTGTCACTTGAAAGTGCGCGTCTGGCAACCGATGCGGATGGTCGCTCGGTTGTCACGCTTCGCTTTAGCTGCGGAGAACTGGCGGACTGGAGCCGTGTCGATCTCAGCCATATTCCGTTCTACTTTAATGCCGATGCGTCGCTGGCCTGCGCTATGCACGAAGCCTTCACTCTGAATGTGTCCCGGATATGGCTGCGGATGCCCGGCGATGCGGAAAGAAGACTGCTGGAGGGGCATTTCACTGCGCTTGGGTTTGCCGATGACGATACCCTCTGGCCGAAGAGCAACAGCAGTTTCAGCGGCTACCAGCTGTTGTTGGAGTACTTTACCTTCCGCGAGAAGTTCATGTTCATCGGCCTGCGTGGGCTGGAGACCGTGGCCTTTCCGGCTGAGCTTCCCTGGTTTGAAATCGACGTGGTGCTGGCCGAACGCTGGGCGCATGACTTCAGCTTTAACGAGAAGCATCTGCGCCTGAACTGCGTGCCGGTGATTAACCTGTTCCCGCTGGAGTCCGACCCGCTGACGCTCAACTCCCTGCAGACCGAATACATGCTGCGCCCGATGCGCGTGCAGGATGGTCATACCGAGATATATGCGGTCGATTCGGTGATGTCATCAAGCCAGCATACCTACGTGCCTTTTTCGAGTTTTCGCCATAAAGGCGGAATGATGCGCCACGCAGCGCCGGAGTATTACTACCACACCCGCGTGCGTCGGGGGCCATCCGTGCTGCATAACACCTGGTTGATCCTCGGTGGTGAAGCCTTTGATAATCACACAGTACCGGAAGATGAAAGTCTGTCGCTGACGCTCACCGGCACCAACGGTCAATTGCCGCGCCGGGCGCTGCAAAGCACGGTGCTTGATACGGTAATGAAAACCACCTCGGCCAGCATCGCCGTGCGCAACCTGTGTGCGCCGACGCTGCCCTGTTATCCCCCGGCGCAGGACCGTTTCCACTGGCGGGTGCTGAGCCATCTTGGCAGCGGGTTTCTGTCGATGATGGATAATGCCGACGTGCTGCGCGGTACCCTGGCGCTGTACGAGTGGACAGACAGTGAGATGAACCGCCGTCGCCTTGAGGCCATCCTCGACGTGAAACACAGTGAAACGGAGCGTTTTGAGCAGGGCTACCTGGTACGCGGCGTACAGATTGAAGTGGCGCTCGACAGCCACGGCTTTGCGGGAAGAGGGGATATCTGCCTGTTCGGTGAGATGCTGAGCCGTTTCTTCGCCTTGTACACCGATATCTATCTGTTTAACCGCCTGATTATCATTCTGCAACCGACCGGAGAGCGTCTGCAATGGGAAGAGAAGCACAACCGCCGTATTCCCGGCTGAGCCCGCGACTGGAAGCCGACCTTCACCGCATTAACTTTTACCGTTTCTGTCAACTGCTGGAGAAGCGTAATCCGGGCAAACCGCTGATGGGCTCAACCAGCCATCCTGATGACGATCCGGTACGCTTTGCGCCCCATCCAGGGATGGGCTTTCCTGCCAGTGAGTTGAAGGCAGTGGAGTACGACGAAGATGATGACAGTAAACCACCGGTCATCCGCACCACGTTTATGGGAATGTACGGCGTGGATTCGCCACTGCCGACAGCCTACCTTGATGACATTACCCAGCGCCGGGAAGGGCATGAGGCACTGCAGGGTTTTCTGGATATCTTCAGCCACCGTATCCTGACCCAGTTTTACCGCATCTGGCGTAAATATTCCTACCCGGCAACGTTCGAGCCCGGAGGCACAGACAGCATCTCTCAGTCTCTGCTGGGTCTGGTGGGACTGGGTATTCCCGGCACCGCAAACCATATTGCCACACCCGTGTCCCGCTTTCTGGCGCTGCTGGGTGTGCTGCAGCAACCGGGCAAAACCCAGGAAGGAGTGCAGGCGTTGGTGACCGTGCTGGCCCCGAATACCACTGTGCAGGTGAGTCCGTACTGCCTGCGTCCGGTGGCGTTAAGTCAGCCGCTGGGTTTTTACGGCGATGATGATTTTCTTTTGGACGGCAACACGCCGCTCGGCGATGAAGCGATGGATGCCGCTAGCCAACTGCGGATTGCGCTCACGACAGATAGCGAACTGGAAGCGCAGGGCTGGAAGCCGGATGGTCTGCTCTATCAGGATTTTCTGGTGATGCTGCGGGTGTATCTCGGCTGGCGCTTTAAGGCAAAAATCACCCTGACGACCCATACCCGACTGCTGGTGGCTCCGCCGCTGGGCGAGGGGCCTTTCTGGCTCGGCATGAACGGCGTGCTGGGCGCTGAAGAGGGGGAACCCTCAGAGGATATTCCTCAGATCTTCACGACGGAGCTGGGCTATTACAGCGGTATGAAACCTGCCACACCACAACAAGGAAACCGACGTGTTACGTATACGTTTAACTAGAACCGCACGCTGGCTGTTGCCGCTGATAGCATTCAGCCTGGCGGGATGCGGGGTGACGCAGAGTGTCACCGATGGCACCAAGTCGGCCTTCAGCGCCCTCTTTTACAAGAAGATTAAGGTCCTGCACCTGGATTTCACGGCACGTGAGGCGCTGAATACCGACTCCCGCGAGAGCAACGCGTTGTCCGAGCCGGTAGTGGTTCGCGTTTACCAGCTGAAAGACCGCAAGACCTTCGATAAAACGGTCTATCAGCAACTGCTCAAGGATGACGGCATCATTCTGAAAGCCGACCTGCTTGCCAGCCGTGATGTGGTGCTGAAACCGGGCGGGGATTTGAACCTTGACATGCCGATGGAAGAAGAGGCGCAGTTTGTGGCGGTGGTGGGGTTATTCCGCTATCCGGATATGGATAACAACACCTGGAGGCTGACGATGGGCCGTGAAGAGCTCGATCCGGACAAGGCCCGGGTGATCGAGGCCGGGAACAATCATCTGACGCTACTCCACGTAAAGGATAAGTGATGCCTCATACTCACCAATCACCTTCGCTGTATGAAATGCTCACCGGTCATTTTACCGGGGGCTTTGGTCTCAATCAGGTCAGCGAAGAAAATCAGGTCATATTGTCCGTGCTGGACAATATGCAGCGCATTCTCAACTGCCGCGCCGGCACGCTGGCTCATTTACCCGATTATGGCCTGCCTGATATGGCGAAAATCCTGCAGGGAATGCCGGGGACCGCCCATCAATTGATGGGGATGCTCTCAGAGGTACTGCTGAAATATGAACCACGCCTTAAAAACGTTGATGTAGTGATACAGGAGCAGACTCAGCCCGGTAAGCTGCGTTACGCCATCGATGCAGAGCTGAAGAGCATAGGTCTGGTGCGTTACGGCACCGAGTTTATGCCTGAGGGGAGGGTGTTGCTGCGCCACCTGAAACAACAGCAGTATCTTGATAATTCGCTGTAAGCCTGAGCAAACTGGATGGCACCAGGGCTTTGGTATTCCCTTCTTATATGGACATTCTGAATGAAATTGCAAACCGGCATAAACAATAACCCTCCGGCGTGGTAAACGAGTTAAATGGATATCTGGTCATGAAAGACTTTCCTTCCTGCAAAATCAAAACCGGTAGCGACCCGCGCACACTATCGGATTATGTCACCCTGCGCGATGAACTGAGTAAGCTGACGCATCCTGCGCGCCCGGATGTGAACTGGCGTTATGCTGAAGAACTTTGCCTTTCGCTGTTTGAGCAAAATGGTGTGGAGCTGCAAACGGCAGCCTGGTACACGCTGGCCCGCGCGCAGCTGGCCGGGGTGTTCGGTCTGAATGAAGGATTATCCATCCTGGAGACCCTGATAAGCCATAAATGGGGCGTGCTCTGGCCGCAGCCGGTACATGCCCGCATGGAAATCCTAAGCAGTCTGAGCCAGCGGTTGCAGCAACTGATGCGTATGCTCCCCCTGAATTATAGCGATCTTAGCCAGCTTTATCGGGCGGAACAGCACCTTGCTCGCTTGGGGGCAGTATTACAGCGCCTGGAGCTTAAACATCTCAGTCAGCTCGATACCCTACGTACCGTTATGCACAACAATGCCGTCAGACTGGAAAACAGCGATGACGCAACCCGCACCGCTCCGACTATTCAATCAGGTATCACGTTGCCTGCTACGGTGATGAATGATGCAGGGGCATCCACCGGGGCTCTTTCCGGTAGTCCGGCGGAGGAGAATAGTGCAGCGGACAGCGCAGAGAAATGGATATACGTTGCGCAGCCGGAACAACAGCCGAACGTAGAAGTTTTGAGGGCGACACCAGCACCGGAAAAAAAGTGGAAATCCTTTACTGCTGGAATGATCACCATGCTGGTGATAAGTGCGGTAACGGTGTGGGGTTGGCATGTCTTACACCGACCTGACCCGTTACAGGCTCAGTTTGCTGCATCCCTGGCGCCGTTACCCGCAATACTCACGCCTGAACAATTGGATATGTTGCGTCAGCAATCTCCGTTACCACACACTGTAATCGCACAAACAGAGCAGCAGCTTGCCCGGCTGGACAAGCTTCCCCCTGGCTGGAGTATTGCCTACAGCCGGCAGCTTCTGGAACAGGCTCAGTCGTTGTGGCCGGAACAGGCTAAGCCTCTGGTACGACAGTGGCAGCGGCAGTTGAACGCTGCCAGCATACCGACAGAAAACCTGAATGGCTGGTATCAGGGAATGGCAACGCTACAAAAGCTGAGTGACAGGCTGAACGGGCTTGATGAACAGAAAGGTAAATACATGACCGTCAGTGAGCTGAAATCAGTGGTATTTTCCACCATGCAGTCCTTTAATCAATCGATACCGGCTGAAGAGCAACTGCGAGCATTGTCAGAAAAACCGGCTCAAGAACCTTTACCTGCCGCGGCTATGGCTCAATTGGAGATGCATCTGAAGCAACTGACTGTCCGTTATGCTGAAATAAAACTGAAAGCATCAAAATAAACAAATGTTAAGAACTATGAGCGTTGCTACTCTTTACCCGAATAACCGTGTCCGGACAGGACCAAAGAAACGGTGGAAAAAGCGCGTTTTTTTGTGTCCAGAAAAGTGCGTTGTACCGCGGGCATAAAAAAGCCGCCCTGGATGGGGCGGCCGTGTCGTCGCTGAGGGGATTAGCGTACCAAGTGCAGGAAGTGCAGGTGCTTCTCGTACTGGTCAAGAATATCGTGAATGATCTGTTCTTGTGTCCAACCCATCACATCGTAATCCTGCCCACCTTCTTTCAGATGCACCTCACCACGATAGTATTTATGTTCTTCGTCGCGTTCCTCATCGTTCAACCCAGCCAAGGCAAAGGCCGGTTGAATGTAAGCACGCAGGCGAACTTCATAGACAAAGTTCAGATCTTCACCCAAATCAACTTCAAAACGGATGCGGTCGTCCTGCGAATCGTCAATCGAGGACGTGGTGTTTTGTTTAGCTAATTCGGCCTCCACCAACATCATGGCTGGCTGAACCACTTCACTGACAAAACGTTTTACCTGAGAACGTTTCGGGAAGTAGGCAATATTACGTAAGCGTCGCTGCCACGAGATTGGGTTACGTGCCGCAGTCGGTGCAATCGTGGTCATCACTTGGCTATCGCGTTTGTACGCATCGATACGCAAGGCTTTTAATAACCCGTAGATCGACACCAGCAAGATCATCGAGAACGGCAGGGCACTGGCAATGGTTACGGTTTGCAACGCGCTCAGCCCGCCGGCAATCAGTAATGCAATCGCGACGACCCCCATCATTGAGGCCCAGAAGATCCGCTGCCAGACCGGCGTTTTATCTGTGCCGCCGGAAGCTAACGTATCAACGACCATCGCTCCAGAATCCGCAGAAGTGACAAAGAACACCACGACCATTGCCATCGCGATAAACGACAGAATATTAGAGAACGGGAAGTGCTCCAGGAAGTTGAACAGCGCCAGAGCTACGTCGTTTTGTACCGTGTTGGCCAGATCGCGCGCGCCTTCGTTCATGATCAGATTGATGGCGCTGTTGCCGAAAACGGTCATCCAAAGCAGCGTAAAGCCCGCCGGAACGAACAGCACACCGGTGACAAACTCACGAATAGTACGTCCACGAGAAACGCGGGCTATGAACATACCCACGAATGGCGACCATGATAACCACCAGCCCCAATACAGCAGTGTCCAACCGCCCAACCAGTTGCTGGATTTTGGCTCGTAAGCATAGAGGTTAAAGGTTTTACTGACGATATCGGAAAGGTAGCCACCGGTATTTTCAACAAAGGATTTTAAAAGCAGTACGGTTGGCCCAAGCGCCGCGACCAATACCAATAACAATACGGCCAGACCGAGGTTCAGTTCGGACAGAATGCGGATCCCTTTGTCCAGACCAGACACTACCGACAGCGTTGCCAGCCCGGTAATCACCACGATCAGAATTACCTGTACCGTGGCGTTGATCGGCAAACCAAACAGGTGGTTGAGGCCGGCATTAACCTGTAATACGCCATAACCCAATGAGGTTGCGACGCCAAACACGGTACCGATCACCGCAAAAATATCAACCGCATGGCCAATCGGCCCATAAATGCGGTCGCCAATGATCGGATACAGTGCCGAACGTAGCGTCAGCGGCAAACCATGCCGATAGCTAAAGAACGCCAAAATCAACGCCACGATGGCATAAATCGCCCAGGCATGCAGGCCCCAGTGGAAGAAGGTTAGGCGCATTGCCTGTTTAGCCGCTTCCACTGTTTCCGGCGTCCCGGTTGGGGGCGAAAGGTAGTGCATCACCGGCTCGGCGACGCCAAAGAACATCAGGCCAATACCCATCCCGGCAGAAAATAGCATGGCGAACCATGAAACATAGCTAAAGTCTGGCTGGGCGTGATCCGGTCCAAGCTTGATATTGCCGTAACGCGATAAACCCAGATAAGTCACGCTTAACAGGATCAGTGCAACCGCCAGAATGTAAAACCAACTGGCGTTCGTGAATATACCCTGTTGCAGCGTTTTGAATTTACGATCGGCTAATTCAGGATAGAGGGCGGCAAATGCCACCAGGACGATGATTAATGCTGCAGAGATAAAAAATACTGGAGGATTGATATGGCTACGACGTGCCACAATTTCAGTGTCGTTTTGGCTCATAGAATACCTTCTAGCTAGTCCGTTAGGGAAATGGGGTTAATCCTTTAAAACAACGCCATAAAAAATGAGCAAACAACGTGCCCGTGAAATTTAACGCGGTAAGTATATCGAAAAAACGACGAAATTGACATTTTTTGGTTTAAACGGCTATTTTGAACGCCTTTATTAGACGTTTTAGCTATATAAAAATAAAGTAATCGGGGCAGGTAATTCCCTCTTTTCGAAGGAAAAAATGCGTTAGCTGTATCAGTAATACCCGTATGCACATAAATACAGCATCAGGTTGGCAAATAGGGGGCATATTGGTAACACAACGGTGTTGTTAGCGCGTGGTAGAGCAGATCGTGATAGAAACGCCTATAACAGTGGTCAGAACCCAGGAGGATGTGCCGTTAACTATTGATCAGGGCAATGCAAAGGTTAGAATAGGGTTACGCGACTGTGTTTCGCGCTGTCATGGAGATCAAGATGAGTGGGTATCAAATAGCATTGTGGACGATGATCTTTCTGAAGTCGGGTGCATTTCTGGTGTTTGTTTGGTGGTGGATGTTCAAGCGTGCAACCAAGCCTTATGTCCGTCCGCAAGATGTTGTTATTGACGAGACACCGGATGATGACAATCTGACAATGGAAGAAGTGATGAAGAAACACGGAATTACGCGTGTGGAAAATCAAACCCACTAAGTATTCCTCGCCGTGTCCTGTCCACATCAGACAGAGCCTATCTCTACATGACTTGCAGCCACACCTGCAAGCCAGGAATCACTTCCCGGCTTGCACGTCTTTGGGTTAACGCCGTTTCCTTCCGATCAACCACACCATGATTAATAGCGCCAATACCGCAATGCCGATAGCCGGAGCCATATAAGGCTGTAACCGAGCCAGCAAGGGTATTGGTCCGCCCTGTCTCAATACGGCAACGTCTACAGCGCTGACTTTAAGCGCCGGGTTGCCATACTGTTGCAGGACATAATTGCTGATAGCGGCGATCTGCCGATCGTTTAGCGGATTAACATATGACTGCGGGCCAAAGTTCGGCATCAGCACGTGCTGGTCGCCGACCTTACGTTCTACGCCGAACAGTATGGCCGAGATCAGGTTGGATGGGTTGCTGGCGCCAGTGGCAGTATTGTTGAACAGTGAAGGATAAGCCTGGTTTTTACTGCCGCTACCGTCCGCCTGATGGCAGCTGGCGCAGTTGCCGCTGAACAATGCCGCGCCGTCGGTCAGGGTGTTATTTGCATTGGCTGGATGTAACCCGCGCAGTTGCGCTTCTACATTAAACGGCTTGCCGTAGCTATCAGCAGCCTGATGGTCGTTGGCGTCTCTGATTGGCGTCGTGCTTTTCAGGTAAACGGCAATGGCCGATAAATCCTCATCGGAGAAATATTGCAGGCTGTTTTCGATAGCCTCGGCCATACCGCCAGCCGCCTGGTTCTTGCCGGCGACCTGACCCGTTTTCAAATACTGAACCAATTGCTGCTCGTTCCAGCCGCCAATGCCGCTGATGGGATCAGACGTAATATTCGGAGCATACCAACTGCCGACCATGCCGCCTGCCAGTGCCTGGCCACTGTCCTCCGCCATCAGCACGTTGCGTGGCGTATGGCAGGTATCGCAATGCCCTGGCCCATTGACCAGATAAGCCCCTCGGTTCCATTGTTCACTCTTGCTGGCATCCGGTGCGAATCGGCCCTCTTTCAGGAACAACAGATTCCAAGCCGCCATGCTAAAACGCAGGTTGAATGGGAATGGCAGATCGGTCAGCGTATTTTTCTGATCGACAGGTTTCACGCCGTGCATAAAGTAAGCGTACAGCGCCTTGATGTCTGCATCGCTCAGTTTTGTATAAGAGGTGTAGGGCATTGCGGGATAGAGATGGGTGCCATCGGCACGAATCCCGTCCCTGACCGCATGCGCAAACTGCTCTTCGCTATAACTGCCGATGCCTTCAGCGTTTGAAGGGGTGATGTTGGTCGCGTAAATCACTCCCATAGGGGAACTGATACCATAGCCGCCGGCATAAGGCGTACCTCCTCCCGGTTGGGTATGGCACGCCTGACAGTCCGAGGCGATGGCAAGGTGCTCACCTTTTTTGATTAGCGCAGCGCCGCTCAACGCGGTGTCATCCGCGGCTTGTGCGACGCCACCGCCAATAAGCAGCAGAGATAACAGTGTTAGTTTCAGCTGTTTTTTCATGCTTTCACCGCCAGCTTACGCGCAATATCATCTGCGGCCTTGATGCCTAATGCCGCCATGGTCAGGGTACTGTTCACCACGCTGGCCGACGGAATGGCGCCACCGCCCGGCAACCAAAGGTTGGCATGGTCGTGAGCCCGGCAGTTGCCGTCTACTACCGAGTCTTTGGGGTTATTGCCCATAATGGTGCCACCCATAATATGGTTATTGGCATTCAAGCTGGTGGTGATGTTGAACTCTTCGGCGTCAAACAGCTGGCCTATATGCTCAAGCTGTTTATGTGCAGCCTCAGCGCCTTTGCGAACATAATCACCGACGTCGTAATGGATGTCTGGGCAAGGCAGACCATGAGCATCTGTACGGGTTTTACTCAATGTCAGGCGATTATTTGGATCTGGTAACGGTTCCAGACTAATGGAGAGATCGACGCCATAGGCGGCACGTCGGCGGATCTCAGCATCTAACTCTTTACCGACTAACCCTTTCGCCAAAGCCTGCTGTGTGGCTGGAACCACCCGGTTGATATTGTTGAGGATCATTTTATTGGCTGAGTAATCCTTGCGGAACTCGCCGTCACGTGGGCCAACCAAGCAGCTGCTTTGGGCGGGACCACGCCCCAGCCAGAGCGGTTCTTTCGCCAGGAAAGTACAGTGGAAACCAGAGTGGTCCATCATATTACGGCCAACCTGATCGGACGTGTTGGCAATGCCGTTCGGGTTGCGTTCGTTTGCCGCCATCAGCAGCAGGCGCGGTGTTTCTATACCGTTGCAGGCGAGTGCGAAAGCGTTGGCCGTGGCCTTGTGGGATTGTTTTTTGTTGTCCAGCCAATGGACGGCGGTAACCTGGTTCTGTTCATCAGTATCGATCTTGTATACCACGGCTTCTGCCAGTACCACGGCGCCTTTCATTTCAGCACGCTCAACGTGATGGATGCCGTTGTACATAGCACCTATCGGGCAAATAGGTTGGCAGTTGTTATTACCACAGCACGTAGGGCGGCCTTTCCACGGGTGGATGCTTCGCCCCTGTGGAATAGGAACTGAACGGTAACCGTGCGGGTTAACCACTTCAGCAAAACGGATATCGCCGTGAGCCCAGGGCACCATATCCATCGGATAAGGCTTACTGCGCTCAGCCGGAGACTGTTGTTGCGGATCGTTGGGACCGGCGACGCCGATCTCTTCCTCAGCCCGGCAATAGTAGGGTTCCAGCTCGTCATAAGAGATGGGCCAGTCGCGGCCAACGCCGTATAACGTTTTCATTTGAAAATCACTGGGCACGTGGCGCCAGCAAGAGGCGGCCCAATGCCAGGTGGTACCGCCGACGGTACGCAGATAACCCTGTTTGAAACTGCCGGCACTGGGGCCGCTCAGGGCTACATAGTTATTTTCCGGGAAATAAAGCGGTGCGGTGGCAAACTCTGATTGCGGGTATAACCCCTGGTAATCGGAGCCAGCGCGGTTATCAAAAGGCATATTGCGCCAGTTCTCAACAGCCTGGGCACGTTCTATACGCAGGCCAGCTTCCAGTACCAGCACGGAAAAGCCTTGGCTGACCAATTGATCGGCCATCATGCCGCCGACAATACCGGAGCCTACGATCACGATATCAGCCGATGCATCGCCATCGGCGGTAAATACAGGTTTTTTCATTAAAAAGCTCTCAGATCACAGGGGAACATTGACGGCAGGCGGGGTAGCGGTCCACCACAGCGGCCCATTGCCACAATAGGTAGGAACGATCAGGGCATCGCTGGCGGGGCGATACATCAACGCGTCTTTATAGGCGATCAGTTCTGCCGTTTGCCCGTGGCCGACGGTACCGGTGTACCATGCGATGATGATTGCCGTAAGCACGTCTTGCAGGCCTGCCTGTGTCGCTTGCTGTTGCAACTGTTTTGCACTTTGGCCTGTGTGCAGCAAGCCGCTGATCTGCTCAATCTGCGAGCTAAACTGGGCATCCCGGTTATGCAGCGCGGTAAAAATACGCGCCGACATTCCCTGATCGATATCCTCATGTTCAGTTAATGTCTGAGAAATTTTGAAGAAACGAGCAAACTGCAACGGGTTGGCCGCGGCGGTATGTTGTTCCGCTTGACTGAGGAAAGGATAGCTAAGCAGGGACGTTGCCAACAGGGTTGAGGCCAGTCCCAACAGGACTTCTCGTCGACTGAAACCGGTTCCATTTTTGGCCGGTAATCCACCATCGTCCGATAACAAGTTTTCCATGTGTTTTTCTCACAGCAGGTGTTAGTGCCGAATAAGGCAAAGGGAAGCGGGTAAAGAGTGATAAAAAATAATCAACAATGGAATAACTCCATTGTTTATAGTTTTGCGTCTAATAGTTTTGGCGAATATTAACTTGGCGATAACCTTTCGGCAATAAACTTGCTCAGGTGTCATGACAAAACAGCACGTAAAGAACAAAAAAAGCAGGGGCAACGCCACGTTAGGTTGGGAGAGGGCAATATAACTACGATTATTGAGGGGTAAACAATCAGCGCATTGAGCGACATTGGCCGCGCGATCTCAGAGCAAAATAGAAAACTAATAAAGCTTATTTATATTTTCTCTGCCGTTATTATTTTTTAATCCAAACAAATAAAAAAACCCGCCGCAGCGGGTTTCCGGTGAATAGGTTAACTTTTGCAGCCCATCAGTTCCGGCAGAACACCCGGTTTGGCCTTGAGTGAAGCCTGCACATCATCCGGCAGACCCGCCCAGATAATTAACCCAGTGCGCTTTTCGATTTCATTCACTGTCACGCGGTACTGGCAGAAGTCGGCATTCTTCGGGGTGTTTTGATCAAACAGAAACGCGGCATAGTGGTTCACCTCCGGGCTGTTGTTGATGAAGATCACCTTCCAATAAGCACTCGGGATCGTATGTGCTTTTTGAGTACCCGGCAATTTGCCCATATCACGCTCGTACAGTGGGCCAGTTACGGTATACACCGAGCTGATGTCTGCTCGATCAATCAGTTTTCGTTCCTGATCTTCCAATCGCGCCCAAGACCCTTGGTTCAGATCGGCCATTTGTGGCGTGATGTTGGAAAGGTAGTTCAAGGATTCCCAGTCTGACACACCCGCCAATGACGCCAGCGGTGCCTGATGCCCACGATCCACCTTCAGCGCTGCATTGGCGCCGGTATAGTCTGCCGGCACCAGCGTATCAGCTGGGTTCAGCGCCGGATCGGCCTTCCAGTTGCGTGTCTTGCCACTGGCAGGCGTGTCCTTGGTAATGTGATAAGCCACCCAGTTGGCGAATTTGGTGGTGCTATTGTTATTCAACGTATAAGCATGACGAACGATTGACAGGTTACTGCTGCCGCCCGTTGGGCAACCGACCGCACAGTTGTCGATAGACTCCAGCGTGTCTGCGGAGGCCTGGGCAGTAAATAGCAGTGCGGCGATAGCGAACATCTTGTTAAAGCGCATATTCATATCCTCAATAAGTAAAATTATGCTGTATGTATATACAGTAAAATTAACTTATCTCAATGAAACGAATACAACAATGAAACACATTCACATTACGAATGTGTCATCGTTGGTACAGCACAGTGGGTAATTAATAAAGAGACTGGGCTGACAGCGCCGTAAAAGTATTAAAAACGCCAAAAGGCGCGTGAGCAGAGGATCAGCATAGGGTAGATCTCAAGACGCCCAAGCAGCATCGCCGCGCACATCAACCATTTTGCAGCGTTGCTGAGCGTGCCAAAACCGGCGGCTGTTTCCCCGAATCCCAGGCCCATATTATTGATACAGGCGGCGACGGTCGCAAAAGAGGTGACCAGGTCATAACCCATCAGGTTCAGCAACCAGACGAAGAAACAGCTGAAAAACACGTAGAGGAAAAAGAAGCTCCAGACAGAACGCAACACGCGATCCTGAATGGGGGCGTTGCCGACCTTGATCGTGAAAACGGCGTTAGGGTGCACCAGTTGGTTAATCTCATGCCGGCTCTGTTTGTACATAATCAGAAAACGCAGCGCTTTGATGCCACCGCAGGTTGAGCCGACGCAGCCACCGAAAAAGCTCGCTGCCAGAAGGAGCATGATCGTGTGGGAGGGCATTTTGGCATAGTCGGCGGTGGCTAAACCATTATCGGTCATCATCGAACTGGTGAGGAAAAAACCGTGAACGAAGGCGTCCTTGGCACCGTACATCCCCGAACGGTAAAGCTCGAAACAGACAATCGCCACGATGATCGACAGTACCAACAGGAAAAAACGCAGTTCCGGGTTTTTATACAGTGGTTTCAGGCTGCGGCGGCCCACGGCGACGAAATACAGCGTGAAATTTACTGCCGCCAAAATAGAAAAAATACCGCCGACCATTTCGACAGCCGAACTGTCGTAATAGCCCAGGCTTTCATTACGGGTGGAGAATCCCCCGAGTGAAACGGTGGAAATCCCATGGCAAAGGGCATCGAACCACGGCATACCGGCAAGACGAAATGCGACCGTACAGGCCAGCCCCAAGCCGAGATAGATAAGCCACAGATTTTTAGAGGTGTCGGCCAGGCGCGGGGTCAGACGTTCTTCTTTAAAAGGCCCAGGCATTTCCGATTGATAAAGCTTGGCACCCCCAATGCCCAACAACGGCAACACTGCGACGGCCAAGACAATGACGCCGAGACCACCGATAAAATTGAGTTGAGAGCGGTAGTAGAGGACGGATTTAGGTAAGCCAGAGACGTCATTAAGTACCGAGGCACCCGTGGTGGTAATACCGGAGACGCCTTCAAACATGGCATCTGTCAGGCTGATGTTTAACGTGTTATCCATCCACAATGGCAGGGCACTGACGACAGAGAACAGAAGCCAAAACATCACAATGATCAGAAAACCGTCTTGAGTGCGCAATTGTACCCTGGACTGTCGGGTACTGAACCAGCCCAGGCCGCCAAGTGAGCCGGCAATGACCAACGTATAGAAGAAGGAAAAGACGCTTTTTTCTTTATATAAAAGTGCCACCAGTAGAGGTGGGATCATCGACAGGCTGTAAAGAAAAACTAAAAAACTGCAAAGGTGAATAACGACCAGAATCTGCTTGTTCTTGACCATACTTGCGCCCGAGTTGCCTGTCGGCAATGCGTCAATTTATTCTTTAAGAATACAAAGAATAAGGCAGACGATATAAAAAAAACGTAAAAATTCATATCGCCTGAGAAGGTTGGCACGTTTTTTAACCGTGCTGGTGATTATTCCAACAGGTTATTTACAGTGCGACGCACGTATTGCGTCATTTGCGCCAGATCCTCGGGTGACACCGGGCCGCCGCCGGCACGTACCACTTGTTGTTCTATTTGAGCGATCTCTTGCTCGACTTTATTGGCAATCTGCACCTTGACGATTTTATCCACCGACGAGAGCAGGACTTTAAGTACCACTTTCAGTGCCACATTCTCGCAGAACGAATCGTAGTGATGGATCGCAGGCGGCGCCGCAGGGGGTTCGGGTGCGCGCGGGGCCATAGCCTTAAAACTGTCTACATTTTCAATAATAAGATCCATGTCTCTTATTAGTTCATCAAAATCTTTAGACACTGACTTATTTCCCTTCGCTATGCGCAAAAACAGAACGCCCGTCATCAGGGCAAATGCCGATGCTTGACGGGCAGAACGAATTTCGACCGTGACGTTCAGGTAGTGAATGGCAGGCTGAGCGGCATTTTAACCTTGCTGCGGGTTGGCAACAAGATGGGGCCGAACGAATCAACGGCCCCGTCAGGCAGGTAACGGCAGGTTATCGCTTAACTTTTCAGCTTGGTGGTGATTTTCGTCACGTGTTCACCCTGGTAGCGGGCGATAGTCAGCTCTTCTTGGCTAGGTTGGCGTGATCCGTCGGCACCGGCAATGGTTGTTGCACCGTAAGGCGTGCCGCCGCGCGTATGGGAAACGTCAAACAGTTCTGGGGTGGCGTAGCCGATGGGTACAATAATAAAACCGTGGTGCGCCAACGTGGTCCAGGTGGAGGTGATCGTGTGCTCCTGGCCGCCGCCTGTTCCTGTAGAGGAAAAGACGCTACCTACCTTGCCATATAGCGCGCCAGAAGCCCACAGCCCGCCCGTCTGATCGAGGAAGGTGCGCATCTGCCCAGCCATGTTGCCAAAGCGCGTCGGCGTGCCGAAGATAATACCATCGTAATCGGCCAGTTCCTGTGGCGTAGCGATAGGGGCTTTTTGATTTTGCTTACCGCCCGCTTTGGCAAAGGCGTCTGCCGGGATGGTTTCCGGAACGCGTTTGAGTGTGACTTCAGCACCACTGACTCTGCGGGCGCCTTCTGCAACCGCCTCTGCCAGGGTTTCAATATGTCCGTACATTGAGTAATACAGAACCAAAATTTTCGCCATGTTCCTTGCTCCGTTCGGGGGGATTGAAAGATATGCCCCCTAAGCATAGGAGTGAATGCGGAACTTATCCTTACGGCGTTATTTTATCCCTGCCACTGCCAGCAGTGCACCAAAGGTGATCAGCAAACCACCAAACACCCTGTCGATGCCTTTACGCAGCCGCAGGAGGCGCGCATTGATACCGGGCGCGGAAAACAGCAGGGCGACGGCACCGAACCAGAGGATATGAGCAAGTGCAATGAATAATCCGTAACCTATTTGCACACTCAATGGCGTCTGTGGGTTAACCACTTGCATAAACAGGCTGACGATAAAAATGGTGGTTTTGGGGTTTAGCACGTTAGTTAAAAAGCCGGTTTTCAGCGCGGCGAAGTCGCTAACGGCGGTCGGCGTGGCCGAAGAGTCTACCGTATTGGTGCCGGCGTGGCGCAGCATACTGACGCCAAGGTAGATCAGGTAGGCGGCACCCACCGCTTTCAACAGCGTGAACAGCCACAATGATTGTTGGATCAATACACCCACCCCAATCAGGGTATAGCTGACGTGGATAAGCACACCAGCGCCAATGCCGCAGGCAGTCAGCACGCCGGCACGGCGGGAAAGCAGCAGGCTATTGCGTGACACCATAGCGAAATCGGGCCCCGGGCTGATGACGGCGAGTAAAGTGATGGTGACGACAGCGATGAGTTCGGTCATAGTTATCCTGTAGGAAAATCAGAAGAGAGTGGCTGATTTATAAAAGGAATGGCCGACGATGACAAACGATGAAAACTGACGATATCGGTGAGAAAAACTCACGCAAGATTAACCGACCGCTGTCGCTGGGGGGCTTGCGTTGTTTTGAGGCGGCAGCAAGGTTGGAAAGTTTCACTCAGGCGGCAAACAGCCTGAGCCTGACGCACGGCGCGGTCAGCCGTGCGGTCAGGGCGCTGGAAGATGAGCTCGGCGTTGCGCTGTTCGAACGCCGCCATCGGCGGGTACATCTCACTGATGGCGGGAGAATGCTGTTGCAAGCATCACAACAGGCGTTCGGCATTCTGGAACATACGGCACAAACACTGCGACAGCAGGCGCAGGATGCCCCGCTGGTCTTGTCGTGTGAGCCGACGCTGTTGATGCGTTGGCTGATACCGCGTTTGCCCGCTTTTCAGTTAGCACACCCTGATATCAACCTGCAGCTGGTTGCGGGGGGCGGGCCGTTTTCGTTTCAAGACGGTATTAGCGCCGCTATCCGCCGTAACGATTTTGACTGGGGCGATAAACTGCACAGCGTGGCGCTGTTCGATGAACGGGTCGGGCCGGTGTGCAAGCCTGAAATGGTGCAACGTTTTATTGCCGTTAATGCTGGCCAGTCCACCCTGAGTCATGATGCCGTATTGCTGCATTCCGCTACGCGTCCCGATGCCTGGCAACAGTGGGCGCAGTTCCAGGGTATGGCACTTGAGGGGCGAACGGACCAGCGTTTTGATCACTTTTACTTCAGTTTGCAGGCGGCGGTGGCGGGGATAGGTGTTGCTATCGGCCCATGGCAGCAGGTGCGGGATGACGTTGCTTCCGGGTTGTTGAGTGCGCCTTTTGGCTTCATGCCGGATGGTAGCGGCTACTGCTTGCTTACGCCGCAGGAAATCCAGCCGGACAGTGCTCTGGCCCGGCTGGCCGAGTGGCTGCAGGTTACGGCATACGCCTGAGTTTTTGTGCCAGGCGTTGCTGCTGCCAGCGGCTGATGACGTCACGTAGCAGTAAGGTCCGCATAGCCCGCATGAGGATCGCGAAGCTCATACCGCCGATGGCCCACAGCGACCAGAGGTATTGCGGATGGGTAAACCAGTTGATGGCAAACAGCATCAGGCCGATAAGGGCAAAACGTACCGCCATGCTCAGCAACTTGGCTTCCGCTTCAACCTGCCGACGAAGCGTTTGCTCGGCCTCACCCGTGCTTTCGTCCTGTGCGGGTATCGGCTGATAGAGGTCGCTGACCTGTACTCCCAATACGGCGGCAATTGCGGTCAGGGTTTCCAGGCTGGCTTGCTCGCCATTTTCAATACGTTGTACGGTGCGGGTACTGAGGCCGGCGATAGTGGCCAATTGTTCCTGTGACCAGCCTTTGTCCAGCCGTAGTTGCCTGATGCGGTAGGTTTGCATTGCGTTCTCCAACGTGAGTCATCACTAAGGCAAAGTGTAGGGGCAGACATTGCCGATCGCCACGACAGCAACATGACATATGCACGACAGACAGGTGACAGCACAGGGAAAACGCGGGCTGCCGTGGTGATCAGAAGGTGACGTTGCGAATAAAACGTAACGGGTGATTTGTCCGGTTAGCGTAAGCATAGTGCTGATCGCTGTTGAATACCTGGGTTTGTCCGGCATCCAGAATCAATGTTTGCTGTTCCAATACCAACGTCAGGCTGCCGACGATCACGTAGATAATTTCGCTCCAGCCTTCAGCATCGGGCATGGAGTCATAGTGTTCGCCCGGCATCAATGTCCATTCCCACAGTTCAACCCGTTGGCGCGCAGGCACGCTGGCGGAGAACAGCGCCTGGCTTTCTGGTTGCTGCCCTTGCCAGGCCAACTCACCCACCAGGTGGCTACCGCGTGCTTCGGGCGCTTGGATCAGATCGGTGAAGGCGATATTCAGTGCGTCGGCGAGCTTGTCCAGTACCGCCAGACTAACGTTGCGGTCACCGGCTTCAATACCCGCCAGCATGCGGCGGCTGACACAGGATCTTTCTGCCAACGCGACTTGGCTTAGTCCCGCCTGTTGGCGATAGCTGCGCAGATTGCTGCTCAGATATTGCAGCACCTTGGGCGCTTCATGTTTACCGCTGTTCTCTGCATTGCTCATCCGCGGGCTTTACCTCATACTGGCAGGATCTGTGCATTATATTGCACCCAGCAGGAAGGGCAAGCCGGTGTCTGTAGTAAAAAAATCCTTTATTTCCACCTTTATACCCACGATAAAGCGGCAGGAAGCGGTGTTGATTTTTATCACCATGATCTGGGGCGGAACCTTCCTGGCGGTACATTACGCGATGAAGTTCAGCGGCCCGTTCTTTTTCGTGGGCTTGCGATTTGCCGCCGCCACCTTGGTGCTGATGCTGTTCTCCTTTCGCACGTTGCGTGGGCTGACCTGGTATGAATTAAAAGCGGGCGTGTTTATCGGCATTGCCATTATGTTCGGTTACGGCTTGCAAACCGTGGGGTTGCAAACCATATCCAGCAGTCAGTCGGCGTTTATTACCGCTATGTATGTGCCGATGGTACCGCTGTTGCAGTGGCTCGTGCTGGGGCGTTTCCCCGGCGTGATGGCGTGGGTCGGCGTGTTGTTGGCATTCACCGGTTTGATGCTGCTGGCGGCACCGAGCAGTACCGACATGACGCTCAGTGTGGGTGAGCTACTGACCTTGATAGGTACGTTGGGCATGGCTGCCGAGATCATTTTGATTGGTGCCTATGCCGGCAAGGTGAATGTTAAACGGGTAACGGTGGTGCAATTGGCGACAGCCTCGGTGGCGGCGTTTTTGATGATGGTGCCGACCGGCGAGTCCGTGCCGCCGTACTCCCATTATTTGCTCTACAGCGCGATAGGACTGGGGCTTGCCAGCGCCATCATTCAGCTAACGATGAACTGGGCGCAGCGCAGTGTTTCACCGACACGTGCCACGGTTATCTATGCGGGCGAGCCGGTGTGGGCCGGGCTGGTTGGGCGCCTTGCCGGTGAGCGCCTGCCCGGGATCGCGTTGTTAGGTTGTGCATTAATCGTATTAGGGGTGTTGGTCAGCGAACTGCGCATACGCCGCAAAGGAAAAGCGGCGGCGCTTGTTGAATAAGGCCCGGTTGCCGGGCCATTGCGAGGCATTAACGCAGGGGGCTGTCCGCCAGTGGCAATGTTTTCCGCTTGCGCAACAGCGCGTTGAGGATAATGGCACCGAATGTGGCGGTGCCGATACCCCCCATAGTGAAGTTGCCAATGGTCAAGGCAAAATCCCCGGCGCCCAGCACCAACGTAACCGCCACCATAATCAGGTTGCCGTTATCACCAAGATCTACGTGGTTCTGCACCCAGATACGTGCGCCGGCGACGGCAATTAAACCGAACACCACGACGGATGCGCCACCCAGCACGGGACCGGGAATCGTGTGAATCAGCGCACCGAACTTCGGTGAAAAGCCCAACAGGATAGCTACGATAGCCGCCGCAACGAATATCAGCGTAGAGTAAACTTTGGTCACGGCCATTACGCCGATATTTTCAGCATAGGTGGTCACCCCGGTACCGCCCACCGAGCCCGATAGCAGTGTAGCCAGCCCGTCACCGACGAAGGCGCGGCCGATGTAAGGATCGAGATCCCGGCCGGTCATTCCCGCCACGGCTTTCACATGCCCGAGATTTTCTGCCACTAAAATAATCGCTACCGGGGCGATCAGCAGCATAGCGTGCAGGTTAAATACTGGCGTGGTGAACTGTGGAAATCCAAACCAAGCGGCGTGGCTCAGTGCGCTGTAATCCACCGGTTTGCCAAGACCAAAACCGTTGGTTGCCACCACGTAGATCAGATAGGCGACGATTAACCCCACCAGAAGCAATAGCCTCTGCATCAACCCGCGGGTAAATACGGCTACCGAGCCAATACAGAGAATGGTGACCACCGCCATCCAACTGTCAAAATGGGAGGCCGAAACGCTGCGTACGGCGATAGGTGCCAGGTTAAGCCCAATCGCCATGACCACGGCACCTGTCACCACCGGCGGCATCAGACGCTCTATCCAGCGTGTTCCAACGCTCATCACCACAAAGCCGATGAACAGATACACCAGGCCGCAAGCGATGATACCGCCGAGTGCCAGCGCAATATTGGGGTTGGCCCCTTGGCCGCTGTAACCTGTCAGGGTGATGACCAACCCGACAAAAGCCGCACTGGAGCCGAGGTAGCTCGGTACCCGTCCACCTACCACCAGAAAAAACAGCAGCGTGCCGATACCGGACATTAAAATCGCCAGATTTGCATCAAAGCCCATCAGGAGTGGCATCAGAACGGTGGCACCAAACATCGCCACCGCATGCTGTAAACCCATCACCAGCGTCTGCGCAAGCGGTAACCGTTCATCGGGTGCGACGATTGCACCGTCCAGACTGCCTTGTTTCACGCGCCATAGAGGAAACCAGGTATTCGCCATCGTTATCTCCAAAATTGTGTGGGGCAGATTTGCGGTGTGGGTGAGCCTGCTTCAGGCTGTTATTCGCCAGTTACTGTTTCAGTAAAGAGTGATAACGCCGATCGAAGTAGGCCAGGCCGTGGCCGTCGTCATTACGGGTTATCGCCACGACCTGGCAGAACAGAATGTCGTGGGTGCCGACACTGACCAGTTGGCTAATCTGGCAGTCGAAAGACACGATGGCACCGTGCAGAATCGGGGCGCCGGTTACCAGCGTAGACCAGCGTGCCGCCGAGAATCGCAGGTCCATCGGTGTTTTACCGCCGAACAAATTCGACAGCGACTCGTGTTCTGCTGCCAGTGTATTGACGCACAGCGTTTGGTTCTGTTTGAACACCGAATAGACCGATGCCGATCGGTTCAAGCACACCAACAGCGTGGGCGGTGTGTCGGTGACACTGCATACCGCGGAGGCGGTAAAACCGGCACGGCCTCCGGGGCCGTCAGTAGTAATAATATTCACCGCCGATCCCAGGCGTGCCATGGCATCGCGGAAGTCTTGTTTTTCTACGCACCGCGGTTGTAACGGTGCATCGGCAAGCAGCATGTGGCTTTGCATGAGGTTCCTCCAGGTCTAGAGTACGAAGCTGGTTTTGGCGTTCGGCGCTTTCAGCAACCAGTCCAGCAGGATGCGATTAAAGTTCTCGGTGTCGGTCACGCTCATGGCATGGCCGCCGTATCCCATTTCTACGAGTTCGCCATTCGGCAGACTTTGAGCCAACTGATGCGAGCAGCGATAGGGCACCAGCAGGTCGTCACGGGAACACAACGCAAGAGTCGGCGTGGTGATGTCCGCCAGGTACGGCCGGAAATCCGTGTTCATCAATGCCTTCAGGCGGCGCAACAGGTTCTCCGTGCCCTGAAAATGTGCGGTCTGATGCCGCAGTTCTTCATCCAGCAGGGCCTCATGCTGTGACAGCCAGTCGGCGGGAAACAGGAAGAGAGGTTGGGCACGCACGTAGGCCTCTACACCGCTGTTGAGTAACAGGTCCTGACGGACGTTAAAGCAGCGCCGGGTCTGGCTGTCCAGCGTCGACCAGCCGTTGACCACCACCAGTTTTTCGACCAACTGCGGGTGGGTAAGTGCTAATTGCAGGCCAATCATGCCGCCAAGCGCATGGCCGACGAAACAACAGCGTTCGATGCTGAGGGTGCGCAGCAACTGCGCGACTTCATCGGCCATGTCGGCCATGCTGTAACCTTCCGGTACCTTTCCTCGACTGCTGGCGGTGCCGAAGTGGTCGTAAACCATCACCTGGAAATGCTGGCTCAGCATGTCAATCTGTGGATGCCAGAAGCTGCCTGCACCGCCCAGCCCGGCGGAAAGGACCAGCGTTGGGGCCAGTGGCGTGCCTTTGCCTAAAATTTCAAAGTACATGCTCGCTCCTCTGCGGGTAATGGTTCAACGGCCGATATGGGCGACGGTGGCGATCTCAATCAGTGCGTCCGGCTTCACGAGTCCGCACTGAATGCAGTAGCGAGCCGGTTTGTCACCGGGGAAGTACTCGGCATACACCTGATTGATGGCGGCATAGTTTTGCCAGTCGGTGAGGAATATCGAGTTAAAGGTCACATCGTCCATAGTGCCACCGGCGGTTTCGATCACGGTCTTAATGGTCTCCAGCACGTGCCGGGTTTGCCCCGCGGCATCACCGACATGCACCACGTTATTTTCTTTATCGAACGCCAGCGTCCCCGAGACGTAAACCACGCCGTCAGCCAGTGTACCGGGGACAAACGGCGCGAGTGGCTTGCCGGTGCCCGGCGGTGTAATGATTGTTTTTGGCATTGTCGTGCTCCTGGTGAATGATGTTGTTCGCCTTGAGGCAGGCAAAACTCATGCCGTTTGGCTGAGCGGGGTGGAAAGTGCATCACAGAAGCTGTCGACGTCCGATACCCAACCGAAGAAGGTCTCGATGTTATACAGCGCGGCTTGCTGAGCAAATAGTGGCCCGGCTTGGTGAGTGGCGTCGGCGAGCACAATGCCGAAGTACTCGAGAAAAAAACCGTCGCGCAGCGTAGATTCCACACAGACGTTGGTAGCGATGCCGGTAAACACCAGATGATGAATGCCATATGAGCGCAGCAGGCTGTCGAGCTGCGTATTGAAGAACCCGCTGTAACGGGGTTTCGGGATCACAATATCGCCTGGCTGGGGTTGCAGTTCATCCACCAGATCGTAATCCCAGTCGCCCTTCGCCAACAGCTTACCCATCAGTTCTGGGCGTTTGCGCATGGTCTTCAGTGCGTTGGATTTATGCCAGTTTGGCGACCCCTGACCGCCAGCTTCGACATACTGGTTGTCCCAGCCGTTTTGGAAGAAGATCACCTTGACGCCTGCGGCGCGTGCGCTGCTGATCGCACGTTTGATGTTGGCGATCACCGGGGCGGTGGCAGAGACATCAAAACCGGCGAGGTCCAGATAACCGCCTGGCGAGGCGTAGGCATTTTGCATATCAACCACGATCAACGCCGTTTCCTGCGGCGCAAAGGCGATGGCCTCCGGGCGGGCGGGCAGGGTTACTGTGTCCCCAGCCTGCGGTATCTGACGGCGTACTACGGGTTGGCTCTCGACAATTTTCATCATGCCACCTCACGGTTTGTGGCGGTTTGTGGGCAAACGTCGGCGCGGCTTTTCATCAGCGGCTGGATCCGCTCGCCGAAGTCTTCCACCCCTTTGATGAAGTCATCGAAGGTCAGCAGCACGCCTTCGGTACCGGGTACGGTAGCGATGTCATCCATCATGCGTGCTACGTTGGCGTAGGAACCGACCAGCGTACCCATATTGATGTTAACGGCAGAGGTCGGGTCCGCCATTTGGCGCACGTTAGTGTCGGCCCCGGAGGTGGTGTCTTTGCCGCTTTGCTCGGTCAGCCAGGCCAGGGCCTCGGTATCGGCTCCCGCTTTATAGCTTTCCCATTTGGCGCGGGCGGCCTCATCGGTTTCATCGGCAATAATCATAAACAGCACGTAGCAGGCCACGTTGCGACCTTCGCTGTCGGCGGCGATTTTCAAGCGTGCCGCGGTCGGCGCAAAGGCGGTGGGCGTGTTGACACCCTTGCCAAAGCAGAAGTTGTAATCGGCATATTTGGCTGAGAAGGCCATGCCTGCATCGCTTTGTCCGGCGCAGATCACTTTGATGTCCGCCTGCGGCTGCGGGCTGACGCGGCAGTCGTCCATTTGGAAGAACTCACCTTTGAAATCGGATTTACCGGTCCCCCACAGGTCGCGCAGCACATTGACGTACTCCGCCAGATAATCGTAGCGACGGCCAAAGTAATCGTCGCCCGGCCACATGCCCATTTGCTCGTATTCCGGTTTTTGCCACCCGGTCACCACATTAAGGCCAAAGCGCCCGTTTGAGATGGAATCAATGGTGGAGGCCATACGGGCGACGATCGCGGGTGGCATGGTCAGGGTAGCGGCTGTCGCGTAGATCTTGATGCGAGAGGTGACGGCGGCCAACCCGGCCATCAGTGTGAAAGACTCCAGATTGTGATCCCAAAACTCGGTTTTGCCGCCGAAGCCGCGCAGTTTTATCATCGACAAGGCGAAATCGAAGTTGTAGTGCTCGGCCTTCTGCACGATGGTTTTATTGAGTTCAAACGTGGGTTTGTACTGTGGTGCATTGCTGGAAATCAGCCAGCCGTTGTTGCCGATCGGAATAAATACGCCAATTTTCATTTGAACACCTCGGGTCTGCGAATAGGGCGGTACGCACGTTGCCTGAATTGGTTCCTTCGGGCTGCGTGGGATACGACAGTTATTGCAAACGCAGTGCCAGTTTTAAAAATGTCTTGTTTATCAATGCATTGTTTATAAAACGAAGTTGCCTGGTTGAGCAAATGGTCTAAAACAGACCATTTGGTAAAAATGGAGTGCACAAAAAATAAGCGCGGCTGCCCGTTAAAGGTGCAAAAAATCACTCGGAAGGGGTAGTCGGCAAAGGCGTAGGTTTCATTGGGTGGCTTTGTTATGCTGGCTTGAATCAGCTTGCTTTAAGGAGCCGTAGTGAAGCCACAAGCCGCTAAATCGCCCACGCGCCGCTCACGTGCGGTGGCCGCAAAGCGCAGCACCATTATGGATGCTGCGCTGGAGTTTTTCTCACTGTACGGCATTCACGGTACTAGCCTGGACCAGGTGGCGGAGCGTGCCGATGTATCTAAAACCAACTTGTTGTATTACTTCCCTTCTAAAGAAGAGCTGTATGTGGCGGTGTTGAAAGGCATTCTTGAGGTATGGCTGGCGCCGTTGAAGGCGTTACGGGCCGATCAGGAACCGCTGCAGGCTATTGGCGAATATATCCGATTGAAACTTGAAGTGTCCCGCCATCATCCGCAGGCGTCACGGCTTTTTTGCCTGGAGATGATCCAAGGGGCGCCGCTGCTAAAACAGGAACTGCAAGGGGGGCTGAAGGCGCTGGTGGACGAGAAGTCTGCCATGATTGAGCGCTGGATTGCCGAGGGGCATATCGCGGCGGTAGATCCACACCACCTGATCTTCATGCTGTGGGCAACCACCCAACACTATGCCGATTTTTGGGTACAGGTAGAAGCCGTGACCGGCAAGACCTTAGAGGATGAGGCATTTTTTCTACAGACGGTGGAAAACGTGCAGAGAGTGATTATCGATGGGATCCGGCCGCGCTAAGCGCCAGCGGAGGGGGGAGGGGGACAGTGAACCGCCCCCTGGAGAGGATTAAGCCACTTTTTTCTTGCGCAAGAACACGTAGGACAGACCGAGCACCACGAACCACAGTGGCGTGACGATCAGCGCCTGACGGGTGTCATCACGCAGCGTCAGCAGTACCAGTACAAAGGCGAAGAACGCCATACACACCCAGCACATCAGTTTGCCGGCCGGCATCTTGTAGATCGATTTCTGGTGCAGCGCTGGGCGTTGCTTACGATAAACCAGATACGAACACAGAATAATGGTCCATACAAACATAAACAGGATCGCCGAAACCGTGGTAACCAGCGTGAATACCGTCATCACGTTCGGGATCAGGTAAATCAGCACCACGCCACCCAGCAGGCAGATACACGAGAAGGTCAGGCCGTTAGCCGGTACCGCTCTTTTGGACAAATTAGCAAACGACTTAGGTGCATCGCCTTCCTGCGCCAGACCGAACAACATGCGGCTAGTAGAGAACACCCCGCTGTTGGCGGAAGAGGCCGCGGAGGTCAAGACCACAAAGTTGATTACGCTGGCGGCCGCTGGCAGGCCAATCAGTACGAACAGCTCAACGAACGGGCTCTTGTCGGCAACCACTGAGCTCCATGGTGTGACCGACATAATCACGATCAGCGCGAACACGTAGAACATGATGATACGGATTGGAATTGAGTTGATGGCGCGTGGCAGCACTTTTTCAGGATCTTTGGTTTCAGCCGCAGTCGTCCCCACCAGTTCGATGCCGACAAAGGCGAATACCGCGATCTGGAACCCAGCGAAGAAGCCACTGATGCCTTTCGGGAACATGCCACCGTCATTCCACAGGTGCGAGAACGATGCGACGGTACCGGTAGGCGACTGGAATTGCATGGCGATCATGACAAGTCCCGCAACGATCAGCCCAACAATGGCGACGATTTTGATCATCGCAAACCAGAACTCCATCTCACCAAACATCTTCACCGTTGCCAGATTCAGGCCCAGCAACAGCAAGATGCACAGCAACGAAGCGATCCACTGTGACAGTTCGGGGAACCAGAATTGCGCATAGGCGGTTATTGCCACGACGTCTGCAATACCGGTGACGACCCAGCAGAACCAGTAGGTCCAACCGGTGAAGAAACCAGCCCAAGGGCCGAGCAAATCGGCGGCGAAATCGCTGAAGGACTTGTATTCCAGATTGGAGAGCAGCAGCTCGCCCATGGCTCGCATCACGAAGAACAGCATAAAGCCGATAATCATGTACACGAAGATGATAGAAGGCCCGGCCAGACTGATGGTTTTGCCGGACCCCATAAACAGGCCTGTACCGATAGCGCCACCAATGGCAATCAGTTGAATATGTCGGTTAGTTAGGTTTCGCCGTAGATGATCTTCTGATTCTGGCGGTGCCTCTGCGGCTATTTTAGATTGATCTACCATCTTATGATGTCCTGTTTTACCTGTCATGAGTGAAATTGCGAGCTCTGAAGTGGCTCTTTTTTATACGATTATCCGGTTTTCCCGGCTTTAGTAAGGTAGTGCAATAACGCCACCTTTGTGCAACATGTTTACAACATTTATGCGAGGGATAAAAGTCGATTGTTCTTTACACTGCGGAGGCAAATCGGACGTCTTGGGGGCGGAAGATTACTCTGGCTCGTAGCAGATTAATAGCCCTAATGTGGCTTATCTCATTGATAAAACAAGAGGTTAAAAATATCGCATGAAAAAAACTAATGAGTGTAAGCGTTTGACATTCGGGGTGTGGAGGCGAATAATTTAACCCGTTGGGTCGTTAGCTCAGGTGGTAGAGCAGTTGACTCTTAATCAATTGGTCACAGGTTCGAACCCTGTACGACCCACCAACAAATCATGCAGTTAGCGTGTTTTCTTCCTTTCTGATTTTTCTTTGTGTGTCCTAATTGGGATACGCTTCGCAAAAATTGCATAAATCTAGCGTGAATATTCAGTTAAGTGATCTGGCGCAAGCCGGGTCTGTCTTCGCCCATTTCTATCGACTTCCTACCGCCGATTTCCTACAAAATTGATAATGAAACTTCTGATGGGATGAACCTGCCGGTTCGGCGTTCCGAGGGGCGCGAATTGGTTTGGTACGGGTTATACCCTGTCAATCAAGTGAATGTGTTCGCGGCTTTCATGGAATAGCCGTCGACAAAGAATACGGTAACAGTCTCGGTCGAATTCATCGGCCGGGAAACTGAGCTTTTCAGCTTCATGCAACGATGCCGCGGTACCGAGGTAGAACCAGTTACTGATTATATGGAAGGCCTTGAGTTGGCCTTGCCGTTCCTCGATGGCGATTCTCCCAGGGTATGGCCAGTGTCGTACCTGGGCTTGCTCCAGGGCACCGATCAGCCTGGTCTGATGGGCTTGTGGGGTTTCCTTCCCGCAGCATACGCCTGCGCACTTGCCTAATTGGTGGCGAAAACAGGGTTGACCGGGGCGGCCTTTTTCAATATCCAGATGTGTCAGGCAAAGTCGTTCCTGATCGGCAATATCGAGCAGAAAGTCGATGGCCGCCGTGCGCCGCAGAAACAGGCCGTATAAGTTTGGCGTTCGGGAAAAGTCCAGCGCATCGCTGTAAACGATACGCGTTTGGGAGTCTTGCACTTGTAACGCACAAAGCCGGCGAATTTTGCGCAGTCGCTTGTTGTAAAGTGGACTTTGTTGTTTGACCAAAGATGATTCAAGCAGTAGCGCACCAATCTCACCCACTGTCTCGATGCAGGTTATGCGACGGGTGGTGGCAAGTAATCGCGCTTCCCGCGGATTACGCAGGTGAGACTGAACACGGCGGCGAATATTGACGCTTTTGCCTATGTATAGCGGATGCGCGCAGTTGTCTCCGTGAAAGAAATAGACCCCACAGGTTTGTGGCAGATTGGCGACTTGTTCAGTCAGATGTTCAGGGTATTGATACATGGGCTATCAGGGACTCACCGTTTATGCAGACGTGGCGTTTCACGCCAACGTTAATATTGTCTCATTATAAGCGTATCACCTGCTCAGGTTGTGCTAAGAATCATCCCGAAGCGTATGTGCTTAACTACGTGGCCATCATCAATCATGCCGTTGACCTGTTCTGTAGTGACGACCACAAGAGGCAATAGCTTGCCGTCAGGCGTAAAGGGACGGTATCTGTCGCTGCGCTCATCACACTGAGATGCCTATTTTTGCTTTCAGATCCGTGCTTTATCTCGAAGTTGAGATTTGTTATCATTTGCACGAATTTTACCTATAGGGATATAGATATGCGTAAATCGCTACTCGTTGCTCTGGGCGTGATTGTGCTGTCAGGATGCGCGGACCAGAAAGATGATTATGAGTCGTTTAACAAGGTGTCTGCAGACCCGTTGAGCGGTAAAGAGTGGAAAGAGTTTGTCGCCCCTCTCTCAGTGAAAACGCAATCGCCGGGTGAGCGGGAAATGAAGCGCGCTATCCGCCAGAACTGAATGAGAATAAGCCCACCTGAGTGGGCTTTTGCTTTTTAGCCAGGCAATCATACGTCATAGCCAGCGAATTGGCGTCGTCTGCTATACCTTGGCCCATAAATCGGGCTGCCACAGGCTGTTTTAAAAGGAAGGGAATCGTGAGGAAAACACATTTAGGGTTTGACGTTAGCGTACCGGCATTAGTTTTCGTGATGGCCTCGCTGCTGTTGACGGGGTGCTCTAAGACCAGCGCGATTAAACAGGGGCCATCTGGAGACGAGGTCGATGCGCTTTTTGCTGGCTTGGAAGGTAAAGCAACGCCTGTACCTGGTGACGAGATCAATGCGTATCTCACGCAGATACGCGCGGCTATTCAAAGCCATTTCCACTTTGCCGATGCTTACGCCGGTAAGAAATGTTCTTTAAGAATTAAACTGGCTCCGAATGGAATGCTCATAGATGTTCAAGCCGAAGGCGGTGACCCCGCTCTTTGCCGCGCAGCGATAGTGGCAATCACAAATGCCAGCTTTCCCAAACCCCCTTCACCCGCTGTTTATCGTGTCGTTAAAAATGCCGCGTTGGAGTTTCGTCCCCAATAACCGGAATGGCGACAGGATTGTGGCAGCAAGGCGCTTTCCATCTCTTTGCCGTTCGACCATGCTTCCTTTAGCCTAGCCGCAGCCGGTTTCTCTGATGGGGCATTAGTCCTGGGCGATGAGAGCCGCCGGGTATTACGGCACTTAAAATAGCTGCCCTACAGACATCAAGGCGACGGACCAAACCCCGGCAGACAGCGCACTGGCGCAATAGACCTGCTTGCGTGGCAAAGAGATCATACCGGCGACCAAAGGTACGGTGTAGCGCATCACAGCTAAAAAACGCGATACAAACAAGAGCGGGATCCCATTCTTTTGTAGCGCGGATTTCGCTTTGTGCACTGCACAGTGGTAACGGGCCGGCAGCCAGTTTCCGCTTCTACGATGTTGAAGCCATGCGCCGCAGTGGAAGGATAAAATGGAGCCGAGTAGGGCACCGAGGGTAATTGCCGCCCAGACGTGAGTGTCGGCCAGTACCGGTTTACCGGCGACAATACCCAGCATCAGCGTCACTGAGGCGGGCGGCAGTACCGAAGAAATAAAAATGACCGACTTACCCAAGGCAAACAGGAAAATGAGCAGCAACAGGAAGCCGGGTTCTGGGCCATATTTGGCGAGAGTGGCGCTTAATGCCTCCATGGAAGACCTTCATAAAATGTGCCTGAGGGTCAGTGTCCCATTAACCGCTTCAATATAAGCTAAATCGAATGGCTTCAACGCCCAGATTATCTACTGATCTGAGCATGGCTTCTGGTGTTGTTCGCGGCCCATCCTTTTAAGGCGAAGATCAACGCGGCGCACAGCAAAGAGAACATTGCCAATACGATCAAGCCTGCATGCGGGCTATTGAAACGCAGTTCCGCCTCAGTCCGTATTAACGGTGCCAGGAAGCTGAACAGTGCGCCCAACGTGGTGCAAAAACCGATGCCGGCCGCCAACGCCGGGCCTGAAAGGATCTGTGCAGGCAGGGTCCAGAATATCGGTTGCACCGCCAGAAAGCTGACGGCGCAAAAACACAGCGCAATAATGGCAAGAATCGGACCGGCATAGGAAGAGACAACCAATCCCAGCGCGGCAATGAGCATGCAGCCGATGGCGATGGGTAAACGGCGAGCGGTTTTGCGATCGGCATACCGCGGGATGTAATAGACCCCAAATGCTGACACGGCCCAGGGGATTGCCGCTACCAGCGATGCTTTAAACCCAATATTGGTGCCCATTAGCGAGGCCACTTGCGAGGGCAGGAAAAACAACAGGCCGTACACGCCGACCTGAATGGTGCCGTAAATAAAAGCCAGGTGCCAAACCTTGGTATTCCTCAACGCATCCTTCACACTGCTGGTCTCGGTATTTTTTTGTTCCAGGGCTAACTGCGTCACCAACGCCTGCTTTTCTTCCGGAGTCAGATAGCGTGCTGTGGCTGGGCTATCGTCAAGATAGAAATAGGCGAAGATCCCCAGGCCAACGGCCGGCAAACCTTCCAAGACAAACATCCAAAACCAGCCTGGCTGCCCGAGTACGCCATGCATTTCAAGCAACGCGCCAGAAATCGGTGAGCCCAGGGTCAAGGCGGCGGGAACCCCGAGCACAAAGATACCTATCACTGAGGCTCGGATCTTGTTGGGGAAATAAATGGAAGCAAGCAAAAGGATCCCGGGGTAGAAGCCCGCCTCGGCCAGCCCCAGCAGGAAGCGTAGGGCGATAAATTGGTATTCGTTGCTGACGAAACCCGTGCAGGCTGACAGCCCCCCCCATACCGCCGTGGTGGCGCTGAGCCAAACCTTCGCACCCAGCCTATTCATCAGCAGGTTGGCTGGAATACCGAAGATGGCGTAAGCCGCGAAGAATATCCCTGCACCCAGTGCGAAGGCGGATTGTGACAAGGCGATATCAACCGACATCGCGTCTTTGGCAAAGCCCACATTCACGCGATCGATAAAGGCGACAAAATACAAAGAGAACATCAGGGGGATCAATCTGCGCCAGGTCTTCTTGATGGCTGAGTTGAGCGCGGGGCTGGTGTAGGTCGTATTGTTCACTGGGTTAAACCTCTCAAACAGGTTGAACGACGGAGAGCGACGCAAGACCGGCAGCTTTCTTGCCTCCATTGCCACTGCGGGAGCATTCACTGTCGGTATTCAGTTTTTGCCCAAAGGCCTAAAGGACTAATGGTCAGGCCTTTGTGGGCAAAAAAAATCGGCGATAAACGCGATCCTGGCCATGCGACTAGGGAAGAACTCTTGCGGACACCAAAAATTGACAATTGGTTAACTTGAAATTCACATATGGGCGGGGATGATTCAAGCCTGGTGATGAAGATCTGTGCGCGCAATCACTGAATGCCAAACTTTGCATTTAATAAAGGCAAACTCTGTTCTGCGCAGGTAGAGTGACCCCACATGATAGATATGCTGAAGGGAAAGGGCGACATGCTAAAGGTAATAGCAGAAGATTTTATCAAGCTCGATTGTGTAGACACGGTGATGCCGCTGTATCAGGAATTGGTCGAGAAAACCCGGCAGGAACCACGTTGCCTTTCCTATGAACTGTTTATTGATCATCAGGATCCGGGACATTTTATTTTCGTTGAGGAGTGGCCCGATCAAGCCGCGCTGGATACTCATTGCCAAACTGAACATTTCAAACGATTAGTGCCGTTGATCAATCAGCACCAAAGCAAACCTTGTACCTTTCTATTTATGCAGCCTTTCCCTTCAGCGGAGCATTGAAAGACCAAAAAATCCCCGCAGAGCGGGGTTAATGGCTTCTCAAATGCGGTCTTGTAGTGATTAAAAATTAGACGATCAATGGCGGGCCTACTCTAGGAATGCTCTCAAAAGAAAAGCTATCCAGCCAGTTTGACGGTATTCATTTTTCTGACAGAGGCGTCACGATTTTTTCTTTCTGGAAGCAAAACTGTATTAACAACAGGGCGAAGATCCCCAACGGCAACGACAATAGCGGCAGGCAGTAAATCGGTAAGGTATACAGCGTCAGGCCACCCAACATACTGCCTGCCGCAATACCGGCATACAAAACCGAACTGTTTAGTGAAACGGTCAACGCACCAACAGGTTTTGACAATGACAATAAGTGATGTTGAATGGGGACCAGATACATCCAGCCGCTAATGCCCCACACCAGGAAAATCGTGAGTACCCACCAAGGGGACGTGGCGTAAAACGTCAGCAGGAATAGCGAACCGGTTTGAACAGACACCGAAAGCAGCAGCACACACTTACTGCCGAAGGTATCGGTCAACAGGCCGGAAACGATGTTGCCGATGACTGCGCCAACCCCGAATACCAGCAGCGCGAGGGGCAAAACTGCCTCCTGGCCCAACTGCGTGTCTTTTAGCAATACGCTCACATAGCTGTAAACAATGTGCTCGGAACAAACGGCGAAGAAGGTGATCACTAAGGTTGTCAGTACTGCTTTTTTCCGCAGTGGGGCAAGCCGTTCTTTCAGCGTATGTTTACCCGGCGCCGTGATGGTATTGAGTGTCAGTGAAAGGCCCAGCAGCGAGAAAGCACCGAGCAGTGCGATCAGCAAAAAGATCTCTCGCCAGCCGATCAGCGTGGCCAAGAAGGTTCCAAAAGGAATGCCCAGGGCGATAGCCAGCGTCATGCCGCCATAAACGATCGCTATCGCCAGCCCACGGCGCTTTTCCGAGACGAGTCCAGCCGCAGCGGCGGCGGCCTGTGGCATATAGCAAGCTGCCCCTAGCGCTGCCAGTACGCGCCCTGCACACATTTGCAAAAAGCTGTCGGCATCAGTGCAGACCAGATTTCCGGCGATAAATAGCCCCAGAGCCAACTGTAAAACAGGCTTACGGTTGACGTTGCCCAGCAGCCAGGCTGTCAGAGGAGCAAACATCATGTAAGCCAGGGAAAAGACCGTGATTAATTGACCTGTCTGTGCGGGGCTCATTGCAAAGGTGTCAGATACCTCATTAAGTATGCCGGCGACGATAAACGCATCGGTACCTATGGCAAAGGTACCGGTCGCCATCAGGCACAGCATCAGGAAATGGCCATTATAATCTGTCATGGTAGCGGGCCCGATTCAGATGATTGCTGCTGTGATTGAAAAGTTGTGTTTGTACGTCATTCAGTACCCACGAATAAGAGATATCTCTGCTTATGGTGCGGGTCATTGCGAATAACCCTCTGCCATAAAAATCGCTGTGAGTTTTTTTATGTTTGCAAAGGCTGAGCCTTTTATTCGGGTTTAAATTTTTCCGGGTGTTACTGGCAAAAGTAATGGGGGGAGGACATTGGTGTCCACTGGTAGAAATGACAGGTTAACAACACGGATTTTTTTGTTCTCTGGGTAAAACCAGCAAGCAGCGGGTTTAACGTGGTTATATATTCACCCATGTATGGCATCGTTACTTTTAGTTATAGCCAGGGTGTTTATATTATATGAAACGGTCGTTGTCGCCCTGATATAGTGAACCTCACTTACTGATTGGCCTGCACTGTGCGCTGGAGAACCGCTTTATGGACACTCACATTCAGCCTTTGATGGATGATCTGCTCAGCAGCCTGTCTGACCGCGAGGTGTTTTTAAGTCGGTTGGCACCTTGCGCTCAGGCGCTGGGTTTTGAGTACTTTTCTTATACGGTCTTTTCCTGCTATCCGGCCAGCCGGCCAAAAATGTTGATAGAAAGCAATTACCCCGAGCCATACCTGGAGGACTACCGCAAACTGCGGGTGTACCTGCAAGACCCGATGGTTGAACGGGCTCACCACTCTACGCTGCAGTTTTATTGGGACGAGCAGTTCTATCAGAATAAGCCGGAGCTGTGGTGGCGTATGGCGCAATTCGGTCTTCGCGAAGGTTGGTCGCAGTCGATCAAGGATTGCTATGGTCGGCTGGGTATTCTCACCTTTGCCGGTAAAAAGATCCCTGACCAGTCACCGCAGGCCGGCGCACGCCACGAAACCTTTTTTCTGTGGCTGGCGCAGATTGCCCATAAAACGCTGCGTGAAGCATTAATATCGGTGAACGACGAGGCGATAAAAGACGTACTGACGCTGCGCGAGAAGGATATTTTACGCTGGTGCAGTGAAGGAAAAACCTCGGAAGAAACGGCGTTGTTAATGGGGTTGAGCGAGCGGACGGTGAATTTTCATATCGGCAATTCTATTAAAAAACTGTCGGTGGCCAATAAAACCGCCGCCACGGCGAAAGCGGTGTATTTACAGCTGATTTAGCCGACGCTGAAATAATTATTTGGCTAGCCGTTAGGGATGTTATGTTTATATTCTGTTAAACAGAGAGTCATTCCCTTTCGTTTATACTGCCGATCACAAAAGCGCGAGAAAGCGGTTCACCCTTATCCCTCTCGGCAGTACCCTGTAGGCACTGCGGTTACATAGAAGGGATGTGATATGTACAAGACAATATTAGTGCCGATAGATATTGAAGAAGACCTGCTGACCGAGCATGCGCTGAAGCATGTTGAGTATCTGGCGAAGCTTTCTGGTGCCAAAGTGCATTTCCTTCATACGTTGCCGGATGCTTCGGCGTTCGTCACTGCGTATTCGTTTGGCATTAAAGAGTTTGAAAACCAGGCGGAAGTGAAGGCCATCGATAAGCTGAAAAAAATCATGTCGGAAGTCGACATTCCGCTGGAGCGTCTGGATTATACCGTCAGTTTCGGTTCTCCACGCGATCAGGTACTGGAATTGGCGGAGGAAATTGACGCTGACCTGATCATCATCGGTTCGCGTCGCCCAAGTGTGAAAACCTATCTGCTGGGTTCCAATGCCGCGGCCATTGTGCGCCATGCCAACATCTCCGTGATGGTGGTCAGATAATCTTTTTATTCAGGCCCGCAATTCACGGTGCGGGCCTGCATCATTCAGCGGCAGAGAGCCACAATGTCGTCATACAGCGTCTGCGGTAAGGTAATGCCATGCTGCTCACTGTATTGTCTTTGTTGAAAACGCCGTTCCCCTGGAATACGTGCCCCTTGCTCGTTCATATCAGCAAATAACGCCTCCGCCCGGGCTAAATGGGCTGTTTTGTCTGTACCCAAAAAACGATCGGGATCCATCGCGATAATAAGCTCACCCCCATAGGGCGACGAACCGGTCTGCTTATCATAGGCCAGCGACTCTTTACTGGTCATATCACCAATCAGTGGCCCCGCAAGCAGTTCTACCATCGCCGCCAACGCCGACCCTTTATGGCCGCCAAAGGTCAGCATCGCGCCTTGCAACACGCTGGCGGCATCGGTAGAGGGTTCCCCCTGTTGGTCTATGCCCCAACCTGGCGGTAGCGGCGTACCCGCACGCCGATGCAGTTCAATTTCCCCGCGTGCAGCCGCACTGGTGGCCATATCAAAAATAAACGGCGGCCGCTGTGGCCGAGGCCAACCGAAGGCAATAGGGTTGGTGCCAAACAGCGGCCGGGTTCCACCCGCAGGCGTGACCCAGGCATGGCTGGGGGTACAGGCCAGTGCCACCAGCCCCTGATCGGTTAATGGCTCGATATCCGCCCACAGCGCGGAGTAATGCACACAGTGGTTAATCGCCAAGGCGGCGATGCCGTTGGTGCGTACCTTGTCGATAAAGGTTGGCAGTGCCGTACGATAGGCCAGCAACGAGAAAGCGTCGTGGGCATCCACGCGCAAAATTCCCGGGGCCTGATCGATCAGCGTGGGGGTGGCGTCGGCAGAGACTTTACCTGCCAACAGCGAACGCACGCAGCCGAGCACTCGGTACAGGCCGTGTGAGGCGCAGCCGTCACGTTCACCGGCAGTCACGTTCTGCGCGACGGCATCGGCATGTTCGGCGCTGAAGCCGTTGCTGTGCAATGCACGCAGTGCAAGATGATAAGCATCGTTTAGCGACAGGTGTTGGGTTTGCGTCATCAGATATTCCCTCCGCAGTTACTCTTCTTCATCGCCGGTAAAATTCGCCTGAGGTAAACAGGTATAGGCTCCCCAGTAATAGATAACTAACGCAATGACCGCCACAGTGAGGGTGTCCCACGGGTGGCCGATCGCGTTGATGCCGCCAAAACTGCCGAGGTAGGACGCGATAATAATCAGCGCATAGAAGGCGATCAGCCACAGTGAGGACCAAACTTGCTGCTTCAGGCTGACGGCGTGGGTTGGCACCTTGTTTTTGAACAGGATATAAACCACAAACATCAGGATTTGCAGGCCGAGTAGCCAGGAAACCGTGTCCCAGCCGGACCAATAGACGATTAACGCCGAGATAATAAAAGATACCGGGCCAAGCACGCAGAACCCACGCACGAAGAAGGGGCGCGGCAGATCAGGCGCGTTGCGGCGTAGGCCTGCGGCGGTAACAGGTGCAATGGCGTAACTCAGCACCAATGCGGCGGACACTACGCCGATCAGCCTCTCCCAAGAGGGGAAAGGCAGCGTCCAGAAGATCGACAGCGCAAAAGTCAACCACAGTGCGGGACGTGGGATGCCGGACTCTCCGTCGACGCGGGTAAAGATCTTAAAGAAGGTCCCGGCGCGCGCCCAGCCGTACACCACGCGCGGCGTGGCGTTCATATAAATGTTGCCGGTGCCGCTCGGCGAGATAATCGCGTCACTTACCACCAGAAATGCCAACCAACCCATGCCCAATGTGATAGCGATATCCCGGTAGGGCAGTGAAAATTGCTGACTGATGCCGGCCCAGCCACCGCTCAGCATTTCGCTGGGGATACTGCCGAGGAAGGCCACTTGCAGCAGTACGTAGATAATCGTGGACAACACCACCGACAGGATCAGTGCGATAGGGATAGTGCGCTGCGGGTTTTGCACTTCGCTGGCGACCGAGATAATGGGCGTCAGGCCTAAATAGGCGAAAATAATGCCGCCGGCTGAAATGGCCGCTTCCACCCCGGCAGAGCCGAAGGGAGCAAACCCCTGACTGTGCAGGTTTTCAGGCTTGAAGAAGCTGAACAGCACCACAATCACCAACAGCGGCACCACGAATTTAATCACGCTGATCAGATTGTTGGATTTCGCAAAGGTTTTGACACTGTAGTAGTTCAGGGCGAAGAAAAAACACAGCAACAGCAGTTGGACCAGCCAGCCGATCAATGTCGGGTTGCCCGAGCCGGGTTGGCTTAGAAAAGGAAACCAGGCGGCGGCATACTGGCGGGCAGCAACAATTTCTATCGATATCAGGCTGGAGAAGGCAATTAGGGTAATAAATCCCAGTAAATAGCCCATCAGTTCCCCGTGGGAGAACACCGGGTAACGAATAATGCCGCCGGCGCGTGGAAGTGCGGCGCCGAGTTCACAATAAACAATCCCGAGCAGTAAGACGGCCAGGCCACCTATCAGCCAGGAGTAAATACCGGCTGGGCCGGCGATGGAGGACACGTGGCTGGCGGCGAACAGCCAGCCTGAACCAAATATTGCGCCCAGGCCGATAAACGTTAAGTCGGTGAGCGTAAGCTGCTTCTTGAATTTGCCTTGGGTTGTCATGGTTTTACCCTTTTGTTATTAGATGGCATGCAGATGTGGTCTGGCTAATGGTTGGCGGATGAGTGGACTGGGTCACGGGTGTAAATACCGTTAACCAGCCGCAGCAGGCCAAGCGGATTACTGTCTTGTAACGGCGGTGGCAGCAGTGCCGCAGGATAATTCTGTAAGCAAACCGGGCGCAGGAAGCGTTCAATAGCCAGCGTGCCCACAGAGGTGCCGCGTGCATCGCTGGTGGCAGGATAAGGGCCGCCGTGCACCATGGCATCACACACTTCTACTCCAGTCGGATAGCCGTTGAACAGCACACGTCCCGCTTTGCGCGTCAACTGTTGCGCCAGCGGTGCGGCATCATGTAAATCGCCCTCGTCGGCCAGCAAGGTGGCGGTTAATTGCCCTTGCAGGCTATCGAGCGCGGCAGTCAGTTGTTGGTTATTTTCCACCGTTACCACAATGGCCACAGGGCCAAACACTTCCTCCTGCAACAGCGGGTTGCCGCTCAGCAGCAAGTCGATATCAGCCTGGTACAGCTGTGGAGCCGCCAGATAAGGTCGTTCCTCGCGGTTGCCGGCAAGGTGGCGAATGCCTGGTTGTTTTTCGAGTGCAGCCAACCCGCTGTGGAAATGTGTCAGCGTGCCGGCGTTCAGCATGGCCTGCGGCGCGGCAACGTTTACCTTCGAGGCGAGTTCCTGAATAAATTGATCAAATGCTTCTCCACGTGGGGCGATGATCAACCCCGGTTTGGTGCAGAACTGCCCACACCCCAAGGTGAAGGAGGCAACCAGTTCGTGCGCAATTTGCTCACCACGGCGGGCCAACGCCAGCGGCATCACGATCAGCGGGTTGATGCTCGACATCTCGGCAAATACCGGGATAGGGTGCGGGCGGCGCATGGCGAGATCGAACAGGGCCCTGCCACCCCGTAACGAGCCGGTAAAGCCCACCGCCTGGATGGCTGGGTGCTGGACCAGATCGGCACCGATGCGGTCGCCGTAAATCATGTTGAAGACGCCGGCCGGGATGTTTTGCTGTTCTCTTGCCCGTTCAATTGCCTGCGCGGTCAATTCGGCAGTGATCATATGGCTGCTGTGCGCTTTGAACACCACCGGGCAACCCGCCGCGAGTGCAGCGGCGGTATCACCACCGGCAGTGGAGAACGCCAGAGGGAAATTGCTGGCACCAAATACGGCCACCGGACCGATGGCGGTTCGATACTGCCGGAGATCGGGGCGTGGCAACGGTGTCCGCTGCGGCAACGCGCTGTCTATGCGCACGCCATGCATATCCCCACGGCGTAGCAAGGTGGCAAATAGCCGCATCTGGCCGCTGGTTCTGGCCCGTTCGCCACTGAGGCGAGCTAATGGCAGCGCGGTTTCCTGCATGGCGAAGGTAAAGAAATCCTCACTCAGTGCATCCAATTGGTCGGCAATCGCCTCAAGAAAATCGGCGCGGCGTTCGGCGCTGAATTGTGAATAAGCCGTGAAGGCTTGTGCGGCTGCGTCGGCAGCCGCAGCGGCTTCTGTGGCGCTGGCTGAGAAAAAAACATGACCGGTCGGCAGACCGTTATCGGCACGCAGGCTGATAAGGTCGGCCTCACCGCTGGCGTAGCGTTGGCCGCCGATAAACTGTCTGCCGCTGAGGGTATAGGCGTTGGGCATGGGTTCCCCCTGTTTAGCAAGTGGCTAGGCCCGGCAGTGAACCGGGCGAGTGAGAGCGGCGATTAAAGACCGACATTCGGCAATGCTGGGCGGTTTGCCAGCGCTTTTTTGACCACCGCAGTGACGTCGGCAAGCGTCTCGCCTTGCAGCGCTAAACGTGGCGGACGGGTGATAGCGCTGCCGCGGCCGACTAACTCTTCACACAGCTTGATGCACTGCACCAAATCCGGTCGCGCATCCAGGTGCAGCAACGGCATAAACCAGCTGTAGAGCGCCAGCGCTTCCTCAAAGCGTTTTTGCTTCGCCAGGCGGAATAGCGTTTCGCCTTCGCGTGGGAAGGCGTTAGACATTCCTGAGATCCACCCTTCGGCGCCGACGGCGATGCTTTCCAGTACGACGTCGTCCAAGCCTGCGAACAGCACAAAGCGGTCACCGACCTCATTACGCAAATCGATAAAGCGACGGGTATCACCGGAAGAGTCTTTGAAGCACACGATATTTTCGCAGTCGACCAGGGTCGTCAGGATGTCGGGCGTCACGTCGTTTTTATAAATGAGAGGATTGTTGTAGACCATGATCGGCAGATCGGTGGCGGTGGCAACGCTGCGAAAGTGTGTGGCGGTTTCATGGGGTTTGGCAGAGTAAACCAATGCCGGCATGACCATAATGCCGTCGACACCGACCTTCTGAGCTTCACGCGCCATATTCTTCGCGAAGGCGGTAGTGAATTCGGCGATGCCGGCAATGACGGGCACTTTGCCCTGTGCAGCATCACGTGCGACTTCAATGACTGACAGTTTTTCCTGCATTGTCAGCGAGGTATTTTCACCCACGGTGCCGCAGACCACCAGACCCGAAACGCCGTCCTTGACCAGGTTTTTGATCACCGTATGGGTGGCGTCGAGATCCAAAGAAAAGTCGCTGCGAAACTGAGTGCTGACCGCCGGGAATACGCCGCTCCAGCTAATGGCTTTATGGCTCATAGTGTTTGTCCTGTCGTCCAAGTTTGTTAATCAATGGTGAATTATTGGTAAAATCCAATCACAGATTGACCTGTATTGTTCGCAGGGGCTTGACGGTTTTCGCCGAATGCCATGACGAAATTGGCACAATTGGACAGAACATCAGATAGCCAAAACCCTGACGTTTACCACGCCTAAAAGGAAGAGGTTATTGATATGAGTCAATGCGTTATGGTGCGAGCGTGATGCGGAAATCGCGAGGTGTGGAGCCGGTCATCGCCTTGAACTGGCGGCTGAATGCGCTGTGATCAGTGTAGCCGCACTGCAAGGCTATGTCGGTAATGGGCAGATCGCTGGCCAGCAGTTCGGTGGCTTTTTCCAGGCGTACTTTGTGGATCATCTGGCGTGGCGTGAGATGAAAAATGCGTTTGCAGTAACGTTCGATCTGCGCCACGGAAAGCGCAGTGAGCGTCGTCAGTTCTTCGAGAGCAATTGGGCGGGCGTAATGCTGACGAATATAGACGTCTATGGCGGCTAAACGTTGATAGGCGGGGTGATTCGCTTTGGCCTCTTGCAGGTCATGCGATATGCCCGCCATGCCGATGATTTTGCCCTGAGTATCATACAGCGCCAGCTTTTGCGTCAGGCACCAGCCGGTTTCACGGCCACTGTACAGGTGCATTTCCAACTGATCCTGGATCATAACGCCATGGTGCAGTACACGCCGATCTTGCTCGGTATACCCCGAACCGAGCTGCGCTGGGAATACGTCCGCCGAGGTTTTACCCAGAAGCGGCGTGACGGTTTTAAATCCACAACGTTTAGCCAGTGTCAGGTTGGCCAACAGATAACGTGCCTGCACGTCTTTGATAAAGAACACGACGTTGGGAATGGCGTTGAGCAGCGGCACGATCAATGCCAGTGAATTCAGCAGGTCATGCAGGGTATTCGGGCGCTGTTGTGCCAGGCCATCGCACCAGCGAGACAGTTGTTCAATGGCAAAGACGTCCCCTTCCTGTTCGTCAACAAGGGGTCGGGGAGCAGTGATAACCGGATGGTCTTGGGCTAATCGCATAGCAATACCTTTTCCCGTCGAGTGACTCAAATCTGAGGCGGCCGGGCAGGCCATTTTTGAAGCGCTTAATCAATATTAACTTTCTTATAACTTTTCAAGCGTAGCTGCCAATTATGCGGAACACCGCATACTTTTGCATGCCACTGAGCGGGCATCCGGTAATCCGCCAAGCCGGAAATTGTGCTGATTTCTGCATTCCCCGCGCCGAAATGCATCAAGCCGTCATCAGCATATTCGGTCAGGCTAACGCTATCGGTAACATTTCATTAACCCAGGAGACTCCGATGGCTCTTACTTCGCAATTCACCCGGCTGCGCGCGATCGATTCCCATACTGGCGGTGAGCCAACACGGCTGATCGTCGATGGATTCCCCACATTGGGCACCGGCAGTATGGCGGAGCGCAAGGCACTGTTTGCCCAACAGTATGACGACTGGCGCAGCGCTATTATTCTGGAGCCTCGCGGCAATGACGTGCTGGTGGGGGCTTTACTGTGTGAACCCTGTTCACCACAGGCAACGGCAGGGGTGATTTTCTTTAATAACGCCGGTTATCTGGGGATGTGCGGTCACGGCACTATCGGACTGGTGGCCTCGCTGGCCTATCTGGGGCGGATTGGCGTAGGGGAGCACCTGATAGAAACCCCGGTGGGTACGGTGAATGCCACGTTGCACGCGGATGGCAGTGTAACAGTGGAAAACGTGCCCGCTTACCGATATCGCCGACAGGTTGAGGTTGAGGTGGCGGGGTACGGAACGGTGGTTGGCGATATTGCCTGGGGCGGGAACTGGTTTTTTCTGATCGGCGAGCATCATCTGGCTATCAATACGCAAAACCTGGAGGCCCTAACGGCCTTTTGTTGGGCTGTGCGTCAGGCTTTGGAGCTGGCGGGGATTTATGGGGAAGAGGGTGGCGTTATTGATCACATCGAACTCTTTGCCGCCGATATGCAGGCTGACAGCCGCAACTTTGTACTGTGCCCGGGCAAGGCTTATGACCGTTCCCCCTGCGGTACTGGCACCAGTGCAAAGCTGGCCTGTCTGGCCGCTGACGGAAAATTACAGCCAGGAGAAATTTGGCGTCAGGCAAGTGTGATTGGTAGCCAATTCAGCGGCTATTACCAGCATAACGGCGATCGCGTGACGCCGTTTATTCGTGGGCAAGCCTATGTGTGTGCTGACAGCCAACTGTTGTTAGATGAGCGTGATCCCTTTATTTGGGGGATCCGTTAATGGTTGCCTGCAGGCGTGCCGAGGCGATTGTGGTGGGAGCTGGCATCATTGGTGCTGCCTGCGCCTGGCAGCTGGCAAGGCAGGGGGTTCAAGTCCTGCTGGTAGACAATCAGCGTGCGGGTGCGACGGCAGCAGGCATGGGGCATCTGGTTTGTATGGATGATAACCCGGCGGAACTGGCCTTAAGCGCCTACTCGCTGCAACTGTGGCGCAGCGTGGTGGACCGGATGCCGGAAAGCTGCGCCTGGCGCGGTTGTGGTACGTTGTGGCTGGCAGAGCGGGACGATGAAATGGCCATTGCCGCAGGCAAGCGGCAACGTATGGCGGAATATGAGGTCGCCAGTGAAACATTGAGCTCCACTCAGGTTGTGGAGCTGGAACCTATGCTGCGTGCCGGGTTGGCGGGGGGATTACGCGTGCCGGGTGACGGCATCGTGTATGCCCCTAACGTTGCCCGGTGGTTAGTCGCTGACGCCGGGTCTGCGGTCAGGGTGATCACGGGTGAGGCGATCGCGCTGGAAGCGCAGGCCGTTGTGTTGGCCGGCGGTGAACGGCTAACGGCGCCGGTTGTCGTACTGGCCAGTGGCCTGCAGGCCGATAGGCTGTTGGAACACCCCTTATTACGTGCGAAGAAAGGGCATCTTGCGATCACCGATCGTTACCCCAGACGGGTGCGTCATCAATTGGTTGAACTGGGTTATGGCGCCAGTGCCCATGCCAGTGATGGCACTTCGGTAGCATTTAACGTTCAGGCTCGCCCAACAGGCCAGTTGTTGATCGGCTCGTCACGCCAGTTTGATGTCCCTGACAGCACTATCGATATGGCATTGCTGGCCGCCATGTTGGCACGTGCCAACACCTTCCTGCCTGAACTGGCTCAGATGAACATTATCCGCTGCTGGACCGGTCAACGCGCCGCGACTGCCGACGGCTTGCCGCTGCTGGGCCCGCATCCTCAACATCGCTGGTTATGGTTAGCGTTAGGTCACGAAGGGCTGGGTGTCACCACAGCGTTGGGTAGCGCAGCACTGATCGCGGCGCAGATCCATAATCATCGACCGGCCATTGATGACACGCCTTATCTGGCATCGCGCATGTTTCGGAAAGAGGTGTTGTCGGTATGAACAAGAAACAGACTCTACTTACGTTAACCCTTAACGGTGAAACTCTCTGCGTGCCGGAGGGCATTACCGTGGCAGCTGCGCTCAGCCTGAGTGGACAGGATGGGTGCCGTTTTTCTGTCAGCGGCCAATTACGTGCGCCGTTTTGTGGCATGGGTATCTGCCAAGAGTGTCGTGTCACGGTGAATGGGCTTCGGAGGCTGGCGTGTCAGACACTGTGTCAACCTGGAATGCATATTGAAAGGACAGAGAATGAGTGAGCTCACGTGTGATGTACTGATTGTTGGTGCTGGTCCTGCCGGGTTAGCGGCGGCTTGCGCTGCGGCAGAGAGTGGCCGGTCAGTGCTGGTGCTTGACGACAACCTCCGTCTGGGTGGGCAAATCTGGCGCGATGGCCCGAATGTAGCGCTGCCTACGCTAGCGCAGCAATACCGTCGGGCCGTTGAGGCACAGAGTAATATAACATTGCTTAATGGTGTCAAAATCGTAGCCCAGTGTGGGCCGCAAAGCATTCTCTACGAAGATGCGGCGGACAGTGGCATCGTGGAGTATCAAAAACTGATTTTGTGCTGCGGCGCTCGGGAACTGTTGCTCCCGTTTCCCGGTTGGACGTTGCCGGGCGTGACCGGCGCGGGCGGCCTGCAGGCGCAAATTAAGCAAGGGCTACCTATTAAAGGAGAGCGGGTGGTTATTGCGGGTAGCGGCCCATTGCTGCTGGCCGTTGCCAACAGTGTTGCCAGCGCAGGGGGGGAAGTGATAATGCTGGCGGAGCAAGCGCCCGTCTCGCAAATAGCGGCTTTTGCCGGCGGGTTATGGCGTTGGCCTGTGAAGTTACGCCAGTCTTTTGCTCTCGCCAATAGCCATTATCGTCCAGGCTGCCATGTGCTGGAGGCGTTAGGTGAACAGCGGCTAAAAGCGGTTAGGATTAAAAAAGGCGGGCGCGTGGTGACACTGGACTGCGAACGTTTGGCCTGTGGTTTTGGGCTGGTGGCGAATATCGAGCTGGCGATGCTATTGGGATGCCGTATCGACAATGACGTTATTGCGGTGGGCGATGACCAGCAGACCAGCCAAGCGAATATTTATGCAGCCGGTGAATGTACCGGTATTGGCGGCAGTGAACTGGCGCTGGCTGAAGGCGCCATTGCTGGATATGCCGCAACCGGCAATCTGGAGAATATGCAGGCATTAACGGCACAACGTGCCAAGTGGCAGCAATTTTCTGATGCGGTGGCGCGAGCCTTTGTGCTTAATCCAGCATTGAAAGCGCTGGCGACACCCGAAACATTGTTGTGCCGTTGTGAAGATGTGTCGCTGGGGGAGGTTAGTGGCTTGCCTGACTGGACGTCGGCCAAGTTGAGGAGCCGCTGTGGCATGGGGGCCTGCCAGGGCAAGATCTGTGCGACAGCGGCACGCCACGTGTTCGGCTGGCAGTTTTCAACGCCGCGCATTCCATTAACACCGGTAAGGGGGGCAACATTGGCGCGCTTGGGAAGGATAAAAACCGACGGATAAGCCTGCTACACTCAGACAGAGTGAGCGGAAAAATCGGGCGGAGAACGGATGACAAATGCACTGATTACACTGGGGCTGTGCCTGCTGCTAATGCCGCTGTTGTTGTGGCTGATTGGCCGGGCATTATCAGCGGCAAAAGATAAAAAGCCGGAAGGGGACAAGCGTAAACCTAGGTCCGGCATGCCGCACGGTGATGATGAATAATCTCCGGCGGCACGCGCTATCGGTGAAGGCGCCATGCCAACCCTGTCATTGGCATTCCTAATACTGTGGCCAATAATACGTTTTCTCATGCCAGCCTTTGCCGTACATGCAGGCTTCGATGGTTGCCGAACGGGCCCCCTCATTACGATCATTTTGCACCGTTTTAAACGAGGGTTGTTTTTCGTAGCGATAACCTGCCGGGCAGTTCTTCTTATCTTTCTCGCAAGTCTGATAGGTGTTTTCGTAGCTAAATTCAAAATCTCTCACCACGTCGGGTGGAAAACGCTCGAAGCCGCGCCCTTTACATTCGGCATATTCAGCATCGCGAGTGGCAGCGCCTGCACCCGCTCTTTCCCACTGTGTACAGGCATTCAATGCCATTAATGGTAATATAATCAAAAATCTATACGTCTTCATGGTGTCCCTGACTCTTCCTTTCGTCCTATACGCACTCCCTAGGAATTTTCCTAGCAGAGGAAGGGAGGAGTGTAATAAATTGGTGCCAAAAAAGGAAATGATAATAGTTATTGTTTAGATGAGGTTGATGTAGTCTGCCGGCCTGGATGGAGGCTGAGAAATTCACTGATGATTGAAATAATAATTAATTGTGATAATACACGCGCTAAGTTTTTTTTCGGGTTTTATATTCCTGCATTTTTAAGATATTTACCCAAGGGTTTTTCTTTATTCTTGGTTAAGAAAGGATATTTAAAGTATGCAAAATTGGTTGCAGGGTATTTATATTGCTTTTTATGGGTTTTCACAGTTAAAACTATTATTGAATTTTCAGGTAATGCGATTGCAATCCATGTGTAAATTTTCTAGATTCAGGATCGATAGATGATTGTCATGATAATGAAGACATTAAAGGGAGTTTTATTTTGGCGAATAAACCTGAAGTGCCTAAAGACAGTGCTGGTTTACCTTCATTATCAGATAATTATGATGGGTTGAGAAATCTTTCAGATGTGGGTGATTCATTGGGCTATGGCCGTACGCGTTTTTATCAGTGGTGTCGAGGACGGGGCTTTATCACCCTGATGAATGCACCCTCTCCGGAGATGATCAGTTCCGGTTATATGGTGACTGAATTATCGGAAAATGGGTATTCGCGAGTTTACGTGACAGATGAAGGCTTTAACTATGTGAGTGGCGTTTTTCAAGATGACATTAAGAAACGCATGGTTAAGCTTTAGATTATCCATAAAAATCCTATCTATTTCAATATAATAACACCAGAATATTCTTATGTTTCCGGTTGTTATACATAGAAAAATGTGGGTAAGCGGAGATGACCCTCTTTTCTATCCTCCCCAGCGCATTGGAAGTTATCTTATTTTTCTACCAACAGCGCTTCAGTGCTACGGCCGGCGGTTATTCTCTTGCTACTATGAGGATCGTTTTTTTTCAGGAGCTCAGGATGAAGCATTACGCCGCTTTACTCGTTACGGCCATGTTGTTGTCTGGCTGCGCCACCCAAAGTGTTCCATTACAACAGGCGGAGTTACCACCACCTAGCCGTTTGTTGCTTTATCAGAACGTGCCGCAAACGCCATTTGCAACGGTAGTCGTTGTTCGTGACAGCGGAATGCTGGCAGGGAGTTGCCGTACCGGGGTGTATATCAACGGAGAGTTTGCTGCATCACTGGCGGCCAAAGAGAAGGCCGAGTTTCGGATACCCGTAGGTAATAATGAAATTAGCATTGGGCAGGATATGATCGAAAATAGCCTGTGCATTTGGCGCGATACCAACGGCCGCTTACCGATGACGTTACGTGCCGGTGAGAGCCGTTATTTCCGAATCGCCGGCGATATGCAACGCGGATTTGTCCTGCAGGCCAGCAAGCCATGAATCTGGCGGGGGCCGTCAGCGCCCCTGCCACCACCCCCATAGGCTAACCAATAGCCACGCTGCGGCGATCCAACACAATACGGCAGCCAGCAGTGCCCAAGACAGCTTCATGCTGTTGATAAAGCAATACAGTGAGATCAGGTAGACCAGATAGGGTAACACGGCCCACATGCCGAAAATCAGCGTGGTTCTCAGGGCTTCTATCGAACGTTCGCTGCCGACAATGTAATGAGCAATCAGTGCAAAAGTGGGGAACAATGGCACAAGACCGGCAATATAGTAACTGCGACTTTTGGCAAGCAGCGCAATGAATACCACCACCAACGCGCCGATCAGCGCTTTAACCACGATGCCCATATGTCTCTCTGGCGTAAATAAAAAACACATTGCCTGAAATAACCAAGGGAATCAATTCGTCGGAAACCGCAGAGGGAGCGGGCCCGCCCTGACGGCAGGCCTGAAGGAGACAGATTATTGACGGTAGGCGTGCTTAATCTGCTGAATGCTGTTTTTAAAGATTTCGGCCTGGGTCGGATCTTCGATTTGTGCGATAAAGCGTTCCATGTTGATAATGACTTTCCCGGCATCAGCCTGGCCGATCGACTTCAGGATCAGCGTCAGCGTGGCTTTAAGACAGGCGACTTCTGTTGCCAGCGTTTCCGGGTTTGCAGACGTAGTGAAATCAACGTTGCTCATTTTCTCTCCTGATTTTTGAGGCCGAAGCCTGAAACAATATGCATTTTTGATGCGCACCCACACCGGCTTCATTCACTCTGGCGTGCAGATGCGTCTTTAACTGGGCGCGGAGTATAGCATAGCATGCAGAAATGCATCTGCACTGATGGGGCTGTGCCAGCACGGGGAGGAGGCTGCGGGATCGGGCTAAGGTGTCACTGTCGCCATATTAGGGCACGTACTCATTAGTGATTAATGCATCGGCAGCTTGCTGCCAGACATCAGGTTTGTTGGAGAATAATAGGTTAGTTATTTTTCCAAACTTAATAAGTATTTGATCGCTAACTCGCAGTTAACGTGCACAAGTTATTTAAAATATCAATGCTTTCTACCTGCCGTGTGTTGCCCGTAAGATAAGGAAATAATGTCTTCCATCGTGGTTACCCAAGGGGCAGATAAATGAATGGTTGCTATTTTGTTCATTTTCAATGAATTACAATGGTATTGTATTCGTGTTAATATTATCAATGTTGCGATTGCTTACACTGATTTTACCTGTAGTTAACCTTGGGTTCTGTATCATGGGGCAAAGGTATGCACCGTAATATTTACATCGCCTATTTTCATCGGCAGGCTGGCTTTTATCGGGCTGCGTTAGGGACTAAAATTCAAAAGTCAGGCCCACTGCGCAAAGTTAATCGGGAGTAAGTATTAATCTGTGTTCATTCTTGTCTGAAAAACAAGTAATATCTCAGGCTATAACAGAGGCTGATTGCGTTACTCCCTTCTTTTTGGAGATTTTTCCTTGATTAGCGTTCTTCTTGTTGATGACCACGAACTGGTGCGCGCAGGGATACGACGCATTCTGGAAGATATCAAAGGTATAAAAGTTGTCGGTGAGGCCCAGTGCGGTGAGGATGCCGTTAAATGGTGCCGTGGCAATGCTGTAGATATCGTTCTTATGGATATGAATATGCCGGGTATTGGCGGGTTGGAAGCCACGCGTAAAATTGTACGTTATGCGCCCGACGTTAAAGTCATCATGCTGACTATTCATACGGAAAATCCATTGCCTGCCAAAGTAATGCAGGCGGGCGCTGCGGGTTACCTGAGCAAGGGGGCGGCCCCACAGGATGTCGTCAATGCTATTCGTGCCGTGCAGGCCGGGCAGCGATATATCGCGTCCGACATCGCCCAGCAGATGGCTCTGAGCCAGCTGGAACCGCAGACTGAGACGCCGTTCAGCTGCCTGTCTGAGCGCGAACTGCAAATTATGCTGATGATCACCAAAGGCAAAAAGGTGAATGAAATCTCAGAGCAACTGAGCCTCAGCCCTAAAACAGTGAACAGTTACCGTTACCGCATGTTCAGTAAGCTGAATATCAGCGGCGATGTCGAATTGACACACCTGGCTATCCGACACGGATTGTTCAATGCGGAGACGTTGTTAAGCAGTGAGTGACCGTTTTGATGCCAAAGCATTTCTAAGCACCGTAACCAGCCAACCTGGCGTCTACCGTATGTATGACGCTAGTGGCACGGTTATCTATGTCGGCAAAGCCAAAGACCTGAAAAAACGCCTCTCCAGTTACTTTCGCCAGCAGGTTGGTAGCCGCAAAACGGAGACGTTGGTTAAAAATATCGCGCAAATAGACGTAACTGTTACGCATACCGAAACAGAAGCGCTGTTGCTGGAACATAACTACATAAAGTTATACCAGCCGCGATATAATGTTCTTTTGCGAGACGATAAATCTTATCCGCTGATCTTCCTCAGTGCGGACAGCCACCCGCGGCTGGCTGTGCATCGTGGTGCCAAACACGCCAAGGGCGAATACTTTGGCCCATTCCCCAATTCCTATGCCGTACGCGAGACGCTGGCGCTGTTGCAGAAACTGTTCCCGATACGCCAATGTGAGAACAGCGTGTACCGCAACCGCTCACGGCCTTGTCTGCAGTACCAGATCGGTCGATGCCTGGGGCCTTGTGTCGCCGGGCTAGTCAGCGAGGATGAATACCAACAGCAGGTGGACTATGTGCGTCTGTTCCTGTCGGGTAAAGATCAGCAGGTATTGCATCAGTTGATTGAACGGATGGAAAACGCCAGTAAAGCATTGAACTTTGAAGACGCCGCGCGCATACGCGATCAGATCCAGGCGGTTCGGCGGGTAACTGAACGTCAGTTTGTTTCTGGCAATAGTGACGATCTGGACGTGATCGGCGTGGCGTTCGAGGCAGGTATGGCTTGCCTGCACGTGCTGTTTATTCGCCAGGGCAAAGTGTTGGGCAGCCGCAGTTATTTCCCGAAAGTACCGGGCGGCACCGAAATGAGCGAAGTCGTACAAACATTTGTCGGCCAGTTCTATTTACAGGGTAGCCAGATGCGCACCTTGCCGGCGGAGATTCTGTTGGATTTCACCTTGCCGGAAAAAGACCTGCTGGCTGAGTCGCTCTCTGAACTGGCGGGTCGTAAGATTCAGATCCAGAGTAAACCGCGAGGGGATCGTGCGCGTTACCTTAAACTGGCGCGTACAAACGCGGCGACCGCGCTGACGACCAAACTTTCCCAGCAGTCGACGATTCACCAGCGGCTTGCAGAATTGGCTAAAGTGTTGAACCTGACCGAGATTAACCGCATGGAATGCTTCGACATCAGCCATACCATGGGAGAACAAACGGTCGCGTCCTGCGTGGTATTTGATGGTAATGGGCCGCTGCGTTCTGAATATCGGCGCTATAATATCACCGGTATTACGCCGGGGGATGACTATGCCGCGATGGCGCAAGTGCTGAAACGCCGTTACGGTAAGGCGCTGGAAGAGAAAAAAATCCCTGACGTTATCTTTATTGATGGTGGTAAAGGGCAACTGGGCATGGCGATTGATGTGTTTAACTCGCTGAATGTGACCTGGGATAAGAACAAACCTTTACTGATTGGCATTGCTAAAGGCGCCGATCGTAAAGCCGGGTTAGAGACGTTGTTCTTTGTACCGGAAGGCGAGGGCATTGCTCTGCCGTCGGATTCGCCGGCGCTGCATGTGATCCAGCATATCCGCGATGATTCGCATAACCACGCAATCACCGGACATCGCCAGAAAAGGGCAAAAGTAAGAAATACCAGCGCGTTGGAACTGATCGACGGTGTTGGGCCAAAAAGGCGACAGGTGTTGTTGAAGTATATGGGCGGACTTCAACCATTATTGAACGCCAGCGTGGAGGAAATTGCAAAAGTGCCGGGTATTTCACAAGCATTGGCAGAAAAGATCTACAATGCATTGAAACACTGAGGGCAATGTAGCAACATACTCTTAATTTCCACTCCAGCCAGATAGTTACCCTAGCATTATGCAATTGAATATACCGACTTGGCTTACTCTGTTCCGCGTAGTTCTGATCCCATTCTTTGTACTGGCATTTTATCTGCCATTCACTTGGGCTCCGATGCTATGCGCCGTTATCTTTGTGTTTGCTGCCATAACCGACTGGTTTGATGGTTTCCTCGCCCGTCGCTGGAAGCAAACTACCCGTTTCGGGGCGTTCCTTGACCCGGTGGCAGATAAGGTGATGGTGGCTGTGGCACTGGTGCTGGTGGCGGAACATTACCACACCTGGTGGATCACTCTGCCTGCGGCGACCATGATTGCCCGTGAAATTATTATCTCGTCACTGCGTGAGTGGATGGCGGAGATTGGTAAACGTAGCAGCGTGGCCGTATCCTGGATTGGTAAAGTAAAAACCATGGCGCAAATGATGTCGCTGGTTGGATTGTTGTGGCGTCCAGATCGCTCCGTTGAGTATGTCTCTTTTGGTTTGTTGTACATCGCAGCGGTGCTGACTTTCTGGTCAATGTTCCAATATTTGAACGCTGCCAGGAAAGATTTGCTGGAACCCTGATCAAAGCGGTGCAAAAATCGTCAAACAAACGTAATGAGACAACAATTTTATTGACTCATTACGTCAGGTAAGTAGAATGCATCGCATCAGACGGCAGCAGTGATTTGCCGAAAGATAGCAAAAAAATCAGTAAGTTCTGATTGATGCGGGAATAGCTCAGTTGGTAGAGCACGACCTTGCCAAGGTCGGGGTCGCGAGTTCGAGTCTCGTTTCCCGCTCCAAATTTGATAAAGCTGGTGTTTCACGAGCTTTAGCCTGAACAAGGCAAATAGAATTTAGGCGCGTTAACAAAGCGGTTATGTAGCGGATTGCAAATCCGTCTAGTCCGGTTCGACTCCGGAACGCGCCTCCAATTTTCCCGAGCCCGGGTGGTGAAATCGGTAGACACAAGGGATTTAAAATCCCTCGGCTTATGGCTGTGCGGGTTCAAGTCCCGCCCCGGGTACCAGGAAAATAAATTCAAGAATAACAAGCAATAAGTAGTAATGTCGTGACCGCCGGAAGGCGGTTTTTTTGTATCTGAAATTCCTCTTCATCATATCTCTTCATTTTCTCCTGTATGATTCCCCGCTGACAAAGCGCCAGATAGGGTTTGATGCATAAACCACCGTGGTGGCTATCGGCCATTTCATCAGCATTTCTATCGCCGGCTTACAATGCCGATCGATAAGCTTGTGCAATCTGCAAAAGAGTCATCATGTTAATTGCACTGATACGCAGATTTTTACATGAAAGTAGGCCATTTTTTAAAGACGGCCGGCGATAAGTGATCTATAACCAAATAGCGCAAATGAGAAGGAGGATGGGATGAGAGGGGGATTATTTTTGTTGGCTATTTTAATGCTATCCGGCTGCTCAGGGCCTTTGGGGTCAATCTTGGGCGTGATTCCCCAGCATTCTGACATTTGCCCACAGGGCAGAAACTCGATTACGGGTGAATGCCGTTAGTTATCAGGGTTTAAGATGCCGTATCTAAAAGGGTTTACCCGCTTCTGGCCTGCATGGTTTGGTCAACGCGTACATCTGCCCAACTCACAGCGCTGCCAGGATGCGGTTAACGTGACATAACGCCTGCCACACTCCGTTATGAAGACCCTATCCGGTTATGTAAACCGGATATTGCCTTTCAAAGCGTCAGATCTTAACTCCCGGCACCCAGTAGTGAAATATCACCCGCGCTACAGTTCGCCACTAACATCATGACTACGACGACGAGAATAGAGATGATGGTGCATAGATCCGACTTGCGCATGCTTCTCCTTAGCGGCCTGTTACCCCGATAACTTCGATTGCTGCTCTGTGCAGCTTTTGGCTGTAGTCATCGGGTTGTTTCTCGATCTCTTTGATCAGATAGGCGAGAATACTTTGCTTGGTGATGGGTGTGTTAGCGGAAAGCACATGAATGACACTTTTACCGACCAGATGATATATGTGCTCACGGTACGTCTCGATATCTTTATCGCAGAGACCGTAAAGGGAATAATCGATCATAGAATTTTACCGCTGGTGAAATTTAAAATGCCAGCCGAAGCTGGCAGAGAAGCCATATAAAAAATAAAGTCCTGCAAATTCCACTTAGGTTGATATCTATGTGGAAGGTTTACGATAACGTAGTAAGAATATTCCCATCAATAGGCAACGGCAATCCAGATGGTTAATTAGGAAAATCCTCAGGTTATGGGCATAGTGCGGGCTGTGCTGAAGGAGGAACCGAATGGTAAAGGGAGGCAGATTTAATCTTCCGTCTGCGAACTCAGGCTCTCAGGCAGTAGCTGCGCCAGCAGCAGATCGAGCGTTAACATTAGTCCATAACGTGCAGCGCTACCGCCACTGAGTGGCAATACTTTGTCGGCGAATCCAGCCAGCGTGCTGCCAACCGGGGCCAAGGCGATACGGTAAGCGCCAGTAGCGCCGGCCAACTTCGCGGCGTTAAGCAGATCAGCGTTTTCCCCACTCATTGACAGCAGTACAACGCATTGTTGCGTACTGAGCGTGGAGGCCGTCATACGCATCAGCGCGGCGTCCTGGCAGGCAAAGGCAGGATAGCCGAGTCCGACCAAGCGTTGCTGCAATTCATTGACGTAGAGTGCCATGCTATTTACACCAAAAATATGCACGCTTTTGGACTGGCTTAAGTGTTGGCTGGCTTCGATCAACGCCGCATGCTCTACCTGCTGCAGCTGTTGATGGAGCGTGGTTTCTATGTCATTAACGCGTTGCAACCACAGGCGTGGTGGCCCATTAGGCGCCGTTTGTGCGGTTAAATAGCGTGAGCCGCTTACGCTGGCCTGCGCCAATTTCATTCGCAAATCGCGAATATCATCGCAACCAATGGTTTTGGCAAAGCGCGTGATCGTTGCCGGACTGACCCCTGCCTGGGTGGCAAGTAGCTCGATGGTGGCGGAAGACGCGAAGGCGACATCGTCCAAAATGGTTTGCGCGACCTTTGCTTCCTGCTGGCTGAATTGATTTTGGCGTGCGCGGATCTGATAGACAATGTCACCAATATCTTCGCAACCAATGGATTTGGCAAAACGACTGAGCGTTGTGGAACTGACGCCCGGTAGCTTACCGATGCCGGCGGCTGATGCGAAAGCGATATCCATGCTGCCCAATACAGGTTGAGCCACCGCGGTAGCGGCGCTTGCTGGTACGGGTTGGGTGCGCATCAAAGAGACAAAGTCGTTAAGATCCTGGCAGCCAAGGGACTGAGCAAAATGCGCGACGATCTCGGTACTGACACCGGCACGTTCGGCCAGCTGCTCAATGGTTGCCGTTGACGTGAATCCGGGATTATCCAGGATGGTTCGGGCAATTTTCGCCTCCTGGCGATTGAACGGGCTTTGGCGAAACTGAATGTGGTAAACGAGATCCATGACTGCAGTGTCCCTTCTGTTATGCCAATCGGCGATCTGTGTTCCAAACTAGCCTGTTTTTCGCGCGGCATAAAGCCATAACCAGAAGAATAAATTAATGAAAATAATTTTCAATTCATCCTGTGTAAAAACGAGATGCTTCTCTCATCGTTTAGTTGCCAATAATTTATCTTGCTGTTTTTAAAGGTTAAATAGGATTTATGGATTTTGTCTGCGAATAAAAGTCTATCGTCGATCACAGTGTTGAAAAAAATTTTCATGATAATTTTTAGTTAACAATTTGTTTTTTAAAGATTAAGTGAAAATCATAATCAAATCGTATGGATCTAAGGTATTTACAAGCGTGTTACAGCACTGTTTTATATTTGCACAGCCAAGGTGGCTAGTCACAATCGAGGCACCCAAAAATGCAAACAATCGTCTTATGCTGCGCTGCAGGAATGTCTACCAGCATGCTGGTACAAAAAATGAAAACCGAGGCACAAAAGCGTGCTTTGGATATTGAAATTGAAGCCGTACCCGTAGCGGATTTTGAACGCATCGTTGAAAGGGCGGACATTGTACTGTTAGGGCCACAGGTGAAATATGAACACGCGCGCCTTTCGGAACTGGCTGCCCCATTAGGCAAAACCGTTGCGGTTATTGATATGTTGGATTACGGCACCCTGCGTGGGGATAAGGTGCTGGACAAGGCACTGGGCCTGCTGGGCTGATAACACCCTGTGGGGCATTGCCCCTCAAACCCTATTTTTGATTATTTTACAGCGGATTATTTTATTAATCCGTCGGGGCTTGCTGTGCCTGGAATCAGGCCAGGGGAGGTAATGATGGATTTGGAAACGAGTGTTATGGAACTGCTGGTTCATGCCGGGAGTGCACGCAGTTCTCTGCTGTCGGCATTGCAACTGGCACGCCACGGTGAGTTTGACGCCGCGGATGTCAAGCTGGAAGAGGCGAAGTCCGGCATCGGCCGGGCGCATAGCATGCAGACGGAACTGATAGGCATGGACGAAGGCTGTGGAAAAATACCGGTCAGTTTAATTCTGGTGCATGCGCAGGACCATTTGATGAACGCGATGCTGATCCAGGATCTGGCCACTGACATGATCGAGCTTTATCGTCGTTTACCTCAAGGGGCAGGCAATGACTAAAATAACCGTAATTGGTGGTGGCAGTAGCTATACGCCAGAGTTGGTCGAAGGGTTGATCGCGCATTATCAGGATGTGCCATTGACCGAACTGGCGCTGGTGGATGTTGAATCCGGTCGGGAGAAAGTGGGCATCATTGCTGAACTGACCAAAAGAATGTTCAAACGTAACGGGTTGGAACAGGTGGTCGTTTCGGTGCATTTTTCGCTGGAGCCGGCCATTCGTGGTGCCCGCTTTGTGTTAACTCAACTGCGGGTGGGGCAATTGGCTGCCCGCGCAGCTGACGAACGCCTGGGGCTGAAATATCAACGTCTTGGACAGGAGACAACGGGCGTCGGTGGTTTTGCCAAAGCGCTACGGACCATTCCGGTGATGTTGGAGGTGGCCCGCACGGTGGAAGCCGTTGCACCGGATGCCTGGATCATCAACTTCACCAATCCTGCCGGGATCGTCACCGAAGCGGTATCACGCTACAGCAAGGCGAAGATCATCGGCGTGTGTAATGTGCCGATCACGATGCACCACATGATTGCCGACATGCTGAAAGCGCCGCACGATCAGGTGGATCTGCGTTTCGCCGGGTTGAACCATATGGTGTGGGTGCACCAGGTGACGCAAAGCGGCAAGGATGTCACCGCCGACGTATTGAACATGCTAAGCAATGGCGAAACGCTGTCGATGAATAACATCAAAGAGCTGCCGTGGCCGCCTGCGTTTTTACAGGCTCTGGGGGCGATTCCCTGCCCATATCACCGCTATTTTTATCAAACGGCTGGAATGCTGGAGGAAGAGATAGCCGCAGCTGCTGCGCAAGGGACCCGGGCTGAGCAAGTGATGAAAGTTGAAGCGGAGTTATTTGCTTTGTATGCCGACCCCGCATTGGATAAGAAACCCGAACAACTGAGATTCCGTGGTGGTGCGTTCTATTCTGAAGTGGCGGTCGAGTTGATCCGCGCCATTCATAACAACAGCGGTAAGGTGCTGGTGGTGAACACCCGCAATAACGGCGCTATTCAGGGTTTGCCGGACGATGCGGTGATTGAAACCAACTGTGTGATCGATGCACAGGGCGCACACCCACTGAGTTTTGGCCCGATGCCGCTGGCAATGAACGGGCTGACTCAACAGGTAAAAGATTTTGAACGGCTGACAATTGAGGCCGCCGTGCATGGCGATCGTCAAAGTGCGCTGTTGGCGTTGGTCGTGAATCCGTTGATTGGTGGTGTCGGCATTGCACAACCGTTGTTGGATGAGGTGCTGAGCCTGAATCAAGCCTATTTACCGCAGTTTAATTAAGTCGAAATTCCATAATAACAATCACGACAGAGCCGGCTTTGCCGGGCAGGGGGGATGATGGCGGGTTTAAATAGCATTCTTGAACGTTACGTATTGCCTACGGCGTTAAAAATCGCGGGGCAAAAACACATTTTGTCGGTGCGGGACGGCATAATTCTCAATATGCCCTTTATGTTGATTGGGTCATTCTTTCTGATCTTCGCCTATTTGCCGATCCCCAGTTATGCCAATCTGATGGGGGAGATATTCGGCGCGGCCTGGCGCGACAAATTGCTGTACCCGGTTAAGGCAACCTACGACATCATGGCGATTATCTCCAGCTTTGGCATCGCCTACCGGCTGGCGGAAAAATACCGCGGCATGGACCCGCTCAGTACCGGTGCTGTTTCGCTGGTGGCGTTCATCATGACCATTCCCCAGCACACGTTGTTTGCGCCAGTGAAAGGCGCGGCCGAGCAGATCGTCAAAGGCGTGTTGCCGATGAATTTTATCGGCAGTCAGGGGTTGTTTGTCGCGATTGTCGTCGCGTTGCTATCGACGGAAATCTACCGTTTTGTGCATAACCGTAACCTGGTGATCAACATGCCGGAAGGGGTTCCGCCCGCGGTGGCCAAATCCTTCTTGGCACTGATCCCAGGTTTTTGCGTATTGGCGGTGATATTGCTGTTGCGCCTTATCGTTGAAGCCACGCCGTTTGGCGATATCAACACCATGATCGCTACGCTGATCGGGATTCCAATGCACCACGTGGGCGGAACACTGCCGGGGATGATTTTCTCGGTAATCCTGATTGGTCTGCTATGGACATTGGGGCTGCATGGCGACGCCATTGTATTGGTCTTTATTCAGCCGGTGTGGCTGGCAAATATGTCGGAAAATCTGGTCGCATTTCAGAACAATCAACCGATCCCACACATCATTACTCAGCAATTTTACGATCTGTGGATTGCCCCCGGTGGGACAGGAGCCTTATTGGGATTGGTGATCTTTATGCTGGTGCGCAGCCGTAGTGCGCAGATGAAACAGTTGGGAAAAATTGCTGCGCCAGGTTGCCTGTTCAACATCAGCGAACCCATGGTATTCGGTATTCCGTTGGTGATGAACCCGTATTTCTTCCTGCCCTTTATTTTGACGCCGGTAGTCTTGGTGATCGTGACTTACAGTGCGATGGCAACCGGGCTGGTAACGCCCCCAGTCGGTATCGCGTTGCCCTTCACCACGCCAATTTTCATTAGCGGTTATTTAGCGACCGGCGGCCATATATCGGGAACGGTGATCCAAGTCGTGAATCTTCTTATTTCAATGGCGATTTACTACCCGTTCTTCCGTGCCTGGGATAAGCAAAAATACCGTGAAGAAAACCATGCGGCTGCGTCGGTGCAAAGTACCGTGGCGGGTGAACAAACCTCGACACCGTAATTATGCATACCCGTCAGGGAGGCCATCGCCGCTTTTGTAGAGAGTGAAAAAAGTGGCGTGCCATAACACCAAAACCGCCGCCAGGCGGTTTTTTACTTGGCAGAGCGGGCGATGAAGCGTATTAGCGGAGGCTTTCGAGCCAGTGGAAAATGCGTGCAAGGTTGAGGGTAATATCGCCGATGTTAAATATCGCACCTACCCATACTGCAATCATGACAGCCACACCAATGACAACCGGCAGATCCATTTTATTCATTGGCTATCGTCTTCAATGGGTTAACAAGTTTTCAAGCCTAGCATTAATCGCTTCGGGGATAAAACCTCAGTCTAGGCTTGCCTGGATTTGGCATACCAAAAAAAGCCACCCGAAGGTGGCTTATCCAAAGAACGTTGTTTAGTCCAGTTTAGGGTGCTGGTCGATCAACGTTTGTCTTTTCTTTTCCAGTTCGGCGATCTGCTCATTGATGTCATCGACTTTCTGTTCGATGTTGTCGTAGTTCTCTTGCAGCAGCTCTTTGGCTTCCGACCGGTCCGATGCAGCCGGTGTGGCGCCGCGAAGCGGTTTATTGGCTGTTTCCTTCATGTACAACCCGGTGATCAGACCGATCACCGCAACGACCATCAGGTAGTAGGCCGGCATATAGAGGTTACCGGTTGATTCGACTAACCATGCGGCAGCCGTTGGCGTTGCACCGGCAACCAGTACCGAGATGTTGAACGAGATCGCCAGGGCGCTGTAGCGAATATGCGTCGGGAACATCGCAGGCAAGATAGAAGCCATCACGCCAGTGAAGCAGTTGAGCAACACGGCCAACACTAATAGGCCGACGAAGATCAAGCCAATTACACTGCTGTTGATCAGAATAAAGCACGGTATCGCCAGCGCCAACAGGCCGATGCTGCCGCCGATGATAAACGGCTTACGGCCGATGCGATCGCTGGTCAGGCCGATGACCGGCTGTACAAACAGCATACCGATCATGACGGCGATGATGATCAGGACGCCGTGGTCTTCCGAATAATGCAGATTATGCGACAGGTAGCTCGGCATGTAGGTCAACAACATGTAATAAGTCACGTTGGTTGAAATTACGATACCGACACAGACCAGCAAGCTTTTCCAGTGCTTGGCGGCAATCTCCTTGAATGAGGTCTTCGGTGGATTTTCGATGGCGTTGCGATCTTCCTTCTCCATCTTATCCACATGCTGCTGGAACGCGGGGGTTTCTTCCAACGCATGACGCAGGTAGAGGCCAATTAAGCCCAAAGGCGCAGCGATAAAGAACGGAATGCGCCAACCCCAATCGAGGAAATTAGTTTCACCCACGATGCTGGAAATCAGCACTACAACGCCTGCACCCATGACAAAGCCGGCAATGGAGCCGAAATCAAGCCAGCTTCCCATAAAGCCGCGCTTTCTGTCCGGTGAGTATTCGGCAACGAAGATGGCTGCACCAGAGTATTCGCCGCCCACTGAAAAGCCCTGCGCCAGCTTGGCCAGCAGCAGTAAGATCGGGGCCCAGATGCCGATCGACGCATACGAGGGGATCAGACCGATACAGAAAGTACTCACCGCCATAATAATAATGGTGATGGAAAGGACTTTTTGACGCCCGAACTTATCGCCCATGGCGCCAAAGAAGATGCCACCGAGCGGACGAACCAGGAAGGGGACAGAGAAGGTGGCCAGTGCGGCGATCATCTGTACGCCGGGAGTGGCGCCAGGGAAAAAGACTTGCCCAAGCGCGTAGGCCACAAAGCCATAGACGCCAAAGTCGAACCACTCCATTGCGTTGCCTAATGCAGCCGCGGTAATGGCCTTCTTGAGTTTGCTGTCGTCAATAATGGTGATGTCATTAATATGCATCGGTTTATGTCGTTTTTTTCTTAACTTCATATAATCATCCCTTAATCAATTTTAGTCGTACGTAAATTCGCAATCCTTCTGCCCAGTTATCAATTTGGCTAATCTAAGTGCTTTGCACAGAGATCGGCTATTGCCATTTTTTGTGTGACACGAATCACGTAATATCTCAATTTTCACCGAGAATATGTCATTTAGGTGACTAATTATTTTGCATGTATAGCTTAACGTTATATCTTGCAGCGATCAAATTTAGCAGTTTATCTTATGTATTTGCACCGAATTAGTGCATAAATCGATTAACTAATGTGCTGATTGGCGTTTTTTTGTCTGATCGTGGATGCGTAAAGTATAGGAAGAATTGCGAAAAAAACTGGCCATGTTTATGTATTTGACGGGCGTGGAAAAAGGCCCGGCGGAATGCCAGGCCGATGTGTTATTGCGGGGAACCCCCAAATTCCAGATAAAGTTGCGCCAGGTTTTGGTACTGGTCAAAGCGGTTTTCATCCAGAGCTAGCTCCGCCAGCCGGCGGCGGTTTTGCGCATCTAGCCAGAAATTGATAGGGACTGCCCCTTGCCGGTAACGGCTTTCATTGAGTTGTTCAGATTTACGTGCCAATGCCAGCGCAGCGCGAAGATGCTTCTCTTGCGCGAGTAATTGCGTTCGTAACGAGAGGGCATTATCGACGTCAGCCATGGCTTTATAGAGAGCCTGTTTGAACTCAAGGACTTGCAGTTCATAGTCGCTGCGCGCAATGTTGATGTCGACGTTCATTTGCCGCCATTCAAGGAAAGGCAGCGACAGACCAGCCCCCACGCTGGCAAGCGGATTGCGCAAAAATTCCAGCAGGGCGCTGCTGCTGGCGCCTAAAGAACCTGTCAGGCTAAACGCCGGATAGTACTGCGTGCGTTTTATGTCGACGTTGGCCAGCGATTCACGCAAGCGAAGTTCTTTGGCGCTGATGTCCGGGCGATGCTGCAGGACGCTGGCTGGAATACCTGCATTGATTTGGGGCAGCGGGCCGGTTGGCAGACGCGTGGGTTCAACCAATGCGCTACCCGGCGGTGCGCCTAACAGAAGCGTCTGTTCGTTCAACGCTTGCTGACGTTCACGCAACAGGGCCAAATGGGTGCTTTCTTGATTGATTAGGCTCTGCTCGGCATCCACGACGTCCAACGAAGAGACGCTGCCCGCATGGTAGCGTGCGTTCGCCAATTGCAGCGTTTGTCGGGAGTACGCGATGCTTTGTTGGCTGACGCCGATCCGTTGATTGATAAAGCCGATACGCCAATAATTTTTACTGGCGCTGGCGAGCAATGCCAAGCGTGCGCTTTGTAAATCCTGTTGGGTTGCTTGGCTTGCCCATTCTGCGGCATCCCGTTGCCGTGCCAATTTACCCCACAGATCCACTTCATAGCTGACACCAAGGTTAGCGCTGCTGCTTTTGTTCCAGGCAGATGAATCGGAAAGAGCCGTATTTGCGCCGGTATTGAGTGACGCGTTCACGCTCGGTGCCGTGCTGATATCGACGCGCTGCGCTGCCAACTGGGCACGGTAAACACGTAACGCAGCCGCAGCCACGTCGTTGTTGCTTACCATCACCTGTTGTAGCAGGCGGTCTAGCTGGGGATCGTGAAAATCCTGCCAGTCAAAGGGAACCGGTGTGGCTGCATCGGTTCCTGACTGCCAGTGAGCGGGGTAGTCCACCTTTGGTGGCTGATATTCACTTTTAAGCGTGTTGCCGCAGCCAGCACTGACGAGTGCTGCGACACATAATGCCAGGGGGGATAAAATTTTCATAAGTTACTCGCTGGCCAGTGAAATGACCGGATCCATCCGCGCCGCTTTTCGGGCAGGGAGATAACCAAAAATCATGCCGATCAAGGTGGAGCAGAAAAAGGCAATGGCGGCAGCCTGCCAGGAATAGATGGCGGTCAACATGCCACCTGCCAGCAGGGTAAACAGCGAGCCGGCGGCGAACGACAGTAAAATACCCAATACGCCGCCGATCAGGCAGACCAGCACAGCTTCGATCATAAATTGCTGCATTATGTCGCTACGTCTCGCCCCTACCGCCATACGCACGCCGATCTCATGTGTCCGTTCGGTTACTGAAACCAGCATGATATTCATCACGCCGAGGCTGCCGATGATCAGTGAGACGGAAGCAACCATCAGAATCAGCAGATTCAAGGTCATTGACGTGTGTTCGATCGATTTACGGTATTTATCGAGGTTGAACAGCATAAAGTCTTTGGCACCGTGGCGCTGGGTAAGTAACTGTTCAATGGCACTGACGGCGGCTTTATTGGAGACATCATCTTTCAACCTAATGCTGATACTGCTTAGCGTCGGTTTACCCACCATGCGGTACATCACAGTGGTGTAAGGCATCCAGACTCTGATGCGGTTTGGCGCGTAATCCTGGTTGCTTTGGACTACGCCAACGACCCGTGCGGGCACTGAGCCGAGAAACACGATTTGCCCCAGTGGCTCTACGCCGAACTCACCAAACAGTGAGCGGCGTGCGTTATCGTCAATGATCACTTCCTGTAACGCGTTGCGATCGTCCCGGAAAGTGCTGCCTTGTATTATCGTCAAGCCGTTAACGCGGAAGTAATCGCGCCCTACGCCGTTGATCGAGGCCGTGGCCGATTTGCTGCGAAAACGAATGCTGTCAGAAGCCGTAACCTCAGGGCTGACGCTGTCGACAAAGCTCTGGTGGGCCAGTGCGTCGGCGTCGGCGGGCACCAAGGTACGGATGCTGTCGATGGCGCCATCAAAAAAATCGCGCCCTGGATAGATGCTGACGACGTTAGTGCCCAACCCTTTGATATTCTCCAGCGTGCGTTGTTTAGCGCCTTCGCCCAGGGCAACTACCGTGACGACTGCGGCGATCCCGAAAATGATCCCAGTCATGGTCAGCGCAGTGCGCAGGCGATGGGCGTTCATTGCTTTGAGTGCCATGTGCAAGGATTCGCGGGTGCGATCGAGCAAGCTCTGCCAGTAACCTTGCGCCACTGGCTGGCTTTTTTGCAGGGAGGGCAGAGACCCTGGTGATTTACGGCCGCTGTCGGCGACGATCTCGCCGTCCTGCAGTTCGATGATACGTTGCGCATGCTGAGCCACTTTCATATCGTGGGTTACAATGACAACCGTATGGCCGCGCTGATTAAGTTCGCTAAGGATTTCCAGCACTTCCAGCCCGGATTTTGAGTCCAATGCGCCCGTGGGCTCATCTGCCAGGATGATTTCCGCACCGTTGATTAATGAGCGGGCGATGCTCACACGCTGTTGCTGGCCGCCGGAAAGCTGGCCAGGTTTGTGGTGTTCACGGCCTTCTAACCCGAGTCGAGCCAGCAGTTGTGCTGCGCGTTGGCGACGTTGGTCGCGTTTGCTGTTGGCGTAAATGGCAGGGATTTCAACATTCCCCAACGCGCTGATATCCGGCATCAAATGATAACGCTGGAAAATAAATCCGATATGTTCACGGCGCAGTTTGGCCAGTTCGTCTGGTGACAGGTGAGCGGCATTATGGCCATTGATGTAATAGTCGCCCTGGTCCGGCACATCCAGACAGCCAATGATATTCATTAGCGTTGACTTGCCTGAACCCGAGGCACCAATGATGGCGACCAACTCCCCGGCAGCGATCTTCAGGTTGATGTTTTTCAGTACGGTGAGTGGCTGACTGCTATTGGTATAGGTGCGGCCAATACCTTTCAACTCAATGATGGTATTCACAGTGATAGACCATCCTCGTCAGCTTTGGCACTTTCCTGTGCCAGCACGACGTTTTCACCGGCCGTCAGCCCGGACAAGATCTGAATATCAACGTTATTGGTAATACCGGTTTTTACGTCACGCATTTCTAACCGGTTATCACGGGTCAGTACCTGTACTTGCTGTTTTTTGTCGGCGGTTTTATGTACTGCCTGAGCGGGTATCAGTAATGTGTTTTTTGCTTCGCCCAGCAGTAACGAAACCTGAGCTGTCATGGCAATCCGTAGACGGTTGTCTGCGTTGGGCACGTCCAAAAGCGCGTTGTAATACACCGATGCATTGGATGCACCTGAGCCTGATGCGGAACTGCTGCCGGAGAGCGAGTCGTCTTTCATTACCGACTCAGGGGCCAACTCGACAGTTCGCAACGTGGCGTCATAACGCTTGTCTGGTTCGGAAAAAATCGTGAAGTAGGCTTTCTGTCCCGGAGATACACGCGTAATGTCGGCCTCGGAAATCTGCGCCTTGATGGTCATCACATCCAATTGGGCCAGTTTAACGATGGTCGGGGCGCTCTGGTTGGCATTCACCGTTTGCCCCTGCTGTGTAATTACCGCAATCACGATACCGTCCATCGGCGCCAGAATCCGGGTGTAGCTCAACTCCACCTTTTTCTTGTCCACCTCAATCTGTGCTTGCACGATGCGAGCATTCAGCGCGACCAGTTCGGCGCGGGTGGCGGCGAGGGTCGCCTCTGCCGTTTCAAAATCTTCACGTGAACCCGCTTCATCATCCAACATGCGCTTTTGGCGTTTAAAGCGAGACTCGGCTTGTTTTAACAGTGCCTGTTTGGCCAGCAAATCAGCCTTGGCAACGTTGAGTGCGGCTTCGGCGTTGCGCAGATTATTGCGTTGCGGCAAGTCATCAATGTCGGCGATGGGTTGGCCTTTGGTGACTCGCTCGCCCAGTTTAACCTTCAGGGATTTGACCTGACCGGACACCTGCGCACCCACGTTAACCCGCTCGAAAGCATCCAGCTTACCTGTGGCCAGTACGGCATTTTCAATATTGCCCTCACGTACGGGAGCGGTGACATAGGCAGCCTGAGAAGGGTTTTGCAGCGAGAACAGCACAACCAGGATAATGACGACCAGCAGAATACCGGCGAGGATAAACGCCAAATGGCGTGGTGTGACTTTCATTGTGTTATCCATAACAGAGGAAACGATGGCTCCAGAAAACCTAATAGTCGCATCCAGCGCTTTAACTAACAATAAACACGCGGCAGTCGATACTGCAAAAGTTTCACTTATTAACTATCGCGGGATGAAAGCAATAGGCAGGCATGAATATAAAGTGAGCGAAATTTTAAGAATTCTCTGTAAAATCAGTCGGTCATGCCTAGATAACTTGAATCCACAGCATTAATATGGATAATGACGCCCCGAAGCGAAGGAATGCGCTATTAACTCAGTTGGCAGAGTGATTGGTTTTATCATGCTTATTTGGCTACAAAATTGATAGACGCGGGTTCGAGTCCTGCATAGCGCGCCAGCTTCCTTCTAAGGAATTGCTATCGTAAAGCGCACCCGGGTTGATTTGCACTATCGGCTCCTTGTTGGGATTTTCGGGTGCGCTTTCCCGTAACCGTTTCTCTTCCTTTCTTTTATCTTCTTCTCTTGTGATCGATCTTTGCTAGACTGAGATCAGGCAGGTATGCTGCCCGGTAACAGGAGATCGCTATGTCTGAGTCCGATCAACTGCAGGAATTATTGCAACGTGTAGCGGCACTTGAAGCCAGAGAAAAGTCGCTAACGGCAGCTTCCAACGCTTATCAAGCGATCATCACCACCATGCTCGGAAACCTGGAACCCCAGGAGCGGGACAAAATTATTGCGATGATCGATCAGGCCCATGAGCTTGCTTATGCTCGTGCGATTCAACGGTGCAACGAGCCGCAAAAACAAAAAATCAAACAAGCTGATGATATCGCCCAGCGGATGTTTATGTTCGCCCAAGGCAAAAACTCTCTGCAGCGCTAATTGCCATAGGTATAACAGTTGCCGATTTTAAATTGCATAACTGATCTACCTGGGCAAACTGTACTTGTGTTAGTTTGTGGGAAGATTATTGCTATCAATAATGCCCCCCAGGCATAAGGTTGTAACGATGGACGCGATTAAGAGCATCTTGGTAAAAGAAATCGAGCGGATAAATCGACAGGAAGGGCGCGACGGTAAGCTGCGGTTTAACAGCGAATTTGCCCGCGATCACCGTTATCTGTGTCTCGCCATGTTTGCCGGTTATTTCGCTGTGATCGCCGTGATGTACCAAGTCCCTTATATGGGCTTCATTTCGTTTTTAGCATTCACTGCATTTGTTTTGTTCATGTTCGCGATGCTGCTGATTGAAATCAAACCGGTCTATCGTTTTGAAGATATCGGGGTGTTGGATCTGCGCGTATGCTATAACGGCGAATGGTATTTCACTCGTGCGCTCTCTCCGCAGTCGGTGAAGGCCCTGTTGGATGAGCCGATGATCGGTGCGGCGATGAAAACGCGCATGCAGGAAATCATCGCCAATAAAGGCGAGATCGATTTTTATGACGTTTACGATCTGGCGTACTCAAAGAAGCCGCAGGATGAACAACCGCAGGTGGCCGTGCTTAACTGAAGGGTTTCAGACTGCGTAGTTGTCGATTATACTCACGCTTTGAAGCCTGGTTAGCCTGTGGAGTTTACGATGAGTGATGATATTTTCGATTTTGATATCGATGCAGAATTAGCGCAAGCAGAAGAAAAAGCGGCGCAGAAGGCGAAAGAGCTCCCCGAGATCCTTGAGGATGAAGCGGACTGCGAAGGTTGTAAGATCTGAGCGCCATCGCCAATAAAAAAACCGCTGCGGCGGTTTTTTTTATGTCTAAATCGAGATGTTGCAGACAAAAAAAAGCCCGTTTCAGGCGGGCCAACACTTAAGAAGTATGAGGGCTTATTGTTATTACTGTCTGCACTGAGCATACGCGCAATGGTCTGCAAGAGATGTCGATATATTGTAACAAAATGGTTGTTGCTATGTGTCGCTGTTACTTGCGCCAGGCTAATGGTTTAATCCAGCAAAAATCCCCAAACCAGCAGCACTGCCACGATGATCAGGCAGAGCGCAGAGACGGTAACCAGTATTTTTCCTAGAATATCTTTTTCTTGTTGCTGCTGTGCCACGTTACAGTTATCCAATTAAGAGTCTATGGATCAAATCGGCGATACCCAGGTCCAGCACGATGATCGTCAGTGCAATACCCAGCATAGCCGATAGAAATTGAGTTTTACTGTTCAAATCAATTACCCATCACCGCGATGCGGCGTTCCCAGAGTAAAAGGTTAAAACGTCGGGCTGAACGCCCAGTTTTGATAATCACAGAGTTTAAGAACCTTTCTCAACCTATAAGTTCCGTCTGTTTTGAGGTGGCCGCTGCGGGTAGTGAGACGCAACGGCCTATGTTGCTCAAGGATCAGTCAGTAACAATTCTTACGCCAATCTTACTGATGGCATTGCCATCCATTTCAGCAATGGTCCAGGTCAGGCCATCCCATTCAACCTGATCGCCCACCACGGGCTCACCGCCAATCAGTTGAATCACGAATTGGCCAAGCGTTTGTTGCTCATCCACACCTTCATGCAGGTTAAGCCCATACACTTGCGAAATGTCGCTTAGGCGTGCGTCCGACTGCAAGATAAAGTCGCCGAAGAACCGCTCATCCAGCGTCACTACTGGCGCCTGGCTGAACAGTTTCCCCAGGACGGGCAAATCATGTTCGTGGCCGATAACGCACAGAATGTCATCCTCACGCAGCCGTGTACTGCCGCTAGGGTGCAACAATTCCTTCCCGCGGAAGAGTGCGGCAATACGCGTGCCGGGGGGCATTTTAAGTTCACGCAGCGCTGCGCCGACGCACCAATTTTCTGACGAGAGTTGATAAACAAACTGCTCCCACTGGTTTTCTGGGTGTACGTCTAACCCAACCCGGGAAATCGGTGCCAGTGCGGGTGGGACGATCACCTTGGCTTTTCTCGCAGCGAACGACAGCGTTGTGCCTTGCAGCAGCAATGAAACCAATACGACAAAGAAAGCCACATTGAAGAACAGCTGCGCATTGGGCAACCCAGCCATCATTGGGAAGACGGCAAGAATAACCGGTACGGCGCCGCGTAGACCGACCCAGGAGATAAAGCTGCGCTCGCGCAGGGTAAAGCTGCGGAACGGCAGCAACCCGATAAACACCGAAAGCGGCCTGGCGAACAAAATCATCCATAGCGACAGCAGCAGGGCAGGGATGGCGATAGGCAACAACTCGTGCGGGTTGAGCAGCAGGCCCAACACCAGAAACATGCCGATTTGGCTCAACCAAGCCAAGCCGTCAAAGGTTTGGACAATGCCATGCCGGTTGCGGATAGGACGATTGCCCAACATCAGGCCGCACAGATACACCGCCAGAATGCCGCTGCCGTCCAGTGCCGTTGTCAGCGCAAAGATTAAGATGCCGCCGCTCACGGCGAGCAATGGATATAAGCCTTCTGCCAGTTTGATATGGTTGATTAACGTCAGTAACAGCCAACCGCCGCCAAGACCAAATACGATCCCCATACCAAACTGTTGCAGTAGGTGGAGAGGGAACATCCAGCTCAGGGTGGTTTCGCCAGCGGCGATCATCGCAATCAGGGTGATGGTAAGAAACACCGCCATTGGGTCGTTGCTGCCAGATTCAATCTCCAGCGTGGCACTGACACGTTCGTTAAGCCCTTTACCGCCCAGCAATGAAAATACCGCAGCGGCGTCGGTAGAGCCGATAATGGCGCCAATCAGCATGCCCTGCAGCAGATCGAGGTTGAACAGCCAGGCGGCAGCGAGGCCGGTCAACCCCGCGGTGATCACCACCCCGATGGTCGCAAGAGAGAGCGCGGGCCAGAGTGCAACACGGAATGAACTGACGCGGGTACGCATCCCCCCGTCCAGCAGAATCACGGCGAGTGCCAGGTTGCTGACGAGATAGGCCACAGGATAATTACTGAATACGATGCCGCCCGGCCCATCGACACCTGCCAACATGCCTATGGCCAGGAAGATGACCAGGATGGGAATACCCAGACGCGAAGAAAATGAACTGAGAAGAATACTTGCTCCCACCAACACGGCACCGATGATGAACAAACTGTTAATGGTGCTGGCATCCAAAATAACGTTCTCCTGCAGGCTGGGGAAAAGGCGTTGCGCGCGGGCGCAGATACCCCATGATGATAGCCTGTTTTTTGGGTAAAACGCCAAGGCTGATTAGGAAAAGATTTTGCATTTATTGTCATTTAAGAGGGGAAGCATGAGGAAGGGCAGAGAAATGGGTGAACTTCTTACTTTTACCTATATTTATCAGAACACTGTAGTTCTATGCGTTCAATAATTCTGCTTTCTGTAGCGGTAGTGAGCAGGAAAAACCATTAAACCCCCGCGAGGAGGCTTAATGGTTTGCAGGCAGGGTGTCGTTAATGATCGAGTGATTGCAGGGCTCGCTTGATCAGCTCAGCCGCCAGTTTTCGTTCTGACTCTGAAATGCCATCAAGGTTGAGGCTGGAGAGCTCAGTGACCAGAATACTGCGATCCTTGCCGCTGATTGACGAATCCAGTGCGGAAAGTAACCGACCAAGGATTTTCAATAGGGTGGCATTTTCCGGTACGGCTTCCTGCGCCGAAGTGTCTTTATCATCAGTCATTAAAAAATCCTCTCTGTCGTGACGGAAGGGCGATACTGCAAGCTTTGCCGCGATAACGGCAATGCCGTCCCTCAGGGTTCATTGAGCCCAATCGCTACCGTAAGGCAGGGATGTGGATTTCCACTTATGCGTTGCAGTTATAACAACTAGCAACAATATGCTCCAGCATAACTTTGCCTTAACTTTCGCCATGGGTGTGAGCAATGTGTGCTCAGTATCGGAAATGGAGGGCCGCTCTGGCGTGGGAGAAATGATAGCGGTTCTGATGTACAGCGATATGACAGTGAAGGGCCCGGTAAGCCGAAACGATTACCGGGCGGTTGGCTTATTGCGGCTTACCGGAGAACAGGAAACGAATCAGCGGAATGCGCTTGTGCAACTCATATAAGGCGAAGGCGCAGGAGAAGACAAACACCAATCCTGCCAGAAAACCCAGTAGGTTATTGTTGATATGCGGCGTCACAAAAGCGCCATATATCAGAGTCAGCGGATGGTGCACCAGATATATAAACAGCGATGCATTGACCAGATAAGTGATTCGTGGCGAATGATAGTTCAACAGGTTATGCCCGAATGAGAAAATCACGTTGGCCATCAGGATCCCCAACAGGGTTTTGATCAGCACTTCCAGCTCGAACATATAGCTACTGTGGGCCAGATACTTCTGATTCAGCATGTAGGCTATGAACAACAGCAGGGAGCCCAGCAGCGACCAGGCCGAAGGTTTGAGGAAAATCTCTTTAAGCCACACGTACTTAAATGCGTAAGCGCCAAGGATAAAGAACGGCAGGTAGAACATCGTCTCCATCACCACGAAATTGAACATGCCGTTGGACAGTAAATGAGGGGCGACAATTAAAATAATACGGTGCGCGGCCGAATAGCATAACGCATAAATAAGAAAGAACAGTGAGATGTTTCCTAATCCAGTCATTTTATTTATGGGATAGGGAATGACCTGCGTTTTTTGCGCCTTGATCTTTTTGAAAAGATAAAAACAGGCGGTGGTCAGTAATGACAGCGTTAATAAAAACCACAGGTGAGAAATCAGTTCCCAAACCGTTACATTTATTTTCTGGTAGAGCGAAAAGTTGTCCCAGCCGTTTAATTTATCGGTGAAATATTTCAGCATGAAAAATTGGGGAACAGTTATTAACGGGATCGAGCTCAGTAATGGGATTGCGACGCGTTCCAGTCTGACCTTCAACCACTTATGGCGCTCATAGCGTTCATATAGCATGTAGGAGAAGTAGCCTGAAATCACGAAGAACACCTGCATGCGGAAGGCATGAATGAAGTCGTTCAGCACTGTCAGCGAGAATGAGGGCGTAGCGCTGTTTACTGCCCAGGCATGGCTTGAATAGATCAAGGAGAGATGAAAAGGGATGCCGAGCAACATCAAATAAGCCCGGATTGAATCGAGGAAAAACTCGCGTTGGTTGCTGCCGTTTGTCATATGTTACCGCTGGTGATTTTATCGAGAGGTCATTAACACGCTTAATAAGTCGGCAATGGTTAAATCGCAATCCCAAACCCTACTATACCGTTTCACATTTTTCCATAGCGTCTTGTTGCGCGGCTTGCTACGCTGGTGTTTAGTCAGCTGCTTAAACAATGAGCCATAAACATGAACCATCCATTTATCATGTTGTCGGAAAGCTGAATAATCCATTAATATGGATTTAAATGATTTGAGCACACGAATAGGGGGGGATGTGCTAGTTAATATATTATCCAAAAAGCCACGCGCCGCGAGCGTACGTTGGTTAGGTGCGACCGTTTTGTTCACGCTGTTTACTTCGCAAGCATGGGCTTTTTCTATCGATGATGTTGCCAAGCAGGCGCAGGATCTGGCAGGGAAAGGCTTTGAGGCTCCGAAGAGCAACCTTCCTTCTCAATTCCGTGAGATGAAATTCGCGGATTACCAGCAGATTCAGTTCAACCACGATAAAGCCTATTGGAACAAACTGAAAACCCCTTTCAAGCTTGAGTTTTATCATCAGGGGATGTACTTCGACACGCCGGTGAAAATCAACGAAGTCACCGCAACAAGTGTAAAAGAGATCAAGTACAGCCCTGACTACTTCAACTTTGGTTCGGTGAAGCACGATCCGGATTCTGTGAAAAACCTTGGCTTTGCTGGTTTCAAGGTGATTTACCCGATCAACAGTGCAGACAAGAACGACGAAATTATGAGCCTGCTGGGCGCGAGTTACTTCCGCGTGGTGGGTAAAGGGCAGGTGTACGGGCTGTCAGCGCGTGGCTTGGCGATTGATACTGCGCTCCCTTCTGGCGAAGAGTTCCCGCGTTTCCGCGAATTCTGGGTCGAACGTCCTAAGCAAGGCGACAAGCATCTGGTGATTTACGCGCTGTTGGATTCGCCGCGTGCCACCGGGGCTTACCGTTTTGTGGTCTATCCGGGCCGCGATACCACTGTGGACGTCGAGTCTAAAGTGTTCCTGCGCGACAAGGTCGGCAAGCTGGGCATGGCACCGCTAACCAGTATGTACCTGTTCGGGCCAAGTCAGCCGTCGCCAACCCTGAACTACCGTCCGGCATTGCATGACTCCAATGGTTTGTCGATCCATGCGGGTAATGGCGAATGGATCTGGCGTCCGCTGAATAATCCGAAGCACCTGTCAGTCAGCACTTATCAGGTCGAAAATCCTAAAGGTTTCGGTCTGCTGCAGCGTGGTCGCAATTTCAAGGATTACGAAGATCTGGACGATCGTTACGATCTGCGTCCAAGTGCCTGGATTGAGCCGCGCGGTGACTGGGGCAAGGGTAAAGTTGAGCTGGTGGAAATCCCAACGGCGGACGAAACCAATGACAACATTGTTGCCTTCTGGACGCCGGACGTCTTACCGGACGCTAAAACAGCGTTGACCCTGAGCTATCGTCTGCATTTCACGCGTGATGAAGACAAACTGCATTCGCAGGACATTGCGTATGTTAGCCAAACCATGCGTTCTACCGGTGACGTGAAACAGTCCAACCTGATTCGTGAACCCGATGGTAGCGTGGCCTTCCTGGTTGACTTCGTTGGCCCAGTGCTGAAAGGCCTGGACGGCGCTACACCGGTTGCCGCTCAAGTGAGTATCGGCGATAACGGGGAAATGGTAGAAAACAATGTCCGCTATAACCCAGTGACCAAAGGCTGGCGTTTGACGCTGCGTCTGAAAGTTAAAGACGACAAAAAGCCGGTAGAAATGCGCGCAGCGCTGGTCAATGGTGATAAGACCCTGTCTGAAACCTGGAGCTATCAGCTACCTGCCAATGAATAAGCCTACTCAACGTGCCCAGGATTATCTTGCGGCAATGCCTCTGACCGCTGAGCGGTCAGAGGCGCTTAAACCACAACCGGGTGCGGATGACGCTCAGGCACTGGAGGCGCTCCATCGTAAGATGGGCGCTACCGATGCCAACGTTGATACGCTGTCGGCGGATGACGTGGCGTTGGCCTCGGTCAAGGCGCGTATTGAAAGCGCCTGGCCGGATGCGGTCCGCGACGACGATTTTGATACCGATGTGGAAGGGCGCAGCATTCTTAAGGCCACGCCGCCGATTAAACGTACCAGTATGTTCCCCGAAGCGTGGCGCACGAATCCAGTGGCGCGTTTTTGGGATTCTCTGTTAGGTCGTACGCCGCACAATCGTCACGCGACCAAGGAAGAGGCCGACGCAGAAAACCGCTGGCGTGTGGTGGGGTCTATGCGCCGTTATGTGCTGTTGGTACTGATGCTGGTGCAGACCGGTATCGCCACGTGGTACATGAAAACCATCTTGCCGTATCAGGGCTGGGCGTTGATCGATCCAATGGCCATGTGGGATCAGGACCTGATGCAGTCAGTATTGCAACTGCTGCCTTATGTGCTGCAAACCGGCATTTTGATCCTGTTCGCTATTTTGTTCTGCTGGGTTTCTGCGGGGTTCTGGACTGCGCTGATGGGCTTCTTGCAGTTGCTGATCGGCAAAGACAAATACAGTATCTCCTCCACCATCAAGGGCGATGAGCCAATCAACCCGGCGCACCGTACCGCCTTGATTATGCCGATCTGTAACGAGGACGTCGAACGTGTGTTCGCCGGCCTGCGTGCGACCTATGAGTCCGTTGCCGCCACCGGTCAGCTCGAACATTTTGATATCTACGTGCTGAGCGACAGCTACGACCCGGATATCTGCATGGCGGAACAGAAAGCCTGGATGGAACTGTGCCGTGACGTAGACGGCCATGGTCGTATCTTCTACCGCCGCCGCCGCCGCCGTGTGAAACGCAAAAGCGGTAACATCGACGATTTCTGTCGTCGCTGGGGCGGTGAGTACAGCTACATGGTGATTCTGGACGCTGACAGCGTGATGAGCGGTGAGTGTTTGACCGGTCTGGTACGCTTGATGGAAGCTAACCCGAACGCCGGTATTATCCAGTCTGCGCCGAAAGCGTCGGGCATGGATACGCTGTACGCTCGGGTGCAACAGTTTGCTACCCGGGTTTACGGACCGCTGTTTACGGCAGGCCTGCATTTTTGGCAGTTGGGTGAATCTCACTACTGGGGTCATAACGCGATTATCCGCGTGAAGCCGTTTATTGAGCACTGTGCGTTGGCACCGTTGCCGGGTGAAGGCTCTTTCGCCGGTTCTATCTTGTCGCATGACTTTGTAGAAGCTGCGCTGATGCGCCGTGCCGGTTGGGGAGTGTGGATCGCTTATGATCTGCCGGGCAGCTATGAAGAATTGCCGCCAAACCTGCTGGATGAACTGAAACGTGACCGCCGCTGGTGCCACGGCAACCTGATGAACTTCCGTCTGTTCCTGGTCAAAGGCATGCACCCGGTACACCGTGCAGTGTTCTTGACTGGCGTGATGTCCTATTTGTCGGCACCGCTATGGTTTATGTTCCTGGCCTTATCTACCGCATTGCAGGTGGTGCATACCCTGATGGAGCCGCAGTACTTCCTGCAGCCACGTCAGCTGTTCCCGGTATGGCCGCAGTGGCGTCCTGAACTGGCGATCGCCCTGTTCTCTACCACGCTGGTGCTGTTATTCTTGCCTAAGTTGCTCAGTATCGTGCTGATTTGGGCTAAAGGGGCCAAGGAATACGGCGGTGGTGTACGTCTGTTCCTGTCAATGCTGTTGGAAATGCTGTTCTCGGTATTGCTGGCGCCCGTACGTATGCTGTTCCATACCGTGTTTGTGGTCAGTGCCTTCCTCGGTTGGGAAGTGGTGTGGAACTCGCCGCAACGTGACGATGATGACACGCCATGGAGCGAAGCCTTTAAACGTCATGGTTCACAGATGCTGCTCGGTCTGGTCTGGGCTGGCGGTATGGCTTGGCTTGATCTGCGTTTCCTGTGGTGGTTGTCGCCGATTGTCTTCTCCCTGATCTTGTCACCGATCGTTTCGGCTTTGTCGAGCCGAGCAACCTTGGGTATCAAGAGTAAGCGTGCCAAGCTGTTCCTGATCCCAGAAGAGTACTCGCCGCCGCGCGAACTGCTGGCGACGGAAGCGTATCTGCAGCTTAACCGTGAACGTGCGCTGGCGAATGGCTTTATGCATGCCGTGGTTAACCCGTCATTTAACGCGTTGGCGGCTGCGCTGGCGACCGCGCGTCACCACTTGCGCGGTGCTATCGAGCGCAATCGTGAAGAACGGGTGAATGAGGCATTGCAACTGGGGCCAGAGAAATTGGTGAAGGGCAAACGCCTGGAGCTGCTAAGCGACCCTGTTGCCCTGTCGCGGTTGCATCAACGTGTCTGGTTGTTGCCGGAGGGTGTCGCCTGGCGTGAACACTATCAGCAATTGCCACACAACGAAAAAGCTCATCCGGTTGGCCAGCGTTAAACGCTGAATCGGCTGTCTCAACGGGGAATACGCATAGCGTGTTCCCCGTTTTTTTTGGCTTGTCGCTGACGTAATGCTGATAATCTGAAAGGCAAAAACTATGTTAAAATTTGCTCCGGGCGTTGTTTATTTTCGGAACAACCAGGTCTAAGAGTCAATGTGGTGAATCTCTCTTCTTTTCTTCGGGTGGCATTATTGGCAACGGGTGTGACGCTGTTAAGCGGCTGCGGCAGTATTATCAGCCGCACAGTACCGGGCGCCGGGCACGGCCATCAATACTACCCGGGTGTGCAATGGGATCTGCGCGATACGCCCTGGCGCTATGTCACGGTGATCGATGTGCCGCTGTCGATGGTGGTGGACACCTTTATGCTGCCGTTTGATGCACAGCACGGGCCTTACGAATAAGGTTAGCTTTGAGTGGCAAACACCAACAGTTGATACCCTTGCCGGCCGCACTGGAATGGGGCCAGCACCGTCATTTTTAATCCCTGCTGATGAGCCGCCAACGAGTGCGGGTTGTTGTCGTCAATAAACAGGGCGCCCACATCAAATCTCTCACGGGTGTGCGTTTTGACGGCGGCGAACAACTGCTTCAGTACACCTTTGCCACGCCAGGCGGTATTCAGGCACACCGGGCCGTACATAAATACCCGCTGTTCACTCAACGGTCGTCCGTTGAAGGACTCGCCGGCAAGTTTTTCCAGCATTGCATCCACTACCGGCGGTCGCGGCTGTGCGTCCGTGGTCATCAGACAGACAAAACCGGCCAACGCCCGATCTTCAACCGCGACCAGAATACCGAGCCCCTGGTTAATGCGCGCCAATTGCGCTTCGTTCATGTTAGAAACAATAAAACCCTGACGCTTTTGGCTGTCGCTTAAATTGGCCGGGATATTTTGTGTTTGCAGCTGCAGAATGGCGGGGTAATCTTCGGGGCGTGCCTGACGGATAATCATAATGCCTCTTTGAAAATTATGGGGATTATGGGCGGGATTTTGCTTGCTCCCGCCCGTTATTATTCAACGTTCGTCCCACTCATCGGCCGCGGTCTGGCCCTCTTCGGTATCCAAGGGTGGGTCGAGTTGGAAATCACCTTCTTCCCACTCGTGCAGCGTATTTTCGTCTATCCATTCGGCGCTAATCTCGACTTCGTCATAATCACCGTCAAAAATGGCTTGGGCAGCGGCACCACTGCGTAATGTCAGACATTCAACCGATTCGCCTTCTTGCTCGAAAAACTCGGCCTGCCACATGGTCTCACCATCCAACATCACGTATTTTTGCAGATTGAACTGCTGCGGTACCGGGGGTTCATCATCGTCTCCCCCTTCTGCTGATTCAATAAATTCCTCGCGTGCTGCTTCAATCGCGTCTTCCAGGGTTGCATACAGGCTCATATTCTTCTCCCGTCCCATGAGGTTAATAAAGGATCTTTAAGGGCGCAACGCGCCATGGCTAACATCAGAATTAATTGTTGCCGCACTGGCGCAGGATGCAAATTTTTTATTGTCCGTTTTGCGACGAAGGTTGTCCGCTGAGCTGGAGCAGGGGATCACCCGGCGGGAAATAATACGCTATTGCTTATGACAGCCCAGGAGATCGCCATGTTAACCAATCCATCAATCAAATATCGCCCATTCCCTCCGGTGACGTTACCTGACCGCCAATGGCCAGGGCGTACCTTGCAGCAGGCTCCCCGCTGGTGCTCCAGCGATCTGCGTGACGGCAATCAGGCGCTGGCGGAACCCATGGATAATGTTCGCAAACGCCAGTTCTACCAGTTGTTGTTGGCGTGTGGGTTCAAAGAGATTGAGGTGGCATTTCCTTCTGCGTCACAAACGGATTTTGATTTTGTCCGTTCGTTGATTGATGAACGACTGATCCCGGATGACGTCAATATTCAGGTACTGACTCAGTCACGAGATGATCTGATTGATCGAACTTTTGAGGCACTGCGTGGCATCCCGCGCGCCATCGTTCATTTATATAACGCTACTGCGCCGATGTTCCGCGACATTGTGTTCAAGCAGGACAAGGCGGCGACGGTTGCGCTGGCGGTGAACGGTGCACTGCGCATCCGCCAGCAGTGCGAGCTGCAGCCGGAAACGGCCTGGTCTTTTGAGTATTCGCCGGAAACGTTTTGTTTTACCGAGCTGGAGTTTGCGCTGGAGATTTGTGAAGCGGTTGCTGATGTGTGGCAGCCTGGCCCAGGGCGGCCCATGATTATCAACCTGCCGGCCACGGTCGAAGTGAGTACGCCGAATGTTTACGCCGATCAGATTGAGTGGTTTTGTCGTCGCTTCAGTCAGCGTAACAGCGTGACCATCAGCGTGCATCCGCATAACGATCGGGGGACGGGGGTGGCCTGCGCCGAACTGGCGATGCTGGCCGGTGCCGATCGGGTGGAAGGTTGCCTGTTCGGCAACGGTGAACGCACCGGCAATGTCGATCTGGTGACGCTGGCACTCAATCTGTATACCCAGGGCATTGCGCCGGGGCTGGATTTCAGCCAGTTAAAGCATGTTGTTGAGGTGGTCGAACAGTGTAATCAGTTACCGGTACATCCGCGGCATCCTTATGCTGGCGAGCTGGTTTTCACCGCCTTTTCCGGTTCACATCAAGATGCGATCAAAAAAGGGTTTGCTGCCCAACAGCATCGACAGGACGGTCTGTGGCAAGTGCCTTATCTGCCGCTTGATCCGGCGGACGTCGGTTGCAGTTATGAAGCGGTGATTCGGGTTAACAGCCAATCAGGCAAAAGCGGGGCGGCTTGGTTACTGGAACAAAACCATGGGCTGTCGTTGCCGCGTGGGTTACAGATTGATTTCAGCAAGGTGGTGCAGCAAGCGACGGATGGCAGCGGCAAAGAGATGACCACTGCCGAGCTGTGGCGCTTGTTTCGTATCAACTATGGTCTGGTGGAGCAACCGCGTTTGCAATTGCTGAGCTATCAGACGGAAAGCCACGGCGTCGAGGCCTACAGCTTTAGTGCTCGGGTGTTGTTTGACGGGCATCAACAACGGTTACTGGGGGTTGGCAACGGCCTGCTGTCCAGTGCGGTGGATGCGTTGCGCCAACGGTTTGGCTTGAGTATGGCAATAGAAGACTACCATGAGCACACGTTAGGGCATCAGAGCCACAGCCGTGCGGTTGCCTATATTCGCTGTACTCTGGCGCATGGCGAGGCCGCTTACGGTGTGGGAATCGACGTCGATTCCGCCAGCGCCTCGCTGCAAGCGTTATTCAATGTTGCGGCGCGCTACCTGGTGAAGTAAGCGCTGGGTGCAACGCCCAATACGCGGCGAAACATGGCGCTGAAAGCACTCGGGCTGTCGTAGCCTAAATCCAGCGCCACTTCCAATACTGAATGCCCGGCAGCCAGGGCGTTCAGTGCGGCCAGTAAACGTGCACGGCGTACCCAATCGCCAAAGCGCAACCCTGTCTCTCGTTGGAATCGGCGCGACAGTGTGCGGCCGCTGACGTTGATGTAACCGGCGGCGTGCTCTAATTCCCAGGGGTGTGCCAAGGATTGCTGAATATGTCTGCACAACGACAGTAAAGCTTCACTGCGGGGTTCTGGCAAATTCAACGGCAGAATCGGCAGGACGCGCAACTCATCCAGAATCAGCTCCATGATCCGCTCCTCACGACCGCCTACGGGATAATCCACCGCAATATCCATCGCGCAGATAATCAGCTCGCGCAGCAGCGGTGAGATTTGTACCACCTCGCAGCGTGCAGGGAGATCGGCGCGTGCCAGCGGATCGACCAACAGGGCTCTTGCCGCCACTCTGCCGGTGATGCGTAGGCTGTGTTCAACCCGTGCAGGCAACCAGACACCCCGCCCAGGTGGCACCACCCAGCTTCCCTGACGGGTATTCACCTGTACCACGCCGCTAAGACTGTGAATTAATTGCGCACAGTCATGGTAGTGAGGCGGTTCGAAGTCGCCGTGTTGATAATCTTTGGAGACCGGCACAATTGAGCGATTGGCGGGCACAGCGCCATGGAAAAGCAGCATTATTGGGGCATCCCGATACGCGGAGAAATGATAACGGCAGCATGCCATGCTGAAACATTTCGTACCAGCCTATGGCAGAGTGATAAATTATAGTATATAAACATATAATATATAATTTAGTATATTGTTTGGGGTGAAGCAATGGATATCGGCAGTATGCGACAGGCGGCGGCACAGGCAGGAACGCTGCTGCGGGCGCTGGGTAATGAGGACCGTTTGCTACTTCTTTGCCAGCTTAGCCAGGGTGAAATGTCGGTAGGGGAATTGGCGCTGGCGCTGGATATTCGTCAGCCAACCCTTTCGCAGCAGCTTGGTGTATTGCGGCAGGAAGGGCTGGTGTCAACGCGTCGGGAGGGTAAGCAAATCTACTACGTCGTGAGTGATGAAAAAGCCTTGGCGGTGATCCATACGTTGTATCAGCTCTATTGTCCGCAACCGGGAGAGTCACGATGAGCATCGATTGGCAGCACTTTACGCCAGCGTCATCCCTGATTGGGGGGGGCATTATCGGTATTGCGGTGGCACTGCTGTTGCTGTTTAACGGCCGTATTGCGGGTATCAGTGGGATTACCGGTGGCCTGTTGACACCTCAAGGCAAAGAGAAGCGTTGGCGGGCCGCATTTCTTATCGGGTTACTGATTTCTCCCTGGCTGTACCGTATGGCGGTACCCTTACCGGTAATGCCGATCAGTGGCAGCAGTTTATGGCTGATTTCTGCGGGATTGCTGGTTGGTTTGGGAACGCGGTTGGGCGGTGGCTGCACCAGCGGTCACGGTGTTTGCGGCACGGCAAGATTAGCGCCGCGTTCGCTGGCGGCTACGGCGGTATTTATGCTGCTGGGCTTTATTACGGTATGGGCCGTCCGTCATTGGGTGGGGGCTTAACCGCATGTTCAAACTCCTGTTTGCTTTACTGAGTGGCGCTATTTTCGGTCTCGGTTTGATGATTGCCGGGATGGCTAATCCGGCCAAAGTAGTGGCTTTTCTCGATATTACCGGTCAGTGGGATCCGTCATTGGCTTTGGTCATGGTGGGGGCGATAGCCGTGGCGGCACCCGCATTCCTTTGGGCGCGTCGTCGGCAGCATGCTTTACTGGGTGAGGAGATGCAGATTCCCACCAACAGACGCCTGGATCGTCGTTTACTGATCGGCAGTGCGTTATTCGGGATTGGTTGGGGAATGGCGGGCATTTGCCCAGGGCCGGCCTGGGTACTTGCCGGAGCGGGATCCTTGGCTGGGGTGCAGTTTGTTGTGGCGATGTTGGTGGGAATGGCCCTGTATGAAACGATGATACTACGGAGAAAATAATGGCAACAGCTAACGTGGTGCTGCGTATTGCACGTCCGACCGACAGGTTACAGGAGATAGCGGCCCTGTACTGCCAAGGGCTGGGTTTCGAACGGCTGGGTGAGTTCGAGGATCATCAGGGATTTGACGGCGTGATGGTTGGGCATCCGGAGCATGGTTACCACCTGGAATTCACTCACCATCGCGGTGTCAACGTGGGGCAGGCGCCGACGCAGGACCATCTGCTGGTGTTTTATTTACCGGATGAAAAGGCGTGGCTGGCAGGATGCCAACGTATGTCGGCCGCCGGTTTTAGGCGCGTTGTGGCATATAACCCCTATTGGGATGTCAACGGACGGACATTCGAAGATCTGGACGGTTATCGGGTAGTGTTACAACAACGGGCGTGGGAAGCATAAAAAAAGCCAGCGCACCGGGCGCTGGCTGAAGGGTTAAGCGAAACCGTTATCAGGCATTGGTTGCCGGTTTCTGTGCGCTTTTACCCTGGGTATTTTCCAGCATGCGACGGATCGGTACGATCAGCAGCGTCAATACTGCGGCGCAGATCAACAGCGCAATAGAGCAGCGGGCAAACAGGTCAGGCAGCATTTCCAGTTGGTCGGCTTTTACATGGCCACCAATCAGGCCTGCGGCCAGGTTGCCCAGCGCACTGGCACAGAACCACAGGCCCATCATCTGGCCGCGCATTCTTTCTGGCGCCAACAGCGTCATGGTTGCCAGCCCGATTGGGCTAAGGCACAGCTCACCCAGCGTCAGCATCAAAATACTGCCAACCAGCCACAGCGGGGATACGCCTGCGCCAGCATTGCCCAGCACGTTCTGTGCTGCCAGCATCATCAGACCAAAACCTGCCGCGGCAAACAGAATACCGATAACAAACTTGGTGATGCTGCTCAGGCGCACTTTATTGCGTGCCAGAGCAGGCCATGCCCAGCTAAACACCGGGGCAAGCAGAATAATGAACAGCGCGTTGATTGACTGGAACCACACCGCAGGGATCTCGAAGTCGCCAATCATACGGTTGGTGTAGTCGTTGGCGAACAAGTTGAACGATGTTGGTTTCTGTTCGAAAGCGGACCAGAAGAACGCCGCAGATACCAGCAGAATAAAGCACACCAGCAGGCGCGCGCGTTCTTTGCGACTAAGGCCGGCAAACACGAACAGGTAAATAAAGTACAGGGTTACCGAGGCCGCAATGACGTATACCAGCATGCTGGCTACGGCGACAGGGTTAATCACGATGATGCCTTGGGCAATCAGGGTAACAACCACGGCGACGCCGATGGCCAATGCAATCAACCAGGCACCAACGCCATTTTTCTTGGTTACAGGGCTATTCCAGGTTGAGTCCAGGCCAAATTCGCTGTCATAGCGTTTCATCGCCGGTACCGCAAAGACGCGGAAGATCACCAGTGCCACCAGCATACCGATACCCCCGATGCCGAAGCCCCAATGCCAGCCGTGCGAACGGATCAACCAGCCAGAGATCAACGGGGCGATAAACGAGCCCATGTTGATGCCCATATAGAACAGCGAGAAGCCACCGTCACGGCGATTGTCGCCTTTTTTATACAGGGTGCCCACCATCACCGAGATACAGGTTTTAAATAAACCGGAACCCAGCACGATAAACATCAGACCAATGAAGAACAGGTTATTGCCCATGATGGCGGACAGGGCGATCGACAGATGACCAAGAGCGATCATAATCGAGCCGTACCAGACGGCTTTTTGCTGGCCAAGCCAGTTATCTGCTAACCAGCCGCCCGGCAGGGCGGCAAGGTACATACTGCCGGCGAAAATACCCACAATTGCCGAGGCATTTTCACGTGCGAGACCCATACCCCCGTCATAGACCGTCGCGGCCATAAACAGGATCAGTAATGGGCGAATACCGTAAAACGAGAACCGCTCCCACATTTCTGTAAAGAATAGGGATCCCAGCGGATAGGGATGGCCGAAGAATGTCCGACTTTCTTGTTTATTAACAGAGGATTGCATAACGTCTTCCCAATAAAATGCGCTGCATTGATGCAGCTTATACTGTGGTATGTATGTGTATTTAAGGAAGGTGACCCACCCAGTGCGGATTACCCGACAAAACCGCGGCCGCAGCGCCCGTTAACCGTGGAAAGCGCGTTGGTCTTTTTTCACTTGGCCAATGGTTTACATTGGGCGTGATATTATTTAACCATTTGATAACTGGATGATGGTTTTGTCTAGTCCCTGTATCCCATTTTTTAGATGAAAAGTCGACAAACATCTACTTTTCTGGTTTTTATGTTGGTTGGGAAGTGAATGTTATTGACAGGCGGTTTATTGCGCTAAAAGTTTATTATTTGTTTAAAAACAAATAATTAAAACGTGATTGTGTTTGTTGTCGTTGCAGAAGAGACTGCATGGGGTATCAATACTAAAAGTAGGGTAAACGGGCCATCGACCCATTTAGGTGAGGGAGTTGGTGATAAATACAGCTATTGCTCTTCCTGCAGGGTATCTTCTCTCATTCGTGCCGGACGCCGTTGTAAACACCACCAGGAATAAATGGCGTTGAATAGCACCACCAAAGCAGTGACGCAAAATACCGTACGGAAGCCATAACTGGCAGATACTGCTGCCCCTAACAGCGGACCGCTGACGTTGCCGATGTCGCGGAAAGACTGGTTATAGCTAAATATCCGTCCGGCGACCTGGTTGGTACAGTTGTAGATCAGCAGTGTTTGCACAGCCGGTAATAGCGCGCCGTCGGCAGCGCCAAGCAGGAAGCGTAATACACCCAACTGCCATGGCGTTTGCACAAAGGCCATGGGGATCAGCAACAACACCGAGACGATCAGCATAACGACCAGAATGCGTTCTGGACCGATCCTGTCACCGAGTTTGCCCAGCCGGGGGGCACTCATCAGCGCGGCGACGCCCGGCACCGAGGCGATCAAACCGCTGACAAAGGCCAGGTTATGGATATTGCCAGCTAAATCGCGGACATACAGCGTCAGAATAGGTGCAATGGACCCGGTGGCAATTTGAATAATCATGGTTGTGACAAACAGACTGAGGATCAGCTTGGGGCTTTTCAGCGCAGCGAACACCTGCCGGGCGTGCAGCATGTCCTTTTTCTGCACTGGGGTGAATTGTTCTTTTACGCACAGCAGCGTCAGGATAAAGCAGACCAACAGCACGGCAGCAGTGATATAGAACACAGGCCGCAATCCGTACTGATCGGCTAACAGACCGCCGATCAGTGGCCCAATCAATGCACCGCTGACGCCGCCTGTCGATAGCGTGCCCAAGGCCCACCCGCTGCGATTTCTTGGTACCTGCGTGGCAATTAGCGCGTTAGCATTGGGAATAAAGCCGCCGAGGAGACCCAGAACTGCTCGTAGCGCCAAAAACTGCCATATATTCTGCGCCATTCCCATCAACAGCATCACAATCGACATCCCCAACGCCGAACGTAGCAGCATGAGCTTACGCCCACGGCGGTCAGCCAATCCCCCCCAGAATGGGGAGGCAATTGCAGAAAACAGGAAGGTAATACTGAATACCAATCCAGACCACATATTCAGCGCTTCGTGACCGGTTACACCAAGGGTTTCCACATAAAGCGGAAGGAAAGGCATGATCAGGCTGAATGCGGCGCCGGTGAGGAAACACCCTAGCCAGGTGACAAAAAGATTGCGTTTCCAGTTGATGGGGTCTGGTGCCGAAGCCATAAGTGCCTGCTGCTGAGGAGGACGCTTTGCTTTTGTGTGGAGGCAAGGAGCAAAGCAAAAAAGTTAGCCTGGTAAGTATGCGCTTAATTATAGACGGCATCAATTGATGTGGTGGGGGATGCGAGGAAAATGAAATAAAGTTTTAAAAATAGCGTATTGGCAATATTCCGCGCTGTGCGCGCGGAAAAAGTCTATTTAAAGCCCGGCGAGTTGTTCGAAACCCTTGGACGTGGTCGAGAGGGCGACATCGGTAATCTCATAGTGGGCAACGGCATTGAAGGGATCTTGCGCCACAATGGCATCCAATTGCGAACGTTCGATGCCTTTCACCAGGATTACACCGCCGGTACGTGGGTTCTTGCGGCCGGAGGCGATAAAGGTGCCGTCCTCGAAATATTTCTTCAGCCAGGCGACATGCCCTTCAAGGTGACTGTCCACTTCTGCTATCGGGCGGTGGTAGGTGAGGTTAACGATGTACATAACAACTCCAGGATGAGCGACAAAGGCTTACCATCCCACCGTTGCCGACGTTTCTCAAGATCTGCGGTATAAAAAACCCGCCAAACGGCGGGTTAGGGGTCAATAGAGAGAAGGTTCGCCTTCCGGCCGGGTTTTGAAGCGGCGGTGTAGCCACATGTATTGATCCGGCGCCATCAGGATTTCCTTCTCTACCACTTTATTCATAAAAGCGGCAGCTTCGAGCTCATTATCCAGCGGGAAGTTTTCCACCGCCGGCTGCATAATCAACTCATACCCTTTTGCATCGGGTAAGCGGCGTGGAGTAAAGGGAATAATGGCAGGTTTACCCATCCGTACCAACACGTAGCTACCCGTGGTGGTGGCGGCTTTTTCCACGGCGAACAGGGGAGCAAACACGCTGCTGCGTGGGCCGTAGTCGTGATCTGGGGCGTACCAGATGATGTCACCTTGTTTCAGCGCCCGGATCATGCCTTTGACGTCTTTACGGTCCAACATGGACTTGTTGGAACGCATACGCCCCCAGGTCTGCAGCCAGTCCATCAGTTTGTTGTCATGCGGCCGGTAAACCCCGATGCCCGGATTGTGAATACCAAATATGCGGGCACCCAGTTCCAGCGTCAGAAAATGCAGACCGATCAGCAAAACCCCCTGATGGTTATCTTTCGCCTTCTGAATATGTTCCAGTCCACTGACCTGGAACCAGCGCTCGATTCGCCAGTTTGGCCAAAACCACGCCATACCAGTTTCAAATAGCCCCATACCGACAGATTCAAAATTCTGCACAACCAATGCATCGCGCTCTGCCTGCGGCATGTCTGGGAAGCACAGCACCAGGTTACGCTGAGCAATCGCTACTCGGCGCTTAAGAAAGCGCATGGAGAAACGACCCAGCGAGGTGCCAAGGCGATAGATGACGGGGTAAGGCAGCAGGACCAGCAAATAGAGCAAACCGATGCCGAACCAGGTAAGCCAGTAGCGTGGGTGCAATAAAGAGCGATTAAAAGAAGGAACTTGAGTCATGTGTTCTCAGCTTAGAAGCAGTCATTTGACAATAATAACAGAGTAATACCAGGGGCCATCACCCAAAGGCAATTTGCCAGGCATTCTTTTTCTGCCGTTTATAACCAACTATTGTGACATTTTTCTCACGCAACGTGAAAAGGCACCGCATTAAAACATCATTTTCGGTGATGAATCGATATCAATTGATGAATAATCCGACGATACCGCTCGAAAGGACAAAGCCTGTCAGCGACAGATGCGTATCATCCCGCGCAATTATTTAGGGGGTATTATGTTGGCATCATGGATAAGTGTAGGGCTGCTGGTCACGGGAACGCTGTTGGGCAGCCTTGGCGCACACCTCCAGTTTAACCCTTTGCTGGTCACGGCAGGAATCGTCCTGTTGGCGGGAATAGTGACTTCCGGGTTTACTGAATGCCGGGGTGGCCACTGAGCATCCACCCCGGATTTATCAGGCGTTTTTAAACAGACCTTTCAACACATGTGGTTCTGAACGCCAGTATTGCGGTGGTGCACTGACTTTCTCACCCAGTTTCGCCGCGGCATGCCATGGCCAGCGTGGGTTGTAAAGGATGCCACGCGCCAGTGCGATCATATCTGCCTGCCCGGTAGCGACAATCGCTTCCGCCTGTTCTGGCTCGGTGATTAGCCCTACCGCAATCGTCGGCAACCCGGTTTCCCGCTTGATGGTTTCGGCGAAAGGGACTTGATAATTAGGTCCAACCGGGATTTTTTGCAGCGGTGACGTCCCCCCGCTGGACACATGAATGTAGTCACAGCCCAGCGCTTTTAGCGCTTTTGCCAGCAGCACCGACTGCTGCTCATCCCACCCTCCGTCAACCCAGTCACTGGCAGAAATACGTACACCGAGCGCCTTGTGCGCCGGAAAGACTGCACGCACGTCGTTGAAAATCTCCAGCAACAGGCGCATGCGATTTTGCAATGAGCCACCATACTGATCGTTGCGCTGATTGGACAGCGGTGAAAGAAACTGATGCAGCAGATAGCCGTGCGCGCCATGCAGCTCAATCAGTTCAAAACCGAGTCGGTCCGCACGTTTTGCCGACGCAACGAACTGCGCTTTGAGTTGTTCAATCTCTTCCAGACTCATTGCCACCGGTTTTTCATCCTGTGGGGCAAAGGGCAGGGTCGAGGCAGATAATGTTTGCCAGCCTCCGTTTGCGGCGCTGAGTTGTCCACCGCCAGCCCAAGGTACGGCACAGGAGGCTTTGCGCCCTGCATGGGCAAGTTGAATGCCTAACGGCATGGTGGCGTGTTTTTTTACCGCGTTCACCACCTCAGCCAGTGCGAGTTCGGTGGCGTCATCCCATAAACCGAGATCGCTGGGCGTGATACGGCCTTCGGGAGCTATCGATGTGGCTTCCACAATCAGCAGGCCGGCGCCGGATAATGACAGGCTACCCAGATGCATGGTATGCCATTGTGTTGCTTTGCCGTTGTCGGCTGAATATTGGCACATTGGCGCGATAATAATACGGTTGGGCAAATTCAGTTTCCCCAGCGCAATCGGGGTAAATAACTGACTCATAATGTCCTCCAGGTCCGTGGTAAATAGGGTGGGTAAGATCTCCTTAGGCTTATCGGGATTCGTGAACAACGTCAAGTTTTCGCCCTCAACAGCGCCAGCGGGTTAATGCTGTGTTGAGCCGATTTTTCGGGTATTATGTGCGCCGCGCGTGGGCCAGCGGCCTGCGCGCGTTCAAATCAGTCACCTCCCGAAAGACAGGAAAGTACACCATGCCAGTGTTACATAACCGAATTTCTAATGAGGAACTGAAGGCGCGCATGCTGGCGGAAACCGAGCCGCGCACTACAGTTTCTTTTTATAAATATTTCACCATCGACGATCCTAAGGCGTTTCGTGACAGCCTGTATGTCCAATTCGACAAGCTAAAGGTCTTCGGCCGCATTTATGTGGCTAAAGAAGGCATCAATGCGCAGATCAGCGTGCCGCAAAATAAGTTTGAGGCGTTTAAGGCCGCGTTGTTTGCTTCGCATCCGGCACTGGACCAGGTTCGGCTGAATATTGCCCTGGAAGACGACGGTAAATCCTTCTGGGTATTGCGCCTGAAGGTGCGTGATCGCATTGTCGCTGATGGTATTGATGACGAAAGCTTTAACCCGGCTAACGTCGGTGAGTATTTGCAGGCCGATCGCGTTAACCAAATGATTGACGACCCGGATACGCTGTTTGTGGATATGCGTAACCACTACGAATACGAAGTCGGCCACTTTGAGAATGCCATCGAAGTGCCTTCAGACACTTTCCGTGATCAATTACCAATGGCCGTTGAAATGCTGCAGGACAATAAAGACAAAAATATTGTCATGTACTGCACCGGCGGTATCCGTTGTGAAAAAGCCAGTGCCTATATGTTGCATAACGGCTTTAAAAACGTCTATCACGTAGAAGGCGGTATTATCGAGTACGCACGCAAAGCAAAAGAGCAGGGGCTGCCGCTGAAGTTTGTCGGCAAGAACTTTGTGTTTGACGAGCGTATGGGCGAGCGGATTTCTGATGATGTGATTGCCAACTGCCACCAGTGCGGTGCTGCCTGTGATACTCACACCAACTGCAAGAATGATGGCTGCCATTTACTGTTTATTCAGTGCCCGAGTTGTGCCGCTAAATTTGAAGGTTGTTGCAGCGAGATCTGCCGCGAAGAGCTGAAGTTGCCGCGTGAAGAGCAGCGTGCACGCCGTGCCGGCCGTGAGAACGGCATCAAGATTTTCAATAAGTCGAAAGGGTTATTGCAGACCACGATGCATATTCCTGCACCGGAAGAAGATAAAGGCTCAGCCAGCTGAGCCCTAACAAGCGCGGCAGTCTTGCCGCGCTTTTGCATTACTTCGCGCGAACGCCTTCCACGGAAATAATCAGCTCTACGTCCTGAGACGCCGGGCCAAGATCGGTAGTGATGCCAAAGTCTTTCAGTTTGATCTTACCGTTGGCTTCGAAGCCTGCGCGGTATCCACCCCATGGGTCGTTACCCTGACCGATCAGCTTGGCGTCCAACGTAACCGGTTTGGTCACGCCGTTCAGTGTCAAGTTGCCGACAATCGCATAGCCTTCGCCGTTCTTTTTCACTTCAGTGGATTCAAATTTGGCCTGTTTGTTCTTTTCCACATTCAGGAATTCTGCACTGCGCAGGTGTTTGTCACGCTCAGCGTGGTTGGTATCGACGCTGGCAGTGTTGATAGTGACGTTCACCTGGTCTTTGGACGGATCTTTATCGTCGAAAGTGAAACCACCGTCAAAATCCTTGAAAGAGCCGTACAACCAGCTGTAACCCAGGTGCTGGATGCGGAATTCGATAAAGGCGTGCTGACCTTGTTTGTCAATTTTGTAGTCAGCAGCCAGTGCGGAACCGGCGCTCAGCAGCAGTGCGCCTGTCGCCAGGCCCAGTACGGTTTTCTTTAACATAGCAATCTCCATAAATCCAAAGGTTAATCGGCGCTGCTACCCAGCATCCGTTTCAAAGTAACATCACGATCAACGAAGTGATGTTTAAGCGCAGCCAAACCGTGCAGCACTGAAAGCACTACCACGGCCCAGGCCAGGTAAAGATGAACAGTGCCGGCGGTATCGGCCTGTTCCGCCATGCCAGTGACGGTGGCAGGGACGTCGAACCAGCCGAAAACGCTGATAGGCTGGCCATCGGCGGTAGAAATCAGGTAGCCGCTAATCAGGATGCTGAACAGCACCACGTAGAGTGCCAAATGCGCCAAGATTGCACTAACACGCGTGAAGCGACTGTAACTGGCCAACGGTTTAGGGGGCGGTGAAACAAAGCGCCAAATCACTCTGATCACCATGATGACAAACAGCAGCGTGCCGATGCTTTTATGGATTTCCGGTGCCTGGTGATACCAGACATCATAATAGCCAAGCGTGACCATCCATAGACCAAGGGCAAACATGCCGTACACCGTCAGCGCAACCAACCAGTGGATCAGCACTGAAATATGGCCAAACCGGTTCGCGGTATTTTTCCAGAGCATCGCGTTTCCTTACATTCCTCATTTTCTGGCTGCAATAATTAAACTTTAAGAAACATAAAATCAATAATAAATTTAACTATGTTACTTCTTATTAATATCAATCAGTGGATTTGGTTAAGATAGCGATAAGTCAATCAGTGAAATAGTTGGAGTTAATAGATGCTGTGGTAAATTAATTTTTTGTTATGGTTTGAAAAATAACGAATTTATTTATTATTGTCAGCTTTTGTCATTTTGCGTAAATATGCTGAGAGGTTTTGACAAATAAACCCTAGTCAAGATTGCCAACTATTTCCAGGTGATGTTTTGAAAAAGGGTATTTTCTATCCAACCTGCAATACCCGTGCTGCGCTGAGGCAGAGTTTGCTAACATAACGGGTATCGGGTGGTCCGTCGGGCCAGCGCTATTAACGCAAGGAAATGTCATGGGCCGAACAGAGTCGACCGATCGCAGCCTGCGCCTGGCCATTATGCTGGCGATGGTGGTGATTATTCTCGCGGGTGTCAAAGCCGCAGCGGATGTCGTGGTGCCATTCTTACTGGCGGTATTCCTCGCTATGGTACTGAATCCGCTCGTGACGCAGCTTGAACGTTGGCGGATACCGCGTGTGTTGGGCGTGACCTTGTTGGTGGTCGCCGTTGTCATCATATTGATGTTGTTCATCGGAATATTGGGTGCCTCGCTAAACGAATTTGCCCGCTCGTTACCGCAGTACCGCGGCATGATGATGGAAAAGCTGGGAGAGCTGCAGCATTACGCAGACCGCGCCAATATCACTATTTCTACCGAGGCAATGTTGCAGTATGTCGATCCCAGTGCGGCCATGAATATGGTTACCCGCCTGTTGAGCCGTTTTTCAGGGGCAATGACCAATATATTTCTGCTGTTGATGACAGTGGTATTTATGCTGTTTGAAGTACAACTCTTGCCTTACAAATTACAGCAAGCGCTCGACAAGCCGAGTGAAGGTATTGCCAATATTCAACGTGCACTGGATGGTGTTACCCGTTATTTGGTGATCAAAACGGTAATCAGTTTGGCAACGGGCGTTATTGTCTGGGGGTTCCTGGCTGCGGTCGACGTGCGTTTTGCGTTTATCTGGGGACTGCTGGCGTTCCTGCTAAATTATATTCCCAATATCGGCTCGGTGATTGCCGCTGTTCCTCCTTTGGTCCAGGCTTTGCTGTTTAATGGTTTTGGCGATGCACTGGTGGTGGCTGCGGGTTTTATCGCCATCAACCTGGTGATTGGTAATATGTTGGAACCGCGCGTTATGGGGCGGGGGTTGGGGCTGTCGACGCTGGTGGTCTTCTTGTCTCTGATTTTCTGGGGGTGGCTGATGGGGCCAGTGGGGATGTTGCTGTCGGTGCCACTGACCATTATTACGCGTATCGCACTGGAGACCACCGAAGGCGGGCACAAATTGGCTGTAATTCTCGGTGATGGGCAGCCAGTAAAACAGGTTACTCCGGAGTAAAGAAGATTTTCCCCTGCGTTTTGCTGTCGGCGGCATGCTGCAGCGCCAGTTTATAGTGCCGTAGGGGATAGACTGCTGCTGGGGGCTGCAGGGTCAGTTGGCCGCTACGGACCAAATGAAAAAGCTGCTGGAATGCAGCTTGCCACTGAGTCAGTGTGGCTTGTGCATTCCACTTGCGTAGATGAAACAGTGAGGTACGCAGCCGCAATTGCTGAGCAATGCGTTGCCAGTCAACCTGTTGGCCACTGAGTAACCCCAAGGCGACAAAATCACCGGAAGGGCCCACCGAACGTGCCAGCTGTAAACCCTCCTCACCACCAACACAGTCGATCGCTGCCTTCGCGGTATGGCCGGTCAGTAGCTGTAACTCATATTGCTGCAACAAACTCTTTTCGTAGACTCGCCATGCACCGGCATTCAGTAACGCCTGTCGATGTGCCGTATTGCGTACGACCACAATCAATTTGATACCGCGCAGCGCGGCCAATTGGCAAAACAGAAAGCTTATTGCCGATCCCCCAGCGTTTAGCAACAGGATGTCGCCAGCATTCAGTGACAGCCACTGTGTCAGCAATACCCAACAGGTGAGTGGGTTGATATAGATTTGTGCTGCACTGGCATCATCAATATCATCCGGCACCCAGACGACCCTGGCTTGTTCAATCGTGACACAGGTTTGCCAACTGCCATCACCCATGAACGCCAGCGCCCGCCTATCGGTAGAGTGACCATGAGAATCGATAGCAACGCCCATGCCTTCGTAGCCGGGTACCTGAGGCAAGGCGGTACGGTGTGCATACTGGCCGTGGATTGGGATCAGATCAGAGGGGTTGATCGGTGCATAATGCATCCGTAAACGCAGGCGGTTGGGCTGGTGCGCAGGAAGACGAGTGTGTTCCAAATCAATGACTTGCTCGGGGCTGCCAAAACGGCTAAAGCACAGGCGCGGAAGGGGAGATGGCATGCGTTTAAGCGATAAAGAAGAAATAGACGTCCAGCACCAATAACACCAGCCATAGACAGAGATACAGCACCAGATGTTCGCGCACGTTGTTGACGATCGCCGACAGTATTTTGTTTAACATTCTTAGAGGCCACAAGGTAAGGACGGGCAGATTATAGTATTTTTGCGGCCGGCGTTCATACTGTCGAGAGAACAAAACGTGGGACAGAGGCATACCTCAAGATTAACAGCAGCCTGCTATCGCAGGCTTTGGTTACACCGCCATCAAAGACAGTGGCATAGCGCTCGAAGGCACGCTTGGCGGATAGAAGTAGCGCAGCACGTTATACAGTGAATAAAATTCCAGCCGGTTACGGGCGTTGATTTTCTCTGTGATATGACGTTTGTGAACGTAGACCGTATGCGAACTGATTTGCAGTTTTTTCGCGATGCGGTAATTGGGCATTTCAGCCATCCAATGCTTCATTACCGTCAGCTCCTGTGGGCTGAACAGCGAATGTTCAACGCTGCAGTCCATCAGTGACACCGGCTTTTCGCGCATCATGCGCAAGGTCACCGGCAGAGTGGCTTTATTGAACAGGAATGCGTGGTCGGCGATACGCATCGGCGTTTCGCTATAGGGGTAGGGGGTATCCAGATAAATAAACAACAGTGCCGATGATGTAGCATCAATAAAGGCCTGAAGTTGGGCGTCATCTTCGCTATGGCGGCACTGTTTGGTCAGGTTCACCAGAATGTGGCTTGGCCGGTAGTGATCCAGCAGGGGGGTCGCCTGTTCAAGGCTGTGGCAACATTTTACCTGGGCGAAAACATTGTCAGTAAAATAGTTATCTATTCCGACCCGAGTGAAGCAGCATTCGTCCACGACAAGCAGTTTCATGGTGACGTCCTTGTTGATCGAAGAATTACTATGGCATATCAGCTGTAAAATAGAACTTACACCACAGCGGATCAATTCGGAAATCCGGATACTTACGACAGAAATTTCCGTTGAAATATTTTTTACATTAAATTTCAGATTGTTATGATAATTCTTGGTTGTAACTTAGGCACTCAACCGCCGCCCGCAGCGGGTGGCGGGCGCGATTGAGTGAAGCGAAGGGCTTAATCAAAGCGTTTTAATGAGAAGGGCAGGATGTCCACCGGGGGCGTTTTATCTTCGGCAAACAGTGCAGCAATTTCACCCAATACGCTGGCAAACTTGAAACCATGGCCGCTCAGGCCAGTGATAACCATTAAGCGATCGCAGCCTGGCAGCGTATCGATAATAAAGTCCTCATCTGGGCTCATGTCATAACTGCATGCTTCACCGTGTAAACATACCCCTACACCTGGCAAGAATTGGCGCAGGAAATGGAAAACTTCGGTACCGTCACTGGCAAAACTGCCAAAAGGTTTACGCTCTTCAGGCTTATCTATAGGTTGGCCACCATCGTGTTTACCCACCTTCAACCCGTCGTTATCGGCAGGGAAACCATAGTAATGGTTGCCGTCTTGCGCTTCGACAGTAAAGGCTGGGAACCGGTTATTGATGCTGTAACGGCCATCGGCCTGATGCCAGGAAAAAACTTTACGCAGCGGGGTAACTGGGAGCCGGGGTAGTAGCGCGTTTACCCAGGTACCGGCAGTGACTACGGCCTTGCGCCCCTGAAAGTGGCCTTCAGCGGTAATGACTTCAACCCCACCGTCGATAGGCTGCACTGCACTGACTGGGCAATTGAACAACTGACTGCAACCGGCGTCTTTCGCGAGCTTGATCAGGCTGGCGATGGCTTTTTCCGAGCGCAGGAACCCTGCATCCGGCTCAAATACGCCGACGTAGCCCTCAGGTGCATTGAATTCCGGCCAGCGCTGGTTTATCTCTTCCGCACTCAAGTTTTGCGTATTGAGTCGGAATCTTTGCGCGCTGTGCTGGGCATTACGAATAAATTCTGATTGCTCCGGCCCCATGTTCAGCACACCGCAATCCTGGAACAACTCTTCACCCGTTTGTTTAATCAGTGCGTTCCATAAGGCTTGGGCACGCAGAATCAACGGAACATATTTTTCGCCTTCGCCGTAGGCATGACGGATGATGCGCGTATCGCCGTGGTGGCTGCCGTTACGGTGTGGGGGCATCGCACTGTCTATCATTAATACTTTAAGGCCGGCCCGTGTCGCATAGTAACCCGCCGCTGCACCTACCGAACCGCTGCCCACAACAATTAAGTCATATTCCACGTGCCATAACCTCTCTGTGACATCTCTCTTATGCCGTCATGATAAAAGGTTGGGCGTCGCAATGCACTTGTTGCACGAGTTACAGGCAAATAAAAAGGCGCCAGGGATAAATACTGGCGCCTTAGGTTTTTGGGTAGAGTGAACTAGTGTTTTTTACGATCAAGGTCCTGGTAATCCGTTGCTTCAATCTTGGCGATGCCAGCTTCTAAGATATTGATTAATTGACGTGCGACATCTGTGGTTAGCCAAAGCGTTCTGTCTACTTGGGCGTCTTCGGGTGTCTGGTCTAGTGAAGACAGGTAATGAAGGCGTATCATCATGGCGTCATAAACGTCGACAGTACTGATATCCCAACCAACAAGCGGGTGTGTCTGAATTACTTCATCATTTCTGTCCATAAAGACCCCTTATTGAGTAGTGACTACCGTGAGTGACTAACGAGGATCAATGCGGCCCATCATCATGTGAGCAATTACAGTATACGCATCTGGTTTCGGTGGTGGAGCTTTTCCCACCTTCTTTTGCAAAATAAATATTTATTTGAGTGATTATTCTACAGGTTCGCTCGCGAAAGAGGGAAGACCGGGTGCTATGTAAGATCAGGTGGGGGGGCGTTTCCGTGTAGCCGTTTTTCTAACTCGGAGGCCAGATGGGCAAAGTGCTGCTGTGTTTCGGCATCGCGATTTTGATTTTGCGATTCCAGCTTTAGGCTGTGGATTAACAATTGATTGGCTTTGTCATCAAGACCAAAGGCCAGATAGGAGAATGCCACTTCCAACACGCTTAAACGTCGTTTTTGATCGGCGATCAGTGCCAGCAACTCGCCAAACGTCATCGCTTCTTCGTTTCTCACTTTGTCTGGGGCCATGTCAAATACCTCCTGTTAAAGCATTCAGTACAGACCAGATAAAGGGTTTCTTCCAGCAAAAAATTAAACCCCCTTCGCCAGGCTTCAAATACAAAAAAGCCGGAGAGCGACCCCCGGCAAAAACTACATTGCAGTATTATTCTGCGCTAAACCAATCGTCAGCACTTTCCCAGGTTTCCTGGAGGATGTCTGCGATCAGGTCTTTATCTGTTTTGAGACCGCCAAGTACCGAGAGCCCGTTTGAGCCGGCATAACGTACCTGAACCACGGTGTCTGGAAATTGGCGATTGACTCGCTTGCTCAGTTCGCCGGTCAGAGCCTCTATGGCCCCTGACGGTAGTGGTTTGGTTTTATCTATAGTGACTTCAACACGCATAATTGCCCCCGAAGCGATTTACTGGATATTTATACAGTTAACCGAGGCCGGGGGCAAGAGGCTACGTTAAAAAAAGATGCTTACGCCTTCACTGACCAGTTCAGGCTCTCTCCTGCCAGGAAGGGCACTACCGTTTCGTCACCCATGAGGATCTCTTCCGGCTGGGTGGTCGGGACGCGTTGCAGCTCGATAAAATCGGTATTGACCGGCAAACCATAAAAACGCGGGCCATTCAGTGAGCAGAATGCTTCCAGATGCTCTAGTGCGCCCAGTTGTTCAAATACGCTGGCGTAGGCCGGGATGGCGTTAGGGGCATTGAATACACCTGCACAGCCACAGCTTGATTCCTTACGGTGTTTGGCATGCGGGGCAGAGTCGGTGCCGAGGAAGAAGCGATCTGAGCCGCTGGCAACCGCTTTGCGCAATGCATCCTGATGAATGTTGCGCTTAAGGATTGGCAGGCAGAACAGGTGCGGGCGGATGCCACCAACCAACATGTGGTTACGGTTAAACATGAGGTGCTGTGGAGTGATAGTGGCGCCAAGGAATCGATTGCCTTCCTGCACATATTGGGCCGCTTCTTTGGTGGTGATGTGCTCGAAGACGATTTTCAGTTCTGGGAACTGTTGACGAATTGGCTCCATAACCTGCTCAATAAAACGAGCCTCGCGATCGAAAATATCAACGGCGGCATCGGTCACTTCACCATGAATCAACAGCGGCATGCCGATTTTCTGCATTTGTTCGAACAGCGGGTAGATAGCTTTCACATCGCTGACACCGTGGCTGGAGTTGGTGGTGGCATTAGCCGGATACAGCTTGGCGGCAGTGAAAACACCTTGTTCGAACCCCGTGACCAGTTCTGTGGCGGCCAGCGAATTCGTCAGGTAGCAGGTCATCAGCGGGGTGAAGCTATGCCCCTGAGGGACTGCTGCCAGAATGCGGTCGCGATAAGCGCGGGCGGCATCGACGGTCGTAATTGGTGGAGCCAGGTTCGGCATCACAATCGCCCGGCCAAAGACCTGACTGGTATAGGGCAAAACCGTTTTCAGCATGTCATCATCACGCAGATGGATGTGCCAGTCGTCAGGGCGGCGGATTTTCAGGGCTTGAGGTTGTGCGGTCATGTTGCAAGGCTCCGGCGGTTAGAAACGGGTCTACATAAAAGCGAATAATGGGGGTTATTCACGCCGGGGTGTAAGGATAAGCTGAAAGCGCTTGCGATGCATCTGTTTGTTCACAGCAAGTTGAAATCAATTGGCTATCAGGCGCATAGTGAGAAGGATTTTAATGGTTCCCGGGTGCAAACTGCCGGGTAATCAAGGTTATTCATGTGGAATGGGAGAAAAAAATGGAAGTGCGAGTAATTGCGACCCTACAGGCGAAACCTGAATTTGTATCTGCAGTGAGCGATACGGTACATGAGATTATCGAACCAAGCCGTCGGGAGTTGGGCAACCTGCAATATGATTTGCACCGCGAATTGGAACAGCCAGGCACCTTCGTATTTTTTGAACGCTGGGCAAGCGAAGAGGCATTGGAAAAGCACAATGCCACCGAGCATTTTAAGCAATTCGTCAGCCAGCTTGATGGCAAACTTGATTCGCTGGATATCAAACGCTTGAAGAAAATTGCCTGAGCCGATTTTGTTGCAATAAAAAACCCGCCTTATGGCGGGTTTTTTGATCGGAGCAGATTACGTTAATCGTTAACCGGCTGCGGTTTGGTTGCCGGTGCGGTGGCTTGGTTCGCCGCCGCATGGCCACCAGCGGAACCTTTACCTTCGAAGTTGAAGGTAGGACGCTGCCAATCGCTGTGTTGCTGCTGTTCCGGCACATAATCCGGTGCAGGAGCCTTGGTCATTGGTGCCGTTGCGATATGCTTGTACAGCGGTGCGGGTTGCTGCTGTACAACAGACACTTTATCTTCAACAACGGTTGGAGCAACAATGGCCTGCACAGGCTCGACAGCGGCTTCCGGTTCTGCGACCACGGATGCCTGCTCGGCAACAAACGTGTCTTCAGTAACGGTTGTCACTGCGGTGTCCACAACGGGCGTTTCTTCCACCTCTGGGGCAGTTTCAACTGTTGGCGCTTCTTCAACCACTGGAGCGGCCTCAACCACTGGCGCGACTTCAGCTGCAGCCGTTTCTTCTACGGCCGGTGCCTCAACCACAGGTGCTGCGGTGATTTCCTCAGCCTGAGCCGTGATAATCGGCTTAACGGTTTCAACAACCGGTTGGGTTTCTGCTTCAAGTGCTTCAACTGCAACGTCTGGCGCACTAACGGCTTGTACGGCGGTTTCAACGACCGCTGGTGCGGTTACGCTGACGGCTTCCGGTGCCATGACATTGTCAGTAGCGATCTCGATAGCTTCCGCCTGAACTTCAGCTTCTTCAATCACTTGCGCAGTCTGTGTGACAGGGTAACTTACCCAGACCTTGCCTGAGGCCATTTCCGGAGAGGCGAAAGCCCCAGCCAATGGCATTGGCGACTGAGTAGGGTAACGCTCATCACGGTAACGGCGACGACGTTGACCACTGACGCGCAGGTGGCGCGGAGAACGGCGTGAGCGGCGTGGCATGCCGTTTTCGCCGTTAGCGCGGTTATCACCTTGTGCATCATCTTCGGCCTGCGCCTCGAGGGTTTCAGGCAGCAGTTTAACGCTGTCTTCAACCTGGGCAGGCTTCACGTCCTGAGCTTTTGCTACTGGCGCTTTGGGTGCCAATAATTCTTCCGCTGCGCGATGCAGTTCTTCTTCCGCAGACAATACACGAACTTTCTGTGGCAGATTACGACGCTGACGGCGCTGCATGTTCTGCATCTGACGTTCTTCGAGATCTTCGTCATTGCTGGTGCTGGCCGTGGTGGTCTCTACGCTTTCAAGCGCGGCCACTTCCTGCTGAGCCTGACGTTTTTCTTCCTGACGACGACGCTGACGCTCGGCACGTTGATCACGGCGTTGTTGCTGCTCTTCACGCTGTGCTTTTGCGGCCTCTTCAGACTGTGGCTCATCGACCGGTGCAGTGGCTTGTGGCGCATTGCGGCGGTTGCGGCGCTGTTCATCACGTACTTCACGTGTTTCGCGGCCTTCGCGGTTGTCACGTGGTTCGCGATTTTCACGCGGTTCACGGTTATCGCGATCACGGTTGTCACCACGTTCTTTACGCTCGCCACGTTCTGGACGATCGCCACGCTCACCGCGTTCTTTACGACCAGTACCTTGACGGCGTTGACCGCGACGATCCTGGCGGCGGTTTTCACCGTTACCTTCTTGCTTCGGCGCTTCAACAACGGGTTTGGCTTCGACAACAGGCTGTTCTTCACCAGCAAACAGCGCTTTCAGGCCACCGAACAGACGGCCTAACAGGCCCGGTTTTGCAGCAACTGGCGCGGCTTGTTTGGTTGCAGTAACGGTGGCGGTAGACTTCGCCACTGCCGGTTCTTCAGCCGGTGGTGGTGCGTCAGCAGCCAGAGAGAACGAAGCCAGCGCTGGCTGCTCTGGGCGTTTACGCTCCATCGGAGCATCTTCCAGCGGCTGAGCCATTTCTTCTTCGTGCAGTTTCGGCAACAGGTAGCTCAGGGTTGGTGTCTCTTCACCCTTACGCACGCGCAGCACAGAGTAATGCGGGGTTTGCATTTGATCGTTCGGCACGATGATCGCTTTCACGCCACCCTGACGTTTCTCGATCGCGCTCACCGATTCACGCTTTTCGTTCAGCAGGTAAGAAGCAACCTGAACTGGCACGATAGCGTGAACTTCTTTGGTGTTTTCTTTCAGCGCTTCTTCTTCGATCAGACGAAGAATGGACAGAGCCAGTGATTCGTTATCACGGATGGTGCCGGTGCCGTTACAGCGTGGGCAGACGTGATGGCTGGATTCGCCTAACGACGGGCTGAGGCGCTGACGCGACATCTCAAGCAGGCCGAAACGGGAAATGCGACCGATTTGGATACGCGCGCGGTCTTGACGAACGGCATCACGCAGGCGGTTTTCCACTTCACGTTGATGACGAACCGGGGTCATATCGATAAAGTCGATAACGATCAGGCCGCCGAGGTCACGCAAGCGTAACTGGCGAGCGATCTCGTCCGCGGCTTCCAGGTTAGTGTTGAACGCCGTTTCTTCGATATCGCCGCCACGAGTTGCACGCGCGGAGTTAATATCGATAGCGGTCAGTGCTTCCGTGGAGTCGATAACAATCGAGCCGCCGGAAGGCAGGCGCACTTCACGCTGGAAAGCGGATTCGATTTGAGATTCGATTTGGTAGTGGCTGAACAGTGGGATCTCACCGCTGTACAGTTTGATTTTGCTGCTGAAATCCGGGCGACCCAAGGCAGCAATGTGCTCTTTGGCCAGATCGAGAATTTTGGGATTGTCGATCAGGATTTCGCCGATGTCTGGGCGCAGATAGTCGCGGAATGCACGCACGATGACGTTGCTTTCCTGATGGATCAGGAAGGGGGCAGAGCGGCCTTCAGCGGCTTTTTTGATGGCTTCCCAGTGCTTCAGGCGGAAAGACAGATCCCACTGCAGCGCATCGGCAGATTTACCAACGCCTGCGGTACGAACAATCAGACCCATGCCATCAGGCAGTTGCAGGGACGAAAGCGCTTCTTTCAACTCGGTACGGTCGTCACCTTCGATGCGGCGTGAAATACCACCGGCACGAGGGTTGTTCGGCATCAGTACCAAATAACTGCCCGCCAGGCTGATGAAGGTGGTTAAGGCTGCGCCTTTGTTGCCACGTTCTTCTTTATCAACCTGAACGATCACTTCCTGGCCTTCGCGCAGCACATCTTTGATGTTAGGGCGACCATGAGAAGAGTAGTTACTTGGGAAGTATTCGCGGGCGATTTCTTTAAGAGGGAGGAAACCATGTCGTTCGGCGCCGTAATCAACGAACGCTGCTTCAAGACTTGGTTCTATACGAGTGATTTTACCTTTGTAAATATTCGCTTTTTTCTGTTCATGACCCGGACTTTCAATATCCAAATCATACAGCCGCTGTCCATCTACGAGGGCAACACGCAACTCTTCCTGCTGAGTTGCGTTAATCAACATTCTTTTCATCTTAACTTACTCGTTATTTTTACATTATCGACAAAGCTGCGGGCAAAATAACCTCATGGCCGGATTAAAACCGAAAACCCCGTGTCTTCTCGCAAAGTCGTCAACCTCACGGTTGTCGCCTGCATAGGGGCGCATTATCTCGGTAAGCCTGTATTTCTTTGTGAAAAACAGCACTTTTACTAGGGGAATAGCCTCTGATTTACGTCGACAGATCTGATTCCGTTTGCCGGCCAAGCTGCAACCCGCAGCCCGCTAATTGTTTGATTTCACATTACGTCTTACGCCATTGCTGCGTTTTTGTGCCATCAGACAAATTTTATAATTCCACAGTTTTCCCTGTTTAACGAGAATCAACGTGGAAAGTAAACACATTATTCCACTGCTGATACGGTTATAGCAAGGTGACTTTTCCTTAACTGCGGAAGAAATCGCAAACGTTCAAACCGGCTTGCTGCCTTATTGTCCGCCAAGGTTTCCCCCACAGTCAGAGAGACAGTTAAGCACATAAAAAGAAGTGGCGCTATTTACGCGCTCTATTTAGAATCCTGCTCCATGAAAACGAACATTCCTGCAGTACAATTAATCACGATTTCCGATGACGAAGCTGGTCAACGAATCGACAACTTTCTGCTTGCTCGCCTCAAAGGCGTGCCGAAGAGCATGATTTACCGCATCGTGCGCAAAGGCGAAGTACGGGTCAATAAGGGGCGCATTAAGGTTGAATATAAACTGGCGCCTGGCGACATCGTACGTATACCGCCAGTGCGGGTAGCCGAGCGTGAAGATACCCCCGTTTCCGCCAAGCTGGACAAAGTCGCCGCATTGGCAGATTGCATTCTGTATGAAGATGATCATCTGTTGTTGCTGAACAAACCCTCAGGTACTGCCGTACACGGTGGAAGCGGCCTGAGTTTTGGCGTGATCGAAGCGTTGCGCGCGTTGCGTCCTGAAGCGCGCTTCCTGGAACTGGTGCACCGATTGGACCGTGACACCTCGGGTGTATTGCTGGTGGCGAAAAAACGTTCTGCATTACGTTCACTGCACGAACAGTTGCGGCTGAAAGGGATGCAGAAAGATTATCTGGCCTTGGTACGCGGTCAATGGCAGTCGCATTGCAAAGCTGTTCAGGCACCCCTGTTGAAAAACATTTTGCAAAGTGGCGAGCGCATTGTGCGTGTCAACAGCGAAGGCAAACCGTCGGAAACGCGCTTCAAGGTGGAGGAACGTTTTGAGCATGCAACGCTGGTCAAGGCTAGCCCAATCACTGGGCGTACCCATCAGATTCGTGTTCATGCCCTGCATGCCGGGCATCCGATAGCCTTTGACGATCGCTATGGCGATCGTGAGTTCGATCGCCAATTGGCAGGTACCGGGCTTAAGCGTCTGTTCCTGCACGCGGCTGCGCTACGTTTCGAACACCCGGGCACCGGCGAGACGATGCGTATCGAAGCGCCAATGGACCAAGAGTTACGCCACTGCCTGCAGGTATTGCGCAAGCAGTCAAAAGCCCAGTAAACCGTGTTTTATGCCAGCGGGTTGATACCTTCAGCCCGCAGCATCTCTAACAGTGAGATCAGTGGCAGACCAATCAACGCATTCGGATCCCGTCCTTCCAGTTTGTCGAACAATGCAATCCCCAAACCTTCGCTTTTAAAACTGCCTGCACAGTTGAGCGGTTGTTCAAGGCGCACATAGGTGGTGATTTCAAGGTCGCTCAATGTACGAAAATGCACATGGAAAGGTTCGCATATTGCTTGCAGGTGGTTATTGCGGCTGTTGTATAACGCCAGGCCGGTATAAAAGGTGACCGTTTTGCCACTGGCCTGACGCAACTGTGTGCGGGCGTTGTCCTCGGTGTGTGGTTTTCCGGTGATTTTTCCATCGAGCACGCAGACCTGATCGGAACCGATAATCAGAGTGTCAGGGTAGGCGAGGGCCAATGCTTGAGCCTTCGCGGCCGCCAATCGTAGCACCAGCGCCTCTGCGGTTTCTCCGGCCTGCGGGGCTTCATCGACGTGCGGTGCGGCACAGATAAAAGGCAGATGCAGCTTTTCCAGCAGCATCTTGCGGTAGCTCGAGGTGGAGGCAAGGAGTAGTCTCTGCATAATTTTTTTCGTAAACCGTAGCGTAAATAGAGTGGGCATTTTAAACTGTCCGCCGCTGAGGAAGCGAATATTGGTGAAAGGTGCCGTTTTACGGCCTTTTTCTTTGACTCTATGTCGTTACAAAGTTAATATGCGCGCCCTATGCAAAAGGTAAAATTACCCTTGACCATTGATGCGGTACGTACCGCTCAGAAACGATTGGACTATGTTGGTTCCTATTCGCCTGAGCAGGTTACACGTGTCGCCGCCTCTGTGGTCAGTGTGGACAGTGATGTTGAGGTCTCGTTATCTTTTAATATCGATAACCAGCGCCTCGCGGTGATAACAGGGCATGCGGACGTCCAGGTAATGCTGATGTGCCAACGCTGTGGAGTTCCGTTCGAGCATCATGTACACACAACATATTGTTTTAGCCCGGTCGTCAATGATGAGCAGGCTGAGGCATTACCGGGAGCGTACGAGCCGATCGAAGTCGATGAGTTTGGCGAAGTCGATCTGTTGGCAATGATTGAAGATGAAATTATTCTTTCACTGCCTGTCGTCCCGGTACATGAATCTGAACACTGTGAAGTGTCCGAAGCGGACATGGTCTTTGGCAAACTGCCTGCAGAGGCGGAGAAACCAAACCCATTTGCCGTATTAGCCAGTTTAAAGCGTAAGTAATTAAGGAGTAAGGTCCATGGCCGTACAACAAAATAAACCAACCCGTTCCAAGCGTGGCATGCGTCGTTCACACGATGCCCTGACCACCACCACTTTGTCTGTTGATGCGACTTCCGGTGAAACTCATCGTCGTCACCACATCACTGCCGACGGTTTCTACCGCGGTCGCAAGGTTATCGGCTAAGTAGCGGTACCTTGACTCGTCTAACCCTGGCGTTAGATGCAATGGGCGGGGACTTCGGTCCCTGCGTCACAGTGCCTGCTTCATTGCAGGCACTGGCCTCTAATTTACAGCTTCATCTTCTGCTGGTCGGCAATCCCGACACCCTCTCTCCTTTACTTGCCAAAGCCGATCCAGTTCTTCTGGAACGTTTGCAAGTCGTGCCCGCTGAATCAGTGATTGCCGGCGACGCCAAACCCTCACAAGCGATACGCGCCAGCCGTGGTACTTCTATGCGCGTTGCGCTTGAATTGACCAAAAATGGTGATGCGCAAGGCTGTGTCAGCGCGGGTAATACAGGTGCGTTGATGGGGTTGGCGAAAATGCTGATTAAGCCGCTGGACGGTATTGAGCGCCCTGCACTGATGACGGTGATCCCGAATCAGTTAGGCGGTAAAACCGTCGTGTTGGATCTCGGTGCCAATGTCGAATGCGACAGCACCATGTTAGTCCAGTTTGCGGTGATGGGCGCGGTGATGGCCGAAGAGGTCGTGGGGATTGCGCAACCACGCGTGGCGCTGCTGAATATTGGTGAAGAAGAAACCAAAGGCCTGGATAATATCCGCGAAGCGGCCGCCGTGCTAAAAAATACGCCGGCAATCAACTATATTGGTTACCTGGAAGGCAACGATCTTCTCACCGGTAAAACCGATGTGATGGTTTGCGACGGCTTTGTGGGTAACGTCACCCTGAAAACCATGGAAGGGGTGGTAAGAGTCTTTTTATCGCTACTGAAGTCATCCGGAGACGGTGGCAAACAGGCGTGGTGGTTAAAATTGTTAGGCCGTTGGTTGCAAAAGCGGGTGGTAAAGCGGTTCGGCCACCTGAACCCCGACCAGTATAATGGCGCATGTCTGTTAGGATTGCGCAGCACCGTAATCAAGAGCCACGGCGCTGCGAACCCACACGCGTTTGCAGTTGCAATCGAACAGGCTGTGCAGGCGGTGCAGCGGCAAGTCCCTGACAGGATTGCTGCGCGCCTTGAAGCTGTATTACCTAAGAGTGACTGATCGTACATGTATACAAAGATTCTCGGTACGGGGAGTTATTTACCCGTACAAGTGCGCACCAACGCTGACCTAGAAAAAATGGTGGATACCTCTGACGAGTGGATCGTCTCACGTACGGGTATCCGTGAACGCCGTATCGCCGCTGCTGACGAAACCGTTGCGACGATGGGCTTCCATGCGGCTGAAAAAGCGCTGGAAATGGCTGGTGTGGCTAAAGAAGATATCGGGTTGATCGTAGTGGCTACCACTACCTCGAGCCACGCATTCCCAAGTTCTGCCTGCCAGGTGCAGCAGATGCTTGGCATTAAAGACTGTGCCGCCTTCGATCTGGCCGCAGCCTGTGCCGGTTTTACCTATGCGTTGAGTGTCGCCGATCAGTACGTTAAGAATGGCGCGGTTAAACATGCATTGGTGATCGGCGCGGATGTGCTGTCGCGCACCCTGGATCCGCAAGATCGCGGCACTATCATCCTGTTTGGTGATGGTGCAGGTGCAGTTTTGCTGGGGGCCTCAGAAGAGCCTGGCATTCTTTCGACCCACCTGCATGCCGACGGCAGCTACGGTGGCCTGTTGACGTTACCGTTCAAGGATCGTCAGGAGCAGGACAAACCGGCTTACGTCACTATGGCCGGTAATGAAGTATTCAAAGTTGCGGTTACCGAGTTGGCTCACATCGTTGATGAAACGTTGCAGGCTAATAATCTGGATCGCAGCGCGCTGGATTGGTTGGTACCACACCAGGCCAATTTGCGCATTATCAGCGCAACGGCGAAAAAACTGGGTATGGGGCTGGATAAAGTGGTAGTGACGCTCGATCGTCACGGTAACACTTCTGCCGCCTCTGTCCCTGCAGCGCTCGACGAAGCGGTGCGTGATGGGCGGATCCAGCGCGGCCAACTGGTGCTGTTGGAAGCCTTTGGCGGCGGCTTTACCTGGGGCTCGGCGCTGGTTCGTTTCTGATTAACAGGAAGAAAAAATGACGCAATTTGCTTTTGTTTTTCCAGGTCAGGGGTCACAGACTCTTGGCATGCTGGCCGATTTGGCCGCTGAATATCCGATTGTTGAAGCGACCTTCAACGAAGCTTCTTCCGTCCTGGGTTATGACCTGTGGCAACTGGTGCAGCAAGGGCCAGCGGAAGAGCTGAACAAAACCTGGCAGACGCAGCCGGCACTGCTGGCCGCCTCCGTGGCAATTTTCCGCGTCTGGCAGCAACAGGGCGGTAAAATGCCTGCAATCATGGCCGGCCACAGCCTGGGTGAGTACTCGGCGCTGGTGTGTGCGGGCGTGTTGGATTTCCAGGCGGCAATCCGTCTGGTTGAGCTGCGCGGCAAACTGATGCAGGAAGCGGTACCGGAAGGCACGGGGGCGATGTCCGCCATTATCGGTCTGGACAACGCCGCGATCGCCAAAGCCTGTGAAGAGTCTGCCCAAGGGCAGGTTGTGTCCCCGGTGAACTTTAACTCTCCGGGCCAGGTCGTTATTGCCGGCAATAAAGAGGCGGTTGAGCGTGCAGGGGCTGCTTGTAAAGCCGCTGGCGCCAAACGTGCATTGCCGTTGCCGGTGAGCGTACCTTCGCACTGTGCACTGATGAAACCGGCGGCGGACAAACTGGCCGTTGCGTTGCAAGAAATCACGTTCAGCGCGCCGCAGGTTGCAGTGGTGAATAACGTCGATGTGCGCACCGAAATCGATCCTGAAGCGATCCGCAGTGCGCTGGTACGCCAGTTGTACAGCCCGGTACGTTGGACCGAGAGCGTTGAGTTTATGGCAGCAGAGGGCGTTACGTTGTTGCTAGAGGTTGGCCCGGGTAAGGTTCTGACCGGCCTGACTAAACGTATTGTTGACACCCTGACAGCAGCGGCCGTTAATGACACCGCCAGCCTGTCAGCGGCGCTTGAGCAATAAAGAGGAAAACAATGAGCTTCGAAGGTAAAGTTGTTCTGGTCACCGGCGCTAGCCGGGGTATTGGCCGGGCTATTGCAGAAACGTTTGTGGCACGCGGCGCTAAAGTGATCGGCACCGCCACCAGTGAAAGCGGCGCTGAGGCTATCAGCAGCTACCTGGGTGCAAACGGCAAAGGGTTTGCGTTGAACGTGGTTGATGCTCAATCTATCGACAGCGTTCTGGCATCTATTCGTGCTGAATTTGGCGAAATCGACATTTTAGTGAATAATGCCGGCATTACGCGTGATAACCTGCTGATGCGTATGAAGGACGATGAGTGGCAGGATATCCTGAACACCAATTTGACTTCCGTATTCCGTCTGTCAAAAGCGGTAATGCGAGCTATGATGAAAAAGCGGTTTGGCCGGATCATCACCATCGGTTCCGTAGTTGGTACCATGGGGAACGCAGGGCAGGCTAATTACGCGGCGGCTAAAGCCGGTTTGATTGGCTTTAGTAAGTCTTTGGCACGTGAAGTTGCTTCACGTGGCATTACAGTCAACGTCGTGGCACCTGGCTTTATTGAGACGGACATGACACGGGCGTTGACAGATGATCAACGTGCAGGCATTTTGTCATCAGTTCCAGCCAATCGGCTGGGGGATGCTAAAGAAATCGCCAGCGCTGTTGCATTTTTAGCCTCTGACGAGGCTGGCTACATCACCGGTGAAACGTTACATGTCAATGGCGGCATGTACATGATTTAAAAAATGCGAAAACTATTTGCGTTATTTGGGGTAAAAACCGCAGAATAGCGTAAAATCGTGGTTTGACCAGCCGGGATTTAGTTGCATCTTTTTCAACATTTTATACACTACGAAAACCATCGCGAAAGCGAGTTTTGATAGGAAATTTAAGAGTATGAGCACTATCGAAGAACGCGTTAAGAAAATCATTGTTGAGCAATTGGGTGTTAAACAGGAAGAAGTTTTAAATAACGCTTCTTTCGTTGAAGATCTGGGTGCTGATTCTCTTGACACTGTTGAGCTGGTAATGGCACTGGAAGAAGAATTCGACACTGAGATTCCAGACGAAGAAGCTGAGAAAATCACTACTGTTCAGGCAGCTATTGATTTCATCAACGCTAGCCAGCAGTAAGAGAACATATCTAGGCGGTCACTCGACCGCCTAAGTTTTTTCTATCCCTAGTGTTATTTTTTCCCTCCTTGGAGGACAAACGTGTCTAAGCGTCGAGTAGTTGTGACCGGACTGGGCATGTTGTCTCCTGTCGGCAATACGGTAGAGTCCACATGGAACGCTCTTCTTGCCGGTCAGAGTGGCATCAGCCTGATCGACCATTTCGATACTACTGCCTATGCAACGCGTTTTGCTGGCTTGGTAAAGAATTTTAACGTTGAAGATTTCATCTCCCGCAAAGATGCGCGCAAGATGGACGCCTTCATCCAGTACGGTATCGCTGCCGGCATGCAAGCTATGCAGGATGCTGGGCTAGATATCACCGAGGCTAACGCCACCCGCATTGGTGCCGCTATCGGCTCCGGTATCGGCGGCCTGGGTTTGATTGAAGAGAATCACAGTTCACTGGTTAACGGTGGCCCACGGAAAATCAGTCCGTTCTTTGTGCCGTCAACCATCGTTAACATGATTGCAGGCCATCTGACTATCATGTACGGCATGCGTGGCCCGAGCATTTCGATCGCCACCGCCTGTACTTCAGGTGTGCACAACATTGGCCACGCTGCGCGTATCATTGCTTACAATGATGCCGACGTGATGCTGGCCGGTGGGGCAGAGAAAGCCAGTACCCCATTAGGTGTCGGCGGCTTTGGCGCAGCACGCGCGCTGTCGACTCGTAACGAAGATCCTCAAGCCGCTAGCCGCCCTTGGGACAAAGACCGTGACGGTTTTGTTCTGGGTGATGGCGCTGGCATGATGGTGCTGGAAGAGTACGAGCATGCTAAAAAACGCGGCGCCAAGATTTATGCTGAAGTTGTTGGCTTTGGGATGAGCAGTGATGCTTATCACATGACGTCACCACCTGAGAACGGTGCGGGCGCTGCGCTGGCAATGGAAAATGCGTTGCTTGATGCCGGTGTGACCACGTCACAAATCGGTTATATCAATGCGCACGGTACTTCAACGCCGGCTGGCGATAAAGCCGAAACGCAAGCAGTGAAATCGGTATTTGGCAGTGATGCACAGCGCGTGTTGGTCAGCTCGACCAAATCGATGACCGGCCACCTGTTAGGTGCTGCGGGTGCGATTGAGTCAATCTTCACCGTACTGGCATTGCGTGATCAGGCCGTACCACCAACCATCAACCTGGATAATCCAGATGAGGGTTGCGATCTGGACTTCGTTGCACATGAAGCGCGTCAGGTGAGTGATATGCAGTATACGCTGTGTAACTCCTTTGGCTTCGGCGGCACCAACGGTTCATTGATCTTCCGCAAGGTGTAATACCTCTGCTGGCAGTCGACAAAAAGCCCGGTTTTTTAAACCGGGCTTTTTTTATGGCGCAGAAACGCGACTCGGAAAACTCTGCTTGCCGGTACCTTTGCTCAATAGCAAGCTGCTGCTAACGACATCGGTGCCTGTTATTCTGTACAGAAAGCTACAGTGGCCAGGGGGAGACTATGTACTGGATTAATGGACATCAGCACGATGCGCTCGCGCCAAGCGATCGCGGTTTGCAGTTTGGTGATGGCTGTTTCACTACCGCTCGGGTGACGGACGGCAAAATCGACTTATTGCCTTGGCATATCGAACGCCTACAGCTGGCGGCGCAACGGCTAATGTTGCCTGTTTGCGACTGGGATGCATTAGAACGTGAAATGGTGCACGCCGCAGAATCTATTTCTCTGGGTGTGGTCAAAGCGATACTGACGCGAGGCAGCGGTGGGCGAGGTTACAGTCCACAAGGGTGTGAAAATCCCACGCGTATCGTCTCCCGCAGCACTTTCCCTTTGCACTATCTGCAATGGCGTGAACAGGGTATCAGCCTGGCGCTGAGTCCGGTCGCACTGGCGCGCAACCCGCTGCTGGCAGGGCTGAAACACCTAAATCGTTTGGAGCAAGTGTTGATCCGCACGCATCTTGACCAGACGGCTGCCGACGAGGCGCTGGTGCTTGACACTGCGGGTATGCTGGTGGAATGCTGTGCGGCTAATTTGTTCTGGCGTAAGGGAAAAGCGGTGTTTACGCCAGATTTGAGTCAGGCCGGCGTGGCCGGGCTGATGCGTCGCCGGGTCATTGAGTTGTTGGCGGACAGTGGCTACAGGTTGCATTGCGTCAGCGAGCCGCTCGAAACGCTGGCCGACGCGGATGAAGTGCTGGTGAGCAATGCATTGATGCCATTGTTGCCGGTAAATATCGCGCAATCATGGCGTTATCCGTCACGCGAACTCTATGATTTTTTGCGCCCACATTGTTAACGATGGCTGATTGATGAAGAAAAGAAAGCTGAAGTTCGTTTCTATTACGCTTGTTCTGGTGTTAGGCCTGCTGTTTTGGGGGTATCAGAAGGTTGAACGTTTTGCTGATACCCCGCTGGCCATCCAGCAGGAAGCCATTTTTAAATTGCCGGCGGGCACCGGACGGGTTGCATTGGAAGGGCTGCTGGTGCGCGATAAGCTGATCCGCAATGGTACGTGGTTCCCGTGGTTGCTACGTCTGGAGCCACAGTTGGCGGAGTTTAAAGCCGGAACCTACCGTTTTACGCCGGGGATGACCGTGCGCCAGATGCTTAAATTGCTGGCCAGCGGTAAAGAAGCCCAGTTTAGTGCTCGCTTTATTGAAGGTTCTCGCCTGCGTGACTGGCTGACGGTGCTGCAACAGTCCAAATACCTCAAACATACGCTGGCAGGGAAAAGTGAGGCGGAGATCGCCGTGGCTTTGGGGATGCCTGAAGGCAGCAACCCAGAAGGGCGCCTGTACCCCGATACCTACTCGTACACCGCCGGCATGAGTGATTTGGCCTTGTTGAAACGTGCCCACCTGCGAATGACCAAGGCATTGGACGAAGCCTGGCAGGGGCGCGATACCACTCTGCCGTACAAAACGCCTGAAGACCTGCTAACCATGGCCTCAATCATTGAGAAAGAGACGGCTGTGCCGGAAGAGCGCACCAAGGTGGCCTCGGTGTTTATCAACCGCCTGCGCATTGGCATGCGTTTGCAGACAGATCCAACGGTGATCTACGGCATGGGCGATGGTTATAATGGCAACATTACTCGCAAAGATTTAGAAACGGCGACACCCTATAACACTTACGTGATCAACGGATTGCCGCCAACGCCGATTGCCATGCCGGGCCAAGCCTCGCTGGAGGCCGCGGCCAACCCGGCGAAGACGCCCTATTTGTACTTTGTTGCCGACGGCAAGGGCGGCCATCAATTTACCACTAACCTGGCCAGTCATAATCAGGCAGTGAAAGCCTATCGCCAGGCGTTAAAGGAAAAGAATGAAAAGTAAATTCGTGGTTATCGAAGGCCTTGAGGGCGCGGGTAAAACGACCGCGCGCGACACAGTCGTTAGCGTATTGCGCGAACATGGTGTCAACGAGATTGTCTTTACCCGTGAACCTGGCGGCACACCGTTGGCAGAGAAGCTCCGCGACCTGTTTAAACGTGGTGTGGACGGTGAGCTGCCAACGATCAAGGCCGAAGTGCTGATGCTGTATGCGGCCCGCGTACAGTTGGTGGAAACGGTAATCAAACCGGCGATGGCGCGTGGCGCGTGGGTCGTTGGCGATCGACACGATTTGTCTTCGCAAGCCTACCAGGGCGGCGGACGCGGGGTTGACCAACAATTGATGGCCTCGCTGCGCGAGACGGTGTTGGGGGATTTCCGCCCAGACTTGACGCTTTACCTGGATTTACCGCCATTAGTGGGCTTGCAACGCGCGCGCGCGCGCGGTGAGCTGGATCGTATCGAGCAAGAAGCACTGCCGTTCTTTGAGCGTACCCGCGCACGTTACCTGGCGTTGGCTGCGCAGGACGAGTCCATTGTCACTGTTGATGCTTCTCAATCGTTAGAGCAGGTAACCGCGGCGATTCGGGGTTGTGTCAGCCAATGGCTACAGCAGCAGGAAGGCGCGTAATGAACTGGTACCCGTGGCTGAATACGCCTTACCGGCAGTTGGTCGGGCAATATGCTGCCGGGCGCGGTCATCACGCATTGCTGTTACATGCTGCGGTAGGTAACGGTGAAGACGCATTGGCCTATGGCCTGAGCCGCTGGTTGATCTGTCAGCGCCGTAACGGTGAGAAAAGCTGCGGTGAATGCCATAGCTGCCGGCTAATGCTTGCAGGGAATCACCCGGACTATCACGTGTTGACGCCAGAAAAAGGCAAAAGCAGCCTGGGGGTGGAACCCATCCGTCAGGTGATTGAGATTCTTTATTCCCATGCGCAGCAGGGCGGAGCCAAGGTTATCTGGTTACCGCAGGCGGAGTTACTGACGGAAGCTGCCGCTAATGCCTTGTTGAAAACGCTGGAAGAACCGCCGGAAAAAACCTATTTCCTGTTGAGTTGCCGTGAGCCATCACGTTTGCTCGCGACGTTGCGCAGCCGTTGTTTGTACTGGCACCTGGCTAGCCCAGATGAGCAACTCAGCCTGCAATGGCTCAACCGCCAAACACCGGGTAATCAGGTTGATCTCCTGACTGCCTTACGTTTGCACGATGGCGCGCCGCTGGCTGCTGAACAATTGTTGCAGCCGGAACGTTGGCAGCAACGTGGAGCACTGTGCGCCGCGCTGCGTACAGCACTGCCACAGCGTGACATGTTGTCGTTGTTGCCGGTGTTGAACCACGAAGACGTCGCAGAGCGGCTACACTGGTTATGCGCGTTGCTCGTGGATGCCATGAAATGGCAGCAAGGTGCAGCAAGTTTCGCACTTAACCAGGATCAACAACCGCTGGTGCACCAACTGGCCAGTTGCTTGAGCAGCACCTCGCTGCAGCAAGTGGTGCAACAGTGGCTTAATTGCCGTCATCAGTTGCTCAGCGTGGTTGGCGTTAATCGCGAGCTGCTGCTGACCGAACAGTTACTCAGCTGGGAGCAAATGCTCGACGTGACCGGCTATTCTCATCCTCATTCGCTGTAAAGAGCTAAAAATATTATGTTGTTAGTAGATTCTCATTGTCACCTTGACGGCCTGGATTACCAAACACTGCACCAAAACGTAGATGACGCGCTGGCAAAGGCCAAGGCGCGCGACGTTGGCTATGTGCTGGCTGTCGCGACTACGCTGCCCGGCTATCAAGCGATGACGCAGTTGATCGGCGCACGCGACGACGTGGCGTTCTCCTGCGGTGTACACCCGCTTAATCTTGAAGGCGGTTATGATTACGCTGAACTGCGTCGTCTGGCGGCGGCAGAGCAGGTCGTAGCACTGGGTGAGACTGGGCTGGATTACTTCTATCAGAAGGACAATCTAGAACTGCAGCAAGCGTCGTTCCGCGAACATATTCGTATCGGTTGCGATCTGAATAAACCGGTCATTGTGCATACCCGTGATGCGCGTGAAGACACGCTGGCGATCCTGCGGGAAGAGAATGTCCAGAACTGTGGTGGTGTGCTGCATTGTTTCACCGAAGATTGCGCTACCGCAGAAGCCTTGTTGGATCTGGGGTTCTACATTTCATTTTCTGGCATCCTGACCTTCCGCAACGCCGAACAGTTGCGTGATGTGGCGCGTTACGTACCGCTGGACCGCATTCTGGTGGAAACCGACTCCCCGTATCTGGCTCCTGTGCCGCATCGTGGCAAAGAGAACCAACCTGCCTATGTGCGCGATGTGGCTGAATACATGGCGGTATTGAAGGGCGTGAGCCTGGAGACGCTGGCCGAAGCTACCACCGCCAATTTTTCACGCTTATTTCACATCGACCTCTGATCTTTGGCCTAGGCTATAGCTGTAGTCATCGAATCCGGAATTTTTTTTAAGCTCGTAATTAATCATCGAAACGGGTAATGTTCCCACCCGTTTTAGGACGAGGTGCGGGCGTTTTTTCCTCTTTTTTGCCAAAAAATAGGCAATTTAAGAAAAACACCCGGTTTTGTTCATCGAAACGTGACTGTCATCAAACATTGCGCAGCCTATTTATTTTACTCTGCGTAAAAATTCAAGGGGTGCTCAGACACCCTGAATTGCAGGGGTTTTTTCTCCCCCCCTTGCAACGCGAAGAATCGCGGAAAGTAGCAAAGCACTATTACTCAGGAGCACACTCAACTATGTTCAAGAACGCATTTGCAAACCTGCAAAAAGTAGGTAAGTCGCTAATGCTGCCGGTGTCCGTATTGCCTATCGCAGGTATCCTGCTGGGCGTCGGTTCCGCCAACTTTAGCTGGCTACCTGCGGTAGTCTCCCACGTGATGGCGGAAGCCGGCGGTTCCGTTTTCGCCAACATGCCGTTAATTTTCGCCATCGGTGTTGCCCTTGGCTTCACCAATAACGATGGTGTATCCGCACTGGCTGCAGTGGTGGCTTACGGCATCATGGTGAAAACCATGGCGGTGGTTGCACCTTTGGTGCTGCACTTGCCGGCTGAAGAAATCGCGGCCAAACACCTGGCAGATACCGGTGTACTCGGGGGGATTATCTCCGGCTCCATCGCGGCCTATATGTTTAACCGCTTCTTCCGCATTCAATTACCGGAATATCTGGGCTTCTTTGCCGGTAAGCGCTTTGTGCCGATTATCTCCGGCCTCGCGGCAATCGTTCTGGGCGTAGTATTGTCCTTCATCTGGCCTCCAATCGGTACGGCTATCCAGACCTTCTCCCAATGGGCGGCGTATCAGAACCCCGTAGTGGCGTTTGGTATCTACGGCGTGGTTGAACGTGCGCTGGTGCCATTCGGTCTGCACCACATCTGGAACGTACCGTTCCAAATGCAGATCGGTGAATACACCAACGCAGCAGGTCAGGTGTTCCACGGCGATATCCCACGTTATATGGCGGGTGACCCGACTGCGGGTAAACTGTCTGGTGGCTTCCTGTTCAAAATGTACGGTCTGCCTGCTGCCGCGATTGCCATCTGGCACTCAGCCAAGCCGGAAAACCGCGCTAAAGTCGGCGGTATCATGATCTCCGCTGCGTTGACCTCGTTCCTGACCGGTATCACCGAACCGATCGAGTTCTCCTTCATGTTCGTTGCGCCGATTCTGTACGTAATCCACGCCATTCTGGCGGGTCTTGCGTTCCCGATCTGTATCCTGTTGGGTATGCGTGACGGTACCAGCTTCTCGCACGGTCTGATCGACTTTATCGTACTGAGCGGCAACAGCAGCAAAATCTGGCTGTTCCCAATTGTGGGTATCATCTACGGTCTGGTGTACTACACCATCTTCCGCGTGTTGATTGCCAAGCTGGATCTGAAAACCCCAGGTCGTGAAGACACGGCTTCTGAGCAGGTTACTCAGGGCGGTTCTGAAATGTCTGCGGCGCTGGTTCAGGCCTTCGGCGGTAAAGAAAACATCACCAACCTGGATGCCTGTATCACTCGTCTGCGCGTTAGCGTGGCAGACGTGAGCAAGGTTGACCAGGCTGGCCTGAAAAAACTGGGGGCTGCCGGCGTTGTTGTCGCAGGCTCTGGCGTTCAGGCTATCTTTGGTACCAAATCTGATAACCTGAAAACGGATATGGACGAATACATCCGTAACCATTAATTCAGGCAGGGGAGTTTTAAGGGAGGCGAAAGCCTCCCTTTTTTATTGGTTTTAATATTGATTTGTAAGTGTTTTTTATTTTTATTGTCCACATTAAGACCTTTGTTTTCAGGCTGTGGATCTCTACAGTCATGAAAATAAATGATAAAACCCCGCGCATAGGCGGGGCGGGTCACAGTGATAGATTGAGTTGATCGCGCCCATAGTGGGATGTGGGGAAGGCGTCCTGCGGGATAAAGTCGGGCGGTAACACATCACTAGGGCCGCGCTTGGTTACCAATTTTTCAACGCTATTTAGTGTCGTGAACGTGATGCTACATTCGAAATTCTGACATTGGTGATATTGCCGTATTGTCATTTCACTGAGACGGCGACTGGTACGCGTGCGAGCGACGGCACCGCAGATTGGGCAAACAAACATGATGGCCTCCCATGGCGGGAGTTGAACTCCCTGACATTATGGCCGTCATTATCCACTTTCTGCAATCCATTCGGGTATTTTTGCTTCAAACTCAAGTCGAGTGGTAAAGCCGTTTCCATCAATAGAATGACTTGCCCTGGCGATAATCCAATCCTGATTATCGATATCCGTTTTAAATCCGGTAACAGTGCCGTGCATTTCAGGGTATAAATCGGCACGGCCGTAGGCCAGCGTGAGAGTAAATTCAGCAGCCCCGCGTTTTAGCTGTTGCCACTTTGCAGCAGCGGCTCGTTTTGCGGCTATTTCGTTATTGTAGGTTTTGCGCAGCACATAAACATTACCGTCCTCGCCGTCAAGATAATCACCTTCACGGTTGCTGCTACGTTCCACCTTCTTTTTCTCAGGTTTGCGTTTTTTTACTGTGACTTTCTTCTTTTTCCCAAACTCCAGATCCAGCCAATAAGCGCGCACCCCCGTATAGGCGTCGCGGTCTGCGATACGGAACGAATGGCGGTCGCCGCTGCTGCGGGTGATGGCGAACGAAGGTAATGCTTTACCGGTTGCACTGATGCCGCCACCGGGCAAGATAAACAGCAGGCTGCCGTTCTTCACCGTGGCGATGGCACCCAGCATTTCAGCCATGCGCGTCAGGAAAGACATATCACTTTCTTGCGTCTGGTCTGCGTGGTCGATCTCCAGTCCTATTAGCGACTCGGATATGATCGGTTTCAGGCTATACCGTCTGGCAATAGCAGACACTACTCGCTCGACCGTAACGTCATGCCAGGACACCTCACGCTTAACGTTAAACTCATCGCGAAAATCTGCACTGCGAGCGGTGATCGTCATGGTGTCTGGCGGCCCGGAGTGCGCCACTTCATCAACAATGAAAACGCCTTTGTAGACCAATGCCTCACCATGCCAGCCCAGCGATGCGGAAAGCTCAGCACCTCGCGGCGGCAGTTGGAGTTGGCCGTCACTGTCATCCACGGTGATCGTTAATTCATCCGCCTCAAAGCCGCGGTTGTCCGTCATTTCCAGTGACATTATCCGCTCATCCAATACAGCTAACGCCTTTCCGCCCAGCAATACGCCAAATGCTGGCACGCGGGACAACTCAGCCTGGTAATCCTTAATCGCCCCCGTTCCTTCATCCAGTAGTGATTTTGCCTTGTCGATTGAGTCTGTCATCAGTGCCATGGTTTACCCCTCTGACGCTGATGGTTTCATGCGCGCGCGATGGGGAAAACCGCGCGTTGTTGTCGCTGATGTATGACAACCGGCGTCACGTGTCGGGCCGACATTTTTCGGCGAATATTGCCCTGAACTCACAAGCATGATGGCGGTACAGTATGACCGACAATTTTTTTCATGGTGCACGCGTCAAGGAAAACACCGACCTGCAGACTGCGATCAATGACGTTGATTCAACGGTCATCGGTCTGGTCGCAGTTGCGGAAGATGCTGACGCTACCACTTTCCCCTTAAACACGCCGGTTTTGATCACGCGGGTTATCAGCGTGCTCGGCAAAGCAGGTAAAACCGGTTCCCTATACAAATCTCTGAAAGCCATTTCCGACCAGGTGAGCACGCGGGTCATCGTGGTGCGCGTGGCTGCTGCCGGCACAGAAGAGGGTGCGCCTACGCAATCCCAACTGATTATCGGCGGCTCCCAGGCTGACGGCAGTTATACCGGTATGTTTGCATTGCTGACCGCCGAGCAGAAAGTGGGCTACCGGCCACGCATTCTCGGCGTGCCAATGTATGACACTCAGGAAGTCACCGCTCAACTGCGAGTGATCGCCAAGCAACTGCGGGCGTTCTCCTACAGCTATTGTGATAGCTGCGAGACGATCGTCGAGGCAAAAGCCTATCGCGAGCAGTTCGCAGAGCGTGAAGGCATGTTGCTCTGGCCTAACTTCATCGCCTACAACCAGCTGTCCGGCGAAAATGAAGAGTTTCCGTCTGTGGCTTATGCGCTGGGGCTTCGGGCCAAGATCGACAATGAGCAGGGCTGGCATAAGTCACTGTCAAATGTGGCGGTCAGCAATGTGCTCGGTATTTCCAAAGATGTTTTCTGGGCGCTGCAGGCGGAAGATTCAGACGCCAACGAGTTGAATGCCAACGAGGTCACCACGCTGATTAAGCGTGACGGCTTTCGATTCTGGGGCAACCGCACCACGGATACGGAAAAGTACATTTTTGAGGTGTACACCCGTACCGCGCAGATCCTGGCAGATACGATTGCGGAAGCGCAGTTCACTACGGTGGATACCCCGCTAACGCCAGCCAACGTCAAAGATGTGGTCAGCGGCATTGATGCCAAGCTGCAAGGACTGGTCACCGCCGGCAAACTGATTGGCGCCGCGTGCTGGTTCGATATCGTGGATAACCCAACGACAGGTATTCGTCAGGGTAAGGCGGTAGTGCGTTACAACTACAGCCCGGTGCCGCCGCTGGAAGATTTGACCATGATCCAGACCTTCACCGATCAATACTACGAAGCGGCCTTTGCGTCGCTGGGAGGGGCATAAGTGGCTATCCCTAAGAAACTTCGGCTGTTTACGGTGTTTATCGATGGCACCAATCACATCGGCAAAGTTCCCAGCGTCACCTTGCCAAAGGTCACCCGCAAAACTGAGGATTATCAGGGCGGGGGGATGCTGGGTGCGGTAGCGGTGGATCTCGGCCTGGATGGCGGCGCCCTGGACGCATCCATGGTAGTCGGCGGCGTTGTTGAGGAACTGATCCTTAAATACGGCGGCGATATTGACGAAATGCGTCTGCGCTTTGTTGGCGAAATCTACAGCGGCGGTACCAGTTCGCTGATGGAAGTCGAGATGCGCGGCCGTATCACCGAAATTGATCCCGGTGAAGCCAAGCAGGGCGACGATACCAACCACACCTATGCCATCAAAAACACCTATTACAAGCTGTCGGTGGATGATAAGGCATTGCTGGAAATTGACTTGCTGAACTTTATCTATAAGCGCAACGGGGCAAACCTGTACCCGGACCGCATCACTTCAGCGCTTGGTATGGGTAGCTGATAGCGCCGTCTTAGTCCTTAACTTATTTTGAAGGCGGCACATGCTGCCGCCTGGAGAACTTTACAATGTCAGTCACTCTCACCACCCCGATTAAACGCGACAACAAAGAAATCAGTACTGTCGTTATTACCGATACCATCAAGCAGGCAGGCTCCCTGCGCGGTCTGCGCCTGGTCGATGTGCTCAACTTCGATTATGACGCTATTTCAACACTGTTAACCCGCGTGACCTCGCCGGCTTTGACCTCGCTGGAAATTTCCACGCTGGATACAGGCGATTTTGTTTCGTTCATCGAAGAGTTGACGCCTTTTTTGACCAAAGCGGCGCCGTCCGTACCGGGCGTGGCGGAGACGGAGAGCAAGTAAGGGAACCTCTGTTTTCAACCGTTGACGATCTTATCGCTGACGTAGCTGTAGTTTTTCACTGGCCGCCCTCCGAGATGTACGGCATGGAGCTGCGCGAGCTGATGGCCTGGCGCCAGCGCGCCGCCATCCGCAGCGGCAACCATGACGATGAAGACGAAGAGGACGACCATGGATCTTAGTATTCGCGTCGCGTTCAGCGCGATCGACAAACTTACCCGCCCGGTTAACGCCGCCAGCAAAGCAGTTGGCGGCCTTTCTGACTCCCTCAAGAAAACCCAAAGTGCCGTTAAAGACCTGGACAAACAGGCTGCCAGCTTCGATCGCCTACGTACTCAGGCCAACGACACTGCGCAAAAAATTAACCGTGCGAAACGCGAATTTACCGGCCTGAATCAAGTGGTGCGGGAAGGCGGACAACTTACCGACGCCCAGGCGGCGCACCTGGAAACCCTGCGCGGCAAACTCTCCCGGTTGACGCAAACCTACAGCCTGCAGACCGCCAAACTGCGTGATGCCGCTCAGGCGGTGCGTCAGCACGGCGTAAACCTGTCGGCCGGCAGCGGAGCGGTGCAAAGTGCCATCCGGCGCACTGAACAGTACAACCAACAGCTGGAGCGCGAACGGCACCAACTCGCCGCCGTCACTCAGGCGCAAGCCAGATATTCCCGCGCTAAAGATACTGCTGGCAAGTTGCGTGGCTCAGGCATGGGAATGGCTTTAGGCGCCACGGCTGCAGGCTATGGCGGCGGACGGTTCCTGGCACCGGCCGTGGGTTTTGATGCGGAAATGTCGCGCGTTCAGGCGCTAACACGGCTTGATAAAAATTCCTCACAGTTAGGCGATTTGCGCGCCCAAGCTAAAAAGCTTGGCGGTGAAACTGCGTTCACTACCCGCGATGCCGCCAGCGGTCAGGCATTCCTGGCAATGGCAGGTTTTACGCCGCAGGCAATTCAGGCTGCGTTGCCTGGCGTGCTCAACATGGCGTTGGCTGGCGGTATGGATCTCGGCGAGTCCGCGGATATCAGTTCGAACATCCTTTCTCAGTTCCGCCTTGATCCTAAGGAAATGGATCGCGTCAGTGATGTGCTGACGGGAGCTTTTACCCGCACCAATACCGACTTGCAGAACATCGGCGAAGCGATGAAATATGCCGGTACGGGGCTGTCTAACCTCGGTGTCAGCGTTGAGCAGACCACGGCCATGATCGGTGTGATGGCTAACGTGGGCTTGCGGGGAAGTATTGCGGGTACGGGCCTGCAAACGACCTTCTCGCGTTTGGCTGCCCCTACGGGGAAAGCAAAAGCCGCGTTGAAAGAGCTGGGTGTTACGGTTGCTGATGCCACCGGTAAGATGCGACCGGCTGAGGTTGTTCTGTCCGACCTCTACAAAAAAATCAAGAAATACGGCGATACCGATCAGCTCTCCTTCTTCAAAGATATTGCCGGTGAAGAGGCCGCAAAGGCATTCCAATCGCTGGTACTGTCTGCCGGCAGCGGCGAACTGCAGAAGCTGCTGAGTGATTTGAAAAAGGCTCAGGGCGAAGCGTTGAAAGCCGCGAAGGTGATGGCTGACAACCTTGGTGGTGATCTGAAGAACCTGGATTCAGCCTGGGAAGGGTTCCGCATTCAGGTAGAAGAAACTGCTGACGGACCGCTGCGCAAGCTGACGAAAGGGCTGAGTGAGGCGATTACCGCTGCGAGTGAGTGGGTGAAATTAAACCCACGGTTGGCGCAGTCGATTCTGTTGGTTGCCAGCGCGCTCATTGCCCTAGTAGCTGCGTTGGGGATCGCCAGTATTGCGACCGGCTTACTCATTGGCCCGCTGGCTAAGTTGCATCTTGGTTTTACGGTACTCACTGGCGGACGGGGCCTGAAGGGGACTATCGATATGTTCCGCGGACTCGGTGGGGCGTCCGGTGTTGCTTTGACCAAAATTGGCGGTTGGTCTCGCATATTGGGCTCGTTATCGGGTGGTTTCCGCGGTTTGACAGGTCTGCTGATGCCGCTACGCGGTATGTTGATGGGCATTTTCCTGGCCCCGGCTGCTGCTCTCGGCTCGCTCACGAGAGGCGTAGCCGGCCTAGTCTTAAGGTTGAGTGGCTTGCCGGCTATTTGGGGGCTGATCACCGGTGCCGTTTCTGTTTTGGGTGGGGTGCTGTCCTTCTTACTTAGCCCGATCGGATTGGTGGGAGCCGCTTTCGTGGCTGCTGGCGTGCTTATCTGGCGTTACTGGGAGCCGATCAAAGCCTTTTTTGAAGGTTTTGGCTCAGGGGTTATGGAGGCGCTGGCGCCACTGCGCGAGGCATTTGCCCGAGTTGCACCGATTTTTGGTGTGATTGGTGATGCAATTGGGCGTGTGTGGAATTGGTTTACCAAGCTGCTATCACCGATGCAGGTCAGCAAAGAGACGCTGGATAAATGCGCCAGCGCCGGAGAGACGTTTGGCCGGGTGTTAGGTACTGCGCTGCAAGTTCTGTTGTATCCGCTCACGAAGCTGATGGATGGCGTGGGGTGGTTGCTGGAAAAGATGGGGCTGATCCCAGATGCAATAGAGCAGGCGCGACGCAAAGCTGAAAGCTTACGTAACCAACCTGTGATGTGGGAGTGGGATCCCCAGCAGAAAAAAATGGTTAAGAAGGGGTGGAATTGGGCGGGCCCGGGTCTACCTACGGGGGCGGCCACAACAGATCCTAAGCTGGGGACACCGCCGCCCGTATTGACCGGTGACACTGGCACGCAACGCCGACTGAATGAAATAGCCGGCAGCACCAAGGCCACCGCGGACAATACCAAAGCCGCAACGAAACGGATCGGCCCTGGGGATATTGTCTTTAAAAATCTTCCGCAGGCACTGGCGCTGCGTGGGGCGTACCAAGAGGCGCGCGTCATGCCGCAGCCTGTATCACGTGTTGCGGCGGCCAGCGGCGGGGTGCTCTCGGTACCTGCTGCGACGCAGCCGGCCGCGATGACGCCGGTTTCCGCGTCCGGTGGTGGGGCGCCCATCTTCCAATTGATATTCAACGATGTGGGCAAGCGTTCGGATCAGGAACTGGAACGCATCGCCCGTAATGCTGTACGAGACGCGATGGCCAGCACAGCCAGAGGTAACCGCGGGTCATTCCGCGATCGAGATTAACGGAGGACAAAATCATGATGATGGTTTTCGGGATGTTTGTTTTTACGCTGCGCACGCTCCCGTATCAGCAATTGCGCCATTCACAGGAGTGGCGCCACGTGAAGAACGAGCGCATTAACCAGTCAGCCGCCTGGCAGTACATTGGTTCGGGAGAGGAAAGCATTACGCTTGACGGTGTTTTATACCCTGAAGTCACCGGCGGTGGCGTATCGCTGTATACGCTGGAGACTATCGGCTATGCCGGGCGCCCCTGGCCGCTGATTGAGGGTGACGGCCGGATCTACGGTATGTATGTCATGACGCGGCTGGAGCGAGGGAAGTCAGAATTTGACCGCTATGGAAATGCGAAAAAAATTGAGTTCACTATCAGCCTGAGCCGGGTCGATAGCGATTTCAGGGAGAAACTGCAAACAACATCCGCCAGCGACGTGCTGGGCGATCTACGCACCAGCGCAACCAAGGCGATTAACTCAGTGTCTGATTCGGTAAATGGTCTGTTCGGCTGATGCATAGCGCTGAATGACTGTACTGCAGGTAAAGAAAAAGCCCCGCGAGGGGCTTTCTTGTCGTTGATTAATGGGCTTTTACGCCACTCTGCGCCAGCACATTTGAAACATATGGCTTTCCACGATACTGATTGCCTGGCCTTGGCCTAATCGTTCGGTTTCTCCTGATACGGGGTGGCTATGTGGGCCTAATTCCATTTCGTGATTATGCTCGCCACCCTCATCGGTATCACCTTCTGCGTATGGGTCGAAGAACACACGGTTATTGCCCCCTAGCTCGTAGTTACTATTGCGTTGAGGTACACCGTGATGAACGTGCTTGCCGCCAAGTTTTGTTCTTTTCGTTCCAAGGTCGGTTTCACTAGCCGTTCCGGACACTTTGACTTTCTCGGCGGGCAGGTTAGATCTCGCAAGGGTTACTGTATCGCTGCCGCCGATTTTCCCGACGTTTGATCCGTCCCTTTTAGCAATGCGGACTGTTCGATCTTCGCCGGTATACTCCCATGTTGACCAGCTCCACAGCGTGTTAGGGTTCACGTTCTCGAAGAAAAACAGACTGAGTCCGATGGGGTGTGAAATCTCCCACGCCTGGCGCACGGCAGCCGCGATGGCGGCTTTAATTGCTTTCGGCGTTGCGGCCAGTTTTTCACTGTCGCTGTTTGTGGCACTGCTCAGTTGCGTGAACCCTTTCCCTTTCAATGTCGCATCAGGGTGATTTGTCGACTGTTCATGCTGACTTAATGCCTCATCTGTATAGTCTTTAGTCTCATTTCCTACCTTGATGACGTCTTCTACGGTGGCAACAATGATGCCCGGATCGGCAATAAGCTCTACGCTTGACGTACTGCTAACCGCAATCCACACCCGCAAGACGCTGACTCTCCCGGAGCCTTCTTCCAGCAATGGCTTGTAGGTTTCTGGCATGTTCGCCATCACAATGCAGGTATCACTGTCATCGAATATTGCAATTTCGCGCATGGTAAATCCGCCCACATTCGGGGGAATTATCATCTCGGCTTCAATAATATTTTTATCACTATCAACAATTTTTAGGCTGTTTAAATGAGAGCGATAGCATTCATTTATCAGCCCTTCATGCCGTTTTTCTGGCATAGACAAATTACCGCCACTGTCCCCTACTGCCATTTGTGTGAAAGTGACCTTATTCCCGTTGAGGGCAGCGTCAGCGATTTTCTCTTCCCCGGCAGAGGTGATCAAAGCGGTGTATTTTTTTTCCATGGTGCGCTCCAATATCCCGTTTAGGGGTTAACTCAATAAGTCTTTTATTTCATCATCCGGCTCCGGAAGATGGGCGCCCATGCTTTTCATCGCCTTCTTCATGACGGTTGCCGTGGCGTAATGAACAGACCAAAGCAGCTCCGTAATCCGTAGCCTGTACTCGGCACCGGCGGGACGGTATGCCTGAATTAACTCTCGACCGGCCTCTACGCGCTCTTTGATAATGAGCTTTTTCTCTGGCTCAGCCTCTGAAACAATCACGCCATTTTCTACAACGGCCGCTCTGGCAGGCTTGATGACAGAAATCTCGTCCTCTGCCTCCCATTCACGCCAGATTTCTTGCTCCTCCGGCCACGCGTCATGACCAAATGAACCGTATTTTTTCCATTCATCCTTTCCGACATATTTGTCAAATATTGCGATGCAATCTTGCACAATGGGGCCTGCATGCCAGCGGGCCTCATCGCCTTCTTCTTCAACGCGCGCAATCCATTTCCAAAATCCCGGCAGCTCGCCGATAAAGTAATACGCCAAGATTTCTTGCTCGTTAAACACCCGTTTCCCGTATTTTAATGTCCCATCGGATACTGTGGTGGGGGCATTTTGGAAATAACCGCCGCGCCACGGGTAGGCTGGCGTGCCGCAATCCAGCTCTTTTGAAATACGGTTGGTGAATCCCGTCGGTGTTAACATGACACCCGTAGTGAGGTTGTTGAGGTAAACAACGTTTGCATATCCCTTCAACGATGAACCGCGGCTGTCAAAACCCCAGCGTCGTATCGCATCCTCCAGCCTGCCATTATCTGGCACTGTCAAAAAATTAAAGCCTTTAGCATCTTCTTCACGGATTGCCACGAACAGACTGTCAGTGCCCGGACCTCGTACTCTCCCCATATACGGGAATGATCCGTTTATCATTCTGTCGGCCGCGTTAGGGTCGTATAGCGCCGGTTTACAGTCCGCCATTGTTGGATCGGTAAAATTACCAAATGGGCCGCCACGGTTGCTGAAAATAAACGTGGCGGGAACGCCCAGACGCGGTGGTACGGGCGCGTCAATAGTCATTGTGCCGTTGTAGTAAATTAAATCACCGTGAACATGCCACCAACTGTCGTCGGTGCATTTCAGTATGAAGTCCCCTTCACAGGTCATGGTTCCGAATGAGTTATCGCAGGTGAGGTTTTCTATATCCAATAACTTGCAACCCGGCCCACCAAAAGCACGAATGTCGAAACGGCTGTGATAAATATGTCCCCGGCGTCCAGCAGGGATATCTGATTTCATGCCAGAACCGCTATTGATTGGGTTGACCGGGTCTATATACATCTGCATTTGACACGAAATAAACTCAGTGCCATGAAATGAATTATCGCCATCCGTTATTTTGAATATCGCAGAATGTCGGCAGTTATGTAAACGCCAACCAATAAATCTATTGAATTCCGTAAAGCTTTTTTCCCGCTTATTATGAAACATGACTGCCGCATACATGTCTGTCGCAATGCAGTTATAACTCAGCGTCCCGCAAGAATCCCGGTTCTCATAAGCAATACCCATTCCGCGCGATGACGGGTGCGCGATAAACGTAATGCCATCGATGCCGCGAGACGTAAAGGAGCCGGAACCGCCTGTATTTACGATGCAGGTAGTCTCAGCCTCGGGAGATTTAACGAAAAACCGCGCCAGACCTTGCCCCACCGACACCAGCCTGACACCCCGTGCACCGGCCTGTGAGTTGTCGCCTTCGAAATCAATACCACCGAGATTTATGGGGCCGGATTGGGTTCTGTCGAGGAAATAATCATACCCTGCGGGGACGTGGACTTCTAAACAACCATTTTCCTTTGCTTTTTCTACTGCATTAATGATGGCCGGTAAGTCGTTAGTCCCGATCCCTGTTTCAGGGTTGTAGTCTCCCCGCGCACCCTCGGCGAAGATGCTGACATGCTTAATGGCATCACCGACGGTGCCGCCCCGCTCAAGGGCAACCATATGCCCCCCAGTGTCGCGGCTGCCCCGAGCCAGACTCTGACGCAAGGGGGCATCAGACGTATACGCCCAGGCCCCGGCACCAATGCCGCCTGTGGTTTCCGGCGTTGAAAAAGGCGGGATGACTTTTGGCACCGCCCCGGTCCAGACCAATCGGTAATTCCCATGGATAACTTCGTCCAGGGGCGATTCAATAATAGCGCCGTCAGTGAAGTATTTATTGGCGCTGACCTTTCCCGATAGCGCATCGTCAATTTCTTCCGTTTTTCCCTTCAAGAAATCCGTTCTGCTTTCGAGTTGTTTTATCGGGCGGTTACTCGCGCCATCCTTCCCGCCCAGGACTTTCTCAGCGCGTGAAATCAGATTGATTGATTCTTCCCATTCTGGTGTTTTATTAATGTCTGACATAAAACTCTCTCTTAGTAATCGAAATTACCGTCATGAAATATCATTCCGTCATATATCGTGTTTATTTCTGGCGAATAATCCGGCGGATAAACAGTGATAATGTCGCCACACGTGTGGGCCGTACCGATATGGGCGATTCCGCTGGTTCGTGCTGTAATACTCATTTGCGACATATGGCGACTCACTGGTTTTGCATCGGCAACGAGGCGGTTTAATTCAGCCAGCGTTTTTTCGGTGATCCCCACCTCATTAACGTCCACGTCCAGGCTGAATGTTCCAGGCTGACCGTCGGTGTCAAACCATTCGGCGAACGTGGCGGAAAACCCCATGCTCTCGATAACGCGGCGAACTGCCGCCCTGGTACCCTTGCGCCGATGCAGCCAATATGATCGCTGTATTGCCTCAATCTTCTTTGCCGCCGGCCAGTTCTTATCCCAGCGATCGACCGATAGCGCCCAGGCCAGATAAGGCAGCACATCCACCGGACTTTCGGTTGGCGTCCAGAGTGTGCGCAGCGCAACGGTGATCGCCGACAGCCGCGCAGTGACGGTTTCGCTGTGGCGCATCCAGTCGCTGGCTGACGGCGGAAGCAGGGTGTTACTCATCTGTTCCGCCGTTCTCTACCGCATAGCCGACGTTGCGTGCTGCCTGTATGTCGGAGATCGGTAGGTCAGCAGTTGGCGAGCGCAATATCACGCGCTGCACCCCTTGCACATGCAGCGAGGCGGAAATCGCTGAACGAGCCACATCCCGGCCGATCTTCTTGTCGTTAGCGGTAAGGAAGGCACGCAGCGACGCCATGGCGGCGTTGATGATGGGTTCTGACTCTGGGCCTGGATACAAAAACAGTTCAGCATCAATCAAATAGTCGACGATATCCGCACTGCGCACCGTTACGCGGTCGCCCAGCGGGCGTACTTCTTCGTCGTTGACGGCGGCCGTTACCGCTGCCAGCAGCTGCGGCGAGGCCGTACCGTCGCCATCGGTCGACAGGATGGCGATCACTACGTCCGCCGGCGCCGGACTGGTCGCCCTGGCATCGGCAACTTTACCGCTGGCGCTACGGGCAAAATATTCATAGGCGGCTGACGGCCCGGCGACGCTCATCCCCTCAAATGCCGATTGTGCACGTAGACGCAGCGCCTCATCACTTTCCATTACTGCGTCGGCGGTATCCGTTTCGAGGGTGATCGTCAGGCGTTTGGTGTCCAGGTTAGCGGCCAGATTGTCCAGATCTGTACCTTCGGCATGGCTTAGCATGCAGGCGGCGGCGCCCTCGTTGATGCGGCGGCGTAATAACAATTCACGGTAGGCCATTGCCTGCGCGATCACATTCAACGGTTCGGATTCCAGCGACAGGGCCGCGACGACCGATGCTTGCTGCTCAGCAGGGAAGGCGGCAACCATGACCGCCTTCACGTCGATAAGGATCGTCTCGAAATCGAGTTCCTCGATAATTTCAGGCGATGGCAGCTGTGACAGGTCAATCGTTGGCATCGTTGATACTCCTTAGCGTGACCGTGCCGGTGCTCTTTTCCATGTTCTCCGTCAGCAGGCCAGACATTTCGGCGGTGACGGCACCTGTCGGCGAATAGGTGACGTTGACGGTGTTCAGCGCTAAGCGTGGCTCCCAGGCTGCCAGTGCGATCACCACCGCGCTCATCAATTGCAGTCGAGTGACGTCATTCTGCGGGGCGTCAAGTAGATCAGGCACCAGTGAGCCATAATTGCGGCGCATCAGGCGTGAACCGATGGGGGTCAGCAAAATGTCATTCGCAGACTGCCAGACGTGATCCTCATCGGTCAGCGTGCCGGTGCCGGCAGCATTCATGCCGCGATATTTCTCGGTCATCGGGTGCCCTCCGTCCAACTTCCGCCACGTTCAACAGCGCCGTGATTATGATCGTCGACCTGCACGCCGTTAGAAGTGAAGGTGCCGCCGCTGTGGCTGAAGTTGCCGCGCATCTCGCCGCCTTCGGTAACGTCAAACTGTCGGGTCTTCAGCAACTGGGTACATTCAACGATCGGCGAATCAAGCGTTATCTTGACCTCGGCCGCTACTTTGGCCGTCTTGATACCGCTGACATCCAGCGCGCCGGCGTCCGCGTCATAGCGAAACTTTGCGCCATCCGGTGCAGTGATCACCATTTCATTTCGGGAGTTACCGGGAGCGGGGTGATCGTTGCTGTACAGGCTGCCGCCGATGATGGCCGTTTCCGGGTTACCGCCGATGCAGACCAGCCAGACCTGCTCACCGATGGACGGTGGCACCCAGATGCTGAAAGCGCCAGCGCGCTGTGCGTTCCAGCGCAGCCAGGTGGTATCCAGTTCGCCACTGGTAACGCGTACCCGCCAGGTGTCCTCGTCGATCTCGGCTACCACGCCGAAGCGGATCACGTTTTCCAGCAGGCGGATTAACTCGGCGATACCCACTATTTTACCCCCAGCGAGTCAATGACCGAACGGGCGATCGCCATGCGGTCGACCTTGGTCAGTCCCAGCAGTTCACGCCGCGGGTAGGTCGCCACCGCCCCGGATTTGTTCACCCGGTCGCGCAGGCCGTACTGGTGCGTGCGGGCAATACGGGCGGCAACACCGGTATAGCCCACCGTTGCGCCACCGGCATCGGCGCGCGCCTTCAAGAACCGGGCAGTACGCAGGCGCCGAAACATTGGGTCAGCCTTGGTGGTGTCTTTGCGGGTCCGATTAAAGTTGATATCGAGATAACGCTCGATATCCTCACGATAAAATGAGCGAATAGCACCGCGGCCCTCATCGAACCCGGTCAACATGCGGCCTCGACTGCCTTTTGTGGCTCGCCAGTTTCTGAGCCGGCGCGTTTCACCGTTCCAGATGAAGCCGATCCCCGCCTGGGAGTGCAGTACTTTGCGTCGGCGTTTCTCGAATTTCGAGCCGTCTGGGTTTTCCTGCCGTGCGATGCGGCGTGACTGGCTTTGGCGCAGCATGCGGCCCACCTCGCGCGCCGTGCGCAGACGGCCGGCGGGTGACATTCCGCCGAGAATGTCGGCGAACACCTGATCCAACTGGTGAAACATCGCAGCATCCGTCATGGCACTAACTCCCCACCTTGCTCAGGATCAAAGACCATTTGCCAATCTCCGCCGCCGAAGCGCGGCTTGCTTTCAGCCAGGTGCTGTGCAACAGGCTTGCCGTTCTCGATGGTCACCATGACGCGCTCCCAGACCGGCACTTTCAGCAGAATATCGGCGCTGTCGTCGCTCACGATATCGGCGTCGAATTCAATTTTTTTGTTGCTGTCCGGGTTCAGCAGCAGGTCGGGCTGGTTTTCCCACACCCAGGCCAGTAGCGGCAGCATCAGGTCATCCAACTGGCCGGGGAAGTCCATTGCCAGCACCTGAATGGGATACAGGTACATAAACGAGCTTTCCCCGGTGGCCTGGATCTCGATATGGCCTTTTTCCACCCACACGGTGAACTGTTCAGGATTGGCCTTGCACCATTGGTTACTGGCGATCAGCGCGTCGCGTAGCAATTCGGCTTTTTTCACTTGATCCCCCTGGCAATGCGCCTCAATTCCAATTCACGTATGGCTGCCTTGTCGGCGTTACAGCTGTCCAGTGCATCCAGCAGCGCATCAGACCACGGCGCAAGGCTGCCGTAAGTCATGGGTGACGGTGCTGCAGGTGCATCAGTGTTTGCTGTCCGGCTTGCCGGCAAAGGCTCCTGAATAATCTGCGGTGCGGACTTCGGCGGCGCGCTTTTGCAGGCTGCCAGCGACAGCAGCAGGCACAAGAGTAGTGGCGCACGTCTCGCCGGCCAGCGCGGTCTTGATGGTTTCACGTCGTTGCTCTCCGGTTGCGCCTCGCTTCTCGCTCAGCTTTTTCATGACCGCCTCGATATCACTGACGTCCGCGCGCAAGGCGCGAACCTCGGCCAGTACATCACCGGCTTGATTAAGGGCGCGCTCTGCATCGGCCCGGCCTTGCTCGGCCAACTCCCGTTGATGCTTTTGCCAGCCCAGACCGGCCAACGACGCCAGAAACAGCAGAATTAATATCGCTACTGTCTTCATTTGGCGGCCTTTAGTGCGGGGTCTGACAAGCACCAGGCTTTAAACTCTTCGCGGCGATTCACCAGCCCCTGAAGGCGCTTGCCGCCGGAATTCACAAAATCGGTCAGCCGGTCGCATACACCGGGCCAGTTCGCGGCTTGTGCGTATTTCCACAGAGTGGTGCGCTGCTTTTTGCCCTGACGATCGGTAAACCAACTGATCCCGGTGCAGCCGACGTTAAAGCTGACGTCGGTCAAGGCATCAAAAACAAACTGCGGGGCGGCGGCACCGTTCAAATTGCTGTTGATGCACTTTTCCGCCCGTACCAGGTCATTCACCCAGCGTTCGGCGATCTCTGCCTCCTGGTACTCGCGATTTTCTACGCGGGTCGTTGAACCCATGCCGATCGTGAGCACACCGGCGGGGCAGTAGTAGGGCGTTTTGCGGCAGTCCTCGTACTTCGCCATTTTCAACTGCGCCGCCTGGCTGGTGCGTACCTTCTCGGGCCACAGCGCACCGGCCAGAGCGATGACAGCGCCAACGCTGCAGGCGATAACACGTTTTTTCATCGGGTGCCCCCTTTCAGCGAGGTGATGAGTTCCTTCACTTCCTTCCGGTTCTCGGCGTCACTGCGCACCGCGGTGATCAACTGTGCCAGTAAGGCGTTGGTCGTTTCCTGCGTGCGGGCAACGCGACGGCGATGGATCTCGCCCAACGCGGCAGCGATCAGACCAATGACCAGCCCACCGGCCGCGAGCCATTCGCGCTGTGTCATCACACCGACACCCATTAGCAGGGTCGACCAGGTGTAGATAATCCAATTCCAGATACGGTCGATCACGTCCATAGCTGCACAGCCTCCTGTTGTGCTGACCGGTCGATCTCCGGCAACTCGACCACCTGGCCGGCGGTCAGGAATATCTGGCCGGCAATCCCTGGATTGGCAGCCAGTACGGCTTCGGTTACGCCCTGCGTGGTGCCGTAATGGCGCTGGCACAGTAAATCCAGCGTGTCGCCCTGCATTGCTCGCACTTTCACTAGAATGCCTCCGCGTAATTGCGCACTTCGTCGCGAATATCGGCGATAGCCCAGCGCGCATCGCGCCACAGATCAGCAGCCTGCAGGGTAAGTCCGGCGGCGTGTTTTTCGCCGGCGTCGCCGGTAGTGTCAACGTCGCGGTAATTCTCAATCAGATACGCGCGGGTGAGGCTGTACACCGCACGGCGATAACGGAATACCTTGATGCTTTCGCCATTGATTTCATCGGATGGAACGGCCGCCAGTGACGCATAGCCGGCTTTTAGCTGGACGGCTTGCCAGCGGGTCAACTGGCCGATCACATGGGCCACACCCTCGATCACGGCGTGCTTCAATCGGGTGGTGGTCACCGCGCCGTTGATGCGCATTTCCATGCGCACGGCTCTGAGTGTGATCTCAGGCCAGAAATGGCCGGCGGTGACCTTCTCGCCGTTATCATCGGTATCTGGCACATCGTCAGCGGCGGGGGTGACGGTACGCCCGGCAACAAGGCTCATGGCCCAATCTCCTCAAAAGGTGGCGGTGAGCGAGTGGAGAAAAGCACGCGCCAGGCACGGCAGATCTCCACCCGCGCCGCCAGCGCACGGGGCGCAAGTCGTTTTATTCAGTGGTTGGCGTCTTGGTTTTCTTTACTGGCGCCTTACCGGTTGTCTTCTTAGCTGGCGCTTTGCTCGGGGCGCGGCGTTGTCTGCTGGGTTTCGTGGCCACCGCAGTCGGTTCTGACGATGCTGCAGCGTCGGTACCTGGCACGGCGCTGGTATTACCATCGCCTGTTGCTGCATGAGTATCAGCGCCAGTTGTGTCAGTACCTTCAGCATTGCTTTCCCCTTCGCCGGCGGTTGCCAGACTGGCTTTTTTAACCAATCGCGCCAGGCGTTCGATCTCTTTTTTCACACCGGCGCCGGCGTCCAACTTAATCGCCTGGCGCAATAAACCCAGCGCGATAGCCTGGTCGGCTTCGGTGCCGCTGCGCAGTGCGAAACCGCGAACCTTGAACAGCTTGGCAAGCACCTGATCCGGCATATCCTTGCCCTCGACAATCTGTGCAAGGTCATCCAGCACTGACAGGTAAGGGGTCAGGTCTGCGGTTTCGTCGGCCTTCACCTGCACCAGAATGGGATCGCAAAGCTCTTCTACCAGTGCGGTGGCCGCAGTACGGCGGAAACGGTCAGGCATCGCGAGGTTGTGCGCGATGACATAGCGGCCAATGCGTACAGCAAGCGGATAATCAGCCGTATCAATTGCCCAAATCATGAGGGTGACGATCACTTCATCCTGGCGGCCGCTGTCACCCTCAAGGGTGCCGTCGATCCAGCCTTCGTAATGCGGCAGTAATTGCTTTTTCATCGCCGCTTTCGCCTGGTCAGACTGCACTTTTCTCAGTGCACTCTGATCCATACGCAGACGGTGAAGAATTTGTTCGTGCGCGGTGCGGGCGGCATCCGTATGTTCTTCGGTCTTGCCGTGGCGTTCCGCCATGACGCGTTGAAAATGTTTTTGTGCCGGTGTCAGCATTATCCTGTCCCCGAAGTGGGGCGGGCAGGTGCCCGCCCGGGTGATTAACCGCCGCTCGCAGGTTGCGCGAAGGTGATGCCGTCGATAAAGGCCACATTGCCGTAGTCCTCAATAACGAAATCGTCATTTGATGACTGGTAGGTCGCGACGCGGTTGTACTCCGGTTCTTCTTTGATGGTGCGACGCAGACCACCGCGCTGGTAATAGATCGACAGGTTTTTAAACGGTGTGATCAGGATGCCGTTGACCGGGAAGAACGGCGCAATGAAGGTGGGCATGTTCCCGACGCGCTCCTGCGCCACGATCAACTGACCGGCCAGCATTTCGGTGTTCGGGTTGGTCTGGCTCATGGCGTTGATTGCCGGGAAGTTGCTGGTTGTCAGCAGGTCGCCGGCCAGGATCACCACGTTATCCGGGTTACGCTTGTGCCATTCATCCATCAGGCTGTTTTTGGCGTCATAGACCGCGGCGGATACGTTGCCGTAAGTGCCTTTGGTGATGATCTTATTGTCCTCATCGCGTGAGGTGACCGTGATATCAGAAATCACGCGGTGCGGCGCTTCCCTGCGGATCTTCTCAAGGAAACCGATGCCGCAATCCTGCAACAGTGGGTTGGCTGCGCGGTCTGACGGGTCGACGTAACTGGTGCCGTTGAAACCGATCATGATGCGGTCAAGCGACATCTGGCGTGCCATCGCCGAGCTGATCAGCGGCTGGAAGTTCGGCTGATGTGCCCAGGCGTCCAACTGTTCGTAGCTGATGCCGTAGTCATAGTTGACCTTGCGGCACATGTAGTTGAACGGCTCCATTTTGTCGTTGGCGACAGGATTACGGCGGGCGCTCGTGCTGTTGCTCACCCCGGCCAGTGGGCCTTTGCTGCCGATAAGCACTTTCTGCCCGATCTGCTGGGTGACGCCGAACATATTAATTTTGCTCAGGAAGGAATCACTTTCCTGCGCTGCAGCTTCCAGTTTCTGCTGTACCGTTGGGTCAACAGCAAACTTTGCGGCGACAGCTGCCGGCGATACGCGGTTTAGCTGTGCCTGCCGGGCAACGTACTGATCAAACAGCTCGCGGGTAATATTTTCCATGCTCTATTTCTCTCGTTGTGATTATCAGTCGTTGGCTCAGTAGTCAGCCAGCTGAGCGTTGTTGCCACCACTGGCAGGCGGGCGTCGGCTGTAGTTGCCGTCCGTGCCTTCAACCTTCTGCTGCAGTGCAGCAAGGTCAGAGGTCAGCTTCTCTATAGCCTGTTTGTTGCTGGCTGCCGTTTGCTCGGCGCTGCTGAACTGGTCGGACAGATCGGCCTGGGATTGCGCCACCACCTCTACCGCCTGATGCACCTGACTGAAACGCTCGTCGTCGGTTTTCTTACCCTTGCCGAGGATGCCCATGACGCGGTTAAACCATTGCTTCCCTTCTTCACCACGCTGAGCGTTGAGTTCGATCACTTCCGCCTCAATGGCTTCGGTGAACATCGGCGGTTCTGCCTGCTGATTGTTGAAAGCCATCACCTGTGCGCGCTGCTGCGCTGCAAACTTCAGGCGCTCAGTGCCGAGGCTTGCCGGGGTGTCGGTCATCGCCAGCCCCACTACATAGGCTTTGCCGTTGAGAGCAAATTGCGGCGCCAACTCAATACTGGAGTAGACCTTTTGCCCCTTATCGGTCATCTGCACCATGCGATCAGAGGCTTCAATCTCTGCATAAAGCGCGGTGCGCCCGGCCAGCGCTCCTTCGGAAATGTCTTCGGTACTGAGTGCCGCTACATCCCCCATCGCACCAAAATCGCTACCTGGATAGGGCGATAGATAGTGCTCAATGTTGACGCGTGCGCCATATACCGCCGGGTCGTAACTTGCTGCCGCGTCGCGAAGGTGCTGCGGTTGAATTTCGCGGCCATCAACGGTGTTTCCGGAGACGGCAACACGGAATTTCTTACGTGGTTTTGCTGTGCCTGCCATGTTCGTTTACTCGCTCGGTTTCTGAGTTCCCGGTGATGATGGCAGGGCGCCCGGCTCCCTCTCAACGCGTTGTTGTTGTCGGAGAACGCTGACAGCCGGCACCGCAAGAAAGCCCCCACGCGCGCGGGTTAACCTCCCCGGCAGGACATGGGGGAGACTATGACGGTTCAGGAAACATTCACCCGACATCGGGCACGGCAGCTTTACTGGCAGGGGTATCCGCCGGCTGAAATCGCACGCCTGATGGGCATCAATCAAAACACGGTCTATGCCTGGAAGAAGCGCGACGAATGGGATGAAACGCCACCGATACAGCGTGTCACCACCTCGCTCGATGCACGCCTGGTGCAACTGACCGGCAAGGACAAAAAGAGCGGCGGTGACTTCAAGGAAATTGACCTGTTGACGCGCCAGCTGAAGAAACTGGACAACGGCACGCCGGCCACGCAGCCGAAGAAGAAGGTGCGCAAGAAACAAAACTTCTTCTCTGAAGCGCAGATCGCGCAGCTGCGTGAAAACATTCTGGGTTCGCTGCATTGGCACCAGCGAGGCTGGTATGACAACCATCATCACCGCAACCGTATGGTGCTCAAAAGCCGTCAGGTGGGGGCAACCTGGTACTTTGCCCGCGAAGCACTGGTGCGGGCACTCTCCGATGATGTGAAGTACAAGCACCAGCTCAACCAGATATTTCTGTCAGCCAGTCGCCGGCAGGCGTACCAGTTCCGCGGTTTTATCCGTTCTGCAGCAGCGGAAGTCGACGTCGAATTAAAAGGCGGCGACATGATCCAGCTTGCCAATGGCGCGGAGCTGCACTTTCTCGGCACATCCGCTGCGACGGCGCAGTCGTACACCGGCAACCTGTTCTTTGATGAGTTCTTCTGGGTGGGCCAGTTTGCCAACCTGAAGAAGGTGGCCGGCGCCATGGCGACGTTGAAAGGGCTGACGCGTACCTACTTTTCCACGCCTTCGGCGGAAAGCCATGAGGCTTACCCGTTCTGGACGGGGGAGGCATTCAACAAGGGGCGTGCAAGCGGTAAGCGTGTGGAGTTCGACACGTCCTGGAAGACGCTAAATAGCGGCCTGATGTGCCCGGATAAAATATGGCGCCAGATTGTGACCCTGCAGGACGCTATCGATCACGGCTGGGATTTGACGGATATCGATGAAATCCGCGAAGAGAACAGCCCTGAAGAGTACGACAACCTGTACGGCTGCCAGTTTATCCGCAACGGTGAGGCCGCCTTTGACTACAACATGCTGCTGACCTGTGGCGCCGACGGTTATGACGACTGGCTTGACTGGAAACCCTACGCCATGCGGCCCATGGCCGATCGCGCGGTATGGATTGGTTATGACCCCAACGGCGCCAGCGGGAAAGGGGACAGCGGCGGTATTTCTGTTAATGCGGTGCCGTTGGTCAGCGGCGGCAAGTTCCGCACCATCGAAACGCAACGTATCCGGGGCATGGAGTTCGAGGCGCAGGCCAATCTAATCATTGGCATGCTGGATCGCTACAACGTGCAACATATCGGCATTGATGGGCAAGGGATCGGTGAGGCTGTCTGGCAACTGGTCAAGAAGCGGTTTCCGGCGGCGGTCTGTTACCAGTTCAACCCGGCCAGCAAGCGCATGCTGGTACTGAAGATGCAACAGATAGTCCGTGGTGGTCGTTGGGAGTATGACCGCGGTGAGTATGACCTGATCACTGCCTTTAACGCCGTGCGTAAAGTGGTCACCCCCGGTGGGGTAATCACCTATGACACTGACCGCAGTCGCGGCGTGAGCCATGGCGACCTGGCCTGGGCGACCATGCTCGCAATCATTAACGAACCGCTGGGACAAGATGGCGGCAGCAACATGACGGTTATGGAGTATTAACGTGAGCAAAAGAAAATCACCACTGACGCGCCAACAGCCCGCAGCAGAAACGCAGACGGATCTGGCAGCCGAGCTGCAAAAAGTCCCTGGCCTGAGTACCTTCTCGTTTGATGGCCCCTGGCCAGTATCATCGTCCTATGATCTGCTGGACTCGATGTATTGTGCCGACAACGGCCGCTACTACGATACGCCGATCAGCTGGTACGGACTGGCCCGACAGTTCGGCCATGCTAGCTGGCATCAGTCGGCGCTGATCTTCAAACGCAATGTGCTGTCCGGTTGCTTCATCCCGCACAAGCTGCTGTCGCGTCAGGCGTTCTCGGCCTTCGCCATGGATTGGGTGGTGTTCGGCAACGCTTATCTGGAGTTGCGCCGCAATGTGCTCGGTGGGCCGCTGGCGCTGCATCACACGTTGGCGAAATACACCCGGCGTGGCTCCGACCTGGATACCTACTGGTTTATCCAGGCGGGTCTGGATGATTACCAGTTTCCGACTGGCGCCGTCTGCCATGTGATCAACCCGGACATTCACCAGGAGATCTACGGCATGCCGGAGTACTTCGCCGGCCTGCTGTCCGCTAACCTGTCTCACTCGGCTGACACTTTCCGCAAGCTGTACTACGACAACGGCAGCCATGCCGGTTGCATCGTCTACGTCAACAGCGCTATCGCTGACCAGGAAAGCCTGGACAAGCTAAAGAAGACACTGACCGACACGCGGCGGGGTGGAGCATTCAAAAACATCCTGCTGCACGCGCCAAACGGCGGCAAGGACTCGGTGCAGATCCTGCCGTTCAGCCAGATCTCGGCCAAGGATGAGTTTCTGGGCGTTAAAAGCGCTACGCGTGACGATATCCTCGCCGCTCACCGCGTACCGCCGCAGCTGATGGGCGCCATGCCGGAAGGTAACGGCACGTTTGGTGATGTGGAGAAGGCGGCGAGAGTGTTCGCCATCAACGAGCTGACGCCGATCATGGAAGCCATGAAGCATGTCAACGACTGGATGGGGGAGGAGGTGATCCGCTTCAACCCGTATGCGTTGCTGAACGCAGACTAACCCCATCGCTGCAGCATGGCCGCCGCCGTCTACGGTGGCCACCTCCCTATTGTTCGACCTCATTCCATCCGATCTAACGCTGGCATTCACAGCATCAATCTTTTTGCCGTCACCAGCCGCGCTATGTGGCCCTCTGGCGTGCTCGTAACGTATCACAGCGTCTACGCACCATCACAGTGCGCGCTTCACAGCGGCCCGCTCATGAAGCACATAGCCCCCTCCCCATGACCCAACGCGCGCGCTTACTCCCCCGCCTCGCCTGCGCGCCTCACACCCTCTTTTTTGTGCAAAATCCAAAGTGGCTCGAAGCCGCATCAGTACTGGCGCAGGTTCGCAATGGGGAAGGTCTAATTATTGTGCAAAACTGTGCACGCTTTTGCATTGCATTATTGGATTAATTTGATATGGTTTCGTTGGTAATATTCGCTAAAAACATAGATATTATTGAGTCATAATCAATGACTAAGAGGTCAGGTCTGCCTCGTAATGCTTGTTTCACTTCTTCATCGTTAGTATTTTCCATATTCCCAACTATTAGTATCTTTACTGGGTTGTTGGTTCTTACTCCATATTTTTCTTCGGCATGTTTCGCGTTTTCTTCAAACGTAAAATATTCCGCATAATTATCTAGTTGGGCTATCCCTTCGTTTACAGCGTCAATAAATCTTCTTCTGCGACGTTCTCCTTTTGTTAGATTCTGCTTATTGACTAATCCTTTTTTTAAATCACATATATCGTAAAAACCATCTTTTCTTTGAAGAAGAAAATCTGGGTTAATTGATTTGTCAGTATTATCAGGTGTTTTTTCTATCCAATTCAAAGTTGGTTCATATATTGACCTGGTGTGCCCAAGAGTGTTTAAGATAATGTCTTTATTTTCGTTAAGATAATCACCAATTGTAGTTTCATGTATTTCATTTCTTAGTATCATATTGTGCAGGTATGATATTTTTATACCTTTAAGATCTATGTCTTTGTTTATTTTTTGAATGCCAAGGATGGGATCTCCATCACTTGGGAATTCTAGGTATTCACTCAGGCTTTGCTGTAGTTCGTCTTCTGTTATTTCATTTCCGAATATTAGCATTTCATATATGTGTCGTGCTCTTAAAATGCTGTCTCTACATGTAACTATCACCGTGTTTGATAATCTTGCTGTTAAGAAATCATCATTAAATGAAAATGTGTTTTGTACATCTCGGTTTCCAAATATCTTTGTTTTGAACTTTTCTGTTATAGGGAATCTTTCTAATTCCTCTTCATTTGATTCATCGACGTTTGCGATAAATATATTTATCAGTCCACTTCCTTTTCTTGCGAATTTAAATTTGGCATTGGAGTTTTCAATTTTTTCATAATAACTAACCAATTTTTCAAAACTTAATTTAGAATATTTTTTTATTTTTAATGGGAAAGTTTTTTCAGATGCCCCGACTAATTCAACTGAGAATGCCTCGTCAGTTTTTGCGCATAAAATAGTGGTTGGGTAGAAAATTCCACCACGGCTTCCGTCTTCTGCGGCTAAATATCCATTATTATCAGCATCTCTGACATTTTTAAAATGCTGGTCTAATGCTCTTTTACATATAATTGCGAATCTTTCAATTTCCATTCATCGTTACCCCGGTGACAGTATATATGGTGCGTGGAAATATTCATGTTGGCAGAAAGAATCAAGCAATGGAAGTTTTATATGAGCAATGCTAGTGTTTTACGTGCAATTTTAATTATAATTATTCGGTGTGTTATTACTTATTAATATATGCATAATTAACACGATAGTGGTTGACGGTTTTCTTGCGGAGATTTTGGAATGCTTGCTTAAATCGTGAAATTAGCTCACTGGAAGTTTTCTCATTTGTATGTAACACCTGATACAACACACCATCCAGCCCGGCACGGTAACACTTGTCTCCGATATTGACGGTTTCTCCCAAAACCAGACGGCGTAGTGCTGCGCGACTGATATTGATCCCAAGTGTGTAAGCGTAGTCATCCAGCTTTTCGATCAGTTCGTTATGCCGCGGCGACAGTGCGCGTTCTCCCTGTGTGGGTTGCCGGTTTTGCGGCCTATCGCTTAGTGTTTTCTGGCCCGGGTTTCTCAACCGCTTCAGTAACTCGCGCCGTTCCTTGTATCCCAATAACTTAAAATTGACGCTTTGGGGCTCTTCATGTGTGGCAATTCCCGCCCCTGAACTGTTCGGATATTGTTCAATGGGACAGTTATTGCCACTAGTCCAAGGGGCGGAAGGGCCGCCCTGACGGTCAAGGTCAACCCCGACGCGATCGCCGCCTATGGCGTCGGTCGCTACGTTCGGGGCGTTGCTATCGGTCTTGCGTACCATTTTCCAATCACCGACATGGGTGCAGATACGGGAGTTAGTGCCCAGGCGCGGTGACCAGATGCCATAAATTTGCGTGCAGTGATCGCCGTAATCGTTTGGTGTTTCTGATGAGGTGTAAGCGGTGCGGACAATGTGGTACTTGCGCGGGATCAGTACACCACCTTGCTTGCTGATGTATGTGGCGAAACAACCGGCATCGGCAGCAGATAACACATCGTCAACGGCTTTGTCGTTGATACGCGGGGTCTTACGTCCGGTCACGCCCTTGCGCGACATCTGCCCGGCGAGCAACCGCAGTTCGCGGTAAGCCTGGCGGGAAGGAATGCCAAAAAAGCGGAACTGTTGCACGCGGTGAAGCGATGCCCAGGCGGTGACGTTCTCCACCGTATCTTTAAGGGATTTACCCGTTTCTTTGCTGACGGTATCTTTCAGCCCGCGACCGTCGATATTCTTGCTGACGTACTTGGCTATATAGCTGGTCGGGCTGCCTTTGCTTTTGGTGATAAGCTCAACGTCAAAGCGCGGTTTGATGTTTTTACCCAGGCCCGACCCAAGCTCAGCTCTATCTATACGAATGGCGAAATTTCGCATGATAGAGGTGATCTTCTTGCGGTCCTTTTTGCGCATGAAGCAAAGCAGGTGCCAGTGGACTGTGCCGTCGTGGTGGGGTTCGGCTACGCGAAGGCCATACCAGCGTAAACTCTGACGGTGCAATGCCTTGCGGATACTGGCAAAAAGATTTACCAGGTAATCACTGGTTTCACGCGGGGTGGTGTGATTCCACTTCGGATTGGGCATGCCACTCGATAGGGTCGCGTGATATTTCGATGGGCACGTGATCGTATAGAAAACAGCACAATCACCGCGTATTTCCGCCAACTGCTCCAGCCCTTTGGCGCACGCCATCATTTCGTTGCGGCGATGCTTTGGATTGCTGTTGCTGGCGGTGATCACGTCTTCCATGGACAGGGTGACACCATCTTCGTTGACCAGCTCATGCGCCTTGAAAAATTCCATTGCTTTGCGGCGCTGCTCGCGCTTGTGCACCAGGGCATCCTGGCTGATGTAAACGGAAGAATGCTTGTGTACCAGGCAAACGGCGCGAAGTTGCGCTTCACGCCATTCGCAGCGCAGGTGCCATAATTTGCGATACCACCAATTTGCGCAGCGAAGACGGGCCAGTGCGCCGGGGATCAGATGGTAGGGGATTTCTGCCCTACGGGTGCCTTCATGCAGCAAGACATGATATGCGGGCGGTTGTACAGAAAGCCTGGCCGCTTCATTGGCAACCAGACGATAGAGATGCAATAAATCGTCCTGCAGAACATTGTCTTCATCAATGACGATCTCGGCATACAGCTCGATGAATCGCATATCCATATACGCGGCGACCTTCACGGCCAGCCCTTTAACGTCATCTTGCAGCAGCTCCGGCAGATCTAGCAGGGCGTCCATGCCTTCGTGACGGGCCATATACCTATAACCAATAGTTTGCTGGCGGTTACGTACCGCCTCCAACCGTGCCAATTCGCTTTTGACGATATCACGCAAAAACGTATTGGCCCGATCGTCGCCATGCTCCCGGCGAAGGTAATCAACCCGTTGCTGCAGCGGTTGCCGGATAAACTTTGGCTGAGCACTCAGGTCAGCCTGCGCGGCCAGCGCCAGATCAAGTCGCTGCATTTCCTTAGCCAGTTTGACCTGGCTAAGGCGTTTATCCTGCATAAAGTCGCGCAGCTCTGGATCGCGCTCTTCGGTATTAAAGAATTTACTCCAAGCTGCCTCGGCCACGGCTTTTTCGTGTTCGGCAAGGTGGCGGCGTTCGTGAGCGTAAAGCGCGATGATGGCGGATAGTGATTGCGGGTCTGGTGTTTGTTGGGATGTCTCATTCAGACGAGGGTTAACTGCTGGGCGCGGTGCGTTCCAGGAGAAGGAAAGATTTGAAGCAACCGCACCGCTGCCCGGATAGGGTAGCGGCGGGGATGGCTGGCGTCGTCCGTGTGCGTTATTCGTCACTCGGAGTTACCTGTCCCTATCTTTTGATACCAGCCGATACCGGTATCTTGTGATCTCATGGTTGCGATGATCTCGCCAGCGTTTGCACGGCTGGCAGCTTTAGCGCTGACCGACCGGCGGGCAGTGAGCGTGGTGATAGCAAAATCGGAGTACAGCGCCTTGGCTGTGTCTGTCTCGCTGTTCGACGCTACGACGTGGCGGCCGCGTTTAGCGGCGATGCGCAGCATGCGGGCCAGCTTTTGCTGCTGCTCATTGGTAAAGCCGTCGGTGTGATAATTGGTGAAGTTGGCGGTGGCGCTGGCTGGGATGTAAGGCGGATCGCAATAAATCACGTCGCCGGCCTGGGCCATCCTAATCGCTTCCGGGAAGGTACAGCACAGGAAAATCGCTTTCTTTGCCTGCGCCTTTTCCGCGAAGGCTCTGATCTCGTCCTCTGGAAAGTAGGGCGCCTTTCGATGACCGAACGGCGAATTAAACTCGCCGCTCAGGTTATAACGGCAAACACCGTTGAAGGTGTGGCGGTTCAGGTAAAGGAACTGCGCTGCACGGTAGATGAAATTGCTATCACAGCGCAGATTGAAGTCAGCGCGCACGCCGTAATAGCCCTCCTGATCCTGGTGTGCGTTGAACAGATGGCGCGCTTCGCGGATCAGCACCTCAGGATGGTTTTTGGCGACGTTGTGGAAGTTGATCAGATCGCTGTTGATATCGCACAGCAGATAACTGTCATAGTCGGTATTGAGGAATACCGCACCGGAGCCGACGAACGGCTCAACCAGCCGTTTTCCTTCCGGCAGATGTTGGCGCAGTGTGTCGATGATACGGGCTTTGCTGCCGAGCCATTTAAGGGCGGGCTTGTTCATGGGTTACCTCTGATATGTCGTGCTTTGGCTTCATGGATTTCCTGGCAGGTAACGCAGCGCGTTACGCCATGAACGAGAGCGTGGCGTGCTTCTGGTATCGGTGCATCGCAGGTTTCGCAAGTGAACGCAGAAGGCCCACATGGCTGTGGACGAGCGCTGGCGATTTGAGACTCAAGAACCAGTTGATGCCGCTCCTGAGCTATGTCGATTTGATCGGCCATTGTTGTTCCTAGTCGTAATTGCGCTGTTCTGGCGGCAAACACTGCCGATTGAATGCACGGCAAAATTTGCAATAGCGGTAGATAACCCAGCCAACCAATCCCACGGAGATAACTGCCCAAACAGCAGCGAGTGAGAAGAAGAACGCCATCATTGCGTTGTCTCCGGCTTGGTTTTGTTGGAGGAGGGGCGGCGAAGGTTTATCCAGTCTTTCAGCGCACTGAATACCTGGTCGCGGGAGGCTTTATCTGCCGCAAGGCGGTCAAGTTTGCTCTCTAACAGCTCGAGTAATTGCAACCGTTCAGAACTGCGTGCATTCATAAATGCTGTGTGTAATTCGTCATCGTGCATAATCCCTCCTGAATTTAGGGTGTGAGAATCCCGCCACCTTGAAGCGACATTTTGTAGAGAACGTTATTTTTATATTCCAGTGAGCACGCTAAGTACTCACTGGAATATATGCCGGTTTTTAACCATGCCGGCTCATGGGAAGGGCAATCTATTTATCTGCTCTATTGCAGCCCATGCTTTTATAAGGACGCGACCAGATTTCAGTGATTGCCCTGAATGCTCCGGGATTACGCGCCCGGCCGCGTTGTGGTATCTTCGCCATGCCCACCACGTTCTGGCAGGAACATGGGCATGACAACCACCCACCACAAGAAGGAGCCTCTATGGGCGACAACGACAATTCGCAATCTCGCGATAAATCCGATGACTTCCACGTGTTGCATAAACCTGAGCCACCGGAGGATGATGACGAGGAGTAAATATTTATGGCACAACAACCGACTGAATATGCTTTGCGTTTCCGCATTTGGTACAGCTATTGGCTGGAGGTGATGACAGAAACCATTAACCGCAGAATTGATCTTACGGCTAATGCTGTGATGCTTATTCTTGGCGCTGGTATTTTTGCTAACAGTGGGCTCAGTCAGTTGTTTGGCGCTATAGTTGCAATTATTAGTGGTATTCGAGTTGCCTTTCAGCATGGAAAGAAATCCGAAGCTGCGCGTCAGCAGGCTAAGCGATATCTTTCGCTTATTAACGAAATGCATAACCTCAGTGTTGATGAGATGAATGCGCGCGTTAATATGCTCGAAGAGTTTGACAGTAATGCTCTCTCCAGCCTTTTTAACCCGGCAAGAAATCGAGCTATGATTTCGCTTGGTAAAAAGAAGCATCATGAAAAACTCTCCATTGTTGAACGTCTCGTTTCTGCTCTTGCTGGCGGCGTACCGCGTTAAACCTTTCCCCATTTGAGAGCGCACCCCGTGACGCCAGTCACCCACCGTTAATGGAAGGGATGCACTCTCAGATGGGCCGGGTTAACCCGGCTCATGCAGATAATCTAGGTTGCGGAATATCACCGTTATTGCAGCGCATGATCAAACGATCGATAACTGCGGCTGCAGGGCCATCGCCAGCGGCTTCTGCGGTGCTCAGTAAACCGGTCAGGCCAATACACAGGCGGAAAGCGTAATCGTTCAGTGATACCTGGCGAACCTCTGGCGCGGCGGCGGTCGCCATCTGCAAGTTGGCCGTTTTGGTGTGGTAGTGCTGCAGGAGCTCCTCAATGAGGATCTTGTAAGGCTGTTTCATTTTCTTCCCCGAGCTTTGACCATGTTGTCGACTGTGCGCATGGCTTCCGCCAATGCGAAATCACGACCGAAATAATCCCCGTTGCTCATCAGCTGGTAGGCCGTGCGGTTCGTTTCGCTATGGCGTGGGCACTTATGGATAGTGAACCCGCGGTAGACGAACGTGTGCTTCGAGAGCTGGATTAGGGCACGCGGCTGAATCTCCGTCATGAGCGACCTCCTCAAGAGCCCATATGCGCGACAAACTTCTCCGCGTGACGTTTGGCATTCAGGTAGATGGCGTAAAGATTGACCCGGCGCTTGGCGCCTGGACGAGCTTGTAAAATTGGTAGGGCGCCGGTGTCTGCCTGAGTGCGGATCGTCTGCGGATTCTTACCAATGCGGCGCGCGTAGTCAGAGATAGATTCCTCTAGCAGGTCACCGAATGGGTAATCTGCAGGTAATTGATTTTCCCTCACTCCAATCACCTTTTTTTGTCGGTTTTTGTTCATAGTGATACCCTTTAAGATCACGCAATTTTCGTTGTTTTAGGGTGCTTGTAAGTACCTTGAAACTGATTATGGGGTACTCATGAGCACCGTGTCAATGTCAGTTGGCGAAAAAATCAGAGCCATTAGGGAATCAGAGAAACTAACGAGGGATGAATTTGGTGCTGCTTTAGACATTCCGGTTGGTACGTTAAAGCGATACGAAACAAATCGAATAGGCACTATTGGCGGCGATGTGTTGATGAAAATCACCCAGCATGTTCAGTTCAAAAAATACACGATGTGGCTGATGACAGGGGATGTCGCGCCGGAAATCGGACAGATCTCTCCTGCTCTCTCCCCTGATGGGCACGACAGCACATCCAACCACCAAAAAGGCCAGAAGGCTGGTTAACTGCTTGGCGTATAAAGAATTCGTGGGGTAAAGGTGGGATTTGTGCTGAAAGGAGTCTCTGGGGATGAGCATTAAGTCTCTTGGCGCTGACGGTTACATGGTGGATGTGCGACCACAAGGTAGAGACGGGAAGCGCGTTCGCAAAAAGTTTAAGACGAAATCTGAAGCGCAGCAGTACGAGCGTTGGATTATCGCGACGCAGAACAACAAAGAGTGGCTTGATAAGCCTGCTGATCATCGACCATTAACCGACCTGATCGACCTGTGGTGGAGCCATCATGGCCAGCATTTGAAAGATGGAGTGAAGAGGGCGCAGAAATTGCGTGTCATGGCGAAGAAAATGGGGCTACCCAAAGCGAGCCAGATCACTCGCACTTTCTTCGCCGACTACCGGGCGCTGCGGTTTGCTGAAGGCAAGAAGGCCAAAACGGTCAACCTTGACCAAGAAATGCTGGGTGGCGTGTTCTCCGTTCTCATCGAACTGGGGCATTACCACGGCGAGCACCCGCTCAAGGCCATGAAGAAAATGAAGCTGCCGGCGCAGGAAATGGGCTTTCTTACCCAGGCAGAGATCGCCGTACTGCAGGCACGGCTCGATGGCGATCACCTGAAAGCTGTCCGTCTTTGCCTGGCGACGGGCGCCCGCTGGGGTGAAGTGGTGAAGCTACGGAAGGAGGAGGTGATCGGCAACAAGGTCACCTACCTGAACACCAAGAACAATAAGAACCGAACGGTGCCGATCTCGCCCGAACTCTGCAAAGAAATTACCAACGGCGTGAAGTCGGGACAGTTGTTCAAGGATCTGAATTATCCCTATGTCCGGCTATGCGTGAAGGAAGTCGCCCCTGGCCTGCCGGCGGGGCAAGCAGTGCATGTGCTGCGGCATACGTTCGCCAGTCATTTCATGATGAACGGCGGCAATATTCTGGCACTACAGCGGATTTTAGGACACTCAAGTATTTTACAAACAATGGTTTATGCGCACTTTGCGCCGGACTACCTGGAAGATGCGGTGAGATTTAACCCACTTGTAAACGTAAAGGCGAGCGTTACCCATGCCTGATAATATTGAAGTGCCTAAAGAAGGCTTGTATGTATCCACAACTCCGGATGGAGAACGTTTGGTTGTTGTTGATGTAAACGTGGTACAGGATGACGATGATGAAGAAGGGGATGAAATCTTTTTCTTGGTAACATTCGTTAATGAAGGTGATGAGAACGATATGTCAGCGCCAAGCTGGGAATTCGACTCCACTGAATGGCGGGAACATGTTGCGAGAGAGAAACTAGAATTTGTTGGCTAAGGCGTATTAACTCAGAGTTGAGCTGACACATACCCTAGTAGCACACAACCAAATCCGATAGTTCGCTCTGAGCTAGAAGCGGGCGTTCGCAAAGAATCACTTACATCGCTATGTATTGTTCAGCGAAAAGCGCGGCAGATTAGATCCACAGATTTCCTCTCTACTCTGGTACTTCACTGTGAAATTTCCCCTTGTTTCATAGCAGTGGTATCCTGTTGCAGGGCATTTCTGCTTCACTAGACGACTCTGATGTTGTTCGGACCAAGTTTGAATATTGTGATTCAGATTAAATGGATAGATACGAAAATGTTATATAAATATGTTGGGAACAATGATGTTGAAAAGGTTATAGATTATTTAAAGTGCTTTGTTGAACATGGCACTATATTTGCGAGTCGGCCTGTTTCTTTTAATGATCCGGCTGAATTTAAGATAATATTTGATTTTAATGCCAAAGTTGAAGTTATAAAAGAAAAGTATTTTTTAGATAACCAGAACCATTCAGATGTCGATTTTAAGAAATGGAATGACAGTTTTGATGAACAAGCTAAATGGTACATGGGATATTCAACTAGAGAAGAATATCTCACTCACAATGGCACGATCTGTTTAACAAGGGATAGTGATAATTATCTTATGTGGTCACATTATGCCCATTCTCATACAGGGTTCTGCATTGGGTTTGATGACCGCATCGTTAGTTGTATTGATGATTGTGCCGTTTTTGGTGACGTCAACTATACCAATTCGATTCCAAAATTCAATTACTTCACTGAGGATTTAGTGAAGTTTTCAAAAGCAATGTTCCTCCATAAAGGGTTGTCATGGGCCTATGAAAAAGAATTTAGAATTATTACGAATGAATGGGGCCCAAAGAACTTTGATAAAACATTAATTAAAGAAATAGTGATAGGCTGTCGAGCGCCAACAGAGCTTCATGATTTTGTTTGTGAATTAATTGGTGCTGGTATTAAGGTGAGTAAAATGAGGCTATCCCACGACACTTACTCTTTGAAAAAAACTCCATTGAAGAAAGGTTTTTATTTTCAAGGAGACGCTTAAAAGCGATGCGTTTATTCCCACAAATTAACACAAGCAAAGTTAGCTATATCCTTTTTGGTATTTATCAATAAGAACGAGGAGAGGGCTACTCAGATGAGCGAATGGGGGGCATTTCTTCCATTGTGATACAGTGAAAACATAATCGATTCATAACCGATGTATAAAAAGGCGAATATTCATGGCTCGTACTTATCCAACAGAATGGAAAAAGTTTTGCAGAACAATAAGCACACCCATTGGCTTTAATTATTACACCAAAAATATTAAAAAAAATGTCTCTTTAGGTGATTTCAATATGTTTTCGGCTAGGTATTCTTTGGCAAAAGACTTCATTGGTATAGATATTCAAAATGCTACTATGAAAACCAAGCTTGGTTATGAGGCATTAATGAATGCTCTACTTGTTTGGAGTGTTGTGGAGTATTACTATATAATATTTAAAACACAATCCAATTCACATTATGATCTTTTGACATATAATAAAAGTGAACTAACTGCCATTAGAAATAAAATTAATGCAATTGGATTTGACGTGGAAAAATTCTATAAATTCACAAAATTGCATTGTGACTCTAAGCATACACTCAATATAGATGAGTTCTTAAATAATCGCGATTATAATCCCGTAATGCTCTTATCAGCTATTCGCCACGTATTTTCCCATGGGAAATTAACCGCTAACGTGAGTAATGTTAAGTCTGCATCAGTAAACTCAATCGTCAATATCCTAAAGACATGTATTTTAAGTAAAATAGACGATGACTTTTCATCGATAGTTAAATCCCATCCGAATTATTTAATCGCATAGTATTGATTAAGAAGATTGCAATACTTTGATTAAGTGATTATGGCTGATTTTTAGCATTACGTAATTTCAATTAACTTATCGCTCTGAATGCTCGATAAGGTCCTACCTGGCATAGAGCATGATCCACAAATTGCCCCAAACGTCCACGCAGCATCCATTTTAAGCACGCAGTTACAGACATCTAACTCACTGATATTACTGTAACTGCTTGTTTTTGTTAGTGCTGAAATGGCGGCGAAAGCCTCCCTTTTTTATGGGTGCGGATTTACTTTGCTGCGTGCTTTTGCAAAAACTGTTCAAACACCGCCAGGGTGTCGCTAGAAATGTGATGCTCAATCCCTTCGCTGTCCAGCTCGGCGGTTTCATTCGGTACACCAAGACATACCAGCAGGTCGACGACAATCCGGTGGCGACGGCGTACCTTCTGTGCCAGCTGCTCGCCTTCTTCCGTCAGAAAAACCCCCCGATAAGGGCGTGACTCGACTAATCCAGCGCTTTTGAGCCGGGCGATGTTCTTGATCGCCGTCGGGTGCGAAACGCCGAAGCGTTTGGCGATGTCGGTGGTTCTGGCTTCGCGGGTGGTCATCAACAAGTCGGCAATCAGCTCGACATAATCCTCTATCAGCGCATTGGATTGCGCCTCACGAGCGCGGGTGAAGCGCAGGGCATGTTCAGCCTCGTCCGGCATTTCAGCCACCACGGGGCGTTCGGCGTCATCTGGTGCGCTTGTAGCCATATTCTGAGACGTCCTTTAAACGTTAAACCAGTAAGTTGCAGGTTACTGCAGTTCCGCCATACGTTAGTCCAAAGGCGACGCATTATCAATTCGGCGGGCGTATTCGCTGATAATAAGAAATATTTGTACACAAAGGCAGTGAATCTTCCATTTTGCATAAAGTGTAGCCGATGCTACATTGCAGTGAGTGTTGGGTGAAAAATAACCAGAAAAAGATTGAGGGTAAACCATGCGTGATGCGGCAACCACCACATCGTTAACCGAACGAACCAATACGGCGATTGGTAACGCACTTGCCGGGCGCAAGCGTGGAGCATTCACGCCGCTACTGTTCGCTGGGCCTGCTGTGATTGCCTCTATTGCCTATATGGATCCCGGTAATTTTGCCACCAATATTCAGGCGGGTTCGAAATACGGCTATAGCCTGTTATGGGTGGTGGTGATGGCTAACCTGATTGCCATGCTGTTTCAGGCGCTCTCGGCCAAGCTGGGTATTGTCACCAACCGTAATCTGGCAGAGATGTGCCGCGATCAATTCTCACGTCCGGTGGTGATCGGTATGTGGCTGCTCAGTGAAGTGGCCGCGATGGCCACCGATCTGGCGGAGTTCCTCGGCGGGGCTATCGCGCTTGCCTTGCTGTTTCATATGCCGTTGTTGCCGGGAATGGCGGTGACAGCGGTTATCACCTATGCATTGCTGATGGTCGAGAAAAAAGGTTTTCGCCCGGTAGAACTGATGATTGGCGGTCTGGTCGCGGTGATTGCACTGTGTTATTTGGTTGAAATGTTTATTGTGCCGGTGGACTGGGCGGCAGCCGGTATTGGTATGGTAACGCCGCAGTTGCCGGATGCGCAGGCATTGACTATTGCCGTCGGTATTATCGGTGCCACGGTGATGCCGCACGCTATTTTTCTGCACTCGGGCTTAACCCAGCACCGTGCGCCTGCCAGCGACAGTGGCGAACGGCGCAAATTGCTGCGCTTTTCGAATATTGAAGTGGTGATTGCACTGTCGATCGCGGGGCTGGTGAATATCGCTATGGTCATTATGGCCTCCAGCGCTTTCCATGCCGGTAATAGCGACGTGGCAGAGATAGGAACGGCTTACCATACATTGACCCCATTGTTTGGCGCTGCCGCGGCTGGCATCTTCCTGATGTCGTTGATTGCCTCCGGCATTTCCAGCTCGGTGGTGGGTACCATGGCGGGTCAAATGATCATGCAGGGGTTTGTGGGCTTTAGGATCCCTGTCTGGGTACGCCGTATGGTAACCATGATCCCGGCCTTCATTGTGGTGGCATTAGGCGTGAATGCGACAGACGCGCTGGTTTACAGCCAGGTGGTGCTGAGCCTGGCGTTGCCGGCACCGATGATTGCGTTGGTGATGTTTACCCGTCGCCGCGACATTATGGGCGAGTTTGTTAATAGCCGCCTGACCAGCCTGGTGTCGGTCATAGGTACAGTGATTATTCTCCTGCTCAACCTGGTTCTGCTGTTGCAGACGTTTGGTGTCGCCATCCCCGGTCTGGGGTGATCGATAAGCCGTGCAGCTTATGCTGTCACGGCTTGCCGCCTTTCTTTATCACGCTATCTCCCAGTGTGGCGTTATTTGGACGTTGGGTTTTGGCCATTGGTCAGTGCTTTCTCGTCGTTAGAAATACTGCCGCTATTTGCGGCCCATACGCCTTCCTGGGTTTTGGTGACCTTCTGATGTGCTGCATTCAGGTTCTGACCTACGGCGGCAATGTGATTGGATTCAACACCGCCGGTGTTTTCCCCCCAGGGAATGGTCTGATCATTGGCTTGAGCGATGCCGCCCAGCGCCAGGGGCATCAGCAGTAGCATGGCATTAATCAGGTATTTTACTCTCATCGTCTCAGTCTCCACTTTGTGCTCTGCACCTGACTGGCGGATGCATGGCACTATCAGGAACAAAAGTAAGAGGGTGAGGGATAGCTAGTGTCAGTCGGTTTTTGGCTGGCGAAAGGGATCCACAATACGCCCTGTTTAATCAGTGTAGGCAGCGCCGCCAGCCAGGGTGACAGCGCGAGTGTAAGCAGGATCCGTAATTGCTTTCGGGGTATGTTTGGTTGTTTCAAGTGAAATAATTAGCAAGAAAGCATTTGTGTTAATGGGCGATCCCCCCCGAATGTTCGCATGACGTAATTACAAATTTCCCACGCCACCGTCGATCAACAATTCACTGCCGACCATAAAGGCGGACTCATCGGATGCGAGGAACACTGCCGCCTTTGCCAATTCCAGCGACGTGCCCATACGACCGATGGGTACCAATTGGCGGATCTCGTCACGTAATGCCTGTTCATCGGCATCCTTCAGGCCGAGCTTACCCAGTGCCGGCGTTTCTGTTGGACCGGGGCTGAGGCCATTGACCCGAATGCCGCGTGGGTGCAGTTCACCGGAGAGGGTTCTGGCCAGCGACAGCAGACCAGCCTTGCTGGCGGCATAGACGTTACTTAACGGCAGGCCGATATGCGCACTGACCGAGCCGCACAGAATAATTGACGCGGGGTTAGCCAACTGCGGCAACAACGACTGGATCAGAAAGAAGGGCCCTTTAAGGTTAATGTCCATCACCCGTTGATAACTCTGTTCATCCCATTCTTGCAGAGGATGGTGGGTGACGTCGCCTGCATTGATGTACAGCACATCGAGGCGTGGCCAGTGGTTGGCCAATTGCTGCGCTAAAACCCGCTGCTGCTCAATATCTCCTGCATCACTACGCAACAGCAGTACCTTGCCCAGCGCTTTTCCTGCTGCCTCTAGGCTGTTCTGGTTGCGTCCGGTGATCGCTACGGTGGCGCCTTCAGCGATAAACTGACGCGCAGTTTCCAAACCAATGCCGCTGGTACCCCCGGTGATCAATGCGTACTTGCCTTTAAGTCGTGACATAACGTACTCCTGTTTATTGTCGGCACAGGCATTATTTGCGTTATAGTATCTTTTGCATAGTAGGCACCTTTTGGATACTAAAGGACAAGGTGGGATGAAATGACCAACGCAGAGCTGTCGACGGCGGAAAAAAATATAGCGGCATTGCCTACAGCGGGTGAACCTTGCCCAATGGTCGGCTTCGTGAATCTGGTCGCGGGGAAATGGGCTATTCCGATCCTCTACCGGCTGATACTGATTGATACCCCAATACGTTTTAGCGAACTGCAGCGCGCAGTCGCACCTATCGCCCAGAAAGAGTTGACGCGTCAACTGCGGCAGTTTGAGCAACGTGGTTTGGTCACCCGGCAGGTGTTCCCGGAGGTTCCGCCACGGGTTGAATATCAAATTACGCCACTGGGTAAAACGTTGCGTCCGACACTCGACTCTCTGGCCAACTGGATGCGCACCCACGCACCACAGCTGATTGACGGCTAGTCACCAATCCCCGGCGGATTGATGGCAGAACGTGGAACTTTCTCATCATGTTCACCCCAGCGATCCAAAACCTGGGCATATTCACCGCTGACGATCACACCATTGATGGCTGCGTTGATTGCGGTAACCAGGCCATTATCTTTTTTAGTGGTCACTGCCACATAGGCGACGTTCGGGCCGATGCCCACCATTTTCGTCCTGCCAGTCAGTGCTGCTTTGTAGGCTCCGGTGGAGTGGGGGCCAAAGAACGCGTCGGCGCGCCCGGACTGAATGCTCAGATTGGCGGCGGCGTCATCGGTGACATAAATGGGCTGTACCGGGGCCAGGCCATTAGCCTGATTCTGCTTATCCCAACCCAGTAAGATATTTTCCTGATTGGTCCCTGAACCGACAATAATCCGTAGCCCGGCAACGTCCGCAGGTTGGTTAATGGCGCTGATTTTGCTGGTGGACTTCACGTAAAAGCCCAGCGTATCTACGCGATAGGTGGCGAAATCAAACTTGGTTTTCCGCTGCTTGGTCACGGCAATATTGAAAATTGCAGCGTCATATTTACCTGAGCTGATGCCGAGCGGCCAATCTTCCCAGGAGGTCGGTATCAGGTTCAACTCTAGCCCCAGGCTGTCTGCTACCAGTTGCGCGATGTCCGGATCGCTGCCAATCAACGTTTTATTGTCTTCAGCAAACAGCGCCAGTGGGGGGGAATTTTCAGACGCCACTGCTATGGTTAGTTTGCCCGGTACGGCAAAATGATAATTGGCTGGGATCAGCGCGACGGCGGCCGGGTTTTTCTCCGCACGCAAATGTTGCTGGTTGGCTTGTAGATCAATAATGCTTTTGGTCTCAGCCGCAGAATGACCGCATATCAGCAATGCGCTCAGTGCCAGGGTTTTGAATCGCATGTTGTCCTCTATCCTTTTTTAATCATAGAGTTACTATTCGCGCCGATGGCAGGCAAGTAAAGCAACAATAGTGAATATCGAAAGTGAAAAAAATCAGATGATTGCCGCCGGACGGTAGCAATAGAGGGAGGATTATCCCGAAAGGTTGTCTGATTCTGCATCACTCAACGCGGAAAGTGCGCAATCAGGTTGAAAGCAGTAGAATTTGTCACTCATACTGCGTACAGCTTATTTTCCTCTACAAGGAACGCCAGATGGCCGAAGAAACGATTTTCAGTAAAATTATCCGCCGCGAAATCCCCGCTGATGTGGTCTACCAGGACGAACTGGTCACCGCTTTCCGCGATATTTCACCTCAGGCTCCGACGCATATTCTGATTGTACCCAATGTATTGATCCCCACCATCAACGATGTCACCGTTGAACATGAGGCTGCGCTGGGTCGTATGATTACCGCCGCGGCGAAAATTGCAGAACAAGAGGGCATTGCCGATGACGGCTACCGCCTGATTGTTAACTGCAATCGCCATGCAGGCCAAGAGGTCTATCATATTCATATGCATTTGGTCGGTGGCCGCTCGTTAGGGCCTTTGTTGTCTCGCTAATCGAGGAAAGTCATGCGCTATAGCAAATCCCTGCGTCTGATGGCGCTGGCGTTGCCCGCTGTCATTTTGATGGGTTGTAGCAGCCCACGCGGCATCGCGGTTAACGATCGGCAGACGGTAGTCATGGATTCGCCGGTGCTTACCGCAGGTATTCTGGCCGACAACCCGTCGATTTCGAATGCCTCCGGGCGCGTGATGGCCACGTCGGAGCTCAGCAACAGCCAACCTACGCCAGTGACGGTGCATTATCGCTTCTACTGGTATGACGATCAGGGGCTGGATATCCGGCCTTTTGAAGCGCAGCGCACCATCACTATTGCACCAAATTCAGACGCCACCATTTACTCACTCAACGGCAATCTCGATGCTAAACGCGTGCGTCTGTACCTATTCTTATAAACTCTTGGTTCAGTGGAGAGATAAATGAAAAAGTATCTATTTGTGGCACTGGCCGCGTTGATGTTAACCGGCTGTCTGTCGCGCCCGCCGGAACCCGAACAACCTCAACCGCCGGTAACGGTTGAGCCGGTGACGCCGCCCGTTGTTGAGCCGCAACCCCCCGTCACAGAACCTGTGCCTCAACCGCCGAAAATTCAGCAGCTCGATTGGCTGAGCAGTGTGCAGCCGCTGGTAAATCAGATGCTGAAAGCCGACGGTGTCAACCCAGGTAGCGTGTTGCTGCTGGACAGCGTAAAGAACAATACCAACGGTGCATTACAGACCGCGAAAGCCACATCTGCTTTGCATAAAGCGTTGGCGTCGAATCAAACGTTCTCCATCGTGCCAGAAGCGCAGTTGGCGACCGCCAAACAGACGCTGGGCTTGTCGGCGGATGATAGCCTGGGCTCACGCAGCAAGGCCATTGGCCTGGCGCGTATCGTCAGTGCGCAATATGTCCTGTATAGCGACGTCAGCGGTGATGTGAAGTCTCCGACTCTGGACATGCAACTGATGTTGGTACAAACCGGTGAAATCGTCTGGTCAGGTAATGGCGCAGTCACACACTGAAGCCGCACTGCGGAAACTGATTGAAAGCGAGCTGCCGGCGGTGAAAACCGCCGGTTGTCGTTTTAGCCCAGTGCAGGGGCTGACGGGCGAAAGTTGGCGCATTGAAGGTGAAGGTGTACAGCTTCTGGCGCGTCAACAAAGCGCAGAGAAAAGTGCGCTTGGCGTGAGTCGCCGGCGTGAGGCACGTATGCTTCGCCGTAGTGGAAGAGGGATCGGTCCGCAGGTTTTAGTGCAAAACAATCAGTGGATTATCCTGCAATGGCTTGATGGTGACGTTGTCACAAGTGCCGCTTTCAGTCAGTTAAATGAGCGTGGAAACCTGGCGGAATTGATGGCAGATTTGCATCGTCAGCCGCTCAGTGGCTACACGCTGAATCTGCAGCGACAGTTTGCCCGTTATTGGCAACAGTTGGATCGCCGACGCTTAACGCCCGCTTGGTTGCGGCTGCATCAGCGCTTTCTTCATTGCTGCCCGCCGACACCCTTGAAATTGGCACCGTTGCATATGGATATTCATCCGGGCAATCTGATAACACAGGCCGCAGGCCTGCGATTGATTGACTGGGAATATGCCGCTGACGGAGACATCGCGCTGGACATCGCTGCGCTGTTCCGCGGTAACGCCTGGTCGTCAGCCAGCCAACAGCGTTTTTTACAGCGTTATGCGCAAATCGGTTATCTCAATTTACGGGTGCTGAGCGCGCAGGTGCAACGCTGGCTGCCGTGGGTAGATTATCTGATGCTGTTATGGTTTGAAGTGCGCTGGCAACAGACCGGCGATCCTGAATTTTTGCGCTGGGGTACCGTGCTACACCGGCGTTTTTGTTTAACATCCCATGTTCTATACCTAGAATAATTGGCGTTGCGTTGAGGCGGCCGGTCTGTAACACCCCAGGAGCACAGATAACTCGGCGACGGGGGCGCACAGGCGCAGCCAACAAAGGTGCAGGTTCAAGTATGATAGGTATAAATGAATAATGAAGTGAGGTGGCCGTGGGCCCAGTAATGTTAGATGTCGCCAGCTATGAGCTGGATGCAGAAGAACGTGAGATCCTAAAACATCCGCTGGTGGGCGGTCTGATCTTGTTCACCCGTAATTTCCATGATGCCGAACAGCTGCGTGAATTGGTACGCCAAATCCGTGACGCTTCCCACGATCGACTGGTGGTGGCAGTGGATCAGGAAGGTGGGCGCGTTCAGCGTTTCCGCGAAGGTTTCACCCGGTTACCGGCGGCGCAGTCGTTCGCGGCACTAAACTCAGCCCATGAAGGTGGTCGGTTGGCGCAGGAGGCCGGCTGGCTGATGGCGGCGGAAATGATCGCGCAGGATATCGATATCAGCTTTGCGCCGGTGCTTGATATTGGCCATGTCAGTGCAGCGATTGGCGAACGTTCGTTCCACAGCGATCCGCAGCAGGCGCTGGTGATGGCCGAACGTTTCATTTTGGGCATGCACAGCGCCGGAATGAAAACCACCGGTAAGCATTTCCCAGGTCATGGTGCGGTGAGTGCGGATTCGCACAAGGAAACCCCCCGCGATCCGCGCCCGTTGGCACAGGTCCGTGAACATGATATGTCGATCTTCCGGGAGTTGATTAACCGTCAACTGTTGGACGCCGTGATGCCGGCGCACGTCATCTATACTGAAGCAGACCCGCGCCCAGCCAGCGGATCGCCTTACTGGCTAAAACAGATTTTGCGCCAGGAATTGGGCTTCGACGGTGTTATCTTCTCGGATGATTTGTCGATGGAAGGCGCGGCGATTATGGGCAGCTATGTCGAACGTGGTCAGGCAGCATTAGATGCTGGCTGCGACATGATCCTGGTATGCAATAACCGCGCAGGGGCGGTTAGCGTGCTGGATAACCTGTCCCCGGTCAAAGCAGAGAGAGTGAAGCGGTTATATCATCGCGGTCAGTTCACCCGTCAGGAGCTGCGCGATTCTGCGCGCTGGCAGCAGGCGCATAAAGAGCTGAATGCGCTCAGCGAACGCTGGGAGGAGCACAAACAGCGTAATGCGGGGTGAACCCAGGGCGTCGTAATACGGCGTAAATGATGAGGGCTGCGGCGCGGCCCTCAGCTTGTTGCGAGGATCCACATGATTATCTATTTGCATGGTTTCGATTCCACCAGTCCCGGCAATCATGAAAAGGTGTTACAGCTGCAGTTTATCGATCCGGACGTACGCTTTATTAGCTACAGCACCTTGCATCCACGCCATGACATGCAGCATCTATTGAAAGAAGTGGACAAGGCAGTTCAACAGGAAGGCGACAAACATCCGCTGATCTGCGGTGTCGGTTTGGGCGGATTTTGGGCCGAGCGCATTGGCTTTCTGTGTGGTATCCGCCAGGTGATCTTCAACCCCAATTTGTACCCTGAAGAGCATATGCAAGGCAAAATCGACCGGCCGGAAGAGTATCGCGATATTGCCACCAAGTGCGTGGACGATTTCCGGGAGAAAAACCGCGATCGCTGCCTGGCAGTGCTGTCTCGCCACGACGAAGTGCTCGACAGCCAGCGTAGTGCTCAATTGCTGCACAAGTATTATGAAATTATCTGGGATGAACAGCAGACCCACAAGTTCAAAAATATCTCGCCACATTTGCAACGTATCAAAGCATTCAAGACGCTGGCGTAACAGTTTCATAACGCCTGAATATGCCGCAATGATTGCTTTTTACCAGCAAAAATTGCGGCATCTCTTTGCCAAAATACCGGTTTTTGCCCCATAGGCGACAAAATTTAAAACTGTGACCCAGCGCTAACTATTTGAATCACAATCCTCAAAATCCCCCTTCGTCCAGCCTTTAACCAAAAAAGTTTGATGTACATCAATTTTGGTATGACCAAATAACCTCACATGCTATTCTGGCTTCAGATAGCAGGTTTATTTTAAGCGAACCCTATGTATTCTAAGGATATTATTTATTTACCCTTGGATAACAATTGGTTCACATTTAGGGGGTTATTTTGACAACGCCAAAGAAAAAAATCGTCATTGTGGGCGGTGGTGCCGGTGGTCTGGAACTGGCGACCAGCCTGGGCCATAAACTCGGTCGTAAGCACAAAGCAGAAATCACGCTGGTGGATCGTAACCACAGCCATCTGTGGAAGCCTTTACTGCATGAAGTCGCCACCGGTTCCCTTGATGACGGCGTCGATGCGCTGAGCTACCTGGCGCACGCACGTAATCATGCTTTCAGCTTCCAACTGGGTTCGCTGACCAATATTAACCGTGAGACGAAAACGATCCACCTGGCGCAAATCTGCGATGAACAGGGCGGTGAATTGGTGCCGGAACGCGAGTTGTCTTACGACATCCTGGTCATGGCGCTGGGCAGTACCTCGAACGATTTCGGCACGGCTGGCGTAAAAGATCACTGTATCTTCCTGGATAACCCTCACCAGGCGCGACGCTTCCACAACGAGATGCTTAACCTGTTCCTTAAGTTCTCGGCGCAGCCGGGGCAAAAAGAGCGGGTAAACATCGCTATCGTCGGTGGCGGTGCCACCGGTGTTGAGCTGTCAGCCGAACTGCATAATGCGGTGAAGCAATTGCACAGCTATGGTTTTGAAGGCCTGGACAACAGCGCGCTTAACGTGACCTTGGTCGAGGCGGGGGAACGTATTCTGCCTGCATTGCCGCCACGTATTTCTGCTGCGGCGCATCAGGAATTGAACAAGCTGGGTGTACGCGTACTGACCAACACCATGGTCACCAGCGCGGACGCCAAGGGTCTGAACACCAAAGGTGGCGAATTCATCGACGCCGATCTGATGGTGTGGGCTGCCGGTATCAAGGCGCCAGACTTTATGAAAGACATCGCCGGGTTGGAAACCAACCGTATTAACCAGCTGGTGGTAGTGCCAACGCTGCAGACCACGCGTGATCCGAACATTTTCGCCATCGGTGACTGTGCTTCCTGCCCGAAAGAGGGCGGCGGTTTCGTCCCGCCACGTGCGCAATCGGCACATCAGATGGCATCACGTTGCTTTACCAACATTCTGGCGCTGATGAATGGCCAGACGCTGAAGCCGTACGTGTACAAAGACCACGGATCCTTAGTGTCTCTGTCCCGCTTCAGTACCGTTGGCAGCCTGATGGGCAACCTGATGCGTGGTTCAATGATGGTGGAAGGCCGCATCGCGCGTTTCGTCTACATCTCACTGTACCGTATGCACCAGGTCGCTTTGCACGGCTACATCAAAACCGGTCTGATGATGCTGGTCGGTGGTATTAACCGGGTGATCCGCCCGCGTTTGAAAATGCACTAACAGCTTTCGTTATCGACTCTCACCCACGCCGGTTCGCCCGCGTGGGTTTTTTTATGGTCTCTTTCCGCGAAATAGGGCCGTTATGGACTGATTGTTCAGAACAATGTCCTGCATCAATAGGTAAAATTCTTAAGAATCCTCCTAAACACCGGGGGTAACCGTGATTTCCGGCATTTTTGGTCATATTGTCTTATTGCGAGGGTCTGGAACATTGTGCAGACTTTATCTCGTTTACAGACGGCGCGTCGCGCACGCCGTAAACCGGAATACCACGTGCCGCCAATGCGCAAAATAATAAGCGCGGTGCAATGTCGGTAAAGTCCCCGGTACAAATGCGTGGTAACACTTTCAGGAGGATTTCCTGTGAACAAGTCAATGTTAGCTGGTGTGGGTATTGGTATCGCTGCGGCTCTGGGTATTGCTGCGGTAGCCAGTCTTGATGTTTTCTCTTCCGGTCCGCAATACGCGCAAGTCATTGCAGCAACGCCGATCAAAGAAACCATCAAAACTCCGCGTCAGGAATGCCGTAATGTGACCGTGACTCACCGTGCGCCAGTGCAGGATGAAAACCGCCTTGCCGGTTCCGTGTTGGGTGCGGTAGCGGGTGGCGTAATTGGTCATCAGTTCGGTGGTGGTCGTGGACGTGATGTTGCGACGGTCGTCGGCGCGCTGGGCGGCGGCTACGCCGGTAATCAGGTACAGGGGGCGATGCAAAATAACGACACCACCACCAGTACGCAACAGCGTTGCAAAACGGTCTACGACAAATCACAGAAAATGCTGGGTTACGATGTGACCTACAAGATCGGTACTCAGCAGGGCAAGATCCGTATGGATCACGATCCGGGCACCCAGATTCCGCTGGATAAAAGCGGCCAGCTGGTGCTGAATAAAGCCTGATCACAGTTTACGAATTAAGCCCGCGTGCAGTGTTAGTTCTGATCGTTTAACGCAGTTAAGCGAGCGGCATTAATATTGACGCGGGTTTCTGCTATTTATTGCCCGCCGTTTTGCCATCAGGCCAATGCCGACGCTATTCTCAGCACTAATGTATCCGTGCGATTTATCCGGGCATACCTTCAATAGTGCAACAGTGTTTGTTATATTATTGTGCAGTTGAGTGGGTGTGGTGGCGTCATCTCACACTGACCCAGTCCAAGCATTTAGTCTCCCGGAGACAGAGATAAAAACATGTTAGATTTTCGCTTTCCGACTGCAATGCAAATGGTACTTAGCGTGGCCGTGGCTGAGAAGCTGGGCGTGCGTGCGACCAGCGCGGTGCTTGCCGCCAGTCTGGAAGCCAACCCCAGCTTTATCCGCAAGCTGATGGTGCCCTTGACCAAAAATGGCATCATTGTTTCGACCCTGGGGCGTAACGGCTCGATTCACTTGGGCCGCCCGGAGGAGCAGATCACCCTGCGGGATATCTATCTGTCAGTTATCGATGATAAACGCATCTGGGCCGCCCGACCGGAAGGGCCGGCGCGTTGCCTGGTCAGTGCCAACGCCTGCTGGTATTTCAAGTCGGTGGTGAACGAGGCGGAAGAGGCATCGCTGGACGTACTGGCACGCCACACGGTGGCAGATGCCTTGGCCGAGCTGGAGCGGGGCGATAAGCGAGCCTGCGCGGCCTATGCAATAGAAGACCTGAAAGACGCAGAGACAGCGGAAAAATAGTCTGAGGTATACGCGGTATAAAAGAATAAGACAAAAAAAGCCCGGTTTTTTAAACCGGGCTTTTTTTATGGTAGTGGCTGGCGAATTAGCCTGCCGCTTGTTGCCGCGTTTTACGCGTCACCATACGGCGCAACGTAACGTAGAACACCGGGGTCAGGAACAGCCCGAACAACGTGACGCCCAGCATGCCGGAAAACACCGTGATACCGGTGACGCCACGGACTTCAGCACCGGCTCCGTGTCCCATGATCAGCGGGATAGTCCCGGCGATAAAGGCGATGGAGGTCATGACGATCGGCCGCAGTCGCAGGCGGCAGGCTTCCAGCGCCGCCTCCATAATGCTTTTGCCTTGCAGCTCCAGCTCGCGGGCGAACTCGACGATCAAAATGGCGTTTTTACAGGCCAGCCCCATCAACACGACTAACCCCACCTGGACGAATACGTTATTGTCGCCGCCGGTAAGCCAGACGCCGAACAGCGCCGACAGCATGGTCATGGGGACGATCAAGATCACCGCCAATGGCAACGTCCAGCTTTCATACAGCGCCGCCAGCGCCAGGAATGCCAACAGCACGGCCACCGGGAAGACAATGATCGCCGAATTACCCTGAGTAGACTGCTGATAGCTCAGATCGGTCCACTGAATATTCATGCCGTTCGGCAGGAGTTTGTTAGCCATCACGGTTAATTCACTCATCGCCTGTGAAGAAGACAGCACGCGCGGATCGGCGTCACCAATCAGATCTGCCGCCGGGAAGCCGTTGTAACGGATCACCGGATCAGGGCCGTAAGTGGTGCTGATGCTGACCATACTGCCGATGGGCACCATTTCGCCCTTGTCGTTACGGGTGCGGAGGTTGGCAATGTCTTCCACGCTGTCGCGGAACTGACCGTCAGCCTGCGCCATAACTTTCCAGGTACGGCCGTAACGGTTGAAGTCATTGATATAAGACGAGCCGAGATAGGTTTGCAGTGTGCTGAACAAGGCGTTGAGTGGAACCCCTTGGGCTTTGGCTTTATCACGGTCAATTTTCGCATCCAGCTGTGGAACGTTGGCCTGATAAGACGAGATCGGGAACCCCATGCCCGGTGTTTGCATGATCGCGCCTGACATCGTATTAACCGCGGTTTGCAAAGCCCCATACCCCAGACCGGCACGGTCCTGAATATACAGCGAGTAACCCGAACCCTGACCAATACCGAGGATCGGCGGCGGCATAATGGAGAACGCAAACCCTTCCTGGACCTGCGAGATCTTGGCGTTAATCTCGGCATTAATCTGCGCAGCACTCCGCGTTCGGGTGCTTAATGACTCCAGTGCAAAGAATACGGTGCCGGTGTTAGGCGTATTGGTAAACTGCAACGCATTGAGCCCTGGGAATGACACCGCGTCCGTTACTCCGTCAACACTGAGGCCAATGGCGCTCATTTTGCGAATCACGGCATCAGTACGTTCCAGTGACGCTCCCTCCGGCATTTTCACCCCGCCAATCAGATAAAGCTTATCCTGAGTCGGAATAAAGCCGCCGGGCACAGTTTTAAACATGACCCCAGCAGCACACAACAACAGCACATACACCACAAATACCGCGCCACGTTTGCCCAGCGCACGTGAAACGCCACGTTGATACCGCTGTGAACTATTGGCAAAGAAGCGGTTAAAAGGACGGAACAGCCAACCAAACAGCCGATCAATCAGGCGCGACGGCATGTCTTTCGGCGCGCCGTGCGGCTTCAGCAGCAGCGCTGCCAAAGCCGGCGACAAGGTCAGCGAGTTGATCGCCGAGATCACGGTTGAAATGGCGATAGTGACAGCGAACTGTTTATAGAACTGCCCGGTGACGCCAGACAGGAATGCCATCGGCACGAATACGGCGCACAGAACGACGGCAATCGCAATAATCGGGCCGGATACTTCACGCATTGCCTGATGCGCTGCTGCAAGCGGCGATAAGCCTTCTTCGATATTACGCTCGACGTTTTCCACGACCACGATGGCGTCATCGACCACGATGCCGATAGCCAGGACCAGCCCGAACAGGCTCAGGGTGTTGAGCGAGAAGCCCAACAGATAAAGCGCGGCGAAGGTACCGACGATAGAAATGGGTACCGCCAGCAGTGGAATAATGGATGCTCGCCAGGTTTGCAGGAAGAGAATCACCACCAGCACCACCAGCAACACCGCTTCGAGCAGGGTATCTATCACTGAGCTTATTGAATCACGCACGAACACGGTGGGGTCATACGGTGATTGCCAGCTCATCCCTTCAGGGAAACGGGTCGACAGTTCGGCCATTTTGGCTCGCACCGCATTGGACAATTCGATAGCATTAGCTCCCGGTGCCTGGAAGATGCCGATCCCGACTGCGTCTTTATTATTCAACTGAGCACGTAGCGCGTAGCTGCCTGAACCCATCTCAATGCGCGCCACGTCGCGCAGACGAACCACTTCGCCGTTATCGCCGTTCTTGAGGATAATATTGCCGAACTCTTCTTCGGTCTGCAGGCGGCCTTGCGCATTAATCGAGAGCAAATAGTCGCTGCGAGTCGGCATAGGTTCTGCACCCAGTTGACCCGCGGAAACCTGCACGTTTTGCTCTTGCATGGCGGTGACCACGTCAGACGCTGTCAGCCCGCGTGAAGCGACTTTGTTTGGATCCAACCAGATGCGCATGGCGTATTCACCCGCGCCGAAAATCTGCACCTGCCCGATCCCCGGTAAACGGGCCAGTTCATCCTTGACCTTCAACGTGGCGTAGTTGCGCAGGTAGAGCGAATCGTATTTGCCGGAAGGGGAGACCAGATGCACCACGAGCGTCAGAGCCGGTGACTGTTTCTGGGTGGTTACCCCTTGGCGACGCACGTCTTCCGGCAAGCGCGCTTCGGCCTGCGCCACACGGTTTTGTACCTGTACCTGTGCCTGGTCCGGATCGGTTCCTGGGCGGAATGTCACGGTGGTGACCAGAACGCCGTCTGACCCTGCCACTGACTTCATGTACATCATGTTTTCGACGCCGTTGATCGCCTCTTCCAGTGGGGTGGCGACGGTTTCGGCGATCTCTTTCGGGTTGGCGCCGGGGTATTGGGCACGTACCTGCACGCTTGGGGGCACGACATCCGGGTATTCACTGATCGGCAGCAGAGGGATAGCGATAACGCCGCCGACAAAAATCAGGATCGACAGCACCGCCGCAAAAATCGGTCTATCAATGAAAAAACGGGAAAAGTCCATGGCTCAGGATCCTCTGCTGGGGCTTAGTTAAGCGCGGAGGCGTTGATCGCCACAGTTTTTGCATCGACCGGCATACCCGGCATAAACACTTTTTGCATGCCGTCGACAATGACCCGGTCACCTGCAGACAGGCCCTTTTGCACAATGCGCAGTCCGTCAGCGACCCGACCGATTTCAATATCGCGACGCTGTGCTTTACCGTCTTTATCGACGATATAAACAAACTTGCGGTCTTGGTCGGTCATCACCGATTTGTCGTTAATCAGCATGGCGTTGAACTCGGCACTGCCGGGCATCTGTACGCGTGCAAACAGCCCAGGGGTAAAGCGGCGTTCGGCGTTTTCCAGCAGGGCGCGCATACGGATGGTGCCGGTACCGGCATTAAGCTGGTTGTCGGTGAAATCAACGGTTCCTTGATGCGGATAGCCGTCCTCGCCCACCAACCCGACCTTCACCGGCAGTTTTTCCGCGCGTCGGCCATCATTCTGGTAACGCAGAAACGTCGCTTCATCCACGTCGAAATAGACATAGACCTTATCGAGTGACACCAATGTCGTGAGTACGCTGGCACTGTCGCCTGCGGTGACCAGATTACCTGCGGTGATCATCGCGCGACTGGCACGGCCGTCGATGGGCGCTATCACTCGGGTAAAGTCGAGGTTCAGCTGTGTCATATCGAACTGCGCCTGTGCCGCTAATACGTTGCTTTGTGCTTGAGCGGCTGAGGCTTTACGTTGTTCCCAGACTTCAGTCGAAATCGCTTGGCTGCCAATCAGTTTTTCGGTGCGGCCGGATTCGCTGCGTGCCAGCGCGGCTTGGTTACGTGCTCGCACAAGCTCGGCCTGGGCTTGTTCACGTGCAGCGCGGTAGGTGCGATCGTCAATGGTGAATAGCACCTGGCCTTTTTTCACTTCATCGCCTTCGGTGTAATTAACCTTGTCGATGTAGCCAGAGACACGTGGTCGCAGCTGTACACTTTGCACCGCCTCGATCCGGCCGTTAAAAGCATCCCACTGGCTGATGGGCTTTATTACCACGTCGGCAGTGCTGACGGCCGGTGGTGGGGGAGCCGCATTGTGAGCGACGCTGTTATCACATCCGGCCAGCAGTGCAGCCATCAGTGCAACGGCTGATAGATGTGCGCTGAAACCGAAACCGCGCTGGGGGCTGCGGGGATGGAGCGATGAAGCAGGCTGGCTTGGCATTATTTTTATTTCCAGTAGTAAGTGCGATCAGGCCACACACCCGGCCCTGTTATCCGGGTAACGTCCTGGCCTGAGACCGGCGGCAGAGCAGTTGCACCCGTCCTCGGTACAACGGTTAGGTTTTGAAACACATTGTTGTCACATTAATGTATTAATATCGGGTACATTAATTGGCTGGATTATAGAAGTGCCCCTTCGTTAAATGCAATAATAAAAATTGCATTTAGTGCGAAACTGCTGCAACGTATCCATATCGGGCAGCGGATCTACCTGCCAATGTCATGGGAGCGTCAGCATGAACAGCACGGGTTTTATTACGGATTTGATTGAGTGGATTGATAACAATCTGGAAGAGAAGCTGGATATCAATACTGTGGCGGGCCGCGCCGGGTATTCCAAATGGCATTTGCAGCGAATGTTCAAACGCCAAACCGGCTATGCGCTGGGGGAATATATCCGTATGCAGAAGCTGAGGGTCTCGGCAGAGCGTCTGGCTAACAGCGGGGAGCCGATCGTCAGCGTGGCGATTTCACTCGGCTTCGACTCGCAACAATCTTTCAATCGCAGTTTTAAACGCCACTACGGTCAAACACCGGGTGACTGGCGCCGTGCCGTGATGCAGCCATCTATGGCGGCTAGCCGCACGCACTGAGGCAGATTGCAGACAAAAAAAGCCTGGACGTTAATCCAGGCTCTCTCTTTAAAATATGGCGGTGAGGGAGGGCTTGATTCGCTGCGCTCACCCTGCGGGCCGCCTTTGGCGGTCCAAAACGCATGCGTTTTGTCGAACCCTGTCGAGGATTCTCGCCCCTCCCGGTCCGTATAACATGCAAAAAAAAAAGCCTGGACGTTAATCCAGGCTCTCTCTTTAAAATATGGCGGTGAGGGAGGGGTTCGAACCCTCGATACACTTACGCGTATACACACTTTCCAGGCGTGCTCCTTCAGCCACTCAGACACCTCACCGTATTTTGTCGTTGCGTACTCACTGCTGCAACGGGGCGGTACTATAGGGAGAGCGAGCGATCCGGTCAAGCAGAATTTCTGCGATTCGGCGCGTCCGCTTAACCTGTGTTCGCTTTGCTGAAAACTGCGGCAAACCGCATGTGCGGAGGATCCCCCGTCAGAATTCCCTGTAATGCAGACAACAAAAAAAGCCTGAACTTTCGTTCAGGCTTTCTCTTTAGATTAGCACGGTGAGAGAGGGCTTGATTCGCTGCGCTCACCTTGCGGGCGGCCTTTGGCGGTCCAAAACGCATGCGTTTTGTCAAACCCTGTCGAGGGTTCTCGCCCCTCTCGGTCTGTATAACATGCAAAAAAAAGCCTGGACGTTAGTCCAGGCTCTCTCTTTAAAATATGGCGGTGAGAGAGGGGTTCGAACCCTCGATACACTTTCGCGTATACACACTTTCCAGGCGTGCTCCTTCAGCCACTCAGACACCTCACCGTTTTACTTCATCGCTAACGCATTGCGTTGTCGACGGGCGCTAATGTAGGAGAATCTGATCCCAGCGTCAACCCTCTTGTGACATAACCATGACTGTTTAGCTAAACTTGCAGCAATTTGCTGATTTCCCGAGCGATAGACAGTCGGATGGCACAGATTTTCAAGATGATTACGGGGCTAAATTATCTTTAAGACTATTATTTGTACATTTCACTGTGGGTTAGCTCAATATACCAGCAATGGCATTAGCTCTGGTGCTGATATATGCATTAATACTGGATTATTAGTCATATGTGTCGCTAAATGGAAGGGTGCTGACGTGGGGTTTTGGCAAGGAATATCACACCCCGCGCAGGTTGCCGGGCATTGCACTGGCGATAACACAGACAGGGACTGATCTATCAAATAATAATGCAGCAGAGGTTCACTTTGACTTCATCGGACTCCACAACGGCGGCGCCGCAGCGTCATGCCATCCCCCCGGGTGCCGGGGCACTGTTTTTTATCCAAATCTTCGCCACGCTGGGTTTTGCCGTGTTGTACTCCACGCTGGTGCTTTATGCCACCAAGCGTCTGGGTTTCAGCGAAGGCAACGCCAACGCCATGATGGGCGTATTTGGTGCGTTCAACTATGGGTTGCATATGTTTGGGGGTTACCTGGGCGGGCGTTTCCTCAGTAACCGCAACTTATTCGTGTTGGGTATGGTGCTACAGGTGATCGGCTGCGCGTTGATCGCAGTGGCAGGCGTCTGGGGCCTTTACTGGGGATTGGCGATGTTCCTGACCGGCAGCGGGCTGAACGTCACTTGCATTAATATGATGTTGACCCAGCGCTTTAAGCCGGACGACGATCGACGTGAAGCGGCCTTTTTGTGGAACTACGCCGGGATGAACCTGGGGTTCTTTGTCGGCTTTACCGTAGCCGGCTATTTCCAACTGACCGAAAATTATCGCGCGCTGTTCCTGTTTGCTACCCTGGGCAACGCGGCGGCGATTATCGTTGCCGTCAGCCGCTGGCGCATCCTGGCCGATCTCAACACGCCACTGCACGATGCCACTCGTTCACAGTACCGCTGGCGCATGTTGGTCGGGTTAGCCGTGTTGGTGCTACTGGTGCCGATCATCCGCGTAATGCTGACCCATGCGGAGTTCAGTGGTCATTTTGTTATTGGCCTCGGTGCGTTGATTTTCCTGATGCTGGGTGTGGTTACGTTACGTCATCATCCGCGTGATGAACGTCGTCGGATGACTGCATATCTCATTCTGGCGCTGGGTTCTCTGGTCTTTTGGGCGCTGTATCAGTTGGCCCCGATGGGGTTAATGCTGTTCTCCGAACACAATATCAACCTGAACGTTTATGGTATTCAGGTGGCACCTCAGTGGATTCAGAACATCAATACGCTGGTGATCGTGGTGGGCGGACCCTTGATGGCCTGGTGGTTTAATCGCCTGCGAGCACGTGGTTGCAAGATTGATATCCCAATGCAGTTCTCCGGTTCGCTGTTCTGCATCGGGCTGGGCATGCTGGTGCTGCCGCTAGGCATCAGCCTGGCCGGTGGTGATGGGTTGGTGGCATTTAAATGGATTGTCATCAGCTATGTGTTGCAGAGCATTGGCGAACTGATGATTTCACCGATCGGCTACGCGATGATCGGCAAACTGGCGCCACCGCGTTATCAGGGCGTAATGATGGGATGCTGGATGATGGTTACCGGTGTTGCCTCGGTATTGGCTGGTTACGTCTCCGGACTAATGCCTGAGAACAGTGGCAGCACCCCTGCGCTGACCAACCCCGGTTACAGCGAGGTGTTCAGCGCGTTGGGTTGGGGAGCCGCAGGCGTTGGGGTGGTGATGTTAATCTTGATCCCACTGTTACGGCGGTTAATACGGCACGACGCTCCTGTTGCAGCCTGAGATCCCGCAGTCTAAAAAACAGCCCCACTGGTCGGGGCTGTTTTCATTTTGGGCTTTAACACTTGCATCTGGCAGCGAATCGCGGAAGTCTGGTTGCAAATACATAAAAACAGACAGGAGCTGTGCAGATGGACATCCTTTTTTATCACCCTTTCTTTAATGCCCAGGAATGGATAGCAGGTATATCGCAACGTTTGCCGCAGGTGAGGGTGCGCGCCTGGCAACCGGGCGACGATCGCCCGGCGGATTACGCATTGGTGTGGCGACCGCCGCACGAGATGTTGGCTCACCGTGGAGCCCTAAAAGGGGTCTTTGCCCTGGGGGCGGGCGTCGACGCTATCTTGGATCAAGAGCGCCAGCATCCCGGTACTCTGCCGGCAGGTGTGCCGCTGGTGCGTCTTGAGGATACCGGCATGGCACAACAGATGCAGGAATATGCACTGAGTTACGTGTTGCGTTATTTCCGCCGTTTTGACGAGTATCAATTGCTGCAGCAGCAGCAGGAGTGGCGGCCGCTCGATCCTCATCAACAGGATCACTTCACTATTGGCATCCTCGGTGCCGGGGTGTTGGGGAAAAGCGTGGCGCAGAAGCTGACGGCGTTTGGTTTTAACGTGCGTTGCTGGAGCCGCAGCCCAAAACAGATCGACGGCGTGCAGAGCTTTGCTGGAACAGAGCAGCGCGCCGCGTTTTTAGATGGTGTGCAATTGCTGATCAATCTCTTGCCCAATACGCCGGAGACCGCCGGGATCCTCAATCAACAACTGTTCGCGCACTTGGCTCCAGGGGCTTATTTGATTAACCTGGCTCGCGGTGCGCATCTGGTTGAAGATGATTTGTTGCAGGCGCTGGAGCAAGGTCAACTGGCCGCCGCTACGCTGGATGTGTTCGTCAACGAGCCACTGCCACAGACGCATCCGTTCTGGCGTCATCCGCGTGTCACCATTACCCCGCATATTGCTGCCATCACGTTGCCGGAAGTGGCAATGGATCAGATAGCGGCAAACATCCTCGCGCTTGAGGCCGGGCAAGTGCCTGCCGGGTTGGTGGATGTGGAACGTGGCTACTGATCTTTCGGTGATGCACCTGCTAAGCTAAATATAAGAAACCGCCGCCTGCTGTTGTACTCCAGGCAGGCCGCCCAGAAGGAGAAGCAATGTACCCCGTTGATTTACATATGCACACCGTCGCCAGCACCCACGCCTACAGCACGCTGCATGATTACATCGTCGAAGCCCAGCAAAAGGGCATCAAACTTTTCGCCATCACCGATCACGGCCCGGATATGGCCGATGCACCGCATTATTGGCACTTTATGAACATGCACGTGTGGCCGCGTCTGGTGGATGGCGTGGGCATTCTGCGCGGTATCGAGGCCAACATCAAAAATCTGCAGGGCGATATCGACTGCACCGGTCCGATGCTGGATAAAATCGACGTGATTATCGCCGGTTTCCATGAGCCGGTGTTCGCACCGCAGGATAAAGCGGCCAATACCGAAGCGATGATTGCCGCGATGGCACAGGGAGATGTGCATATTATCAGCCACCCCGGTAACCCAAGATACCCGATTGATATTGCGGCGGTGGCGGCGGCGGCGGCGAAGTACGACGTGGCACTTGAGCTGAATAACTCGTCGTTCACCCATTCGCGCAAGGGCAGCGAAGACAACTGCCGTGCGATTGCAGCCGCGGTGCGTGATGCCGGCGGCTGGCTGGCGTTAGGCTCGGATTCACACATAGCTTTCTCGCTCGGCGGTTTTGAACACTGCGAGCGCATTATTGCTGAGGTGGAATTCCCGCAGGAACGTATCCTTAACGTCAGCCCACGGCGTCTGTTGGACTTTCTCGAGCGGCGTGGCAAGCCGGCGATTGCGGAACTGGCCGATTTGTGACATCGTCCCGGCAAATTTTTCCGTATTGTATAAGGCATTATCATGAATGAGTTTTCCGTTGTTTGCCGCGTGCTGGGTACGCTGTTTTACCGTCAGCCGCAGGATCCGCTGTTGGTGCCGCTGTTCACGCTGATCAAAGAAGGCAAACTGAAACAACACTGGCCGTTGGAGCAGGATGAATTGCTGGTACGTCTGCAACAAGGTTGTGATGTCAATCAACTGTCCACTGATTTCAACGCGATGTTTGTCGGCAGTGAATGCAGTGTCTCGCCTTACCGCTCTGCCTATGTTGAAGGGGCGTCTGAAGCAGAAGTGCGTACATTCTTGCAGCAACGCGGTATGCCGCTGAGCGAAGCACCCGCTGATCATTTTGGTTCTTTGCTGTTGGCGGCTTCCTGGTTGGAAGATCAGTCACAGGAAGACGAAGTGCAGGCGCAAATCACGTTGTTTGACGAGTACCTGTTGCCGTGGTGCGGTCGTTTCCTCGGCAAAGTAGAAGCTCATGCCACCACCGGTTTTTACCGGACGTTGTCGCTGTTGGCTCGCGAGTCTATCCAGGCAATGCGTGACGAACTGGCAGAATACGAACAGGAAGACGAGCAGCCGGGTGAAGAGGACGAACAGCCTTAACACCCGCTGGCCGGCTTGCACTTAAGGGTGAAGCCGGCTTTTCCTCCCTCGCCAATGTCTTGCTACACAGGTTTTCATCCCCCATACGTAAATTGACAAAAAATCCCCTAATCTGACGGTTTACCGGCGGTCTGGGCTTCATATGCCTGCGCCTCGTTTCCTACGCAAAGGGGTGATTATGAAAAATAACTGGATGCAACAGATCCAATCGATGATTGGGCAAAAGGCCGGTTCAATTGGCGGGTCAGAAGGTATCGGCAAACTGCTGGCCCCAACCGCGTTGGGGGGCCTTGTCGGTGTCTTATTGGCGAATAAGTCTTCACGCAAGCTGGTGGGGAAATTCGGCAAGAACGCGTTGATTATTGGCGGCAGCGCAGCGGTGGGGGCGGTGCTGTGGAATAAATACAAACAGCGGGTGAAAGAAACGCATCAGAGTGAACCGCAGTTTGGTTTGCAGACCACGCCGGTGGACTTGCGCGCCAAGCGTTTGGTGCAAGCCTTAGTATTTGCCGCCAAGAGTGATGGCCATATTGATGCGGAAGAAAAACTCGCCATCGATCACAGCCTGGAACAATTGCAGGTAGGCGAGGAAGCGCAAAAATGGGTGCAAGAAGCTATCGATCAACCGTTGAACCCGGACCTGATCGCCCAAAGCGTGAAAAATGAAGACGAAGCACTAGAAGTGTATTACCTGAGCTGCATGGTGATCGACGTCGATCACTTTATGGAGCGCGGTTATCTTGACGCTTTGGCGCAGTCGTTGAAGATCCCGGCGGATGTTAAGCAGGGCATTGAAAACGACGTGAATGAGAAAAAACGCGAGCTGGCATAGCGCCGCTTGGCAAGCCGGGGGGAATCGTGTCACTCTTGCCGTAATCAAGGTAAGCGGATGATTTAGCAATGATGACACCCCCTAAGGCAGAGAAACGTCCTTATCCTATCACTACGCACGGCGACACGCGTGTTGATGACTATTATTGGCTGCGCGACGATGAGCGCGCAGACCCGCAGGTGCTGGATTATCTGCAGGCGGAAAATGCCTTTACTGACGCGGCATTGAAACCGCAACAGGCGTTACGCGAAACGTTGTATGAAGAGATGGTGGCACGTATTCCTCAGCAGGAACATTCGGTGCCTTACGTCAGACACGGCTACCGCTATCAGACGCGTTTCGAACCCGGCAATGAATATGCCATTTACGTCCGTCAGCCCGAGGCAGAAAACACACATTGGGATACGCTGATTGACGGTAATCAGCGTGCCGAGCAGCGCGAGTTTTATACCTTAGGTGGGCTGGAAGTCAGCCCTGACAACCAACAGCTAGCGGTTGCAGAAGATTTTCTCTCTCGTCGACAGTACGACATTCGTTTCAAAAACCTCAGCAACGATACCTGGGCTGACGAAGTGTTGGAAAACACGTCCGGTAGCTTTGAATGGGCCAACGACTCGTCCACCCTGTATTACGTGCGTAAACATGCCAAAACGCTGTTGCCTTACCAGGTCTATCGTCATGTGGTTGGTACGGATCCGCAGCATGACACGCTGATCTACGAAGAGCTGGATGACACCTTCTACGTCGGGCTGGAAAAAACCACCTCCGAACGTTTTATTTTGATCCACCTCAGCAGTACCACCACTTCGGAAATCCTGCTGTTGGACGCCGATCGCGCCGACAGCGCACCGCAGGTGTTTGTGCCGCGCCGTAAGGATCATGAATACGGTATCGATCACTATCACCAGCATTTCTATATCCGTTCTAACAAGGACGGCAAAAACTTCGGTCTGTATCAAAGCGAACAGGCAGACGAAGCGCAGTGGCAGACGCTGATTGCCCCACGCATTGAAGTGATGTTGGAAGGCTTTAGCCTGTTCCGTGACTGGCTGGTGGTGGAGGAGCGTAGCGAGGGCCTGACTCAACTGCGCCAAATTCACTGGCAGAGCGGTGAAGAGAAACGTATTGCCTTCGACGACCCGACCTACACAACCTGGTTGGCGTACAACCCTGAGCCAGAAACCGAGCTGTTGCGTTATGGCTACTCTTCGATGACCACACCGACCACGTTGTATGAGCTCAATCTCGACAACGGTGAGCGCGTGATGCTCAAACAGCAGGAAGTGAAAAACTTCACCCCGGAAAATTACCGCAGTGAGCGGCTATGGGTGAAGGCGCGTGATGGTGTCGACGTGCCGGTTTCACTGGTTTATCGCCACGATAGTTTTGTACATGGTAGCAACCCACTGATGGTGTATGGCTACGGCTCATACGGCAGCAGCATGGATCCCGCCTTCAGCGCCAGCCGGTTAAGCCTGTTGGACCGCGGTTTTGTCTTTGTTCTGGCACATATTCGCGGTGGTGGGGAACTGGGGCAATTGTGGTATGAAGACGGCAAACTGTTCAAAAAGCAGAATACCTTTAACGATTTTATAGACGTGACAGAAACGTTGATCGCCCAAGGTTACGGTGACGCTAAACGGGTGTTCGCCATGGGCGGCAGTGCGGGTGGATTGTTGATGGGTGCAGTGATCAATCAGGCGCCCCAGTTGTTTAATGGCATTGTGGCGCAGGTGCCGTTTGTCGACGTGGTTACCACGATGCTGGACGAATCTATTCCGCTGACGACCGGGGAATACGACGAATGGGGCAACCCAAATGAACCCGCGTATTACGACTATATCAAGCAATACAGCCCGTACGATCAAGTGAAGGCGCAGGATTATCCGCATATGCTGGTCACCACTGGGCTACATGATTCCCAGGTACAGTATTGGGAGCCGGCCAAGTGGGTTGCCAAGCTGCGCGATCTAAAGACCGACGATCGCCTGTTGTTGCTGTATACCGATATGGATTCAGGGCACGGCGGCAAGTCTGGGCGTTTCAAGGCCTATGAAGACATTGCGCTGGAATACGCCTTTATTCTGGCGTTGGCGGAGTAACCTTCAGGCGGGCAGCGAGTGCTGCCCGTTTTTTCAGCCGATCAGATAGTATTTCAGCGTGTGCTTCATGTCTGGGCTGAGATCTTCGATGGATTTCAGCATCCAGCGCAAATAGCCTGGATCTTCCTGCGCGATCCTGTCTATTTCCTGCCCACGATACTTACCGAACTTAAATTTCTTCAGCAGCACCGGCTGTTCAGTGATTTGCGCCATTTGCTCCGGCGTCCAACCTGAATCCTTGATAATGCGTTGCAGCAATGCGGCGGTCACATAACAATCATACAGTGCCCGATGTGGGTACAATGTGGTGTCTTGCGGCAGTTGCACGTCCAGGTTCAGCGCATAGCGCAGATATTGGTTGCCGTATTTGATGTCTGGGTACAGAGTCCGCGCCAGCTTCATGGTGCATATCCAGGCACCGCTCATTTCCGGCAGTACGCCGCGATCAAAAGCCGCATTGTGCGCAACATAGTAGGAACTGCCCAAATAGCGCCCGATTGCGACTGCGATACGCGGTTTCCCTTCAACCATTTGCTCGGTGATATGGTGAATGGCCATTGCATCAATGCTAATGGGGCGGTCGGGGCTGACCAGGTCACTCATTGGGTTGGCGATTTGTCCGTCGATCAGATCAACAGAGGCCACCTCTACCACGCCGCCTTCCAGCCCGCAGGTTTCAGTGTCTATTACACGTAAATTCATGGTTTCCTCAGGGTGACTGCACAGGTTTAGCTTAACTGCCAGACGCGGCTATGCCAACCGTTGAAAGGGGGCAGTTTCAGGCAATAAAAAACCCGCCATGGCGGGTTTAACTACGGTTAGAAGTTCGCTTACTCGCCGGAAGTCTGGCCTTTCTTAGCGCGTTTGTCTGCGCGTTTCTCTGCGGGGGTTTTCAACGGCTTCTTCTTCGCATTTTTTTTGCTATCCATTCCCTTACTCATGATGGCCTCTCAGTTACCTATGGTTGGGTGGGTTGCTCAACCATTAACCTCCTTATGCCTAATGGATGCAAGCATGAAAGCAGCTGATTTAACTAATTGGTTGTTTATCTGCGTAATTTTGTTTCTGATGAAGGGCTGCTTTAAAATTATGGTATGTTATAATATAACAATTAAGTAATAGCCGGAGAGCGCAATGAACGTTGTGACCTTGTTAAACCCGCAGCAGCTTTTGGCTATGCCGGAGTCTGATTACATGAATCCGGCGCAGCGGGCATTTTTCCGCCAGCGCTTGCTGGACGAGCAACAAAAACTGTTGCAGCACATTGATGCGCTGAAGCGGGATATCGACAGCGGTGAAGTGTCCGGTGACGAAGCAGACAAAGCTGCCCGCGAAGAGGATTTGCGGCTGTTATTCCGCCAGTTGGATCGTGAAAGCCGTCTGCTGCCGAAAATTAGCGCAGCGCTAACGCGTTTGTATAACGGCGAATACGGCTATTGCCGTGAAAGCGGAGAGCCTATTGGTTTGGCACGTTTGTTGTTGCGGCCAACAGCGGAACTAAGCATTGAAGCAAAAACTGCGCAGGAAATGCGCGAACCGCATTTGCGTAAAAGAGGTTAAGTTTACCTCTGGTTCTCTACGACCTGCCGTTATTTTGCCGGCAGGTCGTATTCATTTTAAGCAAACGAACCATAACTTGTTGGGTAGGGTAGGAGTTTTCGGGTTTTACCGTTGACCAAATGGGCGGCTTCAGCTTTTATGAGGGGATGACCCACTGAGAGACGGAAGCGCCATGGAACAATTACGAGGTTTGTACCCGCCGTTAGCAGCATATGACAGCGGTTGGCTGGACACTGGAGATGGCCACCGGATCTACTGGGAGCTGAGCGGAAACCCGAACGGCAAGCCAGCGGTCTTTATCCATGGTGGCCCGGGCGGCGGCATTTCGCCTTATCACCGCCAGCTGTTCGATCCCCAGCGCTACAAGGTGTTACTGTTCGATCAGCGCGGCTGTGGCCGTTCCAAGCCGCATGCCAGTCTGGATAACAACACCACCTGGCATCTGGTGCAGGACATTGAACGGCTGCGCGAAATGGCCGGTGTGGATCAATGGTTGGTCTTTGGTGGTTCATGGGGTTCTACGCTGGCTTTGGCCTATGCGCAAAGCCATCCACAGCGTGTCAGCGAAATGGTGCTGCGCGGTATCTTCACCCTGCGTAAGCAAGAGCTGCATTGGTATTATCAGGACGGCGCTTCGCGCTTCTTCCCGGAAAAATGGGAACGCGTGCTGTCGATTCTTTCAGCGGAAGAGCGCAAGGACGTGATTGCGTCTTATCGCCAGCGCCTGACGTCAACGGACCCTCAGATCCAACTTGAGGCGGCCAAGCTGTGGAGCGTGTGGGAAGGGGAGACCGTCACCTTGTTGCCAAGCAGTGAGTCGGCTTCCTTTGGTGAGGATGACTTTGCGCTGGCCTTTGCCCGCATTGAAAACCACTATTTCACTCATCTGGGTTTCCTGGACAGCGACGATCAGCTGCTGCGTAACGTCCCGTTGATCCGCCATATTCCAGCAGTGATTATTCACGGCCGCTACGATATGGCCTGTCAGGTGCAAAACGCCTGGGATCTGGCGAAAGCGTGGCCAGAAGCCGAGTTGCATATCGTCGAGGGTGCGGGGCACTCCTTTGATGAGCCGGGCATCCTGCATCAGCTGATGTTGGCGACCGATAAGTTTGCCGGCAAATGACCAAAAGCCCGCCATAAAGGCGGGCTTTATTATTTGGATTTCGGTTCGTACGGCAGACGTGAATACTTGTGTGATTCAACACGGTAGTGCGCCACGCGTTCGCGGAAATAGTCACGCAGATGCGCTGGCTGCTCGCGTTCGACCATTTCCGGGATTACCGGCATGTTATAGCGTTCTTTGAACGCCACGCCAGACGCCGCGAGATCAACGTTCACCTTGTCCATCTCTTCTTTGGAAAGCTCTGCCAGATTGTAACCCACCGTATTCTCCTTACTTGTTACCGCATTGGATCAGCGCAGAAGGTAATGCACCGAGAGGCACTTGGCAAGCCCGAAGCGCAGAGGGGGATATCCGCAGATAATAACGTAGGATACGGAAGGTTATTTATTGCACCAATGGCAATGCAATCTATTTATTTTTTCAAATAAGAATGATTCGTTTTTTGATTAAATGTACGGATGTAAATAGTTATCATAATAATTTAAACATATAACAGAAAATAAATTAACACGTTGATTTTTAATCAATTTAAAATTAAATCCTTGATGATGTAAATCAAGTGTTTTTATTTTGTTTTTACCAAGGCATAATGCGGAAAAATTAAATTGATACCTGCAAAATAAAGGAATGATTATGCTGACGCCTGAAATGACCAAGAAGCTGAATGAGCAACTGAACCTGGAGTTCTACTCCGCGAACTTGTACCTGCAAATGAGCGCATGGTGCAGCGATAAAGGCTTTGAAGGCGCCGCTGCATTCCTTAAAGAACACTCTCAGGAAGAGATGCAGCACATGCAACGTCTGTTCGAATACCTGAGCGACACAGGCGCTTTGCCACTGCTGGGTACCATTGCTGCGCCGCCTGTTGAATTTGCATCCCTGGCTGATGTATTCCAACAAACTTACGAGCATGAGCAACTGATTACCCGCCAGATCAACGAGCTGGCGCACGCGGCAATGTCTGCGCATGATTACTCTACCTTTAACTTCCTGCAGTGGTATGTTGCTGAACAGCACGAAGAAGAGAAGCTGTTCAAATCCGTGCTGGATAAACTGGCGCTGGTGGGCAATAGCGGCAACGCACTGTTCTTCATCGATAAAGATTTGAAGAAAATGGGTGCAGCTGGCGAGAACGGTAACGGCCAGGTCTAATTATTGTTGTTAAAACCGCGTCCCGGTCTGCCCGGTGCGCGGTTTTTTTATGCCCTGTAGTTGTCGTGGCTTTACAGCGATATGTGCTACTGGATCGCAAAATGCCAGTGTTCTGCTCGACTTGCTGAATGGCACTCGTTATCATTTGACGTGATACGCTACAGGGATGGTAGAGAGTTAAAACAGTGGGTTATCATAATCCTATTCTTCTTCTGTTTACCCGTGGCGCAATCATCTGCGGTGGGTTGGGGCTGCTGATACATCGCCCATGCGGTTAGCCTTAACCCTTATTACCCTCGATTATTGCTTTAAGGGATATCACTGTGATCGGTAAAATTCGTTCTTCTTATCGCCTGCTTTCCACCATTTTTGTGCTGTTTGTTGGTTTGTCTTCACAGCAGGCTTTAGCACATGCTCATTTGAAAGTTGAAACACCGGCAGCAGATGCCAGCGTGAGTCCGGCACCGAAAGTGCTGACGCTGAACTTCTCTGAAGGTATTGAGCCTAGTTTTAGCGGCATTAAAATCACCGGGCCGAACAACGCTGAAGTGAAAACCGGTAAATTGCAGCTCGACGCGAACAACAATACCCAGGTTAACCTGCCTATCGAAGGTGAGCTGGCTGCCGGTAAATACAACGTTAATTGGCACGTAGTCTCGGTCGACGGTCATAAAACCAAAGGCCAGTACAGCTTCACCGTAAACTGATCCATGAGTCTGGCGACCCTGTTTGTCCTGTGTCGCTTTGTGCACTTTGCGGCGGTGATGCTGATGTTTGGCACCAGCCTATTCACCGCCTTATTGTCGCCGCAGCGCCTTTCCCCGTATCTCACCCGTGATGTGCGTCCCTTGTTGGTCTCTTGCACCTGGCTTGCCGGGCTTTCCGCCGTGGCATTATTGGCTATTCAAGCCGGGCAGATGGGGGACGGTTGGGCCGATACCTGGCGCCTGGAGGTTTGGTGGGCGGTGCTGGGTACGACCTTCGGCGAAGTCTGGCGATGGCACCTGGGCATTTCATTACTGGCGCTGCTGAGCCTGTGGCTGGCAGAACCGCGTCGTACACAACTCTTGGCACTGCTTTCTACATTATTACTGGTTAGCATGGCGTTTATCGGCCACGCGGCAATGCATGAGGGAATACTCGGTGTCCTGCACCGTTTTAACCACGCATTGCACCTGTTGGCAGCCGGTTACTGGTTTGGCAGCCTGCTGCCGTTGTTGGTCTGCCTGCGTTATCTGGCCCAACCGCAGAGCCGCAGCGATGCCGTCACCACGCTGATTCGTTTTTCACGCTGGGGCCACCTGGCGGTAGCGCTAGTGGTGTTAACCGGTGTGATTAACAGTTTGATTATTCTCGGCAGTTGGCCGTTGAACGTGGACTCCCCATACCAACGCCTGCTGTTGTTCAAAACCGCATTAGTGGCGCTTATGGTGATGGTCGCACTGGCTAACCGCTATGCCATCGTCCCAGCGATGAGCAGCATGCCACGGCTGGCACAGCGTGGGCTGGTACTCGCCTGTTGGACTGAGGTGGGGTTGGGGGCGGGTGTACTGCTGCTGGTCAGTTTATTTGCAACTTATGCGCCGGTGTAACATTCCGGCTTGCCGGATGCCCCCCAACTGCGGGAAAATTGAATCAAATAGCAACCTTAAGGCCATAACATGAAATCGGTATTACTTGGCATGACGCTGCTGGCAACCGCGACCGGTGCGCTGGCGGCAGACCAACTGGTTAACATCACCAAACTGGAATACGGTAAGCAGTGGGCGTTCACCAAAGAAGAAGTGACGCTTCAATGCCGCAGTGGCGGCGCACTGTTCGTACTCAACAACAGCACACTGATGCAGTATCCGCTCAATGCGGCCGCAGAGGCGCAGGTGAAAGCAGGGCAGCAGCGTGCCCAGCCGCTGGATGTCATCCTGCTGGATGACGCCGCCAACCCCGGTAAGAAAATGAGTGTTGAGCCGTACCGTGAACGTGCCGAGAAGCTCTGCGCTAACTAATCGCTTATCACACAATGGCTTAGTTTGAGACAACTCTGTGGTGAAAAATTGTGCGGAATTAATTTCTTCATGAAACTATCACCGAGCCTGTGCTGGCTGGCAAAAATAGCGCGGTAAGCTACTCTTAAAGTGCACGGCTGAACAAGCTTTGCACAAAATGCCAACTTTTAGCGCACGGCTCTCTCCCAAGAGCCATTTCCCTAGACCGAATATAGGAATCGTATTCGGTCTTTTTTTGTGTGCTTGATTTATAAGGTAAAATTTCACCCACCCACGAAAATACACGAAATTTCCACGAAATCCTATATCCGGTCTTTTAGACAAATACGTATTCCTTTCCCCTGGGATCGAGATATTTCTTCGTCATGAGAGCTGATTTGTGGCCCAATAGGCGCTGCGCAAACTCTTCCCCTTTTTCCATACTGTATAGCCGTGACGCGAGACTGCGGATCTCGTGAAATGTTGGTGGATTGTCACCAAGATCCAACGTTGAGGTATTCCTGGCTTTCACAAACGCTTTGGTTAAAGCGTCAGGGTGCAACGATGTATCACCTTTCTTAGAACGCCGCGTGATGTTGATAATGTAGTTTGAAGCATGCGAGGCTCGGCAGCGCTCTATTACATCCCCCAAGCGAAGATTTGCCGCTTCAAGATGTGGGCTTAAAGGGATGGCAATGCGCATACCTGTTTTACCCTGTTCGACATGCAGTCGATCGTCGGTGATGTCTGTAAAACGCATGAGAACAACATCCTCTCGCCTTTGGCCGGTGATAAGTGCTATCTCCATGGCAAATCCCACCCATTGAGGTTGCTCACTCGCTGCTAAATATATTTTTGTGTACTCATCATAGTTTAGACGTTCACGCTTAACTTTAATGCGAGGGGCTCTAGTTGCTTCCACAGGATTTGTTTTTATTCTACCTTCCACGATTGCCTCCCTAAATATATCCGATAGAACTGAACGCATTGCCGTTGACATTGATTTTTTACCCTGAGAGTTAAATGACTCCAAATACTCAGCTATCTGGCGAGTGTCTATTTCTGGCAGCAGACAGTTGCCCATTAGTGACCTAATGATTTTTAACTGGTTAGTTCGAATTTTTATAGTGTTTGGTTTTAACTCTCTCCGGCTAAGTATTACCTCGTACCTATCTAGCCACGCATTAAGTGTTGAAATGTCTTTACGGCTTTTAAGGCGATCTATGAGTGCGTTAGGCAGATAGTTTTGCTCAAGGTAGTTGTTCGCTTCGATTGCCTGTGCAATGGCATCCTTTCTTGCAATTTGCCCCAAGGGAAGCTCTCGCTGCGTGATAGGGTGGCGCCAGTAGAACGATTTATACTTCTTACGATAAGTGAGATTCTTAGGTAAGTTAGCGTCGTATTTTTCTGGTCTTTTCGCCATTGATTATTCTCTCTATCAGCGTTGGAACTTCTATTGCTCCGGTTTTCTGCAATGCCCTGGCAAGATTAAATGACTTGGGTTGTATATAAATCGCATTCGGTTTCACCCGATATTCTCGCCCATGCTTTTCCGGCGCCGGGTAAATGTTGCCACTACGAGCCCAGCGGCGTAATGTTTTTATTGATGGCTGTTTGCTCTCATAGGTTTTTTCACTCCATTCTTCTAGTGTGAGTAACTTTGTCATTATATTCTCCTCAAAAGAGAAGGGCGTAACACTGTTACGCCCTTATTATGGTTTATCTAATGTGATTAGGAAGGGGCTATGGTCGATCGCGTGTGGGCTATACTTTGCCTATTATCGCAATGAGGTTTTTGTATGTGTGGTCGATTTGCCCAAGTACAAACAAGGGCTGACTATCTCGATGATTTGGCTTCTGAGCCCGAGTATGCAGATGCTCTGGATACTGTGCCTATTGGCCGCTATAACGTAGCGCCTGGTACCCATGTACTGCTCATCAATCAGCGCGATACCCTGCTCCATATGGATCCGGTTCTATGGGGATATGGCCCTGATTGGTGGCTTGAGATGAAGCGCCCGCCCGTAATCAATGCTCGTGTCGAAACGGCGGCAGGGAGCCGGATGTTTAAGCCGTTGTGGGAGCATGGCCGCATGCTGGTTGCAGCCGATGGCTGGTACGAATGGAAGAAGTCACCAGATGATCCGAAGAAGAAACAGCCGTACTTTATCCACGCTGGTGGGCCGATATTCTTTGCGGCTATCAGTCGATTTCATACCAGAGAGGCTGAGCAGAACGACGACGGCTTTGTCATAGTAACGGCGGCAAGTGATTCCGGGTTGTTGGATATTCACGATCGGCGGCCGGTAGTTTTGCCGCCGGCGGCTGCCCGCGAATGGCTAAACCCCGATACCTCTTCTGCGCGTGCCGAAGAGCTCGCCACTAGCGGCGCCACCCCTGCCGATAAATTCTCGTGGTATCCGGTTTCAAGGGCCGTTGGCAGCATTAGGAACGACAGCGCGGATCTCATAAAGCCGATCGATAATCCGCTGCTGTGATGTCAATACACGCGGGCGCGTGGAAGGTCTGACACCCGTGTTGTATATGCCGGCGAAAGCAACTCCCGCTTCATAGACCATGCTTGGTGATTACCCTGGCCGGCAAACCAGACCTTCGCACGTCCGGACTTGTTGATGTGGTCTAAAACCGTCATCAGCCGTTCGCTATTAGGTCGTGGCTGGAATTCATCAAACAGATTCAACTGGGCAATGCCTTGCGAGTAGAAATCCTGCAGCATAACGCCTGCTTTCTGATACCGGTGACCCGGTTGCCAGATGGCATCCAGACACCGAATAGCCGCGGCGATAATGTCCCGGGTATCTTGCGTCGGGGTGATGAGCTTGATGCTTGCCGTATTGCCGTAATACTCCTCGTTGATCGAGAACGGACTGGTTTTAACCCATGCATTGATATACCGGCAGTATTGGCGCTCTTCACGCAGTTTCTCCGCCGCGCGCGTCGCGTACATGCAGATCGCTTGATGCATTGCATCATATTCAGTGATGCAGTCACCGAACGACCTACTGCAAATAATTTGCTGTTTCGTCGGGGCGAACTCCTCAAGCGAAAGGCATGGCTCACCACGAAGTTCACGCACGGTGCGCTCAATCACGACACTAAAATTTTTGCGGATCATCGTCGTACTTGCATCAGCTAACTGCAGCGCTGTTTCTATCCCCATGAGCTGCAGTTTTTTCGATATCCGTCGGCCAATGCCCCAGACCTCCGCCGTTGGCACTAACGCCATTAATTTTCGCTGGCGTTCATGGTTAGACAAATCAACCACGCCCCCGGTTTGAAGCCATTTTTTAGCTGCGTAATTTGCCAATTTCGCGAGGGTTTTGGTTTGGGCAATTCCGACGCCCACCGTCAAGCCGGTATCGCGCAGCACTTTTGCGCGTACTTTGCTGCCGAAAGTTTCCAAAGCGATGCAGTTTCTGACCCCTGTCAAATCGAGAAAACTTTCGTCAATTGAATAAATTTCGACACGTGGCGCCATCTCTTCGAGCACAGACATCACGCGCATCGACATATCGGCATACAACTCGTAGTTGCTGCTGAATGCGATGCCACCGGCACGCTCAAAGTTTCGCTTAATTTGGAAATAGGGTTCTCCCATTTTGATCCCTAACTGCTTAGCTTCCTTGCTGCGAGCAACAACGCAACCATCGTTATTGGATAGAACAACTACGGGGCGGCCACGCAGGTCGGGCCGCCACAGCGTTTCGCAGCTTGCATAGAAGCTGTTTACATCTGCCAGGGCATACATTATTTCAGCCTTGTGATCGTTGAGACGACAACACCGACGATATCCAGATCTTCGCCGCCATCTGGCAGGGGGATCGGTTTGAACTTCGGGTTCATGGGCTCAAGCTGAGCGACGGGGTGCAGGCAAAGGCGCTTGACGGTGAATTCACCCGCGATGCTTGCGATCACTATGTCACCGTGGCATGCACCGATACTGCGATCGACAACGAGCATGGAACCATCGGTGATCCCGGCTTCGAGCATGCTTTCCCCGGACGCAATCAGAAAGTAGGTCGCTGACGGGTGACTAATGCAGTAGTCGTTGAGATCGATCCGTGCGTGCACGTAGTCCTGTGCTGGGCTGGGAAAGCCTGCTGGGACAGTGTCGTAGTAGAGCGGAGTGAACTGTTTCTCGGGTGTTGGTGTTGGGAAGAAGTGTTTCATGGTGCATTTCTCTATACTGTTTTTATATACAGTATTATCCCATTTTAGACGTTGCAACCATTAAGAAAGGGCGGGATAGAACGATCTAAAGCTATCCATTTGTTGAGCAAGATGATCCTCTCGGAATAATTTTACTTCGCTAGCTGGGGATACACACAAGCCGTGAGTCAGTCTCTTAAGTAAGGTCAAAAAGCCGGTACAGGTTTTTTGGTTTTTATAATCAACTCAATATCTTCGTCTTTTAGGCTAGCGCTACCATCGTCTTGAGTTGCTAAGTAATAGGTGTTTCCATTCACACTTGTAAATTCTGATATAGAAAAAGACTCATATAGATCAATTGGTTCAACAGGATCTTTACTTTCAGTATTACGTCGTCTTACAAGATTACCTGTGATGAAGGTAGCTATACCGTCTTGCATAGTACCAGACAAGATGCTTCCTTTATGACCAGCACCATAGACAATAAAATCCATAATCCTTCCTCCTTATATTTTGTTTACATCTAAACCAGCCTTGACCAACCTATCAACAATGTTGCGCATTTTGCCAATTTCAGCAGTATATGTTATTGATATTCCTAGTTCTTCACATATTGCTTTTCGGTCAATACTAGATAAATCTTGAGCATATTTGAGGAACTGGAGATGTAGTTCAGCCGTTTTTTCACCAAGCGGAGCTTTGCTTCTGGCGGATTTTATTGCTTTGTAGATTTCTTGTTCTTTCGTCATAACTTACTCCTTTATAAGAAAATTAAAGCTTGAAATGGCTACGTCGGTAGGTACAATATAACCACAGTTTTTTCTTCTTAGGCAATCATAAGGAGGCTAATTTTGGCCAAATTTTTGAATTGCTCCGCGGAACCTGTTTAGCTTTTTAAAGGTTCCCCTTCCCGGGGAAGATATCAAAAGAAGTACAGAGAAGGGGGCGCGAAAGCGTTCGTCAGCAAACTGGGCGCCGGAGAAATCCGGCGTTTTAATTTGTCCAGTTACATCATGACGGATATTTTACGAATTTGCCGTTCAGTCGTTTCAACAGTCAATTTCGCATTCAATGTTCTCGTCGATTTCAATATTTGATGCTTCTTCATTGAGTGTATCTCGGGCCTAACTCTACAACTGCTGAACCAACAGCTAAATTCTGGTGACCAGCCGTCGATCCCGTATTCGACCTTTGCGTTGTGTTCCGCCATTTCCGACACCATGCAATCGGCGGTAATGACAGCGGTACGCCGGATGTAGCTTTTGAGGTCTCGTTTGCGCCAGCACGGAGAAAGCTTGGAATCGCAGAGCGGTTCTTTCCAGCGCTGGATGCGGTGCCCTTTCAGTGTTTTGCTCATTGTTCCATCCCCGGTATCAGTGCTACGGTCTCGACCGGTTGGCAGGCGTAATCCGCTGTGGGCAACTTTTGATCTTCGATATCGAGATGACAGTTCACCTCGTCTGGGTATACCACGCCTTCAAAGCGGTAACACTCAGGCTGCCCGCTCAGGCAGAGCAGGAAGAAAAGTCCGTACATAGGGATCCTTAGCCGCGCTGGTATGCAGCGAGAGGGGAGTTAGTAGAGGTAATTTCCGATGGAGATGGATTTGATACCGAGCTTCTCAGCGATGTGGCGGGGGCGAACAACATCACTAAGCTGATTGCCGACAGAGTGCTGCAGCGTGTTGCTGCGCAGCGCCAGCGCCGCTTTGACGCTGAAGCCGTGAAAACAACGGAGGCTTAGCTCAATCACGTCATGGTGAAGGCCGGTTTCTATGACTTAGTCGCCAATCCGGATGGCGGAACGCTAAAACAGCGTTGGAGCATTACCTTCGTCAATATGAGCCAGGAGAAATTCGACAAGGTTTATAGCGGAGTCACCGGTGTCATCTGGAACGAGACGCTGCAGCAGCATTTCACCGATGAACGTGAGATGGATTTGCTAATTAGTCGGTTATTATACTTCTAAGTTCAAACGTTGAATGATATATTTACGAATGTGGATTTGTATAATTTTATTTTTTTTCTAGTAATCTTATGTTATTACCAGTTGATTGGATAAAAAATGGATGCTTTTGATGATTTTCTAAAAAACCTAAAAAATATTCTTACTAGTGTTGAGGATATGTGTTCAAAAAAATTATCACAGGATGAAATAAATGATGTCGTAGCTGTGCTCTCTGGTCGAAAAGATAATGTTCCAGATGATGCTCTGTTTTATACTTATTTTTTGTATTGTGGTAGAGTGCTGTCATTGTTATATGAGGCTCGCCCTTCAGTATTTGCGAGGCAAATGGAGTTCACAAGAATAAGCGTTAATAGTGAAAATTATGAATTGAATTCCGAGCTGTTAGAAAAAAATCCAATAAATGTCTTGTTTTATATGGTAATGATACTGGTTGAGTATTTTTCATTTACGGCAAATTCATCTTTAAATGAAACCTCTCGAACTAAGGATTACATTGAGTGTTTGCCTTCGATACAAAGCAGAATAAGTGAAATAAGCTTGATTGCCAATGATATATTTGGCTGGACTGGCATAAGGCTTAGCTATCTTGGTTTTGTTTTGATAGCGGACATAAATAGATATAAAATATCAAAAATTTCTGATGAATATAAACGGCTCGAAGATTCGAATATTAAGAAGTTGCTCGAAGACACCGTGAAGGCTGAGAGAAGTGTTAAAGAGTGCTTGAATAATCAGAGTGCATTTTTACAAGAGATCTCTATTGTAAATGATAAGCTGTCTGAACATAAGTCACAATTTAAATTTGTTGAATTAGGTGCTGCTTTCGAAAGTATGAGGAAGATAAAAGGTAATGAGAAGAACTATGCTTATGTTCGATTGTGGTTGGTATTAATCGCGCTGTTAAGTATACCAGTAATTCTTATTTTTTATCATGAGATTCCTGGTGAAGTTAAATGGAAAGATTTTCTATTTTATATTCCATTCGTAACATTGGAAATATTGCTATTTTATATAATGAGGTTGTTCTATTTGGAAGTCGGTTCAATTAAAGCTCAGATGCTTCAGATCGACATGAGGTTAAGTCTTTGTGAGTTTATTAAGAGTTATATTGAGACGAGAGAGAAAAATACAAACTCGGCTGATTCATGGGCGAGTTTCGAGAGCTTAATATTTAGTCCGATTCAAATGAAATCTGAAAATATACCATCAGTTTTAGATGGAGCTAATGCTGTCGCAGAGGTTTTAGGCAAGGTTATGCCAAAAAAATAGGTTTTCATGATGGCTTAGGTGATGTAGAGAAAGTAGTTATGAGAAAATCACCAGCATTTAGAAATAGAGCCCTGCGCGATTCAGCACGGGGCCGCTGCTGCACGCTGCTGGTCCCTGGCATTTGCAATGGGAACCCGGAAACAACGGTTCTTTGTCACCTCCCCAGTAGCACCCACGGCATGGGATACAAGAGCGATGATTACTTTGCTGTGTTTGGCTGTTCCAGTTGTCATGACGTTATTGATGGTCGGATACCGTATGACTGGCAGCCAGGCGAACTGGAGTAAACTTATCTGCATGCACTTCATCAAACGTTAAGAATATGGTTTGATATGGAGATACTTTATTTGAATAGGGATAACAAGTAGTGAATATTGAAACAATTATAGTTAGCGCACTAATAAGTATCGTTATTGCGTGGTTAACTATGAGACTTGCGTTATACAGATTTTATCGTGAGAAATGGTGGGATAAAAAAGCAACTGCATATCTTGAACTAATTGATGTCCTTTATGATTTTAAAAAAGATTATGAGATAGTGTATCAAAGTGCATTTGCTGAGAGATTTTTAGATCAAGACCCTAATCTTGCTTTCGATATTCTGAGTAGTGAAAAAGAGAAAAATTTTTGGATTAGAACGGAGGGTACACACGAGAAACTCAGTAAGATAATAGGGTTGGGACCATTAATATTTACTGAGGCAGCGTTAGAAAAACTTTCTGCATTTGACGAGCGAGGAGAAGAAGTAGCTAAGGCTTTTAATGATGATGAATTTGATAAATTAGATGCATATCAAGAGATAAGTGATAGTGCAGATAAGTTATATGATGACTTCAAAAACATTGCTCTTGTAGAGTTAAAGCTAAAGCCTAGGCATAAAGTTATATTAGAAAATGTCTGGGGTTGGATGCGTATTCAATATGTTCGCGCTAAAGATGATTACAATGCAAATTTTAAATAGCATTGACGCTATTTTAGCCGTAGGAACTAAAGCGAAGCTGGAAGTCCGCGGCGGGAAAATCAAGAAAGTGCGACGCCAGCCAGAGCTGGAGGAGCAAGCGGCGTTGATTGAATGGGCAGATAAAACGGTTATCGATGACATACGGATCGGGGATTACCTGATCCATATCCCCAATGAGGGAAAACGCGGGCCAAAGGCGGCAAGGGATGCGAAACGACTTGGGCTAAGGGCTGGGGTTCCTGATTTATTTCTGGCGCTGCCACGTGGAGGCTACGCGGGGTTGTGGATTGAGATGAAGTCAACAGAAGGGACCGAAACTAAAGAGCAAAAAGATTGGCGAAATAATTTGTGCAGTGCAGGGTACAAATCATCGGTATGTTTTGGGTATGATATGGCAGTGCAGTGTATTACAGATTATTTAGTTGAGTGATACTTAGCTATGAAATAATAACAGAATCATTAAAATAACAACAGAAGGCCTACATGAGCGAAAGCAACAACTTAGTCAACATATGCTATGAGGGGACTTCCGGCTCTAGCGATATTAGAACTTGTTATATTGAAGGGATTTTGCACTTCTCTCTTAAGGATATTCTTATAGTTCTAAATAAAGAGAATAGAGAGTTGGGTGATAGTAATCCGACAAGACACATACCTACTTTAATTAAATCTCTGATAGTAGATCTTGATACGGATGAGTACACCCCCATGCCTGCGGATAAAGCGGCATTTGATGAAGATAGGGAACTATTCGTTACTCAGCCAGGTTTAAACAGAATAATGGGGAATGATAAATCCAAAGCGGGGAGAAAATTCCAACGTTGGTTATATCATGAAGTTGTTCCATCATTGACGAAGCATGGTTTCTATCCGCCGCCACAAGCACCTCAAGGTTCTGCCTTATCGCAAACTGCGGAAATTATGGCGCAAAATGCTCGAGTATTGGCAGATACAATTCGTCGTCAAGATGAGTTGGAGCAGGTTGTTTCTGGCGTGAAAAGTGAAATTAAAGATGTTGCGAGTAGAGTGCAAAAACTTGAAGGCGAGTCAGATTCTGAATTTATTTCAACAGTTAGGCAATGGTTTGAAAAAAATAATTTAGACTTATCATCTGAAGATGAGTTGTCTGTTGTTGCATGGTGTGAAAAATTAAGTATTCAGGATGCAAAGCCTCAACAGCCTTGTCCTTCAGGCGAAAGGATTCGCACTAAATTCTATCAGATTGTAATTGAGAAAGCGAAATTAATGTTGGAAAACAGGCGGACTTAAAAATATTTTTATTATAATTTTATTTTTGTTTGGTTGTGATTAATTAGATGATGATGTCTTGAATTAAAAAGGTGATTGCATGTCAACGAGACTCTTTTTAAGTTGGTCGGGGGAACGCAGTAAGTTAGTAGCAGATCTTCTCGATGAGTGGGTTCAATGTGTATTACAAGCTTGCGAACCTTGGATGTCAAGTAAGGATATCGATAGAGGAGCTTTGTGGTTTACAGAAATTGCAAGTCAACTCCACACATCAACTCTCGGCGTGGTCTGTCTTACAAAAGAAAACAAGGAAAAACCATGGATTCTATTCGAGGCAGGCGCATTGGCAAAAGGACTTTCTTCTAGCCGAGTTTGCGTTTTTCTAGTTGACCTTGATCCAACAGATGTTGGAAACCCACTGGCTCAGTTTAATCATACGCTCCCAAATAAAGAGGGTGTGTATAGTTTAATTCGAACAATAAACTCATCATTGGGTGAGTTGATGTTGAAGGATCATGTGCTGGATAAAGTATTTGAAACGTATTGGCCGCAGTTTGAGCACGAATTCAATGAGGTAATTACTAGTACTCCAGATGCAGGTCAAGTTGCTGAACGTACAGAAAGTGATATCCTTAGTGAGGTTTTACAAACTTTAAGGTCTGTTGACAGAAGGGTTAGGGAACTTGAAAAACCAAAGAGTAGTGTTTTTAAATTTTCTTCTTCGGACGAAAATTCAAAGTCAAGTGACCCATACATAAAGAGTATAAATAAAATTATTTCATCCATGAGCCAGGAAGAACTCAAGGACTACATTAAAACTAACGGAAATACAGTTTTAAATGTAAAGTTTAAAAGCGATAGCCTAGATGAGGGTAAAGAATAATTATCTAAATTTAAAATTAATAAATTTATGAGTTTTTTGTAATTATAACTACACACCCTATTTATTTATATAAATGTCTATAAAATGAGTCCTGTGAACAAATCACAGGACTGACCAAAATGACCAACGCAATAGAACAACTCATAAAAATGCACGATCCGCGTTGTGTAAGTGCGGAGTCAATGAATGTAGGTCGTGGGCGTACCTCACTGACCAGGGAGCAGATTCTCGGAGCATTCGCCGCCGCGCAGCACCAGCATTCAGTCGGCCTTGACCTGCTGATGACGAAGTACCGCAACGAATTCAAGGCGGAACAGCGGCTACGCGCAGCGATCAATAAATGGGTGAATCAGCGCCCGCATCCCGAGCGCGCGGCTGCTGCATGTCAGTTAGCCCTGAGTATGGTACTCGAGCGTAAGCTCCAACAGGTTGCGCTGTTTACTGCAGCGAACCGCAACCGCTCATTCGTGAACGTGCTGACTGAGCAGCAGGAAGCGCCGAAGGCCGTTAACCCGGACAAGAAAGGCAGCATGCAGACCAGCTTTACTGCGCCTGTCGTCCGCATTACCGATCTGCAAAAACAGAAGGGTGATGAAGTTGATATGCAGATCGTCCATAAGCTGAGCAAGCGTCCGACCAGAGGACATGCAGGGCTTCCAGTTATGGAAATCCAAGAAGCAGGATGGCACTACTCCAGCAGCACCTGCCGCCACAACTCCACAGGGCTAGGCGCCGTCACAACTGCCCGATAATTCGTTTGCTGCAGGGTATCTGAGAGAGATGCGTCAGCAGTCGCAGCGGCAACAACAGTAAACATCAGGCGATGCATAAGCGTATTTAAATACTGCGCTTTTGCATTTTACGGTCATTTATTGGCGTATCCATCTGTTTTATTTGAATTAATTAGGTTGTAAATTATTGTTTCCTTAATGGTTAAGGATGCTTGCCATTGCTGAAACAACAAACTTTTCCGTAGTGTCGTTGACAGGAATGCAATAAAATAATACTGTGTTTACATACAGTTAATTGAAAAAAATCACTTAGATTCAGATTGATATGTTAAACCTCTGCTGGGGAGATTTTTGTGACACTGGGCAATGAAGATGCATTAGCCAGCTTAGCTGCACTTTTGGAATTACTTACACACTGCGATGAAGATACGAAAATTGAAACCGTGCAGACAACTGCGTTGCTCGGGTGGACTTTATTACAGCAAATAACTTTAGGAAATAAACAACCAATGAACTCTAAGTTAAAGTAGAGGGCTATTGTTGACGATTTTAAAATCGAGAGGTAATGTATATAATTATTTTAACTTAGAAAATAGATATTTTGAGATATAATTATGAGTGAAATAGTTTCAAGAATTAAACGTTTGCTGAGTGATGATTCCGTAATGCCTATGTATCTTATGACTGGGGATTGGGGAAGTGGAAAAACGTACTTTATAAAAAACACATTAACTGAAGAAATTAAAAGTGAAGGAAAAAATATAAAGTATTTGTCTGCATATGGGATTGAATCACTGTCTGATTTTAGAGATAAATATCTTTCAGTATTCATTACAGGTGAGGAAAGTTCGGCTTCATTTGGCGGGAGTGCACTCGACACCGCTTTAAGTATTTCATCGGAAATAGATAGTAAAGCTTCAGGTGTTTTTTCCTCGTTGGTGAAAGGATTTGGTGGAGTAGCAAAAAAAATAGCGATTAATAACTTGCCAAAATCAGTTGTAATCATAGATGATATAGAAAGAATAAAAGATAAAGATTTAATAAGTAAAGTTTTAGGTGAGCTGTTAAGCTTTGCTGAAGCTGGTAAGACAGATATTATCGTTGTATCCAACACAGATAAGTTAAGCGAGAATGTTGACGACATAGAGAAAGTATTCTCCGAGGTGATTACATTTAATCTCGGGTTTAAAGAGTCTATAGGAATAGCATTTGAGAAAAGTAATCTTAAGATAAAAGAGTTTGATGAAATCCTTAATTTATCTGTGTTGTTAAATGCAACTAATCTTCGCGTTTCTATAAAGGCAGCTAGACGGTTCAATGAAGTAATACAGAAAGTGTTATTGTGTTCAGAGATTAATCATGAATTAGCAAGAATTATTTTACTTAAAGCTATATTTATAATATGTCATGGTCATTATTCATTTTCATTTGATAAAAACAAAATAATTAAGTTATTTAATGTGTTCGACGGGAAGGATTTAACGGGAAATGAAAAGGTCATCCACTCAATAGTTAAAAATAACATTAGAACACCACCAGATGATTTAGTGTCTTATTGCTGTGGTTTGGGTTGCGATATTTTAGACCTTAATATCATCGACTATTTGCCAGTGTTAAATAAACCTGAGGATTACTTATCAAGTTGGCAGGATTTTTCTTTGAATGATGAAGAGTATATTAAGGCAGTGGATATATCAAAGGAGTACTTGTTCGGCGAGGGGGTTAAAGACCCAAATAAATGGGTGCGCCTGGCTGAGTTTATATATTACAAGGGTAAGAATGGGTACTTTGAAATTCCGGAGGGGACGGTAGATAAGTATATAGAACGTCTTCTTTTCGTAGTTGATAACGGTATCTTTGATAAAATAAGTAGGTTTTCAGAAATATATATATCACATAGTGTATGTGATGATATGAGACCGGTTTGTGAAAGGTTAATTACTAGGTTAAATAAAGACAGGGACAGATATAGTGTTGAGGTTCTAAAGGAAAGAATGAAAGCTTCATTCTCTTTAGTGAAAGTTGAATTAACTAGCGACTACTCTATTAAACCTATTTTAAATGAGATCGGAGCTGAGTTTGTTTTTGACTGTATAAAATCCTGGGGATATGAAGATTTATTCTCCATGCAACCATTTCTTAGAGCAAGGTATAATCCTGGAAATATAATGGATTACTTGTCTGATGAGGTTGTTTTTTTGAGCGAGTTACGCTATCTAATATTTAATTATAAAGCGTCACTAGAGAATGGTAGGAGTAAAGGTTATCTCAATGATATATGTGATGTCATAATTATTATTTTAAGAAATATTAATTAGTAAAGAAAATTTAAATATAGGTTTATTTTTTATTGTATTGATGTAAGTATGGGAATGATGCCAAGCCTCGCTCTAACCAGCGGGGCTTTTTTTATGCCTAAATTCTGGAGCCTCAAATGGCCTACGATCCGCAACAACAGCGACCTGAAGAGCAAGCATTAAACAACAACCGCGAAGCGCTGAACATCAGGCAGCCAGGTGAAATTGGCAGCACTGGTTTTGACTGGGAGCAGGTGCGTAAAGCGCGCGAGGCCTCCGGCCGAAAATCGATAGTTCCCGATCCAAGTGTAGGTATAAAAGATTTGGGACTATCAGCAGTATCCGCGCCATTTGACGCCGTTAGCGGCTTAACTCAGTTTGCTACCTGAACTCATTGCCGATCCGGTCGCGGTGATGCGATCTGCCACTGAGGGGGATGCTATCGTCTCATTGGTTGAGGCCAAGGATGTTTACGGTAACCCAGTGATTGCAGCCATTCATCTTAATGGGAAGGGCGCTGGGTTTGCTGAGATCAACAAGATTGCGAGCGTTTACGGGAAGGACAATAACGTAGCGTTACAGCGTCAGTTGGATAACAACCTGCTGTACCTGAATAATGGAAAAGCCGCTAAGTGGCTTCATGCAGTCGGGCTCCAATTGCCCGAGGCGAACACCCTTAGCGGCTCAAGTAAAAATATACTCTCTCCAGATGATATCCGCAAGAACACCGCGCTGTACTCCCGTACTGGTGAAGCCGCTATGGACGAGATCACCAACAGAAAAATGGGGTTCAACGTCGAAAAAGGGAAGGTCGAAAAGGCCAAAGACTTTTACGGCATGGTGAAGTCGAAGGACAGAACGGAGCTGAAAAGCTGGCTGCAGGAAATGGGCCGAAAACTGAACACCAAAACCTTCGACGGTATGGCACCGCTCAAGTATGCGGAAGACGCTGATGGCAAATCAGATGCCCGATCATCGGCATACATTGGCGCGCGTATGGCTGCCGGCGCTGGTTCAGTCACTGCGGCCACTCTGGAACATGGCCTGCCTAAATACAATAAAGCTGATGGTGTTGTAGAGCGGCAAGCGGGAACAGGTAAAGAGGATTCACTTATGGGTATTCTTGATGCCCTGGGTAATCATCGCGAAAACTTCCTGAAATGGATTGCCGGCCACCGGTCTGAGCGCCTGATGGCTGAAGGGAAATAAAACAACTTTACGGCTGACGAGATCGCCTACATGAAAGGGCTGAGTAAGGGCAATGAAACGCTGTTCGATGCCCAGAAGAAGAAATATGACGCCTTCATTAAGTCGATTCTGGATCTGCAGCAGGATATGGGCCTTATTGATCCGGAGAGTCGAGCCAACTGGGAAAGCGCCTGGTATCTGCCGTATTACCGTGAGGCGGAAGACGGCGAAGTGAAGGGGCCGTGGAGTACGAGGGGCATCGCCAACCAAAGCAGTACCGTCCGCAAGCTGAAAGGTAGCGAACTGACGATCAAGGATCCGATTGAGAACTTGTTCAACTACGTGGCCAAGTCAGTGGACGCATCGATGAAGAACGAGGCGATGCGCCGCGCCGTGGTTAACCTGGTTGACACCAACATGCTGGAGGTGATCGAGTCACCGAACAAAATGGACTTCGAGCGGATCGGCAAGGATGTGGTGAGGGTATTTACCGACGGTAAAGAGCAACTGGTGCAAGTTAATGACCCTGAACTTTACCGTGCATTCACCATGATCGACTTGGAGCGAAGCAGTTCTGCATTTATGAAAGCGGCGCGCCAAGCGAAGAAGGTGCTGACGATCGGCACAACCAGCATGCCGGACTTCATCATCCGTAACTTCTTGCGTGACTCCCTCCATTCGTGGGCTATTAATAAAGACGGTTTTAAGGCCGGTATTGATTCTTTCTCCGGGTTTAAAAAAGCACTTAAAACCGATGATAGTCTTATCGATATGATGTTCGCCGGCGCTACGTTTGGTGGCGGATATTCCAACGTCTATGATCCAGCTTCAACTGCGTGCTCAATCCGTGGCGTGCTGCGCTGTAAAGGGTATACCGACAGCCAGATTAAAGAGTTCGAGTCGTCCATTGTTAAAAGTGGCAACGATGTCATGGATAAATTGGGATCTGGGCTTGAAAAGTATCGTCACCTCAGTGAGGCGGCGGAGAACGCCAACCGTCTGGCCACGTATGAGGCGGCAATAAAATCGGGTAAGGGGAAGGCACAGGCGGCATTTGAATCGCGTGATTTGATGGACTTCAGCATGATGGGTGACAGCAAGATCATGATTAACCTCAGTGACATGTTGCCGTTCTTTAACGCCCGCATGCAGGGGTTGAGTAAGTTGGGCAGGGCGATTAAAGAGGATCCGCAATCGGTTCTCAAACGAGGTGGCATGATTACCGCCGCTTCACTGGCACTGCTGGCGCTTAACTGGGATGACAAGCGCTATGAAGAATTGCCAGACTGGGATAAAGACACCTATTGGCATTTCTTCCTTCCAGGTGGGCTACATGTGCGCTTACCTAAGCCGTTTGAGATAGGACTTTTGTTCGGTACGTTGCCGGAGCGGCTTGTTCGAACTTTCGGTGGACAAGATACCCCAGGTAAATTTGGTAAGCTGGTGGCCCACAACTTCATGGAGACAATGGCCTTCAACCCAATCCCACAGGTAGCAATGCCGATCGCCGAGGCGTATGTGAATTACGACTTCTTCAAAGGTGGGCCGATTGAGAACATGGCGGACAGCAACCTGATTGCTGGTGCCAGATATAACGACCAAACCAGCCTGCTGATGCGTGAAATCGGTGAAGCCACAAACTTATCCCCGAAGATGCTGGATCACATCATTCAGGGATATACCGGCAGCCTGGGCGCGTATGTTATGGGGGCGACCAATATTATGATGCGTGGCATGCAGGGTAATGGAGAAACGGCGTCTATGCGACTGGACGAAATGCCGGTAATTAAATCTCTTTTGCGCGGTTATGGTGATGATCCGGCAAAGTCTACTCAGTTCAGTGAGGACTTCTACCAGATGATGACGCAGGTGAATCAGATCAGTAGCACCATCAATTCTTACCGGAAGCAGGGGCGAATTGAAGATGCTCAAGAGCTGCAGGCGGAAAACAGGGAAAAGCTGTCACAACGGAAGGTGTTAACGGCGACGCAGACAGAGATCCGCCAGTTGAATAACCGGATTGAGCTGGTGCGTATTGATCGTATTCTGACGGCAGAGCAGAAAAGGGAAAGGGTTGACCGCTTTATGGCTCAACGAAACAAACTGGTGCAACAGGCGGTAGAAAGGGTGAATCCATATTTCAATTAGTGATGAAGCGTGCATTCCAGTTAGATAAAGGGTTGAGCTAACGTTGGTTCTGACATTTAACTTTTTAGCAGCATACAATAAGCACGACTCACAGATGTGACTTGTTTTTCTTTACTTTCCCTTGTTATGGAATGATGATGGTTTGATGAAAAATAACGTTAAGGTATCAATAGATGATTGACTTACCTGACAACAAAGAGCGTCAAGAGCAATTTATAGCGATCATTTTGTTGAATGAAGCCCGAGGCATGATGTCTGATCTCTCGGTTCAACCAGGACTGATGTTCGCTTTTATGGAAATAACAGAGGAAGAATATGAGAGCTGCCTGAATTATATATGCAGAATATTATTTGCTTGCTATAGAAATGGTGAGCTGAAATTCATAATTAACTGTACTGGTCAGAAATTAAACGGATACGCACTGATTTTCGAACATCCTGATCCATCGTATTCATGGTATTGCCACAAGATTTATGTTTTTGAAGAATTTCGTAATCAAGGGATTGGTAAAATATTGATTAATGGGCTGCTGGATGAATCACAAAATATTACTTTGTTATGCAATCCTAGTCTTGTTTCGTTCTATGAAAAATCAGGAATGAAATTCGCTGGGACGTATAAAATACCAGAAGATACAGTTGATTTTGAATTTACAAAAGAAATGTATAACGGATTAGCGATAATGAATGGAACAGGTGTGTCTGGACCAGCACCCATTTTCATGTTAAATGACAATGATGTAAAGAAAATGTTGTCGATTATTGGTAAGATATAATTCACTCTAGAGTGATAAGGAATCTAAATGGAAGATACACTAGAAAAATATTACGCTAGTTTTACGGAGAAATCGCTTAAGGAACTTCATGAGGGGGCGACCCGTGCTTACGATAATGATCGCAATTTGACTCCGCAACAAAAAGATAGTGCCAGATACTTCGGTAGTCCTTTTGCTTATTATGGCACTGATGAAGAAAAAGACTGGCCTGAACATGTGGAAGCAATTGAGAATGTTATGAAAGAGAAGGGTATTTCATTTACAAGAATAATTCGCTAGCTTGGCGGTTAACAGTTATCAAGTGCTGGCGTGAAAGGTATTGGCGTTGACTACTATTATGTCCAGTGCCTATACCTTTGTTATCACATTTTGTAATAAATGTGTTTTTATCCCATCAATAAACGTGAACGTATGCCCGAATGTGTCAATATGGATAAATTGGTTTTTTAAATAAAAACGTCTTCGAAACGCGTGGGCGTTTTATTTAATTAAGAATTTATAAAAATTAAGAAGGATTCCATGCGGAAATAGTAATGCTCAAACTATGCACACTATTCATATCAAACTACGATCGGATTTAATTGGTTTTTTTAGTACAAATTCAGGTCATATAAAGACTGAATACCGAATTATTTTGGGGTGTTTATTGATGAGTCTAGTAAGGTTATGTTCAGTTCATGTTTGCTTTATAGCATTCTATAGGCCGATAATTGATCCTTATTTTAGAGACTGACAGATAGCAGCGAAGATGAACAAAATAGTGATAAAACCAACGATTCCAATGATGATACTGGTATTGCTATTCAGTTCCATTCGGCCTTTCCCTGCTAGTATATAGACAGGAATGAGGAAGGGGATGCAGAACGCTGGGTGTATCATCACCATGACGGCGGCAAGAATTAGGCAAATAGTGAAGGCAGTTGAGGTCATTTTTCTTCCGAATTATCCACGAATATAAACGAAATATCAGGTAAATGTATGATCTTTAAGGGCCAGCATGGAGCGTGTTAAGCTGTTTTTTTGATGTAAAAATCATGCATTTAATTGATTTTAAAGGGAAATATACATTTTTAGCGGCTTTAGGAATCGCATTCGGTTTTTTTGTTTATCGTTTTAAAACAGTGAGCTACACCTAAATAAATCACTTATCCCACTTCCTGTTCTACCGTATTACCCCCTTTTTCTACCTGTGTAGTCACTCCCTTGGCCGAATTTGGCTAGCGGGTTTAATGCAATGCGTCTTACCAACGGTCCGTCGCGAAATGGGCGTAGCGCATCGTTACCCTGATACCCGAGAGGCAAGCAGTGCGTGACGTAGGCAAGGGGAGTGAGGCCATGCGTGGGATGCATTAAGCCCTACTGACCGAAATAGGGCTTGCCGTTCTGGCAGAAACTTTCTGTATTATTGATGACTATCAGCGGGCAGCCGCTCCGGCCTTAAAAGGATAGACGGCAAACAAGGCGGTCACCGCCTGCTGAATCTGGGCCTGGGTGGCGGGTTGTCCGTCGGAACTGAGCGTATTGCTGGCTGAACCGCGCCAAACCAATTGTTTTCTCTTGCTGTCCACCAGATCAACCGTCAGCGTACCTTCGGTATAGCTCCAGATGCTTTGATTATAACCCCCCCAGCCAGCATAACCTCTGCGGCCAACCGGCACGGGAGTATCGTTCACCTGCACTTTGTTTTCTTTCATTGTGCTGCTGTAGACCAATAAATCAGGGGTTGCGCTGGGTTGATAACCGCGCAGCTCCATCTGTTGTTTAAGCGCGCTTTGAATGTATTTACCGGTCAAGGTTTGGTATTGCCCCGCGTTTTCGGTGGCAAAACCGTAGGTATGATATTGGGTGAAGTTAGCGCTGTGGTCGTAGTCACTGGTCACTTTAGGTTGACTGGCACAGCCCGACAAGAAAGCCACCGAGCTCGCGATGAAAACATAAGAAAGTAAACGCATAGAAAACCCCTTTGGGATTATTGATTTCATAACGTTAGACGCAGAAGCTGCGGTTGGCAAATGGCGAGCTGACGTCATTTTTGCTGCAGCACAAGGCAAAAAGAGAGCAGGTTCACTATTGCTAATTTGTTCCGCTACAGTCAGTGGACATACGCAACCTATTCGCAATTCGGAACACGCTGATGGCGTTGGTAGCAGTCGTTTTGTTATTATCGCCGCACCTAAAGACTTAATGGTGTAGTACATTGAGAATCAAAGCGTTGTTATTGGTTGCCCTGGCCGGTTTGGCTGGCTGCAGCCAGGAGGGAGCGACAGTGAACCAACCCGTGAAGAAAGACGGAGACCATACGGAAGTGTTGCTGGTTAACAGCGCGCTGGTCAATTGTACGGGCGTTGCCCCAATGAAGTGCATGCAAGTGCGCCATTCCGCACAAGAGCCGTGGGGCTTGTTCTATACCGGGATTGACGGTTTTACTTTTGAACCGGGCTACAACTATCGCCTAAAAGTGCAGGTGACGGAGGTGGAAAACCCGCCTGCTGATGCCTCTTCACTGCGTTATACGCTGCTCGAGCAGTTGGAAAAGAACAAAGCCTGATTGGTTTTTAACGGGCCGGGCGCGCAATTGCCTGGCCTTGAGGCCCACCCTTAATTCCTCGCGCTTATCCCCATTTTCCTGTCACATGGGCAAGATTTTCACCGCTGCAACTGGTCTGTTCACTGTACTTGTTGCGATTCTGTCATGCGCCCAGCTTAAGTATATTGAGAAAATCAGGTATATTGTCCTTCGGTTTTTAGCTACCAAGAAAAAATTACTATGATTATCAAACCTAAAATTCGTGGTTTTATCTGCACTACCGCTCATCCGGCAGGTTGTGAAGCCAATGTCCGTGAGCAAATCGCCTACGTTAAATCACGTGGCGAACTGAAAAACGGGCCGAAAAAAGTGCTGGTGATCGGTGCTTCCACCGGTTACGGCTTGGCGTCACGTATCAATGCCGCATTCGGCAGCGGTGCGGCCACCATCGGCGTATTTTTTGAAAAGCCAGGCAGTGAAGGTAAAACCGGTTCTGCCGGTTGGTACAACTCTGCTGGTTTTGACAAGGCAGCTAAAGAAGAAGGCCTGTACGCGAAGAGCGTTAACGGCGATGCGTTCTCCAATGAATGCCGCCAAACGGTTATCGATCTGATCAAACAGGACCTGGGCCAGATTGATATGGTGGTTTACTCGCTGGCTTCGCCGGTGCGTAAAATGCCAGAAACCGGTGAAGTGGTGCGCTCTGCGCTGAAACCTATCGGCGAACCGTACAAATCTGTAGCACTGGACACCAACAAAGACGTGCTGGTTGAAGCCGTGGTTGAACCGGCCAACGAGCAAGAAATTGCTGATACCGTCAAAGTGATGGGCGGTCAGGACTGGCAGCTGTGGATGGACGCACTGGAAGACGCCGGCGTGCTGGCAGACAACGTGCAGGCAGTGGCTTACTCCTACATTGGTACTGACCTGACCTGGCCAATCTACTGGCACGGTACCTTGGGTAAAGCAAAAGAAGATCTGGATCGCGCAGCTCAGGCTATCGATCAGAAACTGAAAGCCAAAGGCGGCGCGGCTTATGTTGCCGTATTGAAGTCAGTGGTGACTCAGGCTTCTTCCGCTATCCCGGTAATGCCGCTGTATATCTCTATTGTGTTCAAAATCATGAAGGCACAAGGGATCCACGAAGGTTGCATCGAGCAGATCCAGCGCCTGTTCGCCACCAAGCTGTACAGTGGCACGGCACCGGATACCGATGAGCAGCACCGTCTGCGTCTGGACGACTGGGAACTGCGCGACGACGTGCAGAACACCTGCCGTGAAATCTGGGCACAGATCAATGACAGCAACATCAATGAGCTGACCGATTACCTGGGTTATAAGGCTGAGTTCCTGCGCCTGTTCGGTTTTGGTCTGCAAGGCGTTGATTACGACGCTGACCTGAGCGGTGAAGTTAAGTTTGATGTGGTTGAGTTAGTCTAAGCCTGTCGAGTATTGAGAAAAGGCCGGGAGATTTCCCGGCTTTTTTATTTGTAAACCTTGAGGAGTATTTGGCGGTAGATGAGTGCGACCTGAGGCGTTCGTGCGGCAGATTTCATCGGTTGTTCTGTTTATTTTCAGTTTAACGCTTTCCCACAGTATTTATAATCAATGCGGATCGGCCTCGTTCCAGCACGGCTGAATTAGCGTTAATAAACTAAAAAAAGTGATTTTCTATTTACTGTCACTGACGGTTGCGTCTATTTTAAAGGAGAACATATGATATTACGCCAGTGGATCCCTGGGCTATTAATCACCTTGAGCGGTTGCAGTGCTATTGAGCCTGGTATATCTCATACCGGTTGGGAGCAGCCTTCACCGGCGACACGGGAACAAAAGCAGCGCATCAGCGCCGGTGAGCCAGCCAGCGCGGTATTAAACCAGGGGCAGCCGAGTATTGGTGGAACGATAGACTGGTCAGCATTATGGGATCGTTAAGCAGCTAAATATATTTTATCTACCGATTATGCGCCTCAGTATCTTCTATTTCATTAAGGTTTAGTGTTTATCGCGTAATCTATTTTTTGACAGTGGGTTATTTAATTATCAAGGGAATTCTCATGGATGAAATGAGAATGCGCCTCCCCATAGGCATACATGGAGTTTAATATTTTGAAATTGTCTTCTGTGATGACGGCGGTATTAACGCTGCTGGCGTCTTCCTGTTGTTATTCGTTTGTCGACAGGCGCCCGCCAGCTTTACCCTCAGGAGAAAGTGACGTTACCGTTGATTATCGGCAGCGGCTAAATCGAGTGATGCGACATGTGTGGCATGTAGAGCAAATACGCATGGAACAGGCGCAGCTTGCGATTTTGCGCGCTCAGCGAAAAGCGTTGGAGGCTACCCGTCAGCAACGGGAGTGCGTAACGGCCTCGCTCGCAGAGCATCACGCGCTGGCAGATGTGTCGTTACCTGCACAACCCGATTAAATCTTAGGAATGCATCAATGAAACGGATTTTTCTTGCCTGCGTAGTGCAATGCTGTTCTTTCTCCGCACTGGCGTTGGTTGATTTGCAGTATCACGGCGAACAACCGTCGGATAATAAAATCTCTGAGAGTTATCAGCAAAAGCGCAGTGTGCTTAAGCACAAAATATGGAGTGCCGAGGCTGTGGCGCAGGCCAATGACGAGGCGATTGCGAAGGAACAAGCGCGAGCAATTGCGGAACATGCGAGCCGGCAGCAGCATAACACCCACTATGGTGAATACCGTTGTGGCAAAAACAAACAGCAGCATAGCAAACGTTGCTACCTGCCGGGCGGTGGGATGAGTTTCCCCGGTTTTAAAGGGTATCGCTAAAGCCTGCTGCGGGGGCTGTGCCAGTTGGTGCGGCCAACGGCCCATTACTCCCCGGCCTTTGCCGGGGATATTGTTAGCGGCAGTACTCTTTCAACATGGCAATCGCGTCTGGCTTTAACTGGTAAAGATAAACCGGCCTGCCGGTGGTGCCATAGAGGATCCGGGTGCCAAGAATGCCGCTCTCCGCCAAATAAATCAGGTATTTTCGACAGGACACCCGCGAGATGCCGATGGCGTTAGCCAGGTTATCGGTAGAAAACTCCCCGTCGTGCTGCTGTTCAATCCATTCGCATACCGTACTCAGCGTGATGCTGGTTAATCCCTTCGGCAGTTTTTTGCTTTCGCCGCTGTTGGGCTGACGGCGCAACAAACTGTCGACATCCCCTTGTGAGAATTCGCGCTGTGCCAGGATCTGCGACTGCTGTTGGTAGTTGCTCAGCGCCTCTTTGAAACGACTAAACTGGAAGGGCTTAATCAGATAATCCACCACGCCGTAGTGCAAGGCGCGTTGTACGGTGTCCACGTCGCTGGCGGAGGAAATGATGATGACGTCGGTTTTCTCACCCAGTTCGCGCAGGCCGGGCAACAGGTCCAGTCCATTCTCTTGCTGCATATAAATATCTAACAGCACCAGATCGATACTGACATCGGGGGAGGCCAATAGCGCACGCGCTTGCGCTAGCGTAGCGACCGTCGCCTGGCAGTGAAAGCCGCTGACCTGGCTCAGGTAGTATTTGTTCAGCTCCGCCACCATCGGGTCGTCGTCAATAATCAATACGTTAATCATGGTTCAGCCCTTGGCTTGATAGGGAATATGTACAAAAAATTGGGTCAATTCACCCGGTTCAGATTCGAAATCAATGCTGCCGCCCAGTTTCTCCAGGCTGCTGCGAATCAGCGCCAGACCGATGCCGCGCCCCGGTCCTTTGGTGGATACGCCTTGTTCAAAAATGCGTTCGCCGAGTGCAGGATCGATACCGGGGCCGTCGTCACTGACGATACAGTGTAAGTGATTATCATTGTGATGAAAGCTTAGGTTGATCTCATGCCCTTCAACGCCATCGATAGCGTCAATGGCATTTTCAATCAGGTTACCCAGTACGCTGATCAGTACGTGGGTCGTTTCCGCATCGTCGGTTTCGGGCAGCAGGCTGGTTTCATCAATGGTCAACTCAATACCGGCTTCATGGGCACGGCTGATCTTGCCAATAAAGAAGCCTGCCACTTCCGGCGACTGGATTTTCCGCAACAACGCGCCGATCTCTTCCTGATAATTACTGGCGGTGTTGATGATGTAGTTTTCCAGTTGCTGATAGGCCTTCATATGCAACATACCGAGGATCACATGCAGTTTGTTCATAAATTCATGAGATTGCACACGCAACGCATCGGCGTAGTGCGCCATGCCACTCAGGCGTTGCACCAATTGGCTGATCTCGGTTTTATCGCGGAAAGTGGCGATGGCGCCAATCACTTGGCCTTTGACGATCACCGGCACGGTGTTGGTTAACAGTTCACTGCCGTTAAAGTTGATCTGTTGGTCACGCAGCGGTTTGCCACTGGCCAAAACTTCCGCCAGATGCAGTTGAGCAGGCCAATACCGGCTGGCGGATTCCAGCAACAGGTTCTCGAATGGCCCGCTTTGGCGCAGAAGGCGCTTGGCTTCGTCATTAACAATGGTGATGCGTGACTGGTTATCGACCGCGATGACGCCTTCTTTAATCGATTGCAGCATGGCGTTGCGTTGCTCGAACAGGTTAGAGATTTCGTAAGGTTCAAAACCGAGCATGATGCGCTTCAGCGCCTTCACCAAAAAGAAGGTGCCGAGCGTACCGACCAGCGCGGCGAAGGCGATGGTCCAGTAGATTATCCAGCGGCTTTCGCCCACCACTCGGTGTACGGTGTCGAGCGCAATGCCGAGCGCCACCACGCCAATCTGCCGCCGTTCGCTGTCATAGACGGGGGCGAACACGCGCAGTGAGGGGGCTAATGCTCCGCGGCTGATAGCGCTGTTGGTTTTGCCTTGCAATGCAGGTTCCAAATCGGTCCCGATAAAATGTTGACCGATCAGCCAAGGCTTGGGGTGTGAATAGCGGATGCCCTTCATATCGACCACCACCACAAACAGCAATTCGTTTTGCTGGCGCACTTGCTCGGCAAAACGCTGGATTGCGCCGCTGTGGTCCTCGTGTAACAGGCCATCAATGACGTTGCTGGACAGCGCCAGGGTTTCGGCGATTGCCATTGCCTTCTGGCGTTGCTGATCCTGCCCCTCGTGATTCATCTGCACAAAAAACAGCGCATACACCACCAGCAATACCGAAGCGATGATGGCAGACACCATCAACGTGAGAGTAGTACTGAGCTTCAACGGTACCCGTTGTTTTGGCATAGCGGTTCTCCGAATGGGTATATCAGGATAATAGCGAGGAATGACGTGCAGGGCAGCGACCGGCAGCAGGTTATAACATGCTGCCGCCGGGTGAGGGATTATTTTAATTACAAAAGCCGGGTATCAGGGCTGATGATAGATTTCCAGTGCCTGTTGGCCGCTGGCACCCTGATGGATGATTGCCATAAGTGCGCTCACCACGTTGGACGGGTTGCTGTGCTGATACACATTGCGGCCGTAAACCATACCGGATGCGCCCTGTGCCATTAACGCGGCGGATTTCTCCAGCACCGCGCCCAGTTCGCCTTTACCGCCGCCGCGCACTAATGTCGGGCAGCGTGCCGCCTCAACGATACGATGGAAATCCTCCACTTGGTCAGTGGGATCAGCCTTGATGATGTCGGCGCCCAGTTCGCGTGCCAGGCGCACCAGCGGAACCATTTTTTCTACGTCGCCCAACGAGCCATAAGCCGAACCCTGACCAGCGGGGGCCATCACCAGGGGTTCGATCATCAATGGCATAGCATAGCGTTCACAGGCATGACGCAGGCGACCAATATTGTCTACGCACTGGCGGAAAATGCCGGGTTCATCGGGGATGAGGTACAGGTTAACCACCACGGCAGCGGCATCCATTTGCAATGCCGCAAGGATGGGCGCCTCGGGGTTATGCAATACCGCCCACATTTCACGGTGGCGTGCGGCGTTATAAGCGTTACCCACGTCGGTACGCATCACCAGCGCCGGTTTATCACGTTGCGCAGACCGTTGCAGCAAATCCGCTTGGCCATAGTTGACCTGAATGGCGTCTGGCCGGGCAACAATCAGGCTGTCCATCACGCGTTCGATATCTTCCAGACCGATTAAAAAATCGGGCTCATTGGCGATGCCATGGTCAATCGCCACGTCCAGGCACTTGCCGTTATTAAACAGCCGGTTCATCCGTACCTTACTGCTGAGCTGCATGTCAGATCCTCCTGAAAATACTGTCCATTCAGTATTGTCGAGTAACGCGGGGGATGAAACAGCGGATCCACAAACTGCGCGCTTGCTCGCATATTTTCGAAGAAATCGCGCCGCCATTTTTCATCGCTGTGGGGCTTCTGCGTAGCCTAACGCACTAAAGGAACGATCGCGCTGATGGCTTTTGCGTCATTTGTTAGATCCGTGTCATGTTTTTGTTACTTGGTTATTCCAAAACGCATGTTTCGCTTGTTTGGGTTAAAAAGTTTCAATAATCTAAATTATGAAATAAACATTTGATTGCGAGGTGGGAAGATAAACTCCCCTTAAGAGTGTTTGTTTTAACGTATTGTTTCTAATCTATTTTGAGACGTAGATCAAAATTTTACGCACCGCTTGGATACGGCGAAAATGCGATAAATCTGCCGTATCAAAGGGATAACATCGACCGGATTGTTGTTTGAATGTAAAAAATATTTTTCATTAGCTGTCAAATCAACAGGCCTCTTCACTCTAACAATTAAAGGGTACAGAACATGAAGCTGAAGAAACTGATCGTCACCTCGGTATTGATGTGCATGTTGCCGGCCACCGTATTGGCTAAAGACATCAAAATCGGCGTTTCAATGGCTTATTTCGATGACAATTTCCTTACCATCCTACGCCAGTCAATGCAGAACAAAATGAAACAGGACGGCAATGTCAGCGGTCAGTTTGAAGATGCTAAAGGGGACATTGCCCAGCAGATCCAACAGATCGAGAACTTTGTCAGCCAAGGAGTCGACGCCATCATTCTCAACCCGGTCGATACCCAGGGCGTGAAGCCGATGATCAAACTGGCGGAAAACGCCAAGATCCCGTTGGTGTTTGTTAACCGCCGTCCGGAAGTCACGCTGCCGGCAGGCATGGCCTACGTCGGTTCAGACTCCAAACTGGCCGGTAAGCTGCAGATGGAAGAGTTGGCCAAGCTGATGAACGGCAAGGGCAATGTGATGATCCTGATGGGTGAACTTTCCAATGAGGCGACCCGTGACCGCACCCGTGGCGTGGAAGAAGTGGCGGCCAAGTACCCCGGCATCAAAATCCTCGACAAGCAAACGGCTAAGTGGGGCCGTAAAGAAGCCGTCGACATCACCACCGACTGGGCGCTGACCGGTCAGAAAATTGACGCTATTGCCTCCAACAATGACGAAATGGCGATTGGTGCGATCCTCGCGCTGAAGCAGGCGAAGAAGAGCGGCGTGCTGGTGGCCGGCGTTGACGGTACACCGGACGCGCTGGAATTCATCAAGAAGGGCGATCTGGCGCTGAGCGTATTCCAGGACGCCAAAGGGCAGGGTGAAGGTGCGGTGCAAACGGCCATTCAGCTGGTGAAAGGCGAGAAAGTGGAAAGCAACGTACTGATCCCGTATCAGCTGATTACCAAGGCCAATTATCAAGAATTTGCCGACAAGAACAGAAAGTAAGCGTTAAGACAGCGCGGTTATACCTGATGAATTTCAAGCTGCAACTGGGGTAAGGAAAAGCAGGCAACAACACTGCAGCTTGAAGGCGATGGGTATATATCCTTTGCCGTATTTACCCGGCAAACGGCGGTAAATACGGCAGGGATGCATTGACGAACGGCGGAGGTTATTTGTATGTATCCTTATGTTCTTGAGGCTGAAGGCATCAGTAAGCAGTTTCCCGGCGTGAAGGCGCTGGATAAAGTCTCAATTAAAATCAAACCAGGCAGCGTACACGCGTTAATGGGCGAAAACGGCGCGGGTAAGTCCACGCTGATGAAATGCTTAATCGGCATTTATCACCCTGATGAAGGCACGATAAAAATAAAAGGCCAGCCTGTGACTTTCAGCGATACGCTGCAGGCACTGCATTCGGGTATTTCCATGATTCACCAGGAACTCAACCTGGTGCCTTATATGACGGTGGCAGAAAACATCTGGTTGGGGCGCGAACCGGCAAAGCTTGGGTTTGTGAATCATGACCAACTGAACAAGAAAACCCGCGAGTTGTTGGCCCGACTGAACATCAAGCTCAAGCCGGAAATGCTGGTGGGTGAATTGAGCATTGCTAACCAGCAAATGGTCGAGATCGCCAAGGCCGTTTCCTACAACGCGGATGTGCTGATCATGGACGAACCTACGTCGGCGCTGACCGAGGGCGAGGTCGTACACCTGTTTGCCATCATTCGCGAACTGCGCGAGCAGGGCAAAGGCATCATTTATATCAGCCACAAGATGGACGAGATTTTTGCCATCACCGATGAGGTGAGCATTTTCCGCGACGGTACGTTTATCGCCTGCGATAAAACCGAAAACCTGACTAAACAGTCGCTGATCACCATGATGGTTGGGCGCGAACTGACCCAGATGTTCCCCAAATTTAACAACAATATCGGCGAGGAAGTGCTGCGGGTCGAAGGGCTGCGTCGTGCCAACTGGTTCCATGATATTTCGTTCAGCGTTAAACGCGGCGAGATCCTCGGTGTTGCCGGGTTGGTGGGGGCCGGTCGTAGTGAGGTCATGGAAAGCCTGTTCGGTATGCACCCGGCGGACGGCGGCAGCATCTTTATTGAAGGCAAGGCCACCAAGGTGGATTCCCCGTCCCGCGCCATTGAGCTCGGGTTAGCGTTTCTCACCGAAGACCGCAAGAAATCAGGGCTGTTTCTGGTGCTGTCGGTGGTCGAGAACATGAGTATCGTCAACCTGTCGGAATACATTGGCAAAAATGGGTTTGTCAGCCATGTGCAGATGGCCAAAGACTGTATGGAGCAGATCAAAAAGCTCAATATCAAAACCCCGACCATGGACCAAATCATCAATAACCTGAGCGGCGGCAATCAGCAGAAAGTGTTAATTGCCCGTTGGCTGCTGGCACAACCGAAAATCTTGATCCTCGATGAACCTACGCGCGGCATTGATGTGGGCGCGAAGGCAGAAATCTATCGTTTGATCAGTGAGCTGGCGAACCGTGGCGTCGCCATTATTTTGGTGTCATCTGAATTACCGGAAATTCTCGGCATGAGCGATCGGGTGATGGTGATGCACGGTGGCCGTATTACCGGCATTTTGGATAAAGACGACGCGGATCAGGAAAAAATCCTGGCGCTGGCCTCTGAATAACGCAAAGGTGAACCACCATGAGTAATGTAAAAGTCGAGAAGCCGCTTGCGGGTAAAGCGCCACTGTTCTCTGGCCTGAGTGGCAAAATGCCGAAAGACACCGGTATCTTTATCGTGATGATCGGTATTGCGTTGGTGTTTGAAATTCTCGGTTGGTACATCCGTGACCAATCATTTCTGATGAACCCTAACCGCCTGCTGCTGATTGTGTTACAGGTGGCAATTATCGGTATTATCGCCGTGGGGGTGACTCAGGTCATTATCACTACCGGTATCGATCTCTCTTCCGGTTCGTTGATTGCCTTGACCGCCGTGGTCGCGGCCAGCCTGGCGCAAACGTCCGACAGTATCTCACCGATGTATCCGGCACTGCTTGATCTGCCCGCTGCAATCCCGATTGGTGCGGGGATCGGCGTGGGTATTCTTTGTGGCTTTATCAACGGATTCCTGATTACCCGCACCGGTATCCCGCCGTTTATTGCAACCTTGGGCATGATGGTGTCGGCACGTGGTCTGGCGCAGTACTACACCCAGGGTAACCCGGTCAGCTTCCTGTCAGACGGGTTTACGTCCATCGGCCAAGGTGCGATGCCGGTGATTATCTTCCTGGTGATAGCCGTGATCTTCCATATCGCCTTGAAACACACCCGTTACGGTAAATACATTTACGCCATTGGCGGCAACATGACATCCGCCAGAGTGTCCGGTATTAACGTCAATAAATACCTGGTGATGGTCTATACCATTGCCGGGGGGTTAGCGGGCCTGGCGGGCGTGGTCTTGGCGGCACGCGTCAGCAGCGGTCAGTCGAGCATGGGCATGTCTTACGAACTGGACGCTATCGCCGCAGCGGTGATTGGCGGCAGTAGCCTGATGGGGGGCGTCGGGCGTATTACCGGCACACTGATCGGCGCGGTCATTCTTGGGCTGATTAAAAGTGGTTTCACCTTTGTCGGCGTGGACTCCTATATTCAGGACATTATCAAAGGCGTGATTATCGTCGCTGCAGTTTCTATCGACATGCGGCGCAACCGCAAAAAACACTGATTGCCGTAAATCCCCGCCGGAGCAATTTGCCCGGCGTTTTTTTTTTACCTCAGGGGAATCGCCATGAAATACGTAAAAAGAATCGTGTTGGTCGCTGCGCTCAGTTGTTCCACGTCGGTGTTGGCCGAAACCATTGGTGTATCGATGGCCTATTTTGACCAAAACTTTCTGACCATCATTCGCCATTCGATCGACAAAGAAGCCAAGGTACGCGGTATCAACGTGCAATTTGAAGATGCACGTGGCGACGTCGGCCGCCAAACCGATCAGGTGCAGAACTTTATTAGCGCCGGGGTGGACGCGATTATTGTCGATCCCGTTAACTCAGCAGGCACGCCTGCTATCACCAAAATGGTGACTAAAGCCGGTATACCGCTGGTGTATGTGAATCGCACGCCGGGTGACGATAAACTGCCGTCTGGCGTGATGTTTGTTGGCTCTGATGAGAAGCAGTCCGGTACATTGCAGATGGAGGAGCTGGCGCGGTTGGCAAACTATCAGGGTAACGTCGCCGTGATGATTGGCAACCTGACCGATGCCGGTGCGCTGCAACGTACCAAGGATGTGGAGCAGGTGGTGGCGAAGTACCCGAAAATGAAAGTTGTGCAAAAGCAGAGCGCCAACTACTCGCGCAGTGAGGGCATGGATCTGATGCTCAATTGGATCACCAACGGTGAGCCTATCGATATTATCGCGGCCAATAACGACGAGATGGCGATTGGCGCGATCATGGCGTTACAACAGGCGGGCAAAAAGGACAGTAAGGTGTTGATTGGCGGCATAGATGCGACGCCAGACGGCTTGAAAGCGTTGTCTTCCGGCAAGATGCAGGTAACGGTATTTCAGGATGCTGTCGGCCAAGGCAAGGCCTCGGTTGACGTGGCACAGCGCATGATTAAAGGTGAAAAGCTCGATCCTTACTATTGGATCCCGTTCGAGCTGGTGACCCCAGCCAATATGCAGAAATACGTGGCGAAGTAACCGCGGTTTTACAACGCTGAAAGGGCGCTGCATGCAGCGCTTTTTTTTCGCGTCAATTGTATGTCCGCTTACAGCGAGCATCACATAACCTATTCCCCCACAATGTGGTCTCCTGACTTGATGAGGATGATAAATGAACACATTGGGCGGTAAGGTAGCGATTATCAGTGGTGCCAGTTCGGGCATCGGTAGGGCCGCCGCGTTGCTTTTTGCCCGGATGGGCGCCTCGGTGGTATTGGGGGCTCGGCGCGAGCAGCAGCTTGAACAGCTGGCGATGGACATTCGGTACGAGGGTGGCCTGGCCGAGTGGGTGGCAGGGGATGTCAGGGATGAAGCCTTTGCTAAAGCCTTGGTCGATACAGCGGTCGGCACGTTTGGTGGTTTGGACATTGCCTTTAACAACGCCGGTACGCTGGGGCCATTGCGCCCATCATTGGCGTTAAATGCGGATGAGTGGCACGAGGTGATCGAGACCAATTTGTCCAGCGCCTACTATGGCGCCCAATATCAAATCCCCGCCATGCTGGCCCGCGGGGCAGGGTCGATGATCTTCACTTCCACCTTTGTCGGCCATACTGCGGCCTTCCCTGGTACTGCTGCTTATGCCGCCAGCAAGTCGGGCCTGATTGGTTTGACGCAGGCTCTGGCGGTGGAGTTTGGTGGCCTGGGGATCCGGGTTAATGCACTGCTGCCCGGCGGCACGGATACCGCCATGGGGAGGCAAATGAGCAATACCCCCGAGGCATTGAGGCAAGTGGCTAACTTACATGCGCTTAAACGATTGGCCACCCCCGAAGAGATCGCCAGGTCGGCGCTTTATCTGGCCTCTGACGCGTCGTCATTTGTCACCGGCACCGCCATGCTGGTCGATGGCGGCGTATCCATACATCGCGGGCTTGGTGGGTGAAAAGTGAACAAAAATAGGGGGCAAAATCCCCCATGATGGTCACCATGGGGGGAGGTGCAGATTACCAGCCTTTAACCGCGTCGCCTTTGTAGATGTCGACAGCGCTGGCGGCAACTTCATCGGTCTGGTAGGCCTTGACCAGATTTTTCACGTTTTCATTGTTCTGATTATCCACCCGGCTGGCGAAGATATTGACGTAAGGCGAGTTCTTATCTTCGACAAACAACCCGTCTTTGGCCGGTGACAGGCCGATCTGGCTGGAGTAGTTGGTGTTGATAATCGCCAGCGCAATCTGTTTGTCATCCAATGCCCGCGGCAATTGCGGCGCTTCGATCTCGACGATGTTCAGTTTCTTCGGGTTGCTGACGATATCCAGCGCGGTTGGCAGTAGCCCAACGCCGTCTTTCAGCACGATCAGCCCCTGTTTTTGTAACAGGAGGAGCGATCGCCCAAGGTTAGTCGGGTCATTCGGCACGGCGACTTGAGCGCCGTCTGGCAGTTGGCTGATAGCGGTGATTTTTTTCGAGTAACCGGCAATGGGGAAAACAAAGGTATTCCCCACTGCGACCAGTTTGTAGCCGCGCTCCTGGCTCTGCTTTTCCAGATAAGGTTTATGTTGGAAGGCGTTGATATCAAGATCGCCATTATTCAGCGCTTCGTTGGGCAGCACGTAATCATTGAATGTCACCACTTCTACATCCAGATCGTACTTCTGCTTGGCAACTTTTTGCACCACCGCCCACAGTGACTGATCGATACCTGCACTGATGCCGACTTTGATATGGTGATCGTCTTGTGCCGTCGGCCCACAAGCAGTCAGCAGGAGGGTGCTGGCTATTGCCAGCGCCGCGGTGAGTTTTTTCAGAGTCAATGTCATTTCCCAGAGTCCTTGTCAAAATAGCCTGCTGGTTATCGCAGGCTCAATAGTGGCTGTGACTCTAGATAATCACCTGGCTAAAATAAAATACTGATTCACTATGATTAATAGCGATTTGCTATGAGCCGCATCAGGCTGTGTCAAACTTGCGCAAACCGCCTGAGTTCTGTGTCGATATCCTGTTTGTGCCCTTGGTAGTCAGTTTATTTTGACGCAGGTTCCACCGGCTCATTATGATGACGGAAAGCCCTCCTGGGGCGCAAATAGCCAAAGGAAAATAAAAATGCAATTTAACATGTGGCGCAAGGCGCTGCTGCCATTGGTGGTTTTGACTTGCGTATCAGCGATTCAGGTTCAGGCGGCGGAAACCGTGGCAGAACCGATCCCTAAAACGTTGTTGGGCAACTGGCACGTCAGCAAGATCTTGCCGACGCAAACGGTGGGGTGTTGGGACGAACAACAGGCGAAAAGCCTGATTGGCGGCAAAATCAGCTATAAGACCGATGGCTTCAATTGGAATGGCACCACGCTGAAAAGTGATGGTGCTACCGTCAGCACGGTAGAGGCGCAGGAGTTTGTCGAGGACAACTCCGGCAGCAGTTCTTATATCGACTTCCCAATGCTGGGGATCAGTACACCTGCGGTTGAGCGGGTCGTTATCCAGCATGCGGATACTGCGATCAAAGGCATCACCGATCAGGGCACTGACGGTGTCCCGGGGGACAATGTGCTGGTGAAAGACGCCAACACGTTGATCTTGTCGGTATGCAATGTGTGGTTTGAGGCACAACGCGTACGCTGAGCCTGCCTGGCCCCGGTAAAGGGGCCATTCCACCGCAATATCCTCGCTCATCCCACAGGGTTCTGAACTAAAATTATCCATAACGGGGCAACATAAGTGTTGCCGCGCAAGTTGGGGTCTCTATGAATCAATGACAGGAGGCGCTATGTGTTACCAACATATTGTGATTGCCACCGACCTGAGTGATGACGGCAAACGGCTGGTGGAAAAAGGCGCGAGGCTGGCCGACGCGTTGCAGGCAAAACTTTCTCTGATCTACGTCGATGTTCACTATGATACCTACCACGCGGCGATTGGCTTTTCAGAGAGAAATTACGATGGGGTGTCTTTTGAAGACAAGATCAAAAAAGAGATGGAGCCACTGACCCAAAACGTGAACTACCCCATCAACGAGGTGATTATTGGGCGCGGCGATTTCATTGAAGAATTGAAGAATGCCATCGTGGATAAAAACATCGATCTGGTGATCTTCGGCCATCATCACGACCTGTGGAACAAGCTCTTTTCCTCCACCCAGCATGCCATCAACCAGTTGAACCTTGACGTACTGGTGATCCCGATTAAGTCATAGTCTTCATACCCTGCCAGTCGCCTGTTCTGGCAGGGAAACGGTGGGTTTACTGAGTGAAAAAGTCGTTATGCCGCATTGAGAGCCGTGCCGAGTGGGGCGTAGGTGTTGAACGCACCGGGATTTTTCATCAGCTTCACTGCGACACGCGCCGCGATCATCGTTGTTCAGAGCAGCCAGCGTTTCTTCATGTTGTCCGCGCATTTTGGTCTGCTGTCCTGTTGTCAGGACAACTGTGAAAGCCATCTCTTTTCTGCGGGATGGCTTTTTTTCAGACTGCACCACAAATCGATTAAACTCTACCAACCAAACAAAAGTTAGTCTCTTAAGACAAAAACGCTATCCATTTGTTTTACTAGAATTATTGTCAGAATAAAATACTGTGTTATGGCTAATGATTATTTTAGGCTACTTCCTCCCCCCAAAACCGCATTTATAATTTGATGACTATCACAGAATTACTGCTGAAACTTCATTCATCCGCATTACGATCGCCTTCCCAAATCCTCGTTAAAGATATGAATCTCACTTTACTGAATTTCATGGTCGTTATAAAACAAACTCATGTTTAAAAACAAACAAGTGTCCAATATGACCAGCAGAGAAAAACAGATATTGCATATTCTGAGACGTGATCCTTTGATCCCACAGCAGGAAATTGCCGATGTTTTAGGTATTAGCCGCTCTGGTGTCGCCGGACACATAATGAACTTAATTAATAAAGGATATATAAAAGGCAAGGGCTATATATTGTCGGAGCACAGTTATGTGGTCACCGTCGGTTCGACAAATATGGACGTCTGTGGTTATGCCGCATCTAAATTGGTTTATGAGGATTCTAATCCAGGAAAAATAAAATGTACGCCAGGCGGTGTAGGCAGAAACATTGCACAAAATATCGCGTTGCTAGGCCGAGAATGCCACCTTATTTCCGTTGTCGGTAATGATTTTTATGGTGAAACATTGTTGGAGCAGGCAAAGCTGGCGGGAGTGCATATCGATAACTTCCATAAATTGCATGGCGAAAATACCTCAACCTACGTTTCTTTGCTCGATAACAGCGGAGAAATGCTGGTAGCCATTAATGACATGCGGATCCTTGAAAAACTCACGCCGGCATTATTGGCCACCTCTAAAGATCTGATCCAGCATGCGGGAGTGTTGGTAGTGGATTGTAATCTCACGGAGGATGCGCTGGCTTGGTTATTCGGCCATTCCGGCAGCGTACCGGTATTCGTTGATACCGTATCGGCATTTAAAGCGCCCAAAATCCGCCGTTGGCTCTCCCATATTCATACGCTCAAACCGAACCGCCTCGAAGCCGAAATCCTCAGCGGCATGCCCATTCACGGGCCACAGGACGCGCACCCGATTGCCCAATGGTTCCACCAACAAGGGGTGCAACGATTGGCGCTCAGCATGGGGCCCGAGGGCGTTTATTACAGCGAAATCGACGGGCAAAACGGTTGGTCACGGCCATTGGCCGTCAACATTGTCAACGTGACCGGTGCCGGAGACGCCATGATGGCGGGCCTGGCCCACTGCTGGCTGGAAGATATGACGCTGGCAGACAGCATTCGTTTTGCCCAAGGCTGTTCGGCATTAACGCTTTCTTGCGAGTTCACCAATAACCCTAACCTGTCGAATGGCAGCGTTCAAAAACTGTTGGAGCTACAATCATGAAAAACACCCTTATTTCCCATGACTATCTGGATATTTCGCCGGAAGTTGCCGAGGCCTTGGCCAATAAGCGCCCGGTTGTGGCTCTGGAATCCACCATCATCTCTCACGGCATGCCATACCCGCAAAACGTACAGACTGCGCTGGACGTTGAGCAAAAGATCCGTGACAACGGCGCGGTGCCCGCCACGATTGCCATTATCAAGGGCCGCATGAAAGCGGGGTTAACCCGCGAGGAAATCGAACTGCTTGGCAAAGAAGGCCATAAGGTGGCGAAAGTCAGTCGTCGTGACCTGCCATTTATCGTTGCTGCCGGTAAACAGGGTGCGACAACGGTGGCCTCCACCATGATTATCGCCGAGATGGCGGGTATCCACGTTTTTGCTACCGGTGGCATTGGCGGAGTACATCGTGGTGCTGAGCACACTTTTGATATTTCAGCGGATCTACAGGAACTGGCGCGCACTAACGTTGCGGTGATCTGCGCCGGCGCCAAGTCCATTTTAGATTTAGGGCTGACCACAGAATATCTTGAAACGCACGGTGTGCCGCTGATTGGTTATCAGACCCCAACGCTGCCTGCGTTCTTTTGCCGCACCAGCCCTTTCAGCGTGAGCATTCAGTTGGATGCTCCGGCGGAAATTGCCCGGGCGATGGCAACCAAATGGCAGGCGGGCCTGGAGGGCGGCATGGTGATTGCCAATCCGATCCCTGCGGAGTATGCGGTGCCGGAAGATAAAATTAACGCCGCCATTGAGCGGGCAGTGCGTGAATCGGTTGAACAGGGCGTTCAGGGGAAGGACAGCACGCCATTTTTACTGGCCCGGGTGGCTGAACTGACCGGTGGCGACAGCCTGACCGCCAATATTCAATTGGTGTTCAACAACGCCAAATTGGCAGCGCAGATTGCGTGCTGTTATCAGAAGGAAGCGGCCTAAGACATTGTGCGGGGATAGGATTGGGGCGCTTCACCCCGCTTGAGTGAATCGGGGCGAATTTATTCGCCCCTTACAGATGCGGCATGTATTGCCGTTAGCAACGCTGCGGCTTGAAATACACCGGATACAAAAGGATGGATTTATGGACTTGCTGCGCAGTCTGTTTGGTATCTGTATTCTTCTCCTTATTGCGTTTGTTTTTTCCAACAACCGAAAAAGAATCAGCCTAAGAACCGTAAGCAGTGCATTAATACTGCAAGTGCTTCTCGGCGCGATAATGTTGTATGTGCCCGCCGGTAAGTGGGTGATTAATGCGATTGCCGGTAGCGTCAATAAAGTTATTTCGTACAGCGATGCGGGCAGTGCATTTATTTTCGGTGGCTTGGTTGGGCCGAAAATGAATGTTTTGTTTGACGGCGCGGGTTTTGTTTTCGCTTTTCATGTTCTGCCGGCAATCATTTTTATTACTGCGCTGATCTCTATTCTTTATTACCTGGGCGTGATGGGCTGGGTGATTAACCTATTGGGTTATGTTTTCCAGAAAATGCTGCGGATCAGCAAGGTCGAGGCTTTTGCCGCGGTAACCACCATTTTTTTGGGGCAGAACGAGCTGCCGGCTGTCCTGAAGCCTTTTATTAGCAAGATGAACCGCAATGAGCTGTTTACCGTGATTTGCAGCGGAATGGCGTCGATCGCCGGATCGATGCTGGTGGGCTACGCCGGCCTTGGCGTACCTATTGAATATTTACTGGCGGCTTCGCTGATGGCGATCCCCGGAGGGATACTGTTTGCACGGATGCTGAGCCCGGCAACCGAGGTGTCGCAGGTCGAGTTCAGCCAAATGTCATTTAGCGAAAAACGTCCTGCCAGCATTATCGAAGCGGCGGCCGGCGGCGCAATGCTCGGGCTGAAAATTGCGGTAGGTGTCGCTACCGTGGTGATGGCATTTGTGGCGTTAATTGCGTTGATTAATGGCCTGATTGGGGGCGTGGGCGGCCTGTTGGGCTGGGAACACCTGAGCCTGGAAAGGCTGTTCGGTTATCTGTTTTCTCCGTTGGCATACATCATGGGGGTTAATTGGGACAACGCAGGCTTGGTTGGCGGCCTGATTGGGCAAAAGCTGGCCATCAACGAATTTGTCGCTTACGTAAATTTTTCTGCCTACCTTAAAGACACCGTTGCCGCGCTGGATCCAAAAACTGTCGCTGTGATTTCCTTCGCGCTGTGCGGGTTCGCCAACTTTGGCTCGATCGCCGTGGTGGTTGGGGCATTCAGTGCGGTAGCCCCTGACCGAGCTTCGGATATTGCCAGCCTGGGGCTGCGCGCGTTGCTGGCCGCCACATTATCTAATCTGATGAGCGCCACTATCGCCGGGTTGTTTATCGGTTTGGGGGCGTTGACTCTTGCAGGATGATTTTTGCCTGGTTTAACCATCAGCCGTTATCTTGCGCTGTAAACTTGCGCATTAGATAAGTGAGTACTAATGTTTAGTCATGAATGAAAATGACATCTTCAAAGCGCTGGCGGATCCCACCCGGCGCACCATCTTCGAGAAACTGGCCGCTGGCAGCATGAATGCCAGCGCGCTGCGTGAAGGTATGCCTATCAGCCAATCGGCGATGTCACAGCATTTGGCGGTGTTGCGGCAGGCTGGTCTGGTGTGCGAAGCGCGCCAGGGCCGTTTCGTCAATTATCAGGTGGATCCACTCGGACTGGCACTGATAGCCCAGTGGCTGGATAAATACCGTGCCTTCTGGCCGGCACGTATCGACAGGTTGAACGTGTTGTTAAAGGAGATGGACCAATGAACCCGACCGATGCCAACCCGCAGTCACTGGTGCTGGAATACCGTCTCGATGCACCGGTAGAGAAGGTCTGGCGGGCGATTGGCATCCCGGCATTGCGCGAACAATGGTTACCGAATACTACATTGGCCGATGCTGAACCTGTTGCGGTGACACCGGGCAAAGAAATCAGTTACCGGATGCGTGATGACCAACCTCCGTTCCTCGAAAGCACCGTGACGTTGCAAATTCAGCCCACCGCGGCGGGTGGCAGCCTGCTGCGTGTTATTCACCGGCTAAACGACGACCGGTTAACGGCAGCGAACGACAGCGGATGCCACCTGATGCGCGCTGCCTGACGTTCAATTTATCTTTCCAATCTGAAAACAGGAGTTCACCCATGCGTGAATCGATGCTGCTCGTCCCTATGGTGGTGGAACAGACCAGCCAGGGAGAACGTTCGTTCGACATTTATTCGCGCTTACTGCGTGACCGTATCGTTTTCATGAACGGCGAGGTAAACGATCAGGTGGCTGAAATGCTCTGTGCTCAGCTGCTGTTTCTTGAGGCTGAAAATCCAGAGAAACCGATCAATCTGTACATCAATTCGCCGGGCGGCGTGATCACCAGTGGTTTTGCCATTTACGACACCATGCAATACATCAATGCGCCAGTGCATACGTTATGTATGGGCACCGCGCGTTCGATGGGATCATTGTTGCTGATGGCGGGGGAAGCGGGGCATCGCATGGCGCTGCCCAATGCTAGCTTGCATGTGCACCAGCCACTGGGAGGTTTTCAGGGGCAGGCGTCAGATATTCTGATCCACGCTGAAGAGATGAAGCGCACCAAGCACACCGTGATCCGGCTGTACGCCGAACACTGTGGCCGTAGCTATGAAGAGGTCGAGCGTGTTCTCGATCGCGACCGCTTTATGAGTGCTGATGAGGCGGTAGAGTGGGGGTTGATTGATAAGGTGCTACGCGCTCGCGGATAACGTGTTCAGCAGACGATCAAGAGCCTGTTGATATTGCTTTTGTAGTGCCTGGACTTGTAGGGGCTCGCCGCGAACCGAAACAAGGGCCAAGCCACTGCCATGCGCGTGATCAATCAAAATATCGCGCCAAAGAAGGGGATCTGTCGTGATCTTGGCCAGCAAGGCCATGAGGCGATCGGTGATCTGACGGGTTACCCCGGCAAAGGCTTCGGGTGTAGCAAAAATCGCCAGCGTTAATTGGGGATGGTGACCCACAGCACGGTGGTAGCGAGTGAGCAAAGTGCGAATTTCTGCCTGATGATCTGGCAACCCGTCCAATCCTGCCAGCGTTTCCGCATAAACGCGATCCGACAAGGCGCGTAGCAGCCCGGCAAGGTCACCAATGTGGTGATACAGGCTCATTGGTGTGACGCCAAGCCGGGCGGCGAGGGCACGCATCGTCAGCCCTTGTCCGCCACTTTCATCCATCAGGCCAAGAGCGGCATTCAGAATGTCATCTCGCGCCACCCCTTTGCCGTTGGTCGGCCGTCCGCGTGGGCGCGTCACTGGGGTAGCACCCTATAGTGGGACTGCACCAGGCCCGAAGGGAAGCTTCGGCTTGATACCAGTGCTAAACCGATGTCTTGTGCCATATCGCCGAACAACGGCCGGCCCGAACCCAGTAGCACGGGAACGGTGGTGATCACCATATCGGCGATCAGCCCCTCGCGCAGGAAGGACTGTATTAATTGCCCGCCATCAACATACACCCGATGCACTCCCTGCTCGGCCAATGACTCAAGCGCGTGCTTTGGCGTGAGAGTGGAGAACCGGACTTTGCTCTCCAGAGCCAGAGGAACCGGTTCTTTGGCCAGCTGTTCGGACAGCACGAGTACCGGGAGGTTATAAGGCCAGCTATCGAAGGTGAGCACTTTTTCATAAGTGCCTCTTCCCATCAGGATCATCTCTTTGTCAGCGATAAAGTCGTCGAAACCATGATCTTCGGCCGAGGTGTCGCGTTGCAATAGCCAGTCGATGTCGCCATTTTGCCGTGCGATAAAACCATCCAGACTGCATGCGATGAAAACGTGTGCGGTAACCATTGAGCGCTCCATATTTATACGCTGTATATTATTGCGCTGACGTGGCTCAAAATCAATATCATCGGTTAAAACAAAAAATCCACGTTGGGGGGTGGATTGAGATAACTGACGAACTCTCAATTTCCGTACTCGCAGAACTATGCAGCAAAAATCGTAAAGCAGAGCAGGGGATGGTTGCCGCCTGTGGTTGTCATTCTGATTGCGCGTTTATTGTCGGGCGCTCAATTTACATGCTGACAATGCTGTTCGTTCGATAAGGTTTTATGTTCGTCCAGCTATGCAGCATTGCGCGTGATCCACGTAATCTCCTCCCTGAATTTTACTGACACCGAGGAGAATGACTAATGAAACGCTTTGAAAATAAAGTAGCCCTGGTTACAGGCAGTTCAAAGGGAATTGGCGCAGCGATTGCTAAACGCCTGGCGGCAGAAGGCGCCGTTGTTTTCATTAACTATTCCCGTGGGCAAGACGATGCCAATAGATTGGTTAAAGCGATCAATGAGCAAGGCGGCGTCGCTTTCCCGTTGCAGGCTAACGTCGGTATCGAAGCCGAAGTTAACGGGTTGATTCAAGAAATTGTCGAGCAATATGGCCGGTTAGACGTATTGGTCAATAATGCCGGGGTTTATGCGACGAACAGTCTGGAAGCGTTCAGCGATAGCGAATATGAGAGACATTTTAATCTGAATGTGAAAGGGCTGATTTATTGCTGCAAGGCGGCGGTCGCCGCTATGCCTGAATCTGGCGGCAGCATCGTCAATATTAGCTCTAGCGTAACTTCGTTTACGCCAGCCAATTCGCTGGTGTATACCGCGTCAAAAGCTGCGGTGGATTCAATCACCAAGACATTGGCTAATGAACTCGGTGGGCGAAATATTCGAGTCAATGCGGTCAATCCGGGGCTGGTTATAACCGAAGGTGTGCATGACAGCGGCTTCTTTGACACCGGGTTTAAAACGCACATTGAGTCAATTACGCCGCTGGGCCGGATTGGCACGCCTGAGGACATTGCGCCGGCCGTGGCTTATCTCGCGTCGGATGAGGCGGGTTGGGTGACGGGTGAGAACCTGATCGTCGGCGGCGGCTTACATTAATGCTTGTTGGAATGAATATGAAATTGAATAAAGCCTACGGGCCCCTGATTAACAACGTATTTGAGCTGGATGGCGCAGACATCCATCCTGTCATTTCGCCCTCGACTGGAGAACGTCTGGCGGATTTGCACTACTGCAACGAACAGGATGTTGAACGCGCCGTCCTGGCGGCACAAGCCGCTTTCCCAGCATGGAAAGCGTTAGGGCAACAGGCCCGCGCACGCCTGGTGCTGCAACTGGCGGATATGCTGGAAAGCGACATGGAAAGAATGGCACACATCGACGCGCAGGATGTGGGCCGTTGTATCAGTGAAGTCCGCCGTGATTACCAAACGGCGGTCAGGCACTATCGCTATTTTGCTTCGGTGATCATGGGGCATGAGGACACCGGAAGGGGGATTGCAGATGGCTACAGCCTGGCGAAGCGCGAGCCGCTTGGCGTGTGTGGACAGATTATTCCCTGGAATGCACCGGCCATTATGGCGGCATTCAAATTGGCACCGGCGTTGGTGACCGGTAATACGGTGGTGCTGAAGGCCGATGAAAACGCTTCGCTTTCGACCCTGGAACTGGGAAAGATGATTGCCAAGATTTTCCCCGCTGGCGTCGTCAACATCATTACCGGGTTGGGGAGCGTGGCGGGGGCGGCGCTCACCGGCAATAAAAAGGTGCGCAAGCTATCTTTCACCGGCAGCACGGAAGTAGGCAAGCTGGTCGCCAAGGCGGCGGCTGAACGGCTGGTGCCTGTCACGCTGGAACTGGGCGGCAAGAGCCCCAATATTGTGTTCCCTGATATCAGCGATATTGATGCGGTGGTGGATAACGTGACGTTCGCCGCCATCCACAATAACGGGCAGTCTTGCCTGGCGGGAACACGGCTGTTCGTTCATGCAGATATTTACGACAGTTTCTGTGCCAAGCTGGTGGCGTCTTTTGAACGCGTTCGTATAGGTTCGCCTTTAGAGGAGCACTCTCGCGTCAGCTGCCTGGTTTCTGAAAAACAGGGCATGCGGGTGCTCGCTTATATACAAACGGGCCTTGATGAGGGCGCAACGTTGCTAACCGGTGGGAAACGCCGCATCGTAGCCGGTTGCGAGCAAGGGTACTTCATCGAACCTACGATTTTTTCTGCGCAAAATACGATGCGTATTTGCCAGGAGGAAATTTTTGGGCCGGTACTGACGTTGATCAAATGGTCTGATTACGAAGAGATGATCGCGCAGGCTAACGATAGCGAATATGGCCTGGCATCAGGGATCTACACTACCAGTCTGAAAAACGCCATGGATACCGCCGACAGGCTGGAAGCGGGCTCCGTTTGGATCAACCGTTATTCAAATATTACCGATGGCACCGCCTTCGGCGGCTACAAGAACAGCGGGATTGGTCGAGAGTTTTGCAAAGAAACGCTCAATGCCTACACGCAAATTAAAACAATAACGTTGCAGACGGATCTCCCCGCTGTCTGGTTTGCAGAAAAAGCATAACAGCATAAGAAATGCACAGGGATGTGCCGCCGTTGGTTCGTCAGGGAACATGGTTACTGATGTAACTTCTTGGCGATTCCCCCATGCTTTTTTTGAACGCGGTGCTGAACGCGCTTTCCGATTCGTATCCCAGATCAAATGCGATTTGGGATATTTTTTCTTTATTGGTCACCATTCGCTCGATGGCCAGGCTAAACCGCCAGACGCGGATATACTCGTTGACGCTATAGCCGGCCAGCCTTCTGAACTTTGTGGTAAAGGCGGTGCGTGACATGCCGGCAACTTTGGCGAGATCATCCAGACGCCATTTCTTTCCCGGCTGATCGTGTATGCAGGTCAGTGCCAGTCCGATATTTTTGTCAGCCATCGCATAAAACCAACCCTCGCCACGGCCAAGCGCGCCTGAGGACAACAGCACTCTCAACGCCTGTGTAAAAATGATTTGTAAAAGATGTTCTGTGATTAACTCTGCACCGGGGCCCGGCTTTTCTATCTCCGATGACAGTCGGGTCAAGAAATCCTTAATGCCCTCGTTTTCTTCTCTTTGCGTTTTGATCACTATGGGTTCAGGAAGACTGGTAATAAAGCGGAAGGTGTCGTTGATTTGGAATACGAATCGACAACCCACAAATGAGAAAGCGTTCCCTCCATTGGTAAAGTAAGAGGATCTGTCCTTCATCACGTGGATTTTTCTTATATCGATAGACGGGGCATTGGCGTTATCGAAAATACTGAATTCTCGTCCGCTTGATAAAATCAGCACATCGCCTTGGTCAATTTGATAAGTGGCTGTATCCCCATCCATTTTGATGAAAAACGAGCCGCTCTTGGCAATGTAGATCTTCATGCCGGAATATTCTGGAAACAGCGCTTTGGTATTGATAGCCATGTCAAAAGTGACAATTTTCTGACTGCTTATTTTTAGCCTGGAAACAATATCGGATAACGGATCCATCATTACCTGCTCTGATAAAATTTATTATTGGAATAATAGCTATTTTGGACATGTCTGTACATACCGCCCTGCGGCTGTCGTGGGTGAATACATGGTGTGTGTTGGCGGCCGTCTTTCAATAGGCTATTTGGCTTTAATGTCCGAATGATAAGAAAAAAAGTGCGGGGGCGAAAGTTCACGGTCTTGTAGGGTGTTACCCTTTGGGTTTTCAATGACGGTGGTATTATGACTTACTCTCAGATAACCCGAGGCCATAAGGGCATATTGGCGGCGCTAACGGCCGCTTTGTTTTTTATCTTATTGAACAGTGGCTCTCCTACGCCGTTATATCCATTATATAAAGAAACCTTTGAACTGCGTAATATCGACCTGACATTCATTTTTTCTTCATACGGGTTTGGCGTGCTGCTGGCACTGTTTCTATCACGGAAGCTCAACATAACCGGTAAAAATGCCAAATTAATGCTGGTTGCCTCGCTGATGGTTGTGGTGGTGCCAACGCTGTGCTTTTCATTTGCCGGTTCGTTACACGCGCTCTGCGCTTTCAGGTTTATTTCCGGTTTGGGTGCTGGAATGGTGACGGCGATAATTAACACGCTGTTGATTAAGTTCAGCCAGGGTGACAGTGCAAAACGCGCCGCACAACTGGGCAGTTTGGCGTTGGTGACCGGTCTGGCGTTGGGGCCGATGATCAGCAGCGTTTATTCTCAGCTGGCGTTTTATCCCCTCGCATCGCCGTCGGTGACCATCGCCACACTTGTTTCTTTATCCGCTCTCGCCATCGTTATTTTTTGGCCGAAGCATACGCCACCGAGCGCCAGTGCAGTGGGGGCGAAAGCGACAGAAAATAATGACGCTGACTTTAGTAAAACCCGCTTTTACCTGCTTGCGTTGTGTGTATTCATCTCTTGGTCCTATGCCGCATTAATCCTTTCTCTGGGGCCGACGACGGCAATTGATGTGTTCGGGCTTCAGTCATCCGCTTACTTTGGCTATATCGCCACGAGTTATTTGTTGGTTGCCGGCGTGGTGCAGTTGACGCTCCCGCGTTTTTTGAAGCCTGAGTTCTCTTTGATACTGGGGCTGATTGCGCAAGTTTTCTCGATGGTGATTATGACTATGGCTTTGGAGGACGGTTCTGTTTTGAGTGCCGCAATCAGCCTGGCGTTGTCCGGCTTTTCGTATGGCGCGGTTTTTGTGGGGGGCGCCATTTTGGTGAATAAAATGTCTTTGGCGGCGCCGGATTGGCATGCGGTATCAAAGTTTTACTTTATCGTTTATTTGTTCAATGCCACGCCTTTGGCTGCAGGTTGGCTGGCGGATAAAATGGGTGTTTTTAGCGCGTTATTAGCCTCTATTTTCCTTTTTATGGCGATATATGCCGTGTTTTCCGCACTCGCATTGTGGCTGCTTTTATTGAGAAAGGCATGACATGTTCAAGAGCTGATACCCGGTGTTCGCGGATATTGTCAGGCGATATGAAAAGAAAAAACCACGCCGGAGCGTGGTTTTTTGAGTTTGAGGCTGGGGCTTAGACGTTGAACAAGAAGTTCATCACGTCGCCATCTTTAACGATGTAGTCTTTACCTTCTGAACGCATCTTGCCGGCTTCTTTGGCACCTTGCTCACCCTTGTAGGTGATGAAGTCTTCAAAAGCGATGGTCTGTGCGCGGATAAAGCCTTTCTCGAAGTCGGTGTGGATCTTGCCGGCCGCCTGCGGTGCGGTGGCGCCAACAGGGATGGTCCAGGCACGAACTTCTTTTACACCGGCGGTAAAGTAGGTTTGCAGGTTCAGTAGCTCGTAGCCGGCACGGATCACGCGGTTCAGGCCCGGCTCTTCCAGGCCCAGTTCGGCCATGAATTCTGCGCGGTCTTCGTCTTCCAGTTCGGCGATGTCTGACTCTACCGCGGCGCATACGGCAACCACTACCGAGCCTTCGCCCGCCGCGATTTCACGCACTTTATCCAGGTATGGGTTGTTCTCGAAGCCGTCTTCGTTGACGTTGGCGATGTACATGGTTGGTTTCAGCGTCAGGAAGCTCAGGTAGCGGATCGCTGCCTTATCTTCTTCGGACAGATCCAGCGCACGCAGCATACCGGCGTTTTCCAACTGTGGCAGGCATTTCTCCAGTGCGGCCAGTTCGGCTTTCGCGTCTTTGTCGCCGCCTTTCGCCTTTTTCTGCACGCGGTGAATAGCACGTTCGCACGTGTCGAGATCCGACAGTGCCAGCTCGGTGTTGATGACGTCGATGTCATCAGCCGGGTCAACTTTGTTGTTTACGTGAATGATGTTGTCATTTTCAAAGCAACGAACCACATGGCCGATCGCTTCGGTTTCACGGATGTTGGTCAGGAACTGGTTGCCCAGGCCTTCACCTTTGGACGCACCTTTAACCAGGCCCGCGATGTCAACGAATTCCATGGTGGTTGGCAGAATGCGCTGAGGCTTAACGATCTCGGCCAGCTGGTCCAGACGCGGATCGGGCATCGGTACCACACCGGTGTTAGGTTCAATGGTACAGAACGGGAAGTTGGCTGCTTCGATACCCGCTTTGGTCAACGCGTTGAACAGGGTGGATTTGCCTACGTTAGGCAGGCCGACGATACCGCATTTGAATCCCATGTTGTTCTCACCTTAAATATCTTAACTATCAGCCGGTTAGGTTTAACCCACTGCATAAAGGACGAAATAATGGCGCCATTATACACGTAATGACCGTTTTTCTCGATCTGGCTGTGTATCACAGGAAAATGGGGTGATGCGGCCGGTGAGTGAGTGACGTTCGACTACGCCTGGCCTGTTTTTTAACCGGCAATCAGCCTTAACAGGGGCCTGTCATCGGTTGTGTTGGCGGTGCCAAGCGGGTTCCGCCTTGTAGATGGGCCTTGATTTGCCAAAATTGGCATTGCGGAATGCGGTGTTTCCTGAGCATTGGCCTATTAGCGTGCTTTGTTGCATTTATCGTTGGCCCGTGGTTTTGCAATCACCGAATACAGCTTACACATAACATTTATGAGAGTCGTTGGACGTTTTTCGTTATCTAATCAAGTTGTTTTTTAATTATTAAATATCGCCTGCGGTGTTATTTTAAATTGAATTTATTAATTTTTCTTGGTCAGTCATCTTGATTTTCATATCACGAATGGGTTCTGTATTTTTATATTTCCGTTGTTGCCGTTATTACTGTCGTCATTTTCTTATTCATTTCCGTTGAAAGTTAGGGGGCGGGTGATGAATGTGAATCTATTGGCTGCCTCAGAGGGTCCTTTCTGCACGCCTGAACCCCAGGATGAAGGATTTGGCTTGAGAATTCAGTTGGCCGTTTTCATCAGCACACGCAATTCAATGGGCCGCAAAACGGACGACGCCATGGCGTTTTTTTCGCGAACGGGCGGTGAAGTGTGGCAACCCAGTCGGTTTTTATTGAGATTTAGATCACATTTACACATACTGACACTTCTGATTAACCTACAGGAAACGTGTCGGATGTACTTCTTGCCCAGTCCACCCTGAGTTACTCCCTCCTGAGGTTAGCCGCGCCATGCGGTTCTGCTTCCCGTGCTGCGGGAATGTGTTTTATCTGTCAGAAGTGATTATTCCATGTTTAACCTGAACAATTTCAGGCTGTCAGCCGTCAAGAACGAGGTTCTGGCGGGCTTTGTCGTGGCAGTTTCAATGATACCTGAGGCGGTCGGCTTTTCGCTGGTCGCCGGGCTTTCCCCCATCGTCGGATTGCACACCGCGTTTATTATCGGTCTGGTGACCGCACTGTTTGGTGGCAAGCCGGGCATGGTTTCGGGCGCAGCGGGTTCGATAGTGGTTGTATTGATGAGCCTGGCTGCACAACAGGGTATGGCCTATGTGTTGTGGGCGACGATTTTCGCCGGGGTTATCCAGATTCTGATCGGCGTGTTCCGTCTTGGTAAGTTTATACGGCTGGTGCCACTGCCTGCTATCCACGGCTTTGTGAATGGCCTGGCGATCGTCATCATGTTGGCACAATTGCATATGATTGCAGGGCAGGGGCTGCTGATGTACGGACTGGTGGCTCTGGCGATCCTGGTGGTGGTGTTATTCCCGCGGTTAACGCGGGTTATTCCAGCCTCGTTAGCGGCGCTGATTGTGGTTTCGGCTCTGGCTATTGGGTTTAACCTGCATACCCTGCGGGTGGGCGATCTGGCAGATATCTCCGGGGCGTTGCCGCATTTCAGCTTGCCGATGGCACCGTTCAACCTGGAAATGCTGAAAGTGGTATTGCCGTACGCGGTGGTTATCGCACTGGTGGGATTGATAGAATCGCTGCTAACCATGACAGTGCTTGATGAAATGGGCGGGAAGAAAGGCAACGGCAACCGTGAGAGTATCGCCCAAGGCGCAGGCAACGCGGTATGTGGCCTGTTTGGCTGTTTTGCCGGTTGCGCGATGATTGGTCAATCGATCATCAATTTCACCTCTGGCGGTCGCGGGCGCATTTCTGGTGCCGTCGGTGCGGTGCTGTTAATCCTTTTTGTCGTCAGCCTGTCGGGCTATATCGGCCTGTTGCCGGTAGCGGCACTGGCCGGAGTGATGCTGGTGGTGTGCTACAACACCTTTGAATGGAGCTCGCTGCGCCGCTTACGCCGAATGCCGAAAGCGGATGCGTTGGTGATGCTATTGGTCACCCTGATTACTATCTTTACCGATCTGGCGATGGCGGTGATCAGTGGGGTGATTATCTCGGCGTTGGTGTTTGCCTGGCAGCAGGCGCGTATTCGTGTGCGTCAGCATCAGGTGGAAGGCGAGGTTGCGGTATATCAGTTGGACGGTCCGCTGTTCTTTGGTTCCACAGCGGCCTTTGCCGAACTGTTCGAACCCAAAAACGACCCGCAAAATGTGGTGTTGGATTTTGCCGGTACCCGAGTGATGGATTCCAGCGGGGTTGAGGCGATTGATAAGCTGACGGCGCGCTATTTGGCGGCGGGGAAATCGATTCGGCTACGTCATTTGAGCAGCGACTGCGTACGCCTGTTGAAACAAGCTGGCCCGTTTTGCAGCCACGAACTGGACGATCCCCAATATTACGTGGCTGAGGAGGGTTACCAAACCGATGACGCGAATGTTGGCGAAGAAACCTTCAAATTGAGAACCTAACGCAGCCAGCAGCGGGCGCGATGCCCGCTGCAATTGTTCACTATCAGGCCTGCGCCTTGAAGCTGTGCAAGCGGCGAACGGTTTTTTCCAATCCGTCCGTCAGCAAGAGCTCGGTGCAACGCGCCGCTTCATCGATCGCTTCATCAATCATTTTTTGCTCGCTGGCCGGTGGCTTGCCAAGCACGAAACCCACCACTTTGTTTTTATCGCCCGGGTGACCAATACCGATGCGCAGGCGGTAGAAATTCGGGTTATTGCCAAACTTGTTCTGAATATCCTTCAGTCCGTTATGGCCGCCGTTGCCGCCACCCAGTTTGATTTTTGCGACACCGGGTGGAATATCCAATTCATCATGTGCCACCAGGATTTCGTCTGGCTCAATGCGGTAGAAATTGGCCATGGCCAGCACAGCTTTGCCGCTGAGGTTCATAAAGGTGGTGGGCACCAGCAGGCGTACGTCATTGCCCGCCAGATTCAGACGGGCGGTGTAGCCGAAGAATTTGCTCTCTTCCTTCAACTGCTGATTATGGCGCTGGGCCAGTAAATCGACGTACCAGGCACCGGCATTGTGGCGCGTCTGGGCATATTCAGCGCCTGGATTCGCCAGGCCGACTATCAATTTAATACTGCTCACTGGGGGATTCGCTTTGATCGACTTATTGGAAAGGGCATTAGTCTACCCGTCCACACACCGAATGACAAAATCCTGATGCATACTCAGCACCGATGTACGGTTATCGCGAGAAGAAAGATTAATTCATTAGCGGAACCATTCAATTTGTTAGCTAATGACTCGTATAGGGTAAAGATTTGTCATGTTTTCTTTACCATTTGTGATCACTTCCTCAATCATCTTGCCGGGGCAGAGGCTATACTCAACTTATCAAAGTGGGTTAACCAGTTAATGAGTTATCCCAGTTGGCAAATGGCACTATGGAGGTGGCATATGAAACGCAGAAACGCGGACAGAATGGGCAACTTTTTTATGGGGCTGGGGCTGATCGTGATGGTCGGCGGCGTCGGATACACCATTGTTGCTGAAGTATCTCAGTTCAATTTACCGCAATTTTTCGCCCATGGCGCAATCATGAGTATTTTCGTGGGGGCGTTGCTATGGCTGGTCGGTGCCCGTATTGGCGGTCGTGAGCAGGTGGCTGATCGCTACTGGTGGGTAAAACACTTTGATAAACGTTGCCGTAACGATAATCATCGTCCGTCACATTGATTAAAAAGATAAAAGGGAGCTAGCATTAGGCAAAGGACACCTGCCACGCATTAAGGTCTAAGGTCATGTTCGACTACCCGTAGAAAACCCGTTGCTGCATATGCACCAACGGGTTTTTCTTTTTCTGCTGTCGGGCAACTCATCAAGACGATGCGGCAGGGGGCCGCACCGAAAAGAGAAGTGATTAATGCTCGAACATTGCAGAAATTGACTCTTCATTGCTGATACGGCGGATGGCTTCAGCCAGCATGCCAGACAGCGTCAGAGTACGTACGTTTTTCAGTGCTTTGATTTCTGGTGACAACGGAATAGTGTCGCAGACAATCACTTCATCGATCACCGAGTTGCGAATGTTTTCCACAGCGTTACCGGAGAAGATCGGGTGTGTCGCGTAGGCAAATACGCGCTTGGCACCGCGTTCTTTCAACGCTTCAGCTGCTTTACACAAGGTACCACCGGTGTCGATCATGTCGTCGACCAGCACGCAGTCACGGCCTGCCACGTCACCAATGATGTGCATCACCTGGGAAACGTTCGCACGTGGGCGGCGTTTATCGATGATAGCCATATCGGTATCGTTAAGCAGTTTGGCGATAGCGCGGGCGCGCACTACGCCACCGATGTCTGGGGAAACCACGATTGGGTTTTCCAGATTCTGTTGCAGCATGTCTTCCAGCAGGATCGGGCTACCGAACACGTTATCTACCGGAACATCGAAGAAGCCTTGGATCTGTTCAGCGTGCAGATCCACCGTCAAAACGCGGTCAACCCCTACACTGGAGAGGAAATCGGCTACAACTTTGGCCGTGATTGGCACACGAGCAGAACGCACGCGGCGATCCTGGCGGGCATAACCGAAGTAAGGGATAACAGCAGTAATACGACCTGCGGAGGCGCGACGCAGGGCATCTACCATAACAACCAGTTCCATCAGGTTGTCGTTGGTAGGGGCACAGGTGGACTGGATGATGAAAATATCACCGCCGCGTACATTTTCGTTGATTTGCACGCTCACTTCGCCGTCGCTAAAACGACCTACAGCGGCGTCACCAAGGCTGGTGTACAAACGGTTGGCAATACGTTGTGCTAGTTCCGGGGTGGCGTTACCAGCAAAAAGCTTCATATCAGGCACGAGAAGAACCTCAGGCATGCGTCCAGAGAAGATATTATCATTCGGCCTCCGCTAAGGGGCAGTTAGCGACGCCGGCGCAATATCATACGGGTGTGTAAAAAAACAATTTGAACCGCAGCGGCGCAGGGATTACAGGGCCAGGTGTGAACGACTCTGCGCAGCGAAACGAGAACTACGGCTCAATCTGCCCGGAACGAATGCGATGTAGTGGAGAGACGTTAACGCCACGCGCTACAAAACCACGTATCCACTCCGGGGCTTGATTTAACACCTGACGGGCGGCGGTTTCTGTGTCGAATTCAGCAAACACACAAGCACCTGTGCCAGTCAGGCGTGACGGCGCGTATTCTAACAGCCAAGAAACAAGCTGTTCAACCTCGCGAAAACGTTTTCTTGCTATTGGTTCGCAATCATTTGCGTAAGTTGCCTGTAACAGCACATTTAACGGGCGAACCGGGGTGTCTCTTTTTAAATCGGCATCACCAAAAATGACGGGGGTAGGGATGCTGACGCCCGGATGGGCAACCAAATACCACTTTTCTTGCGGGTTCGCCGGTTGTAATTGTTCACCAATACCTTCGGCAAACGCGGCATGACCCCGAACGAAAACCGGCACATCGGCACCGAGGGTCAGCCCCAGTTCCGCTAATTGGTCATCGCTCAAGCCGCAGTGCCACAGTGCGTTCAACGCCACCAATACCGTGGCTGCATTGGAGGAGCCGCCGCCGAGCCCGCCCCCCATCGGCAGGCGTTTCTCGATGCTGATGTCGGCACCGCGCGGGGCGGTGTTCAGTTCGTGGCGATCGCAATACTGCTGCAATAACCGTGCAGCACGGACGATCAGGTTTTGTTCGTCCGGCACGCCTTCGACAGGCGTCAGCAGGCGGATATGTTCATCCTGCCGCACGTCGATGGTCAGCGTGTCGCCGTAATCCAAAAATTGGAACAGCGTCTGCAGCAGGTGGTAACCGTCGGCGCGTTGCCCTGTGATGTATAAAAACAAATTGAGTTTAGCGGGTGCTGGCCACTGACGGATCATTTGAGTGTCCAATTATCCATTTTCAGCTTGATGCGTTGGTCACCCTGTTTCAGCTCGAGGCGGCTTGGTAACTGTGGTGTGAGGCTGTTGTTGTAATCCTGGTAGTCCACGGTCCAGGTCTGGCTGCCTTGCTGGTAACTCAGCGAGTTCAAACGGTATTGGTCATCCAGCTTGAAGTCGTTGGCTTCACCTGGCAGACCGAGCATCCATTGGCGCAGGTTGTCCAGCGGAATGGCCATGCCGGTCAGTTTGCGGATCATCTCTTCGGCATTGTCACTGACATAGCGTTTGCCCTGGTTATCCGTCAACTGCACCACGTTTTTCTGTACGTTGAGATCAAGCTCAGTGCTGCCAAGCGGGTTGGTCAGCAGCAGGCGATAACGTTCAGGCGAATACTGTTGCCAGAAGAAACGAGCGTAGACTTTTTTCTGGTCTGACAGATAGGCAAAAGAACCACGGGTCTGATACTGATCAAGCTGTTGCACCGCTTGTTCATGGGCTCGCCACTGCGGCGACGTTGGGCTGGTTGCCGGGCCGGACGGTTTGGTGGTGGTACAGGCAGCCAGCACCAGGCTGGCCAGCGGGATCAGGCGTAGCAAACTAACTTTGCGGATTGGCATAACTTTCTCTTGTCCTTTTGTCCTTACGGGCACGCACAGCGAAACCGTGGTATCACCGTTTACGCTAGCGGGGCTGCGCAGGCGAGTCAATTTTTTGCTGCATCGCGTTGAATCTTCCCGGCTTTGTCACGGCGATGTGGCTCGGGGTTATGCGCAGCGTTTGCTATTAAGATTAACACAATCACTCAACCCTGCCGCTGCGAACACAAGAATATCTCTGGGCAGCCGATCGCTTGTCGTTGGCGTTTAGTTGATGTCGTGAAGGGTATGATGTGAGTGTTTATCGCCGGGAGGACACACGAGTATGAAGCTTTCAGTACGGATTATTATTTCGTTGTTATGCTTTGCGGGCTCTGCATTTTTCTACCTTCAGGCTAAACATGTTTTTTGCCAACAGGTCTCATTCCTTTTAGATCCTAGCTTTCGTTGCGGCACTTTGGGCTGGTAATCACCGGATGTTTGATCGCTACCGGTATACTCAGGGTGTATGTTTTACCGAATACTGTGCGCAATATCGCATGCTGCACTAAAATTCAGTATGATATATCGTCAAATTGTTATTTATCCTGCTGTATTTATTATAGATTAATCAATTGGTGCTGACTATTTCAGCGATTGAACGGAAGATGCGGTTGTGACTTTTATTGATCCCGCGCATCAAGTAGAATGCCGTTCAACGAGAACCCGTACCAAAAGAAGTATTACTCGAAGCAATGACCCTGCTGGCGTTAGGTATAAATCACAAAACCGCTCCGGTTTCTCTGCGTGAAAGGGTGACCTTCTCTCCAGAGTCAATCGAACAGGCGCTGACCAGCTTGCTCCAACAACCGTTGGTGCAGGGCGGTGTCGTGTTGTCTACCTGCAACCGTACCGAGCTTTACCTTAGCGTGGAACAACAGGAACATATTCACGAACAGCTGGTTGCCTGGCTGTGTGAGTACCACCATCTGCGCCCGGAAGAAGTGAGTAAAAGCCTGTATTGGCACCACGGTAATGACGCAGTTAGCCATTTGATGCGTGTGGCCAGTGGGTTGGATTCGTTGGTACTGGGTGAGCCGCAGATCCTCGGGCAGGTAAAAAAAGCCTTTGCTGAATCACAACGCGGTCAGTCACTGTCCGGTGAGCTTGAACGTCTGTTCCAAAAATCCTTCTCTGTTGCCAAACGCGTGCGCACCGAAACTGAAATTGGTGCCAGTGCCGTATCCGTGGCTTTCGCCGCCTGTACTTTGGCACGACAAATCTTCGAATCGCTTGCTGAACTGAATGTGCTGCTTGTCGGCGCAGGCGAGACGATAGAGCTGGTGGCGCGTCATCTGCGCGAGCACAAAGTACGGCACATGATTATCGCTAACCGTACCCGCGAACGTGCCCAACTCTTGGCGGATGAAGTCGGCGCAGAAGTCATTACGCTGCCGGAGATCGACGAACGTTTGGCGGACGCCGACATTATTATCAGTTCTACCGCCAGCCCGCTGCCGATCATCGGTAAAGGGATGGTGGAGCGGGCGCTAAAAGCGCGCCGTAACCAACCGATGCTGTTGGTGGATATTGCCGTACCTCGCGATATAGAACCCGAAGTGGGCAAACTGGCTAACGCCTATTTGTACAGCGTGGACGATCTGCACGCCATCATTCAAAGCAATCTGGCGCAGCGCAAGGCCGCGGCAGTGCAGGCGGAGTCGATCGTTCAGCAGGAAAGCACCAATTTTATGGCCTGGCTGCGCTCACAGGGCGCGGTGGAAACCATCCGCGATTACCGTTCGCAGGCCGATCAGATCCGTGCAGAAATGGAAACCAAAGCCTTGGCTGCCATTGCGCAAGGCGCCGACGTGGAACAGGTTATTCACGAACTGGCCCACCGGCTGACCAACCGCCTTATTCATGCCCCTACCAAATCCCTCCAACAGGCCGCCGGCGATGGCGACGTGGAGCGGTTGCAATTATTACGCGACAGCCTCGGGCTGGATCAGCATTAGTTTTCTCTTTTAACAGGGTTTAATACCACGCATGAAGCCTTCTATTGTTGCCAAACTGGAAGCGTTACAAGAGCGCCATGAAGAAGTGCAGGCGTTGCTCGGCGATGCCGGCGTTATTGCCGACCAAGATCGGTTCCGCGCGTTATCGCGCGAATATGCACAGCTGACCGACGTTAGCCGCTGTTTCCTGGAATGGCGTCAGGTGCAGGACGACCTGGCAACGGCGGAAATGATGCTGGACGATCCTGAAATGCGCGAAATGGCGCAGGAAGAGCTGAAGCAGGCCAAGGCGGCGACGGAAGAGCTGGAGCAGCAGTTGCAACTGCTGCTCTTGCCGAAAGATCCCGATGACGAGCGTGATTGCTTCCTGGAGGTCCGTGCCGGTACCGGGGGTGACGAAGCGGCGATCTTTGCCGGCGATCTGTTCCGTATGTACAGCCGTTATGCCGAAACGCGTCGCTGGCGTGTCGAGGTCATGAGCGCCAACGAAGGTGAGCATGGCGGGTATAAAGAAGTGATTGCCAAGGTTTCTGGCGACGGCGTTTTCGGCCAATTGAAATTTGAATCAGGTGGTCACCGCGTGCAGCGTGTACCGGAAACCGAGTCGCAGGGGCGAATTCATACCTCTGCCTGTACCGTGGCTGTCATGCCGGCCGTGCCGGAAGCGGAACTGCCAGAGATCAACGCGGGCGATCTGAAAATCGATACCTTCCGTTCTTCTGGTGCCGGCGGCCAGCACGTTAACACCACCGACTCGGCAATCCGTATTACTCACTTGCCGACCGGCATTGTGGTGGAATGCCAAGATGAGCGTTCACAGCACAAAAACAAAGCCAAGGCGATGTCGGTGTTGGGCGCACGTATCCGTGCTGCCGAGATGGCCAAGCGTCAGCAGGCGGAAGCATCAACGCGCCGTAACCTGTTGGGTAGCGGCGACCGTTCCGATCGCAACCGGACCTACAACTTCCCTCAGGGGCGAGTGACCGACCACCGTATCAACCTGACGCTGTACCGTCTGGATGAGGTCATGGAAGGCAAGCTGGACATGTTGATCCAGCCGATTGTGCAGGAATACCAGGCCGACCAGCTTGCTGCGCTGTCCGCAGAGCCCGAGTAATGGATTATCAATCTTGGCTGAGGGCGGCGGTTGCCCGTCTGACGCAAAGTGAAAGCGCCCGGCGTGATGCCGAAATCCTATTGGGTTTTGTGACGGGCCGGGCCAGAACCTTCCTGATGGCGTTTGGTGAAACGCTGCTGACGCATCAACAGCAGGAACAGTTGGAAAGGCTGCTGGTGCGCCGTGAACGCGGCGAGCCGGTGGCGTATCTGATCGGCGAGCGGGAGTTTTGGTCTCTGCCGCTGTCGGTATCCCCCGCGACCCTGATCCCTCGTCCAGACACCGAATGCTTGGTAGAACTGGCGTTGGAGCGTCTACCACCGTCCCCTTGCACCATCCTCGATCTCGGTACCGGCACTGGCGCCATTGCGCTGGCGTTGGCCAGCGAACGCCCGGACTGTAGCGTGACGGGCGTTGATTTGCAGCCTGAGGCGGTGGCGCTGGCACAGCATAATGCGCAGAAGCTGGCGATCGGCAATGTGCAATTTCTTCAAGGCAGTTGGTTTGCGCCCCTGACAGGCCAAACGTACGCTTTGATTGCCAGCAATCCTCCGTACATTGACGCAGCCGATCCACACCTGGCACAGGGCGACGTGCGTTTTGAGCCTAGCAGTGCGCTGGTCGCACAGCAGCATGGATTGGCAGATTTATCCGCTATTGTGCAACAGGCGCCACTGCATTTGCAGCCACAGGGCTGGCTTTTGCTGGAACATGGCTGGCAGCAAGGTGAGAGCGTACGAGCGTTGCTGCATGCCGCCGGTTTTATTTCGATCGCCACGCGCCGTGATTACGGTGACAACGATCGGGTGACGTTTGGTCAATGGCCGCAGCAGTAACTGAAAACCAACAAAACGCTGGCCTCTGGCTTTCACGGTATTACCTGGCAGCAAGTTTCGATCGTTTCCTGATGTTGGCTCAGGCAAGTCACCGGGATGCGTGAATGTAGATAACAACGCCGCAGCGTGAAAGACGGCGGGTATAAGCACACAGCGAATAAATAAAAGGAAGCAATATGGCAGTCTACTCGGCGTTAAAACATCTGCATTTGTTGACGGTAACCATCAGTATTGTCTTGTTTGTATTGCGTTTCTTCTGGAAGTGGCGCAATTCAGCTATGATGAACAAGCGCTGGGTGAAGATAACACCGCACATAAATGATACGGTGTTGTTCGTCAGTGGCATTGCGTTGGTCGTGATGTTCAAGTTTTATCCGCTGTTGGGTATGGACTCATGGCTGACCGAAAAGGTGTTTGGCGTTATTATCTATATCCTGCTTGGCTACGTCGCATTGGGCAAAAAGACCAAAAGCCAGAACCTGCGCACACTGGCGTTTGTGTTGGCGTTGGGTTGTTTGTACCTGATAATTAAACTTGCCACGACGAAAATACCGTTTCTGATGGGATACTTATGAGTAGCATTGCTGATTTTGAATTTAACACCTCGCTGCTGAGCGAGGGCGTGATCCTGGTATCGCAGTCCGTACGGCGTGATTTCCCCGCCGTCGAGGTCGAACGTAAGCTGCAACAGCTGGTCGACGACGCGCGAGCGGCGGTGCCGCAGGATCTCAGCCAGGAACAGCAACTGGACGCGCTCATTGAATTGTTCTTCAAAACCTGGGGTTTTGGTGGTGCCAGCGGCGTGTATCGTCTGTCTGACGCTATCTGGCTGGATAAAGTGCTGGAAGGACGGCAGGGGACGCCAGTTTCACTTGGCACCATTTTCCTGCATATTGCCGCGCACTTGGGTTTACCGCTGTTGCCGGTGATTTTCCCCACTCAGTTGATCCTGCGAGCAGACTGGCTGGATGACGAAATGTGGCTGATTAATCCGCTGAACGGCGAGACGCTGAACGAACACCAACTGGAAGTGTGGATCAAGGGCAACCTGGGTCTGGCCGCCGAGTTGGAAGACGACGATCTCGATGAGTCAGAAAACGTCATGGTGGTGCGTAAGATGCTCGATACGCTGAAAGCTGCCCTGATGGAAGAAAAACAGATGGAAATGGCGCTGCGCGCCAGCGAAACGGTGCTGTGCTTCGATCCTGATGATCCTTACGAAATTCGCGATCGCGGGCTGATTTACGCCCAATTGGAATGCAACCATATCGCCATTTCCGATCTTAACTATTTTGTCGAACAGTGTCCTGAAGATCCGGTCAGCGAAGTGATCAAAATACAGATCCACTCGATTGAACCGAAACAGGTTACGCTGCATTAATTCATTTGATTTAACATCAACAAAGGCGAAAGCATGAAACAGAAAGTGGTTAGCATTGGTGACATCAACGTAGCGAACGATCTGCCGTTTGTGCTGTTTGGCGGTATGAACGTGCTGGAATCGCGCGATCTGGCGATGCGCATCTGCGAACACTACGTCACCGTGACGCAGAAACTGGGTATCCCTTACGTTTTCAAAGCCTCTTTTGATAAAGCCAACCGTTCTTCTATCCATTCGTACCGCGGTCCGGGCCTGGAAGAAGGGATGAAAATCTTCGAAGAAATCAAAAAAACCTTCGGCGTGAAAACTATCACTGACGTGCACGAAGCTTCACAAGCGCAGCCCGTGTCCGAAGTCGTTGACGTTATCCAGTTGCCCGCTTTCCTGGCTCGCCAGACCGACCTGGTGGAAGCAATGGCCAAGACCGGCGCAGTGATCAACGTCAAGAAGCCACAGTTCGTTAGCCCTGGGCAAATGGGTAATATCGTCGACAAGTTCAAGGAAGGCGGTAACGATCAGGTGATCTTGTGTGATCGCGGCAGTAACTTTGGCTACGATAACCTGGTTGTCGACATGCTGGGCATCAACGTGATGAAAAATGTGACCGGTGGTCATCCGGTGATCTTTGACGTCACCCATGCGCTGCAAACGCGTGATCCGTTTGGCGCAGCTTCCGGTGGCCGTCGTGCGCAGGTTGCCGAGTTGGCGCGTGCGGGTATGGCGGTTGGCTTGGCGGGGCTGTTCATTGAAGCGCACCCAGAGCCAAACAGTGCCAAGTGTGATGGCCCGTCTGCGTTGCCGCTGGACAAGCTGGAGCCGTTCCTGGTGCAGATGAAAGCCATCGACGAGCTGGTGAAGAGCTTCCCAGAGCTGGATACCAGCAACTAAACGTGCTCTTTGCAGGGGCGTAGCTGCTGTGCCCGCTATGGTTTAAAGCCCGACTTGTCGGGCTTTTTGTTTTGTTAGGCTACGTGTGACGCCAATGCTTCAGGTAGCGTTGCGTAGAAATGCAGTCTCCCCTCAATGGGTTGTACCCGCGCCCGCGCCAGCGTTTTCAATGGTTGGAAAGGCATGTCGGTGATCGCCAACTGCTTGCCTGGCGGCAGGGCCTCGATAAAGCGCTGTAGGGCATCCAGGCCACCGGCGTCCAGCACCGGTACGGCATCCCACTGCAACACAATCACGTCATAGCTTTCGCTGCGCACCAGGAGTTCATTAAAAATGCGCTCGGCGGCGGCGAAGAACAACGGGCCATTTACGCGCAGCACCAGGCGGCCGTTTTCGGCGCTCAGTTCGCTCAGGCGGGTCATGCGTGCAATACGTCGCATAAACAGCAGGGAAGCCAGCACTATGCCTACGGTGATGGCAATCACCATGTCAAACAGTACGGTCAGTGACATGCACAGCAGCATCACCAGAATGTCATCTTTCGGTGCCCGTCGAAGCAGATAAACGACCTTATGCGCCTCGCTCATGTTCCAGGCGACCATCAGCAGCAGTGATGCCATGGCGGCCAGTGGCAGCCAGGAAAGCCAGGGTGCCAGCACCAGCAGTGCCAGCAACACCAGCAGCGCATGGATAATGGCAGATACCGGCGAGGTGGCACCTGCGCGCACGTTGGCCGCAGACCGCGCGATGGCGGCGGTTGCGGTAATGCCACCAAAGAAGGGGGCGATGATATTGCCGGCACCCTGACCAATCAATTCGGTATTAGAGTTGTGTTTCTTACCGGTCATACCGTCCAGCACGACGGCGCACAATAAGGACTCAATGGCGCCCAACATGGCCATAGAAAATGCCGCTGGCAGCAGAGCGGAGATGGTTTGCCAGCTTAGGGCCATGGGGTTGCCGTCGCCCGCAGGCAGATCCCAGGGGAGCATCAACTGCGGCAGGATAGGTGGGATGCCCTGGCCCTGAGTACCGTCGGCCAACAGGTAGCTGAAACGTGAGCCGATAGTGGCTACGGGGTGGTCAAACATCGCCAAAACGCCCATGACTGCCGTACCTGCCAGCAGGGCCGGCAGATGGCCGGGTACCCGCAGACCGAGTTTCGGCCAGAAGATCAGGATAAGCAGGGTCACTGCACCGATCAGCGTATCGCCAAGGTCCAACGTAGGCAACGCCTGCAACAGGGCGTAAACCTTACCCACATAGTGTTCAGGTACCACGGCCAATTGCAGACCGAAGAAATCCTTCACCTGCATCGTCGCAATGGTAATGGCGATGCCGGAGGTAAAGCCCAGCGTCACGGACAGCGGTATATATTCAATTAACCGGCCGAAACGGGCTAATCCCATCAGCACTAGAAACAAGCCGGAAAGCAGCGTGGCGATTAACAACCCAGAGAGCCCGAACTGCTGGGATACGGGGTACAGGATCACCACAAAAGCGGCGGTAGGGCCGGACACGCTGTAGCGTGAACCGCCACTGATGGCGATCACAATCCCGGCGACGGCCGATGTGTAAAGCCCGTATTGAGGGGGGACGCCGCTGGCAATGGCCAGCGCCATCGCCAACGGGATGGCGATAATGCCGACAGTAACGCCGGCAATGGCGTCTTTAAGCAGGCGTTGCAGAGAGTAAGGTTCCCGCCAGCAGGCATCTACCAGCGCGCTGAACGGCCGGATGCCGTTAATTTCATGCGTTTTCATCTAAGGTGCAAACCAAGTCTATAAAAGAGAACGGAATGGCGGGCCGGAAAAGGTCCGTCTCGAATAGCTGATAGACACCATACGCCTGTTATGGCAATGATTCATAGATGTACATCAATGCCGTGCTAAAAATCGGAGTTATACTCTTTTAGAATGCCGATTAACACCCGATAGTAGACTGGCCGTGGCTTAAACGGCCAGTCTAAATTGAATAATGCTATTTTTACCCCTTAATGCACGGCGGGCAAGGATAACCCAAGAAAGCGGGCTAAGGTGCCAACCAGCAGATTATGGTCTTCCAGCTGTGGTGCGCCAGAAATGCTGATGGTACCGATGCAGCCGAGACCCGTTAAATTGACGGGGAAGGCACCGCCATGAACCGAATAGTCGCGAACACTCAGCCCGTATCGTTCTTCCAGTGTTGATTGCCGCTGCTGCAAACGCAGGCCAATAGCATAAGAGCTCTTGTGAAAATGGTTTACCACGTTGCGTTTACGCCGCACCCAGTCTGCAATATCAGGGGTAGTGCCAGGCATGGCATAGTAAAAGAGAGTCTGCCCCGCCAACTGGATTTCTATGGCGATCGACAGACTGCGTTGTTCTGCGGCGGATTTCAGTGCGGAGCCCAATTCCCAGGCAGTATTATGATCAAAATGGTTAAAGGCTAACGCCGTTTCCTGTTCAGTAAGCGCGTGCAATTCATCATCAGTATTCATGGTTTTCACCCCCCTCATTTGGTCGCTAACAGACTATCCTGAACCGGACGCAGGGGATAGATACCTTGGAAATAACATAGAACTGCTAATCTATTATTAATCTGTGTAATATCTCCGATGCTGAGCTGGATGAGACAGGGATTGGTTCTCAACATTTATTGTTTAATCACCCTGTTATTCTCGTGGAGCATAGCGAATATTTATGACTTACGTTGTGTCAATTCCCGCCTTGTATAGTGACGCCTGCATTACCTATGCCACACTGTCCATCAGCTATTTTGCTCTCAGCAAGAACGCCCCCTTTTCCTACCATTCCGAGCTGTGGAAACGCCTGCTTTTTGGCGTGCTGGCTGGCCTGGCGGTTTTTTTTCTCAATCAGGACAAGTTGGAGTTGGTCGGTGACGTGCATTACAGCTTCGCCATGATCCCGATGATATTAGTGACGTTTTATGGTGGTGCCGTCAGTGGGCTGGCCTGCTATCTGATGTCGCTGGTGTTGAGTGGGGGTTTTACCGTTGATAACCTGTTTATCGGCTCGATCATTCTTCCATTAATGCTGTCGCGCGTTTGGTTGAGAAAGACGAATCGGGTGTTCTATCTCACCATTTGCATCATTGCACTGTATCGCATCGCGGTAGTCTGGTTTTTTGTGGATATGTGGGAACTGTGGCCAGACGTATTGCTGTACCAGGCTATTTCTGCCCTGTGTTTGGCCATTTGCTACCATGCGATCAACTTCAAGGAACGGCACATCCACGCGTATTTCTCTATGCGTGATAAAGCCACCACCGACAGTCTTACTCATCTCAGTAACCGCGCCAGTGTGGACTACCGACTGATGTTACAACACGTGGAGCGTCGTCCCTGTGGGTTGATGATCCTCGATTTGGATGATTTCAAACACATCAACGATACCTATGGCCATTTGGTTGGGGACATACTGTTGGCGCGAGTGGGGGCGTTGTTAAAAAACAGCGTACGCAGCGACGATTTCGTCGGCCGTTATGGCGGTGAGGAGTTTATTGTTATTACGGCCAGCTACGATCCGGCGACGATTGGTAGGGTAGCGGAGCGTATCCGACGTAGCGTTGAGGCCACCGCGTTTGTACTGGACGACGGTGATGAGGCACACATCACGGTGTCTATCGGTGCGTCGTTGTATCTGCCCGGTATGGTGGTTGATAAAGCGATTGAGGTCACGGATGAAGCGCTGTATGACGCCAAACGCAGGGGGAAAAATCAGGTGGTGTGCAGCCGGCTGATGCAACTCTCACCGCTTGGTGCGGGTTTCCGCCACGAATGATCCCCTCCTGATATTCACAGGAGGGGAGTGATTCAGGCTGCCAAGGTATGCTCGCGGAACGCGGTCAGTAACTCTTCGGTAAACTTCAGGCGTTTCTGACGGTCGGCCAGGTCCAACATAAACTTCAGCTTGGTTGGTCCATCCAGACGATAGATTTGCGGATGACTCTGTAGCAGACCAATCAAATAACCCGGGTCAACCAGGTTTTTCTCACCAAACTCAATAAACCCGCCGCGTTCATTACCTTCTATGCGTTTGATACCCAGTTTTTGGGCGTGTTGACGCAGAGCCGCACATTGCAGCAGGTTACGTGCCGGATCGGGGAGCAGACCGAAGCGGTCAATCAGCTCCACTTTCAGCTCTTCCAGTTCACCGTCGTTTTTCGCGCTGGCAATACGTTTATAGAACGACAGGCGGGTGTTAACGTCGGGGATGAAATCATCCGGCAGCAGGGCAGGCATACGCAGCTCCACTTCGGTTTGGTTGCTGGTGAGATCTTCCAGCGAAGGCTCACGCCCATGCTTAAGCGCATCAACCGCACTTTCCAACAGTTCCATATACAGTGAAAAACCGACGGTGGTCATCTGGCCGCTTTGATCTTCACCCAACAGTTCACCTGCGCCACGGATCTCAAGATCGTGAGTGGCTAGCGCAAAGCCGGCACCCAGATCTTCCAGTGACGCGATGGCCTCCAGGCGTTTATGGGCGTCGGTGCTCATGGCTTTTGGATTTGGCGTCAGCAAATACGCGTAAGCTTGATGGTGCGAACGCCCGACGCGGCCGCGTAGCTGGTGTAACTGCGCAAGCCCAAAGCGATCCGCACGCTCAATGATAATGGTATTGGCGCTGGGGATATCGATGCCGGTTTCAATAATGGTGGTACAGACCAACACATTGAAACGCTGGTGGTGGAAGTCGTTCATCACGCGTTCCAGGTCGCGTTCGCGCATCTGGCCGTGACCGATGGCAATGCGCGCCTCTGGCACCAACTCTGCCAGTTTTTCTGCTGCCTTTTCAATGTTTTCTACATCGTTGTACAGGTAGTAAACCTGGCCTCCGCGCAGCACTTCTCGCAGGATGGCTTCGCGGACGACCAAACTGTCGTACTCGCGGACAAAGGTTTTTACTGCCAAACGGCGGGCAGGTGGGGTGGCAATAATGGACAGGTCACGCATGCCGCTCATGGCCATATTCAGCGTGCGCGGGATCGGCGTGGCGGTCAGCGTCAGGATATCCACATCGGCACGCATCGCCTTGATGCGTTCTTTATGGCGAACACCGAAACGGTGCTCTTCGTCAACGATAAGCAGCCCCAGATCTTTCCAGCGCAGTTCACTTTGCAGCAATTTGTGGGTACCAATGATAATGTCAACTTTGCCATCAACGGCGTCGTCCATCACTTGCTGCTGTTCTTTAGCGCTGCGGAAGCGTGACATCATCTCGATGCGGATTGGCCAGGTGGCGAAGCGATCGCGGAAGTTGTCAAAATGCTGCTGCGCCAGCAACGTTGTCGGCACCAATACTGCAACTTGTTTGCCGTTTTCAACGGCCAGAAACGCGGCGCGCATTGCCACTTCGGTTTTGCCGAAGCCGACATCGCCACATACCAGGCGGTCCATCGCCAGGGGTTGGCACATGTCGCTCAGTACGGCGTTGATCGCCTGCTCCTGATCGGGTGTGGTTTCAAACGGGAAGCTCTGACAGAACAGCTGATATTGCTCACGGTTATGTTTAAACGCGAAACCGGTTTTAGCCGCGCGTTGGGCGTAGATATCCAACAGCTCTGCTGCCACGTCCCGTACCCGCTCGGCCGCTTTCTGTCGTGCGCGCGACCAGGCATCACCGCCCAGTTTATGCAGCGGGGCATTTTCGTCTGCGCCACCCGCATAGCGGCTGATCAGATGCAATGAAGAAACCGGTACGTACAGTTTGTCTTCACCGGCATAGGACAAGATCAGGTATTCGGCCTTGATGCCACCGGCCTCCAGCGTGGTTAACCCCACGTAGCGCCCAACGCCATGCTCCAGATGTACCACCGGTTGACCCGGGTGCAGTTCTGCCAGGTTGCGGATCAGAACGTCGGTATTAATGGTCCGTCGGTTGTCCTGCCGACGGCGGCTGACGCGTTCGCCGAGCAGATCGCTTTCGCAGATCAGGGCCCGGTTACGCATACCGTCGAGGAAGCCGCGTTCGGAAGCCCCGACCATCATGTAACGGCCGGCCGGCTCGGCCTGATCGAGATGCTGGATCAACGAGGTGCCGAGCTTGATGCGGCCTAGCAGGTCTTGCAGCGTTTCCCGGCGGCCTTCACTTTCCACTGAGAAGATAACGCTGCCGTCAAAGCTTTCAATAAAGCGGCGCAGATTGTCCAAGGGGGCTTTCTGCTGGGCCTGCACCGCCAGATCCGGCAGGGCGCGGTAATCCAGATTGGTGTTACCGGCCTTGGCTGGCAATTCCTCGGTTTTTAGCGCCATGCGCGGCCAGGCTTTTAACTCGCTAAACAATGCATCAACCCGCAGCCACAGGCTGTCCGGCGCCAGCAGCGGGCGCATCGGATCGACACGGCGGCTCTCGAAACGTTGGTTAACGTCCTGCCAAAAGCGTTCGGCGGCGCTTTCCAGATTGCCGGTATTGACGATCAGCGTATTGCCTGGCAGGTAGCTGAACAGCGACGGCAGCGGTTGGTTGAAGAACAGCGGCTGCCAGTATTCGATACCGGCAGGCCAGGTGCCTTTACTCACCTGTTGATAAATATGTTCGGCGTCGCGGCGCACTTCAAACTGCTCGCGCCACTGGCTGCGGAACAGCTCGATGGCATTTTTATCGGTTGGGAACTCATGGGCCGGTAGCAGGTTGATCGCGTCGACTTCGCTCAGAGTGCGCTGGTTGTCGACATCAAAGGTGCGCAGGCTGTCGATTTCATCGTCGAAGAAATCGATGCGATAGGGCTCTTCGCTCCCCATCGGGAACAGATCAAGTAACGCGCCGCGCGTGGCGAACTCACCGTGCTCCATCACCTGATCGACACTGCGGTAGCCCGCTTGCTCGAGTTGGGCACGCAGTTTGTCGCGTGACAGGCGCTGGCCTTTTTTCATGACCAGCGCGTGGCCGTGCAGGAATTCGTGCGGGCAAACACGCTGCATCAGCGTATTGACCGGCAGGATAATGACGCCGCGCACCATGGTCGGCAAGTGGTACAGGCTCGACAGGCGTGCGGAGATGATTTCCTGATGCGGTGAGAAGCTGTCGTAGGGGAGGGTTTCCCAGTCCGACAGAGTGGTCACCATTTGATCGGTAAACTGCTGAATTTCGTCGCGCAGCCGCAGGGCATTTTGCATGTCCGGGGCGATCAACATCACCGGCCCGTTATGTCGTTCGATGATCTCGGCGCACTCTACGGCGCAGGCCGAGCCGGTCAGTTGCCCCAACTGGCGCAAGTCGCCAGCACGCTCAGGCAAAGAATAACGGGAGGATGAGGATGCAGCACGCTTAGGGTTATCGGAGATGCTCATTAAGGTATCTTTAATCAATGTATTAAATTTCGCCCCGGCAGAAATAACACCGCGCCTTTAGCCGGTAATACTAGCCCACTGGGCAATAAACTGACATAGATAAAAGCGCGGCGCGGCGGTCTAATGGCGAATGTTTAACCACTCAATGGCATTACTCTTGTGCAGCCAGGGCGAGATAGTCGTGGATTTTATCGACGTCAACGTTACCGCCGCTGACGATCACCCCCACTTTTTTGCCGCGCAGATCCAGTAGCGAATTCATTGCTGCCGCTGCGGCCAGGCAACCGGTCGGTTCGACCACCATTTTCATCCGTTCCATAAAGAAACGCATCTGCCGGCAGAGTTGCGGGTCACTGACCGTCAAAATATCGTCAACGTACTCTTGAATGATGGGGAATGTCAGCGCACCCACCTGCTGGGTCTGAGCGCCGTCGGCAATCGTTTTCGGTACGGGGATGTGTACCGGTTGGCCACTGCGAAACGCCTGTTGCACGTCGTTGCCTGCCTGCGGTTCAACGCCGAACACCCGACAGTGCGGTGACCAGTGTTTGGCTGCAACCGCGCTACCGGCCAGTAGACCACCGCCACCGGTGCACACCAACAGCACATCCAGTGGCCCGACGTCCTCAATCAGTTCTTTGGTGGCGGTGCCCTGGCCTGCAATCACCTGTGGGTAATCGTAGGGGGGCACTATCGTCAGGCGGTGTTCAGCAGCCAGCCGTTGGGTAATGGCTTCACGGTCTTCGCTGTGGCGCTGGTAAATCACCACGTTGGCACCGTAACCGCGGGTTGCCGCCAGCTTGGTTGCCGGTGCGTCGTGCGGCATCACAATGGTCACATTGACCCCAAGTTCGCGTGCCGCCAGTGCCATTGCCTGGGCATGGTTACCTGAGGAAAAGGCAATCACGCCCGCTTTGCGTTGCGCAGCACTCAATTGGGCAATGGCGTTATAGGCACCGCGAAACTTGAAGGCGCCTACGCGTTGGAAATTTTCACACTTGAAGAACAGCTGCGCACCGGTGAGGTTATCGGCCTGCCGAGATGTCATCACCGGTGTACGGATGGCATGTCCAGCCAGAATTTCTGCGGCGGTAGAGATATCGGCGGCGGTGATGCAATGGGGAGTTGAACTCATGACGACCTCGCGCTGGTGAAAGGTTGATTGATTACCCGGAGATTTTAATTTACTCTTTGTAAAGTTATTGTCAAATGGTTAAGTTGATGAGTGATATCAAGCAGGAAAACGCACTGTTGCTGCGTGAAGCGGAAAAAATAGTTCAGGCGCTGGGGGCCATGTTTGCACCGAGCTGCGAAGTGGTGCTGCATGATCTCACGCAACCGGGGCGAGCCATTGTCGCCATCGCCAATAATCTGTCTAACCGCAGTATTGGCGATGCTGCCAGCGAAATGGGGCTGGAACGTATTGCCTCGCCGGATTTCCCTGATGTGGTACAGAACTATGCCAATGCTTTCCCCGACGGTCGGCCGGCCAAGAGCACGTCAATCGGCTTGCGTAACAGCCAGGGGGTTTATGTAGCAGCCATCTGCCTCAACCTGGATGTTTCAATCTTCAACAGCGTCAACGCCATCCTGCAACAGCTGACTGCGGTGGTGCAGAGCGCGCCGCAGGTTGCGGACGAGGGCGCGCGTTCATTGTCGGACATCGCCTCAGTGATCAACACTTTTGCGGCTTCTTGTGCCACTGCGCCGCGCGCGCTCTCTTCCGAACAGCGTTTTCAGGTGATCCAATTGCTTAAGCAGCAGGGCTATCTGCAACTGCGTGGTGCGGCCACTATGGCCGCGGAAGCATTGGGTATTTCGCGGGTCTCGGTTTACAACCTGTTAAAGCGAGATGCCGGGTGACCTGCTGCGGTTAGCCCGAACGGCGGAATAAAAGGCGTCAGGGTGGTTCCCTAAACGAGGTATAGCCTTTATTATCCTTGATCACTTTGCTTAAGCTACGGCCACAAAACGGATTTCATGTATCAACCTGTCGCGTTATTCATTGGCCTGCGCTATATGCGCGGGCGGGCCTCAGATCGCTTCGGGCGGTTTGTTTCCTGGCTTTCCACCATCGGCATTACGCTGGGGGTGATGGCGTTGGTCACCGTATTGTCGGTGATGAACGGTTTTGAAAAGGATCTGGAGAACAACATTCTCGGCCTGATGCCGCAGGCGTTGATCACTAGCCCTCAGGGGTCGATCAACCCGCAACAAATTCCTGCCTCGGTGGCGCAGGGGCTGCAGGGCGTTAACCGCGTTGCACCGTTAACCACCGGTGACGTGGTGCTGCAAAGCGCTCGCAGCGTGGCGGTGGGGGTTATGTTAGGGGTAAACCCGGACGAAGCTGATCCCTTGACGCCGTTTCTGGTGAACGTCAAACAGCAGCTGTTACAGCCGGGCCAGTACAATATCATCCTTGGCGAACAGCTTGCCGGGCAGCTTGGCGTCAAACGCGGCGATCCGCTGCGGGTGATGGTGCCGAGCGCCAGCCAATTTACGCCGATGGGCCGCATTCCCATTCAACGTCTGTTTACTGTGGTCGGCACTTTCCATGCGAACAGTGAAGTTGATGGTACCCAGATGCTGGTCAATCAGCAGGATGCTTCACGCCTGCTGCGCTATCCGGCAGGCAATATCACGGGGTGGCGTTTGTTCCTGCAACAGCCGCTGACGGTTGACACGCTGAGCCAACAAAAATTGCCTCAGGGCACCGAATGGAAAGACTGGCGCGAACGTAAAGGCGAGTTGTTCCAGGCGGTGCGCATGGAGAAAAACATGATGGGGCTGCTGCTCAGCCTGATCGTGGCAGTGGCGGCGTTCAACATTATTACGTCACTCGGTCTGCTGGTTATGGAAAAGCAGGGTGAAGTCGCCATTTTGCAAACACAGGGCCTGACACGTCGACAAATCATGGCGGTGTTTATGGTGCAGGGCGCGAGTGCGGGCATTATCGGCTCGTTGCTCGGCACGCTGTTAGGCGTGCTACTGGCCACCAACCTGAATAATCTGATGCCGATTCTTGGCGCATTGATTGACGGCGCATCGTTGCCGGTGGCGGTTGACCCGTTGCAGGTGACGATCATTGCCGTGGCGGCGATGGCGGTTTCCCTGTTGTCCACGCTTTACCCTTCATGGCGCGCTGCCGCCGTACAACCCGCTGAGGCTTTACGTTATGAGTAACCATCTTTTGTTGCAGTGCGACAACCTGTGCAAGACCTATCAGGAAGGCAACCTGCATACCGACGTACTGCGCAATGTCAGTTTTGCTATGCAGCCGGGCGAGATGATGGCGATTGTCGGTAGTTCAGGCTCCGGCAAAAGTACCTTATTGCACCTGTTGGGGGGGCTGGACTCCCCAACCTCCGGCGAGGTGATCTACAAAGGTCAGTCAATGAATACCTTGTCTTCGGCGGCCAAAGCCGAGCTGCGCAACCGCCAGCTTGGCTTCATCTATCAGTTCCACCATCTGTTGCCGGACTTTACTGCACTGGAAAACGCCGCAATGCCGCTGTTGATCGGCGGTATAAAGCCGGCACAGGCGCAAGAAAAAGCGCTGGAGATGCTGGCGGCGGTCGGGTTGGCAAAACGCAGCAAGCACCGGCCTTCAGAATTGTCCGGCGGTGAGCGCCAGCGCGTGGCCATTGCGCGTGCGTTGGTGAATAACCCGTCGTTGGTGTTAGCGGATGAGCCGACCGGTAATTTGGATAAACGTACGGCCGACAGCATCTTTGATCTGCTCGGTGAGTTGAACGTGCGCCAGGGTACGGCGTTCCTGGTGGTAACCCATGATCTGCAACTGGCGAAGCGTCTTAGCCGCCAATTGGAAATGGCCGACGGCCATCTGCAGGCCCAGTTGACCCTGTTGGGGGCTGAGTAATGGCGGGTGCGTCACTTTCCTTTCTGACGGCTCTGCGTTTCAGCCGTGGGCGCAAGCGCGGTGGCATGGTGTCGTTGATCTCGGTGATCTCCACCATCGGGATCGCCTTGGGCGTTGCCGTGCTGATTGTTGGCCTGAGCGCGATGAATGGTTTTGAGCGCGAACTGAAAAACCGTATTTTGGCCGTGGTCCCCCATGGCGAAATCGAACCGGTGAAACAGCCATTTAAAGATTGGCCGTCGATTCTGCAACGGGTAGAAAAAGTGCCAGGCATAGCGGCTGCCGCGCCTTATATTAACTTTACCGGCCTGATGGAAAATGGCGCGCAACTGCGTGCGGTCGGGGTCAAAGGGGTTGATCCGCAGCAGGAAAACCAACTCAGTGCGTTGCCGAAATACGTCCAAGGCGATGCCTGGGCTAATTTTAAAAGCGGTGAGCAGCAGGTGATCCTGGGTAAGGGCGTTGCTGATGCATTGGGCGTCAAGCAGGGCAGCTATGTGACGGTGATGATCCCTAACAGCGATCCGCAAATGAAGCTGTTGCAACCGAAGCGTATCCGTTTGCACGTAACGGGTATTTTGCAGCTCAGTGGCCAGCTCGATCACAGCCTGGCGATGGTGCCCCTGGCCGACGCTCAGCAATATCTGGATATGGGCGACAGCGTGACGGGGATTGCCATCAAGGTTAACGATGTGTTTGCCGCCAATAAGCTGGTGCGCGATGCGGGCGAAGTCACCAACGCTTATGTTTATATCAAGAGCTGGATTGGTACCTATGGCTACATGTACCGTGATATTCAGATGATTCGCGCCATCATGTATCTGGCAATGGTGCTGGTGATCGGCGTCGCCTGTTTCAATATCGTCTCCACGTTGGTGATGGCGGTGAAAGACAAGAGCGGTGATATTGCGGTGCTGCGTACTCTGGGTGCCAAAGACGGCTTTATTCGCGCCATCTTTATCTGGTACGGTCTGCTGGCCGGGCTGGTGGGCAGCGTCAGCGGGGTCGTGGTGGGGGTTATCGCGTCGTTGCAACTGACCAACATCATTAAAGGAGTGGAAAAACTGATGGGGCATTCATTCCTGTCGGGCGATATCTACTTCATCGACTTCCTGCCTTCTGAGTTGCACTGGCTGGACGTGTTGATTGTACTGGTGACGGCGTTGGTGCTCAGCCTGTTGGCAAGTTGGTATCCAGCCAGGCGTGCCAGCCGTATTGATCCGGCACGCGTATTGAGCGGTCAATAATCAAAATCAGGGGAGGCAGCGATGCCGCCCCATTTTTTTAGCCTAAGGGTGGGTTATGTACTACGGTTTCGATATGGGCGGCACCAAGATTGAGCTGGGCGTGTTTGATGCAGACCTGCAACGCATTTGGCAAAAAAGGGTGCCGACACCGCGTGACGATTATCAGCAGCTGCTGGCAACGTTGCGCGATCTGACCTTTGAGGCGGATGCGTTCTGTGGCCAACAGGGCATGGTGGGTATCGGCATTCCGGGGCTGCCCAACGACGATGATGGTACGGTATTCACGGCTAACGTCCCGGCGGCGATGGGGCAACGCTTACCACTGGATCTGGCTGAGCTGATTGGTCGTGACGTGCGTATTGATAACGACGCCAACTGTTTTGCGCTGTCGGAGGCCTGGGACGACGAGTTCCGTCACTATCCAACGGTGTTGGGCATTATCCTTGGCACCGGGGTGGGCGGCGGGTTGATCGTCGACGGCAAAGTGGTCTCCGGGCGTAACTATATCGCTGGCGAATTTGGCCATTTCCGCCTGCCGGTGGATGCGCTTGACGTGCTGGGGCATGATATACCTCGCGTTCCTTGTGGCTGCGGCCATCAAGGTTGCATCGAAAATTACATTTCTGGTCGCGGTTTTGAGTGGATGTACGCCCACTTTTATCAGCAGCACTTGCCTGCACAGCAGATTATTGCGCATTATCAGTCGGGTGAGCCGCAGGCGGTGGCTCATGTCGAACGTTTTATGGATGTTCTGGCGATATGCCTGGGCAATTTACTGACCATTATTGATCCACATCTGGTGGTGATTGGTGGCGGGTTATCGAATTTTGAAGCCATCTACCAGGCGTTACCCGAGCGTTTACCCGCGCATCTGTTGCGTGTGGCCAAGTTGCCACGAATTGAAAAAGCGCGCTATGGGGACGCGGGTGGCGTACGTGGGGCTGCGTTCCTCAATTTGGTTCACAGGGAAAAGTAAGGAGAGAGTTAATGCACACTCGCCATCGGCTGTGTCAGTTTCGCAAGAGTAAGCATGTGCTGCATCAGCGCTTTCGTTCGCGGATTTTTCATCGCGATACCATGGCGGCGGCCGAGCTGAAGAAGCCGTTTGTCGTGGTGTTGACCGGGGCCGGGATCTCGGCCGAGTCAGGTATCCGTACTTTCCGCGCCGCAGACGGTTTGTGGGAAGAGCACCGTGTGGAAGATGTCGCTACGCCGGAAGGCTATCAGCGCGATCCGCAACTTGTGCAGGCGTTTTACAATGAACGCCGCCGGCAGCTACAGTCCCCGGAGATTGCCCCTAATGCGGCACACCGCGCATTGGCGGATCTGGAAGCCTGGTTGGGGGATAACTTCCTGCTGGTGACGCAGAATATCGATAATCTGCATGAGCGTGCCGGCAGTTCGCGCGTGTTGCATATGCACGGTGAACTGTTGAAAGTCCGCTGCACCAGTTCCGGGCAGGTATTCGACTGGCCGGAGGATCTCAGCGTGGACGATCGCTGCCATTGCTGCCAATTCCCGGCGCCTTTGCGGCCACACGTGGTGTGGTTCGGCGAAATGCCGCTGGGCATGGATGAAATCTATCAGGCGCTGGCCAAGGCCGATTTCTTTGTGGCTATTGGCACTTCGGGCCACGTTTATCCGGCTGCGGGTTTTGTACACGAGGCACGCTTGGGCGGCGCGCACACCATGGAACTGAATCTGGAGCCCAGCCAGGTAGAAAGTCAGTTTGATGAAAAACACTATGGTCCTGCCAGTGCGGTAGTACCACGGTTCGTGCACAAATTCCTGGTTGGGAAAGTCGAAAGAGCCGATCAACCTTAACGCTGGTTTCAGGGCGCAGCCTGTGGCGTCCTGAACTTTCTCCTTCACACCTTGATGTTTGCCCGCCTGCTTAGCCGCTTTGCGCCACCGGCCTACCCATGTTGTTCAACGCTCCACCATCGATGAACGAACCCGCACCGCTGTAATTATCACTGCAATTAATGATTTCCGTTAAATCTGGGTAAAAATGACCTGTCTCAATATTTGATCCGAACCGGTTCCGCATAATGAAACGCGATATTCTGAGGGCGGATACCATGGATAAACTACTAGATCGCTTTTTTAACTACGTCTCATTCGACACGCAATCTAAAGCGAACGTCAAACATGTGCCGAGCACCGACGGGCAATTGAAGCTGGCGCGCGCGTTGCAGCAGGAAATGATTGAATTGGGGTTTGAACGGGTGTCGCTCAGCGAGCATGGCTGCGTTATGGGCACCTTGCCGGGGAACGTTGCCTGGCCCGTGCCGGCAATTGGGTTTATTTCGCATCTGGATACGTCACCAGACTTTAGCGGAAAGCACGTTAACCCGCAGATCGTCGAGAATTACCGCGGTGGCGATATTGCGCTCGGCATCGGCGATGAAGTGTTATCACCGGTGATGTTTCCGATCCTGCACCACATGTTGGGGCAGACACTGATCACCACCGACGGTAAAACGCTGCTCGGTGCTGATGATAAAGCGGGTATTGCCGAGATATTGACCGCCATGGTGCGGCTACAACAGCGTAAGATCCCACACGGTGATATCCGCGTGGCCTTCACGCCGGATGAAGAGGTCGGTAAAGGCGCTCGGTTGTTTGACGTTGCAGAGTTCAATGCCGAGTGGGCCTATACCGTAGACGGTGGCGGCGTGGGTGAACTGGAGTGTGAAAACTTCAATGCGGCGTCAGTAACGGTGAAAATTGTCGGTAATAACGTGCACCCGGGGAGCGCCAAAGGGGTAATGGTGAACGCACTGTCTCTCGCGACCCGTATTCAGCAGGCACTACCGGCGGACGAAACCCCGGAAACCACCACGGGTTATGAGGGGTTTTATCATCTCAGCAGCCTTAAGGGGAGCGTTGAACGCGCCGAGATGCACTACATTCTGCGAGATTTCGAGCGTGACGGTTTTGAAGCGCGCAAACGCCGGATGATCGAGATCGCTCAGCAGGTGGGTAAAGGCCTGCCGCGTGATTGCTATATTGAGGTGGCGATCGAAGACAGTTATTACAACATGCGCGAGCAGGTGGCTGAGCATCCCCATGTGATTGCGCTGGCGCAACAGGCAATGCGCGACTGTGATATTGAACCTGTCATGAAGCCCATTCGTGGCGGCACCGACGGGGCACAGCTGTCGTTCCGCGGTTTGCCGTGCCCGAACTTGTTTACCGGCGGTTATAACTACCACTGCAAGCATGAGTTTGTTTCCCTGGAAGGGATGGAGCAGGCGGTGGCGGTTATTATGCGCATCGCGGCGCTGACGGCCGAACGCGCAAAATAACACCGATTACACTCGTTATAATTGCTTGCCGCAACAAGGGTTTGCTCCTAGTGTGGGACATATATCCAGCACTAGGAGCCTTATCATGAGCACTGAACACCGTATCGATCGCCAATGCCTTGAACAGTTTGTACAGGCTATTTGGCGCCATGCCGGCAGCACGGAGCGGGAAGCCGCACTGGTGGCGGATCATTTAGTCCAGGCCAATTTGGCTGGGCACGATTCGCATGGCGTCGGCATGATCCCAAGCTACATGGCATCGTTGGCGCAAGGGCATTTACAACTGAATGTCCATGCTCAGGTGGTGCGCGATGCGGGGGCCGTGCTGACGATTGATGGTGGCCAGGGATTTGGCCAGGTGGTGGCCAGCGAAGCGATGGATAAAGGGATTGAACGCGCTCGGCAATTGGGGCTGGCGGCGGTGGCGTTGCATAATTCACACCATATTGGCCGTATTGGTCACTGGGCTGAACAGTGTGCACGTGCCGGTTTTATCTCCATTCATTTTGTCAACGTGGTGGGCGATCCCATGGTGGCGCCGTTCGGTGGCAGCGATCGTCGTTTTGGCACTAACCCATTCTGCGTCATTTTTCCCCGTCCCGATAAACAACCGCTGTTGTTGGATTTTGCCACCAGTGGCATTGCTTTTGGCAAAACGCGCGTGGCCTACAACAAGGGCCAGAGCGTCGCGCCTGGTTATCTTATCGATCACCAGGGGCAACCAACGACGGAGCCTTGCGTGATGCACGAGCCGCCGTTTGGCTCGCTGTTGCCCTTCGGTGCGCATAAAGGGTATGCGCTGGCCACGTTGTGCGAAATTCTCGGTGGTGCGCTGTCCGGTGGGCGTACCACCCATGACGCGACGTTGAAATCTGACAGCGACGCCATATTCAACTGTATGACCACCCTCATTCTCAACCCGGAGGCCTTTGCTGCGCCGGAAATGCAGAATGAAGCAGAGGCGTTTATCGACTGGGTGAAGGCTTCTCCCCCAAGCGACGGACAGCCGATTGCAGTTCCCGGGGAATGGGAGGCGGCGAACCGCGTGGCGCGGTTGCAACAGGGCATCCCGATAGATGCAAATACCTGGCAGCAAATCTGTGCGGCAGCGCAACAGGTCGGAATGCCGGACCATGAACTGGAAAACTACCGGACGAAGGTCTTACGGGGATAAAAAAAGCCACCCGCCGAAAAGCGGGTGGCTTGATGAGACAGTACTCAGCTTCAGTCTTTAAAATACCAATAACCGTTATTAACCAGCGCGGTCAGCAGCGCCAGGAATGACGGGTCGTCAATGGCATCGCCGAGCATGGCAGCATCAACGCTGAAGTTCTGGCACATGGCATTGGCAGCCTGCAGGTGCTCGGTATCCATCAGTTCACCGTTCGCAAAGCACTGGTCGCCTACGCGCAGTACGCGCAGTCCACCCAGGCGTTGCAAAGGTTCGCCCTGTTGCAGCAGTTCGTAAATTTCCCCGGCTTGATAAGGCGGCTCCGGCGGCGCAGCATCCAGTTCGTGGCGCGTCTGGGAGATAAACTCGCCGAACCACTGTTGGAAGTGCTCGGGTTGCTGAACCAAATCCAACATCATCTGGCGTAATGCGTCGACTTCCTGCGGTAACACCTCTGCCGGTTGTTCACGCAGTTGGATCTCCGGGTCGCTGTAGCGTTTACTGCCCAGTTCGCGTGCAAGTACATAGTCAGCAAAGCCGCTGACCAGCTCACGAGCATTCGGTGCGCGGAAGCCTACAGAGTAATTCAGGGCATTTTCCAGCGCGTAGCCTTCATGTGGGAAACCTGGCGGGATATACAGAATGTCACCCGGTTCCATTTCTTCATCAATAATGGCGTCGAACGGTTCTACCTGCAGCAGGTCAGGATGAGGGCAGTGCTGTTTCATCGGCACTTTTTCGCCCACACGCCAGCGGCGACGGCCCGTACCCTGAATGATAAAGACGTCGTACTGATCGAAGTGAGGACCAACGCCACCCCCCGGGACCGAGAACGAAATCATCAGGTCGTCCATTCGCCAGTCAGGCAGTTGACGGAATGGGCGCATCAGCGTGCTGGAGGGCTCATGCCAGTGGTCGACTGCCTGAACCAGCAGTGACCAGTTGTTTTCGCTCAGGTGGTCAAAACTCTCGAATGGGCCGTGCGCAACCTGCCAGCGGCCGTCCTGGTGGCTGACCAAACGGCTGTCCACTTCGTTTTCCATCGCCAGCCCAGCCAGCTCGTCCGGGGAGATCGGATCGATAAAGTTTTTGAAGCCGCGCTTCAGAATCACCGGACGCTTTTGCCAATAGCGTTGCAAAAAATCGTTCCAGTCCAGATCTAATTGATAATCCATGTTCTATTCCAGGATAGAGGAGTGAGCCTGAGTGCGATTATACTCGTCATACTTCAAACTGCATCTTTGTTGGCTACGCTTAGTTACGTGGCCCGTCCATGGGCCACGCCCCTGCGGGGCCGCTGCAACCAGCGTTCAAATCTGCTCCCGGCAGATTTGTCACCCAAATCACTGACTTTAGTCAGCTCACCGGGCTTTGCTCGCTTGCCGTCGCCATGCCATTCGAATTATGTAGAGTATATAACGGAAGATTGGCCCCGGGGATCGGGGCCTGAACAACAGAATTTACTCGTGGTGGTGAGAGTCGTGCTGGCGAGCGAAAGTGACCTGCATGCGGGCCCCTCCCAATGGGCTATCGCTAATGGTGATAGAACCGTCGTACTGCTCAATGATCTCCGCTGCGACTGACAATCCCAGACCCTGGCCAGGGCGAAGCGTGTCTACCCGCTGGCCGCGTTGGAAGATCAGTTCGCGTTTGCTTTCCGGAATGCCTGGGCCATCGTCATCGATGACGATAGTGAGGAATTTATCGGAGTGGAGGGAGGTGATTTCAACGAACTCCAGGCAGTATTTACAGGCGTTTTCCAGCACGTTGCCCATGACTTCCATAAAGTCGTTTTTCTCCCCCATAAAAGTCACTTCTGGTGAGATATCCAGCGTGATCACCACGCCTTTACGTTGATAGACCTTGTTCAGCGCCACGGTGAGGCTGTCCAGCAGTGCTGGCACCGAATGGATTTCACGCGTCAGTACCGTCTGCCCCGAGTTGATACTGGCACGGTGCAGGTAGTAACCAATTTGCTGGGAGATACGGCTGATCTGATCGAGCATGATAGGCTCAACTTCCTCAATCGTGGTCTGCTTGCCGGTACGCAGTGAACGTAACGTGGTTTGCAGCACCGCCAGCGGCGTCTTCAGACTATGCGTGAGATCGGAAAGCGTGGTGCGATATTTGGTGTAACGTTGACGTTCGTTACGCACCAGAATATTCAGATTGCGCACCAGCCCGCGCAACTCACTGGGGGGATTCTCGTCGAGTTGGTCACGTTCACCGTTTTCCAGCTCTCCGACCTGATTCACCAGTGCCTTGATGGGGCGCAGGCTCCAGTAAGCCGCCAGCCAAAGCAAGGGGACCACCAGCAGTAAGTTGGCCAGCAGCACATAGCTGAACCATTCCCAAACCACATCCGAACGCTGAAGCTCTTGCGGAATGGTGTCGACCACCACGATGCTCAGCGCCGGTAACCTGGCCGTTGCCGCGTAGGTGTTGACCGCCACGGAGTGGGTCAATGCGTTTTGATCGTTGTCGTCATAATCTTTGAGCTGATCTTGCGTTTTGGGATTGTTGCCCAGCACTTCGCTACTGACGCGGGTATCAGTATCAATTTCGTAGAAACCGGATTCCTCCAGCCACTCTTTATTGATGCGTTTTTCCAACTCTGGCACCTGACGCTGGCTCCACAACAGGTTGCCTTTATCATCGTAAATGAAAACCAAAGTAGGGAAGTTGAGATCAATATCCGGTGGAATGGCGATGGTTAACTTGTTGTTATTCCATTGAGCCAGGCTGAAGAACAGATTGCTTTCACCGCGCAGCAAACGAAAGGCGGTTTTGTCGAAACTGACAATATAGCCCACCACGGCCACCAGACCATAAGACAGCGACAGCGCCAGGATCACCCCGGCGGTTGCCATCAAAAAGCGGGCGCGCAGTGAAAACGGTTTTTTATCCTTGTTGAACATGATGTTCACTTCGCATCAAAACGATAGCCCTGGCCACGTACTGTGGTGATCACTTCCTGTGGGTATTCCGCCTGCAGCTTTTTACGCAACCGGCCCATTAGCACGTCGATGGTATGGCTTTCACGCAGTTCAGCATCTGGATACAGTTGCAGCATTAAGGAATCTTTGCTGACCACCTTGCCGGCGTTGCGAATTAAGGTTTCGATAATCGTGTATTCAAACGCGGTCAGTTTAATTTGCTGTTCGTTGACGCTGAGCTCGCGACGCGAGAGATCAATTTGGAACGGCGGTAAAACGATGACCTGTGAAGCAAGGCCGCTATTGCGACGCATCAACGCCTGCATACGGGCGATGACTTCTTCCAGATGGAACGGCTTGGTGACATAGTCGTCGGCGCCGGCTTCCAGCACGGCCACTTTGTCTTGCCAGCTCTCACGCGCAGTCAGTACCAGAATCGGCAGCTTCATCTGGTGGGCACGCCAGCGGCGGATCAGGCTCAGACCGTCTTCACCGGGCAGGCCAAGATCGACAATGGCGATGTCTGGCGCATGTTCTTGCAGGAAATAGTCGGCTTCCTTGGCATCTTCCGCTGCATCAACCTGGTGGCCCATTTCACGCATCTGTACAGAGAGGTGGTGGCGCAACAAACCATTATCTTCAACAACCAGTACTCGCATGACAGACTCCTGTAGAGTGGCGGGTGAACATCCTGTCACCCGCGCTATAAAAGGTAACACGCTCTTTGGCGTATACGGGATAGCGCGGTAACCATACCCATCTGATCGTGTTGACGTTATGGTAGGTATAACCTGCACTTATCGCAAGGGACGCAGAACCTTGGTTAAAAATAAGCGCTATCTATTTTTTGTACGCCGCCATTATCGGCAACGCCCGATAAACGCAGGATAAACAATGGCGGGGCAAAGCTAAACCAAACTTAAACAGAAGAGGCCGTTAACCAGAAAACCCAGGCATTTTGTTCAGGTTACGTCAGGGCGGGTACCGCGCTGTACGGTTGTGACATAATTCCCTGTATCACAGTAACTCTTGGTGTGGGCCGCACCGGCCTATCTTTGACTCGGAACACTATGAAGCCCAGCAGCGACAATAAGCAGCACGCGACGCAGGATGCGATACACGTGACCTTTACCCGGCATTTACGGCAAGGATTGACGCGTAAAGCCGCGTTGCACCTGACGATTAAGCAACTCGCGATCGCCGGAACGCTGGGGTATTTGGCTAAACTTCCGCCCAGCCGCACGTTGGCCGTACGGCTGGCTATTTCGCGCGATACCGTCGAGTTAACCTATGCCCAACTGGAAGCCGAAGGCTACATTGCCCGAGCCGTAGGGCGTGGCAGCTTTGTCAGTTATCAGCAAAATACGTTGATCGGCCGTGAGTTGTTGGCTTCGGAGAAGACTGAAAGCACCCTCTTGGTAGAACGGGAGCTTAGCGCACATGGCCGTTCTCTGCTGGTTGCTGCGCATACTCCCCATACCTGCCGTAATGGTGCACTGACCCCTTCATTGCCCGACTTGCGGCTGTTCCCCATCGAAAGCTGGCTACAGCTCGAAAGACAGGCCGTGCGTCAGGGAGCCGAGTCTCTGTTAGGCTATGCCGATCCTCAGGGGCTGGTGGAGCTAAGAGCAGAAATTATTGACTATCTGCGCCGTGAGAGGGGGGTTAAAGCCAGTGCGGAGCAGGTGATCGTGGTGACCAGTTCCCAGCAGGCGTTATCGCTGTGTACCCAGGTCCTGTTTAACCCCGGCGACAGCGTCTTCGTTGAGGAACCCGGTTATCAGGGGGCTAAAAAATTGGCTCAGTCTGCGGGGTTAATCACATATCCGATCGGTGTGGATCAATCCGGTATGGATATTGATGCGCTGATTCAGGCGGACGCGGGAGCCCGGGGGGTGTATATCACGGCCTCTCACCATTATCCGTTAGGCCATTCGCTCAGCATAGAAAGAAGGCTGAAACTTTTGGCGTGGGCACAGCATGAAAAAGCCTGGATTATTGAAGATGATTACGATTCTGAATTTAATTATAACGGCCTGACGACCGCCTCATTGCAAGGGTTGGATCAATATCAACGGACTTTATATATTGGCACCTTCAGTAAAACCTTATTCCCGGGATTGCGTATTGGATTCCTTATCGTTCCTCCGCAGTTAATTAAACCTATGGTGGCGGCAAAGCAATTTCAGGATGGTTATACGTCTGCATTACCACAAATGACGTTATTCAAATTCTTACATGGCGATTTTTATGCCGAACACTTAAGGAACATGCGCAAGATATATCAGGCTCGGCTTGAGATTTTGCATGCTGCAGTTCATCAGTATCTTGGTGCCTGGACTCAGCCGCTGTTGCCGCAGGGCGGTCTGCAGCTGGTATGCCCGCTGGCAGACGCAGCCACCGAGCGGCGGTTGATTCATGCTGCCGCGGCCCAAGGAATGAAAGTCTACGGGCTGATTGACTTTTATACTCATAAACCCAGTAAAGGGGCATTGGTCTTCGGCTTTGCTGCCTATACACCGGATGAGATTGTAAAATTTATCAAAAGGTTATCATCTATTTTTGGCGAACTTCAAGCACCTGCTTAAAGGTGATAGTCCCGCCAAATTGGTCTGCTTACTGTTATTAATTGGTCTGTATTCAGCCTTGAGTGGTGGGTGTATCCTGCTGGTATTACGTTATTTTTTCTCAGAAAACCCGCGAGGATCTATGCGCCCAATCAACAATGAAGTTGTAGTACGAAAAATACAAAGCGATGACAAATCACAGTGGTTGGATCTTTGGCAAGGCTATCTTCATTTTTACCGTGCGGAGGTTCCGGCGCAGGTCACCGATCATACCTTTGAACGGTTATGCGAAGGGCATCAGGTTTACGGCCTGGTGGCGGAAGATAAAGACGGCACATTGTTGGGATTAATGAATCTGATTTTTCACCCATCAACCTGGAGCTCTGCCGGTTATTGCTATATTGAAGATCTTTATGTTTCACCGGCGGCGCGGGGTAAGAAAGCGTCCGAAAAGTTATTCGAGCAAGCTTATCTGCTGGCGAATGAAAAAGGCAGCGATAGGGTTTATTGGATGACACAAGAATATAACGCCCCAGCGCGCTCACTGTACGACAAAGTAGGCCAAAGAAGCTCGTTTATTGTTTATAACCGTTAGCGGCGGAGAATATATGATGATCAATCAATTCGGGCAGCCGGTCGGTGAGTCATTATCCGAGTGGCGAGCGGCGAAACGGCCCGCAGGGGAAACCCTGGCAGGGCGCTTTTGCCAGCTGAAGCTGCTTGACCCACAGCGAGATCATGCTGCGTTGTTCCACGCCTTCCAGCAGGCGCCGGATGGCCGGGACTGGACCTATTTGTCGATAGAACGGCCTGAGAGCCCAGCGGCGATGTTGCAACACCTGACTGCGCTGCAGGCGAACCCCACACTGGTGAATTTGACGGTGTTTGACCGTGAAAGCGGGCTTCCGGTTGGGACGGTGGCTTATATGCGTATCGACGAAGGCAACGGCGTGGCGGAAATTGGCCATGTCAGCTGGTCACCGGCGATGAAGCAGCGTTCAAGCGCCACCGAAGCGATTTATCTGATGTTAAAGCACGTGTTTGAGGATTTGGGCTATCGTCGCTGCGAGTGGAAGTGTGACAGCCATAATGCCCCCTCCAGGCAGGCCGCGGCGAGATTTGGTTTCAACCATGAGGGGACATTCAGGTATGCAGTGGTCACCAAAGGCCGCAGCCGGGATACCGACTGGTTCGCGATGACGGTTGACCGGTGGCCGGCTATCAACGCCGGGTTTGAGCAATGGCTAAACCCCGATAACTTTACTGCGAACGGGCAGCAGAAAAAACGATTGCAGGATTTTATGGAATAAAAAAGGCGGCCAAACGGCCGCCTTTTTTGACTTGAAACCAAGCCGTTACTTCAGTTCATCAACCATGGTCGCGGCGCGACCGATGTAATTCGCTGGAGTCATGGCTTTCAGGCGCGTTTTCTCTTCTTCCGGCAGGGCCAGCCCATCGATAAATGCCTGCATGCCCGCGGCATCCACACGCTTGCCGCGAGTGAGCTCTTTCAGCTTTTCGTACGGTTTTTCGATGCCATAACGGCGCATCACGGTTTGGATAGGCTCGGCCAGCACTTCCCAGTTGTGATCCAGTTCGTCTAACAGGTGTGCCTGATTCACTTCCAGCTTGCTGATGCCTTTCATGGTCGCCTGGTAGGCGATCAGCGCATAACCCAGGCCAACACCCAGATTACGCAGCACGGTGGAGTCAGTCAGGTCGCGCTGCCAGCGGGAAACCGGCAGTTTGCTGGCCAAATGACCCAATACCGCGTTAGACAAGCCCAGGTTACCTTCAGAGTTTTCGAAGTCGATCGGGTTGACCTTGTGCGGCATGGTAGAAGAACCGATTTCGCCAGCGATGGTTTTCTGCTTGAAGTGATTCAGGGCGATATAACCCCAGATATCACGATCGAAGTCGATCAGGATGGTGTTGAAACGCGCCACGCAGTCAAACAGTTCTGCGATGTAGTCGTGCGGTTCAATCTGCGTGGTGTACGGGTTCCAGGTGATGCCCAGAGACGTAACGAACTCTTCGCTGAAGACATGCCAGTCCACTTCAGGGTAAGCGACAATGTGGGCGTTATAGTTGCCGACAGCACCGTTAATTTTACCCATGATTTCCACGCGCTCAAACTGACGGAACTGACGTTCCATACGGTAGGCTACGTTGGCGAATTCTTTCCCGACGGTAGACGGCGTTGCCGGCTGGCCGTGGGTACGGGACAGCAACGGAATATCACGGTATTCCAGCGCCAGGCCCTTGATTGAATCGATGATTTTACGCCAGTACGGCAGCACCACGTCCTGACGCGCGGTTTGTAGCATCAGTGCGTGCGACAGGTTGTTGATGTCTTCTGAGGTACACGCAAAGTGGATAAACTCGGACACCGCCTGCAGGGCAGGGATCGCTTCCACTTTTTCTTTCAGGAAATACTCAACCGCTTTCACGTCGTGGTTGGTGGTGCGTTCGATAGTCTTGATGCGTTGCGCGTCTTCTTCGCTGAACTCTGCGACGATTTTGTCGAGGAAAGCGTTTGCGTCGGCGTCAAAAGCCGGAACTTCCTTGATTTCTGCGCAGGCGGCCAGTTTTTGCAGCCAACGTACTTCAACCTGCACGCGGAATTTCAGCAGACCGTATTCGCTGAAAATGGCGCGCAGTGCGCTGACTTTATCACCGTAGCGTCCATCAACGGGTGAGACGGCGGTCAGTGAGGATAATTCCATCGGTAGCAACTCCTGGGATCTATTAACAATGAGCAACGATATTTTGCGCCTGTTTGAACAGACGATTACGGGAAAACATTAACTGCAGGCGGCTGCCGCCAACCTGTTGCCACAGCACGGCGGCACGGATGCCCGCCAGCAATGTGGCACGAACCTTGGCCTGCACCTGCGGGTTTTGCAAGATAGCCGGCGAGCCGGTGACCTGGATACGTGGCCCGAGCGGACTGACCACGTCGACATAAATGCCGGCCAGTGCGCTGATAATAGTGTCGGATTCCAGATCAAAATGCGCCAACTGACGTTCAAGTTGACCAAGACGTTCACCAAGCTGGTTCATCGCCTGTTTATTGGCGTTGAGTTTGCGCTCCAGCACCATCAAGCTGATGGTGTAGCGAGTCAGTTCTGCCCCCAACCCTTTATTATTGGCATTGAGCACGCTCATCAGCGTCTCAAGACCCACTTTCAGATTACGCTCTTCACCACCAAAGACGGCCAGCGTGGAAGACGGGTCCATCTGCAGCAGGCTGCTTAGCGAGAGATGAAAGGCGTCGCGATCGCATTGGCCTTCGTGCGCCAACTGTTGGACCATACGCGCGGCCTGGCTGATTCCGGCCATCGCCAGCGTAATGTCATAATAATTCTTCGCCACGATTACTCCTGTAAACGCTGTTCGATAATGCCGCCGCCGAGACAGATTTCATCCTGATAGAACACGGCAGACTGGCCTGGGGTGACAGCGGCGACCGGCTCGTCGAAACGCACTTCAATACGTTCTTCGTCAAGCGGGGTGACTGTGCATGGAATATCCTGTTGGCGGTAACGCGTTTTCACCGTACAACGGAAGGGGCCAGTCAGTGGCAGACGGTCGACCCAATGTAGCTGTTGTGCGATCAGACCGACGGACATCAGACGCGGATGCTCATGCCCTTGGGCGACCACCAAAATGTTGTTGGCAACGTCTTTGTCGACGACGTACCACGGATCTTCACTGCTGTCCTTCATGCCGCCAATGCCCAGCCCTTTACGTTGACCCAGGGTGTGGTACATCAAGCCCTGATGTTCACCGACGGTCTGGCCGTCGACAGTGACAATGGGGCCTGGTTGTGCAGGCAGGTAGCGGCCGAGGAAATCACGGAATTTGCGCTCGCCGATAAAACAGATACCGGTAGAGTCTTTTTTCTTGGCGGTGACCAGCTCAAGCTGTTCGGCGATGCGACGCACCTCAGGCTTTTCCAGTTCACCGACCGGGAACAGGCTTTGTGCAACCTGCTCGTGGCTCAGGGTATAGAGGAAATAGCTCTGGTCTTTGTTACCGTCGACACCGCGCAGTAAGCGGCTTTTGCCCTCTACGTCCTGGCGACGTACGTAGTGACCGGTGGCGATAAAATCGGCGCCCAGATCTTCTGCGGCGAATTCCAGGAACGCTTTGAATTTGATTTCTTTATTGCACAGAATGTCTGGGTTCGGCGTACGGCCGGCTTTGTACTCTTCCAGGAACAGTTCAAAAACGTTGTCCCAGTACTCTGCCGCGAAATTCACCGTATGCAGTTCGATACCGAGTTTGTCGCATACTGCCTGCGCATCGGCCAGATCGGTCGCTGCGGAGCAATATTCTTCGTCATCGTCTTCTTCCCAGTTCTTCATAAACAGCCCAGCGACCTGATAGCCCTGTTGCTGTAACAGATAGGCAGTAACGGAAGAGTCGACGCCGCCGGACATACCGACGATTACTTTTTTCTGGCTGTTGTCTGACATGGGGATCTCACGAACTTGAACACGAACCGTGCTGATAAAAAACAAGCGCAGGATTTTACCACGTTGGCCGCGCCGGCGCACGGCACTTATTTATCTTAGAACGGCCAGTTATAGCTACTGACCAGCGACAGCGGATAACGTTCCGGCTGTTGATAACAACGAACGCTTTCCGCTACCAGCGCGGAACGCAGGTTAGGGGCCTGCAATATTTCGTCGGCAGTCAGCCACAGACAGCGATCGATATCGCTGTCGTGCGGCGCTGTTGGCAATTGCTGCTCCAGCTCGATAACAAAGCAAAAGCGCAGAAACGGCGTATTGTCCGGTGCGATCCATTGATGCAGCTTGAGGAATGATTGCGGCGTGGCACGGATGCCGGTTTCCTCCCACAGTTCGCGTTCAGCGGCCTGCACCAAGGTCTCGTCAGCCTCGAGATGACCGGCTGGCTGGTTCCATAATGCCTTGTTGTTGATGGTTTCTTCGACGATCAAAAACTTTCCAGCGGCGTGAACCACGCAGGCAACGGTGACGTGCGGTTTAAACATGGCGGCCTCTTACAGCGGTTTGTTAATGTGCTGATAGATATCATCCAACTCGGCAATGCGAGTTTTGTAACTGGCGGACAGGCAATTGACGTCGCTACCGCACAGTTTACGCTGCTCTAACCAGCTTTGTTGTTGGTCTAGCATCTCTCCGCTCACCCCCATGGCGAACAGGCCGTGCAAAAACTGGTATTTTGTGGCCATTTCCACATCTTTGTCGCTTAGTGTACGGCTGGCGCAGATCGCCTTTTCATCGGCGTTGACGGCTTTGGCGCAGTCGAAACTGGCAGCCTGTGCGACAGAGACGGAAAGCAGAGTGGTGAACAGTAGCGCGGTTAATGTTTTCATCGTTGCTGCTCCAGAGGCCAATTACAGTGAATCCAGGATTTTCCATTCACCGGGTTGCAGTTCACCCAATGAAATATCGCCCATACTGTAGCGAATCAGCCGCAGGGTAGGAAAGCCGATATGTGCAGTCATGCGACGCACTTGGCGGTTTCGGCCCTCATACAGGGTGATTTTTAGCCAGGCGGTAGGGATCGATTTACGTTCGCGGATTGGCGGGTTGCGTGGCCACAACCATTGTGGTTCTGCGACCAACTCCACACCGGCAGGCAGCGTAGGGCCATCTTTGAGCGTGACACTGCTGCGCAAGGGCGCCAAATCGCTTTCCTGCGGCGTACCCTCGACTTGTACGTAATACACTTTGCCGGTGCGTTTACCCGGTTGGGTAAGCTGTGCCTGTAGCTTGCCGTCATTGGTTAATACCAATAACCCTTCACTGTCGCGATCCAGGCGTCCGGCGGCGTAAACATCAGGAAAAGGAATGAATTCTTTCAGCGTCGCGCGGCCTGCTTCATCGGTAAATTGCGGGAGCACATCGAATGGCTTATTGAATAACACGACACGACGCGGGCCCTGTGCTACAGCGGGTTTAGCGGACTCAGGCTTGCTGAATCGTTTAACTTTGTGATTTTTAACAGAGAATTTTTTCATAACAGTTGAGATTACGGATGATAGGCGCATTATAACCGAATCCGTTTCGGATTGGCGCGGACAGAAAATTCCAGTAGTATCTACACGCATCTTACAAAGCATTAACAAAAATTGCGCTTGAAGGAGAGGTTGATGGAAAGCAAAGTAGTTGTTCCGGCAGAAGGTAAAAAGATTACGGTCGATGCCCAGGGTAAACTGGTTGTTCCGAATAACCCGATCATTCCGTTTATCGAAGGCGACGGTATTGGCGTTGACGTTACCCCTGCTATGATTCACGTGGTTGATGCAGCAGTGAAAAAAGCCTACCACGGCGAACGTAAAATCTCCTGGATGGAAATCTACACCGGCGAAAAATCCACTCACGTTTACGGGAAAGACGTGTGGCTGCCGGAAGAAACCCTGGATCTGATCCGTGACTACCGCGTTGCCATCAAAGGCCCGCTGACGACCCCTGTCGGTGGCGGTATTCGCTCCCTGAACGTGGCCCTGCGCCAGCAACTGGACCTGTACGTGTGTCTGCGTCCAGTGCGTTACTACCAGGGCACCCCAAGCCCGGTTAAACAGCCAGAGCTGACCGACATGGTGATCTTCCGCGAAAACGCCGAAGACATCTATGCGGGTATCGAATGGAAAGCCGGTTCTGCTGAAGCAGACAAAGTGATCAAGTTCCTGCGCGACGAAATGGGTGTGAAGAAAATCCGTTTCCCAGAGCAATGCGGTATCGGCGTGAAGCCATGTTCTGAAGAAGGGACCAAACGTCTGGTTCGTGCAGCGATCGAATACGCTATCACCAACGACCGTGACTCTGTGACCCTGGTTCACAAAGGCAACATCATGAAGTTCACCGAAGGTGCCTTCAAGGATTGGGGCTACGAACTGGCACGCGAAGAGTTCGGCGGTGAGCTGATTGACGGCGGCCCATGGCTGAAAATCAAGAACCCGAACACCGGTAAAGAAATTGTCGTTAAAGACGTGATCGCCGATGCCTTCCTGCAGCAAATCCTGCTGCGTCCGGCTGAATACGACGTGATTGCGTGTATGAACCTGAACGGTGACTACATCTCCGACGCCCTGGCCGCACAGGTTGGTGGTATCGGCATTGCACCGGGTGCCAACATTGGTTCTGATTGCGCACTGTTCGAAGCGACCCACGGTACTGCACCTAAGTATGCTGGCCAGGATAAGGTGAACCCAGGTTCCATCATCCTGTCTGCAGAAATGATGCTGCGTCACATGGGCTGGTTCGAAGCGGCTGACCTGATTGTTAAAGGCATGGAAGGCGCCATCGCTGCCAAGACCGTGACCTATGACTTCGAACGCCTGATGGATGGCGCTAAACTGCTGAAATGTTCAGAGTTTGGCGACGCTATCGTTAAACACATGTAATTGTGTTTTAGCGTTGAATGATTACGGGAGCTTATGGCTCCCGTCTCTTTCCCCCCTCCAAAAATTCTTCTGCAAAACCCCTGCAAAACTCTTCTGCAAAACGGTATGAAAAATAACCGTATTTTACGCCCCTACAACTCTCCATTCTTTGCCTCGGTCATCGTTGTATCGATCAGTTTGACGCTGGCTTTTATGCCCAAGTAAATCCCGAGTATTGATTTTTTGTTCCCGGTATAAGCGTTCGGCCAGCGAACGGATTTCGTGAAAGCTGGGCGGAGTTCCTTTGCTCCAAGACAATCCAGATAGCTCACGAATCTTTTTAAAACTTGTGCTGATAGTGTTGGGCTTAACCATGCCCCCACGCCTGGCCATTGCCGTGTTGTGCGTGTAGTGGACGAGGTAAGGACTGACAATATGATCTCGACACTGAGTGATTACCTGCTCCAGGGTCATGCCAATGGCATCACAGCGAAGCGAAAGGGGGATCGCGACCTTAGCCCCGGTTTTTATTTGTTCAACGTGTAGATGCCCGTCCCAGACGTCAGAAAACTGCATTTTGCTGATGTCGCCTTGTCGTTGGGCCGTAACGAGGCCCAGTAACATTGCATTTTTCATGTACTCTAACGGTGCTGGCGTCACGCTAAGCATGGTATTGAATTCATCTAAAATCATACGTTCACGACCTATACGGTTATGTGGGTTTTTCGTCGCCTCGGCAGGGTTGTAGCCTGGAGGGACTTCGCCGGCATGTTGCGCTTCTTTGAAAACATCGATCAGTGTTGTCCTGACCACCTGGGCCATTCTGGAGTGCCCCTGTTTTTTGTAATCATCCAGAATGTCCGCAATATCGCGGGTATCTACATCGCGGATCGGTTTAGCCGCCAACGCGTTACGCATCGCTTTAACTGGTGCGATTTTTTGTTTAACGGTGTTTTCAGTAATTTCATTGGCTGTTTTGCGTTCCTCCTGGATAACCAGATAACGATCTAGCCATGTTGAAACGCTGATGCTCCCGCCAACAGCACGGCTCAGTTTGTCCCGCACGGCCAGTGTGTTTCGCAGTTGCTGTTCTGATAATCTGTTATTAGCTTCGATTGCTATCGCTTTTGCTTCTTCGGCATTAGTCCCTAAACCATGGACTGCACCGGTAAGGGGGTGCTTATATTTCCAATATATGCGCTGAGTTCGCTTGTCAGTGCTGCAATAAAGTCCTGGAATGTTCAATGCAAATTTACGAGGCCTGCCCATCATTTAAAATCCTCAACAAGCGGGGATCGTCGTTTTTCTTTGTCACAGGTTTACATGAAAGACCGATATACCTGGCCCCTTTGTCAACGCGCCAATAACGACCGGCTTTCTTCGCCGGTGGTTCAATCATGTTGTTCTTTGCATAAGAAAGAATGGTTGTATAACTAGGGCAATCGTCTTCGCCGAACTCCTCTTTAGCCCAGTCCATTAATAACTGAGTACGTGCCATTGGTCATACCTCGAAGCGATATGACCGACCAGCAGAGTAGCGCGCTGGTCGGTACTGTTTTGACTTTTTAAAATCAATTCTAGACGCGTAAAAAAAGCCGCCCTTGTATAAGCATTTTTTTCATTTTGCCATTACCGGCAGAGCCCACTCTGACTCTCTTCCCACTGAGTGCTGATATGTAATAGAGCTGGCCGCAGTCACGCAGGTTGCGCAAAACTTTTTCACCTCGGACTGTTCGCAGACGGCAATAGATGGCTTTTTTCATCGCACTTGCAAAGCTCGTGGGCCAGTTTCAAGGTGCGCGCCTTTAATTTCAGTACCGGCCAGGATTGCCTTTTTAAGTTCATCTTTCTTCACCTTATTAACCACTTCAGTGAATGATTCAACGAACTCATCCGGCAACAGCTCCTCGTCATCGATAACCAACGATTGAGAGCCTTTACGTGCAGTAAAGGTATTCAGATCCGTTTTAATCGTGTCAGAACCGGAGGTGAGCAGACATTCAAGGATGTATTTTTTAAGCAAGGCAGCCTGATTATCCCAACTCTTTTTACGAGCTGCGAGGCGTTTTGATTCTGCATCGCAGACGTTGGCCTGCCCCTCAAAGCCGCGCACAACAGCTATTGTTGCGTCCAGTTTGTCACCGATCATTCCCTCAAGCCCTTCGAGGGTGTCTTTGATCATTTCTGGGGTAAGTTCGCCGTCTTCGGCTAACGCCTGCAGCTTTTTCATCTCAAATGCTAAATCTATTGTTCTGGCGCTCATGCTTCTTTCTCCTCTTGAAATTTAGCCAGGCATTCCGCTTTAATTTCTTCCAAACGTGTCAGGCGGCTTTCGAGATATTTAGCATGTCCTGTATCGCCGATGGCTTTGGCGCTCTTAATGTGGGTGCCAATAACACGTGTTAGGGAAGAACTTATTTTGGTTACCTCGCTGCTGCTGATAGCGCTGCGCATTGTTTCGGTATTAGCCTTGAACCTTTCATCCAACTCTTTACGAAGTCGAACCGAGTCTTCCGCCTTATCACTGGCATTTTTAATACTGTGTTCATAAGCGTTATCTTGTGAATACTCGGTGTCATCGAACATCCCCAAATAAACGTCAGCGCTAAAGCCGAGTGATGAAAGTGCTTTGGTTGTGGCATCGGTGAGACTTTTTTTACTTGGCTCTTCGTCAACACTCAGGCCGAACCTGCTGGCATAGAGGTATTTGGTATGGCCATAGGCGATGATCTCCCCACGAGCACCGTTATGGACGTACCAAAGCATGATTTTCATTGTGTGGTTGAGTGACGTCAGGATCTTACCGTCGCCATCACGCATGACTTTCTTGCCAGTTTCACGACCAGCACTATCAACAACGGCCTCCATGAGTGGAATTCCGGGATCAAACCGTTCTTCCAGAACGTCCACACCCCAGCCAATACCAAATGGACCAAAAATTTCAGTGGCTCGCATATATTGATATGTTGGGCGAATGCTCGTCACAGTGCGGATAACTTTGCCGCTATTATCCTTTGTTTCCTTCTTTTTGGTTCGTGCGGGGTCAGTTCTTTGGACGCGCTTCCAGATGTCGAGGTTTTTAGCTGCATCACCTTCTTTGGCGGCAAGTTCTCGTTCCAAGACTGCGGCGCGGGTTTCGAAATCGTCCGCTGGTACGGTATCTGTATCAACTGGTAACGGATCTGCCGGTTTTGGTGCGGTTTTTGGCTGTTCTGTTGCAGAAATTGGTGGTTTTTTCTCGCTTCCAAGTGTTTTTGTTGCAGCCTTTGGTTCTTGAGCCGCGCCCACCAATCCATCTATGCTGAACTTACCTCCACCCAGATTGTGCACTTCCGTTTTTTCACCATCATTTGAGGCGGTTGTTTGCGTTGCTTCTGCTGCTTGGCTTCCCTCGGTATTTACTGGTTGGTTTGCGTTGTCAAACGTCATCCCACAGTGTTTAGTTAGGCATTCTTGAATAAACTTTGTCCGCAACTCAGTCCTCGTTGCGAAATCTGGATGTGCTAAACCAGCGCTGAGAAGGTCATAAATAAGTTCCCGATCAACATCCAGAATACCTACGATGATCCGTAGTGACATACTCCATGCACGCCAAACAGGATTACGCTGTTCTATCAGCTCTTTTGCTGACTTAACATCAGCTGCTTTGGCATTTATTGGGTTAACGCCGATGATAGCTAGGGCAACTTCGTTATCGAGCATGCTGTATGTTCGGGTGATGTTGCTCTCGGTCGATTGTTGCCGGTCGCTATTTGCTGTGTGCACCCAAGAATCGGCAAATTTTTTCACTTCCGGCCACGAGACCATGGCTGGCGACTTCGCCTGGATTGCTTCGATCAGCTTTTCAACTGAGGTAACCAGCATTGATTTAACTTGAGGGACGCGGGGCAGTGCGTCGACGATGGCGCGTAGGCGTGGTTCCGCTTCATCATCATTGATCAGGTCATACGCGTTGGATAAATGTTCCTGATCGACTGTCTCCGGCTCTGCTCCGTACATAAGTATATAAGCGACACGAACATCGACAGGCAGTTCGAATATCGTTTTTGAAGTAGTGAAAGTTTCTTCCTCCTCCTCTTCTTCATCATCAGGTAAAACGATGGGTTCGAACTCTTTGGTTTCATCGTTCCATTGGTTGAACGTCATCCAGTCAGCGTCAAATGTATCAATTGGCGGACGGGGTAATCCTTCGCGGTCAGCACAAATCTTTGGTTTGAAAAAGTTATTGGTGGAATCTGGGAATGATTCTTCCAATAACATTGTTGCTTTCATTTCTGCCAGTTTGGCGTTTTTTGCTTCGACTGCGATAGCTAACGCAATTGTCCCATTAGCAGCTGCTGATTTCTTTGGTGGGAAACCACAAGTAAATAAAGGCATTGGTCATTCCTCGCTTACAATTCTTTCGAAATGGATTTATGTGCTGTTAGTAATTCATTAAGTACGGCATGTGGTAAAACATGCCTCAATGAAATCGCATCACAGTTTTTTACCTGCTCAACTGCCAGTGAAAGCAACTCTTCGACGGTAATGAAGCCGACTTCCACCAAATCTTTAACGGTTGAAATAACCGCATTATTGGATGTAGTGATTATTGCCTGCATCGGCGGGTTGCTTTCTGAACTGACGATGTTCACAGAGCAGGCTAAAACGCTAAATGTTGTCTTTCTCATCTGAATCTCGCTATACTTGCGGCGTCCAGTGGTGGAAGCCATTGGTCATACCTCGCAGGAGTCGGTTTGGTCGCTGACTCCGCCGTCACCGGGACGTTAAGCCGGTAGACTGGCCCGCCACGTGCGGGCCTTTTTACGTTTCAATCGCAGTAACTTCGGCTGCAGTGCGGGCAGCCAGTGACCAACTGAGAACTAGCACGACGAACAGAAATACCGGTGACGGAAAAGCCATTATCAATTCGTACGTAAATATCCTTTTTGCAGCGAAAGCAAATGCCATCTAATGGCGCAAAGTGCGGAGCGTGTTTTTCTTCACAATATTTCTTTTGAGCTTGTCGAGCCGATTCGGAATCAAATACATTTTCAGTGTTCAAAAACTCAATACCTGCCGGAGTCGCGATAGCACCGAAAAATGGTACTTGGTCGCTACCGTCTCCCTCATATGCCATTGGCTTGCAAATATCGATATATTCAGGGTGAAGTTTCTGTATTTCACGCAATTGCATGGCGATGTGACGGGCATATATATCAGCCCCATCACGAATACCATCTAATGCTTCAATTAATCGTTGTTCCATATACTTCTCCTTTTGTTATTGAAATGCGCCCTGCGAGTTGACGCCCCGGATGGGAAACGCTGGACGCATATCAATAACTTTAAAAAGCCCCGCCAGCGACGGCGGGGAAGACTACCCACAGCAATTAGTGAATGGAGACAACGCTGATACTGACTGAGCGAACCGCCTCTTTAGGAGTTATTAAGTCGATCTCTTTGCTCAGTGGTATGCGTTCAAAGCGACGGATAACAGCTTCAATTGCACAAACTTCACAGTGTTGGTAACCAATATCTTTACCGCTATGTGTAATAGCAAATGGGTGTGGGTTTTGATGTTCATTTTCTTGCACCGCAATATAACCAGCAGTTTCGCCGTTAGAAAAAACCTTAGCTACGTTATTGCTGATTTGTTCTAATTTAAAAATTATGGTTTTGCTCATTGGTCATACTCCAATTTTAGGTAATAGGATTCCGTGGCTGAATTACTCAGCAAGATAAAATATTAAGTAGGGTGCCGGTTACGTTTCCGGCGTCATAATACCTGCCTCTATGGGCGGGAATATACGACCGTTCCCTGGTGTTGCATTTTCAATGAGTGCCGGCCGGCTCGAAAAAAGGTGGAATGCTACGAGTCTCAAATGGAGACTTAATTGCTCGTAGATTTCCTGTAGGCTCGAACCGATATACTTTGCAGTGAATATCGTAATGAGCCACCCATGCTGCGCCGGTGCGTTTATTACGATATCGGGCTTGTTTGCCGCTATGTGGAATAGTTGTGTTGATCATTGGTCATACCTCGTTAATTCTCCGCGATCCGGGCGCGGTGGGTGTTAGTACGTTAAGTTGCGAATCAGAGGCGCTGCCGTTGATCCGCCGCTCATCTGCACGCGAACGCGGCTTACTGACGGCTTGGCGCGTTCATCGCCGGTGTAGCTATTGAATGTGCATGGCCCCAGCACAAGGCGGGGAACGCCGCGAAGAATTACGGTTTCACCGACTTTTGGATGCTTGCGATATGTCTTGCGGCGTTGTGCTGCGTTCATCGTGTAACCCTCTGCTGTGTGTGGTTGCCATTGGTCATACCTCGCCGTCTTTCCGGCTGTCAGAACTTTGTACCTGAGCACTGCTGTGCTGTTGATGTGCAAATTAAACATTAAGGTTAATTAAAATGCAATCATTATGGTTATAAAAATTCGGAGGGACGAAAAAAACCGCCAGCGAGGCGGTTATAAGTTATTGAACTTGTTAATATTTACTGTCTAATTTTTTTTAATTCTTCAAACATCCTGTCAAAAAAATCAGCTTTATCCTTCACTAAATCAAGGATTTCATCTTTGGCTTCATTGGTAAGTTTATGAAAGTAATAAAGTAATTGCTTGTCTTGGTCTGTCATCTTTTGCGGAGAGGATGGGTCATAACCTAGGTCTAGATGATTTACAGGTAGCCCATATTCCTTTTCAATCCGGCGTGCTGTCTTGTCAGTGAATGCAGCAGTGCCATCAATCAACCGCTGGAAAAATTCAGCTTCCCCTTGAGGAAGGCCCCCGTGGTTATCGAACCATTCAACCAGCCGTTTTCCACGATGCCCGTTAAGCTCGTGCAGTTCAGGCCCACCCTCAAGTATCCAGTCAACTGAAACGCCCGTAGCCAGGGCTATTTTCATTGCAGATGCTTTACCAACTTCTCCACGATCGAACCATTTTGTTACCGCTTGAGGCGTAACGCCGGCTATACGAGCGAGTTTCGATTTATTGAGGCCGCGCATCTCAATAAGTTGGAGCAGTCTTTCTTGGATTGAGCTGTTTTTATCAACAATTTTTTCTTTCATATCATGATTATAAGCATTTTGTTTACACCATCAATTAATCATGTTGTTGACATTTGATGTAACCTTAATGTTTAATTTGGTGGTCATCAATTTGGGAGAAGCATATGACACCGTTAGAAAGAGCAATAAACATCGCTGGGAACCAAACGGCCCTGGCAACTGCACTTGGCGTTGAGCCAATGACAGTGAGCAACTGGAAAAAAAGAGGAGTACCTCCTGCTCGGTTGTTGAGCATTTTCCTTGTTACGGGCGTAACACCTCACGAAATTAGGCCGGATATTCATCCGACTCCTACCTCTGGCATCCCCGAAGATCTGCAAGGTAGCAGCATTTCTGCTTAAGGACTGACTTATGGAAATCAATTATGAAGCGATCTGCATTGAGCTACGCCGCTGGGCCAATGCAACAAAGCGGGAGACGGTGGCTGCTGAGATTACTCAGCACTATTTCGAATTGGGTGGCGGTGATCTGCCGTTGTATCCGATCGAGGCTCCTGGGGCGACACATAACAACATGCAAAACATTTTCCGCTGGCTGGATAGTGGCAGTAGGAAGGCGAAAGTGAAAATCGAAGCTTTAAAGCCTGCAATTTTTAGGGCGTTGGAGCAACGGCGTTACGGAACGCTCCAGTACCTGGTCGCAAGGGCGCAAAAGGAGTTCGCTGAGGCTGTCGGTGCAGCGTTGCTGGAACTTCCGGAAGCTGACCAGGAAATCAACGACGCAATAGAAGCGTTGCATGTATTGAGAAGCAGACCCCATAGCGGCATCTATTGCCGGGGATAACGAGGTATGACCAATGGCAAATTACTGTGAAGACTGCGGCACGAAAAAATATAGCAGCGGGTTCTGTCCAAACTGTCAGGAAGAATCGTGCATTTATTACGACCAATACATGAATCCTGATTATCTCGGCGATGGGGAAATGATGACTCCACCTGACGCTGATTCTGAATTTATGCGGAAGGTTCGTGAACAAAGCATTTAACGAGGTATGCCCAATGGCTAATTTTACGAAAGAACAGGTTGAGACGCAGATCCGCGATCAATTAGTGCGTGATGGTATTTCAGTTGATGTGGCTCGATCGGCGGCAATGCGAGGTGCAGATCACTATACGAGCCGTAAGAATGCAACTATCGCAAGTAGCTTAGCGGTCGCTAAAACCTATGCGAAGCCATTAAAGCGGGTGAAAGGGAAGCCAAATTGCAACGCCAACTCTCGCAAAAAGTAACGCTGTCAGCGTTACAAAATTAATACAGTCGAGGCTTATATGGCATCAAGTTGGATAAAAGTCGAAGTAATTACTCCAGATAAGCCGGAGGTATACCAGCTTGCGGAATTGTTGGAATTAGATCCCGATGCGGTGCTCGGTAAGCTAATCCGCCTGTGGTCGTGGGCTGATCAACAAACAATCGACGGTAACGCAGACTGTAACGCAGTGAGCGTTACTAAAAGTGCGATAGATCGGATCACTTTTGTGAGAGGTTTCGCCGAAGCAATGCTGAGAGTTGGGTGGTTGGCATTGGATGGCGAAAAACTGATTTTTCCAAACTTTGAACGTCATAACGGGAATTCCACTAAAAAACGGGCACTTACAAATAGGCGAGTTGCAAATTTACGCGATTCGCAACGCAGTGAAGCACCAAATGGTAACGCTCAAGGCGTTACAAAAAAGACACAAAAGGAGTTACCAGATGAAGAGGAAGAAGAAGATATAAAAGATCCCCCCTTACCCCCCAAGGGGAACGGGGAGGGGCAATTTGATTTTAATTCGATTGAACTACCTGAATGGCTATCGCCTGAAATATGGCGTCAGTGGGGAGAGTTTTGCATCGAGCTGGGGAAACCGGTGAAAACAAAACGTGCGGCAATGGCGAACATTAAGCGGCTGGAGGAGTTTCGGCAGCAGGGGCATTCACCCGACTCGGTGATTTTGCACTGTATCGCGAACGACTGGAAAACGTTATCACCACCGCTTGTTTCGCATCCGGTATCAAATTTTATTGATTTCGATGGGGCGTTCAACCGGCTAATTACTTCTCGCAAGAAGCCTCAGAACAGGGCGGAAGAAATTGCCAAGGAAAAATACTCGAAAGCTGGATTGCGGATGGCGAAAGAATTCGAGTGCCGTAACGCATGGCGGGGCTATTTAAGCCTGGCATACAAAGAAACCGGCGAGCAGCCGTACGTGGGAGGTTAGATGGAAACAAATACTATTAATCGGCTAGTGACGTGTGATTACTGCGGGAAGCCTGCCGCGCTGGTGAGGGGCTTTGTTATTTACCCGCATCGGAAGGATTTGGCGAATGGGTATTACTGGTCATGTGATCCATGTGGAGCCTATGTCGGCTGCCATCGAGACAGTAACGCAATGCCACTTGGCCGATTGGCGAATGCCCAGCTACGCGCCGCCAAGCGGCTTGCACACGCTGCCTTCGATCCTTTGTGGAAAGAGTTCGGGATGAAGCGGGCGGACGCGTACCAATGGCTGGCTGAGCAACTCGGCATTCCTGGGGCTGAGTGCCACATCGGTATGTTCGATGTCGATATGTGCCGCCGTGTGCAGCGCGTAGCGACGGAATACAAGAATTCCCTGTAAGTACGAGGTATGACCAATGGCAGTAGAAATTAACAAATTAATCAACGAGCGTCGTATTGGCGTCGATGATGGGTGCGATTACGGTGCGGTAATCATCGATAACCTGAATGCTGCGGCACGAGCAAGGACGAGAGCGTGTTATCAACCACCGGCAAAGGCTCCGTTTGTCTGTCGGCCTCAAGGCGATGACAGCCCTGTGGTGAAGATTGGCAACCGCAATGTATACGGGCGCAAAGTCATTACCGGGATTTATCAGCTCCATCTTTCTGGCCGCACTCCAGTTCAAATCGCCCGACTGCTGAAGATGCCGTTACACCGGGTAGAGCATCTACTCCGACGGGGAACCAGCGTCCGCCGCGAAATTTTCCGGAATGTGTCAACCCAGCCGTTGCCGACAGAGGCTGAAATTATGCGCTGCCTGGCGGCTGAGTCGAAGGCGTGAGGTGAGCATGAGCGAATTAATTTTAACTGAGGAGTTTTTTGCTCCAGCAGCCACCGATCTCGTTGATGGATTATTGGGGCAGTACAAGCATCTGCGCGCTGATATTGAGCAGATGGCGGGTGTAATTAGCACGCATCATGCATCGGTGCATCATTTTCTGGAGGGGAATCAGAACCAAGACCGACGCCATTATATCGGGAGTGTCGACCAACTTTTTAAACTCGAAGGGGCCATTGCGAGCCTGAACTCTACGTTTTGGCAAAAAGCTCTGAATATGACCGACGTGTACGAATATATGCCAAACAATCGCCGCACAGAATGGAATGAGCAGATCCGCGAAATGAAAACGCCGGATTTTGAAGAGGAAACGGTGCGGCCAACAATAATGGAACTGCTGAACTCTCGGCAGCAATTTTTCGCTGAACGTGTAGACGGCATTTTCCGCGCCCTTTCCGGCGATCATGTTACTAACCGACCGGAGGGCTTCGGTAAGCGCATGATCCTCGCGCGCGTGTTTAACGAGTACGGATGGACCAATCACGATGTGAGTGGTTTTATCCAGGATCTCCGGCAGGTCATTGCTAAATTTATGGGCCGTGATGAACCCCGTTGGCGTGTAACCGATGACGCGCTCCAGGAGGCCCGTATCCGTCACGGTGAATGGCTGACGATGGACGGTGGCGCATTACGTGTCCGGGCCTATCTGAAAGGAACTGCGCACCTCGAAGTTCACCCCGAAATGGCCTGGCGGCTAAATTGCATTCTGGCGCACCTGTATCCGATGGCAATTCCGCCTCAGTTCCGCCAGAAACCGAAAAAGAAACTCAAAGATTTCACTTTGATGGACAAGCCGCTACCGTTCGCCGTTCTGGCGGTGCTTTCGGGTTTGAAAGCTGAATATCACACCCCGATACGACGCAACAAATGGGATGATCCTACACCACCACTGACAACCAATCCGTTTAACCGCAGATTCGATTGGCAAGATGAAGACAAGGCAATCCGCGGACAAGCCGGCAAGGTGTTGGAAATGATCGGTGGTGTACTTATCAAAGCCGGCCCCCAGAAAAATATCAACATCTGGGAGTTCGATTACGACCCATCCCGAGTGCTGGGTGAGATCGTTGCATCTGGCTGTATTCCAGACTATCAGTCGCACCAGTTCTACCCAACCCCGGAATCACTGGCCGAAAGGGTTGTATGTGAGGCCGAAATACAGCCGGGTGAAAAATGCCTGGAGCCGAGTGCTGGCACTGGAAACATTGCGATATTGATGCCGGCAGATCAAACCTGCTGTGTGGAAATATCGACCCTACATTGTCGGGTGCTGGAAGCTAAAGGATTACCCGTTGAGCAGGCCGATTTTATCAAATGGGCTACGTCCACCACCGAGCGTTTCGACAAGGTGGTAATGAATCCGCCTTTTAGTGAAGGGCGAGCCAAAGCACATGTGGAAAGCGCTGCCTCATTGGTAAATCGGGGAGGGCGTATGGTGGCGATATTGCCTCTGGGTATGAAAGGGAAAGAAATATTACCCGGCTGGAAGGTGAGATGGTCAGAAGAGATCAGCAACGAATTCGCGGGAACAAGCATTTCAGTAGTTATTTTGACAGCAGAAAGAGAGGTATGACCAAATGGCAAACTCATTTAACAAAATGATTGACGAGAAAGTAATTAAGCGTGGAAAAACAAGCATGCTTATACGTCTTGATGATATTCACATCAAAGAGGATTTTAATCGTCGTGTTGACAATGAGCGTTATCGTGAAGCTAATGAGAAGCTTTACCAATATATGCTCACGGGTGGGAAAATCCCCAACCTTGAGGTTGTTCCTCGTGATGAAGGTGGTGTTTGGGTTGTTGAGGGGCACCGTAGGACATTAACTTGCCATCGTCTTCGTGATGAAGCAGGCAAGCCTGTTGAATGGATAAAAATAGAGCCGTTCGAAGGTAACGATGTAGACCGTATCGCACGAATTAGAACCAGTAATGAGCAATTGCCGCTTACTGATTACGAAGAGGCATTATTAGTTAAGGATTTGCAGAATCTAAATTTATCAGCGGATAAAATTTCGGAAGTTTTGCATATTCCCCGCTATAAAGTCGACAATGCCCGCATCCTGATTAATGCCAATCATGATGTTCATCAATTAATTGAGCAGGGTGTGGTTGATATTCCTTTAGCAGTAGAAAGAGTGAAAAAACACGGTGAAAAAGCCGGTCAGGTTTTGAAAGATGATGCTAATAAAGCACAAACGAATGGAAAGGGTAGAGCGACTAAATCAACAGCCATTCCCCAATTCAGCGCCACAAAATCACGAAATGTATTGAAGGTATTGGCACAGGCTGAAGTTCGAGAAATTGACGGGCAAACGGCTTATTTCCTTCCTGCGGGAACGCAGCTCGATGTACTGGCGATCCTTGACGAATACCGTGCGACTAATGACAACGCTAGGGAGGCAGAACGTGGGTAATCAAAACTTCAAACCCGGCAGTCTGCGGTATTTCGATAAAGACTCTGAGGAGTTTGTTGTCGCCGAACCTAGTTCAAAAAATTACAGCACTACGGCAATGGTGGCTACTGAGTATTTTAACGGCATGGAGTGGCTTCCAGTAGATGCTGATGAGGAGACACAGCATGGCTAAACCTATCGTGAGAACAAAAACCGGCGCAAAGGTCACGCTCACTCTTGAGCTGACAAACCTCGGCTCGTGGGGGCCTGAATGCCAAATTAACCAGGTATACAAACAAGCGCTGGATCAAGCCGCCGGCAAACTGGGGCGGCTTTTAAATGGGCAGTCTGATATTCGGATTGTTGGCCGGCCGGTCGTTCAGGCCATCACAACAGATGTTGAGGTGAAATCGTGAAAAACTCACTCGCTGACCTGGTTAATCACCAGTTCATGATGCTTGAAAGGTTGGGCGACTTGTCGCTGAAAGGTGAAGAACTGGCGGAAGAGATCACTCGCGCTAAGGCCGTATCGGAAGTGGCCGGCACGATGATCCAGACCTACCGTGTCGCGTTGGATGCTCAGAAAGCTGTTTATGACGGCTATGCTGGGCGGGTGCCGAAAGTATTGGGGATCGAAGAATGAGTCAAAAATATACGGACGCGCAAAACTTATTTCTTGAAACTCATTGCAAAGGGAAAACATTTCGCGAAATTACCGATTTGTTTAATCACAAATTTGGGACAAATAAAAGGCCTGCCACAATGAGGGAAGTGCTACGCCAGCGTGGACTAGACCGGTATGCTGCAAAACAATATCGTTACAGTGAAGAGCAATTAACTTACCTTTTTGTTAATAGGGATGTTGGCTGGAAAAAATTGACTCAGATGTTTAATGAGCAATTTGGCGCGAAAAAATCCGTCGATTCTATCAAGGATGTAATGGCCAGCAGGGGATGGAATCAGAAATGTAGGCACGGAACAGGGAGGGGAATGAAATATATTTATGCCAATGATAAAAGAATGCGCCTCGACGTTTACGTATGGGAGTGTGTCAACGGGCCGCTTCCTACAGGTTACGGCGTTATTCATTTGGATAATGATGTGCAAAATAACCAGATTGGTAATCTCCGACTCGCACCGTTGCACATCAAATCGATGTTCGTACGCGCAGGCTATTCCGATGCACCGAAAGTCTTGGCGCCAGGACTATATGCAGCAGTGATGTTGAAGGACCTTATTGGGCAAATTGAAAGGAGACGATCTGGACAGGAGGCAGGCCGTGGAAAATAATCTGAGCAAGCCGGTGGCGTATGACTATCAGATTGCGAGTGCATGTATTGCAGATGGCCATAATGAAAATGGGAAATGGGTTGACTGGAATAATAAGTTAACTCGTCATTGCCCGCCTGATTGGATGATGGAAGAAGGGAAAGTCACAGGGCTCAAGCTGCTCTACTCGCAAGAGTACGTCTCCGCCCTGCTGGCAGAGCTGAAATCTTCACAGGCAATAGCCAATGAGTACCAGCAACTGATGTATCACATGGACGCCGGTGGTGACTTCTACGAGTTTCAGCGCGACAAAGCCATGAAGGAGCAGAGCAATGGATAAATTCAGCGAACTGAAAGCGGCCGCCGCGAAATTGGCAGTATCGCCTAAGGATGATAACTGATGGGCTTGTTTGCGTTGGGTGTTTTTTTTGTATTGGCGTTGTTCTGTGGTGGGGTGTTGCTGTTCGCCTGGTTAATGCTGAAGGTGATTTCTGATTGATGAATTGAGCTTTTGATCCTCACCATGAGTAGTTATGTCTCAAACCCGCAAATTTGCGGGTTTTTTGTTATAAATCAGACGAGTATAACAATAAACCATAGTTACTATGTGCTATCGATCGGTTTAAACGATCGAAGTACCAGTATTGATCTATGCGGCCTATTAGACAAAGCCGGTCCAGCGGCTTTACTGAAACATGGGAGTCCGTATATCCATGGTGTTTCGCCTCGATAGTGATTCTAACTTATTGAGGTGAAATATGATTTCTGAATGCCCGTTGTTTGATGTGCTTCGTGGTAGTTGCAGGTTTTGCGTTGAGGCTATTGTGGCTGATGGCATTATCATCAGGGAGATTGATACGGGGAGATGTTTCACGTTAAGTCCTGAGGTGTCGCGGCTCTCGCAAGCTGATCTGTGCGAGATTGCTGCGCAGGCGGGGTTAAATCTGGGTCTACATCAGGTCAAATGATGTTATAATTAGTCATCCAGTCTGAACAACTGGAACCTGAGCACTGCGCCATACCGGAGACGATCATGGCGCAGTTAATACAGTTAGTGAAATCCGCACCAACAATCCTGACCCCGGCGACGATCGAGGCCAGCGATTTCTTGCAACGTGTGAAACTCGGTGAATGGATACAGGCTGATTTTCGCCGTGTCCGTAACTATCAATACCACAAACGTTTTTTCAAACTTCTGCAATTTGGCTTCGACTACTGGACACCAACCGGTGGCGCATTAACGCTCCCCGAACGCCAGCTTATCGACGGCTTTGTCGGGTACCTCGTTGAAATGTCAGGTCAGCAGCATGGTGAAGTTATCAGTGCCGTTGCCGATGAATACCTGCTTAAGGTCGGCCAGCTTCGCACCCAAGAAATCGCGCTACTCAAATCATTTGAGCCATATCGGGCCTGGGCAACCGTCGAAGCAGGGTATTTCTATGAAGTAGTGCTCCCAAATGGGCTACGCCAGCGCATCCCTCAATCAATTTCATTTGCAAAAATGGATGAGGATACATTTCAGAGCCTTTATAAAGCAGTGTTTAATGTGCTGTGGAATTTCATTTTATTTCGGAAATTTAATACACAACGAGAAGCAGAAAACGTCGCAATGCAGTTGCTGGAGTTCGCATGAAAAAGGAAGATCGCGAACATCTCCAGCGTGTGGCTGAACTTGGCTGTGTCGTTTGTCGAAATCTCGGATATGGGGTTTCACCGGCAGAAATACATCATTTGCGAAAAGGGTGTGGGGTAGGACAGCGATCTTCACACAAGCGAGCTATCCCATTATGTCCCCCGCATCACCGGACTGGTGGCTATGGCGTCGCTATTCACGCTGGACAGAAAATGTGGGAAGGCATTTACGGAACAGAAGAAAGTCTATTAGCGCAAATTGATTCCGAATTACGCGGGGAGTTTTTGGCATGAACGCACAGCAGCTTGAATATATCCGTATTAATTTACGTGCTGCGCTGGTGGATTTATCAGGCGGAACGAAAGGGCAGCTAGAGGCATTTGCTGAGCATCCACCGGCAGATAAAGAACGAAACCCACGAAAACCTGTACACGTCGTTGCACTGGATGATGGTCGGGGAGGTGTTCGGCAGATTAAAGCAGAAAACTCAGCTTTGTATGTGCTGGAAACTCGCAGCAGGCGCAGGCCATTACCACCAATCAACGAGTACGAATTTGCTGCAGCACCTTGGCGCAGGGCTGTAAATTTACTGTCTGCACATGAACAGGCATGGGTACGTTATTGTTATGGTCATAACCTGGATTTTAAACTTCAGACACTTATTTGCCGGCATGTATGGGAGTCCTACGATAAAGAGTTAGCGGGCGTTAAACTACAGAAACGGGTGAAGTTACGGCTGATCTCTTTGGTTTGGTTGGCGGTACAAGACGTTGCAGCGAAAAACAAGAATGAGGAGTACCGAGAGTATGCCGCGACGGCACTGGCGAACTTATTGGCGATTAACCGTGATACTTGGTATCAAACTTATGCCGCTCCTTGGCGGGCCTTAAAATCGATAGCTACGAGTTTGGACGAAGAGGCTTTAGTGGAGGTGAAAGGAAAAGTTGTTATTGTCGAATCAGAGGGGTGATATTGCAAAACCCGACACTTTACGCTATATTTAAGCCTAATTTTGATATGTTGCCAAGATTATATAAACCCGCCATTGAGCGGGTTTTTGCGTTATGGAGCCAGTATGTCAAAGCACGTTACAGAGAGTCTTGTTTTCCGCCCCGTCAGTGAATTACCAACCGCTGACCTTGATGGAAAGGGCGTGCTGGTGCTCAATCCCTGCGATGGGTGGCACGAAGGACACATCCGGGTATTCGAAGAGGATGGTGAGGTTTACCACATTGGTATTCACACCTGGTTGATGGAAGAAATGACCCCACACGATTTCTACGTCGCCTGGGCTCTGTTGCCTGACGGTATCGCGTTAAGCGAGAAGTTCGAGTCAGAGAAGCACTGTTGATATGTAAAGAAATATCAATGGGTATTGTGTGGTTATGCTGCCTGCATTAGTATGCGCGCCTTGGCCCTTTAGCTCAGTTGGTTAGAGCGCGCGACTCATAATCGCTCGGTCGCTGGTTCAAGCCCAGCAAGGGCCACCAAACCGCCATTAGCTCAGCAGGAAGAGCAACGACCATTAAGTTGTAGGTACGGGGTTCGAGGCCTCGATGGCGGACCAATGCGGGCATCGTATAATGGCTATTACCTCAGCCTTCCAAGCTGATGATGTGGGTTCGATTCCCACTGCCCGCTCCAGAAAAAGCTTTTCAGCCTGCGAAGATGGGATTGCCCGGAGTGGCTGGAAAGCGCATCAGAAGGGCGCATTTGGTTTTGATACGCACTATCGATCCCTACCCTGGATTTTCTAAGTGCGCCCCTCGGTGTGAAGTGACAGTCGGGAAAGACCGGCAACCATTCTAACCCTGGCATCTGCCGGGGTTTTTCTATTTTAGGGCTGCGCTAACGCGTGGCCTTTTTTATGTCTGACGCCCGGCGTTCGCTGAGCGAAGCGAGCAAAGGAGCAAAAAGATGGCTGAGCCTGTAGGTACTACTGGTGCGGCGACAACAGCATTAACCGGTGTGACCGTAGTCGGGCTGTTATCGGGCGTGGACTCTGGTGTGTTAATTGGTGCATTTGCCGGGGCGGTAATTTTCGTTATGTCCGCCAGTGAGTTTTCGTGGCTAAAAAAGATGGCGCTATTCGTTGCCTCTTTGCTGGTGGGGATCCTTGCCGCACCGTTTGCAGCGGCGATTATCACGTGGGCAACCCCGGTCGGTATTGAGGCCCATGAACCAGTTGGTGCGCTGGTGGCCTCTGCAATAGCCGTCCGACTCCTGATGTCAGCAAGCCAAAACCCAACAGGATTTTTTGACCGGTTCCGGCGAGGGGGGAGCGATGCTAAATGAATACCTCTTAATCGTGAATGCCATCACCTGCGCGGTGATAGCCGCCAGAATGATGCTGTATCGCCGAAATGGTGCGACGCATAGGCCTCTCGCCGCCTTCTGTGCCTGGCTGCTGATTGTGGCTAGCGCCTCGGTGACCATCCGCATTCTGACTGGCGACTATCACTATTCGAACTGGTCGGAGACATTGATCAACATGGCGTTCTGCGTGGCGGTGATTGCATCGCGTGGCAACGTCATGACCCTGGCTAAACCCTTCCAACGGTAAATATCATGACTTATAAATTCAGCCAACGCAGCGAGAAAAATCTCGTTGGCGTCAATCCCGCATTGGTAGCGGTTGCCCGTCGGGCACTTGAGCTATCACCCATCGATTTTGGTATCACAGAAGGGCTTCGCAGCCGTGAGCGTCAAAAGCAGATGGTTGCCGCCGGTGCCAGCCAGACAATGAAAAGCCGCCACCTGACAGGTCATGCGGTAGACGTAGTGGCCTATCTCGGCAGCAACATTAGTTGGGAATGGAAATACTACGAACAGATTGCTGCAGCGTTTAAACAAGCAGGTGAAGATCTGGGGACTGCGATTGAGTGGGGCGGTGATTGGAAGACGCTGAAAGATGGCCCGCATTTTCAGCTCACTTTTCGAGATTATCCGGCGTGAATGGATGGCTGCAAAAATTGACAAGTGGGAGCTTATTGCTCCTGCTGGCGGTGTCGATCTGCCTGGGTGGATATAGCTCGTTGTTGTCACATCGGCTGGAACTGGCACGGCAACAGGTAGCACAACAGAAAAAAACGCTGGCGCAGCAGGCCGGACTGATCGTCACCATGCAGGAACAGGACGCCCGTAACCGCAAGCTGATGGCCGAACAGCAACAGAGAGAGCAGCAACTGCGCCAGCGGGGCGAAATCTACCAGAGGAAGTATGAGGATGCCATTAAAAACGACGAGTGTGCTCGCCGCGCTGCTCCTGTCGCTGTGCTTGACCTCTTGCGCGGAAAGGATACCGCCACCACCGGAACCAATCGTTCTGTTGCCCCCTGAGTCCGTATTTAAGCCATGCGAGATGCCAACGTTGCAAGGCGACACTTGGGGCGACATTGGAAGCCATACGCTGGCGCTCCAAACAGCTTTATCAATCTGCGCCGGTCAGGTGGCCACGCTTATTCAATGGCGGAAGGCCGCCGGGAGAAAATAATGAAAGTTGAGAATATCAAGTGTTGGAAAATCGAACTATTCGAAGAGCCGAAACCGTCAGCCTCTATTGTTAACAGTCTGATAGCGTCAGAAAGCAGGCATCCATTTTTTATTGGATATTCGAAAGATCCGGTAAACCTTGAGGAGCTGCGGGATGAACAGTTTATTACCATCCATCGCGATCTCGACAGCCTGGAGACTAGCACTTTCCGTATCAGCAGGGTTCATGAGGTCAAATGTTCACCAGTTCATGATGCTGATAATTCTTTCGAAGAGGCTGCAAAACCATTGATTAAATGGTTGGCGGAAAATGTACACCCGCATCACACCGCCATTGTCACCAGCAATAGAGCGGAGCTGCTGATGGGGGAGTCGGTAATCAACACTGACGAATATCTGAAAGATTAGCATTACAGGTGGCCTTTGCGAGGGCCATCGATAATGCGCAAGCAAAATCACCGGCGGATCCTACCTTGGTCACCCTGACCGTTATCTGCTGGTGGTTTTTATTTTGTTCTGAATTTTTGCGTTGGCCACAAAGAAAATCAGCATAAACGATCTGTATTCGTAGATGGTGGTTGGCGATTTTCCCGAGTGGGTATTCCAGAGGTCAGCAGAAAATTCTAAAGGAAGGTGGGCGGCCATCGGTAGTTGGAGCTACCGACAGCCATTCATACCCACAGATCGTCATGATGAGTACGAACCAAGGCCCACTTGCTTGTACAAGCGGGGTCATAGTATTGGATCCTCAGACATGACCAAAGAAAAAAATCAATCAACGCTCTCAATTGTTTACAAAACACGCGAGTCGTTGATGGCTTATGCCCGAAATGCCCGAACCCACTCCGATGAGCAGGTTCGACAGATTGTCGCCAGCATCAGTGAGTACGGGTGGACGAACCCGGTACTGATTGATGAAAACGAAGAAGTGATCGCCGGTCACGGCCGGTTGCTGGCGGCCGAACAGCTTTTTGTCGATGAAGTGCCGACTATCACGCTGTCGGGCCTTAGTGAGCAGCAGAAAAAAGCCTACCGCCTGGCGGACAACAAATTGCCGTTAAATGCTGGGTGGGACGATGAATTATTGAAGCTGGAATTAAGCGACTTACTGGACTGCGGTTTTGATATCGATCTGACTGGCTTCAATCAGGCCGAGATCGATGAAATTTTCAACGTCGATGACGTGTTGCCTGGTGAATCGAAAGCGGGGAACCTGACAGAAAAATTCCTCGTACCGCCTTTTTCCGTGCTTAATGCCCGCGAAGGCTGGTGGCAAGACCGAAAGAAAAACTGGATCGCGCTCGGCATACAATCCGAATCGGGCCGTGAAGACGAATTGTTGTTCGGCAAATCGACTCAAAGCGGCGCGATATACGGCAAGAAAAACGCGTATGAGGCAAAAATAGGTCGGGTGGTGAGCTGGGATGAATTTTTCCTGGCGCACCCAGACCTACAAACTTTGCCGACCACGAGTATTTTCGACCCGGTAATGTGTGAGCTGGCCTATCGCTGGTTTTCACCTGAGGGCGGAACGGTGGTTGATCCGTTTGCTGGTGGATCAGTTCGGGGCGTTGTCGCGGCAAAATTGGGGCGTCAATACCTTGGCTGTGATTTGAGAAGCGAACAGGTAGAGGCAAATCGTCAGCAATGGGGGCAGATTGATGCCGATAGCGGTATTGCCCCTCATTGGCACTGTGGCGATAGTCGTGACATTCATCAGCACTTCAAAGAAGCGCAGGCAGATTTTTTATTCAGTTGCCCGCCTTATGCTGATCTTGAGGTTTATTCTGACGATCCCGCTGATATTTCGACGTTGAACTACCCGGAGTTCGTCATCGCCTACCGGCAGATCATCAAAAATGCGCTGTCTTTGCTTAAAGAAGACCGATTCGCGTGTTTTGTCGTAGGGGAGGTGCGGGACGCGAAAGGCATCTACCGTAATTTTGTCAGCGATACCGTGTTGGCGTTTTGTGATGCCGGCGCAGTGTATTACAACGAGGCGATCCTTGTTACTCAGGCAGGGAGTTTACCTATCCGGGCTGGGAAAATGTTTTCCGCCAGCCGGAAGCTTGGTAAGACCCATCAGAATGTGTTGGTGTTTGTGAAAGGCGATCCCCGTAAAGCGGTTGAAGCCTGTGGCGTGGTCGACGTCACTGATATTTTCCCCGACGAGTCAGATTAAAGACGATATTTCGCCTTAAGGGCGTCAATTCCAGCGGCAATCAGTAAAGCCGGCTCTCTCCCCATCTGTATTTGAAACTCTGGTCGCAACACGGCTTCTTTAGCCCGTGTGATTACCCGCGCTTCATCACCCAGGCGAGGAAAGCCACCGGCAAGTTTGATAGCCGCTTCCCAATCGTTATTACTGGCAAGTTCCCTGAGAACGTCGATTTTCTTTTTCATGGCGTTTTCCTCCGTGTTTTGGACGATAGCGGAGTCACCGCCCCCGTTCGAGGGGATGCGGGGGAAATATGCAAACTTTACCCATAGCGAACATCGAAGCATTGGCTGCTCGTCGTTTGAACGAGCAGCAGATAGCTGACGTGTTGGATATTTCTCTGGAAGACCTGAAAAAGGACAGAGAGCAGATATCGCTATTTCGAGTCGCTATAAGGAAAGGGCGGGCAAAAGGAGAGGCTGAATTAAGGGGCGCGCTGTATAGGCGAGCCAAGAACGGGGACATACAGGCATACAGCGAATTGCTAAGGCGCGAGAAACAACAGGACAGTGACTGATGAGCAAGCCGGATGAGAAAGCAATCGAGCGTGATTTCTGTGCTGGTGAGCTTTCCCTCCAGGCTGTGGCGGATAAGCACGGAATCACGATAAAAGCCCTGCGTTACATGGCGGGTAAATACGGCTGGAAACGTACCAAAGGGGCAAGGGCAAAAACGGGGCAAAAAAACGGGGCAAAAAAAAGTTCTGCCCCAAAAAAAACGCCCCAAAAAAATCTGCAAGATAACGATGACCAGTCACGCCAGCGCGGGCAGATTACCAACGAAGAAAAAGAGCCAGGTGACGATTTCGATCTGGTTCTGGATCCCCATGAATTCGGATTAACGGAGAAAGAAGCCCTTTTTGCGTATGGCTGCGCTAAGACGAACAGCAGGATTGGCGGATACCGATTTGCCGGGTACAGCGACAACAAAAAAACGGCGTATGTAGAAGCGAGCCGTTTGTATAGAAAACCCAACATTGCCCGTGCTATCCGTGAAATAAAAAACAGGATGAGAAAGCGTTATACCGCTGACCTGGATGAGATAGTCGACCAACTGGTGGCGATAACGCGGGCCGACCCTAATGTGCTGACGCAATATCGCCGTGTGAATTGTCGCCATTGCTGGGGCGAAAATAATTTATATCAGTGGCGGGATATTCAAGAGTATGACCGCGCTGCAGCAAAAGCGATGAAGGACGGAAGGTCTGAACCTGACTACGGCGGTCTTGGTTTTGTCACTAACGCTGACCCTAACCCGGATTGTCCGCGCTGCAATGGCGAGGGTGAAGGGGATTTGTTAATAGGGGATACCCGCGACCTTGATGCTAATGAGCACGCTTATTTCCTTGGCGTGAAGCAGACAAAAAATGGCATTGAGCTTCTAACCGAAGATAAAAAATCAGCACGCCAAATGCTGATTCAATTAATGCAGCCCAAAGGAGGAAAAGCCGCCGCAGAAAGTAACGAGGGCGGTGAGCCTCAAATTATTATCAACCTGGTGAATTCTCCCGATGGCGACTGAACACACGATCACGTTCCTGCCGTTCCATGACGGGCAGAAGAAAATATATCGCTCGCCGGCGAAGCGGAAAGTGGTCCGTGCTGGTCGCCGCTTTGGTAAAACCACCATGTTAGAGCAGGCTGGCGGCAACTGGGCGGCAAAACAGATGCGCGTGGGCTGGTTTGCGCCGTCCTATAAAATCCTGCTGCCCTCGTTTAAGGCCATTCGGGATCTGCTCAAGCCGATCACCACTAGTTCCAGCAAGACGGATTCGATAATCGAAACGATTGGCGGCGGTCAGGTGGAATTCTGGACGCTGGATAACCCGGATGCCGGTCGTTCGCGTAAATATCACAAAGTCATCATCGATGAAGGCAGCCTGGTCAAAAAGGGCATGCGGGATATTTGGGAGCAGGCGATAGAGCCGACGCTGCTCGACTATGACGGCGATGCTGTTATGGCTGGCACACCCAAGGGCGTGGACGATGAAAACTTTTTCTATCAGGCCTGCAACGATAAATCGATGGGTTGGGAAGAGCACCACGCGCCCACGTCGGCGAACCCGACAATTAACCCCGAGGCGCTGGCGCGCATAATCGCAGGCCGTCCGCCGATGGTGGTTCAGCAGGAATACAACGCTGATTTCGTCGATTGGCGTGGGCAGAACTTCTTCAAGATGGACTGGCTTTTGGAGAATGGCGTCCCGGTCGATTACCCGGCGAGTTGCGATACCGTCTATGGCGTTGTCGATTGCGCACAGAAAGGTGATCTCCAGCACGATGGTTCAGCTTGCATCTGGTTCGCACTTAGCAACTTTCCAACGCCCTGTCTGGTCATTCTTGACTGGGACATTATCCAGATTGACGGATATTTCCTGAAAGACATAGTGCCGCAGTGGATTGGGAAAGCTAAACACCTCAGCGAAATATGTCTGGCGAGACTGGGTACTGGCGGCCTGTTTATCGAGGACAAAGCCACCGGCATCACGCTATTGCAGCAAGGGGCTAATGAGGGCTGGAACGTTCACCCCATTGACAGCGAATTAACATCGCTGCCCAAAGAGTCCCGCGCCATCAATATCTCCGGGTACGTGGCGTCGGGGAAAGTACGCATTTCGAAATACGCCTATGACAAGCTGGTGGAATACAAGCAGTCGAAGAAAAACCACCTTCTGACGCAAGTGCTCCAGTTCATCATTGGCGAAGAGAATCAGGACGATGACCTGTTTGACTGTTTCAACTATGGCGTCGCGCTTGGGCTTGGTAATGGCGACGGCTTCTGACGAGAAAACCAATGAACGAAGATGATTTCGAAATCGGCAGCTGCTCTCATTCAGAGTTGATGGCATTGCTGGACAGCGATGATATCCAGCCAGGATCTACGGCGGGCTATCAGACCTGCAAAACGGTCTACCTCTACCACCCGCTGGGCGGCAAGATGGTGGATCGCCCAATTAAGATGGCGATGAACGAACCGCGCACTGTGCATGTTGCTCAGTCTTATGGCCTTGAGCAGCGCCTGCGCGATGCGTTTGAGCGCGAATGGAAAGCCCTGGGAGCTAACCAGCTCATTGCCAACGCCGCCCGCATTGCCCGAATTTACGGTGTATCAGCGGTTGCGATGCTGGTGGACAACCAGGCGCCCAATGAGTCACTGGACTACCGCACGCTGTACAAGCACAGCGTCAGTTTTAACATTCTTGACCCGCTAAACACCGCTGGCAGCATCGTGCTTAATCAGGATCCAAATGCCCAGGACTTCCAGAAAGTCGAGGGTATTCGGGTGGCCGGAAAGCCATACCACAAATCGCGCTGCGTCGTCGTGCAGAACGAGGACCCGATTTATCTGGCGTACAACCCGGCGGCGTTCGGCTTTACCGGGCGAAGCGTCTACCAGCGTGCGCTATATCCGCTGAAATCCTTCATCCAGACCATGCGTACCGACGATATGGTTGCGGTGAAAGGCGGTTTACTGGTGACGAAAATCAAGGGGCCAAGCTCTGTCGTCAACAACATGATGCAGAAGCTCAGTGGCATTAAGCGAATGATGTTGAAGCGTGGGAAGACGGGGGAAGTTCTCCAGATCGGTGACGCCGATACTGTTGAGTCTATCGACCTGAGTAATCTTAAGGATCCTCTCGACTCTGCCCGTAAGCACATTCTGGAGAACGTGGCCGCCGCTGCTGACATGCCGGCGATCATTCTCAACTCTGAGACGTTCGCCCAGGGCTTTGGGGAGGGCACTGAAGATGCCCGCTCCGTAGCGGTCTACATCGATAATATTCGTGAATGGCTGGACCAGCTTTATGCATTCTTCATTCGTGTTTGCCAGTACCGGGCGTGGAGCATTGAGTTCTTCCAGTCGCTGCGCGCCGACTTCCCAGAGCTGAAAAACACCTACAGCCTGCATTTCTCGATGTGGATAAATAACTTCGAGTACCGCTGGTCGTCCTCTCTCAAGGAGCCGGAGAGCGAGAAGGTGAAGGTAGACGAAACGCGCTTTAAGGCCATCGTCAGCATGCTGGAGGCGATACTGCCGCAACTCACGGCGGACCCAGAGAACCGCGCAACGCTGATCGAGTGGGCGTGTGAAAACGCCAACGCCAACGAGAATCTGTTCCCTCAGCGGCTTAACCTTGATTACGACTCGCTAAAAGATAATCCGCCGCCAGAGCCACCGAAGGCTGAAGAGCCGAGCGGTGGGATGATGCTATGAGGACATTTACAAGAACGGTTCGCGAGGCGGTGAAGTTCTTTCTTCGCAACGGCTACACGTCTCGCGAGGAGCTGGAGCGCTGGCAGAGCATCATCCGGCAGGCTGCCGAGAGTGAAACGGCGGACGACTACATGGCGATGGTCACGCGGAACCTGACTAAATCGTACGATCTGCAGGTGGGTCGCGCTGGCGCGCTGAAACGGCACCAGGGCATATCCCGCTTTACGCTCAACTACCTTGAGCCAAAACTGAGGACTGAACTCGACAGGCGGATCCTGTCCAGCGCCGACCTTATCCAGCTCAACCGCAAAAAAGCTATCGACACAACGTTGTCGCGTTTTAGCGGCTGGGCCAGCAGCATACCTTCTGCCGATAGCATCGCGCTGTCTGGCATTCAAGGGACGATGCGGGCAACAGCGGATCATATTCAGAAGGCTGCCGAGAAGGTGGACTATGAATCGCGCCGTGTGATGATCGACCAAAACCGCAAGCTGATAGCCAATATTGATAACGTGATAGCAACGAGCAATAACGCGATTGCGGCGATATGGCACAGCCACTGGCGCAGGCCTGGTTATGACTTCCGCGAAGACCACAAGGAGCGCGATCAGTTGTACTACCTGATCCGCGGGAACTGGGCGCAAAAAAACGGGTATGTGAAAGCCGGTCCTGCCGGGTATCTCGATGAAATCACTCAGCCTGGTGAAGAGGTTTTCTGCCAGTGCTATGTGACCTACATCTACAACATCCGCAGTATTCCTGAATACATGCTGACCCAGAAGGGTCACAAGTTCATGGAGTCAATGAAAGCAGCATAGGGGCATTAAAACGTGGCTATTTTTGGCAGCGGGATAATGTTCCGTCAGGGTAAGTTCGTCTTCCTGATCCAGCGCTCTGATGATGGAACGTGGTGTCAACCTGGCGGCTCGGTCGAGCCGGGCGAGCTCGCTATTGATGCCGCGCGCCGCGAAGTGCTGGAAGAAGTGGGTTATCAGTATGATGGCCCGCTGAACCCGCATAGCGTCTACGGTGATTACCTGACGTTTCGCGCTGAGGTGCCGGAGCAGTTCGAAGCGAAGCTTAACGACGAATCGCTGGCCGCCGGGTGGTTCCATATTGACGATCTGCCTAAACCGCTTCATCAGCCTTTTGCTGAGATGCTGGCGCAGCAGGCGCTCAATGAAACCGAAGTGGCCACGCTCATCGCTGATGGGACATTAAGCAGCCCGCAATACTTTATCAACATGTGGATGTTCGCCATCCGGGTGACCGGAACAGGGGTTACCTGGCGCTCTGCAGATCAACAGATGGCCTTCCGTAACCCGGATGACTATCTCACCCCTGAGTTTCTCCAACGCGTTGCCGGTGTACCGCTCATCTGGCTGCACCCGGAGAAAAACAAGCTCGATAGCGATGAATTTGCGAAGCGTGTTATTGGCACCCTGACGAACAGTTGGGTTGCTGATAATGGCGAGGTCTGGGCTATCGCCCGGGTGTATGACGTCGAAGCCGCCGGAATTATGGCGACCAGGCAGTTAAGCACCTCGCCAACCGTCACGTATAGCGAAATGCAGGACTCAATCATCAAAATCGACGGTCAGCCTCTATTGGTGGAAGGTTCCCCGGTATTGCTCGACCACGTTGCAATTTGTGAACAGGGGGTATGGGACAAGCTCCTATCCCCTACTGGTGTTAAATCTGATTCCATTCCAAATGAGGCTGAAAAGATGGACGAGGAAAAAATCGTAGCGCTTATCAACAAAGCGATCGATGCCCGCATGGCAAAAGCTGATTCTGAGGCAAAAGAGGCCAAGGAAAAAGCGGATGCCGAAGAGGCAGCCAAGAAAGAAAAGGCTGATGCAGAGGAGAAAACGGCAGAAGAGGCGAAAGCCAAAGCCGACGCGGAAGAGAAGGCCGCCAAGGAAAAATCTGACGCGGAGGCCAAAGAGAAAGCTGATGCTGAAGCTGCAGAAGAAAAGGCGGCAAAAGAAAAAGCAGACTCTGAACTTCGCCAACAAATCGCAGACCTTAAAACGCGTATACCTTCCGAACTTAGCGACGAAGAGCGTAACGAAGTCGCCGATGCCCAGGTAAAAGCCGATAGCGTTTTCTCCAGTTTCGGCAAACGCGCCCCGGTCCCGCTGTCTGGCGAAAAGCCACTGGCATACCGTCGCCGTCTGATGATCCAATTGCAGGAACATTCGCCGGACTTTAAGACCGTCGACCTGTCATCAATCGCTGATTCCGCGCTGCTTGGGTTTGCTGAAAAGCAGATTTATGCCGACGCGCAAAAATCGGCAAGCTTGTCTGTAGGCCCTGGCATGTTGCGTGAAATCAAACGCGCAGATGCAACAGGCCGCCAGATCAGCACATTCGAAGGCGATCCTGCTGCTACCTGGGCTCCGTTCCAGTCAGGTAAACGTCAGGTCACTAGTTTCAACAACCAGGCTTAACGGGAGCTCTAAAGCATGGCTAATTTATCTCTTAATCCGATGGCAACCACGAATGCGCTGGGTTCCTTCGGTGTGCAGTCCGACGGTTATGTTCAGGGCATTGCTCTGGATGACCCGGCTAACCGCTTTAATCTGGCCGCGGGTACCGTGGCGGCAACTGAAACTAAACCGCTCTGGGGCGGTCTGCCGGTGGCTGAACTTCTGTCAGGCACGCAGTCTAGTCCGCGTGGTTCATACATCCGCCGTGCAGCGTCTGTCGCTGAGTTGGAAGGTTTCACCGTATTCAACCAGGCGCACAACGGCCTGACCACTCCGCAGTCACCGGTGCCACTGTACGCATCCGGTATGAGCGTTTCGTACTATCGCCTCGGCTCAAACATGCGCGTTCCGCTGAAAGCGTCTGCGCAGGTTGTTGCGCTGGGCACCAGTGGCGCATCCGTTAAAACGGCATTGGCCTGGGACTTCGTCAACAACCAGATCACCACCGCGGCTGCGGCCGGTTTTGCTGGTGCTGATATTGCGACTACCGCTGTGACCTATGCCGCGGGTGTGGCAACGGCAACCACCGCATCAGCTCACGGCCTGAGCGCTGGTCAGTACGTGAAAATCAACGACGTTGTGCCGGCAGCGTACAACGGCACCGTTGTTGTGCTTTCCGTTACGAACTCAACCACCTTCACCTATGCCACAGCAACAGCACCGGGAGGCCCGGCTACTACGCAAGGCACTATAGGTGCAGTAACACCTTCCGACATCACGCTGCCGGTAAAAGTGATCGCCATCGAATCAGGAAATTCAAAGACTGTCAGCTATGACAGCGCGACGGGTTTCCTGACCTGGAATAACACCGACAGCTGCGCGCTGGTCTTACTTTAATCGGGAGCTGAATTAAATGGCTGCAATTACCCCCAGCTACACCATCGTCAATCCGTCGTATATCGCGCCGGAGATGATCATTGGTTATCAGCAGGCGTCTGGTGCTTTTGAAACCATCGCCAGCGGTAACCCGCAAGTTCGCCTCGGCGTTGGCGACCAGTACGTCTACATGCGCCGACTGGATATCCGTACCCAATCCACCTCCAGCCAGTCTGGAAACGGAAACCAGCTGCCAAGCGTGGCGATGGATGCGAAGATGATTTCTACCCCAACTTATCTGTTCCGCTGCCGTGGTATCTACGATCACCACGACATGGCAGCGGCCGGTAACTGGAACTTTGCTCTGCCGGAGGCCCAGCGCCTCGGTATGCGCCAAGGTATCTTCCAGCAGCTCCGCTCTGCTTTGTTGTACGGTATGAACCCCGCCGGTGGTGAAGGCCTGCTGAATACCGCGGGTGCGACCACCGAGTCTCTGCCGCCGGACAGCAACAACAACGCCACCGTGCTGACTTATGATCACGGTCAGATGGCTGTGTATCTGCTGGGCCATGTTCAGGCTGCGATGACCCGTACCATGCAGTTAGGTCGCCAGCAGCGTGTCGTTATCCTTGGTCCTCAGCGTATTTTGGGCGCAATGGAGATTCAGCAAATCGTTCAGCTGACTTCTTACCAGCGTCCTGGCGGCGGTACTGATACCGTTGGCGGCACGGTGAAAGAGGTTCTGAAGGGCGCAAACATCCAGGTTGACTGGGTGTATGACGACACCCTGATCGGTGCAGGCGCAGGTGGTACTGATGCTGTGGTTATCACCATCCCGGAAGTCGAGGTGCCAATGGTTAACTCGACTGTTAATACCAACGAATTCGCCAAGTTGACCCCGTCTCTTGCTGCGAACGCCCTGATGTTCTGCGACATGGCCGCGCCTCGTGAAATCCCGACGCCGATTGCTGGTGGCGCGATTGATGTTCTGTCCGAAATGCGTTCTACCGCAGGCTGGGCAGTGCGTCCGGAAGCCATCACCATCTTGTCGATGGCGTACAGCGCCTGATCCATTCTTGTAGTGATTAAGCCTCTGCCGGGGAAACTCTGCAGGGGCTTTTTTATGAGGTAACCAATGAAACTCTTTATCGCTAACACCACCAAACAACGCCAGATTTTTGCTTACCGCAAACTTGAGACCGGTCGGCTTGTCCAGATCCCGATTAACCACGGAGACCAGATGATGGTGCTCGACGGTTCCACTGACGAGGTGGAATCAGTTATTCAGCATCACCAGATGTATGGACTGATCGACTCGACGAAAATCGACCAAAGCCAGGCATTTGTCGGGCTTTGCTACAGCATCAATAAGCCAGTTTCAGCGTCGGTTATCGAAAAGACCATCCGCGATAACGATATCCATCTGACACGTGGTGCGCACAACCGTCGCCAGGCATCCGTGGCTGCGCTCGACAGCTCGTTGCGCGATAGCGGCACCGGCTATTCCGGTGAGATGGAAGTCAGCGCAGAGCAGGCGAAAGGCCGCGATGACAACGAAGACGCAGATGTGGTTAACGAAACCATCGTGACTGAAAAATCCGGGAGCAAGAAAAAATGACGACGAGCCTGTCGGGATTTATTGAATTCATTCGAACTGACATGAAGGTAACTGCTGAGCAGGTTCCCGACGACTCTCCATCATTTTCCCTGGCTTATGGCGGCGCGGTCGAATGGGTTAACCAGGATATCGCGTGCGTCATGCCGAACCTCTATACCGTGGCTGTTTACAACCTCGGGGCGTCGTTCCTGGTCAATTACGGCACTGAGTCGGTGTTTTCTGATTTCAGGAAAGAATATGGGTTGAATGATTTCAAAGCTGGCGTGATTACCGGAGCCGGAGACAACGCAACCAGTGCGCAGCGTCTGGTTCCTGACTTCTTCAAAGATTTGTCACTTGCTGACCTTCAAATGCTTCAGGACCCTTGGGGGCGTCGCTACCTGATGATTGCCCAGCAATTTGGCAGCCTGTGGGGGTTGTCATGATCACCTTCCATCTGGGTGTTATCGATATTCCTTACGGGGATGAGAACACCACAACCGGCGACGTTGCTGAATATCTGGAAGAAAAATACCAGATTATGCAGACCTTCTTCGATAGGTATGGCAATGACATTGCCGAGCTGATGAGTAAAGACCTCGCCGCAAATCTTGAAAATATGTTGGCTGGCGCACCGCCATCAAGAGATCCGCTTGCAGAATCCATGTCGCGGATCCACGACTTGTTTGTGGCCTTTCTGGATAACGACGAGATGAACGGTATGCAGGGCGTCCCAACCCGACGCGCGCTGCTTGGCATCTCGAAGCGCTTCAAAAACAAGAAAGGCGATCCGCGAGCATCATTTATCGATACAGGAAATTATCAGGCAGCCATGCGCGCCTGGGTAAGCGGGGTGTTAAATGCCTTCCCTGAGTGAACTGCAGCAGAATGCGAAAACCGAGCTTAACGCCACACTGACGCAGGGGCTTGACGACTTGAGTCGCTTTCAGGTGGTCACTTTCACGAAGTACATCAGGAAAGTACTTCCGCTGGATGGTTTCGTGTTTTGGGTAAATGCGTCGATTATTACCGATGATCCGGACAGTGAACCGGATACCAAGGACGTGAAAGGGTATCTGCACCTGACGACAGAGAGCATTCAGGATGAGGAGCAGCTCTACGACAAAAACGTGGTGACGTTTACCGCGCAGGCCGATATCGATCCCTTCAATGATATTGGCTCCGAGGTGCTTTACATCGGCGAGTTCTACGGCATCCGTTTTGCATTTTCCCGCCGCTCCGGGTTGAACGAACCGGCCAATATTTACCACTACACCGGGCACGCCATTTACCCGCACATGATGTCGCAGATCATCAACTCGCCGGCCGATATCGATCTGGCGGATGTGGTGGTTTCCAGTTCACTGCCGATCTGGCTGTCATTGAACCAGTACATGCCGATGTTTCCGGCCATGCTGTCAATGCAGAACCTGGCCCCGCCGTATGCCACGGTGAAATGCAGTGACCCGGTACCGGTCGCTGGCGCTTTTTACCTGGATGAAAAATCCAACCAGTACCAGCTGGTTTCCGAGGATGTGACGATCTCGGTAACTGGTCTGCGCAATGCATCCGTAGAGGACTTTCTCCGCTACGTCCAGCAATACACGCTCAGCGATGATGCCGAGATGGGCGTGATGAATATTCCCGTGGTGCAGGATGAGCGCGTGACGCAAAACGAGCTCAACATCATCGCCATGCGGAAGAAGATTAAATTTCGCGTCAATTACTATCAGCAGCGGATGAGGAATGTCGCCCGCCAGCTGATCACGTCTGCCATCCCGTCCATTTATGTGGAGAAATAATTAAATGGCCATTGTGAATATTAATGTATCGGTCACCAACCCACCGAAGCCGACCCAGCTGCTGAAATCTGGCGCGCTGGTCTCTGTCGGGGGGACGACGTTGGCACCAGGCAGTTATGAGTTGTTGACGTCAAAAGATGACCTGAAAACGATTGTCGCGTCGGCGAAAACGATGACGGCAATCGCCTGGGCGGCAAATATCGTTACGGTGACGCTATCCGAAGCGCATGGCTGGGCCAACGGGGATAAGGTGCCTGTGGTGATTTCCGGTGCGGCACCTGAGGGGTACAACGGTGCGCATACCGCCACGGTGACCGGTGACAAGGCGTTTACCTATGCGCTGAGCACAGATCCGGGTACCGCAACAACGATGGGGACCGTGCTTTCGGTGGCGGCCGGTGAAATCCAGCAGATGAATACTACCTACTGGGCGCAGGGAACCAGCCGAGCGGTTTATGTGTTGGAATTGGGCGAAATGAGTGCATCGGCGGCTGTCACGGCATTAAGCAAGTTTATCGACGAAGATATTTCGCTGGGTAACACCTATCAAAAATTCTTCTCCTACCTTGTTCCCCGCGAATGGGACGAAGAGGCCTCGTTCAAGACGCTGGCGAACAGCTACACCTCGCCCGGTGCGCTGGTGAAGTTTTTTGTCACCACCACCATTGCCACCTATGAAGCGTGGGCGTCGGGGAAATACCCGAATGTTTTCGCCGGCGTTGAAGCTCCAGGCATTGGCGCCACCGAGTTCTCTATGGCGGCACCGTTCCAGTCTTCGCTGGCCAACGATCCCAGCTCGTCGAATATGGTGCCGCCGATGGCGTTCCGCTTCATGTATGGCGTGACGGATTACCCGCCTTCAGGGAACGGCAAGTTGCTGAAAGCCCTGCAGGACAGCAACATCAACTACATCGGCACGGCTGCCGAGGGTGGTTTAAGCAACAAGATGCTGGTCGCCGGCCATATGCTGGATGGCATGCCGTTCAACTACTGGTATGCAGTGGCCTGGTGCGCTATCAATCTGGAGATGGATCTGGCCAATGAGATCATTAACGGCTCTAACACCACCGTCAATCCGCTCTACTACGAGCAGAACGGCATCGACCGCTTGCAGCGCCGCGGATTAAAAACGCTGCGTTCTGGCATCAGCTACGGGCTGATCCTCGGTCAGGTGATCGACACGAAACTCAACCAGGATGCCTTTAACGAACAATACGAAAAAGGTGCCTATGCCGGCAGCGCGGTGATCAACGCCGTACCGTTTGCCAACTACACCAGCCTGAATCAATCCGATTACGCCGATGGGAAATACAGCGGCCTGAGTGCGGTTGTCACGCCGAAACGCGGCTTTGAGTCCATTACCTTCAACCTCAACGTAACCAATTTTGTGGGGGCGTAATAAATGCCAAATCCATTAGTTCCGCAGGGATTCCTTAACCGCGTTCGGGGCGCGGTCAGTATTACCGACAATCCGGCGCTAAACGTCACGGCGTCATTCCTGGGCAAAGAGGGGATCAGCATGCGGCCGGATACCGTCGCCACTGACATTATCCCCACGATGACCGGTACCGTGGGCAGCCAGGCACCTTACCAGCAGGTGACCTTGACGGTACATTTGCTGAAAACGCAGGGGCTTGCTGCCAGTTATCAGCGGCAATTTGCCTCCGATACCGCATTGGGGGAGGTGGTGGTTACACCGGATGCGACCACCTTCGGCAACTACACCATCCTGAACTGCTACCTGGTGAATTTTAACGAAATCACCCTCAACGGTACGGATGCCGGCTTTGTTGCGACAATTTCCGGCTACCTCACCACCAACGACAAGATGTGGGATTGATGGGTATGAAAATTGATAAAAAACTGAATTTCGTCAGCACGATCACGCGCGACGACGGATCGCTGGTCTACCTGCACGTTGTGCCGTTCCCGTATGAAGTGGTGCAGGAAAACTGCGTGATGCTGGGGAATATGTTCCATAACTTCTTCACATCTGTGGGGGCGACGGGCGCGCCGCGTGTGGCCGCGATGATGCTGCGTAATATTCTCAAGGCACGGCAGGATACTGGGGGCGTCCCGGCGGGTGAACCGACCCTCGTTGACGACATTCAACGACTGACGACAGTAATTTTCAATGATAACGGCGTATGGCGTCCTGTGCCGCTTGAAACGGCATTTAAGCAGGCGGTTATTTCTCCGGACGAATACCGTGAAGTTGAGGGCGAAGTGGTGTTTTTTATGGTCGCCTCTGCCATTCAGAAAGCCAACTTGATAGCGGGGACTGTGGGGAAAGCGCTCGATATGTACAGTGGGCAACTCGTCTCATTGAGTGCTACGGCGTTTCGCGATTCTTTACCGACGTCGAAAACGGATACCGATACCCCGACCCCGCCAGCCCCGCAGGAACTGTCGTACATTCCCTCCTGACCTGGGCCTCCTGTGAGGGGTTCAGCGAACTCTGTCGGGAATTGGATTGCGGCAACTACAAAAGCCCGCTCCATTTCCGGCAGCGGTTCATTCTGGAAGAAATAAGACAGAAGGGCTATTTCAATGGCAGCTAAATCCGTTGTTGAAATTGATGTTCAGGACGAGAAGTTTCAGGCGTTCCTCGAAAAATTCAATGAGTACCAGAAAGCGCTTGAAGGTCTGCCTGAGCAATGGCGCGGCGCAGCTCAGGGCATCGGGGATTCTGCCAAACAGACTGAGAAGGTGCTGGGAAGCACGGAGGCGATCACCCAGTCGTTCAATGAAGGGGTGGCAGCCATCGCCTCTGTCAATGATGGCCTTGACCGTTTGAATGGAAACCTTGAGAAAGCCAATAAAACGCAGTCTGAATTTAACAAAAAAAATCGTGGTGCCAGTAAATTCCTGAGTAAAGCCAGCAAGGATGCCAAAGAGCTGGCCGGCCACATTAAAAACGCCACAACGAGTTTGCTCTCGTGGGGGACTGTGCTGGGGCTGTTTTCTGGGTTGGCCGGGGCCGGTGGCTTGTGGGGGATGAATCGCCTGGCTGGTTCGGCTTCTGCGCAGCGGTTCACTGCAATGGGGTTAGGTACTACCGCCGGAGGCCTTAACTCCAGCGCGGTGAATTACCAAAAGGTGCTCGGCAACCCTGTCGGCACCTTGGGTGCCATTCGTGACAGCCAACTGGACCTGAGCAAGCGCTGGCAGTTTAAGGCGATGGGGATTGATAACCCCGATCAGGATCCGGCGAAACTGTTGCCGCAGATGATCAAAAGCGCACGCGATATTTTTGTGCGCAATGGTAGCTCGCAGCAGGGAGCCGAGGCCTACGGCCTAACCAACTACTTCACACTTGACGATCTCAACCGCTTTAAAAAAATGAGCGATGCTGAAATCGACGCGATGACGAAGCAGGCCCAGAAAGACACACAACGCCTGCAGGTGACCGACCAGCAACTGAAACAATGGCAGGATTTTAATATTCAGTTGGATCGCAGCAAGGTCAGTATTGAAAACACCTTTATTCGTGGGCTCGCGCCATTGGCTCCCGAGTTAGGAAAGCTGTCAGATGCATTTTCAGAGGCAGTGGATACCGTCCTTAAATCACCTGAACTGGGTAAATGGCTTGATGGACTGGCAGATGGTATCCGACGGTTCGGTAACTACCTGGTATCCCCGGATTTCAAAAGTGACGTTGAGTCGTTTATGACCGGTGTTGAAAGGCTGGCGCGGGTTATTGGCAAGGTGATCGATTGGGTTACCGGAAAAACCGACATTACATTGGATGATGTTAAGTCCAACTCGACAATTCTCAGTGATGAGAAGCAGATCAATCCGCAGACAGGGGAGAGTTATACGCCGGGCAGCGATGATGATCCTCGCGTGTGGGGATGGTTGAAAGGGGCAAAGGGATTTTTCTCCAGTGATGGCAGTTCCTCCGGTAGTGATGGAAATCAGCCTTGGTGGAAATTACGCGCCGGCAATGATGGCATTTTAAACAATAAATGGAATCAACCTGAGCAACATGCTCAATCAGGTAATAGGCGATCATCAGCCGCGGTACCGTCTGATTACGATGGGTATTTTGAAGAGGCAGCCAAAAAATACGGATTAGATCCCAAGTTGCTTAAAGCTGTAACGGGTGCAGAGTCATCATGGAATACACATGCTGTCAGCAAAGCGGGCGCGCAAGGCTTGATGCAGGTGATGCCCTTCAACTTTAAACCCGGTGAGGATCCTTACAACCCCCGCGACAATATTATGGCCGGTGCCAGGGTAATGAAGTGGGCGAAAAATCAGGCTGGCGGTGATGTTGAAGAAATGCTGCGCTGGTATAACGGCGGCAAGAATCGCGGCAGCAAGGAGAATCGTGAATACCCAGGACGGGTTCGAGAGCAGTTCATAAAGCTCTACGGATCAGGCGCGCCGGGATCTACACAAAGCAATCCGCAGCAGCAACTCACTCAGCAGTCTTCTAGCAAAACCGACCAGATATTACAGCAAATCTTGGATAACCAGCGCAGGGGCGGCAGCTCGGGTGTGGTTGTGTACAACAACACCGGCGGCAGCGCGATTGTCTCGAGCACGCAACTCGGAGGATTTGGTTAATGGCATTTACCCGCGAACTTTACAAATTGGGGTTTGAAATCTCACCGGTGATCCTTTGCGACGGGGTTGCGCAGAGTATCCCCGGAGGGATGCTGCCGATCGTTGCGCTGACACAGAGCGCCAGTTTTGTCAGCAACCTGATGGGCGGCGCGGTAAATTTGACTGACCTGGATAAATATTTCTGCCACTGGCGCGCCGCACAGGGTTCCAGCATGGTGGATTACGATATCGGTCGCTACCCCTTTGCTAATCAGGCTGTCGCCGCTAACGCACTGCTGGCGCAACCGTTGCGCATTCCCATGCTGATGGATGCACCGGTGAATGAAAACACCGGCGCGTTGACAAAGCTGGTCACGCTCAGCGCATTGCAGGCCGTCCTGCAGGCGCACGCCAACCTTGGCGGCACGTTTGTTGTGGCCACGCCGTCGCTGATTTATAGCGGCTGCATCCTGCGCACCGTTCGAGACGTCACGGGGTCGAATGATCCGCTACCGCAGCGTCAATGGTTGTGGGACTTTGAACAGCCGCTGATTACCGAAACCGGCGCGGAGCAGGCGATTAATAGCTATTTGAGCAAGATTGATAATGGCGATAAAACTACGGAAAGCGCCTGGACCAATACGGTTTCCGCGCTCGGGAATACTTCGTTGGGCAGCAGCGTATCGGATGCGGTAACCGGGCTTATCGGTAAATTAAGCGGGGCGTTTAATTTATGAGCACAACACTTTATCCGTTTTCCGGGAATGAGCAGAAAAGCATGATTTTTACGCCAATGCTTGACGGTGAGGTATACAACTGCCAGACCAAATGGAATATTGCCGCGCAACGCTGGTATCTCAATATTACGGACAACTCAGGGAATCGCCTATTAACCATGCCGATGATCGATTCGCCGATGGGGTACGACATTAACTTGCTTATCGGGGCATTCACCGCCACGACAATGGTGTGGCGATACTCCTCGGGGCAAATAGAGGTAATCAACTGATGCGGTATTACGATATTCAGATATTTACCCCACCTGATAAAGACGGTAATCCCGGAAAACTCTTCAAGCAATATTCCAGTCTGAAAAATGGTGTCTTTAATCCCGGTAATTTAATGATTGAATTTGATATTCAACGCTTTGGGGAATCTACGCCGAAGGGGCAAAGTCAGATTACTATTTGGGGGATCGGACCGAAGGACATGCAGCAAGCCAGGCAAAACATGTTTGGCATGACGATAAAAATGTGGGTGGGCATGTCCAAGGGATTGCCGTTGGCGAAGCCTGCTCAGCAAGGACTGGTATTGGAGGGGACGGTGTGGCAGGTGCTGGGGAACTGGCAAGGTACCGAATTACGGACGGATCTCATTGTCACTGCGGGAGCCGTATCGGCGGTGAACCCAGCCCCTTTAGCGCCGATCAATTTAACGCTTCCGTGGAATAAGGGAATAAAGCTTTCTGTTGCGTTGACGCAATGCTTTCAGAACATGGGTGGAGATTACCGTTTCTCGATAAGCATCAGTGACCGCCTGGTGAATAACTACGACAGCAGCATGTTTTGCGGCAGCCTCTCAGAACTGGCGACGAAATTAAAATCGCTGAGCAGAAATATTATCAGGGACGATAAATATTCAGGTGTCGAAATAACGGTAGTGAATGGTAAGGAGATCCGCGTTTTCGATAATGATTTTGAAAGCCATATCGACAAGGACGCGAAAAAAAGCGCCAGTTACCGCAACAAAAATCCGGTCCAGATAGCGTTTACCGACTTGATCGGTCAACCAACGTGGGTGCAATTCGGCACGGTCAGTATTCCTTGCGTCATGCGCAGCGACATTCAAGTGGGGGATTATATCCGAATGCCTAAGGATTCTCGGCCGATGCTACAGGCTTCATCCTATTCCCAATTCCGAGATGACGCCGCCTTTACCGGTGACTTTCTGGTTTCTTCTGTGCGGCTCCTTGGCAACAGTCGACAGCCGGACGCTAACAGTTGGGTGACGGTGCTTGAGGCCCATCCGACAGGGGGAATGGCTGCAACATGAGTATTGAAAAAAAGCAGAGTTTCGCCGGCAACATGCATCGGTTCGCCGACCAAAAAATCGCGGACGCCATGCAGATGGCCGGCAAGGTGCTGCCGGCCTCGGTGGTCAGCAGAGCGGGGAATATGGTTACGGTGTCCTTCCTGCTGCGCGATATTCCTTTCATGTTGCCGCAGGTAACCCTCCCTTTATTTGGGCCGCAGTATATCCGCTATCCCATGCAGCCTGGGGACCGGGGGATCGTCATCCCAGCAGATACCTATCTGGGCGGTGCCAGCGGACAGGGTGGCGGCACCGCCGACCTCACGCCGCCGGCTAATCTCAGCGCGCTAGTGTTTTTGCCGATCAGTCACACGGAATGGGAGAACGTCGACGGGCAAGTGCTCACGTTGTATGGCCCGGAAGGCGTCACGATACGCGATGCCGGCAGCAAGACGACGTTCCTGCTAACGCCGGAGAGCATCACGATTGCCACACCTGATCAGTTCAAGGTCACGGTGGGCAGTACTGTGCTGACGCTGACAAATGGCTCATGGTCGCTGACCGGGCAGAGCGGAACCCTGGCGGATGGGCAGGCCAGTACCAGCCCGGCCATTATGCATGAAGGCTGGCAGCAGTTGCTTGCCTGGGTGAATTCCCATCAGCACAGTAACGGCAACGATGGGCAAGACACCGGAGGGCCGACAACACGTTTCGATGGGAGTATCACCGAATGAGATCTTACGGGCAGGATGAATCCGGCAAATGGGTCACGATCACGACCGACGCAAATGGTTTCAACGACGCGATTTATCTCACTACGCTGGTGCAAAATCTCAAGCTTGCACCGCAAGAATCGCCGTTCTTTGCGAACCATGGCATTCCGGCTAACGGCTCGGTGATCCAGCAGATTATCCCCACATTTTACGTGAACAGGCTACAGCAGCAGTTCAGTGGCTATTTTTCCTCTCTCCAGATTGCACTTACCGAGGTTGATCCTCCGGTTTACGACATTTCGGTTATCACCAACTCGGGTTCGAAAATAGTGGCGAAGGTGTATGTATGAGTGATTTACCCGTTATTTATGATATTACCGGCCCCGTCGCAAAAACGGCGGAAGAGCTGCGGCAGCAGGTTATAGAAACGGCGACGCGGCTTTCACCAGGGATCACGACCGATTTACCGGGCTCATTGATTGAAGACATGGTCAGCACCAGCGTTGGTGCGCTGCTGGTTTGCGACCAGGCGCGGGTTGATTTGATTAACTCATGCAGTCCTTACGGTGCGAACGTTCACCTGCTGAAGCAACAGGGGGCCATCTACGGCGTGCCGCAAGGTGAAGGCACGAACACGTCGGTGTATGTCGTATTTTCAGGGCCGCCCGGTTTTGGCATACCGAAGGGGTTTACCGTAGGGGATGGTACCTATTTGTATACCGTCAGACGGGACACGGTGATCCCCGCCAGCGGTCAGACCGAGCCTGTGTACTGTCTGGCTACGACTGGAGGGATATGGGCGGTGCCGGCAGGGACGGTTAACCAGGTGAAAACCTCTGTGCCGGAATCTTACCAGGTGACCTGTACCAACCTGACCGCCGGCTTACCGGGAACAGACGAGCAAAGCCTGGCATCGTATCGCGGGCAGGTGATGCGCTCCGGTATGTTTGGGGTGCAAGGCACGCCGGATTGCTACCGATCATCCCTGCAAAAAGTAGCTGGCGTACAGGAAAACCTGATTTCGTTCCGCCAGGCGACGCTCGGAAAATGGGTTGCCGTCGTCGGTGGCGGGGATCCTTACGAAGTTGCCTATGCGATTTATAAAGCTGTACCGGATATTTCCATTTTAACCAACGATGTATCGAATCCATCGGGTGCAGAAGTGGAAAAGAAAACCATACCGGTAACGGTCTACCCCGACGTCTACCAACTGCCTTTCGTGGTGCCATCGTCGCAAAATGTGGTGGTGCTGATCACCTGGAACTCAGCGTCAACGACCTACATCGATCCGGCCGGTGTTGCAAAAGCGGTGCAGCAGAATATCGCCGATTACGTTAACGCTATCGCCGTTGGCCAGCCGATAAACATTTTCCAGATACAGGACATTTTTCTGAAATCGGTTGAGGGACTCGTTGCCGCGTCGCTGCTGTCCATGATCCAGGTGCAAATCGGGATCAACGGCGCAATTAAACCACCGGCACCGGAGTCAAGCCTGGTTTATGGCGACACCTACGCCTATTTCTCCACCTCGGCGGCGCAAATACAGGTGAAGCAATATGCAAGCTCTAATTGAGAAAATCATTCCTGCTTATCCGTATACGCAATATAACGCCGACCCCAACATTGTCGCGTTCTTCACCGCCTATAACGCGTTGGCGCAGGGGTATCTTGACTATCTCAATGCGCTTAATTTGCCGTGCTGGACTTCTCCCTCCATCACGGGGGATCTGCTGGACTGGATAGCGCTCGGCATTTACGGGGAAGGGCGGCCATTACTGCAAATATCTGAGGATGCGATCGCTCGTGGTGCCTACAACACCATCGAGTACAACGCCATTCCGTATGCCGGCCTGAAAAATTACGTACCGGGCTCGGCGTCATACGTGCCCGATGATTATTTTAAACGGATCCTGACCTGGAATTTTTATAAAGGTGACGGCTCGCACTTTTGTATCGACTGGCTCAAGCGCCGCCTGGCGCGATTTATTCATGGCACGAATGGCATCGATCCGCCGTTGCAAAGCACCTTCGATATCAGCGTAACGGTCAATAACGGCGTGTTCACTATCACGATCCCCGATTATGGCGATGGCGTTGGCTATTTCCTGAAAGATGCGATCAGCCAGTCTCTGGTCAAGCTCCCCTTTGTTTATACCTACTCTGTAACGGTGGTTGAACCATGATTATTGGATTTGGAAACAACGTCGTGTCGTCGTTGGCAGCAGATATTACGGCGACCCAGACCACGATACAGGTGATGCCTGGCGCAGGCGCGTTGTTCGCCGGTCTGCTCACTTACGATTATGCCAACGACTCAAACCTCCTCAAGACCTACGCGAAAATCACATTGACGGATGCGAAAGAAACCGTGTTCGAAGTTTGCCACCTTACTGCCGTCAACAACGATATGCTGACAGTTGTGCGTGGCCAGGAGGGTACCGCGGCTAAAGGCTGGTCCCTGAACGATGTGATCGCCAACTTTGCGACAAGGGGTTCAGAAAATCAGTTCGTGCAGATAGAGCAACTGCAAAGTGGCCATTACACGTCGGCGGTGGCCGGCGGTACGGCGAACGGGTTAACGCTGGCGCTGCCGGCGACATTTTTCCTGAATGGATCGACGGACTGGGCATTAAAAACGCCGCTCCTCATTTACCCTATCCTGAACAATACCGGTGCCAGCACACTGCAGTTGACTATGGGCGGCCGTGTAATGGGGACTTATCCGCTGGTGAAGGGCAGCAACACGGCATTACGTGTGGGGGATATCGTTGCAAAAAATCCTTTCCTGGTGGTGTTCAATGCTGATCAGGGGCGATTCGTTGTGCTAAACCCAACAACAAATGTTGGGGCGGTTTTGACTGTTAATTCACATACCCCAGATGCAGCAGGAAACGTAAAACTGGGCACGGCTGCTGATGCCGATATTGGGACTTCTACGGGCAATGTGATAGGGGTGGGCGGCTTTGGCTTGGCTCCCTCCCTGACTTCGCTGTCTGGTGTTGACCTAAATACGCTGAGTACATTCGGTTTCTATGTTGTTCGAGACTCTACTAATACCCCATTAAATGATTCAAGTGTTTGGTTTTTATCAGTTCGAACATGGGACTCAAAATCGGCGGGCGATCCGTTTCGAATTGTTCAAATTGCAGAGGGTTATGGTACTTCCGGAACGCTGAAAAACAGAACATTTCACCGCACATACTCTGGTAACGCGGCTGGGTGGTCTACATGGGTAGAGTTCTACTCAGAGGCCCATAAACCCACTGCCGCTGATATAAATTCCTATACAAAACAAGAGGCAGATGGTCGTTTTATTTATAAGACTGGCGACACGATAAATTGGCTAACAGTCACGGATGGGTTAGACACAGGAAATGATGTAACTGTTGGTAGAACGCTCTACATTAAAGGCCTGGATTTTATTGTGAAGCAGGGGTTACAGGACCCCGTGAATAACTATCGGCAAACTAACGGCATGCGGATTCAAGGCGCAGGAAATTTGTTTGTTGATATATATCAGGCTGAGCGCATTGGCCAGCACCACTTCTTAGGTATTCACGTCGCAAATGGTGGTGCGGATGGCTGGTATGAATTTAGTAATGATGGCTCATTCAGTGCCGGGGCTACTGTATGCGCTGGGGGAGGCAGTGGAGGTAAACTTTATCAAGATGGGAATCTTTCTGGCTCCATTTGGGGAGGGTATCTCAGTAACTGGCTGAATCAAAATATTTCTAACGCACAAAACAACGCGCAAAACTGGGCCTATCAGAACCTTGTGCAAAACGTCAGGCTTACCGGACGAATCAACCAGCCTGATACCGGCGGCCAGGTCAGGGCTCCTGATGGTTGTGTGTTTACCGGTATGTCAGGTGCTAACTATGATCCATCTATTTGGGGCTCATATTCATATGTTCAAGTTTTAATTAATGGCTCTTGGCGGAATATAGGAACTTCTTAATTATGGTTAATTACAGAAACTTCACGACATACAAACCGGAATTTAAAGCCAGCGAAGAAGAGGACGCGGAATACAGGCCGGACATTCTTTATGCCCGCGATGAAACCGGGCGCGATTGGTACGATTGCCAGGCCGATTTTAGCGACGAAACGTTGAAGGTTATGTATGACGACAAGGGTGTTATCGTCTGCATGTCTATAGACGTTACAGCAATTTTCCCTCCGGGGTTCTCAGTGGCCGAGGTGGCGATAAGCGAGGTACCGCCGGAAGCGTGTAACGATATGACATGGGCATACCGCGATGGAAAGGTTGTTAAGCGCGTATACAGCCAGACTGAGAAACGCAAGATGGTTCAGGGCGAGAAAGAGCGCCTAATTACGCGCGTTAACCAGGTGACGCAAACCCTTAGCAGCAAGTTGTTATTGGGTATGGCTACCGATGAGGAAAAAGCTAAATTGCGCGTCTGGATGGACTACGTTAACGAAGTTGAAGAGATCAGCGACGATGAGGATCCTGAAAAAATCGTGTGGCCGACTCCACCAGACGCGAAATGATAAAAGCCGGGAAAGGCCGGCTTATCTGTTTAAATCGACAGCGTGCGCCCCAGCGGCGCGCGTTGACACCACCTATCTTTATACGCCTCCGTCGGCTTACCGAAGGAGTAGCGCATCTCCTTTCCCTCCCGTTCGCATAACTCGTATGCAGCCCGAACGTTTAACCATGTGACGATTGTCCCAGGACAAAATCCGTTATGTTCGCGGTCATATCCTCCATTCACATAATCAAAGCAAATCCACTCTGGACTGTCTGCGCGAGTAATTAGCTGGAAAGCGCACGGCTGGCCGTTATAGAACAGAACATAGCCGAAAATCATCTCACGCAGTGACGTTATCATTTCTATCATTTGGTGTTTGTTGCCGGGTTCTTCCCCCCAGCGCTTTGCGTACAATTCAAAGTAAATATCGACGAGTTGAATCGGGGTTAGTAACGTCTGATCTACTACTTCACCGCCTGAGTTCAGGAATTTTTTTAATTCACGGTTGCGGCTGTTTTTTGTCGATGACGAATATCCACCTTTGCCACAGGTTTTAGCCAGGCATATTTCACGCTGACTGTTCAGTGAGAACGTGGAGTTTAACGTAGAGCGCCCGTTAATGGCCGATAGGATTTTTGAGCGATAAGGGATCACTGTTTTAACACGGTTGCTAATTGGTAAAATCATTTCGTCCTTGTTGAACGGGAACATATCAATCCCGATGTTCTTCGACTTACGACCGACTATAGCGATCTCTTTACTTCCGTTCGTGCACATACCGCCGAGTAGCGAACCGTTGCTATCGCGTTTGATGTAGTATTTATGGTGTATGTTAAGTTGACGTTGCATAAAAGATAGGACGTCTGGGTGGGTCACAAAACTACCGCCATAAAGGCTATAACATGTTCTATATTCTTCTGCTGTGCCTGCGCGCCAACCCGACGCATAAGAAATAAATTTCCGTATCATAATTTAGATGTTTTCCTATGTTATACGGTGCCATTGTATGCTAAATGACCTTGCTTTTTGAAGTGTTACTTAACATAGTTACTTGGTATGGTGGGATTTCATTAACGACAAAAGGTGGTACACCATGCAGCTAGATGAAGAACGAGCAGTCTTTATGGCCAATGAGATAGGCGCGGCTGTGATCGATCTGATCGCGCAGGGTATGGATGTTAACCGTGCAAATATCGCTGGAATCCTTGAAGGAAAACGCAAGATTGTCGGTAATACGCGCTGTACAAGGGCGTATTGCGAGATGCTGCTGCATTAGTTCGCGAAAAATAATAATGACCGGTCACCAGTTTGTGCCGGTTGACTGATTTGATGCTGGACGGTTCGTTCTGCAAAACTCAACTGAAACCACTATGAATAAAGGCGCGTTAGACGCGATTCACTTGATATACCGAAATCTAAAATAGTGCTCTTTGTTTATATAATTCAGCATGTTAATTTTCACATGGTATGTGATGCTGCGTCACATGGGCTGGTTCGAAGCGGCTGACCTGATTGTTAAGGGCATGGAAGGCGCAATCGCTGCCAAGACTGTGACCTATGACTTCGAACGCCTGATGGAAGGCGCTAAGCTGCTGAAATGTTCAGAGTTTGGCGACGCTATCGTTAAACACATGTAATGGTGTTTAAGCGCTAAATGATAACGGGAACCTGATGGTTCCCGTTTTTTATTATTCAAACTGCAACGGTTATCAAAACTCGAGCACTTTGGGGGCGCTTTAGGGGGAGGGTATAAAAGTAATTGCCCGTTTATAACCAAACGCTAAAGCGTAAGCGTAAGTTAACCAATAGCTTGCCACTCTCTCTTAAGCAGAGCGTAAACGAAGGTATTGTCATATTGCTCCTCGCCATTTTCCGCTATAAACGTAACAAACTCCTTGAAGCAACCCTCCTGACGCATATGAAGACGGGCGCAAAGTTTCTGAGACGCCATGTTGTAATCTTCTACGTAGGCATAGAGGCGTCTGGCGTTTTTTTCAGTAAATAAATAATTAAACAACGCCGTGACGGATTCGGTGGCAAAGCCTTGGCCTTCATAACGCTGATTAAAGTGCCAGCCCACGCTCCAGGTATTCTGGTCCGGCTCTTCACTATTATCGGCAAAGAGATGGCCAATAAGTATGTCGTTCTCTTTGAGACATACGGCGAACTGACTGGGATCGAGAGCACGCTTGTTAACCGATTCGACTGCTTCGGCCAAGGAGTTGAGTTTCTCGTCATAAAAACAAGGCGTGCGGGGCGAGGACAGGTAGTCAAATAGCGCATTCGCATCTTTGCCATTAAATGCACGAATAATGAGTCGTGGGGTAGTGGTGACGATCATGAAACCTTCTTGTTAACCGGCGCTTTTTGCGGTTTATCCTAGCATCGTTTTACAGATGTTAGGATCGGTATCTGACACATCAGCAATGGCGGTCACGACCAAACACTGATAAATATTATCTCTTGTGAAAATCTGAAATCGGCAGGTGTGAAGCGTGTTGAAAAGATGCCAGTAACCAAGGAACCAGAAAAATGATTGTTCGTCTTGCTACGACAGCGGATATTTCTGCGCTGGCCGCTATCGATAGTTCTCTATCTCATGTCCCGCATCGCTGCACCCAGATTCGGGAATGGTGTGCAGCAGGAACCTGTTATCTCGCTGAGAATGAAGAGCAGGTGGTGGCCTATGGTGTGTTGAATGCCCATTTCTTTGGCTGCGGTTTTATCGAAATGCTGATGGTGGCTGAAGGCTACAGGCGACAGGGAGTGGGTTCACAACTGTTACACACGCTGATATCACTTTCACCTCAGCCCAAGCTTTTTACGTCAACCAACCGTTCGAATGTAACCATGAGGGGATTGTTGCTGGCGGCGGGCTTTATCGAGAGTGGCCATATTGAGAATCTTGATGAGGGCGATCCGGAGATGATTTTTTTCTATCCGAACAGGTGTGCGAGGAATTAACCGACAGGTGAGTTCACGTCAGCTTCAGCGGCACGCGTTGTTATCCCTATTGAGCCGATAAAGCCTGGCCTGGTAAGACACAGATACAACCGTTGGGGCCTGAAAAGGCCCCGGAATGAAGAGTACTGGCGTTTTACTCCGCCTTCGTGGCATCAGGGTGGTTTTTCCCTTCCTCGATGAATTCTTCATCGATTTCATCCGTATTTTCCTTGCTGTCGCGGCCGGAAAGTATATTCCAGCAAGCGATAAACAGGGCGGCAATCAGTGGGCCGATGACAAAGCCGTTGATACCGTAGATTTCCATCCCACCCAGGGTAGAGATCAGGATCAGATAGTCAGGCATCTTGGTGTCTTTACCGACCAACAGTGGACGAAGGATGTTATCGACCAGGCCGATGATAACCACGAAGAAGCCCACCAGGAACAGGCCTTTCCACAGCATACCGGTGGCGAAGAAATAGATGGCTGCAGGCACCCAGATAATGGCAGAACCCACGGCAGGGATAATGGACAGGAATGCCATCAGTGCAGCCCACAACAGGCTACCTTCGATCCCGGTGACATAAAACGCCAGACCACCGAGCGCACCTTGCACGACGGCGACCACGACGGTGCCTTTCACCGTGGCACGGGAAACCGCGGCGAATTTCACAAACAGGTGGTGTTTCACGTATTCGGATAACGGCAATGCTTCGAGCGTCAGGTTGACCAGATAAGGGCCGTCTTTCAACAGGAAGAACAGCAGATATAGCATGACGCCAAAGCCAACGGCAAAGTTGAACGTACCCTTGCCGATCAGGAACACGCTACCGGCAAGATATTGCCCGCCTTGCAGCGCCAGCTCGGAGAGTTTCTTTTGTATTTCTGCGGCATTGTCGAGGTTATGTTCAGTCAGAAAATGGCGTGCCCAACCCGGCAGTAATCGCAGGGTGTCGGCCAGAATGACCGGGAATTGCGTGTTGTTACCTTGCAACTTGGTGTAGACAACGTTGAGTTCAATCGCCAACGAAGATGCGATGATCGCCAACGGCGTAAACACGATCAAACAGATCACTGCGACCGTCAAAAGCGAAACCAGGCCATTTCGATCGCCCAGGTATTGTTTGAGCTTTTGTTTCACCGGGTGGAAAATCACCGCCAAAATGATGGCCCACAGCACTGACGAGTAATAGGGACCCAATACGTCCAGAAAAGCAGCGGTAACAATAAAAAGGATCAGAATAAAGAATCCTTTTGAAATACCTTTAGACATCATACCCGTCCCTCTGATGATAGATTTTTCTTGTCAATCTCGATATGCACCGGCATTGACACTTCTTGAAGAACAAACCCTAACATCACAAACGCGTAACAGGTAGTGGATTTTATGCACCAATAATTAATAAAGCTTATTAATGATGCCTCATTTTGTGGGGGTATTGGGTATAGGAAACGGGGCGTTAAGTTCGCCAGCGAGAATCCCCTTCGTCGGTGACGTTACTGCTCACATAGGCCACAGCGGCCTCTCGTTGATTACCAGCCCAATGGACTCATTTTATATATTGTGTAATGGGCCTTTCGTTTATCGCGCCTTCGTTGTGAGCGATAACGCCAGTGCGCTCCCCAGCACCGCGGCGGACAGCACCAGTACGGAGGGGGCTGTCCAACCCGCGTAGGCAACAAGGGCACTCAAGACGACCGGGCCGATCACCTGGCCGAGATAAATGCCTTGCATCACCAGGCCCAGGCTCAGGGGGATCAATGTGGGCTCTGGCGCTGCTGCTGGTGTCGCCGCCAAGATAGTGGCGGGCAGCATGCCACCGATGCCACTAAACAGTAAACACAGCGGGACAAGCAGGCCGTTAGGCGTTATTGAAAGGAAAACGCCGGCCCCGGCAAGCCCCATGAAGGTACTGACAACAGCGAGCAGGGTTCGGGCCCGTAGACCGCGCGACAACAGCACGCCTGCGGCCAGGTTGCCGAGAATATTGACGGCAATCACGGCAGCGCTGACGCCACCTGCCGCTGCCAACGTTAACCCGATGCGTTGCATCAGGAATATCGGCAAAAAGGCCATCACGGCAAAGAACTGCAGGTTGTAGGTGGTAAATATCAACGCCAACAACAGCGGTTGTCGCGCACGCATGATACTGAGCAGCGCCTGCCGCAGTTTGATCGCGGGTGCTGAGGAAAGGGTTATCGTACCACGTGGGGTCGTTAATGGCAGCAGCAGTGCTGCCAGCAGCGTCAGGGCACCGCCCGCGACCCAACTCTGTTGCCAGCCAGCGAAATGCGGGCCGAAAAACAGGGAGAGGGCTATGCCTGCCGGCATAAAGGTGCTCCAGATGCTGAACACCAGATTCCGTTTTTGTGGTGCGACCACACGTGTGAGCACGGTCGGTGCGGCGACGACGACAATGACGAAGCCAATTCCTTCGACGACTCGGGTCACGATCAGTCCGGCAAAAACATGTTGCATGGCGCCGGCAAAGCTGGCGAGGCTGACAATCACTAATCCCAGGCTCAGTAAAAGACGATCGCCCCAGCGGCGAACCAGCAGGCCTGCAGCGATACCGCCAAACACGCCGATAAACGGAAAGGCCGAGATGATCCAACTCAGCGACTCCAGCGAACGACCAAATTCGCGCTGCAGTTCCGGCAGGGCAATGGTCGCTTTACCCACATGGAGGGCAACGGCAATACCAGCGAACAGCACGTTGACGATTGCTGGCCATTGCGTCACGGTAGGGCTGGCCGAATCCACCGTGTCTGATTTGCTTGTGGTCATGATTTTCTCCAGGGAGATAAAAATCAGACTATGCGTTATGTCGATAATACCAACAGTTCAATTATTGCTCTATTCACCGGCAAAACCGTTCATTTCGAGCTTTATTGAGAAGCCAGAACGCTAAAGCTTCGGGTGTGAAGTGAAACGTAGAGTCACTCCAGAATAGGGTTACAACGAAAGAGAGAAGCCCTATGGCTTCTCTCTTGTTTAGGTGAAGATCAGAAAACGACGGGTTTTCTCATCATGTGTGCAATGGCTGCTAGGGACGAGACTGCGCGTATAATCCTGCCAGCACCTCCGCTATTTTTTCGCCAATAAAGTCTTTATTGCGGCTGACAAACCAGTGGTCACCGTGTACCACAAATTGCTGGAAGGCGTGGGTGGTTTGCGCCTCCCAGGCGGTCATTTCATCGACCAGCGTGACCTCATCCTCCAGCGCTGAGAACACCGTAATCGGGCAGGACAGCGGCGCGTCGTGCTGGTATTCATAACTTAATAGTAATGGCATATCTCTGCGCAGCCCCGGTAAGATTTGCTTAACGAACTCCAGATCGTCAATGTAGGTCAACAGACCGAGGATTTTTTGCTCTGAGTTGGAAGCAACACCACTTTCGCGTAACGATTCGCGGTTTTTCCAGGTGCCGGTGAGCTGTGGTGCCATGGTTGCCGATGAGAAGAAATGCACCGGCAAGAGTTTGTTGCCGGCACGCAATGCCCGGTAGAGCTCGAACATCACTATCCCTCCGTAGCTATGACCAAAGAAGGCGATGTCACCCTCCCAACCCAGCTGTTTTTCATCTTCCATCAAACGATCGAATGCCGTTTCCAATTCGCTCAACAACGCCGACAACTGGGTGTGGTTTTCTTCCTGTAACCGGTTTTCACGGCCCGGGGATTGAATGGCATAGACTTCGCAATCTGCCGGGGGGTTATAGAGGAAGTGAGCAAACATCGATGCACCAGCCCCCATCGAAGGCATCATAAACAGCTTGGTTTTCTTCGGCTGTTCATTCGGTGCCCGTTTTAAACGGACAAAGTATTCATGCACAACCTCAATGTCGGCTTCTGAAGTAATACCTGAAATGTCGCCGGATGGTGCTTGCGCAGTGCTGCCATTGGTCAATTCCTGGTAAAGTTGCTCGGCGAGTTCAAGTAAGCTTGGGCCTTTCACCATGCGCATCAACGGGTAATTGATCTCCAGTTTTTGCTGGATCCAATGGCGTAACTGGTTGAGCATTAACGAATCCAAGCCCATCGCAGAGAGCGATTTTTCCGGCGCAACCTTATCAACGGTGGTACCAAGGATCCGCGCTAATGCTTCGGTCAGCTGATGTTTCAGTTCCTGTACGGCCTCGGAACCCGACAACGCCTGTACTTTTTCACGCAGGCTGATATTGCCGTCGTTTTGCCCTTTGATCTGCAGTGCTTCATTGGACAATAAATGGGCGAAACGCAGATCGTTGCGCAGATGATCGTAATGCTCACGGAAACGCACCCAGTCAATATTGGCGGCCATTCTTATCACATTGCCGTCCAGCAACACTTGCTCGATTTTCGCTGTCACCTGTTTCTGGCTCATCGGCAGCCAGCCTTGTTTATCCAGCAGGTTCAATAACGAATCGGCATCCTTTGTTAGCCCGGCAAACTGACCGAGTACGCCGATATTGATCGCCTGCGCAGTCAGTCCCTGCATTTGGCGATAATGCGTTAGCTTGTCGATAAAGTTATTGGCGGCGGAATAACAGGTCTGGCCGCCAAAACCGAACACGGACGCGATGGAGGAAAGCGAAAGGAAGAATTCCAGAGGCGTATTCTGCAGGGCTTGATGTAAATGCCAGGCGCCCAAGGCTTTGGCCTCGAAGGCTGGCATCAGTTCGTCACGCTGCAGATTGCCGATCAGGGCATTTTGCATCACCGCCGCTCCGTGAATAACCCCGCCCAACGGGGCAACGTGCTTGATCTGTTCGATCATGGCCATCACGTCGGTGGACGAAGAGAGGTCGACTTTAGGTAACAGCACCTCAACCCCTTGTTGGCGCATTAGCGCAATGGCATGGCGATCCTCGTCATGCTTAGGGCCGCTGCGGCTGGCGAGCACCAGTTTTCTGGCTCCGTGCTCCACTAACCACGTAGCCAGCACAATGCCCAATCCGCTGGCCCCGCCGGTGATCAGATACGTTTTCTCCGCTGACAGTTGTAAATGCTGCGCGGGAAGTGCATTGACGGAGACCCCCTCCATGGTCACCACCCTGTTTTCTGACTGGCGATCGTCGCCCAGTGCGGAGGGAAGTGCATTGACCGGAAGAGCGGAGTAGGCCGGCAATGGCATTGGCGTTGCGCTGTTAATTGCATCGATGGCCTGAGCAAAGAGCTCTGCGGCTTCATGCGGTCTCTCAGCGACCAGAGACAGAACATCCACGGCAAAATAACTGAAGTTTGCTTGTTGGCAGTGGAAGCTTAACGCTTCATTTTCTCCTTGGTTATGTGGGTTCAGCGCTATAAACCGGCCAAAAGGCTGCAGGCATCTCAGACTTTGCATAGCGCCTTTACCGCTGAGGTTATTCAGAACAATGTCGACGCCGGCACCCTGCGTATCGGTCATAATTTGCTGATGGAAGCTTAACGTCGTGCTGTCATAAACGTGCGTAATGCCCAATGAGCGAAGCTGTTCTCGGCTAGCGTCGGTATCGGCGCTGGCAAAGACATCGGCTTTTAGCTGTTGAGCCAAATGCACGCAGGCCAATCCCGTTGGCGTATGCGCGCAGTGGATCAGCACACGTTCACCCGGTTTGATTCGAGCTAGCTTGAACAGGGCTTGCCAAGCCGTCAGGCAGGCGATAGGCAGCAGTGCGGCTTGTTCAAACGACAGGGCGGCAGGTTTATGTGTCACGTAATGTTTGTCGACTCGAGTGATTCCGGCCACGCCGTTAGCGGTGATAGCGATAACCCTATCCCCCGTCTTGAAGCCGCTGACTGCCGAGCCGATGCGGGTTATCACACCACTGCATTCGTGGCTGAGTGAACGTTCAGACGTTGTACGGCGGTTCAATGCCGCGGCTTTTATCGCGAGCTCAATCTCATGTTCCTGAAGCTCCGCAGGTGTAAATTGACGCATTTGCAGTGAACCGATCACGCCCGGCACACCAAACACAGCATGATAATTCCCGCCGCACCCCGGTAGCACTTTGGCGGCGTTGAGCTGAGCTTGGTCGGGGTCTACGCTCTTCAACCTGCGGGCGAAGAGTTGCTCCCCGCGTATCGCCAATTCGGTTTCATTCTTACCCCTGTGGGGGGCCGTAATCAGTCCAGCAAGAAGGCTCAGTTCGCCTTCGTTAGCCTTGCCTAAATCAACAACCTTGCAGACGGCAAGCGGATATTCATTGTTCATGGTGCGGCTGACGCCATACAGCGGAGCCTGTATCAGATTAATGGGCGAGTCTTCTGACGTGACCCACTCCGAGCCGCAGTTGATGGTCCAAAGGACGGGTTGCAGTTCATTTTCAATGATTGCGTGGTTGATATTGACGCTTTTCCAGATTAGCGATTCTATCCGGGGGGCCAAGTCATGTTCACCGACGTGCTCTTGCGGCAGCAGATTCACAATGCGCGTCAGGGCAGGGTAGCGTGCTTTGACTTCCCCCAACGCATTGAGCACGGCCTGGCGCTCCTGCAGGTCTACCGGCCAATCGAATGCGGGGTTTTCTCCCAAGGTAATGACCGTCGCCCCGCGCTGCTTCAATGCGTTGGCGAGTGCGCGATAATGCGTCTGCACGTCCGCAATCAACAATACTTCTGTACCAGGCTGTGCCGGTACACTTACGTTGTCGACAGGATGCCAGCCATATTCATAACAACCGCTGTAGGCAATATCCTCTTCGTTACTGCGTGAGCCGATGATGTATTTTAATCGCAGGCCGATGATTTGAGCGACTACATTACCGGCATCATCAAACAGCAACACATCACTTTGCAGATAGTCTTCGTCGGCTTGTTGGACAGAAAGGTAGCTCCATAAAATATCGCCCTGTGCCTTTTGGAAGAAGTGGTAGCGTTCGATATGCACCGGCAGGTAAACACCCAACTCTTCGTCAGTGTCCTGCTGTCGCGTAGCGAGAATGCTATGAACCACGGTGTCCATGAGTGCAGGATGCATGAAGTAGCGGTCGAGGCCAAACTTCAGGCTGTCAGGTATGACTATTTTCGCCAACAACTTATTCGGCGCGCTCCAGAGGTTCTGGATAGTTTTAAACGCAGGACCATAGCTTAAACCACCGCGTTTTAAACTGTTGTAAGTGGGTTGTACCGGGATTCGGTGGCTGACATCACGCTGAACTTCTCTCAGGCTGATTTGCGGCGCTGCCGGTTTAACGTCCAGATAATTTATTATTCCGTTCGCGTGTTTTATCCACTCCGCATCGGGTTTGCTGCCATCCCGGCTTAACAGCCAATAGCGGCCTGATGCAGAATCAATCTCCAGGTTAATGGTTAAAGGCTCCCCTTCATCCGGCAGGAACAGTCCGCGTTCAAAACTGATATCCATCAGATAACTGAACGACTCGCCAAAGGCCTGACGACCTGAGGCCATTGCAAGTTCCAGAATCCCGGCACCCGGGAACAAAATCAGATCATCCATCCGATGCTCGCTGAGATACGGATCTGCCTGGCTATCAAGAAATACATTGAACACGTGCCAGGTTGGATTGATGCCTGAACGATGATGTTGGGTAATATTGGGGTGGAAATCGAGTTTGAGGCGGTGTTCCTGATGGCGGCGGCTCTCATTCCAAAAACGTTTCTCTTGCCAGGCATAGCGAGGCAAATCATGCAGTCGGCCTGCACCAGGGCAGACCTTGTGCCAGCTCATTGGGTGTCCCGCGATCAGCAGCGCACCCAGGCTTTGCTTAAGGCGCACGGCTTCATCTTCCTGACGGCGGATTGACGGCAATATTTGTGCATTGACGTTCAGCTTGGTGAACAGTTCTTGTGCTCCACTGCTTAAAGCCGGGTGTGGGCCGATTTCGATAAACATATCAAAGCCGTCTTCTACCATGCGTTGCAGTGCCGGCGAGAAATAGACCGGGTCGCGGACGTTTTGGTACCAATAATCGCTGACTAAATGGAGTCCGTCTTCCCGCTTGCCGCTGACGGTGGAATAAAGGGCAATCTGGGCGGCAGTGGGCTCTAAAGCGCTGAGTGAGGCGATCAGCTCTTCTTTGAGTGGGCCCATATGGTGTGAGTGGAATGGCACATCGACCTTCAGGAACCGATGGAAGACATCTTTTTTTTCCAGCTCACTGGCAATCGCGTCCAGTGGTTTACGGTCTCCGGAAAGGGTAATGCTTTCGGGGCCGTTAATGGCGGCTATGGACACGCGATCGGCAACGTTGGCAATCAACTTTTCGGCGGTCGGTAAATCGACGCCAACAGCCAACATGACGCCTTTGCCAGATGCCGCGTGCTGGCCGCGACTGCGGTGGAATATCACCTGCACTGCCTGTTCCAACGTGAGTGCCCCGGCGGTATAGGCTGCCGCAACTTCACCGATTGAGTGGCCAATGACACCTTCAGGCTCAATACCGTTGTGTTTCCATAATTCGACCAAGGCGATTTGCAAGGCCATGATGGCGGGTTGGGCAATCCGAGTATCACTAATTTGTGATTCTGATTCTGGACGGCTCATTTCTTCCAGTAACGACCAACCGGCAATGTCGACAAACAGCTTGTCGATGGTGGCGATTACGTGACGGAAAACGGGCTCCGTATCAATAAGCTGACGGCCCATGGCGTACCATTGCGGCCCTTGACCGGTAAAGACGAAAGCCAAACGCGGCTTCTTATCCTGTGCCTGTCCTGACTCAACGCCGGCGAGCGACTCACCGCGTAGGTAAGCACTTATCTTTTCACCAAGATCCTCCGTGCTGCTGGCTGCAATAGCGAGACGGTGGCGAAGTAACGATCGATGTTGACCGGCGTTGAAACAGATATCGTTCAGGTTAGCTTGGGTGTCTGACAGATAGGCCAGATAGGTTTGCAATTGTGCTTTCAGCGCCTCAGGCGTTTGGGCACTGCAACTGAACAGATTTACCTCCGGCCGGATATCTTCTGCCTGATCCAGGCCGACAATGACCTCTGTATCCGGTATGTATTCTTCCAAGACAACGTGAGCGTTGGTACCTCCTGCACCAAATGAGTTAACACCGCCTATACGTGAGCGACCGTGGCTCGGTGCAGGCCAGCGTTGATTGCGGTCCACCACCTTCAGGCGCCAATTCTCAAAGTCAATTTTGGGATTTGGTCTGTTGAAATGCAGGTTCGCCGGGATCTGTTTATGATGGAGGCAGAGCGCCAGTTTAATCAAGCCGGTGACACCTGCTGCCCCCTCCAGATGACCAAGGTTACTTTTTATTGATCCAATAAGCAGGGGCTGTTCAACGGGACGCTGGCTAAACACATTGGCGAAGGCTTGAGTTTCCAATGGGTCACCGACAGAAGTTCCCGTACCGTGGGCCTCAATATATTGCACTCGTTGCGGATCAATGCCTGCTTGCCGGTACGCCGTCTGAAGCATTTCCGTTTGGGCTTCGGGGTTGGGTACGGTAAAACCGGCAGGGGTAAAGCCGTCAGAGTTACAGGCGCTGCCTCGCACCAGGGCATAGATCTTATTATTGTCCGCCAACGCCTGAGTTAGTGGCTTCAGATAGACCAATCCCACACCTTCTCCGCGCACGTAGCCATTGCCACTTTCGTCAAAACTTTTACAGGTGCCGTCTGCACTGAGGAAATTGCCTTTTGACAGCATCATCGTCAACGCAGGGTTGATATTCAGGTTAACCCCGCCGGCAATGGCCTGCTTCGCCTCCCGTAACCAAATGCTCTGACACGCCAGGTGGATGGCAACCAGGGAGGCCGAACACGCGGTATCGACGGCAATGCTTGGACCTTTTAAATCGTACAAATAGGAAATACGGTTTGCTAAAGATGTCAGTGAGATCCCCATGGCTGACTGCGGGCTAATGCGATAACGGTTATCAGGATCGGCAAGAATATCCTGATAATCGTTGGCAAACGAACCGATATATACGGCGGTTTTTGAGCCGCGGAACCTATCCAGTCGATCGCCAGCGTCTTCTAACGCCTCAAAGGTTGCCTGCAGCAGCAAGCGCTGCATGGGATCGATATTTTCTGCTTCCTTGGGGAAAATATTAAAGAATTCATTATCAAACTTGTCAATGCCATTGATAAAACCACCGCGTGCCGTCTTGGTTTTTCCGGTTTTATTGGTGTCTGGATCGTAGAACTTGTCCTTATTCCAGCGCTCAGGGGGGACGTCGGTAATACCGTCGACGCCTTTCAGTAATACATCCCATAACTCTTTGTGATTATTCGCATTTCCAGGGGTTTTGCAACCAATGCCAATAATGGCAATAGGTTCTCTATTTGCAGACATAGGGTGACCTCCGTGATGTAAACATAGGATTTTTTTGAAGATAGGAATTTTATTAATTTGCTATTTATTTATGGTTTGCTCATTGATTTTCTCTGTGGTCAGGCGTCGAAAATTAATTATAGATAGTTAATTTTTTTTCACATTTATATTTCCTTGTTTTTAGTAATGGTTTTATATCACTTTGTTTTATTTGATTTATTATTTCTATTAAATCCATATGGTATTATTTTTTTCTGATATAACTAAGGTTATTTGTGTTTGCCGAGATGAGGGGAAATTAAGTAGTATCAGGTGATTACCCTGTTTATTACTGACATAACCATCTCGGTTTTGATTTTTTATTTTTATAATTGTTTATTATCTTTATTTCTATAATTTCAACACGGTTCTATTTATCTTTTTGTTGTCTGGTTCGAGAGTGGGGCACTGTCATAATGATGCAGCATGTTATTTTTTTTCGGCGGCTCTGATCGATATCATTGAAAACTATCGACAGTCTGGGTAACACTGATGTCAACACCAAAGGAGAAAACGATGTACAGCGACAACGAGAAGAAGTTCTATATCATCCTGAACCGCAACCACGAACCTGCAACCTTGTTCAACGCGTCCTGTCACTTGACGGCAGGCATTACCGATTTGATCGAACAGCGTGAATTCCATCATTACCCTAGCGCTATCGACGGTGTCAGCGCCAATATGAGCCATTACCCGATCGTGATCCTGCAGGCGAAAAACAGCAGCCAGCTCAGCAATCTGATCCTTAAATGTAAGGAAGAGGCGGTGCTGGCAAACTTCTTCACCACCACCATGTTGTCGCACTCTGCTGAGCAGCAGATCGCGGATACTGCGAATACAGAGTACGAAAAGTTGGAGTTCGTTGCCGTAGCGCTGTACGGAGACACCGAACAGCTTAAGCCCCTAACGAAAAAATTCTCCGTTTATCGGTAAACCCTGTCTCCGCCATACCTCATTCACGTGCCCGATCACACAAACGCTGCCGCCGAGTTTCGTCAGGCGCATTTGTCATGATAGTTTCTATCAGAATAATGATGGGAGACGAGTATGGCAGGTAAGAAAACCACCCTGGCCGCCATCGCCAGAGAGGCACATGTCGGCATTGCCACGGTTGACCGGGTGATAAATCAACGAGCAGCGGTGCGGCCAGAAACGGAACGCAAGGTGATTGCGGCAGCGAAAAAATTGGGGTTCGCCCTGGAGAAATCGCATCGTTTGTTTGAAACGGCCGGGAAACCGGTTGTTCGGGTAAAAATGGGGTTTATCCTGCTGCGGAAGGCGCATTCGTTTTACGCCCAATTGGCTGATAGCCTGATGGAACAGGCTGCGTTATATCACGATCCTGCCTCTCCCCCGCAGTTCATTTTTCATGATATCAGTGCCGTCAACGAGACGGCCGCAGCCATTACGTCCCTAAGCCAGCGTGTTGACGTTATCGGCGTGCTGGCGTTGGATAACCCGATGATTGGTTACGCCGTTGAAGAGGCGACCCGGCGGGGCGTCAAGGTGTTTACGCTCCTGTCGGATCTGTCAGTGCACAGCCGCACTGGCTATATTGGTTTGGATAACCAGCAGGCTGGTCGTACCGCTGCCTGGGCGGTGGAGAGATTATGCCGACAGCCAGGAGACGTTGGTGTGATCATCGGTGATAACCGTTTTTTGTGCCAGGAAACCTGCGAAATCAGCTTCCGCTCTTACCTGCGTGAGCACCAGACCGGCCATCGGGTACTTGAACCGGTGCGCAACCATGAACAGGCAGAAAGCGCCAGGCAGGTAACTCAGGCCTTGCTGGCGCAACATACTGAGCTGGTGGCCCTCTATGCACCTTGTGGCGGTGTTGAGGGGATTATCGCGGCGCTGCGAGAAAGTGGCAGGCAACATGAGATTACCTTGGTTTGCCATGGCCCGGTGGACGGAGGGGAGATGGCGCTGTTTGATGGCACGTTGGATTTGATGTTGAGACACCGCATTACTGAGTTTGCCGCGACGGTTATCAACACTTTTGTGTCGGCTGTAACCCGTGATTCGTCCGGTTTTATACATGTCATTAATCGTTTTGATTTGATCACCCAAGAAAATATTTGACTGCCTGGCTCCCTGTTCGGGGGCCGTTCCCCGGTTCCAATTCCCTAAGCCCCTCTATAAGCCGTCTCGTCTTTATTTGATAAAAAACTATCATTTTTGTGATAAAAATTAACGCGATCGCTATCAAAAAATGAAATTTTCATCATTGCCGATTTTGAAACGTTTGTTTGATACTGACGCCACGCCTACTTCGCTACGGAACAAAAATCATGACTTTGTCTATCGCCAATGCACCTTGCAGTTGGGGAGTGGATGACCCTAACAATCCGCATCTTCCGCCTTACGCAACCGTCTTGCAGGAGGCAAGTACGGCTGGTTACCGCAGCATAGAGCTGGGGCCGTGGGGATACTTACCGACCGATGTCCTGACGTTGAATACCGAGCTGCAACGGCATGGACTATCGCTGGTGGCGGGAACCCTGTTTGACGATCTGGTCAGTGAGCATAACTTCGACCATATCCTTGAATTGACACATAACATTTGTCGCAACTTATCGCAGTCGATAAAAGCGCAACAAAACCGCGCCCCTCATTTTTCGCCACCTTATCTGGTCATTATTGATTTCGGCGACCCGCAGCGGGCGAAATTTGCCGGGCAGTCTTCTCTGGCACCGCGATTGTCACCAGATGATTGGCAAAGAATGATCAACCATATTATTACCGTCAGCGAGATTGCCTGGCAGAAGTATGGCGTACGGCCGGTTGTACATCCGCACGCGGGGGGCTGTATCGAATTTGCTGATGAGATCGAACAACTGACCGCCCAAATCCCGTATCAAACCGCCGGGCTGTGCCTGGATACCGGGCACCTTTACTACGCCGGAATGGATCCCGTTACCTGGCTCGACCGTTACTTCACGCGCATTGATTATCTGCATTTCAAGGACGTTAACCCACGGGTATTTCACGATGTATTGGCGCGTGGGTTGGACTTCTTTACGGCTTGTGCGCAAGGGGTGATGTGTCCTCTTGGCCAGGGAGCCATTGACTATCCGGCCGTGCGTGAATTATTGGCGGCACGTGGTTATCAGGGCTGGATCACCATTGAGCAGGAGCGCGATCCGCGTCATGCGCAGGGTAGCCTGCGCGATGTTACGGAAAGCCTCAACTATTTACGAAACATCGGCTTTTAATCAGGAGAAACGTGATGATCAACGGCACTAAACCTTTGGACCGATCCCTGCGCTGGGGCATGATCGGCGGCGGCGGCACCAGCCAGATTGGTTATATTCATCGTTCTGCGGCACAGCGCGATGGGACTTTCACCCTGCTGGCTGGTGCGTTTGATATCGATGCGCAACGTGGGCGCAGCTTTGGGCAAAGCCTGGGGGTGGCACCGGAGCGCTGTTATCCAGATTACGCCACGTTATTTCGCGAGGAGGCCGCAAGAGCGGACGGCATTGAAGCGGTTTCCATTGCTACGCCAAACAATACCCACTTTGCTATCTGTAAAGCGGCGCTGGCGGCCGGTTTACATGTGGTATGCGAAAAACCCTTGTGTTTCACCACGGGAGAGGCGCAAACACTGATCGAACTGAGCCAAAAGCACCATAAGATTGTCGGCGTCACCTATGGTTATGCCGGGCACCAGCTAATACATCAGGCGCGACAGATGATCGCCGATGGGTTGCTGGGCGAAATACGCATTATTAACATGCAGTTCTCTCATGGATTTCACGCGGCCCCGGTGGAGCAAGAAAACCCCAGTACCCGCTGGCGGGTAGATCCACGTTTTGTTGGCCCCAGCTATGTATTGGGGGATTTGGCGACCCATCCATTGTTCTTGTCGGAAACCATGGTGCCGCAGCTTAAGATCAAACGCCTGATGTGCAGCCGCCAGAGTTTTGTTAAAACCCGAGCGCCGCTGGAAGATAACGCCTTTGTGCTGATGGAGTATGATAATGGTGCTGTGGGTTCCATGTGGTGTTCGGCGGTTAACAGCGGATCGATGCACGGGCAGAAGGTGCGTATTGTTGGCGAAAAGGCGAGCCTGGAATGGTGGGATGAACAGCCTAACCAACTACGTTTTGAAGTGCAGGGGGAACCCGTACGCATTCTGGAGCGTGGTATGCCCTATCTCGATCCTATGGCGTTGGCGGATGATCGTATTGGCGGCGGTCATCCGGAAGGATTATTTGAAGCGTGGTCAAATCTCTACAGGCGCTTTGCGCTGGCCATGGACGCTAGCGATCGAGGGGACGGCGAATTTCTGGCCGATCTATGGTACCCCGACGTGCATGCAGGTGCGATGGGCGTGCGTTGGGTAGAAAACTGCGTGCGGTCGGCCGATGCAGGCGCCAGTTGGGTGGCGTTTCGCTGAGGTGCCGTAGTGCAACCTCATCGTAGGGGTTATCGCGGATAGGCAGGCAAGCCCATTGTGTTGTCTGCCTATTCGCGACGGCTCAGGCGCTGGCACCGTCATAGGGGTGGATTTGCAACGACTCGAGTGCCAGTTCGGGCACGCAGCGCAGGTTAACAGCGCACATCGCCGAACCGTCCGGACCTTTCCCATAGGCAAACGCCTCGGTGCCGCATGTTTGGCAAAATTGGTGCTGGATAACCTGTTTGTTAAAGGTATAGCCGCGCAGCGAGGTATCACCGCTGTTTAGCACAAAGGTGTTGATCGGGAAGAACGCCAGCAACAAGCCTTTACGGCGACAGATTGAACAGTTGCAACTCAGGGCTTCATGGGGCAGATCGGCGTTCACCGTAAAGGTGACGGCACCGCAATGACAGCTTCCTTGAAATGACATAATGGCTCACCTGCTGAAAATCTCAGTTCGTCCAATTATAGTTCACCTATTTAGCCTATTGATTGGCCTGGTGTACTGCACCTGAAGTGGGAAAGCGGTTTTGGGACGGCTGTATTAGAAAAATCTTTAAATTCTGTTAAGTTAGTGATTAAGGCAATGACAAGGAGACAGTGATGTTAGAGCAATACTACCCAGCCACCCTGAGTTCCAAACCGATCACGGACGAACAACATAAAAGACTGGTGGCTGTGCAAGCCGCACTGGAGCTGATCAAGGCGACATTATCCGACACCAACGACGGAAACGGTGTTGATTTCCAGCTTAAAGCGGCCGAAAAGCACATTGGCCCGATGGCTGACGCCATTCAGGAAGCGTTGAAATAAACGCCGAAAACGAGAATAAACCGCCTAAGTCTTAAGGGCGGTTTTTTTGTGCCAGCTTTGCTGGCAAACCGCGTTGAGCGCACAGCCATCGCATGATTGCTGTGATTTTTTCATTAGCGTATTGCCTTTTTCCCGACTAGTGCCGTTTTCAGCACCCACCTACTATGCAGATCCGGTTAATTACCAGGTTCCCTGTCATGTTCAAGAACACCCTATCATCAACTTCACCGCTGCGCTTTGGTGGTATTACGCTGTTGGTCAGCGTCGTCATGTTCTTTGCGACTGCCGCGCCGACCCAGGGCGCGCAGGTTATCACCTTTGTGCCCGATGCCGCTGGGGGATACCCCGAGAGCATTGCCTGGAATGAGCGCGCCGGGGCGTTTCTGGTTTCGTCGCTGCGCGGCGGGCAGATCGGCCTGGTTTATGAGGATGGGCGCTACAGGCCTTTCGCCGTCGACCGTTCACAGATCACGACTTCCGGCATTGTCGTTGACGCCGTGCGCAATCGGGTGCTGGTATGCAACGAAGATGTAGGCATTGCCCTCACGTCTTCGCCCGGTACGCACAATCGCGTGGCGCAGGTGCTCGAGTTTGATCTCGACACAGGTGCGTTGCAACATGTCTATGATTTCTCGCCGTTGAGCAAAGGACCGACGCTCGCCAACGATCTGGCCCTCGACGCGCAAGGCAATGTCTACGTTACCGATAGTTTCCAGCCGCAGATTTATAAAATCGACCAGGCAACCAAGGCGGTTTCGATACTTGTGCGTTCCGAACGTCTGATGCCCGCCACGACCACGGCGGCGTCGGGGGCGAAACCTTATCTCAACGGAATTGTTTACCACCCGGACGGCTATCTGATTGCCGGGGACTATTCCCGTGGTCTGTTGTGGAAGGTGGCGCTGGATGGGACGCACGCTCTAAGCGAAATCAAGCTGCCACAACGTTTGAAAGGGCCCGACGGGTTACGTCTTAAAAACCCCGACACCCTGGTGGTGGTGCAGTCTTTCCCTGGCATCGGGCAGGGCATGTCGGGGGATGTGACGCTGCTTTCTTCATCCGACGGCTGGGCTAGCGCGCGCATTACCGCTGTTGTCACCCCGCCGGGATTGGATGGACCCACTGCGGCGGCAGTCAAGGATGGTGAGGTTTGGGTTGTCAATTCACGTTATCCTCGCCTCTTTGCCGATACCGCGAATGCCGATCGCGCGCGCGCGTTCAGCATCGTCAAGGTGGCGTTTAGCGATGGCCAAAATGTCTCCGGGTTGCCATGAAGGCCCGTAACGCCCACTGATGGGGCGTGGATTTTCAACTGAAAACGGCAGCGCATGGGGCCGATGGCTGGCGCGATCGTCAATCCTGGCAGCAATCATCAACCGCTTAAGTGGCGTTCACTGAGGCGGTTTTTTTGTGCTATTCAGGCGGGAAAATTCGGATTTTTTGTCTACTGACAGCGGAAAAAAATTGGCAGAATTCATCTCAGGATTATTTTAGGGAATAGGCTGAGGAGAGCGTTGATGAAAGATGTGCATATTGCACTATCGGGTGGCTGCGTGCGGTTAGCTTACCCGGGAGAGGACGTACTGGATTTCACCGATAACCTGTCATTTGGGCCGCTGTGCGCGCTGGATGACGAGCAGGGTCTTCAGGCCCGATCCCGCTGGTTTCAAGATCTGCACCACTCTGTTAACGCCCCCGATTGGGGCACCTCTGCCCAACGCCTGACGGCGATGGAAAGCTTAAAAAAGCAGTTGGCTGCGATCACCGGGCAGGTGACCCTGTGGATTGGCGACAACGCCGATGAGCAATTGATGTTGCGTGCACTGCTGCCATTATTGTGTGAACACCCGGTGTTTGTGGTTAACGTCACCGCACTTGCCGCACACGAAACCACCGGTTGCTGTCCGATTGAAATGCTCGAATCTTTGTGGGTTCGCCGGCGTGAATTGCCACCCGAAGACCAAGCGGCGCTCATTACCGACTGGTATCGCCTGCTGAAGGAGAACGCCCCGGTGCGGATCTTTGCACAGGGAGAAGTGCAGGGGAAAACGCTGGAATTCCACGACCCGTTGCTGTTGCAATATTGCCCCAACGATTACACCCTGGGTTCCCGGGTGGTCGGCAACGCAAGGGTGAATTCGCCCTATGGGGTCGGCGACACTTTTCTGAATTTCCGACTGTACGCGTTGATTGAGCAGGGCATATTGCAGGCGCAGACCGGCGGCGTGAACATGAACCTTCTCCAGGTGCGGCAGGCTTAATCGTGCTCACCCCGCGTTGTGATTTTTTGTGCGGTGGGGCGGATAAAGCGGGGCAAAGCAGTTTTATCCGACCCCGGCTTCTGTTTATAATGCGGCATTGACTGTACAAATAAACAGGTATCTCGCAATGACGCTGGTATTGGATGGTGAAAAGATTGGCCGTAACCGGTTTACCGGCGAGAAGATTGAAAACGGCAGCTTTATTAACTGCGATTTCTCGGGTACCGACCTGACCGGTACCGAGTTTATTGACTGTCAGTTTTACGATCGCGAGAGCCAGCAGGGCGGTAATTTCAGCCGTGCGCTGCTGAAGGACGCCAGTTTCAAAAATTGCGACCTGTCGATGGCGGACTTCAGAAATGCCAGCGCGTTGGGCATCGAAATCCGCGAATGTCGTGCGCAGGGCGCTGATTTCCGCGGCGCCAGCTTTATGAATATGATCACCGCACGCACCTGGTTTTGCAGCGCTTACATCACCAAAACCAACCTGAGCTACGCCAACTTTTCAAAAGTGGTACTGGAGAAGTGTGAGCTATGGGAAAACCGCTGGAACAGTGCACAGATCCTTGGTGCGACCTTTAGCGGTTCTGACCTGTCCGGTGGCGAGTTTGCCTCTTTTGATTGGCGTGCGGCCAACTTTACGCATTGCGATCTGACCAATTCGGAACTGGGTGAGTTAGACCTGCGTGGCACTGATCTGCAGGGCGTGAAACTGGACAGCTACCAGGTGTTTCAAATGATGGAGCGGCTGGGTATTGCGGTTATCGGCTAGGGTTATGCCCATCGTCTTTCAAGCTGCCAGCGATGTTTTATGAAGGGCCGTGAGGCCCTTCGCGTTAGCGACGGCTGGCGCTGCGGCGGATAAATAATAAGAGGTGTGTATAAATATTATAATAAATATTCCTTGCTTAAATAAATCCCTCGTGTATAAATAACGCCATCGGTTTGTAGTACAGACCTTATGAAAGCAGTTTTAGTAAAGCAGTTCTCAGTATTAGTGATATCCATAGATACCTCTTCTCCCGCGAATTTCCTTCTTTAGTGCCCAATAAGTTTCCAACAAAAACAGACCTCTATCGCCATATGGCGTCTCAAAAATATAAAGGAAATATCTATGTCTACTAAAATGACTGGTTTGGTAAAATGGTTTGATGCAGGTAAAGGTTTTGGCTTTATCTCTCCGGCAGACGGCAGCAAAGACGTGTTCGTACACTTCTCCGCTATCCAGAGCAATGATTTCAAAACGCTTGATGAAGGTCAGCGCGTTGAATTCACGATCGAAAACGGTCAGAAAGGTCCTTCTGCCGGCAACGTCGTCGTTTTATAATTTGTAGGTAGTGATTTATTTCTTGCGATAGCGAAGACGGTGTAAACCTGAGCAGATGAGAAATAAATGCAATGCCTGAATAAACTCCAGGATTACCTGGAGTTTATCTAAAAATAAATTAAGCGTATTTCAATAACGGAAGTTATTGGCAACAGCAAAAGAGATTGGCGTCGTAACAATAATAACGACGATGATTCAGTCTATTTTTCTGTTGTGAAAAAGTTGTGCTTAGGCTGCGTAAGGTTGGAGTGTTGGACGGACGCTTACGCCATAACATGACAGTCGGGAAAGTAACCGACAAACATTGATAACCCTGGCCTGCGGCCGGGGTTTTTTTATGCCTAATGATCAGATTAGACGGTGGTTAGCTTCGCTGAGAATCCAGTACTTCACTGTTTTTCACGACGTCCTGCGCTTTAACATAGCTTTCAATGAGCAACTGATAGGCCGGGAATATTTTGGTGTAAACCTCTGCCCATTGCTGAGCATCCTCACGGTTCCAACTCCCCTGAAGTTCAGAAGCTACGCCTGCAGTATCAATCGGAACTACACCGGCCTGCACTACGCGCGCCAGGGTGATTTCCTGCGCCATTTTTGAATAGGTGCCCGACGCATCGATGACAGCAAACACTTTATATCCATCGGCGATTGCGCTTATTGACGGGAAAGCCATGCAAACGCTGGTAATGGTACCGGCGATGATCAGCGTTTTTCGCCCGGTAGCCTTAACCGCAGCGACAAAGTCTGGGTTATCCCATGCGTTGATTTCGCCTTTACGGGCAACATATTTTGCGTGCGGGGCATTTTGGTGGATCTCAGGGATCAAGGGGCCATTAGGACCTTGCGGTACTGAAGCCGTGGTGATTACCGGCAATTTGCTTAGCGTAGCGATACTGGCCAGTGCGCTAGCGCGAGCGCGCAGCTCAGTTATTGGCATGTCGGCGACGGTCTGGAACAGGCCGCTTTGATGATCGATCAGCAACATAACGGCATCATTAGCATCAATAACAGGACGCTGACCATTGAAGTTTGCTGGAGTGCTCATAGTTGTATTCCTCTTTCATCGGTAGATGGAACGTCAATTAACGTCAAAAAAGCCGGACTGAATCTCAGCACCTGCCTTTAGTCTAGGGATGGTGAGGATTTTCGGTAGAGGGTGAAGTCAGGATACATCGTCCCATCAACAGAACAATAACGCGGGAGGGCGATGATTTAATCGCTGAACTAAACTTAAGTTGCATGAGAGACATGCGAAACGTCTATTGCAGGGAGCGCGGTCCTGTTTATTGGCTCGATGTGGAGGGCAGTCATCATGACTTATCAACATATCGTTGTTGCAACGGATCTCAGTGAAGATGCTGAATTCTTGCTCGGAAGGGGGGCTAGGCTGGCCAGCGAGCTGAATGCCAAACTATCGTTGATATATATCGATATCCATCATGCCGGTTATTACGCCGAACTGGGGATCGGTGAATATAACTACACCGATCGTACCTTTTCTGAACGTGTAAAGAATATGCTCAATGCCATCAAGGGACGGTCATCTTATCCGGTTGAAGAGGTGATTATTGGGCGTGGCGAACTGACGGAAGAACTGAATCGGGCGGCAAAGAACAAAGGTTTTGACCTGATCATCTTTGGCCACCATCACGATATCTGGAGCCGATTGATGTCGTCGACACGACAAGCGATCAATCAGTTGAATATCGATCTGCTGGTTGTTCCCATTGAGAAAAAATAATCCATCCTGGGCTGCCCAAGATGCAGTCCGGGTTTTTCTATAACGGTTGCTTATCAACCAGATGACAACATAGAACAGTTCTTGAACTTATTCATTTCTGATAATACAGCTTAAAAATAATCACGCATGATTATTTTATTAATGGCATCAAAGGCTTGGCCTAATTCCGATAATGATTGCCCTGACGCCTTGAATTTACAATGAATACCTCTTTTTGATTATAAAACCGCACGTTTTGACTGGCCCTCACCCCCCATGAGTTTTATCCTCGGACTTAATCAGGATTTGTATGACTTATAAAAATACATTCACATGGAGGAGTTCTTATGCGTTTCGACAATAAAGTGGTCGTTATCACCGGGGCCGGCAATGGGATGGGGGAAGCGGCGGCACGCCGGTTCTCTGCCGAAGGGGCAACCGTGGTTCTGGCTGATTGGGCGAAGGATGCGGTAGACAAGGTGGCCGCCTCACTGCCAAAAGGCAAGGCATTGGCGGTGCATATCGATGTTTCCGACCACGTTGCGGTTGAAAAGATGATGAACGACGTGGCGGAAAAATTGGGCCGTATCGACGTATTGTTGAATAATGCCGGTGTGCACGTCGCGGGCAGCGTGCTGGAAACCAGCGTAGCTGACTGGCGTCGCATCGCCGGCGTGGACATTGATGGTGTCGTGTTCTGTTCCAAGTTCGCCATGCCGCATTTGCTGAAAACCAAAGGCTGTATCGTTAATACCGCTTCGGTTTCTGGCTTGGGGGGGGACTGGGGCGCCGCGTATTACTGCGCGGCGAAAGGCGCGGTGGTGAACCTGACGCGTGCGATGGCGCTGGATCACGGCGGTGATGGCGTGCGAGTGAACTCCGTCTGTCCAAGCCTGGTGAAAACCAATATGACCAATGGCTGGCCGCAGGAGATCCGCGACAAGTTTAACGAGCGTATTGCGTTGGGCCGAGCGGCAGAGCCGGAAGAAGTGGCTGCGGTGATGGCGTTCCTGGCCAGTGATGACGCCAGCTTTATTAACGGTGCCAACATCCCGGTTGATGGTGGGGCGACCGCCTCAGACGGTCAACCTAAAATTGTTTAAGTCGTAACGGTCAGGCCCGGCATCGCCGGGCCTGTAAACCTTACACGCCAATCCGATCTCGCAGTGTGTAGTAGGCTGCACCAATAGCGGTAAAGGGGATCTGTAGATTGCGGCCACCGAAGAACGGCAAGTGTGGCAGCTTGGCAAAGGCGTCAAAGCGTTCCGCATCGCCGCGCATCAACTCCGCAATCAACTTGCCCGCTAAATGGGTACAGGTCACGCCGTGGCCACTGTAGCCCTGCATGTAATACACGTTATTTTCAAGGCGGCCGAATTGCGGCATACGTGACAGCGTCAGCAGGAAATTACCTGTCCAGCGGTAGTCGAGGCGCACGCCCTTCAACTGTGGGAAGGTTTTCAGCAGTTTTGGCCGGATCAGGTTGTCTATATCGTCAGGATCGCGGGCACCATAAACCACGCCACCGCCATACAGCAGGCGGTTATCGCCCGTGATGCGGTAATAATCCAACAGGTAGTTACAGTCTTCAACGCAGTAATTCTGTGGGATCAATGACTGAGCCACTTCCGGTGCCAATGGTTCAGTGGCAACCACCTGAGTGCCGCACGGCATACTCCGTCTGGCCAGCCGCGGCTCCAGTTTATCGCCCAGATAGGCGTTACCTGCCACGATCACATAGCGTGCCTTCACCTGTCCATTGGCCGTACTGACGATCGCCGGTTCACCGTGCAAGATGTTGGTGACCGCAGACTGTTCGAAGATCCGTCCGCCTTGCAGACGAACGGCTTCGGCTTCGCCGAGCGCCAGATTCAGCGGATGGATATGGCCACCGCTGTGATCGAGCAGCGCACCGACGTAGCGATCGCTGTTGACCTCTTGGCGGATCCGCCCAGCATCCAACAGCTCAAGTTGCGTGTTACCGTAGCGTTCCCAGTTTTGTTTTTGCTCTATCAGCGCATGATATTGCCGGTTGTTGAGCGCGGCGAAGATCCCGCCTAGGCGATAGTCGCATTCGATGGCGTATTGCTTGATGCGGCTGCGAATGATTTCTGCGCCCTCAAACATCATGCTGCCGAGTATGCGGGCGCTTTCCGGGCCGTAGCGTTGTTCTATCACGTCGATATCACGGCTGTAAGAATTCACCAATTGACCGCCGTTACGGCCGCTCGCCCCAAAGCCAATACGGGCAGATTCCAGCAGGACGACGTTGTAGCCGGCTTCCACCAGAAACAGCGCCGAGGACAGGCCTGTGTAACCGCCACCGACGATACAGACGTCGCATTCAATGGATTCATTCAACTGCGGATAGGGCGCGTGGCTGTTGGCCGAGGCCGCATAATAGCTTTTTACGTGTTCAGTCATGGTGTCTGCCCTTATTCCAGCGAAATCCAGGTGGTTTTCAGTTCGGTGAATTTATCCAGCGCATGCAACGATTTGTCGCGTCCATTGCCGCTTTGTTTGTAACCCCCGAAGGGCACGGTCATATCCCCGTCGTTGTAGTTATTGATGAACACGGTACCGGCTTTTAACTGGCGAGCCAGGCGGTGCGCACGGGACAGATCGCGTGTCCAGAGCGCGGCACCCAGGCCGTAGTCGCTGTCGTTGGCCAGTTGCATGGCGTGTTGTTCACCGTTGAATAGCGTGACCGCCAGTACCGGACCAAAGATCTCATCGCGCGCAACGCTCATGGCATTATCCACCTGGGTGAGAATGGTCGGGCCAAGATACCCGGCGTGACCATGCTGTGGGTGTTCGCGGCCATCAAGGAACAGCGTCGCACCTTGGCTCAAACCTTGTTCGATATAGTCAGCGACTTTCTCGCAGTGGCCTTGGTCGATCAGCGTGCCCATCACCGTTGCAGGGTCGAGCGGATCGCCGGGCGTGAATGCTGCAGCATGTCGACGCAGCGCGTGCAGGAATTCTTGCTGAATGCTCTCTTCAACCAACAGCCGAGTCCCAGCGATGCACACCTGCCCCTGATTATAGAAGATGCCCGCTGCGGCACTTTGTGCCGCTTTATCCAGGTCAGGACAGTCGGCAAAGATAATATTGGCGCTTTTGCCACCGGCCTCCAGCCATACCCGTTTCATATTGGATTGGCCGGCGTAGATCATCAGTTGCTTGGCGACCTGCGTGGAGCCGGTGAAGGTGAGGGCATCAACGTCATTGTGCAGCGCCAATGCCTTGCCGGCATCGTGACCGTAACCGGGGACAATATTCAGCACGCCGTCCGGCAGTCCTGCCTGTTGCGCCAGTTTGCCCAGATAGATAGCCGTTAGCGGGGATTTTTCAGAGGGTTTGAGAATCACGCTGTTGCCGGTGGCCAAGGCCGGGCCGAGCTTCCAGCAGGCTAACAACAGCGGGAAGTTCCAGGGGACGATAGCCCCCACGACGCCAATGGGTTCGCGTTCGATTAACGCCAGTGCATCACCCGCGGTGGGGGCAATTTCGCCGTAAACCTTGTCGATCGCCTCGGCATACCAGCGCAGGCAGCGAATGGCACCAGGTACATCGTCACGCAGACTATGGCGAATGGGTTTACCGGTATCCAGCGTCTCCAGCAGTGCCAGCTCTTCTTGATGCTGCTCCATTAACGTCGCTAACCGTAACAAGGTGGCTTTGCGCTGCGCAGGCGCTGCCCGTGACCAGTCCCCACGTTCAAACGCCGCCCGCGCCGCACTGACCGCCAGATCAATATCGACACCGCTACCGCGGGACACCTGCGTTAACTCGCGTTGGGCGGCAGGATCCTCCACGGCAAAGGTTTTACCTTCGGCGGCGGGTTGATAACGGCCATTGATAAACAGTCGGTTCTCAATATTCAGGGCTTGTGCCCGTTGTTGCCAATACTGTAAGTGGTGGAAGTCCATGCCTTGCTCCGTTGATCAGAAAGTCGTCGGTGTATGGGCGCTGATAATTCGGCAAATCCGCGCCGACGTGTTGCTGAAACTGTGGGGAATGCCGGTGTTGATGGCGTAGCTCTGGCCAGCCTGCAGATGATAAGCCTGCCCATTGACCTGCAATACCACCTCGCCTTCCAGCAGGGTGCCAATCTCTTCCCCCTGATGCTTAATACGTTCGCCGGTGGTGGTACCCGGCTCATAGGTTTCGATCATCATCGCCAAAGTGCGATTGGGGTCGCCGTTGTGGATCAATTTCATCGACACCCCCTGACTGCCAATTTCGATCAGATCTTGGTGATCGATAACAATTTGCGGTTCATCCGGTTTTTCCGGCTCGGCGAAGAACGCCGACAGTGACAGCCCGTACACCGTCAGCAGCTTTTGCAAGGTACTGATGGCCGGGCTGACCTTGTCCTGTTCGATAGTGCTAATGGCGCTGTGGGTTAATCCAGACAGTTCGGCCGCGCGGCGCTGTGACAGACCCAATTGTTGGCGGATCTGTGACAGGCGTTTTCCCGGTGCCAAGCTGACATCGCTCATGGGCGTTTTTCCTTTTGATAGTGTCGGCAAGCGCTAATGAAACCTTCAAACAACAGACGCGACAGGGCGTACTCTTCACTGTTCCATTCCGGGTGCCACTGCACACCCAGCGCAAAGGGCTGATCGCGCAGGCTGATAGCCTCCACCAGCCCGTCTGCGGCGTGGGCCTCGATACGCACGCTGGAGCCGAGGGTTTTTGCCCCTTGCCCATGCAGTGAGTTCACCCAGAATCTGTTGCAATCCGGTATCAGTTGCGAGAGTAATCCGCCTTCCTGAACGATGACTTCATGGGCAGGGGCGTATTGTTGTTCCAGCGGTAGGTCGTGATCTTCTCGGTGTTCGAGTAATTCAGGTAATTCAAACAAGCGACGGTGGAGAGTGCCTTGGGTGGCAACCACCATTTCCTGCATGCCGCGGCAAATGGCGAAAAGGGGAATGCGCCTGTCGAGCGTATGGCGGATTAACGCCAGGCTCAATTCATCTCGCCCAGGATCGGCGTCAGGCTCATCGCCGTTTTCATCATAAAGGTGCGGCTGCACATTACTGGGGCTGCCAGGCAATAAAATGCCATCGAGGTGAGGCAGCAGTGCGTCCAGCAGTTCCGGCTCCGCAAGCGCGTGCGGCAGGGCGATTGGCAGCCCTCCAGCGGCTACTACGGCATTTAGGTACTTTTCTTGCAAGGTCTGAGTGAGGTGCCCGTTTAACCTATACCTGCACATCACTACGCCGACCACTGGTCTGTTAAATATATTGCCCATGCTATCCCCTTGGTATGTTCGAAATTATGAACGATAAGCTTCTCCACTGCCGTTTTCGTTCAATATTTTATAAATCTAGCAGTCAAATGGGCAATATTCAAACTCAAAGTAACACTTGCAAAACAATTTTGTTGCATCTATGTTTCATTGGTGGACATTATATTGAGCAAGATGGTCAAAAAACATCGACGGCAATAAGTGTGAGAACCACAGACAAAAACATACATGGCGGGTGAATCATGCAGACCAACATAGTAGAAGTGGAAAACTTTGTTCAGCATCATGAAGAAAAGCGAAGTAGCGCGTTCCAGCGTGAAGTGAAGAAGTACCTGGAGCGTTATCCATTAACTCAGCACGTTGACGTTCTGCTGACCGATCTTAACGGGAGTTTCCGCGGTAAACGCATTCCGGTTGCCGGGCTGAGTAAACTGGAGAAAGGGTGTTACTTCCCCGCATCGGTTTTCGCGATGGATATTCTCGGTAACGTTGTCGAAGAGGCTGGATTAGGGCAAGAACTGGGCGAGCCGGATCATATCTGCGTGCCGGTGCTGGGGACATTGACGCCGTCAGCGGCGGACCCGCAATACATCGGCCAGGTACTGCTCACCATGCTGGATGAAGATGGTACTCCCTTTGACGTTGAACCGCGCAATGTGCTGAACCGAGTGTGGCAGCGTTTGCGTCAGCGCGGGCTATCCCCCGTAGTAGCGGTAGAGTTGGAGTTCTATCTCATCGATCGCCAGCGCGATTCGGAAGGCTATCTTCAGCCGCCATGCGCACCGGGGACTCAGGAACGCAATACCCAGAGCCAGGTTTATTCCGTCGATAACCTTAACCACTTTGCCGATGTGCTCAGTGAGATTGATGAACTGGCGCGTATGCAGGGTTTGCCGGCGGATGGTGCGGTGGCGGAAGCCTCGCCAGGCCAATTTGAGGTCAACCTGCACCACACCGACAATGTCCTGCAGGCCTGTGACCATGCATTGGCGCTAAAACGCCTGATCCGCATGGTGGCGGAAAATCACAACATGCAGGCCACGTTTATGGCAAAACCCTACGAAGAACACGCCGGCAGTGGTATGCACGTGCATATCAGCATGCTGGACAGGCAGGGCAATAACGTTCTTGCGGACGACGACGGCGAAGATTCTGCATTACTGAAACAGGCACTGGCAGGAATGATTGCCCTGATGCCTTCTTCTATTGCGTTACTGGCACCTAACGTTAATGCTTACCGCCGTTTCCAACCGGGCATGTACGTCCCTACTCAGGCATCCTGGGGCCACAACAACCGCACAGTGGCACTGCGCATTCCCTGTGGCGATCGCGACAGCCACCGTGTGGAGTATCGCGTGGCCGGCGCCGATGCCAACCCTTATCTGGTGATGGCGACCATTTTGGCGGGTATTGTTTATGGCCTGGAAACGACGTTGCCTTTGCAAGAGCCGGTAACCGGCAACGGCCTGGAGCAAGAGGGGCTACCTTTCCCAATCCGCCAAAGTGATGCGCTGTACGAATTTGAGCACCAGCCGGTACTGACTGCGCTGCTGGGGGAAAGGTTTAGCCACGTCTACCTGGCCTGCAAAACGGATGAGTTGGTGCAGTTTGAGCGCCTGATCACCGAAACCGAAATCGAGTGGATGCTGAAAAACGCCTGACCCACTCAATATCCATTATACCGCGCGCGTTTGGCGCATTCCGCCGGCTATCCTGTGGCCTGCGAAGCTGCGCGCAGCGGTACAGCATTTCTTCCACTTTGGCGTACAGGACGCCAGCGAGGAAATAATCATGACAGCCATAACTGAACCATCAGTCTGCTCAGGCGTGTGCCTGAGCCGCAGTAAATACGGGCCATCTGCAGGCTTGTTCCCGTTGTCTTTACATCGCATTTTCCGCCGCCTGAACAGCAGTTTCCCCGCGGCCTCTCTGAATGACGTTAACCAGTTACCAGCAGAGGACAAAGAGGGGAAGAGCCATGACGATTAATGCCATTAACGGTAATGAAGCAGCCAAACCGCAGCTGCGTAAATCTCTGAAGCTGTGGCAAGTGGTGATGATGGGCCTGGCTTATCTGACACCGATGACCGTGTTTGACACCTTCGGTATTGTTTCCGGACTGACTGACGGTCACGTGCCTGCCTCTTATTTGCTGGCGCTGGCTGGCGTACTCTTTACGGCAATCAGCTACGGCAAACTGGTGCGCCAGTTTCCGACGGCGGGTTCCGCCTATACCTATGCGCAGAAGGCCATTAATCCGCACGTCGGCTTTTTGGTGGGGTGGTCCTCGTTACTCGATTACCTGTTCTTGCCGATGATTAATACGCTGCTGGCAAAAATCTACCTGACCGCCTTGTTTCCTGACGTGCCGCCGTGGGTATGGGTGGTGGGTTTTGTGATCATTATTACTGCCATCAACCTGAAAAGCGTCAATCTGGTGGCCAACTTCAATACGTTATTTGTTCTGGCTCAGGTTGCCATCATTGTGGTGTTTATTTTCCTGGTGGTGCGCGGTTTGCACAGCGGTGAAGGGTTGGGCACCGTGTGGAGTTTGCAACCGTTCGTGAGTGAGAACGCGCATCTGCTACCGATTATTACCGGTGCTACCATTTTGTGTTTTTCGTTCCTTGGCTTTGATGCGGTCACCACGTTATGTGAGGAAACGCCCGACGCCGCCAGGGTGATTCCCCGCGCCATTTTCTTGACCGCGCTGTATGGTGGGGTGATTTTCATCAGCGTGTCGTTCTTTATTCAGCTGTTTTTCCCTTCTATTCAACGTTTCCACCAGCCAGATGCGGCATTGCCAGAAATCGCGCTGTATGTGGGCGGCAAGCTGTTCCAATCGATTTTCCTCTGCATTACCTTTATTAACACCTTGGCGTCCGGTTTGGCCTCACACGCCAGCGTGTCGCGGCTGTTATATGTAATGGGGCGCGATAATGTGTTCCCGGAAAAGTATTTTGGCTATATCCATCCGAAGTGGCGCACGCCGTCGTTGAACGTGCTGTTGGTTGGGCTGGTGGCGTTGTCTGCGCTGTCATTCGATTTGGTCACGGCCACGGCATTGATCAACTTTGGTGCACTGGTGGCTTTCACCTTCGTCAATTTGTCGGTGATCAGTCATTTTTATATCCGCGAGGGCCGCAACAAAACGTGGAAAGACCATTTCAATTATCTGTTGCTGCCGTTGGTGGGGGCTCTGACGGTGGGCGTACTTTGGTTGAATCTGGAAAAAAGCTCGCTAACCATGGGACTGATTTGGGCCGCTCTGGGCTTTGGTTACCTGGTGTATCTCACCCGGCGTTTCCGCCAGCCACCTCCGCAGTTTGAGCGACAACCGCAGCAATAACCCAAGCCAGGCGGGGACGCCCGCCTTTCTTTTTTTTCCTGTGGGCAGTAGAGTGAAAATCCTGATAAAAAATAACCTATTGGATTTCATCGATGCCCTCTTTCCCCGTCCAGTATAGAGCCACATTACTCGGCCTGTTAGCGATCTTGCTGTGGAGCAGCGTTGTCGGCCTGATACGTAGCGTTAGCGAGGGGCTGGGGCCTATTGGCGGTGCGGCGATGATTTACAGCGTCAGCGCGATTTTTTTGCTGCTGGTGCTGCGGCTGCCAAATTTTCGCCATTTCCCGCGAGCCTATCTGATCCTCGGTAGCCTGTTGTTTGTCAGCTATGAGATCTGTCTGTCACTGTCACTGGGCTACGCGAATACCCGCTTGCAAGCCATTGAGGTTGGGATGATCAACTATCTCTGGCCTTGTTTTACCGTGCTGATGGCGCTGGTATTCAACGGGCAAAAAGCCAAATGGTGGCTGGTGCCAGGGTTGTTGCTGTCATTATTCGGTATCGGCTGGATCATGAGCGGCGAGGGCGGTTGGTCACCGGCGCAAATGCTGGAAAATGTGCGTAGCAATCCGCTGAGCTATTCGCTGTCGTTCGCTGGCGCGGTGATTTGGGCACTGTATTGCAATCTGACCAAGAAAATTGCGCAGGGTCAAAACGGTGTCGTGCTGTTTATTACGCTGACCGCCATGGCGTTATGGCTGAAGTACGCGTTTAGCGCCGAAAGCGGCATGCAATTTACCCTTCCCGTGACCTTGACGCTGCTATGTGCGGGTATCGCGATGGGGGCGGGCTACGCGGCGTGGAACGTCGGTATTCTGCATGGCAATATGACGTTATTGGCGACGGTGTCCTATTTTACGCCGGTGTTGTCAGCGGTATTTGCCGCCCTCGTGCTGGAGACTGCGCTGACGGCCAATTTTTGGCAGGGAGTGGTGATGGTCACGTTGGGCTCATTAGTGTGCTGGCGGGCAACCCGAGGAAATTAACGGAAATTATCAACCGATTGTCCGATGTTGGACTAGAATCTAACTAGCGATTCTGCATGAAGGAACATGAAAATGAGAGACGATATCCAATTCATTCAGCAGCCAGTTATTGATGATGAAAGCTATATGCGCGGTGATACCGTGCGACTGACCACGGCTAATTTGCGCCACGAATACCAACTGGATGTCAGTATTTTGCGTCGCGAAGGCAAGTTGATTGTGGGGTCGGTGATCGCTGCCGCACCCAAAGTGGATATTCCACCCAAAGAGTGGGAGATCGCACCTGGGCAGGAGGTGGTTTTCCGTCAAGAGAATATCGCGAAAGCTCTGCCCGCCGTTAACTGAAGTTTGACCAGCGGGGGGCTATTCCCCGTTTATCACCGTAGATTTCCTCAAAATGCCAGCGTTAAAAGCGCTGGCATTTTCATTTTTGCGACAGACCTGGTTACGTTTTTGTGTTGAACATAATTGGCACAAAAACTGCTTAAAAATTTACCGGGCATGACAAAAATCACAGCGATCGTGAATTTTCATGAAACATAATTTGACAAATGTGAACGCAATCGATTACCTATTCGCAAAATGCATAACTGGATCACAGATTCTTACACCCAGTGATTTCTATAATGCGCGCGTCGCCCGAGAGTTTGTAAGCGGAGGCAACGCCAGGTGTCGTCAGACTCATTGTCATCTTTTCTAACGGGCAGGAAATGGCCCTTTAAGCATGTGGTAATAAAATGAAAAAAATAGCTCTCGCAGCAGGTGTACTGCTCGCAGCGTCTTACAGTGCATCTTCAATGGCTGATAGCAAAGACAGCCAATACGTTTCAGATTGGTGGCACCAGAGCGTTAACGTGGTAGGCAGCTACCATACCCGTTTCGGACCTCAGTTGAACAACGACGTCTACCTGGAGTATGAAGCCTTCGCTAAAAAAGATTGGTTCGACTTCTATGGCTACGTTGACGTACCTAAGTTCTTCGGCGTTGGTAACACGCCGGATCGTGGCATCTGGGACAAAGGTTCACCGATGTTTATGGAGATTGAACCGCGCTTCTCCATCGACAAACTGACCGGTACCGATCTGAGCTTCGGCCCGTTCAAAGAATGGTACTTTGCTAACAACTACATCTATGACCTGGGCCACAATGCCGATGGTCGCCAGAATACCTGGTACATGGGTCTGGGTACCGACATCGACACCGGTCTGCCGATGAGCCTGTCGATGAACATCTATGCAAAATACCAGTGGGAAAACTACCAGGCTGCCAACGAAAACAGCTGGGATGGTTACCGCTTCAAAGTGAAATACTTTGTGCCGTTGACCCAACTGTGGGGTGGCAATCTGAGCTACATCGGCTTTACCAACTTTGACTTTGGTTCCGATCTGGGCAAAGACAGCAATTGGACCGACGGTACCGGCAAGCAAGTGCGTACCAGTAACTCAATTGCTTCCAGCCATATCTTGGCGTTGAATTACGATCACTGGCACTACTCGTTTGTTGCCCGTTATTTCCATAACGGTGGCCAGTGGCAGGATGGGGCTGATATCGGCACTCCGCAGGGCCCAATTAAATCCACCGGTTGGGGTTACTACCTGGTAGCCGGTTATAACTTCTGATTTTCCGTGGTGTCAGAAACAGAAAACCCCGCTTTGGCGGGGTTTTTTTTGTCATCACTGCGCAGGTTCACCCGGCAAATGTCTTACCGGCATAAATAATCGTCCTTTGATTACATGGCATTCATTATTGATCCAGTTGATGATTTGTTCACGGCTCACGCCTTCAGATTGCGCGTAGCGGTGAAGATCGCCATTAAAGTGCTGTGTGATGTATTCCATGAGGGTCATTTGCATGTCTTTTGCTCCTGAACGCCCGTCAGTTGCCACCTGGCCATTGCGGGAGGTTAAGGTTTCTCAGACGCCGAATTTAAAGTATTGGCAACTAAATCTCAACAAAAAGCACTGGTGTGGTGCATTTGATGTCAGTTTTATAGCAAAAAGAATCCCGCACGGAGTGGCGGGAAGTATTCCGAATTATCACTTTGGGTGATGAAAAATAATTTGAGGTGCGACGAAAAAGAGCAGATTCACTCTTTTTTGTGACCCTCACAAACTACGACAAGGCTTATTTCTCTGCAAGAAAAATCTCAGTCAAATCATTCGGTTTTATCGAGTTATTTTGCAGTGGGGGACCGTATTTTCATCTGAAGGGTGCGTCCTCATTCCAGGGGATAAATATCTCAGAGTTTTCCGCATGCTTTATGTGGACAGTTGCGCCAATATTGGAGGCAATAACCCATGCAGGAAGTGACACCCATGCGTACACCTCATATTACCCTCACCGTGCTGGCGCTGATCGCGTCGTTGGGCCTGTCATCTGCACCGGCATTGGCTGATAAAGGGGGGGACGGCCATGGCAACAACGGTAATCATGGCAACAACGGTAATCATGGCAATAACGGTAACCACGGTAATAAGGCCAAAGGAAACGATAGCGACCAAGGCATGGTTTCAGTCAGTATTTCTCGTGAGCGTGCACGCTCTCTGGCAGTGAACTATGGGCTGACCGGGTACCGTTCTTTACCGCCGGGTATTGCCAAAAATTTGGCGCGTGGCAAGCCGTTACCCCCTGGCATCGCCAAGAAAATGGTGCCCTCATCGATGCGCCATGATTTGCCTTATTATCCAGGCTATGAATGGCGTATTGCCGGTGACGACCTGGTCTTGGTCGCGCTGAGCACCGCATTGGTAGCATCAGTGATCAATGGCGTGTTTAATTAACGCGGGATTTTGCTGCGTAGAGCCTCGCTTCGGCGGGGCTTTTTATTTGCCTGAACCCAAGGTTCGTGGTGAACTCTTATCCTTATTGTTTTTAGGCAAATAAATAAGGACATGGTCATGTTCAGGATGTTATTGATTGCCTGTTGTCTGGTCAGTTTTTCCTCGTTGGCTGAAAGCAACATGGCACTCGGTGAGCTGGTAAACCAGCGGTTGTCTTACATGAAAGATGTTGCGGGTTATAAGGCACTACGCAATCTGCCAATTGAGGATTTGGCGCAAGAGGCCAACGTATTGGCAAGTGCGGAGGCAGAAGCGGGGCGTTTAGGATTGGATCCGCTTTCTGTCAGGCCCTTTATCAAGGCACAAATGGACGCGGCCAAGGCAATCCAATACCGTTATCGCGCAGGCTGGCTGGCGCAGCCGGAAAGTGAGTGGCAGCCGCGCCCGCTCGAGAGCGTACGGCCGCAGATTGCTGAACTCAGTAGCCGTATTTTACAGCAGTTGGCGACGGAGGTGAAAAGCGGTTCGTTGACGCAGGCCAGTCGCAGTGCCTTTATTCACGCGATTGATCAGGCCAACCTGAGCGAGGCTGACAAACAGCGCTTATTTACCGCCTTGCTGGCCGTCAGGGTAAGCAAGGCGGGGTGACAGCGCGATTAATCGCAACCCACGCCGCTGCGCTGAAAGGTCAGCACGCGGCTGCGATTAGCAATCAAATCCACGCTGTAACCACGGAAGTACAGGCAAAAGCGTTTTAACCACGGGCCGTCGTTGCTTTCAACCAGCATGCGGCCCTGGCCGAGCGAACTGATTGTCCCGGTCTGTGCCGCAGGGCCAACCCCAATATGCACTTGATCGCCGCAAATTTCGAAAGCTGTTCGGTACTGCGGGTGATACCACAACCCCTGAACGTGTTTCAGGCAGTCGCGGTTGGGTGTCACTGGCAGAAAACTGCGCGTCACATGGCCCACTTCCCCTTCAACGGCTTCCCCCGTCCATTTGAGCCGTATCGGCATATGAGCGGAAAGCGACACGGCGTAACCATCATCAGCTTGATACAGGGGTTCATCGCTACCCAGATAGGCGACGTTGCCGTTTTTCACCTCCAGCCAGTAGGGTTCGGCCACCGTGGCATAAATACCGTCAGGAATCGCCGTGCTGCGTTGCGGGAGCGCTTCGCCAAGCAAAGCGGCCATGACCTGCAGTGCCATAGCAAAACTGTCACAGTCCTCGCGGTTGGCGACCAGTACGACGCCAGCTTGACGGTCAGGTGCCAACAAGAAATAGGTTTTGTAGCCGGCATGTGAACCGCCGTGCCCCAGCAGTTGATGTTGGCCGAGCGGAGTTTGTGCCAGCCCCAGACCATAACGGCTGAGTTGGCCCTGGTTGAGATGACGCGGCGCACTGAGTTGTGCCAGTACGCCACGGCCGGGATCGCGATCGGCGAGCAGCGTTTGTAACCAGCGGGTGAGGGCATTGGCGCTGCCCGTCAGGCTACCGGATGCGGAAAGATGCAGACCCGCAGTGGCGAGTTGCCAACCCAGTGCTGAACGCCAGTAACCGGGGGCTAGACCGGGGACAACGTCAAACCAGCTTTCGGGCGCCCGTAGCTGCACCTGCAACGGCTGGGCGATGTGCTGCTGCACCAGTTGGTCAAAATCATAGCCCCTGGCTTGGAGTGCGGCTTCGACCAGCCGGTAACCGGTATTGGTGTAGGTGATTTCGCTTCCCGCGGGGTAGTTCAACCCACTCAGCCCTTGCAGGAACTGCATCACCGGCTGTGCCTCGCTGCGAGTGTGCACCGAGATGCCCAACAACCCCAGGGTTTCGCGCACGTCGGGGAGCCCGCTGGTCATGTCGAGCGCTTGGCCGACGGTGACGTCTGCCAACGGAGATTGCAGCTCAGGCAGCAAGTTGCCAAGCCGGTCACTGAGGCTGATGGCGTTGTCCGTGGCATTTAGTGCCAGCGCGGCGAAAATATGTTTGGTGACAGAGGCATAACGGACTACGGTGTCGGCGGTAAACGGGGTATTTTGCGCCAGATCGGCAAGGCCTGCGCTGGTGGTCGCTTGGATCTGCATCGCGTCGAACAGGGTAATCGCTCCACCGGGTTGGCCATCGGGCTGCCAATCAGCCAACAGCCGGTTGGCAACCGCCTGTGCGGCGCGCCAGTTTAGCGGGATTTCAGACATATCTAGCCTCCAGAATAGATTATCAATTTGTGCCTCGATGGGCTTTTCGCCAGATTGTCGCGTACCACGCAATCTGCGGGCCGCTGTTTTGTGCGCTGTTCCGACCAGATACGGTAATTTTCAGTCAAAACTGAGATGCAGTACGCAAATCGAAACGGCAGAAGGGAAGGAGGCAAAATGTGTGCCACAAGGCAAGACGTCAAGCGCAGGGATATGCGAGGCCGGCGCCGTGCCTCGCAACAGGTAGAGAAGACTTAGCGTGGCAACCCGCCCCAGGAAAGCAGACTGTCGATCATTTGTTTGAGCAGGCGTTGCAAGGACGCTGCACGCTGCGGATCAAAAGCAAAGGGATACTGTTCTGACATGTAGTTCACCTGCGCCAGCTCAAGCTGAATGGCATGCAGCTGTTCTTGCGGCTGGCCGTAAGCGCGAGTGATGTAACCACCTTTGAAACGGCCGTTAAGCACGTGCGTGAACTGTTGCTGCTGTTCACAACAGGCGACCAGACGATCGCTCAGCGCCGGGGCGCAGCTTTCACCGCTGTTGGTGCCCAAATTGAGGTCCGGCAGCTTACCGTCGAACAACCGTGGGATCACTGAGGCAATAGAATGCGCATCGAAGAGCAATGCGTAACCGTGTTTTGCCTTTAACCGTGCCAGTTCATCCTGCAATTGCTGGTGATAGGGTTGCCAGATGTCTTGCAGATAACGGGAACGCTCCTCATCAGAGGGTGCCTTGCCCGGCAAAAAGCTCGGACGTCCGTCAAACAGCACGTCAGGATACAGACCGGTCGTCGCGGTAGTATACAGCGGCTTATCGTCCGCGGGGCGGTTCAAGTCGATGACAAAGCGCGAATAATTACCGACCAACATGCTGGCACCCATCGCACGGGCAAAATCGTACAACTGCGGGATATGCCAGTCGGTGTCGGGTAGCGGTCGCGCGTCGTCGGTCAAACCGGCTTCGACCGCCGGCGTGAGTCGAGTACCGGCATGGGGAATGCTGATCAGCAACGGCAGGCTGCCGGCATGGAAATCAAACGGATCGCGAATAGTCATTGACGTACTTCTCCTCGGAAAATCACCGTACAGGGCAGTTGTCCGCCCAACCAGTAAGCCAGTTCAGCCGGTCGCGACAGCGGCCAGTGTACAAAATCTGCCACTTTGCCCGTTTCCAGCGTGCCATGGCTGGCTTGAAGGCCCAGCGCTTTAGCCGCGTGAGTCGTGACACCGGCAAGGGCTTCTTCCGGTGTCAGACGGAACAGGGTGCAGGCCATATTGATCATCAAACGCAATGACAGGGCCGGTGAGGTGCCTGGATTGGCGTCACTGGCAATGGCCATTGCCACACCGTGTTTGCGGAACAGGTCAACCGGTGGACATTGGGTTTCACGTAACAGGTAGTACGCCCCTGGCAGCAGTACCGCTACGGTACCGGCGTCGCCCATGGCGCGGGCATCTTGTTCGGTGGCGTATTCCAGGTGATCGGCGGATAGGGCATGGTGCTGCGCTGCCAATGTGCTGCCGCCCAGTGCAGAAAGTTGTTCGGCGTGCAGTTTCACGGGCAAACCCGCCGCTTCAGCGGCGGCGAACACTTTTGCCACCTGCGCGGGAGAGAATGCCAGGTGCTCGCAGAAGGCGTCGACCGCGTCGGCAAGCCCGGCGGCAGCCGCTTGAGGAATGATGGTGTTGCATACCAGATCGATATAGTCGTCGGCGCGGTTGGCGTATTCCGGCGGCAGGGCGTGCGCTGCCAGGCAGGTGGTTTTCACCTCTACCGGCACGTGTTCGTCCAGTCTGCGTGCGACACGCAACATTTTTAGTTCGCTTTCTGGTGTCAGACCGTAGCCGGATTTGATCTCCACGCAGGTTACACCTTCCGCCAGCAACGGGCGCAGACGAAACAGCGCCTGTTCAAACAACCGCTCTTCATCGGCGTCGCGAGTGGCTTTGACCGTGGAAATGATACCGCCGCCTTGGGCGGCAATGTCGGCATAGCTTACACCGTTCAGACGCTGTTCGAACTCACCGCTGCGATTGCCACCGAACACCAGATGCGTATGGCAGTCAACAAAGCCTGGGGTAATGATGCCGCCGTCGAATTTCACCGTTTCATCCGCGATTAGCGCAGCCGGCATTGCCGCATGTTCACCCAGCCAGACAATTTTTCCATCACGCACGGCAATCGCGCCGTTGCTGAGCGTGTGGTATTTGCCGTCGCGCATGGTGACGATATCGGCTCCGTGCCACAGGCTGTCGCAGTGAATCTCAGTGGTCATTGCTTTTCTCCGCTGGAGCCTTGGCTCCCACATGGTTGTATATACAATTAAAAACAACCTAGCGCATTCATCGGATTGTCACAAGAGGCAGGCTAAAAATTTGTTATCGGGATGTGATCGTTGTGGAAGGGCGGGTGCAAAAGCAGCACCCGCAGGGAATTACACGTCAGTGGTGAAACGGCCGAACAGTTGATAGCGGCTGCCCGGATACAGCAGGCGCGCTGAGGTCACCACGGTTTTACCCGACCAGGTGCGGCGGTGGATCAGCAGTCCGGGTTCATGGTCCTCCAATTGCAGCAATTCACGCTCACGGGAGGTTGGCACCACCGCTTCCACGATATGCTCGCCGGCGGTCAGCGGTGCGGCCTGTGTCAGGTAGATATAGGGCGTGACGCGATCGAAATCCTGCTTCATGTAATCAGGTGCGATCAGGGGGTTCACGCAGCGGTCCTCTACCTGAACGGGAATGTCGTTTTCGTAATGCACGATTTGTGAATAGAAAAGCTGTTGGCCGGGCTGGATACCCAACGCGACCGCCTCTTCTTCGCTGGCAGGGCGTGCTTTGAGCTGCAGAATTTTGCTGCTGTGCCGATGCCCACGTGCGGCAATTTCGTCGGCAATGTTATGCACTTCCAGCAGGGCGGTGTGTGCCTTGGCTTCGGCGACAAAGGTGCCAACACCCTGCATGCGGATGAGGAAGCCTTCAGTCGTCAGCTCACGCAGTGCGCGGTTGATGGTCATACGGCTGACGCCAAGCTCGGCGACCAGCTCGCTTTCAGAAGGAACGCGTTGGTGCGGTAGCCAATGACCTGCGCGGATCTGGTTTACGATTGCCTGCTTGACCCGTTGATAAATTGGGGCGGGGGTATCGCTCATTGCAGCAGCCAGTTGTAACAGGGTCTGTTGATCAACCACGACGTTAACCTCGTCAAATAAAAAAATAATAACACCAGTTTACTGTTGATGTCGGCGTATGTATATGTATATACAACTAAGGGCCGGTTCGCCACAGCAACACGTTGGCCCTGCATTTTCGGATGCGCGATTATCGCGCGTTATCAGCCGTTACACTAACAGTGGAAGACTGCCATGCCAGCTTATTTTGCCTCACGCTCTCTGCTCCCCGAAGGGTGGGCGCATAACGTCCGCCTGGATGTTGATGCGCTAGGTTACCTGACTCAGGTGACTGCCGATTCAGATCCTCAAGGCTGCACCCGATTGCACGGCGACGTGGTACCGGGCATGCCGAATCTTCATTCCCATGCTTTTCAGCGTGCGATGGCCGGGCTGGCAGAAATAGCGGGTAACCCACAAGACAGCTTCTGGACCTGGCGTGACCTGATGTACCGCCTGGTGCAGCGCTTGACGCCGGAACAGGTGGAAGTGATCGCCCGTCAACTGTATATCGAAATGCTGAAAGGGGGATATACCCAGGTTGCGGAGTTCCACTATCTGCATCACGGCGCGGACGGCAACCCTTACGCCGATCGCGGTGAAATGACGGGGCGTCTCAGCCAGGCGGCAGCACAGGCGGGGATTGGTATGACACTTTTGCCGGTGTTGTACAGCTATGCGGGGTTTGGCGGTCAGCCCGCGCAACCAGGGCAAAAGCGTTTTATTCAGAATGCGGAAAGCTATCTGGAGCAGCAGCAGGTGATTGCCCGTCAGTTGGCGGATCAACCTTTGCAAAATCAGGGACTGTGCTTCCACTCGCTGCGAGCGGTAGAACTGAGCCAGATGCAGCAGATCCTTGCCGCATCAGACAGCACCTTGCCGGTGCATATTCATATTGCAGAACAGCAAAAAGAGGTCAATGACTGTCTGGCCTGGAGTGGCCGCCGTCCGGTAGCTTGGTTGTATGATCACTTGCCGGTCGATAGCCGCTGGTGTCTGGTGCACGCAACGCATCTCGACCGTGACGAGCTGGAGCAGTTGGCGCGCAGCAAAGCGGTAGCGGGCCTGTGCCTGACCACGGAAGCGAATCTGGGCGACGGTATTTTCCCCGGCGACGCCTACCTGCAGCATCAGGGGCGTTGGGGCATCGGCTCCGACAGTCATGTCTCGCTCAATGTGGTTGAGGAACTGCGCTGGTTCGAATACGGCCAGCGGTTGCGCGATCAGCGTCGTAACCGGTTGACTACGCCAGAGCAACCGGCAGTGGCCGATGTTCTGTACCCGCAGGCCTTGCAGGGGGGGGCGCAGGCTTGTGGCGCGCCTATTGGGCGTTTACAAAGTGGTTACCGTGCCGATTGGCTGGTTCTGGACGGTGATGACCCTTATCTGGCTGCTGCACCTGACGCCGCCATTCTGAATCGCTGGCTGTTCGCCGGCGGCAAAGAGCAAATTCGCGACGTGTTTGTCGGTGGTCGGCAGGTGATTGAACAGGGGCGTCATGCCCTGCAACAGCAGAGCAGCACAGAGTTTCTGCAGGTGCTGAAAACGTTCCAGCAGGAGGCATAATGGGCCCGACGCGTTTTGATTTTGCCTCTCTGCCGGTAACGCCGTGGCGCAATGGTGGGGGAGAAACCCGCGAGATTGCCTGTTGGCCCGCTGGCAGTCAGGATTTTGATTGGCGCGCCAGTATTGCCACTATCGCGCAGGACGGCCCTTTCTCAGCTTTCACCGGTATCGATCGGTCGATCACGTTGTTGGAAGGCGATGGTGTGCATTTGCTGAGCGACGGGCAGATTGATCATCACCTTTCGCAGGTTGGTGAGCCGTTCGCCTTTTCCGGTGATGTGGCACTGAATGCGACATTGCTCGGCGGTAGCAGCCAAGACTTCAATATCATGACCCGACGCGGCCGCTGGGCAGCTAACGTGCAGCGTGTAACTGCGGCGACGGTGTTACCCCGCCATCATGCCGGTGTGTTGTACGTGCTGCAGGGCCGTTGGTCGCTGGCCGATGGCGTCATGCTGGCTGCGCGTCAAGGCGTGTGGTGGGCGGCGGATGAACACCACGGCACCTTGTCGTCGCTGGCGGAAGACAGCGTCATTCTGTGGGCCGATATCATGCCCTGCTAGACCGGGCTAGAGTCCAGCGCTAAGCTATGGGATTATTTGGTTTTCTATCCCACACAGAGAAGGGTGCATGGCCTCGCTGAAAGACGTTGCAAAACTTGCCGGGGTATCGTTAATGACGGTATCCCGTGCCATCAACGAGCCCGATAAGCTGCGGCCGGAAACCTACCAACGCGTCAAATTGGCGATTGACCAACTCGACTATGTGCCCGATCTCGCGGCACGGCGCATTCGCGGCGACAGCAGCCGGGTGCAAACGCTTGGCGTTTTGGCGCTGGATACTGCAACCACACCGTTTTCTGTGGAAATGATCCTGTCGATTGAAAAAACGGCGCGCGAGCACGGTTGGAACAGCTTTGTCGTTAACCTGTTCGCCGACGACAACGCTGAGCACACCATTGACCTGCTATTGGCACATAGACCGGATGGGGTGATCTTCACCACCATGGGGCTGCGCCAGGTGACCCTCCCGGCCAAGCTGCTGGATAAAAAACTGGTGCTGGCGAATTGCGTCAGTCCGGAACATCGGGTCGCCAGTTACATTCCTGATGATGAACAAGGCCAGTACGACGCAATGTGTACGCTGATCGCCAAAGGCTATCGTGCCCCCTTGTGTATTCACTTACCTGAAACCACCGTGGCAGCGGGCCTGCGTCGCCGCGGCCTGGAGCGTGCCTGGTGTGACGCGGGGGGGGATGTGAGCCAGTTGCGTCAGTATCATCTCGATTTGACGGATGGCGACGAGCATTACCGCGACAGCGTAGAACTGCTGGAAAGGCACTTTTCACCCGGGCAGCGCGACTGTGATGTGGTGGTGTGCGGGAACGATCGGGTAGCATTTATGGTGTATCAGGTGCTCTTGGCGCAGGGCTGGAAAATACCTCAGCAGGTAGGCGTTTTGGGCTATGACAACATGGTGGGGATTGGTCAACTGTTCCTGCCACCGCTGACGACGGTACAGTTGCCACATTACGAACTGGGCCGTCAGGCGGCGCTGCATCTGATCAATCAGCTCGATCACCAGGATACGCGGAAAGTCGCTTGCCCACTGTTGCTGCGCGAATCACTTTAATCCATCAGGGCCCAATAAACGCGTGCTGGTAATCAATGGCTGGGAACCGGCCCGAACATGTTCGACCCGATTTATCCCTTGCAGATGCAATGGGGCGCAGCATGTAAACTGTGCCCCTCACACCAAACAGGCGTTTATTCCCAGATGCTGTCCAATTCCCAGGCCTGTAATGCAGCAAACTGCGCCTGTCCACTTTCGGCAAACAGGCTAACGCCTTGATGACCGTCGGCCGGGTAGATACGGCTGGTTAGACAGGCAACGCCCTGATTGACGAAGACCTCCAACGATGATCTGTCGATAAAGATCTGTAACGATAACCCTTCCCCCGCCGGTAGTGGCACGCTGCGACAACCACATAGACCGGGATCCTCACTGAACCGCTCCAATACCAGGCGATGCGCCTGATTATCGACGTACAGCCGTGCAGCCTTACCGATAGCGATACCGTAACGCTCGGCATTACTGTCAGCCAGATTCAGCGTCAGGGCTAATTCCTGCACTTCTCCCGCTAACATTTGACGTTGGTTGCACAGCGATACCGCAGCCAGAGATTGTTGCTGCCCACGCAATGCCGCCAATTCGCGTGCCGGGTTCATCAGTACGTTTCCATCGGCCGCCAGCGTCAACTCACGGGGCAGGGTAAGGGCGCCGGCCCAGCCGTGCGCTTTGCTCGGCATCGGGGATTCCCACATGTCCATCCAGGCGAACAGCATGCGTCGGCCATCGGCGGTGGTAAAGGTTTGTGGCGCATAGAAGTCGTGCCCGTTGTCCAGTTCGCAAAACGCTTGGGTAACGTTGAAATCATTGCCGGGTTGCCAGTGACCAAGCAAATAGCCGCTCTGGAATCGATTGCGATTGCGGTATCCCTGCGCCGCCAACCCTTGTGGGGAGAATAGCAACACCTGTTTTTCCCCTAACGGGAAGAAATCGGGACACTCCCACATATAGCTCTGATGTAACGTCTGTGCAGCGCTCAATACGCGATCAAACTGCCAGTCGTGCAGATCGTTCGAACGGTAAAGACGCGCTTGTCCCAACCCGTTCTCCTTGGCACCGACTACCATCCACCATTGGTCGCCGGCGCGCCAGACTTTTGGATCGCGAAAGTGCTGGATACCCTCTGGCGGCGTTAGCACCGGCCCGTGTTTAACGAAATGGATCCCATCTTCGCTGGTGGCCAGGCATTGCACCTCGCGTACCTGATCATCATCGCCTTCTTTGCCCAGCCAGACGTGGCCGGTATAGATCAGTGTCAGTATGCCGTCATTATCCACCGCACAGCCTGAGAAGCAGCCGTCTTTGTCATCATCATCGCCTGGTGCCAGGGCGACAGGTTGGTGCTGCCAGTGCGTGAGATCTTGGCTGGTCGCGTGGCCCCAGTGCATTGGTCCCCAGTTCTCATCATACGGGTGGTGTTGATAGAACACGTGATAGACACCGTTAATACAGATCAGGCCATTGGGATCGTTGATCCAGCCTGCGGCCGGAGCCAGATGAAAGCGTGGGTAGTACTGCTCCTGACGTTGTGCGCGCAGGGCTTCGACCGCATGATCGGCTTGAGCTAAGGCATTTTTCATTGGGTTGGCTCACTTGATTTTATCGTGGATTGAAATGGATGCGTGCTGATCACGGTCTCGCCGCGCAGCAAAAAGCAGGAAATCAGTGTGGTACCGGCCACCGCGCAGCCCATCAGCAAATAGGTGTCAGCAAAACCGATGCGGTCATAACCGTAACCCGCCAAGGGGGCCAGAATGCCGGCAACGATCTGGCTGATAAATTGAAATCCGACCAGATACAAGGTGGAGGACAGGCGACTGTCGAAGCGCGTAGTGATGTACTTGAACATCGCTACCAGCAGGATCGGCAATTCTACGGCGTGCAGTAACTTCATGGCGGAAATCATCAGTGCGCCGCTGGCCATGCCGGAACCGAACATGCGCAGTGCCATTACGCTACTGGCCAGCAACAGACTCTGTTTGATGCCGATGCGGTTAACCAGCAGCGGTGCCAGGAACATGCCGCCGGCCTCCAGAAACACCTGCAGTGAGTTGAGGAAACCGTACATACGGTTGCCTTCTTCGTGGGTTGCGAACTGCGAGGCGAAATAAACCGGGAACTGCTGATCAAACACGCCGTAGATGCTGGTGCCGAGTACGAATACCACGAGTGCCCAGAACCCCGGTAAGCGCAGCAATGCCAGGGCGTCCTGCAGTTTCAGGTTTTCCGGCTTGCCGTACTCGAGACCGGCCATGGCATTGGGTTTCAGCTCACGCACTTGCCACAGTAACAGCAGAAACACTGCCGCCGAGGCCGAGGCGATCCAGAAGTTGATGTTGGGGTTGATATTGTAGTTAAAACCGGCAAAGAAGGTGGCGCTGGCCCAGCCCAGAGAGCCCCACATACGCGCCCGGCCAAATTCGAAACCGACGATGCGGCTGACACGTTCGGTATAGGATTCCAATGCGCCAATCCCGGCGTTGAACGCCAGGCTGACAAATACGCCGCCGACCAATGCGCCGGCCACCAAATTGGTTTGCAGTAGCGGGGCATAGACGTAGATAAAGAAGGGGCCGGTGAGTAACAGCAATACCCCGACAAACAGCAGCAGATGTTTACGCAGCCCGAGTTTGTCCTGAATAAAACCGTACAGCGGCTGTGCGCACAGCGCCATGATCGACATTGCGGAGAAGATGAGGCCGGTTTCTGTCCCTTTAAGGCCAATTTTCTGGTTCAGCCAGATCGAAATCAGTGAAAAGCTGGATGACCAGGTAAAGAAGAAGAAAAACAACAGGCCGCTGAGAAGTGCATAATATTTTTTTGTTTCGCGGTTCATGTGGAATGCCCTGATGGATGAAATTGGCTCTATTGTTAACGTTAACTTTGTGCCAAATAAAGTCATCAAAATGAGATGTTGCGATGTTAATCACAAAAGTTAACGTTAACATTTTACTGGTGTGATCGAAATCACTCAGCGAGAAAATAGGGCGCGCAGAGCGCCCAAAAGGAATTAACGCTCGTTGAGCGAACGCAGATGGTCGTCACGCCGCAGGGTCATCAGCGCGAACAGGCTGACAACCGACGTGGCGACCACATAGTAAGCGGGAATGTCGAGGTTGCCGGTCTGTTTAATAAGACCGGTGATGATTAACCCCGCGGAGCCGGAAAACACGGCATTGGACAGCGAGTAGGCCAGCCCCAGGCCGGTATAGCGCACCCGGGTTGGGAACATTTCTGCCAGCATAGCGGGGCCTGGTCCGGCGAGCAGGCCGACGACAGCACCGGCGATCATCACCGCTATACCCTTGGCCAGCAGCGAGCTCTGCGGATCTTGCAACAGGTGCAACAGCGGGAAGGTAAACAGGATCACCGCCACCACCGCGGTCAGCATGACCGTTTTGCGTCCCAGTTTATCGCTAAGGATACCGGCGGGCAGAATAGTCAGTGCGAAGCCGATGTTGGCCAGCACGGTGGCGACCAGCGCCTGTTGAAAGGTTGCGTGCAGCGAGGTTTGCAGGTAGGACGGCATGACCACCAGGAAGGTGTAACCGGCAGCAGACCAGCCCATCATGCGGCCAATGCCGATCACAATGGTTTTCACGACGCCGCTTACCTTCACGGCGGGTGCCTGCGTGGCTGTGTGGCGCGTCTGTTGTGCCTGGGTAAAGGTGGGTGTTTCTTGCAGTTTTAGCCGCAACCACAGTGCTACCGCCCCCATGGGTAACGCGAGCAGGAAGGGAATTCGCCAGCCCCAGTCATGCAATTGCTCTGTCGTTAATAATGCGGCTAACAGTGCCACCAGGCCTGCGCCGGCCAATAGCCCGAACGCCACGGTCAATGATTGCCAAGCCCCGAACAGGCCACGTTTACCCTTTGGCGCAAACTCGGTCATGAGCGACACCGCGCCACCAAACTCACCGCCGGCAAACAGCCCCTGAAACATACGTAATAACGTCAGCAACAGTGGGGCGGCGACGCCAATGGAAGCGTAAGTTGGCATTATGCCAATCAATGCAGTGGCTACCGTCATCAGCAGCAATACCGCAATTAACGTCGGCCGGCGACCAATGCGGTCGCCGATACGACCGAAAATCACGGCGCCGATCGGGCGACAGAAAAAGGCCAGCGCAAAGGCGGCATAGGTGAGGATCAGGCTGGTGATTTCACTTTCACCCTGGAGGGTAAAAAAATTGGCGGCGATCACGGTGGCGAGAAAACCGTAAACGCCGAATTCATACCATTCGATAAAGTTGCCGACCGAACCGGCCAGCAAGGCCTGACGCGACTGGCGTGCGTCGATAACCGCCGTTTGTGTGTCCATCCCCATTCTCGTGTCTTTGAATTATTGTCATTCAGTTCTAAATTCTTATGACAAAACAATCAATTATTTTAAACAGGAAGTGTGAGACGGGATTCACCATGGCAAAGGGGCGACCTCACGGCCGTTTTCAGCGTAGTACAAGGAGGGCAGAAATTGTGCCAGATAGCTGAATTCATTGTAACAATGGCGCATCAGGTTAAAACCGACATCATCCGGTAATTCGTCATGTGCGTTGGTGCAGGATTTCCCCAGTAAGAAGCGGCTGCGCAACACGCAACCATAAGGGGTGTCCCGAACCAGGTGCAGCATTTCTCCGTCGAGAGGGTCGCCGTTATCGTCCAACGCTACCTGTTCGCCGAAACCGATGCGGGCGCAAATCGCAGCAGATAACGCCTGGCTTTCGCGTGCCTGCTGCAAGGCGTGTGCAGCAAAGAAGTCTTCGGCGGCATGGAACTTCAGCCGAGCCGGTGTCGGTGGCATTTCCGCTAGCCACTCCACCGCGTCGATGCTGGCCCCGACATAGCTTTCCCCTTTTTTCCAGTGGGCGTCCCAGCCACGGTGTTCGACGTGATCATGCGGATGCCACCAGCGGATGTGTTGCGTGGTTTCAAAAAAGGTAAACCACCACTCCAGCATACGGCCTTTGCAGCCGTGCAGGTCGGTACGAATAGCCACGGTCAACAAACCGTCCATGCTACGTGTCAGCCCCATCTCCAGCCGCAATGGTTCCGGTTTAAGCAACGCGTTGATATCATTAACGCCCCAAGGGAGCACCAGCGATTGATGTGTCATAACGGTCATCCTTTTATTTTGGAAACTTATGTTGTTTCCAAAATAAGACTATGCCGGTATGCTGTCTCTGTCAACGCTGTAGAGGATTAATCATGGCAAATGAAACAGACGCTCAATCGCGTTCACGCGGAAGGCCAGCGGTCCCGGAAAGCGAGCTGCGGGCCGCCGTGGTGGAGGCGACCCTGCAACTCCTGCTGACGCAGGGCTATGCCGCGACGACAGTGGACGCGGTGGCAAAACAGGCAGGCATGGCCAAAAAGACCCTGTACCGCTTTGCTGAAAACCGAGAGGCACTGGTGATGCAGGCGGTAGCAAGTTGGCCGGACGCTTTTCAGCCGGTGTTCGAACAAGATCCACAACAGGTGGCAGAACTGCCGATGTTGTTGGAACAAGGCTTACGGGCGATAGCACGGCAGGTATTGAGCGCACAGGCCCTGGGGATGTTTCGTCTGTTACAAGGCGAGTTTCCAGGCCGGGAAGCGCTGTTGGTCATCTACCAGCGCAACGGTATTGAACGCGGTCGGGCTATTGTGGCTGATTGGCTGCAACGCCAACAGCGGCGCGGCTGGCTACGTGAGCTGGAATACACCCAGATCAGCGATCTGCTGCTGGCGATGGTGATAGCGGAACCGTTGCGCCAAATGGCACTGGGGCTGTTGCCACCGGGCAGTGAAATCGATGATCGCATCGCGGCTGCGGTGGCGGTGTTGTTGCCTGGATTGCTCAGCGCGCCGTTGCCGGCGCCCTGAGCGTGGGGGAGGTCTGCTGGCTTACTTGCCGTATTGACGTAATACTTGCTCGGCGGCTGCAAAATCTGGGGCTAGCGGGCGATCTGTCTCGATAAAGGGGACCTGTTTGCGTACAGCAGCGTAGAGTGCTGCAGTAGGTGCAGAGAGCACAAAACCATTGTGGCGTTGCTGGCGTAAATCCACGGCCTGTGCGTCATGAACCAGCAGAATGCCCAGCAATTGATAACTGTTATCCACTTGCTGCTGAACGCGCTCAACCACCGACGGGGCATTGGTGGCGATGTCTTCGATATCGCCGGCGACTGGGAAGTAATCAAGCGACACTGGCATTGCCAGCTCTTTGTTGCGCATTGCCAGCATCATGACCGGTTTTTCCATCGCACCAAAGGCATGTACCGTATGATCCGTGCCGAGAAAACGCGTCAGGCCAGTAAATGCAGGGTTGTTCAGTTTGACCACCTGTTGTGCGCTGGCCAGCGAGTTGTGCGCCAAGGCTAACCCCAATTGTTCGAAGGCCAACACCCACGGAAGGGGCTCAAAGTTGGCGCTGGGGAGCACGGCACCCTGCAGGTCGCCTTCACTGACGTACCCGACGGCCTCTTGCGGTCGCTGTGACGGTGCTGTCACGTTCAGTGCGACACCCGGATTGTCATCAGAACTGTTCAACTGCACCAGTAACTGATCGTAAGCTTGCTGATAGCTGCGTTGAAGTTCTCCTAAAAGATAGACGCCGGAGCGGAAGCTAAGTGGGTCTTGCAAGGGGCGGCTGTCGTCGTGTTGCCACAGGCTGGAGCCGGCCAGCAGCTCACGCAGGTTTTTCCCCGTGGCTGCCACTTCGGGATAAGGGCGCAATGCCAGGGTATTGGCAAGGAAAGGGGATACGTTGCCATTTAGCGCTTGCAGACTGAGCGCGTAGGTCAAGGTATTAACCTGTATCAGGTGAGACAATGAATCCAGGGCTAATGCGCCGCTGGCGGCAGAGTAAGCATTAGAGCTGAGGATCGATAACGCGTCTTTGGCATAAGGAGCAATGGGCGGCGTTTGGCTGCTATGCAATGCCGTTTTGGCCGCCACCTTTTTACCTTGGTAATAGACGTCGCCTTCGCCGAGCATCGCCAGTCCGACGTGGCTAATTACCGTAATGTCGCCTTCACCCACGGAACCCTCTGCGGGGATGACCGGTGTGATACCTTTATTCAGGAAGGCGACATAGGCGTCGACAATCGCTGGCTGAACGCCACCGCCACCGCTCAACAAGGCGTTGAGGCGGGTTACCATGGTCGCCCGCGCGACTCGAATGCTCATGGGGTTACCGATGCCGCCAGAGTGGGCATGCAACAGGCCGACGTTAAATTTCTTCGATGCCTCTACCACTTCTTGCGTTAGCTTGCCGTGTACATCGACCATCGGGCGGTCTTTGTTCAGGCCTACGCCGACCGTCAACCCATAGATTTTCAACCCGTTCTGCGCAGCTTGTATTAATACCTTATGTGACATTGTCACGCGCTCCATTGCTGCCGGAGCCACTGCCACTGCTTCGCCATCGGCGACGTTGGCGACAATCTGCGGGGTAAGAGAGTGGCCGTCGAGGGTTACGGTGGCTGCCCCGATCTGGCTGTAACCGAGCGTGAGCAGGATCAACAGCGATAACGTCAATTTTCCTGGCATGATAAATAGACCCTTATTATTGATTTTTATGATGTTGTAATCGCGATCTGGTTTAGAACTGCCGCTGTGGGCGACGGGCGATCAAATACAGGGTGATCAACGCCAATAAACTGGCGATCATCACGTACCAGGCCGGGGCAAAACGGGTACCGGTATTTTGGGTTAACCAAGTGAGGATTGCCGGGGCAAAACCACCGAACACGGTGACAGCCAGGTTGTAAGAGACGGACATGCCGCTGGCACGGACTTCAGTAGGAAAGAGATCTGATAAGGCTGCGGGTGCCACGCCGACGAACAATGACACCAGCACGCAAAACAGTGTCTGCACCAGTATCAGCATCGCCGTGGTGTGGTAGGCATCCAGCAGCAACAACAATGGGTAGCTGGCGACCAGCAGTAGCGCAGCCCCGGCCTGCAAGATCTTCAGTGTCCCGATCCGGTCTGACCAGGCACCGGCAGCGACACAACACACCACCATAAAGCAGTTGCCGATCAGCGCTGCCAGAAACGCCTGGTGGCTTTCGAAGTGCAGTACGCGCTGGACGTAAATCGGCATATAAATAATCAGCGCATAGACACTCACGGCCCATAGGATTGACAGCCCGGTACCCAGCAGGACGGCATGACGATGGGTACGGAATAACAAGCGCAACGGCATCTCTGGTGCACGTTTCTCTTGCAGCCGTCGCGCCTGTTCCTCGGCGAACAGGGGCGTTTCTTCGAGCGTTTTACGCATCCACAGGCCGATCGGGGCGATTGACAGGCCGATAATGAAGGGAATGCGCCAGCCCCAGTCACCCACTTGCTCGTGGCTAAGTGTCAGCGTGACGGCTGTCGCCACCAGTGCGCCAAGGATATTGGATATCCCCATGCTGGCCTGCAGCCATGAAGCGTACTGGCCTTTTTGATCCTTGGGGGCATGTTCGATCAAGAATGCCGCGGCACCGCCAACTTCACCGCCCGCGGAAAACCCCTGCAGCACTCGGCCACACAGGATCAGCAGTGGTGCCCCTATACCAATGGCGCTATAGGGGGGAGCAAAGGCAATGATTGCGGTACCGACGGCCATGGTCATTATCGTCAGCGTCAGAGCGGCCTTACGGCCGACCCGGTCGCCGTAAGCGCCGATCACCAATGCACCGAGGGGGCGAATGACGAACCCGAGGCCGAAGGCCAGAAAGGCTTCAAACAATTGGGTGCCGGGATCGTTCGGGTGAAAGAAGTTCTGCGCGATATACACCGCAAAAAAGGCGTATACCGAGAAGTCATACCACTCCAGCGCATTACCGACAGAAGCGGCGGCAATCGCTTTGCGCCCACTGCTTTTTTTACGCGGCGTGACACTGGCGTCAGTGGCCAACAGAGGCGATATTGAGGGAGCCGTGCTTTTATTCATCGTTGTTCTCCACGAGGCAGTGAGATATACGGCAGGGATTTTTCAGCAATCTCGTCCAGTGACTCTTGATAGCCGGCGTCGGCGTAGCGCATCACGCCCGTGCTGGTGTCGTTAGTCATCGACAGTTGCAGGCGCTGTGCCGCCGCAATGCTGCCGTCAGCAACGGTGGTGATGCCAGAGCTGGTCATATAACCGCTGTAACCGCCGCCACCGGAGTGAATGGCCACCAGATCCGCCATAGAGGCACAGTTGACCAAGGCATTGAGCAGCGGCCAGTCGGCGATCGCATCGGAGCCATCCTTCATCTTTTCAGTCATGATATTAGGATGTGCCATCGCACCGGCATCGAGATGATCGCGTGTGAAGGCGATCGGACCGGACAGGCGCCCGTCTGCCACCATACGGTTCACCTCTAGCGCCAGCTCGGTACGTTCACCGTGACCAAGCCAAGCGATGCGCGCCGGTAATCCCTCGAACGGAACATGCTTACGTGCCAGGGTGATCCAATTACTGACGATGCGATTGTCGGCAAAACGCTGCAGCAGATAGTCATCAATCACGCGAATGTCGTCGCTGTTATTGGACAGGGCTATCCAGCGGAACGGGCCGATAGCGCGGCAAAACAGCGGGCGAAGGAAGGCCTCGGTGAAAATAGGGATCTCGAATGCACGCTCAACACCGCCCTGATGGGCGTGAGTGCGTATGAGATTGCCGTTGTCGAACACCACCGCACCGCGATCCATAAAACCGATCATGGCCTGTACGTGCTGAACGATTGAACGGCGGCTGGCATCCATCAGGGCATTGATGTCTGTTTCGCGCTGTGTCGCCACCTGAGCGAGGCTATAGCCCGCAGGGACGTAGCCGTAAACCAGGTCATGCGCTGCTGTTTGGTCGGTGACGATATCAGGGATGACACCACGGGCCAAAATAGCCGGGTAGATCTCGGCGGCGTTGCCTAGCAGGGCAACAGAAAGGGCCTCTTTGCGCTGTTGGGCGGCAGCGATCATCGCCAGTGCCTGGTTGAGATCTGCCGCTTGATGCTGAAGAAAACCATTTTTCAGCCGCTTGTCGATGCTGGCTTGATTGACTTCGATGGTCAGAATCGCGGCATTGGCCAGGGTGCCTGCCAGTGGTTGGGCACCGCCCATGCCACCCAATCCGGCGGTAAGAATAAAACGCCCGCGTAGATCGTTGTCAAAATGCCGTTCGGCAATGCGCGAGAAGATTTCATAGGTGCCCTGGATCACGCCCTGCGAACCGATATATTGCCAGTCACCGGCGGTCAGGCCTCCCCAACAGATCAGATTCTCTTTTTCCCAGCGGTAGAAGTTTTCCGCTTTCGCCCATTGGCCGACCATATTGCAATTGGCCATGATCACTAACGGTGCATTGGCGTGGGTTTGCAACACGCCGATGGGTTTGCCGGACTGCACCAGCAAGGTCTGGTCTTCACGCATGGTTTTCAGTGCGTGAACAATGGCATCGTGTGATGGCCAATCACGTGCGGCCCGGCCCAGAGCGGCATACACCACCAGTTCATCCGGGTTTTCGCCTACCGCCAACACATTCTCCATCAGGCGCAGCAGGGCCTCTTGTCGCCAGCCGAGGCAGCGTAATTGGGTGCCGGAGGTGACCCCAAAGGTTCTTTTCATGCGGCATCTCCTGTCGGCAGGTAACTGCGTAGATCAATACCCAGCGTTTTCTCCACCGGGGGATAGACCGCAGGATCGGTAACCGAAGACGAGAGCGGGAACTGCGAGTGATGCATATGGAAAATCACGACGTCCATCCCGGCTTTCAGTTGCCCTGCGCTGATCGGGTTACCGGCCATATCCAGTGTGGTGATGACGTCCGGATAACTGGCAATTCGCTCACCATGGGCATCTTCTACTGCCATATGCTCATTCATGACGTGGATGCGGCGCAGCCCATTCCCCTGACCAATCGTCACAATACCGACGTCAAACGCCTCTTCGGTATAGCGCAAACTGTTGTCGGCAACGACGCCGCTGCCGATGATTTGACCGCCGGTGTGGCGGCAAATCGCGTCGACAACGTCACGGCCCTGTGCCGCCAGAATGCTTTCACCTAATGAGATCGCCTGACTGATTCCCCCCAGTGCCGCGTGTTGGCGTACATAGGCGGCCGGTATCGGGTTGCGGCAACTGGCGATGAACCCGCCGGACATGTCGGCCGCTTTGCGCAGCACTGGCGATACCTTGGCGGTGGCACCTTTCACGACCAACTCGATATAGGCATTATGGTTACGGTTACCACCGACGGCGGCCTGGATCATGGGTTGCGGGCTGGAGGCCAGGCCAATAGAACCCATATCACCGGTGGGATGGGCGCGCAGGTCGCCAACGGCATCAACGACCTTGCAGCCGAGGATTGCCGCAGGCAACCAGCCGTTGAGGGTACTGGACATACCATTTTGGCCAACCATCAATCCCGCGATAGGGGCGCCCAGTTCCTGTTGTACCAGTTGGACCGCCTTGACGTAGTCGACACCCAGCATCTGCCAATCGGTCAGACCGCCGGGGGCGCCAATTGCCGCAGCGGTGGCGATCCAGGCGTCATCGGCCAACTCATCAAGAGTCACTAACTCTGGCCGCCCAATGGTCACGGCCAACCGCCCCAGTTCCAGGCCGTGGGCCACCCAGCCGCCACCGCCGCAGGCAAATACCGAACCGCCTTTTACTGCGGCTTCTACATCATCAAGTGTTAAAACACGCCCCATGGTCTGTGCTCCTGAAAGTATCGGTGAGATTGCGCTTGAATGAATAATCTGTGAATAGTTGCGCTACCGGAATTCGATACTAGGGGGCGGTTAACTAAAATGTCGCATTACTTTTTATCACCTGCGTATAACAAAATGTTAACCCATGACCTAGAAAAAATAATGCGCCGCCGTCATGAGGGACAGCGGCAAGGGAAAGGGCGAAAAAATGGCCTAGCGCGACCAGTGGATCTGTACTGACTCCAGGGTATGGATAAACGCTTGTGCCAAGCGCGACAACGGTTCGTACATGCCATGCACGATACTGATAGGGGTATTTGCAGTGGGTTCTATCGGCCGAAAAACCACCTTGGTCCACACAGGTCCGTTGGCGGTAATTTCGTCGATCAATGCGATACCTACCCCGGCTTGCACCAATGCACAGGCGACATGGATCTGCTGCACCTCAACGGTGGGTCTCAGAATAATGTCGGCATCGTTCAACAGTTTGCGTACCAGCTGGCCGATAGGGATGTCGGCACCGTAGCCAATGAAGGGTTGGTCGATTAATTCTTCGATGCCAATCACATTTTTAGCCGTCAGTGGATGAGAAGCGGGCAGCGCCACCACTAATCGGTTCTCGTACAATTGACGCGAATGCACGTTGGGATGGCCCTCATGCAGAAAGGCGACGCCCAATTCGACCTGTTGTGTCAGCACCGCTTGCAAGAGCACATCCGGGATCATGGTGTGCAGAATTACCCGTGCTTCAGGCAGTTGTGCGTGAAACTTGGCGATAGCACTGGGGATAAGGCCTTGGCCTAAACTTGGGCTACAGGCAATGCGCAGGTGTCCCATGCGGTTTTGGATCAAATCCTCCGCCACTTCGTTGACCCGCTGTACTCCTTGATACACAGAGTTGACTTCGACAAACAGGTGGCGAGCTTCTGGCGTGGGGTACAGCCGCCCCTTGATACGCTCAAATAACGTCAGGCCTAACCGTTGCTCGGTATAGGCGATGAGTCGTGAAACTGCCGGTTGAGAAACGTGCAGCAGTTTTGCGGCACCGCTGATCGAACCGGTCAGCATAATGGCGCGAAACACTTCGATTTGTTTGAGGTTTAAACGCACACGTCCTCCACGGGTAGTTAACATTTTGTTATGCATGAGTGATAAACAAGCATAAGACAGAATAGATAGCCTCACCCTACACTGCCCTTGGTATCGGCACAACTGGTCGATTGATAACCTGAGATAACTGCATTTTTATGCAGTTATCGGAAGGGGATAATAAGGAGAGAGGCATGATGAATCTGAGTCAACGACCCGAGCTGGTGGTAAAGGGCAATCTGGTGGATGCCGAACGGGTGACACCTGACGGCTGGCTAGCGATCGCTGGCGGTAAAATCATTGGGAGCGGCAGTGGACAAGCCCCCGAGGCATGCAAAGTCATTGAGGCCAGCGGCAAGTGGATCCTGCCCGGCGTGATTGACGGTCAGGTGCATTCTGGTAGCCAGGCGAATCAGGAAGGGCTGGGGTGGGCATCGCGCGCGGCGGCGGCGGGGGGAATCACGGTGATGGTTGATATGCCCTATGACGACCCCGAACCTGTGGCTTGCCGCGCACTGCTGGACGCCAAGATTGCCGAGGTCGAGCGTGACTGCCATGTTGACGTGGCCTTGTTTGGTACCCTTAATGCAACCTACGGTTTTGACGCCGCCGCGGGTCTGATTGAAGGTGGCGTGTGCGCCTTTAAATTCTCTACCTTTGAGGCCACACCGGGACGCTTCCCTCGAGTGGATGAGGATGACCTGATGCACGCCTTTGAGCTGATTGCGCCCACGGGGCTGGCCTGTGCGGTACACAACCAAATGCAGGAGCTGACGCGTAAGAATATTCAACGGATGATCGACAGGGGGGATACCGGCTGGGATGCTTTTATGCGTGCCCATACGCCCTTGATCGAAAATCTGGCGACGGCGCTGATTTATGAAATGGGGGCAGAAAGCGGTGCTCGCGCCCATGCGGTGCATGTTTCTACCTCACGCGGTTTCGAGCTGTACCGGATGTATCGACAGGCCGGGTATCCCGTCAGTATTGAAACGTGCGTTCAGTACCTGATGCTCAATCACGAACAGCATACGCGCCAATTTGGTGCCAAAACCAAACATTACCCACCGATCCGCCCAAAAGCGGAAATGGAACGACTGTGGAGCCATATTGCACAGGGCGATTGTACTTTCGTTTCGTCCGACCACGTCAGTTGGGGGCTGGAGCGGAAAGGGGATGCCAACGTGTTCAAAAATGCGTCCGGTGGTCCCGGATTGGAAACCTTGCTGCCCGCACTGTGGACGGGATGTGAGCAACACGGCATCGCACCGACGACCGTGGCACAACTGTTGTGCCGCAACCCTGCGCGTCATTTCCTTCTCGACGATCGCAAAGGGGCGTTTAACCCCGGCATGGACGCTGACTTTGTCATTCTGCGGCCGGAACATTATCGATTCGACCCGGCTAACAGTCTGTCAGCCGTCAAATGGAGCGCTTTTGAGGGCATGGAGTTTAGCGTGCGGGTAGAAGCAACCTATTGCCGTGGTGAGGCGGTTTTCGTCGATGGGCATATTGTTAACACTCCGGGGACAGGCCAGTTCCTGCGTCCACACATTGCCAGAGGAGAAAAACAATGACAGCGTTAATCGATAGCGGACGCTTATGGGCAAGGGTCAATCATCTGGCACAGATGACGCTGCCGGACGTCCCCTGGACACGGCGTGCCTTTACACCGCTGTTCAGTGAGGCGCGTATCTGGCTTGCTGAGCAAATGCAGCTGGCCGGACTGACAGTGACGTTGGATGAGGCGGGCAATCTGATCGGACGTCGTGCAGGGCTACGCAATGATTTGGCACCACTCGTCACGGGGTCACATTGCGATACCGTGGTGGGCGGCGGGCGCTATGACGGCATTATCGGCGTATTGGCGGGGATAGAAATAGCCCATAGCCTGCACCAACAGACAATTGCTTTGCAGCATCCGTTTGAGGTGATCGATTTTCTGTCCGAAGAGCCGAGTGATTATGGCATTTCTTGCGTTGGCAGCCGGGCGCTCAGCGGTGAGTTGGACAGTGGCATGCTGGCGGCGAAGAACGCACAGGGTGAAACACTGGCGGAGGCAATGGCTCGTATCGGTGCTCAGCCTGAAAAGCTGGTCCAGCCGCTGCGCCTGCCCGGGGGGACAGCAGCTTACCTTGAATTGCATATAGAACAGGGCCCAGTGTTGGAGCACCAACGGCTGCCGATAGGGGTTGTAACGCATATTGTCGGCATTCGCCGTGTATTGGTGACTGTGGTTGGGCAACCGGATCACTCGGGCACCACGCCTATGGATATTCGTCGCGATGCACTGGTCGGTGCGGCACATGTGATAGAGCAGGCCCATGCCGCGGCATCACGACAAAGCGGCAACCCGCATTATGTGGTAGCGACCGTGGGCCGTATCTCTATGACGCCGAATGTACCCAACGCCGTACCGGGGCGGGTGGAGTTAATGCTTGAAGTCCGAAGCGACAGTCAGCAAGTATTGGACAGCTTTCCTGAGGTCCTGCTGGAGCAGTGCCTTTCGCGGTTACAGGCGTTGGGTTTGCAGGCGGAATTGCAGCACGTTAGCCGTGCGCGCCCTACCGCCTGCGCGGAACCGGTGATGCAGGCGATTGATAATGCTGCGCAATCACTTGGGTTGGCCAGTCGTCGTTTGCCTAGCGGCGCTGGACATGACGCCGTTTACATGGCACCGACCGGGCCGGTGGGAATGGTGTTTATTCCTTGCCTGAACGGGCGCAGTCATTGCCCTGAGGAATCGATTACCGAGCAACAGTTGGCGGATGGCGCCAGGGTGTTGGCACAGGCATTGATTAATTTGGATAAGCAACTGGCGTAAAAAAGGGGCCAATCGGCCCCTGAATCGTGAATACCTCTTTGCTTATGGGACTGAGCGCAACGTGCTGCGCCCCGTTGCCTTACAGTTTAGGTCCCGCATTCACCAATTTTTCCCCTGCAGGGGTCAGGGTATATTTAGCGAAGTTGTCGATAAAACGCTGCGCCAGATCCTGCGCTTTTTCCTGCCAGAGCGATTCGTCAGCGTAAGTTTTGCGCGGATCGAGGATCGAAGGATCAACGCCCGGCAACGCTGTCGGCACTGCCAGGCCAAAGATCGGCAGGGTAAAGGTGTCGGCGTGTTCAATCTCACCGTTCAAGATAGCGTCGATGATGCCGCGTGTGTCCTTAATGGAAATACGCTTGCCGCTGCCGTTCCAACCGGTATTAACCAAATAGGCCTGGGCGCCGGCGGCTTCCATACGTTTAACCAGCACTTCGGCATATTGCGTCGGGTGCAGCGTCAGGAAGGCTGCGCCGAAACAGGCAGAGAAGGTTGGGGTTGGGGTGGTGATCCCACGTTCAGTCCCCGCCAGCTTGGCCGTGAAACCGGACAGGAAGTGATATTGGGTTTGTTCCGGCGTCAGGCGAGATACCGGTGGCAGCACCCCGAAAGCGTCCGCAGTCAGGAAGATGATTTTCTTCGCATGGCCCGCTTTAGACACCGGTTTGACGATGTTTTCGATGTGGTCGATCGGGTAAGAAACACGGGTGTTTTCGGTTTTGCTGGCGTCATCAAAATCAATGCTGCCATCGGCCAATACCTGCACGTTTTCTAGCAGCGCGTTGCGGCGGATCGCCTGGTAGATTTCAGGCTCTGCCTGCTGAGACAGCTTAATGGTCTTGGCGTAGCAGCCGCCTTCAAAGTTAAACACGCCGTCATCATCCCAGCCGTGTTCGTCATCGCCGATTAACTGACGTTTGGGATCGGTGGAAAGGGTGGTTTTGCCGGTGCCGGACAGGCCAAAGAACACTGCCACATCACCTTGTTCGCCAACGTTCGCAGAACAGTGCATTGAAGCGATGCCCTGCAGCGGCAGCAGGTAGTTCATGATCGAGAACAACCCTTTTTTCATTTCGCCGCCGTACCAGGTTCCGCCGATGAGCTGCATACGTTCAGTCAGGTTAAAGGCAACGAAATTCTCTGAATGCAGCCCCTGTTGTTGCCAGTCCGGGTTGGTGCATTTGGCCCCGTTCATCACCACGAAGTCCGGTTCGAAACGTTGCAGTTCTTCGTCGGTCGGGCGGATAAACATGTTTTTGACGAAGTGTGCCTGCCAGGCCACTTCGGTGATGAAGCGGACCTTCAGGCGGGTATCGGCATTGGCACCGCAGAACGCATCCACAACAAACAGGCGCTTGCCGGACAGTTGGTTGCCCACCAATGTTTTCAGATGTTGCCAGACCTCGGGCGACAGCGGTTGGTTGTCATTTTTGCCGGTGCCGTTGTCGGACCACCAGACGGTATCGCGCGTGGTGTCGTCACGCACAATGTATTTGTCTTTCGGTGAGCGGCCAGTGAACTCGCCGGTATCGACGTTAACCGCACCCAATGTGGTTAGCGTTCCGCGCTCCAGTGCCGGCAGGTCGGCACGGGTTTCCTCAGTGAAGAGTTGCTCGTAGCTTGGGTTATGGACGATTTCGGTAGCCTGATGGATGCCGTAACGGGCCAGCGTTTGTGGGGTAATAGCGATTGAAGACATATCCTACTTCCTTATTAGTTCTATGCCCGCTGACTTTCGGGCCGCAGCAAAACTACCCGCATTCAGTAAGCCGCAGGGCATATATTATGTGCCTGTTTTCTGCACGGTGCCGCGTACAGAGACAGGCTCGGGTACAGCTGACCGGATTCAGCTAATTACCGCTCCGGTTCTCATTAATAAACGCGCGGATTTTTACTTCCACCTATAGCATAGCAGTGAATTTACGACTGATTATTTTAATTACAAAACGCTGACGATAATTAATTAAAACCAACATCGGCGAAGGTTCACAATATTGGATTAATAAGGCGTAATTTAGTTTTGTATTTTTATTTTTTATCATATTGTCAGTGCTGTCCACTATTTTATTTATTATAAGAAATAAAATTTATCCAGATAATAGCTTGTTTTAACGCTTTAAATTACTCCACGTATCGTTAGACGATCCGCTCCATACTGAACACTTGTCAGCAGGGTGAATAATGAAACAGATAAATGCAGAAATTGCGTGTGAGAAAGAAACACCGCAGCCTGATCCGTCAAGATTAATTAACCAAATCCGGCAGATGGATATCGGTGCAGTACCGGTTGCACTGTTTATCACTATTTGTGCCATTGTTGCCGTTTCGGCCTACGCCAACTTCTTGCCAAAGAATATGATCGGTGGTCTGGCGGTGATCATGACACTGGGTTTTGCGCTGGCACAGTTAGGGAAAAGTATTCCTGTGCTGCGCGATATTGGTGGTCCGGCGATTCTGTGCCTGATGGTGCCTTCAGTATTGGTTTACTTTAATTTCTTCCAGCCGAACGTAATGGCAACCGTTCATCTGCTGATGAAAGACGCCAATCTGCTGTACTTTGTGATCGCCAGTTTGGTGGTCGGCAGTATTCTTGGCATGAACCGGGTGATCCTGATTCAGGGCATGATCCGCATGTTTGTGCCTTTGGTCGTCGGCACGGTGACGGCCGTGGTGACGGGGCTGTTGGTGGGTAAGTTGTTTGGCTTCACTTTCTATCACACCTTCTTCTTTATCATTGTGCCGATCATCGGTGGCGGCATTGGTGAAGGCATTTTGCCCCTGTCACTGGCGTATTCTGCCATTCTGGGATCAACACCAGACGTGTATGTGGCGCAACTGGCACCCGCAGCGGTATTGGGCAATATCTTCGCCATCGTAGCGGCAGGTGTGTTGGCCCGTCTGGGTATGAAGCGCAAGGCATTGAGCGGCGATGGCATGCTAATCCGCTCGGCGCAAGAAAACGCCGTGTTCGCCATTAAAGAAACCAGCGGTAACGTCGATTTCCAATTGATGGGGGGCGGGCTGTTGGTGATTTGCGCCTTCTTTATCGTCGGTGGTCTGTTCGAACACATTGTGCATATCCCTGGCCCGGTGCTGATGATCTTGTTTGCGGTACTGTGCAAATACTGCCGAGTGATACCCACCTCAATGGAAACGGGAGCACACAGCTTTTATAAATTTGTTTCCACCGCGCTGGTGTGGCCGCTGATGATTGGCTTGGGTATGTTGTATGTGCCGTTAGAAAGCGTGGTAGCCGTCTTTTCAGTAGGTTATGTGGTGGTCTGCGGTTCAGTGGTGTTGTCTATGGGGTTGGTGAGTTTCCTTATTGCGCCTTATTTAAAAATGTACCCGGTTGAGGCGGCGATTGTGACCTGTTGCCACAGTGGATTAGGGGGGACCGGCGACGTAGCGATCCTCTCCGCATCCAACCGCATGGGATTGATGCCTTTCGCGCAAATTGCCACACGTATTGGCGGCGCTTCTACCGTCATTGGTGCGACGCTGCTATTGGGTTGGTTAATCTGAGTCCAAATGACATTATGGATACCGGGGTGGATTGCCCCGGTTTTTTTATTTGTGTCGCGGGCTAATAATAAGCACCAAAGCGTAATGGGAAAGGGCGTCATTATTTTAATGAGGTGAGGCGGTATTTTAATTAAAAGTGTCTATGCTTTTTGTTAAGGGATTATCGTTCTCATTAAGAGTGCTCATGGAGGGTGCCAGCCGCATTACCGAAATCCCCGTATTGACTCAGCACCGGACCCCGGCCATTAAGGCTATCCGTCAGTGACGCCCTCAGCTCACTGAAATGACGAATATGGAGATTTTGGCATGTCATCAAATAAGCAACAGGCTAGCGCTTCTGCTGAAGCTATAACGGTATTGGCCTTTCAGGGCGCGTATAAACCTGAAAGCGATTCACAGCTTAATGTGATCCATCCCTCAAAAAGTTTTGATAATGCCGGGCTGGAATTGATTCGTGGCGATCGCAGTTGGCACGACAAAGGGGTAACAGAAACGGCGGTTAACCTGAGCTATAGCTTCTGGGAACAGGCACCGGGCAATATGTCGAGCATGGCGATCAGCGGGTTCAGCAGCTTTAATGCACAGCAGCGTGAACAGGCGAAACTTTCACTGCAATCTTGGTCAGACGTTGCCAATATCACCTTTACAGAAACCAGCAATACCCAAAGCGCGAATATCAAATTTGGTCTTTTTGATGTCAGCTCGCGTGGTTCATATGCTTTCGCTTATAACCCGGACTCTTCTCCATCGGTGGCGGGACAAACCTGGTATAACGCCAAAAGCAACGTGTTCGTCAATAATCTGATTCATGAAAATGAATATGGACGCCAGACATTTACCCATGAGATTGGTCATGCTCTGGGGCTGCAACATCCAGGCGATTACAACGCTGCGCCTGGCGTCAGCATCACTTACAGCAAAGATGCCACCTACTTTGAAGACAGCCGCGCCCACAGCGTCATGAGTTATTTCAGTGAAAGCAGCACCGGGCAGGACTTCAAGGGGGCATACTCCTCTGCTCCATTGTTAAATGACATCACGGCGATTCAGCATTTTTATGGCGCCAATATGACGACCCGTAGCGATGATACGGTTTATGGCTTTAATTCCAATACCGATCGTGATTTCCTCACGGCCACCCATGCCCAGGACAAAATCGTGTTTACCGCGTGGGATGCCGGCGGCAATGACACTTTTGATTTCTCCGGTTTTAGCCAGAATCAGCGCATTAATCTTAACGAGAAATCGTTCTCCGATGTGGGAGGGTTGAAGGGGAACGTTTCAATCGCTGCCGGTGTTACGATCGAGAATGCGATTGGCGGTGCGGGAAATGACGTCTTGATTGGTAATGCCGCGAATAACCTACTGCAAGGCGGAGCGGGCAACGACGTACTGTTTGGTGGTGAGGGCGCTGACCACCTGTACGGTGGCGCAGGTAAAGACACCTTTGTTTATTTTGGTGCGTCGGAATCGCGTGCGTCTGCACCGGACTGGATCCACGATTTTGTTCGTGGTGAAGACAAGATTGATCTGTCGCTGTTTAATACCGGCAGCAATAGCCTTGAATTTGTCAGCCAATTTAGCGGCAAGGCCGGGGAGGCTATGTTGACCTATGACCAACAGGCTCATGTCAGTGATGTGGCAATCAATATGGGCGGCGGGTTTGACGGCAGTGATTTTCTGGTGAAAGTGGTGGGGCAACCCTTGGAAATCAGTGATTTCGTGCTGGCGTGAGGCCTGATGGCAACAATAATTCGGTGTTTTGAGGAAAAACCCGACAATTCCTATTAAATCCGTCATGTTAGCCTGACATAGTAATGCCCAGAAGGCCGGGCTTGCATACCTCGGGCTTCTGCCGAATCGCCAACCATTCCGGTTGGCGATTCATTTTCCATCTTTCAGCATGTTGATCGCCGCGCCGATCAGGATACGGCGTTCGATATCGTTGCAGTCGTCCAGTTGTTGTGTCAGGTGTTTCGCCAGCGTTTCTACCGTTAAAACCTCACCGCGATGGCGCAACTGCATCACGCTGTCGCCGATCAAACGTGCTACTTCATCCCACACGGGTTTTATCTCCTGCTCCGAGAACATCATCGTTTACCTCGGCTGGGTGATTTTTGGTCAATGTAGCAGGTGAGCCTGGGGTTCGCCACCACCCCGATCGCACAATTCCAAAACCGGAAGTATAAAAAACAAACCATCAGTATTTCTTCTGGTTTTTTTATCCAATACTGACAGTGTTGAATATCTGGAGGATGAATGATGAAACTGATCGATCAATTGGCTGGCTACCATCGCCGGAGTCAGCGGGCAGAAGTGCAGCATTGGTTGAGTCGTCTGTGGTTACCACAAGGGGAGGCACGAATAGCCTATCTGCGCGAGCTGCTGGAGCCGGAAGCCCAACAACCCGCAAAACGGGATCACCCCTAGTGCGGTGTTCGCCAGTGTCCGGCCGGACTGGCGTTATTCGAGAATATCTTCGATCTCTTCGAGCATCTGGTGACCTAATTCGGTGGTAATCATCAATACACCGCAGATCAAAATAACCAGCGCCAGCAGCAGTAAGGCGATTTGGATGCCTTTGCCATTATTTTTTGCCATCGGGCTTGCTCCTTGCCGTTAGCCAAAGACGATTGCCGCCCAGCGCAATAACAGTAGGGCGAGACAGATCAGCAACAAAATCAAAAACATCTTCCAGTGTTTGGTGCGCATGCGTTTGGTTGCCAATGTGACCTCCTGTTGGTGTAATCAACTGAAATACCAGCCGCCGATAACAAAGATAACGATCACCACCACCGCCAGGACTTTGAGTAAGTCACTAAAGGTGTCATCTGAGTCTTTATCTGCATCTTTCATTTTACCGCCTGACCGTCGCCATGGAGTGGATCTCGCCCACAGTATGCCTGTTGTCCTGGCACAGGCACAGGCATTTACCGTAAACGGCTTGTAAAAAATGTGGGAATGAGTGACAGCGGGGTGAATTAGGCAGGTGCAGGCAGCGGGGAATACGTTGTACTATTCTGTCTGCACAATGATTCATTCAATAAGGTATGGCAATGGCGAGCGAAATTCCGAAAAAATATGAAAACACCGAACGTTGGGCGTTTGGCAATACTGAGCAGCAGGCCGATGACATCGTAAAGCTGATCCTCAACGGGACCAAGACGGCAACCTGCGCCAATCTTGACGGTGAAGGTATCCCGCTGGCCGGCGATGTGTTTGTGGTGGTTGATGGCAAGGGTAACCCGATTTGCGCGGTAGAACTGACATCAGTAGAAATGAAAACCTACGATCAGGTTGATGAAGCGCATGCTTATGCTGAAGGCGAAGGTGACCGTTCACTGGCCTACTGGCGTAAAGAGCTGCAGAGTTTCTTTGAAGAGTATGAACTGTTCTCACCTGATATGACGCTGGTGCTGATGAATTTCAAAGTGGCAGAGACGTTCTGATTTGACACGTCCTGTTCCCTACGTCTGCCAGTGGGCGACACCCGAACTTGCGGCCGACTTGATTGCGGGCCGAGTGACGTTGGCTGACGACGCCAACTGGGCGCTCAGTGGTGCGCATGACCGTGCGGAATACGTCGAATGGGCTAACCACGTCTGCGGTATGGCCTGTCTGAAAATGGTGTTGAGCCACCGTGATGGTGATGCGCCATCGCTAATGGAGCTGGCACGCCGCAGTTTGCCGTACGGCGCTTACGTACGTGAGGGGGAGCGTATTAAGGGGCTGATCTACGCGCCCTTTGTCGACTATGTGCGTGAGCAGTTTGCGCTGGCGGCAGAGGTTCGGGTTGGGCTTGAACCTGGGGAGTTGCTGCCGTTATTAGCGCGACACCGTTATTTTATGGCCTCGGTGCACCCTGGCATTCGCCAGCCTGAGCAGGTACCTCCTCAACGAGGGGGGCATCTGGTTTTGGTGACGGCGGTCGAGGCTGACTGCGTGACCTTCCACAATCCTTCCGGTGACAGCCTGGCGACCCGCAAACAGGTGAGGTTACCGATGAACCACTTTGGCCGTTTTTTTGCCGGCCGCGGTATCGCTATCGCATAAAAAAACGCGCCGTGTTCTTAGCGGACACTGCGCGTTCTTCCGTTTACTGCCGTTCATTCTAATCGCATCACCCAGGCATCGGTCTGTCGATCGTAATGTTGTTTATACAGCAGCGATTGCTTGCCATTCAACATTGCCGGGATACTGGTGTGTTCATCCCAACCGTCTAGCTGCATACACAGGTCGGGATCCGACTTGCAAGGGATTGCCAGCGTACTGGCTTGCTCTGACGAAGAAGACAAATGTGCATCGTCGACCTCAAAACTGCCTATTTTCACCACGGTTTTGCCCATTGGAACTCCTTGCCTGATCTGCTGGTGTGAGGTGTGACCAGTTTGGGTCATCAGTATCAGCATAGACAAATGAGCAAAAAATGCCACATAAAAAATACAAGCTGGCAACATTCGTGTTCGGTGGCTACCGCATGGCGTTAATATGTCACCACAAAACTGACGTTGTCCTGATAGGTACCGACCGGCGCTTCGGTTTGTGCCGGGTTAATGGCTGCCTTGAAAGGGATGCTCTGCGCCAGGCCTGTTCCGGCGCCGCTTTGCGCGTTGGTGCTGCTCCATACGGTAGAGGTATTGGGCAGATAAATTTGGTACTGCAGAAAATTAGTGGTGCCATTAATCATCTGCCGCCAGCCGGTAACCGGGTTGTTGCCATTGGTGAAGTAGGTGGTGTAGCCCTGGCTCTTGGTGCAGGTAAGGGTGATGCTTTGGTTAATGGGATTAAATTGGCCAACCAGGGCCATACTGCCAAAATTGACGCTGTTGGCGGTATTGATCAGGCAACTCTTGGTGATGATTGCCGTCACGGTGACGGTACTGGGTTGATCGGTGCCATCCCACCAGACGCACAGTCCTAGCACCCCCAGGCCGCAGATATGGTAGTTCCATATCAGGTTAATGGTATCAGTATAGGTGCCGGCACTGACGTTCGCTCCTGCAGTGGTCTTGATATAAACCGGGAAGTTAACGTTAGAGGAGATCAGGATCAGCGACAGTAGATTCAGTGAACTGTAATCGATGGTTTGTCCGATGCTGTAGGGATATTGGTAATTCGCATCGGGGTAAATCAGGTAGGAAATTTTATCGCCGGAACCGTTGTTATTAAGTAGTGCCATGGTGTTTGTGGTTGAGGCGATTTTCACCGTTACGGTATTTTGTGACAACAGCGACAGGCCAAGGCCGGTGCAGTTAAGTCCTGCGGTACCCTGAGCATTGATCTGACCGTTGTACACGGCAAAGGAGCTGCTGGTGGGGAGCGTTACCGTACCGCTGGTGGTGCTACAGGCTGCCAGCCCTCTTTGACAGGTCATCAGCAACAACGCCGCCAGGATTATTATGAGTGGCCGAGACATATCTTTTTCTCCGTAATGGGTTATCGGCAGACGACGGGGCCGACGCGTTGCATACCTTGCGGTTTATCCAGGGTGAATTCTGCCTGGCATGGCGCACCGCCGTCAGCCGGAATGACGCTTAAGCGGTTGTGTTGTTCTACCGGGTCGATATAACTCATGCCGTCCCAGCCGACATAGCTTTGCTGATTGCTGCCGATAACGGCAACCTGGCTGCCATTGGCCAGATGTTTCCCTTGCGCATCGACCAGCTCAACGTCGGCAGCTGAAACACGTTTGACCGGGAAATTAACCAGGAAACCACTGTGGTCTCGTACGGCGACGGTTTTCTCTACCGTTGGGAGGGTAACGTCCGCAGGCAGATTTAAGGGGTCGATTTGGAATTTTGCATGGTAATACGAAGTGACGGTAGGCACTAATAGATAGCCATTGTTATTGGTTATACCAATCCGTTGGTTTTCGTAGCTCACCGGGATACCGGCGTAGCCATCCGTTGAAATCAGTGCAAAGGCGTCATTAATGGTATTGGTGGCATAGAAACTGCTGTTCATGGCGACCAGAGAACCGCTGACTTCGCCCCAACGCGTGTAGTTATTGCTGTTGCCATACAGGCCCGCGCGGGTTTCAAGCAGTGACGTACGCCAGGTGAGGTCGGCCTGTCGATAATCATTGCCACTGCCCTGGCTGTCGGCATAAGCCAGGTTCCATCCCAATCCGCCATCCGTAGGTGCAGACCGACTGTAACCCACGCGTTCACTCCAGCGATTATTGGTGTCACGTGTGGTGCTCACGCTGGCGGTGCCCCAACTGTCGAATGGGATACTGAGCTGGAGTTGCGAGCTGTAGCCGCTGCTGCCTATCTCACGGTTTACCGAGGCATACAGACTCATATTACGCCACAGAGTCAGGCTGTAAGATAAGTTGACCAAGCGCGTGCGCGTGCCGATGGCATCGCGCACGTCAAAATAGCCGACACCAATGCTACCAAAGCGTTCGAGCCCAATGCTGCCGGTGAGCTGATCGGTACGGCGGCTCAGACGGTAGCTGCTCTTATAAGCAGAAAGATCGCCGTAGCCTTCACTGCGCAGAACCCGCTGGGCGTTAAGGCTGAACAGTGAGTTGCTGTAGGTGTACCCCAGACTGGTTTGATCCCCACGCGTACTGGTGTACTGATAAACGTCGGTAGGTTCGGCCGGTGTGAACGGTTGACCGGTGATGGGATCATAGTAAATCTGCACGGGCAGCGGCGTGCCGTTGAATGCGTCACTGCCCGCCTGGCTATGACTGTAAGAGGCGTTTACTACCCCCCATTGCCCAATTCGAATGTCTGCGCCGGTGCCAGCGACGGCCAGTTGTGCGGCACCTTCGGCACGGCCTTCCAGGGTTAACCAATCGGTGACGCCGTAACGCCCACTGCCGCTGGCAACCCATTGCCCGTAGTCACCCGAGCTGATGCCGTAGTTTTGCCGCAGGGCACCGGTCGATAGGCTGAAATCACTCATACCGGCCTGTAACAAATTACTGGCGACGTAAAAGGGCACGGTCGTACTCACCTGGCGACCGAGTGCATCGGTAGTCACTACCGTTGCCTGACCGGCACCATTAATGTAGGGAACGGTATTGAGCGTGAAAGGCCCGGGGTTCACATTCGTCGATGTATTTTTATAGCTGTTGATATACAGATCGACGCTGGTGGGCACCGCTGCTTGCCCAGAAAACTGCGGTAATGGGTAGGTTATTACGTCCGGACGTGTGGCGAAGTCACGCGCCAGTTGCAGCCCTCCAATTCTGACTGCTGTTGTCCAGGGTAACGAGCCGGTGGTGACATCGCCTGCGGTGTAACTCAGCATGCTGTCTTCGTCACTGTAGCGCCATGAGCTGTCGTAACGGACGTAGCGACTGTTTTGTTCGCTTGTGCTGTCGTTGTTGAAACTGCCACGGTAAATACCGGTATTGGCGATCACACCAAATCCGTCGAATAAGCGCTGTTCGCTCCAGAGCGAGAAATACCCGGGGTTACCACTGCCGCTCTGGCTGGCATAGGCATCATAATTAAAGAGAAAACCAAGGCTGCTTTGTGCTTTCAGACGCTGTTCCGGATCGGTGGCGCTAATGTTTTGATTCGGCAGCCAGTCATTGGGCACGTTAATCATCAGCTGTTGGGTTTCGCCACTGTAGGTGACATCCACTTTATTGAGCTGATCGACGGCAATTTCTTTCGCCTGTTTATCTGCCACGGGCAGGCCGGCGTCGATAAGCTGTTGCGGGGTGAGGTAGTAGTGACCGCCGCGGTAGCTAATGGGGACCACATTGCCGGTTGGCCTGCCATTGACCACCGGCTCCAGGTAGAGGGTAGTATCGGGCATGGTGATCGCACCGGGCGGCGGTGGCAGATCGTCCGCCCGCACGTCTGCTAGCCACAGGTCTACCACCATACAGAGTACGGCAAGGGCTAACGGTTTTAGTCTCAATCCGTTGCCAATAGGGAGGCGTATCCGATTCACCAGCACCGAAGGCTCAATAGGCCGGAATCGTTATTGGCTGTTTATTATCGTTGACCGTCGCCTGTAGCTTACCGCCGGCAAAACTGGCTGACGGCGGTAAGGCAAAGCGTACCTGCGAACCCGGCAGGACGTAGCCCAGCAATCCAGCCGCAAGAGGCTTGCCCTGCATGCTGACTTGTGAAAGCCGGGCATGCACTACACCGGTATTACGCACGTCAAGCCAGCGTTGGCTGTTTTGCTGTGATAACCGGTAACTGAGCTGCGGTTGGCTGGCCGTTGCGTAGTCACGCGGATGCTCGTAATCCTGCTTGGTCCAGATCCCTTTGCCGCTGACAAACAGCGGGACGGAATAACGCATTTGGAATTTTAATCCCATTTGCGCCCCTTTTTCTGGGGCAGCACCGTCCTGATCCTTAATCGGCACTTCATCGACCAGAATACGGTATGCCTGCTCTTTACCGTCAGGGGTCGGCGTTTGTCTAATTAAACGGATCAGCTGACGTTTGCCGGGGGCGATGGTGGCAACCGGCGGGCTGGCGACCACGTTACTCTGGTTGTGGTAGTCATCTTTACCGTTAACCTGTTGCCATCCGAGAACGCGAACTTGCATATAAACGGTTTTGCTGTCGCGGTTCTCCAGCCACAGTGCGGTGGCCGGCTGATTGGCTTCAATGGCTGGATCAATCGGCCAGATAAGGATGGACGCGGCGGCAAAAGCGTGTGGCTGGCTTGCGAGCAAGAGGGCTGTCATCAAAGACAGTCTAAGGGCGGTTCGCATAGTGTGATCCTTGTTAAAGCTTAATAAGTCACTGTTAATAAGACCGTATCACTATAGGTGCCACTGGTGGGCAGGATACTGGTCGACATTAAACGGGCATAAATTTTGATTTCTTGCGTGCTGCCGGTGCTGGACACGGTTTGTGCGTTGCCACCGTTGGTGCCATCTCCCCAAAGGGTTGAGTAGTTACTGTCCTGGTACAGTTGGTACACCAGCGTTTCCAACGTGGTTGCGTTTTGTAATTTCCTGCCGCCGGAAATGGATCCGGTCACATTACTGCCTACATTAAGCGCCAATGTGACGCTCACATTTGGATTGCAGCGAATCAGTACCGAGCCAGCGCCAGCGCTGGATACGATGCTGATATTGCTGCTGAGTGAGGAGACCTGTCCGAAGCTGAGGGTGCCGAATGTCGTAACATCAGTGACACCGCTCCCCAATACGCAGCCTTTGATAATGGAAGCATTCACCGTAAAGGCCTGGCTAACGGTATCGGCAGAAGCCCCGCAGGCGCTTATCAGGCCAGCTAACAGCAAACAGGTCTTCGCGCTTTTCATTACCAATTTATCGTTACCTGTACCGTATCGGAATAGTTACCGGTAGCGGGGGTTGTTTGTGCGGGAACCAAGCCATACACCGGTAGCCAGGTCGTTTGTCCGGTGGCTGTCATCGACACGCCGGTCACGTTGTCCCAGACCAGGGTATGAGCGGCGTTGGTATAGAGGTTATAACTGACTTTTGCGCCAGCAGTGCTCTGCATATACCGCGCCGCCGTATTCCCACTCTGCCCACCGCCCAGCAACACGGTGTAGCTGGTTCCATTGTTGCAATTTACCTGTAAGGCCCCGGAATTCTGCTGTCCGGTAACCGGCACAGCGGTATTGAGGAAATACACTGTACCAAAGTTAAGCGTACCGAAAGTGGTGCTGCCGCCGCTGGTGGTACCCGCCACACAGGATTTAACCAGTGTGGCGTTGACCGAGACAGTGGCAGTCTTGACATCAGCACGGCCGTTTACAGCCACCAGCAATAACAGACAGGCGCTGGCCAGACGCAGCATGCTTACCAGGTTACCGTCATGGTCACCGTATCGGCATAGGCTCCAGCAGCCGGGGTGGTACCTGAAGATGGCACCAGACCATAGACGGTTAATGGGACGACCGCACCTGTACCGGTACCGGCAAGAACGCCAGTGGTGTTGTTCCACGTGAGCGTATGAGCGGCATCTTGATAAAGGTTATAGCTGATGTACGCGGGAACACTGCTGGCCATCCGACGTTGACCACTGGAGGCGTTTAACCCGTTATCCAACGCAACGGTATATGCGGTACCGTCGGTGCAGTTCAGCCCGATCGAACTGCCCGCGCCAGCGGTGCCGGTTGAGCTGGCGGTGATGATGTTGGCCAATGAGGAGTAGGTGCCGAAACTGATAGAACCAAAGTTGTTGACGGTTCCGGTTGAGGTACCACCGGTAACGACACAGCCGTTACCTATGGTTAACGATACGCCGAGCGTACCTTGAATTGTGCCTGCGTTAGCTGCGCCATTTGCGCACAGCAGGGTGGCTACCGAGGTCAATGCCATCAGAATCTTTTTCATATTAGTTTCCTTGCTGTGTAAGGGAGAACCCCACAAAATCGCCACCCGAAAACGGGTTGAACGCATTAATTTATTTACAGCTTAATTAATAGAATAAGAACTCGAAATTGTCTTGGGGAAAGACCGAAAATTTTCTTTGTTTTTGAAAGATGTCGCTATCCTCCAGCATCTCAGGGGGATAATGATTAGTTATGGAAATGATTAGAATAATAATACTTACGTATAGGAATATTATTAGGAGGATTAACCGGCCGGGGATTGACCGGCCAGTTAGGGCAAACATGGGATTATTGTTGGTGGAAATCCAGCACGCCGTCACGGACCAGTTCGCGCGGCAGGTTGTTTTTGATCCGGCTGCCAATGCGCTTGGCGATGCCTAACGGTTGTTGTTGATAGGTGACAATGCATTCGTCGGTCTGCGGCGGCAGTTCCGGGTACAAATCGCGGCCGTGGAACCACTCTTGCGCCAGCGCGGCATTAAGTTCAAAACGCTGTTTGCTATCGTCCATCGCCAAGGCGATAACAGCTTCGTGCTGCCAGCGGTAACCCTTGGTGAAACGCTCGGCCAGTTTCAGCCCGATGCGTGAGAATCGCACTTTATTGACCAGTGCCTCCAGTTCGGCGGGGAACAGCCAAATCTCCTTATCGCGCGCCCACAGACGACTGCTTTCATCCCAGGACAGGCCGGAGGCAGCGGCGGCCTGGGCAATGTCAGCCGAGTCCTTGCCGGACAGCGGGGTAAACGGAAACTTACCCAGTTTATAGTTTGGTTTTGCCAGTGGGGCAACGGAGTGGTGCTTACGCAAACGTGCCACGAAGAAGCCTTCGCTGTCGTAGATTTGCGGGAATACGTGCAGGAAACCTTCGGCAGTTAACGCCTGTTTAGCACCGGGGAACAGTTCACCCAGCGGTTCAATGCTGACTGCATCGCCGTAGGCTGCCAACAACCCGTTGACGATTTGCTGGTTCTCTTGCGCATTGAGTGTGCAGGTGGAATAGACCATCACCCCGCCAGGGACCAGGGCATGGAAGGCACTGTCGATCAATTCGCGCTGAGTGTCCGCTATGGCGGCAACGCTTTCCAGCGACCAGTTGCTCATGGCGTCTGGATCTTTGCGCACCACACCTTCACCGGAGCAAGGCGCATCCAGCAAAATGGCGTCAAAGCTTTCCGGTAACGCAGCACCGAAGACCCGACCGTCAAAGTGAGTTAACGCCACGTTTTTTACGCCACAGCGGCTGATATTGGCGTGCAGCACTTTTACCCGACTGGCGGAGTATTCGTTAGCCACGATACCGCCCTGGTTATTCATCAAGGCAGCAATTTGAGTGGTTTTTGATCCCGGTGCAGCAGCGACGTCCAGGACCCGTCGTGGCGTTTCCGTGTCAGCGAACAGTGCGCTGACAGGTAGCATCGAGCTGGCTTCCTGAATGTAAAACAGGCCACTCAGATGTTCCGCCGCGCTGCCCAAACGCAATTCTTCATCTTTTCGTTCTATCCAAAAGCCTTCAGCACACCAAGGGATAGGCTCCAATTGCCAGTCATAGTCCTGCACCAATACCAGAAAGTCAGCAACGCTGATCTTCAGGGTATTGACCCGCAGGCTACGGCGTAATGGGCGTTGGCAGGCGGCAATGAAATCGTCCATCGACAGGTCGGCGGGCATGATGGCGCGCGTCGCGTCGAGAAACGCGGGCGGCAAAAAAACGGAGGCAGGTTTGGCCACGGGTGAGCTCTCTGGCAGCAGTCAAAATAAGGGCGGGAGTTTATCACAAACCTGAGAACAGTAGGGGCCCAGCATTGCTGAGCCCCTGACGATGTTACGAAATTACTCTTTAGGGATTGCGGTGCCCCAAGCTTTCCAATCCTTCGGTTCTTCAGCATTCAGCATAAAGTGCTTGTTCGGCGTCGACTTCGGTGCCAGAGGAATGCTTGGCGGTGTGGCAAATGCAATGCCGCCGCGAATGAACTGTTGGAATGTCCCACTCTTGATGACGCCACCGGTCAGACCGAACTGCAGGTTATAGCCGGAGGCCAGCCAGAATACGCTGTTGTTACGCACCAGATACTGGTATTTCTTGCTGATGCGCAATGCGACGTGAACGCGATCGGACATGGTGCCCAGATAGAAACCGGTAACAGTGCCGACCTCCACTCCGCGGAACAATACCGGCGTGCCGATTTGCAGCGATCCGGTTTCTGCTGCGTCGAGGATAACGCTCAGGCCGTCCAGGTAACGTGAGTCGGTAATACTGGCTTCCTGCAGTTCAAAGCTGCGCAATTCGCGCCCACGACCCGGTTCAACGTTAATGTAGGGCTGTAGCAAGGTGTCGAGATTGCTCACCCCGGCTGCGGAAATCTCCGGTGATACGATGGAGAAACGGCTGCCCAGGCGTGCGAAGGTTTGCACGTATTCCGGGTACAACACCGCTTTGGCCAGCACTTCATTGCGTTCAGGTGCCAGTTTCAATGAGTCTACCTGGCCGATATCAATACCGAGATAACGCAGTGGCATACCGGGTGACAGCTTACTGGCGTCATAGGTTTTCAGGATAATCTGGCTGCCTACCGCACGGGCGGCAGTTTCTGTGGCGTACAGCACGCGTTTGGCGCCTTTGTCCAGCGTCACGCCTTGCAGGTTGTCGAAACTGATGGCCCCTTTCAGCGCGCGGTTGAGTGGCGATGCCTGAACCGTCAGGCCGCTACCGTTCAATTGCACTTTGGCGCCACCTTCGGCCCAGAAAATACTTTCGTTAGTCAGTAGTTTACGGTATTCCGGGCTGATATAAACATCGACCTCAAATTCGTTGGCTTTGGGCCGCACGTTAACGATTTCGCCTACCTGGAATTTACGGTACAACACGACCGATCCTGCCTGTACGTCTGGCAGACTGACCGCCGTCAGTGTCAGGGTAGGGGTCGGGCTATTGCCGATGATGCCGGCCTCTGCCTTTTCGCTATTGCCATATAACGGATACTGGCTGACAGCGTCGCCTTTGCTGCCGGGAATGATACGCACACCGCCGTCCAGCCATTCCTGGGCACTGGCACCAAGAACCTCCATACCATCCAGCCCCAGCTTGACGTCAACGCGGCTATTGACCACGAACTTACTGTCTTTATGCAACAGGCTGCGATATTGCGCTTCAATGGCGGCGGTAAACACCACGCCGTTGGCGGTCAGGGCGCGGCTCATGACCTGGCCAACCTTGACGCCATGCACAACCAGCGGCTGGCCAACGTCGATGCCGTAACTTTGCGGTGCGTTAAGCGTCACAGTCAGGACGCCAGGCTGTTGCAGCAATGTTTCGCTGCTATCGAGAACGTTGAAATGTTGCTGTGGTTCGCCTTCACCCGGCACCAGTTCCAGCGTATTGCCCGTCAGCAGTTGGCTGAGCTTGGCGTCGTTGAGGCTCAAACGCGGGCTGCGCATGACGATCCGCGTGCCGCTACGCATCAAATCCACGACCGCGGGATCGATCGTCAGTTCACCGGTGACCTTGCTGTCCTGTTGCAAGGTTAACTTGGTCAGGGTGCCCACCTGTAACCCTTGGTAAATCAGAGGGGTGCGGTTTTCGGTCAGATTGTTACCGCTCGGCAGATCCAGCGTGATGTTGACGCCGCGCTGGCTGTGCGCCAAATCGGGATACAGGGTATAGCTTTGATCGGCTTTGGCCTGCGGGGCGTCGAGCGGTGAATCAAAAGCAATGGCGCCATTGACCAGGGCTGTCAGGCTTTCCATCTGCACTGACGCGCCTGCCAGGCTAAAATCGCCTTTGAAGCCTGAGACGTTCCAAAAACGGCTGTTGCCTTTGACCAGATTGGCAAAGCGGCGATCGATCAGCACGTCGATAGTGACACCTTTATTGCCCTCGGAGATGGTGTAGTCATATACCTTGCCGACGGGGATTTTGCGGTAGTACACCAGCGAACCGGTATTCAACGAACCGAGATCGTCTGCGTGCAGGTGTATCATCAGTTCGCCGGTGTTCAGCCGGTACTTGGGCTGGGTATCGAGCGCGGTAAAGTGGGTTTGCGGCTGCCCGCTGCCTGGCATCATGCCGATGTAGTTGCCGCCGACCAACGCATCCAAGCCAGACACCCCCGCCAGCGAGGCTTTCGGTGTCACCAGCCAAAACTGAGTGCCGTCGCGCAGTGAGTCTTCGAGGTCACTTTTGATACTGGCTTCGACCACGATACTGCGCAGATCCTTGCTCAGGCTGATGCTTTGTACGGTACCGACTTCCACCCCTTGGTAACGCACAGGGGTACGCCCGGCGATAATGCCTGCGGCAGACTGGAAGTCTATGGTTACCGTGGTGCCACGTTCCTGGACGTTGTTATAAACCAACCACCCCGCGATCAGCAGGGCAATAAACGGCAGTAACCAGAATGGCGAAATACGGCGCTTGTTTTTGACCCGCGCCTCAGTCGGTGTATTCGGCGTTTCCTGTTGCATGTGCATCCCAAATCAATCGGCTATCCAGCCACTCTACGGCAAGAATAGTTAAAATAACCGCAGACCCAAAGTAAAAGGCAGCCGGTCCCATAGTAAAAGATAACAATTGGTCGCGATTCACCAGCGACATCATTAACGCAATAACAAACAGATCGAGCATCGACCAGCGCCCGATCCAGGTCACCAGACGCAGTAGGCGGATACGTGTTTTCAAACTGTGCGAGGTCTTGAAATGAATGCTGAACAGCAATGTAATCAGCACAATGACCTTGGTAAAGGGCACCAGGACGCTGGCAATGAAAACGATAGCGGCAATAGGCGCATTGCCCGAGGTTGCCAGCGAGACGACACCAGAGAAGATGGTATCTTCCAGGCGCGCACCGTTGGCGTAAATAATGGATATAGGCATCAGGTTGGCCGGGATCAGCAGAATCATTGCTGCAATCAGAGCGGCCCAGGTTTTTTGCAGACTATAAGGCTGACGATGGCACATCGGAATATGGCAGCGTGTGCAGCGGCCGCGTTCGTCAGGATAGCCGGTAAAATGGCACGACAAACAGACATGCAGCGCCGCCGGCGGACCTTCCGGCTGTTCCTGCGGGTAATAACGCTCCCACAATTGCTCCAAATTGACATGGATCAGCGTCAGGATACTGAGCAGAGTGAGCGACAGGTACGCAATCAGCGCGCTGCCGGCCTGAATGTCGGCGTACTCTTTGACCTTGATTGTCGCAACGGCCATGCCGATCAGGTAAATATCGAGCATGACCCACTCTTTCAATCGGTCCAGCATCAGCAGCACCGGCCGTAGATTCATGCCCAGCGCATGGCCAAACCGCAGGTAAAGCAGTGACAGTGCCAGGGTCAACGGGGCGCCAATGGTGCAAAATGCCACCATACTGGCGGTGATGGGATCGCCCTGACGGCTCATCTGCCAGATACCTTCCAGTAGGCTGGCGTCAATACGCACCCCCAGCAAACGGATGCTGATCAATGGTTCACTGAAGGCGAAGGGCATTAACAGCAACATCGTGACTGCCATGGCGGTGAGCCGGGTCATTGACCAGTCGCGTCCACTCACTACTTTTGCATCGCAACGCGGGCAGTAAGCGGCCTGGTTACCGCTGAGTGGCGGCAACACGAAGAGCAGGTCGCATTCGCAACAACGTTGGTGGCGAGCTTTGGAAAGTGGTGTGGTGATCGCGTGTATTTTCATCATGACAAAAGCTGCCCTAGAGCCCGCCGGATTTCATAGCGTAGCTGAAAAATAAACCTGGTCTAACCTGCTGATGATAAAGCTCAGGGCGGCAACGCAGGGAAAACAGGGTTTCTGCGAGGCAAACATACCTTGCCCGACAGGGGTTGTGAAGCAACAGTTCAACAACCCCGTGGCGATTGGCATTTAATGCCTATGGCGCGCAGGTTGGACAATGGCTTTACAAGCACCGGCAGAGAATATCCAATGCATTGATATAAAAAGAATAAAGCTTATTTCATTCAGTAAAGTGACTGCCGGGCTAACTTGTTGTTTCAAAACGTCTCATGATTGCTTTGGACAACCCGATGTAATAGCAATTATGCTGAGGGTCAGCTGGCAGAAAAATGGCAAGACAGCAAAACTACCTGCATGATATACAATAGAAAATCAAATAACTTGTCGCTCATGCGCATTATGACTGACCCCCTGTGTTTCTTTTAATATTAGACACAGGAATAGAAAACCATGGTTAACAGATGACAAAAGAAGAGTTCTACACAGATTTAAAACGTGATTTGGGTGCGCTGCTCGACGGGGAAACCAACTTTATCGCTGCGTTGTCCAACGCCAGTGCGTTGATCAATGAGCGTCTTGACGACGTCAATTGGGCGGGTTTTTACCTGATCGACGGCAACCAACTGGTGCTCGGTCCGTTCCAGGGAAAAATCGCCTGTGTGCGTATTCCTGTGGGTAAGGGTGTGTGCGGTACCGCGGTGGCGGAAAACCGCGTTCAGCGGGTTGGCGATGTCCATGCGTTCCCAGGCCATATCGCCTGCGATGCGGCCAGTAATGCAGAAATTGTGCTGCCGCTGAACGTTGGCGGTCATATTATCGGCGTTCTTGATATTGACAGCACAGTTTATCAACGTTTCGACGAACAGGACGAAAGGGGCCTGGAAGCAGTGGTGGCGGGGCTTTGCGCGCAGCTGGAACAGTGTGATAGTGCGAAATATGTCACTGTGACAGCAAGTTGATCTACGGTTAACGTGGCATTTACCGATGGCGTCATTATAATGACGCCTGTTCATGCCTGCGCTGGTTGGCAAACCCGTTGTAATCAGGAAATTTCATGGAAAATCAACCTAAGTTGAACTCTAGTAAAGAAGTCATTGCTTTTCTTGCCGAGCGTTTTCCGCTCTGCTTTAGCGCCGAGGGCGAAGCTCGCCCGTTGAAAATCGGTATTTTTCAGGATCTGGTCGAGCGTGTTCAAGGGGAAGAAAACCTGAGCAAAACGCAATTGCGTTCTGCTCTGCGCCTGTACACCTCAAGCTGGCGTTATCTGTACGGTGTCAAAGTTGGCGCACAGCGCGTCGATTTGGACGGCAATCCGTGCGGTGAGCTGGAACAGCAGCATGTCGATCATGCCCGTCAACAGCTTGAAGAAGCGAAAGCGCGCGTTCAGGCACAGCGTGCCGAACAAAACGCGAAAAAACGTGAAGCTGCGGGTGAATCAGCCGACGCGGAACCACGCCGTCCGCGCCCTGCAGGTAAAAAACCTGCCGTGCGTCGCGAAGGTGGAGCCGCACAGGAGAACCGCAAACCGCGCCCACAAACTCGCCCACAGCCAGCTCGCCAACCTCGTCCAGTAAAAGAGGAAAGCCAGCCGCGTCATGTGCCAGTCACGGATATCTCTAAACTGCAAATTGGCCAAGAAATCAAAGTCAGAGCAGGCAAGAGCGCGATGGATGCTACCGTACTCGAAATCGCTAAAGATGGCGTACGTGTGCAGCTCTCTTCCGGTCTGGCGATGATTGTGCGCGCAGAACACTTGCAGTTCTGATACGGAGGCCAACCAAGGCATGAACAAATTTGTCAGATTAACAGCAGTCGCGGGTCTGTTGTGGGCGGGTGTAAGTTACGGAGCGGACACAGCCAACATCCGCATCGATCAACTGCCGCAGCTTCAGCAGGAACCGCAACATGCTACTGTGAGTGAGCGCGTAACGTCGCGCTTCACTCGCTCTCATTACCGCCAGTTCTCCCTCGACGCGGACTTTTCAGGCAAGATATTTGATCGTTACCTGAATATGTTGGACTACAGCCATAATGTGTTGTTGGCCTCTGACGTGGCGCAATTCGCTAACAAGCGCGATCAGCTTGGCGAAGAACTGAAAAGCGGTAAGCTGGATACGCCATACGCGCTGTACAATCTGGCCCAGAAACGCCGTTTTGAGCGTTACACCTATGCCTTATCGCTGCTGGAAAAGCCAATGAGCTTCACCGGCAACGACACTATCGATCTCGACCGCAGCAAAGCGCCGTGGCCGAAAGACAAGGCCGAACTGGACAGCCTGTGGAATGCCAAAGTCAAATATGACGAGCTGAACCTCAAGCTGACCGGTAAGACCGACAAGGAAATACGTGACACGCTGACCAAACGCTATCAGTTCGCTATCAAGCGCCTGACGCAAAGCAACAGCGAAGACGTATTCCAACTGGTAATGAATGCCTTTGCGCATGAAATCGACCCACATACCAATTACCTTTCTCCGCGCAACACCGAACAGTTCAATACCGAAATGAGCCTGTCATTGGAAGGCATTGGTGCTGTGTTGCAGATGGATGACGATTACACCCTCATCAATTCTATGGTGCCAGGTGGCCCGGCGGCGAAGAGCAAGGCGATCACCGTAGGTGACCGTATTGTTGGCGTTGGCCAAGCAGGCAAACCTATGGTTGATGTGATCGGTTGGCGCCTGGATGACGTGGTTTCCTTGATTAAGGGGCCAAAGGGCAGCAAAGTGCGCCTGGATATCCTGCCGGCTGGCAAAGGCACCAAAACACGGGTGGTTACGCTGACCCGTGAGCGCATCCGTCTGGAAGATCGTGCGGTGAAAATGACCATCAAGACCGTCGGCAATGAGAAAGTCGCGGTGATGGATATTCCCGGCTTCTACGTTGGCCTGACCGATGATGTGAAAGTGCAGTTGCAGAAGATGGCCAAGCAAAACGTCAAGAGCCTGATCATCGATCTGCGCACCAACGGTGGCGGTGCGCTGACTGAGGCGGTATCGCTGTCTGGCCTGTTCATTCCGAGCGGCCCGGTTGTGCAGGTACGTGACAACAACGGTAAAGTGCGTGAAGACGCAGACACCGACGGTGTGACCTACTACAAAGGGCCATTGGTGGTACTTGTTGACCGTTTCAGCGCCTCGGCATCCGAGATCTTTGCTGCAGCAATGCAGGACTACGGCCGTGCCCTGATCGTCGGTGAACCCACCTTCGGTAAAGGCACTGTGCAGCAGTACCGTTCGCTGAACCGCATTTACGATCAGATGCTGCGTCCGGAATGGCCGGCCTTGGGTTCTGTGCAGTACACCATTCAGAAGTTCTACCGCGTCAATGGCGGCAGTACTCAACGTAAGGGTGTGACGCCGGATATCCTGATGCCAACCGGTGTTGATCCCGCGGAAACCGGTGAAGCGTTTGAAGATAACGCGATGCCGTGGGACAGCATCAATGCTGCGACCTACACCAAAACCGGCGACTTGAAGCCGTTCGAACCTGAACTGCTGAAAGATCATGAGCAGCGCATCGCGAAGGATCCTGAGTTCCAGTACATCGCGCAGGATATCGCGCATTACAAGGCACTGAAGGACAAGCGTAACATCGTTTCACTCAACCTCGCCCAGCGTGAGAAAGAGAACCACGATGATGATGCTACCCGTTTGCAGCGGATTAATGATCGTCTGCAGCGTGCCGGTAAGAAGCCGCTGAAGTCGCTGGATGATTTGCCGAAGGATTACCAGGAACCAGACCCATACCTGGATGAAACCGTGCATATCGCACTGGATCTGGCGCACCTTGACCAGGCGCAGCCAGCGGCGGCGAAGTAACGCAGTCGAACATCAGCAAATGAAAAGCGCACCCAAGGGTGCGCTTTTTAATGGGCGCTCCTGAAGCGTTTTTCGACGTTAAACACAGGGTGGGAACATGATGGTGAGCAACTTAACTCCTGCAATGCGTACTCTGCTGCGGCTCGAAGCGCTGCTGGTTCTGATCCTGTCTGTCGCGATATATCATTACCAACACTATAGCGGGTGGCTGTTTGCCGGTTGTTTTCTGCTGCCTGACATTTCATTTATCGCCTATGCACTGGGTAAAAAGGCCGGGGCGCTCGGGTATAACATCGCACATTCCTATATAGGCCCGATACTCTGTGGCCTGGTGTTTGTCTGGCTCCAACAGCCGTTTTGGCTGATGGCTGCACTGATTTGGTGTGCGCATATTGGCTTTGACCGCACGCTGGGCTATGGGCTGAAATACGCTGAAGGATTTGGTTATACTCATCTCGGGCGTTTGAATAATAAACAGCGCTGATTTTCCGTTAGAAAACCCACCTCTTTATGCAACAATCGTTTACAATTTGAAAAGCATTGCTCGCGCGCCGTTTTTGTAAAGTTTCGTATTTTTAGTAGGTTAATGGCGTGGAACTCTTGAAACTGTGACGAATGCCCATACGATCTAGGGTATCCGAGACAGCGTTTTGTTAACATTTATGAGGAAGTAAACATTTTATGATGCGTATAGCTCTGTTCCTGCTCACCAACCTGGCGGTGATGTTGGTTTTCGGGCTGGTACTCAGCCTGACGGGAATCCAATCCAGTAGCGTTCAGGGCCTGATGATCATGGCTGGTCTGTTCGGCTTCGGCGGCTCGTTTGTCTCATTGCTGATGTCCAAATGGATGGCGCTGCGCTCCGTTGGCGGGGAAGTGATTGAACAACCGCGTAACGAAACTGAAAACTGGTTGCTGGAAACAGTACGCCGTCAGTCACAACAGGCAGGCATCGCCATGCCGCAGGTGGCGATTTACCATGCACCGGATATTAACGCCTTTGCTACAGGCGCACGCCGTAATGCGTCGCTGGTTGCTGTCAGCACCGGTCTGTTGCAGAGCATGAGCCGTGACGAAGCGGAAGCGGTTATTGCCCACGAAATCAGCCACGTTGCCAACGGCGACATGGTCACCATGACGCTGATTCAGGGTGTCGTAAACACCTTCGTGATCTTTATCTCACGTCTGATCGCGCAGGCGGCCGCAGGCTTCCTGGGCAACCGTGACGGCGAAGGGGAAGGCAACGGTAACCCGATGATCTATTTCGGTGTGTCGATGGTATTGGAACTGGTGTTCGGTATCCTGGCCAGCATTATCACCATGTGGTTCTCACGCCACCGTGAGTTTTACGCCGATGCCGGCTCTGCCAAACTGGTTGGTCGCGAGAAAATGATTGCGGCGCTGCAACGCTTGAAAACCAGTTACGAACCGCAGGAAGCGGGCAACATGATGGCGTTCTGCATCAACGGCAAATCCAAGTCGTTCAGCGAACTGTTCATGTCGCACCCGCCGCTCGATAAACGTATCGAAGCGCTGCGTTCAGGCCAGTACCTGAAGTAACCCTGATAACGTTAAAAACCCCGGCTTGCCGGGGTTTTTTTATGCCTGCTATTTGGCTTGTTGGTGGCTTTCTACCGGTTGTACCCGCGGTTGAGTAATACGCAAACTGCTGACCGCCGCCGCCAATGTGGCAAAGGTGCCCGCCAGGATCAGTGAGGCATGAGTACCTGAGGCAGGGAACAGGTTAAACATCAGCGCCACCAAGGCTGCGCCGGAGGTTTGCCCCAACAACCGTGCGGTGCCGAGCATGCCGCTGGCTCCGCCGCTACGGTTACGTGGAGCGGCGGAAATAATCGTGTGGTTATTGGGCGATTGGAACAACCCGAAACCAGCGCCGCACAGGACCATACGCCAGATAATATCCATGTCCGACGGGTTATGCGGCAGCATCGCCAGCAGGAATAACCCCGATGCAAACACGGCCAGGCCTATACACCCGAGCAGCCCGGCGTGGACGCGTTCTACCAGCCGCCCTGCGAGGGGGGCCATGACGATAATGGCTAACGGCCACGGCGTTAGCAGCAGCCCGGTGGCGACCTCATCACGGCCCAACGTGCTTTGCAAAAAGAACGGCAATGAGACCATAGCCAACATCTGTGCCGCGAACGAACAAATTGATGTGCCCATCGACAGTGCAAAAATGGGGATGCGCAGCAGATCTACCGGCAGCAACGGAAATTCCTGGCGCAGCTGGCGGCGGACAAAGAAGAAGCCAATCACCAGTAGTGCTGCGATTTCGCTGAAAATCAACGTCAGGCTCTGGCCTTGAGCAAAGCCGCTGATGGCGGTAATCAACAACCCGAAGGTCAGCGCGTTCATCACGGCGCTGGTCGGGTCAAAGCGCTGGTTAGTACTTTTCTGGCTATTGGCCGGAAGATATTTCATCCCCAGCAACAGCGCCACAATGCCGATCGGCAAGTTGATGGCGAACAACCATTGCCAGGATGCTACCGACAGGATCGCTGCCGCTACCGTGGGGCCAGCCGCCGACGAGAAGGCGACAATCAGCGAATTGATGCCCATACCGCGCCCAAGGAAGCGCTGCGGATAGATAATGCGGATTAATGCGGTGTTGACGCTCATGATGGCGGCGGCGCCAAAACCTTGCAGCACGCGGGCGATGGTCAGTGTCGTCAGTGAGTCGGACAGGGCGCAAAACAGTGATGTAACGCTGAAAACCAGCAGGCCAGCCTGGTAGATGCGGCGATAGCCAATCAAGTCGCCGAGTGAGGCCAACGACAGCAGTGAAATGGTAATGGCTAACTGATAGGCGTTCACTACCCAGATGGAGCTGGCTGGGCTGGCATTCAGATCGCGGGCGATGGTTGGCAGTGCCACGTTGGCAATCGCACCGTCGAGCACTGAAACGGTAATGCCCAGGGCAATGGCAAGGATAGCCCCATAGCGCTGCGGGACGGGGAGGCCGTCAGTACAAGGACGCATGTTGATCTCGGCGGTATTAATTCGGGGGAGTATTATCATGCTAATCATATTCGTCTGCGATTGCATCCACAGTTTCGCACGCAATTGTAATAACCAATGAGAGCGAAACGCCTAACCCTTTCCCTCTCAGGCATTTATCTCTTGGCTGGATTGCATGGTCTCTGAGGTACCGCGTATACTGAAACCCGTGTTCAAATTTCTTAAAACAGAAGCTGGGTAGGATATATGGTTAACGCAGATCCAGATAAGCAACCGGATGCCGTGTCGTCGGTGCTAAAGGTTTTTGGTATCTTGCAGGCGCTGGGCGAGGAACGCGAGATCGGCATTACTGAGCTTTCCCAGCGGGTGATGATGTCCAAAAGTACTGTCTACCGTTTTTTGCAAACCATGAAGTCCTTGGGCTATGTGTCGCAGGAAGACGAGTCGGAAAAATATGCGCTTACTCTCAAGCTGTTTGAACTGGGAGCCAAGTCGTTACAGAGCGTTGATCTGATCCGCATCGCTGACGTCCAAATGCGTGAACTGTCGAGTCACACCCGTGAAGCCATTCACCTTGGGGCATTGGATGAAGATAGCATTGTCTACATCCACAAAATCGATGCCATGTATAACTTGCGCATGTACTCTCGCATAGGCCGCCGTAACCCCCTGCATAGCACTGCGATTGGCAAAGTGCTGCTGGCCTGGCGCGATCGGGCGGAAGTAACCCACATCCTGTCGCAGGTTGAATTTACCCGCAGTACTCCGAACACCCTGACCGACGCCGCTGCGCTGTTGTCAGTGTTGGATCAGGTGCGTGAACAGGGCGTGGGCGAAGATATTGAAGAGCAGGAAGAAGGGTTACGCTGTATAGCCGTGCCGGTATTTGACCGCTTTGGCGTAGTCACTGCGGGTCTGAGCATTTCGTTCCCTTCTATTCGTTACTCCGAAGACGCGAAGGCCGATTACATCAAACGTTTGCATACCGCCGCGCGTAACATTTCCGAGCAAATGGGTTACCACGACTATCCATTCTGATCCCGTCGGTATAGGGCATTAAGGGCGCAGCCAGTCATGGCTGCGCCTTTTTATTGTGGGCTTACGACGGCGCACCGGCATGCAGGATTAAAGCGTATCAACCTCAATGCGCAGGCTGTCGTGGCGCCAATATTCGATGTCGAAATCGAGAATGCGGCCTTGCTGATCGTAATTAAGTCGGCGCAGCAACAGTGCCGGCAGGCCAACCATCGCACCCAAGGCGGCAGCGGCATTGTGTGGCAGTGCGGTCGGGTAAAACGACAGGTGCATTTTGCGATAGGTCAGGTTGTAGTGTTGCTGATAAATCTCGGTCAGGCTGCCGTTTAGATCTCGGCGGAGTAGTTCCGGTACTCGCTCGGGCAGACAGTGATTTTCACAATAACAAATTGCCCGGTCATCGGCATAGCGCACACGGCGTAGCAGATAGATTTTATCCGATGGCGCTAATGCCAGCGGTTGCATCACATCACGCGGTACCCTGGTTTTCTCAGCCGATAATAGCGCAGTGCGGGCCGCACGCCCCTGTTCCTGACACAAGCGGTGAAAGTTGGTGTTTTGCGTCGGATCTAACCACAGCCGTTCTGGCGTCACAAACCATCCCCGGCGATCGGCACGGTAAATGGCCCCGGTCGCTTCCAGTTGCGCCAGGCTTTCACGGACGGTAACCCGGGTCGTGGAGAAAATTGCGCACAGCTCGCGCTCAGAAGGCAGTTTATCTCCCGCCTGCAGTTCACCAAGAGTGATGCGCGCCTGTAACTGATCCTTGATTTGCAGGTAGTGGGGGATCTCGCTCTGATGTTCTTTCATTTCAACTCGCTATGGCATTTTGGCACCTGCCCATTATACATGTGCAGATGAATTTTTTGTTTCAGCTGCGGTTGTCGTTTGACCCGAGAGCAAATTTACCGCCACTATACCGCAATCTGGTATAGACCAATTAGGTGAGTGAAATGTCTGAACATGATTACCTGTTGTTAACGCCTGGCCCGCTGACCACGTCAAAAACGGTGAAAGAGGCCATGTTGTTCGATAGCTGTACCTGGGATGAAGATTACAACCTGGGTGTGGTGCAGAACATCCGTCAGCAGTTGGTGGCGCTGGCGACTCAGTCGACCGGCTATACCTCGGTGTTATTGCAGGGCAGCGGCAGTTTTGCCGTAGAAGCGGTGTTGGGAACGGTGATTGGCCCACAGGACAAGCTGTTGATCGTCAACAACGGCGCTTATGGCGCGCGCATGGTTGAGATGGCCAGGTTGATGGATATCAACCACCACGCATTCAACTGCGGTGAAGTGAATGAGCCGGATGTAGAAGCGATGGACGCTGTGCTGAAAAGCGATACGCGTATCAGTCATATCGCCATGGTGCATTGTGAAACCACGACGGGAATGCTCAACCCGCTGCAACGGGTCTCAGGTTTGGCGGCGCGTAATGGCAAAACCTTGATCGTGGACGCGATGAGCAGTTTCGGCGGCATTCCGCTGGATGTGGATGCGCTGGGCATTGATTATCTGATCAGCTCTGCCAATAAATGCATACAGGGCGTGCCGGGTTTTGCATTTGTGATAGCACGACGCAGCGAGCTGGAAAAGTGCATTGGGCGTTCGCGTTCGCTGTCACTGGACTTGTATGCTCAGTGGCGCTGCATGGAAGATAACGCCGGTAAATGGCGTTTCACGTCGCCAACCCATACTTTACTGGCTTTTGCGCAGGCCCTGCGCGAACTGGCGCAAGAAGGGGGCATTGGTGCCCGTAACGTCCGCTACCGTACTAATCAACAACGTTTGGTTGCAGGGATGCGCGCACTTGGATTTGAAACGTTGTTGGAAGACGATCTTCACTCGCCGATTATCACTGCCTTTTATTCGCCTAAGGCAGAAAATTACCGCTTTACAGAGTTCTACCAGCGCCTGAAGCAACAGGGCTTCGTTATTTACCCCGGTAAGGTATCGCAGAGCGATTGCTTCCGTATAGGCAACATTGGCGAAGTCTATCCGCAAGATATTGAACGTTTGCTGGCCGCGGTCGGGCAAGCAATGTATTGGGAGCGATAGGATACCCATGAACCAGATTAACGCAGTGATTCTCGACTGGGCCGGTACGACAGTGGACTTTGGTTCTTTTGCGCCGACGCAGATTTTTGTCGAAGCCTTTAAGCAGACCTTTGATATCGACATTAGCTTGGCTGAAGCACGTGTTCCAATGGGGTTGGGCAAGTGGCAGCACATTGAAGCTTTGGGCAAGCTGCCGGCGGTAGATGCGCGCTGGCAACAAAAGCTCGGTCGTTCTATGAGCCATCAAGATATTGATGCGTTGTACCAAGCCTTTATGCCGCTGCAAATTGCCAAGGTCATCGACTTTGCCGACCCTATTGAGGGGGTTCCGCAGGTGATTGCCGCGTTACGTGAACAAGGCGTCAAGATTGGCTCCTGTTCAGGCTATCCGCGTGCAGTGATGGAGGTATTAGCACCTGCGGCAGCGCAGCGTGGCTATGCGCCGGACCATTGGGTATCGACGGATGATTTGGCCGTTGGCGGCCGTCCTGGGCCGTGGATGGCGTTACAGAACGTGATTATGCTGGGTATTGATGCCGTGGCGCATTGCGTCAAGGTGGACGACGCGGTGCCGGGTATCAGCGAGGGGATCAACGCGGGGATGTGGAGCATCGGGTTGGCGCTGTCGGGTAACGAATTCGGCGCCACCTGGGAGGAATACCAGCAAATGAATGATGAAGAGATTGAACGGCGGCGCAGGTTGGCGGCGGATAAGTTGTATGCTGCCGGGGCACACTACGTGATTGATACATTGGTACAACTGCCGGGGGTGATTGCCGAAATCAATCAGCGGTTGGCGAAGGGTGAACGGCCATAGTCGTTTCCCAGATATAAAAAAACCGGGGCTGGTGAAAGCCCCGGTTTTTTTAGTGCTGACGAAATTTACTGGTGAGCCAGTTCGACTTCGTCTTCGCTGTCCATAATGGACTTGTCAGTTTGCTTCATCAGCTGGCTGGTGATGGTACCGGCAGCCATAGAGCCGTTGACGTTCAGTGCGGTACGGCCCATGTCGATCAAGGGTTCAACCGAGATCAGCAGGGCAACCAGCGTAACTGGCAGGCCCATTGCCGGCAGCACGATCAGAGCGGCGAAGGTTGCGCCGCCACCCACACCGGCAACGCCGGCGGAGCTGATAGTGACGATCCCGACCAAGGTCGCAATCCACACCGGGTCCAGCGGGTTAATACCGACGGTTGGGGCAACCATGACCGCCAGCATCGCCGGGTACAAGCCCGCGCAGCCATTCTGGCCAATGGTGGCACCGAACGAGGCCGAGAAGCTGGCAATGGATTCCGGCACGCCCAGACGACGGGTCTGCGCTTCCACGTTAAGTGGAATACTGGCGGCGCTGGAGCGGCTGGTAAAGGCGAAAGTGATGACCGGCCATACCTTGCGGAAGAACTTCAGCGGGTTAACACCGGTGAATGCCAACAGGGCAGCGTGCACCGCAAACATGATAGCCAGACCCAGATATGAGGCGACGACGAAGCTACCCAGTTTGATGATGTCGTGGACGTTAGAGCCGGCGACCACTTTGGTCATCAGTGCCAATACGCCGTATGGAGTCAGTTTCATCACCAGACGTACCAGTTTCATCACCCAAGCCTGCAGAGTATCGATCGCCACCAGCACGCGTTCGCCTTTAGGCTTGTCGTCTTTCAGCAGTTGCAGCGACGCCACGCCGAGGAAGGTAGCGAAGATCACCACGCTGATGATCGACGTTGGGCTGGCACCGGTCAGGTCGGCAAACGGGTTTTTAGGAATAAAGGACAACACCATCTGCGGTACGGTCAGGTCGGCCAGCTTGCCCACGTAGTTGCTTTGGATCGCTGACAGACGCGCGCTTTCTTGCGCCCCTTGCACCAGGCCTTCAGCAGTCAGGCCGAACAGGTTGGTCACCAGCACGCCCACCAGCGCTGAAATCAGCGTGGTGAACAATAGGGTACCGATAGTCAGGACGCTGATTTTCCCCAGGGAAGAGGCGTTATGCAGCTTGGCAACCGCGCTCAAAATAGAGGCGAATACCAGCGGCATCACAATCATTTGCAGCAGTTGCACATAGCCGTTGCCGACAATGTTGAACCAGCTGATGGATTCTTTCAGTACCGGGTTGTCCGAGCCGTAGACCAGTTGCAGTGCCAGACCGAACACCACGCCCACGACCAGGCCGATCAGGACTTTTTTCGCCAGGCTCCATTGCTTGTGGCGGGTTTGCGCCAACAGCAAAAGAAGGGCGACAAAAATCACCACGTTAATAACGAGCGGAAGGTTCATCCCCAATGTCTCCAATATTTTTCTTATATAAAAATGGCTATGCACCATGGCGTAGCAATACTAAATATCGTAACAGTTTGCGTGGTGGCTCACTTATATCCAAATGGAATTTGATATAACTCCATGTGCTAATTTGTTTAATTAATGTGCTTTATGGGTGCTAAGTGGGCACTTTTATGTGATCACAGTCTGATATTTTTTATCTGCTCAAAATATGACTGCACTGGGATGGTGCACCCGCCTTGCCAATAGATGGCGAAAGCCACCAGGCACAGACACAGGGCGCGCTCAAGTTGATTGCCTTTTTGAGAATTAAGCAGTGGCAAGCGAAAACGCCAACGGCAGGGCCAAAGTAAGGGGACTCCGGCAGGGGTGAGCATATCCGCCAGCAGGTGACTGAAGTAACCAATAATCATGGCGTGCAGGACGTCGGCAGGGATGGGCCAGCTACGCGGTACATCGAGCTGGAACAACGCCATACCGCCAGCGATTGCCAGTAAGCTGTGGGTAAAGCCACGGTGGCCAAATGCGCGTGAAATTGGAATGGCAATCCAACGCAGGCGCTGACCCAGCACTGATTTGGGGTGATCGATATCGGGGAGTAACGACGTCAGCAGCGCGGCAGGGATGATATGCCACCAGTCGCCGGTAGCAAGCGATGGTGTCACCTCGGCCTTCTTGGCGAAAATCGCGCAAGCGACAGAGAAAATAAGATGCCCTTCCGCGGTCATACTGCTGTTCCGGCTGATAAACTGTTAATTTATCCAGTATATGGGAAAATTCCCAGTAGTGGAAGCAGTTACCCTGTAACCAATTGTTTATTTTTCTCGGGTTTACAACGGCTTGTTACTTAAATGGCCAATCGTTGTGCACTTTTGCGACATTAAGGCGGTTGGTGAGGGAGAAAGCGCCGGACGCGAGCGTTCGGCTGCGTGGCAGTGACAACCTGCGCCAACCGCCCGGTGCTTTCTTGTTGCTCCAGCATAAGGAGGGTGGCACGGTAACTCAATAAAAATGAAATAACGTTTTATTTATTTTATGACGGAGAGCAGGTTTTAGACATTGGCTTGCGGGTTAGGGGGGAAGATAGACATCATGGCATCGGATTAAGATTAAACCGATGCCATGCAGATCAGGTCAGGTGGTTGGGTGTCAACTGTTCGAGGCTATCGAGTTTATGATCCGCTAATGCCCAGCGTGTATCGTGCCGGTATTCGTGCGCAGGGATCACGATTGAACGCATTCTCGCCGCTTTGGTGGCGATCATGCCGTTGAAGGAGTCCTCCAGAGTAATGCAGTGCAGCGGATCGCTGCCGAGGCGTTCGGCGGCGATCAGGTACACTTCCGGATGCGGTTTGCTATAAGGCAGATATTCGGCGGAGACCAGTTGGTCAAAGTAGCCGTCGAGATCAAACATCTTCAGCACCTGCTGCTGCATATGCAGTGGCGAAGCGGAAGCCAGGCCGATATTCAGATCCAGACTGCGACACAGCTCCAGCGCTTGTTGTACACCTGGCAGCAGAGGGCGTTTCTCGCGGACCAGCTCGATAGCGCGCTCGATAATGCGGCCGGAAACCTCTTCCTGTGAAACACCTTGCCACGGCATGGCCTGGTACCACATTTTCACCACCAGATCGATGCGCAGGCCCAGGGTATCTGGCAGCTTGTGACGGTCAGACAAATCCAACCCCAGTGCGCCAAAAATATCCAGCTCTGCCTGGAGCCACAGCGGTTCTGAATCGATCAATAAACCGTCCATATCAAAAATAGCGGTTTCAATACGTTGCGAATAGGCCATTAGCGGTTAACTCCTGCCGGCGCCGGTGAATGTGGCCAACACTTTACCATTGCCGGCGGGGAGACTAAAACTTTTGCCTGCGCGGCCGAGCCTTGCCATACCGCAGAATACGCCACATATCCTGCAGTTTTAGCCACCAGCGCTGGTGTTGACGTTCGGTAACCTGCTGCAGCATCCGCGCATAATCCAGCACCAATCCCGGTGTCCAGGTCATGCTTTCGCCACGGCTGCGCAGCACCGCCAACATCCACAGGTTAGGATCGAGTATCAGCAACAGGAAGCGACGCCACAGATGTTTATCACCCAGTACGCCTTCCAGTGCGCTGTCGAGCGCCAAAATGACCGTGGTGGAACAGTTACGACGGGTCAGATTGTAGGTGGCGTCTTGATGGTAGCGCTGCCAAAAAGCGCGTAGTGCGGTGGGATTAAAACGATGGAACTGAATTTTCTTGTCCGGTGGACACCAGGCTGCCACTTCCTGCTGCAAACCCGGCAGAAATCGGCCGTCGACGTTGTTTTTCTCACCGGAATGCAGCAACTGGCGAAAATCTTGTGTGGACTGGCTGATATCGTTAAGCGGGTAGTGGCTGATATACACGTCCGGTGCCAGCGCCAAGGCTGCGTGGCCCGTGGAGATATTCCCGTTGCCGTCGACGGCTGCGATGTAACGATCAACGATGTAACGTCGCCGGGCATCTTTTGCTGAACCCATCGGTGTCCAGATATACAGGGTGAGCAAGGCAATTTCATCTGTCCCCGTTAACGTGGGGGGCTCCGGCGTTGGGTTCTGATTCAACGCAAAGCTCCCTAACTGCCGGGCAATGCGCAACAGCGCCCAACCGGAAAGCAGAATCATCACGCCGAGGCAAAAAGGCACCGTCATTCGGTGCGGCACCGGCCAGCCGACAAAGATCATCAACGAAAGCAGAATTTCGCCGCTGCCTGCCAGTGCAACCAGTTTCCAGCGGCTGTGTTGGATCACCGTAGATGAGGCGATGCGAACTGCGCCGTCGAGCAATAACGCGCTACCGAATACCAGCGTGGCGACAATGTTATCGTCGGCGGGTACGTCGAGCACCAAGAAGGCCAAAAACAAGAAGCCGAGCCCTTTCAACAATACCGGGCGGCTTGCGGAGGAGCCAATCACCAGCGCGGCGGAAATGGCCACCAGCCCCTCGAGCGCCAACAGCACGGCCAGCGCATCCAATGCCAGAACGGAGCGGCCGTCCTGCAAAACGTCGAACAGCATAAGTGCACCGATGGCTACCCATACCCAGCCAAACAACATCAGCAAGCGTCGCTGGCTGTGCAATGCCTTCGCACCCAGCAATAAGATTATCAGTCGAATCATGCAGACTCCTGTCGAGACGAACTTATTTAACTATATAACGATTAATGGTAACGAGCGGTCGCTATTGATCTGTCGACTTTGGATGATCCCGGCTACGCTTGTAGCACAGTAACGCTGAAGAAAACGATGGGCGAGCTTCAGTAACTACAGGTAGACTTAAGCAATTACGATTACGTCACTTACAAGGGGAACACATGACGTATCAACAGGCTGGGCGGATTGCCATTATAAAACGTATTCTTGGTTGGGTGGTTTTCATCCCTGCATTGCTGTCGACGCTGATCTCTATGTTGATGTTTGTGTATCAGCACAGTGAAAAGACGGCAGGCATTAATGCGGTGATGCTGGATTTCGTTCACGTAATGGTAGATATGGTGCGCTTCAATACGCCGTTTCTGAATATCTTTTGGTATAACTCGCCGGTGCCTGACGTAGAAAAAAGCCTGTTTAGCGGTGCTAATCTGATGTTCATCATCATTTATATTCTGATTTTTGTCGGGCTGGCACTCCAGGCTTCGGGCGCGCGCATGTCACGTCAGGTGAAATTTATTCGCGAAGGGTTGGAGGATCAAATGATCCTTGAGCAGGCCAAGGGGAGTGAAGGTCATACGCGTGCGCAGTTGGAAGAACGAATTACGCTGCCGCATCACACCATCTTGCTGCAATACTTCCCGCTGTACATTTTGCCGGTAGTGATTGCCGTGATCGCCTGGTTTGTGATCAAGTTGCTTGGCCAGTTGGCTGGCGCGGCTTGATGTCAGATAAAGGCAAGGCGCTGCGTTCAGCGCCTTGATTTTACTGTTGTTCAGGATGTAACAATGCGTCCACAGCACGCTGAGCCTTGACGAGGTGTTGCCCACCAAACAGGTTGCTACGGTTAAGCAGATAATACAGCTGATACAGCGGCTGACGTTCGATAAAACCACTCTCTAAAGGCCATACGCTCTGGTAACCGTCATAAATCTGCGGTGGCAATTCCGGATATAACGGCAGCATCGCTAAATCGCATTCTCTGTCTCCCCAATAACAGGCCGGATCAAACAGCAGTGGGCCCTCAGCGGTCATGGCGCAGTTGGCTGGCCACAGATCGCCATGCAGCAGAGAAGGTTGCGGCTGATGGTGTTGGAGATGCAGATAGACGATGTCGACAATTTCATCAATATCCCCAAAGGTCATGCCTTTTTCCGCGGCCATCTGTAACTGCCAGCCGATGCGTTGCTCGGCAAAAAACTCTGACCAGCGACGCTGCCAGGCGTTGGGCTGTGGCGTGGTGGACAGATCGTTATCGAAGTCGAGGCCAAACTGCGGCTGTTCACTCCATTTATGCAGATACGCCAGCTGTTGGCCGAGACAATAAGCGCCGTGGGCGTCAAGGGGTTTCAGGGGGTGGTATTCCAGCAGGAGGAAACTGTAGTCGCGATCGCTACCAACGCCGTACACCTCGGGGACCCGCACGGTTTTACTGCGTGCCAGTAACGCCAATTGATCGGCTTCAGCCGTAAAGATGGGGAGCAGTTCCCGAGCGTCGCATTTGACAAACACCTGCTTGTCACCGTAACTCACGCGCCATGCAGGGTGAATATCGCCCCCGGGCAGTTCGATTCTTTCGCGGATTTCTGCGCTGCCAAGATGTTCACTTAACAGACGACTAACGGCTTGCCACATGGTACACCCCCTCTGTGCTGCCTGCGAATTCATTAGGTTAGCGTCTTTAGCCTTGTGAAAACACGACCTGGCGCACAGCTGGCACCAACAATCGGCGATTTTCTCGCCACTCGCGTTTGCTCAAAGTATATACGCTATTGATTAATTTAAGTACTGTGCATGTTGCAACTTGGTGGTATGGGGGTAATGTTTAGTAGGCTGATTGCACATGTCGCGACAGTAGAAACCTTTAATGGCCTTCATTATCAATGAGATGAGAGGAAATGGAGCAAAATCAGCAATGGCAACGCGGTAACTGTTTGATCACCAGCAACATAAATGCGAGATACGCATTTATGTTGCTGGAAGATATCCTGAGCAATGAGTCAAACGATCGCATTTAAACAATGCGTTATCTCTTTAATGCTCGCTCCTATTCCACGACTTCTATAACGCCATGTGGCTTTTCACTTTTAATTAAGGTGATTTGTTAATTTCGAGTCATTAAGTATTGCTACACCTATACGTGATTGGTTATCAATGGCACAACATAGATGGCATTTTTTTATGTTCGTAAAGTAATACCATCATAGAGCGATATTTAGATGCTGTTATTGTTTTCTAAGGAGAAAGTATGAAATTCAAACGTGTTTATCTGATTTGGTTGATGGTTTTTTTATCATGGTCTGCGTCAGCAAATGATAATGTTAAATATTATGGTTATGATTGGTTGGATTTTTATGATGTTAGTAATCCATCTTTTAGTGCTACTGACGCGTTTAATTCGATCTATGGAGCAGGGTATAGTGCAACAAACCTTAATGTTGTTCATTCAATTAAAAACTTAAACTTGCCAATTTGCGCGAATGGAATGTGTGCGCTTAACATTCAAGCTGGTTCAGGTGTAACGGCTGGTTCACCATTTGTGGATATCTGCCCTGGGGCAGCCTCTAACAGTGAGTGTCAGGCTGCTGGTTCATGGAAAAATATCTGGAAAATAATTCAGGATATCAGTACTGCCAAAAATAAGCCCTCGGCTATTTATTTCATTGATGAACCTTTTGATGTGCCTGCATTACAGACAAACAAAATCTATGATGCATACCAATATTCCAGCTATGTTTGTACAGTAAGGCAGGCCATGAAAAACCATGGGCTTTCGATACCTATTTATACGATACTTTCATATCGTCACTCACAAGTTCCAGCATATCTCAATGAAATACAGAATGGAGCACCAGCGTCAGCCTGTCCGCTTGCAGACAAAAGTTCACCTGATTGGGTGGGTGTTGATAACTATGATTGGTCGCTATCTGATATGTGGGAAACATATAATCGTGTCGCACCTCAATCTAATAAAGAAAGCCCAAAGTGGGTATTGGTCCCGCCCTCAACGGCATCATTAGGTATGAACGATGAGAAACTATTCTCACAAATAAAGTTATATCGAGATTTTATCGGCCAATATCCTAATGCGCCTGTTGTTTATGTAATGAACTGGAGATTTGATCGAGATGTGACAGAGAAACGTGAAGTTTATAAGAAATCGACGGCGGTACTTTCTTGTATGGCCAACTCCATTGTTCTGAGGCTGAAATAGAGAATCGGATGGTGCCTTGCTAGCGTCTTTAGCCTTGTGAAAACACGACCTGGCGCACAGCTGGCACCAACAATCGGCGATTTTCTCGCCACCCGCGTTTGCTCAAAGTATATACGCTATTGATTAATTTAAGCACTGTGCATGTTGCAACTTGGTGGTATGGGGGTAATGTTTAGTAGGCTGATTGCACATGTCGCGACAGTAGAAACCTTTAATGGCCTTCATTATCAATGAGATGAGAGGAAATGGAGCAAAATCAGCAATGGCAACGCGGTGAATACCTGATCACCAGTGATAAAAGTGATTTAAATATTGTCTTTACGCATGCTTTTTTGACCACTTCAACGTGGGCGACCGGTATCTCGCTGCAGACGGTGCAACTGTCAATCGACAACAGCCTGTGTTTCGGTTTGTACTATCAGCAGCAACAAATTGGTTTTGCTCGTCTGGTGACGGATTACGCCACTTTCGGTTATCTGTGTGATGTCTTTGTCTCCCCGGATTATCAGGGGCAGGGGTTAGCGCGTTGGCTGATGGATTGCACGTTGGAACACCCTGTGCTGCAACGGTTGCGACGGATTATGTTGGTGACTGGCACTGCCCCCTGGTTGTACCAAAAAGTGGGTTACGAAGCGGTTAATCGTGAGGATTTTGTCTGGCATATCGTTCGACCGGATATCTACCAGCAACACTAATACGAAGTGGCGGCGCAATGGTGCACCGCCATCCATTTTAGCGTTTATCGGTGAGTAAGTTCTCTTCGTGACGTTGTAACGGTTTGAGTTTGCTGTAGAGCAGGGCGAAAACGAACAGAATGGCCTGAACGATCACAATGCAGGGCCCCGTGGCGCCATCAATGTGGAAGCTGATCAAGGTGCCTAGCACGCAGGAGAAGACTGACACCACCGTAGCGACGATCAACATACGATCGAAACTGCGGCACAGCATAAAGGCAATAATGCCCGGCGCAATCAGCATCGCAATCACCAAAATAACCCCCACCGCCTGCAACGAAGCGACAATGGTCAATGCCAGCAGACAGAGTAGCCCGTAATGCAGTAGCTTTACCGGCAGGCCAATAACGCGGGCATGGTTAGGATCGAAACAGTAGAGCATCAGATCTTTGCGTTTTAGCAGCACCACAACCAGGGTGATACCCGCCATCAGCAGGGTTTGTTTCAGCTCTGCATTGGTAATACCCAGCATGTTGCCGAACAGGATATGGCTCAGGTGTTGATCGGTGTCGATGCGTGAAAACAAAACCAGCCCGAAGGCGAACATGCCGGAGAAGACAATACCCATCACCGTGTCTTCTTTCACCCGGCTGTTCTCTTTCAGGTAGCCGGTAGCCACTGCGCAGAAAATGCCGGAAAAAAATGCGCCAATAACCACGGGAATGCCCAGTACGAATGCCACCACAATGCCTGGAAGTACCGCATGTGAGATGGCGTCACCCATCAGGGACCAGCCTTTGAGCACCAGATAGCAAGACAAAACGGCGCAGACGACACCGGTAACTATGGCGGCCAAGATCGCTCGTTGCATAAACGGGTAGGCGAAAGGTTCGCTGAGCAATTGATACAGGGTTTCCATCAGTGGCCTCCGGTCTGTTCATGCGCCACACGCCGCTTGGACGCCAGCAGGCCATGTTTGGGCGCGAAGAAAAATGCAACCAGGAACACCAGCGTTTGCAAGGTGACGATCACGCCACCGGTTGCGCCGTCAAGGAAGAAGCTCAGGTATGCACCAAGGCCACTGGTTAGCGCACCGATAATGATGGCAATGATCACCAGTCGGCTGAAGCGGTCTGTCAGCAAATAAGCGGTAGCACCCGGTGTGATCACCATGGCAATCACCAAAATGGCGCCAACGGTTTGCAAGGCGGCGACGGTGCAGGCGCTAAGGAGCGTGAAGAACAGGATCTTCAAGCGCAGCGGTGACAGGCCGATAGACACCGCGTGGTTTTCGTCAAAGAACACCGCCAGCAAGTCTTTCCAGACCAGACAGAGAATCAGCAGTGAAACGCCGATGATAATTTCGACCTGCAATACATCCTCGTCAGCAATGCCAAGAATATTGCCGAAGATAATGGATTGCACGTTAACCGACGTTGGGTTGAGCGAAACGATCAGCAGGCCTACGGCAAAGAAAGTGGAAAAGATAAAGCCGATAATGGCGTCTTCGCGCAGGCGAGTGACGTGACGCACTAGCGTCATGGCCAATGCAGCCAGCATACCGGTGAAGAAGGCCCCGGCAGCGTAAGGCAGCCCAAGCGCATAGGCACCTGCGACGCCGGGCACGACGGAGTGCGATAGCGCATCGCCCATCAGCGACCAGCCTTTCAACATCAGGTAGGCCGAAAGGAAGGCACAGGCGGCACCGACGATGGCGCTAACCCAAATGGCCTTGACCATATAGTTGTAGCTGAAGGGTTGTAACAGGAATTCCAGCATCAGGGTTGTTTCTCCTTTGGCTGGCTCTGTGCCGGGGGATCGCTCTTGGTATGCCCATAGAACACCGCTGGACGCTCATCGTCGGTCAAGACCGTTACGGTACGCGGGTCATTATCGTCGTGCAGATCCGGGCCTGAGAGGTTGATATGGCGCAGTACGCCGCCGAATGCCTGCTCCAGATTGCTCTGGGTAAAGGTGGTTTCTGTCGGACCGGCGGCCAGCACGGTGCGGTTAATCAGGATGACCCGATCGCAAAATTCCGGCACGCTGCCCAGGTTATGGGTAGAGACCAGAATCAGGTGCCCCTCATCGCGCAGCGCACGCAGCAGGTCGATAATGGCGTTTTCTGTTTTGACGTCGACGCCGGTAAAGGGTTCGTCCAACAGCAGCACCGTACCTTGCTGGGCCAAAGCGCGTGCCAAAAAGACACGTTTTTTCTGCCCGCCAGACAGTTCACCAATCTGGCGGGTACGCAGCTCGCTGAGGCCAACGCGCTCCAATGCTTTATCGACCCGTAAGCGGTCTTCTTTGGATGGGATACGCAGAAAGTTCATTTTGCCATAGCGGCCCATCATCACCACGTCTTCCACTAACACAGGGAAATTCCAGTCGACGTCTTCGGTTTGCGGGACGTAGGCGATAACGTTTTTCTTCAGTGCTTGCGCGACTGGTTGTTCGTTTAGCTGAACGCGCCCCGTGGTGGGGCGCACCAGCCCCATGATGCTTTTGAATAGTGTCGATTTGCCACTGCCGTTAACGCCCACCAGCGCGCAGATTGCACCGCCACTCAAGCTGAAGCTGGCGTTGTGGATAGCGGTATGTCCGTTGTTGTAGGTCACGGTAACGTCGTCCACGCTTAACTCTGGGCGGACAAAAACCTCAGTGGTCATTGATCAAATCCTTTGGCAATGGTTTGTACGGTAACATTGAGCAGGTCGATATAGGTAGGGACCGGGCCGCCCTGAGTGGATAGCGAATCGACGTACAGCACGCCGCCATATTTTGCCCCGGTTTCTTTCGCCACCTGTTTGGCCGGCTTGTCAGAAATGGTGCTTTCGCTGAATACCACAGGAATATGATGAGCGCGAACGGCGTCGATCACTCGGCGAACCTGTTGCGGTGAGCCTTGCTCATCAGCATTGATGGGCCACAGGTAGACTTCTTTTAACTGATAGTCTTTCGCCAGATAGCTAAAGGCACCCTCACTGGTTACCAGCCAGCGCTGGGCTTCAGGGATGCGCGCCAGGCGTTCGCGCAATGGGGCGTCCAACGCGGCAATTTTGGCCGCATAGGCTTTGGCATTGCGGTTATAGGTTTCCGCATTGGCAGGATCGTATTGCACCAATGCTTTGCGAATATTCTCGATATACACCAGCGCGTTAGTGGCGGACATCCAGGCATGCGGGTTCGGGTTGCCGTTATAGGGGCCTTCACGGATCGGGAGTGGGGTGATGCCTTCAGTCACTACCGCCGCGGGCACCTGTTTAATGTTCTCGAAGAAACGTTGGAACCAGCGCTCCAGATTCATGCCGTTCCATAGAATAAGATCTGCATGTTGCGCTTTGACGATATCGCGTGGCGTCGGTTGGTAATCGTGGATCTCGGCGCCCGGTTTGGTAATTGACTCTACCACGGCAGCATCACCGGCCACGTTTTGAGCGATGTCTTGGATGATGGTGAAGGTGGTCACCACGCGCAATTTTTTTTCCGCCAAGGCAGCATGGCTAGTCAGACTGGCGCTCACTAATAGGCACATCAGTGCGAAAGGGCGACAACATGTCCACGCCCGAACAATAGAAAGGCGTGGAAAAATGTATTGTTTCAAAAGCATGGTGACATCTCCTGGCTCAAATGAAAATGATTATCAATATCAATTAGAGCAAAGTCAAGCGTCACCTGCAGGTTGACTGCCGGTTATTTCCTCAACACGAAAAAATAATACCGCCCCGTAAGTTATAGCATTTTATGTATCAGTATGTAACCGCTTAACGTAGTCGTCATAGGTGACAATATCGACCTCCGGGGTTTTCCTCAGTGCGACCTCACCCAGCTTCTGTGCCAACAACAGTACATCCTTTTGATCCAGCGGGGTTATTAACGCAAAACTGTTGCTGCCCAGCTCATGTGGAACGCCTTGTTCGTCAGTCACTGACGTGACAAATCCCTGAAGGGTTAATTGTCCTGTTAGCTTGGCTAAATCAGCTAATCCTTCTTCCTGGTAGCGAAAAGTCACCACAAAACACGTCGTTGCAGATTGACTCATAAATCACCTCTTGGTATACGAGTAGCTTGAGAGTAGACCAAAAAAAGCGTACAGGCGTCCTTACAAGTTGTATATGCTACGCAACTCATTGAAAGGGGTGAAGGATTCTGTGAAAACAAAAATAGGTTGCCTGACGGCAATTTTGCTTTTGTCGGGGTGCGCCAAAGACCCGCAAAACGCAAACAATAATTTAAGCAGTGGCACATCGCGCGGTGGTTGGTTAAAGACCCCCCCGCAAGCTCCGGTTAACCGCACAGGGACACCGATAGCCTATAACGATTATATTCGTCAGGCCGCCAACAGTTATGGCGTTGACGAAACGCTGATTAAAGCGATTATTCAGGTGGAGTCCGGGTTTAACCCGAACGCAGTCAGCACCTCGAACGCAGTAGGGTTAATGCAGCTGAAACCTTCAACCGCCGGGCGTGATGCCTATCGTCTTAAAGGAAGAAGCGGGCAGCCAAGCTCGCGTGAGTTGAAGGATCCGGCGGTCAATATTGATCTGGGAACAGCCTATATCAATATTCTTCAAAGCCAGCAGCTAGCCGGGATCAATGATCCACAAACATTGCGTTATGCCACCATTGTTTCTTATGTGAATGGGGCCGGTGCCATGTTACGCACCTTCTCATCAGATAAGCGCGTGGCGGTAAACCGCATCAATCAAATGAGCCCGGATGAGTTTTATCAACACATCCAGAAAAAGCACCCAGCCCCGCAGGCGCCGCGCTATTTATGGAAAGTGACGACGGCCTACCAGGCAATGTCACCCTAGTTCAGATTTCGTTGATTAAACGGCCCCTTAATGGGGCCGTTTTTTTATCGGCGCGCAGTAAAATCGCGATACAACTCTCATTTTTCGTTATTTCCCATCCTGTTACCTAAAAAACCGCACAAATAGTTAAATTTACATTACCAACCAAATCTTTACGTTCATTCAATAAGTTACCGGTAACATTTTTGCGTTTGCTCACTTTGTGGCCTTCAATAAATAGACAAATAGGTAACAATTTATGTTTAAAACCCGCATCGACCGCAAGGTTGAGGTTAAATAGTTGTGATTATCTTTGGATGGAATGTGATATGTCGGACGATAAAACTAACAATTCACGGCGCGATTTCCTGTTGAAATCGATGACTTTAATCCCCGCAGCGGTGATTGGCGGCAGTGGCGTTAGCGCGCTGACAGCCACCATGCCGGCGGTTGCGGCGACAGATACCCCTAAACAAAATGACTACCAGCCTACGTTCTTCACCCCGGAAGAGTGGGCGTTCGTCAAGGCGGCGACGGCACGGTTGATCCCTGCTGACGATCGCGGTCCTGGCGCATTGGAAGCCGGCGTACCGGAATTTATCGATCGTCAGATGAATACCCCTTACGCTACCGGTTCTATTTGGTACATGCAGGGACCGTTTAACCCGGATGTGCCGAAGGAAATGGGTTACCAGCTGCCGTTGGTGCCGAAGCAAATCTACAACCTCGGTATTGCCGATGCCGACGCTTACAGCAAGAAAACCGCCGGTAAAGTTTTTGCCGAATTAGACGCTGCGCAGCAGGACGCCATGCTGCAAAAGTTTGAGTCTGGTGATGCGGAATTCCAGCAGTTACCTGCCAAGTTGTTTTTCTCCTACCTGTTGCAAAACACCCGCGAAGGTTTCTTCAGCGATCCGATCCATGGTGGTAATAAAGACATGGTCGGTTGGAAGCTCATTAATTTTCCGGGCGCGCGCGCCGATTTTATGGACTGGGTCGAGCGAGGAGAGCGTTATCCCTTACCCCCGGTATCAATTCGTGGGGAGAGGGGTTAACAATGGCAACGGTAATGAAAAAAGTAGACGCGGTGATCGTCGGCTTCGGCTGGGTTGGCGCCATTATGGCCAAAGAACTGACCGAGGCTGGCCTCAACGTGGTTGCGCTGGAGCGCGGCCCGATGCGCGATACCTACCCGGACGGTTCCTACCCGCAGGTGATTGACGAACTGACCTATAATATTCGCCGCAAACTGTTCCAGGACCTGTCTAAAAGCACCGTGACGATTCGTCACAATACCAGCCAGACAGCGGTACCTTATCGCCAGTTGGCGGCGTTCTTGCCGGGTACCGGCGTGGGTGGTGCAGGTCTGCACTGGTCTGGGGTGCATTTCCGCATCGATCCTATCGAGCTGCGCATGCGTAGCCACTACGAAGAACGTTATGGCAAAAGCTTTATTCCGAAGGACATGACCATTCAAGACTTCGGCGTAACCTATGACGAGCTGGAACCCTTCTTCGACAAGGCCGAGAAAGTGTTCGGCACGTCCGGCACGGCCTGGACAGTCAAAGGCCAGAAGATGGCGACGAAAGGCGGAAACCCTTTTGCGGCGGACCGTTCAGACAACTTCCCGCTGCCGGCGCAGAAGAATACGTTTTCTGCACAGCTGTTTGAGAAAGCGGCGCGGGACGTGGGTTATCACCCTTACAATCTGCCGTCAGCCAATACATCAGATTCCTACACCAACCCCTACGGTGCGCAGATGGGGCCATGTAACTTCTGCGGTTTCTGCAGCGGCTATGCCTGTTACATGTATTCCAAAGCATCGCCGAACGTCAATATCTTGCCGGCGTTGCGGATGGAGAAGCGTTTCGAGTTACGCACCAACGCCAACGTGTTGAAGGTGAACCTGACCGACGATAAATCTCGTGCAACCGGCGTGAATTATATCGACGCGCAGGGCCGTGAAATCGAACAGCCAGCCGAGTTGGTGATCCTGGGTGCGTTCCAGTTCCACAACGTTCACCTGATGCTGCTGTCTGGCATCGGCAAGCCTTACGATCCGGTAACCGGTGAAGGTGTGGTAGGGCGTAACTTCGCTTACCAGAATCTGACCACCATCAAGGCGTTCTTTGACAAGGACGTGTTTACCAACCCGTTCATTGGTGCCGGCGGTAATGGTGTAGGTGTGGACGACTTCAACGCCGACAACTTTGACCATGCTAAAGAAGGCTTCGTCGGCGGCTCGCCGTTCTGGGTCAACCAGGCGGGCACTAAACCCATCTCTGGATTGCCAACCCCTCCAGGCACTCCGGCGTGGGGCAGCAAATGGAAAGCGGCGGTGGCGGATGCCTATACCCATCATGTCTCGATGGATGCCCACGGCGCGCACCAGTCGTATCGCAGCAACTATTTGGATCTCGATCCTAACTACAAGAACGTGTTCGGCCAACCGCTGCTGCGTATGACGTTCGACTGGCAGGAAAACGACATCAAGATGGCGCAGTTCATGTTCGACAAAATGGCACCGATCGCCAAGGCCATGAACCCGAAACTGATCTCTGGCAGTCCGAAAAACGCCAACAGCCATTTTGATACGACCAGCTACCAAACCACCCATATGAATGGCGGCGCGGTAATGGGTGAAGATCCGAAAACCAGCGCGGTAAATCGCTATTTGCAAAGCTGGGACGTGCATAACGTGTTCTCGATCGGCGCGTCGGCGTTCCCGCAGGGGCTGGGTTACAACCCGACCGGCACCGTAGCCGCGTTGGCTTACTGGTCTGCACGCGCCATCCGCGAGCAGTATCTGAAAAACCCAGGCCCTTTGGTGCAGGCATAAGGACGGCGACTGATGAAAGCATTTGTTCCCGCACTGGTTCTCAGTGCACTGAGTTTCTCCGTCTGGGCGCAGGACACCACGGTCAGCAGTGAGCTGATCAAGCGCGGCGAGTATCTGGCGCGCGCCGGTGACTGCGTGGCCTGCCACACCAATGGTAAAAGCGGTAAAGCCTTTGCCGGTGGCCTGGCAATGGAAACGCCGATCGGTACCATTTACTCCACCAATATCTCGCCGGACAAGAAAACCGGTATCGGTGATTACAGCTTCGAAGAGTTCGACAATGCGGTGCGTAAGGGTGTCGCCAAAAATGGCAGCACGCTCTACCCGGCAATGCCGTACCCGTCATTCGCGCTGGTGAAAGAGGACGACATGCGCGCCATGTACGCCTATTTCATGCACGGTGTGGAGCCGGTGGAGCAGGCCAATAAGGATTCAGACATCCCTTGGCCGCTGTCGATGCGTTGGCCGTTGAGCATCTGGCGTGGCATGTTTGCGCCGGCGCCTGCGGACTTTGTGGCTAATGCCAAGGCCGATCCCGTCATTGAACGTGGTCGTTATCTGGTGGAAGGTTTGGGGCACTGCGGTGCTTGTCATACGCCGCGTAGCATCACCATGCAGGAAAAGGCACTGAGCAATAACGACGGTGATAACTATCTGTCCGGCAGTAATGCACCGATTGATGGCTGGGTTGCATCGAGCCTGCGCGGTGACAATAAGGACGGGTTGGGGACCTGGAGTGAAGCCGAGCTGACCGAATTCCTGAAAACCGGTCGTAATGACAAGTCGATCGTCTTCGGCGGTATGAGCGACGTGGTTGAGCACAGCTTGCAGTACCTGAGCGATGAAGACCTGACGGCGATCTCGCGTTACCTGAAAACGCTGCCACCGAAAGATGGCAAGCAGCAGGCAGTGCCTGTCGAAGACAGCGTCGCCAAGGATCTGTGGCGTGGTAACGACAGCAAACCGGGGGCGGCGCTGTACGTCGATAACTGTGCAGCCTGCCACCGTACTGATGGCGTAGGCTACAAGCGCGCCTTCCCGGCGCTTAAAGGTAACCCGGTCGTGCAAACTGAAGACGCGACGTCGCTGATTCACATTGTGTTGACCGGCAACACAACGCCAGCGGTGAAAGGGGCTGTATCCAACATCACCATGCCACCGTTCGGTTGGCGTCTGAATGACCAGCAGGTGGCGGATGTGGTTAACTTCATTCGCTCAAGCTGGGGTAACAGCGCCAAGCCTATCAGCGCTTCTGACGTGGCCAGCGTGCGTAAAGACCGCTCGATGATCCGCGATGAGAAGGAGATGGGCAGCGCAGCGGTACCGGAACACCCGGACGCTAACAAGTAACGCCGACTGGGGCCTCGTAAGAGGCCCCAGCTTTTTGTGCTCCCCGTGGCGGTTTTTACCGCGATAATTGTTCGCTAAGTAGACACTCAGCAAGCGAGAGATGGACCCGGACAGCATTTTTAATTATCCTTTGCCGTCCTTTTATCAGGTATGTGAATGAAATTCTGAGTTAATCCACTGATTATTATTAAAAATTCGCGGAGAAGGATATCCCGTTAGGCGCAATCGTTGTCGCCGCAGATTAAGGTAAGCTTTCCTATGAGTACGATTTCTCCCGATTCAGGTACGCTGGCTTCCGCCCAGCCGGCCAAATGGAATAAAACCGACACCCTCTGGATGTTTGGTCTCTACGCTACGGCGGTGGGTGCAGGTACACTGTTTCTGCCCATCAACGCCGGTTTAAATGGTCCGTTAGTGTTGGTGCTGATGGCGTTGTTTGCCTTCCCGTTGACGTATTTACCGCATCGCGCACTGAGCCGCTTTGTGCTTTCCGGCTCTAGCCGCGACGGCAATATTCATGATGTGGTGGTTGAGCACTTCGGCGTGCTGGCCGGTAAAATCATCATGGTGCTGTACCTGATGGCGTTCTTTCCGATTGTGCTGGTGTACAGCATTTCGATTACCAACGCGCTCGACAGCTTCCTAATCCATCAGTTTCATATCACGCCATTGCCACGTATCTGGTTGAGCCTGGCAGTCGTGGTTGTGTTGAACCTGGTTCTGTTGCGCGGCAAAGACGCCATTGTTTCGGCGATGGGGATGTTGGTGTTCCCGCTGCTGGTGTTTTTGATGGGGATTTCGTTGTACCTGATGCCCACCTGGCAAACGGCCAACTTTGTTAACGGACTGGCCAATACGCAATTCAACAGCCCTGATCTCTGGCATTCATTGTGGTTGGCTGTGCCGGTAATGGTCTTTTCTTTTAGCCATGCGCCGATCATTTCGTCGTTTGCTTCGACCCAAAAGAGTCTGTATGGCGATCTGGCTGAACGCCGCTGCGCACGTATCATGCGCTATAGCTATGTCCTGATCTGCGTCACGGTATTGTTCTTTGTCTTCAGCTGCGTGTTAAGCCTGTCTCATGAAGATATGCAACAGGCTAAAGAGCAAAACATCACCGTGTTGACTACGCTGGCGAATAAATTCTCTAATCCACTGATTGCCTATCTTGGCCCGATGATGGCGATGCTCGCGATGGCCAAGTCTTATCTGGGTACTTCTCTGGGGGTGACAGAAGGGGCGACCAGCCTGATTGACGGCCTGACGCGTGCGGTAGGTAAACCCTTAAGTTCGCGTATTACGCACCGAATTTCCGCGGTGTTACTGTTCCTGCTGACGTGGGCGGCGACGGTCTGGAATCCGAGTGCGTTGCATATTATCGAAACCATCAGCGGCCCGCTCATCGCGGCGATCCTATTTATTCTGCCGATGTATGCAGTGCGAGCGGTACCTGCAATGCGCCGCTATCGCGCGTTAAGTAATGTCTTCGTACTGGTGATGGGGCTGATTGCGTTGTCGGCGTTGATCTACGGCCTGATTTAATCTCAATGGTGCGCCGGCTCCGGCGCACCAGCTTGTTCTTGTTCACATCTCTTTTCAATTAACCGAAAACTCGTCTGGCGTTCTCTTTGATAATGGGAGCAATTCTCATTATTATTTCTGGATTAATTTCCTACGCTAAGGAGTGTTACGTGCACCGTCGAATGACCCTGCTGGCTTTAGCCTGCGCCTGTGGTTTGTCTGCTCAGGCAATGGCGACCACTTATCCACTCACCCTGACTGATGCCGCCGGTCAAACCCTGACCATTAAGCAAGAGCCGAAACGCATTGTGGTGCAGGACGGTCGCGATATTTTGGCGCTGGCCTTGCTTGACCGCGCCGATCCCTTTACCCGCGTGGTGGCATGGAACAACCTGCTGAAGAAAAGTGATGGTGAGACCTGGAAAATCCTGCAGAGTAAGTGGCCCGGAGCAAACAACATTATTGATATGGGGTTTAGCGACAAGGGCGAGGTTAACCTGGAAAGCGTCATCGCCAAGCACCCTGACCTGATGGTAGCGCAGCTGCGTTCTAAACCGTCGCTGAGCCAGACTGGCGTGTTGGACAAGCTGCAAGCACTGAATATCCCGGTGTTGTTTATCGATACCATGCTAAAGCCAGTGGAGAATACCCCGAAGAGCATCACGTTATTGGGGGAAACGCTAAACCGTGAAAGTGAGGCGAAGCAGTACACCGACTTTTATCAGCAGCACTATCAGCACATCCTCGATAAAACCAAAACGGTAGAACCAAAGCCGCTGGTGTTTATTGAGGCGAAAGCCGGCCTGAATGGGCTGGAGTCTTGCTGTTTCACGCACGCGCATGTTGGTTGGGGTGGGATGATTGAGGCGGTAGGTGCACGCAACGTGGGTTCAGCACTGTTACCGGGCGCGACGGGTGATGTATCCCTTGAAAAAGTGATCAGCATGAAACCGGATGCCTATATTGTATCCGGCTCCCAGTGGGCCAGCAAAACCAACGCCGCAGTGCCTTTTGGCTATGGTGTGACGCAACAGCAGGTTGATGATGCGTTCAACAAAATGAAGCAACGCCCAGGCTTTGCCCAGCTTTCCGCGGTGAAAGAGGGGCGCTTCTATGGCATCTACCACAACTTCTACAATCATCCTTACAATATCGTTGGACTCGAGTATCTGGCGAAGTTTATCTATCCGACTCAGTTCAAGGATTTGGACCCGGCGAAAACCTACAGCGAGATCCTCAGTCGATTTACCGAAGTGCCGGAAGGCAAGGGGATTCTAGGCGCGCAGGCGCCGGCAGGTAAATAAGTGAAGCGGGCGCGGCAATCGCGCCCGTTTAACCGGTCAGGCGACGGCAGGGGTGTAAGTGGAGATGATCTCCAATATGCCGTTGATAATAAATTGCACACCCATACACACCAGCAGGAACCCCATCAGGCGTGATATTGCCTCAATGCCGCTTTGACCCACGAGACGCATGATAGCGCCGGAGCTGCGCAAGCAGGCCCACAGGATAACGGCGACCGTCAGGAAGATGGCTACAGGTGCTACCAGCAGTACCCAATGCGCAAATCCCAGGGTGTTTTCTTTAACGCTTGAGGCCGAACTGATGATCATGGCAATGGTCCCAGGGCCTGCGGTGCTGGGCATGGCTAGCGGGACAAAAGCGATATTGACGGAGGTTTTCTTACGCAATTCGTTGTTCTTGGTTTCAACCTCGGGCGCCTCTTCCGCGCGCTGTTGCGGGAACAACATACGAAAGCCAATGAATGCCACGATCAGTCCACCGGCAATACGCAAGCCGGGAATAGAAATCCCGAAAGTGTTCATGACTAACTGACCGGCATAGAACGCTACCGTCATGATGAAGAACACATAGACCGACGCCATCAGTGATTGTTGATTGCGTTCTTCACGCGTCATGTTACCCGAAAGACCGAGTAACAGCGCGACCGTAGTGAGTGGGTTGGCCAACGGCAGCAGTAGCACCAAACCCAGCCCAATGGCCTGGAATAACTGCAGAATACTCGTCATGGTTCAAACTTCCTGTTTTCAGTGAATGTTGTGACGCGGCATAGAGTCATCCCCTGGTTTGCCACCTGTTGAGGGGCAGTGGCAGGGGAATAGATCTGTAATATAGAGGAATGGTATTTGCAGCTCATTATCCTTGAGTGCTGGAAGGGGTCAGCTCAGGAACAGCGTCAGTGTTGGTATCATCGTCATTCACACAATCGCTGGTTATCTCTTGTGTATCTTCACACTCCATTGGCGGTTCGTTAACCGCAATGGCTCTTGGGTGGCGGTCTGCCCCCAAATGCAACAGCGCAAAAATAGCCACCAACACGATGCAGGCACCAACGAGTAACTTCAATAACCGGTTCATGATGCGGGATGCTGTCTCAACTCTGCCGTTAATGGCATCAGGATAGCGGGAGCGGAGCATGTTCGCCATAGCTGATTGACGCAATATTATTGTCTGTCTGCTCAGGACCCGTTTGGGGTTGGACACAAAAAATTATCGGTGAACAGATGTCTCTGCCTGAACCGGCTTATTTTAGTGTCATGACGCCTATGGTCTTGCGTGCAGGAGAGGCTTTCTGGTGTAGAGAACCTAATTCATCGCTTATTCAAAGCCTGCCCAGAAACTCCGGGTAGATGGCGCGCTAATCATAGTGTTACACTGTCCGTTCCGTTATGGCGTCGCACCATGTCACATAGACATTATGTGTTCATGAGGGCATATATTCGGCAGGGTAAAGTTGAATAGCGTTCATAACATAATGTATTTAAACGATTTTGTATTTCTTCATGTGATCTGTCGTGTGGGTCACCACTGTAGATAAGGAATTATTAATGCCTGTTATTACTCTTCCTGACGGAAGTCAGCGTCATTTTGATCGTGCCGTTTCCCCCCTGGATGTTGCCCTTGATATCGGCCCTGGCTTGGCGAAGGCCTGTATTGCCGGCCGTGTAAACGGTGAACTGGTTGATGCCGGCGATCTGATCGAATCAGATGCGCAACTGGCGATCATCACCATCAAGGACGCCGAAGGTCTGGAAATCATGCGCCACTCTTGTGCGCACCTGTTAGGCCATGCGATCAAACAACTGTGGCCAGACACCAAAATGGCCATCGGTCCAGTGATTGACAACGGTTTCTACTATGACGTTGATATTGACCGTACCCTGACGCAGGAAGACCTGGATCTGCTTGAAAAGCGGATGCATGAGTTGGCTGACAAAGATTATGACGTCATCAAGAAAAAGGTTAGCTGGCAAGAAGCCCGCGACACCTTTGCTGCACGTGGCGAAAGCTACAAAGTGGCGATCCTGGATGAGAATATCAGCCATGACGACCGTCCTGGCCTGTATCACCACGAAGAATACGTCGACATGTGCCGCGGTCCGCACGTGCCGAACATGCGTTTCTGCCATCATTTCAAACTGCAGAAAACGTCGGGCGCTTACTGGCGTGGCGACAGCAAAAATAAAATGCTGCAGCGTATCTATGGTACTGCCTGGGCAGACAAGAAACAGCTGAATGCCTATTTGCAGCGTCTGGAAGAAGCGGCTAAGCGTGACCACCGCAAGATCGGCAAGCAGCTCGATCTGTACCATATGCAGGAAGAAGCACCGGGTATGGTGTTCTGGCACAACGACGGTTGGACCATTTTCCGTGAGTTGGAAGCCTTTGTGCGTATGAAGCTCAAAGAGTACCAGTATCAGGAAGTGAAAGGGCCATTTATGATGGACCGTGTGCTGTGGGAAAAAACCGGGCACTGGGAAAACTATAAAGACGCCATGTTCACTACCTCGTCGGAAAACCGCGAGTATTGCATCAAGCCAATGAACTGCCCGGGACACGTGCAGATCTTCAACCAGGGCTTGAAGTCTTACCGTGATTTGCCACTGCGTATGGGCGAGTTCGGCAGCTGCCACCGCAATGAGCCGTCAGGTTCTCTGCATGGCCTGATGCGTGTACGCGGTTTTACTCAGGATGACGCCCATATCTTCTGTACTGAAGAGCAGGTGCGTGCCGAAGTAAACGAATGCATCAGAATGGTCTATGATGTGTACGGCACTTTTGGCTTCGACAAGATTGCTGTGAAGCTTTCAACCCGCCCAGAGAAGCGTATCGGTACTGACGATATGTGGACGCGTGCAGAAGACGATTTGGCTGCAGCGCTGACTGAAAACGGGATTCCGTTTGAATATCAGCCGGGTGAGGGTGCCTTCTACGGACCAAAAATTGAATTTACTCTGCATGATTGTTTGGATCGTGCATGGCAATGTGGTACCGTGCAGCTCGATTTCTTCTTGCCGGGTCGTTTAGGCGCGTCGTATGTTGGCGAAAACAACGATCGCGTGGTCCCGGTAATGATTCACCGCGCTATTTTGGGCTCCATGGAACGTTTCATCGGTATCCTTACCGAAGAATACGCAGGGTTCTACCCGACCTGGATTGCTCCGGTGCAGGTGGTGGTGATGAATATCACCGACAGTCAGTCTGATTATGTCCAGCAATTGACCAAAAAACTGCAGGACGCAGGTATTCGCGTGAAAGCGGACTTGAGAAATGAGAAGATTGGCTTTAAAATTCGCGAACATACTTTACGACGGGTTCCTTACATGTTGGTGTGCGGTGATAAAGAGGTCGAATCAGGCAAAGTTGCCGTTCGTACCCGCCGTGGCAAAGACCTGGGAAGCCTGGACGTAAATGAAGTCGTAGACAAGCTGCTGAAAGAGATTCGCAGCCGTAGTCTTCATCAACTGGAGGAATAAAGTATTAAAGGCGGAAAACGAGTTCAACCGGCGCGTCCTAATCGCATTAACAGAGAAATTCGCGCGCAAGAAGTTCGCCTAACCGGCGTCGATGGCGAGCAGATTGGTATTGTCAGTCTGAATGAAGCTCTTGAAAAAGCTGAGGAAGCGGGTGTTGATTTAGTAGAAATCAGCCCAAATGCCGAACCGCCAGTTTGTCGAATCATGGATTACGGCAAATTCCTCTACGAGAAGAGCAAGTCGACAAAAGAACAGAAGAAGAAGCAAAAAGTTATTCAGGTCAAGGAAATCAAATTCCGTCCTGGTACCGATGATGGCGACTATCAGGTCAAACTACGCAACCTGATTCGCTTTCTGGAAGATGGCGATAAAGCCAAAATCACCCTGCGTTTCCGTGGGCGTGAGATGGCGCACCAACAGATCGGTATGGAAGTGCTTAACCGCGTCCGTAAAGATCTGTGTGAAGACTCTGATTTGGCCATTGTCGAATCCTTCCCTACAAGGATCGAAGGTCGTCAGATGATCATGGTGCTCGCACCTAAGAAGAGACAGTAAGGCTTCCAAGTAATCGAACCCACGCAGCGCATGCGTTGTGTGGGTTTTATTCGCCTCACTGACTTGTTGTTTAACAATGCGAAGTGGATTTAATTAAAATGCCAAAGATTAAAACTGTACGTGGTGCAGCCAAACGCTTCAAAAAAACCGGCAGCGGTGGTTTTAAGCGTAAACATGCTAACCTGCGTCATATTCTGACCAAAAAAGCAACCAAGCGTAAACGTCACCTGCGTCCGAAAGGCATGGTGTCTAAAAACGATATGGTCCTGGTTGTCGCGTGCTTGCCGTACGCTTAAGCCATTTTTTTTGAATCTAGAATAAGACTTTAGGAGAGAGCATATGGCTCGCGTAAAACGTGGTGTAATTGCACGCGCACGTCACAAGAAAATTTTAAAACAAGCGAAAGGTTACTACGGTGCCCGTTCGCGCGTTTATCGTGTTGCCTTCCAGGCAGTAATCAAAGCAGGTCAGTACGCTTACCGTGACCGTCGTCAACGTAAGCGTCAGTTCCGTCAGCTGTGGATTGCACGTATTAACGCTGCTGCTCGTCAGAACGACATGTCTTACAGCAAATTCATTAACGGCTTGAAAAAAGCTTCTATTGAAATTGACCGTAAGATCTTGGCTGACATCGCAGTCTTCGACAAAGTGGCATTCTCTGCACTGGTTGAGAAAGCGAAAGCAGCACTGGCGTAAGTCAGTTATTAAAGAGGGAGCTTGCTCCCTCTTTAATCTTTGTTTTCAGCGACACACATTGACTTTTATTGACCGCCGCTATATCACTGGTGGACAATCATTGACCAGGTAATACAATCATGAAAGCTGCTATTTTTCGTTTCTTTTTTTACTTTAGCGCCTGAACTCAGGAGGCTTTGCGCGTAAGAAAAGAAACGAAAAGTAGCGCCTAAGCCTCCCTTGTGGAGGCTTTTTTGTTTTTGGCCGTCTTCGAAGCCGGGTTAAAGCGTTAAATGCTTTGAAGATGTGCTAAAGGCGTGTTCGAATAATAGATAACAATTACTTAGAGCCATATCGGCCAGAGGAAGAGGAAAGCAATGCCACATCTCGCAGAGCTGGTTGCCAATGCCAAGGCAGCCGTAGAAGATGCCCAGGATGTTGCCGCGTTAGATTTGGTACGCGTCGAATATTTAGGCAAAAAAGGTCATTTCACCTTGCAGATGCAATCGCTGCGTGACGTGCCGGCGGAAGATCGCCCGGCTGCCGGTGCGGTGATCAACCAGGCAAAACAAGCGGTGCAGGAAGCGCTGAACGCGCGTAAAAACACGCTGGAATCTGCCGCATTGAACGAACGTCTGGCCGCAGAAACCATCGACGTCTCTTTGCCGGGCCGCCGCATGGAAAACGGTGGATTGCATCCGGTGACGCGCACCATCGACCGTATCGAAGCCTTCTTCGGTGAGTTAGGTTTCTCCGTGGAGACCGGGCCGGAAATTGAAGATGACTATCACAACTTCGACGCGTTGAATATTCCGGGTCATCACCCGGCGCGCGCCGATCACGATACCTTCTGGTTCGACGCCACACGCTTACTGCGCACACAGACATCCGGCGTGCAGATCCGCACCATGAAGAACCAGCAGCCGCCAATCCGCATTATTGCACCGGGCCGTGTGTACCGTAACGATTACGACCAGACACATACCCCGATGTTCCATCAGATGGAAGGCCTGATTGTTGATAAAGACATCAGCTTCACCAACCTGAAGGGGACATTGCATGATTTCCTGAATAACTTCTTTGAAGAAGACTTGCAGGTTCGTTTCCGTCCGTCTTACTTCCCGTTTACCGAGCCTTCCGCTGAAGTGGATGTGATGGGTAAAAATGGCAAGTGGCTGGAAGTGCTGGGCTGCGGCATGGTTCACCCGAACGTGCTGCGCAATGTGGGCATCGATCCGGAGATTTATTCCGGTTTCGCTTTCGGTATGGGTATGGAGCGTCTGACGATGCTGCGTTACGGCGTTACCGATCTGCGTGCATTCTTCGAAAACGATCTGCGTTTCCTCAAACAGTTTAAGTAAGGCGGGAATATCACATGAAATTCAGTGAACTCTGGTTGCGCGAGTGGGTAAACCCGGCCATCAGCAGCGAAGCATTATCCGATCAAATTACCATGGCCGGCCTGGAAGTGGACGGCGTGGAGCCTGTCGCGGGTGCCTTTAACGGCGTGGTCGTGGGCCATGTTGTGGAGTGCGGTCAGCATCCGAACGCGGACAAACTGCGCGTAACCAAGATTAATGTGGGTGGTGACCGTCTGCTGGACATCGTCTGCGGCGCACCAAACTGCCGCACTGGCTTGAAAGTGGCTGTTGCTACCGTGGGCGCAGTGCTGCCAGGCGACTTCAAAATCAAAGCTGCGAAACTGCGTGGCGAACCTTCTGAGGGTATGCTCTGTTCGTTCTCCGAACTGGGGATTACCGACGATCACGACGGTATCATTGAGCTACCGGAAGACGCGCCAATCGGGACAGATATTCGCGAATATCTGCAGCTGAACGACAACGCGATCGAAATCAGCGTCACGCCGAACCGTGCCGACTGCCTGGGTATTATTGGCGTTGCACGCGATGTTGGCGTTTTGAATCAGGTCGCGTTGACCGAACCGGATATGAGCTCGGTAGCCGCAACTATCAATGATACATTGCCAATCCGTGTTGATGCGCCTCAGGCGTGCCCGCGTTATCTTGGCCGCGTAGTAAAAGGCATCGACGTTAAGGCTGCCAGCCCACTGTGGATGCGTGAAAAACTGCGTCGTTGCGGTATCCGCTCCATTGATGCTGTGGTTGATGTGACCAACTATGTACTGTTGGAACTGGGGCAACCCATGCATGCCTTCGACCTGAGCCGCATTGAAGGCGGTATCGTGGTGCGTATGGCAAGCGAAGGCGAAACCCTGACGCTGTTGGACGGTAACGAAGCGAAGCTGAACGCCGATACTTTAGTGATTGCCGATCACCAGAAAGCCCTGGCGATGGGGGGCATCTTCGGTGGTGAACATTCCGGTGTTAACGAATCCACCCAGGATGTGCTGCTGGAGTGCGCTTTCTTTAGCCCGTTGTCCATTACCGGACGCGCACGCCGTCATGGCTTACACACTGACGCATCACACCGTTACGAGCGTGGCGTTGATCCTGCGTTGCAGTATAAAGCAATGGAGCGAGCGACTCGTCTGTTGATTGATATCTGCGGCGGTCAGGCTGGCCCTGTGATTGATGTAACCGCTGAAAGCGAGCTGCCAAAACGCGCCACCATTACGTTGCGTCGTGAAAAACTGGATCGCCTGATTGGTCACGTTGTGCCAAGTGAGCAGGTAAGCGACATTCTGCGTCGTTTGGGTTGCCAGGTGACCGAGCAGGGCGATAACTGGTTGGCGGTTGCGCCTAGCTGGCGTTTTGATATGGAAATCGAAGAAGACCTGGTGGAAGAAGTGGCCCGTGTTTACGGCTACAACAATATTCCTGACGTCCCGGTACGCGCTGACCTGATCATGACCAAGCATCGTGAAGCGGATCTGACGTTGAAGCGTGTGAAGACCATGTTGGTCGATCACGGTTATCAGGAAGCTATCACCTATAGCTTTGTTGATCCTAAAGTTCAGGCCTTACTGCACCCTGGCGAAGACGTCTTGATTCTGCCAAGCCCGATTTCGGTCGAAATGTCTGCGATGCGTCTGTCTCTGTGGACCGGTTTGCTGTCTGCGGTTGTCTATAACCAGAATCGTCAGCAAACTCGCCTGCGCCTGTTTGAAAGCGGCCTGCGCTTTGTGCCTGATACTGCGGCAAATCTGGGTATCCGTCAGGACGTCATGCTAGCTGGGGTGATTGCGGGCCATACGCATGAAGAACATTGGGATCTGGCGCGTAAGCCTGTCGACTTCTATGATTTAAAAGGGGATCTGGAGTCTGTTCTGGAGCTGACCGGTAAATTATCTGAAATTCAGTTCAAGGCAGAGACTCATCCAGCATTGCACCCGGGGCAGAGTGCGGGCATTTATTTCCAAGGTGAACCTGTAGGTTTCATCGGTGTAGTTCATCCGGAACTTGAACGTAAACTGGATCTTAACGGCCGAACAGTGGTGTTCGAACTGGAGTGGAACAAGGTCGCAAGCCGCGCCGTGCCTCAGGCGCGAGAGGTTTCTCGCTTCCCGGCAAACCGCCGTGATATCGCTGTTGTGGTGGCTGAAAACGTCCCCGCAGAAGATATTTTGGCAGAGTGTAAGAAAGTTGGCGCAAATCAGGTAGTTGGCGTAAACTTGTTTGATGTGTACCGTGGCAAGGGCGTGGCAGAGGGTTATAAGAGCCTGGCTATCAGTCTGGTATTGCAGGATACCGCTCGTACACTGGAAGAAGAGGAGATAGCCGTTACCGTTGCAAAATGTGTAGAGGCTCTAAAACAGCGATTCCAAGCATCCTTGAGGGATTGAACCTATGGCGCTTACTAAAGCTGAAATGTCAGAACACCTGTTTGAAAAGCTTGGGCTTAGCAAACGGGATGCCAAAGACCTGGTAGAACTGTTTTTCGAAGAGGTACGTCGTGCTCTTGAGAACGGTGAGCAGGTAAAACTGTCAGGTTTTGGCAATTTTGATTTGCGTGACAAAAACCAACGTCCGGGGCGTAACCCGAAGACCGGCGAGGATATTCCGATTACGGCGCGCCGCGTGGTCACTTTCCGTCCGGGACAAAAGCTGAAAAGTCGGGTAGAGAACGCAAGCCCGAAAGAGTAAGTTACGTGAAACCAAAAAAGGCCGCTTTTGCGGCCTTTTTCTTTTTGTGTATTAAATTCGGTTTATTCTTAAATTAAGGCGGAAAAACGAATTAAAAAATTAAGTTTCATTGGTTTTTTTAAATCCAAAATAATATATCGTTTGCGGATTATTCTTATGGTTATTTTTAACTTCGCATTACCATAAATAAAAGGGGCCGAAGCCCCTAATAATTAATAATGGTTGTAGTAGTGGCCAGGGCCACCACCGCCTCGGTGTCCACCACCGTAAGGTCCGTAGCAACAGGCGCTAAGCGCCGTGGCCAGCACGGCAACGGTCAGCAGCAGTACAATACGCTTAATCATAATAATATCTCTCTGGTGGGTGTTGGTTGAATTATAAATGTCGGTAGGGTACGCAGTACGTCAGTTATTCGTTAAACGTTGTTAGCAGCTATAATTATTTAAATAACGAAAAGTTGACTGTATGGATTGTGTAAAGGAGATGAAAACGATCTGAAAATAGGCTTTGGTGAGATAGGCGCAAAATAAACGCACTGATATAAACACCACAGCGAGAAAATAAAGTAGGAGCGTAAAATGAAAAAGATCCTGTTGCTGGTGTGTTTACCGCTGCTGCTGCCGCTGGTTGCAAAGGCGGATGTCTCTATCGATATCAATGTACCGGGTGTTGCGGTGCATTTGGGGGATCAGGACCGTCGCGGCTACTATTGGGATGGATACGACTGGCGCCCACCACAATGGTGGCATGAACACCAGGGACGCGGTATTGGCGAACGAAACAACCGCGGTATGTATTGGGATGGTGGGCGTTGGCAACCCTCGCCGCCGCGCGGAAATGATCACCGTGGCCCTGAGCGAGGGGGTAACCCGTTCCACGGTGAGCGTGATCATCGTGATAACGGCAATCATCATGACAATGGCGACCGCGATAATGGCCGCGATCGTGACAATGGTCACGGCAAACCCTATCCGCAAAACAATAACGACCCTCGCCGCTAATTGATTTAACGGCGGCTAATCTTGCCATCACCTGAGGGTTGTGGGCAGGATTAGCCGCTGTTTTCCTGCCGTAATCCTTATGCAATGCTTTCCCTTCTGAGGCTAACCCCCTAATATTTGACCCAGACGTCAATTATTCGGCCGCTGATCACGGCCAGCAGGGAACCGCCACACTTATGTCAACCCGCCAGACTTTTACCTTATTGCTGCACAAACAGCGTCATCGCGATAAACGGCATCTCATGGTGTTGGCGTTGGGCGTTGCCGTTGCTTTTGTTTTCAGCCTCAGTGCCGGTGATATATGGCTTTGGCCCACGCAGTGGTCGAGTGAAACGGCGCAGCTCTTTGTCTGGCAATTACGCTTGCCCCGTGCGCTGGCGGTGATGTTGGTCGGGGCGAGCCTGGCGGTTGCGGGTGCGGTAATGCAGGCACTCTTTGAGAATCCGTTGGCCGAACCGGGTTTGCTGGGGGTGGCAAATGGCGCGGGTGTGGCGTTGGTGCTAACGGTGCTGTTGGGCAACGGCCTGCTGCCGGTGGCGATGATGAGCCTGAGCGCTATTGCCGGTGCATTGATAATGACTTTCCTGTTGCTCAGTTTTGCGCGGCGCAAGCGCTTGACCAATGCGCGTTTACTGCTGGTCGGCGTTGCCCTGGGCATTCTGTGCAGTGCCGTGATGACCTGGGCGGTGTATTTCAGTTCCAGTCTGGATTTGCGCCAACTTATGTATTGGATGATGGGAGGGTTTGGCGGCGTTGACTGGCGACAGAAGTGGCTGGTATTGGCGCTGTTGCCCGTGTTGTTGTGGTTGTGCGTTCAGGGCAAGGCGCTGAACTTTATGGCGCTGGGGGAAGTGCAAGCTCGCCAGCTTGGCCTTTCTTTGCACCTCTGGCGCAACCTGCTGGTTTTAGCGATCGGCTGGCTGGTGGGGGTTAGCGTCGCCTTGGCGGGGGTGATCGGTTTCGTCGGTTTAGTGATACCGCATATACTGCGTCTGAGTGGCCTGACCAACCAACGTTATTTATTGCCCGGCTGCGCGTTGGCGGGCGCCGGCGTGTTGCTTGCGGCCGATGTCATGGCTCGTATTACTTTGCTGTCGGCTGAATTACCCATTGGTGTGGTGACCGCTACGTTGGGTGCACCTCTATTTATCTGGTTACTGATCCGGGTAAAAAGCGTAAGGTAGTTTCTCTGTTCATCTGCAAGCAAAACAAGAGGATAAAATCCATGGCTCAACCGATTTATGACATTCCACTGAATACCATCCAAAACCAGCCCACCACGCTGGGTACGTATAAAGGCCGCGTGTTACTGGTGGTGAATGTGGCATCAGAGTGCGGCTTGACGAAACAGTACGAAGGACTGGAAGCCTTATATGAAACCCACCGGGAGCAAGGTTTTGAAGTCCTGGGCTTTCCGTCTAACGAGTTCCTTGGGCAGGAACCAGGAAGCAACGAAGAGATCCTGGCTTTTTGCCGTGGCACCTTTGGCGTCCAGTTCCCGATGTTTGCCAAACTCGAAGTCAACAGTGAAAACCGGCATCCATTGTATCAGGCGCTGATCGCTGCAGAACCTCAAGCCGTTGCACCACAGGGCAGTGAGTTCCTGGCACGCATGAGCAGCAAGGGCCGGGCACCGAAGCAAACCGGCGATATTTTGTGGAACTTTGAGAAATTCCTGATCGGGCGCGATGGCACTGTGATCCAGCGTTTCTCCCCGGACACAACGCCGGAAGATCCGATCTTGGTTGCTGCGGTTAAACAGGCGTTGGCCGAAAAATAAAGAGGGAGTGGTAATTAAGCATGCTGCAACTCAGTCAGGTTGGGGTAGAAGGGCGTTTTACGCCGTTTTCAGCACAGGTCGATGCTGGGTTGCAGTTTCACCTTATTGGTCCGAATGGCGCCGGTAAAAGCACGCTGCTGGCGCGACTGGCGGGTATATTGCCGGGTACAGGTGATATCTTGCTCGCCGGGAAACCATTGGAAGACTATCAGGGCCATGAGTTGGCGTTGCGCCGTGCCTATTTGAGCCAGCAACAGCCGCCGGTCGCGCTGATGCCCGTATTCCAATATCTGGAACTGCACCGCCCTGCGGGGGCCGAGGAAGAGGCTCTGGAAAGTACCCTTCTTTATCTCTGTCAGCGTCTGAAACTGATGGATAAATTGTCCCGCATGTTGACACAACTATCCGGCGGGGAGTGGCAACGGGTGCGGCTGGCGGCGGTATTGTTGCAAGTCTGGCCGACGGTCAATCCGCGGAGCCAACTGTTGTTGCTGGACGAACCGACAAACAGTCTGGACGTGGCGCAGAAGGTTGCCCTGGATAGGTTGCTGCGGGAGTTTTGCCAAAGTGGGCGCAGTGCATTAGTTTGCGCGCATGACCTCAACCATACCTTGCAGCAGGCCGACCGAGTTTGGTTATTGCATGCAGGCCGTTTGGTTGCCCAGGGAGCCACGCAGGAAGTGATGGAGCCGTTATTGCTTTCAACAATTTATGACGTGGATTTTCACTTGCAGGCGGTTGGCGATCAACGCTGGATTATGACCAAAACTGCATAGTCCGTTAGCACGGTTAAAATTCACCCTAAACGAAAATTAAACGGACCCGATATAAATAGCGAGATAACGGTCGGCGTTATTTCCCTTTTTGCTTAAAATTGTCTGTCCAATCTTGAAAACCGTCGCTGACGTGCTACGATGATTAAGTTCAAAAATAATAAGTAAATAATTATAAATTACTATAACTAATTGATTATCAAATCAATTTGATTTTATGATGATGGCCCTCGCAGATCAGATAGTTAACTGATAATAAATCGCATCTTAAGGTTTAGTTAAGCTTGCGGCCGTACATTGGCAGTTAATCAACCAGGAACGATTCTCTCTGGCGTTTAATATCCGTTAAATAAAAGAGATCTACAGTGTCATTAAAAGAAGTTTGATACGTTTGGGGTTAACTATGGATCAATTTTTACCTTTCTCACGCCCAGCGATTGGCGATGAAGAAATCGCGGCGGTAGAAAGGGTATTGCGCTCAGGTTGGATCACTACCGGGCCGCAAAATCAGCAGTTGGAAAGTGAGTTTTGCGCCACCTTCGGCTGTAAACATGCCATTGCTGTTTGTTCCGCCACCGCCGGTATGCATATCACCCTGATGGCTCTGGGTATTGGCCCAGGCGACGAAGTTATCACTCCCTCACAGACCTGGGTTTCCACCCTCAACATGATTGAATTGCTCGGCGCGACGCCGGTAATGATTGACGTTGACCGCGATACGCTGATGGTCAGCGCCAGCGATGTTGAAGCAGCGATTACGGCAAAAACCAAAGCTATTGTTCCGGTACATTACGCTGGCGCACCACTGCAAATGGACGCGTTGCGCGATGTGGCTCAACGCCACAACATTCCTCTGATTGAAGACGCGGCCCACGCCGTCGGTTCCCGTTACAACGGTGAGTGGGTCGGTGCTCGTGGCACGGCCATCTTCTCATTCCACGCGATTAAGAATCTGACCTGCGCCGAAGGCGGCCTGATTGCCACCGACGACGATGAATTGGCGGATCGCCTGCGTTGTTTGAAATTCCACGGTTTGGCCGTTGATGCGTTTGACCGCCAGCAACTGGGGCGCAAACCTCAGGCTGAAGTGGTCGAGCCTGGCTACAAATACAATCTTTCTGATATCCATGCGGCCATCGCCGTGGTGCAACTGGCACGCTTGCCGCAGCTTAATGCTCGCCGTAAAGCGCTGGCGCAGCGTTATCTCACCGCGTTGGAAGGCTCGCCTTTCCTGCCGCTGGGTTTGCCGGATTACCCGCATGACCACGCATGGCATCTGTTTATGGTACGCGTTGATGCCGAGCGCTGTGGGATCGACCGCGATCAACTGATGGAACGCTTGAAAGAAGTCGGTATTGGCACCGGTCTGCATTTCCGCGCGGCCCATACTCAAAAGTTTTATCGTGAACGTTATCCGCAGCTGTCTTTGCCGAATACTGAATGGAACTCGGCGCGCCTGTGTACCTTACCGCTATTCCCTGATATGACCGACGACGATGTTGATCGCGTGGTCAAAGCCTTGTCTTCTGTTGTGGAGTCGTTACGTGTCTCGCGTTGAACCGATAAAAAAAGTTTCGGTGGTGATCCCGGTATACAACGAGCAGGAAAGCTTACCTGCTTTGCTTGAGCGTACCAGTGCTGCCTGTAAACAATTGACCCAACCTTATGAAATTATCCTGGTCGATGACGGCAGCAGTGACAACTCTGCTGACATGTTGACCGCCGCGGCTGAACAGCCAGGCAGCTGTGTTATTGCGGTATTGCTTAACCGTAACTACGGTCAGCATTCGGCGATCATGGCCGGTTTCAACCAGGTGAGTGGCGATCTGGTGATTACACTGGATGCCGATTTGCAAAACCCACCAGAAGAGATCCCGCGTTTAGTGCGCGTGGCGGAAGAAGGCTACGACGTTGTGGGCACCGTGCGTGCTAATCGTCAGGATTCCTGGTTCCGCAAAAGTGCCTCGCGCATCATCAATATGATGATCCAACGCGCCACTGGCAAATCGATGGGGGATTACGGTTGCATGCTACGTGCTTACCGTCGCCATATTATCGAGGCGATGCTTAACTGCCACGAGCGCAGCACCTTCATCCCTATCCTGGCGAATACCTTCGCCCGCCGCACCACAGAAATTGAAGTGCTGCATGCTGAGCGTGAGTTTGGCGATTCCAAATACAGCCTGATGAAGCTGATTAACCTGATGTATGACCTGATCACCTGCTTGACGACAACACCGCTGCGTTTGCTCAGCGTTGTCGGCAGCGTGATAGCTCTCTCAGGTTTCATACTGGCAGTGCTGTTGATCGCTCTGCGTTTGATTATGGGACCTGAATGGTCAGGCGGCGGGGTGTTCACCCTGTTTGCCGTATTGTTTACCTTTATCGGCGCCCAATTTGTCGGCATGGGCCTGCTGGGCGAGTACATCGGTCGTATCTATACCGACGTGCGTGCTCGTCCCCGTTATTTTGTTCAGAAAGTGGTCGGTGAACAACCGACTCACAATACTCAGGAAGAAGAATAATGAAAGCTATTGTATTTGCTTACCATGATATTGGCTGCGCAGGCCTGAAAGCGCTAACTGACGCAGGCTATGATGTTCAAGCGGTATTCACGCATACCGACGATCCTGGTGAGAACAACTTTTTCTCCTCCGTTGCCCGCTTGGGTGCAGAATTGGAGTTGCCGGTTTATGCGCCGGATGACGTTAACCACCCGCTGTGGATCGAGCGTATCCGTCAGATGCAGCCGGACGTTATTTTCTCATTCTATTATCGCAATCTGCTGAGCGACGAACTTCTGTCACTGGCCCCGAAAGGCGGTTTCAACCTGCACGGTTCATTGCTGCCACACTACCGCGGCCGTGCACCAGTGAACTGGGTGTTGGTGAATGGCGAAACCGAAACCGGTGCGACGCTGCATAAAATGGTCAAGCGCCCAGATGCGGGTGACATCGTTGGTCAACGTAAAGTAACCATTGCCGCTGAAGACACAGCTCTGACGCTGCACAAAAAAGTGTTGGAAGCCGCGCAGGTACTGCTGAAAGACGAGCTGCCAAAACTGAAAAACGGTACCGCCACGTTCACCGCGCAAAACGAAGCCGAAGCCAGCTATTTTGGCCGTCGCACTGCGGCAGACGGTGAAATTCTGTGGCATAAATCCGCGCAGGAAATCAACAACCTGGTGCGTGCTGTTACCGAACCTTACCCAGGCGCTTTCAGCTACCTTGGCCAGCGTAAATTGATCGTTTGGCGCGCTCGCGTGCTGGATACACAGCACGACAAACAACCGGGTACTGTGCTCAGCACTTCTCCGCTGGTTATTGCCTGCGGTGAAGGCGCACTGGAAATCGTTGCCGGTCAAAACGATGCGGGTCTGTACGTACAGGGCAGCCGTCTGGCACAGGAAATGGGTATCGTCACCGATGTGCGCCTGGCTGCCAAGCCAAACGCAGTGATGAAGCGCAGAACGCGTGTGCTGATTCTCGGGGTTAACGGCTTCATCGGTAACCACCTGACCGAACGCCTGCTGCGTGATGACCGTTACGATATCTACGGCTTGGATATTGGCTCTGATGCTATCAGCCGTTTCCTTGATAACCCGCGCTTCCACTTTGTGGAAGGTGACATCAGCATTCACTCCGAGTGGATCGAGTATCACATTAAAAAATGTGACGTCGTTCTGCCGCTGGTGGCTATTGCGACGCCAATCGAATATACCCGCAACCCACTGCGCGTGTTCGAGCTGGATTTTGAAGAAAACTTGAAAATCGTCCGCGACTGCGTGAAATACAATAAGCGCATTATCTTCCCGTCCACCTCTGAAGTGTATGGCATGTGTGACGATAAGGAATTTGACGAAGACCACTCACGTCTGATTGTTGGGCCAATCAACAAACAGCGCTGGATTTATTCCGTGTCCAAACAGTTGCTGGATCGGGTTATCTGGGCATACGGTGCCAAAGAAGGCCTGAAGTTCACGCTGTTCCGTCCATTTAACTGGATGGGGCCACGTCTGGATAACCTGGATGCTGCGCGTATTGGTTCTTCCCGTGCTATTACCCAGTTGATCCTTAATCTGGTTGAAGGTTCTCCAATCAAATTGATGGACGGCGGGGCGCAGAAACGTTGCTTCACTGACATCAACGACGGTATCGAGGCGCTGTTCCGCATTATCGAAAACCGTGATGGCCTGTGTGACGGCCAGATCGTCAACATTGGTAACCCGACCAACGAAGCCAGCATCCGCGAATTAGCAGAAATGCTGCTTGAAAGCTTCAACAACCACCCGCTGCGCGATCGCTTCCCGCCGTTTGCCGGCTTCAAAGATGTGGAAAGCAGCAGCTACTACGGTAAAGGCTATCAGGACGTTGAGCACCGTACGCCAAGTATCAAGAATGCGCGTCGCCTGCTGGATTGGCAGCCGACCATCGCGATGCAGCAAACCGTTGCTGATACGCTGGATTACTTCTTGCGCACAACCGTTCAGGAAGGTGACGGTGCATGAAGAAAGTCGGTCTGCGAGTTGATGTAGATACCTTCAGCGGCACCCGGGAAGGGGTGCCGCAGTTGCTGGAGTTGTTTGACAAGTACAATATTCAGGCCAGTTTCTTTTTCAGCGTAGGACCGGACAATATGGGGCGCCATCTTTGGCGCCTTTTGCGTCCGAAATTCCTGTGGAAAATGCTGCGTTCTAACGCAGCATCACTGTATGGCTTGGACATTTTGCTGGCTGGCACAGCCTGGCCGGGACGCAATATCTCCCGTCGGCTGGGGCCGTTGATGAAACTTACCGCAGAGGCCGGGCATGAGGTGGGGTTACATGCCTGGGATCATCAGGGTTGGCAAGCCAAAGTCGCGCGCTGGTCTGAGGCTGAGCTGACGCAGCAGGTTCAACTTGGGGTGGACGCACTGGCTGCCAGTACCGGTCAGCCGGTTAAATGTTCAGCGGTTGCCGGTTGGCGTGCAGATACGCGGGTGTTGGAAGTGAAGCAGCGCTTTGGTTTTCATTACAACAGCGATTGTCGTGGTACACATCCCTTCCGCCCTGTGTTAAGCGATGGCCGCCTGGGAACCGTACAGATTCCAGTCACGCTACCGACCTTCGATGAGGTGATTGGTAGCGAAGTGAGTATGGCTGACTTTAACGATTACATTCTGCGGGCCATTGAAAGCGATCCGGGTGTGCCGGTATATACCATTCACACTGAAGTTGAAGGTATGTCACAGGCAGCCATGTTTGAGCAGTTACTGCAGCGGGCGCAACGGCAGGGCATAGAATTCTGTCCGTTAAGCGCACTGTTGCCCCAAGATTTGGCGTCATTGCCATTGGGCCGCGTCGAGCGTGCTCCTTTCCCTGGCCGCGAAGGTTGGCTGGGCTGTCAAACCGATGTGAAGGACGATTCATGAAGGCGCTAAAAGGATCATGGGCCATTTTATTGGCCATTTTTTTTGCTTTGGTTTACCTGATTCCTCTCAACGGTCGCCTGTTATGGCAACCAGATGAAACTCGCTATGCTGAAATTAGCCGAGAGATGCTGCAACGTGGCGACTGGGTCGTGCCGCATTTGCTCGGTCTGCGCTATTTTGAAAAACCGGTTGCTGGCTATTGGTTCAACAACATCAGCCAATGGTTGTTTGGTGATACTAACTTTGCGGTGCGCTTTGGTTCGGTATTTAGCACAGGCATGACGGCGTTGTTGGTATTTGTACTGGCAATGCTGATGTGGCGCAATGCCCACCGCGCTTGCCTGGCGGTACTGATTTTCCTGTCTATGGTGCTGGTTTTCAGCATCGGTACCTACAGCGTATTGGATCCGATGATCTCGTTGTGGCTGGCCGCAGCCATGGTCAGCTATTATATGACGCTGAAAGCCACCACGGTTAAAGGCAAACTGGGTGGCTACGTGCTGCTGGGCTTGGCCTGTGGAATGGGCTTTATGACCAAGGGGTTCCTGGCACTGGCGGTACCGGTGATTGCGGTGATCCCGATCGTTATACAACAGCGGCGGATTAAAGATCTGTTGATTTATGGCCCTGTGGCGATCGTGGTTGCCGTGTTGCTGAGCTTGCCTTGGGCGTTGGCGATTGCACAACGTGAACCGGACTTTTGGAATTACTTCTTCTGGGTTGAGCATATTCAGCGATTCGCCGAAGACAATGCCCAACATAAAGCGCCATTCTGGTATTACCTCCCGATTCTGATGGCTGCTGTATTGCCATGGCTGGCACTTTTGCCGGGGGCGCTGCTCAAAGGCTGGCGTGAACGCGTCCAACGGCCTGAGCTGTTCTTCCTGCTCAGTTGGGTGATGATGCCGCTGATCTTCTTCAGCATCGCCAAGGGCAAGTTGCCAACCTATATTCTGCCATGCATGGCACCGATGGCGTTGTTAATGGCGGCGTATGCTGAAGATTGCGTGGCGGCACTGCGCAATAAGGTCTTCAAGGTTAACGCCGTATTAAACGGATTGTTTGGCTTAATCGGCATCGTGGCGCTGCTGCTCCTGGGCTCCGGGTTACTGCCGAAAGTGCATTTGTTTACTGCACAAGAGTGGCCGAAGATCGTCATCGGCATTATCGCCTTTGCCGGTTGGTTGCTGTTTGCTGTCGTATCGGTGCGCAATAATGCAAAACGCTGGAGCTGGGCGGCGGCTTGCCCGTTGCTGCTGTGCCTGCTGATTGGTTATGCTATTCCACAACAGGTCACTGACTCCAAATTGCCGCAAAACTTCGCGCAGACCAATATGGCTGAGTTAAGCCACAGCCGTTATGTACTGACTGATAGCGTTGGCGTGGCTGCGGGTTTGGCCTGGGAATTGAAGCGCAGCGATGTACTGATGTTTAACCAGAAGGGAGAAGTTTCCTATGGCTTGGATTACGCAGATGCGCGTAGCCATTTCATCAGCGATGCGGACTTCCCACAGTGGTTGGAACAGGCACGTAAGCAGGGCGATGTTTCACTGGTCTTGCAGTTGTCCCGTGGCGAAAGCATTGAACAGCAAAATCTGCCGCCGGCGGATAAGGTGCAGGTAATGAACCGTCTGGCATTGTTCTGGTATCAGCAGCAGCCATGATCATCGGCTATCTGTTGGTCATTGTGGTCAGCTTGCTCACCTGTGGTGGGCAGCTGTGCCAGAAACAGGCCGCCCAGTGCTGGCAGTTGGCTCCCGCCGTCAGGCGGGGGCCAACGCTGCGTTGGTTGGCACTGGCGGTGTTGTTGTTAGGGTTAGGTATGGCCGTGTGGCTTAACGTATTACAACGTTTGCCGCTCAGTTTGGCCTATCCGACACTCAGTCTGAACTTTGTGTTGGTGACGCTTGCCGCCCGTTGGTTGTTTAAAGAACCGACTACCGTACGGCATTGGTGGGGGGTAGGTTCGATTATGCTGGGGATCCTGCTGATGAGTATAAATCCATGAGGGGCTATGCCTGGGGCGCTGCCAGCGTCCTGCTGGTTACGCTGGCACAGCTGTTGATGAAGTGGGGAATGTCACAGATCCCACTGATGTCATTTGCTGACGTCACTCTCAGCCTGTTTAGCCAATACTGGTTACCACTTCTGGCGGTCAGTGGCGGTATTTTCGGCTATGCATTGTCAATGTTATGCTGGTTCTTCGCGCTCCACCATTTGCCTCTTAACCGTGCTTATCCCTTGCTGAGTGTCAGTTATGCGTTGGTCTATCTGGCGGCGGTGATTTTGCCATGGTTTAACGAATCGGCTACCTTACTGAAAACATTGGGTACGCTGTTTATCCTGTTTGGCGTGTGGTTGATTAACAGCCAAGCCACGGTAAAAACGCCCCAATAGCACAAAAACTGCCGCTAATACGATTATCTCCTTCACAGCGCTTGCCTTTTTCCCCCGGTGGGGGATAAATTAGCCCAAAATAGCGATCTCCTTACGTGGTGCCAGCTTTGCCTCGCAGGCGGTAGGCTTTACCGGACGGCATGATGCGGCAGCGTGTTCAATGAAGGGATATTATGCGGATGCGTATTTGGTTTTTACTCGCCAGTTTAATACTTGCTGGTTGCAGCAGCCATGCACCACCTCCAAGCGGCCGGTTGGCGGATTCCATTGTGGTGGTGGCTCAGTTAAATGAGCAGCTGCGTCAATGGTACGGCGCACCTTATCGTTACGGTGGCGTGGATCGGGGCGGCGTTGATTGCTCCGGGTTCGTCTATCGCACCTTCCGCGACCGTTTCGATATGCAATTACCTCGCTCCACAGCAGAGCAAACGTCTCTGGGCACCAAAGTGTCTCGTGATGAACTGATGCCGGGCGATTTAGTCTTTTTCAAAACCGGTGCTGGCGAGAACGGTTTGCACGTCGGCATTTATGATACCAACGATCAATTCATTCACGCGTCCACCAGTCGAGGCGTGATGCGTTCGTCTCTGGACAACGTATATTGGAAAAAGGCCTACTGGCAGGCTCGCCGCATTTAGTCTTAACTCTTTGATTTGGTGTATCATGGCGGTATCACATATTTAACGGTGACCGCCATGACACGTTTACGCTTATTGATTTCCGACTCTTACGATCCTTGGTTCAATCTGGCTGTGGAAGAATGCATCTTCCGCGAAATGACTACGCAGAAAATTCTGTTCTTATGGCGCAACGCCGAAACCGTGGTGATTGGCCAGTCACAAAACCCCTGGAAAGAGTGCAATACCCGCAGGATGGAACAAGACGGCATTCGCCTGGCACGTCGTAGCAGTGGCGGTGGCGCGGTATTTCACGATCTGGGGAATACCTGTTTTACTTTTATGGCGGGCAAGCCCGATTACGATAAGACAGTCTCAACCGGGATTATCCTGCAGGCGTTGGCACAGCTGGGTATTTCCGCCACCGCATCCGGGCGTAATGATCTCGTGATCGATACCGCAGACGGCGTACGCAAAATCTCCGGCTCAGCCTACCGAGAAACGCAGGATCGTGGGTTCCACCACGGTACGTTATTGCTCAATGCCGATCTTAACCGCTTGGCGGACTACCTTAATCCTGACCCAAAGAAATTGCAGGCTAAAGGCATCACGTCCGTACGCTCTCGCGTTGCCAATCTGTCCGAATTTCTACCCGACATTAGCCATGAACACGTATGCAACGCGGTGATCCAGGCGTTCTTTAATCACTATGGAGAGACCGCCACGGCGGAGATCATCTCGCCTGATGTCTATCCTGACCTGCCGGATTTTGCCGCACAGTTCGCCAAACAAAGCAGTTGGGAATGGAACTTTGGCAAGGCGCCAGCGTTTAGTCATTTGCTAAATGAACGTTTTGTCTGGGGCGGGGTAGATATCTTCTTTGACGTAGAGAAGGGCCTCATCTGCCGGGCGCAAATCTTTACCGACAGCCTTAGCCCGGCACCGTTACAACATTTGGCCGACATGCTGATTGGCTGTGCCTACCGTACTGATGCACTGGCAGCGTGCTGTGACAGTCTGATTGCCCAGTTTCCAGAACAGGGGGCTGAATTGGCCGAGCTGCGGCAATGGCTGGTTGAGACGATTAAATAATATTCAGATTCTGAATGTTCTGGGATGAGGCAACTCATCCCTTTTTTATGCCAGAAAGAGGGGCTTACTGACGGCCGGTATCCTCCCTTCGACAAAAAATGCAGCCAAAACATCGATGTAGTAGATTTTTCTCAAAAAGCAAGGTGGCATTTTTTTACCGTTTCAATGCAAGGAATAACGAGTGAAATTGATGCGTAATTAAATTTAATCAGTTTATGTGTCTCTTGTGCTTATGTTTGTCGTATACCTTGTTAATAGATTTACGTTGTTAGGATTTTCTTTAATGAAAACAATGATAATAAGTCAAATTTTTAGCGTGACGATATCACTTAAGTTAAATATCGCTTTTTTTAGGGTGTGGCGCGTGTTTTTACCCTTAAGCCAAATTGTTTCTGTTTCCGTCTGATGTGTCGTGGATATAGCTTTAATCTATCAATTAAATGATAAGTTATGGGAGGCTGCATTGATATTTCCGATTAATCTCAGAGGGATTGATCGATAAAATATATTGATATACGATGAGGTGCTCGCCATTCAGCCTGTGGCATTGAAATGAAAATCCAATTCGAAGCTGACTTTATTAGTAGCTATGTTTTTCAACCTGTTTACTCAATGGAGGGCAGGCTGTTAGCGGTAGAAATCTTGAACCGTTTTAATAGTCTGGACGGTGATTTGGCTATGCCGGCTGACATTGGGATTAATTTATTGACCGCTGAGCAAAGGATTGAGTTATTTAATGAGCAATTGAAATTGGCAGAACAGAATGCACCCTGGTTTGCCGAAAACAACGTGTTGTTGACGCTGAATATCGAAGAAACTCTTGTCGATTTGATACTCACTGATGATCAACTGTGTGAACGCATCAGAAAGTGGCCTTTTATTGCCTTTGAAATCAGTGAAGGTTTTCCGAATCTTTCGGCAGGTAAAAACAATGAAAAAATCTACCGGCTTAGCGAGAGGTTTTCGCTATGGTTGGATGATTTTGGTTCTGGTCAGGCAACGTTGACGGCATTGTATGATGGTTTGTTCGACTATGTGAAAATTGACAAGCGTTTTTACTGGCAGTTGTTTACCCATCAGGGATATGACGTGGTCATTGACTCGCTATTAAAGAATATCAATCTGCTGTGTAAGGGGGTGATCGTCGGAGGAATAGAGAAAAAGGAATACTTTAATAAGCTCAGACATGCTGGCGTTTTTGGGCTGCAAGGTTTTTTATGGCCTAGCGTCGGTGTGGATAATCTGGCAGCGTTACGGGTAACACCCGATGAGTTTAATAACAATAATTGAGACCGCACACACAACGGAGCCAATAGTGGACTGGATGATTTTTTCTGTGATTCCGGCGCTGTTATTCATTATCATTTTCTCGCTGATTAAGTATTTTATCTACCAGCGTAAAAAGACATTTAAGTCGTATCGGCATAAACGCTGATCTCCCGCATCTGCCCGCGTTTCGGGCAGATGCGTTCTCCCTACATTTCCTCTGTGTTAATCGTTCCGTCCTGGCTCTACACTAGCTGTAACGGAGGGCCTATGCCGCAGTTTGAAAATGCTTACCATGACCAGCTAGCCGGTTTTTATACCGAATTGAACCCTACGCCGCTGAAAGGCGCTCGCCTGCTGTATCACAGTGAGCCACTCGCGCGTGAGTTGGGGCTGGACGAAAGTTGGTTTACCCAAGATAAAACCCCGATTTGGGCGGGTGAAACGCTGCTGCCAGGGATGAAACCGTTGGCACAGGTATACAGTGGGCACCAGTTCGGGGTTTGGGCTGGGCAGTTGGGTGATGGCCGTGGCATTCTGCTGGGCGAACAGCGACTGGCCGATGGCCGCAGTATGGACTGGCATCTGAAAGGGGCCGGAATGACGCCATACTCGCGTATGGGGGATGGCCGTGCGGTGCTACGTTCGGCGATCCGCGAGTTCCTGGCCTCTGAGGCAATGCATCATCTGGGTATTCCAACAACGCGAGCACTGACCATTGTGACCAGTGAGCATCCCGTTTACCGTGAACAGCCGGAACACGGAGCGATGCTATTGCGCGTAGCAGAAAGTCATGTCCGCTTCGGCCATTTTGAACATTTCTACTACCGCAAACAGCCAGAGCAGGTACAACAGTTAGCTGATTTTGTCATTGCCCGCCACTGGCCGCAGTTTCAAGATCAAAGCGATGGCTATTTGCAGTGGTTTACCGATGTCGTCGAACGTACCGCACGGCTTATCGCCCATTGGCAGACCGTTGGCTTCGCACATGGCGTGATGAATACCGATAATATGTCGATTCTGGGTATGACCATTGATTACGGCCCCTATGGCTTCCTGGATGATTACCAGCCCGACTATATCTGCAACCATTCTGACCATCAGGGCCGTTATGCATTTGATAATCAACCGGCAGCCGCATTGTGGAACCTCCACCGGCTGGCGCAGACGCTGTCCGGATTGATGAGCACCGAACAGTTGCAGCAGGCGCTAGGAGCCTACGAACCGGCGCTGATGCGTGCCTACGGAGAGCAAATGCGGGCCAAGCTCGGTTTCTTCACCCAGTCGCAGCAGGATAACGATCTGCTTACCGGGTTGTTGAGCATGATGGCACAAGAAGGGCGGGATTATAGCCGTACCTTCCGTTTGTTGGGCCAAACGGAACAGCAACAAGCGCAGTCGCCATTACGGGATGAGTTTATTGATCGCGCCGCATTCGACAGTTGGTATCAGCAATATCGCCAGCGTTTGCAGCAAGAACAGGTGAGTGATGCCGAGCGTCAGCGGGCAATGAATGCCGTGAATCCTAAGTTAATTCTGCGCAACTATCTGGCACAGCAGGCGATCGAGAGTGCTGAACAGAACGATGTGAGCAAACTGGCACGTTTGCATCAGGCCTTACTGACCCCTTTTGCTGACACAGCGGAATATGACGATCTCGCGGCGTTGCCGCCAGATTGGGGCAAACACCTGGAGATTTCCTGCTCGAGCTGAAATACCCGTCGTCTTTCAAGCTGCAGGGTGGTTACCTGCACTCAGTGACGTGGCCCGTCCATGGGCCACACCCCTCGCTGCGAGCCGCGTTCACATCAGCTGGGCGCCTGACTGCAACTTAACATTCATCGGGTATAGGCATGGCAGTCAACTCATTGGCGCAAATACACCTGCGGCAACGCCACTTCCGGGTGGTGCACCACTCCCAAGTCCGCCTGATACCAACGGGTGAGAATCTCCGCCTGCAAGACCTCTTGTGGCGTCCCCGAAGCGACCAGTTGCCCCTGATGCAGCAACAAAATGCGGTCGGCATACAGCGCGGCCAGGTTGAGGTCGTGCAGTACGCAGCACACGGCAATGGGCTGCTGGCGTGTCAGCGTCCGCAGTAGCCTCAGCGTATGCTGCTGGTGGTAGAGATCCAATGCTGACGTCGGTTCGTCAAGAAACAGCCAGGCCGGAGAGGGCTGTGGCTGCCAGAGTTGTGCCAATACGCGGGCAAGCTGCACCCGTTGCTGTTCACCGCCGGAAAGTTGGCGATAATCTCGTTGTGCCAATTCAAGGCAGCCGGTTTGCGTCATCACCTGTTGTATTGCTTGCTGCGCATCCCGCTTGCCATGTGGCGCACGCCCCATGCTGACCACTTCTTCTACCGTAAAGGGAAAGGCCAAATCACTATGCTGGCGCATTACCGCGCGCACCTTCGCCAATTGCTGGGGATGCCACTGTTCTAACGGGCGTCCGAGCAACTGGCATTCGCCACAACCTGGAGCCAGATACCCGGTTAACACACGTAGCAACGTCGACTTACCCGCACCATTCGGCCCGATAATCGCCACCATTTCACCGCTGTTGATGCTGAGTGACACGTCGTTGATTAACCTGCGTGAACCCAGGCTGTAGCGTAATTGCTGCGCTGTCAGACTTGATGTGTTATCCACCCACACGCTCCCGCTGGCGCATGACCAGCCATAAGAAGTAAGGCCCGCCAATCAGACTGGTCATCAAGCCGACGGGCATTTCCGCCGGTGCAACCAGCGTGCGTGCAAACGTATCGCTGACTAAAAGCAGGCAAGCTCCCCCCAGTGCAGAACAAGGCAACAGCCAGCGATGGTCACCGCCAAGGCGCATACGAACCAGATGCGGTACCACCAGCCCGATAAAGCCAATCACGCCGCTCATTGCCACTGCCGCGCCAATCAACAATGCGCTTAATAACAACAGCTGCAGTTTGGCACGCTGGACGTTCACGCCAAGATAATGTACCTCTTCATCACCCAGTTGCAGCAGGTTCAGTCTACGCGCTTGCAACAGCGTGAGTAGGGTCGCGGGTAAAATCAGGGTGGCGGAAACCGCCAGCGTAGGCCACTGCGACTGGCTCAAGCTGCCCATCATCCACAATGAAAACTGGCGCAATTGCTGATCGTTACTGAGGTAAGACAGTACGCCAATTGCCGCCATGCACAGCGCATTGATGGCAATACCCGCCAGTAACAGACGCGACAGGCTCCCGTGCCCGCTGCGGCTGATACCGTAGATCAGGATAGACACCAGCATGCTGCCGAGAAACGCCGCCAGCATGTGGCCATAGAGGGCAACTACCGGTGGTAACGCCAGTGGCATCACGATAATCAGTGCGACAAACAGCGCACCGCCACTGCTGATACCCAGCAAGCTGGGGTCAGCCAACGGGTTGCGGAACAGCCCCTGCATTACGGCACCGGACACGGCTAACGCGCAGCCAATCACCACCGCTAACAGCACGCGCGGCAGACGGATGTTTAACCAGATATGCCAGGTGGTGTCGCTGAACGGTTGCTGCCACAAGGTACGGAATGACAAGGTCAGTGCACCCATATTGGCGGCACCCAGCGCCAGAAGCGTCAGTAACACCAGCAGGCTGGCAATCGCCAGGCGTGGGGAAGTGCGACTGCGCATTACTTTTGCTCCGCCGCATTACGCAATTTAGCCAGCGCGGCAGGCGTTTCTAACCCAAAACCGAGCAGCGCCATATCGTCAACGACCAGCACACGATGTTGTTTACCGGCAGGCGTGAGTGCAATGCCGGGCAATTTCCAAAGTTGTTCCTGCCCACCGAGGGTTTTAATGCCGTCAGTGGTGACCAACAACAGATCGGGTGCACTGGCGATCACGCCTTCCTGCGACAGCGGGCGGTAGCGGCTAAATCCTTGCATGGCGTTCTTCAGACCGGCTGCGGTGATGACCGCATCAGCCGCGGTGTGCTGCCCGGCAGCCATGGGGGTAATGCCGCCATGGCTCATGACGAACAAGACCCTGACCGGCAAGGCATCGGTTTTTACCGCCGCCAACTGTTGCTGGTAGCGCGTGTTTAACGCCTTGCCTTGGGCGGTTCGTTGCAGTGCATTGGCAATGACGGTGATTTTTTCCGGCACGCTCTGCAACGTGGTATCGCCTGGAATGCGCACCACGTTAACGCCGCTTTCTTCCAGTTGTTTCAGTACCAAGGCCGGCTCGGCCAACTCAGTGGTCAATACCATCGTGGGTTTTAACGCCAGAATGCCTTCGGCATTAAGCTGGCGCATGTAGCCGACATCCGGCAGTTTTTTGACGGCTTCCGGTTGCAGACTGGTACTGTCTCGCGCTATCACCTCATCGCCCGCGCCCAGTGCGAAGGCAATTTCGGTGACGTCACCGCCTATCGAGACAATACGTTCTGCCGCCGTAGCGGTGAAGGGTAACGCCAGCGCAATGCACAACGCCAGGCGACGGGTCAATGAGGATGTCATGCAGCAATGTCCTTAGGTTCAAGTGCCGCAACCTGCTCGCGCCACTGGGTTTGTTCAGGTTGACCTTCAGTACGTTGACCGTAAAGCTGGGCGATTTGTGTCCCATCAGCAGCGAACAATTCCAGACTGGTGACAAAGCCGTCTTTGGTTGGTTTGCGGGTGATCCAACTTTCGGCGATGGCATCTTCGATCAGGTGCAGGGTGAAGCGACGGTTAAACACGTTAATCCAGCCTTCCTGTGGCATCAGACGCTCGATCTGACCGGTAAAGATCTGCACACAGCCACGGTTGCCGACAAAAATCATGATTTCGTTTTGCAGGCCGAGCGCTGCGTTGAGCAACTGGGACAGGGCGCTGTTATCCACCCGGTAGGCCAAATCGTTGCCGACGGCCTTGAAGGCCTGCTGACGCGTCAGCTTATTGCGGCTTAACAACTGGAAGAACTGGTGAACGTCGGTCATTTCACGCCATTCGCGGTCGATCTTTTCGTTGTCCGGTGCGGCGTTACTGACCGTAGCGTCCGGGGCTTTCAGTTCCAACGCCGGATTTTCTGCACTCAGATGGCGCTCCACCAACGCCATCCAGGCGGACAGGTCGGTCTCGTCGGTGGTGTACACCTTATGCAACGCGTCACCCTGATGATCGAAGAACTGAATGCTGTGACGCACGCCGCGCTTGTTGGTTTCGCTCATGGCGAAGGCGCTGGCCCACTGGTTGAGGAACAGCCGCAAATCCAACTCGCGCGGGTTGAGGATCAGCCCCGCGTGTCCGTTCAGGTGTTGGTTGAGGTAGCGCCCCATCTGCTCGTGCACCGCGTAGCTGTTACGGGTGATGGATTTGGTGACGCCAACCTGCTCCAATTCGGTCAGCAGGGTACGGGCATCAGTCTGAAGGCGGCGGGTATCCTGACCAACGCGAGCATGGGTCAGTTCCGCTTCGCTAACGCCAAGCAGTTCGGCCAAATCACGTGCATATTTGCCTGGGTTATCAATCTTGGCCTGCTGGTAGCGTGCGTAGAGGGTATTGCTCATAAATAGTTCTCCTGTGTAAGGTGCAATCGGCGGGCATTCGGGTTGCCCGCCGGACTTAAAACGTTACCACTGGTAGCTGACCAACAGTTTGGCATTACGGCCATCCTGCGGAATGCCCTGCGGCGAGTAATATTCTTTGTCGAAGGCGTTCCCCAGCACCACGGTGGTGGTGACGCCTTGCAGACGATCGCGACCTTTATAGCTCAGGTAAAAGTCGTTGACGCCGTAGCCGCCTTGTTCTGGCGTGCCGGTTTCTACGCGGCTAGCCCGTTGGGCTAAGGTGGCGACCCAACCGGTTGACAGGCCTGTTTCGCCGAGTGGAATATCCAATGTGCTCGTGACGGTGTCTGGATTGATGCTGTTTAGCCATTCGCCGCTGGTTTCGTTCTTGCCGCGGGTACGGTTGTATGCCAAGTCCCAGCCAAAAATCGAGGTTTTATAGCTCAGCATGGCGTCCCAACCCCAGATTTTTGCCCGGTCGATGTTGGTCGAGAACGTGGTACAGCTGATGCAATAAGGGCCACGTGGGCCGCGCCCCAGCTCCATGGTGACGTCCGTGGTAATGTAGTCCCGCGCCTTGGTGTCGAAGTAGCTGGCTTTAAATTGCAGGCTGTCATCAGCCAACAACAGATCGTCAAAGCGTAATCCAAAACCGTATTCTTGGGTCGCATTGGTTTCAGGCTTCAGATTTGGGTTGGGCACCCAGTTGTTGGTAATGGTGGTAGGCCCCATAGGGATCGAGAAGTGTTTGGAATCGTTGTACATCTCTCCCATCGTTGGGGCACGGAATGCCTGCGAGTAGGAGCCGAACAGCATCAACCAATCGGTTGGCGTGATGCTGACTGCACCGCGAGAGGACCACTTGTCGGCATCCACATCCGCATACCCGTCGCTAGAGCCTTTGTAATTGTCGTAGCGTGTCCCGGCAAGCAGGGTGATAGGCAAATCACGCAGGGTGATTTCGTCTTGTAACCAGCCGGAAGCAAAGTTGATTTTTGCCTGTGGGAAGCTTTCCGTGGCGCCACCTGGCGTTTGTTCCTGCTTGTAAGCTTCACTGCCGTAGGTAAACAAGTGGGAAGCGAAGGTATCCGCAAACAGCCGCGTGCGGTTTTCCAACTTCGCACCCCGCGTGGTTTGCTTGCGGGCCTCATCTTCACTGCCGTTGGTGTGTGCGTTAATCTCTACTTCGGAGTAATAGACTTTCGCTTCTGCGTCGAGCCAGTCTTGGCCTACAGGTTTCAATTTGTAGCTAAGTTGACCGTCACGCTGGATGGTAGAACGGTCGGTCATCAGGTTACCGCTGCTGCTGGCGGACTCTTGCGGGTTCTTTGGCTCCTGCGCCCGGTTATTGTAGTAGCGTAAATTCCCGCTTAACGATTGGTTCTCATCGAGCGTCCATGTCCCTTTGGCTAACACATTGCTGATGGTTTCATCATTCGGTGCATCGAAGCCGTTACCCTGGCGCAGATTACCGACATCACGGGTGCCGAATGACAGCAAACCGTCGAGATTGTCAGTCCTGCCGTAGGTGCTGGCACCCATACCCAGGCTGTGATCGCCGCTACCCGCGGTGCCATAGACCCGGTAGCCGCTATTGTGACCCGGCATTAATAGATCGGCGGCATCCACCGTTTCATAGGCAATTACGCCGCCCAACGCACCGCTGCCATACAACAGGGCAGAAGGGCCGCGCACCACTTCAATACGCTTTACCAGAGCAGGGTCGAGGAATGTCGCACCAAGGTGCCCGGTGTCAGTGCCCTGACGAATACCGTCTACCAGCGTTAGTACGCCATTTTTACCATAGCCGCGCATAAAAACGTCCTGACCGTTGCTGCGACCGGTGCCATTGACGGTAATACCCGGCACGCGGCGTAGCATATCGGCGGCGCTGGTGGCGGTCTGGCTTTCAGGCGTATCGCCCTCGATCACCGTGACCATCATTGGTGCTTCGAAGCTACTGCGCGCGTTGCCGGTGGCGGCCACGGTCATTGTTTCGTCGCTGGCTTTGTCTTTTTTCGCTGGTGAAGCCGCCGTCGTAGAACGAGAAGAGGTCGTGCTGTTGGTTTGTGCAAAAGTCACCGCCGGCAGAGCACAGGCAATCGCCAGACTCAATGCGGATAAACGCAGCCGGGTGGAAGGGGTCAGAGGCATGTCGCAACTCTCCGTATGTTTTTAACATATCAATAGATTTGCTGGCTGCCTGGATCAACATCGATCGGGGTGGCTGGCGTTAAGGGATAGGTGTTATTTGGTCAGGATCAATTTCCCGGCTTTGGTCTGCCGCAGCTGATAGCGCTGGCCCTGATGGATGATGATCGCCACGCCATCGGCATCAAGCAGCTGAGTGCTGTCGTAGCAAGGAGGCGAGGTCAGGCCGGTCGCCGCGGGGCTAGCGGCTTTGGCGGGTAGATTATGATTGTGATTATCCATCGTCATGTGTTTATAAAACAGACCATTAAATAGTAATTAATATCAAAGTGAGAATCATTATCATGTGAACGAAAGGTTACATCAAGGAAAATTTTCTTACCAATGGAACCTTTTTGCAGGAAAGTGATGTGGTACGGGCTGAGCGACTCAGCCCGTGAAAATTGCGGTTATTTCAGCAGGGTTTCGATACGGTCAAATAAGCGTTCGGGTTTGGTGATCGGCGCGAAGCGTTTCACTCGTTGGCCGTCTGCCGTCAGCAAGAACTTGGTGAAGTTCCATTTGATGCGTTGGCTACCGAATACACCCGGTGCCAGTCGCTTTAATTCGTTAAACAGCGGGTGTGCACCCGGACCGTTAACTTCAATTTTGCTGAACAGCGGGAAGCTGACGCCGTAGTTCAACGTGCAGAAGTTGGCGATTTCCAGCGGATCACCGGGTTCTTGTGCTCCGAATTGATTACAGGGAAAGCCCAGTACCATCAGGCCGCGCTCGCGGTAGTATTGCCAAAGGTTTTCCAACCCACGGTACTGCGGTGTAAACCCGCATTTGCTGGCGGTATTCACCACCAAATAGGCCCGGGCAGGGAAATCACCCAGGGTTTTGTGTTCCCCTTGCAATGTAACGCAGGGGATGGATAACAATGAATTGCTCATGCAGGGAACTCCATATCCTGTGACGAAAGCGCTTTCGCGCTGCAGACTGGGCATAATTATAGATGAGTCGCTGGCGGGTGGAAAAGCCGGGGCGGGCGCCCCGGTGAGTGGCTCAGAAGCGGGTATCTACCGCATCCGCGAGCATAGCCAGCAACTGTTCGCTGTCGGACCAGCTCAGGCAAGGATCGGTGATCGACTGGCCGTAGGTCAGCGGTTGTCCGGCAACGATTTTCTGTGTGCCTTCTACGAGGAAGCTTTCTGCCATTACGCCTGTGACAGCGACAGAACCTGCACGGATTTGCTGGCAGACGTTTTCTGCCACTTCCAACTGGCGACGATGCAATTTCTGACAGTTACCGTGGCTGAAGTCGATCACCAGGTGTTCCGGCAGGTCGAATTCACGCAGGCTATCGCAGGCGGCAACGATGTCGGTTGCATGATAGTTCGGCGTTTTGCCCCCGCGCATGATGATATGGCCATACGGATTACCACTGGTCTGATAGATCGTCATTTGCCCGTGTTTGTCCGGGGACAGGAACATATGCCCGGCGCGTGCGGCACGGATGGCATCTATGGCAATACGGGTGTTGCCGTCTGTCCCATTCTTAAAGCCTACCGGGCAAGAAAGCGCCGAAGCCATCTCGCGGTGGATCTGGCTTTCGGTAGTGCGTGCGCCAATGGCACCCCAGCTGATCAGATCGGCAATGTATTGGCCGACAACCATGTCGAGGAATTCGGTGGCGGTAGGCAGGCCGAGTTGGTTCACTTCCAGCAACAGTCTACGGGCCATTTCAATGCCACGATTCACCTGGAAAGTTCCATCCAGTGCAGGGTCGGAGATTAAGCCTTTCCAACCCACCACGGTGCGCGGCTTTTCAAAATAGGTACGCATCACGATTTCGAGGCGATCCTGATAACGGATGCGCAGGGCATTCAGCCGGCCGGCATAATCAATGGCGGCGTCAAGATCATGGATAGAACAAGGGCCGATAACCACCAATAGACGGCGATCCTCACCGGTCAGGATTTTTTCAATTCGCTTACGTGACGCCGTCACGTTATCAGCGATTTCCGCCGAGATCGGCAACGTCTCTGCCAACGCTTGCGGCGTCACGAGGCTGTCGATGCGCGCGGTCCGCAGTTCATCTGTTTTGTGCATGATTTTCTCTAAAGATTTTTCTTCGCTGCGGCCGGAGTGCCGGGAAGTGATGGCGATCACAATAACGTAAAAACCGATGAATTCAACCGTAGAAACTGTGTTCTGTTGATCAAAGCCGCGAAAAAAAGCGCAAAAATGATGGGCTATGGAGGAATAATCAACAGATGGCAGGGGAGAGCCTCTGCGATTAGCATTCAAATCTGCTGCCGGTAGAATTGTCCTTCCAGTGATTTGCGGGGGCGAATACGTTTGCCGCGATTAACGCGGGCGCAGCATGCCGTGCCCCTTCAATCATGTCAGGTGCCTGTCCGTAATGTAGAGGGTACAGATCAGAACATACGGCGGCTCATACCCAGAATATCCAGAATCTTGGTTGAGATTTCTTCTACCGAATAGTTGGTGGTATTCAGATATCGGATCTGATTCTTGCGGAATAAAGCTTCGACTTCTGCAAGCTCCATACGGCACTGGCGTATTGAGGCATAACGGCTGTTTTCGCGCCGCTCTTCACGGATCGCGGCTAAACGTTCCGGGTCAATCGTCAGACCGAAAAGCTTGTGCTGAAACGGTTTCAGCGCGGCAGGCAGATGCAAATTGTCCATATCGTCAGCGGTAAACGGGTAGTTGGCAGCGCGAATCCCGAACTGCATCGCCAGGTACAGGCTGGTGGGGGTCTTTCCGCAGCGGGACACGCCAAGCAAAATCACCTGTGCCTGATCGAGGTTGCGTAACGAGATTCCGTCATCGTGTGCCAATGTGTAGTCAATGGCGGCAATACGTGCGTCATATTTCCCAAGGTTGCTGGCCGTCAGTCCGTGGGTGCGATTCGGTACCGGCGTCGGTTCCACACCCAGCTCACCCTGTAACGGACCAACCAACGCTTGCACGATATCCTGACAAAAGCCTTCGCTCTGAGTAATAACATTGCGCACTTCCGGCGATATGATCGAGTAAAACACCAGCGGGCGCACGCCGGTTTCACGATAAATCTCATTAATCTGCTGACAAACACCGCGGGCGCGCGCTTCAGTTTCCACAAAGGGCAGCGTAAATGTCGTGGCCGTCACTGGAAATTGCGACAACACGGCATGACCCAAGACCTCGGCAGTGATCGCCGTGCCGTCCGAAATATAAAAAACGCTTCTTTCCACCCTAGACTCCTTACCTGGAACAGTGACGTAATTTTCACGTCTGCTTGTTCTTATCATGGGCTCCAGGTAATCCAGCGGTAAAGAGGCGGGCAGAAAAATTGTGATAACGCGGTCAGAGTCGGTCATTAATCTGGCAAAAAGAGGGGGGGATGTCGGGTAAAAACTTCAGTGAAACACTATTTCAATTTTAATGAAGAGTTTAAGGTTATTTATCCTGCGTTATTATTCCGCATTGTGGTGTTATTTTGGTCTAAAACATGAATTTGAGTGTGGTTTTTAAAACTGAAGTTTAAAAAATACTTAATTTGTTGAGTTTTAAGCTATTAGTGCGGCAGGGAACGATTCCATCGCCATTTTCCCTGTCAGGAAGTTTTCCTAAAATCCACTTTCTTCGCCGGGTTGATCGATTCACCTTTCCATTTCCTATGGATCATTGTGCTAGTCTGATTCGGCGCCGTTTTGGCGGTGCTGAGAAAGCAAGCGAATTAAATCCGTCTATACCCTACTGATAGCAATAAGGATTGTCTCGATGTCCAACAATGGCCCAGACTTGCGTAATGTGCTTTGGTACAACCAGCTCGGCATGCACGACGTTGACCGTGTCGGCGGCAAAAATGCCTCCCTCGGTGAAATGATCACCAATCTTTCCGATTTGGGCGTGGCCGTGCCAAACGGTTTTGCCACCACCGCGCAGGCGTTTAACGATTTCCTCGAGCAAAGCGGTGTTAACCAGCGCATCTATCAGCTACTGGATCAAACTGATGTTGACGACATTGCTCAACTGACCAAGGCTGGCGCGCAAATACGCCAATGGATTATCGACACGCCGTTCCATGCAGAATTCGAGCGTGAAATTAATCTGGCTTACCAGCAGCTGGCCGACGGTGAACCCCAGGCGTCATTTGCAGTACGTTCATCGGCGACTGCGGAAGATATGCCGGATGCCTCTTTTGCCGGCCAGCAGGAAACCTTCCTCAACGTGCAGGGGATCGACGCCGTCATGGTGGCGATCAAACACGTATTCGCCTCGCTGTTTAACGACCGCGCCATCTCCTACCGTGTGCATCAGGGTTATGACCACCGCGGTGTGGCGCTGTCAGCGGGCGTGCAGCGCATGGTGCGTTCTGACCTGGCGTCTTCCGGCGTCATGTTCACCATTGATACCGAATCGGGTTTTGATCAGGTGGTGTTTATCACCTCCGCCTTCGGCCTGGGTGAAATGGTGGTGCAGGGTGCGGTAAACCCTGACGAATTCTATGTGCACAAACCGACATTGCTGAAAGGCAAACCGTCGATCGTGCGCCGCAACCTGGGTTCGAAAAAAATCCGCATGGTGTACGCACCTTCGCAGGATCACGGCAAGCAGGTACAAATCGAAGACGTGCCAGAGCAGCAACGCAATCGTTTCTCTCTGACTGACGAAGAAGTACAAGGCTTGGCCCATCAGGCACTGCTGATTGAAAAACACTACGGTCGCCCAATGGATATCGAGTGGGCCAAAGATGGCCATACCGGCAAGCTCCTGATCGTGCAGGCGCGTCCGGAAACCGTGCGCTCTAACGAGCAAACCATGGAGCGTTACCAGCTCAATGGTTCCAGCCCGGTGCTGGTGGAAGGGCGTGCTATCGGTCACCGCATTGGCGCGGGCCCGGTGAAGGTCATCCACAATATCAGCGAGATGGATCGTATCGAGCCGGGTGATGTTCTGGTGACAGACATGACTGACCCGGATTGGGAGCCGATCATGAAAAAGGCTGCAGCAATCGTCACCAACCGGGGCGGTCGTACCTGCCACGCGGCCATCATCGCCCGCGAACTGGGTATTCCTGCCGTGGTGGGCTGCGGCAATGCGACCGATCTGTTGAAAGAAGGTCAGAAAGTCACGGTTTCTTGCGCAGAAGGTGATACCGGCTTTGTTTACAGTGAGATGCTCGACTTTAGCGTGCAGAGTTCTGAAGTGACTGAATTGCCTAAACTGCCGCTGAAAATCATGATGAACGTCGGTAACCCCGATCGTGCTTTCGACTTTGCGCGTTTACCGAATGAAGGTGTGGGTCTGGCTCGCCTTGAATTTATTATCAACCGTATGATTGGTGTGCATCCGAAGGCCTTGTTGGAATTTGATCAACAAACCCCCGAATTGCAAAATGAAATCAAGGCGCTGATGCAGGGCTACGACCACCCGGCCGAGTTCTATGTGGGCCGTCTGACGGAAGGGATCGCGACGCTGGGTGCTGCGTTCTGGCCAAAGCGTGTGATTGTGCGTCTTTCTGACTTTAAGTCCAATGAATACGCCAATCTGGTTGGCGGTGAGAAGTATGAGCCGCACGAAGAGAACCCAATGCTGGGCTTCCGTGGGGCAGGTCGTTATGTCTCTGATAACTTCCGCGACTGCTTCGCGATGGAATGTGATGCGGTAAAACGCGTTCGCAACGAAATGGGCCTGACCAACGTTGAGGTCATGGTGCCGTTTGTCCGCACCGTAGCACAAGCGGAAGCCGTCGTTGCCGAATTGGCGCGTCAGGGTCTGAAGCGCGGTGAGAATGGCCTGAAAGTGATCATGATGTGCGAGATCCCATCCAATGCGCTGTTGGCGGATCAGTTCCTGGAACACTTTGATGGCTTCTCCATCGGCTCTAACGACATGACTCAGTTAACATTGGGTCTGGACCGCGACTCGGGTGTGGTGTCTGAACTCTTTGATGAGCGTAACGAAGCGGTGAAGATTCTGCTGTCGATGGCGATTCAGGCGGCTAAGCGCCAGGGTAAATATGTCGGTATCTGCGGCCAGGGTCCTTCTGATCACGAGGACTTTGCAGAGTGGTTGATGGATCAGGGTATTGATAGCCTGTCACTCAACCCGGACACTGTCGTACAAACCTGGGTTAATCTGTCGAAGAGGAAGTAATTCTCTGGCGTTGATTAATTGCTCACTCTAAAGCCGCGACCCTGTTGCGGCTTTTTTTATTTCTGAATGTAAATAAAAAGGGGCACAGGAATAATAATGACCAAAAAAAGAATAAAAAAAAGCCCATCATAGGAGACGGGCAAAGACTACACACAGCAATTCACATGTATGGCATTACATTGTTTGGAAATCTTGCTTTAAATCAGGTATTTGAAGCAATACATGGCAATAATACTAGATATTTAAACACCATTAGTCATTAAGAATCATCCTAATCAATATCCCTATCCCCCTTTATTTTTACCAGGCGTGATTATTATTGGGCTGATAAAAAGGTGTATTTATTCGGTATGTTCAATGCGTGCTCGAAAGAAAGTCACGGTGGTGATTTTATTATCGTGACCGGTTAATCCAAAAAACCAGGTGAGAGGCAGGGGCGGGGAAAGATCTCTGCCCGGCAGCCCGGGCAGAGTTTAAAGAGGGTTACATTTGCTCCAGATCTTTGGCGACCTCTTTTACATCGGCGGTGGGCTCTGGCGCTTCGCTCATCCAGGCAGTGAGTAAACGATAGGATACCGCCAGCACGACCGGGCCGATAAACAGGCCAATCATACCGAACGCGAGCAGGCCACCAATAACACCGGACAGGATCAGCAACATCGGTAAATCGGCACCCATGCGGATCAGAACAGGGCGCAGAACGTTATCCAGCGTGGCCACCACACAGCTCCAGACCAATAGCACGGTGCCCCAGGTTGTGTCCCCGCTCCAATACAGCCAGATGATTGCCGGCACCAGCACCAGTAGCGGCCCTAGCTGTGCAACGCAACAGATGAAGATCAGCACGGTCAGCAGCGTCGCGGCAGGAATGCCGGTTACTGCCAGGCCAATGCCGCCCAGGACCGATTGCACCAGCGCTGTCACTACAACGCCCAACGCGACTGCGCGGATTGCCTGCCCGGCCAATACCACCGCCGCGTCGCCGCGTGCAGCACCGAGACGTGTCGCAAAGTGACGGATACCCAGAGCAACTTGCTCACCGCGGGCATAGAGTAAAACGCTAAACAGCAGCATCAAGGTGCAATGCAATAAGAGGCGGCCAATATGCGCCGCTTGCGCGACAAACCAGGTTGCGGTCTGGCCGAAGTAAGGCTGGACCTTCGCGACCAGCGCCGTCCCCCCCGCGCTCACCAGCGTGTGGTAACTGGTATAGATCTTATCGCCGATCATCGGGATTGATTGTAGCCAGGCCAGATCGGGAATATGCAATTTTCCCGGCGTGCTAGCCCAGGCAACAACGGGCGCACTGTTGTCCACTACGCTGCTTATCAGCAGGGATATCGGCAGTATGAATAGCAGGATCAGCAGTATCGTCATCACGACGACCGCCAGTGAACGTCTACCCCAAAGTACTTTTTGCAACTTAATGAGCAATGGCCAAGTGGCGATGACCACCATGCCCGCCCAGGCAAAGCCGAGAATGAAGGGTTGAATGACCCAAAAACAAGCGACGATCATAATGGCGATAAATAGCACGCCAAAAATAATCCGTGGCAAATCGTATCGAGATTGCGGGATTGTCATGAATGGGTTCTCATCCTGGTAGGTTTAGTCCTTGGGACCGTTTAATCATGGTGCATATTGGTCAAAAATTACAGGGCGGCACACCTTTTGTTGCGGGCCATTCTGTGACAGGACAATTGCAATAATGTGCATGCCTTCACTAAACGAGTATGTTAGTTTTTATCTCTAATAAAAAATAGGGCGGGTCTGAATAAAGGCCTGATTCAGCGTTCATTAACGCATATAAAACAGACAGACAGGGTCAAAAATCGAATGATCCCACAGATTTCTCAAGCGCCCGGCCTCGTTCAGCGGGTGCTCGACTTTTTGGAAGCGTTAAAGCAAAACGGATTCAACGGCGATATCGCCACCAGCTACGCCGATCGACTGACGATGGCGACCGACAACAGTATCTATCAGTTATTGCCCGATGCCGTCGTGTTCCCTCGCTCAACGGCAGACGTGGCGTTGATTGCGCGTCTGGCGGCAGAGGAGCGTTTCAGTACGCTGGTCTTTAGCCCGCGCGGCGGGGGCACCGGCACTAATGGCCAGTCGCTCAATACCGGTATTGTGGTGGATATGTCGCGCCATATGAACCGCATCCTTGAGATCAACGTTGAGCAAGGCTGGGTCAAGGTTGAAGCGGGGGTCATTAAAGACCAACTTAACCAGTATTTGCGGCCGTTCGGCTATTTCTTCTCGCCGGAGCTTTCTACCAGTAACCGCGCCACGCTGGGCGGTATGATCAACACAGACGCCTCCGGTCAGGGCTCGCTGGTGTACGGTAAAACATCCGATCACGTGTTGGGCCTGCGAGCTGTCCTGCTGGGTGGGGACATGATCGACACGCGTGCTATGCCGACGCCGTTGGCGGAAACGATTGCTCGCGAAGATACGGTTGAAGGCCGGATTTACCACACCGTGCTCAATAGCTGTCGTGAGCAGCGCACACTGATTCTGGAAAAATTCCCCAAACTTAATCGCTTTCTGACCGGGTACGATCTGCGGCATGTGTTTAGCGATGACATGCAAACCTTCGATCTGACACGTATTCTGACGGGCGCTGAAGGGACGTTGGCGTTTATTACCGAAGCGCGGCTGGATATTACGCCATTGCCGAAGGTGCGCCGCTTGGTGAATGTCAAATACGATTCGTTTGATTCTGCACTGCGCAATGCCCCGTTCATGGTGGATGCCAAGGCTCTGTCGGTTGAAACCATCGATTCCAAGGTCCTGAATCTGGCTCGTGAAGACATTGTCTGGCATTCGGTGAATGAATTAATCACCAACGTGCCAGATAAAGAAATGCTTGGTCTTAACATCGTCGAGTTTGCCGGGGATGACAACGTGTTGATCGATCGGCAGATGGAGGATCTCTGTCAGCGGCTGGACGAATTGATCACCGAAAAGCAGGGCGGTGTGATCGGCTATCAGATCTGTGGGGATCTGGCCGGCATTGAACGAATTTATAACATGCGTAAAAAGGCTGTCGGGCTATTAGGCAACGCCAAAGGGCGCGCTAAACCTATTCCGTTTGCCGAAGACACCTGTGTGCCGCCGCAGCATCTGGCCGATTACATCGTCGAGTTCCGCCAGTTGTTGGACAGCCATAACCTGAGCTATGGCATGTTTGGCCATGTGGATGCTGGCGTATTACATGTACGCCCTGCACTCGATATGTGTGACCCACAGCAGGAAGTGTTGATGAAACAGCTTTCTGACCAGGTGGTGGCGCTGACGGCCAAATATGGTGGGTTGCTGTGGGGGGAACATGGCAAAGGGTTCCGCGCTGAATACAGCCCTGAATTCTTCGGTGATCAGCTGTTCCTGGAACTGCGGCGTATTAAGGCCGCGTTTGATCCGAACAACCGTCTCAACCCCGGTAAAATATGCCCGCCATTAGGTGTCGATGCGCCGATGATGAAAGTTGATGCCGCCAAGCGTGGCACGCTTGATCGCCTTATCCCGGTAGAGGTACGCACTTCGTTCCGTGGCGCGATGGAATGTAACGGCAATGGTTTGTGCTTCAATTTTGATGTACGCAGCCCAATGTGCCCGTCGATGAAGATCACCGGTAGCCGTATTCATTCACCCAAAGGTCGGGCGGCGTTGGTACGTGAATGGTTGCGTCTGCTTTCAGAGCAGGGCGTCGATCCGCTGGTGCTGGAGAAACAGCTGCCACAACAACGTCTCAGTTTCCGGACTCTGATAGAGAAAACGCGCAACAGTTGGTACGCCGGCAAAGGCGAATATGATTTCTCCCACGAAGTGAAAGAGGCCATGTCCGGTTGTCTGGCCTGCAAAGCCTGTTCTACGCAGTGCCCGATCAAAATTGACGTGCCGGGCTTCCGTTCGCGTTTCCTGCAGCTATACCACACGCGCTATTTGCGGCCGGCACGCGACTATATGGTCGCAGGGGTCGAGAGCTACACGCCGCTGATGGCGAAAGCGCCGAAAGTGTTCAACTTCTTTTTCCGCCAGCCCTGGGTTCGTGAATTGAGCCGTAACACGATTGGCATGGTTGATTTGCCGATGCTTTCCAGCCCGACGCTGCGCCAGCAACTTTCAGGTCATGGTGCCATGACCATGACGCTGGAGCAGCTTGAAGCGCTGAGCGTAGAAAAGCGCGAACAGTATGTCCTTATCGTTCAGGATCCCTTTACCAGCTATTACGACGCCAAAGTGGTGGCGGATTTTGTACGGCTGGTGGAAAAGCTCGGTTACCGTCCTGTGCTGTTGCCGTTCTCACCGAACGGGAAAGCCCAACATATCAAAGGTTTTCTGACACGATTTGCCCGCACCGCGCGCAAGACAGCTGATTTTCTTAACCGAGTGGCAAAGCTTGGCATGCCGCTGGTGGGTGTCGATCCGGCGTTGGTGTTGTGCTATCGCGACGAATATAACGAGATCCTCGGTGAGGCCCGCGGGGATTTCCAGGTACAACTGGTGCACGAGTGGTTGCAGCAGCGCTTGGCTGAACGTGCAGAGCAGCCTGCGACGGGCGAAGCCTGGTATTTGTTCGGCCACTGTACGGAAACCACGGCCTTACCTGCCAGCGGCCAACATTGGGCGTCCATCTTTGCACGCTTTGGGGCCAGGCTGGAAAACGTCAGCATCGGTTGCTGCGGCATGGCGGGAACTTACGGGCATGAAGTAAAGAACCTGCAGAATTCGCTCGGGATTTATGAGCTATCCTGGCATCAGGCATTACAACGTCTGCCGCGGCAACGTTGTCTGGCGACCGGCTATTCCTGTCGCAGCCAGGTCAAACGTATTGAGGGTAACGGTGTACGACACCCATTACAGGCACTTCTGGAGATGATTGAGTGAAACTGTGGAAACGAGAGACGACGCTGGAGCAACTAAACCAGGCCGGTGACGGATGTATGGTCAGTCATGTGGGGATCCAATTTACCCGACTGGAGGACGATTATCTCGAAGCGACCATGCCGGTTGATCAGCGTACCCGGCAGCCGTTTGGCCTGTTGCACGGTGGTGCATCGGTAGTGCTGGCAGAATCGATGGGGTCGATGGCCGGTTACCTGTGTAGCGAAGGGGAACAGAAAGTGGTGGGGTTGGAAATCAACGCCAACCATCTGCGCGCGGTATTTGAAGGCCAGGTGCGCGGCGTGTGTCGGGCGTTGCATGTGGGGCGTCGCCATCAGGTGTGGCAGATAGAAATCTTCGATTCACGCGATCGCCTGTGCTGCACTTCACGCCTGACTACGGCCGTTATCGACTAGGTTTACCCCGCAGGTAGCCTTACCTGCGGGTATTTTTGCCATTCAGTCAGTTCATAACTGAAAGGGCACCCGCTTAACGAAGTCTTTCTGGAAGGCATTGGCTTTCTCCCAAGTGCCTTCCATTGCATATTTTTGACAGATTAAGGTCAGAGTATGACGGGCAAAATGATAGCTCTGAACCCGGAACAGCTGACAACGCTGTGGGTTGTTGATCTCTACGATCAGCCGGTTATGCAGTTTGCTCAACGCGTGCAGATAGCTTTCATCATCACCGTTTTCCAGACACAGATTGGCCATATTCAGGCTGACACTGTTGTAGCGTTTCAGATGGTTGATATTGCACTCCGGCCGTTTAAGCGACGCCTCTGCCATGTAGAAATCTACCGTAGCGTCGCGCACGCTGAATTTATAGTCATCAATTTTGCCCAGCAGCCACGCATTCATCGAGATATTCATTTGCCCGTGCTCAATTAGAATTGAATGATAATCATTATCATATTTATTGGTGCGTTCGTGATCAATCATTCTGTTGAAATTTTTATCGCCAGCAGGGGATGCATTGGGGGGACAGCACCCCAACATAGTCAGTAGCGACTAAACTTTAATCAGGGATTGCCGCTTTTGTTGGGACGGACGGAAAGGCAAAAGAGGGGGAAAAGCCGTTAATTGTCGATAAACGCATTTTTAAGACAGACAAAATTCAGAAATAGGTATTTTCTATGAATGTTTAAATCGACATAAAAAGCCCGGTTCTGTAAAGCCTTCGCGCCAGCGGGTAAGGGGCATGGTATGACAGGATGTACAGTAAATTCATAAGGATAAAATGATTCCATTTCCGACCGGCAGCGCCAGACGCGCTGACTGTCCCACGCAGTTGCCGCACGCCAAAGCAAAAATCCGGGCTTTTGGCGGATAACCCCGCAAAACAAACGGTTGAAGTGATAATCGTTATCACTAACATAGTAGCAACCCAGATTGGCTGTGGTAAAACACGAGTGTGAGGTAGGCCATATGCAAACGGAAAATGTCGGCACTTTTTCTCTGGACGAAAATGTCTGGCAAGGCATTTTGCTCAGTGACAACGCCGTACAACAAATAACGAAACTAATGCAGCAGGATCCACAGGTGAAGGGGCTGCAACTCGGGGTCAAGCAGTCAGGCTGCGCCGGGTTTGCCTATGTGCTGGATCTCACCCGTGCTCCTGCTGACGACGACCTGCTGTTTGAGCGCGATGGCGCCAAACTGTATGTGCCGTTGAAAGCCATGCCGTTTATCGATGGCACCACGGTAGATTTTGTCCGTGAAGGGCTGAATCAGATATTCAAATTTAATAACCCTAAAGCTCAGCATGCCTGCGGGTGCGGCGAGAGTTTTGGCGTTTGAGCGATGCAATCAACATGACACGAAGCAATGTAGAAATGCCTAATGAAGTGCAGGCTTGGGTCAGCGAAGGTCGCTACAAAGAAGGTTTTTTTACCCAACTGGCCACCGATGAGTTAGCGAAGGGCATCAATGAAGACGTGGTGCGCGCCATCTCGGCCAAGCGTAATGAACCTGAGTGGATGCTGGAGTTCCGCCTTGAAGCCTACCGTGCCTGGCTGCAAATGGAAGAGCCACACTGGCTGAAAGCGAACTACGATCGGCTGAACTACCAGGACTACAGCTATTACTCCGCGCCCTCCTGTGGCAGTTGTGACGATGCCTGTGGATCCCAGCCGGGCGCAGAACAGCAACCGGGCGCACCGACCGATAACAACTACCTGACCAACGAGGTTGAGTTGGCGTTTAACCAACTCGGCGTCCCTGTGCGCGAAGGCAGTGAAGTCGCGGTCGATGCGATTTTTGACTCTGTCTCTGTCTCGACGACCTACCGCGAAAAGTTGGCGGAAAGCGGGGTCATTTTCTGCTCGTTCGGTGAGGCCATACACGAATACCCGGATCTGGTGCGTAAATACCTCGGTCGCGTCGTACCGTCCAACGACAATTTCTTCGCCGCACTGAACGCAGCGGTGGCTTCCGACGGGACCTTTGTCTATGTGCCGAAGGGCGTACGTTGCCCAATGGAACTGTCGACGTATTTCCGTATCAATGCCGCTAAAACCGGTCAGTTCGAACGCACCATACTGATCGCCGATGAGGGCAGTTATGTCAGCTACATCGAAGGCTGTTCGGCGCCGGTACGCGACAGTTACCAACTGCATGCCGCGGTGGTAGAAGTGATCCTGCACAAGGATGCCGAAGTGAAATATTCGACAGTGCAGAACTGGTTCTCTGGCGGTGACAGCAAGGGAGGCATCCTGAACTTTGTGACCAAGCGCGCATTGTGTGAAGGCGCAGGTTCAAAAATGTCATGGACTCAGTCGGAAACCGGCTCGGCAATCACCTGGAAATACCCTAGCGTGATCCTGCAGGGGGATAATTCTATCGGTGAGTTCTTCTCGGTAGCCCTGACCAGCGGCCATCAGCAGGCCGACACCGGCACCAAGATGATCCACATCGGCAAAAATACCCGTTCAACCATCATCGCCAAAGGTATCTCTGCCGGACACAGCGAGAATACCTACCGTGGCCTGGTGAAGATCCTGCCGGGGGCAGAAAACGCGCGTAACTTTACCCAGTGCGACTCGATGTTGATTGGGCCGGACAGCGGTGCCCATACCTTCCCGTACGTTGAAGCGCGTAACAACAGTGCCCAGTTGGAACATGAAGCGACGACATCAAAAATTGGCGATGACCAACTGTTCTATTGTTTGCAGCGCGGCATTAGCGAAGACAATGCCATTTCGATGATTGTTAACGGATTCTGTAAGGACGTGTTCTCTGAGCTACCGCTGGAGTTCGCCGTCGAGGCGCAGAAGTTATTGGCCATCAGCCTGGAACACAGCGTGGGCTAAACGCCGGATTTACAGCGCGACAGCGCGATCTAAGGACACTGCATGTTAAGTATCAAGAATTTAAAAGTCAGCGCGGAAGGCAACGAAATCCTTAAGGGATTGAACCTGGAGATTAAACCGGGTGAAGTGCATGCCATCATGGGGCCGAATGGTTCAGGCAAGAGCACGCTTTCGGCAACGCTGGCGGGACGCGAAGAATATGAAGTCACCGAAGGTGAAGTGACCTTCAAAGGTAAGGATTTGCTTGAGCTGGACCCGGAAGATCGTGCGGGTGAAGGCGTATTCCTGGCCTTCCAGTATCCGGTGGAGATCCCCGGCGTCAGCAACCATTTCTTCCTGCAAACTTCGGTTAACGCCGTACGCAAATACCGCCAGCAAGAACCGCTCGACCGTTTCGACTTCGCTGATTTTATCGAAGAAAAAATTGAATTGTTGAACATGCCACCTGACTTGCTGACCCGTTCGGTCAACGTCGGTTTCTCTGGCGGTGAGAAAAAACGTAATGACATCCTCCAGATGGCGGCGCTGGAGCCGGATCTCTGTATTTTGGACGAAACCGACTCCGGTTTGGATATTGATGCGCTGAAGATTGTCGCTAACGGCGTGAACTCGCTGCGTGATGGTAAGCGTTCGTTCATTATCGTTACGCACTACCAACGTATCCTGGACTACATCAAGCCGGATTACGTCCATGTTCTTTCTCAGGGGCGCATCGTCAAGTCCGGCGATTTCTCTCTGGTGAAACAGTTGGAGGAGCAGGGCTATGGCTGGCTTACCGACGAACAATAACGCGCGCGCGCTGCAACAACTGTATAGCCTGTTTGAAGCACGCGGTGGTGAGCACTCTGCCCATGCATTGGCACACTGGCAACAGGCTTTGCGCTTGGGGTGGCCGACGCGCAAGCATGAAAACTGGAAATACACACCGCTGGAAGGTTTGCTTGAACAGCAGTTCCTTGAGCCACCGGTGGAGCCAGTCACTGCCGCGCAGTTGGATGCGTTGGCGCTGGCGATTGATGCTTATCGGCTGGTCTTTGTTGACGGGCGTTTTTGTGCGGCGTTGAGCGACAGCGACCTGGGTGATTATCAGTTCGACATCGCACCCTACGGGACGTTACAGGCGCTACCCGAACCGATCCAGCCCGAGATCTTTCTGCATCTGACGGAAAGCCTGGCGCAGGAAACCAGCATTGTTCGCGTGGCCGCCGGTAAAATCGCGGCGCGACCGCTGTATCTGCTGCATATCAGCAGCGGACGCGGGGCTGAAGGTGAGGTGAATACCGTGCATCACCGGCATCACCTTGATATTGCGCGTAATGCGCAGGCCGAGGTGATAGAGCATTACGTCAGCCTGAACCAGGCTGCGCATTTCACTGGCGCGCGCCTCACCGCTAACATCGGTGATAATGCTCAATTGAACCATTGCAAGTTGGCATTTGAGAGCCAGCCGAGTTACCACTTCGCCCATAACGATCTGGTGATTGGCCGCGATGCACGGGTGAAGAGCGACAGCTTCCTGTTGGGGGCTGGGCTAACACGGCATAACACCAGCGCACAGCTTAATGGTGAAGGCTCTAATTTGGTGATCAATAGTCTGGTATTGCCGGTCGGTAAAGAGGTGTGTGACACCCGTACTTACCTTGAGCATAACAAAGGCTATTGCGAGAGCCGCCAATTGCACAAAGTGGTGGTCAGCGATCGCGCCAAAGCGGTATTTAACGGCATGATCAAAGTGGCAAAACACGCGATTAAAACCGATGGGCAGATGACCAACCATAACCTGTTGCTGGGTAAGGTGGCGGAAGTGGATACCAAACCGCAATTGGAAATCTATGCCGACGATGTGAAGTGCAGCCATGGCGCTACCGTTGGTCGTATCGATGAAGAGCAGCTGTTTTATCTGCAATCGCGCGGCATTGACAAGCACGCGGCGCAGCAGATGATTATCTTTGCTTTTGCCGCTGAGCTGACTGAGGGGATTGGTAACGATCTCATCCGAGAATCGGTACTGGCACGCATTGCGCAGCGCCTGCCGGGGGAGGCCGCATGAGTTTTCCGATTGAACGGGTACGCAGTGAATTCCCGCTGTTGGCGCGTGACGTCAATGGCCAGTCGCTGGCTTACCTCGACAGCGCTGCCAGCGCGCAAAAGCCGCAGGCGGTGATCGATCGCGAGTTGGATTTTTATCGTCATGGCTATGCGGCCGTTCACCGAGGCATCCACACCCTGAGTGCTGAAGCGACGCAGGACATGGAAGCGGTGCGTGAAAAAGTAGCCGCGTTTATTAATGCCGCTTCGGTTGAAGAGATTGTGTTCGTTAAAGGCACCACCGAGGGCATTAACCTGGTGGCTAACAGCTTTGGCCGTCATTTCCTGCAACCCGGTGACAGCATTATCATCACCGAGATGGAACATCACGCCAATATCGTGCCTTGGCAGATGCTGGCGAAGGAACGAGGACTGAACCTGCGTGTTTGGCCGTTACAGCAAGACGGCACCTTGGATCTGGCACAATTGCCTGGCCTTATCGACGCCAGCACCAAATTGCTGGCGTTGACCCAGGTTTCCAATGTGTTGGGGACGGTGAACCCGGTACGCGACATTACGGCGCAGGCGAAGGCCGCAGGCCTTAAGGTGTTGATCGACGGGGCACAGGCCGTGATGCACCAGCAGGTGGACGTACAGGCGCTGGACTGTGACTTCTACGTGTTTTCCGGCCATAAGCTGTATGGGCCTTCCGGTATTGGCATTCTTTATGGCAAGCAGTCACTATTGCAGCAAATGCCGCCGTGGGAAGGGGGCGGCTCGATGATTCAGCAGGTCAGCCTGACGCATGGCACAACCTATGCGGAGCCACCGTGGCGCTTTGAGGCGGGCTCACCCAATACCGCAGGCATCATGGGATTGGGGGCGGCGATCGATTACGTGAATGCGCTGGGGCTGGCAGCGATTGGTGATTATGAGCAATCATTAATGCATTACGCACTGGAAGCGCTGCAGCAGGTGCCTACCCTTAAAATCTACGGCCCGGCAGAGCGCGCCGGTGTGATCGCCTTTAATCTGGGTGAACACCATGCCTATGATGTTGGCAGCTTCCTGGACAAGTATGGTATCGCTATTCGCACCGGGCACCATTGCGCGATGCCACTGATGGCGTTCTATAATGTGCCGAGTATGTGTCGCGCTTCATTGGCTGTCTACAACACGAGGGACGACGTGGATCGGCTGGTGGCCGGGTTGCAGCGAATTCATAAACTGCTGGGATAGGGGCGATCAGCGTGCATAGCCGCCGAGTGAATGAACGTCTGTTGTATAAGACATGGGGTCGGCATGCCGGCCCCTAAATTATTGAAAGGATCCTCATGGCGAACTTGCCGGACAAAGATAAGTTAGTGCGTAATTTTTCCCGTTGCCTTAACTGGGAAGATAAATATCTGTATGTCATCGAACTGGGCGCGAAGCTACCGGCACTGGACGACAGTGAGCGTCAGGCGGGAAATCTGATTTCCGGTTGTCAGAGCCAGGTGTGGATTGTGATGCGGCTTGACGAGCAAGGGCACGTTGAGTTTCATGGTGACAGCGATGCGGCGATTGTAAAAGGACTGCTGGCAGTGGTGTTTATTCTTTATCACCATATGACCCCAGAGCAGATTATCGCATTGGATGTTCGTCCGTTTTTTGCCGAGTTAGCGTTGAGCCAACACCTGACACCTTCACGTTCGCAAGGGTTAGAAGCCATGATCCGTGCAATCCGCGCTCAGGCTGCCAAGCTCTGATGTGCGCTAAGACTCATTGATACGTTGCATGTTTTCTTGTGTCAGTGAGTCTTTACAAAGACCTGCCCACCTCGCCATTCATCCCGCAAATTAGTGACATATCAGCAGTTTACCTATTGACGTTCTGTTGACAAATGCATAAAGCGATTACGTTATAACATGTTGATTTTTAGAGGACTTATTGCCTTTGACGTCAGCATTGCTAGTATTAATCAGGTCTTGTCTGATTTACCCGCGGCCAGGCGCCAGATAGCCTTGTTGCCGAACCGTAATAAGCATAATAGGGATGATAATGAAACGTGCGTTGAGTTTAATGGGCATGCTGTTTGCCACCGTACTGACCGGCACCCAAGCCGCCAGCGCGAGCGAATACCCGCTGCCGCCGCCAGATAGCCGCCTGATTGGCGAAAACACCACTTATACCGTGCCGAACGACGGGCGTCCGCTGGAGGCCATTGCGGCCGACTATAAGATTGGTCTGCTGGGTATGTTGGAGGCCAACCCCGGTACAGACCCGTTTCTGCCGAAGCCGGGCACGGTATTGACCATCCCGACCCAAATGCTGCTGCCAGACACCAAGCGTGAGGGGATTGTGGTTAACCTGGCTGAGCTGCGTTTGTACTACTACCCGAAGGGCGAGAACAAGGTCATCGTTTATCCTATCGGTATCGGTCAGACGGGGATGCATACGCCGCTGCAGGTGACGTCTGTCAGCCAAAAAATCCCGAACCCGACCTGGACACCGACGGCTAATATTCGTAAACGCTATCAAGAAAAAGGTGTGACGTTGCCTGGCGTGGTTCCGGCCGGTCCTGATAACCCAATGGGGCTGTTCGCCATGCGCTTGGCGATGGGGCACGGTGAGTATTTGATTCACGGTACCAACGCCAACTTTGGTATCGGCATGCGCGTCAGTTCCGGTTGTATCCGCTTGCGGCCAACCGATATCGAGGCGCTATTCAATATGGTACCGCGTGGCACGCGGGTTCAGGTGATCAACGATCCGGTGAAAATTTCCGTTGAGCCGGACGGTAAACGCTATGTTGAAGTGCATCAGCCGCTGTCGAGAGTCGAAAGCGATGATCCGCAAACCATGCCGATCGCACTGTCTAAAACCGAAAAAGCGTTTGTTGGCGATGCACAGACCGATAAGGCCATGTTCGACAGTGCGGTTATACGCCGCTCTGGCATGCCGGTGCTGGTTAACCTTGGTCAGAACCCATCTGAGGTGAGTTTAACGCCTGTAGCCTCGCAGGAAGCGAATAAAGGCTTATTCAAAGGGGCACCCATCAGCTCTGTGAATTAAAATGTGCTTATAACGGGTATTACTGAGGGGTTCAGCGTGCTGAGCCCTTTTTTTTGCCTGGTGGCAAGAGGGGATTCATCGAGGGGATCAACAGACAAAAAAAACGGCGCACAATGTGCGCCGTTTTCATTAACCGAAGCTAACTTACTTTTTGTAAGCGTGAGCTTGGTTGTCCAGGCGCTGGTTAGCACGTGCTGCGTCGTCTTTAGCTGCTTGAACGTCAGAACGGATTGCGTTCACGTCGTTGCTCAGCTGGTCAACTTTAGCGTTCAGAGTCTGAACGTCAGAAGACAGTTGATCGATTTTAGCATTGCTAGAGCAGCCTGCCAGCAGAGTGGAACCCAGGATTACCGCGCCCAGTACCAGTTTAGTACGATTCATTATAACACCCTCTAGATTGAGTTAATCTCCATGTAGCGTTACAAGTATTACACAAACTTTTTTCGAAAGAGAATAATTTTTTTGTATTGGAGTGCTTTATTTTGATCGTTCGCTCAAACTTGCATCTTCTTTTGAAAAATAGTTAAAAAATGTAGGGAAAACAGCCGGATTCCATGGGACAACTCCGATTTGTAATTAGCCAAATAATGAGCAATCGATGGTTGCGTTTTTGATAAAATAGTTTACTAGTGCTAAAAAAAACGCCGCAAAGCGGCGTTTTTGTCAAAATAATTATGTCACGTTTTATATTAGAGCACGTGAACCGAGGCCGTATTGGTGGTGCCACTTGGTACCAGTGCACCAGAAACCATCACCACAACGTCGCCTTTTTGTGCAAGACCACTGGCCAGTGCCGCTTCTTTACCAATGCGGTAGAAATCGTCGGTGGAGGCGATTTCCTTAACCATTTGTGGAATCACGCCTTTGCTCAGAATGAGCTGGTGAGCGGTGACTTCATTGGTGGTCAGCGCCAGGATCACAGCGTTAGGGAAGTATTTACGCACGGACTTGGCTGATTTACCGCCGCTGGTGGCGACGACGATCAGTGGTGCATCCAGCTTTTCTGCGGTTTCAACCGCGCCGCGGCATACCGCTTCGGTGATGCGCAGTTTACGGTTGTCATTCAGGCTGTCGATACGGCTTGGCATCACGCGATCGGTGCGCTCACAGATGGTCGCCATGATGGTAACGGCTTCCAGCGGGTACTTACCCTTGGCGCTCTCACCTGACAGCATGACGGCGTCGGTACCATCCAGAATGGCGTTGGCAACGTCGCCAGCTTCTGCACGGGTAGGGCGCGGGTTTTTGATCATGGAATCGAGCATCTGCGTGGCGGTGATGACCACTTTGCGTGCACGGTTACATTTTTCAATCATCATCTTCTGCGCGAAGATCACTTCTTCTACCGGGATTTCCACACCCAGGTCACCACGAGCAACCATGATGCCGTCAGAGGCTTCGAGGATCTCGTCGAAGTTGTTCAGGCCTTCCTGGTTTTCGATTTTAGAGATGATCTGGATTTGCTCGCCGCCGTGGGCTTTCAGGTGTTCACGGATTTCCAGCACGTCTGAACGTTTACGGATAAAGGACGCAGCAACGAAGTCTACGCCTTGCTCGCAGCCGAAAATCAGATCGCGCTTGTCTTTTTCTGCCAGTGCAGGCAACTGAATAGAAACGCCCGGCAGGTTAACGCCTTTGTTTTCGCCCAGGTCGCCGCTGTTCAGTACCTTACAAACCACTTCGTTTTCGGTCACGTTGGTGACTTCCATACCGATCAGACCATCGTCTACCAGCACGGTGTTGCCGATTTTCAGGTCAGCACTAAAACCTGCGTAAGTGACCGCGACACGTTCATTGTTGCCGATAACGCTCTGATCGGTAGTGAAAGTGAAAGTCTGACCTGCAACCAGTGCGGCGTCTTTGCCGCCTTCCAGTTTCATGGTGCGGATTTCCGGGCCTTTGGTATCCAACAGGATACCTGCGTTCTGACCGGTTTTCGCCATTACGGCACGCATGTTCTTGATGCGGTTGCCGTGTTCTTCATAATCACCATGTGAGAAGTTCAGGCGCATTACGTTCATGCCGGCATTCAACAGGTTGGTCAGCATTTCTTCCGATTCGGTTTTTGGACCGATGGTACAAACAATTTTGGTCTTTTTCATGACGGATTTTTCTACAAGTTGTGATGGATAAAGAAACGAATAAAACCAGCGGTCAGGCCACTGATAAGGGATTTGAGTCGTGCCTGGTGATACAAAACAAAGTTAAGGATAGGTGACCAGAGTCGAAATGGGGCGGAAAAATTCAGCCCGCGCCGGGATGCGGGGATGCTGCGCAACGAGATGAGGTGAAAATATGTTGTTATTGCGTTTTCGCAGATCAAGGGCTGAAACCATTCAACTGAAAGACGTTGCGCATTATAAAGGCTAAGCGGCGGGAAACAAAATAAAAAACCGATGCTAAATCGCGGAACCGTCAAATCAGCAGCAAATGTGGCGCAAATGCAAACCAACAGCAGGTGTTTGTTGCGCAAATAACCCTTCTGTAAATACAAGTACCGTCGAGGGTTAGCTTGACGTGATGATTTCCCACAGCGTACCGGCAGACAAACAGAAGCAGCCACTCGCGGTATTCGCGGGGATCGTGACGGTTTCACCGGCGAGTACTATCTGGGTGTCGCTGCCTACGGTAAATTCAAACTCACCAGAGACTACCCGTGTTTGCAACGCGTGGGCGTGCTTTTGCAGTTGGCCGAAGGCACCCGCGTCAAATTTGACTTCTGTGGCGCGTGCTCCGTCGTTCATTTTCCCTTGTCGGCGGGAGAGACCATTGTCGAGCTTCTCAAAGGGCGTCTCTGCGGTAAATGTCAGCATGGGATCTGTCCTGATAAGGTATTCGCCTTGATGATAGGATATATGGCCTGCGATGGCAGAAACAAAAGTATGGGGCCGTGCTGGCGAGTTAACAATAGCGTGAGTGTTAAGCTGATAGGGCAAGTTTGAGAAAACAACGCTTTGGTGCGTCCGAGTGGACTCGAACCACCGACCCCCACCATGTCAAGGTGGTGCTCTAACCAACTGAGCTACGGACGCACTGCACTGCTTTAGAAATTTGGTGCGTCCGAGTGGACTCGAACCACCGACCCCCACCATGTCAAGGTGGTGCTCTAACCAACTGAGCTACGGACGCACTGTACTGCTCAGGAATTTGGTGCGTCCGAGTGGACTCGAACCACCGACCCCCACCATGTCAAGGTGGTGCTCTAACCAACTGAGCTACGGACGCATCTTTTCCTGTCTATCATGGCTGACAGCGGGGACGAATATTAACGAGCTACCCGCGTGCTGGCAAGGAGAAAAACGTAATTTTATCCGGTATTTCACGCGATTGCTGCGCTTATGTGCAGTGCGGTGGTTTTTTCCGCAAACTCTGGCGATGAAGCCGTCGGCCGGTTTAGCTACCGGCCGACGGTGGTGTTTAGCGGGTCGAGCGTTGCAAGATGAGTGTGGCGGGTTGTTTTTGCAGCCAACGCATACGCAAAGCCATCATGATGGCGGCAAAGGTTAGCCCGATGATAAATCCAATCCAGAACCCGCTTGGCCCCATTGCCGGTACGACGACATCCGTCAGCGCCAACAGATAACCGCTGGGCAAACCCAGTACCCAATAAGCGATAAAGGTGATGAAGAAGATTGAGCGGGTGTCTTTATAACCGCGCAGAACGCCGCTGCCAATAACCTGAATCGAATCGGATATCTGGTAAATCGCCGCCAGCAGCATCAGTTGCGACGCCATTGCCACAACCGCGGGGCTGTCGTTGTACAGCAGGGCAATGTGTTCGCGGAACGTGGCGGTAAACAGCGCGGTACAGCAGGCCATTAAGATGCCGACGCCGATGGCCGAATAAGCGGCAATCCTTGCGCCTTCGACCGAGCCTTCGCCCAACCGGTAGCCGACGCGAATCGTTGCGCTGACGCCCAGTGACAGAGGCAGAACGAACATCAATGCGCTGAAGTTCAGTGCAATCTGGTGTCCTGCGACGGAAACAATGCCGAGCGGCGACACTAACAGAGCAACAATCGCAAACAGCGTGACTTCAAAGAACAGGGCCAACGCAACCGGCAGGCCAATGCCGAACAAGCGTTTGATCGCTGGCCAGTCTGGCCGTTTGCTGCTGCCTTCGTGCGGGACAATATCGCGCTGCGACGGTGCACGTCGCACGTACCAACGCATCGCCAGGAACATAAACCAGTAGACGCTGCCGGTCGCCACGCCGCAGCCGACACCGCCCAGTTCCGGCATACCGAACTTACCGTAAATGAAGATGTAGTTAATCGGAATATTGACCAACAAACCGAGAAAGCCAATAACCATACCGGGTTTGGTTTTTGACAGCCCTTCACATTGCCCACGTAACACCTGGAAGAACAGATAGCCTGGCGCCCCCCACATGATGGCATGCAGGTATCCTACGGCTTTATCGGCCAGCTGCGGGTCAATGTTGTGCATCATGTCGATAACAAATTTGCTGTTATACAGCACTACAATGACCAACACGGAGACGGTCCCAGCCAGCCAGAACCCCTGACGGACCTGATGAGCGATACGATCGCGCCGGCCTGCACCATTAAGCTGTGCAATGACCGGTGTCAGCGCGAGCAGCAAGCCGTGACCAAAGAGAATGGCCGGCAGCCAGATGGAGGTACCGACGGCGACGGCAGCCATATCCGTGGCGCTGTAAGCACCTGCCATGATGGTATCGACGACACCCATTGCAGTCTGTGATATTTGCGCGATGATTACCGGGATTGCGAGGGCCAATAAGCTACGCGCTTCAATGAAGTACTTCTGCACGCATACACCTTTTCTAATTATTTATGATGAAGGGAAGGGTTGTCGCGAAAGGACAACAATTAAAAATAGCGGAATTTTGTACAAAAATATTGTACCCGCTCGGCGTCGTTAAGCAAATGCTGCGATGAAATAGTTATTAAATGCGCAGGTGCAGGTTTTTTGTCTCCTCGGGTTTGGTTTTCCTCGCTAACTGGGGCAAACTGCCCCAAGCGCTTTAAACATTGTAGAAAGAAGAGGCCCACATGTTCACCGGTATCGTACAAGGCACCGCGCCGCTGGTCGCCATTGATGAAAAATCCAACTTCCGCACTCACGTTATCGACATGCCGACTGAACTCTTGCCAGGGCTAGAGCTCGGTGCATCGGTGGCACATAACGGCTGCTGCTTGACCGTCACTGCGGTAGAGGGCAACCGCGTTAGCTTTGATCTGATCAAAGAAACCCTGCGTTTGACTAATCTCGGTGATCTGGTGTTGGGGGATGTTGTCAACATCGAACGTGCAGCCAAGTTTAATGATGAAATTGGCGGTCACCTGATGTCCGGCCATATTATCTGCACGGCGGAGGTAGCCAAGATTTATACCTCCGAAAATAATCGTCAGGTATGGCTGCGCATGCCGAATGCAGAATTGATGAAATACGTTCTGCACAAAGGCTTCATTGGCATTGATGGTATTAGTCTGACTATCGGTGAAGTCGTGAATAATCGTTTTTGCGTGCATTTGATCCCGGAAACGCTGGAACGCACCACGCTGGGTAAAAAACGCCTGGGTGATAAGGTAAATATTGAGATAGACCCGCAAACGCAGGCGGTGGTGGACACCGTTGAGCGTGTTTTAGCGAGCCGTGAAGCGGCGATGGCGGCGGCGAGCGCGCTGTCGCAGAAAATCTGACGGACGACAAACCAGAGAGGAGCAAACGCGTGAAGTTTTATGGGAAAACGTTGATGTTAACGGCGCTGTTGGCGCTGAGTGCTTGTAGCAGTTCGCCTGAACAGGGCGCGGCCAACCCGGCAGTAGACGCAGAAAATGATACCTGCGGTGCGGCACAGTACCAAAGCTATGTCGGTAAACCGATGTCAGCGCTTGAAGGTGTGCAGATTGATGCTCAGGTGCGCGCTATTCCGTATAACTCAGCGGTCACGATGGACTTTAACCTGCGCCGTCTGAACTTCCTGGGTGACAGTGATGATAAAATCACTCGCGTTTATTGCGGCTGATTCCTATTAGGTCATCAATGTATAAAAAGAACCCCGGCTAACAGGCCGGGGTTCTTTTTATTGCAGAGTGTCAGCGCGGAACGCGGATGCCACCTTCAACGCCTTTCGGGCTGAATACTACCTGCCACAGTTGAATATCCCGCGCGCGGAATGCGCCGGCGCAGGCGTTCAGGTAATAACTGAACATGCGTTCGAAGCGATCCGAATAACGTTGGGAAAGTTCTGGCCAGGCCTGTTTGAATCGCTCGTACCATGCCATCAGCGTGCGATCATAATCAGCGCCAATATTGTGCCAGTCCTCCATCACAAAATGCCCCTCGCTGGCCTGAGCGATATGTGAAACGGAAGGCAAACAGCCATTCGGGAAGATATATTTGTTGATCCACGGATCAACATTCATATCTGTCCGATTCGAACCGATAGTGTGCAGCAGGAATAAGCCGCCCGGTTTTAAATTACGCTCCACAACATTGAAGTAGGTGCGGTAATTTTTAGGGCCGACGTGCTCAAACATGCCGACAGAAACGATCCGGTCAAACTGTAGGTGCAAATCGCGATAATCTTGCAGCAGGATTTCGACATCCAGCCCGGCACAGCGCGCTTGCGCCAACTTTTGCTGCTCGGCAGAAATGGTGACACCGACCACGGATACGCCAAAGTTTTTTGCTGCATAAGCGGAAAGACCGCCCCAACCGCAGCCAATATCCAGCAAACGCATACCCGGTTGTAGCTGCAGTTTTTCGCAAATCATCCGCAGCTTGGCCTCTTGCGCCTCTTCCAGCGTGGTTGCCTCTTTCCAGTAGGCGCAGGAATATTGCATATAAGGATCGAGCATCTGCGTAAACAGGTCGTTCCCCAGATCATAATGTTCTTTACCGACAATCCAGGCGCGTTTTTTCGATTGCAAATTGGTTAATCGCGCGGCGGCAATTCGGAGGGTATCTTTGAGATGGCGGGGGAGTTTCTTTTCCAGGCCAGCGCGGACCACATGGTGAAAGAATATATCCAGCCGTTCACACTCCCACCAACCGTCCATATAGCTTTCGCCAAGGCCAAGGGAGCCTTCCTGCAGAACGCGTTTAAAAAAACTGGGATTTTTAACCTGAATATCGAATGGGCGTGAGCCGTTTATTTCAATACCGGCCATGCTGAGCATTTCATGAGCGATACGATACCATTGGTTATCCTGAATGCTCACATCTTCTATACACGATGAACTCATAGCTTCTCCATCACCTTCTTCTGACTTATGACCCGTCAAAAAATAGCTTAGACAAATTCTGCGGGTGCATACGTTTACCTACGGTAAAAAGGTCCCGTGGCGTCTGATATCCGACTATGAACAGAGGAAAATTTTAAGAAGGTTCCTGCGCAAGAAACGCGGGAAAGGCAATCCTTAAAAAAGTGTGACGCCATACGCGTACACAACAGCAATTTGTGATAAAGAAATTATAAAAGTGTTATTTTAAAAGGTCGTTTTGAGTATAGGCTTGCCGAGGCGCTTACTCAACTGTAAATCGCACTCGGCAAAAATATTCTTTAAGTGATTATTAATAATGACAATTATGACGCAGGGTTAGCATGTTCCTGCTGTGTTACGCGTCTATCGTCCTCCACTGTTCCCCGTTGCCACACATAGCCCAATGCGGCCAACAACACGGTTGAAACCATTACCGTCACCGTTGCCAATAACGGTTGGGCAATAAATGCCGAAACCAACATACTGGCGACAAAACACAAACCCAACTGCAAGGTGTTTTGCAAGGCTGCGGCTTTACCCGTGCCCTCAGGGAACGGCGTCAACGCATTCGCCACTACGATTGGATAGGTGGCGCCGTTAACGAGTGCCATCACGCAGAACGGAATCAACAAGGTGGTCAGCGTTGGCTCAGTCAGTGTGGCAACCAGGTATAGCGACACCATACTTATGCCATAAGCTACCAGCAGCCAGGGTAATAAGGTGTTGCCATTCATGCGGTTTAGCGCGGTGCGGCAACCATAACCCCCCAATAAGAACGCCAGCGTCTGTGGCACGTAGCTCAGACCAATATCGTTTGGGCTGTACCCCATATCACCAAGAATAAACGGCGAACCGGTCAGCCAGGCGAAGAAGCCGGCTGAGCAGGCGGCAAAGATCATGACGTTACCGCTGAAAGCACGTGATTTCAGGAGCTGGAAGAACGTTAGGCCGTTTTTCTTATTGGCGGAAGACACCGCTTTTGCGTTTTCTTTCAGCAGTAATGTCGGCAGTAATAAAACAACGGTGATGCCCAGCAGCACGGCGAAAATGGCGCGCCAACCCATGTGGTTTAACAGCCATGCCCCGACCAGCGGTGCCAATGCCGGGGAAAGTGCCACCAGTGGCATGATGGTGGCGAAAACGCGGTTTGCCTTACCTTCACGATAACGGTCAATGACGAGCGCTTGCCAGGTGACCGCGGCGGAACAGACCCCAATCGCCTGGATAAAACGCAGCGACCAGAGCTGAACGGCATTCTCTACCCACAACATCCCCAGGCAGCCCAAGGCAAACAGGGCCAGACCAATCAACAGCACGGGCTTACGGCCAAGGTGATCGGAAAGCGGACCCCAGAGCAATTGTGCAAAGGCAAAGCCCGCCAGGAAGATACTCAAACTGGCGCTGATCGCCCCGGCAGAGATTTGCAGGTCTTGTTGCATCACGCCAAAAGCGGGCAAGTACATGTCGGTAGCCAGGTAACCCAGCATACTCAGGCCGGCAAGATAGAACATAAAGCCAAAGGAATTTCGCATGGTATTTCTCGTTAATATTTTATTGTCGCAGGTTTTTAGCGCCGGCAAGTGTATCCGGCTGGATCTCTGCTTGTGAAACGGTAATATTTGCAAAGTGCTGTTAAAAAAATTGAAGGCAAAGCCATGTGGTCTGAATATTCTCTTGATGTAGTGGATGCGGTCGCCCGAACCGGCAGTTTCAGCGCAGCGGCGCAGGAGTTGCATCGGGTACCTTCGGCGGTCAGTTATACCGTGCGGCAACTTGAGCAATGGCTGGCGGTACCGCTGTTTGAGCGCCGTCATCGCGACGTGGAACTGACGCCTGCCGGCGTGCTATTTATTCAGGAGGCGCGCGGTGTCATCAAAAAAATGCTCGACACGCGTCGGCAGTGTCAGCAGGTGGCCAACGGCTGGCGTGGCCAGTTGAAAATTGCCGTAGATATTATCGTCAAGCCTCAACGTTGCCGTCAGTTGGTGTTGGACTTTTATCGGCATTTTCCTGACGTTGAATTATTGGTTCAGCCAGAAGTGTTCAATGGCGTCTGGGATGCGTTGGTGGATGGGCGTGCTGATATGGCGATAGGTGCGACACGGGCCGTACCGGTCGGCGGTGGGTTTGCCTTTCGCGATATGGGCGATATGCGTTGGTTGTGTGTGGCCAGCCCGCAACATCCACTGGCGGCTCAGGATGGCGTGTTAAACGATGATCAGCTACGACCTTTCCCATCGCTCTGTCTGGAGGATACCTCACGCAATCTCCCCAAGCGGGTCACCTGGACGTTGGATAACCAGCGGCGCTTGGTGGTGCCGGACTGGTCGTCGGCGGTGGATTGCCTGTGCGCCGGATTGTGTGTCGGGATGATGCCTGCGCATCAGGTCTTGCCGTTAGTACAACGTGGCGAGTTAGTGGCGTTACAGTTGCAGGAGCCGTTCCCAGCCAGCCCTTGTTGCCTGACGTGGCAGCAAAATACGCCTTCTCCGGCGATGGCCTGGCTGTTGGACTATTTAGGGGACAGTGAAACGTTGAATCAGGAATGGTTAAGCGAAGTGACGCCGGAAACCGCAGTGGCTTCCGGCGCGAATGACTAGCGGCGGTAATCGATGAACGGGCCGTCAGCAACCGAACGGCGCTCAACCAACTTGGGATGCACCTCAATCACCTGTGATTCTTCACGCTTGCTGATGATGCGATCCAACAACATGGTGAATGCCATCTCACCCAAACGCTCTTTGGGCTGATGAATAGTGGTCAGCGCCGGGGTGAAATAGCGCGCATTGCGCACGTTATCGTAGCCAATGACCGAGATGTCTTGAGGCACGCGTAGCCCAAGCTCATCGGCGGCGCAGATAGCCCCCATTGCCATGATATCGCCACCACAGAATACCGCTGTCGGACGCTGTTTCTGCGACAGTATCTGGTGCATGGCCTTGTAGCCGGATTCTGGCTCAAAGTCACCCTGGACGATCCACTCGTCGCGCACGTCGATATGGGCTTCCTCCATCGCTTTTAAGAAGCCCTGATGGCGCCCGCCCCCTGTATTACGTGACAGTTGGCCGGGAATGGCGCCGATATCGCGGTGTCCGCGTTCGATCAGATAGCGCCCAGCCAGATAGCCACCTTCGAACGCGTTATCAATGATGGTATCAGTAAAATCACCGCGTGCGGCGCCCCAGTCCATGACAACCATTGGGATGTTGCGGTAATCTTCCAACATGCCAAGCAATTGGTCCGGATATTCTGAACACATCACCAACAAGCCATCGACGCGCTTTTGCGCCAGCATTGCCAGATAGGCACGCTGTTTGTCCAAATTGTTGTGCGAGTTACACAGTATCAGCGTATAGCCTTTGCTGTAGCAGCTGTTTTCTACCGCTTCGATCACTTCAGCAAAGTAGGGTGCTTCACTGGAGGTTGCCAGCAGGCCAATCGATTTGGTGTGATTGACCTTCAGACTGCGCGCCACTGCGCTGGGTGAATAATGCAGCTCTTTAATTGCGGCACTCACGGCCGCTTTAGTCTCTTCGGCGACGAAACGAGTCTTATTGATGACGTGCGAAACGGTGGTGGTGGAAACGCCAGCGCGTTTGGCCACATCTTTAATCGTTGCCATGTAAAGAATGACTCCTGAACTCACATGTTGCAGTATGTAAGTGTGATGTTAATCGTTTGCCTGCGTAGATCCTTCTCCAAAGAAGCGAAAACTGAGTTTTTAGTGTGTTGAAGTCGTCAGCGCTTGGTCAGGAGGGGCATTTTTGCCGGTACACAGTTGTGAACTGCGAATTTTGTCCCATACTGAGCAAAAGGGGAAGAGGTAATCGGTATTATAAACCGGGAAATGATAACAAGATTTTATTGGCCAACTGTGTGAAAATGGTTTGACGCATTAATTGTGTGCCTTTTATCCTTGGGAAAACCAATCTGAAAAGGAGTTGTAATGGATACCGATCTGAAAATGTCACTGTTCACCACTGTCTGTGCGCTGGCCGTGATTATTGCTTTTAGCTTCACTGCAGCATTGAACTGATCCCCGAAGTAAAAACAGGCGCCGCTTCGTGCGCCTGTTTGCCTTATCCCACGCTATGCCAGGTTTTTCTCCACAAATGCCCAGTTAACCAGCGCCCAGAAGTTCTCCAGGTAAGTCGGGCGGGCGTTGCGGTAATCGATGTAGTAGGCGTGCTCCCACACGTCGACGGTCAGCAAGGGTTTATCTTCGCCGGTCAGCGGCGTGCCCGCGTTCGACGTGCTGACAATGGCCAGCGAGCCGTCAGTCCTCTTCACCAGCCAGGTCCACCCGGCGCCAAAGTTTTTGATTGCGGCATCGCTGAATTGTTCTTTAAAGGCAGCGAAAGAACCAAACGCCTGATTGATAGCAGCAGCCAATGCGCCCTGAGGCTCACCGCCGCCCTGTGGCGATAAGCAGTGCCAATAGAAGGTGTGGTTCCATACCTGAGCGGCGTTGTTGAAAATGCCGCCGCTGGACGCCTTGATAATCGCCTCCAGAGACAACCCGTCGAACTCGCTGCCTTTCAGCAAATTGTTCAGGTTGACCACATAGGCGTTGTGATGCTTACCATAGTGGTATTCGAGCGTTTCTGCGGAGATGTGGGGTTCGAGTGCGTTCTTCGCATAGGGTAATGCAGGTAGTTCAAACGACATTGCTTCCTCCTTATACAGGATCCATCCGACAACCCATAAATGGACTACAGATTGACCTGTTTTTATTGTGGGTATTTAGCTTATCAATTTTCACGATAAAAATCAGGGATGAGTCGGAGAAAAGCACAGGTGGGGAACTAACAGTTAAAGAAGCAAACAGAGGAAAGCGGCTGGGAAGGCCAGCCGCAGAGCGCATTATCGAATGGTTTTCGGCGTCACCACACGGCGTGCGCCAATGTAGTGGTTTTGCCAGTAGTCGTTGTCGAGCTGGCTGATGCGAATTTCTTCACCCGTACGCGGGGACTGAATGAATTTGCCATTGCCCAGATAGACACCGACATGGTCAGCTACGCCGCGGTTATTAATGCGGAAGAACACCAGGTCACCACTTTCCAGTTCGTTTTTCTTGATCGGTGCAGCGTCGCGCAGGTGATACATTTCGTTAGCGGTACGCGGCATTTTGATTTTTACCACGTCTTTATAGGCGTAATAAATCAGACCGCTGCAGTCAAAACCGGTTCTTGGTGACGTGCCGCCCCAGCGATAAGGTTTGCCCATTTGATCCATCAGCTTGGCCATCGCGGTTTGCTTGGCGTGCTGATAGCGTTTCTTGTGGGCTGGGGTGAGCTTCAGCGGTTTTTCATCACGTGCCAACTTAGCGGTTGCCATACCGGCTTCACGATGACGACCATAACCCTTTTTGTAACCCTTTTTCGGTGGGGTCACTTTGATTTTGGCGGTTTGTTGAGTTTTGTGTTTCGATTTGGCGCTGACGACCTTTTTAGCGGCTTTTTCTGTCTTGGCTTTGGTAACCTTGGCTGTTTTTTGCGGGGTGGTGACTTTTACTTTTTTGCTGCTGGCCTTAACCGCTTTCTTTTTCTTACGGTCATCTGGCCGGGCTTCGTTTACGTGGCTCTTGCGCTGTTCAGCGGCAATACGCGCCTGTGGCGCTGCGTGCGCCAAATTGAAGAATAGCTGTGTAAACAACAGCACAAAAAGCGTAAGAATTAAACGCATGTCGACGTTACCAACCTTGGCCCCGGAACAGATATCGAAAGAATGACAGTATTCCCGAATTTCGCCATATAAAACAGCGAAGAACTCATAAATGATAATCCATATTGTGAGAAAACGTTAATGACATTTTTTTTGCTGAAAAATCAAACCGTTGATGTATAAAAAATCAACAACAAACGCGTGGGGAATTATTAAACGACGTGTTTTGGTGAAAAAATATAATAGTGAAATGGCCAAGTTAAAAATGTTATTCTGTGCGTATGTTTTGGTCGGAAAGCGCTGGCCGATGACATGCGACTGACAATGGGGAATGCCCTTGCAAAAGATGGCGTTTTCTTGTGACGGTTTCAGCCGCTACAATAGCCTGTGTGATGCATGTTGTAGCCATGAGATTTGGCTTGAGGAAGCAATATAATGACGACGACGATTGAAAAAATTCAGCACCAGATCGCTGAGAACCCAATTCTGCTGTACATGAAAGGTTCACCGAAATTGCCAAACTGTGGTTTCTCCGCACAAGCCGTGCAGGCATTGTCTGCCTGTGGCGAGCGCTTTGCCTACGTTGACATTTTGCAGAACCCGGACATCCGTTCCGAGTTACCGAAGTACGCCAACTGGCCGACGTTCCCACAGCTGTGGGTCGACGGTGAACTGGTCGGCGGCTGTGATATCATCATGGAAATGTATCAGCGCGGCGAACTGCAACAGCTGATCAAAGAAACGGCAGAGAAGTACAAACAGCAGGAAGACCAGCAGCCATAACCGGCTCGGTTTAATTGTTGGACGAGAGTCGGGCGGTGCCAGTTGATACTGAGCCGCCCGATTTTTTTTCGCTAAACGCATCGTTTTTCTGTTGCTGCGTATAGCGTCTTTGCAACGATAGAGCTCGTTGAACGATGAGCCCTGATACGTAATTCAGAGCGCTTCGTCGGTATTGTCGGTAGCCAACGGCCAGCCACCAAGGCGCTTCCAGCGGTTAACCAGTTCACAGAACAACTGAGCGGTTTGCTCTGTGTCATACAATGCTGAGTGTGCTTGCGCGCTATCGAATGGAATGTTGGCGGCAATACAGGCTTTAGCCAGTACCGTTTGCCCCAGCACCAGCCCACTCAATGCCGCAGTGTCGAAGGTGGCGAACGGATGGAAAGGGTTGCGTTTCAGGCTGGCGCGCTCCGCTGCAGCCATCAGAAAGCTGTGATCAAAATTGGCGTTATGCGCCACAATAATCGCTCTGTTACACCCCCGGTCCTTGATACCTTTGCGCACGGCTTTGAAAATCGCGTGCAGCGCATCGTGTTCGCTGACTGCGCCACGCAGCGGGTTGCTGGGGTCGATGCCGTTAAAGGCCAGCGCTTCTGGCTGCAGATTAGCGCCTTCAAAAGGTTCTACGTGGAAGTGCAGGGTTTCGTCCTGCTGCAACCAGCCGTTTTCATCCATTTTTAACGTCACGGCGGCAATTTCCAGCAGTGCGTCAGTTTTGGCATTAAATCCGGCGGTTTCTATATCTATAACTACGGGGTAAAACCCACGAAAACGGCCACTCAGGGCGTTAAGATCACTTTTTTCGGCCATCAGTTTCTTATCTTCATCGAATGCAGCGCGCATTATGGCAAATTTTGCGCCCGGTTGCAGGCGGTTATCACGCGGATAAAAACAAGGGCGCAAAAAGCGCCCTTGATGATCGATCTCAGTGGCCGAGACCATGGCCGGCGTGTTTATTTTCGATCAGCTCAATCTTGTAACCGTCGGGGTCTTCAACAAAGGCGATGACCGTGGTGCCACCTTTGACAGGACCGGCTTCGCGGGTGACGTTGCCGCCTGCATTACGGATGCTGTCACACGTCGCGGCGACATCGTCAACACCCAGAGCCAGATGACCGAACGCGGTGCCCATTTCGTAGCTATCGGTGCCCCAGTTATAGGTCAGCTCAATCACCGCACCTTCGTTTTCATCGGTATAGCCTACAAACGCCAACGAGTATTTGTATTCAGGGTTCTCGCTGGTACGCAGCAAGCGCATGCCTAATACCTTGGTATAGAAGTCGATGGAACGTTGTAAGTCACCGACGCGGATCATGGTATGGAGTAAGCGCATAATTCCTCTGATTGGATGTGCCGTTGCCAGCGGCGGATGGATTGAAGCGAAAACCAGTATAGCGTTGCCGCATAAAGGATTTCAATGTAAGCCACGGAGGGGGGCGCAATGTACTTGCAGTGACATTGTCACTGACTCTTGCTGTCATGCAACAAGCGCACACATTGTCGGCGATAGGAGCCTGAAAATCGCTACTATAGAAGTATTGCGGAGCACCGTACGGCCTGATAACGAATAAATGTCTGGGTTGGATGGGGTAGTTTATCAATTAGGATCTTGTTTATATGGTTGTTTATTTTTCCAGTGCAGATTTACTCCCCTTGCTGGAGGAGCCGACAAATGGATGAAATGCTGATACTGGTAGATGCCGAGGATAACGCCATTGGTTCACAAACAAAAATGCTGGTGCATCAGCAGGGGTTACTGCATCGGGCATTTTCAATATTTATATTTGATAGCCAGGGGCGTTTGCTGTTGCAGCAGCGGGCTTTCAGTAAATATCACTCGGCCGGTTTATGGACCAACACTTGCTGCGGCCACCCGCGATGGGGAGAGTTAACGTTAGCCGCAGCGCAGCGTCGGTTGCAGGAAGAAATGGGTTTCAGCAGTGAGCTGCAGCAGGTATCCAGCTTTACCTATCGCGCAGAGGTGCCGGGCGATTTAATTGAGCACGAATTCGATCATATCTGCGTGGGGCTGTTTAACGGCGAACCGCAGGGCGATCCTGCAGAGGCAAAGAGTTGGCTGTGGATTGACCCTCAGCAATTAACCGATGAGATGCAGCGTAATCCAGATAACTTTACCGTTTGGTTTAGAACCATAATGGATAATATTGACGCCAATGAAATAGCACGTTGGGCGGCGCTGGTGGCCCGTTGAATTCATTCCTGAACATGCGGAGATAACGGTCTCTTTCTGCTGCCTTTTGGGAACAATGCTAAAAGCCCACCAATGCTTTCTCTGGCGGGCTTTTTTACTTAAATAAACATTCTTACGGCACAGTAGATCAATAACGCCGACAAAATAACATTGATCGTGCGGCCATGATATTGGAATAGAGACTGGAATATATGCCCAGCAAGCCCCCAAACCAAATTACCCATTGAACCAATAAAAGCCAATAAAATGCTAACGCATATGACTATAAACATATCGTGAGTATAGGGTAAAACGAATGTAGAAATTGCCGTGATGCCGTACAAAATTATTTTAACATTAACAAACTGAAGCCAAAAACTGACCCAGAAACTCAATGGCCTTGCCGCATCATCGTCCGCTGAGGGATTACTGGTGGCTATCCGCCAGGCCAGCCAAAGAATATAGGCTGCACCCGCCCAAGAAAGCCAGTGAGTAACAGAGGGGAGGAGGCTAATTAATGTGAATGTGAAAACCGCACAAAGCAGCATAAGGATCAGGAAGCCTGCACTCATCCCGGACAATACCCGCAGGCTCCGGCGAAAACCATGCTGATTAACTGAATTTAAAGCAAGAATATTGTTCGGTCCTGGGGTTAACGCTGTAATAAGTGTATATGTAAGAAATCCACTGATGATGGCTGATGTCACTTGTCTTCTCCTCGTTTTTCCAACATATTAACGCATCCGAAAAGGTCAAAATAACGAATATTTTCAAACTCTGACTTTCATGATTTCGATTGAATTTGGAGGGCACCATGGACTTACGACGCTTTGTTACGTTGAAAACGGTGGTTGAAGAAGGGTCTTTTTCAAAGGCATCACAAAAGCTGTGTTGCACACAGTCAACGATAACTTTTCATATTCAACAACTTGAACAAGAACTGTCGCTGAAGATTTTTGAGAAGATTGGCCGGCGGATGGTTTTGACATCTGCGGGGAAAAAACTCATGCCCCAAGTTCATGAACTGACACGGGTGCTTGAAGGGATACGCCAAACGACACAGCATGACGCTGAATTGGCGGGTGACTTGAGGATCGGGATCGGCGAAACCCTGCTGGCGTATAAAATGCCGGAAGTACTACAACTCTTTAGGGCTAAGGCACCCAAAGTTCGCATATCCTTACAATCGCTCAATTGTTATGTGATCAGAGATGCTCTCTTGGCAGACCAAGTGGACTTAGGTATTTTTTATCGTGTAGGCAATGATGATGCACTTGAAATGACCAGTTTTGGCAGCCAAGATTTGGTATTAGTCGCATCACCGTCGTTTCAACATATTGATTTTATGAAGCCAAATCGTCATATACCTGTAAGCTTCATTATTAATGAACCTCAGTGTATCTTTCGGCAAATATTCGAAAGCACGTTAAGGGCGCGGCAGATCACTATTGAGAGCACAATTGAACTGTGGAGTATTGAAAGCATAAAGAAATGTGTCATGAGTAATCTGGGTATTTCTTTTCTGCCTCGTTTTACCGTTGAACGTGAGCTTAATACGGGGGAGCTTCAAGAAATCATATTTTCAGATGTGCCCTTGTCAATAACGGCTCTGTGTGCTCACCATAATGACAAAACCGTCAGCCCAGCAATGCGCGCATTCATCGATTGTATGAAGGAATGTTTGCCATTGAACGTCGAAAACGCATTGGTAGAACGTTAAGCTGCAGTTTATGTCTTATACGAAGGGCTCGCGTTTTTTACCGCTATTTTCCATCATCAATATAAAACGGGGCCACATTTGTCATGTGGCCCCGTTATTTTACGCGTCTTACTTTTCAGATAAGAAAGGGTAGTCGGTATAACCCTCGGCACCGCCGCCGTAGAAGGTAGCATGTTGTGGTTCGTTGAGTGCCGCATTTTGTTTGAGGCGTTCAACCAAATCCGGGTTGGCAATATAGCTGCGTCCAAAGGCAACTGCATCGATAAAGCCTTTATTGATCAGTTCTTCTGCTTTTTCGGCGGTATAGGCACCGGCACCGACAATCACCCCTTTAAAGTGGGCGCGTACCGAATCGCGGAACGCATCAGAATAAGGTTTACCACCCGCCCAGTCCGGTTCGGAAATGTGCAGGAATGCAATGTTACGCTTGTTCAATTCTTCAACCAGATACAGCGCTGCGTCTTCCTGATCTTCGCCGTTATCCAGGCCGTTGAATGGACCCAGTGGTGAAATACGGATACCGATATGTTCTGAGCCCCATTCAGCAATGCTCGCATCCACCACTTCCAACGTCAGGCGAGTGCGGTTTTCAATGCTGCCACCGTATTGATCGGTACGCTGGTTGGAGGCAGGCGCCATAAACTGGTGCAGCAAGTAACCGTGTGCGGCATGCAGTTCGATAAAGTCGAAACCGGCTTCACGTGCGTTGGCTGTTGCCTGGCGGAAATCGTTAATGATGCCTGGGATTTCTTCTGTTTCCAGCGCGCGTGGCGTCGAGGTTGGGACGCGCACCCAGGCGCCTGTTTCGTCACGTACGGTGGTGCGGGTATCAGCATTGATCGCAGAAGGGGCAACAGGAGCTTGTTGACCCGGTTGCAGGCTGTTATGCGAAATACGGCCCACGTGCCACAGTTGTACGGCAATATGGCCATTTTTGTCGTGTACGGCCTGGGTGATCTTTTTCCACGCGGCGATTTGTTCTGGGGTATGCAGCCCTGGTGCGCCGGCATAGCCTTTCGCCTGGAAAGAGATCTGGGTCGCTTCGGTAACGATCAGACCTGCGCTGGCGCGTTGAGCGTAATATTCGCCCATGAGAGGCGTAGGAATATCGCCGGGTTCAATGCTGCGCAGACGCGTCAGAGGGGCCATAAACACGCGGTTTGGCAGGGTTACAGCGCCAACCTTCAATGGGGAGAACAACTTTTCAATCTTCATAGTGCATCCTATATTAATAGACCGGTCGACTAGTAACGAGCAAAGAATTGCCCAACAGGGGAATCCTTGATGAATCTATCGTTGTGTGTTTAGGGTTGCGCTGGGCGCAACAATAACTCAATACTTTCCAGCGCGCTGGTCAGCGGTGCAAGCGAGCGGCGGATTTTGGCGCGCAGTGAGGCACCAAGCCACAGTGAATACAAGGTTTCTGCCGTTGCCGCCGGGCTCATGGCTATTGACAGTGAGCCTTCACGAATACCGCGTTCAATTGCGTCTTGCAGATGGCCAATGACCCGGGCTGTGCCCGTTTCCAGCGCATGGCGCATGGGCTCCGACAAATCGCTCACCTCTGCGGACAGCTTCACCGCGAGGCAGGCGTTATGACATTCGCTGCGACAATGGTAGCTGATCGCCTGGGCGTAATAACTCAGCAACTGGTGGCGCGCATCCGTTTTATCATCAGCGAACAGTTGCTGCATCGCGGCATCATAGTGCCCGAAATAACGCTGTAGCATCGCTTCGCCAAAGGCTTCCTTCGAGCGGAAGTAATGATAAAACGACCCTTTCGGCACACCCGCCGTCTTCAGTAATTCGCTCAACCCCATGCCGGTAAAACCAAGGCGCAGGCTGAGCGTCTCGCCAGTGGCGAGCAAATGTTCACGGGTATCTGTAGGGCAATGCGCATGTTTAGTCATAATGGTTGCTAGCATAATAGACCGATTGGTCTAGGTCAATAAGAAAAAAACCGGCGTAAAAACGCCGGTGTCGATGAAGGGTATTTTGCCCGAGCGGGGCGCAGAAGTTAAGCCTTTATACCTCAGTACGGCAGCGTTGCAGGATATCCAACTGCGGTTGATATTCGCGCGTTTGCACGTTCAGCATGCCAATCATGGTGTGGAACAGGTTATCTTGTGAGACATCCTCTTTCTCAGCCAGAGTGCTCAGGCACTGACGGTCAACCTTGAAGTTACGCTCATAGTCAGCAGACATCCACATCAGGAAGGGGACATGGGTCTGCTGGCTTGGAGCGAAGACATAAGGCGTACCGTGCAGATACATGCCATTTTCACCCAGCGACTCACCGTGGTCAGAGAGATACACCAGCGCCGTGTTGAATTTGTCGCTGTGCTGTTGCAAAAGCTTGATGGTGTCGTCCAACATGGCGTCGGTATACAACAGGGAATTGTCATAGGTGTTTACCAACTGCTCATGTGTACAATCCTGAATCTGATTACTGCTGCAGATGGGCGAGAATTTCTGGAACTCGGGTGTGCTGCGGCGGTAGTAAGCGGGGCCGTGACTGCCCATTTGATGCAATACAATCACGCCGTCGTCTTTCAGGCCGTTGATATAGTCGTTCAGTTTGTACAACAACACATTATCCATGCAGACGTCACCGTCACAATCCTGCGGCAGTTTCATCTTGGTCATATCGACATGTGGCACGCGATCGCAGGCCCCTTTGCACCCCCCATCGTTTTCACGCCACAGGAGATTAACACCAGCATGCGCCAGTACATCAAGCATGCCTTCCTGATGCGTCGCCAGCGTTGCGTCGTAATCTCTGCGTGGCATGTTGGAGAACATGCAGGGCACGGAAATTGCGGTTTCAGTCCCACAAGAGCTGGCGTTTTTGAAGTACACCACGTTGTCCTGCTTAAGGCGTGGGTTGGTTTCACGTTCATAACCGCCGAGTGAGAAGTTTTCAGCTCGCGCAGTTTCCCCCACGACCAGAATCACCAGCGTTTTCTTTTGCTGTCCAGCGATCAACGGCCCTTTACGCGCATCTTCACCGATTTTCACCAGCGGGAGATTACGTGTGAAATAACGTTGCTGAGTAAATTTGATGGTGCCGGAAACGAAGTTCGACGGCGTCAGCATTTTCACCACGCTTTTGTTATTACGGATTAACGAAGCGTAATCCTTATAAAACAGTGCGGCGATAATCAGGATCACTACCACGGAAAGCATCACATTGGCAGCGCGTAGCCCAACCATGTACCACCATGGGCGCGTTTGACGGATATGGGTAAAACAAACCAGGATCGCAGGAAGAATGCCCAGCAACGCCAGCCATAACCCCATGCGCGGCGTTAATAGCGCTGTGGCTTCTTGCGGATTGGTCTCGAAGGCGTTCTGCATCATATTGCCGTCGATCACCACGCCATAACTGTACATAAAGTAGTTTGCGACGGCGCTGCCGAGCAAGAAAAAGATGATCAGCGGTTTACGCAGGAACGGTACCGTCAACACGCTGAAGATAATATTCAGCGCGCAGAAAATCACGACCGGCATGGTAGCGGCAAAAATCACGCTGTGGACGTTATCGAAAGTGATATACGACCAGGCTTTATGAAGGAATAACGCGTTTTGGAACAGAGTGAAGAACAAGGCGCAGGTGAGGATAAAACCCAAGCTGTTGCACTGTAAGCGTTGACGTAACCACATTGCCAAATCTAAATCCTGATATTGAGTAATGCGCTGAAATTTACAGGATGAAACTTAAGAAAACCTTAGAGATTCAGAATGGTGGCGGGGTTGTTTACTTTTGGTTTAGGTTGGAAAATGCCAGACCCTGAGGCCTGGCGATACGCTTAATAAGCGGCGGTAAACTGGGCTTTGATAAACTGTGGTTTTTCGATCTCATCGACAATGGCTACCGACAGATCTTCAACCGAGATACCGGCGGGTGCCTGGCCGTTCATCAACAATTTGGTGGTGCCAAGGCGGAACTGACCGGTGCGTTTGCCGGGTTCCAGCAGTGCAGCGGGGGACAAATAGGTCCAGTCGAGTGAGGATTCATTACGCAGTTTGTTACGTAAGTCTCGCACGGCCAGCGCCCCCGGGCGGATATTCTCCGGAAACTCTGGGGTATCCACCAGCTCAAGGCCAGGTGCAATTTCCAGGCTGCCAGCCCCACCAACGACCAGCAGGCGTTTGACACCGGATTTTTTCACGGCGTCCAGGATCTGCTGCGCACCTTTGGTGGTTTTGTCGTACAGGTTGTCTTCAGCCCAACCTGGGTTATAGGCGCTGATCACGGCATCTTGACCGGCTAACTGTTTTGCCAGCCATTCCGTGTCGGCCACGTCGCCCAAGGCAACGGTCAAGTTGGCATTGTTCGGTAAGTCTTTTTGCTGGCGGGCAATGGCGGTGACGTGCAATCCACGGGCAAGTGCTTCATCTACCACGCGACGGCCTACAAAACCTGTTGCTCCAATAATGGCGACTTTCATCAGTTTGCTCCTGTCAGGAATAGGTTCAGTGCGAAGTGTCAGGCCAAGTTGACCTGAGCGGTTGTATCTACTGTAGTACTTAACAATAGTCCTGATTAGTGCCATATTCATGCTTTCTTGATTAAGTAAAACTTCATAATCATGGATAAATTGAATCGAATGGCGGTATTTGCCACCGTGGTGGCGGAGGGGTCGCTGGCTGGCGCAGCACGGCGACTGGGCATGACGCCGTCGGCGGTCAGCCAACATATGCGTTCACTGGAAAAAGTGCTTGGCGTACCCTTGTTGCACCGTTCGACGCGGCGCTTGGCGCTCACCGAGGCGGGAGCAGCCTTTTATCCTGGCTGTGAGGCCATGCTGTTTCAGGCGCAGCAGGCCGAACAACGGTTGGCAGAGCTGCGCGATACGCTGGTGGGGGAACTGCGCATTGCCACAACCATCGGTATCGGCGGGCGTCCGCTGGCAGAAGCAATGGCTCCGCTGTTACAGGCGCACCCCAAACTGACGTTGCGGGTGCTGGCGGATGATCGCATCATCGATATGATCGAACAACGGATCGATATTGCACTGCGGGTCAATCGTCAACTGGCGGATGCCAACATGATCGCGCATCCGCTGGCCGAATGGCCTATGGTGCTGTGTGCTGCACCGCGTTATCTCAGTCAGCACGGGGTACCGGAAGCACCGCAGGATTTGGTGAAGCACCGTTGGATCTCCGGTGCTTTCAGCGGCGCGCACGTGGATTTACACCACCAAGGGGGCCAGCAGCTTAAATTGCGCCTGGCGGAAGGGCAGATTGTCAGTGACAGTATGAACGTGATGCGCGCCTTTACTCGCAGCGGCCTGGGGATTTCTATTCAACCGCTGTATGAAATTGAGGATGAGCTGCAACGCGGTGAACTGATACAGTTGATGCCAGAGTGGCGACCCGCACCGTTACGGTTGCATGCGATGACGCTAGAGCGGGCGATGCCGGAGAAAACTCGTCAGGCGCTGCGTTATCTGCGTGATTATTTTCACCGTCATGCCGAAAAGTCACTTGCCAGCAGCGGCGATGGCGTCTTCAATTAGCTAAAGAACGCAGGAGGACGTGTGCCGCAGCAGCTTGAGTTTTTTGACATCCCCAGCCCGTGTCGCGGCATTTGTCAGGCCGACGACCGCGGTTTTTGTCGTGGTTGCTTGCGTAGCCGCGAGGAACGCTTTGGCTGGATGCAAATGAGCGATGCGCAAAAGCGTGACGTGTTGCGCCTGTGTCGCCAGCGCTTCCTGCGCCTGCAACGCGCCAATAAACAGCCTGATGATCCGCAACCCGAGCAACCCTCATTGTTCTGACGCATTCCTGATCTGCCGCACGTAAGTGTGGCTTTCCGCTTCCCACTGCGTTATCTGCTTGTGTATGCTGGCTTTAAACACTGTCATGAGGTTTCAATAATGGTAAACCGTATTCAACTCGCACCGCAGGGGCCTGAGTTTTCTCGCATGATTTGCGGATATTGGCGTTTGATGGAGTGGGGCATGTCACCGCAGCAGTTGCTGGCATTCATTGAGCAACATATCGAACTGGGAGTGACGACTGCCGATCACGCTGACATCTATGGTGGTTATGCCTGTGAACAAGCCTTTGGCGACGCGATGCGCCTTAAGCCTTCGTTGCGTCAGTCTATGGAGCTGGTGTCCAAATGCGGTATTGCAACCACGGCTAAACCGGGCAATCCCATTGGACACTACATTACTGAGCGTAAGCATATCGTTGGCAGCGCGGAGACATCGTTGGCGAATCTGCACACCGATTATCTTGACCTGTTATTGATCCACCGCCCAGACCCGCTGATGGATGCTGATGAAGTGGCTGAGGCCTTTGTGGCGTTGCACAAAAGCGGCAAAGTCCGCCACTTCGGTGTTTCCAACTTCACGCCAGCGCAATTTACACTGCTGCAATCACGCTTGCCATTCTCGCTGGTGACCAATCAACTTGAAATTTCGCCGATCCACCAGCCGAGTATTCTGGATGGTACGTTGGATCAGTGCCAGCAGTTGCGTATCAAACCTATGGCGTGGTCTTGCCTGGGTGGGGGGCGTCTCTTCAACGATGTCGAGTTCCAGCCACTGCGTGACGAGTTACAGGCCGTTGCGCAGGAAATTGGTGCGGAGACGATTGAACAAGTGGTTTACGCGTGGGTCATGCGCTTGCCGTCTGCGCCGCTACCGATCATCGGCTCCGGCAAGATTGAACGTGTGCGTTCGGCGTTGAAGGCGCACGCGTTGACGCTGAATCGCCAACAGTGGTTCCGTATTCGTAAAGCGGCACTGGGTTACGACGTACCCTGATCATTGACAATAAACGGGGCAGCCTTGGCTGCCCCTTCTTTTACGCCAAAACGACCTGTCCGTCCGACAAGCTGTTCAACCCTAGCCCGACCAGCGTGACCGTATTGCCGCCAAAGTTAAACACCAGATTGTCGTTCACTTCGGACACAAAATCGCGGTAATCGCCGCCCGAACTGCTGCCCGGTGTCCCCATAAAGACCAGTTTGTCTTGTGCCTGATAGCCATAAATCTGATCTTGGCCAAAGTTACCGCTGAACAAGAAAGTGTTGCTGCCACCCTGACTGTGCATGATGTCGTTGCCGGCACCTCCGACAAACACATCGTTGCCTTTGCCGCCGAAGAGTTGGTCATCACCGTCAAGGCCGAATAACCAAGAGCCGGCGTTTTTGGCTGTCAGGATGTCATTGGTAGCGCCCCCTTTTTCCGAGCTGGCATAGGCAGTCAGTCCTTTCTCCGAGAGTAACCCACTGTCGGTTACCTGATGCGCAACGTCTTTGGTGAAAATCAGCAGTGACGACTCTGTACTTTTCAGCGTATTAATCGAGGTTGCCTGGGTAATATCGCCGTTAGCGTTGCGCAAGTAGAGGGTATTACCGTCGTAGGCAACTTCAGTCTTTTTCAAGGCGTGTTGCAGATCCAGTGTGTTGTTGCCTTCACCACCGGAAATGATGTTAAAGCCGCCACTGTCGCGGAAAGTGTCATTACCGGCGCGGCCCTCAAGATAATCATTGCCTGCACCGCCCTTGATTAAATCATTACCGTCGCTACCCACGATAAACGTCGGACCGCTGTGTTTCTCTGCGTTGCGGTTGAGATCCTCCACCCAGGTATTACCACGGGTGACATCGGAGAGGTTTGAGACGATCACCGTCGAATCTTTATTGGTCAGCGAGTAAAACTCGGAGTTTAGCACCCGCATTAACCCATCTTGATAAAAGAACGGCAGATGAGATAGCCAGGTTGGAATATTCAGAATGGAGAAGGGCAGGATGTTCCAGGCTGCGGAGGCATAGTGATCGTTAAAGTTAACGATATTATTGGTGGCAGACTCTTGTGGCGCATCGTGTACCCCTAACGAGGAAGGCGTGAGCGTCGTGCCATCAAGCGCGCGGAATACCGGGTCATTTTCGTAACCGATGTTGATCACTTTGCCGCCCGTCTCGTATTGCGTCGGCGAGGCAAATGCCACATAGCTGGATTGCGCATAGAAACCGCCCCAGTTATTGTCGCTGAGTGCCGCCATGCTGTTCACCGCCAATCCGCCAAGACTATGGCCGCTGATGGTCACATCATCCCCGCTTAGGCCCTGCGCCTGGGCAAATTTGGCCACATCGGCCAACAGGTTGCCAAAGGCCTTCAGACTGTAGTTGTCCGCATAACCCTTTGGCCCGAACCCGGCCAGCACATCGTTGATCAAGTCACCGATGGTATCGGTGACTAATGACTCTCGCGGGCCACTGGTGCCACGAAAAGCAATGCCAATGCCGGTCAGATGACCCGCGTCGTCATATTTTCCCAGCACCTCGGCTTGGGCCGTGGTATAGCCCAGCGTCTCACCATAATAGGTACCTCGGGCATCAGTCTTCCCCTGATAACCTAATTGATCGGCGCTTATCAAGGACCAACCGGCGCTATTTACCGCTGCCAGTGCTGCCTTTTCCGAATCCGGATTCCACGGAATACCAGGCAACCCGCCTTGTGACTGTGTGCTGCCAATCAACGCAGTCACCAGCGTCAACGGCAAGCCCAACCCAAAACCGGTCGTATGGTAGCCTTCGTCAAAACCATTATCGATATTGTGATAGGCATAGGTAGAAATCGCCATGGCATCGGTAAATAACACTTTGGACTTTGCCTCATCGAGGCCTTGATAATTAAAGATTCCCATATCAGTTCCTTATGAATTTGCTGCATTGCCGGGGGTGATCTTTGAATAGCCTTTGCAGCGGTTGCAGGTAAGCAGAGTGTATCTACCGATATCTGGTCAGAGGACCGACATCGGTAGAATTATTATTAGTAAGAATTATTAATAATGCGAACTTGATGGTCGAAAATGTGCCTGTTTTGAGTGGTGGCGTCACACATTCCCCTATACTGAATACTCACAGTTATTCAAAGGAGATTGATGAATGAAACATTATTGGTATGCGGCCTTCGGCCTGATGGCCTGCGGAGTCGCTCAGGCGGCAACGGTAGATGTTGACATGAATCTGGTGACCGGACAGGGAATTGGCCAGGACATTGGCAAGGTGACAATCAGTGAAACGCCTTACGGCCTGATGTTTACACCGCAACTAAAAGCGTTGCCGCCCGGCGTGCATGGTTTTCATGTTCATGAAAATGGCAGCTGCGAGCCGGGCATGAAAGAGGGCAAGGCGGTTGCTGCGCTGGCAGCGGGCGGGCACTTTGATCCGCAAAAAACCGGCAAGCACCTTGGCCCTTATGCTGATGGCCATTTGGGCGACCTGCCGGCGCTCTATGTGACAGACGACGGTATGGCTACGTATCCGGTGTTGGCCCCCCGGCTGAAGAAAATCAGCGAAATAACCGGCAAAGCACTGATGGTCCATGCGGGGGGCGATAATAACGCCGACCATCCGAAACCGCTGGGGGGCGGAGGGGAACGTTTCGCCTGCGGCGTCATTAAATCGTAACGTCGGTCAGTGGGCTGCGGGCACCGCTATTGTCGTGTCTGGTGGTGTAATCGCCTGCTGTAGCTGTTGCAACGAGCAGTACAGCCGCCAAATGAGTCCGGCAAGATCGCGTGCCGCCTGATCCGGGTGGTGCGCCAATGCATTGCTCATTCGCAGCAACTCCTGCAACGTGGCGTCTAGCGAGCTGTGCTGCACACCTTTCTCCGTCATAATGCCTCGCAGGCAGTGAATGCAGACGTCACGTACCGCTGAGAGCGGATCGGATCGTGTTTGCCAGCCGCGTAATTGCCAGACGATATGGCTGCAGTTAAGTAACACGACACCCCAGCGCAATAACCAACTACGCGCTTCTTGATCCTGACTTTGGTTCAATTGACTGATGCGGTGATAAATCAGCGATTCAAACTGGCTTTCGCTCTGCTGCGGCTTTTTGCTTAACTGATCGATAAAATCGCGTCGCAGGGCACGAATAATCCGCCGGCTTTTACGTTTGTCCGAACTGGGCCGTAAGATCTGGAATGCCAGGCCGGCCAGCAGCACCCCAACAATTTTACCGATACTGTCGTTAATAAAAGACTGATAATCGTAGCTTGGTGGATTGGTGACGGAAAGGAAAGAGCCCATAAATACAATCAGTTGTCCCCATAATGCCGCGTAGGATGGATGTTGCAGTTTGAACATCTGCATCGTGACCAGCACCGGGAACAGAAACGCGCAGAACAACCAAAAATCATCAATCTGAATCATCAAGCCGAATTTCACCACGAAACAGGCAATTGACAGCAATAGCACGGCTTTTAACAACGTCTTGATGCTGTTGATGGGGGACGGTGTGGAGGAATACAGCACGCAGCTGATAGCGATCAGCGTCAGGGCTGAGCTCCCCGCGTCCCACTGAGTGTTAATCCAGTAGGCACAACCGAGGACGATGCATAAGAAGGTGCGCAGGCCGTTATAGGCGGCCTCATAACTGTCGGTATGGCGAGCCAGCGAGGTCACGCGTGGCGGTTGGATATCGCTGACGGGTGTTGCGCTCTCGAGCCGCAATAACCAACGGCTGCAGTTCAGGTATAACCAGCAAAAATGCCGCAGGCGTAGCCAAAAGGCGCGGTGGCGGTAATCTGCCGGATCCTGCGGGGCGATCTGCTGCAGGATGCGTGCAAGACGGTATTTGTCGGTGTCGGGATGACGGAGTTCGGTCAGCAATTGATCCAAAACAGCCGCCAGGTTCGCAGGGCGGTCCGGCCAGTTCAGCAGCATACGGCGCAGGCTGGAGATGACGCTGGTAATGCGTAGCTGCTGATGCAACATATAATTGAGGAGGTTATTTTGTCGACGCAGTCGGTAGTGACTCCAGAAGGCCTGAATACGCAACAGATTCATGGTCAGAATCTGGCCGATCACCCCTTCATGTGATGTGCGCATCTGCAGGGTGATTTCCGGTTGCCATAGCATTGCTGCATGTTCCAGCAGGCGTAAATGCATGCGCCTTAATGAGGTCAAGAGTGCTTCACCGTCCGAGGTGCTGGGCAAGATCATCATCATCAGGCCACCGCACAGAATACCGGTGATCACTTCGCAAACGCGGGCCTGCGCGATATCGAAGATTTGCTGGGTATCCGTGACGTTGACTGTGCTGAATGCAATGATAGCGGCGGTATAGCCCGCCAGGGCAAAGGCGTAAGAGACGTTATTCTGATAATGATTTGAAATGTATGTGCACAGACCGATCCACGCCGCGATAAACAGCGTGAATAACCAAGGGTCGTTCAGGCAATGACCGGCGATGGCGACCGAAGCGGCCGCTCCCACCAGGCTACCGAAAACGCGGCCAATACTTTTACTTATTACACCGCCCACGGTGGGGAAACTGACCACCGCCGCCGAGGTTAACGCCCAATAGGGCTCGTCAAGATTCAGGACGAAGGCCACCCAAAGCGACAGGCACATTGCCAGCGAGTTGCGCAGCGCATAACGCCATTGTCCACCGGTGGCTTTCCCCCAGGGGGTACGGTTCCATTCCAAAAAGGGCAGGTTCACTCGTTAGCCTTACTGATGAATCGAGATGGTACAGGTTGTACCGGCCACTAACGGTAAATCAGTGGGGACATTCAGTAGTTTTATCCGTACCGGTACGCGTTGCGCCAAGCGAACCCAAGGCACGTTGGGTTTTACATCCATTAATAAATCGCTGCTGCTTTCAACACTCTGATCGTAAATAGCGCGGCCAATACTCTCCACCTCGCCTTGAAGTGGTATGTTGCCATTATATAAAACGATATCCGCTTTATTGCCTTCTTTTATATGTTTTAGCTTGGTTTCTTCAAAATAACCGAGCACATAAAACGAGTGTACATCGACCAGTGCGACCAACGGCGTGCCTACGCTGGCATAGTTTCCAACCCGAGTTTGTAAATTGGTGATATAGCCATCGGTAGGGGCGTAGATTTTAGTTTTACTTAAATTCCATTTAGCCTGTTCAAGATTCGCTTGGGCAGCTTTATATGCGGCTTTCATTGCCTGGGCCGCTAAATTTGACTCATCCATGTCTTCAGCCGAAATAACATTCTTCGGCAGACCTCGGCGTCGCGCCGCCTCGTGGTCAGCCTTGGCCATGTCGGATTGTGCTTTTGCCAATGCGGCCTCAGCATTGTCGAGTGCAATCTGGTATGGCACTGGGTCGATCGTAAAAATCAGACTTCCCGCAGGTATGAACTGATTGTCATGAACCGTTATTTTCTCTAATCTTCCAGAAACTTCTGGTGTGATATTGACGAGCTCGGCACGCACCTTTCCATCACGGGTCCACGGGGATTGCATATAATAATTCCAGAGCCACCAACCGGCACAGATGGCAATGGCGCAGACGATTACCGTAGAAAAGTATTTTAATGTTTTACGCGTCATGGGTTACCAACTCGCTAAAATCCACAGGGAGCCGCTGACGGCGATGACGAAAATAGACAAGTCCATCAGCATGGGGTGCCAAATTTCACCAGAATAAATCCAGTCTCGCAACAACTGGTGTACCAGCAGCCATAAAACGAGTCCGAGCAGAAAAGCCTTAAATATGGGCGGAAAATAAAGTGAGGCGCCCAAGACCAAATCGGGCAAAGGGGACGAGGCATGGAGCCATGAAGTATTCACATTAACAATCCCGATGAGTGAATATGTTGAGTGTTTGCATAGATAATAAACAATAACCGCTCAAAATGGTGGCTATTTCCACAATATACATTATATACATTTGTGTTTTTAATGTGAGTTACTCAAAATAGTCTAAGCTCTGGGAGGGTATATTAGCATGCTAATTATAAGGAGGGGGAAGTGGAGTCAACATTAGGTTCAGATCTAGCACGATTAGTTCGTGTTTGGCGCGCGCTCATCGATCATCGGCTCAAGCCGTTGGCGCTTACGCAAACACACTGGGTTACTCTGCACAGTATCAATCGTTTGCCGCCGGAGCAGTCGCAGATCCAACTGGCCAAGGCGATCGGCATTGAGCAACCATCATTGGTTCGTACGTTGGACCAGCTGGAAGAGAAGGGGCTGATTACTCGCCACACCTGCGCCAACGACCGGCGTGCTAAGCGTATCAAACTGACTGAAGCGGCCGACCCCATTATCAGGGAAGTGGACAGCGTCATCAGCTCTACGCGTGGTGAGATTCTGAGTGGCATTAGCATTGATGAAGTGCAGCTGTTGGTTGGTTTGATTGATAAGCTGGAACAAAACATAACTGAACTGCAAAACAAACAATAAGATTTTCTTTATTTTTTACGATTAGATTTCACAGCATCGGAAATGAAACCGGAGGCCTAAAGCCTCCGGTTTTACCTGATACGCTGAGTTTACAGCGGGGATACGGTAATGGTGTCGCCGGTGCGAGCCATACGAACACGTTGACCCGGGCTGAACTTGGTGTCTCCAGCCTTCTGAACCACCACGATGTTCTCTTTTTGGTCTGTCTTGATTTCCAGCTCGTAGCCTGAAGTACGACCGGCCGCTTCACCTATGCTGTTACCTGCCACACCACCTGCCACTGCGCCTGCAGCCGTCGCCAAGCTACGACCCGTACCGCCACCCACGGTATTACCAAGGAAGCCACCCAAAACGGCCCCCCCGATTGCGCCAATGGTATTCGACGTTTCACTACCCTGGATCTTGACTGGACGCACTGAAACCAGCGTACCGTAAGTCACGGTTTGCACCTGTTTGGCCTGCGAAGCGGAATACACGTCGCCTGACATGGAATCATTAGCACACCCTGCCAGCGTAACTGCGGCGATAGCAACGACGAGAAGACGCTTGATCATATAAAACTCCTGTTGGTAGTAGTCCATAACCTGGGGAACCTTTCCAGGCCATATTCAGTGAAAAAGATAGATAAAGTATGGCGTAAACGTGCGGATATCACCATGACCTGTTACTGCACGCAGCTTAACTTTGCACTGTTCAACCAATAATAAACGGTGGTTTAGCTTTATAACAGTATAGGAAGAAATTCCGTCGCATATTGAGCTGTTGTTTAGCCGAGGTTATCACTATGGAGAATAGGCGAATAAACAGGCGCATTGCTCACAGAGGTGAAAAAAGACATCATAATTCATGGCGTTAATGTTTCAATTCTGGTTTATTTATCAAGTTAAAATTTTGCTTCCCCGTCTGGGGTAAGGGATGTTGCTATGAAGTCAGGCCGCTATATAGGTGTTATGTCTGGCACCAGTCTGGATGGCGTCGACGTGGTGCTTGCTGCGATCGACGGACGAGTGGTCGCGCAACAGGCCAGCTACAGCCATCCGATACCGATTCAACTAAAGCAAGACATCCTCGGCATGTGCCAGGGACAGCAGACCACACTTTCTGCGGTAGGCAGGCTGGATGCTCAGCTTGGCACACTCTTTGGCGAGGCGGTGATTGGCCTGCTGAAACAAACCGGTCTGACGGCTCAAGACATTACTGCCGTTGGTTGCCATGGGCAGACGGTATGGCATGAGCCCGACGGCGATGCACGTTTCTCAATGCAATTGGGTGACAATAATCGTATCGCTGCGCTAACCAATATCACCACCGTTGGCGATTTTCGTCGTCGTGACATGGCTTATGGTGGCCAGGGTGCCCCGTTAGTGCCCGCCTTCCATCAGGCACTGTTGGCGCATCCGGTCGAGCGCCGTATGGTGCTGAATATTGGTGGGATCGCCAATCTCTCGATGCTATTGCCGGGGGCGCCGGTGCGTGGTTTTGACACCGGGCCGGGCAATATGCTTATGGATGCCTGGATATGGCGTCACCGTTCCCAGGCTTACGATAAAGACGGCAGCTGGGCTATGGAAGGGCGGGTCTGCCTGCCTTTGTTGCAGCAAATGCTGTCCGATCCCTATTTTGCGCTGCCTGCGCCAAAAAGCACGGGACGCGAGTATTTCAATGCGGCCTGGCTTGAACGTCAACTGGCGGGATTGGTCGCGGTCAGTCCCGTCGATGTGCAAACGACGTTGGCGGAACTGACGGCGATCACCATCTGTGAACAGGTTCAGTTAGCGGGAGGCTGCGAGCGCCTGCTGGTGTGTGGCGGCGGGGCACGTAACACGTTGCTGATGGCGCGGATGTCGGCATTGTTGCCCGGTACAGAAGTGTGCCTGACGGATGATTTCGGGATCAGTGGTGATGATATGGAAGCGTTAGCCTTTGCCTGGCTGGCGTTCCGTACGTTGTCTGGGCAGCCCGGCAACCTGCCTTCAGTAACGGGGGCAAGTTGTGAAACGCTGCTGGGTGGGATTTATCCGGTTTTGCCTTTGGGGGGGCGTTAGCTCTGTTAGGATAGAAATCGACAGGTTTTCCTAAGGAGCAATCGCATGAAAAAAGTCATTATTTCCGCCGGGGTACTGGCATTGGCTGGCTGTAGCTACGTTTTACCGCAAAGCAGCCAGACGTTGCATTACCAATGTGGCACCACGCCGTTGACGGTGTCGCTGGACGGTAAGGAGAGCACCGTCAGCATGTTGATGGACGGCGAACAGCTGAAGCTGAAACAGGTGTTGGCCATGTCCGGTGCCAAATACAGCGACGGCAAATACACCTTTTGGTCGAAGGGTCAAAACGCCTACCTTGAGCGTAATGGCAAAGTGATCATGAGCGACTGTACGCTGGCTAATTGATCCAGCGGGTGCGGCGTCAGAGCGATTGAGATCCTGACGCCGCTGGCGCAGAATAGAATCACGATTTTTCAGTTGGTTGATAACCGGATGATTGAAAATAATGAGTTTGATGTCGCGGACCTGCGCCGTGAATACACTCGGGGTGGCTTGCGCCGCAACGATCTGACCGCTAATCCGTTAACGCTGTTTGAACGCTGGCTGAAACAGGCGTGCGACGCGCGCCTGGCCGATCCCACGGCGATGTGTGTAGCAACGGTGGACGAGAACGGGCAGCCCTATCAGCGTATTGTGCTGCTGAAACATTATGATGACAAAGGGTTGGTGTTCTACACCAATCTGGGCAGCCGCAAGGCACAACAGTTAGCACAGAACCCACATATTAGCCTGCTGTTCCCATGGCACATGCTTGAGCGACAAGTGATTTTCCTCGGCAAAGCGGAGCGGTTATCCACTTTAGAGGTTATGAAGTACTTCGCCAGCCGGCCAAAAGACAGCCAGATTGGCGCGTGGGTGTCGCAACAGTCATCGCGCATTTCCGCGCGTGGTGTGCTGGAAAGTAAATTCCTCGAGCTGAAGCAAAAATTCCAACAGGGCGAAGTACCGCTGCCAAGTTTCTGGGGCGGGTTCCGGGTTAATTTCGACTCCGTCGAGTTTTGGCAGGGCGGTGCCAACCGTCTGCATGACCGTTTCCTGTATCAACGGGACGGGAATGACTGGAAAATTGACCGACTGGCACCCTGAAGACCGAAAATCCCCCTTAAGCGCTGGTACTGATGCCGCCGGCGCTTTATTCTATACCCGTCATATTTCAAGCGGCAGCCTTCCTGCGGCTCGAACGGGTTAGACTATATGCGTTATTCTGAATTTAATATTTCGCCAGTGGGCGAAAGGTCGTGTACCGACAAAGGTGCATTCGTTTATACATGGAGTCATTGATGGCAAGCAGCAACTTGATTAAACAACTGCAAGAGCGGGGCCTCGTTGCCCAGGTTACGGATGAGGAAGCGTTAGCAGAGCGACTGGCGCAAGGGCCAATTGCACTGTATTGCGGTTTCGATCCGACCGCTGACAGCTTGCATTTGGGCCATCTGGTTCCTCTGTTGTGCCTGAAGCGCTTCCAGCTTGCCGGTCACAAGCCGGTAGCGTTGGTGGGCGGTGCCACCGGTTTGATCGGTGACCCGAGCTTCAAAGCGGCCGAGCGTAAGTTGAACACCACCGAAACGGTGAACGAGTGGGTGGATAAAATCCGCAAGCAGGTTTCCCCGTTCCTCGATTTCGACTGCGGTAGCAACAGCGCGATTGCCGCCAACAACTACGACTGGTTTGGTGGCATGAATGTGCTGACCTTCCTGCGTGATATTGGTAAGCATTTCTCGGTCAACCAAATGATCAACAAGGAAGCGGTGAAGCAGCGTCTGAACCGTGACGACTCGGGTATTTCTTTCACTGAGTTCTCCTACAACCTGTTGCAGGGTTTTGACTTCTCCGAGCTGTACAACCGTCATCAGGTTGAACTGCAGATCGGTGGTTCCGATCAGTGGGGCAATATCACCTCCGGCATCGACTTGACCCGTCGTATGCACCAGCAACAGGTCTTCGGCCTGACGGTGCCATTGATCACCAAAGCAGACGGGACCAAGTTCGGTAAGACGGAAGGCGGCGCAGTCTGGCTGGCACCAGAAAAAACCAGTCCTTACAAGTTCTACCAGTTCTGGATTAACACGGCCGATGCTGACGTATACCGTTTCCTGAAGTTCTTCACCTTTATGGATCTGGCAGACATCAACGCGCTGGAGGAAGAAGACAAGAACAGCGGCAAGGCACCACGTGCGCAATATGTGCTGGCGGAAGAAGTGACCGGTATGGTGCACGGTGCTGAAGGCCTGGCTGCGGCCAAGCGCATCACGCAAAGCCTGTTCTCCGGCGCGCTGCACGACATGACGGAAGCGGACTTTGCCCAGTTGGCGCAGGACGGTATGCCGACAATTAAACTTGACGGCGACGCCGATCTGCAACAGGCGCTGGTGAATGCCGAATTGGTGCCTTCACGCGGCCAGGCGCGCACCATGATCGGTTCCAATGCGGTGACCATCAACGGTGAGAAACAGTCCAACGCCGAATACACCTTCAGCGATACCGATCGCCTGTTTGGTCGCTACACGCTTCTGCGTCGTGGTAAAAAGCATTACTGCCTGGTGGATTGGAAGTAATCAAAATTGCAGCAAAGGGGCCCTCAGCGGCCCCTTTATTTTTAAGGCGTCAGGGCAGGTCTTTGATGAAAAACATTCTTTCTATTCAATCTCATGTTGTTTTTGGCCATGCAGGTAATAGCGCTGCAGAATTTCCGATGCGCCGCATGGGTGTAAACGTTTGGCCACTCAATACCGTACAGTTTTCCAATCATACTCAATATGGCAAATGGACCGGCTGCGTGATGCCAGCCAGCCACCTGACTGAGATTGCGCAAGGTATTGCCGATATTGACCAACTGAAGCATTGCGATGCTGTGCTGAGTGGCTACATAGGTTCGCCGGAACAGGGTAGCCATATTCTGGAGATCGTGCGTCAGGTTAAGCAGGCTAATCCGAACGCGTGGTACTTCTGCGATCCCGTTATGGGCCACCCGGAGAAGGGGTGCATAGTCGCGCCGGGCGTGGCGGAGTTTCATTGCCAGCAGGCATTGCCGTGCAGTGACATGATCGCACCCAACCTGCTGGAGCTGGAGTTATTGAGCCAGCGCACCATCGCTGATGTTGATCAAGCGGTAAGCGCTGCGCGCGAATTAATTGCCAAAGGGCCAAAAGTGGTGTTGGTCAAGCATTTGAGCCGTGCTGGCTATCATAGCGACTGTTTTGAGATGCTGTTGGTTACGGTCGATCAGGCTTGGCACATTAGCCGCCCGCTAGTGGATTTTGGTTCTCGGCAGCCTGTGGGCGTGGGCGATCTGACCAGCGGCCTGTTGTTGGTTAATTTGCTGAAGGGTGAGGCGCTGGATAACGCGTTGGAACACGTTACGGCAGCAGTCTATGAGGTCATGCTGACCACGCAGGCAATGGGTGAGTATGAGTTGCAGGTCGTGGCGGCGCAAGACCGCATTGTACAACCGACGTGTGAATTTAAAGCGGTAAAGGTTTAAGTCAGATTCAGCGCCCCGGCAAGAAAACCTGCCGGGGCGTGGGTATTATTTCAGCCCTTCGGCACTCAACGTTGCATCCACCGCCGGTCGTGCCGCTACGCGCTCAAAATAAGCGGATAAGTGCGCGCGTTTTTTGAGATCAAACTGCATAGCAATTGCCCACCGCAAGATGGTGAACAAGTAAGCGTCAGCGACGCTAAAGCGCGCCCCTAACAAGAAATGCTGCTTCGCCAGCACCGAATCCAGGTAGTCGAACTGCTTATCCAGTTTCTCCCGCGAAAAGGTTTTGTATTCTTCCGGCGTTTTCGGGTTAAACAGCGGACTGAAGCCTTTATGCAGCTCCGTCGCGATATAGTTTAACCATTCAATAGCGTGGTAGCGTGACAATGTGCCTGCCGCCGGGATCAGCCCGCGATCCGGAACGCGGTCGGCAAGATATTGCACAATCGCTACGCCTTCAGTCAGCAGGCTGCCATCATCAAGCAGTAACGCCGGCACCTGTCCTTTTGGGTTGATGGTCAGGTAATCTGCGCCGCTTTCGGTTTTCTTCAGCGCGAGATCAACCTTTTCCGCCGTAAAATCCAGGCCCGCCTCACGCAGAACGATATGAGGGGACAGAGAACAGGCACCGGCTTTATAGAACAGTTTCATCGAAAGCTCCTTGAGAGTGATAAGTGACAGGCATGCTTAACCTCTGATCCTAGCTCTATAACGTCAAAATTACAGCGGGTTAACCGACAAAATTAACTTATCAATGCTTCTTCGGGTTCAAGCTGTGCCAGGGTAGTGGCAATTTGCTGCTGCAACGCCTGCGGCACGCTTTGCATTGGTGAGCGCAACTCATTGCGGATCAACCCTTGCAGAGCCAGTGCAGCCTTGACCGGCGCGGGGTTAGGGAAACTGAACATCTGGTGGATCATCGGCAACAGCGAGTAGAAGTTGGCGCGTGCGGCGATCAGATCACCGTTGGCAACCTGTTGCACCAGCTGCACAAAGCGCTCCGGGTGAATATGCGCTGAGGCGGAAATGGCGCCCGTGCCGCCGAGGCACAGCGTGGTGAGGATCAGATTATCTTCGCCTGTCAGAACGTCGATCTCACCATCGCTAATGAGTGCCATGGTGGTGTCCGGATTACCGCCGCAGTCCTTAATGGCTTTTACCTGCGGATGGCGTGCGATCTGGCGAAGGGTGGCCAGCTCGATCACCACGCCGGTGCGTTGCGGAATGTTGTACAGGATTACCGGCACGTTTGAGGCATCGGCAAGCTGGGTGAAATAGTCCACCAGACCACATTGCGACGGGCGAATGTAATAGGGCGCGGGGATCAGTACACCAGCAATGTCGCGCAGTTGGATCGCCTGCTGCATTTGCAGTGTGTCACGCATGTTATTACCGGACAGCCCCATAACCACTTGATGAGCCGGTGTCACGGCCAGTACCGCGTCGAGCACTGCCAGCTGTTCGTCGGTGCTCAATGCCGCCGCTTCTCCGGTAGTACCGCAGACCACCAACCCATCGACCCCAGAGGCGATCAGGTGTTGAGCCAGCCGTTGAGTCGCAGGCAGGTCGACGGCGCTGTTATTGAATGGGGTCACCAGCGCAACCCAAATACCGGAGAATGAGGCCATATTAATTTCCTTCAATGCGTGCAATAAGAAGCCAGATGAGAAAACAAGAGAGGAGACGAGTTGCGTACCGCCCTGTCAGCTCATCTGACGGGACCCTACGCCCCAGTCAAATGAGCGTCTGTTTCTTCGAATTAACCGCGAGCAAACCCGCAAGGCGCAATGTCGGCATCTGAGGAGCGTCATTGTTGTTGAGGTTGGCCATAGCAGTCTCATGAAAAGTGGATATGCGGTGATAATGAATATTCTGCATGATGCTGTCAATTTACAACCGCTTGATAACACGGTTATTCATGATTAAGACGGGCTGATGAGTTTGGCTAATCAACAATGGGGGAGTAAAACCCCGTCAATACGGGGTTTTGGGGCGGAGGTTTAGCGAGGGCGACGTGTGCTGTTCATTGAGGCTGTCCAGCTATAGGTTTCCCCAGTGGGCTGAATGCGATTGGCTTTGCGCTCGGCACGCGTCGCTTTTTCAATTTTTGCACGGGCGGCGGTGATACGTGCCACGACTTCATCCTTGATCTTGTTATTTTCGGCATTGGTCAATGCGCGGCCGAGACTTTTGCGTGCCTTGTCCAGCTCGGTTTTAACTTCACGTTGCTCGCTTTCCGTCATGTCTTTCAGCGTCAATTTTTTCATTATCGTCATAGCCTGGTCAGTGAAGATGACAGTCAGTGTACAGCAATTAGCGAGCCGAAGATGCCGCTGGCTTAACGGAACGACCGGGCAGGGGAAATTATCCGTTCACACCTCGTCCAGCAAGTCGCTAAGGAAGCGTCGCATGCGCTCGGTGCGCTCTTGCGCCATTGTTTTACCGGTGACGGTTTGGAAATCGTCCTGGAGTTTGAACAACTTGGTTTCGAAGTGGTCCAGTGTAAAACGTTTATCGTCATACTGACGATGGTGTGCCAGCGGATCGGCTGCATCGTACAGTGCGCTGCGCATGCGTCCACCAATATAGAAGCAACGTGCGACGCCAACCATACCGATGGCGTCCAGACGGTCTGCGTCTTGCATGATCTTTGCTTCAAGCGTCTCTGGCGTAATGGCGGCGGAAAAACTGTGCGCCTCAATAGCGTGAGCGGTTTTGGCGATGTCTTGCGCGGCCCAACCCAGCTGCGTCAGCAGTAAACCGGCTTTTTCGGCCGCCATGCGTGAGGCCAGGTGCCGCTGGGGCGAATTCTTTTCCACGGCCACACAGTCATGCAGCAAGACGGCAGCACACAGAATGCGGCGGTCACCGCCTTCATGTTGACTGATCTTACAGGTGTTTTTCCACACCCGGTGCAAATGGGCCACATCATGCGAGCCATCATCGGAATCGAGCGTCAGTGGCAGCAATGCCTGCGCCAGTTCCTGATAGGGCGAGAAAGGCTGCAGTAGGGCTTGCGGCAGGGAAGAATGCACGTTGTGTTCCTTGTTGTCGGAAAGCAACAGATTATAACAGCCGTCAATGAGCCGGTTATGACAATGCGGTAAAAGAATTGTTTACTATACTGCAACGGACTATTGCCGCAATTGCGGTTTTTGTACCGGAATAAGCAACCTACAATGGTCTTATTCCGGTCATCCCCGCTTGGTGTAAACCTGTGTCCGTGGGGTATGGCCGGAATATCCCGCTCACGCCACCGGAGAAATGTCATGCCAACGAATCTTGAAATTGTACGCGCTACTTATGAGGGTGGCAGTGCAGAAGAGAATGGTCGCAACCTGCTGGCGGCGTTAGCGCCCGACGCGGAATGGACGGAAGCTGCAGGGTTTCCCTATGCCGGTACCTATATTGGCCCACAGGCGATCTTTAAAAATGTTCATCAGCGTTTAGGAACGGAGTGGCAGGGTTACCGCGCGGATGTTGACCATTTTTATGATGCAGGTGATAACGTGATTGCCCAAGGGTTCTATCAGGGTACCTATGGCGCCACCGGTAAGTCTTTCACCGCATCCTTTGCGCATATTTATCAGCTACGTGCGGGGAAAATCGTGAAATTTGTGCAAATCGTAGACAGTGCAAAAGTGCTGGAGGCCATGCAGGGCTAATGGCCACTGTGCTTGCCAAATTTGCGATCGTACTCCCGCCGGTAACCGCGCGCTTTGTTGCGATCGCGGATCCACAAATACCCGCATACCAGCGCAACGGCGCCTGAAAAGGTGATGTTGCGCATATCCCGGTCATAAAAAAACACCAACACAGCGTCCATCGCCGCGATAAAGGCAATCCATTTGTACATATGGGATTGTCGTCGCGTGGCGGCGTTGAGGCGCTTTAATTGTCTGGCTTCGTGCATAACCGGCTTTTGTTGCATAACGTCTCGTCGGTAACAAATTTCTTAGTGGTAAATTAGCAGAATATTCCTGATAGCGGCAAAGCTTAACGCATGCGCGGCCCTGTTTTTCTTGTCGGCAGCTCCCTCATTGAAAACTTGCGTACTGACTGGCGAATTCTGTGAAATGCGCGTTGGTATATTTATGCAGCATAATGGATTGTTTATTCAATTTGGGCGCGTTGTAGCGCCCCAAACTCATAATGCCACCACGGCCTCGATCTCCACGCTAATCTGCGGTGAGAAGAGTGCGCTGACCTCAACCAGTGAACAGGCTGGTAGTGCACCATCAAAGTAGTCAAACAGCACGGGCCGAAGGGTCTGCAGATCGCCGATATTGGTTAAAAATACCGTTATTTTAATCAGCGCTTTTAGGTTCGCACCTTCCGCCGCGGTGATGGTCGCCAACTGCTCCAAAATAGCCTGTGCTTGTTGTTGCGTTGCTTGCCCCTGAGCCTCAGTGGCAAATGCCGTCAGCCCGGACACATACAATGTATCTCCATGGCGCACAGCATGGACATAGGGGCCGCCAGGTGTCGGCAAGTGCGGATAATTAATGCGCTTCAATGATGTCATGATTAAAACCCCGAGAGATTAATTAAAAAAATAAACAAACTTGGTTAGGATAGAGCGAAGAACATCGGAAGTACGCTGAGATCTATTGATTTCTAATAGTATCACTAACATTCATTTATAACTGTGAAGGATATTTCAGGGTAATGAATCAAGCCTTAATTCCCTATATGCAACGTTGGCAGTTGCAGCCCGACGGGCAGGCTTTTGAAACCCACAGCAGCCTGCTGATGCCGGTGCGCTATCAAGGGGCTCCTGCGATGTTGAAAATCGCACGCGAAGAGGAAGAAAAATTCGGCGGGCTATTAATGTGCTGGTGGCAGGGCGAAGGCGCTGCGCAAGTTCTCGCACGGCACGACGATGGCATCTTGTTAGAGCGCGCGCAAGGGACGCGTTCGCTGGCCCAGATGGTCCGTGAAGGTGACGATCAGCAGGCGACGGCAATTCTTTGTCAGGTGGTTGCCCGCCTGCATGTACCGCGTTCGCAGCCATTGCCGGATCTTATCCCTTTACACCAGTGGTTTAGCTCTTTGTGGCCAGCGGCTCAGGCTCACGGTGGCATGCTGCGCCTGAGCGCTAACGTGGCGGCTGAATTACTGACCAGCCCGCGCGAACAGAGCGTATTGCATGGTGATATCCACCATGACAACGTGTTGGACTTCGGTGACCGCGGTTGGTTGGTGATCGATCCCAAACGTCTCTATGGCGAACGTGCCTTCGACTACGCCAATATCTTCTGCAACCCTAATTACGGTGTCGCGACCGATCCTGACATTTTTTCCCGCCGGGTTGAACAGGTCTGCCAATTGGCGGGGTTCGAACGGCAGCGACTGTTGCAGTGGATCCTCGCTTGGGCAGGATTGTCCGCGGCCTGGTTTATGGAGGACGGCGAGGCGGCGGATATTGATTTCCGTGTAGCCGAGCAGGCCGCGCGAGCATTGGGGCTCGCGATACCTGAAGGCGATTCAGGGTTCATCCTGCCAATAATCGAGCGACGCTGAAGGGCGTTGCATGTAACGCACCGGTTGAGCATCTTCACGCAGGGCTGACGCCAAAAACTTGCCCGAGTCCGGATATTCCACCAGTTCGGGTTGTTCGCGGGTGCTGATGGAAAGGTATTTCAACGGCGCATCTGACGTGTTGATGATCTGATGCGGGTATTCCGGCCCCGGCGGGATAAAAATAACGTCGCCGGTTTTGATCGGCAGTTGTTCACCCGCAACCCGTAGGCTGCCCGTCCCCTCAAGTACAATGAACATTTCTTCCTGTGCATAGTGAAAATGATAAGGGCAGGAGCGCATGCCCGGCGCCACGATGTCTATGGATGCGCCCAACTTGCTGGCAGCGGTGCCAGTAGCCAAGCGGGCGCCGACGCTGTCATAAAGAGGTGGGCGCTGGTCGTGCGTTTTTTCAACCTGTTCGATATTGCGGATCAGACGCTGAGCTAACAGCGTGGCGTGGTCATTCATGAGTTTTCTCGTGACGGTGTAACCTAATAGTTAACTATGGCGATGGAAAAACCATCCCATCCCTTACTCCCTACGGTCTGCAACGCGGTAGCGCTGAGACGAGGTTCATTGGCCATCATGTCAAAAAAGCGCCGTACACCCTGAACCCGCTCGTCACGGCTTGTTGAGTCGGTAACTGCGCCGTCACGTACGACGTTATCGCCGATAATCACCGTTCCGGGGCGAGACAACGCCAGCGCCCATCGTAAATAATCAGGATTATTGGGTTTGTCGGCATCAATAAAGATCAGATCGAAAGGGGCTTCTTGCTGTAATTGCGGCAGGCTGTTGAGCGCCGGTCCGACCTGTAACGCAACACTTTCACTCAGCCCTGCGCGGGCAATATTGTTTCTGGCTATCTCAGCATGGCGTGGATCGGCCTCCAGCGACACCACTAAGCCGCCCGGTGCTAATGCACGCGCCAACCAAATGGTGCTGTAACCGCCTAAAGTCCCGATCTCCAAAATACGCTTGGCATTCACCATCAGGGCAAACAGATGCAGCAATTTGCCCTGATTTGGCGCGACGTCGTGATCGGGTAATCCTGCTGCGCCGTTGGCAGCCAGCGCCTGCAACAGAGCGTCATCCTGTTCGACCAGTTTGTCGACGAGATAAGCGTCAACCTGCGCCCAGCGGTTATTGTCTTGCATGGTTCACCTGATGTTGTTGGCTATACCAGCCCGGCCGGCGTTTGGGTTGCGGCCAGAACAGGGCACCTTGGCCGCCGCCGGGTATTTGCCACACCGCGCAGTCATAAATGGTGAAGGCATCACCAAATTTATCCACGCGCAGACCACAATATCCTTGTGCAATCCCTTTCAGCGTGACTTTATCCAGCAATTGCTGACGCTCCGCGCGATCCGCCGGTGAAGCACTCAGTCGTGAAGGCAGCGCGATAAATTCATCAAAGGAATAGCCAAAGCAGTGCTGAGCACAGTGATTGGCATAGGTAAACAACGGGTCGACGCCGTCCGCGTGAGCCAACAAGCTGTAAGGCGCTTGCTGATGTAACCAGGCGAGCCGCTCGTCAGCGGCCGCCTGCGGGCCGGGTAATCCATCGCCTGTCCAATGGCGGTAAGCGGCGTCAATTTGCTGAATCAGATCAATTTGCACGGAAGATGGCATGGCGGCTCCCTTAACGGTCCATTATGGGCAACGAGCTTTCCCACTTTCAGTTAAGCAGAAGATCACCGAAGGGGAAAAAAATTGCCACATTAACCCATGTGCGAAGGTCGCCCTGTTGGTTTAGCCTCCCGGTAGGCGCTTACGCTGCGGTAACGAGAGGATGAGATGGGCGATAGCCCCCCCGATAATTCCCCAGAATGCAGAACCCACACCGAGCAATGTCACGCCGGACGCGGTGATCAGGAAGGCAATCAGTGCGGCATCGCGCTGTCTTTCATCTTGCAGGGCGCGTTGCAAACTGCCTGCGATAGTGCCCAGCAGTGCAAGACCGGCAATGGTATGGATGAGTGCCGCAGGTAATGCGCTGAACAGCATGCCGATAACAGCGCCGAATACCCCAGCCAGCAGATAAAACCCACCTGCGGCCACGGCAGCCATATAGCGACGCTGTGGATCAGCGTGCACGTCCGGGCCCATGCAGATGGCGGCGGTAATCGCGGCAATACACACCGAAAACCCGCCAAAGGGGGCTAACAGCAGAGCGACCAGCGCCGTCCAACTGATCAGTGGTGACGTGGGCACGTTGTAGCCGGCTGCCTTCAGCGTTGCAATGCCCGGGGCGTTTTGTGATGCCATGGTGACAACGAAGAACGGGACGCCAATGCCTAATAACGTTGACCAGGTAAAATGCGGTGCAATAAATTCCGGTACGGCGAAAGTCAGTGGTTGTTGTGAAAGGTGAATATTGCCTTGCAGCGCTGCAATCGCCAGTCCGGCCAGCAGCGTCAACACAATCGCATAACGCGCCAAATAGCGGCGGGCGATCAAATACACCAATCCCATGCCCGCGCTGAGCACGAAATTGACCTGTAATGAGGCGAAGGCGTCGAGTCCAAAGCGCAGGAGGATCCCTGCCAGCATCGCCGCTGAAATAGCCTGGGGAATATAATCCATGAGCCGGGCGAACAACCCAGTGACGCCGCACAGCAGGATCAGTCCTGATGCAAAGATAAACACGCCAATGGCTTCGTTGATCGGAGTACCAGGCAGGCTGGTTACCAGCAGTGCCGCACCGGGAGTCGACCAGGCGGTCAAAATGGGGGTGCGGTAATACAGTGAAAGCCCCAGAGACGTTATCCCCATCCCCAGGCCTAACATGCTCAGCCAACCGCCGATCTGTAACGGCGTCGCGCCTGCGGCAGCGGCTGCCTGGAAGATAATGGCGGCGGAACTGGTGTAGCCCACCAATACCGCTACAAACCCGGCCATAACGGCGGGTAAAGAAAGGTGACGCAGAGAGATGGCAGGGCGCATAACACACTCCGGCAGCAGTTGTGCGTTATAGCGCACGAGAAGAAATGAGCATAGCATCGTGCGCTATAGCGCACAAGTGGCTATAATCAACCGGAATTTCAGGGGAGAAAAACATGCAGGAACTGTCCAGTCATCTGGCTCAGACGCTCCGTTCGTTGCGTATGCATCGCGGCTGGAGCCTGGCACAGGCAGCTGAAAACACCGGTGTCAGCAAGGCAATGCTGGGACAGATAGAACGCGGCGAATCCAGCCCGACGGTGGCGACACTGTGGAAGATAGCCACGGGCTTTAATGTGGCATTTTCTGCTTTTTTGGAAATATCACCGCTGCAACAGCAGGCGACGCTCCACCGCTATGGTGACGCGCCGGTGTTTAATCAGAACAGCGCCGATATGCGCGTCGTACCGCTGTTTCCGTTCGATCGTCAACTGGGCTTTGATATGTTTGTTATCGATCTGGCCCCGGGGGCTCTCAGCGAGTCTTCAGCGCATGAACCGGGGGTGATTGAGCATGTGATTGTCATCAGCGGTGAACTTGAGTTGGCGGTTGATGGGCAGTGGTATTCGCTGGCGACGGGCGAGGCAATGCGCTTCCAGGCCGATCGCCCCCATGCTTACCGCAATGCCAGCCAACAGACGGTGCGTATCCACGATCTGATCCACTATCCTAAATTTTGACTCAACGGTTGGGGCACAAGCTTTGACTCAGCGTTGTCAAAGACCTACTTTATTGAAAATGAGTCTTATTTATCCAAGAGAGGGAGCTTGATTTTGACGGTAACTCATCGACGCCAGTTTATTAAACTCAGTGTACAAACCGCAGGAGCCGTATTTGCGATGACTTCATTACCCAACAGTATCCGCCTGGCGATGGCGGCAGAAGGGGGCGCTCATCCCACCGATGAATTCCTGTGGCTGGAAGCGTTGCAGGGCAAGGCCGCCCAGGCGTGGATCAAGCAGGAAAACCAGCGTACCACTGCACGCTTTGCGCAAAGCGCAGCGTTCCAGCAGGTGGAAAAGCAGGTGTTGGACATTCTGAACAAAGACAGTCAAATTCCGTGGGTCGCCAAGCGCGGGAATTACTATTACAACTTTTGGCAGGATCAAACCAATCCACGGGGATTATGGCGACGGACCACGCTTCAGGAGTACCGCAAAGAAAAACCCGCCTGGGAAACGGTATTGGATATCGACGCACTGGGCAAGGCCGAGGGCAAAGACTGGGTGTTCCACGGTTCACAATCACTGGCACCAGAATACCGTTATTGCCTGGTGGAACTGTCACCGGACGGGGGTGACGCCACCGAAATTCGCGAGTTTGATCTGGTCAGCAAGCAGTTTGTGAAAGATGGCTTTGTCTTGCCTGTGGCGAAAAGCCAGGCGTCGTGGATTGATAAAGACACGCTGTTTGTCGCCACCGATTTTGGCCCAGGATCGATGACCCAATCCGGCTATGCGCGCATTGCCAAGCGCTGGCAGCGCGGTACACCCTTGAGTGCCGCCCAAATGCTGTATGAAGCGCAACCGCAGGACATGGCGGTGTTTGCCTATCACGACCACACGCCGGGGTTTGAACGGAACTACGTGGGCCGTAGCCTGGATTTTTACCGTCGTGAAACCTATCTGCTGACCGCGCAAGATCAACAGGTCAAAATTGATATTCCGGCTGACGCCGAGTTCAGCACACATCGCGAATGGTTGTTGATTAAACCGAGCAGTGACTGGGACGTTGGCGGTGTGCGTTATCCCTCCGGTTCACTGCTGGCGGCGCATTTCGATGATTATTTAGCGGGCAAGCGTGAGCTGACGGCATTATTCACCCCGACGGCTCAGGCTGCGCTGAGTGGTTACAGCGCCACGCGCGATCATTTGATCCTCAGTATCATGGACAACGTGGTCAACCGACTGGAAGTGCTGACGCCGCAGGGCACCACCTGGCAACGCAAGCCGCTGGGCAAGCCTGGTACGATCAGCACCATTTCAGCCGGCGGTATTGATGATGAAACCAATGATTATTTCCTGACCATCAGCGGTTTCCTGCAGCCAACCTCACTGTATCTGGGTAATCTTGATGGCGCTGAGGCAGAACTGCTCAAGCAGGGGCCACAAGACTTTGATGCCAGCGGCTATCAGGTCAGCCAGCATTTCACTGCCTCTAAAGACGGGACGCAGGTGCCGTATTTCCAGATAGCCGCCAAGGGCATCAAATTAGACGGCAGCAACCCAACGTTGCTGTACGGCTATGGCGGATTTGAAGTGTCGTTATTACCGGGCTACCTGGGGGCCAAGGCGCCGACCTGGCTTGAGCGCGGCGGCGTGTATGTGGTGGCGAATATCCGCGGCGGGGGCGAATATGGCCCCGCCTGGCATCAGGCGGCGCTAAAACAAAACCGCCACCGTGCTTACGAAGATTTTGCCGCCGTGGCACAGGATTTGATTGCGCGGAAAGTGACGTCGTCACAGCACCTGGGTGCCCGTGGCGGCAGCAATGGTGGGTTACTGGTGGGCAATATGCTGACACTTTACCCGCAGTTGTTCGGGTGTATTGTCTGCGAAGTGCCGCTGCTTGATATGCAACGCTATACCCAGCTGTCTGCGGGTGCATCATGGATTGCTGAATACGGCGACCCAAGCAAACCTGAAGAGTGGGCCTATATCAAAACATTCTCGCCTTACCACAACATTAAGGCTGATGTGGCCTACCCGCCGGTGTTGTTTTACACCGCCACCAGTGACGACCGGGTTAACCCATCCCATGCGCGTAAGATGGCGGCACGCATGCAGAAGATGGGCTACCAGCAGGTCTACTTCTATGAAAATACCGAAGGTGGGCACAGTGCGGCGGCGGATAAAAAACAATCCGCGTTTCATGGGGCATTGGTCAGCGAGTTCATGTGGACTAATCTGAGCGGCAAATCTTCGGTCTGAATCACCAACGACGCGGTATAAAAAAAAGCCGGTGCAAATTATTGCCCCGGCTTTTTTACGATTGGAAACCGTCGTCAGCGATTAATTGGCTGCAGCGGCAGCCTGCGCTTTCTTGTTGGTATCTTCTGCGGTGTCCAGCGTCATGCGATACAGCTTCGGCGCCGTCAGCATCATCAGGATGGCGATCACGGCGGTAGCAATACCAATTTGCATAAACACGTGGCTGTAGATAGCCAGTGACGCGTGGGCGTCGTTGACGTCGCTTGGCACAGCGGTCAGACCTGCGACTTTACCGGCAATCAGCGCAGCAGCGGCGGTGGTCAGGAACCAGGAGCCCATGATAAAGCCCATCAGGCGCTGTGGAACCAACTGAGCGACCATTGCAAGGCCCAGGCCGGAGATCATCAGCTCACCGATGCTCTGCAGTGCATAGCTCAGGATCAGCCAGTTAACCGAAACGATACCCTGTTCGTTGGCGAAGCTGGCGCCCCAAGGCAGCACCAGGAAGGCACCGGAGCACAGGATCATACCGAAAGCGAACTTGTGCGGCATTGGCAGACGGTCGCCCATCTTGTTATACAGCGCCGCCAGAATTGGGCTGGCCAGCATGATCCAGAACGGGTTCAGCGCCTGATACTGTTCAGGTTCAAAGGCAATGCCCAGGATGTTGTGCTCAACATTATGGATGGCGAAGAAATTCAGCGAGGTTGGCATCTGGCTGTACAACACGAAGAACACCACCGCTTCCAGCATCAGCAGGAAGGCGACGATCATCTTGCGGCGTGCGGCACCGTGCAGCGCAAAAGTTTCTTTGGCGAACACAATGACGATACCGATGGAAACGATAGCCAGTGCCCAGCGTGCAATAATCTGGTTGTGCAGCAGCCAGCTGGAAATAGCGACCAGCGCGACCACACCAACCAATACCATCAGCAGTTTTTTCACCTGCAGCGGTTTAAAGTCAGGCTTGGATCCCTGATTTTTTACCCATTTATTGCACATCATAAAGTTGACCAGGGTGATCAACATACCCACTACGCTCAGAGAGAACGCCACGCTCCAGCCATATTTGGCTGCCAGCCATGGCGTTGCCAGCATAGAGAAGAAGGAACCGATGTTCACCGACATATAGTACATGGTGAAAGCGCCATCGAGACGCGGGTCGTCTTTCTCATAGCAGGTTGACAGCAAGGAGGATGGGTTAGCCTTGAACAGGCCACTGCCCACGGCGATAGTCGCCATACCCAGATAGACCCAGAAGATGTCGTGGCCAGAGTAAGCCACCATGGCGTAGCCGATAGCCAGCACCAGTGCACCCAACACGATTACGCGTTTGGAGCCCAGCACTTTATCCCCAAGCCAGCCGCCGATGGCGACAAAGCCATAGACCAGTGCACTGAAGGAGGAGAACAGGGTAATGGAGTCGGCTTCACTCAGGCCAAGCATTTTGACCAGGTAAACCGCCATGATGCCTTGCAGGCCGTAATAACCAAAACGTTCCCAAAGCTCGATCGAGAAGATCAGATAAAACGCCTTAGGCTGTTTGAACGCGTTCAAACTGACGCTTTCAGGGTGTTTGCTGTTGTTGTTTGCTGTTGACACTGGTACCTCTGATTTTTCACTGCCCCGTCCCAGAGAGACGAGAAATTGCAAAAGGTGATGCAGGACTGCATCCTTCTGCGTTGTTATAGGATGGGATGACGGCGGTTAATGTTCACTATCTTTGTCAGCGAGGCAAGGTGTTTGTCATATCCTGTTACATATAACGTTCGCGAAGTGAAACAACCATGTTGCAAATGTTATGCAGCATTAACTTTCGACTTTATTTGCTTTGCCGAGTTTTTGTTTTGATTAAAAGCTATACGGAATTTAAACAGTGATATATTCTGCTGAATTGGATTTTGACGGTTCATATCAACAGGTGGGGTGATTAATCCATTGGATTGTTGTGCATATGGTGGGTTTTGTAAAATTATAGAAATTTAGGAAAACAGGGCTGGCGCTTGTGACGGTAATGTGATCTTTAAAACGTGAGGTTTGCCGCAATTTTTGACTAATTTTTCGCTTGAAAATAAGCGGGAAGTGCGTTTTCCACTGAAATCCTCGATAAGACCAAGGTTACTGCTGTTTGATATCACATTTCTGATAAAAAATAGCTCGATGGTATCGGGGGGATGAGGGACGGGCGCAATGTTGGCGCCCAACAGGATCAGGCGTCGGGATAAACCTTCTCTTTAAACTCACAGAGATCTTCAATGATGCAGGAACCGCAGCGCGGTTTACGTGCAATGCAGGTGTAGCGGCCGTGCAGAATCAGCCAGTGATGACAATCAACCTTAAATTCTGCGGGCACGACCTTTAATAGCTTCTCTTCAACCAGATCCACATTCTTGCCTGGCGCAAAATGCGTGCGGTTGCAGACGCGGAAGATATGGGTATCTACGGCAATGGTTGGCCAGCCAAAGGCCGTATTAAGCACCACGTTAGCCGTTTTTCGGCCAACGCCGGGCAGGGCCTCTAACGCGGCGCGATCTTCCGGCACTTCACCGTTGTGCAGCTCCAGCAGCATGCGACAGGTTTTGATCACGTTCTCAGCCTTGCTGTTAAACAGGCCGATGGTCTTGATATAGTTTTTAACGCCGTCAACGCCTAATGCCAGCATCGCCGCCGGCGTATTGGCGACCGGATAAAGCTTGGCGGTCGCTTTATTAACGCTGACATCGGTAGCCTGTGCGGAAAGTAGCACGGAGATCAACAGTTCAAACGGCGTGGTGTACACCAGTTCGGTGGTCGGCTGCGGGTTGTTGTCGCGCAGCCGGGTAAGAATTTCCAGCCGTTTCTGCTTGTTCATTATGCTTTCTCTGCCTGTCCTTGTCCCAGCACCGCTTCGGTGGTTAACGCTTTCGCCGTGCGTGCTTTCATCCGTTCATCAATCAGGTATTTTACGGCCAGCAACAATCCCAACCCGATGAAGGCGCCGGGTGGCAGCATAGCCAGCAGGAAAGGGCTGTCGAAGTGAACGACTTCAATGCGCAATACTTTGGCCCAGCTCCCCAACAGCATATCGGCGCCGTCGAACAGGGTACCGTTGCCCAGGAGTTCACGCATGGCACCCAGAGTAACCATCACACCGGTAGCGCCCAGGCCAATCGCCAAACCATCCAGCGCGGATAGGCCAATCGGTTTTTTAGAGGCTACCGCTTCAGCACGGCCGACCACGATACAGTTGGTGACGATCAACGGAATAAAGATCCCCAACGACTGATACAGGCCGAAGGCATAGGCGTTGATCAGCATTTGTACGATGCTCACGGCTGCGGCAATGATCATTACGTAAATCGGGATACGCACTTCATTTGGCACCCAGCGGCGCACGGCTGAAATGGATCCGTTGGTCAGCGTCAATACCAGGGTGGTTGCCAGCCCAAGCCCAAGGGCATTGGTCACGGTGGAGGTCACGGCCAACAGTGGGCACATCCCCAGCAATTGCACCAGGGCGGAGTTGTTTTTCCACAACCCTTGGACAATCAGATCTTTGGCTTCACTCATTCGCTGGCTCCACAGGCAGGTAAGCTATCAAGTTTAGGCGGCAGCGTTTCCATATACAATGCCGTGCGGCGAACGGCGTTGACCACTGCGCGTGGGGTGATGGTGGCACCGGTGAATTGATCGAACATACCGCCGTCCTTCTTCACCGCCCAGCGTTTATCGTCTGGGCCTTCAATTTTTTTGCCGCTGAAGAACGAGATCCAATTCGAGATACGTAATTCAATTTTATCGCCCAGTCCTGGGGTTTCATGGTGTTCGACCACACGAGTGCCCAGCACGGTGCCGCTGAAATCAGCCCCGACCAGCAGCTGAATCGCGCCGGAATAGCCGTCCGGGGCGGTGGTTTCTACCGCGGCCGCGGTGGGCTGACCGTTTTTGCGCGCCAGGTACAATCGATGCGGGGCACCATTACCCAGTGCCGGATCGCTGATCAGGAAACACTCGGTTTGCATGTTGTTGTCGTAGTGTTCAGGCGGAACCACCTGGTCAAGCAGCGCCTTTTGCTGCAAGGCCGCCTGGTGGGCGATGGTTTTCTGCGTCAGACTATGCACCACAGCGGTCAGGCCGGTGGTCACTGCGGCAAACACCGCCAGCGTGGTGCCATGCTTTCTCATTGAATTAAGCATCATGGCTCCTTAGCGATGGCCATACACGCGGGGCTGCGTGTAATGGTCGATAAGCGGTACGGTAATGTTGGCCAGCAGTACGGCAAAGGCGACGCCGTCGGGATAACCCCCGTAAACGCGGATAAGCCACACCAGAACGCCAACCAACGCGCCATAAATAAGGCGGCCTCTCGGCGTAGTAGACGCGCTGACTGGGTCGGTGGCAATAAAGAATGCACCCAACATGCTGGCACCGGAGAACAGATGAATCAGGGGCGAAGCTTGCTGCGCCGGATCAAGCCACCAGGCCAGACCGGAACACACCGCGATGGCTGCCAGCATGCTGAACGGGATCTGCCAGTGAATCAGGCGGCGGGCCAACATAAACAGGCCACCGGCCAGAAAACCGAGGTTGACCCATTGCCAACCGATGCCGGCTAACGCACCACCGAACAGCGGCTGCTGCAAAACCTGTTCGACGCTATGACCGCTGCGCAGGCCGGTTTTGAATCCGTCCAATGGCGTCGCCTGGCTGATGCCATCAATGCCCATTTGCAATTCATGGATGCTGGCACCTTGTGCAGTATGGCCGCTGAAAATAGCCAACAGCGTATCCTGGAATGACAGTGCGGTCGCACGTAGCTCATCCGGCGGCAGCCAGCTGGTCATCTGTACCGGGAAAGCGATCAGCAAGACGACATAGCCCACCATTGCCGGGTTGAACGGATTTTGTCCAAGGCCGCCATACAGCTGTTTAGCAATGACAATGGCGAAGAAGGTACCGATCACAATCATCCACCAGGGTGCTAACGGTGGCAAACTGATCCCCAGCAGCAGGGCGGTCAGCAGGGCAGAGTTATCCGCCAGCCGGGTGCGTACCGGCAATTTACGCAAGGCGAGAATGGCGCCTTCCGCCAATAGCGCGACGATCATTGCCAGAGCGGTTTGCACCAGGGTGCCATAGCCAAAAAAAACTACCTGCGCCGCAATACCGGGAATACAGGCCAACATCACCCACAGCATAATACGGCGGGTGCTTTGCTGGTTGTGGGTGAAAGGAGAGCTGGCGATGTGCAAGCCTTTGGTGGTTGCGGGTTGTACCGGCCTGAACTTCATAGAATAACTACACCTATCTTTACCGTATATTGGCAAGTTCAACGCGCCTCTCAGCGGAGGCGCAGGGAAAATTATAGCGCTGCATTCTACCTGAATCACTGCAAGGGTAATACGTCTTAATTGTAGGGCTATTAAGCTTTTAGCACTGCGCGTGTGCCAGGGGTTGGCAGGCAAATGGCGCGATTGGATTTTTCTTGGTGATAAAACCGGGATAGCTTGGTGCAGCAATCGTGAAATAGTCGTCATCACTGACCGGCGACAGGCAATATCCACTGGATTAATCGGGGGGATTAGGCCCCGTTTTTCGCACAAAATAACAACTTTTGCATAATCTATGTGGGTTATTATCCCGAGTATTATTAAGTTAGTGAATGTATATTAATGACTAATGAAGATGTATTTTTTATTGAAGAGTTAATTGAGTGGGTTGAGATACATCTGGAGAAACGGCCAAACCTGGACGAAGTCGCGCGCATTTCCGGCTATTCCAAGTGGCACCTGCAACGTAAGTTCAAACGTATCACTGGTATTCAACTTGCCACCTATATTCGCTCACGCATTCTGACGCGCGCCGCGGTAGCGTTACGTATTACTCATCGTTCTATTATCGATATTTCAGACGAACTGGGTTTCGATTCCCAGCAAACCTTCACTCGGATGTTCAAACAGCGTTTCGACACCACGCCTAACCGTTACCGTTCGATGGAGCGGTGGGATGTGAAGAACCTGATGCCGCGCTTTAGTTTTGATGCCAACTTTGCGGCTGACTACTACCCAGAGGTCAAGCGCCTGACCCTGCCGGATATGCAATTGGTTGGCTACTCACGTCAGTTGGATTTTGTCGGAGAGACGGAGATCGAACATTCGTCTTGTATGGCGATGAAAGATGAAATCTTTACCGATTTCTTCCGCGGGCTTAATGTCGATTGCCACCGTGTTTACAGTATTCACTCTGTCCGTAATCGAGGGGGCAGCGAATGTTCCGCGACGCACATCATGGCGGTGGATCCTGAGAATAAAAAAGACATTTTGTCAGGTTATCATATTGATAATATCCCTATTGCCGGGCGTGAGTATATCTCCATCAATCATTTGGGTACCGCGAAAGAGTGTTCACAGTTCTTTGCCTATCTGAGCACCCATGTGATGCCAGGACTCCGGCATGAGGTGAAAGGCAGCATTGAAATGGAAATTATTCAAACCAAAGAATGGAATCAGGATTCGAAAATGCGTCAGATCGACGTTGATTACACCTATCTGATTTCTATCGACTAGAGGGCGCCCCTGTAAGCGGAGCCGTCAATTGGGTTCAGCTAGCCTCATCATGGTCGCCAGCGACACTGACATACAATAAGGCATTGAGGCGCCCTGGATCCTGCAAGGCGCCTCATTTCGTCACTCTTTATCCATTTCTGCCGTGGTCAGACTCTGCGCGGCTTTTTTAGCTTTGACGCGTGCGATGGCCGCCGCAACCGCTGCCTTGCGCGGATCCTCTTCTGTCACTGTGGCAGCGGGTTCGGCCGGTGTGTCAACCGGGGCTGCCTGCTGCGCGGCTTTCTTGGCTTTGGCACGGGCGATGGCCGCCGCAACCGCTGCCTTGCGCGGATCCTCTTCTGTCACAGTGGCAACGGGCTCGGCCGGTGTGTCAACCGGGGCGGCCTGCTGCGCGGCTTTTTTGGATTTGGCACGGGCGATGGCCGCCGCAACCGCCGCCTTGCGCGGATCCTCTTCTGTCACTGTGGCAACGGGCTCGGCCGGTGCGTCAACCGGGGCTGCCTGCTGCGCGGCTTTCTTGGCTTTGGCACGGGCGATGGCCGCTGCAACCGCCGCCTTGCGCGGATCCTCTTCTGTCACAGTGGCAACGGGCTCGGCCGGTGCGTCAACCGGGGCTGCCTGCTGCGCGGCTTTCTTGGCTTTGACTCGCGCCAATGCCGCCGCAACCGCCGCCTTGCGTGGATCCTCCTCTGTCACTGTGGCAACGGGCTCGGCCGGTGCGTCAACCGGGTCCACCTGCTGGGCGGCCTTCTTGGCTTTGACTCGCGCTAATGCCGCAGCCACTGCCGCCTTGCGCGGATCATCGCCTTCTGCGGCGGCACTCGGCGTAGGGATTATTTCCTGCTGGGCGCGGCGTTCGCGAGCCTGCGCCTTGCGAGCCTCGCGGGCAGCAATCATCTCGCTGTTGTCCGGCGCGTCACCGCGAATAGTGCCCGTCGCCGGTGCGGCATTCTTACTGCGAACCCGTGCCAGGGCAGCCTGAACGGCATCCTGATCGCCATCGGTTAATTTGACCGCCGCTTTCTTGTGGCGCTCTTCGCGTGCCAGTTTTTCACGTTCGAGACGCGCCAGCTTGGCTTCATAACGTGCCTTGGCTTCCGCCGTGCGTGCCGCTTCCTGATCGATGGCTTTGATCTCGGCCTTTTCCTGGCGGTAGTACTGCACCAGCGGAATATTGCTTGGGCAAACAAACGCACAGGCACCACATTCAATGCAGTCGAACAGATTATGATTGCGGGCTTTTTCGTGTTCTTCGCCGCGGCTGAACCAGTAAAGCTGTTGCGGTAACAGACCTGCTGGGCAAGCGTCAACGCACAAGCCGCAGCGAATGCAGGATTGTTCGGGTTCCTGTGGCGCCATTTCACTGACAGACGGTGCCAGAATACAGTTGCTGATCTTCACGATCGGCACGTTAAGCGCGGGGAGGGTAAAGCCCATTAGCGGGCCGCCCATCACCACCATTTGCTGGGGCTGGGGCTGAAAACCGGCAAACTTCAGCAGGTGTTGCACTGGCGTACCAATGCGTGCCCACAGGTTGCCCGGTTGGCTCAGGGCTTCGCCGGTCAGGGTCACCACGCGCTCGATCAGGGGCTCACCGTCGACAATGGCGCGTTTGATCGCAAAGGCGGTGCCGACGTTTTGCATGAGCACGCCAATCGCGGAGGAGTGCTTGCCGTGCGGCACTTCTTTGCCTGTCAGGATCTTGGTGAGCTGCTTGGCGCCACCGGAAGGGTACTTGGTCGGGATCACGCGCAGGGCAATGCCGGGCTGGTCACGTAACGCATGTTTTAACGCGTCGATCGCTTCGGGTTTATTGTCCTCGATACCGATCAGGGTGACCTTGGGTTGCAGCAGGTGACGCAGGATTTGCGTGCCTTCGATAATTTGATCGGCATGTTCCTGCATCAGACGATCATCGGCAGTGATATAAGGTTCACATTCTGCGGCATTCAGGATCAGGGTTTCCACCCCGTTCATCCCCCCTTGCAGCTTGCTGGCGGTCGGGAAACCGGCACCGCCCAGCCCGGCGATGCCGGCCTGATGAATACGTTGGATCAGTTCGTTCGTTGCCAGTTGGCGGTAATCCGCCACCGGCGTGCGCTCACACCAGCGGTCTTCGCCGTCAGGCTCAATGATCACGCACAGCTCTGCCAACCCTGATGGGTGAGCCGTGATATGCGGTTTGATGGCGCTAACGGTACCGGAGGTGGGGGCGTGCACGGGGACAGTGCGGCCACGGCCGACGGTCAGCGGTTGGCCTTTAAGTACCCGATCGCCCGTTTTGACGCACAGCTCACCTTCCGGCCCCAGATGTTGCTGAAGCGGGATAACAAAGGTGTCAGGCAGTGGAGCGACACGCAGCGGCACACCGCTGGACAGCGTCTTCATTTCCGGTGGATGGATCCCGCCGTCGAAATCCCAAATCCGGTCTTTTTTGAAGGCGGCGAACAAATTAAGCATGTTGCTCCACGTGAATCACTTGCACCGGGATCGTCTTCATATCCCACTTCCAGTTGGCGGTAGTGGTGGCGACCGGTCTCATTTCAATACAATCGGTAGGGCACGGCGCAACACACAGGTCGCAGCCGGTACAAAGATCGGTAATGACGGTATGCATGGCGCGGGTGGCACCGACGATGGCGTCCACCGGGCAAGCCTGAATACACTTGGTGCAGCCGATACAATTGGCTTCGTCGATATAGGCGATCTGACGTACAGGCTCGACAGCGGCTTCGCTACCCAGCGGCTGTGGTTCGACGTTGAGCAGCTCGGCTAATTTCAGCATCACTTGCTCGCCACCCGGCGCGCATTTGTTGATCATCTCACCGTTAGCCACGGCTTCGGCATAAGGGCGGCAACCGGGGTAACCGCATTGGCCACACTGACTCTGGGGCAGGATCTCATCGACCTGCTCGGCCACGGGGTCTTCTTCTACTTCAAAACGGCGTGCGGCAAAGCCCAGCACCAGGCCAAACAACAGGCCGAGCGCGCTCAATGCCGCAATCGCAATCCATAACGCGGTCATTAGAATTTCACCAGCCCGGTAAAGCCCATAAAGGCCAGTGACATCAGCCCGGCGGTGATCAGCGCGATGGACGAACCGCGGAAAGGGGCCGGTACGTCGGCGACAGCCAAGCGTTCACGGATCGCAGCGAACAATACCATCACCAGCGAGAAACCTGCGGCGGCACTGAAGCCATAGACCGCAGACTGCAGGAAATTGTAGCCGAGGTTGACGTTAAGCAGCGCAACGCCCAGTACCGCGCAATTGGTGGTGATCAACGGCAGGAAAATGCCCAGCAGGCGATACAGCGCCGGGCTGGTTTTGCGCACAACCATCTCGGTAAATTGCACCACGACGGCGATCACCAGAATAAATGACAGCGTGCGCAGATACACCAGATCCAACGGAACCAGGATAAAGGTGTTGATCACCCAGGCGCTGACGGAGGCCAGCGTCATAACAAACGTGGTAGCCATCCCCATACCAATGGCGCTTTCCAGCTTTTTGGAAACGCCGAGGAACGGGCACAGGCCAAGAAACTTCACCAGGACGAAGTTATTCACCAGTACGGTGCCGACAAACAGGAGCAGGTATTCGGTCATTGCGATGCCTAAAAAAATAAAAGCCGCCTATTATCGGGAATTGGCGGCCTGACCACAACATAGGGATAGCAGGGTTATTGCCCTTTTTGCCCATTTTTGGCGAATATTTACACAATAACTCGCACAAAACGTGCCACAGCCGAGGTTAGCGCTCGGTAAAGGTACCTTTGACCCGTTGTGAACGCTTCATATAAGGCACCAGCAGCGCCGCCATTAACAATGGCCAACCCAAACTGCGCACAGCCAACTCATCCGGTACCGGCGCAAAGGCAAAGGCTTTCACCGCCAGCAACACGGTGATCAACAGCCACAAGAGGAAGAGTTTGGGGAACCGCAGTGATCGGTGGCAGAACAACCAAAGCAGCCACAGGGTAAAGCACCACATCGCCAGCGTCGTCAGCACTGAAAAATACCACTGCATGCTAAAGGCCTGGGCGTTGGTCAGCAGGTATTCGCGCGATTCCGGCATGAAAATGGCCATGGCATACAGGAGCAGCATCAGGCTGGCACTAAGCAGGGTGACGATCAGATAGGCCATTGGGGCCAGCAACCAACCGCCGATACGGGTGTATTCAGCTTGAGACATAAACGGCTTCCTGGGTAAGACATGATTCAATGAGACAGCCGCATAGCTTAGCGGGTAATGCGGGCTTAGTCATCAATATCACGTTATACCCTGTATACTTGAAGCTGCCTCTTTGTTGGCTTCCTGCGCTTACCCCGGTCACATACTGCTTGTTGGCTCCGGGGGATGCGCTGAGTTGCCGCCGCGATGCAATTTCAATTATTTGGGGTATAGATGTCAGGGAGCGTTTGGCTACCGGCAGACTGTTTTGCTGCCGGTAGCGGGAAAACTAACGGCGGTTAAGTTGGTAGTAGGCGTCGTTCCAGCGCAGCGCATTTTTGAATGCCGGAAGGGTGGTTGCCTGATCGATTAACAAAAACTCGATGTTATGCATTTCGGCATACAGTTGTAACAGTTCGGCATCCAGCGCCTGTGAGAATACGGTATGGTGTGCTCCCCCCGCCAGGATCCAGGCTTCAGCGGCAGTGGCCAGCGTGGGTTGTGCCCGCCAAATGGCACGTGCCACCGGCAGTTTTGGCAGTGGATGCGGCTGTTCCACCGTGTCCACCTGGTTGACCAGCAAACGGAAGCGATCGCCCAGGTCAATCAGGCTCGCGTTAACGGCAGGGCCGGCCGGGGTGGAGAAAATCAGCCGCGCCGGGTCGGCCTTGCCGCCGATTCCGAGAGGGTGGATATCCAGCAGCGGTTTGTGTTCTTTGGCGATCGACGGACAGACCTCCAGCATGTGTGAGCCGACCACTAAATCGTTACCGGGTTGGAAGTGGTAGGTGTAATCCTCCATAAACGACGTGCCACCGTTTAACCCGCTGGCCATGACCTTGAGAATGCGCAGCAAGGCCGCAGTTTTCCAATCGCCTTCGCCGCCAAAGCCGTAACCTTGTTGCATTAGGCGCTGCACCGCCAGCCCCGGCAGCTGTTTCATGCCATGCAGGTCTTCAAAATTGGTGGTGAAAGCCTGGAAGTTACCCTGTTCAAGGAATCGCTTCATGCCCAGTTCGATCCGCGCGGCATCGATCAGGTTCTCTCGCTTTGCCCCGTTGATCTTCGCAACGTCACTTAACACATAGCTGGCTTCATACTCTTCAATCAGCGCATCCACATCGCCACGGCTGACTTCATTGATGACGCTGACCAAATCGCCGATACCATAGGCATTGACCGAGTAGCCAAACTGGATCTGGGCGCCGACCTTGTCGCCCTCTGTCACCGCCACTTCACGCATGTTGTCACCAAAGCGAGCCACTTTCAGCTGCTGGCTGGCCTGTTTGGCTGCGGCTGCGCGCATCCATTGGCTGATGCGTCGGTGTGCCTCGGGATCCTGCCAGTGGCCGGCAATCACGCTGTGCTGTTGACGCATACGGGCGCCAATGAAACCAAACTCACGGCCGCCGTGAGCCGTTTGGTTAAGGTTCATAAAGTCCATATCCATGCTGTCCCAAGGGACCTGGGCGTTGAACTGGGTATGGAACTGCAGCAGGGGCTTGTGGAGGATGGATAATCCTGCGATCCACATTTTTGCCGGTGAGAAAGTGTGAAGCCAGGTCAGAATGCCGATGCACTGTGGCTGATAGTTGGCGTCACGGCACAGAGCGGTGATTTCATCCGGTGTGGTGACCAACGGTTTCAGCACCAGTTTTACCGGCAACCCGGCTTCGCGGTTAAGGCTATCAACCACCTGCTCGGCGTGAGTTCTGACCTGTTGCAACGTTTGCGGGCCATAAAGGTGTTGGCTGCCGATGGCGAACCAGACTTCGCGCTGTTTAAATGCGTCCATTAAAAACTCCTGAATTGTGTATTGGGACTGATTTGCTGAACCGCGGGTTGGGACGGATACCCGTAATAGTTGGCGTTGCGTCGGTATCTAAGCGCATTCCCGGTGAGGTGACCGGGGATGCGCAGGAAGCCAACGGGGGGCCACGTCACGTATCTTGGGCGTAGCGTGGCTCGGCGGCCTGGCACCATTGCTGATAACGCTGATAAAGTTGTTGGTAGCGAGCGACACGCTGTGCGTCTGGCTGTAAGGTGCGTTCGATGTCACAGGCCATTTGGCGTTGGGCGTCGGGCACACTGCCAAAACGGCCCGCGGCCACGGCGGCGAAGATCGCCGCGCCCAACGCACAACACTGATCGGAGGCAACAATGTGCAGCGGCCGGTTCATTACGTCGGCGCAGACCTGCATGATCGCCGTGGATTTACGCGCAATACCGCCCAAGGCCAGCACGTTATCGACCGGGATCTCCTGCTGTTCAAAGCACTCCATAATGGCGCGGGCGCCAAAGGCGGTGGCGGCAATAAACCCGCCAAACAGGGTCGGCGCATCGGTACCGAGATTGAGATCGGCTATCACACCTTTCAACCGCTGGTTAGCGTAAGGGGTGCGACGGCCGTTAAACCAGTCCAGCACCACCGGCAGATGGTCCAGTGAAGGAGCCTTGGCCCAAGCGTCGGTCAGTGCCGCCAGTAACCCCGTTTCAATGTCTTGCAGCTGTGGCCGCAATTGAGGGTGATTTTTTGCGGCTTCACGCAGCGGCCAGCTGAGCAAACGGCTGAACCACGCATACATATCGCCAAAGGCTGATTGTCCGGCCTCCATGCCGATCAACCCCGGCACCACGCTGCCATCGACCTGGCCACAAATGCCTTGAATGGCACGCCCGTCTGCCCGTTTGCGATCGGCGATCAAGATGTCGCAGGTAGAGGTGCCAATCACTTTTACCAAGGTATAAGGTTGGGCACCCGCACCGACGGCACCCATATGACAGTCAAAGGCACCACCGGACAAGACCACTGTCGTCGGTAATCCAAGGCGTGTGGCCCATTCAGGGCTCAAGGTACCCACCGGCAGGTCGGCGGTGTAACAATCTTCAAACAGTGGCCAAGGCAAGTGCTCAACCAACATGGGGTCGAGGGCAGCAAAAAAGGCTTTTGGTGGCAGACCGCCCCAGTCGGGGTGCCACAATGTCTTGTGGCCCACGCTGCAACGCCCGCGTTTTAGCTGATGTGGGGCAGTGGTGCCGGACAAAAGCGCCGGTACCCAATCGCACAGTTCCACCCAGGAAGCGGCCGCCCGGCGAACCTCGGCGTCTTGGCGCGTGACATGCAGGATCTTGGCCCAGAACCATTCGGCCGAGTAGACGCCGCCGATATAGCGGGAATAGTCGGGGAATTCACCGCTGCGGCACAGCCGATTGATGGCGTCGGCTTCTTCGAGGGCGGTGTGATCTTTCCACAGGACAAACATGGCGTTTGGGTTGTCGGCAAATTCTGGCCGCAGCGCCAATACCTGGCCTTGCTCGTCTATCGGCGCCGGCGTGGAGCCTGTTGAGTCAACGCCAATGCCAATCACCTGCAACCGTTGCTGCGGGGTCATACGTTGTACCAGACCGACAATGGCCTGTTCCAGGGTTTCAATATAGTCGAGTGGGTGATGGCGGAAACGGTTCTCCGCCGCATTGCAGAATTCACCGCGTTGCCAGCGGGGATAATAAACCACCTCGGTATCCAGCTCCGCACCGTCCTGGCAGTCAACCGCCAAAACCCGTACCGAATCGCTACCGAAATCCAATCCCAGGGCAATAGCACCTGCCGTCATGATGTGACTCCTGATGTGTTAACACGCTGTGACAACCATAGGAGCCGAAGCGGTGGGCAGGTGAGGAGCCGTTGGCTGGAAGTATGCACTTTTCTGCTTCACGCAGTGGTTTTGTGATGGCTGTCATAAGTTAGCGCTTGGCGAAACTCGCTAAATATATGCACATATCTGCTGTATTCCACGGATGTGATAGCGCTCTACATTTAAGTAACAAATACCCGCTAAAACTTAAGCCGTCTTACCCCTGCCGTGGGTGATTGCCGCGATATATGCGACATACCGACGGTATAAAACCTAATGATAACGTTTTCACCGCGAGCGGGTTTCGTCGCCAAAGAGAACAAAATAGCGGAGAGCATCATGCATAAATTCACTAAGGCGCTGGCGACACTGGGTCTGGCGGCCGTTATGTCACATTCAGCTATCGCCGAAACGATGAAACTGGGTTTTTTGGTCAAGCAGCCGGAGGAGCCGTGGTTCCAGACAGAATGGAAGTTTGCGGACAAGGCCGGTAAAGACCTGGGTTTTGAGGTGATCAAAATCGCCGTGCCGGATGGGGAAAAAACCCTGAATGCCATCGACAGTCTGGCGGCCAGCGGAGCCAAGGGCTTCGTGATTTGTACGCCGGATCCGAAGCTTGGATCGGCGATCGTTGCCAAAGCGCGCAGTTACAACCTGAAGGTGATTGCCGTGGACGACCAGTTTGTCAACGCGAAGGGCAAACCTATGGACACTGTGCCCTTGGTGATGATGGCCGCCACAAAAATCGGTGAGCGCCAGGGCCAGGAGTTGTGGAAAGAGATGAACAAGCGCGGTTGGACACTGCCGGATACCGCCGTGATGGCGATCACCGCCGATGAGCTGGACACCGCCCGTCGTCGTACCGGGGGTTCCATTGCGGCGTTAAAGGCTGCCGGCTTCCCAGAAAAGCAGATTTATAGGGTACCGACCAAATCTAACGACATTCCGGGGGCGTTTGACGCCGCAAACTCAATGTTGGTGCAGCATCCGGAAGTAAAAAACTGGCTGATTGTCGGGATGAATGACAACACCGTGCTGGGCGGCGTGCGCGCTACCGAAGGCCAGGGGTTCAAAGCGCCGAACGTGATCGGCATTGGTATCAACGGCGTGGATGCGGTCAGTGAATTGTCCAAGGGGCAGGCGACCGGCTTCTACGGTTCACTGCTGCCAAGCCCGGATATCCACGGTTACAAGAGTATTCAGATGTTGCATGACTGGGTCGAAAAAGGCGTAGAACCGCAGAAATTCACCGAAGTGACGGATGTGGTGTTGATCACCCGTGACAACTTCAAAACCGAACTGCAGAAAAAAGGCCTGATGTAATCCCCGAGCCGCCCGCAGCATTATACCGGGCGGCATTGTTGACTGCAGGAGGAAAACGCTATGAGCGCCGCATTGCCGTATCTGGCATTTAAAGGCATAGGTAAGACCTTCCCGGGCGTAAAGGCACTGGATGACATCAGCTTTAGCTGTCAGGCCGGGCAGATCCACGCGCTAATGGGAGAAAATGGCGCCGGGAAATCAACGTTGCTGAAAATTCTCAGCGGCAATTACGCGCCGACCCAAGGGGAAATTCAGCTGCAAGGCCGGGCGGTACAGTTCACTAACACCACCGATGCGTTGAATGCAGGGGTCGCGATTATTTATCAGGAACTGCATCTGGTGCCGGAAATGACGGTGGCGGAGAACATTTATCTTGGCCAGTTACCGACCAAGCGCGGGCTGGTGGATCGCAAACTGTTGCGCTACGAATCCCGGCTACAGCTGGAGCACCTCGGGCTGGATATCGATCCGGATACGCCGTTGAAATACCTGTCGATCGGCCAGTGGCAGATGGTGGAAATCGCCAAAGCGCTGGCGCGTAATGCCAAGGTGATCGCTTTTGACGAACCCACCAGTTCGCTGTCCGCCAGAGAGATTGAACAACTGTTCCGCGTGATCCGTGAGTTACGCGCCGAAGGGCGGGTGATCCTGTACGTTTCGCACCGTATGGAGGAGATCTTCGCCCTCAGCGACGCCATTACCGTATTCAAAGATGGCCGCTATGTGCGCACCTTTGATGATATGCGGCAGGTCGATAACGCGCAGCTGGTGCAGGCGATGGTCGGGCGCGATCTGGGCGATGTGTATGGCTATCAGCCTCGTGAACTGGGCCCGGAGCGTTTAGTGCTTAAAGGGCTTAAAGCGCCGGGTGTCAGAACCCCGATCGACTTGAGCGTGCGGGCTGGGGAGATCGTCGGGTTGTTCGGTCTGGTCGGCGCGGGGCGCAGTGAACTGATGAAGGGCATTTTTGGTGCTACGCGTATCAGCGGTGGTCAACTGATGCTTGATGGACAACCGATCGCCATTCGTTCACCGATTGATGCCATTCGTGCAGGCATCATGCTGTGCCCGGAAGATCGTAAAGCAGATGGCATCATCCCGGTGCACTCGGTCCGCGACAACATCAATATCAGCGCGCGACGTAACAGCATCCGCGCTGGGTGTTTGATCAACAACGGCTGGGAAGCCAGTAATGCCGAACACCACATCCGTGCGTTGAACATCAAAACCCCAAGTGCCGAGCAGCTCATTATGAATCTGTCTGGCGGTAATCAGCAGAAAGCCATTCTCGGCCGTTGGTTATCCGAAGAGATGAAAGTGATCCTGCTGGACGAGCCGACGCGTGGCATAGACGTGGGCGCCAAGCATGAAATTTACAACGTTATTTATCAACTGGCGCAGCAGGGCATTGCGGTGTTGTTCGCTTCCAGTGATTTGCCCGAAGTACTGGGATTGGCGGACCGCATTCTGGTGATGCGGGAAGGCGCCTTGTCTGGCGAATTACTGCATAACACGGCCAGCGAGGAAAAAGCCCTCAGCCTGGCAATGCTACGCACCCCTGATATTGCCCCTGATGCCGCTGCGGCGGTGGCCTGATTGTGAAGGAGAAAGAGATGTCGACCCTAACGACCGATTCCGTAAAAAACCGCAGCGGCCAAGGGCTGGCGCGGATTTGGGACAGCTACGGCATGCTAGTGGTGTTCGCGGCGCTGTTTATCGCCTGCGTGCTCTTTGTGCCCAACTTCGGTTCCTTCATCAATATGAAGGGGCTGGGGCTGGCAATTTCCATGTCCGGCATGGTGGCCTGTGGCATGCTGTTTTGCCTGGCTTCCGGTGATTTTGACCTGTCTGTCGCGTCAGTTATCGCCTGTGCAGGCGTCACCACCGCGGTGGTGATCAACATGACCGAAAGCCTGTGGATCGGCGTAGCGGCTGGCCTGCTGTTGGGCATGGTCTCTGGGTTGATTAACGGTTTTGTGATCGCCCGGCTGAAAATCAACGCGCTGATCACCACCTTGGCAACCATGCAGATTTTTCGCGGGCTGGCCTACATCATTTCTGACGGCAAGGCGGTGGGTATCGAAGACGAACGCTTCTTTACCTTGGGGTACGCCAACTGGCTGGGATTACCTGCGCCGATTTGGATCACCGTCGCCTGCCTGATCTTGTTTGGTTTCTTGCTCAATAAAACCACCTTTGGCCGCAATACGCTGGCGATTGGCGGCAATGAAGAGGCTGCACGTCTGGCCGGGGTGCCCGTCGTCCGCACCAAGATCGTGATTTTTATGCTGTCTGGGCTGGTTTCCGCCGCTGCCGGCATCATCCTGGCATCACGCATGACCAGCGGCCAGCCGATGACATCGATCGGTTATGAGTTGATCGTGATCTCCGCCTGCGTGCTGGGTGGCGTGTCATTGAAAGGGGGCATTGGCAAAATTTCCTATGTGATTGCAGGTATCTTGATTCTTGGCACGGTAGAAAACGCCATGAACCTGTTGAACATCTCGCCGTTCTCGCAGTACGTGGTACGTGGCGTCATCTTGCTGGCCGCGGTGATTTTCGACCGGTACAAACAACAGGCCAAACGTACGGTCTAGAAAATCGAGAACCCTGTTCACAGTTCTGTTAACTGCCCGGGTCGTTTTCCACCGGGCATCTAAGCTATAGGATCGTTACCTAAGCCGTTCCGGGAGGACAGATGTATCATCGTATGGCACAGGAACCGCAGCCAAACCCGTTGTTACCGGGTTATACCTTTAACGCCTATTTGGTGGCGGGGTTGACGCCGATCATGGCCGACGGCCCACTGGACTTCTTTATCGACCGCCCAGGCGGCATGAAGGGTTATATTCTTAACCTGACCATCAAAGGTCAGGGCAAGGTATTTGACGGCGAAGACACCTTTCACTGTAATCCCGGCGATCTCCTGCTGTTCCCGCCCAAAGCGGCGCATTACTACGGCCGTTCACCGGACAGCGATTGCTGGTACCACCGTTGGGTGTATTTCCGTCCACGGGCCTACTGGGCCGACTGGCTGGAGTGGCACAGCAAGACCCATGAGGTCGGGCGGTTGACGCTGCCGAACAATAACCTGTTGCTGGAGTTCGACCGGCTGTTCGCCAATATCGAGCAAACCCAACGTTCTGGCCGTCGGTTTGCCGAGGAGCTGGGGATGAACTTGCTGGAGCGCCTATTGCTGCGTGCGATGGAGGAAGACCCTCTGAGCCCGCAGAGGATCATGGACCCGCGAGTGATTGAAGCCTGTCAGTTTATTACCGGCAACCTGGCCGGGGAGTTGCGTATTGATGAGGTGGCGCGCCACGTCTGCCTCTCGCCTTCACGGCTGGCGCACTTATTCCGTGAGCAGGTGGGCATCAACATTCTGCGTTGGCGGGAAGATCAGCGGGTGATCCGTGCCAAGTTACTGTTGCAGACCACACAAGAATCTATTGCCACGATCGGGCGGGTGGTGGGCTATGACGATCAGCTCTATTTTTCCCGTGTGTTTCGCAAACGCGTGGGTGTGAGCCCGAGTGATTTCCGCCGTCGCAGCCTGGAGATTAATTATCCGGCCAGAAATGAGCGTGAATCGGCTCCTCTGGCGGTTACAAGTTAACATTAAATTTACTTCTTGTTCCTGCCAGCATCATGGTGTCAAATCTGATGGGTCCCTACTCGATAGATTTCACGTTCAACCAGGCGGCAAGCGTGTGAATTCCCAAGCGCATACTCAAGTAAGTGACGGGGTTGAGCACGAGCAGCCAACAAGGTTGTGGTTTGAAAGATGAAGAGTATTTTGCGAGCCAGTAAGAGGAAACACCATGGCAGAGAAAATTCGGGTTGGATTGGTCGGTTACGGCTATGCCAGCAAAACCTTTCATGCGCCATTGATCGTCGGTACGCCGGGCGTAGAGTTGGCTGCCGTATCCAGCAGCGATGCCGGTAAAGTGCACGCTGATTGGCCATCTATGACGGTGGTCAGCGATCCGCAGGCGCTGTTCAACGACCCGTCTATCGACCTGATCGTCATTCCTACCCCCAATGATACTCACTTCCCGCTGGCACAGCAGGCCATGGCCGCCGGCAAGCATGTGGTGGTGGACAAACCGTTTACCGTGACGTTGTCACAGGCACAGGAACTGAAACAACAGGCGGAGCAAAGCGGCAAGTTGTTGTCAGTGTTTCACAACCGCCGATGGGACAGTGATTTCCTGACGCTTAAAGCGCTGCTGAAAGAAGGTGTACTTGGCGACGTGGTTTACTTCGAGTCTCATTTTGATCGCTTCCGGCCGGAGGTTCGCCAGCGCTGGCGTGAGTCAGGCGGTGCCGGCAGCGGCATCTGGTATGACTTAGGACCGCATTTGATCGACCAGGCACTGCAATTGTTTGGCAAGCCGGACACCTTGTTTGTCGACCTGGGGGAACTGCGTCCAGGCGCGCAATCGGTGGATTATTTCCACGCGGTGCTTAATTACGGGAAACGTCGCGTGGTCTTGCATGGCACGGTGCTGGCGGCAGCGGAAACTGCACGCTATATCGTGCACGGTACTCAAGGCAGCTTTATCAAATTTGGGCTGGATCCGCAGGAAGACCGTTTGAAGGCAGGCGAGCGTCTGCCGCAGGCTGACTGGGGTTACGATATGCGTGACGGCGTCGTGACATTGTCACGCGATGGGGTGTTGGCGGAAAAACCCTTGCTGAGCCTCCCTGGTAACTACCCGGCTTATTACGCGGCAATCCGCGATGCGATTAACGGTGAGGGTGACAACCCGGTACCGGCTGCCGATGCCATCAAAGTGATGGAAATGATTGAGTTAGGCATTGAGTCGGCGAAACAACAAAAAGCGCTGCCGGTAGCCTAACTGTCGCGTTTCATTCTCCGGGTTCGGCGTGCTGAACCCGCTTTACTCTTCGAGGGATCCCGATCCATGTCCTGGTTGCAGCGTCTGCGTATTGATAAATTTTTGCTGGTATTGATTCTGGTCGTGATTATCGCTTCGGTTTTCCCCTGTGAAGGCGTATGGAAAACCTTCTTTGATCACCTGACCACTGCTGCTATCGCGTTGTTGTTCTTCATGCATGGCGCCAAGTTATCACGTGAGGCGATCATCGCCGGGATGAGCCACTGGAAGCTGCATTTGATGGTGTTTCTCAGCACCTTTGCGCTGTTCCCGTTGCTGGGTGTGGCGATGAACCTGATGGTGCCAGGCTTGATGACACCCACGGTGTATTTGGGCTTCCTTTACTTGTGTGCGCTGCCGGCGACGGTCCAGTCGGCGATTGCTTTTACCTCGGCAGCGGGTGGAAACGTGGCTGCGGCAGTATGCAGCGCTTCGGCATCCAGTATTCTTGGCGTTTTTCTCTCGCCGTTGCTGGTGGGGGCGCTGATGCATACGCAAGGGGGGGATACTGACGTGTTGCACGCCATTGGTTCCATCATTTTGCAATTGATGGTGCCGTTTGTGGTGGGGCATCTGGCAAGACCGTTGATCGGCAAATGGGTCGATCGTCACCGTAAACTCATCAATCTCACTGACCGTTCATCGATTCTGTTGGTGGTATATACCGCCTTTAGCGCAGCGGTGGTGGAAGGCATTTGGCACAAGATCGACGGCTGGTCACTGTTGACCATCTTGGTGATGTCATTGGTGCTGCTGACGGTGGTGTTGGTTATCAATACCTATGCTGCGCGCTGGTTAGGCTTCAGTACGGCTGACGAGATCACTATTGTGTTCTGCGGTTCGAAAAAGAGCCTGGCAAACGGCATCCCGATGGCCAACGTGTTGTTCCCGGCGGCGGCAGTGGGGGCAATGGTGTTGCCGCTGATGATTTTCCATCAGGTGCAATTGATGGTGTGCGCCGTGTTAGCGCAGCGCTATGCGCGCAAAACCGCCAAGCAGCGGGCGGACGTGCTGACGGCGAAATAAAAAATGAGGACGTGGGTAAAATACTCCGTTGTTTCATTGAAGGGGCGCTGCATGCTGCGCCCATTTGTATAATCAATGGGTTAAATCGGGTCGAACATGTTCGACCCCTACCGGTTTAGCCCTTAAGCGGGTTTATCAGCAGCCACAATGGGCGCGAAATAGCGCCCATCGCTCAATTCAATTAGCCCGGACTTTATCGCGCAGCGCTTGTTTTTCCTGCTCGCTGAGGAACGCCATTTTCAGGCCGTTTTCCTGAGCGGTACGGATTTCAGCCGGGGTCAGGCCCGCTTGTGGCGCCGCCACAAGGTACTCGTGTTCAATTTCGATGCCCTGAACCGCCGGATCGTCGGTATTGATCGACGCCATGACGCCGTGACGCAAGAATTTGGCCAGCGGATGTTGCGCCAGAGAAGGCACGGTGCTGGTCTGAATGTTGGACGTCAGGCAGGATTCGATCCCAATGCCGTGTTCCGCCAGGAAGTCCATCAACGCCGAATCTTCAATCGCTTTTACCCCGTGGCCGATACGCTCGGCACCCAGCTCACGGATCGCCTGCCAGATGCTTTCCGGGCCGGCGGCTTCGCCTGCGTGCACGGTGATGCGTAGACCCGCATCACGGGCGCGGTTGAAGTGATTGAGGAACAGACTGCCAGGGAAACCCAGCTCGTCACCGGCCAGATCCAGGGCTGTGATGCCGTCGCGATGTGCCAATAAACCGTCCAACTCTTGCAAGCAGGCGGCTTCGCCAAAGGTGCGGCTCATGATGCCGATCAGACGCACATCAATGCCAAAATCTCGTGTTCCTGAACGAATGCCATCAATGACGGCCTCGACTACGCCAGCCACGGGCAACTGGTGCTTCATCGCCATGTAATACGGCGAAAAGCGCAGCTCGGCATAGTGCAGGCCGGCATTTGCTGCATCTTCAACGTTTTCGTAAGCGACGCGACGACAGGCGTCTACATCGCCCAAGACCGCTACGCCCCAGTCCAGCTTTTGTAAAAAGCTGATCAGATCCGGTTCTGCATGGGTGATTTGCACGTGTGGGCGCAGTGCGTCGAGATCGTTGGCGGGCAGAGCAAGGTTAAATTGACGCCCTAGGTCGAGAATGGTTTGCGCGCGGATGTTACCGTCAAGGTGACGGTGGATGTCGGTCAGCGGTAAGCGGGAGTCAATCATGATGTGCACTCGTTATTTTGTTGTAGGTAAAGTGCAGATCAGTATAAAAACAAATTGATGAAAATTTCCATATTGTTGCATAAAAAAGTGACGGCAATCACATTAATGAGAGTGATTGCCATTTTTCTGCGCTGAGGTTGAAGAAAAAGCCCCCGCGTTGATAGAGGTAACAGATTTCAGCCCACCTTCAATGCTGAGAGGCGTTCATCATGATGCTCGCCGATGCCATGCTGTGCCAACCAATGCTTAACCCGACTGATATCCAACGGCTGCGCCTGATCAATACGGAGCACCGGTCCCAGGGCCAACGGCATGGCGCGATCGGCCAGCGCACGCAGTTCGGGCAGGTATTCCACTCCAGGGTGGCCTTTAGGGCGCTGCCCGGCACGTGCTGCATAGCGTTCGGCTGCCAATTCACCGGATATTTGGTTCCACACCTCCAATACCTGGGCCACGCCCGCCTCGCGCAGGTACTGGTTCAGCTGTTCTCTGGGCTGAAAGCCGAACCAGGCATCAATAACATAGATGCAGCGCAGTGGCGCCTGCGCCACCATCGACCAGATGGCCTGATAAGCGGCGTAACCCAGTTGCCGGTTAAGCTCGCGGTCAACGTCACCCAACCGTGCCATAAAAGGCTCTTTGATACCGTCGAGGGAGAGATAAGGCAAAGTAAAATGCTGTGCCAACGCGTGGGCAAGGGTGCTTTTCCCGGAAGCCGGAACCCCATTGACCAAAATAACGGTTTTACCGCCGGTCACTGTTGTCGAAGTCATAATATCTCCACCACGTCTTGCCAAAGTTTTGCGGCGCGTAGCTGGTCGAGACGCTGCTTGTTATCCAGCAAGTCCACGATTGCGCGCAGGCCTTCTTCGATATGGCTGTTACTGTCGGTCGCGCCGAACAAGATGACGATGTCGGCCTCCTCACTGTCCTGGAAGGTGATAGGTTGCTCGAGCAACACCATGCTGAAACAATTCTTTATCACGCCGCACTCTGGCCGCGCATGAGGAATGGCAATGCCTTCGTCGAACACGTAATACGCACCATGGGCCAGCGTATTGCTGATCACCGCCTGATAATAGGATGCGTGGATATAGCCGTTATCGATCAAGGGGCGTGCCGCCAACGCTATGACCTTTTTCCAGTCGGTTTCCTGCACACCGACCTGTATCGCACCGGCCTCTATCAACAGTTGTTTAATCGTCATCATGTTCCCTCAGAGAGACTTCCTGATAATATTGCGCAGCTCATCCATTTTAATAAAAACAGCATCGATATGTTGGCGATGGTTTTTATTTTTGGCATAAATCTTTAACGCGCGATTATAGGTCAGCATTAACGTCTTATGAATTTCGCTGTCCGCCGGTGTTGTTGCCAGTCGCTGCTCCAATGCGTCAATTTCGGCTGATATTTCATTGGCTTCATTATCTTGTTGATGGGGATTAGGCTCTTTATCCCGCCGGCTCTTCATAAAATTAAACATAACCATCTCCAGAAATTAGGCATAAAGTTTCCAGCCCCGACGGGCGCCGGGGCACCAGGGTTGTGGGTTTTATAAAAAAGAAAGCGGGGCAGTGATTATTTAAACAGACCGATCTTTTCCGTTAATACCTGGGTAACGGCATTATTGGCGGGGATCAGGAATTTGCGCACGCTGTCATTGACCTTGCCTTTTTCAAATGTGTGTTTGCATCGATCGACCCATTGCACGTTCATCTCGGTACCCACATTAACTTTCTCTATGCCCCCGGCCACCGCGCGCCGCATATCTTCATCGCTGACGCCGGTGCCACCGTGCAATACCAGAGGGGTACCGGTGGCCGCGGTGATTTCCGCCAGACGCTGATGCTGAATATGTGCTTTGCCGGTATAGAGCCCGTGAACGGTACCTACTGACACCGCCAGCATATCGACCCCGGTTTCATCAACAAAGCGTTTGGCATCCTCCACCGTGGTAAAACAAATGTCTTCTTCTGCCACGGCTTTGCCGTCTTCAGAGCCGCCGATGGCACCCAACTCGGCCTCCACCGACACGTTGCGCTGACGTGCAATGTCGATCACGCGACGGGTATTGGCGATATTCTCATCCATTTCCAGGTGCGAACCGTCATACATTACCGAACTGAAACCGGCGTCAATCGCCGTCTCGATGGAGGCAATGTCAGAGCAGTGATCCAAATGCAGACAGGTGGGAACATCCTCGCTCTGAGCCAGTGAGCGTACTGAATCAACCAGCAATTTATAGCCTAAATACTCGGCGGTACCGGTCGAAATCTGGATCATCAACGGGCTGTGCATGTTTTTGGCCGCTTTGAAAAAGGCCGGTAACATCTCCAGGCAGTGGAGATTAAATGAACCTATCGCCTTAAAATCACGGGCTTTGGCCACGGACAACAGCTCGTTGAAATTATAGAGTTTCATGGACTTTTTCCTCATGGTGCTTGGTTGATTTACCGTTAACAAACCACGCAATCAGCGTGACGAAGACGATGAACAGGGCGATGAACAACCAATTGCCCTGGAAAGCATGTCCCATCACCAGCCCACTGCTGATGACGTCGGAGTCGCTGAAGGTCACGCCGACAAAGCCATAACTTTCCAGCATTGGTACCAGAATGGCCGGGAGGAAGGTGATAAACAGGCCGTGAACCACGCCACCAATCATGGCGCCACGACGGCCCCCCAGCGCATTGCCGAAGATGCCTGCGGTGCCGCCGGCGAAGAAGTTGGTCAGCAGGCCCGGGAGGATCATCGCCAGGCCGAACATCGGGAAAACGATCATGCCGATGATTGAGCCAAGGGTGGTGGCCAGGAAGCCGACGATCACCGCATTGGGTGCGTAGGGGAACAACACCGGGCAGTCCAGCGCCGGTTTGGCATCCGGCACAACCCGTAGGGCGATGCCCCGGAAGGCGGGTACCAGCTCATTGAGCAGCAGGCGTACGCCGCTGTAGAGGATAAATACGCCGGCGACAAACTGGATGGCCTGCATAAAGGAATACATCAAGTAGTTCATGCCGCCGGCATACTGAGCGATATACTGCGGACCGGCAGCCAGCGCCGGGATCAGATACATCGGGATCATCACCACTGCCATCGACAGGTAGGTGTCCTGCAGGAATTTGAAGTTATCGGGCAGCTCCAAGTCCTCGGTTGAGCGGGAGCCCTTACCGACCACCTTGGCGACGGCGGCCTGTACCAGGTAGCCGATGGTGCAAAAATGCCCCAACGCCACGTCGTCTGAACCGGTGATTTTGCGTACCACCGGCTGGGCCAGCGCAGGCATCAACACGGCCATCACGCCACCAAATATGCCGCCGGTCAAAACCAGCGGCAAGCCGGTGAGTCCGGCCTTGTAGCCGATTACCGCACCGATGGTGGCCATCCACAGCAATGCTTGTCCGGTCAGAAAGATGTATTTGAACGGGGTAATGCGCGCAATGATGATATTCACCGCGAAAATCACCATCAGGGTTAACGCGACCTCTGAGCCCAACTCGCGGTTGGCCAGGCCGGCGATGGCGGCGACGTCGGTGATATAGCCGGTCATGCCGAAACCCTGAGTGAAGATGCTGTTCAAATAGGTCAGAGCGCCGACAATAATGTTGATGCCTGCCATCATGATCAGGAAGCCCAGCAGGGTTTTGAAGGTGCCTTCGGCCACTTTGCCGACGGACTTCTTCTGCAGCAATAGCCCCAGCATGGCGATAAAGGCGACCAAGATAGACGCCTGGCCCAATAAGTCTTTGACGATAAAGTCAATCAGGCTATTCATGGTGGGGTTCCTTCATGTCGCGTTCTTTCAGGAAGGCCACAATCTTTTGCTCAATTTCTGCCTTATCGGTGAGCCGGTGCAGAATAATAACGCGTTTCTTTTCTTCTTCGCTGGCATCGGCATTTAAAATATCGGCGAAGGTTTTTTGGGTAAGAATAATATCTGATTTAAAGGCACTGGCCTCGGAGATAGTGGTGTGATCAATATCCGCCTCAATCTCTAATTTTTTCAGCACCGCTCTTGCGCTCATTTCGATGGCAAAGCTGGAGCCGAGGCCACAGCCACATACGCACAGTATTTTAAGCATGGGTATCTCCTCAGATTATATTTAATTGCCTGGCGAGTTTGTAATGGTGTCCTTCTGTATCAACCAAACGTTTTTGCATACTGATTAGATCAATGGGAATGGGTTGATTGCTGGCATTAATAATGATTGCCTTGTTCTTCATGCCTGAATTAATGCACCTGACCACTTCACTGGCCATAATAGTGCCCTGGTAAATTTCTTCACCGGTCGGGTCTCCATTGCGCAGACCGTAGCCCATAATAGTTTTACGAATGCGCACACCAATCTTGGGTTCCAGCTGCTTAATCATGGTATCGATGGCGCCTTGAAAACCGGGTGAGTATTCTTTGGTATAGCCTTCGGAACACAAAATAATGACGCTGTTTTGCTGTTCCAACCGCTGAGTTATTTTTTCTGCCAGCTGATTTAAGGCATATTGGCATTCTGGGATAAGGGCAAAGTCCGCATTGGACTTGATCGCCGATTGCAGTGTCAATTCCCCGCAATAACCGCCCAGCAGCTCTATCATAAACACGCGCCCAGGCAGGGCACGCCCGGTGTTCCTCAGTTTGGCGACTTCTTTTATCACCTGTTCGCAGGCAGTAGAAAAACCAATGCTGTAATGACTGCCGAAAACGTCATTGTCGATAGTCATCCCTACGCCGAAACAGTTAACGCCAAACTCGCTGAGTGTATTCAAAAACTGCAGCGATCCATCGCCACCGGCCATAATAAGCACGTCTATGTGCAAAGCCTTAAGCTGCTTATGAATGGTTTCATATTCGTCAGAAGTCAATTTCTTGGCCGTACGGCCGGAAGACATTATTGGCATCGATGAAATCGAGAAGTCAACCAAGTCACGCTGGGCAATAGGATGATGCTGGTTGGCCAATAATCCGGGTATGCCGCCGTCAAACAGAATAATATCGGCCTGCGCTAGCCTAGCGACCTGGAAAATAAAACTATTGATACCTGTCACATCGCCGCCGCTTATTACTACACCAATTTTCATATATCCGTCCCCAGCCTGTTCTGTGGAACTCATTGTCATTTTTGGCATCGGTAAAATTTGCAATGGATATCACAAAACAATCACAAATATTTTTGTCATTAGGCTTGACAGGTAGAGTGAGGGGGATGGTTTTGAGAGGGAGGTCTCATTTGTATTTGGCGGTTTTAGCGAGTGCGTGATTACTATTAATTAAGAATCAATGCGTTATGTTTGTTTTTCTCTAAAGCGGTTTATTTCATCATCAACGACGATGCAGCAAAAAATAAGTTTAATGAAATGTGATAACTCTCGCATTTTTATCCGACACGCAGAGAATAACGCGAATAAATACGTGGCGAGTCTGAATAACCACGTATTTATTAAGTCCTTTAAGGTTGACGTTTATTCATGCTCTTATCACCGTCAATCCGGCCTGTTCCAACGGACCTGTCAGTGCAGCGTCGGTTGAACGTTCGACGATAACGCTTTGCGCCAGCGTGATATCGCCAATGGCATATTGTGAGGCGGCATTGAGTTTAGCCGCAGAAGCCAACACGACGGTTTCTGCCGCTCGTGCCGCCAACGCGCGTTTTATATAGGCTTCTTCAAGATCGCCGGTGCTCAAGCCCGCGGTGGGGTGTACGCCGGTCACACCCATAAAGTAGATGTCAGCGCGGATATGCGACATCGCCTCCACGGCCGCGGCCCCCACGCTGACGATCGAATGTTTGTACAGCCGCCCGCCGATCAGTATCACCTCAACCTTGGGGTGTTCGACCAGGCCAACGGCCACGCTGGGACTGTGGGTGACAATGGTGGCCTCCAGCGTGGGGGGCAGTTGCTTCACCAATTCGGCGGAGGTGGTGCCGCCATCCAGGATCACGACTTGCCCGGGGGATATCATCGCTGCGGCTGCTTTGGCAATGGCCCGTTTGGCGGCAGACTCCTGCCCATTCCTTTCGGCAAAGGGGGCAATGGCCGGGGAAACGGGCAGTGCGCCGCCATGTACCCGTTGCAGCAAACCTTCGCTGTCCAATTCACGCAGATCGCGTCGTAGCGTGTCTTCAGATAGCCCAAACATCTCGCTGAGCTGTTTGGCCAGCACCTGTCCGTCTTGGGCCAGTTTTTCCAGAATGATTTTTTTACGTTGGCTGGTGAGCATGGTTTTTCCCGTTAAATTTGCACTGCACGAAATATCTTGATCATACACGAAAATGCACGATAGTATCAATTTCCTTTCCTGGTTGTGGAGTTAACCAACATGACTGCTACCCAAGATCGGGTTCGTATTGTCGAAACCCGAGTGCTGTCCGATGACTGGTATCTGCTGAAAAAAACCACCTTCGATTTTTTACGACGTGATGGCGTATGGCAAAGACAGAGCCGTGAAACCTACGATCGCGGTGACGGTGCGACCATTTTGCTGTTTAACCGGCAAGCGCAAACCGTGGTGTTAACACGCCAGTTCCGTTTTCCGGTGTTCGTCAACGGCCATGATGGGATGTTGATCGAAGCCGCTGCCGGTCTGCTGGACAATGCGTCACCGGAAGAACGCATCCGTGCCGAAGCAGAAGAGGAAACCGGCTATTTCGTGCAACACGTGCAGAAGGTCTTCGAGGCTTATATGAGCCCCGGTTCGGTCACTGAGAAATTACATTTCTTTGTCGGTGAATACCACGCAAACAGCCGAGTCAGTGACGGGGGGGGCGTGGAAGCCGAAGGCGAGGATCTTGAAGTGCTGGAACTGCCGTTAACGGAAGCGTTGCAGGCCATTCGGCAGGGGATAATCGTTGATGCCAAAACCATCATGCTATTGCAGTTCGTTGCTCTACATCACACGTTGGATAATACACGATGAAGTCTCAACTGATTTTGATTGCCGGTCCTTATCGTAGCGGCACGGAGGGCGAACCGCAGCGAATTGCCGCGAATTTGCAGCGGTTGGAACAAGCAGCGCTTGCGGTCTACCAGCGTGGTCACGTGCCAGTGATCGGTGAGTGGTTGGCATTACCCTTGGCCGCAGCGGCCGGTTCCACGCAGCATGGTGACGCTATTTGCGAAGAATATCTGTATCCGGTGGCCCACCGGCTGATTGCCCAGTGCCAGGCCATTTACCGCATCGAAGGCGCCTCAGCGGGTGCGGATAACGACGTGCGCCTGGCAAATGAGCGGGGATTGCCGGTGTATTACCGTTTGGACGATATCCCGCAGTTGGCGCAGTAAGTAGGAGAAAAGGCAGGCTTATACCTGATGCTGGTCACGTAAGGTGATTTTTAGCGAGCTCACCGTTCTTTTCGGTCGATAAACAAACAACGCACTATGCAGCTCATGCGCCTCGACCGAGCAAGGGACCCAAGGCGGGGTCCCTTGCAACCCGCGCCTTTGCCCACTCAGACGGTTGGCTGAGCCAACGGCTCTCACTTCATCACGCCGCATCACGGCCGGCTACGACAGGCGTCCCTGCCTGTCTCGCCTGAAACCGCCGTCCATGGCGGTTTCGCCTATGCGTTGTTCTTGCGTTCGACGTCTTCAAGGGCGCCCAAGACCCTGCTTATCTCATCATGTTCACGGCCTTGGGTCACTGAGCCTACAGAGGCCGAATAAAAAAATGCCAATCGGACCTTACCGATCGACATTTGGCTTATACCTGCCTTCCGGTCGGTCAGATCATGCCTCGTCCAACACAAACGTGAGCCCATCGATCAACTTGTCCATTCCGGCCTCGACCTTACTGCGCGGACAGCCAACGTTTAAGCGCAGGAAACCACGGCCTTCCTCACCGTAGGTGAAACCGGGCATGATGGCGACCTTCTCGCGCTCAATCAGTACCTGTTGCAACTGACGATCGTCAATGCCCAATGGCCGCAGATCGATCCAGGCCAGATAGGTCGCCTGTGGCGGTTGCCACCCCAGTGCAGGGAATGCCTGATTCAACCGTTCGGCAACGTAGGTCAGGTTATCCTGCAGGTAATCGCGCAATGCGTCCAACCAGGGTTCGCCGTGGCGATAAGCGGCAACATGCGCCGCCACGGCTAACACCGCGGGTGAAGACAATCCATCGCGGGCTTTTAACTGTTGCGTGTAAGCGTCGCGTGCAGCGTCCTCACTGATAAAACCGTAGGCGCCGGTCAATGCCGGTATATTGAAGGTTTTGGAACCCGACGTCAGCAAGGCCCAGGGGGTGGTGGCAACCTGGCTCCATGGCGTGTGGCGCTGTTCTCCCCATACCATATCCATATGGATCTCATCGCTGATCACGCGCACACCGTGGCGTTCACACAGCTCGGCCATCTGTTGCAGTTCCTCTACGCGCCACACTTTTCCGGTAGGGTTATGCGGGCTGCACAGCAACAAAACTTTGGTTTGCGGCCGTGCCAACAAGGCTTCCAGGTGTGTCATGTCACACCGCCAATCATTGCCGTCCTTATGCAGGGGACAGGCCAGCAGTTGGCGCTGATTGCCGAGGATCACTTTATAAAAAGCGTCATAAGCGGGGGTATGAGTGACCACGCATTCACCCGGTGCTGACCACTGGCGGATCAATTGCGCCACCATGTAAATCACCGATGGCCCATAGACCGCCATGCGGGTGTCAATGGCGGTATTAAACCGCTGTTGATACCAGTGGCGTACTGCACCAAGGAAATCCTCATGCTGCCAGCGGCTGTAGCCAAGTACGCCATGCTGCAGGCGCTGTTGCAGCGCCTCGATAATGCAGGGGGCGGTGGCAAAATCCATATCGGAGATGGTGAACGGCAGGAGATCATCGCGGCCAAAACGGTCGGCGATGTAATCCCATTGCGTGCACCATGTGCCGTGCCGGTCAACCGGGGTAGAAAAATCAAACATGTGATGCTCCCTGCAAGGGTGCAGCAGGTTGTGCTGCAGCTATCAGTGAGTCTAATTCATCTTTCACTGATTGCACCTGTGGCCCGATCACCACCTGCAGATTGTGCTCGTTAAGGTGCACCACACCAATGGCGCGATTGGCTTTTAACGCTGCGTCATCCACTTTGCTCATGTCGTCAACCGACAGGCGCAAGCGGGTGATGCAGTTATCCAGTGAAATAATATTCTCACTGCCACCCAGCGCCGCCAGGATAGCCGGCACGTTATAGCCTGATTTGCCGACCGCGCCGACAGGTGCGCTCTGGCTGCCGGCAGACTCGCTCTCACGGCCCGGCGTCTTGATGTTAAAGCGCTGGATGGAGAAGCGGAAAATGGCGTAATAGGCGGCGAACCAAATGGCGGCGACGATCGGCACCAGATACCACTTGGTGGCGGTGCCGTGCAGGATGCCGAAGACGACAAAGTCGATAATATTGCCGTCAGTATTGCCGATGGTTACCCCCAGCAGTGCCATTACGGTAAAGCCCAGCCCGGTGAGAATGGCGTGGATGAGATACAGGAAAGGCGCGACAAACAGGAACAAGAACTCGATCGGTTCAGTCGTACCGCCGACCACGCAGGCCACCACACCAGAAATCAGCAGCCCTTTAATTTTATGGCGGTTTTCAGGTTTGGCACAGTGGTACATCGCCAGTGCCGCGCCTGGCAGCCCGCCGAGGAAGGCCGGCATTTTGCCTTGTGACAGGAAGCGCGTCGCGCTTTCGGCAAAGCCGGTCGTGGTTGGGCAGGACAGCTGTGCCTGGAAGATCGTCAGTGCGCCGCTAACGGTATGACCGCAGACATCCAGCGTGCCGCCTGCTTCGGTAAAGCGGATCAGCGCCACCAGAATATGATGCAGCCCAAATGGCAACAGCAGCCGCTCGCCAGTGCCGAAGATCATCGGTCCAAAAGCGCCGGCCCCGTTAATCACCCAGCCCAGGCCGTTGATACCCGCGGCAAACCACGGCCAGATCAACGGAATAATCAGCCCACACAGGCCCAGCACAACGGTCGTGACGATCGGCACAAAGCGAGTGCCTCCGAAGAACGCCAGCGCATCCGGCAAGCGAATGGTATTGAAGCGCTCATGCAACAGATAAACGATAATCCCGACGATCACTGCGCCCAGGATCCCGGTATCGATCGACTGAATGCCGAGGATGTTCTGGATATTGTTGGCTTTCAACACTAACGGATCGGTCGTAGGCAAAATACCGGTCGTGGTCAGGTAGAAGTTGGTAGCCAGGTTCAATACGGCGAACCCGACAAAACCGGAGAAGGCGGCGACGCCCTTGTTTTCACGCGCCATGCCCAATGGAATAGCAATGGCGAACATCACGGGCAGGAAGCTGAAGGCAAAAGAGCCGATCTTGCTCATCCAGGTGAACAGTAACTGGAAGGCAGGATGGCCAATAAACGGCAGTAGGGTGATGACATCACGGCTACTCAGCGAACTGCCGATCCCCAGCATGATGCCACAGAACGACAGCAAGGCGACGGGCAGCATGAATGTCTTGCCCAGACTTTGGAAAAACTCCCAAAGCGTTATTTTTTGTTTTTTAGATGCTGGCATAACCGACGGCTCCTGGCGAAAAAATGTGCAAAAGTGGTGTGTGCCCTGTTAGGTAAAAATAAGATAAAACGTTTTACCTAGCAAAAATGCGCCGCTAATCACAATTCCAGCGTGCGCTTTGCGGCGACAATGCTGATGCCAGTAAAACGTTTTACTGGCCAAACAGATTCGGTATACCATTTGCTTCAAGAGACATATTCCGTTGTCTTTCACGTCATTGCTCAGTCGTGTGAAAGGAAATGGGGACAGAATGCCCAGGATCGGGCTCGCAGAGGTTACGACCATCAAAAAGATCACCATTACCGATGTCGCCCAGCAGGCCGGTGTCTCTGTGACCACGGTTTCGCTGGTGCTGAGTGGCAAAGGGCGTATTTCACCCACCACCGTGGCGCGGGTGAATCAGGCGATTGAACGCTTGGGCTATGTGCGTAACCGCCAGGCTGCGACCTTGCGTGGCGGAGAGTCGGGGGTGATTGGACTGATCCTGCGCGATATCTGCGAGCCGTTTTATGCGGAAATGACGGCGGGGCTAAGCGAGGTGCTGGAAGCGCATGGCAAAGTGCTGTTTCTGACCCAAAGCGGCCGCGACGGCAAGGGGCTAATGCGGTGTTTTGATACGTTGCTGGAACACGGGGTTGACGGCATTGTGCTGGCGGGGGGCGTCCGTCTGGCCGAAGGGCTGAAGGAAAAAGCGGCAGAACAGGGGGTGCCACTGGTCTGTGCAGCACGCTCTAATGGGCTCGAAGGGGTTGATGTGGTGCGGCCCGACAATATGCAAGCGGCTAAAATAGCCACCGAATTCTTAATCAAACGTGGGCACAGCCAAATCGCTTACCTGGGGGGTGAGAGCAGTTCTCTGACGCGTGCCGAACGGCTCGGGGGATTTTGTTCCACGCTGGTACAGTATGGTCTGCCTTTCCGCTCCGATTGGATTATTGAGTGTGACTGCCATCAGCGTTCGGCGGCGGAAGCGGCTGAACATTTGCTGCGGCAACACCCGAATATCAGCGCACTGGTTTGCCACAAGGCATCGGTCGCGTTGGGGGCCTACTTTGGTATCGTGCGCAGTGGGCGCAGTATCGGCTCGGAAGGGGTCGACACCTACTACGGCCAGCAGGTGGCGTTGATTGGCTTTGGCGATGTGCCCGAAGCCGAACTGACCGAACCGCCGTTGACACTGGTTTCCAGCTCGGCACGTGAAGTGGGCCGCAGTGCCGCTTCACGCTTGCTACAACGGATTACGGATGCCGGGCTGCCGCCGCAAAACGTCATCCTGCCACCGATGCTGATCAAACGCGGCTCGGCCTGATCTCAATTCTGCTCATCGTTGGCCTGTTGCAATAGCCAACTCACAAACATTTTCATCGCTGGCGTCATATCGCGTGATTTCAGGTAGGTGAGCCAATACCCGCCTAAATTCGCTTCGGCGGTGAAAGGGCGTTGCAGAATGCCTTCCCGGAGCTCGCGGGTAAACATACACGCCGGGGCTAACGCCACGCCGCTGCTGTGAATTGCACCTTCCACCATCAGCCGAGACGAGTCAAACACCGGGCCGTTAATGCGCCAGGGGGGGATCCCTGCAGCGGTGAACCAGCATTCCCATTCGTCTTTGCGGTAACTGCGCATCAGCCGCTCGTTTTGCAGATCTTGCGGTGTGTGCAGCCGTTCCGCGACGTCGGGCGGACACAACACGGTCAGTGGCGCGTCAAACAATTTAACGTTATGGGTTGCTGGCCATCGGCCCTCGCCAAAACGAATAGCAAAATCCATCCCGTCAGCGGACAGATTGACCAGGTTATTATTGGTCAGCACCCGCAAATCGATAAACGGATGTGCTTCTCTGAAGGCCGCCAGGCGGGGCATGAGCCAACCCACGGCAAAGGTGCCGACCACGGCGACCGTCAGCACTTCATGGAAATGCCCACCTTCAAACTGCTGCAACACCGATTCAATACGATCAAAAGCATCCGTCAATATTGGCAGCAGTGCCTGTCCTTCCTCGGTCAGGTCCAGCCCGCGCGGCAGGCGACGGAACAGCTGAATACCCAGCTGTTGCTCAAGCGTACGTACCTGTTGACTGACAGCGGCTTGGGTTACACTGAGCTCCAGCCCGGCGCGCGTAAAGTTCAGATGACGAGCGGAAGATTCAAACGCTCGCAGTGCATTCAGGGGAAGTCGGTTGCGCATAATGATAGCCATAAGTTTTTCTTTATGCTGGCTGAAATTATTATCGCTTGTCAAGGCAAGGCTAAACCCCGATATTTTGCGCAACTGTTGCGGAAGTCACGCAGTCAGAAAAGGAATCGCATCACCACCCAAGGATATCCGCGTGTTGAATGACAATAAAATCTTTTGCCATCGGCCGATACCCTGCAACCCATGAGTTTTTACATGATGAAAATAAATCGCCTGGCGGCCGCGCTGCTCGCCACATTAATCTTGCCTGCTGGCCATGCTGCCGATAAAGCAGACATTGACGCCATCGTTCAACCGCTGATGCAGAAATACGGCGTGCCGGGTATGGCAATCGCCGTGTCGGTAGAGGGAAAACAGCAGTTCTATCACTACGGCGTTGCGTCCAAACAGACAGGTAAACCGATCACCAACCAAACGCTGTTTGAAATCGGTTCATTGAGCAAAACCTTCACTGCCACATTGGCTGCCTATGCCCAAAATGAGGGCAAACTGTCGTTCTCAGAGCCCGCCAGTCGTTATCTGCCTGAACTGCGCGGCAGCGCATTTGACCATGTCAGCTTGCTGAACCTGGCGACGCATACCTCTGGATTACCGTTGTTTGTGCCCGATGAGGTGACCAACAACGCACAGCTGATGGCCTATTATAAAAACTGGCGACCGCAGCACCCGGCAGGCAGCACGCGCATTTATTCCAATATGGGTATCGGCATGCTGGGGATGATCACGGCGAAAAGCCTCAACCAGCCGTTTGCCAAGGCGATGGAACAGACTCTGCTGCCGGCACTGGGCATGACTCATACCTATATCCATGTTCCTACCGATCAAATGGCCAATTACGCACAGGGCTACGACAAGCAAGATAAACCGGTGCGTGTGAACCCAGGCCCACTGGACGCCGAATCCTATGGCATCAAGTCCAACGCCCGCGATTTGATTCGTTATCTGGATGCCAACCTGCAACAGATCACAGTGGCGGAAAAATGGCGCAGCGCACTGGCTGCTACCCATGTCGGTTACTACAAGGCAGGGGTTTTCACCCAAGATTTGATGTGGGAAAACTACGCTTATCCGGTCGATTTAACCCGTCTTACCGAAGGGAACAACGCGGGGATGATCATGAACGGCACCCCTGCAACGGCGATCACGCCACCACAACAGGAACAGGCCGCCAGTTGGTATAACAAAACCGGCTCGACCGGTGGGTTCTCAACCTACGCCGTATTTATCCCATCGCAAAAAATCGCCGTGGTGATGCTGGCAAACAAATGGTTCCCGAATGATGATCGGGTTGCGGCGACCTACCGCATTGTTCAGGTATTAGATAAGAAATAATCACCGCTGGGGCGCCACGGTGCCCCAGTTATCATATTAACGCCAGTCCCGATTACCGTGATGCAAATAAGGTAAAATGCACAGGCGTGCCCCTCTCGTTAATACCCTCTCAATTTACCCTGCTGAACGCCAACCGATCGCCATTGCTCCCAAAGAGAACCCCCTCGTGAACCACTGTTCATGACGGATCACGATTGGCCCCGAATGGGTTACCTGACCATTTTCGCCTTCGATGAAATTGGTTATTGCCTTAAGGCGTTGGGGTTATGCTGCTGAGCCCGTTTTTCACGCATAAAATCAATAAATACCCGCAGCTTGAGCGGCATATGCCGATTGGCGGGAAAGTAGATGAAAAAGCCGGGGAAGTCACCGCTGTAATCCGACAGAATCTCCACCAACTGCCCATTATTGAGCTCGTGTTGTACGGTGCTGGCAAAGCGTTGGGTGATGCCCAAACCGGCCAGCGCGGCGTCTTTAATCAACCTGTCCTCGTTAAAGATCAGGCTGCCACTGGCTTCAAGGGTGAGCTGCCCGCCGTCCTGCCTGAAGTACCAAGGTTCAAATTTTCCACTGCCGGGGAAGCGGTAGCGCAGGCAGTTATGCTCGCTCAGTGCCTGGGGAGTCAGCGGTGTGCCGTGCTGTGCCAGATAGCCCGGCGTGGCAATGATCACACGCCGTTGGTCCTTGTCGATCGGCACCGCAACCATGTCTTTTTGCACCATGGCACGCATACGGATACCGGCATCGAAATTGTCCAACACCAGATCGGAAAAATGGTCGTCGGTAAACAGCTCAAGCTGCACCTCAGGGTAACGCGCCAGAAACTCCGTCAGATAAGGCATCACCAGTAACGACGCGGCCAGCTGCGGCAAGGTAATACGCAATAAACCGGAAGGGCGGCCGTGCAGGCTACGGACGTCATCAGCAGCTACGTCTATTTGCCCCATAGCAGGAGCCACTCGCTGGTAAAAGAGACGGCCTTCATCGCTTAGCCGAACCGACCTGCTGGTACGGTTAAACAAACGTACACCCAAACGTGTTTCCAGAGCCTGTATGTTTTGTGACACGGCGGGTGGGGTGACGCCCAGGTGATTAGCGGCCTGGGTAAAACTGCCTAACCGGGCCACGGCTTCAAAAAACGGCAGTAACTGCAACAGTGAGCTCATCTATCGATAATCCCTGCTTAATGATTCGTTAAGTAACCAGGTATTTAATTTTATAATAATCACTTTAGACTGATTTTATTACCCCTCAGAGAGCAATAAAACATGTCGACAGTGAATCAGTCATTAGCAGAAAGAGTTCAGGCGGTCAGCCTGCGGGCAATTGAAGAAGAGCGTATCGTCGGCAGCGTGGTGTTGGTGGCGCAACACGGCACCGTCATTTACGCCGAAGCCTACGGCTACGCCGATCGAGAGCAACAGCGGCCTATGCGGCGTGAGACGCAATTCCTGCTGTCGTCAGTCTCCAAGCCCTACATCACATTGGCGGCGATGCGCATGGTCGAACAGCAAAAGCTGAATTTGGATGATGCGGTCAGCCGTTGGTTACCCTGGTTCACGCCGACGTTGCCTGACGGTCGTCACCCCGAGATTAAAATCCGTCACTTACTGAGCCACACTGCCGGGTTGAGTTATCGCTTTAATCAGCCTGATGATGGGGTATATCAGCGTTTGGGCATTCAGGACGGTATGGCGCTGTCGTCATTGACGCTGGAACAGAACTTGCGCCTGTTGGCGCAGGCGGACCTGCTGGCCGAGCCGGGTCACGAGTTTAATTATTCTCTGTCTATCGACGTGCTGGGGGCCGTGTTGGAGCAGGTTGCGGGGGAGCCACTGCCACAGTTATTCAATGCCTGGGTTGCACAACCGTTGGGATTGGGAAATACCGGTTTTCACGCCGCTCAGGCCGACAATCTGGCTACGGCCTATCAGGATACGGCTGCCCGTCCAGAACCCATTTATGATGGGATGCGGCTGGCCTTGCCGGAAGGCTTTGGCTTCGCTATCGAATTGTCGCCTTCACGCGGGCTTGATCCTCAGGCCTATGCCTCCGGCGGAGCCGGTATGGTCGGTGATGCTGATGATGTGCTGCGGCTGGTGGAAACATTGCGCAATGGCGGCGACGGCATTTTGCAACCGGCCACGGCGGAACTGATGCGCCAACCCCATGTTGGGGCAGAGGCTGAAATTCAGGGGCCGGGCTGGGGCTTTGGCTTTGGTGGCGCGGTCTTGGTGGACGCGCAGTTGGCGGCGACGCCACAGCACAATGGCACTCTGCAGTGGGGCGGTGTGTATGGGCACAGTTGGTTTTACGATCCGCAGGCAGCATTGAGCGTGGTGGCGTTGACCAATACGGCGTTTGAGGGGATGAGTGGGCTCTATCCGCAGCAGATCCGCGATGCGGTGTATGGGGTTTAGCAATAAAAAGGCCCGCTAAGCGGGCCTCAATGCTTTTCGAACGGGGATTACTGGGCTGGTGCCGGCGCGGCGTCCTGAGCCGGGGCCCCGTCTTCCGCTGGAGCTCCCAGCAGACCGAAGGTGCCGATGAACTCTTGCAGTGACATCTTGTTGCCGTTCAGATCAACCTGATTGTCGGCGTAATGGAAGCTGCTGCCAATCACGTCGTCTTTCAAGGTGGTCAGTTTGAACATCTGCCCCATGGCCGCCAGCCCTTGCACCTGTTGCTGTGCCAGTTTCTGAGCTTCTTCAGCACTGTAACCCTGCAGTAATGCAGTTTGTGACGTGATTTCAGTTGCCATTGCGACAGGAATGCTCAGGTTTGCATCCAGTTTTTTCACTGAACGGGCAATCAATTGGTCTGGCGACTCTGCCGGTGAGCCAGCTTGCGCCGGGTCGGTCAGGTCCAGATTCAGGGTAAAGGTGCTTTCACCCTTGCTGTTTTTCCAGCTCAACGGGGCAACGCTAATGGTCGGGTTGCCTTTCAACAGCAGCGGCAGATTTTGCAGCAGGATATCGGTGGTTTGCTGCTGATAGGCCACAGGATCCATCGTTTGTGCCTGCTGCAGCATCGCCATCGCTTGTTGGTTGTAACGGTCGGCGAACTCTTTCAGCGATTTTGCGTCCAGTTTGTCGATTTTTAACGTCAACTTACCGGAGCCGAAGTCGCTGTTTTGGATCTTCAACGCGTCCATGGTGTAATCGATCTGGCCGTTCAGATTGCTGTCTTTCTCACCGAATTGGCTTGCCAATTTAAAGCCGTCCAGCGTCAGCGTTTCTTTACCGTCAACGGCAACCTTAACCTGTTTTACTGCCAGATTCTGGTTACCCAGGCTGAGATCGAACTGACCTGCGTGGGTGTTGCTTTTCAGCGTAGCGCCCAGCAGCTGCACCTGTTCGGTTTGACCAAACTGGTTTGGTCCGCTGATCACGGCGCTGTCGCTGCTGGCGTCCAGCGTGATGGCTTTCATATCGCGTGATACATCGGCATTGATGGTTGCACCGCCGAACTTCAGCGCTGACTTGTCTTTTTGGTAATCCAGCGGGATCACGTCAATAGCGGACGAGGTGTCGCCCGAGTAAGAAATGCGGGATTCGGCGGTGAACAGCGATTTACCCTTGGTGATCTCAAACAGACCTTTAGTTGCTGCGGTGTTTTCCAGTTCGGTATGCACCGACGCCATGCTCGGTAACAGGTTGAATTTTTTCAACTGGGCCAGCGGGAACGGGCCGTGATCGATGGTTTCCATAAACGCGACTTCATCGCCGGCTTTCAGAGGCGCATCGTCAGTCGTGACGCTGCCGTCAGCGCGCAGGACATAGCGAATTTTGCTGCTGAAAATACCGCGTTGGTAATTTTCGTAACCCAGTTTGACACCGGCTTTTGGCAGATAGGCTTTGAGTTGGCTGTTGGCGTTATCAACCACTTCACCCATCCGTTGTTCGATCAGTTTGCCGGTGTACCAGGAAGCCCCGGTCCATGCTGCGCCAAGAACCACAATGACGCTAACAGCGACTAACGATTTTTTCATAGTTCTGTTCATCCTTATTAAGCCAACTGTCTTAAGCAGGTGGCTGGGCAAATTTGGGCCAATAAAAAAACGCCCGCAGGCGTTTAATTGTGAAGGTAAGCCACTCTTTCAGCAACCAATTTGCGGAAATTTACCGAGTGTTTACGACAACAGGTTATAAACACGGGCGATTCGGCCCGAACCGCTGACGCTAACCGGCGATTCAAACGCGCCAATAAAGCAGGATTCACCCGGTTTGAGGACCAATTGCTGGTTTTGCTTGGTCAGCACGGCTTCACCGTCTACGCAGAACAAAATAGCGGCACTATTTTGTGTCAGCGCCTGCGGGGTGGCGGAAAGGTCGTGTAACGAGAACGCGAAATCGTCAACCGGGATGGGGAAGAAGAGCTCATCGCCGCGTTTTTGTGGCTGAGTCAGCAGACCGGCAGCCGGCTGCGGGCGGAATTGCAGATTAGCCAGCAATTCTGGGATATCAATGAACTTTGGTGTCAGGCCGGCACGCAGTACATTGTCCGAGTTGGCCATCACTTCCAGTGCAACGCCTTTCAGGTAGGCGTGTGGGGTTTCGGCATACAGGAACATCGCTTCGCCTGGCTTGAGCTGAACCACGTTCAGCAGCAACGGTGAAAACAGGCCGCTGTCTTCCGGGTAGAAACCAGCGATAAAGCGCACGGTATCCCAAGGCTCACCCTGTTGGTTGTTCAACGCGGCTTTCAGTACGCCGAGCGCCAACGCTTTTTGCTCACCGCTCATCGCCAACAGGCTGGCAAACAGCGCTGATAAGCGGGTGACGTCAGGCTGTTGCAAGAACGCGGCAATATCGTGATGCGCCCCGGCGAGTGGCTGTAACAGGGAAACAATATCGGACAGTTCACGGAAGCCGTTCATCGCCAGGAATGGCGTCAGGGCAAACACCAGCTCAGGTTTGTGATTGGGATCTTTATAATTGCGCTCGGCCGCATCCAGTGGAATGCCCGCCGCGTTTTCTTTGGCAAAACCGATTTCAGCCGCAGACTTGCTCGGGTGCACTTGAATTGACAGCGGTTGATCGGCGCACAGCACTTTGAACAGGAAGGGCAACTCGCCAAAACGGCGGGCGACGTCGGTGCCCAATTGCTTGGACTGATCTTCATCAATGACATCGCGCAGTGAGCGCAAATTGCCGTCGGACCCCGCTACGCGCGAGCTGCTCTTCGGGTGAGCGCCCATCCACAGCTCGGCCATCGGCAACCCTTGTGGGTTGGCGATACCATACAGCTGAGTTAATGCGTCGTGACTGCCCCACGCATAGTTCTGCACTGCGTTGATCATTTTTTGCATCTTGATAAACATCCTTTGCATTCGCCGCCGGGTGACGGTAAGTAGCTGACTGATTTATCCCCTTTGGTTTTCACACTGCACGTTGAAAGCCAGGGGGGATAAAAGGCTAAAACAAACAAATTAGGCGAGCTCCATCCTACACCCGAACGACGGCGAGAAAGGGGGGGATGATCAAACATGTGGCTCATCTGTGCCGCTGCCCCGCGGCTGGCAAAGTATAACGTGATAGCGTCAACAGTCACAATTCCCCTGTCCCTTGACAAAGGCCAGGGTGGCACAACACCGGGCGGGGGAAGGTAGAATAAATAACCTGTTATTGTGGCTCAGCGTAAATCCGGCATGCATACCGAAATAAATATTTTGTCCGTAGTATTATGCTCCAATATATTTCAATCTGTGTTTTTTGACGTGAATTATTACCGGGTGAATATATCTTTCATCATAATTATTCCGATTTTATCAGCAACCACACAAATGGCTTAAATTACCCAATGGCGTCGCTATACAGTGCAGACCAATAAACCGACTCTCTGATAATGACTTAACGCTGAGGCGCTGATGAAAAAACTTTTACTGGTTCTGGTTATGTGCACGTCGGGTGCTAATGCGGCTGTCGTTGTTACCCATGCATATGGCTATGGCGTTGCCAGGCCCGTGGTGGTGGCACCCAGGCCGGTGATTGTGGCGCCTCGTCCCGTGGTTGTTGTACCGCGGCCGGTCGTTGTGGCACCTGCACCTGTGGTGGTGACTGCCGCTCCGGTTGCGACAACAACGGTCGCTCACCCCGTCGCTGCGGTGGCCGGTGCTGTCGGCGTGGGGGTGTACCGCCACAATGAACGTCAGGACGCCTACGATGAAATCAACCATCTGCAGGACCAAAGAATTAATGCCTATAACCAACACCACCATTAATAGGTGTGCCGTGCAATAAATATTAAGAGTGCCAGATGGCGCTTTTTTATTATTCCGCACTATGAGGTAGAAGAAGGGGGAGAGAATGGGAGCTAAAAAATAATGCCCGCACACTGTTTAAGACAATGAAGAAAAAATGCTGTGAGGTAACTCTCTTAATGCGAATAGTTATTATGTCACTATACTGGATGGGTGTGCTGACGGGCTCGAGTACGTTGGCGTAATCGTACATTTTTAGGAATTGTACTAAGGAGATCGTGATGGCAGCCGTTCGTATTGAAAAAGACTCTATGGGACCCATCGAAGTGCCGGCAGAAAGGCTATGGGGCGCGCAAACGCAGCGTTCTCTGGAGCACTTTCGTATTTCCTCTGAGAAGATGCCGACCGCCTTGATTCACGCACTGGCGTTGACCAAACGCGCCGCGGCCAGCGTGAATATGGATTTGGGACTGCTGCCGGCCGAGCGGGCCAATGCGATTATCCGCGCCGCCGATGAAGTACTGGCGGATCAGCATACAGATGAATTCCCGTTGTCAATCTGGCAGACCGGCTCCGGTACCCAGACCAACATGAACATGAATGAAGTGCTGGCTAACCGCGCCAGTGAGTTATTGGGGGGCGTACGCGGCGAAGAGCGGCGGGTGCACCCGAATGACGACGTCAACAAGAGCCAAAGTTCCAACGACGTGTTTCCGACCGCGATGCATGTCGCCGCTGTGCTTGCCGTGCGCGAGCATCTGATCCCCGAATTGAACGTGCTGCATAAAACCTTGAGCGACAAAGCGGATGCCTTCCGCGATATCGTTAAAATCGGCCGCACCCATTTGCAGGACGCTACGCCGCTGACCCTTGGCCAGGAAATTTCCGGTTGGGCAGCAATGTTGGCGCACAGTCTGCGCCATATTGAAGACAGCATTCCGCATATTTGCGAACTGGCGCTGGGTGGCACCGCCGTGGGCACTGGGCTGAATACGCATCCGGAATACGCCGTTCGCGTTGCGAAGGCGCTGGCCGAGCTGACGCAACAGCCGTTTGTCACGGCACCCAACAAGTTTGAAGCACTGGCGACCTGTGATGCGCTGGTACAGGGCCACGGTGCACTAAAAGGCCTGGCAGCGTCGTTGATGAAAATTGCTAACGATGTGCGTTGGCTGTCGTCCGGCCCACGTTGCGGCATTGGTGAAATCGCCATCCCGGAAAACGAACCGGGCAGCTCGATCATGCCGGGTAAGGTGAACCCGACCCAGTGCGAAGCGATGACCATGCTGTGCGCACAGGTGCTGGGCAACGACGTGGCGGTGAATATTGGCGGTGCTTCTGGCAACTTTGAGTTGAACGTATTCCGCCCGATGGTGATCCACAACTATTTGCAGTCCATCCGCCTATTGGCCGACGGTATGCAAGGCTTTAACGAGCATTGTGCGGTAGGTATCGAACCTAATCGTGACCGCATCAGCCAGTTGCTGAATGAGTCGCTGATGTTGGTGACCGCGCTGAATACGCATATTGGCTATGACAAGGCCGCAGAAATCGCCAAAAAAGCGCATAAAGAAGGCCTGACATTGAAGGCGTCGGCGCTGAAGCTGGGTTACCTGACGGAAGAACAGTTTGATCTGTGGGTCCGCCCAGAAGAGATGGTTGGAAGTATGAAGAAGTAATTGATAGTCTGCATTGCACAGGGCTTACTTAGGGTAAGCCCTTTTTTATGGAGAGAAATGGATGTCGCGTACCGAGCGTTTATTCGATCTCATGCAGATCTTACGGCGGCATCGCTACCCGGTCACCGGCCAGGCGTTAGCACAGGAAATGAAGGTCAGTATGCGCACGTTGTACCGTGACATAGCCACGTTGCAACAGCAGGGGGCTGAGATCGTCGGTGAGGCGGGTGTCGGTTATGTATTGCGGCCTGGCTTTATGTTGCCACCCCTGATGTTCTCCCAACAAGAAATAGAGGCGCTGGTGTTGGGGATGCGCTGGGTAGGACGACGAGGCGACAGCCAACTGGCGGGCGCAGCCAATAACGCGTTGGCAAAAATCGCCGACGTTTTGCCTGCAACGCTGCGCGATGAGCTGGAGGCCAGTACGTTACTGATTGGCCCGATGGACTTAGTGAAGGTTGCGGATGAGACGCTGGTGCTGATTCGCGACGTCATCCGTCAGGAGCGTAAGCTCGCGGTGGATTACTGTGACCGCGAGGGTAACGTCAGTGAACGTATTCTGTGGCCATTTGCGCTCGGGTATTTTGAACAGACACGAATGCTGGTTGCCTGGTGCGAACTACGCCAGTCCTTTCGCCATTTCCGCCTCGACCGCATTCACCGGGCGACGCTACTGGAACAGCGTTACCCGAGAGGCCGCCGCATGTTGATGAAAGAGTGGCATAAAGCGCAGGGCATCCCACCGCAGTAATCATCACTGCTGCCAAAAACTGTCAGCAGACCCGTTTAGCCTTGGGTTATCGGGAACCAACCGGTTCCCCTCAGCCCTAAGGTGGATAAGATGACCATGCCGAACATGACCCTTCTGTACGTTGATAACCCAGAAAAGAGTGCTGCTTTTTACCGCCGTTTATTGGGGCAGGCACCGGTGGAACTTTCGCCTACCTTTGCGCTGTTTGTGCTGGGTAACGGCTTCAAATTAGCGATGTGGTCGAAACATACCGTGGAGCCTGCCGCAAGGGTTACCGGTGGCGGCGGAGAAATCGGTTTTATGTGCGAAACGCCGCAGCAAGTGGATGCGCTTTACCCGCAGTGGTGTGAACAAGGGCTTGAGATAATTCAGCCACCTGTGACGCTGGACTTTGGTTACAGCTTTGTCGCCACCGATCCGGACGGCCACCGCCTGCGGGTTTACAGCCTCAGCGAGTAGGCATGTCGGTATAAAGATGCAGCCGTTTAACCAGCAGTCGTAGCGGTTTGGCGTCTGGCTTGTATTTGTGTTTGACCGCCGCGGCGTCGTAATTGAGCAGCTCGCCAATCTTTGGCACCTTGGCACCGAGCTCAACCTGGCACAGGGCAATCAGCGGTAGCGGGCAGGGGTGTTGTACCTGCTTTTGCTGCGGCTGATACCAAACACGGGCGATGGGCTGCACTTTTACCGGGCGTTTAATTTTCAACGTCGCTTGCTGCGGCAGACGGCTGACATCCTCGATCTCGCGGCCGACCAGCTCGGCCCATTGCTCACGGTTATAGGGCGGAACTGCACGCCCAGCCTTCAGGCTTTTTTCCAATTGAGCCAGAATATCATCGCGTTTCACGTTCTTGATAATGTGCTTGTTGGCCCAGCCGAAACGCACGGAATCCGGATTCGTCAAAACGGTGAGGGTACGATAGGCGCTGAGGGTGATCAGGCCGTGCAGGTGAGTGTGAACAAAGTCAAAACGCTGCTCCGGTGCCAGGCCGGAGTCGACGGTGATAATCTGCTCCAGCTCGGCTTTGAGTCGGTTAATCAAAGCAACCTGCGCCTGTATCGCCCGGTATTCCGGTTGTTCCACCGCCAAGCAGAACACGCCGGGCAGGCGTACCGCCGCCTTGCTGCTGACGTTATGCTTGTTGTGATGGATAAACAGCCGCTGGACGTGTTCCAGCGCCAAATCACGTGCCGCCTGGCCAAGATGCTGCTCGACGGCGATCTGCTCCACAGCCGCATGTTCTTTGCCTTTCTCTATCTCCGGCAGACTGAATACCCGGCCAGCCAGCAAGCGCAGCGGCAGGATCTGCTGGTGGAGAGCGGCCAGCGCCTGTTCCAGCTCATTGAAACAAGCATTCATCCTGCCGATTAAACCGTACTTGTCCATCATTCACCTCTCATTTTAGTTACAACATACATTAAGAGGACGGCAAACAAAAGGGCAACATCAGCCACCGTGACGGGGTGAACATCGAGTGGTCCAGGCCTGGCAGGGGAATCAAGGTCACCGCCCGCCAGAGTCAATAGCGGGCAGGCGGTGAACAGGGGATTAAATGCGTGCAGCTTCCGGCAGTTTTTTCAGGTAGTGCACGACCAGTAAAGCCAGCAGCAGCATCACGCTGATAAACACCACGACGCCATTCCAGCCGAAACTGTGCCAGAAAACACCGCCAAGTGTACCCGCGACGCTGGAGCCTACGTAGTAACAGAACAGGTAGAGTGATGATGCCTGGCCTTTGGCCCGGCGGGCGCGACGTCCAATCCAACTGCTGGCGACAGAGTGGGCGGCAAAGAAACCGGCGGTGAACAACATCATGCCGAGAAAAATAACCGCTACCGGAGCCAGTGCGGTGATAAGAATCCCGATCAGCATAATCAGCGTTGAAGCCAATAGCACGGGCCCGCGGCCAAAACGGCTGGTCATGGCACCGGCTTTGGGTGAACTGTAGGAGCCGGTCAGGTACACCACCGACAGCAAGCCCACAATCGCCTGGCTGAGATGGTAAGGATCAGACAGCAGGCGGTAACCGATATAGTTAAACATGGTCACGAAGCTGCCCATCAGTAGAAACCCTTCGGCGAACAGCAATGGCAATCCCTTGTCGTGCCAATGCAGACGAAAGTTTATCAGCAAGGTGCGTGGACGCAGTGAACTGGCACGAAAGTGCGTGGAGGCGGGCAAAATGCGCCAGAACATACAGGCGGCAGCCAAGGCAAATAACCCAATTACGGCCAGTGATACACGCCAGGAGAAGAAATCGGTCAGTACTCCAGTCACCAGGCGGCCACTCATGCCACCGATCGAGTTCCCGCTGATATACAAGCCCATAGAAAAAGCGACAAAGCTGGGATGGATTTCCTCGCTCAAATAGGTCATGCCGACGGCAGCGACACCGCTCAATGAAAGCCCTATCAACGCACGCATCAACAAGATGCCTTGCCAACTGGTCATAAAGGCGCATATCAGGGTGCAGATTGCCGCCAGCAGCAGCGCCACGACCATAACCGGTTTACGGCCAATGGCATCGGAAAGCGGGCCGGTAAACATCAAACCGAGCGCCAGCAAGCCGGTGGATACTGACAATGACAGGCTACTTTCCGCAGGGGAGATGCCAAAGTCTTGTGATAAAACCGGCAGAATCGGTTGCACACAATACAACAAGGCGAACGTCGCCAGACCGGCAGAAAACAACGCCAACGTAACGCGTATAAACTGCGGCGTTCCGCGTTCGATGTAGGGAAGTTTGTTCAGGGTGGAACGTTGGGTTTTTGGCGCAGCAGCCGCATCGTCGTTGGCGGCCAGCGTCGACGGCATACTGGCCGCAGAACGCACAGGGGTTGTCACAGTTTTTCCTTACCGAACGTGGGGGTGTATTCAGCACTTCATGGGTTAACAAAATGATAGGGAGAGGGCAGTTTTTTGTCTAATATATTAATAATTAAAATTAAGACGTTTAACGTATGAATATTGAATTGAGACATCTGCGCTATTTTGTTGCCGTGGCGGAAGAGTTGCACTTTGGGCGTGCAGCAGAACGCTTGCGGATTTCACAGCCGCCGCTTAGCCAGCAGATCCAGGCGTTGGAAGAGATGGTGGGGGCGCGTTTGTTGGCGCGCAACAACCGCAATGTCAGCCTGACGCAGGCGGGGGAAATGTTCCTGAAAGAAGCGTATCAGGTACTCGATCAGGTCGGCCGGGCGGCTGAGAAAGCGGCCAGACTGGAACGCGGGGAGTTAGGGGAGCTAACCATAGGTTTCACGTCCTCAGCCCCATTTATCAGCGTCGTATCACGCAGTTTGCGGGCTTTTCGGCAGCAACACCCACAGGTGCATATCAAAATGCGCGAAGTAAACACCAAACAGCAGATTGAACCCTTGCTTAATGGTGAACTGGATCTGGGCGTTATGCGTAATACGCGCTTACCAGACGCGTTGAAACATCAGCTTTTGCTGTGTGAACCCTTGGTGGCCGTGGTGCCGGAAGGGCATCCGTTAACCCATGTTGCTCCCGGCACCTTGCGTTTTCAGCATTTAGCGGAAGAGCCCTTCGTGTTTTTCTCCCGCGAGGTGGGCACCGCACTGCATGACGAAATTTTATCCTTGCTGGCCAAAGCGGGGATCACTCCTTACATCACGCAAGAGGTTGGCGAGGCGATGACCATTATCGGTCTGGTGTCTTCCGGGTTGGGTATTTCTATTCTGCCGGCGTCTTTCGCCCGCGTTAAAATTGATGGCGTGCAGTATTTGCCGTTGGCAGAACCGGGCGCCATGACGGAAGTTTGGTTGGTGCATCACCGGCAAAGGCCACTGACCGCAGCGGCCAAATCGCTGATGGCATTGCTGTTAACCTGAAGGCCAGGCTGGGCAAATAAAACACAATCCGCAGTGAAAGTGGGGTGAATTTGTGCAGCAAATCACATAACGAATCAAATAGTTGACGCTGTATTACAAAAGCCCCACCATAGCCGATAGTCTTTATTTAGAAGCGCGAAAAATAGTAGGAGCAGGTTTGTGATTGCTGTTGGGCAGCCTGGGCATATTGATCAAATCAAGCAAACAAATGCAGGGGCAGTTTATCGGTTAATCGATCAACTGGGCCCCATTTCGCGTATCGAATTATCCAAACGCGCGCAGCTCGCTCCCGCCAGTATCACCAAAATTGTTCGCGAACTGCTGGAAGCGCATCTGGTTAAAGAAACCGAATACCAGGAAGTGGGCAGCCGTGGCCGTCCTGCCGTGGGGTTGGTGCTGGACACCGAAGCCTGGCACTATCTGTCCGCTCGCATCAGCCGTGGCACCATTACGCTGGCGTTGCGTGATATCAGCAGCAAATTGGTGGTCGAAGAGCTGTTGCCTCTTGCCGCCGAACACCCTGATCCCCTGCTAAAGCGTATTCTCGGTGAAGTAGATCAGTTCTTCATTCGTCATCAAAGCAAGCTTGAGCGGCTGACGGCTATCGCCATTACGCTGCCAGGCATGGTTGACGCCGTTTCTGGTGTGGTGCACCGCATGCCGTTTTACGACGTCAAAGACATGCCCCTGGGACCGGCGCTGGAAACGCGCACCGGGCTACCGGTTTATCTGCAACACGACATTAGCGCCTGGACAATGGCCGAGGCCTTATACGGCGCATCTCGCGGCAGCCAAAACGTGATTCAGGTGGTGATCGACCACAACGTTGGCGCCGGCGTGATCACGGGCGGTAGAGTTCTGCATGCAGGCAGCCACAGTGTGGTAGAGATTGGCCATACTCAGGTCGATCCTTACGGCAAACGCTGTTACTGCGGTAACCACGGCTGTCTGGAAACTGTGGCCAGTATCGAAAACATGCTTGAAATCGCCCAGCAGCGCCTCGGTAGCTCAATGAGTTCAAGCTTGCATGGCGCACCACTGACGGTTGAGTCATTGTGTGATGCCGCGATGGCGGGCGATCAACTGGCTAAAGACATCATTCTTGGGGTGGGACACAGCGTAGGCCGGATTTTGGCCATCATGGTCAATCTGTTCAATCCGGAAAAAATTCTGGTTGGTTCACCGTTGAACCGGGCGGCGGAAATTCTTCATCCGGCCATCGCCTCTTGTATCCGCCAACAATCGCTGCCAGCTTACAGTGAAAATGTGAAGGTAGAATCTACCCAGTTCTTCAATAAGGGCACCATGCCAGGTGCCGCACTGGTAAAAGAAGCGTTATACAATGGCTCGCTGTTGGTGCAGTTGCTGCAAGGCTAAGCCAAAATACGCGCCCCATACCCGCTCACTACCAATCAGTAATTCTTATCGTTTAACGACAAAAGGTTGAGCTACCTCAAGCCCCGTCTCCCCGGCATCCTCTAGACTTTTCCTGTTCGTCTCTTTCGCCGTCTTTGCGGTGATATTTTGGTTAACGGTGCATCTCGGGGCAATTAAGTCATGTTAACGCGTTTATTTGTTACAGGTACGGATACCGATGTCGGTAAAACCGTGATTTCCCGCGCTTTGTTGCAGGCATTTGCTGCGCAAGGCCGCTCTGTGGCCGGCTATAAGCCTGTTGCCGCACGCTGTCAGGAAACCAGCGAAGGCCTTCGCAATAAAGACGCTCTGGTTTTACAGGCTTCCTCAACCATACCGTTGTCGTATCAAGAAATTAATCCCATCACCTGCCTGGAAGAGGTGTTCCACGCGCAGCCTACTGATGACATCAACTACGGTGTGATGAGCAGTGGTTTGCAACATTTATCCGCGAAAGCCGATACGGTGGTGGTCGAAGGGAGTGGCGGTTGGCGCGTGTTGATGAACGATATGCGGCCTTATGCTGAATGGGTTATCCAAGAGCAATTGCCGGTGGTCTTGGTGGTGGGAATTAAGCTGGGTTGTGTTAGCCACGCATTACTTACCGCACAATCCATCATCAATGATGGTCTGCCTTTACTGGGCTGGGTGGCAAACCGCATCAATCCGGGGTTAGCGCACTACGCTGAAACCATCGAGGCATTGCAGCAGCGCATACCTGCGCCACTGCTGGGGGAAATTCCTTATCTGCCTCGCGCCGAACAGCGTGAGTTGGCGCATTATCTGGATATTACGCCTCTTTTGGGTCGTTAAGCATTGTGATAGACCGACACTGAACGTAAGCCACGTGACACGGTGGTTGCGATCACGCAGGCCAGCAGAATGCCGGGCAGCAGAGTATATTCACCGGTCATTTCGAACACCATTAATGCAGCCATAATCGGTGCGTGGGTGGTTGCAGCCAACAGCGTGGCCATGCCGGTTAACGCCATTAGCAGCGGCACCGCACTGCCTAATTCTGGCCAAAGGGCACACAATTGCCCAATCACCGAGCCGAGTGCCGCGCCAACAAACAGGGTGGGCGTGAACACACCGCCAGGCGCACCGGAACCGCTGCTGGCAAGTACGGCCAGCAACTTGCAGATCAGAATCGCGCCAACCAACAATACGCCGGGCGGCGCGCTAAGCAGTGACTGCACCACGCTGTAGCCGTTCCCCCACACTTCAGGAAACAGCAACGAGAGCAACCCCACAATCAACCCGCCAAGTGCCAATTGCAGTGGCGGTTTCAGGCGCAGTGAACGGAACGCATGGCCGGACGCCGACATTGCCCATAAAAATAAGGGGCCACAAACGCCGGCCAAGATCCCGAGTAGCGCCATCAGCAGATATTGTATTGGCCAAGGGGCAGGTAAGGGTTCGACCAAATACAGTGGCGCTTGGCCGCCATTGAGCAGATTGGTGACCAGCAATGCGCTGACGGCGGCAATGACCACTGGGCCGAGAGAAGCCAACATCAGCGTACCAAAGAGTATTTCGGCGATAAACAAGCTGCCCGCCAGGGGCGCATGGTAGGCGCTGGCCATCCCGGCGGCGGCACCGCAGGCCACCCACAGCTTCCACTCTTTCTCATGAGTGAAACGTTGGGCAAACACCGACCCCACCAAGGCTGCCAACAGAATCATCGCGCCTTCACGACCGATAGCGCTGCCGCTCGATACCACCAGCAGCGAAGCCAGGCATTTTACCAGGCTGGCGCTGACGTCGAGTCGGCCGTCGCCAGTTTCAATGGCTTCCATATAATCGGTGGGAGCTACCTGACGTTGGTGTTGATAACGTTGGTAAATCCACAGCAGCAAACCGGCGGCCAGGCCACCCAACGCGGGCGTTAACGCCCTGCGCCAGCCCGGTAACGCAGCCGCGGCAGCCACCAGGCTGCCTTCACCGTGATCGAGCAGCAACCATTCCAACCCGAGCATTGCACGGTGAAACAGCCAAACCACCAACGCGGCAGCAATACCAAGAAAAATGGCAATAAACAGACGGCGCAGCAGGGCGCGATAGTGGTGCAGGTGGACCCATCGTTTCATGCGTCAATAAAATCGTGAGAAAAATGAAAGGTTCAGCTTTGCATTGTGCTTGGCGGCCCGACCGAAGGCCAGAGAATCTTTGCAGATTCGCCGGTAGGTTCGCGCTTTGTGGGTTATGCGGCTGATTCAGCTTGATTTATAGTGACGTTGTCACTATACGTTCAAATGGTGCGCTTTTCGCCAATAAAAACAGCTAAGTAGACACAGATAACGGCAGTGTTTCTTCCGGCTGGTATAATGAGGTGAAAATAAAAATCTACGGTTTGTAATAACGCTATGACAAATAACGAAGTATCTGCCCCCATCGCGCACCGTCCCTTGATCCTGATTGCCTGCATGTTGGCGATGTTTATGTCCGCGATTGAGGCAACCATTGTCGCCACGGCGATGCCGACCATTATTGGCGACCTCGGCGGGTTTTCTCTGCTCGGGTGGGTATTTGCGGTCTATTTGCTGGCGCAGGCCATCACCATCCCCATTTATGGTCGGCTGGCGGACCTGCTGGGGCGCAAACGGGTATTTTTCTTTGGCGCATCGCTGTTCTTGCTGGGGTCGGTACTCTGTGGTTTCTCGCCAAACATGTACTGGCTGATTGGTTTTCGGCTGCTGCAGGGGCTGGGGGCCGGGGCTATTATGCCAACAGCGACCACCATTATTGGTGATATCTACAGCCCCACCGAGCGGCCAAAGGTGATGGGTTACATCTCCAGCGTTTGGGGGGTATCGGCGATTATTGGCCCCTTACTGGGGGCGTTTATCGTCCAGCATTTGCCCTGGGCGCTGGTATTCTGGGTCAATCTGCCGATTGGTCTGCTGGCGATGTTTTTCCTTGCTCGTTATCTCCCTTCTCGCCAACAGGTGCGTAAACATGCGCTGGACCTGGTGGGCACCGCTTGGCTGACGCTGTTTGTTACCGCGTTGCTGCTGTCACTGCTGCAGGCAGAAAATCTGGGGTGGTGGGTGTTGCCGCTGTTGGTGTTGGCGGCTATCTCGCTGATGTTGCTGATCCGCCAGGAACGACGTGCACCAGAGCCGTTGTTCCCGCTGGCGTTATGGCAAAGTCGGGTGATTGTGGCCGGCAATATTGGCGGGCTGGTGATTGGTGCAGCGATGATGGGCATCAGCGCTTTCCTGCCAACCTTTATTCAGGGCGTGATGGGGAGAACGCCGTTGGAGGCAGGGACGACCTTGGCGTTAATGTCGATCGGTTGGCCGCTGGCCAGCACCTTTAGCGGGCGGTTGATGCTCATGACCTCTTATCGGACCACGGCGTTACTGGGGGCATTACTGCTGTTGGCCGGGGGACTGATCCTGTTGCTGCTGCAACCTGCCGGCGGTCTGTTATGGGGGCGCGTGGCCGCCTTTATGGTGGGTGCCGGTATGGGGCTGTGCAACACCACATTCTTGGTGTCGGTGCAAAACGCGGCGCATCACAGCATTCGCGGTATCGCTACCGCCTGTACCGTGTTTACCCGAATGATGGGCTCGGCCATCGGGACCGCGATTTTAGGGGCGACGCTAAACATCAACCTGCAGCTCCGCTTACCGCAAACGTCCGATCCTGTTCAGCAGTTAATGGAGCCTGCCGCGCGGGGATCAATGGCACCGGAGATGTTGGCGGATATGACGCAACAGGTAGCCGCTTCGCTGCATGGGGTATTTTTGGTTTCTGCACTGATATCACTGCTGGCACTCGCCGCAGCGATGCTGATTCCTGCGCGGCATCGTCCACAGGGCGAGGGTGAAGAAGCGGAACAGGCGTGAGGCGCAGAAGAAGTAGAAAAGGAAAGGGCGCGGTTAGCGCCCTTAACGATCATTATTGCGAGGTCTTAGTGTCCTGGCTGGTGCCGGTTTGCGCCGCGTCACCATTGTCATCACCGTTACTGATGCGGGTATAGACAATCTTCTGTGTGTCATTTTCGCAGTGACCCACCACCAGCCCGCCAGCCTGTTGGGCCTGGTCATTCGGCACAATATCCAGCTTGAAGCCAGATTCTGGCACGCCGTTATTGACAATTTTCTGCGAAATATCAGCCTTCACGCTTTCGCACGAGGCCAGGGCAGCCAGTGGTGCTGACGCCAGCAGCAATGCACCCAGGATAAGCGCTTTTTTCATCAATTCATCCTTATTTGAGATTGGGCTTCCTTTGTCAGGATAGCAGCAACGGCGTCGTAGGGTAACGGCCGCCGCCTGCTGCGGCAAGATTAAGGATTAATCTGACGGCCCGTCTGGCGGTCCAGACACTTACGGGTATTGGGTTCCCAGTAAGCGTTAACGTTCAGGCTGTCGTCGCAGCGCTCTTCGTTATCAATGGCCTTATCGACCTTATCGAATTCTTTCTCAACGCGGGTGTTGACCTTGTTGCGCAGAGACTTGGTGTCGTTGAATTGCTGTTTGCTTTGGCGAGCCGCTTCTGTGCTCATCGCTCCGCTGTTGCTGCCATCGACGGTAACGCAGGTGCTGCCCTGAGTGCAGGTGGCAGCCAGCGCTGGAGCCTGCCAGGCACCCATCAGCACCAGCATGGCGACCGGCAGCATCCCGCGCAGCAGTCGTTGAGTCGAAAGTGTTTTCATCGTTTCATCCTTATGAGTTAGTGTTGCCTGAAAACGGCAACACTGGCTTACTGCGCCCTCAGGCGTGTTGATAAATATACCATCGCGCACTTAGACTGCACCAGCCAAGCACGGCCTTGTTTACTTTATAGAGAGAAAACGTTCCTATGATCAAGACCACACTGTTATTTTTCGCGACGGCATTGGCCGAGATCATTGGCTGTTTCTTACCCTACCTGTGGCTGAAAAAAAGCGCCAGCGTGTGGCTGCTGTTGCCGGCTGCGGCGAGCCTGATGTTGTTTGTCTGGCTGTTGACGCTGCATCCTGCCGCCAGTGGGCGCGTGTATGCGGCTTACGGCGGCGTCTATGTGGCGACTGCGTTGCTGTGGCTACGGGTGGTAGACGGGGTTAAATTGTCTGCGTTGGATTGGCTGGGGGCTAGCGTGGCCTTGGTGGGGATGTTGATTATTGTTTCCGGCTGGCGAGCCGCCTGATAAATGGCGGCAGGGCATGCCTGCCGCGCACAGGATCAGGCCTCGCGGTGAATGTTCAACCCGGCAAAGGACTGACTGACCGGCATGATTTCCAGCGAGTTGATATTGACGTGGCTCGGCAGGGTTGCCACCCAGAACACCGACTCGGCGATATCCTCCGGCGTCAATGCATTGGCCCCGTCATAAACTTTGTTAACTTTGCCGTCGTCACCTTTGAAACGCACGTTGGAAAATTCCGTGCCGCCTACCAGGCCGGGCTCGATGTCGGTAACGCGAATACGCGTGCCCTGTAGGTCGGCACGTAAACCGAGGCTGAACTGTTTCACGAAGGCTTTGGTGGCGCCGTAAACGTTACCGCCGGCATAAGGCCAGTTGGCCGCGACGGAGCCGATGTTAATGACATGGCCAACATTGCGTTCAACCATGTCAGGTAACAGGGCGCGGGTCATGTTGACCAGGCCTTTGGCGTTGGTGTCGATCATCGTTTCCCAATCGTCAGCGTTGGCTTTATGTGCCGGTTCCAGACCTAACGCCAGCCCGGCGTTATTCACCAGTACGTCGATGTGGCGGAGTGCCGCAGGCAGTTCGTCAATCACTTGCTGAATCGCCGCGCGGTTACGCACGTCCAGGCGGACGATATGCAGCGGATCACCCAACTCGTCTTTCAATTCTTCCAGGCGTTCGATACGACGGCCGGAGGCAATCACCTGATGGCCTTCGCGGATAAAACGTCGTGTAATGGCTTCACCAAAACCGGATGTGGCACCCGTAACAAAAATGATCATGTTGCTGTTCCCCAACTGTTTTTACCCTACATGCTACTAGCATTAGCATAATCCCACGTTAAGTGGCAGTGGTTATCGGCGTCGACATAAAAAAACCGCCATCGCTGCTGCCAGACGGGCGGTTTTTGGTCAGTGAATCCTGCATGTTTAAAGACGGGCCGAGCAGAATGGCCGATAAAGTGATCAGTGCTGTGGTGGGACGTGATACACCACGCAGTCGTATTTGGTGTTTTCGCGTCGGCCGGCCACCACGCCGCCTAAAGATTCGGCGATGCGCCGACTCGGCGTATTTTGCTCTGCCACCGGATAGATAAAGTATTGTGGGTGGTAGCGCTCGCTGGCCCATACCGCCATAGCTTGAACAATTTCACGGCCATAGCCCATGCCGTGCAGATTCTCTTTTACCCAAATACCCAGCTCTGGCGTGGTGCCATGCAAATCGTGTACGCCACCTACACCAACAAACTGTTTAGTGTCGCGCAGGCGTGCGATAAAAATCACTTCCTCGCCTTCACGGATTAACGGTAGCCAGCCTTGCCACACGTTTTCAAACGCTTCTGGCGACGCCTCCGGTTCAAAATTCATAAAGCGTGTCAATGTAGGGGTGATCGCCTGGTAAACATCGTCGGCGTCTGCTGCGGTAAAGGGGGCAATCAACAACCGGTCGGTGTTAACGCGGCACTGAGAAAGGTCACTGTGAATCATTATTATTACCTCGCTTTTCAGGCCAAAAACGGCAAAAAATCCGCACCGGTGAAACGGGGCGGATCATCGATACTACGTTGATTGGCAGCAGATGCGACTTATTTTTGCAATCGTTGAGGTGCGTTCGTCAGTGGTGCCGCCGGGGAGGTTCTTTGTCGGACCTCGTTACCTGCGTTGGCATTCAGGGTTGCGCTGTCGATCACGGCTACCACGGCAATCACGCCGATGACCACGAAAGCCCACTGAAAATCGGCCAACGGAATACGCTCAGCGGACTGCGGCATCAGCATCTCCGTTACTCTCAATGCCAGCGCGCCGACGGCAATCCCCAGCCCGCTGCCCATTTGTTGTGACACATTAAACAGGGTATTGGCGCCGCTCATCTGTGATTGCGGTACTTCCGAAAATGCCAGTGTATTGAGCGCGGTAAACTGCATGGATCGCGTCAGACCACTGACGAACAACAGTGCCAGAATCAACCAGGTTGGCGTCTGTGGCGTCAATAGTGCACAAGCGAAAATCGTGGCGGCATTTAGCAGGCCATTCACCACCAACGTGGTGCGAAAGCGAAACCGGTAAAGTACCGCGGAGGTAAAGGGCTTCATCACCAGGTTACCGGCGAATACCGCCAGTACCAATAATCCGGCGTCAAAGGCGTTCAGGCCAAAACCGATCTGAAACAGCAGCGGTAACAAGAAAGGTACGGCACCAATGGCGATGCGGAACAACGTCCCACCCCATATAGTGACGGCGTAACTTTTTATTCGCATGGCCCACAGCGTGATCAAGGGGTACGCGGCGCGTTTGGCATGGCGAACCGCCAGCGCACCGAGTGCCAGACTGCCAAGAAGGCATAGCGCAGGCACCAGCCAAGACAACTGCGGATGGCTGATCAGATCCAGACCAAACATCAGACCAAAACAGGCAACGCCGGTCAGTACAAAACCGAGGGTGTCAAAGGGAACGCCTTTCTGTGGTGCTTCCTGTGGGATCAGTCGCCATGCCAACCACAGCGCGGCCATGCCCAAGGGCACGTTGAGAATAAAAATCCAGTGCCACGAGGCATAGGTCGTAATAAAACCGCCGACGGGAGGGCCGAGGATAGGGGCGACCAATCCAGGCCAGGTAATGGTGGCGATGGCTTTGATCAAATCGGGTTTGGCGGTGTTGCGCAGTACCACCAGCCGGCCGACAGGCACCATCAGAGCACCGCCGAAGCCTTGCAAGATACGGGCAGCGGTAAAGGTAGGCAGGTTAATACTGGCCGCACACAACACGGATGCCAGTGTAAAAATCAACACCGCGGCGGCAAAGATATTGCGTGCACCAAAGCGGTTGGCAATCCAGCCGCTGGCGGGAATAAACACCGTTAGCGTCAAAATGTAAGCTGAAATACCGATGTTCATGTCTACCGGCCGTACGCCGAAAGCCGCTGCCATTTGTGGCATGGCGGTGACAATCACAGTGCCGTCGAGGTTTTCCATAAAAAAGGCACCGGCCACCAAGAGAGGCAACGCACTTGCACGTGAAAAAAAGCTCATGGCAGAGCGCACCGGATGGCGTACAGACGGAATGCGGACATGGCAGAAATCCCGTTTCAAAAATGTTAAAGCCGGAAGGGTTTTTGAGCATAGCGCATTGGGCAGAGGTTAAAAAGAGGTTGAGCAGGTGATAATTAGCGGGCGCAGTGATTGCGCCCGCGGGGGAATTAGAACTTTACAGAGCCTTGCAGATACAGGGTACGTGGCTGACCGATGTACAGCCCCTTGTTGTTATCGTCGTAAGCGCGGGTGAAATATTCGTGGTTAAACAGGTTCTTAACCCCGACACCCAGGTTTAGCCCGGCCATTTCCGGCCCAAAGTCATAGGCGGCGCGCATGCCCCACAGCATATAGCCAGGAATGCGACCGGTGCTGCCGTCAGCACTTTCCGCCACCGTGTTGGCGTTATCGGCAAACTGGCTGGACTGGAATTCACCGTTGAGGTTAAACAGCCAATGACCCGGGGTGTAATCCAGTCCCAGAGTCCCCTTATGCTTTGGTGAGAACGGCACCTGATTTCCCCGGTAAGCGCCGTCTTCGCGGATAGTCGCGTCGACATAGGCATAGCTGGCGTATACCGTCATATCATCAAGTGTCGGTGTCAGCTGCGACAGATCATAACGCAGGCTGCCTTCCAGTCCGGCGTGGCGGGTTTTGCCGCGTGCGGTAACGCTGTCGGTCACCTGATTGGAATCGTACTGATTATTGAAGTTGATCAGGAAGAGACCGATTTCACCCTGCAGCGCATCGCCCTCGTAGCGTGTCCCCAATTCCCAAGTGCGCGCCTTTTCCGGCTCGATATTACCGCTGTCGACTGCTTTGCCCATCTGGCTGTATTGCACGGTCCCGAATGAGCCTTCCGTGTTCGCGTACACATTCCAGTATTCATTCAGGTGATACATCACGTTCAGCGCTGGCAGGGGCGCGTTGTAGCTCACATCCAGGCGGTTATTCTTGATGTAGTTGTTCTGATACGAGGTGATATGCTCGTAACGCATACCCGGTGTGATGGTCCAGTCGCCGATATCAATACGATCATCGATATAAAAGGCGTGGGCATCGGTACCGGATTGGGTATCACGATCGTAAGGGCTACGGGTTGACGGCAGAACGCCGTTGCTGGCCTTACTGTAATAACGCAGCTCGTGGGTGGACTCGCTCACATAACGGTAGCCCACGCCAACTTCATGCGCCGATTGCCCCCAGCGGAAGCTCTGGCTGTAACGTGGCTCCACGCCGCGCACCCAGTATTCACGCGGAGACAGTGTCAGGTTCTTGCCCTGATCCAGATAACCGCTGCGCAGGGTATAGGTATAGAAACTTTGCACATCGAATTTGTGTTGCTGGTCGGGCTGGTACCGGTAGCCAAAGTTCGCCAGCTGGCGACGGCCCCAGAACTTATCGTATGGGCGTGTCGATTGAAACGGGTTGGCATTGTAATCTGCCCGGCTCAGGCCGCCCGGCATGTCCGCTTCACCTTCATAATATTGCAGCAGGCTATTAAACGTATGCACATCGTTGGGGGCATAGCGGCTTTTCAGCATCACGTCGTCAATTTTGGTTGAACTGTGTTCGCGCCAGTCGCTGCCGCGCGTGCCGGAATAAAGCAGTGCGCTGCCAAAGCCATTATCCGCGGTGCCGCCGATCATCAGGTTGCCCGTTCCCTTTGGGTGATCCTGACGAGACGTCGGGCTCAGTTGGCCCTGCATACCGGCCTCCATGCCGAAGGTCTCCGGGATGGCCCGAGTGACAAAGTTGACCACGCCACCGACGCTCTGTGGCCCATAACGAACGGCACCGCCGCCCCGTACCACATCAACGGCATCCATATTGCCGAGGGAAACCGGCGCCAGCGACAGCTGCGGCTGGCCATAAGGGGCGAAGGGGACCGGGATCCCGTCCATCAATACCGTTGAACGGCTGGCCAGACGCGGGTTCAGGCCACGAATACCGAAATTGAGTGCCATATCGTGACTGCCGGTCCCGTTGTTTTCTGGCGCAACAACGCCGGGAACGCGGTTCAACACTTCACGTAGCGTGGTAGCCCCGGTTTTGGCGAAGGCTTCACGGCGAACGACATCACGTGCCCCAGCGTGTTCGAACACGTCAATTTGCCGGCCTTCAGCCAGCCAGTCGCCCACAACGGTGATGTCTTGTTCTTTCTGCGCGATTGGGATATTGACCAGGGTGTAACCATTGCCACCGAGCGCCTTGGCCTGCAAACCGCTGCCCGCCAGCAGTGCGTTCAGCCCTTGGTCGAGGCTGTAATTACCCTTTAACCCTGGCGAATGCTTACCGGCGGTGAGCTTTCCGTCTACCGACAGCGCAATACCGGCATGCGCGGCAAAGGTCGTCAACGCACCATCCAGATCACCCGCAGGGATAGCGTACGCGGTGGGTGCCGGTTGTGCTGCCATCACCGGTAAAGCGAATGCCAGGCCCACGGCTATCGCCAGTGGTTGAAGCGGTTTTCCCCAAAAGTTGTTCATACCTTCTCCTGATTTCTTCTATTTTTTGCTGCAGTGTTTTATCTGGAGTCGAATGAGAATGGAAAAGGGACAATCAAGAATGCGATTTTTTATCATTTTCATTTAAATAAATCAGGCGGGGACAATTTTTAACCAGTAACGGGTAAAACTTTGCAGCCGTATCGGCAGGGTTTGGCTGAGTAAAAGAAGGGCGCGATCCGGCTCCCTCAGCGGGAAGCTGCCGCTAACACGAAAATTGGCAACGGCGGGATCGCATTCCAAACGGCCAGGGCGGTAACGCGCCAGTTCGGCAATCACCCGATCCAGCCGCCATTGGCTTACGTTGAGCACGCCGCGTGTCCAGCCATCAGCGATATCCAGCGTCTGCAGCGGGTTAAATGCGGTGGCGCTAAAGCTGATTTGCTCGCCGGCGTTAACCCGACGCTTCTCCTGCGGATACTGTGCCAGTTGGGCTTCCACGGCGTGTTCAATCACGGCCAACTGCGTTTGCCCCTCGCTTTCATGTACCAGAAAATGGGTGCCCAGTGCACGCATTGCGCCTTGTTGGCTTTCTACCCACAGAGGGCGGGTATCACGGCCGGTTATGAGGCTAATCTCACCGGTGTGCAGTACGATCAGCCGCTTTTCAGCGGTGTAGCGAACATCAACGGCGCTGGCGGTGTTTAACACCAGTTGGCTGCCGTCGCTAAGGATGATGGGTTTGATCTCACCCGTAGCGGTGCGGTAGTCAGCGCGCAGCTCACGCCCCAGCGGTGACTGATAGCCTAGCCAACTGCCGCCAACGCCGAGCAATAGCAGCAGGCTTTTCAACAGCGTGCGGCGATCCAACGAGCTGTGGCGATCGGCCTGATCGAGCGTGCGATAGCCGAATTTACCCGGTACGCCTTGTAATTGGCTTTGTAGCGCTTCAACCCGTTGCCAGGCCCAGCGGTGGTCATCGTGTTGTTGATGCCAGGTCTGCCATTGCTGTCGCTGGCGTTCGGTGACATTTTCATCACTTAACAGGGCAAACCAGTGAGCGGCCATTTTCAGCGCATGGCGTTGTTCGGGGGTGATGTTATGACTCATTGCAGGTATTCGTTTTCCAGGCTGAACAGCAGGCAGTGCTCGGTGGCTTTTGCCATATATTTCTTCACTGAACTGACTGAGACGCCAAGCCGCAAAGCGATGTCGGCATAACCCAACCCTTCAAGTTGCGACAGCAAAAAGGCCTGTTTGATTTTTGGGTCCAACCCGTCGAGCATGCTGTCGATCTGTTGTAGGCTTTCCAGCAAACATTGGCGTTGTTCCGGTGAGGGGGCAAGCGCTTCCGGCGCTAATGCGAGCATATCCAGATAGGCTCGCTCCAACGTTTTACGGCGGAAAAAATCGACCATGACCCGTTTGGCGAGCGTGACCAAGAAATCTTTAGGTTCACGGATGGTGGCGGCGGAATCACTTTTCAGGATCCGCAGGAACGTGTCTTGTGCCAAATCGTCGGCATCACATGCGCAGCCAAGCCGACGGCGTAGCCAGCCCTGTAGCCAACCATGGTGGGTTGTATAGAGGTGAGCTAGCGCTTCAGAGGGTGAAGGGGCTGTGGCTGACATGGGTTCCGCGGTGAAGGTCTACTCTAAAAAAGATGCGCGGATGATAATTGAGAATGGTTATCGTTTCAAGTTTGATGCCGTCCATGGCAACCGGTTCTCTTAACGTTCACTGAGTCGCTGTCCTGTTGCAGCGTCAAACAAGTGGATTGCATCACTGTTGGGAGCCAGGTACAGCAACTGACCGCTGTCTGCGTTGACTCGCCCGCTGAACTGTACGTGCAACGTGTAACTGCCCCAGGTGAGATGCAGCAGGCTGACATCGCCGGTGATCTCCATCAGCCGCAGCGTGGCGGCCGGTTGTTCGCTGGTTTCTACCAAACGGAAGTCATGCGGGCGCAGCCCAAGGATCACTTTGCTGCCTGGAACGGTTTGATGCCATTTCGCGGGCAGGGGAAACCATAACGTTCCGCAGGTTACGCCAGGACGATGGTCACGTGGCGTAACGACGCCCTCCAACAGGTTCATCGGCGGTGAGCCGATAAAACGGGCGACAAAGGTATCTGCCGGTGCATCGTAAATCTCCAGCGGTTTCCCTTGCTGCACGATATTGCCGTCTTTCATCACCACAATTTGGTCAGCCAGCGTCATGGCTTCGATCTGGTCGTGAGTGACATACACCGTGGTGGTTTTAAATTGCTGATGCAGGGATTTGATCTCGGCGCGCAGCTCCATACGCAGTTGGGCATCAAGGTTAGACAGCGGCTCATCGAACAAAAATACCTTCGGGTTGCGCACCATGGCGCGGCCCATCGCCACCCGCTGGCGCTGTCCGCCTGACAGCTCTTTCGGGTAGCGCTGTAAAAGAGGGTCGATTGCCAAAATACGCGCGGCCTGTTGAACCTTGGTCTGTTGCTCGCTTTTTGGCACCTTCATCATCTGCATGTGGAACGCCATGTTTTCAGCCACCGTCAGGTGCGGGTAGAGCGCATAGCTCTGAAATACCATGGCGATATCGCGATCGGCCGGGTCCAGATCGTTAATTTTTTGCTTATCCAGCAGGATCGCGCCGTCGGTCAGCGTATCGAGCCCGGCCAACAGACGCAGTAACGTGGATTTCCCGCAGCCAGAGGGGCCGACCAGCACGGTAAAACTGCCGTCGGGAATGGTCAGATCCAACGGATTCAGCACGCGCTGTTTACCGTAATATTTGGTGACTTTTACCAGCTCTACACTTGCCATCAGACCATTTCTCCGGCGCAGGTTTTCAGGGTGTTCCAGTCCAGGTACTGGCGCGGTGAACTGCTGATGGCGTGGCTTGCGGCGTGGATACCCCAGCGCAGCGCGACCGCAGCGGAATGGCCATACAGGCAGGCGGTCAGAAACCCCGCGTTAAAACTGTCGCCGGCACCAATGGTGTCGACGACCTTGATCGGATGCGCCGCTGCTTGCAACAGGCGCTCTCCCCACCACATGCGAGCGCCGTCAGGGCCGCATTTCACCACACAGGCGGCATCGGTCGGTTGCTGCCGGTTCAGCGTGCGGGCGGCGGTGTAAAGGTCTTCATGACCGGCCATACCGCAGGTCTCCACTTCATTAAGCAACAGAATGTCGCAGAACGGCAGCCAGTCGGCGATCTGCCCGCGTAAAGCATCGCTCCAGCCCTGAGGTGGCCAGCCGGTATCCACCGCAATGCGGTAGCCGCGCTGGCGCAAGGTTTGCAGCAGCGCCGGATATTCCGCCATCAAGGTGGTGCACAAAAACGTGCCGCACAACAACACCGTGTCGCCAGTGCCGGCGAACAGCGGGATCTGATGCAGCACGTCGTCCTGGCTCAGGCGGGTGATATGGCCCTGATTGCTGAAAAAAGTGCGCTCGTTATCGGGGTGCGTTACACCGAAGGTCAGAGAGGTTTCACAACTGTAGGTCGGCCAGTACAGCGAGCTTTCCGGGAACAGCTGTGCCAGCCAGGGGCTGAAATAGTCGTTGCCCTGGTTGGCCACCAGCCGGTAAGGGGTTTCCAGCGCCGCCAGCGCCAGTGCGCAGTTGCCCGCCGAACCACCGGGGCGCAGTTCGCTGTGATCCAGCATCGCCTCGGTGCCTTTTTGCGGCCACTGTTGCAAAGTGCTCATGATCACGTCGACGTTGATATTGCCAACCACGTACAGTGTGGGTCTGGTGTTGGTGTTCATCATGTTAATTTCCCTGAATAAATTAGCCCTTGCTGCCGCCACTGGTTAAACCGCTAACCAGCGTTTTTTGCAGCCAGATGGCAATAAAAAGAGGTGGAATGGCGGCCAGAATGCCGACGGCGGCGATCAACCCGTCATCGGTGGCGCGACCGGCAGTGAAGCCGGCAATGGTGACAGGTAGCGTCTGTGCCTGAATATTGCTGGTGAACAGCAATGCATAGAAAAATTCGTCCCAGGCCAGCAGCCAGCCAAACAGCGCGGAGGCGCCCAGTGCCGGTTTGGCCAGCGGCAGGGTGATGCGTAACAACACCTGCCATTGCCGCAGCCCATCCAACCGCGCCGCCTGTTCGATATCTATCGGCAAGGCGTCGAACTGGTTTTTTAGCATCCAGGTGAGAAACGGCAAGATCAGTGAGCAATAGACCAGCACCAAACCAATATGGGTATTCAACAAGGCTAACTGTTGCAAAATAAAGTACAGCGGCAAGACAAAAGCCACGGGGGGCACCATGTAAATGGCCAGGCTGGCAAACAGCCAGCCGTCGCGTCCTGGGTAGCGTGAAAAGCTGAACGCTGCCGGGATCGCCAACAGTAATGAAATTAGCGTAGCGCCACAGGCCACCAGTAGGCTGTTGAATAGCGCGTGCAGAAACAAGGTACCCGGCTGGCCGGGCTGCAATGACAGCAGGCTGCCGTAGCGCGAAAAGTCCCACTGACGTGGCAGCCACTCCAGGGGCACTCGCGTCAGATCGGCCGAGGCACTGACGCTCATCAGAAACAGCCACAGCATGGGCGCAAGGATTGAAACTGCCAGCAGCAGCGCGGCGCTGTAGCGCAGCACCAAACGAATGTTACGCTTCATCGGCGAGGCTCCTTCGGCGCTGACGGAACAGCATCAGCATGTACAGCGCGATCAATAACCCGCACAACAGCGTCATCAACACCGCATAGGCGGCACCGCTGCCGGCGCGCAGATAACTGAATGATTCCTGATACACGAAGAAACTGAGGGTTTTGGTACTGTCCATCGGCCCGCCGCGCGTCATCACGTAAATAATGTCGAACACCTTGAAGGCGTCAATGGTACGTAATACCAGAGCCACCGCCAGCGGTGCCAGAATGGCGGGCAGGGTGATGGCGCGAAACCGACGCCAGGCAGAGGCCCCGTCCAGCCGCGCAGCCTCGTACAAATCGTCTGGGATGGATTGCAACGCCGCCAGCGTCAGCAGGGTAATCAGCGGGTAATTCTTCCAAATATCCGCCAGCATCACCGCGTTAAGTGCCGAAGCGGGATCGCCCAGCCAACTGCGGTAGTGATCAATTACGCCAAGCTGGGTCAACAGTGCGTTGATACTGCCGTAATCCGGGTTGAAATTCAGCCGCCACATGGTGGCATTAACGATGGTGGGTAGCGCCCAGGGCAGAATAACCAGTACCCGCAGAAGGTTACGCCCATGGAATTTTTGGTTAAGCAGCAACGCGACCAATACGCCAATCACGCCTTCAAATGCCACTGACACCAGGGTGAAATACAATGTACGCCACAGGGCAGCCTGGAAATCCGGATCGGTCAGCGCATAAAAAAAGTTGTCCATACAGACCCAGGCCGGCGTTACGCCATCGCCCACCAGCGCCGCATCGGTAAAGCTCAGCCATAGCGTACGGGCCAGCGGCCAGGCGGTTAGCAGCAGCATCATCAGTAGCATGGGTGCTAACAGCACCCATGCCTGACGCCGCTCACGTTGGGGAAAAGTGAGCATTGTCATTCCTTAACGCAACCGCGCAGCGCTTTGGGTCGCGGCGTCCAGCCCGGCCTGCGGCGTGACTTTACCCTGCAAGATTTGCTGCAGGTCCTGCTGCAATCCGTTGGACAAACGGGAGTAATCGACGGTTTCAGGGCGCGACAGCATCACGTTCAACGACTGTTTGGCTGCGGCAATCAACGGCTCCTGGCCTTTCTGTACCGCCGGATCGTCGTAGGACGCCTTCCAGATCGGCAGGCTCAGTTTGGCGTATTTGTCTTGCACCGGCTGTGAGGTCATATAACTGATGTACTGCCAGGCTTGGTCAGGGTGGGCGCTGGCTTTGGCGATGCCCAGCCCCATCGACCCATTCACCGCGGAGACCTGGCCTTCCACCGAGCCAGGCGCAGGGACGATCCCGACGTCACCGGCCACTTTACTTTGCTTCGGATCGTTGGCCATGTTGTACATGTAGGTCCAGTTTAGCGCGAAGGCGGCGTCACCGTTGGAAAACGCCTTACGCACGTCTTCCTCCAGATACTCGCGGGAGTTCGGGTTGGTTAACCCTTTGTCCAGCGACGCTTTCATATAGTCGACAGCCTGCAGCGAACCTGGCGTAGAGAAGGTGATTTTCCCTTGCTGGATAAACTGCCCCTTAAAGGCAGACACCAACGTGGTGTAGTCGCATACCAACGCCTCGGCCTGTGACCAGCTCCACACCAGCGGGTACTTGACCACGTTTTTCTGTTTCAGGATTTCGGCCTGTTGCGCCAGCTCCTGCCAGGTTTTCGGCGGGGCTGCGATCCCGGCCTTGGCCAGCATGGCTTTGTTGTAATACAGGTATTTGGTGTCCAGGATCCACGGCATACCCCAGCGTTTGTCTTTATAGGTCACGGTGGTCATGGCACCGGCAAAGATTTTATTGCTGTCGTCGGCACTAATGCGCGCAGTGACGTCTTGCAACAGGCCGAATTTGGTGAATTCCGCGGGCCAGATAGCGTCAAACAGCACCACATCATAGCCGTTACTGCCGGCACCGCGCGCGGCAACGATTTTATCGTGCAGGGCTTCGTAAGGAACAAACTCCAGGTTAACGGTGATATCCGGGTGCTGTTTGCTGAAGTCCGCGGTCATCGCGCGGATGTCGTTTTCGCTGTAGGCCGCCTGGGTCATAAATAACGCATTGATTTGCGTTGGGGCGGCATAGGCGGATGACAGGCTGAGGGCCAGGGCAGAAAGGGTACTGACTGCCGTAGCGGCAAGGGTATGGCTTTTCATTGTGCGTTCTCCGGTGTTAAAAAGATTCTTAAATCAATTTGATTGCTTTATTAGAGGGCACCATACTGCAAAGACGATTTCCCTTTCTGCATAGGCAGTTATGACGACTTCCGGCACTAACCTTGAACATGCTCGTGCACACAACCGGCGCGTAGTGATAGAGGCTATCCGTTTGCACGGTGAACTGACCCGTGCCGAAATTGCCCGGCTGACCTCACTGACGCCGCAAACCGTTTCAAACATTGCAACAGAACTGGAACAGGCCGGTATTCTCTCCTCGCACCTGCCGCGTCGTGCCGGCGGGCGGGGCCAACCGGCCACGCCGTTGACCCTGAACCCAGACAGTGCGTATTCCATCGGCATCCATCTGGATCATCAGTCACTGCTGATCATCGTCGTTGATCTGTCAGGCAGCGTTCGTTTCCACCGGCTGATTATGGTGCAAAAGCCGCAACCTGCTGCGACCTTGAAACTGATTTGTGATGTACTGCAAGAAATGCGCCAGCAGCCGGATCTGAGCTGGGGAAAAATGTTGGGGATCGGCGTTGTGATGCCGGGGCCGTTTGGCGTCGAAGGTATTTCCTCCGTTGGGCCGACCACGCTGAACGGCTGGGAAAATATTGATGTAGTGGCCGAACTTAACGCGCAGAGTGGCCTGCCGGTGACGCTCGAGAACGACGCCACCGTTGCGGCGATTGGCGAGCGTTTGCACGGTATCGCCAGGCAGCTTAATTCGTTTATTTATTTGTATCTTGGCACCGGGCTGGGGGCGGGGATTTTCACCGACGGCCGAATTTATACCGGCCATGCGCACAATGCTGGTGAGGTCGGCCACATGATTGTGCAACCGGGTGGCCGGGCGTGCTATTGCGGCAACCAGGGGTGCCTGGAACGCTATGTGTCATTACAGGCGGCCTATGAGAGCTGCGGGTTGGATCCGATGCGCGCCAGACCGCAGGACTTACTGGCATTGCCGCAGGGGCAGATAGACACATGGCTGGATTCGGCGGTGCCGGCGTTACGTCAGGCGATCAACATTATTGAGTGCATGTTTGACGCTGAAGCCGTGATTATTGGCGGTCTGATGCCGGAAAGCCTTGTCGAGCAGCTCATCAAGCGGCTTGCGCCATTGCACCGCTCGGTACGCAGTAAATACCTTGACGGTCTGCGGGTGCGGCTGGGGACGACGGGCGCGGATACTGCCGCATTAGGCGCCGCAGCCTTGCCCCTGTTTGATGAGTTTAACCCTCGCTATGAAGTGCTATTAAAGTAATAAATTCTATTACCCCCATTTGTATTCTTGCCCAATATTGGTGCGCGCGCTCAATTAATACAATATAAGCAAACGGTTGCTATTTAAATGCAACCGTTTGCTTATTCCTGGCTTATTTCCCTTGACTAAGAATATTGAGCGACTTGTTTTTATCGCTTTGTTTTTAAATGGAAATCATCAATAAAAAACCCATTGGCACGCTGATTGCTATTCTTAAACCAACACCTGCGATCGATAAAAAGACCGCGATCACGCCCTGGCCTGAATTGACTCAGCTGGGTGTTGTGCGCTGGTTCTGTAGAGAAGGAAAGTAAAATGAGCATCCCATTCACCACGGCGATTCGTGGCAATTTCTTTGATATCACTGCCTGCGTGGATAACCCGCAACAGTTGAGTCGGCAATTACGCCATCTTCCTGACGGATTAATTCTGCTTAATGAAGGCACCATTGTTTGGTTTGGTAGCTGGCAGCAGGGGGAGTCGCTATTGCCGTCGGGGTGTGAGGTTACCCATTATCGTGACAAACTGATCGTACCGGGTTTTATCGACACCCATATTCATTATCCGCAAACCGAAATGATTGGTGCCTACGGCGATCAACTGCTGGCGTGGCTGAAAAACTATACTTTTCCGACAGAAAGCCAGTTTTGCTGTGAACAGCATTCCGACAAAATGTCGGCGTTTTTTCTACAACAACTGCTAAGCAATGGCACGACTACGGCACTGGTATTTGGCACTGTGCACCCGCAGTCGGTAGAAGCCTTGTTCAGTCAGGCAGCAGCACTCAATATGCGTTTGATCGCCGGCAAGGTGATGATGGATCGCCACGCACCGGACGCCCTGTTGGAAACCCCGGAGGAGAGTTACCAACAAACACGCGCGTTGATCGAACGCTGGCACGGTAAGCAACGGCTGAGTTATGCCATTACACCGCGTTTCGCCCCTACCAGCACACCGGCCCTGTTGGCACAGGTGCAACGGCTGCGCGAAGAGTTTCCCGATGCCTATATGCACACCCACCTGAGTGAGAACCTGGATGAAGTGGCATGGGTGAAAGAACTGTTCCCGGACAGCCGCAGCTATCTGGATGTTTATCATCAGTATGGAATGACCGGGGAGCGGAGCGTTTTCGCCCACTGCCTGCATTTGGAAGAGCAAGAGTGGGACTGCCTATGCCAGACCCGCTCGGCGATCGCCTTTTGCCCGACCTCCAACCTGTTCCTTGGCAGTGGCCTGTTCAATATGCAAAAGGCTTGGCAAAAACAGGTGAAACTGGGCATCGGCACCGACGTTGGCGCCGGTACCACGTTCAATATGCTGCAAACGCTGGGTGAGGCTTATAAGGTTGGCCAGTTGCAGCACTACCAACTTTCCGCCTGCGAGGCGTTTTACCATGCCACGCTGGGCGGCGCACGGGCACTGTCGCTGGAGGATAAAATCGGCAACTTTGACATTGGCAAAGAGGCGGACTTTGTGGTGCTGGATCCTGCGGTGTCACCGTTGCAGAAGCTGCGCCATGAGAACAGCCGCGAGTTAGCGGAACAACTTTTTGTGCTGATGACGCTGGGCGATGATCGCAACGTTTACCGTACCTACGTCGACGGTAAAGTGGTCTATCGGCCGACCACGCACCAGGAGGCTGCATGATCCAGTTTCTGCTTAATCAAACGCTGAAAAGTGAAACAGCGCTCGATCCCAACACGACGGTGCTGAACTATCTGCGTCGCGATCTCGGCCGCTGCGGCACCAAAGAAGGCTGCGCTTCCGGTGACTGTGGCGCCTGTACTGTCGTCCTGGCGGAGCCGGACGGCGAACAATTGCGCTATCGCAGCGTTAACGCCTGCCTGACTTTCGTCAGTGCGCTGCACGGTAAACAGCTGATCACCGTAGAGGATCTTAAACAGCAGGGGGCGTTGCACAGCGTGCAGCAGGCGATGGTTGACTGTCATGGCTCACAGTGCGGTTTTTGCACGCCGGGATTTGTCATGTCGATGTTTTGTCTACAAAAAAACAGTGAAAGCTATCAGCCTGAACAGGCGCAGCACGCGTTGGCTGGGAATTTGTGTCGTTGTACCGGCTATCGGCCAATTTTGGCCGCGGCGCAGCAGGCCTGCAATACCAAAACGCCCGACAGTTTCGAACGCGACCAGGCGCAAACGCGACAGCGTTTACAGGCGATAGGCCCAGCGACGTTGGTGGCGTCCGCGGGCAAACGCTGCCTGTTGCCACAAACCCTCGATGAACTGGCGACGCTGTATCAGCAACACCCTGAGGCCAAACTGCTGGCCGGCGGTACCGACCTGGCACTGGAGGTCACTCAGCGTCATCAGGATATCCCGTTGATGATCGCCGTTGGGCAGATTGACGCGCTCAAGCGCGTCCGTTGGCAGGATGAGCGTCTGATCATCGGGGCCGGGGCGACGTTAAGCGATGTATACCCGCTACTGGCCAGCTATCACCCGGCCTTTGGCGAACTGTTGGGGCGTTTTGCTTCGCAACAAATTCGCAATCAGGGCACCTTGGGCGGCAATATCGCCAACGCATCCCCGATTGGTGATGGTGCACCGTTACTGTTAGCGCTGGATGCGAAGCTGACGTTGCGCTGCGGTAAGGCGCGTCGTGAACTGCCGTTGAACGACTTCTTCCTGGGCTACCGCCAGACCGCATTGCAGCCGGGAGAGTTTATTGAAAATATCCTGTTGCCAGCCAGAGCGCCGGCAGATTTCCGCGCCTGGAAGGTCTCTAAACGGCTGGAAGATGATATTTCTGCGGTCTGCGGTGCCTTCAATCTCACCCTTGACCAAGGTGTCATTCGTGACGCCCGTTTGGCGTTTGGGGGCATGGCGGCAACGCCGAAACGCGCCTTGCTGAGCGAACAGCAACTGGTGGGGCAGCCGTGGCAGCGCGCCACGGTGGAACGGGCTGCGCAGGCGCTGGCACAAGACTTTACGCCGCTGAGCGATTTTCGTGCCAGCAGCGCCTACCGTTTGCTGGTGGCGCAAAATCTGCTGCGTCGCTATTTCATCGCATTGACTGAGCCGCAGCTGGCGATCGAGGTGACTGCCCATGAGTAATCGCAAATACAGCGAACAGACGCAGGCGCAACTGGCCGAACGCTTCCGTCAGTCATTGACCAGCGGTGTGGGACGGAGTCGTAAACACGAAAGCGCCGACAAACACGTCAGCGGAGAAGCACAATACATTGACGACCGGTTGGAGTTTCCCAACCAGTTGCACCTGGCGGCCAAGCTGAGCGAACGGGCGCATGCCCGTATAGAAAAACTGGATCTGTCTGCCTGTTACGATTTTCCCGGTGTAGTGCGGGTGATCACCTGGCAGGACGTGCCGGGCGAGTTGGATATCGCACCTTTAACCCACGGCGATCCGCTGTTGGCGAAAGAGGAGGTGGAATACGTCGGGCAGGTGATTGTGGTCGTGGCGGCGGACGATCCCGAGACCGCCTGGCGCGCTGCGCAGGCGGTCAGCGTAACCTATCAGGATTTACCTGCCCAGTTGGACGTCACGCAGTCCCTGCGAGATGGCTTTGTGGTACAGGAGGCCCATCATCATCAACGGGGTGATGTCGAGGGGGCACTGGCGCAAGCTAAGCACCGTATTCAGGGTGAGTTGCACGTTGGGGGACAGGAGCATTTCTATCTGGAAACCCAGATAGCCTCGGTGCTGCCCGTCGAAGACGGCGGCATGCTGGTCTATTCATCGACCCAGAACCCGACAGAAATACAAAAACTGGTCGCTGCGGTGCTCAATCTGCCCATGCACAAAGTGACTATCGACATGCGTCGTATGGGCGGTGGCTTTGGTGGCAAAGAAACGCAGGCCGCAGGCCCGGCGTGTTTATGTGCCGTAGTGGCGCATCTCACTGGACGACCGGCCAAAATGCGGCTTAATCGCCGTGACGACATGCTGATTACCGGTAAGCGTCATCCGTTTTATATTCAGTATGACGTCGGCTTTGACGACAACGGATTGTTGCACGGCGTGAAAATCGACCTGGCAGGCAACTGCGGTTACTCGCTCGATCTTTCGGGGTCTATCGTCGATCGTGCTATGTTTCACGCCGATAATGCCTATTTCTTGCAGGATGTATTGATTACGGGGCACCGATGTAAAACCCATATTGCATCCAATACCGCCTACCGTGGTTTTGGCGGCCCGCAGGGCATGATGGCAATTGAGCAGGTCATGGATCATATTGCCCGCTATCTGGGGGACGATCCGCTGGCGGTGCGCAAAACCAACTATTACGGCAAGGAACAGCGCAATGTCACTCATTACTATCAGCCGGTTGAGCAGAATCTGCTGCAAGAGATCACCGCTGAACTGGAACACAGCGCCGATTATCAGGCGCGGCGTCAGGCGATTCGGCACTTCAACGCACAAAACCCGATTTTGAAGAAAGGGCTGGCGCTGACGCCGGTGAAGTTCGGCATCTCCTTTACCGCCAGCTTCCTCAACCAGGCCGGGGCGCTGGTACTGATTTACACCGACGGCAGTATTCAACTCAACCACGGTGGCACCGAAATGGGCCAGGGGTTGAACACCAAGGTGGCACAGATTGTCGCAGAAGTGTTCCAGGTCGAGATTGAGCGTATCCAAATCACCGCCACCGATACCGGCAAGGTACCCAATACCTCGCCAACGGCGGCGTCGTCAGGCACAGACTTGAATGGCAAAGCGGCGGAGAATGCCGCCTTGACCATTAAGCAACGCCTGATCGACATGCTCAGCAAACAGCATTGTGTCGATGCCGAGCAGATCGCCTTCAATAATGGTCAGGTCAAGGTAGGAGAGCACTATTTCAGCTTTGAACAGGTGGTTGAGCAGGCCTATTTCAACCAGGTTTCACTCGCCAGCACCGGCTATTACCGCACGCCGAAGATTTTCTACGATCGCGACCAGGCACGCGGCCATCCGTTTTATTACTTTGCCTACGGTGCGGCCTGCGCGGAAGTCGTCATCGATACCCTGACCGGTGAATATAAGCTGTTGCGTGCCGATATTCTGCACGACGTGGGCGACTCACTGAACCCGGCGATCGACATAGGTCAGGTGGAAGGGGGATTTGTGCAGGGCATGGGGTGGCTAACCAGCGAAGAACTGGTGTGGGATGACAAGGGCAAGTTGCTGACCAACGGGCCGGCCAGCTACAAAATCCCGGCGATTGGCGATGTGCCTGCCGATCTGCGCGTCACGCTGCTGGAGAACCGCAAAAACCCGGAGGACACGGTGTTCCACTCCAAAGCGGTGGGTGAGCCGCCGTTCATGCTGGGGATCTCGGTCTGGTGTGCGATAAAAGACGCGGTGGCCAGCCTGTCGGATTACCGCCTGCAGCCCAACATTGACGCACCGGCCACGCCAGAGCGGGTGCTGTGGGGCGTACAGCAGATGCTGAATAGTGACATTGTCACTAACTTGGCGCGGGAGAACGGCAATGGATGAATGGATTGAGGCTTTGGCCGAGCAGCGGCGGCGTGGCGAGCCTTGCATCCTGGTGACGCTGGTGGATGAGTTGGGGTCCACGCCGCGTAACCGTGGAACCAAAATGCTGGTAACCGCGGAACGGGCGGTGAATACCATTGGCGGTGGCCATCTCGAGTTTCAGGCGTTAGCGATCGCCCGCGACATGCTCAAGCAGGGCGTTGCCACGCTGCGACTGGAGCGCTTCCCTCTGGCGGCTCGGCTGGGACAATGCTGCGGTGGAACCACCAACGTGCTGTTCGAACCCCTGATACCCCCTCGACCACAGATTGCGCTGTTTGGCGCAGGACACGTGGGCCGGGCGTTGGTGACCATCCTTGCGACACTGCCGTGCCGGGTGCATTGGGTGGATGGTCGTGCTGCGGAGTTCCCTGCGCTGATCCCGGAGGGGGTTCAACAGCAGATCTGTGAAGACCCGCTGGAGATGGCTGATGCCATGCCGGCAGGGAGTTATTTCATCGTCATGACGCATGATCACGCATTAGACCTGGCGCTGGCAGAACGCATTTTACGCCGTGGTGATGCCGGTTACTTCGGCCTGATCGGCTCACTGACCAAACGCAAACGCTTCGAATATAAACTGGGCCAGCGCGGTATCAGTGAACAGACGATTGCCGGTATGCGTTGCCCTGTGGGGCTGCCAGACGTGAAAGGCAAGCTGCCGGCGGAAATTGCGGTGGCGGTAGCCGGGGAGATCATTGCCTGTTATGGCAGGTAGAAAGCATCCCCCCGGCATGTTTGTTTCTTACAGGCCAGATCAAAAACTGAAGGTACCTTGGGCCAGAAAGAAGTTCATGTCTTTCAAACCGGCGTGCTGTTCAAGGCTGCGTCCGACGTTGAAATAGACGTAAGCGACCTTGAATTGCAGCCAACTCTCCGGGGTCCAGAGGGTTTCGATCTGGTACTGATGGCCAATAAATCGACTGCCTTTTTCACTGTCTTTGACCGGTCTCATGGGCCCCAGATAGAAACCATCCGCCGAACTCTGACGCCACATGGCGTCCCAACTGAGATCCAGCGATACCGTTTCCCATGGTGTCAGGGTGATAGAGGGATGAAGGTCGATCAGGTTGGCTGGCGCGACCAAGCCATTTTCGGTCAGGTAGGGCAGCTTGGGGTACATGGCATTGAAGGTATTGAGTTGCCCGTCATGCGGGTTTTTGTCGCCGCTGGCGATGCCAGCTTTGCCGCCGAATCTTGGTTTGAGAGGCCAGCTTTCAATGGTATAACCGGCATGACTAGAAACAGACCAGGCGCGTATGTCATGTTGCCGAAATTGACCGTACTGATAGGCGGTTTCATTATCCCAATCAACGTTGTTTGCATGACCATACAAACGAGCACCGAGGGTGTAGCGCCGCTCTTCCCCCATCCCTTGCGTGTAGTGGGCGTTCTGCTGTTCAAAACCAAAGGTGTAAACATCCACTGAGGAGTTGAACGCGGTGACTGGCGTGGTGCCATAGATACCCCAAACTTTTTGACTGTTGTCGGTACTGTCGTCAAAACTGCCTTCTTTCAGCGTAATGGGATGACCGATAAAGGCATCAAGCCGACTCGTGTCCCATTGCCAACTGGCACGTATTGCGTCAAAGGCGCGACGCACGTTAGCCCCATCACGGGTTCCCATTAGGTGCAGTGCCCCCAAAGGTATTTCCTGGCGTCCTACGCGCAGTGTGCCTTCACCGTACGGGGTGGGCAACTTCAGGTCTATGTACCCTTGTCCCAAATAGGCATGATCTTCATCGGTGGGTTTGCGCCCCTGCTCGCGGGGTGTGGCCAACGATGAACCGACTTGGATGTAGGCACTAAAATAGTCGGTATAGTCAAACCGACTACCGATCAATAGCCTTTGCATGAAAATGTCATCGCGGCTGGCGCCGTTCACGCCGAGATCACGGCGATCGGTCCATTCGTAGCGTTCGCGCAGCGAACCATCAAATGACAAAAGCCTATTGTCGCCTAGGTCGATATTCTTCCAGGACGGGGATGGCGCTGCCACCGCAGAGGCGATGGGTAAACCTAGCGTAAACACTAAATAAAAGGGTAATTTCATTTTTATGCTCAAAAAACCGCACCGTAGTGCGGTGAGAGAAAGTGTCATTATTACTGTGCAGATTGGTGAACTTCAGCTATATAGCCCCCGGGGAACTCAACGAGTGCCGCGCTTTTTGTTTCTGCGGGGTTACTATTCCAGAGAATCTTGGCACCGCTGGCGCGTGCTTTTCTGAGCGTGTCTTGCAGGTTGGCTACGGCATATCCGGTCCGCTCATGGCCAAAGGGATAAGGCAAATAGCCATTCGTGACAAATATGCGAGTTTTGCCAAAGGCTGAGTCCAGCTTGACTTCCCGAATAGTTTTTTGCCCATTACGACCAATTACCTGGTCGTTAACTTGAGTGTCACTGACCACTTTCCCATGAGAAAATGCTTGGTAACTTTTAATAAAAGTATTTACCCGATAAGAAGAGAGATAAATACGGTTTTCCGGAATGTAGGACAGCGGTTTGTAATTCGGAGCCTTGGTATGAGAGTAAAGCTGCATATTGACGCCACCTGGCCATTGTACTATCGCATCACGACCAATTGGGTCATCGAAAGGTTCAACCAATACATCGGCACCTGAAGCCTTGGCTTGTTTGATGGCTTCATCCATGTTTTTTACCAGAAAGCCGTTGCGTTCTGTCCCGAATGGATAAGGGATCGGCGTTTGGAAATCGAATACCGAGAAAGTACCTGAGGGGGTCAGTATCAACTGGGAAAATGTTTGGCTCGGAGTTGGTGTGACATCAGCTAATACGCGTTTTGTAACGGTGCCACCGAAAGTTTTCACGATGCTGTCTACGAAGTTGTCCATTTTGCCGTGTTCAACATATACATGCGTGGTGTCGTACTGAGGGCTGACCGCGACCAGCTCAGAACCATTAGCGTACGACAAGGCTGGAGTGAGCAGGGTAAATATCGATGTCAGCATCCAGCAAGAAGGAATACGAGCCTGTGTCATTCAATACACCTCATTAACTTGGCATTAGTGAATCGTTGATATAAACGACCATGAAATCGTTATATTTGATTAAAAACTCAATGGCGTCGGCGCAGAGTCGATGCTGAATTTCATCTTACGAAGTTAATGAATAAAACATAGATAATAATTTTATACAGCTTGTTGAGTTTTTTTATCCATTTAAATACAGTTAGTTAAAATTCATTAAAGACCATTGAGTTAACGGAAAAGAACAGGGTTCTAGTCAGTGCGGAATAAAATACTAATGGCTAAAATTACCGCATCGGCGACAATGAATATTTCAATAATGCTATTTAAGAAATTCGTTATCATGCGAGAAATTTCGGCAATAATATTAAGGCGGCGGTGAATGGGTACAGCTAACGTCGGGTGATAGGGCATATTGAAGTAGCAGCCGTGGATAACGCCGATGGATCACCACTATTTGTGTGATAGAGCCAAATTTGAAATGTCCATCGGCTAGTGGTTAAGCTCCCTAATCACTTGTTTTTGCTCAAACTGCCAACTGCGCCTAAGCTAGGATGTGACTCAAGGGGAGACGAACTCCCCGCAACAATTTTCTGTGGACATGGAGGAGTTTCGATTTGATGCGTTTATCGACATTGGTGCTGGCGATCGGCATGGCGCTGGGCACACAGGCACAAGCAGAAGAGACCAACCCGCACGCGGATCATAGCGCGTTGCCAAGCGGCCAGGCAAAGGAGGCTACCGTGACCGGCGAAGCCAACCAGCACGACAAAAAGAACGAAAACCCGTTCTTCTACCAAAGTCGCCTGCCATTCCAGGCACCACCGTTTAATGTGATCAAAGAAAGTGACTATGCGCCGGCGATTGACGCCGGTATCAAGCAAAAACTGGAGGAGGTGGAGAAGATCGCCAACAATCCGGCCAAGCCTGATTTTAAAAATACCTTTGTGGCCCTGGAGCAAAGTGGCGCATTGCTGTCGCGAGTGATGAACGTGTTTGGTGCCATGACCTCGGCCAACACCAGCGACGCGTTACAGAAGCTGGACGAAGAAAGCTCACCGAAGCTGGCGGCGCTGGACGACGCCATCATGCTTAACAGCAAACTGTTTGCCCGTATCAAGGCTGTGTATGAACAGCGTGACGCACTAAAACTGGATGCGGAATCTCGCCGACTGGTGGAAGTGACCTACAAGAACTTCGAGCTGGCGGGGGCCAATCTGTCCGACGCCGATAAAACCAAGCTGAAGGCGCTGAATCAGGAAGCGGCGACGCTGAGCACCCAGTTCTCCAACAAATTGCTGGCCGCAACCAAAGAGGGTGCGCTGGCGATCGCCGATAAAGGCAAGCTGGACGGCCTGTCGGAAAGCGAACTGGCTGCCGCAGCCCAGGCCGCCAGCGAACGTAAGCTGGATAAACAGTGGTTGCTGGTGCTGCAAAACACCACCCAGCAACCAGAACTGCAAAGCCTGAAGGATCGTGATACCCGCAAAGCGCTGTTTGATGCGTCCTGGAACCGGGCAGAAAAAGGCGATGCTAACGACACTCGCCAGACAATCGCTCGTTTGGCCAAGGTTCGGGCTGAACAGGCCAAGCTGCTGGGCTTCCCGAATTACGCAGCCTGGAAACTGCAAAACCAGATGGCCAAAACACCGGATGCCGCGCTGAGTTTTATGCGTAACATCGTCCCTGCGGCGACCGCCCGTGCAGAACGTGAAGCCAAAGACATTCAGGCTGTGATTGACCAGCAGAAAGGTGGATTTAAGGTTGAAGCCTGGGACTGGCAGTTCTATGCAGAACAGGTTCGTAAAGCAAAATACGACCTTGATGAGTCGCAGATCAAACCTTATTTCGAACTGAATAACGTGCTGAACAACGGCGTGTTCTATGCTGCGAATCTGCTGTACGGCATCAGCTTCAAAGAACGCAAAGATATCCCGGTTTACCAACCGGACGTGCGGGTTTATGAAGTGTTCGATAAAGACGGTAAATCATTGGCATTGTTCTATACCGACTTCTTTAAGCGCGACAACAAAGGCGGTGGTGCCTGGATGAGCAACTTTGTCGAACAGTCGAAGCTCAAAGGCACCAAACCGGTGATTTACAATGTTGCCAACTTCACCAAACCTGCGCCAGGCCAGCCTGCGTTGTTGTCGTATGATGATGTGATCACCATGTTCCACGAGTTTGGTCATGCGCTGCACGGCATGTTCGCCGATCAGGAATACCCAAGCCTGTCCGGCACCAACACGGCGCGTGACTTTGTTGAATTCCCATCACAGTTCAACGAGCATTGGGCCAGTGATCCTAAAGTGTTCGCGCACTTCGCCAAGCATTACAAAACCGGGGAAGCGATGCCGCAAGAACTGGTCGACAAAATCAAAAAGGCCGACAAATTCAACAAAGGCTATGACATGACCGAGCTGCTGTCTGCGGCGCTGCTGGATATGCACTGGCACATGTTGAGTGCTGATCAACCGCAACAGGACGTGGACAAGTTCGAAGCCGAATCGCTGCAAAAAGACAAAATCGATCTCAGCTATGTGCCGCCACGCTATCGCTCAAGTTACTTCAAACATATCTGGGGTAACGGCTATGCCGCTGGTTACTACGCCTATCTGTGGACAGAAATGCTGGCGGATGATGCTTTCCAATGGTTTACCGAACACGGTGGCCTGACCCCCGAGAACGGCCAGCGTTTCCGCGACATGGTGTTGTCGCGTGGCAACAGCCAGGATCTGGAAAAACTGTATATCGACTGGCGCGGTCAAGCACCCAGCATCGAACCCATGCTGATTAACCGTGGGTTGAAAGACGAATAAAATAGTGTGATGTCTGTACGACGAACAAGGGCGTAATAAATTACGCCCTTGTTATTTAATAAATTTAACATTTACCTATCGTTGATGAATTCCAGGTTGTTTCTGGATGAGAGCAAGGTGAAAAGAAGACGTCATGAAGCATGGTTAATAATGGCATTTTCATTTTTCTTTCTGTTTGTTTCTTTTGGGTCGTTAAAAGATGACCCTTATTTGGGGTTGGCTTTATTTGTTACTTGGATTGTACTTTTTATGCTCCCTATAGCGGTTTTCCCGCCACCGAAAAACTCAGGCGGCAAGCTCAAGAGCACATAGAGAACTATTACGCCGAACAACAGGTTTGAATCATGGGCGCAGTTCAAAAAAACCGCGCCCAACACCTTCAGCGGTTAACCACCTTGGCTGGCAGGGCAACCACCAGTAAAGAACTGATCAGCAGGCAACCGGCGAAGGCCCAGAGTGCGCCACCGCTTTTTCCGGTCAGATCCAGTGCCAGACCCATCAGTGAGTTACTCACCAACCCGGCGATATTTGCCAGCGAGCAGGCCAGCGCAAAGCCGGTGGCCGCTGCCGTACCGCGCAGGAAGGTGGCCGGCAGGCTGAAGAACACCGGCACCGCACCGATGATCGCCGCCTGGGCGACGGAGAACAGCAACACCGTGGCGATCACGTTGTGCGTGAAGAACGTACTGCCAGCCATCGCCATCGCGCCAACAATAAACGGCACTATGATATGCCAGCGCCGCTCACGCATGCGGTCAGAACTGGTGCCGATCAGCAGCATACCCAGCAGTGCGGCGACGCTCGGCAGCGCGGTCAGCATACCGATGGTGGTAATGTCGGTCACCCCGGCGGTTTTGATAAAAGTGGGCATCCAGAACCCCATCGCATAGGCGCTAAGCAGGATCGAGAAGTCGATGCCGCCCAGCATCCAGACCTTGAGGTTAAAAAAGCCGTCGCGAAAACGGTGTTTGCTGTGACCGGCTTCGGCATCATCTTGCGCCAGGTCATCCGCAATACGCTGTTTCTCTTCGTCGGATAACCATTTGGCTTGGCGGAAATGGTTCGGCAACACCCAGAACGTCAGTATGCCCAGCAGTACGCTGGGGATACCTTCCAGCAAGAACAGCCACTGCCAACCGTGCAGCCCGTGGCGCATGTCGAAATGCCCCATAATCCAGCCGGAGATCGGGCCACCCAGCACGCTCGACAGCGGCAGACCGATCATGAACAACGCAATAATGCGGCCGCGGCGGTAGGTCGGGAACCACAGCGTCAGGTAGAACAGCACGCCGGGCAGGAAACCGGCCTCCGCCACGCCGAGCAGAAAACGGATGACGTAAAACTGATTCGGGGTGGTGACGAACATGGTGCACGCGGAAAGCAGGCCCCAGGTGATCATGATTCGGGCGATCCACACCTTGGCGCCGACCCGTTGCAGGATCAGGTTGCTAGGCACCTCAAACAGGATATAGCCGACAAAGAACAGCCCGGCACCCAAACCGAAGGCCGCCTCGCTTAATTGCAGTTGCTCTGCCATCTGCAGCTTGGCCAGCCCGACGTTGATGCGGTCGAGGTAGGCGGCCAGATAGCACAGACAGAGAAACGGGATCAGCTTCCAGGTGATTTTGCGGTACAGAAGCGATTCTGCGCCCGCTTTCCCGGTTAACGGGGTTTCAACAATGGCCATGATGATGTCTCCAGGTGGTGCATGGTGGCCTCCTGAGGAGGAGTGTTGTGTGTGTTTGCTTGATCGCCGCCCTGTATCGGGCGGTCGCTTGAGACGCTTGCCGCGCCTTCTTTATTTTTCAGTTCTCCGTGCAGGTGAAGCTCTGGATTACAGCCGGTTCTTACACTTTATCCTTCAAACTGCGTCCTTGTTGGCTGCCTTTGTTCACCTGAATCACTTACTTGAGTAAGCTCATCGGGATTCACTCAGTTGCCGCCTCGACGCAATTTGAATGATTTTGTGTACAGATAATCGAGGGTCTCCTGTTTGGTCACGACGTCGCCGTATTTACTGTCGATATCGAACAGATTGGCCTCATGCGGGCCAGGGTGGCGATCGCCCACGCATTCACGTACCACGATGGTACGGAATCCGTGCTGTACCGCATCCACCGCGCTGGCGCGGATGCAACCGCTGGTCGAACAGCCGACCAGCAACAGGGTATCGACGCCAAGCGCCACCAACATGGGGGCCAGCGAGGTACCGAAAAAGGCGCTGGCGTACTGCTTGGTCAACACCACTTCCGAGGACAGCGGTGCCACCTGCGGGCAGAATGCCGCCAGCGGATGACCTTCCACCATGTCTTTCATCACCGGCGCTTTCTTCACCCAGATGCCACCGTCGGCAAAATGCCCTGCATGATAGCGGATATTGGTGTGGATCACCGGAATACCCACCTGGCGTGCGGTAGCCAGCAATGCCACGCTTTCATCGACCGCGCTGACCACGCCAGGGGCGAACAAGGGGGCACCTTCGGTGGTGTAGCCCTGCATAAAGTCGACCACCAACAGTGCCGGGCGATGGCCGAAACCGATACGGTTACCCCAGACGCCGCTGTAGTTATCGGTGAGACTGTTCTCGGTTGCGGATTCCATGTTGCCTCCTCAATAAGCGCCGGACAGCAGGGCGCCGGCACCGGGAACGATCGGCTCCAGCTCCAGGGCCGTCAGCATAGCGTAGGTGGTGGCGATGGCGGCGGTCAGCACCGGCTTGCCGGTTTGCGCCTCCACGGTAGCGACCGCCGGTAAGGATGGCATCTGCACGCAGGCGGACAGGACGATAACGTCCACATCGCTCAGGTCCATTTCCGCGACAATGCCCGGCAGGTTGGCCGGATCATGACGGCCTACGGCCAGATTGTCGGCGATCTCCAGCGCGCGCCACACCTTGACCTCAATGCCTTCGTGTTCGATATATTCCACCACCATTTGGGTCAGCGGCTTCATGTAGGGCGCCACCAGTGCAATACGTTTGGCACCCAGCACCTTCAGGCCGTTGACTAATGCCCCGGCGCTGCTGATCACCGGGGCGGCGGCGTTGTTGTCCCGAGTCACCTGCGCCAGCCGCGCCTGGGATTCACGGTGATAGCCTAATCCCATCGACATGATCGCCACCAGGCAGGCATAGCCGAGTACGTCGACCTGCGCGTCGGAAAGCTCCAGCGCGCAGCGGTCTGATTCGGCGTCCATCGCCGCCAGCTCTGCTTTGCTGACGTGCTTCATGCGCATGCGGCTGGAGTGGAAGGTGAAGCGTTCCGGGCGGATCAACTGACGTGCGGTCAGCATCGCCGGGATTTCGGTTTCCATCGTGGTATTGGAACTGGGCACGATCTGGCCGATACGGTAATTTTTGCTCATGACAAAGGTTCCTTAATTAATCCAGAAAATCGCCCAGGGCGTGGAAGAAACCGTCGAAGTCGTCCCACGGGATCATATGGCCGGCTTTTTCAACGTGAACCAGGGTAATTTCCGGCTGCAACTGGCGGATCTCCGCTTCGTCTTCCGCTTGGATCACGCCACCAAGGCCCGCAATCATCAGCAACGTCGGCATGCTCAGCGAGGGATAGTCGCGGTGGCTGTCGACCTGATGAAAATCTTCATAGGCGCGCTGAATCGCCGGTTCGTAGCAGGTGTGCAGCCACTCGGCCCGCAGTTGGCGCTGTTGTTCGCTCCAGCTCGGGCAGAAACTGCGCATCTGTTCGGCGTCCATCCCCTGCAGCGACTGGCGGATCGAATCAACGTACCAGGGCCATTTCCCCGGATATTCACGACGGCCGGGGCCGGAAACCGGCGGATCGACCAATACCAAACGCCGTACGCCAGCCGGTTGCAGCGCGGCAGCGCGCAGTGCAAAGCGCGCCCCCATCGAATGGCCAAGCAGAGCGACGTTTTCCAGCTTTAATGCGGCGGCGAAGGCGTTGACGTCCTCGGCGCAGGTTTCAGCGTCATAGGCCAGATCCGGTCCGCTGGCGGACAGGCCACGGCCACGCACGTCCAGCACGTAGGTGTCGTAGCGCTCGGCCAGCCGTTCGGCAACGAAGCCCCAGGTAATCGCCGGGCTGGTGATACCGGGGATCAGGATCACTACCGGGCCTTGCCCCCCGTAACGCAGGTAGTGCTGGCGAATGCCGTTGGCCTGCACGTTGGCGCCATAAAGGAAGTGGCTCATGCGGCGTTCTCCGACTTCAGCGCCTGCGCGTACAGGTCATAGCCGTAGACCCAGGCCGGATCTTCCTGAGTACGCAGGAAGGTATTGGCATTGGAAACGGCCTGCACGCGGGAGGCGCGTTCTTTGCGGTTGGCTTCATACAGTTGGAAAGCGGTACGGTAGTCGGTCAAACCGGTTTCCTGCAGGCAGCGCGCCAGCATGGCGGCATCTTCGATCGCCATCGCCGCGCCTTGCGCCATGTGTGGTTTCATCGGGTGGCAGGCGTCGCCGAGCAGCACCATTCGGCCTTCGCTCCACAGCGGCAGCGGCTTACGGTTCAACAGCGGCCATTTGGTGACCTGTTCACTGGACTCGATCAGCGCTTGCACAATCGGGTGATAGCCGGCAAAGGTTTCGTACATTTCTTCGCGGCTGCTGTCGATAAAGCTGCCCTGGAAATCCCACGCCGGGTGAGGCACGCCGCTGACGTAATAGTATTCATCACGTTTTTGGGTGGTGTAGTAGACCATCAGGTGGCGATCTGCCGACCACCACTTCACGCAGTCTTCAAAGCTCAGGTTGTATTTGGCCAGTTTTTCGCCGCGGATCAACGCACGGTGGGCGACCCAGCCACTGTAGGTCGGCGCTTCAGCGCCCAGCAGGTGTTCGCGAATGCGGGAGTTGATACCGTCGGCGCCAATCACGATATCGGCGCTGGCCTGGGTACCATCGGTAAAGTTCAGCACCACTTCATTGTCGCGTTCCTCAATTTTGCTCAGGCACTTGCCAAAATGCACGCTGCCCGGTTGCAAGGCGGCCATCTGCAAGGCCTGCAAATCGCCCCGGTGTACCGTCACGTAAGCCGCGCCGTACTCTTTGCGGGCAAAGGCCCCCAGCTCAATGCGCGACAGATAGTCACCGCTTTCGGCATCGCGACTGAACCAGAAGTCCGGGTGCGAGGCCATTTGCTCCAGTGGCTGTTCAATACCGAGGCGGCGGAAAATCTTCAGTACGTTCGGCCCCATATGGATACCGGCCCCCAGGCGTGAAAACACTGGGCTCTGTTCGTACAGGTCGACGGCAAAGCCGGCTTTCTGCAGCAGACCGGCTGCTGCTGCGCCACCCAGACCGGCGCCGACTACGGCAATGCGTTGTTGTTTGCTCATCATTTTTCCCCTGACTGTTGGTTTTTTACCCGTCATCCGCAGTGACGCCGGATGATTGGTTTATAGTGTATACGCTTTATATTGAAAAGTTGCACAAGTGTTAATTTAGATCTGGCTCACGCTAATCAATCGCCGATTTCTGTTAAGCTCATGTTAATCACAGGATGGATAGGGCTTAAAATAGGAATTACTTATGGGTAATCGCGGAGTGTTGCTTCCTGTCTGATTTTGGGATTATATGATTAAAAGAGCGTATTCACTTTAATTTGCGCAAAATAACCTCATCGGCGCCGGGTGCGTCGTCCAACCCATAGCGAGACAGGAGATACACTATGGCGGTCAATGATAGTCAGTTGGTTCAACTGTTCGAGCAGGTACTTAGGCTGTCGAAGGTGGATGCTTCGCAAAGCGTGGCGATCCTGAAGAGCCACTATTCCGATGCGCGTACGGTACGTGCTGCCACCGATGCGGCGTTACGGCTGGGTGCCAAGGTTTATGCGGTAGAACTGCCGTCATTCAACCATCCGCGTGCCATGGGCAATGACATGACGGCTTACTGCGGCGACACGGCGCTGACCGGTAACCCTGCGGCGCAGCGCGCACTGGAGGCGGCCGATCTGATTGTCGACACCATGATGCTGCTGCACTCACCGGAGCAGGAACAGATCCTGAAAACCGGCACGCGTATTCTGCTGGCCGTCGAACCGCCAGAGGTGTTGGCACGGATGTTGCCTAATGCAGAGGACAAAGCACGGGTATTGGCGGCTGCCACGGTGTTGGAGAAGGCCAAACTGATGCAGGTGAAGTCTGCTGCCGGCAGCGATTTCCGTGCGCCGCTGGGGCAATACCCGACGGTGACCGAATACGGCTATGCCGACGAACCGGGGCGCTGGGATCACTGGCCGAGCGGGTTCTTGTTCACCTGGCCGAATGAAGAACAGGCGGAAGGGGTGTTGGTGCTGGAGGTGGGCGATATTCTGTTGCCGTTCAAGAGCTATGCGCGTGAGCGCATTACGCTGGAGATCGACAAAGGCTTTGTTACGCGTATTCACGGTGGCTTTGAAGCGGAATATCTGCGGGAGTATATGAAGTATTTCAACGACCCGGAGGTGTACGGCATCTCGCATATCGGTTGGGGCTTGCAGCCACGGGCGCAGTGGACGGCGATGGGTTTACACGACAAAAACGACGGTATGTGTATGGATGCACGCGCCTTCTACGGCAACTTCCTGTTCTCCACCGGACCGAATACTGAAGTCGGCGGCACGCGCAAAACGCCGTGCCATATGGACATCGCGCTGCGCCATTGCGACATCAGCCTGGACGGGGCTACGGTGGTGGCGAATGGCGAAGTGGTGGCACCGGCGGCATCGCGGGTCAACCAGGGTTAACCTTGCTGTTAAACGTGGGGGTTTGTACTATTCTCGGTGGTTTCCATAGATGGTGAGAGTAACGCAATGACGCCCCCCGAATACCCGGCTGCAGAGAACGGCAAGACCGAAAATTATCATTTTACTGAACAAGTCGGGCACCTGCTGCGCAAGGTTTATCAGCGCCACGTGGCGATTTTCCAGCAGAACGTTGGCGATTCGCAATTGACCGCCGTGCAGTTTATTACGCTGTGCGCGGTGCGTGACATGGGCCCAAGTTCGTTGACCGAGTTGGTGCAGGCGACGGCGGTCGATCAGGCGACCATTCGCGGTATTGTCGAGCGTCTCAAGGCGCGTGAATTGATCACCGTGATGCCGGATCCGATCGACCGACGCAAAGTGGTGGTCGGGCTGACCGCCAACGGCGCTGCGCTGTTGGCGGAAACACTGCCGCATGCGGCGACGATCACAGAATTAACTTTCGGTACGCTTAATCCGGCCGAACGTATAGCACTGATGTTCCTGCTTAATAAAATGCTGGAGGACCCGCCGGCCACCTGATTCGCCACCCGCAACTGCGGTTATCTGGTGAAGGCGGTGGCGGCGAGGTCACGGCCCACAATATATACCCTCTGGCTTTCACGCTGGGCACCCAGCGGCGATTTGAACGATGGCGGGTATAACCAGAGCGCAGGCGGAGACGCAAAAATGGCGATAGCTGAAGTGCAATTGCCCAGGGAAGGCGCGGTAAAAATACTGACGGAGCATCCGCTGATGCTGTCAGTCAACGGCGAAGATATTCATACCCGGGTCATGGCGGATACGCCCCTACTGCTGGTATTGCGTAACGATCTGGCGCTTAACGGCCCGAAATACGGTTGTGGCCTGGGTGAGTGCGGTGCCTGCACGGTGTTGGTTGACGGCATTGCCGCACGCGCCTGTGTGATCCCGGCTCTGGGCATGACCGGGCATGCCGTTACCACACTGGAAGGGCTGGGCGATCGCGAGCATCTGCATCCGGTGCAACGTGCCTTTATCGAAGAACAGGCGGCCCAGTGCGGCTACTGCCTGAACGGCATGATCATGACCACCAAGGCCCTGTTGGATCGCAACCCGTCGCCCAGCGATGGCGAGATCCGTCAGGCGCTGTCCGGCAACCTGTGCCGCTGCGGCACCCATATCGAAATCCTGCGTGCGGTTCAGCGCGCCATCATTCTCTGCCGCAGTGAGGAAATCTCGCCCCATGACTGACGCCCATTCCTCATTTCCGAGCCAGGCCGAATTATTGCAACGTCATGGCACCTTGCTGATTATCGATCAGATCCAACCCCCGCCGGGCCTGGTGCCGAAAGGCCAGACCCCGAGCCTGAAACCCAAAGAACAGGGGTTGTTCATCGCCATTTGCGACAGCGGCGAAGTCTACGCCTTCAACGGCCATGTCGATCTTGGCACCGGTGTTCGCACCGCGCTGGGGCAGATTGTCGCCGAAGAACTCTATCTGCGCATGGACCAGGTACGCATGGTGTTAGGCGATACCGAAAGCACGCCGAATCAGGGCGCCACCATTGCCAGCGCCACGCTGCAAATTTCCGCCATACCGCTGCGCAATGCCGCCGCCGAGGCACGGCGCTGGCTACTGGCGCAGGCAGCGCAGCGCTTTAGCGTTAGGGTTGAGCAACTGACGTTGAACGACGGCACCATTGTCAGCCCGCAGGGAGCCGCGGTGAGCTATGGCGAACTGGTTAACGGGGTGCATATTAAACTGCCGATCTCCGGCGATGCGCCACTCAAGCCGCAGGCCGACTACCGGCTGGTCGGCACCAGCACCGCACGCGTCGATATTCCGGCCAAGGCCACCGGCGAATCCACTTACGTGCACGACATGCGGCTGCCGAATATGCTGCACGGGCGGGTGGTGCGGCCGCCGTATGCCGGTTACGACAGCGGCGAGTTTGTCGGTACCAGCCTGTTGGCAGTAGAAGAACAGTCAATTGCTCATATTCCCGGCATCATTAAACTGGTGGTGATCGGGGATTTTATCGGCATTGTCGCCGAGCGCGAGGAGCAGGCGATCAAGGCGGCGCAGGCGCTGCAGGTGAGCTGGAAGGACTGGCGGCGTAACCTCCCGCAGATGACCGACGTGGCGCAGGCGCTGCGCGATAACCCGCATTCTACGCGGGTGGTGCATGACACCGGTAACGTGGATGCGGCTTTGGCTGCCGCCGATAGGCGCTTTACCCGCAGCTACCTGTGGCCGTACCAACTGCACGCCTCTATCGGTCCTTCCTGCGCGCTGGCGGACTACCAACCGCAGCAGTTGCAGGTGTGGTCAGGTAGCCAGAACCCGCACCTGTTGCGTGCCGATCTCGCCTGGTTACTGGAATACCCGGAAGAACAGATCGAGATAATCCGCATGGAAGCTGCAGGCTGCTACGGCCGTAACTGTGCCGATGATGTTTGCGCCGATGCGGCTTTGCTGTCGCGCGCGGTGGGCCGCCCGGTGCGGGTTCAGCTCACCCGCGAGCAGGAACACCTGTGGGAACCTAAGGGCACCGCACAACTGATGGAAGTTGACGGTGGGCTGGACGCCGCCGGTCATCCGGTGGCCTATGATTTTCGTACCTATTATCCGTCCAACGGTGCACCCACGCTGGCACTGTTGTTGACCGGGATGGTCGAACCGGTGCCGGTGGCCTATGAGATGGGCGATCGCACCTCGGTGCCGCCTTATGAATACCCCGAGCTGCGCGTTAGCATTGAGGATATGGCGCCCATCGTGCGTGCCTCCTGGATGCGCGGCGTGTCGGCACTGCCGAATACCTTCGCTCACGAGTCCTATATCGATGAGTTGGCAACCGCTGCCGGTGTGGATCCGCTCGAGTACCGGCTGCGTTATATCAAAGATCAACGCGCCACCGAACTGATGCTCAGCACCGCCGAACGGGCAGGTTGGACGCCACATACCGAACCGATGCAAACCGCGGCGGAAGACGGTGTGCTGCGCGGGCGCGGTTTTGCCTATGCGCGCTACATTCACAGTAAATTCCCCGGTTTTGGTGCCGCCTGGGCGGCCTGGGTCGCCGATGTGGCGATCGACAAGGCCAGCGGTGAAGTGGCGGTCACGCGTATTGTGGTCGGGCACGACGCCGGCATGATGGTCAACCCGGACGGTGTGCGTCACCAGATCCACGGTAACGTGATCCAGTCGACCAGCCGGGTGCTGAAAGAACGGGTGACCTTCGAGGCGTCGACGATCTCCAGTAAGGAATGGGGCGCTTACCCCATCCTGACGTTCCCGGAAGTACCTGAGGTGGATGTGGTGATGATGCCGCGGCCTTATGATCCCCCGTTGGGGGCCGGAGAGTCTGCTTCGGTACCCAGTGCGGCGGCCATTGCCAATGCGGTGTTCGACGCTACCGGCATTCGTTTTCGCGAGTTGCCGATCACGTCCGATCGTCTGCGCGAGGCGTTGAACGGCCCGGATAGCGCCCGGCAGGAACCTGCGCCACCGGTAAAACCCAAACGCAGCAAATGGTGGTTCGGCGGTGCGGTCGGTATTTTCGGTGCCGTATTGGGTGTCGCGACGACGGCGTTGCCGTGGCGGGCCGAGATTGCCCCGGTGGCCACCTCAGGGGCGAGTACCTGGTCGACGGCCACTCTGGAGCGCGGTCGTCAACTGGCCGCCGTGGGGGATTGCGCGGTGTGCCACACCGCCTCTGAGGGGGCGACCAATGCGGGGGGGCTGGCGATGGAAACGCCGTTCGGCACCTTGTACAGCACCAATATCACCCCAGACGTGGAAACCGGGATCGGCAACTGGTCATTTACGGCTTTCGACCGGGCGATGCGGCAAGGTATCAGCCGTGACGGTCGTCATCTGTATCCGGCATTTCCCTATACGTCGTTCAGTAAAATGACCGACGGCGATATGCAGGCGCTGTATGCCTATATGATGTCGCAGCCGGCGGTCGCGCAGACTAATCCGACTAACCAGATGCGTTTTCCGTTTAATCTGCGCCCGCTGATGGCCGGCTGGAATGCGCTGTTTTTGCGTCAGGGTGAGTTCCAGTCGAACCCAATGCAAACTGCGCAGTGGAACCGGGGTTCATATCTGGTCAATGGGTTGGGGCACTGTGCGGCCTGCCATTCGCCGCGCAACCTGATGGGGGCGGAAAAGGGCGGCCCCGGTTTCCTGGCCGGCGCGATGGTGGACGGCTGGGAGGCGCCGGCGCTGAACCAACTGGCCAATGCGGATAAACCCTGGAGCGAGGATCAACTGTTCCAGTATCTTCGCAGCGGTCATTCAACCGAACACGGCGTCGCGGCAGGGCCGATGGGGCCGGTGGTCAGCGAACTGGCGACGTTGCCGGAATCGGACGTGCGAGCGATGGCCAATTACCTGATATCCCTGAGCAGTCCGACGCAATTGAATTTGGAACCGCAGGTAAAATTGGCCTCCAGCCTGCAACCCGCATTGGGTCAGCAGGCCGGTGAGCGCCTGTTTCAGGGGGCCTGCCAGGCCTGCCACAGCGCCGCCAGCGGCGGGCCGCAACTGTTTGGCGTCAGTCCTGATCTGGCCAATAACACCAATATTTTCAGCGAGCGGCCGGACAACCTGATCCACGTGATCCTGCAAGGCATCGCCAAACCGGCCACCACCGAACTGGGTTTTATGCCTGGCTTCAAGGACAGCTTTTCCGATCGACAAGTGGCGGATTTGGTGAACTATCTGCGCCAGCGCTATGCCGCTGACAAACCGGCCTGGTCCGGGGTTGAGGCGCAGGTAGCCAGGTTACGCGCTAATCCTGGTAGTCATTAGCGGCTGTCAGAAAGTGGCGCAAGCAAGCTTGCGTCCTTTTGTATTGTGCGGCGCCTTAAGGAGGAGGCCGCAGACAGGCATTTCACCTGTCAGCAGGCAGGTGAAATGCCCAAGAGCCATTATTGTTACCAAAATGGCGGAAAAAAACAGACGACGGGCAAAGAGATAAGCGACTCAGGCCAGCGGCCCGCCCATAATGGTTTCTTTCATGCCAGAGATAATGCGTTCGCCGGTTTCGGTTTTCAGCTCTTCATACCACCCGCGGGTGATCTCCATTTCTTTGCCGTGAGTCACATCGCAACGTTTGCGGGCTTTCAGCACCAAATCCTTCACGCGATAGCCGCGTTTTTCCTGATAGCGCAGCAGCGCATCTTCAATACCCAGTGAATTTGTCTGCAAGGCAATCGCCAGTACTACGGCGTCCTCCATTGCCGCGCATCCGCCTTGGCCGATGTCCGGTGTGGTGCTGTGCCCGGCATCGCCCAATAATGCCACGCGACCGCGAACCAGTTGTTCGAAAGGTTCGATATCGTGGATTTCTATGCGGTTAAGGGTGTTGGGGTCGATCGCCGCAATCAGTTTTTGCACCGGCTCGGCCCAGCCAGAGAAATAACGCTGTAGATCGGCACGCGCGGTGCTGCGATCTTCCGCCAGCCCGGTGGGCAGTGGAACGTCGAAGAAAAAGTAGAAACGGTTGTCGGATACCGGCATTAACGACACGCGTTTGCCTTCGCCAACAAAGGTAGTCCATTGATCGGCTGGCGCGATGGATTCATCAATGGTCACCAGCCCGTTCCAGTTGACGTAACCGGCGTAGCGGCGATCAACGCCATGGCCCAGCACATACGGGCGAATGACGGAATGGGTGCCATCGGCGGCGATCAGGAAATCGCCGCTGACCTGGCTACCGTCTTCAAACCAGGCAGTCACGCCTTCCGGCGTTTCTTCAATGCCACTGACGCGCTTGCCAAAACGCACCTGATCCCGGCCGTAGGTCTCGAGCAACATCGCTTGCAGTTCGGCGCGGGCTACCGGGTAAGGGCGTTCGCCGACGCTGGCGATGAGCGGCTCCAGGCTAAAGCGCGTCAACGTCTGGCCGTGCCGATACTCCTGATACGCCATGTAGTGCATGGCACCGCCGAGCGCCCGCAACGGTTCTTTCATCCCCAAATAATTAAGGCATTTAACGCCGTTGGGCCAAATGGAAATTGCAGCGCCAACCGGTTTGATCTCTTTGACGGCTTCAAACACCTCGGTGTCGATGCCGCAACGCTTCAATGCGATGGCGGTACACAGACCGCCAATGCCGCCGCCAATGACGATTGCTTTCATGTTCTTCTCCTTCATAAGCCATGCTGAGGAGAAGCAATTTCCATACCAGCCCGTAAACAGGGCGCTGGCGCGGTATCAGGCAGCCGCCTGATGCTCATTGGTGCAATACAGGAAAATGGCCGCGTACTTTTGCACCAGAAAAGTCACTGCGCTAGGTGCGATCCCGGTTTGCCAACTGAATTGCCAGGTTTTCAATGCGCTCTGCCATTTGTTTCGTCAGGGCGGTTAATTCTGTGTTTTGTTTTAACAGCGCCAGTAACTGATCAGATTGCTGGGCAGCGAGCGTTTGCCTTTGCGCCATGGCCTCATCCAAATCCTCACGGTGTTGAGCATCGGTCAGAGCATGTGCCTGATCGCGCTCGGCCTGCCGGGTTTGTGCAAGCAAGATCAACGGGGCGGCATAAGCGGCCTGTAGGCTGAATGCCAGGTTCAGCAAAATGAATGGATAGGGGTCAAACTTGGTGAAGCCTGCCAGATTGAGATAAATCCAGACGGCAACGACGACGGTCTGGCCGACCAAAAACGTCGGTGTACCGAAAAAGCGGGCAAAGGCCTCTGCCTTCAACGCAAACCATTGGTCACCAAAGGTGTGGGTTAGGCTTTTCAACGGGCGATAAAAACGAAACTTTTTATTGGGTTGCGACATGGCGTTCACACTCGTGAATGTAATGAAGAAAGATGTCATTTATAGCATGGGGGCCGAAATCCCCGCGCAAGACACAGCACAAATCCACCACAGAAAACCGCGTTCGAATGTTAAACAATCAAAATAATAGACTACGCTAACTATTAGCCTGTCGCGCTAGTGCATGCAGACGGTGCGCATAAAAAGAATGATTTCGCCGCATTGATTAAGGTTGATCGGCATTTTGGAGCTATGAGCAATGAATCTACCCGAAGTCCCGCTTACCCGGCGGCGTTTTATCGTCGGCGCCAGTGCGCTGGTGATCGGAGCCTACCTGCCGTCTACCGGCGCTCTGGCCCGCTCATCCTCCGCCTCCGTGCCTGAAAACAATCCTCATGCAGCCAATGCCTTCGTGCAGATCGACCAGGAAGGGATTGTCACCGTAATCAGTAAACACACCGAGGTGGGCCAGGGTGTGTACACCGGCATGGCGACCCTGGTCGCCGAAGAGCTGGACGCCGACTGGGCGCAGGTGCGGGTGGTTGCCGCGCCGGTTGACACCAACGTCTACAAAAACCTGTCATTCGGTTTCCAGGGCACCGGGGGTTCCAGCTCGGTAGCCAATGCTTACGAGCAGATGCGCCGCATGGGTGCCATGGCGCGTGCGATGCTGGTTCAGGCCGCCGCGCAACGTTGGAAAACATCAGCGCAGGAAATTACCGTGCAGGCGGGCAAGATCCGCCATGCTGCCAGTGGGCGTGAAGCAGGCTTCGGTGAGTTTGCCCTGTTAGCCAGCCAACTGCCGCCACCCGATCCCGCCACATTGACACTCAAAGACCCCGCCAATTTTACCCTGATCGGCAAGGCCAGCGGCCTGCACCGGGTGGATTCACTGGCGAAGACCAACGGCACGGCACAATTTACGCAGGACATTCATGAGCCGGACATGCTGACGGTGACCATCAAAAAGCCGCCGCGCTTTGGCGGCAAGGTGGCCTCGTTTGATGCCAGCAAGGCGCTGGCGGTGCCGGGCGTCGTTACGGTGAAACTGACCGATACCGGCGTAGCGGTGTACGCCAAAAACACCTGGGCGGCGATCCAGGGACGCGAAAAATTGCAGGTGGAGTGGGATGACTCGCAGGCAGAACGCCGCAACACCGAACAGATCTTTGCCGAGTTCCGGCAGGTGGCCCAAAAGGCCGGCGTCGTGGCGAAAAGCCACGGCAATCTGGATGACGCTTTTAATAAAGCCGATAAGGTCATCGAGGCGGAATACACCTTCCCGTACGTTGCTCATGCGCCGATGGAACCCTTGGACGGTTACCTGTTCTGGGATGGCGAAAGCGTCAAGGCGCGATACGGCTGCCAGATCCAAACCCTCGATCATAAACAGCTGTGCGATCTGTTCCAACTGCCGCCGGACAAAGTAGAAATTGAAACCATTTTGGCTGGCGGCAGTTTTGGGCGACGTATTGATTTGGGTAATCCAACGCTGGGGCCGGATCTGGCAGCGGATATGGCGGCGGCGGCCAAGGCCATTGGCCCAGGCCACGGCGTGAAGGTGGTCTGGACGCGTGAGGATGATATTCGCAATGGGTGGTACCGCCCGATGATCTTGCATCGGATGCGCGGTGCGATCCGTGGCGGCAAGGTGGTGGCCTGGAGCGATACCATCGTCGGCCATTCCTGGACGCTTAACAGCGCGATGACGGCACTGGTGGTTAACGGCCTCGATCAGATGATGGTTGAAGGTGCCAGTGAGGTGCCCTATAGCTTTGAAAGTTTCCGCTGCGACGCGCATATCGTGCCGGGTAAGGTGCCGACGACGTCACTGAGATCGGTCGCCAGTACCCATACCGGTCACGCGGTGGAAAGCTTTATCGATCAACTGCTGCAAGAGACCGGGCAGGATCCGGTCGAGGGGCGTTTGGCGTTGATGGGAGATGCGCCGCGTGAGGCAGGGGTATTGCGTGCGGTGGCCAAAGCTGCCAATTGGCAAGGTGCGAAAGTGGTGGAGGGGCGGGCGCGTGGCGTCGGTGTTGCCAAGGCGTTCGATACGCTGGTGGCGCAGATAGCCGAGGTCTCTATCGGCGAAGGCGGTATTCCACGAGTGCACAAAGTGTGGTGTGCGGTGGATTGCGGTGTGGCAGTCAACCCCGATGTGATTCGTGCACAGATTGAGGGGGGAATTGGTTATGGCCTGAGCATCGCGCTGTACGGCAACATCACCTTGAAAGATGGCGTGATTGAGCAATCCAACTTCAACAATTTCCGCCCACTGCGCATTGATGAAATGCCGGAAATAGACGTGATTATTGTGCCTTCAACGGAGAAACCCACTGGCGTAGGGGAACTCGGTGTCCCCACGATTGCACCTGCGGTCGGCAATGCGTTGGCGTTGCTCGGGCGGCCGCGGACTTCGCTTAGTCTGCCATTTCATCGACCTAACCCCGACGCCAGCGTCTGATCAAGGAGAACAGCATGATAACTTTAACCGTGAACGACCAACCGCTGACGTTTGATGGCGATCCCCACATGCCGCTGCTGTGGTTTTTACGTGATGAAGCCGGCCTGACGGGCACCAAATTTGGCTGCGGCATTGCGATGTGTGGTGCTTGTACTGTCCACCTGGACGGTGTGCCGGTGCGTTCATGCATGACGCCGGTTTCAGCCGCTGAGGGCAAGAAAATCACCACTATCGAAGCGATCGGCGAAACACCGGCAGGCAAAGCGGTGCAGGCGGCCTGGGTCAATCTGGACGTAGTGCAGTGTGGATACTGCCAATCCGGTCAAATTATGAGTGCCAGTGCCCTGCTGACACAGAGCAAAAATCCGAGCGATGCCGATATTGACGCGGCGATGAGTGGCAACGTTTGCCGCTGCGCTACCTACGTGCGCATTCGCGCTGCCATCCACCAGGCCGCCAAGGCGTTGGATTAAGGGAGAAACCCATGAGCAACGCCCTGAGATGGCTATTATGGTTGATTGTCGTAATCGTGGTGATAGCGGGCGGTTACGCGCTCTATACCCTGTTACGCCCGGTTGGCCCCGAGCCCACAGCCCCTATCGCCGGAGCCCCGGCAGGGATGAGCGTTAAGCTGGCTCGCGGTGAATATCTTGCCCGTGCCGCCGACTGCGTGGCTTGCCACACGGCACCAGGCGGGAAACCTTTTGCCGGTGGCTTTGCCTTTAAACTGCCGTTCGGCACCATTTATGGCACCAACATTACCGCCGACGAAGAAACCGGCATCGGTGGCTGGAGTGACGATCAGTTTGTACGTGCTGTGCGTGAGGGGGTTGGGCCACAGGGGAATCTGTATCCCGCCATGCCTTACACCTCATATACTGCGATGAGCCGCGACGACGTATTGGCGATCAAAGCCTACCTGTTTAGCTTGCCGCCCGTGAAGCAAGCCAACCCGGAAAATGGGCTGTCGTTTCCGTTTAACCAACGCTGGGGCATGAAGTTCTGGAACCTGGCATTTTTCAATGAGAAACGTTTTGAACCCAACCAGAATCAGGATGAACAGTGGAACCGTGGGGCTTACCTGGCCACGGCGTTGGGGCATTGTAGCGAATGCCACACGCCACGCAACTTGGGCTTTGGCATCAATCAAAGCAAAAACCTTAGCGGTGAGGTGATCCAGGGGTGGTTTGCCGCCAATATTACCCCGGACCCACAAACAGGTATTGGGGGCTGGAGCGAGCAGCAACTGTCGCAGTATTTGGCAACCGGTCATGCGGAAGGCCGCAGCAGCGCTTCTGGCCCGATGGCGGAAGCAGTAGAGAACAGCCTGCAGTACCTGACGCCGGAGGATAATCGGGCGCTGGTGAAATACCTGCGCAATATCGAGCCTATCGCCACCGACAGTGCCAGCGCGGTCAATCTGCAGCCGAAGGGGGCAACGTCGTCCAGCGCGATATTGCCGGGCGGGCAGGAAGATTCACTGGGACGCCGTTTATTTGCGGGGGATTGCAGTGGTTGCCACCAGTGGAACGGTACGGGCCGCCAGAGCAAATATGCGTCGTTGGTTGGCAGCACCGCAGTCAACGATCCCCAGGGCCGCAGCGTGGTGCAGGCCATTCTGAAAGGTACGCGTATCAGTATCGGTGAGCAGCACGAATTTATGCCGGACTTTGGGGCCCAATATTCGGATGAGGAAGTGGCTGCGGTAGCTAACTACGTCGTCGGTCAGTTTGGTGAAAAACAAGGGAAGGTAACGGCCAAGCAGGTCGCGGAACAGCGCAAGCAGTAGCCGTTGGCGAGGGGGTTACCCCCTCGCTATCCATCAACCTCTGCGGCGGGACATCACCAGTTTATCCTTGGGGCGATCTTGCCAGTCGGCAATCTGATTATTGAAGTTATCAGCCAGTAGATAGGCCGGCGTTTTTGCCAGCCAGTCAGACAGCGAAATATCCTGGTAAATGCCGTTATCCAGTACAATTAACACCTTAAGATCCTCATCGCCCATATTCTCAATGTAGTGACCAAAACCCTGCGGGACATAACCGACGTCGGTCGGTGCATATTCAGATGTCTGCGCATGACCGTGTGAACTAAATACCGTCATGCGACCCTTGCCGGAAATATAGTATTGCCATTCATTGGCGTTGGGGTGCCAGTGCAATTCTCGCACTGCACCAGGTTTGACGATTTCTATAATTCCGGTCATGGTGGTTGAAATAGGAAATTCTTTTGACGACACCAAATGAACGCTGCCTGCATCATTTTCAAAGAAAGGTTTTTGTTTCATTAATTCATAGCGATGGGCCAGCGGGGCGTTATTCAATCCGCCATCTTGGGTGGGAAGGGGCAACGCCGGCGGAATTGCGCCGCCGACAATATAGGCTTCACCCTGTTTGGCTTTGGAAAATACCGATGCAGGCATATTAACGCTTTTTTCCAACACCTCTTTAGGCATGTGCGCTACCCAGTCGGTAATGCTAAAAGTACCGAATTCGGAAAAATGACCGTTATCAAAGGTTAAGACAAAGTGTGCGCCGTCTGCCAGCGCCTGTATCGAGTGCCCATAGCCTTTGGGGAAGTACCAGACGTCGCCAGCGCCAAAGTCCGCCACTTCACACTTTCCGTCCGGATCGATGATGGTAATGCGCGCATGGCCTTCCAGCATAAATGCCCACTCAGCGGCAATGGCGTGCCAGTGAAGCTCACGTACGCCGCCCGGTTCCAATGTCATATCTACCCCGGCGACGCCTTCAGAAATCGGGAATTGTTCGACGGTGGCCTCTCTGGCCCACCCCTTGGGCAGGCTGCGTTTCTTACTGTTGGCAAAGACATACTTATAAACGTTTTGTACATCGGCGGCGGGTTGGAAAGTACTGGGTGGGACAATATTGCGATGTTCGTCGGCGCTGGCGGATTTAATCATAGCCCCCATGACGCTGGCTGCCGCTGCGCTTACCGCAGAGGCTTTTAATATATCACGACGCGATAACATATAATTCCTCCAATATATTGAGTATTTGCCGAAGTATCGGCGTGTTTATTGGTTTGTTTATTGACTGCAGGCGTTTATTGCCGCGTTAAAATGTTCGGCGACGATTAAATCATAGTGGGTTGAGCTGCATTCGTAGCGAATAATTTATTTGTTTGTGTTACCAATTGAGTGGGGTTGTAATTATTGGTTTTGTTTTAAAATAATAATCCCTCGTTACCAGTTTAATTTCGTTTTTTATTAAATGAATAATAAACAAATTTAATCTATCAAGGTGTTTTTCTTATTTCTGATGTTATTTTAACTGGTTAATTAAACCGCGGCGGCGCTAAGGTAGGGCATGCAGACAACACAGCCGTGCATTTCAGAAAATGAGTGATGTTAATCACAAAGATTGACGCAGGCTATTGCCGAAAAATCACAACTGTGACGATACTTTCGCTGCGATCTTAGCGATCGCCAGACATTTTTATTACGGCGTGTTACTGCTTCGGCAGGCAAGACCAAAATAGGAATGCACCTCTCCTTGTGATGAGGCGCATTTTGATTTTGGTCTTTTTTTTTTGTTTTTTTACCGGGGAAACATGATGGATTACAAACAGCTGGGGCTAGAGATATTGGCGCGGGTCGGTGGCAAGGGCAATGTCAGCAAACTGACACACTGCGCCACCCGCCTGCGTATGGAGTTTAACGATGACAGCAAGGTAGAGGCGAAGGCCATTGAGGCTCTGCCGGGCGTGATCAGCGTGGTGGAGCGCGGCGGCCAGTTTCAGATCGTGATTGGCAATAACGTGCAGCAAACCTTCCGTACGCTACAAAAAGAAATTGGCGAGCTCTCTGGCCGTCAAAGCGAAAAAACATCTCCGGCACGGGGCGGGGTGATGTCGCGGATCATCAGTGTGATCTCTACCACGTTCACGCCGGTGATCCCGGCGATCACTGGCGCGGGGATGATTAAGGCACTGTTGGCGATCCTCAAGCTGACCGGGGCGATAGACGCTGCCAGCCCGACCTACCATTTGTTGGACACCATTGCCGATGCGGCATTTTTCTTCCTGCCGGTATTGCTGGCTTACGGTGCGGCGATCAAGTTTGAGTGTAACCCGATCTTGGCAATGACCATCGCCGGGGTGTTGCTGCACCCGAATCTGGCGCAGATGCTGGCGGCAGGCACGGCGATTGATTTTGTCGGTGTTCCTGTGCGCTTGGCGGATTACGCCGGCTCAGTGCTGCCGATTATTTTCACCGTATGGCTGATGTCTTATATCGAACGTTTTGCCGAGAAAGTCTCACCGACGATGATCAAATTTTTCACTAAGCCAATGATTATCCTGTTGGTTACCGCACCGCTGGCGTTAGTGGTGGTGGGGCCATTCGGTATTTTCCTCAATGACCTGGTTGCGGCCGCTGCGGCGATCGTTGACGGTAAAGCGAGTTGGTTGATTCCGATGTTGATGGGGGGGTTACAGCCGTTTCTGGTGATCACCGGCACTGCCTGGGCCATGACGCCGATTGCGACCGGGCAGTTGAGTAAGAACGGTTTCGAGATGATCAATGGGCCCGGTATGCTGGCATCTAACATTGCACAGGGCGCGGCGACCCTGTGCGTGGCCTTCCGCACGAAAAATAAAAACCTGCGCCAACTGGCGTCTTCTGCCGGTTTTACTGCGCTGCTGGGCATCACCGAGCCTTCGCTGTATGGCGTTACGCTCAAACTGCGCAAACCACTGATTGCGGCGATGATCGGCGGGGGTTGTGCCGGTATCTATGCCGGACTCAGCGGGCTGGTTCGCTATGCCTTTGTCTCCCCTGGGTTAGCGGCGCTGCCAGCCTTTATCGGTGAAAACCCGATGAATATCGTCCATGCGTTGGTCACCTGCGCTATCGCGATTGTAGTGACCTTTGCACTGACCTGGATCTTGGGTTTTGAGGATCCGGTTGATGAGCAAGACGTCAAGGCGGCAGAGCCACTCAGCGGCAGTGAACAGCAGATTTTAAGCCCGATGTCCGGTCAACTTGTGGCCTTGGATCAGGTGAATGACGACGTTTTCTCTCAGGGATTATTGGGCCAGGGCGTTGCGGTACGGCCACAGGAAGGGGTATTGCGTGCGCCTCTGGACGGAGAGGTCATGACCTTCTTACCGTCGAAACATGCGGTCGGTATCAAGGGCGATAACGGCGTCGAACTGTTAGTGCATATCGGTATCGACACCGTCAATCTGGCGGGGCAGCATTTCACTTCAAGCTTGAAAATTGGCGACCGCGTTAAGGTGGGAGATGAACTGGTGCGCTTTGATCTGGCGGCGATCACCGGGCTGGGCTATGACATGACCACGCCGATACTGGTGGTCAACAGCGAAGACTTTCCGCAGCTGAGTTGCCGTAGGCCGGGTGCGGTGGGCTTTGGGCAACCTATCATCAGCCTTAATAATGCGCAGCAGGAGCAGGCATGATTTATCAACGACTGAATGATTTCCCCGCAGATTTTCTGTGGGGGGCATCCACCTCCGCTTATCAGGTGGAAGGCGCGTGGAACGAGGGCGGCAAAAGCCCATCGATTGTGGATATGCTCGATCATCCCAAAGAGACGGCCGATTTTAAGGTTGCCAGCGATCACTATCACCGCTTCCGCGAGGACGTAAAGTTGTTCGCCGAACTCGGGTTAAAGGCCTATCGGTTTTCAATTGCCTGGACGCGAGTGCTGCCTAATGGCACCGGCGAGGTCAACGCCACCGGGTTGGATTTTTATCGCCAGTTGATTGATGAGCTGTTGAGTTATGGCATAGAGCCCGTGGTGACGCTGTATCACTTCGATTTGCCTTACATACTGGAACAACAGGGCGGCTGGTCCAATCGGGCCACTATCGACGCCTTTGTCGACTATGCCGGTGTGCTGTTCAACGCCTTTGGTGACCGAGTGAAGTATTGGCTGACCATCAATGAACAAAACACCATGATCTTGCACCCAGGCGCCATTGGCATGCCCAAAGGGGGCGAATTGCCATCCAAACGGGTGCTGTATCAGCAAAGCCACCATATGCTGGTGGCTCAGGCCCGCGTGATGGCGTTATGTCACCAGCGTTGCCCGGGCGCTAAAATCGGTCCGGCGATAAACACGACCTCGATGTATCAGGAAACCTGCAATCCGCTGGACGCTATCGCCGCCCATAACTGGGAGACGCTGCGTTGTTGGAGCTTCCTGGATGTTGCCGTGCATGGCCGCTATAACCCTCTGGCCTGGCGTTATTTGCTGGACCGCGAATTAGCGCCGCAGATGGCGCCAGGCGACGCGGCGCTGTTGCTGCAGGGGAAGCCGGATTATGTGGCGATAAACTACTACTCTACCGCGACCATTGCCGCCAGCCGTGGTGATGCTTCAGACGTCAGTGCGCGTGCGGGCGATCAACAAATCATGCTGGGAGAACCGGGGGTTTATCGGGCGGCAGAGAATCCTTTCGTCGGCAAAACCCGTTACGGCTGGGTGATCGACCCGGTTGGGTTGCGGCTGACATTACGCAAAACCGCTGAACGCTATCATTTACCCATATTAATTACTGAAAACGGTATTGGTGCCCCTGATGCGCTACAGCCCGATGGTACAATTAACGACGATTACCGCATTGAGTTTATGCGCCAGCATGTTGAGCAGATGCAGTTGGCGATTAACGATGGCGTTGAACTGATCGGTTATTGCCCGTGGGCAGCGATAGACGTGGTCAGTACTCATCAGGGCTACGCCAAACGTTATGGATTTATCTATGTAAACCGGGGTGAGCAGGATCTGAAAGATCTGCGGCGTATCAAGAAAAGCAGTTTTGACTGGTACCAACGCCTGATTGCCTCCGATGGCCGGCAACGCGAATAAAAACAGAGGGTGATGGCTACGACGATGGAAGTCATTAAGGTACTCAACAATAGCCTGGTGCTATCGACGGATGGCGATAACAATGAAGTTATCGTTATGGGTAAGGGTATAGGGTTTAACAGCAAAGTGGGTGACGTTCTCGATCCGGCCGCGATCGAGAAAGTGTATGTGGTGCAAAACGGTCAAAAGGGCCGAGATTATCTGCGCTTGATAGAAACGACGCCGGAAGAACACATCGAGATTGTGCAGATGATCCTCGCAGAGGCCAATCGCCATCTTAACGGACGGATTAACGAGCAGATCTTCTTCACGCTGGCAGACCATATCAGTTTCGCCATTGAACGCTATCACAAAGGGATTGCGATCCAGAACCGGCTGTTGTTTGAAGTGAAGCGTTTTTACCCGCAGGAGTTTGCGGTAGCGGCGCAGGCGCTGGCCTATATCAACCAACGGCTGAATATTCAGTTGCCGGAAGAAGAGGCCGGCAACATCGCTTTCCATTTGGTTAATGGGCAAACCGATGTGCAAAACATGGAGCACACGCTGCTGGCGGTGAAGATGTTGAAGGATATATTCAACATCATCAAATATCATTTTCGCATCAATATCGACACAGATTCGCTCAATTACGCACGTTTTCTGGTTCATATGCAGTTTTTTATCCAGCGAATGGTGGAAGGGCAGCAGGTGGTGTCGAAAGACGACTTTATTTTTGCGCAGGTGACCAAAGAATATCCGCACGCTTATCGCGGCGCGTTACTGATCCGCGATTACGTGAAGAATCTGCTGCAAATGGAGATGTCGAACGATGAACTGCTGTACCTGGTGATCCACCTCACGCGTATTACCGACACACAAGACTAGTCAGCCGGCTGCTCACTGACCGCCTCTGCCACCAGATCGCGAAAACGTGTGATGATGGCGGAGGCGCGATTGCTGCGTAACGCCAGGTAAAGTGGCGCACTGAGCTGGGCTTGTTCGGCAATCGTCCGATAGATAATGCCATCTCCCCCCAAGCGCCGCATCGAGGCCGGTACAATCGACAGCCCTAAACCGGCCCCCACCAGACTGAGCGTGGCGGGCAGGCGTGGGGCTTCTTGAATAACACGTGGACTGAACCCTGCGCGGTGGCAGGCAGCCAAAATGGCATCATACAGGCCTTGGCCGGCAGGGCGACGATAAAGAATGAATGCTTCGTGGGTTAACGCTGCCAGCGGCAGAGATTGCTCGCTGTTGACTGCCAATGGGTGCCCGACAGGCAGAGCGACCAGCATAGGTTCACGTAACACAGGTTCAATGGTTAGCCCCGGAATGCCGCCCACAGGCGAACGGACAAAGGCAACGTCGAGCCGCTCCTCCACCAAGGCATCCAAGAGTTCTCCGCTGCCGGCTTCTTCCAACTGGGTGGTAATACCTGGCAGGATCTCACGGTAGCGCCGCAACAGGTTGGGCACGAACGGATGCAGGGCAGCGGAGCTGGTAAAGCCGATGGCGATGTGCCCTTGTTCGCCACGAGCGGCGCGGCGCACGGCTTCGGTCAAGTGCTCTGCACGCGCCAGCAAGGCGCGCGCCTCATTGAACAGCACGCTGCCAGCCTCGGTGACGCGAACCCCACGCGGCAGGCGTTGCAGCAGTTTGACGCCCAGCTCATCTTCCAGTCCTTGCAGCAGTCGGGTCAGCGGTGGTTGCTGGATAAATAGACGTTCGGCAGCGCGGGTGATATTACCTTCTTCTACCACGGTAACGAACGCCCGCAGGCGACGAAGTTCGATCATAGCCATACCTTTTAGGTATCCTTATTGCTTCCGAAATGCATTAGACATCATGTCATGACGGCGCGCATCATACCAGTCATCACAATAAGCAATGTGGAAGGACCATGTCTGAATCTGATGCGGTAAAAAACGAACGGCTTGCAGCCCCGCCGGGCAATGGCGAGTTGTTTTGGGGCTTTTTGATGCTTGGGCTGATTGGCTTTGGCGGTGTATTGCCGCTTGCGCGCAATATGCTGGTAGAAGACAGGCGCTGGCTGAGCGGCGAACAGTTCACCGAGCTGCTGGGTTTATGCCAATTCTTGCCTGGGGGCAATGTGATCAACCTTTCGGTGGCGGTGGGGATGGAGTTTCGCGGCCTGCGCGGTGCTTTCTGCGCATTGCTGGGGCTGATCAGTGCGCCGACGGCGATTGTGGTCGGTCTGGGTATGGTTTACGCCCGCTTCCAGAATGATGCCCATGTGCAACACGTCTTTGCCGGATTGGCGGCAGCGGCAGCGGGTTTATTGCTGTCCACGGGGATCAAAATGCTGTTGCCGTTGCGCGGTAAATGGCTGGCGCTGGGGATTGTCGCACTCTGTTTGAGCGCCATCGCCTGGCTGCGTTTGCCGTTGCTGCCAACCATGCTGGTGCTGGCACCGCTGAGTATTTTACTGATGTGGTGGAGGAATCCATCATGATCGGTGTTTTGATTTCGCTGGCGATCATCTTCACGGAATTGTCACTGTTGGCGTTCGGTGGCGGCATGACAATTTTGCCGGAAATGCAGCGTCAGGTGGTGGAGGTTCACCAATGGATGAGCGCGCAGGAGTTCAGTGCACTTTTCGCTATGGCGCAGGCTGCGCCGGGACCGAATATGATGATCGTGCCACTGATTGGCTGGCACGTGGCCGGCTGGGCCGGGCTGTTGGTGTCTTCCGTTGCCAAGTTTGGCCCGTCATCGATAGTCACGTTGTTGGTGATGGGCGCCTGGCGGCGCTTTAAGGACAAACCCTGGCGCCGCCGCGTGCAGAGTGGGCTCGTACCGGTTACCGTTGGGTTGGTGGCGGCGAGCGGGGTGCTGATCGCTGAGGCTTCTGCCCCCCGTTGGCCGCTGGCGGTGATTATTCTATTGGCCACGGTGTTGAGCATGAACAAACGCATTCACCCGCTGTGGGTATTGGCGGGCGGGGCGTTATTGGGATTGTTGGTGGCGTAATCGATGGGCGTTGGCGGCAGAAGAGTCACACTGCCGCCATGTAAACAGCGCAGTGACTATGGGCGCGGTATCAGCGTAAAACGCGCTTTGCCAGTGTGATTCATCACTTCATAGCGTTTGGGCGCGGTCAGCGCGAGAAACGCGACCATGCTGCCGTCGGCATTGGTCAGCGTCATGCCGTCTGGCGTTGGGCGCCAGGCAACCGGCAGCTCGCTAAGCGCCAGCGGTTGCAAGCACTGCGCGGAGGCAGTAAAGCGGTAAGCGTTGCTGCCTTCGATAAGTTCATCACTGAGTTCAACGTTGCAGGTAGCGGTTTTGTCCTCGGCGTCGATCAGTTGCCAGTGCCCCTTCAGTGCAGAGGGGGCCAGCAGAGGCAGTGAACTGGCAAAGGTACTGCTGCTTAACATAAGGCTCATAACAACTCCTGTCAGGGCAACGCGCCGTAATGCGCGTAAAGAGAGAAATCTCGGCATCGGCCACTCCTTACTAAAATCCGCTAATACCATAGCACGATCCCCGGCATCGGATGGGGGAAGGATAAGGGATTTTAATCCTTGTTAAATAGATACAGATGACAAGGCTTGCCGGTTGCAGAACGACCACTTTGTGCAGGGCTAGCCGCTACTTCGCCGCGCTGGCTTCCAATGCGAAAGATCCCGTGGAGATGTTACCGGCGCGCTGATAGTGCGCGATGATCACCCCACTGGGTGAGATAACTGACTTAACCAGCTTAAAGGCGGCCGGTGACGTCCCCTTGCCGAACAGGCGTTTACCGCCGCCCAGCAGCAGCGGGTAGGTCAGCAGACGCAGTTCGTCCACCAAATCCTCAGCCAGCAACAGTTGGATTAACTCGGTGCTGCCTTGAACCACCAGAGCCGGTCCTTGTCCGGCTTTGATCTCTCGCAGACGTGCGGCAACATTCTGGCTCAACCATTGGCTGTTTTCCCATGCCAACGTTTCACCCCGGTGGGTAGCGACATATTTGGTCGCCCAATTGAAGGTGTTGGCAATCTCTGCGTTGAGTTGTTCAAACCCCTCTGCGTTGGGATCGGTTTCGATACGCGGCCAGTGCGCGGCGAAAATGTCATAGGTTTTACGGCCCAGCAGTAAATCAAACGGCTGAGAGAAAGTCTCCCCCATTGCCGCGGCAATGCTGTCATCCCAATAGGGCACTGTCCAACCGCCAAACTGAAAGCCACCCGTCGTATCTTCTTCCGGTCCACCCGGGGCCTGCATGACCCCATCAAGGCTGATAAACGCGCCCACAATAATCTGTCGCATAGTCTTCTCCGCTGCCATTGTTACCCGTAGCGCAAAGTTTAGGCAGGCATGGGTGACAGATCCAGCCAATGACGCTTAGGGCTGCAATGCCTTAATCAGCGCATTGTTAAACTGTGTGGGTTCCTCCATCTGTGGCGCATGGCCCAGTCCGGGGAATTCGATCAAGTTGGCGTGGGGGATCAGCGTTGCCACCTGTTTGCCAAGAACGTTGTATTTGCCCAGTTTGGCTTTGACCGCAGGTGGCGCGATGTCACTGCCGATGGCTGTGGTATCGGCGGTGCCAATCATCAGCGTGGTCGGCGTTTGCAGATCCTTAAACTCGTAATACACCGGTTGAGTAAAAATCATGTCGTATATCAGCGCCGAGTTCCAGGCCACCAGGCGATGCCCCGGCCCATTGTTCAACCCGGCCAGCATATCGACCCAGCGGTCATATTCTGGTTTCCAGCGGCCCACATAGTAAGTGTTCAATTCATATTGCCGAATGCCGGCGGCGGAGGTCTTGAGTTCGCGTTCGAACCACTGATCGACGCTGCGCCACGGCACGCCCTTGGCTTTCCAATCTTCCAACCCAATGGGATTGACCATCACCAGTCGTTCCACTGCCTGCGGATACATCAGGCTATAACGGGTTGCCAGCATGCCGCCGGTAGAGTGGCCGACGATCACCGCTTTACTGATCTTCAGGTTACTCAGCAACGCGTGGGTATTTTGCGCTAACTGTTGAAAACTGTATTGATAATGTTGCGGTTTGGTCGAGCTGCAAAAACCGATCTGATCCGGGGCAATCACCCGATAACCGGCCTTGGTCAGCGCTTTAATGGTTTCCTGCCAGGTGGCCGCGCAGAAGTTCTTGCCGTGCATCAACACCGCTGTGTGGCCATTGGCTTTCCCCTCTGGCGGCACGTCCATGTAGCCCATACTCAACTGCTGCCCCTGAGAGCCGAAACTAAACTGTTGCAGTGGGTAAGGATAGTGGAAGCCCTGTAGCTCTTGGCCATATTGGGGTGTTTCTGCTGCGGTCGTTGCGAACGTAATAAGCGCTGCTGATAACAGCCAACGGCGAGAGAATCTCAGCATCCTGATGTCCTTATGAAAAATCGGCAGAGTCTCAGTATAGCCATAAGGCGTCAGCTTTTAGGATGAAAGGGGCTATAGGGATAACCGCCAGCGAACTGGCGGTAGGTTTCAGTACGCCAGGACCACTATACCCAGCCTTTGGCGCGGAAATCATGCAGGGTTTTGGCGACAAAGGTCATCTCTTGCGGCGTGCCGAGCGAGATGCGGCACCAGGCATCGGCCGGAGGGAACGCACGCCCAATAAGGATGCCAGCCTGCTTCATGTGCTGCTGATACGCTTTCAGCGGCACGTTAAGCTGGTGAAAGACAAAGTTGCCCTCGGACGGCAAATACGTGATGTTCAGCGCTTTTAATGCGTCCAGCAGAATCTGGCGTGACGTGTCGTTGCTCTTTTTGCTGTACGTGATGAAGGCCTGATCATCCAGCGAGGCCAATGCTGCATCGACACCGCAGAAATTGATTTTCTCACCGGCGACGTAGTGACCTAGACGGGCAATGATCTCTGGCTGCGCCACGGCGTAACCCACACGCATGCCTGCCATGGCAAAGATTTTTGAAAAGGTTTTAAGCAGGATGACATTGTCTGCTCCCTGCTTGAACAATGGGCCGACCGAGCGAAAACGTGGGTCATTGACGAACTCGGCGTAAGCCTCATCCACAATGAACAGGGTGTTGGCCGGTTTCGCGGCGATCCAGGGTTCGATCACATCTGCCGGCGTAATGGTTGCCGTGGGGTTATTTGGATTAACCAGGTAGACCAATGACGGACCCTTGTAGTTTGCCACCGCATTTTTCAATCCATCGATATCGAACTGCCAACCATCCAGCATCGGCACTTTAGTGATTTTGATACCCGCGATTTTGGCAAAATGCTCGCCGTCGCCGTAGGTCAGTTCTGGGATCACCAACTGGGTATCTAAAGTGGCGTAAGCTTCTACTGCGGCGCGGATCCCTTCGGATGAACCCGCGGTGAGCAGGATTGCCGTTTCGGGTACCTGATATTGGCTGGCCAGTTTACTGCGTAGCGCGACGATCTCGTCCTTGGCGTAGCGGTTGGCCTTTATCACGGCATCACGTGCGGCGGCCTGTGCCTTGGGTGACATGCCCAGTGGGTTCTCGTTGAAGTTAATCCGGATCGGATTATCGACGGTGGGGGTGGTGAAAGGGGCGTCGCCCGAAGAGAGGTTCGCCAGTGCACTACGATTCAACCCCACCAGCGCGATACCGCCGGCCAGAACCCCAGAGAGTTTTAATAACTGCCTACGTTTAACGTTTAAGGTGTTGCTTTCTTGCATGTGCCCGTTCTCCTTTTTATAAAGTTGCAAAGAGAACAGGCAGAAAACATGCCAACTTTTAATATATTGATTTTATTAAAATTAAATCTATTCAGTGCACTATAGTGCACCAGCGTGAGTCGTTAAGTGCACCAGACGATGTTTTTACTTATGCCACCGGGTATCTGTTGCCTTGAAAATATCCTGCAAAAAACCGCTGACCGCTCGCACGCGTGCTGAGACACGAACGTCAGCATGCGTTACCAGCCACAATTCTTCTGTGAATACCTCTTGCGGTGTCAGCGTTTGAACCAGCGGATCATTATCCATCACCATAAAACAGGGCAAGACGGCTAAGCCGATCCCCATTTTTGCTGCGGAATATTGTGTTGCGACACTGCTGGTGGTTAATGCCGGTTCTTGGCTATGTCCATGCTTTTCTAACCACTGTGCGGCCGGCAGATGTGCAAAAGTTTTATCCCAGCAGATGAAGCGCCTTTCTTCTGGTGTGGACAGGGCAAGGTAATCCTGGCTGCCATAGACAGCAGAGGGCATATTCCCCAGCTTTTGGATGACTAAATTGCCGTGACCAGGTCGCACCAAGCGTAATGCCAAATCTGCCTGATAGCGGGGGAGATCAACCATGTCGATGCCGGTGATCAACTCCAGCCGTAGTTTGGGATGGCGTGCAGCCAATAACGGCAATGCAGGAATAATGACATGAGTGGCCATTGTTTCTGCAGTGGCCAACCGGACAACCCCGGCAACTGTCGCGTCCAGGTTTGATGCATCTTTTTCCAATTCAAACACCCGGGCTTCAACGCGTTCGGCTTGCGTTAAAACGTCCTTCCCATTATCCGTCAGGAAATAACCCGTTGCATGACGCACAAATAGCGCAGTACCCAGACTCTCTTCTAATGCGGCAATACGTCTTGCGATAGTGGACTGGCTGACACTCATTTCTTGTGCTGCGCCGGTCAGGCTTGCATGCCTGGCCACACAAAGAAAATAACGCAGATCGTTCCAATCCATATTTTTCATTTTTAGAAAACCTATTGGCAATTTCTTCTGTAGTTATGCATAAAAAGAAATCCAATAATACCCCTCTGACGCCCTTTGTTCGAGTTTTGACGGCGGGTTTTATTATTTCTTAAGAGGATCATGACATGGCTAACCTTACCTCACTTCATACCGAAGTTGTGCAGCGTTACATCAGCGCTTTTGGGGCGGGCGACGTTGATAGCGCATTACAACTGCTGACCGATGATGTGGTGTGGCATGTTGACGGGGTCACACAGGTTTCAACCGTTGGCATATTGAAAGGACGCGAGTCGGTGCGTCAGTGGTTGCGGTCATTCCCTGAAAACTTTCAGCCACGGGTTTTCCGGTTGGATAACTGGTGGGTTTCCGATGATAGCGTCATGGTGAAAGGGTATTTCCGCCACCGGGTGGTTTCTACCGGCCGTACTGTAGGCAGCGATTTTGTACTGCATTTTCAAATCCGAGAGGGTTTGATTGCGCGTTATCAGATTTTTGAAGATTCAGCGTTGCTTGCACGAGCTTTTGATTCTACCTGCGATGATGAGAAATACAGGGTACGCCTCAATCACACAGAATATGCCTATACGGATCGAGGTGAAGGACCTGTGCTCATGTTTGCCCATGGACTTTTTGTCGATGGCGATATTTTTACCGAGCAGATGGCAGTACTGGCAAAAAATTACCGCTGTATTGGGCTTGATATGCCAGGCCACGGGGAAAGCAGTTTCAATCACCGGGGATGGAGTCTGGATGATATTGCTGACGATCTGGCGTTGATGATTAACGAACTCTCTCTGGGGCCTGTGGTATTTATTGGGCAAAGTCAGGGTGGAATGGTGGGGATCCGGTTGGCGGCAAAGCACCCGGAATTGTTGTCCGGTTTGGTGTTAATTGGAACCAGCGCCCGTGAAGAGGATCCCCAACGCTACGGGACGTGGGAGCGTTTAAAAACGACACTCCTGCAAGGTAGTCATGAAGATTGCGAGGCCGCTTTCATCAATGTGCAGCAACACGTCAATGCGCCAGCCTGGCGACGTAACAATCCGCAGGCCATGGTGAGAGACCGGGCTATCATGCTGAAACATGACCGTAAGGGGCTGTCGTTGGCGATAGATGCGGCGGTCATCGAACGCGGAGATTGCCGTGCGTTGTTACCGCTGATAACGACCCCGACATGGGTTATTTGTGGGGAACAAGACGTAGCGACACCGCCAGAGCTCAGTGGGGAAATTGCTGAGGGGATTGCTAACGCCCGTTTATTAATGATGCCCGGTGTTGGGCACCATCCCCCACGGGAGGGCGCCAGCGAACTGGCGCAGGCGCTTGAGTGTTTCATTGGAACGTTCACCGACATTAACTGACCGGTTATTAATGGCGGAGTAACCAAAAAAACTCGCTCTGGGTGATGGCTGATAACCAGGGGGGCGCCTTCCAGTAAGGCGCTCTTTACTTAAACGGCCCGCTTGTGCCATAGCGCACTGAACCTGCCCGGCTTCGCAAACATCACCAGATTGCCGAGTAAAATCATGCCTAAACCCATCACGGCATTGAGGTGCCATTGGTAGCCTTCATAGAACGTTGAAATGCTGAGTGCGACCAGCGGGAACAACAGTGTGCTGTAGGCGGCAGCCCCGGCGCCAATGCGGCCCAGCAGACTGAAGTAGGCCGCGAAGGCAATCACTGATCCAAAAATGGCCAGATACAGCAATGAGCCAATATAGCGGGTGTTGAATTCAATCTGGAACGACGCTCCTTGAGACAGCGCGATCAATGCCATCAGTATTGCGCCGTAGCTCATGGCATAGGTATTGGTGGAGAGAATATCCAGCCCGCGCCGCTGGTGGCGAGTACTGATCATATTTCCCAGCGAAAAGCCGTAAGTACCGAGCGCACTCAGTCCAATGCCTTTCAACAGTTCGGGTGCCATTTGCGTGGCGGCCAAATCTTGCCAGAACAGGGCGACGATCCCGGTTAATCCCAGCACCGCTGCCGGCAATAGGTTCGGACTGGGGCGTTGACGAAAGAAAATCATGCCGTTAACGGCATTGAACAGCACTGCCATTGAAAAAATTACCGATTCCAAACCACTGCTGATATAAGCCGCAGCATGGTAAAAACAGTAGAAGTTAAAACCGAAAACGCAGCAGCCTTGCAGGATGCAAAACACATGGTCACGTGGGGCAATGCGGCGCAAGCGGCGCATCAACAACAAGATGACAAACATCGTCATGGCGGCAACAACAAAACGGTAGCTAATGGAAACAGGAATGGCCACCGGGCCTGCTTGTTGTAAGGTAATTGCAATCCAGGTGGTGCCCCAAATCAGTACCACGGCCAGGTACAACAGCGTGTTCATAATTGACTCCGACAAAAATAGACCGGGGCAGTATCCTTCGTGGCTGGGTATCGCGCTTTCAGCGCATTGCGCGCAATTGCATATTCTTGCGCTTTTTTTGGCAAAAGCGAGGGTTAGCGTCTGGTGTGGTACGGCACCTCTCTCTACACTGGAAACATTGGGAAAAGCGGGGGCGGGTGATGTCCAGGTACAAGGCGTTTGAAACACTGCGGGAGCATAACGCGCAGTTGCACAACAATGTGCAGCTGGGGTCCGGTGTGGAAATTGCGGCCTGGTCCAACCGTAACGATCGCATTACTCAGGAAAGTGCCGATCACCATACGCTGAGTCTGTATGTCGCAGACGGGTATGAGTGCTATCAGAAAGTGCCCGGCGGTTGGAAAAATGGCGGTGGGCCAGACCGCTTCTGCATTATGCCCCGTCAATATGAATCTACCTGGGATGTGCGCAGCGATTTATCTTTCGTACACCTTTATTGCACCGATCGGCATCTGCGTCAGGTGGTGGAACACACCTGGGATCGGAGCCCTGCCGCGATTAACCTCGATCAGCTCGCGTTTGGCGAAGATCCCAAGATTACGTTGCTGTTTCGCCAGTTTATACTCAACTGTAACTGGCAGGAGAATGCCAATCAGCTGGCACTCAGTAGTGCGACGACCTTTTTGATGTCGCATTTGGTGCAGCATTACAGCCAACTGCATTGGGTGTTGCCACAGGTACGGGGCGGTTTGGCCCCCGTGGTTGCCAGGCGGGTGAAAGCCTACATAGAGCAGCATCTGGACCAACCGTTGTTGCTGTCAGATTTGGCGGCAGAGGCCGGGTTGAGTGAATTCCACTTTGCCCGTATGTTCAAACATGATACCGGTATGGCGCCGCACCAGTTCGTGATGCGTGCACGGTTGCAACAGGCGGAAAGGTTGCTGTGCCACAGCGTACTGTCGCTGACGCAGATTGCGTTGGAGTGCGGCTTTAGCTCGTCCAGCCACTTTAGCAATCGCTTTAAAGCGGCCTACGGATTTTCCCCAACACAAATGCGCCAGGGGCGTTGATGTCCTTTACAGGAGAGAACATGGAACAGCAGTTCGCAGGACTGGGTGTGTTATTTATCGCTGGATTTGGCCCGATTACTCAAGAGACGGATCACAGCAAAGCCTTTTATGTTGACGCATTGGGATTGCCGCTTAAGCCGATGGAAGGTAATCCAGACTATCTGTTAACCGAGCATGGCGCGCTGGAGGGGGTAAAACACTTTGCCCTGTGGCCGTTGGCGCAGGCCGCACAATCGTGTTTCGGTAGCGATCAATGGCCCGTTGATCTGCCGGTGCCGCAGGCCTGGATGGAATTCGACGTCGCCGATATCGCGCTGGCGACTCAAGGGCTGATTGATCGCGGCTATCGCCTGTTGGTTGCCAACCGTGAAGAGCCGTGGGGCCAAAGCGTGACCCGCTTACTCAGCCCGGAAGGGATGTTGATCGGCGTGACCGTTACCCCTTGGTTGCGGGATTAATCGCTGTTTATTACCGCCCTCAATGACAGTACTTCCTTTTATCAGGGCCGCTGCGGCGGCCCTATTGATCACGCCTGGTCACGCTCAACTTTTTTAAACTGACGGCGAACCTGCAGGCAGTTGATCAATACCAGTACCGCCGTTACGGCGAATACCCAGCGGAATCCCATCAGTGCCGAAACACCAGAGCCAACCAGCGGGCCGACCACATTGCCAAGGTACATAAATGACTGGTTATAACCAAAGATACGGCCAGTGACCTGATCGGAAGAATACTTCAGTAGCAGCGTCTGTACCGCAGGCATCAAGGCCCCGTCAGCAAACCCCAGCAGAAAGCGAAGTATCCCCAGTTGGAGTGGCGTTTCCACCCAGGCCATGATCGCGAACAGCACCGTTGTTAACCCCAGTGCGGCCAACAAAATACGTGAGGTGCCGATACGGTCGCCAAGCCGGCCAAGACGCGGGGCGGAAATCAAGGCCGCAACGCCGGGAACGGCGGCAATCATGCCGCTAATGAAAGCAATATTGCTGCTATCACTGGATAACTCCTTAATAAAAAGCGTCAAGATTGGGCTGATGGACGAATTGGCCACTTGGATCATCAGCGTACTGACAAACAGCGTTACGATCAGCGCTGGATAGGGCAGCGACTGGAATACCGCCTTACCGGTCAGCCGATCGGCTTTTTTCACCTCAATGCGACGTTCTTTTATCAGGAACAAAGTGATCAGGAAGCTGACGAACATCAGCCCGGCAGTGACAAAAAACACCACGCGTAAGCCAAGGTGGTCGGCCATTAACCCACCCAATAGCGGACCGACGATCACTCCGGTCACCGGGCCGGTGGACAACGTACCCAGTGCCCAACCGCTTTTATCGCGTGGCACCTGCGAGGCAACCAATGCCATCGCATTGGGGATATAACCGGAGGCTAGCCCCATCAATGCGCGTAGCGCGAACAGTTGATAAACGTTGCTGACCAGGCCTTGCAGCGCAATCACGATTGCCATCCCCAGGGACGCACGCAGCAACATCAGTTTTCGGCCTTTGCGGTCCGCCAGGCTGCCCCACAGCGGCGATACCAATGCGGAGACCAAAAAAGTACCGCTGAATACCAAACCGGACCACATACTCAGCGACTGGTGGCCGGTAACACCGAGCTGTTCGACATACAGCGGGAGAAAAGGGAGGATTTGGCTCATTGCCAGCCCGGTAAAGAAACAGCCGAGCCAGACCGAAATCAGATTGAGTTTCCACGCTTCCATCAGCTTGTCGTACCACTTTGAATTAGGAGGGAATTATTGAGCAGAATAATAATAACACCGGTTATCAGGCTGTGCCGGGGGAAATAAGTGAACAAAAGTAAAACCCGCCGGGACATTGCCCTGATCAAGCCTTGCAGCGGCCAGTGTGCAGATGGATTCACCACTGGACAGTGGACTTAACGAAGGGGGCGTTAGACGGGGTCTGCCCTGTATTGATACGCCCACGATCAGGATCCGAGGCGAGCCTCATAGACCGGATTACGATCTTGCACCGACGTTTGCATTGGTTTCGCAAGCGCTGTCATAAAATTGAAAATCAGTGGTTCATGGCAGTGCATTGCCAGATGCATTGCCCAATTGTTGTGCAATAGTTATCAACTGATGACTATGTTGTAACCGTAGGTTCTGCCGTCCCTGCGTTGCCCTACGGCGCCGTGTGTGAATTTCCCCCAGCCGTTCGCAATTGGCACAGGCCATGCATAGCCATCATCAGCGTCTGTTATCTGAGTAACAGAAGGTGGTTTAGTGACAACTCAACAACAGTGGGCAGAATATGGCAGAGCACCCTGATGTGATCGCACAAATCGAAGCGTCATTTGCGGTTCAGACCCCAACGGGCAAGCGTATCGCCGGATATCTGCTGGCCAATTTGGCGCAAGTTCCGTTTGAAACGGCTGACAGCATCGCCCGCAGCACGGCCACCAGCGGCATTTCAGTCGGGCGCTATCTGCGTAGTCTGGGGTACCGCAATCTTGAGGACTTGAAACGCACGTTGCGTGAACAGGGCACCGCGCTGTATCAGCCCTGGGGCGTGACCGATCGTCTGGGTGCCTACCGACAACGTCGCAAACAGCCACAGCCTCAGAAGCTACGCCAGGCGTTAACGCTGGAACTGGAGGCGATAGAACACGTTTACCAATTGGCGGGTGGCGAAGCTTTTGCCCAGATCAGCCGCCAGTTGGCACAGGCAGAGGCGGTATTTGTGATTGGCGTCCAGTCGACGCGGGGGATTGCTAACGCCTTCTACAGCCACCTGGAATACCTGCGGCCCAAGGTCTATTACGCCGATGGTCTGTCCGGTACCTACGTAGAGTCACTCAATTCAGAATTCAATTCACCCTATCTGGTGCTGACCGATACCCGCGCCTATTCCACTATCGCCCAGAAATACTGCCAGGCGGCATGCGCACGCGGGCTGCGGTTGGCACTGGTTACCGATATTTACTGCCCTTGGGCACGAGATTATCCCATTGACCTGCTGCAGGTGAAAACTGACACCGGCCAATTTTGGGATTCATTGGCACCGTTCAGCTGCTTGTTCAACTTGCTGCTGTCCTCCGTGCTGGAACAAGGGGGAGCGGCGGTAGAACAACGGCTGGCCAATAACCGCATCCTGCAAAAAGAACTGGGGCAATTTGAATCTTAATCGCTATGGGAAAATGCAATGAGTGACAATGTAACCTTAACCGATCTGGCAGCCACGTTCCCCGACTTGCCTATCGATCTGAAGTACGCCACCGCTGACAACCTGACGGGGCGGGCAATCTACCGTGAAAGCCGCTGCTTGCTGCATCCCGATGCGGTGGCAGGGCTACGGCGCTGTTTATTGGCTGCGCGGCTGGCCGGTTTTTCTCTGCAGGTGTTTGATGCTTACCGTCCACAGCAGGCGCAGGCACTGTTGTGGCTGGCGTGTCCCGATCCGCAGTATGTCACCAGCACACAAACCGGTTCGCACCATAGTCGCGGCGTGGCGATCGATGTGACGTTGCTGGACGCCAGCGGCACAGCGCTGGATATGGGCACCGGATTTGATGAGATGAGCGAACGCTCTCACCCGTTTTACCCTGATTTCTCTCCGGAGGTGCAACGCAATCGGCTGCTGCTGAATGCGGTGATGGCTGCCGGAGGTTTTCGCGGCATTGCCAGCGAATGGTGGCACTTTGAACTGCCTAACGCCGGTGATTACCCGCTGCTGGCCGATCGTTTCGGCTGTTTTTCTTACGATTAAAACAACACACATTCAACGCATCAGGAGCTTTGTTTATGAATAAGATCAAATACGCCGCTCTGGCGGCAGCAGTGACGTTGGGCATGGTCGTCATGGGGCAGGCACAGGCCGCCGTACCCAAAGACATGTTGGTGATTGGCAAAGCCGCCGATCCGCAAACGCTGGATCCGGCGGTGACTATTGATAACAACGATTGGACGGTGACCTATCCGGCTTACCAACGGCTGGTACAGTACAAAACCGAAGGCGGGAAAGGCTCGACTCAGGTTGAAGGCGAACTGGCCGAAAGCTGGACGGCTTCTGATGATCAACTCGTCTGGACCTTTAAGCTTAAGCCGGGCAACAAATTTGACGACGGTTCGGATGTCAATGCAGACGCCGTGAAGTGGTCGTTTGAACGCCTGATGAAAATTGGCCAGGGGCCGTCCGAAGCCTTCCCGAAAGACATGCAGGTCACGGTGGTGGATCCGCTCACCGTGCGCTTTACCTTGAAAACCCCGTTTGCGCCGTTCCTGTACACCTTAGCCAACGACGGGGCCGGTATTGTTAACCCGGCTATCGCCAAGGCCAATCCGGCCGATGAAGGTAAAGCCTGGCTGTCGAGTCACAGTGCCGGTTCGGGCCCGTACAAGCTGGATCGTTGGCAGAAAGGACAACAACTGGTGCTGGTGCCGAACCCGCATTACAACGGGACAAAACCGGCGTTTAAGCGTGTGACGGTCAAAATCATCGGTGAAAGCGCAACCCGCCGTTTGCAACTGACACGTGGCGATCTGGACATTGCCGAGTCACTGCCGATCGACCAACTCACTGCATTAAAGAGCGAAAACAAGGTGGCGGTAAATGAATATCCGTCGTTGCGGGTGACCTATTTATACCTCAACAACGGCAAAGCACCGCTAAACCAGGTGGATCTGCGCCGGGCCATTTCTTACGCGGTGGATTATCAGGGCATGGTGAAAGGGATCCTCGGCGGTAACGGCAAACAAATGCGTGGCCCGATCCCGGAAGGCATGTGGGGTTACGATGCCAGCGCGCAGCAGTACAGCCAAGATGCCGATAAAGCCAAAGCAGCGCTGGCGGCGGTGAAGGATAAACCCGCGTCGCTGAACTTCCTGTATTCGGTCAGCGATCCCAACTGGGAGGCGATTGCGCTTTCGGTACAGGCCAGTCTGGCGACCGTGGGCATCAACGTCAAGCTGGAGAAATTGGCTAACGCCACCATGCGCGATCGCATCGGTCAGGGCAATTACGACATCGCAATTGGCAACTGGAGCCCGGACTTTGCCGACCCCTACATGTTCATGAACTACTGGTTCGAGTCCGACAAGAAAGGGCTACCCGGCAACCGTGCGTTCTACAGTAATCCGCAGGTCGATGCGCTGCTGAAGAAAGCGGTATCGGTGTCCGATCAACAGGTGCGCACTGCTGACTATCAGGCCGCGCAGAAAATCGTCATTGACCAGGCGGCCTACGTCTATCTGTTCCAGAAAAACTATCAGGTAGCGATGAACAAAGATGTGAAGGGCTTTGTATATAACCCGATGCTGGAGCAGGTATTCAACGTTGGGCAGATGAGCAAGTAAGTTGTTTGGGTGCTTCAGACAGCTAACAAAGCCAGTTATTAGGGAGAGCGTGCCGAAGGGGTCGTAACGGCTTTGGCCGTCGGTGCGTTAGGCCCGAGTATCCCTGGTTTGAAGACAATATTGCTATCCAACTCGGGCAGCCGTTTGGCTGCCCATGCACCATGGGAAACCACTATGAACGTTTGGAGCCTTATCCGTCAGCGCTGCTGGGGACTGGTGCTGGTGATGTTCGGGGTGTGCGTGATCACCTTTACCATCTCACACCTGATCCCCGGCGATCCGGCGCGGCTGTTGGCCGGTGACCGGGCCAGTGAGGAGATTGTCCAGCATATTCGCCAACAGCTGGGCCTGGATCAGCCGCTATATGTGCAATTCGGTCGCTATGTGCTGGATTTGCTGCACGGCGATCTGGGGACATCTATCCGCACCGGGCGACCGGTGCTAGAGGATTTACGCGCTTTCTTTCCCGCGACGTTAGAGTTGGCTTTTTGCGCGTTGGTATTGGCGATCGCGTTGGGCGTTCCACTCGGGGTTGTGTCGGCGGTTTACCGTAATAAATGGCCCGACCATCTGGTACGGCTATTGTCGGTGACCGGCATCTCTACCCCGGCTTTCTGGCTGGGGCTGGGCGTGATCATTTTGTTTTATGGACAACTCAATCTGTTACCCGGCGGTGGTCGGTTAGACGACTGGTTAGATCCACCCACGCATATCACCGGATTCTATCTGCTTGATTCACTTCTGACCGGCAATGGTGAAGCGTTCTGGAACAGTCTGCGGCATCTGATTTTGCCGGCACTCACCCTGGCGTTTGTTCACCTCGGCGTGGTGGCGCGGCAAATCCGCTCGGCAATGCTTGAACAGTTGGGGGAAGACTACATCCGTACCGCGCGGGCCAATGGCCTCTCACACTGGCGTGTGGTGCTGGGCCATGCGTTGCCCAATGCGTTAATCCCTTCGGTGACGGTGTTGGGGCTGGCGCTGGGGGATTTGCTGTACGGTGCGGTGCTGACTGAAACGGTATTTGCCTGGCCAGGTATGGGGGCTTACGTCGTGGACTCCATTCAGGCATTGGACTTCCCGGCGGTGATGGGCTTTGCCGTCGTGGTGTCTTTTGCCTATGTAATGGTGAATTTGATCGTCGATCTGCTCTATCTGTGGATCGACCCGCGAATGGGGCGCGAGGGATAATGACGATGATTCAAATCGAACAACCGCCCGTGGCGGAGGCAGCACTGCGTTTTGTCAGCCTGCGTCGTGCCTGGTACCGGGTACGCCGCAGTCCGCTTACGCTGTTGGGTGCTGCCATCATGATTGCCGTGGTGTTTCTGATGCTGTTTTCACCGTGGTTGGCACCGCATAACCCAGACGCTATCGATCTTACCGCCCGGTTATTGCCGCCTTCGGCAGCGCATTGGTTCGGCACCGACGAAGTGGGCCGAGACCTGTTCAGCCGGGTGCTGGTCGGCAGCCGTCAGTCGGTGGCCGCCGGATTGGCGGTGGTGGTGCTGGCGGGCGGAATTGGCTCGCTGCTCGGCTGTTTCTCCGGCGTGATGGGCGGTACGGTGGATGCGTTGATCATGCGCTGCATGGACATCATGCTGTCAGTGCCCTCGCTGGTGCTCACGATGGCATTGGCGGCAGCGCTGGGGCCCAGCCTGTTCAACGCCATGCTGGCGATTGCCGTGGTACGCATCCCATTCTACGTCCGATTGGCACGAGGGCAGACGTTGACGCTTCGCCATCAGGCCTATATGCAAGCGGCACGTACCTTTGGTGCCTCACGCTGGCACCTGATCGGTTGGCATGTCCTTCGCAACGTGATGCCGCCGCTGGTGGTGCAGGCATCGTTGGATATTGGCACCGCGATTCTGATGGCCGCCACGCTGGGTTTCATCGGGCTGGGTGCGCAGCAGCCGACCGCCGAGTGGGGGGCGATGGTGGCCAACGGCCGGAACTATGTCCTCGACCAGTGGTGGTATTCGGCGTTTCCCGGAACGGCGATCTTGATCACCGCCACGGGGTTCAATCTCTTCGGCGATGGTCTGCGTGACCTGCTTGATCCTAAATCCCGGGGGCGTTAATGAGCGAAACTACGGTGTTATCCATTGATGAGTTGCAGTTGGAATTCCCGGTTTACGGCGGCAGTATCAAAGCGCTCAACCGGGTATCGCTGCAGGTCAAGGCTGGCGAAATTGTGGGCGTGGTTGGCGAGTCCGGCTCCGGCAAGTCGGTGACGGCGATGATGACGCTGCGTTTGTTGGCTGAAGACGGCTACAGCGTTACCGGCGGTTCTCTGGAGATGTTGGGCACTGACGTGCTTAACGCCAGCGAGCGGCAAATGCGCCAACTGCGCGGCGCACGGGTGTCGATGATTTTTCAGGAGCCGATGAGTGCGCTAAACCCTACGCGCAAAATTGGTCGGCAAATGTGTGAAGTGATCCGCCTGCATCAGCAGCTATCCCCGCAGGCGGCACGAGACAAGGCTGCCCAACTGCTGCGTGAGATGCAAATTGCCGACGCGGAACGGGTGATGGAGCGCTATCCGTTTGAGTTGTCCGGCGGCATGCGCCAACGGGTGTTGATCGCCATGGCGTTTTCTTGCGAACCGGAACTGATTATCGCCGATGAACCGACGACCGCACTGGACGTCACGGTACAGCGGCAGGTACTGCGTTTGCTGCAACAAAAAGCGCGCGCCAGCGGTACGGCAGTGCTGTTTATCACTCATGATATGGCCGTGGTTTCGCAGCTGTGTGACCGGGTGTACGTGATGTATGCCGGGCACGTGATAGAAAGTGGTACCACGGGAAATGTGATAGAAAATCCCCGTCATCCCTACTCGATCGGGTTGTTGTTAGCGGCACCGGAACATGCCGAGCCACGCAGTCTGTTACGTGCCATTCCTGGCACGGTGCCCAATCTTGGTGCCTTGCCGCCAGGGTGTGCTTTCAGTAATCGCTGTAGCCACGCTGACGCTCAGTGCCTGCAAACGCCACGGCTGGTGCCATTAGCCTCTGAACCGGCCCAACACGTGGCCTGCTGGCATCCGCAGTCTATTGATTTGGAGGCGCGAAATGAACGTTGAAGCACTACTGGAGTTGCGCAATGTGCGCCTGCGTTTTCCTGCCAGTTATAACTGGTGTGGCAAACCACAAGAGTATGTGCATGCGCTCAATGGGCTGGATCTCAACATCATGCGTGGCGAAACGTTGGGTATCGTCGGTGAGTCCGGCTGCGGCAAAAGCACGTTAGCGCAGTTGCTGATGGGATTGTTAAAACCGAGCAGTGGCGAACTGGTGCGTGCTCGCAACGCGGGTTCTTGGTTTGGCAGCGGTATGCAAATGGTATTTCAGGATCCGCAGTCGTCGCTCGATCCACGCTTGCCAGTCTGGCGCATTATCACTGAGCCGGTGTACGTGCAGCAGCATAACAGTGTGGCACAGCGGCGAGCACTGGCAACGGAGCTGGCACAACAGGTTGGCCTGCGGCCGGAGGCGATCGACCGATTGCCGCATGAGTTTTCTGGTGGCCAGCGCCAGCGCATCTCCATTGCACGTGCGTTGTCTTCGCAACCGGATATCATCGTGCTGGATGAACCGACCTCTGCGTTGGATATTTCGGTACAGGCGCAGATCCTCAATTTACTGGTGGAATTGCAGCGCGAACGCAATCTGACGTACGTGCTGATTTCGCACAACGTTTCGGTGATCCAGCATATGAGTGACCGGGTGGCCGTGATGTATCTGGGGCAAATCGTAGAACTGGGGCCGACCGCACAGGTACTGCGCCAGCCGCAGCACCCCTATACGCGGCTGCTGCTGGATTCTGTGCCGCGGGCAGGCCGGTCACTGAGTGACAGTGCGATTGAAGACCGTAAGGGCGAACTGCCGGGCAACCGCCAATTACCGCCAGGCTGTTTTTTCCGCGAGAGATGCCCGTATGCGGGGGAAGGGTGCCAACTGCCACAAAGTTTACGGGTGAATTTAGGGGGATCGGCGGTGCGTTGCCACAAGGTGGCATGATGCATGACATTCACAGCGTTCCCTTTTTAAATTCAGGGGCGCTGTGAATATAGGGGTGTTGAACAGTGGCTCAGGGTGAAACGCAATCAGTTATTGGTTTCTTCATTCAAGATGTAATAAGACACTGGAACAGTTTCCATCTTATTGGCTTTGTCGGTCGTCATCTTCCTTGCCAATGCAGTATCGAGATTAATAAGTTGGCGGCCATCTTCATTGAACAGCATTTTACTTATTTCTTCATCATTATACGTGGTGCATTGTTTATATACGTTACGGAACAACGCATTGTAACCGTCGGAGAACTGCTTGATTTGCGCTATTTCGTTAGGCTTCAGATAGTCTTGCTTGATGTTTGACGCAGCCGCAGGATGCAGCATAAAGCTGGCGGCGGGCATGGAGAGTCTTTCTTTACCGGCACAATAGAACAGGGTTGCCGCTGAACCGACAAACGCCGAGTTAACCGTGGTAATGGGGACCGGCGAGCTCTTGACCGCTTCATAAGCCATGTAACCGCTGGCCATATCACCGCCGCCGCTATTGATATACAAATACAGGTGTTTTAACGCGGGGTAGCTGGCGTTAATTTCATCGATGGAGGCAATGAGTTCGGTGACACTTTTTTCCGTGACATCGCCGACATACAGGATTTTGGCGGATTCAACGTTATTGTTTTTTACATTGCTCTTTTTGACGACGGATACGGTCGCAAAAGAGGCCGTCGAAAATACCGTGGCGCAGAAAAGTGTTATTATTTTAAAGGTGTTTCTATGCATTTGAATATTCCTTATTCAATAAAGTGGTGCACTATTGTAAAACGAGTCGATGAACCGTTTTGGAATGAATCAGGTTGGTTTAGCGTTTATTTACCCCTACGAACAACGCGGAAAGAATATAACATCGAGGCCGGAGCCGATATTCACGGCAGGTAAAGCGCGTCGCACTCTACCTGCCGGGGCGATTTCAGGGCATGGGCCAGTCGACAGGCGTGTTGCTCACCACGTCGACATACATATCCCACGCGTTTGACCAAAATTGCACAAATCCTTCCTGGCTGACGCTGATGCCCATCAGGCCCATAACGAACCAACAGGTGGTGAATAGCCCCAGGCTGCTGAACATAAATGCCATACCGTTGCGGCTGGTCTTACGGCACACGACATTTAGCTGGCTGGCCAAAAACATCATAACAGCGCTCAGTAACTCCCAGCGCATCATAATAAAACCTGTGGCTATGGTACTCATCGAACATGATCCTTGGTGGAAAAGCCGCACCCGGCGGTGCGTCGGGAAATCAGTGCGGGCAAGGGTAAATTAGTGTGATCTTCGTCACATTGTAGCATCGCTGCAAATCACTGCTCAATCCCTGAACGGGGGAAAATCGGCATTTGGTAACATTCAAACATGCTGAAACATTTATGCCATTTCATTAGCAACCTTTTCGTGGGGACCGTTAGCCAATAACGCTATGCTTGCCGACTTTTCACTGCCCTGATTTATCTTGGGAAAATGTGACGTCAGACAGGTAACTTGCCACGTATGGCACTATTAAAAGATAAAATCCGTGACCATTCCGCTGAGGAAATGCTGTTTATCCGCCGTGCTGGCGTGGCGATGGTGTTGGTTGTCGCCTGTTTTGGCATTTTGATTGTTAACCTGTACCGTCTGCAGGTTAAGCAGCATGCCTTTTACCAAACGCGGTCCAACCAAAACGACATTAAAATGGTGCCAATTGCACCCAGCCGAGGGCTGATATTCGACCGCAATGGCATTCCTTTGGTGCGCAACATTACGCTGTACCAGATCCAGATTACCCCCAGCAAAATCGACAATATGGCTGCGCTTTTGCAGGCGTTGACGCCGATTGTCGATCTGACCCCCGAAGATATCACTGCTTTTCGCGATGAAATGCATCACAACGGCCGCTATAAACCGGTGACGCTGAAAACGGGTCTGACAGAAACCGAGGTGGCACGTTTTGCGGTAAATCAGTATCGCTTTGACGGCGTGACCATTGATACCTATCAGCAGCGGGAATATCCCTATGGGGCAGAATTAGCCCATGTCGTGGGTTACGTCTCGAAAATCAATGACGGTGATTTAAAGCGGCTGGATAAAGCCGGTCTGAGCGAGAACTATGCCGCCGACCACAATATCGGTAAGCAGGGCATCGAGGCTTACTACGAGTCCGAATTGCATGGCACGACCGGTTATCAAGAAGTGGAGGTGGATAACCATGGTCGCGTAATACGCCTGCTGAAGGAACAACCGCCACAGGCCGGTAAAAATATCTATCTGACGCTGGACCTGTCTCTACAACAGTACATTGAGTCGGTATTGAAGGGGCAGCGTGCGGCGGTGGTGGTTGAGGACCCGCGCGATGGTGGCATTTTGGCCATGGTTTCCAGCCCCAGTTACGATCCCAATCCTTTTGTGAAAGGCATCAGCTATAAAGCTTATAAAACACTGCTGACCAACCCCGACTTACCGCTGATTAACCGCGTCACGCAGGGGCTGTATCCACCGGCCTCCACCGTGAAGCCTTACATGGCGACGTCGGCGCTGTTTGCCGGTGTGATTACCCCCAATACCACTTTCTTCGGCGCGCCGACCTGGACATTGCCAGGCACCGAACGCCGTTACCGTGATTGGCTAAAGAGCGGCCACGGCATGTTGAATGTGACCAAGGCCATTGAAGAATCTGCCGATACCTTCTTCTATCAGGTGGCGTACGAAATGGGCATTGACCGCATTCACAGTTGGCTGAGCCAGTTTGGTTACGGCCAGGCGACCGGGATCGACCTTAACGAAGAGTATCGTGGCGTGTTGCCAAGCCGTGAATGGAAACAACGGGTACATAAGAAACCTTGGTACCAGGGTGACACCATTTCGGTGGGTATCGGCCAGGGGTATTGGGTCGCCACGCCGATCCAGATGGTGAAGGCATTAACCACGCTGATCAATAACGGTAAGGCGAAAACGCCGCATTTGCTGTACTCCATGCGCCAGGGCAATCAGGTAAGCCGCTACCAGCCGTCGGCAAAGGCCATGCAGATCGGTGATGCCAAATCGCCGTATTGGGGCATTGTACGTAATGGAATGTATGGCATGGCCAATCTGCCGAACGGTACAGGCTATAAGCTTTTCCATACCGCTCCGTATCAGATAGCTGCCAAATCCGGGACGTCACAGGTCTTCGGTTTGAAAGAAAATCAGACGTATAACGCCAAAATGATCCCGGTGCGGTTACGTGATCATATTTTCTATACCTTGTTTGCTCCTTATAAGAATCCGCGGGTGGCAATGGCGCTGATTTTGGAAAACGGCGGGGGAGATGGCGTGGTGGCTGGGCCGACCGCGCGGGCAATTCTTGACCACATTTTTGACCCGGCTAACGCACCGCAGCCTGACGCGGACCAGAAAGGTAAACCGGAGTTAAACGATAGCGCGGATGTGCAACAGTAAACGCGTTTGTTTTTACTTTCTTACAAACTGCAATCTTCTAAAGATTTCCGTCAGGTTAGACTGAAATAATTACATAATCCGAATAAAAACGCAGGGTTAACAGTGGCGCCTTCAACAAAAAAAAGCGGTAAAAATTATTCAAGCCTTCGCTTTGGCTGGATTTGCGGCGGGATACTGGTGTGCTTTTTTCTGCTGGCGTTCAGGGTCGGTTATTTGCAGCTGATGGAGCACCAGCAGTTGGCCGATCAGGCGGACCAGCGGTCGATCCGCACGCAAGTGGTGCCGACCAATCGGGGAATGATCACCGACCGCAATGGCGAAGCTTTGGCGGTGAGTGTGTCATCACGAGATATTGTGCTGGATCCCAAGCATATTCTGGACACCAACACCGACCTCAGCAATGAGCGTTGGCAAAGTATGGCCAATGTACTGAAAATGCCGCTGAGCGACGTGCAGAAGCTGATCCAGACTAACGCCCATAAGCGCTTCGTCTATCTGGCACGTAAGGTAGAAGACGATAACGCGAACTATATCAGCAAATTGCATCTAACGGGCGTGAGCACAGAGCAGGATTTCAGTCGCTTCTACCCGATGAGCCAGGATGCTGCCGGGCTTATTGGCATTGTTGGCCAGGACAACCAGGGGCTGGAAGGCATTGAGCTCGGCTTTAACCACCTGCTACAGGGCAAAAATGGCCTGCGGGTATATCAGAAAGACGGCAGCGGCGCGGTGATTGGCGTAATCAAGAGCGTCGATCCCGTACCGCCACCGAACGTGACGCTGAGTATCGATAAATTCATCCAATATGTGTTGTACGCACAAATTCGCGACGGTGTGGTGGCTAACCAGGCTGATTCTGGTTGTGCGGTATTGGTGAAAGTAAACACTGGCGAAGTGTTGGGGATGGCAAGCTACCCGTCGTTCAACCCGAATAATTATGCCAATACGCCGGCCAAAGATATCCGCAACGTGTGCAGTAGCGACAGTTTTGAACCGGGCTCCACGGTGAAACCGGTGGTGGTGATGGTGGGGCTGGAACACCACTTAATCAAGCCGGATACCGTGCTGGACACCACGCCTTATCGCGTGAATGGCCACTTGATCAAGGACGTGGGGCACTGGTCGAAACTGACCATTACCGGTGTGTTGCAAAAATCCAGTGACATCGCCGTGTCCCACATTGCGTTAGCCCTGCCAGCCACCGTACTTCCCGCAGTGTACAAGAGCTTTGGTCTGGGTTTGCCGACGGATCTGGGCATTGGGAACGAAAGCAGCGGCTACTTGCCACAGCACCGCGAGCGTTGGGCGGACATTGAACGTGCGACCTTCTCCTTTGGCTATGGCCTGCGCGTAACACCGCTGCAGATGGCCCGTGAATACGCCACTATCGGTTCCTATGGTGTTTATCGGCCACTGTCGATTACCCGGGTGACGCCGCCCGTTATGGGGCAACGCATTTTACCGGAAGATACGGTAAAAACGGTGGTGCACATGATGGAAAGCGACGCCTTGCCAGGCGGCAGTGGGCTCAGTGCCGCCGTGCCGGGTTACCGGTTGGCGATTAAAACCGGCACGGCAGAGAAGATGGGGGCTAACGGTAAATATGACGGGGGCTATATCAACTACACCGCCGGTGTGGCACCCGCTAGCGATCCGCAAGTCGCCTTGGTGGTCATGGTCAATAATCCGAAGGCCGGTAAGCACTTTGGCGGCTCGGTGGCAGGCCCTGTGTTTGGCAAGATTATGGCCCAGGTATTGGAACATATGAATATCCTGCCTGACGCGCAACCGCTGAACGTGGTATCCCAGGTTAAGGGGTAGCGTGAACCCCCTCTGCGGAGGGGGATTCCAGCCGCTTTTTCAATGATTGTAGATTGACCTGCATTGATAGGGTGCCCCGGACGAGTATTCCCTTATCTCATCGATAAAAGCCAAATGTGTTGTTGCGGTGAACAGGACGAGGTTATTAAATAGGACGTGTTTTTAGCGTACGAATAGGGTTTTTGCGGAAATATTTATAGGTGCGTTAATCTGTTTAAATTCACTGAATATAAAATATACCCATTAATCTCTATGGATGTTTAAAATAGATCAGGCCGGGTTCTTTTCAAGAAAAAGTGCCCGGCCTGGAAATATTAACGGCTGGTCTGGTGACCGATGATACCGCCCAAGGCCGCACCACCCAAGGTTCCCAGCGTACTGCCGTCGGTCAATACGGCACCGCCCAGCGCACCGACGCCAGCGCCGATAGCGGTGTTGCGATCGCGGTGAGACATATTCCCACAGGCCGTTACGGACAGCGTAGCCATGATAACAACCATTACGCCTGCGGCACGTTTAAGGTTCATAAGATCTTCCTGGTAAATTGCCTAATTAACAGACAAAGAAAGTACTGATTAATCGGCCAGTAAAAGTTGAGATGAATGTATTCTTCCGGAAGAAAATAGAATAGGTAAATATTCTTAATTTTGAGAAAGCGTTTTTATTTCGCCGTTGCTGATGGTGTACTTGGCGATTAAAACATCAGCGTGCCGTTCAGTGGGATCGGCAGGGCGGTCATTAAAATCCGTTAAAAATCCTAAGGCTCATCATTATTATGCCTTTTCAGGCCATAGGGTGAACGCCCCCCAAAGCCCTGGAGAGAGCATTTTTTTGCATTGCGGTAATGCAACTGTGTAAGTTACATTAGCGACGTAAGGTTGTGATCTCCGTCACAGATTGAAATCAAGCAAAAATAACCTTAAGAAATTCCAGGGAAATACCCCTTTCTGGAAAGGTATTCCTCTGCTTAAAAACCAGGAGAAAGCGATGTTAGAAATGATTGAAAGTTTGGCAACCGTGGTGATCCTGGTGCCAGTAATGATAGCCGTGTTGCTCGGCTCGATTTATGGCTTGGGTGAGCTGTGTAATATTTTCTCTGCCATTGGCAAAAAAAGAGACTGATTTTCATGCTCAGGGGGCGCAATGCCCCCCGATGCAGGTTTAAAGCAACGTCGTCACAAAACCGCAGGTTTTAGATACCCATCGCACCCCATGTTATGCCGTCTGCCTTGCACGCGCAGATGACATAATCATCGCCATCACGTGTTTGAACATGTCGCTGTCAGGATTAGCCAGTGCGTTTACCAGCGTGAAATGATTGCTATGCCGATCTTCCAGCCGCCTGACGTCGAGCCCCTTTTCCCGGCAGGCGGTGTAATAGGCCAAGGTTTGGTTTTTAAACCCCTGCGTTTCTTTGGCACCGACGTCGAGCAGGATCTGCGGCGCATTGGCCTTTTCCGGCAGCATAAACAGTGGGCTAAGCGTTGCTGCCTGCTCTGGCGTGAGACGCATCCAGTCATTCACGTAGATATCACATAACGGACGAATGTCGTACAAGCCACTCAACGCCAGTGCACCTTTGATGACATTGACCGGTACCTGATAAAGATGCTGCCAGTCATCGGCGATCAACATGCCAGCCAGATGACCGCCCGCCGAGCTGCCACTGACAAAAATGCGCTCAGGATCGACGCCATATTGATGGGCATGGTGATAGAGCCAGGCGATGGCACTGCGCACCTCACGGACGATTTCAGCCAGCGTGGCTTCCGGTTGCAAGGTGTATTCTATGGTGGCAACGGCAACACCGTGGCGCGTGAAACTGGCTGCCATTGAACAGGCTTCCTCTTTGCGCTGGGAATGCCAATAACCGCCGTGAATAAACACCAATAGCGGTGCAGGCTGATTGGCTGCCGGGAACAGATCCAGGCGTTCTGCGGTACCCATGCCGTAATGGAGGTCATAGATCCCTGGCGTTTCCGCTTTGGCCTGGGTAGCCAGCGCTGCGTATTGCGCCATACAGGCGTCAAAATCATCGACCGAAGCGCGCGCATTGTATTGCACGGCGCGTGCCGACAGGTCATCAAACATCAGGTCTATTTTCATCACGTCTCCTTAAGCAGTTTCCCCATCATCTGCCTGAAGTGGTTTTGGTGCTTGCGCCTTAATGCGGGTTTCTGGCAACCATGACATGGCGTTGGATGCATTAATAAACTGCATGTGCTGCGTCTTCCGCCATGTCCTGCGTTGGCATAGGCTTCTGAAAGATTCTTTCAGGAGAAAACGCGATGAAGCTTAATGTTCAACACGCCACCGGCAGTACACACCTACGCGGGCTTCTCACCAGCCTGTCCCTGTCAATGTTGGTCTCATCGTTGGGGGCCAGCATTGCCAACGTGGGTTTGCCTACGCTGGCACAGGCATTCAATACCTCTTTCCAGGCGGTTCAGTGGGTCGTTATTGTCTATCTGCTGGCTATCACTACATCCATTATCGCCATAGGGCGTTTGGGGGATCGAATAGGGCGACGACGTCTATTGTTGCTGGGAATTGCACTCTTTACCTTCGCGTCTGGCCTGTGCGCCGTTGCACCGGGTGTGTGGCCGCTGTTGGCGGCGCGGATTGTGCAAGGGTTGGGAGCCGCAGTCATGATGGCGATGACCATGGCGTTGGTGGGTGAGACAGTCGATAAAGACAACACCGGGCGTGCCATGGGGCTGCTTGGCAGCATGTCGGCGATCGGCACGGCGTTGGGCCCGTCGCTCGGCGGTGCATTGCTTTATGCTTTTGGTTGGCGGGCAATGTTCCTGGTTAACATTCCTGTGGGTCTGCTGGCGTTTATTCTGGCTTATCGCTTTTTGCCCAAGAGGCGCCAGCCTTCACAAAAAGAGTGCGGCCGGTTTGATCTGCCCGGCACCTTGCTGCTGGGGATAACGCTGGCCTGCTATGCCCTGTCTATGACGCTGGGGCGTGGTGATTTTGGCGTCATTAATGTGGCATTGCTGCTGTGTGCCGCATTGGGGGCGGGGTTATTCGTGCGGCTGGAAAACGTCACCGCATCTCCCCTCATACAACTGGCGCTGTTCAGGCAGCCGGGGTTGGGTATTGGGCTGACGATGAGTGCGCTGGTGATGACGGTGATGATGACAACGCTGGTCGTGGGGCCATTCTATCTGACGCGTGGATTGGGACTGCCGGTGGGACAGGCCGGGTTGGCAATGTCTGCCGGTCCGACCGTGGCGGCTTTGCTCGGTGTGCCTGCAGGCCGGTGGGTCGATCGTATGGGCGTATACAGCGTCACTGCTGCGGGTCTGGCGATCATGGCCGCCGGGGCAGGCGTCATGGCGATGATGTCGATAAAACAGGGCGTCTTGGGTTATCTGGTGCCACTGTGTTTGATCACCCTGGGATACGCGTTATTTCAGGTCGCCAACAATACGTCACTGATGACGCATGCCGCCCCTGAACAGCGCGGCGTGATCTCTGGCATGATCAATCTCTCACGCAATCTTGGGTTGATCACCGGTGCTTCCGCCATGGGGGCACTGTTCATGCTGGCGGCGAACACCGGTGACATTAAGCTGGCAACAGCGGATGCCGTGTCAAATGGCATGCGTGTGACGTTCCTGGCGGCTGGAGCCTTAGCGGCCATCGCGCTGGTGATGACCCTCAGGACGAATACGATCGGTAAGCAGGGGCCCGATTACAACAGGTCCCCCCGGTAAGCGATATGAATTTTATTGCCATCCGGATCGCGCAGGTAAGCGCCAAAATAGCCCAGGCCATAGTGAGGGCGCTCGCCGGCCTCGCCTTCCGATATGCCGCCCGCGGCGATCCCGGCGGCATAGGCGTCACGAACCTGCTGCTCACTGTGGGCAGCGAACGCCACCATGCTGCCGTTGCCCGCGCTGGCCGGCTGCCGATTATAGGGCTGATAAGCGTAAAATCGTGGCAAGGCGTGTTCCGGCACAACCCAGCAACGTGCCGCGGGGCCGCCATCCGGCGTGACCGGGCGTTGTGTTAACCCTAAAGGCAGCAAAATGGCATCGTAAAACGCAGTGGCTTTGTCCAGATCGCTGACGCCGACGGTGATATGACTAAACATGTATTCTCCTTCCACGCCAGTGAACGGCATCGATACGTTGAGATGTTTTAGATCAAGCCAAATGGGCGATACAGGTGATTGCCCAAAAAGCATGATGACATCCGGTGTTTACTGCCCATTATTGCGCAACCACGCCAGGGTATCCTGAAGTGTCTGCTCCAGCGGACGGAATGTGAGGCCCAGCTCTCGCTCACTTTTCGCGTGATTGAAATGGGAGCGATTAGCTTCTTTTACCATTAGACGTACCGTGGCCATGCTGAGTAAGACGGGTTTGCCGCTGAGGCGAGCATAGGCCTCCTGGAGTGTCGCCAGCACGTAGAGTAGCGGCATTGGCAGCGTGCGTTTGGGTGTTTTGACTCCGGCAATCTTCCCCAGCAGTGGCACCAACTGGTGCATGGTGATATGTCGTCCAGCGGCCAAATAGCGCTCACCGCGTCTACCTCGCTCTGCTGCCAGGATCATCGCCAGTGCGACATCCCGCGCGTCGACCACGGAAAAGCTCCCCGCGGCCAAGCCTGGCAGTTTACCGTGCATGACGTCATTCGCTAACTGACCGGAAGACGTAGGGCCAAGATCGCCTGGGCCCCACATCCATCCCGGCAAGATCAGGCTGCCGTTCATTTGCGGGTGCTGCCGCAGGAATTCTAAGACTATGTCATCCGCCAGTATTTTACTGCGGTAATAATCATCGGCATCCTGGGGACGTCGCAAACAGGTTTCGTCGATCGGCGCTCCTGGTTCACCGTTGAGCACGGCTATCGAGGAGGCATGGACAAAACGGCGCACGCCGCACCGGTAAGCCTGATTCAGTAGGTGCTCAGTGCCGGTGATGTTGACCGCTTTCAATTGAGCCCAGTGACTGCCTCCCTTGTAATTATCACGAAAATAGGCGGCGGTATGAAACAGGACGTCACAGCCGTGCAGGTGTTCGGCAAAGGCATTCACGTCAGTCATGTCGCCGGCAACTAATTCAATACCTTCGGTCGTTCCAAACTGTTTGCGGCCTTTTTCCAGAGAGCGTACCAGTGCCTTGACCGCTATCCCCTGGGAGACAAGTTCACGGACCAGGTTATTGCCGAGCAGGCCTGTCGCTCCGGTCACAAACGCCGTTTTTGTTTTCATCATGATGGATATCTTGAGTGGGTTTTCAAAGTTCAAGTGATATTTAAATCTAGAGGTGGCGGTTTGAAATATCAAGTGATATTTTAAATGCATTAAGAGCATGGATAATCCGCGTAAAGTTGACCCAGATGAAAACGACAAAAAAACGGCTAACCCGCGAGGAGAGCCAACAGCAGACCCGCGAACGCTTGATCGAGACCGCCCGACAATTATTCGTTTCTGGGGGCTACGGTGGTACCTCAATCCGCGATATCGTCAACCAGGCGGGTTACTCACAGGGGGCTTTTTATTCCAATTTCGCTTCCAAGGAAGATCTGCTGCTGCAGCTTTTGCAGCGGCATATGGAAGCGGAGGCCGCGCAACTCTCTCGCCTGACCCAAAATCGCACCGCTGATGCGAGCCAGGTGTTAGCCGCGCTTGAAGGATGGTCGGCAACCCTGAATCAGGAGGTCGACTGGTGTACATTATCGATTGAACTGCAATTGCATGCGAAGCGCAGCCCGGCCTTTGCCGTTGAGTATCAACGTGTTTGGGATGCGCACCAGGCAAAAATTGGCACGGTGATTGGCTCGCTGTTTCAGCAAAGGGGAAAGACGCCGCCGGCAGACCCTAATGAATTGGCGTCGGCCTTGATGGCAATGGCGCACGGGCTGGCTTTGCAGCGCAGTCGCCCGGGCGCCGATCCAACAGGCCGGTTGATCATGCTGTTTTTACGTAGCCTGCTTTCAGCGGCAGACTGACAAGTCATCACGGCACGTAAATAATCTCAAAGCTGGAGGTTTTATCGTAGTAGGGCGTCATGCCACCGTCGACGTAGTAAACCTGCAAATCATAATGATAAACCAGCTTTTTATCCGGATTGAGGATCAGATCCAGTGCTGAAACTTTGACCGTGACGTCATGGTTGGGGTGCTCTTTATTCAGCTCGATCGTTTGATTGTCGATGTTGACCAAAATGCGTTTGATCGGGCGTGGCCCTGACGGATCGTAAGCCCCGCTGTCACTTCTGAACTCCAGGGTTTTGTAGATGTCCACCGGCGCGGTCTGTTTGATAAAGTCGCGCACCTTGTTCTGGTATTTGGCGTCCAGCGCCAACATCACCGGCAAATGATCCGGATTGAAACCGATGAATTGCACCGCCAAATAACCTTTGAGCAGCAGGTTTTGCGGTGAGCGATCGAATAACGCGTCCCATATCAGCGCAAATTGCTGAGCGGGCAGCGTGAAGGAATCGACAATGCCACTTTGCAGATTGATCAGCGCATTCTTCTCCTCCGTTTTGCCATCGGGCAACGCCAACTGCAACATCAGCGTATCGGCATTAGCGAACGGGACCAGCCTGGCGTCCGCCTGCATTTGCGAAAACTGTTCTGTGGCGTTAGCAATTCTGCCCTGACTTACCTTGGGTAACAGGAAGTAGTCAAAGGTCACCTGGACGTCTCCCAATGAGGTGGCGTGTTCAGGGGCTGAGAAGGCGATCGACAGCATGGGTTTACCGTCGGTATCGGTGGCCAACAGGAAGGTATCGGGCAGGTAGTAAAGATAATTTTTGCGTACATAATCCTGGTAGTAGTTGTACCACAGTTGCTGATACTCCAGCGGAGTCAGGATCAGTTGCAGGCGTGGCGGTGGCGGCAGGATGCCCTGATAAATATACGGGTAGTAGTTTTCGGCGAAGTAGAAAATCTTGGGATCGGTGACGGTATTGGTGATGCCGTGCTCGGTTTTAATCGCGACCACCAGCGTGGTCTGCGCATCGTAGTCGGATAAGGCTCGCAGTAAGGCGTCACGTTGCTCCAGTCGCTGCAGGTCAAGCTGCGCATGGTAGCGGTTTTCCTGTGACGTCAGCAGCACCTGATTGAAGATCATCTCTTCGGCGCTGCCGAAGGAAGTGAAACTCAGCACCACATAGGGAACTTGCGGCACCTGACGGCTGAGGGTGAAGTCCAGTTTCATGCTCCAATGGGTGCCGTCGGTGCTGGTGGCAATCTGGTAGCGCGTTTCGCCTGAAACGATCTCGGTGCAGACCTCGGCGGTGAGGTCATTTGCCGCCATCGGCGCTGCTCGCCGATAGCGCAACTGTTTGGCGGCGACGTCAGGAAACTGTTCGCGCGCATTCTGCAGAATAATTTGGTTCAGTGTCACCAGGTCATTGAGAAAGGTATTCATGGTTATCCTCAGTACATTCGGTTTGGGCCAGCGTTCTGAATTGGTTCAGGCAGGAAGAGGTCCAGAGAAAGCGCCCGTCGTGCCGACGGTACAGCGGGCTTTCCAAGGGTTCAGCGGGCCATTGCCAACGGGCCAATGCGTCAATCACGGGGGAAAGTTGCGGGATCCCCGTTTGCCTGGCGTACTCCAGGGTGGTGCGCCATTCGCCGGGATGAGCGTAATAGGGGGTTAGCCTACTGAGCCGATCGTAACGGCCGTCACTCCATTGCACTGCCTGATTCAACATCTGAATAATGCGTCGGTAGGCCGGCAATACGGCACCGTTTCCGCTTGTCAGCGTGTTGAGCAGGATCAGCGCGTTGGTATTTACACAGCAATCCAACTGGCGGATGTCGTTGTCGTCCTTCATCCAGGTATGAAAACTTTGACATTCCGCCCATTGGTGCTGTTCGGCGGGCTGCCGCGGATCGACCCGGCGTACCTGATAGCCGTTCATCTGTGAAATCGTCTGGCTAACCCGCGACAACGAAATGCGGCCAAACTTGTACAACAGCTCGGTAATAATGGCGGTGTCGTCAATATCTGCGCAGATACTCTGGTTCGCCATCCAGCGCGGATGGGCAGCGTTCGGCCAAAACCTGAAGTGGAACGGGCGGGCCTCGCAAGCCAGCAAAAAATCGAGCGCCTTCTCAATAAAGGGGGCGGTCTGCGAGGTGTAATCCAGGGTGCGCAACACCTGTGCAGTCACAAAGGCGTTTTCATCCTGATGCCAGCGTCCGTCAGGCGTTCTGACATGGGCGGCAAAGGCGCCGCTGGCACACTGTTGCGCCAGTAATGTCGCCAGCGCCGGTTTGCCAGGCATGATCACCACCGGGGTAGACTCCAGCGGCAACGCCTCAAAGCAGGTATTTTGCGGGCTGAAGGTACAGCTGGTGGCGTTATGCCCTTGCAGATCAACCGAAAAACCGACCACGTTAAACTGCAGGTCAAGCTGCTTATCCACCGCCTGTTGCAATAAGGGCAAGGCCTGGCCGCTTTGCGCCAATAAGGCTTGCAGTGCCGGGAATACGCGCTGGTTATCACCAAAGAAACTGGCCGCCATGGTGAACAAGGTAAAACTTTCCAGTTCACCGCCTGGGGCATAGGCCAGGCTAAAACCGTAGGTCGTGGGGGGAAAACCCTCGCGACACAAGGTTTGCAACAGGGCGCATTCCAGCAAGGGGGACAGCGTAGAGAACAGCATCCCACAGCCAAAAAAGGCCATTACCGCAGCAATATCTGCGTGGGTGATGAGCGCGCTGTGCCATTGAAAATAGTATTCACGGGGTGAGGCCGGCAGCTGCGGATAATAGCCGATCATCAATAAAGACAAACCCACGTCTCGACAGGCCGCAGGATAATCCGCCACGCCACCTGGCCAGGCACAATCTGCAGGCACCTCCGAGTACACCTTGGTTTTAACCCCCTCCGGGGTATATTTTCGCCCCAACCAAGAGCCGAACCTCAAGGGCTGAGCGCTTTGGCGCTGCATGTGGCCTATCTCGGCAAAACAGCGTTCAACATCCGGCTCAACGGGTGAGGCGGTGATCTTTTGGCTGTGTCGATAAAAAGCGTCGATGCCGCGGTTTTCCGCGTAGCGAGGCAAAAAAGGATCCAAGGTACAGGCAAGCGCCAGCGGCTTTGATGACGAAACGGTGAACTCGAGTGGGCAACCGTTATACCCCAGCAGGCTGGTGTTAAAGGCGGCGGACAGGCAGCCTGAAGCCAGGCGAGCCTGGCTGAAACGGGCGATCTCGGGCACCAGCGTGGTCCGTAAATAGGGTGCTTTTTGGCACAGGGCACTTACCAGGGCGTTCCATGCCGCTGGTAATACTGCATTGCGTTCGACCATCGTCAGTCACCTATGCCACGGCCGGAATAACGATGGCCGGTGGGTTTTCGGTGCCATCCCGCGTGACGCTGTCACCGCCGACCAGCAGGTAGGTGATTTTGTAGCCGACCTTCCAGGGTTTCTCGGTCAGGCAGCGATACTTGAAAGTCTGCTCTTCGGTCTTATCTGGGTTAAACAGGTATTTTTTGGTTTTGCGGCTCTGTTTGTCGTCCAGATAGGTCAGTTCGACAATCACCTGATTGTAATTTTCCCAAGAAAATTTTCGGTCGAGGAAAATCGAGATCTCGTTGAAGGTCAACACCGAACCGGGATCAAGGTTCAGCAGGGTGGAAGCTGAGACCGACCGCGGCTGATAGCTGCTGCTGCCTTCCCAACCTGTGGTCGCGGCAGACTTGAAGGCATATTCGCTGTCGATCACAAAGAGTTCATTAATGTCTCTGCTGCGGGAAATGACCTTGCTCCATTTACCGTCGTCGGCGATGAAGGGCTCTGCCGTATAAACCTGCTGGTTGTAGCTGATTTTGAAGGTGGCCGCTTTAATACCGTACTCGTCAAAACCGTCTGGCCCCAGCACGGTGAAATCGATTTTTTGGTAGAAAGGGTCGTTGACGTTAACTTCAATAAAGTAAGGAGGCTCCTTTTTGGCGCGCAGGATATCGCTGCCGATGAAGTTTTGCGGCACGGCAGATTGGCTGAGGGCCTTCGAGGAAACGTAATTGAAGTTGAGGCTCTTGGTTTCTTCGATCCGCACCAGTTTTATCTCCAGAGAGGCGCTGGGGAACAGTCCACCTTTGCCGCCTTCTTCCCCCTCTTTATTGCTCGAAATCAGCGAGTCCAAAATGGAGTCGCTGGCCGATTTGGCCTGGGTATTGCTGTCGTCATTAGGTTTGAGCGAGGCGGTGAAGAAGCTTTTCAAGATCTCTTCTTTGACGAATTGCAGCGCCCATTCTTTTTCTTTGGCTGCCTCTTCGCTCGGCATGCTTTCGGTCACTTTGATGATCAACTTCTGGTCCTGCTGCAACTTCTTGATCACGCTGTCAAAACCCAGCCAGAAACTGGCGGGGGTTTCAACCGGGATTGGGATGTTGGCGCCAAATTTAAGATCAAATTCCTTGTAGAGGCTTTCAAACTTGGCCTCGACTTCAACTTTTAACGCCGGAGTGATGCCGGTAAAACCGAGGTTATAGGCCACGGCGGCCGGTGCCTGCGCCTTATTAAACGCGGATTCGAGGATCACCGCCTGCTGCGGCGTCAGTTTAGCGCTGAAAATGGCGCTGTTATTGCCAAACAGGCTGGGGCACTGTGCGCTGATCAACTCGCCGTTGGTGCTACCCACATCAAGCACAAAAAAGTTTACCGTGCCTTTGTCATAGGGGACCTGCGCCTTACGGGCGGTTTTCGGGTCAACTTTCAGTTTCCGTAGGTATTCGTTGAAGGCGCTGTCCAGTACGGCGGGATCGATGGCGGTGTTGACCTCGAAATTGAGGTAACCCCCTTGTTGACCGGTGTTGTCGCCGGTGTACTTAATCAGTGAAAAAATCGGTTTTCCATCTTTTTCTGCGATATGGATATCACCGGGTAAATACCAGAACTGATTGTCATCGGAGTCATCGGCAAAGAAGGTGATGTTTTTGATGGTAGCGGTTCTTGCTCTGAGTAATAACATGGCGTTTCCTTAATTAATTGAGGTTGGCGATATCGATACCGTCTTGAACGGTTGAGGTTTGGACGTACTCGGGTTTATCCCCTTGCTGGCCCGGTTGGTAGGTGAACCAGATCTCCAGGTCGACGCTAAGGCGTAGCGGGTCGATTTGGTCGGCGCTGAACCGCTGGGGAGCGGCATCGGATTCGGTAAACTGAAACACCTGCTGCAAAATGTCGTCATCACCAGGCAGGTAGGCATAGCTGGCTGAGACCAGCACCATTTCGACCTGCTGCCAGTCCATGTTGGCGGACAGCGTCAATACCCGTTGCTGGTAAAGGCGGGAGAACAGGTACACATCCTGGCTGGTGGGTTCGCTCAGCACCGCAGGGATATGGGGCGAATTGGCGGCGCAGCTGTACTCTTTGATGACCTCAAACAGGTAGAGGTCGGGGTTGGGTAGCATGACCGGATAGTCATGCTGCTGCGATGTCTCGCTAATCTGGAAACTTTTCGACAGGCTGGATGCCGGCAGTTTCATATGGCGGCAGCGCAGGGTGACCAACACTGACTGGTACCAGCGCCAGTCAAATTGACTGGCTGCCTTGATGACAAAATCATAACGGCCATACAGCGACTCAATGTCTAGATAGACGTCATTCAATTCGGTGTGCAGTGGGCCGGAATTGACCGATCTCACGCCGCCCACCGCCTGATTGAGATAGACGGTGAAGTCATAGTCGACGGGCCACAGCATTTTTCCTGTTTTCGGATCGGTAATACTGGGCGACCTGAAGGTTTTAGGCTCGATATCGTCTTTACGGAAGGTGAACTGCTTGTTGTCCTTGCCATAACGCAAACGGGCCGTCACCAGTTGGACATTCGCATCCAACTCATCCGACAGCAGATGGATCCGAACTTCACGGTGGGCGAAGAAGTCATCCTGCAGATCGCGTTGACTGATCACCCGATCGGCCTGATAGTCGGTACCGGCGACCAACTCGGCGAATAACGCCTGCGGATAGAGCGAGCGTTTCACTACCGTGGTTTCGCTCAGCTTGCCGCTTAAACGTCGCTGATCGATATCCTCAACCGACAGCCGTTGCAAATAAAACCCGGCCTTTGGCTTGGCTTGTTGCGGCACCTCGGCAAACACCGGAGTAAAAAACTCACTGGTCAGGATCTGCGTCAGTTCAGCCGCCGCCTGCGCAAAGTGGCCGTCGGGATCGGTGTCTCTGACTTTAATGGTCACGACTTTTTCGCTGATGAGTCGCGACGAGGTTTCCTCGATATCGACGGAGAATATCAACAGGTTGAAGCCGACAGACTCCTGCAGAAACTGATAAACCTGGTCCCAGCGGGCCTCCAGTTCGAAAGTGGCCGGCGGCAGCTGTTGCAGGTAGTCAATTTTGTAGCTGATGGCGATGGGCGCGGTGGCGGGCGTTGCCATCAGGCTCGCCAGCAGGGCGATATCGGCCTCCGCGGGGAGTTTGGCCAGCAGATAGCAGTTTTGTTGGTCGCTCAATGACGTTTTGCTGGTTTGACCGGCGACAAAGCCGGGGATGTCCAGAGTGGCGCTGCAGGCTATGGCCTGTAATGGCAATAATATCGCATCGCGAGGCATCTCCGAGCTGGCTGCTGCCGCCGCCTGGGCGGCCTCAAGGCTGCTGGTCAACTGGGTTTGCAGCGACAGCATGGCATAGTAAACCGTGGCCGGTTGACTGCTGTTGCGGAAAATCTGCAGTTGGACGGCGGGCTGGTTTCCATCGATAACGCTAATGCCCGGCGCAGCCGCGCAATAGTAATAAATGGGTCTGTCCGGGTCGGCTCGGATAAAACAGATGTTTTGCACTACGATTTGGCTGTTCATAGCGACAATCCCATTTGATAAATGGTGAAGGCAGGGCAACATCACGTTGCCCTGCGTTGTGTGTACCGATTAGAACGTCACCACGACGATGGTGCTCGTGCCCGTCACAGGTTTTTCGACGGTTTTTTCCTGGTTGTTGTCGCCGTAGTACACCGTGGCGATGTATTTGATCTGCGGTACGTTGTCAGCTTCGACCTGCATTAGATCAAAGGTCAGATATTGGGTGAGGGATTTAGTATCGAACTCGGTCAGGGCCAGGGATTGGGACTGCGTGAAATTCCATTTGGGGTAGTAAATCACCATCTCATAGGTGATCAGCGAGATATCTTTCTGACTTGGCTTAAAGATAATGGTGTACTTCTGCGCCTTCGGCAGGGCATTGGCGACCAGAATCTGATGACCGCGGATCAACCCATAACCCGGCAGTTGCGGGCTGGTTTCTACCCCGCTGGGAATATAGGTCAGGCTATCGCCATCCAGGGCATAGTAGTCGGTGGAGAAATAAATCGGTTTATCCACGTCGACGCCAATCGGATAAATAAAGGGTCTGGGCGGTGTAGATTCATTAACCACCTGATTGTCAGTCTTGAGTTTGATCCCCTTGTCCGGATCGGAATATTGCGTTTTGATCACCACCTGGCTGAAGACTTTCCAGCCCGTAGGGTTGAGTAACGTAGAGATATCGGCATACACGATGCCGCATTCGGCCACGTTAATGGAGATAATCAGATCCTGATCGCTCTGAATTTCGCCAGAATGGTAGGGTTTAGCCTGCAGGCCGGTAAAGTTGACGGTGTAGGAATATTTAAATGCACGGCCCAGCTCGGGTTTGATAAACCATTTGCCGGTTTTTTTCGGCGTGCTGTCGTTGGGGGAAAACTGCAGGGTGCTCTGGTTGTCCTTATCGTAGATGGCGGTCACCACGATATTGGCGACGTTATATTGCGCCAAATCGTCGGTAACGAAAAATTCGGGCTGTATGTACTGGTAGAAAGGATCGTTGAGGTCGTACTCTTTAAAGTACTCTTTAAGATTGGCTTCGCCGACGATGGACCGGATAGAGGGTAACTGGGTCTGTGGCGCGATAGCGAAGGAAACCACGGAGTTTTCATCATAGACCCGGGTAAAGCTTTTGGTTTCTTTGAGGCTGGATTGGAATTTATCAAAACCGTCGGCGTCATTGAGCAATTCGAGGCTCATGTCCAGCCCGGTTTGGCTGCTTAGAATCTGTTCGACCTGTTTCTGGCCCCAGGCGGTCAGACCCTCTTTCCACTTGATGTACTGGGCATCGTCCATTCCCATTTCCTTCGCGGTCAGCCCGACCTGAACGTCGATTTTGATGGCGCCTTTTTCGATATATTCACGCTCGATCTTTTTCTCATCGGCCGACCAAGTGTGATAACTGATGCTTTGCGTCACCGACTTGGTGATTTCGCTGTCGTAGCTGACGGTGACCTTGGCCGCCGGCAAAGAGGCATCCAGGTTGAAGTCGAAGCGAATCCCCACGCTGGAGTTTTTGTCTGTGCCTTGCAGCACCTGTTCGAACAAGGTCGCGCCTTCACCGGTCAGCGACAGGCTGAAAACGGTATTGTTATCACCCAGGCCGGATGGCGACAGCGTGGTCGGGATCTGGCGGTAGAATTTGTCGTTGCTGTCCAGAATCAAAGACGCCTGCGCCGAAGTATATCTAGGTTGCATCAGTTTGATTTTTTCGGCATTTTCCGGCAATAACTGAGCAAGGAACTGGTCAGGACCCTTGTTGGGATCGTACAGGGCGACAAACTTGCTGGCCTGTTCATCGTTCAGGCCACTGTTACGCAGCGCAGTGTCCATTGTCGCTTTTTTGGTCGCATTTTCGGGATCTGCAGTGTAGTCCTGTTCTGCTTTGACATACTTGACGATCAGGGCCGATTTCGCCTCCAGTTGGCTTTGGATATTGCCAAATAGCTGGGCGCGGATTTTGGCCTGCAGGTCTACCGGTGGGAACGGCAACATCACGGTAAATTGCGCATAACCGCCCTGTGTATCTTCGCTGCGATACTTGTAAAACATAAAGCTCGGACTGTTCGTATCCCTGGCGACAAACACTGGTGTTTCAGGCACCACGTAAAAAATGTCCTTGTCGAGGCTGTCTCCGTAACAGGTATAGGCGCACTCTTTAATACCCAGGTATTTATCCGTGGGAATTTTGACCGATTGCTGCAAAGCGGTGGTTAACATAGGGTGTTCCTCTTGTTTATGTGACTACTTGTATTGCAGTTTGATGGGGCTTGCGCTGGCCTGTTGCGGGCCAGAGTCGTAGGTTTTCGGGAAGATCGACGCGGTTTTTCCTTGCCAGCGGTACTCGATTCGGCCGTTCAGTCCGGCTGAATGCGCATTGATCCACCAGTTGGCCAGCCAGGGCTGGGCGGGAAACGCAAAGCTAAAGTTCTGCTTTTTGCCCTGGCCGGCGGGGGTGTAGCTGGCACTGCCGGAAAGGGTTTTGAAATCAGCCTTCAGGTGTTCTGCCTCAAACAGCACGCTGTAAAAACCCAGGTCTTGCGGGGTAAGTGCGATAGCGTCTTGCCAGACGAGCGATTTTTCATAGCTTGAATAGTCGGAAAAGGTCACTTTGAGGGTGATTTCGCTGACCGGGGATGGCGTTTTTAACGTCACCGGCGGGAAGCTGGGCCATGGCATAGGCGTTTGTTCACCCGCATAGCGCAGTTCGATCGACATAATATTGAAGCCATTAGGGTTGAACCCCAGGCTGACCACGCACTGCCGATTTTTGATCGGTTTGTCCGGTCGGCTGGGCTCCGGCAACGGCGTTGGTGTAAAGGTGATAATGCTGTCGGCAGGCAGTTGACCAAGCAGGGTGGCGATATCCTGCTGCTGCGCGAGTAAATAGCTTTGCGGTACGCTATTGCTGTATTTCACGTCATAGCTGAGCTGGTTGGGGATTTCATCTATGGAGTGGATATTTCGCAGCGTGTTGCTGACCAATTGCGATGCGGTTTTCACCAGCGCGTTTCTGACCAGTTCGCGGGTCTGCTCCGACGGGGCATTGTCGAACTGCTCCAACAGAGTGACCACGCCGGCGTCAATCTGTTGGTTAAGCAGAATGGCAATGGCCTCTGGCTGGCGAGCCTGTTGGTTGAATGCCAGGGTCAAAAAGGCCACCCAGTCCGTTTCCAGGCTGGCGGTGACGCGGCTGCTGACGTTGAACTTGCTGTGCGTCACCAGGTAAACCTGGTTTTTGGCTCCGCGAATGGCATTGTCCAACAACGCTGACTCGGTATGCGTCAGGGGTATTTTGGATTGTTCAAACTCGACGTTATAACTGTCAGATTCAGGCTGGCGAGCAAAACGCAGGAACAAGGTCTGGCGAATATCCCCTTGTTCCAGGCGGATCGGTTTCGGCGCAGGAATGAAATGCTGGCGGATATAAGCTTCTATCGCCGCCGTATCGACCGGCATATTGGGAGCGATGAAGGTCGCGAGGCCGCCACCGGGGCTGGTCAGCAAATGCAGTGCGCTGACCTTGCCACCCGGGGTGTCCAGCACCACCTGGGGTATGAAACTGCCGTAGGTGTAGCACTCAGCAGGCAGGCTTTGGTCGTGGAACGCAAAGGCCCGGCCAAGCAGGAAAAAATTCTGCAATGTTTGTTGCGGGTTCAACTCGTCAGTATTCATTTTTCACCTTTGACATCAATCGTTTGATCGCCGGTCACAATCTCGGACCATGGGCTACCCTCGGGTTTGTAACGAAATCCGGCTGCAAAAATAGAGGTAACGTTCCATTGATATTTGAAGCTGTCCTGCTGGTGGGTGAAGATGTGATCCGTCGTGCGGCTTTCGTTTTGCTGCTGGAACGTCACCTTGAATGTGGGCAGGTTGTCCGGAAAATGGACGGTGATACGCGCCTGCTGTGCACCAAATTGTGGGAAGCTATAGGCACCAATGGTGGTGGCTTGGGTTATCGGCATGGGCAATACGACAACGCCGGTGTCGCCTAGCTGGTAGGCCGTCGCTTCGGCATAGGTTTCGTCGCCGAGAATGGGACAGCTGAAATAGGGGGCTGCCGCGGTTAACGCCAAATCCTGCAGCCAGCCGGCGGAATGATAAAGCCCGCTAATTCGGCTTTGCCGGGCAAAGCCCGGATCAATACTGATCGTCATAAATTGGCAGGGCAGCGCGGTGTAATCGAGTACCAGCGCAGGCTGGGCGCAGGAGCGCAGTTCGCTGCTCAGCGTGAGCCAACGGCCATCCTGTGAATAGTTGACCCGAATTTGGTAGAAGAAAGGCGCCGCTTCCAACGCGCTGGTTCTGAAGCGGAAAATCAATCGACTTTGCTCCGGCGTCAGCACCTTGGTTTGCGTCTGCTCCACGGGGTAAATATCACCACCCGGTACGGTTAGCTGAATATCGATAGACACGCTGCTTTTCAGCCCAGGCGGGTAGGCGTAAAAGACGTTGATCTCCCTCTCGCCTGAGGGCAATGGTGGGGCCGTTGAACGGTGAATAATGGCATCGGGGGTGGCTTTGACGATTTGCTGCGCAGCGGCAAAGGGATCCAGTATGAAGCACAGAGGACGTCGGCTCAGCACCAGCGAATCGAGGTTGAAAATCACCCGGCCGCCTTGAGCAGGAACCGTCAGGGCGATCATCGCCGTGTTACTGGAGGCCGGACCGGCGTAGGGGGAGCCCAGCAGATTGTATAGCCGATCAAGTAATGCCTGGCTGAAAAGCAGGTTGTGTTCGGGATCCTTTATCGGTAAAGGGGGGCTGATTTGCAGCGGCAACAAAGCAATATTTTGATAGAGATACTGTGTTAGCTGGCCGTAATCAAAGGCTACCCGATTGTCGCCGAGCGCCTGTGAACCCTTGACCCCGGCGGCTAAATCAAGCATCAACGCCCTGGGATCACATTCGACGGAGTAGGCCAGACGGGGCGAGACGCCCTCAACAAAGCCGTCCAGACGGGCATTAAAACCGAGGGTTTCATCCCGCAGCGTTTTCTCAATCAGCTCGGTGCTGGCCGAATTGAGCAAAATAATAAATTGAGCGCACTGCGCCGAATACCAAGTGGCGTCATAGCTTTGCCCGCTGAGGGGGCTGTGATAGTCAATAGGGACGTCAAACCCCAGGCTGCCGGGTAATATGGGCAGTACCTTAATGGCTTTATCCGGGTGCTGCCGTTTGAAGTCAGCCAAACTTTGCTCGCCGGCATACTGCAATTCGGTCGTGAAATTCAACCAGCCGTAGACGCTGTCGGTACTGGGGCTGCGGACAATATCCAAAGAAAACGCCAGTGGGTCTGCCACCAGAATACTGACGGATTCGGGGTATAAAAAGTAGGCGTCGTTTTGCCGATAAGCGGCAATAAATCTTTGCTTGTCAGTGACGATAATCTGCTGAAAGTCCGGGTATCCCTCATACATGAGATTATTTCCCCGCTTTATTGAGATGGTTCTGATAATCCTGATGCCATTCTTTTGGCAGTTTGTTCAGCACGTTCGCGGGCCGCTGATGATATTCATCCTCATAGACTCTTTGCATCTGGATATCACCCACCAATATGCCGTTGGCGTACAGGGTGTTATCGGTGTAGTGCCCGTCGGCGGAGGAGAGTTGCAGATTGTAGACGTTCAGATCACCCTGCTGTTGAACAATGCTAATGATTTCGCTTTCGCCATCCAGGGTGATTAATTTACTGGATGGGGTTAATTCTCGGGCGATGACTACGCCTGACGGTGTAATGAAAGGGTGCCCCAGACTGGCAGTGATATTTCTTGTCTGACCTGCGCTATTACGTACGTTGATCTCGAGATAATGCTGTTCCTGGCCGCGGGTGACCGCCTCAACGGTGAGCGGTTTATTATTTTTCGATAATACAATTTCACCAATATCAATCGCGGAAATCGATTTTTCACTGCCATCCTGCATTAGAATTTTGCTGTCGCCAGCCAGGCATCCGTACACAATACGCATCGGTTTTAACTGTACGGTATTTAAAAAACGTTGATCTGGCTCAATCTCTTTCGGCGCATTGGTAATAAAAGCAACGATGCTTTTCCCGTCAATGTTAAGAATGACCTTGAAAACATAATAGATCCATTCACCTGATTCGAAATTGACCTGATTAAATTTAAGCCAGTCCAAATCCCAGGAAATGTTGTTACCATTAATTCGGGTGTTGGGGGAAGTGAAAATATTGTAGTTGCCGAAAGGGGTGACGGGATCGCCACCCGCCCGCGTGCGTATCAGATAAATGGTGTTACTGGCTTTCACCGGCTGGCCGCCGTTGAGTTCAATTTGGCCAAAATAGGTGATATTTCCCTTAATGGGAACTCTGACTGAACCGTCATAGGTATTCCGATAATCGCAGTCGGGTTCATCACGGGTTAAACAAATCTTTATTTCATTCGGGTTGATAATACTTCGAGGTGATTCATTGAAAATATCTTTGGGGTAACTTTGCGTAGTGATAATTTCTGCACCGTATACTGTGTTTCTGTCAATCGTCTGTGCAAAGGTATAAATCACCGTGACCGGATAGTCGGTAGCGATCTGGCTGCCTGGGTAGACGCCATTGGCGCTGAGGGTACAGTCTGCGGCATAGACATAAGCCTGGTTGTAGTTCACCGTACCGACATTAACCGCTTCGCCGTCAAACAACCCCAGGGTTTGCGTCACGTTGGCGGCGGATACCGGCAAGGAACCAATGGCGTCGGCACGGTAATTGCGGCCGTCTGTTGAATCCAACCGCACAATACTGTAGACCGGTTGAGCGGAGCCATTATTGGCCTCGTTCAACAGGCCGCCGCTGCGTTTAAGTTGCTTTGTCTGTTGCCAGCATTGGGTGAACTGCGGAGAGTACCCTGAGGTGAGACCGGCAAGTTTGAGTTGAATATCATAAAAACTGGCCAGCAAGGGGTCACCGGGATCAATAACAAACAACCCGGTGTTGGTATATTTGCTGATGACATTTTTGACAATATTCTTTTCATCTGATGTATAACCTTGTGTGATCATAATATCAGCACCCAATAATATTTAGATGTAAACGCAGGGGATAATGTGTGAGATAAAAAGAATTTTGGCCTTGCGCTTATTTACAGGTCTCTTTGCAGTAAGAGTAAATGGCGCTCAGACTGTCAGAACCCAAATATTGCTCAAATTCACCGTCGGTAGGGTCAATATCAGGATCCAGCGTCATGGCATATAACTCTTGTGCAAACATCGCTTTGGTCGCTGAAGGTTTACTCTTAAAATAGGCTTTCAACTTTCCTTTGCTGACTTTTCGTATCCAGGCAAATTCACCACCCAGGGCAACTTTCCCGGTGAAGATAAAGTCTTTACTGGTATAAAAACTAATGTCGTTAGGGTAAACCTGATAACGAACAACCTGTTGGACTTCAATATTTTGCAGAGTCTCTTCCCAGGTTTCTCTTTTGATTACGTTTAATGCGAAGTTCTTACCGTCAACCGGGCCGTCTTTTGCATCTGCGGTACCCCCGAATAACATTGGGCAACCTCTGGCAAAACCGGTGTTTTTTAAACCTAACAGGATGAAATCATTATTTCCAACAGCAGACGGATTACTGTCGAGAATGACGTATTTTTTTATAGGCATAGTCAGGTCCTTATACATTTTTAAGTATAAAAATAAGGTTTTTGAGTCGCTTTGGGAGCGATGAATTACTCATCTTCAACAATAGCAATGGCGACTAAAAAATCAACTGACACATAAAAAGAAATGAAGTATTTTTTGTTTTCAAGAGAGATACTCATGTAAATCACCACGTTAAAAAACAGGAAAAAAAACTTTAAATAATCAAATAAACAGAAGGGGTTTGTTTTTAATTTGTTAAACTTGTCTTTTAAGTAAATTAAATCAATGAATTGGGGAGGGTGATCTTTAAGAAATGATTGTGGTGGTTTAAATAATTTGAATTTATTAGCGTGGGAATTAATTGCATGGTAGGAATTTCGTTAATAATAATTCTTATGAATAATTAATGAAGCAGCGAAAATAGTCATAAAAATACATCGATAGTTATATTTATACGTTGATAATTATATAAAATCAGAAAGGACACTGAAACGTTCGCCAGGTGTTGACCGGTGAACGTTTCTGGCCTGGCGCTGTTTTCAGACGTTATCTACCCGCGGATTAGAGTGGGTTGGTTGGCTAGGATACTCAACCTGGTGTTTGTGCAGATAGTCGCGTATGAGCTGGCGGATCACCTGGGAAGGGGTGACGTCTTGCTGCAAACACAGCTCTTCCAACGCTTTTTTCTTATCCGGATCAATGAGTACGGTTAAACGCGCCGTTTTCTTTTCCATGAGGGTGACTCCAGAGATTGATAATAATAATAAGAGCGCCGTGTTGTTTCAGCTAAAATGCAACCGCTCAATTTTGCGTGACAGATAGCCAAGATCGCAATTGAAGCTCGGCCCAATCTCGGCAGAAAGGCGGCGCAGCAAGTTTAGCGGCGTTTCAACATCGGCAGGTGACGCATAGATAATCACATTGCCGCTGGGCGCTACACAGTACAAAACGGTGTTAAATACGCGGTGCAAACTGTGGTACAGCAGTGAGTCCTCGTCCGGGACCTCATGGTAATTCAGCACGAGCCAACCCTGTGGCGAAAGCCGCGCGGCACACTGTTCAAGAAAGTGCTGGGTGCCCTGCTGAGGATCCATCGTAAAGGCGCTGTAGAGGTCAGAGAAAATCAAATCATAATAACGCGTTACGTTAGCCCGCAGATAATCGGCGGCATCCGTGACGTGCAAAATCACCCGTTGGTCGGCAGGTAGCGTGAAATACTGACGCGCAACGGACACCACTGCCTGACGCAGCTCTACCACTTCCAGCAGTATGTTGTCGTCATAGGCGTGCAGTGCGCGCACCAAGCCGCCACCCCCCAACCCCAGAATCAGTGCAGCAGAAGGGGGTTGCCAGGCCACGGCCATCAGCATGGTTTTAATGTAATTGTGAACCGGCACCTGCGGTGCGCTAATACACATTTTGCTCTGCTCGCAGATACCGTCGAAACGCAGGGTTCGGTAGCCTTTGTGGTCGGACACAATAATTTCACCGCAGTGATCTTGTTCCCGGGCGATGACCTGGCCACGAGGAGAGAAATCCAGCGTATTAAGCAATTTATCAACCAAAGACATAACGTTTTCGTTGAGCCTCCATTAGAAAAAACAACCTTACTTGCGGGCGCACATAAATTCGGCAGTACAAATACGGCGGCCATTGACCGTGGCGCGGCCTGTAAAGCGGGCAAGGCCCGAACGTTGCCGAACAAAGGCGACGTCCATACGAAGCTGGTCGCCGGGGCGGGCAGAACGATAGAAGCGGGCATGATGAATGGCCGCAAAATAGTAGTGTTCACCCGGCAACAGCGGGCTGAGATAGTAATGGGCTAACAGCCCGGTGCTTTGTGCCAGCGCTTCCACCATCAATATTCCGGGAAATACATTTACCTGATGATGACCGGCCCAAAATGTGGGCTCATTGGCGGTAATGTTTTTGATGGCGCTGAGACGCCCCTGCGCAATGGAAGTGCCGTCAGCCAGAATGCCATCGACCAGCAGACAGGGAAATCGGTGTGGCAGGATGGATTGAACGTCCTGGTACTGCAGTGGATTACCATTCAGCGGCATGATTTATCTAGGTCCTGTCAGCGGAAGCGTTCGGCTTACGCTCGCCTCTGCGCTTATCGAAGTGTAATAACATTATAATGTTATTATCATCAGATGGCACTAATAGAAATGGGTAACGTGGCAAGTGAAGCCAATTTTAGTGACGATGTCACTTTAATTGCGCCTAAAGCGCCTGCTCAACAAATTGATTTTTAATGTTTTAATGTAATGGCGGGCAGAAGGGTTAGCCGCCATTGGGGCATGGCGGCTAAAGGGGATCAGTGCTTGTAGCGGGTCAGTTTATCGAGGTAGCCCATGACAAATGCGGAAAGCACAAAGGTGAGGTGGATAACCACATACCACATCAGCTTATTGTCCGGCACATTCTTGGCATCCATAAACACGCGCAGCAAGTGAATGGAGGAAATGGCGACAATCGACGCGGCAACCTTGTTCTTCAACGAGGTGGCGTCCATCTTACCCAGCCAGCTCAGCTTTTCTTTGTCGTCGCTGATATCCAATTGCGAAACAAAATTCTCGTACCCCGAGAACATCACCATCACCAGCAGGCCGCCGACCAATGCCATGTCGATCAATGAGAGCAGCGTCAGAACCAGATCTGCTTCGGCAATGGAGAAAATGTTCGGCAAAACATGAAGAATCTCCTGGAAGAATTTTACCGACAGTGCCAGCAAGGCCAGGGACAGGCCGAAGTAAACCGGGGCAAGCAGCCAGCGAGAGGCGTACATCGCATTTTCTAGAAAGCGTTCCATAGTCATCTGAGTTCATTACAAAAAGTGGGGCGTAGTATAACGCAAGAGGCCTGGCAAAAGGCAAGTGACGGTGAAATGAATGCGGGGTGTTCCACGGGCATTCGGGGAAAGGCACATGCCGTGAATCGCATTAGGTATTAACATCATTATCATTTATTTTCGCGATATAGATTGAGCAATCTGAAAATCATACTACGATTTAAATGCTGCAATATAAGTCGGCAGCAGTTGTTTATATCGCAATTGAATTATATATAACGGAATGAATTAACCTACTGGAGATGGACATGGAAAATTCCCTGAATGGAAATACAAGCGGTTGGGACAGTGTTAATGATTTGCTCAATTACCATAATAGAGGTAATGGATTAACGATTAATAATAAGCCTTCTTTCGATGTGGAGGCGGCAGGTAAGCAAATAGCGCGCAGTGAACAGACCTGGAATGGCGTTCATATTACGGGACAAGGCGCGACGGTGACTTATTCCTTCCCGGTTTGGGATTATAACGAGGGTAACCTGAATGCCCGTTTCGGCAGCCAAGATACCGGCCTAAGTGCCTTTACCGCGCAGCAAAAAGCCCAGGCAAAACTGTCCTTACAGTCTTGGGCAGATGTGGCTAACCTGAATTTTGTCGAAGTTGCCCCCGGACAAAAATCCAATATTACCTTTGGTAATTACGAAGGCGACGGCCAGGCTTATGCAATTAAGCCCTTTACCGGAGCGGGTAATGACTATCGTGGGCATAATACCGATGGCCAAAGCTGGTTCAACATCAATTACGATTACGCGGATCCCCGCGACGGGGTTTACGCCAACCTGTACCCTGAGTTGGGCAACTACGGCCGCCTGAGCATCACGCATGAATTAGGGCACACGCTGGGGTTAGATCACCCAGGTGCTTATAATGCCGGCCAAAATCCTAGCTATGCGAAGGGGACCTATGCCGAAGACACTCGCCAGTTCAGCGTGATGAGCTATTGGGATGAAGGCGTTACCGGTGGTGATAACGGCGGCTATTTTGCCGCAGCGCCTCTGGTTGACGATATTGCCGCTATTCAACATCTCTATGGCGCGAATACCAGTACCCGTACCGGGGATACGGTATACGGGTTCAACTCCAATACCGGCAGGGACTTCTACACGGCGACGGACAGCAGCCAGAAATTGGTTTTCTCCGTTTGGGATGCGGGTGGTAATGATACCCTTGATTTCTCCGGCTATACGCAGAACCAGCGCATCAACCTGACAGAAGGCTCCTTCTCTGATGTCGGTGGGTTGAAGGGGAACGTGTCCATTGCACTGGGTGCAATTATTGAAAATGCCATCGGTGGTTCGGGTAATGATGTTATCGTCGGTAATAACGCCGCCAATATTCTCCACGGTGGTGCCGGTAATGATGTTATCTATGGCGGTGGGGGGCAGGATCAGCTATACGGTGGCAGCGGCAACGATATTTTTGTTTTCGCAGCGGTGAGTGATTCACCTTTCGCATCCCCTGATAAGATCGTGGACTTTGAAACCGGCATCGACAAAATTGATCTGTCCTTCTTTAATCACGGCGCTAAAGGTGCGGACTTTATTCATTTTGTTGACAATTTCAGTGGCCAGGCAGGGGAAGCACTGCTGACCTATAATTCACAAAGCAATTTAAGTGAATTAGCGTTGAATATAAATGGTCACGCCTCTCCAGACTTCCTGGTTCAAATTGTAGGGCAGGCGAATACGGCGACAGACTTTATTGTTTAACTCAGTCACGGTGGGTTATGCCCACCGTTCTCTCAGGGTTTTTCATCCCTGCATGCTTGAACATCCGTCCCCGGCCTACTGTAGTACCGCTATGTAAGGATTGCGTAAGCAATTGGGAAATAGTGCGTCAATACATCAATCAATATTATGACGATATTGCTTATGATAAGCATTATCATTATCATGTGTTTCATCAAGTCTACGTAGAAAGACCTTTATTTTTACATTATTACTTTTCATTAATATTGTTGAACCCGGTTAACTCCCGGGTGACGAAGCAACTGCGAGCTTATACTAATAATTAATGCAGGGTTAATACATGCGCAAAACTTTTAATTACCGGGGAATTATCGGGCAGTCCGTCCTATGCGGGGCTCTGGCCAGCACCACTTTTTACGTTAATGGTGAAGTAAATAAACCCTTAATACAAAAGACCACGCAAAATGAAGAGGAAATAACGGTTGTTGCACCGGTAATTGAAAAAAAAGCCGGAACAATAACCACGATTTCTGCACAAGATATGCAGAAAAAAGGGGGGAATGATTTTGGCTCAATAATGCGTTATGAAACGCTGATTGGTGCAACGGGTGTCAGTGGTGGCTCTTCTTCCGGGAAAAGCGGGTTCGATCGCAGTGGTTACACCGGATATAACATCCGTGGCCTGGAGAGTAACCGTGTCGGGCTGGATGTGGATGGGATCCCACAACCAGATGCGACTGGGCGTAGCTATGTTAGCCGTGCGGGGCTCAACACTTTCGGTATCGGCAGGGACTATCTTGACCCTTACATGTACGGCCAAGTGGACATTGAGTCGGGGGCGACGTCAACAGAACGCAGTAATACCTCTATCGGTGGCGCGGTATCGTTTTCACCCAAGACGGCGGACCAGTATCTGTCACCCACCAAGCAGACCTACTTTGGTTACCAAAGCGATTACGACTCATCCAATCGCAGTTGGCATAACGGCATCACCGCTGCCGCAGGCGATGAGCAGTTGCGAGGGGTGTTTGTGTATAGCCGCCGGGATGGGCAGGAAACGCAAAATAACAGTGGTACCAATGAGGCTTATCCGGCCAACTGGCATTCCAATGCGCTGATGGCTTCCGGCATCTGGCAACCCAGTGACGAGCACAAACTCACCGGCACGGTAGATTACTACGACAAAACCAACCATACCCATTACGACAGTTGGAATTCGGCCGGAAGCGCCATTCTGGGCACCGCACAGCAGCAGAGCAATACGCGCCGTTGGGGCGTCAGCCTGAAAGATGAATGGACGCCATACAATGATTTTGTCGATACCCTGACATCAAAAATCTATTACCAGCAGACTCAAGCACATGATAACACCTACATGCCGACCAGTACCGGCAGCATGGAGCGGGTTTACTCCGACTACAACGTTAACACCTACGGTTTTGAAACACAGATCGCCAAAACGTTGGGTCGCCATACGCTGAGTGGTGGGGTTAATGCACGCGTGGCGGATACCGAGCGACCATTCCGGGAAGAACCGGCGCCAAGCGCGTTCACCGCCATCATGCAGCCAGAGTCTGACAGCCGTAGTTACGTGCTGGGTGGGTATGTACAGGACCGGATCCAGTTTGATCTGGACGGACATGGCTTTGCCGTTGTACCCGGTGTGCGCGTGGCTCACCAAAGCACGAAACCGCAAAACCTGAGCAGTCTGACCACGGGGAGCGCGGTGCTCACGGAGTCTGAACTGGAAACGTTGTACGGCAAAAGCAATACTGACACGCAAGTCTTACCGTCACTCAGTTTCCAATACGACATTACGCCAACGCTGATGACTTATGTACAGTACAAGCGTGGGGCGCAGTTCCCTAACGCCAGTCAGCTGTACGGTTCATGGAACCTTGGCTCCAGCTATGCAGGTACGGCACAGTATGCGTTGATTGGTAACGCCGATCTGAAAACCGAGACCAGCAATAACCTGGAATGGGGCATGAAGGGAGACGTCGTTGAGGGTGTTACGGTGCGTACGTCGCTGTTCTACAACACCTATAAAAACTTTATTGCGTATACCCGCTATCAACGTGCCAGCAGCCCGGGCAAGTTCACTAACGTGCCTTCCAATATCTACACCATTTACCAGGCAGAAAACCGCGACAAGGCTTACATCTACGGCGGCGAAATCAGTACTCGACTGAATTTCGGCACCTGGTTTGAGCAGGTTAACGGTCTGAGCGCGAATTTTGCGCTGGGTTACAACCAAGGGAAATCCAAGTCTAGTTATTCAGGCGACAAATATGTCGATATTGACAGCGTCGCGCCAATGAAAGCCATTGTAGGGATGGCGTGGGATGATCCGGCGAAACGCTACGGTGCCGCCATTACTGCGACCTTTGTGAAAGGCAAACAGGCGGCAGCCACCAACCGTGAAAGCTATAGCAACGCCAGCGGCAGTACGCTCACTGACGCAACGGCCGAGTATTTGCGGGTGCCGGGTTACGGTCTGGTGGATATGTCGGCTTACTGGCAGGTTGCCCGTAATGTGAAGCTGAGCGGCGGCGTATATAACATCACCGACAGAAAATACCGTGATTATCTGAGCAGCCGTGAACTCACGGACTCTACCAAACAGGATGCTTACGATAATGCGCTGGCCGTTATGCCGGGAAGAACCTTCCAACTTGGCGTAAACGTCGATTTCTAAGCCCCGTCCTTGGATACACCTTTAGCCCAACAAGCACCTTTCTTATCGGAAGGCGCTTGTTACCTGATTATCCTGCCCATGAAGGAAAAAACCAATGAGAGCCTGGATTCTAGGATTATTGGCGCTGCCGTTTTCGGTTTTTGCCAACGAACGTGTGATATCGATTGGTGGAGACGTCACGGAAATTATTTATGCGTTAGGTGCACAGCAAGCATTGGTCGCGCGTGACAGCACCAGTCAACAACCGCTGCAAGCCACAGAGTTGCCGAATATCGGCTATATGCGTCAGCTCAATGCCGAAGGCATTTTGGCGTTGAAACCTACGCTGGTGATCGCCAGTGAACTGGCACAACCGTCGTTGGTATTACAGCAGCTTGAGCAGGTTGGCATTACCGTTGTAACGGTGACGGGCAAACCCGCGTTGAGCGTAATTAATGAAAAAATTGCCGTGATCGCCACCGCGCTCGGGCGTGAAAAAGAGGGGCAGGTTCTGCAGTCGAAACTGGCTCGTCAATTGGATGCCGTGCCAACCCATCCGCTGCCCATCAGGGTATTGTTCATTATGGCACACACCGGTATCTCGGCGATGGGTGCCGGTAAAGGCACCGCGGCTGATGGCGCGATTCGCAGCACCGGTTTACAGAACGCGATGGCCAACGTGACTCGCTATCAGTTGCTGACCCAGGAAGGGTTAATTGCCGCAGCACCACAGTTACTGGTAATAGGTAAGGGCAGTCTGCGCAGGCTGGGCGGCGAAGTGAATCTCTGGAAATTACCTGGGCTGGCGTTTACGCCTGCGGGTAAGCAGCGGCACCTGCTGGTGATTGATGACAGTGCCTTGCTGAACTTTGGTTTGGCTATGCCGGCAGCCATGAGCCAATTACGGCAGGCTGCGCAAACGACAGTGCCTTAACCTTTAGCCCCTTTATTATCCACATGTCCCAAGGAACGCTCGGGGAAGCAGCGATCGCGCAGACGTTGCTTTAACGCAGATGCCTCTGGGAACCCACCGTCGATTTTTCGATCCCAAATGACTACGCCATCGACGGAAATTTCATAAATGCCGCCGGTACCCGGAACCAGCGTAACGGCAGCCAGATCGGTGTTGAAGGTGTGCAGCAGCTCTTGTGCCATCCACGCTGCGCGCAGTAGCCAGTTGCATTGCGAGCAATAGTGAATGGTGACGGCGGGGGATGTTTTCATTATCTGAACCTAAACGGATGAGGTAGCTAAGCATCATCAGTGGCCGCCGTAACCCTGTCAAGGCGATCAAAACGGCGGCATATGAGAGTAACGGGCTGAAATCAACCTCAGAAGTTGGCGCATCGCCCTGGCGGTTGGTGGATTGAATAAGAATTACTTTCATTTGCCGGCCGTTATGCCATAGTGAAAGCCTTGTTGCCCGTTATCTGACCCCGTGCACACTATGACAACCCTGCCGTTTTCCACAGCACAGCATCAGCCAATGATCACCCCCGTTCCGCACCCCGAGCGCCTAAAATTTGCACCGCACATCCTGTTACATAGCGGTACCTGGCTGGAACCGCAGTCTGCCTGGGAAGATGATCCGTTGATCAACGGTATCAAACTGGCGCTGGTGCACAGTGGCGAGATGCAATGCCGGGTTACAGGGCAGGCCGAACGGCATATCGCTGAGCCTTCACTTTGTGCATTCAGTAACCTTGGCGACTTCGCCGTCACACACCGTTTTAAACGCAACACCCCTCTGCGCTACACTATTTTGCAATTAGAGAGCGACGGCCAGGATCAACATGCTGAACTGCTTCCGGCGGCATTAACGTCTCGGGCAGGGCAACCGCCGAAAATGCTTATCGGCCCGGCACCTAAACTGTTGTTGGCGTTATCCACACAGATTGCCACTTGCCCGTTGCAAGGTGCCACGCGCGATCTGTACTTGGCGGGTAAGGCGATGGAGCTCATCGCCATGAGCCTGCAACACCTGTCCGATGCCCCGTCAAAGGCGGCCGATCTACGCCTCTCACGATCGGACATTGAGCGTCTCCATGCCGCGCGCGATCTGTTGATTGCCAACCTGCCACATCCTCCAGGACTGGATCGTCTGGCGGCACAGGTGGGGATTAACACCCGCAAGCTCACCAACGGCTTCCGTCAGATCTTCGGCAACAGCGTTTTTGCATGGCTGCAAGAGTATCGCCTGCAACAGGCACACCGCATGCTCAGCGCTGAAGAGGCCAATGTTGCCACCATTGCCTATCGTGTGGGTTACAGCCCCGCACATTTATCCATCGCATTCCGCAAGCGCTTTGGCATTTCTCCCCGAGCGGTGAGGGCACGCTAACCGGCGGGCGATATAAAAAGTCCCGCTGTCAAAAGTATCCCCGCCGGAGCTCACCTGATTTTCCGCTATCGTAAGGTATGGAATTTTAAGGAGAGTGCGCGATGAAAGGGGCATTACACTGCCTGTTACGGCCGTATTACCGGCCACTGGCAGCGGCCATTTTTTTGCAGACGTTGGCAGGTCTATGTTCATTGGTCCCTTGGATCCTGCTGGGATATATCGCAGCAGAAACACAATCTGTTGCTGAAAGGGGTTGGCTGTGGCTTATCGCCGTCAGCGGCTTGGTGTGGCTGATCGGCCAGACGTTGGCACTGTATCTGACGCACAGCGTAGATGCCGGGCTTTGCCATCAGCTGCGCTTAACATTAGCGGAAAAATTGCAGCGTTTGCCGTTGAACTGGTTTGTACATCAAGGCCAGGATGGCGTAGCCCGTTACGTTGAGCAGGATGTAAGAGCGCTGCATCAGTTGATCGCCCATGCGCCGACGGATTTGGTGAATTTGCTGATTGTGCCATTGGTGGCCTTTGGTTATTTGTTCTCACTGAATATGTCGCTGGCGCTGTTTGCGCTGCTGCCCCTTAGCGCTGCGATTGGGTTGTTTTTGGCGATGCGAGCTCCCCGGTTCCGGGCCGATGTCGAACAGCGCGATCGTACGATGGAGGATATGCTGGAAAGCTACGGCACGCTGGCCAGTCATCCGGTTGCCGTGCGGCAGTATCCGCAGGCCGGGGTACAAGCGCAGGCACAGGCGGCAGCCGATCTTTTTGTGACGGCATTCAGCCATTGGGTTCAGCGTATCGGCCGTCTGAGCGCGGGTATGCAACTGCTGCTGGGGGCACCCTTGCTGGGGATTTGGGTCATTGCTGGCGCGTTGAGCTTGGGCGAGACGCCTCTGCCAGCCGCGCAACTGTGCGTATTTTTGTTGTTGGTTAAGGCAATTGCCGCACCGCTTCAGGCGATGGGGCATGGCGGTGATGCCCTGCGTAGTGCCCAATTGGCGGCAGAGCGGTTGAATACGTTGCTCGCTACGCCAGACATGGTGAGCGGAACACAACAGCCCGACATGACTGCGCCGGTCGATATTGAGGTGCGCGAACTCTGTTTTCATTACGATGATCAACCGGTTCTACAGAACATCAATTTTTCGCTGCCAGCCGGCAGTGTCACCGCGATTGTTGGGCCGTCGGGGGCCGGGAAAAGCAGCTTACTGTTGCTGTTGGCGCGGTTTATGGATCCGGACAGCGGGCAAATCCGGATCAAGAATCACCCTTTGGCGAGTCTGTCTGATGCCTGTCGTTTTCAACTGATCACCCCGGTATTGCAACAGGGATGTGCACTGGCACGCCCGTTGGATCAAAACATCGCGCTCTACCGTCCGGATGCCGATCAGGCCACTGTCCATGCCGCAGCAAAGGCTGCCTGTCTGCACGAGGACATCATGGCACGGCCGTTGGGTTACCAAAGCATACCGGGACAAGACTTACAGCTTTCAGGTGGAGAACTGCAACGCTTGTCTATTGCACGGGCCTTGCTGTCTCCGGCACCGATTTTACTGCTGGATGAACCCACGTCGGCGCTTGATCCGCAAACTGCCGCGGCATTATTAGGTCGCCTGCGTCAGCGGCCGGGCACCACGGTGATCGTCAGTCACCGATTGGCCGATGTCATGGATGCCGACAGTATTCTCGTGCTGGAGCGCGGGCAGTTAGTCGCCAGTGGCAATCACCGGCAATTATTAGCCGCCGGGGGCCTTTATCGCCGGCTTTGGGACAGCCAGGGAGACAGTTATGGCTATTAATATGACACGCCTGAAATCTTTGCCATCTCGGGATCGGACGCCGCTGGTGAAGACACTGTCGTGGGTGACGCTGTGCGCCGTTTTGGATGGTGTCGCCGGTCTGATGTTAGTGCCGCTGATCGTCGCCTGGTTCAGCGGCACCAGCGCGCAAATTTGGTCGGCATTTGGGGCGTTGCTGGCGGCCACCGCGGTGTATGGCGGCGTGATGTTTTGGGCGACGCTGAAAGGGTATTTGGCTGGCTGTACGGTAGTACGGATACTGATCGGTGCTTTGATCCAGCATATTCCGCATATACCCGCCAACCTGCTTGGCAGGGTGAATTTGCCGGGGTTGGTGCGGGGGCCGGTACTGACGGCCATGGCAATCCCCGCGCATTTGCTGGCTCCATTGATTACGGCGGTTGTGACCCCTGCAACGGTTATTGTTGGGTTGGCGTTTATCGATTTGCCGCTGGCCTGTTGCCTGTTGATCGCCGCGGTACTTTTAGGCGTGGGGCTACGTTGGGGAGGGCAACGGACGCTTGCCCTGGAAGATCAACGGCATTTGGCAGAACAGAACAGCGCCGCGCAGCTGGCCGAGTTTGGGCAACAACAGGCGTTACTGCGCACCGCGGGGTTGAATCAACAGGCCGGACAGCGGTTGGTACAGGCACTGACCGCGCAGTACCGGAACGTGGTGCAACTTCAACGACGCTCATTACCTATCACGTTGGTCTTTGCCGGTGCGGTACAGGCGGTATTCTTGCTGGTGTTACTGCTGGGGGCCTGGCGGGTCAGCAGAGGTGAACTGACCATCCCGCTGTGGATTGCCGAAATGGTGCTGTTAGTCCGGTTTATCGAACCCTTGGCGGCAATGACGCAGCTTGGCCAGTCGCTACGCAATGCCTGGCAGGCGTTGATGCAGGTGCTCAGGGTTTTGGAAACACCCGCAATCCAATTCGTACAACCCGGTGAGACGCCGGCGGACAGCCATGTGATCGCGCGGCAGGTCAGCTACCGCTTGCCGGACGGCCCGGTGCTGCTTAGCAATATTGACCTTGATATTCCACCGGGTAGATTGCTGGCCATCGTCGGCCCATCCGGCGCGGGTAAGAGCACTTTATTGAGTGTTCTGGCGCGTAACACCGACGCTACCGAAGGGCTGATCACGGTTGGTGGGGTGGATATTCGTCAGCTTGACGCACCAACCTTGGCAGGGTGTCGCAATGTGTTATTGCAAGATACGCCGCTGTTCCGGGGAAGTGTTCGCTGGAACCTCCAATTAGCGAATCCGGCGTTAAAAGAACATGAAATGCAGGAGGCGCTGTCGGCGGTAGGCCTGCAACAGGAGATCGCCCGTTTACCGCAGGGGTTGGACAGCGATGTTGGCGTGGGCGGTGCGGCATTGTCCGGGGGGCAACGGCTGCGCCTTTGTCTGGCGCGAAGCCTGTGTGCCAAAACGCCCATCCTTTTGCTGGATGAACCCACCGCGAGCCTGGACTCACTCAGCGTTAACCGCGTGATGGCATTGCTGGCACGTCAGCGTGGGCGCGCCAGCTGCATTTATGTCACTCATAACCCTCGATTGGCGGCGCTGGCCGACAGTATTGTCATTGTGGCCGCGGGGCGGTTACGCCGCAGGGGGAGCCATACTCAGTTGTTAGCCGAAGATCGCTGGTATCGAGAGTTTTGTGCTGAAAATGGCCAAGAGGGCGGACACGCTTAAAACACATAGCCGCAGAGGCTGCGGCTATGTGTTTGACGTTCTATACCATCAGGCAGCGGCACGCGAGGGGGCCTTGGCTAACAGCCGCAGTACCAGCCCTCCGGTCGCCGCCAACGTTGCCAATGCGATCACCCCAGGCCAACCGGCACTTTCCAGGATCTTGCTGCCTAAAGCGGCGCCGCTCGCCATGCCGATAAACACCAGAGTAAACATGATGGCATTAAGGCGGCTGCGGGCGGCCGGGTTAATGGCGTAGATAATCGTCTGATGCGCCACCAACGTGGCCTGTATTCCGAGATCAAAACCTACCGCACTTATGGCGATCAGGGTCAACTGCGCGGGTACTGACAGTAACGGCAACAGAAACATCAGGGCAAATGAACACACCACCATGGCGGCGCCGATTTTAGTGACATAGTCGGGGCCATGACGATCTGCCAGTGTGCCGGCCAAGGGGGCCGCCAGTGCTCCCGCCGCGCCGGCCAGCCCAAAAGCACCGGCCACTGCGCTACCTAACTGATACTGTTCCGCCAGCATTATCGCCAGTGTTGACCAGAAAGCGCTAAACGCAACCGACAATAAACCTTGCGCCAGGGCTGCACGCCGTAAAGCTGGGTACTCTGTCCACAACGTGCCTAATGAGCGCAGCAGCGCCGGGTAGCTCAACGTGGTATTGGGTTTAAAACGCGGTAATACAGCCCCCATCGCGAGGGTAATGGCCAGAACCCCTAATGCTGCCAGGAGGTAAACACTGCGCCAGCTAAAATATTCCGCAACCACGCCGCTGAAAACGCGCGATAGCAAAATGCCGGCTAATAGCCCGGTCATCACTGTCCCCACGGTTTTTCCCCGATTGGCGTCAGAAGCCAGCGTAGCGGCTGCCGGTATGATGTCTTGCGCAACCGTTGCAGCTAACCCGATCGCCAGACTGCTGAGCAACAGCAGCGGGAATGAAGAGGAAAAACCACAAAGCAGCAAGGTCAGCGCCAGCAGTACGCCTTTAATCCGGATGATTTGCCGACGATCGTGACGATCACCCAGCGGGGCCAATAATAAGATCCCCAGCGCGTAGCCTATTTGTGTCAGTGTCGGCACCAGGCCGGTATCACTCACCCCGGTGTGGAATGCATCACCCATAATGCTCAGCATAGGTTGGCTGTAGTAGATGGACGCCACACTCAGACCGGCCCCCGTTGCCAGCAGAAAAACAACGTTGGAGGAAAGGGTGGTGGTGTCGACTGATGAAAGTAGGCGCATGTTGGTTATCCAGAACAGGTTAAGTGCGGCTATTTTTGCCGTTCTTCGCCGCCAACTGTAGCCCCAGGACAGGTAAAACTGTTATACGTATTACGTATGAATAAAAACTCATTTCCGAATGGCGACCGCATAGCCATGTTGCAAACGCTGGTACGTATCGTTGACAGCGGCAGCCTTTCCGCGGCGGCAGCGCAAATGCAGACGTCGCAGCCCACCGTTAGCCGGCGCCTACAGGTGCTGGAACAACTGCTGGGCGTTAAGTTAATCCAACGCACGACGCACACCATGAAGCTGACGGATGACGGCGAACGTTGTTATCAGCATGCGCGTAAGCTGATTGAACAGTGGCAGATCATGGAGGATGAGCTGCGGGGTGCCCGCGATGAGCCGGTGGGCATATTGCGGGTGCGGGCGCCGCACGCCTTTGGTCAGGACCAGTTGATTGGACCGTTGGGCGATTATTTGCAACGTTATCGCCAGACCAGTGTGGAATGGACGCTCAACGATCACTCGCCCGATTTCATTCCTGAGGGCGTGGATTGTGCGATCCACGTCGGCGCCGTGACCGATCCTTCGGTGGTTGCCGTATTGTTGGCGGAAGTGCCGCGCATCGTGGTAGCTGCGCCAGGGTTATTGGCAGGTGGCACTCCGCTGAATCAAATCGGCGATTTAGCGCAACTGCCTTGGCTGGCGCTAAACAGCTTTTATCGCAATGAAGTCACGTTGACCCATCACGACACCGGGGAGACCTGCCGTTTTGACATTGCGCCCAGATTAAGCACCGACAGCCTTTACGCGGTGCGTAAAGCCGCGTTAAACGGTGTTGGGGTCGCAATGTTGTCGTCCTGGGTAGTTAAACAGGATCTGGAGCAGGGGCGACTTATCCCATTGATGCCGGACTGGCGTGCGGCGCCATTACCGATATATTTGCTTTACCCTTACGCCAGTTACTACCCGGCGCGCCTGCGTAAATTTCTGGCGTTGATGAAAGAGGTGATGCCACGCATCACGGGGGCTCAGCCACCCATTCCGTGAAAGGGGCACACAGCGGAATTGGTCGTTGCCGAAGGCATAAACAGCGTAAATGTAGAGTCGTGGTGGCGGGATTCAACCTGATTGGCGGCGGTATCTGTTTGATAATCGAATCAACAGTGACCGTCCCTTTCAAACGAGAGAATCGCCATGCACTTTACTCAAGCCATTGCCAGACTCCCTGCCGATAGCTGCGGCAGCGGACAAACTACCACGCAACTGGGCGCGCCGGATGTCGCCGCCACCGCTCAGCAGTTTTTGGCCTACGTGGACACCTTGCTCCGCCTGGGGCTCAAAGTGACGGTGTTGCCCGCTGCGCCGGCCTTTCCTGATGCACACTTTGTCGAAGACACGGCGGTGGTAATGCCGGAGTTGGCGGTAATCACTCATCCCGGGGCACCCAGCCGTCAGGGCGAGGTTGACACTATTGCCCCCCTGTTTGCCGGTGAGCGGCCAGTGGTGCGGATGAGCACAAGTGGCCATCTCGATGGCGGTGATGTGCTGTTGGTTGATCGCCAGTTCTTTGTCGGTCTGACGTCACATACGGATGATATCGGTATTGGTGAGTTTGCCGCAGCGGTAGAACCCTATGGTTACCGAGTGACTGCGATTGAGGTAAGTGCCGGGCTGCACCTGAAATCGATAGTTAACTATGTTGGCCGCAATACCCTGTTACTGACGGAAGATTACCAGCACCATCCTGACTTTCGCGCTTACAGCAGCATTGTCATTCCAGAAGCCGAGTCCTACGCCGGTAACACACTGTGGATCAACGATACGTTGATTACCCCGCAGGGCTATCCGCAGACCTTGGCGCAAATTGAAACGTTAGGGATGCCGATCGTTCAGCTCGACACCAGTGAATTCAAAAAAATGGACGGCGGCCTGACCTGCCTGTCACTTCGTTTCTAGTATTTTCTTTCACCGGGGATCTCAGCCATGAAAAAAACATTAGCCGTTTTATTGACCAGCCTGGCACTGGGTGGCCCAGCGGCGGCCCAGGCCTTTGACACCATCAGTTTTGGCGTTGATGGCGGTTATCCGCCCTTTGATGTGCTTGCACCCAATGGGGAGATCACCGGTTTCGATATTGATATTGCCAATGCATTGTGTACCCAACTGCATGCCAAATGCGTGTTCGTCAAACAACCTTTTGAGAGCATGATCGCTGCGCTCAATGCGCATAAGTTCGATGCGATTATTGCTTCGCTGACCATTACCGATGAGCGTAAAAAGGAAGTGGACTTCACCGATCGCTATTACCGCAGTTCCGCCCAGTTAGTGGCACGCAAGGGCAGTAATTTACTGCCAGAGGTCGCAAGCCTGAAAGGGAAAACTGTCGGCGTCCAGACAGGTTCAATCCATGAGGCCTATGCGAAACAGCACTGGGGCGGGAAGGGCGTGAAGATTGTTTCCTATGCCAATCAGGATAATGTCTATCTGGATCTCATGTCCGGCCGTATTAATGCGTCGTTACAGGATAACACTCAGGCTGCCAGCAGCTTTATCGATACGCCTCGCGGACAGAAGTTTGCCTTCGCCGGTCCGGTGATCAACGACAGCAGTATTTCCTCCGACGTGGGTATCGCAGTGGGTAAAGACAACCCCGCTTTGCGAGATGCGCTTAACGGTGCAATAAAAGCCATTCGCGCCGACGGCACTTATGAGGCCATCCAGAAAAAATATTTCAGCTTCGATATTTACGGTGACTAAACCGGCTCGCTAACGCCGGCTGACCCGGCATTCAGTTAAATTGGGGAGGCCGGGAATGGTCGTAGAGTATTTGCCATTGCTGATACAGGGCGCGGCGCTGTCGCTGTGCGTGATGCTGGTTTCGTTGGCCGTTGCCTTGGCGCTTGGGCTGATTAATGCGGTGATCAAACTGTTCGGTCCGCGCTGGCTGCGTTGGGTTTCAACGGGTTATACCACCCTGGTGCGTGGCATTCCTGAACTGGTGATCATGCTGCTGCTGTTCTTTGGCGGTGAGATGCTGGTTAACGGCGCGCTTGGTTTGCTGGGGCTGGGCCCCCTGCATTTCAACACCTTTATCTCCGGGGTACTGGCGATAGGCTTCGTGTTTGGCGCTTACTATACCGAAACCTTCCGCGGCGCATTTCTCACCGTGGAGCGCGGCCAACTTGAGGCGGCGATGGCCTACGGCATGAGCCCCGGCCAGGTGTTCCGGCGCGTGCTGTTACCGCAGATGCTGAGTTTCGCCATTCCCGGCATTAATAATAACTGGCTTGGGTTGATGAAGGCCTCAGCGCTGGTGTCGATCCTCGGGCTGGAGGACATGGTGTGGTTGGCGGAGCAAGCGGGGCGCGCAACGCAAAAACCTTTCCTGTTCTATTTCCTGGTGGCACTGATTTATATGGTGATCACCGCGATCACCAGTTGGGGCTTTAGCCTGCTGTCGCGGCGTTATGCGCTGGCGTCGTCGAATTCGGCAGGAGCACGCTGATGAACCTGCAAAACATGCTGGAAGCGGTGCCGAGCTTTTTATGGAGTGATGGCTCTGATGTGACCGGGCTGGCAATGACCGCCAAGTTATTCTTGCTGTCGGTTGTACCCGGTTTATTGTTGGCGATGCTAATGGCGATTGGCCAAGTTTATGGCCCGCGGCCGGTGGCTTGGCTCATCCGCAGCATCACTTACTTTTTTCGCAGTACGCCGCTTTATCTACAGTTGATGCTGATTTATTACGGCCTGTCGCAGTTTGATGTGGTGCAGTTGGGGTGGCAGAACGATCAGCCATTCTGGCTGCTGTTTCGTGACGCGACGTTCTGCGCCACGCTGGCGCTGGTGCTCAATACCAGTGCCTACGTCGCACAGTTGTTGGCCGGTATGATGGAAACTTTCCCGCGCCAGGAGTGGATTGCCGGCGAAGCCTATGGCATGAGCCAGTGGCAGATCATTCGCAGGCTTGTCCTGCCTGCGACGCTGCGGCGTGGCATTCCTGCACTGAACAACGAGATGGTCTTCTTACTGCATGCCACGTCGCTGGCCAGTACCGTTACGCTGTTGGATATCACGGGTGTGGCGCGCGCCCTTTATGCCGCAACCTATTCACCTTTTGTTCCGTTCCTGATGGCAGCGGCGCTGTACCTGCTGTGTACCTTCCTGCTGATCTTCCTGTTTTCACGGGCAGAACGGCGCTGGCTGGCGTTTATTCGCCGCGATTAATCCGGCTCAGGAACGTTTGATGGACTGCAATTCGGTTAACGTCACAATTTTATCCACCCGGAATTTTTTGCTGGTCAGCCAAGCATCGGCCAACAGCCGGTAGTTTTCCATACTGCGGCAACCGACCCGCACCAGAAAATCAAAATTGCCGCTGACCAGCCAGCAGTCCAGCACTTCCGGCGTATTGCGCATCTCCTGCTCAAACGCCGGTTGGGAATGCCCATGGTCGGCCAGTGCGATCTGCGCCTGAATGACAAACGCATGTTCCGGCTCAGGCAATTCAATAATGGCGCTATAGCCACGAATAATGCCGTCGCGCTCCAACCCACGTACCCGTTCCAGACAAGGGCGAGCGGTCAGATTGACCTGCTCGGACAGCTTTTGATAGGAAATGCGGCCATCCCGGCACAGTATTTCAAGGATCTTTTTGTCGATGCGATCAAGCCGGGCTTTTTTTTCCACAGAGAGGGCGTCCAATGAAAAGTAAACATCATAAGTTACCTGAACATGCGCTGGGTGGGCAGCGCCAAATTACCAGTTTTCATTTCGGCCAGCCGGGTAAAGGGGAAAAGATCTACCTGCAGGCCGGTTTACATGCCGATGAACTGCCCGGCATGCTGGTGTTGCATTATCTTAAAAGATTACTCAGCCAGGCGGAACGGCGTGGGGAACTGCAAAGTGAAATAATCATTGTTCCGGTTGCCAACCCGCCCGGATTGGCTCAGGTGCTGCTCAATGGCGGCGTGGGGCGCTTCGATCTGGTTAGCGGCCGCAACTTCAACCGAGATTTTCCCGACTTGGCACTGCTGTTAAAAAACCAGGACTTCAGTCTCGGAAAGCCCTTACCTCTGCAGGTGCGTGCCGCAATGTGTGACGCGTTACAGGCGCTGCAGGACACCAGCGAAGTCACGGCATTACGTCGCCAATTGCTTCTGCTCGCCTGCGATGCGGATGTGGTTCTGGATCTGCACTGTGATGATCGTGCAATCTTGCATATGTATGCCGATCCAGCCTGGCGTGAACAGGCAGAAGTATTGGCGTGCTTTATGGATATCGGCGCAGTGCTGCTTTCACAAGACAGCGGTGGCGGATCCTTTGACGAGGCTTGCGGCCTGCCTTGGCACCGACTGGCGGCGCAGCATGCTGCGCTGAAAGACCTGGCACCCGGCTGTATGGCGGTCACGCTGGAGCTGCGTGGGCAACGGGATATTAGCCACGAGCTGGCCAGCACCGACGCTGAACGTCTCTATCGTTATTTGCAACACCGGGGTGCCGTTACCGGTGAATCCCCCGTAATACCGCAGCGAGACGTGACAATGTTACCCTTCGCCGCCGGGGAGATTGTCACAGCGCCCGCCAGCGGTATTCTGTTGCTGCTGCGCCAGCCGGGGGAGTGGGTAGAGGCAGATGAAGCCGTGGCTGAAATTGTTGACCCGATCACCGATACGGTAAAAGCGGTACGCGCCAAAGCAGGCGGACTTATCTATGCCTGCCGGCAAGCACCTTTTGTCACCCTGGGAGCAGAAGTGATGAAGATTGCCGGAAAGACGCCATACCAGGGTGGCGGTGGGCTGGCGTCTTGACGAGGATTTCACTTTGGCAAACTGCAGCGGCCAGGGCAAATTTGGGCATGATTGTTAAAAAAAATTAATAAATATGAAACTTGAGAGTCATGTGAATAGATTAAAAAATTTAAACAGATTTTAGGGGGCTACGCTAAGGAAAGACGTTTATGGAAAACTATATGTTGCAAGGGAACGTGATCAAGCTACTGCCATTGGGGCTTCCTAAGGATGAGGACATAACAGGGGATACACTTACCATTCTAAATCGCAGCATATCTACTTTACAAAATGGAATTTCTTCAGATTGCAATTATCATCAATTTATCAGGAATGTTGAAGTTTCCATTGAAAATGGAAGTGTATCTATTTTGAAACACCGTCTCAGTCCGTATGTGGATGATATAATGTTCGCCAACGAAAATAAAAGTAGCGACAATGACTTTAAAGCTTTTAATTTTTTAAGTGTTAACTTTTCTAGTATTTTAAATGATGATAAAAGTTTTTGTGATTTTATTTGTTTGGCTGGGACTGAGTTCAATCGAAGTAATAGAATTCGTGAGATCAATGTAAGGACTGTTCCTGAAAAAGATGGCAGTTATACAGAGTTCCTGGACTTTCAATGCCTACCTTCTGAGCTGAGCAAGTTGAGAACATTTATCTCAGACAATTACAAAGAAAACACTTTGTTTTGTGCAATTATTGCAGCGGCTTTCTTGATGAACATACATCCACTCCATGATGGAAATGGTCGTGTGTCTAGAATGTTATTCAATCTGATTTTAGATAGAGGAGAAATTAATTATATTCCGCTGACAGAATTATGTCATGTCGCAAGGAGTGGGTATGTCATAAGTTTGCGCGAGGCATTTTTATTTTCGGAGTGGGATTCGATTATTGTGTTTTATTGTAAGTGCATCGAGGTTGTTCACTTAAAGCATTTAAAGTGATGTTTCTAGTATGTGATTATATGATTACATACTATACAGATCATTTTAATTTTTTAAAGGGGATTGTATGTTAACTGAAAAAGATCTTTTACTGATTAAAACGACGACCATGACTGATACTCAGGTCGATAAAATAGACCCGACTCTAGGTTTTAAACGGTTTGTCAAGATCTAACATTTAAGACATAACGGGGGCCCCCGTTATGTCTTAATATTGAATAATATAAGGAATCTAGATGAACAAGTTTTGGCTTATACTCAGGTACTTTAAAAATACTTCAGGAATGTCAGCTAAGACCAAGTTCTTTGTGATTATCGTCATTTCATTTTTATCTACCATTCTGATTTCCATACAACCCGTTATCATGGCGCGATTGATCGGTGTAATTGATACCAGGCTTACGAATTTTCAGGCTGTTGTCTACCTGCTTGCATTTAGCTACATTGTCATAATGAGTCTCAGAAAACTTGCTTCTGCGTTGAATTTCATATTAATAACGTCTTTGAGAAACAACCTTGTAATCAGCATGACCAATCATTATTTCAAAAGCCTTTTCTATAGAGAGGATGCCATAAAAAAAAGTGAAAATACTGGGGATATCACTCAAAGACTGAATCAGGCAATAGATGAGCTGACGGTTTTGTTAAGGAATATATCTCATAATTTCATCCCTCCATTATTACAATTAACTTTTAGTGTAGTATTCATTATCATCTCTGGTGATTATGTTGTCGCCTTGCTTTTTACCTTGTACTTCATTTTGTATTTTTTTATTAAAAATGCCTTCAACCCTGAAATCGTAGGGTTATATAATGACTTTTACAATACATCAGTAAAAAAATACAGTTTAATTACAGATAGTGTTAAGAATATGGGGGCTGCAAAAGTATCTAACTCCTATGAATATCTTTTTGGCCGTTATGAAAAACTCCTTAATAAAATCGAAAAAAAACATGAGGGTTTACTTAAAGCTGATATGAGGTTTCTTATTGTTGAATCAGTTTGCAATATTGTTTTCTTTGGAATGTCATTTTTCTATTCACTATACCAGGTAAGTCACGGCAACATAAGTATTGGACATTTTGTGATGATTTCATCTTATATATTCTTATTGTCATCTCCTTTGGAAAGTATTGGATCAATGTTTACGGCACTACAAAAATCGACAACATCACTTTGTGTATTCATTAGTTCATTATCTGATGTGACTGCAGCACAGGACAGTCGTTCAGGCCTGATTGGTCCTATTGAGTGCGTTAAAATGAAAGGCCTTGGCTTTAATTATGAAGGAATGTCAAACCCTATTATTAACGACTTCAATATGGAAATTAAAAAAGGATATTTCATCACGCTAACAGGTAGCAGTGGGTCAGGAAAAAGCACGATTGCTAAACTTTTAGCTGGCGATCTGAAATCCGAGACTGGTGAGGTTTTATTAGACGAAATAAATATTAATAATCTATCACAAAGTCAACGAGCCAATACGATTTTTCACCTGTCGCAGAATGATTATATTTTTATGGACACACTAAGGTTTAACTTAAGAATCGCTTGCCCGGAAGCAACTGATGAGCAATTGAAAACGGCGCTTAAATTAGCCAGGCTTGATGATCTTGCCGTTGACAATTCGCAGGAACTACTGGATATGAATATTGGAGATGACGGCATGACGCTTTCTGGCGGCCAGCGCCAAAGGTTGTCGCTGGCCCGGTTATTTCTTCGGAATCCCTGTGTCATTATCCTTGATGAAATAACATCGGCTCTTGATGTTATCAATGAGAGGGTAGTGATAAAAAACATTAAGCTTTGTTATCCAGAGGCAATGATACTTAACATAAGTCACCGCAGCTCTACCTTTAACTTCTCGGATGAAATCATCGTAATGGAAAACGGTCGTATTATTGATCGAGGTGACTTTACTTCGTTAAAAAATAGAAATGCTTATATACAATCGATCCTACGGCAAGAGGCGTTAAAGGAAGCGCAAGAAGTTACTGGGGTAGAGTGACCCCAGTTCCCTAACCCCCTAATTGCTAATTAGCAGTAGGAATTCTATCGAGTCAGCACCCGACTAATTTCCGGGCCATAACCCGTGACCGAAAGCGTCTCTTCTGCCAGTTCTACTACGGCGAAGGGGAGTAAATTGTCGCCATCGACCATGCCTTTTAGGGTGATAAAGTCGGTATTTTCCACCCGTACATAATCACCCAAATGATAATGACCGGCAAAGTATGCACGTACCTGATAGCGGCACAGCAGATCCACCAACGCATCGCAGTTCCACAGATTATGTTCATTGGCCGGCGCTAAGGGGTAGTGCCCAAACACCACAACGGTTTCCCCTTTGCTTTGTGCATCCGCCAGACTGCACGCCAGCCAGCGCAGTTGTTCATCACCCACTGCGCCGTTCCAGCTTTGCGCTTGCGGCTGATGCTCGGCACGGATGCGGGCCAGTAGGCGCTGTGCCTGCGCGTGTTCATCGCCGTTGGCTTGATTGCAATACAGGCTGAGGTCGTTACCGTCAATCACGATAAAGCGATAGCCTTTCAGGCTGAACTGGTAATAGTGCTTGGGCAGTGCCAGTACAGGGGATTGCGCTGCCAGATGGCGGGAAATCACATCAGCATCATGGTTACCCATAACCACCGCATGCGGATGACGTAACTGCTGGTATACCGGCAGCAGTTCAGCATAACTGCCCCAGTTATCATCGACTAAATCTCCCAACGTCGCGACAAAGGCCAAGGGCAAGTCATTAAGCTGAGCAATAGCCTGGGTCAGTTTACGCAGGCTGTTACGGTAGTAGCGGTTATATTCCAGGTTGGGATCGGCGTTGGCATATTGCGGATCGGCGATGAGCCCAAAGCGCAGGGTGCCAGGTGCTACGGGGTCGCAGGAAAACTGGGGGGGTTGGTAAAGCGAACTGACCTGACCCAGGGCCAGTGACTGTGCTGCGGTGAGGTGTGTAGTCATGGGTTACCTGCTCAGCGCTAGCGAATGCCGGCGCGCATAAAGGATTGAACAAACTGACGTTGAAACACTAAAAACAGCACTAATAACGGCACAGAGGTCATCAACGTTGCGGCACCGATCAACGCCCATTGCACGCCTTGCTCCGGTGCTGAAAACAGCTGTAGCCCCACGGTCAGCGGCCGTACATTGACCGAGTCGGTAATGACCAGCGGCCAGAGGAAATCATTCCAGTGAAAGCTGATTGAGACCAAGGCAAACGCGACATATACCGGTTTTGCCAGCGGAATATAAATACGGCGCAAGATGTAAAACCGGCTGGCACCCTCGACAATGGCCGCTTCTTCCAGCACCAGCGGGATGCTTTTAAACGTTTGTCGCAACAGGAAAATGGCGAATGCTGAGGCAAAATAAGGCAGGGCAATCCCCAAAAGGGTATCGCGCAGCCCCAAGGCGCCAATGGTCTGGTAGTTATTCAGGATCAGTACATCGGGGCTGATCATCAACTGCAAGAGCACCAGGGCGAACAGGATGCCCGCACCTTTGAGCCGGAACCGTACCAGCGCATAGGCTGCCATGGTGGCCAGTATCAGTTGGAAGAAAACAATCAGCAGTACCAGCGAAACGGTGTTGAGGAAATAGCGTCCAAACGGGGCAGCATGCCAGGCATTGATAAAGTTTTGGGTGGTCAATGGGGCAAAAAGTGAAAACCCGCCTTGATCGGCTGCGGGATGAATTGCCACCCAGGTCGCGACCAGGATCGGGAAGACCCACAGCAGGGCAGCCCCCCAGGTCAGTAAATTCCAGCCAATACGGCGTAATGAGCCGGTTTGTGCCGGCGCGGCAGTGAGGGAAAGGCTCATTGATAGTGGGCTCGCTTATCCAGCAAATTGAATTTAACCAACGCAATAGAGGCCAAAATGACCAGTAGCACGACGGTCATTGCGGAGGCATACGGCAGATCCCAATAGCTGAACGCCGTACGGTAGATGTAGAACAGCAGCAGGCTGGTGCTGTTGTCCGGCCCTCCGTTGGTCATGGCGATCACTTGATCGACAATGCGGAAAGCATTCATTGAGGCGTTGATCAGGATAAACAGCGTGGTGGGCATCAGCAGTGGCCACTGGATCCGTCTAAAGAAGTAGCGGCGGGAAGCACCTTCAATCTCGGCGGCCTCAGCCAGTTTGGGATCAATCTGCTGTAGCGCGGCCAGATAAAAAATCATGAAGAAACCGGCTTCACGCCACACCGACACGGCCATCAGGCAATACAGCGCAGAGTCCGGATCGCCCAGCCAGTTCACCGCCGGCAATGAAAACAGCGCCAACAATTGATTCAATAATCCCACCTGCGGTGTATAGAAAAACAACCACAGATTGGCGATGGCGACCATCGGCAGCAGCGATGGAATAAAGAAGGCGGCACGGGCAAGTGCGGTGCCGCGCATGCGCCGATTTACCGCCAAGGCCATCAGTAGTGCTAACCCAACGGCCAGCGGAATGGTGATTGCCGCATACAACAGGTTATTGCGTAAGGCCAGGATGAAGGTCTCGTCGTCCAGCAATGCACGGTAGTTTTCCAGCCCAACGAATTGGGCCGGTTGGTTATTGTGTGCTGCGCTGAATACACTTTCCCACACCGTAGCCAGCGCCGGGTAGTGGGTAAAAGTAATCAGGAAAACCAATGCCGGCAGTACCAACAAATAGCCATAAAGCTGTAAAGAGAAACGCTTATGGCGTGCGGCGGGCAAAGCAGAGTGCGATATGGTCATGCCGGCCCCGGTTATTGGTAACGTTTCAACAGGCGGTCAGCCTGTTTTTGCGCGCTGTCTAACGCCTGCGCCGGGGTTTTGCCTTGCGTCACAGCGGCCTCTACGGCGCGGTTCAGTAATTCCTGAATTTGCACGCTGTTATAGGTTGATAGCTCCGGTTGTGAATACTTCAACTGCTCACGCGCGACGGTCGCTTGCGGGACCTTGACGGCATAGTCTTTCATGGTCGCAGTTTCCCAGGCGGCCGGTGAGGTGGCGACATAGCCCGTGGCGATGCTCCAGCGGGCAGCTTGTTCTGGCGCAGAAAGCCAGCGCATAAAGGTCACTGCGGCTTTTTGTTGTGCCGGGCTAGTCCCTTTGAACAGGTACAGGTTGCCGCCGCCGGTTGGGCTACCGCGCTGCGTTTTCTCTGGCAGCATGGCGACCCCAAATGGGAACTTGGCATTTTCACGTACGGTGGTCAGGTTGCCGGTCGTGGTAACCATCATCGCGGTTTTGCCGTCGATAAAGTCCTGCGGGGTGGTGCTCCAGGTAATGGCTCCCTTTGGCGATACTTGATATTTCTGTGCCAAATCGGTCAACCAGGTCAGTGCTTCAACGTTAGCCGGGGTATTGAAGGTCACGGCCGTTCCCTTGCCGTTATCCAAATGGCTGCCATTGGTGGCGGCAATCCCCTGGAAGGTCCAGTAACCAATCGGGGTCGACGGGATTTCAATCCCCCATTGCTTAACGTCGTTGCCGTTGCGGACGACCAGTTTCTGACCGAAATCAACCACCTGTTGCCAGTTGGCTGGCGGGGTATCACCATTGAGCCCCGCTTGCTGAAATGCCTGTTTATTCCAATACAACACCACGGTGGAGCGTTGGAAGGGAATGCTCCAAACCTTACCCTGAATTTTGCGAATAAACGCCGGGTAGAAACCGTCGATCCAGGCTTTGCCCGCTTCATCATTTGCCAAATCACTGACCGGTAAAATGGCACCTGCGTCGATCAATGAATAGGCTTCAATATCGCCAATCACGGCGATTTGCGGAGCATTGCCGCCGCGGAAAGCGGTCAGTGCCTTGGTGACCGTGGTGGCGTAGTCACCGGTATACACGGGTTGAATACTGATATCGGGGTGCAGCTTCTCGAAATCAGCCACTAGCCCTTCAACGGTATGGCTAATTTTTCCGCCGACGGCGATCGGGTAGTACATTTGCAGCTTCACGGCATCTGCCGCCAGAGCAGAAACAGAAACGCCAGCCAATAACAGCACGGCAGCGCTTAATGTGGATAAACGGATAGAGACGGACATGGTTTTCCCCTGAAATAAAATGGTGCTTTTGATTATTGAATTGCGTATTGGTGTGTCACGGGCTGAAAGGCGTGTTCCATCTGGTGGCAACGCTCACCACTGTGGGTTGAAAATAGATACTGCGCCGCCTCTGCCCATTGCAGGCCAACCAGGCTGCCCTCAGTAAAATGCTGCATACCGGGTATTTTCACCGTGATTTGCCCCTGAACCGCAGGCAGATGGCAAACGGCGAGCGTATCGGCGCCCATATATTCAGCACTGAGGATCTGGCAGGTGAGGTTGCCGTTGCCAGGTGCGCAGAGACGAATATCTTCGGCGCGGATGCCTAAACTTAACGCGTCCTCCTGGTTGCTGAACACCACGGGCAGTGGGGCGTTACCAATATGGTATCCGCTGCCTTTGCGTGTTAATGGGACGATGTTCATCGGTGGCGCGCCAATAAACTGTGCGGCGAAAATGCTGGCTGGGTTGTTATATAAATTGTCCGGCGTGTCGTGCTGCTCAATGCGACCATCGTTCAGCAGAATGATTTTGTCCGCCATGCTCATGGCTTCAGTTTGATCATGGGTGACATACAGCATGGTCAAACCCAGCTTGCGCTGCAGCGCACGAATTTCTCGGCGCATGCTCTGACGCAGCTTGGCATCCAGGTTGGATAAGGGTTCGTCCATCAGACACAGTTTGTTTTGAGCTATCACCGCACGGCCTAATGCCACACGCTGTTGCTGCCCACCGGAAAGCTGAGCCGGCAGGCGATCCAGCAGCGGCTCCAACTCCATCAGCTTACTGATCTCTGCCAATCGAGCGGCAAAGTGCTGCTTGTCTTCGCCCCGAGCCCGCAGGCCAAACAGCAGATTCTCACGCACGCTGAGGTGCGGGAATAACGCATAAGACTGGAAAACCATTGACAGTTTACGTTGTGACGGCGGCAGGGCCGTCACGTCACGTTGCTGGATCTGAATGATGCCGCTGTCCGCGTTCTCTAACCCGGCCAGTGTACGCAGCAGGGTAGATTTTCCGCAGCCGGAAGGTCCCAGCAGGGCAACAAAATCACCTTCCTGTACGTCAAAACTGATGTTATCCAGCGCGGTTTTGTCGCCCCAGGTTTTCTTGATGTTATTAAGTGATAAATAGCTCATGGCGCTTCTTAACGTGGCGTGTTCAACCCACCCTAGCTGCCGCGTATTTATCTGGTATGAATAATTAATGACAGTTGTATGTCGCCCGGTGCAACCCCCCAGGCAGGAAAGATGGCTTGCCCGCCGCCGTCCATGTTAAATTTAACAGGGAGACTCCGTAGCCCCTGATGACAAAGAGAATTTAACATGATGAACGGCTATTTTTGTTCCATTGCGATGGGCGTTTCAGTCGGGTGTATGCTGACCAGGGGGGGTAACATGGCCATGTCACTACGGGAGGGTGAATATCATCGATAATCACGCTGAGCCTGAGCCGTCAGTGACTAAGCGCACAGCCAAACCACGCCGCCCGCACGGACGGTGGGTTTACTATATTCTGCATGAAGATATTCTGTGGCCTTGCCCGGTTAAGTGGGAGTGGGAAAGCAGTTTTCATGCCTGGCTGCCTTTCTACTATTCACCGACGCTGGAGTTTGTGGCCGGTAACCCAGCCAAGGCGACAAAGATCACGAAAACCAAGCGTTAATCTTTAATTTCGCTTAAGAACCCCGTTTATCGCGTTTGCTACCCGCATTATTTAACCCTCTGTTTTTAAACAAACAGCCCGTACCTTGCCCTCAGCAATGACAGTAACTACATTAACAACTGTACTTTCAACGTAACCTGAGAGGATATGTCCTATGAAAGCTGCCGTAGTCACCAAAAACCACAGTGTAGATATTCAGGAAAAACAGCTTCGCCCACTGAAACACGGCGAAGCGGCACTCAAGATGGAGTGTTGTGGGGTGTGTCATACCGATCTTCATGTCAAAGATGGGGATTTCGGTGAGGTACCCGGCATCACCTTAGGCCATGAAGGGGTTGGTGTTGTCACCTCGGTGGGCGAAGGCGTGACCTCGTTAAAAGTGGGGGACCGAGCCAGCGTTGCCTGGTTCTACCAGGGCTGTGGCCACTGTGAATATTGCGTCAATGGCAACGAAACCCTGTGTCGTTCGGTCAAAAATGCCGGTTACAGCGTCGATGGCGGCATGGCAGAGGAATGCATCGTAGTGGCAGATTACGCCGTCAAGGTACCTGATGGCCTGGACTCCTTTGCCGCCAGCAGCATTACCTGTGCTGGGGTCACCACCTATAAAGCGGTGAAGATTTCCGACATCAAACCTGGGCAGTGGATCGCAATTTACGGTTTGGGCGGTTTGGGTAACCTGGCATTGCAGTACGCCAAAAATGTGTTTAACGCCAAAGTGATCGCCATTGACGTTAACCAAGGGCAGTTGGATTTCGCAAAAGAGATTGGTGCAGATCTTGTGATCAACTCTAAAACCGAAAACGCCGAAGAGATTATTCAGCAAAAAGTCGGCGGTGCTCATGCCGCCGTGGTCACTGCCGTGGCGCGTTCAGCCTTCAACTCAGCCGTGAATGCCGTCCGCGCCGGGGGCAAAGTGGTCGCCGTGGGGCTGCCGCCGGAGAGTATGGATCTGAGCATTCCGCGCCTGGTGCTGGATGGTATTCAGGTCGTGGGATCGCTGGTGGGAACGCGGGAAGATCTTAAAGAGGCTTTCCAGTTTGCCGCCGAAGGCAAGGTGACGCCGAAAGTCACGAAAAGACCGCTGGGGGATATCAACGCGATCTTCGAAGAGATGAAGTCAGGCACCATTCGTGGCCGTATGGTTATCGATCTTTCCGCGTCTTAATGCAATAAGTCAACGGAAGGGGTAATGCTTGTCGGTCGCGGCGGGCAAGCATTATTTTAAACAGGATCTCACTTTAAAAGCAGCCGGCTCCCGCCGTTCTCAATCACTCGGACGCGCAACCCGATCAATTCCGTCCACCACTGTCTCAAAAAGCGAAGGCGGCAGATCATGCCCCATTCCATCGATAAGCATAAACGTCGAGTCCTGAATTGAAGAGGCGGTGTCTCTCCCACAGGCTGCAGGTATTAGCGCATCGTCGGCACCATGTACAATCAATGATGGGACGGTGATCTTGGCTAACAGCGGCCGTAGATCGCCAGCAGCGACGATCGCCCCCATCTGTCGACCTACACTGGATGGGTCATAGGCACGCTTGGTTTCCTCCAGAATCAGGGTTCGATGGTACTCTTCGTCAAATGGATATCCAGGGCTTGCTATCCGTCGTGCAAAAGCGAGTTTGTGTGCCAGAAAACCGGCTTCATCTCGCCGTGGATCGGGGGCTGGCTTAGTCAACATCGCCATCACTTCTGGTGAGGCTGATGGAAGATTCGGATTCCCCGTGCTGGACATGATCGAAGTTAACGACAAAACCCGCTGCGGATATTCACTAGCGGCAATCTGAGCAATCATGCCCCCCATTGATCTGCCGACGAGGTGCGCGCGAGGGATCCCGAGTGCATCAAGCAGTCCCATTGCGTCGTTGGCCATGTCGAACAGTGTGTAAGGCACATTTGGCCGTTGCCCGGCCGAGTGAGAAGCCGCCAACGCAGCGAAATCAGGTGCAGGGTGGTCTGTAAAATGTGATGAGCAACCCGCATCACGATTGTCGAAGCGAATCACTCGATAACCTTTTGCAACCAGACGTTCACAAAATAACACCGGCCAGCGGATCATTTGTGTTCCAAGACCGGCAAGTAAAAGCACGGTGTCGGCATGGTTATCGCCGAAGCTATCGCAACTCAGATTGATGCCATTTACGTTGAAAGTGATCATTTGCCCGTCCAGATTTGAAACATCCTGGATGTCTGCACCCAGGATTTACGATGCAGACGTCATTTAGGGTTCAGTGGAATTGCTTCATACCACGTCGAAGGCCGCCAAACTCAATGCGTAATTGCGAATGTCGGAAGGCCACTCGACAGTAAGCTGGATGAATTTCTCTGAGTCACCAGCGAACAATGCGCGCGAACTTTCTTCGAAGCCGGCCATGTTGCCTGCCATTGTCGACATGAACTGGTAAGCACGTTCCTGCGTCCTGCGTTTATCATCACGATCCACCGTGTTGCGCCTGGCTTCTTCAACCAGTTTGCGTAAAGCGACAGAGGCTCCCCCCGGTTGCGTTGACAACCAATCCCAATGGCGAGGAAGTAGCGTGACCTCACGTGGGATCACGCCGAGCTTTGGCCTGCCACGCCCACGTGGCTGAGGCGAGGATTGCGCATTTTCGACTGAGTCAGATTGATGATCTTTGGTTAACCGTGCGACCGCTTCCGCGTCCGTTCCACGGATATCAACCTCTTGGACACGGCCTGTCCGGTCATCAAAGATCAATACCGGCTCAGTGGAACCCGACGTTATAGCCCGCTTTACAGCCAGCACGTTGGTTTCGAGGTTGCCACAGGCAATGCGTTTTAAGCCGTCAAAGCTAGTAAAGGAGGGGGAGTCTACCGTTGTCATGGCGATATCGTCAGAATGTCAATGTCGCATAATTATATCCGGGTAAAATTAAATATCAATTAATACCCGGATAAAATTTAGACGCGGTTTGGTTACCGATGAGGTTGGTCGCCCTTGAAGGCACCAAACGCGGGAAGATACACAAGTACAGGTTGCAAGGGACCCCGCCTTGGGCCCCTTGCACGGTCAAAGTCTACTAGCTATATAGCAACTAACGTATGGGCATTCGACAACAAATTAAAACAGCCCGAGCGGTTTGGAATCGTAACTAACCAACAGATTTTTCACCTGCTGATAATGCGACAGCGCCACTTTGTGGGTTTCGCGGCCGACGCCCGAGTTTTTATACCCCCCGAAGGCAGCGTGCGCAGGGTAGAGATGGTAACAGTTAGTCCATACGCGCCCGGCCTTAATAGCACGCCCCATGCGATAGGCACGGTTGACGTCACGGGTCCACAGGCCGGCACCCAGCCCGAACTCACTGTCGTTTGCCAGCGCCAGCGCTTCGGCTTCATCTTTAAAGGTCGTCACGCCAATCACAGGCCCGAAGATCTCCTCGCGGAAGAAACGCATGCTGTTATTACCGGTTATCAGCGTGGGTTGAAGATAGAAACCGCTCTGCAACCTCTGTTCATGGCTGGCGCGCTCACCACCGGCAATGATTTTCCCCCCTTCATTTTTGGCGATCTCAATATAAGAGAGGATCTTGTCAAACTGCTGTTGAGACGCCTGTGCACCAATCATGGTGTCGGTATCAAAAGGGTCACCCTGACGAATCGTGGTGATTCGGGCCAACACTTTTTCCATAAATTGCGGGTAGATCGATTCCTGGATCAGTGCGCGTGAAGGGCAGGTGCAGACTTCACCCTGGTTAAAGAAGCCGAGGATCAGCCCTTCAACGGCCTTGTCGATAAACTCCGGTTCGGCCTGCATGATGTCTTCAAAGAAGATGTTAGGCGACTTGCCGCCCAGCTCCACGGTACTGGGGATGATGTTTTCAGCCGCGCAGGCAAGAATATGCCTGCCCACCGGCGTTGAACCGGTAAAGGCGATTTTATCGATGCGTTTGCTGGTCGCCAGTGCCTCGCCGGCTTCTTTCCCAAAGCCTTGAACCACGTTGAGCACCCCAGGTGGCAGCAGATCGCCAATCATTTCCAGCAGAACACAGATGCTGAGTGGGGTCTGTTCTGCGGGCTTGAGTACGACGCAGTTGCCGGCAGCCAGCGCAGGGGCCAGTTTCCAGGCAGCCATCAGTAACGGGAAGTTCCAGGGGATAATCTGTCCAACCACGCCCAGTGGTTCATAAATATGGTAGGCCACGGTATTTTGGTCGATCTCAGCGGCAGTCCCTTCTTGCGCACGCAGGCAACCGGCAAAATAGCGGAAATGGTCAATCGCCAGGGGGATATCGGCATTAAGCGTTTCGCGAATTGGCTTACCGTTATCCCAGCTTTCAGTCAGCGCCAGCAATTCTAGCTGCGACGCCATGCGATCGGCGATTGCCAGTAACACGTTGGAACGTTCCTGTACGCTGGCTTTGCCCCAGGTTTCAGCCGCGGCATGTGCGGCATCCAGCGCCAGTTCGATATCTTTTGCATCTGAGCGCGGAAATTCGGCGACGGTTTGGCCTGTCATTGGGGAGGTGTCGGTGAAGTAGTTGCCTGAAACGGGTTCGACAAATTTGCCGCCGATATAATTGCCATAGCGTTTTTTGAAAGAAACCAACGAGCCAGGTAAACCAGGATGAACGTATTTCATGTAAACACCTCTCATGAGAACTGACACTGTAGGGTTGACGCCTGGATGCATGACGCCATCGCAGAAACCATAAGCATTACCTATGCCACTTTGTGCTTATTCGGTAGCCATAAAATATAAAAATGTTTAATATCATCTAATTAAAAACAGAAAATACCTGCTTTGGGCAATAAAACCGCTGTCTTATTATTCATTCCTATTATTTTTTGTGTCCCATGTCGCAACGCATGGGACACATTTGTGATACATAAATGCAACACTTTATTTGGCGGGAGTTGGGTATGTTGCATAAAGACCAGACCACCCAGACCGGGTTTGACTCTGACAGTGATAATCTGTCTCTCCCCAGCCGACTCTCAGAATCCTGGCTACGTAGCCAACACTATGGCTTGAGCCGGGCTGACGATCTGGTGCCTTTTGTTCGGCCTGCGTTGCTCAATGAAGTGCGTGGGCAAAACGGCTGGGTTGCACAACTGGCACAGCCGCTGATCGCGCGTTTAGGCAACGAAATTAACCGGCAACCCTCAATTGTGGTGGTCTCTGATGCCAGCGGGTTGGTGTTGGAAACCTGTGGGAATACTGACTTTCTGCATAAGGCGTCACGCATTTCTCTGGCCCCGGGCAATTTATGGGGGGAACAGGAGCGTGGCACCAATGCCATTGGTACGGCACTGGCGCTGGGGAGCCAGTGTGAAGTCAACGGTGATGAACACTTCCTTAATCAGAATGCAGGGCTTTATTGTTCCGCCGCGCCGATCTATCGCCCCAACGGCGTGATAGCCGGGGTGCTGGATATCTCGACACCGGCGCAGCGCCCGTATAATGATGCGCACTCACTGATTTTACAGGCGGTCAGGCACATTGAGCACCAGTGGGTGACAAGTAGCGTGACGTCTCAACATTGGACGCTGCGCCTGCACAGTGACGCACGTGTTCTCGGCAGTGCACACGAACTGATACTGGTGTTCCACGACGACGTCCTAACCGCCGCCAACCGGCTGGCGATGCAAGAATTTAATCTCTCGGTGGCTTCTTTCGGCACGCTAGACTTTGCCTCACTGTTCCCGGATATGTCACGCCAGGCGATGAATGCGCCACATCAGACGCTGGCAATCAATAATCGCCACTATTACTCCTTGTTGCAGATGCCGGAAAGGCATTCACAGGGGGTTAAGCCGCTGGCACCGCCTTTTGATCGCGATGGGGCTGACAGGCAGAAAGCGTTACGCATTCTCAATGCCGGCCTGGCGCTGTGCATTCGGGGGGAAACCGGCTGCGGCAAGGAGTATTTCAGCCAACGGTTGTTTGAGGAAAGTCGGCGTCGGCAGGGGCATTTTGTGGCGATTAACTGTGCGGCACTGCCTGAAAGCTTGATTGAATCCGAACTATTTGGCTATGCGCCGGGGGCGTTTACCGGTGCCAATTCAAAAGGATACCTGGGCAAGATCAGAGAAGCCGACGGTGGCGTATTGTTCCTGGATGAAATTGGCGATATGCCATTAGGCTTACAAACCCGGCTATTACGTGTTCTACAGGAAAAAACGGTTACGCCGCTCGGCAGCCACATGTCCTATGCGGTGGATTTTTCACTGATCTGCGCCACCCATCAGGATCTGGACCAGCAGGTTGCGGCGGGGGCCTTCCGCGAAGACTTGCTGTACCGCATCCAGGAATTCAGCTTACGCATATTGCCGCTACGTGAACGGGCACACGTGGATCGTTTTATTCTTAACCTTTGGCGCGAACTGGGGGGCGAGCAGCGTGGTATCACGTTGGCGCCTGATGCCGTCGCGGCGCTGGCGCGTTATCCGTGGCCGGGGAATGTGCGGCAGTTGTTGAGCACGCTCAAGGTGCTGTTGGCACTGACCGATGATGGCAGCATGATTACACTCGACGATCTGCCTGAACCGTTCAGCGTCGTCCCCTCATTCAGTACGGAGACTCAGTCGGCACCGCAGGACATGCTCGACGCCATCAGAAATGCCAACGGTAACATCAGCCAGGCGGCGAAGCGGTTGGGGGTATCACGCAGTACGCTTTATCGCAAAATGGAGAAAAGCAGGGGACGTGTGGCTGACTGAGGGTAACCAAGGCCCACAGATTGGGCCTTGGTCTTGAAACTATTTGTCCCCCAACCCCAGTGGGTTAATTTCAGAATGTTCGATTTTCTCGTCGCTTTCCGCCCAACGATCCAGCACTTTCAGGTAGCTGCCATTGGCAATCGCACTATTGAGTGACGCTTGCACGGCATCAACCAACCCATTGCCTTTCTTTACCGTGACCGCAATGTTCGCGCTGCGTGGCCACCCGCCAGGCACGATGCCAACCAGTGTGGTTTTGCCGTTCAACTTCGCCTGATAAGCGCCGGACACGTTGGGCCCAAAGGTCGCATCCGCCCGGCCAGATTGAATGGCCAGCGTCGCGGCGGCCTTGTCAGTAACATAAATTGGCTGCAGGGCTGGCAGCCCTTTGGCCTGGTTCTCCTTATCCCAGGCCAGCAGCACGGCTTCCTGATTGGTTCCTGAATCCACGATGATCTTTTTGCCGGCAATATCCGGTGCCGATTTTATCGAGGTGATTTTACTGCCGGACTTCACATAAAAGCCCAGCGTATCCTGGCGATAGGTGGCAAAGTCGAACTTGGTTTTACGCTCCTGAGTCACGGTAATGTTATAAATCGCCGCATCGTATTTTCCTGAGGTGACACCCAGTGGCCAATCCTCCCAAGACGTCGGTACCAGTTTGAGTTTCAGCCCCAGCCCATCAGCAACCAGCCGTGCGATATCCGACTCACTGCCAATCACCGTTTTATTGTCACGTGCGTATAACCCAAAGGGCGGGCCGCTGCCCAAAATTGATACCGCAACGGTCAACGTACCGGGTTCGACGAATGTAAACCCGGACGGGATTTTGGCTATAGCCTCAGGGCTTTTCGCCGTATTAATGGGCGTTTCGTTGGCGACCAAATCAATGCCCGGCGCGGCATTAGCCAGCGCGGAAAGGCTCAGGAGTGCCGCCGCTGCGGTGAGTTTTGCGCTATACATCATCATGATTACCTGCATTATTATGTTGTTGGGGCGGTCAATGCACTATCCTTTAAGCCGTTAAATCTGTGAACGAACAAAATTGGCTAACTAATTTTAGAAATGCGACGTTGGTGCCGTCCTTAAATACAAAAAGGAGGCCAAGGCCTCCTTTTTCAGCAACACCGTCGTTGCGGTTTTTTGGGTTATTCAAGAGACAACGTTGATGTACGGATCAAACCAGAAGTAACCCATGGATTTACCACTGTTATACACCACGAATTCCAGCCCGTAGTTCAGGAGGCCAATAGAATCTGCTATATCGAACGTAACATAGGGGTTGTAGATGCGTGGTGTCGAAGGGGTTCCGTCCTGACCCGCCAGCACGCCACCATCCTTCCAGTATGAGGTGAAGGGAGCATTATCGTCGGCCCACTGAGGCTGTGTGGCAGCATAATCAAACCCATATGCGTCCGCATGCCTTTCCATAAACGCAGGTAAATCGAGAGGTTTATTTTCTCCAAGTATATTAATCTGCGTATCAGGATCGGTCGGTTCACCTGTCACAAAAGTCTTCACTTGTGCTCCGTCTTTCCAGCTGTGTGCGATAAACCTAACCGGGGCAATAATGATATTTTGTCGACGACCCAAATCTTCCAGCCAGATCTGTATCTGTTCTTCCTGCGAGACCGGCACAGGATAATCCCCATCGTGGGACGTCGATGGACCGTTATTTTGGCTAACAAGCATAACGGGATGTGCGACCGCCACAGGGTTATCGAAGCTCCCCCCCGTAGAAGGCAGGGTACTAATATCAACAGTAAAAATTATCTGTGTTCTCATTGATCTCTGTATGAACACATCCCGTTTGAAAGGTTGCCAATGTGCTGACATTGACGACGGCAGTTACCGTTCATCTGTTATTGCCATTACTCAGACGGCCTCGCAAACTTTCAGCATTCACCCTTTTACAAAATAGTTAATATTTATCAGCACATATCGTTTATCACGATCTGAAGCTGACGTGCTTTGTCGCATACTTGAACACGAACTACTGTGAAAGGTATTTTTCGGCGTGATTATCCACATGATTAAAATGAGAGTAATCAACAAGTCATTCCGAAAGGCATTCTCTATCAGTGGTTTATTAATGATAATAAATTGTCTCTCGCAATAAAATGCGAGGAAATAACCATCGATAATAAAATGATGGTTATTGAAAGATAGAGTAGGCGTGTTGGAACAGCAATAACGAAAGTTAAATATAATTCATTTGCTCGACATAAAAATAATTAGAGTGAAAAGAATAAAAACAACACTTATTTTACGTGAAATTATTTCGACCTTCGTTAAGTAACGCCCTGAAAATTTATATCAATAGACAAGTGCAACCGTAGTGCGAGCATACTCCATTGTTATTAATGGTTTTTTATTAATTCTGAATGATTGGAGAGGAAAGGGTTGGATGTTCTTATTTATGCGTGGATTCTCCAGTCTGTTGTTTTTCTGGCGTATTATGGTTGGAGGTGATTTGTTGTCTTTTTTGTTGTCGTGGCTAATTATTAAGAAATGGAACGAGAGTGAGTGATTAAATACCACTATCAACGATATTAAGTATTATGCTGCCCACATTTTTATATGCGATCTTTATTTTCATTAAAATATACATTGGGATAGGTGATAGCCCAATGATAATAATATCTTTGCGCGGCGAGAGGGGCCGCCCGGTATCATTGACCGGGCTATATTTATTCGTTTACAGGTTTAAAGTGGCATGTTGTTGCAGCATATTGAGTACCTTTGGTGCCTCAACGGCCTGGCTAAAAAGAAATCCCTGACCCAGGTGATAGCCTGAGTCACATAACGTCTGGCGTTGCTGCTCGGTTTCAATGCCTTCTGCAATGATGTCGATCGACAATTTTTGTCCCAGGATCCCCATGCTTTCCACGATGCCCAGAATGGCCGGTTCGTGATTCATACGCCGGATGAAATCGCGGTCCAGTTTAATGCAGTCCAGAGGGTAGTCCATGAGATGTGTAAAGGAGGAGTGCCCGGTACCGAAGTCATCGAGCGATATTCTGACCCCCATTTCCTTGAGCATCTGCAATGCGCGCAGCACATACTTCGAACCGTGTTTGTTGAAGGCATGTTCGGTGACTTCCAGCTCGATCAGGTGATGCGGAATGTGGAACATCTGCAAACGTCTCAGGAAGGTTTCAGCGTAGTTATCACGTAAAAACTCGATGGGGGACGCGTTTAACGACACCGGCAAAACATCGACACCCGAGGCCAGCCAACCCGACATATCGGCAAACACCTTCATCTGCATGGTTTCACTGAGTTTGGTGGCCAATTCGTAATCGTTAAACGCCTCACTGACCGTGTCAGGCATCTGCATGCCCTTTAACGGACAATACCAGCGCAGCAAGGCTTCAAATCCAATGATCGCGCCATTGCTCAAGCTGACCTTGGGTTGATAACTGGGGCGGATCTGATTATTACGGACAATTTGGCGCGCGTGATTGAGCTGTGCTGCACGCTCCTTTGCCTTATCCATCATTTTTTGATTAAACATATAAACGCCACCGCGGCCACCGTCTTTGAGTTCGTACAGGGCGGTATCGGCGCATTTCATCAGTTCCGACGCATCACGCGCGTCTTGAGGGTAGATCGCACAGCCGATGCTCATGCCGCAATGCAGTGCCTTACCCCCATGCGTGATCGGTGATTCAAGCTGCATTAAAAAGGTATTGGCGATCTTGAAAATATCTTGTTCGTTTTCGACGTCGCTAATCACTATCGCAAATTCATCGCCCCCTAAGCGGGAGACGAAAGAGTTATTGTTTAGGTATGCCGTTAGTCGGCGCGATAAGACGCGCAAAAGATGATCACCTGCAGCGTGCCCGAGGGTATCGTTAACCAGCTTAAAGTGGTCGAGGTCCAATAAAATCAATCCCAGAGACGTGTTTTTGCTCAGGGCCTGTTTCATTTCATGTTTTAATTTCCGCTTGAATAAGCGTCTATTGGGTAAACCGGTCAATTCGTCATATTCACTGGCGATCAGCAAACGTTTCTCAGCTATTCGCTGTGAGGTTACATCGCGCGAAACGCATAATATATTTTGTATCTGCTCATCTTCGCCGAAAACGGGGCTAAGGATATTATCCCAATGCTGAAGCGCGCCAGTTGGTGAGGCACTGAGTCCGGCGAATCGGGCGCTTTTTCCGTTTAAAACTTTACGCAGTGCCTTTCTGCCACGGTTGCGTACTTCGGGTTGCAACAGATCCAACCAAGGCATGCCAAATTGTTGTGGGTTCTCATCCAGGCCCAAAGCGATGCTGCCTGCTTTGTTCATATGCAGTACCGAACCGTCATTATTAATGACCTTGATACAGTCGACGCTGGCGTCGAGCATATTCTTTTGTGCTGCCAGTGTTTCCGTCGTTAATTGCTTTTTCAGCATTTTTTCATGGATATCGGTGCAGCTAAGATACCAATGCATCTGCGCAGAATCGCGATCTTGCTTTGCACCAAACGACAGTAAAAACCAACGATACTCACCGTTGTCATTGCGCAGCCTGGCTTCCTGTACGAATGAATCGGCGTTGAGCATGGCGTGTTGCTGCAGCAGAGCAATGTGGGCGTATTCGTCGACGTGCAGCGCTTCTAACCAGCCGACGTCATTGTGATCAAAGGAAGAAAGACCGGTATATTCACACCACAATGCATTGAAATGTCCGCCGAGCCCGTTACCAACGCCAATGAGATTGGGTAAACCATTGAAGATATCATAAGCGATATCAACAGGATGAATTTCATCGCTGTGCTCGGGTAAAACATTCATCTGTCATTTCCTCTAAAAGCTGCCCGACATTTACGCTAAAAGAAACCATTTTTATAATATTGTAGTCAGCGGCAAATCGTTATGTAGCCTAGTCTGCGCGATAAAAAGCCGCCAGAGAGAATGAGATATAATTCAGAGCAACACAGTAGGAATACTCTCGTATTTACGCGTTAAATGACGTCCGCTTATTGAGTCTCATTCGTCATTAAATATCGCGAATCGGCAGGGACTGGATATAAAAAAGCCCCCGCGGTCAGGCGGGGGCTGGACATTATCCTGCGCGCTGAAATTTATTTATCTAACGCATAGGCAATGACGTAGTCGCCACGATCGGGTGACTGACGTGCGCCACCGGCGGAAATCACAATGTACTGCTTGCCGGTGGTCGGTGAAATATAGCTCATTGGTGTACCGCCGCTGCCAACGGGCAGACGCGCTTTCCATACTTCTTCACCTGTCGAAGAGTCAAACGCCCGCAGGTAGTAATCCTGAGTGCCGGCAATGAAGACCAGGCCGCCTTGGGTCGCCAGGGTGCCCCCCAGCGTTGGCATACCCACCGGCATTTGCGCCCGCATCTTGATACCGAACGGCCCCGTGTCCTGAACGGTCCCGGCGGGAACTTGCCAAACCACTTTTTGCGTTTTCAGATCGATCGCAGACAGGGTACCGAATGGCGGTTTTTGGCACGGGATGCCCAGTGGGGACATAAAGCGGTTTTTGTTTACGCCGTACGGCGTGCCTTTCAGCGGAACAGCCCCCATTCCTGTGTTGACTGATTCACCGCCATTACTGGCCGGCGTATTGGCATCGGTTTTCTGCGGGATCATCTGCACCCACAGGCCTAATCGCATGTCGTTGGCGAAGATATAATGGTTGTTAGGATCAGTCGACAACCCTCCCCAGTTCATGCCACCCAACGAGCCAGGGAAGCTGAGTGAGATATCGGTATCCGGTGCAGTGAAGAGACCGTCATAGCGCATGGATTTGAAACTGATGCGGCACATCAGTTGATCGAACGGCGTTGCGCCCCACATATCCGACTCGGTTAACTTTTCATTGCCAATCTGCGGCATGCCGACTGAGAAGGGTTGGGTGGCTGAGTATTGTTCACCGGGAATGGTGCGCGTTTTTACTGGCAGCTCTTTGACTTCTGTCAGGAGTTTGCCGGTAAGGCGATCCAGAACGAAAATTTGGCCGGTTTTCGCGCCAATCACGACGGCAGGTTTGGTGGTGCCATCCTTCATTGGGAAGTCGATCAGGCTTGGCTGCATCGGCAGGTCGAAATCCCACAGGTCATTATGGACGGTCTGATAAACCCATTTCTCTTTGCCGGTAGTGGCATCAAGCGCCAGGATAGAGGCACCGTATTTGTGATCCAATGCGTTACGGTTCGCACCCCACAGGTCAACGGAAGAGCTCCCCATTGGCAGGAACACGGTGTTCATCGCAGGATCATAGGACATCGGTGCCCAAGAGTTCGGCGTACTGCGCACAAAGGTCTGGCCCGGTTTCAATACCGAATTTGGATCTTTGTTGCCTGGGTCGAACGCCCAGCGCATTTCACCCGTGATCACGTCGAAACCGCGCAACACGCCGCCAGGCATATCAGTTTGCACGTTATCGGCCACGCGGCCACCAACCACAATGGTCGTGCCTGCCAACGTTGGCGCAGAGGTGAGCTGGTATTTTGGATCAGCGGCATCGCCCAGGCCCGCTTTCAGGTCGACCACGCCTTGGTTGCCGAAATGTTGGCAGTATTCGCCGTTATCAGCATTGATTGCCACTAAACGAGCATCGATGGTGTTCATCAGAATACGACGCTGACAGCTATCACCGGCTGCCAGGATGGCCGGGGTCGCAGGCGTTGAACCTGGAACGGTTGGCTGTGGCAGCGGTTTTGTAACATCAAAATACGCCAGCCCGCGGCAACGGTTCCAGACCTGGGATTTTGCATTGACTTCGCGCGTCCAGATCGCTTTACCGCTGTCAGCATCGACGGCAATCACGTTGTTATGCGGCGTACACAGGAAAATGCGGTTGCCGATTTGCAGCGGGGTTTGCTGATCTTCTGCGCCATTGCCGTCCGGGCTTAACGGAATGTCACCCGTATGGAAGGTCCAGGCAACGTGCAATGCTTTTACGTTGTCGCGGGTGATTTGGTCCAGCGCCACGAAACGGCTACCGCCCGGCGTGTTGCCGTAGTTGTCCCAGTCTTTCTGCTGTTTGGCTTTATCCACGGGGATTAACGGCAGCTGTTTACCGCTGAAAGCGACGGTAGGGTGTGGCTGGAACATCTGTACGAAGGTGCCAACCATGCCAACCGCCAGTACGGCACTGAACAGGTAGGACGGTGTGGCCAGCGGGGCTTTACCTTCCGATTTACGCAGCGCAGGCCAGCTCAAGAAGGCCAGAAGCATTAAACCGGTAGGCACCATAAGCCGTGATACCAACGGCCAGAAATCAAAACCGGCATCGACCACTGACCAAATCAGCGTGCCAATGAAAACCAGCAAGAACAGCATCACCGCCGAAGATTTGCGACGGAAGAATTGCACGGCCGAAAGCAGGGTGACAATGCCAGCGATCAGGAAGTAGCTACTGCCGCCCAGTGAGACTAGCTTGCCACCGGCAATGGCAAAGAACAGACCGACGACAGTAAGAATTATCCCTAATAAACAGCATGATAGTTTAAGTTTTATACCCGGCCGGGTATTTGATTCAGGCATAGCGAGCAAACTCCAAGATAATGTTTTTTTCATGTTTACCCCGAGTGATCTCGACCTTGCTGTTCCCTGGTGGAATGAGAGCAGAGTGTAAATCAAACGATGGAATGGCCATATTGTACCATTTGATTCATTATCAAGTTAAGAATATGTTGCCCGATAACTCAGACCTTAGCCCGAATTGCAACAATTGATGCGGCTGAGCGCGACCGGGCTCCGGTGATCGACTCACCGTCAATGGGGGTGCTCTAGACGGGAAATATAATAATAAACCATGGAAATAAAAGGGATAATGGAAATCGTGGGTATTTAACAGGCTCGTAATTATATTTTTCTATTATTGAACCTTTGTAATACCATTGGATAGCTTTTTGGTTTCTTTAGTTACATAAGGTTAGAAATCTTAATAAGATACGTTAACATTACTATTCCACTATGCAGTGCTTCGATTGATTGGGCGTCATCGTTTTACTGTACTGCATAGTGGTCACTCTATATTCTATAAATATCCTAAATCCCTAAATCAACAATCCTCCCCTTGAGAGCCTCAATGCCTTCCGCTTCCAGTCGTTCCAGCAATCGCGACAGGATCGCCGAGTTGTAATAAACGATCGCGTTGGAAATCAGCCGCCCACACGGGTTACTGACCTCTGTTTCAATGTCATTTTTCCCGGTTAACTCCTTCTTTCCGCTGACTTTTGCCACTGCGGCACGCAGTTGGTGATGAGATTAAATCTCAGTAAACGACAACACTGACAGAGGTGACGGACAGATTACTATTTAATTTTATCAGTAAGTTACGTTGTTCCCGCAGACAAATAACATACTAAAAATATAAACGGTATTTGTCTGCAGGCGAAGGAGGGGAGTTCTTTTTGATTTATATTATTTTGGTAGATATTCCATTACGACATACTTGCTTAAATCATTTATTACACTTGAACGTTCTTCAAGTGAAGTGCCATCTTTTTTAACATAAATACTTATGAATATGGGTGCGGATTTTTCTGACCATACCATTGAAATCAAACCACGGACACCATAATCACTCGCTCCAGAACGATCGGCAATTTCCCATCCTTGAGGTAATGTCGCTCGTAACATATCATCAGCAACCTTATTGCCCATCATCCAATTTTTCAATTGAACTTTAGAACTATCCGATAAAACCTTGCCAGTAAGTAGCCTTTTTAGACTGGAATTAATAGCGTTAGGTGTCGTAGTGTCTCTTAAATCATGATCAGGATTTACCGTCAATTCAGGTTCATACCTATCAGAGCGTGTTATATCATCACCGATAGAGCGCATGAATGATGTGAGTCCTTCAGGTCCGCCACCGGCGGAAATAACTATATTTGCTGCTGTATTATCACTATAAGATGTTGTGGCTTCACAGGATTGCTGCAAATTTATTTTTTTATTAATATAATTTTTGACAATTGGAGAGTATTCTACGATATTTTCCGGTTTAACTAATATCGAATCATCTAAATTAATTTTATTTTCATCTACTTTAGCAAGAATATTTGCGCAAGCTAAGGCTTTGACGGTACTGTCTAAAGGAAAACGTTCATCCCCATTTATCGAGACCATCTTGCCATCCATATTAAGTATTGATAATCCAATACTCCAACCTTCTTTGCTAAGTTTATTTACCTCATCATCAAGCGTCGCAGAGAACGATAAAGGTATAAATGAAGAAAAAACAACCACACTAGCAACGGATTGAAGAAATACTCTCATGAAATCCCCTTCGGAATTATATTTATTAATTGTCAAGTGCAAAACATGATGGATTTTTTTGCAAGCTACTAATTGGAGTTATTACCGATTACTTCCGGTTTTGTTTCTGTAACGGTGATCCCATCCATGTAGTTATGACATAATCACTGCTATAACCTCATTTTACAAGCAAGTAAAAGTTTTATTAGACTTAAGAAAATCTAACACCCTAGCACAAGCAGTATCAGGAAGAAGGATCTATCGCATTAAGGCTAATACCCTTGATGTTAGTAATATATTTATATGCTGTGATGACATTGGTTTCAGCTATGTTGTGACTTTGTTGAATAAATCGAACTTCTGACTGCAATCAGGATCAGATCACTACATTCCTGTGACCTGCTCCCCCTTGATTAGTACATCCCGATGGTAGTTTTCAAGGGATACAAAAGCGCCTCCGATCTGTTCAGCAATACCTGAAGGGAATTCGTTTATTGATTCAGGGCATTGCGGTGCCCATCAGACATTGACTGTCGCGAAACGCTGTTTAACCACACTTAACACCAGTTGCCGCAACCATCGATGGGCCGGGTCGGCCTCCAGACGAGGGTGCCACATCTGAGAAACGGTAATACCTTGGGTTTTTACCGGCAGGTCGAAGGGGTAAAGTGCGGTGCCTATCGGTTGATTGATCAGGAAAGAGGCGGGTACCAACGCCACTAAATCCGAGGCCTCGGCCACGGCCAGCGCGGCGGGAAAGCCAGGAACCACGGCGGCGATCTTCCGTTCCAGACCCAATGCAGTCAGCGCGTCATCTACGGGTCCGGTTAATAAACCACGTCGCGAGGCAACGACATGACCGCAGGCGGCATATTGCTGGGCGGTAATCTCGGATAGCGACTCAAATGGATGCCCCTTTCTGACGACGGCCACAAAGCGGTCACGAAATAACGTCTGTAACCGAATCTCTGGCCCCATGTCTCCCAATACGCCAATCTCAAGATCGACCAAGCCTTCCCGCAAATGCCGTGAGCTCTTTTCTGGCTTGGGGGCAAAACACAGGCGAACCAAAGGAGCGACCTGTGCCGCCGCAGCGATCAGCGCTGCACCAAAGGCTTCGACAAATCCGTCGTTGGCGCGCAGGGTGAAGGTCCGTTCAAGCGCGGCTAAACTCAGTTCCGTTGTCGCAGGGCGAAGGACTGCGCGTGCCTCGAATACCGCGTTTTGCGTGCGTTCGCGTATTTCCTCAGCATAGGGGGTTAACACCATATGGCGACCCGCCCGGACCAGTAAAGGATCGCCAGTCACCGCCCGCAGGCGACTCAGTGTGCGGCTCATCGCGGACGCGCTGAGTTTAAGGCGGCGAGCCGCACCCGCCACGCTGCCCAAGGTAAGCAACGCATCAAGAGCAATCAGTAAGTTGAGGTCGGGTTCTGTCATGTCTGTCATCCTGAGCGGTCAATGAAGGTAGGCGTTTGGCGCATGTTATAAATGCAGATGCTGCGTCTTCCGCTATCTACTCCGCATAGTTATATTTTCTACACGACAAAACAACTGAAATGCAGAGGAAGTGAACAATGCCAACAGTATCTTCACAACAAAACACTGTCCTGATTATCGGTGCTTCTCGCGGTCTGGGGTTTGCAATGGTGGAAGAGTGTCTAAAACGGGGTCACAACGTGATTGCCACTGGGCGCGCATCGTCTAAAGATGCGCTTGGCCGTTTGGCTGAAAAGCACCCTGACACCCTTGAGGTAGAGACTGCCGATATCACGGTGCCTGAGCAGGTCAGTGCCTTACATGAACGACTCCACGATCGGCACGTTGATCTGTTGTTTGTTAACGCAGGCGTTAAAAATGACGATCGTGAAACAATCGCGGACGTCTCGACCGAAGAGTTCACTCGGGTCATGGTGACCAATGCGCTAAGCCCGATGCGCGTCATTGAAACCTTTAAGGACCTGGTTGCGCCCACCGGCACGATCGGCGTGATGTCTTCAGGTCAAGGGAGCCTCACCAATAACACCAACGGCAAGTTTGAAGTCTATCGGGCGAGTAAATCCGCGCTAAATATGCTGATGCGTAGCTATGCGGCACGAAACAGTGACGATCCTCGGACGTTGCTGCTGATGGCCCCCGGCTGGGTGCGTACCGAGTTAGGGGGGGCAGAAGGGCGTTTGAGCATCGACGAAAGCATTCCGAATTTGCTCAATACGATTGAAGCCTATGCCGGACGTTCAGGGCTGCATTATCTCGACTATCTGGGCAAGATTGTGCCCTGGTGATAGGGGCAGGTCAGTCTGCCAGCTCGGCGCGTGCGGCTCATTGACAAAAAAGCCGATCGCCTCAACGGCGATCGGCTTTTCACTGCGTGTTAAGGCAATGCCGGCAGATTAGGCGGCAGGTAACTGCTGCGCGGTTTTATCCACCAGCGCCAGCAGGACTTTGATCTCGTCCAGGCTGACCGTTGGGTTTAGCAACGTCATTTTCAGGCAGGTAACGCCATTAAATTCGGTCACACCAACGTTGGCGCGGCCCGATTCCAGCAACGCATCGCCAATCCGCTGGTTCATCAACGCGACTGCCGCGTCGCCGCGTGCCGCCAAGGCGTCTGGACGGTAGCGGAACAGTACGCTGGCCAACTGCGGCTGCATCACCAATTCCAGCGACGGTTGGTCGCCGATATAGTGTGCAACTTGCTGCGCCAGCGTAACGCCATGATCGATGATCGCTGCGTATTGCTGTTGCCCCAACGCCTCTAATCCCATCCACAGTTTTAATGCATCAAAACGGCGGGTGGTCTGCAAGGATTTAGAGACCAGGTTAGGCACGCCCTGAGCTTCGTCAAACTCGGAGTTCAGGTAAGCCGCCTGATAGCGCATCAATTCATAGTGACGAGCTTCTTTCAGCAAGAAAGCGCCGCAACTGATGGTTTGGAAGAATTGCTTATGGAAGTCCAGAGTAATGGAGTCCACCAATTCAATGCCATCCAGATAATCACGGTACTTCTCGGAAAGCAGCAACGCACCGCCCCAGGCTGCATCCACATGCACCCAAATTTGGTGCTCCGCAGCCAATTGTGCAATACCGCGCAGCGGGTCGATCGCGCCGGCATCCGTCGTCCCCGCAGTGGCGACAATCGCCAGGATCTGCTCGTCGTTGGCTTTGGCTTGCGCCACTTTCTCAGCCAGATCGTTCAGATCCATTCGGGCGAATTGATCGGTTTTCACCAGCGTGACGGATTGGTAACCCAGGCCAAGCAGCGCCATGTTCTTTTGCACAGAGAAATGGGCATTTTCAGAACATAATACTTTGATCTTGCGCAGGTTACCGACCAATCCATCCTGTTGCACAGAGTGGCCTTGCTTGGCGAAGAAGGCATCGCGTGCCAGCATCAGACCCATCAGGTTGCTCTGGGTCCCGCCGCTGGTAAACACGCCGGCATCGCCAGGCTGATAACCGACCTGGGTGCGTAGCCATTCAATCAGTTTCATCTCGATGATAGTGGCTGACGGGCTTTGATCCCAGGAATCCATGCTTTGGTTGGTGGCGTTAATCAACACCTCAGCAGCTTGGCTAATCACCAGGCTTGGGCAATGCAAATGTGCGACGCACTGTGGGTGATGCACCGACAGGCTGTCTTTTAAAAAGTACTCGATCGCACGTTCGATTGCCGCCTGGTTACCCAGGCCCTGAGGATTAAAATCAAGCGTAATGCGTTCACGCAGTTCAGCAACGGTTTTCCCCTGGTACATCTCGGGTTGTTGCAGCCACTGCACTACGGCTTGGCTTGTCTGTTCGATCGCTTGCTGGTACGCGTCAGTGCTTTGCGCTGACGCGGCCAGAATCGGGTTTAACCGGGACATCGACTTCACTCCACATCCACAGGCTTGATGCCGGCGGCTAACAGGGCCTGTTCAAATTTATCCAGGAAAATACCCAGTTCATCGTTGGTGATCAGCAGGGAAGGTAACAGGCGCAGTACGTTGCCGTTACGACCGCCACGCTCGAGGATCAGGCCTGCATCGAAGCATTTCTTCTGCAGCAAAGCAGACAGCTGGCCGTCAGCCGGGTAGCAGCCCATATGATCCTGCGCTTCGTTTGGTTTAACGATTTCCATACCAATCATTAAGCCCAGACCACGCACATGACCAATCACCGGATAGCGTTTTTGCAGCTCGGCCAGTTTGGCTTTCAGCCATTCACCTTGAGCGGCAACTTTATCCGCTACCTGGTTGTCTTTGAGATGCTGCAGGGTGGTCAGGCCGGTCGCCATCGCCAATTGGTTACCCCGGAAGGTGCCGGTATGGTGGCCAGGTTCCCAGGCGTCAAATTCTCTCTTGATGCCCAATACTGCCAGTGGCAAACCGCCGCCAACGGCTTTGGACATCACAATGATGTCTGGCTCGATACCGGCGTGTTCGAAGGCGAAGAATTTACCTGTGCGGGCAAAACCAGCCTGAACCTCGTCGATGATCAGCAAAATACCGTGTTCCTGAGTGACTTTGCGAATACGCTGCAACCACTCGACAGGGGCCGGGTTGACGCCGCCTTCACCCTGAACGGCTTCAAGAATAACGGCCGCAGGTTTGCGCACGCCGCTTTCGACGTCGTTAATCAGGTTTTCGAAATAGTAAGTCAGTGCTTTAACGCCAGCTTCGCCGCCGATGCCCAATGGGCAACGGTACTCATGCGGGTAAGGCATAAACTGGACTTCCGGCATCATGCCGTTGATCGCTTCTTTCGGTGACAGGTTGCCCGTTACCGCCAGCGCACCGTGCGTCATGCCGTGATAGCCACCGGAGAAGCTGATCACACCAGAACGGCCGGTGTATTTTTTGGCGAGTTTCAGCGCGGCTTCTACCGCATCTGCGCCCGATGGGCCGCAGAACTGCAGGCAATATTCCTGGCCCTGTCCTGGCAATAAAGAGAGTAAATAAGCTGAGAACTCATCTTTCAACGGTGTTGTCAGATCGAGTGTATGTAACGGCAAGCCGCTGGTAATGACATTTTGGATGCTTTGGAGGACGTCAGGATGGTTATGACCCAGAGCCAGCGTACCCGCACCAGCCAGGCAATCAAGATATTGATTATTCTCAACATCCGTGATCCACACGCCTTGGGCTTTCGCAATTGCTAACGGCAATTTGCGGGGGTAACTCCTGACATTCGATTCAAATTCAGCTTGCCTCGCCAAATATGTTTCGTTGTTTGCATTTTTTGAACTCACACCTAAATTATCAATACGGACTTTATCCGTCATCATATCTCTCCTACAACTGGGGGTATCGATACCGCCCGAATTGAATTATTGAATGCAACAATTAACTACCGTGAGAAAAACGCGCCCAATATATGGCTTTTTACCCCCCGGCTCAATAGTTATTTGGCCGGTAAAAATTTATTGTTTTTTCGATAAAAATCAACAAATTGCTGCTTTATTGGCCAATAATGACGTATTTTGGGTTCGCTATGATGCTTGACAAGGCACAAAAATCCCCCTCAGAAAAAGTAGGGGTACAGGTCCAATGCATTTATTTTGAAGGTAATTTTCGGGGACGGGTCCCTATTTTACGAAGGGATTTTTGAAGCAACGACTTATTATAAATAATCCGTTGCTTAGACATTAACCCACTTTAGCGAACAGGCCGGGCTTTTTTCCATGATAACCGGACAATTTCCAGGGGCCCGCTGTGGCGAACAGCGAATTTTAGTGTCGTTTAGGCACACTCCCAGTGGGTTACTGTTGCGTGAAGAACGGCGCATGCCTTCGTCAGGATGACCGATTCAAAACAAGAATCCGGAAAAACCTCGAAAAACGTCTAAGCTCAATGCAAATAAGTCATTTAGGGTGCGGTGTTAAGGCAATAAGGCAGCGGCTTGAACCAACATCGCCCAGGAACAGTCATCCGGAGCACAACACATGTTCGAGCCATGTTTTCCAGAGAATGAAGCCGAACGTTTGTCGGTTTTGAACTCGTTGAATGTACTGGACACGAATGCGGTAGAAAAGTTAGACCGCGTTACGCGGTTAGCCGCCAAGTACTTCGGCGTCAGCATTGCCTTAATCTCGTTGATCGATCGTGAGCGTCAATGGTTCCTGTCACGCTTTGGTTTGGATGCCCGCGAAACCCCTCGCAACATCTCATTTTGCGGTCACGCCATTTTGCAACGAGACATGTTGGTCGTGCCCGATACTGCAGCCGATCCCCGGTTCTTTGACAACCCGTTGGTCACCGGCGGGCCAAAGATAGGTTTCTATGCCGGGCAACCCTTGCGTTCACTGGACGGTCTGCCGCTGGGTACACTCTGTATTATTGACGGACACCCTCAGACATTCTCTTCGGAGATGATGCGCGACTTACGCGATTTTGCCGCCGTTATCGAAGAATATCTGCACAGTATTGAGCGTGACATCTATACCGAAAGCCTGAGGTCAAACCTACAGCGTACAGAGGCGTTATTTGAACAAACCTTTTCTCAGGCAGCCGTGGGGATGGCGCTTATCTCACTGGAAGGATACTGGTTGCGCGTCAATCCGCGAATTTGTGAGATGTTGCAGTATTCGGAACGGGAACTGTTGGAGCGTACCTTCCAGGACATCACGCATCGCGATGATCTAAACACCGACCTTGGGTTGTTGAAACAGCTATTAGCCAATGAAATCGACACGTATTCGATGGAGAAGCGCTATATCCGCGCGGACAGCTCAACGATTTGGGTTCAGCTGACCGTTGCGCTCAATCGTTTACCGAACGGAAATCCGCATCACTTTATTTCTGTCATTGTCGATATCAGCGAGCGCAAGGCGGCAGAAGCCGATCTTTATTCACTGCAACATGAACTCGAAGACCGGGTAGAGGCCCGTACTCGGGAACTTAAGGTTGTTGTGACTAAACTCAACCAGGAAATTGCAAATCGAGCGCTCACCGAGCTGCAGCTCAGTACTGAAAAAGAGCGCCTGCGGGCGATTACCGACAATATGCCGGCGTTGGTCAGCCAGATTGATGCCGATGAACGCTATCTTTTTGCTAACAGCGCTTACAAAACCTGGTTTGGTCTGGAAGAAGAACGTCTTAAAGGCATGACCGTGCAAGCCTTTATGGGCGAGAGCGCATATGAAATGGCGAAACCCATGATTGAGCTGGCGCTGCGGGGGCAAACGGTGAGCTTCGAGAATGAACTGCAAACACGCCAGGGCTCGCTGATGATTCACACCACGCTGGTACCCAGTGAAACCCGAGGCTTCTATATTCTATCAATGGATATTACCGAGCTTAAGCGGTTACAACGTCGGTTGGAGTACGATGTCTCTCATGACATGCTGACAGGCTTAACCAATCGGCGCGCTTTTTTACTTCGGTTAGGTGCAACCTTACAAGCGTGCTGCCCACAGCAACAGATGGCGTTGCTGTTTATCGATCTTGATGGTTTTAAAAACCTGAATGACAGTTTTGGTCATGATTTTGGCGATCTTATTCTTAAGACCTTTGCTGATCTGCTCAGTGCCTGTGCAGGTCCCCATCACAGCGTTTCGCGGCTTGCCGGCGACGAGTTTACGGTTATCCTCTGGCCGCTGACGCAACCTCAGCAGCAGGTGCGCGCCTTTTGCGAGTGTGTATTGGCAGCGCTAGCGGCAACAGAACGGGTCGGCAATCAAAAAGTGTGTCTCTCAGCCAGTATCGGCGCAGCCATATCCCCGGGGGGCAATATTACGGCCGAGGCTCTGCTGACGAGAGCAGACGATGCTATGTATCGTGCGAAATCTGCGGGCAAAGGAACCTATGCAATCCGTGAGTGATGGGGATCAAGCATCACGATCAGAATGCCCAAAAAAATGGAGCCCTGAGTTTTTGTGTCATTAGGTAGGGAAGTGACAGCTTCTGTCGGTGATGACGAAGCTGTCGATTGAGTGCTAAACGGCGAGCGAATCATAATTTTTGCGGCGGTAATTAATCGCGGACCATGCCCACAGCACCACAAACAGTGCGATGGCGGCGTAACCGACGCGCCCCATATTGTCATTGAGGATCTCAACACCGTGCCACAGGCCGCCTTGTAATCCCAGCTTGTCGGCCAATAAACCCAAACCTTCCAACCCGCCAATCACCAGGGCGATGACCACGCTGGTTGCCGTGATGGTCATGTTGTAATACAGCTTGCGGATCGGTTTGTTGAATGCCCAACCATAAGCGCCGACCATCACAAAATTATCCAACGAGTCAATCAGCGCCATGCCACTGGCGAACAGCAATGGGAACACCATGATTGACCAGACTGACATCCCAGAGGTTGCACCGGCTGCGGAGATACCCAGTAAACCGACCTCGGTGGCAGTATCAAATCCTAGGCCAAACAAAAAACCGACCAGATACATATGCCAGCTTTTATTCACCAGATTAAAGGCAAAGCGATACAAACGCGTCATTATGCCGCCAGTGCCGCTCACCAGAAGATCAACATCCTTTTCCCGTAGTGTCACACCGCGCTTTACCTGGCGGAATATGCGGTAAACATCACGAAAAATCATCCAGTTTAACAACGCCATCGCCAGCAGGAACAAGGAGGAGATCAATGTCCCCAGCGTGGCGCCGTATTGATGCAACCAACCTATGCGATCGCCAAAGGCCAATGAAGTGGCGGCAATTGCAATACACGCCAGGATCACGATGCTGGAGTGCCCCAGGGAGAAAAACGCCCCGACGGAAATCGGACGTTGGCCTTGTTGCATCAGTTTACGTGTAACGTTATCTATGGCCGCAATATGATCGGCATCTACGGCATGGCGCAGCCCATACCCATAAGCCAGTATTGCAGCGGCGATCAACGTAGGGTGATGGCTGAAGGCAAAAAAAGCGGCGGCCCAGGCCATCAGGTTCAGGATCACTAACGCCACTAATAACCAAAATGCGCGGGTATGGGTATGGAAAAACGCAGAGTTTAACATTTTATATCCTGTCAATATGTGAAGAAGAAACCGGGGAGCGCTGGGCACAGGCAACCAGTGCCTGACCAAAGGCCAGCCCGCCGTCACCGGCAGGCAGTTTCTGTGGCAGTAACACCTGCAACGGTGCTAAATGAAACTGCAGCCGTTGGCGCAGTAAACGGTTATGCAGCACGCCGCCGCTTACCGCGACATGCCGAATGCCGTGTTGAGCAGCAAAATGTTTCGCCATATGGGCAAATCCTTGCGCAAGCGCATCATGAAACGCCCAAGCCTGTTGCGGGGCGGGGGCATGCCAGTTCAACCATTGCTGCCAGAACACGGACAAATCCAACTGATGGCCACGAAGCGGCAACGTAACCGGGTGGGCGCAAGGCTCGCTTTGGTGGGCAACTGCCTCAAAAATGCTGGACGCTTCGCCCTCCCAACTTTGCTGTGCGGGTGCATAGCCCAGCGCCGCTGCCGCGGCATCAAACAAGCGGCCGCAGGAAGAGGCTAAAGGGGCATTAATGCTGGCGTTAATCGCATGCAGCAGCGGTTGCCAAGGGATTGCCAATAACGGCTTAGCCTGAGGGTAGCGTTGCCAGTCCGGCACGAAACGCGCAAAGTGCGCGAGCTGATTACGCCAGGGGTGTTGCGCGGCGAGATCGCCACCCGGTAACGCGACGGCTGGCAGCCCCCCCAGATGACGGCACCGACGGTAATCCACTAACAGGCACTCTCCGCCCCATAAGGCACCATCCTGCCCATAACCGAGACCGTCTAGCGCCAGACCGATCACGGCATCGCCGTCTAATTTCCAGTGGTGTTCGGCCAGGCAAGCGGCCAAATGTGCATGATGATGCAACACCGGGGTTACCGGCAGCGATTGCTGCGCGGCCCATTGATGGCTGACATAACCGGGGTGTGCGTCACTTGCCAGCCGCTGCGGTTGGCAATGATATAGGCCGATGAAATGTTGCATCGCATGTTGCCACTGTTGCTGGATATCCTCCCGCTCCAACTCGCCAAAATGGGCGCTAAGCATGGCGTTATGTCCGGTTACCAGGCAAAAAGTATTTTTGCGGTCGCCACCTACAGCCAGCAAGGGGGGTTGAGACGGAAAACCGGGCGGTAGCGGCAGGGCATCAGGAACAAATCCGCGCGCCCGGCGTAACATTTCATGGCCATCCGGCAGCAAACGGACGAGAGAGTCGTCAGCCCGTTGCAGGATTTCGCGATCGTGCATGAGCCACAGATCGGCTATTCCAGACAGGTCGGACAACGCCTGCTCATTGGTTAATACCGGCGCATGGCCTGCATTATTGCCAGAGGTCATCACCAGCGGTCTTTGTATTTCTTGCATCAAGAGATGCTGGATCGGATTGGACGGTAACATTAAGCCCACTTCACCCAGTTGTGGGGCAATAGCGGTGGACAGCGGTGCGTTGGCGTGCTGCTTCACCAGCACGATAGGGGCTGCCGGCGAGGTCAATAATGCCTGTAGCCGTGCCAGGTCAACCCCCGTCGCACAGCGCGCCAGCCAATGGGGATCCGGTAACATCACTGCCAGCGGTTTGCTCGGTCGCCGTTTACGCAGGCGAAGACGTTCGACGGCCTGGGTGTTGGTGGCGTCGCAGGCCAGATGAAAACCGCCCAGGCCTTTGATGGCCACAATGTCCCCGGCAGCCAGGGCAACGGCGGCCTGTTGCAGTGCCGCGTCGCCCCGATGCTGAGGGGCCCCTTGTGCCTCGCAGCAGAACAACGCCGGCCCGCAATCGCCGCAGGCCACCGGCTGAGCATGAAAGCGACGGTTTTGCGGGGCGTGATACTCTCGCTTGCAGCTAGGGCAGAGAACAAATGGTGCCATGCTGGTCGCCGGGCGATCATAAGGCATAGCGCGAATAATGGTAAAACGTGGGCCGCAATGCGTGCAGTTGATAAAAGGATAACGGTAACGCCGATCTTGAGGATCGTTCATTTCCTGCAGGCATTGTGGGCAGGTTGCCGCGTCTGGAACGACATGCGTTGCCAAAGAACCGCATTGGCTGGAACGGATACTGAAGTCGCTGGGCGCGTGTAACCAGGTAAACGGCCATTGCTGGATGCGCTCGATCTGCGCTAAAGGCGGAGCCTGTTGGTGCAATACGTGTAGGAAAACCGCCAGATCAACGGGGTGGAGCAGACGAATTTCAACGCCTGCACTGTCGTTCCAAACCTCGCCGAACACGTTGAGCTGTTTGGCCAGCTGCCAAACAAAAGGTCGGAAGCCGACGCCCTGTACTTTGCCACTGACACGTAGCAGTAATCCGGGATGGGACATTGTTGATTACCTTCTGCGGGGGCTGTTGGTCGGCTCCCGAAAAACCTCTTTCTCAAGGGGGCAGTCATCCACTGCTCCCCCTGACAATCATGGGGCGTTACATCACGTCTTCAGCCGCACGGCGCAGACGGGCTTTCATGTCGCTGTAGCTCTGTTGCGCATAGTTTTCTGCCCAGTTTTGATCGGTGATCGCGTCCAGTTTTACCGCACAGTATTTGGTTTCCGGCGTTTTGGAGATCGGATCCAGATTCTCCTGGGTGAGCTCGTTACAGGCGCCAATCCACCACTGGTAGGTCATATACACCGCCCCCAGATTAATACGTGCGTTGTAGTTGGCGCGGCTGATCACCTTGCCGCGGCGTGAACTGACCCACACCAATTGCTGATCGGCAATGCCCAACGCAGTAGCGTCTTGCGGATTGACCTGCACGAACCCGGGTTCATCGGCCAAGGTTTGCAGCGCAGCGCAGTTACCGGTCATTGAACGGCAAGAGTAGTGGCCGACTTCACGCACGGTACACAACACCAGTGGGTAGTCGGCATCTGGGATTTCCGCGGGTGCACGCCATGCAGTGGCAAATAATTGGCCTTTACCGGATGGCGTGGTGAACTGGTTGCCTTGATACAGATAAGGCGTTCCCTGACTTTCCAACGTGGTACAAGGCCATTGCACATGGCCAAGCTCGCCCATTTTTTCGTACGTGGCACCGTAAAACAGCGGGCAGAGTTCACGCATTTCGTCCCAAATCTGCTGGTTATCATCGTAATGCATCGGATAACCCATTTCGGTGGCCAGCAAACTGATGATTTCCCAATCCCGTTTGACGTTGTATTGCGGCTCGATGGCTTTCTCGAAACGTTGGAACCCGCGATCGGCGCAGGAGAATACGCCGCCATGCTCACCCCACGAGGTGGACGGTAAAATCACATCGGCCTGCTCGGCGGTTTTGGTCATGAAGATGTCTTGCACCACCACAAAGTCCAGCCGCTCGAACGCGCCACGTACCAGGCTGAGGTCGGCTTCTGTCTGCAGCGGGTCTTCACCCATGATGTAGTAGGCTTTCACTTTGCCTTCATGGACCAAATGCGGGATTTCGGTAATGCGATAACCGACGTTGGGATCCATCCTGGCGGCGTCAATGCCCCAGGCCGCGGCGAATTTGGCACGGACGTCCGCGTCAGTTACGGCTTGATAGCCAGGGAACTCATTGGGCAGTACGCCCATGTCACAGGCACCCTGAACGTTGTTCTGCCCGCGTACCGGCCCGACGCCCACGTTGGCTCGACCCAGATTGCCGGTAAGCAGCGCCAAGCTGGCGAGGCCTTTGACCACATCGACGGCCTGACCGAATTGCGTCACGCCCATTCCCCACATAATGGTAGCGGAAGGGGCGCTGGCGTAGGTTCGCATTGCCTGACGGATCTGCTGGGCGGTGACGCCGGTGAGGTGTTCGACCGCCTCTGGGGCGTAGTCCGCCAACTGTTGACGGTAAGCTTCAAATCCCTCGGTGTATTTGGCCACGTAGTCGCGGTCATACAGATTTTCTTCAATCAATACATAGGCGAAGGCATTCACCAACGCCATGTTGCAGCCGTTCTTGATTTGCAAATGCTGATCTGCGATACGTGCGGTTTCAATACGGCGCGGGTCGCACACAACAATTTGTGCCCCTTTTTCTTTGGCCTTCAGCACCCGACGCGCCACGATAGGGTGTGAATCGGCACAGTTATAACCAATGATCAGCAGACATTTGGAGTTTTCGATATCTCCTATGGAGTTGCTCATCGCGCCGTTACCCAGCGTAGCCTGCAAGCCTGCTACCGAAGGGCCGTGGCAGACACGGGCGCAACAGTCGACGTTGTTGGTGCCGATCACTGCACGGGCGAATTTCTGCATGACGTAGTTGGTTTCATTGCCCGTTCCGCGTGATGAACCGGTATGCATGATCGCACTGGCACCGTGCTTATCTTTGATCTGTTGTAGCCGTTGCGCGGTATAACGAATCGCCTCATCCCAGCTGACCGCCTCAAACTTGCCGCCTTTCTCTCGGCGAATCAGTGGCTGGCTCAGGCGAGGGGTCAAGAGTTTGGTATCGTTGAGAAAGTCCCAGCCGTAATACCCTTTCAAGCACAGCTCACCTTGATTGGTCACGCCGTCAGCTGCCTCGGCGCGGATGATTTTTCCGTTGTCGACCACCAGTTTCATTTTGCAACCTGCACCACAGTAGGGGCAGACGGTTGTGATTTTTTTCATCGGTTCAATTCCTAAAACAGTGACGACATAGTGTCGAGTGCAGCGCGACGACGTTTCTCGGCGTTCATTTCCTGCAGCATATTGCGATCAACGCAGTGCAACGCATTGGTTGGACAGGTTTCCATGCAGGCAGGGCCGCTATCTCGCCCGATGCACAGGTCGCATTTGTGGGCTTCGGCTTTTTCCGTCGTCGCACTCATCATGGCGCCGTTTTGGCGGATAACCGGGCGGGTGAGCACCTCCATTGCGCCGTAAGGGCAAGCGACAACGCAGGTTTTGCAGCCGATGCAGCGTTCTTGCATGACCAGTACCATGCCGTTGGTGCGGCTGATGGCACCATTGGGGCAAACGTTGGAGCACGGTGCGTCTTCACACTGACGACACAGTACGGCGGTACTGACGTTGACGCCTTTGATCACATGCAAGCGCGGGGCGAAGCTGGCGGCATTTAGCGCTGAAATATCCTGGCTTTCACTGTGCGCGATCACACAGGCGATCTCGCATGTACGGCAGCCGATACATTTTTTAGGATCGGCGATGATAAACCGGTTCATCAATAACTCCTGGATTACCCTTCATTTTGGTCAGGCAGTAGAAACATCGTGCCTTCGTTTAGGCATAAAGCATGCCAATAATTAAAATTCTTTAAAAACATGCAATTAGTGAATTTTGGCGACATGGGCGGCGGCATATCGACATAAATGACGATATCGCGTCAGACATTCGTCACCACCAGTTGCGGATAGCCGCCCTGGTGTGGCCAGGCATGCAGCCGCTGGTGCAGCGTGGTCACCGCCTGTTGCACTGCCGCGCCGATGGGGTAGTAAAACGCCACCACTTCAGGTTGGATGCCGATAAATGTAATGTCAGGGATATCTTCACGCAGTTGGTCGATCAGGAAATTGAGCGGGAGGTTATGCGTGGTCATGATGAACATGGCGGCAATGTCTTGCTCGTCGATCACTCGGGTTTCTCCCGGAGCCAGCCCCATATCGGTGGCATCGACAATCACCAATCGGTCAGGACGCAGCTCGCGGATATGGCCGATGTCATTTTCCGGCGCTGCGCCGCCGTCAATCACCGTCCAACCTGCAGGCGGGTGGCTGCCACACAATTGCGCCAACAGCGGCCCGGCGCCGTCATCACCCATCATGCAGTTACCTACACACAACAGAACATCAGTCATCATGCCTCCGAACCATCAGATAAATGGCAGGCTCGTTTTCGATCGATTGCAGCAGGGCGATCAGCCGTTGGCTCCAGTCTTGCTGCTCTGCATTCATCTTCGGAGCAGCGGCATCCAAGGCAAGGGCTAACAGGTGGGTGTGACTGTTGTCGATACAGATTTCACCAAAGCGATCGACACCTTCCAGTTTGCGCCGTGCGGTACTGCCAGCCGGCAGTTGGGCCACCCACGCGTGGAAACCGGCTAACGGACAACGGAGTTTGGCTTCCAGACAGTCGATCACCCCCAAATGGTGACCAATGGCCAGGCTGTAATAGATCACCTCTTGTGCTTTTGGCGGGGCTTTTTTCTCCTGCACAAATTTGCGGCTCAGGGAGTAAAAGACCACCTGGGCCTGAGAACCGGTCATAGTCGTAACTCCCCACGCAGCACCCGTTGATAAAGACTGAGCAGGTTGCCGACAATTTCGTTCAGGCGCAGGTCGTCTTGCTGTTGCAGGTATGCGGTAACCCGTTGTTCGACTGGGAGCGCGCTGTCTGTCACCAGCAATTGCATAAAGTGGTCGGCGATTTGGCGTCCATAGCGGTAACCGGCCATCCGCCGCGCCTCCCGATCCAGCAACACTCGCAGTGGTTGAGGCAGTTCAGGGTGCAGCAAGCGTGTCGCTTCCCCCTGAGTTTCATCATGCTGACGGCCTTTGATTTTCTGATCCAACAGACCGAGCGCCATGGCGAAACCGTAAATGGTTGCCGCGGGCGTTGGCGGGCAACCGGGGATATAAACGTCGACCGGTACGATGCGGTCGGTGCCGCCCCATACGCAGTAGAGATCGTGGAAAATACCGCCGCTGTTACCACAGGCACCGTAAGAAATGCTGATTTTCGGATCGGGCGAGGCCTGCCAGGCGCGAATCGCAGGAATGCGCATGGCCCGCGTCACCGCGCCGGTAAACAGCAGAATGTCGGCATGGCGTGGTGAAGGAACCACTTTAATACCAAAGCGCTCAGCGTCGAATAGGGGTGAAATGGCAGCGAAAATCTCAATTTCACACCCATTGCAGCCGCCGCAATCCACCCGGTAAACGTAAGCTGAACGGCGGATATCCTTTAGCAAGGTGGATTTCAATTTGGCGATACTGTCGTCGAGAGTGATTGGCACTGGCAGGCCATTCTCATCGCGTGGACCAATCAGCGGCTGATTCATGACATGACCTCCCGGGTCAAATGACGGCCAACGTCAATACGATCGGCCTGGGTCAGGTTTTGCTGTTGTTTGCAGGCCGGGCAGGTTTCAAACTGCTGGCGACGGGCGGCTATTTCTGTACTGCTCACCCCAAGCAGCGCAATGGCATAATCAATCTCCTTTTGCGATGCATACGGCTTGCCGCATTGCCGACAATGGCAGATAGCGAAGTCGGCGTGTTCGTACAAATCCTCTTTACGCCACACCGCCAATTCGAACTGCTGCGAAAGCCGGATAGCCGCGGTCGGACAGACCTCTTCGCAGCGCGCACAGAAGATGCAACGCCCAAGAAACAGCTGCCAACGCACCGTGCCGCTGGTCAGATCGGTTGACATGGACAACGCATTAGACGGACAGGCGTTAGCGCAAGCCCCGCAGGCAATGCATTGCTGCGGGGTGTATTCAGGTTTGCCGCGAAAGTTCGGGTCGATGGTCAACGGCTGGGCCGGGTAGGCAAGGGTAGCGGGACCGGTTTTCAGTACTTTTTTAATCAATTTCAGCATGATGGGCTCCGGTTAGAACGGTTTGTTTTTCCGTTCGATGCCATAACGCTCAATCTCTTTGTACGGCACGATGACGGACTGACGTTTACGCACGTCGACGATGGTCATGCGATCGGTACAGGAGTAGCAAGGATCCAGGCTACCGATGATCAGTGGGGCGTCAGAAACGGTATTGCCGCGCAGCATGTAACGTAGGGTGGGCCAATTGGCATAGGTCGCGGCACGGCAGCGCCAGCGGAATAATTTTTGGTTATCGCCGGTCATGCTCCAGTGGATGTCATCGCCACGCGGCGCTTCGGCAAAGCCCAGGGCAAAGCGGTGGGGGACATAGGTGAACCCGTCCACCGCCAAGGGGCCGGTTGGTAGGTTTTGCAGACCAAACTCGATGATGCCAAGCGAGTTGAAGACCTCGTGAATGCGTACCTTGAGCCGTGAATAGACATCACAGCCGTCCTCCACGCACAATTCCACCGGCAGTTTGGCATAGCCGGCAAAGGGATGATCGAGGCGAGTATCGCGACGGTGACCGCTGCCACGGATCATCGGGCCTACGTTGCTGTAGTCACGAGCGACCTGAGGATCAAGACGGCCAACGCCTCGGCTACGTTGTTCAGTATTTGGCGTACTGAGCAAGATATCGACCAAATCCACCAATTCACTGCGCATTTGCGCCGCCAGCCGTAAGGTTTGCAACATGTCGTCTTTTAAAATATCGCGACGGATGCCGCCAATCAGGTTCAAGCCGTAGGTTTTACGCGCACCGGTCAGGATCTCGGCCATTTTCATTGACTGTTCGCGTACCCGGAAGAACTGCATAAAACCAGAGTCAAAACCGACAAAGTGGCAGGCCAGCCCCAAATTCAGAAGATGGCTGTGCAAGCGCTCCACCTCCAGCAGGATCGACCGGATCATCTGGGCGCGTTCCGGTACCTGAATACCCATCGCGTTCTCTACCGAACTGGTGTATGCCACGCTGTGGGTAAAACCGCAAATGCCGCACACCCGGTCTGACAGGAAAGTCACTTCGTTGTAACCCATGCGGGTTTCGGCCAATTTCTCCATCCCACGGTGTACGTAGAACAGACGGTAATCGGCATCGATGATGTCTTCACCGTCGACGAACAGCCGAAAATGGCCGGGTTCATCCGAGGTGATATGCAAAGGGCCGATCGGCACCACGTTGGCTTTGGCACCTGCCAGGCTCTCAAACGGGTAGGTTTCCACGTCGGTGGTGGGCGCGGGGCGCTGGCGATAGTCCATGGCGTCTTTGCGCAGAGGGTAGAGATCGTCCGGCCAGTCGTCCGGCAGGACCAGTCTGCGCTCATCCGGCAGGCCTATTGGGCGCAGGCCGTACATGTCGCGCACTTCGCGCTCTCCCCAGACCGCCGCAGGAACCCGTGGTGTCACAGAAGGGAACTCCAGTGTCTGGGCGTCTACCTCGGCACGTACCGTGATCCAGCATGGGGTGTCTTTTTCCATCGACAGCACGTAATACAACGCGTAATTACCGCACAGCGTACGTTCGTCGTTGCCAAACAGCACTGACAACCAGCCGCCTTGCTGGTAGTACAGCCATTCCACCACGTCCGGCAGTGCGTTGAGTTTCACGGTGACCGTCAACTGATCGGCCGTTTGCCACTCGGCAGCCAGCATGGCAGCAGGGAAATGTTGCTGCAATGCCGCCAGGTAGTGTTGGCCTTGATGTTCGTTAGTCATTATTGCCTCTGTCATGATTCATTCAGTTGACGACCAGCCAGGAAACCAGCGCCAGAAATGCCAGTCCAAAACCCGTCCAGGTGGTATAAGCGGTTTTCAAGAAACGCAAACGCGCCACGCTGTTTTCCATAACCGCAATCAGTGCCACAGCACACAGCAACTTGAGCAGCGCCAGTACCAGCCCCATCAACAGTTGCGAAGCGGTGAGTTCCGCTGCTTGTCCCCAGGGGAGGAAAACACCAAGGAACAGCTGTAGCACCACCAGTTGTTTAAGGCTGATGCCCCATTTCACAATGCCGAGTTCAACACCGGAATATTCCGTCAGCGGGCCTTCCTGCAGCTCTTGTTCCGCTTCAGCCATATCGAACGGCAATTTTCCCATTTCAATGTAGGTCGCGAATGCACAGGCCAAGCCGGCCAACAGCAGGGGTAGCCCGGCGTGATGCGGCAAAGCCAACATGCTCTGCGCTATCGCGCTAAGTTGGGTGGAGCCCCCAACCAATGCCGCTACCCATAAACCGAGCAACAAAATGGGTTCAACCAAAATGCCTAACACGGCTTCCCGGCTGGCACCGATGGCAGTAAAGGTGCTGCCGGTATCCAGCCCGGCAATGGCAAACACAAAGCGCACCGCGGCAAACAGATAGATCAGCGTGATCACGTCGCCAATAGCGGGCAACGGTGATGTCGTGGTCAGCATTGGCAGCGCACAGGAGATGGCCAGCAAGGTGCCGGTCAGCAAATACGGCATGGCATGAAAGGCCAGGCCGGACGCTGCCGGTGCTATGCTCTGGCGCTTGAGTAATTTGGCGATGTCCCGGTATTCCTGTAAGACACCGGGACCGCAACGGCTATGGATACGCGCACGCAGTACTCGACTGATTCCGGCAAACAGCGGGGAAATAGCCAGTAACAGCAGCGCTTGCACCAGACCAAGTAACAGGCTGGGATAAGTCATTTCATCTCCTCAGGCAAAAACCACGACCAACAGCGTCGCAAGCTCCACTGCGGCCAGGCCACGGCAGAAGGTAACGAATTTGTTACGGTGTAACTGATCGCTTATCGTTTTCGGCACCCAGCGGCGCAGTTGATAGAGCGGAGCAAACATCACCCGCAGCGGTTGAGCAAATCCGGTGGCCGTGATCACCATGGCATCCTCATGCCCATAACCACAGGCCCAGGCTTGACCCTGTGTGCGACGAGGCTGGCGACGAGTCTGGTAACGTGCCGCAATCAGCAACGGCAACAACGGCATTGCCAGCAATAAAATGGCGATCAGCGGAGTGGAAACCAGCGTCTCTGTTACGGAGACGCTGTGTTCTGGCATAGTGCCAATCAAGCGGGTAAACAGCGGGACAATCCAGAGTGCCCCCAGGCCGCATAGCAAACACAGTAATGCAGGCACGACATGGCTTAGCGTCAGCCACACGTTGGCCTGAACAGCATTCGCGGCAGCGTCGCTGCGCGGAGCTCCCAGGCAAGCCACACCAAACACCTTGCTGACGCACATCACCGCAAGTGCGCCGGTGAGGGCTAACGCCACCGCCAGCAGCGGACCCACCAGATGCCCGATAAAGCCCGGTGCGGCGCTGAAACGGAAAAGCCCTTGGTAGATCAACCATTCACTGGCGAAACCGTTCAGGGGTGGCAACGCCACCATCGACACCAAACCAATCAAGAGAGAAACGGCGGTCCAGGGCATCAGCCGGGCTAAGCCCCCCATTTTTTCCATGTCTTTCAGGCCGGTTTGTTGCTCAATAGCGCCTGCAGCCAGTAACAATGCACTTTTGAACAGGCTGTGATTGAGCAAGTGGTACAAGCCCCCCACCAAAGCAAACGCCGTCAACAGAGGCTGTTGCAGTGCCATGCCGACCATAGCGCCACCAATCCCCAGCAGAATGATGCCGATGTTCTCGAGCGTGTGATAAGCCAATAAGCGACGCAAATCGTGTTCCATCAACGCATACAGCCCGCCAAAAAACGCGGTCCCGGCAGCAAGCAGCAACACCAGCAAGCCCCACCACAGTGGCGGAGTGCCCAGCAGATCCAACCCGACTTTCAAAATACCCAGCAAACCGACTTTCATCAGCGCGCAGGAAAACAACGTGGCGGCAGAGGCAGGCGAGCTGCTATGGGATTGAGGTACCCAGGCATGTAACGGCATCACTCCGGCAAAGATGCCAAACCCGGCAAGTGCCAACAGGAACACGCCATTACGCAGTGCGTCTGGCAATGGCGTAGCGCGAATTACGCTAAATACCGAACTGTGGCTATGGGCATAAATCAGGGTGAACGCGATAACCAATAGCAGCGAGCCTAATCGCATCAGTAAGAACTGGTTATGCCCGGCACGCAGGCTTTTGGCTCCCGGGGAATGGGCAACCAGAAAGTAGCCGCACAACGCCGCCAGCTCCAACAGTAAAAGCAGCGCAATGGCATTATCGGCCATCACTGCGGCGCTTAATGCAGCCAACATCAGATTGGTCAGCCCGCCAATTCGTCCACGCGCGCGCGGGTTTAACCTGTGTATGTACCCCGCGTGATATAGCGCGGTAAAGACACCGCTAAGGGCAATCACCAGCAGTAGCAGTGCGTTAGGGCCACTGATTTCCACGGCATAATGCAGCCAGGGTAATCGGGCGCTGCGCAGTGGCGTAAACAACATGGATAAGGCCGCCAACAATGCGGCGAGAGCGCACAACAAAGTGCCGCCACTGAGCGGCCTGCTAGCCGATGCCCAGGGCGAGGTTAGCCAGCTCAACAACGCACAAAGCACGTATCCCCCGAATGCCAATGTCAGTAGCAACAATGGATCGGGCGCAATGGTATACATCATCAATTCGGCTCCTTGCGGAAGTCAGGGGCAGCAACGAACGGCAACTCGGCGCTGAGTGCCTGCATGGCGTTACGTCTTTTTTGTTCGCTCGCGAGTCGCACGTCACGGTCAGTCACCAAGCGGATGGCCTGAGTGGGGCAAGTGCGGATACACGCGGGGCCATCTGCGCTGAAATTGCAGAGATCGCACTTCACCGCCACAGCCCGGACGCCGGGCAGGCAGTCAAGAAAAGCACTAATGGGGCGTGGCGCTGTGGCAGCGGGTAGCGCAAGCGGCGTATTGCAATCTGCAGGTATCGCCAGCGGGGTACTACCACCAAAACCAATAGCCCCGAATGGGCAGGCAATGCCGCAAAGCTTGCAACTGATACACAGGCTTTCGTTCAGTGAGATGGCGTCATCCTGATGGCGAATCGCGTTGACTGGGCAGACTTGTGCACAGGGCGCATCTTCGCATTGATGACACATCACGGGGGCCGAATCGCGGGCACTGCGTATTACCTGCAAGCGGGGTAATGCCTGCAAGCCGTATTGCCGGTGTTCCGCAGAGCAACTTGCCATACAGGTATTGCAGCCAATACACAATTTAGGGTCCGCAATAATAAAGCGGTTCATGCACACTCCTTGCTTCGTCATTTATGACGACATCGTCAGTAAAAAATGACGTTTCGACAGTTTTCCGTCAGTGATTAACGCCGACAGTCAGACGGGTAAGGTTATTTTCTTCAGTGCGTCATGAATGGCACATCCATCATGAAGGGAGTCGAACAGGCATTGATAAATAATGGCGATCTTATCCAGATAATGTTCAAAAACTGCCTGTGTATCACGATTGTTTATTATTTCGTCGACATTGCCGTTTTCATCCAGGGTAGCATGTGCAAAAGCGGCAAAATTCTCCGGTTCATGCGCCGTCGCCAAATTAATGCGGTAGCAAATGTCTCGGCTGTAAAATCCCTCACTTAATTGAATACTAACGGTAAAGTGGTTGAACAAGACAAAGCGTAGGTCGTCCTCCTTTCCGTAGGTAAACTGATGATTAATCTTCTTTTTAGTGGTGGTGACCGCTTTAATTAATGTGCTGTGATAGGTTTGCCATTGCGCCATCAGGCGGTTGCTTTTGCTGGCGATATAATCGGCCTGGCTGGTTACTTCACTGATTGTACTCATTGTCCTCACTCAACATTAATGGTCATTGTCGAAACAGCTCTGGGTCAACGAGTTAAAGCATAAAGTGTGCCAAAGCTTCGATTCATTCATTTATCCCTTTAACTTCAACCTGTAGCGTTAAATTAAATACCCGGTCTTTCAGAGGAGGGTTTATGTAATTGCTGCCGATGACATGACGATCGACAAATATGTCAATTTCGGTTTGGCATCATATTTGCAATGTTATTACTACGACGCGTTTTATCACCCTTGGCGGAGACCGGATGCACGAAATAACCTTGTGCCAACATGCGATGGAAATAATGCAGCAACAGGCTCGCCAGCATCATGCTCAACGCATTACTGCGGTGTGGTTCGAAATTGGCGCATTTTCTTGCGTGGAAGCGGAGTCTTTGCGCTTCTGTTTCGACATGGTGTGTCGAGACACCTTGGCTGAAGGCTGCGAGTTGCATCTGATAGAGCAACGTGCGCAGTCCTGGTGTCATGACTGCCAGCGTGATGTCCAGTTGCTGATGCCACAGGTCTTGGTCTGCCCGCACTGTGCCGGGCGAAACCTGCGTGTGGCGGCCGATGATGGCTTACACATAAAACGCCTGGAAATTGAATAGACAACATGCCCAAAGAAGATAAAGGGTCTAGGAGGACGAACATGTGCAGTACCTGCGGTTGTGCCCACGGTGAACTGACGATTGAAGGGGAAGTAAAAGTCCCATTCCGTCCGCAACGGAATAGGCAAGGCGATTTGCATTACGGCTTGGGGCTGGCAGGCACCCATGCGCCGGGCATCAGCCAGCGCCGCATGCTGGAAATCGAAACCCGGGTGTTGGATAAAAACGATCGCCTGGCAGAGCGTAATCGTCAGTATTTCACCGAACAACATATCCTGGCGTTGAATCTGGTTTCCAGCCCCGGATCAGGCAAAACCACACTGCTGACAGAAACGTTGTTGCGGCTACGTGGCCATCATACTTGCGCGGTGGTGGAGGGAGACCAGCAAACGACCAACGATGCTGAACGCATTCGCGCGACCGGCGTCCCGGCAATTCAGGTCAATACCGGCAAAGGCTGTCATCTGGACGCACAAATGGTGCATGAGGCCACCCAGCGTTTAGGGTTGAAACCCGGCAGCCTGCTGTTTATCGAAAACGTCGGTAACCTGGTTTGTCCGGCCAGTTTTGATCTAGGTGAACGCCATAAGGTGGCAGTGCTCTCGGTCACCGAAGGGGAAGACAAGCCCCTCAAGTACCCGCATATGTTTGCTGCCGCACGTTTGATGATCGTGAACAAAATCGATCTGCTGCCGTATTTGAAATTCGATTTGGCGGCCTGTATCGACAATGCCCGTCAGGTCAATCCCGCCATTGAGGTGATAACCCTGTCGGCAACCCACGGTGAAGGGATGGAACACTGGCTGGCTTGGCTGGAGAAAGAGTTATGTGTATAGGCATTCCCGGGCAAATCGTGGCGTTGGATGAAAACCAGCCCCAACATGCCTGGGCCGACGTCTGCGGTGTGCAGCGTGAAGTGAATATTGCGTTGGTACGTAAAGATGATGAACCCAGAGAAGCGATGATCGGCTGCTGGGTATTGATCCACGTAGGGTTCGCGATGAGCCGACTTGATCGGCACGAAGCCGAAGAGATGTTGGCGGCGCTGCACGCGATGGGCGAAGTAGAAGAGGATGTGGCGCTGTTTTTAGCGGGGGAAGACCATCATGCATTACGTTGACGAATTCCGCGATCCGCACCGGGTAAAATCGCTGCTTCAGCATATCAGGCACCGCGCTGCCCAGTTGCCCTTTACCATGGAGCGACCGCTGCAAATCATGGAAGTGTGTGGGGGACATACTCATGCCATTTTCCGTTTTGGCCTGGATAAGTTGCTACCGCCCAACATTGAGTTTATCCACGGCCCGGGTTGCCCGGTGTGCGTGTTGCCGATGGGGCGCATAGACGCCTGCTGTGAAATCGCCGAACACCCGGAGGTCATCTTTTGCACCTTCGGCGATGCGCTACGGGTACCGGGCAAACAGGGGTCATTGTTGCAGGCCCGTGAACGCGGGGCCGATGTACGGGTGGTTTACTCCCCATTGGATGCACTGGCACTGGCAAGACAAAACGCACACCGGCAGGTGGTGTTCTTTGCCCTTGGTTTTGAAACCACCATGCCGGTTACGGCGATAACCCTGCAGCAGGCCCGACAGGAAGGTCAACGCAACTTTAGCGTATTTTGCCAGCACATCAGCCTGATCCCGACGCTACGCAGCCTGTTGCAACAGCCAGATGTGCGTATCGACGGTTTTCTGGCACCCGGCCATGTCAGCATGGTGATCGGTACCGAACCTTACGGTTTTATCAGCCAGCAGTACCGCAAACCATTGGTCGTGGCCGGTTTTGAACCGCTGGATATCTTGCAGGGAGTAATGATGCTGGTTGAGCAATTCCTTCAACAGCAGAGCCGGACCGAAAATCAATACCGACGCGTGGTGCCTGAGCAAGGAAACCCGCTGGCTCAGCAAGCTATGAGTGAAGTGTTTGTGCTGGGTGGTGGGAGTGAATGGCGAGGCCTTGGCACCATTGCCAATTCCGGCATTGCCTTAACCCCCGTCTATAGCGCCTTTGATGCAGAGCGCCGTTTTCAACCGCAATATCGGCAGGTGGCAGATGATCCTCATGCCCGCTGTGGGGATGTGCTCACCGGGCGTTGCAAACCGCGTGATTGCCCCATGTTTGGCCGCGGCTGTACACCACAAAATGCTTTTGGTGCTCTGATGGTGTCTTCGGAAGGTGCCTGCGCCGCTTGGTATCAATACCGCCGTGAAACAGAGGAGACTCCGGCATGAATAACGTCATTACTCTGGCTCACGGTAGCGGCGGCACAGCGATGCAGCAGTTATTGGATACGCTTTTCCTGCCCGCCTTCGCCAACCCGCTTTTGGATCAGCGTGAAGATCAGGCTCGGCTAAGTCTGGCGGGGTTAACGCAGCAGGGCGATCGACTGGCGTTTACCACTGACAGCTACGTCATTGATCCTATTTTCTTTCCGGGTGGGGATATTGGCAAACTGGCCGTCTGCGGCACGGCGAACGATCTGGCGGTGAGCGGCGCCCGGCCAGGCTATCTTTCCTGCGGTTTTATCCTCGAAGAGGGCTTACCCCTGGTCGATTTACAGCGGGTGGTTGCTTCTATGGCCGCGACCGCTCAGCTGGCCGGTATGCGTATCGTGACCGGGGATACTAAGGTGGTGCAACGTGGCGCTGCTGACAAAGTGTTTATCAATACTGCCGGTATTGGCGTGATCCCGAACGATCTGAATTGGGCTGCTCAAAATATCCAGGCAGGAGACGTCATCATTGTTAGCGGCACGTTAGGTGACCATGGGGCGACTATCCTCAATTTGCGGGAAAATCTGGGAATGTCGTTGGATGTCATCAGCGATTGTGCCGTGTTAACCCCTTTAATCTCACCGCTGCGCGCCATTAATGGCGTGCGGGCACTCCGTGATGCTACCCGCGGCGGCGTGAACGCCATTCTGCATGAGTTTGCTCGTGCAGCACATGTCGGTATTGAGGTTGAAGAGCGTCTCTTGCCGGTAGCCCCGGCGGTGCGAGGGATCTGTGAATTGCTGGGGCTGGACGCTATCAATTTTGCCAATGAGGGCAAACTGGTCGTGGTTGCCGCACCAGAGGCTGAACTCGCGGTTCTGACCGCATTGCAGGCGCATCCCTTGGGCACCGCCGCGGCGGTAATTGGCCGTGTGACAGGTGGGCGGCAAGTGAGGATGCAGGGTGCTTACGGCATCAGCCGTTTACTGGATTTGCCCCATGCCGAACCTTTGCCGCGCATTTGTTGATCCTGTCGGGGGAGAATGCCGTCGCTCAGCGTTACACTTTGCGACGTGACTCACACAAATCATCATCGCGACTCAGGCAAGTGATAAACAATGTCGAATGCACAATTAGAAAAACAAGCGCTACTTGAAATTACCCGCACGTTACTCAGTCAACACAGCTTCACTGATTTACTGATGCAATTGCGTCAGGTGTTGCAACGCCTGCAGTTGGCGGAACATGTGACGCTGGTGTTGTTTGATCCGCACAGTGAGCGGGTGAGTTTTTACGGTTTGGATGCCCGTCGGCAACCGCTGAACTACCAGGATGAGACTCTGTTGGCCAATGGGCCGGTCAGTCGGCTACGGCAGAGTCCCTTACCGCAGTGTTGGCAGAGCGATGACCTACACGCCCGTTACCCGCAAATCGGCGCACTGGCGTTGTATCCCCCCTTTAGCCAGTACTGTCTGATGCCGCTGCATGCAGGCGGTACCCTCATCGGCGGGTGTGAACTGCTGCACGCTAACCCACAGCCTTTCAGTGATAGCAGTCTGGTGCAACTGCAGACACTGATGGAGTTGGTTGCACTGGCAACTGAGCAGCTCACGTTACGCAAAGAAGCGGAAGCGCAGCAACGTCAGTTGCGCCATGAGCGAGATGACTACCGTATTTTGGTCGACGTCACCAACGCAGTGCTGTCGAAGCTTGATCTGGACGATTTGATCGGCGAGATCTCCACGGAAATTCACCGCTTTTTCAAAATTGATGCCATCAGTATGGTGCTGTACGCAGATAAAACAGAACAGGTAACCATTTACTCTACCCATTATTTGCAAGACGACGTCGTTGAACGGCAGCAATACAGCGTCCCATTGGCAGGCACGTTATCGGAACAGGTAATGCAAAGTGGCGAAATGCTGCTGTTGAATCTGAGGCATTCCGATCGCCTGGCGGCGTATGAACGCCAGCTGTTCGATCTGTGGCATGACCAGATTCAAACGCTCTGCGTGCTGCCATTGGTGTTTGGCAAAAAGACCCTGGGCGTTCTGAAACTGGCGCAGTGTCAACCGGACAATTTTAACGCTGCCAATTTGCGGGTGTTGCAACAGATTGCCGAACGTATTGCTATTGCGGTTGATAACGCACTGGCGTACCAGGAGATCAACCGGCTTAAAGAGAGCCTGGTGCATGAAAACCTCTATCTGACCGAGCAGATTAACGGCAACAACCCGGATTTCGGTGAGATTGTCGGACGCAGCGTCGTGATGTCTGCGGTGCTAAAACAGGTCGAAATGGTGGCTAAAAGCGACTGTTCGGTGTTGATCCTGGGTGAAACCGGCACCGGTAAAGAACTTATCGCTCGCGCTATCCACAATTTGAGCGAGCGTCGCGACCAACGCATGGTGAAAATGAATTGTGCCGTGATGCCAACAGGGTTGCTGGAAAGTGATCTGTTCGGCCATGAAAAGGGCTCGTTCACGGGAGCGACGAACCAACGGATGGGGCGTTTTGAACTGGCGGACAAAGGCACCTTGTTTCTGGATGAAGTCGGTGAAATTCCCGTTGAGCTGCAACCTAAGTTACTGCGGGTATTGCAGGAAAGGGAGTTTGAGCGAGTAGGTGGCAACAAAGTGATTTCGGTCGATGTGCGTTTGATTGCGGCAACCAACCGTGATTTGCAGCAGATGGTGGCCGACCGCGAATTCCGTAGCGATCTTTTCTACCGACTGAACGTGTTCCCTATCGTTATTCCCCCGCTTCGGGAGCGGCCCGAAGACATTCCCCAATTGGTGAAATTCCTGACCTATAAAATCGCGCGTCGGATGAAACGCACGATCGATAGCATTCCAGCGGAGACGCTGCGTTTGCTGAGCCAAATGCCGTGGCCAGGTAATGTGCGCGAGCTGGAGAATGTCATCGAGCGCGCAGTGTTACTGACGCACGGCACGGTGCTTAATCTGCAACTGCCGGAAATTCAGTATCCCGTGCCTTCGATGGCGTTACCCCTCCCTACGCCGGAACCCAGTCAGCCTGGAGAAGACGAGCGTCAGCGGATTATCCGCGTGCTGAAGGAAACCAATGGCGTGGTCGCCGGCCCGCGGGGCGCTGCGCAGCGATTGGGTCTGAAGCGAACCACATTGCTTTCACGGATGAAAAAATGGGGCATTTTGGTCAAGTAAGGGGGAGGTAAATAAAAGGCCAGAGCCCGGTTGAATATCGGACTCTGGCCCCGTCATGCACTTACCCTTGGCCGTTCAGTTTTGTTTCCTCGGGCCTTTGCTTGCGCAGTAAATGCAACAGTAAGGACACGCGTCGCTCTGTCCGTTCCGGGCTATCCGGTGGCAAGTTATAACGTAAGCTATAACGCTCGTTTTTCTCATTGACGAATTCGATGAGAAGCACGGGGACTGAAGCCCCGACGACGTGTTGATAGTTCAATGAGATAGATGACAGGTCTCTTTTCATGAAAATACCCATGATCCATCAGCTCACAACGAGGGGGCGACGAGTTGACACAGCAATCCGTCCGATACCAAAGCTCAGTGCGGCACCCAATAACAGTATCAGTAAGGAACTCCATGCGGCACGGGACACTTGCTTGGCAGCCACATCCGCAGCTTCACGCGCTTTCTGCTCAGCCTGAGCCTTAAGTTTTTCGACTTTTTGCACCGCCTGCTGATATGCCTGGGCGTAATTATCAACGATTTGAGTCGCTTCGGCGCGGCTCTTACCGGTACGTGCAGCAACGATGTTCACCAACGCATCTTTATCCGCCGCGTTCAAAGCAGGTTCGCCGGATTGTTTAACGCGTTCGAACCATTGTTTAAGCTCTGTCGCCGCCTGCGTTGGAACGGTGGTGGCATCAGTGGCTGATTGCTTGCCGTCCGTTGCTGCCTGTTCGGTTTTTTGCGTCAGCGTCGATGGATCTAATTCAGGCTTACCGGTTTGCTTGAGTGTGGTGGTCAACTGATCCTCCAAATCCCCCCAGTCCAGGCTAATACCTTTCTTATCAAGTTGCTGCTTGACGCTATCACCAATACCCGGTGCGGCTGCCGCAAGGCCATTGCCCGCCAGCGATAACCCTTTACCCACGGCGTTTCCGGCCAAACCGACAACGCCGCTCGCCAACGAAACCACCAACCAGGTCGTCAGCAATGTGGTCACCGCCCAGCTCAACAAGCCGTGCAAGCCTCCACGATCAGGTGCGGTTCGGCCAGCGATAAATGCCCCCGCGGCTAGCGAGATCAGCGTGGAGACAAAAAGCCAAATCCCGGTCCCTACACCGAAGCCGCTTAACGGATTGCCTTCATGCATCGGGTCCACGGCAGATGCGCCAACAGCGGTACCCAGGACGCTTAATATCAAATAGGTCACCAGCGCCATGGCACTCCCGGCCAATATTGAGCCCCATGAAACGTGAAACGCAAAGCGATTGGATTCATAGACAGTGGTCATTGTTCTTCCTTATATTTACTGGACAAGTGGTTGTACGCGCAGCATCCACCGCGCCGACAGAATCAGTCTGCCGCTGTGCACCACCGATCGTCCCGGTTCATTTGCACTGCTAAACCTAGTGCATTCACACCCCGCGAATGCATGACTTACGCACTATGCTGATCCTGAAGTCGCGTAATTTACAGGAGCTCCGATCGCCGCTTGGCGGCCCGGGACCTTTCGTATTTTGGAGAAAACATGAGCCAGGCCGTACTCGCCAGCGAAACTAACCGTAGCCAATTACAACAGATCATCTCAGGGCTGACCGAAGGGGTGATGTTGATTGAAATCGACCAGACTATTCTTTGGGCCAATGAAGCCGCGCTAAGCATGCATGAATTGAGTCATCTGAGTGAACTGGGGGCAAATGCCCAAGAGTACGCTGAACGTTTTGCCCTGCGATATCGCAACAATCATCCGTTAACGGCGGATCAATACCCGATCAGCCGGGTTGCCAAGGGTGAGGCGTTTAGCGATGTGCTGGTGGAGGTGAAACCCACCACGGAGCCAGACTTCATTTGGGTTCACCGGCTACGCAGCCTGATTATCACCGACAGCCAAGGGCAGCCCGAGTTGCTGGTGTTGATCTTGAGCGATGCCACTGAATGGGCGAGTGCGGAGGAGCGTTTTGAAAAAACGTTCAACGCCAATCCCGCCCCCGCCGTGATCTGCAGCCTGAGCGATCTGCGTTACATTAAGGTCAACCAGGGGTTTCTCGACATGACCGGCTATAGCCGCGACCAGGTCATGGGCAACTCGGTCTACGCATTGGATGTACTGGAGCAGGCAGAGCATAAAGAGCAAGCCGTACAGCGCCTGATTGACGGGGAAACCATCCCGCAGATGCAAGCAGAGCTGAAATTACCGGAGGGGGGAACCAAGCTGGTCATCGTCGCCGGTCAGCCGTTAGACGTTAATGAAAAAGAGTGCATGCTGTTTACCTTTACCGATCTGGAACCCCGGCGTAAGGCAGAGTCAGCCTTGCGTGAGAGCGAAGAGCGATTTGCCAAATCCTTTCGCTTGAGCCCGGTTCCCACGCTGGTATGCACGGCTGACAAACAGCAGGTGTTGGATATCAATGAAGCCTTTATGAAGACCACCGGATATGCCGCTGAGGAGCTCATCGGTAAGTCGGTCGACGACATCAATTTTTTTGACGGGCAAGGGGAGTGCCAGCGCTTGTTTGCCGCGTTGGGGAAAACCGGCAACGTCGAGAGTCAGGATTTCAAAATCCGGAAAAAGGGCAATGATGTGATCGATTGTGTGGTCTCAGCCGATGCGGTGAGTATTCAGGATGCCCCTTGTTACCTGCTTGTGCTGATGGACATTACTGAGCGTAAGCGTTCAGAGCTTGAATTGGTCGTGGCTATCGAGGAGGTGATGCAAGATGCGTCCTGGTTCAGCCAAACCCTGCTTGAGAAACTGGCCAATGTAAAAAGCATCAACAAGCCCAATCTGTCAGGGTTTTCCTTTACCGATCTTACCGCCCGCGAGCGCGATGTATTGGGGTTAATCTGTGAAGGTTTGCCGGACAAGAAAATCGCGACCCGGCTCAATCTTGCCCCCAATACCGTACGCAATCACGTGGCTACGGTGTATTCCAAACTTGACGTGCATAGCCGCAGCGAAGCTATCGTTTGGGCCAGAGAGCGGGGGCTGTTTGCGGGTGAACGGCAGCCTAAAAACGGCAAATAGGGTGCAAATGGACTAGTTCTTCCCATGCAAACTGGCCTTATGAACCCGTGATTTGCGGCTTAACATTGAGGACAAGTCACGGCATCTGTCTCTACCGATGCCGAAGCTGACCTAACCTCAGGAGAGCATAATGAACAGCGATAAGATCAATGGTGTTATGGACAAAGTTGTGGGTAAAGCACAAGAAGTGGCGGGTGACGTGACGGGCGACGAGCAGTTACAAGCCGAAGGGACCACCCGTTACGTTGCTGGTGCAGTGCAAGAAAAATACGGTGATGCTCTGAACTGCATCAGTGATGCCGTCAGGAAGAAGCCGCTCGCTACCGTTGCTATCTTTGCCGGCGTGAGTTTACTGGCTGGCCTGCTGTTACGTCGCCGTTAAGACAGGTTTAACTTCTGATATCGCCCGCATTTCGCGGGCGAACTGCTTCAAAATGGGCCGGTCATTGACAGCCTGACTTATTCATCGCCTTTCGCCCCGCAGTCATCTTTGTCCGCTATCCTTCCCTGAACAGAATCAAAACCATCTTGGGCTCTGTTTTGCGTCTGGCGCATACGTCCTATATATTTATTCATAGGCCCTGAGGCCGTTAGGGAATAGTGATTCTTGATCCAACTAGTCACCGATTACTAGGAAGCTATCATGCATAAAAGAACACTGGCGACATTGCACTACGAGAATATGCCTTACGACGGGGTGTACTACCATATCTTAAAACGTGAGGCGCAAGGGCACACGGCGCTGTTGAAACTTGATGCTGGCAGTAAGCAGTCGGCCCGTATGCATCCGGGCTGGGTTAAATTGATGGTCCTGTCCGGTGAGCTCAACGTTGGGGACCAGACTTTGCAGTCTCATGAAATGTTGATGATCCCGGCCAAAACCGCGTATACGGTAGAAGCCATAACAGAAGTGTTCTGTCTGGCGATTTCTGAACTCGATGGGGTAGAACTGGCTCGTTAAAGAGTGTACTTATCAGATTAGCCTGGTGGGTGTCATGGGCTTATCTGGTGGAATTCCCCGTCAAGCTGCGGGGAGTTCTGATTTACGCTGGAAAACGGCCTGGGCTTAACAAAGGCATCCCTTTTTGTCTGCTGAGATCCATCTCGCGCCGTTTTCTGAAACGATATCCCCCATCTTGCGTATCCCGTTGCTTTCAGAACATCACCCTGTCCTTGTCTCTCACTGCAACGCCTTGAATGATCAGGCAGGGGATATAAAACACGTAAGTGACCAAATAACCATTTGGTCACTTGTTGTGGATCGCCGCTCACCGAGATAAGCTATACAGATGAATGAAAAAATGAATACACCACAGACGCGGGGCCCTTCGGACCACAGTGTTCGCGATCAGGTCGTGGCAGCCGCTACCGAATACTTCGGGCACTACGGTTATGAAAAAACCACGGTGTCCGATCTGGCCAAAGCGATCGGCTTTTCGAAGGCTTACATCTACAAGTTCTTTGAATCCAAACAGGCGATTGGTGAGGTGATCTGTTCTAATCGCCTGGCGATGATTATGGCGCTGGTGGACTCAGCCATCGCCGATTCGCCAACCGCGTCAGAGAAGCTAAGACGCTTGTTCAAGGCGCTGTCGGAGACCAGTAGCGACTTATTTTTCCATGACAGAAAACTCTATGATATCGCCGCCGTCGCCGCACGCGATCAATGGCCTTCGGTGAAGTCACATGAAGCTCATCTGCTGCAAATCATCCAACAGATCCTCCGCGAAGGGCGTGAGTCCGGAGAGTTTGAACGCAAGACCCCGATGGACGAGGCTGCCAGTGCGATTTATCTGGTGATGTGTCCCTATATCAACCCCGTACAGCTGCAATACAACCTCGAAACCGCCGGGGAAGCCGCGGTACTGTTGTCGGGCCTGATATTGCGCAGTTTGTCGCCTTAATATGAATGGTGACCATTGACTTAATTGGTCACTAGTCGGAGAATGCGGTTCTTGTCCTGTCAATGACGTAAGGGAACCCCATGCTCCGGCTCAGACCTGCCACTATTGGCGCTTGCCTGTTACCCCTGGCCTTGGTGGCCTGTGATAACGTATCAACCGTCGACGATCCGCGTAATAAGCCGCCGCTAGTGAGGGCGGCTGTGGTAGAAAATGCGGTCGACATCTCCCGGGCATTCACCGGCGTCGTGGTCGCCCGAACCCAAAGTGACTTGGGATTCCGTGTCTCTGGCAAAATACTTGAGCGTCTGGTCGATACCGGCCAGTCCGTCAAACGCGGCCAGCCGCTGATGCGGCTGGATCCGGTTGATCTTGGTTTGCAGGCGCGGGCACAGCAACAAGCGGTGGCTGCCGCACGGGCGCAGGCTCGGCAGGCGACGGCCGATGAAGCTCGCTACCGGGGGCTGGTCACAACCGGCGCAGTTTCGGCGTCGGCCTATGATCAGATCAAGGCGGCGGCGGATACCGCAAAGGCACAACTCAGTGCCGCAGAAGCGCAGGCAGATGTAGCCCGGAATGCGTCCGAGTATGCCGTTTTGCTGGCCGACGCCGATGGCGTGGTGGTGGACACGCTGGCCGAGCCAGGACAAGTTGTCAGTGCTGGGCAAGCCGTGGTGCGACTGGCGCGTGCGGGGCAACGCGAAGCCATAGTGCATCTACCGGAAACCTTGCGTCCGGCCATCGGCAGCGTGGCTATGGCCCGTCTGTATGGGCACGACACGGGAGCGGTGCCTTCAACATTACGCCTGCTTTCTGATGCAGCCGATGCTTCAACACGGACGTTCGAGGCCAGGTATGTACTTAACGGCCCGCTGGCAGGAGCCCCCTTAGGTTCAACCGTCACCCTTGATATCGCCAAAAACGAAAGCGCTGCGCCACTGCTGCAGATCCCCATCGCCGCACTCTTTGATCCCGGTAAGGGTACCGGCGTATGGGTTATTGCCGGTCAGCAGGCGGCTGTCGCCTGGCACCCCATACAGGTACTGAGCATCAGCGACGATGTCGCCAAGGTTGCCGGCAACCTTAAGGCGGGTGATCAGGTTGTGGCATTGGGTGCCCATTTGCTGCGCGACGGTGAGCAGGTCAGGGTGGCCCCCGTTTTGCCAGGAGCCGCCCATGAGTGAAGGACGTTTTAATCTCTCGGCGCTTGCCGTTCGCGAACGTGCCATCACGCTGTTTCTGATTCTTCTTATCGCGGTAGCCGGTGCCCTTGCGTTCTTTGAGTTGGGACGGGCAGAGGATCCCCCCTTTACGGTTAAACAGATGACGGTCATCACTGCATGGCCGGGCGCGACCGCGCAGGAAATGCAGGATCAGGTCGCCGAACCGCTCGAAAAACGGATGCAAGAGCTGAAGTGGTATGACCGCACCGAGACTTATACCCGCCCCGGTCTGGCTTTTACTATGGTGTCATTGGCAGACAAAACACCGCCTGCCGAGGTGCAGGAAGCCTTCTATCAGGCGCGCAAGAAGCTGGGTGACGAAGCTAAAAACTTACCTGCCGGCGTCATTGGGCCGATGGTCAATGACGAGTTCTCTGACGTAACCTTTGCGCTGTTTGCTTTAAAAGCCAAAGGGGAACCGCAACGTCTGTTGGTCCGCGATGCAGAGTCCTTGCGTCAACGTTTACTCCATGTACCTGGCGTGAAGAAGGTCAACATCATCGGGGAGCAGGCCGAGCGCATCTTCGTTTCATTTTCCCACGATCGGCTCGCCACGCTAGGGGTTACCCCACAGGAGATTTTCTCCGCGCTGAACAGTCAGAACGTCTTAACGCCCGCAGGTTCGATCGATACCCACGGGCCGCAGGTATTTCTTCGCCTTGACGGTGCTTTCGATACCCTGGCCAAGATCCGCGCCACACCTATTGTGGCCCAAGGGCGCACCTTGACGCTTTCGGATGTCGCGACAGTGGAGCGCGGCTATGAAGACCCAGCGACCTTCATTATTCGCAACAACGGCGAGCAGGCGTTGTTACTGGGTGTTGTGATGCGCGAAGGCTGGAACGGACTGGATTTGGGGAAAGCGCTTGATGCTGAGACCAGCAAAATAAACGCGGATATGCCGTTGGGCATGACGTTGACTAAAGTCACCGATCAATCCGTTAATATCGGCTCGGCGGTCAATGAGTTTATGGTGAAGTTTTTCGTCGCACTCCTGGTGGTAATGGTCGTTTGCTTCGTCAGCATGGGATGGCGAGTGGGCGTTGTTGTCGCTGCGGCTGTCCCTTTGACGCTGGCCGTGGTGTTTGTCGTAATGGCGTCCACAGGCAAGAACTTTGACCGCATCACGTTGGGATCGTTAATACTGGCGCTGGGACTGCTGGTTGACGACGCCATCATTGCCATTGAAATGATGGTGGTAAAGATGGAGGAAGGCTACGACCGTATCAAAGCCTCTGCCTATGCCTGGAGCCACACCGCAGCCCCCATGCTGGCCGGGACGCTGGTAACAGCCATTGGGTTTATGCCTAACGGTTTTGCACAGTCAACGGCTGGCGAGTACACCAGTAATATGTTTTGGATTGTCGGTATCGCGCTGATCGCCTCCTGGGTGGTTGCGGTGATCTTTACACCCTATTTAGGGGTAAAGATGCTGCCGAACATCAAGACGGTTGAAGGCGGCCACGCAGCTATCTATAACACTCGCCACTATAATCGTTTTCGCCGTTTATTGGCCCGCGTCATCACCCGCAAATGGTGGGTGGCAGGGGCCGTGGTGAGTGCTTTTGTTTTGGCCATCCTTTCCATGGGGCTGATCAAAAAGCAGTTTTTCCCTACCTCCGACCGTCCTGAAGTATTGGTTGAGGTGCAGATGCCCTATGGCACCTCTATCGAACAGACCAGCGCTGCCACCGCGAAAATTGAAACCTGGCTGAAAAAGCAGAGTGAGGCCAAGATCGTTACGTCGTATATCGGCCAGGGTTCGCCACGTTTCTATCTGGCGATGGCGCCGGAGCTGCCCGATCCCTCGTTTGCAAAAATTGTGGTGCTCACCGACAGCCCGGCAGCCCGTGAAGCCCTAAAATTCCGCCTGCGAGCGGCGGCGGCAGACGGACTGGTACCCGAAGCGCGAGTGAGAGTGACGCAACTGGTGTTTGGCCCGTATTCACCGTTCCCCGTGGCGTATCGCGTTTCGGGGCCGAACCCCGACAAACTGCGTGAGATTGCAGGGCAGGTCGAGACCGTGATGCAAGCCAGCCCAATGATGCGTACCGTCAATACCGACTGGGGGCCACGCGTGCCAACGCTGCATTTCTCGTTGGATCAGGACCGGCTGCAAGCGGTGGGTCTGACGTCAAACAGCGTGGCGCAACAATTACAGTTCCTGCTCTCTGGCGTCCCGATCACCGTGGTGCGAGAGGACATTCGCGCGGTACAGGTTGTAGGGCGCGCGGCGGGGGATATTCGTCTCGACCCGGCCCAAATAGAAGGATTTACCCTTGTGGGCTCTGCCGGGCAACGTATTCCGCTGTCGCAGGTGGGCGAGGTCGATGTACGTATGGAAGATCCTGTCCTGCGGCGTCGCGATCGTACCCCAACGATGACCGTGCGAGGTGACATTGCTGAGGGGCTGCAACCACCCGATGTTTCCACTGCGATACTGAGTGAGCTCAAGCCGATCATCGACCAATTGCCTGCCGGCTATCGCATCGAGCAAGCGGGATCCATTGAGGAATCAGCCAAGGCGACCCAAGCAATGTTGCCGTTATTCCCAATCATGATTGCGCTGACGTTGTTGGTCATCATCCTGCAGGTGCGCTCGATATCGGCAATGGTCATGGTGTTTCTCACCGCACCCTTGGGACTGATTGGCGTCGTACCCACATTGCTGCTGTTCCAACAGCCATTTGGCATTAACGCCCTGGTCGGCCTGATCGCACTGTCGGGTATTTTAATGCGTAATACCCTGATCCTGATTGGCCAAATTACTGACAATCAAAAGCAGGGCATGGACCCGTTCCATGCGGTGGTGGAGGCCACAGTGCAACGTGCCAGACCGGTGTTGCTTACGGCATTGGCAGCCATATTGGCGTTTATTCCGCTGACCCATTCGGTATTCTGGGGCACTCTGGCATACACTTTGATCGGCGGTACGTTCGGTGGAACCATCATGACATTGGTATTCCTGCCTGCCATGTATGCCATCTGGTTTAAGATCCGCCCTGGCAAAGGGTGACATTGTCACCTATTTACGCAGCCCAAGACTTCACCTGGCGGGGCCCATAAGGGATAAGGTTAAGATGATGACGAATTTGTTAACACATTTTCCTGAGGCCGCACTTAAGGCGGAAGCAGAAACCTTTGAGACGCTGTTATCTCAGCCAAACGTGCAGATTGAACGTATCATCTCTAGCGGGCAATCAAGCCCGCCAGATTTTTGGTATTGCCAGCCGCAAAATGAGTGGGTCATCGTTTTACAGGGTTCTGCCGGTTTGCGGTTCGAGGATGAACCTGAGGTGCGGATAATGAATATCGGCGACTTTGTGAATATTCCGGCACAACGTCGCCATAGGGTTGAATGGACAGATCCCAACACGCCGACCGTTTGGTTGGCTGTCCATTATGGATGAATCAGTCTAGGGGTTGCAGGACCAATGGAACGAAAACGTACGATAGCAGGGTAACGATATGATTATATTGGATTATAATTTTAGCGATGTAAGGATTTATCCACCACACCGTACAACCTAAAACTTGTCGCCAAGCCCATCCCGATAGCCATTTCAATGTTGCGTGAAGCCCCAAGAAACGGGCATAACCCTAGAAACTTAACTAACACAAAGTTGTTAACTAGGACAGTGCCCAGGAAAAGGAGCGCATATTCAGACATAATGTTTTCTGTAACAAATTGAAATATATGATCACGTACCGTGCCTACACTTTCAACCCCAAAAAAAGTATGACAACACTCAAAGCCAAGTGTGCAAAAACAGTTTTTCGTCGATTTACTAGTCTTGATAAGCGGCAGGTCAACGCCATGCTCAAAGGCCTATTGCTCCAGTACATAACAGAAGCGTAATCATTTTTTAAACATCCGTAAAACTATAACAAAAAATACCGGTACAAAAAATATTGCTAATAAAGTCCCACTTATCATGCCACCAAAGACCCCAGTTCCAATGGCATGTTGAGTGCTGTCACTAGCACCACTGGCGAGCATCAAGGGTACGACTCCCAGCGTAAAGGCCAGTGAAGTCATCATAATTGGCCGTAATCGTTGTCTGGCTGCCTGCAAGGTCGCAGCGACAATATCCATACCCTGCAAACGTAATTGTCTGGCGAATTCAATAATCAATATGGCGTTTTTGGTCGAAAGTCCAATGATCGTTATCATTCCCACCCGGAAAAAAACATCATTCGACATATTAGCAACCATTACCGCAAGCACCGAACCCGCCAACCCCAACGGAACGACTAATATTACAGCAAAGGGTATTGACCAGCTTTCATAGAGTGCGGCAAGCACCATAAACACCACCAGGACGGATAACAAAATAAGTGCTGGAAGTTGAGACGCTGATTCTCTTTCCTGTAGCGAACTACCTGCCCACTCGGCTCTGAATCCCGTAGGTAATACACTCGCAAGGCGATCCATCTCTGCCATGGCGCTACCGCTTGCTTTCCCCGATGCAGCACTTCCGGTCACTCTGATTGCGGGATAGCCCTGATAGCGATTTAATTGTTGTGGGGCCTGGACCCAAGACGGCGTTACGAAAGAAGAAAGTGGTACCATTCCACCTGTTTTGTTTTTGACCGATACTTTCAGTAAGTCAGTTAACTGCATTCTGTAAGCGGTATCAGCCTGGACTATAACCTGCTGAACGCGGCCGTCATCCGTGTAGTCATTAACATAATAAGAGCCAGAAGCAGCAGAGAGCGCCTGGTTAATCTCATCAAATGACACACCGAAAGCTTCGGCTTTTTCCCTGTCCACATCCAGAGAGACACTTACTCCTTCGGGAAGTCCGTCAATGTGAACATCCGTTAGCAGCGAACTTTTGTTGGCATGTGTGATGAGTTTTTCGGCTGCCGCTTTCAAAGCAGGGTATCCTTTTCTTGCCCGGTCTTCGATATACAGCGTAAAGCCCGATGACGTCCCCATATCAGAGATAGCAGGGGGCAGCAGGCTCAGCGTAGCGGCGTCAGATGCTTCCCCCAAAGCAGTTTGCACAAAATCTGCTTCGCCCTGAGCTGTCGCGCCGTTTCGATATTGCCAATCTTTTAATGTGGTAAACGCCATCGCAGTGTTAGAGCCCGACCCGGAAAAACCAAACCCGAGGATCATCACATTACTTTCGACAGCTTTACGCGTCGAAATGACATCCTCAAAACGCTTCACGGCTGCAAGTGTTCGTTCCATAGTGGCATCTGAAGGCAGTTGGATGGATGACATAAAGTAGCCTTGGTCTTCATCCGGCAAAAATGATGAAGGTAGATTTTGCAGAGCAACCAACAGTAAACCGCAAAGCGCGGTATAAAACAGCAACATCCTTCCAGTTCGTTTCAGTACATATCGCAGTCCTGATTCATAATGAGCTGATACGGCATTAAAATTGCGATTAAACCAGCCCGAAAAACCTTTTTTATCCCCATTTAGTTGAGTATGCGGTTTTAGTAAAGAAGCGCAGAGCGCCGGAGTCAGCGTCAGCGCCAAAAATGCCGAAAAGAGAATCGACACGGCCATAGAGAGCGCAAACTGACGGTAAATAACACCAACTGAACCACTGGCGAACCCCATAGGAATAAATACGGCGGTTAACACCAGAGTAATGCCGATAATGGCGGGGGTAATTTCGTTCATCGCCTCACGAGTGGCCTCTTGTGGTGACAATCCCTTCTCTTCCATCAACCGCTCAACATTTTCCACCACTACGATCGCATCATCTACAATGATGCCGATAGCTAACACCATGCCAAACATGGTCAATACGTTGATAGAAAAACCGCATAACAGCATGATGGTGAACGTACCCAATAACGCCACTGGAGCCACAATAGCAGGGATCAGCGTACAACGGATTTTATGCAGGAACAGCAACATCACCAAGAAGACCAAAACCATCGCTTCAATAAAGGTATGGATAACTTTCTCAATCGACAGCTTGACAAAGGGTGCCGTATCAAACGGTACTGAGAACGCCATCCCTTGTGGCAAGTCAGCAGAAAGCTCTGCAAGTCGTGCATGAATACCGGCTGCCGTACTGATTGCATTAGCCCCCGGAGCAAGTTGGATCGCCGCCGCCGTCGCAGGAAAACCATTTTCACGTATCGCAAAGGCATAACTTTGTAGACCAGACTCCACCCGGGCAATATCTGCCAGCTTTAAGCGGGCGCCGTTGGTATCCGCTCTAATCGTAATATTGCGGAACTCTTCTATCGTAGCGAGCTGCCCTTTCACTATAAGCGGATACGTCACACGCTGGTCGGATGCAGCAGGCTCATTGCCAATACGACCTGGTGAAACCAGAACATTTTGTTGGCTGAGCGCAGTGATCACTTCATTAACTGACAGCTTAAAAGTGTACATCTTGAGTGGATCCAGCCAGATGCGCATAGCCTTTTCCGCACCAAACAACTGGACTTTACCTACGCCGGGAACACGACGTAGCTCATCACTAACATTACGGGCAAAATAATCGCTCAAATCAGCTTCCTGATATGTACGGGAGGGCGATTTCAATCCCACCATCATCAAAAATCCTGAGTTTGCCGCTTCTACACTTACGCCATTCTGCCGCACCGCCTGTGGAAGGCGCGGTTCAACCACTTTGATTTGGTTCTGAATATCCATTTGGGCAAGTTTGATATCGGTCCCAGGCTTAAACGTCACCGTAATGGATGCTGAACCCGAAGTGTCGCTGGTTGACTCAAAATACAGCAGGTGATCCACCCCTGAAATTTCACGTTCAAGCAGAGAGACAACCGATGTGTCCATTGTTTCCGGCGTAGCACCGGGATAACTCACGGATATCGTCACGGTAGGCGGTGCCACTGCTGGATATTGAGCCACCGGCAGTTTAGGGATCGCCAGAATACCACTTAGGGTAATAAATAACGCTATCACCCAGGCAAAGACAGGACGCTCAATAAAAAACTGAGACATTGAAGTTAATCCATATTGATTTCTGAATTATAAAAAAAGACTGACGTGATTTACGCCATTTTTTAAGCATGGAAGCGATCATTCCTCTTCCTCTGTGCTTACTCGCTTACCAATATCCTTAAGCTGCGAATATTTCTCCAGCAACTGTGGACCATCATCAAGACTGGTGGCAAACATCCACATATAGGTCATCACTGAATAAATATGCCCGGCACTGATCCCCTTTGACTTCGTCATCCAGATAATGGTCAGACTAAATAACATGGCGACAAGCACACCAATCGACAGGTACCCCGTAGCTTCACGGTCAGAGAGGCGTATACGTAATTTCGCAAGCGTAGAATAATGTCGCTTCAAAGATAACGTTGTAGCCTTTGTAACAAAGTCAACCTCCTTCTCAAGACGATTATTCAGCTTGTTATATAACACCTCATTTCTCTGGGTAAAACCGGGTAGAAAACAGGCGAGAAAAGCCAGAATGACCAAACAGGCAATGCCTGCCCAAGATTCGATAATCAACAACATTACCGCCGCACCGATCATCGATACCAGCGAAGTAATGAGCATAGGCAAGTGCAATTCAAAGAAATCAACAAACTCTCTCGACAACGCTACTCGCGCCGCAACGGTTGAGTGATTAAGATTATTTTTACGTTGCGTCATGACCACAGAAACCGCCAGAACCGCATAAATTCTGGTAAAAGTACGGGTATCCACGCTTCTGCGCGCTGCGCCTAGGCACCAGATAAATAATATCATCAGCCCATAAAGCACGGCATTTAATGTCTGCCCCGACAGTATGGCGTTAATGGAGACACCAGCAATAATCGGGTACAACAGATAGGTGACGTTTTCGGCAACAACCAGCAAAAAGGTAAAGAACAACTTTTTGCGGTGGCGACTGGCCAGTGATTTCAAGGTGCCGGAAGCACTTCCGCTTGCGGAGTGCACAGGGAGATTTTCAGTGTTCATTAGTGACAATTCTGCTAAAATAGAGCAATCGCTCAACAATGGAAGTATGCTATTTGAGCAATTGCTCAAAGTCAATAGGGGTGACAGATGCAAGCTAAATCTGAGCTAATGAGAGAGAAGATTCTTAAGGCTGTTGTTGAATTGTTTATCGAGAAGGGTGTTGAAAAGGTTACAACGCGCGATCTGACAGAATATTTAGGCATATCTCGTAGCCATATTTATCACTACTTTAAAGACTGGCAGACCCTGAGCCTTGCTGCAGTAACAAACTTTATGAACGACGAACTCGAAGAGTTTCGTTCACTCATTCAGCCTTTATCCGCTTGTCAGAAACTGGAGGAATATATTGATGGTATGATATCCAACTCTCCAGATCCGACACGAAAGTTATATGGTTATTTATGGTCACTCTCAAGCTATGACAAAGCCTACGCGAACTTGATGCAGACTTTTTTGGGGGAATGGCATTTGGTATTGGCGAGCATTATTCAGTCAGGTATGGACGAACGCACGTTTCACATTGTCGATGCGCAACGCGTGGCACGGCAATTAGATGCCATGCTATTTGGTTACAGTGAACACCTGTTAACCTTACCCTCCGAAGGTTTAGTGAAGCAGGTGAAAGAAGATATAGACGATTTTATTCACCGAAATATACTGGCATTTTGACGAAGATTTAACATCAGAACGGTACACCGACAAACGCCTGCATAATTGTAAAGCGTAACGAGAAAGCTCTTTTGGAGAGCCATCCATATAACGAGGGGAAACGTAAGTACTGATCAGTAAGAGAAGTGGAAACAAAAGCGGTAAGTTAGTAGTGGTGTCAAAGTCGCTGGTTTGGAGCAACGCTCAGCTGGTTAAGTACAAACATCTGAGGCATCCTCAGAGAAATTGGTGGATATGAAGAAAGTAGCTCTAAACATAATGTCAGCAAACAAAATATGTGGAGGGGGCTTAACACTATGATTTTATGTAAACCATCTAGATTCATGAAGTAAGTGAACAATCAACATGATTTAACATAATATACATTATGCGCACCAAGGTGATGGTACGTAGAATCTGGGCTTTTGGCCTTTGTCATGGGCTTTCACCCATATAATGCTTCAGGCTGATTTTTGCGCCAACCACACTGTACGTCCTCCGCATTCAGGATCTTCGAAAACCGTCTTCAGGACATCAAAACCATTTTCATGCAGCAACTGCCGGTACTCTGTTGGTGCCAAACTTGAATGATACAGCGGCTCCCCTTGAAACATACCAATGGCTTCGCCATCACTGGTGCCACTGGTAAACATCAATACCGCTTTGCTTTTGGCATGCGCTGCGAAAATCGTAAACATCCGGCGTTGATCATCTCGCGGCAAATGGAAAAAACTATCCCAGGCAATCAGCCCATCAAACATTTCACTGAGCGCCAATGTGCGCATATCCATCACACGCCACTGTTGATGTGGGAGTTTTTTCTGACATGCATCAATCATCGATTGCGAACTATCAATCCCCATCACGTCAAAACCCCGCTGAGTAAAATACGCAGCGATTGGCATTCCATTTCCACATCCGATATCCAGAATCCTACCGGTGGCTGGCACTAAACTCAAAAACCTGTCCAACCTCAAAGAGATCCGTTGAACGTAGTTTTCCCCAGGCTTCTGCATGCCGTTCGTATAAAGCTATGATGCTCCCGGCTGAAAAATGTGTCATTTGCCCTCCCATACTTTCAACATATGCTTGAATCCTGTACGTAATGACCAACATGTTATGATGACCGGGCATTGATTTGCTGCAAATCACGGCTAATGGCTTAAATATAGCCTCAAAACACCCTCTTTTTTGATCGCGCTACGTGAAATCTGAGGAGCGGTGGCTACATTCACCTTGCAGACTTCATCAAAACGCACCGTTCTAATCCGCTACCGAAGGCATAAAACCAGGATTTTACCCTGGCTGCGTATCAGGATGCCTGACCCAATATATGCATTCCAGCTGTCAACAATGCCATTTATATTTGTGACATTGTAACATGACTATCAACCATGGAGAGTTTATGTAGGCTATGCATTTATGACCTATTACGGCAGAAAAAAAACTTAATCAAGATTACGCAGAATGGAATTACGTGACGGTGTCACTCACCCCATCCTGTTAATCACTCTATAAATAACCGTTTACCAGCAAGACCTTAGATCACATATGAAAGCAAGAAAGTCATGCCTAGTGCCAATACCGAAGCGATAAAGGTTGCTGTGGTGTAGTACTTGAAGGTTTCATTTAACGTTGCGCCACAATATTGCTTCACTAACCAGAATAGCGAATCCGTCACGATGGTACAGCCTATAGCACCAGACCCAATGGCAATCGTCACAATCTCCGGGCTCACATTGGGATAAAGCGACAACATTGGCGCGACAATGGCCGTCGCCCCCATCATGGCTACGGTGGCTGAGCCCACGGCGGCATGCAAAATAAGCGCGACTAGCCACGCCAGCAGAATCGGATGCATATGCAGGTTGGACAGCATCACTGCCAGGGTGTCAGCTAAACCGCTGGTTTTCAAAATGCTATTGAATGCTCCGCCAGCACCGATGATCAACAAAATATTGGCGATGGAAGAAAAACCGGTTTCTGTGTGGCTTAACAGGGCGCTCATCCCCATATGTCGACGGATCCCAAGCACGTAGTAAGCTACGAACACAGCAATAAACATGGCGATAATCGGGTTACCGATAAACTCCATGGCAGCAAACAAGTGCCCTTCTTTATTCATATTGAGTTCGGCGACCGTTTTGACAAGCATCAACACGATCGGCAACAAAACGGTAAACAAGGTTGCGCCAAGGGATGGCAATGTATGTTCTTCCCGCACGGCCAGATTGGAAAACTCTGGTGGTACCGCTTTAAACGGCAGGCGCTTGCCCAGCAACTTCAGGAACAGCGGCCCCCCGACCAATGACGCCGTCAGCCCGACGATCAGCCCATAGACAATCACCGTGCCTACGTCTGCGCCCAGCTTGTTCGTTACAAACAACGCTGCTGGATGAGGAGGAACAACACAGTGCACCGCCATCAATGCAGTACACAGAGGGATCGCCAGCTTTAGCAATGAGGTTCCCGTTTTTCTGGCGATGGAGAATGCCAGCGGGATCAGCAAAACGACCCCCACCTCAACAAACAGGGTGATGCCGCAAACCAAACCGACCAACACCATAATGACATCGACAGAAAGCCAACGGCAGCGCTGTAGCGCAAGACCAATTCGCTCTGCCGCCCCAGAAACCTCCATCATCTTGCCCAGGATGGTACCCAACCCGATGACGGCCGCCAAAAAGCCCAAGGTGCTGCCGATGCCGTTTTCGATGGCATTGACCATATCAATCGGCCCCATGCCCATCATGCCGCCGACAAAAAAGCTCGCGAGCAACAACGCCAAAAACGGGTGAAATTTAAACCTAACGATAGTCAAAATGATAAGCGCAATACTGGCGATCAGCGTGACAGCAACCCAAACGTGTGAATCCATAGCCTCTATCCCCTGCAATTAACCTGCCTTCATTGGACAGGAAAACGACGAACGGTGACAAACGATAAAAATCCACGCTCACATGAGTAAAACAGAATCAAACGAGTGACTTACGCCAAGAAATGGTGCAATTTAGCGACATGGGTCAACTTTACTCACCAAACAAGTGCGTTAAGCGCAGATATTTTTTAAGCTCCAGGGGGCGTTATGGCGGCAAATCACCTGTTAACGGGTCAGCATCGTTCACTTAATGGTTGGCAATTATCACGGTTGTATACCTTTGAAGTGGCAGCGCGTCATGAATCATTTGCGATGGCAGCTGATGAGCTTTCGGTCAGCCCTAGCGCCGTCAGTCATAACATTAATCAGCTTGAGGCGAATCTGGGTATTCAACTGTTTGTCCGCTCTCATCGTAAGGTGGAACTCACCACGGAAGGCAAACGGGTTTTTTGGGCGCTGAAATCGTCGTTCGGTACTCTGAACCAAGAGATTTTGGATATCAAAAATCAGGCGTTGTCCGGGTCATTAACCGTTTACTCACGGCCATCGATCGCTCAGTGTTGGATCGTGCCGGCACTGGCGGACTTCTCTCGCCGCTACCCTGCCATCAATCTGACGATTCTAACTGGCAATGAAAATGTGAACTTCCAGCGGGCGGGGATCGATCTGGCGGTGTACTTTGATGCGACGCCGTCTTCACAGCTGCATTATCAATACCTGATGGACGAGGCGATCATCCCCGTATGTAGCCCGGAATATGCCAATAAATTTGAGCTGGTCAACTTTCCAGGCAACCTTTCACATTGCACCTTACTTCATGATAGGCAAGCCTGGAGCTATGACTCCGGCACCGATGAATGGCACAGTTGGGCTCAGCATTTCGGCGTGAATCTGGATACCTCTCCGGGAATAGGATTCGATCGTTCCGATTTGGCAGTCACAGCAGCGATGAATCACGTCGGCGTTGCTATGGGCCGTAAACGTTTGATCGGTAAACAACTCAGTACCGGTGAGCTCGTGGCACCCTTCCCCAAAATGGCGTTGAAATGCGATCAGCACTACTATGTGTCGACCCTTTCCGACCGTCAGTGGCCAAAAATAGATGCGTTCATTGTTTGGCTAAAGGCATTGGGAGAGCAGCCCCTGTAATTAGCGACGCCACGTAGAAATGATACCCGAAAATAATGCCACACGTCGTAAAGCAGGCGTTAATTCCCCTTGTTGATTGTTTCTTCAATTAACGTGGCATTGCCGGTGAAAAATCCACCGGTAAAGATATAACACCAATTTTATTGCCAGTATTATTTATCAATGTAACCAAGGTGTCTTTTAATGGTGAAAATGGTTGATAACGTGAGATGAATGGCATTTTACTTTGCGAATTAGCTCAGCATGCATAAAATGTTTTAACATTTACGGCATAAAACAGTACAATCCTGCCCGTTAATATCGCGCTATTTTAGGATATATGTGTCGTTAATTCGAACTGCCACATCGCGAAGTTCTCTCCCTGCCTGTTTGGGGATTTTTGCGATCCTGATGTTGTTCATTGCCCCGGTGATCTCTCGATCGCTGGAGCATGCACGTGTCGGGCAGTCTGAATCTACGGGTATGCCTGATTGCGGTATGGATATGTCGATGCCCATGCATCATGAGCCGCCGCAGGACCAGACCAGTAAGGCCAGCTCGCACAGCATGCCGATGTCCATGCAGACCGGCAGCCATAATATGGCGATGATGATGGATGACAGCGCCTGTGGATATTGCGTATTGCTTATCCATGTGCCGCTGTTGGACCTGGCTTATTCCCCTCTGTTTTGGTCAGGTTCGTTGCTGTCGCGCGCGCCACCGGCCCATTATATCTTTCCATTATTTGCCCATGTGATTCACGCCGAGTCGCAACCCCGCGCTCCACCAGCATCACTTCCTCTGTTTTAAAAAATTAATAGACCGCAGCCAAATGACGCCTGTTGAAACTATTCAACCAGGTGGGTTACTTATGCCTATAAATTCTACCGCTGCCAGTCATTTTTCATCACCCCCCTTCTGACGTTATTTTTTACGCCGGAACTGGGCCAACCCTTTATTAACGGCGGCGTTATGCTCCGGGCGTACTCACGTCTCAATAATACCCGGTTGTGATGAAAACTATTTTTAGCGTCGAAATTTGCATTAAGGAACGATGATGTTCGGAAAAACCACAAACTATACCAAGCGCCCTCTGTCACTGCACATCAGCGCGGCAATGCCCCTGTTTCTTCTGGCGGCCTTTAATACGCATGCAGCAGAACAGCACCAGCATGACTCGGCGGTTAAAAAGAATGACGGTGACGTGATCACCGTGACTGCACCGCTCTATTCCCCCATGACCATAGTGACATCACCGAAAACGCCACGCCAACCAGTACCCGCCAGTGATGGCTCGGATTATCTGAAGACCATCCCTGGCTTCTCGCAGATCAGAAATGGCGGTACCAATGGCGATCCGGTGTTCCGCGGCATGTTTGGCTCACGGCTAAAGATTCTCACCGACGGGGGGGAAATGCTGGGTGCCTGTCCTGCAAGAATGGATGCCCCAACCTCGTATATTTCACCAGAAAGCTACGACGTGCTGACCATCACCAAAGGCCCACAAACGGTACTCTGGGGGGCGGGCTCATCGGCAGGTACCGTGCGTTTTGACCGCGAGCGTCCGCGCTTTGATCAACCGGGTATCAAAGGCAATGCCAGCGTGTTGGCCGGTTCTAATGGGCGCTGGGATGAAAATATCGATGCCAGTCTGGGGGGCGAACAAGGCTATCTGCGCCTGATGGGCAACAAATCCCGCGCCAACGATTATCAGGACGGTAATAGCGAGCGCGTGCCGTCGCGTTGGGACAAATGGAATGGCGATCTGGCCATTGGCTGGACGCCAGACAGCGACACCCTGCTGGAAGTGACCATGGGCCGCGGCAATGGCGAAGCCCGCTATGCTGGCCGCAGTATGGACGGATCACAGTTCAAGCGTGAAAGCCTCGGGATGCGCGTGGAGAAATCCAATATCGGCGAGGTGTTAGATAAAGTGGAAGCTCAGGTGTATTACAACTACGCCAACCACATTATGGATAACATGACCCTCCGCTCTCCAGGGCAAGGCGGTATGGCAATGGGGCATATGGGGATGTCCATGCCAATGCACAGCGCCGGTATGGCCATGCAGTTGGATCGACGTACCGTCGGCGGCCGCGTGATGGGCACCTGGTTGTGGCAAGATTTCAAGCTGGAAAGCGGTATGGACACCCAAACGAACACGCACCGCAACAAACAGGGCAACGATTGGCAAAAAGATGCGCAATTCCATAACTACGGCGCCTTTGGCGAGCTGACCTGGACCGCAACGGAACAAAGTAAGGTTATCAGCGGTGCTCGCATCGATCGCAGCCTGGTCGATAACGATAAATACGGTAATGACACTGAGCGTTCAGACACATTGCCGAGCGGGTTTACCCGTATCGAGCATACCTTACCTGGCCTTCCGCTGATGGTGTACGCCGGGATAGGTTATACCGAGCGGTTCCCTGACTATTGGGAGCTGTTCTCTCCGACCTTTGGCCCGAACGGCAGTAAAAACCCGTTTGATAGCGTGAAGAGTGAAAAGACCACGCAAATCGACATTGGCGCGCAGTACACTGACAAACGCTTTAACAGCTGGGTTTCGGCATACCTTGGCCATGTGAATGACTTTATTCTGTTCAAGTATGATCCGCACCACGCGCGTATCAGCCAGGCCGATAACGTCAACGCCACAATTATGGGTGGTGAGATGGGTATGGGTTACCAACTGACCGAACATTGGAAAACGGATGCCAGCCTGGCCTATTCCTGGGGTAAAAACACCACGGATAACCAACCGTTGCCGCAGATCCCACCGTTGGAAGCACGCTTTGGTTTGACCTATGAGCGCGGCGACTGGAGCAGCACGGGACTTTGGCGTGTAGTTAGCAGCCAGCACCGCGTAGCGATCAACCAAGGTAACGTTGTGGGCAAAGACTTTGCCGACAGCCCGGGCTTTGGCGTACTTTCTGCTAATGTGGCGTATAAGGTTAATCCACATGTCAAACTCAGCACGGGTCTGGATAATATCCTCAATAAAACCTACAGCGAGCACCTCAACCTGGCGGGTAACAGCACCTTCGGTTATTCATCCAATACGCCGGTCAACGAGCCCGGGCGCACACTCTGGGCCAAGGTTAATGTAACCTTCTAAGCAGAACCGGGCGATGCGCCGTCATCGCCCGGCAAATGCCCCTCAGGGTACATTATCAATGTAGGCTGTGTCTTCGCTCCCAGGCACGTTGAATTGCCTGGATGAACCCTGAATAATGTCTTATGTTTTCTCTCCCACCTTACTACAACAAGGCGCAGCAATACGCCACGACAGAATGTTATCCTGTCGCGTCAATAAATTCACATTAGAAAAATGAGAGGATCGGTGTCATTCCTCGTGCTGAATCCCGAACCGAATATAATAATATTTTCATTTTCCATTGGTTCTTTCCGGTAAAAACCACTCATTATTCATTGGTATTTTTAGAAAGACATTTTTGTCGATTGAAAATAGCAATGGCTATTGCATTTCATGCGTCAGGCTATAATCATGTAAACCTAATAATTCAAAAGCTCAGTATTACGGAATCGTTCCCATCAGAAATATATTATAAAATAAATTTCTCCAACCTTTCAGACCAGTCCTAAAACCTTAAGAATTCGGCACTTAATCTTATGCATCATGACATTTGAATAAGTCAAATTCACAACACGAATAAACTGGATTCACTCTAAAGTGCAGATTAATTTGACTGGTTAATTAGCATTTTACGGCATATATCACCGAATCAATCGATCGAGATTTCATATCGAAGACCAAATTTTAATAGACATCACCTATCGTTAGGTTGATTTAAGATCGGTTTAAACAACCTGACATTCAACATTCGAGTCATTATAGTGAGCCCCACAAAAATATAGATTTTAAAAATCAATAAAAACCCTACAAATAAAGACGACGCTATCACGTTAATACGGCACGCCTTTGTGTTTTTTTCCTGAAAACAACGCGGAAAGATTGGGATTTTTATGATTTGTAAATTTATTTCAGCAACGGTAATGAAAGCGAAAAATAGCATGATAATTCCTTCGGGAATGTCTCTCGGCCTATGCTTTCTGTTGCCTTCTTTATTTCCTGCGCAGGCAGCATCAATCAGAATTTCCCCGGTTAATATCGAGATGCAGGCGTCGCAGAAGGCAACCGCCTTGAGCCTAACAAACTCAGGCACTGAAGCCGTCAGTTTGCAGTTACGCGCCTTCGCCTGGTCGCAGCAAAATGGGCAGGATCATCTTGCTCCAACCTCAGAACTCATGATTAGCCCCCCCGCCGTCACCGTACCTGCGGGCGCTTCTTATACCGTGCGTGTGGCACGTACTGCCGTGGCCCCAGCGTCTTCTGAGTTAAGTTATCGTTTACTGATTGATGAATTACCCCGCCCGGTTGATCCAAGAACGTTCAATCCAGGTATTTCAATGATACTGCGGACTTCCCTTCCGGTTTTCGTGGTTGACGATAAGGCTTTCGCCCAACTGGTCTGGCGCACCTGGCAAGATGCCAACGGAATACATGCCGAAGTCCACAACACCGGTAAGCGTCACGCCAAAATCAGCCAACTCACACTGAGCGTCAACAACGTTCCCGTCAGCTTTGGCGCGGGTTTAAACGGCTATGTTCTGGCGGGGACATCACGAACGTTCACCGTGACGCAGCCAAACGCACGGGTGAAACTGACAAAAGGTCAATCAGTCACCCTGAGGGCCAAGGATGGCTACCTGCCGATTGAAGAAACGCTGTATGTGCAGTAATCCAAATTCGTGCCCTTGGTATGGTGCACTGAACAAGGCGATGATTGGCTTGCTGTTCAGCGCTACACCTCTGGCTTTTGCCAGCCAGATTGAACCCGGGCACCTCACAGGCACCCAATCGCTGCTTTTAGCCGTTACCCTCAATGGGTCATCCACCGGAGAACTGCTTGCGGTTCAGCGTTTTCCCGATGGGCATTTCAGCGCGTCTGCGGGCGATTTACGCCTTTTACGTATAAAAGTGCCTGCCGCCATTGCGGATACGGCACCGCAGGCGCTAAACGAGTTGACTGGCATCCGCGTGCAATATAATGAAGCAACGCAGACATTGGCATTGTCGATCCCTGAGAGCCAATTGAACGCCTACGCGGTCAATATTGGTGAAGCGAATCTGGCACCTGACTTCTCGCAGATCAGCGCCGCGCCGGCGGCCATTCTTAACTACGGGGTTTACCACAGCCGCACCGAGGGTAAAAATCAGTTGGCCGGTTCAGCCGAGGCCTTGTTTACCGGGCGAATGGGCGTGGTTTCAACCAGTGGATTGTATAACGACAGTGGTAACTATAACGGCAACAAACAGGTACGCCTGGATAGCTACTGGCGCTATATCAACCCCGAGAGCGTACGGGCTTATACCGCCGGTGACTTTGTCAGTAATGCCTTGGCCTGGAACAGTAGCGTCCGACTGGCCGGTTTCCAGTGGGCCAGCGCCTTCGATCAACGCTCAGATTTGGTCACGGCCGCCTTGCCGGAGTTCTCCAGTTCTGCGGCATTACCTTCCACGCTCGACTTATTTGTCAACCAACAAAAGGTTTACTCAGGCGCTGTGCCTTCAGGCCCTTTTGATATCAAATCACTGCCTTATGTCTCGGGGGGAAATGTAACCCTGGTCGCGACCGATGCTACCGGTCGGCAAATCACCACCACTCAGCCTTACTACTATACCGCCAGCTTGTTGCAGCCAGAGCTGTTCCAATTCTCGCTGGACGTTGGGATTCCCCGTTTTAACTATGGCAGCAAAAGCGACGATTATGACAACACGCTGTTTGCTGCCAACTCCCTGCGTTATGGCTTAAACCGTTCAGTCACGCTGGAGAGTCACAGCGAATTCTCTGCTGACGGGCTGGCTAACCTGGGGGGCGCGGTATCTCACGGACTGGGTGGTTACGGCGTGATCAGCAGTTCCTGGTCAGCCAGCCGTTATGAAGATTATACCGGCCAAAAAACCAGCGTGAGTATTGAAGGCCGTATTGCAGGCGTGCAGATGTATGCCGGTACGGTGCGTACCTTTGAGGACTATTTTGACCTGGCGCGGGTATCCAACACCCGCCTGGCACGCAGAAACACCCTAAACAGAGTGGCAGACAAGACGGATTACTGGCTGGCCAATACGGCCCAAGCCAGCGTTATCGACCGCCTCGGTGTCAATATGACGCCGTTCGATCGGCTTTCAACCAACATGAGCTACAACCGCATCGTCAGCCAGAGCGACGAAACACGCACGCTCAATTTGTCTGTATCGCGGGCGTTGAGCCAAAGTAGCACGTTGTCTGCCAACCTCTATTCGGATCTTAATCACAGCGGCCGGTACGGTGCCTTTCTGACGCTCAATATCTTTCTTGGCGGCAATATCAACGCCGCGGCGGGGATCAGTCGTGACAACGGGGTGACCGGCTTTAGTCAACGCATTTCCGGGGTGGCCGATCAGCGTCAGGGAGCCGTTGGTTGGGGTGTCGCCAATACGACGTATCAAGGCAAAGACGATCAGCGGAACGCTTACATGAGCTATCGCGCAGCTCTGGCTCAGTTACGCGCCCAGATCAATCAGTACGGTTCTGCCACCAGCAGTGAGTTTTCGGCCGAAGGGGCATTGCTGGCCAGTGACAGCGGTATGTTTGCCACCAACAAAATTGGCGATGCCTACACCATTGTGAAAAATGCCGGCCCACATGTCGACGTACTTCAGGGTGGCGTGCGTATGGCGACCACGAACAGTAATGGCAGTGCACTGCTGCCCGATACCCGCCCTTATTACAACCAAAGTGTGTCTATCGATCCTGCGACCTTACCGGACGGTTGGGAAGCTGCCGCCACCGAGCGTACGGCGCTGTCAGGCTATCGCCAAGGCGCGGTGGTTGACTTCGGAACCCGAATCAACCATGCCGCAATCGTCCTTCTGCAGGATCGCCATGGGCAGCCTATCCCGCCGGGCTACCCGGCGCGTCAGGATAACGGCGACGTTAGTCTGGTCGGCTATGAAGGGCAACTCTATGTAAAAGGCTTAGTGGCACACAACCGCGTGATCGTCGATCTCGGTGCTGCCGGCCTGTGTTCCGCTCGCTTTGATTATGACCTTAAGGGTCCGGTTCAACCCATGATTGGCCCAGTGAGGTGCGAATGAAAATGCCGTTATCTTCCCCCGTTGTCACTTGCAGGTTGCGGCCCGGCACGGGGAAAACGCTTTGGAGTTACAGCCTGGGGATCTTGCTGGTGAGCAGCTCACTGGTTGTGCCCACCTCCGTTCAGGCCGAGATTTCATCGCCATCCTGTCAGTTCACCGGTGGCCAAATGAACCTTGGAACCTATTCCTCCACGGCTGCGGTCGACAGTGCCCAGGCAATTGGGTTTAGCTGCGCGGTAGGTTTCTCATGGGGCGATCCCGATCCGCGTGCAACCTTCAGGTTGTGCCTGACGATGGGGGAAGATCCGGGAAACCAGGCAGGTTACCAGCCCTGGCGCTATCTGAAGAACAATAACGTGACCGGCACCGGTGAAGCGTATCTGGCCTATAACCTGTATGCCGACAGCGCGCACTCGCAAATCCTGATGCCAGAGAATGCCGGAACGCCTCTGGTCGTCGACTTTACGCTGTCTGCAGGGAACGGCAGCACCTATGTCAGCAACAATGGCAGTATCCCTATTTATGCACGGATTGCCAGCGGCCAGGGTGCTTTGTCGGCCAACATTTACCACAGCTATAACCCGCCATTCACCCTGCGTTATCAGGCCGTAAGCGGTGGGACTCCGCCTGCGACCTGTGACGGTGGCTCGTCCACCACCACTTCTGGCGGTATCCAAATCATTACACAGGTCACGGATAGCTGCAGCCTCAGTACGCGTGGCGTCAATTTTGGCACCCTCGATGACGTTGGCCAGCTTAAAACGGCGCGCTTCGCCGAAGGGGCGGTAACCGTACAGTGCAGTTCAGGCAAGCCTTATACCCTCTACCTGGGGAGTGGTAACAATCCTGCCTCTGATGGATACCGGCGAATGGCCAACGCACAGGCGCAGCTTCCCTATCAACTCTACCAGGACAGTGCCCACACCCGAGTTTGGGATGAAACAGGCGGCACAACGCAAACCGGCGGGATAGGCGGTGTCAGTGGTGCAGGCAACGGTGCCAGCCAAACGCTAACGATCTATGGACTTATTCCGGCGGGGACCCCGGTGCCTGGTAACGTCGGGACTTATTCGGACACGGTGATGGTCACCGTAGCCTACTGAACAGCCGCTTCTGCGGTTCGTTATTTATCAATACTCAAAGGGAGTTTTCCATGCGCAATACATTCGTACCTTTCGCCATTCTGTCCAGTCTGGTTGCTACGCCGATTATGGCCGCCACGACAACGGCAACACTTACCGTACAGGCAGTCGTTCAGTCTTCCTGCTATCTGGATTCTAACGCGGGCTCGACCCTGGGCAACGCCCTGCTCGATTTCGGCACCCTTTCCAATCTGGAAAATAATGTCGATGCCGAGGCGACCACGGCCGGTTCGGCACTGTCGATCATTTGCACTAACGGTACCACTTATGACGTTGCGGCAAACCTTGGCAGCAATGCCGACGACCAGCAACGTCAAATGGCGAATGGCAGCAATCGCCTGCCGTACAACCTGTTCTCAGATAACGCGCGCAGCACGCAAATTGCCAATGGCACCACCTTCGCTAGCGGAACGGGTAATGGTCTGTCGCAAAACATCAATATCTATGGCCGAATCCCGGCAGGCACCGCGCTACCAAGCCCAGGAAACTATCTGGACACAGTGACTCTGACAGTGACTTACTAAGATATTTTCACCGCCTCAGTCCCCTGGGGCGGTGAAAAAGAACGGTTTTGGTTAGGAAAGAAGCAATGACACAAATATCAGCAACATTGGTTGATTTCACCGCGAGCATGAAGCACATATTTCCTCAGTTTTTGGAAACTGTGCCGATGCCCATAAAAATGACCCACTATTTCTCAGAGAAGAATCTGACTGATTTCACGCATGATTATCAACACCACAGTAAAAGCATTATCATTTTTTACCTTTCCGATCGTCTCAGTAATCTTGATAGGGAAAAAAGTGTGATAAGCGATTTTCGAATGCTCAACCCAAGACAGACGGGCTTTATCATCTCTGGTGGCGACACTTTGATCATTCGAAATCTTATTACCTCCCTGCCGTACGTGTTGCTGCACAAGGATGAGCCGACCCCCATTCTTGCCTATTATCTGATGCAAGGCTGTTGCAATAGGTATGTACATAGCCCATTAATCAACAAAATCAACGAAATGGAGATTCAGCCTCCGTTAAAAGCACGGGTGCAATATCTCAATGATAGAGAGAAAGCGGTCATGTATGACTTTTTGATGGGGATGCAGTTGGAGGCTATTGCCCAGAAACGGCAATCACCCAAAAAAACCATTGCCAGCCGCAAGTACAGCGCCATGAGAAAACTGGGCATTGATAATAAAATGCAGCTACTGCTGTTAGATCCAGAATGGTTGACGCTCAGCGAGCCGACAGAAGCCATCAGCAGCGATGTTTCTTTGAGCAATACGGCATCCAGAAGAATCACTCGCCCGCGTTCAAAGCAGAAGCGGCCAAATTGGTGAGCGAGCAAGAATATTCGGTGAATTAACCAGCCTCAACAAGGCATCCATGCCCCCCGTTTGAAAGTGGATAACGGGAGCCCGTGGCCAAAGCAAAATTACATTGAATTAACGTCTTTGAGATTACAATGTTGGGGCAGTGACTACACATGCCAACACCGGGGTTAGCGTCAAAGCCACTCGCCCCAACATTGTTCCCACCGCACCTCGCTGAAGGGCATACTCCCTCCCTAAGTGTTATTGCTTCCAATCCCTAAACTCGCTAAGATCACTTAAAATAAATTTTAAATATTAAACAAAATGAATAAATCTGAGTCGACCCCAGATGCCCGTTTCCTGAATTTACCCGCGGGCTATTTTGGCATGGTATTGGGTATCATTGGCGCAGGCTTTGGGTGGCGTTATGCCGCCACTATTCTGCCTGTCCCCGCTCTCGTCGGTGAAGGACTGGTGGTCATCGCTACCCTCATCTGGTTTCTATTGAGCTGCGCTTTTATATACCGGTTATGGCGTTTTCCTCTCAGCGTGAAAGCCGAGATTAAACATCCTCTCATGAGCAGCTATGTCAGTTTGTTCCCTGCCACGACTATTTTGGTCTCCATTGGCATTGTGCCCTGGTGGCGTTCACTCGCCGTCGCTATGTTCACGGTGGGGGCCGTGGCGCAACTGAGCTATGCCGCCTGGCAAAGTGCCGGCCTGTGGCGAGGAACACACCCTGCTGAAGCCACTACCCCTGGGCTCTACTTACCCACTGTCGCCAATAACTTTATCAGTTGCATGGCTTGCGGAGCACTGGGGTTCCAGGATCTGGGTCTGCTGTTCCTCGGGGCGGGTGTCCTTTCCTGGCTGAGCCTGGAACCGGCTATTTTACAGCGCCTGCGCAGTCACGGGGAAATGCCGGAACCGGTACGGCTTTCTCTTGGTATTCAACTGGCACCGGCGTTGGTCGCCTGTAGCGCCTGGCTGGCGGTTAATGGCGGTGAGGCGGACGTACTGGCCAAAATGCTTTTTGGCTACGGTCTGCTGCAGCTGTTGTTTATGGTCCGCCTGTTTCCCTGGTATCTGAAAGGCCCCTTTAATCCCGCATTCTGGAGCTTTTCATTCGGGCTTTCTGCGCTCGCCACAACCGCCCTGCATTTGGGGCATGCCAGTCACGGGGGGATATTACCCACCCTCGCCTTGCCCCTTTTCATCTTCAGCAATGTTCTGATCGGCCTGTTATTCGTTCGTACACTGATTTTGCTGTTTCAGGGTGACTTACTGAAATACGCTAAACATCCCTGAAGGCAAGGAGCAGGCTCTCAGCTTACCGACGCGACGATATGTTCGCGCAACCATTGGTGTGCCGGGTCACGGTGGGAACGCTCATGCCACAGCATTGCCATTTCGAACCCCGGAATCTCAACGGGCGGTTCAACGACCTGCAAGGCGCTATTATTACGCACCAGGCGTGCAGGCAGCATCGCCACCAGCTCTGAGCTTGCCAACACCGACATCACAAACAGGAAGTGTGGCACAGAGAGCACGACTCTTCGGCTTAACCCGGCGTCTGCCAGCACGTTATCCGTCACACCGAAAAACCCCCCGCCGTCCGGCGACACCATGACATGCTCCAGCATGCAAAACTGGGCCAGTGACGGCGTTTTTTGCAAGCCTGGGTGCCCCGCACGACCGACCAGCACATAACGTTCACTAAACAGGATCCGCTGACGCAGATTAGGCGGTGAGCCTTCACGCGTATGGAAAGCCAAATCAATCTCCCCCAGTTCTGCCTGTTTCGCAATGCGTGACGGTGCCGTTTCAATCACAGCCAAGCGGCTATGCGGCGCCGCGGTGCGTAAGCCAAGCAACGACGGTTGAACAATGGTCGATTCACCGTAATCAAAAGCGGCCACGCGCCAGATGTTGTCCGCAACCTGAGGATCAAAGGGTTTCGCAGGTGATACTGCGCGGTACAGGGCTTCAAGCGCCAGACGCAAAGGTTCGCGCAATGCATCGCCACGCGCGGTCGGTCGCATTCCGCGTGGCCCAGGCAGCAGCAAAGGATCGTTAAAAATATCCCTAAGCTTGGCAAGATGAACGCTGACAGAAGGTTGGGAAAGGTTCAGTCGCAGCGCCGCACGGGTCACATTATGTTCAGCAAGCAAAGTATCCAGCGTGACCAGCAAATTAAGATCCAGTCGTCTGATATTATCCATGGTAATACCTATAATATTAGAAATTCATTTCTAATATAGCTGACAACAGCCTACTCTGGCCTCCATCAATTACTGGAGGTCCTACAATGAACGTCTTACTCGTCTATGCTCACCCTGAACCGCAGTCACTGAATGGTTCACTCAAAACGTTTTCAATCCAACATCTCAAGGCCGCAGGCCACGAAGTTAAGGTGTCTGATCTGTACGCCATGCAGTGGAAAGCCACGCTTGACGCAGACGACAGTACAGCAGAACCCGGTGCGCGTTTTGATCCCTCCAGGGATTCTCAACATGCGTTTGCTCAAGGCCTGCAGAGTATGGACATCACACTTGAGCAGGAAAAACTGCGCTGGGCAGATACCGTTATCCTGCAGTTTCCACTGTGGTGGTTCTCAATGCCGGCGATCCTTAAAGGCTGGGTTGAGCGCGTCTATGCTTATGGATTTGCCTATGGCGTGGGAGAACACTCCGACTCACGTTGGGGAGATCGTTACGGTGAAGGAACCCTGGCTGGCAAACGCGCAATGTTGATTGTGACGACTGGGGGATGGGAGTCTCATTACGCGGCTCGGGGTATCAACGGCCCAATCGATGACATTCTGTTCCCTATTCAGCATGGGATTTTGCATTACCCGGGCTTCGACGTGTTACCCCCCTTCGTCATTTATCGTACCGGCCGAATCGACGAGGCTCGATTTGCCCAGATTAGCCACGCGCTGGGGCAACGTCTGGACAACTTAGGGCAAACCGCTCCCATTCCTTTCCGCCGTCAGAATGCCGGTGAATATGATATCCCGGCATTAACGCTGAAACCCGACATTGCCCCTGAGCGGGTGGGGTTTAGTGCGCACATCGAATCGTGATGACGTGCACCCTATTTAGGGTACTGTGCATCGTATATTACGCCATATGAGCAATAAATGACCGATAGCCCGTAGCGCTGCGGGTAATGTCGTTATTATTCAATTTATCCGCAGCAACATCCGATGCCGACTCTGTTCCGTAGAACGCATAATACGCACTATATTTCGCACTTACATAGTTAATGGTTATTTCAAATGGCCGTAAGACGTCGTCCAGTGCGTATTTATAGCGCCCCGAGGTTGAATAGTCCTGCTCCCTGATACCGGCGGTCACTGCTAATGCGACTTTACGATCCTTCATCTTATAACCGCTGCCGGATCCATAGGCCCAGCCGTAGGTGAGCACATCGTCAAGCCACTTCTTCAGCAACGGCGGTGAGCTGAACCAGTAAACCGGAAACTGCAACACGATTTTTTCATGTGCTTCAATAAGTTGCTGTTCTTTCTCAACGTTAATCTTCCAGTCGGGGTAAGTATTATATAATTCATGAACGGTATAGAGTTCAGGATATTTACGTAACTCCGTCAGCCAGGCCTTATTTATCACTGAACTCTCTATATCAGGATGTGCAACCACCACCAGCGTTTTCATTTGATTTATTCCTTTGGATTAGTTCACTGGGGGTATCATATGTTATGCTTTTTTAATGTAAAGTACGCACCTTAACGATATATACTAACCCGCAGGATAGTATCAAATGCCAAATAACGAAATATGCAGCCCGACAGGCGTTAGCCTTGAAGAGACCGGATATGGCTATACGCTGTCGGTGATCAGCGGGAAATATAAAATGATAATTATGTATTGGCTTGCGCAGTATAAGCCGGTTCTCAGGTTCAATGAGCTCCAACGCTGTATTGGCACTATTTCGTATAAAACGCTCAGTGCGACGCTAAAAGAGATGGAAAAAGACGGTATTATCTCCAGAAAGGAATATCCGCAGATCCCCCCCAAAGTTGAGTACAGCCTTTCAGCACGTGGACGCTCATTGATCCCTATCATCGATCTACTCTGTGCTTGGGGAGAGGAACACCGCGAGCCTCCTAAGAACGGCGAATAAATCGCTGTTCCGTCATCTGCTGCCCCCATTGTGTACCCGGTTGTTCATCTGTAAGCACAAAACCGACGCCTTCATACAGGTGCCGGGCAGCATCCAGTCCTTTGAACGTCCAAAGGTGTGTTTCATCAAAGCCTTGCTCGTCACAAAAACTAACGGCATGGTTCAAAAGCTGACGGCCAACACCACGACCGCGTAAACTGTCATCAATAATGAAAGCGCGCAAATGAGCGCGGTTATCCCCCAACCTTTCACCATCAATGGAAACAGAACCAACGATACGATCCCCGCTCAATGCGGACCAGGTTTGGTTCTGTGGATGTGACAGTCGGTTCGCGAGCTCGGACAGCATCGAACCGACGGTAGCTTCAAAGAAGGCACCGAAACCCACCGCACGTGAATAATATTGCATGTGCATTTCCAGCGCTCTGCCGACAAATCCGGGCAGATAACCGCTCACGATCTCGATAGGTGGAACAGCAACCGATGCTTCACCCAATCGATGTGCCCGCAGCGAAGCGGCATAATGCTGTAACCCCTCGGCAATGCCGGCACTGGCCCCAACCGGCAGCTTTTCCAGGGCGTTAAGTACCTGATGTTCGGCAAATCTATTGATCCCTGCCAGGGTCTTGCGCCCTTTTTCCGTTAACCGCAGTATCTTTTCTCGTGCGTCCCGCTCACTGGGCTGTGTGACCAGTTCTCCGGTTTTGATCAACTTGTTCAACATGCGGCTGACGCTGGATTTCTCCAGATTGAGTACGCTACAAAGTTCTGCCGCAGTATCTACATGCCGATCCCCGATTTCAATCAATGCATGCACGGCTGAAGGCGGCAGATCTGTCCCTGCAAGGGTACTGCCCATAAAACCCAATTCACGCACTAAGTGGCGGGATGCATCCCTGATGGGGTGTAAATACGGACTGGATTGCGTTATCGACATGATTGGCACTCTGATATAGTTGTATTGTACAACCATATCAGAGTTATTCAGGAATTCAAACAGCCGCTACGGCCGGAGAAAAAAATACACACGCAGTTATTCTGGCGCTGAGGACAGGGGTAAAGACGCTGGTTCAGGCGCAATCCCCCCTAAATATTAGGCGGCGCCATCGCCTTTTTTTAGCTCTTTCAGGTATTTGTATACTGTCGCACGGCCGAGGGATAACACGTTGGCGATATAATCGGCGGCACTTTTGGCTTTAAAGGCGCCTTCTTTATATAAATCGATCACCAGCTGCTTTTTCTGCTCGCGGGTTAAAGACCCCAGCGATGTGTTTTGTTGACGAATCCACTCGTGCAGGAAGGTATTGATCTTCTCCTGCCAGTCATCTTTGAACAACTGTTGCGGCTGCGGCTGCAAGCGCGTGACCGACAAAAACATATCCAGTGCATTCCTGGCGTCTTCAAACATGGCGGTGCTCAGATTGATGCACAAGAGATAACGGGGGGATCCGTGCTCATCCCGGGCGGCAATACTCACCGAGCGCATTTTCTTGCCATCCCAATTGAGCTTTTCGTATGGGCCTGTGACCTGACCATCACTGTCGAGTTCAAAATCTTCCAGACCGGCGTCATCGCCTGGTTTGCGTTTTGACAGATTATTGGCAAGGTAGGCAATTTTGTTGGTTGAGACATCGTGTATCACCACTTCCACGTTAGGAAAAAACAGTGCAGCGATGCCGTCAGCGACTGACTGCAATAATTCAAGTTGGGACGTGGATTTCAACACGTTGCTCTTTCTCCGTAGCGATTATGCCATGATGACAGTGGTCAATTTCTATCATCCGGTCAGCCGCTTAGCATACCTTAGTTGCCATTGAATGCCGAGCAAGAGAACGGCATTCAACCCTCTGGCCAGGTTTACTCTGCCTCTCTGCTGCGTTGATAAAACACGTAACCTTCCCGAGCCACGCTGTTTTTGATTCTGAAACGCCAGACGAGCGCCAGAGTGATAAACCACAGCGGCATACTGCAAAGAGCAATCAAGGTGTCACGGTCAAATATCATCAGTACCAGCGTGAAAGCAAAAAACGCCAGCGTCAGCCACGTCATGATCACCCCGCCAGGCATCTTAAAGCTAGAACGAGCGTGCAGCTCAGGTCGCTTTTTGCGGTAAACTAGATAGGCCACCAGGATCATGCCCCAGCTATACACCACCAGTATCGCCGCCACGGTAGAGACAACGGTAAAAAGCGTCATCACATTTGGCATCAAAATGAGCAGCATTGTCCCCACTACCATGCAAAAACACGAGAACATCAGACTGCGGATCGGAATGGCGGTATTGCGCGAAAGTATTTTGAACTGACCGTGTGCATGCTTTTCCATCGACAGGCCGTACAGCATACGCGTACTGGAATACACACCGCTGTTAGCCGAAGACATGGCCGATGTCAGGGCCACAAAGTTAATCACCGCAGCGGCGGCAGGTAAACCTGCCTGATCGAACAGCATAACGAACGGGCTGGTGTCCGGCGAAATATGGTCCCATGAGGTCACAGCGATGATCGCCAACATGGAAAACACATAGAAGATGATGATGCGCACCGGGATAACATTGATCGCCTTAGGCAGCACCTTTTGCGGGTTTTTAGTCTCTGCCGACATGGTGCCCAGCAATTCGATGCCGGTGCAGGAGAAAATGGCAATCTGGAAGCCGGCAAAGAAGCCGAAAATACCGTGAGGCATAAAAATAGCGGGATCCGTGATGTTATTCACCGACGCTTTAACGCCGTCCGGCGAAGTCCAGCCAATGAAGACCATCCAGGCTCCGGTAACGATCAACGCAATAATGGCGATCACTTTGATAATGGCAAACCAGAACTCTGCTTCACCAAACATCTTCACTGACAACATATTAAACAGGCACAACAGCCCCAGCGTCAGTAAGGCAGGCAACCAGGGAGAGACCTCCGGATACCAATACTGCACGTAGCCACCGCATACCACCACGTCGGCAATGCACGTCACCACCCAACTCAACCAATAGGACCAACCGAGAAAGAAACTGGCTTTGGGCCCCAGGTATTCGGAAACAAAATCAGCAAACGAACGATAGTCGAGCTTGGTCAGCAACACTTCACCCATTGCCCGCATGACCATAAACATGAAGAAGCCGACGATGACATAAGTCAAAACGATAGACGTCCCAGAGAGCGCAATAGTTTTGCCTGACCCCATAAACAAACCGGTGCCAATAGCGCCGCCAATGGAAATAAGTTGAATATGGCGTTCGCTTAAACCGCGGTGCAAAGTTTGGGCGCAGTCTGTCCCCTCGGTTGAAATGGCATTCAACCGATGTTGCTTACTTTTTGTCATGGTGTTACCTGTCCGTCATTAAGGCGATTAAGCAGCTTGTACCGCTGCATCAGGAGTGAAACGCACCGGGCGTTTTACCGGCAAAAAAGAAATTCAGGCAAAACGAAGCCCGCCCTTTTGTTAAAGGGAAGTAAATATCTGTGCACATCTGAAAACGGCTATTGGAACTGCGCTGTCGCCCACATTTAGCATGCGAGGCATGAGCGTGGCGGGTAATTGCTTTACTATCAGATTGTTATAAATATTCTCGTTCAGAAAAAAAACGCTGCAAGCGCCGATTTAACATGAATTTAACTCTGGCGTCAGGAAACGGCATTGTCAACACGACACTTAAATAAAATGAAACTTTTTGATCACATTCAAGGTTCTGAAAAATAGATAAAAACGGGTTTTATGCATTTTTTATGCATAAAGCATGCGTAGTCAGCTAACCGCTTCTGAAAAAGTAATTAACTATTCATTTTTACGGCTCAAAACCCGCTGGCAACCGGCTTCCAGCCCGATGATGGGGGCTAACAAGCGGCATTTTTAATGGTAAATTTAGCGTCGCAAAAGTGTTATGCACTTAGTAATCCACGGTTAAACAAAATAAATACCTCTATATAAAAAAGGTTGGTTATGGAAAAGCTATCCTACGCTTCAGAAAGCAGCACAACGGCCTGGGCCACCTATCTGCAACAAATCGACCGCGTTGCGCCTTACCTCGGTGATCTGTCGCGTTGGGTCGATACCCTGCGTCACCCTAAGCGTGCGCTGATTGTCGACATCCCTCTGCAGATGGACGACGGTTCAATCCGCCACTTCGAAGGTTTCCGCGTTCAGCACAACCTGTCGCGCGGCCCGGGTAAAGGCGGGATCCGCTACCATCCAGACGTTGACCTCGATGAAGTTATGGCGCTGTCAGCCTGGATGACCATCAAATGTGCGGCGGTCAACCTGCCATACGGTGGTGCCAAGGGGGGGATCCGCGTCGATCCTTTCAAACTGTCTGAAGGCGAGCTGGAAAGATTGACCCGCCGCTACACCAGCGAAATCGGCTTTATCATCGGTCCACAGAAAGATATCCCTGCACCAGACGTGGGTACCAACTCTAAAGTGATGGCCTGGATGATGGATACCTACTCCATGAACCACGGCACCACTATCACCGGCGTAGTCACCGGAAAACCTATCCATCTGGGCGGGTCTCTGGGGCGTGAAAAAGCGACGGGTCGCGGTGTGTTCGTGACAGGTTGTGAAGTGGCCAAGCGTTTGGGCGTGCAAATCGAAGGTGCCAAAGTTGCGGTTCAAGGCTTTGGTAACGTAGGTAGCGAAGCAGCCCGCCTGTTTGTTGGTATCGGCGCGCGTGTGGTGGTTATTCAGGACCACTCGGCAACGCTGTTCAACGCTAACGGCATCGATCTGGCTGCATTGACCGAATGGCAAGCCAAGAACAAGCAGATCGCCGGTTTCCCTGGCGCGAGCGAGATCGAAAGCGAAGCATTCTGGTCTGTTGATATGGACATTCTGATCCCCGCGGCGCTGGAAGGCCAGATTACCCGTCAACGTGCAGAAATTCTCACTGCCAAGCTGGTTCTGGAAGGTGCTAACGGCCCAACCTACCCAGATGCGGACGACGTTCTGCGTTCACGCAACATTACCGTTGTACCTGACGTTATTTGTAATGCCGGCGGCGTAACCGTGAGTTACTTCGAGTGGGTACAGGACATGGCCAGCTACTTCTGGAGCGAGAGCGAGATCAACGAGCGTATGGACAAAATCATGACCGACGCTATGGTCCACGTTTGGAACAAGTCAGAAGAGAAAGAGTGCAGCCTGCGCACCGCGGCTTATATCGTCGCTTGTGAGCGCATCCTGACCGCCCGTAAAGAGCGTGGCATTTACCCAGGTTAATGCATTATTCATCCCGGCTTGCTTTGCAGGCCGGGATTCTTTCATGAGCCTCCCTTCAACGCAGCAGTCGTTTTAGCACTTTCCCGGTACTGGTCATCGGCAACCGTTCAACAAACTCGACAATGCGCGGGTATTTAAACGCCGCCAACCGTTCTTTGGTCCATGCGATCAGCGCGTCTTCACTCACCGGCTCGTCCACATCCTTCATCACCACTACGGCTTTAATCTCTTCGCCAAGGGAGGGATGCGGCACGCCAATGACTGCCACAAATGACACTGCCGGATGGCGAATCATCAGTTCTTCAACTTCTCGTGGGTAGACATTGAAGCCGCCGCGAATAATCACATCTTTTGACCTGTCGACAACGAAATAAAAGCCATCGGCGTCACGCCGTGCCAAATCACCGGTTCTAAACCATCCGTTTTCCAACACCTCTGCCGTCGCTTCTGGGCGGTTAAGGTAGCCCTTCATCACGTTGTGACCACGCACCGCAATTTCACCCACCTGATCTATGCCTTCTATCGCTTTACCGGTGACATCAACCAGCCGCACTTCTATCCCCCAGATAGGCTGGCCAATAGATCCCACTTTGTTGACCCGGCCCGGATGGTTAAAAGTGGCAACCGGGCTGGTTTCCGATAGCCCATATCCTTCCAGAATATTGACGCCAAAACGCCGGGCGAAATCCTCAATGATTTGGACGGGCAAACTGGCCCCGCCGGACACCGCCATGCGCAAATTTTTACGTAACCGTGGGAGGTCCGCCGTATCGTCCAACGCGTTCAATAATGCCCAGTACATTGTGGGGACGCCGGCAAAAAAGGTGATGGCATGTTGTTGCATCAGTCCGATAGCCTGCTTTGCATCAAAACGCGGCACTAACACCAGCGTTGCGGCCAAGGCAAAACCGGCATTCATCTGCACCGTAGAGCCAAAAGTATGGAACAGCGGCAACGTCACCAAATGGCGATCGGGTCGCTCCACGGAACTATTGAACAGTTGTACCGATCCCAGTGCGTTTAACACCAGATTGGCGTGTGTCAGTTCTGCCCCTTTAGCGCGGCCCGTGGTGCCACTGGTATAGAGAATTACCGCGGTGTCCGATTCCACCGTGGTGGCACTGTCATACTGGGTGGGCTGTGTGCCAGTCGCTTGGCTGAAACGCTCACCTGCAAGCGGTAGGCTATCGCCGATAATAATAAACTCACGGCAGTTTTCTGCGGTTTCGAATGCGCGCCGTGCTTCTGCCCCCAACGCCAATCCCTCGTTCCCTTCGAAACAAAAGAAGGCCACCGCCTGCGAGTCTTGCAGGTAATACTCAAATTCGCCGGCTTTCAACAACGTGTTCAAGGGCACGATCACCGCACCGACTTTGAGCACGCCATAATATATGGCCGGGAACTCCCATATGTTTGGACAGGCCAGCGCCACCCTTTCTCCGGGTTGCACACGCAGGGTGACCAGCAGATTGGCAACCTGATTAGCCCGATGATTAAGCTCGGCATAGGTGAGTTGGAATGGGTCTTGTATCAGTGCCAAACGATCCGGAAATGAACGCGCACTCTCTTCAAGCAATGTGGCCAGATTTAGCATGTGATGTACTCGCAAGCAGAGACCGGGGATCGCCCGGCAAGCCAATGGATGAGATACTGCGCCACCTCGCTGAGGTTGCTCTCCCTGAACAGCCTACGGCGGAAAAAGCCACGGCACCAAAAGTATAGACAAGGTCATACCTCTGTACAGGTTCGCGTTCCCCTGCCCAATAGTCTATATGTTAGGCATTCTTCCCCTCCCAGAGGACTGCCCCCATGAGTAAGAAAAAGATCCTGATGCTGGTCGGCGACTATGCCGAAGATTATGAAACTATGGTGCCGTTTCAGGCATTACAGATGATTGGTCACCAGGTTGATGCGGTTTGCCCCGACAAAGTTAAAGGCGACTACATCATGACGGCGATCCATGATTTTGACGGTGCGCAAACCTACAGTGAAAAACCCGGCCATCGCTTTACTTTGAATGCAGACTTTTCAACCGCGAAAGAAGAAAACTATGACGCCTTGTTGATCCCCGGCGGCAGAGCCCCTGAGTATCTGCGCTTGAATCCGCAGGTTATCAAACTGGTACAGGCCTTTGATGCGGCACGTAAACCGATCGCCGCCGTTTGCCACGGCCCACAGCTGCTGGCCGCTGCCGGCGTTTTAAAAGGGAGAACCTGTAGTGCCTACCCGGCCTGCGCCCCAGAAGTGCAGTTGGCCGGCGGTCACTATGCGGATATCGGAATCGATCAAGCCCACGTCGACGGTAATCTGGTCACTGCCCCGGCATGGCCTGCACATCCGCAATGGTTGGCAAAATTCGCGGAATTGCTGGCTGAATAGCACCACAAGAAAGGCCCGGTATTAATACTCGGGCTTTTTTATTTTATGCGATAAATGCCCCACAATGAATTTCTCCAAGAGCACACTATTTTATCCTGAATGTCGCCACGTTACTTTAATTGCTCAATCAGAAAATGGATGTCATACAACCAACGCTTGGCCCGGGCCGATCGCACCAGCATATAAACATACAGCGGCCGGATCCGTTCTATTTCAAGATCCCAGTGATGACTGCGACGCGTTGATGAAGAAAATAACAGGGCTGATTTTGATGCCGGCCTGAAATATAACTCATGGCTGTAATTGCTGCTGTCGATGAGAAAAGCGTCGAAGTAGCCGCGCATCAAGGTCTCCGATACCGGTAACGACAGGTTTAGCTCTTTGTTTATTTCCGTATTCAGAGTAATGGCTACCCCCCTTTTAAGGAGGCCGGATGGATTATACCGCTCAATTACCGAGATCACCTGTTGCTGAATATCACTTTCCATTTCAACCTCAATGTATTTGGCTGCGCGAATGATGCAATACCATTCAGACTCTGTTGATTGTGACGAGTTCTTTACAACGAGGTTATTTTCCTTTTCTTTACACTTTCACCACAGAATGGGTATAAAAATACGCAGAGCGGCGTCACTCCACCCTGCGTAATAGCGTTACTGCTGTCGACAAAGTTTATTGGGTTAGCGAGGCATTATTGGCAATGACAGCGTCACTGTGTTTCTCTGCCGTAATACCGCCCCCCAACACCTTATACAGCGTAATCAGGTTCTGGTACTCGGTTTGCCGTGCTGTAATCAACGACTGACGGGCGGTATACAATGTCCGTTGCGCATCCAGCATCGTGAGATACGTATCCACACCATGTCGATAACGCAGCTCCGCAAGGCGGTAATACTCTTGCGACGCCGCCACATAGCCCGTTTGCGCCGCCAACTGTTCCTGAATAGTCCCTTTACGTGCTAACGCATCGGCCGTTTCCTGGAAGGCCGTCTGTACCGCTTTTTCATAGGTAGCGACATACAGATCTTTCTGCGCTTTGGTGTAGTTCAACTGCGCCGTGTTATAGCCCCCGGTGAAGATCGGCAAACTGATGCTCGGCGCAAAGGACCAAACGCCGACGCCCTTGCTAAACAGTGATGACAACTCCCCGCTACCCACGCCACCGCTGGCGGTCAGGCTGATCGACGGGAAGAACGCCGCGCGGGCAGAGCCGATATTGGCATTGGCAGCCTTCAGATTATGCTCGGCCTCCAATACGTCAGGCCGGTTCAGCAACACCTGCGATGACACACTGGCCGGTACCTCTTTCATGATGTTTGACAGTGCTTCGATCCCCGTTGGCAGCAGGTTTTCTGGCACGCTTTGCCCCACGACCAGGTCCAGGGCATTTTTTGCCTGGGCGGCACTGGTGGTGTAACTGGCCACGTCCGATCGTGCCTGCTGATACACCGTGTCCGCCGAAGCGACGTCGACCATCGACAGAATGCCGTTTTGTTGGTTTTTGCGCGTCACCGCCAAGGATGCGCTGGCGCTTTCCATGGTGCTCTTAGCGACGGTGAGGTTACTGCGCGCTGCCGCAACATTCACCCAGTCAGTGACAATATCGGCGATCAACGTCAGCCGGGTACTTTTCGCGGCTTCTGACTCCGCCAGATAGGTTTCAAAGGTGGAACGTGACAGGCTGCGATTTTTGCCGAATAAATCCAGTTCAAATGCACTGGTGCCTGCCGTCGCTTCATAGCTCTGGCTTATCGCTGTCGCATTACCGTTGCCGGTCAGCGCACGACCCCGGCTGCCGTCCACACCGGCATTAACGGTTGGGAACAAATCGGAACGTTGTTCGCCGTACAGCGCCCGCGCCGATTCGATATTGGCAATGGCTTCACGCAGGTCGCGGCTGCTGCTCAGCCCCATCGCCACCACCTGCCGTAACTTGGCATCGACCACATAGTCACGCCAAGGGATATCCGGGTAGCTCAATGACAATTTACCGGAAGGCGCTGTATAAGCCGCCCCCTGCGGTAAATTGGCCGGGACCGGCGCTTGCGGGCGCTGGTAGTCAGGATCCAGCGAGAGACACCCCGCCAGGAACAGCGGAAGTGTCAGAATGATTAAACGTTGCAGCACATTATTCTCCTGCCTGTGGCGCACTATTTTTTACTGGTGTGGCGTGGGTCGTTTTGCGTGAAAACATCCGTCGCACCAATACGTAGAACAAAGGAACGAAGAAGATAGCCAGCAACGTCGCCGTGAGGGTGCCGCCAATGATCCCCGTGCCAATGGCGATCCGGCTGTTGGCCCCTGCACCGCTGGAAACCGCCAACGGCAAGACACCGGCAGTAAACGCCAGGGAGGTCATCAGGATGGGGCGCAAACGCATGCGGGAGGCTTCTATCGCTGCGGCGATTAAGGTTTCACCCCGTTGGTATTTCTCTTCGGCAAATTCAACGATCAGAATCGCGTTCTTGGCCGACAAACCGATAATGGTCAACAGCGCCACCTGGAAGTAAATGTCATTTTCCAGACCGCGCAGCGTGATCGCCAACAGCGAGCCAACCACGCCCATCGGTACCACCATCATCACAGCAAACGGAATGGACCAACTCTCATACAGCGCAGCGAGGCACAGAAACACAACAACCAGCGAGATGGCATACAGCGATGCCGCTTGCCCACTGGTCAGGCGTTCCTGGTAAGAAAGGCCGCTCCACGAGAAACTGCTGGCGGAGGAGAATTTCGCGGCCAGCGCTTCCATTTCATCCATCGCAGTGCCAGAACTGACGCCCGGTGCGCCCTCACCGGTAATTTCAAAGGACGACAGGCCGTTGTAGCGTGATAAGTTTTCCGGTCCGTAGATCCAGTGGGAGGCGGCAAAGGCCGAAAACGGTGTCATGCTGGTGGTACTTGTACTGGATGTCCCGTGCACAAACCATTTATCGAGGTCTTCCGGTTTGGCGCGGTATTCCACATCCCCTTGCATATAGACTTTTTTCACCCGGTTGCGATCGATAAAGTCGTTGACGTAGGTGCTGCCGAACGCGCTGGTCAGGGTACTGCTCACGTCGCTGGCGCTAAGGCCCAACGCCTGCAATTTGTCATTGTCGATCTCCACCTGCAGTTGCGGCGTATCCGGCAACGTATTGGCACGCACGGCGCTCAGGTTTGGGTTTTTCCCCGCGGCGGCGATGATCTGATCGCGCATTCCCTGCAATTCTGCGCGGGTAGTTGCCCCTTTGGCCTGCAACTCGAAGGTAAAGCCGTCAGACTGCCCAAAGCCGTCAATTGCCGGTGGACTCATTGAGAAGACCTGAGCGTCGCGAATCGTGGCGAAGTGCGCCATTGCACGTTTGGCTATCGCGTCGGCGGTATTCGCAGCGCCGGTGCGTTGGCTCCAGTCTTTCAGGCTGACAAAAGCCATACCGGCATTTTGCCCGCTGCCGCTGAACCCAAAACCATTAATGGTGAAAATAGTGCTGACATTGGCCTTCTCATCGTTCAGGAAATAATCCTTCACCACGTCGCTGACCGCGGATGTACGGGCATTGGTTGCCCCAGCCGGCAAGGTATACTGCACCATCACCACGCCCTGATCTTCGTTGGGCAAAAAGCCGGTCGGCAATCGCATATACATCACTGCGGCGGCAATCAACAGCAGGCCGTACAGCAGCAGATACCGCATTGGGCTGTGGATCACCCGGCCCACCTTGTCGGCGTACTTCGCTTGCAGACGGTTATAGCCGCGGTTGAACTTGCCAAGCAGGCCTTTGTTGGTCAAATCCTCATGGGTGGGTTTCAGCAAGGTTGCACAGAGGGCCGGTGCCAGCGTCAATGCCAGGATCACCGATAGCACCATAGAAGCCACAATGGTGACGGAGAACTGGCGATAGATCACCCCGGTCGAACCACCAAAGAACGCCATCGGCAGGAATACCGCTGACAGCACCATGGCAATACCCACCAGTGCGCCAGTGATTTCCGACATCGATTTTTCCGTCGCCTCACGCGGCGGCAGTTTTTCTTCCCGCATCACACGTTCGACGTTCTCTACCACCACGATGGCGTCATCGACCAACAGGCCGATCGCCAACACCATGCCAAACAGCGTCAGCGTGTTGATCGAATACCCGAAAGCGGCGAGCACACCAAAGGTCCCCAGCAATACCACCGGCACGGTAATGGTGGGGATCAGCGTAGTGCGTAAATTCTGCAAGAATACAAACATCACGATCACGACCAGCACCACCGCCTCGAACAGCGTTTTCACCACTTCTTCGATCGAAATGTTGATAAAGTCGGTGCTGTCTTTCGGATAGGCGACCTTGTAGCCATTCGGCATGGACGTTTGGTATTCCGCCACCTTTGCCTTCACCAATTTGGCGGTGTTAAGCGCGTTGGCCCCGGCAGCCAATTTAACCGCAATGCCGGATGCCGGGTGGCCATTCAACCGAGCGCTGGAAGAGTAATCCTCGTTACCCAGCTCAACCCGCGCTACGTCGCCCAGACGCACCAACGCCCCGCTGCTGTCACTTTTCAAGATGATATTGCGGAACTGCTCCGGCGTTTGCAGGCGTGATTGCGCCTTCACGGTGGCGGTCAGTTGCTGATCGGCACCCGAGGGTAAATCGCCGATCTTACCGGCGGAAACCTGGGTGTTTTGCGCTTCAATAGCCGTTTCTACATCGGATGGCATCAGTGAATAGGACGCCAGCTTGGTGGGGTTTAGCCAAATGCGCATCGCGTATTCTGAACCGAACACCTGCACGTCGCCGACGCCGTCGATACGTGACAAGGGATCCTGAATGTTACTCACCAGGTAGTCAGAAATATCCGCCATGCTGGCCTTGTCCGTCTCGTCATACAGGCCGACGATCAGCAAAAAGCTGCTCTGGGATTTCTTCACCGTCACACCTTGGGCGGTGACCTCGGTCGGCAAGCGACTTTCCGCCTGTTGTACCTTGTTCTGCACCTGAACCTGAGCGATATCGGGGTCAGTGCCTTGATCGAAGGTGACGTTAATGCTCACTGAACCGTCGGAACTGCTGGTCGCCGAAAAATACAGCAGCCCATCCAGGCCAGTTAGCTGCTGTTCAATCACCTGGGTAACGCTGTTTTCCAGGGTTTCCGCATCTGCGCCCGGATACGTAGCGGAAATGGAAATCTGCGGTGGTGACACGTCAGGGTATTGCGAAATGGGCAGCGAGTTGATCGACATCAGTCCGCACAACATGATGATGATCGCAATCACCCAGGCAAACACGGGCCTGCGAATAAAGAATTGGGCCATGGTTATTGATCCCCGCCGTTAGCCACAGCGGTACTCGCCGGTTTTTGCACCTCAACCGCCTTGACCTCCGTACCGACAGCCACCTTGTTCGTGCCCTCGACGATTAACCGGTCCCCTTCATTAAGCCCCTGGCTGACCAGCCAACTGCTGCCAATAACGCGCTCGGTGGTGACGGTGCGCTGCTCAACCTTGTTTTGGGCGTTAACCACCAGCGCAGTCGCCTCACCCTTAGCGTTGCGGGTTATACCCTGCTGTGGCGCCAGGATCCCCTTGGGATCAACACCGTTATCGACTTTGGCGTGAACATACATGCCGGGTAATAATTCGTGTTCTGGATTGGGGAACACGGCACGCAGCGTGACAGAGCCCGTAGACTCATCTACCGACACTTCTGTCAGTTCGAGCTTGCCTGCATGAGAATAAGGCGTACCGTCTTCGAGATTGAGGGTTACCGGCGTGACATCGTCACGTTGTAACGAAGCCTGCTGTTTGCGTAATTTCAGCAGTTGAGTGCTGGACTGTGTGAGATCGACATAGACAGGATCGAGCGCACGAATGGTTGCCAGCGCATCCGTTTGGCTGGCAGTCACCAGCGCACCGGGTGTCACCGACGAAATACCAATACGGCCGGAGATAGGCGCGCGTACCTGCGTATAGGCAAGATTGATTTTGGCCGTTTCCAGCGTCGCCTTGTACTGTGCCACAGCGGCAACGGCCTCCAGGTAGGTCGCCATTGCATCATCTGCGTCTTGCTTGGACACACCGTTCTCTTTGACCAAAACAGCATAGCGTTGTGCTTTCAGGCGACTGGCGTTCACCGTGGCTTGAGCACTTTTCACCTGTGCGGCCGCTTGATCATAACTGGCCTGATAGGTTGCAGGGTCGATTTGATACAGCACCTGGCCGGCGTTGACTTCTGCGCCTTCGGTAAAGAGGCGACGCTGGATAATGCCTTCCACCTGAGGACGGACGTCCGACGTCATGGTGGCGTTCACTCGACCGGTCAGATCGCTGCTCAGCGTTACAGATTGGCCATGCAGTGTCGCCACCCCCACCTCCTGTACGCCACGGGCGCCTGTGGGGGCGCTGCCACTTTGGCCATCACAAGCGGCCAGTAACAACGACAGGCTGACAAGAAGAACCTTTTTCCTTTGCATCGACTTTCTATCCTATTGAGAACGTTTATTCTCAATATATAGAAAGCGACGTTTTTAGTCTGACAGGGTTACGTAAGGATTCAGTAAAATTGCATCGCAGAGCATGAAGAGTGCCAGTGCGTACGTGCTACGCACTGGCAAGCGAACTATTTCTTTCGAAGCGGGATATCTTTCAGCAACCAGGTTAACGCAAATGCCAGTGCCATCACCACGGCGGCAATTTGGTACACCGAGTGAATCGCACCACCGAATGCCTGCAGGTAGTCCTGTTGCAGCGCCGCGGGCAGATGATGCACGGCACTTGCCCCCAGTGAACGTGGCAACTCAGTGCCTTCAGGCAGCAAAGCGGCCAGACGGCGGTGCAGCACGTTGGTAAAAATCGCGCCAAATACGGCGACGCCAATGGACCCCCCGATGGAACGGAATAGCGTAGCACTGGACGTGGCGACCCCCATGTGTTTCGGCTCTACGCTGTTTTGTGCTGCGAGGATCATCACCTGCATCACCATACCCAAGCCTAACCCCAACAGGCTGATGTAGAGATACAGCAAATGCACCGGGGTCGAGTTTTTCAACGTACCCAGCAGTATCATCCCCGCCAACGCACACAGCGTGCCGATGATCGGAAAGATGCGGTATTTACCGTGTTTGCTGATCAACCGTCCGCTGATGATGGAGCTGATCATAATCCCCCCCATGAGCGGCAGTAATTGCATCCCCGCCTGGGTCGGTGTGGAATCCTTCACCACCTGCAGATACAACGGCAGGAAGGTCACCGACCCAAATAGCGACATACCGACGATAAAGCCTATCAATGCACACAACACAAAGGTGCGATTACGGAACAGCCCTAACGGAATGATCGGCTCGCTCGCCAGCCGCTCTTCGTAGATAAATCCGCCTATCGACACCAGACCAAACGCCAAAATGCACCACAATTGGCCGTCAGACCAGGCCATTACCGTGCCACCCTGGCTGGTAAACAGGATGATACAGGTCAACGCTGCCGCGAGATAACTGGCGCCCAGGAAATCAATCTCATGTTTGACCCGGTTAACCTTGGATTGGAACACCGCACCAATCACTAACAGTGCGAAGATCCCCAGTGGCAGGTTGATATAGAAAATCCAACGCCAAGAGAAATGTTGCACCAACACCCCACCGATCAGCGGCCCAACCACCGTCGCCAAACCAAAGACCCCACCAAATAACCCTTGATAGCGCCCACGATCGGCCGGTGGGATCACATCACCCACCACGGCCATGGTCACGACCAACAAGCCACCCCCACCCAGCCCTTGCAACGCACGCATCAGGATAAGCTCCGTCATATTCTGCGCTAACCCGCACAGCACGGAACCGAGCAAGAAGACCACAATGGCTATCTGTAACACGATCTTGCGTCCGAACAGATCGCCGAACTTGCCATACAGTGGCACCACAATGGTCGACGCCAGCAGATAGGCGGTCACCACCCACGACAGGTTCTCCAGACCACCGAATTCGCCGACGATGGTCGGCAACGCAGTAGACACAATCGTCTGATCGAGCGCCGCCAGTAACATGACCAGCAGCAGTGCTGAGAACAACAAACGGATCGAGGGGGCCTGTTCATGCACCCTGACGTTTTCTTCGTTGCCTGCTACGTTATCCGTACCCATGTAAGTGAGCCCGCTTGTAATTAATTAATTGAGTAATTAATATATGAACTATTCTTTTCTCCGGTCAATGGATCTCACCGCGATGACAGCACAAAACGTTCAAAAACCACGGCGCCCCGGTCGCCCTAGCGGCAGTGCTAATGGCGCAGAAAAACGCGAGCATTTACTCGACACCGCGCTGAATATGTTTGCCCGTCAAGGCATTGCCGATACGTCGCTGAATGCCATTGCCCGTGAGGCCGGCGTAACCCCTGCCATGCTGCACTACTATTTTCACAACCGCGAACAGTTGCTGGATGTGCTGATAGACGAACGTTTTCTGCCGGTTAGGCTTGCTGCCGGCAGCGTGTTTGACGCCAATACAGACGATCCCGTGGCCGCCTTCACCCAACTGGCGCAGCGATTTATCGACATCTCGACCGATCACCCGTGGTTTGCGCCACTGTGGTTACGTGAAGTGATGAGTGACAACGGCATTTTGAAACAACGCATGAACGAGCGATTTGGGGATACGCAACGCAAAACAGCGCTGCAATCGATCATTCGCTGGCAAGCAGAGGGCAAGCTCAATGCAGGCCTGGAGCCGTCGCTGATGTTTATTACCCTGTTTGGCATGACGCTGTTGCCCTTAGCCACCGCGCCAAAATGGCACCGTAATGACGATGATAATCCGTTGAACGCCGATGTTATCGCCCGTCACGCCATTACGCTGCTGACTCAAGGGCTGGGGCCACAGCGCTAAAGATGAGCGCGATTGAAAAACTGGAATTAATGATTATGCGGTAAAGCCTACAGATGAGAGAGTGTCACATCACCGCTTTAAGATTGAAGGGATTAACGATGACACAGGAAAGGCGTAAGAGATTGGCACTGGTCGCTGCTGTCGCTTTTGCCATTTATTTGATAACGCATATTGGCGAGTTTGATTTCCCCCTTTCCCTGGCTAAAGCCTGCCTTGCTTCAATCATTGTCACCCTGCTTTACGCATTCCTTTCAAGCCACTTCTGGAAAAAGTATGTTCTGAAGCTAAAGGATTATCAATAAGTTACCCTTTGGCTAACAGGCGTGAAAAATACGTTTACGCACCATCGGCATAATAACCGCAGGGCCAAAAATGACCCTGCTTGACGATGTGCCGTTTACACTGCCGGCAGTTGGTTGGTCACGCAGTGAATCCCCCCACCGCCAGCGGCAATGGCGTCAATATTCAGCTGCACCACGTCACGATCGGGGTAAAGCTCTGTTAACAAATTCAACGCGGCGGCATCCGCCTCAGCGTCGCCAAACTCCGGGGCGATAACCGCACCGTTGATAACAAAATAATTGATATATCCCGCAGCAAAATCCGGATTGCCCTTGCTGAAACGGCTGCGGCGTGGATCCATCGGGGGCGACATCGTATGCACCTTTAACTTGCGACCATCGGCATCGGTTGCTTGTTTGAGGATAGCCAAATGGGCCTGCGTCACCTTGTGATCGTAAGAGTCAGGATCGGTATCTAAATTAGCCACCACCACCCCTGGGCTGGCAAAGCGGGCATAAAAATCGACGTGGGCATCCGTAATATCCTTCCCTTTAATTCCCGGCAGCCAGATAATTTTGCGCAGGCCGAGCATCTCTTTTAACTCTTGCTCAACCCGGTCACGGCTCCAGCCAGGGTTGCGGTTAGCATTGACCCAACTGCTTTCGGTCATGATCCCGGTGCCATGGCCATCCACCTCGATGCCGCCGCCTTCTCCCACCAGTCCGCTACGCCGTATATTGGCAACGCCGTAATGTTTCGCTTCAAACGCCGCCAGGCGCGAATCATAAGTATGCTGCTGTTTGTTGCCCCAACCGTTAAAGTTAAAGTCCACGGCCCCCAGCTTGCCTTGATTGTTAACCACAAAGTTGGCGCCAATGTCGCGCATCCAAATATCATCAAGCTCAGTGATAATGAAGGTCACATTGTGGGTACCGCATTTCTCTTCTGCCAGTTGCCGTTCTTTCTCCCGGCAAAATACCGTTAAGGGCTGATATTGCGCGATGGCACGGGCAACTCGCCCTAAAGCATCCTGTACGCCCGACGTGTAGTCGGCCCAAATTGCCCGCTGCGCACCGAAGGAGATAAACGCGCGCTGCTGCACCTCTCCTTCATCAGGCATACGCCAGCCCTCTCCAGGTATAGCCTGCGCAGCATGGGCGGGTAGCGACAGCCCCATAGAGGCCGTTAGGCTCATGCCGGCAATCAGGGATGCCTGCTTAATAAATTCGCGACGCGTTGACATGGTTTGCTCCTGTATTGCCGTCATTAAAATAAGATATTCTGTTCAGTTGAAAACGGCGTGATTTCGATGTAGTACATGTTAAGGCTTCCAATACGGCCTGAACAAACGATACATTTAGCAGACACCTGATTAGATAGGCTTATCGATAATGTTAAAACACTGGCCCCCCATGAATGCACTACGCGGGTTTGAAGCCGCCGCCCGACTGGGCAGCTTCCACCAGGCCGCAGATGAACTGCACCTCACCCAGTCTGCTATCAGCCAACAGATACGCAGCCTTGAGGCCTTTCTTGAACAACCGCTGTTCTTTCGCAGCGGCCGCAGCGTCAGCCTTACCGACGCCGGTCACGATCTCTATAGCACCGCGCAGGTGATGCTTCAGCAACTGGCCATCGGTATCCGTCGTTTGGATCAGTACCGTAAACCTAATCAGCTGATCGTCAACACAACCCCGGCGTTTGCCCGCCACTGGTTGGTACCGCACCTGAAGAGTTTCAATCGCCTGCATCCCGATATCGATCTCTGGCTATTTACGACCTTTGACCCGCCGGATATGGCGACAGAAACCGTCGATCTGGCGATCCGCGACGATCTCAGTGCCCAGGCGGAATGCAGCTTCAAAATATTGCATCAGGATCGGCTCTATCCGGCATGCCACCCTGACGTGCTGAACGTCGTAGCCGCAGAGCGCACCACTTTGCACGGCGAACGCGAAATGGACTGGAGCCATTGGGCCATTCAGGGCGGCGTCAACATCGGGCAAAGCAGCCATGGGCTGAATTTCTCAGACCCAGGGCTGTTGCTGGATGCCGCCTGCGACGGCCTTGGCGTCGCGTTGGTCAGCCAACTCCTGGCACAGCACGCGCACGACAGAGGGCTGCTGATGCCTTTGACGGAGCAAAAGGTGCGCGGCCCCAATTGGGCATGGCTTATTCACCGCGACAGTGAAAACAACCCGTTTACCCAACATTTTTGTGAGTGGCTGCTAACCCAATTGCCTTCCGCAGTTTAACGTTTTAGCTCACGGTTCCAGACGGTGAATACAGCACGCCAGTTTATGCAGTGCTACTTTCAATCAAGCGCCCAAACACGCAAACACAATGGCGCTAAGTGATTGTTGAGATTGAATTCACCTGTCATCGTTCAATTCGAAAAGGAACCGCTATGCATTCTGTCATCTTGAAAACATTAGCACTTAGCGTGGCGCTTGCCACCTTCAGCCCCGGGGTATTGGCCGCGAATCTGAGCGCCGGTGCCGTGGCAGCACCGGATCAATACGGTGCAAAAGTGGCCGCACAAATTTTGCAGGCGGGTGGCAATGCCGTAGATGCTGCAGTAGCCACCGCCTTTACTCTCGCAGTGACTTACCCTGAAGCCGGTAATATTGGCGGCGGCGGCTTTATGACGCTGTACGTCGACGGTAAACCCTATTTCCTCGATTACCGGGAAATTGCGCCAAAAGCGGCAACCAAGACCATGTACCTGAATAAAAACAGTGACGTCATTGAAAACCTTAGCCTGGTGGGCACCAAGGCAGCCGGGGTGCCCGGTACGGTGTTAGGCCTGTGGGAGGCACACAAACGCTTTGGCAAACTGCCGTGGGCAGAGTTACTGACCCCTGCTATCGGCTACGCGCAGCAAGGGTTTAAGGTGGCCGATCAGCAATATCAGTACCGTGAAGACGCCAATAAGCTGTTTGCCGGTCAAACCAACTTCGGTGATTACTTTGGCAACATGAAGCCCGGTGCCGTGTTTAAACAACCTGAGTTGGCCAAAACGCTGGAGCGCATCGCCAATAAAGGGGCTGAAGACTTCTATCAAGGTGAAACAGCCAAACTGCTGGTGGCGCAGATGCAGCGTGATGGCGGCCTTATTACACAGTCTGACCTGACGGACTACCGGGTGAAATGGCGTGATCCGATGCAAATCGCCTGGCGTGGTAACATCATCTATACCGCTCCGCTCCCCAGTTCCGGGGGGATCGCGCTGGCACAGTTATTGGGGATAAAAGAGGACCGTGCCGCTGATTTCAAAGGTGTCACGCTGAATTCCGCACGTTACATTCACCTGCTGTCGGAAATTGAGAAGCGTGTCTTTGCCGATCGCGCAGACTATCTCTGCGATCCCGACTTCACGCATGTGCCCGTCGACAAGTTGGTCGCCCCGGACTACCTGCAAAAACGGGCGGCGGAGATCAATCCCGTCGCGATCTCCCCGACCGAAAAGGTGCGCCCTGGGCTTGAACCCCATCAGACCACCCATTTTTCGATTGTAGATTCTCAGGGTAATGCAGTCAGCAACACCTACACGCTGAACTGGGACTTCGGCAGCGGCGTGGTGGTGAAAGGTGCCGGCTTCCTGCTGAATGACGAAATGGACGATTTCAGCGCCAAGCCTGGGGTGGCCAACGCCTTCGGCGTTGTCGGCAGTGACGCCAACGCCATTGAGCCAGGCAAACGCATGCTTTCTTCCATGAGCCCAACCATCATCACACGTGACGGCGACGTGAGTCTGGTCATTGGGACGCCGGGTGGCTCACGCATCTTCACCTCGATTTTCCAGGTAATAAACAATATCTACGATTACCAATTGCCGTTAGAAAAAGCGGTGGCTGCGCAGCGCGTTCATCATCAACTGTTGCCGAAAGACACCATTTTCTACGACGTTTTTGCCCCACTGACGGGCAACGTGGCCGAACAGCTGAACGCGATGGGCTATAAATTGGAGGATCAAGGCTGGTATATGGGGGATATTCAGGTAATACGCGTTAACGGAAACACACCGGAAACGGCCTCTGATCCCCGGGGCCGCGGCATGGGACGGGTGGTAGAAAAGTAATCTAACATGGCCGACCAACAGGTCGCATCGTGGGTCGGCCATCATTGCGTTTCAGCTTGCGGGTTAATTACCCGCCGGTTTTATCCACTGCACCCTTCGCCAACTCACCGTAAACCACCTGCCCGCGGAAACCACGGCGCACCTGCTGGAATAATTCACGGAACGCCGGATAATCCTGCGCCTGACAAAGGGTAGCCTCACCGTGAATGGCATTCAGCTGTAATGTGTGATTGACGGTGACCTGTTGCCCCTCTCGCCGCCATTTAACCTGATAGTTACCCGCGGTATTACGGAATTGCTGATCCTTTGGAATAGCAATAATGGGAACATTCGCAGGCAATTGCAGACGATAGGTTTCATCAAAGCGTTGCGCATTGCAATAGAATGGCGTTTCGTTCGTCAACGCGGCCGTGGTCGTATACAGTGTGCGGAAAGACTTGCCGCCCGGCGGATTGGGCACTGTCATCCCACCCACTACGCCAAAATCGACATAGTCATCGGCCTTGAAACGGAAGCTGTAACCAAACGGCTTGTTAAGATCCAGCGGATCGCCGCTCATCGCTACCTGCCCACGTCCGTCGATGCCGGAAGAAGACATGATGGACTCCTCGGTTCGCGTCCGATTATGCGGGTTGATTTTCGAGAAATAACCCCGCAGGTTAATCTCATCAACTTCACTCAATTTTCGTTCGGTTTGCCCACGCATCGTGCCCGACTTATCGAATACCACATCCACGTTGAGTGGGCTTTCCGTCCGTTGTGCGTCATTGTTCGGGGTATGTGCCAATGTCGCGTCACGCGTCAATAACACCGGAACACCCAGGTCGCCCTCCGGCAGTTGACCGAAGCGAGCCCAAGGACTAGTGGAATCCAGATACAGGTCAAATTCGGGCACGTAAGTGATGGCATGGTTAAAGCGGCCCAGCAGCGGCACTTCAGGCAGGATCGGTCCTTTCATCATGCCAATCAACACGGGCGAACTCTCTATCCCCTTGGCAGCCAACAACGCCTCCAACAGCACCACATGATCCTTACAATCGCCATAATGGTTGTCGAGAATACTTTGTGCAGAATTAGGCTCCAGCCCGCCGTTACCCAGGTACACAGCAACATAACGGATATTCTGTGCCACCCAGCGATACATCGCCGCGGCCTGTTCACGACGATCGTCAATGCCGGCTGTGATGTGATCTGCCATTGCCTGCACTGCCGGAGTCACCTTGGCCGCTTCACTGGCCTTCAACTGATAGGCTTTTGCCAACTGTGGCCATTCGCGGTAGGTACTGGCCATAATGGTTGGGCTGAAAGTCCAGCGGTCCGCCGCCCAATTCTGCGTCTTCAGCGGTACGCGTCGTTGGTAATGCCAACGCCAGTAAGCCTGCCCATCACGGATCTGCGGCTTATCACTGCCTTCCACATCCCGGGTATAAATATGCATGGGCAAATCTGCCGGTGCCTGCAAATTGACCTCGGCATCATCAAATTGATCGAATACGCTAAAGGTTTCCCACAGGCCAAAATAATCCGGGAAGTAAGGCACATTTTGGGTTTGGCGCAGCTGATAGAGGATACGAGAACCTGGTGCCAGGTTGGGGAAGACGATCACCTTCACTTTACGGTCGGCATACACGGCGGCTGACGCGCTGGAGTAGCTTTCCTGGGTATAAATTCGGTCGGGGGCAACATCATGGCGTTGACCGTCAGCCGTCAGCGTATAGGCAGAAACCACCTCCAGCGTTTCCATTTTTTCACTGTAACCCAATCGAATCTGGCTGAATTTCTCGACCGCAGCCTTGGTTTTGAGCAGGACTTCATAGCTTTCGGTCTTCACGCTATGGGCATTGGCAAGAACCTGATAGTCAGCGCGGTAACGAACAAAGCTGAAGTCATTGCTGACTGCCGCCTCTTGCCCTGCGGGTAAGGCCGCATCGGCGGCCAGCAACGTGACAGGATGTACCGCCGCCAAACTGGTGAGTAGCAGTATTGAAGGGATCGCTATTTTCATTTTCATTCCTTTGACAAAGAGTAACCGGCCGTAAAGCACCGCATCCATAAAACGCTAGCACAACACTATGACAATGATTCAGGTGCAACAAACCCAAGAGCGCACTGATGCGTTATTGCCAATGCCCCCACGACTAGCCTTGTTCTATCAGCATGACCGCCGTGGTATCCGCTTCCAGGGCTTCAAAGATGTGCTCTCGATCGGCGGAATAACGGATGTAGTCCCCCGCGCCCAGCTCCACTGGCTGTTCTGTCGGCCCAATTCGCGCTCTGCCACTGCTGATAATCACATGTTCAATGGTACCCGGCATATGCGGCCGTGAAATGCGCGACTCCCCCGGCTGCACACGCAGGCGGTAAATATCTCTTTGTGCCCCCGGCGGGCAGGTTGCCAACAGCGTGGCGGCATAATTGGCGTGTTCAGAAACGGTAGTAACCCCTTCATTGGCGCGGATCACCTGAACGTGCTGACGGGGTTGGGAGATTAACCGGCTTACCGGCACATCCAGGGCCATAGCCAACGCCCACAATGTTTCCAGGCTGGGATTACCGCTACCGGTTTCCAGTTGCGAGAGCGTTGATTTGGCAATGCCCGCCCGGCGTGCCAATTCGGTAACCGTTAACCCAATCCGCTCACGCTCTCGGCGGATTGCGGCAGAGAGCAGGCCAATGGGTGTGGCGCTGTTGCTGGCATTATCGCTCATTGTTCACCATATCATCCATTTGTTCGACTTGACGAACACTCAGTGGATGTTCATCATAATGTTCAGTTGTTCATTTTAATGTCTTACATTCACGGCGACAAGCGCTTATCACATCAGGGAGAAAACGAATGAAAATAAAAACCAGCGGTGTGCTGCAGATGAGCCTCGCGATGGTAATTTCCGGCACCGTGGGCTGGCCGGTCGTTTTACTGGGGCAGCCGGCACCCACGGTGGTTTTCTGGCGCTGTGCGTTTGGTGCGCTGGCAATGCTGATCGTTTGTGCCTTGCTGGGGCAGTTAAGAAAAGGCGTGTTAACTCGCCGTCAGGCGGCCATTGCGGTACTCGGTGGTCTAGCGCTGGTGTTGAATTGGACGCTGCTTTTCGGCGCTTATTCCTACGCGTCAATTGCCGTGGCAACCGTCACCTATCACGTCCAGCCTTTTATGTTGGTCGGGTTGGGCGTGTTGTTTTTTGGTGAAAAAATGACGGCGAATAAACTCGGTTGGCTGGTGCTGGCCTTTGGTGGCATGTTGCTGATCATTACAGGTAAACAGGATACAGGCAGTTCCAATGCCCATTACCTTACCGGGGTGTTACTGGCGCTGGGCGCGGCCTTTATGTATGCGGTAGCAGCCGCTATCGTCAAGCAGTTGAAAGGCGTACCGCCGCATCTGCTCGTACTCATTCAGCTCACCGTTGGCATGGTGCTGCTGGCCCCCTTCGCCGGTCTGGCTTCTTTGCCACCAACAGCCCATACCTGGTTGCTGCTGGCCACTCTCGGCTTGCTGCATACCGGTTTGATGTCTTCGCTGTTGTACAGTGCGATCCAGAAAATCCCCACCACTCTGATCGGGGCTTTATCGTTCATCTACCCATTAATGGCGATTCTGGTCGACTGGGCCGTATTCGGACATCGCCTTAGCCTGATGCAATTACTGGGCGCTGCGGCCATCTTGTTGTCGGCGGCCGGCATGAACTTTGGTTGGCAGCTGTTGCGGGCGAGTAAAGCCGCTCCTCAGGCCGGAGATCGCTAACGGGTTACCCCTCAACAGAGGCGTTATTCCCCGGAGAACCGCATGTTACGGCGCGCTGTTACCGGTTTTACCCCCTTGGTCACATTACCGGTAACACCCTTTTTTAACATCCTTCAGCGTGATATCTGTCGCAAAACCGTCTGTGGAAAACCGCTTTTATAGCAATAACGACGTTACGCTATTTTTGAACAGGTGAAACCATGACGACCCATACGCCCGATGAAGTGCTGTTAATTGCCCCAGTAATGGAAACTCTGCTTGCTCGCCTTGAGGCGACCTTTGTCGTGCACCGCTTATATGAACACGCGGATCCGGTTGCTTTCCTGGCGGCCAAAGGGCGTTCCTTGCGTGCCATTGTCACCCGTGGGGATATCGGCGTCACAACGGCGGTTCTCGAACAGTTACCGCAGTTGGGGCTGATTGCCGTGTTTGGCGTAGGAACAGACGCCATTGACCTGAACTACACCCGTCAGCACGGTATTAAGGTCACCATCACCTCCGGCGCACTGACTGAGGACGTGGCCGATATGGCTCTTGGGCTGCTACTGGCTACCGCGCGTCAGCTGTGTCACAACGACCGCTTTGTTCGCGATGGCCGCTGGTTACACGAAGCACCAGGCCTGTCAGTGCAGGTGAGCGGTAAACGACTGGGCATTTTTGGCATGGGGAATATCGGCCGTGCTATCGCTCAGCGCGCCGCCGGGTTCAACATGCGCATCCAGTACGCCAGTCACCAACAGGACAGCTCACTGCCCTACACCTATTACGCGGATCTGCTGGCATTGGCGCGGGAAAGTGACTTCTTTGTGATCGCCATTTCCGGCGGCAAGGACAGTGCAGGCCTGGTGGATAAAGCGGTATTCGATGCCCTGCCATCACATGCACTGGTGATCAACATTGCCCGCGGCAGCATCGTCAATGAAACCGATCTGATCGCGGCACTGCAAAGCGGCGCCATTGCCGGTGCCGGGCTCGACGTTTATGCCCACGAACCGCAGGTGCCCGCCGCGCTGATCGCCATGGATAATGTCGTACTGCAACCGCATATTGCCAGCGCCACCCAAGAAACGCGGCAAAAAATGAGCGACATCGTGTTTACCAACGTTGAAGCCTTTTTTAACCATGCGCCACTGCCCCACGCCATTGAATAAATAACGCGTTTTCTTTCGATTTTATTACCGCCGAATAACAGAACCTCGCGCTCTGGAGGTTCTCCCTGCGTCCTGTAAAGAGAGATCGCCATGGATAATAAAATACCCAACACCCGCTGGCTGCGGGTCATTGCCCCGATCCTGATTGCCTGCATCATTTCCTTTATGGACCGCGTTAATATCAGTTTTGCGCTGCCCGGCGGTATGGAAAGTGATCTAGGGATCACCAGCCAAATGGCCGGTTTAGCCAGCGGCATCTTTTTTATCGGCTATCTGTTTTTACAGGTTCCCGGCGGCCGCATCGCGGTTAACGGCAGCGGTAAACGCTTTATCGCCTGGTCATTGTGCGCCTGGGCCGTGGTGTCTGTAGCGACCGGTTTTGTCACCAATCACTACCAACTGCTGGTGCTGCGCTTTGTCTTGGGTATTTCTGAAGGCGGCATGTTGCCGGTAGTACTGACGATGATCAGCAATTGGTTTCCAGAAAAAGAGCTGGGCCGAGCCAATGCCTTTGTCATGATGTTTGCGCCGTTGGGGGGCATGCTGACCGCACCGATTTCTGGTGCCATCATTAACCAACTCGATTGGCGCTGGTTGTTTATCCTCGAAGGTGTGCTGTCGTTAGTGGTTTTAGCCGTCTGGTGGCTATTGATCAGCGATCGGCCACAAGAGGCGCGTTGGTTACCGGCCCGCGAGCGAGAATATCTGGTGGCTGAACTCACGCGGGAACGTCAGGCCCGCAGCAGAACACAACCGGTCAGCAATGCCCCGCTGAAAGACGTATTCCGCAATAAAGGGCTAATGAAGCTGGTGCTGCTGAACTTCTTTTATCAAACCGGTGACTACGGTTACACCCTGTGGCTGCCTACTATTCTGAAGAACCTCACAGGCGGCAATATGGCCTCTGTGGGCTTCCTGGCCATTTTACCTTTCGTGGCAACCTTGTTGGGGATTTACCTGATTTCTGTCCTTACCGACAAAACCGGCAAGCGTCGGCTGTGGGTGATGGTGTCATTGTTCTGCTTCGCTGCCGCCTTGCTGGCATCGGTGGTGTTACGCCATAACGTGGTGGCCGCCTATATCGCGTTGGTGGTTTGTGGTTTCTTCCTGAAAGCGGCAACCAGCCCATTCTGGTCAATGCCCGGGCGTATTGCCTCTGCAGAAGTGGCCGGTGGCGCACGTGGCGTCATTAATGGCTTGGGCAATCTGGGGGGATTCTGCGGACCTTATCTGGTGGGCGTGATGATTTATCTCTATGGGCAAAACGTCGCGGTGTGCGGATTGGCGGTGTCGCTGATCATTGCCGGGATCATCGCATGGCGCTTGCCAAAAGAGTGTGACCTGACCGACAGCGAACCGGCGCATGACGCGCTGCTGGACAAGGCCAAACGGGCCTGAGCGACAACAAAACCACAAGCGGGCAACGGCAAAATTTGCTATGTTAGCCCGCTGATTAAGGTCTGTTGTTACTCGTTGGATAGGTCTATGTTTACCCATAAAGCAATTGCCGAACTCAATGCACTGGAGTTGATGGTTTATAACTTCGTCATCAAGAATAAGAACCCCGTGATATACATGACCATTCGTGAGCTGGCGGAGGCCGTCGGGGTATCTACCACCACGGTACTGCGTTTTTGCAAAAAAATGGGCTGTGAGGGTTATTCTGAATTCCGCATTCGCTTTAAGTTGTATCTTGAACAGACCGAAGCGCCACCGATAGATTTCGGCACCAGTGAAATAATCAGTTTCTTTAAAAGTATTAACAACGACGAATTCAACCAGCTTATTGACCAGGCGGTACAATATATTGCCGCCGCAGAACGTATTATTTTTGTTGGCGTAAGCACATCGGGCGCGTTGGGGAAATACGGTGCACGTTTCTTTTCCAATGTAGGTAAATTCAGCACCCATATTGATGACCCTTATTACCCTATCAACAGTGACATGTATAAAAGCGCTGTCGCCATTATGCTTTCCGTGTCTGGCGAGACGGAAGAGATCCTGCGCCTGGCCAGCCAGTTCAGCCTGCATAACTGCAAGATTGTCAGCATCACCAACAATGAAACCTCATCGCTGGCGCGCATGGCAGACTTCAACCTCTCCTACCACGTGCCACCGCAGCTGATCGCCGGGCACCATAATATCACGACCCAAATCCCGGTTATTTACATTATTGAAACCATCGGCAAGCGATTGGGTCATATTAGCGCCGCGAAATAAAACAGCCTGTTTTTTTAATGTAACAAGTCACCCTAAGGGGCGGTTTGTTATATCGTGACATTCAATTCCAGCTTGCTACTATATTCTCATCCGTGACCTTTCATGAATAATGGAATGAGAAACCAACGATGAAACAACAACAGTTACCGAAAGATTTTCTGTGGGGTGGCGCCGTCGCTGCGCACCAGGTTGAAGGCGGTTGGGATCAAGGGGGCAAAGGCCCTAGCATCGCAGACGTATTGTCGGGCGGTGCACACGGCGTGGACCGCGTGATGACCGACGGTGTGCTGGAAGGCTATCGCTACCCCAACCACGAAGCGGTGGATTTCTACGGTCGCTATAAACAGGATATCGCGCTGTTCGCAGAAATGGGGTTCAAATGTTTCCGTACCTCGATCGCCTGGACCCGCATTTTCCCTAAGGGTGATGAGCTTGAGCCGAATGAAGCCGGCCTGCAATTCTACGATGATCTGTTTGATGAGTTGTTGAAATACAATATCCAACCGGTGATCACCCTGTCGCACTTTGAGATGCCCTATCACCTGGTGAAAGAGTATGGCGGTTGGAAGAACCGTCAGGTGGTCGATTTCTTCGTGCGTTTCAGCGAGGTGGTGCTGCGTCGTTATCAGCATAAAGTGAAGTACTGGATGACCTTTAACGAGATCAACAACCAGAGCAACTACCAGTATCCATTGTTTGGCTATTGCTGTTCCGGCGTGGTGTATACCCAAGAAGAGAACCCAGAGCAGACGCTGTATCAGGTATTGCACCACCAGTTTGTCGCCAGTGCTCAGGTGGTTAAACTCGGTCACCAGATTAACCCGGAATTCAACATTGGCTGCATGCTGGCCTGCGTGCCCTTCTACCCGTTCTCCTGCAAGCCAGACGACGTCATGTACAGCGTAGAAGCGATGCATTCGCGCTACCTGTTCACCGACGTGCAAGTGCGCGGCTACTATCCGTCGTACCTTCTGCGAGACTGGGAACTCAAAGGCTTCAAGATTGAGATGCAGCCGCAGGACGAACAAACCCTGCGCGAAGGCTGCGCGGATTACATCGGTTTCAGCTACTACATGAGCAATGCTCTGAAGGCCGATGCGGTAAGCACTGGCGATGCGATGTTCGACTTCCCCGGTAACGTACCAAACCCGCATGTAAAAGCGTCCGACTGGGGATGGCAGATTGATCCCGTTGGGCTGCGTTACTCGTTGAACGTGTTGTACGAACGCTACCAGAAGCCGTTGTTTATCGTTGAAAATGGCTTTGGTGCCTTCGACAAGGTCGAAGCTGACGGTAAAATCAACGATGATTATCGCATTGACTACCTAAGCGCACATATCGAACAGATGAAAAAAGCCGTGATCGACGACGGGGTTGATTTGATCGGTTACACCCCTTGGGGCTGTATCGACTGTGTCTCCTTCACCACCGGGGAATACGGCAAACGCTACGGTTTTATCTACGTCGACAAACACGACGACGGTACCGGCACGCTCGAGCGTTCGCGCAAAAAGAGTTTTGATTGGTACCAAAGGGTTATCGCCAGCAACGGCGAACAGCTGTAATACGCCCTTTCCCCCTGTGAGCCACATTTTGTGGCTCTTTTTTATTGTGGCATAGTCATGGCGCAGCCACGCATTACCCCTCCAACCGTCTGCATTTAAAAGAGAAGGATCGATGATGAGTGAAAGCATTCACCAAACCATAATGCAGGAACCACAGATGCAAAACGCAACAACGCACTCGGTTGGACACAGCGTCAACCTGTACCTTGTGAACGCCTTTACCCGGGAGAATTCTGGCGGCAACCCTGCTGGGGTCGTTCTCTACCCGCCCGACCTGAACGTTACGCAAAAAATCGCTATTGCGCGGCAGGTCGGTTTTTCCGAGACCGCATTTGTCTATACCGGTGACGACACAGATTTCAAGGTGGAGTTTTTTACGCCTGAAGGCGAGGTGGATTTTTGCGGGCATGCGACGGTAGCCGTTTTCTCTACGCTGGTTTCGCTTCATTTGCTTAAGCCTGGCCAGTATAGCCAAAAAACCAAAGCCGGTATTCTGAGTGTCGCCGTCAGCCCCCACGATGTCGTTATGGAACAGACCCTGCCTATCACCCGGCCAGGGCCTGATGCTGAATCTGTTGCGCTTGCCCTCGGCATTCACCCCGAGGCCATTGTGGGGACCGGTTTGCCCATCGCGGTGGTCTCAACGGGATTGCCGGACATCATTGTCCCCGTACAGCCTGGCCAGTTAGACAGCCTACAGCCCGACGATGAAGCGATCGCCAACCTGAGCCGCCAATTCGACGCTATCGGTTTCCACGTATTTGAACTCAGTCGCCAAGCTCCCATCACGGCCCACTGCCGGAATTTCGCACCGCTCTACGGTATCAGTGAAGAGTCCGCCACCGGCAGTGCCAGTGGCGCTCTGGGATGCTATCTGGTCAATCATGTCCTGCCCGACGGAACCCATTTTCTGTTCGAGCAAGGGCGAGCCATGGGCAGCTCATCTCTGATCCAGGTGACGATTGATACACAGGCGCGGACCATTAGCCGCGTTAGCGTCGGTGGGCAAGCCATCATGATCGGCACAAAAACGGTGGGGCTTTAAAGTGTCCGCATAAACGCTGGGGGTGGCCTGCCCGGCATCCTATTTTGCCGGGTTAAATTTAGTGAAGCTTGATACCACGGCAGTGCCTGGGTCTGGGCAGATCAAAGGCCTTTGGCAATGCCGCGGGTAACCAATTGCGCCTGGCGGTTATACCCCTTGGCACCCTTTACAAAGATGGCGCAAGCGGTGATTAACGCCGGAATGGCGATAATGGCAAAAATGCGGTCGAACCCCCACCCCAGCGCCAGCATTTCAGCTCCGGCGAAGGCGCTCAGAATGGCGCCAATACGCCCAACGCCGTGCATCCAACTGGAGCCGGTAGCCCGTGCTTCTGTAGGATAATAATGCGCAGACAGCGCATTCATGCCGGTATTCGCGCCGTTCAGGCAAAAACCGCAGGCCAAAGCCACCATGCCAAGCATGACCGTGCTATGGGCCACCAGCCCGATCAATAACGTGAAACACGCACCCAACAAATAGATTACGCCCAACGCCCGGTGCGGATTAACCCGATCCATTAACCAACCGGTAATCAGCGAACCGAAGGTGCCACCTGCCTGATACAGAGCGGTAATCACCGCAGCCTGCGCCACACTCATGCCGATACCTTTAACCAACGTCGGTAACCAGCTGCCCAGCAGATAGACCAGAAACAGCGCCATGAAATAGCCCAACCACAGCATCAGGCTACCGAACCAATACTGTCGTGAGACCACAATCTGCATTGCGCCTTTGCCGGGTTCCACCTGTGTCGGCAACCTGTAACGCGTATGGGGATTTGTGCTACCGGGGGCCAGTTTTTCCACAATTTTGCCAATGCGTTGCTGGCTGGCACGTTTGGCCACCAAAAATCGCACCGACTCCGGCAGCTTGGCGATTAAGAGCGGTACGCACACCAGTGGCAGTATGCCGCCCAGTAATAAAAGTGCATGCCAGCCCCTGTGCGGAATGATCCACGATGCGGCAAATCCCCCCAGCGCAGCACCGAAAGTAAAGCCGCAGAACACCACGGTGATAACAAAAGAGCGTTTCTTTTCCGGTGCATATTCAGAGATCAACGTGCCCACGTTTGGCATCGCCGCTCCCAGCCCCAGTCCGGTCATAAAGCGGAAGAAAATCATTTGATCAATATTGTGTGAGAATGCGGTGGCCAGCGTCCATACGCCAAAAAAGAACACGCTATTGATAATGATCACTTTGCGACCCAACCAGTCTGCCAACGGACCGGACAGTAATGCCCCTATTGTCAGGCCTATCAGCGCCGCACTGATCACCATACCCAACTGATGATTACCCACGCCCCATTCGTTTTTCAGCTCCGGTGCGATAAACCCCATCAGGGTAATGTCGAATCCATCCAGGGCGATAACAATGAATCCCAGCAAGATGATCAGTTTCTGGTAGGCACATATCGGACGATCGTTGATCAGCGTTCGAACATCAATTTCGTTTGGAACCACAATTTTTCCTTCGCACAAACGCTCAGCATGCCCATGTTCAACCATCGAACAAACCGTGAATTATCGTGCTGCTACTGTAAGAATTCCTGCGCGGGTCGGCAACGGAGATTATCGATAATCCGATGCTTTTCGAACCGCAAGGTACATTTTCAACAGTGAGAGATATCACCCCGTCAGCACCAAGCAGGACATTAGGCTGCGCGTTTACCCCGTCATTGCCCTTAACATCCGTAAAACTCGCCGTTATAAAGTGGAAAATAGTCTTGTTTAATGGCAGTTGAGACGTCTATCATTGCTGTTCGTTTACATTTCCGCAACATGATGCCCTTCTCAAAAGTGAAGAGGCGGCGGATTGTATTGACGGGTCACCCCGGTTACTCTTAACCGGTGTCCCCATAAAGATAAGTGACTGATGTTTTGAAGAATGATGAGATCCCTGCCACCAAGCGCAAAAACGACCCCGTCGGCCTGAAGCAACGCATTTTCGCTGCGGCACTGGCTGAGTTTGCCGAAGCGGGCCTAAAAGGCGCTCGCATGGAGAACATTGCAGAGCAGGCTGCAACCACCAAACGTATGGTGGTTTATCACTTCAAGAATAAAGAATCGCTCTACCTGGACGTGCTTGAGCACGTATATCTGCATATACGCGCTCACGAAACGGGGTTGGATTTGCAAGCACTGGCCCCGGTAGAGGCCATGACCCGGCTGGTAGAAGAAAGCTTTAATTACCACGCAGAACACCCTGACTTCATCCGCGTGATCTGCATGGAAAACATGATGCGCGGTCAGTATATCCGCCAGTCACCACGTATTAAGGCCTTGAATCAGAGCGCACTGACACTGCTGGAGGCGATATTGCAGCGCGGTAAGCAAGAGCGGCTGTTCACTCCAGACGCCAGTGCCGCTGACGTGCATCGATTGATCAGCAGCCTGTGTTTCCACTATGTCGCCAACCAGTATACTTTTAATACCCTGTTTGAAAGCCATGAACCGCCCGAAGATCAGGTGATTCATAACCGTCAGTTGGCGGTTGTGGCGACCCTGCGTTACCTGGCGTTGGGACGGTGATGACCAAGGATACGCTCAGAAAGAACGTATCCTGCGGGGTAAAAGTGCACCAGATCTTAGGCTGTTGTCGCACTAATCAACCTGTTGTGCGTTAGCTAAATATTTGGCCATTTCCGCTTCAGGCACCATACCACCGCCCGTTGCCCATACCAGATGGGTAGCACTCTTCATCTGCGCCTCATTCAGCCCCTGACTTGCCAGCCACTCGCTATCTGCCGTGACACGCCATGGCCCCGGCATACCGGCCAAGGCAGAAGGCTCAAGCTGAATGTGCTCATGACGATCCAGCAACCCCAGAAGCGCAAACATCTCATCATCGCTGAGCGTGTAAAAACCGGAAAGCAGGCGCTCCATGGCGCGCCCAACGAAGCCGGATGCGCGTCCAACCGCCAGGCCGTCTGCCGCGGTGTGGTTATCAATGCCCAAATCCTGAACGGCAATGCCATCGTGCAGTCCGGTGTGTACACCCAGCAGCATACAAGGTGAGTGCGTCGGCTCGGCAAAAATGCAGTGCACATGGTCACCAAAAGCCAGTTTCAGCCCAAAAGCGACCCCGCCGGGGCCACCGCCGACACCACAGGGCAAATAAACGAACAGCGGATGTTGAGCATCAACCCGAATGCCTTTCTCGTCAAACTGACGCTTCAAACGCCCACCGGCAACGGCATAGCCCAGGAATAACGTCTGTGAGTTTTCATCATCAATAAAGAAACAGTGTGGATCCTGCGCGGCCTGCAAACGGCCCTGTTCCACGGCGACGCCATAATCTTGTGCGTATTCAACTACGTTGACGCCATTATCACGCAGCTTCTGCTTTTTCCATTCACGGGCATCTGCCGACATGTGCACGCTGACGCTGAAACCCAGTCTGGCACTAATAATGCCGATCGACATACCCAGGTTACCGGTTGAGCCCACCGCAATGCGGTAGTTGCTGAAAAATTCGCGGAACTCCGCCGAGAACAACGTGGAATAATCGTCCGTTAACTGCAGTTTCCCTGCTTCCAGAGCCAGTTTCTCTGCATGTGCCAGCACCTCGTAAATGCCCCCGCGTGCCTTGATCGACCCGGAGATTGGCAGGTGGCTGTCTTTTTTCAGCCATAAACGCCCGCCTAACGGCAGGCTATAGCGCCGATCGAGCGCCGTTTGCATGGCAGGAATCGCGACGACATCAGATTCAATCACCCCGTTGGTGATGCGCGTTTCCGGGAAGGCGGCGCTCAGATAAGGGGCAAAACGCATTAACCGTTGTTCCGCATCGGTCACGTCGGCAGCGCCAAGACCGACAAAGGGCAGCCCCGCGTTCAACGTGGTCGCTCGTGGGTTGAACCAGGTCACCGGTTTAAGGTCGATCAGTGCCTGCACCAGCGGGAATTGGGTAACCCATTGCTGAATCTGTGTCTTTTCCATTTTTGTTCTCTACGCTGCACAAAGGTTAGCTCTAGGGTGCAGCGATTCGTCGACGCTGACAAATGATAAAAATTCAGCCCTGCGTGAGCAGGGTTGATGCAAAAAGGTGATTTGCGTCAATTTACACCCCACGATGACGCTTTGCATTACACTGAATCACCTAACTGCCCCACAGCCAATATGACTGCGGGGCAGTTAGCTGCGATGTTATCCGCGAGCTGCCGCCTCTAACGCCGCAACATCCAGTTTGACCATCTGCAGCATCGCCTCGGTTACCCTTCTTACCTTCATGGCATCGGGATCGTTCATCAGCTCTGTCAGTCGCTTGGGAACAATCTGCCAACTCAACCCCCAGCGATCGCGCAACCAACCGCATTGCTCAACACGACCGCCGTCGCTCAACGCATCCCACAGGCGATCAACCTCCGCCTGATCTGCGCATTCGACCATAATGGAGAAACTGTGGTTGAACGGATCCAAAGGGCCCGCTTCAATCGCTGCATACCGCTGGTCACCCAGCGTAAAAGCCGCCAGTTTTACGCTGCCTGCCGGGCCGCTGGGGGTGTCGGCAGGCAATGTGGAGTGCCAGGTTAGGGAAGAACCGGGGATCAGATCGATGTAACAGCGTAGTGCTGCATCCATGTCTTTCTCAAACCACAAGTGTTGGGTTATTTTCACAATATCCCCTCCGCTATTGGTCCAGGATTGATTCGAAGCCGCCGAAGATCATTCGCTTACCGTCAAACGGCATTTTTTCGCCCAACGCTTTCATACGCGGGTCGGTCATCATCTTCTGATTCGCCTCATCGCGTACGGCCTTAGACGGGTATTCGATCCAACTGAATACCACAACTTCATCAGCTTCAGCCTTAACCGCACCACGAAAATCGGTGAGTTTGCCATCGGGGATATCATTACCCCAGCATTCGACGATCCGCGTGGCACCGAACTCTTTAAACAGGGGGGCCGTTGCGGCGGCCAGTTTTTGGTACGCCTCCTTATTAGCGGCGGGTACCGCCACCACAAAACCTTCAACATATTTCATCGGAGATTCCTCTTGTCTGTTCGACAGTCGGTGTGGCGCAGACGGAGCTGCCTACGCCCTCTTCCATTTTAGACGCCATTGGCGGGGGCAACCATTTACACCCCCGGGGGGCTCAAAGGTCGGGGGTGTTTCGAGGGAGTAACTCTGGCGTTGCGACCCGGTTCCGGCCACTGTTTTTGGCTTTGTATACTGCTAAGTCCGCGATTTTCAACAGGTTGTCAAGATTCTGTTCGGAACCGCCAATGCAGGTAACCATGCCGATGCTCACCGTGATTTGCAAATGGTTACCGGCTGGCATGGTGATAGATTCAATTTCAATTCGTCGACGCAAGCGCTCAGCCAGCGACATCGCATCTTGCGGTTGTTCGATCGGCGCCACGATCGCGAACTCCTCTCCTCCCATGCGGCCAAAGAGATCGTGCTCGCGCAGGTCCCCCATGATGGCGCGGGTAAAGGACAACAACGCCACATCGCCGCCAGCGTGGCCAAAACGGTCATTGATCGATTTAAAATAGTCGATATCCAGCATCATAATGCAGACCCGTTCCCCTTTTTGGCTAACCAGGCGCGTGCCACGCTGCATAAAGGCGTTGCGGGTTAATACGTGGGTCAGCGCATCGTGGTTCGCTACGTGCTCTAACCTGCGCAGCAGTGCATTTCGGGCAAAATTCATGCTGGCGACAGCGATCGGCCCCAGCGCCAAAAGCGCCACGCCCAACCGCATCGACACCGTATTTTGCAATATCGTCATGTCGAGATTAATAGCGATCAGCCCCAGATCAATCGCCAGATGGCACCACAATACATAGGCCAACACGGCAATCATCGTACTGAACAGCGAAAACGTCATCGCCAGCCACAGCAGGATTGGCATGGGGAAAATCACCGCGCCGGGGCCGCCAATCACGACGCTGCAGATACAGGCCATCGTCAGCAGGATTAACACGGCGACCTTTGTGCAGATGTTGTACCACTGACTGCGCAAGGTCACTGCCTGCGTAATGCTGCGCAAATACCCTTTCCAGTCTGCCGGTAAAGCCAGAATAAACGGCATTAACGTAATGTAATTGGTGAACTCAGAAGACAACCACAGCGCCAATGAAGGCAGATATTGACGACCGAACAGCAACACTGAAGCCCCTGCACCCAGTAACCCCGTTGCGGTCGCACTCGCCAGGCAGATAGCAAACAGATAAATACTGGACGAGGTACGTTCCAGGGCTCGAATTTGAGGCGGCAAAAGCATAAACAGATAATATCCGACCGCCACACCCGCCATATTGGCCCCATTGAGCAATAGGGCTTTGCCCAGCGTACTGCCGGTGAGTAAATCGGCTGCCAAATAACCCAGCATGGCCATCGCCCACCCCACAGGGCTGGCGAGTTTAGGGTAACGCACCAGAACGGCCAGCAACACGGCATTGGTCGGCCAAAATGTCGCCAAAAGGCCGGTAGGTCGGCTTTCAATGCCAAAGATACAGGTTGCAAACACCAGCAAAAGAACGATCACTGCATGCTGTAATTTTGTCGCGCCAGATAACTCGGTGGTGTGCATCTTGCTTCCAGAGGCTTGCGAAGAATACGGATAAAATCTAGCCTGCATAATGGCAACGGATAGCCCGTCTGCCATGCCTGACGGTGCACGTAAAACGCGCAGCCAGACTCATATTATTGCCACTTTTAGCGGGGTTGGCACCCGTTAATTAACGCTTTAAAAATACTATTATGTATCAATCTGTAGCGTTATGTAGTGGCCGAATTCCCATGCTCCCTCGCCTGTGGCGCGTCGTGTTAAACGAGGCGCAGATTGCGCTTCACCACAGCGCCAAAGCCTAGCGCGCGGTTTTGGCTGCAAAGCTCCAGGATCGCGTTTCCCCCAATCAGACAAACATTCACTATTCAAATCGTGCATATGCAAATTATAATAAAAATGATAATCGTTATTATTTATTAATTTGATATGGAATTGTATGCACCAGGTAGAAAGTCATCGTCTGAATAAAACAAAAAAATGTCAGGTTTTTCGTTCAATTCCCCTGCTTGTCAGCGTCTTACCGGCACTGCCTGTGGCCACCGCCCAGGCAGAGGACGAGTCGCTCACCGTCACAACCAGCTCCTTGCCGGCAGCGGGCTACAGCACGGATAGCGCGTCCACCGCCAGCAAAACCAACACCCCACTCAGCGAAGTGCCGCAATCTGTCAGCGTTGTCACACCTGACGTCATTAACGACTTCCAGGTCAAAAGCGTCAACGATGCCATGAAATTCGTCAGTGGCGTGACACAGGGTAATACGCTGGGCGGCACTGAAGACGGGTTTGTCAAACGTGGTTTTGGTGTTAACTCGGACGGTTCAGTATTCATCGACGGCGTTCGTAGTAATCAGGGCTTGAGCATGGACGCCACCACTGACCGCGTTGAGGTGCTTAAAGGCTCGGCGTCGCTGTTGTACGGCATTCTCAGCCCTGGCGGCATCATTAACCTCATCAGTAAAAAACCGCAATACGACTGGAACACCCGCCTCAGTGGTGCCACTAACAGTTTTGGTGGCGGCAGCGGCACGGTCGACGTCACCGGGCCACTCGGCAACGGTTTTGCTTTTCGTTTTATTGCCGAGCGTCAACACGAAGATTACTGGCGCAATTTTGGCACCGATGAGCATACGCTGATTGCACCGTCACTCAGTTGGTTTGGCGATAAAGCGTCATTCAACATTGCCTACAGCGAATACAAATACGATATTCCTTATGACCGCGGCACGGCCTTTATCAATGGCAAGCCTGTCGATATTCCTTATAACCGCCGGCTGGACGATTATGCCAACCACGCGTGGGGCAAAAACAAACGCCTCAACGCACATTATGACTACGCACTGAACAGCACCTGGACCACCCGTTTCAACTATGCCTGGATGCAACGTCGCTACGACAGCAACGAAGTGCGTGCCACGGCGATCGACACCGCCACGGGGATTGTTTCACGCCGTGCGGATGCCAACCGCGGCTTCAACCACCAGACAGACTATTATTCCTGGGATGTGATCGGGTCGCCGATCGCACTTGGCATGCAACATGACCTGTTGGTGGGCGTCGACTATGAGAAAAATGAGACCTACAAGGCCTACTCCTACCGCGGCAAGGTGTCAAAAACCTTCAATATGTATGATCCTGCCTACGGTGAAACGCCGGTGACCAACAGCAGTACTTACAATGATGCCCTGAGTAATCTACGCAGCACCTTGTACAGTCGTTCGGTCTACGCCAAAGACAGTATTCATTTAACCGACCAGTGGATTGCCGTCCTCGGCGCCCGCTACCAGTCTTATTACCAAAACAACAGTAATGGCTTCCAGAACCCCAAAAACACGCTGAACGACAAGGATGACAAATTCCTGCCGCAGGCCGGTGTGGTGTACAAGCTCACGCCGGCTGTTTCACTGTATGCCAACTACAGCCGCTCTTTCACTCCGTCCACGGCCGTGGATGACAACGGGAACGTTGCTACGCCTGAAACCGGCACTACCTACGAGGTTGGCGGTAAATGGCAAGTGACCCCAGTGGTCGATGCTACGCTGGCGCTGTACCGTATAGACGAAAACAATATGTCGATCTTTATCAACGGCGTCACTCGCAGCATTCCAAAAGCGCGCTCTAGCGGCGTTGAACTGGAGCTAAACGGAGAACTCGCCCGCAATTGGGATCTGACCGCCAATTACAGTTACGACAAAACCGAGATTGTCGAAGATAACCTCAACCCGGATAACGTCGGTAACCGCCTGGTGAACGCCCCAACCAACATGGGGAGTCTCTATCTCAGCCACCGCATGACGCTACCTGCGGTACCGGGTGATGTACGGCTGGGCGGAGGGGGCCGCTATGTGGGCCGTCGCGCAGGCGATCCGGAAAACAGTTTTACCATGCCTGCCTACACGGTGGCAGATGCGTTTATCGCTTGGGACAGTAAGCTGGTTGGCAAACACACCCAGATCAAGCTGAACGTCAAAAACCTGTTCAACCGCGAATATTATGCGTCCAGTGCAGGTAACCTGCGGGTCATTGAGGGGGAACCGCGCAGCCTGAGCCTGCAGGCAACGGTAGATTTCTGATCGTGACTCCCCGGATGCCGTCCGGGGAGTTGTGTCTGCCGGCAGAAGATAAAAAAACACCCTGTGGGTTCACAGGGTGACAACATATCCTCTGTGGGTACGGTGTTATTTCAGGTTAAGCATCTTCCCGAGTAAAATATCTGTTGATTCGAGCATGTCCGTATCAATACCTGCGGAGGGTGTGAAGGTCAACTCACCAAAAATAGCTTTGCCGTTGGAGATATAGAAATCAACGCGGACAAACTCAAAGGGTTCAGATAATATTCTGGCGTACTCAAAGAGCGCGTCATACCCCTCAGGTTTCACAAAGGCGTCAATCTCTTCCTGGCTAAGTGCCAAACAGTCTTGGCTATAACACAAGAATTTGAAGTCTTTATCAAAAAAGTAATATTTCGGCGTGCCGGTTTCCCTGCCGACACACAGCAACGTGCAGTAAGGAACACCGTGGAAGCAGTATATTTTATAGTCATCAGGCCCCTGACCACTCGATGACGCGATGAACTTTTCACCAATGATTTTTTTGTTAATATTCTTATAGTTTAACTCTGCATAGACCTTCCAGTAGTCACTTTCCATCCAATTTTCAATGGTTTTAGCTGCTTGTGCAATGTCTAGCGAGCCTTTGTCCTGGCAAATCAAATTGTAACCAGAACCGTGATTACCTTTAATCACAAACTTTTCCGGCAAAGACGCCCATGGGATTTCATGAACAGAGTCACAGGCGAAATAGAGTTCATTAAGGATCTCCTCACAGCCTTTCTCTTTTATATACTCCCTCACTGCATATTTGTCTGCACATTGCGTGATTAATGCATTGTTACTGTAATCGTTAAGTTTCAGATAATTTATCTTTTCGTTCCACGTGGCCGGAGGGTTTAAATTTAATGTCTTCCCGAAGGCCTTTTTATATATGTATTTCGCTTTAAAAGTCGGCGAGAATGTTGCCAGTTGATTCATGATAAATTTATTAATGTGTTTTCTCATACAACTTGTCTCATCATGGGGTAAACGCGGTGCCCAACAAGAACTCAATAACGTCATCGTGATTGGCCGTTATGGCTCACTGCGCCATTGAATGATCGCCGGGGCCGTACTCAAATCAAATTGGTTTTGGCCGAGAACCCGGTTAAGAATGCGGGCAGCTCGCCAGGCCATCAGGCTGAGCTGGGGATCGGCAATACCGTGGTGATGCATGCTCGCATTGACGGCAAACAAACAGTTCTCATGCGCCCCTTCCCGCTCAAGGGTAAAATCAGGGGCAATACGGTACTGCCCATCATCCGTGGTTGAAAAACGTTCGGACAAGGCGTCAAGAAACACGGGGCGGGCCTGTTCATAGCCAGTAGCAAAGATCACCACGTCCACATCAAAAGCCTCTCGCCCCTGATCCAGATGGTGTTCCGTCTCTAACTGATAAAAATTATCTTTGGTGTTAAGGGCCGTCACTGAACGGCTGGGAAGCAGGCGTACCCATCGTTTATTCTGAAGGACATCAAACTGGTGATACATGGCACGATAAATGGCCAAAAGCGACTCGCTGGTGATCCCATCAGACGTCATTTTTTGTTCGCGCAGCATGTGTTGTTTGGCTGAACTGCCGAGCGTGTAGAAATTCTCAACGTAATCAGGCGTAAAGTACTCGTTAGCAAAGGCAGCTTCGTCCAGCGCATTGTAGTTGTTACGCCGAGATATCCAACTCAATTGTTCTGGTTGGCCCCATTCCCCCTGAAAAATATTGAGGAACAGATCGGCCCCGCTTTGCCCCCCGCCGACAATTGCCACACGCTTCCCCTTCAGATTGGGTTTGCGGAACATCATTTCGCTCGCGTGGAAACACCGATCATTTTGCTGGGTCACACAGTCTGGCAATTTGATTTTTTTGCCAATACCGACACAGACATGCTTCGCGTAAAACACATCATTCTGGGTGGTGACAACAAAATGCCGCTGATTCTCATCAAAACTCACGGCCTGGACGTCCTGGTTGAATGCCAGCGACGGCAGGCCCGTTGCCGCCCAACTGAGATAATCGGCAAACTCTTCGCGCGAAACGGTATGTTGCTCTGTATTGAGGAAACGGTAAAATTTCTTTCTTTTCACCAGATAGTTGAGAAAACTGTAAGGGTTGGTGGGCGCAACGGCCGTCACCAAATCCTTCAAAAAGTTGGTCTGCATACTGCAGTCCGCCAGGATCATGCCTGGATGCCAAGAAAAATGCGGTTTACGCTCGAGGAATTTGCAATTAAACCCTGCGATTTCGCTTCCAAGTGCCGCAATGCTGAGGTTGGACGGACCGATGCCAATACCGATAAAGTCCAAACACTGGTTCATTGAGTGTGCTCCTGAGTGAATAATTAGATTTATAGCGCTCTATTTGTGGCCTTGGAAATAACGCAACTATCATCATGCATGGCATTAGGATAATTACCCATCAAGGCGAAAGTCTTAATTAAAATCGACACCATTACCCTTTTCCCCATGCGTCATACCATAACGGTCATTGGGCAGGGTATTATAATGGTCATAGCATCCCGTCATCTCACGCTCACAAAAGAGCCAACATATCTTACTTTTGATAACTCACTTTCATTTTAAATAGACGTTGCAGAGTCATAAAAAAAGAATGCTTAGGGAAATGATCTTGAGGAAATAAAAAACAGGTTAACAAAGGATTTCATAACATGTCCCTATGTTAATCTCCCTATTCCACATAGCATCATCCTTAATGAGACATTGCCTAACCAGACTAGCGCTAAAGCGGCTGCCTGGCATGTGAAAAAAGATAATATCAACGCCCTTCCGAGCGTTGTTAATGTAAAATTAAAAGTGAAATCGTAAAAAAATCATAAAACTTCACTTTTGTTTAAGCTTCATTGTAGATATGCCCCATTAATGGCATGCATCACAAAATACAAACATTCATTTATTATCAATGGTTTGCAATGAAAAACAAATGAATCAGGAGACCTTAGGTCTCTGACACTGCGAGATCTGTACAGATTCCGCTCACTTACGCCTTGTCTTGCACATTTTGCAAAATTTTCTCTTGCTGCGATGCGATGTAGATACTTAATTGACGGAAATAAACGAGCGAAGCCTGTTCCGCTAAAAAAGAGCAACGACTAAGAATACAAAAGGAACATTTCGTGCGATTTTTTATCCATCACTCAGGCGTAGGATTTTTAATTTCCAGTAGTTTCCTTGCTAACATAGTTCCAGATCTTGCTGGATAACCAGACCGTATTTTAATCTTTGGTGTAAGAAGCAATGGTGAGAGTGTGTTGTGATTCGGTGCGTATTGCAGAGTGGCCATGAATTATGGGTAAATATCTGAAGGGTATTCCCCGAACACAATCGCTGTATTCGGGAAAATGCGTGATGGTTTAATCAAAACTGGAGGCGTCAGGCCATTGGTATATCCGAGCCTCATAAGGACGAAGGCATTGTTGCTCATCATGATGACAATAATTGCCCAATAACCGTTGCCCCTTATCCAAGGCCAACACGTGCGGATCTATCTGCAAAGATTCGCGACTCAAATTGCACAACACCAATACCTGCCGCTCATCCAGGGTGCGGGTGTAAGCATATATTTGCGGGTGTGCCGCCAGGTGTAATTGGTATCGGCCGTAGACCCACACGGGATCCCGTTTACGCAGCCGAATTAACGCCCGGTAAAAGTTCAGCACTGAATCAGGTTCTTCTCGCTGACGCGCCACGTTGATTTGCGCGTAGTTGGCATTCACCCTAAACCAGGGTTCGGCACGGCTGAAACCGGCATTGGGACCGTCGTCCCATTGCATCGGCGTACGCGAATTATCGCGCCCACTGCGGCCCAGAAACGCCAGGATGTGTGCCTCGTCCATCCCTTGCTCGCGCAACATGGCAAAGCGGTTTCTGGCAGCAACATCGTTAAAATCAGCCAGGCCGTCGAAGCGGGTGTTGGTCATCCCCAGCTCCTGTCCCTGATAAATAAAGGGGGTTCCCTGCATTAAAAAATACATCGTGGCGATGGCGGTAGCACTTTCGCGCCAATACTGCTTATCGTCGCCCCATTTCGACACCACGCGGGGAATATCGTGATTTTCGACATACAGTGCATTCCATCCTTTCCCTTCCAGCAATGTCTGCCAGCGGGTAAAGATGCTTTTTAGCCCCATCACGTCCATGCCTGCATCCGGCGCCTGCTGATGCCGTGTTTCCCACAGCTTGACGTGCTCAAACTGGAAAATCATATTCAACCGGTGATGCTGTTCACCCACCCAATCTTCGCCCTGCTCTGCCGAAGCACCGTTCATTTCCCCCACGGTCATGATGTCATAACGGTTGAACACCTGTTCATACAGGTCATCGACATAATCGAGCAGGCCGTCATAATTCAGGTGACGTTCGAACGACGGCACGTAACGCAGGCCCAGCGGGTTGGGCATATCCGTCAGCCCCGGCTGCTTTTTCATATGGCAGATGGCGTCGATACGGAATCCATCAATGCCCTTATCCAGCCACCAACGCATCATGTCGTACAGCGCCGTACGCACCTCTGGGTTCTCCCAATTCAGGTCAGGTTGACGTTCAGAGAACAGGTGCAAAAAGTATTGTTCACTGCCAGGATCATACTTCCAGGCCGAACCGTTAAAAATGCTCTCCCAGTTGTTGGGTTCCGCCCCTTTTTTACCGTCGCGCCAGATATACCAGTCACGTTTGGCGCTCGATTGGGATGATCGTGACTCAATAAACCACGGGTGTTCGTCAGACGTGTGGTTCACCACCAAATCAAGTATCAACCGCATCCCCCGCGCATGCACCTCTGACAGCAGACGGTCAAAATCCTCCATGGTGCCAAATTCCGTCATTATGGCCTGATAATCACTGATATCGTAGCCATTGTCGTCGTTTGGCGAACGATACATCGGACAGATCCAAATCACGTCTATGCCCAGCCACTGCAAATAATCCAGCTTGGCCGTAATGCCATTCAGATCGCCAATACCGTCCCCGTTGGAATCCATAAAGCTGCGCGGGTAGATTTGATAAACCACCGCCTGTTTCCACCACCGAACCTTTTGTCCGCCGCCCATATCCCGTTTCCTTTACTCAATTAATGCGTCTTTTCCGACGCCAGAATGCGCTGAAACGCCCGCCCCTGACGATCGAACAGATAACAACACTCCACTGGCAGGCGAACGCCCACGGTATCACCGGCCTCAATAGCCGAGCGTTCAGGGTTGCGCAACACCCAGGGTTCGCCGGCATTGCCGTTATCCAGATAGAGGTAGGTTTCATTGCCCATGTGTTCAACAAACATCACTTCGCCTTGAAACTCGCACTCCGCATGCTCCCCACCGCGAATATGTTCCGGACGAATGCCGACGTTTACGCTCTGGCCTTCTGCCTCAGCGGGTGTAGCAATCGGCAGCACCAGTGCCTTGCCGTTATCCAGCTCGACCACGCTTTGGCTTTCACCGGCGCGCCGTAAAATCGCCGGGATCAGATTCATCTTTGGCGACCCGATAAACTGTGCGACAAACTCGTTGGCCGGCTGGTCATAAAGTTCCAGCGGCGTGCCCACCTGTTCAACATGGCCTTGGTTCAACACCACAATGCGGTCTGCCAGCGTCATGGCTTCCACCTGATCGTGGGTAACATAAATAATGGTCGACCCCAGCCGCTTATGCAGCGAAGCCACTTCCATGCGCATTTGTACCCGCAGCGATGCGTCCAGGTTGGAAAGCGGTTCATCGAACAAAAATAATTTGGGCTCGCGGACAATGGCGCGACCAATAGCAACCCGTTGCCGTTGCCCACCGGAAAGATCTTTCGGTCGGCGTTCCAACAAGGGTTCAAGTTGCAAAATACGGGCGCTGTCGCGCACGCGTCGGTCGATCTCTTCGGCCGAATGGCCCGCCAACTCCAGTGCAAACGCCATGTTTTTATAGACACTCATGTGCGGATAAAGCGCATAAGATTGAAATACCATGCCAATGCCGCGTTCTGCCGGCGTATCGTCGTTGACGTAGTGACCATCGATATACATGCCGCCGCTGCTGATCTCCTCCAGCCCAGCGATCATCCGCAACAAGGTGGATTTTCCGCAGCCGGAGGGGCCAACAATCACCACAAATTCCCCACTGTTGATGTGCAAATCCAATGACTTAATGACCTCTGCGTTAGCGCCATAGCGTTTTTGCAGTTTTTCCAGCGTGAGTTGCGCCATATTCCTCCCGTTCGCATCGCAGTTGGCATTAACGGGGCGCGAGTTCACGCCCCGTTATCCGGCTTATTTCAAATAATCGAGCCACGGGCTCTGGCGTGAGATCATCACATCGACCAGTTCAGGGATTGCCCGGCATTTGTCGTTGACCGAATCCACCAGCAGTGCCTGGATCACCAAATCGCGCGAGCCTTCAATCACTGCATCGGCGGTCAGATCGTGGATAGCAATCTGGTTACTGAGCAAGCCACCAATGCCTGCAGGCATATCCACTTTTATGCCATGCACCCCTTTGCGATCGATAATGGCCGGCACCTCGACGGCAATGAACGCCGGCAACTGTTTAATAAACCCCAGGTTGGGGATATTCACCGCCGACTCTTCATAGCCGGAATCCGTCAAGATCCCTTCCATGATCGGCACCACGCGTTCTTTCAGTTTCAATTCGATTTTCGGCTGCACATGGCCCAGGTAATTGCGATAGAAGGTGTAGAAATCGAGGATGCCGCGATGATCGCTGACCTCATTCGCCCAACGAATATACTCGCCAAAGTGGCTGTCGCCGGTGATTGGCAAGTGATGGAATTTCTCCAGAATCTCTTTAAACAGGGTGCGATCGGCCCAAGAATAGGCACTGTCTTTGCCACCCAGCGCCTCTCGCTCGGTGCTGCCTTCTGTCTGAACCCATGTGCCGTGAGTACGGGTGTAGTCCAGGATGTCGCTGTAGCCTGGCAAACGGGAAAAATAGTCCGGCGCCTTGGCTCGCACGTCGCCATAAGCATCTTGACCACTGTCTTTGTAGCTGGCCTCCAGCAAGACGCTAAAGTGATTGAGCCCGGCGGCACGCAGCGTGAGATTGTCGAATGACGTTCCGAGCATTTCCGGCAGATAGCGCTCAAGCGACGCAATTTCGTGACACATACCGACAAAATTGAGCTGCGGGAAGCGGCGATGCACGGTAGTACAAATGCGACTCATCGGATTTGAGTAGTTAAATACCCAGGCATTGGGGCAAATGTCGGCAACGTCAGCGCAAATGTCGAGGATCGGTGGAATAATCCGCAGCGAGTGGAACAAACCGCCAGGACCGCCATTTTCACCGTACACCTGCTGAATGCCATACTGCTGCGGAATTTGCCAGTCGAGATCCCACAGCGCAAAGCGATCGCCCACTTCGATGGAGATAATCACAAACTCTGCGCCCCGCAGCGCGGTTTTACGATCGGTCGTGGCGCTCACCGTAAAGGGCAGATCTTCAGCGGCCAAAAAGTCCCGGGCCGTTTTCTCGGTCACCGCCAGTGCGGCCGGGTTGATGTCGTGCAGCACAATCTCACTGCCGTACAGCGTTTTGCTCTGGAAGATATCCCCCAGCGTGCCGTAACCGAATTGCGCACTGCCTGCTCCCACTAAAACGATTTTTGTAGCCATTACTTTTCTCCTGCTTCAGGGTTAATCGAAAATCAGCCTTTTACTGCGCCGTTGGTTAATCCGCTGACGATTCGGCGCTGGAAAATCAGAACCAGTGCGATGATCGGCAGTGTGACGATGACCGAGGCCGCCATGATGGTGCCCCAGGGGAGTTCGAATTGAGAGGCACCCTGCAACATGCCGATCGCCACAGGGACGGTGCGCTTGCCGCTGGAGATGACAAACGTCAGGGCAAACATGAATTCATTCCATGCGCCGATAAATGCCAGCAGTCCGGTGGTCACTAGCGACGGCCCCATAATGGGTGCAAAGATACGGGTGATGATGGTCCAGGTGCTTGCGCCGTCGACAATCGCCGCCTCTTCCAATTCTGCCGGGATCGCTTTCATAAAGGTGGTCAGTACCCAGACGGTAAAGGGCAATGAGAAGGTGGTATAGGACAACACCAACGCCCCGAGGGAGTCATACAGCCCCATAAAGCGCACCAACTCGAACATGCCGGACAGTACCGCCACCTGCGGGAACATTGAGACGCACAAAATGGTGAACAGCAGATATTTGCGACCGCGAAAACGAATGCGCGCCAGGGCAAACGCGGCGGTAATCGATACCAGCAGACAGATGCCGACCGTCAGCGTTGCCACCACGATAGAGTTCAACAAGCTGCGAGCAATGCCGTTATCCATCAAGGCTGTCAGATAATTGCCCCAATTCAGGTGGCTCGGCAGATAGGCAACCTGGAACAGGTCCTGCCCCGAACGCAATGAGGTGATCAGCGCGTAGTAGAACGGAAACAGACAGATGATGCTGGCCAACGCGGCGCTGGCGAATATCAGTATCTTATGACCCTTTTGTTGCTGTTGGCGGCTCAGTTTCATGCCTGTTTCCCCTTGTCATTCAGGCGACTCAGCGTGAGGAAACACGCAGCGATGCCCGCAACCATCATGAATACCAACACGGAAGCTGCCGAGCCGGATCCCATTTCCTGATAGCTGACCATGCGATCGCGCGCATAGCCGGACACGGATACCGTGGCCTCGCTGTTGGAGGTCAGCACATAGATCAGATCAAACACCCGCAATGCGTCCATGACCCGGAAAATCAGCGCGACGATCATCGCCGGCATGATCAGCGGCAAGGTGATGCGGCGAAACCGTTGCCAGGCATTGGCACCATCGACCCGTGCCGCCTCGTATAAATCACCCGGGATCAGTTGCAGCGCGGCCAGCAGCATCAAGGCCATGAAGGGGGTGGTTTTCCAGACATCGGCAATCACCACCGCCCACATCGACAACCCCGGCTCCGCCACCCAGGCCAATGGGGTCGAGATGATGCCGGTCTTGAGCAGCAGGTCATTGACCACACCGTACTGATCGTGAAACATCCAGCCCCACATTTTGGCGGATACGATGGTCGGAATGGCCCAGGGCACCAAAATCGCAGTGCGCACGAGCCCCTGACCGCGGAATTTCTGATGCATCAGCAACGCCAGCAACATGCCAAACACCAGCTCCAATGACACCGACAGCAGGCTAAACCGCAGAGTATTGCCTACGGCCAACCACCACAGTGGATCCGCCAGCACGCCGTAATGATGCCCGCCCTCGGTCAGGTCCAGATAGTTGGCAAAACCGACAAACCGGTAGTCATCTGGCGCATCCAGCATGGCGTCGGTAAAGCTGTAAAACAGCGTGCGCAGCAGCGGCCAACCCGCGACGACTGCCAGCAACAGCATTGCCGGTGCCACCAAGAGCCAGGCGATGCGACTACGCCGTTGCTGATGATTCAACGTGCGGCGCCTGGCGGAACGTTCCGCCTTCGGTGCCGGGGCCGCCGTTAGGGATAAAGCGTGCGTCTCGCGTTTCATGCGTCTGACTCCAACGGTTAATGGGGATTGCACTGCCTTCAACGCCATCCTCTGGCTTTAATCCGTTCCAGTCGCTGTTGTAAATCCGCCACAGCAGTGACACCGTCACTGTCTCCGCGCAATACGTTAAACGTGGCGTTGTAGATCGCTTTCGAAACCTGCGCGTACTGCCTTTTGGTTTGGGTTGCCGGGCGTGGCATTGCCTGCGCGAAGATGCCTTTGAAATCGGCTAAATACGGTGCCTGCGCCAGGACCTGGGGATCGTCGTACAATGCCATCCGTGACGGTGCCAGGCCCATTAATGCCAGCGCCCTTTTTTGCGATTCGGCATCGCTGACAATTTTCAGCAGCGCGATCGCCGCCTGAGGGTTCTTGGTATAACCGTTGATTGCCCACTGCCAGCCGCCTAATGCACTGACGGACTCACCTTCAGCGCCCTTCGGCAACGGCGTTACGCCGACCTTGCCACGTATTGCACTGCTGCTGTCCTGCGCCAATACGTAGGCGTAGGGCCAATTGCGCATAAATAACGCATCGCCGTTTTGAAACACCGCCCGCGACTCTTCTTCCATGTAACCGAGTGCGCCCTTTGGCGTAATTTTGCCTATCCATCCGGCGGCCATATTTAATGCCTGTGCGGCCTGTGGATTGTTGATGGTGATATTGCCCTGGGCATCAATAAAACTGCCGCCGTTTTGCGACGCCACCCACTCGAGTGCGTTGCACGTCAGCCCTTCGTAGGATTTCCCCTGGAACACGAGTCCCCAAAAATTCTTATGGCCGGCGGCACGCTCCCCCTGCTGAATACGCGTCGCGATGCGGGTCAAGTCGGCCCAGGTCGCCGGGGGCTGCTCGTCGTATTTTTCCAGCAAGTCCTTACGGTAATAGAGTGCGCCACTGTCCAGATAGGCCGGTACCGCTTTAACCCGGCCATTAACCACATTGTTTTGCCAGGCGGCGGGGAAGAAATCCTGCTTGATGTCGCTCACGCTGTCGGTCAGATCCAGCAGATGTTTGTTCAGCACGCCTATCCACACGGTATCGGCCTGGAACAGATCGATGGCGCTGGAATCTTTGGCGGTAAACAGCTGCTGAAATAACGACAGCTTTTCATCGGAGGCCGGGGGAAGATCGATAAATTCCAGGGTATGGCCGGTCTGAGCCTCAAAACGTTGCTTGATCTCATTGCAATACTGACGCCCTTCTTTGCTGGGCGCACACTGCATACGCAGCGTATCGGCCAGCGTTTGACCGGACATCAGCGCCAGTGTGGCGGCAACCATACTCGGTATCAGTCTTCTCATTGCGTCCTCTCTGGTGGCGGCTGGGAATACCGGCATATCCCCGTCATACTTGAAGCTGCATCTGTGTTGGCTGCACCCGCGCACTCCAGTCACGTAGTTGACTAAGCTCCTGGGGATTTACGCCCTTGCCGCCTTGATGCAACGCCAATTATTTTGGGTATAGCAGCAAAACTATCTAAGACGAGTCATTGGCGGAAATCGTTTTTCATCGCTACGATATAGAAACTTTCTATATCACCAGTGGAAAATATGATCGTGGACAAAATTCTGCGGCAGTTTATCGAAGTGGCAATGTTCAAAAATGTGAGTCATGCAGCAAACAAACTCTGTTTGAGTCAGCCGACATTGACCCACAACATGAAGAAGCTGGAAGAGAACCTGGGAGTACAGCTGCTGGAGCGCACCTCAACGGGCGTGAAAACCACCGAATACGGTGACTTGCTGCTGGAGCAGGCGCAAATGATGCAGCGAATTTACGATAATACATTGATTAAAATGGCGTTTATCAAAGCACGTCAAGAGCAAAGTCTGCGCATGGGCACAGGCCATGCGTGGTGGTACATGTTCGTGCGTGACAGCTTCAATGCCTACCGTAAGTTACATCCGCTGGTGAATATTCATATTGATCTGGGCAACCATCTGCGTTTGATGGATCTGCTGTTGGGGGGCGATATTGACTTGTTCATCGGCCATGAAATTCAGGGATTGAACCCCAAGGCCGGCATCAGTTTTTTGCCGTTATTCAGCACCACCGACAGTATGTTTGTACGACGCGGACACCCGCTGCTCGGTAAACCGGTAAGCCCGGATGCGTTGCTGGATTATCCCTGCGTTGAGCTGACGCCAGATGAAAGTCGCTATCATCATATCGTGGAGGATATGCAGCCGAAAAAGCTGGCACGTAACCGTCTGCACCTGGCGGAACGGGTGATTTGCTCAACCAACTCGATGATGTCGGCCGTAGATATGATCAATGATTCCGATGCAATTTTGTTAGCGTATCCCTCCTGTATGGCGGGCTACTTTGCCGATTATGGTATTGAGCCGCTGACGTTGATTCAACAGGGCCAACGCTGCACCGTCGGTATTTACCTGATGCGCGAAAAAGCGGATGCCCCCCATCTGATGCAAATGCAGGCGTTAATGCAGCAGCATCTGGAGCAGATCCGCCCTTTGTTGGTGTAATTACTTTTCGCCGCTCAATGCGACCAGTGCCTGATATAACGGCCGGGCATTCCCCGGTCCTACCACCAACTGATACTCGGTGGTCCGCTGTGGCGTTTCTACCTCCAGCAATGCTTTAACGCCTGGCAACTGCGTTATGCTTTGCCGCTCTAACCTTGTGCTATCACACAGTTCTGCCCTGACACGGCTGGCACAGTAACGCAGTTTGGTCAGGTTTTCTGCGCCGCCCAAGGCGGCAAGTACCGCTGTCGCCAACTGTTGTTTTTCCATGATGCCTCCTCAAAAAAATTGCCCTATGCCACCGCAGCATAGGGCCGCTGAGCGGCCGAAGTGAAATTGGTTTATTCCGGGGTGATATAGATAAGTTCTATAACGCATGATCGGACGCTCTCGGCGCCTTGCAGTGCATATACTTAAGAACGTGTTCAGATCGGAGGTAACTGAGATGAAGGCAATGATCCCCCTGTTTTTGATCCTGATGCTTTCTGGCTGTATCGGTAAAGGTGGCCCACAGGACGTGCCGCCACCGCCGGTGCATAATGATCCACAGACCTGCAATAATACCGGCGCCAGCGCCAACAGCGATTGCTCCCAATCTGTGGTGCCCGCTATGCATTAAGTGACCTCGGCCCACCTTTCACGGTGGGCCTTTGTGCCACCGGCAGATTACGACGACTGCTCTTCGTCGTTAGCCATATTTCTCGCCTGTTGCTTCATAAATACCACTTCCTGCGGGCTGGACATATTGACCCGTTGCGCGCGCAGCAGTTTGAGAATATTGAACAACAGCTCGCTTTTGGTGGCCCCAACCATGCGCGGACTTGCCACATACCCGGTCACACTGAGGATGATGCCATCCGGGCCGAGCTGGCTGAAACGCACATAGGGCGCAGGTGCCTCGAGAATAGCGTCATACTCTTGGTAGGCACTCAACAAAATATTACGTACCTGTTCCGGATCGATGTCCGTTGGGAAGGTCAGCGCAATCGTCACTACCCCCTGTGCGTTCCCCATCGTCGCGTTACGGACGTTTTGTGAGATTAACTGGGAGTTAGGGACAATCATTGTCGAACGGTCACTGAGTTGAATCTCGGTAGCACGCACGTTAATACGGCGCACATCCCCTTCGACACCGCCAATACCGATCATATCGCCGACTTTCACTGGCCGTTCGGTCAGCAGGATCAAACCGGAAATAAAGTTCTTCACGATCTCCTGCAAACCAAAACCGATACCGACCGATAACGCACTCACGATCCACGCCAGATTGTTCCACTGAATACCCAACGCAGCCAGGGTGATCAAGATCAATAACACATAACCAACGTTACTGAATAACGTGACCAATGAGGCACGAATACCGATATCTGAAATGGTTTTCGGCAGTAATTCCTGACTGAGCCAACGCTGCGTCACCCGCAGAATGTAAATGCCAATGGCCAGGCAAATAACCGCATTAATCAGGTTACCCGGCACAATATTCAGCCGCTGTAATCCTTCACCACTCAGGATGGCAATAATTTTTTCGAGCAACGAGTTCGGCGTGGTGGTACCAAAAGAACCGTTAAACAGCGAGACGATCATCAACAACAGCAAAGAACATTTGGCAATGGCGGTGAAGATGATGGCCATTTGTTCCAGATGACGGTCTTTAAAGTTAAAGGACTTTTTGAGCATCTTGCCACTGGCGGTCTGCGGCGAAAAGATTGCGCCACACAGATCGGTCGCGAACAGCAGCAGAAAATAAAACGCCATCAATACCAGAGCTATCCAGATCACCTGATAGGTCAGGAAACGGGCGAACGCGATATACCCCACCAACAACGAGAATAAGATCACTACTGAGCATACCAACGTGCCCATGTGCAGCAATCCGCTGATGGTTGAGCGTTTCTCTACATGCTCGCCCTGCTGTTCCAGCTTACGGCGGATACGCTGAGAACGTAGCGGCATCGCCAGCAATACCATGCCGATCAAGCCAGCGACCAAGCCATTGCCGAAAATGGTGGTGCTCAGGCTGGCGCTGACCACGTTATTGATCAGTTCCACGGTACCAAACGCCAGTGCCAACCCAGCCAATAGCGGTGAAAAATAACGCAGCCCGGAAGCAACGGCATCATCCATCGAGGCCAGGCGCCATGATGGCCGATTGAGCGACAGTGTCGCACGTCCCAGCCCGGCAATCAGCGCACAGAAGATCCCCAACCGGTTAAAGCCTTCGGCGAAGTCCTCGAGCATTACCGGCAGCGGTTGCACGCGGGTAAAGGAGATATACAGCAAATTTAACGCAATACTGGTGGTGATCACGGTGACGGTGACGGTCATCAGCGCCATAAAGCTGCGGCGCAAGCGCCCGTCCGGCAGAAAACGAATACTTGCCCAAGCCAGAAAACGCTCAGAGAAGTAACGCCCCCACGACCAGATAACCACGGCCAGTACCAGCAAACCGAGTGTGCCGTAACGCGAGTCCTCTTGCCAACTGGCGTCCCAGGCCTGTTTCATTGCAGCATTGAATTCATCCAATCGCTGCATGTCACTGTCGGAAGGTTGCACCACCGGCGACCAAAACTTGGCGCCCAGCACGCTGCCGGTGTTCAACGCCAACTGGGTTTTGAACGCCACACGACGCAGATCGCTGATTTGTTGCCCAAGGTCGAGCACGCTGGCTTTCATGGCCTGCGCCCGTTTTACCGCATCGTCGAGTTGCTTTTTGCTGTTGTTCAAACCATTACGCTGCTGCACCACGGCTGCGGTTTCTGCCATCGCCCCGGCGGCCGGCGGTGGGCCCAATACATCGAGTTGCGCCTGCAATTTTTCCTGCGCCGGTTGCAGTTCGGTCGCGAGCTTGTCCAGCCCAGCGGCCAGATCGTCGGTGACCAGCTTCAGCTTGCTGAGTTGGTTATCATTATCCGCCTTGGAAACCTGCTGTTTAATGCTATCCAACTGTTTCTGGTAGTTCTTTAGCGCGGTAGCAGGATCCAGCTGGACTTCGGCGGCAGGGGTATCATCCTGTGCAGCGACGCTGGTCAGCGGTGCCAACTGCAAGCCAAACAGCAGGAACAGGAAAAGAAGAATTTGACGGGGCTTTAACATAAATTCATTGCTCGGCATTTGCATGATAGACAGACGACGCAGGCGGGTCGATATACACCGACCCGCCTGGCTAATCATAAACTGTAGTTATGATAACTGCTTAATCTCCGCTTAAATATCAGTATTACTCCCATTCAGCACGATTATTGATGCCGCCCTATCACTCGGCTTGCAACCGGTTGAATTACGGTAAACTTTCCCCTGACGTAACCGATCAGTAGCGTGACTCACAGTGGCATAACCGACCAAAGCGTTTTATACTCAGCGCACCCATTTACCAACATTATAAAAAGGAGGATTATTATGCCGATGTGTGAATTGTTTTTTTACTCACACTTCTATAGTAATTGCCGCTGCTCAAGCATTACCGGTATCGTGCTGCGATAACCCAGGCTTGAGCGAAGCTTACTAAAATTTGAGTCCCTTCCCTCCGGCTTACCGGGTTATCGTCAGCGATGTTTGACGATAGGCATTTGCATGCCTGTAACTCTTGAGTAAGCAATGAGCACATTATTATCTGCACAATCTGTCGGTTTCGACAACGCGTTCGGCCCTCTGTTGGTTGAGGTTTCCTTCAGCCTGAAAAAAGGCGACCGCATTGGTTTAATCGGCCATAACGGCTGCGGCAAAAGTACCCTGTTGAAAATCCTTAGCGGTGATCTCTCTGCCAGTACCGGCAGCGTGACGCCTGCCCATCAGTGCCTGATGGCACGGGTAGAACAACACCTGCCTGATGAACTGCACGGCTGCACCCTGCTCGAGGCAGTACTGGCGCGATTGCCAGAAAATCAGCGCGTCAGCGAAAGTTGGCAGGGAGAAGTCCTGCTCACCAGCCTGGGTTTTGCGCCACCGTCATGGACGCTAACCGCCGGCACCTTGAGCGGTGGGCAGCATACTCGTCTGCTGCTGGCACGTGCGTTAATCCGCCAACCGGATCTGCTCCTGCTGGATGAACCCAGTAACCATCTGGATCTTCCCACCTTATTGTGGTTAGAGCGTTTTTTGCAAAACTGGTCTGGCAGTTTTGTTCTGGTATCTCACGATCGCTACCTGTTGGATCAGGTCACCAACTGCACCTGGATCTTGCGTGACAAAACACTGCAATTCTTCCGCTTGCCATGTACTGCAGCACGCAAGGCGTTAGAGGAACAGGATGCCGCAGATGCGCATCGCCGTCAGGCGGAACAGAAAGAGATCGACCGGGTCGCCAAAAGCGCCCATAGGTTGGCCGTTTGGGGCAAGGTTTACGATAATGAAGACCTGGCTCGCAAGGCTAAGCAAATGGAAAAACGCGTTGATCGGATGAAAGAAGAGCAAACCACGTTGACGGCGGGCAGCCAATGGCGGCTTAAGCTTAACGGTGAGGCGCTGGATGCCGATCGCCTGCTGGCTTTGCCGCAGTTGGACGTCCGTCCGGCCGCTGATGCGCCGGTGCTGTTTCACCTGGCGCAGCTGCGGGTCAAAAGCGGTGACCGTATTGCCATCGTCGGGCGTAACGGCTGCGGCAAGTCTTCACTGCTGCAGCACCTGTGGCGGGAATACCAAGGCGCGGCCAGCCAGGACGCGGTTTTCCATCCTCGGGTACGCATCGGCTATTACGATCAAAGCCTGCAACAGCTGCGCGATGACGACACGCTGAGCGAAGCATTGACGCATTTCGCGCCGCTAACCGAAGAACAGCGGAAAATGGCCCTGATTGGTGCCGGCTTCCCTTATCTGCGCCATCAGCAACGTATCAGCACGCTGAGCGGCGGTGAGCGATCGCGCCTGCTGTTTGTCGGGCTGACACTGGCTAACCATTCTTTATTGTTGCTCGACGAACCGACCAACCATTTGGATATGGAAGGTAAGGAAGAGCTGGCCGATACCCTGCGCCAATTTGAAGGCGCTGTGATGCTGGTCACTCACGACCGGATGTTGATCGAAAACAGCTGTAACCGTTTCTGGCTGATTGATAACCAGCAGTTGGAAGAATGGCACGATCTGGAGCCGGTCTACGCACGAATGGCCGAAGAACGTGACGCTCAGCCAATAGCAGCGCCAGGCCGGGTTCTCACCGCCAGTGAGTTACGCCATGATGACGAAGAAATGCTTCTTGCGACGTTGTTTGAAGTGGAAAACAAACTGCAGGAGGATCTGGCGCGTAAGCCAAAGCATCAAAAAACGCACTTGCAAAAACAGTGGCGCGAGGAAATCGCCATCCTCACCGCCCGGTTGAATCTGGACTAACCTTCACAGGCCGCCTATCGGCGGCCTTTTTCTTTTCGGTGGTGATATGAATCTTAATCTCCGGCTGGCAACCCGTGAGGAACAGCCACTGCTGGCGGCCATGCTGCCCGACTACCTGCGAGAATTGGGCGCCGATGTGGACTACCCGCATTTGTCACATTATTGGCGCGAAAGCGGCCGGTACCCGTATTTGATTTTAAATCAGTCGCAGCCAGTGGGGTTTGCGTTGGTCCGCACGCTGGATCCCATCCCGACAATGGAAATGGCAGAGTTCTACATCACCAAACCCTGCCGCAAATACGGTATGGGTAAAACGGTTGTGCAAACCTTGTTCAGGTTGCATCCGGGTCACTGGCAGCTGTCAGTGCTGGCAGATAATCCCGGTGGCCTCGCATTTTGGCTGTCGGTGGTCCCCCCGACAGCCTACCGCGCGTGGATTGAGCAACCGGGTAATCGGCCTCATTGGCGGCTGACATTCTCGGTAGGTATGACGCCCTGATAACCCCATAGACAACCAAGGGGAACGCGGCCTCAAATACCGGGTTTTGGCTTAATGGGTTCCACGTGCCCTACTGCCCGAGAAATCGTCGGATAGCGTGCGCGCAGTTGGCGCTCGATGCTGTCTACCGCTGCATGAGCTGACACAATGGAGGCCACCGGGGATACCCGACAATGGAAATTGACGATGATACCGCCGGTGGTTTTACGGGCGCGAATATTATGCACGTCCTGCACCATGTCTCCACCCTCCACTACCGTTTGCAGTATCTGACGAATATCAGCCAGTTCATCCGGTGCCACGTCCTCGCTGGCAATCCAGTGATGGGTTTGGGGCTCCAGGTGCGTTTCAATCTCTGTCTCTTCACCAATCGCCTGTCGTAGCAGCGTTTCGATTTCGCTGGCGATGTCGTGTGCCTGCGCCACACTGGCGCTGGCCGGGACCGCCAGATCCATGCTGATCGACATCCGTTCGGGCAGTTGTTGTAGCGCCAGATTTTGCACCACGGCACCGTGGTTGGCAGCAATCACCCGGATGCGGGTCGCCATGTCTTCGTCACTGCGGGTTTGTGGGTTGGCAATCACCGTGGCTTCGGCATGTGCGTACTGCTGTTCCAGGCGTTCTGCAATAGACTGTTTTAACGCGTTAATGCGCTCTAACGGCAAAGTACGACAAACGGCGACAGTGACTTCAATGAACAAGCTGGCCCCTGCGTTACGAATACGAATACTCTCGGTTGCCAATATCGCTGGGAAGGTGTCGAGCAATGCGCTGATTTCTTCCTTGGCTCCGGCGGGTGCCGTGTCCATTAACGAATCGAAAGAGCGTTTTCCCAGTTTCAGCGCCGCGACCACAATAAAACAGGCGACGATCAAGGCTGCAATGGCATCTGCACGGTTGAAACCCAACAGAACAAAAACCATCCCCAACAGCACAACGGCGGAAGCCAGCATATCGGAGAAAAAATGCAGCGCATCGGCTTCCAATGCCGCACTGTCAGTGGCTTTTGCCACACGGTTCAATGCTTTAACACGGAAAAAATCGACCAGGATAGAGATCAACAGCACGGCGATCACCACGGGCGCTGCGACGATTTCATGGGCGTCGCCCAGCAGGCTTTTGCCCGCTTCATAAACAATCCAGCCTGCCGCCCCCAATAGCAGCAGCACTTCAAACAATGCCGCCAGGTTTTCGACCTTGCCGTGGCCAAAATGGTGATCATCGTCGGCAGGTTTATCGCTGATACGTACCGCCAGCCAGGTAATGCTGGTGGCAACAAAATCGGTGAGAGAGTGGATCCCTTCTGAAATAAGGCCAATACTCCCGGTAAAAATACCGGCAGTAAATTTACCGACGGCCAATAGCCCGCTCGCTATCATGGAGTTTCTGGCAACGGATTGCTTTTCATTTTGCATATTACGACTCACATTCAAATGGGTAATTCATTTTTTTATTTTAGTAGACCATTGCCAGACAAAAGCAACCAGCAGCATAGTACCCGAGAATGTCAGCATTAAACTAGAAAGGAATTCTGATTTTCCGGTTGAATAAAAATAAATCTCATTCACACCAACAGAGATCATCAAAATGGCATAAAGTAAGCCAAGAATAGAAATAATCATTATCGTTATACTCCATAAAGCCGCATCCTGCGGTCAGCATTTAAGCGCATCCTCCCCGTCGTAAATAAAGCACGTCGAGGAGGATGCATCCAGGCGGATCTTTAGCGTTCATTAATCATCCCATTTAGTGCTCATATAGGCAGCTAGCAAGCCCAGCGAGCTGATAACACTCAGGAATCCTACAAAGATTGTCATGTTTCCCATTATTTCGTCCTCGGTTAGTTATTATCGATAAATGCCTCTTTAATTAAAAAGCGGATGGGGTCATTGCTCATGGATATTTACGCGCCTCCTGTTTTGTCAGATAAAATGCCCGCTCCGGCAGAGACACGGAGCGGATACGTCTTTAAATCTCCAGAATGTACTGGGCGATTTTGAAATAAATAATCAAACCGGTGCCATCAATAAAGGTGGCAATAAACGGCGCAGAGACCACCGCGGGATCAATACCCAGGCGTTTGAGCAGCATGGGGATAATCGAGGAAACAATGGCGCTCCAGACGGTGATGGCGACCAATGACAGACTGACCACCAATGTCACGTCCATCCCTACGCCCATAATCCAGGCCCGCACCCAGGCAGCCACGCCAATGGTGATGGCGATCAGCAGCGAGGTGGATACCTCCTTGCGGATTACCGCCCCCAGATTGCGCAGGCTCACCTCGCCCAACGCCATGGCCCGTACCAATGTAGACGTGATTTGAGTACCGCTGTTACCGCCGGTGCCGATCAGTAATGGGATGAAAAACGCCAATGCGATAGCGGCTTCCAACTGCTCTTCAAACGCCTTTAATACATTACCGGTATAGGCTTCTGCGACAAACAGCATCAGCAACCATACCGAACGCTTGCGCCATAACGCCCAAGGGCTGGTTTCCAGATAAGGTTTGTCCAGTGGCAGACTGGCACCCTGACGCTGTGCATCCTCGGTATTTTCATCTTCGATCAGCCGGGCAATTTCTCGTTCGCCCAGCACGCCCACCAGCGTATTATTCGCCACCACCGGTACCACATCCAAGCCGCCCTTAGCCAGTAAATGAGCGACATCATTGCGATCGTCATCGGGGGAAACCTGGAAATAACTTTGGTTGATCATCACCCCAACGGCTTTATCATGATCGTCGCACTGCAGGAGTTTTTTTACCGACAATGTGCCACGTAAATGATAATCGTCGGCGGTAACAAACAACTGCGTCGGAATTTCTTCGGTTTTAAGTTGCGAAAGAAAATAATCTTTTGCGTTATTAACCGTCATATTGCCGGGGATAGTAATGAAATCGGCATTCATATAGCCCGCGACCGAAGACTCATCATGAGTTTCAGCAGAGGCAAGCGCCGAGGATGGGTGATTTTGATGTAACTTCATTATGTTAGTCCCTATTTCTGTTTGAACTTCAACAGCGAATCGCATAGGGGCGTTAACCACAGAGGGAGTGCAGACAGCCTATCTCCGCGTCCAGGTTTTAGCACTATACAACGTATCTGATGTATTCATCAGAAGTTACCTTGGGCTGAACCTTAATCCGATAAAGCCTGTCTTAACCTTGGGCATCTCTCGATGTCGTCAGATCAGTAACCTGTGTTTGTATAGGAGCCTCGCCAAACGAGATACTGCATATAAACTACGGGGGGCAGTATAGGCGCGGTTTTTTATCGATGAGGAAAAAGTTGGCTAACCGTTTATGAAACATTTAGAAAAAAGTTTCGCGACAAAATAATAAATGCGGGCCAGTACCCTCCCGGCCCACGCGTTATTCTGTCGTTAATGAGCGAGAATATACACATTCTTGTCGTACAGCGGCCCCTGCCGGGTAAAGTCGATACCTTTCACATAGGGTTTGACCAGAGTGGCGTTCGCTTCGTAGTAAACCGGTGCCACTGGCGTGTCTACCGCCAGCACGTCTTCAGCCTGTTGGAAATAGCGTTGTACCTGCTGTGGCGTCTGCGCCGCGGTCGCCTGGTGTAACAAACGATCGTAATTTTCGTTGGCATATTTGGCTGAATTTTCACTGCTGGTAGCGCGGAACACGTTCAGGAACGTAGACGGATCATTGTAGTCTGCCAACCAACGGCTGAAAGCCACGCTGTACTGCCCATTGTTGATATTGTCCAGCACCACCTTCCGTTCCTGGCTCTGCAAGGTGACGTCCACGCCCAGGTTCTTTTTCCACATCGCACTGCTGGCGATCACTATTTTCTTGATGGTGGCATCGTTGCTGTACAGCAGCGTGAAACTTAACGGATGTGCCGCATCAAAGCCCGCTTCTGCCAATAGTTTTTTCGCCTGTGCGATACGCTGTTCGCGTGGCCACCCTGCTTCTTGGCCCGCTTGCAGCGTAAAACCACCGGCACCGGTTGGCGTAAACGTCCAGGCCGGCTGTTGGCCATAGCCCAGCACTTTGGTGGCTATGATCTCTTTATCCAGCGCCAGATTTAATGCCTGACGCACGCGGACATCATTGAAGGGAGCCTGCCGGTTGTTAAAGGCAAAGTAACTGGTCGACAGCAGTGGATAGGTGATCAACTGTTCATCACCCAGGCTATTTTTTAACTGCTGGTACAATTCCGGCGGCGCACTGTAGCCCAATTCAATTTCGCCGGCTCGGAAACGTGCCACTTCAGGGAACCCCTGTAACGGCAGGAACGTCACTTTATTGAGCACCGTGCGGGCGTTATCCCAATACTGGCTGTTGCGTTCCACCACCACTTTCTCATTCACGACCCACTGCGTCAGGCGGAACGCCCCGTTGCCAACAAAGTTCTGCGGTTGAGTCCAATTTTTGCCGTATTTCTCCACCACGTTTCGATTCACCGGCAGCACAGGAAAATGCACTAACTGCTTAAGCAGATAGGAGTTTGGCTCAACCAATGTGACTTGTAGCCTGTGTGCATCCAACGCTTTCACACCCAGCTCGGTTGGCGGTTTGCTGCCGGCGTTAATCTCTGCCGCGTTTAGCACATAGGCCGACGCCAAATAGCTACCATAGGGGGATGCTGTTTTGGGATCGGTGAGGCGCCGCCAGCTGTAGACGAAGTCATCGGCCGTCACCGGATCGCCGTTTGACCATTTGGCTTCCGGCCGCAAATAGAATGTCCAGACATTGCCCTGCTGCACCCATTTTGTCGCCAGCGCGGGGATCACTTCACCGTTTTTACCCACCCGCAGCAAACCTTCAAAAATGTCATTGAAGATATAAAACTCTACGTTACTTTCTGCCAAATTCGGATCAAGCGTTGCCGGCTCATAACCATTGGCACGGACCAGTTCCTGTACGGTGGCCAGTTGAGCCCCTGCAGGCACGTCGGCGGCGTTAACCGGCACCATCGCCTGTAAAGACAAGATGATTAGACCGGCTAATCCGTTAAGTTTGAATGAATACTTCACGTCGATATCCCTTATTGGTGTTTTGTCGACGTATATATACAGTGAAGCAGTTGAATAAATTAAATGATTAAACGCTATGACTCATAACCAAATAAGCGCGTACCGAACAACATGAATTTCTTTCACAATCAATCGAATATCTGCTGCGTTGGTGAGCCTGTTTGATACTGGTCGAGACGGCGGTTGGCGCTTCCCCATGGCAGCGGGGATCATTGTGATCAACGAAAAGAACAGCGTGGCTTCCGGCGCGTTCTTCAGCTAACGAATACGTCGCGCACGAATTGAAGATGAGGGTTTGAACATAATAAATACTGATGAGAATCAGGTATCAAGGCAGATTATTCAGGCTGAAACTTAATTTTTCCTTAGGATGAGATAATTAGTGAGCAAAATCTAAAAATAAATTAATACGAATCGTTTTCACTATCATTATTAATGTTCTTATATACAATCAGGGCAGCCCAACGCCCGTTAGGCACATTTCGCTTTTATTCTCTGCACTCTCTTAATAAGGATGACTGTATGAAGCTGCGTTTCTCTTCTCTCGGCCCGATTGCCTTGTTGGCATCGTCCATGATGCTGGCGTTCTCGACCAATGCGGCATCCCAGGATGACGGCATCGTTATTTATAACGCGCAACACGAAAACCTGGTGAAATCCTGGGTTGACGGCTTTACCAAAGACACCGGCATAAAAGTGACCTTGCGTAACGGCGGCGACAGCGAATTGGGCAACCAACTGGTGCAAGAAGGCACCGCATCCCCTGCCGACGTATTTCTGACGGAAAACTCCCCTGCGATGGTGCTGGTAGACAACGCCAAGCTGTTCGCTCCGCTGGACGCAGCAACACTGGCGCAGGTTGAACCGCAGTACCGTCCGCAGCATGGCCGCTGGGTTGGCATTGCCGCCCGCTCAACGGTGTTCGTTTACAATCCGGCGAAACTGACAGAGGCACAGCTGCCTAAGTCCCTGCTGGATCTGGCCAAGCCGGAATGGAAAGGCCGCTGGGCCGCGTCACCTTCAGGTGCAGACTTCCAGGCTATAGTCAGTGCATTGCTGGAGCTCAAAGGCGAAAAAGCCACGCTGGAATGGCTGAAAGCGATGAAGACCAACGCCACCGCCTATAAAGGTAACAGCACCGTGATGAAAGCGGTCAATGCCGGCCAAATCGACAGCGGGGTTATCTATCACTATTATCCGTTCGTCGATGGTGCAAAAACGGGCGAAAACAGTAAAAACATCAAGCTTTACTACTTCAAACACCAGGATCCAGGCGCGTTCGTCAGCATCTCTGGTGGCGGTGTGCTGGCATCCAGCAAGCACCAAAAACAGGCACAGGAGTTCGTTAAGTGGATCACCGGTAAAAACGGCCAAGAGATTCTGCGTACGAACAACGCCTTCGAGTATGCCGTCGGTGTTAATGCTGCCTCCAATCCAAAACTGGTACCGCTGAAAGAACTGGATGCACCAAAAGTTGACGCTTCGTCGCTGAATGGCAAAAAAGTGGTCGAGTTGATGACCGAAGCCGGGCTACTGTAAGCCGGTTTATCAGTACAGAGAGCTTTCAACCCTATGTCGAATATAGGTTTCAACGCCGCGGGCTCAGCCCCGCGGTACGCTTCGACCCGGCGTCATCATCGGCCCGGGCTGTTTATCGTGGCAACGGCCATTTTACTTTCCCTGTTGGCGCTATTGCCGCTGGGGTTTGTCATTAGTGTGGCGTTTGAAACCGGCTGGCAAACGGTTAAAGCTCTGGTATTTCGCCCCCGCGTGGGCGAATTGCTACTCAACACTCTACTGTTGGTGATCTTCACCTTACCCATCTGTGCACTTCTTGGGGTGACGCTAGCCTGGCTGACTGAACGTTCGACGTTGCCGGGGCGCCGCATCTGGTCTTTATTGGCGACAGCACCGCTGGCAGTACCCGCCTTCGTGCAAAGTTATGCCTGGATCAGTTTGGTGCCTTCAATGCACGGACTGGGCGCGGGTGTCTTTATTTCTGTGCTCGCCTACTTCCCGTTTATTTATCTGCCGGCCGCCGCGGTTTTGCGCCGCTTGGATCCCGGTATTGAAGACGTCGCCACCTCATTGGGTAGTCGGCCATTGGCTGTCTTTTTCCGCGTGGTGTTACCGCAGCTAAAACTGGCCATTTGGGGCGGATCACTGCTGATCGCACTGCATTTACTGGCGGAATACGGCCTGTACGCCATGATCCGTTTTGATACCTTTACCACCGCCATTTTCGATCAATTCCAGTCTACCTTTAACGGCCCGGCCGCCAACATGTTGGCGGGTGTGCTGGTGCTGTGCTGTCTGGGGCTGCTGCTGCTGGAGGCCGCCAGCCGTGGTCGGGCGCGTTATGCCCGCGTCGGCTCTGGCAGTGCCCGCAGCCAGACCGCGTATCGACTTGGCAAAATGGCCACCCTATTCGGCCTGCTACTGCCAGTGTGCCTCACGGCGCTGGCACTGGGCGTTCCCTTTATTACGCTAGCCCGATGGCTGGCGCTCGGTGGGCTTGACGTGTGGCGTAACGCCGAGTTATTGCCGGCCTTGCTGCAAACATTGTCGCTGGCCGCCAGCGGCGCATTACTGATCACCTTGTGCGCCATTCCTATGGCCTGGTTGTCGGTACGCTACCCGGCGCGGCTCTATCGCGTGCTGGAAGGCTGCAACTATGTCACCAGTTCACTGCCCGGTATTGTGGTCGCGCTGGCGTTGGTGACCATCACCATTCACAGCTTCCGCCCCATTTACCAAACAGAAATTACCTTGCTGCTGGCCTATTTATTGATGTTTATGCCACGAGCCTTGATCAACCTGCGCGCCGGTATTGCTCAGGCGCCGGTCGAGCTGGAAAACGTGGCACGCAGCCTCGGGCGTTCACCGGCTCAAGCGTTATGGAGTACCACGCTGCGCCTGGCGGCCCCGGGTGCAGCCGCCGGGGCGGCGCTGGTGTTTCTGGCCATCTCCAATGAGTTGACCGCCACTCTGCTACTGGCACCCAACGGGACGCGCACGTTGGCGACCGGTTTCTGGGCATTGACCAGCGAGATCGACTATGTGGCGGCAGCCCCTTACGCTTTGATTATGGTGGGGCTGTCTCTGCCATTGACCTGGCTTCTTTATTCTCAATCCAAACGCACGGCGGGATTATGAGTACGCTTGAACTACACGGCATCAGTAAGTCCTATAACGCAGTTAAGGTGCTGGAGCATATTGATTTACAGGTCGAAGAAGGCAGCCGTACCGCGATTGTCGGCCCTTCGGGCTCTGGGAAAACCACGTTGCTGCGCATCATCGCGGGTTTTGAAATTCCGGATAACGGCCAAGTGATGTTACAAGGCCAGGCGATGGCCAACGGCAACGGTTGGGTACCGGCACACCTGCGTGGCATTGGCTTTGTGCCACAGGACGGCGCGTTATTCCCACACTTTACCGTGGCAGGCAATATTGGATTCGGTCTAAAGGGAAGCAAACGCGACAAACAGTTGCGCATTGATGCATTGATGGAGATGGTGGCGCTGGATCGCCGCCTTGGAGCACTGTGGCCGCACGAGCTGTCCGGCGGACAGCAACAGCGGGTGGCCTTGGCACGTGCATTGTCTCAGCAACCCAAACTGATGTTGCTCGATGAGCCCTTTTCCGCGCTCGATACCGGCCTGCGCGCCGCGACCCGCAAAGCCGTGGCCGAGCTGCTGGCCGAAGCCAAGGTTGCGTCGATTCTGGTGACCCACGATCAAACCGAAGCCCTGTCATTTGCCGATCAGGTCGCGGTGATGCGTAATGGGCGTTTGGCGCAGGTCGGCCCACCACAAGATCTCTATCTGCGACCGGTGGACGAGCCGACAGCCACCTTTTTAGGGGAAACGCTGGTGTTGTCCGCAGAGCTTGAACAAGGCTGGGCCGATTGCGCTCTGGGCCGAATTGCCGTGGACGATTGTCAGCGCCGCGGGCCTGCGCGCATTATGCTGCGCCCAGAACAGATCCAAATTAGCCAGTCTGTGTCACAACAGCAGAGCCAGGCGATCGTGACCAGCATTGATTTTGCCGGTTTTGTCTCGACCTTAAATCTGCGCATGACCGGCAATGACACGGCTATCGAGATTAAAACCGTCAGCCGAGAAGGCATTCGTGCCGGTTCCCACGTCAGCCTGAGTATCATCGGTCAGGCGCACATCTTTGCCGAGTGATGCCGTAGTGGGCGAGTTATCGCCCGCTACCCTGCTGGCCATTTGAGTCGTCTCAATGATCTTCTGCTCTGCCCGCAGCAATGTCGGCACGCAGGCCAATACGGAAAAACCTATCGCAGCCATCACTTAGTAAAACCCCTTCTATCAACTACGATTAATCTGTGACCGGTGTAATCATTCATCCGTCCGGAGATAACCCACAGAGGATTATCATAATTATTCATGCTGTTTGAGCCGCTTCTCTTTAACGCGGCTAAGAAAGGTTAATTATGGCACGTACTACCCCCCTCGAACGCTACCGCAACATCGGCATTTCGGCGCATATTGATGCCGGCAAAACCACCACGACCGAGCGAATTCTGTTTTACACCGGGGTCAGTCACAAGCTGGGCGAAGTGCACGACGGCGCAGCCACCATGGACTGGATGGCACAGGAACAGGAACGCGGTATTACCATTACCTCGGCAGCAACAACCTGTTTCTGGAACGGCATGCAGCATAATTATCCGCAGCATCGTATCAATATCATCGACACCCCAGGCCACGTGGACTTTACCATTGAGGTCGAACGTTCCATGCGCGTGCTGGACGGCGCGGTCATGGTTTATGACTCGGTGGGCGGTGTACAACCGCAATCAGAGACCGTTTGGCGTCAAGCCAATAAATACAAAGTGCCACGTCTGGCGTTCGTCAACAAAATGGACCGCGTCGGTGCGGACTTTTTCCGCGTACGTAAAATGATGATCGAACGTCTGAAGGCCAATCCCGTGCCGATTGTCATTCCTATTGGCGCCGAGGACCACTTCACCGGCGTGGTGGACCTGGTACGCATGAAGGCCATTGTGTGGGACGAAGCGACGCAAGGCATGAGCTTCAGCTTTGAAGAGATCCCCGCAGAACTGCGCGACATTGCCCAAGAGTGGCGAGATAAAATGATCGAAGCCGCCGCCGAAGGTTCGGAAGAACTGATGGATAAATACCTTAATCAGGTGCCGTTGAGCGAAGAGGAGATCGTTCGTGGCCTGCGTCTGCGCACGGTGGCGGGTGAAATCCAGCCCATGCTGTGTGGTTCAGCCTTCCGCAATAAGGGCGTGCAACGCATGCTCGACGCGGTGATCGAACTGATGCCTTCGCCGCTCGACGTTCCGCCCATGGAAGGCCACGATGAGCACGACAAGATTGTTATCCGCCGAGCGTCCGATGACGAAAAGTTTTCCGCGCTGGCGTTTAAACTGATGACCGATCCTTTTGTTGGCCAACTCACCTTTGTGCGGGTTTACTCCGGTGTACTCACCAAGGGCAGCAGCGTTTATAACCCGATCAAAGGCAAGAAAGAGCGTATTGGTCGCATCGTGCAAATGCACGCCAACGATCGCAAAGATGTCGAAGAGCTGCACGCCGGTGATATTGCCGCCTGTGTGGGACTCAAAGACGTCACGACCGGTGACACCCTGTGCGATCCTAACGCCATCATCACGCTGGAAAAAATAGTGTTCCCAGAGCCGGTGATCGCACAAGCCATTGAGCCAAAAACCAAGGCCGATCAGGAGCGAATGGGGATTGCGCTTCAGCGGCTCTCCTCCGAGGATCCCTCTTTCCGCGTGCGCACGGATGAAGACTCCGGCCAGACCATTATTTACGGCATGGGCGAATTGCACCTGGAAATTATCGTCGATCGCATGCGGCGCGAATTTGGCGTGGCAACCACCACCGGCAAACCGCAAGTGTCTTACCGTGAGACGATACGCAAACGCGTGACCGACGTAGAAGGTAAATTCGTGCGTCAATCTGGCGGCAAGGGGCAGTACGGCCACGTGGTGTTGACGGTGGAACCCAATGAACCGGGTAAAGGTTTTGAGTTCATTGATGAGATAAAAGGCGGCGTTATTCCGGGGGAATTCATTCCGGCGGTAAAAAAAGGCGTACTGGAAGCACTGAATAATGGCGTGTTGGCCGGTTATCAGGTGGTCGATGTTAAGGTGCACCTGACCTTCGGTTCATACCACGACGTTGACTCTTCAGAACAAGCGTTCCGCATGGCGGCGATCTTTGGCTTCAAAGAAGCCTGCCGTCAGGCAGACCCGGTAATCCTCGAGCCGATTATGTCGGTAGAAGTAGAAACGCCGGAGGACTACGCCGGCAGCGTGATGGGCGATCTGTCGTCTCGGCGCGGTTTGGTGCAAGGGATGGAGGACCTCCCGGGCGGCGGCGGCAAGGAAATTCACGCCAAGGTGCCGCTGTCCGAGATGTTTGGTTATTCAACTACCCTGCGCTCAATGTCGCAGGGCCGCGCGACTTACACGATGGAGTTCAGCCACTACGCTGAAGCCCCCCATAATGTGGCCGAAGAGATCATCCACCACAGCAAACGCTAAAACCCGCACCTGTCGTGTCCCCACGGCAGGTGTTACTCCTTCGCAGCCAGTGACACCACCACCGGCTGCGGCTTAATCCGCATCGCGTACACCACGCCAATCATCAGGCAGGCAATGCCACCGACGGTCAATAACGGCGGCCACGCCTGACGCAGCATAAAGGTATAGGCGAGCCCTGCCAGAATTTCGAATACGATCAGCGGCCCCACCAACACCGTCGGCAGACGCTGGCTCGCTTCATTCCAGCACAGTGCGCCAATCCACGAGCAGAATATGCCAATAACAAGCATCAAAGGAATAAACAGTTCCGGCCTTGGCCCAAACGGCAATGCAAACGCCGGTTGGGTCATCGCCAACTGGCCGCAAACCAACACGTAGCCCACTAACGCCAGCGGTAACGTCACCAGCCCCTGCGCCGTCGCCCAGGTTGCAGGCCTTTGATTTGGGTTTTCTCGTAACCAGCGGGCATTGCGCAGCGGGAACCAGGTCCAACATGCTACCGCCACTAATGCCAGCCCCAGGCCACTGGTATAGCGCCAGACATCGACAGGTGCCTTATTGCCTTGCAGCTCGGCAACGTTAACCAGTGCCAACCCGCAGGCGATCAACAGCAAGGCTGGCGTGAGTTTACGCCATGAAAGTCGCCCATCCTGTTGGCTGTAAAACAGATTGGCAGTGACCGAAATCACCACCGGCAACGTGCCGATAATCATGGTGGAAACCGGTGCCCCGGTACGTTGTATCGCACTGGCCAGGCACAGGTAATACAACAAGTTACCTATCGCCGTCAGTTTTAATGCTTCCCACCAATCATTACGGTGTAACTTTTTCAATCGACGACGATCAAACCAGGCCAGAGGTAACGCAATCAGGCCAAAAGCCAGGTAACGCCCGGTGGACTGCAATGCCGCAGGATACTCAGGAATTAACACGGGGCCGACAAAAATCAGCCCCCACATCAGCCCGGCAGACAAGGCAAATAACACACCAACAAACATAGTGACTCCGTCAACAACCAGGTACAGCAGCCTGAACCCGTGAATGATATTGGGTGTCAGCCTAATCGACCCGTCAGGGGGAATATTGTAGCAAATTGCTGTTTTACTCACTTTTCGTAGGGACGGGGAAATTCTGCTGCAACGTTGAACGTCTGCAACTTAAGTCCACTCGTGCCATTTAATTGCATAAAAACACGGCCCATTTAAAAAGCCTGCATTGTATGCAGGCTTTCCTTTGGTGCTGGCAGAAATCAGTGCGTCACGCCTGAGTCAATGTTTTTACTCCCACGCGCTGATAGCAAAGGTTCCCTCAGGTTTCACTGGCAAATACTTTTCATAGTAACTTAGGTAATTCTTAACCGGATCAACATCTTTAAACTGTTCGGGATAAAGTGACTTTGCAATAAACTGAATCATGGCAAAATCAGAGAGCGTTCTTGATGCACCTTGATATACACCGAAGAGTTGCTTATTTTTAATGGCTGGCAAAGAACTCCAGCCCTGGCGTGTAGAGAACCCAATAAGCTGTTGAATTGAGATGTTTTTATCAACACCCACACCCATCGAAAGCGCTGAAGCAATCTTGTTGTTTTCTCTTCCTGAGATGAAAATAGCATCAGGCTTCGAAACGAGAAGTTGTTCTGGATTAATCACGCCCCACCACTCAAAAAGCGGTTCAGCGATATTGTCTGCCCCCGCAAGCTTCAGCATCGCTCCCCACATATTCTTACCGTAAGTGAAGGAGTAATCATCAGGACCTTTATTGCCAAACTCGATATAAACTTTGGGTTTCTTTAATCCTGACGCAGCCACTCTACGTTGTACATCGGCAATGTTATTAGCGTATAACGCTGACAATTCCTGAGCGCGTTTTTTTTGCCCTGTCAGTATGCCAAATATTTTTGTTGAGCTGACATGTCTTTCTACAGTTTGCGCATTGTAGTCTACCACGACGACCGGAATGTTTAATTCTTCAAGGCGAGAGACTTCATGTTTAAGAGCAACGTATTGCCACTCTGCCAAAATAATAACGTCGGGTTTCAATGATATTATATTTTCGAGCGAAATATTATGCAGGTCCACTTCGCCAATATCGGCGATACGGGCCAGCGATGGCATATGCTTAACATACATACTCCAATTCGCAGGGACTTTCCCTCGCCAGGCCTCACGAGAAATACCAATGACGTGTTCGTACGCGACTTCCCCGCCGACAGCCATGTAGTCTTCAAAGTAAAACCCCAAGACCGCCCTTTTGACGGGGGTCTCAAGCGTAACTTGCCGCCCCAGGACATCCGTTAATGTCGTGGTGGCAGCATTTGTGGTGCCAGACAGGGTTAACAAAAGGGTAAAGAACGTACAGCTTATGAAGTTTCGAACGCCCATAAAATAGCAATCCTCAGGAGTTGGGGTTGTTCTTAATCATTTTTCATTTCATTATTCTGAATGCAAAAACGCAAATGATAATAATTTCCATTAAGCTTTATATCAACCAGAATCGCTGTGTCTATTCACGGTTAGAGGTAAAATTCTGCGCGTGACAAACCCTTCAGCATGACTCGCCAGATAATTTTGCTAATGCAGCATAAAAAAAAGAATTATCACGTTAACGGAAAATACATCTTGGACAGAGAACAAGCAGCATTCGCCTACTTAGCTTAATGTCGGTGGTAATGACGGAAAGGGTATTAGGCCACGCATTGCCCCTATTTATTGCGCGTTATTCGGTGCCCTTCATCTGACGCATCTTGTGGCCCCTCTTTTCAGCGGCCTCCAACTTGTTTTTGATAGCGGACAGGAGTGACACCGTAACGATTAGCAAAAGCCCGCGTCAAATGCGCCTGATCGGTTAATCCCGTTGCCGCCGCGACCTGTGCCGCAGGTATACCGCGCCCCAACATCTGTTTGGCCTGCGACAAACGGATTGCCATCAGCATCTGCTGGGGAGATACATGGTATTCGGCTTTGAATTTACGCAGAAAATGATAGGGACTGAGAGACACCAACGATGCCAGTTGGCCCAATGTAATCGCAGCGGAGAAGTTATCGTGCAGGTAACTTTTGACGATATCAAAACGGTGCGTCGACTCGGCCTTCAACGATCTTGATACCTGGATATGAGGGCGAAAAACGGCGACGATCTGCAATAACAAACTGTCAATCGTAAGCGGGTCATCAGTTTGCCACAGGGCGGCCAGCATGGCGGACAGTTGCCGCGCCGCTAACGGATCCTGGCGGACCGCATCGGTAAACCAAAACCCCTGCTCACCTGACAATAGCTCCAGCGTCGCCGGCTCCAGATACAGCATGCGGTAATTCCAGCCACCGACGGTTTCCGCCTGGCCGGTATGCAGTTCGTCGGGGTTCATCAACACCAGTGAACCCGGCGCCGCCACATGTTGCGCGCCACGGTAACGGAAACGCTCAGCACCAAAATCGACGGTCCCGATGGCAAAAGCGTCATGCGAATGCGGTTCAAAGGCATAGCGTTCAATATGGGCATGATAAAGTTCTACACCCGGCACCTGCGGCAAACGCCGAAACTGTGCGCTGTCCTTTTCAAAGGGAAACGCTAATGGAACACCCTGCACCGTACCGTCCTGCTTCAATGTTGCTGATGCCGATATGATAGTCAACACAACGGGTTTTGAGTAGTGCACTGCCTGGTACTCTGGACGCTGCGGCTCATTCAGCGTAGGGTATTTTACCCAGTGTCCGGTACCTGCAATTCAGCGCCGGGCTATCGATTATCCCGCCGCAGAGTGGGAACACGGTCTTTAATCCCCTGAAAGTAAGAGGCAACAATGTATCCAGATACCCAACTCTATATTGACGGACAATGGCGCAACGCAGTTGCTGGCAAAACCACGCCGGTCACGAATCCCGCCACCGATGAGGTTATTGGCAACGTGGCTCACGCCACAGCAGCCGATCTCGATCTGGCGCTGACCGCAACCGAGCGCGGCTTCAAAATTTGGCGTGAAACCTCTGCCTATCAGCGGGCCAACCTGATGCGTAAAGCCGCAGCATTGTTGCGTGAACGTGCCGAGAAAATTGCCCTGATCATGAGCCAGGAACAGGGTAAACCGGTGGCGCAGGCCAAGGTTGAGATCCTGAACTCGGCAGACGTGATTGACTGGTTTGCCGGCGAAGCCAGCCGCACTTATGGCCAGATTATTCCATCCCGCAGTCAGGATGTTCAACAGCAAACGCTGAAGCTGCCGGTAGGCCCGGTTGCTGCGTTCACGCCGTGGAACTTCCCGATTAACCAGATTGTGCGCAAGCTGTCCGCCGCTCTGGCAGCCGGGTGTTCAATCATCATTAAAGGGCCGGAAGAAACCCCGGCCTCGCCGGCAGAGTTGATTCGCGCCTTTGCCGATGCCGGCATTCCCGCTGGCGTGATCGCGTTGGTTTACGGCACCCCAGCAGAGATTTCCGAATACCTGATCCCGCACCCTGGCATTCGCAAAATCTCGTTCACCGGTTCCACCCGCGTGGGCAAACACCTGGCGGCGCTGGCGGGTCAGCACATGAAAAAGGCCACCATGGAGCTGGGCGGTCATGCCCCAGTGCTGATTTTTGACGATGCCGATCTCGACACCGCGGCGAAAGAGCTGGCACTGGCCAAGTTCCGTAATGCCGGACAGGTCTGCATTGCACCGACCCGTTTCCTGATCCAGCAAGGCGTTTATGAAGCCTTTGTCGAGAAATTCACCGCAGCAGTACGCGATATCAAGCTGGGCAACGGTCAGCAGGACGGTGTGACCATGGGGCCAATGGTGCTGCAACGCAGCGTAGATGCCATAGAAGCCTTCGTGAAAGATGCCATTACCGAGGGAGCCAAAGCCACCACCGGCGGAAAACGTGTAGCAGGCCCTGGCAATTTCTTTGAGCCGACGGTGTTGCGCGACGTCCCCTTGAGTGCTCGTGCGATGTCTGAAGAACCGTTTGGCCCGGTCGCCCTGCTGCGGCCATTTGCAACCTATGAGGAGGCTATCGCCGAGGCCAATCGCCTGCCTTACGGTTTGGCAGCCTACGCGTACAGCCGTAGCATCGTGACCGTGAACGCGTTGGGACGCGATGTGGAAAGCGGCATGCTCAGCATTAACCACATTGGTTTTGGCCTGCCTGAAACGCCGTTTGGCGGGGTGAAAGACTCTGGTCACGGCACCGAAGGCGGCAGCGAAGCGATCGAATCTTACCTGGAAACCCGCTTTGTCACCGTCGCGGGCCGTTAATTAACCTAAGCGAAAAAAATGCCCCGTTCTCACGGGGCATTTTATCATCGGGCCTTGTCGAACAGTTCCCGTGCCGCCGGGGTTAAACCCAGCATATGGATGCAGGCATGTACCATGCCCGGCAGCCGTTCACAGCGCACCGCAACCCCGTCCTCCCGCAGACGCCGGGCATAATCCTCCGCCTCATCGCGCAACGGATCATACTCGCAGCTCAATATGGTTGCCGGGGGCAACCGGCTTAACGTTGCTGCATGCAAGGGTTCTGCGTAAGGCTCTGGGTGATCGCGCTCTTCAGGCAGATACTGACGCCAGCAAAATTCCATCACTTCCCGCGTCAGAAAATAGCCTTGTGCGTAGTCGACGTAGCTGGCCGTATCCATAGCCCGGCTCAAGGCCGGGTACAGCAACAGCTGATGTTCAATCTGCGGGCCATCCCAGTCGCGAGCCAATAGCGCAACGGCCGCGGCCAGATTCCCCCCCGCGCTGTCACCACCAACCGCGATACGTGTGGCATCGAATCCCCACGCATCCGCCTGTTCAATCACGCCGCACAATGCCTGATACACGTCATCCAACGGCCGTGGATAGGGATGTTCCGGTGCCAAGCGATAATCAACCGACAGGATCATGCGGCCTGTGGCATTGGCCAGTGCCTGGCAAGGCTGGTCATACAGCGCCAGTGAGCCCAGACACCAGCCGCCACCGTGGGCGTACAACATTGCCGGTATGGGGGCTCCCGCATCCACGCCCAATGGCGTGTAAGCACGAATAGCAATATTGTGCCCGTCGCTGGCGGTGACCCATCCGTTCTTGATCCCGCCACTGGCCTCGGGCTCACCTTGCAACTGCAACAGCCCGTTTTCTGCTGCCGCACGCATCTCAGACAGAGATTCCGGTGCGGTTGCCTGCGCCGCGTCCGCCAGGAAGTGGGCTATTTGCGGATTAAGTGGCATCAGCCTGGCCCTCCAGCAAGAACGGTACCACCAACGCAATAAACGCCTCATGGGACTCTTCGGTAATGAAATGCCCACACTCGGCAACCGTTTCACCACGCAGGTTAGTGGCGTTATCGCGCAAGGTGAGAAAAGGCGCATCTCCGGTGGCGTGCTCGGCTCCAATGGTCATCACCGGCATGGTCAGGCGGGTTTCAGCCCGACGCTGATTTTGCCGTATGGTTTCCGGAATGGCGCGGTAGTAATCAAAACCGGCCCGCAGGCTACCCGGTGCCGAATAGGCCGTGATATACGTTTCCGCCGCGACCCGATCGCGGCGATAAGACCAACGATTAAAGATATAGCTGAGGTACTCTCGCTCACGGCCCAACGTCAATGCCTCCGGCAGGTCCGTCAGTTGGTTGAACATGAAGTGCCACAGGAAAATGTTCTGGTCGGCGGGCACAAAAATCGGCGGTGCGGGTGCAAGCCCAGGGATCACCGCCTCCGTCAGTACCACCCCCGTGACCGCCTGTGGGAAGTCACTGGCCATCGCGTACCCGATCCACATCCCTATATCATGACCGACCAATTGATAACTCGGGTACCCAAGCTGCAGCATGGTCTGGTGCAGCGTGGCAGCGACACTGCCGGTGTCATAGCCGCCCACAGGCTTGTCTGAATCCCCGATACCTGGGGGATCTACCGCGATGGCTTTAAAACCGGCTGCCGCCAGCGCTTGCATAACATGCCGCCAGGTGTACCAGGTTTGTGGCCACCCAGGAATCAACAGCACCGGACGACCTTCGCCAAGCGTTACACAGTGAATTCGGTTGCCATTTACCCGCGCATAGACGTGTTCTGGCTCAGGTCCATGTTGCGCGGACCCGTTATTTTGCAGTGTCATCGGTGTTCTCCGTGAAGGATTAAGGTGGCTCAGCGCAGGCCAAGCAAGGCATTGATTTGTTGTTGGTCAACCGGTGCGCCGGCAAAATCATCAAACACCTTGTCGGTGACGTTGATGATATGGTCACGAATAAAGGCTGCGCCTTCACGGGCCCCGTCTTGTGGGTGTTTCAGGCAGCATTCCCATTCCAGCGTTGCCCAGCCTTGATAACCGTGCTGCGTCAGCCGTGAAAATATGCCCTTGAAATCCACCTGCCCATCGCCCAGCGAGCGGAAACGCCCTGCGCGTTCAGTCCAAGATTGATAACCGCCGTAGATCCCCTGCCGACCGGTCGGATTAAACTCCGCGTCCTTGACGTGGAACATGCGAATAAAATCCTTATAAATATCAATATAATCCAGATAGTTAAGTTGTTGCAGCACGAAGTGACTCGGGTCGAACAGTATCTGACAGCGCGGATGGCCGCCAACGCGCTGATGGAACATTTCGAAGGTCACGCCATCGTGCAAATCTTCGCTGGGATGAATTTCATAGCACAGGTTCACCCCTTGCTCGTCACAGGCATTGAGTATCGGCAGCCAGCGCTTGGCCAACTCATCGAAGGCCGTTTCAATCAGCCCCGCCGGTCTCTGTGGGAACGGGAACAAATAGGGCCAGGCCAGTGAACCTGAAAACGTGCCCATCTCAGTCAGCCCCAGTCGTGCAGAGGCTTTGGCCGCCAACAGGAGCTGCTGGTGCGCCCACTCACCGCGTGCCTTCGGATTGCCGTGTAAAGCCGGTGGCGCAAAGCTGTCACATAGCGCGTCATAAGCCGGGTGTACCGCCATCAGCTGACCAAAAATGTGGGTGGTCAGTTCGCTGACCTCCAGCCCATGTGCTGCCAACATACCGACCAGATCGTCGCAATACGTCTGGCTTTCTGCGGCCGTTGCCAAGTCAAACAGGCGGCTATCCCACGCGGGGATTTGCAGGGCTTTAAAACCGGTTTTCGCGGCCCAGTCGGCTATCGCCGGCAGGCTGTTAAAGGGGGCAGCGTCGTCGCTGAATTGTGCGAGGTGCAGGCTTGGACCTTTCAGGGTTTTCATCGTAAACTCATATTGTTTGTCGATCGACAAACAATATGCTTAAATACATTCCTCAGCAAGCGAATTTTAAAAAATCGTTGGTATTAAGGTGGATTTAAGCGATCCTATTTCACTGAAAGATCGGCAAATAAGGGTAGATGAATGGCAGGCAGACCACGCGAATTCGACCGCGAACAGGCATTAGTGAAGGCACGTGACCTCTTTTGGCGACAGGGTTATGAAGGTACGTCGATGTCGGATTTGGTTGCCGAGCTGGGCATTGCCTCCGCACGTATTTACAAGGCGTTTGGTTCAAAAGAGCTTTTGTTCCGTGAAGCCATTGCCTGTTATGAAAGCCATGAAGGTGGGTTTGCCGATCGCGCATTCAGTGAAGAAAGCAGTGTGCATACGGCAATAAAACGCATGTTATACGACGCCGTGGCACTCTATAGCCGCGCTGATGCACCACAAGGCTGCATGGTGGTTTCCTCTGCAACCAGTGTCAGCGACGAAAACGCCGGTATCAAAACCTGGTTGGCAGAACACCGCCGGTTGCGCACTCAGGGCATTATTGAGCGCCTGAAGGCTGCGGTAATCGCGGGCGAACTGCCACCCGAAACCGATGCCGAAAGCCTCGGTGATTATTTTGCCGTCTTCCTGCACGGCTTGTCGGTGCAGGCTCGCGACGGCGTCACGGAGGCACGTCTGCTGGCGGCGGTGAACGTGGCGCTCACCGCGCTTGGCAACGGCGAATAACCTTCTGATTACTGCGGGTGCGTCGCGTTCTTTACAAAATCCGCAATATAAGGATTGGTATTTTCTGGCTTATGAGTCAAGGCAACCTGATACAGGATCGGCTCCCCAATAAGTTTGCAAAAAGAAACATTTGCCCATCCATTTTTTTGCATAAACTCCGGGACAAGACTGACCCCTAACCCCGAAGCAACCAGGCCGACAATCGTTTCCATCTGCAATGCTCGCTGGACAACCTCTGGAATAAACCCTTCCTTTTCACAGGCCTCCGTAATAGAACGATAGAGGCCAGGCCCTTCCTGCTCCGGGAATAATACCCAGGGTTCCCCCGCCAGAGCAGAAAGCGGCAAAGCACCGCTTGCGTTATCCGGGTGTTTTTTTGGCAAAACGGCAACCAGCGGACAGCTAAAAAATCGGTGATAAGAGAGTTTCTGTATTGCGTATTCAGGAACGGGTAACACCACAATGCCAACGTCAAGCGAATCATCCAGAATGCCTGCCACCTGACGTGCGGTTGTCATTTCTTTCAACTCAAGAACAACCTTCGGGCAGGAGACGTGAAAACGAGCAATCATGTCAGGAAGCAAATGTCTGATGGCAGTGGCCACAAAACCGATACGCAAAGTCCCTGTCATTCCCTCGCCAGCACGTCGGGTCAACAACATCGCCCTTTCCATCTGCATGAGCGTCGCAACCGCTTCCTTCTGCAACACCTTTCCTGCTGGGGTCAGTGCCGTGATTCGATTTGTTCGCTCAAAAAGCCGGGTACCCAGCGTCTCTTCCATATGACGGATCGCTTTTGTCAGCGGGGGTTGAGCCATATGTAAACGCTCTGATGCTTTCCGCATATTCATTGTTTCCGCAACAACCAGAAATTGGCGCAACTGACGCAGGGTGAGCATATCGCGATACCTTTAATGTATTAAGAAAGCACCACAATAGTATTAGACACATCATGGAAGCCACATGAATATACTCCCTGTATATATTCGTGGAGCAGAAAGGACAATGAACATACTCAGATCATTATCACTGCCTTACCGAAGCATAGATATGCTGGCAGCCTTCCTGATGATGTCGGCATCATGCGCGCTGGGCGCGTCAGAAGAAAATGACCTATCCAACCCGATCAGCCGTACAGAGAGGTATGTTGCACTTGAGAATGGAGAACGGCTCCACATTAGGGAAGTCAGACTGAAATCAAGCAGTACGACACCACTTTCGCCGGTTCTACTGATTCATGGTGCCCGTGTTCCCGGTATCGCCTCTTTTGATCTGCCCGTTAAGGGCGGCTCTCTGGCAGCAGACCTGGCACAGACAGGGCTTCAGGTGTATATCCTTGATCTGCGGGGGTATGGGTTATCAAGTCGGCCAGTTGAAATGGATGCACCGCCTGACCAGTCAATGCCGTTGATGCGCACTGCAGATGCCGTAAACGATATCGCCCACGCCGTACGTGCTATTCAAACATGGAATGGTTCCCCCCGCATTAGTCTCCTGGGATGGGCTACCGGGGGTCACTGGGCAGGCGCTTACGCGTCGCAGTACCCCCAGAATGTTGAACGACTGGTTCTTTATAATACGCTTTATGGCGGAAGCGCCCATCACCCATCACTGGGATATGGCTCGCCACTGGAAGACCCTCGGAACCCCGGGCATTTCAACACGGCAAAATTTGGCGGCTGGGGTCTGAGCACGCGAGACAGTCTGTTTGTTGTCTGGGATAAAAGCATTCCCATGCTGGATAAAACTCAGTGGCGTGATGAAACGGTTAAACGCGCTTACGGTGATGCGGCTCTGGCATCGGACAAAACGTCACAACGCAGAACACCGCAAAGTTTCAGGGCGCCAACAGGTGCAATGGCTGACAGCTTTGAACTGGCCACGGGCAAAAAACAGTGGTCCGCAACCGCATTAACTAACGTTCCGGTGTTGGTTATCCGCTCTGAGCGGGACTTCTGGAGCCGGCCCGAAGATGCTGCGGCCATCATGAAAGATGCCCCCCTGGCAGAGATGCTGGCCATTCCTGAAGCCACACATTTTGTCCATCTTGATCGGGATAACGCCGGCAGAAAACGCTTTCTCGAGGGCGTGGTCACATTTCTGGCGCAACCGCATTGATCGGTAAGTGGGGCCCCTCTGCCTAGAGGGACTCCGCCCTGGTTCCCCTGCTCGGTAGAGGCACATGAGCCTCATGGTGCTTTGCTCATTGAATGACCGAAATAGTCTTGAACTCGCTAAAAACACCTTAAGTGACCAGCCTTAGGCAGCAGGCGTCCCCTTCGACAGAAACGACGGTACTCAATCTTCCGGCAGATCGAAGATCACCAGCGTGCCCTCGCTGCCCGGTAATACGCGGTGTGGCACGCCAGCAGAAGCCTGATATAGCTGGCCGGCCCTCACCACAATTTCGTCCCCCGCCACCTGCAACCGCAGTTGGCCGCTGATCACCAGGAGGCCTTCGTTGTAATCATGCACTTCTTCCTCACTGCTACGCGAGTCCATGCGCAGCACTTTGATGTTGGCCGAGCCGACATGTCCCAATACGCGGGAACGCCATGCCTGCGGAAGATCGGCTGCCAACGCGGTAAGATCGAACAATGACATACACCCTTCACTCACAAGCAGCGCCCATCGCGCTACCGCAATGTACCCTCTCCCGCGCAGACAGTTAAATAACCAATGCTTTTAACCTATAGCCAAGCGCCTCAAACCGGCACCCGGCGGCTAATTTCAACAACCTGATCGCTGGGCAAATAGTAATAATCGGTTACGTGCATACCGTTGCGCACCATCAATGCAAAAATGTTGCGCTGCCACGCCGGTAATCGGTCATTGGCCTCGCGGCGTACCACGGTTTCATGACCCAGGTAATAGGTCGCGTCATCAAAATTCAGCCCGGTTTTCTGCGCCTCTGCATGGCGTAATAAGCGGGGAATATGGGGCCGCTCCATAAAACCGTAGCTGGCGATTCCGCACCAGAACCCCGGTGACTGTTGTCGGATGACCAACCGCTCGGCATTCGCTACGCGGGGTTCGTTGACGATCATAATATTCAGTGTCAACACGGTGGCGTGCAGCGAACCGTTACGCTTAACGTGCCACTTCATCACCGGCGGCGTGCCATTTAGCGTACGAGTAAGAAATATTGCAGTGCCGGGTACACGGGGGATTTTTTGCTCTTCAAGGTGTGCCAGGAAATCCGTCAACGGCACGCTTTTTTCCCCCAAGGTACGGGAAGCCGCGATCACCCCGCGATGCCAGATTAGCATCACGCCGTACACCAGAGTGGCCAACAGCAACGGGACATAACCGCCCTGCATCACCTTGCTGAGGTTGGCCAACAGGAAACTGAGATCGACGATAAAAAAGCCGCCTGCCACCAACAAACTGGTGACCACTCCCCATCGCCATACCTCTCGCATCGCCACAAACAGCAGCCCGGTGGTCATGATCATGGTAAGCGACACGGCGATGCCGTAAGCGGCAGCCAAATTATCGGACGACTTGAAGAACACCGTCAGGAAGACGGTGACCGCCATCAGCAACCAGTTGATGGCACCGATGTAGATTTGCCCGTAGCTTTCCTCCGTGGTCTGTTTCACCTGCAGGCGTGGCAGCCAGCCAAGCTGGATAGCCTGACGGGTCATGGAGAAAGCCCCGCTGATGATAGCCTGGCTTGCGATGATGGTGGCCAACGTCGCCAGGATAACCAGAGGGATTTGCAGCACCGGCGGACACAGGCGGAAGAAGATATTTTGGGTCACGTCGGCGCCAGACAGAATGAGCGCAGCCTGTCCGGCATAGTTCAGCAATAGGCTGGGGAAAACGATGCCAAACCACGCGAGCCAGATCGGCTTTTTGCCAAAATGCCCCATATCGGCGTACAGCGCCTCTGCACCAGTGACACAGAGGAAAACGCCACCGAGCACCAGAAAGCTGGTCACCCCATTAGAGAACAGGAAGTTAACGCCATACAAAGGATTCAACGCCATCAGCACCGCAGGATGCTGAATAATCCCCCAGATGCCCAAGGCCGCGATGGAAAAAAACCACAGCGCCATAATCGGCCCAAACACCCTACCGATGCGTGCAGTGCCGAGCGGTTGAATAGCGAACAGGCTGACCAAGATGGCCACCGCCGCCGGCAAAATATAGGGCTGCGATTCAGGCAGAACAATGTTAAGCCCTTCCAGCGCCGACAGTACGGAGATCGCCGGGGTGATCGCCCCATCGCCGTAGATCAATGCCGCACCAAACAGGCCGGCAAACAGCACCATTGGGCGGGAGCTGGTCTTACTGACCAACAGCGACATCAAGGCCATGATGCCGCCTTCGCCACGGTTATCAATACGCATCGCGAACATTGCGTATTTCAACGACGTAACGATCACCAGTGTCCAGAAAATAAGCGACAACAACCCAAGAATCACGGGTACCGAGGGGGTATCGCCAGAGAGAAACAGCACCGTTTTGAAGGTATACAAGGGGCTGGTACCAATATCACCAAACACCACACCCAGTGCGCCACCTGCCAACAGAGTTAAGCTCGACTTGTTGGGTTGTTCCGTGTCACTGCCGGCAGACATAACGTAATCCTCTTTGAAAATCGAACGGTCATCCTGTCTTAGTCTATGAATTATTATCGCTTCCCCCCAGCAAAGCTACTGCACGATCACGATAATCTGAATTGTCATCCGCCATCGGTACACTGTGGCATGACAGCCACTGAAACGACGTCTGCTGAGTAACGGTTTAAAAATGCCGGTTGGTAATGGTCTATAGTCGTTGTGCTGCCATTACCCTCAAAACTCGACCAATTTTGGTTTAAAGAGAGGTTAGATGAACGTCAGGCTCAATATACACGCCTCCGCCCGGCGTTTACTGCCCAACGGGTGGGATGTTATCGCCTTCCCGATGATTATCGGCACTATTGCGATGATGGCTGTTGGCCTGCATCAAACGATGCAGCCAATCATGACGCTAAAAACCCAGGCCATCTCTCTTGATCCCGCTAACCTGCCTGAATATGCCCTGCGCACCACCTTGCGCATGCTTATCGCCATGGTGGCAGCGCTGATATTTTCCTTGGTTTACGGCACGCTGGCAGCCAAGAGCCGCCGTGCGGAAAAAGTGCTGGTGCCTATTCTCGATATTCTTCAGTCGGTGCCGGTACTCGGTTATATTTCCTTTACCGTGACCTTCTTTATCGCACTGTTTCCCGGCAGGGTGTTAGGCGTCGAACTCGCCGCCATCTTCGCGATTTTCACCAGCCAAGCCTGGAATATGACCTTCAGTTTTTATCAATCACTGCGTACCGTGCCACGTGATTTACTGGAGGTGTCGCGCGGTTTTCATTTGAGCCCCTGGCAGCGTTTTTGGAAGCTGGATGTGCCATTTTCAATGCCGGGCCTGATCTGGAACATGATGATGTCGATGTCTGGCGGCTGGTTCTTTATCGTGGCGTCTGAAGCCATTACGGTCGGTAATAACACCTTTACGCTACCCGGTATTGGCGCCTACCTCGCACAGGCGATACTGAGAAAAGATCTGCACGCGGTCGGTTGGGTACTGCTCACCATGACTGTGGTGATTTTGGCTTATGACCAGTTGTTGTTCCGCCCATTGGTGGCGTGGGCAGACAAATTTCGCATGGAAACCACCCGCTCAGCCCATGCGCCAAACTCGTGGGTGCTGAACCTGATGCGCCGCACGCGACTCATTCACCTGTTATTGACGCCCTTGGGTGCACTTCTGGCCAAGACCGCACGCCTGCGGTTCAATCTGCCGACAATAAGACGCCGCCGAGCCAGCAACGTGCAACGACAAAAACGCTCGCACCTGATCGACCTGTGCTGGAGCGGCCTGCTGCTCCTACTGACGATCGCCATTGCTTATCACGTGATCCTTTATGTGCAGACTGGGGTGACGCTGGCGGACGTCGGCCATGTGTTGGTACTGGGTCTCATTACGTTGTTGCGCGTCACCGTACTGATCGCGATCTCATCGCTGATCTGGGTGCCGCTTGGGGTGCTGATTGGGCTGCGCCCTGCGTTGGCCGGCAAAATTCAGCCTATTGCCCAATTTCTGGCCGCCTTCCCAGCCAACCTGTTGTTTCCCGTATTCGTCATCACCATTGTGCACTTCCACCTCAATCCGGATATTTGGCTGTCGCCACTGATCGTGCTCGGTACCCAATGGTACATCCTGTTCAACGTGGTCGCGGGCACCAGCGCCTTCCCCAACGACTACCGAGAAGCCGCTGCCAACTTCCATATTCGTGGTTGGCAATGGTGGCGTCAGGTCATGCTGCCCGGCATTTTCCCTTATTACATCACCGGGGCCATTACCGCCTCAGGTGGCGCCTGGAACGCCAGTATCGTGGCAGAGTTCGTGCAGTGGGGCAGCACGCAGGTCACGGCACATGGACTGGGCGCCTACATCGCACAAACCACCACCGCGGGCGACTTCCCTAAAATCATTTTGGGCATCGCCGTGATGTCGTTATTTGTCACTCTGTTCAATCGCCTGCTGTGGCGTCCGCTGTATGCCTACGCCGAATCCCGATTCCGCATCGATTAAGGAAGCGTTCAGATGTCAGATCCAGAAAACAGGGTAGCGCCGCTCGCCGGCACGGAAATTTTAGCGGTAAAGCACATCGACCACGGCTTTAACACGACGCACAGCGAACTGCTGATCCTCAATGACGTTAATCTGTCTTTACGGGCCGGGGAGATTGTCGGGTTGCTGGGGCGGTCTGGTTCCGGTAAATCAACGTTGCTGCGGATCATTGCCGGGTTGATCGAGCCCACATCAGGCACGGTTGACTATCTTGGCCAACCGTTAAGCGGCCCGGCCAAAGGCATTGCCATGGTGTTTCAGACCTTTGCCCTTTTCCCCTGGCTCACCGTATTGCAAAACGTGGAGGCGGGACTGGAAGCCTTGGGTGTTGCCGCCAATCAACGGCGTGAGCGCGCGCTGGCCGCGATTGACCTGATCGGTCTGGACGGCTTTGAAAACGCCTACCCGCGTGAGCTTTCAGGCGGCATGCGCCAACGGGTCGGCTTTGCCCGGGCCTTGGTGGTGGACCCAACGCTGCTGTTAATGGATGAGCCCTTCTCCGCGCTGGATGTGCTGACGGCGGAAACACTGCGTACCGACCTGCTCGATTTATGGAACCAGGGCCGTATGCCGATTAAGTCTGTGTTGATCGTGACGCATAACATTGAAGAAGCGGTGTTTATGTGTGACCGAATTTTGGTGCTGTCCTCCAACCCCGGACGGGTCGTTGCTGAAATCAAGGTCCCGTTCAGCCACCCACGTAATCGGCTGGATCCGTTATTCCGCCGCCTGGTGGATGACGTTTACGCCAAAATGACCGCCAGACCGGTGGATGAGAGCGTTAAAAAAGGCCTGAAGCTTGGCACGCGTTTACCGCATGTTTCCACCAACCTGATTGCCGGTCTGATAGAAACGTTGGCTGCCGCGCCTTATTTCGGCCGCGCCGACATGCCGGACATCGCTCATTCTCTCCACTTGGAAGTGGATGATCTGTTCCCGATCGCCGAAGTGCTGCAATTTTTGGGTTTCGCAGATGTCCGTGAAGGGGATATTTTTCTGACACCCTCAGCGCGAACCTTTGCCGACTACGATGTCCAGGCACGTAAAGTCATGTTCGCCGAGCATTTACTGCGCTACCTGCCGCTGGCCGCGCTGATCAAAACTGTGCTGGACGAACGCCCGGGCCACCGTGCGCCGCGTATGCGCTTTGAGCAGGAACTGGAGGACTCGCTGTCTGACGCCGCAGCGAAGGAGACACTGGACACCGTCATTAACTGGGGACGTTATGCGGAAATCTTTTCCTATAACGATCAGACCGAGTTTTTCAGCCTGGAAGACGTCGAATTCTGAATCACATCTGGCGCGGGGTGTTCAAACCCCGGCCTCTTTCAACAACCAGCGTTGCAGATCCAGTCCCTCCGGCGACAGTTCACTGTCTTGCCGCACGCACAGGTAATAATCACGGCCGTCGTCGATCGCCAGATCGAACAGCTTAACCAGTTCACCACTGTTCAGGTAAGGGGTGATCAATGGCTCGCGCATCAGGGCGCACCCCAGCCCGGCCTGCACTGCCGCCAAGGTCAATAAACCGTCTTCAAACATCGGGCCGGTGCTGCGTAAGGGGCGCTGCGCCCCGGCTAGCTGAAACCACTGCATCCAGGTCGTGCGTTCTTCATCATGCAACAGCGGCAGCGGCGAGAGTTGATCTGGCGTATCGAACACCCCGTGTAGCTTGATAAAATCCCGGCTGCACACGGGCACCATTTTACCGGACATCAGTTTTTCACTGCGATAACCTGTCCATTGCCCGGCACCAAAACGAATCGAAATATCCGCAGCGTCACTGAGATAGTTACGGTGATTAGCGTACACCACGTTAATGTCGGTCTCGGGGTTCTCACGTAGAAAACCCTGTAGCCGTGGAATAAACCACCCCATGCCAAACAGCGGGATCAGACTGATGGTCACCTGTCGGGATGCTGATTGTTCTCGCACCTGCTCCGTCGCCTGACGCAGTACGTTAAACGCCGAGCGTATCGAACGGTAATAGTCCCGCCCTTCATTACGCAGGATCAGCTTACGCCCTTGGCGTTCGGTCAGCGGCATCTGCAGAAATGCCTCCAGGGTTTTGAGCTGATGGCTCACCGCCGAGGGTGAAATCCCCAGTTCTTTCGCTGCGCCGGTAACGCTGCCCAAGCGGGCAATAGCCTCAAATGCCCGTACAGCACGAAGCGGCGGATCGTTGGGTAACGGCACTGCATATTGTTCTGTTTTTTTCATATATTGGCTATTTTTGTGAAAATACAGCGAAGGTTTAAATTTAATATACAGATAAATCAATCTATTAAAAACACGCGTTTTTTGTATAAGAAATTATTTTTCCGTATTTTACAATTTTTTTTAATTCTCTAGTGTGAGCGTCCTGAATCATTATTTTTCGGGACTCTCCCCTATGGATACGCTGATACAGCAGACCGTCAACGGCCTGATGCTCGGCAGCATTTATGCGTTGATCGCCCTGGGCTACACCATGGTTTACGGCATCCTGCGCATCATCAATTTTGCCCACGGTGATGTGTTGATGGTTGGCACACTCAGCGCACTGTCCGCCATCGGCGTGTTACAGCACCATTTTCCTGCGCTGTCGCCGTATGCCGTGCTGCTGCTGGCGGCACTTATCGCCATGGCGGTCTGCGCCCTGGTATCGATGAGTATCGAGCGTCTGGCCTATCGCCGCCTGCGCAATGCGCCGCGCCTGGCGCCCCTGATCAGCGGGATTGGCGTTTCGCTGCTGCTACAAACGTTGGCCATGCTTATCTGGTCGCGCAATCCGTTGATGTTCTCGCAACTGTTACCCATGTCCCCTATCGCGCTAACTCAAGGCAGCGCTGAACACGCACCGGCGGTGATCACCGGGACGGGCATCGCCACACTGGTCGTTGCCGTACTGGTGATGGTCGGGCTGTTGTTCTTGGTCGAACACTCTCGCTTTGGCCGCGCTATGCGCGCCACGGCTGAAAACCCCCAGGTCGCCAGCCTGATGGGTATTGATCCCAACCGCATCATCATTCTGACCTTTGCCCTTGGCGGTGCTCTCGCAGCCGTGGCAGGCATCATGATGGCCAGTAACTACGGCAATGCCGGTTTCTCCATGGGCTTCCTGCCCGGCATCAAGGCCTTTACGGCTGCCGTACTGGGTGGGATCGGCAATCTGCGTGGCGCGATGCTCGGCGGATTACTGCTAGGGCTGTTTGAATCACTGGGCACCGGTTATCTCGGCGAACTGACCGGCGGGACTTTCGGCAGCAACTATCAGGATGTGTTTGCCTTCCTGATTTTAATTGCCGTGTTGGTGTTCCGCCCATCCGGGCTGCTAGGCGAACGCGTCGCTACCCGCGCCTGAGGACAAAAATGACTATTCTGACCACCATGATACATACCGACAGCCCACACCGCGCCAGACTCGGCGTAGTCTTGTTTATGCTCGGCCTGGTGCTGGCCCCCTGGGTGGCCGGTGCCGCAGGCGGCAACTATTGGGTACGGGTGATCGATTTCGCACTGCTGTACCTGATGTTGGCACTGGGGCTGAACATCGTGGTCGGCCTCACTGGCCTGCTGGATATGGGGTTTATCGCTTTTTACGCGGTAGGCGCCTATCTGACCGCGCTGTTGTCATCTCCACATTTGACCGATCAGTTCCCGCTGCTATTGCACTGGTTCCCGAATGGCCTGCATCTGTCGATTTTGTTACTGATCCCCTTGGCTGCACTGCTGGCAGCGCTGTGCGGCATTTTTCTGGGGGCACCCACGCTGCGGCTTCGCGGTGACTATTTGGCCATCGTCACACTGGGTTTCGGCGAGATCGTGCGTATTCTAATGCGTAATCTGGATCGCCCCCTCAACATAACCAATGGCCCGAAGGGGATTTCCGGCATCGATCCCGTCTCATTGTTTGGCCTGACGTTTTCCGGCATGCACCAATGGTTTGGCCTGCGTTTTTCGTCGCTCTACCTCTATTACTATCTGTTCGCCGCATTGCTGTTGCTGATCCTGTTTATCTGTCTCCGCCTGCAACATTCGCGGGTTGGCCGCGCCTGGACCGCCATCCGCGAGGATGAAGACGCTGCACGCGCCATGGGCATCAATACGCGTAACTTCAAGCTGCTGGCATTTGCCATTGGTGCCACCTTTGGCGGTATTGCCGGGGCGCTGTTTGCCGCGTTTCAGGGGTTTGTCTCGCCAGAGTCCTTCACCTTGCAAGAGTCTATCGCCGTCTTGGCCATGGTGGTTTTAGGCGGAATGGGCCACATACCCGGCGTGATCCTCGGCGCTTTGCTACTGGCCGCGCTGCCAGAATTGCTGCGCAGTACCATGGGGCCACTGCAACAGGCGTTATTTGGGCAGGTGTGGATCGATCCGGAAATTATCCGCCAACTGTTTTACGGGCTGGCGTTGATTCTCGTGATGCTCTATCGCCCTGCGGGCTTGTGGCCGGCACGCCACCCACAAGGGGCAACGTCATGACACCACTCCTCACGCTCAGTAACGTCAGTAAACGCTTTGGCGGGCTCACCGCTGTCGATGACGTCAGCATCAGTATTCGTCAGGGGGAGATTTACGGTCTGATTGGGCCGAACGGTGCAGGAAAAACCACCTGTTTTAACCTGATCACCGGCCTGTATCGCGCCGACAGCGGCGAATTCCGTTTACAGGATCGCCGCTACAAACCACAGGCGATAGATAAAGTGGCGCAAGCCGGTATTGCGCGTACCTTCCAGAATCTGCGGTTGTTCAATGAAATGAGCGTGTTGGAAAACGTGATGGTCGGCTGTCATCTGCGTACCCGCAATGGTCTCTGGGCGGCAATTTCACGCCACCGTCGCGCGCGGCAAGAAGAGCAGGCAACGCGGGAGAAGTCCTACGCGCTGCTGGAGTACGTCGGCATCAGTCAATTTGCCGATTACCGCGCCGGCGATTTGTCCTATGGCCATCAGCGTCGGTTGGAAATTGCCCGCGCATTGGCCACCGAACCCAAATTGCTGGCCCTGGACGAACCGGCGGCAGGCATGAATGCTGCCGAGAAAGTGGCGTTGCGCGATCTGCTGCAACGTATCCGCGAAAGCGGCAAAACCCTGCTGTTGATCGAACATGACGTCAAGCTGGTGATGGGATTGTGCGACCGCCTGACGGTACTCGACTACGGCAAAGTTATTGCCGAAGGCGAACCTGCTCAGGTACGACGCGAACCTGCCGTGATCCGTGCCTATCTGGGAGGGGCTGCTCATGTCTGAACCGTTACTGGCAGTCAAACAACTAAAAGTGTCCTACGGCGGTATTCATGCCGTTAAAGGCATCGATTTTTCGGTGAACAGCGGCGAACAGGTGACATTGATCGGTGCCAACGGTGCCGGAAAAACCTCCAGCCTGCGAGCACTAACGGGCCTGCAGCCCTTCGGGGGCGAGATCCTGTTTGAGGGACGCTCTATTCGCGGCGTACCGACACATCAGCTATTGCAACAAGGGCTGGTCATGGTGCCGGAAGGACGCGGTATTTTTGCCCGCATGACGGTACTGGAAAACTTGCAGCTCGGTAGCTATTTGCGACGTGACAAAGCGGCAGTACGTCAGGATATGGAACAGGTTTGCACCCTTTTCCCACGTCTGCGCGAACGGCTGCAACAGCAGGCCGGGCTGCTTTCCGGCGGCGAGCAGCAAATGGTTGCAATGGGCCGCGCCTTGCTCAGTCGCCCCCGGCTGTTGGTGTTGGATGAACCCTCGATGGGGTTGGCACCCATTGTGGTCGAAGCCATTTTTGAGGTCATCAAACGTCTTTCTGGTGACGGTGTCACGTTACTTTTAGTGGAACAAAATGCCCGGCTGGCGCTGGCATCAACCGACCGCGCCTATGTGCTGGACAGCGGCAGTGTGAGCCACTGTGGACGCTCTGCCGACATGTTGGATGATGAAAAAATCAAACAAGCCTATTTGGGTGAATAACCTTTTTATTTTTAATCACACCGGGAGCTATACATGAACAAGATAACTCGCTTGAAGCCGCTGGCACTTGCCGCCGCCGTTTTGGTTAGCCTGAGTGCGGCATCACCGGCTTTGGCCGATGAAACTATTCTGATCGGCCTGGCGGGTCCGTTGACGGGCCCTTCCGCGCGCATCGGCAAAGATTTGGAGAACGGCGCGCAGCTGGCGATCGCCGATGCCAATGCCCAAAAACCCACGCTGAAAGGCAAGCCGGTCGTCTTTAAACTGCTGTCAGAGGACGATCAGTCCGACCCACGTACTGCGGTTGCCGTAGCCCAACGCTTGGTGGACGAAGGCGTCGCGGGTGTGGTGGGCCACTGGAACACCGGTACCAGCATACCGGCAGCACGCATTTACCACGATGCCGGCATTGCCCAGGTCGCGCCCGTCGCCACCGGCCACGGCTATACTCAACAAGGGTTCGATACCAGCTTCCGCGTGATGGGCCATGACGATGACGGTGGCAATTACGCGGGTGAATATGCGGCCAAGGTACTCAAGGCCAAGCGTATTGCGGTAATAGATGACCGTACCGCCTTCGGACAAGGGCTGGCAGATGAGTTCATCAAGTCACTGGCGGCGCAAGGAATTCAGCCGGTAGCGCGTGAATATGTCGACGACAAGACTGTCGATTTCAGTGCGGTATTAACCACCCTGCGCAGCAAGAACGCTGATCTGATCTTCTTCGGCGGTGTTGATTCTCAGGCCGCTCCTCTGGCCCGTCGCATCAAACAACTGGGGATGAACACCCAATTAATGGGCGCCGGTGGTTTTGTCAGCCAGACGTTCCTGACGCTGGCGCAAAAAGAAGGTGAAGGCGTCGTCGCACTGGAGCCCGGTTTGCCGCTGGAACAGATGCCAGGCGGCAAGGCCTTTGAGCAGGCCTATCGCGACCGCTATAAAACCCATATCGAACTGCATGCGCCGTTCGCCTACGACGCCACCCGGGTATTGATTGCTGCCATGGAGCAAGCGGGGTCTGCCGATCCAGCCGATTACCTGCCGGCATTGCGCACCCTTCATTATCAAGGTGTTACAGGCACCATTGCATTCGATTCGCAGGGCAACCTGCAACAGCCGAGCTTCACCCTTTATCGGGTCGTTGACGGCAAATGGCAGCCGCAGAGCGTACTGGGCGGCGCAAAAACACAATAAGAAATCCGCAAGGCAATGAGGAGCAAGGCGATGAGCGATGCAAAAAACGAATTGGGTATTCTGGCCCGGCGACGCATAGAGGCGGAAATCATTAAACCGATCTATCAGATTCTGGTGCGTGAGATAGGCAAGGAACGCGCACAGGCGGTGATCGGCGAAGCCATCGAAAACGCCGCCATTGAGGCGGGCAAAAACTTTGCTGCGCAGGAGCCCAATGGCGCCGATTTGCAGAGTTTCGCCGCCTTGCAATACCTGTGGGAAAAAGACGATGCGCTGCAGGTAAAGGTGATCTATCAGGACGAACAACATTTCGACTATAACGTTACCCGCTGCCGCTATGCCGAGATGTACCATCAAATGGGATTGGGCGAAATCGGTCATTTGTTGTCTTGCGCGCGCGACAGCCAGTTTATCGTTGGCTATGCGCCGGATGTCGAGCTGCAACGTACCCAAACCATTATGTCCGGTGCGTCCTGCTGTGATTTCCGCTATGCGACCAAACCGCAGGGAGAGAAGGAATGACACAACGGGTGAATGGGGAGCGCCTGTGGCAAAGCCTGCGTGATATGGCACAGTTTGGCGCCATCCCGAAAGACGGCGTCACCCGGCTGGCGTTGAGCGAAGAAGATCGCCTGGCACGCGACCAGTTGCGTGACTGGGCACTGGAAGCCGGTTGCAGCGTGCGCGTCGATCGCATGGGTAATATGTTTCTGCGCCGTGAAGGTTCTCGCCCAGAACTGGCGCCGGTGATCACCGGTTCCCACGTTGACTCTCAACCCAACGGAGGACGTTTTGACGGCATTTATGGCGTGCTCGCCGGTCTGGAGGTGATCCGCACTCTCAACGATCGCCAGATCACCACGGAACGTGCCGTTGAGGTCGTCAACTGGACTAACGAGGAAGGCGCACGCTTCGCCCCGGCGATGATCTCCTCGGGGGTGTTTGCTGGCGTATTTGACCTGGCGTACGGCCTGTCGCGTCGCGACGATCAGGGTGTCAGCATCGGTGAGGCATTGCAGCAAATCGGTTATGCGGGTGAACATGCGGTAGGCGGAATGCCGATTCACGCCGCCTTTGAACTGCACATTGAGCAAGGGCCGATTCTTGAAGCAGAAAACATTGAGATTGGCGTGGTGACAACGGCGCAAGGGCAACGTTGGTATGAACTGGAAATCACCGGTTTTAGCGCCCATGCAGGTACCACACCGATGGATCGCCGTCGCGATGCCCTGCTCGGTTTTGCCGCCATGGTTATTGCCGTCAATAACATCGGTACGGATTTCATGCCCGACGCCCGCGCCACGGTGGGCATGGCACAAATTAGCCCCAATTCGCGCAATGTGGTACCCGGTAAGGTGTTTTTCAGCGTCGAATTCCGCCATCCGCAAGAGAGGGTACTGGAACAGATGGAACAGCGGCTGTTAGCGGCCGTAGCCGAGGTTGGTACCAAGGGTCTGAGCGCCCACGCCGAACGTATTTTCCAGTATCAACCGATACGCTTTGATCAAGGTTGCATCGACAGCATTCGGCAAGCCGCACGGTCACTGGGCTATTCCCACCGCGATATGGTTTCCGGCGCGGGTCATGACGCCTGCTACCTGAGCCGGGTTGCGCCGACGGCGATGATCTTCATTCCCTGCGTGGAAGGCATCAGCCACAACGAGCTGGAAAATATTTCCCGCGAATGGTCGACAGCCGGTGCCAACGTACTGCTTAACGCATTACTGGCGCAAACCCATGCCTGAACACATTGCCCCGGCCCTTCAGTCGGGGCAATAAAAAATATTCAACAAACTGGTTGAATATTCGCCTACCTGTTCTATATTCAACCATATGGTTAAATTATCTTCCTCACAGCTGGACGCCATTTTCCGAGCGCTTTCTGATCCAACGCGTCGCGCGATACTGCGTACGTTGGCCGATGGAGAGCACAGCATTGGTGAACTGGCCGCGCCGTTGCAGATGTCGTTTGCCGGCGCCTCCAAGCATATCAAAGCACTGGAGCTTGCTGGGCTGGTGCAACGCACCGTGCAGGGAAGAAACCATATCTGCCGGCTTGAACCCGAGCCAATGGCACAAGCCATGCAATGGCTGCAAACCTACGAGCATTTCTGGACAGAGCGGCTGGACGCGCTGGAAATCGCGCTGCTGCAGCCCGAACCGAATCCTCCCAAGGAGTGAACCATGAACGACTACGGCATGATTATTGAAACCGGCACGCTGCGCATTCAGCGGCTGCTTCCCGGCCCGATCGAGCGAGTATGGGCCTATTTGACGGAATCCGACAAACGCGCCACCTGGCTGGCCGCCGGCGATATGAAACTGGAAAATGGTGCCCAGGTTGAGCTGGTGTTCCGCAATTCTGACCTCACCGGTGAGCATGAACAAACACCGGCCAAATATAAAAACCTTGGCTGCAGCGTCAGCAATATCGGTCACATCACCTGCCTTTTCCCCCCACGCCTGCTGAGCTTTACCTGGGCGGAACAAGGACAGAGTCGCCCTTCCGAAGTGACCTTTGAACTGACTGAACAGGGAAATGCCGTGCTGTTGACGGTGACCCATCGCCGCTTGGCTAACCGCGACGAAATGCTCAGCGTCGCCGGAGGCTGGCACACGCATTTGGATATCCTGGTCGATCGCCTGCACGATCGTCAGCCACAGCCGTTCTGGAGCACCCACGCCAAGTTGGAAGAAGAGTACCGGGCCAGACTCTAGTCAGCTTTCATCCCGGCGTCTGAACGCCAGATAGCCGGTCACCAGCGTAAAACCGCCGACCAGCAACACCAGCAAAATAAAGCCGTGGTGGTTGCTGGCCAGCGGGATCCCTCCCACGTTCATCCCGAAGAAACCCGCAACGATATTGATCGGCAGCGCCAACACGGTGATCACTGTCAGGGTATAGAGCGTACGGTTATTCTGTTCCATTTGCTTGGCGCCAATCTCCTCCTGCAACAGACGAATGCGCTCGGTAAGACTGGCGAGATCGTTCAACACCACGGTAAATTCTTCCGTGAATTGGCGCAGATCTTGTACCACGTCGCGGCTCAACCAGGCCGGTGGCCGGTTGAGCAAACGGAACAGCGCCGCAGGTTCCGGTGCCAGTAAACGCTGAAAACGCAGCAGCATACGGCGCATACGCCCCAGTTCTGTACGGTTTCGTTTAACGTGATTACTCAATAGGCGGTCTTCGATGGTATCGACATACTGGTTGGCCTGTCGCACCACTTGCTCAAGCACGTCCTCCTGTTCTTCCAGCAGATGCGCCAGCAGTTCGGTCGAGGATGTCAGTTGTAGCGGCCCCAACCGGCTCAGCAACCGTTCGATTAAACGCAGCGGCTTGTGCCGTACCGTGACCACCAGCCCGCTACGGCAATACAGCCATAACGTCGCGATCTCTGGATTGTTTTCTTTAGGGTGAAAAATCACGTCGTTGAGCACGGCAAACAGATCGTCGCCCTGACGTTCAATACGCGTGGTATGTGAACCATGACGGATCTCATCGAAGAAAAAGTCGGAAATAGCGAAGTGATTTTTCAGCCATTTCTCAGCGGCTGCATGGTTCAAATTGAGATGTAACCAGATAAAACCCTCACCCGGTGACAATGTCTGATAAGCCTGACAAGCCTGCTGCGATGAAACGCGTAGCGGCGGCTCTGCCGTGCGGAATACGTGGCCATAAATCAGCCCGGTGACCTCATCATCAAAATCAAGTTTGTGCAATTTTTCCGCAACCGTTTGAGCCATAAATCTTTATCCTGAATAACCACACCAATTAATAATCAGCTCCAGCATTTATATCAATCTTTAAATGCCAACGTTAATTATTTTCACTTTTCCCGATGATTAATATTACCGTCATAAAAAAGTCACATTGTTTCCCAATACTTTGATGGCAACAGCGTACGGCTCCGTCAGTATTCTAAATGAAGTTTATCGGGAAGGTCCTTTATGAGCGAAAACAGCGCCGTTCAAGCAGGTGCACCATCTGCATCCAGCCTGCCAAAAATCTACCAAAAGAACAGTCGACTCACTGTTCTTTTTTTTGTGTTTTTATTAGTACTGGGGATAGCTTTTGCCGGGGTTAATTTATTTAACGACGTGAGTGATGCGGGTGCGGTATATACCAGTTACCTCCCGTTCCTTTTATTAGGATTAGCGCTACTGATTGCATTGGGCTTTGAATTCGTTAATGGTTTTCATGATACGGCCAATGCCGTTGCCACGGTGATTTATACCCACTCATTGTCGCCGATGGTGGCGGTTGTTTGGTCAGGCTTCTTTAATTTTCTCGGCGTGCTGCTTTCCAGCGGCGTGGTGGCGTTCGGTATCATTTCGCTGCTGCCCGTCGAGCTGATCTTACAGGCTGGCACCGGTAACGGCTTCGCCATGGTTTATGCGCTGTTGTTCTCGGCGATTATCTGGAACCTCGGTACCTGGTGGCTCGGGTTACCTGCCTCGTCATCTCATACGCTGATTGGCTCAATCATCGGCGTTGGGGTGGCCAATGCGCTGATTCACGGCCGCACCGGCACCAGCGGCGTAGATTGGGGACAAGCAATCAAAGTGGGCTACGCTCTGTTGCTTTCGCCGGTGATCGGCTTTGTGTTTGCCGCATTATTGCTGCTGGCGCTGAAAGTCTTTGTCAAAAACCGCCAACTCTATACCGCCCCTAAAAACGACTCGCCGCCGCCGTTGTGGATCCGCGGTTTACTGATCCTGACCTGTACGGGGGTTTCCTTTGCTCATGGGTCCAACGATGGGCAAAAAGGAATGGGTTTGATCATGCTGATCCTGGTCGGCACCATGCCCATTGCCTATGCGCTCAACCGCTCAATGCCACCCGAGCAAATCCCGCGGGTCGCCGCACTGGCAGAAGTCACCAAAAACCAATTGCTGAGTCAGTTTCCGGCCGTCAACCAGGCACAACCGCGCGACGTGCTGACCGGCTATGTGCGGACCAGCGAACTCTCCCCCGACGTCGTGCCTGCACTGGCCCAATTGACCGGCGCCATTGGCGATCAAATCCGCCAGTACGGTTCGGTCGACAAGATCCCCGCTCAGGCCGTGTCTAATACCCGTAACGATATGTATCTGGCGTCGGAGGTCATTAAACACCTGAAGTCGGAAAAACAACTTCACCTATCCGCCGACTCGCAGCGCAATCTGGATGCCTTGAAAAGCGATCTGGATAGCGCCACCCGCTTTATTCCGTTCTGGGTCAAAGTGGTCGTGGCCATTGCCCTTGGGCTGGGCACCATGGTGGGCTGGCGACGTATCGTCGTGACCGTGGGCGAGAAGATCGGTAAAAGCCATCTCACCTATGCCCAGGGGGCCAGCGCCGAGCTGGTGGCGATGACCACCATCGGGGCTGCGGACATCTTTGGGCTGCCGGTTTCCACCACGCATGTGCTGTCATCCGGCATCGCCGGCACCATGGCAGCCAACCGCTCCGGTCTGCAAATGTCTACCCTGCGTAACCTGCTGATGGCCTGGGTCTTGACGTTACCGGCCTCGGTGCTGCTTTCCGCTGGGCTGTACTGGATTTTCAACCATTTCTAAAACCGGGCTAACACGGAGAATTAACCATGTCTATGCATGAATTTAACCGCGACGAGAGCTTCAACCAGCGCTTGCTGCAAGAATTTTACGACAGCTATGACGAAGAGCTGGAAATGGAACTGGACGATCTGCGCTTTGACGATACCGAAGTGGACAGCGACTCGAAAAAGGCGTGGCGCAAACAGTACTTCCGCGAATTGCTGCGCTTACAGGGGGAACTGGTCAAACTGCAGGACTGGGTTATGCGTACCGGCCATCGGCTGGTGATCATTTTTGAAGGCCGTGACGCTGCGGGCAAAGGTGGGGTGATCAAACGCATCACTCAGCGCCTGAACCCGCGCACCTGCCGTGTGGCTGCACTGCCGGCCCCCAACGATCGCGAACGTACCCAGTGGTATTTCCAGCGTTTTATTGCCCATCTGCCGGCCGCAGGCGAAATGGTACTGTTCGATCGCAGCTGGTACAACCGTGCCGGGGTGGAGAAAGTGATGGGCTTTTGCAGCGACGAAGAATATGAAGAGTTCTTCCGCAGCGTGCCAGAGTTCGAGAAAATGCTGACGCGCAGTGGCATTCAGATAGTGAAATACTGGTTCTCAATCACCGACGACGAGCAAGAGTTGCGTTTTCTCAGCCGCATCCACGACCCATTGAAGCAATGGAAACTCAGCCCGATGGATCTGGAGAGTCGCCGCCGCTGGGAAGACTATACCGAGGCCAAAGAAGTCATGTTAGCACGCACTAACATTCCTGAAGCCCCCTGGTGGGTAGTTCAGGGTGTCGACAAGAAAAAGGCGCGGCTAAATTGCATCAGTCACCTGCTTGAGCAACTGCCCTATGAAGAAGCGGAGGGCAACGTGATCACCCTGCCACCACGCAAACGCAGCCCGGATTACAACCGTCATCCGGTTCCGGACACAATGGTGGTTCCAGAAGTGTATTGATGTCTATAGGGAGGCGGTACGCCGTCTCCCTGCGTTTTTCTCGCTACAATACCCCCCCAAGATTCCTGACCCGTTGTATCAACACCCTATTTTCTCCACATTTGCTGTGCAGACTCTTTCTGATATTCATTCATCAGTCAGGATCATAGTTACGGTTGCCATGTCTTTATTTAATTCCACTGTTCGCGTTCACGCATGCCGCTTCGGCGCCATTTTGGTTCTTGCTCTGCTCTTCCTGCTGCCAGCAGCACAAGCCGCTGCGCCGCTGGCGCTGCACTCGACATCCGTGTTGGTCGTCAATCAACGAACCGGTAAAGTCCTGTATCAGAAGAAGGCTAACCGCGTGCAACCCATTGCCTCGCTGACCAAGTTGATGACAGCCATGGTTACGCTGGACAGCAAACGTCCACTGGGTAACAGAATGCAGGTCACGCCATCGGACCGCGATCTGTTAAAGAAAACCCACTCGCGCCTGACTATCGGCTCAACGCTCAGCCGCCGGGATATGTTGCACATCGCGTTGATGTCATCGGAAAACCGTGCCGCGTCGGCGCTGAGCCGCAACTACCCCGGCGGTCGTAAAGCCTTTGTGGCAAAAATGAACCAGAAAGCACGTGCCATCGGCATGAAGCATTCACACTTTTACGATCCGACCGGACTGACCCCAAGAAATGTCGCCAGTGCCAACGATCTGCTGAAAATGGTTAATCATGCCTACCGTTATCAGACCATTCGGCGTTTTAGTACTGACAAACAGCAAATCGTACACCCTGGCCGAGGCCAGTTGGTTTATCGTAGCTCCAATGGGTTAATCAACAATCCCGCCTGGAAAATCCAGTTGCAAAAGACCGGGTTCACCGACGAAGCAGGCCATTGTCTGGTCATGCGGACCCTCATCAAAGGGCAGCCGGTGGTCATGATCCTGCTCGGTTCCCAGCAGCGCTACGGTCACTATAGCGACGCCATTCGCCTGAAAACCTGGCTGGAATCCTGATCCGATTCGGGCGCGCTAATGACGCGCCTTTTTCCGTTCTGCGCATATCTAAATTCGTTTTTTATCAATGGAATATCCTATCCCCAATCAGTATTACGTCCGGGGCATGCAGCATGGTATTTGTCATGAATAATTGATGATAAAGGAGCGGAAAAATGGCTTATGCCCTGAGCGTGTTGGAAAAAAGTCCGATAGCCGAAGGAGAAAGCGCTGCACAGGCGCTCACACGCACGCTGCACCTGGCGCAGCAGGCTGAAATTTGGGGTTACCGCCGTTTCTGGCTGGCAGAACATCACAACACTGCGCAACTTGCCTGCCCTTCGCCCGAAGTGCTGATTGCCTATTTGCTTGGGCAAACGTCACAGATCCGCATTGGCTCCGGCGGCGTCATGCTGCAACACTACAGTGCTTATAAAGTGGCGGAAAACTTCAATCTCTTGGCGACACTGGCGCCAGGCCGGGTTGATCTGGGGGTGGGCAAAGCGCCGGGGGGGCTGCCACTTTCGACCCAAGCGCTACAGGCCGCTCATGACCAACAGAATAAACCGGATTTTCCTCAGCAACTCGCGCAGCTCAATGCCTATCTGAATGATGACGCGCAACCGGGCCTGAGCGCCACGCCGCAGCCGTCACAACCGGCACAACGCTTTCTGCTGGGTGCCAGCGAAGAAAGTGCTCAGTTGGCTGCCGAACACGGCTGGGCCTTTGTCTTTGCTGCTCACCTCAATGGCAATCAGGACGACATTAAACGGGCGCTAGTCCATTACGCCACGCAAAGCGGTGGCCGCAACGCCCTGCTGGCTGTCGCGGTGATCGTCGCCGACAGTGCCGAACAGGCCAACGCACTGGCGTCAGGGATCCAGCAATACCGAGTACACGTAACCGGTGGCCAAAGCGTGACGGTCGGCAGCCTGGAACAGGCGGAGAGTTTTGTGCAACAAGCTGGCGCGACCGATTACCGCATTGAACCCCGCGAAAGCCATATCCTGCGGGGCACCGCTCAGCAAGTACGCCAGCAGCTGGACCAATTGCACCAGCAATATGGCGTGGAAGAGTTTGTGATTGATACCCCCATCACCCAGCCCGCCGCCCGTCTGGCCTCTTTACGGCTATTGGCGCAGGTTTGATTCCGGGGTTAGTTCACCAGAGTACCCGCACCGATAGCAACAACCAGATCCTGCGCCAGTGTTTCCAGCTGTGCTGGGATCAGGTTAGCCAAACTGACACGGATCGCCGGGCCGCTTTTCAGGCGGAACGGCTCACCGCTTTGTACTAACCATCCGCGCTGCGCCATGATTTGACTGGCTGCGGCCTCTGAACGTACCGGCAACCAAATATGGACGCCTTCGCCCGGCGGCAAGGGGATACCACTCAACGCATGTAACCGTTCCGTCAACGTATCGCGCCGTTGCTGATAGGCATGTTGCGCCCGCACCAGCAAACCATCGCGCTGCGCTTGCGCCCATAGTTTAACGGCAATCTGCTGCAAGATATGGCTGACCCAACGCTCGCGAATGTATTGATCCGCACGCATCGCTTGCAACAGTGGCGGCTTGCCGCAGGCCAGTGCAATACGCAGGTCCGGGCTGAGAAACTTACTCAAGGACAACACATACAAACCGTTATCCATGTCACAGGGCAAATACAAAGGCTGCTGTGACAACGGCCCCCAGAAATCGTCAACGATCGCCAAACACGCAGGATTGGCCGCTAAAAATTCACGCCAACTTTTGGCGCGAGCGGCGCTTAGCGACATGCCTGTCGGGTTCTGTGCTCGCGGCGTCAGTATCACCGCGCACCCTTGCGGGCCGGCCTCTTTCTCGGGCAAGCGGCACCCTTGATCGTCTATCGGCAAGGGCAGCGGTTTGAGGCGAAGATGCCGCAACAGCGTCAGTAATGGCGGCCAGCAAGGGTCTTCCACCCACACCGAGGCTCCCGGCGTAGCATGGCTACGCAGTGCCTTCTCAATGGCATCAAGCGCGCCGGAAAACACCGACATCTCACCTGACGATGCCCCTTGTTGGGTTAGCCATTCGCCTGCACGTTGACACAGCGCCGGCAAATCGCCGCTAACGTCATAGCCGTTCTGCTGTGGGAAGACATCTTCTGCACCGAGCGACAGGGCCGGTAACAGTGTGGCGTCCAGGTTGCCGCTGGCCAAATCACGCATACCTTCAGGCACTTGCCTGACATTTCGCGCAGCCATCAAGGGTTGCTCAAGCACTTGCGTCCCTGCACGGCCGCGGGTGGCGACCAAACCGGCATCTCGTAGCTTGGCGTAAGCACTGGCGACCGTATTGGGATTGACCCCCAATTCCACGGCCAGTTGGCGTACAGGTGGCAACAAATCACCCGGTTGCAAATCACCCTGCTTTATCTGCGTGCTGAACTGTTCAGCAATCTGGACAGCACTGCCGCCTTTTGCATACAATGAACCCATACATAAAACCTTTTTGTATTAGTTCAAACAAGATTACCTGTTTCGAACGTAAAAGTTAAGGGGTAAAGATGGAAAAACATTACGTACTCGATATTCAACATGACGGAAAAGCCTTCGCCCGTCTGCAGATGCTCACACCTTGGGCAGAGGCTCATCTGCAACAGGCGCAGGCGCTGTTTCCCGCCGAACAGGGTTATCAGTTACAGGTAAACCAGGTCAAAGAACGCCGGATAGTTTATCAAAGCGGTATCGGCGGCATCACAATTTTGGGCGATACCCTGGAACTTGCCCCTTACCCCAACACCACAGAGGGACAACAATGAAAAAAGTGGTCGCTATCAGACATGTCAATTTCGAAAATCTCGGTATTTTGGGTTCACTGCTTTCATTACGTGGCTATCAGATTGATTATTACGATGCCGGTCGTGACGACATCCGCGCCATTGATAATGAGGAAACCGATTTGTTGGTGGTGCTTGGCGGGCCGATCAGTGCCGCACAGCATTTTGCCGGCCAACAGCACTATCCATTTCTTAATGACGAGCTGGCGCTGGTCACACAGCGGTTGCAGCAAAAACGGCCTACACTCGGCATCTGCCTTGGTGCACAGGTGATGGCTCAGGCCTTGGGAGCTGATGTCATCTCGCTCGGCATGAAAGAAATTGGCTTCGCCCCCCTGACCTTAACGACACATGAAGACTCCGTGCTGGCCCCCTTGGGCGCAACGCCAGTGCTGCACTGGCACGGCGACATGTTTATGATCCCGGAAGGGGCAACCTGTCTGGCAGGGACCGAGATTTGCCCTAATCAGGCATTCGAATACCAGGATTTTGCCCTTGGGCTACAGTTTCATTTGGAAGCCGATCATCGCGACATTGAACGCTGGCTGGTGGGCCATGCCTGTGAGTTGGGGTTGGCGGGGGTCATTCCGCAGCGTTTACGCCAGCAGGCCGCGCGTTACGGCACAGAGTTAGAACAACGCACTCGGCAGGTGTTTGCACAGTGGCTGGATAAAATTGAACCAAGGAAGTCCTAGATGCATCAGATTTCTCAACTACAACCACCGCAGATTGATGTGATCAGCATTCAATCCCAAGTGGTGTACGGTAGTGTCGGCAACGGTATCGCCTACCGCACCTTACTGAAAAAAGGGCTGGAAGCCTTGCAGGTACCCAGCGTGCTCTTTGGTTGCCCGCCTTACTATGGCGCCCCCAGTGGAGGTGTCATTTCCGCGGAATGGTTCAGCGGTTTTCTGGAGGATTTGTTGACCCGCGGTGTCATGTTGCGCACCCGAGCCGTCATTGTTGGCTATCTGGGCGATGTCCGTCAGTGCCACATACTGGAAAACTGGTTACAGCGTGTACGCACTATCAATCCGCAGATAAAGATTTATATCGATCCGGTGATGGGCGATTACGGCGAAGGCATTTATGTCGATGAACGCATCGTCGGCTGCTACCGCTCCCCCTTCCTGACGTTAGCCAATGGTCTCACCCCTAACGGGTTCGAGCTGGAGCAACTGTGCGGGCACCCATTACTCAGCCGCGAACAAACCCAGCGTGCCGCAGAGGCATTGTTGAATGACACCACCGAGTGGGTGTTGGTAACCAGCGCGCCGGGCGTAGCAGAAAACGACGACGAAGTAGGGTTGCTGCTGGTCAGCCGCCACGAAGTGCAAAGCTATACCCACCCTAAAATCCAATCGAAGGTCAAAGGCACCGGGGATATGTTCACAGCTTTGCTCGTAAGCCACCTTCTACAGGGTAAAAACCTCAACGAGGCCATCGTCACGGCAAGTGGCGAGGTATGCGACGTGTTGGCAGAAGCGGAGCATTTTGGTTGGGAGGAAATTGGCAGTTTGCGTGCCTTGAAATAGGCCGGGGGTGACGGGGCAGCTGGCTGCCCCACTCGTCTGCTTAACGCTTTTTCTTTTTATTGAAGTCCAATTCGAATGCAAACACTGCGCTCTGAATTTTTCTTTCCATTGCCAAACCCAACTTCATAAAACGGCATGACAGGCGCGAAAAATGCACTAATTTGTCGTCGTCATCCAGCTCTTGATCTTCGTTGATCACCACCAGTTCCATATTGACCTTGAAGCTGCCGTAGCTGCCAAGATCCAATAACGCCTTTTTGAACTGAAAGCCAGGCTGAAGGTTTTCCGGCAATGGGCCATCCACGCGTAAACCGACGCCACCCGCAGAGAGATCGTGGATCCTCAGTTGGTACTCGCTGCCGTCGGCATATTCGCCGCTGCAGAGAAATTCACGCCAGTGTGGAGTCGTCACGCGGAACTGACGACGGCGCTGAATGTAGACCAGTTCCTTCGGCAATTGAGTTGAACATGCATTAACGCCCTGATGATGAGTGGTTTCCGCCTTACCGACAGAGAACTCGATCTTCGCATCATGGCTTTCGATCACAATGGTACATTCGCCGTCGACAACCGTCTCCGCCTCATCGCCACTGAACACGATGTTATCCGGCCCGACACTCAGCAACAGACTCTGAAACTGCTGTCGTTCATTGACGACTCGCAGTGGCGTGCGCTGTTTACAAATTTCGCGCAAAATCGCCAGCACTTCAAAGCGCTCCTGCTTGATAAACAATCCGTTATCATTTTGCTCCACTCGTCGCTCCTGACTCTTCCCAATGACGATTTACACATTCCTTACAGTTATCATCTCTGGGAATATTCCTAAAGTCAAATTTGCCAACGATGCCAAGCCTGTGGCAGCAGTCTGGCGAAGCGTTTTGCCCAGTTCTGCTGGCCTTGTTGATCGGCGATCAGATCCTGGCGGATCTCAATGCCGACATAGGGAAGCTGTCGCCGCTCTGCATGCACCGGCAGCGTGTAATCCGTGGCGTCGGTCATGGCGTAGGGTTCGTTGATCCCCACGTCCAAATCCCCTTCTTCTCGCAACAGTTCAGCCAACAGCAAGGCGAATTCCGGGTGGCGATTAAACAGCAGCCCCACCTGCCATGGCCGCGCACTCCCTTTAAATACCGGCGTGAAACTGTGCATCGCAATAACCGCCGTTGGTAAACCGGCACGTTGACGCTCGTCCAAGGTATCGGCAATGGTGCGGTGATAAGGCAGAAAAATCTCATGTTCACGGGCTAAACTTTGTTCAGCAGGAATACCGACATTGCCGGGAATTGGCGTCAGCTCGGACACCTGTGGTATCGAGCTGACAATGCCGGGCGTACGGTTACAGTCAATCACTAATCGTGAGTAACGCTGGTGAATCAGTGTGGTATCCAGTTGGCGGCTGAGGTGACGTGAAACGCCTAGTGCGCCAATGTCCCAACCGATATGGCGGTCAATCTCCCCCGCCGGCAAGCCCAGATCACCCAAACGTTGGGGGATTGCCTGGCCTGCGTGATCGCACAGCAATAAAAAGGGAGCGATACCCTTTGCTGTTTCAACCGCCACGGCGGCGGGGTCATCCAGGGTTAATAAAGACGGGACAAACGACTGTGGCATGAAAGACTCCGACGCTGGAACAAAGCCTTATCTTAGGCTATATCCCACCGCCGGCGCCAAGGCTCGGATTAGATCAAAAATGCATGAATGAGAAGCTAATCATTCTATGCACGCATCCTGGGGCTGATGTACCGCAATGTAACGCTGGAAACGCGCCGGTTTAAGCCGGGTCAGATCGACCAATACCAGACCATCAATGCAGTTATTGAATGCCGGGTCGGTACCAAAATCAATAAACTGTACCCCGCCCGGTTCACACAGCTCGGTATATTGCTTGTATAGCGTTGGGATAGAGCAACCAATGTTGCTCAGCAGGCTTTTCAGTCTGACCAGGTCTTCCTGATAGTTATCGCCGGCAAACTGCGCCAATACCTGCGGCAATGAGGCAGGATAAGGTTGACGAGACTGCGCCAACGCATGATTGGGCGAGAAGTACAATCGGTAGAAGGCAATCAACAGGTCACGCGCCGTTACCGGCATACCGCCGGAAATGGAAACCGGGCCAAAGAGATAGCGGTACTGTGGGTATTTTGCCAGATAAGCGCCAATGCCAAGCCACAGATAGTCCAGCCCGCGCTTGCCCCAATAGGCCGGCTGAATGAAGCTGCGGCCCAACTCAATGCCCTGCGCCAGTATGGGTGCCATATCGCGGTCATAATGGAAGAGGCTGTTACTGTAGATGCTTTCCAGCCCTTTGCGTTCTAGCTGCTCGGCGGTTGGAATAAAACGGTAAGCACCGACGATTTCCAACTCGTCCGCGTCCCACAACACCAAGTGGTAATAGTCGTCGTCATAGCTATCCAAATCCCGACGACGTCCCGACCCTTCACCAACGGCCCGGAAGGCGATTTCACGCAGCCGACCCAGTTCACGCAGGATGGGCGTACGCGCCTCATCCTGACGGCGATACAGGAAGATCTCTTTGCCGTCCGGCGTTACCCCTAACCGCTCACAGTTTGCCAGCGCCTTTTTCAGTTCCAACCGGTCTTCCGGCAAGGCAATCGGCGATTCACTGGCAAACAGTCCTTCTTTCCCCTGACCCAGTCGGTATACGTGACGACGGAAGCGTTCCGCCAGATCTTTAGCACTGGTGTGCCCATCGTGCCAGTTGGCGAACGGGATACGCCCTCCAACACGGATTTTGATACGACCCCCTTGCTGTTGGAACATTTCCCGCACCAGCAAGAGCGTCGACAGAGGGCGATAAACCATCGACGTGAAATAAAACAGGTTGCTGTTACGCGCACTGATGTGAATGGGCACAATAGGCGCACGTGCCTTGGCCGCCAGGCGCAAGAAGCCGGTATGCCAGTGACCATCACGTATGCCTTTCGGGCTCATACGTGATACCTCTCCGGCGGGGAACAGGATCAATGCGCCCTGTTTATCCAGCTGCGCCTGCATGCCTTCAATTTGCTTGCGGCTGGTCTTATACCCCACATTGTCTACCGGCACGAACAGGCTGCGCAGCGGTTCAATGTAGGTCAACAATTGGCTGGCGACCACTTTGACATCCGGACGTACCGCCGCCACCGCACGCAGCAGCACCAGCCCATCAAGCGAGCCGATCGGATGGTTCGCGACTAACACCACCGGGCCTTGGCTGGGAATATTTTCCAGATCGCCATCCACTAATTCACAACTGAGGTTGAAGTAATCCACCACCTGCTCGATCAAATCCAGCCCTTTAAGGTGTGGATAGTCGGCGGCAAACTGTTTGAACTCTTTTTCGAAGAGTAATGATCTCAGCAGGCTACGCTGCCAGGCAGGGGTTTTGCGGTGTGGAAATGCATCATGCAACAGAGAGTCCAAGCTAAACATCGCGTTATCTCCTGGCTTAGTCGCTGCAAACTTAAGCCAGCGCTATGACCCTAACATGTCAGTATCATGACAAAAAAATGAAATCCCTCGACCTATCAGGTATAGCAAATAATTGAAAACTTGGTGGCAAGGGTGTGTCCCTCGCCACCTGCGTCGCATTTTATGCCGCTCCCTACAGCAAGGCTTCGATACGTTTGTTGACCGCTTCGCGTAATCGCAGCAGTGGATCCGCCTGATGCGGGTAGTGTTTAAAGGTGATGCGCATCCCCAATTCCTGTTCAATCAGCGCCTCTACCGCTGCACGATCGGTCAGGCTTTCCAACAGTTGCAGAGCGCGCATGTCCTGCAACCCTTGATGCAACACCCGCAGGCGTAACGACTCCACGGGCTCCCGATTATCGCCGGGATAGACCACAAAGGCATCGCCAGACGGAAACGCGTTCCGGCAGTCCGTCACGGCATAGGGATTGAGTTTTTCTCGTGAATGGCCGCTGTTATAGAAGTTGAAGCCCCAATGCAGAAAACCCGTGATGTCGTACAAATAAAGCTGGATACCCAAAATACGGTTGCGTGCCGAGGGCTGGGCGAAGAAACGGTTGGCTACCTCCGTTTTTTGTACGCAGCAGTAATAAGCCCATAACCCCGGCACCCGGTTTTCAATAAAAGGTTCTATATGATCGGTCGCCGCAACCGGTGTCTCCACCAACCCCTGCTGGTAAAACGCATAGTCTGACAGGGCATCAAACGTACGGAATCCCGCCAGTAGCGGACGTAACGTCATACTGGCGCGTTGGTAAGCGGCGATGTTTTCCAGCGTCGGTTCGTCAGAAATATGGAACCACACGCGCTGCTGCAACTGCCTATCGCGGAACCAGCCAGTCAGCGCCGGCAACAACGCCTGCAGGAACTGTTGATACTCTTGCGCATGTGCGTCGGTATGCCAGCCAAACAACGGACGCAGTTGCCCTTCAACCTCCACCATAATTTTCGGCGCATGCGCGGCACCCCATTGGGTAAACAACGGCGCAATCTCAAAGTGTTCAATACCTTCCTTCTGAGCCAGATCTACCCACTGGGCCAGGCGTTGGAAATCAAACCGATACCCTTGTGTTGACTGCTGCACCCCCACCAGTTGCACGGTGGTTCGTTCCCCACCGATGGCGGTATCCAGCGGTGGCGTGAAGATTGGGGTCAACAGCATGTTGACCCCACTGTTGACGGCGCTGCGGACAAAATTACGCACCGCCAGCCAGTATTCGGGGCTGAATACCTCGAGACGGTAATAGTCCGCCAGGCAATCAGAATGCAGCCATTCGGTGTGCAACAAGGTTTGCGGGGGCAGCACCGCGGGGACGATATGCAGCGTCAGCGTCGCGCTGGCCAGCACTTCATCAGTAGCAACATCAGACAGCGTGAGGGTTAACGGAGAGTCCCCACCGGCAACCGGCGTCGACGGTGGCGTAAAGGTCAGCCACAGGCTGCCATAATAATGGGTGGCGGCAAAGAAACGACAATCGGTCACCGGGGCCAACGGATCGGGAAATAACCCCGGTTCAGTCCGCAGGTAGTTCTCATCGGTCTCGGCATAACAGGGAAAATGACTGGGTACAGACTGAACCTGACGCACGCTGATATACTCTGCCAGCGGCCCTTCGAGGCGGTACCTTAATTCTCGCCGCGTTTCATTACCCGTCGGATGTAAACAATAGACCCCTTGCCAGGAAACTATTTCGTTACTCAGCCCACTGAGTGTATTTATCTGTGAAATCTGTGGTGCATTGCGGCTATGAAATACTTTTTCCAGACAATGGGTAAAGGTTAATGAAAGGCGCATAACATTAATCTCTCTTTAATTGTTAAATACCGATGAGTGATTTTCAGGCTAAACCCTTTTATCGCGGCAAACAATAGCGACAATCAAAAATCGACGACAAGCCTGTTCAGGCGTTGCGATATACAATTTTTTTGTTTATTTGCATCACAAAAATGAAAGATAGCCAAGCCTGCACAATAATAATGTTTTTAATCCCCATTATGGTGCAAGGGTTATCACTTATTCCTATGACCGCCACAGTCCGTAAATGGCGTGCGGCAGGGCTAAAATCACCCCAAAAGGTTAATGACTTGTAAACGAATGGCGCTTTCGGTTTGACCCTAAACCCTTTCGATTTTAACAACAACGAAACATTCCCGCCCCATTTTTGGGCAGATCGGGGTGTATTGACACATTGAAAGTTAAGGGATAGAAAGAATTCACGTTACGAAAATATTTATTCGTCGTTCACCGAGGGGAAAGCAATGTCACCGATAAAAAATACCGGCCGTCTTCTTGTGCACTCTGCCATCGCGGCTGCGTTATTATTACCAACCATGTTATATGCCGCAGATCAAATAACTTTGCGCTATGCCGTATGGGACAGAAACCAATTACCTGCCGAACAAGAAATTGCCAAACGATTTGAAAAAGAAAACCCTAACATCAAAATAGCGATAGAATTAACCCCATCAGCGCAATACTTTGTAAAATTAGATTCAGCAGCGGCTGGCGGCGTTGCCCCTGATATATTCTGGATAAACATGCCCTATTTTGTGCAATATGCCAAGAATGGCATTATGCAACCCTTAACACCTTATATGACCGGCAGCAGCGTTAACGTAAATAACATCGTCGCCAGTTCGGTGAAGGCTTATCAGTATGACGGTCAGCAGATGGCTATCCCCCGCGACGTAGACTCCATCGCAGTTTGGTACAACAAAAAGCTGTTTGACCAGGCTGGCGTCAGCTACCCCACCAACGACTGGGATTGGGACACGCTGAAAAGCAAAGCGGCAGCGTTGAAAACCGGCTTGAAAGGCAGCGCCTTCCCCCTGGTGATGGATCTGAGCATTGACGGCCAGGACAGCTATATGAATCTGCTGTTCCAGAACGGCAACCATATTGTGCCGAAAGACGGCCAGCCAACCGATATTGCCAACGATAAGTCGATCTGGGTGTATCAGCAGTTGCAAACCATGATGAAAGACGGGCTGATGCCAAGCGCTCAACAAATGAGCGAAGTCAAAACCGAAAATATCTTCCAGTCCAACCGTGCAGCAATGGTGTATGCCGGCTCATGGTTGGCCGCGCCCTTCGCCAATAACCCGCTGATTAACGACCATATCGGCGTAGTGATGATGCCAAAAATCGAGCGTCAGTCTGGCGTCGCACACAGCCTGGCATTCGCCATGTCCGCCAACAGCGCCCACAAACAGGAAGCCTGGAAATACATCGAATTTATGAGCTCCGAAGCCTCGCAAGCCGAGCTGGCGAAGGTGGTGATCCCAGCCAACAAGGTGGCTGCCAAAGTCTGGGCTGCGGAGATTAAAAAAGTCGATGTCACGCCGTACATTCAAACCCTCAACGTGACCGAGGCTTACCCAACCGCCGGGACCAACACGCCAAAGTGGCAGAATATGTGGATTGCCAGCCTGAAGAAAATCTTCATGGGCGCGGATGCCAAGTCTGAAATGGACAAATCGGTCAAGAAGATCGAACGCGTCATGGAGCAGTAATCACCCCGTGCCGGTAGCGCCTGCCCGAGGGCGCACCGGCTGCGGACACCGCAGAGCAGTTACAGGTGAGGAATGGCAACATGTCGCTGGCAGAAACGGCTACGGTCACCCTAAAACAACAAAAAAGTGTCCCTCGACCGGCACTCAGCCGCCTGGAGCGCGCCGAGCGCTTTTGGGGATGGGTAATGATTTCACCGCTGCTGATTGGGTTGATGGTTTTCTATTTCATCCCTTTTTTGCAGAACATCTTTTACAGCTTCACCGATCTTAATCAGTTTATGCGCTGGACTACGTTCAGCGTTGATAACTACGTCAATCTGTTTGAGGACGACGATTTTTATACCGCTGCCGGTAACACGCTGTTCTACGTGGTGGTCTGCGTCCCTGTCAGCCTGAGCCTTTCTCTGTTGCTGGCGATTGGCTTGAACCAGAACATCCGCGGCAAAGCGGTGTTGCGCACGTTACTGTTCCTGCCTGCAGTCACCATGCCTGCCGCGGTGGCGATGGTTTGGCAATGGCTGTTTAACAAAGACTTTGGCCTGATTAACCAGGCGATGGGTTTCTTGGGTATTTCGCCGGTGGCCTGGCTGTCCGATCCGGACGTGGTGCGGATCAGCGTTTCCATCATCATTATCTGGTCGTCACTGGCGCTGAAAATCATCATTTTGCTGGCCGGGTTACAAAGTATTCCACGCCAACTGTATGAGGCCGCAGACATCGACGGCATCAGCACCCTGCGCCGATTCTTCTGTATCACTCTACCGATGATGGTACCGACGCTGTTCTTCGTCTCGGTAATGAGCTTTATCGAGATCCTGCAAGTCTTTGACGTGGTGTTCCTGATGTTTGACCGCGCATTGGTGGAAAGTGACGTGATGACCGTCACCAACCTGTTCTACAAATATGCCTTCTATCTGCAGGAGAAAGGCTACGCCTCTGCCATAACCGTGGTGCTGTTCGCCGTCACCCTACTGATCACCCTGATTCAAATGGTGATTGGCAAACGCCTGAAAGTCAGCTGAGGAGCCATGACGATGAGCATAAGTAAAAAAACACTGGTTTATCTGTTTATGGCCCTGGCGGCGCTCGCCTCTGTCGTCCCTTTTATCTGGATGCTGGTTACCTCACTGAAAACGCAGGCCGAGAGTATTCAGATCCCGCTAACACTGCTGCCGACGCACCCCAGCCTGCAGGCCTACGGCAAGATCATGCATGAAATTCCGTTTACTGATTTTTATGTGAACTCGCTGCTGGCGACATTCTTTACCGTCACACTACAAATGGTCATCGCCACCATGGCCGCTTACGGTTTCTCGCGCTTGCATTTTCGCGGCCGCGACGCGGTGTTCCTGGTCTGTATTTCCATTCTGATGGTGCCTGGTCAGGCGTTTCTGATCCCACAATTCCTGGTAGTGCAGAAGTTGGGCTTGGTAAACAGCATCACCGGGCTGGTGTTGCCAGGCATTTTCAGTATTTATGCCACTTTCCTGTTGCGTCAGTTCTTCCTGGCAGTGCCAAAGGAGATGGAAGAAGCGGCGTTGATCGACGGCTACAGCTACTTCGCTATTTTCTGGCGCATCATGCTGCCCCTGATTCGCCCCGGCATCATCGCCTGCATCATTATTAATGGCCTGTGGAGCTGGAACAACCTGATGTGGCCGCTGATCGTCAACACCACCACCGAGAAACTGACGCTGCCCGTTGGACTGGCATCACTGTCAAGCCGTGCCGGGGTGGAATATCCGTTACTGATGGCCGGCGCGCTGATGGCGGTCATCCCCATGCTGATGCTGTTCATTCTTTTCCAACGCTACTTCATCCAAGGCATCGCCAGCGCTGGGGTAAAAGGCTAACCGCGAATACAAGGTAACTAACATGGCCGGTATACAGTTAAACAATGTGAAGAAGGTCTATCCCAATGGGTTCAATGCTTTGCATGGGGTCGATCTGGACATCAAAGACGGCGAATTTATGGTATTTGTTGGCCCCTCCGGCTGCGCAAAATCCACCCTGCTGCGAATGATCGCCGGCCTGGAAAGCGTCAGCGAAGGCCAGATCCTGATTCACGACCACTGCGTCAACGACACCATGCCGAAAGATCGCGGCATTGCGATGGTTTTCCAGAACTATGCGCTCTATCCCCATATGACCGTCTACAAGAACATGGCGTTCGGTTTGATCGGCAAAGAAAGCAAAGCCGAAATTGATCGCCGTGTGCGGGATGCGGCCGAAAAATTGGAAATCACCAATCTGCTGCAGCGTAAGCCAGGTCAGTTGTCGGGTGGCCAGTGCCAGCGTGTGGCGGTCGGCCGCGCTATCGTGCGTAAACCCAAGGTGTTTTTGTTCGATGAACCCCTGTCGAATTTGGATGCCAAGCTACGCGTCTCGATGCGCGTGCAGTTGATTGAATTGCATAACCAGCTGAAACAGGAAGGTGCGGCTGCCACCATGGTCTATGTCACGCACGATCAGGTAGAGGCCATGACCATGGGAGACCGTATCTGTGTGATGAACCGTGGCGCCATCATGCAGGTAGACAAACCGATCAACCTGTATCACCAACCCGCTAACCGCTTTGTCGCCGAGTTCATCGGCAGCCCATCGATGAACCTGCACGATATGGCGATTACCCGCACCGCTCAGGGAATTGGGCTACGCATCGGTAGCGAATATCCACTCGAACTGCCACCGGCGCTGCAACAGCAATTAGAAAAATACCCGCACCCGCGCGTATGCCTCGGCATTCGTCCAGAGTCCTTGCGGTTGTGCGCTCCCGGCAGTGCCAACTGCTTCCCGGCAAAGATCGTCACCATCGAACGCATGGGCAACGAAGAATTGCTGCACTGCGAGCTGGCTGAGCTGCGGTTTGTGCTTCGTATGGCGTCACAACCAGACTGGGAACCGCGTTTGGGAGAACAGATCCACCTGGCTTTCGATCTGTCCCGCGCACACCTGTTTGATGAAATCAGCGGCCAAAACCTCAAATAACAAGATCGGAGAATGTGCAATGTCGTCATCTCAACAAAATGGTTATGCCGGTCGCCCGGTGAAGGTACTGGTTATTGGCGCCGGAGCGCGTGGGGAAATTTATTCACGTTACGCGTTGGCACACCCGGATTTAATGCAGGTGGTCGCCGTGGCAGAGCCGCGTGATGTTTATCGGCAACAGTTTGTCGAACAACATGGCATAGCGGCAGATAAGGTATTCACTGACTGGCAGCAGGCTGCCAACGCAGGAAAACTGGCCGATGCGGTGCTGATCTGTACCCAAGACACGTTACACCTCGAGCCCGCGCTGGCCTTCGCCAGGCAGGGTTACGCCATGCTGCTGGAAAAACCGCTGTCACCGGATGCCAGTGAATGCCGCACCATCGTTGAAGAAGTGATACGTCAAAAGCTGATTTTCTCGGTTGGCCATGTGTTGCGCTATACGCGCTATACCCAGAAACTGAAGCAGCTGCTGCGTGATAACGTGATTGGTGACATTGTCAGCCTGCAGCACCTGGAACCGGTCGGTTACTGGCACCAGGCTCATTCCTTCGTCCGCGGTAACTGGCGCAATGACGGTGAAGCCGCCTTTATGCTGCTACAAAAATCCTGCCACGACATCGACTGGATCCGCTACATCATGGAGCTGCCCTGCGAGCAGATCAGCTCGTTCGGTGGTTTGCGTCACTTTCGCCAGGAAAATCAACCTGCGGGCGCGGCGGACAATTGCCTGGACTGTTCAGTGGAAGCCCATTGCCCTTATTCCGCTAAACGTATCTATCTGGGCGACGACCACAAAGCGACACCGGGCTTCCTGCGGGTGTTAACGCCAGAGGTCAGTCAGCCACACCTGTTGGCGGCCCTGCGCGAGGGGCAGTATGGCCGCTGTGTCTACCGTTGCGACAACAACGTCGTTGATCATCAGGTGGTCAACATGCAATTTGCCGGTGGACGCACCGCGTCCTTCACCATGACGGCGTTCACCCGCCTTGAAGATCGCAAAACCCGCATTTTCGGCAGCCACGGTTGTCTCGAGGGCGACGGACGCTTCATCCGTATCACTTCGTTCGTTGACGACAGTGAAAAGGTCTACGACGTTGATGAGGCTGAAGATCTGCATACCATGTCCGGTCACGGCGGCGGCGATTATTATCTGATGCAGCATTTTATCGACGCTATTCGCACGAACGACCCTTCACAGGTGCTGTCAGGCCCAGCGGAAACGTTGGAAAGCCATTTGATGGTGTTTGCGGCTGAACGTGCTCGCCGTGAATCTGCCGTCATCACCCTGAGCGGAGCCTGAAACGTGGAGATATCACAGATGCGCTACGGCTTCGACATTGGGGGAACCAAGATCGAAATGGCAGCCTATGACCAACAGCTTACGCAGGTGTTTTGCCAACGCGTCAGTACCCCTACGGGCAATTACCGCGAATTTCTGTCCTGTATCCACCAATTGGTGGATCGTGCCGACCGCGAATTGCATACCCAAGGCAGTATCGGCATCGGCTTACCCGGCGTAACCGATCCTCGCAGCCGCCGGCAACTGGCCGTCAACGTGCCTTGCCTGACCGGTCACTGTCTGGCTGACGATCTGGCCCAAGCATTGTCGCGGCCGGTTGAAATTGAAAACGACTGCCGTTGCTTCGCCCTTTCCGAAGCCAGCACGCCACAGACAGAGCATCTGGCGCTGGTGTTCGGCGCGATTATCGGTACCGGTGCCGGCGGTGGCCTGGTCATGAACAAACAGTTGCATAAGGGCCGCAACGGTCTGGCCGGTGAATGGGGCCACACGCCGATCTCTGCTCAGTTGGCACAACGTTACGATTTGCCGCTATTCACCTGTAATTGCGGCCTGACCGCCTGCTTTGAGCGCTACGTATCCGGCAGTGGGTTGCTGGCGTTAAGCCGCCATTTTGGCCACCCTGCCGATACGGTACCGGCGCTGATCGCCAGTTACCGGCAGGGACAGCCAATGGCACAGCACCTGATGGTGATGTATGTCGACATTCTGGCCAGCGCGTTGGCAAGTCTGCAGCTGTTACTGGACGTGGACGCCTTCGTGCTCGGCGGTGGGCTGTCGAACGTCAAGGAGTTGTATTCCCTCCTGCCGCCGGCCATGGGCCAGTGGTTGTTGCCCGGCACGGAACCGGCGGCAGTCTACCCGCCAGTGCACGGCGACAGCAGTGGCGTACGCGGTGCTGCGCTATTACGTCAAAGCTGGCAATAAAAAACAATGAAAAGGCGAACAACAAGAAATGAATGACGCAGCTTTCACCCTGCTTTTGGTAAATGACAGCAAGCGATGAGTTTTCGCCTGATTAATAACGGATTACCCATTTTCACTTTATTTATTCGCTGCTTTCGGTTTGACCGCAATCGAAAGATAAAATCAACATAAGCAATTGATACATATGATTTTTTATAAAATAACCGATTGCATTTCACTGTTTCGTTTGCTGTAATTCGACACGAACAACTGAAAGCACTCCTGCCAGATTAGCTGCGACGCATTGCGCCGCGGCCGGGTATGACTACAGCTAAATCAGGAGTCACGCGTTAATGATCAATACCGTAAAACGACGGGAATTAATTATCGACCAGCTTTGTCGCGAAGGCTCGGTGCGCGTCGAACAACTCAGCGCCCAGTTTTCGGTTTCCAGCGTCACTATCCGCAGCGATCTGCGCCAGTTGGAAAAAAGCGGCTGCGCCGTACGTGCCTATGGGGGCGCAATGCTCAATAAGCAGTTCGCCTTCGATCGCCCGTTGCAGGACAAGGGCCGTATCAATCGCGATGTGAAATTCGCCATTGCCTGTGCGGCAGCCGAATTGGTCAATGACGGCGATGCCATCATTCTCGATTCCGGCTCCACCACCAGCCAAATGGCACAGCAGTTAGCCGGCAAGAAAGATCTGGTGGTGATGACCAATGCATTGAATATCGCTTTCGAACTGGCCAACAACGAACAGGTTGATTTGATGGTGGTCGGCGGCAGCGTACGGCGTAAATCCTGGTCGCTGTATGGACCGGCAGCAGAGCAGCACATGCGCCAGTTCCGGTTCGACAAGCTGTTTCTCGGCGTTGACGGCTTTGATCTGCTTAGTGGTATCACCACACCAGACCCCGGAGAAGCGCAACTCAACCGCGCTATGTGCGATGTCGCACGCGAAGTGATCGCCGTCGCAGACGCCAGCAAATTTGGCCGCACCAGCTTTTGCATGATCCGTGAAATCGGCCAAATCCAACGTTTGGTCACTGACAGCCGCATTCCGGAAAGCTACCTGCATGCGCTGAAGCATTTAGGGGTCGACGTCATTATCGCCGACCGTTAACAGACGTTTCTTAAGGAGTTTTCAACATGAATGGTTATTTTGCTTACGATGCGGGCTGGCTGGAGCAACGGCATGCGTTGCATACCGCACGTGAAATCTGGCAGCAGCCGGACCTCTGGGCCGCCCTGCACCAGCAACTACACGCGCAACAGGCGCAGTGGCAACCTTTCCTTGCCCCGTTACTGTCGAATCCCCGTTTGCAGATTGTGCTTTGCGGTGCGGGCAGCTCCGCCTTCGCCGGTCGCGCGCTGGCGCCATGGCTCCGCGAGAAAACGGGCCGTGATGTTGTGGCTTATGGCACCACCGATATTGTCGCTAACCCGCACCAATACCTCGACTTGACGCGCCCTACGCTGCTGGTTTCTTTCGCCCGCTCCGGCAACAGCCCAGAAAGCGTGGCGACGGTGGAATTGGCCGATCAGTTGCTGCCCGAAAGCTATCACCTGATGCTGGTGTGCAACCCGGACAGCAAGCTAGCGCAGTACGCACACCAACGCGATAACGTTTGTTCGCTGGTGATGCCGCAAGGCTCCAACGATCAGAGCTTCGCCATGACCTCCAGCTTTAGCTGCATGATGCTGTCCGCAGCGCTGTTGCTGGGCCCCTATTCCCTTGCCGACGCGCAACGGCCACTGAGCGCCATGGTGGAACGCTGTCGTGAACTTCGCGAGACACTGCAACCTCAGGTGAAAACCTTGGCTGCCAGTGGGTTCAGGCGCTACATCACGCTGGGTGGCAGCTGTTTTACCGGGCTTGCGGAAGAGGCATCGTTAAAGATGCTGGAACTGACAGCCGGTCAGATTGTTACCCGCTACGACTCCCCGCTCGGTTTGCGTCACGGGCCCAAATTTATGGTCGATAGCCAGACGTTAGTCCTTCTGATGTTCTCCAGTGGCGACTATGCCCGTCAATACGATCGCGATTTGTGGAACGAACTGCAGCGTGACGGTTTGGCGATGCAGATGGTCGGCTTGACCGGCAGCACACAACCACTCAGCGACATGATACTGAATCTGCACCATGCCGAGGATGACGTCTGGTTACTGTTCCCCTACTTGTTATTCACTCAGATGCTGGCATTTGAAAGCTCGCTGGCGCTGGGCCTGACGCCGGATAATCCGTGCCCGACCGGTGAAGTTAACCGCGTGGTGAAAGGCGTTACCATTTACCGCTATCCGTCTTCTGTGGCGTAAGGAGCCCCTATGTACCTGATATCCAATCGCGAAATGCTGTTAAAAGCGCAGCGCCAGGGTTATGCCGTACCCGCGTTCAACGTGCATAACCTGGAAACTGTACAAGTGGTGGCGGAAACCGCCGCAGAGCTGGGATCCCCGGTGATCATGGCAGGAACGCCCGGCACTTTCAGCTATGCCGGTACCGACTATTTGATCGGCATCTGTCAGGCGGCAGCGCACCGTTACGATCTGCCCTTTGCGCTGCACCTTGATCATCATGAAGAAATGGATGATATCGAGTTCAAGGTCAAAAACGGCATCCGCTCAGTGATGATTGACGGATCGCACTTGCCCTTCGCACAGAACATCGCCAAAGTCGCCGAGGCCGTCGCCTTATGTCATCGCTATGGGGCCAGTGTGGAAGCAGAACTGGGTCGCCTGGGTGGCCAGGAGGATGACTTGATTGTCGACTCCGCAGACAGTTTCTTTACCGATCCCGCCGCCGCGCGAGAGTTTGTCACCGCTACCGGCATAGACTCGCTCGCGGTAGCCATTGGTTCTGCCCATGGGCTATACCAGGGTGAACCCAAACTGGATTTCGAACGCTTGGCGCTGATCCGTGAGCACGTCGACATTCCCCTGGTGTTGCACGGCGCATCCGGAATTCCTGAAGCCATGGTGAAACGCGCGATTTCGCTGGGTGTATGCAAGGTCAACGTGGCCACCGAGCTGAAAATCGCCTTTGCTGATGCCGTGAAGAGCTATTTCGCTCAGCATCCGGACGCCAACGATCCACGCAAATACATCGTACCCGGCAAGCTGGCAATGAAAGAGGTGGTCGCAGAGAAGATCCGCATTTGCGGTAGCAGCGGTATGCTGTAACCCAGAATAGTGCTTTATGTTTGGCCGCAGTGGCAGTGGCATTGGCAACTGCGGCCAGGGGCGTTTTTATCGTGACACAGTTCACAGTACATCCGCCACGTTCGCCTGCTAATCATTAAGCCGCCTTCACTATGATCTAAATCATGGTTTTAGCCACACCCCCTCCCTATTATTAAATCCGCAACACAAAGAATTAAGAATAGTATATAAACCATTCGCAATTGCGCTGCGTAAACTTGTTCGAGAATCGTCATTAACACCTATTTTGTTTTTATTTAATTGGCACCACTTGTTTGTTTTTCATTTTAGAAGAGGAGTTAATAATGAAGCGTTCTCTTATCGTACTCGCACTTCTGGCCCTTATTCCCGCCACCTTACAGGCCGCCACAGGCTCCAGCCACCCTGTAGCCTCAGGCACCATTCGCTTTGTCGGAGAAATCACGTCGCCAGCCTGTAACATTAAACAGAGAAATGAAGAACTCGTTTCCAATTGCTTCGGCACAGGTTCAACAAACGGCAACGGCATTGTCACAACGTCATTAAACAATATGCCATCTGAATTGGTTTCTAATGTAACCACCGAATCAGTAAATAATGACCATCGATTAAAGAACATCACGATAAGCTACAAGTAACTCGTAGTGATGTTTATTGTTAACACTGTTTTAACTGATAAAATAATATTTGTATTTTATAAATTTATTTTATCACTTCGCACCCTGAACTATGCTCTGTTCACATCATTACGTTGAAATGGGCAACCCCCGGTTGCCCATCTTCATGTCCGAAATCCGCCATCGCTCCGCTGCATTTCATGTAATAATCTGCCCATCAAACGAGAGGAGTGATCAAAATGCAGACTTTTTTTATTGACCGTATGGCGACGCCAGTGGGCGAGCTGGTTTTGATTGCCGATGAGCAGGACCGCTTGCGCGCTATCGACTGGACCGAACACGAAGTACGCCTGATGAAGCTGCTGAACACACATTACCGGGCCGATCGTTTTCAACTGGTAGACAAGCACAATCCTGGCGGCCTGACTGACATCATGCAGCGGTATTTCTCCGGTGAGTTGGACGTGATCAACAGCGTGCCGGTAATGACAGCAGGTACAGAATTCCAGCGCACGGTGTGGCAGCAGCTGCGCCAGATCCCGTGCGGTGAGATCATTACTTACGGAGAATTGGCAAAGCGCATCGGTCGCCCAACGGCCTCCCGGGCGGTCGGTATGGCAAACGGCTCTAACCCAATCAGCATCGTGGTGCCTTGTCATCGTGTGATTGGTTCACAAGGTGCCTTGACCGGCTATGCCGGCGGTGTTCAGCGCAAAGCGTGGCTGTTGAAACATGAAGGGTATTTGCAAAACGATCTGCTTTAATCAGCCATTGGCGGGATATCACAGGAAAAGTGCGATATCCCGGCGCTATTAGCGTGGGACGTAATCCGGCGGTGCCCCGCGATCCGTTGGCGGTGGGTAATAGTCCGGCGGAACCGGTGAGGCTTGTTGCATATCCGCGCTGCCGTAGCCATAGGCCACCGGTACTTTATTGCCTTTGGCATACATACATTGGCTGTAGACCGTATCGTAGCGATCTTGCAAATCTCCAGAACTCTCCGACGCGCCGCCGCTGGCCATTGAACTGCCTACCAATAATCCACCGCCGGCACCAATAAGCGCCCCTGGCCCCGCATTACCCGATGCCGCACCGATTAATGCCCCCGCGGCCGCACCAACCAGCGTACCCGCTGCGGCAGTACCCGCCGCATTATTAGACGCGCTCTGGGCACCGCCATTCACGCTATTTTGCGCATAGCCGCGGCACATCGCCTCATCACGATTGAATTGTTCATAGCTTTTGCCTGTGCCCGGTAAAGCCATCACATCCGGACCGGTCGGCGGCGAAACGCAACCACACAGCCCGGCAGCCAAAGCCAGTAACGTAAAAACAGGAAAAAATTTCATCACTGATCCGCCTTAGAGTCACCGAGATGTCGGGCCATCTGTTACCACTTTCATCCAACCGTCAGGGCAACGTGCTACTTGCGGGTAATAGCCCGCGGGACGTCGGCAGTAGTACGCGTAATTGGGTGCCTTTTCTATGTAGTTTTGTGGCGGCGGCGGTGCTACATACACCACCGGCGGTGGCGCATAATAAACCGGAGGGGGTCCCCAAGGGATACCAATCACCACGTTGGGACCGTAGTACCCGTGGCCATAGTATCCGTGGCCATAATAACCATGACCGTAATAGCCATGCCCATAGTAGCCGTGTGCAAACGAGGCAGCGCTGGCCGACATCAATGCTCCGGCCGCCAGCATCAATAACATGACCTTTTTCATCATTCACTCCTGAATCTGATTGTCACCACACCCATAGTGAGCAAGATAACGCCACGGAGCGTTTTATCTGCGGCAACGATTGGGATGAATACGATCGGTTTTCGCCAGCAAATGTGTACAAATATTGACTTGATACGGCGGAAAGCACCTTGGATGAGCAGGGTTAAATATTGCTTACCTAAAAATCCGCGGTGTGGGCCTGACTTTCTCTTTCACCTGCGGTCACCAGCGCATCGGCAATCTGCCGGTGTAAGTAACAAATAAATCAAAACATTTCAGGTAACTACAGAATAATCGGCGGCATGGTCGCGTGAAATTCGCACAGAATGCCCCCGTTCTTATTAATGCCACCCTTATCACCTGCCGGAAAAGATGTTAAAATTGACGCATATCAATTATTGAATGAGCGTAATCTATGATCCCGGAAAAACGCGTGATTCGTCGTATCCAGTCTGGTGGTTGTGCGATCCATTGTCAGGATTGCAGTATCAGCCAGCTGTGTATTCCTTTTACTCTTAATGCCCATGAGCTAGACCAGCTCGACAACATTATCGAAAGGAAAAAGCCTATCCAGAAGGGCCAGACCCTGTTCAAGGCCGGCGATGAACTGAAATCGCTGTACGCTATCCGCTCCGGGACAATCAAGAGCTACACCATCACCGAACAAGGCGATGAGCAAATCACCGGCTTCCATCTGGCGGGCGATCTGGTGGGTTTTGATGCCATTGGCGGATTAAAACACCCGAGCTTTGCTCAGGCGTTGGAAACGTCCATGGTGTGTGAGATCCCTTTCGAAACGCTGGATGATCTCTCGGGTAAAATGCCGAATCTTCGCCAACAAATCATGCGTCTGATGAGCGGCGAGATTAAAGGCGATCAAGACATGATCCTGCTGCTGTCGAAGAAAAATGCCGAAGAGCGCCTGGCGGCGTTTGTCTACAACCTGTCACGTCGTTTTGCTGAACGCGGCTTTTCACCACGCGAGTTCCGCCTGACCATGACCCGTGGCGATATCGGCAACTATCTTGGCCTGACGGTAGAAACCATCAGTCGCCTGCTTGGGCGCTTCCAGAAAAGCGAGATCCTGAGCGTTAAAGGCAAATACATTACCATCGAAAACGTCGACGCCCTGTCGGTGTTGGCCGGTACGCCACGTATTAACGTGACCGTAAACGCCTGATCCTATGCTGGGTTAGTAATTCCACAGAATTATTGACCCAGCACAACCTCTGCTGCTGTTCTGTTTTTCAATGTTGGGTTACTCTGTAAATTGACAGACTGTTGATTTTCAGCTGTAAGGAGGCCCTATGGCGAAGTATCAGAATCTTCTGGTGGCTATTGACCCCAATCAGGATGACCAGCCGGCATTGCGTCGCGCGGTGTACCTGATAAAACGCAATGGCGGGCGCATTAAGGCCTTCCTGCCTATTTACGACTTCTCTTACGAGATGACGACCCTACTCTCTCCAGACGAAAGAACGGCGATGCGGCAAGGCGTTATTAGCCAACGTGCCGCATGGATCAACGAGCAATGCCGTTTTTACCTCGACGAAGGCGTTCCTATTGAAATCAAAGTGGTCTGGCATAACCGCCCTTATGAGGCGATTATTCAGGAGGTGATCGCCGGCAAGCACGATTTGCTGCTGAAAATGGCGCACCAACATGACCGCCTCGAATCCGTCATTTTCACCCCAACCGACTGGCATCTGTTACGCAAATGCCCTTGTCCAGTGTGGATGGTTAAAGATCAACCCTGGCAGGACGGCAGCAAAGCCGTGGTTGCCGTCAACCTGGCCAGTGAAGAGCCCTACCACGATCCGTTGAACATCAAGCTCGTCCAAGAAACGGTTGAGCTGGCGCACAATGTTAACCAAACGGAAGTTCATCTGGTCGGCGCCTACCCGGTTACCCCGATCAATATCGCCATTGAATTGCCCGATTTTGACCCCAGTGTTTATAACGACGCCATCCGTGGGCAACATCTGATCGCCATGAAGGCGCTAAGACAAAAGTTCTGCATTAACGAAGAATTTACCCACGTTGAAAAAGGCCTGCCTGAAGAGGTCATTCCCGATTTAGCGGAGCATTTACAGGCGGGTGTGGTGGTGTTGGGTACGCTAGGCCGTACCGGCATTTCTGCAGCCTTTATCGGTAACACGGCAGAACACGTGATCGATCATCTAAAATGCGATCTGTTGGTCATTAAACCGGATAACTTCAATTGCCCGATCGAAGCTGACGAAGACGACGAGCACGACGACGAAGATTGATGTTTGCCGCATAAAAAAACGGGCCTGATAGGCCCGTTTTTATTTGCTTCCGTTACGCCTGCAGCGCACGCAGTATCGCTTCCACACTCTCTTTGGCATCGCCAAACAGCATTTGAGTGTTCTCTTTAAAGAACAGCGGGTTCTGCACGCCGGCATAGCCGGTGTTCATTGAACGTTTAAAGGCGATGACGTTCTGCGCTTTCCACACTTCAAGCACTGGCATACCGGCAATTGGGCTGCGCGGATCTTCCAGCGCGGCTGGGTTCACCGTGTCATTAGCCCCGATCACCAACACGGTATCGGTATCGGCGAAATCGTCGTTGATTTCGTCCATCTCCAGCACCACGTCGTACGGCACCTTGGCTTCCGCCAACAGCACATTCATGTGCCCCGGCAAGCGCCCAGCGACGGGATGAATACCGAAGCGCACCTTGACACCACGTGCACGCAGTTTCTCGGTAATCTCCGCCACCGGGTATTGTGCCTGCGCGACAGCCATACCGTAGCCTGGGGTGATGATCACCGACGTGGAGTTCTTCAACTGCTCGGCCACGTCTTCCGCCGTGGTTTCGCGATACTCGCCCATTTCTTCCGCATTACCGGTCGACGAGCCGTCAGTCCCGAAACCACCGGCAATCACGCTGATAAACGAACGGTTCATCGCCTTGCACATAATGTAAGACAGAATGGCCCCTGAAGACCCCACCAACGCACCGGTCACGATCAGCAGATCGTTGCTCAGCATGAAGCCCGCCGCCGCCGCCGCCCAGCCAGAATAGGAGTTGAGCATCGACACCACCACGGGCATATCGGCACCGCCGATGGAAGCCACCAGATGCCAGCCAAACGCCAGCGCAATGGCAGTCATCAGCACCAATGCCACAGCCTGCCAGCCCACGCTGTCGGCACGAACGAACACCACCAGCAACAGGAAGGATACGACCAGTGCAGCCAGGTTCATTTTATGACGATTTGGCAGCGCCAGCGGTTTGGACGAGATAATGCCGCGCAGTTTACCGAACGCGACAATCGAACCGGTGAAGGTCACCGCACCGATAAAGATCCCGAGGAAGACTTCGGTCAGATGGATATTTTCCATCACCGGCTCCATCGGTGCGCCGTGATCCAGGTAGCTATTTAAACCCACCAGCACCGCCGCCAGGCCAACAAAGCTATGCAACACTGCCACCAACTCTGGCATTTCGGTCATTTCGACCTTTTTCGCCAGATAGACACCGATAGAGCCACCGATAATCATCGCAATGATTATCCAGCCTACGTTGCCGGAATCCGGCCCCAGGATGGTGGCGATCAGCGCAATGGCCATCCCGGCAACGCCGAACAGGTTGCCCCGTTTCGACGTTTCATGGCGCGACAGGCCTGCCAGACTGCAAATAAACAAAATAGCGGCAACAATGTATGCAGCTGTAACTAATCCTCCAGACATGTGTTACCCCTTAGTTCTTGCGGAACATCTTCAGCATGCGCTGAGTGACGGTGAATCCACCAAAAATATTGATGCTGGCGATCAGTACGGCGATAAAGGAGAGGAAACTCACCCAGCCACCGTGACCAATCTGTAATAACGCACCGACCACGATAATCCCTGAGATCGCATTGGTGACCGACATCAACGGGGTATGCAATGCATGGCTGACGTTCCACACCACGTAGTAACCCACCACGCAGGCCAGCGCAAACACGGTAAAGTGAGACAGGAACTCTTTCGGTGCGGCGTCAGCCAACCAGCCAAACAGAATAATCGCCAGCGCCATCAGGCCGTACTTCAGCCAAGGTGAAACCGGTTTTTCCACTGGTTTGGCGATCGGGGCCGCTGCCTGTGCCTGTTTAGGCTGGGCGGAGACCTGGATTGGCGGTGCCGGCCAGGTGACTTCGCCACTGCGCACCACGGTAACGCCGCGGATAACGGTATCGTCGAAGTCGACATCGATTTCACCGTTTTTCTCTTTCGACAGCAGCTTCAGCAGGTTGACCAGGTTGGTGCCATAAAGCTGTGAGGATTGGGTCGGCAGGCGGCTTGGCAGATCGGTATAACCTATGATTTTCACGCCGTTGTCAGTCACGGTGACGCGATCGGCGACGGTTAGCTCACAGTTACCGCCGTTTTGCGCAGCCAGATCGACAATCACGCTGCCTGGCTTCATCGACGCCACCATCTCTTTGGTGATCAACTTCGGCGCAGGTTTACCTGGGATCAAGGCGGTGGTCACAATAATGTCGACCTCGGCTGCCTGTGCAGCAAACAAGGCCATCTCGGCCTTGATGAAGGCCTCGGACATCACTTTGGCATAGCCGTCGCCGCTGCCCGCTTCTTCCTCAAAATCTAACTCGAGGAATTCCGCGCCCATGCTCTGCACTTGCTCTTTTACTTCCGGACGGGTATCAAAGGCGCGAACAATCGCCCCCAGACTACCTGCCGCGCCAATGGCCGCCAGACCCGCTACGCCAGCACCGATGATCATCACCTTGGCCGGTGGAACCTTACCGGCAGCGGTAATCTGGCCGGTGAAGAAGCGGCCAAATTCGTGTGCGGCTTCAACAATTGCCCGGTAGCCCGCGATATTGGCCATTGAGCTTAATGCATCCATAGATTGCGCACGTGAGATACGCGGTACCGAATCCATCGCCATCGCTGTGACATTGCGTGCAGCCAGCTTCGCGATCAATTCAGGATTTTGCGCTGGCCAAATAAAGCTGACCAGGGTGCTGCCCTCACGCATTAACGCGATTTCGTCCTCAAGCGGCGCGTTAACTTTCAAAATCAGATCTGACTGCCAGACATCGGCAGTATCGGTAATCGTCGCCCCTGCTGCTTCATAAGCGACATCGTCAAAGCTTGCCAGTTTACCCGCCCCGCTTTCGATCGCGACGGTAAAGCCCAGCTTCAGCAGTTGTTCCACCGTTTTCGGCGTTGCTGCAACCCGAGCTTCATTGGCCAACCGTTCTCTTGGTACACCAATACGCATAATGTTCCCTTCTCACCTGTCTTTGATGATGTTTATTATCTTCTACCCCATAGCGATGGCGCCGGCTGACAAGTTTTTTCTTAACCTTATCGGCAGCAAATTAAGGCGTCATCTATAACCTACTGAAAATATGATCGATGATCCATAATTGCTTACGTATTCAGGTCTGTTTTTACATAAAAATCTGGGCAACGTTATGACAAATCGCAATTTAAAGTTAAAAAGCCCGCTGGAATGCCGTTTTAACGGGCACATTGTGATTCTCTTTCACTGGATGACATCTGGCATCACGCGGCTGGAACGCATGAAAGTTATAAAATTGTGAATAATTAACACTTATGACATCAAAGGCTTTATTATTGAAACTTATGGTGATTCTGCACAAAATAATCGGCACTCACCTTTGTGGGATTTGTCTCATGGGATGACATAAAATGCTGAGACACTGGTCGAGATTACATGTAATAATCGGCGGCTGAATTACACCTAAACAGTTCAGCACGTTATAAACGTTAATGCGCTAGGCGAAAGGATTTTTTATGAAGCTGAAGAACACGATCATCGCATCAGCCTTGTTATCACTCACTGCCCTGTCTGCTCATGCAGCGCAAGAGTTAACTCCTGAAAAAGCAGCGGCGTTGAAGCCGTTTGATCGCATCACGATTACCGGCCGCTTTAATGCCATCAATGAAGCCGTTGATGCCGTTTCTCGCCGTGCAGACAAGCTGGGTGCAGACGCCTTCTACATTCAGGATAGCAATAACAGCAACAATGGCGGCAACTGGCGCGTCACCGCAGACCTTTATCATAAAGATGCGCCAGAAGTGAGCAAAGAGCCAAAATACCGCGTTATTAATGGCGTCACTGAACTGCCGAAAGAGCAAGCCTTCCTGCTGGAGCCTTACGATACGGTAAGCGTCAGCGGCTTCTACCGCAGCCAGCCAGACATCAACGATGCCATCACCAAAGAAGCGAAAAAGAAAGGCGCAGCCTCCTTCTTTATCGTGCGCCAGGTTGATGCCAACCAGGGGGGCAACCAGTTCATCACGGCTTACATTTACAAAGCCGATGCTCCTAAGCGTGTTGTTCAGAGCCCGGATGCGATCCCTGCCGACTCTGATGCCGGTAGAGCCGCGTTAGCTGCCGGTGGTGCTGCTGCTGCCAAGGTTGAAATCCCGGGCGTGGCATCTTCAGGTTCGCCAAGCCGCGACGTAGGCCGTTTCTTCGAGACGCAGTCTTCTACCGGTCAACGTTATACCGTCACGCTGCCAAATGGCACCAAGATCCAGGAAGTGAACAACGTGACTGCTGCGCAGATGGTGCCGTTTGATTCTGTGACCTTCACTGGCCACTTCAACAGCATGACTGACGTCTCCACCGAAGTGGCGAAACGTGCAGCCGAGAAAGGCGCCAAGTACTATCACGTGACCCGTCAGTGGCAGAACAAGAGCGGCGGCAACCTGACCGTCAGCGCCGACTTGTTCAAATAAGTTCCACTTTAAGGTTTACCATCGGGCAGCCATTGAGCTGCCCGTTTTTTTGTTGCATATCCCCTCACTCAATTGAATAGTTTTTTGTAAATTTCGCATATTCAATCATTGCATCCACACCGATCCATCCGTAAAATTTGCGCCAATTTTTAGGGCTATTGTCTATTTGTTCAGTAATTGCCATTACGTTGTTACTGCCAAGCAGTTCCCTCCCAGTTGTTTATTCTGCGTTCAGGATCCGTCATTGGAAAAAAAACTAGGTCTTACCGCGTTAACGGCATTGGTACTCAGCTCAATGCTGGGCGCCGGCGTTTTCAGCCTGCCGCAAAACATGGCGCAGGTCGCCAGCCCTGCAGCGCTGTTGCTGGGTTGGGCGATTACCGGCGTGGGCATCCTGTTCCTGGCTTTTGCCATGCTGTTACTTACCCGCTTACGGCCTGATCTGGACGGCGGTATCTTCACCTATGCGAAAGAAGGTTTCGGTGAGCTGGTGGGTTTCTGTTCTGCCTGGGGTTACTGGCTATGTGCGGTGATTGCCAACGTTTCTTATCTGGTGATCGTGTTCGCTGCACTGAGTTTATTCACCGATCGCGGCGGCGAGGTCATTCTGGGTGACGGTAATACCTGGCAGGCACTGTTGGCCGAGTCTGTGCTGCTGTGGATCGTGCATGCATTGGTGTTACGCGGCGTACAAACGGCCGCCAGCATCAATCTGGTCGCAACGTTGGCCAAGTTGTTGCCCCTGGGAATGTTCGCCGTCTTGGCGGCGATAGCGTTCAACATGGATGTGTTTACCCTGGATTTCCACGGCGTCGCGCTGGGTAAACCCGTGTGGGAACAAGTAAAAAACACCATGCTGATTACCCTGTGGGTATTTATCGGGGTAGAAGGTGCCGTGGTGGTTTCGGCGCGGGCACGTCATAAAAAGGATGTCGGCCGTGCCACCATGCTCGCGGTGATTTCTGCGCTGGCCGTGTATTTGCTGGTCACGCTGCTATCCTTGGGTGTTGTACCACGCAGTGAATTAGCCGAGATGCGCAACCCGTCCATGGCCGTGCTGATGGTTGATTTGATTGGTCCCTGGGGTGATGTGATCATCGCTGCCGGATTGATCGTGTCAGTCTGTGGCGCCTACCTGAGCTGGACAATCATGGCCGCCGAAGTGCCGCTTCTGGCCGCACAACATGGTGCCTTCCCCAAAATATTCCGTAAGCAAAATAAGAATCACGCGCCGTCAGCGTCCCTTTGGCTGACCAACATTGCGGTACAGTTCGCTCTGGTGTTGATTTGGCTCACAGGCAGCAACTACAACTCCTTGCTGACTATCGCGTCAGAAATGATTCTGGTGCCCTATTTCCTGGTCGGCGCCTTCCTGTTCAAGGTGGCAATCCGTCGTCAGGATAAACGCCTGATGTTCGCTGCGACAGGTGCCTGCTTGTATGGGATTTGGCTGCTTTACGCATCAGGATTGATGCACTTGCTGATGTCGGTTCTGTTATATGCACCGGGGTTATTGGTATTCATCTATGCCAGACATGGGCATGATGACGTCAAGCTGCTGAATCAACTGGAAAAAGGCAGTATTCTACTCTTGCTGGTGGCAACGGTGCCGGCGGGCTGGTTTATGCTGCAATAAGTCGTGTATGACCGGGTGGGACCACCCGGTTAATTACCTTGGGAGATGCGCAGACTGATCGTCATGCGTTCTTCAACCTGAGAAATGATAACGCCCTCGACACACTCTTGTTGAATGGTCGCCAATTGCTGCGTATCCAATGCATACGGCAATTTAATCTCAAATACCGCCAAGCCCTGCTGCTGAGCCAGATCTATCAGGCGTACAATATTGGCTTCGTCGCTGACCTGGGTGGACACGACCTGCAACGCCAACGCCTTCAAATGCTCTTTCCGCGTTTGTGTGGCACTTGCCTGAGACTTCAATACCATGCCAAAAAATGGCATCACACCGTAGATTGCATCAACAAATCGCCAGTGCTTCTTGCACGATGCAGACAGAAATTCCATGTAATCAAAGCAGATTTTTTCACTGCGGGCGACGGGTGCAAGGTGACTGCTGTTCATCCCTTCCTCTCATTGCCTGGGTATTACATCCTGAAATGGATAATCGATGCGAAGCTTTAACGAATTTCCGCCGTATAATGGCATAATTCCCCTATTGTTTGCCAGTCTGTCCAGGAGCTTTAATCAATGGAACATCACAACTCAGCCCCGGTGCTGATAACAGGCGGCGCACGCCGGATTGGTCTGGCACTGGCCAAGTCATTCTTGCAACGCGATATTCCCGTTATCATTGCCTATCGCAGTGACTACCCGGCGTTGAACGAGCTGAAAGGACTGGGGGCAATCTGCATTCAGGGGGATTTTTCAACGCACGACGGTATCTACCTTTTTGCCGAGCAAGTCCGTCTAATCGCGCCTAAACTGCGTGCCGTGATCCACAACGCCAGTGCCTGGCAGGCAGAGTCGCCAGAAGTACCGCCAGAGCAAGTCATGGCAGCGATGTTGCAAATTCACGTTTACACGCCTTATCTACTGAATCAATTACTGGAACCCTGCCTGCTGGGTCAGGGACAAGCCGGGGCGGATATTATCCACCTGACCGACTATGTGGTGGAAAAAGGCAGCGATAAACACATTGCCTATGCGGCCAGTAAGGCTGCATTGGACAACATGACGCGCTCATTTGCCCGCAAGCTGGCACCAGAAGTTAAAGTGAACGCCATCGCGCCGGCGCTGATTATTTTCAATCCAGGCGACGATGAGCCTTATCGTCAACAGGCACTGGCAAAGTCACTGATGAAAATCGCCCCCGGCGAGAGTGAAGTGGTTAACCTGGTGAACTACTTGCTCAGCAGTCGTTATGTCACAGGCCGTACCCACGGCGTTGATGGCGGACGTCCGCTGCGCTAGCACAAAGATCTGCATGGCGTATCGCGGAACCCCGCGTTATGCTGAACGCCGTTATTCTGATAAAACCGCTGAATATGCATAAAATTGTTTTTGTAGAAGACGATCCTGAAGTCGGCAAGCTGATTGCCGCCTATCTGGGCAAACACGACATTGAAGTGTTGATTGAGCCGCGTGGCGACAGTGCGCAGGCACGCATCGAGCTGGAGCAGCCGGATCTGGTCCTACTCGACATTATGTTGCCTGGTAAGGACGGCATGACGCTGTGTCGCGATCTGCGTCCGACCTTCCCTGGCCCGATCGTCCTGCTTACCTCACTCGACAGCGACATGAACCATATCTTCTCCCTGGAAATGGGCGCCAATGATTACATCTTGAAGACCACACCGCCTGCGGTGTTACTGGCACGGCTGCGACTGCACCTGCGTCAGCACAGTAATCAACCCAAGGAAGAGTCGAGCCAGCCGATCACTCAGCACAATGCGTTGCACTTTGGGCTGTTGTGCATCGACCCGGTCAACCGTCAAGTGACGCTGGGCGAAGAGACCATCACCCTTTCCACCTCAGATTTTGATCTGCTGTGGGAATTAGCCACTCACGCAGGTCAAATCATGGATCGTGAAGCCTTGTTGCAGAACCTGCGCGGCGTGAGCTACGACGGCCTTGATCGCAGTATAGACGTGGCCATTTCGCGCCTGCGTCGCAAACTCTATGACAATACCCTTGAGCCATTCCGCGTAAAAACCGTGCGCAACAAAGGCTACCTGTTCGCTCCGAACGCCTGGGAGTTCGTGCAGCAATGAGAAAGCTCTTTGTCCAATTCTTCCTCTTGCTTTTCGTGTGCTTCCTGGTGATGGCAATGCTGGTTGGGCTGGTGTACAAAGTCACCGCCGAACGCGCCGGTCGCCAGTCGATGGACGATTTGATGAAGAGCTCCCTATACCTGATGCGCAGTGAGCTGCGGGAAATTCCACTGAAAGACTGGAATAAAACCATTGCGACGCTGGACTTAAATCTGTCGTTCAAGCTACACATCGAACCCCTCGGTAAACAGGATCTGAGTGAGGATCTGAAGAAACGGCTTCGCCTTGGGGAGATCATCGCCCTCGACGATCAATACACGTTTATGCAACGCATTCCGCGTAGCCACTACGTGCTGGTTGTCGGTCCCATACCCTATTTGTTCTATCTGCATCAGATGCGGCTGCTGGATTTGGCACTGCTGGTGTTTATAGGCATGTCGCTGGCGTTACCGGTTTTCCTGTGGATGCGACCGCACTGGCAAGATTTGCTCAAGCTTGAAAACGCGGCTCAGCGACTCGGCGCCGGGCATCTTGACGAGCGCACCCATTTTGACCCAACGTCCAGTCTGAACCGGCTGGGGGTGGCGTTTAACCAGATGGCGGATAACGTCAATACCCTGATCGCCAGCAAGAAGCAGTTGATCGACGGTATCGCTCATGAATTGCGCACACCGCTGGTTCGTCTGCGCTACCGACTGGCAATGAGTGAAAACCTGTCAGATAGCGAACAGCAAGCCCTGAACCGCGACATCGGCCAGTTGGAGTCGCTGATCGACGAGCTGCTCACCTATGCACGGCTTGACCGTCCGCAGGTCGGACTCAATATTGAACCGCTCGATTTACCCAAGTGGCTGGAAGATAAGGCTGACGATCTGCGCCTAATCCACCCTGAACGTGAAATAGAGCTGGATATCCCCCATACCGGTGATTTTGGTGGCGTTGATTTGCGGTTGATGGAGCGGGTGCTGGATAATCTGGTAAACAATGCGCTGCGCTATTCCGAACAACGCCTGCGTATCGGCTTGTGGTTTGATGGTGACAACGCCTGTCTCCAGGTAGAAGACGACGGGCCTGGCATTCCGCCGGAAGAACGAGAGCGGGTATTCGAACCCTTTGTCCGTCTGGATCCAAGCCGTGATCGCGCCACGGGTGGCTGTGGGCTGGGGCTGGCCATTGTCCACTCTATTGCTGTCGCCTATCAGGGCCAGGTTTACGTCGATGCCAGTTCTCTCGGCGGTGCTTGCTTCCGCTTCTGTTGGCCGGTCAAACCCAATTTCAATTTAAAAGCAGACCCGGTGTAACCCTGCCTACGCAATTGCTTGAAAGGCCTGGAGGGTTCTCCGGATTACAATAATATGGAGCTAAACGATGACATCTGCACATACCCCTTCACCTTCATATGACGAGCTACGCGCCCTTTTCACCCGGTTGTCGCGTTTCGGTCACCTGTCAGCCATTGCCGGTTGGGACATGCAAACCATGATGCCATCGGGCGGCAGTAAAGCGCGCTCAGAAGCACTGGCGGAACTGAGTGTCTTGCAACATCAAATTTTGACGGCAGAAAAAACCGGTCGCCTGTTTGAACGTGCCCAACAAGAAACACTTGATGACATCGATCAGGCCAATCTGTTGGAAATGCGCCGCCAATATGACAACGCAGTGCTGGTGCCTGAGTCATTGGTTGAAGCCAAATCGCTGGCGGGTGCACGCTGTGAACACGCCTGGCGCGCCCAACGTCCGGCCAATGATTGGGACGGCTTTTCAGAAAACCTGCGTGAAGTGGTCAAACTGAGCCGCCAGGAAGCACAGATCCGTGCTGAAGCGGCAGGTTCCAGCCGTTATGACGCCTTGCTGAACCTGTACGAGCCGGGTATGCGCAGCAGCGATATTGACCGCATCTTTGGCGATCTGAAAACCTGGTTGCCTGACCTGCTGCAAAAAGTGGTGGCCAAACAGGCTCAGGAACCCTGCCTTATTCCGCAAGGCCCGTTTAATGTCGATACCCAACGCCAACTGAGTTTGAGCGTGATGAAACTGCTCGGCTTTAACTTTGATGGTGGCCGCGTGGACGTCAGTGCACACCCATTCTGCGGCGGCGTTCCGGAAGATGTGCGCATTACCACTCGCTACAACGACAAAGAATTTCTGACGGCCCTGCTCGGTATTGTGCATGAGACTGGCCATGCCCGTTATGAGCAAAATCTGCCGCGTGAATGGCTGGGTCAGCCCGTAGCACAAGCGCGTTCTACCGCTATTCATGAATCGCAGAGTTTGTTGTTTGAAATGCAATTGGCTCGCAGTAGCGACTTTCTCAAGATTCTGCGTCCACTGATCATCAAACAATTCGGTGAGCAACCGGCACTGGAAGAAAATAACTTCATCCGCCTCAACCAACGCGTGAAACCCGGTCTGATTCGTGTAGACGCTGATGAGGTGAGCTACCCGGCCCACGTGATCCTGCGTTATGAGATCGAGAAAGCCTTGGTCGAAGGCGACATTGAAGTGGAAGACATTCCAGCGCTGTGGGGCGAAAAAATGCACCGCTACCTTGGTTTGGATACTGTCGGTAATTATCGGAATGGTTGTATGCAAGATATCCACTGGACCGACGGTGCCTTCGGTTACTTCCCGACTTACACTCTCGGTGCCATGTATGCAGCGCAGCTTTTCCAGACCATCGGCAAAGCGCTACCTACACTGAACAATGATATCGCCGAAGGCAACCTGACCCCACTGTTCCAGTGGCTGAAGCATAATATTTGGCGTCACGGCAGCCGCTTCCCTACCGATACACTGATCACCAATGCAACCGGTGAACCCTTGAATCCAAGCTACTTCCGTAAGCATCTGGAAAGCCGCTACCTGTAATGCATTCCCCAGGCACGGCTAACCCCGTGCCTTTTTTCCCCTGTTTGACCGTCATTGCGTCATAACGCACTGTCCCTACTTGCGACACCTTGGTTACAGAGTGGAGTTTGGCTACTCACTTAATGTATGTTGTAACTAAAATAAGATTAAGTGATAACCGCCGCAAAGGTGTATATCCGCTCATTTATCATCGCCATTCGCGCCAGACAGCGCATACGCCGGTTGATATTCGCCCCGCCATCCGGGCCCCAAAAACCACGATGTACATTAGGTTACACGCCGAAACCAATCACTCACGGAAAGCATTACGCTGTTTGCCTACTATCTTAACACCGGCCCCGCAGTGGGCTTGATACATGATGAGTAACTTGAGGAATCAACAATGAAAAAAGTATTAGCTCTGGTTGTTGCCGCTGCAATGGGTCTGTCTTCTGTTGCTTTCGCTGCTGACGCTGCCACCACCACGACCGCTACCACCACCATGGCTGCACCGGCCAAAACAACTCACGTGAAAAAACATCACGCGAAGAAAGCACCGGTACAAAAAGCACAGGCGGCTAAAAAGCACCACAAAGCCACAGCCAAAAAAGCCCCTGCTCAGAAAGCACAGGCTGCCAAAAAACACCACAAAAAATCCAGCCATAAAAAAGCTGCGTAACAGCAATCTGATGTGAGGCTCCCCTCACCAGTCCAGGCTTGAGTTTTCCAACACCCGGTTCGCCGGGTGTTTTTTCATCGGGGGTTCTCATCATGCTGCGTCGCTACTTATTTGAAATTATTTTGGCCACTCTGATCCTCTGCGGACTGATCGCCGCCTTTTTTTATCTGTAGCTGCACAGCCTTTCTGGATTAGAAATTATTGAAAAATCAATCACTGCCCATCCACACGGCAACGAAATCAGTCTATAGTTACCATTCAGTGTGTTTATGGATGACCCGTATTTTCCAGGCAAGAAACTTATGCGCATAACCGTTTTGCTGTTGCTGTGCTCATTTCCGCTCGCACTTTCCCTCTCAGCTCGGGCTGATAGCCCATCCGACGCGTCGGCTGCTGAGCAAACCCGCCTATTTTTTGGCAAAGATGAACGCGTTAAGGTCACTGAAAACGACGGTTGGCCGTGGCAGGCGATTGGGCAAGTGGAAACCGCCAGCGGTAACCTGTGCACCGCCACGCTTATTTCCCCTCATTTGGCACTTACTGCCGGTCATTGTGTACTGGCACCTCCGGGCCAACTGGACAAAGCTATCGCGCTGCGTTTTGTTGCCGGTAATAAAACGTGGAAATACCAAACGAGCAATATTGAAACGTTAGTTGACCGCAAGCTGGGCAAAAAGCTCAAACCTGACGGTGATGGCTGGATTGTTCCCCCCGCGGCGGCAGCTTATGATTTTGCGCTGATTCGCTTGAAGGATAAAAATACCTTGCCGATTAAACCGCTGCCACTGTGGCAAGGCGACAGCAAGGCGCTGACCCAAGCGATGAAACAAGCCAAACGCTTAATTACTCAGGCGGGGTATCCGGAAGATCATTTGGACGACCTTTATAGTCACCAAAACTGTAAAGTGACAGGTTGGGCCCAGCAAGGTGTTCTGTCGCATCAGTGCGATACACTCCCTGGCGATAGCGGCTCTCCGTTACTGCTGAAAACGGCCGATGGGTGGTCGTTGATCGCCATTCAAAGCTCCGCACCGGCGGCTAAAGATCGTTACCGTGCCGATAACCGAGCGCTGGCCGTCACCGGCATTCGTGATGCGCTCGACGCATTGGCAGCCGGAAAGTAAGCTATTCCCCTCCGGCGTGGGTCTCCGCGCCGGTTGTTTCTCTTTCGTCTCCTTTCATAAACCGCTTGGGTGTCGTGCCGGTAAACTGGCGGAAGAAAGCGATAAAGGCACTGTCGCTGGAAAAACCCAAACGCTGCGCCACTGAACTGACCGACGGCATTTCCGCCAACAGCGCTATCGCCCGCATCAACCGCCATTGCTGACTCCATTGTTGATAACTCAGCCCAGTCTCGCGCTGGAAAATACGCGTTAGCGTTTTGGCGTGCAAATTCAGTTGCTGTGCCAATACACTCAACCCCGGTAATTCATCGTGCCTATCGAGATCCTCCAGCCAAAGGGCCAGACGAGAGTCGCATGGCAGTATCAGGCCGGTACTCTCAAGTCGCGCCATATGCAGTTCGTTAACCAGTACCGGCACCAGATCTCGTGCTGACGGGCATTCAATAACCTGGTTGAGTGGCCAGTAAGCGATACGCTCAATCACCGCGGCCAGCAAAGGATTGGCCGCCAGTATTGCACACTCATGCGACATGTTGGGCGCTAACGCAGGCTCCAGATAGATCGAGCGATAGGCTACCTGTCCGTGCAGTTGAACCCGATGCCGGATACCACCGGGGATCCACAAGCAACGCATTGGCGGCAAAATCAGCCAACGGTCGGCCAGCGTCACCGTCATGCATCCACGTGCGGCATACAGCAACTGCGCACGTCGATGTTCATGCTCTTCAGAATCATGTTTGGCCAATTCCGCTGCAATCCCCAGCAACGGGGCCGGCAGAATATCAGGGTCAAACACATCCTGCTGGGTAATGAATGCCATCGAATTGTCTCTTTTTCGTTGTTTTTTGTCCTTATGATTGTAATCGAGCATGTAGCCTTTCCCTATACTGGCGCGATTATTCACTCGTAAAGGTTTATCTCCATGTCACGCTTACCATTACCATTAATGGTTGCCGCCATAATGGCTCCACAAGTGCTCGAAACACTCTATAGTCCGGCACTCACGGCAATCCGTGCCGATTTCAACGTCAGCGCTGCTCAGGCCAGCCAGACGCTGTCGATCTATTTCTTTGCTTTTGCCTTAGGCGTTGCCTTCTGGGGGGTGATGTGCGATCGGCTCGGCCGCAGAATGACAATGCTTGCAGGGCTGTCGTTCTATCTTGGCGGTGCCGTTATAGCGCTGTTGAGCAACGATTTCACGCTGCTATTGGCCGCCCGTGCCACCATCGCGTTTGGTGCAGCAGTCGGTTCCATCGTAACGCAAACCATGTTGCGAGATGTTTACCAGGGGCATGCTCTGGGGAAAATCTTTGCCACCCTCGGTATTGCCCTCTCTGTCAGTCCGGTGTTGGGCATGTTGGCGGGGGGAATATTGGTCAACTGGGGTGGCAGTATGGCGATATTCGCCGCTCAATGGGTGCTGGCTCTGGTGCTGTTGATTTGGTGTTGGGCCGCACTGCCGGAAACACAGTCGGCAGACTCCTCGACGGTTTCTTCGGCAAGCAGCGGCTGGATTATCCTGCGGGACCGACATATCTGGTCTTGTGCGTTATTAGTGGCGGGCTTCAATGTCATGGTGTTCAGCTACTTCAGCCTGGCCCCCTTTATGTTCGAACGATTGGGGCTGAGCAGCCAGCAGTTTGGTTACTCGGGCATTGTTCTGGCACTGGGCAGCCTGCTCGGGGCGCTGGTGAACCGTCATCTGTTAGCCAAGGGCATCGGCGCTGAACGTCAGATCCTGATGGGCAGTCTGTTAGCATTCGGCGCCGCACTGGCTTTATGTTACTGGCAAGACAGCCTGATGATGCTGCTACCCAGCATGTTGATCACCCTGGCTTTCGGGTTGGCGATCCCCAACGTATTGAGCCAGGCGCTGAATAACTACCGACAGCAATTGGGCACCGCCGGCGCAATTTTTGGCCTGCTCTACTACCTGCTGATTGGTGCCGGGCTCTCTCTGGCTGCCCTTGGGCAAGACCTGGCAGCGACACTGCTGGTGTGCAGCCTGCTGTGTCTGAGCTGTGCAGGCTGCCTGTTAGCGTCGCTTAACCAGAAAGCTGCTCCATAGTCTGCAGAATACGTTTGTCAGAGATGGGGTAAGGTGTCCCCAGCTGTTGAGCGAACAAGCTCACGCGCAGCTCTTCAATCATCCAGCGTACCTCTTTCACCTCATCATCCTGCTGTCGCTTCGGCGGCAGCTTGTTCAGCCACTGTTGCCAGGCCTGCTGTACCTGTTCCACCCGCAGCATCTGTGCACGATCGCGGTGTGGATCGACAGCCAACTTCTCCAGGCGACGCTCAATCGCCTGCAGATAACGCAGCGTATCCGGCAAACGCTTCCAGCCGTTGTTGGTCACAAAACCGCGATACACCAAGCCACCGAGCTGAGCTTTAATATCCGACAGCGCCAGTGCCAACGATATATCCACCCGGCCTTTCAACCTTTTGTTGATGTTAAACACCGCCGTCAGGATTTGCTCAACCTGCTTAGCGACCCCAACCACGGTTTCGTTCAGCTCGCCACGCACCAATTCCTGCAGGCGGGCAAAGTTTTCCTCCTGCCACACTGGCCCGCCATGTTCTGCGATCAGTTTGTCGATGCCACACGAAATGCAGTCGTCGATCAGATCCAACACTTTGCCGTAGGGGTTGAAGTACAACCCCAACTTGGCTTTGTTAGGCAGTTTTTCATGCAGATATTTGATTGGTGAAGGAATATTCAGTAACAGTAAGCGGCGAGTACCCTGCCACATTGCTTGCTGTTGCTCTTGTTCGCTGTCGAACAGGCGGATCGCTACGCTGTCTTTTTCGTCCACCAGCGCGGGATAGGCTTTCATCGAATAGCCGCCGCGTTTCTGCTCATAAAACGCCGGCAATGTACCAAAGCTCCAAATGTGCAGATTGCTTTGTTCCAACCCGTCGTCCGCCACCGCAGATAGCGTCTCTTGCACTTTGTCCTTCAGTTGTAATTTCAGCGCCGTCAGATTTTTTCCTTCGAGCAGGGTTTTGTGTTTTTCACCCACCACCCGGAACGTCATCTTAAGGTGATCGGGCACCTGATCCCATTGCCAATCATCACGTGACACCGTCACACCTGTCATGCGACGGAGTTCGCGTTCTAACGCATCAAGCAACGGCAATTCCAACGCAGTCACTCGCCCAAGGAAGGCTTCTGCGTAATTGGGTGCCGGTACAAAGTTGCGGCGGACGGGTTTGGGTAACGACTTAATCAAGGCAATCACCAATTCACGGCGAACGCCCGGAATTTGCCATTCAAACCCCTTTTCTTCTACCTGGTTCAAAATGGGCAACGGAATATGCACCGTAACGCCGTCGGCGTCGGTACCCGGCTCAAACTGGTATGTCAGACGCAGTTTGAGATTGCCTTGGTACCACGTGTTCGGATAATCCAGCGCGCTGACCTTATTGGCGCCATCCTTGATCAGCATCTCTTTTTCAAAGCTGAGCAGATCCGCATTCTGCTTACTGGCGTTTTTCCACCAATGGTCGAAATGGCGCCCGGACACCACATCATTCGGGATGCGCTGGTCATAGAAACTGAACAGGGTTTCGTCATCCACCAGAATGTCACGGCGACGCGATTTATGTTCCAGCTCTTCCACTTCTGCTCGCAGCTTCAGGTTGGCGCTAAAGAACGCATGGCGCGTTTGCCAGTCGCCCTCCACCAACGCATGACGGATAAACAACTCACGACACAATAAAGGATCGATGGTGCTGTAGTTCACCGCGCGCGCGGCAACAATCGGCAAGCCGAACAGCGTCACTTTCTCACTGGCCATGACCGCTCCCTGGGATTTCGACCAGTGCGGTTCACTGTAGCTATGCTTCACCAAATGCTGAGCCAGCGGCTCTATCCACTCCGGCTCAATCCGCGCGGCAATTCTTCCCCACAGGCGGCTGGTTTCCACCAGTTCGGCCACCATGGTCCATTTCGGTGGTTTTTTGAACAACCCTGAGCCAGGGAAGATCGAGAAACGTGCGTTGCGGGCGCCGGTGAACTCCTGTTTGTCGGCATCTTTCTGACCGATATGTGACAGCAAGCCGGTCAACAGCGCGGTGTGCACGCTGCGATAATCGGAAGGCTCACTGTTCACCGGCAGCCCCAATTCTTTCACCACCTGGCGCAATTGGGTGTAAATATCTTGCCATTCACGTACCCGCAGGTAGTTCAGGAAGTCATTGCGGCATAGCCGGCGGAACTGACTGGAGGAGTGTTCTTTTTGCTGCTCTTTCAGCCAGTCCCACAGATTCACGTAGGCCAGGAAGTCGGAGTCTTTATCAGCGAAGCGGCGATGTTTTTCGTCCGACGCCTGCTGTTTGTCCATTGGCCGTTCACGCGGATCCTGAATAGACAGTGCCGCGGTGATGATCATCACCTCGCGCACGCTGCCGCTTTTTTGTGCCTCCAGAACCATACGCGCTAACCGGGGATCAATGGGTAACTGTGCCAATTGACGCCCTTGCGGGGTGAGCTGGTAATGGCCGTTTTCCGCTGTTTTAATCGCCCCCAGTTCTTCCAGTAGGCGCACGCCATCCAGAATATTACGCTTGTCCGGGGCCTCCACGAACGGGAAAGCGGCGATGTCGCCCAACCCGAGTGAGGTCATCTGCAGGATGACCGACGCCAGGTTGGTACGTAAGATCTCCGGATCGGTAAACTCAGGCCGTGACAGGAAGTCTTGCTCCGCATACAGGCGAATACAAATACCGTCCGATACACGCCCACAGCGGCCTTTACGTTGGTTAGCCGACGCTTGCGACACCGGTTCGATCGGCAAACGCTGCACCTTGGTGCGGAAACTGTAGCGGCTGATACGGGCGGTACCCGGATCAATGACGTACTTGATACCCGGAACGGTCAGTGAGGTTTCTGCCACGTTGGTCGCCAGCACAATACGCCGGCCGTGGTGCGACTGAAATACTCGGTTCTGTTCGCTGTTCGACAGCCGAGCATAGAGGGGCAAGACTTCGGTATGTGGCAGATTCAGACGGTTCAGCGCGTCGGCGGTGTCGCGGATTTCGCGCTCACCGCTCATAAAGATCAGGATATCCCCCGGCCCTTCGCGGCCGAGCTCATCTACCGCATCGAAAATCGCCTGCAGTTGATCGCGATCGGTATCATCGGCGTCATCCACGACGGGACGATAACGTACCTCCACCGGGTACGTACGGCCGGAGACTTCGATAATCGGCGCATTATTAAAATGGCGCGAAAATCGCTGCGGATCGATAGTGGCGGAGGTAATGATAACTTTAAGATCTGGCCGCTTAGGCAACAATTCACGCAAGTAACCGAGGATAAAATCGATATTCAGGCTACGTTCATGCGCCTCATCGATGATCAACGTATCGTACTGCATCAGCAGCCGATCCTGTTGGATCTCTGCCAACAGGATGCCGTCGGTCATCAGCTTGACCAGGGTATTTTCCCCAACCTGATCGTTAAAACGCACCTTATAACCGACACTGCCACCCAACGGCGTTTCCAGCTCGTCGGCAATGCGGTTAGCGACGGTACGTGCCGCCAAACGCCGCGGCTGGGTGTGACCAATCAACCCCTTCACCCCGCGCCCCAGTTCCAGACAGATCTTCGGTAACTGGGTGGTTTTCCCCGAGCCGGTTTCACCGGCGACAATCACCACTTGATGATCGCGGATGGCCTGCAGAATATCCTGCTTTTTCTGGCTGACCGGCAGATTTTCCGGGTAGGTGATTTTCGGGCATGTCGCCGCACGCGACTGCACTTTACGCAGCGCGGTGGTTATGTCACTTTCGATTTCAACGGCCGCCGCCAACTGAGCATCGGTATTTTTGATTTTTCGTGCGCCTTGCAGGCGACGTTGCAGGCGTTGTTGATCACGGAGCATCAGCTCGCCCAGTTGGGCAGACAATGCCGCGAGCGGAGATTTCACTTTCGGTATTCCTTGTTTCATCGCTGCTGTATCAAGCATTAGCAACGGTATAATGATGTTTTAGCCATTTTTCAGCGTTAGCCGCGCAGAATATCACAAGCCGCTTTCTCCCCATAATCCCGCTGTTTATGTCTCAACAGGTTATTCAATAAAATCGAACAAAGGTCTCGAAATATTGCGCTATCACTGATGAAAAAATGTGAATAGAGTGTACTGCATGCAAGGGACGCTTCGTCCTGATGTCACTGTCATAACGTAAGGAATTAACGATGAGCAAAGTATTGGTTCTCAAATCAAGCATCCTGGCGGGCTATTCTCAGTCAAACCAACTGGCCGATTTCTTCGTTGAACAGTGGGCCAATACCCATGGCAACGACACCATCACCGTGCGTGACTTGGCTGCACAGCCGATTCCGGTGCTGGACGGTGAGCTGGTTGGCGCGCTGCGCCCTTCTGATGCGCCGTTGACTCCGCGTCAAATCGAAGCACTGGCGCTGTCCGATGAGCTGATCGCTGAGTTGCAGGCCAATGACACTATCGTTATGGCAGCACCGATGTACAACTTCAACATCCCAACCCAGTTGAAAAACTATTTCGACCTGATTGCCCGTGCCGGCGTCACTTTCCGCTACACCGAAAATGGCCCTGAAGGCTTGGTAAAAGGTAAACGTGCCATCATCCTGACCAGCCGCGGTGGCATTCACAAAGGTACGCCAACTGACCTGGTAGAACCTTACCTGCGTCTGTTCCTGGGCTTTATCGGTATCACTGACGTTGAGTTCGTGTTCGCGGAAGGCATCGCCTACGGCCCAGACGTCGCGACCAAAGCACAAGCCGATGCCAAGGCTGTGCTGGCACAGGTTGTTGCCGCCTGATGACCCACGCAGGGGCGTTATGCCCCTGCAAAGCCGCAACGGAAAGCCCCAAGTCCTGTCACACCTGCATTACCCTCATAAAAATCCAATGCTGTATTTTATTGCGCGCCTGATGGCGCGCTTTTTTTTATTTCTTCAGCCATTGACCGTTAATGCCACGTACATACTCCCCTGCGGGTGCACGCGACACCAGTTTCTGCCCGGCCATACGCGCCACATCGTCGATGGCGATATGGTTACCATCCGCAACTTGCTGGTATTTCTCAGTGCGCCCGGCATTGATACTTTTCACCAACGTCAGCGTTTCGGCATCCTGCTTCACCGGTGCGATATAACCGCTGAGCGTTTCCCCTACGCGCCCCTGCAGCTTGGCTTCATCCAGTGTCAGTGCCATCGCCATGCTGCTGAACAACCAACCGGCGCCAATCAAGCCTAAGTAACGTTTTTTCATGTTGGCTCCTAGAATAAACCGCTTTGGTCTTTCAGCAGATTTTCGACGTCTTTATCCACTTTGATGTGAATTTCATGTTCGATCTTCACATTCATGTTGATGGTGATCGGATCTTTAGGTGTCGCGACCTCGATGCGCGGCACGCAGCCGCTCAGCATAGACGTGCTCAGCACGGCAACCAGTAAAGGTCCGCTAATAATTTTCATGGTTGTTCCCCTGGTTTTGAGAGGGCCTGCTCAAGCCACTCCTGTAAATTGTCGCCAAAGCGCAAACTGCGCCAAAGCTGAAACACGTTTTCTTGATGGCTATAGTTCAGGATAACCTCCCGCTTGGCGCTTTTTTGCGGATTGACGCCGTCAATTCGGGCCTTCAGCGTCAACTCACCGAGGTTGTCGAGATCAACGCGGGCCTGTGAGCGGTTGATCTCCATATAGCGCAGCCAATCAATCGCCGCACCGGTTGCCAGATTGTTGCTGCCAATCGCATCGGCCATGTCTTTGTCCAGCCGTAGCGTCAACATGCCTGAATTGGCGATCCAACCGTTATGCACCAACCATTTGGGGTGATTCAGATACAGCGGTAATTCACCGTCAACCCGCCCGGACATCGCAAACTGTTTTGGCTTCAGGGCGGTAAACAACGCGCTGAGGTCAACCTTGTCTAATTTCAATACGGCGGCGTCATGCTGCGGCATTCTCAGCGCCGACAGGCTGATATGCCCATTCAAGGCGTCCATGCCGACATTGCTCAACGTCAGAGGGGCTTGATCGCTGTAAGGATAGGCGCCTTGAAGATCGGCAGTGATGTTCTGCACTTCAAACAGGTTACTGAATGATTTGATGCGCAGCATCACCGGTCGCTTGGCGCCTAACTGCCACAAATGGTTTTTCAGCCGGTACGACATGACGAAATCCAGACCGCTCATCTCACCGTCTTTCAACCACATACCGCCATTTTTCACCACCCAATGGCCACCCGCCTCAAAGCCTTGTTCCCGAGCGGCGGAAAATGCAGATTGGGCGTAAAACTCACCATCGCGCAATTTGATATTCAGATCGGGCGAAATCAGTGGCTGGAACACGTTCAGCGGCTGTTTAGGCCACCAGCCTTCACCACGTAAACGTTCACCGTCCCAGCGGCCACGTAACGCGATGGGCCCTATTTGCTCAGCCTGCAACTTGCCCTGTAACTGGAAACTGTCCGGCGTCTTGCCCTGCAGTTGCAGTGACAGCACGGGCGCGGGCAGGTAACCACCCTGAGTGAAGTTCACCTTGCCCGAGACCAGTTGCAGCTCACCGTTGAACGCGGGATTTTGCTCATCACGCTGCCATCGCAGCGGCTGACTGAGACTCAGGCGCGGCGCATCTACCGTCACGATGCTGTACTTCAACTGGTCAAAACCGGTAGAAAGGCGATCGAGAGTCAGTGTACTGTCCTGCCAACTTCCGCTGCCGGCGACGTCCCAGGCGGCTTGTAACGGTGGCAATTGCCCATTGCCCCAGTAGCGCCATTGCCAGTTACCCTGATCTGGCCAAAAGTCCTGCGCTTTGCCATCCAGATGCAGCTTGAAACGGCCCCAGTAACTGTCACTGGCGTTAATAATGGCCTGCAAACGCCCCGTAATACCGGCAGCAGTGACTTTTACGCCAGCCAGCGGCAAACGAGCCTCTTCCAGCTTCATTTCTGGCGTAGCGCTCCCCCACAGGCGTAACAACGCCCCTGGCTGTAATACCAGCGTCGGGTTGAGGATAGTGCCGCTGATAATGCCGGGAATCGAGGCGGTCATCGAGAAGTCGGCCAGATTCGCCTGTCCGGTCAGTTGGAAGCGCAGATTGCTGTCGATCAGCCCAATTTTACCCGGCCCCAACGTCAGCACCGCATTGCCTTTGCCATTGTGACCGTCGGTGATAACGTTCAAACGAGCGCGGATCTGGGTTTCATCAAACCCTTTGCTCCAATCGTGCAGTGCAATGCTCACCCCGCCGTTAAGCGGCTGCTGGCTGTATGGCCAGTGCCACTCACCCTGCGTAATACTGACCTGCTGCGGGTTGATTTCCCACGGCAATGTTGCCAAAGGTTTGTCTTCACCCTTTTCCGTCAGCGTCAGCACACCCTGCTGCTGTTGCCAGCGCATATCCAACAGCAACGGCTTTTTCAGGTAACCGGTCTGCATTTCACCGTGCAGGGCCCCCTGAGCCGGGATGCTGTCCAAATCCAGCGGAATGGCGATTTTCCCCGTTAGATGCAACGGCTGCGGGCTGTTTGGTGCAGACAATGTCAGGTCGTTGAGTGTCAATTGTTGATGCGGGTCCAACAACGCGTCAACGCTGATGTTTGGCCCTTGATACTGTAAACGCTGGCCCTCTGCGGAGGAATGGACCTGCAGTTTTCCGGCATAGTATTGCCATGGGGTCACTGCGAGATTCTTGATGGTGATATCCAATAGCGGCAATTGCTTTTGCAATTGATCTAACGCCAGTGGCGCACTGCTGGCGTCACCGGGAGGCAATTTTGATAAACAGGCGGTATCGATAGTCAGCGTGTCGCTGACCAGTTGCCAACGCCCTTGATGATAAGCCAAGCGTGTCGGTCCGACGGCGGCAAGTAAGCAGTCCTGCGCTAAAAAACGGGCACCATCCAACTGCAATGCCCCTTGTTGCCACTGCAGTTTGCCCTGCAAAACCAACTGGCTACCTTGCGGCAACCAGTGAGAAAGCACGCGGGGTAGCCAGCGCGGCAATGTTTGCCATAGCGCCAGCAGCAGGATCAACGTACTAACCACAATCCCTATGAATACTTTCAATCGCTTAGTCATTAAATGATTGCTTCATTCCTGAGTGAGGCACTCTTTTCCGGACCCAAGGCCGTTTAGGGTAAGTCTATGCCTGAATTAGCAATAATGATGGCATGAATTTGACATAGGGTGAAGCCGAGGCCGACGAAGATACCCCGTACAGGCACTTTTACAGGCATTGATACGGAGCCTGTAAGCTTTAGTTACATATTCACCGCATGTATATGACCTGTTTCAGACTTTTGTTATTGTCGTTACATTTGATCATTAATAGTCTTGCAATCATTCTAACAAAAGTCAGCTGCTAGCTAACTATACTAGAGAAGCCATTCCCCACTCCCCCGTGGGGATTTTTTTTATCCTCTGCTCAGCAACGTCCCTTACCCTCCTGCACACACTGAATATCCTGCCTGTTTCAGCGTCGCCAGCTACCTTTATTGATACAGCTTCACCTGATGACCCATACCACTTTTTAGCGTTACCGACATGGGCTAACCAATTGTAGAATTTACCAAAATCTGTTAAATTGATCACAAAATCACGCGGGAGAAACCACGATGAAATTGGCGATATACAGCACCAAACAGTATGACCGTAAATATCTCGAACTGGTGAATCAGCAGTTTGGCTTCGAGCTGGAGTTCTTTGACTTCTTGCTTAGTAAAAAAACCGCCAAAAACGCCGCCGGCTGTAAAGCTATCTGCATCTTCGTCAACGACGACGGTAGCCGTGAAGTCCTTGAAGAGCTGGCGGCATTAGGCGTCGAAATCCTGGCGCTGCGCTGTGCGGGCTTCAACAATGTGGATTTGGATGCCGCCAAAGAATTGGGCATCAAGGTGGTGCGCGTACCGGCCTATTCACCCGAAGCCGTTGCTGAGCATGCGGTAGGGATGATGATGTGCCTTAACCGCCGTATTCACCGCGCCTACCAACGCACCCGTGATGCCAATTTCTCGCTCGAAGGGCTGATTGGGTTCAATATGCATAACCGCACTGCCGGGGTCATCGGCACCGGTAAAATTGGCGTCGCCACCATGCGTATCCTGAAAGGGTTCGGCATGAAACTGTTGGCTTATGACCCATACCCAAGCGATGAGGCTCTGGAATTGGGTGCAGAATACGTCGATCTGAAAACGCTGTACGCACAGTCTGACGTGATCACCCTGCACTGCCCGCTAACGCCGGAAAATCACCACCTGCTGAACACCGACGCTTTTTCAGCCATGAAAGATGGCGTGATGATCATCAACACCAGCCGTGGCGGTCTGATTGATTCATCAGCAGCGATTGATGCGTTGAAACAGCAAAAAATCGGCGCTCTCGGTATGGACGTGTATGAGAACGAACGTGACTTGTTCTTCGAAGACAAATCCAATGACGTGATTCAGGACGATATTTTCCGCCGTCTGTCAGCCTGCCACAACGTGCTGTTTACCGGTCATCAGGCTTTCCTGACGGAAGAGGCGCTGACCAGCATATCGGAAACCACGTTACAAAACGTGAACCTGTTGGATCGCGGCGAGAACTGCCCTAACCAGCTCAATGCCTGATTTTTATACCCTGGATAATTGGCGTTGCGTCGAGGCGGCAAGCCTGTAAATCCCCGGGAGCCTGGTCAACCAGGTGACCGGGGTGAGCAGACGCAGCCAACAAAGAGGCAGTTTCAAGTATGACGGGTTTAGCAAGGAGAGCCGATGAACAAGCCTATCTTGGTGGCGTTAACGGTGCTGCTGTTAGCCGGGTGTGGAATGAATCAGAAAAGTAAGACGGTGACAGAAAGCGATCTGTTGCATCATCACTTTGTGCTGCAAAGTGTCGACGGTATAACGGTGACGCCAGGGCACGGCAATGGGCCTAATATCGAGTTCGGTGAAACAATGCACGTTTCCGGTGCCATGTGTAACCGCTTCTTCGGCAATGGCCAATTGCAAGACGGCGTATTGACGGTGCAAGGCCTGGCCTCTACCCGCATGCTGTGCACCGATCCGCAGCTCAACCAGTGGGACGCAATGATCGGCGACGTGCTGAGCAACGGGGCAAAAGTAACCCTCAGCGCACAGCAGTTAACGCTGAGCGGCGGTGACCATACCCTGGTTTATAAACTGCGCGATTGGGTGCAGTGATCCCTGTGCACCAGGCTGCCCGGCGGCCTGGTGCGCTTTTACGTTAGCCGGCGCTCGCGCAGGCGCCCCGGCCCAATGTGGATTCTTCGCACTGTTTGCCATTCGGCATCTGACACATTCTGATCGCCTCGCCGTTCAAGTTGTGGGTCACGGTAGTGACGCCGCCAACGATGGCGCAGTTTGCGCTAGTCTGTAAGCTATTGATTCTTGCACTGTTGCCTTGTTGGACTGGTTCTTCATTCTTGCTGCTGCAGGCTGCCAAAAGCAATACGGCACTGGCCAGCACCCATTTAGATGTTGTCATTATTCCACTCCTGAACCCGGAACTTCGCTGTGTAAAATCGCCATTGCTGATAACTCGCATCACTTTATTGCGGACGCGTTTTGTTATCTTTGATGCAAACCTATTTAATCTAGCCTGATATATAAATAATGAAAATATATTCCTGCAATTATTTGGCGTTTATTTGAACAGTGCAGTGATTATTATGGTTACCGGGTTTTTCCGTCTGGTCGGCAGCGCAGATGTCGAACCCTCAGTGCGAGGCCCGAGAGCGGGTTAACCTTGGGCGAATTGAGGGGACGGTTGAGGACCTGCAGGCGATTTCAGCTACGCCGAATGGCACAAAACGCAGGCGAGAAAACAGTGCTGATGTTGCTGACAGATGCAGGTGAAAATGCAGGGGAAACACTGCCGAGAGAAAAGCAATGATTATAATCAATCCATTATTTTCAGTTATTTATTACTGCAATTTTCAGCCAGCGCCGCTGAATGTCACGCTGGCTATTTTTATGTTGGAATAAGGATCAATGCGCGGCAGTTTTTGACAGTAAATTAATCACCAGTACCCCGGCAATAATTAATCCCATGCCAAGTACAGCAGGCAGATCCAGCTTTTGTTGATAAACAAATACTGCCGCAATCGACACCAGAACAATGCCCATGCCCGACCAGATAGCATAAACAATCCCCAATGGCATGGTTTTCACCACCATTGACAGCCCCCAGAAAGCCACACCGTAACCAATCACGACCACCAGTGACGGCCATAGGCGGGTAAAGCCCTCAGAGGCTTTCAGCATGGTTGTCGCGATCACTTCTGCAACAATTGCCATGGCCAAATACATAAATCCACTCATCGTTTTTTCTTCTGTAAGTTTGCCGTTTTACCAGTATGACGTGCCGGAAATAAATTGTCGTTAAACAAGCATGACAATTCTCCATCACAGAACGGTCTCAATTCAAGAAATATCCGTTTACACCGATTTTTGTCGATTTATCGTCCGCCACACAAACGCGATAAAGAGCCAATATATCCCTCTGCTAGACTTTTGTTAATTACTGCAAGAGGTGACTCCTGCAGCTTTTTGAGCAATGAAAGGTAAAGTCGATGATTACTACAGATGGTAATAACGCAGTCGCTTCCGTCGCCTATCGCGCCAGCGAAGTGATTGCCATCTACCCAATCACCCCCAGTTCGACCATGGCAGAGCAAGCCGATGCCTGGTCCGGTGACGGCCGCCAGAATATCTGGGGAGACGTACCGCGAGTGGTGGAAATGCAGTCCGAAGGCGGCGCTATCGCCACGGTACACGGGGCGTTACAAACCGGTGCGCTGTCGACGTCGTTTACCTCATCGCAGGGCCTGCTGTTGATGATCCCGACGCTGTACAAATTGGCCGGCGAACTCACGCCCTTTGTACTGCACGTCGCCGCCAGGACGATTGCAACTCACGCGCTGTCAATTTTCGGTGACCATTCAGACGTCATGGCCGTACGCCAAACGGGGTGCGCCATGCTGTGCGCCAGCAATGTGCAGGAAGCGCAGGACTTTGCGTTAATTTCTCAAACCGCCACCCTCAACAGCCGCCTGCCATTTATTCATTTTTTTGATGGTTTTCGTACCTCGCATGAAATCAACAAGATCATACCGCTGAGCGACGACGTTCTGCGCCAAATGCTGCCACAGGATGCGATTGATGCACATCGCAGCCGCGCCCTGTCGCCAGACCACCCCGTGGTACGCGGCACCTCCGCCAATCCGGACACGTATTTCCAGTCGCGTGAAGCCACCAACCCTTGGTACAACGCCGCGTGTCAGCATGTGATTGATGCCATGGACACATTCGCCCAAATTACCGGGCGGAAATACCAACCTTTTGAATATTATGGCCACCCGCAGGCCGAACGCGTGGTGATCCTGATGGGTTCTGCTATCGGCACCTGCGAAGAAGCGATCGACGCCCTGCTGACCCGCGGTGAAAAAGTCGGCGTGTTGAAAGTCCGGTTGTTCCGGCCATTTTCCGCGCAGCATCTGCTCAGCGTTCTGCCGGAGAGCGCAAAAAAAATCGCCGTACTGGATCGCACCAAGGAGCCGGGGGCATTAGCGGAGCCGCTCTATCTGGACGTGATGACCGCGCTGGCCGAAGCCTTCAGCCGTGGTGAACGTGCCAGTATGCCAATGGTCATTGGCGGTCGTTACGGGTTGTCCTCAAAAGAGTTCGGACCAGACTGTGCATTGGCGGTATTTAACGAACTGGCATTGGAAAAACCGCGTCCGCGCTTTACCGTCGGCATTTTCGATGATGTCACCAGCCTTTCTCTGCCACTCAGTGAAGACCCCCTACCGCAGCGTGCTTCGTTGGAGGCACTGTTCTACGGCTTGGGCAGCGACGGCTCCGTATCCGCCACCAAGAACAACATAAAAATCATCGGCAACAGCACACCGATGTACGCGCAGGGCTATTTCGTTTACGACTCTAAAAAGGCCGGCGGCCTGACAGTGTCACACCTGCGCGTCAGCGAGCACCCGATCAACTCGGCCTATCTGGTCAGCCGCGCCGACTTTGTAGGCTGCCACCAGTTGCAATTTATCGATACCTACCAGATGGCGGAACGCTTGAAACCAGGGGGTATCTTCCTGCTCAATACTCCATACGGTGCCGAAGAGGCCTGGTCACGTCTGCCGCAGGAAGTGCAGGCGGTGCTGCTGCAACGTCAGGCGCGTTTTTACATTATCAACGCGGCAAAATTGGCGCGTGAATGCCGGCTCGGTGCGCGTATCAATACCGTGATGCAGATGGCGTTCTTCCACCTGACCCAGATCCTGCCAAGCGACGTCGCGCTGCAGCAATTGCAGGACGCCATCGCCCGCAGCTACAGCAGCAAAGGTCAGGACATTGTTGAACGTAACTGGCAGGCGCTAGCCGCCACGCTCGACGCACTGGTTGAAATCCCGCTGCAGCCGGTTAACGACAATAGCCCAATGCGCCCTCCCGTGGTCTCCGACGCGGCACCCGACTTTGTCAAAACCGTGACTGCCGCGATGTTGGCCGGACTGGGTGATGCACTGCCGGTGTCGGCCTTCCCGCCTGACGGTACCTGGCCGGTTGGCACCACCCAGTGGGAAAAACGCAATATCGCCGAAGATATCCCCATTTGGCAGCCGGATCTGTGCACCCAATGCAACCACTGCGTGGCCGCCTGCCCGCACTCCGCGATTCGCGCTAAAGTGGTACAACCGGAAGCGATGGAACATGCTCCTGCCTCACTGCAATCGCTAGATGTGAAGGCACGCGATATGCGTGGCCAGAAATACGTCCTGCAGGTAGCCCCGGAAGACTGCACCGGCTGTAATCTGTGCGTTGAGGTGTGCCCGGCGAAAGATCGCCAGAACCCGGACATCAAAGCGATCAACATGGCGCCGCGCCTGGAGCATTTGGCTGAGGAAAAAGCGCATTACGACTTCTTCCTGCAACTGCCGGAGATCGATCCTGCACAGCTCGAACGGATCGACATTCGCACGTCGCAGCTGATCTCACCGCTGTTCGAATATTCCGGTGCCTGTTCCGGCTGTGGCGAAACGCCGTACATTAAGCTCTTGACCCAACTTTATGGCGATCGACTACTGATTGCCAACGCCACCGGCTGCTCATCTATTTACGGTGGCAACTTGCCTACCACCCCTTACACCACCAATGCTGAAGGCCGCGGCCCTGCCTGGGCCAACTCGCTGTTTGAGGATAATGCAGAGTTTGGTCTCGGTTTCCGATTGACGGTCGATCAGCATCGCAGCCGCGTGTTGCGTCTGTTGAACAGCCTGGCACCGCAATTGCCGGCACAGTTGGTTAATGCCCTGCAGATGGATGATATCGCTCCGGAACCTCGCCGCCAGCAGATTGCTGAACTGCGCAGTCTGCTGACGCAGATTGAAGGTAACGACGCACGCCAGCTGGCGACCGACGCCGATTATCTGGTGGACAAATCTATCTGGCTGATTGGCGGCGATGGCTGGGCTTACGACATCGGATTCGGTGGGTTGGATCACGTCCTCAGCCTGACCGAGAACGTCAACGTACTGGTGCTGGATACCCAATGCTATTCCAATACCGGCGGTCAGCAGTCGAAGGCCACCCCATTGGGCGCCGTCACCAAGTTCGGCGAGCACGGCAAGCGTAAGGCACGTAAGGACTTAGGCGTCAGCATGATGATGTACGGCCACGTGTATGTCGCGCAAATCTCGCTGGGTGCGCAGCTCAACCAGACGGTGAAAGCGATTCAGGAAGCCGAGGCCTATCCGGGCCCGTCCCTGATTATCGCCTACAGTCCTTGTGAAGAGCACGGTTACGATCTGGCACTCAGCCACGATCAAATGAAGCAGTTGACCGCCACTGGCTTCTGGCCGCTGTATCGCTTCGATCCGCGTCGTGCAGATGAAGGTAAAGCAGCACTGGCACTGGACTCACGGACACCCAACAGCAACCTGACCGAAACCCTGCTCAAAGAGCAGCGCTTCCGCCGCCTGAACTCACAGCAGCCGGAAGTCGCCAGCGCGTTGTATCAGGCCGCCGAGAAAGAGCTGAAGGAAAAGTACGACTTCCTCAGTCTACTGGCCGGTAAAGGAGAAAAAACCTCCGCTGAGTAAATCATTGGGGCGCGACCGGTTCGCGCCCCGCTTCCAGCCAGCTTTGCCGCTGCGCCTCTTTCACCGCACCGCGTACGTAACTGCTTTTGCCCTGCCATTGCCTGACGTCAAATTGCGCTTTTTCAATCACCGTTTGATAGCGTTTGGTTTTCAGCATGCTGTCGGTTTGGATCAGCAGCGGAACAAGGCGAACCCCGACCCGATCCAGACTCGGATAAGACCACGGGTGCGCCGCATCAACATAAGGCGCCATAAAATCCAGCGCAGCCAATAATGAGCTGCCCTGTTCTGTAGGGTAATGCCAGAGATCGATGCCCTGTCGCTGTGCCAAACCCGCCATCAGGACCAAGGCTTGCAGATTAAAGTAACTGTAGTGAAACGAACGAGTACGCAGCAGTTCCTGCGGTTGCGTCCCGTTGACGGCAAGCTGCACATCCAGCTTATGCTGCATCAAAACGGCCATATCACGCACCACGTCGTCACGCCCGAGCCAGGCAGCAATGCCCGCTACCTGCACGGTATACCAACTGCCGTGATTATTCTTTGCGGCGCCCTCCTGTTTACCGGCTGGGCTGTGTAACAACCAGTCGAGGTAACGGGCAAACCATTGCCGCATCTGGCTTTCATCTTGCGCCGTCCACCCCGGAGTCTGTTGCAGCAATAACAGGCTGTCGACAATGCGAATGGCAAAATAGCGCCCATCGAGAATGCCATTACCGCGCCCGCTGTCGCGGCCCGGAATACCCTGAGCGTAGTTGAGGTTTGGGTTCATCCGCGTTGATGGATCGATGAACCAGGTACGGATCAGCCTAATCGCCCGATCGCTGTAACGTTGCTGGCCGGAGAAATACCCCGCCAATGCCAGTGTTTGTACCCGCTGGGTGAACTCTGCCAGCCGCACGCCATCACTCTGTTCATTTTTACTGGCCGGGTTCACCTGCCCATCGCGACGAACCCAAGGCAACCCATTGGGTTTACTCGCATCCGGCCACCAATAGGCCCCCAGACTCAGGTAGTCATGCCTGTCTCCGCTCGGCGGGGTCAGGCCTTTATCAGTGACGCTGAGCAACGGCTTTCGCAGTGCGCTGTCAGCATCACGTATCAGGCGTTGATAGTTGGCATCCCCCTGAGTCTGTGCTTTTACCTGTGACAACTGCGGCTGCTGCAAGAAAATACAGCACTCAACGGCGTTAGCGGCAAAAGGCGTCAGGCAAAGCAAGAGGGCTGCACGCAGGCAGGTACGTATCATCAGGCAGGTACCCCATTATGATCATGAGTGACTGAGAGTATCCTGCCCGGTTTTGTGTGTCCCGACAGATAAAAAACGTTTCTGAGCGTAAAAACGCACGGACACTGGCGCTTGTGAGCCACCCCCTAAAACTTTTCCGAGAGGATCATCTTGCCCAACAAGGGGATAACTGACGATCGTCTCGCCCCTGACTTTCTTTATGGTTGTAATGGCTAAAAATCGATTATACTGTATATAAAAACAGTATAGAGAAATGCACCATGAAACACTTTTTACCCACACCAACCCCAGAGAAACAGCGCATTCCGCTTTACGCCGATAATGTCCCGGCTGGCTTTCCCAGCCCCGCGCAAGACTACATACACGCACGGATTGACCTCAACGAATACTGCATTAGCCACCCTTCGGCGACGTACTTTCTGATCGCTTCCGGAGAAAGCATGATCGAAGCCGGGATCACCGACGGATCCATGCTGGTGGTTGATCGAAGCATTGGCGCCTGCCACGGCGATATCGTGATCGCCAGCATCGCAGGCGAGTTCACCGTTAAGCGCCTGTGTCTGCATCCTGTCGCGCAGCTTGAGCCGATGAATCCGAAGTTCCGGCCAATACCGCTGCGGGATGACAACGACGAGCAGAATATCGTCGGCGTGGTCGTTTCAACCATCACGAGGCTGAAATAATGTACGCCCTGGCCGACGTGAACAGTTTTTATGCGAGTTGTGAAATACTGTGGCGCCCAGACCTCCGTGGGCGGCCCGTTGTTGTGCTGTCTAACAACGACGGCTGTGTGGTGGCGCAGAGTAAAGAGGCTAAAGCCCTGGGCCTGAAAACAGGCGCGCCCTACTTCAAAATAAAGCATGATTTTGAACGTGCAGGCGGTATCGCATTCAGCAGCAACTATGAGCTGTACGCCGATATGTCGATGCGAGTGATGGCCGTGCTCGAAGAAATGGCCCCCCGTGTTGAAATTTACTCCATTGACGAAAGCTTCCTTGATCTTGCCGGCGTACAAAATTGTGTCGATTTGACAACCTTCGGGCACCAGGTTCGCGACCGCGTTTTGCAATGTACCGGCCTCACCGTCGGTGTCGGTATTGCCCAAACCAAGACGCTGGCAAAACTGGCGAACTTCGCAGCGAAAAAATGGGAACAAACCCGCGGTGTGGTTGATCTTTCCAACCCGGTACAGCAACGAAAATTAATGGCGAAAGTGCCGGTGATGGAAGTCTGGGGTATCGGAAGACGCCTAACCAAAGAGCTGCAAAATATGGGGATCAAAACCGCACTGCAATTGGCGGAGGCAAGCACAACAATGATCCGCAAGCATTTCAGCGTGGTGATTGAACGCACGGTACGTGAACTGCGCGGTGAACCCTGCTTGTCGCTCGAGGAGTTTGCCCCAACCAAACAGCAGATTATTTGCAGCAGATCATTTGGTGAACGCGTCACCGAATATGGTGATATGCATCAGGCAATCTGTATGCATGCTTCCCGCGCGGCAGAAAAACTGCGTGCAGAGCACCAATATTGCCGGAATATCAACGCATGGGTTAAAACCAGCCCCTTCTCGGCCAACGAAAAGTATTATGGCAACACCGCGAACATCATGCTCAGTACGCCAACGCAAGATACGCGCGACATCATCGCAGCAGCGATTCGGTGCCTTGATAAGATTTGGCAGCCCGGCCACCGCTATCTAAAAGCCGGCGTTATGCTGCAAGACTTTTACTCGCAAGGCGTAGCTCAGTTAGACCTGTTCGATGAATATCAGCCACGCCCCAACAGCGAACGTTTGATGGCCGCCCTGGACAAAATCAATCAGTCCGGGCATTCAGGGGTGTGGTTTGCCGGACAAGGAAACCAGCAAACATGGTCGATGAAGCGTGAGTTTCTCTCTCCGGCTTACACCACACGGGTGGAAGATTTACCGCGTGCTCGCGTGTACTGAAAATCGGCAATCAGCCTTTGCGGCCAAGAGCGTATGGATGAAATACCCAATCAGCCCATAGAATGCTAAACTCGCTGCCTAAAACGTCATGCCCATAGTGCCCCCAATTGAGAACGAGCACGATTTAATGTCAGAAAATCAAACCATTAGCCAAAAAGAGCAGTACAATCTCAACAAGTTGCAAAAGCGTCTGCGTCGTAACGTGGGCCAAGCGATCGCCGATTTCAACATGATTGAAGAAGGTGACCGTATCATGGTCTGCCTGTCCGGTGGCAAAGACAGCTACACCATGCTGGAGATCCTGCGTAATCTGCAGCAGAGCGCACCGGTCAACTTCTCACTGATTGCGGTAAACCTCGACCAAAAACAGCCTGGTTTCCCCGAGCATATTCTGCCAGCCTATCTGGAAAGCCTGGGTGTGGAATACAAGATCGTTGAGGAAAATACCTACAGCATCGTCAAAGACAAAATTCCCGAAGGCAAAACCACCTGTTCGCTGTGTTCACGCCTGCGCCGCGGGATCCTTTACCGCACCGCCACCGAACTGGGCGCGACCAAAATTGCCCTTGGCCACCACCGTGACGACATTCTGCAAACGTTGTTCCTCAACATGTTCTATGGCGGTAAGCTGAAAGGCATGCCACCGAAACTGATGAGCGACGATGGCAAGCACGTGGTCATTCGCCCGCTGGCTTATTGCCGTGAAAAAGACATTGAGCGTTTCTCGATCGCCAAGGCATTCCCGATTATTCCATGTAACCTGTGTGGTTCGCAGCCTAACCTGCAACGCCAGGTCATTGGCGATATGTTGCGTGACTGGGATAAACGTTACCCGGGCCGTCTGGAAACCATGTTCAGCGCAACGCAGAACGTCGTGACCTCGCACCTGAGTGACTTTAACCTGTTTGATTTTAAAGGCATTCATCACGGTAGTGAGGTTGTTGACGGCGGGGATTTGGCCTTTGACCGCGAAGACCTCCCCATGCAACCGATCGGCTGGCAACCGGAAGATGCGGATGACGCCACCCCGGTGCGTTTAGACGTTCTCGAAATTAAGTAAGTCGATATACCGCCCGCACTCTGCGGGCGGTTCCTTTCCTTCCCCGTTTTTGATCCCGCTCGCAATTTCAGCAGAATTCGTCGGACAGTGCGGTTTTTATCCTATACTGTGTTTTTATACAGCAACCAGGAGATTACCGATGAACATCACCCCCTGCTTATCCCACGTTTCTCTCGGCAGCAATAATTTTGAAGCCGCAGCTGATTTTTACGATCGCACGCTTGCCGCATTAGGCTGCCGACGGGTGTTAGAACATCCTGGTGCTATTGGCTATGGGCGTGATTATCCGGAGTTCTGGTTGCAGATCCCGATCGACGGTAAACCGGCGACAACCGGTAACGGTCTGCATGTGGGATTTTTCGCCACCAGCAAACAACAGGTTGATGATTTCTACCGCCAGGCGCTGCAGGCCGGCGCAAAAGATGAAGGTGCCCCCGGCTCACGACCGCATTATGGTGAGGCCTACTATGGCTGCTTTGTGCGCGATCTGGACGGGCACAAGATCGAGGCCAGTTTTTGGGATGAGAGTGCCGCCTGACGGGGAAAATGACAGACAAAAAAATGCCGGTGATTAAACCGGCATCGTATGAATCAATGTGCTATGCAGTAATTCTAAATATAAGAAAGTAAGACAATTATGGAGCACAACGCCCATCGCTTGACGTTGCATTCACCTGCGGGAGAGATCATGCCCCATTTCCCCCCCGGAAAAGTTGATATCGCTCAATGTTAACCGGGTTTTCAGGGCTTTTTGGTTACAGCCAACGGCGCCGCTTCAGCCACCAGCCCACGCCTAGCACCAGAGCGAGCAGCATCAGGCAAAACGACCCAAAACCAAAGGGCGCTGTATTGCCAGGGATGCCACCAAGGTTGACACCAAACAGCCCGGTCAAAAAGGTGGTCGGTAAAAACACCATCGCCAACAAAGACATTGTGTAGGTACGGCGATTCATCGCATCGGCCATTACGGTGGTGATTTCGTCGGACAGGATCGCGGTACGTGCAATGCTGCCGTCCAGGTCATCCAGCCCTCGCCCCAACCGGTCGGCGATATCCTGCATACGGCGACGATCATCATCGTTCATCCAGGGCAGGCGATCGCTTGCCAAACGGGAAAATACGTCACGCTGCGGCGCCATGTAGCGACGCAGTACAATCAATTGTTTGCGGATCAACGCCAACTGCCCGCGTTCAGGGATTTGTTGCTCTAACAGCGCATCTTCCAGATCGATGATCTTATCGTGCAAGTCTTCGATAAATTCACTGGCATGGTCTGTCAGCGCATCGGATATTTCCACCAGCCAATTACCACTGTTGGTCGGCCCGCTGCCATTTTGCAGATCGTTCACCACCTGATCAATGGAGTACACCTTACGGTGACGGGTAGACACGATCAGTTTGTCGGTCATATAAACACGGATCGTCACTAACTGATCCGGCCGCGAGTTAGTGTTGAAATTGATACTGCGCAGCGTGATCATGGTGCCATCGCCAACCCGACTGACGCGCGGTCGCGAACTTTCTCCAGATAACGCCTCCCTTACCGCATCCGGCAACAGCGGCGTGGTGGTCAGCCACTCGGCGCTAGCTGAATGAGCATAATCGAGATGCAGCCAGCAAGGTTCGTCGCAGGTGACTTTATCTTCGTAATCAATCGGTGTTACGCCACCCTTGCCGTCAAGCTGGTAAGCATACACTGCGTCAGGAACCTGTAACTCGCGCCCCTCAATGACTTCCATTCCTCATCCCCTCTGCTTTTCAGTTATCCGAGAGTCTAGCGTTATTGGTATGCAGATCAAAGACCAAGCTGTAAGGGTTGGTTTCTCCCACGCTCCGACCCGAACTCACTATACTTGTGCATACCAAGGAGTGACTGAATACCCGGTGGGAGAGAATCATGTTTGACAGTAGTGCAACGGCAGAATGATGATAATGAAAACAATAACGCGGCTCTGCCGTCTGGTGAGCCTGTCTGGGCTCTTGTACGCTTTCTGCCTGCACGCCAGCCCAGCACTGAACCACTATGCTGAAACTTACCCGCTACAACTGGCGGGGTCAGGCCAACTGCCGTACTTTGTGGCTAAACCGCAGGCTAACTCCCCACGCTCTGCTTTGGTCGTCATTCATGGCCACCCGCGAGATGCCGGTAAAACACTGCAGGCCGCCATTAAGGCCGCCCAACTGTCTGCCAGAACGGGGGACACGCTGCTGGTCGCCCCTCTGTTCCCCGTCAGTGGCAGCCAGGCCACGCACTGCCATTCACCGGGAGTCCCAGCCGCTCAGGCAGGCGACGCGCTGTGGAGTTGCAGTTCCTGGATCGAGGGAGGCCTCGACACTCTGGGGCAAACCAGCTCATTTACCGCACTGGATCGTCTGGTTGCCGAACTGAAAATAAAATGGCCGCAAATACAGTCGATCACCGTTGCTGGTTTTTCCGCCGGTGCGCAATTTGTGCAACACTATGCTGGATTTGCCAAACCGCCTGCCGGCGTGGCGCTGCGTTATGTCATCGCTGACCCAGGCAGCTGGCTCTATTTTGATCGCCAACGGCCACAACCGATAGAGAACACACACCCTGCCGACTGGCGCAACTGTAACCAAAAAGGACGCTGTCGCTTTGATTGGGTTGTGAGCAATACGGACGCTTGCCCGAACATCAATCGTTGGAAATACGGCATTGATTCTATGCCCCCTTTTCTCGGACAAAGCCCAGAGTCTGTACGTCAACGCTATGCAATGGCAGATATCACCTACATTGAAGGCGAGAAAGATACCGGTAATGCACCAGGCACGTTCTACAAGATACTCGATAAATCCTGCGCGGCGCAGGCTCAAGGCCCTTATCGGCTGCAACGCGGTATCGCCTATGCCGCTTACGATCGGCAATTTATCGCCCCGCACGCCAAGCATGACTTACTGATTGTGCCCGGCTGTGCGCATGACGTGGCCTGCGTATTTCCGTCTTCTCTTGGCCGCAAGGCATTATTTAAGCAAGACGCAGACTAATAATCACCGAAATGAAATAAAATCATTTCCAATCTTGGCGAATAGAGTGAATAAAGCGCTGGCGATGATGCCATTATTATGACTTAACATATTCACAGCAATTTTAATTCAAAATAACAATAAAAAATCAACATAAAGCTGTTCCAGCTCAAATTTCAGAGGCATATACTTCCCCTCCTACGAGGAGGTAGTTATGTTACGTGACCATTTAAAATTAGATGACAGCGATACGCTGGAAAAAATCCGCAGTGTCAGTTTTCAAAATCAGGGCCAAGAAGAAATCAGTGAATTTATCGTCAAGAACGCCCAGGGCGCACACGTTGGCAACGTCTCAGTCCATGACCATTTGAGTACCCGCCGTTCCTATCCAACCAGTTATCGCATTACCCAAACAGATATGACAGGTCGCGTACTGGTCGATGCCATGCGGGACAGCTTATAAGCGATAAATAACGCTACGCGTCGTACCAGGATTAATTGTTCAAATAAAAACAAGCCCATTTTGCTTGAGCCTGAATGATTGCCATGGATGAAATAAACGCCAGAGGCTTATTTTATTCTTCGGCAAGTAAACGTAATCCGGCCCCGATTAACGGGGCCGGATTAACTGTCATTAATGTTGGGTAATATACATCGTTTGGCTGTAGGCCACGTCTTCCGGATTGGTGATCGGATAGCCCTTCACCCAAGGCTTGATTAATCGACCATTGGTGTACTGGTAAATTGGCGCAATCGGTGCCTGTTCGGCGATGATCTGTTCCAGCTTGTTGTAGTCTGTGGTCAGGGACGCGGGATTGGTTTCACGGCTGGCCTGTGCCAACAGTTTGTCATAATTCGCACTTTTGAATTTGGCGATATTGCCGCTGTGGGTAGAGCTCAACAACGACAGGAAAGTCGATGCCTCGTTGTAATCTCCCACCCAAGAAGCGCGCACCACGTCGAAATTGCCGGTATTACGGCTATCAATGTAGGTTTTCCATTCCTGGTTTTGCAGCTTGACGTCGATACCCAGCGTTTTCTTCCACATTGAGGCCACGGCAATCGCTATTTTCTGATGACTTTCCGAGGTGTTATACAACAGTGTCAGCTTCAATGGATTATTCGGGCCATAACCTGCGGCCTGCATCAATGCCTTGGCTTGCGCATCCAGCTCCGCCTGCGGTTGTTGTTGTAACAAGCTCACTTCAGGTTTAAACCCGGCGGTGACGTCCGGCGTGAAGTGGTAAGCCGGTTTCTCACCGGTACCCAGCACCTTCTCGGCGATAATCTTGCGGTCGATGGCGTAAGACAAGGCTTTACGCACCCGTACATCGTTGGTGGGTGCACGTTGGGTGTTAAACGCATAATAGTAGGTACCAAGCTGATCCGGCGTGTAGACCTGCCCCGGAATATCTTTCAGCAACTTTTGATACATATTCTTCGGGAAGGACTCCGTGATATCGATATCGCCGGCCAGATAACGTTTGGTGGCGTTGGATTCCTGGTTGATCGGTACAAAGGTCACTTTCGTCAATACCGTATGCGCGTGATCCCAATAGTGTTCATTTGGCGTCAATACCAGCTTCTCGTTGACCACCCGCTCTTGCAGTTTGAACGCACCGTTACCGACCAGATTGCCGACTTTCGTCCAATCGTTGCCAAATTTCTCCACGACGGTCTTGTTCACCGGGAACAGACTGAAGTTGGCAGTCAGGCTGACAAAATAAGGCACCGGCTTGTTCAACTGCACTTTGAAGGTGTAGTCATCCAGCGCCGTGACGCCCAGTTTGTCGGCAGGTAATTTACCGGCAATGATCTCATCCGCATTCTGGATACCCGCCAGTTGAGCAAACCAGGCAAAAGGGGACAAGTTTTTGGGCTCAACCAGCCGTTGCCAGCTATAAACAAAATCCTTTGCCGTGACAGGGTCACCATTGGACCAGCGAGCATCTTTGCGCAACGTGAAGATATAGGTTTGGTTATCTGCAGTTTGCCAACGCGTGGCAACACCAGGGATCACCTTTCCGTTGGCATCCTGATTCACCAATCCTTCAAACAAATCGCGCGCTAGCTGCGCTTCCGGCAACCCCACCGCTTTGATGGGATCCAGTGAGGCCGGCTCATCTTTAATATGACGAACAATTTCCTGTTTTTCCGCCAGAATGGTGCCTGGGGGAACCTGTGCGGCCATCGCGCTGTTCAATCCTGCGCCGATCGCCACTGCACACAATGCCAAACGAAAACCCTGTTGAATTTTTTTTCTCGTCATTCTGATTCATCCCCAGTTAACCATCTGAATTTTTTATCTTATAGCACAAGAGTAGACTCACATAGAGTTCGAGACGGACAAGATGCAAAAACTGGGGGCCAGGCAATAAAAAATGCCCGCACGACAATGTCGATACGGGCATTTTTACTTCAGACGTTTTTACTCGTAAAGGTGAATGCTATTGATGCGGTAGCTGAACTCTTCACCCTCTTCTTCATCAAAAATGGTGAAGAAACCTTTTTCAGCCAGTGGTTTGGCAGAAATATCGGTTTTCTGCATCTGGCGCGATTCGGCATCATCATAGCCATAATCGAGATAGAAGCTGTTTTTCTGGTAGTCGACGTGCAGGGTAAACGGATAGTTTGACTCATCTCCACGCCCGTCGTCGTTCTTCACCACGCCAAACCACTCCCCCTGACCGATCTGGTTTTCTTCGTCCACGCCACACAGCAACGTAATGGTATCCTTATCATTTTCGCTATAGCTGGCGACTATTCTGGCTACTGGCATGTTAAATCCCCTTGCTGGTTATTGGCTTAGCTTCTGCCGTTAGTATATACCCGTAATACTTGAAGCTGCATCTTTGTTGGCTGCCCTTACTCACCCGAATCACTGACTTGAGTAAGCTCATCGGGATTCATGCGGTTGCCGCCTCGATGCAACTCCAATTATTTGGGGTATAACAACAGCAACCTGCCTGGTGCGGTTTAATTAGCATTTTCGCTGCAGCCGGTTCACACATTGCGCAAAGGGTGCACAAATGCTCTGGGAAAGAGAAGCAAAACCGTAATACACTGAATAAAATGATAATCACTCTCGACCTTTAAATCAGGGACTACAGCATGATCCAGCATCGACCGCGCAGTGAACGTGGCCAATTGGCCGTTGCAGGAGAGAATTACGGCAGTTCGCTGTTGGGCGCGCCGCTCCTCTATTTCCCAGCGGCCATCAGTGGCCCAGAAACCGGGCTGATCATCGCTGGCACCCACGGTGATGAGGGTGCCGCGATCGTTACCTTGTCCTGTGCACTGCGCAGCATCGCGCCAAACCAATTACGTCATCATGTTGTGCTGGCGGTCAATCCCGATGGCTGTCAGCTTGGGCTACGTGCCAATGCCAACGGCGTTGATCTCAACCGTAATTTTCCCGCGGCCAACTGGCGTTCAGGCGACACGGTTTATCGCTGGAACAGCGCAGCAGAGGCCCGGGATGTCAAGCTCTCGACCGGCGGTCGCCCTGGCTCCGAACCTGAAACTCAGGCACTGTGTCATCTGATCCATCGGCTGAAACCACACTGGGTCGTGTCGTTCCACGAGCCCTTGGCCTGTATTGAAGACCCAGCCAGCTCTCGACTAGGCGTTTGGCTTTCACATAAGTTTGCCTTGCCGCTGGTAACCAGCGTTGGCTATGAGACGCCAGGGTCATTCGGCAGCTGGTGCGCCGATTTGTCGCTGCCCTGTATTACCGCAGAATTCCCACCGATATCAGCCGATGCCGCCAGCGAAAGTTACCTTGATGCCATGGTAGAGTTGCTGACTTACCCGGACTAAACCGGTTATGGGGCGAGGTTAATCGCCCCACATTCAAAATCCAGCCCTGGCTCAACGTCCTTCGCCAACCAGGTCGGCCCATCCAGATCGACAAAACGCGCCCCCGGCGCCAGCGGCAACGCGGCATTGATCGCCCGCGAGGTGCACAGCATGCACCCCAGCATAATGGCAAATCCGTCTTCCCGTGCCTTCTCAGCCAGCGCAAGCCCTTCCGTCAAACCACCGGTTTTGTCCAGCTTGATATTGATCATTTGATAACGGCCAACCAATTTGACGAGATCACTGCGGGTATGGCAACTCTCATCAGCACAGATCGGTAACGGATGGATAAAGTTTTCTAGTGCGCCGTCATCCGTCGCCGGTAGCGGTTGTTCCAGCATCGCCACGCCCAAATCCGCGAGCAGTTGGCAACGGGCCGCCAGGCCTTCGACCTGCCACGACTCATTGGCGTCGACGATCAACGTCACATCCGGCACTGCCGAACGGATCGCCACCAGCCGTTCGCTGATCAAATGGTTGTCCAGTTTGATCTTCAGCAATCGCGCGCCCTGCTGCTCAAGCTCCCGTGCGGCGAAAGCCATCGCTTCCGGCGAACCGATACTGACGGTTTGCGCCATCAAAATACGTTCTGGTTCTACAACGCCACTGCGCTGCCAAAGATTCTGACCATTCAATCGGCATTCCAAATCCCACAATGCAGAATCAACAGCATTACGTGCAGCACCTGCTGGCATAAGGGCTTGCAGTTGCTCACGCGTCACACCTTGCTCGACGGCGGGCGCCACGTCAGCAAGCTGCGCCATCACCGAAGTTTCACTTTCACCATAGCGGGGATATGGCGTACATTCACCGATGCCACGCACGCCCTGCTGTTCAATTTTGACCACCACCACGTTGGCCTCAGTACGGCTGCCGCGGGCAATAACAAAGGCAGTATGCAACGGCCAGGCTTCTGGGTAAAAACGCATGCTTCTCATAGCGGCTCCTGGGCGGAAATAGCGCATAAAGTCGGACAGATGCGCGGGCGGTTTTTTCAACACACTCTAATATATACAACTATTTAGCAAACTTTATATATCCAACCCACAATTGTTGACATAAACTGAGGCCAGGGTGTGAACCTAATGTTAAACACGGGCCGAAAGGCACGTCTATTAGGCTCATGCCCTTTGTACGTACCCAAAATAAAGGAATCAAGCTAATGACTCAGACAGTACATTTTCAAGGTAATCCGGTAAGCGTTGCAGGACACCTGCCACAGTCAGGCGAACAAGCCAAAGCCTTCTCACTGGTTGCCAAAGACCTGTCAGACGTAGCGCTGAGCAGCTTCGCAGGGCAACGTAAAGTCCTGAACATTTTCCCAAGTATTGATACTGGCGTTTGCGCGGCGTCAGTACGTAAATTCAATCAACTGGCCAGCGGTCTGGATAATACCGTTGTGCTGTGCATTTCCTCCGATCTGCCATTTGCACAGTCACGTTTCTGTGGCGCAGAAGGTCTGAGCAACGTCGTCACTCTGTCTACCCTGCGTGGCGCAGAGTTCAAACAGGCTTACGGTGTTGAAATCGCTGAGGGTCCGTTGGCGGGTCTGACTGCCCGTGCCGTTGTGGTGTTGGATGGTCAGGACAACGTGCTGTACAGCGAACTGGTGAATGAAATCACCAACGAGCCAGACTACGATGCAGCGCTGGCTGCGCTGAACTAATAAAAAAGACCGGTAATTCACCGGCCTTTTTACCTTGAAACGGGCGCTTATTGCGCCCGTTTTTTTATTCTTCGCTTTCCTCTGCCGGCTTACGGCTACTTAAGCCATACTCCCGCAGTTTATTGGCGATCGCGGTATGCGAAACCCCCAAACGCTTTGCCAGTTTTCGCGTACTGGGGTAAGTACGGTACAACCGCGTCAGCACTGAGCGTTCAAAACGTTTGCTGATGTCGTCAAGCGAACCGTCCAACACTTCATCACCCAGTGACATCTCAACGTCAAACTCCGGCAATACAATATCTTGTGGGCGTAATTCGAAGCCTTCGGTTTGTGTCAACGCACGGTAGATCGCGTTTTTTAACTGCCGCACATTGCCCGGCCAGCCATATTTACTGAGGAAACTGCCCAGATCGTTCGCCAGCTTTGGTCGCGCTACACCCTGCTCATCGGCAAAGCGCGCCACAAACAGCTCGGTCAGCGGCATAATGTCTTGCGGGCGTTCACGTAACGGCGGAATGGTAATGGTCAGTACGTTAAGGCGGTAATAGAGATCCTCGCGGAACTCACCGCGCTGCACCAGCTCAATCAGGTTTTTCTGCGTCGCGCAGATCACGCGCACATCCACATGCACTTCGTGTTCTTCACCGACCCGGCGGAAAGTGCCATCGTTAATAAAGCGCAGAAGTTTTGTCTGCATGCGCGGGGACATTTCACCGATTTCATCCAGCAGCACCGAACCACCGTGCGCCTGCTCGAAGAAGCCCTTCTTGCCTTCAAGCGCATTGGGATACGCACCCGCGGCATGACCGAACAGTTCACTTTCCGCGACATCATCCGGCAATGCGGCACAGTTCAATGCCAGGAACGGTTGCTTGCCCCGCGGGCTACGCAGGTGACAAGCACGGGCCAGAATATCTTTGCCAGTACCGGTATCCCCCACAATCAGCAGTGGTGCATCCAGCATCGCTAACTTGCGGGCCTGGTCCAACACGTGACGCATTTTCGGGCTGGCGGCGACGATATGATCAAACTCGGTATCATCATTCACCGACAAATTCTGTAGCTGACGCCCCATACGTGCCGTAGATTTCAACATCACCACCGCGCCTACGGCGGCACTCTGCTGGTTTTCGTCTTCCAGATAGATTGGCGTGATATCCATCAGGAAATCCTGGCTGCGGATCACGACACGTTCAGATTGCGGCGTCGTCTGTTCGCTCTCCAACCAGCGGTTGAAGTTATAACCCCCAATCAATGCAGTCGCGGTCTGATTACGGATCTTGTCTTCGCTGAAACCGAACAATGCCTGCGCTGCCGGGTTGGCCAGTTCAACCTTGCCTTTCATATCAATTGAAAATACCGGCTCCGGCATTGACTCCAACAGCGCACGCAGCGCACGGTGTTCACGCTCCGACGGCATGAAATTCACAGTACGGACATCTGTCACGCCGGCAATACGGCGGATCTCCGCCATCAGCGCACGGAAGGTGTCAAAGTCCAATTGGGAAAAGTTGAGGTAAATGCGGCCAATGGGATCGATTTCGATGCCACGTAAATCGATGCTGCGCAATACCAAAAGATCGAGCAACTCTCGAGTCAGACCGAGACGGTCTTCGCAAAAAACTTCCAAACGCATCAGTATTGGCCTTATCTCAGCAGGTGCGGGGATGACTGGCGATGATGATACTCTCTCACCTCAAGCGGTAGAAGCAATCTGTCAGCAAAAGTTGACAGAACTCTGATTTATCGCTGTTGTTGATGATTTTAAACGCAAGTGAATAACACCATCGGCGTCATTTTAGCTTATCTGTAGAGTGTTATCACAACCATCAATAAATTAGCAGATAAATATAATGCATTTGCAGGGGGATCGTCTTTCGTCAAGTGAGGGTTACGTCTTGGCGTTATCAAGGGCTGATCGAGGGCTAAATAAACAACGGCGCCAAAAGAGGCGCCGCCGATCGGTTATTTGGCTTTGTTGTCGCTTTTTTTCAGAGTGTCTTTCAATTGCCCCACCAATTGGCTGCGGAAATCACCCAGCTTTGGTTTTTCCCCTTCAAGCCAGGGCAACGGGCGGCATAGTTCCATCGCCTTGATACCCAGTCTGGCAGTCAGTAAGCCGGCCCCGATCCCCTGCGCCGCACGGGCAGAGAGTCTGGCCGCTAAATCTTGCGACATCCAATCCATACCCACTTCACGCACCAATTCTGACGCGCCGGCAAAGGCAATATTCAACAACACCAACCGGAACAACCGCAGACGACTAAAGTAACCCAGTTCGATGCCATACAACGCCGCAATGCGGTTGATAAGACGAATATTACGCCACGCGATAAACGCCATATCCACCATCGCCAGCGGACTGACAGCGATCATTAACGTAGACTCGGCTGCCGAGCGGCTAATTTCACGCCGCGCCTGGTTATCCAGTACCGGTTGTACCAACTTGGCATAGAGCGCGACAACTTCACGATCGTTTTGAGTTTCATGCAGCGATGCCTGCCAACGTTGCAACGCGGGGTGCCCCTGATCGAGGCCCGCCTGGCGCGCCAGTTTTTCACAAAACTCACGCCCTTTACCCAGCCCGTGGCTATGCAGCAGCTCACGCGCGACATCGCGTTCTTCTGCACGCTGGCGCAACCGATATAACCGGCGCCACTCGGTCACGACCGAGCCCACACCGGCAAAGACGATCAAACCGCCTGCCACGCCGCCGCCCAGGGCGATCCAATCCTGCTGTACCCAGGCGGTATGCACCCACTGTACGCCCTGTGCCACCACGCTAATGCCAAACAGCCCCAGCCCAGCGGTGACCATTTTGCGCCACAGACTGCGTTTGGGTTTCAGCGCCGCGTTAATAATGCCTTCGGCGCGCCCTTCTTCCTCTTCTTGTTCTAACTCCGGCGCCGCAGGGAAAAAGTGCTCAGCCTGCTGTTCGTCAAACGCCACATTGGCGCGCAACACAGGCTCTTGCGGCGCTTGTAACGGTTCTTCAAAATCGATACGCGGTTTTATCGGCTCGCTCATCGCAATTTATCTCCCAGTAAAAACTCCATTACCGCGTCCAAACGGATATGCGGTAATGGACTGTCCACACTCATGGCGCGTGGACGAAACTCATCGAAATGGAAGCCCTGATTCTGCCAAAATGCCGGCCCCGGCAAACGCGCGGGGACTTCGCCGGGGAATACCGTCAGCGGTGCGCCGTCGTTCAGGCGGTTGCCCTTTAACGCCGGGATCCGCTGCCCCTGATGGTCAACAATGCCACTTTCAGTGGCCTGCACCGAAGCCAGCCCGACGCAATCCATGCTGATCCCCTCAAACGCGGCATTCTGCCATGCCTCCTGCACTAACTGTTGCAACAGCGACACCAAATTGGCGTGTTGGTCGGCAGTGATGTGATCGGCCTTGGTGGCAGCGAACATCAGTTTATCGATGGTGGGTGAAAATAACCGGCGAAACAGCGTACGCTTACCGTAGTGGAAGCTCTGCATCAATTGGGTCAGCGCCAGCCGCATATCGTTAAACGCCTGTGGACCGCTGTTGAGTGGTTGCAGGCAATCCACCAGCACGATCTGACGATCGAACCGGACAAAATGTTCTTTATAAAAGTTTTTGACGATCGTCTGGCAGTAATAATTGAAACGCGCTCGCAGCATGCCGATGTTGCTGTGTTTATCTGCCTGTGCCAGTTTCGACTCACCGAGACTGTCCACATTTGGCCATGGGAAGAACTGCAATGCGGGTGCGCCTGCCAGATCGCCCGGCAGTACAAAACGGCCCGGCTGAATAAAATGCAGCCCTTCGCTTTTACAGCGCAATAGGTAGTCGGTATAGGCTTGGGCGATCGCCGCAAGCTTGTTTTCATCAGCCGGGGCGAGCGGATCACAACTTTTGCACAGTTCCAGCCAAGGTTTGGCCCACTCGGCACGATCGCCCTGCAGTAAGCCCGCCATTTGACGCGACCAGGCCAGGTAATCCTGTTCCAGCATCGGCAAATCCAACAACCACTCCCCTGGATAATCAACAATCTCCAGATACAGCGTTGAGGTGTCTTTGAAATGGCGGAGCAGTGAATCATTGGAGCGGTAACGTAGCGCCAGACGAATTTCGCTGACGCCACGGGTCGGGGTTGGCCAACTTGGCGGTGTGCCATAAAGCTGTGCCAGCCCTTCATCATACGTAAAACGCTGAATGCCAAGATCGCGCTGCGGGATACGCTTTACACCCAGCAGCCGCTCTTCACGCACGGGTGAGAACAGCGGCATGCGCGCACCGCTGTGAACGTGCAGCAATTGATTGACGAAGGCAGTGATAAAAGCCGTTTTGCCGCTACGGCTAAGGCCGGTTACCGCCAGACGCAGGTGGCGATCCATTCCGCGGTTGACCAGCGACGTTAACTCATTTTGCAGTCGTTTCATTGTTCTCCTTGGCATAACGCCCAAATACTTTGTTCAGGCCTTTGCGGAACAAGGGTTCCAGAACCAGCGTCAGTACAAAGCGAATCGGTTTGCGACCGACGGTCCGCAACAGCCAGCCGGCCGCGCCTGCAGGACCGTAATTCAGTAACGCTATGATGATGACTTTAGACAATGTCTTCAACATTGCACCGGCTCCTTGTTTAAATCCACCGGATTTAACGGTGTTTACGGCATGGATTTTGTTCACTATCAATGCCCTCCGGCACAGTTGGGTTCAAAAGGATGTCACGGGTGCAATGCCTGACCTGCGCCAAGCGCAGGCCTTCGCACGCTATAACTTGCGGAAACGACTCTGCACGCCAAAGGTATCCGACGTCACATAACGCTCAACCTGCCGCAATTGCTGTTCGCCACTGCCCAATTCATATTCAAGCTGGTCAAGCAACTGCCGCGGTGATTTTTGCTGTTCGCCTTCGAAGCGGCTGGCCGGTGCTTCGTCCAACACAAACACCAACGCGAAATACGCGATCAAGGTGAAGAAAAACAGCCCGAAGAACATCGATAACACCACAATCACGCGGATCAACCGCACCGGCACGTCAAAGTAATGGGCTAAACCGGCGCAGACCCCCTTCAGCATCCCTTCCTCAGGAACGCGATAAAGCTTTTTGCTGCCCAGAGTCGTGTTCATCAAGACTGTCTCCAGTTCGGGTGTTCTGCATCGAGGATCTCTTCCAGCGCCTGGATGCGTTCACGCATGCGCTTGGCATCTTCGGCCAACTGCGCCAACCGCTGCATTTCCTGATGGCTTAGCTGAATGCCGTTTTGTTGCCGATTGCTGTAATGCAGCCAAAGCCAAATCGGTGCGACAAACAACACAAAGATTGTCAACGGAATGGCAAGTAATAGAGCACTCATTTCTTTTCCTTCTCAATGCGTCTTGGGTTGGCGGCCACACCACCGTGGCCGCTGCCGCCTTACTCAGAGCGGTTCATTTTAGCTTTCAGCGCCGCCAGTTGCTCACTGATCGCGTCGTCAGCTTTTAATTCGGCAAATTCTTGATCCAGAGACTTCTTTTTGCCGATGATGACGCTTTCTGCCTCGGCTTCCATATGGTCAATGCGGCGTTCGAACTGTTCGAAACGCGCCATTGCCTCATCCAACTTGCCGCTGTCGAGCTGACGGCGTACGTCGCGGGAAGACGACGCGGCCTGATGGCGTAATGTCAGGGCCTGCTGACGAGCACGAGTTTCGGTTAGCTTGTTTTCCAGCTCGCCGATTTCGCTTTTCATACGGGCCAGCGTTTCTTCTACGGTAGAGACTTCATGAGTCAACGTAGCGATCAGGTCAGCCACTTTTTGTTTTTCGATCAGGGCGGCACGCGCCAGATCTTCTTTATCTTTACGCAGTGCCAGTTCAGCTTTGTCCTGCCAGTCGCTAAGCTGGTTTTCACCCTGCTCAATGCGGCGCAGCAATTGTTTCTTCTCCGCCAGCGCGCGTGCTGAGGTAGAGCGGACTTCAACCAACGTGTCTTCCATTTCCTGGATCATCAAACGCACGAGCTTTTGCGGATCCTCTGCCTTATCCAGCAGCGTATTAATGTTGGCGTTCACGATGTCGGCAAAACGAGAAAAAATACCCATAATTCACTTCCTCTTGGTTCTGATGGCGTCTGAAGCGCCGCGTTAGGTCATACAGATTGCCCAAAGACTTAATCAAAACCCGTGCCAACTTTTATATTATTGAATATAAACGATTATTTATTTTTGACTCTCTACACACATACTGTAGAGTGATTATTTTCACCAAACATTGGCGAATTTCATCATGAGCGAACAGTTAGAAAACCTGCTGGGCGAAGCAAACGCCTTTGTCGAAGTATTGGAGCAAGTCTCGAAACTGGCAAAGCTGAACAAACCGGTGTTGGTGATCGGTGAGCGCGGGACAGGTAAAGAGTTGATTGCTCACCGATTACATTACCTTTCCAATCGTTGGCAGGGGCCGTTCATTTCACTTAACTGCGCCGCATTGAACGAAAACCTGCTGGATTCAGAGCTGTTCGGCCACGAGGCGGGGGCCTTTACCGGTGCGCAAAAGCGCCATTTGGGCCGCTTTGAACGTGCCGACGGCGGTACCCTATTTCTCGACGAACTGGCCACCGCCCCCATGTTGGTGCAGGAGAAACTGTTAAGGGTCATTGAATATGGTCATCTGGAACGCGTCGGCGGCAGCCAGCCATTACAGGTTGATGTGCGCCTCGTGTGCGCAACCAATGACGATTTGCCTGCACTGGCTGCGGCGGGTAAATTCCGTGCCGATCTGCTGGACCGGCTGGCATTCGACGTAGTCCAGTTACCGCCGTTGCGTCAGCGACAACAAGACATCATGTTGCTGGCCGAGCATTTTGCGATTCAAATGTGCCGCGAGCTGTCGCTGTCATTGTTTCCTGGTTTTACCGAGCGGGCCAAAGACACCTTGCTTGGCTATCACTGGCCGGGCAACGTGCGCGAATTGAAAAACGTGGTGGAGCGTTCAGTGTATCGACACGGTACCAGCGCCAGCGAACTGGACGAGATTGTCATTAATCCCTTTGCCCAACGGGCAAGTTCACCGCGGCCTTCTGAACACGTCACCCGTGAGGATGGCCCCTCTCTACCAATGGATTTAAAAACGTGGCAGTTGGCACAGGAAAAGTCGTTAATCGAAGCGGCGCTGCAACAGGGGAGATTTAATCAGCGCAAAGCGGCTGAACTGCTGGGGCTGACCTATCACCAGTTGCGCGGCATGCTTAAAAAGCACGCGTTATTGCAAAATGGTGAGGCGGACGAAGAATAACAGGCAAAAAAAAGCCAGCACCCGAGCTGGCTTAAAAAACACTGGAAGCAATGTGAGCAATGTCGTGCCTTTCACAGCTGAACCACCGTGTACGTGGCCTTCCGTGAACTGCCAAATGATGATAATAGTTATCAGTATCATCTGTAAAGCACTTTGTTGAGAATTTTTCTCATTACCACACTGTCATTGTGCAATTACCACTCAGGGAAGGGATCTGCCAGCTCATGCCAATAATCTACCCCCGCCGCCATTTCCTCATCACTCAGCAGGCAAGCGTCAAGTAAACGCGTTATTTCAGCCTCCTGCAGGTTTTGTCCGATAAAGACCAATTCCTGACGCATATCGCCAAAGGGTTCCACCCAGTTGTCCATAATATGCGCCCGGGTCTCTTCATCTTGTGGCCAGTTTTCCTGGGCAATCGCACGCCAGAACGTGCCCGCAAGCCCATAATGAGCGATGCCACCGGCCTGACTCCACTGTCCAGCCTGACGCGGGCGTGTCGCCAACCAGTAGAACCCTTTGGAACGTAACAGCTTGCCACCGCCCCAATCGCCATTAATCACGCGGTAAAACTTATCGGGTGCAAAAGGCCGCCTGGCCCGGTAAACGAAACTGCTGATGCCATAGTTTTCTGTTTCAGGCAGATGTTCACCACGCAGTTCCTTAAGCCAACCCGGTGCCTGCTGTGCTTTATCAAAACTGAAGCTGCCCGTGTTCAATACCGCCTCCAATGGCACCTTGCCGGGGGAGATGGCGATAATAGTGGCGTCCGGATTCAGACTGGCGAGCAACGCCATCACCTCACCCTGCTGTTCTGGGGTCAGCAAATCCGTTTTGCTGACCAGCATCACATCGCAGAACTCAATTTGTTCTATCAGCAGATCCGCCACGCTGCGTAAATCGTCTTCACCCAGGCTTTGCCCTGCCTCTTGCAGCGTTTGTGCCTGCTGGTATTGCTGGATAAAATTCACCCCGTCCACCACGGTGACCAACGTGTCCAACCGGGCGAATTGCGACAGGCTTTCCCCTTGTTCGTCTTCAAAGGTGAAGGTTTCTGCCACCGGCAAGGGTTCGGAAATGCCACTGGATTCGATCAGCAGATAATCAAAACGACCGGCCTGCGCCAGTTCACGCACCGAAATCAGCAGATCTTCGCGCAATGTGCAGCAGATACAGCCATTGCTCATCTCCACCAATTTTTCCTGCTGGCGATCGAGCTGAACTTCGTTCTCTACCAATGCGGCATCGATGTTCACTTCGCTCATGTCGTTAACGATCACCGCCACACGCATGCCCTGGCGATTATTCAGGATATGGTTCAATACTGTGGTCTTACCGGCGCCGAGAAAACCGGAAAGCACGGTTACGGGTAATGGATTCATGAAATTCCTCACTCAAAACTCATTGCGTAATGCCTGGTAGCCGCGAACCAATTCAACGTTGGTGGCCGCTACCTCTTCAGAAAATTGCAGGGCGTTGCGATCAACCTGCGGATACAACGACAGATCGCTGTCGGCGCCGACACGTTCGGTTGAGGGGATATACAGGTTTTCCGGGAGCGTCACGCCGTCCACCACCGCGTTGTAGCGCACCACACACCCGGAGCAGATGTGGCAATTGAACAGCACGCTGTTAAAGCCGATAAACACCCGATCGTCGATACGGCACGGGCCATGAACGATGGCACGGTGGGCAATAGAACTAAAACTGCCGATGGTAACCGCCGCGCCGCTTTTCGAATGGATCACCACACCGTCCTGAATATTGGAATGGGAACCGATAATGATCGGATCCATGTCACCGGCTGCATTCAGCTCATCCGCGCGGATCACCGCGTACGGCCCTACGTAGACAAAATCTTCAATAATCACCCGGCCGCAGATAATGGCGGTAGGGTCGATATAGGCTTTCGGCGAGACCTGCGGCAAATGGCCACTCGGGTTTTTACGTAGCATCCTGATGTTCTCCCCAACTCAATTCCGCCACTGCATTGTGTGCATGCAAGCTCTCTTGGTGCTCCACACGCAGCGAAAAGGCACGGTGACTGCACTGGCTGCGCAATGTTCGGTACAAACGGCGCGCAGCGTCCTCACAAAACATCAGGTTCTGCCCGTTGGCCAGGGCAAATGCCTGCTCATCCCGGCGTTTCACCAGCGTCTGCAACGGCGTCCCCAACGCATGCTCGATACGATCAATTAAATTGATCACCGGCAAGACCGTTTCACTGTCATTCAATGTGACCGTCACCCAAGCCCAACTGCGCTGACTGTGAGGTGTGGCAGGCATTCCCTGTTCTCCAAGCCAATCGATAACCTGCTGTTGGTCAACCGCGTCCGGTGCCTGTTCGAAATCAAACTGAAACTGTTGCTGTGCCAGTTGGCGACTCAGCGCCGCCGAACTTGGGCAAGTAGAGGAATACGGCACACCGACCGTCAACGACAGCGTCATTAGGGTTGTCAGCGTGGCGTCAATTTTCAGCGGATAGGCTTTCCAGCCACGGTGTGGTGACAACAACGCCGGACGTGACAACAGCAGTTCGCCGCTGATACTCAGATTTGCGCGATCGCTGTTCTCCGGCTGGGACGCCAAAAAAGCCCGCAGCTGGTCGGCAATGCGTTGCGGCGTCAATTCCCCTTGCGTTAATTCATCCAACGCCAGATAAAGACGCGACATATGTATGCCTCGCGAACCCTGCTGGTTGGCACGCAGATTGATCCCAACGTTGACCCGAGCCATCAGCGGCTTACCTGCCAATTCCAGCGGCAGAGCAATCCCTTGCATCCCGACCCAATCGAGCCCGACATCACTCATTGCGCCCTGCCATGCCTGTGCATCCGGCAGCGGCTGGCAGGGTGGAAGTGCAACCTTGTTCATACATCCCCTTGCGATTATTGGTACATTGCCAGAGAACGGTAACATGAATTTGTAATGTTATAACATAACAAATATAACTTTTTTGCCAACGACCGCGAATTGTTCAATCAAGTAGCAGAAAACTCAGCCATTTTGCTCAATGGATTGGGCTGTTCGCCAGAGTGCGATACACTAATGCTATTGCTTATTAACCCATGAAGCCTCTATGCGTGGTTTACCCCTTTGGATCTTGTCGTTGTGCCTTACGAGTTCAGCTCTGGCAGCGACACCCCCTTCGCCCGCTGCGGTGCAGCCGTTGCCGGATATCCGCCAGAGCGGTTTTGTTTATTGTGTCAGCGGCATACTCAATACCTTTAACCCGCAGATGGCCAGCAGCGGCCTGACCGTCGACACGTTGGCCGCACAGCTTTACGATCGCCTGTTGGATGTCGATCCTTACACCTATCGGTTGATCCCCGAACTGGCACAAAGCTGGGAAGTGCTGGATAACGGCGCAACTTACCGTTTCCATCTGCGCAAAGATGTGCCATTCCAGACCACGGCCTGGTTCACACCGACCCGAAAACTGAATGCCGACGATGTGGTGTTCAGCTTTGAGCGCGTGTTTAACCAGAAACACCCGTATCACGACGTTAACGGCGGCGAATATCCGTACTTCGATAGCTTGCAGTTTGGCGACTCGGTACAAAGCGTGAAGAAGCTCGACGACTATACGGTAGAAATTCGGCTGCAAGCGCCTGACGCCTCCTTCTTGTGGCATATCGCTACCCATTATGCGCCCGTGCTGTCGGCAGAATACGCAGATGACCTGACGCGTGAAGGCCACCAAGAAATGATCGACCGTGAACCTGTTGGTACCGGGCCGTTCCTGTTAAATGAATACCGTTCCGGGCAATATATTCGTCTGGCGCGCAACGATGTTTACTGGAAAGGCAAACCGCGCATGCCACAGGTGGTGATCGACCTGGGTGCCGGCGGCACCGGTCGGTTATCCAAGTTGTTGACCGGTGAATGTGACGTGCTGGCCTATCCTGCCGCCAGTCAGCTTTCGATTCTGCGCGATGACCCGCGCCTGCGCCTGACGCTGCGGCCGGGCATGAATATCGCCTATCTGGCCTTCAACACCCGTAAACCACCGCTTAATGATTTGAAAGTCCGTCAGGCAATTTCACTGGCGATAAACAACCAACGCCTGATGCAGTCGATTTACTACGGCACGGCGGAAACAGCCGCCTCAATTCTGCCGCGCGCCTCGTGGGCCTATGATAACGAAGCACATGTCACTGAATTTGACCCGGCCAAATCACGCGAAATACTGAAACAGGCGGGTATTGAGTCGCTAAGCCTGCGCCTGTGGGTGCCAACGGCATCGCAATCCTATAACCCCAGCCCGTTAAAGACCGCTGAATTGATCCAGGCGGATCTCGCTCAGGTCGGCATTAAAGTCACCATCGTGCCTGTCGAAGGCCGTTTCCAGGAAGCCCGCTTGATGGAAATGAATCACGATCTGACCCTCACCGGCTGGGCCACTGACAGTAATGACCCGGACAGTTTCTTCCGCCCGCTGCTGAGCTGCGCAGCAATCCGCTCGCAAACCAACTATGCTCACTGGTGTGACCCAGGGTTTGATGAAGTGCTGCAAAATGCCCTGCTGTCGCAGCAATTATCACAACGCATCGAGAACTATCAGAAGGCGCAGAAAATACTTGAACAGCAACTGCCGGTGCTGCCGCTGGCGTCTTCATTGCGTCTGCAGGCCTACCGTTACGACATCAAAGGACTGGTATTGAGCCCATTCGGCAATGCGTCATTCGCCGGGGTGTACCGTGAGTCTGCGGAGGGGCCGAAAAAGTGATTATCTTTACCTTACGCCGTTTCTTGCTGCTGCTGATCACGCTGTTTTTCCTGACGTTGGTCAGCTTTAGCCTGAGCTATTTCACGCCGCGCGCACCACTCAACGGTGCCGCTCTGTTGGATGCCTATCAGTTCTACTTTGTCAGCCTGCTGCATTGGGATTTTGGCGTTTCCAGCATTAACGGCCAGGCGATCAGTGAACAATTGCGAGAAGTGTTCCCGGCAACCATGGAACTGTGCATTCTGGCTTTCACCCTGGCGCTGTTTATCGGCATCCCTCTTGGCATTATTGCCGGCGTGATGCGTGGTAAATGGCAAGACACCGCCATCAGCACCTTTGCATTGCTCGGTTTTTCGATGCCCGTGTTTTGGTTGGCGCTGCTGCTGATGCTGTTTTTCTCATTGCATCTTGGCTGGCTGCCGGTTTCCGGCCGCTTTGATCTGCTGTATCAGGTTAAACCTATCACCGGTTTCGCCCTGATTGACGCCTGGCTGTCCGACTCACCTTATCGCACTGAAATGATCGGCAGCGCACTGCGCCATATGATCTTGCCGATTGCCGCGCTGGCGGTGGCACCGACAACCGAAGTGGTACGCCTCATGCGCATCAGCACCGACGATGTCCTCAGCCAAAACTACATCAAGGCCGCGGCCACCCGGGGTTTATCCCGGTTCACCATTATTCGCCGCCACGTGCTGCATAATGCACTGCCACCGATCATTCCCAAGCTGGGGCTGCAATTTTCCACGATGCTGACGCTGGCGATGATCACCGAAGTGGTGTTCAGTTGGCCAGGCCTCGGGCGTTGGATGATCAACGCCATCCGCCAGCAAGATTATGCGGCAATCTCCGCCGGCGTCATGGTGGTCGGTACCTTAGTGATCACCATTAACGTATTGGCTGATATTTTAGGTGCTGCCACCAACCCACTGAAGCATAAGGAATGGTATGCCCTTAGATAACGTATACCGCGAAAAGAAAATGCCAAGCCCGCTACTCTATACCTGGCGGATTTTCTACGGTGATGCATTGGCGATGATTGGCTTCTACGGCGTGATAGCGTTATTGCTGCTTTCGCTGTTTGGCAGTCTGTTGGCACCTTATGCGCTAGATCAGCAATTCCTCGGCTATCAGTTATTGCCGCCCTCCTGGTCGCGTTACGGCAACGTTTCCTTCTTCCTCGGCACCGACGATCTTGGCCGCGATATTCTCAGTCGCCTGCTGACCGGTACCGCGGCCACGTTTGGCTCGGCGCTACTGGTGACCCTTGCGGCCGCCCTTGTCGGGGTGATTCTCGGGGTATTCGCCGGGGTAACCCGTGGCCTGCGTTCTGCGGTGCTGAATCATATTCTCGATACCCTGCTTTCCATTCCTTCGCTGCTGCTGGCGATCGTCGTGGTCGCATTCCTCGGGCCAAAACTCGAGCACGCCATGTTAGCCGTTTGGCTGGCGCTGTTGCCACGCATGGTGCGTACTATCTACAGCGCAGTGCACGACGAGTTGGAAAAAGAATATGTGGTGGCCGTACGTCTCGACGGCGCCTCCACATTGCAAATCCTGTGGTACGCCGTAATGCCTAATATTGTCGCAGTGCTGGTGACCGAGTTCACCCGCGCATTGTCGATGGCCATTCTGGACATTGCCGCCCTGGGCTTTCTCGATCTTGGTGCACAGCTCCCGTCCCCGGAATGGGGGGCCATGCTCGGCGATTCGTTGGAACTGGTGTACGTAGCCCCCTGGACCGTGATGCTGCCAGGTGCAGCGATCCTGTTCAGTGTGTTGCTGGTTAACCTGCTGGGCGACGGTATGCGTCGTGCAATCAATACAGGGGTGGAATAATGCCATTACTTGATATCCGCAACCTGACAATTGAATTTATGACTGCCGAAGGGCCGGTCAAAGCGGTTGACCGCGTCAGCATGACGCTGAGCGAAGGTGAAGTCCGCGGGCTCGTGGGCGAATCCGGCTCAGGCAAAAGCCTGATCGCCAAAGCCATCTGTGGCGTCACCAAGGACAACTGGCGCGTCACCGCTGACCGTTTCCGCTTTGATGATATTGATCTGTTGCAGCTAACGCCACGTGAGCGCCGCAAGCTGGTTGGCCACAATGTTTCGATGATTTTCCAGGAGCCACAGTCCTGTCTGGATCCTTCTGAAAGCATTGGTCGCCAGTTGGCACAGGCAATCCCCGGTTGGACCTATAAAGGCCGCTGGTGGCAACGCATTAACTGGCGCAAACGTCGCGCTATTGAGTTATTGCACCGTGTCGGCATCAAGGATCATAAGGACATCATGGGCAGTTTCCCTTACGAGCTGACCGACGGCGAGTGCCAGAAAGTGATGATCGCCATCGCGCTGGCTAATCAGCCGCGCCTGCTGATTGCCGATGAACCCACCAACGCGATGGAACCCACCACCCAAGCGCAAATTTTCCGTTTGCTGGCGCGCCTGAACCAAAACAACAACACCACCATTTTGCTGATCAGTCACGATTTGCAAATGATGAGCAAATGGGCCGATCGGGTTAACGTGCTGTACTGCGGCCAAACGGTAGAAAGCGCCCAGTGCGAAGATCTGCTGGCTGCACCGCATCACCCTTACACGCAGGCGTTAATCCGCGCAATGCCGGATTTCGGCCGCGCATTGCCGCATAAAAGCCGCCTCAACACCCTGCCTGGAGCCATTCCGTCGCTGGAGCATTTGCCGATCGGTTGTCGTTTGGGGCCGCGCTGCCCCTATGCGCAGAAAAAGTGCATTGAGACACCGCGTCTGCGTCCGGTAAAAAACCACCTGTTCGCCTGCCACTTCCCGCTGAACATGGAGGAGCAATAACATGGAAACGCTGTTGGAAGTGCGCAATCTGAGCAAAACCTACCGCTATCGTACCGGGCTATTTCGCCGCCAACATGTCGAAGCGGTGAAATCGGTTAGCTTTACCCTGCGCGAACGGCAAACGCTGGCGATTATCGGTGAGAACGGTTCGGGGAAGTCAACATTGGCCAAGATGTTGTCCGGCATGGTAGAGCCATCATCCGGCGAACTGTTGATCGATGACCATCGACTTAACTACGGCGATTATCGCTATCGCAGTCAGCGGATCCGCATGATATTTCAAGATCCGAGTACCTCACTCAATCCGCGCCAGCGTATCGGCCAGCTGCTTGATGCTCCGTTACGGCTTAATACGGACATGGCTGCGCCAGAGCGCGAGCAACAAATCAACCAGACATTACGCCAAGTGGGGATGCTGCCCGATCACGCCAATTATTACCCGCACATGCTGGCCTCCGGCCAAAAACAGCGAGTGGCGCTGGCCCGTGCGCTAATCCTGCAACCCAAAGTGATTGTGGCTGATGAAGCATTGGCCTCGTTGGATATGTCGATGCGCTCGCAAATCATTAACCTGATGCTCGAGCTACAAGAGAAGCATGGCATCTCCTATATCTACGTGACTCAGCATCTGGGGATGATGAAACACATCAGCGATCAGGTCATGGTGATGCACGAAGGGGAAATCGTTGAGCGCGGCAGCACCGCCGAGGTATTGGCTTCGCCATTACATGATCTGACCAAACGTCTGATTGCGAGCCACTTCGGCGAAGCGCTCACGGCTGACGCCTGGCGGCGCGACGGCGGTAGGTTCTGACAGCCAGCCTAACGAAGACAACCCGCTCCCGAGCGGGTTTTTTACCGCCGGAATTCGGCCGGCCCTTAGCCAAAAACCTCAGATACAAACTACATTTTTGTTATATATCATTATATTTTATTCCATTCAGTTATTGATTAGCACGTAACATTATTTTATCTCGCCAATCGAATCGGTGAGGATATCCCCTACGTTGAGCTTCTTAAACGACAGGATATCGCACTGATGAACAACCTACGCCATCGTCGACTCGCGCAGTTTTTGCTCGCTTTAGCCGCAGGTTTCTCTGTTTATGGTCACGCACTGTGTTGCGATGGCCAGCGCTAATCCTGTCATTTCATGCCCGCTTTCGGGCATGTTGCCTTTTGCCCTGCCGCCGTTGCTCGCCGCACCGGTGGCTGTTGCTCTTGATTAAGGATTATCCTCTATGGAACTACTACGTCGACAACATAATGCCCAGTGGTATCACGAAACCCAAAGCAGCGTACGCGGGGAGCAACCACTGGAGCCGCAGGCGGCAGGTATTCGCGACCGGTTCTTACTCGGGCTGGGTGCCTTTGCCGACGAAGCGCTGAACACCGCACTCACTGCCCGGGCTGGCGTATTCAACGCCTCGCTTGCCAGTTACCACGTGTTGTTTCCCGATCGGGTCGCGTTAACACGAGCAGTGACACTGTCACCCTATGACCGCCTCAGTACCGCGTTGACCGTAGCCCAGGTCACCGGTGTTCAGTCTCTTTGTAGTCATTACGCGGCCCGCCTTGCCCCGCTTTACAGTCCCGATGCCTCACGTGAAAGTAATATCCGTCTCGCACAAATCACTCAATATGCACGCCAGCTTGCCACACAACCAACGTTGATTTGCCGTAAGGCGCTGCAACAGTTGAGTGACGTCGGGCTGAGTCCGGCGGATATCGTGACGTTTTCGCAAATCATCGGTTTTGTCAGTTATCAGGCAAGAGTGGTTGCGGGTGTGGCCGCATTAGCTGGGCGGCCGGCAGGCGTGGTTCCGGGCTTCCCCAAGATAGACGATGCAGCAGGGATAGAATTCACGGAAGAAGAACTGAGGTGGCAGTCCCGGTTATCGGTTGTTGAATTGGACAGCGCTCGCGCGGAGCAATTAGACGTACTTGATCAGAGCCACCCCGATGCCCGCAGCGAATCATATTACCTGTTGCTGGCCCACGATGCCCCAGCGCTACGTGAACGCAATGGCGTCTTTAACAGCATTAATGCTGACGGGTACGGCTTATCCGGGCGGTTGAAAGCGCTGGCAACACTGGCGGTTTCTCGTATTAACGGCAGTCGTTACTGCGCCTCAACCGTGGCACAGGATATTCAGGACGACTCGCTGACGAATGCGCTCTTTGCCAGCATTCACCACGGGCTGGTAAGTGTGAATAATCCCGTCTCTCATGCGGTGATCGGTGTTGTCACAGACCTGACCCGCACGCCGGAAAAATTCACTCCACGCAGCGTACAGCCGTTGTTTAACAGCGGCCTGAACCAGGCACAGGCCTTGGACGTCATTCTGACTGGCGCACTCTACGCCTGGGAAAACCGTTTACGCCAAACCCTTGGCGACACACAGGGTGTCAGCGAAAGCCAAGCGGAAGCGTTATCGTAACAACCAGCCGCGCGCAGCATCAAAGAAGTGCTGCGCCAACGGTGATGCACGCCCAGGCTCAGCAACAACAACTGCGGCATGGCGCGGCATGGCAGCGATAGCGACCGGCCGGTGATGCAACTCAGGCATCATGGTCGGCAACAGGTTGCCAGGCGGGAATAACCCACAGCCCAACCCGACAAAAATTCCCTGCAGTAACTGGAATATCGACGTAGTTTCCATACGCACATGCAGCGTCAAACCGGCCTCGCGAAAGTTTTGATCGAGGTAACGACGGAAGTAACGCGTCGGTTCCGCCAGGCACAGTGGCAATGCAGCCACGTCCTCCAACGTCAGTGGCGCGTCGCCGACTAATTCGGGAAAGTGTTCAGGGTGGAAAACCAACTCAACGCCAGCGTCCGCCAAGGGCTGCGACTGAAAGTGCAGCTCTTGCAACGTGGACAGTTCAAAGAAACCGATACCGATATCGACAGTATGCGCCGTCAGCGCTTCGAGTAGCTGATCGGCGCTCAACACCGAGACCCGGTAATCTAATTGGGGAAATCGCTCGCTGACCGCCTTTAGCATTTGCGCCAAGGATATACTGCATTGCGGTACAGCACCGATCCGCAACGTGCCGTTCAGGCCGTGCTTAAGCGACTCCACCTCCAGTTTCAACCCCTGATAAACCGATACAATCTCACGCGCCCACGACAGCACCCGCTCTCCTTCGGCAGTGAAACCTTCGAAGTTGTTACCACGGTTGATCAACGACACGCCAAGCTCTTTTTCCAAATTTTTCAGCCGCATAGATAACGTCGGCTGGCTGACAAAGCTGGCCTCCGCCGCGCGGCCAAAGTGGCGTTCACGCTCAAGATTACACAGGTAGATCAGTTGCTTAATATCCATAAAACGGCTCAGTGAATCACGACTGGCTTGAGTATATCATTGCTACAGAATTTCGGGCGCCGCGCCCAGCGCCCCAAGCATCAGATTTTCAGTTTTACCGCATCCATCAGTCGCGAGAACATGCCGCCTTGTTTGATCTGTTGCAACGCCACCAGCGGTAACGTCTTCAACAGGTTACCGTTGTCACTGATGCGAATTTCACCCACCGGCTGCCCTGGTTCCAGTGGTGCATCCAGGCGCGTTGCAGTCACCACATATTGCGCCTTCAGCTTGTTCGCCTCCGTTTTCGGCAGGCTAATGTATTGATCCTGCGCGCTACCCACGGCGACCTCATGGCGATCGCCATACCACACCTTTTCCTGCCCCAAACGTTGCCCAGCGCTGAAAAGATGGACCGTGGCAAAATCACGCAGGCCCCAGGTCAGCAATTTGCGAGCCTGCTCTTCGCGCCCTTTCGCGCTTTTACCGCCCATCACCACCGCAATCAACCGGCGGTCACCCTCAGTCGCTGAAGCAATAATATTAAAACCGGCAGATTCGGTATGACCGGTTTTCAGCCCGTCTACCTGCAATGCTTTATCCCACAGCAACCCGTTGCGGTTCTGCTGGGTGATGCCATTCCAGGTCAGCGATTTTTCGCTGTACATATGATATTCCGCCGGTTCACTCATGATGATGGCGCGTGAAATTACGGCCAAATCACCGGCGGTGGTGAACTGGCCCGGGGCGTCCAAGCCGTGGACCGTTTCGAAATGCGTATTTTGCAGGCCAAGCTGGGTGCTCTTTTCATTCATCAGCTTCACGAACGCCGCCTGGCTGCCCGCGACATAATCGGCCATCGCCACGCAGGCGTCGTTGCCGGAGTCAATGATAATGCCCCGACTGAGATCGCGAACCGTGACCCTGTCACCTGGCTTCAGGAACATCAGCGATGATCCCTTGAATACCGGATTCCCCGCCGCCCAAGCGTCTTTACCCACCGTCACCACGTCATCCAGACCGATTTTGTGTTGGTCGAGCGCATGATCAATCACCAACCCAGTCATCAGTTTGGTCAGACTGGCCGGATTACGACGTTCATCTGCGTTTGCCTCAGCCAGCACCTGGCCGGTGGTATAGTCCATCAATACGTAAGAGGCGGCGTCTATCGCTGGCGGCGTATTGAGTGGAAAGTTAAGGGGGGCATCTGTCGCCTGAGCTGCCAACGGCAGCAAAATACCGGTTATCACCGCCAATGTTAAATGCTTCAATCACTGTTCCTCAGGCCCTGGGGGCTAAATAAAATACCAATATAATCTGAGGCATAGACTGCATTAATCGGAGGTAAAGCGGAATCAATACTCTTTTTCAGCGGGTGTCATTATGCAACGATTTGTATGTTAATCATTTCTACGCGATAGACTTGCTCTATGCCGCCATAGTCCTATTCGATTAGACGCCCGTGCCTCACCCTCCTAAACTTGTGACATAAACACTGAAAACGCTTAAAAAAGCGTTCACTTTTTAGCTACAACCACCTGCGAAGACCAATATGAAATTCAAACCGTCAATAAAGCCTTATACCGGCGCGGCGGGCGGCTGGGGTTCACTCGAAGCCACCACTCGCTATGTACTCGACAGCAAACAGACGCTGAAAAACCTGCGTAACCTGATGCGTGTGAATAAAGCGCGCGGTTTCGACTGCCCGGGCTGCGCCTGGGGCGACGACAATCACAGCACCTTCAGTTTCTGCGAAAACGGCGCGAAGGCCGTCAGTTGGGAAGCCACACGTAATGCGGTTGAACCTGAGTTTTTCGCTGCCCATAGCGTCAGTACCTTGCTCCAGCAAAGTGACTATTTCCTGGAGTATCAGGGGCGACTCACCCACCCGATGCGCTATAACACCGAAACCGATCATTATGAACCGATCGCGTGGCCGGATGCGCTGGCGTTAATCGCCAAGCACATCAACAGCATGGACAATCCAAACCAGATTGAACTCTATACGTCGGGCCGTGCCAGTAACGAAGCTTCATATCTGTATCAATTGTTCGGTCGCATGCTCGGCACCAGTAATTTCCCTGACTGCTCCAATATGTGCCACGAAGCCAGCGGCGTGGGGCTAAAACAGAGCATCGGCGTCGGTAAAGGCACCATCCGTATGGATGACTTTGAAAAAGCCGATGCGATTTTCGTGTTTGGTCAAAATCCCGGCACCAATCACCCGCGCATGCTGCACAGCCTGAAAAACGCCGCCAGTCGCGGGGCCCGTATCGTCAGTTTTAACACGCTGCGCGAGCGTGGGCTTGAACGCTTTGCCGACCCGCAAAGCCCCATTCAAATGCTGACACCTAAGTCATCACCGATCAGTTCTGCCTACTTCCAGCCTAATCTCGGTGGCGATATGGCGGCGGTGCGCGGCATGGTGAAAGCCCTGTTGGAAGGTCACCGCCAGCGTTTGGCCGCCGGTGAGCCCGGCCTGTTCGATTTGGCCTTTATCGAGCAGCACAGTGTCGGTGTAGAGCGCTATTTGGCACAGGTCGACGCCACCACTTGGGATCAGATCACCCATCAGTCCGGCCTGAGCGAGGCGCAGTTGCGCCAGGCTGCTGCCATTTATCAGGGGGCTGAGCGCGTAATCTGCACCTGGGCGATGGGCGTGACACAGCATAAACACTCTGTGCCAACGGTGCGTGAAATCACTAACTTGCAGCTGCTGTTCGGTCAATTGGGCAAACCCGGTGCCGGACTGTGTCCAGTGCGTGGTCACAGTAATGTGCAAGGCAACCGGACGATGGGCATCGATGAGAAATCCCCTAAAGCCCTGCTCGACAGCCTGGAGAAACACTTTAACTTCTCGCCACGCCGTGAACAGGGCCATAACACCGTCGAGGCTATCGAAGCGATGCTGCGCGGCGACGTTAAGGTATTGTTGGCGCTGGGCGGTAATCTAGCCGCTGCGGCACCCGATACCGAACGCACCGCACGTGCCTTACGCTGTTGTGACCTGACGGTGCATATCAGCACCAAACTCAACCGTAGCCATCTGGTGACCGGCAAAGACGCCCTGATCTTGCCTACGCTGGGCCGTACCGAACAGGATCTGCAGGCCAGCGGCCCGCAATACATTACGGTCGAGGACTCCTTCAGCATGGTGCATGCCTCTGAAGGCGTCGGCAAGCCGCTAGCAGAAACACAACGCTCTGAAACGGCAATAGTCTGCGGTATCGCTGATGCCGTATTGGGCAACCAACAGCTCGACTGGCTGGAACTGGCAGATGACTACTCATTGATTCGCGATCATATCGCCGCCACGATCCCTGGTTTTGAGGATTTCAATCGTCGCTGTGATCAGCCCGGCGGTTTCTATCTGGGCAACGCTGCCGCAGAACTTCGCTTCGCCACCCCCAGTGGTAAAGCAGAGTTCGGCTCGGCACCGTTACCGGACAGTCTGTTCCCGCAACTGGATGGCCGTCAGGCGCCCTTCACGCTGCAAACCTTGCGCTCACACGATCAGTACAACACCACCATCTACGGGTTGGATGATCGCTATCGTGGCGTGTATGGCCAGCGAGAGGTGTTGTTTATTCATCCTGAAGACCTGGCCGCACTGGATATGCAAGACGGTGAATTAGTTGAGATCGAAACCCTGTGGAATGACGGTATAACCCGCAAGGTCAGTGGTTTCAAGCTGGTGAGCTACGATATCCCGCGCGGTAATTTGGCCGCCTACTACCCCGAAACCAACCCGCTGGTACCGCTGGCCAGTTTTGGTGATGGCACCGGCACACCGACGTCCAAGTCAATACCGGTCGCTATCCGTCGTTGCGTCGCACAGCCCACGTTACGCATTGCCTGATCTGCTGCGCCCGGTTTACGCCGGGCGCACTAATAGATCGATAGCCGTCTGCAACTCCTCAGAGAGTTGATGGCGGCGCCATACAAAGTACAGATTGCTCACCCCTTCCGCCCCCATCTCCACAACGTTCAGCGCCTGCGACGGCAAAATCATCGGCAGCAACGATCCTGGAATGCAGGCCACGCCGCAGCCCGCTTTTACGCAGGCCGCCATCGACGTGTATGACTCCATCTCCAGCGTCATACGCGGCTTCAATTGCCGTGAGGCTAGCCAGTGATCTATTTTTAGACGGAAAGAGCACTCGCGACTGAAGGTATAAAACTCCAACTGCGCCAAAGTTGCAGCGTCTAACTGCGTTACGGATGCCGGTATCAGCAGCACCAGACGTTCATCAAATGCCACACGGCTGGCCAGCAGTGGGTGTTCTATGGGGCCGTCTGTCAGCGCCAGATCGAGCTCACTGTCAATCAGCATCCGCTCCAGCACCAACGAGTCCCGGCTCAGCACATTGACCTGCATTTGCGGTTGGCTGCGGCGCAAGTGGGCAATACGGTCAGGTAAATGGCTGATCAGCGAAAAGTCCAGTGCCCCAAGATTCAGCAAACCCTGCGGCTGCCGGCCGGCGAACAGATGTTGACTGCGTGACGCCAGAGCCAGAATTTCGCCTGCCTGCTGATAGAACAACCGGCCTTTGGGTGTCACATACAGCCGATTTTTATCGCGGAAGAACAGCTCACCGCCAAGTGAATCCTCCAGCTCTTTGATGCGTAATGTCACGTTGGAAGGCACACAGTGCAATTCCCGTGCAGCGGCGGCAATGGTTTTATGTTCAACCACGGCGCAGAAAAATTTAAGCTGGCTCAGCTTCATGAAGCATTCACTTTTAATGAGTGTTTTGGTTAAAAACAATCACTTTAGATTAGCATTAATTTACCCTAGAGTCGTATCAACAACCTAAGAGGGATCCCTATGCCACTGAATGATTTACTGACGCTGCCGGGCGTGACCGCACAACCGGAAACGGCCACCGACGGCTACGTGTTCAACCACACCATGATCCGTGTGAAGGACTTAACCAAAGCGCTGGATTTCTATACCCGCGTGCTGGGCTTTACCCCGGTGTATCTGGAAACCTTCAACGAAGCTGCGTTTACCATTTGCTACCTGACCCGCAGCCCGCGTGACCAGATCCCACAGGATGACGATGCCCGTAAACGCTGGGCACTGAGCCAACCGGGCATTCTGGAGCTGACCCATAACCACGGTACCGAACAGCATGCCGATTTTCATTACCACAACGGCAACAGCGAGCCGCGTGGCTTTGGCCACCTCTGTGTGACCGTGCCGGACGTGCGTGCTGCCTGCGACCGTTTTGAACGGCTTGGCGTGACGTTCCAGAAACGTCTGCATGAAGGTCGTATGAATTACGTGGCCTTTATCAAAGATCCCGATGACTACTGGATTGAAATTCTGCAGCCCTCACCGCTACAGGACTGATCTGCCCCTCGTTTCCCCCGGCGTCTCAAGCCGGGGTTTTATTCCTGCCTTTTGAATGCTCAATATTCCGCAAAATCGCGCCCCAACGCAGGAAAACCGTGACGTTAGGCTTGCCCGCAGCGGGTGATTCGCGTAAAACTGTCAGCCGCAAATCTTGCCACTCACAACCCATTCACTGGACGATATGTTTCAAGATAACCCGCTGCTGGCGCAGCTTAAACAGCAACTTCACTCTCAGACCCCGCGCGTTGAAGGCGTAGTAAAAGGGACTGAGAAAGGCTTTGGCTTTCTTGAGGTAGACGGTCAGAAGAGCTATTTCATTCCACCCCCGTACATGAAGAAAGTGATGCACGGTGACCGAGTGACCGCGACGCTGCATACCGAGAAAGAACGCGAAATCGCCGAGCCGGAAACCCTGATCGAGCCTTTCTTGTCGCGCTTCGTCGGCCGTGTGCAAAAGCGCGATGACCGTTTGTCCATCGTGCCCGATCATCCGTTGCTGAAAGACGCGATTCAGTGTCGTCCTGTGCGTGGTTTGAACCACGACTTCCAGGCTGGCGATTGGGCGGTCGCAGAAATGTGTCGCCACCCGCTGAAAGGCGATCGCGGCTTCAACGCCGATCTGACCCAATTCATTACCGATGGCGAAGATCACCTTGCGCCGTGGTGGGTTACCCTAGCCCGTCACAATCTGGAAAAAGAAGCACCGGAAATGATCGCTACCCGCGAGCCGGACGCCTCTTTGCCACGTGAAGATCTGACCGCGTTGAATTTTGTCACCATTGACAGCGCCAGCACCGAAGATATGGACGATGCGTTGTTTGTGCAGGACAACGGCGACGGCACGCTGCAGTTGACCATCGCCATTGCCGATCCGACCGCTTACGTCGAACAGGGCAGCGAGCTGGATGAAATCGCCCGCAAGCGTGCTTTCACCAACTATCTTCCGGGCTTCAACATCCCTATGTTGCCGCGCGATCTGTCAGACAACCTGTGTTCACTGCGCCCTAACCAGCGCCGCCACGTGTTGGCTTGCCGCGTAACCATCGGTGCCGACGGCGCGTTGGCCGATGACATGCGCTTCTTTGCCGCTGAGATCGAGTCTAAAGCCAAGCTGGTTTACGACGAAGTGTCCGACTGGCTGGAAGGCATTGCCGGCTGGCAGCCGCCAAGCGATGACATTGCACAACAAATCACGCTGCTCAAGCGTGTGTGTGATGCCCGTAACGCATGGCGCCACCAGCATGCGTTGGTGTTTAAAGATCGCCCTGATTACCGCTTTGTATTAGGCGAAAAAGGCGAAGTGTTGGAGATCGTGACTGAACAACGCCGTAGCGCCAACCGTATCGTTGAAGAGTGCATGATCGCTTCCAACGTCTGCGCCGCTATCGTACTGCGCGACCGTCTGGGCTTCGGTATTTACAACGTGCATACCGGTTTCGACCCGCTGCTGGTTGAACAAGCGGTTACCGTTCTGCAAGCCAACGGGGTAGAAGCTGAAGCCGAGAAGCTGCTGACGTTAGAGGGGTTCTGCGAACTGCGCCGCCATCTGGATGCACAGCCGACCCAATTCCTCGACAGCCGTATCCGACGCTCCCAGACCTACGCCGAGATCAGCACAACACCGGGCCCGCACTTCGGCCTGGGGCTGGAAGCCTACGCGACCTGGACCTCACCGATTCGTAAATACGGTGACATGGTTAACCACCGTCTGCTGAAAGCGGTTATCACCGGCCAGCCCGCCGAAAAACCGCAAGATGAAGTGACCATTCAACTGGCTGAACGCCGTCGTCTGAACCGCATGGCGGAACGTGACGTGGGTGACTGGTTGTATGCACGTTACCTGAAAGACAAAGCCGGTACCGATGAGCGCTTCAACGCAGAAATCATCGACGTCACTCGCGGCGGTCTGCGGGTACGTTTGCTGGACAATGGCGCAGTGGCCTTCATCCCAGCACCGTTTATTCACGCGGTCCGTGACGAAATGGTCTGCAGCCAGGAAACCGGCACGGTCCAAATCAAAGGTGAAGTTGTCTACCGCCAAGGTGATAGCCTGCAAGTCACCATTGCCGAAGTGCGTATGGAAACCCGCAGCGTCATCGCCAGACCGGCGGCATAACCTCGTGAGATAGCGCTCACACAAGACAAACACCGGCAGGTAAGCCTCCGGTGTTTTTTTTTGCCATGTGATGCAGTCATCGACCGGGAACAGGTAGACCTGCCTGCACGGGCAGAGCCTGATAACACATGGATAACAGCAATTATCACTTAAAATATAAAGGATTATAAAAATGACCGATTGGGATAAGGAAATCGCACGACACAGGGAAACCAAAGGGTTCTTTTCCACGTTTTTGTTGATGGTAGCCCTGACATTTCTACCGCTGCTCTTCCCCAACAGGGAAAAACTGCAAGCCGAGGGATGGCTGGTCCCTATATTACTGGTGATTGAGTTTGTCGTTATCGTTCCGCTATACCTGAAATTTTATAAAAACCGCCCTTCTTTTGGTGCCGGTAATTTCAAACCCGCTTCATTCTTTGGTTTTCTATTGATCATTTTGGCATTGCAATTTATTGCACCACCTTTACTTGGCATAACCAAAACGGAAAGCTGGGTCATTGAACAGGTTTCACGCCAAGGTAACGTGTTTTTCTTGGTGCAGCTCACCCTGATCATCCTCGCCCCCATTTATGAAGAAATCGTCTTTAGAGGCTGCCTTTATGGCGCGTTTCAAACCTGGTTTGCCGGCGGTAAAATCGGGGCAGCGATAGTGACATCGATTCTTTTTGCCTTACTGCATACACAATATGCGGATGCGCGCATGCTACTCATTCTGTTTTGTGTTTCATTGACGCTGATAGTCGCCAGGGTCAAATCAAACGGTCTGTTAATGCCCATCAGTCTACATATATCCATGAACGGCATCGTGCTGGGTGTCAGTTATTGGATGATTTAAACCTGGGTGTAAATAGCTACCAGGCGATGCTACGGCATCGCCTTTTTTATTGCAGGACCGGGTCGCGCCACAACTTCATCACATTGTTTTTACGCCATTACTCAATCTGCTTCACATTTCTCATCCGACCTGCTGTTCTTCACGCGCAAAACTCCTACTTTTAATCTGTACCTAGTCTCCATAAGAACACGCCTTTTATTTCTGCACACCAAGGAGTTGTTGAACATGAAAAACGTCAAGTCCGGGATCATCTGGCTGGTGGTGGCGTTGGTCGGTGCATTTGCCTTCGCCATGCTGGCACTCAGCCGCGGGGAACATGTCAATGCGGTTTGGTTGGTGGTAGCGGCGATCGCCTGTTACAGCATCGCTTATCGCTTCTATAGCCTGTTTATTGCCAAGAAAGTATTTGAGCTCGACGATCGCCGCATGACACCGGCTGAACGTCATAACGACGGACTCGATTACGTCCCCACCAACAAATGGGTGCTATTTGGTCACCACTTTGCTGCTATCGCCGGGGCTGGGCCATTGGTGGGTCCGATTTTGGCGGCGCAAATGGGCTTTTTGCCCGGAACCATCTGGATCTTGGTCGGGGTGATGTTGGCCGGTGCCGTGCAGGACTTCCTGATTCTGTTTATATCTACCCGCCGCGACGGTCGTTCGCTCGGGGAAATGGCCAAGCAAGAACTTGGGGCCTTCGCGGGAGTGATCACCATGCTCGGTGCACTGGGCGTGATGATTATCATCCTGTCTGCATTGGCATTGGTGGTGGTAAAAGCCCTGGCAGACAGCCCATGGGGCTTGTTCACCATCGCCGCGACGATTCCCATCGCGCTATTTATGGGCGTGTATATGCGTTTCATCCGGCCAGGTAAAATCGCCGAAATATCGGTGATCGGCTTTGCACTGATGCTGCTGGCGATTATTTACGGCGGCAATGTGGCACAAGATCCCTACTGGGGCCCATTCTTTACGCTGCACGGCACCACGCTAACCTGGGTGCTGGTGATTTATGGCTTCGTTGCCTCGGTACTGCCGGTATGGTTGTTGCTGGCGCCGCGTGATTACCTGTCCACCTTTATGAAGATTGGCGTCATCATTGGGCTGGCAGTTGGCATCGTCTTTGCCATGCCGGAAATGAAAATGCCCGCAGTATCACGCTTTATCGACGGTAGCGGCCCTGTGTTCGCGGGTTCACTGTTCCCATTCCTGTTTATCACCATCGCCTGTGGTTCAATCTCTGGCTTCCATGCGTTGGTGTCCAGCGGCACGACACCAAAACTGGTAGAGCGCGAAAGTCACATTCGCTTTATCGGCTACGGCGCAATGCTGATGGAGTCTTTCGTGGCCATCATGGCGCTGATCTGCGCCTCGGTCATCGATCCCGGTGTTTACTTCGCTATGAACTCCCCGGCAGCGCTGATCGGCACCACGGTGGAGAATGCCTCGCAGGTGATTAATAGCTGGGGCTTTATGATTACCCCGGAAACGCTGACGCTGATTGCCAAAGACGTCGGGGAGCATTCAATCTTGTCTCGTGCCGGTGGCGCACCGACCTTTGCCGTGGGGATGGCACACATCATTACTGAGGTGTTTAACAGCCGCGCAATGATGGCGTTCTGGTACCACTTCGCCATTCTGTTCGAAGCGCTGTTTATTCTGACCGCCGTCGATGCCGGTACCCGTGCCTGTCGTTTCATGGTGCAAGATTTGGTGGGTGTTGCGATCCCAAGGCTGGCCAACAACCGTTCGTGGTTCGGCAACCTGGCCGGTACCACCGTTGCCGTCGCGGGTTGGGGGTTCTTTGTCTATCAGGGGGTGGTCGACCCACTCGGTGGTATCAACACGCTGTGGCCTTTATTCGGCATCGGCAACCAAATGCTGGCATCAATGGCCTTGATCCTGGGTACCGTCGTGCTGTTCAAAATGAAAAAGCAGCGCTATGCCTGGGTAACAATCCTGCCGACAGTCTGGCTGTTTATCACCTCGATGACCGCCGGCTGGCAAAAAATCTTCCACGAGAAGCCAAGCATCGGCTTCCTGGCACAGGCGAAGAAATTCTCTAACGGCATTGAACAAGGCACGCTGATTGCGCCCGCGAAAACGCTGAAGGATATGGAAACTATCGTTTTCAGCAACCAGATTAACGCCGCACTGTGCGCTTTCTTTATGCTGGTGGCAGTCACCATGCTGGTCTCCGCCTTCTTTGTGATACGCCGTGCACTGAACGCCAACCAGCCTACCGCGCACGAATCGCCGATCGTTCTGCGTGAGAACGGCTGAATGTATGTTTTGTTAATCAGGGCGCTGCGGCGCCCTTTTCTTTGCTTATTTCACACGGCTCAGTTCAACAAGTTTGTTCCAAACGCACCCTGCCAGTCCTGCTCGAATTTCTCTACCGCCGCCTGCACCGCTGGGGCCGCAAGAAATTGCTCTGCCACGTCAACCGGTAACGTGATGGCCTGACAGCCCGCCAGCAAGCATTCCAGCGCCTGACGCGGCGTTTTAAAACTGGCTGCCAGCACCCGTGCATTCGGTGCATGCAGCGTTAACAGCTGTTGCAGCTCATGAACCATCTCGATGCCGTCACTGCCCTGGGCATCCAGACGGTTAACATAAGGGGCAACATACTCGGCGCCAGCCAGTGCCGCTAACAACCCCTGACCTGCACCATACACTGCCGTCCCTAGCGTGGGGATCGACATGGACGTCAGTTTTTTAATCGCTGCCAGCCCCTCTGCGGTCGCGGGTATTTTCACCACCAGCCCTGGGACTCGCTGATGCAGCAATGCCGCTTCTGCCACCATACGCTCGGCATCGTTGGCCATCACTTGCGCAAACAACTTGCCGGTGCCGCCCAGGGCATCACGCAGCGCGGGCAACACTTCCCAAATGGGTTTGCCTTCTTTGGCAACAATGCTCGGATTGGTGGTGACACCATGCAATGGCAAGATGCGCGCCAGGCGTTTGACTGCATTTACATCAGCGGTATCGAGATAAAGCTCCATTACGGACTCCTGAATCTTCTGTGGGCGAATTCAAACTCTCATCATAGTAGGACATACAATGCGTTCATGTTTGATCGAAATCAAATCAACCTTCATTCGAAACAACTTTAATGAAATAAGAAAAGCAACCGAATGACAGGTGACTCGTGATATTCAATCTGCAACGCTATTCCACCCACGATGGCCCAGGTATTCGCAGCGTAGTCTTTCTCAAGGGCTGCTCGCTGAGTTGCCGCTGGTGCCAAAACCCGGAAAGCCGTGCACGACAGGCCGATCTGTTGTTCGACCCACGCCTGTGCCTGAGCGGATGCATGTTGTGCCGTGACGCGAACCCGCAGGCAATCCAGCGAGTAAACGACGATCTGGTAATCCAACGCGAACGACTCAATCACGAAGATTATGCCGCATTGGCCGCCCATTGCCCAACCGGCGCGCTCAGCCTGTGCGGAAGCGCGATAAATATCGACGAGATCATGGCCGACGTGTTGCGCGACAGCCCCTTTTATCTGCGGACAGGTGGCGGCCTGACGCTGTCCGGTGGGGAACCCTTTATGCAACCGACAGTCGCGGCCGAACTGCTGCGCCGTGGACGCGAAGCCGGTATTCATACCGCCGTGGAGTCCTGCTTGCACACCCCTTGGTCGTACATCGCCCCCTCGCTCCCCTGGCTTGACCTGATGCTGGCGGATTTGAAACACGTCGATGAACGGCGCTTTAAACAATGGACTGGCGGATCCGCCAAACGGGTGATGGACAATTTTTGTCGACTGGCTGAGCACGGCACCCAAACTGTCGTGCGCGTACCGCTGATCCCGGCGTTTAACGCCGATCGCCACTCTGTCCGTGCAATTGTCGATTTCGCCGCCGATGAAGCCGGCGTCAAAGAGATTCATTTTTTGCCGTACCACACACTGGGCATCAACAAATATCACCTGCTCGGCGAACCCTATCATGCCGCCCGAACCCCACTGGATGACCCCGAACTGCTGGCCTATGCCGAGCAGTACGCCGAAACCAAAGGGCTGACTGCTATTTTGCGAGGATAACATCATGACCACTCTGGACTTGACCACCCTGACCGAACGCACCCTGGCCCACAAGAACGCGCTGATACATATCGTTAAACCGCCTGTTTGCACCGAACGCGCACAGCACTACACCGAAGCCTATCAACAACACCTGGATAAACCCTTGCCGGTGCGTCGGGCGCTGGCACTCGCTAACCACCTGGCCAAACGTACCCTGCGCATTGACAATGATGAGCTGATTATCGGCAACCAGGCCAGCAAATTGCGCGCCGCGCCGATCTTCCCGGAATATACCGTCAGTTGGATCGAAGACGAGATTGACCAGTTAGCCGATCGCCCCGGCGCCGGTTTTTCCGTTAGTGAGGAGGACAAGGCTGTACTGCACCAAATTTGCCCATGGTGGCGGAGCCAGACGGTACAGGACCGCTGCTATGGCATGTTTACCGATGAGCAAAAAGCCTTGTTGGCCACAGGCATCATCAAAGCCGAAGGCAATATGACCTCGGGAGATGCCCACCTGGCGGTGAATTTCCCATTGCTGTTAGAGAAAGGCCTCGACGGGTTGCGTGACAAGGTAGACGAGCGCCGCAGCCGAATTGACCTCACCGACTGGCATGAGTTACAGCAGGAACAATTCCTGAAGGCTATCGACCTGACCCTGACGGCACTGAGCGCCCACATCCTGCGCTTTGCCGAACTGGCCCGCAGTATGGCACAGGCAGAAAGCCGTCACTGGCGGCAGGAAGAGCTACTGACCATCGCAGAAAACTGCGAGCTGATCGCCCACCGACCACCGCAGACTTTCTGGCAGGCCCTGCAGTTGTGCTACTTCATTCAGTTAACGCTACAAATTGAATCCAACGGCCATTCGGTGTCCTTTGGCCGTCTCGACCAATATCTGTACCCTTGGTATCGCCGCGATGTCGAGTTGGAGCAGACTCTGCCGCGTGAGCGTGCCATTGAAATGCTGCACAGCTGCTGGCTGAAACTGCTGGAGATCAACAAGATCCGTTCTGGCACCCACTCCAAAGCCTCGGCAGGCAGCCCGCTGTATCAAAACGTCACCATCGGAGGGCAACAACTTATCGACGGTAAACCCTGTGATGCCGTCAATCCTTTGTCTTACACCATCCTGGAATCCTGCGGTCGCCTGCGCTCGACCCAGCCGAACCTCAGTGTGCGTTACCACGCGGGAATGAGCAGTGATTTTCTCGATGCTTGCGTGCAGGTGATTCGTTGTGGTTTTGGCATGCCGGCGTTCAACAACGATGAAATTGTTATTCCCGAATTTATCAAGTTGGGTGTAGAACCGCAGGATGCCTATGACTATGCGGCGATAGGCTGTATCGAAACTGCCGTTGGCGGCAAATGGGGTTACCGCTGTACCGGCATGAGTTTTATTAACTTCGCACGCGTGTTACTGGCAGCGTTGGAACAGGGGCGCGACGCCACCTCTGGCAAGGTTTTCCTGCCGCAGACGCTTGCGCTGTCGCAGGGTAACTTCACCCATTTCGATCAGGTGTTGGGGGCCTGGGACGAGCAAATTCGTTACTACACCCGTAAATCGATTGAAATTGAGTGCGTGGTCGATAGCGTATTGGAAGAGAACGCACACGATATTCTCTGTTCGGCACTGGTGGATGACTGCATCGAACGGGGCAAAAGCATCAAGCAAGGCGGTGCAAAATACGATTGGGTTTCAGGTTTGCAAGTCGGCATCGCTAACCTGGGCAATAGCCTGGCGGCGGTTCGCAAGCTGGTGTTCGAACAGGGCGTGATCGGCCAACAGCAGTTAGCGACGGCGCTAGAGAATGATTTCGACGGATTGAGTGGCGAACAGCTACGCCAGCGGCTGCTCAACGCCGCGCCAAAATATGGTAATGACGTGGATGAGGTTGACCAACTGTTGGTGCGCGCCTATCAGACTTACATTGATGAATTGAAGCAATACCACAACACCCGTTTTGGTCGTGGCCCGATTGGCGGCACCTACTACGCCGGAACGTCATCCATTTCGGCCAATGTGCCGTTTGGCGCAGCGACGCTGGCAACACCGGACGGACGCAAGGCACATACGCCGCTGGCGGAAGGTGCCAGCCCTGCCTCCGGCACCGATTATCTTGGCCCAACCGCCGTGTTCAATTCACTGTCCAAATTACCCACCGCGTCGATCCTTGGTGGCGTACTGCTGAACCAGAAACTCAACCCCGCGACATTGGAAAATCCACGCGATCGCGAAAAGTTGATGTTGATGCTGCGCACCTTCTTTGAGACATACCGAGGTTGGCACGTTCAGTACAACATCGTGTCGCGGGAAACTTTGCTTGAAGCGAAGCAACATCCTGACCAGTATCGTGATTTAGTGGTCCGCGTTGCTGGATATTCCGCTTTCTTTACCGCATTATCCCCTGACGCGCAGGATGATATTATTGCGCGAACAGAACATACTATTTAAACAATAAATATTAGCGGCTGCACATTGGTGGCCGCACATCAGGTTGATATGAATTCAAGACAACAGACAATATTGCAATTGGTTAACGATCGCCGGCGCATCAGCGTCAGCGATTTGGCCGCTGCCACCCAGGTTTCAGAAGTGACGATACGTCAGGATCTGAATTTGCTGGAAAAACGCAGCTATTTGAAGCGGGTACATGGTTCCGCATTGGCATTGGAAAGCGACGACGTCGACGCGCGGATGATGTCCAACTTTACGCTCAAACAGAAGTTGGCGCAGTATGCTGCTTCGCTGGTGAATGACGATGAAACCATCTTTATCGAAAGCGGCAGTACCAACGCATTGTTGGCTCGCTATATCGCCGAGCGTAAACGCATCACGCTGATCACCGTCAGTCATTATATCGCCAATCTGCTGAAAGAAACCGACTGCGAAGTGATCGTGCTGGGTGGTTTATATCAGAAAAAAAGCGAAACCGTCGTCGGTCCGTTGACCCGTCAGTGCATTCAACAAGTTCATTTCAGTAAAGCGTTTATTGGCATAGACGGTTACCACGCAGAGACCGGGTTTACTGGGCGCGATATGATGCGTGCCGATGTGGTCAACGCGGTGTTGGCTAAAGGTGTCGAGAATATTGTTCTGACGGACTCCTCCAAGTTTGGTCAAATCCAGCCCAACCCATTAGCACAACAGGGTGAGGTTCATCGGGTGATCACCGACTCACGGTTGGCGTTGGAGTATCAGCATCAGTTGAAACGTCAGGGAATACGCTTGGATATGGTGAACGATTAGCCGTTCAAACAGACAGTGAGGGCCGCCCGTTCGCTGCCCTCCTCAATGTTACTGACCGTAGTAGGCATTTTTGCCGTGCTTGCGCAGGTAATGCTTGTCCAGCAGAGTTTGCTGCATGTTCCCCAGCCCCGGCATCAGCTGGCGTGAGAAAATCCCCATATAGGCAATCTCTTCAAGCACCACCGCGTTATGCACCGCATTCTCCGCATCTCTTCCCCAGGTAAAGGGGCCATGCGAATGAACCAGCACCGCCGGGACCTTAGCCGGATCCAACTGACGGTCGCCAAAGGTTTCGACAATCACCCTGCCAGTCTCCCACTCATACCGACCGTTAATCTCTGCATCCCGCATCTGTCGGGTACAGGGAATGTCACCGTAAAAATAATCCGCATGTGTGGTGCCCCAGGCGGGAATATCCAGGCCTGCCTGCGCCCAAATGGTCGCATGACGCGAATGGGTGTGGACAATCCCACCCGCTGACCCAAACTCAAGATAAAGCACGCGGTGTGTATCGCTATCTGAGGACGGTTTTTTTCCTCCCTCAACTACTTTCCCCGTTTCCAACTCTACCACCACCATGTCGTCACGGGTCATCGCCGCATATTCCACTCCCGAGGGTTTGATCACCATCAGACCCTCCCGGCGATCGACAGCGCTGACATTACCCCAGGTGAACGTCACCAGGTGATGGCGCGGCAGTGCCAGGTTGGCTTCGAATACGTGCTGTTTGAGCTCGTTAAGCATTTATCTTTCTCAATTAGGCGTGTTGAGCCTATTGTCAGCAGCCCGGCCCCAGGGAGGTATGGTGCAAATCGCTAAAGACCACGCAGGCTTCTGCTGGAAACGAATATTTGCGAGAGAAAGGGTGAATCGCCTGTACATAACAGGAGAACGGACTTTAAGACTATTTACCTGTTTATTGCTTACCAGATGCTTATAGTGAATATGGGCAGAGGTTGTACACTTGGCCTTTTAATTATTCTGCCTTTAACAAAAAATGCCATTTTTTATATCGATACTCTATGGGAGCCAATAGCAGGCCGAATTCGGGGTTCATGCCTATACTTAAGAGGCACTCCCATATAGCCAATGCTAAGGAGAAGTCATTATGATGATTATCAATAAACGTTTCGCCACCGCCGCTTTGGCGCTTACGCTAGCGTTTTCACTCAGCGCTTGTTCCAACATGTCCAAACGTGACCGCAACACCGCTATTGGTGCTGGCGCGGGGGCAGTAGGCGGTGCAGTGTTGACCGATGGTAGCGCACTGGGTACGCTCGGCGGGGCCGCCGTTGGGGGGATCATTGGTCATCAGGTGGGCAAATAATCTGACTGACCGTTCTACAGATACCTCTGCCGACAGGCTGGCAAAAGCATTTTTGCTTTGACGTATTAGCCATAATAAAGATTATTTCAGGTCTGTTTTACCTTCATTCGATGGCATATTACCATCAGCGGGCTCAGGCCCGGCAGCAGTACCCTTAAGCCATGCCGCAGTATGGTATCGCGGCATGGCCGTTCGCCAGATGCAGTTAACCGCCTGCCAGCTTGACCTTCATTCCTTTCCCTTCCAGCAGCTGTTTAAGCAAATCGCGCTTATCGCCTTGGATTTCAATGACGCCATCCTTAACTGACCCGCCGCAACCGCACTTCTTCTTCAACTCGGCGGCTAATTTATCCAAGGCTACATCGTCCAAATCCACACCCGAGATAAGACACACACCCTTACCTTTTCGCCCGCTGGTCTGGCGTTGAATACGCACAATACCGTCGCCCTTTTCGCGCTGCGGTTTACTCTCTTCCTGCTTGATGCGCCCAGTATCGGTGGAATAGACCAGCCGGCTGTTATCATCACTCATGGTCTTTTCCTCAAACCAGTGAGGCGCGAATGGCGCTCAATGTGGCGGCAGGATCGGCTGATTGGGTGATCGGACGCCCAATAACCATATAATCGACACCAGCCGCCAGCGCCTGTACAGGGGTCATGATACGACGTTGATCGCCCGCGGCACTGCCCTCCGGGCGAATGCCTGGCGTTACCAATTGGAACTGTTGACCACACGCCGCTTTCAGGCGCTCAGCCTCATGTGCCGAACACACTACGCCGTCCAATCCACAATCACGGGTCAGACGTGCAAGCCGTTCCGCGTGCTCAGCGGGTGAAAGATCGATACCGATAGCCTGCAGATCTTCTGCTTCCATGCTGGTAAGTACAGTAACCGCAATCAACAACGGTGCCTGGGCACCGTAAGGCAGCAACGCTTCTTTCGCGGCTGTCATCATACGTGCACCGCCGCTGGCGTGGACATTCACCATCCAGACACCCAGCTCGGCAGCTGCGGCTACGGCATGGGCTGTGGTATTCGGAATATCGTGGAATTTCAAATCCAGGAATACCTCGAATCCGCGGTAGTGCAACTCGCGTACGACTTGTGGCCCAAACAGGGTGAACATTTCCTTGCCCACTTTTAACCGGCAGTCTCGTGGATCGATGCGATCAGCAAATGCCAGCGCAGCACCAATATCTGCGTAGTCCAGCGCCACGATAATCGGAGATGATTTTAAGTCATTGTTATTAATGTTATTTTCAGACTTCATTTCTTCTACCTTCTGTAAAATGGACGTAAATAGGCAACAACCTACCAAACTGACGCCGCATTCTACATGTCAGTCGACAGAAATCCCAGCCACAGCGCGCCCTGCCGTTAAGTAATGTTAGTCGTTGATACGTCATCAAGCGTCAATATCACCCCGACGTCCTTAACCCAGCTGATGTAAACCGCCGTAAAGATGCGTAAATTGTCATTCATATAATTTGAACAAGATGCTCAGCATTATCAGATTTTAAATCCAATCAGATGCTTTATTATTCAACACATCGGAAGCGAACGCCTTCCAACCTAATTAAACAGACTGGAGTCTCTTATGAAAAGCATCAAATATTTTGCAGCAGCCGCAGTTGTCGCTATGACCTCTTTTGCCACTCTGGCCGCTGAGCCGGTGGATATGCAACAGGCAACCAGCCTGACCGCTTCCGGTGTTGTCTCTGCCGGTCATGCTACGACGCTGAGCAGCCTGGAAGCCAAGTTGGCCGCTAAAGCCGATGCGCAAGGTGCAAGCAGCTATCGCATCATTTCTGCCGGCGGTAATAACATGCTGAGTGGCACTGCGGTTATCTATAAATAAGCACTTCAGTATAGGGCCCGGTCTACCGGGCTCTACCGCTTTATCCCTTCAATATCGCGCGTTATTTCCCCTCCTCCGTGTTACAGAAATATTAAATTTTTATTACACACTAGACACTCACTCATGACTGGCTTAGCTTGAAGGCAATCTTCCCGCATAAAGGCTTCAAAATGAGCGAGATATCTACACTAACGATTAAAATCCCTCTGGAACTCAAAGAAAAAATTCGTGCCATTGCCGCCGATAACCAACTTTCTTTGAGCGCTGAGGTTTGTCAACGCCTTGAACACAGCTTCGACTTACCGGCTAAAGCAGAAAAAGCCGCTAAGAAATCGCCGGAGTTACACCATGGCGAAATCGATAATCAGGGGATTGAAGAGGAAATCGAACAACCTTTGAACCAGAAAGAATTGAAAAAACTGCGTCAGTTACTGAAAGGTGGCGTGAAAGCCAGCAAGAAAAAATAAAGCTGCACCAGCACAATAAAAAACGGGGCTAAATAGCCCCGTTTTTTATTGTGCATTATTGCCCATCCAACCCACGGATAGGCTTAACCGATGACCAGGCTCGGCATGACGGGCAATGCCAATACAGGGAATGTGCAGTAAAACCACATTTATGGCAGCGGTAACGCGGCTTGGTCCGTATTTGTTCCCCAACCATATCCCGCAGCAGCAACAGGCTCTCTTTTGCACGCCCGTCTTCCGCATCCGCCAGGTGATAATCCATCAAGCGGTAAAATACTCTCATTGTCGGATGGCGCTGTAACTGGCGGTTGATATACACCTGCACCACGTCACGCCCTTCATGCTGTTCAATAATCTCTGCCAGCATTAATTCGGCGGTGGCGCCGGTGTTTTCTTCCACGCAACGCTTGAGGAAGTCCGCCCAATCCTGCTTTTGTTCCAAATGTTGGTAACACTCATGCAGCATCGGCAGGGTTTCGCTAACCAGTTCTTTATCCTGGCTCAACACCCGCTGTAACGACTCTACCGCTTTGGCATATTCACCCTGCGCCATATAAATGCGGCCAACCATAATCGATACGCGAGCACACTGTTTGTCAGCCGAGGCCGCCCGCTTCAGCAAGCCCATCGCTTTATCGAGATCGTCGCTGCCCATGGCCTGCAGCGCCAGCTCGCAATAGAAATGTGCGATCTCGGTACGTTGCTTGTCTTTGCCCAACTTGACCAGTTTTTCCGCCACGTCAATGGCGCTCAGCCAGTCGCTGGTCGCCTGATGGATCGCCAACAACTGCTGCAACGCAGAGAGGCGAAAATCCTCTTCACCGACCAGTTGGCCGAACATGTCTTCGGCGCGATCGTACATACCGGCCGCCATGTAGTCGCGGCCCAACTGTTGAATAGCCAGCAGGCGTTGTTCGAAGGTGAGAGAGGCGCTTTCCATCAGCGCTTGGTGGATACGGATGGCACGGTCTACTTCACCGCGCGAACGGAACAGGTTACCCAGTGTCAGGTGTGCTTCAACGGTGTTACTGTCCTCTTTCAACATATCAAGGAACAGATCAACCGCTTTATCTTGCTGATTGGAGAGCAGGAAGTTAACCCCAGCCACGTACTCGCGCGACAGACGGTTGGCTTCCTGTTGTTTATCCTGTTGAGCACTTCTGCGCCCCATGTACCAACCGTACGCGGCAGCCACGGGCAGCAACAGAAACAGCAGCTCTAACATAGAAGATTATTCCTTGCTGACAACGGGCTGAGCTACCGGCTCAGCAGGTTGTTCAAGCTGCAGTTCCAGCCTTTTGATTTTGCGTTCGGCCCGCCCCAATGCAATACGGGTGCGCAAATAAAACAGGCCACAAATGACCCAACCGAGAACAAAACCAGCACCAAACAACGCCGCCAACAGGGTCGATACGCGATAGTCGCCCTGCGCAACCAGGTAGTTAAAACTCACAACCTGATCGTTATGCGCGCCCAACGTGACAGAAATCACGAAAATCACCAGAACCAACAAAAAAATCAGCAAATATTTCACATTCTTTCCCGCGATGCCGAGTTAATCGGATGAATTATGCCAATGCGTGGCGTCCCTAACCATTAAGTTAGCATTTCCCATCGTGGCAGGGAAACCCTGCGGCACGATAAAACCACATATCTGCTGGCATATTCGACAGTAAACGACGCTCCCGAACAAATTAATGAGAAAGCTTCTCAAAATAATGGATTAATAAGGATATGGGGACATTGATGCGAATTGCAATGAAGGTATATGTAAGCGGTTAATGCGGCGTCAGCGCGACACCGCATTATGTGACATGGTCACTTATAATTATTTTGTCGCCGTTCTTTCCGCGATTTCATGCTGCTCTTGCGGTGGCGGAGTCAAAGGCCCAAACCAGCGCTGTGCCAGCCAGCAGGCAATCGTCACCAACAGCCAACTGATCAGCGTCGCCATCACCAAATCACGCGGCCAGTGCATACCCAACAATAAACGACTGCCCATAACCCCCGTTGCCCACAGTATCAATACCGCGACAGTCTTATAATGCCGACGTGGCCATAACAACCCTACGCCCAGCAGCGCCCAACTGGCAGCAAACATTGTATGACCCGAAGGGAACGCAAAGCCGGTCTCAAATTGCCAATGCTCACGTAACCATGCAGGCACAAGTGTTTGATCTTGTAACTGCTCTTTCACTAACGCGCTCCGCTCTTTGCGGTTGAGCGAGTAAAAGTATTTCTCGTCAATCTGATGGGCTGACTCCAGCCATAACACAAAGGGACGTGGCTCCTGCACCCGATCTTTAATAATTGACTTAACACCCTGCCCGATCAAAATCGACGCACTCAGCAAAACCAGCAGGCCGATGGCTGGCTTGATGCGAAAACGCAGACACCACAAGAACCAGGCTGCGAGGATAATACTGGTCAGAATGCCCCACGGTGACGTGACCGTTTCAGTTATCCAATACAGGCCTTTCAATAGCCGCCCGTCACCGCCCGGCAACCATTGCCACCCGGAAATCCATGCCGCTAACGGCATCAACAACAATATTATCGCCCCTGCTGCCGTACGCTTTGCTATCTCAAACATTCCAATCGCCCTTTGTCTAAGCCAATTGGCAGTGTAACAATCTTGCAATATTGATAACACTCGAAAAATTAAACAGATAGAAAACCTATTGCAATAATAGTTGGCTGAAAACATCGGATGCTGATTTGCTGAGCACCTCAGGGCAAGAAGTTATGGCAAAATAGCCGATAATTAACGAAATGCCGATCGTCGTTGCGCATTTTAATCCTGGTCAGTTCACTGTGCCGGACGTAGGATGCCCAACCATGATTGAATCGGAAGTATTTGTGGAGAGTAACATGCAGCTTAAACGGGTGGCAGAGGCCAAATTGCCAACACCTTGGGGCGATTTCCTGATGGTAGGATTCGAAGAACTGGCTACCGGGCACGATCACCTGGCTCTGGTCTTCGGTGATATTTCTGGTACGAAGCCGGTACTCTCACGCGTGCATTCTGAGTGCCTGACCGGTGATGCATTGTTCAGCTTACGCTGTGACTGTGGTTTTCAATTGGAAGCTGCGCTGGAGCATATTGCAGAAGAAGGCCGCGGTATTTTGCTCTACCACCGCCAGGAAGGTCGCAATATCGGTTTGCTGAATAAAATTCGGGCTTACGCCTTGCAGGATAAGGGCGCGGATACCGTCGAAGCCAACCACCAGCTGGGTTTTGCCGCAGATGAGCGCGACTTCACCCTGTGTGCAGACATGTTCAAACTGCTGGGTGTGGATGAGGTCCGTTTACTGACCAATAATCCTAAAAAGGTTGAGATCCTGACTGAAGCCGGTATCAATATCACCGAACGTGTTCCGTTGATCGTGGGTCGTAACCCGAAAAACGAGCGTTACCTGGCCACCAAGGCTGAGAAGATGGGCCATTTACTGGACCAAAAGTGATTTCTTCTCTGGAAAAATAAGGGCGCCACGAAAGGCGCCCTTTTTATTACAGCATTTTCCTGATCACATAATGCAGAATGCCATCATTTTCATAGTAGGTCAGCTCATTGCCGGTATCGATACGGCAACGGGTATTAACCACTTCCTTGCGTCCATCGGCATACGTAATCAACACCGGCACCGTCTGTCCCGGTTTCAGCGTTTGTAAACCGCTAACGCTAATCTGCTCATCCCCGCTCAGGCCCAAGGTTTTACGTGTCACACCAGCAGGGAACTCCAATGGCAGAATGCCCATGCCAATCAGGTTAGACCGGTGAATACGTTCAAAGGACTCGGCAATCACAACTCGAACGCCCAATAAGCGAGGACCTTTCGCCGCCCAGTCACGGCTGGAACCAGACCCATATTCTTTACCGGCAATCACCGCCAGCGGTACATTTTCCTGTTGATACTGCATAGCCGCATCGTAGATGGACAGCTGATTCTGTGACGGAATATGCCGGGTGTAACCGCCTTCAACACCCGGCACCATTTCATTGCGGATGCGGATATTGGCAAAGGTACCGCGCATCATCACCTCATGGTTACCACGGCGAGAACCATACGAGTTGAAGTCCAGCGGCGCAACGCCATGCTCACTCAAGTAGCGCCCTGCCGGGCTGTCACGCTTGATATTCCCCGCAGGGGAAATATGGTCGGTGGTCACGGAGTCGGCCAGGATGGCCAAAATACGCGCGTCCTTGATGTCCTGCACCGGATCCGGCTGCACTTTCATGGTACTAAAGAACGGCGGATGACGAATGTAGGTTGAGTCTGCCTGCCACTGATAGGTGGCGGATCCGGCAACCTGAATCGACTGCCAGTTGGCATCACCGTCAAATACGGCCCCATACTCCTTGTGGAACATGTCGGTACGAACCTCTTCCACCGCTTGGGCAATGTCTTTACTGCTCGGCCAAATATCTCTCAGGTAGACCGGCTTGCCATCGTGCCCTTCACCCAGCGGATCCTTGGTAAGGTCGATCTTCATGCTGCCCGCGAGCGCGTAAGCGACCACCAGCGGTGGAGAAGCCAACCAGTTGGTTTTCACCAGCGGATGTATGCGGCCTTCAAAGTTGCGGTTGCCTGACAGCACCGCGCCCACGGTCAAGTCGCCCGCTTTAATAGCCTGCTCTATCGGCTCTGGTAAGGGCCCGGAGTTACCGATACAGGTTGTGCAACCATAGCCGACCAAATTAAAGCCCAGTTCTTCCAGGTATGATGTCAGCTTCGCACTGTCAAAATAGTCTGTTACCACCTTGGAGCCCGGGGCTAATGACGTTTTGACCCAAGGCTTGGTGCGTAAGCCTTTTTTTACCGCATTTTTCGCCAACAGGCCTGCCGCCATCATCACGCTTGGGTTCGAGGTGTTGGTACAGGAGGTAATGGCCGCAATAACAACCGCGCCATTATGCAGATCGTGCGCCTGTCCATTGAGCGTAAAGGGTTTGAATTCCGACGCATGCTGCTGGCCGCCAATATCCAGTTCAGTTGCAGCATTGAACGCCTTTGGCACATCGGGCAGTGCTACACGATCCTGTGGACGTTTCGGTCCGGCCAGGCTGGCAACGACCGTCGACATATCCAGCGCCAGAGTACTGGTAAACACCGGCTCGTCGCCAGGTTTACGCCACATGCCCTGCGCTTTGGCGTAAGCTTCTACCAGCGCAATTTGCTCATCACTGCGTCCACTGAGCTTCATATAGCCCAGCGTCACCTCATCCACCGGGAAGAAGCCGCAGGTGGCACCAAACTCTGGCGACATATTGGCAATGGTTGCACGGTCAGCCAGCGGCAGATCGGCAAGGCCGTCACCGTAGAATTCAACGAACTTGCCCACGACACCGTGCTTACGCAACATCTGCGTTACGGTCAACACCAGGTCAGTGGCGGTGATACCTTCGCTAAGCTTGCCGGTAAGTTTAAAACCCACAACGTCCGGGATTAGCATTGATACCGGCTGTCCAAGCATTGCTGCTTCAGCTTCGATCCCCCCAACCCCCCAGCCAAGAATACCCAGGCCGTTGATCATGGTGGTATGGGAGTCGGTACCGACCAGAGTATCTGGATAGGCTATACGCTGGCCGCTTTCGTCGGTGTGCCATACCGTTTGGCCAAGATATTCCAGGTTAACCTGGTGGCAGATACCGGTGCCGGGTGGAACGACACGGAAACGGTTGAAGGCTTTTTGTCCCCAACGCAGGAAGGTATAACGTTCGTGGTTACGCTCCATTTCGATACGCACGTTTTCTTCAAACGCGTCGTCATCGCCAAATTCATCGACGGTGACCGAATGGTCAATGACCAGATCGACCGGTGAAAGCGGGTTAACCTGGTCAACATTGCCGCCCAAGCGTTGTACCGCTTCACGCATTGCAGCTAAATCTACCACCGCGGGTACGCCAGTAAAGTCCTGCATCAGTACGCGAGCCGGACGATAGGCAATCTCCCGGTCTGCATGGCCGGTCTTCAACCAGCCAACGATAGCCTTCAGATCGTCAACCTGCACGGTGTCACCATCCACATGGCGCAGCAGGTTTTCCAACAGCACTTTCATTGATTTTGGCAGCCGGTCGATATCACCCAACTGTCTCGCCGCCAGTGGCAGACTGTAATAGCCATACTCGCTATTCAGCGCAACCAGCTTATCCATACTCGTTTCACGAAGATCGGACGACATAGCTCCTCCATTTCTTATTATGTCTAAAACAGGGTAATCACTGAGGTCTTATTTAAAGATAACACAAAGACGATGTAACGTTTTGATAACAACACGTTTTGATCATAACGATAGGCAGAAGCAATCAAGGATGAAGAAGTCTTTTTTTCCCAGAGAGTTAGGTATTAACCAGGGAAGGTATGAGAAAATCCGCAGGGCAATACGCCTGTATCAAGCGCAATCTGTTACGCTCCCTTTCCACTCGCGCGAAAGAAAGACAGATGCCCGATGCAGCGGCCTGACAAAACACGGGCTACAGTATGGGCAACCTGCTATGTTATTCATTTATCAGGTGAAACAATATCGCTCTGCCACCTTGTCAGAGATAAACAACAGATAAATGTGGGCATGAAAAATACAATCATGACTGGGCAACAGATTAAAACTAAGGAGGGGTAAGTGGCATTTTTCGGGTTCGTCAGTGAACGGGAGTGTCAACAATGGAAAGGTGCTTCGCCGTATCTTCCCGCTTTCAGCTTTTATGAACAGCACCAATCAGAACCTATCCATGCATCCCCTGAAGCTATTATCCAAGCCGTACTTTCCCTGGATATGACAGAAGATCCCATCATCCGTCGTTTGCTGATGCTTCGTCAGTTACCCGGTAAATTCTGGCAGTCGCTCACCAGAATAAAGAAAACAGAACAGCCGGCTGCGTTTGGTTTCGATACCTTTACCTTGCTGCATCATGGCAGTCATGAGGTTTCACTGGGGTTGACCGGCCGTTTTTGGCGCCCAATGTTAGACGTGAAAAAACTGGAAACCGCGGAAGAATTTCACCGTTTTACTGCGCCTGATGCAGCCAAACTGGTATTACGCTTTAGTGTCACTCAGGACAGTGCAGGTTTGGCAACGCTTAGCACCGAAACCTTCGTCTGGTGCCCGACACCCCAGGTAAAAGCACGGTTCGCCTGCTATTGGGCAGCCATTCGCCCGGCCAGCGGTTGGATAAGGCGACGTACCCTGCGTAGCGTGCAACAGAAACTGGCAACATCCGCTACCTGACACATTAGCGATGGGTGATGAAGAGAAGAGGTAAAAACCGCTCAGTACGCGTGAGAAGTGAATGAGAGAATGATAAACAAGCTGCATAGAACGAAGAGCAGAATGTAACACTGAGAGGGGGGCCCCTCTCAGATTACCCGTGATTAACCCAACGGCTTACTTTTCCGGCAGCTTGATGTCTTTGAACATCGCTTCGATCTCTTCATTCGAGCGTAGCGCAACTGCATTATCGACCACGTCACGCGTCAGATGTGGCGCAAAACGCTGGATGAAATCGTACATATAGCTACGCAGGAAGGTACTCCGGCGGAAGCCAATCTTCGTGGTACTGAAGGTGAAGATATCGCGCGCATCCACTGTCACCAGATCAGGATCTTGTACCGGGTCAACTGCCATGCTGGCGATAACACCAACACCCAGCCCAAGGCGGACATAGGTTTTAATCACGTCGGCGTCAGTCGCCGTGAATACGATACGTGGCGTCAGGCCAGCACGGTTAAACGCGGTATCCAGCTCAGAGCGCCCCGTGAAACCGAAGGTATAAGTGACAATCGGGTAAGCAGCCAGTTCTTCAATGGTGATATGGCCTTTGCCCGCTAATGGATGATCGGGTTTCACGACTACCGCGCGGTTCCAGTGGTAGCACGGCAGCATAATTAAATCGTCGTAAAGATGCAGCGCTTCTGTGGCAATGGCAAAGTCTGCGGTGCCTTTGGAGACCGCTTCCGCAATTTGCGTCGGCGACCCCTGGTGCATATGCAACGAAACACGCGGATAGCGTTCAATAAAGCCTTTGATCACGTTAGGCAATGCATACCGCGCTTGGGTATGCGTGGTCGCAACGTACAATGAGCCTTTATCCGGGTAGGTATGCTCGCCGGCGACGGCTTTAATCGCATCCACCTTGGACAACACTTCACGTGCAATACGGATGATTTCCAGGCCTGCTGGCGTCACCTGAGTCAGATGTTTTCCGCTACGCGCGAAAATCTGAATGCCCAGTTCATCTTCCAGCATCCGCACCTGCTTGCTGATACCGGGTTGCGAGGTATAAAGCCCTTCTGCCGTCGAGGAGACATTCAGGTTGTGGTTAACCACTTCCACGATGTAACGAAGCTGCTGCAATTTCATATCTTATACCATCCTAGGTTAAACACTGCGTTGAGCCGCAGCCAGGTATATCGGTGTCGCCCCGGTATGCTGAAAAGTAACAAGCCTTAAACACAGTGCCTCATCCAAGTGATGAATAAACCGCCGTTATTAATAAGCTTTAATCATAAAAAAACTTTTTATATAACCATTATATCATGCCACAGCTTCAAGTATAGATCCGCGTCACACTCTGGTAACGATTATTTTGCATTGCGATCAATATGAAATCCCCGGCCCAGGAGGGAAAAAACAGCAAAGGATAGATCCGTTCTCAGCTTTAGCCAATAAAAAAAACCAGCCACAGGGGCTGGTTTTTATATTGCATTCAGGCTGCAAGTTTACTTTTTACCTTCAACCCATTTGCCATCTATGTAGAAAGCAGACCAGCCAGTGGCTTTTCCGTCTTTCTCAGAAGAGACATACTGTTGCTTGGTCTTACGGCTAAAGCGCACCATAGTCTTGTTGCCTTCGGCATCCGCTACGGGCGCATCGGCCAGATAACGCAATTTTTCAGGCAAGCGATCCTTGAAGCGGGCCAACTCTTCGACCAACGGCGCACGGGTTTCGCGCGATTTAGGGAACGTGTTGGCAGCCAGGAAGACGCCGGCCGCACCGTCACGCAGAACAAAGTAAGCATCCGACTTTTCGCATGGCAGCTCCGGTAATGGAACCGGATCTTCCTTGGGTGGTGCTACGTCGCCGTTACGCAGGATCTTGCGCGTATTTTTGCATGTCTCGTTGGTACAACCCATGTACTTACCAAAACGCCCCATTTTCAAGTGCATTTCAGAGCCACATTTATCGCACTCAACGACCGGACCATCATACCCTTTCAGGCGGAACTCGCCCTCTTCGATCTCATAACCATCACACGCCGGGTTGTTACCGCACACATGCAATTTACGCTGGTTATCGATCAGGTAGCTGTCCATTGCCGTGCCGCATTTCTGGCAACGATGGCGGGCACGCAACGCGTTGGTTTCCGCGTCATCCCCTTCAAGAATGTTCAGTACTTCAGTTTCCGGCACCAGGTTAATGGTGGTCTTACAGCGTTCTTTCGGCGGCAACGCATAACCAGAACACCCCAGGAACACGCCCGTACTTGCCGTGCGAATACCCATCTGACGGCCACAGGTTGGGCAGTCAATACTGGTCATTACCATCTGATTCGGGCGCATGCCGCCTTCTTCAGGATCTTTTTCTGCCGTGTCTAGCTGCTCGCTGAACTCGGCAAAGAACTCATCCAGTACCGCTTTCCATTCTGCGTGGTTATTCGCTACCTGATCCAGGCCGTCTTCCATGCGGGCGGTGAAGTCATAGTTCATCAGCTCGCGGAAGTTTTCTTCCAGACGGTCAGTCACGATCTCGCCCATTTTTTCTGCGTAGAAACGGCGGTTTTCAACACGCACATAGCCACGATCCTGAATGGTTGAAATGATTGACGCGTAGGTCGATGGACGACCGATACCCCGTTTTTCCAACTCTTTTACCAATGACGCTTCGCTGTAACGCGCTGGCGGCTTGGTGAAGTGCTGGCTTGGGATCAGTTTTTGCAGTTCAAGTTCGCTGCCTACCTCAACAAACGGCAAGGTACGATCTTCATCACCCTTACGCAGAGCAGGCATCACTTTGGTCCAACCGTCGAAACGCAACGTACGGCCCTTGGCGCGCAGCTGGAAATCACCGGCTTTTACCGACAGCGTGGTGGAATCGTACTGCGCTGGCGTCATCTGACAGGCCACAAACTGCCGCCAAATCAGCTGATACAGCTTTTGCGCATCCGCTTCCATATCTTTCAACTGTTCAGCCAGCACATTGACATCCGACGGACGGATGGCCTCATGCGCTTCCTGCGAGTTTTCTTTACTGCTGTACTGGTTCGGTGCCTTCGGCAAGTATTTGTCGCCGAAGTTATCACCGATATAACCACGCACCATGTTGAGCGCATCCTGGCTCAGGTTGGTGGAGTCGGTACGCATATAGGTGATGTGACCTGCTTCATACAGGCGCTGGGCCATCATCATGGTTTTCTTCACGCCAAAGCTCAAACGGGTACTGGCCGCTTGCTGCAACGTTGACGTAATGTAAGGTGCACCCGGTTTGCTGCTGGTCGGCTTATCTTCGCGATCCAGAACGGTGTAGCGGGCTTTTTCCAGCAGTTTAAGTGCTGCATGTGTCTGCTCACGATTAACCGGCTTGAACGGTTTGTCGTGGGCATGCGTCACTTCCATCTGCAACGTGGTGTCACCCTTCGCTAACAGATCTGCGTGCAGTTCCCAGTACTCTTCCGGTACGAAGGCTTTGATGTCGCGCTCACGCTCCACCACCAACCGAACAGCAACGGATTGCACTCGCCCGGCAGACAGGCCACGGGCAATTTTTTTCCACAGCAGTGGCGAAACCATATAACCCACAACGCGGTCCATAAAGCGGCGCGCCTGCTGTGCGTTAACACGGTCAATATTCAGCTCACCCGGCTGTTTGAACGCGTTTTGGATCGCGTTCTTGGTGATTTCGTTAAATACCACCCGGCTAAAGCGTTTGTCGTCACCCCCGATAACTTCCCGCAGGTGCCAGGCAATGGCTTCCCCTTCGCGGTCAAGGTCCGTTGCGAGATAAATGTGGTCGGCGTTTTCCGCTAACGACTTTAACTCGGCGACAACTTTTTCTTTACCCGGCAGGATTTCGTATTGCGCAGCCCAACCATGGTAAGGATCGACGCCCATACGATTTACCAGCGCCGCCTTCTCATCCTTTTTAACTTTAACTTTCTTCTTGGCTTTGTCTTCGGTTGAGTCAGCGCTCTTTTTGCTGGCTGAGCCACTGGTCGGCAAATCACGGATATGACCGACGCTGGACTTCACCACGTAGTCATTACCTAAATATTTATTAATAGTTTTGGCTTTTGCCGGGGACTCAACTATTACGAGAGCTTTACCCATATTTACCTTTACCTAATTTTATTTCTTCTAAAAAGAAGTCTTTTATCTCGCCGTGCCGCAGCGGTTCATATCTCTTTTTTATATTGCGGCAGTCTGGCAAGAGATCAACATGTTTTTTTCTATTGGTTGCTTAACTGCTCAACCTGAACGCAAGTTGTTGATCCTGCCTGCAATTCACCCATGCCCCAGAAGTATGGCTGTGTGAGACTCATTCATGGCGTAAACAAAACCTTCCACCTGACGCCGCAAAATCCCACACTGTACCTGATAAAAAGCGTCACGCAACCTAATTAGCACGGAAAGGCAGATTTCGCCAATCGACAGATACCGCTAGACATCCAGACGGCAAATAAACCTTAGTCTGTTTGCGGATAAATGCGAACTGGCGTTAGAATATGTCCAGAATTTATGATTGGAGTGTAATAAATGCGCACTAATACCTCACCCATTGATCGCGAAACCTTACTGCAAGAAGCAAATAATCTTATTCGTCACCATGATGATTATATGCATGGCATGATTGCCACTGAGGTTGAACAAAAAGGCAGCGTTTTAGTTTTCCGTGGTGAATTCTTTTTGGACCAAGATGGATTGCCAACGGCAAAAACTACCGCCGTATTTAATATGTTTAAACACTTGGCCCACGTGTTCTCTGATAAATATCATCTGGTCGATTAGTCATAAAAAAGGGGGCTTTAAGCCCCCTGCGGTTTTAATCGTTTCGCTTAAAGCAACGGCTTTTCGCCCCGTTGCCACCAGCGCAATAACAGACGGTCGACACTTTCCGCCGCGCTGCCGGTAAAACGGTCCATCATGCGTTTACGGCGTGCATAACGCACCCCGATCACCTCATGGTTTTCCATTTCAGCAATCAGCAAATCGTCACTGGTACCAATCGCGTCGATGAGTCCCTTCTCTTTCGCTTGCGTACCGAACCAATGCTCACCGGTCGCTACGCTGTCAATATCCAGTGATGGGCGCTGCTGGTGAACGAACTCTTTAAACAGCACATGAGTTTCGTTCAGATCTTCACGGAACTTCTCACGCCCCTGCTCCGTATTTTCGCCAAACAACGTCAGCGTGCGTTTGAACTCGCCGGCGGTGTGCAATTCAACATCAATATCATTCTTTTTCAACAAGCGGTGGAAGTTAGGGATCTGCGCCACAACGCCGATTGAACCGATAATTGCAAAGGGTGCGGCCACAATACGATCCGCCACACATGCCATCATATAGCCGCCACTGGCCGCGACCTTATCTACAGCCACCGTGAGACGAATCCCGCCGGTACGCAAACGCGCCAGTTGCGATGAGGCCAACCCGTATCCGTGCACTACACCACCCGGGCTTTCCAGTCGTAGCAGAACTTCGTCCTTCGGTGTCGCTACCGCCAGCACGGCCGAGACCTCCTCGCGCAATGAGGTGACTTCATGGGCATCCATGCTGCCTTTGAAATCCAGCACATACAGGCAAGGTTTGGCGGCTTCAACGGCCCCTGCTTTAGCCCGCTGTTTCTTCAGTTTATCGTCGGCTTTGGTCTGCTTTTTAAACTGCTTGAGCCACGCCTTTTGTTCCGCCTCGCCCATACGTGCCAGACGCATGTCGCGCTGCATATCGCGGTACTGCTCTCCAAGGTCAGTAAGCTGCAGTTCCCCTTTCTGTCGGTTCTTACGTTGCCCCAGGCTGACCGCCAGCAAGGCCAGCGCAGCGATGGCAATCACTACCGTCGCGACTTTGGCCAGAAATAGGCCATAAACAGATATAAACTCCACAGATTCCGCCTTTATTAACAGGTTGTTAGTATGACTTCATTCATTCTAGCCAACCGACGCAGTGGCTGTCGCGGCTAAATAAAAATTCCTTGTGCTGCTTCTTTACTATGTGGGCGCATTTGGGCTTACCCAAGGCGGCACAGTTCCATTTTTGTTACAAAAGAATGCCGATTCTGCCGCCTAATCATTGAAAATACGATCCATTTGAGGCATATAACACGGATTATTCATCAACATGATGAGCAAATTCGCTGTGGGGCCATATATGCAGTTGAGCCGTTGCTCCTGCTATGGCCTCTCAATCCACACCGCTCCCCGATGTAAGTGGGAGACCAGCCACCCAGGCGCGAGGAATTATTGTGCACTACCAACCCAAGCAGGATTTACTGGAAAACCGTATCATTTTAGTCACTGGTGCCGGAGACGGTATTGGTCGCGAAGCTGCACTCACCTACGCCAGATTTGGCGCGCAATTGGTGCTGCTGGGCCGTACCGAAAGTAAGCTGCAAGCCGTGCAGGCCGAGATTGCCAAATTCAGCAGCGCGCCAACCTACATCATCACACTTGACCTGTTGCATACCAACCAAGAACAGTGCAAACAGGTGGCAGACGAACTGGCGACGCATGTCCCGCGGCTGGACGGCGTGCTGCATAATGCAGGCCTGCTCGGCGATATCGGCCCCATGGCGGACCTGTCGATGGCGATGTGGGAGGACGTCATGCAGGTCAACGTCAACGCAACATTTATGCTCACTCAAGCACTCTTGCCGCTGCTGCTGAAATCCAATTCGGGTTCGCTGGTATTTACCAGCTCCAGCGTCGGCCGTACCGGGCGCGCAAACTGGGGCGCTTATGCCGTTTCAAAGTTCGCAACCGAAGGGATGATGCAGGTATTCGCCGATGAATACAAAAGTCGCAACTTGCGGGCAAACTGTATCAATCCTGGCGGAACTCGTACCCAAATGCGTGCATCTGCCTTCCCGAATGAAGACAAAAGCAAGCTGAAAACCCCGGCGGATATCATGCCGCTTTATCTCTATCTGATGGGGGATGACAGCCGTCGTAAAACCGGCATGAGCTTCGACGCCCAACCGAACCGCAAACCCGGCGCAGCCGAATAAAGGGGCTTTATCATGGCTGAAGATCGTCACCAACAACGGCAACAACGTTTGAAAGAACAGGTCGACGCCCGCATTGCTGCTGCGCAGGACGCTCGGGGTTTACTGCTGGTATTCACCGGTAACGGTAAAGGCAAAACCACTGCGGCATTTGGCACAGTAACGCGGGCCGTTGGTCACGGTATGAAAGCCGCCGTTATCCAATTCATTAAAGGTGAATGGCCAAACGGAGAAAAAAACCTGCTGCAACAGCATGGTGTTGAATTCCAGGTAATGGCGACCGGCTTTACCTGGGAAACGCAGAATAAAGCAGAAGACACCGCCGCTTGTCAGGCCGTATGGCAACAGGGTAAACGCATGCTGGCCGACAACAGCCTGGATCTGGTGCTACTGGACGAACTGACCTATATGGTCAGCTACGGCTATCTTGAGCTGGATGAACTGCTGGAGGCGCTTCGGCAACGTCCTGTGCACCAAACGGTGATTATCACCGGACGTGGCTGCCATCGCGATATTTTAGCGTTAGCGGATACGGTTACGGAAATGCGGCCGGTGAAGCACGCGTTTGATGCGGGTATCAAAGCACAACAGGGTATTGACTGGTAATAGAAAACGCCGCAGTCCTGGGGGCTGCGGCGTGCTGATTAACTGCGCTTGCTTGGTTTGCCCGGTTTGCTGCCCGGCGCACTACGGCGACCGCTGCCAGCAACCTGTGTGTGACGTTTGACGGCACGACGGATCTGATTGGCCTTCACTCGGCGGCGTTCACGCTCAACCGGCATCTTGCTGACGGTTTCCGGTTTCAACTCAACCAGTTCACGCAGATAGTTAATCGCCGGCAGTTCGAGCTCGGTCCAACCGCCACGTGGCAGGCCCTTCGGCAAATCGATATCACCATAACGCACGCGGATCAAACGGCTAACCTGGACACCAACGGCTTCCCAAAGGCGACGCACTTCGCGGTTACGTCCTTCAGTCAGGGTTACGTTATACCACTGGTTAATACCTTCGCCACCCTGGAAGGTAATGGTGCGGAAAGCGGCTGGGCCGTCTTCCAACTGAACGCCCTTACTCAATTGCTTCACTTTCTCGTCGTCAATCTGGCCAAATACGCGCACTGCATATTCACGCTCAACTTCACGACTCGGGTGCATCAGGCGGTTTGCCAGCTCACCGTCTGTGGTGAACAACAGCAAACCGGAGGTATTGACGTCCAAACGCCCTACCGCTACCCAGCGTGAGCCGCGCAGCTTAGGCAGACGATCGAATACCGTTGGACGGCCTTCAGGATCACTACGGGTACAGAGTTCGCCTTCCGGCTTGTAATACGCCAGTACACGGCAAACTTCTTCTTCAGATTCTTTAATCGCAACAATATGGCCATCCAGGCGGATCTTCATTGAAGGGGTTACTTCAACGCGGTCACCCAGCTTGGCAATTTTGCCGTCGACGCTAACGCGCCCGGCTTCAATAATGGTTTCGATTTCACGACGCGAGCCATGGCCGGCACGCGCTAAAACTTTCTGTAACTTCTCGCTCATTGAGCAACCTCTAGTGTCGCCTTCACAGGCGTCGGGGGGATGACCGCCGCGGCGTCTGGCACCACAACAGTAACAATACATTTACTTGGATCGAACCGCGCATTATACAGGCTTTCAATAGTGTTGAAACCCACTTTATTTCCTGATCGATTATCCAAAGTTATAGGTGGTAAGAACCCGCTTCGATTCAAACAGGAAGGGAATTACGCTCCAGGAAACGGATAACCGCCTGATATACGCTCTCTGGACATTCGAGGATACCAAGATGGGTAGAAGCATGCTCAAGTCGTACAACCGAAAAGAAAGAATGAACCTCCGCAAACCGCTGTTGTTGCCGCAAATAATCGTCGTCACGATCCAACGCGTAAATATGGCAACAAGCTGGGTGCAAGGTTAATGCATCCAACCGGTTAAGCGGCGATTGATATTGCCGATAGGCTTGTTCGATCGCCACACCGGCAGCCTGCCATACACGGAAATCCTCCTTCGCCATTTCAACGGTTAAATGATGTTTAACCTGCGGGTGCACAATGCCGCCCTGCCAAAAGCTAAACAAAGCATCACGTGCCGCTACCCAGCGTTCAGGACGCTGCATGTGTTGCACAGAATCAAAAAATGCCGGATCAGGTTGCGTCATTATCCAATCGAGAAACACCATTCCTTGCACTTGTTGAGGTAAGCTCTCAGCGAGAGCAACCGCAATCCAACTGGCATGTGCCACCGAAAGTGTCACACATTTCCCCACCTGCAACTCAAGCAGCAGTTGGCGAAGGTCTGCCAGCAGTTCCTCGGCACCAAGCGAAAGCTGCTCATCGCGGTCAGACAGCGCATGGCCTCGCCAATCAAGGCTAATCACACGGAAGTGTTGTTCAGCCAACGCGATAAAGGGGGCAAAAACGGTTTTCGGTTCACACCAACCAGGCAGCAGTACCAGCGTCAGCGGGCCTGAGCCGGAATCATGGTAATCGAGGGAAAGGGTACCGTAGCGAAACGCTGTCATTTTTTCTCCTGAACGTCATATCCCAAATCGGTGAAGGGACGTTTGCGTTAGCGGTAAAATGACAGCGTTTATCAATTTCATCTATTGGAAATAATGCTAAAGAAAAAGCATCGCACCTAATGAAAAAATACGCACTAAACGGACAACGTTAATGCCGTGCACAAGGGTAAGCGGCGGTTAACGCCAGCATAATCACCGACGGTGCGGAGTAATGCAATTGCTCCGGATGTTCATTTAAATACTGCATAACCGCATCCGAAGCCGTGCCTACGCTCATGCCCGCTTCCGGACAAATACTACGGTTACCTTGCATAGAAAAGGTATCAAACACGCCTGCAACGTACCCCATAAACATCCCCGCATCGAGAGCTTCAGCGACGGTAGCTGCCCCACTTTTATTTTTCACATAGCCGCTGGTTTCAGACAGCAAAGCGCTACCGGAATAAAACCCCGCGCTGGCCACAGAAGAAAATAATAACGCCGCCAATAAAGAAACCCATTTAATCATCGCTACGCATCCTGCCTAATTATCAATTTTTGATATTGTAGGATAGCGGTTTTACCGATAAATGACGCCGTTTCAGTCACTTTTCAGAAAATGAGCAAACATTATGGCAATGCATCAGCGGAAGGGCGTTGGGTCACCGGCGCCCTCGCGTACCACTTCCGGTGCGGACTCCGTCAGGTCAATCACCGTGGTAGGCTGCTGGCCCAGGAAACCACCGTGGATCACCAGATCTACCTGTTTTCCCAAATGTTCGCTGATCTCTTCCGGATCGGACTCGGCAAAATCATTACCCGGAAGCATCAACGTAGTCGACATCATTGGCTCGTTAAGCACTTCCAGTAATGCCAGCGCAATCGGGTTCGAGGGCACGCGCAAACCGATGGTTTTGCGCTTGTCGTTCATCAACCGCCGCGGAACTTCTTTGGTCGCTTTCAGGATAAAAGTGTAGTTGCCCGGCGTGTTATTTTTGATCAGCCGGAACGCGGTATTGTCGACGTAAGCGTAAGTCGACAATTCAGACAGATCGCGGCACATCAGCGTAAAGTTATGATTACCATCCAATTGACGGATACGGCAGATACGTTCCATCGCCGACTTTTCTTCCAGCTTGCAGCCCAGTGCATAACCAGAATCCGTGGGATAGACGATCACGCCCCCTTTACGCAGTACATCCACTGCCTGATTGATAAGACGTGGCTGTGGGTTGTCTGGGTGAATATAAAAAAGCTGACTCATGACTTGCTCCTAAAATGATGCACGCGGGCGGCATCGCCCACGTTAAATCAATCGACTTTAGCCAGTTGCGGTTGCGGCCAGTCACGCCACACGGGTTCAACCCCACCGGGTAACCACAGTTTACGGCCCAGTTCGATCCACGAGCAGGGTTGATGGAAATCAGACCCCTGCGACGCCAGTAATTGATATTCTTGCGCATACTTTGCCAACAGCGAACGCTCATGCGGTGCTTGCTGACATTGGGCCACTTCCATCGCGTCACCGCCATGTGCGGCAAAATGCGCAAACAGCCGCTTCAACCATTTTGCCGTCAGATCATAACGGCCCGGATGCGCGATCACTGCCTGACCGCCGGATTGATGAATCACATCAATGGCTTGTTCTATTGTACACCACTGTGGCGGAACGTAACCGGTTTTGCCTTTCGCCAGGTATTTCTTGAATACCTGAGCCATATTGTCCGCCATACCAATTTGCACCAGATAACGCGCAAAATGCCCGCGGGTCACTGCCCCGCCGTCGGCTAATTTTTGCGCCCCTTCAAATGCCCCTTCGATACGGGCTTTGGCTAATCGTGCACCTATTTCCTGTGCACGGAGGTTACGGCGTTCTGTCTGTTCGGACAGCAGTTGTACTATCGCCGGGTGCCGGGTTTCAATACCCAAACCGACGATATGGATCTCATGGTTTTCCCACAACGTGGAGATTTCCACACCATTGACCAACTGCAGCGGCAGGGACAACTCAGCAATGGTTGCCGCTGCGGCGGCCAAACCATCTGTCGTGTCATGATCGGTTATCGCCAAAACACCCACCCGCATTTCAACCGCACGTTGCACCAACTGCGCCGGCGTAAGGTAGCCGTCAGAAGCGGTGGTATGGCTGTGGAGATCGTAAAGAGTAAATGCGGAGGGCTGGGGGCTGCTGTCTGTCAAAAGAAATATCCGGCAATGGCTTGGCTTTCTATCATACCCGCGATCGCCCGTTGGACGGAAATCTATTATGACGCGCTGCCGTTTCAGCTTAATGAAAATAATTCACACTTAGCGATAAAACATTGTACGAAAAGAGGGTTGACTTTATTCTCGCGAACCAGTTAACTAGTACACAAGTTCAGGGCATATCCCTGGTTGGATGATAAACAAGAGAGCACAGAAATGACTAAGCAAACTTCTCTTCTTCGTTGGTGGCGTACTTCCCTTTTTCGGGCGGAGTAATCACGCATACCTGTCATCTGACACTGCAGATTCCCTAAGCCCGCTGGTAACGCGGGCTTTTTTTTGGACAAATTTTAACTGGAACTCCCATGACGAACATCAAACCACAGCTCAAATTACTGAAGGCGGAGGCCAGTTACCGGGGCGATCCCACCACCATTTTTCATCAGTTGTGCGGCGCGCGCCCGGCAACCCTGCTGTTAGAGTCAGCAGAAATCAACAGCAAGCAAAACCTGCAAAGCTTGTTAGTGATCGACAGCGCTTTGCGCATTACCGCACTGGGGCGCACCGTCACATTGCAAGCACTGACGGCTAACGGCGCCGCGATGTTGCCATTGCTGGATGAAGCATTGCCCGTCGAAGTGCAGATTCAGGTGCGTCCTAACGGCCGTGAACTGACCTTCCCGCTGATTGATGCTATCCAGGACGAAGACGCACGACTGCGTTCACTGTCGGTGTTTGATGCACTGCGCGCCTTACTCACACTGGTCGATTCTCCCGCAGACGAACGTGAAGCGGTGATGCTCGGTGGCCTGTTTGCCTATGATCTGGTTGCCGGTTTCGAAGACCTGCCTGCACTGCGTCAGGATCAACGTTGCCCTGATTTCTGTTTCTACCTGGCGGAAACCCTGCTGGTGCTGGACCACCAGCGCGGCGTGGCGCGCCTGCAGGCCAGTGTTTTCACTGCTGACGCCGCAGAAGAACAGCGTCTGCAACAACGCTTGGAACAGCTACAGGCTCAATTGAAGCAGACACCGCAACCCATTCCTCATCAGAAACTCGAAGACATGCAACTGAGTTGCAATCAGACCGATGAAGAGTACGGCGCAGTGGTCAGCGAATTGCAACAGGCCATCCGTCAGGGCGAAATCTTCCAGGTGGTCCCTTCACGTCGTTTCTCGCTGCCCTGCCCAGCCCCGCTGGCAGCCTACCAGACGCTGAAAGACAATAACCCAAGCCCGTACATGTTCTTTATGCAAGACGACGAGTTCACCCTGTTTGGTGCTTCACCTGAAAGTGCACTGAAATACGACGCCAACAACCGTCAGATCGAGATCTATCCGATTGCCGGTACCCGCCCGCGTGGCCGTCGCGCCGATGGGTCGCTGGATTTGGATCTCGACAGCCGTATCGAACTCGAAATGCGCACCGACCACAAAGAGTTGGCCGAACATTTGATGCTGGTCGACCTGGCTCGCAACGATTTAGCGCGCATCTGCCAGGCCGGCAGCCGCTACGTGGCCGATTTGACCAAAGTAGACCGCTATTCTTTTGTCATGCACCTGGTGTCTCGAGTGATTGGCACCCTGCGTGCTGACCTTGACGTGCTGCATGCCTATCAGGCCTGCATGAACATGGGCACGTTAAGCGGCGCCCCAAAAGTACGTGCCATGCAGCTGATCGCTGCCTCTGAAGGCACCCGCCGCGGCAGCTACGGCGGTGCGGTGGGTTATTTCACCGCTACCGGTGATTTGGATACCTGTATTGTCATCCGCTCCGCGTATGTTGAAGACGGGATTGCCACTGTGCAAGCCGGCGCTGGCGTGGTGTTGGACTCTATTCCTCAGGCGGAAGCCGATGAGACCCGTAATAAAGCACGTGCCGTGCTGCGTGCCATTGCCAGTGCGCATCAGGCCAAGGAGGTGTTCTGATGGCCGATATCTTACTGCTCGATAATGTTGATTCCTTCACCTACAACCTGGTCGATCAGCTGCGCGCCAGCGGCCATCAGGTGGTGATTTACCGCAACCAGATTTCTGCCGATGTGATTATTGAGCGTCTGCAGCAGTTAGAACAGCCGGTTCTGATGCTATCACCGGGCCCAGGTACACCGTCTGAAGCGGGCTGTATGCCTGAACTGTTACAACGCTTGCGCGGCCACCTGCCTATTATTGGTATCTGCCTGGGGCATCAGGCGATTGTTGAAGCCTACGGCGGCCACGTAGGCCAAGCCGGTGAGATCTTGCACGGCAAGGCGTCAGCAATTAGCCACGATGGCGAAGGCATGTTTACCGGCATGGCGAATCCATTGCCGGTGGCGCGCTACCATTCACTGGTAGGCAGCAAGATCCCAGCCGGGCTCACGGTTAACGCCCATTTTAACGACATGGTGATGGCAGTACGTAATGACAAGCATCGCGTATGCGGTTTCCAGTTTCATCCAGAATCGATCCTGACCACCCATGGCGCGCGTTTGCTTGAGCAAACTCTGGCCTGGGCGCTGGCGAAATAACGAGGGAAACGACCATGCATACTATTCTTGAAAAATTGTACCGTTCAGAATCGATGAACCAGCAGGAAAGCCAGCAATTATTCAGCGCCATCGTTCGCGGTGAGTTAGAACCAAGCCAGCTGGCAGCGGCGCTGATCAGCATGAAAATTCGCGGCGAGCGCCCGGAAGAGATTGCCGGGGCAGCCAAAGCACTGCTGGCCGATGCGCTGCCATTTCCTCGTCCAGACTACCCGTTTGCCGATATCGTCGGCACCGGGGGCGACGGCACTAACAGCATTAATATCTCCACCGCCAGCGCCTTTGTAGCGGCGGCGTGTGGCGCCAAAGTAGCCAAACATGGCAATCGCAGCGTTTCCAGCCGGTCTGGTTCATCAGATTTGCTGGCGGCATTTGGTATTCGCCTGGATCTGCCGGCGGATGAGGCTCGTAAAGCGCTGGACGAGTTGGGCGTCTGTTTCCTGTTTGCGCCGCAGTACCACACCGGCTTCCGCCATGCGATGCCCGTACGCCAGCAGTTGAAAACCCGCACGGTATTCAATGTGCTGGGCCCGCTGATTAACCCAGCTCGCCCACCGCTGGCACTGATCGGCGTTTACAGCCCAGAATTGGTGCTGCCTATAGCTGAAACACTGCGCGTATTGGGTTACCAGCGAGCGGCCGTGGTACACGGCGGCGGAATGGATGAAGTGGCGATTCATGCCACTACCCATGTGGCCGAATTGAACAACGGTGAAATTGAGAGCTACCAGTTAACACCGCAATCCTTTGGGTTGCAAAGCTATCCGCTGGAAGCCCTGCTGGGCGGCTCACCCGAAGAAAATCGTGACATTCTGGCACGGTTGTTACAAGGTAAAGGTGACCCGGCTCACGCCGCTGCGGTAGCCGCTAACGTGGCGCTGCTGCTGAAGTTATTCGGGCATGAAGACCTGCGCCAAAATGCGCAGCAGGCACTGGACATGATTCACAGCGGGCAAGCTTACGAGCGCGTTACCGCACTGGCAGCAAGAGGATAAATGATGCAGGAAACCGTGCTCAACAAGATTGTTCGTGATAAAGCGCAATGGGTCGCAGCACGACAGCAACAACAGCCACTGGCCAGCTTTCAAAATGAAATCGTCCCAAGCGAGCGTGATTTTTACCATGCGCTACAGGGAACCAGAACGGCGTTTATTCTTGAATGTAAAAAGGCATCCCCTTCAAAGGGCCTGATTCGCGAAAATTTTGATCCTGTCGAGATTGCTTCGGTCTACAAGGATTTCGCCTCGGCGATTTCAGTTCTGACCGATGAAAAATACTTCCAGGGTAGCTTCGATTTTCTGCCGCTAGTCAGCAAGACGGTCACACAGCCCGTATTGTGCAAAGATTTTATTATCGACCCGTATCAGATCTACCTGGCGCGTTTCTATCAAGCCGACGCTATTTTACTGATGCTTTCAGTGCTTAACGACGACCAATACCGTCAGCTCGCCGCTGTCGCACACAGCTTAAACATGGGCGTACTGACGGAAGTGATCAGCGAAGAAGAACTGCAGCGGGCCATTGCTCTGGAAGCGCGCGTGGTCGGTATCAACAACCGCGATCTCCGTGACCTGAGTATCGATCTGGATCGTACTCGCCAGCTTGCGCCACGCGTCCCACAGGGTGTGACGGTGATCAGCGAGTCCGGCATCAACAATTACGGCCAGATCCGCGAGCTAAGCCACTTTGCCAACGGTTTCTTGATCGGCAGCGCGTTGATGTCTGAAAGCGATCTGCGTGCCGCCGTGCGCCGGGTGATTTTGGGGGACAATAAAGTCTGCGGGTTGACCCGCGCCCAGGATGCCGCCGCTGCCTACCAGGCTGGGGCCGTCTACGGCGGGTTGATTTTTGTCGGGCGCTCCCCCCGCTATGTCGATATCAACCGTGCCCGCGAAGTTATTTCCGGTGCACCGCTGAAGTATGTCGGCGTGTTCTGCGATGCGCAGGTAGAGACTGTAGTACAAACCGTTGAACGTCTGGGCTTGAGAGCCGTGCAACTGCATGGGGCGGAGGATCAAAACTATATCACCGCCCTGCGTGCCGAGTTGCCGAACGACTGCCAAATCTGGAAAGCACTGAGCGTGAAAGACCATTTACCGAAGCGCGATTTGAAGCACGTCGATCGCTATCTGCTGGATAACGGTGCGGGTGGGACTGGCCAGCGTTTCGACTGGTCGGTGCTGCAGGGTGAAAACCTGGATAACGTCATGCTTGCAGGGGGTCTGGGTGCCGACAATTGCGTTGACGCGGCCAAACTCGGCTGTGCCGGTTTGGACTTTAATTCCGGCGTTGAGAGCCAACCCGGTATTAAGGATCCTGCCCGTCTGACGGCGGTTTTCCAGACGTTGCGCGCTTACTGAACATTATTAACGGATAATAACGGGAACTATAATGACGCTGCTTAACCCCTACTTCGGCGAATTTGGTGGCCAATATGTGCCACAGATTCTGATGCCGGCCTTAAAACAACTTGAAGAAGCCTTTGTAAGCGCACAGCGCGATCCGGAATTTCAGGCTGAATTTATCGACTTGCTGAAAAACTACGCAGGCCGCCCTACGGCATTAACACTTTGCAAGAATCTCACCGCAGGAACTAAAACCAAGCTGTACTTGAAACGTGAAGATCTGCTGCACGGTGGCGCTCACAAAACCAACCAGGTGTTGGGTCAGGCACTGCTCGCGAAACGCATGGGCAAAACAGAGATCATTGCCGAGACCGGTGCAGGCCAACATGGCGTGGCCTCGGCATTGGCGTGTGCCCTGCTCGGCCTGAAGTGTCGCATCTATATGGGTGCCAAAGATATTGAACGTCAGTCACCCAACGTATTCCGCATGCGTTTGATGGGCGCAGAGGTAATCCCGGTTCACAGTGGATCTTCCACACTGAAAGACGCCTGTAATGAAGCGTTGCGCGACTGGTCTGGCAGTTACGAAACCGCCCACTATATGTTGGGTACCGCTGCAGGCCCACACCCGTACCCAACCATTGTACGTGAATTCCAGCGCATGATCGGCGAAGAAACCAAAGCACAGATGCTGGAACGCGAAGGCCGCCTGCCGGATGCCGTCTTGGCGTGTGTTGGTGGTGGTTCCAACGCTATCGGTATGTTTGCCGATTTTATCGATGATGCCAGCGTGGGTCTTATCGGCGTAGAGCCTGCCGGTCTGGGGATCGAAACCGGTCAACACGGTGCACCATTGAAACACGGTCATGTCGGTATCTATTTCGGCATGAAAGCGCCGATGATGCAGACCTCCGAAGGCCAGATTGAGGAGTCCTACTCCATTTCTGCCGGGTTGGACTTCCCTTCAGTCGGGCCACAGCACGCTTATTTGAACAGTATTGGTCGTGCGGAGTACGTGTCGATTACCGATGACGAAGCCCTGGATGCATTCAAAGCGCTTTCGCGCAGTGAAGGTATCATTCCGGCTCTGGAGTCCTCCCACGCGTTGGCGCATGCACTGAAAATGATCCGTGAAACGCCGCAAAAAGAACAGATACTGGTGGTTAACCTGTCCGGACGTGGCGACAAAGACATATTTACCGTTCACGACATTCTGAAAGCTCGGGGAGAAATCTGATGGAACGTTACCAGCAACTGTTCGACCGCCTGGCAAGTCATAAGGAAGGCGCTTTCGTCCCGTTCGTGACGCTCGGTGATCCAAACCCGGCGCTGTCATTACAGATCATTGATACTCTGGTTGAGGCCGGTGCAGACGCGTTAGAGCTGGGTATTCCGTTTTCGGACCCGCTGGCTGACGGCCCAACCATTCAAAGTGCAGCACTTCGCGCTTTTGCTTCTGGCGTGACGCCAACCCAATGTTTTGAAATGTTGGCCGCTATTCGTCAGAAACACCCAACGATCCCTATTGGTCTGTTGATGTACGCCAATCTGGTATTCCATAAAGGTATCGATACGTTTTACCAGCGCTGTGCCGAGGTAGGCGTTGATTCGGTGCTGATTGCCGATGTGCCTTATGAAGAGTCTGCCCCTTTCCGCGCTGCGGCCACCCGCCATGGCATTGCGCCTATCTTTATCTGTCCGCCAAATGCAGATGACGACTTGCTGCGTGAAATTGCCTCACACGGTAGAGGTTACACCTACCTGCTGTCGCGTGCAGGCGTCACCGGAACCGAAAGCCGCGCACAGTTGCCACTTCATCACCTGGTAAACAAGCTGCGCGAGTATCATGCCGCGCCGCCCCTGCAGGGCTTTGGTATTTCTGAACCGACGCAGGTACGCGATGCGCTGCAAGCCGGGGCTGCTGGCGCAATTTCCGGCTCGGCAATCGTTAAGATTATCGAACAGCACCAGGACCAACCGGCAGAAATGCTGAAACGACTGGCAACCTTTGTCAGTGAAATGAAAGCAGCAACACGGGCTTAATCCCATTAACAACGGGTGCAGTGGATCGCGCCCGTTGTTAACATCTTGTTTCCTATCAAACTTGTGCTTTTTTTTTACACCAACAATTTGTACAAACCCAATTCTTGTCTCACACTTAACCTTGCGCGTCGGGCATTTCAGTATTTTTAGGAGTGCGTTACGTTTTCAGGTGAAAACCCGAATGTAGTTTCAACAATAACATTGCATGGAGAGTAATTTATGAAGCTATTTAAAACCCTTTCAGCCTTATGCATGGCAGCCGTTGTGGCATTCGCAGTGAGTGCCTGCGCGCCAACAGCGAAATCTGAAGGGACTGGCGGTTATATTGACGATACGGTAGTGACTACCAAGGTGAAGTCAGCACTGCTGGCGGATAAAACCATCAAGTCTACCGAAATCAGCGTTGAGACCTTTAAAGGTCGTGTACAACTGAGTGGCTTTGTTAGCTCAAGCGCCGATGCCAACCGCGCTGTGCAGGTCACGCGTGGTGTTGCGGGTGTGAAATCCGTTGATAACGTTATGCAAATCAAGTAGCGATAAAAAAACGGAGGCGCAACATGCGCCTCCCTGTTTCACACCTGTCAGAAGCGATAACCTGCCCCGAACATAAACACCCACGGATCCAAACGCGTATCAATGCTGTGGTGATTACCGTCCGCATCGTCAAAGCGGGTTTTGGTCTCGATGTTCATCCACCACACTGACATGTTCAGCATCCAGTGTTCATCCAGGTTGTAATCCAGGCCCGCTTGCGCAGCCACGCCCCAAGAATCTTTGAGACTCAGGTTGCTCAGCCCAGCACCTTTACCGTTGTCATTGAATTTTTCATCAAAGAAAGTGGTGTAGTTAACACCCAGTCCAAGATAGGGACGCAGTTTGTCTTGCTTGTCGCCAAAATAGTACTGTGCCATCAAGCTCGGGGGGAGATCACGTACCGTCGCGATATCACCGTTCACTGCCGAACCATTCAGCCCGACCTTGTGACGAAACGGCGTTGCTGCCAACAATTCGACACCAATATTGTCGGTAACCATATAGCCGAAGGTCAGGCCAAGTTGGGTGTTGTTATCGGCGCTGAATGAGCCCTGCCCCAATACGTCGTCCGATCCGGCATTTGGCCGCACCGTTGCAGCGCCAGCGCGGAAAAGAAAATCACCTGCCTGATGTGCACTTGCCAACATCGGCGCCATCATCGCCGCCAATACCACCAGAGTTGTCTTTTTCATTATCCATTCCATTTGTGTGGTTATCATCCAGGGGGAATATACCTACTTACGGGTATTTATGATCCCATCGAGATCACATCTTATGTGTAAAAGTTTTAATTCCTACTAAAAACAAGGTTACCTAAAGGACTAATAAATCAAGGATTGATCTGAATCAAAAAACGCCTTTTGTTGCAAATTATCCACATGTTTAAATTTCAGTTGCTAAAAAAAACGCCGCTGCGTAATTTCATCTTCCGTGTTGGTTTTGGTTGGTGCCGTAAGGAGTCGGCGAGCAATCAAGATGAGCGAAATTCTAAATCCCTGTGTCAGTTGCGGCGCGTGCTGCGGCTATTTTCGAGTATCATTCTATTGGGCCGAAGCGGAAGATGGCGGCGGCGTGGTTCCTATATCCCTTACTGAGCCGCTAACCCCCTTCTTGCGCTGTATGCAGGGGACCAACAGCAAGTCCCCACGTTGTACCGCACTCGACGGCGAAATCGGCAAAGCCGTTTCTTGCTCGATTTACCTTAATCGTCCCACCCCCTGTCGCGAATTCGACCAATCAGGCGAAAACGGCCTACGTAACGAAGCGTGCGATCGCGCCCGTGAACGTTATGGCCTGCCGCCATTGCCCGTTCCCCTGCCGCTGTCTTTGCCGAGCGTCACGATCGACGAAGAAATAGCCGTAGTGCAATTCGCGGGGTGCCACAGCGACGTGGAACAGGGTACAATCGCCCACTGATTTTGATTTATCTCTGTTTCTCGATGCCAAGGAGTCTGCATGCCTATCACGGCCAACACGTTGTACCGTGACAGTTTCAATTTTTTCCGTAACCAACTGACCAGCATCTTGATGCTGGCGCTGTTGACTGCGTTCATTTCTGTATTGCTCAATCAGGCTTTCAGTCCTGACGTTGAACAGCTGAAAATTCTGAGCGCAACGGAAGGTGACTTTGCTGCATCTGCCGGTATGGGGATCCAGGAAATCATTCAACAAATGACGCCAGAGCAACAAATGGTGTTATTGAAGGTCTCAGCCGCCGCCACGTTTTCTGCATTAGTGGGTAATGTGTTGCTGGTAGGTGGGATGTTGACGCTGATTCGCCTGGTTTCCCAGGAGCAGCGTATCAGCGCATTGCGTGCTATTGGTGCTTCTGCACCGGAGCTACCGCGTCTGCTGCTGCTGCTGTTTATCTGTACGTTGTTGACTCAACTGGGCCTGACGCTATTTGTCGTGCCTGGCGTGATCATGGCAATCGCCTTCTCGTTAGCGCCGGTCATTACCGCTACCGAGAAGAAAGGCGTCTTTGCCTCGATTAAGCTGAGTTGCAAGTTGGCATTTGCCAATGCGCGCGTAATTGTTCCAGCCATGATGCTCTGGCTGGCGGCAAAACTGCTGGTGCTGTTTTTGGTGAGCCACCTTTCGGTGCTGACGCCAAACGTCGCGAGCGTAGTACTGACTGCGCTGAGCAACCTGGTTTCCGCACTGCTGCTGATTTACCTGTTCCGTCTGTATATGCTGCTGCGCAGCTAACCTTTCGGCAGGACCTAAAAGGCACGCTTCGGCGTGCCTTTTTTGCTTACTGGGCCGTAGAAGGCTCTGCCTGCTCCTTGCTCTGAATTAACTTCAGGGCCAGGTACAAATCCGGCACCAGGATTAATTCCCGATCGCGCCCCAGGCGATTGATACGGAACCAACGTGTCAATTCGGTTCGCCGCCCCGCCAGCACCAACTTAACGTTACGCTGTAACAGATCGCGTTTCAATTCGTCGATCGCGGCCAATACACTGATATCCGCATGGGTAAAACTGGCGACAGCATCCACAACGACCCAACGCGGCTGAAACGGCGTGCTGTCCACCAGGTTAAGGATCCGCCGTTTGAAATAGGCCACGTTGAAGTAAGTCAGCGGCGAATTGAAGCGGTACATCATCACCCCGGGCACCGCCTTTATGCCGTTATTGTTGCCCATTGAGTGGATCATACCTTCATCATTAACCCCCAGGAGCTGTTCGGTCGGGCGGAAGACCGTGCGCAGAAACTGCATCAAACCCAGTAATACCGCCAACCCAATGCCACTTATCACCCCGACCAGCAGTACGCAGAGGAAGGTAAACATCGCCAACCTGAATGCCTGGGCGTTACGGCGACGCATGACCCAGATACCGCGGATATCCAGCAGAGACCAAGCAGCATACATCAGCACCACACCCAAACCCGCCACAGGAATAAACTGCAACGGCGCCATCAGAAACAGCAACACGAAGGCAATCACAGCGGCAGCAATGATTGATACCAACTGACTTTTACCACCGTTAGCATCATTGACCGCAGTACGCGAATCCGCCCCGCTGATGGCGAACCCTTGAGACAGCGCAGAAACAATATTCACCAACCCGAGCGCACGGAACTCCGCGTCGGCGTTAACCTCGTAACCGTTCTTGGCTGCAAAACTACGGGCGGTCAGCATCATACTGACAAAGCTCACCACCGCGAGGTTAAGCGCCGGAATGACCATGTCACGCAGTAAACCCGGTTGGAAATCTGGCCACTGTACGATAGGCAACACATCACTGAATCCCCCTACCGTCACCACACCATGTTGTTGCAATCCACCAGCCCAGGTCACAAAGGTGACCAGAACGATAGCGAATAACGGCGCTGGCCAGTTAGGGCGCCATTTCTTGAACCCGATCAGCGTAACTAACGTCAACAACGATACCGACATCGTCAGCCAATCGCTGTGCATCACATTGCCCGGCAGCGCATAGATACGTTCAATCAATTGCGCCGAGTGCACACCAAAACCGAACACTTTGCCGATTTGATCGACCATGATGGTAATCGCCACGCCGTTCAACAACCCACTCAGTATCGGCCGTGAGAGCAAATCGGCTAACGCACCCAACTTGAAGCGGCTGGCCAATAGGCACCAGGCGCCCATCATCGCCGTCATCATAATGGTCAATTGCCAGTGTCGTTCCATGTTGCCAGCCGCCAACGGGGTCACAACAGCGGCAATCACCGCACACGTCGCAGCGTCTGGCCCGACAATAAGCTGACGTGAGGATCCGAAAAATGCGTAGGCAACCATCGGTAAAATACATGAGTAAAGCCCGACGACTGGGCTAACACCTGCCAATTCGGCATAGGCAATCGCCACCGGCAAGGCCACAGCCGCAACGGATAGTCCGGCGCGTATGTCCGGTTTAAGCCAACTGCGTTGATACCCTAATAAATGCGTCAAACCAGGCGTTAGCGCCTGGAGAGATTTCCACTGCATAAACTGTTTTCCGTTATAAATTATCCGGCTATTATTGCGCGTATCATGCGATGCCAATGCCGCATTGGCAATCTGCCCACCGTGAACTCGCGACCTCAATCGTAAGTTTATGCAAATTCCTGCTTTCACGGCGGAAATCCCGTGGCTAAACGCCGATAATCAGCACTTTCCAGCGGTACACAGAGACCGCCAAATCCGGTATAGTCGGCCGATGAACAGATGATGGATTGATTTATGAAGCAGTTTCTTGATTTCCTCCCGTTAATTGTCTTTTTTGCATTTTATAAGCTCTACGATATCTACGTTGCGTCAGGTGCGCTGATTGTCGCCACGGCACTGGCGTTAGTGTTCACCTGGTTCAAATACCGCAAAATCGAGAAGATGACATTGATCACCTTCCTGATGGTATTGGTGTTTGGCACCCTGACGTTGGTGTTCCATAACGATTTGTTTATCAAATGGAAAGTAACCATCATCTACAGCCTGTTCGCGCTGGCGTTGCTGATCAGCCAGCTGGTGCTCAAAAAGCCGCTGGTTCAACGTATGCTGGGTAAAGAGATAACACTTCCCGATAGAGTCTGGAACAACCTCAACCTGGCATGGGCCGTATTCTTCCTGGCTTGCGGTCTGGCAAATATTTACGTTGCTTTCTGGCTGCCTCAGAGTGTGTGGGTTAACTTTAAAGTGTTCGGGTTGACCGCACTGACGCTGATATTTACCCTCCTCAGCGGCGTTTATATTTACCGACACATGCCAGAAGAACAGAAAAAATAGTTACAAAATTGTTAATGCCCGTGGCCTTGGCTACGGGCAGTATAGTGAAATCCCTTCCTTGATAAGCAGACAGCTATGACTCAACAACGACCTTTACCCAGTGGCGAAATGGTGCTGCGAACGCTGGCGATGCCGGCAGATACCAACGCCAACGGTGACATTTTTGGCGGCTGGCTGATGTCGCAGATGGACATCGGCGGCGCTATTCAGGCGAAAGAAATTGCCGAAGGCCGCGTCGTCACCGTGCGTGTCGATGGGATGACTTTTCTGAAACCAGTCGCAGTCGGTGACGTGGTGTGTTGCTACGCGCACTGCATTCGCACTGGGCGGAGCTCCATCACCATCAATATCGAAGTGTGGGTCAAGAAAGTGTCCTCTGCCCCAATCGGTCAGCGCTACCGTGCAACCGAAGCGGTATTTACCTATGTGGCCGTGGATGACGAAGGTAATTCACGTGCCCTGCCAGATGGCAAGATGAACTTCCGCGTAGGATTTGAAGAATAAGCTGAGATACAGTGGCTAGCCCTGATTTTGGTTAACACTTTCCAGCCTTATAACGCCCGATGAACTTCATCGGGCGTTTTGCATTGTAGCGACAGTACAGTCGCCGTGTGTTGTCGGTCAGGGGCCAACAAAAAGGGCCGCCGTAGCGACCCTTCATCTTGATTAACAATACCAGCCTGTCAGTTCAATTCCGTGGTGCCATTAATTTTAAAGCGAATGTTTACGGTACGATCTTTCGCTTCTTTGGCTTCATAACGCCACTTACGCAGCGCCTGTTTTACTTCACGCTCAAACATATTACGTGGTTCCGCAGACAGGATACGTACGTTGCTCACACGGCCATCACTGTCGATATCAAACTGCACCCGCACATTACCTTCAATCTGCAAGGCTCTGGCTCGTGGCGGATAAATCGGATCGGCGCGGCTGATCGGCCTTGGCCCTACATCACGTGAGTTCCCCTGCACTGGTGCCGACGGGGCCTGCTTCACCGGCGCTTTGTCGATAGGCTTGGCTGGCTCGTTATTTTCAAACGGCGATGGCTCACGCGGCTCGGTTTTCTGCGGTTCACGCTTAACCGTTTTCTCTACCTTTGGCTTCGGTTTTGGCTTCGGTTTGGGTTTCACCGGCTCAGGCTTCAGGATCGCCTTCGGTGGCGGCTCTGGAATAGGCTCCGGTTCCGGCTCGGGTTCAGGCTCAACCTGCGGTTCTGGCTCAGGTTCGGCTGGCGCAGGCGGTGGCGGCTCCGCCATCGCGGCGGTATTGACCATCATGACGCTGATTGGCGCCTCTTCAGGTTTCGGTAACTCCATCACTTCCTTGACGGAAGCATAAAGTAAACCCGCCACCAGGGCGCTATGTAAGCCAACTGACAGGACAATCGGCACGGACAAACGGCGATTAAGGAACATCTTTTTTAGCGGCATAATGATTCTGTTTCCTCTGGTTCGCCAAGTTTAAATGCAAATAGCAATCATATTCAATAACGAATGGCAAACTATCGCTCTAATCGTCATTAATCATCGCTAAAACCTGCAAACTCATGGGGATATTAACCTTTCATTTGCCTTTTAACTGAGGGTTTTACACGCTTTATTAACCTGATTTACGGTGATTAAAACGAAAAAACCCGCCTTAGCGGGTTATTTTTCACCAATGTAACGCTATTCTTCATCACCGTAATACAGCACACCCAACTTGATCAGCGGTCTTCCCTGCGCTTTACGGTGCAAGTTGGTATCGCGTAATGAATAGACACAGCCGCAGTACTCTTGCTGATAAAAACGCTCGCGCTTACTGATGTCGATCATCCGCGACGCACCGCCTTTTTTACGCCAGTTGTAATCCCAATACGCCAGGTCTGGGTACTTTTCCGCCGCGCGTATGCCACAGTCGGTGATTTGCTGCATGTTCTTCCAGCGAGAGATTCCCAGCGAACTGGAAATAGTGTCGTACCCGTTTTCATGTGCATAGAGTGCAGTGCGTTCAAAACGCATGTCGAAACACATGGTGCAACGGATCCCGCGTTCCGGTTCGTGCTCCATGCCTTTTGCACGGGCAAACCAGTTATCGGTGTCGTAATCGGCATCGATGATAGGCACACCATGTTGCTCGGCAAAACGGATGTTCTCGTCCTTGCGCAGCAGGTATTCCTTCTGAGGATGAATATTCGGGTTGTAGAAGAAAATGGCGTAGTCGATGCCGGAGGCCTGTATGGCTTCCATCACCTCTCCGGAACAAGGCGCACAGCAAGAATGCAACAGCAACTTGCTTTTGCCCTCAGGCAAGTCGAGTTTATCTCTAACCAGTTCCGTCATTTCCTCACCTCTCAACCCTTGTCCTAGTAAATCGTGCGGCCGCACTATACGAATAAAAGCGAGTTGCTTCAAGGTATAAGCTCCAGCCATAGGCAAATTCCAGCGGGCTGGCATTCCCTTGTCTCCCCTTTTGCGCTACTTTAAATTCACCGTTCTATAGCAATGATTTTAAAGGTGAAACATGCTTTATCTGATCTACGCGCAAGACGTACCCAACTCATTAGAAAATCGCTTGTCGGTACGCCCGGCACACCTGGCTCGCCTGCAGGCACTGCGTGATGAAGGCCGATTGGTGATTGCCGGCCCCAATCCGGCGATCGACAGCAACGATCCTGGCAGTGCCGGTTTCAGCGGTTCCACCGTGATTGCGGAATTCGCCTCATTGGCAGATGCACAAGCGTGGGCTAAGCAAGATCCCTACGTCGCCGCGGGCGTATATGCTGACGTAACGGTAAAACCCTTTAAGCAAGTATTCTAGTTTAGTCGCACTGAGCGGGTTAGGCATTATCACCTTCCCGCTGTATTGCGGACAAAAAAAAGCCAGCACGGAGTGGCTGGCTAAAGGGTTCTTCGAGGGAATATCTTGTTCGCTAACGTTACTCTCTTCACCACGCGGTTCGCCATCTATCGATGTGATAGGCAAATCCACCTCTTTTTTGGGCCGAATGGAATATTCCTCGTGTTGTCCTACACTTGAGCCGTAGTCAGAGCAAAATTTATCGATTCTTTCTACCTTCCAAAAGGAACAGTGATGAAAGCAACTAAATATCTCTTGGCAGCACTGGCATTCGCCTCTTTCTCTTCCATGGCAGCTATCGAAATCACCAAAGAAGAAGCGGCGAAACACACTGAAATTGGACCGGTTACCATCTCACAAGACGGTGACGACACTGTGGGTATCGACCACGCAAGATTGTCTAAAGCGGTTGATGAAAAAGGCGGCAAGTACTACGTCATTATTGGCCGTGAAGGGAAAACCACCTTCGAAACCATCAATGCCGTAGCCTACAAATAATACCGGTATAGCTGAACATCATATTATTAACGCGGTGGGCAAATCATACCGCGTTAATTGTTAACTCCCCAAAACCCCTCCTATTTTTTATCCTGTTGTAATACCACTGACTGCATATCCGCAAACATGCTTTCCCATTCTGACTGGTCAATGTCCATCAGGCCAAAGAATCTCAACATAAATGCCCCTTCGGTTGCCAGGAAAGCCAACCGGGCACGCTTACCCTCTTCGGTCGTTAAATCCAGACCGATAATCCTGCTGCGATACCATTCACGGGTGCTGTCTAAATGTTCCGGCGTTTGGATCAAGGTCGCCATCAGCCCTGCCGCCTTCGCGCTGGAAGCTTGATCAGAGCTCCGGGTTGCCTGCATATGCGCTTGAACAGTGGTTGTCGCTGAGGGATTTTCCCCGGCAATAGCATCGAATACGTTGTCATACGCCTTGCCCCAGCGATCAAACATTGCGTCGATCAACGCATCTTTGCTGCCAAAGCAGTACTGCACCCCGCCCTTGGAAATTCCCATTGCTTTAGCAACGGAATCAATGGTCAGCCCGGCTGCGCCTTGAGTAGCGACAATCGCTTCAGCCACATCCAAAACCTTGTCACGATCGATGCTGCGTTGACGTCCCATTGATAAACCCTCTTTTCAATACATACGTATGGATATATATTACGACCAGTATACCACCCAGAGCCTCCGGGTAGTTACCTAATGGCAACGCATCCGCGTCGCCCGCTTCTTTTGGAATAATATTATGCACGTTAACAACCGCTGGTTGATCCTGGCAATGATCTCCAGCGCGCTATTTTTGATCATCATCGACATGACGGTGTTATACACCGCCTTGCCACGGCTCACGCAGGCACTGGATGCCAGCGCGTCACAGAAATTGTGGATCGTAAATGCCTATCCGCTCGTGGTCGCCGGTTTATTGCCCGGCGCAGGTATGTTGAGCGATCGCGTTGGTCATAAACGGCTGTTTATTGCGGGGTTGCCTGTTTTTGCCATCGCCTCCCTATGTGCGGCCTTTTCTCCATCGGCCGAATGGCTTATTGCCGCCCGCGTGTTCCTGGCGGTAGGCGCAGCGATGATGATGCCAGCGACGCTGTCCATCGTCCGACATGTTTTTACCGACGAACGTGAACGCGCCTTGGCGATAGGTATTTGGGCCGCCGTCGCTTCCGGTGGTGCCGCCATCGGCCCAGTGGTTGGCGGCGTGTTGCTGGAGTATTTCTGGTGGGGCTCGGTGTTTTTGATCAACGTACCTGTCGTTATGCTGGTTCTGCCTCTGGCATGGCGGTTGATACCCCATTGCGGCGGTGAAACTGAGCGTCCCTACGATATTCTTGGGTCGGTACAGATCATGGCGGGCTTGGTGGGCTGTATCTATGCGCTGAAAGAGTTGAGCAAAGCGTCGCCATCCTTTACTGCATTGGCGCTTGCCGCCGCGATCGGTATTACGGCGCTGTGGTTGTTTGTTCGCCGCCAGCGACGGTTGCCCTACCCGATGATCGACTTCTCTTTGTTCAAGAACCGGCTGTTTGCTGGTGGTGTAGGCGTCGCGTTGGTGTCTATGGTAGCGCTAGTGGGCGTGGAATTGGTGCTAACCCAACGCCTACAGTTAGTGCTTGATTTGAGCCCATTACAGGCCGCGCTGTTTATTCTGCCGATCCCACTGGCATCCGCTTTGGCTGGCCCGCTGGCCGGTTTATTGCTACCGCGCTACGGTGAGCGCAGCATGATACTTGGCGGATTACTCCTGACGGGATTCGGTATCGCCGGTCTGGCCCTGCTTTATCAAAGCAACCTGATGCTGCAGTTGGTTTGCCTGTTTATCGCCGGTTTTGGTATCGGCGGCGCCATCACCGCCGCATCAACCGCCATCATGCTGAATGCCCCGGAAGAGAAGTCCGGTATGGCAGCATCAATCGAGGACGTCTCCTACGAACTGGGCGGCGTTCTGGGCATTACGCTGCTCGGTGGATTAATGTCGGCTGTTTATAGCCATAGCCTGGTGCTGCCGGATAATTTATCGGTGGGCAGCGTCGCCTACGACAGTATTGATGAAGCCCTAAGATTGGCGGCCAATCTGGCTGCCGAACAAGCAGCACAGCTTAAATACCTTGCGCGTCTGGCTTTCGACCGTGCATTCATCGTCGTTTTGTTTGCGGCGGCGTTGCTGATGGCGTTGGGTGCTGGCGTGGCAAAAATGGCCTTGCGCAAGTAATGGCACGAAGCCGCTTTTGTTGTTAACGCATTCTGCTTAAACTGATTTGGCAATTTGCTTTACGGATTTACCGGTATTGGTTTCAGCGATGGCAGTGATGCCTTTGAACGTCTTTAACCACAAGGTAAATCCGGTTACTGTGTTTGTTATGGATATTGTGTGAATCATCGAAACAAATAATCAGGAGAAGATTATTATGGCAACGACGAAGAAAGCAGCGAAAAACCATATCGGCCTGGACAGTAAACAATCGGCAAAGCTATCAGACGCGTTAAATGCGCTTCTGGCGAATTATCAGGTGCTGTATATGAACGTGCGCGGCTATCACTGGAATATTTCAGGCCCGCACTTTTTTGAACTGCACGTCAAATTTGAAGAAACCTATAACGATCTGCTGACCAAAGTTGATGAACTGGCAGAACGTATTCTTACCCTGGGTTCACAACCGCGACATGCCTTCAGCGATTATCTGAAAACGTCTGACATCAAGGAAGACACTAACGTCACTGATGATAAAGGCACGCTCACAGGGCTGCTGCACGGTTATTCAGTGTTATTGCAACAGCAACGCGAGCTGCTGACACTGGCCGCGGATGCCGGTGATGAAGGTACAGCCTCACTGATGAGCGACTACATCAAAGAGCAAGAAAAGCAGGTTTGGATGCTTAACGCTTATTTGGGTAAATAAGCCCTACCGCACGAAACAAAACAGTCCCCTCAGGGACTGTTTTGTTTTACCACTCGTACGCCACCACAAACAGTAATGAACGCCGGTGCTGGTCATCCAGGCGGCGTCGCACCCGAATAATATGCCGATTACTGCATGACTGGCGCTCCAACCAGCGATGCCTGCGGCGCTGACTCTGTCGCAACATCCGCCAGCGCCCCACCTCATTTCTACTGCGTCTCATCGTTTCGTTACTCATCCGTCAAATGCCAACGGCGGGCATTATAGCCCTTTCACCGCACGATCCAAGCCACAGTTCGCCGCTTTTCATCTCCGCTGAGTGGTAGGACAGCCGGGACAAAATGTTTTTTTATTTGCAGCAAGTCCCTTAAGGTAATCATATTTTTGCAACATAAGCGCCGAGAAAAGGTTTCGCCTTTACCATTCTGTGCGTACACTCATCATTGGTGGTTTGCGAACGGGATTTTTCGCCTTTATGACAACATTTTATACCGTAATCAGTTGGCTCATGGTATTTGGTTACTGGCTGCTTATCGCCGGGGTGACGCTGCGTATCTTGATGAAACGCCGGGCAGTGCCATCCGCGATGGCTTGGCTGCTGGTTATCTATATTCTGCCGCTGTTTGGTATCGTGGCTTATTTATCTTTTGGTGAGTTGCATCTGGGCAAACGTCGCGCGGAGCGCGCCAAGGCGATGTGGCCTTCTACCGCACGCTGGCTCAGTGAATTAAAAGAAAGCCAACGTATCTTCGCCACCGACTACAGCGAGGTCGCCCGGCCTCTGTTCCAACTGTGCGATCGCCGCCAAGGCATTGACGGCGTTAAAGGCAACCAACTCCAATTACTCACCACCACTGATTCAACGCTAAAAGCGTTAATCCGTGATATTGAACTGGCGCGCCATAATATCGAGATGGTGTTCTATATTTGGCAGCCCGGCGGCTTGGTTGACCAGGTGGCCGAATCACTGATGGCTGCTGCACGCCGTGGTGTACACTGCCGTCTGATGCTGGATTCTGCCGGCAGCTTGCAATTTTTCCGCAGTCCCTATCCTGGCATGATGCGCAACGCCGGTATCGAAGTGGTCGAGGCGCTCAAAGTTAACGTGTTCCGTGTATTCCTTCGTCGAATGGATTTACGTCAACACCGTAAAGTGGTGCTGATCGACAACTATATTGCTTATACCGGCAGTATGAATATGGTTGACCCACGTTACTTCAAACAGGACGCCGGTGTCGGTCAGTGGATCGATCTGATGGCCCGCATGGAAGGCCCGGTAGCCAGTACCATGGGCATCGTTTACGCCTGTGACTGGGAAATTGAAACCGGTAAGCGCATTCTGCCGCCGCCGCCCGACGTCAATATTATGCCGTTCGAACAGGAAAGCGGTCATACCATTCAGGTTATCGCCTCCGGCCCCGGCTTCCCGGAAGAAATGATCCACCAAGCCCTGCTAACCGCGGTTTACTCAGCGCGTGAGCAGTTGATCATGACCACCCCCTATTTCGTACCCAGTGACGATCTGCTGCATGCCATCTGCACGGCCGCACTCCGTGGTGTTGAGGTCAGTATCATTGTTCCACGCGATAACGACTCCACCATGGTGCGCTGGGCAAGTCGCTCTTTCTTCTCCGAGCTGCTGGAAGCAGGCGTGCGTATTTATCAGTTTGAAGGTGGCTTGCTGCATACCAAAAGCGTACTGGTCGATGGCCAACTTAGCCTGGTTGGCACGGTGAACCTGGACATGCGCAGTCTGTGGTTAAACTTTGAAATCACATTGGTGATCGACGACGACGGTTTCGGCAGTGATTTAGCCTGTGTGCAAGATGACTATATTGCTCGCTCACAGTTATTGAACGCCAAAGAATGGCAGAAACGGCCGTTCTGGCACCGCATTGTTGAACGCCTATTTTACTTTTTCAGCCCGCTGCTATAAATGCCGTAGCGGGTATGTTTTATACTCGTCGCCTTTCAAGCTGCAGCGTTGTTAACTCACTCACTCTTCCCAGTGACTGACGAAAGTCAGCGGCTGGGGATGAATGAGCGGGTTGTCTAGCTGCAACTTGAAATTCATAGGGTATAATGAGAAATCATTTGTTATCAGGATTTGATTATGGATTTGAATAACCGCCTTACTGAAGACGAAACGCTGGAACAGGCTTACGACATCTTTTTGGAGTTGGCCGGCGACAATCTGGATCCGGCGGATATTCTGCTGTTCAACTTACAGTTTGAGGAGCGCGGTGGCGCAGAACTGTATGATCCGGCAGAAGACTGGTCAGAACATGTAGACTTTGATCTGAACCCGGACTTCTTTGCCGAGGTCGTGATTGGCCTGGCGGACAGCGACGGCGAACCTATCAACGACGTCTTTGCCCGCGTGCTGCTCTGCCGTGAAAAAGACCACAAGCTTTGCCACATTCTGTGGAAAGAGTGAGTCACACGTCAGCATAAAAAACCCGCCAATATTGGCGGGTTTTTTGTTGCCGGACGTCGGGCGTTATAGCGGGTCGACCTTGAGGCAGGACACCGCATGGCGGAAACTGCCTTCCAGCAACGGGCGCGTCTTGGCGCATTCCGGCCCGGCGATGGGGCAACGAGTACGGAAAACGCAGCCTGATGGCGGGTTAATCGGCGAAGGCAGCTCCCCTTCCAACAACTGGATCTGCTTGTCCTTCTCCTTGTCCGGATCTGGAATCGGCACCGCCGACATCAACGCTTTGGTGTAAGGGTGCTGCGGGTTATGGTACACCTCATCATAGGTGCCCAGTTCCACCGCATGGCCCAGGTACATGACCAACACGCGATCAGAGATATGTTTTACGACCGCCAAGTCATGCGCGATAAAGATCAGCGACAGGCCCATTTCACGCTGCAGTTGCTGCAACAAGTTGACCACCTGCGCCTGAATCGACACGTCCAGCGCCGAGACCGGTTCGTCGCAGATCACCAGCTTAGGTTCGAGAATCAAGGCGCGTGCAATACCGATACGCTGACACTGGCCGCCAGAGAACTCATGCGGATAACGGTTGATCAGGTTAGGCAGCAGGCCCACCTTCAACATCATCGCTTTAACCTTGTCCTTCACTTCCTGGCGAGGCATTTTCGGATAATAAGTACGCAGAGGCTCTGCGATAATTTCACCGATCGTCATGCGCGGGTTCAGCGAAGCCAGCGGATCCTGGAAGATCATCTGAATATCGCTACGGGTTTTCCGCCAATCCATATCGCTCATGCCGAGCAGATCTTTACCCAACCAAGCGACACGCCCGCTCGTGGCTTTGACCAAACCGATAATGGCGCGGGCAAAGGTTGACTTGCCGCAACCAGATTCACCCACCACGCCCAGAGTTTCCCCTTCGAACAGGCGCAGCGTTACGCCATCAACCGCCTTTAACGTTTTCGGTGGCTGCCAGAACCACTGTTTGTCATCATGAATGTCGAAGTGCACTTTCAAGTCAGCGACTTCGAGCAACACTTTCTTGTCGGTTACCGTACTCATACCAACGCCTCCACCGGTTTAAAGCAGGCGCGCAGGCGCCCTTCACCAAACTGCTCCAGAGGTGGAGCGCTCGAACATTGCGCCATCGCGTATGCACAACGCGGTTGGAACGGACAGCCTTTCGGCAGGCGTAACAGGTTCGGTGGGTTGCCAGGAATGGTCATCAGTGACTCGCCCTCAGCATCCAGACGCGGTACTGCATTCAGCAAGCCGATAGAGTACGGATGGCTCGGGTGATAGAACACATCACGTGCGCTGCCGTATTCCATGGTCCGACCGGCGTACATCACCAGCACCTTATTGCAGATACCTGCCACGACGCCCAGGTCGTGGGTAATCATGATGATTGCGGTGTTGAACTCGCGTTTAAGCTCGTTCAGCAGCGTCATGATCTGCGCTTGCACGGTCACGTCCAGCGCGGTAGTAGGTTCATCGGCAATGAGCAATTTCGGCCGGCACAGCAACGCCATGGCGATCATGACGCGCTGGCGCATGCCACCGGAAAACTCATGCGGATACATACGCATGCGTTTACGTGCTTCCGGCATTTTAACCGCGTCCAGCATGCGAACGGACTCTTCGAAGGCTTCGCTTTTGCCCATCTTTTTGTGCTGCATCAGCACTTCCATCAACTGCTCACCCACGCGCATATAAGGGTTGAGAGACGTCATTGGATCCTGGAAGATCATCGAAATCTCTTCCGCACGCAGCTTGTTGAGCTGTTTTTCCTCAAGGTTAAGGATTTCCCGGCCATTAAATTTAGCCGAACCGCCGATGCGACCGTTGCTGGCCAGAAGCCCCATCAGCGCAAAGGCCGTCTGGGATTTACCTGAGCCAGACTCCCCCACGATACCCAACGTTTCACCGGCACGCAGGTCAAAGTTCAGATCGTTTACTGCGGTTACATCACCGTCCGGTGTACCGAAGGTCACACGCAGATCTTTTACATCCAGCAACAGCGACGATTTAACGGCGGTGCTGGTTTGCAACTGTGGATTTTCAATGGTGCTCATGATTGCACTCCTTAACGATCTTTCGGGTCGAGGGCATCACGCAAGCCATCGCCGATAAAGTTGAAACAGAACAGAGTGACAACCAGGAAACCCGCCGGGAACAGCAGCAACCACGGTGAAACTTCCATCGAGTTAGCACCATCGCTGAGCAATGCCCCCCAACTGCTTAAGGGTTCCTGAGTACCCAATCCAAGGAAGCTAAGGAATGATTCAAACAGGATCATGCTAGGCACCAACAAGGATGCGTAGACCACCACGACACCGAGCACGTTCGGCACGATATGGCGCAGCACGATATTGCGGCTAGAAACTCCGCACACCAACGCCGCTTCGATAAATTCTTTACGCTTCAGGCTCAGCGTTTGCCCACGGACAATACGCGCCATATCCAGCCACGACACCATGCCGATCGCCACAAAGATCAGCAGGATGTTTTGACCGAAGAAGGTCACTAACAGGATCACGAAGAACATGAATGGGAAGGAGTTGAGGATCTCCAGCAAACGCATCATGACCGAGTCAATTTTACCGCCCAGATAACCGGACATCGCACCGTACAGTGTCCCAACAATCACCGCCACCAGCGCAGCCGATACGCCAACCATTAATGAGATACGCCCACCAATCGCCACGCGCACCAACAAATCACGGCCGGATGAGTCAGTGCCAAAGTAATGCCCCGATTCAAAACTTGGCGCGGCCGACATCATCGCCCAGTCGGTATCGTCATAGGCAAACTGTGACAACCACGGCGCCACCATGACAAACAGGGTAATCAGCGCTAAGACAAACAGGCTGCTCACAGCTGCCCGGTTGTGCACAAAGCGGCGACGGGCATCCTGCCACAGGCTGCGCCCTTCTACTTCAAGCTTTTCGCTGAAGTTCTCCAGAGCCTCGCTGTTCTTTTTCGTCAACATCATTTGCGTGCTCCAGCTTAATAACGAATTTTTGGATCGATAACGGCGTACAGCACATCAACGATCGCGTTAAACAGAATAGTCAGGCCACCCACCAAAATGGTCAGGCTCAATACCAGAGAGTAGTCACGGTTCAACGCGCCGTTAACAAACAACTGGCCGATGCCAGGCAGACCGTAGATGGTTTCGATCACCATCGAGCCGGTGATAATGCCGACAAATGCCGGGCCCATATAAGAAAGCACCGGTAATAACGCAGGTTTCAACGCATGGCGCAATATAATGCGGCGCATCGGTAACCCTTTGGCACGAGCAGTACGGATGAAGTTTGAATGCAGCACTTCAATCATCGACCCCCGCGTGATACGAGCGATGCTGGCAATATAGGCCAGTGACAACGCCACCATGGGCAAGATAATAAACTTCGGCGCGCCACCGTTCCAACCGCCACCCGGCAGCCATTTCAGCGTGATGGCAAAAATCAGAACCAGTAACGGTGCCACCACGAAACTGGGTATAACCACCCCGGTCATGGCAAAGCCCATCACCGTATAGTCCCATTTAGTATTTTGATTCAACGCGGCAATGACACCGGCACTTACGCCCAGGATCACGGCCAACAAAAACGCGGCAAGACCCAATTTGGCAGATACCGGGAAAGAGGCAGCCACGAGGTCATTGACCGAATAATCCTTGTATTTGAATGATGGCCCGAAATCGCCCTTCGACAGCTGAACCAAATAATGGCCGTACTGCTTCCAGATCGGATCGTTCAAATGATATTTGGCCTCAATATTGGCCATCACTTCCGGCGGCAACGCGCGTTCGCCAGTAAATGGGCTACCGGGCGCCAAGCGCATCATAAAGAATGAGATGGTAATAAGAATAAATAGTGTCGGGATCGCTTCTAATAAGCGACGAAATATAAATTTAAGCATTGCCCTAACCCTGTGCTGCAGCCTGATAACGGCTTATTATTTACAACATAGGCCGGCGGTTCACACCGCCGGCGCTTACCGTATCAATGCTTGATGATGTACAGGTTTTTGTCGTACACGTTATCAAGCGGGTCTTTACCGGTATAACCCCCAACATAAGGTTTCACCAGGCGGGCATTCACATAGTAATAAACCGGAACGATGGCAGAATCTTTATCCAACTGAACTTCAGCTTTCTGATAAAGCTCAGCACGTTCTTCTTTGGTTTTCGCTGTCAGCACATTGGCCATCAACTTATCGAATTCGGCGCTCTTGTAGTGCGGGGTGTTACTGCTGCTGTCAGACAGCATCATGTTGAGGAACGAGCTAGGCTCGTTGTAGTCCGCACACCAGCCGGCACGCGCTACGTCATAGGTCCCCTGATGGCGGGTATCCAGGAAGGTTTTCCACTCTTGGTTCACCAATTTCACATCCACACCCAGATTTTTCTTCCAGATTGAGGCTGCGGCAATCGCCAGCTTCTTATGCAGATCTGAGGTGTTGTACAACAAAGAGAAAGTCAGTGGTTTGCCTGGGCCGTAACCTGCATCAGCCAGCAACTTTTTCGCCACTTCATTACGTTTTTCTTGTGTCCAGCTGAACCACTCAGGCGGAGTCAGTTTGGCGCCATCGGTATAAGGAGGCGTGAAGCTGTAAGCCGGCAGATCGCCCTGGTTTTTCACTTTGTTGGTGATGATGTCGCGATCCAGACCCAGTTTCAGCGCTTCGCGAACGCGTTCGTCGGTAAACGGCGCTTTCTGGTTATTGATTTCGTAGTAGTAAGTACACAGGTATGGATCGACGTGAACTTCTTTCGGGATCTCTTTTTTCAACTTCTGGAACAGTTCGATCGGCATGTTGTTATAGGTCATGTCGATTTCGCCGGTGCGGTAGCGGTTCACATCGGTAACTTCCGATGAAATAGGCAGGAACGTGACTTTATTAATGATGGTTTTCGCGTTATCCCAATATTCCGGGTTACGTTCCAGGACAATACGTTCGTTAACAATCCAATCTTTTAACTTGTAAGCACCATTGCTGACGTAGTTTTGTGGCAAGGTCCACTTCTCACCAAACTTCTCGACGGCCTCTTTAAATACTGGCTTCATCGCATAGTGTGGCGTCATTTCGACCAGGTAAGGTACTGGCTCGGTCAGGGTAACCTGGAAGGTATGATCGTCGATGGCTTTTACGCCCAGCGTTGATTTATCTTTCTTGCCGGCGATGATGTCATCCACGTTTTCTACGTGAGCATATTGCAGATAGCTGGCATAAGGCGAAGCCGTTTTCGGATCAACAACACGCTGCCAGCTATACACGAAATCTTGTGCCGTTACCGGCTTGCCATTCGACCATTTTGCATCTTTACGCAGATGGAAGGTCCACACTTTAAAATCTTTGTTATCCCAGCTTTCCGCAACGCCCGGCACGATAGAACCATCTGGGCTGTTGTTAGCCAAACCTTCCATCAGGTCACGCGTTACGTTGTTTTCCGGTACGCCTTCGATTTTATGTGGGTCAAGGGATTGTACTTCCGAACCGTTGTTTTTAACGATCTCTTGTTTGTCCGCCAGTTGCACGCCCGCCGGCACATCGGCCGCAAAAGCACTTCCGGTTGCTGTGATGCCCAGCGCGGCAATGATGCCGGCAGCAAGGATGGTTTTTTTCGTGATGTTGGTCATGTGTATACTCCAGTTTTTATTATCACAGGCTCATCGTGGAGCCTGCGTTGCCCGTGAGCGGACCTTGTTAAACCGACTGCCGAGGAACGAATACGGCAGTTGGCCTTCCCTGTATTACTCACCGTTGTTTGCGTGACGTAATACCCCTCGTTACTGCTTGATGATGTACAGGTTTTTCACATCGGTGTAATCCAGTGGATCTTTACCCGTAAAGCCCCCCACCGACGGTCTGATTAGGCGTGCGCTAACGCGGTAATACACCGGGATCAGCGCCGAGTCTTTATCCAACTGAGCCTCCGCCTGCTGATACAGGGCTGCTCGTGCAGCCTCGTCCGGCGCTTTTAGCGTGCTGGCCATGATGGCGTCAAACGCTGGGCTCTTATAAAAAATTGTGTTGATGCTGCTGTTGGAGAGCACCAGATTCAGGAAAGCGCTGGGTTCGTTGTAATCGCCGCACCAGGTAGCACGTGCCACGTCGTACTGGCCTTGATGGCGGCTTTCCAGCGAGGTCTTCCACTCCTGATTGCGCAGCGTAACCTCAGCACCAAGGTTTTTCTTCCACATCGAAGCGGCGGCGATGGCCTGCTGCTTATTTTGATCTGAGGTGTTGTACAACAGCGTAAACTTAAGCGGCTTGGCTGCGCTGAAACCCGCTTGCTCCAGCAGCTTCTTCGCCTCGGCATTGCGCTGTTCCTGGCTCCACCCTGCCCATTCTGGCGCAGTGAATTTGGCGCCTTCGGTAAAGGTTGGCGTAAAGCTGTAAGCAGGGATCTGACCCTGGCCCATGATTTTGTTAGCGATAATGTCGCGGTCTAGCGTCAATTTCACTGCAGCACGCACCCGCGGATCGGTAAAGGGCGCGCGCTGGTTGTTAATCTCGTAATAGAAGGTGCACAGGTATGGGTTAACGTGCAATTGCTCAGGGATCTCTTTCTTCATCTTCACGAACAGGTTCGGCGGGATAGCACTGTTGGTGATGTCGATCTCCCCGCTACGGAAGCGGTTGACGTCACTGACTTCTGAAGCAATCGGCAAGAACGTTGCCTTGTCGATAATCGTCTTCTTGTTGTTCCAGTAGCTCGGGCTGCGTTCAAGCACAATGCGCTCATTCACCACCCACTCGTTCAAACGGTAAGCGCCATTGCCAACATAGTTCGCCGGCAGCGTCCATTTATCGCCAAACTTTTCAACAACCGAACGCTTTACCGGTTTAAGCGAGGTATGGCTCAGCATGTTGATAAAATACGGCACCGGCTCACTCAGGGATACCTGCAGCGTTTTGTCGTCGATAGCCTTAACCCCGAGCGTTTGCGGGCTTTTCTTCCCGGTCAGGATATCGTCGATATTTTCAATCTTGGCGTACTGCAGATAGCTGGCATAGGGGGAACCGGTTTTCGGATCTGCCAGGCGCTGCCAGCTATAGACAAAGTCTTGAGCGGTGACCGGAGAGCCGTCACTCCACACCGCGTCGGGTCGCAGGTGGAAAGTCCAGGTTTTAAAATCCTGGTTTTCCCACTGGGTTGCCGCTGCCGGTACCACATGCCCATTGGCATCGGTGCTGACCAACCCTTCCAACAGGTTCAGAATAATATTACTTTCCGGAATTCCCTCGACCTTATGCGGATCCAATGAAGCCACTTCAGTGCCGTTATTAATGACAATGTTCTGCTGTTGCGCCAATTGAACGCCGGCCGGAACATCGACCGCTTGAGCAGAATAAACGGCGCTGATGCTCAGCAAGCCGGCAATGAACATCGCCAATGGAGTGCGCTTTCGGGTTTGCTGCATGATCGAGGCTCCTTTTCACCAACAAGCATTGCTTATCGATATTCGTGAAGTATTTATAAGAATTCTAAATAACAGGCACCAGCAAAAATCATTCCCACTTTGACGACGCGATGCGGTTAATGACGCGTAGAAAGTTGCTCGGAAATTAGCAGAAGGCAAATTCCATAGCCAATAATTTTTACAGAAATGTTAAGCAATTCTCTTTTATTGCATCAAGCACGATCTTCCCCCCTGACTGGCGAGAGACGAGCCATCACAATAACATCATGATTTTTATCACAATAAATTAAAAATAGACAATGAAAGCCGTGCGCAGCAAACCCAAACACCAAGCAAAGAAACATTCAGTTAACAAAGTTGCACTTCAAAGAACAAACACCTGCTTATGTGCGGTTAATCACTAATAACACCTGGATGAAAGCGAGACAAGCCCTACAGAATGATGTGATTAAATTAACAGCAAATTTGATGTTCAGTAGGTTAAAAAGGGGAATAATGGCGGGAGATAAAGGCTAAAAACAACGCTTAGGAGTTTTATTGAACAACAAATTGGCATTTATGCCACATTGTGGTGCAACTGAATAGAATTCATTCATATTGCGCACTATATTAATGCGAACCAATAATTGATTTTAATTTTTAAAAATAATTTGAGCCACGAATAATCCTATTCGCGGCTCACCGGTCAGATTAGAGCAGCCCCGGGAAAATGGCCTTAATACCGGTAACGATAAACTCAATCCCCAATGCCATCAGCAGCAACCCCATGATTCGGGTGATTACGTTAATGCCGGTTTGTCCCAATAAACGCACCAATAGTGGAGCAGCACGGAACAACAACCAACAGCAGAAAGCGAACAACGCAATGGCCAGAGTAAACCCCAACAGGTTTTGCCAGCTGTGGTAACGAGAGCTCCAGACAATCGTAGAACTGATAGCACCCGGCCCCGCCATCAGTGGCAATGCCAGCGGCACGACACCAATACTTTCGCGGATCGCGCTCTCTGACTTCTCCTGTTTATTCTGTTTGTCCTCACCCAGCTTCCCGCTGATCATCGACATCGCAATGGTCACCACCAAGATACCGCCGGCAATTCGGAACGAATCAATAGAGATGCCGAACATGCGCAAAATCCCTTCCCCCAAAAAGAGCGAGGTCCACAGGATAATGGCGACCGACAGGTTAGCGGTCAGATTTGTTTTATTGCGCCCTGCCGCTGCCTGGTAGCTGGTCATGCTGATAAATACCGGCAAAATGCCCACCGGGTTCACCAGCGCAAACAGGCCGACAAAAAATTTAATGAAGCCGGAAAAATCTAACAGAGATTGGCCCACAAATGACTCCGCTTTAATAGCTTTAAAAGTGACACTGCCTACGCGCGCTAATGTAATGGAATTGCCACGGGTAATCCATGGGTCTTGAGCGGGATTTTTATCTATTCATATACATAATGATAAAACAATTCACTATTGTTAAAGCAATGTACGGTTTATGATTTTTTATGTTGAGAAAAGTGCCTGACATCACAGTTATCAAGAATGATTCTCAAAAACTTACAGCTGAATGGTGTCAGCTTGCGCTTTTTATGATTTAAATCACAAAATCACTAACCAAGAGTAGTTAAGCTCTTAGTCGTAGTCAGGGAGTAGAACAGGTTAAGGAAAAAGTGGCATCTCTGTTCGGCCCGCTGTCTTCTCCTGCTGAAGCATCGGGTAAAGCTCTTTAAGCAAATCAGCAGCATGCAGCACAAAAAGGTGGAAAGCCTTTGTTTTTTAAACAGCATTTTCCATCATTCTGTCTATACTAGTGGCTCGCACGGCTGATTTACTGAAAGAGTTTAACATTATCAGGAGAGCATTATGGCTGTAACAAATGTCGCTGAACTGAACGAGCTAGTTGCACGAGTCAAAAAAGCCCAGCGCGAATATGCCAACTTCACTCAAGAGCAAGTTGATAAAATTTTCCGCGCTGCTGCCCTCGCCGCTGCCGATGCCCGTATTCCTCTGGCTAAATTGGCCGTCGAAGAGTCCGGTATGGGTATCGTTGAAGATAAAGTGATCAAGAACCACTTTGCATCAGAGTTTATCTACAACGCCTATAAAGATGAAAAAACCTGCGGCATCCTGTCAGAAGACGATACTTTCGGTACCATCACTATCGCCGAGCCTATTGGCCTGATTTGCGGTATCGTGCCAACCACCAACCCGACTTCTACGGCCATTTTCAAAGCATTAATCAGCCTGAAAACCCGTAACGGCATTATCTTCTCCCCACACCCACGTGCGAAAAACGCGACCAATAAGGCCGCCGATATCGTGCTGCAGGCAGCGATTGCCGCCGGGGCACCAAAAGACATCGTAGGCTGGATCGACCAACCTACCGTTGAACTGTCCAATCAATTGATGCACCACCCTGACATCAATCTGATCCTCGCAACCGGTGGTCCAGGCATGGTGAAAGCCGCCTACAGCTCCGGCAAACCGGCAATCGGCGTTGGCGCAGGTAACACCCCGGTAGTGGTTGACGAAACCGCAGATATTAAGCGCGTCGTTGCCTCAATTCTGATGTCTAAAACCTTCGACAGCGGTGTGATTTGCGCCTCTGAACAATCTGTCATCGTGGTTGACTCCATCTATGATGCCGTGCGCGAACGTTTCGCTACCCACGGTGGCTACATGCTGCAGGGTAAAGAACTGAAAGCCGTACAGGACATCATCCTGAAAAACGGTGGCTTAAACGCAGCTATCGTTGGTCAGTCCGCACCGAAAATCGCTGAAATGGCCGGCATTAAAGTGCCAGCAAGCACCAAGGTGCTGATCGGTGAAGTGAAACTGGTTGATGAAACCGAGCCTTTCGCTCACGAAAAACTGTCCCCTACACTGGCTATGTATCGTGCCAAAGACTTCGCGGACGCTGTCAGCAAAGCGGAGAAACTGGTCGCGATGGGCGGCATTGGCCACACATCTTGTCTGTACACCGACCAGGATAACCAGCCGGAACGCGTTGCCTTCTTCGGCGACAAGATGAAAACCGCGCGTATCCTGATCAACACCCCTGCCTCTCAGGGGGGTATCGGTGACCTGTACAACTTTAAACTCGCTCCGTCTCTGACGTTGGGCTGCGGTTCCTGGGGCGGTAACTCCATCTCTGAAAACGTCGGTCCAAAACACCTGATCAACAAGAAAACTGTAGCGAAGCGAGCAGAAAACATGTTGTGGCATAAACTTCCGAAATCAATCTACTTCCGCCGTGGCTCATTGCCTATCGCGCTGGAAGAAGTAGCGACCGACGGGGCAAAACGCGCCTTCATTGTGACCGACCGCTACCTGTTCAATAACGGCTATGCTGACCAGATCACCTCGGTTCTGAAGTCACACGGTATTGAAACAGAAGTGTTCTTTGAAGTTGAAGCAGACCCAACGCTGTCCATCGTGCGTAAAGGCGCTGAACAGATGAACTCCTTCAAACCAGACGTGATTATCGCGCTGGGTGGCGGTTCACCGATGGATGCGGCGAAGATCATGTGGGTATTGTACGAACATCCTGAAACCCATTTCGAAGACCTGGCGCTGCGCTTTATGGATATCCGTAAGCGCATCTACAAGTTCCCGAAAATGGGCGTCAAAGCAAAAATGATTGCCGTGACGACAACTTCAGGTACCGGTTCAGAAGTCACGCCGTTTGCGGTAGTGACCGACGACGTAACTGGCCAGAAATACCCACTGGCTGACTACGCACTGACGCCAGACATGGCCATCGTTGATGCTAATCTGGTGATGAACATGCCAAAATCCCTGTGCGCCTTTGGCGGCCTGGATGCGGTGACCCACGCACTGGAAGCGTATGTTTCAGTACTGGCGAACGAATACTCAGACGGCCAAGCGCTGCAAGCGTTGAAATTGCTGAAAGAATATCTGCCAGCCAGCTACAAAGAAGGTGCCAAGAATCCGATTGCCCGTGAGCGTGTGCACAATGCCGCAACGATTGCCGGTATCGCCTTCGCTAACGCCTTCCTGGGGGTGTGCCACTCAATGGCCCACAAACTGGGCTCTGAGTTCCATATCCCACATGGCTTGGCTAATGCCATGCTGATCTCCAACGTTATTCGCTACAACGCGAATGACAATCCAACCAAGCAAACGGCGTTCAGCCAGTACGACCGCCCTCAAGCGCGTCGTCGTTACGCTGAAATCGCCGACCACCTCGGCTTGAGTGCACCGGGCGACCGTACCGCACAGAAAATCGAGAAGCTGCTGACCTGGCTGGACGAGATCAAAGCTGAACTGGGTATCCCGGCGTCAATTCGTGAAGCCGGTGTCACAGAAGCTGATTTCTTGGCTAAGGTCGACAAACTGTCTGAAGATGCCTTTGACGACCAATGTACCGGTGCCAACCCGCGCTACCCGCTGATTGCCGAGTTGAAGCAAATCATGCTGGATACCTTCTACGGCCGTAAGTTCAGTGAAGCGGTTGATGAAGAAGTTTTGGCAGCACCGGTTGCGGCTAAAGCAGAAAAAAAGACCAAGAAATAACGGTTAATTAAACCAACAAAAAACCGCCGAAAGGCGGTTTTTTTTTATCTTGCGTTGCACCTCAAACTGCCAGGTAACTACCCCCACGCTAAAACGCTGCCAGAGGTACCCTACAGCACCCACATTTTACTCTAGTGCCTGTAGTGCTTCCTTGTAATGCTTACGGCAAACGGAGACGTAGCTCTCGTTACCGCCTATCACTACCTGCTCGCCAGCATGCATCGCCTGCCCACTTTCATCCAGCCGCAGTACCATGTTCGCCTTGCGCCCACAGTGGCAGATGGTTTTCAATTCCACCAGCTTATCCGCCCAGGCCAGCAAATATTGACTGCCGATGAACAACTTACCCAGGAAGTCGGTACGCAAGCCGTAACACAGAACCGGAATATCCAGTTGGTCAACAACATCACATAGCTGCTCGACCTGTTCCTTCGTCAAGAACTGGCTTTCATCCAACAAGACGCAGTGTACGGGTTGCTGCTGATGCTCCTGCGCGATCATCGCATAAAGCATCGACTCATTATTATAGAGCTGTGCCTGGGATGACAGCCCGATCCGCGAGCTCACCTTGCCAACACCGAAGCGGTGGTCTATTTCGGCAGTAAACACCAGTGTACGCATACCACGTTCTTGATAATTATATGAAGATTGCAACAACGCGGTAGATTTCCCTGCGTTCATAGCAGAGTAATAAAAATAAAGTTGAGCCATGGGCCCGTAACTCCAATGGTATAAGAAATATTCAGACGTTGATTCAGAAGCCAAGTGTACCATAACCTGCTGGCCTGCTCACGCCTCCGACTTAATCAATAACCAGGCAAACGAATACCAAACTTTCAAATGAAACATTCCATTCTGCACCACTGCGCTTTTACATCTATTTACAGGACGATCCCTGTCTGTCATCACATTTAATTACTGCTAATGATTAGCATCAGGCATTAATCGTCTGTCAGTGAAGAGAACCCCCCAGCATGACGCCGGGTTGGTAAAGGATTAAATCTATTAACGCCCGCAGACAGCGCTTCGGCGTATTTAATGGCATAAAAAAGCCAGCAGCACAGTTCTTGACGTTATCTTTACTCTTATACCCCCATTGTTTACAGTGTTTGCATACTAAAGCACGTGATTTAACCCACAAAACTCATCGTAATATTGATATAAAACACAATTATAACTTAGTCCTGAATGCCTTTCTGGTGCGGTAATCATACCGCCACTGTTGAAAATTTGACTTAAAAATTGAGCTTGTAATACTTATGTCTTCTCCCTATATTTGCCAGAGAGTTCTGATTACGCCTTTTTAAAAGATGAATTTGAGCGTTCCTTTCAATTTGTCTATTGCAGAAAAGAAAAGAGCACTCTATTATTATCCAGACGCCCCCACCAATATAATTTGAGACTAGGACAATGAGCGAAGCATTAAAGATTTTGAACAACATCCGTACTCTACGCGCACAGGCAAGAGAATGCAGCCTGGAAACGCTGGAAGAGATGCTTGAAAAACTGGAAGTTGTTGTGAACGAACGTCGCGAAGAAGACAGCCAGGCTCAAGCAGAAGTTGAAGAACGCACCCGTAAACTGCAGCAATATCGTGAAATGCTGATTGCTGACGGTATTGACCCAAATGAACTGCTGCAAACTATGGCTGCAACTAAAGCAGCAGGTAAAGCTAAACGTGCAGCACGTCCGGCTAAATATCAATATAAAGACGAAAACGGCGAACTGAAAACCTGGACCGGCCAGGGCCGTACCCCAGCAGTGATTAAGAAAGCTATCGAAGAGCAAGGTAAATCCCTGGACGATTTCCTGCTGTAATAGCGTTCCGCTGCATGTTAAAAAGGCTCCCCAGGGAGCCTTTTTGTTATGCTTAAAACGCCTGGAAAGGCAGCTTATACAAACCCGGTTTTACACAATAATCTGAAGCAGGCCATCTCAATCATTCACCTCCCAAATTGCCACCCTGCCTTTCCTCAAGCATAAAAAAAGGGGCCTAAGCCCCTTATAGCATTTTACGCGCTGTTCAATTACTGAACTTTATAAAATGACTTATACCATTCAACAAAGCGTTTCACGCCTTCTTCAACACCCGTTTCCGGCTTAAACCCTATCACACGATAGAGCTCCGCAGTATCAGCACTGGTATCGAGTACATCGCCAGGTTGCATTGGCAACATATTTTTGCGTGCTTCCATCCCTAATGCCTGCTCCAGTGCCTTGATATATTCCATCAGCTTCACGGGCGTGCTATTGCCGATATTATAGACCTGATACGGAGCAGAACTGGTCGCCGGCGAGCCCTGTTCAACTGTCCAAGCTGGATTTGATTGAGGAATAACCGCCTGCAACCGGACAATAGCCTCGGAGATATCGTCAATGTAGGTAAAGTCACGGTGCATCTCACCGTGGTTATATACATCGATACTTTCGCCAGCCAATATAGCTTTAGTGAATTTGAACAGCGCCATATCCGGGCGCCCCCACGGGCCATATACGGTAAAGAAACGCAGCCCAGTGGTAGGCAGACCATATAAGTGGGAATAGCTGTGTGACATCAGCTCATTGGCTTTTTTAGTCGCCGCGTACAATGAGATTGGATGATCGACAGAGTCTTCCGTAGCAAATGGCAACTTGCGATTCAGGCCATATACCGAACTGGAAGAAGCATATAACAAATGCTCGACTTTATTGTGGCGACACCCTTCCAATACGTTTAAATGACCGATGAGATTCGTATCCGCATACGCTAACGGATTTTCCAGCGAATAACGCACCCCGGCTTGTGCCCCCAGGTGAATCACTCGCTGAAATTTATGCTCTGCAAACAGCTTTGCCATGCCTTCTCGATCGGCTAAATCCAGCTTGATAAACTGGAAGGCAGGCTTGTCCGCAAGCAGATCTAGACGGGCCATTTTCAGACCCACATCGTAATAATCATTCAGGTTGTCGATACCGACAACCTGATGCCCAGCGGCCAACAAGCGCTCAGCAGCGTGATAACCAATAAATCCTGCCGCACCTGTAACCAGGAATTTCATATATGTCCCTTAAATAACCGGCTGAATGGATGCACCGCGACCGATCGCATAATAGGTAAAGCCACGGTTTTCCAAACGTTCCGGATCAAACAGATTTCGACCATCAAAGATCACCGGTTGCTTCAGCGTGTTTTTAATTATGTCGAAGTCTGGCGCACGGAAATTCTGCCATTCGGTGCAGATAACCAGCGCGTCAGCACCGTGCAACGCCGCTTCTTTGGTGCCTACCAGCTTCAGGTCATCACGCTGACCGTAAATGCGCTGTACTTCGTTCATCGCTTCAGGATCGTAGGCCTGGACGGTAGCACCGGCCTCCCACAGTTGCTCCATCAGAACGCGGCTGGAGGCTTCACGCATATCGTCAGTATTTGGCTTGAATGCCAAACCCCACAGCGCAAAAGTTTTGCCTTTCAAGTCTTCACCAAAGTGATGCTTGATAAACTTGGTCAGCTTATATTTCTGTTGGTAGTTAACCTGCTCTACAGCCTGCAACAGTTTTGGCTGGTAACCGATATGCTCGGCCGTGCGAATCAGTGCCTGGACGTCTTTCGGGAAACATGAACCGCCGTAGCCGCACCCTGGATAGATAAAGTGGTAGCCGATACGGGAATCAGAACCGATACCCTGGCGTACTTTTTCAATATCCGCACCCAACATTTCAGCCAGGTTAGACATTTCATTCATAAAGCTGATTTTGGTAGCCAGCATGCAGTTGGCCGCGTATTTGGTCAGTTCAGCACTGCGAATATCCATCATAATCATGCGATCGTGATTACGGTTAAACGGCTCATACAGCTCGCGAATAGGTTCGATCACATCCATGTTATCTGTACCAATCACGATACGTTCAGGACGCATGCAATCCGCAACTGCCGCACCTTCTTTCAAAAACTCTGGATTGGAAACCACGTCGAAAGCTACGGAGCTACCGCGCTTCTGCAACGTTTCTTGCATAACCTGGCGGACTTTATCGGCGGTACCTACCGGCACGGTAGATTTATCGATCACCACTTTGTGCTCGGTCATGTGTTCCGCAATGGTACGCGCTACAGCCGTCACATATTTCAAATCAGCCGAACCGTCTTCGTCCGGCGGTGTACCTACAGCAATGAACTGAATGCTGCCATGTGCAACACCGGCTTTCGCATCGGTGGTGAACTGCAAACGACCGGCTTCATAGTTTTGTTGCACCAACGGCGTCAGGCCAGGTTCAAAAATAGGGATATTCCCTTTCTTCAGGTTTTCGACTTTACGTTCGTCAATATCAATACACATAACGTCATGGCCAACTTCAGCCAGCACCGCTGCCTGTACCAGACCAACATAGCCAATACCAAAAACTGTTACTTTCATGGGAAAATCCTAGTTTTTCAAATTAAGATGAAAGATAAATAAATTATTTCTTATCAGCGGCCAGCAATTGACTCAACCACTGAGAAAATTCTTGTCCCAGCCCAGCATGACGCATGCCATACTCAACAAAGGCCTTCATATAGCCCAGTTTGTTACCGCAATCATGGCTAATCCCTTTTAGGTGATAAGCCTCTACCGTTTCTTGCTGCATCAGCATTTCGATACTGTCGGTAAGCTGGATTTCACCACCGGCGCCCGGCGGTGTTTTTGACAGTAGCGGCCAGATATCAGCGGAAAGCACATAGCGGCCAACGATGGCCAAGTTAGAAGGGGCTTCTTCCGGCGAAGGTTTTTCGACAACGCTGACCATCGGCGCACTTTCGCCTGGTTGCAGTTCATACCCTTTACAATCAGCCACGCCGTAATTACCCACGTCTTTATGGGGCACGGGCTCGACCATAATTTGGCTGACGCCGGTTTGTTCAAACCGCTCTAACATTTCGTGCAAATTATCTTTTTTCAGGTCAGCACTGTACTCATCGAGGATCACATCCGGCAAAATCACGGCGACCGGCTCGTCGCCCACCAGTGGATAAGCACACATAATCGCGTGCCCCAACCCTTTTGCTACCCCTTGACGTACCTGCATCACAGTAACGCCCTTCGGGCAAATAGACTGCACTTCGTCCAGCAACTGACGTTTAACACGTTTTTCCAGCATCGCTTCGAGTTCGAAACTCGTGTCAAAATGGTTTTCGATCGAATTCTTGGAGGAATGGGTAACCAACACAATCTCGTTTATCCCAGCCGCAATACATTCATTGACAACGTATTGGATCAAGGGTTTGTCAACCAGCGGCAGCATTTCTTTTGGAATGGCTTTTGTCGCTGGCAACATCCGTGTTCCCAAGCCTGCAACCGGGATCACAGCCTTTCTGACTTTACGATTTACAGCAGGCATTATTTCCTCTCTTAATGTTGCTCATTTTATGAGCTTTTTCGCCATATGAAAAACCTTCGGAGTATACCAGCTTATGAGTGTCTGGCATTAACCGCAGCACAAATAGAAAAAATTTAAGACAATTACCCAACCTATGGCCTGAGGAAGAAATAGGCACATCGAATATTTGTATTTCAAATAATAATTTTAAAGGATCACGCTATTCGGTACTGAGCATCAACCGCAGCCTACCGCCAGCGCCCCAAACCTGACACTGCCAGGCTGCACAGTGTTGGCTGATTTGATTCATGTAGGTCGCACCCAGCGTGCCAAGCGGGACACCATTGTTCAGTTGAATTTGATTATCACCGGTATTAACACTTGCATGAAGCCCCGCTGAGACCAAAATCAGGTTTTTATATTCGGTGTGATAATAGCCGACCAACAATGGGAATTGCCCTTCCAGCTTGCCTTGACGTAATAATTGATTAACTTGCTTTAACAATGCGGTCATTTGCGGCAGCCGATGACGCTGATTAGCTAAATGGTCCTGTAACAAACCATTAAATAAAGCACGTAATAGCAACGCCGCTAATACGCCGTTATCTCCTGCACGAGTGACATCCAAACAATAGAACGCCAGATCTTTATCCGACAGTGCTGCTATATCCAACACCAAACCCGGGTTCTCACCGGTCGTTAATTGCCGGTAATTAATCCGGCAATGAGCAATGGTCTGTTGCACCGGAGGCTGCAGCTGTTTGAGCAACTTTACGGCTTCAGACGGATTTTTACTCAATGCATCCCAGTCCTGAAGCAGTTCCACCTCTTCGATAGCCTGGGAGGTAAACATATTGGGGTACAGGCAACCCAACACCGACTCGCGCAGGCGGTTGAGATCGGTCACGGGTTTTAACAGTACGTCCTGTACCCCCAAACGCAATACCTTGGCGATATCCGCCATTTTATCGGTGGCCGATATCACCAGCACCGGAATTTGCACGCCTTGTAGACGGAGATGCTCAACAAACTCTATCCCGCCCATTTCCGGCATCGCCAGATCGCACAAAATCAAGTCGGGCTTAACGTCATCCACAGCACTCAGCGCTTGCAAACCATTGGTCGCCTCACTGGTTTCTGCGCCCAACGACGTCAAGTAGCCAACAAGCACAGAACGAAAAACCAGTTCGTCCTCAACGACTAAAATGCGCTTGTGAGTCAATGGTAATGCCATCAGCCGAGCCTCTTCCCTTTCCATAGTGTAATAGTGGCTCAAAAAGGCCATTTCTGCTTGTCGGAAATGGTCTCTATCGCAGACCACCTCCGCAATATCTGATAATTATTTGTTTTTTATTAACGGTAAAAGTGCATCAATCTGTTTTTCAACGGCTAATTTACCCGCTGCAATCGCTTCTTCGGCACGATGGAAATCCAACGTCGAGATTTGCGGACAATAAGGTTGGATCAATACATCTGGCGGGTCACCCGCCATACGATTACGTTTCAGTCGATTTTCCAAGACCTGGATCGACGTCCCCATGATTTCCATCGCCGTCGGCGTAAAATTGGGCTTTCTGGTCGTCATTTTGCTGATACGGTCTCTTAAACGCCCCCGCCAATTTTCCGTGGGGATATCGCCTGACGTTTCCGCGTCATGATGGCGTACAGAGAATAAATCCTGCTGCATCAGATGCGCATCATGTTGCAAGTCAACGGCAATAACGAGATCGGCTCCCAGGGCTCGTGTTAATGAGATAGGCACAGGATTCACTACCGCACCATCCACCAGCCAATAACCATCAAACCACACCGGTGCCAACAAGCCGGGCATGCTGCACGAGGCACGCACTGCCTGATGAATATCTCCTTCGGTCAACCACAACTCCCGTCCCGTACTGAGATTCGTCGTTACTGCACCGAACTTTAGCGAACACTCGGCGATATCGTTGATTTCTAATAATTGCCCCACCGCATTGAACACCCGCTCGCCGCGTAATAGACCGCCCCGCCGCCAGGAAAGATCCATCAAGCGGATCACATCCCAATAGCTAAAAGAACGAACCCAGGCCTCCATGGCCGGTAAACGGTGGCTGGCAAAAGCGGCACCGACCAGTGCACCGACTGAGCAGCCGGCTACTATATCGACTTCAACCCCCAATTTCTTTAGCGCGTTGATCACGCCGATATGCGCCCACCCTTTAGCGGAACCTGCACCCAATGCCAGTCCAATCTTAATTTTCCGCATCTTTCCGCCTCTTGCCCGGTGAATTGTATCAACTCTGCTGCCAGCGTAGATTGTCACGATCGAATATTGTTAGGTAACATAGACGCTAAATACCTTTCAGCATCGGCCCGTTCTTATCGTTCCGGCCATTTTAGGAGTCAACTTGCCAGAATTATGCCCCTGCGGCGGCGGACTGGAGTATAGCGCATGCTGCGAACCCTACATCAATGGCACACAAACACCACTGACCCCCGGTAAGTTGATGCGTTCACGCTTTAGCGCTTATGTGAAGCACAACGTCGATTACTTAATTGCGACCTGGCATCCCGACTGCCATGCCGCTGAATGGCGTAATGCAATCGTTGATAGCTTCAAGAACACCCAATGGCTTGGCCTGACGGTGGTAGAAGAAAAACAGGGCCATGAGAGCGATGAAGGTTTTGTCGAGTTTATTGCCCGCTTCATTGATAGCAACACCGGCGAACACAAGGCAATGCACGAACGTTCGCGCTTTCTTCAGCTTGAACAACGCTGGTACTATATTGATGGTACCAAACCCCAGCCGGGCAGAAATGCGATTTGCCCCTGTGGTTCAGGTAAAAAATATAAAAAGTGCTGCGGCCGTTAGCTGGCAGTTACTGAGACCCATAGATTTCAGACCGCTGCCATTTGGCAACAGTGTGAAAATGAAGATTATAAAAATGCTCGCCTGCGCAGACAGGACGTTCAGTATCAGACAGGATCCTCATCGCCATGCCACATCAAAATGTCCAAAGAAAAGTTTTGCGTACCATTTGTCCGGATGCCAAAGGCCTGATCGCCAAGATCACCAACATCTGTTACAAGCATGAACTCAACATTATTCAGAACAATGAGTTTGTTGATCACCGTACCGGTCGTTTCTTTATGCGTACCGAGTTGGAAGGTATTTTCAACGATACGACGCTTCTGGCAGATCTCGACGGTGCACTGCCGACGGGTTCTGTTCGTGAACTGCATAACTCCGGCCGTCGTCGCATCGTGGTTCTCGTGACCAAAGAAGCGCATTGCCTGGGCGATCTGCTGATGAAGAGCGCTTACGGCGGCCTGGATGTAGAGATTGCCGCGGTTATCGGCAACCATGATACGTTGCAAACGCTGGTTGAACGCTTCGATATTCCGTTCCACCTGGTCAGCCATGAAGGCCTGACGCGCGATCAGCACGATCAGAAAATGATGGCCCAGATTGACCAATACCAGCCAGACTACGTGGTACTGGCCAAGTATATGCGCGTGCTGACGCCAGCATTTGTGCAGCACTACCCGAACCAGGTGATCAATATCCACCATTCGTTCCTGCCAGCCTTTATTGGGGCAAGGCCTTATCATCAGGCTTACGAGCGTGGCGTGAAAATTATCGGTGCCACCGCGCACTACGTTAACGATAACCTGGACGAAGGCCCAATCATCATGCAGGACGTAATTCATGTCGATCATACCTATTCTGCTGACGACATGATGCGCGCGGGGCGTGATGTAGAGAAAAATGCGCTCAGCCGCGCGCTGTATCACGTGCTGGCGCAGCGCGTATTTGTCTACGGGAACCGGACAGTCATTCTGTAATTGCTCAATAAAGCGGTGCCTTTCGTTCAGGGATGCACCGCCACGGGCAAAAAATCGGCAAACGATACATTTTCTGCATTTCAATACTTTACACGCCCGCTTCATTTGATATGATGCGCCCCGCTTACCGAGACAGATGTTTCGCAAGCAAGGCCAGTGGTGGGGTTCCCGAGCGGCCAAAGGGAGCAGACTGTAAATCTGCCGTCACAGACTTCGAAGGTTCGAATCCTTCCCCCACCACCATCTTCTCTCTGTTGATGAGAGCACAGCGCAAGCTGAAGCTGCATAAAACATGGAGGGAGAGGATGAGAAGCTTCGACAAGGTTCGAGCCGAGCGCAGAAAGATAACGCGTTTCAGCGAGGTAATCCTTCAGACGAAGCGCCACAGGAATCTAGCCGATTTTCTGTTAGACAAACAAGTACAACCATGAATACCATGGTGGGGTTCCCGAGCGGCCAAAGGGAGCAGACTGTAAATCTGCCGTCACAGACTTCGAAGGTTCGAATCCTTCCCCCACCACCATCCTTATTTATTCCCCAGAATCAAATCAAACCTGAAAGCATCCATATCGCTCCTTACGGGGAAGGTGAGAAGCTTCGACAAGGTTCGAGTCTCACAACGTGAGACAACGCGCTTTAGCGCGGCCCGCAGGGCGAGGAGTGTAACGACGAGTCATCCTTCCCCCACCACCATCCTTGTTTATTCCCCAGAATCAAATCAAACCTGGAAGCATCCATATCGCTCCTTACGGGGAGGGATGAGAAGCTTCGACAAGGTTCGAGTCTCACAACGTGAGACAACGCGCTTCAGCGCGGCCCGCAGGGTGAGTCGCTCTGCGACGAATAATCCTTCCCCCACCACCATCCTTATCTATACCCCAGAATCAAATCAAACCTGAAAGCACCCCTATCACTCCTTACGGGGAGGGATGAGAAGCTTCGACAAGGTTCGAGTCTCACGCAGTGAGACAACGCGCTTTAGCGCGGCCTGAAGGGATGAGAAGCTTCCCGTATTACAGCGTAAATATCCTCCTTTGGCCTCTCAGATTTAGCATTTATCAATTCCCTTAACCATTCAGCACATCCTCAACTTGAACTCCAGCTAACAATTCGCTATACCACTGACTTCTTTAATGCAGTAAGGAAAGAAGTGCATGCGTAACAATATCTGCGTTTTTTGTGGTGCCAGTGAAGGTGTCAACCCCGCTTATGCCGATAGCGCACGGCAATTGGGCCAAACACTTGCCGCTCAGGGCCGACGCTTAATCTATGGCGGCGGTAAGAAAGGACTAATGGGCATTGTGGCTGATGCCGTGCTTGCCGCCGGTGGCGAGGCAATTGGCATCATTCCTGAACGATTGGTAGAAGCGGAAACGGCGCACCGGGGCCTGACTGAGCTGGAAGTCGTGCCCGACATGCACACGCGTAAGGCTCGCATGGCCGCCCTGGCAGACGGTTTTATCGCATTGCCCGGTGGCATAGGCACGTTGGAAGAGCTGTTTGAAATCTGGACCTGGGGGCAGATCGGTTACCACAGCAAACCGGTTGGCCTGCTGGATGTTAAGGGTTTTTATCGCCCGCTAAACGGGTTCTTGCAACATGTCGCCGATCAGGGCTTTATGCGCCATGATTACCTCGGCACCATGCACATCAGTGAGTCTGCGCACACCTTGCTGCAGCAGTTCGACGATTACCAGCCAAAGACTTACGATCGCTGGGCGAAATAGCACAGCATGCAGCTGGCGGCCATAGCCGCTGGCCTGCGTTACATTTCTGGCCAAACTCTGCTACTATCTCAACACATTTTTCTCGTAAAAACGGCATCGCTCATGAAGTTTGTCTCTTTTAATATCAATGGACTGCGTGCGCGTCCGCACCAACTGGCCGCCATCATCGAACAGCACCAACCTGACGTGATTGGCCTGCAAGAAACAAAAGTTCACGATGACATGTTCCCACTGGAAGACGTCAGCCAGTATGGTTATCACGTGTTCTATCACGGCCAGAAAGGCCACTACGGTGTAGCGCTGTTGACCAAAGAAAAACCGCTTGCCGTACGTCGTGGTTTCCCGACCGATGAAGAAGACGCGCAGCGCCGAATCATTATGGCCGATCTGGCGACGCCGCAAGGCACGCTGACGGTGATCAATGGTTACTTCCCTCAGGGTGAAAGCCGCGACCACCCTATCAAATTCCCCGCCAAGACACGCTTCTATCAGGACTTGCAAAACTACCTGGAACAGCAAATGTCGGTGGACTCACCGGTACTGGTGATGGGTGACGTGAATATCAGCCCAAGTGATTATGATATTGGCATCGGCGAAGAAAGCCGCAAACGCTGGCTGCGCACCGGTAAGTGTTCCTTCTTGCCGGAAGAGCGTGAATGGATGGATCGCCTGCTGAATTGGGGTCTGGTAGATACCTACAGACACGCAAACCCAGGGCGTAACGATGAGTTTTCGTGGTTCGACTACCGCTCACGGGGTTTCGATGAAAACCGAGGTCTGCGTATCGATCTGCTGTTAGCGAGCACACCATTGGCTGCTCGCTGCACCGCAACCGGGATCGATTATCAGATCCGCGGAATGGAGAAACCCTCGGATCACGCCCCGGTCTGGGCGGAATTCTCGCTGTAATGAATCCAACCCCGGCCATTGCCGGGGTTTCGCTATGTGATAAAGATGAAAATAATCGATGTCGTCGCTGCCATCATTGAAAAGAATGGCAAAATTTTACTGGCACAGCGTGATGCCAACAGCGATCAGGCCGGCCTGTGGGAATTTCCAGGCGGCAAAGTTGAACAAGGTGAAAGCCAACCACAAGCATTAGCGCGTGAACTGGACGAAGAGTTGGGGATTGTGGCCAGCGTCGGCAACTACGTAGCCAGCAATCAATGGCAACAGGACGAACGAGTGATTACGTTGCATGCCTGGCGTATTGCGGCATTCAGTGGCGAATTACAAAACCGTTGCCATTCCGACTTTGTGTGGTTAACGCCGGAGCAGGCATTTGACTATCCCCTGGCTCCGGCCGACGTGCCGTTACTTACCGCGTATATAGCTGCACTCGCCTCAGAGGCCTGAGCCACTAAGGTTACCGCGTCACTTTTTCAAACGCACCCAGATCAGGGGATTGGTGCCAACCACGTTGGGATCACGAATGCACTGTAGCGCTTCTCCTTCCACCTTGAGAATCGCCCCTTCCGAATAGTTTTGATTCTGATAAATGCAACAACGGCTGCAGGGTTGCGCAGCCGGTTGAGCCGCGGCGCTCTTCGCCGTGCCCCAGATTTCCGGTGATACCGGCACAACAACATCCACATCACCACGATGGGCCGTCGCTGCGGCAGAAAATAGCAGTATGCCCGTCGCCAGCATCACTAACCTGTGATTCATTCACTTTTCTCCCGCGCCTTACCAGCGCTTTTTTTACGTTTCTTCGCCCCGGAGGAAGGTGACGGCGGCAACCCGCGAAACGCCATACTCGCCCGGCTCTGCTTGGCCTGATAAATCAGATCCTGCAAAGTACCTACCAGAGGTTGCATAAAGTCCTGATAGCGACAGGATTTCTCACTGATTTGCGTCAGTGTCGCCTCCCAATTAGCCGTCATATCGGGGCGGGCGGCAATATCCGGTAACGAATGGATCAAGGCTCGACCCGTTTCGCTAGAATGAATATAACGCCCCTTCTTATACAAAAACGCACGCTTGAACAGTAACTCAATGATTCCCGCACGCGTGGCCTCGGTTCCTAAACCATCGGTCGCTCGCAGGATTTTCTTTAGCGCTTTATCCTGAACAAAGCGCGCAATACCCGTCATGGCGGAAAGCAGGCTGGCGTCGGTGAACGGCCTTGGTGGCTGGGTCTGACGCTCAACCACCTCACCGCGTTCACACAAGAGTTCGTCATCTTTCGCCACCACCGGCAATGGTGCGCCTTCGTTTTCTTCATCACGCTCTTTACTGCCCAACAGGGTCCGCCACCCGGCCTCTGCCAGAAAACGGGCTTTGGCAATAAACTTGCCCCCAGCGATATCCAGCTCAATCACGCACTTGCGGAACATGGCGTCCGGGCAGAATTGCATCAAATATTGACGCGCAACCAACCCATAAACATTCATTTCATCCTGACTGAGATTCACTTTACTGGCACGAGCGGTAGGAATAATGGCATGGTGCGCATCCACCTTCTTGTCGTCCCAACAACGGTTACGGCGATCGCTGTCGATCACCGGCTGTGGGTAAAGATCGGGTTGATGAACGCTGATGGCATTTAAGACCGAATGACGTCCGGCGAAATGCTCTTCCGGGAGATAACGACAATCGGAACGTGGGTAGGTGATCAACTTATGGGTTTCATACAAACGCTGACACACATCCAGCACCTGCTGGGCGCTCAGGTTAAAGCGCTTGGAGGCTTCAATCTGTAAGGTCGACAGAGAAAATGGCAACGGCGCAGTATCTGATTCCCGTTTATCATTATAGGACGTAACCAGCGCCGGCTGGCCTTCAATACGTTTGAGCACGTGCTCTGCCAATGGCCGGTGCAGCAAGCGCCCCTCTTCATCCTGATAAGGCTCACAGGATTCACTGGGTTGCCAGAGAGCGACAAAGCGCTCCTCTTTTGGCGTCACTATGTGCGCTTTAACTTCGAAGAAGTCTTTCGACACAAAGTTTTCAATCTCTTCATCACGCCGTACCACTAGCCCCAGTACCGGCGTTTGCACGCGGCCAACAGACAACACGCCATCATAACCGGCATTGCGTCCCAGAATAGTGTAGGCACGGGTCATATTGATGCCATACAGCCAATCAGCACGCGAGCGAGCCAATGCGGAAACGCATAGAGGGATAAAGTCGCGGTTATCACGCAGCCGTTCAATCGCGCGCTCTACCGCTTGCGGGTTGAGATCGTTAATCAGGCAACGGCGGACACTTTGACGTTTTTCCGGCGTCAGTGACAAATAGTCCAGCACTTCGTCCACCAGCAATTGGCCCTCGCGATCGGGGTCACCAGCATGCACGACTTCATCGGCGTCCTGTAACAGCTTTTTAATGGCATTAAGCTGTTTGCTCACCGAAGGCCGTGGCTGCAATTGCCACTTCTCAGGAATAATCGGCAGATCCGCCAGCGACCAACGCGCATAACGGCTGTCATAGGCATCCGGTTGCGCTTGTTCTAATAAATGGCCCACGCACCAGGTGACCACATCGTTGTTACCGCAAGCGATAAATCCATCGCCACGGCGATGTGGCTTAGGAAGAACGTCGGCAATGGCGCGCGCCAAACTCGGTTTTTCGGCAATAAACAGTCGCATTATTCACCGTTATTCTGGCTGTACGTCATCAGGAAATCTCTTACTTCAGCATAATTCCCGCGGAACACAATTCGTTGGGATTTTTTTTCCAATTGATAGTGATACATCGGATCGTAGTAGTGCTGCAACAGAGACACCAGCCACTCCTGATGCCCGTCACTATTCCCGCTGGCATGCTGGCACTGTAATGCCCATTCCAGGCGCTGTGTCAGCAGTTGGAAACGTTCCATTCCCAAGCGGCGGCGAATGGCAAACAGACCGTGATGCAGATACTCACCGTATTTCTGCCAACCCAGCTCTGGGCCATAAGCCTGTTCAAATTCGAGGCGCATACGGTCAATGTATTCGTGCTGCAACCGTGCCAATCGCACGTCAAAGGGATCGTCTATCACCGCCACTGGGGCTTGCTGCATGCGGTTGAAGATGGGTAATGGCACATTATTGCTGCCAATAATACGCCCTTCATCTTCCAGCACCCAACGGCGGCAGCCACCATGCTGTTTTTTCAGCAACAACACAGCCAGACGATTCTCAAAATCAATCTGAGCGCTTTGATCCACGAGCGTTCGGCCAAAAGATGAACCGCGGTGATGAGCAGCCCCTTCCAGATCGACCCCATCGGCCAGTTCATTGATTAACTGCGTTTTACCGCTGCCGGTATTGCCGCCGATTAACACCATCGGTAATTCGGCGCTCTGTTCCAACGTGGTGAGCAAGAAATGCCGCAATGCTTTGTAGCCACCGATAATGCGTGGGTAGTCAACACCGACCTCACGCAGCCACTGCTGCACCAACTGTGAACGCAAACCGCCCCGGAAACAGTAAATATATCCTTCTGGCCGTTGAGCGCATTGTGCTACCCATGCTGCTGTCCGTTGCTCACGTAGCCTGCCGTTAACCAGGCGGTAGCCCAATGCAATAGCAGCCTGCTGCCCCTGCTGCTTGTAACAGGTGCCAACCGCCTGCCGTTCTTCATCGTTCATTAGCGGCAGATTGATTGCATTGGCGAACGCGCCCTGCTGAAACTCAACGGGCGCGCGCACATCTATCAGCGGGATATCGTGTAAAAAAATACGGCGATAGTCTTGGGTATCCACCCGCACTGGCGTTACGGACACTACACGACCTCTATCAACGGCTTAGCCGGCACTGCCGCATGCAGTTCACCAATTGCCTGGAGTTGAATGCCATGACGTTCGGCAATGGCCAACACCTGCTGTTCTGCCTCGGGCAGCACAGCCAATAACAAACCACCAGAGGTTTGCGGATCGCACAGTAGCTGTCGTTGCAAATCGGTCATTTCACCGACCAGATGGCCGTAACTGTCAAAGTTACGCCCCGTGCCCCCCGGCACGCACCCTTCGGCAATATAATGCTCGATATCCGGCAACTTCGGCACGTGATCAAACCATACCGTCGCCTGCAGGCCAGAGCCCTGGCAAACCTCGCTCAGGTGGCCCAGCAGGCCGAAACCGGTGACATCCGTCATCGCCGTCACACCCTCAACGTCGGCAAAATCCGCGCCGGGTTTGTTCAACTGGCACATCACTTCGGTTGCCAAACCTGCATGTTCAGGACGCAGTTTGCTTTTCTTCTCGGCCGTGGTCAGCACGCCAATGCCCAGCGGCTTGGTCAGGAATAGTTTGGATCCCGCTTGAGCGGCACTGTTTTTTTTCACCCGTTCAGTATTCACTATACCGGTGACCGCCAGGCCAAAAATGGGCTCAGGGGCATCAATAGAATGGCCGCCAGCCAGCGCAATACCCGCCTGTTGGCAAGCATAACGCCCACCGTCGATCACCTGTTGTGCCACTTCCGGCGGCAGCGTAGCAATCGGCCAGCCAAGAATAGCAATCGCCATGATGGGTTTACCGCCCATAGCATAGACGTCGCTGATCGCATTCGTCGCGGCGATACGGCCAAAATCAAACGGGCTATCGACGATTGGCATAAAAAAGTCGGTGGTGCTGATAATGCCGACACCGTTACCAATGTCATACACCGCTGCATCGTCACGAGTTTCATTGCCAACCAACAAACTCGGATCGACAAATTTCTCCCGCTCACTGTGCAGAATAGTTTCGAGAACTTTCGGTGAGATTTTACAACCACAGCCAGCGCCATGGCTGTACTGGGTTAAACGGATCGCTGGCGATGACATATACCACTCCCTTCGGTTAACGGCATTCAAGATATCATAGGGTAGCGCTTGCCGACGGGATTGGTAAGAGCAGGTTGTCGATAACCGAACAGCCTGCTCAGAAACAACACAGAATGGCGGGATTTAGTGCATTTTTTCCGCAGTCCGTACGGGGCTCAGAAATAGCTGACGAACGGGGTGCTGTCTGGGGCGACCACTTTGGTGGACGCTTTTAGCTGAGGAGTGCCTAAATACAGGAAACCGACAATTTCGTCCTGTTCGCGGCAACCAAAGGCGTCACGAACCAAAGGATGTTCAGTCCAGGCACCGGTGCGCCAGATACCGTTAAAACCTTGGGCCAATGCTGCCATTTGCATAGCCTGGACCGCACAACCGGCGGAGACAACCTGCTCCCAACGCGGAACCTTGGTTTCTTCGGTACAATGCGCTACCACGGTAATGATCAGCGGAGCGCGGAACGGCGCCTTAGTCGCTTTCTCTATGGCCGCATCATCCATTTCATCCTGTTTTGCAGCAGCTTGTAACAATTGGCTAAAGCGCTCCAGCCCCTGGTCTTCGATCATCACAAAACGCCAGGGTTGCAAAGCACCGTGGTCAGGCGCCCGCAGGCCCGCGTTGATGATATTCTGACGAACCTCACCGGCAGGCGCAGGGGCCGCAAGGCGCGACGCAGAACGGCGATTCAGTAAAAGATCCAGTGCATCCATCGTAAACTCCTGATAACAATTTTCATTACGATCACGTTAACATAGCTAAACGGCGAGTGACAGTCTCGGCATTCCCCTCTGTGACCCACGATTTAAAGCTGACATTTCCTCGCCCGCTCATTAGGATAGCGGAACATTCTCGACTCTTGTTGGAGAGCACATGCGCACATTGTGGCAAATCATTGCCGGCGTTTTTAGGTGGACATGGCGTCTGCTGAACTTTATCAGGGAACTTATCCTCAATCTGTTCCTGGTGTTACTGATCTTGGTGGGGGTGGGCATTTATTTGTCGTTCCAAAGCTCAACCACGTCAACAGTCCCTACTCGCGGGGCATTACTGGTGGATCTGAGCGGCGTGGTCGTTGACCAACCCTCAATGAACAATAAAGTGCGCCAATGGGGCCGCGAACTGCTGGGCGCCTCAAGCAACCGCCTGCAGGAAAACTCCCTGTTTGACGTGGTTGATAGCATCCGTAAAGCCAAAGACGATAAAAACATTACCGGCATGGTATTGCAGTTGAATGACTTTGCCGGCGCCGATCAGCCTTCGCTGCAGTACATTGGCAAAGCGCTGCGTGAGTTCCGTGACAGCGGCAAACCGATCTTTGCCATCGGTGACAGCTATAACCAGACACAATATTATCTGGCCAGCTACGCCAACAAAGTTTACCTGTCGCCGCAGGGTGCGGTCGATCTGCACGGTTTTGCAACCAACAACCTTTACTACAAGTCGTTGCTGGAAAAACTCAAGGTCACAACCAACATCTTCCGCGTTGGGACGTATAAATCCGCCGTTGAGCCTTTGATCCGTGATGACATGTCACCGGCAGCTCGAGAAGCTGACAGCCGGTGGATTGGTGGCCTATGGCAAAACTATCTGGAGACAGTAGCGGCTAACCGTCAGATCACGGCGCAACAGCTGTTCCCAGGCGCTGCGGGCGTATTAAGTGGATTGCAGGCTGCCGGGGGGGACACCGCCAAGTATGCGCTGGACAACAAACTGGTTGATGAACTGGCATCACGAACCGTCATCGAAAATCAACTGATCAAGACCTTCGGTTGGGACAAACAGGCGAATGATTTCAACGCCACCAGCATCTATGACTATCAGCCGAAGCCTACGCCAGATCAGGGCGGCAAAATTGCCGTGATCTTTGCCAATGGCGCAATCATGGACGGCCCACAAACTCCGGGCTCCGTTGGGGGTGATACCACCGCCGCAGAACTGCGTCAGGCACGACTTGATCCGGCAATCAAAGCCGTGATTTTCCGCGTCAATAGCCCAGGTGGCAGTGTCAGTGCGTCTGAAGTTATTCGCTCCGAATTGGCTGCTGTGCGTGCCGCTGGCAAACCTGTCGTGGTCTCCATGGGCGGCATGGCAGCCTCAGGCGGCTATTGGGTCTCTACACCGGCGGACTACATCATCGCCAGTCCGAGCACCCTCACCGGCTCCATTGGCATCTTCGGGGTGATTAACACCTACGAGCAGACGTTGGACAGTATCGGCGTACATACCGACGGCGTGGCAACCTCCCCGCTGGCCGATCTGGCCGTCACCAAGGCGCTGCCGCCTGAGTTCTCGCAGATGATGCAATTGAACATCGAAAAAGGTTATCAAAACTTTATCGATCTGGTCGCCAAGTCCCGCAAAATGACACCGCAGCAGGTTGATCAGATTGCTCAGGGTCACGTGTGGCTGGGCAGCGATGCCAAGGCCAATGGCCTGGTCGATCAGTTGGGCGACTTCGACGACGCAGTGAAGAAAGCCGCCGAGTTGGCGCAATTGAAACAGTGGCAGCTTAACTGGTTTGTTGATACCCCAAGCCTGACCGATATGGTCCTCAGCCAGTTTGGTGTGTCTATTCACGCCATGCTGCCGGCGGCTATCCAGTCAATGCTACCCGCCCCGCTGGCGTCAGTCGCCATGGCGGTCAAAGAACAACCAGGTTTGTTCAATAATCTGAACGATCCGCAAAATCGCTATGCTATCTGTTTGACCTGCGGAGAAGTCCGCTAACAAATTAATCCTCAGCCCGGCACCCGCCGGGCTTTTTTTCTGCGCTTATCCCCCTATAATTCAGCCCATCTAATTTCTGTTAAAACCAAGACTATGCAAAAGAAATCGATTTACGTCGCCTACACCGGTGGCACCATCGGCATGCAACGTTCTGAACATGGCTACATCCCGGTTTCCGGCCACCTACAGCGTCAACTGGCCCTGATGCCAGAATTCCATCGGCCTGAAATGCCGGACTTCACCATTCATGAATACGCGCCGCTGATAGACTCCTCCGATATGACGCCTGAAGACTGGCAGCATATCGCCGATGACATCAAAATGAATTACGACCGTTATGATGGTTTCGTCATCCTGCACGGCACCGACACCATGGCCTTCACCGCATCGGCCCTGTCGTTCATGTTGGAAAACCTGGCCAAGCCGGTGATTGTGACCGGCTCCCAAATCCCGCTGGCGGAACTGCGTTCAGATGGCCAAACCAATCTTTTGAACGCGCTTTATCTGGCGGCTAACCACCCGGTAAATGAAGTCAGCCTGTTCTTCAACAACAAGCTCTTTCGGGGCAACCGCACGACCAAAGCACATGCAGACGGTTTCGATGCCTTTGCCTCGCCCAACCTGCCGCCATTATTGGAAGCCGGTATCCATATTCGTCGCCAAAACGGCATCGATAGCCCGGCCTGCAACGGTGACCTCAAAGTACATGACATCACACCCCAGCCGATCGGCGTAGTGACGATTTACCCAGGGATTTCCGGCGCCGTAGTGCGCAACTTCCTGCTGCAACCGGTGAAGGCATTGATACTTCGCTCTTACGGCGTGGGTAACGCACCACAAAAAGCAGAGTTGGTTGATGAGCTGCGCGATGCGTCTGAACGCGGCATCGTGGTAGTGAACCTGACGCAGTGCATCTCCGGGCGGGTAAACATGGAAGGTTATGCCACCGGTAATGCCTTGGCCCATGCCGGGGTCATCAGTGGGTTCGACATGACCGTTGAGGCTGCCTTGACCAAACTGCATTATCTGCTGAGCCAACCACTAACACCGGAACAAATCCGCAGCCAGATGCAGCAGGATCTGCGTGGTGAGCTGAGCATTAGTGGTTAACCATTCCGCACCACGGAGTAGAAATGAAAACAGCCCTGTTGCTTATTGATTTGCAAAACGACTTTTGTCCCGGCGGCGCACTGGCGGTGACAGAAGGCGATGCCGTGATCACGGTCGCCAATCAGGCCATGATGGCCTGTAGCGCACGCGGTGAGCCAGTGATCGCCAGCCAGGATTGGCACCCCGCCAATCATCGTAGCTTCGCGGTCAACGCCAATGCAGAGGTGGGAACCCTGGGTGAGCTCGACGGTTTACCTCAGGTCTGGTGGCCGGTGCACTGCGTGCAGCAAAGCCAGGGTGCCGAGTTTCACCCACAGCTAGAGCAGCAGCGCATCAGCACCGTGTTCCGCAAAGGCCAAAGTACAGATATCGACAGCTACAGTGCTTTTTTCGACAACGGCCACCGTTCACACACTGAACTGGACGCGTGGTTGAAAGCACAGAATGTCACTCACCTTGCCATCATGGGATTAGCAACTGACTACTGTGTGAAATTTAGCGTACTGGATGCATTAGCGCTGGGGTATCAAACATCGGTAATTATCGACGGTTGCCGCGGTGTCAATTTGCAGCCAGACGACAGCCAGAAAGCCCTTCAGGCCATGCAACAGGCTGGCGCTCAAATCGTGACGCTGTCACAGTTTATTGCACAATGATATAAACGGGCGTGAAACACGCCCATCTCCACTCCGCTAGAAACCTCGACGCCGCTCACATTCCAACCATTCTCATGTGATTACATCTTGTTCGTATCCAGCGCTTTTGCTGTTATGACCACTGATGCATTGCATCAATGAGTTATACGCATCCGGGGCCCTTTGAGCCCGGCTTTATGTTACCGCCTCAGGCGGTTTCGGTCGGCCTTGTCGACCAAAGGAGATTACATGGCTTTAACCCGTAAACTGCTGCCTTTGCTGGTAGCGGTACAGCTTGGTATGGCTGGAACCAGCATGGCTCACGCGGCCTCTTATCTGTCCGTTGGTTATTTCAACGGTGGGGGTGACGTTACCGCCGGCCCTGGCGGCGATATCAATAAGCTGGACGTCACACAAATCACCCACCTCAATTACTCTTTCGGCCTGATCTATAACGACGAGAAGCAGGAAACCCACCCGGCACTAAAAGACCCTGCTCGTCTGCACCAAATTTATCTGTCACCCAAGGTGATGGCCGATCTGCAATTGCTGCCCGTTCTGCGTAAGCAAAACCCTGAACTGAAAGTGCTGCTGTCCGTTGGTGGCTGGGGCGCCCGCGGGTTCTCCGGTGCCGCAGCAACACCTGAAAGCCGCGCCGTTTTTATCCGTTCGGTGCAACAGATCATTAAACAGTACCAACTGGACGGCATCGATCTCGACTGGGAATACCCGGTTAACGGTGCCTGGGGACTGGTCGAAAGCCAGCCGGCGGATCGCGCTAATTTTACCCTGTTGTTAGGGGAGCTGCGTAAGGCGCTGGATAACGGCAAATTGCTGACCATCGCCGTCGGCGCCAATGTGAAAAGCCCACAAGAGTGGGTCGATGTTAAGGGCATTGCACCCTATCTCGACTATATCAACCTGATGACCTATGACATGGCGTACGGCACTCAATACTTCAACGCCAACCTGTATGATTCCAAACAGTGGCCAACCGTCGCGGCTGCCGATCGTTACAGCGCCAATTTTGTCGTGGATAACTATTTGGCAGCAGGGTTGAAGCCCGCGCAATTAAACCTGGGGATTGGTTTCTATGGCCGGGTGCCAAAACGGGCGACCGAACCGGGTATAGATTGGGACAAACCAGACGCAGCTAAAAACCCTGTCACCCAGCCCTATTTCACTGCACGTGAAACTGCCGTGTTCAAATCCATGGGATTGGACCTCACCAAGGACAGTTACTTTAAATACAACGATATCGTCAGCAAACTGTTAAACGATCCGCAGCGGCGCTTCACCGCCCATTGGGACAGCGACGCTCAGGTACCTTATCTGACGATGAAATCTGCCGAAGGCAAGCCGCTGTTTGCCATTTCGTATGAGAACCCACGCTCGGTTGAGCTCAAAGCGGACTACATCAAAAGCAAAGGACTCGGTGGCGCCATGTTCTGGGAATACGGCGCGGATGACAATAACCGGTTGGCGCATCAATTGGCGGAATCATTGGGGATTAACAACGGGAAACGCTAAATCAACGGGGCGATGGCAGCATCGCCCCGTTGTCAGATTCACTGTGGTTTTAACTTCACCAGCGGTTCAGCAATGAACTGCTGTTTCAGTTCTTGCTTACTCTTCATCACTATCTGGCCATCAGTGCCGATGCTCATATGCTGAGGATCCGTATTGTGCAATGACTGCCACAGCATCACCGCCTGCAGGCTATTTTCTTTTTGTTCCGGGGTCAACGCGACGCCATCCGGCCATTTACCTAACTCAACAGCCAATACCAGGCGTTGATAGATTTCCGGCGTCATGGCGGCAATCAAGTCTTTCACGTCCATCAGAGCATTTCCTCACTCGTGGAAGAATAATTAGCTGAATCGATTTTTCTAACGGAATAATCGTTAGCCTGCCGTTTTTTCGCCGTTCTCGCCGTCAGTAAAGCTCAGCGACGCGGAATTAACGCAAAAACGCTCGCCGGTCGGTTGCGGGCCATCCGGGAAAACATGCCCTAAATGTGCGTCGCAGTGACCACAGCGAATTTCAACACGGTGCATATTGTGTGTATTATCATCAAGATAACGAATAGCATCGTCAGATACTGGCTCATAGAAGCTTGGCCAGCCACAACCGGAGTCATACTTGCTGTCGGAGTAGAACAGCGGTTGGTTACAGCACAGACAATGGTACACGCCCTCGCGTTTGTTGTGCAGTAATTTACCGGAATACGGAGCCTCGGTACCACGCTCTTGCGTCACATAACGTTGGATTTCATTCAGTTCCGTGCCCGGATGGTCAGGGGTTGTCTCTTTAGCCATTTGTGCGATTCTCTGAATGTGGATAATGTCAACGAAAACAATGAGTAATAATAACAAAAAATTAACAACACTGCAGCGATTTTTGGCCTAAACTGTACGCCATAAAGGCCATGTCACGGCAATATGTGATGCCGATCACACATCTTAAACGGACTGACTTTATACTTGGCGGTTTGACCCCATATAACGGATGAGGCCGAACGCAAACGGAATGTGCAATAAGCACTCAAACCAACGTCTCAGGTTTGATTTGCAGCAAGAATTGACACGATTCCGCTTGACGCTTGGTAAGGTTTTTGTAATTTTACAAGCAACCTTTTATTCACTAACAAATAGCTGGTGGAATATATGACTATCAAAGTAGGTATCAACGGTTTTGGCCGTATCGGTCGCATTGTTTTTCGTGCTGCTCAAGAACGTTCTGACATCGAAATCGTTGCAATCAACGACCTGTTAGACGCAGAGTACATGGCTTACATGCTGAAATATGACTCTACTCACGGCCGCTTCAACGGCACTGTAGAAGTTAAAGACGGCCACCTGGTTGTTAACGGCAAAACCATCCGTTGTACCTCAGAAAGAGATCCGGCTAACCTGAAGTGGAACGAAGTCAACGTTGACGTCGTTGCTGAAGCAACTGGCCTGTTCCTGACTGACGAAACTGCACGTAAACACATCGCTGCAGGCGCTAAGAAAGTTGTTCTGACTGGCCCATCCAAAGACGACACCCCAATGTTCGTTATGGGTGTGAACCACAAATCCTACGCAGGTCAGGAAATCGTTTCTAACGCTTCTTGTACCACCAACTGCCTGGCACCACTGGCTAAAGTTATCAACGACAAGTTCGGCATCGTTGAAGCGCTGATGACCACTGTGCATGCAACTACCGCAACTCAGAAAACTGTTGATGGCCCGTCTCACAAAGACTGGCGCGGCGGCCGCGGCGCATCCCAGAACATCATCCCTTCTTCTACCGGTGCAGCTAAAGCTGTAGGTAAAGTTATCCCAGAACTGAACGGCAAACTGACCGGTATGGCGTTCCGCGTTCCAACTCCGAACGTGTCTGTGGTTGACCTGACTGCTCGTCTGGCAAAACCAGCGTCTTACAAAGAAATCTGTGCTGCTATCAAAGCGGCTTCTGAAGGCGAGCTGAAAGGCGTTCTGGGTTACACCGAAGACGAAGTAGTTTCTACCGATTTCAACGGTGAAACTCTGACTTCCGTATTCGATGCCAAAGCCGGTATCGCACTGAGCGACACCTTCGTGAAACTGGTTTCTTGGTACGACAACGAAACTGGCTATTCCAACAAGGTTCTGGATCTGATCGCTCACATCTCCAAATAATGGATTGATGTTAAGTGATGATGAGGGCGACATTTGTGTCGCCCTTTTTTGTTTCTACGGCGAACAAAAGGCAATCTGATGAACGAAAAGATTTTCACCCTACCCGTTACCGAACAAATTTCACCTTACATCAGCCAACGTCAACTCGACGAACTGCCTGTGGTGGTCGTTTCCCACCCCAAAGTACGCGCAGCAATCTCGTTGCAAGGCGCACATCTGTTGGCCTGGCAACCTAGCGGTGAAAAACCGGCTATTTGGCTGAGCAACAACACGCCGTTTAAAAAAGGCAATGCCATCCGCGGTGGCGTACCGATTTGCTGGCCCTGGTTTGGCCCGGTGGCAAAACCCTCACACGGCTTCGCCCGCAATCAGCCGTGGAGCCTGACGGCGCATGACGAAGACGAGAACGGCGTCATACTGACATTCACGCTGAAAGACAATGAGCAAACTCGTAGCCTGTGGCCCCATGCCTTTACGCTGATTGCTCGCTTTAAACTGGGTGAAGAATGCGAGATAGAACTGGAGTCACATGGTGACTATCAGGCAACCGCTGCGCTGCACACGTATTTCCAGATCGGTGATATTGCACAAGTTAACGTTGCCGGTCTCGGTGAGCCTTATATCGATAAGGTCGCTGGCGGTTCAGAAGCACGCCAGGTGGGCGATGTGACCTTCGTGGGGCAAACTGACCGGGTTTACACCAAGCCAGATGCTTACAGCCTGATTAAGGACGCATCGCTGCGGCGCACCATTGAGGTTCATCATCACCATATGAGTGATGTGATTGCCTGGAATCCAGGGGTGGAATTGTCTTGCAGCATGGCAGATATGCCAAACGACGGTTATAAAACCATGGTTTGCGTGGAAACAGGTCGCGTCAGCAAGCCTCTGGTGGCCGCAGGTGAACAACCGGCGCGTTTGGCTGTGACCTTCCGCATCCGTAGCAACGCGTAGTCTTTCTTAGTGCGGTCAATACGACCGCCTTCCGTTACCGCACCAAGAATGTGCAAAAGGGGCGTAAACGCCCCTTTTTGATGCACTTATTGCACACTATTTGTGCGCAGCTGGATTAGAAGCTGTATTTCACGCCTGTCATCAACAGCCCGGTGTAAGATTTATCCACCATTGGGCTATCTTTCACTTCGTCAGACAGTTTGACATAGCGACCGACAAAGAACGCATCCCAATCCTTGTTGATCTTGTAGTTAGCGCTCAGCTCAACATAAGGTGCCCAGCTATCGCTCGGCGTATAGCTGTCAAGACCGCTGCGGCGAGACTCGTCTTCACTCACGCCAAAGTAATATTTGTTCTGGTTTTTGCTGCTCCACATCACACCCACTCCGGGTACCAAGGTAAAGGCGTCCAGATCAAATTTGTACAGATAGGCCAGGTCACCGACGATACCGTTGCTGTAATTCAGCGTATCGCCTGTCAACGTCGTCCGCAGGATGCCCCACTCGGCAAAATGCGAATAGGCCAGGCCGGCCATCAGCGTACCGCGACGTTTGTTCAACTGTTTCATGCGATCGTCGTCGCTGTCACCTGGGCGGTAACCCAGCGGCGAGTAGTAGCCCATCAGGCTCAGTTGATTTTCCTGATCTTTCCACAGGTAATAACCGGCAGTCAGCGTCCGGAAGTAGAAGTCGTCACCTTCATAATTAATAACGGGTACCGGGTACACGCGGTCCTGATAACCACGATACGGGTCCGGACTAACCAGTGCGGAAGCACCGAGTGACCAAGTTCCTGCCTGAGCACTTTGCGCACAAACCATTGCGGAAGCGATAATTGCTAGCGTTTTGAGTTGAAAAATCTTCACTGGTTCTTTTTCCATAAATAACAGAGTTAATTGCGGACATAGTTTATGTGAAAAATTCGTTACGCGCTGAATCTTTACAATGGAAAACGACTAAGATCGAATAACTTAGAACAGAAATATGAATTAATCATGGCAGAACAGTGACGTTTTTTGCCGCAGGCCGCGCCAGACAAGGCATTTGATACGCCTGTAATAACTGAGTCATTGATATGACTTAAAAAAAGCTTTTTATGACGCAGGAAATTTTCCGGTATGCAAACTAAGCTTAAATCAGAAGGTGAATGAATCCTGAGCCAGTGGCAATACAGCGCAACTCGCGATTATAAGCGCACCAAGTTGGCATACGGGTTGCTGTACTCAGGGATAACTTCTTCTTTCGGGGGCCACAAGACTATCACTAGCTCCCTTTAACCTGTGCTAATAACGAAAGGACGGGCATCGCCATGAACATATTTGACCACTATCGCCAGCGCTACGAAGCTGCCAAGGACGAAGAGTTCACACTGCAGGACTTTCTTACCATTTGCCGGCAAGATCGCAGTGCATATGCCAATGCGGCCGAACGTCTGCTGATGGCTATCGGTGAACCAGTTATGGTCGACACCGCGCTTGAGTCGCGCATGTCTCGCCTGTTCTCCAACCGCGTGATCGCACGCTACCCGGCATTCGAAGAGTTCTACGGCATGGAAGAAGCTATCGAACAGATAGTCTCTTATCTGAAGCATGCCGCGCAGGGCCTCGAAGAGAAAAAACAAATTCTTTACCTGTTGGGCCCTGTGGGCGGCGGGAAATCATCGTTGGCGGAACGCCTGAAGGCGCTGATGCAACTCGTACCGATTTACACACTGAGTGCCAACGGAGAACGCAGCCCGGTCAACGATCATCCGCTGTGCCTGTTCAATCCGCAGGAAGATGCCAATATTCTGGAAAAAGAATATAACATTCCTAATCGCTATCTCGGCACCATCATGTCCCCGTGGGCGGCTAAACGCCTGCATGAATTTGGCGGCGATATCACCAAATTCAAAGTGGTGAAAGTGCGCCCTTCCATCCTGGAACAGATCGCCATCGCCAAAACAGAACCGGGTGATGAGAACAACCAGGATATCTCTGCGCTGGTAGGTAAAGTGGATATCCGCAAGCTGGAAAACCACGCGCAGAACGATCCGGATGCCTATGGCTACTCCGGCGCCCTTTGCCGTGCCAACCAAGGGATCATGGAGTTCGTAGAGATGTTCAAGGCACCGATCAAGGTGCTGCACCCTCTGCTGACTGCCACCCAGGAAGGTAACTACAACGGTACCGAGGGGATTTCTGCCCTGCCGTTCAGCGGCATTATTCTGGCCCACTCCAACGAATCCGAATGGGTGACCTTCCGTAACAACAAAAACAACGAGGCATTCCTGGACCGTGTTTATATCGTTAAGGTCCCGTACTGCCTGCGGGTGTCGGAAGAGATAAAAATCTACGACAAACTGCTGGATCACAGCGAACTGACCCATGCCCCATGCGCCCCTGGCACACTGGAAACGCTGGCTCGCTTTACCGTGCTTTCACGCATGAAAGAGCCTGAAAACTCGAGCATCTACTCTAAGATGCGCGTCTATGATGGCGAAAGCCTCAAGGATACCGATCCGAAAGCCAAGTCGTATCAGGAATACCGCGACTATGCAGGGGTTGATGAAGGCATGAACGGCCTGTCCACCCGTTTTGCATTTAAAATCCTCTCAAGGGTGTTCAACTTTGATCACGCTGAGGTCGCTGCTAACCCGGTACACCTGTTCTACGTACTGGAACAGCAGATCGAACGCGAGCAATTCCCACAGGATTTGTCAGAGAAATACCTGGAACACCTGAAAGGCTATCTGATCCCGAAATACGCCGAGTTTATCGGTAAAGAGATCCAAACGGCCTATCTGGAATCCTACTCGGAATACGGCCAGAACATTTTCGACCGCTACGTGACCTATGCAGATTTCTGGATACAGGATCAAGAGTACCGTGATCCGGATACTGGGCAACTGTTCGATCGCGAGTCCCTGAATGCTGAACTGGAGAAAATCGAAAAACCCGCTGGCATCAGTAATCCGAAAGACTTCCGCAACGAAATAGTCAACTTCGTGCTGCGTGCCCGGGCTAATAATAGCGGTCGTAACCCTAACTGGACCAGCTATGAGAAGCTGCGTACCGTGATCGAGAAGAAAATGTTCTCGAACACCGAAGAGTTACTGCCAGTGATTTCGTTTAACGCTAAAACCTCAACGGATGAGCAGAAAAAACACGACGACTTCGTCGACCGTATGATGGAAAAAGGCTACACCCGCAAACAAGTGCGTCTTCTGTGTGAATGGTATCTGCGGGTCAGGAAGTCTTCATAACGACTATATCCAAAGTCGTTGGTGGTTGTATCGACGGCAACTGAGCCTATCCCCGGGTGCGTACAAAGAGTACGTGGCCTGGGGTAAGCCGGGAAACCAACCCAAATACAGCCTCAAGTATGGCGGATATAATGAGAATTGGCGTCATGGAGATGGCATAGCAAGTTGGCAACGTCGTTTGGGGGATGTATGGCGTATTTTATTGACCGACGACTTAATGGCAAAAACAAGAGCATGGTTAACCGCCAACGTTTCTTGCGCCGTTACAAGTCGCAAATCAAACAGTCGATTGCCGAAGCCATCAACAAGCGTTCGGTCACCGACGTAAACAGTGGAGAATCCATCTCGATCCCCACTGGTGATATCAACGAACCAATGTTTCATCAGGGTCGCGGTGGCACACGCCATCGCGTTCATCCAGGTAACGATCATTTCGTGCAGAATGACCGTGTCGAACGCCCTCAGGGTGGCGGGGGCGGTGGCAGCGGTCAAGGTAACGCCAGCCAAGACGGTGAAGGCGAGGACGAATTCGTCTTCCAAATTTCCAAGGACGAATATCTTGACCTGCTGTTTGAGGATCTGGCGCTGCCGAATCTGAAAAAGAACCAGTATAAGCAGCTTACAGAATACAAAACCCATCGGGCTGGTTACACCGCCAACGGCGTACCGGCCAATATTAGCGTGGTCCGTTCGCTACAAAATTCGCTGGCGCGACGTACTGCGATGACCGCCGGCAAACGACGCGCGTTACATGCGTTGGAGGACGAACTCACCCAGATGGAAAACACCGAACCGGTGCAACTGCTGGAAGAGGAAAGGCTGCGCAAAGAAATTGCTGAATTACGCAAAAAAATCGAAAGCGTACCCTTTATTGATACGTTTGATTTGCGTTACAAAAACTATGAGCGCAGACCGGAACCTTCAAGCCAGGCAGTCATGTTCTGCCTGATGGACGTTTCCGGCTCAATGGACCAGGCCACCAAGGACATGGCTAAGCGTTTCTATATCCTGCTCTATTTATTCCTGAGCAGAACCTATAAAAACGTAGATGTCGTCTATATCCGTCACCATACTCAGGCAAAAGAAGTGGATGAACAGGAGTTCTTCTATTCGCAAGAAACCGGTGGGACTATCGTTTCCAGCGCGCTGAAACTGATGAACGAAGTGGTTGAAGAGCGTTACGATCCTGCGCAATGGAACATCTATGCTGCACAGGCGTCAGATGGTGACAACTGGGCCGATGACTCACCGTTGTGTCATGAGTTGTTGGCAAAACAACTGCTGCCCATGGTGCGTTATTACAGCTACATCGAAATCACGCGTCGCGCCCACCAGACGCTGTGGCGGGAGTATGAAGACTTGCAGGCGAAATTCGAAAACTTTGCCATGCAGCATATCCGCGAACCGGATGATATCTACCCCGTATTCCGCGAGCTATTCCACAAGCAGACCGTGTAATTAACATTGTGAATCGCAGCCGGCTAATCTCATTAGCCGGCTGTTTTTTTGCAGGATAAGCACGTTCTTTCAGCACCAAGCCTAAACGACGATAAGGCACCAAGCCTGACGCTTATCCTACAGCCCCACAATCCTCTTCTCTGCGAACATTCCGTGATCTTGGCGGGATAAATGCGTCGCAATTTTGTTGAGGATATTCTGATACCTGCGTCATTTCGTCTTTTCCCCTTGTCGCTGAAATTTAGCTGCGGTACTGTCGCCATCTGGACACACACCACACCAAAATCAGAATAGAATCCAGTTTGTCGCTATCATCCCTTAATCCCGCCGCTGTGCGGGATTTTTTTGATATCAGCCTTGGCAAGACAATGAGATAGCACGTCACAAACCCTACTGACAGAAATTGGCAGTGGCAGCCTTTAAGCTGGGTACTCCTGCGTGGGGTAACGCCTCGCTCCACGCCAACAAATGCAGGGAAAGACGCACCAATGAAACGCGCTATCACCGTTATTACTGACAACTTTTCCGATTGGGAAACAGCTTTAATCAACTCAACTTGCCGCGGTTATTATGGTTTTGATATCCGCTTTGCGGCCCCAAATGGTGACCCGGTAATCTCCTCCAGCGGTATGTTTGTGACGCCGCAATTGTCGATCGAAGCCATCCCGTTGGACGACATTGATTTGTTAATCATTTGCGGTGGTACGGCATGGCAGACAAAAGAAGCGCCTGATATCAATGGCCTGGTGGCTGAGGCATACAGCAAGAATATCGTTGTCGCAGGAATTTGCGACGGAACCCGGGTTCTGGCACAGGCGGGCGTGCTTGATAACTGCCGTCATACCTCTAATTCGGCAGAAAACCTGTCGTCAGTACCGGGCTATCGGGGAGGTACGCACTATCAAGACGTGCCTTATGCCGTAACCGATCGACGTATTGTGACAGCGCCGGGGAGTGCCCCCGTCAGCTTTATGGCAGAAATTTTAGCGACGCTGGGGATCAGAGACAGTAACATTCAGGCTTATCTGGCAATGCACGCGGCTGAACACAGTAAGCCGGTTTAATCCGCTTGCGCAATGACCACCGCAACGGCCCATAAGTCACTACAGTGAAACGAGCTGCCCAGCATACAGAACTGGCCCTGTAGGCTGTCCAGTGGGGGATCCACCCGCAGGTTCCAGGCTGATGGCGATGGTCATTCCTTTGGACAACTGAATCTGATCCAAAGTCAGCCTGGTCACGTCTCTCGCCGCAACCACACCAAGCGACACCGGTTTTTCCCCGGCGGGTATTGCCCACAGTTGCAGACTGTTTGTCGCAGCAATTTGTTGTGGATTAACTGGGGTGAGTTGCAGATGTTTTACCGCTTTGTCGAGACTGACAATCCACTGCTCGCTACCGCGTTGCTCGCTACTCAGCACCAATGCAGGGGTAAACTCCGGCGGTTGTGCGATAAAACGCGGCACCAGCACCACTGCGGCCAAACCCGCGGCGAGTGCCCAGGCAAGATAATCCCAGCGCCACTGGCGTTGGCGTGACAGCGGTGGCAGGCTAAGTTGGATTTTCTTCCATACCCGTTCCGGCGGCGTTATCGGGATCAACGCGTGATCAAGAGGCGCTAACAACTGCTGCCAACGTGCCACCAATGCGGCCAGCTCTGGCTCGTGGCGAATTCGCTGTTCCAGTTTGAATCTCGCCGGGCCGCGCAGCGTGCCTAACGCATACTCCGCAGCCAGGGCTGAGTCATACTCCCCCCGGTTTTTCATAATCCCACGCAGTCTTTTAGATGGTCGAGAGCTCGGCGGATCCAGCTTTTAACCGTGCCAAGCGGTTGTTGAAGATAAACGGAAACTTCACCGTGCGACATTCCCTGATAATATGCAAGCACGATACTTTGTCGTTGATCGGTGGGCAAATGATCCAGACACGCCGTGAGCTTTTCTCCCTCTTGCGAGCGTTGCAACGCCTCGGCTGGTTCAGCGAAACTGTCACCGTCACCATCAAAATCAACCAGCTCATCCTCGCGTTCTGCCGCCTTTCCGCCCGCACTTCGTAACCAGTCAATAGCGCGGTTGCGCACAATGTGTGTCAACCAGGTCAGTGGAGAACTGAGCAGCGGATCGTAACTGGCTGCCCGATTCCATACGCTGATGAAGCTCTCATGCAGCACGTCTTCTGCCCAAGATTGCCGCCTGAGGATACGCAAGGCAACGGCATACAAACGCGGTGACGTTTGGCGATAGAGTTGCTCAAAAGCCTGGCGATCGCCACGTCCAATGGCTTTCATCATCGCCACATCATGTTCTGGTAAGGGTTCAGTCATGTCCCATCCTGATTAAGGTGCGGGGGCTGTCGCTCAGACCACCCGCACCAAGTATAGACCCAATTTATTTAGGCATCAGGACAGTATCAATAACATCGATCACCCCATTATTCTGGAACACATCATAGGTGCTGATATTCGCAATATTACCCTTTCCATCTTTAAGCTGAATATTGTGTGGCCCATTGTTCATGATCCACAAAGGTTGCCCATTCACCGTTTTCAATTCTGCTGTTCCCTTGCCGTCATGGATTTTTTTCTCCAGTTGTTTCATGTCATACCTGCCTGCTACAACGTGATAGGTCAGCACACTGGTGAGCAACGCCTTGTTTTCCGGCTTCAGTAAATTATCGACGGTACCCGCCGGCAATTTGGCAAAGGCAGCATTGGTGGGCGCAAAGACAGTAAATGGCCCTTTCCCCTGCAGAGTATCCACTAACCCAGCAGCCTTAACCGCAGCCACCAGGGTTGAATGGTCTTTGGAGTTAACCGCATTTTCGATGATATTTTTACTCGGATACATGGCTGCACCACCGACCATAACCTGATCACCCATCATGGCAGCAGCAGACACACCGCTGAACAAGACTGATGCACATAAAACGCCAGTAATAAGCTTTTTCATGACCATTTCCTCGAAGGTAAGGGAGGTAAAGTTTTGCCTCACATTCTGATATACGTACGAGGAGATGCTTTTGGATGCAGCTGGAGAGAAATTATTTAAGCAGTCAATCTCTATAAATGAAAAACCCCACGGCAGTGGGGCCTTGAAGCAAACAACCTTTACGAAGCCTTCGCTGCTTCATCAATTAAAGCCGCCACTTCCTGAGGGTGCGAAGCGAGAGAGGCATGACTGGCATTCAAGGTAATGACTTTTTTCGCTTTTAACCGCGCTGACATTCGCTGTTGATTCTCTGGCGCAATCATCCGGTCATTACGGGAGATTTGATACCATGATGGTTTGTGCTTCCACGCAGGCTCAGTAATAGCATTACCGAAGGTACTGGCCAACGGCGCCTTTTGCGTCACAGCCATCACCAGAGCTTCATCGGCAGCAAGATCCTGACAGAAGCTTTCGTGAAATTTATCCGCTTTGATCCATAAATAACCGTCACTGTCCGGCATTAGGTTCACTGCCGCAACGGGAGGATGTTCTTGCGTAATTCCACCCGCGCTTTCACCCGCGTCCGGTGCAAACGCGGCGATATACACCAACCCGACGACGTTCGGTAGATTACCCATTTCACTAATAACTGCACCGCCATAAGAATGTCCGACCAAGAGCACCGGGCCGCCCTGCTGTGCGACCATCTTACGCGTGCGTTCAGCATCATCAGCCAACGATGTCAGCGGCAGTTCTACGGCGTGAATGGCGTGATAACCCTTACGCGACAATTCGGTAATGACGTTGCTCCAATGCGCTGCTCCGCCCCAAAATCCATGAACCAGGACAACTGTGGGTTTTGTCTTCATTACTGATTCCCTCTTTAACGTGGAGGCGCTACGTCAAACTCGTTCATTGAGTGCTGTGATCCTCTCAGCATCCTCTGCCCTGAATCAAAACGCCTTATATGCCCTGTTGTATATAGTGCACACCTATCGTTTTCAGCAATAGCTCCGAATAGTTAACTTATGGGGCATCCCTCCCCGCACTCCATTCGGTACGGGTTATTTCCCAGATTTCCGTAAGCATGCGGCCACCCACATAGTCATTTTCTTTTGTTGCGACCACACGCATACCGCTCTGCATAGAAATAGATCGTGACGCCAGGTTATCCTTTGCCTTGGGCACCCTCAACACAGTTTGCTCCAGCACATTGAACCAGTAATCTGTCACGATCTGACTGGCTTCCGTCATCAATCCCTGACGTTGCCATTCTTGGGCAAGCCAGAAACCCCGGTTGCTGCCACCGCCAACACTCAGGTTAATCACACCGATCAAATGCCGTTCATCCTCTTGGCGCCGGATAGATCAAAACCAGCCAGTCCCTGCCGCCATCGCCGGTAATGCCACATGATTGATGAATTCAAGCGCGGCACCATCAGGGTATGGCCAGGGTATTTGGCATGTCATATGACGTACGATTTCCCATCGTGGAAACAAACGCTGAATATCTCCAGCATCGGCACGCTCCAATGGGCGTAATACCAATCTACCGCTGACTAATACAGGAATATCCAAGGGAAAGTCTCCAATAGTTAGGGCTGGTCTGGCGGCAAAGCACTCCTTCGCTGACATTAAAACTAGGATTTATACCCATTAAGATCTAAAATCTCATGTAAAAACAATAAGAAGTAATTTCACCAAAATCGAAAGGGAAGTTTTACATGAAGGAAATGATCTCTATCCTTTTTATCGCAGGCCTTTTGGCCATGCTGTTTTCATGGCTGTTTGTCTATGGCCTCAACATCCATTAGGGTTCCATAAAATAAAAAACCCCGGCATGTACAAACGCCAGGGCCTATTGTGCTACACGACATTCACGGATGCATTTCCATTGAAAACACCGGGAAATTAGACAGTTATTGCTTCGTCTGGATCCAGAATGCGTGGATCAACCCTGGGAAGTAGCCCAATAAGGTTAAGATGATATTGAGGATAAACGCCCCGCCGATGCCTTTATCAAGCAATACACCCAGTGGCGGCAGGATGATGGTAAATACGATTCTCCAAAAGCCCATAATTGCACCTCATGTTGTTCTACATGACACCAACATATTACATTATCTTAACATTTTCAAATCATCTCATTACTGAATACTCTGAAAACCCAGCGACATGGACATATATCCACATATTTTGTGGTTATATATAACAAATTGAACAAACAATTAATAAGCATTGATTATGTAGAATTAAGCTCCTAGAATTTACAGCTTAAAAATACAACTGGGATCGGTTTCATGTCGTCGCTGTGGGTTGCAACACAATACTTTTATTTAATTGGCCTGTTAGTCTCTATGATTTTTACCTACCTGGTCAGTCGGGACACGATTAAGATTCGTTTTATCAGTGCATTAACGATTGGTTTGACCTGGCCTCTGAGCTTGCCTGTAGTGTTGATGTTCTCCTTGTTCTAACGCTATAGAAACCGCCTCGCCAAACATCGACGGGGCGATATTACCCTTTCTTTAGAAGTCGTATCCGACCGTTGCCACCAGGGTACGCTCCGCTCCCCAGTAACAATAACCGGTGCCGTAACACGCAGCAACGTACTCTCTGTCCGTCAAGTTATTCACGTTCAATTGCACATAGGCACCTTTCAACGACGGATTCACGCGGTCCAAATTCATTCGTACCGAGGCATCGAGTAGCGTCACGGAAGGAATACGCAGCGTATTTTCATTGTCCGCCCACTGTTTACCGATGTAACGCGCCCCAGCCCCCACCTCAACGCCGTAAGCCGTCGCGTATTTTCCCCACAGTGACGCCATTTGTTCTGGCACCAAATACGGTGTATTGCCGTCGTTGCCATCAATTGCGTCTTTGAACTTCACTTTGTTATAGGTATAGCCAGCAATCAGATCGAAACGATCGGTGATCTTGCTGCGAGCCTCGAGTTCAACACCTTGAGAATGCACCTTACCGGCAGGCAGATAATAACTTTGCTGTACAACGCGGTTGGCTACATCTTTCTGCGTCAAGTCATAAAGCGCCACGCTGTAGATTGATGAACTGCCTGGCGGCTGGTACTTCAAACCCACCTCATATTGCTCGCTGGTGCTCGGTTTCAACATATGTCCGTTCTGATCGGGCAGCGCCTCCGGCGTCACCGCCGTGCTATAACTGGCATAAGGTGAAAAACCACTATCAAAATGATAAAGCAACGACGCACGTCCGCTGAAGTTATCATCACTACGCGCATCGCTAGTGCCCGTGTTGAGCACCGTATTTTTTGAATCTATGCGGTCAAAACGGCCGGACAGATTCAGATACCAGTTCCGCAGACTGATTTCATCCTGTAAATACACCCCCGTCTGCTCATAGTGACGCCTGGAATCGGTATGCGTCAGATGGGTTAACCCCGCGCCACCGGACACGCCGGTATAGGGATTCAACGTAGAAGCCCCTGCTGACTCATCCCACAGATTGTTACGAAAGCGCTGGTAATCCAGCCCCAGCATCACTTTATGTTCCAGCAAGCCGGTAGCAAAATCAGCTTCAAGTTGATTATCGACAGCAAATGCATCCAACGAGGTCGCAGAACCGCTGTAATAGCGGTTCAACAATTGGTGTTCTGGATCCCAGCCAATCTGATATACCTGCTGTAATTCAACATTGGAATGGGTATAGCTGGCATTTTGCCGGAATGACCAAACATCGTTAAAACTGTGTGAGAAAACGTAGCTGTAGATTTGTTCCCAGCGTTTGAACACATTACGGCTGCTTTCGCCGTCGAAGAACCCTCGGCCCAGTTTGTCTCCTGAGCTTGAGTAAAGGCTCCCATCAGCCGGCACCGCGCTGTGATAGCCGCCAGAAGGATCTTTTTGCAAATAGGCTTTTAACAACAACGAGGTATTTTCGTCCGGCTGCCACAGTAATGACGGTGAAATAGCATAACGTTCTTCGCGCTGGTGGTCATACATGGTTTCACTGCTGCGCGTCATTCCCGTCAAGCGATAAGCCCATTGATCCGATAATGGCCCTGTCACATCAAAGGCACCGCCTTTAGTGCTGTTGTTACCGGCACTGAGATTAACGTGCCCCTGCGTGTCGAACTGCGGCCGCTTGGACGTGAGCGCGACCAACCCACCCGGAATGCTTTGCCCATACATCACCGACGAGGGCCCTTTAATAATATCGATACGCTCCAGGAACCAAGGGTCAACCTGCAAGGCATTGTAAGTGCCGCCGTCACTCAACAAACGTAAACCATCAAGGAAAGTATTATTAACGTCACCACCATGAAAACCACGTAACGCAATGGTGTCATAGCGCGTCGCACCACCGGAAAAATTGGTAAAGACACCCGGTGCATATTTCAACGCATCGTTAACCGTCTGGCTACTCTGATCGGTCATCTGCTGGCGCGTAACCACCGAGACAGACTGCGCCGTCAGGACCAGGGGGGTATCGATTTTAGTGGCTCCCTGGCTGGTAGTGGCCTGGTAGCCTTGTGTTTGTGCCTCTGCCGTGTCTGCGGTTTTTGCCGTGACGACCAACGTATCTTCAGCTAACGACGTCAATGGCAGGAAGATCGCGAATGCACATAAAACACGCGACCTTTTGACAGGAAAAATAATCGACATGCTTGTAATCCCTAGTAAATATCATTAAATCGCACTCTATGAGCCAGCTCGCCCGTTACAACGAGTAATGCGTCCACAGAGGCTTACAAAATGTAAATACTAATGATAATCACTCTCTTTATCCATAATGATTTACACTATACGTTGGCTTTTTATGAGCCTCCGAAGTGACTCAGCCCACAGGTGCCCCATAGTCAGAATGGACATATCTTATTGAAAATAAAAAAGTGCCAGCTCAAGGCTGGCCATAGAATGGGAGTAAATGTGACAGGTGCGTACCGGATTGGGTGGCGCATAAGGGATATCCCTTCTCACCCTTTTCAGCCAAAAATGATAACGATTATCATTATATTTTGAAAAGTGCTTAGTATCTACAACTTTTACAGCATTGGGTACTGACCTTCAACGAGGTCTGGTGAACCGGGCATACAAACGCCCTATCGCAAACAGCGTTCCCCAAACCAGAACATTCAACCCACCCCATACGACGAATACGTATATAAAGGTTTGATAAATGGGAATGCCCCGATCGGCGGAGAATGGATTAAAATGCCAAAATCGAATAATGACGAAAGGGTTTAAGTTAAACCACTTAAAAAAGAAAGCGACCAGCATTGGCGGAAGCAAAAAATAAAGACCCAGCGTAAAAATCAACAGATACGCTGCGAAGCGGCTATTTTTATAATCTTTCATATCAATGAATTACCATTAGAATTCAACTATTAACGCCAAAGCTCGTATTGTTCGATACAGACCTGACATACCTTGATTAGTTCCCATTCGGGGCCAAAATAAAGCCTGTTTGACGTTTCAAATTCATTTAGTTTTTGGGTGCTATAACGCTAGTCAGCTCAGGAGGCTTCAATGATACCGGACTATTGCCCTATACCACCAACCCCCAAAAAACTCAAAGTCATCTATGGCTGGTATATATATACCGTCTATGCACAGTTGATCTTTAATGTTTACCTGGCGGTATATAACGGCTGTGTCAGGCACCCGATTGAAGCGCCGTTGATCTCAGTGTGCCACAGCCTGTTCATCGCATTTATTCTCTATCAGGTGTTGAAAAAACGCACGCATTTCGCGTGGGTTATGTTGGCCTATTACATTCTGATGCGACTGTATTACGCCAATGTACTGCATATTGAATTCAATGCATGGAGCCGTGGGCTGGTATTCATTTTCCTGACGCTGCTACTTACCGGCACCGTCGCCGTAGGGCAACTGGCAACGCCCCCTCTGCGTCAAGATTGGTTGGCACGCCTGGGCTGGCGGCAATGGATAACACTGGCTAGTTTGGCAGGCATATTGACGCCGTTGATTACCATCAATTATTTGGGCTGAGTGCCGGTCATTGTCTTGGGATGTGAGGCTCGGAGATATCTACCAGACGGCACACTTTGGTATAATTGTTAGACTTTTCACATATTTTATCAGTGACAAAAACGCCAAGGTAGCTCAATACCAGCAGATAACCGACCATACACAAAATGAAAATAAACGTTCTCACCGATAGAACCAACCCGACAACAGAACCCTGAGTATCATACCTCGGTTACCCTGCCTTAGACTATTTCAAAGTATTCTTTAAATCCGCCGGTCATTTCAGACATACTGGCCTGACGGCGCATCCTCGCCCGGTTTGTAGTAAGATTATGCACGACCTCACTTAGCCGGGAGCCCCAATGCACCATCTCATGTTAGACATTGAAACGCTGGACATAAAGCCAAGCGCTGTGATTCTGGTCGTTGCCGCTGTCTTTTTCGATCCCCAAACCGGCCAACTGGGCGCCGAGTTTGAAAACGCCGTGAGTAGCCAAAAAGATCAACCCGGCAGGACCATCAGCCTGGATACCGTCGCCTGGTGGGCGAAACAATCAGATGGAGCCCGTAAGCTGGCTTTCGGTGGCACTGAGACACTTAAACGTACGCTGACCAACCTGAGCCGGTTTATCCATATGAACAGCACCGACCCGGTAAAAGTCTGGGGTAACGGTAAAGAATTCGACTGCGCCATCCTCGAACATGCCTTTCAGCAGCTTGAAATGCCGTGCCCCTGGAAGTTTTGGGATACGCAAGACGTTCGTACCGTGATCACGCTGGCCGAACTGCTGGGTTTCAATCCCAAGAAGGAACGGGCATTCGAGGGCACGCCTCATCGCGCCTTGGATGACGCCAAACATCAGGCGCGCTACGTGGCAGATACGATCTCAGCACTTTACTATCGTAAAAACTCTGCACTGTAAGCGGAGCAGACAGGCGAAGCGATAACCAGCCTATGTTTTGCCCCTTTCTATTTAACGCCAGAGTCTCTACTCTAGCCCTCTTTGTCACTCGGACGTGCTGTTTTTGTTATGCAAAAATTTCTGTTTCTGCTTCTTAGCCTGGTACTTCTCGGCCCGCTGGGCATCGATCTTTATTTGCCGACTATCCCCGCGATCGCTCTCGGCCTTAACAGCAGCGAAGCGCTGATTCAGTCCACTATTTCGTTGTTCATTCTGGTATTAGGCCTTGGGCAGATTATCGCCGGCCCGTTAGTGGATAACTACGGTCGCAAGCCGGTGGCGTTGGCAGGTATTGTTATTTATATGCTTGGCGCGGCCATGGCGGCGTTGGCAACCACGCCAACGGTGTTTGTTGCCTCGCGGCTGCTGCAAGGTGTCGCGGTTTGTTGCACTGCGGTAGTGGCATTCAGCGGTGTGCGTGACCGAATGAACGGTGACGATGCGGCGCACGCCTTTGGTTTTCTCAACGGCACGCTGAATATTATCCCTGCACTGGCACCGCTGCTCGGCGGTCTGCTAGCTGAAGCCTTTGGCTGGCGCGCACCGTTCTGGTTCCTTGTGTGTTACGCCCTGGCTGTCTTGATACTGATCGCCCTGCGGCTGCCAGAGACTCGCCCGGCGGATACTGTGCGTGTCAAAGGATTACCGGTGCGACAATATGCCCGAATTCTTAGCGACCGCCGCTTTTTGTCCTTCGCCGTAGTTAACTCTGGGGCGATGGGGATGGCGCTGACGTATGTTTCACTAGCGCCTAACGTGTTGATGGGAACCGCCGGCCTAACCCCGTTGCAATTCTCACTGGTGTTTGGCGCTAACGGCTTTTGGATCATGCTGGTGAGTTTTTTCGCCAACCGGATTATTCACAAGGTCGGGCGGCCAGTATGCCTTGCGACCGGCGGGCTGTTGATGGGCATCGGCTGTGTTGGATTGCTGCTTGGCGTGTTCTTGCTGTCAGGCCCGGCGCAAACTCACTGGCTGGCTTATATGCTGCCTGTCGCCTGTGCCTGCGCAGGGCTTGCCTTTGTGATGGGGCCGGCAACCAGCTACGCGCTGGAGCCGTACTCTAACGAGGCTGGAGTTGCCTCTGCCCTGGTGGGATTTGTACAGATGGCCGGTGGTGCGGGGCTAGGCTTGTTGGCAATGGCACTGCCGTTGCAACCCAAGCTGTCACTCGCACTGGTGATGCTGGTGGGTTGCCTGCTGGCGCTGCACGCGCGGCAGCGCAGCAAGCAAATTAAAGGTCAATTGAAGAAAGTCGCCTGAGGCTTTTAAGCCTCAGTGGTCACGGGTACCCTGGCGGCCAACGCCGTCAGTAATTCATAGCCCAACGTGCCTGCCGCGGCAGCAACATCGTCAACCGGCAGGCGTCGTCCCCAAAGCTCTACTTCCGCCCCAATTTGGGCATTTGGGCATGGCGTTAAGTCAACCACCAGCATATCCATTGAAACCGTACCCAACGTCCGCGTCAGCACACCGTCTACCCAGACAGGTGTCCCGGTCTGCGCATGGCGCGGATAACCGTCAGCATAGCCACAAGCAACTACGCCAATACGCTGCGCACCTTCGGCACGGTAGCGCCAACCATAGCCAACCTGATCGCCGCGTTTCAACGTTTGAATCCCAATGATCTCGCTGCTCAGCGTCATGGTGGGCTGCAAACCGCTCTCCGCAATGTCACGCCATTGCCCGCTGGGCGAAGCGCCATAGAGCACAATACCTGGCCGCACCCAGCTACCATGGGTTTCTGGGTGCCACAACGTGGCGGCAGAGTTAGCTAAACAACGCGGCAAAGGGATAGACGACGCCGCGTCTTCAACAACCCTCATTTGCTCTACCACTCCCTGAGGGCCATCAGCAGTGGCGAAATGACTCATCACCGTCATGTTCGCAATATTGCTTATCTCCCTCGCTTTCAACCAAACCGCGTGCAAGCGTTCCGGTGCAAATCCCAGACGATTCATACCGCTGTTCACTTTCAGGTAAACATCCAGTGGCGCCGACAGTTTGGCTTCAGCTATCGCCGACAATTGCCAATCACTGTGCACTGATGTGGTCAAACGATAGCGATCGAGCAAGGCCAAATCTTGCGGCTTGAAAAAACCTTCCAGTAAAAGAATCGGCCCCTGCCAGCCAGATTCTCTCAAGGTAATGGCTTCAGCGAGATCCAACAGAGCAAAACCGTCGGTCTGTGCCAAACTGCGCCAAATATGTTTAATACCGTGACCATAGGCATTGGCCTTTACGACCGACCAGACTTTAGCGCTGGGGGCAAAACGCCGAACAACCTGCAGGTTATTTTCAAATGCGCCAAGGTGCAACGTGGCGGAAATCGGGCGAGGCATGGGCACTCCTACGGGCCTGCGAATGCCGTCACGGGACAACGCCCGTGACGACAACATCAATAAATTGGGTTCTTAACGCGCGGGATGCACATCATTTAAAGGGCCGGCGTAGCGGTTATGAAATCCAGCGCTGTATCGCGCCACCCCCAGGTCCTCCGAAGGAATAGCCGGCGTGATACCGGAAATGAGATCAGAAAGTAGCTGCCCAGAACCGCAGGCCATTGTCCACCCCAGTGTGCCGTGGCCGGTGTTCAGGAACAGGTTTTTCAGCGACGTTTTACCGACAATCGGCGTGCCGTCCGGCGTCATCGGGCGCAGACCTGTCCAGAACGTCGCATCTTCCACCCGCCCACCGTTAGGGTAAAGATCGCGTACTACCATCTCCAGCGTCTCGCGCCGTTTTTGCTCAAGCTGGGTATTAAAACCGACAATTTCCGCCATGCCACCGACGCGAATACGCTGGTCGAAACGGGTGATGGCGATTTTGTAGGTTTCATCCAGTACGGTCGAGAATGGGGCAGCAGCCTCATCCGTGATCGGGATGGTCAGTGAATAGCCTTTCAGCGGGTATACCGGGATCGACACGAGGTCGCGCAACAGCGCTGTGGAATAGGACCCGAAAGCAACCACGTAACTGTCAGCCTTGAAGATTTCGCCGCCGCACTGTACGCCACTGATTTTATCGCCTTCAACCAGCAAGCGATCAACGCTGCGGTTATACAAAAAGGTGACTCCTGCTTGTTGTGCCAGTTTAGCCAGTTGCTGGGTAAACAGTTGGCAATCACCGGTTTCGTCGTTTGGCAGTTGAAGCCCCCCGGTCAGCTTGTGCGCGACCTGGGCCAATGCGGGCTCAACGCTGGCCAGTTGGCTCGCTTCCAACAGCTTGTAAGGCACGCCGGCATCTTCCAGAACAGCAATATCCTTCGCTGCACTTTCAAACTGTTGCTGCGTTCTGAACAGCTGCAGCGTACCGCCTTGGCGTCCTTCATACTGGATGCCGGTTTCCTGGCGCAATGCTTTGATACAGTCGCGACTGTATTCTGCCAACCGCACCATCCGCCCTTTATTGGTCATATAGTGTTCAGTATTGCAGTTTTTTAGCATCTGCCACATCCAGCTTAACTGGAAACTGCTGCCATCAAGACGAACAGCGAGCGGCGCGTGGCGCTGGAACATCCACTTGATCGCCTTCAGCGGCACACCCGGCGCCGCCCACGGAGCCGCATAGCCCGGTGAGATTTGCCCGGCATTCGCCGCGCTGGTTTCCATTGCTGGACCAGGCTGACGATCAATCACTGTGACCTCATGCCCCGCCTTCGCCAAATACCAGGCGCTCGCAACACCCACAACCCCACTACCTAAAATTACCACTCGCATCGCTGACTCCAGCTCAAGGCATCACAAAGCATAATCTTCTGCTCACAGGAAATTAACTCAGTGGAAAAATCCGTCCAACATCTTAGTCATCAAACGTGACAACATTCACAATTAATTTATCGTTCATGGCCGGTTCTTTTGCAATAGCTACCTATAAATAGCGATAAGATGTTGTGAAAGCCCGATTTTAGAACGAAACAATGACCTATATGCTATCAATGACAGCATTGATAGCATAGAGAAAAACCCTAGTACGCAACATGGATTTAACAGAACATAAAATGAAACACCCGTACATAAACAGAATAAAAAACCATAAAAATAACATTAAACTGCCATAACCTTTTGTAAGACTTCTGCCCCCCTACAGCAGAAAAAACTCACGATAAAAGCCCTCAGGTACATCATTACTGGGAATCGACGAGACAGATCGTTGAATTTTTAAGCTTTATATCATTATTCCCTCTGCCCAGATTGAGCTACGATTGATCTAGGGTCTGCCGTTTGAGCAAGGTCCGTAATAACGAGGGGGCGCTGATGACTACTTCAACACATGACAAGGTCAAGGAAGATAAACGTCTGAGTGATGGGCCGGACTGGTCGTTCGAGCTGCTGCAGGTGTACCTGGAGCACATCGATCGCGTGGCCAAACATTACAAGCTAGACACCTATCCGCATCAGATTGAGGTCATCACCTCTGAGCAGATGATGGACGCTTATTCGAGCGTCGGCATGCCGATTAACTATACCCATTGGTCATTCGGTAAAAAATTCATTGAGACCGAGCAGCGTTATAAACATGGGCAGCAAGGCCTGGCCTATGAAATTGTGATTAACTCTAACCCCTGCATCGCGTATCTGATGGAAGAAAATACCATCACCATGCAGGCATTGGTTATGGCGCATGCCTGCTACGGGCACAACTCCTTTTTCAAGAATAACTATTTGTTCCGCAGTTGGACCGATGCCAGTTCTATTGTCGATTATCTGTTGTTCGCCCGTCACTACATCAGCCAGTGCGAAGAACGCTACGGGGTTGAAGAGGTAGAGAAGCTGCTTGATTCCTGCCATGCCTTGATGAATTACGGCGTTGATCGTTACAAACGACCGCAGAAGATCTCATTGGTTGAAGAAAAAGCGCGCCAGAAAAGCCGCGAAGAGTACCTGCAAAGCCAGGTAAATACGCTATGGAAAACCCTGCCGCGTGTCGAGCGTGAAGAGGCCCCTGAGCAAGCTCGCCGTTATCCAAGTGAACCTCAGGAAAATATCCTCTATTTCATGGAGAAGAATGCACCGCTGTTGGAACCGTGGCAGCGCGAGGTTCTGCGCATTGTGCGTAAAGTGAGCCAGTATTTTTATCCGCAGAAGCAAACGCAGGTGATGAACGAAGGCTGGGCGACATTCTGGCACTACACCATCCTTAATCATCTGTACGATGAAGGCCGGGTCACCGAACGTTTTATGCTGGAGTTTTTACACAGCCACACTAACGTGGTGTATCAACCGCCTTACAACAGCCCTTATTACAACGGTATTAACCCGTATGCACTGGGCTTTGCCATGTTCCAGGACATCAAACGCATCTGCCAATCGCCAACCGAGGAAGACCGCTATTGGTTCCCGGACATCGCCGGTAAAGATTGGTTGGAAACGCTGCACTTCGCCATGCGTGACTTCAAGGATGAAAGTTTTATCAGCCAGTTCCTGTCACCGAAGATCATGCGCGACTTCCGGCTGTTCACCGTGCTGGATGACGATCGTAATAACTATTTGGAAATTGCGGCAATCCATAATGAAGCGGGTTACCGGGCAATCCGAGAAGAGCTTTCAGCGCAATATAACCTGAGTGACCACGAGCCAAACATTCAGATCTGGAATGTGGATTTACGTGGCGATCGCTCATTAACGCTGCGCTATATCCCGCAGGACCGTGCGCCACTGGACAAGAGCCGGCGTGAAGTGATGAAACACTTACACCGTCTGTGGGGATTCGACATTATTTTGGAACAGCAAAACGAAGACGGTAGCGTCGAGCTACTGGAGCGTTGTCCGCCGAGGCCCACACCGTTATAGCCTTACAACCATAACAAAAGGGGCGCCATTGGCGCCCCTTTTACATCATGCGGGAATGTTGGTTAACGACGCGCTTCGGTCAGATCACTCGGCATGGTGCCTTGCATGCTCTGCCAGATAGCACCGCTGTCTTTACCATAGTTACGCACGCAATCCATTACCTGATCGTACGACTTCTCATGACACAGCGTTGACAGCTTGCTGTAGAAGGTCAACGCCAGTTTGCGCGATTCAGGGTTTGAGAAATAGTAGCGGCCAACGCGGGTATATAGCCCTTTCAAGCCGTTAAAAATCAGGCCGTAAATCGGGTTACCGGAGGCAAACGCCAAACCACGGAAAATTTCGTAGTCCAGCAGATTGAAAGCATCAGCTTGATCTTCCACCTGGGTGGCTTTCGCTAACACTTCCTGAGCGGCCTCTGGATGATTACGCACCGCTGCGCGAATAAAGATCGCCGCAATATTGGTGCGGACAGACAGCAGGTTGTCGATCAGTTGCGGGACGCTTTGGTGATCAAGGCGTGCCACTGTCTCAAGAATATTAAGGCCTGAGGTTTCCCAGAAATTATTTACTTTGGTCGGTTTGCCATGCTGAATGGTCAGCCAGCCATCACGGGCCAGGCGTTGTAAAACTTCGCGTAACGTGGTGCGTGTAACACCAATCAACTCTGAAAGCTCACGCTCCGCGGGCAAAATAGAGCCAGGGGGGAAGCGATTATTCCAGATACTCTCGATAATGTATTCTTCCGCGAAACCGGCAGGACTCTGCGCCTTTATGACCATGTGTTTGACGTTCCGTAGCGACGATAATGAGTAATAGTAGTCGGCTGATCATACCAGATCGCCAAAGCATGACATAGCGTGAGCGAAAAACATTAAACGAAACTGTGCATAAAGTGGCAAAAATTGTGCAAAAACACCGCGTCAGAGAAATTTCACGTCGTAAACCAAGCCCAGGTTGCAACTGCCCCGGCAGCATTGTTAGGGTATTATGCGATAACTTATTTTCAGGACGTATAACGCATAATGGAAACGACCTTACGCAGTGCCCTGGTGAAAAACTTCCTTGGGCAATCACCTGACTGGTACAAACTGGCCATTCTTATTTTCTTGGTGGTCAACCCGCTGGTTTTCTTTTTCGTCGACCCGTTCATTGCCGGTTGGCTGTTTGTCGTCGAATTTATTTTCACCCTGGCTATGGCGCTGAAGTGCTACCCCCTGTTACCAGGTGGTTTGCTGGCGATTGAGGCCGTGCTAATCGGCATGACCAGCCCCGACCGTGTAAGCGAGGAAATTGCTCATAACCTGGACGTCCTGCTGTTGCTGGTATTTATGGTGGCAGGCATTTACTTTATGAAGCAGTTGCTGCTGTTCGTCTTCACCAAGCTACTGCTGAACATTCGTTCTAAAATGCTGCTTTCTTTGGCATTCTGTTTTGCGGCAGCGTTATTGTCAGCGTTCCTCGATGCACTGACGGTCGTCGCGGTGGTTATCAGCGTCGCAACCGGATTTTATTCGATCTACCACAACATGGTGTCGAACCCGTCCGGCGGCAATGCCGACGTCAATGATGACAGTGGGCTGATAAACGACGATAACAAACAGACGCTGGAACAGTTCCGTGCCTTTTTACGCAGCCTATTAATGCACGCAGGTGTCGGTACCGCGCTGGGTGGCGTAATGACCATGGTGGGTGAACCACAAAACCTGATCATTGCCAAAAGCGCCGACTGGGGGTTTGTCGACTTTTTCCTGCGCATGTCACCCGTGACTCTGCCGGTACTGGTCTGCGGCCTGTTGGTCTGCCTGCTGCTTGAGCGTTTCTGCATATTCGGCTACGGGGCAAAACTGCCGGATCGCGTACGCGAAGTGTTGACAGAGTTTGACCGCCAGGCGACTGCCGGGCGCAGCAAACAAGAACAGGTTAAGTTAGCGGTCCAGGCACTTATCGGCGTTTGGTTGGTTGTCGCGTTGGCCTTTCACCTTGCGGAAGTGGGCCTGATTGGCCTGTCGGTGATTATTCTCGCCACTTCCCTGTGTGGTGTCACCGATGAGCACGCCATCGGCAAAGCCTTCCAGGAAGCCCTGCCCTTCACCGCTCTACTGACGGTATTTTTCACCGTGGTGGCCGTGATCATTGAGCAACACCTGTTTACCCCAGTGATTCAATTTGTTCTGCAGGCAGAGCCTTCTTCTCAACTTTCGCTGTTTTACCTGTTCAATGGCCTGCTGTCTTCAGTCTCTGACAATGTGTTCGTCGGTACGGTTTACATTAATGAAGCACGCGCCGCGTTTGAAAATGGTGCCATTTCTCTGAAACAGTTCGAAATGCTGGCGGTCGCTATTAACACCGGGACCAATTTACCGTCGGTCGCCACGCCAAATGGGCAGGCCGCCTTCCTGTTCTTGCTGACCTCCGCCCTGGCACCACTGGTACGTTTATCCTATGGGCGAATGGTATGGATGGCGTTGCCCTATACTGTGGTGTTAACGCTGGTCGGGCTGCTGTGCGTACAGTTTACTTTGGCGCCCGTGACCGATCTGCTTACCCAGTGGCATTGGTTGACGTTGCCGTCCATCGAAGCCGCTGTACGCTAATCCTGTAAACCCTCTCCGCTGCCAGCGACTATTTTTGTGCTGAATACGCCTCAAGTGGCTGGCAGCAGGGTTGAATTGGTTTACACTGCCGGTTCAATTGCTTACTGCATGGAAGAATAAATATATGTTGCAATTCTTTAACCGTTGCTCGCAGGGGCGCGGTGCTTGGCTGTTGATGGCCCTGACTGCATTGGTACTGGAATTAGTTGCACTCTACTTTCAGCACGTAATGCTGCTGCAACCCTGTGTGATGTGCATTTACGAACGCTGCGCATTGTTTGGTATTCTGGGCGCCTCGCTGCTCGGAGCCATTGCACCCAAAACGCCGCTGCGCTATGTCGCTATCCTGCTGTGGATTTACAGTGCCTGGGAAGGCCTGCAACTGGCGTGGAAACACACCATGATCCAGCTGCATCCTTCGCCGTTTAATACCTGCGATTTCTTCGTCAGCTTCCCTTCTTGGCTGCCACTGGATAAATGGCTACCGGCGGTGTTTCATGCGTCGGGCGATTGCTCCGTGCGCCAATGGGAGTTCCTGACGCTGGAAATGCCACAGTGGCTGGTCGGCATCTTCACTGCGTATCTGCTGTTCGCCATTATCGTGCTGCTCGCACAATTTGTTCGTCCGCGACGTCGCGACCTGTTTGGCCGCTAAGCGTGAAAGAATAAAAAACGGCGCCCTGGGGCGCCGTTTTTTATCGAGTTACTGATGATCTTCAGAGGTAAATCGGTATTAAGTATGTGTAAGGTAATAAACAAGCACAATCAGTGCACCAGCCACGGCAAACAGACGTATCATTTTCATTGTTTTACTCTCGGAACTTAGCGTGAGAGCGGTCAAACTACCTAACCTTATGTATAAAAAGAAGCATCCGAACGGGATCCAGTGCGTAATTTACATAACATTAAGTTAGGAGCGAGAAAAGCCGTATGCGAGGGCGAGCAAATTACGCGATCAGGATTAACAGCCTGAACGTTTGAGGCGTTGAAAATCTAAACCCATCTGCTTCATACAAAAAAACTCATCATAGTGATGCATTATTGCATCAATATTTTGATGAAGTTTTGCCGAAAAATCCTTATAGTATCTGCAAGTTAGTATCACCGATTTCCCTGGTGTTGTTGTGTGTCTTGCCCCTCATCTTTGCAGGGGCTTTTTTCCCTCTCTTGCATACCGTTTTTTTTGATCACGTCCAATTCTGAAGATTCACCCGCTATACGCCGCCCCGAGCAATACAACGTGTTAACCAACCGTAAATCCATTGAATTTCAGCGTATTAACGAGCCCAGTCAGGTTTGTTCAGAATGTGATCTTGCCAGTCCACCACTTCGCTTTCGCGTACAGCAATATGGCGCACCGTAATACGTTCACCGTGCATCGCCGCTTTGGAACCGCTAACCAGCGGATGCCATGGGAATAAAGGTTTACCTTCACCAATCAGGCGGTATGCACACGTCGGCGGCAACCAGTCAAACGTCGTAAGATTTTCCCGCGTCAACTTGATGCAATCCTCTTCCAGTTCAAAGCGGCGCTCATAATTGCGGCACTGGCACGATTTAATATTCAGCTGGTTGCAGGCTACGTTGGTGAAATAAATCTCGTCGGTATCTTCGTCGATCAGCTTATTCAGACAGCATTGCCCACAACCGTCGCACAGCGATTCCCACTCTTGTTCTGACATTTCCGCCAGCGTTTTTTGTTGCCAAAAAGGGGTTTGTGACATGTTCGCGTCCGGTATAGGTAAATGAATAGATAACCTGCGTACAGGTTTTGAGGGTGCACTATATAGATATCCCAGCCAGATAGGAAGGCTGAAAACACAATATAATCATAGCGATAAAAAAACATCGCTTAAAAAAAACGCTATTTAAAACAACGGTATTTAATATTAAACGGCATCACTGCCAGACGATTACGCCATGTCTTCGGTGGGTGAACACAACGTGCCTATCGTTCAATTATACGTACAAATCGCAGGTCCATCACCCTTTCGTTTTCCTCAGACGCTTAACAACCCACAGGATAAGATTCCTCTCATAAAGCACGTTACGCCGCCCCAATCAGCATAATCCTGCTATGGTTAATGTTCGCCTTTATACGAAGATAGGGAGCCAAGTATGTTTGGGAAAGCAGAAGATAAAGTGAATGAAGCTGCCGGTGCCGTGCAGGAAGCCTTTGGTAAAGCAACAGATTCGCCGGAACATCAGGTTAAAGGCGCGGCCCGTAAATACGCCTCTCAGGCTAGCTACGCAGCACGTGATGCGGCCGATACGGTGCGGACCCAAGTAGAATCCAACCCACTGGCAGGTGTGGCTATCGCCGCGGCTGTTGGCATTGTTTTCGGTTTCTTGTTGGGCCGTAAGTAACCCTTCACTCAGCTCTGACCGAAAAAAAGGCCCTGCGGGGCCTTTTTACGTTGTTCCAGTGTGGTTTCAAATCACACGCGTCGTTAACGATTTACCGTTGAGAGTGATTTTCAACATGTCGCCCGAGCTCATTGGGCCAACACCTTGCGGTGTACCGGTAAGAATAATGTCGCCAGCACGCAGAGTGAAGAAACGGCTCATGTAACTGATCAGCGGCAGGATCGGCGTGATCATGTCACGGGTATTGCCCTGCTGACGCACTTGGTCATTCACTGTCAGAGACAATTCTGCGTTTTGCGGATCACCAAACTCTGCAACGGGAATGAAGCCGGAGATCGGACAGGAACCGTCGAATCCCTTGGCCTTTTCCCACGGTTGCCCCGCTTTCTTAAAGCCGGCTTGCAGTTCACGCAGCGTCAGATCAAGCGCCACGCCGTAACCGGCAATTGCGCGGGCCACACGATCTTCATTCGCTTGCTTTAACGGCGTGCCGATCAGCACCGCAAGCTCCACTTCATGATGCACCGAACCGAACTCTTTGGGGATCGCCACCGGCTGACGGATATCACAGAGCGCCGTTTCAGGCTTAATAAACACTACCGGTTCTGCAGAGGTTGCACTGCCCATTTCCTTGATGTGGTCAGCATAATTACTGCCGACACAGACCACTTTATTCACCGGGAAATCAAGTAATGAACCCTGCCAGTCTCTATGTTGATACATACTACCTCTCCCTACAATCATGTAGGGGCTTAGCATGCTAAGCCCGTTATTCCACGCTCTGGTGGTGGCACCGTGGTCTTTATCTATTGCCCGATGCCGTCAGCCATCATACCCACACCGATCGCAAAATAGTAAGAGCGATTCCAGTGCATAATTGTGCGGAAGTTATCATAAACCAGGAATGCACGGCCTTGCATGTCATCGGGCGTGATCACCCAACCACGTAAGGTAGAATGCGGCAAAGCTGAACCGTCAGGGCGGCGCACACCACGCTTTTGCCATTCATTCACGCTGTGCGCCTGACTGTCTTTCAACCCTGCATTATCGGCGTTGAAACCGGCAGGCAGTTTCACCTCTCGGCCCCAACCAACACCGGGTTTCCAGCCTTCACTCGACAGATAATGAGCCGTCGAAGCAAACACATCGTCAACGTTGTTCCAAATATCAATACGGCCGTCCCCATCGCCGTCCACCGCATAGTGAAGGAACGAGGTCGGCATAAATTGACACTGTCCCATCGCACCAGCCCAGGAGCCTTTCAGCTGTTCACGGCTAACATGCCCCTGTTCAAGGATTTGCAACGCCGCCATCAACTGCTGGCTGAAGAAGGCCTCACGACGGCCTTCAAATGCCAAGGTGGCAAGCGCGGATATCACATCCTCGCGCCCCTGAATCTTGCCAAAGGCACTTTCCATCCCCCACAGTGCAACCACATAACGTCCCGGAACACCATAACGTGCAGTGATGTGCGACAGTTGCGGCTGATACTGCCGGTACAAGGTTCGCCCTTGCGCAATCTTGGCTGCAGGCAACACCCGCTTAAGATAATCATCCAGCGTAATTTTCTTTTCTGGCTGACTGCGGTCTGCCTTTATGACCCGATCAACAAAATTCACATTGGCAAAAGCACTTTCAACGACGACAGGACTGATACCCTTCGCCAATGCCTGGCGCTTTAGCTGCTCAACATAAGCTGGGAACTGCACGGGATCACGGCCGGTTTCGGCAAGCGTACTCTGCGCCGGAGGGTTGGTCGCCCCCGCTAAAGCAGCTTGCGGCGGAGTAACAACCTGCGCCTCGGCACGCTGGCCGACACATCCCAGCGTCAGCAGAGTCAACACCGTCGTTATCGCCGACAATCTCATTACACAGTTCCTTTGTCAGTTTAGGGTCACTGCTCCAGCGTAGCTCCTGTGCACCAACGACGGTTATTTTTTATCGTTAGACAAATGCAGGTTTAATAAATTTTCCAACGGCGGTGGAACCTGCAGATAAAACCCTTCTTCTTTCAGGGCTTCCTTCACTTTTTCAATATCCGCCGAGGCTAACTTTTCCCGACCTTCAAGAGAAAGCGTCATGGCCAATTGCGGCGTACCGAAACTTTTCATCAGATCTTCGGGCACGCGAGAGAAATCGTCTTTTTTTTCGACATAAAGATAAGTTTGATCGCGTTTCGAGCTTCTATAGATCACACAAAGCATGTTTTTAACTCTATTTAATTGGGGCAGCGTCTTGCCTGGATATAACTCTGACTATAACATGCTTATAGTACTTCGGAATATCGCACCCCGATTGGTATTCCGGGGATTTAAAGTTGCTGAGACTGAGTCAGGATAGATGTCACAATCGCCAATTGAGCTAAAAGGCAGCAGTTTTACCCTATCGGTTGTTCATTTGTATAATTCGGAACCCGAGGTAATACGTCAGGCATTACTAGAAAAGGTGGAGCAAGCGCCTGCCTTTTTGAAAAATGCCCCTGTTGTTATCAACGTTGCAACGCTAAACGGCGACGCAAACTGGAAAGAACTTCAACAGGCTGTCACGGCAGCAGGACTGCGCGTTGTAGGTATCAGCGGTTGCAGAGATGAGCGGCAAAAACGCGCGATAGCCCGTGCTGGACTGCCATTATTGAACGAAGGCAAAGGCCAAAAGATGGCTGCCCAGGAACCGGTGCCCGCACCAGTCCCCGTGGTGGATCCCAACGCCCCCGCCAAGACGCGCATCATCAGTGCTCCTGTCCGTTCCGGCCAACAGATTTATGCCCGCAATAGCGATCTGATTGTGACCAGCAGCGTCAGCGCCGGCGCCGAATTAATTGCCGATGGCAACATTCACGTCTACGGCATGATGCGCGGTCGTGCGCTGGCCGGTGCATCAGGTGATACACAGTGCCAGATTTTTTGCACGCACCTGGGTGCTGAGCTAGTCTCTATCGCAGGGCAGTACTGGTTGAGCGACCAAATCCCGTCCGATTATGTCGGGCAGGCCGTACGACTCAGCCTGTTGGATAACGCTTTAACCATACAACCTTTAAATTAAGCCCTTTTGACAAGGAATCCATTTCATGGCACGCATTATTGTTGTTACATCGGGTAAAGGGGGCGTTGGCAAGACCACTTCAAGCGCGGCCATCGCTACCGGCTTAGCCCAAAAAGGGAAGAAAACCGTTGTCATCGATTTCGATATCGGTCTGCGGAATCTTGACCTGATCATGGGCTGTGAACGCCGGGTTGTTTACGATTTCGTCAATGTGATTCAGGGGGATGCCACACTGAATCAAGCGCTAATCAAAGACAAACGCACGGAAAACCTCTTTATCCTGCCAGCATCGCAAACACGTGATAAAGACGCGCTGACCCGCGATGGCGTCGAGAAGATCCTCAACGATTTGGGCGAGATGGATTTTGACTTTGTAGTCTGTGACTCTCCGGCCGGGATCGAAACGGGTGCGCTGATGGCCCTGTACTTCGCTGACGAAGCCATCATTACCACCAACCCGGAAGTCTCCTCGGTACGTGACTCTGACCGCATCTTGGGCATTTTGTCTTCCAAATCCCGTCGTGCTGAGCGTGGCGAGTCCGCCATCAAAGAACACTTGCTGTTGACCCGTTATAACCCAGGCCGCGTTAGCCGTGGCGACATGCTGAGCATGGAAGACGTGCTGGAAATCCTGCGTATTCCACTGGTCGGCGTTATCCCGGAAGATCAGTCCGTACTGCGGGCATCTAACCAGGGTGAGCCGGTGATTCTTGATGCTGAGTCAGATGCCGGTAAAGCCTATGACGATACCGTTAGCCGCTTGTTAGGGGAAGAACGCCCCTTCCGCTTCATTGAAGAAGAGAAGAAGGGTTTCCTGAAACGCCTTTTTGGGGGATAAACCATGGCATTACTAGACTTCTTTCTGTCCCGCAAAAAGCAGACAGCCAATATAGCCAAGGAACGGCTGCAGATTATCGTCGCAGAGCGCCGACGCGGGGACAGTGAGCCCCCGTATCTGCCTGATTTAAAACGCGATATTCTGGCGGTAATTTGCAAATACATCCAAATCGACCCTGAGATGCTGCACGTACAGTTTGAGCAGAAAGGGGATGATATTTCGGTACTTGAACTCAACGTGACATTACCGGAATCGGAAGAAGTAACTAAATGAGTGTGACGCATTAATTACCCCCTGTATATTTTCTTGCAGGGGGTAACTGTATGCATAACCAGTTATTGAGATAAAAAAGACCCCATTATCATTTTACCCTTTGGGATTAATCTCAATTAATCTTGCGTCACTGTTGTTTAGAGTAAATGCTGGTAGTAAGAGTCAGTACTTCTATTATCCCTAATAAATAATCAGAGCAGTGTTTCCTTACCCTGCCCTGACTTTTTAAAATCCGATTAATAATCCTTCAGAATGTCCTGAAGCGGCGTCGATAATAAATCACCTCGCCAGCCGCTGACTAATTCTGGCAAGTTGTCGCCGCCTTTCAATTTCCAATGCCAATTCAGCAACTGATTAATCTGTCGACGTGATGCCAGCAATTCGCTGCTCAGCCCACTTTGCTCACTGACAATGACGATCGCCGCTTTGATTTCCTTGAACACCTTCTTATAACCGGGCTGATCGACCAGGTTCGACAACGGCTCAGGCAAGACGGATTCATCCAGCTCGGCGGCTTCTGCAACCAAGGCCAATAGCGTTTTACCGTGATAGCGAATTTCCGGGCCGCTTAGCCCAAGTGAGTCCAGTTCTCCCAAAGACGTCGGCATATGACGCGCCACCTGCCAGAGGTTCTCTTCGCGCACCACGAAATTCACTGCCAGATCACGTTCACGCGCCTGGCGCAGACGCCATTCCGCCAGTTTTTGTAAACACCCCAACTGACGCGGACGTAATTGCCAGGCATTGGTGATTTCACGGTAGGCCAATTCCGGCGCCAGTGTCTCGCTACGGCGTTGACACAACAACAGGCATTCATTGCTTGCTGCTGCCGTCCAACCGGCCTCCTCCGTCTCCTGCACGAGCCGTTTGGCCATCGGCAGCAGATAGAACACATCCGCAGCGGCGTAGACACATTGTTTTTCTGTCAGTGGACGAGCGAGCCAATCGGTACGGGCTTCGCTTTTATCCAGATCCACCTGCATATATTCCGACACTAGCGTCGCAAAGCCGCACGATAATGGTCGACCGGTAAAGGCAGCCAGAATCTGGGTATCCACCATCGGCGTCGGCAACGTTTTGAACGCATTGAGGAACACTTCCAAATCCTCACTGCCGGCATGCAGGAACTTCACTATCTGGGTGTCACTGAGCAACTCGATAAATGGCTGCCATTGCTTGATTGGCAAAGGATCAATCAGGGAGAGTTGTTCACCGTCGTATAACTGAATCAGACCTAACTGAGGATAGTAGGTGCGCGTTCTGACAAATTCGGTGTCCAGCGCAATCTGGGCATGCTTTTTCGCCTGCTCGCAGACCTGCTGCAATCCGGCATCGGTAGTGATCAACTGATAGTTCAAAACATCATTCTCTTGGTCGCTTTCATGATTCAAACACAACAACGCCGGCATTCACCGGCGTTGTTGATCTGTAAGGCGTGGATGCTGACCTAGGCGGCATTGGCCGCCGCAGGTTTTTTCTGCTCATCACGCAGTTCTCGCCGCAAAATTTTACCGACGTTAGACTTCGGCAACTCGTCACGGAACTCAACAATTTTAGGCACTTTATACCCGGTAAGCTGCCGACGGCAATGTGTCAACAGCTCTTCTTTGGTCAGAGAGGCGTCTTTCTTCACCACGCAGATCTTGACCGTTTCACCGGAAACCTCGTTCGGCACGCCAATCGCCGCACATTCCAATACTTTCGGATGCTGACTGACCACGTCTTCGATCTCGTTCGGGTAGACGTTAAACCCGGACACCAGAATCATGTCTTTCTTACGATCAACGACGCGCACAAAGCCCATGTCATCCACTGTAACGATATCACCGGTCGCGAGCCAGCCATCTTTTAATACTTCATCCGTCGCGTCCGGCCGTTGCCAGTAGCCTAACATAACTTGCGGCCCTTTGACCCACAGTTCACCCGGCTCACCGACAGGAACATCATTGCCATTATCATCCACCAACCGAATATCCGTAGAAGATACTGGCAGACCGATGCTGCCGCTATAGTGCTTCAAATCGTGCGGGTTGCAGGTGACCAAGGGTGCACACTCTGTCAGACCATAGCCTTCCAGCAAGTGCTTACCGGTCGTTTCTTCCCATCTGTCCGCCACCGCTTTCTGCACCGACATGCCCCCGCCTACCGAAAAGCGTAGCGTCGAGAAATCCAATTGATGGAAATCGCTGTTATTCAGCAATGCATTGAACAAGGTATTCACCCCGCTTAGCGCGGTAAACGGATAACGGCCCAGTTCCTTGACCAACCCCGGAATATCACGCGGGTTAGTGATCAGGAGGTTGCGGCCGCCTAGCTCGATAAACAACAGGCAATTCACCGTTAATGCAAAGATGTGGTAAAGCGGTAATGCGGTGACAATCAGCTCCTGACCGTCACGGAACAGTGGCTCGTAGGCGGCTTTGGCCTGCGCTACGTTCGCTTGCATATTACGGTGTGTCAACATCGCGCCTTTCGCCACACCGGTAGTCCCACCGGTATATTGCAAGAACGCCAGGTCGGAATTGATGATATCAGGTTTAACATACTGCTGGCGGCGCCCGCGTTGCAGTGCGCTGCGGAAAGATATCGCGGCAGGCAGGTGATATTTTGGGACCAGCCGTTTGATGTATTTCACCACGAAGTTAACCAAGGTGCCTTTCGCAGTAGAAAGCTGATCGCCCATACGTGTCAGGATCACATGTTTGACTTGGGTGTTGAACACCACTTTTTCCAGCGTATGAGCAAAGTTGGAGACAATCACGATGGCAGTGGCGCCACTGTCGTTCAGTTGGTGCTCCAACTCACGTGGCGTATAAAGCGGGTTAACGTTTACCACCACCATACCGGCACGCAAAATACCAAACAGCGCGATCGGATACTGCAAAAGATTCGGCATCATCAAAGCGACACGATCGCCTTTCTGCAATCCAAGCTCGTTTTGCAAGTACGCTGCGAAGGCGCGACTGCGCTCTTCCAGCTTACGATAGGTCATCACTTCGCCCATGTTAATGAAAGCCGGTTGATCCGCATAACGCTTAACCGCATTCTCAAACATTTCGACCAAAGATGAATAACGATCGGCATCGATCTCTGCTGGAACATCTGCCGGGTAACGTTTTAACCAAACCTTATCCAAGGTATTACTCCTGAAATCATTACTCATTATCATCGCAGCCCCTAACCCGCAGCCAAACCATAACAATATTTTAACTCAGCGGACCAGTTTGGGTTTTAAACATTATTCAGGTTGCGATGTACGTCACTAATTGGCGCTAATTCCCTGCGCCAAAAGAAAAAGGCGGCCGGAGCCGCCCTAATAAAATCGTTAACAACAAGCGAGCATTACTCGGTGACGATGGTTTGCACCTGCACCGGGCCAGGATTATACCAGCCGTAGCCGACGCCCCAACCTGGGCCCCAAGTACCGCCACGCCAGCCCCACGGCCCCATCGGCGCAGGTGGCATCATCACCTGTTGAGACAGGTGCCAACGTTTGTAGCCAGTGGCGTTCATGGTGACAAACTTGTAGGGTGTCATTCCAATCTTGCCGTCTCTTACACCCGTGATCGGGCCAACAACGGTAACCAACTGGCCTTTGAAATCAACTGGCTCCAGGAAACCGTTCACCGACGCCAGCAGCCTCCCCTGCGACGGTTCGCCCAGGATCGGCCGTGCGCCTGAATCGAGCGGAACCGTAGCGATTTCCAATACGGTCTTTCCCTGCTCGTTCGCAACATTCACCACGGTTCCGCCAAAACGGGCTTCAGCCCCCACAAACAGGTTCGGCGCATTCTGAACCGAAGTGAGCTGCTGGACCGGCGTTGCCGTACTGCCTTTGATCGCATCAGGTACAGAGACACACCCCGACAAAGCGAGCGCACCGCAGGCAATAGCCAGCAGCGACATTTTTTTACTTACAGTGTGAGTTAACATCGTCGCAATCTCCTGAAATAGCTGTAACTTTGACATCAATACACAAAGCAAGTTGCAGACCATTCATTTCCTGGCATCAACCAAAGCACAATAGGCTACGGCTATTCGCGACCGGGCAGTTTTTTCCAGGTAACTTCATTGCGCAAATAAGTTGGCTCGGCATTTTCTACCTGTACCGCCAGCCCGTTTTGCCAGGCTTGCACCGCTAATGGCAGCATATCTTCCGCATGCGGCAGCAATATTTGGCCATCGCGCAGACTTAATGCCGTGCCAGCGACCAGGTCTGGGTAGGTTTGCCAGCCGGTGCCAACATGTGCCCAATCGCCTTGCAGAGCTTGCGCTCGCGCCAACGCCTGCGGCGGAGAAAGCACCGCCTCACCTTCGCTCTCCAGCCAGTTACCGTCTTGCTGACGCTCAAACTGGCCCCAGTAAACCTCACCCATGCGTGCATCTATCGCAGCAAGAACGCGATTTGCACCAGTCACTCGCCAAGCCCCTTGCGCCATAGTTTGCAACGTAGAAATGCCCAGTAATGGCAACCCGGCACCCAAAGCCAACCCCTGCGCAATACCAATGCCAATACGCACGCCGGTAAAGCTGCCAGGTCCACGGCCAAAGGCCAGAGCATCGAGCTGATTAAGGGTTACACCGGATTCCGCCAGCACGTGCTGCACCATCGGTAAAATGCGTTGCGTATGCTCACGTGGGCACAGCTCAAACAGGGCGTGGATCTCGCCTTGATTCCAGAGCGCAACGGAACAGGCTTCCGTCGCTGTATCGATCGCTAAAATTCGCGTGGACATGCCAACCTCAGGCGGGAATAAAACAGGGTTTTTCATACAGGGCGCGCATTGTAGCACAGCCCTGCTGTCACGCCTATCCGCTAGCGCTCTGCCTGCAAGAAGGCGATCGCTTGAGCGATATCGCGGGTGCGTGGCGTCGGCGGTAAACTGTTAAGGAACACTTCGCCATAGGGTCGCATTACCAAGCGGTTATCACAGATCACCAGCACGCCGCGATCGTCAGTATCGCGAATCAGGCGCCCAACGCCCTGTTTCAGGGTAATGACCGCATCCGGCAGCTGCACGTCGTTAAACGGATCGCCACCACGTAGCCGGCAGTCTTCAATGCGCGCTTTCAACAAGGGATCGTCGGGCGAGGTAAACGGCAGCTTGTCGATGATCACGCATGACAAGGCATCGCCACGCACGTCCACCCCTTCCCAGAAGCTGCTGGTCGCCACCAACAACGCGTTGCCAGCCTCGACAAACTGCGCCAGCAATTGCCCTTTACTGGTTTCCCCCTGAAGCAGTACCGGCAACGTCATGGTCGCACGGAACTCTTCCGCCAGTTCACGCATCATCTGGTGGGAAGTACAAAGGAAGAAACAGCGACCATTATTGGCCTCAATCAACGGGCGTAGCATGCGCGCCAGTTGCCGAGCACCTCCGGGCTGATTGGGAGATGGAAGAAAGCGCGGCACACACAATAAGGCTTGTTTTGCATAGTCGAATGGGCTGGCCAGCAACAACGTTTTGGCTTTGTTCAGACCCAAACGATCGGTGAAATGCCCCATTTGCTCATTCACCGACAACGTTGCCGAGGTGAAAATCCAACTGCCTGGTTTTTCATCCAACAATTCACGGAAGCGGTCAGCCACCGTCAGCGGCGTTAACGCCAGCACGAAATGGCGTGAGTTGCACTCATACCAGTAGCTGAACCCCGGTTCGTTGACCTCTTTCAAGCGTTTGAGACGTGCACGGTACAGTGTGGCCCGTTCGAAAGCAGCATCCAGCAGAGCCGAGCGCCCCAGAGACAGTTTGACGACGTCGTAACACAACTCCAGAGCGTCATCGAGCAGCAGCAAAGCGCGCTGTACGTTTGGCTGACTCAGTACCTCACGCAGGTTCCCTCGAAACCCCGGTTCACCCAGCATCAAACGGAAGTCCTGGGTACTTTGGCTGAGCCGGTCTGCACTTTTTTGGAGCTGAGCAGCGTCGCGAACTTCGGTTCGGTAGGCAATGGAAATGTCTTTGGCCAGATCCAGCAATTGGCGGCTGGTCAACTGTTTACCGAAGTACTGACTGGCGATATCCGGGATCTGATGCGCCTCATCGAAGATCATCACGTCTGCTTCCGGGATCAATTCAGCAAAGCCGCCTTCTTTCACTACCATATCTGCCAGGAATAAATGATGATTCACAACCACCACATCTGCATCCATCGCACGGCGACGCGCCTTAACCACAAAGCAATCTTTATACAGTGGGCAGTCACTGCCCAGACAGTTATCGTTAGTGCTGGTCACTAACGGCCAGACGAAGCTGTCTTCCGCGACGTCACTGCAGCTACTGATATCGCCTTCTTTGGTCATTGACGACCATTTGCGCAGATGAACCAGATCGATCAACGCCTGCCCAGCCAGCTCCCCGCCCGCCATCGACTGCTGCTCCAGACGCTCCAGGCACAGGTAGTTTGACCGTCCTTTCAGTAACGCCATCTTCCCCTTGTACTTCAGCGCCTTGGCGACAGTAGGCAAATCGCGCGCGTAAAGCTGGTCCTGCAGCGCTTTCGAACCGGTAGAGATGATCACTTTACGATCGGCCCGCAGTGCCGGTACCAGGTAGGCGTAGGTTTTACCGGTGCCGGTGCCCGCTTCGACCACCAGCTCCTGCTTGAAGTTAATGGCCTCTGTGACTGCTTCCGCCATCTGCCGCTGTGCTTCACGCGGTTTGAAACCCTTGATTGCCTGCGCCAGGGCGCCGTCTGTTGCGAAATCGTCTGTCACGCTATCTCTCTGCCGATGTAATTCAGCGTTGATTATGCCAATCCTGCTGCACGGCTACCACCGACTTTCTCATCAAGCATTTATGTCGATGGCTGTGATACCCTTAAGGCGATGATGATATGGAGATAAATGAATGAATATCGAACGAATTGATCCGGACAAGCGCTGGTCAGAAGCAGTTGTTCATAACGACACAATCTATTACACCAGCGTGCCGGAAAATCTGGATGACGACGCCACCGCGCAGACCGCCAACGCCCTGGCGGCGATCGATGTGATTCTGGCCCGTGTTGGCTCAGATAAGAGCCGGGTGCTGGATGCCACCATTTTTCTGGCTGACGGCGCAGACTTTGCTGCCATGAACGCCGCCTGGGATGCCTGGGTCGTTGCTGGTAGCGCCCCTGTGCGCTGCACGGTTGAGGCTAAATTGATGAACCCGAAGTACAAGGTTGAAATCAAAATCATTGCCGCACTGTAAAAAAAAACCGCAGACGGTAACGCCTGCGGTTTTTACTTGTTGTCTGCCGATTAAGCCAGTTTGATAATGACCATCCCCGCCAGCAACAAGGCCAGGCCGATCCAACCTTTGGCATTCAATCGCTGACCGAACAAGATCCAACCGGCTGCGATAGTCGCGGCAATACCAAATCCGCCCCACAGTGCATAAGCCACCGACAGATCAATCCCCTTCACCGCCTGTGCCAGGGCACTGAATGCCCCCAGTACCGACAGCAAAGACAACAGACCTAACCAAATTTTACGGAAACCGTCTGACATCTTCAGGAAGATGTTGGCGACAATTTCCAGCACAATCGCCAGTCCCAAAAACCCAATGTGGTACAACTCAAGCTGTTGCATGGTTGTCACCTCGCGGGCTGGCCTGTTTTCGTGATTTGCGGGTACCCGACTTCACCAACAGGATGCCGGCAATCAATGTCACCAGACCCAGGACTTTCAGTACCGAGATAGGTTCATCAAACCACAGCACGCTGAACAAGGTAATGAACAGGATACCGATACCTTCCCACAATGCATAAGCAACACCTAAGGCAACACGCTTTATCGCTAATGACAGCATCACGTACGACGCTGTGATCATGATATACATCACGATATGCCCCGTCATGCCACCGCTGATGCTGGCGTATTTCATTGACAAGGTACCGATAATTTCGGCCACGATGGCCAAACCTAAAAAGATCCAATAAATCATAATTTCTCTCCCAAACGGCGAATAACGCACGCTAAGGCATATTTATCCCGATTTATCTCGTCAGACAGGCGCAACAAGGCGCTGACGACGCAGAGATCCCTGGGGATAAACTGACCCAAACGTAATAAAGAAGTTTGCCCGGCTACGCGGAATGACGAAGGACTGAGCCTGTCACCAGCACCGGTTAAGGGAGAAAGACGCTATAGCTCGCTGCACCAGTGATGCTCACTGGCAAGGATGGCAGATAGGAAAAGCTGGCAAGTAGAGGTTCTGAGGGTAATTCCATTAGTTGTCATCATAAGTATTCTCTATTCTCAGCCGCACATTATCTTGTTACACGGAGTGCGATTTGCCCAATATCCTCATCAAGTAAAATTTTCAACTGTGATAGTTGTACCACAGCAAAAATTATAAAGCAAACCCCCGTTTTCGCAAAAACCATATAAAAAAAGTTTAAAAATAATAAAGTTAAGTAATTTAAAAATAAAAAAAGGCTCAACATTGTGTTGAACCTTCACTTGGAACGGGTCGGCCAATAAATCGACAAACCCAGGCTCGGCGCGGGTTACGCCGTGGCACCACTGACGGCGGTACGCGCCAGTTCAGTGATGCGTGCGTAGTCGCCCTTTTCCAACGCATCGGCTGGTACTAACCAAGAGCCGCCAATACACAGCACACTATTCAGCGCCAGATAATCACGGTAGTTATTCGGCGTTATGCCGCCCGTCGGACAGAAGCGCACCTGTGGGAATGGCCCACCGATTGCCTGTAACGCTTTCACCCCCCCATTGGCTTCCGCCGGGAAGAATTTGAACTCGCTCAGGCCATGATCCATCCCCAGCATCAGCTCTGAAACAGTGCTAATGCCAGGAATTAACGGAATGGGACCTGACGTTGCCGCCTTCAGCAGCGCCTCTGTCAGGCCCGGGCTAATGGCGAATTGCGCCCCCGCATCGGTCACAGCCTGTAATTGCTGTGGGTTAATCACCGTACCGGCACCAATAATCGCTTCCGGCACCTCCGACGCGATAGCACGAATCGCCTCCATGGCGCAGGCGGTCCGCAATGTAACCTCCAGTACGCGCACGCCACCGGCTACCAACGCCCTGGCCAACGGCACCGCATGTTCCAGCTTATTGATCACAATCACAGGAACGACCGGGCCTGCGGTCAGAATTTGTTCTGCGCTGGTTTTCCAGTTTTTCATTGTTACTTCTCCATGACTTACGGGTTATCAATGGCACGCCCCTGCCACAGGGCTCCGCGAATTCACGCAGGCGTCCGGCCGTACCCCAAGTGATGTTGCGCCCCGGTATTGCGGGCAAAAAAATGCCGGCAGATAAACTGCCGGCAGAGTCATTACTCGAACTCGTTCCAGGAACGGCCATCGCGAGTAATCATCGCGACTGAGGCTACCGGCCCCCAGGTGCCGGATTGATACGGTTTCGGCGCTTCGTTATCGGCTTTCCACGCATCCATGATGGAGTCAACCCACTTCCATGCCTCTTCCACCTCGTCGCGACGCACAAACAACGCTTGAATGCCGCGCATGGTTTCCAGCAACAGGCGCTCGTAAGCATCCGCGACGTGCTCCTGGTTGAAGGTTTCGGAGAAGCTCAGATCCAGCTTGGTGGTTTGCAGACGATGCTTGTGATCCAGACCAGGCACCTTATTCAACACCTGAATCTCGATACCCTCATCCGGCTGCAAACGAATGGTCAGTTTGTTCTGCGGCAGTTGCTGGTAAGAATCGCTGAACAGATTCAATGGCGGGTTTTTGAAGTAAACCACCACTTCGGAACATTTGGTCGGCAGACGTTTACCTGTACGCAGGTAGAACGGCACACCCGCCCATTGCCAGTTATCAATATCCACACGAATGGAGACGAAGGTTTCGGTATTGCTGCTTTTGTTCGCCCCTTCCTCTTCCAGATAACCTGGCACTTTTTTACCCTGCACGAAACCGGCAGTGTACTGGCCACGCACCGTGGTTTCACGAACATTGGTCTGATCGATACGACGCAATGAACGCAGCACTTTCACCTTCTCGTCACGAATACGGTCGGTGGTCAGATCCGCAGGGGGTGACATGGCAATCATGGTCAGAATTTGCAACAGGTGGTTCTGGATCATGTCACGCATTTGGCCAGCCTGGTCAAAATAGCCCCAGCGCCCTTCAATCCCCACTTCTTCCGCCACGGTGATCTGCACGGAGTCGATAGTACGGTTGTCCCAGTTGGACGCGAACAGCGAGTTAGCAAAACGCAATGCCAACAGGTTAAGCACGGTCTCTTTACCGAGATAGTGGTCAATACGGTAAACCTGGGATTCGTTAAAGTATTCCGCAACCTGATCGTTGATCACGCGTGACGACGCAAGATCGGTGCCAAGCGGCTTTTCCATTACAACGCGGGCCGGCTCGTGGTTCAGCTTGGCTTCGCCCAAGCCTTTGCAGATCGCGCCGAAGGTGCTTGGCGGCATTGCAAAGTAGTTGATGGTAGTACGATGTTTCTGATCCAGCATTTTACCCAATGTGGCAAAATTCTTGCTGTCGTTCACATCCAGGTTGCAGAAGTCCAGGCGCGCGCTCAGCGTGGCCCAGAGTTCGTCATCCAATTTTTCTTTCATAAAGGTGCCAAGCGCTTCCTTGACCACCTTGATATAGGCTTCTTTATCCCACTCGGCACGGCCGACGCCAATAATACGGGTATCCGGGTGGATATGGCCGGCTTTCTCTAACTGGTACAGGGAAGGCAACAGCTTACGACGCGCCAAATCGCCTTTCGCGCCGAAAATAACCAGGTCACACGCCTGGGCTGTAGAGGTTACCGCCATGTTCATCTCCTCGTTGCAGGATATTTGTAATTTTCTTACATTACTAATGTACTCTCTTTAACTACGGCCAGTAAACCCGGATCAAAAGTAGAAAAAAAGCCCTAGAAATTGCAGTGTTAAGCGTTATCGGGCATAAATGCCGCTGACCAAACGAAAAACTGTAATTTTCTGTCTTTTTTGACACTCTTTTACCATTATGAAAGTTAGACACAGGTCATGTTCTGATGAAAAAAGACTGCATACCCTCTGTCTACACTGCCAACGGTCTCCAGCACGTAGTATATTTTCACTAAACCGGCATTGATTTCTCCTTTGATTGAAATCGACATACCCTATGAGTGACTCTCGTTATATGAATACGCTGGAAAAAATCCAGAGCCATCTGGAGCTACTGAGCAAATCTGAACGGAAAGTCGCAGAGGTGATCCTCGCCTCTCCACAGACCGCCATTCACTCCAGCATTGCGACGCTGGCCAGGATGGCGGACGTCAGCGAGCCTACCGTCAACCGTTTTTGCCGCCGTCTTGATACCAAAGGCTTCCCTGATTTTAAACTGCATCTGGCACAAAGTCTGGCCAATGGCACACCTTACGTAAACCGTAACGTGGAGGAAGATGACAGCGTCGCGTCCTATACCGGTAAAATTTTCGAATCCGTCATGGCGAGTCTGGATACAGTAAAGGCAAATTTAGATATTGCAGCAATCAATCGTGCTGTTGATCTGCTTACCCAGGCAAAAAAGATCTCTTTCTTTGGTTTAGGTGCCTCGGCAGCCGTCGCCCATGACGCCATGAACAAGTTTTTCCGCTTCAATATTCCGGTAGTCTACTTCGATGACATCGTCATGCAACGTATGGGGTGCATGAACTCCAGCGAAGGTGATGTGGTGGTATTAATCTCCCACACCGGTCGCACCAAAAATCTGGTGGAAATGGCGCAGCTGGCGCGAGAAAACGACGCCACGGTGATCGCCATTACCTCACGCGACACCCCTTTGGCACACGAAGCAACGTTAGCCTTGCTGCTCGATGTCCCCGAAGACACCGACGTTTATATGCCCATGGTGTCTCGAATTGCACAATTAACGCTCATCGACGTTCTCGCCACCGGATTTACCTTGCGTAGAGGGGCCAAATTCAGAGATAACTTGAAGCGGGTCAAGGAAGCGTTGAAAGAATCGCGCTTTGATAAGGGTGTCGTTATCCCCAACAATTTCGACTCGTAACCGATGTGAAAAAAACTGTCGGTCAGGATAACCTGAACGGCAGCATTAGAGGCAGTACCCTGTTAAAACGCTCATGCGGGTAACCCGAGTGAAACATCAGTGTAGTAAAATTACATTTCACTCCTGGTTTCGTTATCCGACGTTATCGCAACACCAATAATTTGCTTCACCAGTCAACGGAGTAATACATGTCCAGACGGCTCAGAAGAACCAAAATTGTTACCACCCTGGGTCCGGCTACTGACCGCGACAATAATCTGGAAAAGATCATTGCCGCTGGCGCTAACGTAGTTCGGCTAAACTTTTCCCACGGCAGTGCTGAAGATCACCAAGCTCGCGCGGACAAAGTGCGCGAAATTGCTGCCAAGTTGGGACGTCACGTCGCTATTCTGGGTGACCTGCAAGGGCCGAAGATTCGTGTTTCCACCTTTAAGGAAGGCAAAATTTTCCTTAACATCGGTGATAAATTCCTGCTCGATGCCAACATGTCCAAGGGCGAAGGCGATAAAGAAAAAGTCGGTATCGACTATAAAGGCCTGCCTGCCGATGTTGTGCCGGGCGATGTGCTGCTGCTGGATGACGGCCGCGTACAATTGAAAGTGCTCGAAGTTCAGGGCATGAAAGTCTTTACCGAAGTCACCGTTGGCGGCCCACTGTCCAACAACAAGGGTATCAACAAACTCGGTGGCGGTCTGTCCGCAGAAGCCCTGACTGAAAAAGACAAAGCCGATATCGTCACTGCGGCAAAAATCGGCGTTGACTACCTGGCGGTTTCCTTCCCACGTACCGGCGAAGATCTGAACTACGCACGCCGTCTGGCTCGCGACGCAGGCTGCAATGCCAAGATCGTATCCAAAGTTGAACGCGCTGAAGCCGTGTGCAGCGATGAAGCTATGGACGACATCATCCTGGCGTCTGACGTGGTCATGGTGGCACGTGGCGATCTGGGCGTCGAAATCGGCGATCCTGAGCTGGTCGGCATCCAGAAAAAACTGATCCGCCGTGCCCGTACGCTGAACCGCGCCGTGATTACCGCAACCCAGATGATGGAGTCGATGATCACCAACCCGATGCCAACTCGCGCCGAAGTCATGGACGTGGCGAACGCCGTGCTGGATGGTACCGACGCCGTTATGCTGTCGGCTGAAACCGCAGCCGGTCAGTATCCGGCAGAAACCGTAGCGGCAATGGCGCGTGTTTGTCTGGGCGCTGAGAAGATCCCAAGCATCAATGTCTCCAAACACCGCCTGGACGTGCAATTTGACAACATTGAAGAGGCTATCGCCATGTCTTCAATGTACGCGGCAAACCACCTGAAAGGTGTTACCGCACTGATCGCCATGACCGAATCGGGGCGCACGGCTCTGATGATGTCACGCATCAGTTCCGGCCTGCCGATCTTCGCCATGTCACGTCATGAGCACACGCTGAATCTGACAGCACTGTACCGCGGCGTGACGCCGGTGTATTTCGACAGCCATAACGACGGCGTCATCGCCGCCAATGACGCAGTGAACCGCCTGCGTGATAAAGGCTTCCTGGTGTCCGGCGATCTGGTCATCGTCACCCAGGGTGACGTGATGGAAACCGTGGGCACCACCAACACCAGCCGTATCCTGCGCGTCGAGTAATCACTGCTGCTGCCGGCCGTTAACTCGGCCGGCATTTTTCCCCACTCTGCCCTTTCCCCTGTTAAACTCCCCTCCAGTCGCCGCTCGGCAAACGGAGAGCCATTGATGCTTCATCAACACCCACAGCAAAACTGCAGCCTAAACGCGCTGAATTTGGACAGCCAGGGGCTGGAACATTTGGATGATGCCTGCCTGCAAGGCAACGCATTGCTGAAAATCAGTTTATACAACAACCGACTCCTCCAGCTCCCTGCGCAAATGTTCAAACACACCGATCTGCAGGTGTTGAATATTTCCTGCAATCAACTTTGTGAACTGCCGATCGGCATTGGCCAACTGCAACATCTTGCGATGCTGGATTGCGGCCACAACCAAGCCACTCACGTCCCTGCAGAAATCGGTGAGTTGCACAATTTGACCTATTTATATCTGAGTGATAATGCCTTTAGCGATCTGCCCATTGAGTTGGGTCAACTACGCAAATTGCGCTATCTGAATGTGACGGATAACCAGCTGACTCAGTTGCCGGCCGCTATCGTTCAGCTCAGCGCCTTGCAAGAACTCCGGTTGTACAACAACCAAATTGCTGCATTGCCTGACTCTGTTGGTCAGTTAACGGCACTGCGAGAACTGCATCTGATGAACAATCGCCTGACGGCATTGCCGAATGAGCTCTCTCAGCTGTCCGAGCTGGCGGTGCTGGACGTTGAAAATAACGCCATCGGTCTGCTGCCAGACGCATTTTGTCACCTCAGCAACCTGACTGACCTCAACCTCCGGGCCAATCAGTTACAACAGTTGCCCGCCGATTTGGGCCAATTAACCGCGCTGACCACGCTTGACCTGCGCGCTAACCGTTTAAGTACTCTGCCGGACAGTATGGTGAACTTGACCCGTTTACGACGCTTGGATCTACGTTGGAACAACTTTGCCCATATGCCTACCGTGTTGGAACCCCTGATAGCTCAAGGCTGCATGGTGCATATTTAAGCCCCGCAACAAAAAGGGCCAGACCCCCGAAGATGTCTGGCCCTTGGCCGTCAGCAAAAACTGGATTTAGCGATATAAATCGTCACGTGAATAGGGTTCAATTTCCCCTTCTTTACGCGTTTTCAACAGTTTTAGGATCCAGGTGTACTGTTCTGGGTTTGGCCCCACCAGATTCTCAACCTCTTCATTCATTCGCCGTGCAATATAGTGATCATCAGCCGTGGCCAAGTCATCCATCGGCGGGCGAATATGAATATCCAGCATGCTGGTTTTGCCATCATAGACCGGGAATAGCGGGACAATAGCTGCGCGACAAACCTTCATCAAACGCCCAACGGCCGGCAATGTGGCCTTATAGGTCGCGAAGAAGTCGACGAACTCGCTGTGTTCTGCACCGTGATCTTGATCGGGCAGATAATAACCCCAGTAACCCTGGCGCACTGAGCTGATGAACGGCTTGATGCCGTCATTCCGGGCATGCATTCTGCCGCCAAACTTGCGACGCACCTTATTCCACAGATAATCGACTAGAGGATTGCGTTGGTTATGGAACATCGCCGCCATCGGCTGGCCGCGAGCAGCCATCAGCATTGCCGGTACATCTACTGCCCAGCCATGCGGTACCAGAAAGATCACGTTATGACCTTCTTCACGGATTTTATCCAGCACCTCCTCACCGTGCCACCGAACGCGCTTCAACACCTTTTCCGGTTTAGTGCAGGCCAGTTCCGCCATCAGGATCATTGATTGTGGCGCTGTGGCGAACATCTCATCAATGATGTGCTCACGATCGCTTTCCGACACCTCTGGCAAGCAATACAACAAGTTGATACGAGCACGACGCCTTGCGCCTTTAGCAACCTTGCCTGCCAATTTACCAATCGCACCAAGCACCGGATCGCGCAGGCGCGCAGGCACCAGCGAAATACCGGCCATCAGCCCTGTTCCTAACCAAACGCCCCAGTAGCGCGGGTGGTAAAAGGCTTTCTGAAATTGCGGGATGAACTCAGGATTTGATTTTTTTTCGTTTTGCATGCACAAGCTCTTAACTTAGCGGTTCGGCTAATCATAATTGCAATGATTGATTTTGCAATTAACAACGGCGAAGCGCCAATATAAAACAACATCGGCCCGTAATCAGGCCGATGGAATCACTGGCGCGGTAACGCGCCCCGACAAATGCATTAATCTAGCTGCAGTTGAGGAACCACTTCTTTCACCTGCGCCAAATAATCGCTGCGATCTTTACCGGTCAGCCCTTCAGAGCGTGGCAGTTTCGCCGTCAACGGGTTCACCGCCTGTTGGTTAGTCCACATTTCAAAGTGCAGATGTGGGCCGGTAGAACGGCCCGTATTGCCGGATAATGCGATGCGGTCACCACGTTTCACCTTCTGCCCTGGCTTGACCAACAGCTTTTTCAGGTGCATATAGCGCGTGGTGTACTGACGACCATGGCGGATCGCCACATAGTTACCCGCAGCTCCGCTACGTTTGGCGATCAACACCTCACCGTCACCGACAGCCAGCACCGGGGTACCTACCGGCATCGCAAAGTCGACACCTTTATGCGGTGCAATACGCCCTGTCACAGGGTTAACGCGGCGCGGGTTGAAGTTTGAGGAAATGCGGAACTGTTTCATGGTTGGGAAACGCATAAAGCCACGCGCCAAACCAGAACCCTGACGATCGTAGAATTTACCGTCCTCGGCACGAATGGCGTAATAGTCTTTACCGCCGCTACGCATGCGAACACCCAGTAACTGGCTCTGCGCACTCTTGCCGTCAAAATGTTCACGGGACATTAACACAGAGAACTGATCGCCCTTGCGCAACTTACGGAAGTCCAACTGCCATTGCAACGCTTTGATTACTGCATTGATCTCAGCACGACTCAGGCCGGCATTGCTGGCGCTGCTGACAAAACTGCCGTTTAAACGACCACTGATGACATTGTTGCGCCATTCGCCTTGCAGAGCTTCCTGGGTTTCTTTGAAGGTGTTGCCTGTACGATCGTAGGTGCGGGTCTCACGTCGAGACACTTCCCACGTCAAACGCTGCAAATCGCCGGCTTCGTTCACTGTCCAGGACAGTTGTTGGCCGATTTTCAGATTACGCAGATCGCGGTTTTGCGATGCCAACAGCGTGACGTCCGACATATCGATGCCATATTGGGTCAGAATACTGCCCAGCGTATCGCCCGTCGAAACCACATATTCATGCACTCCATCCTCGCCGGCGACCTTCTGGTCCAGCTCATCCTGTGGGATGTCATCATCGGGGGTGGGTTGGTCAACGTCGATCGGTTCACTGGCTTCAGGTAACAAGGAACGTAATTGGCTGGATTCTAATTCAATGCTCTTAACGATGGGGTTATGTTCTGGGTGATAAACAAAAGGCCGCCAAACAGCGACGGCCAATGTAACGACTGTCAACGACCCCAGCATGACGCGGTGGGGCCGTGGCAGGTTGTTATACGCCAGAGCGATAGTTCGGACTATCTGCTGCACTCGATTTTATCCTCATAATCTTTACTTCAGGCAGCTCACGTACTGGTTTGACAACTGAGTCAGGAAGTTCCCGTAGCTGTCTTTACCCAGTGCGATGCCGATGCCCAGCGGATCCAGCGTTCCTGAACGCACATTGGTCCCTTTGGCAACAGCATTGATTACGGCTGGCCTGAATTGTGGCTCAGCAAAAACGCATACTGCTTTCTGCTCAACCAACTGTGTTCGAATTTGGTGTAAGCGCTGTGCTCCAGGTTGGATTTCGGGGTTAACGGTAAAATGGCCCAATGGGCTCAAGCCGAAGTGTTTCTCAAAATAGCCATAAGCATCATGAAAAACAAAATATCCCCTACCTTGCACAGGCTTAAGCATGTTACCAACATTTTTGTCAGTTTGCGTCAGCAGATTCTCGAACTGGCGCAGGTTTGCGTCTAATTTGTCCTTATTTTGTGGCATAAGTTCCAATAACCTGTCGTGAATCGCGATCGCGGTCACTTTTGCCACTTCTGGGGACAGCCAAACATGCATGTTATATTCACCGTGATGATGCCCGTCGCCCTCATCATGGTCGGCATGATTATGCGCATCTGTTGCATGTTCATGATCGTGGTCATCATCTTCGCCTTTCATCAGCAAAGGTTTCACGCCACTCAGTTCGCTGATGGCGACCTGGTGTTTAGCCGCTACTGGCGCTAACGATTTTGTCAGGAAGGCTTCCATATCTGGACCTACCCATACCACCAGATCCGCGGCACGCAAACGCTGAATATCGGAAGGCCGCAGCGCGAAGTCATGCGGTGATGCACCGTCCGGCAACAGAACCTCCGTTGGCGTTACCCCATCAGCAATTGCCGAGGCGATAAAGCCCAATGGGCGAATGGACGTCACCACCGCCGCAGAGGCGTTGCTCAGCGGTCCCGCCATTATCAATGCACTGGCCAGTAGCGTGCGTTGTAACCATTTATTTTTCTGTGCCATTATCCGTAATCCCGTCGTTTTCGTTAGCGAAGCGTGATATTATAACATTCGGTTAGTTCTGCAAAATGTAATCATGAGATGTCCACACTGACAACGCTAAAAAATATCTCCGTATCCTTTGGCAACCGTAAGGTGCTGTCGAATATTTCGCTCAGCCTGCAGCCGGGTCGTATCCTGACGCTGCTCGGCCCAAACGGTGCGGGCAAATCCACGCTGGTACGCGTGGTGTTGGGGCTCATTGCACCAACGGAAGGCACACTGGCACGTGAGCCTGGCTTACGTATCGGGTATGTGCCGCAAAAGCTGCACCTCGACGCTACCCTCCCACTTACCGTCAGCCGCTTTATGCGCCTAAAACCCGGCGTTAAAAAAACCGATATCCTGCCAGCGCTTAAGCGTGTACAAGCAGCGCACCTGATTGATCAGCCAATGCAAAAGCTCTCTGGCGGTGAGAACCAGCGCGTGCTGCTGGCTCGGGCCTTACTGAATAAACCGCAGTTGCTGGTGCTGGATGAACCCACGCAAGGGGTCGACGTCAATGGCCAACTAGCGTTGTACGATCTGATCGATCAGCTGCGCAAAGAATTAGGCTGCGCGGTACTGATGGTTTCCCATGACCTGCATCTGGTGATGGCGAAAACCGACGAAGTGCTGTGCCTCAACCAACACATTTGTTGTTCCGGTGCGCCGGAAGTGGTGTCGATGCATCCTGAATTTATCGCCATGTTCGGCAACCGTGGCGCAGAACAACTGGCAGTCTATCGCCACCACCATAATCACCGCCATGACCTGCAAGGACGAATTGTGTTGAAGAAAACCGGGGGCCGTGAGGCATGATTGAACTGTTATTACCTGGCTGGCTTGCCGGGGTGCTTCTTGCCGGTGCCGCAGGGCCACTCGGCTCTTTTGTGGTTTGGCGTCGGATGTCTTATTTCGGGGATACTTTGGCGCATGCCTCACTCTTGGGTGTGGCGTTCGGCCTGCTGCTTGACGTGAATCCGTTCTACGCGGTGATTGCTGTCACGCTGGTGTTGGCACTGGTGCTGGTGTGGCTGGAGCGTCGTCCGCAACTGTCCGTTGATACCCTGCTCGGTATTATGGCGCACAGCGCGCTCTCGCTGGGATTGGTGGTGGTTGCTCTGATGTCCAACGTCCGGGTCGATCTCATGGCCTATCTGTTTGGCGATCTGCTGTCGGTCACGCTCAACGATATTTGGATGATTGGTATTGGCGTTACTCTCGTGCTGCTGATCCTGTGGTGGCAATGGCGTAACCTGCTGTCGATGACCATCAGCCCGGAACTCGCGCACGTTGACGGCGTTAACCTGGTGCGAGCACGCACCGTGTTAATGCTGGTCACAGCCCTCACCATCGGCCTGGCAATGAAATTCGTCGGCGCGCTGATTATCACTTCACTGTTGATTATCCCAGCGGCAACCGCACGGCGTTTCGCCCGCACACCGGAACAAATGGCCGGATACGCGGTACTGGTTGGTGTGCTTGCGGTGACGGGGGGGTTAGCCTTCTCGGCATTTTACGACACGCCGGCCGGCCCGTCGGTAGTTCTGAGCGCAGCCGTGCTGTTTGTTTTGAGCCTATCCAAAAAGCAGCATGCCTGATTCCCCGTGCAGATATGAAAAAGGGCCGCAATTAGCGGCCCTTTTTCATGCAGATGACCACGCAAGACTTACTCTTCGCGCACCATACCAAAGTGCTTATAAGCATGATTGGTAGCCATGCGCCCACGCGGTGTGCGCTGGATAAAACCTTGCTGGATCAGGAAAGGCTCGATAACGTCCTCGATCGTTTCTCGTTCCTCGCCAATCGCAGCCGCCAGGTTATCCAAACCAACAGGTCCACCGGTGAATTTGTCGATAATTGCCAGTAGCAGCTTGCGGTCCATGTAGTCGAAACCTTCCGCGTCAACATTCAACATGTCCAGCGCTTGCATCGCCACATCGCCGCTGATCACGCCATTGGCGCGGACTTCGGCGAAGTCGCGCACTCGGCGCAGCAAACGGTTAGCGATACGTGGAGTCCCCCGCGCGCGACGAGCCACTTCATGCGCCCCTTCGTCCGACAGATCCAGCCCCAGGCAGTTAGCGCTACGTGAAACAATGTGCTGCAAATCGGCAACCTGATAAAACTCCAGGCGTTGCACGATACCGAAACGATCACGCAATGGCGATGTCAGCGAACCGGCACGGGTGGTAGCACCCACCAACGTAAAAGGCGGCAAATCGAGCTTGATCGAACGTGCAGCGGGGCCTTCGCCGATCATAATGTCCAGTTGATAATCTTCCATCGCCGGATACAGCACTTCTTCTACTACTGGAGAAAGGCGGTGGATTTCATCAATAAACAGAACGTCGTGCGGTTCGAGATTGGTCAGCATCGCCGCCAAATCCCCTGCCTTCTCCAGCACCGGGCCGGAAGTGGTACGCAAATTAACGCCCATTTCATTAGCAACGATATTGGCCAGCGTGGTTTTACCCAACCCTGGAGGGCCGAAGATCAGCAAATGGTCCAGCGCATCGCCACGCTGCTTGGCCGCCTGAATAAAGATTTCCATCTGCTCGCGGACATGCGGCTGACCAACATATTCCGTCAGCAGCTTCGGCCGTATTGCGCGATCAAGAATTTCTTCTTCATTGATCGGCTCGGCAGAAATCAGGCGATCGGCTTCAATCATTCTCTACCTCTTATCGGCGCTTACAGCGCGGCGCGCAACGCGTCGCGGATCAGGGTTTCGCAATCGGCACCCGGCTTGGCGATTTTACTTACCATGCGGCTGGCCTCTTGCGGTTTATAGCCCAATGCCACCAGCGCAGAGGCGGCTTCAGCTTCAGCATCCACCTCGACGGTTTGTGCGGAAATGGCAGGCAGCGTGATTTCGCTGCTGCTGTTAAACAGATCGCCATTAAGCCCTTTGAAGCGGTCTTTCATTTCTACGACCAGGCGCTCTGCGGTTTTCTTGCCCACGCCCGGTAATTTCACCAGGGACGTGATCTCTTCGCGTTCCACCGCACTGACAAACTGTTGCGCAGACATACCGGACAAAATAGCCAACGCCAACTTTGGCCCTACGCCGTTCACTTTGATCAACTCGCGGAACAGCGCACGCTCTTGCTTATCATTAAAGCCATACAGCAGTTGTGCATCTTCGCGCACCACAAATTGGGTAAACACGATAGCCTCTTGCCCCAGCTCCGGCAGCTCATAAAAACAGGTCATCGGCATATGCACTTCATAGCCCACACCGTTTGCCTCCAGTAATACCAGTGGCGGCTGCTTTTCCAGAATATATCCTCTGAGACGACCTATCATTTACCCTCCTGCTGAATTCCTGAGCATGACCTTCTGCCATGCCGTGCTGGTAAAGCTTATAACATAAAAAAGGCTGGATGAATATCCAGCCTCAGTTATCGCTGATTAAGCACTACTTTAAACGCCCACGCGCCAGGTTCAACCGCCCTTCACTCATCCTCAGCACGTTTTGACTGAGGTGGCAGTGGGTAATGGCAATTGCCAGGGCATCGGCGGCATCAGCCTGAGGGTTAGCCGACAGTTTAAGCAACGAACGCACCATATGCTGCACCTGTGCCTTTTCCGCCGCGCCCGTGCCGACCACCGTCTGCTTTACCTGTCGTGCCGCATACTCAAACACTTCCAGATCCTGGTTCACGGCAGCGACGATCGCCACGCCGCGCGCCTGCCCAAGCTTGAGCGCCGAATCCGGGTTTTTCGCCATAAACACCTGCTCAATGGCGAAAAAGTCCGGTTTAAACTGGGTAATGATTTCGCTGACGCCGGCGTAAATCAGCTTCAAACGCGTCGGCATGTCATCCACCACGGTGCGGATGCAGCCGCTGGCGACATAGCTTAACTGACGGCCTTGCTGACGAATAAGGCCGTAACCGGTGACGCGCGATCCGGGATCGATACCGAGTATGATCGTCATCCCTACACCCACCTTGCGTTAGGCATTAATGTTGCCAGGCGCTGCCACGCAGCAGCGCCATACTTCAAGCTGATTACAGCGTAGCTGCAACTTCGTCGGAGATCTCACCGTTGTGGTAAACCTCCTGCACGTCGTCACAGTCTTCCAGCATGTCGATCAGACGCAGCAACTTAGGTGCAGTTTCTTCATCCATATCGGCCTTGGTCGATGGGATCATGGAAACTTCCGCTGACTCAGCGGTAAAGCCGGCAGCAGTCAGTGCATCTTTCACTTCGCCGAGATTTTCCCACGCGGTGAACACGTCGATCACCCCATCGTCGTAGCTGACGATATCCTCAGCGCCGGCTTCCAGTGCTGCTTCCATTACCACGTCTTCATCCAGACCCGGTGCGTAAGTGATTACGCCTTTTTTGGTGAACAGGTAAGCCACTGAACCATCGGTACCAAGGTTTCCGCCGCATTTCGTGAAGGCATGACGCACTTCTGCCACGGTACGGTTACGGTTGTCACTCAGGCATTCGATCATGACGGCAGTGCCGCCCGGGCCGTAACCTTCATAAATGATGGTTTCCATGTTGGAATCATCATCACCACCCACACCGCGTGCGATAGCACGGTTCAGGGTGTCACGCGTCATGTTGTTAGACAGCGCCTTATCGATCGCCGCGCGCAGACGCGGGTTAGCACCCGGATCGCCACCGCCCAGTTTCGCAGCCGTCACCAGCTCGCGAATAATTTTGGTGAAAATTTTACCGCGCTTGGAATCTTGCGCTGCTTTACGGTGCTTTGTGTTGGCCCACTTACTATGACCTGCCATAAAAATCTCCGAAAAAATTACTGGACTGAATTAATCACAAACTCTTCAATCGCCTGCTGATTGCTCCAGGACTTGGTCAGTTTCACGGCTTCCGCCGCGTCAAGCCACTGGTAGGCGTGATGCTCGGTAATCACCGGATCTCGCTCTTCAGGCAAAGCCAGACAGAACCAATGCTCTTTATTGCGCGTGGTCCCCGGGGCATAGCGATGTCGCAAATGGACAAAGAGTTCAAACTCCACACAGCGCTGGCAATCGAACAACGGCAGATTCTCTGCTTCGATATCGATGCCGACTTCTTCCTTGACCTCACGCCGCGCGGCATGCGGCGGCGATTCTGCGTCCTCCAGACTGCCGGTAACCGACTGCCAGAATTCCGTATCATCGCGTCGCTGTAACATCAGCACCCGGCCACTGGAGATGGCATAAATCACTACCAGAATAGACTCGGGTCGCTTGTAGTTCATCACTCGCTCTCTTGTTCCGCAGAGGCTTTCTTTACCACACAGATAGCCAGCTCCTGCAACGACGCCGGATTGGCGAAGCTGGGTGCTTCGGTCATCAAACAGGCCGCAGCCGTGGTTTTCGGGAAGGCGATAACGTCACGGATGTTGTCCGTACCGGTCAACAGCATCACCAGACGATCCAAACCGAAGGCCAGCCCGGCGTGCGGTGGTGTACCGTACTTCAATGCGTCCAACAAGAAACCGAATTTCTCACGCTGTTCGTGTTCGGTAATGCCCAGGATGCTGAAGACCGTCTGCTGCATTTCACTGCGGTGAATACGCACAGAACCACCACCCACTTCATAACCGTTAATCACCATGTCGTATGCGTTGGCAATGGCGTTGGTTGGCGTTACGGCCAGCTCTTCCGGGCTCATGTCGCGTGGTGCCGTGAACGGATGGTGCATCGCCGCCAGGCCGCCTTCACCGTCCTCTTCGAACATTGGGAAGTCAACCACCCACAGCGGTGCCCAGCTGTCCAGTTTAGTCAGTTCCAGATCGCGGCCCAGTTTCAGACGCAACGCGCCCATCGCATCAGTCACAATCTTGAAGCTGTCGGCACCGAAGAACAGAATATCGCCAGTCTGTGCGTTGGTACGCGCCAGGATAGCTTCCAGAACGTCCGCACTGAGGAATTTAGCGATAGGGCTTTGTACACCCTCCATGCCCGCTGCACGGTCATTAACCTTCAGCCAAGCCAGGCCTTTAGCACCATAAATATTAACGAATGCACCGTACTCGTCGATCAATTTACGGGTCAACTGCGCGCCGCCAGGAACGCGAATGGCAGCGACGCGGCCTTTAGCATCGTTGGCCGGACCGGAGAAGACTTTGAACTCCACGTCTTTTACCAGATCGGCAACGTCCACCAGCTCCAGCGGGTTACGCAGGTCTGGCTTGTCAGATCCGTAACGGCGCATGGCTTCTTCGAAGGTCATGATCGGGAAATCGCCCAAATCAACGCCCTTCACGTCCAGCCACAGTTCACGTGCCAATTTCTCCATCACTTCACGCACCTGTTCGGCAGTCATGAAAGAGGTTTCCACGTCGATCTGGGTAAATTCAGGCTGGCGATCAGCACGCAAGTCTTCGTCACGGAAGCACTTGACGATTTGATAGTAGCGATCGAAACCGGACATCATCAGCAACTGCTTGAACAGCTGTGGTGACTGCGGCAGCGCATAGAATTTGCCTTTATGCACGCGACTCGGTACCAGATAGTCACGCGCGCCTTCCGGCGTAGCTTTGGTCAGCATCGGTGTTTCGATGTCGAGGAAGCCGTGGCTGTCCATAAAGCGGCGCACAAAGCTGGTGATTTTAGCGCGGGTTTTCAAGCGGTCAGCCATTTCAGGACGACGCAGATCCAGGTAGCGATACTTCAGGCGCGCTTCTTCGCTGTTAACCTGGTTGGAGTCCAGCGGCAATGGTTCGGAGCGGTTGATGATCTCCAGGGCATGAGCGAAGACTTCGACTTCACCGGTGGCCATATCTTTATTGATCTGGCTGTCCGGACGCGCACGCACTGTGCCGACGATCTGGATGCAGAATTCATTACGCAGGTCATACGCCTTATCGAACGCGACCTTCTGGTCTGGATCGAAGAACACCTGCACGATGCCTTCGCGGTCGCGCATATCAATAAAGATCAGGCCGCCCAGATCGCGACGACGGTTGACCCAACCACACAGAGTGACTTCCTGGCCCACGTGGGACAGATTCAACTGCCCGCAATATTCAGTACGCATACGCTATCCTTTTGGCTTAAGCCGATGCCGCGCGGGCTTTTGGCACCTGCCACACGGCTGTTTTCTGATAATTTCTGATGAACTCTATTTCTTGCCCGGTTTGAAGTCTGTTGCATACCAACCGGTGCCCTTTAACTGGAACCCCGTGGAAGAAATCAGCTTGGTTAACGCGGGCTGCCCACACGCCGGACAATCTGTCAGCGGCGCATCGGAAAATTTTTGCAGTTTCTCTAACCGAAGGCTGCAAGCACCACATGCATATTCATAAATCGGCATAGGTCTTTGGCGTAAAGTGTGTTGAAAAAAGGCGATCATTATAAAGGAAATTCATGCGCCAGATAAGTGCGAACACAGCTTTGTTGCAGCACTAAATGACGTGTTTTTGCCCGAAATAACACATTGATTAACAAATTTCCCATTAACCGGTGACCCTTTTTTCACGTAGCCTGAATCAACACGTGTTTGGCGCGCGGTTTCGTTTGCGCGCATTTTATCCACCTCGTCACGAGATATGACCATGTTGAAACTTGATGCCCACACCACTGCCCTGGTGTTGATTGATTTGCAAAACGGCATTCTACCCTATGCTGGAGGCCCGCACAGCGCCGAGAGTGTTGTTGCCCATGGTGCACAGTTAGCCGCACATTTCCGTTCATTGGCGGCCCCGGTGTTCCTGGTGCGCGTCGGCTGGTCAGACTCCTTCGCTGAAGCGCTGAAACAGCCGGTAGACAAGCCATCTCCCGCGCCAGCCGGCGGGCTGCCTGCCAACTGGTGGGAATTTCCTGACGCTCTGGCAGTGAGTGACAGCGACATTCTGGTGACCAAACGCCAATGGGGCGCATTTTATGGCACCGATCTTGACCTGCAACTGCGTCGCCGCGGCATTAAATCCATTGTGCTAGGGGGAATTGCCACCAATATTGGCGTGGAATCTACCGCCCGCGCCGCCTGGGAACACGGCTACGAATTGGTGATCGCCGAAGACGTGTGCAGCACAGCAAACGCAGAAATGCACCAGTTTGCTTTCGACAATATCTTCCCGCGGCTGGCGCGTATACGCAGCACCCGCGAAATTCTTGCCGCACTTAACGAGTAACGTTAACGTGTAGACTGACGGGAATAATTAAGGAAGAAGCAAGCCTGATGTATATCGGACTCCCACAGTGGCAACACCCGGCCTGGCACCGTATCGGGCTACGCGATCTGGCGGATTACAGCCGCTATTTTAATTGCGTGGAAGGCAATACCACCTTCTACGCGTTGCCTAAACTGGACATCGTCCAGCGCTGGCGCGATATGACCAACGACGATTTTCGCTTTTGTTTCAAGTTTCCCGCCACCATCAGCCATCAGGCCGCGCTGCGCAACTGCGCCGCTGAACTGCAGGCCTTTTATCAGTGTCTGAGCCCCGTTCATCAACGCATTGGCCAGCTTTGGCTTCAATTGCCTGCGGCTTTTGGCCCGGCTGAATTGCCGGCGATGTGGCAATTCTTTGATGCATTGCCGAAAGAGTTTACTTACGGCGTGGAGGTTAGACACCCCGCGTTCTTCGGCAACGGGGAAGAAGAGCGGCTGTTAAATCAGGGGTTGCATCAGCGCGGTATCAATCGGGTCATCCTTGATAGCCGGCCCGTACATCATGCCATCCCCAACAGCGCTGCCGTACGTGACGCACAACAGAAAAAGCCTAAGCTGCCGGTGCACGCCTTGGTCACGGCCAACAACCCGCTGGTGCGTTTTATCGGTGGCGACGTCTTGCAGGACAACCTGCGCTGGTTCGATGCCTGGCAGCAGAAACTGCCCCTTTGGCAACAAAAACACCAGCCATTTCTGTTTATCCATACGCCGGATAACGGCGACTCTCCCCAACAAGCGCAGAAAATCTGGCAGCAGCTGTATCAGGCAATTCCGAATTTACCCTCGCCACCGGACTGGCCGGAGCAGGATGCACTGTTTTAACCGATTAATCTGACTGATTACATCAGATTTTTCCTCGCGACAGTGATTGCAATGGCAGCTATGATGCTCGCTGCCAGTTTTGGTTAGGGAATGGAGTTAAAAATGGTAAGCGCGCTTTATGTAGTGCTCGGCGCATTGTTGTTGATCAAACTCTCTTATGACGTGGTTAGGCTAAGGATGCAATACCGGGTTGCTTACGGCGACGGGGGCTTTTATGAGCTACAGACCGCCATCCGCGTTCACGGTAATGCCGTAGAATACATTCCTATTGCAGCCGTACTGCTGGTGCTCATGGAAATGAACGGCGCTGAAATATGGATGATCCATATTTGCGGCCTGATGCTGATGGCCGGTCGCCTGGTGCATTACTACGGCTTACGTAATCGTGAAGTTCGCTGGCGTCGTTCAGGCATGGCGGCAACCTACATTTCGTTGGTGCTAATGGTATTAGCCAACATTTTCTATCTGCCATGGGATCTTATTTTCAGCCTGCATTGATCCCCTGTTGCTCCTCAGGCGGCTACGCCGCCTGCTTCCGCTGCGCTTTCTTGCCGTTATCTGTTAGAATATGCCCCTTCGAATTCTGAACTGATTTGCCGCTATGCCAAACCGCGATACTCTTTTTTCTGCACCGATCGCCAAATTAGGCGACTGGACCTTCGACGAACGCGTTGCTGAAGTGTTCCCCGACATGATTCAGCGTTCCGTCCCCGGCTATTCCAATATCATTTCAATGATTGGCATGTTGGCCGAACGTTTCGTTCAACCCGACAGCCAGGTGTATGATCTTGGATGCTCTCTGGGCGCAGCAACGCTGTCGATGCGACGGAATATCAAGGTGGCGGGTTGCAACATCATCGCCGTCGACAACTCTCCGGCCATGGTTGAACGTTGCCGCCGCCATATTGATGCCTTCCGTGCCGACACGCCGGTAGAGGTTATCGAAGCGGATATCCTCGATATCAAAATCGAAAACGCCTCGATGGTCGTGTTGAACTTTACCCTGCAATTTCTCGAGCCCGCAGACCGTCTGCGCCTGCTGGAAAAGGTCTACCTTGGGCTACGTCCGGGTGGTGCGTTGGTATTGTCAGAGAAGTTCAGCTTTGAAGATGCCGACGTCGGCGAATTGCTGTTCAACATGCATCACGATTTCAAACGCGCCAACGGCTACAGCGAACTGGAAATCAGCCAGAAGCGCAGCATGCTGGAAAACGTTATGCTGACAGACTCGGTAGATGCCCACAAAGCCCGCCTGAAACAGGCCGGTTTTGAACATGCGGAAGTTTGGTTCCAGTGCTTTAACTTTGGTTCACTGATCGCCTTGAAATCGGGGGCCACGGCATGATTGAGTTTGGTGATTTTTACCAGCGTATCGCGAAAAGCAACCTCAGCCACTGGCTGGATACTCTCCCTGCCCAGCTCAGCGCCTGGCAACGTGAATCGCTGCATGGCAAGTTCAAGCAGTGGTTTAACTCCGTTGACCATCTGCCTGCACTGACACCAACCCGCCTCGATTTATTGAATGGTGTGCGTGCCGATATGGACTCACCGCTGTCACCGGGCCAGTTGGAAGGCATCGAGAAAATGCTGCGCACCATGATGCCGTGGCGTAAAGGCCCGTTCTCCTTGTACGGCATTGATATCGATACCGAATGGCACTCTGACTGGAAATGGGATCGCGTATTACCGCACATTTCACCACTGGCCGGTCGTACCATTCTCGATGTCGGCTGCGGCAGCGGTTATCACCTGTGGCGTATGCTGGGTGCCGGTGCCCAATTGGCGGTAGGTATCGATCCGATGCAACTGTTCCTGTGTCAGTTCGAAGCGGTGCGTAAGCTGTTGGGCGGCGATCAGCGTGCTCATCTGTTGCCCCTCGGTATCGAACAACTGCCAGAGTTGGCTGCCTTTGATACCGTCTTTTCGATGGGGGTGCTCTATCACCGTCGTTCGCCACTGGATCACCTGTACCAGTTGAAAAACCAATTGGTCAACGAAGGCGAGCTGGTACTGGAAACGCTGGTGATAGAAGGCGATCGCAATCAAGTGCTGGTCCCGGGTGACCGTTATGCGCAAATGCGCAACGTGTACTTTATTCCGTCGGCTGAAGCCCTGAAGTGCTGGCTGGAGAAATGCGGTTTCGTCGATGTAAAGATCGCCGACATGTGCGTAACCAGTACCGATGAACAGCGTCGCACCGATTGGATGACCAGCGAGTCACTGGCCGAGTTCCTCGATCCAAACGATTCGAGCAAGACCATCGAAGGCTATCCCGCCCCACTGCGTGCCGTGTTAGTGGCGAAAAAGCCTTAACCCCTTCCTGCTTTAAGGGCTCAGCACATGTTGGGCCCTTAACACATGGTAAAAAACCCACTCCTAACACTTTCGTCTCAACGTGTTGTGTCATGTCTCACCGACACGGGAACGTTGCATTAAAAATGTTACCTTCTCCTACAATGGCGATGACCCCAATAGAGGATAACGCCATGACGACATTACAATATATCGATAGTATCAATGCACTCCGAGCCTATGCACCTACTGAGAATGGTCAAGTCGTATTTCTGATTTCCCATCAGGCGGGTAGTCATCAAGGATCCGGTAAGTTCTACTATGACACAACGGATAGCACCAGCGTCGACAACAATGGCACAGTGATTGTCACCGCCTCAGGCGCGCGTTGGAAAAGGTTCGGCAATAGGATCACCTTCGACGATTTTGGTGCAGACCCAACGGGTTTAACCTCTTCAGATGATGCTGTAGAAGCCGCCATCAAAGCAGTCTCTTCACTGAAGAACAAAATCGTCTTTACCAGCAATAATGCACAATATCTGCTTAACAGAGCCACTGCGATTACCGTTCCTGCGGGAGTCACCCTAAAAGGGAATCGCACAGCCATGGCACAAGGGCCTTCCAGCAATACGACCAACGGCCCTGCCCGCGCGGGGCTTACGGACGACAGTGCATTTATTATCCGTAAGCCGGTGGGGGTGACATGCTTCAGCTGTGCTCGAGACGTGGTTTTTGATGGCTGGTCATTCTTGTATCCAGATCAGATCTATACCGCGGAAAGTAGTGCGCAATTCAGACAGTACGGGGCAACGATCACTTCAACAGGCACGTTGTCGGTATCACATTGTCGCTATGTAGGTGCTTATGACTTCGTTAATGCTAGCGGCGAAGCCAACTACTTCGATAGTATTTACGGCTGGGCTATCCGTTGTGATTACAAGATCTCCGGGAGCCGAGAAATAAACAGATTTACTAATGTTCATGTTAATCCTAACGTCGTTCGCCCGACAGAAAAAGCAGTCACAGCCTCACTAACAGTGGAAGGTTCATGCGCTTTTAACCTGGATCGCCATGACAATACCTTTTTGACCAACGTTTTCGCCTATGGCAAAAAAGTCTTCCTGAGATCCACGACGTTAGGAACCAGCTACTTAGGTGGCGTCAGTCTGACCAACTTTATGGCCGACCGTAACGGCACCTGTTTTGAGATCGACTCTGACTCTGCAGCAAATATTCAGATCGCCAACGGCTCTTACATTAATGATTATGGTGACCTCGACGGGGGGTTCCTGGTGTTAAAAAAATCGGTATCTCGCCAAAATATTACGCCGGTTCACATCACCAATGTGACATTTTCTACCGCCAATAATCCTAAAGGTACCCTTTCACCGCAGGCTATATATTTTGCGGCTGACAGTGGCTATCAGTTGGCTTTCAGTAACAGCGTTATGCCGCTATGGACGAATGGCGCACTTAATAACGCCAGCGGATATAACCTGCTCAGAGGGGAAATCACTATTGCCCAGCGTGTATATCAGTAGACCTCTGCACCGCAGAACTACCTTGATAATGCCAGCCTGGTTGATGTCGATACCACTAGTCAGCCAGTCAACTGGTCAATAGATGGTAATTTGACGGCAAACAGCAATCAAATCACATCAACCGGTGCTAACCCAAGATACAAGGGCATTCTGCAGCGCATTCATCGGAGTATCGGTAATAGAACCTTTTGGGCAGTCGCCTCATCCATTGGTGACCCAAATGCGAGTGTGCCACCTGGCACGCCTGAGCCAAGTGTTTCAACAGGAATATGGGCACGGAGTTTTAACGATAACTATACCGATCTTATCGAAAGTGACACGGTACCTTGGGTACAGATAGGCAACCTGTTTTATGCACAGTTTTATATGAGTAACACCCGGACAATCCACGATATCCTGGTCAACCCGGGTTCAAACGGTAACACAGTGAGAATTCTTGCTTGTGGTATCAGTCCAGGACAAATTTTCGATTTTAGTTCCCTGTCTCTATTCTGAATGACATTAAAAAGGCCCCGATATAATCGGGGCCTGCTATAAGTTTATGCGCGTACCATGGCTTCTTTCCGTCTAAACAACGATAGCTGGGTACTTATGCACTCTGCGCCAACGGATCAACCAGTGCCAACGCGTTTTTCATCGCCTCTACCATTTCGCCATCGACGCAATAGTGGCTAAATTCATCAACCTCGCTGTCTGAACACATGGTCACGCCAGCCTTGCGATAGCGCATGGTCGAAGGCACTTCATGGCCGGATGAGCTATGCACTTCCTGAATGCCAATATCAACGAACTTGTGCAAGTTACTGAGCCGAACTCCTGCCCCTGCCATAATCACTGGCCCCTGGCTAGCCTGCACTAGATCACGCAGCAAGGGTAAACCCAGCTCTGCATTTTGCTGCTGACCGGATGTCAGTATCCGCGCGACGCCCAACTGTGTGAGCTGATCAAGCGCGGCCATCGGGTTTTGGCACATGTCAAAAGCACGATGGAAAGTCACCGCCATATTGCCGCTCAAGCGCATCACTTCGCGCATACGCGGCAGATCGATATGCCCTTCTTCATCCAGCATTCCAACTACCACACCGGCAAAACCCATGTCGCGGATTTGCGCAATATCGTGCTTTATTATGTCAAAATCTACGGCGCTATAACAAAAATCGCCGCCCCGCGGGCGAACGATCGGATGCACAGGTACGCTGACCCGCTCCCGCGCCAGGCGTAATGAACCGTAGCTGGGTGTCAGCCCCCCCTCACTCTGACTGGCGCACAGTTCTATACGATCGGCACCTGCCCGCTCAGCCGTCAGCGCACAATCGACGCTATAGCAACAAACTTCCAGTTTAATCATTGTCACCCCCAGATGACGGCTAACATGTGACAGTAATTGTTAATTCTTCCATTTCTCACGTAGGCTCATACAGAGCCCCTAAATAATTGGAGCTGCATCACGTAACAAAAATGCAACGTCAATATGACGGACATAGGTATAAACCAGCTCAGGGTAGTAACTATGGCATTCAATTTTGATCAATGGGTAGACCGTAGTCACAGTGACAGCGTTAAGTGGGATAAATATCGTGACCGCGACATTATTCCGCTCTGGGTTGCTGACACCGACTTCCTTTCACCCCCCGCTATCATCGATGCATTACAGCAGCGAGTGGCCCATGCCGTGTTCGGCTATGGGCATCCATCCCCTGCACTCATTGAGGTTTTTAGCCAGCGTATGCTAGAACGCTATAGCTGGCGTATCAATCCTGAATGGCTGATTTTCCTGCCTGGATTGGTTTGCGGTCTAAATTTATGCGTGCGGGCTTTTACGGCTGAAAACGAAGGCACGCTGGCACCATCACCGATCTATCCCCCGTTTCGCAAAGCGGCGAAATTCGCTGGACGCTCGCAGTTGCAGGTACCGCTGGCACTGAAGGAGAAGCGATGGGTGTTAGATTTCACCACCCTCACGGAACAGCTCAATGGCAGAGAAAAATTACTGCTGTTGTGTAACCCGCAAAATCCGGGCGGCACTGTCTATCGCAGGCAAGAGCTGTTACAGCAACATTCGTTCGCTCAAAACCACGATCTGATCGTCTGTTCCGATGAAATCCATTGTGATCTCCTGCTTGAACCAGGGTGTCAGCACATCCCCTTTGCCACGTTAAATGAGGATGCCGCCCAGCGCAGCATTACGCTGATGTCGCCGTCGAAAACCTTTAATATTGCCGGACTGGGTGCCTCGATGGCGATTGTGCCCAACCCTGCTTTGCGGCAAAAGCTGATCCGCACACGCAGTGGCATCGTACCTGAAGTGGATATACTGGCGCTGGTTGCCGCACAGGCAGCCTACCAGCATGGGCAAGAGTGGTTGGACGAACTGTTGGTTTATCTGCGTGCCAACCGTGATTTGGTGACCGAGCGTATTAATGCCATGCCCGGCCTGCAGCTACAACCGATTGAGGCAACCTACCTGGCGTGGATAGACTGCCGCCAACTGGCCGTCGACAATCCGCATGCCTTTTTTGAACGGGCGGGCGTTGGATTAAGCCCGGGCCTAGATTTTGGTAACCGGCATTTTGTCCGCTTGAATTTTGGTTGTCGGCGCGAGCTACTCATCCAAGCGTTGGGTCGTATGCTGATGGCCACCCACTCACTAATGCCAGGCTAACGTTGTTCGCTGGCGACAACGTCCCTAATCGAGTAGGGGTGAAACTTGATCGTCACGCTGCCGTCGGTGATCGCCAACGTCGGGTTCGGCAGACGCTCCCCATCAGTCTGTGGCGAACTCTGTTTCAGTTTTATCCCTTGAGCCAATAGCGCTTCATCAGGCAACTGAGCCAGCGCGCGCGCGTAAAGCGTGGCAGGATCGCCACCCAGTACCAGTTCCACATGTTCCCAGCCTTCATGCGGATAACGTTTATCACCGGGATAAGGCAACTCAATACAGTCAATCTGCCAAGGTCCCACGTTAAGGGGTTGTTGAAGATCAAACAGGTAAATAGGACGCCCCTTGATTATCGCCTCAGACAACAGTGAGCCACACTGTTGTAGCCCTTCGCGCCAGCGATCGGCCGTTGTGTTTTGATGGCAGCGTACCGATATGTGGTCCGCACTGAACTGTGTTAAATCCAGGTGCAACTTCTCGGCAAAGCGGTTCAGTGCCTGTTCAAAGCGCGGCAGATCCAGCACCAAATCGTTAAGCTCGGCAATGGCCGTAAAAGTCGTCATAGAATCCTCGAAACAACGGAAAGCGATTTTCAGGTGGTGTAATTTACACGCCGAAGGCTCAGCTATCCATACGGAAACCTTCGGCAAGCGGACTTTTTTGGTGCAGAGTGCGGCCATCAACTAAACCAGGAATGCAGCTGGTTATAAAAAGCACAAAATAACAATTTATTTAGATTTTATTACAGCCGTGTTTCGTTTTTCCCAGTTTTTAATTCCGAAAACTCATTGTTGCATAAGTTTATAACGTTTAATCATGACGTAAGACTTAAGAATACTACTAACTTATTAAGTTATAAAATCGCAATAACAAGAGATACATATGATTAAGAAGACAGCACCCACTGGCACAATAGAAATAAAAAAACAATAAGCCTTTCATTATAACCCATTGTTTTATAGTCAATTAAAATAAAAACAACATGAGAATCATCCTAAACAAGATTTGTGCAATTGCGTGAAAATATCAATTAAGCTACTTTAGTGAAAATTGAGTTTGAGATAATTAGTTATGATACTTTTAATAATGTCCCTGCTATTGATAGTTATTGCCGCATACGCGATATTCCGTCATTTCAAATCACGCCGCAATAACACGTTAGACGGTGGTCGTCGGAACAAAAGGCACTAGCTTTGCCTATTTTGGTCTCTTCATTCCCTCTCTTTTTTTATCCGTTTACTCCTCTCATTTAGCGCTCCGCGACTTTCAGCTTATCCCTCGCCAACTGCTGACGTCCTCCCTCAAATCGGTTACAATTACAGGCTGTTTTGTGGTGGGCCGCCGTCTTGACGTGCAGCCAGAAAACCACCTTTGAATCCCGTAGGGGCATGGCACACGGCCCCTCGTTCGTCATTAAGGTAACCCGGTGAATATTCAGGTTCTTCTTTCAGATAAAGTCAGCCAGGCGCTGATTGCCGCAGGCGCGCCAGCCGATTGCGAAGCGCAAGTCCGTCAGTCAGCAAAAGCACAGTTTGGTGACTATCAGGCCAATGGTGTGATGTCCGTTGCCAAGAAACTTGGCATGCCACCCCGCCAATTGGCAGAAAAAGTGGTGCAGCTCCTTGAGCTCGGCGACATCGCCAGCAAAGTGGAAATCGCCGGTCCAGGCTTTATCAATATCTTCCTGAACAGCGCTTGGGTCGCACAGCAAACCGACCGCGTATTGAGTGCGCCAAAACTGGATATTGCCCCTGTCGAACAGCAAACCATCGTTATCGACTACTCAGCCCCTAACGTGGCGAAAGAAATGCACGTCGGCCATCTGCGTTCCACCATTATCGGTGACGCTGCTGCACGTACGCAGGAGTTTTTGGGCCATAAAGTGATCCGCGCCAACCACGTCGGCGACTGGGGCACCCAGTTCGGCATGTTGATTGCCTATCTGGAAAAAATGCAGAACGAAAACGCCAGCGATATGGATCTGTCTGACCTGGAACAGTTCTATCGTGAAGCGAAAAAGCACTATGACGAAGACGCAGAGTTCGCCGAGCGCGCGCGTGCCTACGTCGTTAAATTACAAGGTGGCGATCAATACTGCCTGAAAATGTGGCGTAAATTGGTCGACATCACCATGGCGCAAAATCAGCTGACTTATAACCGGCTGAACGTGACCCTGACCGAAGACGATGTCATGGGCGAAAGCCTGTATAACGCGATGCTGCCTGGCATCGTCGCCGATCTCAAGGCTAAGGGGCTGGCAGTAGAAAGCGAAGGCGCAACCGTGGTATTCCTCGATGAATACAAAAATAAAGACGGCGAGCCTATGGGCGTCATCATCCAGAAGAAAGATGGCGGCTACCTGTACACCACTACCGATATTGCCTGTGCTAAATACCGCTATGAGACGCTGGGCGCCGATCGGGTGCTGTATTACATCGACTCGCGTCAGCACCAGCATTTGATGCAGGCCTGGACCATCGTGCGTAAAGCCGGTTATATCCCGGACTCTCTCTCGCTCGAACACCACATGTTCGGCATGATGTTGGGTAAAGACGGCAAGCCGTTCAAAACCCGTTCAGGGGGCACGGTAAAACTGTCTGATCTGCTGGATGAAGCCGTCGATCGTGCCGCTAAACTGATCGCCGAGAAAAACCCGGACATGCCTGCAGAAGAAATGCAAAATCTGGCCAATGCCGTTGGCATCGGTGCGGTGAAGTATGCCGACCTGTCAAAAAGCCGTACCACCGATTATATCTTCGACTGGGACAACATGCTGGCGTTCGAAGGTAATACCGCGCCTTATATGCAGTATGCCTATACCCGTGTCTCTTCCGTATTTAAACGTGCCGGCGTCGACGAAAGCAATCTGACCCTGCCGTTGGTCATGACGGAAGAACGCGAGATTGCATTGGCGACACGCCTTCTGCAATTTGAAGAAGTCATCACCACCGTAGCACGTGACGGCACACCACACGTGATGTGTAGCTACCTGTACGACTTGGCGGGCCTGTTCTCCAGCTTCTATGAACACTGTCAGATCCTGAACGCAGACAGCGAAGAAGCTCGTCAAAGCCGCCTGAAACTGGCCTTACTGACCGCGAAGACGCTGAAAGCCGGGTTGGATACACTGGGTATCGAAACCGTCGAGCGTATGTAAGCCATCCGCGCTGAATACGCAAAAGGGTCGCCGAGGCGACCCTTTTTTACGCGTTGAAAACGGGGAATCTCTGCTTATGCCACTCGGCGGGCAAAGTCGCGTGGACGGAAACCCAATCCCCCCAATACACCAAAGTAGGCCACGACACCGGCGACAACCACCAGCGACAGACGCAATAAACGCTCAAGCATATTGCCTTGATCCCAGGCAGGCATCAGCCACATCACACAAACCAATACCGCTGACATCACAATCACCGCAATCACCAACTTGGTCAAGAACATTGCCCAGCCCGGCTGCGGGTGGAAAATCTTCTGCTTACGCAATTGCCAGTAGAGCAGTGAGGCATTAAGGCAGGCGCCCAAACCGATCGACAGTGAAAGGCCTGCATGTTTCAACGGGCCAATAAACATCAGGTTCATCACCTGGGTCAAAATCAACGTGATAATGGCGATTTTAACCGGCGTTTTGATGTCCTGACGCGAATAAAAACCGGGGGCCAATACCTTCACCACAATTAACCCCATCAAGCCCACCGAATAGGCGACCAATGCGCGCTGCGTCATCGCGGCATCGAAGGCGCTGAACTTGCCGTACTGGAACAGCGATACCGTCAACGGTTTGGCCAAAATACCCAGTGCAATGGCACTCGGCAACGCCAACAGGAAGCACAGACGCAGCCCCCAGTCCATTAATCGGGAATACTCGTCGTGATTACCGCTAGAGAAACTTTTTGCCAACGACGGCAGCAAAATCGTGCCCAGTGCCACGCCCAACACGCCAGAAGGAAACTCCATCAGACGGTCCGCATAATACATCCAGGATACCGAACCAGAGACCAGAAATGAGGCGAAAATGGTGTTGATTATCAGCGAGATTTGGCTCACGGAGACGCCAAAAATTGCGGGCCCCATCTGACGCATTACCCGCCATACACCGGCATCGCCGAGCTTGAGACGCGGCAGCACCAACATGCCAATCTTCTTCAGATGTGGGAGCTGGTAACCCAGTTGCAGCACCCCGCCGACCACCACCGCCCAGGCCAGTGCCATGACCGGAGGATTGAAGTAAGGCGCGGCAAATAGCGCAAAGCCTATCATGCTCACGTTCAGCAGCGTCGGCGCAAAAGCGGGGATCGAAAAGCGGTTCCAGGTATTGAGTATCGAACCGACCAATGAAGCCAGCGAGATCAGCAGAATATACGGAAAGGTGACGCGCAACAGCGATGACGTCAGAGCGAACTTGTCCGGTGAGTCGACAAAGCCCGGCGCGGTAATGTAAATCACCCAAGGGGCCGCCAACATACCAAGCACCGTCACCAGCGCCAACACCAACGTTAACAGACCTGAAACGTAGGCAATAAAAGTACGTGTAGCCTCTTCCCCCTGCTGACTTTTATATTCGGCCAGGATAGGCACAAAAGCTTGGGAAAACGCCCCTTCGGCAAAAATACGCCGCAATAGGTTGGGAAGCTTGAATGCCACGAAGAAGGCATCTGTTGCCATACCGGCACCAAACACCCGCGCCACGATCGCGTCACGGGCAAAGCCCAGCACCCGTGAGAACATCGTCATAGAGCTGACGGCTGCCAGTGATTTTAGTAGGTTCATGTGGTTTTTCTGATACGCCCTGTAAATGTTGACGCCTGCATCAGCAGGCGTCAGTAAAACTATCGGCTCAGTTTACCCATCCGCAGCAGAATAGCTACCGCCATATGTTACATAGAGTTATCTTACAAACCGGCATCACGCAGCAGCGTTTCAATCACCCGTTGGGCGGCAATGGCCTGCTCTCCAGCCGTTTCTGGTGCAGTGTGATTACTCACAGAAGCGATAAAATGGCGAACCGCACCGTCAAAACCCCGTTGCGCCAGCGTGGTTTGCCACCCCGGGGCCGGTTGTTCCAAAACACCCTGGGCGTCTTCACGCCACCACTGACGCATATCGTTCAACTGATATACCGCGCCATCCGACACTGCCTGCACGCTTTCGCGTTGGCTGCCAGCACGGCGATGCATACTGGTAGTTATCTGTGTTTCACCACATTCAAAATGATGCTCGGCATATAACAGCTCACCGCGCTCTGTGCCACGCAGGCAACCGCTGAGCAACTGCACAGCGCCGCCGCCCAACCATAATGCGGTATCCACCACATGCAGATAGTCATCCAGCAAGGTAAACCGCATATTATTGGGCCCAACGCTGTCCGCACGGTGTTTTTCCATGCGGATCGACGCAGGTTGACACATGTCTTGTTTCAGTTGTTGATACAAGGGTGCAAAACGGCGGTTAAACCCTACCATCAGCGCTTTACCCTGTTTTTCTGCCAGGGCAATCAGTTGCTCCCCCTGCTCCACGGTTTCGGCCAACGGTTTATCGACATAAACGTGAACGCCATGACGCAACAATTCACCGATCACCTGAAAATGGCTGGCGGTACTGCTGTGAACAAACACCGCATCGCATTGCTGTGCCAGACTGTCTAACCCCGAGAAACAGGCCATACGGTAGCTGTCACATATTGGCTGCGCTTTTTGTTGATTGGGAGAGAAACCGCCAACCAAAACCCAGTCCACCGCCTGGCTGAGGAGCGGTAAATAGGCTTTTTGAGCAATCCCTCCCAACCCCACAACACCAACGCGCAATTTACTCATCTGCACCCCGAGCCAATAACGACTGCAATTGTTGTTTGAGCTGCGCCACTTCGTGTTCCAGCGCAGTTACGCGTTCGTGCAATTCTGTCTCTTCAGACGGTAACACCTCAGCAGGTGCCTCATCGATTTGGCCACAGAACAAATGCATGAACCGGCTTTCACGTTTGCCCGGCTCCCGCGCCAGACGCACCACAAAGGGGCCATCCTCACGCGCGCTCAAATTGGTCAGCACCTGTTCCACTTCAGTGACGTCATTAAATTCATGCATGCGATTGGTACGGGTGCGGAGCTCACCGGGCGTTTGGGCGCCACGCAGCAATAACGTCGTGATTATCGCCAATTCTGCCGCAGACAGCTTTAACTGACCGAACTCTGAATTGCAGAAACGGTGTTCATATTTAACGACCCGATTACCGAACCCACTTAATGTCCGTAAGAAATGCTTCTTCAGGAGCAGATCAAGGAGTTGCTGCACGTCATTTTCCGCCAGATCCATCACAGGTTCACGGTTGGTTTTCTGGTTACAGGCCAACGTAATGCCGTTAAGGGAAAGGGGATACTGATCTGGCGTCGTGACCTGCTTTTCCAACAGGCAGCCGATCACTCTGGCTTCTTTAGCGCTTAATTCATATTTCATTGTTTGGCCTCAGCGTGGCGGTAGCCATTCTTTATTGGTTAATGCGGTCAATACGTGATCCCGCCACTGCCCGTCAATCAGCAGATAATCCTTGGCATAACCTTCACGTTCAAACCCTAACCGGGTCAACAATGCACCGCTGCGCTGATTATGCGGCATATAGTTAGCCATGATGCGGTGCATGCGTTGCTGACGCAGCATATAACGGATAGCGGACTGCAACGCCTCGTACATCAGTCCTTGTCCCTGCCATTTCTCAGCTAATGAATAGCCGAGGAAACAAGCATGAAACGAACCGCGCAGCACGTTGCTGAAGTTCGCCACGCCTTGCACTTCATGTTCGTCGGGATCAAGCAGGATAAAATAGTAGGCGCTGCCCTGCTTTTGCATTTCGGTGATCATTCCCAGCCGCGCCTGCCATCCGGAAGGATAACAGTGGCTTTCATCACGCACGGGTTCCCAGGGTTTGAGAAATGCACGATTTTCGGCATAGTATTCCGCTAACCGGTAAGCGTCGCGTTCATGAACTAAACGGACGACCATCCGATCGGTGGTGAGGCGTACTTTTGGTGATGCAGAGCGGTAGCCAAACATCATTTCCCCCGCAGTCAGAACGGTTCGATAAGAAGTATTTATTGGGCGCATGTCCGGATAATAATCCTGCGGCAGACTTATCCTGAATCATTATGTCTTAACGACCAGCGCAGAACCGCATATACCCTCATTTAATATAACCGCAGCCAGCCCAGGAGGTAAAACCCAGACAGCTCAGTAAATAAGCGATTGGCCATTTTACGGCTATTTTTGTGCGGTTTTGCCGCGCAGGTAACGTATTGACGATAAAAAAATATTATCTACCCCGCCCCTATCGGCAATCCTGGATTGGGTACAAACTAGAGCGGTCGCACTCCTCTCCCTCTTAATTGCTCGTGGTGAAGCATGTCTCTGGTATCGCAAGCTCGGAGCTTGGGTAAATATTTTCTATTACTCGATAACCTGTTGGTGGTTTTAGGCTTCTTTGTGGTCTTTCCACTTATTTCGATCCGCTTTGTCGATCAGCTTGGCTGGGCGGCCGTCGTGGTCGGCGCTGCGCTAGGTTTACGGCAGTTAATCCAACAAGGTTTGGGGATCTTCGGTGGTGCGATCGCCGACCGATTTGGCGCCAAACCGATGATTGTCACCGGTATGCTGATGCGCGCCGCAGGCTTCGCGACGATGGCAATGGCCGATCAGCCCTGGTTGCTCTGGTTTTCTTGCGCCCTTTCCGCCCTCGGCGGCACGCTGTTTGACCCACCACGCACTGCGTTGGTCATTAAGCTCACCCGTCCACATGAGCGCGGCCGCTTTTACTCCCTCTTGATGATGCAAGACAGCGCTGGGGCGGTGATTGGTGCCTTGATCGGCAGTTGGCTGCTGCAATACGATTTCCATTTTGTCTGCTGGGTCGGCGCAGCCATTTTCGTACTGGCAGCGGGCTGGAACGCCTGGTTATTGCCTGCGTACCGCATTTCCACCGTACGCACGCCGATGAAGGAAGGCATGATGCGCGTGTTGCGCGATCGCCGGTTCCTTACCTACGTATTGACACTTACCGGGTATTACATGCTGTCGGTACAGGTCATGCTGATGCTGCCCATCGTCGTTAATGAAATCGCCGGTTCACCGACCGCGGTAAAATGGATGTATGCCATTGAAGCTGCGCTGTCGCTGTCACTGCTTTATCCATTGGCACGCTGGAGCGAGAAACGTTTCCGCCTGGAACAACGGCTGATGGCTGGCCTCCTGCTGATGACGCTCAGCCTGCTGCCAGTGGGGTTGGCGACCAGTCTGCAGGGCGTCTTTACGTTGATTTGCTGTTTCTATCTCGGCTCAATCATCGCCGAACCGGCACGTGAAACCCTGAGTGCCTCGCTGGCAGATCCGCGGGCACGCGGGAGCTATATGGGGTTCAGTCGCCTCGGGTTGGCGCTGGGTGGCGCGTTGGGTTACACCGGCGGTGGTTGGATGTATGACACCGGTCACGCGATGAACATGTCAGAACTGCCGTGGATCCTGCTCGGCATTGTCGGTTTTATTACCCTGTTTGCGCTTTATTGGCAGTTCAGCCCACGAGGTGCCACCACTGCGATTGTGCGCGGAGGCTGAGTTTTTTCTCTAAGTTGCCAGAAAATCAGCCGAATTTCTCACAGCTGCTATCCTGATAGTAAAAACACAAACGGGAGACGTTGGCGATGAGTGATGAAAACAAATTACCGCAGTTGCTGGAACACATGGTGCTGAATCTGCGTATGCTTTACGCGCGCTCAACATTGGTAGAAAAGGCGCTGGCCCACATTATTGCCGAGAATGCCGGCCTGAAGAATGACATTGTCAAACAACTGCAGATCGTCAATGCCACCACCGAGCGTGATAAAATCGATTTGGAAGAGGCGCGCATGCATCTGATAGAAGTGATTAATTCCGTCCCGACAAAAAAATAATCCCCGCATTGATCCGCGCTAGATGCGCGGATCAAACAACAATAACGCACCTTCCCGCAAGAACTCTTCGCGACAGCCTCAGTATGCTGTGATAACTATTGCTATTAAAACCTGACAACCGGAGCAAGCATGAAACTGTTTATCTACGATCATTGCCCATTCTGCGTTAAAGCCCGCATGATTTTCGGCCTGAAAAACCTGCCCGTTCGCCTGGTCACCTTACTCAACGATGATGAAGCGACGCCTGTCAGTATGATTGGCAAGAAAATGGCCCCTATCTTGCAAAAAGATGACGGCAGCTATCTGCCTGAAAGCATGGATATCGTGCACTACGTCGATAATCTTGATGGCAAGCCGCTGTTAACGGGGAAAACCAACCCAGCGATCGCCGACTGGTTGCAGCGCGTCAGCAGCTATAGCCTTTACTTATTGCTGCCCCGTTTTGCCAATGCTGACTTCGAAGAATTCGCCACTGACGGTGCACGCCAATACTTCACCGATAAAAAGCAGGCTGCAATCGGCAATTTTGCGAAGCACCTCGGTGACAGTGCCGATTTGATTGCCCAATTGGAAACGGACCTCCAGGCACTTTCCGGGCTGATTGTCTCCCCTGAAGCAGTAAAGGGTACGTTGTCTGAAGACGATATTCACCTGTTCCCACTGCTGCGTTCGTTGTCGATCGTCGCCGGGCTGACACTTCCGGAAAACGTGGAAGCCTATCGCAACCGTATGGCACAGCGTAGCGATATACCGCTGTTGTTCGATATGGAACAGTAATCCCATGCAATAAGGATATAGCGCGCAAATGTTAAAAATGGTGCTCGTCACTGCCCGCGATCGGGCAAGGCTGAAAGAGATTTCTGCGGTACTCATCCGCTACGGATTACAAGATGTCATTCGCCTGCTCGGCCTGAGTACCCTGCTGGGCAGCAATGACGTGGGCAATCAGCCGCAAGACAGCCAAACATTGCCGCAGCGTTTGCGCGCCGCACTTGAAGCGCTCGGACCCACCTTTGTCAAATTTGGCCAAATTCTGGCAACTCGCTCAGACTTGCTGGATTCAAGTTGGACTGACGAACTTGATCGTCTGCACAGTCAAGCCGCCACCTTACCCTGGGGCGAACTGGCGCCACAAATTACAGCGGACTTGGGTGGGGATCCTCACAACCTGTTTGCTGAGTTTGACGACGTGCCTCTGGCGGCTGCATCAATGGCGCAAATTTACCGTGCCCGGCTGCACAGTGGTGAAGCCGTGGTGATCAAAGTGCTGCGCCCCGGCCTGGCGAAAACCATTCATGCCGATTTGCGCCTTCTGGCCTATTTGGCGGAAACCGTAGAGCAGCAAAGTCCGGCATTGGCCCGTTATCGACCACGTCAGATGGTACGAGCGCTGGCAACCGCACTTAATCATGAACTGGATCTGACTCACGAAGGCAATAACTGTGAGCGGGTCGCCCAACAGTTTGCACAGCAACCTGATGTTGTCATCCCGAAAATTTATTGGCCGCTGTCGTCAAAGCGCCTGCTAGTGCAGCAATTTTTGCCCGGCATAGCACCGGAAAATCCGCAACAACTGGCAGCGGCAGGCTTCGATGGCCCGCTGCTCGCACGACGCGGCGCTCAGGCCTTTATGAAAATGGTGCTGGAGCACCGTCTCTATCACGCCGATCCGCATCCGGGCAACGTCATGGCCCTGGCGGATAACCGTGTCGGCTTTATCGACTTTGGCATGGTCGGCCAGCTTTCCGAACGGCGACGCAATCAGCTATTGCTGTTGCTGCAAGCCATTGCTGAAAGGGAATCTGGAGGGATCGTCAATACCTTGATCGCCTGGTCAGACAGCGATCCTTTGGATCTTCTGGATCTGGAGTTGGCGGCCCAAAACTTTCTCGATAAGCAAGCCTCTGCCACCTTAACGTTGGGCAAGGCGCTGGCTGATTTGCTGGTAATGGCACGCGAACATCAGCTGGCGCTCCCGCCGGATCTGGTGCTGTTGTTCAAGGCCTTAATCACCGCAGATGGTGTACTGCACCGCTTAGATCCCAACTTCGATATCATCGCGACCCTAAAACCCATGCTGCAACAGGTCATGTTGCAACGTTACGCCCCAGAAGCGGTGCGACGACGCATGCTGGCACTGGGCGGTGAGGCACTCGACGCAGGTGAAGAACTCCCGCAGACGCTACGCCTGTTAATGCGTCGGCTGAAACGCGGTCAGCTCAGCGCCGACATCAACCTCAAGAACATTGATCAGCTGAGCAAAGCATTGGAACGGGCCGCCGTCACGCTGGCCATAGCCATCGTCACCGCCGCCTTCGCTCTCGGCCTGGCACCTTTCCTGATGCAATCATCGGTGCACCTATGGGGCATCCCGCTGTTTCCTGCACTGGGTGCACTGGCCTGTCTTGGTGGCGTGTTGTTGTTGGTGCTGCGTCTGCGGCGCTAAACAATTTCAGCGTTATCCGATAGGTCATGTCAGATTTCCCGCGCACTATCAATATTATCCCAGGTTCCGGAATGAGCGCTGTATACTGCGCCCATAGCAATCAGGGCGCTTTAGTCGCCCCTTACATGTGAGTACTTATGAAGAAGATTTTAATGGGTGTTGCTGCCCTGGCGTTCGTCGGCGCATTGGTCGGTTGCAATCAGCTGACCCAGTACACGCTCAGCGAGCAAGAAGTGAACGACTACCTGCAAAAACATAACGATTACCAAAAGCAGATCGGTGTGCCGGGGTTGCTGGACGCCAATATCGTACTGACTCAATTGCAGAGCCAAATTGGCCGCAGTGAACCCGGCAAGGTTACCCTTTCTGGCGATGCGAAAGTGAATATTACCTCGATTCTCGGCCCGCAGACGGCAGATTTGAAGCTAACGCTGAAAGCACAACCGGTCTATGATCGTGAGCAAGGCGCGGTATTCCTGAAGGACATGGAATTGACTGACTATAGCGTGCAGCCGGAGAAAATGCAGACAGTGATGAAAGCGCTGACGCCGTATCTGAATCAGTCGCTAAAATCCTATTTTGATCAAAAACCGGCCTACGTTCTGAACCCGGACAACAGTAAAACAGAGGCAATGGCCAAGAAACTGGCCAAAGGATTGGAAGTAAAACCGGGTGAATTGGTCATCCCATTTACTGACTAACACTAGCCTGGAACAAACAGCCCGCTGAATAAGGCGGGCTTAATATTTTCAGGCAGGCAAACGTAAACGACACCGCCAGAAATCGGGTATTACTGTGGTTCACTGTAGGTGATTTTGCCCGCATTGCAGTCGAGGGTGACGTTGTAGGTTTTATCCTGCTTAGTGCCGCGTACTGTCAACGGCACCTGCCAGACGGCATCTTTGCCGGAAATAGCGTCTGGGCTTACCCATGCGATCGGGGTAGCGGTACCCAGCAGCTTTTTATCCGATTCCCAGCGTGTAATGCGGTTTTGTAGATAATCGCGTTTCACCTGTGCAGCAACGTCTGCCGGTTGCAGACCCGCGCATTGCGCCACTTTGGCGCTACGTTGCTCTTGCGCCTGCACCGTCGTGGTTAAACCTGCCATGGCCAACAGTGCTACGGCTAAACTCAGACCTGTTGTTCTCATATTCCCTCCAGTTGTGATTTACGCTATCCGCAGGCATTTGCCCTTGGCTCACAACTGGTCTGGCGAAAGATCAGCGCTTCGCGAAGGTGATGACAAACAGCTCATCCAGCCCCGGATAGATTTCCTTGATCACCTGCTTCAGCTCGCTGAGCGACATGTTTTCCTGCCGAGCATGCAGCTCGGTTAACGCATCCAGCCGTACCGGCGTGACTGACAGGACTTCAATCATGCAAAAGAATACGTTGTCTTCATTACGGCTAACACGTAAGACCTCACCGGGTTCAAAGTGAGATTCACTGGCATCCCGAATGGTGATGGTCTTGAGACCGGCCAAGATGTCTTGTTCAAAGCGACTGAAGAAAGTTATTTCACGGCTCATTCTAGATCCTTTTTCATCACATTGCCGCAACATAAGTCATTATGCTGCCTGCTTTTCTGACGCAGATCCCTCTTTTGTGGTAGCGACAGGTTTTTCCGCTTTAACTTTGGCCGGTTTCTTCGGTGTTTCCACCGGCGCGGCGCCGCGCAGGATTTGCCCCAGCACGTCTTTATTCTCCGCCAGGAAGAAACTCAGCCCTTCACGTTGCTCGTCATCCAGGCTCAATGGCGCCTGTTGCAACCATTCACCAAGGCTGTCGGCCAGATCCAGCATTTTGTCGTAAGCATCGGCTTCTTTCTTGGTTGCGAAAGTCATCTTTTCCTCACCGTTTCTCACCACCACATAGTGAACTTCAACTGCCATATGCGCATTCCTCAAAGGTTAGAATACTGTAATTTTATACAGTATAAGGTGATTTTACGCAGGGATGCAAGTGCACCCCTGACGTGATTTATTTCAACAACCGCACCTTGCAGTTCTTACCCTTGATTTTACCCTGTGTGAGCTGTTGCAGTGCCTTACGGGCGCTCGCCTTGCGGATCGCCACATAAGCATGCACGGGGAACATGTCTATCTTGCCCACTTCTGCTGCCGTTAACCCGGCGTCGCCGGTCAAGGCACCAAGAATGTCACCAGGACGGATTTTGGCCTTACGCCCACCGTCGATACACAAGGTGACCATCTCGGCTTCAAGTGTCGTATGGCTCGCGCCACTCAGTTCAGACACCGGTGCCCAGTTAACTCTTATCTGCAAATACTCTTCAATCGCATGCGCTCGCGCCATTTCCTGCGGTGTGCACAGGCTAATTGCCAGGCCGCTCAGGCCAGCGCGGCCGGTACGACCTATACGGTGTACATGCACTTCGGGATCAAATGCCAGTTCATAATTGACAACCAGTTCCAGCTCTTTAATGTCCAGACCGCGTGCAGCAACGTCGGTCGCCACCAGTACACGGCAGCTACGGTTGGCAAAGCGCACCAGAACCTGATCGCGATCGCGCTGTTCCAGATCGCCATGCAGCGCCAATACGTTTATGCCTCGCGCTTCCAGCGCTTCATATACGCTCTGGCAATCACGTTTAGTGTTACAGAACACCACGCAGGAAGACGGTTGATAATGACGAATGGCCGACACCAACACCGCTGGGCGCTGATCGCGGGTGGTTTCATAGAAACGTTGTTCGATGGTGGTTTGTTCTTCACCGTCGTCCACTTCCACATTTAACGGATTGCGCTGTACGCGGGCACTGATGCGTTCAATACCGCTCGGATAGGTTGCCGAGAACAGTAGCGTCTGACGTTGCGGCGGCGTATAGCTGATCACATCGTCGATGTCATCGGCAAAACCCATGTCCAGCATGCGGTCGGCTTCGTCCAAGACCAGCACTTTCAGTTCGTCCAACACCAGCGTTTTCTTACGCAGGTGTTCCTGAATACGCCCCGGTGTCCCCACGACAATATGCGGTGCATGCACCAGGGAGTCGAGCTGTGGCCCCATAGGCTGGCCACCACACAGGGTCAAAATTTTGATGTTTTGAGTGAAGCGGGCAAGACGGCGCAGCTCTTTGCTCACCTGGTCCGCCAGTTCACGTGTCGGGCACAGGATTAGCGCCTGCGCAGCCACTTGGGCAACGTTAATTTTATCCAGCAGGCCGATGCCGAATGCCGCCGTTTTACCGCTGCCGGTTTTTGCTTTGGCACGTACGTCCTGCCCTTTCAGGATGGCGGGCAATGCAGCAGCCTGCACCGGTGTCATTTCGGCATACCCCAATTCGTTGAGGTTGGCCAACTGTTCGGCTGGCAGCGGCAGGGAAGAAAAAGAAACTGTGCTCACGGCGATAACTCTTATATGGCAAATGGAATGGCGGCGCGCCCATGGGCAGCACCGAATTAACCGCAGATGATAACAGAGATAGGGGGGATTACGGATTTCACACATAAAAAAAGCCGCCACTTGCGGGTTTTGACGGCGGTGGCAGCAATAGGTTGGCCTTCGGCTGCACACGCAAACGTTTTCGTATATACTGCACGCCCATTATCAGACCGCTTTACACTCCACAGATCCAGGTACGAGACTATGTTAACTATTGGAACCGCCCTGCGCCCCTCCGCCACCCGCGTTATGCTGCTCGGCTCCGGCGAGCTGGGTAAAGAAGTTGCCATCGAATGCCAGCGTTTGGGACTGGAAGTGATCGCTGTTGATCGCTACGCCGATGCTCCCGCCATGCACGTGGCACACCGCAGTCACGTTATTAACATGCTGGACGGCAACGCGCTGAAAGCCGTGATTGAACAGGAACGTCCTGACTATATCGTGCCAGAGATCGAAGCCATTGCCACCAGCATGCTGGTTGAGCTGGAACAGCAAGGACACCATGTGGTGCCCTGCGCCGAGGCAACGCGACTGACCATGAACCGCGAAGGCATCCGCCGCTTGGCCGCAGAAACGCTCGGTCTGCCCACCTCGCCTTATCGGTTTGCTGATGACAAAGTGACATTCCAGCAGGCTGTCGATGACATCGGCTATTCCTGCATCATCAAGCCGGTCATGAGTTCATCCGGCAAAGGCCAAAGCCTGATCCGCCGTCCGGAACAGCTAAACGCAGCCTGGGAGTATGCCCAACAGGGTGGCCGTGCCGGGGGCGGTAAAGTGATTGTCGAAGGTCTTGTGGAGTTCGACTTTGAAATCACCCTGCTCACCATCAGTGCAATTGATGGCGTGCATTTCTGTGCGCCAATCGGCCATCGCCAGGAAGATGGGGATTACCGCGAATCATGGCAACCTCAACAGATGAGCGATCTGGCGTTGAGCCGTGCGCAGGCGATTGCGGAAAACGTGGTGAAAGCATTGGGGGGTTTTGGTCTGTTCGGTGTAGAACTGTTTGTGTGTGGGGACGAGGTTATTTTCAGCGAAGTGTCCCCACGGCCGCATGATACCGGCATGGTGACCTTGATTTCGCAAGATCTGTCCGAGTTCGCCCTGCACGTTCGCGCTTTCCTGGGTCTGCCCATTGGTGCGATCCGCCAGTTCGGGCCTTCGGCATCCGCAGTCATTCTGCCACAGTTGACCAGCCGTGACCTGCGTTTCAGCGGTCTGGACCACGCGCTGGTCGGTCACAACCAACTGCGTTTATTCGGTAAACCGGACATTTACGGTCAACGTCGGATGGGTGTCGCGCTGGCTACGGCAGAAAACATAGCGCTGGCGGTAGAATCAGCCAAACAGGCTGCGGCTGCGGTCGTGGTTGAAGGGTAATTCTTTGGGGCCGGCTTGCCGGCCCCTGAAATATCAATAGTTTTCGTCTTCTTCCGAGTCATCATCAGCCAGATCGTCCGGCCGTTCCTGATGCTCTTCATCGTCTTCGTCATCAAACAGCACGCTGACCTGGTCACCCTGGTGTTTTTCGCGGATTTCCTGTGCAACGCGCGCAATGGCTTCACCACTGCTCATGCCTTGTTCCATCAACGAATGGATACGATCAGCAGCTTCCTGCTGCTCTAGATGGCTCAGGGACGGCATACCTGCAAGCATGTGTTTCTCTCCGGCAAAATGGAGAGCGAGTATACCCCCTAAACCGACGGATCCCAACGCTTGTTATTCAGCAGCCGGTTGCGAAACATGCTCACCGTGCCGCCACTGTTTCAGACGATGGAGCCAGAGTATGACGTGCCAGCCTTGTTTTAGACCACGCGCATTGGCGAACATGGCGCGATCAATACCGCGTTGGTAGAATTCATCGGTGATTTGGCACTGTGCAGCCAGTTCAGGTTCACGGCGGATACTGTGGCAAATACCCAATGCTTCGCGCGTGATTTGCCAATGGAAAGCAGGCCTGATGTCGATTTTTCTCGCGTAACGCTGGTTAAGTACCCTCAGCATCTCCACGATTTTCATATAATGGCGCTGATATTCCACGTTGGCTTTACCAATACGGCGGCGATTGCTAATCGATTGGTCATGAACACGCTGGCGATACAGCGCTTTGCTGATATATTTCACCCGCTTGGCATTAAACATCACTTCGGTGGTCCAGGGAATGTCTTGGTGATGTAAACCCGGCTCGAAATACAACTGATGCTGTTTAATAAAATCAAGGCGATAAACGGCTAACCACACCACATGAATAAATTTTCTTGATTTCAGCGCGCGCTCCAACCATTGAACACCGCTTATAACCTGTGTATCGCCCAGTCGTTTGAGTGGAATAATCGGTTGAAGCTCACCCTCATGGGAAAAATAACGTTCACCATTGCACTGCATAACATCCAGCTGATTTTTTTCGGCCAGTTCAATCAAGGTTGAATACATCTCAGGCGCCAGTAAATCATCCGCGTCAGGAAACGCGACATATTTCCCTTTGGCAACGGCCAACCCGGCATTGCGTGCGCAGGACACACCCGCGTTACGCTGATCAATGACAGTAATGTGTGGGTGCTGTCGGGCATAACGATGGGCGATATCGCCAGAGCCATCGCTGGAACCGTCATTGACGATGATCACTTCCAATCGCTGTTCATTTTGGGCCAGCAATGAAGCCAGAAAAGGCTCAAACAGCTCGCCCACGTTGTGCAACGGGACAATAACACTCAGCATTAGGGGCATAGGCAGCTCTTCGTAAAAAGTAACGAATGAATATTCTTAAAATATCAGGGTGCATTTAAATAAAATGAAGCACTTGCCAGTCGATTTACTCGAAGGCATACATGCATCTTGTTACCATTTATATTTTTATACGTACGCTCTCACAGGCAGTAATTCATTACCCAAATTACAGAACACCTTGGCATTGTTAATAAAATAATCGCCTGTACCATCAGCCAATGATAACAACCAAAAACAATAACCGCGTGAAACTAATAATTTAATTTTCCGTTTGTGATTTTAGATAAAAAAATATATCGAGCATTGACTGATGTAATTATTTTTAACATAGTAAACTTTAGCTAAAGTCGCAAAAAATGCTTCATTTGCAAAATTGTTTACTCACCGTTTATGTAAAGTGTGCTTCAGCCACTGAGACCAAGACATGCACCCGCCGGTTGAATATGGCAGAATAGCCAACAGAAACAGCCGTCTGTTAGTCAGGTTTATTGAGGCCCATGAGCATAACTGCACCGAATCTTAAGTCTTTACCTTATACCCGCACTGCACTGTTAGAGCTGTTTGCACCGCTTGCACAGCAGCCTTGGGCGATGCTGTTGCATTCCGGTTTTGCCGAACACCCACACAACCGTTTCGATATCCTGGTCTCCGCCCCCTGCGCTACCTTAACCACACGGGGTTCCCTCACCGAGATCCACTGCGGTGAAGCGCATTGGCAATCTTCGGAAGACCCTTTCAGTCTGTTGCAACAGCAACTGGATCAACTGAACCTGCACCCGGCGATGGATACCTGCCTGCCCTTTCAGGGCGGCGCACTGGGGTTGTTCGGTTATGATTTGGGCCGCCGCGTGGAAAAACTGCCGCAATTGTCTCAGGCAGATATCACACTGCCGGATATGGCGATCGGCATTTATAACTGGGCTTTGATTGCCGATCATCACCGACAAACGCTGACACTGCTGAGTTATGACGATGTAGAGCAGCGCTGGCAATGGCTCAAGGGCCAGCAACCTGAAACCCGACGCGCATTCACGTTGACCCGTTGCTGGCAAGCCAATATGACGCGGCAACAGTACGGTGAAAAATTTCAGCGCATTCAGCGTTATCTGCGCAGTGGTGACTGTTATCAAATCAATCTGGCACAGCGATTCTCTGCTGAGTATCAGGGCGATGAATGGCAAGCATTTCAGCAATTAAGCGCCAGTAATCGTGCGCCCTTTTCTGCCTTCTTGCGCTTGCCACACAACACCGTCATGAGCGTTTCACCCGAGCGTTTTCTATGGCTGGAAGATCACCATATCCAGACGCGTCCCATTAAAGGCACCCTGCCGCGCCTGGCCGATCCTGAGCAGGATGCTCAGCAAGCGCAACGGTTGGCGAATTCCGCCAAAGACCGCGCGGAAAACTTGATGATTGTCGATCTGCTGCGTAATGATATTGGCCGTGTCGCCGAGCCTGGCAGCGTGAAGGTTCCCGAGTTATTTGTGGTAGAGCCCTTCCCAGCGGTGCATCATCTGGTTAGCACTATCACGGCGACCCTGCCGGAACACACCCCTGCGACGGAATTGCTGCGCGCGTGTTTCCCCGGCGGTTCCATTACCGGTGCCCCCAAAGTGCGTGCGATGGAGATCATTGAAGAGTTGGAGCCACAACGGCGCAACGCGTATTGCGGCAGTATTGGGTACATCAGCGTCTGCGGTACCATGGACACCAATATCACCATTCGCACACTCATCACCGAAAACAACCGTATTTACTGTTCCGCCGGTGGCGGTATCGTTGCCGACAGCCAGGAACAGGCGGAGTATCAGGAAACCTTTGATAAAGTTGGCCGCATCTTGCCACAACTGGGGGAGTTTACCGCGTCGTGAACCAGCCGACTTATCCAACCTCATTGGCAGCCTTTATCAGCCGTTTTCAGTTGCAGCTGCCACAGGCGTCGCAAATCTCACATAACGTTCGCCCGGCGGCAGTGTTGATACCTATCATCTGCCGCCCTGAGCCGACGTTGTTGCTCACCCGCCGCGCCGACTCGCTGCGCAAACATCCTGGACAGGTCGCCTTCCCTGGCGGCAAAACCGACGCCGACGACGGTTCATCGGTGATCACCGCCCTGCGGGAAGCTTATGAAGAAGTGGCGATCCCACCGGAGGCGGTGACCATCTTGGGGCAACTGGCACCCCTCGACAGCAGTACCGGCTTCCAGGTTACCCCTGTTGTGGGGCTTATTTCTCCAGATGTACGATTCGTCGCCAACGCAGACGAAGTTGCCGATGTTTTTGAAATGCCATTACACGAAGCATTGACGCTATCGCGCTATTACCCACTCGATATTCAGCGTGCCGGTCATTCCCACCGCATTTATCTTTCCTGGTATCAGAGCCAATTTGTCTGGGGATTAACCGCCGCCATCATCCGGCGCCTGGCGCAGCAGGTCAGTATTTAGCATCAATTCCGTGACCCCGATCACAAGCCAAACGGTTACCTGCGTAGTTGGCGCGGGTAAAGCGATCGGCATCACTTCATTTGTTTGCTTTTTCAACTACCGTTCTGGCTATCAGAGTTTTAAAAAAACTGTAAACCCTCTCTTCAACCTTACGAAATACCTGTAAAATACTGCCGTCCGGGATAAACCACTATTTTAGCAAGGTTTAAACTGGCCGCGTTCAGCACGGGAAGCAGGCGCGATTGCCATTAACGGAGTTTAGGCAACGGAAGGTTCCAGGGCCGGCCGAATGTCTGAGGCAATCACTAACAGAAGTAACACCACGGATTATTTTATTTCATGCGAAAAAGACAACCGAACCCGTACGGTCCTTTTACAATATCGCTGTTCCCTGCGCGGTTTTTAACCGCTGCAGCCATAACAATATGCCTCTAAGGAGTTTTAGCGTGATTAGCGTTTTCGACATGTTTAAGATCGGCATCGGCCCGTCCAGCTCTCATACGGTTGGACCGATGAAAGCCGGCAAACAGTTTGTCGACGATCTGGTAAATAAAGGCCTGATGCCTTCTATCACGCGTGTTGCTGTAGATGTTTACGGCTCACTCTCATTGACCGGTAAAGGTCACCATACCGATATCGCTATCATCCTCGGCCTGGCAGGTAATATGCCGGATACCGTTGATATCGATAGCATCCCGGGTTTTATTCGCGATGTAGAACAACGTCAACGCCTGATGCTGGCCAATGGCCAGCATGAAGTCGATTTCCCGCGTGATGGCGGCATGGTTTTCCGCAGCGACAACCTGTCACTGCATGAAAACGGCATGCAAATCCACGCCTTCGCCGGGGATAAACAAGTTTACAGCAAGACTTACTATTCTATCGGCGGGGGTTTTATCGTCGATGAAGAAAACTTCGGCAAGGCCGACGAGCATGAACTGAGTGTCCCATATCCGTTCAGTTTTGCTCGCGAAATGCTCGATCACTGCCGTGAAACCGGGTTGTCCCTGTCAGGCATGGTGATGCAAAACGAACTGGCATTGCACAGCAAACAGGACATCGAAACCTATTTCGGCAACATCTGGCAGACCATGCGCGCCTGTATTGATCGTGGCCTGAATACCGAAGGCGTGTTGCCGGGGCCGCTGCGTGTTCCACGCCGTGCATCCGCCTTGCGCCGTCTGCTGGTTTCCTCAGATAAACTGTCCAGTGACCCAATGAACGTGATTGACTGGGTCAATATGTTTGCACTGGCAGTGAACGAAGAGAACGCGGCAGGCGGCCGTGTTGTCACGGCGCCGACCAACGGGGCTTGCGGCATCGTACCGGCCGTGCTGGCGTACTATGACCACTTTATTGAGTCCGTTAGCCCAGACATTTACATCCGCTACTTTATGGCTGCGGGTGCCGTCGGTGCGCTGTACAAGATGAACGCCTCTATCTCCGGTGCCGAAGTCGGCTGTCAGGGTGAAGTGGGCGTGGCCTGTTCAATGGCTGCGGCCGGTCTGGCTGAACTCTTGGGCGGTAGCCCGGAGCAGGTGTGCATCGCGGCAGAAATCGGTATGGAACACAACCTGGGGCTGACCTGTGACCCGGTTGCCGGCCAGGTTCAGGTGCCGTGCATCGAACGTAACGCCATTGCTTCCGTGAAGGCGATCAACTCCGCACGCATGGCTTTGCGCCGTACCAGTGAACCTCGCGTATCGCTGGATAAGGTGATCGAGACCATGTACGAAACCGGTAAAGATATGAACGCTAAATACCGCGAAACCTCTCGCGGTGGCCTGGCGATCAAAGTGCAGTGCGACTAACGTCCTCACCCCGCCTTCACGGCGGGGTTTTTCTTGGTATGAACGCTGAGTAATCAAACCGCTAACACACACCAAGTGACAATGTCACGATAAAATATGTCGACACTGTCACGCCGATCCTGCGGTTAACCCGCAATTTAGCCCTCTGTTTCGCCAAATTTAAATAATTTACTGGGTTACCATCACTCTTGTATAACGACAGGCTAGAATTAGCCAAGTATCATTTAGGGCAGTTTGGCCTGGCGGTGATTTTTGGGCTGGCTTACCGAACAAGGATTTAGTGATGTTGATGACCCAACTTACCGTGACCAAATACCGTTATTACCGTTGGCTACTGGCCGGGGCGGTTGGGTTGGCTATTCTGCTACTCTCACTCTATACCCGTTATTACCAAGAACTTGGTACCATCGAACAAAACCGACAGTTTCTCGCTACCCGCACCGTTGCCAAAATTAATGATTTACTGACGCCCGCCCGACAACAAGCCGAACGATCCATGCCGATGTTGGACCAATCTTGTGAAACCGCAATGTCAGCATTGCGTTTCCGCGCCGCACAAAACCAGGCCTTACGTGCCATGTTATTGGTCAAAGATGGTGTTATTTACTGTTCCAGCCTGTTCGGCGCACGTAAGTATGATTTCAGCGCTATTTTACCCACCGTAGCAAACGATGGCGCGACACTGGTGCTGCGCCCTTCGTTAACCGTCGCCAAAGGGGTACCTACGCTGATCATGTGGACACCCGTTGCGCCAGGTGACAACCGCAACGGTGTGTTACACGTTTTCAATATAGAATTGCTGGCAAACTTTCTGCTGGAGCCTCAGGAACCCTTTGCACAGCGCGTGGTGTTAAACGTCGGCAATTACAGCCTGGAATACGGTCGTCGAGAGATCTTGCGCAGCGATACGCTGACGGCAGACCTACGGTATACGGCAAAATCTGCGCAGTATCCCTTCTCTATCTCATTATTTGGCCCACAGGCTAACATGCTGGCGCTGACGGCACTGCCGCGTCATATCCCATTGTCGCTGTTGATCAGTCTGCTGGCAGCCTATGTGGTGTATCTGCTGACAGCTAACCGCATGAGTTTGTCATACCATATTGGCCATGCCATTACCCATCGCGAGTTCCGTGTTTACTGTCAACCTATCATCAATGCCGAAACCGGCAGATGTGTTGGTGTTGAAACCTTGTTACGCTGGAAAAACAAACGTCAGGGCTGGATTTCACCTGATGTATTTATCCCGCTGGCAGAACAGCATGGCTTAATCATCTCCCTCACACGCTACCTGATAACCACTGTGGTAGAGAACCTGCATTTGTTCCCGCCACGCCCTTCGTTTTATATCAGCATCAATGTCGCCGCCGAGCATTTCAACGGGGTTACTATCATCGACGACATCCGCCGTCTGTGGCTGCCAGCCCATCCGATGCCGTCACTGATGCTGGAACTGACCGAGCGTACCGCATTGTCGGAAATTCAGTATGAGCAGATTAAAACGCTGAAAGAAATGGGTGTCATGCTGGCCATTGACGATTTTGGAACCGGGCATAGCTCTCTGAGTTATCTGAAAAAACTCAGCCCTGACGTATTGAAGATCGATCGCGGTTTTACTGCGGCAATCGGCACCGATGCGATTAACGCGACGGTCACCGATACCATTATTACCCTGGCACAGCGTTTGAAGCTGAAACTGGTGGCTGAAGGGGTAGAAACGGCCGAACAAGCGGATTATCTACGCTCACGTGATGTGAACGCCTTGCAAGGTTTCTATTTTGCCAAACCCATGCCGATCAATGTATTTCCGTTGTGGCTACAGCAATATGAATCGCGGTTACGGGCAATGAACAAGCGGGAAGAACGTCAAAGAGAAGAGGAACTCAAGCCGGAGGCATAATGCCCCCGGCCCGTGATATTACTGGTGCTCCTCGTCGTGAGGTTCCACTTTTGTGATACGCACCAGCTCGATACGGTACTCAGACACCTCGACGATTTCAAAACGCAGTCGATTAAGTTCTACCACATCACCCACGACCGGCATTTGGCCGTAGTGTGCCAGCAGGAACCCCGCCAAGGTGGCGTAATCCGCCGTTGGGCTAACCAAGTCTTCACAGTTTAGCGCCTGCTCCAGCGAGTGCATGTCAGCACCGCCTTTCACCAGCCAACTGTTGGATTCCACCACGATATCCGGCGTTTCATCCTCATCAGGGAATTCACCTGCGATCGCCTCCAACACATCCAGTGGCGTAACCAGTCCCTGCACTACGCCAAATTCGTTGGTGACGACGACCAAACGCCCTTTGGCACGTCGCAAGACTGCCAGCAGGTTAATCACGTCCATGGTCTCCGGCACGACGATCGGCGGTGTGCGCGCAGCGAATTCTGCGATATCTTCGCCCCGCTCTACTGCCACCAGCAGATCCTTGGCACGAACCACACCGATAATCTCATCCAGGGAGTCACGGCACACCGGGAACAGGCTGTGCGGCGTGTCCAGCAATTGTTCACGGACTTCTTCCCGTGAACGATCGCAATCCACCCATGAAATTTCGGTGCGCGGCGTCATGACGCTACGCAGGGAACGGGAGGCCAGCGTCAAAACACCGCTGATCATATAGCGTTCTTCTTCTGCGAAGGTTTCGTTTACCGGCATCGGCACTGCTTCATCTGTCTGCTGTGCTCGCTGTTGCCCCATCAAACGCATAATCGCTTCGGCGGTACGCTCACGCATAGGACGATGCGCCTGATGCTTGATAAAGTTACGGCGCGCGATTTGGTTAAACAGCTCAATCAGGATCGAGAAGCCAATCGCAGCGTACAGATACCCTTTCGGAATATGCATGCCAAAGCCTTCGGCGATCAGGCTCAAGCCGATCATCAACAGGAAGCTCAGACACAGCACCACGATAGTCGGATGCGCATTCACGAAGTTAGTCAGCGGTTTGGAAGCCACCAACATCACCACCATCGCGATAACCACGGCCGTCATCATTACCGCCAGGTCGTTCACCATCCCCACCGCGGTAATGACCGCGTCGAGCGAGAACACCGCATCAAGGATCACAATCTGCACCACAACAGCCCAGAACTTGGCGTAGCCCCGGTTAGCGCCATCTTGATGTGTTTGTCCTTCCAGCCGTTCGTGCAGCTCCATGGTGGCCTTGAACAACAGGAAGACACCACCGAACAGCAGGATCAAATCACGGCCAGAGAAGCTAAAGTCCGCCACGCTAAACAGCGGCGTGGTGAGCGTTACCATCCAGGAAATGACCGACAACAGGCCCAGACGCATAAACAGCGCCAGCGACAGACCGAGTATACGGGCTTTATCACGCTGCTTCGGTGGTAGCTTGTCGGCCAAAATGGCGATAAACACCAGGTTGTCGATACCCAGTACAATTTCCAACACCACCAGTGTCAGTAACCCAGCCCAAATTGAGGGGTCCATTAAAAATTCCATATCAGACTCCGAAAAAAAGACAGGATGGCCGAGCGATGCTCAGGCGTGACGATGCCGACGCAGGATTTGCGCAAACAACAGCAAGATAACGGGATTGCAGTACCGGGAGATGGCCGAACGGCCGTGTGATTTGTGCTACGCCAGCAGGTGGCGGGTGGAACCTTGAAAAACAGTAACTTCGGTGACAGTCCATAGGGTGGGCTGAGGCCCTTCACTCCTAAATATGAAAGAAGAAATACTCTAGCAGGAATTTTTTTGCCGGCAAAGAAGCTTTTTTACGTTCTGCATCGTCTTGTAACAGCTCTGTTGTTTAATTCCGCAAACACCGCGTTAAGACTTATCCGAGCGTTCAATAACAGAGCAATGTCACAAAATTTATTTTTTCACTCACTAAAATAAATGACGCTAACGTGGTTCAACGCGCACAGGCTTTTGAAACTGCGCGAGAAATGTTAAGAGCGGGTTTCCAAATATCTACCATAATGTATCTGAACCGCGGAAGTGACTGCCAGGAAGCAAATGAACTAAAGAACGACACAATCCGTGCATGAAGTTCAATGAGGAGGTAGCGAGTGGCAATAGCTATTATCATCGGCACACACGGGACCGCAGCGGAACAATTGCTGAAGACGACGGAAATGCTATTAGGCGAACAGGACAACGTCGCTTTTATAGATTTCGTCCCCGGTGAAAATGCCGAAACGTTAATCGAGAAATATAACGGAAAAATCAGCGGACTCGACACCAGCGGTGGCGTCCTGTTCCTGGTGGATACCTGGGGCGGCAGCCCTTTCAATGCGGCGAGCCGTATCGCCGTCGATAAAGAAAACTATGAGGTCGTCACCGGGGTTAACATTCCCATGCTGGTGGAAACATTCATGGCAAGAGACGACAACCCTGGCTTTGACGAATTGGTCGCGCTGGCGTTGGAAACTGGCCGTGAGGGTGTGAAAGCCCTGAAGAAACCAGCAGAAGAGAGTGTTAAGCCCGCGGCACAACAGAGTTCTCCCGTCGCAAAACCCGCAGCACCACAGGCACCTCTGGGCCCCAATGACCACATGAAGATCGGCCTGGCCCGCATCGATGACCGTTTGATCCACGGTCAGGTCGCGACCCGTTGGACCAAGGAAACTGACGTCACTCGCATTATCGTTGTCAGTGACGAAGTCGCCGCCGACCACGTTCGCAAAACCTTACTGACTCAGGTGGCCCCGCCCGGCGTCACCGCTCACGTGGTTGACGTAGCGAAAGCCATCCGCGTCTGGAATAACCCGAAGTACGCGGGTGAACGCGTGATGTTGCTATTTACCAACCCAACTGACGTGTGGCGTTTGGTGGAAGGCGGTGTGGACATCAAATCGGTGAATATCGGTGGTATGGCATTCCGCCAGGGTAAAACCCAGGTAAATAACGCCGTTTCTGTCGACGAAAAAGATATCGAGGCGTTTAAGAAATTAAACGAGCGCGGTATTGAATTGGAAGTGCGTAAAGTCTCGTCCGACAGCCGGTTAAAAATGATGGACCTGATTAACAAGCTCAATTAATGGCGACATTTCCCAAGATAATTGGAGTGGCATCGCAAAGGCACGTCTGCGAATCACCCGAAGCATAACGAACGATGTGACGAGGGTAAGCGGATTCAGCCAACAAAGATGCGGCTTCAAGTAGGAAGGGTATAGCCAATAATTATTTTACTCAGAGATCTTTGGTCATAGGAGAAGTGCAATGGAGATTACCACTCTTCAGATTGTACTGATATTTATCGTTGCCTGTATCGCCGGGATGGGTTCCGTCCTCGACGAGTTTCAGTTCCACCGTCCGCTGGTCGCTTGTACCCTGATCGGTTTTATTCTCGGTGATATGAAGACCGGCATCATCATCGGCGGTACGCTGGAGATGATCGCCCTGGGCTGGATGAACATCGGTGCGGCAGTTGCGCCAGATGCTGCGTTAGCGTCAATCATTTCTACCATTCTGGTTATTGCCGGCGGGCAAAGCGTCGGTGCCGGTATTGCCCTGGCCATCCCCTTGGCGGCGGCCGGACAAGTTCTGACCATCATCGTACGTACGCTGACCGTCGCCTTCCAGCACGCCGCGGACAGCGCGGCGGAACGCGGCAGTTTGCGCGCCATTACCTGGTTGCATATCTCTGCCCTGCTGCTGCAGGCGATGCGTATCGCTATTCCGGCGGTTATCGTCGCTATTTCAGTGGGTACCTCAGGCGTTCACGCACTGCTTAACTCGATCCCGGAAGTTGTCACCAGCGGCCTGAACATCGCCGGTGGGATGATCGTCGTCGTCGGTTACGCGATGGTGATCAACATGATGCGTGCCGGTTATTTGATGCCATTCTTCTACCTCGGCTTCGTGACCGCTGCCTTCACCAACTTTAACCTGGTCGCGCTGGGCGTCATCGGCGTGGTTATGGCCGTGCTTTATATCCAGCTCAGCCCGAAATACAACAAGTCTCAGGTTGTACAAGCCGGCCCGGCGAATAATGACCTCGATAACGAACTGGACTAGGAATAGGTGAGAGACATGGTTGATACAACAGCTCAAAAGAAACTCACGCCAGCCGATATTCGCGGTGTGTTTATGCGCTCGAATCTGTTCCAGGGTTCATGGAACTTCGAACGTATGCAAGCGCTGGGTTTTTGCTTCTCAATGGTACCGGTGATCCGTCGCCTGTATCCGGAAAATAACGACGACCGCAAACAGGCGATCAAACGCCACCTGGAGTTCTTTAACACCCACCCTTACGTGGCAGCGCCGGTGCTTGGCGTAACCATGGCAATGGAAGAACAACGCGCAAACGGTGCGCCTATCGACGATGCGGCCATTAACGGTATCAAAGTCGGTTTGATGGGGCCACTGGCCGGTGTGGGTGACCCGATCTTCTGGGGGACCGTACGCCCGGTATTTGCCGCGCTCGGTGCCGGTATTGCCATGAGTGGCAGCCTGCTTGGCCCGATATTGTTCTTTGTCCTGTTCAACCTGGTGCGCCTGTTGACCCGCTATTACGGCGTGGCTTACGGTTATCGCAAAGGGGTGGATATCGTCAATGATATGGGTGGCGGCTTCCTGCAAAAACTGACGGAAGGAGCGTCCATTCTCGGCCTCTTTGTCATGGGGGCGTTAGTCAACAAGTGGACGCACGTGAATATCCCGCTGGTCGTCTCGAAAATCACAGACCAGACCGGGCATACCACGGTCACCACCGTGCAAACCATCCTCGATCAGCTGATGCCGGGGTTGGTACCTCTGCTGCTGACCTTCGGGTGTATGTGGCTACTGCGCAAAAAAGTGAATGCGTTGTGGATCATCATCGGCTTCTTTGCCATCGGTATCTTCGGTTACTGGGTTGGTCTGTTGGGTCTGTAAAGGTGTTAACAGCCGGGGGGAAACCCCCGGCTTTTTTTATTTGTGGAGTTGAAAGATGTCGCTGACCGATGGCGTATTACTGATTTTCACCGCACTGATGCTGGTGTATGCGATTTACGATGAATTCGGCATGAACTTGCTGAAAGGCAAAACGTTACTGAAAGTGCAGTTGAAGCGTCGTAATCGGGTTGATTGTCTGATCTTTGTTGGCCTCGTCGCCATACTTATTTACCGTAATGTCACCACCCAAGGTGCGGCATTAACCACCTATCTGCTTATTTCTTTAGCACTGATCGCTATTTATATTTCTTATATCCGCTGGCCTAAATTGTTGTTTAAAGCGCAGGGCTTTTTTTATGCAAATGCCTTTATTGAATATAACCGTATTAAAGCCATGAATTTATCTGAAGATGGCATTCTGGTCATAGATTTGGAACAGCGACGATTACTGATTCAGGTGACTCAATTAGATGACCTAGAGAAAATTTATCACTTTTTTGTTGAAAATCAGTGAATAAAAAACAACCTCACCCCGTCGAGCAGCCCACCACGCGCTGAATGTGGATAATTAATCACCAGCGCACAAGGCTACCTGATTATTATTTACGCAACATTGTTGCACTAGCCTACATTATATTCCTTCTTGCACACTCCATTAATGAAAACAATTATCAATTCCAAACCAATATCCGTTGGGAATAAAGGTTGTTGCCGGCGGAAATAATATGGTATGGTTGCGCCGTCATTGGGGAGTAGCCGGTTTCTGGACAATAAAACGCCAGAAACGCCCGTATCAACATACTCGTTTTTTCATTAAAACGTGGTGCGGGCAGCCAGGTAAGGTTGGCGAGACCATAGACACGTAACTCCGTCGTATGGTTGGGGGTGGGTTACGTGTATATGGAGCCGCCCGGCCGAGGCTATTTAACATGAACTTGTCAGCTACACTCATTCTCGCTTTTGGTATGTCTATGGATGCGTTTGCCGCATCGATCGGCAAAGGTGCCAGCCTACATCAACCCCGTTTCCGTGAAGCACTGCGCACCGGACTGATCTTCGGTGTGGTCGAAGCTATTACGCCAATCATTGGTTGGGGTATCGGCCTGTTTGCAAGCCAATACATTATGGAATGGGATCACTGGGTCGCTTTCTCGCTGCTGTTTATTCTCGGCACGCGCATGATTGTAGAAGGCGTCAGAAACCGCCCAGATGAAGTGGAAAAAGTGAAGCGCCACGGGTTCTGGTTACTGGTCGCTACCGCGATAGCCACCAGTCTTGACGCCATGGCTATCGGTGTCGGCCTGGCCTTCTTGCAAGTGAACATTGTGCATACCGCCATGGCCATTGGCATGGCCACCATGATTATGGCGACAATAGGCATGATGATTGGTCGCTTCATCGGTCCACTCCTCGGCAAACGTGCGGAGATCCTCGGCGGTGTGGTCTTGATCGGTATCGGCGTCAATATCCTGCTGGAGCATTTGGGCTACCTCGCCTGATACCGCTAAACGCGAGAAAACCTGCCAACGGCAGGTTTTTTTGTTTCTGTCCCCGATCAATCCATCTTGCCATCCGGCGCCTGCGGGAGGCTGGCAACGGTAAACGCAAGGACGCATTCAGCAAACCGACAACCTACACGCCGGCTTAATCAGCACGTCGGCGATAGAGCGCAATGACGAAATCCGTTTCGCACGCAAAGCGCTCACAGGCGCTCAGGCGTTGCTGGACCTCCGGGGAGGCCCGCCAGGCAAACGGCGTCATTTGCAACAGGTTGGCTGCCTGTTCTCCCGGAAGCGTCATCGGATACGACAGCGACTCAACCCGTTCACAGTCAAAACCCGCGAATTGCTCATCCTGTTCGTCATGCAGTTGCACCTGCTGATAGACCTGTTCTTTCAACTGATACAAATGGCGTGGGCCAGGCGATACCGTCACCACTGCCCCGCCGGGTTTGACTACCCGCGCCAGTTCTTCCGCCTTGCAGGGTGCATAAATACGCAGTATGGCGTCTAAAGAACCGTCGGCAAACGGCAGGCGGTGGCTTGATGCGACACAGAATGACACCGCCGGGTAACGCTTGGCCGCATAGCGAATTGCCACCTTCGCGACGTCCAACCCATAAACCCTGACCCCACGCTGTTGCGCCAACCGCGCGGCGACTTCCGCCGTGTAATACCCTTCACCGCAACCGATATCCAGCAGAGCCTGTGCGTCAGAAGACAACGCGTGATCCAGCAGCTCTGCCACGCGTTGCTGCAAAGGTTGATAGAAACCCGCATCAAGGAATGCACGCCGTGCCTGCATCATCTCTGCACTGTCACCCGGCTGTTTCGAACGCTTATGCTGCACCGGCATCAGGTTAACGTAGCCCTCTTTGGCACAGTCAAACTGGTGGTTAGCGTCACAACGCCATTGCTGATGAGAAAAATGAAGCGGCTGATGACACAACGGGCACTGATAAGACATGGTTTGGGTTCCAGAGAGATACGGCGCGGCTAGTCTAAAGAAGGCGTCTATGCGATGCAAGGCACATCCCGTATGGGCCTAGCCAAGGAGGAAAAAAACTGGCTACACTGATGTTAAGTTTTCTGACGCAGGCAAAAACGTTATATGACTGATTACTCTCCACTGCTCAACACCATTCCGTCCATTCAACACGGTTTCGGGAACAAGAGCGCACTGCTTCCTGGGCATTTACAGCCCTACTGCACCACCTTGCCGGAAAAAAAGCAGGTTCACGGCACGCGCATCGTTGACGTCACACAGGCAGCGCAACCTTGTGGTGAAGCTGATGGGTTCTATACCACCCAACCTGGCATTTTGCTTAGCGTGTTAACAGCGGACTGTCTGCCCGTTATTTTCAGTCGTCATGATGGTTCAGCGATTGCAGCCGTGCACGCTGGCTGGCGTGGGCTGCTGGACGGTATTCTGGAGCAACTGGCTGCACGTATCCGCCGTGATGACTCAACGGCCAACTGGGTGGCTTCCATCGGCCCTGCTGCCGGTCCATGCTGCTACGAGGTGAACGAAGAGCTGGTTGCGCGCTTCAAGCAACAGTTACCACTGCCCATGGCGTTAATCAGCCCCCACTATCGCCATTTGGACTTGGCGGCCATTGCCGAATCCAAACTCCGCGAGTTAGGGTTTGCCGGCGTTGACCTTGCCGGGAGCTGTACCATCTGCACGCCAAACACGGATCCTCTGCAGCCGCAGCGCTTCAAATACACCAGCTACCGGCGGAACAGCCACCGACGTGAGCAAGATCCGAGCCATCCGGGTATTACCGGACGTAATCAATACGCAGGTATTATTATTACCGGCGGATAATAGAAACGAAAAAACCCGCACCAAGGCGGGTTTTTTGTACAGCTGACGCTGATTAGATTGCAGTAACGTTTACTGCAGATGGGCCTTTCTGGCCATCTTGGATTTCGAACTCAACGTTCTGGCCTTCAGCCAGGGTTTTGAAGCCGTTACCCTGGATTGCAGAGAAGTGTACGAACACGTCTTTGCTGCCGTCAGCTGGAGTGATGAAACCGAAACCTTTAGACTCGTTGAACCACTTAACTTGACCTTTGATCTTTGCCATCTTGAGTATTTCCTTTGGATTGTTTAAACCGCCCGTAGGCGTTACATAGACAAACTAGAGTCGTTACTGCTTGAGGCACTAAGATAAGGATCGGCAGAGAAGCGGTATTCAACGCTAACGTTTTTACTCAGAACTTCTTTACTGAAAATGCCACACATATACAGAACTGTACCTCGTTTTACCCAGATGCGTTATCACATACTCTGTATTCGATGGCAAGCCATTTTTAATCACTGATGGAGCTGTCGCACATATTTGAAACGGTCGAGAGCAACATAAGCTTAAATAGACTAAAAGATGTTGAAGCCATAGCTATTTTCTGCTTAACACTTACGCCGCGCTACACTCCGCATCCTGACTGAATTTTAACAATTCTTTCATCCAATTGACCCACGCATGTTGCAACATATAAACCCTGCTTAACGCTTAGAACGTTAAAAATTTTGAATCTTTATGGAATTTCTTATACAACATTTGAATATCGATGAACGGGCGCATTGGATATCGGATGATCCGACCATTAGGCCGCCATCTGGATGGCCCAACGCGAATACCGCCGCCCGTCCACTACTCCGCCTACCCGCAGCAGTGAAATAATACAGAGGCTCATTATTGCCACAAGGGAGCATGAACATAATTTGTGCAGCGACGTTATCGCCCAAAAAATCAAATAACGTGCCACTTTAGGGTGCATAAGCATGCAAAATCAGAATTTACGCACTATGACCGTGCAGCAGCGATAAATAGCGGACTCATAACGGAGATTAAATAACGACAATAACATTGAGGTTTGTGGGAATGTACCGCGGAATTAAATCTTAAAAACAGAATGGGTATTTGCTCGGCCAATAACAATGTCCATTTGGTGTATTAATTTTACCTTTTCGCACGCATTGTCTCTATTGATAACGATACCGCGCCCCCGGTACTGGATTAACGCCCGTAACAGCCCCCTACGGCTACAACCCGCAACCAGGCTGGCCTGCGGGCAATCACATTGAGCATACCGGCCATGCAGACCAAAGGGTTAACGCTTAAGAGTTAGATTCAAACGCGATGCGCTCACCAATTTTGATTGGCCGGAACTGATGCTGCTCGATTCCCGCTGCACTCAACGCCAGATTTAATTGCTGAGGCGGTTCATCCAAAGACTCGTCAGCTAACTCAAAAACCCCCCAGTGGATCGGAATGACCCGTGGCGCATTTAATTGTTGGTACAGCGTCACCGACTGCTGCGGATCCATATGCTGTTCCTGCATGAACCAACGTGGTGCATAAGCGCCAATCGGCAAAGCCGCAACGTCAAACGGCCCTAAACGGGTGCCAATATCCGCCAAGCGCTCCGAATACCCGCTGTCGCCCGAGAAATAAAAACGCAGCGACGGATGATGTATCACCCAACCACACCACAGGGAACGGTTACGGTCCCAGAGCGTGCGCATACTCCAGTGCCGCGCAGGCGTGGCGTAGAACGTCAGATCGCCCAATTGCAGGCTATCCCACCAATCGAGCTCTTCAACACGCTGCAGACGATAACGCCTGAACCAATTTTTCAGCCCCAACGGGACAACAAAAGTCGCGTGTGGAAAACGCCGTGCCAACTGCCGAACCGTACGTCGGTCAAGGTGGTCATAATGATTGTGTGAGATTAAGACCACATCCACGGTGGGTAACTGCTTCACCGTCAACGGCGGTGGCGTTTTACGCTTCGGGCCATAGAAACTCAGCGGCGATGCGCGTTCCGACAATACCGGGTCGATCAGGACATAGTGGCCATCAAGACGCAGCAGCATTGAAGCATGCCCCAGCCACCAGATGCTATTATCGCTGCCGCTGAGGTCGGCACGCTGCCACCAGCGCTCGGTAAACTGCTGATACCCCATTTGCGGCGGTTTGGGTAACCCCTGCTGCTTACGTTCATCCTGCCAGCGCTTTAAATCCCCTTCCCGACGCAGTGAAGGCTCCGGGTTACGAAAGCCCTGCGGGGTATGGTGCGACTTGGCGGCATCATAGTAACGATTGGTTATCTTCATCCAGTTGCTCTCCTGACCACTGCGGACACCCCTGCACGGGCAGGTTCGCCAGCATAACAAGATTCGCGAACATCACGTGTTGTGAACCGTGCTCACCGTGGGGACCTTTTCGCGTATTGTGTTGTCACAGTCCTTACGAGAATGCCAGGGCCGCCTAGAGCCTGTTAAGCATCTCTTAAGATCCTTGTGATTTACTTATAGGACATTCAGAAAAGGAGAAGTTATGAGCCGTTCTACATCACGCAAATCACGTGTTCGTATGGGCCGTATCCGCAGCGCGATGCTGGCGCAGATGCAGTATTGGAAAATGTATGCCGCAATGAAACTACGTCGAGTACGTGTGCCGGCACCGCTGATGGTGTTATTGGGTGCGCTGGTCAGTTTCTTCATGCTGGGCGTGCTGATGCTTAGCGTGGTCGCTATCGATATCATCACCACCCTGTTCCTGCTGTGCAGGAAACTCTTGGGGTTGGGCCGCACGGATCCAGGCAATGCCTTTATGCCACGCAGCTAAAGCGTGAACCGGAGGCGCATCAGGCGCCTCCGTTAACGACTACCGACGTACTTTCGCGTTTTTACGGCGCGTCAGCATAAATCCTATCCACAACAGCAAGATCCACACCGGCATCAACAAGACCGATATACGGATCCCTTCGCTGAAATACATGATCACCAGAATCAGGCTGAGGAACACCAGGCACAGATAGTTGCCAAACGGGTACCACAACGCCTTGAACACCGGGATGACGCCTTGGCGATTTTTCGCCGCACGGAACCGCAGGTGTGCCAGGCAAATCATCACCCAGTTAATCACCAGGGTGGACACCACTAACGCCATCAGCAACTCAAACGCCTTACCGGGCATCACATAGTTGATCAGCACACCCACCGACGTCACCAGGGCCGACAGCGCAATTGACAGCATCGGCACACCGCGCTTGTTTACGCGTGTGAGTGCCTTGGGGGCATTCCCCTGCGTCGCCAAGCCAAACAGCATGCGGCTGTTGGCATAGACTCCGCTGTTGTATACCGACAGCGCGGCCGTCAGTACCACCACGTTAAGGAGCGTCGCCACCAGGGTGCTGTCCAGCGCATGGAAAATCATGACGAACGGGCTACCGCCTTCCACGACTTTGTCCCACGGATAGAGCGAAAGCAGTACCGTCAACGAACCAATATAAAAAATCAGGATGCGATACACCACCTGGTTAGTGGCCTTTGGAATGCTGCGACGAGGGTCTGCCGCTTCGGCGGCAGTGATACCGACCATCTCCAGCCCACCGAATGAGAACATGATCACGGCCATCGCCATCACCAGCCCTTCGACGCCATGCGGCATAAAACCGCCCTGTTCCCACAGGTTATTGATGCTGGCTTGCGGACCGCCATTGCCACTGGCTAACAGCCAGGCGCCAAAAACGATCATGCCGACGATTGCCACCACTTTGATGATGGCAAACCAAAATTCGGTTTCGCCATACAGCCGGACATTCACCAGATTGATCGCATTAATCAGTACAAAAAACACGGCGGCGGAAACCCAGGTCGGGATGTCTGGCCACCAATATTGAATATAAATGCCGACGGCCGTCAGTTCGGCCATACCGACCAAAATGAACATCGCCCAGTAGTTCCAACCCGACAGAAAGCCGGCGAAATCGCCCCAGTATTTATAAGCAAAATGGCTAAATGACCCGGCTACCGGCTCCTCAACCACCATTTCACCCAATTGGCGCATAATCAAAAAAGCGATAAAACCGCCGATCGCATAGCCCAATAGCACCGAAGGACCCGCCATTTTAATGGTTTGCGCGATGCCAAGAAACAGCCCGGTGCCAATGGCGCCCCCCAGGGCGATAAGTTGTATGTGTCTATTTTTCAAGCCGCGTTTTAGCGGGGTATCCTGCTGCTGACCGCCCATCTTATCCTCATTTGGCGTGGGATCCTGTCGCTTCTGCGCAAGATTTCGCCAATTAATAAATGTATCTGCGGGCGGCTTTTTAACACTTAACCCCGTGAGCATCAAGGAGTAGCGCCCCGGCAAGGGTGGCCAGGGCGCTATTTTATACGGGGAATAACGGCAAAGTTGGGGCGTTTTTAACCCGACAAACCGCACAGTTTAGTGAGATTCCGGGCGCCGATCATCAGCGTTGCGACGTAGGATTGGCGACGAGTTACCACCTCTACGGCCACACGATCGTTTTGATATTTTATCAGGTAGGTTGAAGGCCAGCCCTGTCGGCGCTGACCGAAGCTTTCGGCATGACGATCGATTGCCGCATGGGCAATCACCAGATGAGACAAGTTTTTATCACCTTTAATAATGCGCTTCATAAACAGGCTCCGCCAGAGACAGTTCTGTTGTCATAAAAAGGGAAAAATCATCAGTAATTCTGGTGTTTCAACTTACCATTTCGCTGTTTTGCTGACTCAGCAGGAAGCAGATCATCGCGGCGCGCAGTGGGCTGTTGCTGTCTGCCTGCCACTCGCCACGCTGGGTAATCATACGGGCCTGCCACTGCGGGTTATCACTTTGGCTATCGGCATTCAGACTGATTTTGTTGGCGCAGATAATCGGCCAGGCATCGGAGGGATTCTTGCAATAATCTTTACCTTTAACGCCGCCATAGGGATACCATTTATCCGGATTTTCTCCGGTGATCAACGCAATGCTGCGGTTCACCTCGGCGTCGCTTTCTTCATACCATTTAATCATCGGCTTTATCCATCTTTCGTAGAGTTGGCGCTACATTACGATGCCAATACGACAGATTTATGACAACAGGATGGCTTTTCACATTATCCATACTAATGTTTTTCAGGCTTTAACTTTTCACCGCGGCTGATTACACTTTTCCTGGTTTATCTTGCTCTGGAATGACCCTCATGCTGAACGGCCTTAACCACCTGACACTCGCGGTTTGCGACGTCAATCGTAGCTTCGATTTCTATAGCAACCTGTTGGGCTTTGTGCCGCAGGCTCGCTGGCAAAACGGAGCCTATTTGTCTCTTGGGGAGCTATGGATGTGTTTGTCATTGGACCCCGCACGGGCAGTAAACGCAGCAAGCGACTATACCCATTATGCATTTAGCGTTGCTGCGGCAGATTTCGCCGCGGTTGCATTGCGGCTGCGTCAGGCAGGCGTTAAAGAGTGGAAAACCAACCGCAGCGAGGGAGAATCGCTGTACTTTCTCGACCCCGATGGGCATCAATTAGAAATACACAGTGGTGATTTGGCGAGCCGCCTTGCGGCATGCCGCGCGCAGCCCTATCAGGGGATGGAGTTTTTCTGAGCACGGCGGGTGGCGTAAGGTTCGCCCCACCACCCGGCCCACTCATTGATTAACGCTCAGGGATAAAACCTTTGAAATCCAGCGCAGGACTGAGATCATCATCGTCAGTTACGCTATCGCCACGCGCGCTCTGCACCAGGCTTTTCAATAATGCCGTTTGCTGACGCTGCTGCTCGGCAATGTCCTGCAGCAGACGAATTTGTTCATTGGCACGCACACTGGCGCGATTCACCAGGAACCAGACCCATAATCCCACCACCAGCGCCAACCCGGCGATGGCCAGTGATACCAGGCCATTAAGACCAAAACCTAAATCGTACATGGAAACCCTACCTACTGCTAAAAACAGGCGGACATCTTAGCACTCTGGATATGGACGCGAACATCGTGATTGAAAATTGTTACGCACCGCTGCGCAGTTCACCATGGAACAAAGCGGGTGACGGAGCAAATCCCCAACGCAAAAGTGCCTCCTTCATCGCAATAGCTATCCAGCGCCAGCAGATAAAAAAATACGCAGGCCGCGAGGAAGGCGATTATCACGAAGATTTTTTTCCGCAACAAATTTAGCAGCCTCATTGTTATCTTGATAATCTATTGAACATGCTATCACAGACAACTTAAACGAAGTTTAACCTGTCGTTTAGAAACCCGCTTGAAGGCGATTTTTCAGATTGTTACCGTTGCCCCCGATGTCTGCGCATGGCTATATCATCGCAGCGACAAAACATTACAAGGAGTCCCAATGGGCAAACTGATGAAGTGGGTGGTAACGCTGGCGGTGCTGTACGGCGTATTTTTATTTTCGGGGTATGGCGTGCTGGTCGGCAGCAATAAAAACGTGGGTGGCTTAGGATTACAATGCAAGTACATGACAGCGCGCAATCTGGTGATAGCGCAATATCTGCACGGTGATAACGGGCTGATTGGCGTGTCGGACTGCCCACTGTTTAAGAAAATCGAAACGGTGGTGGATTAATCACCACCGTCCAGAACCGCCGCTGCGCGGCGGTTCCCGCACTTAGTTGCGGGTAAACTTCATTTCAATCAGTGCAATCGCTTTCTCGATCGCCCGCCGGGTCACGGGATCAGCACCGGCAGGGTGCGTGGAAAAATCGATGCTTTTCAGTTGGCTTGCCATCTTGTCACGCACCTCGGTTGGTGCAATAACGTCGATAACATCCAAAATCTGCTTGATCACCAGTTGACAGGCAACCAGGTCGGAGGCCAATTCCTGATCGTTGCTCAGCATGTCAGACATAATTACTTTCCTTCTTAATTCAGACGCCGCACAGAATAGCATGCCGCCTGGCGCTTTGCCGCCTCCTGTCCGTTTGCCACTGAATTTTAAACGTTCTTGCGCATTGCGCGTCAAAACACGCGACTAAATTGACCTATACTCAAGGTTTGAACGCTGCGTCTATCGACGTAACCCTCAGCCACAACCCAACAGGAGAAAGTTATGGCAAACCACAATGTGAAATCCTGGGCTACCGTGCGTGAAACCTCGGTTGAGATTGCCGAAGCTATTTTTGAACTGGCAAAAAATGATGAAGTTCTGGCACAAAAAATCTGGGAAGAAGGCAGTGATGAAGCGCTGCAAATCGCATTTGCCAAAACCAGTGCCGACCAACTGTACTGGGGAGAAGAAACCGTAGAGCGGAAAAACGTCTGATTGGATTGCACTTACCAATAAAAAGCCCGGGTCACTTACGCGCCCAGGCTTTTTCGAAAGTCTATCAACCCCCATTTGGGGTTAGGCTGTTCCCTGATATCACGGCTCTTCACCTCCCACACCTTCCGCATTATTCATTCTCATCACCGGTGTCACCATGAAAGCGGCAACACCCACAATTACAACCAGAGTAATAATCACTGTCATTAACATGCGATCACCCCATCAACGCTGAATTGTCACGGCTGACTCTGCTTAGGCTATTATTTATTGCGACCTGAACCACTTTATCAGCGGTAGCGGGCAACTTCAGATTAGCCGTTTTCCCTTCTCACTGACAAGCCACTTAACGATGGTTTTTCCGAATAATTTCACCTTGGTGCGGGCGGCTTTTTGTCCGTGGCGGCAAGTTGTGTATACTTCAGCGCTATGTAGATCTCACACAGACGCACTGATGATACAAGAACATCACCTCTCATTAGTCTGCGCCCTCAGTAAATGGGTCGAAACTCACCTTGGACGAGTGATCCATCTCGAAGAGCTGGCCGAATACTCCGGTTACTCTCTGTGGCACATGCAGAAGCTGTTTAAAGAAGCGACAGGGACCTCGCTGGGTAAGTACATCCGTGAGCGTAGGCTTGCCGGTGCGGTTTACCAATTGCGCAGCAGTGACGCCTCTATTTTTGACATCGCGCTCGATTTTGGTTTTGGCTCACAATCACATTTCACGTATATGTTCAGAAAACGGTTCAATATCACGCCTTATGATTTTAGGCAGGATCTGAGCGTGGATCTGCACATCGCTCCGCCGCTGCACGTTATTCATCAGAAAACCGCCTGACTCGCTTTCCCGCCGCCCCTCACGGCGGGTTAATGTACCCATATCACGATCAACAAGGCAACCAATGCAGGCAGCGCTTGTACTCTGAGAATCTTACGGCTTGCCGTTAACCCACCGAAGACCCCTGCCACCAACACACAGCCCAGGAAGAACACCTGCACAGCGGGATCGGCACGCCAGACGCCCCATACCAGGCCTGCCGCCAAAAATCCGTTGTACAGCCCCTGATTGGCGGCCAATATCCGCGTTGCCGCCGCAAACTCTGCGGTGGTCGCGAACACGCGCCTGCCCGTCGGCTTCTGCCAAAGAAACATTTCCAGGATCAGGATATACAGATGAATCGCGGCAATTAACAACACGACTACGTTAGAAAGAATTATCATTGCACTTCACAAGGTTAATCAGCTATTGGTTTAATAAGTATTAACCGTTTTTAGAATATTGAGAATATCCAGTCATAAAAAAACCCGCCGCAGCGGGTTTATTGCATAATCATTCAGAGTTAGTTCAGAGCAACAACCAGCATGGCTGCTATTGAGATCCAAAACACCGCCGTTGCAATAACAACATGGGACAATCTTGCACGATAGAGTACTTGGCTCATAATAACCTCACAGACTTCTGACTAGCGGTAGATAACATCACTTCTTGGAAGTTATCTTAATCCACTGCTCCGACCATTTATTTGCGCCAGATCACTATTTCCCAGATAAACTATATCGGTACGAAAACATGGAGTTGTGATCACATTAATTTAACGTTAATAGAGCCAAATGAATAAAACACTCCCGCTGTTATAGCTCGAAGATATCAAACATCGCTCCAGGGCAGGTGTGGCGCGGCCATCCGAGGGCCTGAATAGCCAACAACATCGGGGAAACGTATATTCCCCTGCTCCCAGTCACGCTGTGCACGCGTAATCTCTGCCTTGCTGTGCCCAACAAAATTCCACCAAATGAGAATCTCCTCGTTTAATGGCAACCCACCGATGAATAATGCACGACTACCCTTCGTGCCATGTAACTCGATACGGTTAAGATTCTTACCTAAATAGGCAAATTCATCAGGTGAAAATTTTTCATCATTAACCTCAAATGCACCAATAAGGGGCAAAAAGCCTATTTCAAAATCTTCTCGCACAGGAAGCTGCAAATATCCGTCTTCCTGCCATTCCAAATCAATGGCGATTAACGGTGAAAACGTTATAACGGGAGAACGGTATTGTTGAAATTCTCCCACCAGCAACGTCTGCTTAACCCCAGCGCTCAGCCAAGACGGCAAGTCTGAATAATGATCAAAGCGCGGCGACATGTCAGCATATTCGGCGGGGGTCATGTATTCAATGTGTTGATGCTCCATCAAACGTAGTGCTCACGTTCAATGAAAGTGCCAATGATCCTGTCATGCATTTCTGCTAACTTTGAATATCCCAGCGTCTTACGATTGAGTCTTTTCAAACGGTTACGCAACGTCAGATTTTCACGCTCAATACGCTGTGTATACAGCTTACCAACGATATGCTTTGCTTTTGGTAGTTTTTCGTTGTAAGCCCTGTAACCATCAGTGCACCAGAAAGCCACACTGAACCCCGACAGCAGTTTCAGCAATTTACACAGCGTTTTCTTGCTTCTGGAGCCAAAAACATGGGCGATAATCCGCTTCAACCGCGGCTCCCATACGTACCACAGCCAGCGCTGCCGTTTCTTGTTGCCAACAAATGACCACATTTCATCCACTTCGCAAATCAGTTGAATTTTCAGGTTATCCAGTGGCAGCGTTGTTACATTCCTGGGTGAGAGTTTTTTAAAGTGCGTACAACGGCATTGATACTGATATGTAACGCCCTTGCGGTGTCACGAATACCGGCATTATTCATTGCCAAGTCAACGATTTGCTCTTTCATTCCAGGTTGGCAGGCGCGATAGGCATAATCGAGCTGGAAGGTGCGTTTACAGGTCTGACAACGGTAACGCTGATGACCACTTTTGCCGTGACCGTGTTTCTTAACAGGGTCTGTTTGTTCACAAAACGGACACCTTACATCAACTTTAGCCATCATATCCCCGCATCAAAAGCAGAGATCTTACACCATAATCAACATATTGAATACTTGACCCTACCACACTGGCGCATCAATGGAGGCTGCTTGTGCGGCGCTACGCGGCTATAATAAAGTTAATAACATCTATGTTGCAGCGCTTACCTGGAGATAACCATGACGACGATTTTCGTTGCTGGCTCTATAACCATCAAAGAACTTGATCCGCTCATTATCGAACGGTTGAAGAAGATTGTTAATAAAAAATATCGTGTGGTTGTTGGCGACGCTAACGGCGTAGACTCATCAGTACAGCAAGCGCTGCTGAAGTTACAATGCGATAACACTACGGTTTTCAGCAGTTCACCAAAGCCACGAAACAACTTAGGTGCGTGGCCTGTGAATGTCGTAAAAACAGAATTCCGGCGCGGAACCCGTGAGTTTTACACAGCTAAAGATCTTCAGATGGCCGAAAAGGCTGATTGTGGTCTGATGGTGTGGGACTGCAAAAGTCCAGGTACGCTTAACAACGTTGTAGAACTGCTTTTGCGAAATAAGTATTCGGTGGTGTTCGTAAACAAAATACGGGACTTTGTGAAGGTTAAAACGCCTGACGACATTGATACCCTTATAAAAATGATGACAACGACAGATTTAGAAAAGGCAGAAGACAAAATCAGTCTAAGTGGCAAGCTAGCGCGTTTAAAAAACAATCAAATGGCTTTGCTGTAATCCTTAAATTCAATAAACCCAACCGTAGCCAAGCGGTTGGGTTATGTCCTTCTCCGGGTTAAGGTCCGCGATAATTTTCATGTCTAAACCTTATTTGTGTATTTACTCATTTGAGTTTAATTATGAACATAAACTTAAATGAGTAAACGTGCCTATATGTGTAAATGAGTATATGTGTATCTTTAGGGGGTGGAACTTGCGGGGAATGTTGGTTCTAACTGCTACTAGTGACTTATTGCCAACCACCATCGTATTCCTTCCAGCCCTGATTGGTCGCATCATTGGTTAGCGCCATGTCATCGACCACGCAGTTACGTATCTCAGCGGTGCGGTAAATTTCGTCAAAAAGTTCGTCAATCTGCTCTTTCAAATCAGCCTCATCGCTATACGTAAAAATCAGGCTGTACTCGTTGTTGTCCAACACCTTTCCGTCATAGTCGCACTCAACCAGCCAGGCAATATCTTCTCTGACCTTTTTCTTCCCTCGGGTAAATTTGCTGCCGTTCTGCACCGGCACCCATAGTGTGGTTGTCACGGAAAACGGGAGAGTGCTTTCAGATTGCAAGGAAGGTGAGGGGAGAGCAGAAGAGGCGGAAAGCTTAATTGCACGGCTTATAGTGCCGCGACTGCATCCGATGATTTTCTGAACTTGGCTCCAGGAGCTACCGCTGGCCAGCAGCCGATTAATGGCATCATGCCTGACTTTGTTTACTCTGCGTCCCTGGTATTTACCTTCAACTTTAGCGCGGGCTATTCCCTGCTTCTGGCGTTCCCGGCGCTGTTCGTAGTCACGTCTGGCCACTGCGGCCAGCATATCAAGCAGCATGTCATTAATCGCCGAAAACATCCGGTTATCAAAATCGGCCAGCCTGGGAGATAAATGTAGCCAGGTAGTGGGAACATTAACGGCCACGACTCTTATATCTTTCCTGGCAATCATTTTCTTGAGCGTGTTCCAGTCGTCTCCTGCCAACCTAGAGAGGCGATCAACATCTTCTATCAAAAGTACATCACCAGGGCGGCTGTCCTTAATCAAGCGAAAAAGCTCAGGACGATCTAAGCGGGTTCCTGATTCGTTCTCAGCATAATAATTACAAATGATAACTTTATGCTCAAGGGCAAAACGGTCAAGCATATCACGAGCGCGTTGTGCATCCTGCTCACTGGTGGAAGCTCTGAGGTAAGCACGAACAAACATAGGCATAGTGCTTTTTAACTCCTCTAATGATACTGGTTCGTTTTGGGTGGCCATTGAATAATCATAGAGTACCGAATGATGTGAGTTCGGTATAGGGATACTTATACAGTACCGATAAGTCGAACTATTAGAGCTTTACCGAATAGACGGAGTGGAGTAGGGCAAAACGCCCCCTCCACTGACGGGAGTCAGATCTGCCCACCCACGCCTTTGAACTTCTCAATAAATGCCCCTATCTTCTGGAAAACGGTCTGCTTTTTGGTTTTGTACTGCGGATTGAGTGGACTGAGTTTTGGCAGCGTCTCGTTAAGCTCCGTACCGTTTTCCGTCGCATATTCGCGCTTCAGTGAGGCCTTGATATACCGGCGTGCCGCCGCCTCATTCAGGTTCTCCTCTTTTATCAGGGCGTCGACTTCACGCTGTTGCGCCTGCTGAGCAAAGGTAAAGAACGCATCAATAATCCCGGCTTTATCGGGCATCTCATCGAGGTTTGTTTGCTCTATGAAGTCGACAATCAGGCCTTCTTTGGCACGGTTACCCAGACTGCCGCGGATTAAACGCCGCACTTCTTCTATCAGTGTTGTTTTACTCGTGTTCTTTTTTTTATGTTCGAAAATCAGCCCAAGAATATAGTCGAGGTTAATCTCCTGAGACTTCAGTAAATCCACCTCAAACACCACGTCTTCCCAGTCAACGGTGGACGCGTCTTTATCATTGGCGGATTTCTCCCGGCGCAGCCAGTCCCGGATATCATTGTAGGCTGAACGGTAGTCCTGGATTTTTCGCTCAGCCGGTAGGCGTAGAATCTGAAGTTCAGCAAGCTTTTCGTCATCCAGATAATGCGCTGCTTTGAAGGCTTCCGCCGCGTCCGGGTCGCTGATGTCGACTTTTTGTAAGGCTTTGAGTGTGGTAAATTCATCGTAGTTCTGAAGGATGTTTTCAGCGCGCAGGTACTCGCCAAACAGTTTTACAAAGGCCTTTTTTTCTTTATCTGATTCAATCGCTGCCGGGTCGGAGAATCGCTGTTCCAGCTCCGTAACCACGTCCATAAAGCCGCGCTTTGCCTCACCGGTGACGATATCGGTAAAGCCGTCCATATACTCCTTATAGCTTTTTTCCAGCACGACATTTTTGGTGTTATTGTCCCCGAACAGGGTAATGGCATCCACCGTAGCCAGCTCTAAATCCCGGAACGTGACAATATTGCCGAACGTCTTGGTAGCATCATAAATCCGGTTGGTGCGTGAAAACGCCTGCATCAGTCCGTGATAGCGCAGGTTTTTATCCACAAACAGGGTATTCAGCGTCGGGGCATCAAAGCCGGTTAAAAACATTCCGACGACAATCAGCAAATCAATGTCCTGGTTTTTTACCCGTAGCGCGAGGTCCCGGTAGTAGTTCTGAAAGCCGTTGCTGTCGGTGCTGAAGTTAGTTTTAAACTGGGTGTTGTAATCGCCTATTGCCGCATCCAGAAACTCTTTCGCGCTGCTGTTCATGGCGGTGACATCAAAGCTTTCATCCGTGATGTCGCCCACGGCGTCCTGCGTTTCATTGGCGGCAAAGGAGAAAATGGTCGCCACCCTCAGCGGCTTGTACGAGCCGTCAGCATCGGCGGCATTCTGCTGCTGTTTTTTGAAGGCTTCGTAATAGGCCTTAGCCGCATCAACACTGCTCACGGCAAACAGGGCATTAAAGCCCCTGCCACCCGGGAAGGTGCGGTGTGTTTTTTGTCGGAAATTTTTCAGGATGTACTGCGTTATTTCCTGAATACGCATCGGGTGAAGAAAGGCGTGCTTGTTTTCGGCGGCACTGAGTTTTTTCTCGTCCGTTTCGGTTTCCATTTGTTTAAACTGCGGGCGGACATCGTTGTAATCGACTTTAAACTTCAGCACCTTATCATCACGAATGGCATCGGTGATGACATAGGAGTGGAGTTCGCGACCGAACACATCCGCCGTGGTTTCTGCACCCAGCGCATTTTGCGGAAAGATAGGTGTACCGGTAAAGCCGAACTGATAAAACCGTTTGAATTTCTTCTTCAGGTTTTTCTGCGCTTCGCCGAACTGGCTGCGGTGACACTCATCGAAAATGAAAACCACCTGCTGACGGTAGACCGGTAAGTCTGCTTCACCTTTCATTAGGTTGTTCAGCTTCTGAATGGTGGTGACAATGATTTTGTTGTCGTCTTTTTCCAGGTTTCCTTTCAGTCCTGCCGTGCTGTCAGAGCCATTGACGCTGTCGGGGGAAAAACGCTGATATTCCTTCATGGTCTGGAAATCGAGGTCTTTTCGGTCGACCACAAAGAAGACTTTATCAATGAAGTCCAGTTCGGTTGCCAGGCGTGCGGCTTTGAAGCTGGTCAGGGTTTTTCCGGAGCCTGTGGTGTGCCAGATAAAGCCCCCGCTTTCCGTGGTGCTCCAGTTTTTTGCCTGATAAGCGCTGTTCATCTTCCACAGGATCCGCTCGGTCGCCGCTATCTGATAAGGGCGCATGACCAGCAGGTTATTGCTGATATCAAAGACGGTGTAATGAAACAGGATGTTCAGCAGGGTGTTTTTCTGGAAAAAAGTGGCGGTGAAATCTTTCAGGTCTTTAATCAGCGTGTTATCGGATTTGGCCCAGTTCATCGTGAAGTCAAAACTGTTTTTGTCCCGCTTGGTGGTGTTGGCAAAGTAACGGGTGTCGGTGCCATTGGAAATCACAAACAGTTGCAGGTACTTAAACAGCGAGTTATCGGTGTTGAAGCTTTCTTTGCTGTAACGGTGTATCTGGTTAAAGGCTTCACGAATGGCCACACCGCGTTTTTTCAGCTCCACCTGTACCAGCGGCAGGCCGTTGACCAGGAGCGTGACGTCATAGCGATTGGCGTGTGACCCCGCCTGCTCAAACTGCTGGATAGCCTGGACTTTGTTACGGGTGAGGTTTTTCTTGTCAATGAGATAGATGTTGTCCAGATGCCCGTCATCAAAGGTAAAATCGCAGATATAGTCCGTATGCAGCTTGCGGGTCTTGTCGAGACTGCTGTCGCTCGGGCTGTCCAGATACTGCTCAGTAAAGCGTCGCCATTCGCTTTCGTTAAAGGCGACGTTGTTCAGTGCCTGGAGTTGCGTTCTGACATTCGCCAGCATAGATGCCTGCGATTTTACGCCCGACAGAAACTCATAGCCCTGATTGCTCAGGTCCTGAAGCAGTTCACGCTCTAAGTCGGATTCACTCTGATAACTGTCACCGGCTTCCCATTCTTTGCTGTATTTATCCAGCACGATGAAGTTATTTGATTCTGCGATGGTCTTTGTTTGATGAGTCATAACGCTCCCTTTTGCTGTGTGGCAAAGGTAACTAGTGCCTGAATCCTGCCCGGCACCGGTGAGTGAATAAAAGCGGGCTGTTATCTTGCCGGGGATGATGCGCCTCACCGGCAAGATTAGGGATGTCAGCCGGTGACGGTTTCAGGTTTTGGGAAGCTGAACAGTAAATCCCGATAGTATTCGTACTGTTTCTGACGCAGTTCAATCTCGCGGGGGAGGCCCTCGCTGATTGAACTGGTCAGTGTATCGAATTTATCCAGAAGATTTACAATCCTCACTTTTTCTTTAAGTGATGGGTTTGGCATCTGAATGGATTCCAGATTTTTTTTATTCAGCTTAGGTTGGGCTGCGCCAGATATATATGGTGTCAAATCAATGCTATTAAGATAGTATTCAACATATCTACGCTCTGCATATGTTTCAAATTTTAGTACGTGAGCATGGTTATTAACCCAGTTTTTCCCACTAATGCTAAAAGCTATAGGCGTGTTTCTTGCGACTAAATTTGCTCCATCTTCTGAAACCAACAAAAAATCACCATCAAAAATATAATCCTTAACATAATCAACAACTCCTGATGCACCATAATAAGGAATTATACCAGGCTCTCTTAATCCGCTTGTTATAGGTTTTCTCTTTGAATCTAAATTTGATGCAATCTCACCCAACGTCTTCCACTCAACCTCCCCCTCTTCAAAGCTCAGCAACTGGTCACGATAGTAGTTGTACTGTTTTTTACGTGCGGTAAGCTCAGCGGTAAGCTCAGCGGTAAGCTCAGCGGTAAGGGCAGTAAATGTATCCAGAATCCGGACGATTTCAGACTGGATGGCGAGGGACTTTTCTGGGTTGTTTGGGCACGGGATAGGGATTAAGCATTCCTTCACCTTAGAGTCAGAGATTGCTGGATATGCTGAGCCACTTTGATGTTCTTCAACGTACTTTTTGAAATCAGATGTGGAAATCCAATGTAAAATCCATTTTGGCAAGACCTCATCTTTTTTCGCTCTCAATACACAGTATCCGGTGCTCGCGACTTCACCAGAATACTCATTTTCGATTAAGCAAAACCTTTGTTGAGTCGGTCTGGTTGTTGCAAAAATAACATCATTTTCCTCAAGTAGTTTTTGAGCTCTGCTAGGGGCGTTTTGTCCTGTAACCTCTGTGGTCTCAGTTATTTTTTTTGTTTTGATATCAACTGATGTCAAGTCTATATATCTGTAGGAGCGTGTAGAGTCACGCCATTTAATATTACTTGTTCGTAAACTTATCTCACCAATTGTTTTCCACTTAACCTCAACGCCACCCAGCAGTTTTTCCAGATAACTCAGCTCGCTCATGCCTGCGCCTCGCTGCCTTCGATTTCTGCCACAATCGCATCAATGTCTTTGCGTAACTGGTCGATTTTGCTGACGGTGGTTTTCAGTTCGGCATTCAGTTCAGTGATATCCACAATTTCGCGGGTATCTTTGGCTTCAACATAGCTGCTGACTGACAGGTTATAGTCATTGGCAGCGACCGCCTCAAGCGGCACTGACTTCGCCAGATGGTCAGTGTCTGCTTTGTTGTCAAAGGCCTGCATAATCTGTTTGATATGTGCATCGGTCAGGATGTTGTTATTGGTTTCTTTCTTGAACAGGCCGCTGGCATCAATGAACTGCACGCTGGTTTCGGTCTTATGTTTTGACAGCACCAGTATGTTGACTGCAATGGTGGTACCGAAGAACAGATTGGGGGCAAGTGAAATCACGGTCTCGACGTAGTTGTTATCGACCAGATACTGCCTGATTTTTTGCTCAGCACCGCCACGGTAGAAAATACCCGGGAAGCAGACAATCGCTGCACGGCCTTTGGCAGAGAGATAGTTCAGTGCGTGAAGCACAAAGGCAAAGTCGGCTTTGGATTTTGGTGCCAGCACACCTGCGGGTGCAAAGCGCTCATCGTTAATCAGCGTCGGGTCATCACTGCCAATCCATTTCACCGAGTAAGGCGGGTTAGAGACAATCGCATCAAAGGGCTTTTCATCGCCGAAATGCGGCTCAGTCAGCGTATTCCCCAGCTTGATATCAAACTTGTCGTAGTTGATGTTGTGCAGAAACATGTTCATACGTGCCAGGTTAAATGTCGTATGGTTTATCTCCTGCCCGAAAAAGCCGTCTTCGATGATGTGGTTATCAAAATGCTTTTTGGCCTGTAACAGCAGTGAGCCAGAGCCTGCCGCTGGGTCATAGATTTTGTTAACGTGGGTCTGCCCGTGCATTGCCAGTTGTGCAATCAGCTTAGAGACATGCTGTGGCGTAAAGAACTCGCCGCCTGACTTGCCGGCATTTGCCGCATAGTTGGAAATCAGGAACTCGTAGGCATCACCGAACAGGTCAATTTGGTGCGCATCAAAGTCACCCAGCTTTAAGCCTTCAACGCCTTTCAGCACGGCAGCAAGACGGGTGTTTTTATCTTTAACGGTATTACCCAGTCGGTTACTGGTGGTGTCAAAATCGGCAAACAGGCCTTTGATGTCAGCCTCAGACGGATAACCGTAGGCAGAACTTTCAATGCCGACAAAGATGCTGTTTAAATCGGCGTTCAGCCTGTCGTTGGTATTGGCTTTCGCCGCTACGTTGCTGAACAGCTGACTTGGGTAAATAAAATAGCCTTTTGTTTTGATGGCATCGTCTTTGATGTCATCGGTAATGATGCTGTCATCAAGCATTGCATAGTGAACACTGTCATCACCGGCTTCGATGTAGCTGGAGAAGTTTTCGCTAATAAAACGATAGAAGAGTGCGCCCAGGACATACTGCTTGAAATCCCATCCATCGACCGACCCTCTGACATCATTGGCAATTTGCCAGATTTGACGATGTAACTCTGCGCGCTGCTGAATGCTGGTCATTGATTATGTCTCTTCTGAATACGTTATTTTTTGTGATTTTACGGTTTACCCGGGTGTACGGATATCTTTATCAATTAAGGGCGTGGGGCTGATGTGTGCCTGATTTTTCAGTGCTGGGGCGTATTTAGCGCAATGGGACTTGTGCGCTCAACGTGTTACATAACGAAAAGCCCTCATATAGCGGACTTCAGGGGGTAAGGTAACCAGAAAATCAGGGTGCTGTTGCCAGATGAGAGAACGGGAAACCGGTAGCAGACACAACACGGCGGAGCGTTTTCAACGTGGGATTACCTTTAGGTGAAAGCGTTCGATAAAGTGTTTCCCGGGAAACACCCGCTCGCTCTGCCACCAGACTCATTCCACCTCTGGCCTCAACCACATGACGCAACGCCGCCAGGAAGGCCTGCTGCCCTCCCTCGTCATCGATATCAGCAAAGGCCTGATGCAGATAGTGTTGCGCAAATTCCGGGTCTTCACGGAGAAGCTGCACCATCGCATCGTCATGTAAACGGGATTTAGTCATCAGGTCACCTCATCAAATAGTCGTTCAGGCACACAATCGCCTGGTCTATATCTGCATTTTGGGTTTTTTTATCCCCGCCCAATAGCAGCAGTACAATCTCATGTCCAACCAGGCTGTAATACACCCTGTATCCCGGCCCCTGATCAATACGCAGTTCCCAGACGCCCTCCCGGCAGGGCTTATGGTCGCCAAAGTTACCGGATGCCATCCTGTTCACGCGTGACGCGATTTTTGCCTTGGCTATCGGGTCACGAATGTCTTTTAAAAACTCCATGAATACATCACGTTCATCTGCCGTGAGGTAATGCCTGATCGTAGTCATCGCTATTTTGTATCTTATAGGCTACAGAGCTATATTGTACTGTAAAAGCTACAGGAGTAAATCATGATCATAAATATTCCTGTTTTTAGCATCAGCGTCATTTAGCGTTTCGCGGCCTAGTCAGTCTTTTCATGAGGCGTTGCATTTTTAACGGTTCTTACGGTCGAGGGTTCCCGCTCAATCGAACGAAATCACCCGTTAAGCTTAAATCGCTTAACGTAGGACCATTTCCGCATTTCACGCTAACCCCCTATATAACGTAAGCCGTCCGGGCGCTATGTCGTGTTTCCGCATTGAGCCAGGCGAGCTGTTTCATCCCTCCGGGTTTCCATCGCTGGCATAACAGCATTTCACCACTACGGCATAAGGGGCGCTAAGTCCGGGTATGCTCGCCGTCATTTTCTCCTGTGAGCCTTTCTTCTTCATATCAGCTTCCGGTAATCGTTCCCCGTCACATCCTGGTCAGCAAGGTAATGCATAGCCGCTTCGCGCCCTTGCTGACCAGAACGATTCCAGGGAGGCCGAACCGTCAGGCGATACGAAGACGAAATTCACACTGACGGAGAAACAACCATGACTATGAACCTGCATACCCAGACAAGCGCCCCTAATCCCGCACCGGCGACCAGCGTATCCCCGCTGGAGCAGTCAGGCTCCTCAAAAACGAAATTTTCTAAGGGCAAGGCCAAACCAGATGTTTACCAGGTGGTGACTGACAGCATCATCGAAGCGTTAGAAATGGGTGTTAAACCGTGGGTGTGTCCGTGGAAGCGTAACGGAGCTGTGTCAGGTATTCCGTCAAACTTCACCACCGGCACAGCCTACAGCGGGATGAATATCATGCTGTTATGGTGCAGTGCTGCAAAGCAGGGATTTAATGATTCTCGCTGGTTAACCTACAAACAGGCTCAGGAGCAGGGCGCACAGGTTCGTAAAGGTGAGCACGGTACTACGGCCATCTTTTACAAGACGCTGGAAAAAGAAGCTGAGGATGGCGAAATCGAAAAAATCCCCATGCTGAAAACTTTTACCGTGTTTAATGTTGAGCAAATCGACGGGCTAGATATGAGCGCCGACAATGGCACCGAGATTGAACCACAGGCTGTAGGAGAGTTTGATCCGCTGCCGCAGGTTGAAGCACTGTTCCAGCGTACAGGCGCGAGCATTACAGAACGTGGCCAACAGGCATTTTTTAAACCGCTAACGGATGAAATCTGGTTGCCTGAGCGTCATTTGTTTGCCGATGCCGCGAATTTTTACGCCACTGGCTTGCATGAACTGACGCACTGGAGCGGGGCGAAAAGCCGTTTAAATCGTGAAATGAAAGGGAGATTCGGATCGGAAGGGTACGCTTTTGAAGAATTGATCGCCGAACTTGGAAGCGCGTTTCTGATGGCTGATTTAGGCGTTGTAGGAGAGGTTCAGCACGAAAGCTATATTGCATCATGGCTGAAATCACTGAAAGACGATAAACGCTACATTTTTAAAGCGGCCAGTGCCGCATCTAAAGCGCATCGGTATTTGATGGACTGCTGAGGGAAACGGGAGAGAGCATTGCCCACATATCCACATGAGAGAAGCCAGTGAAGCGGGGAGGCCAACAAGCCGCCCCCGCGAACGGGAGCGCCTCTACCGGCGGTGCAAGCCGGTAGAGGTCGATTGTGGGTATGTGGACAATGCGGAGAGGAGGGAGTAAGTGCCGGGGAAAGTTGCCGATGTTTAATAGGCCGGTGCTAAAACTTCGCTTTCTGCCCACAGGCGATTAAATTCTTTCTCATACTGTGCCGCAATTTGCGGAACGCCTCGTAACACTATGTTGTTTTCGGCGTTGCGTGTGTCGGCGCTGGCCGTGTAATTAAATGACCCTGTTTGTACTGTGCTGCCATCTGCGATCATCACTTTGTTATGCATGATGGCGTAACGGCTGTTGAGGCGCACCGGAACATGATTATTTGCCAGGTAAGTGACGGCTGAATAACGATCGCCGTTCGCTTTCCCATCTGCTACGACGCGAACGCGAACGCCTCTTTTTTGCGCGGAAACGATCGCCGTCGCAATAGGCTTACTGGTGAAGCTATACGCCTCAACATCAAGTGACGTTGAGGCGTCATTGACCACCGACAGAACGTTTTGCAGTGCGGTATGTGACGGAGAAAAACCGACGCTGACGGTGGGGGCGGCAAATGCCGGGAAAACAACCAGGAGAAGGGCAGGCAGAGTAATTTTAAGCATAGGTTGTTAACTCCAGGGCTTTTAGTTCATCCATTGTATAAAAGCGGAATACGTTACGGTGCTTCGCTTCCAGCGTGACATGTTGGCTGTTTTCGATAACCTGTTTTATCGTGTTGAATAACAGCATTAATGCCCGCTTCTTTTGCTCATCCGGCACGATGTAGAACACGAAAAACCAGAGGTTTTCCGTTCGCGCTCTCAGGTGACTGGCGATAATTTGCTGATAGCGTGCTTTCGTTTTTAAACTACGTTCGGTTTCAATGGCGATCCGTTTGCCATTTGGCAGTGTGATTAATCCGTCAGGCCGGTGCTTCACCTTAAACTGATTTAAAAAGGTGTTACGGTCGCCGTTAATCCAGTCCGTCGCGCCTTTTTGTGCCAGCGTAAGGTGTACCAGTTGATTATCCAGATGGTGATCGAGACTCCAGCCTTTTAACTTTGCCGGTTCAAATCGTGCGGGGAAAATTTTGTCTTCTGGGCTGAGTACGACGGCGATCCCATCCTGGGTTATTCCCCACAGCGTGAGACTGCCGAGGCGAGAGACGAAAACGTATTTTTGAATAAGCCCCATTCCTTCCAGTTTATCGAGCAGAAGGTAAAGCGGTTGATGTGCCTTATACTTAAAAAGCTGTTTTAGCGTGTCAAAATCGCTGTAGGTTTCCTCTTTCAAAAAATTAAGAAGCTGCGCCATTTTTTCACTGTTACGACCTTTGCGTTCTTTATCGCTACTTATCAGCATGGCATTCCCTTATTCATCGAAATCAAAAGAAGACGTTTCAGCAACCGGCTCAACGGGTGCTATCTCGGCTGTTCTGCTTTTTTCTGCCGCCACTAAAACGGGTGTCGTTTTTGCTGCGGGTGCATCAGTAAAGTCGAGCGGCTTTTTAATCGAGATGGGTGTGATCGGCGTGACGTCATAAACCTGTAAAGGCTGTTTTTTCACTTTCAAGGGTGAGATTAAGGAGGTGCGGGGTAATTCTGTGGCCGTGAAAATATAGCTGACGAACGGAGGCAGGTTTAACAGCATGTTGCTGTCGATATAAAAACGCTCCGCCTGCCGGATGGTGCGCTCGTCGTCTATCACTTCGGTCAGTACCCGATTGGTTTTTGCTTTGCGACTCTCATCGTCCACTAAAATCGTGCCGGACATTTTTGCCACCCATAGTGCGGTGTCGGGGTCTTGCAGTTTGTACACCAGTTTAAATTTGGCGTTTTCAACGACGGCACCCACCACGGCGTCGCCGTTTAAATCGGCGGGGCAGTCGCGTAAGTCGGCGACGGACTGGTGATCCATAATGATATGCACACCTTTATCTCGGGCTGCGCCTAACCCTTCCAGCGCAGGCCGTGATAAATGGTATTTCAGTTCGGCCAGGTGAATAGCAATAGGTCGCGGAGTCGAGTTGATTCGATCACGTAATTCAGCAAGCTGCATCAGCCGCACTAAAATCATGCGCTGAGTTGCGATCACTTTACTGTTACGCATCGAACCGATGATGTAACAGCATCCGCCGTCGTCAAAAATCTTTTTTAATGCCAAACCATCCGGCGCATTGATGGAATTTAATAAGGCCAGCTCCTCTATTTTACCGAAAAATCCTTTAATCGTTTCGGCAATGCTCTGCACGAAATCGCTGTTGAATAAATCGCGGATCGTAGCGGTTGGGTTTTCATTGATTAACTGTGCGGTCGCGCGCGCAGCTCTGCGGTCATCGATACGATAGAAATCGGCGGCTTCACCTTTTTCCGCCAGGCTAAAACCTGCGATAAAAAGTTCTTCCAGATGTTCGGCTGTAATACCGTCAATAAGGTTTAACTGATATTCCGGCCTGTTTAGGTCAATTAGGTAGAATGGTTTTCCTGCATCCTCACATGCTTTTCTTATTAAGTGAGGTGCCCATTCATCATTTTTTGGGTCCATTTCAAAAACGCCTTCACCGGCTAAAATACTTTGATAAATAAGTAACCCTGTTGCAACCCCTTTACCTGCGCCCGTCGTACCAATGACATCCGCATGTTGTTTTTGCCAGTCACTGAGCGGAATATATTGCGGGTCTCTGTTTTCATTGAGGCCAATAAAAACGCCTTTTGTTAAATCAATGAATTTCTCGGGGTCATATTTTTCAGTTGTGGGCAACAATGCTTTTATTTCTCGCACATCAGTGCGCGTATTTCTTTCCAGACTGGTTTTTTTAACCATCTTCCTTTTGAGTTTGTCAATCTCTGGTGAGAGAACGCGGCGTGCAACGTAATGAAATATCACGCCGACCACAGTAAATGAAATCAATATTGCCCACAAAATTACTGGCGTACTGACTTCCAGCCTTGCCGGATATAGAAAGCGAAGGACGTAAGAGGTGGCCGGTGATATTGTGCCAAATATAAAGCATAAAAGTGAAAGGCAGATAATAACTCGTTGCCATATTGGTGCTTTTTCATGCTCATCTCGCTTTAGCGGGACAATAAAGGGCAACGTCAATCCTGATAATAAAGCTAACAATAGCTGATGCTGTTGCATATAGCCGAAGAACGCCGTGGCGTTATCGACTATTGGCATTAGCTTCTCTGTGATTTTATTAAGCATGTCTTAACCTTTGAATGGTTTCTTTCGGTGAGCTGTCTCGGTGAATCCACTCGGTGACAAGCTGTCACCGAGTGGATTCACCGAGTTGCATGGGGATCTGAGAGCGTTAAAACTGTGCCCGCAGGCGGGCATGCTGAGGGGGCTAGAGTCCCCTCAATAAAGGCATGTCCCATTACATGCGGGCTGGACGCCCTTATTTCATGAGACAAGGGGGTAATGTCGCGGCTGGACGCCACGCCAAAACCCCCAAAGGTCAAGTGCGGCAAACCGTCCACGCTACGCGTGACCACCCCCCTTACGAAGTGATTTTGACCTCTATTTTTTCGCCTTCGTCTCAAAATATCGGAAATCACTACTCGTAACGGGGGTGGTCACGCGCAAAGTCGTATTATTCTCGTTCCTCGAATAATGCTCCTAAGCTTGGACGGTTTGCGGGGCTATGCCCCCCAAATAAACCGCTATCGTGGGCGATAGCTTTTTGCTCGCTGGGGCGGCAAAATTTATTCGGCTCCCCCCAACTAACTCGGTTCACTGGGGGTGAACGCTCGTTAGTGGTTTCGGCGACGCCAAATTAACAATTTTTTCAAAATTGAATTTAGCTGCCTCAATCCACTTCCCGTTAACAATTCATTCTGAATTGAACGATAAGTTAAAACCATCGTTAGCAATTTTTCAAAATTGAACGATCAAAACAAATAACATCACATTTCCTCTTTGCGGATTTTGTTTAATATAGTATTTGTTTTATACGAGTCGTATTCTTTTATGTGTGGATGTAGTGTGGAGGCGATTTCTATAAACTTACCCCGTTCATCATTATTCAGGCTGTCAGCGAATTCATGTATTTCCTCGGAAAGAAACTGGTTGTATAAAGTATCGTGTAAACCACAGCGTCGCCCTGCGCTATGTTCCATTCTTGAAATAACAGACTCTGCTATCTATACAGCATCTTTAATTGCGGGGTTTTTTATTCTGGTTTTCATTTTTGATTTCCTCTGCAATTAAAAAATCATCCAACGTTGCACCTGAATTTAACCGTTCCTGAATTAAACGCGGAACCCGACCAACACCAGACCATTTTTTAATGGCGTCACCGTCTCTGTACTGATATTTCATCCGGCGGCGGGATTTTGTTTTTATCGCCGCTGCGGTTATTAATTCTTCTGGTGAAAAACCCTCACTGACAATCAGTGCTAATAACTCGCTGCGCTTTTCGTTGCGTAATTGAATGGCTTCTTGTTCTTTTTCCTGCTGCGCCTCCCACTCGCTGATATGCACCTCAAGTTTATTTTTCAGGTCGGTTAATAGCGCGTAGTCGCACCGTTTAATAAACTGGTTCATGTTGCGACCAGAGGATAGATAGGTGTAAGCATCTTGATATTTAATGTCTGACATAATGAAAGTTACCTAAGCTAATGGGGAGTGGCGGCATGACGCCGCCATATAGGTGAAAGGCTTATTTACGTGGTGGAAACTCAAACGCAGTTTGCCCGGTGGCTTTATCTTTTAGCACCACGAACGCCGAGAACGGCTTACCCGCTTTGCTGGTAAAGCCTTTAATCTCTGCGCTTTTACCTTTACTGATGATGGTTTCAACCTGATTCTTGGTCAGGTTTTTACCCGCTATTGTCGGCCAGATTTTAAAGTCGCACTGAGTACAGCGGAATATTTTAGGGGTCACAATGATGCTGCTACCGCAGGACGGACAGGGTGCGTTTAATCGCTCAAACTGGCTCTTTTCACTTTTGTCTTTGTCGCTGGCCGTGACGCTGACCGCGCTGACATCGACGTGTTGAAGCTGCTCCGCGATAAAGATTTCCAGCTCATCTAAAAAGGCATCGCTGGTCATTTTACCCTTTTCGATCTGCTGTTGCTGTTCGTGCCATAGAGCGGTCATATCGGGTTCGGTGGCGATGGAGGGCAGGGCATGAATAAAGCTGATGCCTAATTCCGTGGGAATAAGTTTCTTTTTTTCTACAGTATAAAAGTTGCGGTTCAGTAAGGTTTTTAACATTTCGGCGCGAGTTGCCGGTGTGCCAATCCCGCCATTTTCGCCCTCAGTGTCTTTGTCCCGGCTGACTAATAAAGCTTTAATACGCGGGTCTTTCACATATTTTGCCACGCGCTGCAAATCACGTAACAGCGTGGCTTCGGTATAAAGTGGAAGTGGTTTGGTTTTCTCCGCTTTGACGGTGACGGTTTTACAGGTTCCGGCATCGTTCACGCTAAGTGCCGTTAATATGGAAAATAAGCCATCGCCATTATCTTTCCCCGGCTCACTCTCTCCGTCGCCGCTTTCAGCGTCGATGTCGCTCTCTTGTAAAAGCGCCGTCCAGCCCATCCCGGTTGTTTTCCTGGCACTGGCCGTGAAGGTGTTGCCCGCTGCGCAAAAACTGACGCTGGCCGCCAGATACGTTTTTTCCGGTAAGAATTGAGCCAGGTACTGCGTGGCAATCGCGGTGTATACCGCGCGTTCGTCCTGGCTCATTTTTGCTGTATCGGGCGCGGTGCCGGTCGGGATAATCGCGGTATGCGCTCCGACTTTACCTTCATTAAAGGCACGGCTTTTTTTGTTGCTGTCGAGGTCGGCCAGAACTTGCGGGGGAAACGTGCCGCTTAATGCTGCACTCACCGCCGCGATAGTCTGAGGCGCATCATTAAACTGTTCGTTATTCAGGTATCGACAATCTGAGCGGTTATAGGTGATCGCCTTAAAGTTATCGCGCAGCGATTGCGTCACTGCCAGCGTTTTTTCAGCGGGCAGACCGTGCTCACGGCTCATGTGAACCTGCAAATCTAACAGCGAGAAGGGCAGCGGTGCCGGTGAGGCTTTAGGTTCGGTCTGTGCCTGTGTCACCGTGGCGGGTTGGTGCTGTGTCGTACTGGCAATATAATCAGCGTAGTGCTTATCAATAATGCGTTTTTTATCGTCCGTAGGGGCATCGTCTGGTACGGAAAATCTCGCCGGTATCTCGCCTCCGTCGCAACGGGTCAGGTCAAAACCGTTAATCATAAAACCGGCGCTGACAGCGTAATAAAACGCTGCCGCATGGTTTTTGAAGGCTTCATAACGGTGAACGATCAGACCCAGTATCGGCGTTTGTACCCGACCAACAGATAACACATCTTTGCCGCCTTTTTTACGGGCGGCGAGGGTGTAACCACGAGTCATATTGAAGCCAAAGAGTTGATCGCCAACGCTTCTCGCTAATGCGCTTTGGGATAATCCGTAAAACTCGCTGTTGTCGCGTAACTGCGTCAGCGCCTGTCGCGCTTTCTCCGTGTTCAGGTCATTGATAAGGACGCGCTTCACCGGTTTTTTCGTGCCGGTGTACGTCAAAATTTCATCAATTAAAAGCTGGCCTTCGGCGTCGGGATCGCCAGCGTGAACAATCTCACTCGCCTTCTCAATCAGCGCCGCCACCGTTTTAAACTGACCTGCGGTGCGCTCAATCGGCTGGTAGCGGTGCGGGCGCAGTTTCAGCGGTAAATCAGCCTCGTTCCATTTTTCATAAGCGGGGTTATGACTTTCAGGCTTGACCAGCTCGAGCAGGTGGCCTGATCCCCACGTCACCACGTCGGTGCCACATTCGATATAACCGCCACGGTTTACACCGTTGCCCAGGGCGAGGGCGATCACTTCACCCAATCCTTTCTTTTCTGCGATAAAAAGTCTCATGATTACCCCCTGATCCGCCCGAATTGACTGATGATTTTGGCTATAGCTGCCGGGTCTGCGGCTTTGCATTCCCCCAAAAGCGCTTTACGCATGTTTGATGTCTTCGATGGGTCAAACCGGCCTTTCTTCTTAAAAGAATTAATGCTGAAAAAGGATTTTTCGGCACTGCTGCATTCACTGCCGCCGCTATTACCGGTTACTTTGCCGAACATACACAGGACGACCTCGCACGGATCAGCAGCAAATGAAGGTGCAGAAAAGCCAGCGGCCAGGCACAGGAGTGCCGCCGCGATTGCGGTTTTTTTCATAACGTTTTATTCCTTGAGGTGATTTTGAGACAAACAAAAGACGGCTAACGCCCTCTGGTTGTTCAACGTCGGAAAAACAGATTGAAAATCTGTCTCACCGTCGTTATCGGGAAAAATAAATGTCGGTGGTGTTGCAGGTCAGGCAGTGAGTTTTTGGAAGATAAGAGATAAGCCCTTGTGCGCCGTGTTGTCTCAACCACGCTTTAGCAGCAAAGAACGCGGTCGCATCCGGCGCAGAGACGGCAACGTGTGGGGAATGAGCAACGGCATACCAGACATCAGGCGTCCAAATCTGTCCTTCATCTTGAAAATCGGTGATCACTCTCGACCACTGCCCGGACACGACCGGCGACGGTGTAACAACCATGTTTTCCTGCCATAAAGGCAATGTGCCGTTGGTCGGCGAAAGAGGCTTATCCCACTCGACGGCTGCCGGTTCGGGCGGGGATGAACAGCCCGCGAGTACCAGCAATGCGCTGAGTACAACCAGGGGTTTAAAATGTTTCATTCCTGAAATTCTCCATCACACCGGCGCGATGCACCGGCTTAAAGTAAATATCACCCATGCGGCGAATATCGCCGCTCACGTCAATGCTGGCGATGACATCAATGCTGTTCAATACCTTACGCAGCAGTACCGAATAGGGGATGTTCTGGCATTCCATGTTTTGATAACAGCGTTCCGCCAGCCCGTTAATGGCCTCTTCCGGGCTACCGGCGTGCAGAGAAGTGATCAGCCCTTCATGCCCCGAGCCGATGATTTTCAGACAGTCCCAGGCTTCACCTCCGCGCACCTCGGCCAGTAAAATGCGGTCAGGGTTCATGCGGTAGTTTGCCCGTACCAGACTGGCTGGGGTCACAATGGCTTTTTCTCCCGCATCGGCGGGGTAAAAAAGATGCACGTAATTTTCATGGCCATAAAAGCGCGTCTCCGGGTTGTCCTCGATAGTCACCAGTCGCAGGTTGACGGGGATATACCCGATCATCGTTTTCAGGTAGGTTGTTTTCCCCGACCCCGTACCGCCCACGATGATGATGGTCTTGCCATATTCGACACACTTCTCCATAAAAGCGGGAATAGCTCCGGCATTGTATAAACGTAAAAGTTCGTCATCATGGCTTGCTGTTTTCTCCTTACCCGTGACCCGGTCGTAAAAGCCGCCGTCGATATAGGACTGGTGGGGAATTTGTATCAGGGAAGGCTTGCGGATAGTGATCGACACCGTATCTCGCTCACAAGCCGGAGGCATCACCACCTGGCAACGTTCGCCAGATTCGAGCGTGGCGGACAGCACCGGCGACGTATCATCAATATGGTCGCCCTGATAGTTGGCAAGCGCGGTGGCAAACGTCTGACACTGTGCCAGCGTGAGCGGAACGGGGTGTTTTTGCCACACCCCGCGAATTTTGGTAAACAGCTCTCCGGGACGATTTACCGCGATTTCGGTCAGGCCATCGAGGTGAAGAAAATCCCCGAACATGCGTTGTTTATGCTGGTCGAGTGAAATGTTACTGACGCCCATAATGCCCTCCTTATTTGAGTTTCAGGCTGTAGACGCCTGAAAAATCGATGTCTGAACCGGTCATGATGCCGATGATATCGCCCTGATTTTTGTAGATGGTTGGCGGGATATTGATGCTGTTATCCAGCGCCGTTTTTGCCATTTCAGCGGCGGCAGCGCGTGAATTTTCCGTGTAATCGGTATTGCGGTCTTTCGACGGGGCGGAACTTGCCGTTGCTGCGGCGACGTCCTGCACGGTACTGAGCATCATTGCGTTGCCGAAACGCTCCCAGAAATGCGTGTCGATCCAGCCATCAATACCGGCCTCACCGAGCTGGCCTACGACCTGAGAATCAACCATCGGGATTTTTAACCTGTCCGGGGTTCTGAGTTCCGTCCACATCACGAACATCCTCGCCTGGCCGTGATTGAGTGTGCCGGTCTTGTAGACGCCACGGGCGCGGGTGCCTGCGGGTATCAGCCGTACATGGGTGCTTTCGCTGTAAACGTCCTCAGATATCAGGCAGGAAATACGCCCGGCAACGTCGGACACAAAGCGGGTTTGAAGCGTACAGGGAATATAGGTATCGACCGGAATATACAAATCCGGGTCAAGCCGCATACGTTGTACGCCGGTTACTGTGGAAACTGCCGGTGCCACACCCGGTGATGCCTCCGCTCCGACAGGACAGGCCAGCTTTCCGCTGGCATCCATGACCAGCGTCACCGTGCAGGGTGTATAAGGCTGCGCGGTCGCGGGAGATACGCTGTGCTCTGTGGTACTGCGTTCAGCCGTGCGCGAAACCGTGGCGGTTTGGCCGCTGCTTTGCGTGCTGGACATCGCCGCCAGAGCCATCGACTTGTTAAATGAAACTGCCGGAGCGGCGGGGCGAGGAAGGTTTGTTTTGGTATCGGTTGACGCGGTGTCCTGCAACCCCAGCGGGTTTTCAGCCATCCCCATGCCCTGGCGTTTCCGTCCGTAACTGACATCATCCGGTGCCGTTTTTGCCTGTTCAGCCTTGGGAGCGGGGGCGCTCATGAAATGGTTATAAGCCCAGTCACCCATCCAGGCTAATACGATAAGCGCCGCCAGAAGCAGTATTCCCAGCGTCATAAGACGGTTTTTACCGCGCTTTTTGAGGCTGTTTACCTCTGGTTGGTCGGGTTTAACGTCCTCCACCGGTGCAGACTCTTTACGCTGTGCCTGCGCCCGTTCGCGTGCTTCAACTTCCAGCTCGGCCACCGTTTTTTCTCTCTCGGGTACGGGGCTTTCGCTCCCATCGAGAGGCGTTGGGTTTTGCGTATCCGTCATGGTTTTTCCTCCAGTTTAACCGCCGGTGAAACGGTGCTGCCGTTGCTGACCGTTGCCAGACCAAATCCCTGATTAACAATGCCCACCACGGCGTCGCCGTAGCGTAAGACCAGCTTTGGAGCCAGCGAGTGAACGACCATCACGCGATAGTTGCCCTGTTGCGAGAACGACGGGATGGTCGTTTGTTCTTTGCCGTTGACGAGCAGGAAGGGACTCGGGATCTTTTTCAGCGGTGAAAAGCCCAGGTAAGTGAAGCGGCCATCGTCATAGGCAAAGTCCGGCATAGCCATTTCACTGCCCTGCTTCACACGCTGCGCATAGTTCCAGTTTCGCGGTGTAGTGGCGGCATTAAACGCTTTGGCGATGCGGCTTTTTTCCTGCGCCTCCGTCAGCTCCTTTTGCCGCGCTTTAACGGCTTCCATGTTGGCCTTGCGACTGGCATCGGGATAATTCCAGGTCACAACAAACGCCAGACTGCTTGCCGGTGCGCCTTCATCGAGCACGTTAAGCTCCAGGCTGTAGAAGTGTGCCGACGTGGTGACAAACAGGTTGGTTTTCCAGTCTTTCGACTCGGGTAAAAATGCCTGCTGGACGGTTGAGCCGTCCGCATCCGTCACCGGCTGCGTGATGGGAGCTGGGCGAATATAGACGCGGTTCGCCTCCTTTGTTACCGCCCATCCTTTAATAAAGCCGACTTCGGTGCTGATCACCGCCTCATCATCGGCAAATACCAGCGTGGTGACGTAGCCGGCGCGGGTGTTGATCACCGTGCTGTTTTGCACGTTGTACGCCACCTGCTGCATACGGCTGTCGTACCGGCTACCCTGTGGGGTTGCGGCTCCCCACGCCGATGAGCAGAGCATCAAAGTGAGAATGACGAATAGATTACGCATTATTCTTTCCTCAGTTCTTTGTCACGCTGGTAACTGGTGACGATGAAGCCCAGCGGATTACTCTCACGCTGTGCGTCAGTCAGCGCCTTGTGTGGCACATAGTGGTATGTCAGACGAACGTTCCAGAATTCGACGCGCGTCGCGCCGTCTACAACGTGTCGGATGGTTTTTTTCAGTCGGAGGGTTGCCAGCATATCGGGCGCGGTAGCCTGGCTGATGATGTTGGAAATGACCTCAGTTTCCACCACGTTAGCCGCGTTCTGATAAACCTTGTCGGGGGCATCCTGTCCGGCGAACCAGGCAAGATAGTCCGCGTTGACCTGTCCGCTGTTAAAGAGCTGCACCGTGTCGTAATTGCTTTGCAGGGCGAAATAGTTGTATCCCTCCCGGAGCGTGGCGTAATTGGCGGCGAAGGCTTTAGCCATTGCCTCCTCGGTAGAAATGTCTTTTTCTTTCACTCGGGTGACGTATTCCGCCCGCCCGCTGTGGCTGTCTACGGTGTAAAGCTCGACCTCCGTGTGTTTTAGCGGAAGCATGACAATGACGGCCACAACGGAAAGTAAGGCAAATACCGTGGCGACGGCGGCGATAACAAAGGCGAGTTTTTTAGCCCGCGCATCGCGTGTCAGCATCACTTTTTCAAACGACTGCGAGGTATTCAGCGTTTTTTGTAATTCAGACATTATTCACCTCCTGCATAACGGAAGCGGAATTAACGGGTTGAAGGTCGCCGGAAACATCCGGCGGGAAATGGCTTTGCTGTGCGCAGCCCGCAAGGGTGCACAACATCATAAATATGATGAAGCGTTTCATGGTTTAGGTTCCTGAAAGGATTAAAAAGTAATGAGTCTTGCGATGGGAACAGGTGTGGCGGGATATCTGCTAATTTTGGGCTTTCATTTTCTCCACTGCGGCTTTTGCCGATGCTTTGGCATTACTGGCCGATGAGCCTTTGAGGTTATTCGCTGCCTTATCGCCAATACTGCCTAAAGCATTCCCCACTGGCTTTCCTACGGTACTTGCGGCTTTTTTCGCTGCGCCGCCGCCTGCCATTAGCCCCATTTTAGCCGCGCCCTGTACCACACCCTGTACGCTAGCCCCTGCCAGTGAACCGGCAATTTTTGCCGATAACCAGACCACGAACCCGGCACCGATACCTGCGAGACAGCTTTGTGCCGCCAGCGTCACGATGTTGTTTACATCAGCTCCGCTACTTGCTTTATCCAGTACACTACTTAAATACTGAATCGCAATCCGTAGAGATAAAGCCGAGAACATGAGCGTTAGGATCGCGGTAAAAATTACCTGGAGCCAGTTATTGAACATCGGGCGGAGAAAACCGTATATCAGGCAAAAAATAAATATGGGTGCCGTCGTTGTCATTAACAACAACATTATTTCAGCTCCCATATTCACAATAGTGGCAATAACCAAAGTCACTATTGTCCCCCCCCAGACCAATAGCTCTGCAATGCCGCCATTGAGTTGCACGTAAGTGGAATCATCGAGGTTAAAAAGTTTCTCCCCTAATATTTGTGCTTTACCCCAAAGGGTATCTAATAAAACCCAAACATTTTCACTTCCACTTAGTCCGTCTTTTAAACCATTAATGGCGGCAACAGACGCGTCCAGATAACCATCAGCATTAGTGACAAATGCCAGGATGATCCCCATCCGCGCCAAATCCCACGCTACGTCCTCTACCGGGGTATGCAGCTTACCCGCCAGTGTCTGATAACCACGCCAAAGAATGTACAGAGTGGCAGAGCCGGTAACTAGCCCAGCCATCATTGTTGAATACAGGGACATTTGCCCCTGTATAACACTATTCAAACCATTCATTACCGCGGCATCCATTCCTGTGAAAATGCCTTCGCTACTCATGATTTGTTATTCTCCGGGGTTATTTTACTTTGCATGTACTCCATTTGGATTTTTTTTATTCCTGCTGCAATGTCAGGTTCATTGATAGATCTCTTTTTTGCATTCACTACAGGAATGCATCGCTCACTGCTGAATGTTTTGGTTTTCAAACAATCGGCATAGTCTTTTAGTAATTCGTCATGATGAGCCATATACCACTCCTCAGTTTTCTTTTCTTCACAACCACCTAAAGCAAAAAGGCTTAAAACAAGCAGGGAAGATAAAATAGTGCGGTTATTAATCGTCATATGAAAAATCCTTGTCATAAGTTGTTTAAATCAGCTACCGGCGCACTCAGTTGTTGCTGTCGGTGGGCTTTTTGTCGCTGCGATGTCAGCATTTGATCACGCAGTTCCGACTGTTTCACGCTCATTTCCCACTGCGTGGTCAGCGCGTTTAACTGTACACTTTTTGACGTTATGGTGTTCGCCAAATCCTGTGACTCTTTAGCGTCTTGCGACATTTCGATACGACTTACAAGGGTAGAAATATCACTCACCGTACTGTTGATCTTCTCCTGTACCGCAGTGGTATCTTCGACGGCCACCGCCCGGTTAATGACGATTTGTTTACAGGTATCAGCATAGCTTTGGGTCTGCGTAGCATCACAGGTGTCAAACATCTTGTACTTGCGGTACAGGCCGTTTAGCGCGCTGCTGTATGACCCGCCGGAGTTCGTCAGTAGGTCGTTGAGTGAAATGCCGTTTTTTTGCAGGTTTTTAAGGTCATTCGACAGCCCCTTAGCCTGGCTCAAAAAGTCCTGCACGTTGCGTACGCCGGTCGCGGTCGCCAGTTGCGATTTGTAGGCATTGAGCTGGGATTTATACTGTTCTACCGTTTTAAGCCAGTTTTGGGCGTCAGTCGCGTATTGAATCTGACGTAACGGATCAGCATCAACCATGACAGGAATACCGGCATAGGCTGTCAGTGATGGACACAGCAAAGCCCCCGCCAGACAGGCGGCGGACAGAGTTTTCATTTTCATGTTATTTCCTTTCAGAGAGCGAGTTGCAGGTAGCGTTCTAGCCAGTCGTCCGGCTTCATGCCGTCCTGAAACACAGAATCAAAAATTTCGAGGTTGTCAGCGCTGCTACTTAACACTTTTGTGTAAGTACCAAGCCCGGACAGGTCAAGGGTGACGAGTGCTGCAAAGTTGCGTAAATCACCCTTTTTCAGGGGGCTTTTCACTATTACGAACTGGCGTGACAGCGGATCGAGGTTCTTGATGATGTCGAAGATCTCCGGGGCGACTTTCAGACCATCAACATAGTCTTTGCGGTCAGCCTTCGGGTTTGCCGTAAAGATTTGCGTGCCGCACTGCTCCACCACGGCAGGAGATATCGGGTTAATCAGTATTTCCGCCGGTGACTGAGTACCAGGAATAAACAGGCCATTCAGTTTGCGGATGACTTTCAGCACGTTAAAGGCGAAATCAGAAAAGACCGGGTCGTTGAGCCATTTCCAGAATTCATCCATGAAGATCACCAAGCGTCGCCCGTCGAGCAAGCTGGTGACGCGATACAGCAGGTAAAACGAAATCGGCGCACACACGTCGGCATCGTCCAAAAATTCCGTGCCATCGATGCCGAAATTGTCGCATTCGCCAATATCAAAGGTGTCCAGGTCATTATCGAAAACCCAGCCGTATTCGCCACCCTGCGCCCACTGTGACAACCTGACACGTAACCCGTTTTCCTGCGCTTCCTTCGTTGGCGGCTCGGTAAGGTTCTCCAACAGCCGGGTAATACCAAACCCACGGTGTTCAGCCGGTAGCTCCTTCATGACCGCATCCACTGCCTGACTAAGACGCAGCTCGTCGCGCGGGAACAAGGTTTGTCCGTTGCGGGTGCAGAGTATGCGCATCAGCTTCTTGATGAAGTTCAGATTGCGTTTTGTCGGTGGAAGCCGGAAGGGATTCCAGCCGGTAGGCTCACCGTTTTTCACCTTATAATACTGGCCGCCCAACGCCCTTACGTTAAGTTCTGCCCCCCTGTCCTTATCAAAATAAACGGTAGTAAGACGCTGAGTTTTAGCCTGCGGCGAAAAACTCCGGGGTTGCCGATATTTCTGCATCATGACCTGAATGAATGCCATCAGCATTGTTTTGCCCGAACCGGCGGTGCCGATAACGCTGGTATTGCCTAGATTTTTCTCGTTGAAATCATCCTTATTGAGCATTGAGTTGTGCAGGTTCATGTAATACGCCCCGCCCGAGGGGGTTTTGAGAACGCAAAGCGCTTCACCCCAGGGGTTCTTATCCCGTTTCCCCGTATAGAAGTTATGGAATGACGCCAGTTCTGCAAAATTCTGGCTGCTGATGGGGACAAGTCGCGGCCTTAGCGTGTACACACCCGGCATTTGTGCCAAGTAGGCAGCGGGCAACGACAACGTGGAGAGTGTCGGGGTGATACCCAGATCGGTGAAGGCGTTGATCAGGCTGTTTGTATCTTTAATCAGCCGTTCTGTGCCGGGTGCCGATACCATCAGGGAAAAATGATATTTACCAAAGGCAATGTGTCCGGCCTGCAACATGTCCAGGGCAACAAATAAGTCTTCCTGCTGCGAAATGGCATCATCTTCCGTGCTGCGTAAACGCTTGGCCGTCTGCTTGATGTGCTTTTGCGCTTCATCTTTCGCCATACAGGTAAAAGACTGGGTGATCACATAGTCACACGGGGCATACAGCAACACGTTCATTATCCCGGTGAAGGATTCCGGCGCGTAGTCTTTCACTTCCAGCCCACGGAAGAAGGTCTTTCCGTTCACGTTATTGCTTTGACCAGCATCGCCGGTGAAAAACAGATCGGTTGTGCCGAGCGTTTCATAAAATGGCGTACGCGTAACGGCTGTCTTCTGCCAGACGCCGCTTAACAGCCGCCGATAGAAAGACAGTTGCGACGAAAATACGCGGCCATTTTCTTCATAAGCCCCGAGTTGGTTCGCGGTGAAACGCGACAGGGACGTGCCGACCGTCTGGCAGATCTCCAACATCTCTTTTAATGCACTGTCTAACGCATGTTGCTTCTGTCCGTCGGACATCCGTTTGCGCTCGACCTTATCCAGTCCGACAAAGGGCATATAACAGGCGGTGAAGAACAGACGATTATGGCGGAAAGGATGGTTTTCAATCGTCGAGTAGTATCGTTCGCTGACCGTATCGGCAAAATCGTTACCCGAATGCCCGTCAAAGTGATCGTGGTACGTTTCACGGATATTGTGAACGTAAAACGTCACCGGTCGCCCTTCAAAGGACTTAATCAGGTTATTAAACTGACCAGACAGTATGTCGAGATTTTCTTCCGTATCACATTCAAACGCCGTTCCGCCAATTTCCCACGTTGCGATCAGGTCACTACCTCGGGTTTTAATGACGTTTTCATGAATGTGCGACGAATACGGAATGTGCTTGGTGAGCGTGACCCGTTCGTTAAGTCGCATAGTGTTGATGAACTCCGTGATGTCTACGGCGTCGTAGTCGTTCGCCAGGAACGCCGTTGCGCCGTAGTGGGTGTTGCACGTCTTATTGCCCCGCGTTTTCAGTTTTAAAAAGGCTAATCCGAAAACGTGGGCATCCTTTCTAGCCATCTGGTTCATGACAAACCAGCTTACCGGCAGGAACAGCAACAAAAGTTTAGTGAGGTATATCGCCAGCAGGATAATTGCCCCACTGACGATAACTAACGGCACCATCGGAATGCCAAACAGCATAGCGGGGCGCGTCAGGGCTTTATTCAGCGTGACCATTTCCGCCCCTTAGCTCATCAACAGAGCGCCGATTTCTGCACCGCTGGCAATAAGAATGCCGCCAATGATGATCCCTTTACAGTCGTGAAGGCTTTTGCCGTCCCATAACACTTTGTAACCGACCCAGATAACGGCGATGGTAATGGTGACGATGGCCAGACCGGTGAGGCCAGACGAGATTTTTTCCAGCAACGTTTCGGCTTTGGCGAACCCGTCCGCGAATGCCGGTGAGGACATGGCAGCAGAGGCCGCAACAGCAGCAAGGTAGGCAGGAGCGTTTTTAATAGAGCGTAAAATTTTCATGATATTTCCTTATTTAGATGTAGTGACTACAAACTCCCCCCGCACAACCTGTGACGGGAAAGAAACGGGTGTAGCCTGGTTAGGTGACGCTTGCGCGTCGGAGGTGATGAGATCGCCGCGTACAATACCTTTGGGATAACGTATCTGCGGCGTGGGTGCTGCATTGCCTGGTGTGGCGTTTTGCTTTTCTTGATCGGCCTTGCTGGAAGGCACGACATATTTTTGCGCGGGTTTGTAACCCATCCGCTGTACATAGCTGGTTTTGGAAAATGCGGCTTCGGGCTTCTGGCCGGTATCAAAGTTGCCGGAGTAATAGCAACTCAGCGCCCTTTTCAGGGTGCCGCCCCGGAGGTAGCAGTCAGTGATGATTTTTTCGAAGACGGTCAGGTTGGTGCAGGGATTAAACAGTTGTTTTGCAGTGACACCGTAACGGGAAAAATTGGCCTGGTTGATTTGCATCAGACCGACCGAGTAATTTTTACCTTTCGCCTTGAGCTGGTCGATATGATCAAGAGCGTCGTTTATGTTGCTGGGGAAAAGCCCTTTTTTCTGGCCGACAACACCAATAGCAAAGGGGTTTAACCCCGACTCAACTCTGGCTACATCATGCGATGTATCAGGGTGAATGGTTGGGGCGCATTGCATCGCCAGAGTCAGAAGCACGGCGGATGAAATCATGTATCCTCCTATTAGATGGTTTATTCCTCTTCAGTGGGGGGAGCCTTCTGCAACTGGTTAAGCAGTGAGGCATGGCCTTTTTTGGTGAATTCATCAATCAAGTAGTGAAGGAATGTACTTGGTTTGATATTGGTGTTGGATAAGTAGCTGATTTCGCGAGCATGTTTTGCTAACAGTTGGTAACGCTGCTGTCCGATGTAAATCACCGCCGTACTCGTTGGCTCGCCCAACTTCTTTTTCGGCATGGATATGTCTACTCCTATTAAAAAGGCACCGCAGGCGATTGCCTACAGTGCCGGTATGTGTGGAACAGTGAGAGGATTTTACTTAGAGGTCACCTGATTGCAGGAGGTGTGAAAAGGCAACCTGTCGTTGTTCTATCGACTTGATAAGCGAGATTTGTTGAATTTTTAGCAGCAAAGCGGGCGAAATATTACGGCACTCAATGGCTTGATCGTCATTGTTCAACGCTATCAGGCGAGCACATTCAATCGCTGATATCACTTTCTGAGGAACCGTACAGGCATCTGAACCGAAACGAATGAAGCCGATAGCCCCAGGGATAGACGAAATCGTTGATGTATGGATTTTGTTGATATCAAAAGAGAGGAACAAATAATTAGGGAACAACACTTTTTCGTCGATACGAACCGAATTACAGTCGGTTCGGTGAGAGACTCGCACATAGCGGGGACAAAAAACACTAACGCCTAAGCTGTTGACCCTTCTGGTTATTTTATCAACATCCTGAACCTTGCAGTACAACACATACCATAAATTCATGTTTCCCTTCCTTGTGGGCACAAGCCCCCATTTTCCGCCGCCCGTGGCCGCGTACTCATAAAACATCCTGTATAAATAAACATGCTGTACATAAATACAGTATTTATTTTTATACAGTTCGTAAGGGTATGTCAATATCAAGAATCTTTAGTGATAATAACATTGATGTACATATAATCAAGCTTGTTTGTTTGGATGAACGTAGGGTGAGGACTGCGCCTTGTATGATAGAAAACAAAACAAGGTGAAGTGCTATGGTGCCGAAAAGGTTAAAAGAAGCGCGGGAGGCTGCTGGATTATCTCAGGAAAAGTTGTCTGAACTCATTGGTGTAGAGGGCGTTAATACTCGTTCTCGACTATCTAATTACGAGGTCGGGCGTTTCACTCCTCCTTTTGATTTCGTTCTTCGGGTTGCTAAAGCACTGGATTATCCAGAGAGCTATTTCTATACGGTTGATGATGATTTTGCAGAGAATATGTTGAAATTTCATCGCAATCGCATGAACCCTGATACAAATCCCTACTACAGCACGTTGGCTGAAGCCCAAAAATTGGCATCGCAGCGTGATGAAGCCCGAAAGCTAGTCAAACAACTAAATGATTGTTTGAAAGATTGATTTTATCTCTTTATTTGTTTAGAACAGGGATTAGGCGCTGATCTTATTACTGTGAATGTGATCAGTGTCAACATTATTGAGACTCAATATCTTTATGAATTTATTGATAAAATAGATTAGTGATGTTGAGGGATCTTTGAGGAAGGGAATTGATCGTTGTTTCGCAACGTGGTAATTTACGTGCGTTTACAAGAATTCGTACGGGTGAGACGTTCCCGGTAATAGCGTCTAGGGAGTGGTGAAAGCCACAAAGTAAAACCCCCTGATCCTGTCTTCAACTTTGGCGGGCTGATTCAGGTGTCAGGGGGGCAAATACTGCCATGCGGCAGTAAGGATTATAGCAAATGCGTAAACCTAAGCAAGCCCTCTGCCCTGCCATAAGTGCGGGCGGGTGTGAATAATCAGAAAAATACCCCTCAGAAAAACCCAGACAAGCGTCACCGTGGCGAACATTCTACAGTTTGTAAATGTCCGTTACCGCTCTATGTGCGTCCGGCGCATTATAAACCTCTCAGTAAACAGCATGGCCGAGCCTTACGTAACCTTATGAGCCAGGATAAGACTTCTGGTGCCTGGGTTATTCGTCGTCGTGTTTCTGCCGATCCCATCTTCACTTTTTTACGGCCAGTAGCTGACCGGAAAAGAGCGTTCCGAGACGTACGCCGGCGTTTGCTCGATGCGCTGTTTGTGCTTTTCATCAATAAGGCCGATCTTGCCACCGGTATCGTCACTATCAACGTCACTAAGCTGGCCGAAGAACTCAGCCCACAGGATGAAGATGGCCACATCATTCTTGAAACCGCCGTGACGGTATCCAGGGTGTCGCGTCTGATAGACGAACTGGCGAGATTTGGCATAGTCCTTGCGCCTGAAACTGAGTGGGATTATGTGAACGGGTGCCGTTTTCCTAAGCATATCATTATTACAGAAGAAGGCTGGCGTCTTACCGGTGTGGATATGGACAAGCTACGAGCAGAGCAAGAAGAACGCCTACGCGCTATTGAGGACGGCATTCTACAACCCGGCGAGGCTATGACAGTAAAAGAAGCCCGTAAACGCTGGTATGAACGTTGCCGCCATCAGACGATACTTAGCCGCCGTACACGCGCTATTGAGGGCAAACAACTGCGTAAGCTGGCCGAATTACCGTTCGATGAGCGAAAGCGTCAGGTGGCCGAGCGTATTTTCCGTGATATGAAGGGTGATATACACCATCTAACCCCTCAGCAGTTTGAAAAAATGGTCTGGACTCAGCTTTACCAGCTTGAACTGGTAAATATGGAGCAGCCAGGCACAGCCCCGCCTCACTAACCCGCCCTCTTTTTACTAATCCGTTTCCCTGCGGAGGATGTTCGTTGTCCATCTGCTAAAGCAGCTCGTTTTTTAGCCACTATCATCACGATAACCTCACCTATATTTGGTCAAAACCCCAATCAACACCGGCGTTATATCTTTTATGCACACTTATCTGCAAATAGCTAAATGGGGTTATCTGCAATCAACCAATAGTTAGCTGCAAAACAATCAGGTCTTCGACCTACTTAATTTCATTAAAGATCTACTTATTCGCTGGATAAGTTCTGTGGATAACGGAGAAAACCAACAATGACCGCCCTTGCAGCGGCCAGACGGCCGCGCCGGTTCGGAATGGTCGCTATGCTCCCTAACAAACTTTAAGTAGCACCTCCGGTCTATGCCCGGAGGCAGGGAGTTAACGAAACGCACTACAGCGAAAAGGCGCTTTTCGCCCTTACCTACTTCATCGCTAAAAGTAAGCTAAAAAAACTGGTCTAGCAGGAAAGGGGGTAAAAATCCGTTTGGGTGCATTCGTTGACACCAGGAGCAAGTATTCCTATCATTGTGTTGATAGTTAACACAGGGGGCGTTATGGCCAGAACAACAAGCGTTACGATTGGCGAACAACTCGATTCGTTTATCAGTCGATTAATAGACAGTGGCCGTTACGGCTCTGCGAGTGAAGTTATGCGCTCTGCGCTGCGATTGCTGGAGCAACAGGAAACAAACGATGAAGTTGTTCGCCAGGCTGTTATTGCTGGGCTGGAAAGCGGTGAAAGCTCGCTATCACTGCGGGATATTGCAGCACAAAGAAAACTGAGACATCGTGTATAAACTCACCGAACGGGCGGCAGAAGACTTCGCCGGGATTTATGACTATACGCTCTTAAAATTTGGTGAAGCTCAGGCAGACCATTATACAGACGCACTTGAGGCATTTTTCGAGACGCTGGCCGGAATGCCTGATATGGGGCGGGACTACAATACCGTCCCTGGTGTGATGCGCATTGAATTTCAGCGACATGCCATTTTTTATACGGTCCGTGATACGGATATTCTGATTGCACGTATTTTGCACCAACAGATGAACCATAAACGCCATTTACTGTAAATCTAAACACGCTGCCGCGCTTTGCTTGGCCAACACCGATCCGGCACATAAAAAATTTATGCACCAGATCAGTGTTCTCGGAAAAAAGTAGTGTGTTTTTGAGTTAATGTGTATTTACACATTTGAGTTTTTAACTGTCATTTTCTTTCAGCCAGTTATCAACCAAGTCCTTTATTACATCAGTAATAGATGTACCTTGCTTTGCACACGCAGCTTTGAAGCGGATATGTATTTCTTCATCAAAGTTAACGTTGACTCTCTTCTGCTTTCCTGTGGGTGTGCTATTGACGACTTTTTCAAGATCACGATGCTCACCGAAACTCATTGTTTTTGATGTATGTTGTTTAGTTAGTGCCATACATAACCTCTTAATATGCTAAAATGAGTATATGAGTTTTTACTCAAATGATTCAAGTATTTCTCGCGTCAAAATGGCTATCTCGCCCTTCGCTGCTCCATCGTTGGTATCGAAAACGCTCTCACCCTCCATCACGGATTTAACGTAACTTTGGCGCTGTGTGATCGCTGTTTTGAACGGCTTAATACCCGTCTGAGCAATGCTATCTTTCAGGACGTTAAGCATGGTGGCTTGTTCAATTTTCCGTGTGATGAGGAATCTAGCTTCTACCGGACGATTATAAGCCTGGGCTTCCAGTACAGTTACTACAGAACCGGCAGCGGAAAAATCCAGAGGGCTGGGTGTTACCGGGATGATAATCAGATCGCTGACCATAACGGCTGCTGAAGTAATAACTGATAGAGAACCGGCACCATCAATAATGACAAAGTCATATTCAGCAAGATCCTTTCTTACCTGGTAAACGTCTTTCTCTGATGCTGCGGTGTAAACATCGAATGCTGCTTTCTCTGCTTTATTCCAGTTAGTCAGGCTCATCTGCGGGTCTGTATCTACAACTGCAATTTTCTTACCCGAACTGGCAAGGCAGCTACTGACGTTGATTGCAGCAGTCGTTTTACCAGACCCCCCTTTGGGGTTGAGGAACGCGATGATTTTCATGTCTAAACCTCATTTGTGTGTTTACTCACTTGAGTTTAATTATACACATAAACTCAAATGAGTAAATGTGTTTTGAATGTGTAAATGAGTATATGTGTGTTTTTAAGGATTATACCTTGCGGGGGATGTTGGTTCTAACTGCTACTAGTGACTTATTGCCAACCTCCATCGTATTCACTCCACGTTTCAGCGTGCTTTAATTCTTAACGAGTGTATCTTTATTCATATTTTGTAACGAATGAGGGGGCGGCGATGGAAGTGAACATCAAAGACATTACGGGTAACTGGGATCATGGTGTCGTACTGGACAAGCACAGCAAGTTCAGCGTGGTGACAGGACAAAAAGAGTGGGGTCACAACATTTATGACACTACGCGTACCGAGGTAGGCGAAGCTGTTTATCAGCTTAAATATAAATCTGACTGGACTCAGGTTCAGCCGCTGGCCAAATACCTTTATGCTAAAGCCTACCCACTATTTCAAAAAGTCGGGTTCATTCTCCCTATGGCCGCTTCTAACGTCCGGGCACGGCAGCCTGTTACAGAGGTTGCTCAAGCGCTGGCACAATTAGCCGGTGTCCCCTGCTTTGACGATCTTCTGTTGAAAGCTCCAGGGGGTGTTTCACTCAAGAATCTGAATACCAAGCAGGAAAAAGTTGATGCCATTGGCGGCAGCTTTTCCATAAATCCTGTTATCTCTAATGAAGGCAAATGTATTAGACGTCAATTACTTTTGCCGGGGGTCATGTATTCAATGTGTTGATGCTCCATCAAACGTAGTGCTCACGTTCAATGAAAGTGCCAATGATCCTGTCATGCATTTCTGCTAACT
>NZ_JAFIBY010000002.1 GCF_017832355.1 Serratia sp. PL17
GCAGCGATGCATTGAGCTAACCAGTACTAATGATCCGTGAGACTTAACCTTACAACACCAAAGGTGTTTTTAGAGCAGACGAAAGATTTTCAGCGGGTTCCGAGATTGGTTCTGGTGGTTACGCGAGTAACGGCCGGAATGAAACAGAATTTGCCTGGCGGCAATAGCGCGGTGGTCCCACCTGACCCCATGCCGAACTCAGAAGTGAAACGCCGTAGCGCCGATGGTAGTGTGGGGTCTCCCCATGCGAGAGTAGGACACTGCCAGGCATCAAATAAAGCAACAAGCCCTACGTGAAAGCGTAGGGCTTTTTGTTTTGTCTGCTGCATGGTGTTCTGGTTGAGCATGGGCATGCGAAAAGCCCGTCGGGAACGGGCTTTAACGCCGCTGGCGGCGGCCCCGCAGGGGTGAGTCTCAGGATGAGACGAGTATTGTAGGACACTGCCAGGCATCAATTAAGCCAAGAGGCCATCCGCAAGGATGGCCTTTTTGCTGTGTGCGAAAGAAAAAAATTACGCAGCTACGCTGCGCCTTTGGTACAGATACCTCTCCAATAGCCGCGCCAGTCATCATCCGCCAAGAGAAAAGGCCCCGAAGGGCCTTTGATTAGGGTGTGTTTGCTTTTTTCACTTATTATTCGTTAATGCGAGCTACCTTGTGAGATCCCCAATCCGGTTTGCGAACGAACAAACTGGGCACGGAAGCGCTCACGTTCTTGCTGTCCGGCCAGAGAACTGTCGGTAACCGAGAACAGCCAAGTGCCGACAAAGGCCACGATCATCGAGAACAATGCTGGATATTCATACGGATAAATGGGTTTCTCATGACCGAGGATTTGCACCCAGATCGTTGGGCCGAGGATCATCAAGATCACAGCCGTCAACAACCCTAACCAGCCGCCAATCATGGCGCCACGGGTCGTCAGACGTGACCAATACATTGAAAGAATGATAATCGGGAAGTTGCAACTGGCCGCGATTGAGAAGGCCAACCCGACCATAAAGGCAATATTCTGTTTCTCGAACAAAATCCCCAGCGCTATTGCCACGATACCCAAGACCACCACGGTAATCTTGGAAACCCGCAGTTCGTCACGTTCAGTCGCTTTGCCGTTTTTAATCACGCTGGCGTACAAATCATGGGATACCGCAGAGGCGCCCGCCAGGGTCAGGCCGGCAACTACCGCCAGAATGGTGGCAAAGGCGACGGCTGAGATAAAGCCGAGGAAGAAGTTGCCGCCCACGGCATTAGCCAAATGCACTGCTGCCATATTGGTTCCGCCCAGCAGCGCCCCGGTAGCGTCTTTGAACGCTGGGTTAGGGCTAACTAACAGAATGGCACCGAAGCCGATAATAAAGGTCAGGATATAAAAATAACCAATAAAGCCGGTGGCATAGAACACGCTCTTACGGGCCTCTTTTGCATCACTGACGGTAAAGAAACGCATCAGAATATGCGGCAGACCGGCGGTACCAAACATCAGAGCTAACCCTAAAGAAAGCGCTGAAATAGGATCAGAGACCAGTCCTCCAGGGCTCATAATGGCGATACCTTTCGGATGTACCTTCACGGCTTCAGCGAACAGGGTATTGAAGTCGAAATTAACCGATTTCATTACCATCAGTGCCATAAAGCTGGCGCCTGCCAACAGTAATACCGCTTTGATAATCTGTACCCAGGTGGTGGCCAGCATGCCGCCGAACAGTACGTACAACACCATCAGAATGCCGACCAGAATGACGGCGACATGGTAGTTCAGGCCGAACAACAACTGGATCAGTTTGCCGGCACCCACCATTTGCGCAATCAGGTATAGCGCTACCACCACCAAAGAGCCGCAGGCGGAGAGCGTGCGGATCGGTTTTTGTTTCAGGCGGTAGGATGCTACATCCGCAAAGGTATAACGGCCCAGGTTACGCAGGCGTTCTGCAATCAGGAACAAAATGATTGGCCAACCGATCAGGAAGCCGATGGAGTAAATCAGCCCGTCATAGCCTGAGGTATACACCAGTGCGGAAATACCGAGGAAAGAGGCTGCCGACATAAAGTCGCCAGCAATAGCCAGGCCGTTTTGCAGGCCGGTAATTTTCCCGCCAGCGGTGTAGTAATCCTGGCGCGAACGGGTGCGTTTGGAAGCCCAATAGGTGATGTAAAGCGTGGCGCCAACAAACAGCACGAACATGACGATCGCCTGAATGTTCAACGGTTGGCGCTTTACTTCACCACCAATGGCGTCAGCAAAGGCCATGCCCGGTAGGGCCATCAGAGTAGCGGCAGACAGTAAACGCTTCATTTCTTCACCTCACGCAGGACTTCTGCAGTCAGGTGATCGAATTCGCCGTTGGCGCGAAATACGTAGATCCCAGTGAGTACAAAAGAGATTACGATCAGGCCAACGCCTACCGGGATCCCACGGGTAATGGTCGATCCTTCTGCGATCGGTGTACCCAACCACTGAGGATCGAAAGCGATCAATAGAATAAAGCCAACATACAGCGCGAGCGTAATCAACGAGAGCAGCCAGGCAAATCGGCTACGTTTACGCACCAGCTCTATAAAGCGCGGGTTTTCCTCAATCCCTTGATAAATGGTGTCATTCATCAGAGTGTCTCCAGTAGGTATTGAACGAATGCGCCGCGCTTGAAGCCGATCATCGGGTTATTTCCCCTTTGATCGGCCAGAGGCGGCGTAAATTATGACGGCACTTTCATTGATTGTTTTTCTTCCAACAGCTTGTCGACTACAGCCGGATCAGCCAGCGTTGAGGTGTCCCCCAGGTTGCTGGTATCGCCAGCGGCAATTTTGCGCAGGATGCGGCGCATGATCTTGCCGGAACGCGTCTTGGGCAGGGAGTCTGTCCAGTGCAGTAAATCCGGCGTGGCGATCGGCCCTATCTCTTTGCGTACCCAGTTACGTACTTCGGTATAGAGCTCTGGTGAAGGTTCTTCGCCATGATTCAGTGTGATATAGGCGTAAATCGCCTGGCCTTTAATGTTATGGGGGATACCCACTACTGCGGCTTCAGCGATTTTCGGGTGTGAGACCAGAGCTGATTCGATCTCGGCAGTGCCCAAACGGTGGCCGGATACGTTCAGCACGTCGTCGACGCGGCCGGTGATCCAGTAATAGCCATCCTCGTCACGGCGTGCGCCGTCCCCGCTGAAATACATGCCTTTAAAGGTGGAGAAGTAAGTTTGCTCGAAGCGATCGTGATCACCAAACAGAGTACGTGCCTGGCCAGGCCAGGAATCGGTGATCACCAGATTACCTTCACAGGCACCTTCCTGCAGTGTACCTATGTTATCGACCAGCGCGGGCTGTACGCCAAAGAATGGCCGCGTCGCGGACCCTGCTTTTAACTCGGTGGCTCCAGGCAGTGGCGTGATCATAAAACCACCGGTTTCTGTCTGCCACCAGGTGTCGACGATCGGGCATTTACCGTTGCCGATTTTATTGTAGTACCACTCCCAGGCTTCTGGGTTGATTGGCTCACCGACCGACCCCATGATGCGCAGTGAGTCGCGCTTGGTGCCTTCAATCGCCTTGTCACCTTCGGCCATCAGGGCGCGTATGGCCGTCGGCGCGGTGTACAGGATATTGACCTGATGTTTGTCGATGACCTGAGACAGACGGTTTACGCCAGGGTAATTCGGGACCCCTTCAAACATCAGGGTAATGGCACCGCAGGCGAGTGGGCCATATAAGAGATAACTGTGCCCAGTGACCCAGCCAACATCGGCGGTGCACCAGTACACGTCGCCATCATGGTAATCAAACACATACTTAAAGGTCATCGCGGCATACACCAGATAACCGCCGGTAGTGTGCAGCACGCCCTTGGGTTTACCGGTCGAGCCGGAGGTATAAAGGATAAACAGCGGATCTTCCGCATTCATCTCTTCTGGTGGGCAATCGGCTGAAACACCTTGGGTAAGTTCATGCCACCACAGGTCACGCCCTTCCTGCCAGTAGCCTGGTTTGCCGGTGCGCTGGAACACGACGACATTGGTGATGCTTTTCACACCTGGATTCTTTAGCGCATCATCGACATTTTTCTTCAGCGGCACGGCACGTCCGGCGCGCAGGCCTTCATCAGCGGTGATAACCAATTTGGAATTAGAGTCGATAATACGGCCGGCTACCGCTTCCGGTGAGAAACCGCCAAAGATAACCGAATGCACGGCCCCTATTCGGGCACAGGCCAGCATGGCGACAGCGGCTTCAGGCACCATTGGCATATAGATAGCTACGACGTCGCCTTTTTTGACACCCAGCTTTTTCAGCACGTTGGCGAATTGGCAGACATCGTGATGCAGTTGTTTGTATGTCACTTGTTTTGACTGGGTAGGATCGTCACCTTCCCAGATAATCGCCGTTTGGTCACCGCGTTCGGCCAGATGGCGATCGAGGCAGTTGGCCGCCAGGTTTAGCGTACCGTCCTCAAACCAGCGGATGCTGATATGGCCCGGATCGAATGAAGTATTCTTTACCCGGCTATAGGGTTTCATCCAATCCAGGATTTTTCCCTGTTCGCCCCAGAAGGCTTCTGGGTCTTGCACAGACTGTTGATAATATTGTTGATATTGTGTCGGATTAATCAGGGCGTGTTCTGCAATTGCAGAAGGAATAGCGTGTTTATGCACTTGGCTCATAGCTTTTCTCCTTGAAGTTGTTAATGATATGTCAACTGAAGGTTAAGTATAGTTTGCTCCGATTCTTTGTTTCTTTTTTGCGCGGCAGATCACGCAACGAAGATATTGATTTGTAATAGTTCTGCCTCATTTGCGTTGGGCATCTGCCTGCTTGGTGGGAGAAAAGGGTTAGATAGGAGCTTTTAGTCAGAAAACGCGATCTAAAGAACTAAAAAGAATAAACACTTCGGCGATAAATTCTTTCTATAGAGAATAGTAGATATACCACCGACTGAATTAACGCTCTTTTAAACCATTATGGAACATAGATTTTCATTAATATTCGATGTTGATATTAATGTTTTGCTTGTCAGAGGGTATTTATAACAAACAATCACTTTTGGGCTGTTATTAATTACCGATACTTATTATCCATTCCGGATAATTCTCATTTTTAAAACCTTTACGCAACATAATATAAACATCCTTGTTGGACTAAATATGCAAAATTAACGCATATTTTCTGATTTTAAATATCTCGACGCACGATAATTTTGTGATGCCTATCACATAAAATTATGCTGTTAATAACAACAAGTTATGTGGCTTGAAATGAATGTCAAACTTACTTTAGATTAAATTTTGCACTAAAGTCATATAAAACAAGGCTTGCAGATCATGCCACTCAGATGGTACAGATTTAGATAGCGGCACATTAAGGGCAGGTGATCGCTTCTTGGTTATTAACATAAGCCTGTATTAAATGATTAAGTGCTTTTTTCGTCGCGTTAAGATAAATACGACGAAAAGAGCCTTTGAGGACTTTTTGGGTATGAAAAGTGTAAAAGTCAGTCTTGCTTGGCAAATCCTTATCGCACTGGTGCTGGGTATTATTGTCGGGGCGGTGCTCCATAATCAAAGCGAGTCACGTGAGTGGTTGGTCAGTAATATTCTTAGTCCGGCTGGTGATATATTTATTCGCTTGATTAAGATGATTGTGGTCCCGATTGTTATTTCGACATTGGTTGTGGGCATCGCCGGGGTAGGGGATGCGAAGAAGTTAGGTCGGCTCGGATTGAAAACCATTATTTACTTCGAAGTGATCACAACGATTGCCATCGTTGTGGGGCTGACGTTAGCTAATGTTTTTCAACCCGGCCATGGCATCGATATGTCGACGCTGACTGCGGTCGATATCTCGCAATATGAAAAAACCACGGAACAGGTACAAAGTGGTTCACATAGCCTGGTGGCGACCATTTTGTCGTTGATTCCCTCAAACGTCTTTGCCTCAATGGCAAAAGGCGACATGCTGCCGATTATCTTCTTCTCGGTGTTGTTTGGTCTTGGTTTGTCGTCATTACCCAAAGAAACCAAAGAGCCGTTGCTGAAGGTATTTAAAGCCATTTCCGAAAGCATGTTCAAAGTGACCCATATGATCATGCGCTATGCGCCGATCGGGGTGTTTGGTCTGATCTCAGTGACGGTCGCCAACTTTGGCTTTGCCTCATTGTTGCCGTTGGCCAAGTTGGTCTTGCTGGTGTATTTCGCCATAGCCTTTTTTGCCTTGGTAGTGCTGGGTGCAGTGGCCCGGTTGTGCAATCTGCGTATTTGGACGCTGATTCGCATCCTGAAAGATGAATTGATCCTGGCCTTCTCCACCGCCAGTTCTGAAACGGTACTGCCGCGTATCATTGAAAAGATGGAAGCGTATGGCGCACCGAAAGCCATCACCAGCTTTGTGGTGCCGACCGGTTACTCTTTCAATTTGGACGGTTCTACGCTGTACCAAAGCATTGCGGCCATCTTTATTGCACAGCTGTACGGAATTGAGCTCTCCCTGGGGCAGGAAGTCGTCTTGGTGGTGACGTTGATGCTGACCTCGAAGGGCATTGCCGGCGTGCCGGGCGTTTCCTTTGTGGTGCTGCTGGCAACACTGGGCAGTGTGGGGATCCCACTGGAAGGATTGGCATTTATTGCCGGCGTTGACCGTATCCTGGATATGGCGCGTACGGCTCTGAATGTAGTGGGCAATGCATTGGCAGTACTGGTGGTCGCAAAATGGGAGCACCAGTTCGACAGTAAAAAGGCGCGTGCTTACGAGCAGGCGTTCTTGTCCGGTGACGTCAAGCAGGTCAAAGAGTCTTAACAGCCACTTGGTTTGCTATGAAAAACCCGCCTTGTGCGGGTTTTTTGTCTTTATTCCGGTGAGGAATCAGCAGGCAGGTGCAGTGCCTTGAGCTGGCAAGAAGCGGAGCGGATCCAATGCGGTGGCACGATAACGGATTTGGAAGTGCAGCATCACCTTGTCGGTGCCCGTACTCCCCATGGTGGCAATCTTCTGTCCGGCTTTTACTTCCTGAGCGTTGCTAACCAGCAGCGTATTGTTATGGGCATAGGCACTGATGTACTCATCATTGTGTTTGATCATAATCAGGTTGCCATAACCTCGCAGCTGATTGCCAACGTACACCACGCGACCTTTGGCTGCCGCAAACACGGGCTGGCCACGGTTACCGGCAATATCAATGCCTTTGTTACCGCCGTCTGCCGTAGAATACTTACTGACGATATTGCCCTGAGTTGGCCAACGCCAGCATTTAATGCTGCTGCGGATTGGAGGTGGTGCCACTGCTGCGATTTGGCTAGTGGATTGTGTTTTGCGCGATTTGCCTTTCTTCGCCGTCGCGTTATTTAACGCCAGCTTTTGGCCAATCTCGAGGTTGTAAGGTTTGGGAATTTTATTGCGTCGGGCTAACTCACTGACTTCGCTGTTGGTGATCCAGGCAATATAAAACAGCGTATCGCCGCGCTTGACGGTATAGGTGTTGCCGTTATAGCTGCCTCTGGCTAATTGATCATAATCGCGGTTGTAGCTGTTCGATTTTTTTCCGGAGCCGCACCCCAATAATCCCAGACTGACCACGCACACGGCGATCAGCCGCCATACAGCGAATGTGCTTCCCATACTCAAATATCGTCCTTAAACGTCGTCGCGCTTCATAGTGATCTACATATAGTAACACCAACGGTCAGGTGGTCAAAAACGCCGCCATAGGCTAAGTTTTTTCAGGACTTGGGCTGCAGCGAGCTGAGCCCGCTAAGACACGGCATTTCTCGTGCAGCTCAAGAATTTTCATGGATTGGAAAAAATAATATGTACGATACCTTAACGCTCTCGAGTTATCTGGTACTGGCAGGCACATTATTAGTGGCTTATGTCATCTTTGGCATCGCTGGTTTTGGCTCTGCGCTGATCGCCAGTCCTGTGATGGCGCTTTATATTCCGGTGGCGAAAATTGTCCCTTTGTTGGCGCTGTTGGATATGTGTGCGGCTGTTATCAATGTCAGTCGTGATGGGCGTAATGCGCAATGGTCGGAATTGAAACGGCTGGTGCCATTAATGGTCATCGGCAGCCTGTTGGGGGCGGCTATCTTGCTGAAGTCCCGGCCAGAGATACTGTTGCTGGCGTTGGGGATTTTTGTCGTGTTTTACGCTGTCTATTCTCTCAGTGGCGTAAAACCGGTTCGGCAATTGTCGCCCAAGGCTTCAGTGCCCTTTGGTTTGATTGGGGGGATATTCAGCGCACTTTTCGGGAGCGGCGGCTTTATTTACGCGATCTATCTCAGTGGTCGAATTGAAAAAAAAGAGGCTTTTCGCATAACTCAGACCACGCTGATTGGTCTGAGCACTCTGACCCGTGTGATCATTTTTGCTGTTGCCGGTGTTTATCTGGATGTGGACTTATTATTGTTGGCATTAGCGCTGGTGCCGGGAATGTTGGTGGGTATTACCTTGGGCCGGCATTTCACCCTCAGAATGTCGCGTGAGCAGTTCCTCAGGATTATCAATATTATTTTGCTGGCTTCGGGGACCATGCTGATTGTCAGGTACTTTAGTTAACAATGATCGCGTGGCTGGTCGATGGAAAGTCCGAATCTCAGAAAGCAAAAAACCCGCCATAGGCGGGTTCTTCTAAATAGGGTGCCCGGACTCGGACAACCGGCGCTGGCGCCGTGTTGAACAACGCTTTAGCGTTGGCCCGCAGGGTGAGGCCTGTGGCCGAATAATCGAACGGAGTTCGATGGAGAGTCCGTATCTCAGAAAGCAAAAAACCCGCCATAGGCGGGTTCTTCTAAATAGTGGTGCCCGGACTCGGAATCGAACCAAGGACACGGGGATTTTCAATCCCCTGCTCTACCGACTGAGCTATCCGGGCAACGCGCAGCATTAAACCGTATTGGCCGAAAGCAGTCAACGGCTTTCTCAACGAAATCAGGCAAAATGCGTCTGATTGCTGGCTTTTCGGTCAAAGGGCGTGAAATTTGGTCCAAAACTGTCGACGCTCTGCGGCGGCTGTGTGCCGCCGGGAGTGAACTCAGCTTAATGCCCCGTTTCTGCGGCACTGGGCCACCTGTAAGATGTCTTCCGCCAGTCGCTTAGCGACAGATACGTCCTGTAGCTGACGTTTTACCAGCAGTTTACTCAGGCAACCCTCCTGAATCAGCTCCATCTGCTGTGCCACCATGTCGGCGTCATCGGCGTCCATTTCACGGAGTAGATCACGGGTCAGATCCAACGATGTCAGCTTCTGCTGTTCCGCTAGCTGGTGGATCGGGTGGTCCACCTCAGGGAAGAAACTGCAGGCGGCAATAAACAGGCAACCTGGGTAGCGGTCATGTTTGACGTATTCTTCCAGAACGTCATATCGCGCCAGCAGTTTTTGCTGTGGGCTCAGGGTTTCGTCCAGCAAGAGTTGGCGGCGCCAGGTGTCAATTTGCTGACCGTGATAACGCAGGCAGTCATACAACAATGCTTCGCGATCCGGCCAGAATCGCTTTAGGTCACCCGGTTGCACGTCGAGTTTATCTGCCAGCATTTCTAGTGTGGCGGTCGCCAGGCCCTGTTGTTCTAACAGCCCCAGTGCCGTATCAAGAACGTGTTCACGTTGCACTTGTGCTCCCTCCAAATTCGGTTCTGAAATTCAGTGTTATTTATTGCACCACTTTCTGCAAATGCGCGTTGAACGCCGTTGCATCCATAAATCCGGTTACTCGTTGGTTTGTTAACTCTTGCCCGACACCATTAAAGAACAGAATTGTCGGTAATCCCAAGACTTTTAGGTGTTTGAGAAGCGCGACCTGCTCGGTATTGTTGGCGGTCACATCGGCCTGCAGTAGCACTGTATTGGAAAGCGTAGACTGAACCGCGGTATCGCTGAAGGTGTACTTTTCGAACTCCTTGCAGGCTACACACCAATCAGCGTACAGATCCAGCATTACTGGCTTCCCTTGCGCCTGTTGCAGCGCAAGATTGAGCTCTTCTACGTTACTAATACGTGTGAACTTCAAATGTTGCACTGCAGCTTGCTGGGCGCTATTGGCACCAAACGCCCAGTCTTGGAGCGGGCGCGCAGTAATCACAGCCGCTGCCAGCAGGAGTAATTGCAATGCACGCCCCCAGCCGCTGGAGGTTTTCAGACTCAACGTGAATGCCCAACCAAAGAACGCCAGGCCGAGCAGGCTCCACAACCGTAGCCCCCATGGCTCGCCAATGACACGTTCCAGCAAGAATACAGGCAGTGCCAGGATCACAAAGCCAAAGGCTTCTTTGACATACTGCATCCATGGGCCGCTGCGCGGCAACAGGCGATTGCCGAACAGGGTCACCAGCACCAGCGGGATACCCATGCCTAACGCATAGAGGTACAACGTACCGCCGCCTGCCCACATGTTACCGCTTTGGGTAATGTACAGCAGGATAGCGCTGAGCGGCGCGGTAGTGCAGGGAGAACAAATCAGCCCAGCCAGCGCCCCCATCAGGAACACGCCAGGCAGAGAGCCGCCTTGTTGGGTGTTGCTCCAGCCCGCCAGCCGTGTTTGCAGTGAAGACGGCAACTGCAGCGAATACAGACCGAACATCGACAAAGCCAAAGCGATAAACAGTATCGACAGGCCGATGAGAACATAGGGGTGTTGCAGTGCTGCCTGGAACTGTAGCCCGGCGGCCGCAACCACTAAACCCAGCAGGGTGTAGGTCAGCGCCATGCCCTGAACATACACCACCGCCAGTGCCAGTATGCGTCCACTGCTGTGCGGTTTTTCTCGCCCAAGGATGATGCCGGAAATCAAGGGGTACATCGGCAGTACACAGGGGGTAAAGGCAATACCAATACCAATCAGCAGTGCCCACAGCGGGGAAAATGGCAGACCGGCCGGCGCAGGTGCTTCAGGCGCAACGGTAGGCGGCGCGGTGACGGCACTTACGGCATCCAAAGGGATCACCCGTGTTTCCGGTGGGTAGCAGAAACCCGCTTCGGCGCAGCCCTGATAAGTCACACTCACACTGGCGCCACTGGCAGCCTGCCGCAGGGGAATGGGCAGAGTAAGCTGCTGCTTGAAAATGGCCACTTCGCCGAAGAACTCATCTTTATGGCTCAGCCCGGCAGGCAGCGTAAAGGCGCCTAACGTCGCCTGCTGTGGTACCAGTTTGATCTGCTGGCGGTACAGGTAATATCCGGGGCGGATTTGCCAGTTTAGCGTGAGCTGGTGGCCTTGCTGCTTAAAATCAAAGGCAAATGCCTGATCGACGGGCACGAATTGGCTGCCACCCTTTTGGGTGAACAACGAGGCCTGAGCCGCCTGTGGCAAAAAAAACAGGCTGCAAAGCAGGAATATCAATTTAATGAGGCGTTGATCCATAACAGGTAGTCTTTATCTCCAGCCATCACCGGCAGTACCAGTAGCTCGGGCGTTTGGTACGGGTGATGTTGTTTCAAGTAGTTGAGCAGGGCGTCTTGGTGGTGGCGATCGCTTTTGAACAGCATTTGCACTTCGTACTCCTGCTCCAGTTTCCCTTCCCAGTAGTACAACGATGATGCGCCGGGTAGCAGTGTGGCGCAGGCCGCCAGCTTTTCTCCCAATACCCGGGCTGCCAGGTCTTGTGCCGTGGCCTCATCGGGTGCGGTGCAGAGTATGACGATAGCTTCGCAGTCAGACATCTTCGGCCCTCTCATCCAAATTATCAGTGGGCACTATACCTTGAAGGACGGTTGGCTAGAAGGCGAGTTTATCGCCAGTGGGGCAGGATTGGAGGAAACCGGGGCGGTAAGCCCCGGTGAGAGCATTACAGCATTACGCCGCCCAGCAGGAAGCCGAATAGCACCGCCAATATTACGCCGATGGTGCCGGGGATAAAGAACGGGTGGTTAAAGACAAAGCGCCCAATGCGCGTTGTGCCGGTGTCATCCATCTGGACTGCCGCGACCAGCGTAGGGTAGGTCGGCAGGATGAACAGGCCCGAGACGGCAGCGAAGGATGCCACGGCGGTCAAGGGGGATACATTCAGCGCCAGCGCCATTGGCATCAATGCCTTGGCAGTGGCGGCCTGAGAGTACAGCAGCGCAGAGCAGAAGAAGAAGATCACTGCCAGCAGCCATGGGTGTGACTGAATCACGCTACCCGCAGTCTCTTTGATCCAATCAATATTGGCCTGCACGAAAGTATCGCCCAACCAGGCCACGCCCAGAATACAGATACAAGCGCTCATACCGGCCTTGAAGGTGCTGGAGTTCAGCACTGCATCAGTATCGACGCGACACAGCAGGGTCGTCAGGGTGGCGACGCTCAGCATGATGATCAAAATCGCATTGGTGGTGTTCATCAAGGGTTTTGCCACCAGGCCCAGGCCTGGGCTGTTGATGATGGCGTAGGCTACCACGCACAACACGCCCAGCAGGAACAGCAATACCGAGACTTTGGCGCGCGGTTTGATTTCCATTACCTTGTTGCCGCGCAGTGTCACCAGGCCTTCTTCAAGGCGTTTCAGGTAAACCGGGTCGTCAGACAATTTAGAGTCGAACAGCCAGCTCACTAGCAACGACATCACCAGTACGGCACAGAAAGTTGAAGGCATGACCACCATCAGCAGGTGCAGATAGCTGACGCCGTGGCCTTCCATCACGGAAGACATGTAAACTACAGCCGCCGAAATGGGGGATGCGGTGATGGCAATTTGAGCGGAAACCACTGCGGTAGACAGCGGGCGGCAAGGCTTAATGCCCTGTTCTTTCGCCACTTCTGCAATGACGGGCAGTGCAGAAAGAGAGATGTTGCCGGTACCGGCGAAGATGGTCAGAAAATAGGTGACGATCGGCGCTAAGATCGTGATGTGTTTTGGATTCTTGCGCAGCAGTTTTTCAGTTTGCTGCACCAGGTAATCCATACCGCCCGCGACCTGCATTGCCGAGATCGCGGCAATCACAGCCATGATGATGGAAATCACGTCGAAAGGGATGCTACCTGGCTTCACGCCAATCAGCGCCAAGACCAAAACCCCGAGTCCGCCTGCAAATCCAATTCCGATACCGCCCAGCCTGGCCCCTAAAAAAATGGCCAGCAGAACGATAACCAATTCTACGGCTAACATAGTGTCTACTCCTTAAAGTGAGCTATACCCTGCATTTTTAAAGCCGCATCTGCGTTGGCTGTCAGTACTCACCCCAGTCACTTATTTGAGTAAGCTCTTGGGATTCCCTCTTGCCGCCTTGATGCAGCCCCAATTATTTTGGGTGTAAATTGAAAATAAAAAGTTAAATTTTTGTGGGCGATGGAAAGTAAAAAGGCACGCTATCCAGGGGATTTAGCGTGCCTTTTTGGGCTACCGGGTGTATCTGCTATTGTTCATTTTCATCCGTATAGCGTTTGGCTTTATAGGCCGGGTGCATCAAGTTCTCCACGGAGAAGATGTCATCCAGCTCGGCTTCCGTCAGCAGACCGCGTTCCAATACGACTTCACGTACGGTTTTACCTGTTTCGGCGCAGATCTTCCCGACGATGTCACCATTATGGTGGCCAATGAACGGGTTCAGATAGGTGACGATACCGATAGAATTGAAGACGTAGTGTTCGCACACTTCTTTATTCGCGGTGATGCCGTTAATGCATTTTTCCAGCAGGTTATAACATGCGTTGGTCAGTATATGGATAGACTCGAACATGGCCTGGCCAATGACCGGTTCCATCACGTTCAACTGCAGTTGGCCTGCTTCGGCCGCCATGGTAACGCAAGTGTCGTTGCCAATCACCTTGAAACACACTTGATTGACCACTTCCGGTACAACTGGGTTCACCTTGGCTGGCATGATTGAGGAGCCTGCCTGCAGTTCCGGCAGGTTGATCTCGTTCAAGCCGGCACGAGGGCCTGAAGACAGCAGGCGCAGGTCATTACAGATTTTAGACAGTTTAACCGCCAGGCGTTTCAGTGCGCTGTGTACCATCACATAAGCACCGCAGTCTGAGGTGGCTTCGATCAAATCTTCGGCGGGCACGACCGGCAAGTTACTGACCTCTGCCAGTTTCTGTACGGCCAATTGTGGGTAGCCTTCAGGCGTGTTGAGCGCCGTACCAATCGCGGTGGCACCCAGGTTCACTTCCAGCAAGAGCTCAGCAGTGCGATGCAAGTTGCGGGTTTCTTCTTTCAGCAAAACGCTGAAAGCGTGGAATTCCTGACCCAACGTCATAGGGACGGCATCCTGCAGTTGGGTACGCCCCATTTTCAGGATGTTTTCAAATTCCTTGGCTTTATGGTCAAAACCTTCGCGCAGTTGGTTGATGGCGTCGATCAGCTTTTGGTTGGAGGCATAAACGGCAATGCGGAAACCGGTTGGGTAGGCGTCGTTAGTGGATTGGCATTTGTTGAGGTGGTCGTTAGGGTTCAGGTATTGATATTCCCCTTTCTGATGCCCCATCAGTTCCAGGCCGATGTTCGCTAGTACTTCGTTGGTATTCATGTTCAGAGACGTGCCGGCGCCGCCCTGGAACACGTCTACTGGGAACTGGTCCATGCATTTGCCTTTATCCAGCACTTCATCACAGGCCTGGATGATGACATCAGCGATTTTGCGCGGAATGGTTTTTAGTTCTTTATTCGCCATCGCTGCGGCTTTTTTTACCATCACCATGCCACGAACAAATTCGGGCACATCACTGATTTTGCTGTTGCTGATATAGAAGTTTTCAATCGCACGCAGAGTGTGAACACCGTAATAGGCTTCTGCGGGGACTTCACGTGTTCCTAACAGGTCTTCTTCGATACGAATGTTATTTGACATGAGAACCTTCTTTAAATTGCTGCCGAATTAATTAATTGTCAGGTAACCAAATTATGTTGCCGAAGGCTTCAGGCGTGAAACGATTAACCATAGTGCCCGTTGCTGCCCAGATCATATGCTGGTTAGTAATAAATGACTGAATCCAGATCACCTTCTGGGCCTTCTTAAATCACGTGTTTCGTGTTCTGTGATCTCATTCACGTTTACTCACTTTAGCAATAAAAAAGGGTCTTTGGTTGAAATGGCTACCGGCTGACCCCATTGTATTGAGGTCGGCCGTTTACCGGCCTCTTTTTCCGCGTCGTCGCCAGTGTGCGGCTACGCAACGCTACCAGAGGAGAACCAGGTGCGCTGGTTACCGTTACTGCTGATATTTCTGTTGGCTTACATAGAAATATCTTTATTTATCAAAGTTGCCGCCGTATTGGGTGTGGCAATTACTCTGTTGCTGGTGGTGTTCACCTCCTGCGTCGGCATTTCGCTGGTACGCAATCAGGGCATGAAAACCTTCATGCAAATGCAACAGAAACTGGCTGCCGGTGAAAGCCCGGCAGCGGAAATGGTGAAGAGTGTTTCGCTGGTGCTGGCGGGTTTCCTGCTGCTTGTCCCAGGGTTTTTTACCGACTTCCTCGGTCTGTTGTTGCTGCTGCCGCCCGTGCAGAAGTCGCTGACGCTTAAGTTGATGCCGCATCTGTCCGTCTACCGCCCAGGCGGTTGGGGGCAAGGGGGCGACGCTGCTAATGGCAACACTTTCGACGGTGAGTTTCAGCGTAAGAATGACGATCGTTATACGTTGGATCACCAACCTGACGATCATGACAAGCGTAACGATCGCTGAAAAAACGCGGCTCAGGCCGCGTTTTTTGTATCGGTAGCCCAGTATTGCCATTAAAAGCGAAAATTTTTTTGGCCGGCCCCTTGAAGGGGAATGGAATGCCCCCATTTCAAATTCCACGAGGCCGGTAATCACAATCCGGTGACAACCCTAAATCTGATAGAGACCTTCTTACAGGAGAGCGTTCAATGAGTATTCGTCCATTGCATGACCGCGTTATCGTCAAGCGCAAAGAAGTTGAATCAAAATCTGCTGGCGGCATCGTTCTGACTGGCTCTGCAGCGGGTAAATCTACTCGTGGTGAAGTAGTTGCAGTTGGTAAAGGACGTGTTCTGGAAAGCGGCAACATCCAGCCGCTGGATGTAAAAGTTGGCGATATCGTGATTTTCAACGACGGCTACGGCGTGAAAGCAGAGAAGATCGACAATGAAGAAGTGTTGATCATGTCCGAAAGCGACATTCTGGCAATTGTTGAAGCGTAATTACGCTTTTATCTTCTGAACTGAACGAGTTGAAGGGAAATACCAATGGCAGCTAAAGACGTAAAATTCGGCAATGACGCTCGCGTGAAAATGCTCCGCGGTGTGAATGTTCTCGCTGATGCAGTGAAAGTGACCCTGGGCCCGAAAGGCCGTAACGTAGTGCTGGATAAATCCTTCGGCGCTCCTACCATCACTAAAGATGGCGTATCTGTTGCTCGTGAGATCGAACTGGAAGACAAGTTTGAAAACATGGGTGCGCAAATGGTGAAAGAAGTTGCCTCTAAAGCGAACGACGCGGCAGGCGACGGTACCACCACTGCAACCGTACTGGCTCAATCCATCATCACCGAAGGCCTGAAAGCAGTCGCTGCCGGCATGAACCCGATGGATCTGAAGCGCGGCATCGACAAAGCGGTTATCGCTGCTGTTGAAGAGCTGAAAAAACTGTCCGTACCTTGCTCTGACTCCAAAGCTATCGCTCAGGTAGGCACTATCTCTGCAAACTCCGACGAAACCGTGGGTAAACTGATTGCAGAAGCGATGGAAAAAGTCGGTAAAGAAGGCGTCATCACCGTTGAAGAAGGCACTGGCCTGCAAGACGAGCTGGACGTGGTTGAAGGTATGCAGTTCGACCGTGGTTACCTGTCTCCATACTTCATCAATAAACCAGAAACAGGTTCTATTGAGCTGGAAAGCCCGTTCATCCTGCTGGCTGACAAGAAAATCTCCAACATCCGTGAAATGCTGCCAGTACTGGAAGCCGTAGCGAAAGCGGGCAAACCACTGCTGATCATTGCTGAAGATGTTGAAGGCGAAGCGCTGGCTACCCTGGTGGTTAACACCATGCGCGGCATCGTGAAAGTGGCTGCGGTTAAAGCACCTGGTTTCGGTGACCGTCGTAAAGCCATGCTGCAGGACATCGCTACCCTGACTGCCGGTACCGTTATCTCTGAAGAGATCGGTCTGGAGCTGGAAAAAGCGACCCTGGAAGACCTGGGCCAGGCTAAGCGTGTTGTTATCAACAAAGACACCACCATCATCATCGATGGCGTGGGCGACGAAGCGACTATCAAAGGCCGCGTTACCCAGATCCGTCAGCAGATCGAAGAAGCGACCTCTGACTACGATCGTGAAAAACTGCAAGAGCGTGTCGCTAAACTGGCTGGCGGCGTTGCCGTTATCAAAGTTGGCGCAGCAACTGAAGTTGAAATGAAAGAGAAGAAAGCACGCGTTGAAGATGCCCTGCACGCAACCCGTGCTGCGGTTGAAGAAGGCGTGGTTGCGGGTGGTGGTGTTGCACTGATCCGTGTAGCAAGCAAAATCGCTAACCTGAAAGGCGACAACGAAGACCAGAACGTCGGTATCAAGGTTGCACTGCGCGCGATGGAATCCCCACTGCGTCAGATCGTAATCAACGCCGGTGAAGAAGCTTCTGTTATTGCGAACAACGTGAAAGCAGGCGAAGGCAGCTACGGCTACAACGCTTACACCGAAGAATACGGCGACATGATCGCGATGGGTATCCTGGATCCAACCAAAGTAACCCGTTCTGCTCTGCAGTACGCGGCATCTGTGGCTGGCCTGATGATCACCACCGAATGCATGGTAACCGACCTGCCAAAAAGTGATGCACCTGATTTAGGTGGCGCTGGCGGTATGGGTGGCATGGGCGGCATGGGCGGCATGATGTAATCATCCCCCACGTTAGCGTGTGCAAAAGCCCCGGCCAATTGGTCGGGGTTTTTTTTGCGTGCTTTGTCGTACGGCTTTTGATGATATTTTTGCAGACCGGACTGATTTAGCTGGTAAACTGATCTTTCATCAGCTGTCGCTCAAGACGTTGGCCAGCACCAGTGGCAACGGATGCTTAAGAGATGGCAACGCTTTCTGATAAGCTTTTGCGAAATTCTCAATATAGATGGGGAACAAGATGCGGATTAAAGCCTTACTGGGTCTTTCGGCAGCGGTACTGCTGGCAGGTTGCAGCAGCACCAATGAACTGTCCGCTGCAGGCCAACAGGTTAAATTCACCGACACCAAACCGGCAGCAGAATGCCAGCTGGTGGGCGAAGTGACCGGCACTCAGAGCAACTGGTTGTCAGGTAATGGCGGTGAAGGTAGTTCCATGCGCGGTGCGGCAAACGATCTGCGTAATAAAGCGGCGGCAATGGGTGGCAATGTCATTTATGGTGCAACCAGCCCAAGCCAGAACTTACTGTCAAGCTTTGCCCCATTAGACAGCAAAATGGTTGGCCAGGTTTATAAGTGCCCGTAACATAATACGATTTACAAGATGGCATAAAAAAGAGGCATGCTCAGGCATGCCTCTTTTTGTCTCGATAAACCGCCATCGTCAGTCTTGCATCAGGTGCAGGTCGAGAGGGGTTTTGCTTGGCTTACCACCGACTTCACGGGTGAGGCGTGGCACCATATAGCCGGAAACTTTGCTCAGCAGAGACTGCATGATTGCGCGTGCCTCGTCATCACTGACCATAAAGTGCGCGGCTCCCTGTACCTTATCCAGTACGTGGATGTAGTACGGTAGAATACCTGCATCAAATAGCGCGTTACTCAGTGCCGCCAGCGTGTCAGCATTATCATTAATACCACGCAGCAGCACGCTTTGATTCAGCAACGTGACACCGGCCAGGCGCAGCTGTGCCATGCTGGCTTGCAGTTCGCGGTCAATTTCATTGGCGTGGTTGATATGCGTGACCATCAACACCTGTAGGCGTGATACTGAAAGCCGCTGACACAGCTCAGGCGTAATGCGCGCAGGGATAACGACGGGTAAGCGGGTATGAATACGCAGCCGTTTCAGGTGCGTAATGGCTTCTAGTTCACCGATCAACCAGTCCAACTCATGGTCTTTCGCCATCAACGGGTCCCCACCGGAGAAAATAATCTCATCCAGTTCTGGGTGTTGGCGGATATAATCCAGCGCTTGACGCCAGTTGGCCTTGTTGCCCTGGTTGTCCTGATACGGAAAATGGCGGCGGAAGCAGTAACGGCAGTTGACCGCACAGCCTCCTTTGACCAACAGCAAAGCACGATTACGGTATTTATGCAGCAGGCCTGGCACCACACTACGTTGTTCATCCAGCGGGTCGTTTGTGAAGCCAGGCGCATTGATGAACTCTTCGCTGGCAGTCAGAACCTGGCGCAGTAACGGGTCATCGGGATCGCCGGAACGCATGCGTGCGGCGAAGGCGCGTGGTACGCGCAATGCGAACAGGCGCCGGGCTTCGCGGCCCTGCGGCAGCTCTGGATGCGTATTCAGTGATAAAAGCTGCAGTAATTCATCGGGATCGGTAATAACATCGGCGAGTTGATGCAACCAATCTTCTCTATATGCCGTACTTTGGGTTATAATGTGTGCCATTTTTTTGGCTAAGCTACCAGTTTAAATATTCAGAGGGCCATCATGGCGACTTATTCTAGCAACGATTTCCGTCCGGGTCTTAAAATCATGTTCGAGGGTGAACCTTACGCCATCGAATCCAGTGAGTTCGTCAAGCCGGGCAAAGGCCAGGCGTTTGCACGCGTTAAGATGCGTCGTCTGCTGACCGGCAGCCGCGTTGAAAAAACCTTCAAATCTACTGACTCTTGCGAAGGCGCAGACGTTGTAGATACCAACATGAACTACCTGTACAACGACGGTGAGTTCTACCACTTCATGCACCCTGAGACTTTCGAGCAACACGGTGTTGAAGAAAAAACTGTATCTGATGCGGCAAAATGGCTGCAAGATAACGCAGAATGTATCGTTACCCTGTGGGACGGTCGTCCTATCGCGGTTCAGCCGCCGAACTTCATCGAAGCTGAAATCGTTGATACCGATCCAGGCCTGAAAGGCGACACTGCGGGTACCGGCGGCAAGCCTGCTACCCTGAGCACTGGCGCTGTGGTTAAGGTTCCCCTGTTCGTACAGATTGGCGAAGTTGTCCGCGTTGACACTCGCTCTGGCGAATACGTTTCACGCGTTAAATAAGTTTCAACACAAAGGAGCCAAACTTGGCTCCTTTGTTTTATCCCTTCCCGCATATTGTTGGCAGAATCTGAATAATGAAGAAAACTCTGTTAGCCGTTGTCTCCCTGTTGTTACTGATGTCCCTTAGCAGTTGTAATACTTTCCGTGGCTTCGGTGAGGACGTCCAGCACCTCGGCGGCGCTATTTCGCGCACGGCCAGCTAATACACATAAAATGCACTAATGTCATAGTGCAAAATAAAACCATTTTAAACAGCAACGCCCGCTAATATTTACTAAGCTTAGAAAGTCGTATTTTTTCATCACTGATAAATAAGGACTTCCCTATGCTGAAGAAAAGTATTATCGCGATTTTCTCTTTGATGATTTTGACCTCATTGACCGCATGCAATACCACTCAAGGTGTGGGCGAAGATATTCAGGCTGGCGGTAAGGCCATCCAGCGTAGTGCGCAATAGCCCGCATTCCTGATCCTGGTGGTATTTCCCACGGTGGAATACCACCGCATCGTCAAACCTGCTTGCCTGCCCGTTTACGGGCCTGATATCCTGCCTCTGGCGGCTCTTCTTGCCCGCAATTCATCATCAAACTGAACGGGACGACCCGTTTACGTGCCATTGTTCGGGGACGACCCCACTTATGGAGGCCGTCTCATGGCTTGGATTATTTTACTTATCGCGGGTTTACTTGAAGTTGTGTGGGCTATAGGCCTGAAATACACCCATGGATTTACCCGCCTGACGCCGAGCATCATTACCGTTGTCGCTATGGTGGTCAGTATGGTGCTGTTGGCGAACGCGATGAAAACGCTACCTGCGGGCACCGCTTATGCCGTCTGGACGGGCATCGGCGCTGTAGGGGCAGCAATTATGGGGATGGTATTGCTGGGTGAGTCGACCAATATCGCGCGCATTATCAGCCTGTGCCTGATCGTTGTCGGCATACTTGGGTTGAAGTTCAGCAGTCACTGATGTTGCTGTTGTTTCACCCAGATTAGCTTATCCGTATCAAAGCCGTTGTTTTTCGCGGTTTGTACTAATCTGTCGCGCGTGGCGGTGTCCAGTGTCGGCGTGCGCGACAGTATCCACAAATACCCCCGGTTTGGGCCGCATACCAGGGCGTAGCGGTAATTCGCATCCAGCTCAATCACGTTATATCCACCGTAGAAAGGCCCAAAAAAGGACACCTTAAGTGCGGCAACCTGCGGTGAACCCGTAAAATAGGCCTTGCCCGTGCTTTCCTGCCATTGTTGTTTTTGCGAATTAAAACCCCGATTAACCACTTTTAGGCCACCGTCTTCGCGAGGGCTGTAACTGGCGGTAACCTGCTCGAGGCCCCGTTCAAAACGGTGATCAAAGCGAGCGATTTCATACCAGGTACCGAGGTAGCGTTGGCTGTCGAAATCATTCACTACTTTGATATCCTGCGGAGGGGAAACGCTGCACGCGGCGGAAAGGAAGGCGGGAATAATCGTGCATAGCTTTGACCGAAGACGCATGGGTTACTCCTGTTTACCTGATGTGAATAAACAGTGTAGCCGAAAGGCAAAGCTGGCGGCCAATAAGCGTTGGCCGCCAGCGGTGTTTTATAGCGTTACTACGCCGATAACGGTGACGACGCTGAGGATAGCTGCCAGGCCATAGAACACCCATTTACCTGCCGGCACGTGGATTTTCAAATCGTGCATCGCATGATGGATACGATGCAGACCGCACCACAGTGGCAGGATGATCATCAGCAGCAGGAACAAGCGGCCGATCAGGCTTTGACAGAAAGCCAGCACGCGGTCATAGCCTAATGCATCGCCGGGGAACCACCCCAGCGGCAGCAGAATGCCGACCAGCAGTACGATAGCGGGCGCGATGATCGCCCCCCACATGCCGCCAGCGCCGAATAATCCCCAGAAAACCGGTTCGTCTGAGCGTTTAGGTGCTTGATTTATCATGTTTCCTCCGGATTACAGCAAGGCCACGGCCAGGATGACCACGCTGGCGAGCAGCGTTACTGCCCACAGCGCTTTGACGATAGGCCCAGGACCCATTTTCTCGCTGTTGACCACGATATTGGCGGCTTTCGGTGCCAAGTCGAACCAGGTTTTGGTATGCAGCAGTGCGGCCAGCAGGGCGATGATGTTAATCAGCAGCACCAGTGGGTTTTGCAGGAAACCGACGAAACCTGCCCAACTATCCGCTCCACCTTTCAGTGCAAAAACGCCGTAGATCAGCACGATACTGAACCAGACTGCCGGTACTGAAGTCCCTTCACGCAGCATATAGAAACGGTAAAAGCCGAGTTTTTGCCACCAGGTCGGCGTCATGGTGCGCACATAGGGCTTACGTTGTGTAGTCATTGCTGTTTATCTCCCTTATTGCGGCTTCAGCATGGCGATCATGAAGTCTTTGGCGCTTTCTACCTTGCCTTGCTGAATCGCAGCGGCTGGATCAACGTGCTTCGGACAGACTTCAGAACAATAGCCAACAAAGGTACAGCTCCATACGCCGTTCTGGCCGTTGAGCTGCGCCATGCGCTGTTTCTGGCCGTGGTCGCGGTTATCCAGGTTATAGCGATGCGCCAGAGTAATCGCCGCAGGGCCAATAAACTCTGGGTTCAGGCCGAATTGCGGACAAGCGGCGTAACACAAACCGCAGTTGATGCAGCCAGAGAACTGGTGATACTTGGCCATCTGCGCAGGGGTTTGTGCGTTAGGGCCATCTTCCGGTTTGCGGTTATTGCCGATGATATAAGGCTTAATGGCTTCCAGACTTTCGATAAAGTGAGTCATATCGACCACCAAATCACGTTCAATCGGGAAGTTACCCAAGGCCTCTACTTTCATACCGTCGGTGTATTCGCGCAGGAAGGTTTTACAGGCCAATTTCGGAACCCGGTTGACCATCATGCCGCACGAACCGCAAATCGCCATGCGGCATGACCAGCGGTAGGACAGGTCGGGCGCCAGGTTATCCTTGATATAGCCCAGCGCATCGAGCAGCGAGGTTTGTTCGTCATAAGGGACTGCAAAGGTTTCGAAATGCGGTTCGGCATCGCGTTCAGGGTTATAGCGCATGACCTCGATTTTCAGGGTCTTCATCTCAGCCATTTGCCTGCTCCTTATCCTTTTTATCCTGTGCTTCGGCTTCAGCACCGTACACGCGTTTGGCCGGTGGCAGTTTGGTGATCTTCACGTCGCTGTATTCCAGGCGTGGTGCGCCGTTCGGGTTATGGAACGCTAAGGTATGCTTCAGGAAATTCACGTCGTCACGTTCGGTACAGCCTTCATCCAGGCGCTGGTGAGCACCGCGGGACTCTTTGCGGTTCAGGGCAGAGTGTGCCATGCATTCTGCGACGTCCAGCCCGTAACCCAGCTCGATGGTGTACAGCAAATCGGTATTGAACACGCTGGAACTGTCGGTGATTTTTACGCGTTTGAAACGTTCTTTCAGCTCAGCCAGCTTATCGACAGTCTTTTGCATCAACTCTGGCGTGCGGTAAATGCCGCAGCCTTCTTCCATCGACATGCCCATTTCGTCGCGGATTTTGGCCCAGTTCTCGTTACCTTCCTGTTTCATCAGGTTGCTCAGACGGGTCTCGACGTCGCGGCCCTGTGCATCCAGAGCACTGCCGTTGGCCGGGCCGCTTTCCAATGCCCGACGTGCGGCGTGCTCACCGGCGACTCGGCCAAACACCACTAATTCTGCCAGTGAGTTGGAACCCAGTCGGTTGGCGCCGTGCAGACCGACAGACGAACATTCGCCAACGGCAAACAGCCCCTTGATGCGTGTCTCACAGTTTTGGTCGGTCTCAATACCCCCCATGGTGTAGTGCGCGGTCGGACGAACCGGAATGGGGTCTTTCACCGGATCCACGCCGACATAGGCTTTGGCCAGTTCACAAATAAACGGCAGGCGTTCGAGCAGTTTCTTTTCCCCCAAATGGCGCAGGTCGAGATAGACCACGTCACCACGAGGTGTCGGGATGGTGCGGCCGGCACGCCATTCGTGCCAGAAGGCCTGAGAAACTTTGTCGCGCGGGCCCAGTTCCATGTATTTATTCTTCGGTTCGCCCAGCGGGGTTTCTGGCCCCATGCCGTAGTCTTGCAGATAGCGATAGCCGTCTTTGTTCACCAGAATGCCGCCTTCACCACGGCAACCTTCAGTCATCAGAATGCCGGAGCCTGGCAAACCGGTCGGGTGATATTGGACGAATTCCATATCGCGCAGCGGTATGCCGTGATGGAACGCCATACCCATGCCATCACCGGTAACGATGCCGCCGTTGGTGTTGTAGCGGTATACGCGTCCAGCACCGCCGGTAGCCATGATCACCGCATTGGCACGGATCTGCACGCGGGTGCCTTCCATCATGTTCATCGCTATCAAACCACGGGCCTGACCGTCATCCACCAGAATATCCAGCACAAAGTGCTCGTCAAAACGCTGGATTTGCGGGTATTTGAGTGACGTCTGGAACAGGGTATGCAGCATATGGAAGCCGGTTTTGTCGGCGGCGAACCAGGTACGTTCAATCTTCATGCCGCCGAAGCGACGCACGTTGACTGAACCGTCTGGTTTGCGGCTCCACGGGCAACCCCACTGTTCAAGTTGGATCATTTCACGTGGGCAGTTGTGAACGAAATGGTCGACTACGTCCTGTTCACACAACCAGTCGCCACCGGCAACGGTGTCGTTAAAGTGGTAGTCAAAGGTATCGTGATCCTGAGTAACGGCGGCGGAGCCCCCTTCGGCGGCCACGGTATGGCTGCGCATCGGGTAAACTTTAGAGATCAGCGCGATTTTCAGTTGGGGATTGGCTTCCGCTGCGGCTATTGCTGCACGTAAACCAGCACCCCCGGCCCCAATAATGGCAAGATCGGCGTTAAAGGTTTGCACTGCATTCCTCCAATATTCTTGTTAAGAACGGCAAATTAAATATCTATGCTTAATATTTATAAAAATTCTTCGGGTGCTAACTAATTGAGTTCATTGTCGTTGCATAAAGACTAAGGATAGATATCTCCCACCAATAATGTGGAATTAACTATACCTAAAGATAAGTAGAAGAAATTTGATGTGATCGATTGTTTTGCCTTTTAACTCGAAGCCGGAAGGATAATTGCCTGCAAGGGGTATTTAACGTTTATTCACCTTTTATTAACCTTTCTGCTAATTATTTATTAGGAAATACCGCCATTAAAGGCGCCGGGCTGTTAAGAATTTGTTTGCATGCCTGGATACGAGTAGACTGCATCCCCTGTTTGATTTCGGAGTAATTACCATGAGCGAAACGGCAAGCTGGCAGCCAAGTGCACCCATCGCCAATTTGTTGAAACGCGCAGCGATCCTGACTGAGATCCGGCGTTTCTTCGCCGATCGTGGCGTATTAGAAGTTGAAACGCCAACCATGAGCCAGGCGACGGTCACCGATATCCACCTGTTCCCGTTCCAGACTCGCTTTGTCGGACCCGGTGCCGCGGATGGCCTGACGCTGTACATGATGACCAGCCCGGAATACCACATGAAACGGTTGTTGGCGGCAGGCAGCGGACCGATCTATCAGATGGGGCGCAGTTTCCGTAATGAAGAAGCGGGCCGGCACCACAACCCGGAATTCACCATGCTGGAGTGGTACCGTCCGCATTACGACATGTACCGGCTGATGAATGAAGTGGACGATCTGTTGCAGCAGGTATTGGATTGCGACAGCGCGGAGACGCTGTCGTATCAGCAGGCTTTCTTGCGCCATCTGGATATCGATCCGTTGTCGGCGGAGAAAGTCCAGCTGCGTGAAGCGGCAGCCAAGCTCGATCTGAGCAACATCGCCGATACTGAAGAAGATCGCGACACGCTGCTGCAACTGTTGTTCACCGTGGGTGTGGAACCGCACATCGGCCGTGATAAACCGGCATTCGTTTATCATTTCCCGGCCAGCCAGGCATCGTTGGCGGAAATCAGTACTGAAGATCACCGGGTGGCGGAACGTTTCGAGGTCTATTTCAAAGGGATTGAGCTGGCGAATGGTTTCCGTGAACTGACCGACAGCCGTGAACAGCGTCAGCGTTTTGATCAGGACAATCGCAAGCGTGCGGAACGTGGTTTGCCGCAGCATCCGATTGATAACAATTTATTGGACGCTTTGCAGCATGGTATGCCGGAATGTTCTGGTGTGGCCCTGGGGGTTGACCGGCTGGTAATGCTAGCGCTGGGGGCAGAAAGCCTGAGCGACGTGTTGGCCTTCCCGGTTGGGCGCGCGTAAGCGTATCTCTGTCGTCTTTCACGCCGCAGCGTTCAGACAGATTTATCGCTCCCCCCACTGACTTACTGAAGTAAGTCAGTGGGGGGAGCTGGCCGCAACGTGAAATCCATAGGGTATATTGTGGTGATAAAAGGGTTCGGTGTTGCATTGCACGCCGAACCCTTTTTGCATGCTGAGGTTACAAACTGCCCGATTCGCGTTTGGTGTTAGGCGCCGGCGTGGAAGGCGGCGTGCGACCGTTGCTGGTCAAGCGGGATAGCGTTTCGCTGCGCACCTGGAACGGCGGGTATGGCAGCGTAATGCCATGCTCGCGGTAACCGGACAGGATCAACTGATGGATCTCGTGACGCAGCGGCATGCGGTGGCCCATTTCTGCGGCATAGATACGCAGTTCAAAGATCTGGATGCCTTGCTGTAGATCGACCAGATAGACTTCAGGCGCCGGGTTATCCAGCACCAGTGAGCAGCGCTCTGCGGCGTTGGTCAGGATCTTGGTCACTTCTTCACTGTTGGCATCCGCAGGTGCCGGCACGGTCAGTACCACACGGGTCAGGTTGTCCGACAGCGACCAGTTGATAAACTGTTCAGTGATGAATGCCTTGTTAGGCACGATGATCTCTTTGCGATCCCAATCTGAAATTGTCGTGGCACGGGTGTTAATCTTGGTCACGCTGCCGGTCAGATTGCGGATCGTCACGGTATCGCCGATGCGGATCGGTTTCTCGAACAAAATGATCAGGCCGGAGATAAAGTTAGAGAAGATCTCCTGCATACCAAAGCCCAACCCCACGCTGAGCGCAGTCACTACCCATTGCAGTTTCGACCACTCGATGCCGATCCAGGCAAAGCTGAGCAATGCGCCGAAAAGCAGCAGCAGATACTTGGTGATGGTGGTGATGGCATAGCCAGTGCCCGGTGCCAGATCCAGGTGTTGAAGCACTGCCAGTTCCAACAGCGCTGGCAGGTTACGCACCAGTTGCATGGTGACGATCAGCACCAGAATGGCGATCAATACCGCACCAAGGGTGATTGGATGCGCGGTATCCACCCCATTGACCGTCGAGCTGACGTTCCACAGGGTGATGTTTTCCAGGAAGCTAAAGGCGGAATGGATTTCTGACCACAGGACGATCACTGACACCAGCGCGATCATTGTCAGGATCGAACGCACCAACCGTAGGGATTGGGCACTGATGGTGTCCAGATCGATCTCCGAGTCATCCAGATCCATCGAACCTTCGGTGCTGTTGGGGGCGTGTGAGGTTTCCTCTTCACCACGCGCACGCTGGGCCAGGATATCGGCACGGCGCTGCTTGGCGCGGTCGAAGGCGATACGGCGGCGCTGGATAAGCATCCACCGGCGAATAATATGGTAGATCACTAGCAGGAAGAACCAGATTGCGACGGAGGTTTCCAATCGTGCCAGCAGCGCCTGCGACGTGGTCAGGTACCCGACGGCGGAGGCGAGCGCCGCCAACACCGGTGCTGACAACAGCAGCCCCCAGAGTGCGGTGTTGATGATGTTCTCACCGGAGCCTTTCTTGTCCAGATACAGCGGAATGCCGGCACGTTTCAGGCTGTTGGTGACGATAGCCAGCGCTAAACACAGCAGGATAAAGCACAGCCGGCCAAGGGTATTGGCAAATTCGCGTTCTTTCAGGCTGTCGAAGGTGATCAGGGCCATGATCAGCGGCACGATCAGCCAGATCGACATTTTGTAGTAGCGCATGGCGCGTGAAACTTGCTTCGCCGGCCAGCGGAAATGCACGATGAATAGCCCTTGCGGGTGGGCAAACGCGGCGCAAATCATACATACCCAGAGGATTGGCAGTGTGGCCGTCACCCCTTTGCCGATCGCTTCTGCGACCGGATAATTCCAGGCGCTTTGCAGGCCAAACCCGAGTGCTGCCCAGAGTACAGGTAGCGGCAGTGCAACCAGAATTGACCAGAATACGGTGCGTACGGTCAGGAAAAATTCGTCTTGGGTGACCTTACCAACTCGGCTGCTGGCCCGAGCCAGGAAGTCGTGGTAGTGCTTACGGGAACTGATGCTGAAAATGACCAGCAGCAGAGCGCCAAAGATGGGGATCAGTGTTTCGCGGCTGGTTACCATCATCATAAAGGCGCCGCCCAGCTGCGATAACGTATCCAGCGACAGCAAGAGCGTAAGATCGTGCGCCACGTTAATCGGGTAGGACAGGGTGATCGGATTAACATCCGGGACCCAGAACAGATAGCGGTGCGTGGCGTCCTTGATTTCGTTCAGCGCCTCGATCAACTGGGTATTTGCTACTTTAAGCTTGGTCAGTTCGAGGATTTGAGTGTCGCAGCCAGAAAGCAGTGAATTCAGGAGTTCACGTTGGGTACGCAATTGGGCGTCGACAATGCGTCGTTCCGCGCTGGTCAGTTCACTGCCGTCGTCACGTTTGAATTCTCGCTGAGGCAGCTTCTCCAACTGGCTTTCAAACTGCAGCCGTTGCACGCGCAGTTGGGCCATATCGCCATCGAGCTGCTGTGGCTTGGGCATTTCAGGTAGCGTTGCCACCTGAGCGCGCAGGGTTTCGCCGAGTGCCGACGAGGAACCGAGCCATTGCGCCTGTTCGATAATGGTGCTTAGTGCCTGACGCACCTGCAGCGTTTGGGCGGCGGCCCGTCGTTGTTGGGATGAGATCAGGTCCATACGCTGGGCCTGATTATTCAACGCGGCAGAAAGCTCGCGGTTAATCTGTAACTGCTGACTGACGCTTTTTGGCAGATCGCCATTTTGTTCGGCGAGTTGCTCTGTCTTTTCCAGCGCCAGCTCGGCTTCACGTTGCCGCTGTGCGTTGAGGTTATTGCGTAACGCCTGCAGTTGAACGTCAATCTTCTCATGGCGCTTTTTGTAGACTTCTGCGCGCATTCGCGCCAGCTCTTGACGGTTGTTGGCGGACAGTTGCGCCAGCTCGAGCTCGTCCACCTTGGCTTTGCGCGCCGCGGCCTCTGCCTGCAATAACGCCAGCGCTGCTTGCGCATGCGGGGTGGTTGGATTGGCGGGTTGAGCCTGCAGGCGGCGCTGTACTTCCGTCAACGCACGGCGTGCATCGGTCTGCTGCTGTGGCAATTGGCCCAGAGAGTCGCTGATCTCTCGCGTACGGTCCTGTTCTTGTTGAAGCAGGCGTGCCTGTTCCAGCAGCAGGCTGCTGGTCTGCAGTATTTGCTGCTCCAGATCGCTGGCCGGCAGATTATCGCCGTTTGGCAGGATTTTACTGTTTTCCAGCGTTAACTGACGGCGCAGTTCCTGCGTCATCTTGGGGAAGTCGTCAATTACGCGTTGGTACTGTTCAACGCGCGTTAACGACTCTTTCCGCTCTGACAACCAATTGAGGGCGCTTTGGAGTGCCTCTGTCGTTTCCGCCTGATTAGGCGCGCTTTTGTTGCCCTCGGCCTGCTTTAGCTCTTGTTTAATCTGAGCTTCAGTGGGCACCGTAGCGGCCAGCACCGGTTGAGACAGTAAACAACCGAGCAATAGCGTGATAATCAGGCGCACAGCGTCAATTCCTTTAGATCTGCGGTGATTCAGCGGCGACAGGCGCGGCTGGTATTTCTGCGTAGGCTTCACCCATGCGGGTCACGGTGCCGTTATTCAGCTGCGGAGCAAACGCTACGCTGCCTGGTGTAAACAGATTGATGACGGTAGAGCCGAGCTTGAAACGGCCCATTTCTTCGCCTTTTTCCAAGGCGATGGCACCTTCTGCGCCCTCTTCGGGATAGGTCCAGCGCTTGATCACGCCTTCGCGTGGTGGCGTTACCGTACCAGCCCACACCGTTTCGATACTGCCAACGATAGTGGCACCGACCAGAATCTGCACCATTGGCCCGATGGCGGTATCAAATACGCAGATGACACGCTCGTTGCGTGCGAACAGGTTCGGCACGTTGGCGGCGGTGAGTGGGTTGACGGAAAACAGGTCGCCCGGGACGTAAATCATTTCGCGCAATACGCCAGCGCAAGGCATATGCACGCGGTGATAATCACGCGGGGCCAGGTAAGTGGTGGCAAACAAGCCGTTGCGGAATGGCTCCGCCAGCATATAGTTACCGGCAAGCAGCGCTTCCAGACTGTAGTAATGACCTTTAGCCTGGAAAATTTGATCGTCGTTGATCGGGCCGAGCTGGCTTATCGCACCATCGGCAGGCAGCGCCAACCAGTGGGCGTCGTCGATGATCGGACGCGCACCGTCACGCAGCGGTCGCACAAAGAAATCGTTAAAAGTGGCATAAGAAGCCAGGTCAGGATTTTTTGCTTCCTGCATGTCCACGCGGTAATAGCGGGCGAACGCCTTCAGTACAAGCTGGGTTAGCCAGCCCGCGTTTTTATCCGCACCCCAGCCAGCCAGGCGGGTCAGTGCCAGCTTTGGCAACCAATACTGCAATTTAATTTTGATGCTATCCAGCACGTTAACCTCGTAAATCGGGGTAAAAGGGCGCGCATTGTAACTGTGGCTCCGCCACAGTCAACGCCGCCCGGTATGATCAGTCTGCGGCATCAGTAAAGTTCTTGCGAACCTTCACTTGCGCCATGCTTTCCAGAATACGGTGGTAGTTGTCAAAACGTTCTTTCGCGATGTCGCCTTTCTCCATTGCGGCACGGATCGCGCAGCCTGGATCGGTATCGTGGCGGCAATCACGGAATTTGCAACCGCCTAAATAATTACGGAATTCGACAAAACCTTGGGTGATTTGTTCCGGTTCCAGGTGCCACAGGCCAAACTCGCGCACCCCTGGGGAGTCAATCACGTCGCCGCCGTGCTGGAAATGATACAGCCGTGCAGCGGTAGTGGTATGTTGCCCGAGGCCAGAGACATCGGAAACCTGATTTACCAGAATTTGCTCTTTGGACGCGGGAAGCAGAGCGTTCAGCAGGCTGGACTTGCCGACCCCTGACTGGCCCGCAAAGATGCTGATGCGCCCAACCAGCGCTTGTTCAAACGCTTCCATGCCTTCGCGCGTCTGGCTGGAGACTTCCAATACCCGATAGCCAATCTTGCGATAGGTATCCATCATACCGTCGACCCGTTTACGCGCTTCGGCGTCTAACAGATCAATCTTGTTCAGGACGATCAGTGGCTCAACTTCCAGCGTTTCACAGGCGACCAGGTAACGGTCGATGATGTTTAGCGAAAGTTCGGGTAAGATCGCCGAAACAATAACGATTTGGTTGATATTAGCGGCGATCGGCTTCACGCCGTCATAGAAGTCTGGGCGTGTCAGTACCGAGGTGCGTTCGTATACCGCCTCGACAATCCCTTTGACCCCTTCATGGGTGCCAACACCGGGACGCCATACCACACGATCGCCGGTGACCAGTGAACGCAACGTACGGCGGATATTACAGCGATGCTGGGTACCGTCCGCTGCTTCAACGTCAGCATGCATGCCAAAACGGCTGATTACGATGCCGTCCTGCGGCTCGCCCAGTTGGGAATCATCCAGTTCCGGTTTGTTATCGGTGCGCTTCAGGCGACGTTGATGGTTCGCCTGCACGCGGCGTTCTTGACCTTTGGACAGTTTGTTCTTGCTCACTGCGCCTCACTTGAATCCGCTTTATCGCTCATGGCGACCAAAAAGACTATGATACACGCTATTTTATATTAAATAACCGTTGTTAGCCGCCACGCGCAGCGTACCTCTGCCAGCAAACAGCCAGCGTCGGTCGCCGCCTTGTCCACAGTTTGTTTATCTTTTGGCTTTTACGCAGGAAATATCATGACAGGAAACGAAAATAACCTGATTTGGATCGATCTGGAAATGACTGGGTTGGATCCTGAACGCGATCGCATTATCGAGATCGCCACATTGGTCACTGACGCCAATTTGAACATCCTTGCAGAAGGTCCGGTAATCGCCGTACATCAATCAGATGAACAACTGGGGCTTATGGATGACTGGAACGTGCGCACGCATACCGGCAGTGGGCTGGTGGAGCGTGTGAAGGCCAGCCAGTTCGACGACCATGCCGCTGAACTGGCTACCATTGCCTTTTTGCAGCAGTGGGTTCCTGCCGGTAAATCACCGATTTGTGGCAACAGTGTTGGTCAGGACCGTCGCTTCCTGTTCCGTTATATGCCAGAGCTGGAAGCCTACTTCCATTACCGCTATCTGGATGTCAGTACGCTAAAAGAGTTGGCTCGTCGTTGGAAGCCGGAAATCCTGAGCGGTTTTAAAAAGCAGGGGACGCATCAGGCAATGGATGACATCCGTGAGTCGGTGGGCGAGTTGGCCTATTACCGTGAGCATTTCATTCAGTTGTAATGGATGTGGGGCCCTCGACAGGGCCGTATTCCAAAAGTGCTCGGCTGCGCCGCTTAATTGTTCAATCAGCCGATTTAATCAGCAATCAAACAAAAATCGTGTTTTTTTGCTTTTAGGGGCTTGCGGCCAAAAGGATTTCTCGTATAATGCGCACCCCGTACCGATGAAGAATTTCGTTTAGTTCCGACATCGATACGCCGGGCGGGAATAGCTCAGTTGGTAGAGCACGACCTTGCCAAGGTCGGGGTCGCGAGTTCGAGTCTCGTTTCCCGCTCCAAAATTATACGCTGCAGAGCATTCTGCAGATGACGAAGAAAGGGGCTTTTGCCCCTTTTTTTGTTTTTGTATTTTCTGACCACGCGTTTTCCTGGTCAATGCAAGTGGGCCACTCCTTGCTCCCAATATTTGTATTCCCCAAAGCCCCCCTGCTTCAACGTCATACTCACCCGATCTCTGTTTCGACAGAATGGGGTGTGCTTTCTCATTTAGGCCCAATTAATAAGAAATTAATATACTAAAATTACAATATATAAATAATTTTTATTATTTATATTCAATGTGTTGAAGGTTTTTCTGAATTTTCATTTTTTTGGAAACTTTAATTTCTTTAAGTTAAATGCCGTGTGTTATTTTTAGTGCGAATAATGCAGGCAATAGGGTATCGGTAAATATGTGCACGTAGATATTGCCGGGCCTCCGCCAATGTACCAGGGGATTGCATGCCCAACCCAGGCTTCGTAGGCGCCAGGCACACGGAGCGTCATGAAATGGATTTTGTCGGACGACTTTTTGGCCCGATGTGCAGCAAGTATATTGTTTTTGAATTGCTGCCAGCGGCCATAAAGGCTGGAGCAAATTATAATGAATCACGTATTTCGTATCGTATTTAATTCAGCTTTGCGGGTATATCAAGCCGTATCTGAATTGACTTCAGGACTTAGCAAAAACGTAACTGCGGGGGTTACACCTGCTTTACATCGGCCCTATAAACGGGCTCCTTTCCGTTACAGTGCCGTTATGCTGGCGCTGTTCAGTTCTGGATCCAGCTTTGCGGAAGAATACGGGCAAATTGTCGTGGATGATCCCAGTGGCAACACCCAAATTATTCTGGCGCCTGGCGATAGGGTGAATCACATTGGCAGGGGGCCCGCCATTTTGGTCTCCCAGGTCGGTAATAGCTTCACTGGCGAGGATATCTCCATTCGTGCAGACGGCACGGACACTGGCGACACGCCAGCCGTGCTGACGCGGTACGGCGGTGTTGTGTTCTTGAGCAACAGTACCGTTGAGACCATTGGTACAGGTTCTAAAACCCATGCACTGTACGCGAGAGATACAGGTAGCAGCATTGCCGGTACCGGGGTGACGCTTTCTACAGAAGGGACAAGCTCGCATGGCGCGATGGCTCAGGCGGGCGGGAAAATCATACTGAATGGTGGGACTATCACTACGGCGGGTACCAACAGTGATGGTCTGCATGCGAAAGACGCAAAAGCCAGCATTACTGCAAAAAACGTGACCATCATGGCTGCGGGAAAAGGGGCATTTGCCGGGCCAGGGGCTTCTATTCGGCTAGATAATTCAACAATAACCGTTAAAGGTAGCGCTAACGCCGCTGTATATGCAGAGGGCACAAACGCGTTGATAACCTTAAAGGACACGGATGTGCTTTCTGTCAATGGGCCTGCAGTGATCGTGCGAAGTGGTGCCTTTGACATGAATGGCGGCACGCTAACCGCCAAAGGCGATGCGATCCGGCTGATGTCTCTTTATAACGGAACCTCGCCTGTGGTTTATCTTCGCAATGCCAAATTGGTTGCGGGAGGAGAGTTCAGTTATGGCCTCAATATCAATTCGCAAAATGCGCGCGTTGTCATGGAGAACGTGCAAATCAGAGCACCAGACCCTTATACCTCCGGTGCGTGGCTGCCCTCTGCGGGCACTAGCCTGACGGCAAGTCGCTTCGATATTCGCACCCTCTATGTCGGCATAGATAACCGTGCAGGAAAGGTCTTGTTGGATGAGGGTATCTTGGCGACAGAGGGCAACAGCGGTCATGCGCTTTATGTCGCGGCTGAAGCCAAGAATCAGGCAGCAACCACGGCCAAAAATGTAAAAATTGAGACGTCTGGCTCCGGTGCTGTGGGGGCCTTGGCGCGCTTTGCCGGATCGACAATCGGTCTTGAAGATGTGGTTATCAATACCTACGGTGACAATTCCCATGCTCTTTACGCCACCGGAAGCGGTGCGACTCTTACAGCACTTAATTCAGCAATAACCACGTCGGGTGCGTCTGCCGCTGGCTTGTTTATCAGCAACAGCCCAACGGTCAGTCTGAATAATGTCCAATTAACGTCGACGGGGGCGAAATCACAGGGTATTTGGAGCTACGCGACTTCCGCTGACTTCAGCAATGAAGTCTCTGTTACAAACGGCTCGCGGATCGATACGCAGGATGGTGTCGGTTTGTTTGCTAACGGAGGCAACCATCGGTTTATCCTGGATAGCACCAACGTCACGGCAAGAACTGAAGGGGCCGAAGAACAGGGCATATTGCTGTATTCAAAATCGGCTAACATTACCTCCGGTGGGGTAGTGAAAGAGATTGAAACAGGCTCGATTCTGTTGGACGCGAAGAATAGCCAACTGACGGGCGATATTCTGATAGATAGCGGTTCCGCAAACCTTTTATTGGCCAAGGGTTCCCAGTTGGTAGGGGCCGTGAACCAACGTGAGAAAGGCTTGGTCAACCGTTTTGCGCTGGATAATGACAGCTATTGGTATGTGCGAAATAGCTCATTGCTGGGGGCGTTAGAAAATGACGGCACCGTTGCCTTCCTGGCCCCAACGGACAACAGCGGTTTTAAAACGGTGACAGTTAACCACTACCGGGGAAATGGGACCCTAGTGTTAAATACGCGGCTCGGTGATGATAATTCGCTGACAGATCGCCTGGTCATTGATGGCGGAACGGCTGAAGGTAAAACCGCGTTGCGCGTTATCAACGCTGGTGGCACCGGCGGGTATACCCAGCGTGGAATTCGCCTGGTAGAAACACTTAACGGCGGTACAACGGGTGTGGATGCCTTTAGACTTGATGCAGCCTCAACGGGCTATCGCGCGGGAACGGCCACTCTGGCCCTCAATGGTTACGATTACAGTCTGGTTCGCGGTGGGAATCAGGGTGTGCCGGATGACTGGTACCTGACCTCGACTTATACGCCGCCCGTTGAACCCCCGGTAATCCCCCCAACGGTGGAGCCACCGGTAGTCCCCCCTACGGTAGAGCCGCCTGTGACACCCCCAACGGTTGAACCTCCGGTCATACAGCCGCCGACAGTAGTGCCACCAGAGGAAATTGTGCTGCCCCCGGTGGCCCCAAGCGTGAGTAATGTTTCGCCGGAAAGTGGCGCTTACATCGGCAACCAACTCGCTGGAACCAGACTGTTTATTCATAACCTGCGCGATCGTCTGCCTATTTCCGCAGAAGGGAATAGTGTGCCAGACGAACGTGGGCTATGGCTTCGTACTCAGGGCCGACATGATAAAGGGATGAGTATGTCGGAGGGGCGGGTCGATATGAAATCAGACAGTACTCTCCTGCAACTGGGTGGGGACGTGCTTCAGATCTCGGTGCTGAACAAGGGTACGGCCCACGTGGGAATCATGAGTGGGTACGGTACAGCGCGAACGGATTCGGTTTCCACTCTTGTATTGCCAGGCAAAGGCACCCGTGCACAGGCGAAAGCAAAAGGGAAAATGTCGGGGTATGCGGTAGGGATGTATGCCACCGTTTTTGAAAACGAAGCAACGCGTCAAGGGGGGTATGCCGACGCCTGGTTGCAATATGGCCGCTATGCTAACCACATTGGCAGCGAACTTGGGAGGGCCGATTATCATTCGAATGTGTGGTCTGCCTCGTTGGAAGCGGGTTATGCGATGACGTCATTCGCCGCCGGCTCGGCCTTGGAGGGGCTGGTGATGGAACCAAATGCCCAGTTTGTCTACAGTGATTACCGTGCCTCGGATGCGGTGCTGCAAGGTACGCGCATGAGGAGTCATGTGAATAATCCCTGGTTTGCACGTACCGGTTTACGCATTTACCCGCAGCGTGAAACGGGCATTCGGCCGTTTTTGGAAACCAACCTACTGCATTATGGTGAAAAGGCATCTGTGCAGATGGGAAGCTCCGTGTTGGATGCCTCATTGGCACGCAGCATGCTAGAGATGAAGCTTGGTGCCGCAGGGGACGTTGGGCAGAAGCTTCAAGTTTCTGGGCATGTGTTTGGGCAAGCGGGTAACAACGGTCAGCAGGGATATGGCGGGATGCTGAACGCACGTTATCATTTTTAGCTAAGATGAGAATGATCGTGCCAGCCTGGCACGATCATTCTGCCGTTCCAGCAGATGTTGAGAAATTGTCAGCTTGTGGTACCTTCGATTGCAAATTGAGCAAACGCCCTCTAATTTGCATTTTTTCGCTATGTGGGGGGTTGCCAAGGCGCGATGACTAGTCCATAATGCAGTCCATTGATTGAGTGTCGCCAAAAAAGCCCATAAAAATCAATAAGATAGGGATAAATAATGCAATTTATCTCCTATTATCTATTCAACAATGCTGCGTAAGCGGTGTGATGAATAAAAAGAGTATTAAGCAGTACCCATGCGACGCGGGAATAGCTCAGTTGGTAGAGCACGACCTTGCCAAGGTCGGGGTCGCGAGTTCGAGTCTCGTTTCCCGCTCCAAAAAATTCAAAGGCCATGTTTTGTTTGATGGCCGGATGCACAAAGCATCTCAATGCGGGAATAGCTCAGTTGGTAGAGCACGACCTTGCCAAGGTCGGGGTCGCGAGTTCGAGTCTCGTTTCCCGCTCCAATTTTCTCTTCGGTTTATCTCAGTTCAACGCCTTTGCTGGCGCGGTTCTTTGCCTCGTTATACATATCCTGTCGAAATGTTGTGAACAGACTTATCCACAGGTAGCGTACATAATACCCTCAGTTCAAAAAATCAACGCCACACAAATGAAATATTTATCTGATTGATTCGTAAGTATATTTATTTATCGGAAAACGTTATGCCGATCACTTGCTCTTTTTGTTGCAGTTGAAAGACAAAGCATTTTTATTTTTATACACAAATCCACAGAGTGACTCTCTGGTAAGCATGGAAGCTTTTAAGCATCCCTCGGTAATCCTTTTTCCACAGCACGTACCAATCGTTTTTTCTGCGTTGTTTGCACGTCTACACCTTGCGCCTCACGTCGTGCCAATTGTTGTTCAATCGCCCAATGGATATGTTCGTCTAGCATGGCGTCCTGTTCTAAGCGGGAACGTAATGCCATCACGACGGTATCCTGATAAGGGGCATTGCCCAGCGCGACGGCGATATTACGCAGCCAGCGCAAATGGCCGATTCGCCGAATGGCGGAACCTTCGGTGATGCGCAGGAATTTTTCTTCCGTCCAACCAAACAGATCGATAAGTTGTGGTGCATGCAGGGCCGCGCGTGGGCTGAAATCATCTTCGTCGGTGAGTTGCGAGAAGCGGTTCCAGGGGCAAATTAGCTGGCAATCGTCACAGCCGTAAATGCGGTTGCCCAATAATGGACGGAATTCTTCCGGAATAGCCCCTTCCAGTTCGATAGTCAGGTAGGAGATACAGCGCCGTGCATCGACGGTATAAGGGGCGACGATGGCCCCCGTTGGGCAAGTGGTGATGCAGGCAACGCAACGGCCACATTGCTCCTGCTGTGGTTCATCCACCGGTAACGGCAAGTCGATAAGCAGTTCACCGAGAAAAAACCAGGAGCCTGCCTCGCGATTCAAAATAAGTGAGTGTTTACCAACCCAGCCAATCCCGGCCTTGGAGGCCAGGGCGCGTTCCATTACCGGTGCGGAATCGACAAAGGGGCGGAAATTAAGTTCACCGCAATAGGCCTGGATCTGATCGCCGAGCTTTTTGAGCCGTTGGCGCAGGAGTTTGTGGTAGTCACGGCCCAGCGCATAGCGGCTGATGTAACCCAGGTTAGGATTTTGGAGTGTGCTGGCAAAGGCCGCTTTGGCTGGCAGGTAGTTCATGCGTACGCTGATCACCCGCAATGTCCCCGGCAGTAGCTCATGAGGGCGGGCGCGTAACATGCCATGCCGCGCCATCCATTCCATTTCACCGTGGTATTGCTTGTCCAGCCATGCCTGCAATTTGGGTTCTTCGGCGCTGAGATCGGTGTCGCAGATGCCTACCTGCTGGAATCCTAGCGATTGCCCCCATTGCTTGATATGTTGGGCGAGTTGATTGAGATCGAGGGGGTGAGTCATGACGGGCCACAGTGAAAAACAATACTCTGACAGTTTATCACACTCTGTCTGGTCTGCGGACTGGATCCGGCGCTCGGAAGCGAGTGCTGCTGCTTCGCTGGGTATCTCACTCTATCAACTCATGCAGCGCGCTGGTGAAGCGGCTTACGCTCTGGCGTGCGACCAATACCCGGCTGCCCACCATTGGCTGGTGCTGTGTGGCCATGGTAATAACGGTGGTGACGGCTATGTTGTCGCTCGGCTGGCAGCGGCAACTGGCGTCAAGGTTAGCCTGATCGCCTGTGAGGGGACGCGTCCATTACCGCCGGAAGCCGATGCAGCCAGGCAAGCCTGGCTGGCCGCCGGCGGTGAAATCCATCCGGCTGACGCCCAGTGGCCAGCAGGCATTGATCTGATTATCGATGGTTTGCTCGGTACGGGGTTGAGCACTGCACCGCGGGCGCCGTACGACGCTCTGATTGAAGCCGCTAACCGCAGTCTTGCGCCGGTTATCGCACTCGATATTCCTTCAGGCCTGTTGGCCGAAAGCGGTGCTGCGCCCGGTGCGGTCATCCGCGCGATGCACACGATGGCTTTTATTGCCCTCAAACCTGGCTTGTTGACAGGCCAGGCACGTGATTGGGTCGGGCAACTTCACCAGAGTACGCTAGGATTATCTGGTTGGTTGGCGAAGCAACCGGCACAGATTCAGCGGCTTACTGACAAATCGTTGCCTCAGTGGTTAAAACCACGCCGCCCCTGCACGCATAAAGGTGAACAGGGGCGTCTGTTGGTGGTAGGAGGCGATCAGGGTTTTGGTGGCGCAATACGTATGGCGTCAGAGGCGGCGTTACGCAGCGGCGCGGGATTGGTGCGAGTGCTTACTCACATAGAGCATGTCGGCCCCTTGTTGACCGCCAGGCCGGAGCTGATGGTACAGCCGTTGAAGGACGATACGCTGCAGCAGGCGCTCGATTGGGCAGACGCACTGGTCGTGGGGCCAGGGTTGGGCCAGGGAGAATGGGCTAGGAATGCGCTGAAAGTATTGCAAGCCAGTGATAAACCGGCGTTATGGGACGCGGATGCGTTGAACTTGCTGGCATTAAATCCCGAGAAGCGTCAGAATCGTGTAATGACCCCGCATCCTGGGGAGGCAGCACGTCTACTGGGGTGCCGTACCGCTGATATTGAGAGTGACCGCTTACTTGCAGTGCGCAATCTGGTTGCACGCTATGGCGGCGTTGCTGTGCTCAAAGGCGCGGGCACGCTGATCGCAGACGACCAGGGCCAGATGGCAATCACTGACGTCGGCAATGCTGGCATGGCCTCGGGTGGTATGGGGGATGTACTGTCAGGCATAATCGGCGGTTTGGTGGGGCAAAAGCTCTCGCTGTATGATGCTGCCTGTGCCGGGTGTGTGGTGCATGGCGCAGCCGCCGATCGCGTGGCGGCAAGACAAGGAATAAGGGGAATGCTGGCAAGCGATTTGCTGCCGGAAATTCCTTATTACGTTAATCCTGAGTTGGCATAATAGAAACTATCGAATGAAAGAACTCGTTTTACCTCTGTCGGATGAGGCATCGACTGTCGCATTGGGTGCCGCCTTGGCTAAGGCGTGCGATCGCGCCAGCGTAATTTATCTTTACGGTGACCTGGGCGCCGGTAAAACCACCTTCAGCCGTGGTTTCTTGCAGGCATTAGGCCATCAGGGCAATGTTAAAAGCCCAACCTACACGCTGGTGGAGCCTTATGCGCTGCAGCCATTAGCGGTATACCATTTTGATCTGTATCGCTTAGCCGATCCGGAAGAACTCGAATTTATGGGTATTCGCGATTATTTTGCGCAGGATGCCATTTGCCTGGTGGAATGGCCACAGCAGGGCACGGGCGTATTGCCAGAGCCAGATCTGGAGCTGCATCTCAGCTATCAGGATCAAGGCCGAGAGGCAAAAATTCAGGCGGTTTCCGCCTACGGCAGCCAGCTTTTAGACCGTATTCACGGGCCACAGGAATGACGCCGCAATGACGTATGCGTTGAGAAAACTATTCGTAATCGCTCTGATCGCCGTATTGGGGCCTTTGGGTGCGGCAAGTGCGCTGGCTGCATCATCACTATCAGATATTAAAGTCACCAATGCCCAGCGAGAAGCTACGGTCTCCGTGAGTTTCACTGGCCCGCCAGACTATGCCTTTTTCCCGCTACACGGCCCGGATCGCGTGGTTTTGGATGTGAATCAGAAAGGTAAAGTGGGTGGCCTGCCGCTGAATTTTAGCGGCCAGAATCTGGTGAAAAGCATTCGTTCCAGTACGCCGAAAGATGCCCAGAGCGTACGTTTGGTGTTTGATTTAACGCAGCGCTCGAAGACCCGGGTCGCTACTCGTCAAAATGGCAGTGTCTATACCGTGGTGTTCACTATTGCTGCAGAGGGCAGTGCTAATACCAACACCGCGCGTAAAGCCCCTGCACCAGCGCCGCTGGTTGTGAGCCAGCCGGCGCGCAAAGCACCGGTGGTTGTGGAGGAGTCTGAGCCGGAACCGATGCGTAAAGCGCCAAGCGGTTCGAATCCTTTCACCAATAAACCTACCGTTGTTGCAGGGACCGCATCAGAGGTTACACCGCGCAGTAGCCGAGTGTCCGCAGGTTCTGGCGATCGCGTGGTGGTGGCGATTGACGCAGGTCATGGCGGGCAGGATCCGGGCGCGATCGGCCCGAACGGACTGAAAGAGAAAAATGTCACTATCGCCATCGCACGTCGCCTTCAGGCGCTGCTGGATGCCGATCCTCAGTTCAAACCGGTGTTAACGCGTAATGGCGACTACTTCATCTCAGTGATGGGGCGTTCGGATGTGGCACGTAAGCAGGGCGCAAACGTGTTGGTGTCCATTCACGCTGACGCTGCGCCAAATCGCAGTGCCAATGGGGCCTCGGTTTGGGTATTGTCCAACCGCCGTGCCAACAGTGAGATGGCGGGCTGGCTGGAACAGCATGAGAAACAATCTGAATTACTGGGTGGTGCGGGTGATTTGCTGGCCAACAGCCAAGCGGATCCTTATCTGAGCCAAGCGGTACTGGATCTGCAATTCGGTCACTCGCAACGTGTGGGTTACGATGTCGCAGTTAAAGTCTTGCAGCAGCTGCAGAGTGTGGGTGCATTGCATAAGCGTCGTCCAGAGCACGCCAGCCTTGGCGTACTGCGTTCGCCGGACATTCCATCATTGCTGGTGGAAACAGGATTTATCAGTAATAGCACGGAGGAGCGGCTGCTCGGCAGTAGCGCATATCAGGATAAAATTGCCAAGGCGATCCACAATGGCCTGCGCAGTTATTTCCTGGCGCACCCGCTACAAGCCGACCCAAAGGTGGAAAACCGACCGCTGGACGTCGCAGCGGCGGTTAAATCCTCAACACCAGACGTCATCAGTCAGCCTGCACCGGTCGTTAGTTCGGCCGGTGGTAGCCGTATTAACGGCAAAACACAGATTCACGTGGTGAAACGTGCAGAGACGCTCTCCGGTATCGCAGACAGTTATGGCACCACAATGGCGGCGTTGCGTGATCTGAACAAGCTGAAGAAGGATGGCGTGTGGGTTGGCCAGCGTCTTAAAGTGCCAGCGGGTAACACCGCCGTCACGACCAGCACTAAGGCTAAACCTGGCGTGAAGAAAGCGTCAAAACATAAAGTGACCCGCGGCGATACGCTGACATCTATTGCGACTCGCTATGGTGTCAGCGTCAGTGACTTGAAACGTGTAAATAAACTGAAGTCGGACGTCGCGCCGCTGGACCGGACGTTGACCATTCCGCAGGCCTAGCGCCAATATTACAGGAGTCAGCATGCCCATCCAGGTGTTACCGCCCCAACTTGCTAACCAGATTGCCGCCGGTGAAGTGGTTGAACGGCCTGCGTCAGTGGTCAAAGAACTGGTGGAAAACAGTCTGGATGCTGGGGCGACGCGTATCGATATCGATATCGAACGCGGGGGCGCCAAGCTGATTCGTATCCGCGATAACGGCTGTGGTATCGGCAAGAACGATCTGGCGTTGGCTTTGGCCCGTCATGCCACCAGTAAAATCAGCACGCTCGATGATTTAGAAGCCATTGTTAGCCTCGGTTTTCGTGGTGAAGCGCTGGCCAGTATCAGCTCGGTTTCGCGTTTGACGCTCACCTCACGTACCGCAGAACAACACGAAGCCTGGCAGGCCTACGCTGAGGGCCGCGATCAGGCGGTGACGGTCAAGCCGGCGGCCCACCCGATAGGTAGCACGCTGGAAGTCCTGGACTTGTTCTACAACACGCCCGCGCGGCGTAAATTCATGCGCACCGAGAAAACGGAGTTCGGCCATATTGATGAAGTGGTGCGGCGCATTGCGCTGGCGCGTTTCGATGTGGCGATCAACCTCAGCCACAACGGCAAACTTATCCGCCAATACCGCGCAGCGAAAGACGAGAGCCAGCATGAGCGTCGATTAGGCAGCATCTGTGGCCCGGCCTTTTTGCAGCATGCGCTGAATATCTCATGGCAGCATGGCGACTTGACCATCCGTGGTTGGGTGGCCGACCCCGCGGGCGCTCGGCAACTGGGCGAAATGCAGTATTGCTACGTCAATAGCCGAATGATGCGCGATCGTCTGATCAACCATGCCATCCGCCAGGCCTACCAGGATCAATTGAAAGACGATCAGCAGCCTGCTTACGTGCTGTATCTCGAGGTAGACCCCCATCAGGTTGATGTGAATGTTCATCCGGCCAAGCATGAGGTGCGGTTCCATCAGGCGCGGCTGGTACATGATTTTATTTATCAGGCGGTAACCACCGTGTTGCAGCAGGTCGGCAATGCGCAGCTACCGCTGGCTGATGAGCAGGAGCAGGAACCTGCGCCAGCTTGGCAGCCTGAAAACCGCGTCGCTGCCGGGGGGAACCATTTCTCGCAACCGGCGCCGTACCGCGAGCCGCAACCTGCCGTCGCGCGTGAACGTGCTCCGCAACCTGCCTATCATGCAGGCAGTGGTTATCAAAAACGCGAAGGCGAGCTGTACGGCAAGCTGCTACAGGTGGCTACCGCGGCTGAACCTCAGCAAGAAACGCAGAAGCAACCGCTGTTTCCGCCGGCTAAAATTGCGCAGGAAACGCCGCTGGCCGGTAGCCAACATAGTTTTGGGCGTGTGTTGATGATCCACCCCCCCTGCTATGCGTTGATTGAAAACCGTCAGCAACTGATGTTGCTTAATTTGTCGGTGGCTGAACGTTGGTTGCGCCAGGCGCAGCTTAATCCGTCAGAAGAGGGGTTACGGCCGCAACCGCTGTTGATTCCTATCAAGCTGACGCTGAGCAAAAACGAGGTGGCCGCTTGCGTGCATCATCAGCCGTTGTTCGTCAAAATGGGGTTGGACCTGCAGTCTGAGCATGGGCGTGTGACGCTGCGCGCAGTACCTTTACCATTACGCCAACAAAATTTACAAAAACTGATACCCGAACTGTTAGGCTACTTGGCCGAGCATCAGGAGATGTCGCCCGCGGTGTTGGCCACGTGGTTCGCTCGCCACTTAGGCAGTGAGCATGAACAATGGAACACCTCGCAAGCGATACAATTACTGACCGACGTTGAACGACTTTGCCCGCAGCTGGTCAAATCACCACCGAGCGGACTTTTACAACCTGTTGATTTACAGGCTGCACTGGCAGCCCTTAGGCATGATTGAAACTGAAATGACACCACGTCCCCCGGCTATTTTTATTATGGGGCCGACCGCCTCGGGCAAAACCGCGTTGGCGATCGCGCTGCGCGAACGCCTGCCTGTGGAATTGATCAGCGTGGATTCCGCCCTGATTTATCGCAGCATGGATATCGGCACTGCCAAACCGAGCGCTGAGGAATTGGCGCAGGCGCCACATCGGTTGATTGATATTCGCGATCCCGTTGAAGCCTATTCTGCAGCGGATTTTCGCGCTGATGCGTTGAAAGAGATGGCTGAAATTACCGCTGCCGGGCGTATCCCGCTGCTGGTGGGTGGCACCATGCTTTATTTCAAAGCACTGTTGGAAGGATTATCGCCGTTACCCTCAGCGGATCCTGCGGTGCGTGAACGCATCGAACAGCAGGCAGCAGAGTTGGGGTGGGACGCTTTACACCGTCAGTTACAAGAGATTGACCCCGTTGCGGCATTGAGAATTCATCCGAATGATCCGCAGAGACTGTCCAGAGCACTGGAAGTTTTTTTTATTTCGGGTAAAACTTTAACGGAACTGACTAAAATTTCGGGTGAATCGTTGCCGTATCATGTTCACCAATTTGCGATAGCACCGACCAGCCGTGAGTTGATCCATCAACGCATTGAGCTGCGGTACCATCAAATGTTGGTGGCGGGTTTTGAGACGGAAGCGCGTGCACTTTTTGCACGGGGTGATTTGCATACGGATTTGCCTTCCATTCGCTGTGTCGGTTATCGCCAGATGTGGTCATATTTATCTGGCGAGATTAGTTACGATGAGATGGTTTATCGTGGTATTTGCGCAACGCGTCAGTTGGCCAAGCGCCAAATGACCTGGTTACGAGGCTGGAACTCGGTACATTGGCTGGACAGCGAGAAGCCGGGAGAGGCTTTGGACTCGGTAATACAGGTTGTTAGTGCATAGGTTGAGTGATTGTGTACAATTGATGAGTATTCAGCGCGCAAATTTTTTAGGTCGTTTATTTTAGAGCCGACAGGTTCTTAGTTAAAAACAACAAGCAAATAAGGAAAAGATAGAATGGCTAAGGGGCAATCTTTGCAAGATCCGTTCCTGAACGCATTGCGTCGTGAACGTGTTCCGGTTTCTATTTATTTGGTGAATGGTATTAAGCTGCAAGGACAGATTGAGTCTTTTGACCAGTTTGTCATCCTGTTGAAAAACACGGTGAGCCAGATGGTTTATAAGCACGCTATCTCTACCGTTGTCCCGTCACGTCCGGTTTCGCACCATAGCAATACTCCGAGCGGCGGCACCAGTAACTATCACCATGGTAACAACCCGTCTGCGCCGCAACAGCCGCAGCAGGAAAGCGATGACGCTGAATAAAGCGCGTTGCGAGTCAACCATGACGGGGAGCATAAGCAGCCATGGGCTGTTTATGTCCCCCAAACTCACGGGTTCCCGTTTGAGAGGTTGCACGCTTGTTTGACCGTTATGAAGCCGGTGAGCAGGCCGTCCTGGTTCATATCTATTTCTCGCAAGACAAAGATACAGAAGATCTCAGTGAGTTCGAGTCCCTGGTGTCCTCTGCCGGTGTCGAAGCTTTGCAAGTGGTGACTGGTAGCCGCAAAGCCCCGCATCCCAAGTACTTTGTCGGTGAAGGAAAGGCCGAAGAAATTGCAGATGCGGTAAAAGCCAGTGGCGCATCTGTTGTCCTGTTTGATCACTCCCTTTCCGCAGCGCAAGAGAGAAATCTTGAACGCCTGTGCGAATGCCGGGTGATCGATCGCACCGGGTTGATTCTAGACATCTTTGCCCAGCGTGCCCGTACCCATGAAGGTAAGCTGCAGGTAGAGCTGGCGCAGTTGCGTCACATTGCTACGCGTTTGGTCCGTGGCTGGACGCACCTTGAGCGTCAAAAAGGGGGGATTGGCCTGCGCGGGCCAGGGGAAACCCAGTTAGAGACCGACCGTCGTCTGTTACGCGATCGCATTAGCTTAATTTTACGCCGCCTTGAGCGCGTAGCTAAGCAGCGTGAACAGGGCCGACGTGCGCGTACCCGTGCTGATGTGCCAACCGTTTCGTTGGTGGGATATACCAACGCCGGCAAATCAACCCTGTTTAACCGAATAACGTCTGCTGATGTGTATGCGGCAGACCAACTATTTGCCACCCTGGATCCGACTCTGCGGCGTATTGACGTCGCCGATGTGGGCGATACCGTGTTGGCGGATACCGTAGGGTTTATCCGACACCTGCCGCATGATTTGGTGGCCGCCTTTAAGGCAACGCTGCAAGAAACGCGTCAGGCATCTTTGCTGTTACATGTCATAGACGCCGCGGATACCCGCGTCGATGAAAACATTGAAGCGGTAAATACCGTGTTGGCTGAGATTGACTCGGATGAGATCCCTACACTGCTCGTGATGAACAAAATAGATATGCTGGATGATTTTGTCCCGCGTATCGACCGCAACGATGAAAACTTACCGATCCGGGTGTGGCTGTCCGCCGCCAGCGGTGAAGGTATCCCGTTGCTGTATCAGGCGTTGACGGAGCGCTTATCGGGGGAAATTGCGCATTATGAGCTGCGCTTACCGCCAGAGGCAGGCCGTCTTCGTAGCCGTTTTTACCAGCTTCAGGCAATTGAAAAAGAGTGGAACGAAGAAGACGGCAGTATTGGCGTGGTGGTGCGTATGCCTATCGTCGAATGGCGTCGCCTCTGCAAACAGGAACAGGAACTGATTAACTTTATAGTATGATCATATCCTGTTACATTTGAGCACTCGGTCCGCAGGCGTTATCGGCTCAGCCAGTTTTGGGTGGCCAGCGCGCAGGAACCAGAGCGTACACCAAGTACGTGAGGATTCTGAGCACTGCCCAAGCGAAAACGGGCAAGTAAGATAGCCTGCTGTAACTAAGCGTAAGCCTGAAGTACCCAATCACAGAATATGGAGCTAAAACATGGCGTGGAATCAGCCCGGTAATAACGGACAGGACCGCGACCCGTGGGGGAGCAGCAATAACAATGGCGGCAACTCTGGCGGTAATAACAAAGGCGGTCGTGATCAAGGGCCACCTGATTTGGACGATATCTTCCGCAAGCTGAGCAAGAAATTGAGCGGTTTGGGCGGAGGCAAAGGCTCCAACAGCAATAACAACGGCGGTACCGGCACTTCTGGGCCGGGCTTTAGTGGTCGTATTATCGGCATTGCTGCAGTTGCAGTCGTGGTGATTTGGGCCGCTAGCGGCTTCTACACCATTAAAGAAGCCGAGCGTGGTGTTGTCACCCGTTTTGGCAAGTTCAGCCACCTGGTACAGCCGGGTCTGAACTGGAAGCCAACCTTTATCGATGAAGTGCGTCCGGTCAACGTGGAGTCAGTGCGTGAACTGGCAGCCTCAGGCGTGATGCTGACTTCTGATGAGAACGTGGTACGTGTAGAAATGAACGTACAGTATCGCGTGACCAACCCGGAAGCGTATCTGTTTAGCGTGACGAATGCTGACGACAGCCTGAGCCAGGCGACTGACAGCGCCCTGCGTGGCGTTATCGGCAAGTACACCATGGACAAGATCCTGACCGAAGGCCGTACTATCGTACGTAGCGATACGCAACGCGTACTGGAAGAGACTATTCGTCCGTACAACATGGGTATCACACTGCTGGACGTTAACTTCCAGGCTGCTCGTCCGCCGGAAGAGGTGAAAGCCGCATTTGATGATGCGATTGCCGCACGTGAAAACGAGCAGCAGTACATCCGTGAAGCAGAAGCTTACGCCAACGAAGTTCAGCCACGTGCGAACGGCCAGGCGCAGCGTTTGCTGGAAGATGCCAAAGCGTATAAAGACCGTACCGTCCTGGAAGCTCAGGGTGAGGTTGCACGCTTTGCCAAGCTGTTACCGGAATATAAGTCCGCACCGCAGATTACCCGCGAGCGTTTGTATATCGAAACCATGGAAAAAGTCCTGAGCCATACCCGTAAAGTATTGGTGAATGACAAAGGCAACAATCTGATGGTGTTGCCGCTGGATCAAATGCTGCGCGGTCAAACTGGCGCGGCGGCTGACGGCAATAAAGACACCAGCCTGATTCGTCTCAACCCCGCTCCGTCTGTCAACAGTGGCGCCAGCTCTAGCAGCCAGCGTACAAGCAGCGGCTCGGTCATGGACCAGCGCCGGGCGAATGCGCAGCGTGACGACACCACTCGCGTAGGGAGAGAGTAATCAATGCGTAAGTCTTTTATAGTTATTGTCCTCGCGGTGCTGGTGGCGTTATACGCCTCTCTGTTCGTGGTTCAGGAAGGCCAGCGTGGCATTGTGTTGCGTTTCGGCAAGGTATTGCGTGACAGCGACAACAAACCGCTGGTGTATGCACCGGGTTTGCACTTCAAGATTCCGTTTATTGAATCAGTGAAAACGCTGGATGCACGTATCCAGACTATGGACAACCAGGCAGACCGCTTTGTGACCAGCGAGAAGAAAGACCTGATTGTCGATTCTTATCTGAAATGGCGCATCAGTGATTTCAGCCGTTACTACCTGGCAACCGGCGGTGGTGATGTTTCACAAGCCGAAGTTCTGCTGAAACGTAAGTTCAGTGACCGTCTGCGTTCCGAGATTGGTCGTCTGGATGTGAAAGACATCGTGACCGACTCGCGCGGTAAGCTGATGTCCGACGTACGTGATGCATTGAACACCGGTACCGTGGGTGATGACCAAGAAGTTGCGACTACTGAAGCCGATGATGCTATCGCTTCTGCAGCGGCGCGTGTTGAAAAGGAAACCACTGGCAACTTGCCGAAGGTTAACCCGAACAGCATGGCGGCACTGGGTATCGAAGTTATCGACGTACGTATCAAGCAGATTAACCTGCCGGCAGAAGTGTCTGACGCAATCTATCAGCGTATGCGTGCAGAGCGTGAAGCTGTCGCGCGTCGTCACCGTTCACAGGGTCAGGAAGAAGCTGAGAAGTTGCGTGCAACTGCAGACTACGAAGTAACTCGTACTTTGGCAGAAGCCGAACGTACAGCCCGTATCACTCGTGGTGACGGCGATGCCGAAGCGGCCAAACTGTTTGCTAACGCATTCAGCCAGGACCCGGACTTCTACGCCTTTATCCGTAGCCTGCGTGCGTATGAAACCAGCTTCAGCAGCAATAACCAGGACGTGATGGTACTGAGCCCGGACAGCGACTTCTTCCGCTACATGAAGTCGCCTGATTCCACGCGTAAGTAACCGCGACAGGTTAATGATCGAGGGCCCGTTTAAACGCGGGCCCTTTCTTTTTGGGAGTATCTGATGAATTCAACGATCTGGCTGGCGTTAGGGCTGGTTTTGGTGCTGGAAGGCCTGGGGCCGATGCTGTTTCCGCAGGCCTGGCGTAAAATGATACTGGCGATGACCCAGTTACCTGACTCTACGTTACGGCGATTTGGCGGCGGAATAGTGGTTGCGGGCTGTGTGATCTACTACATGTTGCGTAGTCGCACGGGGGTTTAAAGTTTAGCCTAAAAAATACGCAACTCAGCGCTAAAAGTGCTGAAACTCACGAATTACGGTGGTAGAATCCATTTTTAAGCAACCGGTGATTTTTAAAATGGGTAAGAACGTCGTCGTACTGGGCACTCAATGGGGTGACGAAGGTAAGGGCAAGGTCGTAGACCTGCTGACCGAACGGGCTCAATATGTAGTGCGCTATCAAGGTGGTCACAACGCTGGCCATACTCTGGTCATTAACGGTGAAAAAACCGTCCTTCATTTAATTCCTTCAGGCATTCTGCGTGAAAACGTGACCAGCATCATCGGCAACGGTGTAGTTCTGGCGCCAGACGCTTTGATGAAAGAAATGGGTGAACTCGAAGCGCGTGGCATCCCGGTACGTGAACGTCTGTTACTGTCTGAAGCTTGTCCACTGATCTTGCCTTACCACGTTGCGCTGGATAACGCGCGTGAGAAAGCGCGTGGTGCGAAAGCTATCGGTACCACCGGTCGTGGCATTGGCCCGGCTTACGAAGATAAAGTGGCTCGCCGCGGTCTGCGCGTTAGCGACTTGTTCAACAAAGAAACCTTCGCTGTTAAGCTGAAGGAAATTGTTGATTATCATAACTTCCAGTTGGTCAACTATTACAAAGTTGAAGCCGTTGATTATCAGGCAACGCTGGATTATGTGCTGTCTATCGCGGATATTCTGACTGCAATGGTTGTTGACGTTTCTGAACTGCTGGACGGCGCGCGCAAGCGTGGCGATCTGATCATGTTCGAAGGCGCACAAGGCACCTTGTTGGATATCGACCACGGTACCTACCCGTACGTGACCTCCTCTAACACCACTGCTGGCGGTGTTGCTACCGGTTCTGGTATTGGTCCGCGTTACGTAGATTACGTGCTGGGTATCGTTAAAGCCTACTCCACTCGCGTGGGTGCAGGTCCATTCCCAACTGAACTGTTCGATGAAACCGGCGAATACCTGTGCAAACAAGGTAACGAGTTCGGCGCCACCACTGGCCGTCGTCGTCGTACTGGCTGGTTGGACGCCGTAGCTGTTCGTCGCTCAGTGCAGATCAACTCCCTGTCCGGCTTCTGCCTGACCAAGTTGGACGTGTTGGATGGCCTGAAAGAAGTGAAAATCTGTGTGGGCTATCGCATGCCAGATGGCCGCGAAATGACCACCACTCCGCTGGCGGCTGAAGGTTGGGAAGGTATCGAACCCATCTACGAAAGCATGCCGGGCTGGAGCGACACCACCTTTGGTGTGAAGGAATACAGCAAACTGCCACAGGCGGCGCTGGACTACATCAAGCGTATTGAAGAGCTGACCGGCGTACCCGTAGACATTATCTCTACTGGCCCTGACCGTAGCGAAACCATGATTCTGCGCGACCCGTTCGACGCATAATCTGGCAATAAGATAAACCGGGCATGTCCCGGTTTATTTTTATCATTATTATCCTCAGTTGCGGTTTCACATCAAAAAATCCCTTCATAACCTGCCCCAGAGCCTGACATGCGCTAAATAATTAGCGGCGAACTCTCCGGCTGGTTTATTATCCAATAAGTAATCTTTTGAATAATGCCGAAAATCGGCGTATCAGACGGGTAAAATGACACCCAGAGGTAGATGTGCAGTTAACAAGTTTTACTGATTATGGCCTGCGGGCGTTGATCTACATGGCCTCGCTGCCACCGGACAAAATGACCAGCATCTCGGAAGTCACCGAGGTCTACGGCGTGTCCAGAAACCATATGGTAAAGATCATCAATCAGTTAAGCAGGGTTGGGTTTGTGACCGCGGTGCGCGGTAAGAACGGTGGCATCCGTTTGGGCAAACCGGCCGAAACCATTCGCCTTGGCGACGTGGTAAGGGCGCTAGAACCGCTCTCGCTGGTTAACTGCAACAGTGACTTTTGCCACATAACCCCTGCCTGCCGCCTGAAGCAGGTGCTGCAACAGGGCGTACAGAATTTCCTTGAAGAGCTGGACAGCCACACGCTTGCCGATATGGTTGAAGACAATCCATCGCTCTACAAGCTATTGCTTGTCGAATAAAGCGTTGCTGAGAAGACAAGGCTCAGCGACACCCTGCTGATGACAACGGAGGAACCGCAATGTCACAAGATCCATTCCTGGAACGAGAAGCAGAAAAATATGAATCCCCAATCCCGAGCCGTGAATTCATTCTGGCCCATCTGGCGAAAAGAGAAACGCCGGCCAGCCGCGAAGAGCTGGCCAAAGAACTGAATTTAACCGGGGAAGAGCCTTTAGAGGCATTACGCCGTCGTCTGCGTGCAATGGAACGTGACGGCCAATTGATATTTACCCGCCGCCAGTGCTATGCGCTGCCGGAACGCCTGGATCTGCTGCGGGGTACCGTTATTGGCCACCGTGATGGCTTCGGTTTCTTGCGCATTGAAGGCAGCAAAGACGACCTGTATCTGTCCGCCGAGCAGATGAAAATGGCGATCCACGGTGATGTGGTGCTGGCGCAGGCAATGGCCGCAGATCGCAAGGGTCGCCGCGAAGCCCGTATTGTGCGGGTATTGGTACCGAAAACCAGCCAAATCGTTGGCCGTTTCTTTATGGATGCCGGTACTGGCTTTGTCGTACCAGACGACAGTCGCCTGAGCTTTGATATCCTGATCCCAGCCGATGCGGTGAGTGGTGCACGCATGGGCTTTATGGTGGTGGTTGAACTGACCCAACGCCCGACCCGTCGTACTAAAGCGGTTGGCAAGATCGTTGAGATCCTCGGCGATAAAATGGGCACCAGCATGGCGGTGGATATCGCGCTGCGTACCCACGAAATCCCGCATGTTTGGCCACCACAGGTGGAAAAACAGGTTGCCGATCTTAGCGAGCAGGTGCCTGAAGCGGCCAAAAAAGGCCGTGTTGACCTGCGTCATTTGCCGCTGGTAACGATTGACGGTGAAGATGCGCGCGATTTTGATGATGCGGTCTACTGTGAGAAAAAACGTGGCGGGGGTTGGCGCCTGTGGGTCGCCATTGCCGACGTCAGCTATTATGTTCGTCCGCGTACAGCGCTAGATGACGAAGCACGTAACCGTGCAACGTCGGTATACTTCCCGTCGCAGGTTATCCCTATGCTGCCGGAAGTGCTGTCCAACGGCCTGTGTTCGCTTAACCCGCAGGTAGATCGCCTGTGTATGGTGTGTGAGATGACCATCTCCGCCCAGGGGCGCCTGTCGACATCCAAGTTCTATGAAGCGGTGATGAGCTCGCATGCTCGCCTGACATACAACAAAGTCTGGCACATTCTGCAGGGCGATCAGGAGCTGCGTGAGCATTATCATCCGTTGGTCAAACACCTGCAGGAACTGCATGCGATGTACAAGGTGTTGGATCAAGCGCGTGCCGAACGCGGGGGCATTGCTTTCGAAACGGAAGAAGCCAAGTTTATCTTCAACGCCGAGCGTCGTATCGAGCGCGTTGAGCCAACGGTACGTAACGATGCTCATAAACTGATCGAAGAGTGTATGATCATGGCGAACGTTGCCGCTGCGCGCTTTGTTGAGAAGCACAACGAGCCGGCACTGTTCCGTGTGCACGACCGTCCAAGCGACGATCATATTACGGCACTGCGAAGCGTCTTGAGCGAGTTGGGTCTGACACTGGGTGGCGGCAACAAGCCACAACCGAAAGACTACGCGACCTTGATGGATGAAGTGTCCGAACGTCCTGACCATGAAATGCTGCAAACCATGTTGCTGCGCTCCATGAAGCAGGCGATCTACGATCCTGAAAACCGCGGCCACTTTGGTTTGGCGTTGGCTTCTTATGGTCACTTCACTTCGCCGATCCGTCGTTATCCCGATCTGGCACTGCACCGTGCGATTAAATATGTGCTGGCTAAAGAGCATGGTCAGCCGAAAGAGCGCTGGACCCCGACAGGCGGCTGGCACAGTGAGTTCGAAGAGATGCTGCAACTGGGCGAGCACTGTTCGATGGCTGAACGTCGCGCCGATGAAGCGACACGTAATGTCGCTGACTGGTTAAAATGCGACTTTATGCAGGATCACGTCGGGGAAGTGTTCAGCGGTATTATTGCCAGCGTGACGGGCTTTGGGTTCTTCGTCCGTTTGAACGATCTGTTTATCGATGGCCTGGTGCATGTGTCATCGCTGGATAATGATTACTATCGCTACGATAATATCGGCCAGCGACTGATTGGCGAATCCTCAGGTGTGGTTTATCGCTTGGGCGATACCGTGGAGATCCGCGTGGAAGCAGTGCATATGGATGAGCGCAAAATTGACTTTGCGTTGGTCTCCAGCACCCGTAAACCACGCGGTGAAGGCAAAACTGAACGCGATCGTGCCAAGGGCGGCCAACGCACCCTACGTGGCGGCGCAGGCGCAGGCCGTACACAAGCACCGCGTAAACGTCGTGGTGGCAAGACACCGGCTAACTTCGAACCTGACAGCGCTTTCCGTAAAGATGACGCCAAGCCTGCCGACAAGGTGAAGAAAGACAAAAAGGCGAAAGCCAAGAAAGTGTCCGATAAAACCCGGAAAATAGCGGCGGCGACTAAGGCCAAACGCGCCGGCAAGAAGAAAGGTGCTGAGCAGGCTTAACCTGCCACACGTTATTATCACCGGCTGGCAAACGCCAGCCGCACAGTTAAAAGAGCATCATGAGCGAAATTATTTACGGTATCCATGCCGTCAAAGCCCTGTTAGATAACGATCCGCAACGCTTCCTGGAAGTGTTTATCCTCAAAGGGCGAGATGACCGCCGCTTGCAGCCGCTGATTGCTGAGCTGGAAGCGACCGGTATTGTTATCCAGGTGGCGAACCGCCAGTGGCTGGACGATAAAGTTGAAGGCGCAGTGCATCAGGGGATTATTGCCCGGGTGCGTGAAGGGCGTCAGTATCAGGAAAATGATTTGCCGGCGCTGCTGGAAAGCGTGGATACGCCATTCCTGTTGGTATTGGACGGCGTGACCGACCCACATAACCTCGGTGCCTGTCTGCGCAGTGCTGACGCTGCCGGTGTACATGCGGTGATCGTCCCTCGCGATCGTTCCGCTCAATTGAACGCAACCGCCAAGAAAGTGGCCTGCGGCGCGGCGGAAAATGTCCCGTTGATCCGTGTCACCAACCTGGCGCGTACGCTGCGTTTGTTGCAGGAGATGAACGTCTGGGTGGTTGGTACTGCTGGTGAAGCCGATCACACGCTGTTCCAGAGCAAAATGACGGGCCCGATGGCGCTGGTAATGGGGGCGGAAGGCGAAGGTATGCGTCGTCTGACCCGCGAACACTGTGATGAGTTGATCAGTATCCCGATGGCAGGAACGGTTTCTTCCTTGAACGTGTCTGTTGCTACCGGCATCTGTTTGTTCGAAGCAGTACGTCAGCGCAGTTGATTTACCCATAAGGGCGCAATGTAGGCATTGCGCCCTTATTACCTTCTCATTTCCCACCCTGTGATCTCACCTGCGGCAGAAATCGCCCTGACGACCATAATTACTCCTGACGCTTTTATCAGGGAGCAAGCTCATGGTCTGGAATACACACACCGTTTTTAATCAGCCGAAGCCACTGGGTAACAGCAATCTCTTCCTGTCTGACACGCCGCTGCTTGAGGCAATACAGCGTGAGCAAGCCGGTTGGGATGCAGACGTGCTGGCTTCGTTAGGCCAACAGTTGGGTACTCAGGAGTCACTGGAACTGGGGCGGTTGGCCAACGTCAATCCGCCCGAACTGCTGCGCTATGACGCCACCGGCCAGCGGCTGGATGATGTCCGTTTTCATCCTGCCTGGCATATTCTGATGCAAGGCTTGATCGCTAACCGCGTGCACAATCTGCCGTGGGAAGAGGATGCGCGCATGGGGTCATTTGTGGCACGTGCCGCGCGTTTTGTGTTACACGCCCAGGTTGAAGCCGGCACGTTGTGCCCGGTGACCATGACTTTTGGTGCAATTCCATTACTGCAACGTTCATTACCCGCGGAGTTCCAGACTTGGCTGACGCCGCTGCTGTCTGATCGTTACGACGCCCATTTGTTGCCTGGCGGACAAAAACGCGGATTACTGATTGGTATGGGGATGACCGAGAAACAAGGGGGGTCCGATGTATTAAGCAATACCACAACGGCCACGCCGCTGGCTGCACGTGGCCCGGGTGAAGCTTACCGGCTCGTGGGGCACAAATGGTTCTTCTCGGTGCCACAGAGTGATGCACACCTGGTGTTGGCACAGGCGGAAGGCGGGCTGTCTTGCTTCTTTCTGCCGCGGATCCTGCCTGACGGTACGCGCAACGCAATACGGCTGGAACGTCTCAAAGACAAACTCGGCAACCGCTCCAATGCTAGCAGTGAAGTTGAATTCCAGGATGCCATCGCCTGGCTGGTGGGTGAGGAGGGCGATGGCGTACGGCATATCCTGAAAATGGGCGGGTTGACCCGTTTTGACTGTGCATTGGGCAGCCACGGTTTGATGCGGCGTGGCTTATCGGTAGCGCTATATCATGTTTTGCAGCGACAGGCGTTTGGCAAGCCACTGATCGAACAGCCGATGATGCGCCAGGTGTTAGCGCGGATGGCGTTGCGGTTAGAGGGACAGACAGCGGCCTTGATGCGACTGGCGCGTGCCTACGACAGCGTGGGTACCGGTGCGCCTTTGGAGCAGGCGCTGTGCCGTGTGATGACCCCAGCAGCGAAATTCGAAGTTTGCCGACAAGGCATCCCTTTTGTTGGTGAAGCCATGGAGGCGTTAGGAGGAATCGGTTACTGCGAAGAGAGTGAGTTGCCGCGACTGTACCGTGAAATGCCGGTAAACAGCATCTGGGAAGGATCAGGTAATATCATGTGCCTGGACGTGATGCGGGCATGGGGAAAACTGCCGGCGGTGCAGGAGGCTTTGGAGCGCGAGCTTGGCGAAGTGAAGGGACAAAACCGCCATTATGATCATCAGTGGCGGCGGGTGCTCCAGCTGATGCGTAAACCGCATGAAGAGCAAGGGCGCGCGGTTACCGGGACATTATTCAATTTGTTCGCTGCGGCACAGCTTTTGCGTCACAGTTCACCCCCGTTGGCAGAGGCCTGGTGTCAAATGATGCTCGATGCCCGTGGTGAAAGGGCGTTACCAGACCGGCTGTGCGAAACGCTGTTTACCCGAGCGATGGGAGGCTAGGGAAAACAGTGGCGCCAGAACGAGAAAAGCTTTTTAATTCAGCACTTGGCCCGTAAGGGATACTGACCTCTGATCAGGAAGCATGACATGGATATTCTTAGCGCGTTGGCGGCATTCGCCTCTTATTTTTTCAGTGGCTTTGCCATGGTTCTGGTGTTCTTGTTTGTTTATACCCGCATTACACCACACGACGAATGGGCGTTGATTAAGGCCGACAATCAGTCTGCCGCTTTCGGCTTCATTGGTGCTTGCCTGGGGTATGTGATCCCGCTGGCCAGTGCGGCGATCAACTCTGTCAGTCTGTTGGACTACTTGCTATGGGGTGTCGTGGCTTTAGTGGTGCAACTGCTGCTGTTTGCGGCGGTGAAAATTTACATGCCGCGGATCAGTGACAAGATTGAATCTAATCACGTGGCCGCCGGGATTTTCCTGGGGGGCGTTTCGATCAGCGGCGGCGTACTGAATGCGGCATGCATGACCTATTAAAGATAGAGTATTGCCGAGGCGCGCCAGCCAGGTTGGTGCGCCTGTTCTTCCATCTTCAGGATTCGATAATAGCTGGCCCCGTGTTCATCGGCCTTACGGGCTATCAGTTGTTCTACATCCTGAGGTGAGCCGGACAGGTTACTTAGGGTGATTTCAGCAATTTCGCTAAGAGGCGTCACGCGGTCTGCGGGAGCCAGTTCAGCGGACTGGGCGCTGGCGCTGAGTAACCCCATGGAAAGCAGGAGGGCGGTGAGTGCGGCGGAGCGTGTCATGGCGTTCCCCTTCGTCGGATCCTGTATCCACGCCGCAGGGTGCGGCGCGCTGTTTGCCAGTGTGCAATATCCAACTTCAGTCTGTGCAAAGCCAATGTAAATCTTATTAAAACTCTAAAGGTTACCGATACAGGATCGCCTGTGAGTACCATTGGCCGGGAACCACGGTTTCACTGTTCATAATGATCATGTAATAACGTGCCCCACTGGCGTTGGCCTTCTGCTGTATTGCCGCTTCCACATCCATCGGGCTGCCGCGGACCAGGGCGCTGGTGGTACCCATTTTCACCAGAGTGCCGGTTTGTGCCCGGGTGATCTCCTGTGCTTGACCGGTCGGTGATGGCGGTGCTTTTGGGGTTGTGGTCATGATGCCGCAGGCGCTAAGCAGCGTGATCAGTGTTAGGGGGAGCAACAGGCGGGAAAGTTTCATGAGCACCTCGGGAAAGTCGACGGCATGATTTCAGTGTAACCCATTATAAATTGGAACAGATTGAGCTAATGCTTTTTAGCGCAAGTTTGCCATTATGAAGGCAACAAATATGCAGAGGGAAAACGGATGATTGAAATCTATGACGAGCGGGCAGGGAATATTGCAGTGATCCACGCGGTGCCTGCGGGGCAGTACCATCAGCCGCTGCCGACGATATTTTTCTACCATGGTTATACCTCGTCTAAAGAAGTGTATGCCTATTTTGGCTATGCGTTAGCCAAGGCAGGATTTCGCGTGGTGTTGCCGGATGCCGATTTTCACGGCGAGCGCTTTGACGGAGATGAACAGAAGCGGTTATCCCGTTTTTGGGAGATCCTGCGCAGCAATATCGATGAGTTGCCGGCGCTGAAAGCGCATTTTGAACAGCGCGGACTGATTGCTGAGGGACGTATCGGCGTTGCCGGTGCGTCTATGGGCGGGATGACGACACTGGGGAGCTTCGCCCGTTACCCATGGGTGAAAGCGGCTGCCAGCCTGATGGGGGCCGGGTATTACACGTCCCTGGCACAGACACTGTTCCCCCCTTTGGATGAACAGGGTAACCCTTTGACAGCAAACGGCTTTGAGGCTCGTATTGCTGCGCTCGCGGATTATGGTCTGGAACACCAGTTGGAGAACATTGCCGATCGCCCTCTGTTGTTGTGGCACGGCGAGGCAGATGATTTAGTGCCGGTGGCAGAAAGCTTGCGGTTGGCGACCGAACTTCGTCAGAGTGGTTGGGATCAACAACTAACGTTGCTTACGGAACCTGACGTCAAGCACCGCATTACACCACAGGCGCTTAGCGCAACGGCCGATTTCTTCAGGCGCACGTTATAAAAAAAGCCCCCTGAATCAGGGGGCTGACGATGACATTCACATTTTTATTTGCCGCTTTTGGGCGCGGCTGACTTCCTGGTGCTGCATTTTCTCTTAGCGATACAGCTCGGCACTCACATGCATGGTGCTGTTGTTTTCAGGTTCATGCAGAGCGATGATCCGATAGGCCGTCGCGCCGCGCTGCTCGGCTATTTTGTTCACTTGGCTACTGGCATCGTCAGGGGAGACAACGTCCTGGTTTAGGGTCACGAACCCAACGCTTTGGCGTTGATCGGCCTGATGTGACGTGATTTCAGTGGCGGCCATGGCATGGGCAGAAAACAGTAAAGCAATGGCAGTGGCGATGGTAACGTGTTTCATAAGTGCCTCTCTTAACTGTTTGCTTCAACGGCCTGACAGCCGGTGCCAGTGCAGCAAAAAGTTATTTGTATGTATTGAATAACCTCGAATCTTTTTCGTCGCGCTGTCTGCGGCGGATAAGTACAATTTTAGACCTTCATTCAGGATTAAAAAGGGAGGTATTTTGATAGCCTCTTTCAAAAAAAATGAATGAATTTTGCGCGTCAGTGATGATTTCATTGAAAGATTTTCTGAAGTGATGGATCTGTGTACATAGGTTGTGCAGACAGCAAATCGTGCTATTTCCGTAGCAGGCTCGCATTACTGATAATAAATCCCCCTCGGTCCTTGAGTTTCCCCGCTGGCGCAAGTATGATTACGCGTCATTTTTTCAGCCGCACACACATACACGTTCCTTGCTTCCATGGGCCGCGGTTGACCCTGACAGGAGGCTGAATAATCCGTAAGGAGCAATTCGATGCGTCATTACGAAATCGTTTTTATGGTCCATCCTGACCAAAGCGAACAGGTTCCGGGCATGATCGAGCGTTACAGTGCTACCATCACTAACGCTGCTGGTCAGATTCACCGTCTGGAAGACTGGGGCCGCCGTCAACTGGCTTACCCGATCAACAAACTGCACAAAGCTCACTACGTTCTGCTGAACGTTGAAGCTCCGCAGGAAGCGATCGATGAGCTGGAAACAAACTTCCGCTTCAACGACGCCGTTATCCGTAGCATGGTTATGCGCGTTAAGCACGCGGTAACTGAAGCATCTCCGATGGTTAAAGCGAAAGACGAACGTCGTGGCGATCGCCGCGAAGACTTCGCTAACGAAACCGCAGATGATGCAGATGCTGGGGATTCTGAAGAGTAATTGCTGCCGTGACATCTAATCGTCTGGTTTTGTCGGGCACTGTGTGCAAGACGCCGGTTCGAAAAGTGAGTCCTTCCGGGATACCCCACTGCCAATTTGTGCTTGAGCACCGTTCGCAGCAAATGGAAGCCGGATTCAGCAGACAAGCATGGTGCCGAATGCCCGTGGTTGTCAGCGGACAACAGTCACAAGCACTAACTCAAAGATTAACGGTCGGCAGTCAGATAACCGTGCAAGGCTTTGTTAGCAGCCATCAAGGGCGCAACGGGCTGAACAAACTGGTTCTGCATGCCGAGCAGATTGAATTGATAGATTCTGGAGACTAGCCTAATGGCACGTTATTTCCGTCGTCGCAAGTTCTGCCGTTTCACCGCGGAAGGCGTTCAAGAGATTGACTATAAAGACATCGCTACGCTGAAAAACTACATCACTGAAAGTGGTAAAATTGTCCCGAGCCGTATTACCGGTACTCGTGCAAAATATCAGCGCCAGCTGGCCCGTGCTATCAAGCGCGCGCGCTACCTGTCTTTGTTGCCGTACACTGATCGTCATCAGTAATCGGCCACTGTCCATTAACGACTTTGAGAGGATAAGGTAATGCAAGTTATTCTGCTTGATAAAGTAGCAAACCTGGGCAGCCTGGGTGATCAAGTTAACGTTAAAGCGGGCTACGCCCGTAACTTCCTGGTACCACAGGGCAAAGCTGTTCCTGCTACCAAGAAAAACGTAGAGTTCTTCGAAGCACGTCGTGCAGAACTGGAAGCCAAACTGGCTGACGTTCTGGGCGCTGCTGAAGCTCGCGCAACCAAGATCAACGAACTGGGTTCAGTCACCATCGCGTCTAAATCAGGCGACGAAGGTAAACTGTTCGGCTCTATCGGCACCCGCGACATCGCTGACGCAGTTACTGCGGCAGGCGTTGAAGTTGCCAAGAGCGAAGTTCGTCTGCCGAATGGCGTTCTGCGTACCACTGGTGAACACGAAGTTCACTTCCAGGTACACAGCGACGTGTTCGCACAGCTGAATGTAGTTGTGGTAGCAGAAGCTTAATCGCTCCTGTTCACCAAGTTAAAACGCCAGCCTCGTGCTGGCGTTTTGCTTTTCTGCGTCCGGTAAAACGCGTTATCCTGCCAGCACCTTGGGTGAGGAGCAGCGGCAAATGGCAGAGATTCACTTAGAACGCGTGTATGGGTTTACAGGCCCTGCACTGTAGCGCGGCGATTTATTTTGCATAGATTAGCGGCCTATTTTGCATAGACCACCACTACTAGCAACTTATACCTAGGTCAGTTATTCATGCCCTCTTGGGCCGCGAGCAGCTTGACCGCCAAGGTAATCGCTAACCGCCTCACCAATAGTGCGCTCATCAAGTTTAACAACAGATGTTAGATGGATTTTTAGGTCATCCTTCGTTAGTGAGGCAGGCTGTCTTTTTAAGTAATCAGGAACACCGAAATTAGCAGTATCAGGTAAGGAGCCGAATGGGTCGACACTGCCACTGGATACCTTCGGCACCTTAATTCCACTGGAAGGGTTATCCCAGCGATTTTTTATAATTTCAGTAGCAATATCAACAAAGCTATAACCAGATGTTCCCGCTTTAATTGAACTGACTTTACCGGACATGTCGTTATTCTTAAATTCATCGCGAAGATAATCACGTGTACTTGTTAGAGCAACAGAACCCGCTGTTACGTAAAGTGCTGGTATAGAAATACCCGCAGCATTTGCAGCCCCTGGGATAGGTGAAGACGTTTTAGGTAAACCAATATTAGTCCCACCCTGTAATAGTCGTATGCCACCAAAAACGACAGCAGCCGCTGTCATTGCCTTAATACCAAGTTCAGCGCCTGCTAACGCAGTAGTTAACCCCGGGTATTGACTAGAGTAATCGGAAAGTTCTTTTGATAATCGCCCCAAAACATCAGATACAGTTTTCATTGAGTCGATCTCTGCAAAATCCTTATCATTCTGGAACTGTTCAGTTTTGAAGTCATTACTAGATGATATGACTTTAAACGCAGCCTCGCCTGCACCAAAGGAATTCTCAGTTCCGGCAATTTGTTCCTTAATGAAATCCCGCTTTAAAATCTTTGTCTTTAAAGCCATCCCCGCTTGCTGGTCTGCGACTATATTTGCAACTAAAGATGAAACCAGCACATCCATAGCGGCACTTAGGTCAGCTTCTTTACTTGTACCCTTATATTTATTTAATTTATTTTCGAGCGCTTTATAATCCTTATTGCTCTCGACAATTCCAGTTATGGCTTTCATATTGGCATCAGCAGTGTTGACCCCCTGAGAACGCTGAGAAACAAGATACTGCTCATAAGACAATGCCTTCCCATCTTTACCCCTGAACTTATAGTTCTTGAGTGAATTTTTAATATCAGCGCTGACAATTTTATCCATTAGGTTATTGATATTAGTCGAGGCAGCACTGTTATCACCAGCTGTAAGGGCGTTTGCTTGGTTTTCTGCTAGCAATTTATCTATATCCTTTAACCCTCCCATCCCTAAAGCTTTACCTTTTGACATTTGCTGAGGAAGTCCTCTTGCCATGTCAGCTAACTCATAGCTGCCGTTTTCGCCAGAACGAATTAATTTATCAAAGAGTTCTGGCAATTGTTCTTTAGTAATACCGAAAAGGGCAATAGCCGCAGAAGCAACTTTTGCAAGGTCTTGAGGGGCAGCACCTGACGCAGTAGAATAGCGCATTATTGATGGCAGCATCTCCATGGCAGTTTCAGAGTCAACCTGCCCATCAGCAAAAATATTATTTAATGTTTCCGCCGCTGTTTCTCTTGTTCCACCACCATATTTTACAGCCTTTTTTATAGCATTATTCATGACGGGAACTTTTTTAATACGCTCCTCCGGGCTAAGGTCATTGAAACCGGTATTTGACATCATGAGAAGCCGTCGCTCATAACTCATCTGGTTTTTCACTGGCTGAGCTATCACAGATGCACCCGCCAAAATCCCACCACCTATGGCTAATGCATTAGAGCCAATGCCACGGGCGCGCTCCATGCGACTCATAGCTAGGCCTGCACCATTAAGTTCTTCCCGCAACCGCCCAACTTTTTGCGTCATTGCTGTGAATGCCCGGCTTTGGTCGTTTGCCGACATTATTCCGCTACGAGTCAAACGCATATAAGCTGCTTGTGTTTGTGTTATTTCACGCTGAATTTCACGTTCTGATCGGACTCCAAGTGTAGACCTTGCTGAAGCTGCTCTTCGATATTCATCTTGCAGGGCTCTGGATGCCTGAATGCCTCGAGAAGCATTCTGTTGCTGAGATTTGGCAAGTTGATCCCCTTGCTTCTCAGCAGCCTTCGTTTGTTGTATAGCGTCTTGCATTGCTTTGCGTAAAACCTTTGAACCAGTATCACGCGCCGTTAATTGCAGGGCTAAAGAAAGATTTCTAGACATGATTTTTCCTTTCTATAGGAACATAATAACGTTAATTAATAACTTAAATTAACTATGCAAAATAAATCGCAAAACAATGCAGAATAAATCGCAAATTAAGTGAAGTCATTCACAACAAAAAGATACCATAATGTGATAATGACAAAGAAGGAAAAACAAAAAGCCATGATTTCTAATATAAAATAGCCAGCTATAAAGCTGGCTTTAGGTAGTTACCCTTTAGGTGTTATTCCTCGAGCATGTAATTCTTTTCGCAAAACACGTTTAATCCAAGTTGCTAAAGATGAATCTCCATCGAGCCTAGCTTGCTCCTCTAACTGCGATCGGAACTCCTCCGGTAGTCTCATCTGATACTGTGGAGATCTCTTCTCTTGCTGTGTTGACATGGTCGTTACCCGGGTCTATTATCATTTACATGGTAACGACCATTGTAATTACAGTTGCCACACAAAGCAACGCCTCTGAGTGTTACCAGCACAGCAGAGGCGTCTGACCACTACGTTACGGAGATTAACGCTATGGCTAAGTTCCATTGTACTCATACTCAACCAAAATATCAGTATCGCTTTCTTGCGATAGCTCGGCTTGACTTGGCCGCTGTTCCTTGTCGCCTGAGTGTCGAAGCCGCTTCGGAAAGCGAGGCAAGACAGATTTTAGCTCAACAATTCATCCTGTCGCTCGCTGCACGCCTCCCATCTAAGGAGACCACTCATGGATAAAAGAGAGGTAAGTTCGTGTGTCGACCTGCTGAGAAGCGGCGATCTACTCAAATTATCGGGTGAGGAAGCTAAGAACATTCTATCTGATGCGGAAAATACGAAGGACGGCTTAATCTGCGGGATAGAATCGATAGGAACATTGATGGAACACTATTCCGCCGAATGTCTTATCAGGCGTACAGCTCATGATATGAGCGCTCAAGATATGCAATCCATTGGTATGTTTTTAATGACAGCGACAAAGCTGGTACGTGCACTAGACGATGTCATCACGAGCAGCGCTGACAGTACCGAATGAATTATGCATTGATTGTTCACCTTAAGGCTCCCGGCACTGTCGGGAGTTTTCACATTGCCACATCAAAACCGCCTATTTTCAAATTCGCCATGTAAGCCACTACAAGAAGACATAACCTTATAGCTGTAGGTTAGGGTGAGTGACAATCAATAAAGCTAAATTAAAGCGATTTAAACGGGTTTTAAAGTAGCATTCTAAGGTGGTCTTAGCGAACTTTAACGTTTTTATTGAATCGGTGTATTTTCAGAGGGCAGCGCTGTACTAGTTGGCATGGATAAGGATGGCACTAGATGGTAGTTCATAGCCAGAAAGAGAAAAAAGAAACCCCGGGCATACTGATTATATGACCGGGGTTTTAGGGATAAATACTCGAACGATTAAAACTTAGTGTATGTTATTTATAATGTCAACTGCTGTGTTAAATTTTTTCCAAATATCCCACCCATGCCTGTCGCTTATCTGGTGTGATATTGAAACGCTTTTGATTGCACTGGTAAGAGATGAACCTTTCATAATTGCCTTTTTCACATCGCTTACAAAACGTAGATGTCTCACCCTCGTCAGTAAGATATTTTCCCTTGGAATATATAGTTTTTCACCACTAAAATGGTTACATAATGCGCGGGCGGCTTCTAGACCAATAGCATTAGAAAGCTTTGAAAAAGAATCGCAATTCCATTTGCGTTTTGGAAAATCAAAGTAAGCACCGCCGAAACTTCCAAATAGTTTTCTTGCGTTTTCAATACCAATAACCTGAACAATCAATTCACCTGTTGGTGTAAGTAGTTTTGATAATTCTTGATTACCAAATTTATCAATACAATAATTCATTTTAGCACCCACTTTGAAAATCCAAAATTACGTGGCAAGCATGGCTCGCCAGAAATATTTAAGGAAGGTGTGGTGAAACAACTACCTCAACCAACCCGTAATTTGGGTTTGGTTTCTGATTATCTAAGGTCTCAGCCTTCGCAATATAAAACGCCGCCTCCCTGTTTGATTGCCCTACTAACAGAATTTTAGGTTGAATAGCCAAGGGGCGTTCTTCTTCTGTTTTTTGTGATGACATTCTATCGTACAATTCTGCAAAGTTAGTGGGGGTTAGGGCTAATTTACTTGCAAATGCTAACTGCCAGAAACTAAAGCCCATATTCCCACGGGCACGAACACCGAAAATAAACTCATCGCGCATAAACGTATTATAATCATCGATTTCGTTAACTCTGGCAAGTTCATACTTTTCGCGCACTTGAAAAATGAACGGTTTAACTGCTCGTGAGTTATCCAAAAGATACCATGCGGGCATTTCATCTTCACTGCTTACCGGTAATTGAACGTTGGATGCTTTAGATTCTTCAACGCCGTTCATTACCGGATGCTGTTCACTGAAAAACGGTTTACCATCATAACAACGAGCAACAAAACCAGACTTAATTAGCTCAAATAGTAATTCATCCGGATGCCGAGCGGCAGCGCCACCCATTTCCTGGAAGAATGCCGCATACAATCCTATTTGGTCGTCGGCAATATCATCACGCTTAATTTTAATTGTTGATTCAAACTTTCTATTTTTAATATTATAGCTATAAGCGCTTATGTTTTTTACTATGCGTTCACCCACCCATTCACGCAGTGACGGAAACCCACTCAACCATGCATAATTCGTTTCACTGGTTGATGATGGGATTATTGTTGAAATCTGCGGATAGAGAGTTTTGACTGATTCAAACTCTTTCTTATACAGAACTTGACCATTGATAAAAAGGCCGCCGATTGTTTGCTTGTTAACTAGCATGTGGAGATATCCTTTGGTTTAAACGGGTAGGTTACGTTAATACAGAGCAAGGATATCACCACTGAACTCGTTCACCTGCATGAAGGGGTTCAGTGCCTTTAATTGGCTCGCTTACCTTTCAAAAAGAAAGGCACGATTTATCTATATTGGTTTCTTGATCAAAATCATAGAGTTAACTAAAAAGAAAGGAGCGAGGTAAACTTTATCATGATTTTCTTTTCACTAAAACAATAAAGAAAGCCTTCGATCACAAGGCAAGATAAAAATCATCCACTACTTAAACTCACACTCTTATCGCTAAGCTACTGTTTAAGATCGATTTTATTATTGTTGCTCAATAGTTTTAAAAAAACGTTCAAAATCCTTTAAAAGATGCTCAGATTTATGCAAATTAAAACGCAAAACTTGCCTATATTGATCATTTTATTATCAGCTATGCAAAATCAAATAAGTCGTCCGGAATCCTTATTTTCACTGGCCTCGCGGCGAAATTCCCCCACCTCACCAAGTGTGCAAAATAGATCACTCCCCCACAGCACCGGTTAACTGTTACCTGATTGACCGGTTATGGCCGCGGGGCATCAGTAAGGAGCAGTTACTGGGAGTGCAGTGGCTAAAAGAGATTGCGCCAGATAACACACTACGACAGTGGTTTCACCAGCACCTTGAACAGTGGGAATTATTTGAGAGCCGTTACCGGCAGCAATTGGCTGAAAATGACGCCTGGCGGCCCCTGGTGGCGTTATTACGGCAAGGGGAGCCCTTAACCTTGCTCTATGGCAGCAAAGACACACAGCACAACCACGGCATCGTGCTGCGCGACTTTTTATTGGCGCAGATTTAAGTTGCCTGGCCATTGCGTGCGATCACGCGGTCAATGGCGGGGCAAGGTTTAACGCTCGCGGCGATAGCTGCCGTCGGCCTGGCGGCGGAATAATACCTGAGTGTTATCCGCGGCAGTGACCGATAACGCAGTAATCACGCCGTTGGTGTCACGTTCGATACGCACTTCCTGGCCGGCCTTCATGTTGCTGAGTGGTTTATCGTTACCTTCCACCTGCGCCATCGCGAAGACTTCATTCACCGGCAGACTATTGTCGCGGAACAGTTGCGCCAGTGTTTGCCCTGGTTGGATCTGGTAACGCTGCCAGTTGCCGGCGGGTTCCGGTTCGGCGGCGTGCTGCTGCTGAGGATCATTTTGCAGATCGGCCTGCAGGGGTATGTTGTTGCCCTGCTGGGTGACCGGGAATGGCTGCCCGCTGTTTTCCGATGAATACGGCCACAGCAGTGCCAGTAGCAAGATGCAGCCGAAAATCAGTGTCCAGCGGCGGTGGAAATAGGGTAATGGCTCCATCCAACCGAAGCCGTCCGGCAGGTGCCAGATCTTCAGCAGTAGCGCTTTGATGTTTTGCCCCTTACCGCTTTCCGGTGGTTGTTCTGAATCCGGATTCTCTACTGCCTCTGGCGCGGACCCCGGCTTCAGGCGCTGGCTGAAGTTCAGCCAGGTGCGCAACAACGGCTGGTAGACTCGGGTGGTCTTCCTTCTCCTGGGCGAGATTCTGCCCATGGTAACCTCTCTTCAACGGCGTAAAAATATCACGGTACAAAAGGGTGTACCGCCGACCCGATGCCCTGTTTCCAGTATAGTCTGCTAACTGATTGAAGTGAAAGGCAGCAGCAAACCCATGCCTGTTGCGACAGGCGATTCGCCTGGGCTCGCGGGAGCGGGTGTTAACTGAGGGTTATTGTTTCTTTTTCTACGACAAAAGTCATCATTCTCCACACAAGATTTTACCCGGCATTGCGGCGCTGTTATGCTGCGCTTTCGACTTTTTACAGACTAAAGGAAAACCCCATGACAACCCCTTCTTTTGACAGCGTTGAAGCGCAGGCGAGCTACGGGATTGGTTTACAGGTCGGCCAGCAGTTACAAGAGTCCGGTCTGGAAGGTTTACAACCGGAAGCTTTGCTGGCAGGTTTGCGTGACGCGCTGGAAGGGAATGCCCCGGCGGTTCCGGTAGACGTGGTGCACCGTGCGCTGCGTGAAATCCACGAACGTGCGGATGCCGTGCGTCGTGATCGTCAACAGGCGATGGCTGTTGAAGGCCAGAAATTCCTGGAAGACAACGCCAAGCGTGACGAAGTGACGCTGACCGAATCCGGTCTGCAGTTCTCCGTACTGGAGCAGGGCAATGGCCCAATCCCGTCCCGTCAGGATCGCGTGCGTGTGCATTACACCGGCCGTCTGATCAACGGTGACGTGTTCGACAGCTCCGTAGAGCGCGGCCAACCGGCAGAATTCCCGGTTAGCGGTGTGATCCCAGGTTGGATCGAAGCGCTGACCCTGATGCCGGTCGGTTCTAAATGGCAGTTGTATATTCCACACGACCTGGCCTACGGCGAGCGTGGTGCTGGCGCATCCATCCCGCCATTCAGCGCGCTGGTGTTTGACGTCGAACTGCTGGAAATCCTGTAATCCTCTGACAGGTTTCTCTGGGCGCCTACATGGCGCCCTTGTTTTATGCGCCGTTCAGTGCGCGCGGGAACAACAGGTTGTTCTCCAGATTGATGTGTTCCATCAGGTCACCGATGAACTCGTCGATACCGCCATACAGCGCCTGCCAGGTATTGCAGGCACCTTCTGGTGGCGTCACGTTGTTGGTGAGGAACTTTACCACTTCCAACTGTTCGCCCGCGTCGTCATGCTCATGTTCCATCACCGAGATGGGGCCACTCGCCTGGCGTCCCATACCTTGCTTGATCATCGGGAACAGGATCTGTTCTTCTTTCATCATATGATTTTCCAGATCCAGCCGGATCAGGTTCAACTGTTTCGCCAGTCCACGTGGACAGGTGGGTTTGTCGGCATGAACCCGTTCGACTTTTTCTGCCATCAGTACCAGCTCGGCTAACTGTTCACGGTGCCGCTGATGGAAGCGTGGCAGGATATAGTCAATCACTTCGCCGAGGGGCGCAGTGCGCCAGTCGCGGGTTTGTTCCGGTTTGGCGGCGAGGACGGCCAATTCGGTTTCCAGCCGGTCGATATCCAGCCCTCTGCGCTCGGCGGCGCGTTGCAGCGTTTGTTTGCCGCCACAGCAGAAATCCAAGTCGTTCATGCGGAACAGGCGTGATGCCCGGGGAATGGCGATGGCGAGAGCGCCGAGGGATTGGTCACGGTAATTCATGGGAAGGCCTCTTTAAATGAAAAACTATAACATGCATTTTAAATGCAATTTAAAGGGCGCGCCAGAGAGAAAAAGGGGTAGATGGCCAGAGGGAAGGTGATTTCCCCTCCGGCCTACTGCTTATTTGCTGCTTAAATCAATCTGATAAACCGCAAATCCAATGTTATCCGTACCTTCGGATTTCATTGGATACTGGGCATGGGTTTTGATAAACGCCGTAGCCTTCTCGCTTGGTGATGTTTCGAAACGAATATCCAGTGGCTGAGGGTTACTGAACGTCGCCAAACGCCAGTTATTATCCACCTGTGGCCGTACTGCGCCATGCAGCTGAGTTTCAGCGCTGATATAAGCGGCCAGCACCGAACGGTTCTCATCCGGCGAAGCGAAGGCAATATGCTGATCGCCGGTGCCGGCAAACTTACCACCGTAAGCACGGTAGTTATTGGTGGCAACCAGGAAGGTGGCGTTTGGATCAATAGGCTTGCCTTTGAACGTCAGATCTTTGATGCGTTCCGCCTTATCGTTGATCAACTGGCATTCACCGTCGTAACGCGCTGGCTGGCTGACGTCGATCTGGTAATTTACCCCGTCAATCACATCAAAGTTATAAGTGCGGAAACCGTCCCAGTTGATCAGGCCCTGTGGTTTGGGGCTGTTAACGTCGATCTGGTTGAATTGCCCAGCGGAACACTCGAGCCACTCCTTCACCTCTTTGCCGCTGGCTTTCACGACCACCAAGGTATTGGGATAGAGGTAAAGATCCGAAGCGTTACGGAAGGTGAGCTGGCCTTTTTCCACTTCGACGAAGCTGGCCGGATCGTTTTTGCGTCCGCCCACCTTGAACGGTGCAGCGGCTGACAGCACGGGCAGGTCGGCCAGGTCGGGATCGCCCTGAATATAGTGCTCGACGTAAGCCTTCTGCGCGTTATTCACGATTTGCACCGTGGGATCATCCTGAATCAGTGCCAAATAGCTGTACATGTTGTCGTCCGCTTTACCGACGGGTTTACTGACGAAATCACGTGTGCCTTTATGATCTTCCGCCAGGACTTTCACCAGACTGGCATCTTCTGCAGCCAGCGATTTCTTGTTCTCTTTGTCGTAGATTGGCCGTGCTTCCGCTTTGGCGGAGGCCACTTTCCAACTGCCAGAGTCGTTGTTTAGCTGCAGATCGACTACGCCGAGGTGATCACCCCATTGACCCGGCATTACCGCAGGTATGCCATTGAGCGTACCCTGTGCAATGTCTGCGCCTTTGATATTGGCAAAGTCCTTACTTGGGAACACGGCGTGAGCATGGCCGAACATGATGGCGTCAATGCCTGGTACTTGGCTGAGGTAGTACACCGAATTTTCTGCCATTGCCTTGTATGGCTCGCTGGACAAGCCGGAGTGCGGGATAGCGACCACCAGGTCGGCGCCTTGTTTGCGCATTTCCGGTACATAGCGTTTAGCGGTTTCGGTGATGTCGTTAACCCTAACCTTGCCCTGCAAGTTGGCTTTATCCCAGACTAAAATTTGCGGCGGTACAAAACCGATATAGCCAATTCGCAAAGTATGTTCTTTGCCATCACGATCTTTTACCGGTGTATCGACGATAATGTAAGGTGTGAACAAGGGTTTCTGTGTTTTAGCGTCGATGACGTTGGCGTTGATATACGGGAATTTGGCTCCGGCAATGGCATTTTTCAGGTAGTCGAGCCCGTAGTTGAACTCGTGGTTACCGATGTTGCCAACCACATAGTTCAGGGTATTCATTGCTTTATACACCGGGTGAACATCTCCCGGTTTCAAGCCTTTGGCCGCCATATAGTCGCCGAGCGGGCTACCCTGAATAATGTCGCCATTGTCCACCAACACCGTATTGGCCGCTTGTTGACGTGCCTGTTCAATCAGGCTGGCGGTACGCACCAGACCGAATTTATCGGTCGGTTTATCCTTGTAGTAATCGAAGTCCATCATGTTGCTGTGCAGGTCGGTTGTTTCCAGCACGCGCAGATCGACCGTAGCCGCCTGCACCGAGGCGCAAACCAGTACAGCGAGGGCAGACAACGTCAGCGAACGCTTCATCATTTTTGGCTTTCTCCATTCCATTTTTCGAGTTTTATCGCAGAGGGACATGTAATTAACATTGGTTGTCTCACCAAACTGTGAAGTGTGGCAGAAAACTGACCGAGGTATCTGAGGAAATATCGCAGTTGTGACGGGAAAGACTTGAGTAATTACCGCAGGTTAAATCGTTGTGATGGATATTCCCTGCAAAAAAAACTAGGCTGCTAGCAATGAGAAAGGGGAAATGCCCCACTGAACTGTATACCCGTCATACTTGAAGTTGCCTCTTTGTTGGCTACGTCTGGTCACTCCGGTCACATAGTGGACTGTGCTCCGGGGATCCGTAGACTTGCCACCGCGATGCAGTTCCAGTTATTCAGGGTATTTATCTGAGGTGAATGATGTTAGAACAAATTTGCCAACTGTCCCGCGAGGCGGGTGCGGCGATCATGGCGGTGTATCAAGGTGAACAACCGCTTGATGCTGCAAAGAAAAAAGACGATTCTCCGGTGACAGCGGCCGACTTGGCGGCGCACCATATTATCAAACGCGGTCTTGCGGTATTAACGCCGGACATCCCGCTGCTCTCAGAGGAAGATCCACCGGCGTGGACTGAACGGCAGAGCTGGACGCGTTATTGGCTGGTCGATCCGTTGGACGGCACCAAGGAATTCCTCAACCGCAATGGTGAATTCACGGTAAATATTGCGCTGATTGAAGACGGCCAAGCCGTGATGGGCGTGGTTTACGCCCCGGCGATTGACGTGCTGTATCTGGCGGAACGCGGCAAAGCCTGGAAAGAAGAAAAGGGCCGACGCCAGGCCATTAGCGTCAGTAACGCCCACCCACCGCTGGTGGTCGTCAGCCGCTCACACAGTGACGAAGAATTGAAGGATTACCTGAACCAGTTGGGCGAGCATCAGACGGTTTCTGTCGGATCCTCGTTAAAGTTTTGTCTGGTCGCGGAAGGTAAAGCGCAGCTGTACCCACGTTTTGGGCCAACTAACATCTGGGATACCGCTGCCGGTCATGCCGTCGCCGTTGCGGCCGGGGCGCAGATCCACGATTGGCAGGGCAAACCTTTGCTCTACACACCGCGTGAATCGTTCCTTAACCCCGGCTTTCGGGTGTCGCTGTTCTAATTTACTTTGCCAGAAGCTGGTGCAGTTGGGTCATGACCTGCTGCACTTCTTCCGGTGTCAGTGCGCCGTCTTTGGCAAACTGGATCCTGCCTTGATTATCCAACACTACAATGGCTGAGCCCTTTGGCTGCAGATCCCACGCTTTGCGTACGTTGCCGTTGCTGTCGACAATAAACTGCGACCACGGGAACTCTTTCTTGCTGTCTTCAATGCTGTTGCGCACAAACATCGCGGTGCCGAGTAACGCGTCGTCGGTATTCACAATTGTCGTCGTTTGGTAACGATCGTGCGGTAGCTTAGCTTTCTTAATCGCTTCTATCAGTGGGTCGTTCATGTCCTTGGCTGAGCTGCGGCCGGCAATGTGTTGGATCACTCGCACTTTCCCACTGAGCTGCGCGCTATTCCAGTTTTGATAGCTAAACTTATTATTAGCGTAATCCAGCTCTCCTTTATCGCTGACGCCAACCGGCGCGACGCGTTGCTGGAGCTGGAAGTTGTGCGCGGAGGCAAAAAGGGGAGCAAACAGCAGGGATACAATGAGCATGTGACTTTTTTTCATGCCTTCTCCTTAAGGGGAAATGGTGCCGACAGCACCCGATAGCCTAAAGCATAGGTGGTGATCAGAGGTCTGTCCTGTTAGCCGGATCGCAGTTTTTCCTTCTGGGGGCAAATGCCTGTATTTTGAAGGGATATACTGAAAAAGTTATATATTATCATATACAATTCTGTCAAAAGGTGTAAATCCAGTGCAGATCTCCAAGCGGAAATGAACGATATGGTCTTTACTGGGTCTACTACATGGCAATCACGTTGCGTTCTTATTTTAGAGGCTGCCACCTTGGCGGCTCGCTGAGCGCATGGACAAACGGAGGAGAGTAATAGAATGAGAATCTTCCAGCGTTATAATCCGTTGAAAGTGGCAAAGTATGTAAAGACCTTGTTTCGCGGTCGGCTGTATATCAAAGATGTTGGTGCGTTTGAATTCGATGAAGGAAAAATCCTGTTGCCAAAAATCCGCGACAGGCGCCATTTCAGTGTGATGTCAGAGGTAAACCGTCAGGTGTTGCTGCTGCAGTCTGAAATGGGGTGATTGGGCACAGAGCGCCAATCAAAAAATACGGCCCCGAGGGGGCCGTTTATGTTTTTGCTGTAGGTGCGTCAGGCTGAAGGGGTGTCGTCCGGCGCTTTTGGCAGCGTCGACGCCGGCTTATCGCTCAACCGGGTGACCAGCAGCTGGTCAATCTTGTAGCTGTCGATATCTACCACTTCAAACTTGTAGCCGGCATATTTGACGAAATCGGTACGCTTAGGGATCTTGCGCAGCATATACATCATAAAGCCGCCAATAGTCTCGTAGTTACCTGCTTGTGGGAACTCGTCGATATCCAGCACGCGCATCACGTCATCGATAGGCGTACCGCCTTCAATCAGCCATGAGTTCTCATCGCGCGCCACGATCTGTTCTTCCTGACCCTGGCCGACCAAATCACCCATCAGCGTGGTCATTACGTCATTCAGCGTGATGATGCCCACAACCAACGCATATTCATTGAGAATGACGGCAAAGTCTTCACCCGCCGTTTTAAAGCTTTCCAATGCTTCAGACAACGTCAGGGTATCTGGCACGATCAGGGCTGAACGGATCTGCACACCACTGCTCAATACCAGGCTTTGATTACCCAGCACGCGGTTTAACAAGTCTTTGGAGTCAACGTAGCCGACAACCTGATCGATATTGCCGTCACACACCAGGAACTTGGAGTGCGGATGCGTTGAGACTTTCTCGATGATGCTTTCTTCGCTCTCGCGCAGATCAAAGTAAACCACGCTTTCGCGTGAGGTCATCGACGAAGGCACCGTACGTGATTCCAGCTCGAAAACGTTTTCGATCAGTTCATGCTCTTGCTTACGCAGAACGCCAGCCAGCGCACCGGCTTCCACCACCGCATAGATATCGTCGGAGGTGATGTCGTCTTTACGCACCATCGGCAGTTTGAACAGACGGAAAATCAGGTTTGCCATACCGTTGAAGAACCAAACCAGCGGCCGGAAAATCATGATCGAGAAACGCATCGGGTTGATGATCCGGACGGCGACCGTCTCTGGTGCAATCATACCGATGCGCTTCGGCGTCAAATCTGCGAACAGGATAAACAAGCTGGTCACCAGCACGAACGAGCAGATGAAGCTAACCTGCTCAGCCATCTCTGGGGATAAGAAACGGTCGAACAACACTTTAAAACTAGGAGAAAAGGCTGCATCACCGACGATACCACCCAGGATGGCGACGGCGTTCAGGCCAATCTGTACCACGGTAAAGAACAACCCCGGCGTTTCTTGCAGCTTGAGGACTTTGGTGGCATTGACGTTACCTTCGTCAGCCATCAGTTTCAGTTTAATCTTGCGTGACGCGGCCAGAGATATTTCCGACAGCGAGAAAAACGCACTCACTGCGATCAGAAAAAGAATCAGTAAAATACTGTTTAACATAATCTATCCATACGTGCCGACGGGATGACGGCGCTCTTGAGGAAGGGTAGTACATTGTAAAAAAAGTAGTGATAACAACCAGAAAGGAGGCTATCAGGCCGCAGATGCGGCCCGCACAGTATAGCAGCAGCCCTACAGGAGCCGCCAGCGGTTAAAAATTACCGCTGGCCAGTGAGTTAGCGTTGAGGAGGCAAGCAGACACCGATACCGCCCAAGCCACAGTAGCCTTCAGGGTTCTTGTACAGATATTGCTGGTGGTCATCTTCGGCATAGTAAAACGGCAGCGCGGGCACGACTTCAGTCGTGATGGTGCGCTTGTCGCCCGCTTCAACCATGGCCTGCTGGAAGCGCTGCAGGCTGTTTTCGGCTTCGGCCTGCTGCTCTGGCGTTAGCGTATAAATTGCCGAGCGGTACTGGGTGCCGACATCGCCACCTTGACGCATGCCCTGTGCCGGGTCGTGGTTTTCCCAGAAGACCTGCAGCAACTGCTTATAGCTGATGACTTTCGGATCGAACACGACACGAACCACCTCGGTATGGCCAGTCTGGCCACTGCACACTTCACGGTAGGTTGGATTCGGCGTATAGCCGCCGCTGTAGCCCGCAGCGGTGCTGTATACCCCCGGCTGTTGCCAGAACAGGCGCTCGACACCCCAGAAACAGCCCATGGCGAAGATCGCTACCGCCATGCCATCCGGCACGTGAGTCATCGAATGATCGGTGACCACATTGAGTGTGGCAACCGGCATGGGAGTCGTGCGGCCAGGCAGTGCGTTCGCCTTGTCGACGGTTTGTGTTTTATCAAAAAATGGCACCACGGTTGACTCCTGTTGTCACAGTAAGAATTGGCCTAAGACGCGGCAGTTCGGTTGTATCTAACCGAAACTTTGCCCACAATAAGCTACATATTCAGATTATGTATCAGATTAACGCAGTATTTAGAGCGCCAAAAGCGAAGAATGCGCCAGTTTACTGCGACAGTAAAACCGTAACATGCAGCGTCTGGAATAATGCTGAAAGGGTTGCCGTCTTGATAGCGCGGAGTATGCCCTGGTACCAGAGCGAGTGTTATTACAGGAAAGTAAAATAAATTAAGGAGAACGCGTGCCACGATACCGAGCCCTGTGCTTTTTGTGTGCGCTGCTCGCGACGCCTGCGGCGTATTCGGCGAATGTGCGGCTGCAGGTTGAAGGACTTAGCGGGGAACTGGAAAAAAACGTCCGGGTGCGTTTGTCATCCATCACGCCGGAAGAGGTCAGCACTGACGGCCGTTTCCGCGCGCGCGTGGATGAAGCTGTCCGTCAGGGGCTGCGAGCGCTCGGCTATTATCAACCCACCATCGACTTTACCCTGGACGATCGCCCAGGTCTGTCACGTCCGGTATTGCATGCCAAGGTGAACCCAGGTGAACCCGTGCGGATTGCCGGTGCCAATATTGTGTTGGAAGGCGGCGCGAAAACCGATGACGACTACCTGGCACTGGTCAAGAAAGGCAAGCCGACGATAGGCGAGATCCTCAATCACGGCAAGTACGACAGCTTTAAAGGGTCATTGACCGGCATGGCGCTTCGCAAAGGCTATTTCGATGCTGACATGACCAAAAGCCAGCTTGGTGTCGCGGAAGATCTGCATAAGGCCTATTGGGACATCGACTTCAACAGCGGACAGCGTTATCGCTTCGGCCAAGTGAAGTTCAGCGGCTCGCAAATCCGTGAAGACTATCTGCAAAATCTGGTGCCCTTTCATCAGGGGGATTACTACAGCTCGGAGGATTTGGCCGAGCTGAACCGCCGTTTGTCCGCCACCAACTGGTTTAACTCGGTGGTTGTGTCTCCTGATTTCCAAGACGCCAAAGAGAACAAGATTTTGCCGCTAGATGCGTTGGTAACGCCACGCACCCGAAACACCATTGAAACCGGGGTGGGTTATTCCACGGATGTTGGCCCGCGCGTGAAGGGCACCTGGAAAAAACCGTGGCTCAACGATCGTGGTCACAGCCTGGAAACCAGCGCCAGTGTTTCGGCCCCGGAACAGCAGCTCGATTTGACCTATAAAATCCCGTTGCTGAAGAATCCGCTTGAGCAGTATTACCTGCTGCAAGGGGGGTTCAAAAACGTCGACCTCAACGATACCAAATCCGTTACGTCAAAAGCCGTGGTCTCCCGTAACTGGGATCTGTCCAGCGGCTGGCAACGGGCGATAAACCTCACCTGGCGTTGGGACCACTTTACTCAGGGTACCGTGACCAATACGACTATGCTGTTGTATCCCGGGGTGAGCGTAAACCGGACCCGTTCCCGGGGGGGGTTGATGCCGACCTGGGGCGACAGTCAACGTTATTCTATTGATGTGTCTGACAGCACCTGGGGCTCAGACGTGGACTTTGCGCTGATGCAGGCACAGAACGTCTGGATTCGCACGTTGGCCGACAAGCACCGCTTTGTTGCGCGTGGGCAGGTAGGGTGGATTGAAACCAACGACTTTGAAAGAGTCCCGCCAGACCTGCGATTCTTCGCCGGTGGTGACCGCAGTATTCGCGGTTATAAATACAAGGGCATTTCCCCTCGCGACGACGACGGCAAGTTGACCGGGGCCTCTAAAATGCTGACCGGCTCGCTGGAGTATCAATATAACGTGACCGGCAAATGGTGGGGCGCAGTGTTTGTGGATTCCGGTGAAGCCGTAAACGATATCACCCAGAGTAATTTCAAGACCGGTGCCGGTTTTGGTGTGCGCTGGCAGTCACCGGTCGGCCCGGTGAAACTGGATATCGCTGCTCCGGTTGGGGATAAAGATACCCACGGGGTGCAGTTCTATATTGGTTTGGGGCCTGAACTATGAGCCTGATAAAAAAGATTTGCCTGGGTTTCCTGATTATCCTGCTGCTGCTGATTGGCGGGGTTGCGTTCTTGCTGGGCACCACCAGTGGTTTGCATATGGTGATAAACGGTGCGGCGCGTTGGGTGCCGGGACTGGATATTGCCAGTGTCAGCGGCGGTTGGCGTGATCTGACGCTGAAAGGCGTGAAATATCAAATGCCGGGTGTCACCGTGAATGCCGGGCAGTTCCATTTGTCACTCGATCTGGCCTGCTTTAAAAACAGTGCGTTGTGCGTCAATGCGTTGACGGCACAGGATGTGGACGTCGTGGTGAAAACCAAAGAAATGACGCCGTCCGCGCCAGTCGAAGAGACCAGCGAGCCAACAACCAATCTCAGCACGCCATACCCGATTACTTTGCGCATGTTGGCGCTGAATAACGTCAAAGTCAGCGTAGACGACACGGCGATTTCGCTTGCTGAATTCCGTACCGGTGCTCAGTGGCAGGAACGTGCGTTGACACTGCTGCCAACCAAGATCAGCGGATTACTGATCGCACTGCCGAAAACGCCGCAAAATCCGCTGCCGGAGGCCGTGCAGCCGGTGGTAGACGCAGCGAAGAAAGTAGAGGAAAAGGCCAATCCGGCCACGAAACCCGTACCGCAGCCCGAAGAGAAGCCACTGGGCGAAACGCTGAAAGAACTGTTCGCGAAACCGTTGCTGCCGGACTTGCCGGATATCCGTTTGCCGCTGGACATCACTGTCAAGGAGATCAGGGGTGAACAGCTACGGCTGACAGGGGATACCGACGTACTGATCGCAAGCTTGCTGTTGCAGGCCAGCACTCAAGATCAGCATATCAAGCTCGACAATTTCGATGTGAAATCCCCACAGGGCACGTTGTCAGCGCAAGGGCAGGCAACGCTGACCGGCAGTTGGCCGGTAGAGATGGTCGCCAACGGCACGGTGAACATCGAACCGCTGAAAGGCGAAAAGATCAAACTGAACATTGGCGGTGGTTTACGCGAAGAACTCAAGGTCGCACTCAACCTCTCTGGGCCCGTTGGCGCGCAGCTTGATCTACAAACCCAATTGGCCGAGGCCGGTTTGCCGCTCGCGTTGACGCTGCAAAGCAAACAACTGAAATGGCCTCTGAGCGGTGAGGCGCAGTACCAGATCAATGATTTCCGCCTGCGTTTCAATGGCAAGGCGACCGATTATGCGTTGTCGACACGTGCAAATATCAAAGGGCAGGATCTGCCCCCAGCCGTATTGACGCTGGACGGTAAAGGCAACACTGACCAGTTTAAGCTGGAACGCCTGCGGTTGGCCGCCTTGCAGGGCAATACCGATCTGACGGCGCTGGTGGACTGGAGTAAGGCTATCAGCTGGAATTCACAGCTGACACTGAGTGGGATCAATACCGCTAAGCAGTGGCCGGAATGGCCAGCGAAGTTGGACGGTAAAATCACCACGCGTGGCAGCCTGCACGGCGGCAGTTGGCAATTGCAGGTCCCCGTGCTGCAACTCGACGGTAACGTGAAGCAGAACAAGGTCACTGCACGTGGCACGCTTAGCGGCAATGCCGCCGGTCAGTGGAAAATCCCAGGTATCGACCTGACGCTGGGACGCAACCAACTGAACGTGAAGGGCCAACTGGATGAAAAGAGTTGGAACCTGGATGCAAATATTGACGCACCGCGTCTGGACGGTGCCCTGCCAGGGCTCGGCGGTACGGCGAAAGGCTTGATTAAACTGCGTGGTAACCTGCAGGCACCTCAATTATTGGCCGATCTGACCGCGTCTGGTCTGCAGTGGCAGGCGTTACGCATTAACCGTGTGAAAATCGACGGCGACGTGCGTTCCAGCGATCAAATTCAGGGCCAACTGGCTGTGCGTGTTGAACGGCTCAAGCAAGATGCATTGGACATCAACCTGCTGACGCTGGATGCCAAAGGCAGTGAAAAACAGCATCAGTTGCAACTGAAAATTGATGGCAAACCGGTATCCGGCCAACTGGCGTTGCAAGGCAGTTTCGACCGTCAGCAGCAACGCTGGCGCGGCAACCTGAACAACACGCGTTTCGATACGCCGGTGGGCGAATGGCGATTAACGCGCGCCATTGCGCTGGATTACCTGAATACCGCGCAGAAAATCAGTATTGGGCCACATTGCTGGCAGAACCCGAATGCCGAACTGTGCGTGCCGAAAACTATCGAAGCTGGTCAGAGCGGCCAGGCAAGCGTTGTGCTGAACCGTTTTGATCTGGCGATGATCAAACCTTTCCTTGGCCCGGAGACGGCTCTGAGTGGCGTCTTTACCGGACGGGCCGACGTTAGCTGGAAGCCTGGTGGTGCACTGCCAGAGGCGAAAGTCTCGTTGGTGGGCAACGGGGTTAAAGTGGTACAGCAGGTGCAGGGGAATCCATTGCCGATTGCCTTTGACAAGTTGAACCTCAATGCCGGCCTCACCAACGGTCGGGCGCAGGCCGATTGGTTGATCAAACTGAATAACAATGGCCAGTTTGACGGCAATATTCAGGTGGCTGATCCACAGGTACGCCGCAATATCAGCGGTAACGTCAATATCACGAATCTTTCACTGGCGATGATTAACCCGGCGCTGATGCAGGGCGAAAAAGCCGCGGGTATGTTGAACGCCAACCTGCGTTTGGGCGGCAGTGCATTAAAGCCTTTAGTGTATGGCCGGATGGCTCTGGACAAGGTGAAGGTGCAGGGGCACTGGATGCCGTTTGACATGACGGAAGGCCGGCTGGCGATGAATTTCGACGGCATGACGTCGACGTTGGAAGGGTTGGTCAGCACGACCCACGGTCAGCTTAACCTGTCCGGTGATGCCGATTGGCGTGATATCAACGCATGGCGTGCACGCATTGCCGCTAAGGGCGATAAGCTACGCGTGACGGTACCGCCCATGATCCGGATTGATGTGTCGCCGGATTTGATATTCGAGGCCACGCCGCAGCTGTTCTCGCTCAACGGTTCCGTTGATATTCCTTGGGCGCGCATTACGGTGCAGGAACTACCAGAGAGCGCTGTGGGTGTTTCCTCAGACGAGGTGATGCTGGATGACCAACTGAAGCCGTTACAACCGAAAACGGCGGCGATCCCGATCAATAGCAACCTGATGATCCACGTTGGCAATGACGTGCGGCTTGATGCCTTTGGTCTGAAGGCGCGATTAAAGGGCGATCTGAAAGTTGTGCAGGATAAAAACGGGTTGGGCTTGAATGGTCAGATTGACATCCCATCCGGGCGCTTCCATGCTTATGGTCAGGATTTGATTGTCCGCAAGGGACAGCTGCTGTTCTCGGGGCCACCGGATCAGCCGTTGTTGAACCTTGAGGCCATCCGTAATCCGGAGTCGACCGAAGACGATGTCACCGCAGGGGTGCGCGTCACCGGGCTGGCTGATGCGCCGAAGTTGGAGGTGTTCTCGGACCCGGCAAAATCGCAGCAGGAAGCGCTGTCTTATCTGTTGCGTGGGCAAGGACTGAATAGCTCCGGCGCTGATGGTAACGCAATGACCTCAATGTTAATTGGGATGGGGGTTGCACAAAGTGGTCAACTTGTGGGTAAAATCGGCGAGGCGTTTGGCGTAAGTAATTTGGCCCTGGATACTCAAGGGGTCGGTGACAGTTCGCAGGTTGTCGTGAGCGGTTATGTTCTCCCAGGCTTACAAGTAAAATATGGGGTGGGTATATTCGACTCACTGGCCACGCTGACGTTGCGCTACCGCCTGATGCCTAAGTTGTATCTGGAAGCGGTGTCTGGTCTCGACCAGGCATTAGATTTGCTCTATCAGTTTGAGTTTTAGCGATGCGAATAATTGTCTACGGCAGTTTACGACGCAAACAGGGAAACAGCCATTGGATGACCAACGCCCAATGGCTCGGCGAGCATGAGCTCGAAGGCTATCAGATTTATAATCTGGGCCATTACCCGGCGGCGATCCCTGGAGAGGGCACGGTACATTGTGAGGTGTACCGTATTAACTCATCGATATTGGCCGAGCTGGACGAACTGAAAAGCAACACCCGGGACTATAAGCGTGAGCTGATTCAGACGCCTTATGGGAGTGCGTGGATCTACCTGTATAAACACAGCGTAGACGGTTACCCGCGGATTCAAAGCGGAGACTGGCTGAAGCGTCTCGACGAAAAGTAAAAAAAAACACCGCTCACTGAGCGGTGTTTTTTTATCGAGCGGCAGGTAAGAATTACTTCTTGGCTGCGCGTTCGAAAGAGGCAACGATTTCAGCTTTAGCCGCGGCAGCATCTGCCCAGCCTTCCACTTTCACCCATTTGCCTTTTTCCAGATCTTTGTAGTGCTCGAAGAAGTGAGCGATCTGCGCTTTCAGCAGTTCTGGCAGGTCGTTCACATCTTTGATGTGATCATATTCTTTGGTCAGCTTGCTGTGCGGTACGGCAACCAGTTTCGCATCTTCACCGGCTTCGTCAGACATCTTCAGCACGCCAACCGGACGGCAGCGGATCACAGAGCCAGGCTGCAGTGGGTATGGCGTCGGCACCAGCACGTCAACCGGGTCACCGTCCAGAGACAGGGTGTGGTTGATATAACCGTAGTTGCACGGGTAGAACATCGCGGTGGACATGAAACGGTCAACGAACAGCGCGCCGGTGTCCTTGTCGATTTCATATTTGATCGGATCGGCGTTTGCCGGGATTTCGATAACTACGTAGATGTCTTCCGGCAGGTCTTTGCCAGCAGGGACCAGATTCAAGCTCATGTCGGTTTCCTTTAATCAAACCAGAAATGGAGTGGCGGCTATTATAGCGGACTCTTTTACGAATTCCTGCCCTTTTCATCATCCACGCCCCGGCGCAGGGCCATCCATCGAATTTCCAGATAAATCTTCCTACGGCGTTAAGTTTTCCCGAGGGTTGCCGATAACTTCATCAAATAATAATGAGTCAGCGAAGTCTGACTCTCCGTTTGACCTCCTCTACGTAAGATCTCACTATTTCTGAAGCCGGGAAGAACTCATGCTAAAAAAGATTACGGTCAAGGCCGGGCTGATTGCCCTGTTGAGCCTGATGACGCTGCTGTTGATTATGGTCAGCACGATCGGCGTCAACGCGATTAACGAAGGATCGCGCTCGTTACACACTCTGAATCAAATCCTGGGGGAAGAATTGGGGTCGCTGGCCAGCAGCTCCAACCTGACGTTGCGCGCCAGAACCGCGGCCTCACTGGCGGTGCGCCAACGGGAAATCGGCCAGATTGAGGTTTCCGACGCGACAGTGGGGCGCATTTATGACTACCTTGCGCAATCGAAGCAGGAAATGGCGCGTTTTGTCAAAGTGGGCACCGTCACCGAACGTGGCCGCGAGCTGTCTGCCCGTCTGCAAAACAGCTATCGAGCCTATTTGGAGCAAGGTGTTGGTCCGATGGCTGATGCCATCAAGGCGGGTAAAGTCGACGATTACTACGAGATTCAGGAAACCAGAATCTCTGCCTTGAGTATTGCTTTTGAGAAAGACCTGAGCGATTTCCGCAGCTTTGCGATGAAGATTGGCCAGCAGCGGGTAACGGAAGCGGAAAGTAATGCCAGTACCAAGATTACCCTGATTGTGATCGCAGGTCTGCTGAGCGTATTGCTGGCAGTATTGGCCTGGTTTGCATTGAGGATGATTATCTTGCGCCCGCTCGATGAATCTATCGCCCAACTGGAATATATTGCAGGGGGCGATTTGACGCATACCATCACGGGCGAAGGGAATACCGAAATGGGCCGTTTGGTGCGTGCAATGCAGCGTATGCAGCAGGCGCTGGCGAGTTCGGTCAGCAAGGTACGTGATGCCAGCAGCCAAATTGATACCGGCTCGCGCGAGTTGGCTGCCGGTAACTTACATCTGGCCCAGCGCACTGAAGAGTCGGCCGCCTCGCTGGAAGAGACGGCAGCCAGCATGGAGCAATTGACCTCGACGGTGAAAATGAATGCCGAAAACTGCGAGCAGGCTAATCAACTGGCGTTGAGTGTATCTGGCATTGCCAATCAAGGCAGTGAGGTGGTCAGTCAGGTGATGAGCAAGATGCAGGCGATTACCGACAGTTCGCGTCGTATCGCCGATATTATCAGTGTGATGGACGGCATCGCTTTCCAGACCAACATTTTGGCGCTGAACGCGGCAGTAGAAGCGGCACGTGCTGGCGAACAGGGCCGTGGTTTTGCGGTCGTGGCCGGTGAGGTACGCAGTTTGGCACAACGCAGCGCACAGTCAGCGAAAGAGATTAAAGGGCTGATTGAAGCGTCGCAGAATCGCGTGCAGGAAGGCGAGCAGATGGCAGAGTCTGCGGCGAAAACCATGAATGGCATTACCGGCGAAGTCGGGCGTGTAACGGCGTTGATGCGAGAAATCTCTGCGGCTACGCGCGAACAAAGCAGTGGGATTGAGCAGGTAAACCTGGCGGTGGCTCAGATGGACCAGGTGGCGCAACAAAATGCGGCGTTGGTCGAAGAGTCAGCGGCGGCGACACGATCGCTGGAGGATCAGGCGCAGTTACTGGCGCAGAGTATGGCGGCGTTCAAATTATAATGCAGGGGTGCAGCATGCTGCACCCCTGCGTTGGGCGCTTTATTCGTCCGGATTTTCGGCGATAAAGCGTTCTGCGTCTTCAACCATGGATTTGGTGCCGACGAAGAAAGGTGCACGCTGGTGCAGTTTCACCGGGGTAATGTCCAGAATACGGTTTTTACCGTCACTGGCTTTGCCGCCGGCTTGTTCTGCCAAGAACGCCATCGGGTTGCATTCATACAGCAGGCGCAGCTTGCCTTGTGGGTGGCTGGCGGTGCTTGGATAAATGTAGATGCCGCCTTTCAGCAGGTTGCGATGGAAATCTGCAACCAGTGAACCGATGTAGCGTGAGGTGTAAGGACGTTGTGTTGCTTCGTCTTGTTCCTGGCAATACTTGATGTATTTCTTCACACCGCGTGGGAACTTGATGTAGTTACCTTCGTTGATGGAATACATGTTGCCGCTGGCTGGGAAGCGGACTTTCTCATGGGACAGGCAGAACACGCCCAGAGAGGGATCGTAAGTAAAGGCATGCACGCCATAACCGGTGGTGTACACCAGCATGGTGGATGAACCATAAACTACGTAGCCAGCAGCCACCTGAGCACTGCCCGGTTGCAGGAAGTCTTCTTCGGTTACCGGAATGCCTACCGGGGTAATGCGACGATAGATAGAGAAAATCGTACCGACCGAGACGTTGACATCAATATTGGACGAACCGTCCAATGGATCCATCAGCACCACATACTTGGCATTTTCAGCCCGCTCGCCGTCGAATATCACGATTTCGTCTTCTTCTTCGGAAGCGATACCCGCAACTTCACCGCGCGCTTTCAACGCCGCTTTCAGCTTTTCATTGGCGTACAGGTCCAGTTTCATCTGAACTTCACCCTGTACATTGGAAACGCCGCTGGTGCCCAGAATATCAACCAGACCCGCTTTGTTGATATCGCGGTGGATGATTTTGGCGCCCAGTTTAATTGCAGAAAGTAGCGCAGTCAGCTCGCCGGTGGCGTGAGAGAAGTCGTGCTGTTTCTCGACGATAAATTCGCCTAACGTTTTCATGACACAATCCCTGAATCTACGGATGGGTAGCGGTTTGTTAACATACCGCCAACGTATTCGCGAGCAGTGTAGCCCAAAGATGAGCGCTATTCATAGGCAAATCCATTTCTTCTGGATGATTCTGGGCGTTAGAATAAGCCAACATTCGACGTACTCTATGAGAAAACTATGCGCATTCACATTCTTGGGATCTGTGGCACCTTTATGGGCGGGCTCGCTGTGCTGGCTCGCTCGCTAGGGCATGAGGTGACCGGCTCTGACGCTAATGTCTATCCGCCGATGAGCACGCTGTTGGAGAAGGAAGGGATCGAACTGATCCAAGGCTACGATCCCGCTCAGTTGGATCCCATGCCGGATCTGGTGATCATTGGTAACGCCATGACGCGTGGCAATCCCTGTGTTGAAGCGGTATTGGAGCAGGGCATCCCTTACGTTTCCGGTCCACAGTGGTTGCATGACTATGTGCTGCGCGATCGCTGGGTGCTGGCCGTTGCCGGGACTCACGGTAAGACCACCACTGCGGGTATGGCAACCTGGATCCTCGACGTCTGCGGATATAAACCGGGTTTTGTGATCGGCGGTGTTCCTGGCAACTTTGACGTTTCCGCCCGCTTGGGCGACAGCCCGTTCTTTGTGATCGAAGCTGACGAGTATGACTGCGCGTTCTTCGACAAGCGTTCCAAGTTTGTGCATTACAGCCCACGTACGCTGATCATGAATAATCTGGAGTTTGATCACGCCGATATCTTCGATGATCTGAAAGCGATCCAAAAACAGTTCCATCATCTGGTGCGCTTGGTTCCCGGCAAGGGCAAGATCATTTTGCCTGACAACGACAATCACCTGAAACAGGTGATGGCGATGGGCTGCTGGAGCGAGCAGGAGCTGGTCGGGGAAGAAGGCGCATGGCGTGCACAGAAGCTAACACCGGACGCCAGCCATTATGCGGTATTCCTGCATGGTGAGCAGGTGGGGGAAGTGAAGTGGTCGCTGGTGGGTGAACACAACATGCATAATGGTTTAATGGCCATTGCTGCTACGCGCCATGTTGGTGTGATGCCTGCGGATGCTTGCCGTGCGCTCGGTGATTTCATCAATGCGCGCCGCCGTCTGGAACTGCGTGGTGAAGCCCATGGAGTGACGGTCTACGACGACTTTGCCCATCACCCAACGGCTATCTTGGCAACCTTGGCCGCGCTGCGTGGCAAGGTTGGTGGCACTGCCCGTATTCTTGCCGTGCTTGAGCCCCGCTCCAATACCATGAAAATGGGGATCAGCAAGAACGATTTGGCGCCATCGCTTGGTCGTGCCGATGAAGTATTCCTGTTCCAGCCGCATCATATTCCCTGGCAGGTTGCAGAAGTGGCGGAAGCCTGCGTGCAGCCGGCCCATTGGAGCGCCGATCTCGACACCCTGGTAGAGATGATTGTGAAAACGGCTCAGCCGGGTGACCATATTCTGGTCATGAGCAACGGCGGCTTCGGCGGTATCCACGATCGACTGTTGGACGCTTTGGCTCGCAAGTCTGAACCGAAAGTCACCTATTGATCATATGGGTGGCGTGAAACAACCTTTCTAAGGGCCGGTCGCGGCCCTTTTTTTCGCGCATAAAAAAGCCCTCGCGAGCGAGGGCAACGGGGTTCGTCGGATAGGACGACGACATTTCTTCAGGGAATCAGTGCTTACGACAGAACTCGGCAGTGGCAGTGACGAGGGTAGTCAGTTCCGTAAGCACGTCCCCTGAATTGTTATTTATAGATTTCAGCCGTCGCGTGCCAATTACCGTTTTCATAGGCTTCAATTACGCGGTAAGCCTTGGCACCTTGCTTATCAGCTTTGTCTGACAAGGCCTGGCGAATATCAGAAGGCGCACCGGTGATGCCGCTGACGGTGATGGTGCCGGCAGATTGCAGGGTATCGGCCTGGTCATTAGTGATTAACGTGGCGGCCGAGGCCCCGAACGAAACGACTGACAGCAGGCTAAGTGCGGCGAGGGTTGTTTTCATGTTCATCATATTGCGTCCTGTTGCGATAACCGCCTGGAAGGGCTTTTACAGCGTTTTTATTCTTGAAGGCAGTTATCGGTGATGCTGGGTACCAGAGTTCTTTTGCCCGTTTCCGGGTAACATTTTGTACTTACTTGTAAATTTCTGCGGTGGCGTGGAAGTTACCTTCGTTACGCGCCTCAATGACACGGTATGCAGTTGCGCCTTTGGCATCGGCCTTCTCAGACAGTGCCTGACGGATGTCGGAAGGTGCACCGGCTACGCCGCTTACGGTAATGGTACCTGCAGCCTGCATTTTTGCTGCCTGGCTTGCATCAACAGATTGTGCTGCGAATGCGCCGAAAGAAAGCATGGATAGAATGCTCATAGTTGCAACGGTAGCTTTAATTTTCATGGTTTGACCTCATCGTATTCTTTTATCAGTTCCAGTGAACTGTGATTTACGTCACGGAAATGAGTATACATCTAGTAACGCTAAAAATTAATAGTTAGCTAACAGTTTCTAGTGAAACTTTATCAGGGTGTTGTTTGTTTTTTATAACCAAATGGAATAAAAACGGGTCATAAAATGATCTTTTGATGTTAAATTTATGTAATTTCAATAAGGTAAGTGCTTTTGACCAAAAGTGCGAAAGATTGCAGTGGCTATCACTGGTTACACAGAAATGTCATTGAAATGTGCTGTGGTGTGAAGGAAATCTAGAGTTTTACGTGGAAAGGGATGAGAGAAACGTAAGCATAGGGTTAAAGAAGCGCTAACAAAACGCGACGGCTAGCCGCATTTTGTTAGCGCTAAGCATCATAACTCTTGTTCAAACAGCGTCAGGATGGCTTCGTACAATTGGCGAGCGGTAAAGCTGCTGGCCGGGGTAACAAAAATAGTGTCGTCGCCGGCAATGGTGCCCAGGATACCTTCGGACTTCCCTAATGAATCCAACAGGCGGGCAATGAGCTGTGCAGCGCCAGGGCTGGTGTGGATGACCACGACTGCATCGTTATGGTCGACATCGAGTACCAGGTTCTTCAGCGGGCTGGTGGTGGTCGGCACACCGAGTTCTGCTGGAAGGCAATACACCATTTCCATCTTGGCATTGCGCGTACGCACTGCGCCGAACTTGGTCAGCATGCGCGATACTTTGGATTGGTTGATGTTTTCGAAGCCTTCTTCTTGCAGCGCCAAAACGATCTCGCCTTGAGAACTGAATTTTTCTTCTTTCAATAACGCTTTAAACGCTTTGATCAGATCTTCCTGCTTTGCGGGATTACGCATTTTGCACCGTAGAATGTTGACAATAGAAGTGATTATTATGCATATAAATGAATTTTTATGCAATAAGAGGACGTCCAAGAAAAACAATCATGCCCGGACAATGAGGAAAGGGCGGCATTTTAACAAAATCCGAACCCCATGAATATGCCCTTTCGGCGACCTTAAAGTGGTTCGTGGTGGTAAAGAAAATGTTATTAAAATGATGTTGTTCTGATGTTGTGTAAGGGTGTAATGTAACCGCCGGTTAACTTGCTCGTGAATAACCTCGCAGTATTTTTGATTAGTGTGCGCTATGCCCTTAATGCGTAAGCTATTTAATCTAAAATGAGCGCGACATCGGCTGTTTTATTGCGCCAGTTCTCAAATGAACTGTTAAGAGATTGTTTTTAAAGGTGTAATAATCTAAGGTCCGTAACCAACATATTCACGGCGCTTTATATATTTAAGATAATAAAGGAGTATAGGATGAAAGTTGCAGTTCTCGGTGCTGCTGGCGGTATCGGCCAGGCCCTCGCCCTTCTACTCAAAACCCAGCTTCCTTCAGGTTCTGAACTCTCTCTCTACGACATCGCCCCAGTGACTCCAGGTGTTGCCGTCGATTTAAGCCACATCCCAACCGCAGTTAAAATCAAAGGCTTCAGCGGCGAAGACGCAACGCCAGCTCTGCATGGCGCAGACGTGGTGCTGATCTCTGCCGGTGTTGCACGTAAGCCGGGTATGGACCGTTCAGATCTGTTCAACGTGAACGCGGGCATCGTGCGTAATCTGATTCAGCAAGTGGCAACAACCTGCCCGAAAGCCTGCATCGGTATTATCACCAATCCGGTTAACACAACCGTGGCTATCGCAGCAGAAGTGCTGAAGAAAGCCGGTGTTTATGACAAAAATAAACTGTTCGGCGTAACCTCGCTGGACATCATCCGTTCAAACACCTTCGTGGCCGAGCTGAAAGGCAAGCAGCCAGAAGAGTTGAACGTGCCAGTTATCGGTGGGCACTCTGGTGTGACCATCCTGCCACTGTTGTCACAGATCCCTGGCGTGAGCTTTACCGAGCAGGAAGTGGTGGATCTGACCAAACGTATTCAGAATGCGGGTACGGAAGTGGTTGAAGCCAAAGCCGGTGGCGGGTCTGCAACACTGTCAATGGGCCAGGCAGCAGCGCGTTTCGGCCTGTCCCTGGTTCGTGCACTGCAAGGCGAAAAAGGCGTGGTGGAATGTGCTTATGTGGAAGGTGATGGCAAATACGCTCGCTTCTTCGCACAACCGCTGGTGCTGGGCAAAAACGGCGTTGAAGAACGCAAAGACATTGGTACCCTGAGTGCATTCGAGCAGAAAGCGCTGACAGATATGCTGGATGTGCTGCATAAAGATATTGAACTGGGCGAAAAGTTCATCAATAACTGATCACCCCGCGATGTAAGATATGCATAAGCCGCCGGACAGTGTTCCGGCGGTTTTTTTATGCCTGCGGTTATGACCGAATTCGCGCTTTTCGATCCAGCAGGTTATGGGTGTGTGGATCGAAATAACGGCTTGGCCAGATTTCTGCAGGATGAATGTCGAGTGTTTCGGCAATGAGCCATTCTCCTTTTGGCCAGGGGCGCGATAGCGCGTTTGCCAGCGTTGAAGAGCTAAGCCCCGCCTTGCGCGATACCGCCGCCAATGTCGTTCCCTTCTTACGTAAAGCCGCAATGATATCCGCCGGGTGCCAGTCCTTATTCTCTGAGTTCATGTTTGCATTCCTTTTTTTGATTAGCGAAAGTTCTGTTAGTGGTATAACTAACAGGTCAAGATTAATCGTTTAAACAACATGAATCGCTTATGCGGAAACTAGCATACCACTAAGTTTCTTAAAAAATACCCGAATAGTTTCCAAAAAAAAGATATTTGCCAACTTCCCAGAGATCATGGCTATGAAAAAAGAGTGGTTTACCGCCAAGGAGCTGACAAGCGTGGCAGGGTTACCTTCCTCACCACAGGGAATAAATTTGATGGCGCGCCGTGAAGGTTGGCTCAGCCGACGCCGTAAAGGCGTACAAGGCAAAGCGCTGGAATATCACATCGACAGCTTACCTAATAGCACCCGTAATCTTCTGATATTGAAAGAGGACTCGGCAATTTATGACGTTGAGCGTCAGGACCCACTGACGGTGTGGGTTGAGTATTACTATCACCTGACAGAGAGCGAACGTGAGAAAGTTTTGACGTTCTTGATGCGTGAAGGTATTGGTGGCCTGTTGGCGCGAATTTCACCGGAGAAATGAGCAGACCCGCCGAGCGGGCCTGTGGAAACAGCGGTTGCCTATAGTTTCTTAAAAATCACGTTGAACCGCGAGGTGCGCCAATCCTTCCAGCGCGGTGCGATGGGGGGATTCAGGCAGGGCCTGCAACGCGGCAATGGCCTTGTCGGCTTCTTCCTCCGCGCGCTGGCGAGTGTATTCCAGCGAACCGCATTGCTCCATGGCTTTCAGTACGGGCTCCAGCAAATGACGACCGTTGCCTTGCTCAATTGCGCCGCGGATCATGGCTTTCTGCTCGCCTTCACTATTATGCATGGCATGCAGCAACGGCAATGTCGGTTTACCTTCGTTGAGGTCGTCACCGGTATTTTTACCCAGGGTGCTGCCATCGGCGCTGTAATCGAGCAGATCGTCGATCAACTGGAAGGCGGTACCAAGATAGCGGCCGTAATCCTGCAGCGCTTTTTCCTCTGCAACGCTTGCGTCTGACAGGATTGCCGAAGACTGCGCCGCTGCTTCAAACAGGCGTGCAGTTTTGCTGTAGATCACCCGCATGTAGCTTTCTTCTGTGATATCCGGATCGTGCACGTTCATTAACTGCAGTACTTCGCCTTCGGCAATAACGTTAACGGCTTCGGACATCAGTGCCAGCACGCGGAGCGATTCCAGACTCGTCATCATCTGGAAAGCCCGTGTATAGATGAAGTCGCCAACCAACACACTGGCAGCATTGCCAAAGGCGGCATTGGCGGTCGCTTTGCCGCGACGCATGTCGGATTCATCTACCACGTCATCATGGAGCAGCGTGGCGGTATGAATGAATTCGATCAGCGCAGCAACGGTAATGTGTTTATCACCCTGATAATGCAAAGCCCGGGCCGCCAGAACGGCGATCATCGGGCGGATGCGCTTACCGCCACCACTGATAATGTAATAGCCAAGCTGATTGATGAGCGTGACATCAGAATTCAGCTGTTCGAGAATTGTTGCGTTCACGGCCGCCATATCTTGCGCGGTTAACTCGGTAATTTGCTCTAGGTTCATTGTATTTTTTTCAGCTGTGTTTCTCTTCACCGCGTTGAGATCGCTGCTCACATCGGTACATGGCGGTAACTGTCCTCCTGATTGTACTTGAAAAACGGTTCAGATAAACGCCATGAAAGAAACTGTGCTTTTTTTCTTCTTTTTTCTGCTTCTGGTCTTATTCTGCTCTTGTCATATGCGGGATTATTGCGTAGAATTCGCGCCCTATTGTGAATATTTATAGCGCGCTCTGTACTGAACAGTTGGGCACGCGGAAAGCGGAGTTTTATATGTACGCGGTTTTCCAAAGTGGTGGCAAACAACACCGAGTAAGCGAAGGTCAAACCGTTCGCTTGGAAAAGCTGGACATCGCAACTGGTGAAGCTGTTGAGTTTGACCAGATTCTGATGATCGCTAATGGCGAAGATATCAAAATCGGCGTTCCTTACGTCGATGGCGGTAAGATCAAAGCTGAAGTAGTTGCTCACGGTCGTGGCGAGAAAATTAAGATCGTTAAGTTTCGTCGTCGTAAACACCATCGTAAGCAGCAGGGCCACCGTCAGTGGTTCACTGACGTTAAAATCACCGGCATCAGCGCTTAAGTTAGGGGAGCAGATTAATGGCACACAAAAAGGCTGGCGGCTCGACTCGTAACGGTCGCGATTCAGAAGCTAAACGTCTGGGCGTAAAACGCTTTGGCGGCGAAGCAGTACTGGCAGGCAGCATCATCGTTCGTCAGCGCGGCACTAAATTCCACGCTGGTACCAACGTGGGTTGCGGCAAAGACCACACTCTGTTTGCTTTGAAAGACGGTAAAGTCAAATTCGAAGTTAAAGGCCCGAGCAATCGTAAATTCATCAGCATCGAAGCTGAATAATTTTCCGAGCCTGACTAAATAGATGTAAGCCCCGCAATTCGTTGCGGGGCTTTTTACATTCTAGGGTGTTGGGCTGCTTGTGCGCAGACCCGTTAGCGCTGGCAAAGGTAAGATGGAAACGAAACAGCAGGTCGGAATTGGCATTTCTCTGGCGGTGACTACAGCGGTTTGTTGGGGCGCATTGCCGATTGCGATGAAAGAAGTGCTGGTAGTGATGGAGCCGTTTACCGTTGTTTGGTATCGCTTTACCATTGCTGCGCTTGGGTTGGGGCTTATTTTAGCCGTGCGCGGCAGGCTGCCGCCAGTGACTCTATTTCGCCAACCGCGCTGGTTGCTGATTTTGGCTATCGCGACGGCGGGCCTTCTGGGGAACTTCATTTTCTTCAGCTCTTCGCTGCAGTATCTCAGCCCGACAGCATCGCAGGTGATCGGCCAACTGTCGCCGGTCGGCATGATGTTTGCCAGCGTGCTGATTTTAAAAGAGCGCATGCGCATCACTCAGGTGATAGGCGCGCTAATGCTGATTTTCGGGTTGTTGTTGTTTTTTAACGTCAGCCTGATTGAGATTTTCACTCGCTTGACGGATTACACCCTTGGGGTGCTGCTAGGCGTGTGTGCGGCGATGGTGTGGGTCACTTATGGCGTTGCGCAGAAAGTGTTGCTGCGCCGATTAGCCTCGCCGCAAATACTGGTAATGTTGTACACTTTATGTGCAATAGCTTTATTTCCTCTGGCCAAGCCAGGGGTGATTTTTCAGCTCAGCGGCTGGCAATTAGCCTGCCTGCTGTTCTGTGGCGCCAACACGCTGATTGGCTATGGTGCGCTGGCGGAAGCCATGGCGCGCTGGCAGGCGGCGCAGGTGAGTGCGTTAGTTACGCTGACACCGCTGTTTACCCTGCTTTTTTCAGATTTATTGGCGTTGGCCTGGCCACACGTATTCGCCGCCCCGACATTAAATGTCGTTGGCTATGTCGGTGCTTTCGTGGTGGTAGCGGGCGCCATGTTTTCCGCAATTGGTCACCGTTGGTGGCCGCGACGGGCAGAAACCCGCCTGGTTGCTCCTTTGAAGCAGCCCGGTGAATGATTTACGGAGACGGTAAATGAAGTTTGTAGATGAAGCAGCGATTTTGGTCGTTGCAGGTGACGGTGGTAATGGTTGCGTCAGCTTCCGCCGCGAAAAATATATCCCGAACGGCGGGCCAGATGGTGGTGACGGCGGCGATGGCGGCGACGTCTATTTGCTGGCGGACGAAAACCTCAACACGCTGATCGACTACCGCTTTGAGAAATCTTTCCGCGCCGAACGTGGTCAGAACGGCCAAAGCCGTGACTGTACAGGCAAGCGTGGCAAAGACATTACTATCAAAGTCCCTGTCGGCACCCGTGTGCAAGACCAGGGCACTGGTGAAATCCTCGGTGACATGACCCGCCATGGCCAGCTTTTGATGGTCGCGAAAGGCGGTTGGCATGGTTTGGGCAATACCCGATTTAAATCATCCGTTAACCGCGCTCCACGCCAGAAAACGCTGGGTACCGCAGGTGAAGCGCGTGACATCCTGCTGGAGCTGTTGCTGTTGGCCGATGTGGGCATGCTCGGTTTACCGAATGCCGGCAAGTCGACCTTCATCCGTGCAGTCTCCGCGGCCAAGCCGAAAGTTGCTGACTATCCGTTTACGACCTTGGTGCCAAGCCTGGGTGTGGTACGTATGGATCACGAACAAAGCTTCGTGGTTGCCGATATTCCGGGGTTGATCGAAGGGGCCTCTGACGGTGCCGGGCTGGGTATTCGCTTCCTGAAGCATCTGGAACGCTGCCGTGTGTTGCTGCACCTGGTGGATATCGCTCCTATCGATGAATCTGATCCGGTAGAAAATGCCAAAATCATCATCAATGAGTTGAACCAATACAGCGCAAATCTGGCAGACAAGCCACGCTGGCTTGTTTTCAACAAGATTGATGTGATTGGTGAAGAAGAAGCTGCCGTGCGTGCCAAGGCGATTGCAGAAGGCATGGGCTGGGAAGGCAAGTACTACATGATCTCCGCCGTTAATCGTGAAGGCGTCAACGCGCTGTGCTGGGATGTAATGCAGTTTATCAACACGCAGCCGAAGGCGATGGCGATCGAAGAAAGCGCGCCGGAGAAAGTCGAGTTCATGTGGGATGATTACCACCGTGAACAACTCGCAGAAGTGGAAGCTGAAGCGGATGACGACTGGGATGATGACTGGGACGAAGATGACGACGAAGGCGTCGAAATCGTTTACCAGAAGTAATCTTGTGAAGAAAAGGGCTCAGTTAACACTGGGCCCTTTTTTTATCGACACTATTTATTTAGCACGTTTTCCGGTAGCCAGCATTGGGCATTCAGCCCGTGGGTATCCTGGCGGTTTTCCATCGTCAGGCGCCCTTGGTGCAGCTGTACGATACGGGTCACTATATTTAGCCCCAATCCACTGCCGCCGTAGCGCTGGTCCATACGACGAAACGCCTGGGTGAGTTCGCCAACCATTTTTTCTTTGATTCCCGGGCCTTCATCAATCACTTGCAGCAAATAACCGTGCTTCTGCGCGGCAAGCTGTACCCGAATACTGCTGCCTTCTGGGCTGTAACGGTGGGCATTTTCCACCAAATTACGCAACAACAGGCGTAACAGGACAGGGTCACCATGAACCGGCGCGGTTTCAGGCAATTGCCATTGCAGTTTTTGCTCGCGCTGGGCGACCAATTCCTCAAGCTCTTCCTGCAGCGGTTGGATCACGTTGTTTACCCAGTCGAACTGTTGGTAATGGCCGCTGGCAAAATCTTGCCCGGCGCGCGCGAGCATCAGTAATTGTTCGACGGTGTGCATCAGCTGGTCAATGCGGGCAATTAACGGGCCGCTTTGTGGAATGCCCTGTTTTTCCATGAGTTCCAGATGCAGCCGAATCCCTGCCAGCGGCGTGCGCAGTTCGTGTGCGGCATCGGCGGTAAAGAGCCGCTCTTGCTGAATAGTGTTATCCAGTCGTGAAAACAGTTGGTTGAGTGTGGTGGTAACCGCCATCATTTCAAGGCTGTCACTGCTGAGCGGGAGTGGCGTCAGATTATCGGCGGAACGCTTCTCCAGCCGTTCCTGCAATTGATTGAGTGGCCGGATAATCCAACTGATAGCCCAAAATGAGGCGAGCAGCGTGACTATCATCATGATTAACGAGGGGGCAAGTAGCGAGGCGATGGCTTCGGCGATCTCCGTATCGACACGTTCAGTACGCACTTTAGCCGACAGGGTTTCATCTACCAGAAAGCTGATTTGCTCCTGACTTTCGTGCCAAAGCCAAAAGGCGCTAATAAGCTGGGTGACCAAAAGGATCAGCGCCAGCATCAATAACAGACGGCGGCGCATGCTGATCATGATGAAGACTCCAGGCGGTAGCCGATGCCACGTACGGTACGGATACGGTCCTTACCTAATTTGCGGCGCAGGTTATGAATATGCACTTCTAGCGTATTAGAGCCCAAATCATCCTGCCAGGTATAAAGATCCTGCTGTAACAACTCGCGGTTGACCGTTTGGCCGGCGCGCATCATCAGGCGTGACAGAATGGCGAACTCTTTCGGTGTGACTTCCACCGGCTGTTGCTGAACATAGACTTGTTGGCTGGAAAGATTGAGCTGGAGATCATCCAACTGCATCAGATTGTCACTGTGGCCCTGATAGCGGCGAATTAAGGCGCGTACACGCGCTTGCAGTTCAACCAACGCAAAGGGTTTTACCAGGTAATCGTCAGCACCGGCGTCCAGCCCATCAACACGGTCTTCAAGGGCATCGCGAGCCGTCAGAATGAGTACCGGCAAATCAACTTGTTGACGACGCCACTGCCGCAGCAGACTGGCGCCATCCATGTCAGGCAGACCCAAATCGAGGATGATCATGCTGTACTGGCTAGTAATGAGCAGGGCGTTGGCCTCCGCCGCCGTCGCGGCGCAGTCGCAAGCATAGCCTTCCCCTGCTAATGCCAGCGCCAATCCTTGTTGCAGGAGCTCATCGTCTTCCACAATCAGCAGTTTCATCATAACCCTCAGTTATTCTGATAAATATCCCGGTACAGGCGGCTTTCAAAACGCACCAACGGAGCGCGGCGCTGTTTTTGATCTTCCGGCGGTACGGCATAACCTGACAGATACTGTACGAATGCAAAGCGCTGACCGCTGGCGGTTGTAATGAACCCTGCCAGATTATATACGCCTTGCAGCGCACCGGTTTTTGCAGAAACCTTACCGTCGACGCCGGCTTCGTGTAGCCCGCCGCGGTAGCGCAGGGTTCCGTCGTAGCCTGACAGTGGTAGCATCGAAATGAAGTTCAGCTCATTGTCATGCTGCGCAATGTACTGAAGCGCCTGCATCATGGTCGCTGGGGCCAGCAGGTTATGGCGTGATAACCCTGAACCGTCCACGACGATGCTATTGCCCAGATCAACACCGGCCTTCTGGCGCAGCACTTGGCGTACGGCATCAGCGCCGGCACGCCACGTTCCTGGGACACCAAAACGTTCATGCCCGATCGTCCGGAATACGGTATCGGCGATCATGTTGTCCGATTTCTTCAGCATGATCTTCAGTAGGTCGTGCAGCGGTGCTGACTGCGTTTGTGCTATCACGGTCCCTTTCAGCCCTGGCTGGGTCTGGCGCTTTAGGTGGCCGTCTATCTGGATGCCAGCCTGTGTCAGCTCATCTTTCAGGATGGCTCCGGCATAGCTGGCACCATCCTGGATAGCGAAGGCCAGCGGCAATGGATCGCTGCGTTGGGTCAGACAGCCAGTCAGAGTAAAGCGGTTTAACTCGCCGGGTACGACATCCAGCTCACAGTATTGGGCGTCCGGTGACCCTTTCGCCAGCGTACGCACCTGGCTGAACATATTGACCGGGTAATAAGAGGCCACGCGAATAAAGGCCATGTCGCCCGGATTCGGCGCGCTGTAGAGCGACACCGAGAAGCAGTTGCGATCGACAATCGCCGCGGCCGGCGGCGCGCTGAAACACTGCGTCAGGTCGTTCCACGGCCAACCGGGAGCTTTGTCATGGCTGGCGAATACGGACGTATCGACCAGCACATCACCGGTAATTTGCCGCACACCCTGCTTTTTCAGTATGGCGACCATATTGCGCAGGTTCTGGCGCTTAAAGGTGGGATCGCCGCTGAAGCGGGCAATCAAATTGCCGCGCAAAACGCCGTCGCTGATATCGCCTTGACTCTCCAGCGTGGTCGTGAAGCGGTAATCGGGGCCGAGCTGCAACAATGCAGCCAGCGCGGTCAGCACTTTTTGGGTACTGGCCGGTAACGCCATTTGCTGTGAATGATAATCGATGGTCGGCGTATCGGCGCCGATCTTCTGAACTACCAGGGCAAGGTTGGCCCCATCAGGCAAATATTGTGTGTAATCTTCAACCGGGGCCGCATTCGCATTTAGAACAAATGCGCAAGCCAATGCACTGACAATTCGTGAAAAACGCATAATCTCGGGATAACAGCTGGATAACGTGCCGTCATACTACGGTGCATTCAGGGAAAAAGTAAACGATGACCCTCAAGGAACTCTACGCTAAAATGCGTATCAAAATGCAAAATCGATCCTGACTTGGGCTAGTGTCCCGAGTCAGGCTTCTTTTGTTTATCGCCTGGAGGCGGCGGGCACGTACCCCCCGTTTTTTCATACGAACACGTCAGGATGACGGCTATTTGAACAGGAAAGATTTAGAGGTATTTACACGATGAAACAGATTCCGATGACCTTGTTTGGCGCAGAAAAACTGCGCGAAGAGCTCGAATTTTTGAAAAGTGTGCGCCGTCCGAAAATCATTGCGGATATCGCTGACGCCCGTGAACACGGCGATTTGAAAGAAAACGCAGAGTACCATGCCGCGCGTGAGCAGCAGGGATTCTGTGAAGGGCGTATCCAGGAAATTGAAGCCAAGCTGTCGAACGCGCAGGTGATCGATATCACCAAGATGCCCAATAATGGCCGCGTGATTTTTGGCTCCACCGTTTCGGTGATGAACCTGGATAGCGAAGAAGAAGTGACTTACCGTATCGTTGGCGACGACGAAGCTGATTTCAAGAAAAATCTGATTTCGGTCAATTCCCCAATGGCGCGCGGTTTGATCGGCAAAGAGCAAGATGATGTTGTTGTGATAAAAACACCGGGCGGCGATGTCGATTATGAGATCTTGAAGGTTGAATATCTCTGAATATTCGCTATTCGTTCAGAAATTCGCCAGGGTTTTGTAAAGAAAGGAAAAAGGCCGCACGCGGCCTTTTATCTGAATCAGGTGCATGGCACCTTTTCGTTAACCCAATGCTTATTAACGCGGTAGACTGATCTTGCGCTCTTTAGACGGGCGGTAAAGAATAAGCGTACTGCCGATAACTTGCACGTTGCAGGCACCCGTTTCACGCACGATAGCGTCGGCGATCAGGGTTTTGGTTTCGCGATCTTCAGCAGCGATTTTTACCTTGATCAGCTCATGATGCTCCAGAGCCTGTTCAATTTCAGCCAGCACCCCTTCGGTGAGACCGTTATTACCCAGCATGACAACCGGTTTTAACGGATGCGCCAGGCCTTTCAGGTGCTGTTTTTGTTTATTATTCAGATTCATTGTCTTTTTTGCTTAAGTTGGGATTGAAAACGGTACATTCTACCGCCATCTCATGTATATCACCAAATCGGTCTTCACCGGTGTGAGTCTACAAGAGCTGCGAACCTGACATTAAGACTCTTTTTATGATAGTTGGAAAACGAGATGGCTAATAAAAAGCGTTCTGCTAGCTCCAGTCGCTGGTTACAAGAACACTTTAGCGATAAATATGTGCAACAGGCGCAGAAAAAAGGGCTGCGTTCGCGCGCCTGGTTTAAACTTGATGAAATACAGCAGAGTGACAAACTGTTTAAACCTGGCATGACCGTCGTGGACTTAGGTGCGGCGCCGGGCGGTTGGTCGCAGTATGTCGTGACCCAGATCGGCGGTTCCGGCCGCATCATCGCCTGTGATATTTTGCCAATGGATCCTATCGTTGGCGTCGATTTCCTTCAGGGCGATTTTCGTGATGAACTGGTGCTCAAGGCTCTGTTGGAACGTGTAGGTGAAAGCAAGGTTCAGGTAGTCATGTCTGACATGGCTCCGAATATGAGTGGCACTCCGGCCGTCGATATTCCAAGATCGATGTATCTGGTGGAATTAGCACTGGGAATGTGTCGTGATGTCCTCGCACCAGGCGGAAGTTTCCTGGTGAAGGTGTTCCAGGGAGATGGTTTTGACGAGTACCTACGGGAAATTCGCTCCCTGTTTACGAAGGTTAAGATTCGTAAGCCAGACGCTTCCCGCGCACGTTCGCGCGAAGTGTACATTGTAGCGACAGGGCGCAAGCTGTAGTACCCTAACGCTGTTTGTTAACACAGTTGTAATATGAGGTTAATCCCTTGAGTGACATGGCGAAAAACCTAATTCTCTGGTTAGTCATCGCGGTAGTGTTGATGTCTGTATTCCAGAGCTTTGGGCCCAGCGAGTCGAATGGCCGTAGGGTGGATTACTCTACCTTCATGTCCGAACTGACCCAAGATCAGGTTCGCGAAGCGCGAATCAACGGACGTGAAATTAACGTTACCAAGAAAGACAGTAACAAATACACGACCTATATCCCTGTCAACGATCCTAAGTTGCTGGATACGTTGTTAACCAAGAATGTGAAAGTTGTTGGTGAACCGCCTGAAGAGCCGAGTTTGCTGGCTTCTATCTTTATTTCATGGTTCCCAATGCTGTTGCTGATCGGGGTTTGGATCTTCTTCATGCGGCAAATGCAGGGCGGCGGCGGCAAAGGCGCGATGTCCTTTGGCAAGAGCAAGGCCCGCATGCTGACCGAAGATCAAATCAAAACCACCTTTGCTGACGTTGCAGGTTGTGACGAAGCAAAAGAGGAAGTGAGCGAACTGGTTGAATACCTGCGCGAGCCGAGCCGCTTCCAGAAATTGGGCGGTAAGATCCCTAAAGGTGTGCTGATGGTTGGCCCTCCAGGGACCGGTAAAACGCTGCTGGCGAAAGCGATCGCCGGTGAGGCAAAAGTGCCGTTCTTCACCATTTCCGGTTCCGACTTCGTCGAAATGTTTGTGGGTGTTGGTGCTTCTCGTGTGCGTGATATGTTCGAGCAGGCGAAAAAAGCCGCACCGTGCATCATCTTTATCGATGAAATCGACGCCGTTGGTCGCCAGCGTGGCGCCGGTCTGGGTGGCGGTCACGATGAACGTGAGCAAACGCTGAACCAGATGCTGGTTGAAATGGATGGTTTTGAAGGTAACGAAGGCATTATCGTCATCGCTGCAACCAACCGTCCAGACGTGCTTGACCCGGCATTGCTGCGTCCAGGCCGCTTCGACCGTCAGGTGGTTGTTGGCTTGCCAGATGTACGTGGTCGTGAACAGATCCTGAAGGTGCATTCACGTCGTGTACCACTGGCTCCAGATGTTGATGCTTCCGTGCTGGCACGTGGTACTCCGGGCTTCTCGGGTGCCGATCTGGCCAACCTGGTCAACGAGGCCGCGCTGTTTGCTGCCCGTGGCAATAAACGTGTCGTGTCGATGGTTGAGTTTGAAAAAGCCAAAGACAAGATCATGATGGGGGCAGAACGCCGCTCCATGGTGATGACCGAAGCGCAGAAAGAGTCGACCGCGTATCACGAAGCAGGCCACGCCATTATCGGTCGTCTGGTTCCTGAACACGATCCGGTGCACAAGGTAACGATTATTCCTCGTGGCCGTGCATTGGGTGTGACCTTCTTCCTGCCGGAAGGTGACGCGATCAGCGCTAGCCGTCAGAAACTGGAGAGCCAAATCTCTACTCTGTATGGCGGTCGTCTGGCTGAGGAAATCATTTACGGGCCAGAGAAAGTCTCTACCGGTGCGTCGAACGACATTAAAGTGGCAACCTCGATTGCCCGTAACATGGTGACCCAATGGGGCTTCTCCGAGAAGCTGGGGCCACTGTTGTATGCGGAAGAAGAGGGCGAAGTGTTCTTGGGCCGTTCCGTCGCCAAGGCGAAGCACATGTCTGACGAAACTGCGCGCATTATCGACCAGGAAGTTAAATCCCTGATCGAACGCAACTACATCCGTGCGCGTGCGTTGTTGATGGAAAACATGGACATCCTGCATTCAATGAAGGATGCCTTGATGAAGTATGAAACCATCGATGCGCCTCAGATCGACGATCTGATGAACCGTAAAGACGTGCGTCCGCCAGCGGGTTGGGACGATGCGGGTAAAGGCAGCAATTCCGACAACGGCGGCACACCAAAAGCCCCAACGCCGGTTGATGAACCACGTACGCCAAACCCAGGCAATACCATGTCTGAACAGCTAGACAAGTAACTTTAGCTGTGTAATAACATCGAACCCCGGCATGCCGGGGTTTTTTATTGCCCGGTGGGCAGTAAACCAGGCAATCAGGCAATAGTAAGGTGAATAAGCCATGCAGTTAACCGTGCGAGACATGACTCTCGATCTTTCCCACCCAAGGGTGATGGGGATCCTCAATGTAACTCCGGATTCTTTTTCTGACGGCGGTAAGCACAACCAGCTCAATCAGGCGTTGTTACATGCACATGCGTTGATTTCGGCCGGTGCGACCATGATTGATGTGGGTGGTGAGTCGACCAGACCGGGAGCGTCAGAGGTCAGTGAAGAGGAGGAGATCGCACGGGTAGTGCCGGTAGTCGAGGCGATAGCTCAGCGTTTTGAAGTCTTTATCTCTGTGGATACCTCGAAAGCCGGGGTGATTCGCGAGTCGGCCCAGGCGGGCGCACACCTGATCAACGACGTTCGTTCGCTGCAAGAACCGGGTGCGCTGGCGGCGGCCGCAGAAAGTGGCCTGCCGGTGTGCCTGATGCACATGCAGGGTGAGCCGCGTACCATGCAGCAGGCGCCACACTATGATGATCTTATCGGCGATGTGCATGCATTTTTCCAACGACATATTGAACGTTGTCATGCTGCCGGTATTACAAATCAGAAATTGCTGCTCGACCCAGGATTCGGTTTCGGTAAGAATTTAGCGCACAATTATCAGCTTCTGGCCAGATTGTCAGAATTTCATCGCTTCGGCCTGCCGCTATTGGTAGGGATGTCGCGCAAGTCGATGATTGGACAACTGCTGAATGTACCGCCTGATCAGCGAGTTATCGGCAGCGTGGCCTGTGCGGTGATCGCCGCCATGCAGGGCGCACAGATTGTCAGAGTGCATGACGTTAAAGAAACCGTCGAGGCGATGCGTGTCGTCGAGGCAACACTTTCAGCTAAAGGATGACAGAGACATGAGCGAGCGCAAATATTTTGGTACTGACGGCATTCGTGGCAAGGTCGGTGATAGCCCGATTACCCCTGATTTCGTTCTGAAACTTGGCTGGGCGGCGGGTAAAGTATTGGCACGTCACGGTTCACGTAAAATTATTATCGGCAAAGATACCCGTATTTCCGGTTATATGCTGGAGTCGGCGCTGGAAGCGGGGCTCGCAGCTGCAGGGTTGTCTGCCTCCTTTACCGGCCCCATGCCAACGCCGGCGGTGGCATACTTGACGCGGACCTTCCGTGCGGAGGCCGGTATTGTGATCTCGGCATCGCATAACCCGTTTTACGACAATGGCATCAAATTCTTCTCCATTGACGGGGCGAAGCTGCCAGACCACGTCGAAGAAGCCATTGAAGCTGAAATGGAAAAACCGCTGACCTGTGTCGAATCCTCAGAATTGGGTAAAGCCAGCCGAATTATCGATGCAGCGGGTCGTTATATCGAATTCTGTAAAGGTACCTTCCCGAGCGAACTGAGCCTGAAGGGCCTGAAAATTGTGGTGGACTGCGCCAACGGCGCGACTTATCACATTGCACCTAGCGTTCTGCGTGAACTGGGCGCCACGGTGATTGCTATCGGCGTTGAGCCGGATGGCATGAACATCAATGAAAAATGTGGTGCAACAGACGTGCGTCAACTGCAGGAGCGTGTGCTGCTGGAAAAGGCACATGTCGGTCTGGCGTTTGATGGCGACGGTGACCGCGTGATGATGGTGGATCACTTGGGCAACAAGGTTGATGGCGACCAGATTCTCTACATCATTGCCCGTGAAGGGCTTCGTCAGGGGCAACTGCGCGGTGGCGCTGTCGGCACGCTGATGAGCAACATGGGGCTGGAGCTGGCATTGAAACAGCTGGGCATCCCGTTTGCGCGCGCTAAGGTAGGCGACCGCTATGTACTGGAAAAGCTGCAGGAACTGGGCTGGCGCATCGGTGCAGAAAACTCAGGCCATGTGATCCTGCTGGACAAAACCACCACCGGCGATGGCATTGTGGCCGGGCTACAGGTGCTGACCGCGATGGTACGCAATAGCATGACCCTGCATGATCTGTGCAGCGGCATGAAACTGCTGCCGCAGATTCTGGTCAACGTACGCTTTGTCGGTGAACACAACCCGCTGGAGTCTGAAGACGTGCGTAAAATCACCGAGCAGGTTGAGGCTGAATTGGCGGGTCGTGGCCGCGTGCTGTTGCGTAAATCGGGTACTGAACCTTTGATCCGTGTGATGGTGGAAGGTGAAGATGAGCAGCAGGTTACTGCGCTGGCGCATCGCATTGCTGATGCGGTGAAGTCTGCGGGTTAATTGACCATTACTGCGTTCCGGGGGCACTAAGTGTCTCCGGAAATCACAGCCTGCGAATTTTATTGGTGTTTTTTTCTGCAAACGCGCCAGTGGCTGCAAATTGCCCTTGCGCGGTTTGGCGCCTTTGGTTAGTATTCACACCCGCTTCAGTGGGCAGTTTGATATAACGCCTGCGACTTCTTAATAGAAATAGAAGCCTTTGGGGTGTGAAGCATTTGGCACGCGGTGAAGCCGCAAGGATACGGGTACAACTATGTACGAAGCTCTTCTGGTAATTTTCCTGCTGATCTCAATCGGGCTGGTTGCTCTGATTATGCTGCAGCAAGGTAAAGGCGCTGATATGGGAGCCTCATTCGGAGCAGGTGCATCTGGCACATTGTTCGGTTCGAGTGGTTCCGGTAACTTCATGACCCGCATGACAGCTGTGTTGGCGACGTTGTTTTTCGTCATCAGTCTGATCTTGGGCAACCTGAGCACCAACCAGAGCAAGAAAGGCAGCGAGTGGGAAAATTTGGGTCAGCCAGTGAAATCTGAGCAGACTACCGCGCCGGCAGCACCAACCAAGCCGAGCAGCGATATCCCGCAGTAAGCGCCAAGCAGTAACAGAGTTTGAAAACGGTTGTTGTTACCTCATATAAATAACAGCCGTTAGCAGTAAGAATCAGTACCGAGGTGGTGGAATTGGTAGACACGCTACCTTGAGGTGGTAGTGCCCTAACGGGCTTGTGGGTTCGAGTCCCATCCTCGGTACCAAATCCCAGAGATAACTTGCAATTTTGCGATTATCGGCGTAATATTTGCCACGTTTTCGGACGCGGGGTGGAGCAGCCTGGTAGCTCGTCGGGCTCATAACCCGAAGGTCGTCGGTTCAAATCCGGCCCCCGCAACCACTTTCCTTTAAGTGTTTATTTTCAAATACACTTTTCGATTGAATTCCGCTTTCTCGATCAACATTTGAAAATGACACTTGTTAGAAAGTTGCACCGAAGCCGCTTAGCGGCAAACAGGGTCCAGTTGCATAAAGCCCCGAATTTTCGGGGTTTTTTGTTATTTGGCAACAGAATCACTGGGCTATTAGGCCCTTTTTTTATGTCTTGGGGGTGGGCTTGTCCACATTAGAGCAAAAATTAACAGAGATGCTTTCGGCACCGGTAGAAGCGTTGGGCTTTGAACTTGTAGGCATCGAATTTATTCGTGCGCGCCAATCGACGCTCCGTATCTATATTGATAGTGAAAACGGCATCAATGTTGACGATTGTGCTGATGTCAGCCACCAGGTCAGCGCTGTATTGGACGTTGAAGAGCCAATCACAGTCGCTTACAACTTGGAAGTCTCCTCTCCTGGCCTTGATCGCCCGATGTTCACTGCAGAGCACTATACGCGTTTCCTCGGTGAAGAAGTCAGCCTGGTCCTGCGCATGGCCGTACAGAACCGTCGCAAATGGCAGGGCATTATTAAGTCTGTCGATGGCGAGATGATCACGGTTACTGTGGAAGGGAAAGATGAAGTGTTCGCGCTGAGCAATATCCAGAAAGCGAACCTGGTACCCCACTTTTAAAGTTTGGATGAGGCAACTAGGATGAATAAAGAGATTCTGGCTGTTGTTGAAGCTGTTTCCAATGAAAAATCCCTTCCGCGTGAGAAGATTTTCGAAGCGCTGGAAACCGCATTAGCCACCGCCACCAAGAAAAAATACGAGCAGGAAATCGAAGTTCGCGTCAGCATTGATCGCAAAACTGGCGATTTCGATACCTTCCGCCGTTGGGTCGCCGTAGATGAAGTGACTCAGCCGACGCGTGAAATCACGCTGGAAGCTGCACAGTATGAAGAGCCAGGCATTGAGCTGGGCGGTTACATCGAAGATCAGATTGAGTCTGTTACCTTTGACCGTATCACCACTCAGACTGCGAAACAGGTTATCGTACAGAAAGTACGCGAAGCTGAGCGCGCCATGGTTGTTGATGCGTTCCGCCAGCACGAAGGTGAAATCGTCACCGGCGTGGTGAAAAAAGTTAACCGTGACAGCATTGCGCTGGATCTGGGTAGCAACGCTGAAGCAGTGATTGGTCGTGAAGACATGCTGCCACGCGAAAACTTCCGTCCGGGCGACCGCATCCGCGGCATCCTGTACGCTGTTCGTCCTGAAGCCCGTGGTGCGCAGCTGTTTGTCAGCCGCTCCAGCGCCGAGATGCTGAAAGAACTGTTCCGCATCGAAGTACCGGAAATCGGCGAAGAAGTTATCGAAATTAAAGCGGCAGCCCGTGATCCTGGCTCCCGTGCAAAAATTGCAGTGAAAACCAACGACAAGCGTATCGACCCTGTCGGTGCTTGCGTCGGTATGCGCGGTGCGCGCGTTCAGGCCGTTTCGAGCGAGCTCGGCGGTGAACGTATCGACATCATCCTGTGGGATGATAACCCAGCGCAGTTCGTCATCAACGCTATGGCGCCAGCGGATGTTGCCTCTATTGTGGTTGATGAAGATAATTGCACTATGGACATCGCCGTTGAAGCCAGCAATCTGGCACAGGCGATCGGCCGTAATGGCCAAAACGTGCGTTTGGCATCCCAGCTGTTAAAACAACATCGTGACGATGACCGTTGGGAACTGAACGTGATGACGGCGGACGATCTGCAGGCCAAGCATCAGGCCGAAGCTCATGCCGCCATTGATACCTTCACCAAGCATCTTGATATTGACGAAGATTTCGCCACCGTACTGGTTGAAGAAGGCTTCTCTACTCTGGAAGAGTTGGCTTACGTGCCAATCAAAGAGTTGCTGGAAATCGACGGTCTGGATGAAGATATGGTTGAAGCGTTGCGCGATCGCGCCAAAGCTGCATTGACCACGCTGGCCCTGGCACAAGAAGAAAGCCTGGGCGACCAAAAACCTGCTGATGATTTGCTCAACCTGCCGGGTCTTGAGCGCAGCATGGCCTTTAAACTGGCCGCGCGTGGGGTTTGTACGCTGGAAGATCTTGCCGAGCAGGGTGTTGACGATCTGGCTGATATTGAAGGGCTTAGCGATGAGCAAGCCGGCGAGCTGATTATGGCCGCACGTAATATCTGTTGGTTTGGCGACAACGCGTAATAAACTGTAGCAGGAAGGAACAGCATGACGACAGATGTAACCGTAAAATCGCTGGCAGCAGAGATTCAGACTCCAGTTGATCGCCTGGTACAGCAGTTTGCTGATGCAGGGATTAACAAGTCTGAGACAGACTCTGTAACCCAACATGAGAAAGAAGCTTTACTGGCGCACTTGAACCGTGAACACGGTAGTGCGCCGGGTAAGCTCACGTTGCAGCGCAAAACGCGCAGCACCTTGAATATTCCGAGCACCGGCGGTAAAAGTAAATCGGTGCAAATTGAGGTCCGCAAGAAACGCACTTATGTAAATCGCGATACGCCAGAAGCCCAACAGGCTGAAGCGGCAGAGCAGGCACAGCGTGAAGCGGAAGAGCAGGCACAGCGCGCAGCAGAAGAGCTAGCGAAACGCGAAGCAGAAGCAAAGCGCGTAGCCGAAGAGCAAGCCAAACGTGAGGCCGCGGAGATTGCTAAGCGTAATTCAGCGGAAAAAGAAAAAGTGACGAATCAACATACCGACGAAATGACCAAGCCAGCTCAGGCAGAAAAAGCACGCCGTGAAGCCGAAGCCGCCGAACTGAAACGTAAAGCGGAAGAGGAAGTACGACGTAAGGTTGAAGAAGACGCCAAACGTGTCGCGGAAGAAGCGCGCCGCATGGCCGAAGAGAACGGTGAGAAGTGGGCCGAAGCTGAAGCAGCAAGCGCTGCGGTTGAAACAGCCGACTACCACGTGACCACCTCTCAGCACGCCCGTGCAGCCGAAGACGAAAACGACGCTAAAGTTGAAGGCGAACGCCGCAGCCGTACGCGTGGCGGTAAAGCAACCAAGCAGAAGAAAGGCAACAAGCTTTCCGAGTCTAAAGCAGACCGTGAAGAAGCGCGCGCCGTTACCCGTGGTGGTAAAGGCAAGCGTAAGCCAAGCACTCTGCAGCAGGGCTTCAACAAGCCGGCTCAAGTGGTTAACCGTGACGTTGTGATCGGTGAAACCATCACCGTAGCTGAACTGGCTAACAAGATGGCGGTTAAAGGCTCTCAGGTCATCAAAGCGATGATGAAACTGGGCGCAATGGCCACTATCAACCAGGTCATCGATCAGGAAACCGCACAGCTGGTTGCCGAAGAGATGGGCCACAAAGTTATCCTGCGTCGTGAGAACGAGCTGGAAGAAGCGCTGATGAGCGATCGTGATACCGGTGCCGCTGCTGAGCCACGTGCGCCAGTTGTGACCATCATGGGCCACGTTGACCACGGTAAAACTTCTCTGCTGGACTACATCCGCTCCACCAAGGTGGCAGCAGGCGAGGCCGGCGGTATTACCCAGCATATCGGTGCTTACCACGTAGAAACCGAAAACGGCATGATCACCTTCCTGGATACCCCAGGCCACGCAGCGTTTACCTCAATGCGTGCCCGTGGTGCTCAGGCGACTGACATCGTTGTTCTGGTTGTTGCTGCCGACGACGGCGTGATGCCGCAAACCATCGAAGCTATCCAGCATGCGAAAGCAGCGCAGGTGCCGTTGGTTGTTGCAGTGAACAAGATTGACAAGCCAGAAGCTGATCCAGACCGCGTTAAGCAGGAACTGTCCCAGTACGGCGTTATGCCGGAAGAGTGGGGCGGCGAAGCACAGTTCGTCCATGTATCTGCGAAAGCCGGTACCGGTATCGACGAACTGCTGAACGCAATCCTGTTGCAGTCTGAAGTGCTTGAACTGAAAGCAGTTCGCAGCGGCATGGCAAGCGGCGTGGTTATCGAATCCTTCCTGGATAAAGGTCGTGGTCCGGTTGCTACCGTACTGGTACAAGAAGGTACGCTGAATAAAGGCGATATCGTTCTGTGTGGTTTCGAATACGGCCGCGTACGTGCGATGCGTGACGAACTGGGTCGTGAAGTGACCTCTGCGGGTCCTTCTATTCCGGTTGAGATCCTGGGCCTGTCCAGCGTTCCTGCTGCCGGTGATGAAGCGACTGTTGTGCGTGACGAGAAGAAAGCGCGTGAAGTTGCGCTGTACCGTCAAGGCAAGTTCCGTGAAGTTAAACTGGCGCGTCAGCAGAAATCTAAACTGGAAAACATGTTTGCGAACATGACCGACGGTGAAGTTTCTGAGCTGAACATCGTACTGAAATCTGACGTACAGGGTTCTTGTGAAGCCATTATGGATTCACTGCTGAAACTCTCTACCGACGAAGTGAAAGTGAAGATTGTTGGCTCCGGTGTCGGTGGTATCACTGAAACCGACGCAACGCTGGCAGCCGCTTCCAACGCCATCATCCTGGGCTTCAACGTCCGTGCCGACGCTTCTGCGCGCCGCGTGATTGAAGCAGAAAGCCTGGATCTGCGTTACTACTCCGTGATCTATAACCTGATCGACGAAGTGAAGCAGGCGATGAGCGGTATGTTGGCGCCTGAGTACAAGCAGCAGATTATCGGCCTGGCCGAAGTACGTGACGTGTTCAAATCCCCTAAATTTGGTGCCATTGCAGGTTGTATGGTTACCGAGGGTAACATCAAGCGTCACAACCCAATCCGCGTTCTGCGCGACAACGTGGTTATCTATGAAGGCGAGCTGGAATCCCTGCGCCGCTTCAAAGATGACGTTAACGAAGTCCGTAACGGCATGGAATGTGGTATCGGCGTTAAGAACTACAACGACGTGCGCGTCGGCGACATGATCGAAGTGTTCGAAATCATCGAGATCCAACGCACCATCGCTTAACGCTAGCACATCTGCTTAAGTCTGTTCTGGGGGGCCTTGTGCCCCCCGATTTGTCTGGAGAATCCAAAATGGCAAAAGAATTCAGCCGCGGTCAGCGCGTGGCACAAGAGATGCAAAAAGAGATTGCTATCATTCTGCAGCGTGAAGTCAAAGATCCGCGTATCGGGATGGCTACCGTTTCTGGTGTAGAAGTTTCTCGTGATTTGGCCTACGCCAAAGTTTATGTCACCTTCCTGAACGTGTTGACCGAAAACGCCGATCCGGAACTGGTGCCTAACGGCATTAAAGCATTGCAAGACGCTTCCGGTTATATCCGCACGCTGCTGGGTAAAGCTATGCGCCTGCGTGTCGTTCCAGAGTTGACCTTCGCGTACGACAACTCCCTGGTTGAAGGCATGCGCATGTCTAACCTGGTCACCAACGTCGTGAAGAAGGACGTCGAACGCCGTTCCGCATCAGGCGATGAAGAGGAGGCTTAATGAGTCGCCCTCGTCGCCGCGGCCGTGATATCCACGGTGTCCTGCTGTTGGACAAATCGCAGGGCTTGTCATCCAACGACGCCCTGCAAAAAGTAAAACGTCTCTATAACGCCAACCGCGCGGGCCACACGGGTGCGCTCGATCCGCTGGCGACCGGTATGCTGCCGATCTGTCTCGGTGAGGCGACCAAGTTTTCACAGTTCCTGCTCGACTCCGATAAACGTTATCGTGTTATCGCCCGTCTTGGGCAGCGTACGGATACTTCGGATGCCGATGGTCAAATCGTGCAAGAGCGTCCGGTGAATTTCACCCAAGCCCAGCTTGACGTAGCGCTTGAAAGCTTCCGTGGCGATATCAAGCAAGTGCCTTCGATGTACTCAGCGCTGAAGTATCAAGGCAAGAAACTCTATGAGTATGCACGCCAGGGTATTGAAGTCCCACGTGAAGCACGCAGCATTACCGTTTACGAGCTGCAATTTATTCGCTGGGAAGGGGATGAGCTGGAGCTGGAGATTCACTGCTCAAAAGGCACTTACATCCGCACCATCACCGATGACCTCGGCGAGCTGTTAGGCTGCGGTGCGCATGTGATCTACCTGCGTCGTCTGCAGGTGGCGACCTATCCGACCGAACGCATGGTCACGCTGGAGCAGTTGAACGCACTGATGGAGCAAGCCCAGGCGCAGGAAATCGCGCCGGCAGAATTGCTCGATCCGCTGCTGATGCCGATGGATAGCCCGGTTGAAAACTACCCGGAAGTGAACCTGCTGCCCGTTGTTGCGGGTTACGTCAAGCAGGGGCAGCCGGTACAGGTCGCCGGTGCACCGGCTTCAGGTATGGTGCGCATCACTGAAGGTGAAGAACGTAAATTTATCGGCGTGGGTGATATTGCCGATGATGGTCGTGTGGCGCCGCGCCGCTTGGTCGTCGAATATTTCGACTGAGGGTAGAAAGCGCGCTGCCTTGCGATCGCACTGCGCTAAGAGTAGAATGGCGCAGCTTATGCATTGGGTTGCTGAATTAGAGATCGGCGCCTGTATTTATTATCTATAATTCTGGAGTATGACAATGTCTCTAAGTGTTGAAGCTAAAGCTAAAATCGTAGCTGATTTCGGTCGTGGTACTAACGACAGCGGTTCTTCCGAAGTTCAGGTTGCCCTGTTGACTGCGCAGATCAACCATCTGCAAGGCCACTTCTCAGAGCACAAAAAAGATCACCACAGCCGTCGTGGTCTGCTGCGTATGGTTTCTCAGCGTCGTAAGCTGCTGGACTACCTGAAGCGTAAAGATGTAGCACGTTACACCAGCCTGATCGAGCGTCTGGGTCTGCGTCGCTAATCTAGCGAGTTTCAGTGGAAAGGGGCCTATTTTGGCCCCTTTCTTCTAGGAAGCATAAGCAAATCAGGTTAATGTATTACTGATGTTTCCAAATAGGATCTTCCATTACAGAGGTTCGCGCGGCTAATGAGAGGCTTTGTCTCAGGCTTGAGATAAGGATTGTCATTAGTCGCGAGGATGTAGTGAGAAGGCAAGTCGAGTCACTGGCGTGTCGAGTCGTCAATACGATTGCGCGCCTAATCAAAGGATATAATTTTGCTGACACCGATCATTCGCAAATTCCAGTATGGCCAGCATACCGTCACTATTGAGACGGGCATGATGGCTCGTCAGGCCACTGCCGCTGTTATGGTGAGCATGGATGACACCGCCGTATTCGTTACCGTGGTTGGCCAGAAAAAAGCCAAACCAGGCCAGAGCTTCTTCCCATTGACTGTTAACTATCAGGAGCGTACCTACGCTGCTGGTCGTATCCCAGGCAGCTTCTTCCGTCGTGAAGGCCGCCCGAGCGAAGGCGAAACGCTGACTTCACGTCTGATTGACCGCCCAATCCGCCCACTGTTCCCAGACAGCTTCCTGAACGAAGTTCAGGTGATTGCGACCGTTGTTTCTGTAAACCCACAGGTTAACCCAGACATCGTTGCGATGATCGGTGCCTCTGCAGCCCTGAGCCTGTCCGGTATTCCGTTCAATGGCCCAATCGGTGCAGCGCGCGTCGGTTACATTAACAGCCAGTACGTGCTGAACCCAACCACCGACGAGCTGAAAGAAAGCAGCCTGGACTTGGTGGTTGCGGGTACCGCTGGTGCAGTGCTGATGGTTGAATCCGAAGCAGACGTTCTGAGCGAAGATCAAATGTTGGGCGCGGTGGTATTTGGCCACGAACAACAGCAGGTTGTTATCGAGAACATCAATTCTCTGGTTGCTGAAGCGGGCAAACCTAAGTGGGATTGGCAGGCACCTGCCATCAACGAAGCGCTGCACGCGCGCGTTGCAGAACTGGCAGAAGCCCGTCTGGGCGACGCTTATCACATCACCGAGAAACAAGAGCGCTATGCTCAGGTAGATGCGATTAAGAGCAGCGTTGTTGAAACCCTGCTGGCGCAAGACGAAACTCTGGACGTGTCTGAAATTCAGGACATCCTGGGCAGCGTTGAGAAAAACGTCGTTCGTAGCCGCGTACTGCGTGGCGAACCGCGTATCGATGGCCGTGAAAAAGACATGATTCGTGGCCTGGACGTGCGCACTGGCGTTCTGCCGCGTACTCACGGTTCCGCACTGTTCACCCGTGGTGAAACTCAGGCTCTGGTTACTGCAACGCTGGGTACTGCCCGTGATGCACAGAATCTGGATGAGCTGATGGGCGAGAAGACCGACAGCTTCCTGTTCCACTACAACTTCCCTCCGTACTCCGTTGGTGAGACTGGGATGGTGGGTTCGCCTAAACGTCGTGAAATTGGTCACGGTCGCCTGGCGAAACGTGGCGTATTAGCTATGATGCCTAAAGCAGAAGATTTCCCGTACACGGTGCGTGTGGTTTCTGAAATCACCGAATCTAACGGTTCTTCTTCCATGGCTTCAGTCTGTGGCGCTTCTCTGGCGCTGATGGACGCAGGTGTGCCAATCAAGGCTGCTGTTGCGGGTATCGCAATGGGCCTGGTGAAAGAACAAGACAACTTTGTTGTTCTGTCCGACATTCTGGGTGACGAAGACCACCTGGGCGACATGGACTTCAAAGTGGCCGGTAGCCGCGACGGTATCACTGCGCTGCAGATGGACATTAAAATTGAAGGCATCACCCGCGAAATCATGCAGGTGGCACTGAACCAAGCCAAGGGCGCACGTCTGCACATCCTGGGCGTGATGGAACAGGCTATCAGCACTCCGCGTGGCGATATCTCTCAGTTTGCACCACGTATTCATACTATCCGCATTAACCCGGATAAGATCAAAGACGTGATTGGTAAAGGCGGTTCTGTCATCCGTGCGTTGACTGAAGAGACCGGCACTACCATCGAAATCGAAGATGATGGTACAGTTAAAATCGCTGCTACCGACGGTGAGAAAGCGAAATTCGCTATTCGCCGCATCGAAGAGATCACTGCTGAGATCGAAGTTGGCCGTATTTACCAGGGTAAAGTTACCCGTATCGTTGATTTCGGCGCATTCGTGGCGATCGGCGGCGGTAAAGAAGGCCTGGTTCACATCTCTCAAATCGCTGACAAGCGTGTTGAGAAAGTGACCGACTATCTGCAAATGGGTCAGGAAGTGCCTGTGAAGGTACTGGAAGTTGACCGTCAGGGCCGTGTGCGTCTGAGCATCAAAGAAGCGACCGCACCAGAAGCAGGTTCACCTGCGCCTGAAGCAGAATAAGTAGAAAAACTGTATAGATAGATTTACAGCTCCCCGCCATGGGGTTGGGAGCTGTTCGTATCGCGCGGGTAGGATGCCTGCGTATTAGCAAACGGATGACAGGACGTTCATCCAATGTTTGTCTTCGGGAGTGGGAAATGAAGCCTTTCTTGCGCTGGTGTTACGTTGCGACAGCACTCATGCTGGCAGGATGCAGCAACCATGATTGGCGTAAAGACGAAGTTTTGGCAATCCCGTTGCAGCCAACTCTGCAGCAGGAAGTGATCCTGGCGCGCATGGAACAAATACTTGCCAGCCGGGCACTGACGGACGATGAGCGTGCGCAGCTTTTATATGAGCGCGGTGTGTTGTATGATAGCCTCGGGCTACGTGCATTAGCGCGCAATGATTTCTCGCAAGCGCTAGCAATACGTCCTGATATGCCAGAAGTTTTCAACTACCTGGGCATTTACTTAACGCAGGCAGGCAATTTTGATGCTGCCTATGAAGCGTTTGATTCTGTACTAGAGCTTGATCCAACTTACAATTACGCGCGTTTAAACCGGGGCATCGCACTGTATTATGGCGGCCGCTTCCCGTTGGCGCAGGATGATCTGCAGGCGTTTTATCAAGACGACCCAAACGATCCCTTCCGTTCGTTGTGGCTGTATCTTGTGGAAAGAGAAATCGATCCCAAGAAGGCTGACGTAGCGCTCCAGCAGCGTTATGACAAAGCGAACCGAGGGCAATGGGGATGGAATATTGTCGAATTCTACCTGGGCAACATTAGCGAAAAAACGCTGATGGAACGCCTCAAGGCAGATGCAACGGATAACACTTCGCTCGCTGAGCATCTCAGTGAAACTGACTTCTATTTAGGTAAACATTACCTAAGTCTGGGGGACAAGGACACCGCTTCGGCGCTGTTCAAACTGACGGTTGCTAACAACGTTCATAATTTCGTTGAGCACCGCTATGCATTGTTGGAATTGGCGCTGTTGGGCCAAGAACAAGACGACCTATCGGAATCGGACCAGCAATAGCTGACGAACACCTCTACCCAAAAGATTTCACGTTGCGGCAAGGCGGCAATCTAACGAATCCCTGGGAGCTTAGTTCACTAAGTGACGAGGATGAGGGAGAGCAGCTAACACAGCAGCTTGGAAGATGAAGGGTAATCAGCCTGATTGACATTGGTTTTACCGCCAAAGTTATCGCCTTTACGGGCGAGGGCTTTTTTGTTCGTTTTATAATCTAATTTGAGCCGGTTCACACTTTTCAATGAAAATGACTGAAAATTTTCTCGACGAGTTATGTAGACTGGCTGCCATTATTAATGAGGCACGTGTACATGACTACTGAGCTTGAAACCTCTTTTGTTGACCTGGGGCTGTCTGCTCCTATCATTTCTGCCCTGACCGATCTGGGCTACGAAAAACCGTCACCGATCCAGGCTGAGTGTATTCCTCACCTGTTGAACGGCCGTGATGTGCTGGGCATGGCACAGACCGGTAGCGGTAAAACTGCAGCATTCTCGCTGCCACTGTTGCACAACCTTGACGCTTCCCTGAAAGCACCTCAGATCCTGGTGCTGGCACCGACCCGCGAACTGGCGGTTCAGGTTGCTGAAGCGATGACCGATTTCTCTAAACACATGCATGGCGTTAACGTCGTGGCCCTGTACGGCGGCCAGCGTTATGACGTGCAGCTGCGCGCTCTGCGTCAGGGCCCGCAAATCGTAGTAGGGACTCCAGGCCGTCTGTTGGACCACCTGAAGCGTGGCACCCTGAACCTCTCTAACCTGAGCGGTCTGGTGCTGGATGAAGCCGACGAAATGCTGCGCATGGGCTTTATCGAAGACGTAGAAACCATCATGGCGGAGATCCCGGCTGAACATCAGACCGCGCTGTTCTCTGCAACTATGCCGGAAGCGATCCGTCGCATTACCCGCCGCTTTATGAAAGAGCCGCAGGAAGTGCGCATCCAATCCAGCATCACTACCCGTCCGGACATCAGCCAGAGTTACTGGACTGTACAGGGCATGCGTAAAAACGAAGCGCTGGTGCGTTTCCTGGAAGCTGAAGATTTTGATGCGGCGATTATTTTCGTTCGTACCAAAAACGCGACCCTGGAAGTGGCTGAAGCGCTGGAGCGCAGTGGCTACAACAGCGCCGCGCTGAACGGTGACATGAACCAGGCCCTGCGTGAGCAAACCCTGGAGCGTCTGAAGAGTGGCCGTCTGGACATTCTGATCGCGACCGACGTTGCGGCTCGTGGCCTGGACGTTGAGCGTATCAGCCTGGTTGTAAACTATGATATCCCTATGGATTCAGAGTCTTACGTTCACCGTATCGGCCGTACCGGCCGTGCTGGTCGTGCCGGCCGTGCGCTGCTGTTCGTAGAAAACCGCGAACGTCGCCTGCTGCGCAACATCGAACGCACCATGAAGCTGACCATTCCAGAAGTAGAACTGCCAAATGCAGAACTGCTGGGTGAGCGTCGTCTGGCCAAGTTCGCCGCTAAAGTACAGCAACAGCTGGAAAGCAGCGATCTGGACATGTACCGCGCACTGCTGGCTAAACTGCAGCCGGAAGAAGAGCTGGAAATGGAAACGCTGGCCGCAGCACTGCTGAAAATGGCCCAGGGTGAACGTCCTCTGATTCTGCCACCGGATCCTGTATTCAAACCGCGTCAACGTCGTGAATTCAACGACCGTGACGATCGTGGTAACGACCGTCGTCGTGATTCACGTCCAGACAGCCGTGATGGTGGCGCTGAGCGTCCACGTCGTGAACGTCGTGACGTTGGCGAAATGCAGCTGTACCGCATTGAAGTGGGCCGTGATGATGGCGTGGAAGTTCGTCATATCGTTGGCGCGATCGCTAACGAAGGCGACATCAGCAGCCGTTACATCGGTAACATCAAGCTGTTCGCTGGCCACTCTACTATTGAGCTGCCAAAAGGTATGCCGGGCGAGATCCTGTCTCACTTCACCCGTACCCGTATCTTGAACAAACCGATGAACATGCAACTGCTGGGTGATGCACAGCCGCATGAGCGTCGTGAGCGTCCAGCTTCTGCCGGTAACGGCGAGCGTCGTGGCGGTGGTCGTCCATTCAACGGCGAACGTCGTGAAGGGGCAAACCCAGGCCGTCGTTCTTTCGGTGATCGTCGTGAAGGCGGTGCTGCTGCACCTGCTGGCAACGGTGGCGAGCGTCGTGGCGGCAACTTCAACCGTGATGGCCAGCGCGCACCACGTCGTGATGACGCCGCTCCGGCTACACCACGTCGTCGCTTCGGTGATGCATAACGCCTGATTTAACCGTTCGCGGTGAGTCGGACTAAAAACCAGCCTTCGGGCTGGTTTTTTTATGCCTGAAATTCACCATGAAGTGCAGGAAAATGGCGTATCATTTATAAGGTTTTTTCTTATGGATACTATGCACGGGAGATGCCATGAGTTGGCAGCAGTTTAAGTCTCAATACCTGGTGCGTTTTTGGGCACCTTTACCCGCGGTGATTGCTGCGGGGATCCTTTCTACCTATTACTTCGGCCTGACCGGTACCTTCTGGGCGGTAACGGGGGAATTTACCCGTTGGGGCGGCCATGTATTGCAATGGTTTGGTTTCCACCCTGAACAATGGGGTTACTTCAAAGTCATTGGCCTTGAGGGGACGCCGCTGCAACGCATTGATGGCCGGATGATCATCGGCATGTTCGCCGGCTGTATCGCTGCGGCGCTGTGGGCCAATAACATCAAGCTGCGGCAGCCGCAGCATCGTATCCGTATTGTACAAGCGCTGCTGGGCGGTATTATCGCCGGTTTTGGGGCGCGTCTCGCGATGGGTTGCAATCTGGCTGCGTTCTTTACCGGTATTCCTCAGTTCTCGCTCCACGCTTGGTTCTTCGCGTTGGCAACCGCCGCGGGCTCTTACTTTGGCGCTAAATTTACCCTGTTGCCCATGTTCCGCATCCCGATAAAATTACAGAAAGTGAAGGCTGCCGCACCATTGACGCAAAAGCCGGAGCAGGCTCGTCGCCGCTTCCGTTTGGGGATGGTGATTTTCTTCCTGTCGATTGCCTGGTCATTGTGGACGTTATTTGATGCGCCGAAGCTGGGTATTGCCATGTTGTTTGGTATCGGTTTTGGCCTGTTGATTGAACGCGCACAGATCTGCTTTACCTCGGCGTTTCGTGATTTATGGATCACCGGACGTACTCATATGGCAAAAGCGATCATCATCGGCATGGCGGTCAGCGCCATTGGCATTTTCAGTTATGTGCAACTGGGTGTGGCGCCGAAAATCATGTGGGCCGGCCCGAATGCGGTACTCGGCGGCCTGCTGTTCGGCTTTGGCATCGTGCTGGCCGGTGGTTGTGAAACCGGCTGGATGTATCGGGCGGTGGAAGGGCAAGTCCACTATTGGTGGGTCGGGCTGGGTAATATTATCGGGGCCACGCTGTTGGCTTACTATTGGGATGATTTGGCCCCGGCATTGGCGACGGATTACGACAAAGTCAATTTACTCGATACCTTCGGTCCTATCGGAGGGTTGCTTGTGACCTACCTGCTGCTGGCATTGGCATTTGCCGCGATGCTGTGGTGGGAGAAGCGTTTTTTCCGCGCGAAACCCAATGCGCAGGTGGTTAATTTAAGGAGTGTGTCATGAAGCAAGCGGCGATAGTGCCGGATTACCGGCTGGATATGCTCGGCGAGCCTTGTCCTTATCCGGCGGTGGCGACGCTGGAGGCGATGCCGCAGTTGAAGCCGGGGGAAATCCTGGAGGTAATCAGCGATTGCCCGCAGTCGATCAACAACATTCCTCTCGATGCGCGCAACCATGGCTACAAGGTGCTGGATATCCAACAGGACGGGCCGACCATCCGTTATTTAATCCAGCGCTGATAAAATGAGGGCGCCGTGCAGGCGCCCGAGTCGTTTAGCCTTTCACCAGATCGCCTTTGACTGCGGCAACAATCTCAAACGAATGTAGCCGTGCCTGATGATCAAAAATCTGGCCGTTGACCATGATTTCATCCGCGCCGGTTTCGCGCAGTAATGTCTGCAATCCGTTACGAACCGTGCTTTCATTCCCGACAATCGACATGCGCAACGCCTGATCGACCCCGTATTGCTCCCCGGCTGTCCACAGCGCGTGGATATTGTCCACTGGCGCTGGCAGCGGGCCCGGCGAGCCGCGGCGCAGATTAATAAATTGCTGCTGCATCGAGGTAAACAGGAAGCGCGCATCGGCATCGCTGTCGGCAGCCACCACGTTGACGCATACCATGGCGTGCGGGTGTTGGCATTGTTCGGAGGCCTTGAAATTATCGCGGTACAGGTTCAGTGCCTGGAACAGCATCTCCGGCGCAAAGTGGGACGCGAAAGCAAATGGCAGGCCGAGCTTGGCTGCCAGTTGGGCGCTATACAGGCTGGAGCCCAATAGCCAGAGCGGTACATGTAATCCTTGCCCGGGGACGGCCTGCACCGGCTGTCCTGGCTGCGCATCGCAGAAGTAATGTTGCAGTTCTTGTACGTCGCGAGGGAAGTTATCCACTTCGCCGGACAGATGGCGGCGCAGCGCCATCATGGTGCGCTGATCGGTGCCGGGGGCGCGACCAAGGCCCAAATCGATACGCCCAGGGTACAGCGATTCCAGCGTACCGAATTGTTCGGCGATCACCAACGGCGAATGGTTAGGCAGCATTACGCCGCCGGAACCAAGACGAATGCTTTGGGTGCCGGCCGCGAGATAACCCAGCAGCACCGACGTTGCCGCGCTGCCGATGCCGGTCATATTGTGGTGTTCAGCCAGCCAATAGCGTTGGTAATCCCATTTCTCGGCGTGTTGTGCTAAATCTAAAGAGGCATGAAACGCATCACGCGGTTTGGCCCCTTGCGGGATGGGAGATAAATCCAGTACCGAAACCGGTACCGCAGTTTTTTCAGTCATGTCATCGTCCATCAAAGAGTTGATCGCTTAAAGGGCGATTGCAGGGATCTGCAAACTACAAAGCAGAATGTGCTTTTAGTGTTAAAAGCATAATCCAATTTATGGTTATAAAAGAGGATATATGTGCTTGTAATATCCTTATGATAAAAATGGTTTTTTGGGAGCTTATTGAAATATGGACGTGTTGATTTCCGCCTGCCGCTTACCGCTCAGGGAGCTGAGATAATGAAAAAAAAGACATTGTTTACCCTGCTATTGATGGTGGTAGCGATCGCCATGGCGATTTTGTTCCGTGCCCATAACCAAGACCTGCTGCTGCAAGGGGAAGTGGACGCACCCGAGGTGATTGTGGCGTCTAAGGCCAAGGGGCGGGTCGTAGAACGTTTGGTGGAACGCGGTGACGACGTGAAGGTCGGGCAGGTGATGATTCAGCTCGACAGCCCAGAGCTGATGGCCCAGCTGCGCTCTGCACAGGCGACGCGGGACGAAGCCAAGGCGCAGCTCGATCAGTCGTTGCACGGGACGCGTGAAGAAAGCATCCGCAACTTGCGTGCCAATCTGGCGCAGGCTGAAGCGCAATACCGTAATGCGCAGAACGATTACAACCGTAACTTGAGCGTATCTGGCAAAGGCTATATTTCGAAGTCTGAGCTGGACAGCTCACGCCGTGCGCGTGATACCGCCTTCCAGCAGGTGCAAGCGGCCAAAGCCAATCTGGATGAAGGCACCAACGGTGACCGTATCGAACTGCGGCAACAATACGCGGCGGCGTTGCGGGCGGCGGAAGAAAATCTGCTGCAAGTCAAAGCACAGACGGACGATTTGCAGGTGTTAGCGCCGGTCGATGGTGAAGTGGGGCCTATTCCGGCAGAGGTCGGGGAACTGTTGAACGCCGGTAGCCCGCTGTTGACGTTGATCCGCATTCCTGACGCCTATTTCGTGTTCAACCTGCGCGAAGACATTTTGGCCCATGTTCGCAAGGGCGATAAGATCAAAATGCGTGTACCGGCGCTGAAGGACAAAATGATTGAAGCCGAAGTACGCTATATCGCCCCACTGGGTGATTACGCCACCAAACGCGCCACGCGCGCTACCGGTGACTTCGATCTGAAAACGTTTGAAGTGCGTCTGTATCCGTCACAACCGGTGGAAGGCTTGCGTCCAGGGATGAGCAGCTTATGGCTATGGAAAGAGTAAGGGCCGGTTGGCGCTGTTTTAGCCACGCATTCGATAACGAATGTCGCATGGCCTTCCGCAGCCCGGTTGTACACTGGCTAAGCTGGATCTTTCCGTTGATCCTGTTTGGGCTGATCAGCAGTAACTTTTCGGAAGGGACCTTGCTGGATCTGCCCGTGTCGGTGGTGGATAACGATCACAGCTCATTGTCCAAGTCGTTGACCCGAAGGTTGGATGCTGGTTCACATGCCCATGTTGAAGCTTATAACGGTGGGTTGGCTGAGTCGCTGCATCGTCTGCGCAGTGCGCAAGATTACGCACTACTGTATGTGCCACCGGATTTTGAAGCCAACGCGCTGGCAGGCAAGCAGCCCAGCGTAGTGATGTACTACAACGCGTTGTTTTACGGTGCCGGTCTGTATTCCACCCAGGATTTCAGCGGGTTGATGGCTGAGATTAACGCCAGCTACCGCAGTATTATCGCGGGTGAGATGGGTAAGACGCTGCCGCCTTTGGCGGACGTGACGTTATCCTATGGCAGCTTGTTTAACGCCAGCGGCAGTTACATCTATTACCAGCAGTTTGCCGCCACCATCCATTTACTGCAGCTGTTTGTGGTGACCTGCACGATCTACGTTTTGGCGCGCAGTAAATCGCTATTGAAAGCCCGCCCGTTCAGCTTGGCACTGCTCGGTAAACTGGCGCCCTATACCCTTTGTTTCACCAGTTTGCTGATGGTGGAGATTGCCGCGCTGGTCGGTATTTTTGATGCTCGCGTCAGCGGCAATCCGCTGTTCATGCTGATGATCGCTTTTTTCTATGTCATGGCGGCGCAAAGCATTGGCCTGCTGTTATTTACCTTCACCAGCACGACCATCACCGCTTACAGCCTGATCGCCATTTTGGTGAGTATTGCTTTGACCTTCTCGGGCATGGCGGTGCCGGAACTGTCGATGCCGCTGCCTGCGCGTATTATCTCCAATATCGAGCCGCTGACCCACGCACTGTACGCGATGTTTGACGTGTTCCTGCGGCAGGTGCCGGCCAGTGCCATTTTCAGCGTTTGTGCGTTGCTGTCGATTTATCCGCTGGTGGCTGGGCTGTTGGTGCGCAACCGGCTCTTGGTGCGGCTGCAAAAAGAAGGGAGCGCAGGATGAAGCTCTATTGGCAAACTTTCGTCCGGGTGCTGCTCGGGATGCTTGAGCGGCCGATGTGGCTGATGTTGATCCTGTCGCTGTGCGTGATGAGTATGGTCTATGCCAACCGCACGGTATGGGATTTGCCGGTGGGTGTTATCGATCAGGATCACAGCACTGCCAGCCGTCAACTTATCCGTCAACTGGACGCCACATCGAAAATCGCCATCGTGACCTACGACAGCCTGGAACAGGCACAGCGCGATCTCGGTTGGCGCAAGCTGTTCGCGGTGATCATCATGCCGGTGGATCTGGAGAAGAAGATCCTGAGCGGCCAAAATATCGTGGTGCCGGTTTACGGCGATGCGACCAACCGCCTGGCGAATGGCCAGATCCAGCAGGACGTCGTGGCGGCCTATCAGCAACTGCTGACCCAGTACAACAACGGGCTGCTGCTGCGCAGCGGCTTCAGTGAGCGCCAGGCGCAGGTGATCCTGACGCCGATAGTGGGGCAGACGTTGGATGTGTTCAACCCAGGTATCAGCTTTGCGGCAATTATCTTCCCCGGCCTGTTGGTGATGCTTCTACAGCACTCGCTGTTGATTGCCTGTGTGCGAGTCAGTATTGCCATGAAGAGCATGCCTGGTGGGAAAGCACCGCTGGCAGCACATCTGGGGGGGCTGACGGCGTTGCTGCCTATCTGGTTATTTTTGTCTATCGTGCTGTTTGTGCTGTGGCCATGGGTGCTTGGCTACCGGCAAACCGCGGGCATTGCGGAAATTCTGCTGCTGACGTTCCCGTTTTTGCTGGCGGTATTGGGGCTGGGCAAGCTGGTGACCGAGTGTCTGCGCAGCGTAGAGATGATCTACCTGACGCTGGCCTTTATTACCACGCCAATATTCTACCTCTCCGGTACCATCTGGCCGCTGCAGGCGATGCCGGGCTGGGTGCGGGCGATTTCCTATTGTATTCCCTCCACTTGGGCGACCAAAGCCGTTGCGGGGGTTAACCAGATGGGGCTTTCGTTGAACGAAGTCGGGGGTGACGTAGTGATGCTGCTGGTGCTGGGGATCATTTACACCCTGTTGGGCTTCGGTGTGGGCTTTATTCGCAACAGCGTGGCGTTGCGCGGGATGTTCAGGAAACGGCGGGCGTAACCGATGCCGCCGCGTTCAGCCTTGCGCGGCGGCGACTGACATCGTGCCAACCAGAGCGGCGATCTGCGCGATATCCTGTGGCGACAGCGCGTTTTCTCCCAGCCTTCGCAACAGCGCCTCTCGCGCGATGGCGAAGGATAACGCCTGGCCGAGTATCGCGTGCGCGCGCAGGATATTCTCTTTCAGGTCAGGTCGGTCGGAGCGGATCGCCGTGACCAGCTCGCTCACGGCATGATGCAGCGGTGAGAATAAACGGGTATGCAGAGCATCGAAATCCGTACTGGGCTGGAGCTGTTCACGTACCAACAAAAGGCTGCTTGCCGCAGATGTTTCCGACCCCAGCAAGGCGGTAACGAAATCTTGCATCAATGTCCGTAACCCTTCCGCCGGGGTTTGCCCGGCGAGTAGGCGGCGCGGGAAGGCCAAATGAGCGACAATGCTACCGGCTACATGTTCCAGCACCGCCAGATAGACGCCCTCCTTGCCGCCAAAATGGTAGGGAATGGCGGACTGATTCACCCCTGCCGCTTCGGCAAGTTGGCGGGTGCGCACGCCTTCGAGCCCATGTTTGCTGAACAGGCTCAAGCCTGCCCGGATAAGACGTTCCTGGGTTTCGCGGGTACGCTCATTGAGCCTGTCCTGATTCTGCATTGAAACATTGTCTCCTGATTATCGATGTTAGCCGCCTGCGAACATCAGCCGGGTTGAGTTCTCATTCAGTGCCACGCCGCCTGTTTCACCCACCAATACCGTACCACCGATGTTGGCCATATGCCTGCCGAAAGCACAGTTGGGTTCAAAAGCGAAGCACATGCCCGCTTGCAGCGGCAGTTCACGCCCCACGGTAGGCAAACGCCTGAGCTGCGCATAACGGGCGGCTTCGGGGAGAGACTCTATGCCGGGCGCGGTGCCGAAACCGACCGGACCATAGGGATTAAGGCTATGGATCAGCGGATGCACGTGCCAGCCACCGGCGGCCAGCAGCGGTTGTTCCATGGCGTCGACCACATCGCCGAAGGTGTTACCCGTTCGTAGCGCGCCTAATCCCGCCTCATAACTCGCTCTGGCGATCGCCGCAGCGCTCAGAATATCGGGGTGTACCTCGCCGATGGCGACGGCGGCCTGATGCTGGGTTTCCATCATACCGTACAGCGCGAAGATCTCCGACAACACCAAATCGCCTTCTTGCAGAACCCGTGGCGCCTGAGCGCGATATTGCCAGGCCGGTGGCCCCCAACCGACGTATTCGGGGCCGGATCCCAACAGCAGCTCTGCAGTATAACCGCCCATCGAGAAGCAGGTCGCCGTCACCGCTGCCACCAGATCGGCTTCGGAAACGCCGGGGCTGGCAGTGGCTCGCAATGTTTCGCTCATGGCTTCGCCGATGTGTGCGGCATAGCGTACCAGCAGCAATTCCTCCTCGCTTTTTACCGAGGCGCGCCGGAAGAATTCGCGGTAGACCGGTATCCAATTGGCCGTTGGGAGCGCCTCCGTCAACCCCTGCAGCGTGCGGGCCGGCATGGCGCCGTCGAAGTAGAAGGGGGGGTATGGTTCCAGCCCGATGATGCCGATGCGGGTTCCTGCTAAACGGCGCTCGGCCAGCCAGGCACCGACATCGCGGCCGGTTTTACCGACGAACAGCTGTTCCGCACCGACCCACTGTAGATCGCCGCGCAACGAGGCCTGCAGGTGGTCGGCCACCATCATTGAAGCGAAGGTGTAAATGCGTGGTGATTCATCGCCGACGAAAACGACGATCGAACCGGGACGATCGTTGGTGAAGTAGCAATCCGGTGCGAAACCGGCAGGGGCGGCCGCTTCCCGGTCGCCATAGACGATCAGGGCCGCAAGATCTTCCGCCTGCATAATGTCCCGCGCCAACTGCCAGCGGCGGTCGCGCTCGGCCAGAGATAACGGTTCAGGGCGTGTCAGCATGTCGTTACTCCTCATCTCATTTATTGAATGTCGTCTAAAAAATTAATTCATTCAAATGAATTAATCAAGAAGCACAGTGAACAAAACAGATAATGGCGCGTAAAGCGGGTGATTGAAGGCGGCAAAGTGAGGAATGCTGCAGAGAAAACAGGAGAAACGTACGGCGTAAACCAACACCGGCGGCAGAGTGCCGCCGGCGCTTACCTCGCTAAGACACCAATTCCAGCCCCGCCACCCGGCGCCAGTAGCCGTTGCAGTCGGCGTGATTGGTCAAAGCCAGCGGCTGTGCACCTTGCTCGTTGGCGCGGAAGCGCTCGACCAGCGCCAACGTCTCCGTGCTCTGCGGAGACAGGCGCACGATATCCACTAATCCCTGCATACTGGCCAACTCGTTACCCAGGTTGTAGCAGTAACCACTCATGGTCTGAATGCCATTGAGCACGAACACCTGCTGCTGTTCCTGCGAGCGCATCATTCGCCCCTGCGGGTATTTGATACAACAGGTTTCGCATTCATCCTTGGCGCGATCTTCCGAGCGTGCGGTAAAGCAGCGTGCAGAATAGGCCAGCGGCAGGTGACCATAACTCAGCACTTCAACCTCAAACTGCTGGCGGAAACCCAGTTCATCGCACTGTTCCAGCAGTTTAGCCAGCCAGTCACGTGACAATTCAACGGGCATACACCAGCGCATCATGCCCTGACGGTGCAGCAGGCGCAGGGTATAGGCGTTGTAGCAGTTTAGGGCATGGCCGGCGATGAACGGCAGGCCACGTTCTGCCGCCATGTTCACACTGCCTAAATCGTTGGCCTCAATCAGGAATTCCCCGTTTTCCACATAGCGTTTGAGCTCGTTCAGCTCAGAGGGGGCCTGCAACAGCGCCAGCGTGGAGATCACCACCTGTTTACCGCTGCGGGCGATCTCTTGTGCCAACGCGAGCCAATCACCGACCTTCATCTCGCGCCGTTTGGTACAGACACTTTCGCCGAGGTAAATAATCTCTGCGCTGCTGCTCACCGCTTGCCGGTAAAAATCTTCGACCTCGGTTTTCGGCCAGTAGTACAGCACCGGGCCTAATGCGTATTTCATGTTTCCTCCTGCTACTGCCATTTGCGGTGATAGGCACCGAGCGTCGTTTGCGTACCTTCAGACATCGCCCCAAGGGCTTCCATCCAGCCGGCATCAGCATGATAGGCAGCCGGATCGGCCTGACAGCGGTCAATGGCCTGACGCCAAACGCGGGCAACCTGGCTGACATAGGCCGGGCTGCGCTGGCGACCTTCGATCTTCACAGAGGCAATATTGGCGGCCAGCAGCTCTGGCAGCAGCTCCAGCGTATTGAGGCTGGTGGGTTCTTCCAGCGCGTGATAACGCACGTCGTCGACTAAATAGCGGCCCTTACACAGGGTAGGGTAGCCGGCATTCTCATCATCCCGGTAACGGTCGATCAACACGCCGTTCAGGCGTGACTCCATACCTTGAGGCGTTTGTTGCCAGCGCACGTAGCGTGCCGGCGAGCAGGCACCGACGGTATTGGGCGACTCCCCCGTCAGATAAGAAGAGAGGTAGCAGCGTCCTTCGGCCATGATGCATAGGCTGCCGAAGGCGAAGACTTCCAGTGGTACTGGGCTGGTACGTGCCAACTGCTTGACCTGATGCATCGACAACACGCGCGGCAGGACGACCCGGCCGACATCAAAATGGCGTTGGTAAAAGCGGATTGCCTCTTCATTGGTGGCGGAGGCTTGCACTGACACATGACGCTCAAGCTGCGGGTAACGTTCGGCGGCGTATTCCAGCATGGCCAAATCAGCCAGGATCAACACGTCGGCACCCAATTGTGCCGCCATGTCTACTGCGCGCTGCCAGCGGGCATAACCGTCCGGGTGGGCGAATGTGTTGATGGCAATGTGCAGTTTACGGTTGTGGCGGTGCACGTAGTCGACCGCTTCCTGCAGCTTTTTCTCGGTGAAGTTAAGGCCGGCAAAGTGGCGCGCGTTAGTATCATCTTTCAGGCCGATGTACACGGCATCTGCGCCGTTATCCACCGCAGCCTTCAGGGCCGGCAGATTACCGGCGGGACAAAGCAGCTCCATAGATTTATCCTGACTCAGCCGCACACCCGTGACGGGCGTAGGCTGTCACAATGGTTGCCGGTGACCGTTTCCAACCGGCAAACGCTAATCGGGAGGCAATTTTAGTGAAAGCGCGATGAACAGGCTTTGATTTGGGGCAGCTTCTGGCGTATTGATAACGTTGGCGGTGAAATGCACTATTTGTTGATATAGAGCGCTTCAGCCGCGCGTCATTGTGGCAAAATAGTGCGAGTCTGTATTGAAAGGAGTGAACGACAGTGTTGGAACAATTACGAGCGCGCATTGTGCGCCAGGGGCCGTCGCTGCTGCGCGTACCGCTAAAATTCACGCCGTTTGTTTTGCAGCGTCAACTTCTGGAACAGGTGTTGGGCTGGCAGTTCCGTCAGGCGTTGGCGGATGGCGATCTGGCATTTCTCGAGTCGCGCTGGTTAAAGATCGAAGTTCGCGATCTGGCGCTACACTGGTTTATGACGGTAGAAAACGACAAACTGGTTGTCAGCCAACACGCCGAGGCTGATGTGAGCTTCAGCGGGGACGCCAACGATCTGATTCTGATCGCGGCGCGTAAGCAAGATCCGGATACGCTGTTCTTTCAGCGTCGGCTGCAGATTGAAGGGGATACCGAATTGGGCCTGTACGTAAAAAATCTGATGGACGCCATTGAGCTGGAAGCTATGCCTACACCATTGCGCGTGGGTCTGCTGCAACTGGCTGAGTTTGTGGAAGCAGGGCTGCAGGAGGGCACGGTGCACACTTCCCGTGTGCCGGTATCATGCTAATTCGCGTAGAAATTCCGGTAGATGCCGCGGGGATCGATGCGCTGCTGCGCCGCGCCTTCGGCCGTGATGATGAGGCTGACCTGGTGCAACAACTGCGCGAAGATGGCCTGCTGACGCTCGGCATTGTCGCCACCGACGATGAAGGCGGCGTGGTGGGTTATGCCGCGTTCAGCCCGGTAGATGTCGCAGGCGTTGATCGCCAATGGGTCGGTTTGGCTCCGCTGGCGGTAGATGAAAGCCTGCGCCGGCAAGGGTTGGGCGAAAAGCTGATTTACGAGGGGTTGGATGCACTGAACGAGTTCAGCTATGCCGCGGTAGTCGTACTGGGCGAACCGGCCTACTACGGGCGATTGGGCTTTAAGCCTGCCGCCGCCTACGGCCTGCAATGTCGTTGGCCGGGAACCGAAACTGCGTTCCAGGTGTACCCACTGGCGGAAGATGCCTTGACCGACGTAAGCGGATTGGTTGAGTACTCAGAGCCGTTTAACCGGCTTTAACATTAACGTCCGGCAGTAAATAATCCAATGAAAGAGGCGGGTGACTCACCAGCCTCTCTTTTTGCATTTTAGTCAGTTGTTTTACCCGGTATTCCAGTCTCAATGCTTTCGAGCGATCCCCCACCAGGCAGTGAAACGCCAGCACCAGTTCCCCTTTCCCTCGCAGTGCCTTCGCACCTTTACCGGCTTGATGTTGCGTTAACCGCCGTGCCACATCGGTGGTGATGCCGGTATATAGCATACCGCTGGGCATGCGCAGCATGTAGAGATGCCAGGCTGAGTGTGTTTCCGTCATGGATAAGCAGCAACGTTGGTGGCCAAGGTCGGAATATGATGGCATGTTCCCTGCCGTAATCCCATCCCCGGCCACCCAGAGTTGACGCCCGTTAGCCTTTTTTCCCCGCCATTTCAAAGCGCGGTGAAACCATGCCGTATAACGTCCAGCCGAGGAAGGTGGCAATTGCGCCCCACATCATGGCTTCTTCGCCGGAACTGTAGAGTGCATAGAAGCTGTAGAGTGCCCCAATACCGGCGATAATATTGGCGATCCGCGCTTTGTTCTCCGGCACTTTCGCCACCTTTTGAATAATGATTAGCGCTGCCATCGACAAGATGTAGGGGATGATATTGGTCACCACCGCCAGATTCACCAGCACGTTGAACTGTTTATTCAGTGACGGGCTGATGGTCATCAGAGACAACAGGCTCTGGATGACAACAATGGTCAGCATGCCTTTAACCGGTGCATCCGCCTTGCTGAGTTTTGAGAAAATTTTCGGGAAGAAGCCACTGTCGGCAGAGGATTTGAACACCTGCGCAATGGTGAACTGCCAACCCAGCAGCGAGCCGACGCAGGACATGATCATCAATGCCATGATGATCTTACCGACCGTCGGGTTGAACATGTGTGAAAACGCCAACCCGAAAGGCGCGGTCGAATTCGCCAGATCCATGTTGGGGACGATGCCGGCGATGACGTTGGTTGAAACGATATAGATAACCGCAGCACTGAGGGTGCCGCCGAGTACGGCGATCGGAACATTCCGTTCAGGGTTTTCCACTACGTCAGTATTGGCACAGGCGGATTCAAGGCCCAGGAACGCCCACAGGGTCATGGAGATAGAAGCCCCAATGGCTTCAAAGGTGGGTACCGAATGCGGGTTCCATGCGGCGATATAGGCGCTGCCACTGAACCAATACCAGCCGATGATAGAGATCCCCACGACCGGGATAATAACGCCCCAGACCGTGATACCGCTGATCCTGCCGGTAATGCGCGCGCCACCGAAGTTAGCAACCGTCGCTAACCACAGCACGCCAATGGTGGCGATACAGATCCCCAGTGGACTTAGATTGGCGCCAAACAATTCAGTGCCGTAGCCGACGGCGGAAATAGCGATGGCGATATTGGCAATCAACAGCGATACACCGTAGGTGTAATTCGCCATGAAGTTCCCCGATTTACCGAAGGCGTATTCGGCATACCCGCCCATGCCGCCGGATTTTCGGCTGAACATGCCGCATTTGGCGAAGGCATAAGCGAGCGCCATTGAACCTATGGCAGTGACCAACCAGGATACGATGGAAATTGTGCCCACTTCGGCCAGTTTAGTCGGCAGCATAATTATGCCAGAACCCATCATGTTCACTGCGGTGAGGATCGTTAGCTGCACGACCCCCATTTTATTAGTAGACTTACTCATGATCATTCTCTCTTTTATAATGCGATCTGGGCGGTGAAGGGTATTCACCGCCTTGTAAGGTGTTTAATTTTTCATTACGTAACCGTAAGCACGGTTCCAGCCATCTTCATCTTTCTGGATATACACGCCTTGTAATTCCGGTGCGAAACCAGGCAATAAATTGATGCCTTCTTCCAATGCCAGGAAATAACGCTGTGCAGCACCACCCCAAATTTCCCCAGGCACAACACACAAAACACCTGGGGGATAAGGCAAGGCACCTTCGGCGGCAATTCTGCCTTCGGCTTTTGCCAGCGAGACTAATTCCACATTGCCGCGAACAAATGCGGTATTCGCATCCTGTGGATTCATGGCTACACGAGGGAAATAGCTCTTCCTGAACATTTCTTTTTGCAGTTCCTTAACGTCGTAGCTTACATAGAGGTCGTGCATTTCTTGGCAGAGCTGGCGAAGGGTATAGTTTTCATAGCGCTGCTGGTTATTTTTATAAACCGCAGGCAAAACGTCGCTAATTAAAGAGTCTTGTTCGATATGCTTTTCGAAACGGGCAATAAGCGCCACCAAATGCTGCATTTTGGCGATGTCTTCGGCCGGTGTAAGCAAGAACAAAATAGAATTGAGGTCGCATTTCTCCGGTACGATGCCGTTTTCGCGCAGATAGTTGGCCAAAATGGTTGCCGGAATACCGAAATCGCTATAATGACCGCTTGCCGTATCAATTCCCGGCGTAGTGAGCAGCAATTTGCACGGATCGACAAAATACTGCGATTCCGCATAGCCTTCAAAGGCGTGCCATTTCTCGCCGGGAACAAAGTTGAAGAAACGCAAGTCGTTGGCCATCGTTTCAGTGTCATAGGACTGCCAGGCTTTGCCGTCGATTTGGTCTGGAACAAAAGGTTTGATTAGGCTGCAGGTGTCCAGCAGCATCTTGCGTGCTTCAATGCCGACGCGAACGCACTCTTTCCACAGACGCCGGCCACTCTTGCCTTCATGCATTTTGGCATTGACGTCCAGTGCGGCAAACAGGGGGTAGAACGGGCTGGTGGACGCATGCAGCATAAAGGCATTGTTAAAGCGTTTGTGGTTGCAGTAGCGATCTTGCCCCTTGATATGCTTGTCTTTTTTGTGGATTTGCGAGGTTTGTGAGAACCCGGCCTGCTGTTTATGGACAGACTGAGTAACAATGATCCCCGGATCGTTTTCGTTGAGCTCAAGCAGCAACGGCGAGCAGTCCTTCATCATTGGAATGAATTGCTCATAACCAACCCAGGCAGAGTCGAACAAAATGTAATCGCACAGATGACCAATTTTATCGACCACCTGACGGGCGTTATAAATGGTGCCGTCGTAGGTGCCTAACTGGATGATTGCCAAACGGAAAGGCCTGGCTTCATTGGCGCGTTCAGGGGAGACTTCGCGGATTTGCTGACGTAAATAGCGTTCTTCAAAGCAATGAGCATCGATTCCGCCGATAAAGCCAAACGGATTACGGGCAGTTTCCAGATAGATCGGCGTTGCCCCCGCCTGGATCAGCGCGCCATGGTGGTTCGATTTATGGTTATTACGGTCAAACAGCACCAAATCACCGCGTGTCAGCAGGGCGTTGGTCGCGACCTTGTTTGAGGCAGATGTGCCGTTGAGAACGAAATAGGTTTTATCTGCGTTAAACACTTTAGCGGCATGCTGTTGTGCTGCGCAGGGGGCGCCTTCATGAATCAGTAAATCCCCCAACTTCACGTCTGCGTTGCACATATCAGAACGGAAAAGGGTCTCGCCGAAGAAGTCAAAGAACTGGCGTCCTGCCGGATGTTTACGGAAAAATTCACCCCCCTGATGCCCAGGGCAAGCAAAGGTCGCATTACCCATCTCGACATACTGCGTGAGCGTATTAAAGAAAGGAGGCAGCAGTTCACTCTCATATTTAACCGCTGCGGCTTCCAGCTGTTTGCCATAGAACTGGGTGTTTTTTCCACAGAGTTCAAATACGCCATGCAGGGCAGGCAGTATGGCGTTGTCCAACTCTTCTTCGCAGCAAACTGCGACGAACACAGGAATATTCAAGCCGATCTCTTCGAGATGCGCCACCATACCCTGCGTGACGTCTTCTACTGACAATACGATGGCAGCAATATCATTAAAGTCGCTCTGATGGACATCGACAATTTCGCGAGAAGTTTCAAAACAGCCTAGGGTTTTGGTATTGGCGGCAATTTTTAATTTATTCATTTTCATCATTCTTCAGGCAAAGGTCTTCCACCGACAAGATGCGTGATCTTATCGTGGGTACCTTATATAAAATAAAGGCGAGAGAAGAACGCGGCAGTGCTTAATAGCACAGCCTGAGTTCGCTCTTTTGTATTTTCTGATGCGGCGCTTACGCCATGCAGCTATTCACTTGCACGATTTATTGAAAAATTAAAGTGCATATCCGTCCCGATTTCTCAGGATAAATAATGTGGGTGTAATAGTGACAAGCTGCTTTGGGTAAAGCGAGAGGGGGCGTTATCTGAAGTTAAAGAAGGCAAAGCTAAAGCAGCTGCGATGAGCCATCATCATAATATGTGTGGTGCGCCTAATATGCGCCATTTTGCGGTTGTTGTTTTCCATTTCTAATCCACCTTGCTGAGTGAAAAGATGGCGCTATTTTAACGCCCTTCAAGCTAAATTATGTGACGTTAGTCACGTAAATGCGGCAATTGATAAATAATTATTCATTTATTATCCAGTTGTGTGCATAAAAAGTGATTTATGGGATTTTCTGCATGTAAATAGATTGATAAAAGAAAAAGGGTTTTTTGCATTACGCTTTGCCCGAGATAAAGACTGAGCAAAAGAACCCCGTTTAAACCGGCTGTATAATGCACATATAAAGATGCTTTGTTTTTTTTATGTTATAAACCCACTTGTGGTTGTTTGGAATATTAATGCACTTTTATTGTTTTTATATTCTATTTTCGTTTTTGCAGGCATTATCGTTATTTGTGACCCTCCTCAACAACGCAGGGTAAGATGAGGAGAGGTAAAAGGGAGAACAGACGTTGAAAACGACTGAAGAGCAACAACAGATCGTGCATTTCCTCAGTAAGCAGCATGTGCTAACGCTGTGCGCCGGCAATGGTATGGACATGTGGTGTGCCAACTGTTTTTACGTGCTTGATGCCGAGAATATGGCGCTATGGGTGATGACGGAAACGCACACGCGTCACGGCGAACTGATGCTGAAAAACGCGGGGGTGGTGGGGACAGTCGCGCCAAAGCCGAAGACTATCGCACTGATCCGCGGCGTACAGTATCGGGCCGAAGCGGTGATACTGACCGGCGATGAAGAAGCCTTGGCCCGGGCGCGTTACTGTAAGCGTTTTCCAATAGCCAAGATGATGAAAGCACCGATTTGGCGGTTGGAACTGCAAGAAGTGAAAATGACGGACAACACGCTCGGCTTCGGTAAAAAGCTGCATTGGGCGCGGGCCTGACACAACACACTATACCCGTCATACTTGAAGCTGCCTCTTTGTTGGCTGCGCCTGCTCACCCCGGTCACCTGGTTGACCAGGCTCCAGGGGATTTACAGACTTGCCGCCTCGACGCAACTCCAATGATCTAGTGTGTATACTTTCTCATACTCATCAATTGGCGGGAGGATCTATGGCACGGGTGTTCATTGTAGGGGCCACAGGGCTGGTGGGCAGCGAATTGCTGCGTTTGTTGCAGGCCAATCCGCAGGTCACGGCGATCGTAGCGCCGACGCGTAAGCCGTTGCCGGCGCATGAAAAATTAGCCAACCCTGTGGGTGATGATCTGTTCGCATTGCTGACAGAGCAGGAGCAACCGGCCGATATTGTTTTCTGTTGTTTAGGCACCACACGACGTGAGGCGGGCAGCGATGCGAATTTCCACTATGTCGACTACACGCTGGTGATCGAAAGCGCGTTGACCGGCCGGCGGTTAGGCGCCCAACACTGTCTGGTTGTCAGCGCATTAGGTGCAAATCCCCGCTCTACCTTCCTTTATAACCGTACTAAAGGGAACATGGAGCAGGCATTGCGTGAACAAAACTGGCCGCGCCTGACGTTGGTACGCCCCTCAATGTTGTTGGGCGAACGTTCGTCGCCACGTTTGCTCGAACGCATCACCGCGCCATTGTTCTCGTTGTTACCCGGCAAATGGCGCGCCGTTGCCGCGAAGGATGTGGCGCAGACGCTGCTGGATCAGGCGTTCAGTCCCGGCAGCGGCGTTAAGGTATTGGAATCCGATCGGCTGCATTGTTATCACAGCACACGCTGAGATTATCGAACGCCAATTCCAGGCCGAGCGGTAATTCGTTATCCATCAGCCACAGATCGAGATGGTGGCTGATATGCGTGAGCAACGTGCGGCCCGGCTGCAGGCGCTGCTGGATCTCCAACGCACGGGTTAAATCGTTATGGTTGCGTGGCGCCTGTGGTTGGGGCGGTAGGCTACAGTCGAGTACCAGCAAATCCAGCGGCACTTGGCGCAGGAAAGCCTCGCTATCCGGCGGCAAACCGACGGTATCGGTCAGATAGGCCAGTGATTTCCCTGCGGCCTGGATCAGATAACCCAGCGTGAGTTTCGAATGCTGTAGGGGCAGTGGGGTGACGTGCAGCCCCCCCAGCGCAATAGGTTCGAAAGGTGTAAGCGGAGGCTGAAATGCCAGTATACCGGGGTGTTTAAAGAGGTCATCGCAACCCTGCTCATCCGCCGGACCGTACACGGGGATGAAATTTCCGCACCCCCAGCGCAAAGGAAATAACCCCTGAACGTGATCCATGTGGTAATGTGTCAGTAAAAAACGTTGAATTTCCCCCGCCGAAAAGCGCCGTTCTAGCGACGGCAATCCCGCATCCAGCAAGGTCGTTTCTCCCTGAAATTTAAGCATCGCGCTGCACGGTCGTCGCCGAAAAGCCGGTTCACGCCGCGCCCGCTGACACACCAGACAGTCACAGCCGAACACCGGGATTTGCTGCGCGCCGCCGGTGCCGAGAAACGTCAGTTGCATGTCGTCACTCCTATTCCCTTCGCCTTTGCCGCCTGGCCGCAACGCGAAATTCATTGGGTAATATTGATAAGGCCTTAGAGATATTTCTCCGCAAAGGCATGGATATCACGGAAATCCGCCAGCCGCTGTTGCAGCGTCTGATGATCCCAATGCCACCACTGGCTGCGTTCAATACGCTCTATCAAGGCATCGTCGAAACGCATGCCAATCTTTTTGGCTGCCACGCCAGCGACAATCTCATAAGGCCCGACATCTTTGGTGACTACCGCTGCGCTGCCGATGACCGCACCGTTACCGATGCTGACGCCGGGCATCACGATGGCGTTATGGCCGATCCACACGTCGTGGCCTATGGTCACGTGGTGCTCACGCCGCCAATCGAAGAATGCCTCGTCATCCTCACCCAGATCGTACTCTGAAGCGCGGTAGGTGAAATGATGTTGGGCAATGCGCTGGTAGGTAGGGTGGTTGCCAGGATTGATGCGTGCGTAAGAGGCGATGGACACAAATTTGCCGATGGTGGCGTAAAAAATCTGGTTATGTCCGGCAGTGTAGGAATAGTCGCCCATTTCTACTTCCTCCAGAATGGCGTCGTCAGCCAGATGGACATACAGACCGAGCCGACTGCGGGTAAGGGTCACGTTGTCGCCGATTCTCGGTTGTGCAAAGTCGCTCATGGTATGGCGTCCTGAGGGTATTTTGTGGATGAAGGCAGCAGCGCGAACAGTGCCGCCAGAGTGGCATCGAGGTTGCCGTCGTTATCCAACAAACGGCAATGGGGGGGCAGATGCTGTTGATACTCCGCCGCCCGAACCAGCCGCTGCTCGATCTGGTTGGCACTTTCGCGCCCGCGGTTGTGTAGACGCTGGCGCAGAATGTCGGTGCTGACCTGCAGGCAGACCGGCAGCAGTTGTGCACCATAGCGCTGCTGCGCTTGCGGCAGGTGGGCGCGCGAACCGTTGACCACGACATCGATCCCCTGAAGCAACCAGAGATCGACCTCGATCCCAAAGGCGTAATGGTGTTGGTGCGCTTGCCAGTCGAGGGCAAAAAGCCCCTTGGCTCGGCGGCGCAGAAATTCGCGTTCGCTGAGCGCAATATGGTTTTCGCAGCCAGCGTCTGCCGGCCTTGTGATATAGCGGTGTGCAACCAGCGGCGCGCTGTCAGCATCGGCACGCAGTGCAGCCAGCAGGCTGTCTTTACCTGAGCCGGAAGGCCCCATCAAATAGATAAGGTACGCCATCAGAACACCTGCTTGCCCTGGCGCCACACGTTTTGCACGTAGATGTGCTCACCGTGTGATCGCGCCAATACCAGGTCCGCGCGTAAGCCTTCGGCGATCGTCCCGCGATCGTGTAAATCCAATGCTCTGGCAGGGTTGCGGGTGATCATTTGCACCGCCTGCGGCAAGTTGTAGCCGTTGCGTTCATCGGCGGCGATGCGGAATGCCGCATCCAGCAGACTGGCCGGGTAATAATCGGAGGACAGGATATCCAGCACCCCCAGCGTCGCCAGATGGTGCGCTGCGACATTGCCGGAATGCGAACCGCCACGCACGATGTTGGGGGCGCCCATCAGCACCTGCAGCCCTTGCTGATGCGAAGCGAGAGCGGCGTCCTCGGTGGTCGGGAATTCAGCGATTACGCTACCCAGCCCGCAGGACTCGCTGACGTGTGCCGCGGTGGCGTCATCATGGCTGGCGAGCGAAATTTTGCGCGCTCGGCAATGGGCAGCGATCGCCTCGCGGTTCGGCGTTGCCCAGCGGGCGGAGAGGCTTACCTGCTGCTCTTCATACTCGCTCATTTGCTGGTCATTGAGGTGATACTTACCTTGGTAATACTCGCGGTATTTTTCACGCGAGGCGAACTGACGCTGGCCCGGCGAATGGTCCATCAACGACACCAGCGACACACCAGGCTTGTCCATCAGCTGTTCGAACAGCGGCAGGGTGCTTTCGTTCGGCAGTTCACAGCGAAGGTGTAGCCGGTGTTCGGCGCGGTTGACCCCCGCACGCTGGCTGTGGATCACGGCATCGATCATTTTTTGCAGGTTTTCCAGACGGTGCCCGCCGTCACGCACGTCGCCGATTGCCACCGCGTCCAGCACCGTGGTGATGCCGTTGGCAACCATCAGCGCATCGTGGCTGCTCATCGCCGAATGTGCCGGCCAGTCGACATTCGGGCGCGGGGTGAAAAACTTGTCCAAATTGTCGGTATGCAGCTCAATCAGCCCTGGCAGTAACCAGCCACCTTCACCGTTCAGTGCTTGCGGCAACTGGCTCGGCGTATCGGTAAAGCTGCGAATAATGCCGTCGCTGATCTCCAGCGATCCTTCGACGATCTGATCTTCCAGCACCAGCTTAACGTTATTGATGATCATCAGAGGATCTCCAGCGCCTGTGGCGCCTGCATGTCATATAACCGGTCGGCGACCTGCTGACGGACGCCTTCATCATGGAAAATGCCGACGATTGCGGCACCGCGCTGTTTTGCCTGTTCGATAAGGCCGACGACCGCCGCGCTGTTGCGGCTGTCGAGTGAGGCCGTCGGCTCATCCAGTAGCAGGATCGGGTAGTCGACGATAAAGCCGCGTGCGATGTTGACCCGCTGTTGTTCACCGCCAGAGAAAGTGGATGGCGCCAACTGCCACAGACGTTGCGGCACGTTGAGTTGATTGAGCAGCGTTTCGGCGCGTTCACGGCATTCGTTGCGGTTAACGCCTTGTTCCAACAGCGGTTGCATTACCACGTCCAGCGCGCTAATGCGCGGGATCACCCGCAGAAACTGGCTGACCCAGCCCAGAGTGTGGCGGCGTACGGCCAGAATCTGGCGTGCTTCGGCCTGCACCATGTCCAACCATTCGCCCTGGTGATTGACCCAAATATGGCCGCTGTCGGGCAGGTAATTTGCGTACAGCGAACGCAGCAGGGTCGATTTTCCACTGCCGGAATGGCCATGTAGAACGACACATTCACCGCTGCTGACGGTCATATTGGCATCCTGTAGCACCGGCAGTTGTGTGCCGTGTTGCTGGTGGAGCACAAAGGTTTTACTGAGGTGTTCAACCCGGATCTGAATAGTCATCTGTTATCACCTTACGTTACGACAGCACCGAAGAAACCAGCAGTTGGGTATAGGGATGGTGCGGGTCGTCCAGCACCCGGTCGGTCAGCCCACTTTCCACCACCTCGCCTTGTTTCATCACCAACAATCGGTGTGCCAGCAGGCGCGCTACGCCAAGATCGTGAGTCACGATCACCGCCGCCAACTGCATCTCCACCACCAGGGTGCGCAGCAGATCGAGCAGCCGCGCCTGTACCGACACGTCCAACCCGCCGGTCGGTTCGTCCATAAATACCAGTTTCGGGTGGGTCACCAGATTGCGGGCGATTTGCAACCGCTGCTGCATACCGCCGGAGAAGGTGGTCGGCAGATCGTCAAGGCGCGACACAGGGATCTCAACGTCCTCCAGCCACTGGCTGGCCTGGCGGCGGATATCGCCGTAGTGGCGCTGACCGATAGCCATCAGACGTTCACCGATGTTGCCGCCGGCAGACACCTTGGGCCGTAACCCGTCAAGCGGGTGCTGATGCACCACGCCCCAATCGGTGCGCAGCAGGCGGCGGCGATCGCTTTCCGCCATCGCATACAGATCATGCTGTTGCCCGGCTTGAGGACGATAGAGGATCTGCCCATTCTGCGGTGCCAACCGTGCAGAGATGGATTTCAATAGGGTGGTTTTGCCAGAACCGGATTCGCCGACAATACCCAGCACTTCACCGGGATAAATATCGAAAGACACATCGCTAAAACCTTTGCCGGGTGCGTACAGGTGGGTCAGGTTAGCCACTGACAGCAGCGGCGTGGTGCTCAACGGGGTAGAAGTCATCAGTGCTGCACCTTTTGCGAAGGTTGCGCCAGTTGCTGCTGGCAGTAATCGGTGTCGGAGCAGACGAACATGCGGTTGCCCTGGTCGTCGAGAACCACTTCATCCAGATAGCTGTGGCGTGAGCCGCACAGCGCGCAAGGTTCGTCCCACTGCTGCACGCTGAAGGGGTGATCGTCGAAGTCCAGGCTTTCTACCTTGGTAAACGGTGGCAGGGCGTAGATACGTTTCTCACGCCCAGCGCCAAACAGCTGTAGTGCGGGCATCATGTGCATCTTCGGATTATCGAATTTCGGGATCGGCGACGGGTCCATCACGTAGCGGTCATTGACCTTCACCGGGTAGGCGTAGGTGGTCGCAATATGGCCGTAGCGCGCGATGTCCTCATATAACTTCACCTGCATCACGCCATACTCTTCCAGTGCGTGCATCTTGCGGGTTTCGGTTTCACGCGGTTCGATAAAGCGCAGAGGTTCCGGGATCGGAACCTGATAAATCAGGATTTGGTCCTCGCGCAAGGCGGTTTCCGGGATACGGTGCCGGGTCTGGATCAGCGTGGCTTCCGGCGTGCGTTCGGTGGTGGCAACCCCGGCAACGCGTTGGAAGAAGCGGCGGATGGAAACCGCGTTCGTGGTGTCGTCGGCCCCTTGGTCAATCACTTTCAGTACGTCGGCACGGCCAATCACGCTGGCGGTCAACTGAATGCCGCCAGTCCCCCAGCCGTAGGGCATCGGCATTTCACGGCCGCCGAACGGGACCTGATAACCGGGGATCGCCACCGCCTTCAAAATCGCGCGGCGGATCATGCGTTTGGTCTGTTCGTCCAGATAGCCAAGGTTATAACCGGTTAATACTTCACTCATTGCGGGCCTCCTGACGCTCGCTGAATTCCTGGCGCAGACGCTTGAGTAATTCCAGCTCGGCCTGGAAGTCGACGTAGTGCGGCAATTTGAGATGGGAAACAAAACCGGCGGCTTCGACGTTATCGGCATGGGCCAGTACGAACTCTTCGTCCTGCGCCGGGCTGGCGATACCTTCGTCGTATTCGGGGCTTTGCAGAGCACGATCCACCAGCGCCATCGCCATCGCTTTGCGTTCAGCGCGGCCAAACACCAGGCCGTAGCCGCGGGTGAAATGCGGTGGCTGATCGACCGGGTCAATGAAACCGTTGACCATTTCGCACTCGGTTAACAGGATCTCGCCAATATCTACGGCGAAACCCAGCTCTTCAGGTACGATCTCCGCCGACACATAGCCGGTGCGGATCTCACCGGCGAACGGGTGGGTGCGACCGTAGCCACGCTGGGTGGAGTAGCTCAGGGCCAGCAAGAAACCTTCGTCGCCGCGCACCAGTTGTTGCAGGCGTGCCGAGCGTGAACAAGGGTAAACCGGCGGATTGCGGGTGATGTCATCTGGCGTGCTGCCGTCATCCTGTTCCGCCTGCGCTAATTGCTGCTGGCTAAGCAGACTGAACACGTGCGCGCAATTCTCTGGCAAGGGTTCGTCGGCATGGGGAGCACGCGGTGTTTCGCCTTCCGCCAACAGGGCAAAATCCAGCAGGCGGTGCGTGTAGTCGTAGGTGGGGCCGAGAACCTGCCCACCGGGCAAGTCTTTGTAAACCGCAGAAATACGGCGTTCCAGCCGCATATTTACGGTCTCTAAAGGCTCGCTGACCGCCAGCCGTGGCAAGGTGGTGCGATAGGCGCGCAGTAAGAAAATCGCCTCGACCAGATCGCCGCTCGCCTGCTTGATCGCCAGCGCTGCCAGCTCCGGGTCGTAGATACCGCCTTCGGTCATCACGCGATCCACGGCCAATCCCAACTGTTGTTCAATTTGTTGAGTGCCGAGCGCCGGCACGCTGTCGTCACCGCGTCGCAATTGCTCTTGTAACTGATGGGCGGCCTCAATGGCTTTTTCGCCCCCTTTAACGGCAACGTACATCAGCACACCTCCACGCGGGTGGTCCGCGGTAACGCCAGCAGACGTTCACCGCAGGTCAGTAGAAAGTCCAACCCCAGCGGGAAGCGTTGCGGTCGGTTGATGAGATAGTCCAGCAGTGCCGGGGGTAACGACGGTGAGATAACCCGTTGATGTTCAATGCCGGGGCCGGTCAGCCGTAATGCGGTGCCTTGTTCTAAACTCGCGATCTGCACCACCACGGTGGTACTGAATTCAGGGGAAATCTCACTGCCGTGCGGTAATGCTTGTAAATCAGTGGCTTGTAGTTGCATATCAAACAGGGCAAAACTCACGTTATCTGCCTGTGTTGCCAATGGTGCACCGCTGTGGAAGCGAATGTTTGTTAGTACTTGCTCACTTTCTAGCGCTGGGCAGAGTTGCAGTGGTGTCTCTTGATCTGCCAGTGTCAGTAGCGCGGCGGTACTGGCGGCGTTCAGGGTGCCCCAGGCGGGGCTACCCGGAAGCGTAACGACATGCCCAGGCTCGCTTAACGCTTTAAGAATCAAGCGAAAAGCGTGCTGTGATTGTTCGATCGGTTGTGCAAAACCTGTCAGTAGGCTCATGGATTAATCCCCCCGCACCAGCGTAAAGAAATCCACCCGGCTGGACGCCACTGCCCGCGCACGCAGCTGGCGCTGTTCATGCTGAAGGGCAGCCAGCGGCTCAATCAGCTGCTGTTGCAGTAACTCGGCCTGATCCGGCTGTTGCAGCAGGGCATCTGCCAGTGCGCAAAGTTCGGCGTGAGCCTTGTCACGCCCGGCAATGTAGCTATAACCGTAACCGCCGTTGTCGAGTTGGACCACCGCACGGGTGACGGTCATATCACCCAATACAAAGCGGCGGCCGGTCGCGCCCATGCGCCCCTGCAACTGCGCCAGGCCAATCTCCGGTGCGCGAAGGGTTTGGAAGCACGGGTTCAGGTTCAGCGCCTGCCAGTGGCTGCGCAACTGGGCGGGTTGGCTGTGCGCCAATACTGACATCCAGCGTTGTCTAGGCTGTAAGGTTTGCATTCAGTGCTCCATCGTCAGTTCAATCATGTCGGCGCGCGCCAGGCTGACGGAGTATTCCGCCACGCTGTCACTGCCGGTGCAGACGTTCAGGGTGCGTACGCACAACAGAGGTGCGTGGGTGGCAATTTCAAGTAACCGGCTCTCTTTAGCCTGAGCGCGGCGTGCGCTGATGCGCGTCTGGCTGCGGGTCAGCGACTGGTGGATGTTTGATTCGATAAATTCGTGCAGCGAACCGCTGTGGAACTGCTGTAGTGCCGGCCACCAGTCCAAATCAGGCAGATAATGGTCGATCACGCTCATCGGCACGCCGTTGACCCGACGCAGGGTACGCAGATGGATCACCATTTCGCCTTCTTCACGTGACAGCGCACTGGCGATATGCCCATTACACGGGCGTAATACTGCGAGTAAGCGCTCACTGGTGGGGTGACTTCCCTGTTCGAAAAGGTTCTGGCTAAAGCGGGTATTGGCATGCAGCGGGTAATCATACGGGCGCATTAGCACCAGAATGCCAATGCCGTGTCGGCGCTGTAGCCAGCCGCGGTCCACCAATTGGTCGACGGCGCGACGCAAGGTATGGCGGTTCACCTGATAGCGCTCTGCCAACTGCTGCTCGGAAGGCAAATAGTCGCCGCAGCGGTATTGGGTGCGTAACTCTTGCTCAAGCTGTGCCGCGATTTGCTTGTAACGGGTAGGGAAACTGGTCGGATGTCTAGATAAGTCCATCATAATAAAAACCTCGTCGTGCCGGATACCCACTCGCTGTATGCAGATGGTTGGCGTTGCATGATGTGTACCCCGTGGTGAAGTTGGCATAATCTTGCCGGGGCCAGATGACAATCGCGTTACGCGTCGGTGGCGAACAGATGAACTATTTAGGACAGGCCGATGATGCGTACGGGCCTGCGTCGCGCTAAGCTGATGCTATTGATGATTGAACCGAGCCAACCCCATGCCGCATCCCCTGACTGCAACTGAAAACCGTCCCCGCCCTTGGCCATTGTGGAAGCCGATCCTGTTTCTGCTGGTGATGGCCGTGGGCCTCTACTACGTCAAATGGCAGCCTTATTACGGCAAGGCCTTCCTGGCGGCGGATACTCACTCGATCGGCAAATCGATACTGGCTAACGGTGAGAGCAGCCCGTGGCTGGCGGCATGGCACTATGCGCTGGTCTACTTCACCGCGGTGTGGAAGGCGGCTGTACTGGGCGTGGTGCTGGGCTCACTGGTACAGGTGCTGATCCCACGTGATTGGCTGATACGCACGTTGGGACACCCGCGTTTTTCCGGCACCTTGCTGGGGGCGGCGATGGCTCTGCCGGGGATGATGTGCACCTGTTGTGCGGCACCGGTTGCCGCCGGGCTGCGTCGCCAGTCGGTATCCAGCGGGGCGGCGATGGCATTCTGGCTCAGTAACCCGGTGTTAAATCCGGCGACGCTGATTTTTATGGGGTTTGTGCTCGGCTGGCAGTTTGCCGCGATCCGGCTGGTGGCGGGCGTCGTTATGGTGCTCGGCATTGCCTGGCTGGTGCAGCGTGTTACGGCTAAGGATCCACACCCCGCTGCGCTGCAACAGCCTCTGATACCGCTGGATAAAACTGAGGATCACCCCTTCCTCGGCCGTTGGCTCAAGGCGTTGTGGTCGCTGTTTTGGTCAACCATTCCGATTTACATTCTGGCCGTGCTGGCGCTCGGGGCCGCGCGCGTTTGGCTGTTCCCGCATGCCGATGGCGCGATAGATAACAGCCTGCTGTGGATTATTGGGTTGGCGATAGCCGGTTGCCTGTTCGTGATCCCGACGGCGGCGGAAATTCCGATTGTGCAGGCCATGATGCTGGCGGGGATGGGCACCGGCCCGGCGCTGGCGCTGTTGATGACCCTGCCCGCGGTCAGCTTGCCTTCGCTGCTGATGCTGAACAAAGCCTTCTCTGCCAAAGCGCTGTGTCTGACTGCATTGCTGGTGGTGTTGTGCGGCATCATCACGGGCGTGGTGGGGATGGGGTTGGTGTAATTTGTTTAATAAATAGTCTTTCATTCGTTTTGTGTTGTCACAAGTGTGCTAACATTGGCTGCTTGTCAGAGGTGAATTATTGAGCGAATGTAGGAGTCTCAAGATGGAAAGTCGTATCCAGTTTCGCATTGAAGATGAGACTAAACGTTTGGCGCAGAAAACGGCAGAAGCCAAGGGGATCACGCTGAGTGAGGCGTGTCGACGTTTGACTGAACAAATGGCGGATGAGCAACGGGCTCTTGAACAGCATGAGAATTGGCTGCGAGAAAAAGTTGATGCCGCCTTTGCCCGTTTACATGAAGGAAGTGCGGTCTATCTTAGCCAGCAGCAGGTTGAAGAAAGCATGGATGCCTTTAAGGCAAAAGTCCGGGCGAAATACGACCAAAAATAGGGATTGTTATGCGCGTCGAATGGGATGATGAAGCGTTACGGGACAGGGAACGTATTTTTGATTTTCTCTATCCCTTTAATCCACAGGCTTCTGAGCAGGCTGATTCCGAGATAGATAAGGCAGTGAAGCGCCTGCTGGCTAACCCTGAACTCGGTAAGATTTGGTACGAACAGGCGCGTAAATTATTGATCAGTCAAGCTTCATTATTAGTTTTATACGTTGTTGTCGGCGATGTGATTAAGGTTTTAGCGGTTGCTCATCAACGAGAGAAATTCCCTGACTTGTAGCGTCATCGCAACCTATGCACCACCTGGTTGCTGCTGCCGCGCCAGATCAGCGCCGGGTCTTTCAAATCCTGCACGAACTTGCCGTCAATCAATACGTTAATCCTGTCTACTATCTGCATTTGCTGTGCGTCCAGCTCCGCCAGTCGATAACCGGTCCACAGCCAAATATCCTTGCCGGGGCATTCGGCGCGTACCCGTTTTACCAGTTGCAGCACCGCCGCTACATTGGCCGGGTGCAGCGGATCGCCGCCGGACAGCGACAGCCCCTGGCGCGGAATGCGCGCGTCATTCATATCGGTAATCAACCGGTCTTCCATTTCCTGAGTAAAAGGCTGGCCGGAGTTGAGCCGCCAGGTGCTTTTGTTATAGCAACCGGGGCACTGGTGCACGCAGCCGGCAACAAACAGCGTGCAGCGGGTGCCGGGGCCGTTGACCACGTCGAGGGGGTAATACTGGTGGTAATTCATATTTCGCTTTCTGACGGTAGGGGCTCAGCATGCTGAGCCCAGATTCATAACAGCCCGGCGTTAGCCGATCTGCCCATTCCCCAGGTGTTTCACCCGGCGCTTCACTTCTTCTTGTTTGCCGGCGTTGAACGGCCTGGCGTCCGGGCTACCGAGGTAGCCGCACACCCGGCGCGTAACGGACACTTTGGACGGCTCGTGATTACCGCATTTTGGACAGGTGAAGCCCTTGCTGGTACAGGAAAATTCGCCGGTAAAGCCGCACTCGTAGCACTCATCGATCGGCGTGTTGGTACCGTAATAAGGTACGCGGCTGTAGCTGTAATCCCACACGTCTTCCAACGCTTTCAGGTTGTGTTGCAGGTTCGGGTATTCGCCGTAACAGATGAACCCGCCATTGGCCAATGGTGGGTAAGGCGCTTCAAAATCCAGTTTGTCGTACGGATTGACCTTTTTCTCCACGTCGAGGTGGAAGCTGTTGGTGTAATAGCCTTTGTCGGTTACGCCTGGCACCACGCCAAAATCGGCGGTGTCGAGTCGGCAGAAGCGATCGCACAGGTTTTCGCTTGGTGTGCTGTACAGGCTAAAACCGTAGCCGGTCTCTTCTTTCCAGCTGTCGGTGGCGGCCCGCAGGTGCGCAACGATGGCGACCGCTTTGGCGCGCAGGGCTTCATCGTCGTAAACGTGCTGTTCACTGCCGAATAGCGCATTGATCGTTTCATGCAAGCCGATATAACCCAGCGAGATCGACGCGCGGCCATTTTTGAAAATGTCGGCGATATTGTCGTCTGCTTTCAACCGCACACCGCAGGCACCTTCCATATACAAAATGGGGGCCACCCGGGCTTTGATACCCTCTAGCCGTGCGATGCGCGTCATCAGTGCCTTTTTCGCCAGCAGCAAACGTTGATCCAGCAAATGCCAGAAGCGGCTTTCATCCCCCATGGCTTCCAGCGCAATGCGCGGCAGGTTTAGGCTAATGACACCGATATTGTTGCGGCCGTCGTGGACCAATTCGCCTTCCTCTTCATAGGTGCCGAGGAAGCTACGACAACCCATCGGCGTTTTGAACGAACCTGTGACTTTCACCACCTGATCGTAATTGAGGATGTCTGGGTACATGCGCTTGCTGGCGCACTCCAGCGCCAACTGTTTGATGTCGTAGTTTGGATCGCCATACTGGTGGTTCAGGCCGTCGCGGATCGCGAACACCAGTTTCGGGAATACCGCCGTCTTGCGGTTCTTACCCAGCCCGGCGATACGGTTTTTCAGGATCGACTGTTGGATCAACCGCGATTCCCAGCACGTGCCCAGGCCGAATCCGAAGGTGACGAACGGCGTCTGCCCGTTGGCGGTGTGCAAGGTATTGACCTCGTACTCCAGTGACTGGAAGGCGTCGTAACACTCTTTCTCGGTGCGTGCCATGGCGTAGCCTTGCGCGTCGGGGATCTGCCACTCTTCGGCGACCTGCCGATGCTTGTTGAAGCTTTCGCTGACGAAGGGGGCCAGGATTTCGTCGATGCGGTTAATGGTGGTGCCACCATAAATATGGCTGGCGACCTGTGCGATGATCTGCGCGGTGACGGCGGTCGCGGTGGAGATCGACTTCGGCGGCTCGATCTCGGCGTTACCCATCTTGAAGCCGTTGGTCAGCATGCCTTTCAAATCTATCAACATGCAGTTGAACATAGGGAAGAAGGGCGAGTAATCGAGATCGTGGTAGTGAATCTCACCACGTTCGTGGGCCAGCACCACGTCACGCGGCAGGATATGCTGCTTGGCGTAGTGCTTGGCAACGATCCCGGCCAGGAGATCGCGTTGGGTGGGGATCACCTTGCTGTCTTTATTGGCATTTTCGTTCAGCAATGCCATGTTGCTTTGCTCCACCAGGCCGCGGATCTCTTGGTTGAGTCGCCCGCGCAGCTCGCGCGCCACGTCACGATCGTGACGATACTCGATATAGGCGCGTGCCAGCTGTTTGTATTTGCCGGCCATCAGCTGATTTTCAACTGCCTGCTGTATTTCATGGATATCAACGCGCTGCTGCTGTGACATCCGTTGAGCGACCACACGGGCGACAGTAGCGCAGTAGTCGGCATCGACAATTCCGGCGGCCAGCGCGGCCCGCTCGACAGCTTGTCCAATGCGTGCTTCGTCAAAAGGTACCTGGCAACCGTCCCGTTTAATCACTACTGGTTTCACGTTGTTACTCCTTGTTCCCCGAGGGAGCACTGATGCCCTTGAGCCTGAAAGCTATTGGGTATCGGTATGATTTCGGCTTATCCACAGGGCAATGCCGCAGCGCACAAGGGCTGAGGCGACGTGTGGATGGTTTTGTGGATAACTACTATATATAGGTGCTGATATTTCTTAATGCACTATATATAGATATTGGCGGGATTCTTTTGACGTGGAACAAAGAAATGGAAAGAGCGGACGTTAGCTGTACAAAGGATAATTTACGGCCTGAAATTCAGGCCGGGCGGTGGCGGAAATGTTCGAGTAAGAACTCAACCCAGACGCGTACCCGGGGCGGCAGATCGGCAGAGGCGTAATACAGCCACAGTTGGGTCGGCTGTGGCCAGCAGTCTGCCAGCACCGGCAGCAGGGTACCTTGCGCAAAATGCTGTTGCGTGTACCAGCGAGCCAGACAGGCGATACCTAATCCGGCCAGTGCTGCATCCAGCAGCATCTCGGGCCGGCTGGCAACCAGGCGACCATGCAGCTCCAGCGTTTTGGCTTCGCCGAGCTGGCGCAGCGGCCATTTTGCGCTGCGTCCGGTCGCTGGATTGCGGTGCAGCAGGCAGTTATGTTGCAACAGATCGTCAGGATCCATCGGCATGCCATGTTGCGCCAGATAACCGGGTGAGGCTGCCAGCACCATCTGCATGGGGTACAGGGGGCGCGCTACCAGTCGGCTGTCGGGATCGACCCGGCTGCCGATACCCACGTCAAAACCTTCGCCCACCAGATTGACCACTCGCGCATCCAGTGAAAGCTCGAGATCGATCTGCGGATAGCGATCGAGAAACTGGGGGATCAAGGGCATCAGCATTTGGCGGCCGAAACCGGGGATCATGCTGACGCGCACCGTGCCGGAAGGCGTCTGCTGCGCGCTACCGGCCGTTTCCAGCGTGGCGGACAGCGCTTGCCACAGCGGCGCCACCTGTTGCAACAGCACCTTGCCCTCGTCGGTCAGCACCACGTTGTGAGTGTTGCGCTGAAACAGCCGCAGTGCCAGCTTCTCTTCCAACACGCGGATATTTTTGCTGATCGCCGCCGGGGTAACGCCCAACTGGCGCGCGGCGGCGGAAAAGTTCTGTGCCTGAGCCGCGGCGAGAAAGGCCGGCAACAGGCGATGCACGTCATAGGGCAGCGACATAGTGGTTGATACTTTCGGTTGAAATTGAAGTGACAATCAGCAGCCTACACCTTGGGCAAAGGAAATGGAAAAATAGGCTATCAAATATCAATCAAGGATCTCTTATGTCGCGTATTTTAGTGTTGACCGCCCACCGTTTCCCGGATGATTCACGTATCAACAAAGCGTTGATCGAAGCACTGCGCCCTTTGCCTAACGTCACCGTCCACGAACTGATGCGTGCTTATCCGGACTATCAAATCGATGTGGCGCGTGAGCAAGAGCTGCTGCAAAACCATGATGCCGTGGTGATGCTGTTCCCCTTCTACTGGTACAGCTCGCCGGCCATTCTTAGTGAGTGGCAGGATGCGGTATTAACCCACGGTTTTGCTTACGGCACCGATGGCACCAAACTGCAGGGCAAACCCTTGCAGCTGGTGGTGACTACCGGCGGTAATCAGCAGGCCTATACGGCAGAAGGCTATAACCGCTATCCGGTCGAGGATTTGCTGCGTCCGTTCCATGCGATGGCTAACCTGACCGGTATGGATTATCTGCCGCCGTATCTGGTACAGGGCGTATTTGATATGAGCGATGAACGCCTGGCGCAAGAGGCGGCGGGGGTGGTGGCGCAGGTAGAAAAACTGTAGGGCGCAGCAGGCTACGCCCCGACAGCATTAGTCTTCTAATATCCACCATACGGCTTCGAATGGCCGTAAGGTCGCGGCTTGCGGCTGCGATGGTGCATCGGCGTAGTTGCTCATCAGTGGGCGCCACAACGCTGATGCCTCCGCGCCTTCCGCTTGCCAGGCCAGCGGTTCGCGGCTGAGGTTAGCCACTACCAGCAGGCGTTGACCGTTCCAACGACGTTGGTAGCACCATAGCGCCGGGTGAGTCGGGGCCAGATCCTGATAGTCACCGTGGGTGAGCAGCGGGTACTGTTTGCGCAGGGTAATCAGCTGACGGTAGGCGTAAAACACCGAGTCCAGATCGGCCAGTGCGGCTTCGGTGTTGATCTGCGGGTAGTTCTCCACACAGCTAATCCACGGTGTACCTTGAGTAAAGCCGGCGTTCGGTGCGGCGCTCCACTGCATGGGAGTGCGGCCGTTATCGCGTGATTTACTGGCCAATATCGCCAGTAGCTCGGCGTCACTGTTGCCCTGTGCGCTAAGTTCGGCGTACATGTTCAGGCTTTCCACATCGCGATACTGCCCGATGGCGCTAAAGCCCGGGTTGGTCATGCCGATCTCTTCGCCCTGGTAGATGTAAGGCGTGCCTTGCATGCCATGCAGCACCATTGCCAGCATTTTGGCGGCCGGTACCCGCAGTTCGCCTTCATCACCGAAACGGGAAACGATGCGCGGTTGGTCATGGTTACACCAGAACAGCGCGTTCCAGGCCTGGTTATGCATACCCTGTTGCCAGTGGCGGAAAATCTGTTTGAGTTCAACGTAATCAGGTGCTGCCAGCGTCCATTTTTCGCCACCGGCGTAGTCCACTTTCAGGTGGTGAAAATTGAAGGTCATCGACAGCTCTTCACCACTTTTCGCCGCATACTGTTGGCAATGTTCCAATGTGGTGGACGACATCTCACCCACTGTCATCAAGCCGCGTGGCTGGAATACGTCATGGCTCATCTCCTGCAGAAACTCATGAATGCGCGGCCCGTCGGTATAGAAACGGCGGCCGTCACCCTGGTTATCGGAGGGGAAATCTTGCTGCTTGGAGACCAGGTTGATCACATCGAGGCGAAGACCATCGACGCCCTTATCGGCCCAGAATTGACACACTTTCTTCAGTTCTTCGCGTACCGGCGGGTGCTCCCAGTTAAGATCTGCCTGCTCGGTCGCGAACAGGTGCAGATAATACTGGCCACTGTCGGCGTGCCATTGCCAGGCGTTGCCGCCGAACTTGGAACGCCAGTTGTTTGGCGGCGTGTCGCCTTCACCGTCGCGCCAAACGTAGAACTGACGGAACGGGCTGTTAGGATCCTGTGAGGCTTTGAACCAAGGGTGTTCGGTCGAGGTATGGTTGAACACCATGTCCATCACGATGCGGATGCTGCGCTGGTGGGCGGCAGCGATCAGTCGGTCGAAATCCTCCATCGTGCCGTAGGCCGGGTCGATGGCGCAGTAGTCCGCCACGTCATACCCATTATCCACCTGCGGTGAGACATACACCGGCGTCAGCCAGATAGCGTCGATACCTAGTTCCTGCAGGTAGTCCAGCCTCTGGGTCACTCCGGCCAGATCGCCGTAGCCATTGCCGGTGCTGTCCTGAAAACTCTTTGGATAGATTTGGTAGATGACGCCGTTTTGCCACCAGGGGATTGGATTGCTCATAGTCATACCTTTGAATCGTGACAACAGGCCCGGCATACCGGGCCCCTACATTCATATCGCGTGAGTTAAACCGGCAGCTCACCGCGGCTGGCTTTGCGTTTGTAAACCATGATGGTCAGTACCAGCGGGATAATGACCGCCACCAGGATCGCCACCGTGTAAATCATCCAGAACTGCGGTTTGATCGACAGGATGCCCGGCAAACCGCCGACGCCGATACCGTTGGCCATCACGCCGTCCAGGCCACAGATCAAACCGGCGAAGGCGGAGCCGATCATCGCGCACAGCATGGGGAAGCGGTATTTCAGGTTGATCCCGTACATGGCCGGCTCGGTGACGCCGAGGTAGGCAGAAATTGCCGCCGGTACCGATATTTCACGCTCGTTGGCTTTACGGCTGACAATGATAATGCCCAGCACCGCTGAGGCTTGCGCAATGTTAGACAGCGCAATCAGTGGCCACACTGGGGTGCCGCCCATGCTTTGAATCATCTGCATATCGATGGCCAGCGTGGTCTGATGCACACCGGTAATCACCAGTGGCGCATACAGGAAACCAAACAGCGCGGCACCAATCGGCGCGAAGCTGCCGGTCATTACGGCTTTCACCGCCCAGGCTACGCCGTCGCCAATCATGCGGCCGAACGGGCCGATAAAGGCGTGCGCCAGGAACACCGCCAGCAGCAGTGAAACCACCGGCACCACCACCAGATACAGGTAATCCGGCACGATCTTTTTCAAGCGGGTTTCAATCCAGCCCAGCGCCATACCGGCCAGCATCGAAGGGATAACCTGTGCCTGATAGCCGACCTTTTGAATGGTGAACCAGCCGAAGTTCCACACTTCTGGAATCTGCTGGCCGAGCTGATAGGAGTTCATCAACTGCGGGGATACCAAGGTGACGCCCAGCACGATGCCAAGCACCGGCGTGCCGCCCATTTTTTTCACCGTTGACCAACAGATGGCGACCGGCAGGAACATGAAGATGGCTTCGCCGAGCAGCCACAGGAAGTCGTAGATGGTTTTCCACGCCGGGTGCATTTGCGCCAGCGTTTGGCCGCCAGACATCGGGATGTCGCCGATCACGTTGCGGAAGCCGAGGATCAAACCGCCGCTGATCAGCGCGGGTAGCAGTGGGAAGAAGATTTCGGCGAAGTGGGAGATGGCACGTTCGCTCCAGGTCATGTTCTGGCGCGCGGCGACCTTGGCCTGTTCTTTATCGGCTTCATTAACGCCAGTGGTGGCGATCAAAGCTTGATAATAGTCACCGACCTCCGGGCCAATCACTACCTGGAACTGCCCGGCATTGGTGAAGCAGCCTTTGACCATCGGCAACTCTTCGATTTCTTTCGGTTTTGCTTGGCTGGGATCATTAAGAACGAAACGCAGCCTGGTAATGCAGTGGCTGACGGTGGCGATATTCTCGCGTCCGCCCACCAGCACAATCAGGCGATCGATATCCTGCTGTTTTACTTTGCCCATTATTAGATACCTTTCTTGGTATGAGACTGCCGCAGAGGTGTTGTCCGAATCATGATCAAAGCTTAGTCATTCCGCTTTTCTTATGGAATGGGAACGTTCCCGGTTTGGGGTAAGGATCACAAAACGATAAAAAAATGACCATTTTTACGGCAGGGGAATGTGAGCGCTGGCCGAAATATTCAGGGGCATTATTTTGAATACACGAAATGCTGGCTATACTGTCAGCCTTAACAATCAACAGGTTGGTTTGTTTGGGTGGCATTCATGCCGCGACCACGCACTTTTTTCAAGGAAGAATGATGATACTGACAGTACCCCGCACCCTTATTTTGTTCACCGCCCTGTTCCTGAGCGCCTGTACCAGCCAAAAAAGCAGCCCGGAGCGCCACGCCCGGCATGCGATTTATCAGTTGGCGCGGGAGGATTTTTCCCCTGAAATGCGCACCCAAATTCCTGATTCGATAAAAGCGTCTATCCCGTTCTTTGATCAGTTCTATCAGATGGGGAAAACCGATCGGGCCAAGGGATTGACGCGCCAGCAGGCGGAGCAGAGGGAAGCCTATTTCCGCAGCCCTGAATTCATCGGTGAAACAGGCAATAAAAGTATCTTTATCAATCGTAAGTATTCAGTAGACAACCCGCAGAAGCGACAGCAGATCCTGCTGGATTCCGCCGTGGCTACTTACTGGGATGGCTATGAAGGCCGGCCTTGAGGGTTGTGCTTTGAGTTAATAGTTATTTACCCCACCTATATCTCTTCAGGGCAAACGGATAGAGAGTAAGAAGATTGTATTAGTAAAATGTGGCCACCTCCTAAGGAGATGGCCTTACACGGTGCACTCATCGGGAAAATGGGTGCATTCATTTACCAAGTACCAAGAAAAATCTATAAAAGGTACGTTAAGCTATCAATTATCATGATAATCGAATGAAATTTGATACCAGTATTTTTCCAATTCAATTTCATTTTTAAAATGAGTTTGTAGCAAAGGAACCCACGATTTATCGACATCAAAACCACCGTTGTTGATATTGTCTTTTAACGGCAGGCCTAAATCTTCAATGACTGAACCATTATCACCAAAGTCTTTCGAGTATTCCTTTCCTACTAACAACTCGGTTTTTTTATCAAACCATTCCAGCCTTAATTTTAAACCCATAAATCCCCCTTAAAGGTATTTTTTAATGTTTCGCTTTGGATCGGGACCTTTAACCTGTATCCCTGTTTTAGGATCAAATGCACCAAGATGGGAGCCATCACTTGCACGATATCCCTCAAGCTCACCATGCTGGGAGTCCCACTCATATATTTTTCGACCTTTATCAGCAATCCATCGGTCACGCAGACCACTACCGCCTTGTTTTGGTGTTTTCTTTCGAGTTTCTTTTAACTCACCAAGGCCTTTGATTTCCACTGTTTCAGGTGATGGATGATAATCATGGCCGTAATCTTTTACTCCCTTCCTGGGCTTGCTAACCATCACATAGATAGCTTCAACGCCGGTTTCCAACGCGTCCGGTTGCCACAGGATAAAATCTTGCAAATTGTGGACGACGTCCGCAGGGAAGGTCGTGACGACAATGCTGTCCGCCTGTCTGACATTGGTTCCAGTATGTACCGGCGTCCTGGGTACCGGCGAACCGTTGCCGGTATGCGAAGGCGCAGCAGGGCCCGTCGGCACCGGGTTTATCAGTATAGTCCGGGCGGGAACCCCTTCTATTGCGGGCAGCGTGATTTTATCAAGCCCCGTTTTCTCATCACGAACCGGTCTGAACACCGGGACGCTGGCAGATACGCCGCCGATCCCCGTTCTGACAAAGTTTACACTCTGTGTTCCATCTCTGTTTGTTGATATGAATCCACGTACTGGCAAATCCACCGAGGTCATTCCAGGTTGAATTGTCGTTGTTCCGGCTGCCGCCAGACTGGCCTGGAAGGCAAACATATTGATATCACGACCAGGCACCTGGTCACTCCCCGTTCCGGCTGCTGTTGGGATGAACCCGACAGCAAAAGCCCCCAGCATCGACCCTGCCGCAACAGTAGTGGTAGTGCGTATGCTGCCGACTTCAGTTGTCGCACGCCACAACGCGCCCGCTACAGAACCGGCCAGTTCACTGGAGGTTGTCATTACACCCTGTGCAACCGTCGACGCCTGTAGCATGGCAGGTGCACGGTTGAGTACCATTGCGCCTACGGTCGTTAATGCAGCATTGGCTGCTTGCGCCTTTTCGGGCGTGAAAGCTGGTGCGTCCAAAATACCGGCTTTGGCAAACAGTGCTTTTCTCGCCTCTTCGGCTCTGCGGGCTTCTTCGGCTCTGCGGGCTTCTTCGGCTCTGCGGGCTTCTTCGGCCTTGCGGGCTTCTTCGGCCTTGCGGGCTTCTCCGGCTCTGCGGGCTTCTTCAGCTCTGCGGGCCTCTTCGGCTCTGCGGGCTTCTTCGGCTTTGCGGGCCTCTTCGGCTTTGCGGGCAGCCTCAGCCTTAGCAGCAGCATCGGTGGCCTGATGCTGGCTTAACGCGTTTTGGATATCGTCGGTGACCTGGACAACCGCTTTAGCCTGCGTTTTTTTTGCCTCATTAGGCGATGTTTTGATCACCGTGCGATTATTGTTACTGCCCCCGGTTTCATACCGCGTGGTGACCGTATCAGGCATCAGGTCATGCGATTTTTGCCAGGCGTCAACGATTTGTTTTTGGGATGGCGGTTGTTTATCGAGAGGCTGTTTGTCAAACGCAGTGCGCATCACCTTGTACGTGGGTGTGGACGTCGCGGCGACTGTGCTCGTGGGAAGGGATTTCCTTACCGCATCGCCAATCGCCGCATTGATAAGCGTCCCGTCGATAGGCCCCGCACCGGCCCAGCTTCCACCGGCAATATGGTTTTCCGCTTTTATCTGCACCTCAGGTTTTGCGCTGTCGGGCGTGTGGGTTTGAGGCGTCGACTTGACCAATGAACTCAAAACACGGTAAGAGCCCCCGGCATAATCGATAAATGAGGTATTTTCCGCTGTCATGACGATGCCATTCATGGTGGGATGTCCATTCCCGTCAATCACCACAGGCCCTAACGGTGTCATGTAGCTGTCACCGGTATTAAGGGTTTTTACCGTCGTCGAAGAGCCGGAATTATCGCGGTCGCCGCCATTATTACCCGTTGGCCCCGTTGGCCCCGTTGGCCCGGGGCGGTCTCGGTCAGTAGAAACCGTCATGCTATCTTCACCGCCGGGTAGGCACAGGAAGAATTTTGTATTCACATTAAAGAACATAGAGCGCCTCTTTTTATCAACGCGTTATAAATATCCTGTTATGTGGGCTGTACGATAAAATTAGCCCACTATAAACAAGTGGCACTCAGGTGTTTAAAGTGGCTTTTTCCAAAGCAGTCAGTCGTGTTTCAAATGCGTCGCGTTCAGCCTCTCGAAGTGAACGTTCTTCTTTTAGCGCCTCAACCAGCAACGCGACTACGCCGTTAATATTAATGCCGCGGGCATCTTTCAGAACGCTGCCGTCATTTAATTTCAGTTCGGTGGTGGTGACGGATTGAGGTAATACGCTTTCGACTTCCTGGGCTATTACCCCGGCTTCCGGAACGCCCTGTTTCAGGTAGGTATAACCGCCAATTTTCCCCAACTTATCCAGAGCACCCTCTATTTTCTCGATGTCTGTTTTCATGCGGGCATCTGAGCTGCTGTTCCAACCCCCGTTGGTATAGGCATACCCCGTATGCAGAAACTCATACCAGGCGTGTTGCCCGCCATTAGAAACATGAATCCCCATAAGATTATGTTTCCCAATACGTTCATAATGGTAGAGCTCTGATACCAGATTATTTTCTCCTTGGATGCGAACCCCCTGAGTATATCGATCCGCATTGTTATTAACGCTTTGGGTTCCAGTGGCCAAAATCCATCCATTCACATTGCGTTTGACCAATTGCCCCACTGAAAGCTCGCTGTTGGCTCTGACCTGTAATTCATTCCGATTCCCCTGCCAGTCACGGTAGGACAGCAGGCCGTAGTCTTCTTTGCCGGGAACAATACGGGAACCCATCATCATGGTGGTGGTTATGTTACCGCTGGTGAAATTGGTATATACGGGGGCTGCGTCATAGGTCTGGCCATTGATCAGAGGTGCAGGGCCGGTAGTCGCGGTGGAAATACCGGCATTGTGCGACACCACCGCGCCACCGGAGATGTCAACGCCATTGCCCAGTGCAACCCTGCCGGTGGAAAGGTTAAACGCCAATGGGCGCAGGGTATTCCATTGCCCGTCCTGGGCCTGGCCAGCCGCCGTGGTGAGGACGTAAAAGGCCTGACCATCGTTACGTAGCATCACGCCGGTATTGCCGTTTGCCAGGCGAAAACCGTTTGCTGCTTTGGTCACAATCTCACCGTCACTGATAACGCGTTTACGCAGGGTTGTCAGTGATTTCAGCTCAGTCACATCGTCATTAACGCCATTAGTTACCTGAGCATTTTTCTTTTCTTCAGCCATGATTATCTTCCTTTTCGACACTCTGTTTTTGATGGTTAACAGCGTCAAAGAACCCTGCCTATCACCTTGATTAAGAGGTGCAGGAGTACACATTCCCTGTGCTGAAAAACCGCTTAAACACACAGTGATAACTGTGTATAAACAGTAATTTACTTGGGGGAGTGAAGACGGTCGATTACCGGTTGTTGTGTGGTGGCTGGTACAAAATAGCGATGAATTGACGCTCACTAGGTGTGAGCATCAACAGGGGATTTCAGGCTGAAGGTTATCGAGAGGTAAACAACTACCCGCTGTCAGGCGAGTTTGCTTGGTACGATGATCTGGCGGATACCCAATTCACCGCTGAGCTGGCCCAGTAACTGTTGGGCTGCCTGCAGCCCGGCGCTGCCGTAGCCGAGGTCAACAGAAAATGTCTCGGGGAACAGGAAGTTAAGCAGCGGGGTGTTACCGATGCCGCATACCTGCAGTGGGGCAATATGCTGTTGTTGCAGGTATTTGATGGCACCGAGGGCGATGGTGTCCGAGGCGCACACCAGTGCCGTGGTCTGGGAGTCGATGGCAGAAGCCGCCAGTTGGAAACCACTCTGATAGCTCAGCTCGCCCAAGGCGACGCTTGGGGTTATCTGTTGTTGTTGGCAAGCGTCCAGATAAGCCTGGTGGCGACGCAGGCCGGTGGTGGCGTCCGACAGTTGCACCCCCAGGTAGCTGATATGCCGGTGGCCTTGTTGTTGCAGGCGTTCCATCAACAGCCGTACGGCACCGTCATCGTCATAGCAAACGGAAGAAAAACCTTCGTATTCACGCGCCAGCACGACCATCTTGTCTTGCCACGGGCTGAGCATCGCCGCGGTCAGGCCAGTGAAGCCAAACAGGATCACCCCGTCGACGTTGCGCTGTTGCAGGACGTGCAGATGCTCTTTCACCAACCGGGTTTCAAACTGGCTTTCCATAACGATGGGGTCAAAGCCCTGTTGATACAGCAGCGGCAACATGGTGCGCACCGCCTGGTTTTCCGACGGCGAGTCGAGTCGGGAAACGATAATCCCCACCACTTTGTCGCTTTGGCCGCGCATCGCACGTGCCGACTTGGACGGCGTAAACCCCTGCTGACGGATCACCGCTTCTACCCGTTCGCGGGTCTGCGGGCTTACGCTGCCTTCGTTGTTCAACACCCGTGATACGGTGGATTTTCCTACGCCGCTCAGGCGTGCGATGTCCTTGATGGTCAGCCGGTTTTGCATGGTTTACTTGTCGTTTAGGTTAAAAGGCGTAAATTGACGGCGTACGCTGAATGCCCGTCAGCATAGCCTATTTTCCGCAACGGATCTTGGCGCAATAAGGGGATTTGTGTACTGCGCTGAACGGCCGCTCTTGTCGTTTGATCTTTTCATTTACCGGAGGTTATCACCCGTATGGATCCCGATCCGACAGCCTTAGACACTCACTCGGTGATCCGGTAAAACCTGCCCGTTCTGCGCTGCTGTTTTACCGGTGAAGTAAACGGTAACCGGTAGCGCACGTCCGTCGTTCGCTCCTGCTGCTTTTAAAAATACAAGAATCTGCCCCGGCAGAGGCTTTTTGGCGTGTCCGAAAGCCTGGCAGGGGAAAGATCCTGCGTTCACCCGCTGTCGTGAGGCAATGGGCGACGAGGTGCGAAAAAATGAAACTGAAAAATATCCCCCGTCGGCTGCTGGGCCTGCTCAGCCGCAATTTACCGCGCCGTTTGGTGCACCGTGACAGCCTGTTGGATGGCCTTGGCGGCAAAGCACAGGGGCTGCCCGCCGGCCTGGCGCAGCAACGTATAGACTGTGCTGTTGCCGACACAACCCAGCTCTATTTGCGCTTCCATAGCCACCCGGAAGGGATGACCGCCCATGAGGCGGATGTGGTGCGCCAGCGCTGCGGTGAAAACATTATCGACGATCAGCAGCAAGAGGCCTGGTGGCAACACCTGTGGCACTGCTACCGCAATCCGTTCAATTTGTTGCTGACCGCGCTGGGCATGATCTCTTATGCGACGGAGGATCTGACCGGCGCGCTGGTGATCGCCCTGATGGTGGTGATCTCAACGCTGTTGAATTTCATTCAGGAAGCGCGATCCAACAAGGCGGCGGATGCGCTGAAAGCTATGGTCAGCAACACCGCGACAGTGATCCGCAGTGACGCGCTGACGGGCAAAAGCGAGCATATTGAACTGCCGATATCTCAGCTGGTACCGGGCGATATCATTAAATTGGCGGCGGGCGACATGATCCCGGCAGATCTCCGCGTGCTGTCCGCGAAGGATCTGTTCATCAGCCAGGCCGCGCTGACCGGTGAGTCTCTGCCGGTAGAAAAGATTGCCGAGCTGCGCGGCCAGGCGGAAGATCCGCTGGAATGCCAAAACCTGTGCTTTATGGGGACCAACGTGGTGAGTGGCACGGCGCTTGCGATGGTGATCGGCACCGGTGGAGACACCTATTTTGGCCAGTTGGCGCAGCGCGTAATCAACCAGGATGAACAACCGAACGCTTTCCAGAGCGGCATTAGCAAGGTCAGCTGGCTGTTGATCCGTTTTATGTTGGTGATGACGCCGATCGTGTTGTTGATCAACGGCTACACCAAGGGTGACTGGTGGGAGGCCGCGCTGTTTGCGCTGTCGGTTGCGGTGGGGCTAACCCCGGAAATGCTGCCGATGATCGTCACGTCGACATTGGCCAAAGGGGCAGTGAAACTGTCCAAGCAGAAGGTGATCGTCAAACGTCTGGATGCCATTCAAAACTTTGGCGCCATGGACATTCTGTGCACTGATAAAACCGGCACCCTGACCCAGGATAAAATCGTGCTGGAACGCCACACTGACGTCTTCGGTGTCGCCAGTGACCGGGTGCTGCATTATGCCTGGCTGAACAGCTACTACCAGACGGGGTTGAAAAACCTGCTGGATGTGGCGGTGCTGAGCTGCGCAGAGCAAAATGAACAGCCGGATGTGCTGCAGCATTACCGCAAGGTCGATGAGATCCCGTTTGATTTTGAGCGCCGCCGCATGTCGGTGGTGGTCGCCAAAGACGCGCAATATCACGAGCTTGTCTGCAAGGGTGCGCTGGAAGAGATGCTGGCGATTTGCAGCCATGTGCGGCAGGAAAATGAGGTCATCCCGCTTACTGAGGCGTTGCTGGCTCGGATTCGGCGTATCACCGACGATCTTAACCAGCAAGGGCTGCGGGTGGTGGCGGTGGCGAACAAAATCCTGCCGGCGCAGGCCCATGAATATAGTGTGGCCGATGAATCCGATTTGATCCTCGAAGGGTATGTGGCCTTCCTCGATCCACCGAAAGAGAGCACGGCGCCGGCACTGGCGGCGTTGAAAAACAGCGGTGTCACGGTGAAAATTCTCACGGGTGACAATGAGCTGGTGGCGGCGAAAGTGTGTAAAGACGTCGGGCTGGCGGCGGATCATGTGCTGCGCGGCAGTGAAATCGAACAAATGGACGACGAGCAGCTGGCACAAGCGGCGGCACGCACCACGGTGTTCGCCAAGCTGACGCCGCTGCACAAGGAGCGTATCGTCAAGCTGCTGCGCCAGCAGGGCCATGTGGTCGGCTTTATGGGGGACGGCATCAATGATGCGCCCGCGCTGCGTGCGGCGGATATTGGTATTTCCGTTGATTCCGCGGTGGATATTGCCAAGGAAGCGGCGGATATCATTCTGCTGGAAAAAAGCCTGATGGTGCTGGAGCAGGGGGTGATCGAGGGGCGGCGTACCTTTGCCAACATGCTCAAGTACATCAAGATGACCGCCAGCTCCAACTTCGGGAATGTGTTCAGCGTGCTGATCGCCAGCGCTTTCCTGCCGTTCCTGCCGATGTTGCCGCTGCACCTGCTGATTCAGAACCTAATGTATGATATTTCGCAGATTGCGATTCCCTTTGATAACGTGGATGACGATCAGATAACGCAGCCACAGCGTTGGAACTCCGGCGATATTGGGCGCTTTATGGTGTTTTTCGGACCGATCAGTTCGATCTTCGACGTGCTGACCTTCAGCCTGATGTGGTGGGTGTTTAAGGCGAATACGCCAGAAATGCAGACGCTGTTCCAGTCAGGTTGGTTTGTTGAGGGCCTGCTGTCGCAAACGCTGATTGTGCACATGATCCGCACCCGCAAAATTCCGTTTATTCAGAGTCGTCCTTCGTGGCCGCTGTGTATCATGACTCTGGTCGTGATCACGACCGGCATTGGGTTGACGTTCTCGCCGTTGGCCGGCTTCCTGCAATTGCAGGCGCTGCCACTCGGTTATTTCCCGTGGTTGGTGCTGATCCTGGCCGGTTACATGGTGCTGACCCAGTGCGTAAAAGGCTGGTTTGTGCGCCGCTACGGCTGGCAATAATACCCGCGCCCCTCTTGCGTCCGTAGGAGGGGCATCTGTGATCCAACCCGGCTTTTCAGCCTCAGGGTTGGACATCTGCACTGTGCTCAGTCTTTATTTACAGCTTCATTATCGTTTGCTGTTTTTATTGATATTTTTTCCTCTGAGGAATTTCTGATGCACAGAACTTTGCGTTATACGCTACTGGCTTCATCGTTATTGTTGTCTCTGGGCGCACTGGCGCAGCCGGCCGGCGATCTGCCGCTGATGCCCTGGCCACAACAGGTTGACCTGACCCAGCCAGCGGGCAAGCTGGTGCTGGATCACCGCTTATCGATCAAGGTACAGGGCGACGATTTGGCCGATGCACAGCAGCGCTGGCGGCAGCGTATTGAACTGCAAACCGGCTGGACGTTGGCACCACAGGCAGCAACAAACGCGGGTGTGGTCATTCAGGTCGATATCAAAGATAAGGTGGCGATGCAGCCGCTGCCGGGCAGTGACGAGAGCTATAAACTTGTGGTGAAGCCGGACGGCGTTACGCTGACGGCAAATACCCGTTTTGGTGCGCTACGGGGTATGGAAACCCTGCTCCAGTTGGTGCAGACCGATGGGCAGAACACTTTCCTGCCGTGGGTGAGCATTACCGACGTGCCGCGCTTCCCGTGGCGCGGTGTGCTGTTAGATTCCGCACGTCATTTCCTGCCGGTGGCGGATATTCTGCGCCAGCTTGACGGCATGGCAGCAGCCAAACTCAACGTATTTCACTGGCACCTGACTGACGATCAGGGTTGGCGTTTTGCCTCCGAGCATTACCCTAAATTGCAACAGCAGGCCAGCGATGGCCAGTTTTATACCCGCGAGCAGATGCAACAGGTGGTGGCCTACGCCACCGCTCGCGGCATCCGCGTCGTGCCGGAAATCGATCTGCCAGGCCATGCTTCCAGTATCGCCGTGGCCTACCCGGAATTGATGAGCGCGCCGGGGCCGTATCAAATGGAGCGCAAGTGGGGCGTACATAAGCCCACCCTGGATCCGACACGCGATGAAGTTTATCAATTTGTTGACGCGATCATTGGTGAGCTGGCGGCGATCTTCCCCGATCCCTACCTGCATATTGGCGGTGACGAGGTCGATGCCAGCCAGTGGAAAGCATCAAAAACCATTCAGGCCTTTATGCAACAACATCAGCTGGCAGACGCTCATGCGTTGCAGGCCTACTTCAACCAGAGGCTGGAAAAAATCCTTGAACAGCACCAGCGGCAGATGGTCGGCTGGGATGAGATTTATCATCCGTCTCTGCCGCGCACCATCGTTATCCAGTCTTGGCAGGGGCCAGACTCGCTCGGCGCCAGTGCGCAGGACGGTTATCAAGGGATCCTGTCCACCGGCTTCTACCTCGATCAACCGCAGAGCACGGCATATCACTATCGCAATGAGATCCTGCCTCAACCACTGGGCGTCGCTACCGAGGTACAGCCTGATGAGAAGGTGCAGAGCTGGCAGTTCAGCATGCCACGCCTGAAGGGCAGCGCAGTGGAGGGCAGTTTTACTCTGATTGAAGGGAAACAGGGCTGGCGCGGTTTTATTGACTTCAACGGCAAGTCGCGCCGTGCGTTGCACGATATTGTCTGGCGTTCCCCAAAACAGGTGAGTTTCCGTCTCGATACCTGGATGGGGGATACGCGTCCGGTGTTCAGGCTAGATCAAGACAAACTCAGCGGGTATACGTTGGTCGGCAACGTACGTTACCCGACGAGCGGCAGCAAGCTGGCGGCTATCCCGGCAGGCAAGATGCCGGTAGTGCCGGGGGTGAAGCAGCAGGCCAATATTCTCGGCGGTGAAGCGGCGCTGTGGGCGGAAAATATCAGAGCGCCCATCCTTGATCTCAAGCTGTGGCCACGTGGGTTTGCGGTAGCGGAGCGTTTGTGGTCGGCGCAGGATGTGACCGATGAAAACAACATGTATCGGCGCTTGGCGGCGGTTGATGCCTGGTCGGTGGTGTCGGTGGGGCTGCAACAGCATGCTGAGACCGCGCGCGAATTTACCCGGCTCGCAAATAGCGTAGAGATTGCACCGCTGCAAACCCTGGCCGAAGCCGTGGAGCCGGGCCAGTACTACACCCGTCAGCATCTCAAATTCAAGGCCGGCAATTACCATCAGTTCGAACCGTTGAACCGCTTTGCCGATGCCTTACCCCCGGAAAGTAACGCGGTGCGCGAAATGGGCCAGCAGGTTGCCGCTTTGGTGAAGGATCGCAACGACCGTGCGTCAGCGCAGGCATTGCGTGAGCGCCTACAACGCTGGCAGCTCAATACTGCACCGGTAAAAACGGTGATTGCCGGTAACCGGGTGATGCAGGATCTGGCGCCAGTGGCGCAAGATGTCGGCGCGCTATCCGCGCTGGGGCTGATGCTGTTGGAGCGTTATCAACAGGACAAGCCGCTGAGTAAGGCAGAAGCGGCGCAGATACAGCAGCAGCTTGACGCAGCGGCGCAGATACGGGATGAAGTGGTGATTGCGGCGGTATATCCGCTGGAAACGCTATTGCGCGCCAGCGCCGTCGAGTGAGGTAAGTCAGCGGGCGTCGGAGCTCAACATGTATAGGGGCTCAGCATGCTGAGCCCTCAAAAACCTACAGTTGCAACGGCGGCAACTGTTTGAAAATGCTGACTAACCCTTCGCCCCAGCCTTTACGGATGGCGCTAAAATGTGGGTGATCTTCGGTGATGCGGTACTGTTGCGAACTGCTAAAGCTGTCGCGTGGGTAGATCATCACGTCGAGCGGCAGGCCGACCGACAGGTTGCTGCGCAGCGTAGAGTCGAGCGAAATCAACGCGCACTGCATTGCTTGTTCCAATGGCGTGTCGTAATTCAGCACCCGATCAATAATCGGTTTGCCGTACTTACTTTCGCCAATTTGGAAATAAGGCGTATCGCGGGTGGCTTCGATAAAATTACCCTGCGGGTAGATATGGAATAATCGCATCTCTTCGCCCGTGATCTGGCCGCCAAGCAACAGGTTACAACTGAAGTCAGTGGTGCTGCCACTCTGCTGTGCTTCGCTGTCGCGTTGGATCACTTCACGCACCGTTTCGCCCACCAGCGTGGCGGCTTCGTACATACTGGGTGCATTCAACAGGTTGAGACGTTCGGTGTCCTTGCAGCGGCGCTGCAGCAGGCTAATGATACTTTGGGTGGTTGCCAGGTTACCGGCGCTTTGCAGCACCAGCATGCGGTCACCGTCTTGTTGGAACACGTGCAGTTTGCGGAAGGTGGAAATATGGTCCACTCCGGCATTGGTGCGTGAATCGGAAGCAAAGACCAGCCCGGATGACAAGCGCATGGCCACACAATAGGTCATACCAAATCCCTCAAAACATTACTGGCACGCCGCCAAACGCCAGCGTGCCGTAAACCTTCGCTTTCGGCAAGGGGCTATTGCCCGGTTGGCATCATCTGCACTTCGGCCATGGTTTGCATATTTTCACACCCTCCCCCCAACCGCATGCCGCGCACCGGGCAGGCGTCCAGATAGTCGATGCCCACGGCCAGCTTAAGGTGCTGATTCGGCAAGCGGGTATTGTTAGTGACGTCAAAGCTGTGCCAGCGTTCGTCGATCCAGGCTTCTGCCCAGGCGTGGGTGGCGACATGGGTGGAGTCTTCGCTGTAGAGATAGCCGCTGACGTAGCGCGCCGGAATGTTCAGGCTGCGGCAGCAGGCCAGAAACACATGGGTATGATCCTGGCAAACGCCGGTACCGGTCGCGAATGCCTGGGCGGCGCTGTCGGTGACGCTGGTGGAGCCTGGGCTGTAAGGCATTTTTAGCAACAGTTCGCCCATCAGGTTTTCCAGCCCGTCCAGCACCGCCTGTGGTTGATGATAGCGCAGGGCAAAGGCCTGTATCGCGCTGTCGGGCTGGGTCAGCGGGCTGTGACGCAGAAAAACCAGCGGTGACAGATGCCCCGTGACCTGATCCTCTGCACTATCTTCAATCTCCACGACGCCATGGGCCTGAATGGTAATCGCCTGGTGTGGATGATCCAGCGTCAGTACATGCAGCACGTTGCCGAAGGCGTCGGTGGTGCATACCGCCTCTTCCGGCAGCGTCAGTTGCCAGGAGATGATGCGTTGATGCTCTGAGTCCTGTGGCGTCAGGCGCAGATACTGGGTGCTACGCTGTACCTGCTGGGCGTAGGTATAATGGGTATTGTGCTCAATGTTCAGTTTCATTGTGCCTCCAGATAAGTGTGATGGACGCTCTCCGCAATACCGCTAATCTGCCCGAGAAACGCGTCTAACCAGTTGGTTAGCCCCACCTTGTTCAGGTCTTTCATGCTGCTGAATCGCAGCTCGGCGTGCAGGGTGTGCGCCAGTCGGCGTGGCTGATTTGAACGGTTACCGCCAATTTGCTCCAGCTGCTGCACCATGTCGCCGACGCAGGCCAGCAGGGAGCGTGGGATTTCATTACGCAGGATCATCAGTTCGGCAATGGTGTCCCGGCTGAGCTGCTGTTTGTAGATGCTGTGATAGGCTTCGCGCGCGCTCACGGCCCGCAGCAACGTGTCCATGCGGTAATACTCGCGTACCGGGTCGCCGTCGCTGTCCATCAAGGTATTCTTGACCCCCAGCAGGCGTGCGGTGCCGTCGGCTCGCTCCAACAGGGTACCGAGGCGGATAAAGCACATGGCGTCACTGCGTAACAAGGTGCCGAACATGGCACCGCGAAACAGGTGTGAACGCTCTTTCACCCAGTCGAAAAAGGCATCTGCGCCTACCGAACCTATGCCTTGGCGGCGGATCAGCTTCATCTCGATCCAGGTGGCATTAATGCACTCCCACACCTCGGAGGACAGGCTGCCACGCACCGCATGGGCATTGTTCCACCCCATTTGCAGGCAGCTGTAAATGCTGCTGTGATTGCGGCTGTCGAGTGCGAAAAAACTCACCAGGTTGGCCATGGTCAGATCGGGATAGGCGGCGGCATACAGTTGCCCGGTGCTGGTCAAATTGAGTGGCACCTGCAAATCCTGATCTTCGCTGTCGCGGATTGGCATCATCGACAGCTTGTTGGTCACATCAAGTACCCGGGCAATGCTTTCTGCCCGCTCCAGATAGCGGGCCATCCAATAGAGTTCACTGGCAGTTCGGCTCAGCATATGTCGTCCTCCAACACCCAGGTGTCCTTGGTTCCCCCGCCTTGCGACGAGTTGACCACCAGCGAACCTTGCGCCAGCGCCACACGCGTCAGCCCGCCGGGCACCAGCCGAATTTCAGCCCCGCTGAGGGCAAACGGCCGCAGATCGATATGCCGCGGGGCCAAGCCTTCGTTGACGAAAGTCGGGCAGGTCGACAGCGCCAGGGTATTTTGCGCAATGTAGTTATGGGGTTTGGCTAACAGCAAGGTGCGGAAATGGGCGATTTCGTCTTTGGTCGCCGCCGGGCCGATCAGCATGCCGTAACCACCGGCACCGTGGACCTCTTTCACCACCATCTGATCCAGATTGGCCAACACATAGGACAGCTCATTCTTGTGACGACATTGCCAGGTGGGGACGTTGTTGAGGATCGGCTCTTCTTGCAGATAGAAACGCACCATGTCCGGCACATACGGATAGATCGACTTGTCGTCGGCCACGCCGGTGCCAATGGCGTTTGCCAGTACCACATTGCCGGTGCGGTAAACCGACAGCAGCCCCGGAACGCCGAGCATCGAGTCGGGGCGGAACGCCAGCGGATCGAGGAAAGCGTCGTCCACCCGGCGGTAAATCACATCCACCTTGCAAGGCCCGGCGGTGGTGCGCATAAACACGGCGCCGTCCTTGACGAACAGGTCGGCGCTTTCCACCAGCTCAACCCCCATCTGCTGCGCCAGGAAACTGTGCTCGAAATAGGCGCTGTTAAAGCGGCCCGGAGTCAGTACCACGACCGTGGGATCGTTAATCGGCGAGCTTTCGCGCAGGGTTTGCAGCAGGTGCGACGGATAGCGTTCCACCGGTGCAATGCGTTGCTGGGCGAACAGTTCGGGGTACAGGCGCATCATCATCTTGCGGTTTTCCAGCATGTAGGAAACGCCGGAGGGCGTGCGCAGGTTATCTTCCAGCACGTAATATTGGCCGTCACCGTTACGCACCATGTCCACGCCAACGATGTGCGCGTAAATATTGCGGTGCAGATCGACTCCTTGCATACAAGGCTGATATTGATCGTTCGCCAGCACCTGTTCTGCCGGAATGATCCCGGCGTTCAGAATATGTTGTTGATGGTAAATGTCGTGAAGAAAGGCGTTTAGCGCCTGAACACGTTGGCGAATGCCGCGATCGAGCATCGCCCATTCGCTGGCGGGAATGATGCGTGGCACGCTATCAAACGGGATCAGGCGTTCGGCACCATCGTCATCACCATAGACATTAAAGGTAATCCCCACTCGGTGAAACAGCAGTGCAGCTTCTTCTCTTTTGCGTTGAATGGCCTTTTGGTCGGCCTCTTGCAGCCAGTGCCAGTAAGCTTCGTAGTGACCCCGGTGTTTACCCTCAGCCAGAAGCATCTCATCAAAAAACGGTGAAGCGGACAGATCGATATTTAGCATCATCACCTCGTCGACATTACAGGCTGTAAACGGATCCAGCATAAAATGTGCCAAGGTGAGAAAGGGGCGAAAATGGCACCTAATGGCGTGTTTCAGGGGCAGGAAAGCACGTTTAAGGTGCATTGGCAGCAAACGTCGCCTTAAAAAAGGGCAAATTTGCGGAGCCTGACTCAGTAACAAAAAACGGGGATTGCTTCTTCCTCAACGGCATAAAAAGATAGCGATAAAACAGAAAAGGATTTTTCTAACAGGTTAATTTTAAAAAGTATTCAAGGGAATGATGATGCCGCATGATTTTGACATTCAGGAGCTTGGGCGAGCCGCCTTGGCTACCGCCAATGAAATTTTTACTGCCGCGGCCTATAACATTCAGGTGCACATGCTGACTGGTGAGGATTTGGAATGGTGCATCGTGCAGACGCGTCAGCAAGCTGAAAATTTGCGTATCCCATGGGCATTAAGCGGTGCGGCGCTGGATAACCCTGATATTTTTAAATTTAGCTTTAAGATCCTGAATGCGGCTCAGAGGCCGGCCGGAGCCTGCATATGCCAGTTCTGTCCCGCAGCGGGCGATATGTCTGCGGTGTTGAATGTTGAAATGCTGCAAAATTTCCACATCCAGGACTCGTGTCTTGATGGTAATACTTTCCGTTTTGCTCTCTATGCTGCGATATTATTGATGGTCGACACCCGATGTACTGGCTTACGGCTAATATCGCCTGTCAATGTGAGAGTCGCTGATTATTACATCAACGAGCATCACTTTATTGATATCACCGCTGGCGATAAAGGCATTCTCTACCGTGATGCGCAGGCATTATTCCAATGGTTTATCGAGGACTCGGCCTCGATTGAAGTTGCACATTATTTGAGCGACAATGACGATCAACTGGCGGGATTATAGGGGGAAATATGGTCATTAAAACCACGGATCGGCTTATAGCGAAAAATGACGCCTATGAGCTGGAGGTATACAAAACCGAAGGGGAAAAGGTGAGGGGGGTAAAAACCTATACTTCTGAGGAGATTAATAACCTGACACCCCAGGGGATGCCGATTACCGCTTCTCGTGAGGAAGTGATAGCCGTTTTGAAACAAGCCGCGAAGAACATTAAACCTCAATCCTCTCCGATAATAGAAGCTGCCGGCGGCATCCGTCGCGCAAGCCAATAAAAACGGCCAGCCGATGGCTGACCGTTGGGCGCGTTGCCGTAGAATTAACGACGAACGGCGATGGCTTCGATTTCGATTTTCACGTCTTTTGGCAGACGAGCAACTTCGACGCAAGAACGTGCTGGGAAAGGCGCGTTATGTTCGGTGAAGAAGCTTTCGTACGCGGCGTTAACGGTGGCGAAATCGTTCAGATCTTTCACGAATACCGTGGTTTTCACGATATCGGCGACTTTCAGGCCTGCGGCTTCAACGATCGCTTTAACGTTTTCCAGTGACTGGCGTGCCTGAGCGGTCACGTCGTCGGCAACGGCACCGGTTTTAGGATCGACAGGGATCTGACCGGAAGTGATGATCATGCTGCCCAGATCAACGCCCTGCACGTAAGGACCAATGGCTGCCGGGGCGAGTTCAGTGCTGATGTTACGTGACATTTTTTCTCCTAATTTACCCTTCGTCTTTCAAACCGCAGCGTTGTTGGCTACGGCTTAAAATCCATTGGGTAGCAACGTGGGTTGTTCTATCCAGAAACCCCATTATAGGGCGTCGCCGGGAGAATAACAGCGCCGTCTCCCGGCGAAAACCGCAGATTTAGTCTGCCTGCAATACGACTTGGTGTTCGAACTCTTTCTCGCAGTAATGGCACTTCAGGTGTACGTCACCGTCGCGGGATTTCACGCTAAAGCTGGACGATACCGGTTCACTGCGGCTGATGCAGTTGCTGTTCGGACAGGTCAGCACGCCGTCGATATGATCCGGCAGGCTGAGAGTCAGTTTACGCACCACCTCGTAATTATCGATGCGGTTAACCGTCGCTTTGGGGGCGTACATCGCCAATTGGTTGGCTTGTTGCTCCGTCAGGAACGTGTTCTCGATTTTAATCAGATCTTTGCGGCCCAGCTCATTGGACGGCAGGTTCAGGCCGATAGTGATGCGCTGATCGGTGGCAGTCAGTTTAAACAGCGTCAGTAGCTTAAACCCTATCTGTGCCGGAATATGGTCAATCACCGTACCGCATTTGATTGCTTCAACCTGCAGTTTGTTATCGTGAGTCATGACGGTTCCCCCTTAAAGAGCCAAATCTGCGTTTAATACCAGCGCCAACAGTGCCTGACGTGCGTAAATACCGTTGCCTGCCTGCTGGAAGTAGTAGGCGTAGGGTGTTTTATCCACGTCGGTAGTGATCTCGTCAATGCGCGGCAGCGGGTGCAAGACTTTGAGATGGGTACGTGCGTCTGCCAGATCCGCTGCACGCAGGACGAACTGCGCTTTCACGTTAGCGTATTCGGAAGGGTCCAGGCGCTCTTTCTGCACCCGGGTCATGTAGAGAATATCCAGTTCAGGCACCACTTCCTCGATACTGCTGTGCAGGCTGTATTGGATGCCTTTTTCTTCCAGCATTTTCAGGATGTAGGTCGGCATGGCCAGCGCGTCCGGGGCGATGAAGAAGAAGCGGTTGCCTTCAAATTTAGCCAGCGCCTGTGCCAGTGAATGCACGGTACGTCCGTATTTCAGGTCACCCACCATAGCGATATTGATGTTGTTCAGGCGGCCCTGCGTTTCCTGAATGGTGAACAGGTCCAGCAGCGTTTGCGTCGGATGCTGGTTGGCTCCGTCACCGGCGTTGAGCACCGGGATCCCGCCGGAGAATTCGGTTGCCAGCCGTGCAGCGCCTTCCTGTGGGTGGCGCATTACGATGGCGTCGACGTAGGTGCCAATGACCGAGATAGTGTCAGCCAGGGTTTCGCCTTTCTTGCCGAGTGAGGTGTTGCTGCCGTCGGCAAAGCCAACCACCGAGGCCCCCAGGCGGTGCATCGCGGTTTCAAACGACAAGCGGGTACGGGTTGACGCTTCAAAGAAGCAGCTGGCAATGACCTTGTGCTTTAGCAGCTCAGGCTGTGGATTGGATTTCAGGCTGGCGGCGGTGCGTAGCACCAGCTCCAGATCCTCGCGGCTGAGATCGTTAATAGAGATGATATTTTTGTGATACAGCGGATTGGCCATTTTTCACTCCTTCTCGACACATGCCCGTGGCGCGGGAATGCCCGTCATCTTTCGAACCGCAGCGGTGTTGGCTTCTCGCTTTTCCCCCGTCACTTAGCTGACTAAGCGCAGGGTGATTCAAGCGGTTACCTCTGGCTGCGCCCCGAAATCTCTCGGGCATGATTTTTTAAGGCAAAAAAAAGCCCCTCAACGAGGGGCTTGAAACGATCGGTTTAGCAACAGGAGAAATAACGGCAGTTGGCTGCCGATTGGCAGTCGGTTTTGTCGGTTGTGGCTAACAAAACAAACGTCGTTTTTCATGCTTTCTCCTGGCAAATTGTCGCGCATTATACTCGCGCTTTTGGACACTGCAAGCGCTAAAACGCCGATTTTTTGCCATTTCGCAATCGATTGGCTGGTTGCTTTTAGGAACCTGCCCTGTAAATCAAGGATCAGTGAGTGCGCCGCAGTAAAATAACCAGCACGAAAATCCCGCCAAGACCGGCAGTAATAATCCCGATGGGCAGTTCTTGGGGCGCGGCAATGACGCGGCTTAGCAGATCGCCGGCAGAGAGTAACATTGCTCCCATGACGCCAACCAACGGCAGCAGGCGCCGGTGACGTACGCCGGTAAAGGGGCGTGCCAGATGGGGAACCATTAAGCCGACAAACCCAATCACTCCGGTTAATGCCACCAGTAACGCGGTCGCCAGCGAACAACACAGAAAGACTTCCATGCGTAATCGGCTGGTGTTGATGCCCAGCGTGCCGGCAGTCTGTTCACCCGCCAGTAAAGCATCCAGCGATCGCCAGCGTAATGTAATCAATACCACCAGTAACAGCAGCGCGATCAAGGCAAAAATCAAATTATCCCAACGGGCCAGACCCAGCCCGCCCAGTGTCCAGAAGAGTACGCTGCCGGCTGTTCGTTGATCGCCGGAAAAAACCAGATAATTGGTGAAGGCCCCGAATAAAAAAGAGACCGCCAGGCCGCAGATGATCAGTTTCTCGGTGCCTTTCTGCGATTGGGTCATGAAAATAAGCATCACGACCGCGGCGGAGAGTATTCCGCCAACAAAAGAGGAAACGGGTAAAGCCCACGCCCCCAGGCTATTACCGAGACGGGTAATCACCAGCACCACGCCGGCAGAGGCGCCCGAGGAAAGGCCGAACAGAAAAGGATCGGCCAGATCGTTGCGGGTGGTGGTTTGCAAGAGTGCGCCGACCAGTGCCAATCCGGCTCCTGCCAGTAAACCCAGCAGCGTTCGTGGCAAACGCAGTTCCAGCACAATGCTTTTAATCATTGGCGGCACATCACCCTGGGTGATACCCAGCGCGGTCATCACCTGAGAAAAAGAGAGTGGCACACTGCCTTGCACGATATTGCCGAGGATGAGCCCTGCCAATAGCAGTGGGGCGACTGCCCATGCCAGCCTAAAACGGTTTTTTTCCGACATTAGCTGAAGGCGGCGGGATAAAGAGCGTGAGCCAGTTTATGGATGGCTTCAATATTGGCCGGCCCCGGCGTCAGTTCCTGATATTTTAATTTCAAATAACGGTGGTGAATAACCGCCAGTGTTTTTTTCATCAGGGGATGTTGTTCAAGGAAAAGCTGCCGTGCGTCGGTATCGCTGGATGCCTCTGATTGGTAATCTACCAGAATGATAAATTCAGGTTCCATCGCCGCGACACTTTCCCAATTGGTGGTCGTCCAACTGGTGTTCAGGGTTTCCATCACATTCTTTGCCCCAGCGGCTTCAATAATTGCCGTCGGCATGGCGTAAGGCCCACTGGTATAGGGCTTTTCTTCACCGGAATCATAAAGAAACACCTTTATCGGTTTTTGCGTCGCAATTTTGCGATGGATACCTTCCACCTGTTTTTGCCAGCCATTGACCAGTGTTTCCGCATCTTCCTGTTTACCAAATACTTTACCGAGTCTAATGATGTCTCCGTATAACAAATCCATACTGGCGCGTGGGCGATGCTTGTCGACGTGGATGCAGCTTTCACTCAGCACCAGCGTTTTGACATTGAATTTTGCCAGCGCTTGCGGGGTAACGTCACCACGCAGACCATAATTCCAGCCTGCAAAGAACAGGTCAGGACTCACGGCGAGCAGGTTTTCGATCGTTGGGTATTTCGGCGCCAGTTCAGGGATCGCCCCCTGCTGTTGCGTGAATTCAGGGATATTTTTATACCAGCCGGAGATCCCCGTCACGCCAACCATCGCCGGCTGCAGCCGCAGGGCAAACGCCATTTGCGACATATTAATGTCTTGAATAACGGCGCGCTGTGGGGCTTGGGTAAAGGTCAGTGGCTGACCACAGTTGTCCACCGTGACAGGGAAACCAGAAGCGCCGGCGCTTCCTGCAGTTAATGCCAGTAATGTGGCGAGGGTTAACTTTTTCACATCGACTCCAGATTCAAAAACCGAAGTCAGTAACCCGGCTTGTTGGATACGGGGGCAACATACCTGAATAATTCATATGACAAATGTAGTTAGATCAAACAACCGTCGATTGTTGGGATTTGAGCGGGTTTATGTCGGCAATGCCTCGAAGAAGCGCAGGGCTTTGCCGGTTTCAGGATGGCGGGCTTGCAGGGATTTCATCCCAAACACCTGTTGCAGGTGCACCGACTCCAGCACGGCATCAGGGCTGCCATGGCAAACGATTTTCCCTTGATTCATCATGATGACCTGGTGTGAAAAGGGCTGTACCAACTCCAGATCATGCAGCACTTTTAACGTGGCTATCTTTTTTTTATGAATCAGCGACAGCAGTTGGTGGCGGGCTAGCGGATCGAGATGGTTGGTGGGTTCATCGAGTAAGAGCAGCATCGGCTGCTGCGCCAATACCCGGGCGAATCCGGCACGCTGGCGTTCGCCACCCGAAAGATTGCCCAACGGCACATGTTGCAGGGAGTGGAGGCCCACGTCATCCATCGCTTTTGCCACAATGCGTAGATGCTCAGATGGCAGGCTATCGGCCTGCCAGGGCAACCGACCCAGGGCCACATACTCGTTAACCTTAAGCCGTAAATCGGCATTATCGTGCTGGCTAAGCAAAGCGATAGAACGGGCACGTTGATGCGGCTTGATGGTGGATAAGGGCGTTCCCTGAAAGCGTATTTCACCGCCACTCGGTTTTAGCTCACCGGTAAGCAGCCGTAATAACGTGGATTTTCCACTGCCGTTTGGGCCGATAATGGTGACGGATTCATCTTGCTGAAGGGCAAAGGTGACGCCATGAATCCGCGGTGGCTTCCCTGGACTTGCCAGGGAGAGATTCTGCACCGACAAGAGACTGTCGGTGGGCAGGTTATTCATCAGATATCCTTTTCCATTATCAGAAAAACGTCTCTATGGTTTCGATGACATTGTAATCATCATCAATCAAAAATAGCGTTTTCCATTTATCGAAGGTCAGGCACGGGTGCGATGTGGCGAACACCAGAATATCACCGACCTGTACCGGGAACGTTGCCGGACAGCTCAGCATGGCGTGCTGATCCATAATCCCCTGGGTTGTCAGGCGTTGGACGTCGCTTTGTTGCTGAACACCGCTGCGGTAATGGGCGATCGGCTGTGGCAAGCCGGCGTCGAAGGCCGCATCCCGTTTGCCGAAATTGACGATAATCCTGCCGGGTTCCGGTACAGACTGGACCAGCGCAATCAGTTCCAGCGCTGAGGTTAACTCTCCTGCCAGGTCGCAGGCGTAGCTGTCACGGGCTAACACGGCATTTTGCGCGTCTTGGTAAATCCCCCGATCGTGGGTGATGTAACAGCCGGGGCGAATCACCAGACGGCAGTTTGCCGGCAGCGTCTCTTGGCTCCAGACGCTACAGACCACGTCATACCAGGAAGAGCCGGCCCCGGTGAGGATCGCTTCTTCACCGCCAAATACACCTTGCCGGTGCAGTTCACGCAGCAAGCCGGCAGCGTCACGCAGAAACTGTTCGATTTTGCGCTGGGCATCGTCGCCGTGCATCACGCCTTCATACAGCTCGATACCGTGCAGTCGTAACCCCGGCAGCCTGGCTATCTCCTGCGCCAGTTGCTCTGCTTGCGCCACGTTGCGGCAACCGCAGCGGCCGCCAGGGACGCCCAATTCCAACAGAACATCCAGCGTTTGCCCCTGCTGGCTGAAAAATGCCGAGAGGCTTTGTGCATTGCTTAGGCTGTCGACGCAGCAAAAGAACATTGTCGCGGGATGCTGCGCTTTCAGTTCGGCAATCAAGCGCATGTTGGCCTTGCCAACCAGTTGGTTAGCCATCAGCACCCGTGGCACACCGGCTTCCATCGCTACCTTTGCCTGCCAGGCGGAACCGACGCCAACGGCCCAGGCGCCCTGAGCCACCTGGCGCTGGAAGATCCAGGGTGTCATGGTGGTTTTCCCGTGCGGCGCCAGCGAGACGCCGCGGGCATCGGCATAGTGTTGCATCCAGGCGATATTGTTTTCCAGGCTGCTGAGCTTAATCACGGCGGCCGGCAGGCAGACATCTTCATTCAGCAGGTTCGCTGGCGCAGTCGCGTCACTGCGCATCACGGCGGCTTTGTGGGTAACGGTGAAATCGTTTTGGTATTTCATAACATTATCCTTTGGGTGCTCTATCTTTTTGAAATTAGGTATCTTGATTAATTGCTTTGATTTAACTGTATTTTTAATATTTATTATCGATATTCGGGTACAAAGTATCATTTTTTGAACTGTTTTTTGTGTAGTCTTCCACTGTTTTCTTGCATTGTAAATGACAAAATTTAACCACTATGAGGTGAAGCGATGGGTGTTGATATCGACATTATCTCGCGTATTACAGAGCGTTTTATTGAGCTGAGCAGCACCGAAAAACGCATCGCGCAATTCATTCTGGACGATGCAGAGGCGGTGACCGCGTTGCCGATTGCCGAACTGGCCCGACAGGCCGGCGTCAGTCAGGCGTCGATCACGCGTTTTGCCAAAACCTTGGGGTGTCGAGACGTACGCGATCTTAAGGTCAAACTGGCGCAGTCGTTGGCGGTGGGGCAGCGGTTCATTCATGAGGAGCCTGATCTTGAAGGGATCCAGGGGATTTATGAAACCATCATCAATGTCCTGAATATTAATCGTCGGACGATTGATGAGCCTGCGCTGGCCAAGGCGGTGGGGTGGTTAGGCGATGCGCGACACATTCTGGCGCTAGGCATGGGAGGCGGTTCAACCATTTGCGCAGCGGAGGTCCAGCATCGTCTGTTCCGCCTTGGGTTACCGGTGACCGCGCAAAGCGACGGTCTGCTGGTGCGGATGATGGCGGCGGCGGTGACGAAGCAAGATGTGGTTGTGGCGTTGTCATTGGGCGGCTACACGCAGGAAATGGTCGAAAGCGCAGCCATTGCGCGCCAGTACGGGGCCAAAGTGGTGGCGATTACCCCAGCGGGAACGCCGCTGGCGGCGCAGGCTGATGTGTTGCTGGCGCTGGTGGTGCGGGAAAATGATTACATCTACAAACCCAGCACGTCGCGCTATGCCATGTTAGCGATGGTCGATGTGCTGGCGACGGCGCTGGCCATGGCGAACAAGCGCCAGTCTCGTGACCGGCTGCGTCGCATCAAGCTGGCGCTGGACAGCCACCGCGGAGGGGCAGATCGCCAGCCGCTGGGGGACTGAGTCGGTGAGCCAAGACACTAACGGAAGGATGATGATTCATGCGGTATCAGTATCTGATTAAAAATGTCACGGTGATCGACGGCAGCGGCGGGCCGCAATATCGCGCCGATGTGGCGGTAAAAGACGATCGGATAGCGGCGATTGCGCCTGCCCTCGACGCCGACGCCGAGGTGGTGATCGACGGGCGAGGCCGGGTGTTGTCTCCGGGATTTATTGACGTGCATACCCACGATGATACCAACGTGATCCGTATGCCCGAGATGCTGCCGAAGATTTCGCAGGGCGTGACCACGGTGATTGTCGGCAACTGCGGCATCAGCGCTGCCGGGGCGGTAATCAAAACCAGCGTACCCGACCCGATGAACTTGTTGGGCGAAAAAGCGCACTTCGTTTATCCGACGATTGCCGCCTACCGTCAGCAGGTCGAGGCGGTGACGCCAGCGGTAAATGTGGCGACGCTGATTGGGCATACAACGCTGCGCAGCAATCAGATGGATGACCTGTTCCGCCCGGCCAGTGCCGAAGAGATCGCCGCGATGCGCGAGCAACTGCGCACCGCGTTGCAGCAGGGCGCCTTGGGTCTGAGCACTGGCCTGGCCTACGCCACGGCGTTCTCGGCCCCCACGGAAGAGGTGATGGCGCTGGCGGAAGAACTGGCGGGCGAGCAGGGCATTTATACCACCCACCTGCGTTCGGAGTTCGAACCCATACTCGACGCAATGGAGGAAGCATTCCGCATTGGGCGCCATGGCCGAGTGCCGGTGGTGATTTCGCACCATAAATGCGCCGGGGCCAAAAACTGGGGCCGTACGCAGGAAACGCTAAAGCTGTTCGACAAGGTGCGCCAAACGCAGGATGTCTCCTGCGATTGCTACCCCTATTCCGCCAGCTCGTCCACACTGGACTTAAAGCAGATCACCGATGAATTCGATATTGTCATTACCTGGTCAGAGCCACATCCGGAGATGGCGGGGCAATCATTGCGGGATATCGCCGGTACCTGGTCGATGAGCCTGAATGATGCCGGCAAGCAGTTGATGCCGGCGGGTGCGATTTACTACAACATGGACGAACAGGATGTGCGCCGCGTGTTGAGCTACCCGGTGACCATGGTGGGCTCGGATGGCCTGCCGAACGATCCTATGCCACATCCGCGCTTGTGGGGCGCGTTCCCGCGGGTACTTGGCCATTACAGCCGTGACGAAGGGTTATTCCCCCTGACCGTGGCGGTGCACAAAATGAGTGGCATGTCCGCGGCGCGTTATCAGTTGCCGCAGCGTGGGCTGATCAAAACAGGGTATTACGCCGATCTGGTATTGTTTGATGCGTTAAAAGTGAAAGACAGCGCGACGTTCAGCAACCCTCGGCAACCCGCTGCCGGAATCGACGCGGTGTGGGTGAATGGCGTACTGAGTTACGAACATCAGGCCGTGACCGGCCTGCGCGCCGGGCGGTTTTTGTGCCGCCAGGGCAACAAAATAGACAGGAGCAAGGCATGACGATTAAAAGATACGGCATTGACGGTGGCACCGGAACCGGCGGGCAACACTTGCCGTTTTCCCGCGCGGTAGAAGCCGGCGGCTGGTTGTACATTTCTGGCCAAACGCCGATGAAAGACGGCGAAGTGGTGGAGGGGGGGATTATTGAGCAGTCCCGCCTGGCGATTCAAAACTGTCTGGATATTATGGCAGAAGCGGGATACGGCCTCGAAGATGTGGTGCACGTGAAGGTCATTCTGACCGATGCGCGTTATTTCCAGTCATTCAATAAAGTGTTCCGTGAATTTTTTGCCGCTCACCCACCGGCACGTATTTGTGCGGTTGCCGATCTGGTGGTGGATTGCAAAGTCGAAGTTGATATTACCTGTTATAACGCAGCACGTATTACCCGATAAGTCCTTTCTAAAATATAAAACTGTATAGGGTGGTTAAACCACCCTTAATAATAAACGCCTGATTTAATTCGGGCGGCATAACGCTATTTTATTTTTCTTATTTTACTGCTACCCAACACTAACTGGATGTGAGACATGAATAATTTATCCTTCCTTATCTGGTTTGCTCTATATGCCCTGGCCATGATTACGCTTGGCTGGTACGTTTCACGCAATCAAAAAAACGGCGATGACTTTTTATTGGGCGGTCGTTCCCTGCCGATGATCCTGACGCTCGGTTCGACGGTGGGCACTATGGTCGGCACCGGCTCCAGCGTAGGTGCGGTGGGCTTTGGCTACGCCAACGGATGGGCCGGCATGCTGTACGGTATTGGCGGCGCGGTGGGAATACTCTTGGTGGCGTGGCTGTTTGCACCGGTCAGAAAAATGCGTTTTATGACCATGAGCGAAGAGATATCTTATTATACCGGCGGCAGTAAAATAATTAAAAACGTCGTTGCCCTATTAATATTCATTGCGTCTATTGGTTGGCTGGGTGCGCATATTTTAGGGGGCGGTTTATATTTGGCCTGGGCCAGCGGCATTGATATTAATGTGGCTAAAGTGATTATTGCCCTGGCCTTTGTGGTGTATGTCGGAATTGGCGGTTATTCTGCGGTGGTGTGGATCGACACGGTGCAATCTATTGTGTTGTTCCTCGGCTTTATTTTGATGGCGGTGTTGGCGGTGCAGCACGTCGGCGGCTGGTCCAGCATCCAGCACGCGGTGGATCCGGCGGCGCAAAGCCTGTTTGCCATCGATAAACTGGGCATGCTGCCGGCGTTCTCGTTGGCACTGGTGATCGCCGTGGGCGTATTGGCGACGCCCTCTTACCGTCAACGGATTTACTCGGCCAAAACCGTCTCCTCGGTGCGTCAGTCATTCACTATTACCGGCGTGCTTTATCTGTTCTTCTCCTTCCTGCCGGCAATCATCGGCATGGCGGTGTGGACCATGGATCCCAATCTGGAAAACAGCGGCTTTGCCTTCCTGTACGGCACCCAGGTGCTGCCGCACGCGGTGGCGATGGTGATCCTGGTGGCCGGTATGTCGGCGAACATGTCTTCAGGCAGCTCGGACGCCATCGCCGGGGTGTCGATTATCCTGCGCGACCTCTACACGCTGTTTACCGGGCATATGCCGGCGGAAGACAAGGCGATTCGGCTGTCGCGGATCTTCCTGGTGCTGGTGATTGCGCTGGCGCTGGTGTTTGCCCTGACCTCCAACGACATCATTAGCTACATCACCAAGATGATCTCGATGATCATGTCCGGCCTGTTTATTTGCTCGATTCTGGGCCGATTCTGGATCCGCTTTAACTGGCAGGGCGCACTGGCGGCGCTGATCGCCGGGGCGGCAACCTCGATGGCCGTGTTGATGAACAGCCACTGGCTGGCGTTCTGGGGCAATCCTTGTTTCCCGTCGGTGCTGTTCAGCCTGATCGGGGCGGTGGTGGTCACGCTGGTGACACCGGCCAACAAAATGAGCCGCGAACAGGCACTGGACATGATCACCCGCGAGCGGGAGAGCCGCCCAACGGTCAAGGTACCGCTGGGTAAAAATGCCACCGCTAACCGCAACGTTTAAGGCCAGGAAAGCAACATGACAGCAAATTATATCGCCATTGACTGGGGCTCCAGCCACCTGCGCGCCTGGCGGATAGAGAACGGTGAATGCGTTGCGCACCAGCAGACGGCGCAGGGGGTGAAGTTCATTGAACCGGGCAGCCACGACCAGGTATTGATGGCGCTGCTGGCCCCCTGGCGGGCCTGGATCGAGGCGCGACAAATTCCGGTGCTGATGGCCGGCATGATCGGCAGCGATCGCGGCTGGTTGGACAGCGGTTATCAAAAGCTGCCACTGCCGGTAACGGCGATCGCCGCCGGTTGCATTGCGGTGCCCTCCTCGTTGCGCAGCGCGGTGTGGCTGCGCCCAGGGTTGGCGTTGCCAGAAGAGGAACGCGCTAACGTGATGCGCGGTGAAGAGGTGCAACTGTTGGGGGCGCTGGCTTGCCAGCAGGCGGACGTTTATCTGTTCCCCGGCACGCACAGCAAGTGGGTGAAACCCGTGATTACGCCGCAGGGGGCGTGGATAGCGGAATTCTCGACCGCCATCACCGGCGAGATGTATCAGTTGCTGCTCCAGCATAGCCTGTTGGGGCAGGGGCTACCGGAAGGCGAGAGCGATCCTCAGGCATTCGCCGACGGCGTGCTGGCGTCGCTGCGTGGGGAAGGCAGCCTGTTGAATCGCCTGTTCTACGCGCGTTCGCGACGGGTTTTAGGGTATCTGCCGGCGGCGAGCGTGGCGTCCTGGTTATCCGGTGTGCTGATAGGTGACGAATTGGCACAGCTGGCGCGGCGTTGGCCGCAGAGCGAACTGTTAGCGCTGGTGGGGGACACTCCGTTGGTGACGCATTACCTGGCCGCGTGTCGCATCGCTGAGCAAAAGGCAGTGGTTGTTGAGGCGCAGGTCGCCATGTTGAACGGATTCGGGAGGATTTATGCAGCCTTGTAAATTACCGCTGGTGGCTATTTTGCGTGGCATTACGCCGCCCGAGGTACTGGAGCACGCAGCTGCCCTGCTTGAGGCCGGGTTTGACATGATAGAAGTGCCGACCAACTCGCCCGACTGGCGCCAAAGCGTGCAACTGCTGCAGCAACACTACGGTGGGCGTGCACAGATTGGTGCTGGAACGGTGGTGGATGACGAAAAGCTGGACGCGCTGATCGCCAGCGGCGCGTCGCTGATGGTGACGCCCAATACCGATCCGGGGTTGATCCGCCGTGCCAAAGCGGCGGGGCTGATGACCTGCATCGGGGCGATGACGCCGAGCGAGATGTTTGCCGCGCTGGCGGCGGGGGCCGATACCGTGAAAGTCTTCCCGGCGAGCGTGCTGGGCGTGAGCTACATCGGGGCGTTGGCCAGCGTATTACCTAAAGGTACGTCGCTGTATGCCGTTGGCGGCATTACGCCGGAAAATCTGGCGGACTATCTGGCTGCCGGTTGCAGCGGCGCCGGGTTGGGATCGGATCTGTATCGCGCGGGCCAAACGCCGGATGTTACCCGGCATCAGGCCCGGCGTTTTGCCGCGGCTTACTTGCTGACGCGATCGTAGTAGACCATATCGGCGTTCAGACCTTGCTGATAGCCTTTGACGTTATCGCGCAGCACCACTTCGGTTTTCGCCTGATCGATAAAGACATACGGCGAGCTGCGCTGCAGTTCCTGCTGCATGGCGGTGTACAGCGCGGTGCGTTTGGCCGGATCGGCTTCGGCAACTGCCGCCAGCGTCTGCTGGTTCAGCTGTGGGATTTGCCAACCGTTGAGGCCTGCGACCGTGCTGGTCTTGCCGTCGTTATAGGCGAAGGCGCTGGCGTTGGAGTGGGCATCGAAATAATCCGGGATCCACAAACGGATCGCGGCTTGATGCTGTCTGGCTCTGACACGTGAATAGACCTGGCTGCCAGCCGCTGGCAACAGTTCTACCTTCACGCCGCCTTCGGCAAAGCTGGCCTGCAACGCCTGCGCGATGGTAATAAACGGCGGTTTGTTCTCTACGTCCAGCGTCAGAGAAGCCTGGGTGATACCGGCCTTGGCCAGGATCGCCTTGGCTTTTGCCGGATCGAAGCTGAACGGGTTCTCTTTCAGTGCACCCGGCAACCCGACGGGCAGGAAGCTCTGATGAACAAAATATTGGCCCTTCAGTAAATCTTTGGTGATGCCCTGATAGTCGATGAGGTAACGCGCCGCTTCCCAGAAGGCCGGGTTTTTCAGCAATGGGTTAGCGGTATTGCCGGTATTGAATACCAGATAGTTCTGCTCGGCTGAGGGGATCTCCAGCACCTTCACGCCCGCTTGATTCTTTAATGCGACGGTCTGGTCTGGGCCAAGCTCACGTGCCACGTCGGCGTCACCTTGCTGGATCAACAGGCGGCGGGTGGCGGAGTCCGGCACGCTTTTAATGATGATGCTTTTCAGCAATGGCTTACTGCCCGGTGACGTCGGGTTGGCGTCCAGCACAATGGCCTGATGGGGTTGGTAGACGCGCATTTTGAAAGGCCCGCTGCCGGCGGAGTGCATTTTTAGCCAGGCGTTGCCGTAGTCACCGTCTTTGGCGTTAGGCTGCACCGCCTTGCTGTCGACGATCGAGGCGATCGGCGTGGAGAGAATGTTCAGCGCCACCGCCGGGCTTACGTTTGCCGTCCAGCTCAGTTGCAGACTGTGGTCGTCGATTTTCTTGAGCTGCGCGTCGATGTTGTCCGGCTGCCAGCCGAGCACGTTAAGGATAAATGCCGGTGACTTATTCATCTTCACGGCGCGGCTGTAGGAAAAGATCACATCGTCGGCAGTGAGCGGGTTGCCGGAGGCGAACACCGCCTGCGGGCGCAGTTTGACCGTCAGCGTTTTCGCTGCGGCATCGCCCTTCCAGCTTTCTGCCAGTACGGGCACGACTTTTGCCGGATCATCGCGATCCGCCTGTACCAACCGCTGATACAAGCTGGGTACGGTCTGGATGCTGGATAATTCGTTGGCTTCCGCCGGATCGAGGCTGACAATATCGTCCAGCGATTGCACCACCACGAGCGTGTTGGGTGGGGTTGCAGCCAGTGCGGGGGTAGACAGGGCTGCGAGGACGAATAGCGGCAGAACTTTGGCTTTCATTGATGTTTTCCCTTGAATGCACCGTGGTCTCCGGTGTCTGGAACGCATTGTTATCATTGTTTTTCACGGCGTTTTCACCGCCAGGATGCCACGGTAGAATCTTTGTCGGCGACTGACAAAGGTCAATCGGCTATTTGATATGTCCAAAAGCACTATAGGACGCCGAGCCATCCTCCGCCCACCGCGACAGAAAATAAAGCCCTCATGCAGAGGGTGTGAGACTGCTGGCAAAACCTTCACCGGTGCCTGGCGCAGGGGCGCTGCATGTTGCGCCCGTTATAACGGTAAGCAGGGAAAAAGGCGGGTCGAACATGTTCGACCCCTACCCATTTAGCAAAATGCCCTCATGAAGAGGGCTTGGAAGGTTGGCTAAAGAAGAGGGACGTTTTCCAACAGCGCCTTCAGGCGCTGGTGCAGCTGCGCGACATAGCGCGTATCACGCGGTGCTACCCACACCACATTACTGCTGGCGATAACACCCAATACGGCGGGCCAGGCGCAAAGATCGATGATCCGCGCCATGGCTTTTGCATAGCCGGAATTCATGTGGATCAGCACAAAATTGTCGTTATGCTCGACATCAATCAGCATGGCTGACAGGGGTTCGCTGATACAGGGGGCCGGATGATGCAGTGCATTAAGGGAATAGACCTTTTTCCCTTTGGCATTTTGCACCTTCATGACTCCCAGCGCTTTCAGCAGGCGGGAAACGGTCGACTGGCTGATGCCCGTATAACCCCCTCGTATCATTTCACTGCGGATCTCCTCCTGTGATGAATAGCGTTGGCTCACGACCAGCTTGCGGCACAGGGCCAGTTTCCGTTGTTCTTTCTCCCACAGGGTTTCTGTTTTATTCGCCATTATGTTGCCTTGGTTTAAAAATGAGTGACAACTCTATATAAATCAATGCAATGAAGATGGGTTAACCGAGGGTGATATGACCCGTCGCAATCATATAAAGGGTAATAAGGGCGACAATGACCAAAAGAACGGCAATGAGCGCTTCATAACCCTTCAATAACCGCTCTGCATGCTGGTTTTTTTGATGCCAGAGGAAGACCAGCAAACCAGGGACAAACAACAATGAAGTCAGCAGCATCTGGCTACCGGCGGCATAGCACAGCCAGAAACCGTAGACGGTGCCTATCAGCCCGAGGATCAGATCGCGGGTACGCGTTTCACCTGGTTGGTAGCTTTCACCGGTGATCGCCAGCTTCAGGCCATAGGCGGCGCTGAACAAATAAGGGGGGAGGATAGCGGCAGTCGCGATGGAGAACAGCGCCTGATAGCCCGCGCTGTAGACCAATGTCAGCAACAAAAAGAGCTGTATCAGGCCGTTGGTGATCCACAGCGACACCGCTGGCGATCCATTGGCGTTGGTTTTGGTGAATACCTGCGGGAACATGCCGTCTTTGGCTGCGACAAACGGCAGCTCTGCGGCGAACAGCGTCCAGGCAAGCAGCGCACCGGCAACCGACAAAATCACGCCGGCGGCGACAAAGCGTGCCCCCCAGATACCGACCACGGACTCCAGCACCCCGGCCATTGACGGGTTTTTTAATCCGTTCAACGTTGCCTGATCGAGCACACCCATCGACAACACGCTGACCAGAATATAAATCACCAGACAACCCAGCAGACCTATCACCGTCGCTTTGCCGATATCAGCGCGCCTGGCGGCGCGGGCGGAGACGACCGTGGCGCCCTCAATACCGATAAATACCCAGGTGGTGACCAGCATGGTGTTTTTGACCTGATCAAACAGCGCGGGATGGCTGCCGTCGATCACCATCATGCGGCCCCAGAAATCTGCGGTAAAAATGCCGATGCGGAAGGCGATCACGACCGCCACAATAAACACCAACAACACCAGAACTTTGACCACCGTTAACACGGTATTGATCATCGCCGCTTCCTGCACGCCGCGCAGTACCAGCGCGTGCACCAGCCATAAAACGATGGATGCGCCGAGGATCGATTGCCAGTTATTGCCCAGGCCGAACACCGGGAAGAAGAAGCTAAGGGCACTGAACAGCAGCACCGCATAAGAGACGTTCCCCAACCAGGCCGAGAACCAGTAGCCCCAGGCGGATTGGAAGCCAATAAAATCGCCAAATCCCGCGCGAGCGTAGCTGTAAATACCGCCCTCTAGCTGTGGGCAGCGGGCGCTTAGGTTCTGATAAATTAATGCCAGGCAGATCATCCCCACCGCGGTGATCAGCCAGCCAATCAGCAATGCGCCAGGCGAGGCGACGGAGGCGAAGTTTTGCGGCAGGCTGAACACGCCGCCGCCCACCATGGATCCGATGACCAGCGCAATCAGGGCTATCAGCCCCAGTTTTTTTTCAGACATGAGGGTTCCTCCAGCTGCGCAGGGCAGCAGGAAAATAATGATTCAGAGGGAGAGAGGACGCGGCGGCAGACGATACCGCCGCGTCGTCAATCAGTCGCCGAGGGTGGCGACCATCACGGCCTTGATGGTGTGCATGCGGTTTTCCGCTTCATCGAACACAATGGAGTGGGCCGACTCGAACACGTCATCCGTGACTTCCAGCCCTTTCAGGCCATAGGCGAGTTCAATTTCCTTGCCTACTTTGGTCTGCTCGTTGTGGAAGGCCGGCAGACAGTGCATGAATTTAACCTGCGGGTTACCGGTGGCTTTCAGCACTGCAGCATTGATCTGGTAAGGCTGCATCAGGCTGACGCGTTCTGCCCAGGCTTCTTTCGGTTCACCCATTGATACCCACACGTCGGTATAGAGGAAATCGACGCCTTTCACGCCTTCCTCAACCTGGTCGGTTACGGTGATATGTGCACCGGTATCGCGGGCGATGTCTGCGCACTGCGCCAGCAAGGCTTCGTCCGGCCAAAAGGCCTTCGGCGCAACCAGGCGGATATCCATGCCCATTTTTGCTGCGCCCACCATCAGCGAGTTACCCATGTTATTACGCGCGTCACCGAGGTAGGCGAACGAGATCTGATCGAGGCTTTTGCCTGGCGCATGTTCCAGCATGGTCATCAAGTCAGCCAGGATTTGCGTCGGGTGGAATTCGTCGGTCAGGCCATTCCATACCGGCACCCCGGCAAACTCGGCCAGCTCTTCCACGATAGACTGCCCGAAACCCCGGTACTCGATGCCGTCATACATGCGGCCCAATACCCGAGCGGTGTCTTTCATCGACTCTTTATGGCCAATCTGGGAACCGCTTGGGCCGAGATAGGTCACCTGAGCACCCTGATCGAACGCCGCGACTTCAAATGAACAGCGGGTACGGGTGGAGGTTTTCTCGAAAATTAGCGCGATGTTTTTGCCGCGCAGTTGCTGCTTTTCTACATTGCCGTATTTGGCTTTTTTCAGCGTGAAGGCCAGATCGATCAGGTGTTGGATCTCATCGCTGCTGAAATCCAGCAGTTTCAGGAAATGACGGTGACGTAAGTTAATGCTCATAATCGTGTTCCTCTCTGTTCAACGCGTTGGCGTAATTAACGTGCCTTTCTCACCGGCCAGGATACGGGTGGCATCCTGTAGCGCGCCGATGCCGGCGATGCCCTGGGCGTAGCGCACAAAATGGCTGGCGGCCGAGATCTTCGGCCCCATCGAACCCGCGTCGAAGGCGATACCGGCCAGATCGTCTGGCGTGGCCTTGTCCAGAGCGCGTTGTTGTGGCGTACCCCAGCCGAGATACACCGCGTCGGCATCGGTAAGGATCAGCAGCGCATCGGCTTTGATCTGCTCTGCCAGGAACGCGGCGGACAGATCTTTATCGATCACGGCCTCGACACCCTCCAGGCGGCCCTCGCGGCGTAACACCGGAATGCCGCCCCCACCGGCGCAGATCACCAGATGCCCCTGCGCAATCAGGGTGTTAATCGCGTCCGCCTCGATGATGTTGAGCGGCTTGGGGGACGGCACGACGCGGCGGAAGTATTGCCCGTCCGGCTTGATCGTCCAGCCTTTCTCCAGGCTCAGCGCCAGTGCACTTTTCTGGTCATAGACCGGCCCGATGTATTTGCTGGGGTTGCCGAACGCACTGTCATCGGGGTCGACCTCCACTTGGGTTAGCAGGGCGCTGATCTGCTGTTTTGGCAGGCAGTTTTTCAGCGCCTGCAGCAGCAGGTAGCCGATCATGCCCTGGCTTTCCGCCCCGAGTACGTCCAGCGGGTAGGGGGCAACTTGCGGATAGGCGCTATTTTGCAGTGCCAGCAAACCGACCTGCGGGCCGTTGCCGTGCACCAGCACGACGTTCCAGCTTTCGGTCAGTGCCGCAATTTGGCGGCTGGCGAGCAGAACGTTACGGCGTTGGATATCCGCTTCAAGCGGTTCTCCGCGGCGCAGCAGGGCGTTCCCACCCAGGGCAATCACCACTGTGGGTTTAGTCATGATGTTTACTCCGTTGGGGTCAGATGGCGTCGCGTTCCAGCGGGCAGCTCATACAGCGTGCGCCACCGCGGCCACGGCCCAGCTCATCGCCGGGGATCGGCAGGACGGTGATGCCGGCTTTATCGTATTTTTCGTTAGTCCAGGTGTTGCGTTCGTAGCCGACGACCACGCCAGGCCGGATGGTGAGAACGTTGTTGGCGTCATTCCACTGTTCGCGCTCGGCCTCAAAGCTGTCGCCGCCAGTGGTGATGAGCTGCACCTGGCTGATGCCGAGTGCGCGTTCAATGGCAGTCAGGAAGTGTTTTTCCTGTTGGCGATGCAAACCCCCTTTGCCGTCAGGCGTTAACGTCCAGCACTGCGCTTCTTTACGCACCACTTCCGGGTAGACCGAGAAGGTATCCAGATTGATGTGAGTCATGACGGTGTCCAGGTGCATGCAGGAACGGTGCTTCGGCAATTCCAGCGCGATAACCCGCTCAGCCTGATGGGATTTGAACAGCGCCTGCGCCAGGAATTCGACCCCTTGCGGCGTAGTACGCTCCGACATGCCGATTAATACGGCACCACGGCCAATGACCAAAACGTCGCCGCCTTCCAGTGTGGCATGATCGTAATTACGTTCCTCATCGCCAAAATAGGTGGTGAAATTGCCGTTGGCAAAATACGGGTGCCATTTATAGATAGCGCGCAGGTTATTTGTTTCACGCTGGCGTGCGGGTTTGGCCATAGGGTTAATCGATACGCCGTTATATATCCAGCATGAGGTATCGCGGGTAAATAAATGATTAGGTAATGGCTTCATAATAAAGTCGGTACCCTGATGGGTATCGACCACCATATTACTGAAACTGGCCGGCACTTCCTCATAGGTCAGGCCACCGGTCATATGTCGCGCCAATTGGCGGTCGGGTAAATCGCCCAGCCAGCCGCGAATATCGGCGGCAAGCGACGGCCCCAGGCGGAAGTCAGAGACCTGCGCCGACAGCAACCACTGCTTGGCGGCGGGAATGCTCATGGTTTCGGTCAGCAGATCGGTCAGCAGTAAGACCTCAACATTCTGTGCACGTAATGTTTGCGCAAATATATCGTGTTCCGCACCAGCGCGTTCGACGGACAATACGTCGTCGAATAATAACTCCTGACAGTTTGATGGGGTTAATCGCTTTAAACTTAAATTAGGTCGGTGAAGCATAACGCTGCGCAGCTGGCCTATTTCAGAACCTACATAATTCTTATCCATGTCATTTCCTATTATCAGATTTAGGTAACATCGAACAAAACGAAATAAAGAGTTATTTCATTTATTGAGAATGGGTGCCGTTCCGTTGCCGCTGATAATAAACATTGCCTTAGGTTGTTTTGTGATAAATGTCACATTGAGAAGGCGAAGTGAATGAAAAGGATTATCAATTGATTAACGTCATTTTTTTATTGGAAATTTCATTTACCAAAATGCATTAATACCCATTTGTCGTGTTAATTATCCATGGGGAAGTCAGGGTATCTTAAAGGTGATTTGTTTAATGCATTGTAATTATTGAGTTTTATCTATCGGCTGGCGTAGTTATGCATTTTCAGGTTATTAATATTCTTATGCGGGCACATTATTTTGAATTTTTATTCCGGCCGGTAAAAGAGGATGGTTTTTTATTTTGTGATGCGGGTGGCTTCTATTTTATTCCAAGAGAATAAACAAAGCATTAGCGAAGGGCATTGGCTTAATGAGGGCGATATTATGTACGTCAGGTGCATAAAAATCTGCGATACCCCCAGAGAGGGCGGAATAGTTAATCGGTTGGGCGTGGGGTGACGAGAAAGCCACCCCACTGATGAGGGTAATGCTTAAAACGTTTCGCTTAAGGTGGCGACCATCACCGCTTTGATGGTGTGCAGACGGTTCTCGGCCTGATCGAACACCACGCTGTGCGCTGATTCGAAGACTTCATCGGTGACTTCCATGCCGCCGTGCAGCCCGTATTGTTCTGCCATCTGTTTGCCGAGGGTGGTTTGGTCGTCGTGAAATGCCGGCAGGCAGTGCAGGAATTTGACGTGCGGGTTGCCGGTCAGTTTCACCATCGCCATGTTGACCTGATACGGCTTGAGCAGTGCGATACGTTCCTGCCAGGTTTCTTTCGGCTCACCCATCGACACCCATACGTCGGTATAGAGGAAATCCGCGTCTTTAACCCCTTCGGCGATGTCTTCAGTCAGGGTGATCTTGGCACCGGTCTTTTGCGCTAACGCCTGGCACTCTGCCACCAGGTCGGCCTGTGGCCAACAGGCCTTTGGTGCCACCAGGCGCAGATCCATGCCCGCCAATGCTGCAGCTTCCAGCAGGGTATTGCCCATATTGTTGCGGGTATCGCCCAGGTAGGCGAACTTCACCTCATTGAGTGATTTGCCCGGCAGGTGTTCTTGCACCGTGAGCAGATCCGCCAATAGCTGAGTGGGGTGGAACTCATTGGTCAGCCCGTTCCACACCGGTACGCCGGCATGATTCGCCAGGGTTTCCACCAGGTGCTGACCGTAACCGCGGTATTGAATACCGTCGTACATGCGGCCCAGCACGCGGGCGGTGTCTTTCATCGATTCTTTGTGACCGATCTGGCTGCCGCTGGGGCCGAGATAGGTGACCTGAGCGCCCTGATCGAAAGCGGCAACTTCGAAAGAGCATCGTGTGCGGGTCGAGTCTTTTTCGAAGATGAGCGCGATGTTTTTACCCTGCAAGTGGCGAGTTTCCTTGCCTTGCTTTTTGGCCTGCTTCAAGTCGGCCGACAGCTGCAACAGCATCTGCAGTTCCGCCGGGGTGAAATCCATTAACCTCAGGAAGTGACGTTTGTAGAACGGGTTTATGCTACTCATTGCCGTATATCCTTATCGCTTAAATTGAATTTAAATTCACTTTATATGTATGAATATTCAATTTCAACCCCGAGATAGAAATCTTTCACGTTTATCGTGGAAGCAATGCCAGCGGTGTGTGAAAATAGAAGGAATACAGGCCATTTGACTTGAGGATATAGGCATGGCAAACCGCGAACAGCTAGAAGAACAACGTGAAGAGACCCGCCTGATCATCGAAGAACTGCTGGAAGACGGCAGTGATCCAGAGGCGCTCTACACTATCGAACACCACCTTTCTGCTGAAAAGTTTGAAGTGCTGGAGAAAGCCGCTGTCGAAGCCTTCAAACTGGGCTACGAAGTGACCGACGCCGAAGAGCTGGAAGTGGAAGACGGTACCCTGGTGATGTGCTGTGACGTGATCAGCGAAATCGGCCTGAACGCCGAACTGATCGACACTCAGGTAGAACAACTGGTGGCGCTGGCAGCACGTTGCGGCGTTAACTACGACGGTTGGGGCACCTACTTTGAAGATCCCAACGGCGAAGAAGGCGACGACGACGAAGAAGAAGGTGACTTCATCGACGAAGACGACGACGGTAAACGCCACTAATCAATTCTGCTCTGGGGGCCGGTGTGTGCCAGCCCCTCTTTCTTCGTTGAAGCCTATGAAATACCAATCCCTGTTAGCCCCCATTTTACACTTCCTGCATTGCGAAACCCCGGACGCCTGGATTGATGCCGCACGCCGCCCGGAAAACCTGCCTCTGTTGCTGACTGACCATATGGTGTGTGAGCTGAAAGCGGCGCAGACCGGCATGTGGTTGATCCGCCGCTACGTGGCTGACAAGGAGAGCGGCGACGCGCTGTTGGCGTTGCTCAGGCCTTATGAGGCGTTTCTGCATGAAGCGCAGGGCGTGCCGGAAGCCTTGTTCCAGCAGAATAACTTCACCCGTAAGATCCTGCCAAAAAACGGATCGGCCTATGGTCAGGATCTGGCGGACAAGATGGTGTTGTTGATCAAAGAAGAGTTACACCACTTCTCGCAGGTGTTGGAGATCATGCTGGCGCGGCAGATCCCGTACAAGAAGATCACCGCCAGCCGCTATGCCAAAGGCATGATCCGTGAGATCCGGACCCACGATCCCGCTACGCTGATCGACAAACTGATTTGTGGTGCATATATCGAAGCGCGTTCCTGCGAGCGTTTTGCCCGGCTGGCACCGCATCTGGACGACGAATTAAACCGCTTCTATGTTTCGCTGCTGCGCTCCGAGGCGCGCCACTATCAGGATTACCTGACGTTGGCCGAGCAAATTGCCGGTGGCGATATCAGTGAACGGGTGGCTCACTTTGGCCGCATTGAAGCCGAGCTGATCCAAACGCCGGACAGCGAGTTCCGTTTCCATAGCGGCGTACCGGCCATCGCCTGATAACCGGGCCGCCGTGATGGGTTTTTATTCCGGTGCGCCCAGCAGTAAATCCACCGCTTTTTCTGCCAACATAATGGTCGGTGCATTGGTATTGCCGCTGGTCACCTGCGGCATTACCGAACAGTCGATCACGCGCAGTCGTTCAAAACCATGTACCCGCAGGTGTAAATCAGTTACCGAATCCTGCGGGGATTGCCCCATGCGGCAGCTGCCCACCGGGTGGTACACCGTTTTGCAGAAGTTGCGCACAAACTCTTCCAACTGCCTTTCGTCGTTCAACCACGCCGGCTGCGGCATCAGCAGATCTTTGATCAGCGGCTTGAGGGCTGCCGTTTGCAGGAAACTCAGGCCAAATTTCACGGCACGCACGCTGCCGGCCAGGTCTTCCGGGTGCCCGAGGTAATTGGCATGCAGCTTCACCGGATCGCGCGGGTCGCGGCTGCGCAGCAGAACTTCGCCGCGTGCTTTGGGTTGCAGGTAGCCGACTTTCAGCGTGAAGCCGTGGATATTGGGCAGCGGCTCGCCGGGCACGTCGTCCCAGCTGTCGAGCATCGGCAAAAAGTGGATCTGCACGTCCGGTCGGCCGTCGCCCTGGCTGTCGGTGAAGGCTGCGCCTTCCAGCACGTTGGAGCTCAGGACGCCGCTGCGGAAGGCCAGCCATTCGGTGCCGTGGCGCAATGCTTGCAGGCCGCGATCGGCGCCGTACAGGCTGATGGGGTCGCGGGTACTGACGTTGATCGACATGTGCAGGTGATCGTGGAAGTTCTTGCCCACCGGCAGATCCGCGCGCGGTTCGATGCCCAACTGCTGCAGATGTTCGCGTGGCCCAATGCCGGACAGCATCAGGATCTTCGGCGATCCTACTGCGCCAGCGCTGAGGATCACTTCTTTCGTCGCATGCGCGGTGACTTCTGCGCCGCCATTTTGGCTATACACCACCCCGGTGGCGACGTTGTTGTCGAACACCACGCGGTGTACCAGCGCATTGAGCTTCACGACCAAGCGTTGCTCGTTACGCACCGCTTTCAAGTAGGTACGTGCTGTGCTGGCGCGTTCGCCGTTGTGGGTGGTGGTTTGGTAGAAGCCGACACCGTGCTGGCTGTCGCCGTTGAAATCGTTGCGATAGGGCAGGTCCAGCTCTTGGCCCGCGCGGATAAACGCCATGCTGAGCGGGTGACGGTAGCGGTTCTCGCTGACCGGCAGCAGCCCACCGCCCCCGTGATAGGCATCGGACAGGCTTTCGTTAGCCTCGGCGCGTTTAAAGTAGGGCAATACGTCTTGGTACCCCCAACCAACGCAGCCGTAACGTTCGGCCCATTCGTCATAATCTTGCCGCTGACCGCGGATGTAGATCATGCCGTTGACCGAACTGCTGCCGCCCAACACTTTGCCCTGGGCGATTTGCATACGCCGGTTGTTGGCATGTGGCTCCGGTTCGGTCTCATACGGCCAGCTCTTTTTGGCGATAATCTTCGCGACGCCAGCCGGCATCTTGATGAATAAATTATTGTCGTCGCCACCGGCCTCCAGCAGTAGCACCCGCGCTTGAGTACGGCGGATTAACTGTGCTGCCAGTACGCAGCCGGCAGAACCAGCGCCGACAATGATGTAATCAAAAGCGTTTTCCGACATGACTGCTCCCTGTGCGATTGCGGCATTAGCCTGTTCTGGCAGAGTAGCGCAAGCGGGCGGCAGGTCAATTTGCAATCGTTAATTTGTTAATGAATATCACATAAAATGTTTTTAACATTAATCATCTTACTGATTTATATGGGTAATAAATAAATTACTTATATTAATAATTTTGTTGGTTTACCGGATAGCGCGATGCGCGTGGGAAAAAGTACGCTGTTATAAATATTCGGTGCATTGTTTCTAAACGGAATATTAAATATGAGACTTATCCGATTAGGAAAGAGGATGCCAGCGCAAAAATGCTGCTATATGATGAATCACTCTATGGTTGGATAAGATATTAAGAAATATGGACATTTCGATTAATAAGTCTAATTATTTAAAAGGGATTGCCATCATTTTGATGTTGGTCCATCACCTGTTTGCCTACCCTCTCCGAATTAGCCCGGATATCCCCGTCTATCATATTGTTAACAGCGTCGACATTGAGATGTACCTTGGCCTGTTCGGTAAGATTTGCGTGTCGATGTTCCTGTTTTTATCCGGTTACGGATTCTCGCTTAAAAAAGAAGTCACGTTTAAATATAGTTGGGGAAAGCTGAAAAACTTATATATCAGCTACTGGATAGTGTTTTTTATCTTTGTGCCGATTGGCCTTTTTTTCTTTCCAGGCGAAAGATATTCCCACTCACTGTCGCTGTTTTTCGAAAACCTGATTGGCTTAAAATCCACGTATAACAGCGAGTGGTGGTTCTTCAAACTTTACGTTTTGTACGTACTTTCTTTGCCGCTGTTGTCGCGGCTAAATACCTACCCGTTATTGGGGCTGCTGGTACTGGCGGCGGTGTGCGGCAAGGGGCTGCAATATGTCGCCTGGGCACCGGAGGTGTTAATCGAATATTGTACCTGGCTGTTGCCTTTCGGCTTTGGCATGGTGTTTGGCCGCAGCAAGCAGATGCCGGCGGACTCGTGGCTGGCGAAGCTGATTGTCACCCTGAGCCGCACCCATCCGCTGATCCTGCTGATGGTGACGGTGGCGGTGTTTATCGTTGCCCATAACCCAGGGCTGCTGTTGGTGACGCCGCTGTTTATTATCGCGCTGATGAACACCGCAGACGGCCTGGGCAGCACGGTGAACCGGGTCGTGGGCGAGCTGGGCAAGCATTCGATGTACATGTGGCTGACCCACAGCTTCTACTGCTATTACTTCGCCCAAAAGCTGATTTTTGCGCCGCGCTATACGCCGCTGATTTTGCTGTTGTTGATTGTGGTGTCGTACCTGACGAGTGTGGTACTCAGCCGTATTGAAGTGGCAGTGAAGGGCAGGAAGACGGAGAGGGTGGGAGCCCAGTAGGGGCGCTGCATGCTGCGCCCGTGATTACCACGGGCGCAGAAGCAAGACTATAGCGTCTTCAGCATGGTGACTTCGCAGTCGACGTGACCGGTGGTGCCCATGGCGTGGTCAATGTGCTCAAAGCCCAGATGCTCGTACAGGCCAATGGCCTGCGTCAGGCTGGCGGTGGTTTCTAAATAACAACAGCGGAAGCTCTGTTGACGGGCGAACTCCAGTGCTTGCAGCGCCAGGCGTTTTGCCAGGCCCTGGCCGCGTAACAGCGGCAGGAAATACATTTTCTGTAATTCGCAAATATCGTCTTCACCGCCTTGCAGTGGCGCAACACCGCCGCCGCCGGCAATCCGGCCATCGACTTCTATCACCCAATACGCGCTGCGTGGCAGGCTGTAGAGCTGATATAAGACGTCCAGATTGGGATCGGAAACGGTATAGCCTTTGTCCGCTGTCAGACCGTGCTCGGCGGAGACTTCGCGAATGACATTAGCAATAGCGGCATTGTCGTCAGCCGTTATTGGGCGCACCAGAAGACGTACTGGGGTTGCTGTTGTCATGTTTACACTCGCCATTAAAGGGAACCACATTCGTTTTTATCGCAACACAAAACGCGCTGGGGTTATTTTCCAGCGGCGTCCATGCAGCATTAATATACCCGTCATCTTTCAAGTTGCAGCGTTGTTACCTGCACTCGCTCACCCCAGTTACTTACTCGAGTAAGCGCCTGGGGATGAGCGAGCTGGGCGCCTAGCTGCAACTTGAAAGCTATAGGGTAAAACTTGTAATAACATCTTAAGCGGGCCGGATGCAACGGCGATAAAAAAACAGCGGGGAAATCCCCGCTGTTTTCAGCTGCTGCAGCGAACCGACAGATTACAGCGCGGCGATAGTCGCCTGCTGTTCCTGCAGCTTCACTTTGCCTTCTTTGCAGGCGGCCAGACGTTCGCGTTCTTTGGCGACGACGGCTTCTGGCGCACGTGCCACAAAGCCTTCATTAGACAGCTTGCCTTCGATTGACGCGATTTCTGCATCCAGCTTGCCCATCTCTTTCGACAGACGCGCAATCTCGGCGTCTTTATCGATAAAGCCCGCCATTGGAATCAACAGCTCGGCACCGTCAACCAGCTTGGTGACGGATAACGGACCTTTGTCACCGGCAGGCAGCAGAGTGATAGACGACAGACGCGCCAGACGCTCGATAAAGCTCTGGTTTTCCTGCACGCGGCGCTGCGCGTCGGCGTTGCAGTTGCGCAGCAGCACGTCCAGCATTTTACTCGGCGCAATGTTCATCTCGGCACGGATATTACGTACCGCGGTGATCGCCTGCTTGATCCACTCCAGGTCGTTCAACGCCTGTGCGTCTTCCAACGCGGCGTCGTACTCTGGGAAAGGTTGCAGCATGATGGTGTCTGCTGTTTCGCCGGTCAGGGTCTTCACGCGCTGCCAGATGGTTTCGGTAATGAACGGGATCACCGGGTGTGCCAGGCGCAACAGGGCTTCCAGCACGGTGATCAGCGTGTGGCGGGTGCCGCGTTGTTCCGCTTCGCTGCCGTTGCTGACAACCGGTTTGGTCAGCTCCAGGTACCAGTCACAGAACTGGTTCCAGGTGAATTCGTACAGGATGTTGGCGGCCAGATCGAAGCGGTAAGTGTCCAGCGCTTCGCGGTATGCCTTCACCGTGCGGTTGAATTCGGCCAGGATCCAGCGGTCCGCCAGCGACAGCACTTTCTTGCCACCGTTGAAACCACAGTCTTGACCTTCTGCGTTCATCAGCACAAAGCGGCTGGCGTTCCACAGCTTGTTACAGAAGTTGCGGTAGCCTTCCAGGCGCTTCATGTCCCAGTTAATGTCACGGCCGGTTGAAGCCAGCGCCGCCAGGGTGAAGCGCAGGGCGTCAGTGCCGTGCGGTTCGATCCCGTTCGGGAACTGCTTTTCAGTGCGCTTACGGATTTTTTCCGCCAGCTGCGGCTGCATCATGTTACCGGTACGTTTTTCCAGCAGGTCTTCCAGCGAGATACCGTCAACCATGTCCAGCGGGTCGATCACGTTACCTTTCGACTTGGACATTTTCTGCCCTTCGTCATCGCGGATCAGGCCGGTCATGTAAACCGTCTTGAACGGAACCTGCGGCTTGCCGTTTTCGTCCTTCATGAAGTGCATGGTCAGCATGATCATGCGCGCAATCCAGAAGAAGATGATGTCGAAGCCGCTGACCATCACGCTGGTTGGGTGGAAGGTTTTCAGCGCGTCGGTTTGCTCTGGCCAGCCCAGGGTGGAGAAGGTCCACAGGCCGGAAGAGAACCAGGTGTCCAGCACGTCTTCGTCCTGGTTCAGCACCACGTCAGGGCCCAGGTTGTTCTCGCTGCGCACTTCTTCTTCGCTGCGGCCAACGTAGACTTTGCCGTTCACGTCGTACCAGGCCGGGATACGGTGACCCCACCACAGCTGACGAGAGATACACCAGTCCTGAATGTCGCGCATCCAGCTGAAGTACATGTTTTCGTATTGCTTAGGCACGAACTGGATCTCGCCTTGCTCAACCGCTTCAACCGCGACTTTGGCCAGCGGTGCGGTACGCACGTACCATTGGTCGGTCAGCATGGGTTCGATCACCACGCCGCCGCGGTCGCCGTAAGGCACCGTCAGGTCGTGCGGTTTGATCTCATCCAGTAAACCAAGCTCTTCAAAGGCGGCTACCACGGCTTTACGCGCAGCGAATCGCTCCAGGCCACGGAACTGGGCCGGGATTTCGTTGCAGTAATCGGTGCAGATTTCGCCGAGGGTATTAAACACTTCTGCTTCCTGACGGATATCGCCGTCGAAAGTCAGGATGTTGATCATTGTCAGGCCGTGACGCTTACCGACTTCATAGTCGTTAAAGTCATGCGCCGGGGTGATCTTCACGCAGCCGGTGCCTTTTTCCATGTCGGCATGTTCGTCACCGACGATGCGGATGCGGCGACCAACCAGCGGCAGAATAACCTCTTTGCCGATCAAATCTTTGTAACGCGGATCTTCCGGGTTTACGGCCACGCCGGTATCACCGAGCACGGTTTCCGGACGGGTGGTGGCGACCACCAGGTAATCTTTACCTTCGGCGGTTTTGGCGCCGTCGGCCAGCGGGTAGCGCAGGTGCCACATGGAGCCTTTGGATTCGCGGTTTTCCACTTCCAGATCGGAGATGGCGGTGCGCAGTTTCGGATCCCAGTTCACCAGGCGTTTGCCACGGTAGATCAGATCTTCTTTGTGCAGGCGAACAAACACTTCGCGAACGGCGTTGGACAGGCCTTCGTCCATGGTGAAGCGCTCGCGCTCCCAGTCCACGGAGTTGCCCAGACGACGCATCTGACGGGTAATGGTGCCGCCGGATTCCGCTTTCCACTGCCAGATTTTGTCGATGAACGCGTCGCGGCCATAGTCATGGCGAGTTTTGTTTTCTTCTGCGGCGATCTTGCGCTCAACCACCATCTGGGTGGCGATACCGGCATGGTCGGTACCTGCCTGCCACAGGGTGTTTTTACCCTGCATGCGCTGGTAGCGGATCATGGTGTCCATGATAGTCTGCTGGAATGCGTGGCCCATGTGCAGGCTGCCGGTGACGTTCGGCGGCGGGATCATGATGCAGAAGCTTTCCTGGCTGGTATCACCATTTGGCTTGAAGTAACCCTGGTTTTCCCAGTGATCGTACAGCTTCTGTTCGATCTCTTTCGGGTCGTATGCGGTATCGAGATGACTGTTTGTCTTTTCCATTTTATATCGTTGTTCAGTGAGTTGGCGGCGTGGCCGTGGTCAAATGGAAGCCGACGCTGCGATAAGCTTTATATCGGTCGCGCGCCAACTGTTTCAGGGTGTCTTCGTAAGGGACGAAGTCTACCACTTCATGGAAAGCAGTAGCAAAATCTGCAAACTGCGGCAGCAGGGCGATCAGCAGATCGCGCGGCGAGTTACCGCGTTTACCGGGCCAGCATAGCTCGACCGGCGCACCGTAGTGCGGGCCTTCACCGGCCAGATTGTGTGGCACAAACTGGTGCGGATCGCGCTGCCACAGCGCTTCGTCCAACCGTTGGGCTTGTTCCTGGCTTTCGCAGGCGATCAACACCCGCTTGCCGGAGCGCCAACGTTCAGCGGCAACGGCGCAGGCCACGGCCTCATGCGCGCTGAGCGCACCTGCGGGTTCCGCGTGTTCGAGTAAATAAAACGTCGCCTGCTTGCTCATGAGTTCATTGCCGTTAGAAAAAATTAGGGGCGCAACTTGTGCGCCCTTCGCTTTGTTACCGTGATTATATACCCAATAGGTTTCAAGTTGCAGCCAGGCGGCAAGTTCGTTCATCCCCAGGAACTGACATACAGTCAGTGACTGGGGGGAACAAACGCAGCCAACAACGCTGCGGCTTGAAAGATGAAGGGTATTTTAATCGTCGCCGTTCAGGCCTGCACGGTTGAGTAAGAACTGTGACAGCAGCGCGACCGGACGACCGGTGGCCCCTTTGGCCTTGCCGGAACGCCATGCGGTGCCGGCGATATCCAGGTGCGCCCAGCTGTACTTGCGGGTAAAGCGCGACAGGAAGCAGGCTGCGGTGATAGCCCCGCCCGGACGGCCACCAATGTTCGCCATATCGGCAAAGTTGGAGTCCAGTTGCTCGTAGTACTCGTCGGACATCGGCAAGCGCCACGCGCGGTCGCCGGCCTGTTCGGACGCGCCGATCAGTTCGTGCGCCAGCGGGTTGTGGTTCGACATCAAGCCCGTGATGTGGTGGCCTAGCGCGATCACGCAGGCACCGGTCAGGGTGGCAACGTCAATCACCAGCTCTGGATCGAAACGCTCGACGTAGGTCAGGGTGTCGCACAGCACCAGGCGGCCTTCGGCGTCGGTGTTCAGCACCTCGACGGTCTGGCCGGACATGGTGGTCAGCACGTCGCCCGGACGATAAGCGCTGCCGCCCGGCATGTTCTCACAGCCGGCCAACACGCCGATCACGTTCAGCGGCAGGTTCAGTTCCGCCACCACACGCATCACGCCGTACACGGTGGCTGCGCCACACATGTCGTACTTCATCTCGTCCATGCCATCGGCAGGTTTGATCGAGATGCCGCCGGCATCGAAGGTCAACCCTTTACCCACCAGCACGATCGGCTTAGCGTCCGGGTTCGGATTGCCCTTATATTCCATCACCGACATCAATGACTCGTTGCGCGAACCTGCGCCAACCGCCAGATAGGCGTTCATCCCCAGCTCTTTCATCTGCTGTTCGCCGATGACGCGGGTGGTGATGTTGGTGCTGAACGCGTCCGCCAGTTGGCGAGCCTGCGAAGCCAGATAACCGGCGTTACAGATGTTCGGCGGCATATTGCCGAGATCTTTCGCGGCTTTGATGCCGGAAGACACCGCCAGACCGTGCTGGATCGCACGTTCACCGCTGGTGAGTTCACGACGGGTCGGCACGTTGAACACCATTTTACGCAGTGGACGACGTGGCTCCACTTTGTTGCTTTTCAGCTGATCGAAGGTGTAGAGCGTTTCTTTAGCGGTTTCTACCGCCTGACGCACCTTCCAGTAAGTGTTACGGCCTTTCACGTGCAGCTCGGTCAGGAAGCAGACCGCTTCCATGGAGCCGGTATCGTTAAGGGTATTGATGGTTTTTTGAATCACCTGTTTGTATTGGCGTTCATCGAGCTCGCGCTCTTTGCCACAGCCAATCAACAGGATGCGTTCGGAGAGAATGTTAGGTACATGGTGCAGCAGTAACGTCTGCCCGACTTTACCTTCCAGTTCGCCACGGCGCAGCAAAGCGCTGATATAACCATCACTGATTTTGTCGAGTTGTTCTGCGATAGGGGACAAGCGGCGCGGTTCGAAAACGCCGACTACAATACAGGCACTGCGCTGTTTTTCCGGGCTACCGCTTTTTACACTGAACTCCATGCACTCTCCTGAATCTTAAAGACAAAGGCGGACGCTACGGCTAGAATGACGCACTCCGTAACGATCTCCGGCCGTCGAGTTAACTAACTATGTTAACCTGAACGGCGTAAATTGCTCTGTTTTGGCGACTATAAGTAAGTTCCTATAGGACACCCAAATGCTAGATGTTGTAATACTATTTTAGCTGTGTCTGTTGCCATATGATGAGAATAAATGGCGGATTAGCGATGAAACTATCGATTTTCCTGCAAAAAGACAAGTTTTCACAGGCGTAATAAGCGTGATCATCATAAGATATCTGGTACGGGAAACGCTAAAGAGCCAAATCGCAATCTTGTTCATCCTGCTTCTGATCTTCTTTTGTCAGAACTTAGTCAGGGTGTTAGGCGATGCGGTGGACGGCGATGTCCCGACAAATTTAGTTCTTTCTTTGCTCGCATTGGGTGTGCCGAAGATGGCGCAGCTAATCCTGCCATTAAGCCTGTTTCTTGGCTTATTGATGACGCTTGGGCGGCTGTATACCGATAGCGAAATCACCGTGATGCATGCCTGCGGGCTGGGTAAACGTACCCTGATCATCGCGGCAATGGTGCTGGCACTCTTCACCTCCGTGATTGCGGCGGCCAACGTGTTCTGGGTTGGGCCCTGGGCCTCGCGCTATCAGGACGTGGTGGTGTCCGAAGCCAAGGCTAACCCGAGCATTGCCGGGCTGGCAGAAGGGCAGTTCAAGACGTCCCAAGACGGTAACGCGGTGCTGTTTATCGGCAACGTTAAAGGCAGCACCTTCAACAATGTGTTCCTGGCGCAACTGCGGCCGAACGGCAACCAACGCCCATCCGTGGTGGTGGCTGAACACGGCCAGATCAACCAGTTGAAGGACGGTTCGCAGGTGGTGACGCTGGATAAAGGCACCCGCTTTGAAGGCACCGCGATGCTGCGTGACTTCCGCATTACCGATTTCAACGACTATAAGGCGGTGGTCGGCCACCGTGCGGTCGCCGTGGACGGTAACCAGGCCGAACAGATGTCGATGAAGACGCTGCTGGAGTCTGACGATCCCGACGCACGCGCCGAATTCCATTGGCGCCTGACGCTGGTGGTGTCTGTGGTGCTGATGGCCTTGCTGGTCGTGCCGCTCAGCGTGGTGAACCCACGACAGGGCCGCGTGCTGAGCATGCTGCCGGCGATCCTGCTGTATTTGATATTCTTCCTGCTGCAGACCTCGCTGCGTTCTAACGCCGGTAAAGGCAAGCTGGACCCGATGCTGTGGCTTTGGCTGGTCAACGCCGTGTACTTTGCGATCGCGCTGGCGCTGAACCTGTGGGATACCGTGCCGATGCGTAAGCTGCGTGCACGCCTGAGAGGAGCGGCCTGATGTTTGGTGTTTTAGACCGGTATATCGGTAAGACGATTTTCAACACCATCATCATGACGCTGTTCATGTTGGTGTCGCTTTCCGGCATCATCAAGTTTGTCGATCAGCTGCGCAGAGTGGGCCAGGGTGACTATACGGCGCTGGGCGCCGGGATGTTTACCCTGCTGAGCGTGCCGAAGGACATCGAGATCTTCTTCCCGATGGCGGCCTTGCTGGGCGCACTGCTTGGGCTGGGGCAACTGGCGACGCGCAGTGAACTGGTGGTGATGCAGGCTTCCGGCTTTACCCGCATGCAGATCGCCGGTTCGGTGATGAAAACCGCGATCCCGCTGGTGCTGTTGACCATGGCGATTGGCGAGTGGGTTGCCCCGCAGGGCGACCAGATGGCGCGTAACTACCGTGCGCAGCAGATGTACGGCGGTTCACTGCTTTCCACCAAGAGCGGCCTGTGGGCGAAGGACGGCAACGACTTTATCTACATCGAACGCGTAGCGGGCGAGAAAGAGCTTTCCGGCGTGAATATCTACCACTTCAACGACCAGCGCAGGCTGGAGACGGTGCGCTATGCCGCCACCGCCAGTTTTGAAGACGGCGTGTGGAAGCTTTCGCAGGTGGATACGTCCGACCTGACCAACGAAAAACAGGTTACCGGCACCCAAACGCTGACCGGCGAATGGAAAACCAACCTGACCCCGGACAAACTGGGCGTGGTGGCGCTGGACCCAACATCGCTTTCTATCAGTGGCCTGCACAACTATGTGAAGTACCTGAAACAGAGCGGCCAGGAAGCCAACCGCTACCAGCTGAACATGTGGAGCAAGGTGTTCTCGCCGCTTTCCGTTGCGGTGATGATGCTAATGGCACTGTCGTTCATCTTCGGGCCACTGCGCAGCGTACCGATGGGCGTACGCGTGGTGACCGGTATCAGCTTCGGCTTCTTGTTCTACGTGCTGGACCAGATATTTGGCCCGTTGAGCCTGGTGTACAACATGCCGCCGGTACTGGGCGCGTTGCTGCCAAGCATGCTGTTCTTGTTGATCAGCGTGTATATGCTGCTAAAACGCAAGTAGCGACGCGACAGACGATGTAAGAAGGCGTAGCCATGCGGTTACGCCTTTTTTGTTTCTGGTGCTTCTTGGACGCGCTGCTGCTGATATCGCTACGCACAGGTGCAAATTATCGTCGATGTCATCCGTAGGGGCGCAGCACGCTGCGCCCGTGCTGTTATCGCAGGTATTACCAATGTCATTTGTAGGGGCGCTGCACGCTGCGCCCGTGCTGTTTACCGCAGGTATCGCCGATATTATTCGTAGAGACACTGCTTATTTCGCCCACAAAACGGGCTTAATATAAGCATGTCGGCGTTTTTTTCAGCACTTAACTCATTGAACAACGGATAAGTGTTGCGTGCGGATCGCTGAAAGGTATAATGCACACGTTTTCCGCATACTACTTGCAGTGCCGAAGTGGCGAAATCGGTAGACGCAGTTGATTCAAAATCAACCGTAGAGATACGTGCCGGTTCGAGTCCGGCCTTCGGCACCATTAGTCAATTAAATCCTTATTTTGTAAGGATTTTTTTGTTTCTAGACCTCAATATCGCGTCGCCCTACTACAAAAGGGTATACGAGGCGATGTCTCAACGTTATAACCTCTATCGTCGAACCAGCGGCATTTATGTTGTCCGCATTAGCGTTCCCCAACGTCTTCGTCGATACGCAGGACAGTGTGAGATTCACACTTCAACAGGCACTCACGATCTTCAAGAAGCAAAGCAGAAGTCTGCGATCCTGTTGGCGGTCTGGTATCAGACCTTACAAGAGTATGAACAATTGGATTATCGAACTTTAAGTGACTGCGCCCCGCTACTTGCCGGGGACGGTATGATTTCGCTTGCTAACTTTGCTCAGTCAATCGAGTTACCCGTTGCCCAGTTAATTCAGTCGGTGATGAATCGCAACCTGCCAGTGTTCTGGCTGGCGACGGGTGAGGCTGCTTTCTACGTGCAGAACCGCAGTGAGGTTGAAAGAGACCCAGCAACAGGTGGTTTCGTGCTTAACAGTGTGTTTGCGGTGGGTGTTGAAGGTTTTGCGGAAGGTTATCTACAGCCATTCAAACCGAAATATACGCTACAATGTCTACTGGCTAATGGTGTGTCAGAAGAAGAGGCGGCTTTCCGGGCCAGTGGAGACAATCGCAACGGCGGTTGGTTTTTTGACTTACCCGGTGTCAGCATCACTCCTGATAACCTGACGATCAATAATGTCCATGCAGAAAGTCTCCGACTTGACTGGCTGGCTAAAAGCACTCCACCAGCGGTTAGCATTCATCACTCTGCATTTCTTCCCTCTCCTGTTGCTGTAATCGCTAACGAGTATGTGCATCGCAGGCATTACTCAAAGAACCTGTCGTGGCTGTGTGATGAGTATTTGAAACATCGAAGCAAGGGGAAAGTCTCCGAGGCTGCTGTCAGAGATATTCGCTACTATTTCGATCTCATGATTGAGCTGATGGGTGATATTAATCTAGAAAACTTCGATCGTGACTTTCTGAGGGATTATGAAAGTAAGTTACGCCAAATTCCGGCAAACCGAAATTTAGCAAAAACGAAACATGGCGTTAAAACACTTGATGAGCTGATCGTAAAAGCCGCGGAAAGCGGTGATAAGTTGATGTCTGATGATGCCGTAAGAAAATATATAAATGGCTTATACGGTGCTATGAAATGGGCTGTTGATGATGGTAAGTTCCTTAAATCGCCGTGTGATAACTTTTTCCCGCGTGACGATAAAGAAGATAGAGATCAGGATCATACTCAAGTTTTTGAACCTGCTGATCTCTTGGCTATTTTCTCGTTTCAATGGTTTAAAAATGGCACAGTAGAACGTAATAAACAGGGGCGTTTCCACCATTATCGACCGTTTCATTATTGGATGCCTCTACTTGGTTTGTTTACAGGGGCAAGAGTCAACGAATTGGCGCAGTTACTATTGGATGACATTCTTGAAGAGGACGGAGTATATTACTTTAATCTTGAAAGTGATGATAAAAGTAACAAGAAGCTCAAAAACGCAAATTCTCGCCGCAAGATCCCCATACATACAACGCTTATTAAGCATGGGTTGATCGAATATGCTCAGTCTTTGAGACATGCCGGGTATGACAGGCTATTTCCTGAGATTAAGCACAATAAAAATAAGGGTTTTGGTAAACCTGTTTCTGCTTGGTTTGATGACTCTTTACTTGGTAATCGATTGAATATGGTGAGGGACAGAAGCAAAGCTTTTCACTCATTCCGGCATACAGTCTCGACTTTGCTGAAAGAAAAGGGTGTTAGCTCCGAACTTCGTGCTCAATTGGTTGGACATGTGCGTGGCAAAACGGAAACAGAGGTTCGATATAGCAAGGATTTGAAACCGATTCATATGGTTGAAATTGTTGAGAAACTTTATTTTCCGCTGCCTGATATAGCTAAATTCAACATTCCTGATGGTTTGGATGCTCTCAGGGATGCACTCCGAAGAAAGCGGGATTAGGGGCTAATCTCATCATACATCACTAAGACGTGCCAGAGCGATTTTGTCACGTTCTCTATCAAGGGTAGTGAAATCATTATGTGGGAATCTGTGGCACGCTTTGAGAGCTTCTGGTTAAGCCAGATGACTAACGATTGCACCCGCAGCCCGTCCACACTTGCCTGCGGCAGCCTTATCACTGTTTTAATGCTGCCGCAGGCATGCTTTCAGCGCTGTCAACGGCGATAATCAGGCAGTAACATCCGGGTCATGCAGTGAGATACTAAACGATACTACATCTATCCCGTGACGTTGGTGTAGGGAACGCTGATTTCCCGCATGATGGTGTGAAACGCAGCTCCGGTGTCTTTGTGTAATGTGTATTGCAGTATTTCGACGGTTCTCAAAGCGTTATCTCCGGTGATAGCTTTTGGGGACTTGTTTGATGGTGGAGATAAACCTAACTGGGTTGATCCGTGAGGCCGCAACTAATCAGACTGCTATTCGTAAGTAGACCGCGATATGCGGCCCAGACGTTCTGGGAAGCTATCTGGCACGTTTTCTATAAAGGGGCGTAGATTTGTAGGTTTCAGATTTGTGGCTCTCTCCGGGGCGTTTGGTTTAGCCGAATACATGCAGTCCATTGTTTGAGAATATTTTAGTTTTAGTTCTCAATCTTTGTGTTCCAGAGTTGTTCCACCCTTTTCAGGCTCTGGTATTGTTGTTTTAAAGCACTATCAGGTGCATCAGGAGCTATCCTGTCAAACAATTCCCTGTTTGTGTCTTTGAGCGCTTCGTTCAGTAGCAGAGTGGTCATTTCATGCTTGGCTTGCATGTGCCTAAACTTCGCAAAATTCCTGTCCGCTCTTCGCTCACTACTGTAAATCCAATACCCCAAATACAGAGAGAAAATGGACATAGATACAACAACGGAAATGATAGGCTTAAAACCGTAGTGAAAGCCCACAAAGAGGCCTATTACAGCACCAACACACATTAATACAACGGAAAATATCATGGTTTTTAGAAAAAGCTCCGTTTTTCCCATAGAACACCTACCGTTAAAAGAATTCATTATTTGAGCCATTATGCCACTATAAGGATGATTCTGCCGCCTCCGAAGTTTTTACACGGGTGATAGTCCACCAGCTTGGCACAACAGACCTCACGTCAACTGCCGGAAAGTTGTTACTTTCGATGTTAGCAGCGGTCGCTGAGATGGAACGCGATTTACTGATAGAAAGAACTCAGGCAGGGCTAGCAAGAGCGAAAGCTGAGGGTAAGAAATTGGGTAGCCCCTCTAAAACGACACCAGAGCAACGAGAAGCAATTTTATCAAAAAAGCTAACAGTGATAGCATTAGTTCTATATCACGTTGCTACGGGGTTTCTAGGGCTGCTATAGCCGGTATTGTTTAGTCTTCAGTTCTTTGAGGCGCTGATAATAACTAACTATCAGCGCTCATTTCTGTATCAGAGTTTCTCTTGGTTATCTCGTCAATTCGCATCCAGTTTGAACTACGCGGCTTATATACTCTGGGGATTTATCTTTCTGATCCACATAAACAAATGCTAGTAATGAGTAGAAAAGATCAATCTCTCGTCCTGATACTTTTCCCGATTTTTCAATTGTTTGAATCCTCTTCACATACTGCTTTTTTGTGATTCCCGCATCTCGATCTCGCGCCATATGTTCCGCAACATTTGCTGTGTTTTCGCAAACTGAAGGTTCATTGCTTGTTTGGTTAGTCGCTAGTTGCGTGTGTATGACTGGTTGCTGAACTCCTGTTGCTGCGAACGTATCGAAAGTAGCTAGACTCAGAAATAGTGCATAACCCATTGATATAGTTTTAAGTGGCTTCCGTTTCATACAAATCCTCATGTTTTGATGTGTTACCCAGGACTACATTTTGTTTGCTGCCATGATTATTAAATACTGGGTTTGAAATGTCACGATTAGTGAGTGGCCTGTTAGTGGTCAACGCGCCACATTTCAGGGATGAAAACGAACCTGCGATCTATTTTTGGAAAACGAGTTAAAGATCTGCGTATAGCAACCGGGCTTAGTCAGGAGGCTTTTGCTGATCGCTGCGGTTTTGCACGTAGCTACATGAGCAGAATTGAGAGAGGTGCTTCGAATGCTTCTCTTGATGCTATTGAGACACTTGCGAATGCCTTGAAAGTAAATGCATCAGAGCTACTCAAAGATGAGACGTTTGAGGAAAATACAACCAACTTGCTTGTGCCTTATGCCGCTGATGGCACATGTTTTCATCCCGGATTATCAAGTCCTCGAGATGGGAGCTTTCGAGTTGGCGAAAAAATGTCTCAAAAGCGATTTAGCACGTTTTTGGAAGCTCTTGAATACTTGAGGGGTATGGAGACAGCTAAATGGCGCAGGCCAAACTCTGCAGGAAACTGGGGGCTGGTATCAGCAGTGCGTTGGGATGTTCTCTGCGAGAAATAAGTCTAGCGTTAATATAAGGATCATTTTTTCGACTGCCGGAATTTTTGAAAGCTCCCTATCCATGAATACCTTTCGTTTTCTAGGGGTTCAATTTTTGTATCGCTAAAGCATAGTTCTGTTTCACCGATACGCATAGATGTGCGATCTTTCGGGATTGCCTATAGTTCTATGAAACGAATGATACGTTTCATTTTGATTCTATTTAATCAAGATCATCTGTATGTCATGCGTTCATGGACTGCTCTAAACACTCTATGCTACGTTTTTCATTCATCATTATGATTACTATACTTTAAGTCACTATGTTTTAAGTTATTAGGTAACTGTCCGCTGACCCAGTAAACATACGGGGATTTCGAAATAATATCCCGCACTTTTTTGGATTGGCGGTTTACGGGCGAAGATTCCTCAGTGCCTCTCTTACCCGATTACTTAGTTCAGCATCAGCTTTCAAATGGCTACTTTCTGCTCGCAATCTGCCTTTCTTGTCACGTTGTCCAATTGTGCTAAACGAGTGTAAGCCGCGCTCTGCTGTTGCGTCTCTATATTCCCGATTCCAGTTGATTGAGGTCAACTTGAACAGATCACCTTTTGCCAGCGTTACCGCAGGTATTGGACGGCGGAGTGTGAATAGACTAGCTAAGGTTTCGAACTTGAAAGATGGAAGCCCGGAGAGCAGGTCAAAGCCGTGTTGTTGCAGTGCGTAGCCCTTTAATGTCACCTCAACGCGGGCACAGCACTGATTAGCCGGTAGAGGCAGTTTGTTTTTGTCGGTTATTTTGTAATAGCACTGCCATGAAATGGCGTCATTTTTGTTACCGATCCGCAGGTTATGCACGGGATTGATACGATTACCGGGCTTGTCCAGAAATTGGTTTTTCCGGAGATCGCTATTATATTGCCGGTGATTGCTGCCCGGCACGAACAGGCTTGTTTGCAGCCGGTATATAAGGGCGCGAGTTGCTTCCTCCGATTGTTGCTTATGCAAAAAATCGCAGCTGATCTCGATACCTGTGATTGTAGGTTCGGATGCGAAGGGATAGCGTTCGGCTAAATTGTCGAGTGTTGCGCACAGTTGCTGGTAGTTGTTAGCGAGATCGTCATGTAAACGAATGCGGAACGTATTGGCAGTATTGCCCGACTGAACATCTATTGTGCCAGCCCACCAGTGATCAATGCCAGTTATCTCCGCAAGTGCTTTGCGAACGTGTTGATGTTGCGTGCGACGCGAGGTGTGGATCTCCACATCTAGCCAGTCAATGACGGCGGTAGCCCTGAAAGGTTTCAGGGTGATTTCCGGTATCTGTTGATTAAGATTCATTGTATGCATTTCAGATTGCCACTGAGAGAGGGCGAGTGCTCCAGTGTCGCTTGTCGGTTAAATCGATTTCAATTTCTTGGATAGAAAGCATATATGCTTTGGCTGGCAAAGGGCGTAGTCGGGATGCTTTTTCTACAAACTCAAAAATCTCACTAAACAGATAAACCGGACGAGGATGGCGACTATCAATTATCCGACCAACTGGTAGCAAAGTCTCGCCGTAGTAAGATGCTTTACCGCGCCGCATATCTGCTAAAAGGTTATCCCAAACCCGACAATTCCCCAGTTTGTATCTCAAGTAATATGCCGTCTCGCTTGCTGAAAGAGTCTTAACTTTCATAGATTATCCCCTTTAATCAACTGTTGGTGCGATCATGAGATGCAATTGATCCCGTAGGTTGTTCTGGATAATGACAAATGGCTCACCACCCATTACCTCATTTCGATAGCCAGTCAGCAATGTGAATGCCACAAACGAACTATCACGGGTGGTGATGGTTGCACCGCCCAGCTCAATTTGAAGCTGTTCGTCATTGAGCCGCCAGTAACCATTACCAATAATTTCATGAATGGTATTGGTTTCTACCGGCCCTGTCTCAGCGAATGCCATTAGCTGCTCAGTCATTAGTTCTTCTGTCAGAGCAGCTCGCAGCAAAGCTGCTTTGTTTGACGCATCAGGGTTAGCGTTTAGCAAGCTACGCGCCCATACCTTCCAGTCTGTTCCCCGTTTTGCCGCCAGCATATCGATAGCCGTCCATGCGCTTTCATCAAGTTTTAACGAGGTGCGACCTGTTCCAATAAGGTTGGCAGTCCTGATTTTAGGTTTATTACTCACAATTTACCCTCCTCTGTATTAATAACTTTATGAAATAATAACATACAAAACAAATTTAACACAACATAGGATGTCAATTGCTTCCTATTGTTCGTTTAGTTATAGTGACTACATATTAAACGTTCGTTTTTCAATGTGGTCAGGTAGGGCACAAGCATGGCAAATAGTAAATTCATTACTTACTATCGAGTATCGACTACCCAGCAGGGAAAAAGCGGCTTAGGTTTGGAGGCGCAACGAGCAGCAGTGAAGTTGTATTTAAAAGGTGGTGATGGGTCTGTTGTCTCAGAGTTTGAGGAGGTCGAAACTGGTAAGGGATCAAATGCGCTTGATAAGCGTCCTCAGCTACGGGCAGCACTTGCTGCTTGTAAGAAGTATGGTGCGACGCTTTTGATAGCTAAGTTGGATAGGTTAGCGCGTAATGTTCATTTTGTATCCGGGTTACTGGAAACTGGGATTGATTTTGTTGCCGCAGATATGCCGCAAGCCAACAAAGTAATGATTCAGATGCATGCAGTAATGTCTGAATGGGAGCGTGACCAGATTAGCTCCCGAACAAAAGCAGCTCTCGCGGTTGCTAAGGAGCAAGGGAAGGTTTTGGGCGCAGCAGGAAGCGTTAACCTCAAAAGTAACACCGAAGCTCGTAGACAGGTTGCACAAACATTCGCAGAAAATCTGCGTCCGCTTATCGAAAGCTGGAAAGATCGTGGGCTGTCGCAACGAAGAATGGTTGAGGTATTGAATATGGCTCGAACTCCAGCCCCGAAAGGCGGCGAGTGGCGTTTGTCGCAGCTCCAGCGGGTGATTAGTCGGTTAGATTTATAATTCATTTATTTTCAACATTGATTGTGATCTACTAGTTTCCAAAGTTATTTCTTTGACGGTATACTTTTTTTGCTATTTCAGCTTAGCTGTCTGGCTTCTTTTTATAAAATTATGGCACCCTCTCAGGGGAAATGATAAAAATAAGAGGTAAGAATGAAAGGAACATTTTTGATTTTAGTTGCAGCAATATCTCTCTCAAGTTGTGCAAGTTCTACTGGAAAACCGGTTGAGGTTGTTAATGCAGATCGTGCTGGCGGCATCGTTACTGTTGGCTTCGTTCATAACGAAAATTTGCCGTTAACTGATGATGGTAGTAAAGCTCGTTGGAGTGATGCTACAGGTATAGCTTCAAGAGTTTGCGCCAAATGGGGTTATGATCATTCGGAAGAGTTAACTCCTCATGCTCGAGTTGAAGGCCAGCGAAATATGTATGGTCAGTTAATGAATGGCAGCATCACCAAGCAATATCAGTGCGTCGGTGGCAATGTGAAGTAAGTGATATTTGATGGGCTGGTTTTATGGCTTAGTGTCAGTGTAAAGCCAGTTCTTGCAGGGCGATTGCACCGGTTATTCATTGGCTGGCTTTCTTACAAAGCACTCCTACGAACTAACAATTTTATCGAAGCGGTTACGTGATATCAGCAGGTTGCAGAGTGTTAGGTTCGAGTCCGGCCTTCGGCACCATTAGTACAGCGCGAACAAGAAGCCACCGAAAGGTGGTTTTTTTGTGCCTGCGATTCAGTATGGATTTCCCCTTCCCACTAAATTAACTCTCTCAAGGTTAACCGACTTCAACGTACATCTACCAACAGATGTTGGTACAGATGTTGGTACAGATGATGGTATTTCCGGTTCGATAGTGCTTGTACCAACAGGGAGGGGATAAGCATGGCTCTAACAGATATCAAAGTCAGAACAGCCAAGCCAACGGATAAACAATACAAGCTGACCGATGGCAACGGTATGCATCTTCTCGTCCACCCCAATGGTTCAAGATACTGGCGTCTGCAGTACCGCTTCGGCGGGAAGCAAAAGATGCTGGCTTTAGGCGTATATCCTGATGTGTCTCTTGCAGATGCCAGAGCGCGTCGTGATGATGCTCGGAAGCTTTTGGCAAACGGCATCGATCCGGGAGACAAAAAGAAAAATGATAAGGTTGAATAGGAAGAAGCGCGTACTTTTGAGCAGATTGCTGTCGAGTGGCATGTCACAAATAAAAAGTGGTCGGAAGAACATAGCCGACGTGTGCTGAAAATCCTGGAGGACAATCTCTTTCCTGTCATTGGCAAACGTAATATTGCCGAACTAAAAACGCGATACCTGTTAGCCCCTATTAAAGCTGTAGAACTTTCGGGGAGGCTAGAAGTGGCCTCCCGGCTACAACAGCGAACTACTGCAATTATGCGTTATGCCATTCAGAGCGGTTCGCTTGACTACAATCCCGCGCAGGAGATGGTCGGTGCCGTTGCTTCATGTAACCGACAGCATCGACCGGCGCTAGAGTTGAAGCGTACTCCCGAACTGCTTCAGCGCATTGGCAGCTATACAGGCAGGACACTGACTCGCCTTGCTGTTGAGCTAACTCTCTTGGTCTTTATCCGCTCAAGTGAACTGCGTTTTGCTCGTTGGTCCGAGATCGATTTTGAAACACCTATGTGGACGATTCCAGCCGAGCGAGAAGCTATCGAAGGGGTAAAGCATTCACAGCGTGGCTCAAAAATGCGTACACCTCATCTGGTGCCACTTTCCCGACAGGTATTAAATATTCTGGAGCAGATAAAGACGTTCAGCGGTGATCATGAACTGATCTTTATTGGCGATCATAACCCTCGTAAACCTATGAGTGAAAACACGGTTAACAAATCTTTACGGGTGATGGGATATGACACACAGGTAGAAGTCTGCGGCCACGGTTTCAGGACCATGGCGTGTAGTTCGTTGATTGAATCGGGATTGTGGTCGAGGGATGCAGTGGAACGGCAAATGAGCCATATGGAGCGTAACTCTGTGCGAGCGGCTTATATCCATAAGGCTGAGCATTTGGATGAGCGTAGGTTGATGCTGCAGTGGTGGGCTGATTTTCTCGATGCAAATCGGAAAAGCGTTATCTCGCCTTTTGACTATGCGAAGATTAAAAACTCCCTGTCATAAAGAAAGAGTGCATCGATAAAACTTACTTTGCACAAAAGAAAACTATGGAGACCTGAGTGGATATCAGGTCTCTTTCAAATTTTTACCGAATTAAAATATAACCCCAGATTGTATCTGTTTAACGAGTTCACCAACTGTGAATATTTCCCAACCTTCTACTTGTATTTCGGTTAAATTCACTGCAATTTTTAATGTGGGCCATGCTGCTTCTACAGTTGCAATAATCTCATGTGCAGAGTTCTGTAAGTCTAATCCTGGTACCGGAGGTTGATATCCTTTGTGCTGCATAATGTTAATATCACCGTGAACAGATGGATCAGTTAGCTCATAAATATCTTTCCAAGAATCACCCTTTAATAACCCCTGCTGAGATCGCAAGCGTTGAATAATTGCCATTTCAGCTTGAGTGACAAATATTCCTTCGTGGAGAGGTTGCTTGCGATGGCAATCCTTGCAAAGAACATGCAAGTTTTCTGCTGAATTATCGTATTTAACACCATTTTTATGATGAACATCGCAGAGCTGGCGTGAGGATATTAAATTAACTCCGCAATCATTACATTTATAAGCTGCCTGTTCACGAACAGAACGAGAAATATCTTTCCAATTATCTACATAACCACTGTTTGCTTTATCATGAATACCTTTTGGCATATGACGGAAGCAAGTACTGTAGTGAGAGAAGAAGTTATTCAATGAGAACGATTTAAATACTACTCTTTTTTGTAGTTTATCAATACTACCTTTGTAATTAAGGCGCTCAAGGCAATTCATGCAAACTCTTAAGTCAGCATCTTGACTGCGGCCTAAACCGTCATCAATTTCAAATAAACCGTCAACACGGTTTGTTGCATGGTAGCGCTCAAAACGATTTTTCTGTCGCATTTCGTCAAGTGTTCGACACCAAGCAATATGAAAACGTTTCCCTTTCTCACCATCTTCAATCGCCGCATCATAGCGCCCGGTATGATCACGGATATATAAAAGGACTTGACGACCCTGGTAGGAAATTAAGCCACTGCCAGGGTCAAGGTCGGCAATACTGACTTCTTTACCAGCAGATAATTCAATATCAATTGGGTCGAAGACAACAGGTGCTTCAGCAAGGGAAAATTTAGCACCAGAAGGAAGCATTTTTTTTCCTAACGCAATCAACTCAGAAAAATCAATAGTTAACTTCATTCTGACTATTCCTGAATAATACGACGAATTTGCAATTCTGCATTTGTAATAACTTTAAACGTAACCCGCCGTGAGCGATTTGGATCTTCTTTTTCTGCTGCATCAAGAATTGGATGTGAAGATGAGTATCCCACTGCAGCAAATTTACTTTTTACCCATTTTTGATGAGTTTCTGATTCTTTTAAACTGTATACGTATTGTAAAACTGCGCGAGTTCTTCCTTGAGATAATTCCATATTATTAAAATAGGCCACATCTTGGTTAGCAGCGCCCGTCCAGTCAGTACTGGTATGCCCTTCTATACGTACTTCAGTGATATGTTGCTTATACTTGTCTAACACTCTCAAATAACGAGGAAAGAAATCGTTAAGAATTTCTTTAAACTTTGGTTTTAATTCTGAACTACCCAATCCAAAAAGAACATCTGGTGATTTAAATCTTACTTCAAGAGTTTGTTTATCGATTTCAGCATCCCAGGAAGGTAGATCTTTTGAAAACTCGATTTCCAAAGCATTATAAAGCTGTTGCTGTGCCTGTTCGTAGGCAACAGCAACTTCTTTTATTTTTTCTTTTTCAATACGAACATAATGCATATAAGCAATAGAAATAAACATAAACACCATCATCAGACCTGCCATCAGGTCTGACATGGAAACCCAGTGTTCATTATCCTGGGTGCTTTTTGGGGCTTGCTTACCAATAATCTTATCCATTAATTGTTACCCACGATTCTGTCTAGAGTTAATTAATGGTTGTAATTGGCCAAGAACACTTTGATATTCTTTTATCAATTGATCATAGTTTGTGACAAAACCTTTGCTAATTGCCAGTAGCGCATTACCTAGCGACTGCATTTCCCTATTCATTTCACGCTCAGTAGCTTGTTCAAAAGCATGTAGCTGTTCATTAATGGAACTACCAAAACGCTCCACTGATTCTTTGACCTGTGAATTTAAACCTGCACTTGCTTTGTCAAATGTTGACTGGATGGTTCCAAACATATTATCTGCATTATTAGATAACTGTTGATTAAACTTATCACCGGTTTTACTGAAGAGGTCAATAACACTGGCTGTGTTTTGTTCCATATTACGGTGAAGATCTTTAGAATGTGATTCAAGAGACTTCAAGAACTCATCACCACTCTGTTTCATTTCAGTAATGGTTTCACTCAATGTTGATGTTAAAGTCTCAGAAGAGTTGCTTACATCATGTGCCATTGATGCAAATGCTTGCTGAGTCTGAGTAACCGACTGTCTGAAACCTTCTGAACCTTCATCCAGAGCAATGCGCATGGCATTTGCATTGGTAAGTAGTTCCTCTCCTGTTTGCCCCAGGGAGGTGCTGACACTCAAAGCGCCCGCTTTAAGCAATTCACCTACTTCATCCAGTTTTTCATGGATAGCCGGAATCGCATCGGTTGCTTTATCACGTAATAAAACAAAAGCATCAAGGTGCAGAGATAACTCGCTTATTTGATGTTGGTTAACCTGCAAAACATCGCGTAATTCAGCCATTGCAAGTGGTATCTCTTTGCACTCCTCCCAGATACCAGCAACTGCACCACGAGTTTCAACTAATGACTCGACACTTTGTTGGTACTGTGCGCCCATTTGTTCGACTTGGGTTTTATAGTTCTCCTGCCAATCGACAAGTTTTTTTACCGAAGCATCAAGTGCTTTAAAGTTCTCACCGAATTGCTCCGTCAAATTATTATTAAAATCAATAATAACTTGTCTCAGTGCATCAATTATTTGTTCAGTCGCACCCTTAGCCATTAAATCTGCAAATTGTTGAAGTTGCTCCCATAGTTTATTACTAAATTCGTTATGATGAGATAGTTGGGTGCGAGATGTATCATTTATTTCATTTCGTAATAATTTTATCTGTGCAACCAACGAACCCTCTTCGCTACCACTCATTCCCGATACTAACTTTTCCAAAAATTGGTTTTGCTCTTTCAGTTCATGGTGAATATGATCTGGAGTGATAAGCTCTGGTTCATTAACTGCCGATTTATTTCTTTTATTCGCAAAGAAAAATGCATCAAGTGCATTAAATGCAATAGCGAAAAACATTCCGACAATACTTGTGATGAATGCAGTTTTTAATCCACCAAGTAGTACTGGGATGCTAGTATCAATACTTTCCGTATTAAAATTTAGTAGCCCAATAATTATGCCGATAAAGGTACCTAATATACCCAATGCTCCCATTAATGTTGGAGCATACTCCCTAAACTTGCTATGTATATTTTTATAATCACACCACCAGGCAAAGGCGAAAATTAAAATAACGGCCCAAATAAAAATATTAGTAACAAGCATTGAATCAACAGAGTGAAACAAATGTTCAAAAAGCTGGGCTAACATGACGATTCCTGTGTTACGTAATTGTAATTTTTAAGCTTAGCGGCAGGCACAATGGAAAAAATCTTTCAAAGTGCTGCGGACAAACCTGATTTTTGTGATCATTGTAGCAAAAATAATCTAATAATAAATGACATCAATCAGTCGTGAAGGGGCTTTGTTGAATAAATCGAACTTTTGGCCGTAGTCAGGATCAGATCACCACATTCCCGATCATGTAGCGGTATCACGTGGCAAAACAAACGTTCAAAATCATCAACTGGGCTGACTACAACAAGGCGCTCGTCAAACGGGGCTCACTGACATTCTGGCTTGATGAGTCGGCTATCCAGGCCTGGTATGACGAGCCAGACACGTCTTCACGTGGTCGTCCGCAACGTTATTCTGAGCTCGCTATTTCTACCGTACTGATGCTCAAACGCGTTTTTCGCCTCACGCTACGCGCCGCGCAGGGATTTATTGACTCCATTTTACCCTGATGAAGCTCCCGCTCAGGTGCCCGGATTACTCCTGCGTCAGCAGACGGGCTAAATCCGTCAATATTCCGTTCAAAACCCCCACGCGCGGCGAAACAGCCCATCTTGTTATCGACTCCACCGGATTAAAAGTCTTCGGTGAGGGCGAATGGAAGGTGAAAAAACACGGCCAGGAAAAACGCCGCGTGTGGCGTAAACTGCACCTGGCGGTGGACGCCGGAACGCATGAGGTTATCTGCGCTGACCTTTCCCTGAACAATGTGACGGATGCAGAGGCATTCCCGGGCCTGATCCGTCAGACGCACAGGAAAATCAGGGTCGCCTGCGCCGACGGGGCTTATGACACAAAAAGGTGCTACAACGAGCTGAGGCGCAAGAAAATTAAGGCATTAATCCCGCCGCGGACGAGGGCCGGTTACTGGCCGGCGGAGTATGCCGACAGAAATCAGGCGGTGGCCAGGCAGAGGATTACCGGGAGCAATGCTTACTGGAAATGGCACACGGCTTATAACCGGCGGTCGGTGGCTGAAACGGCAATGTACCGGGTCAAACAGCTGTTTGGTGGGCATCTGACGCTGCGGGATTATGATGCGCAGGTTGGAGAAGCTATGGCCATGATCCGTGCCTTGAACAAAATGACGCGCGCAGGGATGCCAGAAAGCGTGCGGATTGCCTGATGAGGTCAGTGACGGGAGGCGCTTTTATCTAAATCCGAATTATTCAACAAAGCCTCTTGAAGGTGGTTATCCATTGAGCTTTTCATTCATGGTAGTAATGTGTGAAGAAATCTGATTCCGTACAAAAGGATGCTTGTGAAGACGTTAACTAATCCCCTTCTGCTGTGGCTTAAAGAATTTCTCAAAAAACGTAAGCTGGCACTAACAGATGGTAGAGCTCTCTATGCCTATCGATGTGACGATGTCGAATTCGCTAAACTGGCTCAGACTCTTAGCAGTCATATCCCTCGGACCTATCCCAAAACGGTCTTTATTTCTTACAGCGATGCTTTGTTCTGTCTTTATGCAGCCGAATTTATTCGTCGGAATCACACTGCTGGCCATCCCAAATGGGATGCTATTTTACAGTCCATAAACTGGCAAATTCCATATCAGCATCGCCAGAAGCTTGTCAGTGAAGGTATACGCTACTGGAAAAGAGAAGTGAGGAGTCTGGGGCAAGCTTCAGGCTACTTACATACACTGGCCTGCGAAGGTGGATTGCCAGTGCGTATGATAGAAAACGAGAGTGGTTATTTAATAAACTACTTTAGGCGGATTTATCAGGGGTTGAGAGGGTCACAAGGTAATGTCTCAGCAGTTAAGATTGCGGAAGACTTGAGTGACACTATTCCTGGTACAATGCAAAACGAGCTTGTCTATGAAGTAGCGGGTGAATTTTGTTGGACGCTTTCTAAACTTCTTAACGAAAGTGGTCATCAGGGGGGAGATCCTATTGCCTCACTACGCAAGACATTGCCAAACTGGCATCACCAACTACCTCTCGTTCTCCTGGAAGAAAATGCAGCAGAAATAGTTAGGCGTTTACTTTCACAAACATCAGAAACCCGAGTCGCTTCTGGCATCTTAGTAGAAAGAATGTGGATCGATGTCGATGACAGTTGGTTCTGTGATGCGCGATTCCGTTTTCCTGGGATGCTACGTAATGAACAGCTTAAAGCCTTATTTGAATGTGAAATACAACAAGATCAATCGCGACTGATTATTTCCGCACAATGGATAAATGGTGGGGCACGTCTGGCAATGCTAAGCCGTCATGAACACCAAGATTGGCGGGTTGAATTGTTGCCAGCTGCGACACAAAAAATCTCAGGCATGGAAGCGTTGGGAGAAATATCATTAATGTTGTTTGATGGGCCAGCGCTCATAGGCAAAGGCATCCCGAAAGGAGGATACGAACTGGCAGAAGATCTCCCTTGGGTTTTTGAAGCTATGAACGAGAGCGAGTCACAGCTGAAATTATTCGGAATGGGTTCTGTTAGTTCTGTGCAAGCCGCTCTATTTATCTCATTGCCAGCAAATAGCAATCTGGATATCAGTGGTGAGGGAGACTTCGATATTCCACGACTTTTGACGAATAGTGCACGTAGTCTCACGAAAGTCAGTGGTGTTTTTAGCGTTATTTTGCAAGATGGTGCCATCTGTACTATTCGTACTCGGCAGATATCTGATTCATCCACTGAATATTTTATTAAACCATCAGAGGTCGATCTTGTTAAGTCGGATTATCCTGTTCATCGAGCCTGGCCTAAAATTGCCTGGAAAAAAGACCTTCAGCATGGGATTGTTCCCGAGCCGGAACTTTATTGGCGTTCAATACGTTCAGGGAATATGACATGGTCCTCAGTCTCAACTTCAATACCTAAAGGGCAAATTGAAGTACGGCATGTGGTTAATAATGAAGTGTTATTCAGTGGTCGGATGGTTGTTCTACCAGCAGATTTTGATATTAAAATTGTTCCCGACTCAGCCCAAAAAGGAATTATTACTCTTTCCGGGATTGCTGAAACGCGGGTAGAACGTTACATAAATAATGAAAATTATTTATTAAAAACTGACTATCTGGCTCAAGAGTGCATAGTTCCTTTCGATGGTAGTGTTTCCAAAAATATCACAATGGACCTGCGTGTTACCTGGCGGGATGGTTGTAACCTTAAGCTATTATTACCCTCTCCAGTGGCCGGTGGTCGATTTGTTAATCAAGAAGGTGAGACATTTTCTGAAGGTATTGCATCAGTAGACCATTTACATGGGGTGAGTGCTGATTTACTTACAATATCCCCAGCAGGGAAAGGTTTTCTAAACGTTGAGTTAAAAGATGAGAATCCACTTTCTAAAGATCTTCATTTTTTATCTATGGATATTCCATTATTTACTGGGCGAAATGAAAACTTACAACAAATTTCTCTATATGAGAAATATAATCTCTTAAAATCACTTCTAGCGTGCTCATGGGCGAAATATAGCTCATTACATCTTGATTTCTACGCTGAAAAATTAGGAAAAGTCGGTTCAACGCTAAACATAAAACGATATGATGGTAAGTTTATTGAACGAGATGATCGTCTACATATTGATGTTCAGGACGCAATTAGCTTTCCACAAGATCGAGCTAGTGAAATAATTGTACAAGCAGTTTCACTTACAGATCCTGCTTCATGCGTTATGACCTTACCGAAAGATGCATTAGGTTATGATTTTTCGTCAAAGAGTGATAGCAGTGGACCTTGGTTAATAATTGGCAAGCTAGATAACTATATTCGGGTTGAACCATTATTAAGATGGAGCGATATATTACCCGTACACGATGAATTGTTAATAAAATCACTTTGTGAGCCGGAGCAGTCAAAACGTAAGAGTGAGATAAACTCACTGCTCTCCGAAGTAAAAAACAATCCATTACAGCAGTCTGCTTATTCAATAGTCGAGTATTTAAAAAAATATAAAAGCTCTGATGACTTACCTCTGCATGTGCACGATTTGTTTAATAAACTATCCAAGGACCCACTGGCTTTAATTCAGCTCTTAATCACATCCTGTTTGTCTGGTGATAGTGAGCTTATTTACGACATGCAAAATGAATTGCCATTCTCATGGGGTTGGATTCCATTCGAACATTGGAGAAAATCTTTTCATGATTGTTATGTTTCTCTTACAACTCAATTTGGTGATGAAGCGCTGGCGTTAAATGTATTACAGCCATTTGTTGTATTTATTAGTAATAGAGCAGCGATTGACCGTCGATTCGCAGCGATTGCCAATATGCTTCAAATGAATTTTAAATTATCACAATCAGCCTGTGTCGGAATTACATCTGTTGATCGTGAGCAGTTTAATGAAGCAAAACAGATGCTGTTACGTACTCCGGATAGTTTTGGCCGTGTTGGAACCTTTACCAAGGAACAATGGTTAACTGCTATCTCGCCTGACCTGAAATCTATATTTAAAAAGTTTTGGATCGAAGACAGTTACCAACAAAAATTTGAGAAACTATTTAATTTGATGTTGGTCGCCGCGTTGTTATCTCATAAAGATAATAATGTAATGCACCAGCTTTCTTCACTATTCGAAATACACTATCAACAAGCCCCGCAACAGTTGGGGATCATTTATCAGTATTATTTTGAGCAAGCAGGAGTTTGTCATTGATGAAAGTCCAGCAACTACATTATGCGCCGCTTTTAAATCAACTTCATCAGCGTGCAGTGCGTTCGGTGGTGAGCCAACTGGCATTGCGTAGCAAATCGCTGACTGAGTATCTGGAATCTCAGTACTTCAGAGCACCAGGGCTACAAGGTTCTCTGCTTGCCGATCCCGTATTTGAAAGTACTTTTGGTTGGATGCCTGCCAGTGAAACAATGGATGGGCTTCGAGACAAGCTCATATCTAACCATTTGGTTAATGCACTCAGTCATGCACCAGTGCCCTTTTCCCACCAGCTAACAGCCTGGCGTACTATTCTTGAAGATAAACAGTCCTTATTAGTGAGCAGTGGTACTGGGTCAGGAAAAACAGAATGTTTCATGGTCCCTGTACTGGAAGATCTGATTCGTCAGCAAGAGGCTCATAGGCAGCCACTGATAGGTACTCAGGCTATTTTTTTGTATCCTCTTAATGCCCTAATCAACAGCCAACAGGAACGGTTACGTGACTGGACCAAAGGGTTTAAAGGAAAAATTCGTTTTGCGCTTTATAACGGTGAAACGAAACACACGAAATATGAGGTTCAGGAAGAGCAGAAAAAAGTTCCAGAACAAGCTTTGAGTAGAGAGGAAATATACGAGTCCCCACCTTCTATTATGGTAACGAATACCACCATGCTGGAATATATGCTTATTCGACGTAAAGATGCTCCTATCGTTGATAAATCACAGGGGATGTTGAAATATATCGTTCTTGATGAGGCGCATAGCTATATTGGTTCCCAGGCGGCAGAGCTGGCATTATTACTGCGCCGTGTCATGCAGGCCTTTAATGTCGGTCCAGGGACTGATAATCCTGTTCAGGTCATTGCAACATCGGCCACGATTGGTGAAGATTCAGTCGAGGGCAATCAAGAATTGGCAAAATTTGTCGCTGATTTGGCCGGTGTGACTGAGCGGAATGTAAAAGTAGTACGTGGTTACCGTCAGATCCCACCTATATCTGATACGCATATTCGAGCTGAATTTCCATTGTCATTAACTTCACTTAATAATCTTACCCCGAAAGAACTTTATCAGCAGCTTTGTCAGTACCGAGTGACACAAGAACTACGGCGAGCCTTAACTCAGCAAAAGAACCCAGCAGTGCGTTTAAGTGAATTACTGGCGATTGCTCGGCATATTTGGCCTGAAATTTCCAACAGGGAATTATTGCAATTACTTGATCTGATGGCTAAAGCACGTGCAGATACATCAGATAATTCGCTGGCTTTTACCCCTTTACGTATGCACGGGTTTATTCGAACTCTGGCTGGGCTATGGGCGTGTTCAAATCGGCAATGTGCCCATAAATCTCATGAATTACAGAATAAGGATTGGTCATTTGGACAAATTTGGTCTGAGCAACGCCTGTTTTGTGATTGTGGTGCACCAGTCTTCGAAGTACTCCGTTGTTCCGGCTGTGGCACAGCTTATTTATCGGCAAAGGAAGAATTAAAAAACGATGGCACTACATGGTTGTCTGCACAACCAACTGTTGCCGATGAAGACGAGTTTGCTCTTGAAGTAGACTTATATCGTGATGATGAAGATGAAGACAGCGAAGAGAGCGGTCACCAGTTTGATCGTCTTTTAGCTGATACCGGTGAGAAAACATTTGTCTCACTCGAAGAGAACAGCCAAGGGAAAATAGTCAGTAATTCCGCAGTTGGTTATGAAGTGAATTTGCAGAGACCGGAAAACCGTGATGCAGGGAAATCGACGTTTTTTACTTGTATTTGCTGTGGTGATGCTGAGCGGAAAAATAACCCTTTATTTCGCCCACTGCGTTTGGGGGCACCTTTCTTTCTAAGTGACATCATTCCAACGTTACTTGAATTCTCCCCATTACCAAAAAACCTGGAAGAACAGCAAGGGCCTTTCAATGGTCGTCGGTTACTGACTTTTACCGATTCCCGTCAGGGTACGGCACGAATTTCTGCACGCTTACAGCAAAATGCAGATAAATCAACCCTAAGAACCCTTTGCTATCAAGAGTTAGCGAACATAACAGAGCATTCTGCTGGTTTGAGCGATGAGCAGAAAGAACTGCTCAAACCTTATATTGCCCAATTTTCTGTAGTTCCAATATTTAAGAGTGCAGTCGAGGCTTTAAGTAAGGCGATAGCCTCACATGAAGTGTTAAGCCCAAATGAAATTCTCGCTTTGAATACCATTGCGGCAGCCATCAGTTCACAAAGCGAAGCACATGCTCAGGCAATGGAAGTGTTACTTTCTGGTTCGGGTGGTCAAAAGGTTAAATCTGTTTCCTGGCAAACATTGGTCGAGCAGCTATCCGGTAGTGTAGATCTGGCTGACCGAATGCGAGGTAGTTTCAAAGAAATCTCTGGGCTTGATTTAACCAAACATCAGTTTGCCGATTTTTGTCTGTACAGTGAATTTGGACGCCGTCCTAAAAATGCATGGACGTTAGAAAATTTGGGTCTCGTTGCTATTCATTATCCTTTTATTGATAACGTGAATCGTTGTCCTCAGGATTGGAAAGGCCTTCTGCCAGATCCTGATAAGCAACTTGCCGAATGGCGTAATCTACTGAAAATTACCCTTGATTTCTTTATTCGCGAAAACAGTGCTGTCTTTTACGAAAATGAACAATATCCCCGTTGGATGGGGGCACGTTTCCCAGTAAAAATGCTGCAAGGGCCGGATAAAAAATATAAAGAACAGAAGCGTGATCAACTTTGGCCCCAAATTCGGGATCGCCATTACAACCGGGTTATTAAGTTACTGGTGGCTGTATTCCCAGCTATTCAGCCAGATCAAACTTACTGGAAAGATTTAGTTAACAATTTAATGAAAGAGGCCTGGGATGCCATCAGGCCAAATCTACGTCAATTTGAGTCGGGTTATCAATTTGATATTAAAGAACAAGCTTATTTTTATAGCCCAAAAGAGATCTGGCGTTGTCCTTATACCCGGCGCGCACTTGATGTAACTCTGTTAGGTCACTCACCTTATTTACCTGGAAGCGAAGGCATTGCTCCTGAGAAAGCCGTATTGGTTGAGATGCCGGAATTGCCAATGCGTCACTGGCGGTTATCTGGTGGCGGTGAGTTGCCTAGAGATGAGCGGTTGCAATGGTTGGAAAATGATCCGCAAATCAAGAGTGCTCGTCGTGAAGGTGTGTGGTCTACCCGAAGTGACAGGCTGGCACTGAAAGATGGCTGGTATCGTCTGGAAGAGCATTCGGCGCAGCGTACACCACAACAAAACCAGTTTAACGAAAAACAGTTTAAGACAGGGAAAGTGAACGTGTTGAATTGTTCTACCACTATGGAAATGGGCGTAGACATTGGCGGTATGAGTTTGGTTGCGATGAACAATGTCCCCCCTGCTCCTGCTAACTATTTGCAGCGTGCTGGCCGTGCCGGGCGTAGAGGGGAAACGGCTTCAGCAGCAATCACCTTATGCAAAAATACTGCTCATGGTATGGAAGTCTTCAAGGACCCTCTCTGGCCGTTTAATACAAGTTCCAAGGCACCACAGGTACGCTTTGAGAGCGACAGCATTGTCCAGCGCCACGTCAATGCGCTGGTGCTCGGTCTGTTTTTAAGAGCAGAAGTGCCGGATGCGACGAAGCTGAGTTGTAAATGGTTTTTTGAGGGGGAAGATAGCCAGTGCCAGCGTTTCTTGAATTGGATGGATGGTCAATCAGAAGCATTGGCTAACAAGCTGAAGCGGCTGGTTCAGGGAACGATATTAACGTCTCTGACTGCTTCCCAGCTACTTTCCCGTACCAATACAATGATGAAGAAAGCGGAGCTTCACTGGCGTAATCAACTCGCTATTTTGCTGCAAAATATTGAATCTTTGAAAGCAGACAATATTGCCTGGGAAGAGACCCCTGCCGGTAAAGCAATTGCCTATCAATTACGTGATTATCGTAGCGCATATCTTTTTTCAAAACTGATCAGTGAAGCTTTTCTTCCTGGACACGGTTTCCCTGTGGGGGTGGTTAACTTTAACTTCCTGACAGCTGATGAACTTGAAAAGCGTAAAGCTTTAAAAGCCAGTCAATTGGATCAGAAAGAGGGGACAGAGAACTTTTCACGTAGTCTCGAGAAACTGCCAAGTCGTGATTTGCCTACAGCATTGCGTGAATATGCACCGGGTGCTGATGTGGTTTTAGGCGGAAAAGTCTACCGGTCCGCAGGAATTATGCTCGGTAAAGTATTGGGGAGTGGGCAGGAGCTAAAAGGCGACCATCATATTCCGTGGTTCTGGCACTGCCGCCAATGTGGCGCGGGGTCTACCAGCGCAACATATCCTGCAGGTTGTAGCCATTGTGGTGCAGAAAAATCACTACTTACTGTGAGGCGATATTTGCAACCGATTGGTTTTGCAACCGATATCCGCTATCAGGCCCATAACGATGTGTCTATGCCCGCACAATTGCCTTATCAGGACCCTCGGGTGTTGGTACCTTCAGCTGTATGGGTTTCTCTGCCAGATACATCACTGGGGCGTTACCGTTTCAGTAATAGTGGTGAGTTATTCCATTTCAGCGATGGTGAGTTCGGTAAAGGCTATGCCATTTGCTTGTCTTGTGGTCGCACTGAGTCACAAACGGAAGCTGAACGCACACCGACAGCACTCAAAAATCCTGCACTAGAAAATACGCATCTTCTGTTACGTGGCGGCAGTAATGATCGGCAGGGCAGCAGCAAGCTATGCCATGGTCATGTTCATAAAGATTTGTGGTTAGGTTACAGCAGCCGTACAGACATGGTTGAACTGCAGCTTAATGACGAAAACGGTTTGCTGATTACTGATGATGTTGCTGCACGTTCCCTGGCTGTCGCATTACGTGAAGGATTGGCGCATAAATTAGGTATTGAAAATACCGAGCTGGGCATCACTACACAGCAATCCCGCGACAGTAACAATGCTTATGGATACTCCATTTTTATCTATGACAATAACGCTGGTGGTGCGGGTTATGCGGTTCAACTAATTGACCTCTGGGGCGAAGTCTTTAACTACGCAAAAAAATTACTGGATTGCTCATGCGATAAATTCTGTCATCACTGCTTACTCAGTTACGACAGCCAGCACTATGTCAGTAAGTTGGATCGTCATCGTCCCTTACCATTGCTCGCCAGCACGCGTTTGCAGATGCTAAAACTAGCACCGGAATATCAATTCTTCGGGGAGAGCAGCCGAGTTGAAACTATCCCCCTGATGCTGCGTTTATCGCAGAGTATCAGTTCAGGGCGTTACGGTGCTCTCTCATTGGTGATATCCGGAGTGACAGAAGAGTGGGATTTTGCACAGTGGCCACTATTGAAGGATGCATTGCGGTTTGCATCCTCGGGAGGCAAGGTCGAGCTGTTAATCACTACTGTATTAGCTGAGTTACCTGAGAAAATACGCCATCAGTTGTCGGCATTGTCAGGTATGCCGGGTAATACATTATGCATCCGCCCTATCACTGAGAGCCAACTTACCCAGGGTAAAGGTCACTGGCTGGCGCAAATTGTTGGTGATGATCATTGCCTACAGTGGGCTGCAGGCATTGATGCCATTACCACCCCTGGTGAAAGCTGGGGACAGAGCGCAACGAGTCCTGTTGTATCTTGTCCGGTGCATGTTGCTAAGGTGCTTCCTGGAGATGCGTTCTCCCCGGAAGAACTGTTACCTGAGTTGCCTGCAGGAGTTGTTCGAATCAATTTATCGCACCAACTGGATGGCTCGCTGGAAGGCTTTGGGTCACGTTTCTGGGCACTTATAAGTAATCAGCACCCATTCTGGAAGCGTGCTTTCGCCGAAAAACGTGAAATAGCTCAGGTACAATATAGCGATCGTTATGTGAATAGTCCTTTCACTGCACGTCTGCTGGCCGAACTTTTGACTGAATTGGTCGAACAAGGAATGGCAGAACGAGCGGCACTCTCGATATCGGTGAAAAAGCTCGACTACAGTTCGCGTCAACATGACTCATTGTTTAACGCTTGGCTCAACGAGCAAGACAGGGAGCAGGTGTTGAGAACATTGCTGGAAGAAGGATATCTGGGCCCTGCCTGGTCAGGGAATATTTCATGGTTTGTTGGTGATAACCGAACGACTGACCATGGCCGCGAGTTAACTGTGTCATTCAAAGATGGTAGTGAAGGTTATCTACTGCTGGATATGGGACTTGGCTACTGGCGCTGCCAGGGAGATTCATTCTTTGACTTCGAAGAGCATCCTTCCCGGCAAGTCGAAATAGTCGCTTCCAGTAGGGCAAATCTCATCGCTCCAGATAATGGTCTGCGAAGCTACATCATTGTCGGGTAATTGAAGGCCCCCTGCCTGTTCAGGGCAGGGGGTTGACGAAGCGCACTATTCTCATGTCTCTGGTTAATAAATAAACTAAATTATTGCGAGATGTCTCCCATTAAGCCATCACATTAATCAGTCATCGTGATACTCTTTAACTCCCTCTTTTTTATCGCAGTATGCCGTGCTGGTGCCGATAAACCGCCGATTTGCATTGCTGCTACAACAGACAGAAAAACCGATGAACGAACAAAATTATGCACCCGGAATGCGGGTAGTCATTCGTGACGCAGAGTGGCGTATTCGTCGCGCAGACAACAGCGGTGATGGTGGTCACTTGCTTATTTGTGACGGCATTTCGGAACTGGTACGCGGTAAAGAAGGGTTGTTTCTGACAGGGTTGGAAGAAAATATAGAAATACTGGATCCTGCAAAAACTAAGCTGGTAGAGGACGACTCCGCCAACTATCAGGCGTCACAACTTTATATCGAAAGCCAGCTTCGCCAGCGAGTGCCGACAGATAATTTGGTTCACTTCGGCCATAACGCGGCGATGGATTCGATGCCTTTCCAGCTTGATCCAACGCGGATGGCGCTGGCGCAGCCACGCCAGAGAATTTTGATTGCCGATGCGGTAGGCCTTGGCAAAACACTCGAAGCGGGAATTTTGGTTTCTGAATTAATCCGCCGTGGGCGTGGGAAACGTATCCTGGTGTTGGCAGTCAAGTCCATGCTTACTCAGTTTCAGAAAGAGTTCTGGAGCCGTTTTGCGATTCCTCTTACCCGTCTTGATTCTGCAGGTTTGCAAAAAGTACGCAACCGTATCCCCACGAACCACAACCCGTTTCACTATTTCGATAAAACGATTATTTCCATCGATACCCTGAAACAAGACATTGAATATCGTCACCATCTCGAAAATGCCTGGTGGGATATTATCGTTATTGATGAAGCCCATAACGTAGCCGAGCGTGGCACCAGTTCATTACGTAGCAAACTGGCGAAATTGTTGGCCGGGCGAAGCGATACGTTAATTATGCTCTCTGCGACCCCTCACGATGGTAAAGCTGAAAGTTTTGCCAGCCTGATGAACATGCTTGATCCCACTGCGATTGCTAATCCTAAAGAGTATGAGTACGCAGATTTCGCGGATAAAAATTTGGTTGTGCGCCGCTTCAAGAAAGACGTGAAAGACCAAATGGCTGGCGAATTCCCTGAGCGTGAAATCAAGGAGCTTCAACGAGAAGCGACATCCGCAGAAGAAGAGGTTTACCGCCGTCTTCTGGAAAGTAAATTCCGCGATGACGACGATGAAGATACTTCAGCAAACAAAGGTCGTTTGTTCAAAATCACGCTGGAGAAAGCGCTGTTCTCAAGCCCTATGGCTTGTGCCAGCGTCGTCGCGAATCGTTTGAAACGCCTGGAAAGCCGCAAAGAAGTTAATAGCCAGAGCCAAATTAATGAACTGCACTCTTTGTTATTGGCGTTGAATAATGTTGATGCCAGTCAGTTCAGCAAATACCAGCTATTGCTAGAAACCATCCGCAACGATCTCAAATGGAAAGCGAATAATACTGACGATCGCCTGGTGATCTTTACCGAGAGCATAAAAACGCTGGAATTCTTGCACCAGCAACTGCTTGCTGATCTCAAAATCAAACCAGAGCAAGTCGCTACATTACGTGGAGACCAGGGTGATACCGTGCTGATGGAAACTGTTGAAGCCTTCGGTAAACAACAGTCACCATTGCGTTTGCTGATTTGCTCTGATGTGGCATCGGAAGGTATCAACTTGCACCACCTTAGCCACAAAATGGTTCACTTCGATATTCCCTGGTCGTTGATGGTATTCCAGCAACGTAACGGGCGTATCGACCGCTACGGCCAAAAGCACGTTCCACAAATTCGTTACCTGTTAACTGAGGCGAATGAGCCGCAAATCAATGGCGATATGCGCGTTCTGCAAGTGCTGATCAACAAAGATGAGCAAGCGCAGAAAAATATCGGTGACAGTTCAGAGTTCACGGGTAAGTTTACCCAGGAAGAGGAAGAAGAGCAGGTCGCAGGCTACATGATGCAAGGTAGCGATAACGGTGCCAGCCTCTTTGATGAGCTATTGAACAGTAACGTCGGTGAAAGTGCTGAACACGATTTATTCAGCGAACTGAGTAATGTGGTTTCCTACGACATTCAGTCACTAACGGCCACGGATACCAGCCTCTTCGCTGATGAACAAACCTACTGTGAAAAAGCCCTGGGTTATCTGAAGGCCAGTGGCCAACCTATTCAATTTGAAACCTTGCCTGATAACACCTTGTCGCTGGTGGCCCCGGAAGAGTTGCGCCGACGCTTTAATCAGCTTCCTCCAGAAATCACCCCGGAAAATGGCCAGCTTTACCTAAGCCAAGATAAAAAAGTTATCACTGATTCCATTATCCGTTCCCGTGGGGAGCAACACGCATGGCCAGATATTCATTATCTCTGGCAAATCAACCCGGTGGTGCAGTGGTTAGATGACAAAATGCAGTCTGCTTTTGGTCGTCATCAGGCCCCGGTAATTCGCCTGCCGCATTTATTTTCGCCGGATGAAGACCATTTTATTCTCTCTGGCTTGTTCCCGAATCGTAAATCCCACCCGATGGTGAATTCATGGCTGGTGGTGAGTTTTAATCTTGAGCAGTTAACCGGGAGTTTGCCGTTTGCTGAATTCCTGGCAAACAACCCGCAGCTAGGCAGAAGGCTGACCAATGCTGGTGGTGAGCAACGCAACCATCAGCGCCAGCAGCAGCTACTGGAAAAAGCGATTGCCCATGCTCGCGATGTTTTTGCGCATGATCGTCAGGCGTTTGAAGACAAAATTAATAAGCAGCTCAATGAACATCTGATAAAGCTGGAGAAACTCAAAGGGCGTCAGATAAGCCAGCTGGAACTGGATTTTGCCGAAAACAAACAGCAAGAATCCGTTAAACAGAGTCGAAAAGAGCAGCGCCAGCGTGAAATTGAACACAACTTTAACAGCTATATCGAATGGATTGAGGACACGATGACCACAGAAAAAGAACCCTACATTCAGGTCATTGCTGTGATCACCGGAGCGGAGGGTTAATCATGGCGCTGGTCGGTATTAATAACGAAAACGAATTTTACTCCAACCATTATCTGGGCGAAGTATTTACCAGCGATATCCGCGAAGCTCTGGAGCCGTGGAACGAACAGGAAAATGCCGCTCGCGAAGTAGAACGTGCTGCCAGAGAAAAGGACGAAGATTTTACGCCGGGTTACCGGGCACCCTGGAATCAGCTGAATAGCCTGGCGACAGCCTTCTTCCGCCAGTTAGCTGAACAGGAAAAGCAGCGCCAGATCCCGCAACGACTGGCGGACCAACGCAGCCGCTGGCAGCCACTGATGCAGGCCTTAGGCTATGAGCTGAATCCGCAAACTCAGGTTCTGGAGGACGGTTCTCCTCTTCCTGTGCTGGCGCGTTATAACAGCGCTGATGGCAGCCCGTGGTTATGGATTGTTGAAGCCCACGATGTGGAAGAGGGGACGCTCGATCCCCTGGCGTTATCCTTGCTGAAGGCTCAGTTCCCGGCTGATGTAGATAAAAAGCACCGTGATAATCTGCGTAAAAATGCCCGTGGTGAATACCGTTCCTGGCAGGATCTGATTTCGACAGAAGTCTTTACCCAGCCGGAACCACCGCGTTTTTTCTTGCTGCTCGGCAACAGCCAGTTGTTGCTGCTTGACCGCACCAAGTGGGCGCAAAACCGCCTGCTGCGTTTTGATTTTGAAGAAATTTTAAGCCGCCGTGAAACGGAAACGCTGAAAGCGACGGCGGTGTTACTGCACAAAGATTCGCTCATGCCTGGCAGCGGCGCGCCTTACCTCGATTCATTGGATGACAATTCCCACAAACATGCGTTTGGTGTGTCCGAAGATCTGAAATATGCGCTGCGTGAAAGTATCGAACTACTCGGCAACGAAGCGATGCGCTACCTCATCGAACGCGGGCTGGCGAACTATACGGGTAACCGTGCCGTTAACCCGGAAGATCTCAGCCGCGAATGCCTGCGCTATATGTACCGCCTGCTGTTTCTGTTTTATATCGAAGCTCGCCCGGAACTGGGTTATGCGCCAATGCAGGCGCGGACTTATCTGCAAGGCTACAGCCTGGAAACCCTGCGTGACCTGGAAATGATCCCGCTTACCAGCGAAGAGGACAGAAATGGCCGCTACCTGCATGACAGCCTGAATATGCTGTTTAAGCTGGTGCGTGAGGGCTACAAAGGCGGCGAGAAGATCCAGAGCGACTGGATCAGCGGCGAACAGATCAGCGTCCACAACAACCAGTTCAAAATACCTCGTCTTGAAAGCCATCTTTTTGCGACAGAAAACACGTCTTATTTGAACCGTGTCGTGTTCCGTAACGAAACGCTGCAACAGGTTATTCAGGCGATGTCCCTTAGCCGTCCAGGCAAAGGGCGCTTTGCGCGTCGCGGGCGTATTTCTTATCGCCAGTTAGGGATCAACCAGTTAGGTGCGGTGTATGAAGCGCTGCTCTCCTATCGTGGTTTTTTTGCCAGTCACGATCTCTATGAAGTGAAAAAAGCCGGGGAAGAGTTTAACGAGCTGGAAACTGGCTACTTCGTCAGTGAGGATGAGATCAAGAAATACCATGAGGACGAAAAGGTTTACGAGAAAGACGGCAGCCTGCGTATTCACCGTCGGGGCAGCTTTATCTACCGCATGGCTGGTCGTGACCGTGAGAAATCGGCGTCTTACTACACCCCGGAAGTGCTGACTCGCTCATTGGTAAAATACGCGCTCAAAGAACTGTTTAAAGAGCAGATTGAGCCGATAGCCGATCCGCACGCCAAAGCCGATGCCATTTTAAAACTCACCGTTTGCGAACCGGCAATGGGAAGTGCGGCGTTCCTTAACGAAGCCATCAACCAGTTAGCAGAAGCTTATCTGTTCCACAAACAGCAGGCGGAAGGGCGACGCATTCCGCAGGATCAGTACACCCAGGAATTACAACGGGTGAAAATGTACATCGCGGATAACAATGTCTTCGGCGTTGACTTAAACCCGGTGGCGGTTGAACTGGCGGAGGTTTCCCTGTGGTTGAACGCCATTAGCGGTGACACCTTTGTTCCATGGTTCGGTTACCAGTTGCACTGCGGTAACTCGCTGGTTGGTACCCGTCGCCAGGTATTTAACAAGAGCGAACTGACTTACAAAAAGGCTAAAGACCCAAGCTGGCTGAACAGTGAACCTGCTGAGCTGGCAATGAATACGCCGCGTGAGGAAAAACAGATTTTCCACTTCCTGCTGCCGGATGGCGGCATGGCAAACTACAGCGATAAAACGGTTAAGCAGCGTTACCTGGATGCTTACAAGCTGTTAGATGCCTGGCGTAAAGGGTTTACCGCAAGCTTTGAGCCTCATGAAATTAATGATTTGCAGCGTATCAGCGGCAAAGTAGAAGCGTTGTGGAACGCGTATCGTCAGCAGCTTAAAGCCGAGCGCGAAGCCACCGCGGATGGCTATGCAGTCTGGCCGTTGCCTGCCGATGCGCAATTGCACTCCAGCATGCGCAGCAAAGACGAGACGTTCAGCAAACGCCAGCAGGACAATAGCGACTATCAAAAACTGCGCTGGGTAATGGACTACTGGTGCGCGCTGTGGTTCTGGCCGATTGATAAAGCTGATGAACTGCCGGATCGCAGCGACTGGCTGTTTGATCTGGAGACCCTGCTCGACGGTATTGTGGTGACGGAAGAAGTCACCGCAACCGAGCCAAACATCATTGCCGGTTTGTTTGATTCAGAAGAAAGTATTCGTGAAGAAGCATCACTTTTCTCCGGCACGGGTCGCCTGAAAACTGATGTCTTATTCCGCCATTTACCGCGCCTGAAAGTGGTTGATGTTTTGCGCAAACAACACCGCTTCTTCCACTGGGATTTAGAATTTAGCGATCTGTTTGCCGAACGCGGCGGTTTTGACCTGATGCTGGGTAACCCACCGTGGCTGAAAGTGGAATGGCAGGAAGCGGGCGTGCTGGGTGACTTCGAGCCAGAGTTTGTGCTGCGTAAACTGAGTGCATCGAAGCTGGTAACTCTGCGCGAGCAAACCTTTAATCAAATCCCTATGCTGGAAGATGCCTGGCGCAGCGAGTACGAAGGTTGTGAAGGGATGCAGAACTTCCTTAATGCGCAGCAGAACTACCCGGTGCTGCGAGGTGTGCAGACCAACCTGTACAAATGTTTCTTGCCGCAGGCGTGGCGTTTGGGCGCAGAAAAAGGGGTTGCAGGCTTCTTGCACCCTGAAGGTGTTTATGATGATCCGAAAGGCGGCCAGTTGCGTGCGGCGGTTTATCCGAGGTTAAGGGCGCATTTTCAATTCCAGAACCAAAGGATTTTGTTCCCTATTGGGCACAGGGTTAAATTCAGCATCAATATTTACTCTTCTTTGGCAATTGAACATATTGGATTTATCAATATAGCTAATCTATTTTCTGCCAAGACTATCGATCTATGCATTGAACATGATGGCTCAGGAGAGGTTGGAGGGATTAAGGATGATGAAACAGGTTCCTGGAATGAGTCAGGGCATCAACGTCGAGTGTTACACATTGGGTACGAGCGGCTTTCTCTTTTTGCCAGCCTTTATGATGAGGAAGGTACGTCAGCGCTTGAGGCTCGACTACCGGCACTTCATGCAGAACCCTTAATTTCCGTGCTTGAGAAATTCGCTAAGCAGCCGAAGCGTTTGGGGGATCTGCAAGGACAGTATTTTTCCACCGTAATGTTTGATGAGACTTATGCTCAAGCTGATGGAACAACCAAACGTCAGACCCAGTTTCCTAAAGATGCTACACAATGGATTTTATCCGGTCCGCACTTTTATGTCGGAACACCACTTTATAAATCACCAAGAGAGATTTGCACCGAGAAAGGACACTACGACTGCCTCGATCTGCTAACTCTACCTGACGACTACTTGCCACGTACCAACTACATTCCAGCATGTGATGCGCAGGAGTATGCCAAACGTACGCCACGAGTAACCTGGACTGAGCTTGGTGAAGATGAACCGAGAAAGGTGACGGATTATTATCGCTATGTGGCTAGAAAAATGCTGAGTCAATCTGGCGAAAGAACATTAATTCCTACATTACTCCCGCCTTCAATTGCCCATATTGACGGTTGCTTCTCCGCAGTCTTTAAGAGTATTAGTAGTTTGGTGTTATTTACAACAAGTTCATTATCTGTCGCGTTTGATTTTTGGGTAAAAAGCACAGGAAAATCAAATTTCAGAGATGAATTATTAAAATTAATGCCAATAATCTCGTCTTGTAATCGTGATGAATTACTTGGGCGCGGATTAACATTAATGTCCGTAAGTAATTATTTCAGTGACCTCTGGTTATCTTGCTTTACGCCACATTTCAGTACCCAACATTGGAGCCGCAATCTCCCGCAGCTTCCACAGGATTTCTTCACCAATCTGACTCCTGAATGGCAGCGCAACTGTGCGTTACGTACTGATTACTCCCGCCGTCAGGCGCTGGTTGAAATCGATGTGCTTATCGCTCAGGCGCTAGGGTTGACACTCGAAGAGTTGCTGACTATCTACCGCGTACAATTCCCGGTGATGCGTCAGTACGAAGCCGACACCTGGTACGATCAAATGGGGCGCATTATTTTTACTCCAAGCAAAGGGCTGGTGGGCGTTGGCCTGCCGCGCATCGCGCGTAAAGCCGACCTGAAAAATGGTTATAGGTTCTCTGTGGATAGCCCGGACTGGAAGGGCGGAGATGGCGAGGAATTGGCTATCGGCTGGGACGATGTTAAACACCTGCAAACTGGCACTGTTAGCGTCACCTTTGATGACTACACCCGCAACGATGAAGGCGAGCGCCGCACCGTGACCTGGCAGGCACCGTTTATCAAACCAGACCGCGAAGACGACTATAAAGTTGCCTGGGCATTCTTTGAAAATGATAAGGAGAGCATCTGATGCTGCCTTCCGTTGTCAGTCGGCAGGTTGCCGACAGCGTAGCCGAGTTTTTACGGGCGGCCTTTCCGCTCAATAGCCCACTCTTCAATGGCGAAGAGAACGAAGATATCAATATGCTTGAGGCGTTTCTGCGCCAGCCGGAAGCGTTATTGAAAGGGCCGTATCTCTCCGCTCAGCTGCCGTTCCGAAAGAGTACCTTGCCGCTGGATTTCTTCCCCAATCTGTCGCTGCCATTCCCACCGCACGCCCACCAGGCCCAGGCTTTTGAACGGTTAGGCCGTGCTGAGCCTCAGCCCACATTAGTGGCAACTGGCACGGGTTCCGGTAAGACAGAATGCTTTATGTTCCCGCTGCTTAACTACTGTGCAGGAACACCGGGTACCGGGGTGAAAGCGATAGCTATTTACCCGATGAACGCCCTGGCAACCGATCAGGCCAGCCGTTTTGCTCAAACTATCAGTGGCGATCCACGTCTGCACGGTAAGGTTACCGTCGGTTTGTTTGTGGGTGATAGCGAAGAACACCCAAGCAAAAAAATGTCCGCCGATAAGGTGATTACCTGCAAGCATACGCTGCGCGACAGCCCGCCAGATATCCTGCTGACTAACTATAAAATGCTCGACTACCTGCTGATGCGCCCCGGCGACCAAAAGCTATGGCGGCACAATAAGCCCGGTATGTTGCGCTATCTGGTAGTGGATGAACTGCATACTTTTGATGGTGCGCAAGGCTCCGATTTGGCCTGTCTGGTGCGCCGCCTTAAATACCATGTCGGTGTCGATAACGGACGTTTTGCTTGTGTTGGCACTTCCGCGACAGTGGGGGATGAACTCGGGCAATTGCTGGATTACGCGCAAACTATTTTTGATCAGCAGTTCACTGATGCTGCGGTGATCCGTGAAGATCGTTATAGCGCAGCCGAGTACCTGCAAGGCTTTGAAATTACTAACAGTCAGTATCCCGTGCCAGAAGATAAAACGGCGCTTGAACCTCATCGTTATGCCACGCCAGTTGACTATATAAACGGGCAAATACCTCTTTGGTTCCCGGAAAGTACATTGCGTCTTCCTGAGAATCTGGAAGACGATAACGGGCGTGAAAAACGCGTCGCGCTCGGTGAAATGCTGCGTCGTCACAGCGTATTGCATGTGTTACTGCGTGATTTGCAGGGCGGTATTCTTTCCGAACAGGAGTGCCTTGAAAACTTACAGGTCATGCTTTCTGAAAGCCCGGAACACGCTGCTCTGGTGTTGCAAAGTATTCTGGCGCTGATTGCTCAGGCCAGGCTGGAAGTACCGGAAAACCCAGGCGACCATCAGCAGCGAATTGCAGCAGGTAAACCACGTCCGGTCTTACCCTTTGTACAGCTGCGTTCACAATTATGGTTACGTGAAATGCGCCGCCTGGTGGCCAGCGTTTCAAAAACACCGCAACTGGTTTTTGCCGATGACCTGACTGTTGAAGACAGAGAACATCACCTGCCGGTCATCCACTGCCGTGACTGCCATGCCACCGGTTGGGTGAGTATGCGCCACGGGCAAAATGTGCAACTGGAAACCGATCTTGATGGGATTTATCGCCAGTTCTTTGAAAAGGGCCGCTCGATTGTGCTGGCCTTCCCGGATAAGAGTGAAAAAGCCGTTAGCGGTATGCATCAAAAATTATGCCCGGCTTGCCTGAAACTGAATAAGCAAACCAACGTGCAGTGCGGGCACTGTGGGTATAGCGAAATGGTGCGTGTACTGATCCCTGACATGCTCAAAGAGCGTAAAGACCAGCTTGAATTCGCCAATGAATGCCCTTATTGCAACAGCAAAAATGGCATCTCGATCCTCGGTTCTAGAGCGGCTAGCTTATCGGCGGTGATGATCCATCAGCTCTATGGCAGTAAGTTTAACGAACATAAAAAGCTGATCACTTTTTCAGACTCCGTACAAGACGCAGCCCACCGCGCAAGTTTCTTTACTGCCCGCACGTGGCCATTAATGGTGCGTGGGCAGATTGCCCGTTTACTCAATGTGGGTGAAACCTTACGGCTTGACGAGTTCGCCCAGAAGGTTTGCCAGCAAACACGTGAGTCCTCGACCGATGACGCACATTTTGTGGCGAATTTCATCGCGCCAAATATGCAGTGGCTAAACGATTATCAGACGTTAAAAATCGAAGGCCAACTTACTGAAAACTCGGATCTCCCTGAGTTAGTTCGGTTACGTCTCGACTGGGAGGTGTGGAGCGAGTTTACCCTTCGCGCCAGTATCGGGCGAACGTTAGAAACCACGGGTTTTGCTGCTACTGGCGTGGACACTGAACGACTTAACCCGGCTATCAAAGCGTTACATCAGCAGCTTTGCGAAGAGTTGGGTGACCTGATGAATGGTGTGACGGTTGAACAAGTCACACATCTGGCTTTAGGGATTTTGTGGTATCAGCGCCATGCTGGTGCGGTGATGCATCCGGCATTTGAAAGTTATCGGCGGGATGGCACGACCTTTATGATGACGCAAAAAGAGCGTACATCACGCTACATGCCATCTATCGGCCCGAAAACGCGTAAACCTGTTTACGCCTCATTTGAAAAAATCACCGGCTTTCACCGTCTTATCGGATCTAAAGACAACCCAAGCTGGTATCAGCGTTGGTTAACGCGCTCATTAAACAGCGGCGATAATATTTTCATCAGTAGTACTTCGGAAACGATATTGCGGCTGCTTTATACGGCGCTGCAACGTGCAGGAATGGTGACATCTTTCGATACCAAAGGTCGTGAAGCCTGGGGGTTGAGTACTTCGGCACTGGTCGTCAGCCGCGATGTCACTCAACTTAGCTGCACGTGCTGCCGGGAAATCGTTCGCGCTCCAACTGAACAGGCGTGGCTATGGGAAAATGCTCCTTGTATGTCACTGCGCTGTGATGAAGGTCGCTACCAGATTACTGATAGCAAGCCGACGCTGCGTTGGGACAATATGGATATTGCTCGCGTCATGGGAGCTGAGCACACCGGCTTACTTAACCGTGAGGATCGCGAGGCGACAGAAAAATCCTTCTATCGCGGCACTAAGCCCTGGAACATCAATTTATTATCAGCGACCCCTACGCTGGAGATGGGGATCGATGTTGGCGATCTTTCTTCGGTTCTGCTTTGTTCCGTACCCCCGGCTCAGGCTAACTATTTACAGCGTATCGGACGTGCCGGTCGTAAAGACGGCAATGCATTAAACATTACTGTTGCCGAAGGGAATCCGCACGACCAGTTCTTCTTTGAAGAACCGCTGGAGATGATGCAAGGGCAGGTTCAGGCTCCCGGTGTATTTCTCAATGCAGTGGCGATTCTCGAACGACAACTCGCCGCGTTTTGCCTGGATAACTGGGTAAAAACGGGTGTGCCGGAATCCGCAATCAGTAAAAATGTGAAGCAGATGCTCGATGAATTGGATACTGGGCGTAAGGGCGGTTTCCCATACAATTTCCTGCGCTATGTGCAGGAACATCGTGTGGCAATTGCTGAACGTTTTGCCGGGATTTTCCCGCAGCTTGAAGCGGATACCCTGCTGCAACTGACCCATTACCTCACTGGTGAGCAAGGCTACCGTTCGCTTGAACAAAGAATAGATACTGCACTTGCGCAATTACTCGAAGATCGCAAGTCACTGCGTGCACGTATTGATAAGTTGAAATACAGCATTGAGAAGTTGAGAGCGGCGCCTCAGGATCAAAATTACGAAGCTGATTTGCGTGAACTGACTTCTGAGCGTTCAGCATTGCAGTCACTGATTCGTCAAATAAACGACAAGCAGACCCTGAACTTCCTCACTGATGAAGGCCTGCTGCCGAACTATGCTTTCCCGGAAGCCGGTGTGACTTTACGTTCTGTTTTGTGGAGGCGTAAAGAAGGGGGGCAAGAACGTGAATTCCACAATACAACCTACGAGTATGAACGCCCTGCCGCCACAGCGCTGGCAGAGCTAGCCCCCTTGAATAACTTTTATGCTGGTGGGCATAAAGTAGAGATCGAACAAATCGATCTTAACGTCTCGAAGCCTGAAAACTGGCGGATATGTAGCCACTGCAACTACAGCGAAAATATCGATCAAACGGGTGACCAGCATAAGTACTGTCCAAAATGTGGCACGCCTGTTTGGGCTGATGCAGGGCAGAAAACGACCTTACTGAAATTGCGTCAGGTCTATGCTCGTGCCAGTGCACGCGATAGCCAAATCAGCGATGAAAGTGATAGCCGCGAACCGACTTTCTTCCAGCGGCAGTTACTGGTGAGTTATGAACCTCAGGATGTCACGGCGGCCTATGCCATTGACGAAGGCGAAGTCCCGTTTGGCTTTGAGTTCTTGAGTAAAGTGACTCTGCGCGATATTAACTTCGGCAAGATGGCTGATGATGCCAGCGAGTTGATGATTGCGGGTGACAAAAAGCGACGTACTGGTTTCCAGGTTTGCCTGAGCTGTGGGATGGTAAAACGCCCGCGTAACAATGATCCGCGAAAGGACCATGACCTGAGCTGTAAATACCGAAGCGAGCCAGAAAAAGCGAAGTTTGAAGATTATCTCTATCTTTATCGCCAGCTGGAATCCGAAGCGCTGCGTATTTTATTACCTGTAACCAGTTACAGTAATGACCGTATTGTTGAGTCGTCACTTGCTGCTGCCATCCAGCTTGGGTTGAAACATTACTTCAAGGGGAATGTTGATCACCTTAAGGGAGTTGTGTATCGCGAACCTGAAAACGAGGGGGAATCCTGGCGGCAATATCTGGTTATCTACGATACGGTGCCGGGAGGAACTGGCTCTCTAAAAGAGTTGATGAGAACGCCAGACAACCTGCTGAAATTGTTGCAGCAGGCATATCAGGCATTAGTGGAATGTAGCTGTAATCACGATACCAGCAAAGATGGCTGTTACCGTTGTGTATACGCCTATCGTGACCGCGGGCGCATGAAGTTTGTTTCACGTGACCAGTCGCGCGTACTGTTGGCGCAAATTCTTAAAGCCAGCGATAAAATTCGCCAAATTAAAACCATCAATAGTATTTCGCTCGACGCAATGATGGGGTCTGAGCTTGAGAAGCGATTTATCAGCTGCTTACAGGAGCAAAAAAGCCTGGTTGTTAGCCGCAGCTACGCGCACCAAAGCGCAGGCTGGGTTATCAACACCCGAGCGGAGTCTTCGTCCAGTTGGCATTTAAAAGCACAGGTAGATTTAGGGGTTAAAGAGGGGGTGGGTATTCCATCACGCCCTGATTTTGTTCTTTACCCTATTGCACAACCAGCAGATATAAAGCCAGTCGCGATTTTCCTCGATGGTTATGCATTCCATAAAGACTGTGTGTCTGACGACGTACAAAAACGTCAAGCAATTAAAGATAGTGGTCATTATCATGTCTGGACTATCGGTTGGCGTGACCTTAATGAGGCTGGGTGTAAGCATCTGCAGGATGTACTTGGTCTTGGGCATAATCCGGCAATGAAACAGCCTACGATTTATAACCGATTCCATGATGTCAATTTCGTTACCTTACATACTTCCGTTCAGGACAGGAACAGCTTCGATTTGTTACTTGATTATCTGGCAGAGCCTGAGCAAAAAACCACGCTTTGGAAAAAGCTGGCTGCTGCACATGCCTGGGTATGGCTGGACGTTAAGCGTTCGCAAGAGCCTAGTGTCCAGCAAAAATATGCTTATGAAATGCAGGAAAATGCCTCACCTGTACGTCAGAAGCAGATTTTACCCGACGAACCCTTTGTTTTTGGCGGGCTTCTGGACAGTTGCGGTTCATCTCAACCATTTATTGAGTTGGCATCAGTACTGCTTCAGAGCTATCTCAAGATCACGCCAACTGCTGATCAGCTGTGTGAGGCATTACGACTACATCTCTGTTTTGATGACCGCCATTCAGAGGATAGCGGTTATGAAGCTGGATTTTATGGTTTCTGGCGCTTGGTGAACCTGCTGCAATTTTTGCCTGATATGTCGTTTACCAGTCGTAAAGCAATACACCAGCCACAAGAAAAATTAGTAGTTGTGCCGATAGAAGCAGCTCAAGAAGTGCAGTCAGATGCTAGTTGGGCAGAAATTATTGAGTTTGAATTACTCACCAGTGAAGAAATTGCTTTGCTTCAGGCTCATGACTTTGGAGCACCTGTTCCTGGCTACGCCTTACAAAACGATCTGGGTGAGATTATTGCAGAAGCCGATCTTGCATGGCCTGAACGGAAACAGGTCATCATTTTCGAAGATGAGAACTTCGCTTCTCATTTCACAACAAATGGCTGGCAGGTCGTTTTAGGCCCAATCAGCGAAGAAACCTTACAACATCTGTCAGGAGGTGATAAATGACGGTTCAGTCGCCAAAAGTGGCACTTTCTGATGGCTTTTTGGGGGCGTTTGCTCGTATCCCAAAAGCGCAGCAGAAGAAAGTTCAGGAGTTTATTTCTAAGTTTCGCCAGGATCCCACCAGTAATGGGCTGAACTACGAAAAGATTCACGATGCTCGAAGTGCCAATGTCCATTCGGTACGCATTGATCAAACTTATCGCGGTATCGTGCTTAAACCAGAACAAGGTGCGATATATATGCTGATGTGGGTGGACAAGCATGACGAAGCCTATGAATGGGCGCGCCGTCATGACTGTTCGATTCACCCATTAACTGGGGCGATTCAGGTTATTGATATTAGTTATATCAAGGCTGTGCCTGAACCTGTTGCACCTGATAAATCTAAGCTGTTTGCTGCATATTCAGCAGATCAGATCCTGGCACTAGGTGTTCCTCCTGTATTTATCGATCAGGTTATGGTTCTTACGGATGTCGATGGGCTTAACCAGCTTGAAAACGTTATGCCTGCAGAGGCCTGGGAGCCGCTTCATTGGTTGTCTGAAGGATTGGATTACCAAGAGGTTCTTGAAGAGTTTAACGACCGCAAAGATGTGCCTGTCGATACTAACGACTTCATCGAAGCTATTGAACGCAGTAAGCGTCGATTCCATGTAGTGGAAAATGAGCAAGAACTGCTCCAAATGCTTAATGCACCACTAGAAAAATGGCGAATCTTTTTGCACCCCAGCCAGCGTAAGTTGGTAGAAAATCCAGCGACCGGACCTGTTCGTGTATTGGGTGGAGCAGGTACAGGGAAAACAGTAGTCGCTATGCATCGTGCAAGATGGCTTGCTCAACGTTTGGGTGATCAACCTGGCAAGAAAATTCTGTTTACGACTTTTACTCGTAACCTTGCTGCAGATATTCGCGCCAATTTACAGCGTCTTTGTTCTCGTGAAGAGATGGCTCGCATCGAAGTTATTAATATTGATGCCTGGATGAGTGAACAACTTAAACGGCATGGTTATGATTTCCGTGTAGTTTATGAAAGCGATGAAGGTCGACGTAAATGCTGGAGTTATGCCTTGCAGCAAGCCCCAGCAGAGCTCGGTTTAACTGATAATTTTTACGCGGAAGAATGGGCTCGGGTAGTGCAACCCAATGCGGTCTACAGTCGTGAAGACTACCTTAAAGTGAGTCGGCTAGGGCGAGGAACGGCATTGTCGCGTATTCAGCGAGCCAAAATATGGCCTGTATTTGAAGAGTTTCGTTCCCAAATGGCACGCGCAAAATTGCGTGAAATGGGGGATGCGATGCATGAAGCGATTGTCCTGTTTAAAGAAAAACAGGTTCAGTTACCTTATAGCAGCATTGTGGTCGATGAAGCCCAGGATATTGGTGCTCCGGCCTTTACTCTAATTCGTAGTCTGGTACCTGAGTCACCTAATGATCTGTTTATTGTCGGTGATGGGCATCAGAGGATCTATCGCAATAAGGTTGTCCTGGGGCAATGTGGCATTAATGTCCGTGGTCGCCGAAGTAAGAAACTAAAAATTAACTACCGTACAACCGAAGAAACTCGTCGGTTTGCCGTTGGGTTGTTGACTGGAGTTAAGGTAGATAACCTGGATGGTGAAGCAGATGCCAGCAATGATTATCTGTCATTGCTGCATGGTGATTTACCAACCATAACGCATGCTACCGATTTTAAAGAAGAAGCAGGCACCATCGTTAAACAGATTCAGGCGTTACTGGCTAATAATGTGCGTTCCCAGGATATTTGTATAACGGCCCGTACCAAGCACGCCTATGACCGTTATGCTTCTGCGTTAGATGATGCTGGAATTGAAACTTATTCTTTAGGCCAGGACAGCGGTGATACTGATCAACGTTCTGGGGTGCGTATGGCAACGATGCATCGCATCAAAGGACTTGAGTTCCAGTATGTCTTCCTTGCCGGGATTAACGATGGTGTTGTACCTGAGGTGAAAGCAATAACTTCAGATGATCCTGTAGAGAAACGTGATGCGTTGTTCAATGAACGAGCATTGCTTCACGTGGCAGCAACACGTGCAGTAAAAGGATTATTTGTTTCATCATACGGTAAACCTAGTTTCTTACTGGAGCCTGAAAGCGAGTAACACAACCAGATAACCAGAAGCTACAGCTTCTGGTTATCTGCATTTTAGCCCTAATCAATATCGGCCACTGATTTGCTGATTTGGTAAGGATTAGGAAATCAAGTGGCACATGGAAGGGCTTTCGCAGTGCACAAATTGCGTGTTGTTAGCCCTGTGGGCATAAAGGACTGACGCAACGAAATGTACATAGAAAAATTTCTGACTGAATACGATGACTCGCTAACAGGTGAATTGAATGTTGATCCGCTTGGGCAATTAGTCATCTGGTCGTCCTGGGGACAGGACATTTTTCATAGCCGTATTACTTCTATCGCAAATGATGTGCGGCAATACACGCTGAATCTGATGCATCACAGCGTACTGCGCCAGCTGCTGGCAGATGACAAGCAGCAAACTGCTGGCGCGATGAAAAGCCTCTATCATAAAAAGCAGGCGCGCGAGTTCAGAGCAGCCTGTCTGATCCATCTTGAAAATATCTATATCTACTCCATGCTGGCGGCTGAAAAAAGGGGCGTCACGCTCACCGGTGTGCAGGGTATTAATAAAGCCAGGCCAAGATGGAATGCCGCAGACAAAAATCCTCCGTTACATTTTGGTCATGAGAAGGGCAGTGAGCTGCTGACCAATCAGATTGCGCTTGGCACCAATGGGCGCTACAAATCGCCAATGATGAATATGCAGTTTTTCACTACTGATTACCGCTACGATCTGCCGGGTAATAAGCCTGTGTGGCAGGCTGCAGAGGCATTTATCCAGCATGTGCCAGAGCTGAATAAATTACGTGAAGCGGCTCTGACCCACTTGCAGTCACTAATGCAGGTATCACATAAGCGCGATCTCAGCCCGGTTTACGAAGACATTCCTGCCAGCCTTAAAAAGGCTTATGTGACGGCATTCCGCGACCCCAAAATGGTGGGTGATTACTCCCGTGAATTCTGGCTGCAAAGAACAGGTTTGGATAAACACGCGGCTGGGGCGATTTATCTGGTACTTGAGCAGGAACGTGAACGTTCGGACGAACCGGAGCTCACAGTCGCTGAGGTTTTCAAACGAGCCGTACAACAGGCTAAAAGCGTGCCTGAAATGAATGAAAACGATCTTATGGCGTTACAGAATATCTGCCAGGCTGAGCCGTTTTTGTCGTTGATCGATCTGATGTTTTCTGGTCTACGCCGACAGGGTAGTCAAACACTGGCAGAGTTCCGTCAATTCTGGCAGTCGCGCGGTCTCACGGAACTACATCTGCCTCAAATGGCGGCTCAGCTTCAACAAAATGGTGCACTACTTTCCTCCCTTTCCGGAACTCCCGCTAGACGTTTTCAGCAGTTATTAACGCTGGCCAGCGAGACATTGCTGGAAGAACAGGTACGGGGTCTGCTGGCCTATCATCACAAGCTAATGGAAGCTCGAGGACAATTTCCGTGGCTAATGCTGGAAGGCGACGAGATTGTGTTGCAAGTGCCGCTGTATTCGCTTCGTGAAGAACGCCGGAATAGCGACTGGGTAAACCGTTACTATTTGCCACAGTTCAGGCACATGCTGAATGGCTTATGGGGAAGCGCGGCATGAAACTGCTAGAAACTTTTAAAAAGCAGATTGCTGAAATGGGCGATCTAAAGCGCGTTTGGCTTACCACCTTTAATCTGGATATCTCTTTTGTTGAGACTTGGGTGCTACCTGCTGTACTGGGAATGGATGTGCCTGCGAGTCGTATGGACTATGAAGGCCTGCAACGAGCGCTGGACGAGAGCGGCATTGATTTCCGCATTTATTGCGATCCGCACATGATGGCGAAAGATAAGCCGAAAAGAACCTCGATAGCGGTGTATCCAGTTTCGGTGCGTAGGCTGGCTCAAGGCGAAGACTCTTATCTGGACAAGGATCGCGGTCTGTTTCACCCGAAAGTGTTTTATCTCGAAGATCACAACAGAAAGATTATTGTGGGGGCGGGCAGTGCCAACCTTACGCTGAGTGGATGGGGGCGAAATCAGGAAGCAGCAGTTTTTCGTTGCGTTGCCAGTAATACCCAGTACCAACAGGTAAAACAGTTTTTTACCTCTATCGACAACAGTTTGAATAAAGAAGCGTTCTTCCCCATACGCCGTAAGTTTCTTGGCGATGATCATGGCTGGTCATTTATTCACAGTCTGGCTGGCGCCACGCTGCTGGATACCCTGAAACAGGGTGTTGAGTTGAAAACGCTGAGCGTCTGGTCACCTTATCTTGCTGCGGATCTGGCAGGTTTTATTGGCAGGTTAGGGCCGGAATTACGCGTAGAATTAGTTCCTGACTTGGTCGAAGGAAACTATATACGCACTCGCTGGAGTGAAAGTATTCAGGAGCTAATAACAAGTAAAGCGCTGACCCTTCACGACTCGCCTGCTCCCAAAGACGATCGTGCGTTGATGACCCATGCCAAGCTCTGGCTGGCGAAAAGCAGCAAAAGCACGCAACTGGCAGTGGGGTCCTGGAATTTCACTTCTCCCGGTTGCAGCAGCCTCATGGAGAAAAACTGGAATGTAGAAGCGGGAATTGTGCATCCGGTCTCTCGTAACATCACGATTTGCGGCAAAGAATGGGATGATGTTAATGAGGAGGATTTCGCCAGTGAAGTATTGTTGAAGGAAGAGGTGCTGGAGCTGGGCGAACTCCCTCCTTTCGATCTCACCGTTATTTTTGACTGGACCCGCTGCGAATATCAGATTGTCGGGCAATGGTTCAGTGGCAAGCCAGAGTCGGGTTACCACTTGATACTGCCGGGTATCAATGGGTCGAATGAACTGGTATGGAAAGCTAATGGTCAAGTTCTGAAGTCACCACAGCAATTGGCAGTATTGAAGAGCGATGCCGTGTTGGATAACCCTTTTTATACCCTGCGTAGAGCAGGAAAAACAGACTGGCAGGGTATGATCGTCGAAACTGGTACTGAACACCGGCGCGCGCTGAGCTTTACATCGCTCGATGAGCTGCTTAACAGTTATCTGAGTTCTGCAGATCCCGGTTTGAGCGATCGCCTTATGCTGCGGGGCGTTGGGGCGCAAGACGAAGTGCAAAGTGAGGTAGAGGCAGAAATCATTAGATTAGAAGTCACCAGCTATTTCCGCCTGTTTCAGGCCATCCAACAGCGTCGCAACTGGCTGGTAGAGGTGGAAGATGGCACCCTGCTTTATCGTCGTCTGTTCAGCGAACCTGGCTGTCTGCAGGAACTGGCAGAAATAGCCAGAGAGCGGGTGAAGCAACCAACCCATCCGGTATTTAACTGGTTCCTGGCGCAGGAAGTTAATAGTCTGGCAGCTCTGGCAATAAAGCGTGTTAAAAGTATCCGACGCAAACAGGGGGCTGAAGCCATATTTGTCGCAGCGCACTTGTGGGAGTCTCTACAGGTTGCCATTCCACCTCTAACTAGCGATGCCGCTAGCCTGCGTTATCTCGCTGCCATCAGGGAAGACTGTAGTTATGGCGAATAAGTTAAAACAGATCATTACCCCGGTTGAGGTTTCAGCCGTGATGAATTTCGATGCGACTGATATGCACTGGCAGTATCAATCCGGTGCGTCCAGCATGGCGGCGAAGCAGGCTGAGGGTGTGGCTGGATTGTGGAATTTGCTGAGTAAACAACGACTGGCGCTTCTCGCCGATGAAGTCGGCATGGGCAAGACCTATCAGGCGATGGGTATAATGCTGCTGTTATGGGAGGCAAAACCCGATGCGCGCATTCTGGTGATGGCACCTAACAGGACGCTCTGCGACAACTGGGAAAAGGAATTCGGCACCTTCACCCAGAAGCACTACCGGGCAGCGAATAATGCGTTTACCTCAGCAGAGGGGAAGGAAAAATATGCTCCGCAAATTCAAGGCAGGCTGGCAGATCTGGCGGAAGCTGTGGAGAAAAAGGCACACCATTTCTACCTCACTACCATCCACTCATTAAGCGGCCTGGTGCCCCAGTCTGAAAAAGAAGATGCTCTGAACGCTGCAGAAGCCTATGGCGCGTCGTATCGTCAGCAGATTAAGCAAGCTCTGGGAAAAGGAGGCTTTGACTTAATTATCATTGATGAGGCGCACTACTTTCGTAACCGAAGCGGCTCACAGCGCGCTGCTGCCGCTCAGGCCTTCTTTGGTGATGCGCAGGATCGGCTGGGTAGCAACGTACTACTGTTGACGGGAACCCCCAATCACTCATCACCGCGAAATATTTATGACATTTTTAGCTACTTCAGTGACTTGCCAAAGCGGTACGCAGTGGATGATGTCAGCGCTCTGATGAATGATTTTGCCATCCGTCGCCTGCGAAAAATGCAGGGCAGGGAGGGCAGTCACAGCAAATATGAGTATCGTCATGAGCGCGCCAGCGTTTCCAACTTTACTGACCGGCTGGATGCAGAGCTGTTCTTTGCTCTTTATCAGAAACAACTGGTTGTCCAGCTGGATAAAGAGAAAAAGTCGGGTGGCGGCAGACGTATGCTCTATGGCTATCTTGAAGGGTTTGAATCAACGGGTAGCACAGCCAGTGAGCGGGACAATGGTGGCGATGAAGAAGAACAAACCCATAACGACTTCAACCAAGCCCCGGATTCTTCTCTGCTCAACAGGCTTACCCGGCAGTTTAACGATATCTATCAACGCTTTCCGGATCACCCGAAATACGATGCGCTGGTGGATGCCTGCGTTACCAGCGATCCATTCGAGCAGTTGCAGCCGCTACACAGCAGAAAGCATCTGGTCTTTGTGCGCCGCATTCCGTCGGTGCGCGAAATTACCCAGCGCATCAACGCCCGTTATGACGAAATGATGGCTAAGCGGTTGATGGATGTCTGGCATCTACCCGCTGATGCACGGGAAAAATGGCGAGAATCGGGTTGGTCGCGGGAAACCTTCGTTGATCTTTTATCGGGAAAATCCAGCGGGGAGCCGGATCTGGAAGAGCATATGCAAGAAGATAGCGCGGCAGATGAACCCGAAGCAGATAATGAGCTGAAGCTTTCCAGTAAAATAGCGGAGTTGTTTGTAACGAAGAAAACCGGCCTGCGCCGCACTGACTGTGCCAACGTCAGTTTGCGTTTCCGCCGCCCGGACAGTCTTTTCTCTCTGTTTCTGGAACCTGCACTGGACGGCACAACTGGTACCTATCGTTATCATTACCGAAAAGAGTCTGGTGAACGTCAGCGCGACAGCTATGGTGATGCCGCGCGCGATGCCCGGTGGTCGCAAACCCCATTAGCGGCGGGGATTGAATATACCAAGGCATTACCTACCGCTTGGGGACTGATGTTCAATGAGCTCCCGCAACCGGCAAAAGAGCAACTGATAAAATGGCTCGACCAGCCTAACGGCATGGCAATCATTGAAAACTTTGCCAACTATCTGCGCACTGGTTACCTGTTTGCCAGCCCGGTGATGATTGAGCTCTATTGCTGGTTTACTGAGTTCAGGCGTGAACCTCAAAAGAGCGAAGTTCAGCAGCGCTATGAGCATTTTGTTGAGTGGGTGACCCCCAAGCTGAAGAGATCGCTGATGCAGCGTTACTTTGTGGCTGCTATCGAAACTTTCGAAACACTATGCGTGAAAATTGTTGGTCAGAAGCTGGATAGTAATCAGTACAGCTGGCGCGAGTTTACCAGCCTGAACAGCCCTGGCTGGTACGCTAGCGGGCAATCCCACAACCGTGAACGCTTGATTCGCGGATTTAACTCGCCCTTCTTCCCGAATGTCTTGGTAGCGACTTCAGTATTGCAGGAAGGTGTGAACCTCCATCTTCAATGTCATCAGGTGCACCATTACGGCATTGCCTGGACGCCTGGTGATAATGAACAGCGGAATGGGAGAGTTGACCGCCTCTTTGGCCGTATCAATACCATGCTCAAGGTCCAGGGAGAAGCCGAGATGATAATAAATTATCCTTACCTTGAAGGTTCATTTGACCAGGATCAGTTGGCATCATTTATTCGCCATAAACATAGTGTTGAAGAGAAGCTTGACAGTTGTGAACCCCAGGATTTCGATAGTGCAATTGATCTGCAGGAGGACACTCAGGATTGGCAACGATGGCTACGACAGCCTTGTAAGGACAAGGATAAAGAAGATCCTTATCCAGCAAGGTTTGATCTGCAGTGATTTACTCTAGGTGATTACCACACATGCGGTAATCACCCTCGTATATCAACGGATTATCAAAGAAGGGGGCCAGTGTGTAGTGGCTGGAGCCACTACACACTGGCCGAGCCGCTATATTGTCTTAAAAATTTGTCCCTATATTATTTCGGTCATGCAGCAGCAGAAATCGGCGCTGCCGTCTCCAGTTGATCAACTATCTCGCTAATTTGCGCATGGCCATAGGTTAGAATCGGCCTTTGCTTAACCACACTGACTACCAGCGGCTTGATCAACATATTGGCTGTCGCACGGCCTTGCTCTTTAGCAGCGAAGATGATCTCCAGCGTTTTTTGGTCGATCACAGTTGCCAGATTCGCGTTAAGGTTTGCAAGTTCATGCTCTGTAAGCATGAGGTTTGTCACAAGCCATGTTACTTGCTCCTGAATGAGCGTCAGCACTTTAACCCGATCGTCTTCAACCAGAGCACCAGCAATTTTTCTGGAAATAGCTGTGGCAATTATCCCACCTAGTAAGCCGCCTGCTGCGCGCCCAGCTAAAGCGCCAAACGGACCTAATGGGCTAAGCATTACTCCGCCAGCAATGGAACCAATAGCTCCTCCTGCCACGCTGGAAGAGGTTACAGCCAGATTTTTTATAAACTGAGCTCCAGAAATATGACCACGTATCATCTTGATCATATCCGGTCCAGTGGTCACGGCGACCAACGCAAAAGAGGTTACAAGAGTACCACGCATCATTTTATTCAAAGAGTTCAGGTTATTGGCTCCGACTCCCTGCTGAAGCGCATTCCTTACAGTTGGGCTGGCTGCCGCGAAATCAATATTTTTAAGCAACCCCTGAACGGCGCCAATGCGGTGTAACTGCTGAACCGTCACATAAACTGTCAGCGTACGGGCAAAGGTTTTCCCTGCCTGAATCGCAGCTATTTGTAGCGCGGCCTTACGATCACCGGTATTGAGATAGAAAATAGAAGCCGTCAGGCCAAAGCTGATCCCGCCTGCAGCAAGGCTGACAATAGACCCTTCTGCAAGATCGTAAGTAATGGATTCGAATGTGCCAAACTTAGTAATATTCTGGGCTTGGGTATAGGTAAGATGGCTGTTGCGCGTCGCGAAAAATGAAAAAGCGATTCATATAAAATTAGAATCGCCTTTGTTTATCATACTACGTGGATAGTGTGTAAGAGGGTCGGGTTATGCGTGTGCTTCTAGTCGCGCCAAGCGCTCCTCAATTTCCTTTTGTTTGGCGATAGTGGCCCTGGTGATCCAGAACAACAACTCTTCCTTACGGAAGGAATACTCGCCCCCTGCGGGCTGATATTCCTGAACGACTTCACTGCCTGCCTCCTCAGCCTCAGAAACAAGGATTTCGCGTTCAGGCACTTCAGGTTCGAGAACAACACCATTCTCTATCACTGCTGGCCGGGCGCGAATCGTTCGATAAACAGCAGGCTTAGCCTCCCACTCTCTAATAATCTCTTCTTGCTCTTGCCATGAGTCGTAGCAGTAACAGGCGTAATCCGTCCAGTTCAACCCATGCTTGCCCATAACTTCAATGGCTGCTTGAACTGTCGGGCCGGAGTGCAATCGGGCATCATCGCCTTCTACAGCATATCTGGCCAACCATTGCCATACCCAGGGTAGCTGGGCAACCTCATAGAACGCCGCGTTCTCTTGATCGGTGACATTTCGAGGGTCAGTTTTTCTCGTCGCATCTGACAAACTGATTGAGCCGTTGGCTGCATACACCTGAGACCATCGCTGCCCAGGGTTACCACTCGACATAGTGTTGTCAGTGCCTGGGCTGAGTGTCGTTGTGTTGAAAAATATACGCCCCAGCGAACCATCAGCAGTATTTTTGGCATTGAAGTAGAGGGAACCAAAAGGATTGTGTCCAGATAAAACGGTCCCCAGCGTGTTAAGCGTCCACTTTGTAATGAAATTTTGCAGGCGTCCGCCTTCCGGTACCGAGCCAAACCGGAAACCAGCCGTGTCACCTTCTCCATTAACGAACCCCAGTGAATTGGCCCCGCTTGAGGCGCTCCTGACTCGAATGATACCGGGATATGAGCCGCTTAATGCCCGGTTAGCCCAGTTCATATCGAGAATCTGCGGATAACATTGGTTCAATTCTGGATCTGCGAAATTTCCAAGGCTTGAAATCGAAGACGCATTATCGAAAATAAAGGAGGCAGGAACTGAAAGCCGCGGGGGCGTTGAGCAATCATAACGTAGAACGCCATTATATCCTGCAAAGACCCCCCAGCAATGCCACCAACTGTCATCGGTTGATCGCAGGGTGACATCGCCCTCAAACGTCATGTTCGACCAGCTATAGTCGCATGTGCACTTGGTCATGGTAATGGCGTAAGCTGGGCTGCCATTGGTTGAGCCAAAGAAATTGATACCAAAATAGTTGTTGTAAATATGAAGATAACCGCCGTTTCGCGACTCAGCGCAGAACCCGTCGTTATAATCCAATATCTGATTTTGGATATTGTCCCAGGAATTTCCGTGGAATGAGTTATCTCCACTGGTCGTCAGATAAGAGATATTCTTATTACCACGGTCAATTCGCATGTTAGAGAAGCGATTGAACTCAGTAAATGACCCGGCGTGTTTATTGTGGAGCTGGACGTTAGTGTCAAAGAACCTGACGTTCACGTTATTGACCTGGGCGAAGCAGCACCCCTCAAGGTCGATGCCGATACCTTGCCGGTTAGACCCTTGTGCGGGTCTAAGGGTCATATTGAATACCCCACGTGGGGTATTCGTACCAGACCCACCGCGAATAGATATGCAAGCAGCACCGGGCGTCTTTATACGGGAATAAAGCGTTGTATTGTCTACACCTTCCCCGAACAGGGCTACGCCATCACTCCCATAGTAATTTTCACCACCAATGTTAAGGTCTTCATCAACAAGGTATTTAAAGCCGCCAGGGACATGTACACAACGGCCACCAAGTTGATTAGCAACGTAAATAGCCATTTTAAAGGCCGCAGTATCATTGTGACCGGTATCTGTTAGTGGGTTGTAGTCTCCTTTAGCCCCAAACATCTGAGGGGTGATGTAGAGAATGGCAGACTGTACTCTGCCCCCCTGAGGGAGGGTAACAGAGTCATCCGTGACTTTTTGAATGGCTGACGCCATCTGATTAAAGGATGATTTCTCAGGGTTAATATTAGCCATACCCAATATGGATAACATTTCGGCCTGAACGATGTTGAACCAGTCAGCACCCGGCCAACTGATACCGCCTTGCTGGATACTTTCGCCGAACCAACGCGGGGTATTGCTCATTGGCTCTTTGGGTTCCGGCATGTCAGGCACGCCACTGGTGTTGTCTAAATGAAACATTACGCCTCCCTTACGGCTTCTCTGGCCAGGTGATGTCGGTGCTCGCGGTAGCCACGCGGTTCAGCTTCAGGCGGTATTCTTCCCACTGTGTCAGCTTGGATTTTTCGCTGTCAGTGGCCATGCCTTTCTCGATGGCATAGGTCAGCACTGCGATTTGCTCGGTGGCGGTAGCCAGTAGCTTGGCTTTCTGCCGTTCGGTCTGATCGGCGTAATAGCATCGTTCGGCGAAATCATCTTTCACCCAGCGCTTGCCATCCCATTGCTCAAAGCGGCCGGGAGCTAACAACGTATAGCCTTCTGACAGCGGCCCTACCTCAGTGATGGACATCGGCTCTTTGGTGTCGGTGCGGTAAGCGAGCTGCCCACGCAGGTCTTTGACGTAAACCCATTCGGTGCCGTTCCACTGCACCACGAACGTCGGTTTGGCATCTGGCGGGGCAACAAAGGTGCACCCCTCCGGCATGGTATAGTAGGCATCAGGCACGATGTGCTTATTGCCATTGCTCTCGTAGAACGCCTGGCCGGTTTTATCTTCAACCTGCTGCCATTGGCCATGGTTGAACAATAAAACGCAGTCTATTGCCGCTGCGGGTGGCTCAAGGGTAATAGCCCACTCTGGCAATGACTCTTGCAGGCTGGAAATAACAAACCCCTGGCCGCGCTCATTCCAGTATTGCGTCCCGCGAATATCATTAACGTAATGCCAGGACTCGCCATTAAATACGCCGGTCTCCCCCTTATTGGGTTCGCAGGGAATGGATGTGGTGCTGGCGGGTAATCCCATATTGGCCGGAATATGCATAAATACGGACCCCATATAAGCGCCGTCGGCATCATATTGATAAATCCACAAGGCCTGGGGTGATGAAGAAAATGAAAATGACATTACGCTAACCTCACGATGGCGTTAAAGGCGATGTTTTTGACGGTATTTTCCGCATTGCCGGTGGTGGCAATCCAGGCGGTATGCGCGTGCGGCCCGATGTAGACGGTGTGATGGTGCGCCGGGGCTGTACTGGTATTGTTTTTGGTGTAGTTGCCTGTGTTATCCGTGCCGGTATAAAAATCGCCCCAGACTGTGCCAGGGGCTGCAACGCCGCCCTGATGGAAGTGTTCGTTATCGTCGCTGGTCTGCTTGGTGCCCAGGTCAGTGCTGTTGATGGTGATGCCGTGCCCATGTGATTTAATGCCATCGGCCTCGTACGACAGAAGAGAACGCCCAGAGGCAGGCAAGAATTTTATCGATAGCCCGCGCATGTCTGGGATAATGCCGCCTGGATAGGCTTGTGCCAGGCGCGGGTAAGCCGCCATGTTAAAGCTCTGCCCCAACATCAACGCAAAGCCGTTGGGAGCGGCGGCACCAGGCCAGGCCAACGGAATTCCTGGTGGTAGCATGTAGTCAGATGAGAAAGTGCGAATGGCCCTGGCGAACTGGTCGAATTGCGATTTGTCCGGGGTAATATTGGCCAGTGCCAGGACATTCAGCATTTCCATCTGAATAATATTGAACCAGTCCGCGCCTGGATAACTTGGTTGTACACCGTCACCACCTTCGGTAAAAAATCGGCGGCCGGTAAAGAGCACCGATTTAACTGGCGGCATATCAGGCACGCTGGATGCGTTATCCAAGTGATACATAATTACACCTCGTATAAAAAATCATAATCGTGACCCGCTAGGCGGTAGCGGCGCAGAAAACATTCCAGGATTTGTGCCTGATAATTGATTAATGGCGTCAGGACATTACTGATACTTTTAAACCGGATCATCGGCATATCGGTGACGGTCACCTGCATAATGAAACGGTATTTATGGGAATGAATCGGGTACATAATATTGCGCATCACATGGTGCGGTAATATTTCCGTGACCTGGACGGTAAATCCCAGCGCATCTTTTACGGCCTGCTCAATTTGCCAGGAGGCCAGGCCAGCTTTACGGTGGTATTTTTCCACCACGGCGTCGCGGCGGCGCTCAAAGCCATCGGGAATGGCATTACAATCCGGCAAGCCCAGATAGTCCTCCCATTCTTCCAGCAACAGTTCGGTGGTCTCCGGGCGCATCTCTTTAATTAACAGGTCAGCGTTCGTTTCCACCGTGTTTAAACGCCCGCTAAAGCCCCTGAGAAGGGACGTTAACGCGGCGGTCTGGTCGCGTGGCCAGGCTTTACCTCGCGGCATGAGTTGCTGAAGCACGTCGTGCCATTCATCTAGACTATGCGCCATGTGACGGCCCCCAGGGTGTTCAGCTCGTAGTTTTGGCTGGGCTGGTTAGTGGTCAGATTCAGGTCATAGTCCGACACACCGGTCGCTGCACCAATAGCCGTGCGGATGGATGACAGCAGCAGCGTTTCACCCGGTGACAGCGAGCGGAACAAGGCGTTCAGGCTGAGCATCACGGCGCGGCGCGTGGCTGCTGTGTCCGGCACCAGGCGCACCGTCATGTCCAGCGGCTTTATGGTCAGCGGAATGGCCCATACCTCGACACCGCCAGGCTTCCCCACCCAGGTACCGGTGGCCGGGTCTTGATGGCGAAACAGATAGGCTTGCATCACCGTTCTGTCGGTCTCTGTCGGGATAATGTCACCCCGTTGGTCATAGACCCAGGCCAGCCCCACGGTACCGATGCCGTGCCAACCATCGAACGCCCAGGCGCGGCTCACGCCCGCTGTTTCCGTCGCCCAGATGACGAAATCATGCAGCGCACCACCGACGGGCGGATTGCGCTTGCGATACAACAGACGGGCCAGTAGTTCACTGATGGTCTCGATATCAGCGCCACCGGATACGCCTTCGGCTGCAACCACACCGTCGCTGTTGACACCCGGCACCGGGGAAATCAACGTGAGCACGTCGCCACTCTTCAGGTTGCCACGTGTGCCGACCTCATCCGCCTGGACGGTGACGCGCACCTTGCCAGCGGAAGGGGACTCTGTGGCGATGACGTGGCAGCGGATGCCGTCCTGCGTCTGCATTTCTGTGTCCAGCGGCAACGTATTGTTCCCGGTGAATATCACCGGGCCAGCCGCGTACTGCGCCGCTTTACGAATAACGCCCTCGTTGCGGGCGGTATCAATAATGGTGTCGTCATCGGATTTATCAGACGGGATGATTTGATTCACTATCCAGGTCTGATAATCGTAGACATCGCGGAGAGCGCCACTAAAGGCGATATTTAACGCCCGCTCTACACCGACAATCGGTACCTGTTGATTTAATTCAACTTCCAAGTCCTGAATGCCGGTGCGAATAATCTGGCGTGTTGTCGGTACATTAAAGGGCATTTTCCATCGCCTCCCAGCGTTTCTTTATTTCTACGGTGAGTGCGGTTTTATCGGGGCGGGTCAGTACAATACTGAGCGCCAGCCAATTTATACGGGGTATGGTGGCAATAACCTGAGCGCTACGGGCGTAGCCGTAACGTAATAAAGGTTGCAATGATAGGGTGGCGTAATTTTCCGCACGTAGCCGAATTTCTTCAGTGAGCTTTTCGCGGTCAATTAACCAGAGTTTGGAACCCCAGGGGAAATCACTGAAAGAGTCGCCGGGCCAGCCGCGACGGTCATCGGTACCGTCGGGTAGCTCGTCGCTAATGTCTGCGCGGACATCGGTGAATAAGCAAATCAGCACTAAAGAAACAAGGCCCTCGTCAAGCGAAAGGCCATTGTGTTCTATCTCAATATCGCCACAGGCGGGCAAATGCCAATTTACTTTGATGGTCATAACGGTTTCGTTGTATTAGCACCGTCGCCATCCCTATGAATATGGTCAAGGAAACTTTTCTCCCCAACCGTTATATCTTCACTGAAGATGACTTTACCGGTGACATTAATGAGTTTACTCACAATGTCACAGGACTCTTCAGCGACCAGATTAACCGTCTTCCCCCTTATTTCTATTACACCGTCTTTCTTGAGGGTGATGGTGTGGCCCTCACTGTGATACAGGCAAACGTCGCCGGGGTCTAGCCCTTTGGGTCGGGATTTCTTGTCCTCGACGGCGATGGCCACTAGGCCGGAACGGCGACCACCCACCGCGACTACAATGGCCTCAGACCCCACTGGCGGCACCGATGACATGCCATAGTTCTGGAAGCGTTCCACGTCGTCGTTGGTCTCATCTGCCAGGCTTTGCACCTGAAGGTTCTGCCGTCCCAGGCTGTCGGTCACGATACGTACCACGGCACGGTCAACCATCAGGCGCAGGCGGCGGCCGATGGCACCGATAGAGCGCGCGACATTGCCTTCTTTCAGTCCCATGTTGCCCCCACAGTTGCCTTTTTCTTGCCTTTCTTGCCCTTGGCTTTTTCTGCCGGGATATCCATAGACTCCGGTGGTACCAACGACAGTATGGTGACGCGGCCGGAATCCCCCTCCATGAATGACACGGTTTTAATCAGCCAGGTCACATCCAGTTGCTGTATGGCATCCTTCACAACCACCAGGCGATTGAGCTGCCATAAGGGGCCGGTCTCGCCGTTCTCCCGCCAGCCAGAAACGGTGATCTCGGTGGTGTTGGCTTCGCCTTGCATCCGGGCCTTGTACCATTCGCCGCGTGCACTGGCACCACCCACCGTCAGATTATCCTCGTTGACCAGGATTTTCGGACGGTAGCGGGTGATCTCACTGTCGGTCACCACCACCTGGCGGCCGCCGATCACTTTCGTCGGCTGGTCATCCCAGGTGGTACCGCCAGCAGCAGCCGAGCCTTTGACAATGTACTGGCTGGCGCGGCCCTGCCAACTGAAGCGGCCACGCGCCGCCAGGATATTATCGCCCAGCACCAGCGCCACACCGGCGCGTTGGGTTGAGGCACGAGTAATAACCAGTCGCCCCCAGGCGTCGGAAGTAACCAACACACCACGCTGTTTGGCCAGTCTGTCCAGCAGCTCAAACACGGTTTCGCCTTGCTCCAGTGTGATACCGCTAAAGGCCTCGCCGGTGTCGGTCTCGTTGATGACCTCGATACCGTAGGGCTTGCAGAGGGTAGCGGCGAGGGTCTCCAGCTTCTGGCCGCGCCACTGGCCGGATTTATCCACCACGGAGCTGTCGACCAGGTCGCCGGTCTTGTCACGGCCCAACACACGTATTGCCACGTTCTCAGCGTCATAGCTGGGAATGAAATCATCAATGTATCCGGTCAGCACGCGATCACTGCCGATGTTGACCACACAGGCCATACCCGGCTTGATAGCGCGTGGTGCGGCGGCAGACCATCGCGCGGTGATGGTGAGATCAAACTCACCAGCTACGCTCTCCAGAGAACGGTTGATGGTCATATCCGTCCAGCCACCCCAGATTTTCCCGTCAACATTCAGGGTTAATTCTTCACTCATCACCGACCACCTCAATCACCTGAACCGGCAGGATAAACGCCGGATAGCGGAGACGGTTACGAGTCACCAGCTCATCACGCTGTTCGGCATCACCAGTTTCACGCCAGGCCAGCAACATCACCGGCGTGGTCTGCCGGGGTGACACGCGGCGCAGCTCCGGCAACTGGACGCTGCGAATACGCACGTCATTGACCACGGCAAAGCGCAGATCCCGCAGCGAGCGCCACAGGTCTCGCTGGCCGGACTCCACGGCATCAATGGCCTGTTCGCCCAAACGTTCGGCCAACTCATCGCCGGTGCTCTGGGCTTCCTGGCTGGTTTCGAAGGTTGCGGTGGCCACCGTCTCCGCTTTAGCCACCAGGGAGGCGACGATCACCAGTTGGCGGAAGTCATCGATATTGGTCTGCATGGCATCAGAGACCTCGATAGTGGAAGAACGCGTGACGCTGCTGGCAAAGCCGGTATCCACATTGACCGCGATATTATCAGCCAGGGATTTGGTCGCTGCCTGGGCCGCGCGTTCACCGTCCCATTTATCCTGCAATTGGTCATAGACCTGAAGCGCCCAGGGAGCTTCAGTCACCAGGTCTTTCACATCGCTGATGAGGTTGGTCACATCCCGGACCAACTCGCCAGGTGAGGCCACAATGATACCTGCCAGGTCTTTGAAGCGGTTGAGCCTGTCCATCCACTCATTCAACGCATTCGGCAACGTCGGCAGGTTGATGACAAAGCCCTGCAGGTCATCCAGCAAGGTGTCCACCATGTTGCCAACGCCGTCCAGCGCGGCAAAGTAGTCGCCGTTGGCCAGCGCCGCTTTGACGCTATCGGCTGCGCTGAGCGTGGTGGCTGTGGTGTCTTCCTGCTGGGTCGGGAAAAGCTGCTCACCTGCCTCGAATACCTCGAAGGAGACATAGGCAATGCCGCCTTCTTCAGTGCTGAGCTTGTGGGTGACTTTCCCCGCCTGAACCTGCTGCACCCCAAACCAGGGGTGTACCAGTTCACCCGGCCCCGGTGTGTTCAGTGCCGCCAGCAGGCGATTGAACTGTGCCTGATAATCGTTCCCCAGCAGGATGCCGTTAATCTGTTGCTGGGTCAGAACGGCCCCGTGGTCTTCCGTCCAACCCACTTCCTTTTTGGGGTAGGCATGGGGGATCGCGCGACGGCCACCAGTGCCTTCCACATCAACGAAATAGAAGGGAACGCCGCGAAAAGAGGCATCGCGCAGTTCTTCCCACTTGATTGCGGCCATTAATCCTGCTCCACATTACTGATGCCGGTTTGTGCGCTCATCGTCACGCCCGGTGTATTGATTTTGACGCTGGTCACCTGTACCCGGTCATCCTTAACGGACACCTCAATCTTGCCCTGGAGCTGAGGCGGTACCATCGGGTAACTGCCCATTTGGTTCTGAGGCTGTAACGACGCCCAGGGGGACGGGTCTTGATAGGTCGGGGCTGACGTAAACCAGTTTTTAACATCGTCCCACATGGTTGAACGGTCGGCATTTTCCTTGGCTCGCTTTAGTAGCGCCGCTCGCTCCTCGTCGTTTTTGGGGAATGGGACTAATGACGCGATTTCAGTTGCGGTGTTTACGGCCATTCCGACTAATCCACCCGTATTGCTTTTGGGCTTTTCCTTACCGTCAGGAAGACCAGGGAGATCACTTCCACCCATACCGCCACCAGGCATGTTAGTGACATACACCGGCATAACCCCGGAACCAAACACATCGGCGATACCGGACGGGATACCTTTCTTTCCGGGACGCAAAAAGTCATAGGTGCCTTTACCAATCTGGAATGCCTTGCGAGCCACCAACAGCCCCCCCGTGGCGATGGCCACGTTTTTGCCAATCTCTAACCAATTTTGGACGGTGTCCTGGTCAACAGAGTTAAGCGCGTCAGCCAGCTCTTGCACCGGCTTAGCCAGTTGGTTAGTGGAGAACTTGTTCCAGACGTTATTGAGGCTTTGCATTGCTGAGGTGAAATCTTTGGCCGCATAAGCCGCATCATTCATGATGCCGGTGCCATCTCCGACCACAGCTTGATATCGCTTGAGGTTCTCTGCGCCTTTACCCGATGTGACACTGCTGATAAGTAGGATACTGTCTTGGTTAAACCCTGCGCCCAGCAAGCGGGCATTCTGAGCCGCAGCACCTTTACTGCCTGACTTTCTTGCCAACTCGGCGAGTAGAACGGGTAGCTCGCGCATCAACCCATCCTTACCAAATACATTTATGCCATTTCTTTTTAGCTCTTTGACTGTATTTGGTTTTTGCAGGTCACGAATGAGGTTTTCAGTCGCTGTTGCTGCCGTGTCGCGGTCTCCAGTCGCATCAATGGCTGACTCCAGCACTACGCCAACATCTTTTACCCCAGAAACTCCACGACCACCTGCTGCCGAGTACATCGAGAAGGCTCTAACCCCTTTTTCAGCAATATCTTTTAGCTCGAATGCACCTTCCTTACCCAGCTTATTCAGCGTATCCATCGCCTGTAAGGTCTGTTGCTGCGTTTGTAACTGGAACTTAGTAAATTGCGAAAACAATGCGCCAATGGACTCACCCGAGCCACCAGATGCAGCGATAGATGCAGCCATTATGTCGCGATTTTTATAACCAAAATCAATTTCACCAGTAACCGTGGCCACTTTCTCTACTGCGCTAACAACCTCACTGTCATCGACCTTGAATTTGATAGAGGAGTCTTGCATGCCGCTCAGCATGGCGGCCATTTCTACGCGGGTTTTCTCTGCGGCAATCCCCATCATCGTCATACGGCGATCAACCTGAGTAAACTCGCGCAGCATGGCCCCCCCAGCAAACCCGGCAATAGCCGCTGTATAGCGGTTACCCAACTGATCAAGCCCACGACCAGCAGCCTCGCTCGTGGCTTTGACGACAGACATGGCGCGCTGATTGCGCTGGGCGAACTCTGACATGTTGGCACCGTACTGGCGGGCCTTAGCCGTCAGGTTACCCGCCAGGTTGATGATGATTTCGGTATCAAGGCGCTTTGCCATGCTGCTTCCTCAACTGAGCTGTGATGCGGAACAGTTGCCGCAATGGCAACTGTTCCAGGTAAGACACGCTGAACCGCGCGGAAAGGTTGACGAGTAAGTTACTGAGCGCCGTCGCCAGCGGCATCAGTTCGCCCCCGCTGGCTAACCTCTGTCAGTAGACCGTCAATATCATCCGCCCGTTTGGTTAGCAGCTTCAGATCTTCGGGGTGAAGCTGGTAAATCTGCTTCAGACTCAGCGGGCCTGGAATACTACCGATCGCGGCAATTTGGCGGCGTAGCATCTCCAGCCCCATCATGACCTCGGAGCAGTAGGCTACAGCCTTGCCGTTATCAGCCAGAACTATCCGTTCAGAGGCCAACTGAGATTCCACCACATCCTGGGTGGTCAACTCGCGCAGCTCCACGTCCATATGGGTGGTTTCATCCGGTGAGCCTTTGCCGGTGACCAGGCCGTAGATCAATGTCACTGTCATCTTGGCCATGGTTATACCTTCACGCACTTGGTGCCGATGAACGTCACCTCAATTTGGCCGTTGTCTTCCGCCAGCGTGGCCGGGTTCTCTGCGGCCGCGCCGGTCATCATGTAGCTCAGACCGTTGTCACCTTCGAACATCACGGTAACGTTCTCCATGTTGCCGATTTCAATCACGTCCATATCCTCTGCGGCCGCGATGGTCATCTGGATCGACGGGTTGGTAATCTTGCGCGAATAGCCCCAGTTCTTGCCGCCACCGCTGTGCATCGTGCGGGCATACCCACCAGGGTTTAGCGTTGAGGTTCCCTTGGTCTTGATTTCCCGGCCATTCACGCGAATGGCTGCTGAGCCTAAAATCATGTTGCCCCCTTAGAGCTTGAACTGGATCAGACCCGCCAGAACGCGGAGCTGGTTGATAATGTTCGGGTGAATGATGAAGTTCAGCCGGTTGCGGTCACTGGTGTCACGGGTCACAGAAAGCGTGGCTTTGTAGTCGTCAAAATCTTCCACCAGTCCGGCAGGCTCCAGCTCGGTGATGAAGATATCCAACAGCTCCTGGGTGCAAAGCTTTGGTGTCATGACAGGTTGACCCGGCTCCAGCGTGTCCAACGCATCATCGTCAGCCAGCTTGTGGCGTGGGTAACGGTTGGTGAACCGGTTCTTGATGACGTAGCGGATGTGGCCCAACGTCGCCGGTGACGTGATATCCAGGTAAGAGGTATCCGCATCCCCAAAACTGTTTACCCGATAGGTGGTGATCTCCCGCTCAATGCAGACGCTGCCACCGGCATTGACGTAATGGGTGGCCACACCATCAAACAGATGGAGGTTGCGCTCAACCATATCCCAGCGCACCTCTTTGGCGGGTGGCAGGATGCCAGGCAGTGCCAGGGTCTGGAGTGGCCGCGCCGGGTCAATCGCCAGATGATACGCCGCAATACCCGCATAGGCCGCCGCCCACAGGTAAGCCGGTTGCGGTGCCAGGTTGGTGCCAAGCGAGGTGATCAGGAAGTCATTGCGGGTATTACCCCATGTGCCGGTCTGCGCATGAGTGCCGCGCACGGCAGTGTAGGCAATCGCCTCGACCATACGCATCGGCCCCCAACGGTTTAGCAGCTCGTCACGCAAGGTGTTCAGGCTGGCTACATCGTTGAACGGACACACAATATGGTTGAACCATTCATCGCCCAGGGAGGCAATGATCGCCGCCATATCCGGGGTACCGGTACCGCCCGTGAATGCTGAGATTGCTACACCCAGCCCGGCCGGGGTCTGTTCACCGACATAGTAGTTGACGCGCACATCCAGGTCATTGGTGGTCAGGCCTGTCCCTTTCGCGGTTAACACCACAGTGCCGGTCTCATCTTCTTTCACCGCAGCCGTGACCGGCAAGGTGGCCACAGCGTTGACAGCAGCAACAATGGCGGTGGCTACGGTGGCAGCAGTCGCCGCTGCGTTGACGCCAACCTGAACGGTGACGCCACACACCAACAGGGCCAGCGTACCGGCAGCCGTTGCTGACCCCGTTACGACCAGTTCGCTACTGGCTGATTTTCCCGCAGCAATGTCGCCGATCCCCATAGCCCAGGTCTCGGTGTAACTGTTACCTTTACGCAGGGTCTTGAGCATCTCCGCCAGCATGGAGCCACGGCCATACAGGTTATCGGCGGTGCTGTCGCTGGTGATGCGGTTCTGCGTCAGGGGGGCGGCGCTGCCGTTGGCCAACTGCTGGCCAATGACCAAGATTTTATGTTGTTGTGCCGGCGCGCTGTCGAGCGCCATCGAGTTGTCGATCTCGATGTACACCAGCGGCACCCGAACATCATTAGGGATTGGCATTATTTACTTCTCCGTCTTGGTGGATTTGGGTGCCGCTGCTGCCTGTTCTACAGGGGCCGCTTCGGTCTTCGGGGGAGCAGCGTCGCTCACGGCAACATTGCCCTCGGATTGCGGCGTGGTGAGGTCGCTTACGGCCACATCACCTTCGGCAATACGGCGCAACCAGTAGGCAGACAGCGAAAGGCTTTCCCCCTCGGTGGCCAGGTAGGTGCCGTCTGGCTTGCGCACATGCACGTCACCTTTGGGCTTAAGGTTCTTGGTCTTCATCATCCTGTCCTCTCACGGGGATAACGGCTTCAATAACAGGGACGCCGCCGTTTGGTGTTGCGGTCATCCCCAGACGGAGGAAATCAGGTAACACACTGATATCCGTTTCTTCGTCGAGCTTAAATTCCTGATTCCACATCACCGCCCACATGGTCACGCCCAGGTCATCCAGGCTGCCGCTGTAGATGTTGTCGGCGGAAATGTCGGATGCCTTGCGCTCCGCGCCCATACCCTTAGCCGCAGTCGGTTGAGCCAGGCGGCGGCACACCTTGCCGGTCATTACCTCAGCACGCAGGTCACGGCCATACCCCCAAGAATTGGTAGCCATCACGTAGGCTACCCAGGTGACCAGCCCCACGGTGCCACCGGCTTCATGCCGGATATCCCGCACCCGCAACGCAGCTACGCGTATGGAACCGTTGCGGTCAGACAGGTGCCGCTTAACCTCATCGGGGGTGTTGAACTGGCCAATATGTCGCTCAACCTTGCGCACCTGGTCAGGGTTGTCACCTTCCAGATCTTGTTGCAGCCAGGCGACAATCCGCTCAGCGGCGGCAACTGTGCTGCCGAGGGTAACCAGGCTTGGGCGTTCTTCACTCACGGCAATACCTCTTTCCAAAAGTCGCCGATGATATGCATCAGCTCGTCACTGTTCTGGGCTGACAGGCCCAGCCATTCACGCTGTGGAATATCCATCATCCGGGTATGAGCCTTCACGGACTGCCACACCGGATGTTTGAGCGCCCGACCAAACGCCTGTTTAATCAAGCGCTGGTGTGCATTGATAGACACGCTGCCGCTGAAGCCGTCCTGGTGAGTGCGCCCATACGGCAACGGTGTACCCACACGCACCTGGTTACGTTCGGTGACATAGGTCACGCTATCGAGCAGGTCACCGTTGCCTTGCAACAGGCTCTGGTTTCCCTGGCGAGTTTTGGCGTAACCGTCTGACCACGTGTCCCAGGCCTGGCCTGTTGGGGATTGCTTCTCATCGCTAATGCGGCGGCGGGTCTGGGACTCCGCCACTGCACCTATGCTCTCCAGCAACTCGCTGCGCAGACTGCTATCTGCCAGCTTCTCCATGGCGCGTTTGATATCGTTGAGCTTCCCAGCCCCCAGGAATTCGACCTGGATCCCCATCAGAGCACGCCCTTCAAACTATTGCGGGTAAACAGGCGCGTGTTCTCGCCGGTCATGATGACCTTGCCGCTGTTGCCTTCAGTCGGTTGTTCTAACGTCGGCAAGCCCAGGTCACGCTGGCCACTGGCGATCTCTTTCAGCGTTTTGATGGCATCCTCATAGCGTTTGCGCACCAGCTCAGTCGCCTGGTTATCGCGGTCAGCCAACCAATAAAAAGCAATGGATACCGCCACCCGGATCAGAATGCGGGGAACCGCAGTTTCTAGCGGCAGCTTGTACCGGCGCGACAGTAACGAATTGATTTCCTCGTCCGTATCCTCCAGCGCCTGGGTGATAGCGGCCTCATCGAGCTGGTCGGTTCCCTTTTTGATGGCGTTATTCCAAACGTAATCACCGTCTGCAACCATCAAATCTTCACGGGTGGCGTATCCCATTATTCCCCCTCGGCGTCAGTGACGACGGTTTCTACTACTGTGACCCGGAGGTTCGGCTCAGCCTTCAGCCGCTCGGCTGTCGCTGCGCTGATGAATGGCGCAACTATGTTGGCCGCGCGCTCGGCGTTATCACTGTCCGGGTCATCGCAGACGAACGCATGGACGCCTTCTTGTGGCCAGAACTGTCCGGCGCGGTAAAAGCCGTTGGCTGAAACCGCCTGCACCAGCAACACTTCAACACTCGCAGGCTTTTCAGTCTCTTCTTGGCCCAGAATGGCGGACTTAATGGCCTGGATCTTATTGCGTGACTCGTCATCCAGTTGAGAACCGGAAACACTCAGGGTCACGATGGTATCGCTGCCGGTTAGCTGAGGTGCTGCCGCATCCGGTTGCGGTGCCGCACCGGGCTGGATAAGTGACTGATAGTGTCCCGTAAGAGCTGGCGCAATAACCGGCGCTTCAGCAGTTTTGCCTTTTTTCTTATCAGCCTTGCTGTCTTGCTGCGACTGCACTTTGTTTGATTGTTCACTCACTGTTCCATCCTCTTTGGGTGACTTTATCGGGTGGTTAAACACCCGATAAAGAAGGGATAACAACGCTTAAAGAAGGCTTAACCGCCAGACGGTGGCGCAGCAGGCGTCACGATGAACGGGCTGTTCAGGATGTCCACATCCTGGTAATAGATGTTGGAGTCACCACCATCGACCAGCATGGCATCGATAATTTTCTTCGCCGGAGCGCGGTTTTTACGGCCTACAACCAGCGTGGTTGGACGAATGCCCAGTGGTGTTCCGTCTGAACGCTGCATCCCCTGGAGGGCTTCCACGGCTTTCTCGTAGTTCGCTACGGTCAGTGGCAAGCGAGAACCCACGGCGGTCTGCCAGAAACCAAACCCAACGTTGCAACGTCCATCAACGCCATACAGGAACTCGTTATTCAGGAACGTATGCTCGCTGTTGAGGTCATCCAGTGAGACGAACTTAAACGGACGGCGGTTCTGATACAGGATGGGTTTCAGCACTTGAGACTCATCAATCAGGAACCACGGTTCACCGGCTTCCGCACCAGTGCCTACGATGTTGCTGTAGGTGCCCCCAGCCATCGGGTGATCGGTGTCGAAGAAGTTTTGCCCGTCAAAGCACAGCGTATTGAAGCCTGCAACCAACAACGGGAAGCTGAGCGTGTCCGGGAACTCGCTGACCTGACGGCCGAATGCCCTGGCAATAACGCTATATTGGCCAATCTGATCGTCTTCAATGTTTTCCCGCTTCACGCGGATGGAGCTTTCCCAGGTCTTATTGCTGATGGTGTAACCCTGCTGGCTCAGTACAGCGAGCTGACGGTCACTGACCCACTCTTTAATGCCTGGCAAATCCGTCAACCAGCCGTAGGTATTCGACGCCGAACCACTTGGCACTTCAGTGGCAATACGCAGGTATTGCGGTGTGACACCGGCCAGCCCGGTGGTAAACGCGGCGCTCAATGAGGTGGTAAGGGCGTGCAAAATCTCTGCATTAGGGGTTGGCATTGCGGTTATTCCTCAGTGGCTTTAGGTTTGGCGGCCAGGAACTCCGCTTCGGTGAGACCCATAGAGCGGCACATGGCCACCTCGGTCTCGGACAGTTCCTGCTTGTCTTTTTTACCCAGTACCTTCTTGGCCGGGTCGGTATTAACAATCACCGGCGCGGCTTGGGCGAACTCGCCAAACTGCTTGCGGCCTTCTTCGCTGCGGCAGGTGGCCAGGTACATATCGCGGTTGGCCGGGGCCACCTTGCCCGAGGCAATGGCGGCATCGACCAGGGCCTCAGCGTCTTTAACCGCCTGGTCATTCAACTTGCCTTCAGCGGTCTCGGCGCGGTTCAGCGCTAACTGGTAAGTATCCTTCGGCACAAAGGCGGTCAGGTCGGGAGTCTGCGCACGGTTCAGTGCCACTTGTTCTGCGTTCTTCAGGCCCTGGATGGCAGTGACACCACTTTCAACGGTGGCGTCTGCACCCAGGCCCAACGCGGCTGCAATTTCAGCAGGCATTGTCATATCGGTTCTCTCCGAGTTAAGGGCAGGCATATCTAAATTGGGTTTATTGGTCAGGCCAGAGCTAGACAGTCTGGTTACCTGACCTTCGCTATTGAAATGAAATGCAGGGCTGTAATAACGGTATGAGCGGCCCTGAACCAACTTGGCACCGTCAGCATTCCAGCTAACTTTCGCCATGATCCAGGCACCGTCAATCTTGAGGTCTTCAATCCAGGCCAGTGCCGGAGCCGGTTCACCTTTCGGGCCTTTGACTTCCGTCGCGTGCTCAATGTCGAAAGGGATGAACGTGCCGGTCAGTGATTTGGCAATCACTGCCTCCGGGGCATTGTTAACCCAAGAGCGGCCATCGCGGCCCGTAAACACACCAATTGGCAGTATGGGTATCCACTCTGGCAGTTTGTTATCAACCGAATCAAACGGCAGCTCGAAACAGAGCGCCAGGGTATTTACAGGCATGGGTCAATCCGCATTAGAAATCATGCAGACAGTGTGATGCTAATGGGGGAGAAAGGCGGATTAACCGCTTTCCCTCTAAATGAGGGATGGAACCGTGTTTAAAACACGTTTAAAAGCGCGCAGAAACGTTTAACAAATTTTCTACGCGCCATCGTACCACAAGCCACGATAACGTCACCACGGCGGTTTTGGGATGCCGAACAGCCCAGCGACTACTGGGTGTCGAATGCCTGCTGCTTGGCCTGGAGCTGGCGCTCCAGTGCAGCAGTGCGACTGATACCGGGATTGTAGTTCCAGCCAGGGTCGATGCCTTCGGGAACAAGCTCTTCTTCACCGGTGCGCTTGTTGAGCCACTTCGTATTTTTGACCGGCGGTGCCTGGGTCTTTAACGGCACCTTCGAACGGGTCACCTGGCCGGTAGGCTGACCGTTGCTGTCATACACTGGTGCGGTGTCCGTCACGCCGCCCTGCACCATCTGGTCATACTCGTACTTGCTGACCTGGCGAGTGCCACATTTACACCCCCAGCCGTTCGGCCCCATGTGCGTGAGCCAAAATGGGTGATCCACAGGTAAACAGATATTAGCCCACTGGAGGTGATCAACACGGTGCTCTCTGGATGGCCCCAGCGTGTAAAGCAAATACGGCATTGCCCGCTTGGTGCGTTCGATGCGCTGCCACTGGCCCGCGCTGCGGGCGGTGCGCATATTGGTATTGTAGATGGTACGCAAGCGGCCCTCACTGCCGAGCTGCACGGTGCGGGTCTCGCCGGTTAACGGGTCATCCATCTCACGTACCCCCCACCAACCGCGCTTGACCAGTAGCGGCTCCAGCACCTTCTGGAAGTCGCGGAAGGTCTGACCATCGGCCAGGGCCTGGGTCACCAACGCCTTCACGTCACTGAGCAGATCGAGCTGGGTCATCTTGGCTACGGTAAAGGCTGCACCGTGCTCCTCCAGCCAAACGTCACGGTAGTCAAATCCGGGCTTGAGCGTTTTGGCCTTGAACCAGGCTAACGCCTCTTTGGGGATGATATCGGGAACTTTATCAACCATGATCTGCCCCCTCCTGACTCAAGAGGGTCAATCCCGCTACCTTTTTAAACTGCCGTACCAGGCTAAGTGAACTGGAGAAATACGGTACCGAATAACAAAATGAATCATGAAGCTGCGGGAAGTATTCCTTCGCCTTACGCTTACCCATCTGCTTTTCAATCTCTGCTACCCGTTTAGCGGGGTAGAGCTTGCGCTTTCTCTGGCTCCAGAATAAGCCGGTCAGCGGGTTGAACTGCTCGCTATCTTTCCACCCCCAGCCTGGACAGTGTTTATTGTCAAAGTACACAACCAGGTGTGACCGGCTTTCACTGACATGCTCACGAACAATCGAAATCTCCGTGCCCTGGTAATTAAACTGAACGTGACAAAATACCCGTTGTAAATCATCGGCGATTTTTTCGCATTGGGCTTTGCTGATTGTCTCAGACATCACTTACATCCCCCATACCCCGAGCCTGGAAACAAAGCTGGGTCAGGCCGTCGATAAACTCACTGGCATCCAGGCTGGCTTGCAACTCTGGTAAACGGGCCAGAAATTCTTCGTAGCTGCTGACCTCGTTAACCAGCGCCAGTACCGGATTGGTGAAGGCGGTGCCAACGCGTTGCCAGTCGCCGATCCCTTCGGCGGTCAGTTGGTCAATGTCATCCGGTGCAGACTGGCGATTCAGCGCCAGGCGTTCGCGGTTGAGGGCAGGCAGCATAGCGTAACCGCTCTGGTTGCCCACAGGTTGAAGGATATCGGAACCGGCCTCCGGTTCATCCAGGCCAAACTTATCACGCAATGACGACGCCTGGATTTTCATGCCCCGGTCAATCAGGGGGACAATCGCATCCACCATGGCCTTCAGGTCTTCCGGCTCATTGATACGCAGGCAGACTTTCGGGTAATTCGCCTGGGGGCCATAGTTCAGCATGATGAACGGACGCACCAGGAACTCGTTAAGCGTGTTCTCCAGTTGGCGTGCATCCCACTTGGCGATATCCATACGCACCCGGTCATGCACGTTAGCCTGACTCTGGCTGCTGCCGTTGTCGGTGGTCATCGTCTGACCCAGCACCGCCTTGCTGGTCTGGGCGTCACACCATTCGGCCATGCCTTTGAACAGATCACCACCGCCCTGGCGGCTGGCCGTCTCAACCATGTCCACCTGCATGGTGGAGGGAATAGCGCACCCTGCATCGGAAGCCAGAGACGCGATAGCGTCAATCAGGGTTTGGATATCTTCAGCGCTGGCGTTATTGCCATATTTGCCGATGGTGATCGGCAAACCAAACTTCTCACCGAACGCCCACCAGTCCCGCACGGTGAAGGATTTCAGCATGTACATCACAGCCACCAGACGTGCCAGACCGTTACGCAGCGGCAGGCCGGACTTCAGGCGAGGCTGATGGATTAAGTATTTATACGCAGACAGCGGTTCGCCGTTGAATGGCTCCGCCTCGGTTAGCACATGCACCTGACGCAAGGTGTCGGCGTCCATCTTGAGAAAACGTGGATCTACCCAGGAATAGTCACGCGGCATCCACGGCACCGTTGAGGTATCCCACAGAATTTCTACTACCCCGATACCTTTTCCCAGGCCATCAAGCAGATCAAACAGTAGCTCAGGGATTTGCGGCCGCTCAATCATCACCCGAACGGCATCCGCCAACTCAACATCGCGGGCGTCGTCGCTGGCGGCTTCTACCGTCGGAACGATACCGGCCACGGTGAGCTTGCGGGTGCGCAGCACACTGGAGTAGTGGAGGTCTCGCTCTTCCATCTCTTCGGCCAGGATGAAATAATCCAGCGCGTTGCCGTCGGCCGCATTGCGCAGTACACCGGCCAGGCGCTTTGGTGTGACGGTGCTGGCCACACTGATACCGGCATTGGCCCGGCGAGTACCAGTAGCACGGGCACGGGTCTGTTCTTCCTGAAGAGCCTCCGCTTTGACTGTGACTTTCTCGCCAGTCGCCGGATTGAACAGGTTACGGATGGTACCGGTCAGCTTATTTAACATTACAGTAGCCCTCGCTGATTCTTCAGCCCACGGGTGGTTCGCACCTGGCGGCGTTCATCACGGTCTTCCGGCCGTTCAGGTTTGTTGAGACGATGCAGCTCATAGCGGCGGCAGTCCTCTTTGCTGGCCAGATAGGCCAGAAAAATCGCTATTGCGGCATCGCCGTGACGTTTTCTGCCATCGCTGCCAGTAGTGCGGCTGTCGTCAATGCCGGGTACGCCGCGTAACATCTGGATCGCGCCCAGGTCATTGATCACATCTTCGTGCTTCGGAAGGATTAACTCGTCATCTTCAAAAGCGGCTTTAAAGCGCGGCATATTCTCGCGGTAGTGCGGAACCGACAACATCACCTGTTCTACTTCACTGCCATAGCGGTAGGCTGCTTGCTCAGCCAGGTACTGGCCATTACCCCGTGCATCGAGCTTGATCCCGTCACGGCGCGGCAACCGATCACAAATAAAGTACAGCGCCTGCTCTTGCTGCTTAAATGGCACATTGGCCAGCTCGACCAGGAACGGTACCGTGCGGGTGGTGTCATCGTTAACGGTGATAGGTGCGAACACCGTCAGGTCACCGTTGCGTGCAAAGTCTTCCCCCAGCGCATGGCGCAGGTGCGTCGGCAAGAGGTTGAGTTCCGGTAAAAGCGTCTGTTCCAGCCACTCCTGCATCTCCAACGCCCGCAGAGACTCAGGCAAGGCATTGAACTCGGCAGTACCGCTAAAGCGCAGAACGGGGCCAGTACCACAGGCTGCACGTTCGCGAACGGACCGTGGCAGGTAGGTGCCGCTACCGTTTTTAGGTACGCAATAATATTCCTCCAGGGCGTCATCTTGTGTGGCCGTATCGCGTAGCAGGTCGGTTTTCCACTGGTCTTCGGCGGCCTGGCTCCACTCCCGTTTTTTTACCTGGCAGATACGCTTGTACAGGCCATCGCGGCAGGCATCGTCCAGCGTGATGGTGTGGACGGAGTAGCGTTTTTTCCCGGCGCGGCTGTCCTGGATCAACTCATTGAAGAGGTTATCCGTACCGTTATGGGTACTGATAAGACGGACTTTCGCCCCCCACATGGTGAGCGCCAGCGCCGCCTTGAGGACTTCCGCCAGGCGCTCATGGAAAGCTGCCTCGTCGATAGTCACGTTACCTTGCATACCGCGCAAGTTGCTGGGGTTACTGGATAACGCCTGAACCTTGAACCCGCTGGCAAAGTAAATGACAAAGGTCAGAATGTCCTTGTCATCGTCCACCAGGACTTCTTCGCAAACGTCTGCCGCTGCCAGGTCATAGGCTTTGGCCCACATTGCCGCCGCATCGATAAACTCACGCGCCATCTCTTTATTGGAGCCAACATAGAAGTGGTTGGTGCCACCGGACGATTTTGCTTTGGCTGCGGTAAGCGCACCGTCAGCGGCTTCCGCCCAGGTGATACCGGTACGGCGCGATTTCTCCGCAATTTTCAACGGTGAGTCATCGGCGATCCAACGCCGCTGATAACCAAGGAGGACTTCATTTTCATCAAAGTCCTCCCCACCGGTAATGCTCGCTGTAATGGCGTTTAAACTGGCTAGTAACATCACACGATCCCCAGTATCTGGCGTTTGATATCCGCTGCTTTATCTGCGGACAATCCTGCCTGTGAAACTATTTTTTCCGTTGTGGCTGCGATTTCTTCGGCAAATGCCTGGCGAATTTCTTTCTCGCGCTTATGGCTGACCATCTGCGCTGCCTCAATGCGCTGCGCTACCAGAGCTAGCTGGCCCAGCGCTTTTGGTTCCACGGTGCCTTCCTCCTCTGCCAGTGACATCGAGGTTTCAAACGCCAGGGTTTTCACAAACTCCATCAACAACTTGCCGACGTCTGACGTCGGCGCGGTACCCAACTTAGCGGCCCAGATTTCCGCCATCTCGCGGGAGGCACGGATTTTAGAGCCGATGGCCTCCATCCGGCTGGCGTAGCGGTTCAGGCCCGTGCGGCTGAGCTGCATATCGTCCGGCAGTTCATGCTGGTCAATCAGCTCGTTGATAGCCTCGCGTATTTGTTCCTGGGTGTGACGCTTGTCACGCAACATCCCGTGAAGGGCATCGCGTATGCCTTCCGGCAACAGGTCAATCTTTGACGGACGGCCACGGGTCGGCTTTTCATCGGCCATGCTGGCTCCTTTCGCGCTCAAGCGCCGCAAGCATGCCTTTGCGGCGTTTGATGATGACACGCTGCAATGCCTTCCAGGCACGGTCAGACCCCGGGTTATCCCTCAGCACCTGCGCAAGGTAACCTTGCTCCACGATCTCGCTGTAGGGTTTACCCATTTCCTTTTCTAAGAAGGGCTTTAACACATCGCGTTCGATTTCAGAGGCGACAAAGAACGTCGCCAGTTCATCCAGGAACGTCCGCACGGCGGCGGTGTAAGGTTTGGTCTTGGCCATAGTTACCCCCGCGCCCGTGGCTTTTTGACACCAGGCACGATGGCCCGGCCGTTGGCCACATCGTCGCCGCGCCCGGTGACCGTCGCGACATAACAACCGGCTACATCACGCAGACTGACAAGACGCTGCTCCGCCAGCCAGGCCAGATGCGTGCGTACCACATCGCGGGATGCGCTATGGCCATACGCCTCAAGGCAGGTTTGCAATACCGATTCGTTCGCGCTGTCACCGCATTCCAGTAAGGAACGCAGGATGACCAGCCGCTGATCACTATCAAGAATTTCTCGCATGGCCATGGCCTCACTTATCCTTTAATTCATTTTCCAGCAGGAGATCGCTGACGTGTTTCACCTGGCGAATGGCCGGGCCGAGTTCGCGCAGATCACCGCGCAAATGACTCATTTCAAGCTGCAACTGGTGCAGGTCTTTCTGGCTGGGTAATCCTGCAATAGTGTTTTCCATTGACTGCATACGGGCGCGGAACGTATCCAGTTCCTCGCGCTTCACATAGGTCTTTGCGAGCAACAACTGGATCACGTTGATACCCGACATAAACAGCGCCCAGATAATGGCCCAGTTACCTTTGACGACTTCCCAATCCACGCTGGGCCTCCTGTAATTCTCTGATTTCCTGACAGGTCACACAGCAAACGGCATCAGGTAACAGCGCCAGCCGCTGGGCGGGAATGTCGGCCCCACAGTCATTGCAATATCCGTAATCAACAGAGGCCTCTTTAACGCGGTTTACATGGGCATTTAACGCCCGTTCACGCTCACCCATCTCCAGCTCGCTGGCGCGGTCAAAAGCATCAGCCATTACTTGACCACCGGGAGCTTATGTTTACTGGATTTGCTGTAGCGGGCGAACCCGTCCAGCGTGCGGAACCCGAGATAGCCGAGTGCAGGTGTGGCCAGCATTAGGGCAATATCCCAATCCGGCTCTGGCATGGTCATGGCGTGGCCCATCGCCGTAGCGATGGCGGCCGCTTGCTGGCCGACTGCCATCAGCAGGACATAGATAACGGAGCTGTAGAGCGACAACCGGGCCATCAACGGTCGGGTCCGACGCACATACTCATCCACTGAATCATCGCCGTTGCGGATGGTTTCCTGTTGTTCGTGGTGCGCCGCCTGCTGGTCTGCCAGGTGCGCTTTGTCTCGCTCAAGCTGGAACTGCTCCAACTGCACCTTCAGCCCCTCTAACTTGACGAGCTGTTCCGGTGGCAACTGCGCCAGCTTTTGCTCCAACACCCGTTGCTGGTCTTGCGGATTGACGGCGCTGTTGACAGTTTCGACAATCCCGGCCACGGAATCCGCCGCTTTTGCCGCGTCACCGCCGAACCAGCTACCGACAGAGCGCAGAACGGAAGGCCCAGCCTTCATCAAAACCCCTGCGAGGGTTGAAATCGTTATCGGATCCAATTGAGCATTCCCCGTTGTTTAAGCTGGTACAGCGCCATGAATGCGGTAACTACCGACAGTAGCGACAGAGGAAGACCCACCCAGCCGATACAGCTATAGGCTGAAACTGTGCCCAGGCTAACCAACATCCCGCCGATACCGCCAAAGAGGCACGACAGAAAGAGAGAAAAGAAGTAGTGCCCCAGATTTTGCATGACCGCCAAAACCCAAACGACGGTACCAGCGAACACCCACCACCACAGCCCAAAGGCAAGTTTATCCAGGGAAGCGCATAGCCCCATTGAGAGGGCCAGTAGTACCAACACTGACCAAGGCGAACTAATGAGTTTTAACATGGTGTTTTTCCTTGTAACGCTGGCATTCCCAGGCGATATCTCTGGGGCCAACTGATTCCCAGCCTCTTTTGTAAAAGCTGGCATGAGTCCCATCACAACCCCGGTAATCCACCGGGGTAGGCTTTGGGCCACCGGCCATGCGGTGAAGCACCTCTTTTTTAAGGCGATCACGCTGACCATGGAGGAATGACGCATCCCAGCCTTTACCCATGATTAACTCCGCGCCACGGAGACAGAACCGCCAACAACTTCCCAGGCGACATTGGTCACGCTGTCCAGGCGGTTGAACCAACCGTTAAGGTATTTAGCCTGGGAGGGATTGGCCTTGATGATGTCGGCGTAGTAGCGAGCACGGCGCAACAGATAGCGAGCGAGAAGCCATTCCGGATCAGCACTGATAACGGCGACGGTAGTCTTAGGGCCAACGATGCCATCCGCTGTAACACCCACCGCATCCTGTAACAAGGAAATGGCTTTTTTGACACCGTGCTGGACAGCAGAATCGAAGACCAGCAGCGAAATACCATCAGGCCAATCCGGGCAATAGGAGGGGTACCAATAGTCGCGGAAATAAATCTGACTGGCTTGTGTGAGGGTTAAATCTTTAATACGGGTATCAGGCTTACCGTCGCCATCGACATCGGTCATGCCATCAGCAATACCGTCACGCTTATCGGAAATACCGTATTTGGTTTCGCCGCCCTTGTCGGTGGGGTCATTGACATAACCGCCTTCTTTGCCAAGGACAAAAGCAATTGCGTGATTAAACGCTGGGGTGGGGATGAATTGGCTCACATTTGCACCTCTGGAAGTCTGACTGGATAACGTAATCAGTAGAATTCCATTGTGCGACAGGCATAAAAAAAGCCGGATTAACCGGCTTCATTGATACTTTACATCATATTATTTTTCTTTGATTGAGCAGGCGTAAGAACTTAGATTTGAACCCACTCTTCCCATCTGCACTTCGAATTTATATCCATCTATTATTTCAGTGTCACGATAAGTATTGTCAACAGGCTTCGAAGATGCAGCCCACTTAAAAGCATTCGCAACAATCTCAAAATCCTCTTTTTTGTCACGCGCAATAACACCCTTCACGAGCTTATAGCATAAGCCTAATGCGGAAACCCCTTCAAATGCCGGGTCGTTAATATCTGATATTGAAATCACCCCAGCCTGTCTCACACCGAGAAGCCATGAGCTTTTAAGAATATTGTCAGATGTGCTGGCGGTATATACCTGCACACCATCCACAACATTTCCCTTCTCCCAATCTCCCTTATCAAATACACCCATTTTATCAAATTGGGAGATTAACACTTCGTTGGATGGAAGATGCCTTTTCTCAGATTTAACGAAAAAAGATGCGACCCAAACCAAGAAAACTACACACAATAGATTACCAATAAGTTTCATACATTATTCCCTGTCAAATAAACTGTACTGATGTTTTTTCAATTCCAATCGTCTCATTCTCTTGATGGCTTTATACACCGTTTTATAGGTTACGTGGTAGCGATCAACCAGCTCAGGCACGTTAGCACCCGTGAAGTCACGCCAGATATGCATGTCACGAACAAGGTATTCTAACGCCTGACCTCGCGGAAAATATACCTGCATGCCGCCAATCTGTTTGCTAATGGCAACAACAAGCTCAAGCGAGTGACGCGGATCATAGCCCAACCTGACTAACTCTGTACGGAGCAGCACGTTAAGATCAGCCAAAAGCGCAGGGAAACGAGTACCTTCGCCTGCATCATCAAGATGACTGAGTAAGCTATCGTCTTGCGCATCATCAAATAAATCAAGGTTGTCACCCATTTTTACCCCCTTGAGTACGCTCAAGCCATTCCGGGCCACCAGGCAATTTAGAGACGTCCTGGCCCATACGCTGCATCTGAGCCAGGTAGTCATCACGGTTGCGGTCATGATCGGTTACACGACTGCTTTCATCCCGTTCACGGGCCGCGACATTGCTGGTCTGTGCAAATATCTGTTCGGATGTGCGGTACACCTCGAGCAGATAACGGTGATTGTTCAACGGTTTTTTGTCGCCGTTATGGCGTTTGGATCGGATGCGTTCGACGGTCTCACTCAATGCATGGGTCAGAACGCGGCTGGGGTGATGCTGCTCCAGCACTTCTTTAACCAGCTTTACCGCGCGAGAGTTAGACAGGTTCGATTTCTCCGCGCGAAAAAGGCCGATATACGCCACCATAGCCTTCGCTGCCGCGCCGGGCAGTTTGGTCAGAACAGCCAGCAATTCACGACCTGCGTCATCTTCCAGCAATGCGTCAAGATGCAGGTCGGAGTGACACACTGGACAACGGGCAATTTTCATAAGCTGTCCTCATAGGCATCAACAATAACGTCATATTCCCGTGACTCGAAACCCGTTCGCGGGTTTGCTGGATAAGGTTTATGCCGGGCCAGCATGGATTCCAGCATTAAGCGGATGTGCCACTGTTTAATGCACTCCAGCACCCGGAATGCCAACCAGCCATCAAGCCAGCCCACCTCATCAACACCTACGCCCTTATTGAGCTGGGAGGTCATGCGCTTCACATAGGCATTCAATGCCAGCTCGCTGTCGCTACCAACAAAACCATGGCGGAACATGACGAACCAGATGGCGCGAATTTTAGAAATTTCCTCAACACGTGGGTTGCCTTTTGAATTGGGTTTAACGCGTGGTGGAGTCTTCTTAAACGAGCGTTTAAACCCGCGTTGCTGCAATTCGGAATAAACGCTCACCAATTCGGCATGGGTCATTTTACTGCAACTGGTTTTCCCATTGGCAGTATTACCCAATAATACCCGATAGGTATCATCGTCCATTTTTAACTTGCCTTTGGCCACATGAATCAGCCTGATTAATTGCGGCTTATTCATAAAAACACCTCTCTATATCAGATTTTGGCGTAAGCGCGCCCCGGCGCGACTACGCCAATAAATTGCAAAGGTGATAGTTAAGCTGCGGTCAGCGCAGTAACTTTAACGAAATACGGAGCTTTATTAATTTCTACGACAGTGCCAGACTTTTTAAAGTCTCGCGCTGCCCCCAGGGTTTTCACCAAAATAAAACATATTTCCCTATCGGGTTGATAACGGAAAACCGTCCCAGCCTTATGCTCTCGATTAAATTCTTTGGCGCTGATTGGCTGCATATTAAACCCCCGCGATATCCAGGCTGATTTGCACATATTTGCCGTTGGGTTGGCGCTCGTAAATTCGCAGGTACTGACTGGTGCCCGTCACTTGGATGGAGTCGGCGATAGCATCCATCGCTTCCTGCCAGCGAGAATCATCAATATCAATCTGGCGCAGGCTCAGCACCTCGTTAACATCAATCCGGCCTTGCTTGTTGACACGAAAAGCATGGTCAACCAGTGCTTTCAGGTTGTCGCTCGCACCGTCAGACCACTTGATAACACACTCATCAATCAGCTTTTTCGCCGCCTGAATTCGCTCATCGAAAACGCGGTGGTCACCAACAGCGCGGAGGATTTTGAACTGACCATCAAAGCTCGGCAAGGTAACGTTACCCTTAGTGCCACCGTATTCCACACCGTACTCCTGTGAGGACAGGTCGATAAAATCGCCAATTTGCTGCATGGATGCAACTTTGAAGTCGGCCATGGCCTGACGCACGACTCTTGCAGCATCGACAATGCCCAAAACAACGTCGTCGCGCAGCTTATCGACCGGGCGGATCAAGTTTTCAGGTACCAGGTGGCCCTGGGCGTTTGTACGGTAACCGGTTTGTTCAATTTCTTTATTCATAATTACCTCAGTGAATACGTTTTAATTTTTTTCCGCCAAGTTTTTTAACCACGGCATCAACAAGTTTTCTTTGGCTTTCTGGAAAACCAGCCATGTAAGCATCCTGGAATTCTTTTGTATTCGTTCCCTGTGCATAGCTCACATCAATTTCTTGCTTAATTTGGCCAGCATCGGTAACAAAAAAAGATACTTTCATTTCCATAAACTTCTATTTAGTCATAATTATCTCCAGTAAATAACGCAGCCCTGAATTGTGGCGGCAGAAACAGAATGATAGTTGTGGGCCTTACGCTTCAGGTCAGCGTCTGGTGCCATCACTTCAACGATTGGCTGTGAGCGGTTGACGTTCACATGCTTGATCTCGACATTGCGGCGTTGCAGCCAGCCCAGTGCGTTTACCAACTTGGTCGGGTTAATCATACGGAGACTCCTTCCAGATCTTTAACAGCGGCGCGTATATGCTTTTCACTGAGTTTTTCATTGCTGCCATGGGCGAACATTGCCGCCAGGCGGAGCGTGTGGGAAATGGTACGCAATGCACCAGGTTTCTCGGCTAACGCGTGGATCAATTCCCGTTCAGGCTTATTATCCAACGCCCACGCATCGGCGATGGCTTCCACATCGGCCTTCTTGGTTTTCAGGATGGATACCTTTTTAGCTATACGACTGAAAAGACGCGCAAAGTCCATATTGCGGCTGTTACCACCCGTGAGTTTTCCATAAATCTGATGGTTACCCACTAACGCCAGACCCACACCGGTTTCTTCCTGCAAGATGCGCAATTCTTCCAGCACGGAATAATCCAGGTGGTCGGCTTCATCGACCAGCACTACACCGTTGGTACCACGCAGTTTACGGCGGATAGCACGGCCTAACTGGCCAGAACGGCGAGGTGCATCGCCAATACCCAATTCCAGCGCCAGCTCATACAGGCACTCGCTGAGACTGGAGCGGGACGGGGATACAGTAATCAGCCATACGTTGGGCCGGGTGGCGGCAAACTGCTGGAGCGCACGGGTTTTACCCACGCCAGAGTTGCCGTAAATCACGGCGATGCACTGCGCCAGTTGCGCGTATTGCAGCGCATCCCAGATTTGCTTCACGGTACGCGTAGGGATGAAGTCCGGCGCAACGGGCATTTCGGTGGTGCGACGACGACGGTTTTCCAGCCACACGCTTAAATTGGTAGCAACCTTGTTATTGTCGCCGCGATATTCGCCACTGATGAACTGTGATATCGCCCCTGGAGAGATACCCACTTCACGGGCAACGGATGCATACGTGATGTCCGAGTTTTCGACGGTAGAGCGAATAGCATTGCGGACTTCAATAATTCGTTCTTGCTGTTGTTCTAATTCAATTACATTGGTCATTATATTTCTCCATTAAATCTGTTTATTCTGAAATTCGTTATATAGGTGGCTGATTGCATTGCTAAAGGCGTCTTCGGTTTCGTCGTCTTCAATCTGTTCCTCCACAATCTGCCGCCGCATGGTGTTACCTACAGGGCGCAGGATTTCGACCACCCTGGATTCTGGCGGGGCTGGCGGTACGGTTTCTGGCATAAGCTCGGCGGCTTCCAGCGCTGACATGCGCTTGGCGGCTGCGGCAGCTTCTTTGGTGCGTTTAACAAACTGGGTACGGTTGCGATTGTGCTCACGAGCCGCCTGGGTATCGCCAAAGCCGGTTTTCTCTATACAGGTTGCCTCGCAGATAAAACGACCATCCAGCGTGTAACACAGGACGCTCTGATGTAGGTTCTGCGGGTCGAAACGCACTACAACCTTATTCGGCTTGACGCCCAACAGGCGCTCGCTGAAGTAACGGTTTTTGCGGGCCTGAACCTTACCGCCAGCGTCCATCACAAAGGTGCCTGACTCGCTGATGCGAACCGCTTCGGCTGGTAACAGCAGCAAACGACGTTGTTCTGGTGTCGCCTTGCGAATAGTGGCTTGCTGGTAGCTTTCCTCGAACGCCTGATCAAACGACAGAATGCCCCGGCACATCTCGGTATTACGGTTAGGCTGACGGTTCCAAAACGCGATCCCCTCGGCCAATACCTTCAGAAAGTCCTCTGCATCAATCACCCGGTCACCGTAATTGTCCGGCTTATCCATCGGGCTGGGGCCTGTGTGAGCACCGGCCAGCGCCGGGTGTTTATCGACGGTTTCACCGAGACCACCGTGAGAGAAGGCGCGTTCTACCGGCTTCGCCTGCCCATGGCCGCGCCCAAACAACACGCTTGTCCAATGCAGATCGATACCCAGCAAAGGAATAATCCCTTTCGGGTCGTCCTCTTTGATTTTAAAGCGGTAACGGTTAGGAACGCCGCCCGTAGTCCATTTGTTCGCTGCTGCCATCGTGTTATCGATTGTCAGTTTGCGAGGGATACCAAAACGCTCAATCATGTCGGAAAGGGACAAACGTATTGAGTCGCTGTTCTCGCTGACGTCGGTACGCCATGCCAGGATTTTTCGGGTTTTAACATCCTGCCAAATCCAGGTCTTAGGGCGGATCACTTCACCATTGAACCAGCGCACGAATACGTTGTGTTGATAGCCATCACCGTTCACCCACTCCATGGCCGTCAAGTCGGCAACGGTACGCTCTTGGGAAGGGAACAGACGCATGGCGGCATGTTCCCCTTCGCGCAGCAGTACGCGCTGCTCAACAGGAACCTCGCGTTCCAGCTTGCGACGGATGGAAGACAGGCTTGGGATAGCCCATGCACGAGCCTGGGCAGTCTCAACCAAGCGCCCATAGGCTGTGCGCAATGCCGGGCGCTCAGGGCGCAGGAAATCAGCCAGGAAGAAATCCCAAGCCTCCTGATCACAATCAGCTTCTTTCTTACGGCGGGTTTCAATACTTTTGCCGTATTGGCCCAGCAGTGCCACCATCCAGTCTTCACGGGCAAACTTACGGGCGGTGTAGTACCAGCGCCGTACAGATGCAACGGAGGTATCGTGAGTCTCGGCCACGGCATCAAACGCGGTAACTACATCAATGCCGGTATCAACCAGTGCGGCAACGGCCTGAATTGCTTCGGTCTTTTTCTGGGCAGCCAACCGCTGCTTTTCAGTCGCAGACTCCCAATGGTGCCAAAGGACTTCACGGCAGTATGAATCCTGTTTATCCCTCTTAATTTCATAAGACTTATTGCCAATTTTTATAATGCCGGTTTGCTTCATTACCGCGGCACGGGTATGAGTAGGGAGGCAGCTAAAATGATATTCCAATGCCTTTGAGCCTTCGCGCTTTCTGCTCAGCTCCGGTTTGGCCTGCACCAAGCGTTCCAATGTGTCTCTTGCTCTTCTCGGCGTTGATGGCATACCAGTCATGCCAGCCAATTCGTTAGCACTAAACCATTCCATTGCTATCACCCCATATTCACTTTGCTGAGATAACGACTTGGCCAGATAAGTGCGGGAACAACGCCGATGGCTTCTGCAATCAATCTTTCCCCCTTCGGCCATGGACGATCTAACGCATTATTGAGTGTTCTGGAGTTTAATCCTGCGTCCCTTGAGACTCTTGCCAAAGAAGTACCGCGTTTTCTTAACGCCGCGATGATGTCAGCTCGATGCCAATCACTTCCATCGGACACACTTTTCTGCGATGCTAGCGAGTTAATCACTGTAATAACTCCATATGTTAATACCTAGTAATAAGACGATAGAGACAAAAAGGACGCAAGTCAACATTAATACGTCCGTTTCGTCTCTTTTGTTTATTAAGTATTCACCCCTTACGTGACAAGGCTCAAGCTATGAAAGAGACAGAGAACAAAGAAAAGGACGTAACGTCCCTTTCTGGCGGCGAGAAAAGGACGCCAGAGGTAGAGCTTAGCGAAAAATTGCGGGCACCTTGGGTTAGTGCTCAGGATGTCGCTGGCCTGCCTGACGTTCCAACAACGGCCAGACGGGCGCGAGACCTTTTAGAAAAAGCCACTATGGATAGGCCTTTGTTAAAGCGGAAAAGGAAAGGGACGAAAGCGACGGAGTATCATGCATCTACGTTACCTATAGCCGCTATACGTGAACTATTACGCCTACAGACTGAAAGCAAAGGTGAGCTAGCTCATGAGCCTTCAAGCTCTGAGAATGCGCCGAATGCCAGTAGCAATGAATATACGTTCACCGATTTCCTGGATGAGTTCGCCTTAATACCAGGTTATAGAGTTCAGGTTTCTGCTGGTCATGGTACTGTTGGAGATACAGGAACTGAGCCTTGTCGCCATTTAGCGTTTCGACGCAAGTGGATGAGATACAGAGGTTTTAAGGAAGGTGAGCTAGTTGTTGTTTGGGCTAAAGGTGATTCGATGGAACCGACGATCAGCAATAACAATACACTACTGATCAATACAGCTAAAACCAGACCTACTGACGGTAATATTTATGTTATTCGTCAAGAGGATATGCTGTGGGTCAAAAGAATTCAGGTTCTACTTGATGGCTCATGGTTACTGATTAGCGACAACTCATCATATAAGCCCCTAGAAATCAAACCTGATTCGATGCATAACCTCCAAGTTATCGGACAAGTCGTGAACATTGCAAAGGACATTGGTGACTGATTTAAACACCTTTTAAACGAACTTATGCAGGTCTTCGCCTTTATCAAATTAAGTGGTCAACTAATTCGATCTGCATTTGTTTTCTCATTTTTGTTCTTGCTGTTTTTTTTGCTCTAACAGCGCGACTCACTTCCGCAATTCCTTGAGCCATATGGGTTTGCTATCCCACTTGTTCCCGAAAATTTCCGCCAATTCCCTTATTTCCCTTTATCATTCTTACTGACCCATAACAATGGCCCTGACGCACCAGTTTTGTCGCTTCAACAGGATCGTTAACCCCTGGCACTTTGCCATCGCGAATTTTGTTCTGCATAGTTTCAAGTGCTTTTGCATACTGGTCTTTAGGCACTTCAAGCTGCATCGGTGTGCCGTTACTGTCATAGTAACGATACTGACCATTCTGCCCATCAAAACCCGCCCCTACGCTGCGCGCTGCAGTCGCACAATACTTTGTTTGGATCTCAGTACCATTAACCAGCCTATCTGCTCCATTTTTTGCATTGTCGTCACCGAGAATATGTGAGTCTTTCAGACGTGCTTTGTCGACCAGATGATTTCCTCGTTCAGCTGCAAAACCATGTCCTTGTCCACCCGTAGCAAACATTTTTTCATTGGTATTCCAGACTTCTGGCAACGTCATGAGTATCAGGCCATTCATCGCTGCGCTGGAAATAAACTCAGCCTGTGGTCTCTCATGGATTTCCAGACATAGTTTTTCAGTTTCCCGACAGACATCAGAGCAATACCATTCATGGTTTACGTGCTCAGTACCATTCACACTTCTAATATCACTCAAACCGCATGATGTGCAGGTACAAAGTTCATCTACATAGTGGAATGAGACAAATTTTCGTCCGTCTGAAAACGAATAATAACTCCCACAATCGAGATAACGATTCAGGAGATCATCGTTTGCAGCGGAAGGTAAATTTAGTCGATTGGCGAAAAGGCTTTTCAGCTCATCGGAAGAGTGAGTTAGCTTGCTGTTTAATCGTTCATTGAATTCAGCCATTTTTGTTTCATACCAGGCATCATTCAATAACCAGTTTTCGCCCGCCAATTCTTGTTCACGCGTATCGCCCTGCAAAATATATTGCGAGACCAGCTTCAGATAAATACTTTCGATTAATTCTGCTGAGAGGTTACTTCCTTGTTTTAGCTCTGCCAGCCATCCTCGGCTATTGATTGCTTTTTGTTCCTTCAATCCTTCGTTGATAGCAATCGCTAATTTCTTGAGTTCCTGAATCTGATTTGCCGCATAGAACTGCGTCAGCAAGGCTGCTATCCAGTAAAGCAAACCAGCCCACCACATTAGCGAAGATGAGATATTGTATTGCCATGCGATAAATGGAGTTGCAGCAGAACAGGTCATCAAAAAATAAGAAGTATAGAAACAGCAATAATACTCATTAATTTTCCTGGCAATGTCGGCTGATGTAAGCCCATTTCTCAGAATTGCTCTGGTTTGCACGGGCAGCGCTAGCAGGCCTCCAGCAAATGCGGCAGTTAAAATGAACTTCATTGAGTCAAAGGTATGGGCTTCATAGGCGATATGTTTGCCGTCAAGCCCCCACATAAAGCTAATGATCATGCCAGAAATGACCAGTGGAACACCCAACGACCAGCGTAGGCGAAGCGCAAAGATATGTGCTCCACAATATAACCTGCTAATAGCGGTGGTCCTGCTACAATCAGTACCCCTAGACCTAATACCACACCCAGAATATTGAGCGATGCCCGAAATAACGTTTTAATAATAACAAACCCTATAACCAGAAGAATTAATACACCAATTATCTGTAGCATTATTATTTTTATCCTTTTTTTAACCGTTTCATCCCGGCATCACGCCATCATAAAGGCGTCCAAATCATCCGCATTTTTAATGATTTTGTTTTTCTCTACTCCATAGGCCTGAGCAAGTGTAATGCTCGCCTCGAGTAATTTACGGTTATTTTCAACATTGAAAGCTGCTGCTGTCAGTTCACCTAATGCCGTGAATTCGGACAAGATGCGCTTGAGTGCCTGCCGCTCAATGTCATTCAAGCGAAGAGTAAAATGGTCCATTCTGGCTTGCAGAGCCTGGCGGGCTTTGCTGTCCAAATTTTTGGCTACGGTGACCATGAACTTCCCGGAGATAGAGCCAATCACTGCTCCCAGCACAGGAACAGGGATTAACGCTTGGCCTGCAATGGCCATTGCACCAACAATGGCGGACTCGGCACAAACAATGAGCCCGAGCTCGGTAAACTCATCAAGATCTATTTCACCCTGCTGGTAAGATAAGGCAAGGCTTCCAACCCCCTTGGCGGCGGTGACAAGTGCGCTGGCGAATGGTGCTCCCATCGAGGCATAGTTGGTAAGGGTATAAATCGCTCCAGCGGATACACCTCCAATGGCTGCACCTTTTAGCGTATCCAGCCCCACGTCCTGCCAGTCTTGTGTATCGAACTCACCACAAAAAATATTTTTACCGTCACGGTACTTGCGGTATATCCCCGTTCCGAGAGCAAAAGCGCCCCCGAAAGCTGCCCCCATAACTGTCGCCCGCATCGCTTCGTTCAGCGAAGGCTGGTGATCCTCGATAATTTCAGCTTTTTTAGTCTCGTTCTGCTTACCTAATTCCTGATCATGCTTATCAAGTGTTTCGTCGATTTTCCCCCATTGAACGTCTTTGTAATCGGAAACACCTGGGCGCACGACATCGGCAAATGGTCGCCCCGTCGCGCTTTCAATATCGGCAACTTTATCCTTAATAGCCTGTAATGTTTTTTCGCTCAATCCCTCTACCGGCTTCCCGTCAATGACGTCCTGGATGGTCTGCCAGGTATCTTTCGGGATATGGTAAAACGGCTCACCCTTTGTGAAGTCGGGATAGGTTTCCATGTGCTTCAGGACATGCGTTAGATTGTTATTAATGCCGTTTATAAATTTTGACTGTACTTCAATACCATCAATCTTGTAGTCCGCAGGGGCGGTGCGACCCACCCCGTTAAATGTTGCACCTAAAGCCGACTCATCAACCAATCCTTTATCGATCGCCTGGCGTGCATTGCGCACGCCCACCTCAAGTTGTTCAGCAATCTCACCGTGCTTGGTACTCATCGAACCCAGAATGTTATTAGGTGACGCAATAAAATCACGCACCTTCTGCATCTGTTCGCCAGCGAAAGAAAAGGCGCTATCCTGCTGCGCCAACTTAAGCCATTCATCTTTGATGCGGGCCTGATTGAGGGCATCAACCGCACTGCCGATAACCTGATCGCCGACCGCATCATGACTATTTAAACTGTTCATTACTGGATTTTCTTGTTGATCAATTTTGATAACGCATTGATATGGTTAATCAACGCCCCTAGCTGATCTTTCTGATGCGCATTGAACTGGCTATAGTCTCGCGGCGCGGTCTTTTCCAGTGCATCGACGATGCTTTCAGTGCCATGATAATGCTCTGACGTTAACACCTTCAGTTCCTGAGCTCCGCGTTCCATCACTCTCAATTCGCTGGTTTTGGCGCGAACCTGACGATCTTCGCGCTGAGCTTCGTCAATGATTTTTCCATTCTTACGACGAGCCAGTAAGGTGCCACCTGCAATGCCTACTGCGCCAATTCCCCAACCGACTGGACCTGCTAACGCCAGCAATGCGCCTCCTGCAGACATGCCTCCACCACCCGCTGCAAGCGCACCACCACCAAGCCATGCCAGTGCAGCATTCGTTGCCGCCGCGCCGCTTAAAGTTGCAATGGCTGTCCCGGTCGAGGCCGTACCAAAAGTCGTAGCAATGGCCAGTGCTGCCGTAGGGGCAAATGCTGCGACTCCCGCTCCGACAGCAACCCCTGCGGCAGCGGTCCCTTTACCAACGTGTGATGTTCGGTATTCTTCTTCCAGTTTTTCGACGACGTTATCGAACTCAGCAATTTCCGCTTTCAGTTCGCTCCAGGATTTATCAAATTCTTTGGGTTTATTCGCCAGTCGGTTTACAAAGCTTTCACCACGAGTAATCAAATTTTTACTGCACTTTTGGCGCAGCAAAAAGAGCGCAGTGATCTCCTCCTGAGTATCTTTTGCCTGTGCTTCATATTGGTTAGTTGCTCGGGTGAGACTGGCTAATGCTTCTTTTCTTTCTGAACCGCGTAGCATGATTTACTCCTGTTGCATGTCGTCAAAAATAGCCATGCCGTATTTTGTTTCCATTTCAGCCATCTGTTGATTGAGCTTCTGCTGAAAACGATGTTGCAGGCTAATAGGGGAAATAATAATGAGATTGGGTAACCAGTATCGTAATAGAGGGAAGAGCTGGTTTTCGTGCGCCATTTCGGTTTGCACAATCAAATCACCGTTTGATTCTTGTCGTATTAATTTCTGCGCAGGTAATAAGTTGCGGCGCTGAAAGTAGTAGCTAACCTCGGCTGCGATTTTGACGTGTACCGTCTGCTTATTCAGAGAAAACCAGACATCATCTTCTTCAGCAAAGTACTGAGTTATATACAGCTCTGGCGTAAAATGTACGGGAGTAAGATTCAGCCAGCGAATTTTACTGAGCTGATAACCCTTCACATTTCCTCTATCCACAGCACCGAGATACCAGACACCTTTTATGTTAATGAGCTTATAAGGGGCAACGGTACGGAGTTTGTCTTTATAGTGAAATTCGCAAATGTTGTTTTCGCGAATCGCTTTATCAAACAGACTAAAGTTATTCTCAAGTACTCTCTGAGCCTCAGGATCACTCGGTAGAGAACGGATACTTAACGACGTTAAATCAGGCTGGGAGAAGAGTTTTTTTGCGGGAAATAACGCTTCCATACCTAAAATACGGACGAGGTTTTGTAGTTCTTTTAGTGATTGAGGTTTGGCATAAGCAGGTGCCAGTCTGTAAATACCATCGCCATTATGGATAATACGATCGCCCAAACGGTTAAGATCCCGATACAAGGTGCGTTCGCTGATTTTGAATTCGTTCATCAACTTTTGGCGAGACACAAAACCGTATTGATAAAGTTCTGAGATAATGACGGTTATTCTCTGTACCATGACTTCATGCCCGCTCATAAGTCTTCCCTTGATAGCTTTTCCCTGATGGTAATCTTACTTACTGACAGGTTATGTCAGTAAGTGACAGAAAAATGGAGAGCCTCCTCTTTCTATATTGGCACAAAAACAGTTTTTCTTAAAAATTTCATGCATCAATGTTGCACCCGATGCAACCCGGTAAACATGAGACTAATTGCTCTCTGCGGACAATCCATCATAATTGACAAATTGTCCTTTAAAATTAATGACCTGATTGGAAGGTGTGTAGTCCACATCGGAGAGCGACTCATCGCAACGGGCAATCGACGGGTCGCTAATTTTCATCCATTCTGAAAATGTTTCCAGAAAACGTAAGCCGCTGTGTTGTACCGGGATGATAACTCTTTCTGTTTGATTTCTGTCGACGGTGAAAAATGGCACGTCGTAATTCTCGCGGGTTTTATCTCCGTGCGTTAAGTAAGCATTTGCCTTGTCTTTGTTGATGTATGACAGTCCGTGATCCGAAAAATACATCATGGACCAGTCGCCGCCGTGATGCTCTGCCATGTCATGGATCTGTCCCAGCAGCTTGTCAGTCATAGCGATGGATTTGATATAGCATGATATTTCTTTGGCACCCGCATCGATATCATACTGATCTCGTGTTCTCATACAGGCCTGCGGATGTGACCCCATCAGGTGCAGTACGATGAATTTTTTTCCATCGCCCTGTTTCAGTGCGGTTTTAAGTTGCGGCAACAACTGATCATCCGGGGAATACGTCCTGTCATCAGAGCTGGCTGATTTAGTAAAATAAGGATGGTCTGCAGTTTCTCCTATTAATGCCACGGGTGAGTCAAAATGACCTTTCCTGCCCTGATTTGAAATCCACCAGGTTTCAAATCCGGCGCGTGAAGCGAGCGTAACGATATTGTTATTCAGTTCGGTCACATTGCCCTGACTACGGGCCGGTGTGTTGGTCAGGGAAAGCATGGTAGACGGCCCGGCAGAGATATAATGGGTAAACAGCGTGGCTGGGGTATTATCAAGCCATGGCGTGTTGAGATACTTTCCCCCGAAGGCATGCAGATAATCGCGGCGTACGCTTTCCCCGATAACCAGAATGTAGGTTTTATGCTGACCCTGTAAAGAGACTGGCTTCCAGACACTGCCCGTGGTCATGATTCTGGCGAAGTACTGATTGTTGTCACGTACTACTAGGTAAGACGTATAGATGTCATGAACAAAGCGTACCTCGGGTAATCCACTGCTGAGCAGCCGTCCCTGTCTGAGTGGGGACCAGAACGCAGAAGCAACGAAGAATATCACCAGAAAACTGTAGATGCTCCGCGTGACGGAGGCGTTTTTCCATCAACGGATTGCCGGATCTCGTCATTGCCACTTTTGCAGGCCGTTGTGCAGTTGCTTCTTGTTCATTTCCGCCAAAGAGATGCTGGACTAACCGGGAGTGATGATTATCATGTTATCGATACTACCGATCCAGAGAGCGTGTTATGCAACATATCATTGAAGGTTTCCTCAGCTTCCAGAAAGAGATTTTCCCTCAGCGTAAGGAACTCTTCCGCAGCCTTGCCTCCAGCCAGAACCCTAAAGCGCTTTTTATTTCGTGTTCTGACAGCCGCCTGGTGCCCGAGCTTGTGACTCAGCAAGATCCGGGGCAGCTTTTCGTTATCCGTAACGCAGGCAACATCGTTCCTTCCTTTGGCCCGGAACCGGGCGGGGTGTCGGCGACCATCGAATACGCGGTAGTGGCACTGGGCGTCACGGATATCGTGATTTGCGGGCACTCGAACTGCGGCGCCATGAAGGCGATAGCCTCTTGTCAGTGCCTTGACCCGATGCCTGCTGTAGCCCACTGGCTGCACTACGCGGACGCGGCCAAAGCGGTGGTAGAGAAGAAAACCTGGGATAACGAAATCGACAAAGTTAATGCTATGGTCGAAGAGAACGTCATCGCCCAGCTAAATAACATTAAGACTCACCCGTCCGTTGCCGTGGGCCTGCGCAACAACGGCCTGCGCTTGCACGGCTGGGTTTACGACATCGAAAGTGGCGAGATCCGCACGCTGGATAAAAATACGAAGAATTTCGTGTCACTGGCGGATAACCCCGCCGTTCATTTCGAATAACGTGATACCTGGTCTTGGCTATGAAATTGAATCCACGCTTCGGCGTGGATTTTTTATGGGGTAGTTACTTGCTCCCCGTTGATTAGCACACCTCGATCTTAATAATGTTTTCATTAGCAAAGCGCGGGCAGAGGATGATGTGGGGAACAGATGATCCTTTTCTAGACCCCTCTCTTTAAACACCATCCTCGAACACTTCTACTCAAATAGTTTTTAAACAATGGCTATTTAAAATTCGCTTCTTTCAGCTCCAACTTCACCATTAAAGTCTGGTTCAGCGCTTTTCCATCAGCACCACTGTGGATCCGGCGGTGGCAGGTAGGGCAGATGGCGCCAACCCACTGCGGGTGATCGGGGCCTTCATCGGCGAGGCGTTTTGTGTGGTGAGGTTCTAGATAAGGATCGCCATTCTTTTTCTGGAACGGTGCGGGTTGCTCGCAGGATTCACAGATGCCATTGGCGCGTTGAAGTACGTATTTTTTCACGTCTTCGCTGCGTTCGAACCAAGATTGTTTGCTATCGCTCTCTTTGCGCCGGCTCGTCATCATGGATGATTTTATGGCCTTGGCGCGTAGCTGCTCGAGCGTTTCTTTCTTTTGGTCTACTTCTGATGTAGTGGTGTCATTGTCTACGTCTTGAGCAGAAGATACTCGGAATAAATTAAAAACTATCCCTTGCCTCATGTTTTTTTCGGTATCTAGACATTGGGTGTAATTCCATGAATCGCACTCAAACAATCCAATAAATTTTACGCCCGTACGTTTTTTATTATATTCAAATAAAAGTATATCCCTACCATTATCTTTATGGTCTCGGATATGTTTATTACCGTTGGTAAACGCCATGTCACCTTTCTGCCCCTCTCCCGTGTAGGAGAAGTGGTCGTCGTTAGACCATCCGTCTTTGTACCCATGCGTTTCGCCAGCCTCGCCGGTGAAAATGAAGATCACGGGGAATTCTTTAGGTGTCGATATTCCGCCTTGCTCTTGCCCGCCGTAGAGGTCGTGGAGGTCTTTACGTTTGTAAAGTTCACCTTTCTCTAATTTCTCCAGAGGATGCGGTGTTTCAATTACCTCGAAGCCAAGTTTTTTAAATGCTTGGATGACCGTTTCTAGATTAACACTGAATTTTACTTTATCTGATGGTTCACCAATTTGGAGAATATAAGCTGCGGTGGCTATCCCATTAATGTCGTACAGGGATTTATTATAACGGACCTTGTGTGTTCTTATTTTTTCAATTTTATTTTTCTTAAGGAAATCATCATAACCTTGGTTGTTATATTCTTCGATAGCTTTTAAAACAGCCTCTTTCGAAGATAACATTGCGATCTTTATAGCCAAAACATTCCCCTCATTGCAGAACGGATTCTGATCAATGCGTTTGCGTACTGCCAGCGGCCATGCATCGTTATCCAGCAGTTAACTCATCGATTTATCGAATGCGTTAACTATGCCAGGCCGTGGGGAAAATGCCTACCTTCGTGAATGTGTTTATCGTGATGTGTCAGTCAGATCTATGAGATTTATCGGAGTGATAAGAACGGTACAAAACTAATACCGTTCTTATTATTTGTTTTGGCTTTTATTTTAACTTATCAGCTCTGGCACTCCATCTCGCGCAGTGCACGGCCATAGAGGTTGCACAATGCCGGTACTAAGTGAGCCGTTGCGTTGAGGTAGTGATTTAGCTGTTCCCACTGGGTGTCGTCGGGCTGCGGGTTCTTTTGCATGAGGTCGCCTAACAGCATCAGGCCGTGGCAGAGCCCTTCGGCCTGTTCGGCGGAGAGGGCGGCAAGGTCTAAGAGTTGTGTTGCGTCTAAGGTGCTGAGATCGAGCTGATTGAACAATTCGCGATAGAGGGTAAGGGTGCTTGGCGCTGTTTCAGATGTGTTCGTTGAGGAGGTGTTTTCCATATCGGTCATTTCCATTGGGGGGAGAAATACCGCTACCAGAAGAGACGCTAAACTCGGGGTGGTAGCTCGAGCGGTGTTAGCGTAACCGGCCCCAACGGATCCCGGCCTTCCCGGAGGAAGCACCACCCGAGCCACCATTGTTTGGGTGCGCATCGGCATGCCCGAATTTATACCATATTCGAACAGGGTTGGGGGATTCGGAACGCTAACTCCGGCTGCGGATTGTGCCGCAGCCGGGAGACTATAGCGCTGACAAAAAGGCGAAAAAATAGCCTGTACAGAATTACAGGGGCTTACTACTCAATCTGGAATGCGGCTCGCAACAATCGCCATTAGCGGCCCTTGCCGCCGCCAAATCCATCACCCCAAATCCGCCCCATTACTGGCAATCACCTTCTTGTACCACCAGAATGATTTCTTCCGAGTCCGCGCAAGGGTGCCGTTGCCGCTGTCGTCGCGATCGACGTAAACAAAGCCGTAGCGCTTGCTCATTTCCCCGGTCGATGCCGCCACCAGATCAATGCAGCCCCAGGTGGTGTAGCCGATCACCGGCACGCCGTCGGCGATGGCGTCGGCCATGGCGCGGATATGTTCCCGCAGGTAGCTGATGCGGTAATCGTCCTCAATCTCGCCTGCGGCATTGAACTCGTCGTGGGCGCCCAGGCCGTTTTCCACCAGGAACAGCGGCTTTTGGTAACGGTCGTACATCATGTTCATGGTGATGCGCAAACCCAGCGGGTCGATGCCCCAGCCCCAGTCGCTGCGCGGAATATGCGGGTTGGTCAGGGATTTCACCACGTTGGCGGCGCTGCTGTTGTTGTCGTTCATGTCGGCAGACGCGCAGCGCGAGGCGTAATAGCTGAAGGAGACAAAATCGACGGTGTTCTTCAGGATCTCGGCGTCGCCTTCCTCCATTACGATGCTCACGCCTTTCTCGCGGAACACCCGGGCAGAGTAAGCAGGGTAGGCACCGCGGGCCTGCACGTCGATAAAGAACAGGTTCTCACGGTCTTTCTCCAGCGCGGCCCACACGTCTTCCGGCTTGCTGGACCAGGGGTAGAAGTTGCCACCGGCCAGCATGCAGCCCACCTGGTTGGCGGGGTTCACCTCATGCGCGATGCGGGTCGCCAGCGCGCTGGCCACCAGTTCGTGGTGTATGGCCTGGTATTTTACTTGCTCGGGGTTCTCACCTGCTTCAAACACCAATCCTGCGCCGGAGAACGGGCTGTGCAGTACAATGTTGATCTCGTTGAAGGTGAGCCAATACTTCACTAGCCCGTCGAAGGCTTCAAAGCAGGTGCGGGCATAACGGGTGAAAAATTCCACCATCTTGCGGTTGCGCCAGGAGCCGTATTCGGTCACCAGGTGCATCGGCACGTCGAAATGGCACAGGGTCACCAGCGGCTCGATGCCGTATTTACGGCACTCTTCGAACAGGCTGCGGTAGAAGGCGATGCCTTCCGGGTTAGGCGTCAGCTCATCGCCGTTCGGGTAAATCCGGCTCCAGGCGATGGAGGTGCGGAACACGGTGAAGCCCATCTCCGCCATCAGCGCAATGTCGTCGCGGTAGCGATGGTAAAAATCAATGGCGTCGTGGCTGGGATAAAACTCGTCTTCGCGCAGGCTAAAGCGCTTCTCCAGGCCCAGCTTCACCGGCATGCGGTTGGGGCCATGCGGGATCATGTCAACCGTGGTCAGCCCTTTGCCGCCCTCGCGATAACCCCCCTCCGACTGGTTGGCGGCCAGGGCGCCGCCCCATAAAAACCCTTGCGGGAATGTTGAATCAGACATGAAATCCTCTATAACTTAAATAGTGTTCTATTGGGTATTCGCGGCGTTAACGGGATTCGTCGCGGGGGCCGGGGGCGCGGTTTGGGTTGCTTCGCTTTCCGGGATGTCTTCGAAGCCCAAAAGCAGCGTGAGCACGAACGACAGCACCACGGCCAGCACCATCACGCCGCCGACCCAGACAATGCTCATCGGGTTCGTCGGGTCGAAGAACTGCACGCTGGTGAACAGGCCGGGCGACGCCATCGAATGGCTGGCGAGCCCGCCGATACCGGCGACGGCACCGCAGACAAAGCCGCTGATCAGGCTGGCGATCAGCGGGCGTTTAAGCCGCACCGCCACGCCGTACAGCGCCGGTTCGGAAATGCCCGCCACAATGGCGGAGGCGGCCGCGGCCAAGGCGGTCTGGCGCAGTTCGCGGTTCTTGGTTTTGAACGCCACCGCTAGCGAAGAACCGCCGAGCGACAGGTTGGCGCCAATCTCTGACGGCATCACCATGCCCTCTTTGCCGGTTTCGGCGATGGTCTGAATAATGGTCGGGGTGAAGACGCGGTGCATGCCGGTCATCACCAGCAGCGGCCAGATCGCCCCCATAATGGCGACGGAAAGCCAGCCCAAATAGCCATGTACGGTGTACACCAGCGCCGAAATACCGCTGCCGATCCAGATGCCGAGCGGGCCAATCAACACAATCGCGATCGGCGCGGCGATCAGCACAATCAGCATCGGCTTAAGGAAGTTTTTGGTCACCGCCGGGGTGATGCGGTCTACCCAGCGCTCGATATACGACAAAATCCAGGTCATCACCAGCGCGGGGATCACCGTGTAGGTGTATTTCACCGCCGTCACCGGAATGTAAGCGAACTCCACCGCCTGGCCCTGCGCCGCCTTGGCCATCAGGTCGATAAAATTAGGGTGCAACAGCACACCGGCAATGGCGATCGCCAGCGACATGTTGGTTTTGAATTTAAGGGCAGCAGAGGCCGCCACCATCACCGGCAGGAAGAAGAACGCCCCATCGCCAATCACGTTCAGTATCACCAGCGTCGACGAGCCTTTGTCGAACACCCCGGCCATATCCAGCATCATTGCCAGCAGTTTCACCATCGAACCGCCGATAATGGCGGGGATCAACGGCGACATGGTGCCCACCAGCGCGTCGAGAATGCCGGCGCCGATGCCTTTCAGGGTAATTTTGCGCTTTGCCGGCACGGCGGCGGGGGCGTTGCCCGGCAGGCCGAGCGCCAACACCGCTTGATAGGCTTTTGACACCTCGTTACCGATGATCACCTGGCACTGCTCGCCGCTGTGCACCACGCCCATCACGCCGCTAATCGCTTTGAGCTTTGGCGTGTCGATCAGCGCCTTGTCTTTCACCACGAATCGCAAGCGGGTCATGCAGTGCGTAACGGCGTCGATGTTGCTGAGACCGCCCAACGCATTCACGATGGCGGGTGAGATCTCTGCGTAGTTCTTCGGCATAAGGTTGTCGTCTCTTCAGATATGAATTCGGATTGCCCAAAGGCTCACTTTTACTGCCTGGGCGATCCGCCGTTCCATCTCAATGAAACGCCCATAAGAAACCGGTTTCACAAAATCATGCTGATCTGTTTTTGATCTGGCAAGAATTATGATTTTTGGGTTTTTCGTTTCGTGAACCTGGTCACTTTAAGGCCGAAGGGGACGGCAGCGGCAGGCGTGAAAAGATTTCAAACGGGGGGCGTCTTGGGTAGACTGCGCTGAACCCTGGATTTTGACGGCGCAGAGATGGCAACAATACTTGAGGTGGCTAAAAGGGCGGGCGTGTCGAAAGCGACGGTGTCCCGCGTGCTGTCCGGCAGCGGCTATGTCGGCCCGGAAAAGCGCGAACAGGTAGAGAAAGCCATTGCCGAGACCGGCTATCGGCCCAACCTGCTGGCGCGCAATCTCGCCACCAAAACCACCCAGACCATCGGGCTGGTGGTCACCAACACGCTGTACAGCGGCAACTACTTCAGCGAGCTGATGTTTCAGTCGGCGCGCATCATGGAAGAGCACGGCCGCCAACTGATCCTGGCGGACGGCAAGCACACCGCCGAAGAGGAAAAGGCCGCCATTCAATTCCTGCTGGATCTGCGCTGTGACGGCGTGATCATCTACCCGCGCTTTCTGTCGATTGCGGAGATGGACGCGATCATTTCCCAGCATAAACAGCCGATTCTGGTCATCAATCGCCGGTTAAGGCTGAACGACAGCTACTGCATTTTCAGCGATCAGCACGCCACCAGTGCGACGGCGGTCAGTCACCTGATCGAACAGGGGCATCGCGATATTGCCTTTATCACCGGTTCGCTGGATTCACCCACCGGGCTGGAGCGGCTTTCCGGCTATAAAGCCGCGTTGGCGGAGCAGGGTATCGCGGTCGATAGCGCTCTGATTGTCGAAGGCAAGTGGAATGCGCAAAGCGGCATGGCGGCGGTCGATGCGCTGCTGGCTAGCGGCTACACGTTCAGCGCCATTGTTGCCAGCAACGACGAGATGGCCATCGGCGCCATCAAGCGGCTGACAGAGTGCCAAATCCCGGTGCCGTCCGCCGTGTCGGTGATAGGTTTTGATGACATCCCGCTGGCGCCTTATACCATTCCCTCGCTCTCCAGCATGAAAATGCCAGTGACCGACATGATCAAGGAAACCATCAACCGCCTGGTGTCGATGCTGGACGGCGGCGAGCTGAGCAAGCGCCCGGCCTTCCCGGCGAGCCTGATCCTGCGGGATTCGGTAGCGGCGGGGCCGTATTTTCAGAAGGGGTAAGGGGCAGAAATGGGCTGCGCGGGCAAAGGCGCAGCCTGATGAACTTAAGGTTATGCCAGGTCGGCAAACCGCTGGCGGATCGTCTCCTCCGGCAAATCCACACCGATAAACACCAGGGTGCTGCGGCGCTCTTCCTCTGGCAGCCACTCGCGATCCCAGTCGGCGTTATACAGCCGTTGCACGCCCTGGAACAGCAGGCGGCGCGGTTCGTCCTTGATCGACAAAATCCCCTTATAACGCAGCAGGCTGTCGGCGTATTCCAGCAGCAGGCCCTCCATCACTTCGGATATCTGCATCAGCTCCAGCGGCTGGTCGTGATACACCACGATCGACTGAATGTTGTTTTGCGCCTGCGGAATGCGGCGGAACAGTGGGGCAGGTGGCGTCAGGTTCAGCTTGTCGTTCAGCACAAAGCCTTCGATGTCGAACAGCACGCTTAGGTCGATATCGCCGTGCGTCACTTTATACACCGGTGCGCGGGCATTCATCTGCTGTAGGCGTTGTATCAGCGCTTCGCAGTCCGGTGCCACGTCGGTTTTGGTCAGCAGAATGCGGTCGGCGTAGCCTACCTGTGCCTGCGCGATGCTGAACTGGCTGAGTTGTTGATCGGCGTGTGCGGCGTCCACCAGGGTGATGATGCCGTCCAGCAGGAAGCGTTCGCAGAGGATCTCGTGCGAGAAAAAGGTCTGGGTGATCGGGCCGGGATCGGCCATGCCGGTGCATTCGATGATCAGTCGGTCGAACGCCAGTTGGCCGCTGTCTACGCCGTCCAGCAAGTCGAGCAGTGCGTCTGCCAGCTCGTTGGATTTGCTGCAGCAGATGCAGCCGTTGCTCAGGGTAGTGATGCGGCTGGCGCGGTCGCCAATCAGCGCGTTGTCGATCGGCACTTCGCCGAATTCGTTTTCAATCACCGCAATCTTGTAGCCGTGTTCGGCGTTGAGAATATGGCGGAGCAGGGTGGTTTTACCGGCACCCAAAAAGCCGGTCAGAATGGTGACTGCGATGGGTTTCATTGCGGATCCTTTTAACTAACAACAGCGCATACCGCCTTTACCGTCCCCACCGTAGCGGGCCTGCTGGCGTTCGCGGAAAAACTCTTTATAGGTCATCACCGGTTTGTCCGGGTGGTTGTCTTTCATATGCTGGACGTAGGTATCGTAGTCAGGCACGCCGACCAACATGCGCGCCGCCTGCCCGAGATATTTACCCGCCTGGCCGAGATTACCGAACATAAACCTTCTCCCAAAAATTACCCTGCATACCCTTCGTCTTTCGAACCGCAGCGGTGTTGGCTTCATTCACGAACCCCAGTCACTTACTTGAGTAAGCTCCTGGGGATTAATGAGCCTCATCCCTGAGGCTCACCCTTTGGGCCAGCGCAAACGCTGTTCAAATCGGTTCCCTACCGATTTGTCGCTCATTTGCCGCCTTGCTGCGGCTCGAAATCCATTGGCTACTACTTAACTTTCATTATGCAGGGTATCCGTTAAATCACATCAGTGCTGCGGTGAAACTTTGACGTCCCCCTCAGTTACGCCGCTGGAAGGCGCTTCTTCAGGCACCGGCACGTACGGTGTTTCCTGGTCGCTGCGGTTCGGGTTTTTGTGCGCCGCCATGGCGGTTTTCACCCCGTAGAAGATGATGCTGTACACCACCAGCAGGAACAGAATGCTCAGCCCGGCGTTGGTGTAGTTGTTCACCACGATATGGTTCATGTTTGCCACCTGCTGGGCGGTCAGCTCGGCACCGCCTTCGGCGATTTTGCGCTTGTACTCACCGGCCTGGAAGAAGAAACCTTCCAGCTGCGGGTTGTCGCTGAACAGCTTCAGGCCCAGCGCGTAGGTGGTACAAATCAGCAGCCACACCGCCGGTAGCACGGTGACCCAAATGTATTGGGTGCGCTTCATCTTAATCAATACTACGGTGCCCAGCACCAAGGCGACGGCAGCCAACATCTGGTTGGAGATGCCGAACAGCGGCCACAGGCTCTTCACGCCGCCGAGCGGATCGACCACCCCTTGATACAGCAGGTAACCCCACAGGCCGACGCAGCCCGCGGTGCCGACAATCCCGGCCACCAGTGAGTCGGTTTTTTTCAGGAATGGCGCAAAGTTGCCCAGCAAGTCCTGCAGCATAAAGCGGCCGGAACGGGTACCTGCGTCCAGTGCGGTCAGGATGAACAGCGCTTCAAACAGAATACCGAAGTGGTACCAGAAGCCCATGTTGGCACCAGGGATGATCTGGTGGAACACGTGGGCGATACCTACTGCCAGCGTTGGCGCGCCACCGGCGCGGTTCAGTATGGAAGGTTCGCCAATGTCTTTGGCGGTCTGCAGGATCTGTTCCGGGCTGATGACAAAGCCCCAGGAACTGACGGTCGCTGCCGCATGGGCACTCACATCACGCAGTGACGCCATGATCATCGGCGCATCTTCGGTCCCCAAACGGTGCAGGTCTGGCATGGTGATGCCCAGTGCTGCCGGTGGGGTGTTCATGGCGAAGTACAGGCCAGGTTCGATGATGGAAGCGGCAACCAGTGCCATGATGGCAACGAAGGATTCCATCAGCATCGCGCCGTAACCGATAAAGCGTGCGTCTTTCTCATTGGCCAACAGCTTTGGCGTGGTGCCGGAGGCGATCAGCGCATGGAAGCCGGACACGGCGCCACAGGCGATGGTAATGAACAGGAACGGGAACACCGAGCCTTTCCACACCGGGCCAGTGCCGTCGATAAACTGGGTTACCGCCGGCATTTTCAGCTCAGGGTTGAGGATCACGATGCCAATCGCCAGCCCGACGATCACGCCAATTTTCAGGAAGGTCGCCAGATAGTCGCGCGGTGCCAGGATCAGCCATACCGGCAGCAGGGCGGAAACGAACGCATAACCAATCAGCGTAAAGGTGATGGTGGTGTCTTTAAAGGTCAGCGCCGGGCCCCAGTACGGGTCATGGGCGATGACGCCGCCGAACCAGATGGATGCCACCAGCAGCACGATACCAATGACCGACACTTCACCCACCCGACCCGGGCGCAGGAAGCGCATATAAACACCCATAAACAGGGCAATTGGCACGGTGGCGCAGACGGTGAATACGCCCCATGGGCTTTCCGCCAGCGCTTTCACCACGATCAGGGCCAGCACCGCCAGGATGATGATCATAATCAGGAAGCAGCCAAACAGCGCGATGGTGCCCGGCACCGGGCCCATTTCCTTTTTGATGATCTCGCCGAGCGATGCGCCGTTGCGGCGTGAGGAGATGAACAGCACCATAAAGTCCTGCACCGCCCCCGCCAGCACCACGCCACCCAGCAGCCACAGCGTGCCGGGCAGGTAGCCGACCTGCGCAGCGAGCACCGGGCCGACCAGCGGGCCGGCACCGGCAATGGCGGCGAAGTGGTGGCCGAACAGCACGTTCTTGTTGGTCGGGACGTAGTTCAGGCCGTCGTTGTTGACCACGGCCGGCGTCGCACGGAAGGCGTCCAGCTTCATCACCTTGGTGGCGATGTACAGGCTGTAATAACGGTATGCCACCAGATACACCGCCACCGAAGCGACGATGATCCACAAGGCGCTGATGTGTTCACCGCGGCGCAGTGCCACTACGCCCAGGCAGGACGCGCCGAGTATCCCCAGCAGCATCCAGGGTATGTGTTTTAAAATCCCCTCTCGGTTCATTGAGATGTCCTTAGTTAAAATCTGCAAAAAAATGAGTGAGTTAATCCGCTTATAAGATGTTTCAGGCATGCGGCCTGGGTGCGGATAACGGTCGGGTATGAACTCTAAATAATTCGAGTGGCATCGAGGCGGCAAGGGAGTGAGGCCCGATGAGCTTACATAAGTAAGTGATACGGGTGAGCAATCGTAGCCAACAATGATGCAACTTGAAGTATGACGAGTTTAGGAACAGCTCATCATTGCGGGTTGGGGCTGGGGAAGACATGCGAATTTCAGTCAGCGGTGCTATAGGGGCAGTAAGCGGTCAAAAAACAGGGGTGAGCGGTTGGGCGCCACCGACGACAACGAGATGAACACAGAGCGTCAGTGGGCTGAGTCTTTCAGGCGGGTTGTATGGCCTGCAGGATATCGATGAATGCGGTATTGAGTGGGGACATTACCGGCTCATTGCGGGTGAAGATATAAAATTGTGCACTGATGTCGATCTCTTCCGCGGGCATCTTTTTCAGGTTCAACTGTGGCGCATATTGCGCGACAACCCGGTCGCTTAGCAGTGCAAGATAGCCCTGTTGTTTGACCAGACACCAGGTAGCCAAAAAGGAATCGGTCTCCACGATGTTCCCGTTCGGTGTGTACTGGCTGGCGATGTCCTTAATGGTGGCGTGGCCTACTGAACATGAACGCGGTACCACCCATTTGGCTTCGGCTAGCGGCAGCGTGGCCGTCGCTTTATCCCCGTTTTGATAGAGGGAGAAATGTTCGCGGGTGAGCGCCTGGATGGCCAAGTCTGCGCAGGTAGTGTTGTTGCTCAGGCTGCATAGCACCAAATCCAGCTCGCTGTTTCTGAGTTTAGCAATCAGCCCCTCTGGCGAGTCTTCAACCAGGGTCACTCTGGTGTGAGGGTAGCGTTGGTTAAAGCTGTCGATCGCCTCCCCGAGATAACACAACAAGGGGTCAATGCTCATACCCAACCGCAGGTATTTCTCCCCCGAACTGCTCATTCCCCGCAGTTCATCAATCGCATTTCTCAGTTGATTAGTGACCCGATCTATCTTTTGATAGAAGACCTCTCCAACCACAGTCAGGCGTACGCCGCGGTTGCTGCGCTCCAGCAGGCGAGAGCCAATGTTCGCTTCCAGTTCTTTGATTATACGGCTAAGCGTAGGCTGTGAAATGCCCAGTTTTTTTGACGTTTCAAGTAAACTTCCGCAGGTAACAATTTCTTTGAAAATAGTCAGATGAGAAAATTTCGGCATATTCTTCATGGTAAATCTCTCTATTCGGAGAATAAGGCATGGCAAGGAGGAAAAGACCCTGTCCTGCGTTAACCGGAGCCGGCGATGCGGCTGTAGTAGGCCTGTTTCATCATGCTGTCGCCCAGCAATTTATTAATGGTCCGGTCTAGCACCAGGGTGGTGACGGAAGCAGGCATCAGCGTGGCGGTAATTTCTACGTCGTCATCACCGAAGGGCTCAATATCCAGATGCGAGATGAAGCAACTTTCTGCCTGTAGCACCTTTTTGAATTTGGCCAAGGCATCGCGCTGTTCGTGTTCGAAGGCGATCACGCAGATTTGGTAGGTGGACTCACCGTTAACGTCGTTGAACGGCTGCTTATTCACCATATTGACGATAGGGCGCAACAAGGTATTGGCTGCCAATACATACAGGGTGGCAGCCAGCGCATCGCCATACAGGGCGCAGCCGGCACAGGCACCGACCGCGGCGGAACCCCACAGTGTGGCTGCGGTATTCAAACCTCGGATATTCATTCCTTCTTTCATGATTGCCCCGGCGCCGAGAAAGCCAACGCCAGAAACCACATAGGAAATAACCCGTACCGCGCCGCCGCTGCCGTCAATCGTCATAGCCAGATGTACGAAGATTGCCGCGCTGGTTGCCACCAGGGTATTGGTGCGCAACCCTGCGGTGCGCTGGCGGAATTGCCTTTCGTAGCCAATGACGGCACCTAGCCCGGACGCAGTAAACAGCGTCAGTAATGTATGAATGAAATGCATGATAAATACTCAATGTATTATCCGCTTATCATGAACCACCCATCGGGGGGTAATTCTTGATAAACAGGTAGTTAATACGGCAGGCAGGACACCTGCCAAGCCGCGGTTTCCGGTTAATGTGCGCTGGCGATTTGCTGGCTGAGTGCCTCACTGATTTCCTCTGTCAGTGCTTGCATTCCTTGGCGGGTTCTCTCTTCGCGACGTAACCTGATGTGGTAATAGCCTTTAAGGGTGCCGGGTTCAGATCCTAACAGGACAATGCGGTCCGACATCATCACCGCCTCCTCTACGCTGTGAGTTACCAACACCATAGAGCGGGTTTTTATTTGCCGAGTCATCCAGATCCGCAGCAGATCGCGACGCAGATTTTCGCCGGTAAAAATATCCAGCGAAGAAAAGGGCTCATCCAACAGTAGCAACATGGGTTCTACCGCCAGCGCACGGGCAAAACCCACACGTTGGCGCATACCGCCGGAAAGTTCTCGTGGGTAAGCGTCGCGATAGGGGGTCAGGCCGACCAGACCCAACATTTTCAGGGTCTGGGTTTCGATCACTTGCTGCGGGAGATCCTGAGCCTGCAGGCCGAAAGCGATATTTTGGTCAACGGTCAGCCAAGGGAAAATGGCAAAGGTCTGGAATACCATATTGATCTGTGGATTAGGCCCCGAAACCTTTTTTTCTCCGATCATGACGGTGCCTAAATCTGGCTTGATGAGACCGGAAATAATGCGCAACAGGGTAGATTTTCCCGAACCGGACTTGCCCAATATACTGACGATTTCATTATCGTAAATCTTAAAGTTTATTTCACTCAAGACTAAATGACTTTTCTTTCCGGCAAGCTGAAAACTCTTGCTGACGTTATTGAGCGTTAGCAGACTTTTTCTATTGATCATGAAATACCCTTTTTAATCTATTAAAAAGTATGTGCATAGAATATTGCCCGCAAATGGGGTGTGAACATGAATGCCATAATTGCAGGCGAAAACATGCCGGACCGCTTGTCGGACTGTTAATAAAAAAGGCGTTTTATGGGGTGCTGACAGGGCATAAGCATCCTGCAGAGCCAGGAACGCTTAAGCAAAAAACCGAAGGGAAAAGCGAAAAGGGGTGTAACGGACTCACATCCTGACACTTTCAGGACGCAATATGATGACTATTGCTCCTGGTCCTTCAGTAAATTCAACAAACCATTAAACAACGAACCGTCGCCGTCCATATAATTTCCTCGTTATTTTTCATGGGAGGATAATAACCGTAATAGCGTGCATTGTTCAATGATGCGAAGTCGTTTTGTCTAATCAAAATGTAATTTAATATTAATGCATGAGAGGGAACCTGTTTTGTTTAAACGGGATGTAAACCAGATTGGTTCATAAATGAATATTGCCATCAATTATTTGAAATATAAACCGTAGGTAAACGGAATTGGAAATAATAATGGCAGCGTTGTTCAGGATTATTATGGGGAACCGATTTGATGTGTTCCCCCTCATGCTTGTTTACGAGTAATTGCAAAGCCTCAGCGTAGGTACATCATCCCATCCTGAGCCAGTGATAAACATGGCGGATTACGATGACGCTTGCGATACCGCGATTTTTTTATACAGGCAGTCCGTAATCTCTTCAGTAATAAGACGCATATTTTGCCGATTGCGCTGTGGGGGCGGGACAGTGATGGTGAATTGATCGGCTATTTGTCGACGGGATGCATCCAGGATGATCACCCGGTTGGACATCATCACCGCTTCTTCAACGTCATGCGTCACCATCACCATGGCGCGAGTGCTGATTCTTTTTGCTATCCACAGCGCCATGAGATCCTGACGCAGTTTAAGCGCGGTAAAAATGTCGAGAGAAGAGAATGGCTCATCCAGCAACAATACTTTGGGCTCCACGGCCAACGCCCGGGCAAAGCCGACGCGTTGGCGCATACCGCCGGACAGTTCACGTGGCCTGGCTTGTTCATAGCCTGTCAGGCCAATCAACTTCATTAGTCCTCCGATTTTTTCAGCGATCGCTTGTGGGGGCAAACTCTGTGCCAGTAGGCCAAAAGCGATGTTGTCGTAAACGGTTAGCCAGGGATAAAGTGCATATGATTGAAATACCATACTGATACTTTCATCCGGGCCTTTGAGAGGGACGTTTTCCAGGCTGACTGTTCCACTGTCGGGGAAGAGTAACCCGGCCAATATGCGCAGCAGGGTGGATTTCCCCGAGCCGGACTGGCCCAGGATAGTGACAAACTCTCCCTCATGAACGGTCAGGTTAACCTTCTTCAACACGGTTTTTGGCCGGCCATTTTCACCGATGAAGGTTTTAGTCACCTGCGTAGCCTGGAGAATAACGTTTTGAGTTTCCATGTCTTACCTCATCAATCGTATTTGAATTTGGTTTCTGCCAGTCGGTACAGTGGCTGCCAGACGAAAATGATGCACAGCGCCACCAGCGCGATCATGGCGGTACAACCCAATGCGGATTCTGGGTTTTTGCCTGCATCAGTCACCACAGAAATGAATGCGCCCAAACCGGTCGTACTGAGGGTGGTGCTACCCCACTGAATCACCTCAGCAGCAATCGCACTATTCCAGGCCCCACCGGCGGCGGAAATGATGCCTGTTACGATGTAGGGGAAAATCGCCGGCAGCATGTAATAACGCCACCAGTTGACGTTTCGTAGGCGAAAGGTTTTGCTGACTTCGGTAATCTGCGTAGGGATGGCCGATACGCCAGCTATTACGTTAAATAGCACGTACCACTGTGTGCCCAACATGATCATGGGAATGGCCCACCAGCCGAGATCCTGATGATAAATAGCGATGAAGGCAGCGATCAGCGGATAGAAAATATTGGGCGGGATGGCCGCCAGGATCTGGATGATCGGTTGAAAGAACTTCACCCGTCGTGGATTCATGCCAATCCACACCCCCAGCGGTGTGAAAATGACGATGCTTAACAGCATGGCCGTCACGACGCGTGCCGTGGTCAACAGCATCCACTCTGGCAGCATGCTGAAATACTGTTTAGGGAAGTATTCCCACAGTTGATAGCCAAACCAAACGCAAGCCATCACCACCGCGAGATACCAGAGACTGCGCCACAGCCAATTGCCTTTGGCGACAATACGAAACAGATGATGTAAACCCAGCGCATACCAAACCCGCGGTAATTTGAACAGCCAGAGATCTGCCAGTACACGCAGCGTTCCGCTGAATGCCGCTCCGACATAAGAGAAAGTCAGGCAGTTGTAAAACCATGAGCCGCCTTCCGCCTGAGTGGCGGTAACGTCTTCGTATTTGAAGCGCGAGGTATAACGTACCAGCGGACGGAAAATCAGTTGATCCAATACGACAATGTTGGCAGCCAAGGCGATCACTGCAAACAAGATGGCCTGAATGTTCTGTTGCGCCAGCGCCTCGGCGATATAGGAACCTACGCCGGGCAATGCAATAGAACGATCGCCAACCGGGATCGCTTCAGACGCGACCAAGGCAAACCAAGCGGCGGATTGCGAGACCATGGCATTCCATAGCAGTCCTGGGACCGAATAAATAAACTCCAGTCGCCAGAAGCGCTGCCATGGGTTGTAATTAAAGCTGCGTGCGGCCTCATCCAACTCATGCGGAATGATGCGTAATGTCTGATACAGCGTTAACATCATGTTCCAGGCCTGGCCGGTGAATACCGCAAAGATGGCGGTACATTCCAATCCCATTACGCTGTGCGGATAGAGATTGAGGAAATACACCGTGGTGAAGGTTAAGAAACCCACCAGGGGGACTGACTCCATAAAGTTGACGAAGGGCAGGATCACCCGGCGGAGGGGGACATAGCGGGCTGCCAGTACCGCAAAGACGATAGAAAACAGTAATGACCAGGCCATGCCGATGATAAAACGCATGCTGGTTCTCAGCGAATAATAAAAAAGGTTCCAGGCATCGAGACTCATTGCCGGGGTATTCTTCTCATTAAATCCACTGTGCATATCACCCCAGGCTCGGATGAAGAAGGCTATAAATAACATCCCGATGGCGATGACGATAATGTCGTTTAAATAGTACTTCTTAAAAATAGATATACCCTGGTTATTTTGCATAATGCAGACCCTTTATTTTCCCAAAAATCCGGTTTTTGACATGGTGAATACGCCATTGCTGGGAGAGAAAGACGGCTGTAGCCATTTTTATTGTGTTTTTTTAATCGTGGACGATCCGCTTTTGGGGCGTTTGATGGGCAATTTATCAGTTTTAAATCATTGGCATAGCAGGATGCCATCGATGAAAAACCGAGTATCTGCCGCATTCTGCTTCTTTCAGAATGCAGCGTAGAGGGCATTACTGAAAGATACTCAATAGCGTTAGGCTGACATTAAATATGTCATCGTCCATTGGCCCTCCCTTGATGGAAAAATACAGGGAGAGGGTAAGGTTTTTAGTTAATGGAAATCAATTGAGTGTCGTATATTTTTATAATATATATGTAACAGGATGAAAATTCATTTTATAACGGATGTATTCATTAATTAAATATAAGTGACGGGTATACCGCTGATATTCATCTCAGCGGTATATACGCAGAATGGAAGGTGGCTTTCACGAAAAGCCAGTACGCCGCGGAAGGCAAAGATTAATAGAGTTTTCGGGTGTTAATCCCGGCCGGGAAGATGCCAGCAGTGAAGATGTGCCCGTTAACCTGCCACTGGTCATCGGGCAGCATTTCTACCGGATAGTCGTTGGCCAGATAATTGAGGAAGTTGTTGCGATCGTCGAGTGCCTGAAAGCCGATCAGATCGTAGAAAAGCAGCGACTCGATTAAACCGTGATGCTCGGGGATCTGCCTGAGCAACGTCGCTGACGGGAAGGGTAAATGGAAGAAAAATGCGCAGGGGTTCAGCAACCCCTGTTCTTTCAGCGCCTGGCCGCAGGGCAGCAGTTGGTAATCATCAATGCAGATGATGTCGTTTGGGCACACATATTCGCAGGCTATATCGGCGAAATGCTGGTTGAGTTGTCGGTATGCGCAGTAGTTCTCCGGCGTGAAATGCGCCTTCTCCGGGCGGTTGTGGAACACCGGCCACAGGCCATCGTGATAGTAGCCCTGATAGTGAAAGTGAAACTCCTCGGTAGACAGCGGAAAGGTCACCTGTTCATAGCCGCTGCGGTGCTGATAGCTGATCGGGCGGCGCGTTGCTGCGCCAAAATTTTGCACGTCGCCGTTCCAGCCCAGCCACAACCCTTGACTGTCATCACTGGTGGTGTCAGGCGATAAGGCCTGGGTGGCGCAGGCCAGATCCTTGCTGTCACACTGTTTATTCGAGATCAAAACCAAACGAGACATGGTGCGTTCCTTGTTTAGTGTACGGACGGGGCGGTGTGAAGCGTGCCGGGTTGCTGATAGATATCAGGCCGGGTAAGCGTCCACACCCGGTCCGGCTAGTTGACAGGCTCAAGACCCGCCCGGGCATACAGCCAAGGCGCCTGGCTGGTATAGAGCATGATGCGGCGCAATCCGGCCATCAACGGGTGGTCCAGGCAACTTTGCACCAGCCACAAGCCCAGCCCATTGCCGCGGTATTCGGCGGTGATGAACACATCGCTCAGGTAGGCGAAGGTGGCGTGGTCTGTGATCAATCGGGCAAAGCCGAGCTGACGGTTTTTGCGGTACAGGCCAAAACACAGGCTGTGGCGAAGGGCGTTTTCCAGCGTAGTGCGGTCGATATCCTGCGCCCAATGTGAATGGCTGAGAAAACGATGAATAAAATCCATGTCCAGCCGCTGGCGATCGGTGCTGATATGAAAAGCGCCTTTATGCCAGATAAATACGTGCCCATGATCTAACACGATGGGTTGTTCGGTATTTTCAGCCAATGCGGAATATTGCTGATATTTCATGGTGGTCCTCTTTCCCGGTACACGTCGTGTTTAAGCCGACGGCATGGTGGTTCATTGGGGATATCCCGGCTAACGTGGGCGCAGCATGCCGTTAAAGCATCCAGCTCACTTCCGCTGCGGTGACCTGCCCTTCAAAGCGGCGCAGTTCTGCGGTCTTGCAGGTGTGCCACAGCGCAGTAAATGCCGGACCAAGGCTGTCGCGCAGCCCCGGACATTGTTGGAATAGGGTCAACGCTTCCTGCTGGCTGAGCGGCAGCACTGCCGCGTCGTCATTTTCATAACCGTTGCCACAGGCTGGCGGGGGCAGTGGCAGCGCATGTTCCAGCCCGTACAGCATGCCGCTCAGCATTACCGCTACCGCCAGATAAGGGTTGGCGTCGGCACCGGCAAGCCGGTATTCGATGCGTTGGTTGGCACTGTCGGCACAGGGCAGGCGCAACGCTACCGTGCGGTTGTTGTGCCCCCATGACGCGCGTAATGGCACATGCATGCCCGGACGGAAACGACGAAACGCGTTGATGTTTGGCGCGAGTATCGCCATTGAAGCCGGCATTAGCGCCAGCATCCCGGCTATCACCTGCGTCATGGTGGTACTCAGCGCGCCCGGCGCGCTGGCCAGCAGATTGTTGCCCTGTTCGTCCTGCAGGCTGATATGAAAATGCAAACCGCTGCCCGCTGCCTGCGCGCAGGGTTTTGCCATAAAGCAGGCGTGCTGATGGTGTTTCTCTGCTATCTGGCGGGTGAGGCGCTTCAACGCCAGCACCTGGTCGCAGGCTTCCAGCACTCGTGCGCTGTGGTGCAGGTTCAGCTCATATTGGCCGGAGGCCGCCTCGGCGACGATGCCGGTTAGCGGCAGCGCTTGTAATCGGGCCTGATGTTCGATGTCATTGAGCAGCGCATGGTGGCGCTCTGGTGCATCGACAGAAAAACTCTGCGTTGGGCACTGGCTGGCGCCAGCAGGCTGTTGCAGCGGGTCATGCAGATAAAACTCCAACTCTGCCGCGACCACAGGGTAATACCCCTTGGCCTGCAGACGTTTGAGTACCTGTTGCAGCACCACGCGCGGTTCAAGTTCGCAGGCGTCGCCGTCGGTATTTTTCATGGTTAGCAGCAGTTGTGCGTGGTGCTGCGGATCGCGGGCACAGGGCCGTAGCGTGCCGGGTACCGGCAGGCACAGCCGGTCGGGTTCGCCCGCCTGCTGGCCCAGCCCGCTTTCTTCAATCACCTGGCCAGCAAGATCCATGGCGTAGATCGACAGCGGGAAATAACAGCCCTTATCCAGCGCGAACAATTCGGCGACCGGCAGCCGCTTGCCACGGAATTGGCCGTTCAGATCGTTAAGATAAATATCGACGTGTTCGGTATCTGGATAACGCTGTAAATACTGCTCGACGTCTTTGCGGAATGAACGCGCCTGCGAGGCAGGTATTTCCGCCAGCAACGGGTTAAAGCCAATAATATTAGAATACATGGTGGCCCCCGGATTTAATAAAAACAGTGGGGGAAATCATCATCAGGGCAGGGGATAAACACATGAGGCATCCGTCTCGTGAGGCCATATCGGCGATGTAATGATGTTATCCGTGCCCCTGAAAACTGTCTGTAAAAACGCCGTAACGTTATTTATGTCTGGAATAAAAAAGCTGTAAATAATCGGCTTGGGTCTGATGGCTGAATAATAAATGGCTGCATATACTGCGGGTGACCCCCTTATTCAGGAGAGATATCCATGTTCAGAGTCTTTATTGTGTTTGTCGCCGCCATTACGGCCTTCAACGCGACGGCGTCGTCCGAAGCCGCCTGGGCCAACGGCGACAAAGCATTGCAAACGGCCTGCCTGAAGGCCAGTGGGTTAACAGGCGCCAAAGCCGCCGGCAACATTATTCATTACGGCGACGACGTCGGTTACTCCGCACTGCTGATCACCGGCCGATACCCGCAGCCTTTTATGCATAACAAAGCGGGCAAAGCGCTGTGCCTTTACCAACGTGCAACCAAAAAAGCGGTGGTTCAGGAAGCTGACGGGCTGCTGGGTAAGGTGTAGCAATTTGGCTATCAATGGCTAAAAATTCAGCAATGGCGTTGTGTTTATAGATTATAGTCTATATCTTTTTTATAGACCGTAGCCTATAAAAAGGGAATGCCATGTGGACGGTAATAACAACGGAAGAGTTCGAACGATGGTTTACATCGCAAGATGAACCTGCGTAAGAGAAGGTTCTTGCTGCACTGGTGATGCTCGAACGGAGTGGCCCCAATCTATCACGTCCGTTTGTCGACTCGCTGAAGGGGTCACTGTATCCCAATATGAAAGAGTTGCGGATTCAGCATCGGGGGCGGCCAATTCGTGCTTTCTTTGCATTTGATCCGAAACGTAAGGCTATCGTTTTGTGTGCGGGCGACAAGACAGGCAATGAGAAACGGTTTTACAAAGTCATGCTACCTATTGCAGATGCGCAATTTACCCAGCATTTGAATCTTAATTTTGAGGAGTAACCAATGGGTACATTAAAAGACATGCTAGCTTCGCGTACCCCAGAGAGCAGGCAACGGATTGAGGAAATGGCAGAAGAGATGCTGCTGGAGACGCGTTTGTACGAGTTGCGTGAAACGCTGAATATTTCGCAGCAGGCGTTGGCGAATAGTCTTGGTATCTCACAACCCTCCGTCGCGGCGATCGAGCAGCGTGGTAATGAGCTGAAGATTTCCACCTTAAAACGTTATGTAGAAGCCATGGGGGGGACGTTGCGACTGGATATCGAACTGCCAGATGGCAAGCATGTTGGGTTTAGGGTTTAACCTATAAAAAGGGCGCCTGGGCGCCCTGATGTTTTTATTTCAACGCAATACGGATCACGTCGTCCGGTGCGGACGCTTCTTTTTCGCGGCTGGAAGCTTGCTTAACGCTGACGTACAGCGTTTGGCCATCCGGTGACAGCGCCAGGCTGTTCGGGTGGGTTGGCGTTTTGATGGTTTGCAGCAGCTTGTAGCTCTTGGCGTCGATCACGCTGACTTCACCGGCCTGCCGATGGGTCACGTAGACTTCATTACGTGCCGGGTTGAACAGCACGGCCAGGGATTCCGGCACGTCAATTTTGCTCAGAACGTTGCCGTCGCGGGTATCGACAACCAATACCTGTGCCTGCTTGGAATCGGTAATAAAGGCACGGTGGCTGGCTGGATCCAGGCTGATGTTCAGGAAGAAGTGCTCTTTGGACTCATCGAGCTTCTTGCGACTGACAATTTTGTTGGTTTTGGTGTCGATGGTCACCAGTTCGCCGTCGGCGTTGGTCACATACAGGCGGTTTGCGGCAGCGTCCAGCGCCAGGCCGGTACCGTATTTACCGGTTTCGGTGATGGTGGTGCGCAGCGTCAGGTCTTTACCGTCCACCACCCACACCACGCTGGATTCACCCAGCCCGGTGATGTACAGGGTATCGGTGGTGGCATCAGCGACCAGCTCACGTGGCGCCAGCGGTTTTACCGTCTCGGAGCGTTTACGCGCATCCAGCACCAGGCGGCCTTTCACTTCACCGGTTTTGCCGTCGATGGCGGTTACCGAGTTATTGACGGTGTTGCCGAAGAACAGCGTATCGGTTTTGCTGTTAATGGCTGCGCCGAACGGCTTGATATCGTTGTGAATAATCTGGGTGATGTCCAGCGTCTGCGGATCCAAACGATACACCACGCCGCCTTTATCCAGCTTACGGCTTTGCGACGTGGCCAGATACAGCGCGTTCTCGCCCTGGCTGTACACCATTTCATAGGCGCCTTTGCCGACGGGTTTGCGCAGCAGTTCTGGCTCACCCTGCGCGAACAGCGGGGCGGAGAACAGCATTGAAGTGAGAAGCATCAGTGGGAAAGCTGTACGTCCGCCGAAACGACGGTTGCGAGTTGTTGCAGAGTTCATAACCTCTCCATGGAGTTAAAAAGCCTATCGTCACAGGGCCGTTGCTCTGGGACCAAGAAAGCTCATCATCGAATTGAAGGTAAAGTCCTGCCGGTCGCGTCGTGGCGCACCGGGTCTTTTATGTTTGCGAATAGTAATCATTATTTATTGAGAATGGGAGTTATTTCAATCTGGAGTTGAGTGAAAATCACAGTGTGGAGGGCCGGAGGGGGTTGCTGGCAAGGGCCCGACTGCCTCGGGCACTTCAATTGCCATACTGCTGTGCATTACATGACGATCCCGGCGCCCTGTGCCCGATCCGCCGCGTTTTTCTCTGCCAAATAACGCGCCGGTGGCTTGCCAACCGCTTTGCGGAACATGGTGACAAAACCGCTGGCGCTTTCGTAGCCCAGATCCAGCGCCACCCGTTGCACGCTGTCGCCCTGGGTCAGCCGTTGTAGCGCCAGCACCACGTGCAGTTGTCGCCGCCAGTGGCCAAAACTCATGCCCATTTGCTGTTGCAAAGTGCGGTTGAGCGAACGTTCGCTCATGCCGATACGCTGCGCCCATTGGCCGAGGGTTGCCTTGTCCGCCGGGTTGGCCAGCAGGCGCTCCGTTAACTGGCGAATGCGCGCGTCGTTGGAAACCGGCAGGTGCAGGTTCTCAACCGGTGCTTTGACGAGTTGATCCAACAATACGCTGGCTAATCGTCCTTCCGGGCCCTGTTGGTCGTACAACTGTTCGAACCCGCTAGCCTGGAACAGCAGTTCACGCAGGAGTGGGGACACCGCCAGCGTACAGCAGTGGGTTGGCAATCCTGCGATAGCATCCTGATCGACAAACAGGCAGTAGCATTCGCTGGCACTGGCCCCCTGGGCGTTATGCAGCACATTGCTGGGCATCCATAGCGCACACTGTGGCGGTACCAGCCACAGGCCGTTTTCCACCTCGCAACGGATCATGCCGCGCACCGTATAAATCAGCTGTGCCTTGCGGTGCCGGTGATGGGTGATCTCCCAATCTTTGCCAATGGTGGAGCCCTGCACGGCAAAAATGGCGCGCGGGACCTGATCGATATCGACACGCGGTTCGGTGATAAAGGTCATGAGAATAATTCTCAATTTGGCGGAATTGAAAAACATTATGTCCTGATTGTGCAATGTGGTCTAGCACCCCGGTCGATAAAGTAAGCGCTCGTTTTAGCACTCTCAGGAGACACGCCATGTCATTAGACTCCGCCACCTTCCCGCTGGTGTGGATGCGTCAGCCAACGGCAGGACAACCGCACGACACCGCTGCCGAGTTTGCCGAGTTCAGCCGCTTATTGCAGCGCGAGCAGCCCTTCGTGCTGTTGTGCGACCGGCGTATGGATCAGAACGACGAGCACGATCGTGATGAGCGCACCCAAATCGCACTCTGGAAGCGCGATCACCGTGAGGCGCTGGCCCGCTGGGTGAAGGGCATGGTGCTGATTGAGCCGGACGACGTGCGGCGGAAGGCTGCGGAAGAATTTGTCGATTTCGCCAGCCGTTTCTGGGGCTACCCGGTACAGGTGGTTGCCAGCGAGCATCTGGCTCATGAACTGGCGCAACGTTTGCTGACGCAATGACGCAATAAGGGGGGGCGATGTATCAACAACAGGTTATTACGGCACTGCTTGCCTGGATCGAGCAAAACCTTGAGCAGCCATTGTCACTGGACGACATTGCCACTAAGTCAGGCTATTCCAAATGGCACCTGCAACGGTTATTTAAAGCGTTAACCGGCGAAATTCTGGGGACTTACGCCCGGCGCAGGAGGCTGACCGCCGCCGCACGTGAACTGCGGCTGACCAGCCACGGCGTGGCCTTTATCGCCGACAAGTATCAGTTTGATTCCCAGCAGACCTTCACCCGCTGTTTCAAAAAGCAGTTTGGCATGCCACCGGCCTGTTATCGTCGCAGTGCGGACTGGTCAGGGCAGGGGATGCAGCCTCCACTGCGGCCGATGGATGCGCCATTGCCGCAGGCGGAGATCATTACGTTACCGGCGATGCAATTGATTGGCTGTACTCAGCACCGCAGTTGTACGCTGGGGCAGCTGCTGCATTCGAAAAACGCGCTGCGTCAGCACGCCTGGCGTCAGATGATGCCGAAGGAAGCCGAAACCTCAACAGTGGTATACGGCCTTACCAGCCTGGAGGCCGACAGCCGACAGCGCGGCGGGCAACGGATGGCTTATACTCTGGCGCTGGCGGACGAGCGAGCCGAGGGCGAAAGGGTACTGATCGAGCAGGGCGACTACGCCAGCTTTACTTATCAGGGGCAAGTTGAAGAGTTACAAAACTTTGTCGCCCGCCTGTATGACACCGCGATCCCCATGATGAAAGCGATACGGCGGCCAGGACAGGATATCGAGCGGTTTTATTCCATGCCGAGCGGCATTTGTAACGCAGATGGCGCGGCGATCCGCTGCGAATATCTGATTCCTATTCGTCGTATCTCACCGCCAGCCGCCGCACTTTAGCGGCGGTTTTCACACAAATGCCCCTTCGTGCTGCACCAGGTTACAAAAAAGTTCGATATTGCGCCGGTAATGTTTCACACTTAGGTTGATGTGCACATATAATGCGCATCCGGTCATATACCCTATGCCTTTCAAACTGCAGCGTTGTTGGCTGTGTGCGTACAGCTCGTCCACTTACCTGAGTAAGCGTCCGAGCATTCGCGCATTTGCCGCTGGGCCGCAACCAGAATTTCTTTGGGTACAGAGGGCCGAGTTAACCTATATCTATAATTGCCAGTGGCCACAACCAACACGAAGATGAAAATGAGCATTCGCGCGTTACTAACCCTGTTTACGGCACTGGTGGTATTCAGCCAAGCTGCCTTCGCCGTTGTCTATCCTTTGCCTGCCAAAGACAGTCGTCTGGTGGGTGAAAACATCCAAATCACCGTACCGGAAGACAGCAAGTTGCCGCTGGAGAGCTTTGCCGCTCAATACCAGATGGGCCTGAGCAACATGCTGGAAGCCAACCCAGGTGTGGATCCCTTCCTGCCGAAGGCCGGCAGTACACTGACTATTCCACAACAGTTGATCCTGCCGGACGCACCGCGTGAAGGCATCATCATCAACAGCGCAGAGATGCGTCTGTACTACTACCCAAAAGGCACCAACACGGTGATCGTGCTGCCGATTGGTATCGGCCAACTGGGTAAAGACACCCCGTTGAACTGGACTACCACGGTGCAGCGTAAGAAAGACGGCCCAACCTGGACGCCAACTGCCAAGATGCGCGCAGAATATGCCGCGGATGGCGAGATCCTGCCTGCGGTATTCCCTGCCGGCCCGGACAACCCAATGGGCCTGTATGCGCTGTACGTCGGTCGTCTGTATGCGATCCACGGCACCAACGCCAACTTCGGTATCGGTCTGCGCGTGAGCCACGGCTGTGTGCGTCTGCGTGCTGATGACATCAAGTTCCTGTTCGAAAACGTGCCGGTTGGTACGCGCGTGCAGTTCATCAATGAGCCGATCAAAGCCAGCGTTGAACCAGACGGTTCCCGTTACATTGAAGTGCATAACCCACTTTCTGCTAACGAAGAACAGCTGAAGTCGAAAGACCCTGTGCCGTTGACCATCTCTGCGCCTGTGGGCAAAGTGATGATGGATCCTGCGGTTAACCAGAGCGCAGTGGATGCGGCGATCAAAGCACGTTCCGGTATGCCGGTTAAAGTGAACTGATTGATTGAATCGCTGTGAGAAAGGCGCCCTCGGGCGTCTTTTTTTTTGGCTTAAAAACGCTTCTGGGGAGACAATACGGCAGGAGGCCATGCGGTAAATTGTCATAATAATCACAACCCATCCACCTTGGTCATCGCGTCCAGAAATGGCCACTTCGTTATTATTCCATTAAAAATCATCGCTGATTAATACGTTATATAACCCCTCTGACCCATTCCCGGTTGAAAGAATTCTCTCAAAATATGTGTGCTGTGAAAATAAGATCACACAAGCGTAACAAAAGGTAAACATAGGCTCTCTATATTGGCTGCTTTGCTTTTGGGAGGGAGTGCCATGCGTAACTGGAACGAGCCGAAAAAGAACAAGGCGCACATCGAATTGATCCCGATGATCGACGTGATGATGTTTTTGCTGGTGTTTTTTGTGTTGATTAGCCTGAACGTGATCCCGGCCCTTGGGCTGAAGACCCAACTGCCGTCCGCCGGCAGTGCGCAGCAATTGAAACCGCAGAAGAAGGCGATCATCACGCTGGGCGCAGAGGATCAATTGCAGCTCGACGGCCAACCGGTCGCACTGAGCGCGCTGGTCAGCACGCTGAAGCAACAGCAGCAGGAAAACCAGACCACCACCATTATCGTCAACAGTGACAAAGGCGTGGCGGTGGAACGGCTGGTGGCGGTGATGGATAACCTGCGTCAGGGCGGCTTCTACTCCGTCTCTATCGCCACACGGAAGCTGTGACATGTATCTGCTTTATCGTTCACGTCACCTTTTCAGCTGGTTACCGGCACTGATCGTCGCGGGTTGTGTGCTGTTCGCCAGCCAGCAGGCGGCACTGAAAATTCAGCCACGCTATGACGAAACTGCCATGGAGCTGGCCTTGGTCGAGCCGGAGCCTCAGACACAGCCGGAACCCCCGGTGGAAACGCCGCCACAACCCGAACCCCCGCTACCAGAGCCGGAACCTATTCCTGAACCGGTCGTGCCGGCCCCAGAGCCGATTATCGAGGCTAAGCCGGTGCCAAAACCGCAGCCGAAACCGAAACCGGTGAAAGAAAAAGCCAAACCGGTGGAGAAGACCAAACCTGTCGCAGCACCTGCCGCGCCAAGAGCATTCGTCAGCAAACCGGCGGCAGTACCCGCTCCGGTCGCCCCGGCCGCGCCAAAGGTGAACACCCAGGCGATCGAAAACGGGTACCTGCAGGCACTACGCCACGAACTGGAACAGCGTAAGCGCTACCCCAGCGGACGGCAGGCCTCTCTCGAACGGCCTCAAGGCAACGTAGAGGTGTGGCTGGAGGTTGACCGCAGCGGCCGAGTGCTCTCGTCCGGCATCACGAATAAGGCCTCCAGCATGCTGCTCAACCGTGCGGCGCTGAGCAGCCTGCAAAGCATCAGCCAGGTGAAGCCGTTTCCAAGCGACGCTTTCAACGGGCAAACAACAAAACGATTTTCAGCCACGTTCAATTATCAGGCGCCTTGACGCCTGGCATAACAGTTTGATCTTTATGGGATGGAAACAATGAAATCTTTTAATCGTTCTGGGATTTATCTGGCAGTGATGTCGGCGATGTTGCCGGGCGCGGTGCTGGCGGCGGACTCGACCGACGTCGGTACCATCAGTGTAAAAGGGCAGTCGCTGGGCGGTGGCATGATGGTGCAGGACGACAGCGCCAAGTCACGTTCCACCGTCACCAAAGAAGCCATGGATAAAATGCCGGCGGCGGCCAACGCCATCGACAAATTGAAATATACCCCCGGCTTGAACGTCAACAGTAACGACGCCAGCGGCCTGAGCGGCGTCGATTACACCATGCGGGGTATGAACTCCGATCAAATCGGTCTGTCGATGGACGGTATCCCGATCAACGACTCCGGTAACTATGCGGTGTACCCGAACTTGCTGGGCGATTCGGAGAACCTGGAAGAGATATTCGTTACCCAGGGGTCCTCAGAAGTTGATGGCCCGCATATCGGCTCCAGCGGCGGCAACATCGGGATGGTGACGCGCCGTCCGTCGAAGGACTTTGGCGGTTTTGTCAAACAGACGCTGGGCAGCAACAACCTGAGCAAAACCTTTGCGCGTCTGGAGACCGGTGAGTACAACGGCTTCAGCAACTGGCTCTCTTACTCGCACACCGAAGCGAAAAAGTGGCGCGGTGAAGGGCGCAACTATTCCGACAAGTTTGAGATGAGTTCGCTGTACGAAGACGGCAATGGCAACAGCAGCAACTTGGTGATGAAGTACAACCGCCAGAATAACATCAACTACAACACCCTGAGCAAGGCGCAGTTTGACAAGGACGGCCGTTATGCCAACGACTACTCTGCCACACCGGAGTACAACAGTAAGGGCCAGTTGAACAAGTACTACAAACTCAACCGTAACCCGTTTGATACCTTCACCCTGTCGTTCACCCAGAAACTGCAACTGCGTGACAACCTGGCGTTGACGGTACAACCTTATTATTACTGGGGTAACGGCGGCAGCTTCAACGGGCAAACCGCTTCCGTGCTGTCCAACACCTCAGATAAGGCCGGCCAGTACGATCTCAGCAATCTGAAATCCAACACCTATTACCGCCCGTCATGGACCCAGACCTGGCGCCCGGGTATCACCACCAAGCTGAAGTGGGACATCAACGATCAGCACAGCCTGGATATCGGCTACTGGTATGAACGTGCGCGTCAGTCACAGACCCAACCCTTTATCGGCATCAAGGACGACGGCAACCCGGAGCAAATTTCGGGTAAACCGGGCGGTTCCGATCAGGTGAAGGATGCCAACGGCAAAACCGTGCAGGGGCGTAACCAGTACACCATCACGCCAGCACAGAAAGTGTGGCTGCAGGATACCTGGTTTGCTACGCCGGACTTGACCTTCGTCGGCGGGCTGGCCTATCAGTACGTTGAACGCAATGGGGACAATAAAGGCAGCCTGTATAACGTGCCGGAAAAGCGCGATGCCAGATACCATGAATTCCTGCCGAACTTCAGCGCCAGCTACAAACTGAACCCGGAAAACCAGGTGTTCTATAACCTGACGCGTAACATGCGTACCCCGCCAAACTACGTGTTGTACAACGTGGGGGATTCGATCAGCACCAAGCCGGAACTGAGCTGGAACCATGAGTTGGGCTGGCGCTTCGAGCGGCAAGACATGTTGATGAGTGCCACGTTGTTCTACATGCGCTACAGCGATCGCCAGATCTCTACCACCAACCCGGCGGGCGACTACGAGATGATGAACATCGGCAACGTAGAGAACAAAGGGCTGGAGCTGGAGTGGAGCGGCCAATTGCCGCATAACTTCAACTACTACACCTCTTACACTTACACCGAGTCCAAGCAGAAGAGCGACATTGTCAGCAACGGCGGTCTGCCGCTGCCAACCAGCGGCAAAGAGGTGCCGAACGTACCGAAAAACCTGCTTAACATGACGCTGGGTTATGACGACGGTTTGTACTACAGCAGCGTCAGTGGCAAATACGTCGGTTCCTTCTATGGCGACCTGACCAATGACGAGAAGATCGGCGGCCGCACGGTATTCGATCTGGCTGCGGGCGTGCATCTGCCGGTGGACAAAAAGATCGTCAAGAGCGCGGCATTGCGCTTTGGTATCAGCAACCTGTTTGACAAGGAGTACCTGACGTCGGTGCGTACCACCACCTTTAACGCAGCGCCTTATGGCGGTGTGAGGGCCAGCACGCCGTACTACAACGTCGGGGAAGAACGTACCTTCAGCGTCTCGCTGGAAGCCACCTTTTAACTAATTAAACGTCATGTCCTTCAGGTTGTGGCCGACAAGGCCGCAGCGTGAAGGACGATGAACAAGAGGACTGAGCGATGAATGCCAACCTGTTACACGACATTATTTTCTACGTGATGTATGCCGCACTGGCGATTGCGCTGGTGATCATTGTCGAGCGTGCGCTGTATTTCGCTTACACCCAACGTCAGGCGCGTCGGCTGGAGCAGGCGCTGACGCTGGACGTGCGTCGCACCGCCGATTTGCCGGATGAACTGACCCAACGCAACAGCCTGCCGCTGGCGGTGATTTCACCGGTGTTGGAGCAAAAGCACCGTGCCGGCGACCGTGAGGCGATCGGCGATCTGATCGACGCGCAGTACCTGTTGAGTAAACCACTGATGGCGCGTGGCCTGTGGCTGCTGGAAACCATCGTGACGGCCGCACCGTTGTTGGGGCTGTTGGGCACGGTCATGGGGATTATCGAAACCTTTAAGGCGCTGGCTGCCTCTGGCGTGTCTGAGCCGAGCCTGGTTTCTGCCGGCATGGGCACCGCGTTGTATGCGACCGGGCTGGGTATCGCCATCGCGCTGCTGTGCCTGGTCGGGAACAACTATCTGCAAAGCCGCATGGAACGGATAAACGAACTGTTGAAAGTGCTGTTGATCCGCGCCGGTGCGCCGACCAGCCGCCCGGAAAACGGCAGCCGTGAGCAATGGGTTGACAGTGAGGCACCACGCTATGCCTAATGGTCGTCAACCACGGCGGCCGCTGGGCCGCCTTTACACTGCGTTATGGGGTAGCTGTCTGTTGATGTTGAGCCAGAGTGCGGCGGCACGTTTTGAGATCCCCGGCTACGAGCTGGTGTATACCGCGCCGGTAGAAACTGCGTTGCAGGCAGATGACCTGCGCAACACTGCGCAAGTGTGGCAGCAGATGTTTGATGCGGCGAAAACCCGTATCGATCTGGGCCAGTTCTACGTGGCGAATGAACAGGGATCGTTGTTGGACGGTGTATTACAGCACCTGAAAGCCGCGGGCGAACGCGGGGTGAAAATCCGTTTTCTGATGGAAGAGAAGGGCATTCGCATTTCCACCCCTGAGACGCTGGAGCAGCTTAAGGCGATCCCGAACCTGGAACTGCGCATTATCCCTTATCAGCGCCTAAGCGGCGGTATTTTGCATGCTAAATACCTGCTGGTGGACGGTGAACAGGCATTTGTCGGCAGCCAAAACTTTGACTGGCGGGCGCTGGCGCATATCCACGAAACGGGATTGCGCATCAGCGATGCCGGGGTTGTTGGGCAAATCCAGGCGATCTTCGAGCAGGACTGGCAAGCACAGGCCTTGTTGGCCGCGGATAAACCGGTGCCACCACTGCCGTACCAGCCCAATGCCGACACGCCGCAGGGCAACTATTTGGTTGCCAGCCCACGCGCTTACAATCCGGCTGGCGTGATTGACTCGCAGGTTGAGCTGCCGCGCCTGTTGGCGACCGCCAAGCAGCAGGTTCGGGTGCAGGTGATGGATTATGCGCCGCTGTCCTATGGCCCGGAGCGCAGCCGGCCTTACTATGCCGTGATCGACAACGCCCTGCGCAGCGCCGCTGCACGCGGCGTGAAGATCGAGCTGATGGTCGCCAACTGGAACACCAAAAAACCGGATATTGCCTGGCTGAAAAGTTTGTCCGTGGTGCCGAATGTGCAGATAAAGATCGTCACGATCCCCCCGGCAAGCAGCGGGTTCATTCCGTTTGCACGGGTGATCCACAGCAAGATCATGACCATCGATGGGGAAACGGCGTGGATCGGCACCAGCAACTGGACCGGCGGTTATTTGGATAACTCGCGTAATCTGGAACTGGTGTTGCACAACCCGCTGATGAGCCAGCGCGTGGATAAGCTCTACAGCCAGCTGTGGAACAGCGTTTACGCCGAACCGCTTAAGCTGGATTATGACTATCCGACGCCTAAACCGGGCGGCGAGTCCTGAGATTGCGGACCGGCTCACGTCGTGTTAAATCGGGTCGACCAGGGTAGGCCCGATTTAACGCTTTGATTCTGGCATTGGGCGCAGTATGCAGTGCCTCTGGCCTTATTTCCGCCAGCCGCTTTCTTCCAATGCCGTCAGCAATTGCTCCGCGCTCAACCCTTCTGCCCGGTGGCCATTGCCCGAAACGGTATCGGCCGCCAGCAGGGCGTTGATAATCGCTTCTTCCACCGCCTCCGCCGCTGCCTCAAACAACTCAGAAATGTAATCGTTATTGACCATGCGCAGTGGGGTGGTGAATGCCCCTTTGTTGGCGTAGTCGGCAGGCGGCAGCCCGTCGTTGCCCGTGGCGAAAGCGATAAAGATATCGCCGCTGGAGTCTTCGGTGCCGCCGCCGGTGCGGGCAATGCCGATGCTGGCACGCTGGGCCAGTCGTGTACATTGGTGCGGCAACAACGGCGCATCGGTCGCGAGCGTAACAACGATCGATCCCATGCCGGGATGTGGCAGTTGCGGCGTGAATGGCGAGTGAATATGCCCAAGATGGCGACCCACCGGGTATCCGCCCACTAGCAGCGACGCGCGTTTGCCGTGGTTGGCCTGCACGATGGCACCCACCGTCCAACCCCCGCTATCGGCGGGCAGGCGACGGGATGCCGTACCGCTTCCCCCTTTGAACTCATGACAAATCATGCCGCTGCCGCCACCGACCGCACCTTCCTGAGGTAATCCGCTGTGCGCCGCTTGCAGTGCCTGCCGTACGTGCTCCGGCTTGACGTGAAATCCGTTAATGTCGTTGAGCAGGCCGTCGAAGGTTTCCATCACTACCGGCATATTCCAGTACACCGCATTGTCGCCGGCGGGCAGGGCTTCGCGTTCCAGGGCAATCAGGCTGTCACGCACTACCCCGACGCTGTGGGTATTGGTGAAGGCAATTGGGCTGGTGAGCAGACCGGCTTCGCGGATCCATTCCAGCCCCGTGGCGTCACCGTTGCCGTTGAGGACATGCACACCGGCAAAGCAGGGGGATTGCCGGGCCTGGCCGGCACGGGGTTCAATCACCGTAACGCCGGTGCGCACGCTGCGGCCGTCGGCCAGATCGGCGTGGAGGCTGGCGTGGCCAACGCGGACGCCGGGCACATCGGTAATGGCGTTCAGCGGGCCGGCAACGCCGTGGCCGATCTTAATGCCCAAATCCTGAGCGCGCTGCGACATGGTTATTCTCCTTCAATTGAGGGTTCTACGAGCGGGACGGTTTGACGGGTGTGCATGTAACTCAGCACCAGGCCAAAACAGAGGATACCGGCAATGATAATAAAGTCTTTCAGGCTGCTGGCGATCAAAATTGTCCACAGCACGTACAGGCAGCCAAGCAGTGCAATCACTACCGGCAATGGCCACAGTGGCATCAGGTACGGGTGATGGAAATGCACACGGCGGCGGCTGATCAGCGCGGCGATGGCCATGATGATGTACACCAGCAACAGCAGGATCACGGTAAAGGAGGTCAGATCGCCGAGGTTGGAGCAAAAGGCCAGTAGCGCGGAGGGAATGCCGAACAGCAGGGTGGCGATCCACGGGGTACCAAAACGCGGGTGGATCTTTTTCAGTGCCCGGTTTATCTGCGGTAGCCAGAAACCATCACGCCCACTGGAGAACATCATCCGGCTGAACTGTGCCACGATGGCGATGATGGCGTTAAACACGGAGAGATAAATTGCCCCGCTGACCACCCGCGCCAGCGTCGGCCCGCCCAACTGGCTGACCACGTAGCCGACGGGATCCGCCTGTTTGGCCATTTCAACCAAAGACGGTGCGCCGATCAACAGCGCGGTGAAGGGCAGCAATTCGACCAGCACCACGATGACCAGCGTTAACATGATGGCGGTCGCCATCGGTTTGCCCTGTTCACGCATGTCCTCTGCCATGTATACCGCCGCGCCATAGCCGTTGTAGGAAAACAGCGCGACGCCAACCATGGTGACGATCAACGGCACGGAGACCGGCGACAGCCCCCCTTCGGGGTTGAGTATCACCGGTGCGGTGAGTATGTCTGCGCTTTGGTGCGGATTGCTGAATCCCAGCCAGGCGATTAAGCCCAACACCGCGATCTCGACCACCAGAAAGGTGCCGGTCAGCAGGGCATTGGCCTTGATATTGAAAATGGCGCAGGCACCGCCGATCAGGATGGTGATCATACCTGCCGTAGAGGCGTCAAATTGCGTGCCCAGTGCGGTATTTAAATAGGGCACCGCGCCAGTGGCCAGCACTGCCGGGACAAACAGCGCGGCGCTGAGGATAAACAGGTAAGTTTGGAGCCCACATAGGGTGCCGAACAGCCGCTTGATGATGCTGTATTCGCCGCCTGCGCTGGGGTGCGCTGCGCCCAGCTCGGCGTAGCACAATGCAATGGTGGCGGCGATAAAGGCGGCGATCAGGAATGAAATAAAGGCACCGCTGCCGGCGCTGGCAATCGCCAGTGGGGCAATGACAAAGATAGAGCTGGCCGGTGTGACGCCGGAGGCAGTGATCATCACCACGTCGAGGACGCTGAGATTGCCTTTGAATTTATGTTCTGGTGTGGGCTCTTTCATTCAATACCCCATGAACAACGCGTAAGTGAGTGATGTTGCGGGCGGCGATTCATGCAGTAGATCATTGCGATGGCATGTCGTCGCCCGGGCTTGATTAAATGGAACGCGTGGAAAAAGAGGGCGAATGTCTTCGCCCCTGTAATATCGTTATTTCTATAATGAAATTACCCTTGCCCGGACGGGAAGCTGAAGCTGGCATATTGGGCGTCATGGGACGAAGGCCAGCGCTGGGTAATGGTTTTGCGCTTGGTGTAAAACCTGACGGCATCCGGGCCGTAAGCGTGTAAGTCGCCAAACAGTGAACGTTTCCAGCCCCCAAATGAGTGGTACGCCACCGGTACCGGAAGTGCAACGTTGATCCCCACCATGCCGACCTGAATATGGCTGGAGAAGTAACGCGCCGCCTCGCCGTCACGGGTGAACAGACAGGTGCCGTTACCGTATTCATGGGCGTCAATCATTGCCATCGCGTCTTTCAATGAGCCGACCCGCACAACGCCTAACACGGGGCCGAAGATCTCCTCCTGATAAATCCGCATCCCCGGTTGCACGTGGTCAAACAGCGTTGGGCCAAGGAAATACCCCTGGCTCAATTGCCCGTTGTCGCCTTGTACCTTCAGTTCACGGCCGTCGACTACCAGGCGGGCGCCTTCTTCAACACCCTGATCGATGTAGCTTTTTACCTTTTGAAAATGTTGCTGGGTAACCAAAGGCCCCATATCGTTGCGGTTATCATTACCCGCGCCAATTCGCATGTTGGCCATTTGCTGTTGCAAGCCGGCGATCAGGGCGTCGGCGGTATCATCCCCCACCGCGACAACCAGCGGGATTGCCATGCAACGTTGCCCACAGGAGCCGAATGCCGCGCCCATCAGTGCGCTGACGCTACCGGCGATGTCAGCATCCGGCAACACTACAGCGTGGTTTTTCGCGCCGCCCAACGCCTGTACCCGCTTATTCTGGCCACAGCCGGTGTGATAGATGTGTTCAGCCACGGGCGTGGAGCCGACAAAGCTCACCGCCTTAACGCGTGGATCGTGCAGCAGAGTGTCTACGGCTTCGCGGTCGCCGTTGACCAGATTCAGTACGCCGGGGGGTAAGCCGGCCTCCGATGCCAGTTGAGCGATATACAGCGTGGAGGAAGGCACGCGTTCTGACGGCTTCAATACAAAGGTGTTGCCGCATACCACGGCCATTGGCCACATCCACAAGGGGACCATCGCCGGGAAGTTAAAGGGGGTGATACCGGCCACCACACCCAGCGGCTGAAACTCACTCCAGCTGTCGATACCCGGTCCGGCGTCCTTGCTGTGTTCGCCTTTTAGCAGTTCCGGCGCATAGCTGGCGTACTCAATATTTTCGATCCCGCGTTGGAGTTCTCCCATGGCGTCGCTGAGGACTTTGCCGTGTTCGGCGGTAATCAGTTGGCAGATGTGATCGGCGTGCTGTTCCAGCAGCGCTTTAAGACGAATCATGATCCTGGCACGCTTCAACGGCGGTGTATCTCGCCAGGCTGGATAGGCCCGTTCGGCGGCGTCTATGGCACTTTCCACGGTGGCGCGGTCAGCCAGCAAGACCGCCTGATGTGACAGCCCGGTCGCCGGATCGAAGACCGGTTGGCTGCGAGTACCGCCAGTGGCGGACTGGCCGTTGATCCAATGTGCAATTGGCATGGTATTCGTTCCTTATTCTGTGGCGTTGATGGCGTCGCCCAAGGCGTTGATTAACGAATCAATCTGCGCTTCGCTGCTGATAAACGGCGGTGCCAGTTGCAGGGTGTCGCCGCCGTAGCGGACATAAAACCCACTTTCCCAACAGCGCATCGCCACTTCATACGGCCTGCGTGCCGCTTCGCCCGGTCGTGCCGCCAGCGTGATGCCCGCCGCCAGGCCAAAATTGCGAATGTCGGTAACGTGGCGGCAGCTTTGCAATCCGTGCACGGCCTGCTCAAAATACGGCGTCAGCGCCTGAACCCGCTCAATCATCTGCTCGCGCTCAATGATATCCAGCGTCGCCAACCCGACGGCACAGCTAACCGGGTGGGCGGAATAGGTGTAGCCGTGCGGGAATTCGAGCAAATACTCGGGGTCATCGGTGGCCATAAAGGCCTGATAAATCTCTGGGCGAACCACGACTGCGCCCATGGGTTGCGCACCGTTGGTCACCTGTTTGGCGATATTCATCATATCTGGCGTGACACCGAAGGCTTCAGCGCCGGTCAAGGCGCCGCAACGACCGAAGGCGGTGATCACTTCGTCAAAGATCAGCAGAATATTGTGTTGGGTGCAGATCTCACGGATACGTTGCAGATAGCCGACCGGGGGGACAATAACGCCAGCGGAACCGGAAAAGGGTTCGATAATGACGGCAGCGATGGTCGACGCATCACGCAGCGCGATGATCCGGTTCAGTTCTTCTGCCAGATCGGCACCTTGCGCAGGCATCCCGCGCGAAAAGGCGTTTTCCGCCAGCAAGGTATGCGGCAGGTGGTCTGCCTCGGCACTGGTGCCAAAGGCTTTGCGGTTACCGGCAATCCCGCCCACGGCAATCCCGCCAAAGTTGACGCCGTGATAGCCTTTTTCGCGGCCGATAAAGCAGGTTTTTCCTGCCTGACCTTTGGCTCGCCAATAGGCCCGCGCCATTTTTAATGACGTGTCTGCCGCTTCGGAGCCGGAGCCGGTGAAAAAGACATAATCCAGCCCGGCCGGTGTCATGGCTTTAATTTTATTCGCCAACTCGAATGATAAGGCATGGCCGAATTGGAATGCCGGGGAGTAATCCAGTTGGGAAAGTTGTTTATAGGCCGCGTCGGCTATTTCCTGACGGCCATGACCTAATCCGCAGCACCATAACCCGGATAAACCGTCAAAGATTTTACGCCCATCCTGGCTGGTATAATAAACGCCTTCAGCGTGGCTGATGATTCGCGGGTTGGCTTTAAAATTACGGTTACCGGTAAACGGCATCCAATGTGCTTCTAACCATTCACGTTCGGGCTTATTTTCAGGGTGATTTAAATCAGCCATTTTTCCCTCCGGGGGGAGAATAGGTAGGTTTATTAAATTATCTTTCGTGTTAATGAATTGTTGCTTGAAATTGACTATGTTCTGCTTCTTCACTAATGTGAATAATCATATATCGAAACTTACTTAAGGTTTTATGCAAGTAAAAAAGCGCGCACTTTTGGGGCAGTTAGCGGATATGGATTTACGGTTGCTGCGAGTGTTTAAGGCCGTGGTTGACTGCGGCGGCATGAGTGCGGCTGAGCTGGAACTGAATATCAGCCTGTCGACCATCAGCAAGCATATCAAGGATCTGGAGCAGCGTTTGGGGCTGACGCTCTGCCATCGCGGGCGTGAGGGGTTTGCAGTCACTGACGAAGGGCTGTTGATTTATCAGGAAACCATCAATCTCTTGGCGGCGACCGAAGCTTTCCGCCGTGGGGTGGATGATGTGCACCAGCGTTTGGGGGGGCAACTGCATGTGGCGATATTTGATCACACCGTCAGTAATCCTCAGGCACACATCGGCCGGGCGATTGCGTTATTTAGCGAGCAGGCACCGGACGTGTCTTTGCAAATGTATGTGGAACCAATAAATACCATTGAGCGTGGCGTTATTGATGGCCAATTCCAGGTGGGTATTATTCCCATGCACCGTAGTGCAGAAAGTTTATCTTATAGTTCGTTATTTAATGAGAGGATGTTCTTATATTGTGGTGCGCAGCATGAATTATTTTCTGTTAATCATGAAACGCTGAATTGGGATCTGTTGCACCATTATGCCTTTGCCGGTTTAGGCTACCATTCACCGAATATGGAGCTGAGCCTGCAACAGCATTTGCAGCGTAAAGCGACCGGATTTGCTCAGGAGTCGATCGCGACGCTGATCCTTTCCGGCAAGTACGTCGGTTTTCTTCCCGACCACTATGCGGCATTTTTTGTCGCGCAGAATATGATGCGGGCGATCAAACCGTCGCTGTTCTGTTACCACTGTGAGTATTCCAGCGTATTACGGCGTTCACCCAGCCCGCAACGGGTCGTGAAGCTGTTCCACGAGTGCCTGCTGGCGGCTCATGGAACAGCTTGATGTTACTGATCTTTCTTCTTGCTGAAAATTTTGAGCAGCACACCGACCAGTATGCCAATCGCGATGCCGGTGAAAATCCAGCTGATGATACCCATTTCCGATCCCCCGCTATTACGTTGATCTCATTCTATAATCATTCGACGCGGAATGCGCCTTCGATCATCAGCTGACGCTGCGGCGCACTGTAGTCGATCAGCGCGTTCTTGCTGTTGGATTTAGCCAGCGTCACGGCCAGTTCGTCGGCGGACAGGGGCAGATCGTCCTGCCAAAACGTGGCGATGGCGTTGCGGGTAATGAAGTCGATCAGGTAGCGTTCCGGGCTGTCATGTTGTTCGGGGAACAGGCGAGTGGCGAGGTCGGCCATCAGTGCCCGCTGCTGCGGTTGTTCACTTTGAGCCAGCAGCTCGAGGAAAGGCAGCAGCAGACGGCCGCAGACCTGTCCGTGGTGATAATCGCGCAATGCGCCAATTTCACCTGCAATACCGTGGATCACACCCAGTCCTGCGGCACTCAGCGTCAGCCCACCTAAGTAGGAAGCCTGCATGATGTCCTCACGTGCCTGATCGCTGCGGTTGAGCCTGGGCCAGGCTTGCAGGAAGTGGCGGATACCGGTCAGTGACATCTCTCGCGTCATGGCATTGGCGGTTTTGGACAGGTAGGCCTCGAACAAATGGGTGAAGGCATCGATGGCGCAGTAAGCCAGGACCTTATCCGGCGCACCCTGTAGCAGTTGCGGGTCCAGAATAGCGGTATGAGGGACAAAATTGTTATGCCGCAGCGAGGCTTTCACCTTACTGAACTGGGTATCTGTGATGACCGCATTCTGGGTGACTTCGCTGCCGGTACCGGCCGTGGTCGGGATGGCAATCAGCGGCAAGGTGGCCCCACTGATTTTAGTGTCGCCGACTTTTTCCATATAGCGCAGGGTTGGCAGTGGGTGCTCAACCAGGGCGGCAAAGGCCTTGGCGGCATCCAGCACGCTGCCGCCGCCGATCGCCACCACCCGCTGAGCCTTGCCGCGCCAGCGCGCTACCCAGGCGTCGATCTCGTGCGGTGACGCCTCGTGGCTGACGATCTCAGTGCCGATAAGCAGCGGCGTCAACGTGTCCGCCAGCGAAGAATACACCGCGCCATTGAGGAATGAGCGGCAGCTAAACAGCAGCGTCGGCTGCGGTTCTGCGTTCAGTAGCGGGATCAGTTGGCTGATACTGCCGTGGCCGAACCAGGTATGGCGGTTGGCGATCGTCAGGCTGGTTGTCATAGTCTCTCCTTGGCACACGAAAACCACAGCATAAGCCAGCCTCAGCGGCCGAACCACTGCTTTTCACTGCCTGAATGACATTCCATTAATATGTTAACCCAGCATGATTGTGGCAGGGCGCAATAATCTTGCGAAGGTGTGATTTGTTTAACATGTAAACAATTCAGGGATTGCATTTGGCGCCATTGAGTGTTTTTTATAACAAGCAGGCCAGGATGAAGCCGGAGCACAGTGATTGTTAATTTATTAATGATGGCGGGCAGAGATGACTATTCAGGTCGAACGATTATCAGCGGTGATCGACGCGGTGGCGACCCCAGGCTTTTATCCTGGCTTGTTGGCCTGGCTGGAAGGCTTTTTCGCTTTTGATAATGCCATTGTCTACGCCTTTGAACGCGGCCAGGCGCCGCGCTGCCTGATAAAAACCGAGAAGGAAAACAGCGACGCGGTTAACCAACTTTACCAACAGGGCGCCTATCTCCAGGATCCGTTTTATCAGGCGCTGAACGGCGGCGCTGGGGGCGACGTGCTAACGCTGCGCCAGCTCGCGCCCTGCGGTTTCTACCATACTGATTATTACCGTAATTTTTACCGCAAGACCGGCTGGCATGACGAAGCTGGCGTGCTGCTGCCCCTGACGGCGGAACGCGGGCTGGGGGTGTTCTTCGGGTCGGCGCGTCAATCGGTCGGGGTACGCTCCCCCCAACTGGCGGATTTACGCGATGCGCTGACGCTATTGAAAAGCGTCGCTCGTCTGCATGGGGAAGTGATTGCCGCCCCCGCTACGCCGGAAAAGGTAATGGACAAGGCCGTGCAGGCGCGTTATCTGCTGACGCCCCGCGAACGCGAGATTGTGGATCTGATCCTTGAGGGTTGCGGCTCACAGCAGATTGCCGACCGGCTGTTTATTAGCTTGGGCACGGTGAAAAATCACCGCAAGAACATCTACAGCAAGCTGAATATCGGCTCACAGGCTGAACTGTTCAGCTTGCTGTTAGCCACCCCGCTGCGTCGCAGCGCCTGAGTGTTAATTATTTGTTGCGAATGTCCCTAAGGGGATATGGTGGCCGCCGGGTCGCTTGCCGATAATCCGATGATAGAGCCAAGGTCATCGGGAGTGCGGCAGTGAATAATAATATCGAATCCTTAACCTACTACGCGGCAACCAAAAAGTACGATCTGCGCTTCCCGACGTTGGAAGAAGATCTGGACGTTGACGTCGTCATTATCGGTGGCGGCTTCTCCGGCATTAATACTGCCCTGGAGCTGGCGGAGCGGGGCATCACCAATATCGCCATTCTTGAAGGACGTCATCTGGGCTACGGTGGCACCGGCCGCAACGGTGGGCAGGTGATGGCGGGGATCGGCCATGACCTGGAAAAGATCAAACGCCACGTCGGTCCTGCCGGGCTGGAAACCATCTTTAAAATCAGCAACCTCGGCGCCGGGATTATTCGCGAACGCATCAAAAAATACCAAATCGACGCCGATTTTTGCTTTGGCTACGGCTACCTCGGCAGCAACGCGCGCCAGGAAAAAACCCTGCGCAGCTGGCTGAAGGAATTTAAAGCGGTATCGCCTGACGAAGAGATCGAACTTTATACCGGTGCGGAAGTGAAGCAGGTGGTGGGATCGGACGCTTATACCTGCGCGTTGAAACACATGGGCGGTGGGCATGTGCATTCACTTAACCTGCTGCTGGGCGAGGCCAAAGCGCTGAGCGACTACGGTGTGAAAATTTTCGAGAACAGCAGCGTGCTGGGCGTGGAGTACGGTTCGCGCATTAAGGTACGCACCGCCATGGGATCGGTACGCGCCAATAAGATGCTGTGGGCCTGCAACGGTTTTCTCAACGGCATGGAGCCGTTCATCTACAACAAAACCATCAATACCTATGCTTTCCAATTGGCGACCGAACCGCTCCCTGACGCGTTGATCCGGCAGATCAGCCCGATCCGCGGCGCCTACAGCGATATTCGCCCGGTGATCGACTACTACCGGGTGACCAATGAAAACCGGCTGCTGTTCGGCAGTGCGACCCGGTTGATCGAATACATTCCGGCAGATCTCAAAGCCTGGAACCGTAATCTGATGTTGAAGGTGTTCCCCTATCTGCATGACGTCAAAATCGACCTGGCCTGGGGCGGCCCGCTGTGCTGTAGCGCCAACCTGTTCCCGCAGATTGGTACCTTGCCACAGCACGATAACGTGTTCTACGTACAGGGTTACTCCGGCTTTGGCGTCACGCCGAGTCATATCGTCTGCAAGGTGCTGGCGGAGGGCATGAGCGAAGGATCGGATCGTTACGATCTGATGAGTTCGATTCCGCACGTCAATATCTTCGGCAAGGACAAACTGCGGCGGGTGATGACCACTGCCGGCAAAGTTTGGCACCAGACATCCGGCTACTGGAAAGGCCGCCGTTAATTCTTATGAGAGGAGAGAGACATGAAACCATTACTGCTTAAGCAACCGCTGCCTGAATTGCTGGAAATTGGCAGCGTCAGCAACCTGGGTGCCAAAGTGATCGCCGGGGAGCCGAACGTGGGCGTCGCGACTATTTTCGGTGAGCCAACCGATAACCTGAACTGCGGCATTTTTAGCTGTACGCGCGGTACCTTCGTGATGGAATACCCGTTCGCCGAACATGCCACCGTATGGGAAGGCACGGCCACGCTGACTGATGAGAACACCGGTAAATCTGTGCAGTACCAGGCTGGTGACTCGTGGTTTGTCGAGAAGGGCACGCCGGTTCGCTGGGAAATCACCTCCGATCGTTTTGTAAAACACTATCTGGCCATTGTCGAAGGCTGATCCTATTGTAATCCCCTCTCCTGCAGGAGAGGGGAAACCGCTTATCCCAGCACCCGCTCAATAAAACTGCCGATCCGCCTCAGGATCTGATCTTTGTTGGTTTCGTTAAAGCTCTCATGACGCCCACCTGGGTTCACCATAGATTCAAAATCGTTGCCCTTCAGCATGTTGATGGCGGTTTGCGACTGCGCCATGAGCACCAGCCGGTCATCATCACCGTGTATCCATAACGTGGGCAAGGCACCAAAGCCCGGCCCTGCGTTGATTTTGGCCAGCATGTGCTGCATGCCATGCAGCGTCGGGCGTTTGAATGGGCCGTGCCACACCAGCGGGTCGGCCTGGTAGGCAACGCCGACGGCCGGATCGCGCGACAGCGTCGCGGTATCAAGTGGCGTGTCCGGGATCTTCGGTAAATTCAGCAGATCGGAAATCTGGGTTCTTTCGCCAATCAACGGGCCGGAAAGCACCAGCGCACGCACGTTATCACCATAGCGTTGAACGTAGCGGGTGGCGATCATGCCGCCCATGGAATGGCCAATAATCACCAGGGGTACCCCCGGATGCCATTGCTGGAAATGTGCCGCCACGTGGTGAACGTCGTCGACGACGGCGTCATAATCTTCAATTAATACGCGCTCACCCTGCGACAAACCGTGGCCAATGTGGTCGGGGCCAAAGACTCGCGCACCTTGCGCCTCCAGCGTGCGCGCGACGTACTGATAGCGACCGAGATGCTCACCGTAACCGTGTACCAACAGCGCCAGAAAGCGCGGCCGGTCATGGCCCCAATCATGTACCGCGATATCGCCCTGGACACCTTTGATAAAGGTAATTTTCTGTTCAGACATATTATTTTTCTCATCGGTAGGGATAAACGGAAACCCTATTGAGCGTAGCGGCAAAGCGAGGAATTGGTAGGGGCGCAAGATGCTGCGCCCCGAGGCGATTAGCGAATGAATTGCTGTGCCAGGCGATCGATAGCCTGGCGCTGGAACTGGTTGAAGGCTTCACGCGGCTGCTGTTGTTGGATAAAGGCCAGCAGGGGATCCTGTACCTCGGTACGGATACCGCTGAGCTCTTCCATCACCGCCAGGCCGCAGAAGGGGACGTAGGATTCGGCATAACCGCCTTCATGTACCATCACCAATTTGCCACCGCACAGGCGATCGGCGGCGTCCTGCACCAACGCCGTCATGTGACGGAAACTGTCGCTGTGCAGCTGCATACGCGCCAGCGGATCGAGGGCATTAGCATCGTAACCGCAGGCGACAATGATCATTTCTGGTTGGAATTGTTCCAGTGCCGGAATGACAATTTGGCGCATGGCATGCAGATAACCGTCGTCACCGGCCCCGGCCAGCAACGGAATATTGATGTTATAGCCTTCGCCCGCACCGGCCCCGCGATCCTGCTCACCGGAGTATCCTGCAGGGAAGCAACCATCCTGGTGCAGCGACAGCGTTAACACGTCATCCCGCTGCCAGTAGATATGCTGGGTACCATTGCCGTGATGAACGTCCCAGTCGAGCACCGCCACCTTGCCCAGACCGTATTTCGCTTTGGCACGTTCTATGGCTATGGGGATATTGGCCAAAAAGCAAAAGCCCATCGACTGATCCGGCAGACAGTGGTGGCCCGGTGGGCGTGACAGTGCGTAGGCGTTGTCCAGATCGCCCTGCAGCACCGCCTCGACTGCCGCGCAGGCTAGCCCGGCGGACAACTTGGCGATCTCGTAACTGCCGGGGCCGAGCGGCGCCTCCTCACCCAGCATGCCGCCGCCGTTGTCGCTTAACTGTTTGAAGCGTTGTAAATAGTGGGCCGGATGAATGCGCAGCAGGTCTTCATCCGACGCCAGTTCCGCGCTCAGCAGGGTGAGCTGGCGCGACAGACCTGACACGTCCATCAGGTTTTTCATGCGCCGTTTGGTTTCCGGCGATTCGGCATGGCCCGCCCCCGAGGGGGGTTGTACCCAACCGCCAACCGGTAGCGTGGTGGCGTGCAGGCCGGTGCTGTGCCAGAAACAGCGTTCATCAAACAAGAAACCGGTTTTTCTTTTCACCTTTTTACTCCTGTTAAACGGCGCGGCGAACGCGCTGTGAAGCCAACAAAATCAACAGCAGCGACAGCAGCGCACTGCCCAGTGCGCCGACCAACAGTGCGTCGAAGCCACCGAAAGATTCGATCAGATAACCGGCCAGCGTTGGGCCTATCGCCATACCACCGCCAATCACCAGATTGATGTTGTTCATGAGTTTGCCGTTGTTATCCAGGCCGGCAACGCGGGCCAAAATAAACGGCAGTACAAAGGTCCAAGTGAACTTGAACAGCACGGCGGCCGCAGCAAAACGCAGCAATAGGGGTTCCCTGAACAACAGCCCAATACCGGCGATCAACAACGCGTAGCCCAGCCAAATCAGTACATTGCCGCTACGGCGCGCACTGATTAACGCGGCACCGCCGGCACCGACGATGCCAAACAGCGTGGCGGCGGCCAGTACCTGACCGCTGTTGACCGGCGAAAGCCCGGCGGCGGCGGCGATGCTGCCGATAAAGGTCCAGACTGCGCTCAGGCTGATATAAAAGGTCAGCACGGACAGTACGGCGAAGGCTTTACGGATCCACGGAATCGCTGCGGATTGGGTTGTGGTTTGCGCCGGGTGAAACCCGCTGGGGAAGGCGCGGATCAGTGGCAGGCAACACAGCATGATGGCTGCCAGGATCAGATAAACCGCCATCAGGCCAACATGGGCGAACAGCGGCGGCAGTACCAGCAGCCCGACGGTTCCCAGTACCAGTTGGCCCAGCACCCACAGGGCGTAGACTCGGCTGGGGTTGGCGGTGCCGGCGGCGCAGGTGATACACAGGATCATCAGCGTACCGCCCGCCAACGAAGCGACAAAGCGTAGCCCCAATAACAGGCTAAAATCACTGACCAGCGCTGAGGCCAGGTTCCCGGCAATAAATACGGCTGCCGCCAGCGCCGCGATCTGGCGCCAGTTAGCGCGCCCAATCCACCACCAGGCGGGCAGCGTCGCCAGGCTCATTGCGCCCAGTTCGGTGGAAAACAAATGCCCGATTTGTGCTGGGGTGAGGTGCCATTGGCTGGCCAATTGCGCCGCTACCGCTGGGGCTGTCATCAGGATGCCCGGCGCAATGGCGGCAAAGATAATAATGGCAGTCAACAGCCGTGGCGGGCAGGGGAGAGCCGCCCCGGCAGCGGGCACAGAAACGGAATCGCTGGACATAATAATTATCCCCGCAGGTTAAGTCTGAATCAGATATAGCCGCGATGCCGGATTTTAGGCAGGCGGACACCGCGCCAAGGATGGCGAATAATTAACGCGTTGTATGACCAACGCTATAACTCCTTGCTATGACTCGATTTATTTATTAGCCGTGGGCAATAAAGCTGCTGGCGACTAATTCGGTACGATTTACCACGTCGGTTTTGGCAAATATATTCCGCATGTGGGTTTTCACGGTTGAAAGTGAAATGCCTAATTTCAGCGCAATGCGTTTATTGCTGGCTCCTTCGCGTACCATATTCACGATTTCTTGCTCTTTGGCCGTCAGTAATTGGGCTTCCCCCTCGGGCAGCAGATCGCGGGTCGCCAGTTCGATCAACGGCATGACCGCCCGCAAGCGACCACGCTCCAATTCAGTAAAGGGGGTATCGCGGATCAGCGACACGCCAGCGACGATGCGTTTACGTTGCCGGATAAAAATCTCGGTCATGTCGCGCATGTCATTGGGTAGCATAAAATCATGATAATAATGACGATTATTGGCTATCGCCATCGGGCTCATCCCGACCATATTGATATCCTGATGGTGGAAATTGGCCGGTTTGAGCGGATCGATCTGCTGAAAATGGTTCAAATACTGCTGGTGGGTTTTATCGGAAATGCCATGCAAAATATAGTGATCTGGCCGCAGATCGGAATTCACTAAATAAAATACCCCAGCGGACACCGGGATCAGGTGCGCGATGGTGGCCAGGCAGCTAGTGATAAAGGCATCAGGTGGTGCAGTGTGCATGATTCATTTCCTCCCTTTACCCGTCGTCTTTAAACCGCAGCGTGATGAGCGGCAACGTTAAATTCACTGGGTATGTCATTCTGGTACTGGGACGGTACGCGCATCTGTATACAATATGAACGATACAAGCATAGTTGTAGCAATTTCGCAACACAATAAAAACATATTAACAACGTGAGCCTGATTGCAATAAAATACATAAATAACAAGATGCCACTTGGCTCCTCATCCTTGCCTGCACTCGATTTCCAGCCTGTTTCATTAATACATTAATGAAATCTTTATGACGTTTTGCCGCTGAATTTACAGCGGTTTTCGCGCTTTCCGTGGCGCGGACAGTTTTGCGTTCTGCGTGCTACATCTCGGCTTCTTCGTTGCGGCGCCTCGTTCTTAAGAACGATAGCCAGGCTTTTCTATTGCTTCCTACACTGCAAAAAACCGCTCTGGCTATGCCTTGAAGATAACGGCAGCCGGCGGCAAAAGGATAAGACGAAAAAACTATGACCTTTCTCGGGCTGAGGCGTTTGGTTGTTCAACCCGAATGACAATGCAGGGGATGAGGTGATGATGAAGAAGAAAACGCTGGCGGTGGCGCTGGGTAGCGCATTGTCGGGGATAGCACATGCGGCAGACGCCGAACGCCCCAACGTGCTGATCATTCTGGTGGATGATATGGGCTATTCCGACATCAGCCCGTTCGGCAGTGAGATCCCCACGCCCAACCTGCAGGCGCTGGCCGAGCGAGGGGTGCGCATGAGCCAGTATTATACTTCGCCGATGTCTGCCCCGGCGCGATCGATGCTGATGACGGGCAACACCAACCAACAGGCCGGCATGGGTGGCATGTGGTGGTACGAAAGTACGGCGGCGCAGCCGGGTTACGAAATGCGCCTGACCGACCGGGTGACCACGATGCCTGAACGTTTCCGGGACGCTGGCTATGCCACCATGATGGCGGGTAAATGGCACCTGGGCTATGCCGAGGGGGCGAAACCGACCGATCGCGGTTTCGAACGCGCTTTTGCTTTTATGGGGGGCGGTACCAGCCATTTCGACGATGCAAAACCGCTGGGCACGGTCGAAGCCTTCCATACTTTCTACACCCTGAACGGCAAGCGCGTCTCGCTGCCACAGGATTTCTATTCCAGCAAGGCCTACGCTACCCAAATGGCGCAGTGGATCAGCGATACGCCGAAGGATAAGCCTATCTTCGCCTACCTGGCTTTCACCGCACCGCACGATCCCTTGCAGGCACCGGACGACTGGATCGCAAAATTTGACGGCAAGTATGATGCTGGTTACCAGCAGGCCTATCAGCAACGCATTCAGCGGCTGAAGGCATTGGGGATCATTTCTGATAACACGCCCATGCCGACGTTGGCGCTCGATAAAGCCTGGCAGGACATGACGCCGGAGCAACAGAAATACGCGGCAAAAACCATGCAGGTGTATGCGGCGATGATCGCCTATATGGACGATCAGGTCGGTGGGGTGCTAAGGACGCTAAAACAGACCGGGCGTGATAAAAACACGGTGATCATTTTTGCCACCGACAATGGCGCTAACCCGGCCAGCGGCTTTTACTACGGATCTAAGCCGGAGTATTGGCAGCAGTTTGATAACAGTTACGCCAATATTGGCCGCAAAGGGTCCTTTATCTCTTACGGCCCACACTGGGCTAACGTCAGCAATGCGCCGTACGCTAACTACCATAAAACCACCAGCGCGCAGGGGGGGATCAATACTGATTTCATCATCTCTGCGCCGCAGTTAAAAGGCCGGGGCGGCATCGATAAAACGCCCATGGCGGTGTATGACATCGCACCGACGCTGTACGACTACGCCGGTATTGATGCCCGTAAGCAACTGAAGGGAAAACCGACGTTGCCGATGGTTGGCGTCAGCTTCAAGCGGTATTTCAGCGGCGATGCCGACAGCGTGCCGCGCTCAACCTACGGCGTTGAGCTGCACAATCAGGCCGCCTACGTGGATGGCATCTGGAAGCTGCGACGGCTGGTGAAAGCCGGGCCTACGGCGCAAATGGCACCCTGGGGGCTGTTCAATCTGCAGGACGATCCCCTCGAAACACAGGATGTGGCTGCCGCCAACCCCGAGCGGGTTAAGCAGCTGAGTAAGGAATACCAGGAGTACGCTGACAAAGGCATGGTGATAGAAGCCAAAGGCGAAGCGATTGATTACCTTGGGGTGGACGGCAAAACCGGCAACTATATTGGCCTCGATCCCATTACCCATAAGCCCTTGCCGCAGGCGGCAGAATGAACCTGACTCAGCTGCGCGCGCAGCAGATCCCGGTTGCCGTCGAACCGCGTGCCGCGGTGCCTTTCCATCTGTTGGTCAAACCTATCGGGGCTGGTTGTAATCTGGCCTGCAACTATTGCTATTACCCGCAGCGACAGGGCGAGCGACCGCAAAAAATGGACGACGGGCTGCTGGAGGATTTTATCCGTCGCTATATCGCCGCCCAGCCGCGCTACAGCCGCGAGATCAACTTTGTTTGGCAGGGGGGCGAGCCGCTGCTGGCAGGTATCGGTTTTTACAAGCGAGCGCTGGCGCTGCAACAAAAATATGCGCCACCGGGCGTTAGGATCAGCAACAGTCTTCAGACCAACGGCACGTTGCTGAACGCCGCCTGGTGCCGGTGGTTCAAACAGCATGATTTCATTATTGGCGTCAGCCTTGACGGCGACCGGCAGATCCAGGACGCACACCGTCCGGATAAGCGGGGTGGCAGTAGCTATGACGATGCGCTGCGCGGTATTGCGCTGCTGCATCGGCATCACATCGCGTTCAACCTGCTGGTGGTGGTGCATGACGGTGTGGTGGATCGAGCGCAGGCGATGTACGACCATTTTGTTGCGCTCGGTGCACGTTACCTGCAATTTCAGCCCCTGATGCTGGAAGGTGACGCCCCGGATGCCGGCTACGGATTGAGCGCCGCCAACTGGGGGCGCTTTATGCTAGCGATTTACCGTCGCTGGCGCGCACAGAGGCATTGGGGCAAGGTGTTTGTGATGAACATCGAACATGTTTACGCGCAGTACTTCACCCAGGTCAGCCCCAGCTGCGTGCATGCCGAACGCTGCGGCGGCAATTTGGTGATGGAGCCGGATGGTCGGCTCTACGCCTGCGATCATCTGATGGACGCGCAGCATTATCTGGGGCATTTCGATCAACATACGCCCTTCGCGGACGCGGTATCGGCGGCAACGGCCATGGACTTCGGCCGGGTCAAAAGCCTGCGCCGCGAATGCCAGAGCTGCAGCGTGAAAACTGTCTGCCAGGGCGGCTGCCCGGCGCACATCGGTGCGGATCGCTATAACCGGCTGTGTGCGGGCTATTACGCCTTCTTTTCTGCGCTGCTTGAGCCGCTGCGTGCTTACCCGCGTAGCCCCCAGGGCGCCATGCAATGGCGCAGTGCTGTGAGCGGCAGCACAGCTTGAGCCCCTCTCGTCCTTTAGGACGATAGTCAGCATTTTCGATTCCTCTCTATAGTGATATTGCCGCCACTGGCGACGTAAAACCTGCAAATGCACCATCAGGGCAAAACGATAAAACTATAAGAGGAAATAACCATGAACCTGTCGTCGCGGCTTCACGCCCACCTTGAGCGGGGTAAGGTCGGATTCCCCACCACGCTGGCCAGCTCGGTCGGGGTGATTATGGCCAGTCCGGTGATCCTCACTGTCACCAGTGGTTTTGGTATCGGCGGCGACACCTTCGCGCTGGCGATGCTGATCGCTTTTATTATGATGCAGGCCCAGCTCACCACGTTCTCCGAGGCAGCGGCGATATTGCCGACGTCCGGCTCGGTATACGATTATATCGCCTGTGGCATGGGGCGCTTTTTTGCCATCACCGGCGCGCTGTCAGCCTACCTGATCGTGCATATCTTTGCCGGTACTGCAGAAACCATTCTGTCCGGCATTATGGCGCTGGTGAATTTTGAACACCTTAACACCCTGATGGAAACCCATAATGCGTCCTGGATGGTGGGGGTTGGGTTGGTGATTGTGTTCGGGTTGCTTAACGCATTCGGTATTGAGGCGTTCGGCAAAGCGGAAATCGTGCTGACCTTCGCGATGTGGAGCACGCTGGTGATCTTTGGCATTGCCGGGCTGCTGTCGCCGCATGCGGTTCCTCTGGAAGGCTGGTTTGGCAGCACGTTGAGCCTGAGCGATCCGTTCGCGGTATTTAGCCTGATTGGCATGGCGATGTTCATGTTCGTTGGCTGTGAGCTGGTCACGCCGATGGCGCCGGAGATCAAACGTTCCGCCAGTGTGATCCCGCGTGCAATGTCGCTGGGGTTGTGCGGCGTGGCGGTTTGCATGGCGCTATACGGTGCGGCACTCAGTCATCAGGTGGAAAACGTGGTCGTGGATGCCGCCAATGGCGTTCACCTGCTGGATACGCCGATGGCGATCCCGGCCTTTGCCGGCCAGGTAATGGGGGAGTTCGGCAAATACTGGCTGGGCGTCGGGCTGTTGCTGGCTGGCGCGGCCACCATTAATACGCTGATGGCGGCGGTACCGCGCATTCTTTACGGCATGGCGCTGGACGGCGCACTGCCGCGTATCTTCGCCTATCTGCACCCGCGTTTTAAAACCCCGGTGGTGGGGATTTTGGTGGCGGTGCTGATCCCCTGTATTCACGCCTTTGCCATTCAGGGCAATCTCGATCGCATTATTCCCTTGGTGCTGGCAGCGGTCTGCGCCTGGGGCGTGGCTTACCTGCTGGTGACCTGTTCGGTGGTGATCCTGCGTATTCGTCGTCCAGACTTGCCACGCGCGTATAAATCGCCGTGGTTCCCGCTGCCACAAATCATTTCCAGTGTGGGCATCGTGCTGGCGATTATCTATATCACCCCGCCGGGTATGAACCCGCGAGCCGTCTACATTCCTTTCAGCATCATGATTGGCCTGACTGCGGCCTATGCGCTGTTCTGGACCCTGTGCGTGCAGAAGGTTAACCCGTTCAAGCCCGTGCCGGTTGAACAGGTGCTGGAAACTGCCTTTGCGAAAGCAGAAAACGAGGAGGCGCAGTTTGATCGGCTTACTTCCCTCACTTAACCGCCTTTGGCAGCGCGCGCCAGCCGGCTATCAACCTGGGGTAACCCTGAGCCGCCTGGCAAACAACCTGCAGCCTTATGCCTGTGAGCGTCTGTCGCCCTGTTTGCTGCGCCTGACCTTGCCGCAGGGGCCGGTGATCGACATCAGCGAACAGGTTAGCGCGTTGTTTATGGCGCATATCGTCAGCCACCGTTTTCTGTTGCAGGGTGATTGCACGCTGAAGGCGCCGCTGACGCTACGTATCACCGCAGGGGGTTGGCTACGTCGACGCGGCGTGGTGTACCGCACCCGCCGAGAAGATGCCGTGGCGCAACAGGTGATTGCTGCCCTGCAGCGTTATCCGCAAATAGGTCAAACGCTGGAACAGCTTGATTTTCGTCGTATTCAACTGACGGCGGTCGCTGGCCGTTGGCGGTTGGAGATCGAGCATTTTGCCGCTTCGGAAGTGGTCAGCCGGTTGCCGGCAGGTCGCCGCTATCTGCGGCTGGAGCCGGAACAGCGGCGGCTGCTGTTGAGCAGTTTGCTGATGATGGGCCAATTGATGGAGAAACTGGATGAGTAGAGTCGTAGTGATTACCGGTGGTGGCACTGGTGTTGGCGCCGCCTGTGCCCGATTGCTGGCGGGCAACGGCGACCGCGTGTTCATCATCGGCCGTCGTCGTGAACCCCTGATGGCGCTGGCAGACGACATTGGCGCACAGGCTTTAGTGGGCGACGCGTCCAGCGGGGACTGTTGGAAAACCGTGCTGCTGCCGGCCATTTTGCAGCAGGCTGGGCGCATCGACTGCCTGATAGGAAGCGCGGGCGGCATGGGGTTGGGGCGCATTACCGAGATGAGCGATGACCACTGGCGCCACGCGTTGGACAGCAATCTCAATAGTGCGTTTGCCAGTGCCCGTGCTTGCCTGCCGGAGCTGGTTAAAACCGGCGGTAATCTGTTGTTTGTCGCGTCTATCGCCTCGCTGGCCGCCGGGCCGGAGGTCTGCGGCTATGTCACCGCCAAACACGCCTTGATCGGGCTGATGCGATCCATCGCCCGCGATTATGGCCCACAAGGTGTGCGTGCCAATGCCGTCTGCCCGGGGTGGGTCACGACACCGATGGCGGATGAAGAAATGCAGCCGTTAATGGCAGCGCACCAACTTACGCTGGAACAGGCCTACCAGCATGTCTGCCGTGACGTGCCGCTGCGCCGCCCGGCCAGCGCCGAAGAAATTGCCGGCATCTGTCGTTTTCTCTGTTCGGCGGAAGCGTCAATCATCACCGGCGCGGCGCTTGTGGCGGACGGCGGTTCAACCATTGTTGACGTACCGACATTGGCTTTCACTTCTCTTTAAGGAGCATCAAATGAGTTCAGAAGCGGTATTTATTCAGGTTGGCGCGTTGGCGGAAGGTTTTGCCCCACACAGCAATACGCTGGAGCAACAGCACGGATTGAGCGGCAGCACGTTGGTATTGCGCTTTACCGACGGGGAAATGCTGAGCTGTCATTTTGTGGACGAGCAGACGCTGAGCTGGGGCGAGTACCGGGGCATTGCTTATCGGGCTACCAGCATTCGTCCCGGCATTTTGTTTATCGATTTTCTCGATCCCGCACAGGATAACGCCAGTATCACGCTGGTGTGCGATCGCAACCAGGGCAATTTTACTGCGGTGTACGGCCAGTTGCCGAATGAGGAGCAAACCCGTCTGGATGCCTTCAGCCGCGTTGAGCAGGGGCTGCCGTTAACGGCGGTCAACGTCGAGTTCCAATTTGGCACCTTGGATGATGCCAAGGTTACGCCGCCGCATTTCACCGACGAGTTGATCGGTATGCGCAATATGTACACCTATAGCCCGACAGAACGTTACGAACATATCTACCTGAACGACAATTTCTACGCCTGGCAGTGTCTGGACGGTGTGGAGAAAGGGTTGGCGGATGTCGATCGCTGCCACTACGTGAAAGTGGCTGAAAAACTCTACTTGTTCGTCTGGCGCGAGAAAATCGTACCAACGTTAGGGGTGGTAATGATCGATCTGCAAGGGATGCGAACTGACGGCAAGATCCTCGGTTATCAGGGCAGCGATTTCAGTGCGCTAAGCAATTTTGCGGTGGGTGCCCATGCGCAAGTGCTCAATACGACCCGCCATCCACGGGGATAAGCCGATGAAGACGACGTATGCGGACGATGCCTTCAGCGGCAAGGTCGTGCTGGTAACCGGCGGTGCACAGGGCATTGGGCTGGCGATTGTCAGCGCTTTTGCCCAGTTGGGTGCGACGGTAGTGATGGCGGATCTGCAGCGACAAAAGGCACAAGCAGCGGCTGAGACGCTACAACAGCAGGGCTGGCAGGTGCAGGCGATGGCCTGCGATTTGGCGGACCCTGGGCAGATTGCAGAATGGGTGGCGGCAGTGGGGCAACGTTATCAGCGGCTGGACGTCGTGATCCACAATGCGGCGTATTTCCCGCTGACGCCGTTTGCCGAAATCGATGCTGAGCTGTTGCAACGCACGCTGAGCGTCAATCTGATGGCGCCGTTCTTTCTTGCGCAGGCGGCGTTACCCTGGATGCAGCGCCAGGGCGGCGGTAGCATTCTGGTGACCTCATCGGTGACGGGCCCACGGGTGGCTTATCCGGGGTTGGCGCACTATGCCGCCTCCAAGGCCGGGGTTAACGGTTTTATTCGCGCGGCAGCGCTGGAGCTGGCAGAGGCAGGCGTGCGGGTTAACGGCGTGGAGCCGGGGATGATCCGCACACCGGCGATGGCCAACCTGGGCGGTGCCACGGTCAATCAGGCCATTGCCGCCGCAGTGCCACTCGGGCGGCTGGGGGAACCTGAAGACATTGCTGCGGCGATGGTGTTCCTGGCCTCACCGGCGGCGGCCTATATTACCGGGCAGACGCTGGTGGTGGATGGCGGCGCATTATTACCCGAGGCCCATCCTCTTCTTGCCTGAAGTTGCAGCGTTGTTGGCTGCCTACGCTCACCGCAGGGGGCGAATATATTCGGACCGGCTAACAGGGCGCAGCACGCAGCGCCCCTACCGCCCGCCAAGCGGCAACGCCAATTCATTGAGGATGAGAGCCGGGAGGATCATTTCTTTGTGGGATGGGCGGTTACGTTGGCGGGCAATTTATCCCCCAGAGTGATCAGCTCGTCCAGCAGTGCCATTAGTTGGTCCATCTTCTGCTGCGAGAATGCGGCTTCGATCTCACCGTACCCCTGTTCGACCTGATGACGTGCCACCTCATACAATTCCTGACCTTGCTGGGTCAGTGAAACGTAGAGCTTGCGCTGATCGTTAACCGGTTTCAGGCGGAAAATCAGCTTATCGCGCTCCATACGCGACAAGATGCCGGTCAGGCTGGGACGCAAGATACAGGTTTCCGCCGCCAGTTCATGGAACTCAATGGAGCGGCTATTGGCCAGCACGCGAATGATGCGCCACTGCTGTTCCGTCAGATTATGGCTTTTCAGGATTGGGCGGAAAAACCCCATGGCGGTTTCACGTGCCTGCAGCAGGGCAATAGTTAAGGATTCATGCATAGGTTTAGCCTTTGCTATCAAGGTGTTTGTTATTCCGGCACCGATCGCAGAGAACGCAATGTACTGCCTGGATTTATTAATAACTTAATAGTAGCCAAGTTTACCTTACCGGATAAAGCGAAAACGTACCTGTGGGTGGAAAAATCGCCTAAAAATGATTAATGCGTTGAATAATCACGCTAATGTTCACTGATTGTGAATATTTTGTTATCACGATCACAAATCAACCCTCCCGCGTTGCGTAAAAGCTGAACAGCGTATAAAAGTAATCATTAACATATTAATGAATGCCGGTTGTCATGTTCTGTCATTGAAAGGAGTTTGCATGAAAGGCACCGTATTTTCCGTCGCGCTAAACCACCGCAGCCAAATTGACGCCTGGGATCAGGCATTCCATGAGCTACCTTATAAAACCCCGCCGAAGACCCCGGTGTGGTTTATCAAGCCGCGTAATACCCACCTCGCCAACGGCGGGGCGATCCCGTTTCCTGCCGGTGAACAGGTACAGAGCGGCGCAACCTTGGCGGTAGTGATCGGCGACACCGCGCGTAAGGTGCCGGCCGAGCGTGTGGCTGATTATCTGGCCGGTTATGCCCTGGCCAATGACATCAGCCTGCCGGAAAGCAGCTTCTATCGGCCGGCAATCAAAGCGAAATGCCGCGACGGCTTTTGTCCGTTAGGCGATATCGGCCAGTTGGCGACCTCGGCAAAGCTGGAAATCATCACCGAAATCAATGGCGTGGAGCGGGATCGTTGGTCAACGGCCGATCTGGTGCGTTCGGTGCCGGAGCTGATTGCGGCCATCAGCGATTTTATTACCTTGCAGCCGGGTGACGCGGTATTGATCGGCACACCACACCAACGTGTGGAGATCATGCCGGGGGATGAAGTCAGGGTACGCGCAGCCGGCCTGCCGACCTTGACCAACCCTGTGACGCAGGCAGGAGAAGCATCATGAGACACGCCCGTATTCGCCATCACGGCAAAATTGTTAACGTCAGCGTCGATGAACAATTACGCGTTACCCTGCCGGACGGCAGCGTTCTGAACGAGCTGGAGGCCGAGTGGTTGCCGCCTGCACAGGGCACGGTGTTCGCGCTGGGTCTGAACTACGCCGATCACGCCAGCGAGCTGGAGTTCAAGGCACCGGAAGAACCCTTGGTGTTCCTGAAAGCGCCAAACACCCTGACCGGGCACCGCCAGGTGTCGGTGCGCCCGGCTGACGTCGAGTATATGCACTACGAAGCCGAGCTGGTGGCGGTGATCGGCAAGACTGCGCGCAATGTCAGCCGTGAAAACGCCATGGACTATGTCGCGGGTTACACCCTGTGCAACGACTACGCCATTCGCGATTACCTGGAAAACTACTACCGCCCGAATCTGCGGGTAAAAAGCCGCGACACGTTGACGCCGATTGGGCCGTACATCGTGGATCGTGACGATATTGCCGATCCGCACCGCCTGGCGCTCAGCACCTACGTCAACGGCGAGCTGCGCCAGCGCGGCAGCACCGCCGATATGATTTTCGATATTCCGTACCTGATCAGTTACCTGAGCGAATTTATGACGCTGCAGCCGGGCGACATGATCGCCACCGGCACGCCGAAAGGGCTGGCTGACGTGCTGCCGGGTGACGAAGTGGTGGTGGAGATCGAGGGCATTGGCCGTTTGGTTAACCACATCATCAGTGAAAAAGATTACGAGGAAAGCCTGCGATGAAAACCATCAACCATTGGATTAACGGTAAGAATGTAGCCAGCAAAGCGTATTTCACCACCACCAACCCGGCCAACGGCGAGGTGCTGGCAGAAGTGGCGTCTGGCGGGCAGTTGGAGATCGATCAGGCGGTGGCCGCCGCCAAAGAGGCTTTTCCGAAATGGGCCAATACGCCAATGAAAGAGCGCGCACGCCTGATGCGTCGCTTGGGTGAATTGATCGACGAGAATGTCCCGCAGATAGCGGAGATGGAAACCGCCGATACCGGTCTGCCTATCCACCAAACCAAAAACGTGTTGATTCCACGCGCATCGCACAACTTTGAGTTTTTCGCCGAGATCTGCCAGCAGATGAATGGTCGCACCTATCCGGTGGACGACAAGATGCTCAACTACACGTTGATCCAGCCGGTGGGGGTGTGTGCGCTTGTTTCGCCGTGGAACGTGCCATTCATGACGGCCACCTGGAAAACTGCGCCCTGCCTGGCATTGGGCAACACCGCAGTGCTGAAAATGTCCGAGCTGTCGCCGCTGACCGCCGATCGTCTGGGGGAACTGGCGCTGGAAGCGGGCATCCCGGCCGGGGTGCTCAATGTGGTGCAGGGCTACGGTGCGACTGCCGGGGATGCCTTGGTACGCCATAAAGATGTGCGTGCCGTGTCCTTTACCGGCGGTACCGCCACCGGTCGACGCATTATTGAAAGCGCAGGGCTGAAGAAGTTTTCCATGGAGCTGGGCGGCAAGTCGCCGGTGCTGATTTTTGAAGATGCGGACATCGAACGTGCCCTGGATGCTGCGCTGTTTACCATTTTCTCGATCAATGGTGAACGCTGCACGGCCGGTTCGCGCATCTTCATTCAAGAGAGCATTTATCCGGAATTCGTCAAACGCTTCGCCGAGCGTGCCAACCGCCTGCGCGTGGGTGATCCGCAGGATCCCAACACCCAGGTGGGGGCGCTGATCAGCCCGCAGCACTGGGAAAAAGTCTCTGGCTATATTCGCCTTGGGCTGGAAGAGGGCGCCACCCTGCTGGCAGGCGGCCCGGACAAACCGGCTGGCTTGAGCCACGGCAACTTCCTGCGCCCGACGGTGCTGGCTGATGTCGATAACCGTATGCGCATCGCGCAGGAGGAGATTTTTGGGCCAGTGGCCTGCCTGCTGCCGTTCAAATCAGAAGAAGACGGCCTGCGTATGGCCAACGACGTGGAGTACGGCCTGGCGTCGTATATCTGGACGCAGGATGTGAGCAAGGTGCTGCGTCTGGCCCGCAATATTGAAGCGGGTATGGTTTTCGTTAACACCCAAAACGTACGTGATTTGCGCCAGCCCTTTGGCGGCGTGAAATCGTCCGGCACCGGCCGAGAAGGCGGGGAATACAGCTTCGAAGTGTTCGCCGAGATGAAGAACGTGTGTATTTCCATGGGTGATCACCCGATCCCACGTTGGGGCGTTTAAGTCCGCACCGGCACTGTTTCACGGAATCATTTTTGTTTCATGTGAGGTTGTATGGGTAAGTTAGCGTTAGCCGCCAAGATTACACATGTTCCATCGATGTATCTGTCGGAAATTCCTGGAAAAAACTTTGGTTGCCGCCAGTCGGCGATCGACGGCCACAAAGAGATCAGCGCGCGCTGCCGTGAAATGGGCGTCGACACCATTATTGTGTTCGACACCCACTGGCTGGTGAACAGCGCTTATCACATCAATTGCAGCCCGCACTTCGAGGGGCTCTATACCAGTAATGAACTGCCGCACTTCATCCGCGACATGACCTACGAATACGAAGGTAATCCTCCGTTGGGTCAGTTGATTGCCGCCGAAGCCTGCGCACTCGGAGTGCGCGCCAAAGCGCATGAGATCCCAAGCCTGAAGCTGGAATACGGCACGCTGGTGCCGATGCGCTACATGAACAGCGATAAGCATTTCAAGGTGATATCGATCTCTGCGTTCTGCACCGTGCATGACTTTGCCGATAGCCGCCGTTTGGGTGAAGCGATCAAAACCGCGATTGATAAATACGATGGCACGGTGGCGGTACTGGCCAGCGGGTCGCTTTCTCATCGTTTTATTGACGACCAGCGCGCTGAAGAAGGCATGAACAGTTACACGCGTCAGTTCGACCAGCAAATGGACGAACGGGTCGTCAAGCTGTGGGAGGAAGGGCGCTTCCGCGAGTTTTGCGAAATGCTGCCGGAATACGCCGATTACTGCTACGGCGAAGGCAACATGCATGACACCGTGATGCTGCTCGGCTTGCTGGGGTGGGATAAATATGACGGCAAGGTGGAGTTCATTACGCCGCTGTTCGCCAGTTCCGGCACCGGGCAGGTCAATGCCGTGTTCCCGCTGCCAGCCGAAGCCTGAGGAGTCGCCATGCCCCATTTTTACGCTGAATGTACCGACAATATCCGCCGTGAGGCGGATTTGCCCACGCTGTTCGCCAAGGTCAACCAGGCACTGGCGGACACCGGCATTTTCCCGTTGGCCGGGGTGCGCAGCCGCGCTATTTGGCTGGATACCTGGCAGATGGCTGACGGCAAGCAGGATTACGCCTTCGTACACATGACGCTGAAGATTGGTCATGGCCGCAGCCTGGAAAGTCGTGAACAGGTAGGGGAAATGTTGTTCGCGCTGATCACCGAGCACTTTGCTGCGCTGATGGCCAGCCGCTATTTGGCGCTGTCCTTCACCATGGAAGAGCTGGATCCGGTGTTGAACTACAAACAAAACAATGTCCACGCGCTATTCCGCAAAGAGTAAGGGGCCGTCAATGTTGGATAAAGAACTGGTTAGCCGTGCCGTGCAGCGTTTGCATCAGGCGGAGCAGAGCCGTGAACAGATCCGCGCGTTATCACTGGATCATCCCGAGATCACCATTGAAGACGCTTACGCCATTCAGCGGCAGTGGGTGGCGCTAAAGGTTGCAGAAGGCCGCACATTAAAGGGCCATAAGATCGGCCTGACGTCGCGTGCTATGCAGGTCAGTTCGCAGATTACGGAACCGGATTTCGGTGCCTTGCTCGATGACATGTTTTTCAATGACGGCAGCGACATTCCCATCGATCGTTTTATCGTGCCACGGGTTGAGGTTGAGCTGGCGTTTGTGCTGGCCAAGCCTCTGCGCGGGCCAAACTGCACATTGTTTGATGTCTACAACGCCACTGATTACATCATTCCGGCGCTGGAGATCATCGATGCACGCAGCCATAACGTCGATCCCGAAACGCAGCGTCCCCGCAAGGTATTCGACACCATTTCTGACAACGCCGCCAACGCCGGTGTGGTGATGGGCGGCAGACCGATCAAACCGGATGCACTGGATCTACGTTGGATCAGTGCGTTGTTGTACCGCAATGGCGTCATCGAAGAGTCTGGCGTCGCGGCGGCGGTGCTGAACCATCCGGCTAATGGCGTCGCCTGGTTGGCCAACAAGCTGTTCCCGTATGACGTGGAGCTGGAAGCGGGACAGGTGATCCTTGGCGGTTCCTTCACCCGGCCGGTCGCCGCCCGGCGCGGTGATACCTTCCATGCGGATTATGGCCCGATGGGCTGCATTAGCTGCCGATTTGTGTAATCAGCGGGTTCGGCAGGCCGAACCTTAAGCGTGTCCGGGCGCTGCTGGCTGCGCCCGTTAATCAGGGAGAATGCGATGTTAACCAACTCTTTTAAGAAGGCGTTGCAGGAAAAGCGCCCGCAGATTGGCCTCTGGCTGGGGTTATGCAGCAGTTACAGCGCAGAACTGCTGGCCGGTTCTGGCTTCGATTGGCTGTTGATCGACGGTGAGCACGCGCCTAACAACGTGCAAACGGTGCTGGGCCAGTTGCAGGCGATCGCACCTTACCCGAGCCAGCCGGTGGTCCGCCCGGCGTGGAATGACGCGGTGATGATTAAGCAACTGCTGGATATTGGCGCGCAAACGCTGCTGATCCCGATGATTCAAAACGCCGAACAGGCGCGTGATGCGGTGCGAGCCACGCGTTATCCACCGAGCGGTATACGCGGTGTTGGCAGTGCGTTGGCGCGTGCATCGCGCTGGAATCGGGTGCCAGATTATCTGCAACAGGCTGACGCGCAGATGTGCGTGTTAGTGCAGATCGAAACGCGTGAGGCGGTGAAAAATCTGGACGAGATCCTGCAGGTCGACGGGGTCGACGGGGTATTCATCGGCCCGGCGGATTTGAGTGCAGATATGGGGTTTGCCGGTAATCCGCAGCAGCCGGAGGTGCAGCGCACCATCGACGACGCCCTTGCGCGTATCAGCGCAGCCGGCAAGGCACCGGGCATTTTGACGGCGAATCCGGAACTGGCGCAGCATTATCTGGCGTCCGGCGCACTGTTTGTCGCGGTGGGAGTGGATACCACTCTGCTGGCGCGGGCAGCGGAAACGCTGGCAGGCCGCTTTAAACACGCGCAAGCCCCCGTGCAATCCCCGAGCGTTTATTAGGTTGTATACCCAATAGATTTCACGCTGCAGGCAACACCCCTGCGATGTGAAAGATAAAGGTATAGGTGCAATCTTATTGGAGACACCATGAGCAACGTCGATTCGCTGCCACCGGCCAACCCGGCGCAGCAACATAAAGCGTTAACCGCCGCCGAGCAATCGGTGATTAAAAAGTTATTTCGGCGACTGATTATTTTCCTGTTTGTGCTGTTTGTTTTCTCTTTCCTCGACCGCATCAATATCGGTTTCGCCGGGCTGACGATGGGTAAGGATCTTGGCCTCAGCTCGACCATGTTTGGTTTGGCAGCGACCTTGTTCTACGTCACCTATGTGATTTTTGGTATTCCGAGCAACATTATGCTGGGGATCGTGGGGGCACGGCGCTGGATCGCCACCATCATGGTGCTGTGGGGGATCGCCTCAACCTGCACCCTGTTTGCCACCGGGCCGACCAGCTTGTATGTGCTACGGATGATCGTCGGCATCACCGAAGCCGGTTTTCTGCCGGGTATTTTGGTTTATCTCACCTATTGGTTCCCGGCGTTTTACCGCGCCCGTGCCAACGCGCTGTTTATGATCGCCATGCCGGTCACGATGGCGATCGGTTCACTGGTATCCGGCTATATTTTGGCGCTGGACGGCTTGATGAACCTTAAGGGTTGGCAATGGCTGTTCCTGTTGGAGGGGATTCCTTCAGTGCTGCTGGGTGTGGTGGTGTGGTTCTATCTGGACGATACCCCGGCCAAAGCCAAATGGCTGACCGATGAAGAAAAAAGCAGCCTGAAAGCGATGATGGATGCCGACAAGCTGCAACTGGTGCAGCCTAATGGGCCAGGTAGCCACCGGGCGATGCAGCAGCGCAGCCTGTGGCGGGAAGTGTTCACGCCAATTGTGCTGATGTATACGCTGGCCTATTTCTGCCTGACCAATACGCTGAGCGCCATCAACATCTGGACGCCACAGATCTTGCAGAGCTTTAACCAGGGCAGCAGCAACATTGTGATCGGTATTCTGGCGGCGATCCCGCAGATCTGTACCATTGCCGGGATGATTTGGTGGAGTAAACGATCGGATCGATTGCAGGAGCGAAAACACCATACGGCACTGCCGTATCTGTTTGCCGCGGCCGGTTGGTTGCTGGCTTCGGCGACCGATCACAGCATGATCCAATTGCTGGGGATCGTGATGGCATCGGTGGGGTCCTTCACCGCCATGGCGATCTTCTGGACCACGCCGGATCAATCGATCAGTCTGGAGGCGCGGGCGATTGGGATCGCGGTGATCAACGCCACCGGCAATATTGGATCGGCGGTCAGTCCGTTGTTGATCGGCTGGTTTAAGGATCTGACCGGGAGCTTTAACTCTGGGCTGTACTTCGTTTCGGCATTGTTGATCATCGGTGCGTTACTTGTCTGGCGTATCCCAATGCAGGGCTCGCGCCCACGGGCCACGCCGTAATGGACGGGCCCAGCATGCTGGGCCCCTACCGAACACCTGTAGGGGTTGAGCACGCTCAACCCGTTTTCGGGGAGAGTGAGGACAATAATGCAGAAAAGTACCGGTTTTATCGCCAATATCGATATCTGCAAAGAATACGATGCGCGTTACGCCACGGATGAAGTGCACTACGAAACCTTCGCCGGGCTGGCGGCATTTTTTGGCCGCGATATGCAGGTGCACTGGCATGACCGTTTCTTCCAGGTACATTTCCTGGAGACCGGTAAGATTGAGTTGCAGTTGGACAGCCAGCACTATTCGGTGCAGGCCCCGCTGTTTATCCTGACGCCGCCCTCGGTACCGCACGCGTTCTTTACTGAACCGGACAGCGACGGCCACGTACTGACGGTGCGTCAGGAGTTGATATGGCCGCTGCTGGAGCGCTTGTACCCCGGCAGCAATCTGGCATTGGATATGCCAGGTATCTGTTTGTCGATGGCAGACGCACCGCAGGAATTAACGGCGCTCAGTCATTACTGGGCGCTGATTCGCCGTGAGTTCAGCCAAGGGTTGGCCGGCCGCGAGCAGACGCTGGCTCTGCTGGCGCAGGCGGTATTGACCCTGTTGCTACGCAATGCCGCACTGGAGGATTCCGCGACCAGCGGCGTGCGCGGCGAGCTCAAGTTGTTCCAGCGTTTCAACAAGATGGTCGATGAACGTTTCCGCGATCACCTGCCGGTACCGGACTACGCTCAGGCGCTGGGGGTGACTGAATCACGGTTGAACGATCTGTGCCGGCGCTTTGCCAATCAGCCCCCCAAGCGGCTGATATTTGATCGCGTATTGCGTGAAGCCAAGCGGATGCTGCTGTTCAGCGCCTGCACGGTGCATGAAACCGCTTATAGCCTCGGCTTTAAGGATCCCGCCTATTTCGCGCGTTTTTTCAACCGGCTGGAAGGGTGCTCTCCCTCAAGTTACCGCGCTGCACAACATTCCCTTTCGTAACGGCCGGATACGGCCTGGATCACAGTTTGCCGCGAAAGCGGCAAACCCACCTGAAAAGTACCCGCGATTGCCGCAAAAGTCTCTTCTCGAAATCGGCGTTGGGAGCTTCAATTAAGCAACCAAAAGAAAACATTATTTTAACAAGTGGCCGAATACACGGCCCATAAAATGCCGATTACGAGGAAGACAACGAATGAAACCAGAAGACTTTCGTGCTGACAGCAAACGCCCGTTCACCGGTGCCGAATACCTGAAAAGTTTGCAGGATGGCCGTGAAATCTACATTTATGGCGAGCGAGTGAAAGATGTTACCACTCATCCGGCGTTCCGTAATGCGGCGGCGTCAGTCGGCCAACTGTATGACGCATTGCACGATCCGATCGGTCAGGATCGCCTGTGCTGGAATACCGATACCGGCAACGGTGGTTACACGCACAAATTCTTCCGCTACGCCCGCAGCCCTGAAGAGATGCGCCAGCAGCGCGATGCTATCGCCGACTGGTCGCGCCAGAGCTACGGTTGGATGGGGCGTACCCCAGATTACAAAGCGGCGTTTGGCTGCGCACTGGGCGCCAATCCCGAATTTTATGGTCAGTTTGCCGACAACGCACGCCATTGGTACAAACGCATCCAGGAAACCGGTCTGTACTTTAACCACGCTATCGTCAACCCGCCTATTGATCGTCACAAGCCGGTTAACGAAGTGAAAGACGTGTTCATTAAGGTGGAGAAAGAGACGGACGCCGGCATCATTGTCAGCGGTGCCAAAGTGGTGGCGACCAACTCGGCGTTGACGCACTACAACTTTATCGGCTTTGGCTCCGCGCAGGTGATGGGCGATAACCCGGACTTCGCACTGATGTTTGTCGCACCGATGGACGCTGAAGGGGTGAAGCTGATCTCTCGTGCTTCTTATGAATTGGTCGCAGGTGCCACGGGATCGCCGTTTGATTATCCGCTATCGAGCCGTTTTGATGAGAACGATGCGATCCTGATTATGGATCATGTGTTGATCCCGTGGGAAAACGTCCTGATCTACCGTGATTTCGATCGTTGCCGCCGTTGGAGTACCGAAGGTGGTTTTGCCCGGCTATTCCCGTTACAGGCGTGCGTACGCTTGGCGGTGAAGATGGACTTCATTACCGCACTGCTGCAAAAAAGCCTGTCTTGTACCGGGGTGCTTGAGTTCCGCGGCGTGCAGGCCGATCTCGGCGAAGTGGTTGCCTGGCGTAATCTGTTCTGGTCGTTGAGCGATGCCATGTGCGCTGAAGCCACCAAGTGGGAAAACGGCGCTTATTTGCCAGATTCCGCCGCGATTCAGACCTATCGCGTGATGGCGCCGATGGCCTATGCCAAGGTGAAGAACATCATCGAAAAGAACGTTACCAGCGGTTTGATCTACCTGCCGTCGAGTGTCCGTGACATGAACAACCCAGAGATCGACAAATATCTGTCGCGCTATGTGCGTGGATCTGACGGCATGGATCATGTTGAACGTATCAAGATCCTCAAGTTGATGTGGGATGCGATCGGCAGTGAATTCGGCGGTCGTCACGAGTTGTATGAGATTAACTATGCCGGCAGCCAAGATGAGATCCGCCTGCAATGTCTGCGCCATGCGCAAGGATCCGGCACCATGGGCAAGATGATGGAAATGGTCGACAAATGCCTGTCCGACTACGACCAGCACGGCTGGAAAGTACCGCATCTGCATAACAATGATGATATTAATCAACTGGATAAACTGCTTAAGTGATCCGGTAGGAGGTTTGTATGTCTCAGGAAAATGAACACCGTCTGCTGTTTCGCGACGCGATGGCCAGCCTGTCAGCGGCGGTAAATATCGTGACGACCGATGGCCCGGCAGGGCGCTGTGGTATCACCGCCACTGCGGTGTGCTCGGTGACGGATACACCGCCGACGCTGCTGGTGTGTATCAACCGCAATAGCGCGATGAACCCGGTTTTCCAGGCGAATCAGCGGCTGTGCGTCAACGTATTGAACCACGAACAAGAGCTGATGGCGCGCCACTTTGCCGGTATGACGGAGGTGAGCATGGAGGAGCGCTTCCGCCTGGATGCGTGGCAAAATGGTGCGTTGGGCCAACCGGTGTTGCGTAATACGTTGGCGAGTCTGGAAGGCGAGATCGAGCAGATCCAGAGTATTGGCACCCATCAGGTGTATCTGGTGCAGATCCGCCAGATCGTGGTAAGTGCGGCAGGGAACGGTTTGATCTACTTCAAGCGTAACTTCCATCCGGTCATGCACGAGATGAGTTTAGCCTGAGATTAAGGGGGGCAGCGGCAAGCTGCCCCCTTAAACTTAGCTTTTGTTGGCGGCTAACTCGCCCACCAGACGGTTAACCGGGTCGCTCATGTTGGTGAATTTGCTCAGTTCTGAGCGAGTGACCACCACAAATACGCCGACATTTTTCTGCGGAATCATTGCCATATAGGTAATAAAGCCGCCGCCACCGCCCGTTTTCTGAATAATCCCCGGCAGCTCACCGTTCGGTGCCATATACACCCAACCCAGACCCAGTGCGCTGGCTTCGCCCGGTACGTCCATCCCTTTCAGCGAGACCAGATCGTTACGCTGGAAGTACATGGTTTGCTCGCTGGCGGCGGTCGATTTGCGTGAGCCTGAGACGTTAGAGGTAAGGAACTGTTGCATCCAGCGCTGCATGTCGCGTGGGGTAGAGTAAACACCACCGCTGCCGCCTGCCGCCGTCGTGTCGCGGCAGGCGCTCGGCCCGGCCGAGGCCACCATCAGGCGTGAACACTGTTCGGCACTTGGGGTGAGGGTGGTGTCTACCATGCCGAGCGGCGCGGTGATTTTTTCCTTCAACAGCGCGCTATAGGGTTTGCCCGCCGCCCGTGACAGTGCATCGGCCAGCAGGTCATACGCCAGGTTGGAATAAGACGCACGTACGCCCGGTGGCACGGTGACGTTGGCATGCTCCAACCATTGCCAGCGTTGCGCTTTGGTCGGCCAGGTAAAGACGGGCGTTTTTGGCGGCTTCTTGCCCGGCTGTTCGCGCGGCAGTGCGCTGGTGTGGGTTGCCAGGTTCAGCAGCGTGATAGGTTGGCGCGTATTATACGCCGGCACGTAAGCGCCCTGCGGGGCATATTTACGCAAGGGATCATTGAGCTTAACCCGGCCTTCTGCCGCCATCTTGACCATGACTTCACTGGTCATCAGCTTGGTGATCGAGGCGATGCGGATCAGTGAATCCGGCCGTGGGCGCAGGTTATTCCCGGGTTTGGTGTCACCAAAGCTGCGGTTAACCACCTGATTCCCGTCGATCACCACCAGCGCCATACCGGTGGCACCGCTGTTGTAGAAAATATGTTCGGCATACTGGTCGACGATTTGCGAAGCCAGTTGCGGGGCGGCGGCCTGCGCAGCCAGCGGCGCGGCACACAGGCACAGCGCCAGCAATGAAGTGGAGAAAGAGTTCTTCAACGGTCGTTATCCATTTAAAAAGGCAGCAGAGAAAGGCCCAAACCGTGGCATAGCCCGGTCTTGTCTGCTGTCAGTGTAATGTGCCTCGGCCTTGGCTGCATGTGGAAAAAAGAGCGGTTTGATAAATAATTTATCACCGCCCCGATGACGCCTGATGGGTCTACTGCGCGCGGGTGAAAATGGCGATGACTTCATCCAGATGGGCTTTCATTGCCTTGCGCGCTCCGCGTACGTCACGGGCTTCAATCGCCGCCAGAATCTCCCGGTGTTCTTGCTCGGAACGGTGTGGCATATCGTCAGGCGTGTAGTGGCGTTGCAGCACGCGGAACATGCTTCCGTAACGGTGGCCGAGCAGATGGCCGATGATAAAGGCATAAGCCGGGTTACCGCTGGCCTGGGCGATACGAATATGAAATAGCCGATCGCCGGGGTGGGTGGCTGATCCCGCGCGGTTGTCGCGACAGTTTTGCTCGTAGGCCTCGCGGATGCCCGCCAGTTCTTGATCGGTGGCATGGCGTGCCGCCAACGCGGCGGTTTCTGGCTCGATCAACAGGCGGGTTTGCAACAGGGAGAATGGCGGCAGCTCGGCGTTAAAATCCAGCTCGATATTCAACTCATCATCGATTTCCGCCCACTGATCGCGCCCGGCTTGCGCCATGACCGGTTCTTGCGACGCCATCACCGGCGTTTGGGCCCGGACAATCACCCCGTTGCCGACTTTGACATCCACCAGCCCAATCACTTCCAGCGCAATCAGCGCCTCACGGACGGAAGCACGGCTGACCTGTAATTGCTGGGCCAGATCCCGTTCGGAGGGCAGGCGGCTGCCGGGAGGAAATTCATTATTATCGATAAGCCGTTTCAATTGGTCGGCTATCTGCCTGTAAATCCTTGGGTTTTCCAGTCTTGTGATCGGCATATATTACCTTAGGCTGTTCGGGTAAAAGTGATTCAGCGCACAATTATTAGTCAAGCTGCTTGAGTAATGGTTAATCAAGTGTAAAAAGTTGGTTAATCAAAATGCTGTTTTAAACGAGTCTTATAACATTATCACCAAACCATAACGCGAACAGCGTCTTTTGTCATGTTAAAGGCCTGACCTTTAATCGCCTTTAGTGGCCTGACCATTAGACCTTTAAGCCAAGGGAGCGAAAATGAATTTAACCGGAAAACGCGTGCTGATCACCGCAGCTGGGCAGGGCATTGGCTTGAGCACCGCCAGGCTTTTTGCCGAGGCAGGCGCTGATGTCATTGCCACCGATATCAACACCGAGCAACTACAGGGATTGCCCGGCATTCAGCCGATGACCCTGAACGTGACCGATCCGGCGGCGATCGCCGCAGCGGCAAAAACGCTCGGGCCGATCGACGTGTTATTCAACTGTGCGGGCGTGGTGCACAGCGGTTCGATCCTGGAATGCAGTGAAGAACAGTGGGCATTCGCCGTCGATCTTAATGTGACGGCGATGTTCCGCATGATCCGCGCCTTTTTGCCCGGCATGTTGGCGCGCAAAAACGGCTCGATTATCAACATGTCTTCAGTTGCCTCCAGTGTGAAAGGGGTGCCGAACCGCTTTGCCTACAGCGCGACCAAAGCCGCCGTGATCGGCCTGACGCGCTCCGTCGCGGCGGATTACGTCACGCAGGGTATTCGTTGCAATGCCATTTGCCCCGGAACGGTAGAGTCGCCGTCGTTGCGTCAACGAATTGCCGAGCAGGCACGCGAGCAGGGGCGCAGCGAAGAAGAGGTGTATCAGGCATTTGTTGCCCGCCAACCGATTGGCCGCATCGGCACCACGGGCGAGATAGCCCAGCTGGCGCTGTATCTGGCTTCTGACGCCAGTTCCTACACCACAGGTACGGTGCAGATTATTGACGGTGGCTGGAGCAACTGAGGAATGGGCGATCGGGCCGTTGCGCCTGTCATTTCACGCTTGGGCAGTACTCGGACTCCTCATCTAGGCCGTGTACGTTCACAACGCCCGTTGACCCAGACCTTCACTTTCTTGGAGAGGATTGAATGAAACTTTTACGCTATGGCGCACCGGGGCAGGAACGCCCAGGGATATTGGATGCAGACGGACAGATCCGCGACCTTTCGCAGCATATTGCCGACCTGAGCGGTGAGGCGTTGCTGCCAGCCGCGCTCGACAAGCTGCGCACGCTGGACATCAACCAATTGCCGCGAGTCGAAGGTCAGCCGCGGCTTGGCCCCTGCGTCGGCAGCATCGGCAAGTTTATCTGCATCGGCCTTAACTACGCCGACCACGCCGCGGAGACCGGCGCGGCGATCCCGTCTGAACCCGTGGTGTTCAACAAATGGACCAGCGCGGTGGTCGGGCCGAACGATGAAGTGCAAATCCCGCGCGACTCGCTAAAGACCGACTGGGAAGTGGAACTGGGCGTGATTATCGGCCAGGGCGGACGCTATATCAGCGAGCAGGACGCGATGCGCCACGTTGCTGGTTACTGTGTGATTAACGACGTTTCTGAGCGTGAATTCCAGATTGAACGCGGCGGTACCTGGGACAAGGGGAAAGGGTGCGACACTTTTGGCCCCACAGGCCCCTGGCTGGTGACGGCCGACGAAATTGCCGATCCCCACAGCCTGAATCTGTGGCTGGAAGTCGATGGCAAACGCTATCAGGACGGTAACACCAGCACCATGATTTTCCGCATTCCGCACATCATCAGCTATCTGAGCCGTTTTATGAGTCTGCAGCCGGGCGATGTGATCTCTACCGGTACGCCGCCAGGCGTCGGCATGGGACAAAAACCGCAGCCCATCTACCTGAAAGCCGGGCAGACCATGCGCCTGGGCATTGAAGGATTGGGTGAACAGCGTCAAACAACCGTACAAGCCTGATGAGGAGCATTGCCATGACGACGATTACCGCACTGCGGGTTGAAGATATTCGTTTCCCGACCTCGCTGGCGCTGGACGGTTCCGACGCGATGAACCCGGATCCGGACTACTCCGCTGCGTATGTGATTCTGGAAACCGATCGCGCCGATCTTAACGGCCACGGATTGACCTTTACCATTGGTCGCGGCAACGAGATTTGCTGTGCCGCGATCCGCGCATTGGAGCACCAGATCGTCGGCGTCCGGCTTGAGGAGATCACCGCCGACATGGGGGCCTTCTGGCGGCGCTTCACCGGCGACAGCCAGCTGCGTTGGATTGGGCCGGACAAGGGGGCGATTCACCTGGCGACCGGAGCGGTGATCAACGCGGTGTGGGATCTGTGGGCTAAAGCAGAAGGCAAGCCAGTGTGGCGACTGGTGGCAGAGATGACACCCGAGGAACTGGTGCGCTGCATCGATTTTCGTTACATCACCGACTGCATTACGCCGCAGGAAGCGCTCAGCTTGCTCAAGCAGCGGGCCGAAGGCAAAGCGCAGCGCCTGGAGCGCCTACTGCAGGAAGGTTACCCCTGTTACACCACGTCTGCCGGCTGGCTGGGTTACCCGGACGACAAACTGCGTCGGTTGTGTCAGGAAGCGGTCGACGCGGGCTTCTCCTACCTGAAACTGAAGGTGGGGCGCGATCTGGAAGACGATATCCGTCGGGTGCGCATCGCGCGCGAGGTCATCGGCCCCGATCGTCAATTGATGATTGACGCGAATCAGGTGTGGGAAGTTAACGACGCTATTCCCTGGGTAAAGCATCTGGCCTTCGCCAAACCCTGGTTTATCGAAGAACCGACCAGCCCGGACGACGTGGAAGGGCATCGCCGCATCCGCGAAGGCGTTTACCCGGTGAAGGTTGCCACCGGCGAGATGTGCCAAAACCGCATCCTATTCAAACAGTTCATCATGCGTGAGGCGATTGACGTGGTGCAGATCGACGCTTGTCGCCTTGGTGGCGTTAACGAAGTCCTGGCAGTGATGTTGATGGCCGCCAAGTACAACCTGCCGGTATGCCCGCATGCGGGCGGCGTCGGGTTGTGCGAATACGTCCAGCATCTATCGATGATTGACTATCTGTGCATTGCCGGTACCCACGACGGCCGGGTGATTGAATACGTCGATCATCTGCATGAACATTTTGTCCACCCCTGTGACATCAAGGGGGCGGCATACATGCCACCACTCAATCCCGGCTATTCGATCGAAATGCATGCATCGTCGCTTGAACAGTACCGGTTCCGCGGTTGAACGGGAAACAGCCCATGCTACGCATCGACGCCCACCAACATTACTGGCATTACCATCCGCAACGCTATCCGTGGATCAGCGAACAGATGGCGGTGTTACGGCAAGATTTTGGCCCGGCAGAGCTTGAGCCCTTGCTGAAACGCCACGGTTTTGACGGTGCGCTGGTGGTACAGGCTCGTCACTGCGAGCAGGAAACCCAGACGCTATTGACGCAGGTACAGCAGAGCCGTGGCGTATGTGGCGTGGTGGGTTGGCTGGACATAACCGCACCGCAGCTGGCGCAGCGGCTCGACGTACTGCGCCAACAACCTTTGCTGCGGGGTTTACGCCATCAAGTGCAGGACGAACCTACGCCGGACGTGTGGTTGGCACGACCGGAAGTGCGGCGTGGCATGCAGGCGTTGCAGCGACAGGGTTATACCTACGACATTTTGGTCACCCACCGGCATTTGGCTGCGGCAGCGCAGTTTGCCGCGGAGCACGACGATTACTGGCTGGTGCTGGATCATCTCGGCAAGCCGGATATTGCGCAGGGGGCTAAACACTGGGCGCAGCAAATCAAACCCCTGGCGGCGTTGGGGCACGTGGTTTGCAAGCTGTCCGGGCTGATCACGGAAGCACCCGGCGGGCAGTGGCAGGCGTCGCAGCTGCTCCCGTTTTTTGAGGCGGCGCTGGAGGCATTCGGGCCGCAGCGGCTGATGTTCGGATCTGACTGGCCGGTGTGCCTGTTGGCGGGTGAATACAGCCAGGTTTATCAACTGAATGAGCAGGCGATCGCCACGCTGAGTCCTTCGCAGCAGGAGGAAATTTGGGGCGGCACCGCCTGCCGAATTTATGGGTTAACGGAGTCTGGTTATGGATCTGTATCTGAAAGATAAGGTGGTGATTGTCACCGGTGGCGGTTCTGGCATCGGCGCAGCCATCTCTCAATTGTTGGCGGAAGAAGGGGCGATCCCGGTGATTGTCACTAACGCCATGCCGGAGGGGGATTTTCTGGCAACGCTGCGCCGCTTGCAGCCACAGAGCACCGTGATCATCACCGATTTGTGTGAAGAACAAGCCTGTCGGCGGGCTGTGGCACAAACGCAGGAAACCTTTGGTCGTATCGATGCGGTGGTGAATAACGCGGGTGTTAACGACGGGGTGGGATTGGACGCCGGACGTGAAGCCTTTGTCGGCTCGCTGGAGAAAAACCTGATTCATTACTACTTGATGGCGCACCTGTGCCAGCAAGCCTTGCAAAAGAGCAAGGGGGCCATCGTCAACATCGCGTCCAAGACCGCGCTCAGTGGGCAGGGCGGCACCAGCGGCTATACCGCTGCCAAAGGCGCCGTGCTGGGGTTGACGCGTGAGTGGGCGGTGTCGCTGCGGCATGAGGGCGTACGGGTGAATGCGGTGGTACCGGCAGAAGTGATCACGCCGCAGTATGAGCGCTGGATTAACACCTTCGCGGAGCCGGAACAGCAGCGTGAGAAAATTACTGCGCGTATTCCTTTAGAACAGCGGATGACCACGCCACAGGAAATTGCCAATACCGTGGTGTTCTTGATCTCTTCGCGGTCGTCGCACACCACCGGGCAATGGCTGTCGGTGGACGGCGGTTACCTGCATCTTGATCGGGCAATCACATGAACGGCGCGGCAGGGCAGCGCTTTTGTCAGGCGTTAGATCTGGTCGACTCACCGGCGCTGATCGAGGAATACCTGAGCCATCACCGGCAGATCTGGCCAGAAATCGCCGCTCATCTGCGTGAGCACGGCATCCTGGATATGGAGATTTATCGGCTGGGTACCCGGCTGTTCATGATCGTTGAGGTCAGTTCCGAGTTCGATGCTGCGCGGTTTGATGCCGTCAGCCTGAGCAATCCCCACGTGCAGCGCTGGGAAGCCCTGATGTGGCACTACCAGGTCGCCACCCCCTGGACGCCGCAGGGCGATAAATGGGTGGTGATGGAGCGGATATTCTCTTTGCAACAACAATAACCTACCCTACCGAGGATATATCAATGCTTGCTGAAAAAACTGTGGCCCCACCTCAGGCGGGCGCCAGGGCGACTGCCAATCTGCGTTGGGCGTTTATCTTGGTCACCAGCCTGTTTTTCATGTGGGGGCTGTCGTATGGCCTGTTGGACGTATTGAATAAACATTTTCAAGAAACGTTGCACGTTACCAAGGCGCAATCAGGATTATTGCAGGCCGCGTATTTCGGCGCCTATTTCCTGGTGGCGCTGCCTGCCGGCTATTTTATGGATAAAAAAGGTTACAAGGCCGGAATCCTGATTGGGCTGTGTTTGTATGCGCTGGGGGCATTGCTGTTTGTGCCGGCGGCGTCTGCCAACAGCTTTGCCATGTTCCTGTTCGCGCTGTTTGTTATTGCCTGTGGGTTGGGCTGCCTGGAAACGGCCGCTAACCCGTATGCAACGGTGCTGGGGGATGCGCAGGGCGCTGAACGGCGGCTGAATCTTTCCCAGTCGTTTAACGGTCTGGGGCAGTTTATCGGTCCGATGATCGGCGGCACGCTGTTTTTCTCTGCCACTCAGGGCGCAAGTAGCGGTGACCAGGGGGCAGTGAAGATGACCTACGTGGCAATTGCCGTGTTGGTGCTGCTGATTGCCTTTTTGTTCAGTCGTACACGGCTGCCGGATATTCGTGAAGAAGAACAGCCTGAGCACGGTCAAATCGCTCAAGGCTTGTGGCAACACAAGCACTTTGTCGGGGGGGTGATTACCCAGTTCTTCTATGTGGCGGCACAGGTCGGCGTCGGTGCGTTCTTTATTAACTATGCCACTGAGCACTGGCGCGACGTTTCCAACCAAAGCGCATCCTACTTGCTTTCTATCGCCATGATTTGCTTTATGGTGGGACGTTTTTTCAGTACCTGGCTGATGGGCAGAGTCAAAGCGGCCACGTTGTTGATGTTTTACTCGCTGATTAACATGGTGTTGTGTGGCGTGGTGATGCTCAGCATGGACGGGGTTTCGGTGGTGGCGTTGATCGCCGTGTTCTTCTTCATGTCGATTATGTTCCCAACCATTTTTGCCCTGGGCGTGAAAAACATGGGTAAACACACCAAGCGTGCCAGTTCCTTTATGATCATGGCGATCGTTGGGGGCGCCATCATGCCTTACTTTATGGGGGCGTTGGCGGACAAGTACAGTACGGCGCTGTCCTATGTGCTGCCGTTGCTGTGCTTCGGCGTGGTGTTTGCTTACGGTTTGCAGCAGCGCCGCCGCTAAGCACCAGGCCCGCCGGCTCAGACAGCGGCGGGCTGCACGTTTGGCGCCACTTGAATATTGTTACGACCATTGTTTTTCGCCTGATACAGTGCGGCGTCGGCGGCCCGGATCGCTGCAGACACGTCAAGTTTATCCAATGCGGATATCCCGGCGCTGAGCGTCACGGTCGTGCTTTCCAACTGGTTGAAGCGGTGTGGGATTTTTAATTCCTGCACCCGCTGCCGTACTCTTTCGGCCAACAGGGTGGCGTATTCCTCGCTTACGTTGGTCAACAGCACCAGAAACTCTTCCCCACCATAGCGCACCACAATATCGCGCGAACGGACCGAATCACGGATGGTGATCGCCACCTGCACCAACGCCTGGTCACCCATGGTGTGACCATAATTATCGTTATAAGCCTTAAAGTGGTCGATATCGAGTAACACAACGAAATGGCAACCCGATGGCGAGGCACTCAGCATATTGATTTTATTTTCCAGGCCACGGCGGTTATAAAGCCCGGTTAGCGGATCGATCATGCTTAAATTGCTGAACCTGTCCCGTTCGTTATACAGATTAGCCACCAGCGTTTGCGTAAAGATCTCACTGCGTTTGAGCATCAAGTGGTGGATAGAGAAAGCGATAATCGGCAATACCGTGGTGAATACGATCCGTACGGTATTGTGCATCCCATCCAGTAATAGAATGACCAATGCGGAAGGCACGGCATGCAGGCAGAAAGCGATAAAGTTATCCGTTAGGGCAATAGCACTTATAAAAAACATACTGAACAGACTAATTAATAGAAAACTTTGGTTGTTTGGCGCACAGTACTGACTTTTAAGGTAAATATGTGCCGCCCACAGCAAACCAATAACAAAGGAAAATAGATTCAATTTTTTTACGTATAACCGCGGAGACTGCAAGGTGAATAACAGTGCTGCCATACAAAATAGCGGTATCCCTAATAAAGGCAGGGTAAAAGCGGGCTTGTTATTAAACGGAACCAATAATGTAAATAGGGAAGACGCGACGTTCATCAACAAAAATAAAAATAATGATAAGCGGTGCTTGCTATTTAGCAGTTCCTGATAAGAACGCGCGTTCATACGGAGTTCACTCTTTACAATATCGATCTGTCGAAAAATGAAGGTGGCGAAAAATTCTTTCGGTATGAATTAAGCATTCGCATTGTATGATTTTTGATTGTGATTATTAACATGCGAATAAGACTAAGAATTTTCTTATGGCAAACTATCATTTTTCCACCGTTATGTCATCCGTGTTTGGTCGACGGGGTGAAAATGATGCGCAGTGAAAAAAAGTGGTATATGATATTGGTTATCATTATCACTTAAAGGGTAGGGTTATCATGATTGCAGCCATGATTACCGCATGCGGATTGTGGGGCGTCAGCTGGTGCCTGGGCAACCGTTTGGCCAGCGCCTGGGGCGTTTTGTTGCCATGCGCTTTAATGCCGTTACTGGCATTGATCAACCTGGATATGATGCAACTGCGTACGCTCATTGTGATCGCGATGCTGGCCACATTGGTGATGCTGTTTAACAGCCGCTGGCGTCACTACTTGCTGCTGCCGTCTTGCATGGCGTTAGCGGGGGGATTGGCGGCTATCGGTCTGAACTTCAACCTGGGCTGAAAACGCAAAACCACGCTTTCGCGTGTTCTTTATCGTTTCAATGGAATGCTTCTTTGGGGATGTTACCGGAGAGAGTTATCGATTGGTGCGAAGAGAGGGACTTGAACCCTCACGTCCGTAAGAACACTAACACCTGAAGCTAGCGCGTCTACCAATTCCGCCACCTTCGCACAGTCGATACTGTCATTTTGCTTTCGATTTATATCACCAGCTTGGTGCGAAGAGAGGGACTTGAACCCTCACGTCCGTAAGAACACTAACACCTGAAGCTAGCGCGTCTACCAATTCCGCCACCTTCGCATTGATGCTGTGCAATATAAATCATGTGGTTATTTGGTGCGAAGAGAGGGACTTGAACCCTCACGTCCGTAAGGACACTAACACCTGAAGCTAGCGCGTCTACCAATTCCGCCACCTTCGCATACCAGAAACATTACCGGAGTAACGCTACCACGGAGGCGAATTCTAGAGATTTTGGCGGGTACGTCAATAGTTATTTCCCCTGTTTGCTGGTGTTTGCTGGAAATATAGCCATATCACTACTTTTGCCGTGCTCAAACAGCCAAATCAGCCAGTCAATCAACACCCTGACCCGTGGTGCAAGGAAACGACCGGGAGGATACATGATGTAAATGGGCATCGGCGGGGGCGGTGTTTCTGCCAATACTTCCACCAATTCCCCATTTTGCAGCCAGGGCGTCAACGAATAGCGAGAAGCTTGTATGAGCCCCAGGCCGGCGCGACAGCCGCTGGTGTAGGCATCTGCGCCACTGACGTTTAGCCGGGTGGGGAGTTCGCGTAATTCCACTTTGCCATTCCGGCAAAATTCCAGCGGGTAATTGCGGTTGCTGGCGAGGGAAAAGTAACCCACCGCCTGGTGCGGTTGTAATTGATCAATCGACTGCGGCACGCCGAACGTCGCCAGATAGCCGGGTGACGCACAGGTTAGCTGCGGCATCATGGCTATGCGTCGTGCCACCAGACTGTCGTCCTCGGTTTCCCATGCGCGCAGTACGCAATCCACGCCCTCACGCAGCAAGTCGACGTGGGTGTCATTGGCCCCCAGCGACAGGGTGAGCTCTGGATAGCGCTGATAAAAGTCACCCAACGCGGGAATAACGATTTCGCGAGCCAGCGAATGCGGCATATCGATACGTATGTTGCCGGAAGGCTTCAGTTTATGGTGGCTAAACAGTGTGTCCGCTTCTTCCAATGCCCCTAGCAATTGCACGCAGCGTTGGTAATAAAGCATGCCTTCGCTGGTCACCTGTACCTGGCGGGTGGTGCGGATCAGCAGGCGTACGCCGAGGCGTTGTTCCAGTCGCTTGAGCACATTACTGACGGTGGCTCGTGGCAATTGCAGACGCTCGGCTGCCCGACTGAAGCTGCCCAACTCGACGATACGGGTAAAAATGCGCATGGCCTGGATCTGATCCATCGGCTTCTCCGTATTGTTAGCGATTTATGAACAGTGATGAGCCATTCGCATTATTTATCTTTGCAGGGTAAACAACCAGACTTTGTTGCGTTATCAATCCACGGTATGAGGGCAACACAATGCAACAACGTCAATTAGGCCCCAATGGCCCGACTGTTTCTGCGCTGGGCTTGGGCTGCATGGGGATGAGTGACTTTTACTCAACCGGCAGCGATCAACAGGAAGCCATCGCCACCTTGCATCGGGCGCTCGAACTGGGCGTCACCCTGCTGGATACCGCCGACATGTACGGCCCACACACGAACGAGCAACTGGTGGGGAAGGCAATCAAGGGCAAGCGGCAGCAGGTGTTTTTAGCGACGAAGTTCGGTATTTTGCGCGATCCCACCGATCCCGCCGCGCGTGGCGTCAGCAGCCGGCCGGAATACATCCGCCGGTCGGTTGAAGGCAGCCTGAAACGACTGGGGGTCGATGAAATAGACCTTTATTACCAGCACCGGGTCGATCCGCAGGTGCCCATTGAGGATGTCGTGGGTACCATGGCGGATCTGATCCGTGAAGGGAAGATCCGCCACATTGGGCTTAGCGAAGCGTCGGTTGCTACGCTTGAGCGTGCGCATAAGGTGCATCCGATTACCGCGTTGCAGACCGAGTATTCGCTATGGACGCGTGATGCCGAGCAAGGCGTATTGGCCGCCTGTGAGCGTCTGGGCATCGGTTTTGTTCCTTACAGTCCGCTGGGGAGAGGTTTCCTGACTGGGGCGATCCAGCGGCCGGAGGACCTGGATGCCGACGATTTCCGCCGTAGCAATCCGCGCTTCCAGGGCGATAACTTTGCCCGCAATCTGGCCCTGGTGGCGAAAGTGACCGAGCTGGCGAAACTGAAAGGCGTGGCACCGTCGCAGTTGGCGTTGGCCTGGGTGTTAGCGCAAGGCGAGCATATTGTGCCGATTACGGGTACCAAACGGCGTCGTTATCTGGAGGAGAACATGGCGGCAGCGGAACTGACATTGAGCCAGGCGGATCTGGCGGCAATCGAGGCCGTGTTCCCGGTGGAGGCAGTGGCGGGTAATCGCTACAGTGCGGAGTCGATGACGTATATTAACGGTTAAATAAAAAGGGCGCCGCGTATGAACGCGGCGCCCTGATACCCGGGGTTAACGGGCGAAATCCGACTTATTTCTTCTTCTTGGTATCGCGTGGCGCACGGGCTACGGTTGCCTGATAAACCTTGAAGCGGCCGTTTTGTGCCAGCACTTCATGGCTGCCAAAGGTGGCGTCCAAAATGTCCGGGTACGGCAGGAAGGCGTTGGCCACGATGCGCAGGCGGCCACCAATCGGCAGGTGTTTCAATGCGCCGCGGATCAAGGTTTCGGCCGCTGTCAGGCTGGTTTGCAGGCCATCATGGAACGGCGGGTTGGAGATAATCAAATCAAAGCGGCCGGTAATGTCGGAATAGACGTTACTGACGATGACTTCACCTTCAATGCCGTTGGCAGCCAGGGTTGCACGGCTGGATTCAATAGCGGCTGCGTTGACGTCGCTGAGGGTCAGCTTCATCTTTGGTGACATTTTGGACAACACTGACGCCATGACACCGGCACCGCAACCCACGTCCAGCACTTTGCCTTTCATGTGTTTATCCAGAGTAGACAGCAGCAGCGAACTCCCAACGTCCAGGCCGTCACGGCTGAACACGCCCGGCAGTGTTTTCACTTCCAGATCGTGTAATTGATAGCTTTCCCACCAGTCTTCCAGTGCGAATTCGGCCTGCGTATCCAGACGACCGTGATACAGGCCACAGCGGCGAGCGCTGTCGATTTTAACCAGTGTGGTGTTGTCTTCGAGCATCTGGTCCGCGCTGCGAACACCGCTGCGGTTCTCGCCGACGACGAACACATCAGCGCCTACGGGCAGCAATGCCAGAATGTTGCACAACTGGAATTGGGCTTCCTGCTTGCTCTTCGGCCAGTAGTAGATCAGCGTATCGCACTCGGCGACAAACGCGGCATCCACGGTCAGACCGAACTGCACGTTGTCACCCATCGCCCGGTTCAGTAACTGCCAGTGATGGTACTGCTGGGTATGGACACGCACATCCGCGGCCTCGAATTGGGCCGGCAGGGCGTCCTGCAGGTCACCGGCAAACAGAACGCGGCGTTCGATAAACTCATCACTGTGGCGCAGCATAACTTCACTGGCGGGGGTTAATGCAGACATCAGGTTTTGGCTCCTAGAAATTAGACCGGGGATTATAGAGCTTTGTGGCGATATGTTCGACGGGTTTATATACCCGTCATCTTTCAAATCGCAGGTGTGTTGGCTGCGCGACCTCACCCCAGTCACTTACTTGAGTAAGCTGCTGGGGATTCACTCGCTTGCCGCCTTCCTGCAATTTGAAAGCTATTGGGTATAAAGAGTACCGTTAAGATGAAAGATGACGGGATGTTGGCGCAGGCCGTGCGGGTTTGTTAGCATAGCGCGGCGCATGGCAGGCATGGCGCACCACAACAGGTAGATCCTGACAGGAATCGGCATGGCATCAAAACGCGACTGGCTGTTACAACAACTGGGTATTACGCAGTGGACATTGCGCCGCCCGGGCGTGTTGCAGGGCGAAGTCGCGGTCAGCCTGCCACCCGAGGTGCGCTTGCTGGTTGTGGCGCAGACCTTGCCTGAGCATAACGATCCGCTGTTTTGCGACGTGCTGCGCAGCCTGGGATTGACCCCGGCGCAAACCTACGGCCTGACGCCGGATCAGGTGGCTATGCTGCCTGAGGACACCGAATGCAACAGTTGGCGGTTGGGCGTTGCGGAGCCACTTGCGGTGGCCGGCGCGCAGCTATATAGCCCGGCATTGGCCGAGCTCTCTCTCGATGCGAGTGCCAAACGCGCACTCTGGCAGCAGATTGGTCATCATGAACACTATTTCTACCCTGAACGCGGCCGATCTGGCCACAGCCTTCAAGATTGAGCAAGCCAGCCACGCCTTTCCCTGGACACAGGCCACCTTTACCAGCAATCAGGGCGACCGCTATCTGAATCTGAAGCTGGAATCCGACGGGCAGATGGCCGGTTTTGCCATTACCCAGATCGTGCTGGATGAAGCCACGCTGTTCAACATTGCCATTCATCCAGACTGGCAACGTCGGGGGTTCGGCCGCCAACTGCTGGAGGCGCTCATTGCACAATTGGAAACCCGTGGCGTGGTGACGTTGTGGCTGGAAGTCCGCGCTTCTAACCGTGCTGCCATCGCGTTGTACGAAGATCTCGGCTTTAACGAAGTGACCATCCGCCGGAATTACTACCCAGGCACCCATGGCCGTGAAGATGCGATTGTGATGGCGCTGCCGCTAGGTTAGCGGGTAGCCCGCTTCTAACTTTTCCGCCGGGAAAAGCATTGATTGTCACCGGTTGACAAATCAGCGAAAATACCCGGCTATTATCTTTTATTTACCGCTTTGCCTGGCGCCGCGATCGGCGCGTTCTGATGCTTTCGCAGGGCGGACTAACTGTAGAATCTGAAAAACATGTCTCCTAGTGAATTTGCCCGCGAAGTCTCGAAAAGAAGAACTTTCGCCATCATCTCGCACCCCGATGCCGGTAAAACCACCATTACCGAAAAGGTGTTGTTATTCGGACAGGCGATCCAAACCGCCGGTACGGTAAAAGGCCGCGGTTCAAACCAGCATGCCAAATCCGACTGGATGGAGATGGAAAAACAACGTGGTATTTCCATTACGACCTCGGTGATGCAATTCCCGTATCGCGAATGCTTGGTTAACCTGCTCGATACCCCGGGACACGAAGACTTCTCCGAAGATACTTACCGTACCCTGACCGCTGTCGACTGCTGTTTGATGGTGATTGACGCGGCGAAAGGGGTTGAGGATCGTACCCGTAAACTGATGGAAGTTACCCGTCTGCGCGATACCCCGATCCTGACCTTCATGAACAAACTGGACCGCGATATCCGTGATCCAATGGAAGTCATGGACGAAGTTGAGCGTGAGCTGAAAATCGCCTGCTCACCGATCACCTGGCCTATCGGCTGCGGCAAGCTGTTTAAAGGGGTTTACCACCTGTATAAGGATGAAACCTACCTTTATCAGACCGGTAAAGGCCACACCATTCAAGAAGTGCGCATTGTCAAAGGGTTGGACAACCCGGAACTGGACGCTGCCGTCGGTGAGGATCTGGCTGCGCAGTTGCGCGAAGAGCTGGAGCTGGTGCAGGGCGCATCCCACGAGTTTGATCAAGATGCTTTCCTCAGCGGTGATTTGACGCCGGTATTCTTTGGTACCGCACTGGGTAACTTCGGTGTGGACCATATGCTTGACGGTCTGGTTGCCTGGGCCCCTGCGCCGATGCCGCGTCAAAGCAGCACCCGTGAAGTGGTCGCTGCCGAAGAGAAGTTCACCGGTTTTGTCTTTAAGATTCAGGCCAATATGGATCCTAAACACCGTGACCGCGTTGCCTTTATGCGTGTGGTCTCCGGCCGCTATGAAAAAGGCATGAAGCTGCGTCAGGTACGTACCGGTAAAGACGTCGTAATCTCTGATGCACTGACCTTCATGGCGGGCGACCGTTCGCACGTGGAAGAAGCCTATCCGGGCGATATCATTGGGTTGCATAACCACGGCACCATTCAGATTGGCGATACCTTCACCCAGGGTGAAGATATGAAGTTCACCGGTATTCCAAACTTTGCACCGGAACTGTTCCGCCGCATTCGTCTGCGTGATCCGCTGAAGCAAAAACAATTGTTGAAAGGTCTGGTTCAGCTATCCGAAGAAGGGGCTGTACAGGTCTTCCGTCCGATTGCCAACAACGATTTGATCGTTGGCGCGGTGGGTGTGCTGCAGTTCGACGTGGTGGTAGCGCGTCTGAAAAGCGAATACAACGTTGAAGCCTTGTACGAGTCCGTCAACGTGTCGACCGCCCGCTGGGTTGAATGCAGTGACGTGAAGAAGTTTGAAGAATTTAAACGTAAGTGTGAGCTTAACCTGGCATTGGACGGCGGAGACAACCTGTCTTACATCGCGCCAACCATGGTTAACCTGAACATCACACAGGAACGTTACCCTGAAGTGGTGTTCCGCAAAACGCGCGAGCACTAACAGAACAGCAGGGCGCCTTAGGGCGCCCTGCTGCTATTGAATTCCCTCTCAGCCTGCTAATTAGTAAATTCCCCTCATCAGTTCATTCTCTCTTGTCATCATCAGCAATTTCCCGGCCTTACCTGCTTTTTTTGTCATATGGTCTATATTTAACAGGGCGCTAACTGTTGGGTAAGCGTAATTCACTGAATTTGCTTATAACTGTAGCGAGTTGTTCGGTACTGTTGCCAATTAGAGACAGTATGATGTTATAAATATCAATAACATAGCGATAACATCGATTTTACGGGCAGAGGTTGTCGTTAATAGACGACAGTTTTTAGTTTGAAAAGTAAGCGGTTTTTGTTTTGTTATTGATTTTAAAGTTAATTTTAAAGTTGGCACAGCCGTTGCAACAGTCCAAATGTGGCAACAATCGTTTTACGTGAATATTTGATCGTATAGAAATTGTGAAGTATTTACTGAATGGGCCGCGTTATGGCGGCTGAAGAATCCGTCACCATTTTGGGTTCACAACCAAAGGAAGAGATCGATGAAAAATACTAAATTTGCACAATCACTGATGGCTGTTGTTTTGGGTTCCGTTCTGGTTAGTGGCAGCGCGCTGGCTGAAGATACGCTGCTCAATAAAGCGTCGAGTGCCGCTGATAGTGCGGGTGCCAAAATCGATAGCTCCATGAAAAAAGTTGACGGCTACATGGATGACAGCGCAACAACGGCTAAAGTTAAAAGTGCGTTGGTGGATGATAAAACCATCACCAGCAGCGATATCTCGGTGAAAACCGAGAAAGGGACCGTCACCCTGAGCGGGTTTGTCGGTAGCCAAGCGCAGGCCGAGCATGCGGTAGAAGTGGCCGGTAAGGTTGAAGGCGTTAAATCCGTCAGCGACAAGCTGCACGTGAAAGATGAAAGCAAGCAATCCATGAAAGCCTATGCCGGTGATACTGCGACCACCAGCGAACTGAAAGCTAAACTGCTGGCCGATGACATCGTGCCTTCGCGTAACGTGAAAGTGGAAACCACCGACGGTGTCGTGCAGCTTTCCGGTGAAGTGAAAAGCCAGGCGCAGTCTGAGCGTGCTGAAAGCATCGCCAAGGCTATCGACGGCGTGAAAAGCGTTAAGAACGACCTGGTCGTTAAACCATAAATTTTTAGAACACGTGACAACAAGCACCAAATCCTGGGTTGGTCGTGAGGTTAACCCAGGATGCACCATCAAAAAAAGAAACTGACCTGCAACCTGAGAGAGCCTGACAAGGGCACAGGCTGCGATGTGTTTTTTCACTATGGTAAGGAGAAGCTTATGTTTCGTTGGGGCATTATCTTTTTAGTCATTGCATTGATTGCTGCGGCGTTGGGTTTTGGGACGCTGGCGGGTACCGCCGCTTGGGCAGCAAAAATCGTCTTCGTCGTTGGGATCATTCTGTTCCTGGTCAGCCTGTTTACCGGCCGCCGACGTCCTTAGCTTCTTAAGACAAAGTGTAACAAAGCTTAATCCGTTTTCTCGCAGTAGGGAGGCCAGTCATGAACAGCGATATCATTCTCGGACGCTGGAAACAGTTGAAGGGCCGGGCCTGCCAAGCATTGGCAGAGTGGTCCGACAATGACTGCATTTGGCTGATGGGAAGCAATGACTGCCTCTCTGGTGTACTGCAAGAGGATTACGGAAGAGAGCAAGACGAGGTATCCTCGGGTAAAACGTCTCACTGAGGATTCAGGGTTGGGATACAGAATACCCATCACGCTCGGCAATATAGAACCGCTGGCGTATAAACCTTACCGGCCCGGTAAAATGGCGTTGGTATGTGAAGGGGGCGGGCAGCGCGGTATTTTTACCGCCGGCGTACTGGACGAGTTTCAGCGTGCCCGCTTTAATCCTTTTGATCTGATGATCGGCACTTCTGCCGGCGCGCAAAATCTCTCGGCTTTTATTTGTGGCCAGATGGGTTACGCCCGGCGAGTGATCACGCGTTATACCACCTCTGCTGAATTCTTCAATCCGCTGCGTTTTGTGCGCGGCGGGCATTTGATTGATCTTGACTGGCTCATCGACACTACGTCGCAACAGCTGCCGCTGGCAATGGACGTGGCGGAAAAGCACCTGATCGATGGCCGTGAACTCCTGATGTGCGCTTGCCGCAGCGATGATTTTGAGCCCACCTACCTGTCGGCACAGCGCGAAAACTGGTTGCCAGCCATCAAGGCATCCAGCGCCATCCCTGGTTTTTACCGGATGGGGGTGGAACTCGATGGCGTGAGCTATCAGGATGGCGGTATCAGTGACGCGATTCCGGTTGAAGAGGCCTATCGCCGCGGCGCAGACACCATTGTGGTGATACGCACCGTGCCGTCACAGATGTACTACACGCCGCAGTGGATGAAGCGCATGGAGCACTGGCTGAGCGAGAGTAGCCTGCAACAGATGGTGCGCATCCTGCAACACCATGAGCAAAGCTATCACCGCATCCAGCAGTTTATTGAGAAACCGCCCGGCAAGCTGCGTATCTTTGAAATTTTCCCACCAAAGCCGTTGGCCAGTAATGCCTTGGGCAGCCGTTTGACGTCACTTAATCAGGACTATCACTTGGGTCGCCGTTGTGGACGTTACTTCCTGGCAACCGTCGGTCACTGGTTGGTTCAACAGGATAAGCTGGATGGCATGAAGGTGAAAAAGGCGTTGTCGCGCCGTTTGATCCAACCGGAAAACGTTGTCATGCCTTCACCGATCATTACCGACGTCACACACCCGCGCGATCTTGCGGCACAACCGGAAGCCAAGTTGGCTGCGATGGATATTATCCTGCCGGGCGACGTGCCGCCGGGCGAAGGGGGACAGTTGTGAGTCACGACTTCACCGACACACACTGCCATTTTGATTTCCCGCCGTTTTACGGCCATGAGCCAGAAAGCCTGGCTCTTGCCGAACAGGCGGGCGTGCGACGGATCATCGTGCCGACGGTGACCGCCGATCGCTTTGCCCGGGTTCTGAAGCTGGCGCGCGAATACCCACCGCTGTTTGCCGCTCTGGGGCTGCATCCGCTGTATATTGCCCAGCATCAGGAGCCTGAACTCGAGCAACTGGCGGCATTCCTGGCAAGTCAACCCCCGAAGCTGGTCGCCGTGGGGGAGATCGGCCTCGATTTGTATATGGAAAACCCGCAGTTTGAACGGCAGCAGCGGGTGTTGGCGGCCCAATTGGCGCTGGCTAAACAATACGATTTGCCGGTGATCCTGCATTCTCGTCGTAGCCACGATCAGTTGGCTGCACTGTTACGCCGTACCCCGGTGCCGCGTTGTGGCGTGGTGCATGGCTTTGCCGGCAGCTTGTCGCAAGCGCAAGCGTTCATTCGTCTGGGGTATTACATCGGCGTCGGGGGCACCATCAGTTATGAGCGGGCGCAGAAAACCCGCAACGTCATGGCCCAACTGCCGCTGACTTCTTTACTGCTGGAAACCGATGCGCCGGATATGCCGCTAGCCGGTTATCAAGGCCAGGCCAACCGCCCTGAGCGTGCCGCAGAGGTATTTAAGGTGTTATGCCAACTGCGTGCTGAATCTCCTGATGATATTGCGGCCCATCTGCAACACAACACTCACACCCTGTTTAAGCTCTGAGATGTAAACCCGTCATAAATGTGATGTCCATCACGTTATAAGATTTTCATTTGCTTCCTGTTGTATACATTTGTGACATAAATCGGTGCGGGTGCGGCTTCGCTCCGTATAATCGCATCCCGAAATCACTCATAAGCAACCCTCGCGGTATTACCGGACAGGGATGCATTTCTTTTTTTCGCAACAGGGATACTTTGCATGCAACTCATCATGAGCCTGGTCGGTATGGCGGCGCTGATCGCCATTGCCGTGCTGCTCTCCAGCAACCGCCGCGCGATTAAATTGCGCACCGTTGTCTGGGCATTTGTTATTCAGGTCGCCATCGGCGCGCTGGTGCTGTATGTCCCGGTTGGCCGAGCCATTCTTGGCGGTATGTCGGCGGGTGTCGCTAACGTCATCGCTTATGGCAACCAAGGGATTTCATTTATCTTTGGCGGCTTGGTTTCCGACAAGATGTTTGAAGTCTTCGGCGGCGGCGGTTTTGTTTTCGCACTGCGCGTGCTGCCGGTAATCGTGTTCTTCTCCTCGCTGATTGCGGTGCTTTATTACCTCGGCATCATGCAACTGGTGATTCGTATTTTGGGGGGTGGTTTGCAAAAACTGCTGGGTACTTCACGTACCGAGTCGCTGTCTGCAACCGCCAACATCTTCGTTGGCCAGACCGAAGCCCCGCTGGTGGTACGTCCCTATATCGCTACCATGACCCAGTCTGAATTGTTCACCGTGATGTGTGGTGGCCTGGCCTCGGTCGCCGGTTCAGTGCTGGCGGGTTACGCCCAGATGGGTGTGCCGCTGGAATACCTGATTGCCGCGTCGTTCATGGCAGCGCCGGGTGGATTGCTGTTTGCCAAGCTGATGGTGCCAGAAACCGAAAAAACCCACGATAAAGACGATGCGATGAAGCTGATCGCCGAAGAGGATCGCCCGGCTAACGTGATCGATGCGGCGGCTTCCGGTGCGGCTTCGGGCATGCAATTGGCGCTGAACGTCGGTGCGATGCTGTTGGCGTTTATCGCATTGATTGCGTTGTTGAACGGTATTCTCGGCGGTATTGGCGGTTGGTTCGACTATCCGCAACTGTCGCTGGAACTGATTTTGGGTTGGGTATTCTCACCGATCGCCTTCCTGATTGGTGTGCCATGGCATGAAGCGATGACTGCCGGTTCGTTTATCGGCCAGAAGATTATCGTGAATGAATTTGTCGCCTACATGAACTTTGGCGCTTACCTACGTCCAGACGATGTGGTTGCGGCTGACGGGCTGCAGGTGCTGTCTATGCATACCAAGGCCATCATTTCCTTTGCACTGTGCGGCTTCGCCAACCTATCATCGGTGGCGATCTTGCTGGGTGGCTTAGGCAGCATGGCGCCAAACCGTCGTCACGATATTGCGCGTTTCGGTCTGAAAGCCGTGGCTGCCGGCACGCTCTCCAACTTAATGAGCGCAACCATTGCCGGGTTCTTCTTGGCACTGTAAGCCAGGTTCTGTCTTGCCCTGGCACAACATGCTCTATGGCAGGACTCCGCCTATACTCTAAGACGGGCACAGATGCTGTGCCCGTTGTCTTTGTCCGTTTCTTTAGCGAATTTGTGAACGATATCGCGTTATTTTGTGATGCTCTTCACATATAATTCCGGCCTGTTACAGTGTTATTTCATATAGTGTGACTGTGAGCGCGAATCGCCTCGGGCGATCGTGTTCAAATAGCTATTACTGACCCTGCACGAAACGAAGGGTCATGCGCGGTGAGAAGGATCTCAGTGGCCGCCGTGGGAGCTCTGTTCCCCAGCGCTGTCTTCAAGGAACCAAGTCCGCTCGCCAACATCCAGATTCTCAGTTGGAGAGTTTTATGACCGAACTAACCGCAGCAGCGCAACGTGCGCTGACCTTAATGGATTTAACCACGCTGAACGATGATGACACCGACGAGAAGGTGATCGCGTTGTGTCGTCAGGCTAACAGCCCGGCAGGCCATACGGCGGCCATCTGTATTTACCCGCGTTTTATCCCTATAGCGCGTAAAACGTTGCGCGAACAGGGGACGCCGGATATCCGCATTGCGACCGTAACCAATTTCCCGCATGGCAACGACGATATCGACATCGCGCTGGCGGAAACCCGTGCGGCTATCGCCTACGGTGCTGATGAAGTGGATGTGGTATTCCCTTATCGCGCGTTGCTCGCCGGTAATGAGCAAGTGGGATTTGAACTGGTAAAACAGTGCAAACAGGTCTGTCAGGCGGCTAATGTCCTGCTGAAAGTGATCATCGAAACCGGTGAGCTAAAGCAGGCGAATCTGATTCGTAAGGCGTCGGAGATTGCCATCAAGGCCGGTGCTGACTTTATCAAAACCTCTACCGGTAAAGTGCCCGTCAACGCGACGCTGGAAAGTGCTGAGCTAATGATGTCGGTGATCCGCGATATGAATGTCGCCAAAACCGTGGGCTTTAAGCCGGCCGGTGGTGTTCGTACGGCGGAAGATGCGCTGCATTATCTGCAACTTGCCGATCGTATTCTGGGTGAAGGCTGGGCCGATGCGCGTCATTTCCGCTTCGGGGCGTCCAGCTTGTTAGCCAGCCTGCTGACGACGCTGGGCCACAGTGCCGAGACGTCCGGTAGCGGTTACTGATCGATTACGTCGGCAACGCGCGATACGGCGCCTGCCTGCACCCTACATTCGCTAAAACAGGGGGATGCCTTGTTCCTGGCACAAGAAATTATTCGTAAGAAACGTGACGGTCAGCCGTTGAGCGAAGCGGAAATCCGCTTTTTCATCAATGGGATCCGTGACAATGTGGTTTCCGAAGGTCAGATCGCCGCGCTGGCGATGACCATTTATTTCCACGATATGACCATGCCGGAGCGCGTGGCGCTTACCATGGCAATGCGTGATTCCGGCACCGTGCTGGACTGGAAAAGTCTGTCGCTGAATGGACCTTTAGTCGACAAGCATTCCACAGGCGGTGTGGGCGATGTGACGTCGTTGATGCTCGGTCCCATGGTCGCCGCATGTGGCGGTTATGTCCCAATGATTTCTGGCCGTGGTTTGGGCCATACCGGTGGGACATTGGACAAGCTGGAGGCCATCCCGGGCTTTAATATTTTCCCGGACGACAATGCCTTCCGTAAGATTATTCAGGACGTAGGCGTTGCGATTATCGGCCAAACCAGCTCGCTGGCACCGGCGGACAAGCGTTTCTACGCGACCCGTGACATTACCGCGACCGTGGATTCTATCCCGCTGATCACCGCGTCTATTCTGGCGAAAAAGCTGGCAGAAGGCCTGGATGCCTTGGTGATGGACGTTAAAGTCGGTTCTGGTGCCTTTATGCCAACTTACGCGTTGTCGGCTGATTTGGCACAGGCGATTGTTGGCGTGGCCAACGGTGCGGGCTGCAAAACCACGGCATTGCTGACAGACATGAACCAGGTACTGGCTTCGAGCGCGGGTAATGCGGTGGAAGTGCGTGAAGCGGTGCGCTTCCTTACCGGTGAATACCGCAACCCACGCCTGTTGGAAGTGACCATGGCGTTGTGCGTGGAGATGTTGCTTTCCGGTGGGCTGGCGAAAGACGACGCCGATGCGCGTGCCAAGCTCCAGGCGGTATTGGACAATGGTAAGGCAGCAGAGGTGTTTGGTCGGATGGTGGCTGCACAACAAGGCCCGACCGATTTCGTTGAGCGTTACGACAGCTATCTGCCTGCGGCAACCCTGAGCAAGCCCGTTTATGCCGAGAAGCAGGGCATTATCAGCGCGATGGATACTCGCGCGCTGGGCATGGCTGTCGTGTCACTGGGCGGTGGCCGTCGTCGTGCGACCGACAGTATTGATTACAGCGTGGGCCTGACTGGCATGGCACGTCTGGGCGACAAAGTGGATACTCAGCAGCCGCTGGCGGTGATCCATGCCAACGACGAAGAAACTTGGCAGCAGGCGGCCGAAGCGGTCCGCAGTGCCATGACGCTAAGCGACAAAGCACCGGAAGAGACGCCGGTAGTTTACAAACGCATTTCGGAATAAGTATTACCTTTACAACATTTATAGCGGTAGCCAAACTCGCTGCCGCTATACCCAATGAATTTCAAGGTGCAGGTAGGCGGCAACGGAAGGAATCCCAGGAGCTTGGTAAATCCAGTGACTGGGGTGAGTGAAGGCAACCCACACACACCTGCGGCTTGAAAGACGACGGGTATACAGGAGAGCATGATGAAACGCACATTTATTATGGTATTAGACTCATTCGGTATTGGCGCAAGCGAAGATGCTGAGAAATTTGGCGATCAGGGTTCCGATACGCTGGGCCATATTGCCGATGTTTGCGCGCGCGGTGAAGCCAACGTTGGCCGTCAGGGCCCGTTGACACTGCCTAACCTGAGCCGTTTGGGCTTGGGTAAAGCGGCGGAAGAGTCCACTGGCACCTTCCCGCAAGGGCTGGATCGCAATGCGGATATCATTGGTGCCTACGGTTATGCCAGCGAGCTTTCTTCTGGTAAAGATACGCCGTCAGGCCACTGGGAAATCGCCGGTGTGCCGGTCTTGTTCGACTGGGGCTATTTCAGCGACGAGCACAACAGCTTCCCACAAGAACTGCTGGACAAACTGGTTGAACGTGCCAATTTGCCCGGCTATCTCGGCAACTGCCACTCATCCGGCACGGTGATCCTCGACCAACTGGGTGAAGAGCACATGAAAACCGGCAAGCCGATTTTCTACACCTCTGCTGACTCAGTGTTCCAGATTGCCTGCCATGAAGAAACTTTCGGCCTGGACCGTCTGTATGAGCTGTGTGAAATCGCCCGTGAAGAGCTGACGGAAGGCGGTTACAACATCGGCCGCGTGATTGCGCGTCCTTTCCTGGGCGACAAGCCGGGCAACTTCCAGCGTACCGGTAACCGCCATGATTTGGCAGTAGAACCACCTGCCCCTACCGTGCTGAAAAAGCTGGTGGACGAGAAGGGCGGTGAAGTGGTGTCGATCGGTAAAATTGCCGATATCTACGCTAACGTGGGCATCACCAAGAAGGTCAAGGCGACCGGTATCGACGCGTTGTTTGACGCAACCCTGATCGAAATGGAAAAAGCCGGTGACAACACCATTGTGTTCACGAACTTTGTTGATTTTGACTCCTCTTACGGCCACCGCCGTGACGTTGCAGGCTATGCCGCAGCATTGGAGCTGTTCGACCGCCGCCTGCCTGAGCTGTTAAAATTGGTTAAAGATGAAGACATCATTATCTTCACCGCTGACCACGGTTGCGATCCAACTTGGCCGGGCACCGACCATACCCGTGAGCACATTCCGGTATTGGTTTACGGTCCGAAAGTAAAACCAGGCTCATTGGGTCACCGTGAGACCTTCGCCGACATCGGCCAGACGGTCGCCAGCTACTTTGGCGTGTCACCGATGGATTACGGTAAATCCATGCTCTAAGCCCCCTATTTCAAGCTGCAGCGTTATTAGCTTTATGCGTGGGTCCCAGTGACTGACTCAGGTCAGTGGCTGGGGACTCGCCCGCGAGTGAGAACACTGCAGTTTGGCGTTCAATGGTTTGGATGTTTGACGTTTTTATTCAATACGATTTCTAAAGGAAGACAATTATGGCTACGCCGCATATTAATGCTGAAATGGGTGATTTCGCTGACGTAGTACTGATGCCGGGCGATCCGTTGCGTGCAAAATACATCGCGGAAACTTTCCTGGAAGGCGCGGTGGAAGTGAATAACGTGCGCGGTATGCTGGGCTTCACCGGGACTTACAAAGGTCGTAAGATCTCTGTCATGGGCCACGGTATGGGGATCCCATCTTGCTCCATTTATGCGCGTGAACTGATTGCCGAATTCGGCGTGAAGAAAATCATCCGTGTGGGTTCCTGTGGCGCGGTTCGTGACGATGTCAAACTGCGTGACGTGGTGATCGGTATGGGTGCTTGCACCGATTCCAAAGTGAACCGCATGCGTTTCAAGGATCATGACTATGCGGCGATTGCCGATTTTGACATGGTGCGTAACGCAGTAGACGCAGCGGCAGCGCAGGGTATCCCGGCGCGCGTGGGTAACATCTTCTCTGCTGATTTGTTCTACACGCCAGATCCAGACATGTTCCAAGTGATGAAGAAGTACGGCATCCTGGGTGTGGAAATGGAAGCCGCCGGCATCTACGGTGTGGCTGCGGAGATGTACGAAGAGTTCGGTTGTAAAGCACTGACCATTTGTACCGTTTCAGACCACATTCTGCGTCATGAAGCGACCACCGCGGCAGAGCGTCAGACCACCTTTAACGAAATGATCGTTATCGCGCTGGAATCTGTACTGCTGGGTGACAAAGCGTAATAACACTGCGGGCGCGGCACCCTGCCGCGCCTCGGATAAATCTATTCATCCTGCCCCACTTATTATTTGAAAAACTTTACCTTATAGGTAATTAGCGCTATTAATCTATTCATCAATCTATTCACCAATCTATTCAATTATGACTACCCTTGAGCAGGTTCTGCGGAATGGCCCGGCTGCGTCAAAAGTGCTTACCGATGCGTTGGGCATTAGCCAACCAACGTTGTCGCGCCGTATTCGCGGCCTGGCGGGCAGGGTATTGGCCATTGGCAAAGGTCGCGCCACTCGCTATGCATTGTGCCGGGTTGTGGGAGGGGAGTCGTATTTTCCGCTGTATCAGGTGGATGAACTGGGCAAGGTTTCTAAGCTGCTCACACTTTATCCTGTCTATCCGGCGGGCTGCTATGCCGTTCAGCATGAGCAAAATGGCGAGTGGCATCTTTATGACGGTTTGCCTTGGTACCTAAACGATCTGCGACCGATAGGCTTTCTTGGACGAGCCTGGGGGAAAGCCGTCTCGCAAGTACTGCGTTTGCCGGAAGATACGCAGCTCTGGAATGAAGATCAGCGCCTATTGGCGCTTTGCCACTTTGGTGACGACATGAGCGGCAACCTACTGCCCGGCAATGGCAGCTATCAACGCTGGTTGGTAAGGGGTCCAGAGAGCGCTGTACCGGTATTGGATAAAAATACTCGTTACGCGGAACTGGCTAAGCAGGCGTTGGCGGGGGAACTGGTTGGATCGTCTGCCGGTGGCGAGCAACCCAAGTTTATCGCTTATGCTGAACTGAAGGGCGGCCGATGTCGTCATGTGCTGGTTAAGTTCTGTTCGGTTCCGACAAACCCTAATGCTCAGCGTTGGAGCGACTTGCTTATTGCAGAGTCACTGGCGTTGCAGGTCGTGGCGGAGGCGGGGTTGCCTGCGGCACAAAGTGACATCTTGCTGGGTGAAGATCGGCAGTGTTTTCTGGAAATTGAACGGTTCGATCGCATCGGTCCCTTTGGTCGGGTGGCGATGGTTTCGTTGGAAGCATTGGATGCCGAGTTTAGCGGTAGTGGTAATGCCAATTGGGCCACAGCGGCTGAAGGGTTATTGAAACAGGGTGTGATAGATCGCCATACCTGTCAGAGAATGGCTCTGTATTGGGCATTTGGCAGGTTGATTGCCAATAGCGATATGCATCAGGGTAACTTGTCGTTTCTACGCCCCGAACAGCGGCCAGTGGTTTTAGCACCTTTGTATGATATGTTGCCGATGGCATTTGCACCAACCAGCAGCGGTAACATGCGTCATCAAGCGGTGGAGATCCGACTGGGCCATGAGGTCAAGGGTGCTGTTTGGCGGCAGGCCGAATTGATGGCGCTGGAGTTTTGGCAACGTGTGTCACAACATGAACCGATCAGCGAAGCGTTCCGCGATATTGCCAAGCAGATGCTGAAACAGGTTCAGGGAATGAACGAACACATCCAGCGCATGGCTTAAACTGGCTGTCTGCCGGTTTAAGGCTTCCTCTCTTCTTTCTTTTCTTCCTGCTGTTCGTCATCGTCATTTTCCACCGTGTTACCCTCATCCAAGGGGGTATTGGCGGTCAGGAGATACGGTGACTGTTGCCAGCGGCTGCGACGGTGTTGCAGTAAGGTTCGGGCCAGAATAATGCCGATCGCCAACGCCAGCAGGATCATCAGGCGCAGCAGGTTGGTGGTGTTGTCCACCTGTTTGGATTCAGTTGCCAGCACGTGGGTATCGAGCGTGATGCGGATAAAGCCAATCGGGCCGTCTTTGCTCTGAATAGACTCCACCAGTTGGTGGTTGAAGTAACTCCCGGCGCGTTTGCCATCAAGCGACAGGCGATCGCGTATACTTATTTGCTCACCGGCATGGGAAATCAATGTGCCGTCAAGCTGATAGACGCTGGCGTCCAGAATACGGCTGTGATCGGTGAGCTGTTTGAGAATGGCATTGATGCGCTGATTGTCGACATCACTGTCGTCGTCCATCAGGGGAGCAAGGCTCGACGCCACCTGTTTGGTCAGCGTTTGTGCCAGTTCTTCCACCTGTTCGGATCGCGCCAACTGGTGACTCAGGCTAAAATAGGACGCACCCTGCATCAACAAAACCAGTAAAGCCAGGCAAATCAGGATAATAGCAGTGCGGTGCAGGCGGAATTTCAGTTTAGCGCGAGCCATGCAGGTTCCTTGGGCATCTTGGACACTTTATGTTGCCAGAACCAATGGCGATAGGATAGCTTGATGCGTCGTTTTATCATGCAGTGTTTTTTCAGGAGTTAAGGATGTCGAATAGTCTGACCTATTGCGATCTCCCGGCAGAGATCTCTCAATGGCCGGGTCTTCCCCTTTCGCTGAGCGGTGACGAAGTGATGCCGCTGGATTATCGGGCGGGTCATACCGGTTGGCTATTATATGGCAGAGAACTGAACAAAACGCGCATCACCGATTTCCAGCGTAAGTTGGGTGCGGCGATGGTGATCGTGACCGCCTGGTGTGTTGAGGATTATCAGGTTGTGCGTCTGGCCGGTACGTTGACGGCGCGCGCCAAGCTGCTGGCGGCAGAGAGCGGGCTGGATGTGGCACCGCTCGGCAAGATCCCGCATCTGCGCACTCCAGGGTTGCTGGTGATGGATATGGATTCGACCGCAATTGAGATTGAATGCATTGACGAGATAGCCAAACTGGCAGGCGTCGGCGAGCAAGTGTCGGAAGTCACCGAACGTGCGATGCGAGGCGAATTGGACTTTACTGCCAGCCTGCGCCAGCGCGTAGGTGCGCTTAAAGGTGCCGACGCCAATATTCTCAAGCAGGTGCGTGATGAGTTGCCGTTGATGCCTGGATTGATCAGCCTGGTGCGTAAGTTACAGGCAATGGACTGGCATGTGGCGATTGCTTCTGGTGGTTTCACTTATTATGCCGAGTACCTGCGCGACAAACTGAAATTGGTCGCGGTGGCGGCCAATGAGCTGGAAATCCGTGACGGCAAGCTGACCGGTGACGTTTTGGGGCCGATAGTCGACGCGCAGTTCAAAGCGGATACGTTAGTTGCGTTGGCCGAAAAGCTGGGCATCCCAATACAGCAAACTGTCGCCATCGGTGACGGTGCCAACGATTTGAAAATGATGCAGGTTGCCGGATTAGGCATCGCCTATCACGCCAAACCGAAAGTGTATGAGAAGGCGCAGGTGTCGATTCGCCATGCTGACCTTATCGGTGTGCTGTGTGTACTGACCGGCAGCCTGAAACACGAAGTTCGCTAAACCCGTCATACTTGAAGCTGCCTCCGCGTTAGCTGCGTGCGCTCACCCCAGTCACTTACCTAAGTAAGCTCCTGAGGATTCCCGCACTGGCTGCCTTGATGCAACTCCAATTATCTAGGGTATAAAAAATGATTGAGGTAATACGTGGCAAAAGCAGCAAAACGGGCGTTTGTATGTAATGAGTGTGGGGCTGATTATCCGCGCTGGCAGGGGCAGTGCAGCGCTTGTCACGCCTGGAACAGCATTACAGAAGTGCGCCTGGCTGCCGTGTCTTCTTCTTCTCGCAACGAGCGCCTTAGCGGTTATGCCGGCGATGCTGGCATCAGCAAAGTGCAAAAGTTGTCGGATATCAGTCTCGAAGAGTTGCCGCGTTTCTCTACCGGTTTTCTTGAGTTTGACCGCGTGCTGGGTGGGGGCGTGGTGCCGGGCAGCGCGATCCTGATTGGCGGTAATCCCGGTGCCGGTAAGAGTACGTTGCTGTTACAAGTATTATGCAAACTGTCCGAACAAATGAAGACCCTGTACGTTACCGGTGAGGAATCCTTACAACAGGTTGCCATGCGTGCCCACCGTCTCGGTTTGCCGACGGGGGGCCTGAATATGCTGTCGGAAACCAGTATCGAACAGATCTGCCTGATCGCCGAGCAGGAGCAGCCAAAGCTGATGGTGATTGACTCCATCCAGGTGATGCACATGGCGGATATTCAGTCTTCGCCGGGCAGCGTGGCACAGGTGCGTGAAACTGCCGCTTATCTGACGCGCTTTGCCAAAACACGCGGTGTGGCGATAGTGATGGTTGGCCACGTGACCAAAGACGGTTCTCTGGCCGGGCCGAAAGTCTTGGAGCACTGTATCGACTGCTCGGTACTGCTGGACGGCGATGCCGATTCGCGTTTTCGTACCTTGCGCAGCCACAAAAACCGCTTCGGTGCGGTGAATGAACTGGGCGTGTTCGCCATGACCGAACAAGGTCTGCGTGAGGTCAGCAACCCGTCGGCCATCTTCCTGAGCCGGGGTGATGAGGTGACCTCAGGCAGTTCGGTTATGGTGGTCTGGGAGGGCACAAGGCCGTTACTGGTAGAGATCCAGGCGCTGGTCGATCATTCCATGATGTCCAACCCGCGGCGGGTGGCGGTTGGCCTGGAGCAAAACCGCCTGGCTATCTTGCTGGCGGTGTTGCACCGCCACGGTGGCTTGCAGATGTCCGATCAAGACGTCTTTGTTAACGTGGTCGGCGGGGTGAAAGTGAGTGAAACCAGCGCCGACTTGGCGTTGCTGATGTCGCTGGTATCCAGTCTGCGAGATCGCCCGCTGCCAAACGATCTGGTGGTGTTTGGTGAGGTCGGTCTTGCGGGAGAAATCCGTCCGGTGCCCAGTGGTCAGGAGCGTATTTCTGAGGCGGCCAAGCATGGCTTCAAACGGGCTATCGTACCGCACGCCAACGTACCGAAAAAACCGCCGGCCAACATGCAGGTGTTCGGCGTGAAGAAGCTGGCGGATGCACTGGACGTGCTGGAACAGTTTTATTAATTGCCACGCGGGGTGAAGATTATGCTATTTTGTTTAGCATACTAAACGGAGGGGTTATGCGGCAATTTGATTACCTGAAGGCGTCGATTAAGCAGAAGAACTGTACCCTGCAACAGGTGGCAGATGCCAGTGGCATGACCAAAGGCTATCTTAGCCAGCTGTTAAACGACAAAATCAAAAGCCCGAGCGCCCAGAAACTGGAAGCGCTACACCGTTATCTGGGTCTGGAGTTTCCGCGTCGTGAGAAAAAGGTCGGTGTGGTGTTTGGTAAATTTTACCCTCTGCATACTGGCCATATTTACCTGATTCAACGTGCCTGCAGCCAGGTAGATGAACTGCACGTGATCCTGTGCCACGACGAACCGCGCGATCGGGAGCTGTTCGACAATAGCTCGATGTCGCAGCAGCCGACGGTCAGCGATCGTCTGCGCTGGCTACTGCAAACCTTCAAGTACCAGAAAAACATCCATATTCATTCATTCGACGAGCAGGGTATTGAACCCTACCCGCACGGCTGGAATGTATGGAGCGACGGGATGAAAGCTTTTCTGGAACAGAAAGCCATCGTGCCGAGTTTTATCTATTCCAGCGAGGCGCAGGACGCCCCGCGTTATCGCGAACATTTGGCGATTGAAACCATCCTGATCGATCCAGAACGTTCATTTATGAATATCAGCGGCAGCCAGATCCGCCAGGATCCGTTCCGCTATTGGGACTATATCCCGACCGAAGTGAAACCCTTCTTTGTCCGCACCGTGGCGATTCTCGGCGGTGAGTCGAGTGGCAAATCGACGTTGGTGAATAAGCTGGCGAACATTTTTAATACCACCAGCGCCTGGGAATATGGCCGCGACTATGTGTTCTCGCACCTGGGTGGTGATGAAATGGCGTTGCAGTATTCTGACTACGACAAGATCGCGTTGGGTCAGGCTCAATACGTTGATTTCGCGGTTAAATATGCCAATAAAGTGGCGTTTATCGATACCGACTTTGTTACCACCCAGGCATTCTGCAAGAAGTACGAAGGCAGGGAGCACCCCTTTGTGCAGGCGCTGATTGATGAGTATCGGTTTGATCTGGTGATACTCTTGGAAAATAACACCCCATGGGTGGCGGACGGCCTGCGGAGCCTCGGCAATCCCAACGATCGCAAAGCCTTCCAGCAGTTGTTGGAGGAGATGCTGCGCGCCAATAATATCGAGTACGTGCACGTAGAATCCAGCGGCTATGACGAGCGTTTCCTGCGCTGTGTCGACTTGGTAAAACAGCTGTTGGCGGCCGACGCCAGCCGTTTGATAGCGGCACCTGAAAATCAGCACGTCATTGGTTGATGTCGCCCAATGTGTGATCACCTGGGCAAAATTAGCCGTTAAACGCTGGATTTCACTGTTGTTTAGTTAAGGTTCATTAATCATTTATTAGGTTAAGCGTTTCGTCGAAACAAATGCCGTAGAGACTATGACGTATCGCTTACTTGCTATCTGGTTACTGTTCTATGCCGCTGCCTGGACACTGCTGACTGTTCACCTCGATCCAACCGTGCCTTACGATGCTGTCGAAGCCGTAAACTGGGGCATCAATGCAGAGTGGGGCTCGCCGAAAAACCCGTGGCTAGTGGGTGTAGCGATGCACCCGGTGATTTGGTTGCCCTGGTTGCCGTTAAATATCTATTGGTATGCGAGCCACTTTGTGGCAATCGCCATAGGTATGCTGGGGGTATGGCTTCTGGCGCGGCACCTGAGTGGCAGTACCCGGCTGGCTTGGTTGGCACTGTTGACGCTGAACCTTTCAGGCATCATTAATTTCGATATTATCCCCTATAACGACAACTATTTGCTGGTGATGCTGTGGCCCTGGATGATGCTGTGCTTTCATCTGGCGATCACCCGTTCCGCTAACTGGTGGCTGGCGTTTGCCGTCACGGCGGGTTTGGCGACGATGGCGAAGTACTCAACCTTTGCATTTGTTTATTTCGCTTTCCTGTCGACGCTGTTTATACCCCATATTCGCCGCTGCTACAGACAGCCTCAGTTTTACCTCGCAGTTGCTGCTTGGCTGGCTATTGTCGTGCCAAACCTGGTTTGGCTGTGGCAGCATGACTTTGCCGCATTCAAGTGGGTCGACTCGCAAGTCAAAATGCAGTTAAACCTGGATATGCTGCAATCGCTGCTGTTGGTGTTTTATCCGTCATTGTTCCTGTGGCTGATTTTGCGACGTGCGGGAGCGGTGCTGGCCTGGCCTGACGATCCTTCGATGCGGGTGCTGTTAGGCATCTATCTGTTGCCGCTGGGCATTATTACTTTCTGGTTTTCCTTCAATGTGGGGGGCCGATTGACCGAGTGGCTGCAGCCTTTCTTTGTGTTGGCTCCCGCGTTGTTGGTGGGTTGTGTAAAACAACCGCCTCACCGTTCGTTGCGCAGTGCTGTCGTGGGGATGATGTGCGCAGCGCTGGTGATTTATTTGGGTTATGCCGCCATCATGGTCGGCAACGTGCGTAATGCTGGGCAAAAGATGGTGGGGATCAAGGCGTTCAGTGCTGGAGTTGAACAGCGTTGGTTGCAACATTACGCAATGGAATTAAATTATGTCGGCGGCGCTTATTTATCACAATGGATGACGGTGTATGCCGCTTCGCGCCCGGAGACGATTACGCGTTGGTCCAATCATGAGCGGCCGAACATTTATAACGCCCATGTCAGTTATGCGCAGATTGCGCAGCACGGGGCCGTGCTGTTTGGTCACTTGGGGGAGTCCTGTGAGCAAACGGATTTCGATGGCGCTCTGGCCAGTTGGCCCAAGATACGCATTGACGTGCAGCAAAGCCTGCCGTTCCAAGCCGATCCTAAAGCTGCGCCGCAACCGGTGTGCATTGCTTTTGTGCGGCCGGAAAAGGCGCGTGACGCCATAACGCCACGCGCTTTGCCTCATCAGTAAACAATCACCAATTTGCCCTGCATATGGCCATCGCGCAGTTTTTCATGCGCGGCGGTCAGGTTGTCTACCGTCAACCCATGCAGCGTCTCACTCAGGGTGGTGCTTAACTTCCCTTCGTCGAGCAGCTGCGCAACGTGCTTGAGGATCTCACCTTGCTGGGCAATGTCCGGCGTGTTGAACATGCTGCGGGTAAACATTAATTCCCAGTGCAGTGCCGCACTTTTCAACTTCAGGGCGCTCTGGTCCAGCGGTTGCGCATTTTCTACGATGGTGCAGATGTGGCCCATCGGCGCGATCAAGTCAGACATTGCTTTCCAGTGACCGTCGGTGTCGTTCAGGCAAAGAATATAATCCACGTTCTCAATGCCTTGCTGTGCAAGGTTGCCTTTCAGATCGTGATAATCAACGACCAGATCGGCACCGCGCTCCAGGCACCAGGCTGCTGATTCCGGGCGTGAGGCGGTTGCAATCACCTTCACCTGGCTGCGCTGTGCGGCAAAGGGGATCGCCAGCGAACCGACGCCACCGGCACCGCCAATAATCAACAGGGTTTTCCCTGCTGCCGCGTCCTGAATTTTCAGGTGTTCGAACAAGGCCTCCCAGGCGGTCAGGGCAGTCAGCGGCATGGCGGCGGACTCTGCCCAGTTCAGGCTGCGCGGCTTGTGGGCCGTGATACGAGAGTCAATCAACTGAAGGGTGCTGTTGCTGCCTGGGCGAGTGATATCGCCGGCGTACCAGACCTCGTCGCCGGGTTTGAAGCCGCTGACGCTGCTGCCCACGTCAACCACGATACCGCTGGCATCCCAGCCGAGGATGCGCGGCTGTTGCAGGCCACTTTTTTGCAGGCCAGCGTGGACCTTGGTGTCCACCGGATTGACCGACACCGCTTTAACGTCCACCAACAGATCGTATTGACCGGGAGTGGGCTTTTCCGGGTTGATCTCAATGAAGGCTGCGGGGTTTTTGGGGTCTACGGCAATGGCTTTAATCGGCATGACTGTGCTCCTTTCGAATGAATAGCCACAGTGTAGACCTCTTGATGGGGAGTGATAAGATGGACAATAACTAACTAAGTGTTCGTTTGAGGTGAACAATGCGGTTTAAACAGTTACAGGACATGGCGCTGTTTGCGCTGGTGGCCGAGTGCGGCAGTTTTACCGCCGCCGCCAAACGCGCCGCTTTGCCAAAATCCAGCGTCAGCCAGCGGATTAGCCAATTGGAACAAACGCTGGGCCTGCGGTTACTGAATCGCACCACCCGTCAGCTCAACCTGACCTTTGCCGGTGAGCGTTATTTGGAACACTGTCAGGAAATGCTCACCGCCGCCGAACGGGCAGACCTGGCGCTGCAACGGTTGCGTGATAATCCCAGCGGCCGGTTACGTATATCGACCCCCGCAGGCTTAGGCGCAACCTTGTTACCGCGGCTGACTGCGGATTTTCAACGCCAATATCCAGATGTCTCACTGGAAGTGTCGGTGTCTGATGCGATGGTAGATATGGTGCAGGAAGGGTATGACGCAGCGCTGCGGACCGGCAAGCCACAGGACTCTTCACTGATTGGCCGCCGTTTGGGCCATGCGCCACGTTATTTACTGGCCTCATCGGCTTATTTGGCGCAGCACTCACCGATCCTTCACCCGCAGCAGTTGCAGCAGCATCGGTGTATTGCACACAGTTCCTGGCCGGCCTGGAACCTGCGCCGGGGGGATGAATATTTCCGTTGGCAGCTGCCGACGCGGCATATTACCGATAACCTGCTGTACGCGCGTGAATGTGCCATTGCCGGGGCCGGGATAACCCTCTTGCCGGCATTTCTTAGCCGTGAGGTGGTCGCGCAGAAGCAGTTGGTAGAAGTGCTGCCGGAATGGCAGGCAGAAGGCAATGAGCTGTATTTGGTCTATCCGAGCCGCAAGCTGAATTCGCCGGCGCTGGCCTGTTTTATTGACGTGGTGCTGCAACACCCGGTATTTGACGATTACGCCCGCGAGCTGGCGCGGGATTAAAAAAGGCGCCGCATGCGGCGCCTTTCGGATTACTTGGCGATTCTTTTGTACTTGATACGGTGTGGCTCAAGCGCTTCAGCGCCCAGCGTACGTTTCTTGTACTCTTCGTATTCGGTGAAGTTGCCTTCGAAGAATTCGACGTTGCCTTCATCCTGGTAATCCAGAATGTGGGTGGCGATACGGTCAAGGAACCAACGGTCGTGCGAGATAACCATCGCGCAGCCTGGGAATTCCAGCAGGGCGTTTTCCAACGCGCGCAGGGTTTCGATGTCCAGGTCGTTGGTCGGTTCGTCGAGCAGCAGCACGTTGCCGCCAACCTGCAGCAGCTTGGCCAGGTGCAAGCGGCCACGCTCACCACCGGACAGCTCGCCTACGCGTTTGCCCTGATCGACGCCCTTGAAGTTAAAGCGGCCGACGTAGGCACGGCTTGGCATTTCAGTGTTGCCGATACGCATGATGTCCTGACCGCCGGAGACTTCTTCCCAGACGGTTTTGGCATTGTCCATGCTGTCGCGGAACTGATCGACCGAGGCCAGCTTAACGGTATCGCCCAACACGATGCTGCCGGAATCAGGCTGTTCCTGACCGGACATCATGCGGAACAACGTCGATTTACCGGCGCCGTTCGGGCCGATAATGCCGACAATCGCGCCCTTAGGTACTGCGAAGGTGAGATCGTCAATCAGCACGCGGTCGCCGTAAGACTTACGCAGGTTGCTGACTTCAACGACTTTATCCCCCAGGCGTGCGCCAGGTGGGATAAACAGTTCGTTGGTCTCGTTACGCTTTTGGTATTCAGTGCTGTTCAGCTCTTCAAAGCGCGCCAAACGGGCCTTGCCTTTAGACTGACGGCCCTTAGCGCCCTGACGAACCCACTCCAGCTCTTTCTCAATGGATTTACGACGAGCGGCTTCAGAAGAGGCTTCCTGTGCCAGGCGAGCGTCTTTTTGTTCCAACCAGGAAGAGTAGTTACCTTCCCATGGAATACCTTCACCACGGTCAAGCTCGAGGATCCAGCCGGCCACGTTGTCGAGGAAGTAACGGTCGTGCGTGATCGCCACAACGGTACCTTCGAAGTCGTGCAGGAAGCGTTCCAGCCAAGCCACGGATTCAGCATCCAGGTGGTTGGTTGGTTCGTCGAGCAGTAGCATGTCCGGTTTTTCCAGCAACAGGCGGCACAGCGCTACGCGGCGACGCTCACCACCGGAAAGGTTGGCGATTTTCGCGTCCCATTCTGGCAGGCGTAACGCATCGGCGGCACGCTCAAGCTGGGTATTCAGATTGTGGCCATCATGAGCCTGAATGATCTCTTCCAGGCGGCCCTGTTCAGCGGCCAGCTTGTCAAAGTCAGCGCCTTCTTCAGCGTACAGCGCGTACACCTCATCCAGGCGTTTCAGAGCACCAACCACTTCCGCCAGCGCCTCTTCGACCGACTCGCGGACGGTATGCTCCAGGTTCAGTTGCGGTTCCTGTGGCAGGTAGCCGATTTTAATCCCTGGCTGCGGGCGAGCTTCACCTTCGATATCGGTATCGATGCCAGCCATGATGCGCAGCAGGGTGGATTTACCCGAGCCGTTCAGACCCAGCACACCAATTTTGGCGCCAGGGAAGAAGCTCAGAGAGATATTTTTCAAGATGTGACGCTTCGGCGGAACCACTTTGCCGACGCGATGCATGGTATAGACGTATTGAGCCACGTTGCTCTAGCCTCTCTATATCAGTTTTTATACCCGTCATACTTGGTGCTGCATCTTAGTTGGCTGCCTGCATTTACCCCTGTCACGGACTACGCGTACGCTCCGGGGATGCATTTAGTTGCCGTCGCGATGCAACGCCAATTATTTGGGGTAGATAGGATGTCTGGCTGCGGAGTGTAGCCCGTTTCGAAAGCGGATCCCAGACATCACTCCGCGATCGCCAAGTATAACTCTTTATGCGCCCGTGAAGGCGCATATTGGTTGCTTAAGGCGTGACGACGATCGCGACGCGGCGGTTTTCCGCACGACCGCTGGAAGTGCGGTTATCGGCTACAGGATCGCGCTTGCCCATACCCCGCGTTTCAATATTGGCGCGAGGAATGCCTACGCTGGCCAGCAAGTCGGCGACGGCATCGGCACGGCGCAGCGACAGCTGATCGTTATAGCTGTCTTCACCGTAATTGTCGGTATGCCCGTCCAGACGGAATTGGGTGATGCCAACGCTCATCAGTGCGCGACCCATTTTTTGTACCGTTTCGGTGCTTTCCGGGTTCAGCTTGCCGACGTTATTACCAAACAGTACTTTGTCGGACAGTCCAAATTCCCAGCCGTTATCCGTCAGTTTGAATCCCTGTGACTGCAACAGCGCAATTTGCTCAGGGGTTAAGCCCTGCGGTTTGCTCTGGCAGCCGGCAAGGGCTAACAAGGCGATAAACATCATCGTCAGCAGTGAAAAACGGCGTTTTAGTGTTTGCTGTATCATAATCAAATCCCTAGTTTTATTTTATATACCCGTCATTCTTGATGCTGCATCTGTGTTGGCTGCGAGCGCTCGCCCCAGTCACTGACTTCAGTCAGTGCTTTGGGTCTGACGTTCTGGCCGCCTTGATGCAACGCCAATGATGTTGGGTATCGCCGGGGCTTTATTTCTGTATTGCTAGCCGCCAGCCTCCGTTATAACGATGTTTTGCCTGGTACATGGCATCGTCAGCTTCGTGCAAGAGCCCCTGAGGCGTTACCGCATGTTCAGGGTAAAGCGCAATACCGATACTCAGAGAGGAAATCACCGTCTCGTTGTTCGGCAAAATTACCGGTTGGGTCATGCAGTCGATAATGTTATCGGCAATTTGCAGCACATCTTCCGTAGTGTGGACCGGCGCCAACAATACGGCGAACTCATCACCTCCTAAACGTGCCACCAGATCGCTTTCACGCAGTTGCGCGCGAATACGCCCGGCAATGGTGGTCAGTACTACGTCGCCGGCGGCGTGCCCGTAGCTGTCGTTAACTTCCTTGAAGCGGTCGCCGTCTATAAACAGCACCGCCAGTTTTTCTTTTGGCTTAATGTCTCCTAACGCACGGCTCAGTCGGCCTTCAAAGAACGCGCGGTTTGGCAAACCGGTAAGGCTGTCATGGGTCGCCCGGTGCGTCAGTGAGTCATTTTCCTGTTTCAGATGCGCTTGCCAGGCTTCCAGCTCGTCGAGCAGGCCGTTAAAGTCACTGCTCAACTCATGCAGTTCGGCAATGGGGGCAGAAGGCACCCGCAGACCAAATGTACGATCGCGTCGCACCGCATGTGCCACGTTGGCAATATCGTCCAATGAGCTGACAATCCCTAGCAACATGCGGCGGGAAAGAACCAATGAGCACAGCGTACTGAGCACCAGACAGGCGAGCATCCCCACCATACCGCGCAGCAGGAAGCGCAGTAGGCTACCCCCATGCCCGCTAAGCCACACTTTACCGACCACTTTGCCTTCATGTGTAATCGGCAGGATCACCGGTTCCGGTAGCGCCCAGTGAGCGACGACTTGCTCCATACCGTGTAAAGGACCGTCTTTAGGATGACGCCAACTGGCGAGCACCTTGCCGTTATTGTTCAGGATTTTTGCTTCTGACACTTCCTCATTGGAGGCGATCAGCACCAGCGCTTCGCGTGCGGCGGTGCGGTCTTCAAACACGACAGCAGCTTCGACGGTATAGCTGATGGAGCGCGCGATCAGGTGCAAGTTGTGGTTGGCATAGGCACGTAGCGCAAACAGCGCGACCAACGTCAGGAAAATCCCGGCGGTGCCGACAGCAATCAATGCCAGTGCAAGATGTACGCGTTGCAACACCCCGCCCAGCGTAGGTCGTGATTGACCCGATCTGTTCTTGCGCAACCACTTCATAACGGAGGCGCCTGTTTGCGTGCCAGTTGAAGCACGTTAGGGTGAACACGTACGCCGCTGCGTGCCAGTGCGTCAAGGTTCACTTTAAAGCTGGCGGTGTCACCTTCGATCTGCAGGCAAAACGCGCTGCCGGCAGAACATTCACCGTCGTTCTCACTGATGCTGAGAATGGAACGTCCGCTAATGCGTTGCATAAAGTTCTGTTTTTGGCTGGCGCTGACATTACCCAGATAGATCACATCACAGCCGGTGCTCAGCAGTGGACTATCGAAGGGAATACGCTCAGTTTTGATTGGCCGAGGGGCGCTCAGTAGAATGGGATCGAACAGGCCCTTGTCATACTGGGTTGGCGCCGTCACGCATAACCGTATCGGGTTGGGTTCACTGTTCCAGCGTGCGTAGCTGATAATGCCAACGACCACGGTGGTAACAGCATGGGTGCGATTTTTATAGGGATCGGCCGTCTCGGGGCTGGCTAAACTGGGAAAGACCAGCAGTGTGGCAAGAAGCAGCGACAATAAGCGACCATAATTTAGACGTGCGCAAATGAAACTCATAAATGAGTTTTTTGCGCAGGTTGCCAATAACGCGGCATTATTCGCCATCTTCATCTGCCATTCCTGCCCACGTCCGCGCACTGTTGCGGCAACGTAACAATGAGAAGCCTGACCCGGTTGAAGGGATAATTATCTTACTGAAAACTGTCAATCGCACTGCCTGATGAACACTATCTAACCCATAATTGGCGCGGATTGTATTATAAGATATCTCGGTTGCGCGCTTTATGTGCCGTTTTCTCGGAATTATCTTATCTTTTTTTAACAGTATAAAAACGTGCCCCCGAGTTTGCCAGGCGTTTTCAGCAAAGTTGGTGCAGCAGGTCAGGGATTCAGCGGTTTGCGCAACATCGTTCTTTCGTTGTTCCGACAGTGGAATTCTATGGTGGCTAATAATTTCAAATGACTTCATCTTATTATCGACGTCGTCATTAATAATGGCTGAGCGCGTCATTTTTCAGTGATAACACCTGGCCAAAATGATTAATACGGCAGAAATTGCCGCCGGCTTTATTTTATTTGTCAGCGACGGTAAACCTTTTTTACCTATAGCCCATCGTGACGATAAACTTCTTCTACAGTAGTGAATGGATAAGCAATCGTGCTGTCTATGATAGATGGCTGAGCCGGTCGCTTAGCGCACCCTTTTGTTCTGGCGTGATGACGGTGATTTTCCACGACAGGACGTGAAACACTCGGAGAGCCGATTTCCCCGTCCGTTGACTGCTGGCGTAGCGCGGCAACGGGGGGCGTCGTCTCTGGCAACACATAAGCATTAGCGAGGAAAGAGTCAGTATGGTCAAGGTAGACAAGTGGCGGTTTTGGGCTGTGGGCCTGTGTCTGACGGCATTTTCGGGCGCGGCATTGGCGGATTCCCTGGATGCCCAGCGTCAACGTTACCTGCAGATTAAGCAGGCGTGGGACAGTAATCAAATGGGCGTTGTGGCACAACTGATGCCGACGTTGCGCGATTATCCACTGTACCCTTACCTGGAGTACCGCGAGCTGACGCAAGATCTCAGCCAGGCGGGGTTCTCTGAGGTGAATGACTTTATTAAGCAGCACCCGACACTGCCGCCGGCCAAATCATTAGCTCCGCGCTTTGTTAATGAGCTAGCACGGCGTGAAGACTGGCGCAGTCTGTTGGCTTTCAGTCCACAGGCACCGAAACCTATCGCTGCGCGTTGTAATTATTACTACGCCAAATGGGCCACGGGCGATCAACAGGCGGCCTGGAGTGGTGCAAGCGACGTTTGGATGAGCGGCAAATCGTTGCCGGGCGCCTGTGACAAGCTGTTCAGCGTTTGGCAGGGGGCGGGTAAGCAAACGCCGTCGCTTATCCTGGAGCGTATGAAGCTGGCACTGAAAGAAGGGAACAGCGGATTGGTGAACAGCCTTTACCGCCAGTTACCCTCAGATTATCAGACAATGGGCGACGCACTGGTACGGCTGCAAAATGATCCGACGACGGTGGAGTCCTTTGCTCGGAGCGTGGGGCCGACTGACTTTACCCGGGCGGCGACCAGCATCGCTTTCGAACGTCTGGCGCGTCAGGATGTCGAAAACGCCCGCGCGATGATCCCAACGCTCGCTCGCCTGCAGAAAATGAGTGACAGCGAACGACTGGGGCTGGAAGAAGCGGTGGCGTGGCGTCTGATGGGCAGTGACGCCACCTTTGAACAGACACAATGGCGCGATAAGGTGATCCTGCGCAGCCAATCCCCCACGCTGCTGGAACGCCGTGTGCGCATGGCGCTGGGTAATGGCGATCGCCAAGGCGTTGCGACCTGGTTGGCTCGCTTGCCAGAAGAGTCACGTAATAAAGATGAATGGCGCTATTGGCGTGCGAGTATTTTGCTGGACGAGGGCAAACGCAGTGAAGGTGAAGAGATCCTGCGTCGCCTGATGACTGAGCGCGGCTTTTATCCCATGGTGGCGGCGCAAAAGCTGAATACGACTTACCCGGTTATGGTCGCTGTGGCGGCGAAACCTCGCGCGTCGCTGGTGGACGGGCCGGAAATTGCCCGTGTGCGTGAGTTGATGTATTGGAATATGGACAATCTGGCGCGCAGCGAGTGGACTTCCTTTGTGGCCAGTCGCAGTCGTCCAGAACAGGAAGCGCTGGCGCGTTATGCTTTCGAGCAGAAATGGGCCGATCTTAGCGTGCAGGCGACCATCGTCGGTAAGTTGTGGGATCACCTGGAAGAGCGTTTCCCGGTGGCCTGGCCGCAAGAGTTCCGTGCTGCGACTGACGACAAGGGGATAACGCCGAGCTATGCCATGGCGATTGCCCGCCAAGAGAGCGCCTGGAACCCAAAAGCGCAATCCCCGGTGGGGGCGAGCGGCCTGATGCAGGTTATGCCGCGAACCGCGCAGCATACCGTTGAAATGTACAATATTCCGGGTTACTCAAGCCCAAGCCAATTACTTGACCCGCGGGTCAACATTACCATCGGCACCAGTTATCTGGAGTACGTTTACCAGCAGTTTGGGCGAAACCGTATTCTGTCGTCGGCGGCTTATAACGCTGGCCCATCCCGCGTAAACACCTGGTTGGGCAACAGTGAAGGGCGAGTCGATGCGGTGGCGTTTGTCGAAAGCATCCCGTTCTCGGAAACCCGTTCTTACGTGAAGAACGTGTTGGCTTACGATGCATTTTATCGCTATCTCATGCACCGACCAGCCAAAGTGCTGACCGATGCGGAGTGGCAGAGGCGTTATTGATTTTGACGGCGCTATGGTATGCTGCTGTACTAGTTAAATAGTATGGTGGCTTGCCATGACGCAATTATCACTTAACGACCCGGCTCTTTCAGAACAAGGTAATGAGGATTGGCTGCGCTTTGTTGCGCTGCTGCAAAACGCGTTTGCACAAGAACTGCATCAGCCTCTGATGCAACTGCTGCTGACGCCAGATGAACGCACGGCGTTAGGCACGCGGGTACGGATCATTCAGGAACTGATGCGCGGTGAGATGAGCCAGCGTGAGCTGAAAAATGAACTGGGGGCAGGCATTGCCACTATCACCCGGGGTTCGAACAGCCTGAAGGCGGCGACACCGGCGCTGAAGCAATGGCTGGAACAGCAGCTGTTGGGCGATACGCAGTAGCGTAACGCCCAACAGGGCTACTTCTGCGGCGCGTTATTGTGGTTTTGGTAGATTGAATTGTGGAAGGGCACCAACGCCAGCAACAGCGCCTGATGGTAAACGCTGGTGCGGCTTAACCGCCCATCGGTAAAGATGCCAATAGCGCCGCCCTGGCGTTTCACTTCAGCATTGCCGGTGATGGCCGCCATCTCGCTCCCCAATTCGCGACCAGCGCGAATTCCCTGTAAAATTGTCTCTGGTAACATCAGGCTGGCTGAGCGCGATTCGCCGCGGGTGTGTGGGTTTTCGACCGTCATCCAGGCGAAAGTCATATTCTCTTCGATACCTGCTTCCACGCCGACCCAAAAGTCGGCTTCTGGGCGTACTTGCCGCGCTTCCATTACACGCTGGCGTGCCCCGGTGCGGGTTTCGAGATTACCTATGGGTTGCAGTGAGACGCCGCTGGCGACGTCGACTGATTCAATACGGCATTGGCCTGCGCCAAAGGTGTCATCAAAAGCCAACTGAATAGCCTTGATCTTTGCCGGGTTGGTAGTGGCAGCGACAACATGATACATAACGGGTTTGGCATCCTTAAGCTAAGAGCCTATTCAAACGTCAGGCATGTGCGAAAGCGGTTTCTGACGAAGATAAACTCAGGTTTCACGCAGTATAACGGAAAAGCAAAATGTTACAGGTATACCTCGTTCGCCACGGCGAAACGGAATGGAATGCGGCTCGCCGTATCCAAGGCCAGTCCGACAGCCCGTTAACCGCCAACGGTGAACATCAGGCTCGTCTGGTTGCCCAGCGTGTCAGCAAACAAGGCATTACGCATGTGATTACCAGCGATCTCGGGCGCACCCGACGCACTGCACAAATCATCGCAGAGGCTTGCGGCTGCGAGGTGATTAACGATCCACGTTTGCGTGAGTTGCATATGGGGGTGCTGGAAGAGCGCTTGATCGACAGCCTGACGCCGCAGGAAGAGCAGTGGCGCAAGCAGATGGTCGATGGTACTGCGGACGGGCGTATCCCTCAAGGCGAATCCATGAGCGAGTTGGGCGAACGTATGCGAGCGGCATTGGAAAGCTGCCTGATGTTGCCTGAGGGCAGCAAACCGCTGATCGTCAGCCACGGTATCGCTTTGGGGTGTTTGATCAGCACCGTACTCGGATTGCCGGCTTATGCTGAACGCCGCCTGCGCCTGCGTAACTGTTCGCTGTCGCGTGTCGACTATCAGCAGAGCCCATGGCTGGCTTCTGGCTGGATCGTTGAAACCGCGGGCGATGTCACGCATTTGGACATGCCCGCGTTGGACGAACTGCAACGCTAACGGCGGATCGGGATCAAGTAGTCGCAGTTGATCTCGGTTGGCGGTTGAGGTGGCCTACGGTCACCTTTTGGATAAAAGCGCTCAATGTCGTGCCCTTTACGGCGCGTGAGTTTGAGCGCTGGCAGGCAGGTGCCATACAGGGTCAGAATAAAGTCTTGTAGGCCTGAAGCCGGGCCTTCGTAGCTGAACATGGCATATTCGCCGCCTTGCAGTACGAGCGGCTGGCCTGCCTGTATTTTTGCCGGCACGTGATCAGGCTCCAGCGCCGTGGTGTACAGCACTTCCTGCTCGTCATCCTTTTCCTGGCTTGGGCGCGAATGATGCAACCCGTACAACACCGGTGGCAGCGTGTCTGCTTCGCCCAGATACTGGCGCCAGAACTGGGAACGCAGCTCGGTACGGAAGTTGGATATTTGCTCAAGTGTGCAGGAATAGCTTTGCGTCAGGCCAATCAGATGCTGTTCCGGCAGAGAGATAAACTCAGGCTGCGGCAGGGTAAAGGCACCCAGGCGAATTGGCGGGCAAATGCCGAATGCGCTCCAGTCTTCTGCACGGCGATATAGCGCTGGCGTTTGCGCAAACTGTTTTTTAAATGCGCGTGTGAATGTCTGCTGCGAGTCGAAGCGATACTGTAAGGCGATATCCAGAATAGGTCGGCTGGTTAAACGCAGCGCCACCGCAGCTTTGGATAATCTCCTTGCCCGGATATAAGCGCCGATGGCGTTACCGGTAATATCTTTGAACATCCGTTGTAAATGCCACTTGGAGTAACCCGCTTTAGCCGCCACGTTGTCTAGCGACAAGGGTTGGTCCAGATGGCTTTCCAGCCAGCTAAGCAGATCACGAATGATACCGGCTTGATCCATAGATCTTCCTCGTAGAGCTTTAGGGTAAGGACCCGAACTGTTTATTCATTACGCTGGTGCTTTGCGCTATCAGACCAATCCATGAGCCATTTTGCGTAGCACTCTTTACCTCTTGCTGCGGGTTGCGCAAGAGTTGGATAGGGGCACACCTTAAACGGGCGAAAAGAAATAACGACGCCGCATAATAGCAATTTTTTTCCTCCGAGACTCCCAAAGATTTTTTTCACGCTCTGTGCTAAAAAGATCGGTGCGGACCAGAAGAAAACCTATTCTGTGACCTAAAACATAAACAATATTGATTGCCAGCGCCTATTTCTTTAGGTTCTGGCTATTGGAGTTAAGTGAATGAAAAAAGGATGGATATTTTTGTTTGGTTTAGTTTGCGCAACCGTAAATACGGCGCAGGCTGAACAGGTTGGGTCAGTCGACACGGTATTCAAACTCTTTGGTCCAGACCACAAAATTGTCGTGGAAGCGTTCGACGATCCTGATGTCAAAAATGTAACTTGTTATATCAGCCGGGCAAAAACCGGTGGTATTAAAGGCGGGTTGGGATTAGCGGAAGACACTGCGGATGCGGCCATTTCTTGCCAGCAGGTTGGGCCCATTGAGCTGAACGATAAAATTAAGAATGGCAAGGCGGAAGGTACCGTCGTGTTCCAGAAACGAACATCGTTGGTGTTTAAGAAGCTGCAGGTCGTGCGTTTCTACGATGCGACACGCAATGCGTTGATTTATCTTAGCTATTCAGACCGAGTGGTGGATGGTTCACCGAAGAACGCGTTGAGTGCGGTGCCGATCATCCCTTGGGGTGAGGCAAAATAAGATTTGGGGTTCGAGGGAACCCCAACTATTTAACGCGGGAGACTTACTCTTCCAGATCGCCGCAGAAACGGTAACCTTCACCGTGAATGGTGGCGATAATTTCTGGTGTGTCAGGCGTTGATTCGAAGTGCTTGCGGATGCGACGGATGGTCACGTCCACGGTACGGTCATGGGGCTTCAGTTCACGGCCGGTCATTTTCTTCAGCAGTTCGCCACGGGATTGGATCTTGCCCGGGTTTTCGCAGAAGTGCAGCATGGCGCGGAATTCACTGCGCGGCAGTTTGTACTGTTCGCCAGCTGGGCTGATCAGTGAGCGGCTATTGATGTCCAGCTCCCAACCGTTGAATTTATAGCTTTCAACCAGGCGGCGTTCTTCGCCGACGCTGCCCAGGTTCATGGTACGAGACAGCAGGTTGCGTGCGCGAATGGTCAGTTCACGCGGGTTGAACGGCTTGGTGATATAGTCATCAGCGCCGATTTCCAATCCGAGGATCTTATCAACTTCGTTATCACGGCCGGTCAGGAACATCAGCGCGACGCTAGCCTGTTCACGCAGTTCGCGCGCCAGCAGCAGGCCGTTTTTGCCTGGCAGATTGATGTCCATGATAACCAGATTGATATCATTTTCAGACAGGATGTTGTGCATTTCTGCACCATCATTGGCTTCATGAACAACGTAGCCTTCCGCCTCGAAAATGCTCTTCAGGGTGTTACGAGTGACTAACTCGTCTTCGACAATCAGAATGTGCGGGGTCTGCATATTTGCTACCTAAAATTGCCAACAAAATAGAAAATAGGAAGTACAGAAGTCTTTGTTTTCTTGGCGGAGGGCAGAGATTAGCGCTCACGTTCCCTCTTAACAAATGACTACAGTACGTAAACTCGTTCTTGATGCACTTTCCATCTCATGTCAACAAGATCGCTAGCTTGGTGGGGGTGCTATTCCCTACAACCCCAAAGGTGCCAAAACGGCGCATATCCTAACCCTATTAACAGCAATATAACAGTGCGTACCGAATTCATCACCCAACAAAACTAAGCTTTGTTGACATATATCAAATTCAATTGTAGCACGTTAACAGTTTTGTGAAAAACACTTACAGAAATGCCAGTTTAAGTCACAGAAGCATAAATTCTGTGTACGATTCAGCATTGTCGCGCCTAATGGGGTAGAATTATCGGCTTATTGATAAAAGGGGGCTTTTAACACTTTGATTTATAATGGTAGTAAATCATAAGCAGCAATAATATGTATTACGCTCTCTTTATCAGGCCAATAACGCATTTAACCCTATCTATCGTGGCTGTCGGGATTATTGTTGCACGCTTGTAAATATAATCAGACTATCCTGAACAGTCAAAAACTCGCAATCCCTCATTCTGTGGAGTATTGATGCAGCTTCATATTGTTTTAGTGGCTCCGGCACGGCCGGAAAACGTCGGCGCTGCGGCGCGGGCGATGAAAACCATGGGCTTTACTTCGTTACGCATTGTCGATAGCGACGCGCACTTGCAGCCGGCGGCGCGCTGGGTCGCCCATGGGGCAGGGGATATCCTTGACGGCGTGCAAACTTTTTCAACGCTGGAGCAGGCGTTGGCGGATGTTGATTTCACGGTAGCGACCACCGCTCGCAGCCGCGCACGCTTCCACTATTACTGTACGCCCCAGCAGTTACTGGGTCAGTTGGACGAACGCCGTGAGTGGGTAGGTCAGGCTGCGCTGGTGTTTGGTCGTGAAGATTCCGGTTTGACCAACGAAGAATTGGAATTGGCCGATCTGCTCACCGGTGTGCCAATGAAGGCGGATTACCCCTCCTTGAATCTTGGCCAGGCGGTGATGGTGTATTGCTACCAACTGTCAGCGCTGATGGACGTTAGTGCACCGCAGGAGCCGGTGGCTAACGAAGGCCAACTTAAGGCGCTGCGTCAGCGTGCCGAAGGTTTACTTGGCGCATTAGGGGTCAGTGATGACCAAAAATTGCGAGACTGGTTGCATCAACGGCTCGGTGCTTTGCAGCAGCGGGACACGGCGATGCTGCATACGTTGTTGCACGACATCGAAAAAAAACTGACAAAGTGATACCCACAAACATGGCTTATTATGCAGTGTGATCCACTGCAAAATTGCTTGCTGTCTGTGTTTTTATTCTGTCATTTGGCTTTTCAGCTCTCTCATTGCTCAATGGCCCCTTTGGGGAATAAATAAGCAAAAATAAGAAATAATTTGACTTGGGATAGCGATTGCTTTAACCAATAGAGGGGACAGAGTATTTAATGAGACAGACAGAAAAAATGCGAAACATCAGCCTGAACACAACAATTATTACCACCACCGATACCACAGGTAACGGGGCGGGCTGACGCGTACAGGAAACAAAAGAAAAAAGCCCGCACCTAACCAGTGCGGGCTTTTTTTTCGGCTTAAATTCGGGAGAGATAAGAAATGCGAGTGCTGAAATTTGGCGGAACCTCGGTAGCGAATGCAGAACGTTTTCTGCGCGTCGCCGACATCATGGAAAGTAACGCACGTCAGGGACAGGTGGCCACGGTATTGTCCGCTCCGGCTAAAATCACCAACCACTTGGTGGCGATGATTGACAAAACGGTAGCAGGGCAAGACATTCTGCCAAATATGAGCGATGCAGAACGCATTTTCGCTGACTTGCTGAGCGGTTTGACACAGGCATTACCTGGCTTTGAATATGATCGTCTCAAGACCTTGGTCGATCATGAGTTCGCTCAACTCAAGCAGGTACTGCACGGCGTTGCACTGCTCGGACAATGTCCGGACAGCGTGAATGCGGCTATCATCTGCCGCGGTGAGAAGCTCTCCATCGCTATCATGGAAGGCGTGTTTCGTGCCAAAGGTTTCCCGGTCACGGTGATCAACCCGGTAGAGAAATTGCTGGCCCAGGGGCACTATCTGGAATCTACGGTGGACATCGCCGAATCCACACTGCGCATTGCGGCGTCGGCGATTCCTGCGGATCACATTGTGCTGATGGCCGGTTTCACCGCCGGTAATGATAAAGGTGAACTGGTGGTGCTTGGCCGTAACGGTTCTGATTACTCTGCTGCGGTGCTGGCTGCTTGTCTGCGTGCCGACTGTTGTGAGATCTGGACTGACGTCGATGGTGTCTACACCTGCGATCCACGCACCGTGCCGGACGCCAGGTTATTGAAGTCGATGTCGTATCAGGAAGCGATGGAGCTTTCCTACTTCGGCGCCAGCGTACTTCACCCCCGCACTATCGCCCCGATTGCCCAGTTCCAAATCCCTTGTCTGATTAAAAATACCGCCAACCCGCAAGCCCCAGGCACGTTAATCGGCGGTGAAAATCTGGATACAGATACCCCGGTTAAAGGCATCACCAATCTGAACAACATGGCGATGATCAACGTTTCCGGGCCAGGGATGAAGGGCATGGTCGGCATGGCTGCGCGGGTGTTCGCCGTGATGTCGCGTGCAGGTATTTCGGTGGTGCTGATTACCCAGTCCTCTTCCGAATACAGCATCAGCTTCTGTGTGCCGCAAAATGAACTGCAGCGTGCGCGTCGAGCACTGGAAGACGAGTTCTATCTTGAATTGAAAGATGGGCTGCTGGAGCCGCTGGACGTCATGGAGAAACTGGCGATTATTTCGGTAGTCGGCGATGGCATGCGTACTCTCCGGGGGATTTCGGCCAGTTTCTTCTCGGCACTGGCGCGCGCCAATATTAACATTGTCGCTATTGCCCAAGGGTCTTCAGAACGTTCTATTTCGGTTGTGGTGAGCAATGATTCCGCGACGACCGGTGTTCGTGTCTGCCACCAGATGTTGTTCAACACCGATCAGGTGATTGAGGTCTTTGTCATCGGTGTCGGTGGCGTGGGTGGCGCATTGATCGAGCAGATTTACCGCCAGCAGCCGTGGTTAAAACAAAAGCATATCGATCTGCGCGTGTGCGGGATCGCCAATTCCCGCGCCATGTTAACCAACGTACACGGCATCGCTTTGGAAAGCTGGCGCGACGAGCTGGCCGGTGCACAGGAGCCGTTCAATCTTGGCCGTTTGATTCGTCTGGTGAAGGAGTATCACCTGCTGAACCCGGTGATTGTTGACTGTACCTCCAGCCAGGCGGTTGCCGACCAATATGCGGATTTCCTCGCCGACGGTTTCCACGTAGTGACGCCGAACAAAAAGGCCAATACCTCGTCGATGAACTACTACCAGCAATTGCGCACCGCTGCAGCCGGTTCGCGCCGCAAGTTCCTGTACGATACCAACGTCGGTGCGGGCCTGCCGGTGATCGAGAACTTGCAGAACCTGTTGAACGCGGGTGACGAACTGACGCGTTTCTCCGGTATTCTCTCCGGTTCACTGTCCTTTATTTTTGGTAAGTTGGATGAAGGGATGTCGTTGTCGGCGGCGACTCAACAGGCTAAGGAAAAAGGGTACACCGAACCGGATCCGCGGGATGATCTGTCCGGTATGGATGTCGCGCGCAAGTTGCTGATCCTGGCGCGCGAAGCGGGCTACAAACTGGAGTTGGCGGATATCGACGTGGAGTCGGTGTTGCCGCCGTCCTTTGACGCTGCTGGCGATGTAGATGCCTTTATGGCGCGCCTGCCGGAGCTGGATAACGAGTACGCTCGCAACGTGGCCAATGCTACCGAACAGGGCAAGGTATTGCGCTATGTCGGCGTGATCGAAAATGGCCGCTGTCAGGTACGTATAGATGCGGTAGACGGCAACGATCCGTTGTATAAAGTGAAGAACGGCGAGAACGCCTTGGCTTTCTACAGCCGTTACTATCAGCCGTTGCCGTTGGTGCTGCGTGGCTATGGCGCCGGTAACGATGTGACCGCAGCGGGTGTCTTTGCTGACTTGCTGCGCACACTGTCATGGAAGTTGGGAGTTTAATATGGTTAAGGTGTATGCGCCGGCCTCAATTGGCAACGTAAGCGTCGGTTTCGACGTCCTGGGCGCCGCGGTATCCCCGATCGACGGGACTTTGCTGGGCGATTGCGTCAGCGTAGAGGCCGCCGAAACGTTCAGTTTGCAGAATGCCGGCCGTTTCGTCAGCAAGCTGCCGGACGACCCGAAAGAGAATATCGTTTACCAATGCTGGGAGCGTTTCTGCCAGGAGATGGGTCAACAGATCCCGGTGGCGATGCGGCTTGAGAAGAATATGCCGATAGGTTCCGGGTTGGGCTCAAGTGCCTGCTCAGTGGTTGCAGGATTGATGGCGATGAACGAATTCTGCAACCGCCCATTGGATAAAATGACCCTGCTGGGCCTGATGGGCGAGCTGGAAGGCCGTATCTCCGGCAGCGTGCATTACGATAATGTGGCGCCTTGCTACCTTGGCGGCCTGCAGTTGATGCTGGAAGAAGAAGGCTTCATCAGCCAGGAAGTGCCATGCTTTAAAGACTGGCTGTGGGTGATGGCCTATCCAGGCATCAAGGTATCCACCGCCGAAGCGCGTGCGATCTTGCCCGCGCAGTATCGTCGTCAGGACTGCATCAGCCACGGCCGTTATCTGGCGGGCTTTATCCATGCCTGCCACACCCAACAACCGCAGCTGGCCGCCAAACTGATGCAGGATGTGATTGCCGAACCGTATCGCACCCGCCTGTTGCCGGGCTTTGCCGAGGCGCGCAAGGCTGCGCAGGATATCGGCGCGTTGGCCTGCGGTATTTCCGGCTCAGGCCCGACGCTGTTTGCCGTTTGCAACGACAGCGCGACCGCGCAACGCATGGCCGACTGGCTGACTCATCACTATCTGCAAAACGACGAAGGTTTTGTTCATATTTGCCGTCTGGATACCGCAGGCGCACGACTACTGGGATAACGCATGAAACTGTACAACCTTAAGGATCACAACGAGCAGGTCAGCTTCGCACAGGCGATCAAACAGGGCCTGGGTAAACAGCAAGGGCTGTTTTTCCCGCTGGAGCTGCCGGAATTTGAGCTGACGGAAATCGACCAGTTGCTGGAACAGGATTTTGTCACGCGCAGCAGCCGTATTCTGTCGGCGTTTATTGGTGATGAAGTTTCTGAAGAAGCATTGCATAAGCGTGTGGCGGCGGCCTTTGAGTTCCCAGCGCCGGTCGCGCAAGTCGAAGATGACATTGCCTGTCTGGAACTGTTCCATGGCCCAACGCTGGCGTTCAAAGACTTCGGCGGCCGCTTTATGGCGCAAATGTTGGCGGAAGTCGCGGGCGATCAGCCTGTGACTATTTTGACCGCGACGTCTGGCGATACGGGGGCCGCGGTAGCGCATGCGTTCTATGGCCTGAAGAATGTGCGCGTAGTGATTCTGTATCCGCAGGGCAAAATCAGCCCGCTGCAGGAAAAGTTGTTCTGTACCCTGGGTGGCAACATCCATACCGTGGCGATCGACGGCGACTTCGATGCTTGCCAGGCACTGGTGAAGCAGGCATTTGACGATCAGGAATTGAAAGACGCTCTGCATTTGAACTCGGCTAACTCTATTAATATCAGCCGGCTGCTGGCGCAGATTTGTTATTACTTCGAAGCGGTAGCGCAACTGCCGCAAGAAGCACGCAATCAGTTGGTTGTCTCGGTGCCTAGCGGCAACTTCGGTGATTTGACTGCCGGTTTGCTGGCAAAATCGTTGGGCCTGCCGGTGAAGCGTTTTATCGCAGCGACCAATGCCAATGATACTGTGCCGCGTTTCCTGACTCACGGGCAGTGGCAGCCGCACGCCACCGTGGCGACGCTGTCGAATGCGATGGATGTTAGCCAGCCGAACAACTGGCCGCGGGTAGAAGAACTGTTCCGTCGTAAGATCTGGCAACTGAAAGAGCTGGGTCACGCAACGGTCAGTGACGAGACCACCAAGGACAGCATGCGTGAGCTGGCGCAATTGGGCTATCTCTCCGAACCTCATGCGGCAATTGCGTACCGCGCATTGCGCGACCAGTTGCAGGACGGTGAGTTTGGTCTGTTCCTGGGGACCGCGCATCCAGCCAAGTTTAAAGAGAGCGTAGAGGAGATTCTGGGTCAGGAACTGCCATTGCCAAAAGCATTGGCACTGCGTGCCGATTTGCCGTTGCTGTCTCATAACCTGCCAGCTGGGTTCAGCGAACTGCGTAAGTTCCTGATGGCCTTACCAGCCTGATTCTGATGAGCTCATAAAATCAAAAAGCCGTCATTACGACGGCTTTTTTGTGGGCGAGGTTTATTACTGCTCTGGGCGTTTGAACACCAGTTCGTTGCCCTTGGAGCCGGCTTCATCAAAGGCGTAGCCTTCGAGGTTGAAGCCAAGCAGCTGTTCGCGCTGGGTCAGGCGGTTTTTGATGATATAGCGGCTCATCAACCCACGCGCCTTCTTGGCATAGAAGCTGATCACTTTGTATTTGCCGTTCTTCTCGTCGAGGAACACCGGTTTAATCAGTGTGCCGTGCAGTTTGGCTGGTTTCACGGATTTGAAGTATTCGTCTGACGCCAGGTTGACTACCATGTCGTCTCCCTGTTGTTCCAATGCCTCGTTGAGCTTTTTAGTAATTTGCTCGCCCCAGAAACTGTACAGATCCTTGCCCTTGGCGTTTTCCAGCTTGATGCCCATCTCCAGACGGTAAGGCATCATCAGGTCGAGCGGCCGCAGCACGCCGTACAGCCCGGACAGCATGCGCAGATGCTGTTGGGCAAAATCAAAGTCGTCTTCGCTAAAGTCTTGTGCGTGCAAGCCAGTATAGACATCGCCTTTAAAAGCCAGCAGTGCCTGGCGGGCATTGTCGGGGGTAAATTTTGGCTGCCAGTCACCAAAGCGAGCGGCGTTCAGCCCGGCCAGTTTGTCGCTGATGCCCATCAACGTAGAAATTTGTACCGGCGTGAGGTCACGGCAGATTTTGATCAACTGCTTAGATTTATCCAGCAGCTCCGGCTGTGTGAAGCGTTCTGTCGCCAGCGGGCTTTCGTAATCAAGAGTTTTTGCAGGTGAAATAATAACGAGCATGGCCAGATCCTGTTTATCCAAGAACGAGTACTGTAGCAAAAAGCGCGGAAAAAAGGGGCAATGGGTGTGATAGGCAGGGCGCGTGCCAGACGCGCCCGCAAAAAATTAATGCTTGTCCCACACGCCCGGTTCAAGCTGGGATTTCAGTTCGGGGAAGCGATTGGCGTCGAAGGTGGGCAATTGCCCCAGCGTTCGCTGACGGTGGTAATCATTCGCCAGCTTCAGCGCTACCCGTGACAGCAGCAAGATTGCTGTCAGGTTGGTAATGGCCATCAACGCCATTGAGGTATCTGCCATTTTCCATACCACAGGCAGTTCTGCCAGTGCGCCAAACATCACCATGCCTAGCGCGGCGCAACGGAAAATCAGCAGACCCGCCGGGTGATTGCGTTCCAGAAAAACCAGATTGCTCTCGGCATAGGCATAGTTGGCAATAATAGAGGTAAAGGCGAAAAAGAAAATGGCGATGGCGACAAACGGCGAGCCCCAACTGCCGACGGCGGCGGAGAGTGCCCGCTGTGTCATGTCGATGCCACTGATGTTGGCTACCGGTTGGTCCAATACGCCAGAGGACAGAATGATTGCGGCGGTCGCGCTGCAAATCACGATGGTATCAATAAATACCCCGAGCATTTGTACATAGCCCTGAGAAGCAGGGTGCGGAGGATAGGGGGAAGCGGAAGCCGCCGCATTGGGGGCAGAACCCATGCCGGCCTCGTTGGAAAACAGGCCGCGCTGAACGCCCTGAGTCATTGCCTGCGAAATACCGTAACCGACGGCACCTGCTGCCGCTTCCTGTAGCCCGAAAGCGCTTTTGACCACCAGTGACAGGATAGCCGGCATATGCTCAATGTTATGACCAATCACCCAGAACGCCAGCAGCAGGTAAGCGGCCGCCATCAAGGGGACGATCAACTCAGCCACGCGGGCGACGGAACGGATGCCGCCAAAGATCACTGCGCCGCTCAGGATCACCAGGCCGATACCGACATACAGAGGTTCTATATGGAAGGCGACGGCGGAAGCCTGAGCGATGGAGTTGGCTTGCACGGCGTTGAATACCAGGCCAAAGGCAATGATCAAAAAGATTGAGAACAATACGCCCATCCAGCGCATGCCCAGACCTTTCTCCATATAATAAGCCGGACCGCCACGGTAGTTACCCTGGTCGTCTTTGGTTTTGTAGAGCTGCGCCAGGCTACTTTCTACAAAGGACGTGGCCATGCCGATAAATGCCACAACCCACATCCAGAAGATGGCACCAGGGCCACCGGCGGTGAGGGCGATCGCTACTCCCGTCAGGTTACCGGTGCCAACACGGGCCGCGAGGGTGGTACAGAGCGCTTGAAAGGAGGAAATGCCAGCACTGTCGCTCTTGTTGCTGTGTTTCAGTATCGAGAACATGTGGCTGAAATGGCGGACCTGAATAAAGCGGGTGCGCAGCGTGAAATAAATGCCTGTACCCAACAGCAAATAAATCAGTACCGAACCCCACAAGATATTATTGATAAAATTCATTAGGTCCGTCACGGATCCCTCCTTGTTGAAATTTGTTGCGCACCACGCCGCATCCACCGCGGGTGAAAAGACATTGATTGAATTTTTACAAGAGCTTAGCTGAGATCAGCCGGAGTCTGAGCAATTGAGATTTTTCTCAGATTTTGTCACCCATTGCACTAATTTTCGCGAATTTAACATAATTTATTCAATCGATAGCACGTTATTGCCTTTTCATCAGCTCGGGAATGGCGAAAGATAGTGGCGTAAACGGTTGCTCGCTCAAGGATAAAACGGGCGTCGCCAGGCCGTGATTTTCCAGCCTTGCACCGGGCCTTGCGCATGTTATTATCAGGGCAGGGCATGGTTGAACGATGCCAAAAGTTCATGCACACACGATGAGATAATGCCAACATGACCGATAAATTAACTTCCCTGCGCCAACTGACTACCGTGGTTGCAGATACGGGCGATATCGCGGCAATGAAGCTGTATCAACCGCAAGATGCTACGACCAACCCTTCGCTGATCCTCAATGCAGCCCAAATTCCTGAATACCGCAAACTGATTGACGAAGCCATTGCCTGGGCACGTGAGCAGAGCAGCGATCGCGAACAGCAGATTGCCGATGCCGCCGACAAGCTGGCAGTCAACATCGGTCTGGAGATCCTGAAACTGGTGCCGGGCCGTATCTCCACTGAAGTGGACGCGCGTTTGTCTTACGACACTGAAGCCAGCGTTGCCAAAGCCAAGCGACTGATCAAACTGTACAACGATGCCGGTATCAGCAACGATCGTATCTTGATCAAACTGGCTTCTACCTGGCAGGGCATCCGCGCCGCGGAGCAGCTGGAAAAAGCAGGCATCAACTGTAACCTGACACTGCTGTTCTCCTTCGCTCAGGCGCGTGCCTGTGCTGAAGCTGGCGTGTTCCTGATTTCTCCGTTTGTTGGCCGTATCCTCGACTGGTACAAAGCGAATGGCGACAAGAAAGAGTTCGCGCCAAACGAAGATCCAGGTGTGGTTTCCGTTACTGAGATTTACCAGTATTACAAAGAGCACGGTTACAAAACCGTGGTGATGGGCGCGAGCTTCCGTAACGTCGGCGAAATCATCGAACTGGCTGGCTGTGACCGTCTGACCATCGCCCCTGCGCTGCTGAAAGAGCTGGCAGAAAGCGAAGGCACGCTGGAGCGTAAACTGTCCTACACGGGCGAAGTGAAAGCGCGTCCTACAGCGTTGACTGAGCCTGAGTTCTACTGGCAGCACAACCAGGATCCAATGGCCGTTGAGAAACTGACCGACGGTATCCGCAAGTTTGCCGTAGACCAGGGTAAGCTCGAAAAAATGATCGCCGATCTGCTGTAATTTTCGCAATCAGCGCAGAAAAAGGTGGCTTAGGCCGCCTTTTTTTATGCCCGCAGATCCCGGTAGCGGGCAGACACTTTATACTCTCTGGATTCATAACAGGGCAGGAAATGAACCCGCCCGAACCCCATCAGGCTGTAGAGGTTACGCATGGACATATTACGTATTGGTTTGGTTTCCGTTTCTGACCGCGCTTCTGGCGGCGTTTACCAGGATAAAGGCATACCGGCGCTGGAAGAATGGCTGGCCACAGCGCTGGCGACGCCGTTCAAAGTGGAAACCAGGCTGATCCCCGATGAGCAAACGTTGATCGAACAAACCCTGTGTGAGCTGGTGGATGAAATGGGCTGCCATTTGGTGCTGACGACCGGCGGTACCGGCCCGGCACGCCGTGATGTGACCCCCGATGCCACGTTGGCGATTGCCGATCGCGTGATGCCCGGCTTCGGCGAGCAAATGCGTCAAATCAGCCTACACTATGTGCCAACGGCAATTCTTTCGCGTCAGGTGGGGGCGATCCGCAAGCAGGCGTTGATCATCAATCTGCCGGGGCAACCCAAGTCGATCAAGGAAACGCTGGAAGGGGTTAAGGATGAGCAGGGTAAGGTGGTTGTGCACGGTATTTTCGCCAGCGTGCCGTACTGCATACAGCTGCTTGAAGGACCTTATGTGGAAACGCATGCCGCGGTGGTAGCAGCATTTCGTCCTAAGAATGCGCGTCGCGAGATAAACCTCTAAATTTCAGCGATATGTGGGATAAATCCCAGCCGATCTGGTGTGAAATAAATTTGCCGTTATAGTAAGGATTCGTTTACAGAAAGCCTCTGGCTTTTATTTTAACAGTCTCCTCCGACGGTACTCTATGCCTCTCGATAATAATCGCCGGTTAAACCGGCAAGACTACAAAACTCTGACGTTAGCCGCCTTGGGCGGTGCGTTAGAGTTCTATGACTTCATCATTTTTGTCTTCTTTGCCGCGGTTATGGGTGAGCTATTCTTCCCGGCAGATATGCCGGAATGGCTACGCCAGGTACAGACCTTCGGCATCTTTGCCGCAGGCTATCTGGCGCGCCCGCTGGGTGGCATCGTGATGGCGCACTTTGGCGATCGGGTCGGCCGCAAAAAAATGTTCAGCCTGAGTATTTTACTGATGGCGTTGCCTACGTTGGGCATGGGTCTGTTACCGACCTACGCCAGTATTGGCATTGCCGCACCACTGCTGCTGCTGCTGATGCGCGTACTGCAAGGGGCGGCTATCGGTGGTGAGGTCCCCGGCGCATGGGTGTTTGTTGCCGAGCACGTGCCGCGCCGCCGTATTGGTTTTGCCTGCGGTACGCTGACTGCCGGTCTGACCGTCGGTATTTTGCTGGGGTCGTTGGTGGCGACGGTAATCAATACCACGCTCAGTCAACAGACCATTATTGACGGCGGCTGGCGCCTGCCGTTCCTGCTGGGCGGTATTTTCGGTCTGGTGGCAATGTATCTGCGCCGTTGGTTACAGGAAACGCCAATATTTATCGAGATGCAGGCGCGGAAAGCCTTGGCGGAGGAGCTGCCGCTGAAATCGGTGGTACTTAACCATCGCAAAGAGGTTGTGGTGTCAATGCTGCTGACCTGGCTGTTGTCCGCCGGCATTGTGGTGGTGATCCTGATGACGCCGACCTATTTGCAAAAACAGTTCGGCATCGCCCCGGCGCTGTCACTGCAAGCTAACAGTATCGCCACCATTATGCTGATTGCCGGTTGTATTATTGCGGGGTTGTCGGCGGATCGTTTCGGCGCCAGCAAAACCTTTATCGTTGGCAGCTTGCTGTTGGCTGGCTGCAGCTGGCTGTTTTATCGGACGGTGGGAGAGCACCCGGAAATGCTGTTCGCCTGCTATGCACTGGTAGGTTTCAGCGTGGGTGTCGTCGGGGCTGTACCCTATGTCATGGTGCGGGCTTTCCCAGCGGAAGTGCGGTTTACCGGGATTTCGTTCTCATATAATGTTGCATACGCTATTTTCGGGGGTTTAACCCCAGTATTTGTGACGTTGATCATGAAGTTAACCCCGTTAGCGCCTGCTTACTATGTACTGGCGCTGTCAGGTATCGGGTTGCTGCTGGGAATGTACCTGTACCGTGACCTGAACAGTGAGACCAAGGCGCAGCGTGCCCGCTCTTACAGCTAAAAAAAAGCCCTGCAATAAGTGCAGGGCTTTTTGTTTCAGACGGCGGTGATTATGCCGCTGCCCGAATGGGTTCTACATTGTTGACGTCGGGTTCGCCAATCGGCAGAACCTTACGGCCAAATTGCTCGTTGAGCACTTCTGCCATTGCCAGGTAAATGGCACTGGCACCGCAGATAATGCCTTCATAACCAGCAACGTTCAGCAGGGCATGATTGCCCGTGATATTGCCGATCGCCAGCAAGGCGAACAGCAGCGTCAGGCTGCCGAACACAAACTGCAGCACGCGGTTAGCGCGCAACGTGCCGAAGAACATGAACAGAGTGAAGACACCCCACAGCGCCAGATAAATACCCAGTACGCTGGCGTCGGTCGGTTCTGCCAGACCCAGGCGCGGCAGCAGCAGCAGGCCCACCAGGCTCAGCCAGAAGCTGCCATAAGAGATAAAGGCAGTCATGCCGAAGGTGTTTCCCTTCTTGTATTCCAGCAGGCCGGCCATAATTTGGGCCAACCCACCGAAGAAAATCCCCATGCTGATAATGGCGGAATTCAATGGGAAAAAGCCCGCGTTGTGCAGGTTCAGCAAGACGGTGGTCATCCCGAAGCCCATCAGGCCGAGAGGGCCGGGATTCGCCAACTTGTTGGTGTGCATAAGTCCTCTGCAATAACAGAAAATTAACGGAAATAGCGAAGTAAATACATAAATGTTCTGAATGGCCGAAAAATCGATAACTTCCATCAGAGTGCGCGGCATCATAATGATCCCCGGAACAGGAAACAATGATCTGAGTGACGATAAAAAAGAAATTTTTTTCGCCTTGCCCCTTGATGCTGAGTTGGATGGCCCCATCTTATTTGCAACCGCAGTTGCTGACCGCGGCTAAGACTGAAATGTTGGGCAGTTGAAAAACAAAAATTTGCCCGCATATAGGTTAGCAACCTGACCGAATATGAATTTATTAGTGGAGACGTTTAGATGGGCAAAATTATTGGTATCGACCTGGGTACTACCAACTCTTGTGTAGCTATTATGGATGGTGGTAAAGCGCGCGTGCTGGAGAACAGCGAAGGCGACCGTACTACACCTTCGATCATCGCATATACCCAGGATGGTGAAATTCTGGTTGGCCAGCCTGCTAAGCGTCAGGCTGTTACTAACCCACAAAACACCCTGTTTGCGATCAAGCGCCTGATTGGCCGTCGCTTCCAGGATGAAGAAGCACAGCGTGATAAAGACATCATGCCGTACAAAATTGTGGCTGCTGATAACGGCGACGCATGGGTTGAAGTGAAAGGCCAGCGTGTAGCACCACCGCAGATCTCTGCTGAAGTGCTGAAGAAAATGAAGAAAACGGCGGAAGATTACCTGGGTGAACCGGTAACTGAAGCGGTTATCACTGTTCCTGCATACTTCAACGACGCACAGCGTCAGGCGACTAAAGACGCCGGTCGTATCGCAGGTCTGGAAGTAAAACGTATCATCAACGAACCGACTGCTGCTGCCCTGGCTTACGGCCTGGACAAAGAAGTTGGCAACCGTACCATCGCGGTTTATGACCTGGGTGGCGGTACTTTCGATATCTCTATTATCGAAATCGACGAAGTTGACGGCGAAAAAACCTTCGAAGTTCTGGCAACCAACGGTGATACCCACCTGGGTGGTGAAGACTTCGACAGCCGCCTGATCAACTACCTGGTGGAAGAGTTCAAGAAAGAACAAGGTTTCGATCTGCGCAACGATCCGTTGGCGATGCAGCGTCTGAAAGAAGCCGCTGAGAAAGCGAAGATCGAACTGTCTTCCGCTCAGCAGACCGACGTTAACCTGCCGTACATCACTGCAGATGCGAGCGGTCCAAAACACATGAACATCAAAGTGACCCGTGCAAAACTCGAGTCGCTGGTTGAAGATCTGGTAGCGCGTTCTATCGAGCCGCTGAAAGTGGCACTGAAAGACGCAGGCCTGTCGGTTTCCGACATCCAGGACGTGATCCTGGTGGGCGGCCAGACCCGTATGCCAATGGTTCAGAAGAAAGTTGCTGACTTCTTCGGTAAAGAACCACGTAAAGACGTTAACCCGGACGAAGCCGTTGCGGTGGGTGCTGCGGTACAGGGCGGCGTGTTGGCCGGTGATGTGAAGGACGTTCTGCTGCTGGACGTTACCCCGCTGTCGCTGGGTATCGAAACCATGGGCAGCGTGATGACTCCGTTGATCACCAAAAACACCACGATCCCGACCAAGCACAGCCAGGTGTTCTCTACCGCTGAAGACAACCAGTCTGCGGTAACCATCCACGTGCTGCAGGGTGAGCGTAAACGCGCTAACGATAACAAGTCACTGGGTCAGTTCAATTTGGACGGTATCCAGGCTGCTCCGCGCGGTATGGCGCAGATCGAAGTGACCTTCGACATCGACGCCGACGGTATTCTGCATGTGTCTGCTAAAGACAAGAATACTGGCCGTGAGCAGAAAATCACCATCAAGGCTTCTTCTGGTCTGAACGAAGAAGAAATCCAGAAAATGGTGCGTGATGCTGAACTGAACGCCGAAGCGGACCGTAAGTTCGAAGAGCTGGTGCAGACCCGTAACCAGGCTGACCACCTGATCCACGGTACCCGTAAGCAGTTGGAAGAAGCGGGCGACAAACTGCCAGCAGAAGACAAAACGGCTATCGAAGCGGCGCTGAAAGATCTGGAAACTGCGGTTAAAGGCGAAGATAAAGCCGATATCGAAGCGAAGACCCAGGCTCTGGTGCAGGTTTCTGGCAAACTGCTGGAAATGGCTCAGGCGCAGCAGGCACAGCAAGGTGCTGATGCTGGTGCTGACAACGCGGCGCAGAAAGACGACGACGTGGTTGACGCTGAGTTCGAAGAAGTTAAAGACAAAAAATAATCGCCCTTAAGCGGGCACGTAACGGCCGAGAGGCCGTTACTGGAAACCAGCACGGGCGTCGAGGCAACTCTGCGCCCGTGCACGCATGTTAAGGGTTACAGAAATAATGGCGAAGAAAGACTATTACGAGATTCTCGGCGTCTCCAAGACGGCGGAAGAGCGTGACATAAAAAAGGCGTATAAGCGCCTGGCGATGAAATACCATCCTGACCGTAACCAGGATCAAGACGCCGAAGCCAAGTTTAAAGAGATCAAGGAAGCGTACGAAGTCCTGACCGACGATCAAAAGCGTGCAGCTTACGATCAGTACGGCCACGCCGCTTTTGAACAAGGCGGTATGGGTGGTGGCGGTGGGTTTGGCGGCGGCGGTGCCGATTTCAGCGACATCTTTGGCGACGTTTTCGGCGATATCTTTGGTGGTGGCCGCCGTCAGCGTGCCAGCCGCGGTTCTGATCTACGTTACAACATGGAGCTGTCCCTTGAGGAAGCGGTTCGTGGTGTAACCAAAGAGATCCGTATCCCGACGCTGGAAGAGTGTGGCGTTTGCCACGGTAGCGGTGCAAAACCAGGCAGCTCGCCAGTGACTTGCCCAACCTGTCACGGCCAAGGCCAGGTGCAAATGCGCCAGGGCTTCTTTACCGTGCAGCAGGCCTGTCCGCATTGCCATGGCCGCGGCCAAATTATCAAAGACCCGTGCAACAGCTGCCATGGCCACGGCCGGGTAGAGAAAGCCAAAACGCTGTCGGTGAAAATCCCGGCCGGCGTTGATACTGGCGACCGCATCCGCTTGGCGGGTGAGGGGGAAGCCGGTGAACATGGCGCACCAGCAGGCGATCTGTACGTTCAGGTTCAGGTGAAAGCGCACCCGATCTTCGAACGCGAAGGGAATAACCTGTACTGTGAAGTGCCGATCAACTTCGCGATGGCAGCATTGGGCGGTGAGATTGAAGTGCCAACGCTGGATGGCCGCGTGAAGCTGAAAGTCCCGTCAGAAACCCAGACGGGCAAACTGTTCCGCATGCGCGGCAAGGGTGTTAAATCGGTGCGTGGTGGCAGCCAGGGTGACCTGCTGTGCCGCGTGGTGGTGGAAACCCCGGTTAACCTGAACGACAAGCAGAAGCAATTACTGAAGGAACTGGAAGAGAGCCTGGGTGGCCCTTCTGGTGATAAAAACAGCCCACGTTCGAAGAGCTTCTTCGACGGTGTGAAAAAGTTTTTTGATGACCTGACGCGTTAAGCTGTTGTTCTGTTAGCGTACTGCATAACCCCGGCGTCAAAACCGGGGTTTTTTATTGGCCGTGGCCGGCTAATAACCCTACAAAAAATGTGACACCTGTCGTGTATAGATCGGTTTTTACGATCATTAAAGCATTTATAAACGTATTTTATCGAGCTAAATCGCCGTCTATACTCATTCCATTACTTTGTTTGCGGAGCTGTTTCTACTTCGCGCATCTCTGGAGAGACGTATTGTGACCAATATCATTCGTCAATTTTTACGTCAGGAAGCCGCAGGCGGCATTATCCTGATCGTAGCCGCGATTATCGCGTTGATCATGGCCAATACCCCAGCCCAGGGGATTTATCATGCTTTTCTCAATTTACCGGTCATGGTGAAAGTGTCCTCACTGGACATTGCCAAGCCGCTCCTGCTGTGGATCAACGACGGCCTGATGGCGATCTTTTTCCTGGTGGTCGGGCTGGAGGTCAAGCGTGAACTGATGCAGGGTTCACTGGCTGGGCGTGATAAGGCGGTGTTTCCCGCTATTGCTGCGTTGGGCGGCATGTTGGCACCGGCACTGATTTACCTGCTGTTTAACGGTGCCGATGAGGTTACTCGCCAGGGCTGGGCGATCCCGGCGGCAACGGACATTGCGTTTGCCCTTGGGGTGATGGCGTTGTTGGGGAACCGCGTACCAACCAGCCTGAAAGTGTTCCTGCTGGCGCTGGCGATTATCGATGACCTGGGTGTGATCGTGATTATCGCACTGTTCTATACCCACGAAGTGTCGATGGCGGCTTTAGGTGTAGCAGCCGCGTCTGTTGCGGTGCTGGCATTTATGAACTGGCGTGGCGTGGGCAAAACGTCGCTTTACATGATTGTCGGCCTGGTGCTGTGGGTGGCTATCCTCAAGTCCGGGGTACATGCGACCCTGGCCGGGGTAATTATTGGCTTTATGATCCCGTTGAACGTGAAGAAAGGCCCGTCACCGTCGGAGACTCTGGAGCACGAGCTGCACCCATGGGTGGCGTTCCTGATACTGCCGCTGTTCGCTTTCGCCAATGCGGGTGTTTCATTGCAGGGCGTGTCACTGAGTGGGCTGACCTCACTGCTCCCGGTCGGTATCGCAGCGGGTCTGTTCATCGGTAAGCCGTTGGGTATCTTCATCTTTAGTCTGCTGGCGGTGAAGTTGGGCATTGCCAAGCTGCCTGAAGGAATTGGTTTCAAACAGGTGTTTGCCGTTTCTGTGCTCTGTGGTATTGGTTTCACCATGTCAATTTTCATCGCTTCGCTGGCGTTTGGCGATGCGGATGTCGTACTAAGCACTTATTCGCGGCTGGGTATCCTGATTGGGTCAACCACGGCGGCGGTGGTTGGATACGGTCTGTTGCGCATGTCGTTGCCACGGGTCAGATAACCCCTTTAGGGGATCCTCTGTTCGTAAGTACCGATTACAATAGCTGGTCGGAGCTGTACAGTATGAAATATGTGCAGCTTCGGCCATTCTGTTTGGGACGAATGCAGCAACAGGTTGTCTGAAACAGGGAAAGGACATTAGTCGCTCGTCAGGGTCTATCGTTTAGCCTGACGAAATGTTAAGGAGAGCACCTCGTGAGGATGTCGCATATTAACTTTAATCACCTTTACTACTTCTGGCAGGTCTGCAAAGAAGGTTCGGTGGTCGGCGCCGCTGAAGCACTGTTTCTGACGCCGCAGACCATCACCGGCCAGATCAAAGCGCTGGAAGAACGTTTAGACGGTAAGCTGTTCAAGCGTCAGGGGCGTGGGCTGGTGCCTTCTGAATTGGGGCAGCTGGTTTTCCGCTACGCCGACAAAATGTTTATGCTCAGCCAGGAAATGCTGGATATCGTCAATTATCGCAAGGAATCTAACCTGCTGTTCGACGTCGGGGTCGCGGATGCGCTGTCCAAACGCTTGGTGAGTCAGGTTCTGGAGACCGCGGTGGTGGTGGATAATGAACAAATCCATCTGCGCTGCTTTGAGTCGACGCACGAGATGCTACTGGAACAGCTCAGCCAGCATAAGCTCGACATGATTTTGTCAGATTGCCCGGTGGACTCCAGTCAGCAGGAAGGGTTGTTTTCGCTCAAGCTGGGTGAATGCGGCATCAGTTTCTTTTGCCGTCAGCCCGCGCCGGACTTGCCGTTTCCCGCTTGTCTTGAACAGCGTAAGCTGCTCATTCCAGGCCGGCGTTCGATGCTGGGGCGTAAGCTGCTTAACTGGTTTAACACGCAAGGTATTCAGGTAGAGATCTTGGGCGAGTTCGATGATGCGGCCCTGATGAAGACCTTTGGCATGTACCACAACGCGATCTTCGTTGCGCCGACGCTGTATGCGCAGGATACCTATAACGATGATGACGTGGTGGAGATTGGGCGTATTGATAGCGTACAGGAAGAGTACTACATCATTTTTGCCGAACGAATGATCCAGCATCCAGCGGTACAACGGGTATGCAACAAGGATTTTTCCGCGCTGTTTACTTACTAACGCGGTGAAAACTGCAGACGTAAAAAAACCGGCCTGAGCCGGTTTTTTTATCAAGCAGACAACGTAATGCTTATTGCATTGCGTTGATACGCGCAGTCAGATTTGACTTATGGCGTGCTGCTTTGTTTTTGTGGATCAGGCCTTTAGCTGCCTTGCGGTCCACGATTGGTTGCATCACGAGGAATGCGTTTTTTGCAGCTTCTTTATCGCCAGTTGCGATAGCAACTTCTACTTTCTTGATGTAGGTACGCATCATAGAGCGGCCGCTAGCGTTGTGCTTACGACGTTTCTCAGACTGTACGGCGCGTTTCTTAGCTGATTTGATATTAGCCAAGGTCCAACTCCCAAATATATTCTATTGAGGACAATTCGAAGGCCGAGGAATATCCCCTTTTAGTCTTCGTTTGTCAACGGATTTGTGCAAATAAGCGCCGTTTGTACGGGCGGCACTTGCTACGTTGTGATGGGGCAGGATTTTACCAGCTTCGGTCATGGGAATACAGTGTTTCGCGAGAAAATTCGCCAATGAATTGCTGTATTGGCTGCAAGCTGTTGGTCGTGGTCGATAATCAGCGGCATGTTGCCGGATAAACTGCGGTTGGGGCGTTTCACCTGCAGATTATCTCCGGTATGGTATGTCTATTACACAAAGGCACCAATCGCGGGTTAACCTTAACCGCTGTACAAGGTATAATCCGGCGATTTCCACTGTTTTGAGCCAGCTATGGAGCTAATTCGCGGCATTCACAATATCCGGGCACGCCACCATGGTTGTGTGCTCACCATCGGCAACTTTGACGGCGTACACCGCGGTCACCAAGCGTTGCTGGAGCAGCTGAAACAAGAGGGGCAACGCCTCGGGCTGCCAGTGATGGTCATGATCTTTGAGCCGCAACCGCTGGAAATGTTTGCAGCGGACAAGGCACCGGCCCGACTCACGCGCTTGCGTGATAAAGCCAAATATCTGGCGCAGGCGGGCGTTGACTACCTGCTGTGCGTCAAGTTTGACCCGCGTTTCGCCGCCAACACGGCACAGGCGTTCGTTGCCGAGTTGCTGGTGGAAAAACTGGGTGTGAAATTCCTGATGGTCGGGGATGATTTTCGCTTTGGCGCGACGCGTCAGGGCGATTTTCCGCTATTGCAAAAAGCCGGGATAGAATACGGCTTTGAAGTGATCAGCACGCCGACCTTCCGTGAAGGCGATCAACGTATCAGCAGTACGGCGATTCGCAATGCACTGCGCGATGATGATCTGGCACAGGCTGAAACGCTGTTGGGTCATCCGTACAGTATTTCAGGCCGAGTAGTACACGGTGATGAACTGGGCCGCACCATCGGCTTCCCCACGGCCAACCTGCCGCTGAAACGCCTGGTTGCACCGGTCAAAGGGGTTTATGCGGTGGAGGTGTATGGCCTGGGGCCTGAACCGCTGCCTGGCGTAGCCAATATTGGTACGCGACCAACCGTTGCCGGCGTGCGCCAACAGCTGGAAGTCCATCTGTTGGATGTCACAATGGATCTTTACGGGCGCCATATTGACGTGGTGCTCCGCGCGAAATTGCGCAATGAACAGCGTTTTGCTTCGCTCGATGCCCTGAAGCAGCAAATCGCCAATGATGTGGTGACGGCCCGGAAGTTCTTCGGGTTAAAAACACTGGTTTAATCGTTTACCCTAAGTAATTCGAGCCGCATCGCGGCGGCAACCGCGCGAATCCCGATGGGCTTGCACAGGCAGGTGATTCGGATAAGCAAGGGCGGCCCACAAAGATGTGGCTTGAAGTGCGACGGGTAAATAGCCGAAAACGGAAACGAGAATCTCATGAGTGACTACAAGAATACCCTGAACTTGCCGGAAACAGGGTTCCCGATGCGTGGCGATCTGGCCAAGCGTGAACCTGGCATGCTGCAACGTTGGTATGAACAGGATCTGTACGGGATCATTCGTACTGCCAAAAAGGGCAAAAAATCCTTCATTTTGCATGACGGCCCTCCGTATGCGAACGGCAGCATTCACATTGGTCACTCGGTTAACAAGATTCTCAAAGACATTATTATCAAGTCAAAAGGGATGTCCGGTTTCGATTCGCCTTATGTTCCAGGTTGGGACTGTCATGGCCTGCCGATCGAACTGAAAGTCGAGCAGCTGTACGGTAAGCCGGGCGAGAAACTCACCGCGGCGGAGTTCCGTGAGAAATGCCGTGAGTATGCCGCTGAACAAGTTGAAGGCCAGAAAAAAGACTTCATCCGTCTTGGCGTACTGGGCGACTGGGATCACCCGTACTTGACCATGGACTTCAAAACCGAAGCCAATATCATTCGTGCGCTGGGTAAAATCATCGACAACGGTCACCTGCTGAAAGGTGCCAAGCCGGTGCACTGGTGTACCGATTGCCGCTCTTCACTGGCGGAAGCGGAAGTCGAATATTACGACAAGACGTCGCCGTCTATCGATGTGGCTTTCCATGCGGTTGACGCGGCTGCCGTGGCGGCCAAGTTTGGCGTCACCAGCTTCAATGGCCCGGTCTCTTTGGTTATCTGGACCACCACGCCGTGGACCTTACCGGCTAACCGCGCTATCTCTCTGCACCCGGAATTTGCTTATCAGCTGGTGCAGGTCGACGGCCAATGCCTGATCCTGGCGGCTGAACTGGTAGAAAGCGTGATGAAACGCGCCGGTATCAGCGCGTGGACCGTGCTGGGTAGTTGCAAGGGTGCCGATCTGGAGCTGATGCGTTTTGAACACCCGTTCATGGGCTTCGACGTACCGGCGATCATGGGTGAGCACGTCACGCTGGACGCGGGTACCGGTGCGGTACACACCGCCGGTGGCCACGGCCCGGATGACTTTGTCATCAGCCAGAAATACGGTTTGGAAATTGCCAACCCGGTGGGGCCGAACGGTTGCTATCTGCCGGGCACTCATCCACTGCTGGATGGCAAGTTTGTGTTTAAGGCCAACGATCTGATTGTTGATCTGCTGCGTGAGAAAGGTGCATTGCTGCACGTGGAGAAACTGGTTCACAGTTATCCCTGCTGCTGGCGTCACAAAACGCCGATCATCTTCCGTGCAACGCCTCAGTGGTTCATCAGCATGGATCAAAAAGGCCTGCGCAAGCAGTCGCTGGAAGAGATCAAAGGCGTGCAGTGGATCCCTGAATGGGGCCAGGCACGCATCGAAACCATGGTCGCTAACCGCCCGGATTGGTGTATCTCACGCCAGCGTACCTGGGGCGTGCCAATGTCGCTGTTTGTGCATAAAGACACGGAGCAACTGCACCCACGCAGCGTAGAGCTGATGGAAGAAGTGGCCAAACGTGTTGAGCAGGACGGTATTCAGGCATGGTGGGATCTGGACGCCGCTGACATTCTTGGCGCGGAAGCTGCCGACTATGTCAAAGTGCCCGATACCCTGGACGTGTGGTTCGACTCCGGTTCGACCCATTCTTCCGTGGTTGATGTTCGTCCTGAGTTCAATGGTCATGGCGCTGACATGTACTTGGAAGGCTCCGACCAACACCGTGGCTGGTTCATGTCATCACTGATGATCTCCACCGCCATGAAGGGCAAAGCACCCTATAAAGAAGTACTGACTCACGGTTTCACCGTTGACGGTCAGGGCCGCAAGATGTCCAAGTCCATCGGCAACACCATCAGTCCGCAAGACGTGATGAACAAGCTGGGGGGTGACATCCTGCGTCTGTGGGTGGCTTCTACGGATTACACCGGTGAGATCGCGGTATCTGACGAGATCTTGAAACGTTCTGCCGATTCCTATCGCCGCATCCGTAACACCGCGCGCTTCCTGCTGGCGAACCTGAACGGATTCGAACCAAGCACGGATTGTGTGGCTCCGGAAGATATGGTGGTACTGGATCGCTGGGCCGTGGGTCGTGCTCTGGCGGCACAACAGGATATCGAGCAGGCTTACGCCAACTACGATTTCCATGAAGTGGTACAACGCCTGATGCAGTTCTGTTCTGTCGAGATGGGGTCCTTCTACCTGGATATCATCAAAGATCGCCAGTACACCGCGAAGAGCGACAGCGTCGCCCGCCGCAGCTGCCAGACTGCGCTGTTCCATATCGCAGAGGCATTGGTGCGCTGGATGGCACCGATCATGTCGTTCACCGCTGATGAAATCTGGGCTTTCCTGCCGGGCAAACGCGCGCAGTACGTGTTCACTGAAGAGTGGTACGACGGCCTGTTCGGTCTGGCCGAAGGCGAAGGCATGAACGACGCCTTCTGGGCTGAGCTGCTGAAAGTGCGTGGCGAAGTGAACAAGGTGCTGGAACAGGCACGTGCTGACAAACGTCTCGGTGGCTCGTTGGAAGCCGCGGTAACGTTGTATGCCGATAGCGAACTGGCTGAACGTCTCAACAGCCTGCAGGATGAGCTGCGCTTTGTGTTGCTGACCTCCGGCGCTCGCGTTGCACCTTTGGCTGATGCGCCAGCGGATGCACTGACGTCAGAACTGGTGAAGGGCCTGAAAATCGCCTTCAGCACTGCAGAAGGTGAGAAGTGTCCGCGCTGCTGGCATTACACCACCGATATCGGTTTGGTGGCGGAGCATGCAGATCTCTGCGGCCGCTGTGTTATCAACGTAGCCGGCGACGGCGAAAAGCGTAAGTTTGCCTAATGAGTAAACCAATCTGTTCGACTGGCCTGCGCTGGCTGTGGCTGGTAGTAGTCGTGTTGGTACTGGATTTTGCCAGCAAGCAGTGGATCCTCGGTAACTTTGTGCTGGGCCAGTCCCAGCCGCTGATCCCGTCGTTCAATCTGTTCTATGCGCGTAACTACGGTGCTGCGTTCAGTTTCCTGGCCGATCATGGCGGGTGGCAGCGTTGGTTCTTCGCCGGTATTGCGGTGGCTATCGTGGCGGTGCTGCTGGTGATGATGTACCGCAGTCAGGCGCAGCAGAAGCTGAACAACATTGCCTATGCTTTTATCATCGGTGGTGCGCTCGGTAACCTGTTCGATCGCTTATGGCACGGTTTTGTCGTCGATTTTATCGACTTCTACGTAGGCGATTGGCATTACCCGACCTTCAACCTTGCAGATAGTTTTATTTGCGTAGGGGCGGCGATGATAGTGCTGGAAGGCTTCTTGTCGCCGGCGAACAAAAGCGCAAAGAGCAAAGGTGAGTAATATGACGGCTCAGGTTAACGGCAGCAGTGAAGTGTTGGTGCACTTCACGCTGAAACTGGAAGACGGTTCGACCGCAGAGTCTACCCGCAGCAGTGGCAAACCGGCGCTGTTCCGTCTGGGTGACGGCAGTTTGTCCGAACCGCTGGAAGCACAACTGCTTGGTTTGAGTGCGGGCGACAAATGTGCTTTTACCTTACAGCCGGAAGCGGCATTCGGTGCAGAGAACCCGGATCTGGTCCAGTTCTTCTCACGTCGTGATTTCGCGGAAACCGGGGTACCGGACGTCGGCACAATTATGCTGTTTACCGCCGTTGACGGTAGCGAAATGCCAGGCGTGGTACGTGAAGTGGCGGAAGATTCGATTACCGTTGATTTCAACCATCCGCTGGCGGGCCATCCGGTAACCTTCGATATCGAAGTGCTGGAGATCGATCCGCAGCAGGAGGAGACGCATGCAAATATTGCTGGCTAACCCACGCGGCTTCTGTGCTGGGGTTGATCGTGCGATCAGTATCGTTGAACGTGCGCTGGAAATTTATGGCGCACCTATCTATGTGCGCCACGAAGTGGTGCATAACCGCTATGTGGTAGATAGCCTGCGCGAGCGCGGGGCGGTATTTATCGAGGAAATTACTGAAGTGCCGGATGGGTCGATTTTGATCTTCTCGGCGCACGGTGTTTCTCAGGCGGTACGAGCAGAAGCCAAAGCGCGTGATTTGACCATGCTGTTTGATGCCACTTGCCCACTGGTGACCAAAGTGCATATGGAGGTGGCGCGAGCCAGCCGCCGTGGTACCGAGGCGATCCTGATAGGCCATGCGGGTCATCCAGAAGTGGAAGGCACCATGGGCCAGTACAGTAACCCTAAAGGGGGCATGTACCTGGTCGAGTCGCCAGATGATGTGTGGAAGCTGCAGGTGAAAGATGAGAGCAACCTGTGCTTTATGACGCAAACCACATTGTCGGTGGATGACACGTCTGACGTGATTGATGCTTTGCGCAAGCGCTTCCCGAGCATTATCGGCCCGCGTAAGGACGATATCTGCTATGCCACCACTAACCGCCAGGAAGCGGTACGTAACCTGGCGGGTGATGCAGATGTGGTTTTGGTTGTGGGGTCGAAAAACTCCTCTAACTCTAACCGTTTGGCAGAGCTGGCTCAGCGTGTCGGCAAGCCGGCATATCTGATCGACTCTGCGGCTGACATTCAGGAAGCCTGGCTGAAAGATGCCCGTAATATCGGTGTCACTGCCGGCGCATCCGCACCTGACGTACTGGTTCAGGATGTGATCAGCCGCCTGAAGGCGTTGGGGGGGGTCAACGTGCAGGAAGTCAGCGGCCGCGAAGAAAACATCGTGTTTGAAGTGCCGAAAGAGTTGCGGGTTGATATCAAGCAGGTTGAATAAGCTTCAACGCCAAATAAGATAACGGGGAGCCTAGGCTCCCCGTTTTTCGTTTGGGAGTGAGAGCCAAGAAATAGAGGAATTGAGTTTTGGGTAGGGAAAGGGAACTGATTCAAATTTTATGTTATTCAAAGTCAAATTCGTTCTGATAATTTGAATTAAAGATGAGAAATTACTTATATAGAAAGTCAGGGAGTTATTAAGGATAATATCATTAGTCTGCAATCTAAATTAACTCTGGTGCTGGTCAGCAATATGCCGAAAAGTTAAATAACTAAATTAAGTGACGTTACGGATACTTCTTATTTTATTAAGTTCTGAACTGATCTAAGGAATGCTTCTCGTTTTTCTGTAAATAGATTTTCATATGCTCTAATAAGCGGCGAACTTTTAATGGTTGGCTGTCCCTTCTTGGCATAATCGCATAACAATTAATGTCGGGTAATCGCCACTCGGGTAACACCTCCACCAAATCACCATTGTGTAATTCACGCTCAACGTTGACAAAAAAATTCCGGATGATTCCTTTGCCGGCCAGTGCCAATTCTTTCATCGCCATGCCGTTATTGGTAAATAAACGTCCGGTCATTCGTAACCTGTGCTCTGCGCCATCCTGATGGAGCAGGCGGACAAACTGCGGGTTGCCCAAGGGGGTAAAAGTAACCCATTGGTGGTGAGTCAGTGACTGCGGGCTATCGGGTATGCCGTGGTTGGCAAGGTAGACTGGAGAAGCGCACAGGACTTCGCGAAAGCGCGCCAGCCGGGTCGATACGTAGCTGGAGTCGGCCAATACGCCACCGCGGATGGCCAGATCAATGCGTTGGCCTATCAGGTCGATTTTTTCGTCATGAATTTCTAATCTCAGTGTGATTCGCGGGTGATCATCAAGGAAGCTTTGCAGCGCCGGCACCAGATAATGGGTGGCAAATTCCGTGGAGGTGGCGACGCGCAATTCCCCAGCCAGTTCACCGCGCAACGCAGCGATACGCTGCTGGCCCCGTTCGGCTGCATGGATCATCAGTACACAATCCTCATAAAAACACAGCCCGGCCTCGGTCAGGCTCAGTGAACGCGTAGAACGTAGAAGTAATTGAATGCCCAGTTCGTTTTCCAGCAAGCGGATATGCTGACTGACGGCGGAGGTAGTAATGCCTAATTCTTTGGCTGCCATGCTGAATGCGCCGCAATCGACAACTTTAGAAAAAATGGCCATGCGTTTTAGAATATTACTCATAGTTTGTTAAGTTCAACTTAACCAAGATTGTGAATTATACGGGCTAATAATATAGCAGTTTCTCTTCTATATTGCCTGAAGCAGATAAATCGTGAGGGTAAGACTTATTTCCCGATCGTCATCTCTATTTTTGATAAGTCTTATTGCGTTTGCGAATAAATTGCCTGCGCCACATCTGAACAGGAGTTAATTGTGGATAGTGCTCGTATTGAAACAATATCGTTAAAAATCCTTCATGAGCTATTGCAATACCGACGTCGATTCCCAGGAATGGAAACGTCAAACGCTGAGGAAGAACATGCCGTTTCTCAGGTACAATTACCGCGTATCCGGGCATTTATTGAAAACCAACAACGCATTGAATTTGTACTCCCCGCCTTCCCAACAAAATCACCTAATACTAATAAGGTAATTGGTTCGGTGCCTGATATGGCAGAACGGCTGTCACTGATATTCCTTAATTCTCTCTGCCAGCGTATTCAGCTTTATTACCCGCCAGGGGCGCATATCGTCATCTGTTCTGACGGCCATGTCTTTGGCGATTTGATCCGCGTCAGCGATGACGCCATTAATCACTATCAGCGCGAAATCGAAAACTTGTTACATGAGGTGGGGGCAACTCACCTGAGCGTGTTCAACCTGGGCGATGTGGAAGGCCTGGCCGAGCATACCGGCGATTACGATCTCCTGCGTCAGCTGCTGGTCGACGGTTATGCCGAATCGGAAACGGCGATCAAACAACAGCTGATGCAGGATGAGCAGGGGTTACAGCTGTATCGCGCCATCACCCGCTTCTTGTATGAAGACAGTCAGCTTCCTGATTACGTTGGTTCCAACGCGGCACTGCAAAAAGATGCCAAACAGCGTGCCTGTGGCGTGATACAGCGTAGCTGGGCCTGGGGCAATTTGTTGGCCCAGCATTTCCCATCGGCGATACGTTTGTCTATCCACCCGCAGCCTGCGGACAGCCTGAAAATGGGCATTCATATGATGCCGACCAAAGATGATTGGCTGACCCCGTGGCACGGGGTGGCGGCTAACATCAACGGACAGTTTGTCCTGATGAAGCGCAAGGATGCCCAGCAGTTGGCGGGTGAACTGGTGACGATCCGCGGAACACCCAGCCATTATCTGATCGAACAACCTCAAATGGCGTAATTGGCCACATTGCGCCCGCAATCTTGGTGGGCGTCTTTTAACGGTACGGTTGCCGTGTGAGCAGCAAATTCGATTCAAGGAGAGTTACTGATGGACAATCAAACACTGAACTGCCGCATTGAACTGAATACCCCCTTTGGTGCGGTACTGACCCCTATGCACCCTGGGCAACACATCAGCGAACTGCCCGTGGCTGCACTGCGGGCATTGGCGCAGCAGCATCACCTGCTGGTGTTGCGCGGCTTTGGCTCCGGTTTTACCGATCCACAGGTACTGACGCATTATGCCGAGGGGTGGGGAGACATCATGATGTGGCCGTTCGGTGCGGTGCTGGACGTGAAAGAACACCCGGACGCCAAGGACCACATTTTTGATAGCAGCTATGTGCCACTGCATTGGGATGGTATGTACAAACCGACCATTCCTGAATTTCAGCTGTTCCACTGCGTCGCGGCACCTTCACAGGATGAAGGCGGACGGACGACCTTTGTGGATACCACGCGGTTGTTGGCCAATGCCGACGAATCACTGTTGGCCCAGTGGCTGACGGTATCGATCTCCTACCGTATTAAGCAGGTGGTGCATTATGGCGGTGAGGTGTGCTCACCGCTGGTGGTGACGCATCCAAGCGGCCACGGGCAGATCATGCGCTATAACGAGCCGCCGACCGAAGGCAAGAAATTCCTGAACCAGCACGCCCTGGAATACCACGGTGTGCCGCAAGATCAACAAGAGGCTTTCCATCAGACGCTGCAGCAGCATTTGTACGATCCGCGCCACTATTATGCCCATCAATGGCAGCAGGGCGACGTCGTCATTGCGGACAACTTCTCGTTATTGCACGGCCGTGAAGGGTTCACTGCCCGTTCCGCACGTCATTTGCAGCGCGTGCATATTCAGAGTAACCCGGTGTGTGCCAATTTGGCGCTAAAGCCGGCTAACGCAGAGGCTTAACCCGTTATGGCACGTATTCTGATGACCGCGGTGGCAACGCCGGGTCATGTTTATCCGATGCTGAGCATTGCTCGATACCTGATTGCGCAAGGGCATCAGGTTCGGGTGATGACCGGTGCCCTGTTTCGTGAACGTGCAGAAGCGGCTGGCGCACAATTTATCGCCTTTGATGAGCGGGTAGATTTTGATTACCGCTATCTTGAGCAGCACTTTCCAGAGCGCGCTGCGCTGCCCCCGGGTAATGCGCAGATGGCGTTGGCGCTGAAAGATTTTTTTGCTGCGCCGATCCCGCTGTTGGATCAGCAATTGCGCGCCGCGATCGCGGCTGAGGCCACGGATTTGTTGATGGTGGAAAACTGCTTCTATGGCGTGTTACCACTGCTGCAAAGGGTGGACCGTCCTCCGGTGATCGGCATCGGCGTGACACCTTTGTCGTACTCTTCAACGGATTCGATCTTCTACGGGCCGCGAATACCCCCCGGGTTATTGCCACGCGATTTGCTGCGTGAGCAACTGGTGGATGACGCGACCCGTTTGCTCATCGATGAAGTGAACCAGCGTTTTGATGTTGCGATGGCACAATCCGGCGGTAAACCGCTGCAACAGGCGTTTACTGATGCACTGATTGGCGGTTGCGATCGATTCTTGCAACTGGCTACCCCGGCGCTGGAATATCCCCGTGACGATTTGCCTGACAGCGTGCGTTTTATTGGCCCGTTGCGCAGTGCCGCGGCGGCGGATAAGACACCAGACCTGTGGGATGAGGCCGACCGTCGTCCGCTGGTGATCGTCTCGCAGGGCACGCTGGCGAATGTCGATCTGCACCAGTTGATAGTCCCAACGTTGAAGGCGCTGGCGCAGTTACCTGTGCGAGTTTTAGCGACCACCGGTGGGCGTTCAGTTGAAGCCTTGCAGGCACTTTTGCCTGCTAATGCCAGGGTGCAGGCGTTTATCTCTTTTGATCACTGGTTGCCGCAGGCGGCGTTGTTGATCACCAACGGCGGTTACGGTTCGATCAACGCCGCGTTGGATCACGGCGTACCCTTGATTGTAGCCGGTACGGGCGAAGATAAACTCGAGGCCGCTACGCGGGTGGTCGCTGCGGGATGTGGGATAAACCTGCATACCAGCACTCCAGATGAAGCACTGCTGAGGCAGGCCGTACAACAGATCCTGGCACAGCCGCTGTATCGACAGCGTGCGGCGCTGGTCCAGGCCGACTATGCGCGCCATGATGCGCTGGCGGCAATCGCCGAGGAAGTGGCGGCCTTAACCGGTTAAGCAGCCCGTCTTATCACCTCTTAGGCACCCTTCGTGGTGCCTTTTTTTATGCAGATTCAACCGGTCAAAACTGCATGATTATGTATAACCCTGAATTGGCGTGTATTGCAGCGAATGTTAACCTATTGACAGCATTACTGATGAAAAGCAGCCAATATCATAATTTTCTAATTATGAAATGAATCCTCTGGTGGTGATAAGGTGTGGCAGTTAACCTGAACCCATATCCCCATCATATTTGAAGTGGCATCTGTGTTGGCTGCGTTCGATCACCCGTAAGAGTACGTTCATCGGGAAACGCGCCTTTGCGGCCTGGGTGTCGCTCTGAATTATCTCGGGTGCTGATATCACAATGACAAGAGAGCATGTATGACTGATTCACAAATCCGCATTGCGATTGCGGGTTCCGGCGGCCGCATGGGCCGTCAATTGATCCAGGCGGTACAACAGGTGCCTGGCGTGGTACTGGGTGCGGCGATTTCACGCCCGGGTTCAAGTCTGATCGGTGTTGATGCGGGTGAGCTGGCAGGCATAGGCAAGTTGGGCGTGGCCGTGAGCGACAGCCTGGAAAGCGTTGTCGGTGATTTTGATATTCTGATCGACTTCACTCGTCCGGAAAGCTCCCTGGCGTATCTGGCTTTCTGTGTCGAACACAAAAAAGCTATCGTGATAGGCACCACCGGTTTTGATGATGCGGGCAAAGATGCCATCTGCGCCGCTGGCGAGCAGATTGGCATCGTGTTTGCCGCTAACTTCAGCGTGGGCGTTAATCTGGTGCTGAAACTGTTGGAAAAAGCAGCCCAGGTGATGGGGGATTATACCGACATTGAAATTGTTGAAGCGCATCATCGCCACAAGGTGGATGCCCCGTCGGGGACTGCGTTGGCGATGGGGGAGGCGATTGCCGGTGCGCTGGGGCGTGATCTTAAAGAGTGCGCCGTGTATGCACGTGAAGGTTATACCGGCGAACGTGACCCAAAAAGCATCGGCTTTGCCACTATCCGCGCTGGCGACATTGTCGGTGAACACACAGCCATGTTTGCCGACATTGGCGAGCGGGTAGAAATTACCCACAAAGCCTCCAGTCGTATGACTTTTGCCAGTGGAGCAGTTAAGGCCGCTATTTGGTTAAGTAAGCGTGATAAAGGCCTGTTTGATATGCGTGATGTGCTGGGTCTTGACCAGTTTTAATTAATTTATACACCATCGTGATGTGGTTGTATTAATCATAATTATATGATTAAAGGACAATAATTTATTGTCCTTTTTTTTAACACTGAAAACGATGGTTTCGATTATTTCTGTGTTCTTGATGTGTTTTTGTGTGTGTTTTAATGGGTTATTTCATCCGTAATAGGCTTTGATGATGTTTTAAACCCCGTATTTTAGCGTCGCTAGTGCAATTTTTTGTCATCCCATCCCGCAACCGTTTACCAGCCCGAGTTTAGCGGTGTTTTTATGGCTGCTGGGGCTATTAAACGCCGAGAAGTGCAAAAATAAGAGAAAAAATGGCGCTTTGGGTAGACAAGCGGAGCACTCATCATTAAAATGCGCCCAATTTGCCAAAAATTGACCTTGAGGGCGGTTTTTGCATTGATTTAGATCGCGATATCTGAATTAATATGCAAATATTGTGATTGATTATTCCTTGGAGGGTGTTTTGATTAAGTCAGCGCTATTGGTTCTCGAAGACGGAACCCAATTCCACGGTCGGGCCATCGGGGCAGAGGGTACGGCAGTGGGGGAAGTGGTCTTCAATACGTCGATGACCGGTTATCAAGAAATCCTCACTGATCCTTCCTACTCCCGCCAGATCGTTACTCTTACTTATCCCCATATCGGCAATGTCGGCACCAATGCTTCCGACGAAGAATCCTCCGCAGTACACGCCCAAGGCCTCGTCATTCGTGACCTCCCACTGATTGCCAGCAACTACCGCAACGAAGAAGGTCTGTCTGATTACCTGAAGCGCCATAACATTGTGGCGATTGCCGATATTGATACCCGCAAGCTGACTCGCCTGCTGCGTGAAAAGGGTGCACAGAACGGTTGCATCATCGCCGCTGACACGCCGGATGCCGCTCTGGCATTAGCGAAGGCCAAAGCCTTCCCGGGTCTAAAAGGCATGGATCTGGCCAAAGAAGTGACCACCCAGGAAGCTTACAGCTGGCAGCAGGGGAGCTGGACACTGGAAGGCGAACTGCCGGAAGCCAAAGCAGCCTCTGAACTGCCATTCCACGTCGTGGCATATGATTACGGCGCCAAGCGTAACATCCTGCGCATGCTGGTGGATCGCGGTTGCCGCCTGACGGTAGTACCCGCACAGACGCCGGCAGATGAAGTCTTGAAGATGAATCCGGACGGCATTTTCTTGTCCAACGGCCCTGGCGACCCAGAGCCATGTGATTACGCTATCACTGCGATTAAACAGTTCCTGGAGACCGACATTCCGGTGTTCGGCATCTGCCTCGGTCATCAGTTGCTGGCACTGGCGAGCGGCGCAAAAACCGTGAAGATGAAGCTTGGTCACCACGGCGGCAACCACCCGGTGAAAGACCTGGATAACGACTGCGTCATGATTACCGCCCAGAACCACGGTTTTGCAGTGGACGAAAATAACTTGCCGGCCGAACTGCGCATCACGCACAAATCCTTGTTTGACCACACGGTGCAGGGCATTCACCGCATCGATAAAGCAGCGTTTAGCTTCCAGGGTCACCCTGAAGCCAGCCCGGGCCCACACGATGCCGCGCCGCTGTTCGATCACTTTATCGAATTGATCGAGACTTACCGTTCTAACGCCAAATAATCAGGAGCAAAAAAATGCCAAAACGTACTGATATAAAAAGCATCCTGATCCTCGGCGCTGGCCCGATTGTTATCGGTCAGGCGTGTGAGTTCGACTACTCGGGTGCTCAGGCGTGTAAAGCGCTGCGCGAAGAGGGTTACCGGGTCATTCTGGTGAACTCCAACCCGGCCACGATCATGACTGACCCGGAAATGGCTGATGCGACCTACATCGAGCCAATTCACTGGGAAGTGGTGCGTAAAATTATCGAGAAAGAGCGTCCAGACGCCGTGCTGCCGACCATGGGCGGCCAGACTGCACTGAACTGTGCGCTGGAGCTGGAACGTCAAGGCGTACTGGCCGAGTTTGGCGTGACCATGATTGGCGCGACCGCTGATGCGATCGATAAAGCGGAAGACCGTCGCCGTTTTGACGTAGCAATGAAGAAAATCGGTCTGGACACCGCGCGTTCAGGCATCGCACACAACATGGAAGAAGCGCTGGCGGTTGCCGCTGACGTTGGCTTCCCATGCATCATCCGCCCTTCCTTTACTATGGGTGGCACCGGTGGCGGCATCGCTTATAACCGTGAAGAGTTCGAAGAGATCTGCGAACGCGGTCTGGACTTGTCACCGACCAAAGAACTGTTGATTGACGAATCGCTGATCGGCTGGAAAGAGTACGAGATGGAGGTGGTGCGCGATAAGAACGATAACTGCATCATCGTCTGTTCGATCGAAAACTTCGACGCCATGGGTATCCATACCGGCGACTCCATCACCGTGGCGCCAGCACAGACATTGACCGACAAAGAATACCAAATCATGCGTAACGCCTCGATGGCGGTGCTGCGTGAAATTGGCGTCGAAACCGGTGGTTCCAACGTGCAGTTCTCGGTTAACCCGAAAACCGGCCGCTTGATCGTCATCGAAATGAACCCGCGCGTATCCCGCTCCTCGGCGCTGGCGTCAAAAGCCACCGGCTTCCCGATTGCCAAAATCGCCGCCAAGCTGGCGGTGGGCTACACCCTCGATGAGCTGATGAACGACATCACCGGTGGCCGTACCCCGGCTTCGTTTGAACCGTCAATCGACTACGTTGTGACTAAAATTCCTCGTTTCAACTTCGAGAAATTTGCCGGTGCCAATGACCGCCTGACCACCCAAATGAAATCGGTCGGCGAAGTGATGGCCATTGGCCGCACCCAGCAAGAGTCACTGCAAAAAGCGCTGCGCGGCCTGGAAGTGGGCGCGACCGGTTTTGACCCGAAAGTGAGCCTGGATGACCCGGAAGCCTTGACCAAAATTCGTCGTGAGCTGAAAGATGCTGGCTCCGATCGTATCTGGTACATCGCTGACGCCTTCCGTGCCGGCCTGTCAGTTGATGGCGTATTCAACCTGACCAACGTTGACCGCTGGTTCCTGGTACAGATTGAAGAGTTGGTGCGTCTGGAAGAGCAGGTTGCCGAAACCGGCATCAACGGCCTGACTCAAGAGTTCCTGCGCACCCTGAAGCGTAAAGGCTTCGCTGATGCGCGTTTGGCGACTTTGGCTGGCGTCGCCGAAAGCGAAATCCGCAAACTGCGTCACGGTTATGGCCTGCACCCGGTATACAAACGTGTGGATACCTGCGCAGCGGAGTTCGCTACCGATACCGCTTATATGTACTCCACCTATGAAGAAGAGTGCGAGTCCAACCCGACCAATGACCGTCCGAAAGTGATGGTGCTGGGCGGCGGTCCGAACCGTATCGGCCAAGGTATTGAGTTCGACTACTGCTGCGTGCACGCCTCGCTGGCACTGCGTGAAGACGGTTACGAAACCATTATGGTCAACTGTAACCCGGAAACCGTGTCTACCGACTACGACACCTCCGACCGCCTGTACTTCGAGCCGGTGACGCTGGAAGACGTGCTGGAAATCGTGCGCATCGAGAAGCCTAAAGGCGTGATCGTGCAGTACGGTGGCCAGACCCCGTTGAAGTTGGCACGTGAGCTGGAAGCTGCAGGTGTGCCGATTATCGGCACCAGCCCGGATGCGATTGACCGTGCCGAAGACCGTGAACGTTTCCAACAGGCGGTGAACCGTCTGGGCCTGAAACAGCCTGCTAATGCTACCGTTGCCACTATCGAACAAGCGGTAGAGAAAGCGGCCGGTATCGGTTATCCGCTGGTGGTGCGTCCTTCCTATGTGCTGGGCGGGCGTGCGATGGAAATCGTCTATGACGACATCGACCTGCGTCGCTACTTCCAAAACGCGGTCAGCGTATCCAACGACGCCCCGGTACTGCTGGACCGCTTCCTGGATGACGCGGTAGAAGTGGACGTCGACGCCATTTGCGACGGCGAGCGGGTGCTGATTGGCGGCATTATGGAACACATTGAACAGGCTGGCGTACACTCCGGTGACTCCGCTTGCTCACTGCCGGCGTACACCCTGAGCAAAGAAATTCAGGACGTGATGCGTCAACAGGTTGAGAAACTGGCGTTTGAGCTGCAGGTTCGTGGCCTGATGAACGTGCAGTTTGCCGTGAAGAACAACGAAGTCTACCTGATTGAAGTCAACCCACGAGCTGCACGTACCGTGCCGTTTGTCTCCAAGGCTACTGGCGTGCCGCTGGCCAAGGTGGCTGCGCGTGTGATGGCAGGTAAAACACTGGCTGAGCAGGGCGTAACGGAAGAAGTTATCCCGCCGTACTACTCGGTGAAAGAAGTGGTACTGCCGTTCAACAAATTCCCAGGCGTTGACCCGATTTTAGGGCCAGAAATGCGCTCTACCGGGGAAGTGATGGGCGTTGGCCGCACCTTCGCAGAAGCTTTCTCCAAAGCGATGCTCGGCAGCCAGTCAGGCATGAAAAAACAGGGCCGCGCACTGCTCTCTGTGCGTGAAGGCGATAAAGCCCGCGTGGTGGACCTGGCCGCAAGCCTGTTGAAACAGGGCTTCGAGCTGGATGCCACTCACGGCACCGCAGTGGTGCTGGGCGAGGCGGGAATTAACCCGCGCCTGGTCAACAAAGTGCATGAAGGCCGTCCGCACATTCAGGATCGTATCAAGAATGGCGAATACACCTACATCGTTAACACCACGGCCGGTCGTCAGGCGATTGAAGACTCCAAGTTGATTCGCCGCAGCGCACTGCAGTACAAAGTGCATTACGACACAACCCTGAACGGCGGCTTTGCCACTGCGATGGCGCTGAAGGCAGATCCGACCGAGCAAGTGACGTCGGTGCAGGAGCTGCACGCACGCATCGGCAAGTAATTCGATAATGCCGTAAGCCTTAGGGCGCTGCAGCTGCAGCGCCCTTATTTTTTTAACTTGTTCAGGGAATTTGTTGTCTTGAATTAGAAATTTCCGCTATCAATCATTCAGCAAACTGTCACCCTGTGTGATTGGTATATGCTTGATGTATTAGCATGGAACGAAGGAACGACGACAACATGATTCTCATTATTTACGCCCATCCCTATCCCCGGCATTCGCATGCCAATCACCGTCTGCTACAGGCAGTGAAGGATATTCCTGAGGTGGAGGTGCGCTCGTTGTACGAGCTGTATCCCGACTTCAATATCGATATCAATGCCGAGCAGCAAGCCTTGGAGCGCGCCGATCTGGTGGTGTTGCAACACCCGATGCAGTGGTACAGCCAACCGCCGTTACTGAAACTGTGGATCGATAAAGTGCTGGAACATGGCTGGGCTTATGGCCATGAAGGCAATGCCTTGGTGGGTAAAGATGTGCTGTGGGCAGTAACCAGCGGTGGCGATGAACACCATTTCGAGCTGGGCGATTACCCCAACTTTGCAGCACTGGCACAACCGTTGCAGGCGACCGCATTGTATTGCGGCATGAATTGGCTGCCGTATTTTGCCGTGCATAACACCTTTACCTGCAATGAGCCGGCGTTGATGGCCGCTGGGGAAGCCTATCGCCAAAGGCTGATAACGTATCTGATGGAACACAGCGAACCCGTTGAGCAGGGAGTCGAAAATGGATAATCACCAGATGATGATTGAGGGGCTGATCTATTTAGGATCGGCCGCATTGTTTGTGCCGATCGCAGTGCGGCTTGGACTGGGCTCTGTGCTGGGCTACCTGATTGCTGGCTGCATTATTGGTCCCTGGGGGCTGAAGCTGGTTTCCGACGCTGAGTCGATCCTCACCTTTGCCGAGATCGGCGTGGTGCTGATGTTGTTTATCATCGGCCTGGAGTTGGATCCGAAACGGCTTTGGACGTTGCGGGCATCGGTGTTTGGCGGCGGTATTATTCAGATGGCGTCGTGCGGGCTGGCGCTGAGCGCGTTTTGTTATTTCCTCGGACTGGACTGGAAGGTGGCGCTGCTGATCGGTCTGACTCTGGCATTGTCTTCCACCGCGATTGCCATGCAGGCCATGAGTGAGCGTAACCTGACGCCATCGCCGATTGGTCGCAGCGCGTTTGCGGCGTTGTTATTCCAGGATATCGCGGCGATCCCTTTGGTCGCGATGATTCCGCTATTGGCCAGCAGCGGTACTGCGACCACGTTGGCATCATTCGCCCTGTCGGCTGCCAAGGTGGTTGGGGCATTGGCGACGGTGGTACTGCTTGGTCGCTATGTCACTCGACCGTTGCTGCATTTTGTCGCCCGTTCCGGTATGCGCGAAGTCTTCAGCGCCGTAGCACTGTTCCTGGTCTTTGGTTTTGGCATTCTGCTGGAAATGGCCGGGCTGTCGATGGCGATGGGGGCTTTCCTCGCTGGGGTGATGTTAGCGAGTTCTGAATACCGCCACGCATTGGAAAGCGATATTCAGCCATTCAAAGGGCTGTTACTCGGGCTGTTCTTCATCGGTGTCGGCATGTCTATCGACTTCGGCACCCTGTTCCACCACCCGTTGCTGATCGCGTCGCTACTGCTGGGCTTTATGCTGATTAAAGCAGCGTTACTGTGGCTGATTGGGCCGTGGCTGGGGGTGCCAAAACGTCAGCGTGGCATGTTTGCCATCTTGTTAGGTCAGGGCAGTGAGTTTGCTTTTGTGATCTTTGCGGCTGCGCAACTGGCTGGGGTCTTGCCGCCAGAATGGGCTAAGTCATTGACGCTGTCAGTGGCCCTGTCGATGGCGATGACCCCTTTGTTGTTGGTCGTGGCCGCCCGGCTTGAGAAGAACGCGCCGAAAGATGAACGTCCGGCGGATGAGATTGACGATGAGAATGCCAGCGTAATCATTGCCGGGTTTGGTCGCTTCGGCCAGATTGCCGGCCGTTTATTGCTGGCCAATGGTGTGCATACCGTGGTGTTGGATCACGACCCAGACCATATTGAAACTCTGCGCAAGTTCGACACGAAAGTATTTTATGGCGATGCCACCCGTGCCGATCTGCTGGAAGCGGCGGGGGCTGAGCACGCCAAGGTGCTGATTAATGCTATCGACGACGTAGAGGCCAACTTGCAACTGACCGAACTGGCCAAGCGGCATTTCCCACATCTTAAGGTGGTGGCGCGTGCACGTGACGTTGATCACTGGTATCAGCTGCGGCAGTTGGGGGTGGAAAGCCCGGAACGTGAAACCTTTGAAAGCTCACTGCGTATCGGTCGTGAAACACTGGAGCTGTTGGGGCTGGATGCCTACGAGGCACGTGAGAAAGCCGATACCTTCCGGCGTTATAACCAGAAAATGCTGGAGGAAACGCTGGAGAATTACCAGGATACAGAATTCCGCATTGCCAGCTTGCAGCGGGCCAAAGAGATGCTCAGCGCTGCTATCGAGCAGGACCAAAATCGGCTGGCGAGAGTACAGCAAAGTGGTTGGCGTGGCAGTATTGACGGTAAGGCACCGGAGGATGAGGTGGTAGAAGCCAAGGGATAATCATGCTGATATTGACCCAAAGTACGGGATGTTGCGGTTAAGCGGCAAGTCCATGAATCCCCGGGAGCTTGGTGAGCCAAGTGACCGGGGTAAATGTATGCCGTCAACAACGCGGCAGCGACAGGTAAGAAGGGGCAATTAACTGAGCGCGACCTTGATACCCAAGGCAATCAGCATGCCGCCCAGCACTTTGTCGACGATCTTCTGGGTCTTTTCCAGCCCACGGCGTACCGGCCCGCTTTGTATCAGGAATACCAACGCCGGCCACCAGAGGGCAGACAGCCCAAGAATAATCCCCGCGTACCAGAGTTTTTCGCCCAGCCCAGAGTTGATCTGCAGTACCTGAGTGAAGACCGCCAGGAAGAATAACGTGGCTTTTGGGTTAAGCAGATTACACAGATATCCTTGTACAAAGGCGTTTTTCAGGCTCACCTGCTGTTGCGGCAGATTACTGACATTCATCTTACTGCCACCGCGTGACAGTAACGCCTGAATACCAACCCAAATCAGGTATACCGCTCCCGCGTATTTCAGCACATTAAACAACCAGGGTGTGGTTGTGATCACCACCGCCAAGCCGGCGACACAGTAAGACATATGGGTCGCGACACCGCAGAACACACCGAAGGCGGTCATCATGGCAGCCAGCCGCGGATAACGGGCCGCGTTTTTGATCACCAGGAAAAAATCCGGACCTGGCGATAGCATCCCTAAAGCGGCAATACCGGCAACGAACAGCGAAGTTTCAAGCATGATTTGACTCTCTGCACAAAAGGCCCAATTGCGCTGATAATAACGCCGCTTCTCCTGATGCGCATCAACCAAATGAGGTAATGTTTGACTCTATGATAAACATTCCTGCCCGCCGTCTTTCAAGCCGCAGTAGTGAAAGCCAGAGGGTCTACTCAGCGCGAACCCCGGGACATTATGCAACAGCCGACAACGACAGACATCCCGCCGCCACAGCGGCAACAACGTGAAATCACTCGGCTGTGCATTCAGTGTGCTTTGCTGCTGTTACAACATGGCGCTGAAAGCACGGTAGTGGAGCAGTTATCGACTCGGCTGGGGATGGCGCTGGGGATGGACAGCGTGGAAAGTTCGATCTCGGCCAATGCGGTCGTGCTGACGACGCTCAGTAAAGGTGAATGCCTGACCACGACACGCAAGAATGTTGACCGCGGCATCAATATGCAGATGGTGACCGAGGTACAACACATTGTCATTTTGGCGGAGCATCGGCTCGCCGATGCGCATGACGTAGCCCGGCGTTTCGAGAAAATCCGTCCGCTGCGTTACCCACGCTGGTTGGTCGTGTTGATGGTGGCGCTGTCTTGCGGCTGCTTCAGCGTATTGAACGGTGGTGATCAAAAAGCATTTGCAGTCACCTTTATCGCCAGTGGCCTGGCGATGTCTGTGCGCCAAATGTTGACGGCTCGTCATATGAATCCGCTGATTAACTTTTGCCTGACGGCCTTTGTCGCTACATCGGTTTCCGGCCTGCTACTGCGATTGCCGGTGTTTAGTCAAACCTCCACGGTGGCGATGGCGGCCAGCGTACTGCTGCTGGTGCCCGGATTCCCGCTGATTAACGCGGTCGCCGATATGTTCAAGGGGCACATTAATACTGGTTTGGCGCGTTGGGCGATGGCGAGCTTGCTGACGTTGGCCACCTGTATCGGTGTAGTGATGGCGATGGCGCTATGGGATCTGCGGGGGTGGTCATGAGTTTGCTTTGGGCCTTACTGCAGGACATGTTGCTGGCGGCGGTGCCGGCGCTGGGCTTTGCCATGGTATTCAACGTGCCGCTGCGTGCCTTGCGTTATTGCGCATTGTTGGGCGCGGTGGGCCACGGTTCCCGTATGCTGATGATGCACGCAGGAATGAACATCGAATGGGCGTCGCTGCTGGCAGCTATTTTGATTGGCATCATCGGCATTTATTGGTCTCGCTGGCTGCTGGCACACCCAAAGGTGTTTACCGTGGCAGCCGTGATCCCGATGTTCCCCGGAATCTCCGCGTATACCGCGATGATCTCAGTGGTTGAGATTTCGCATTTGGGTTATAGCGAGGCGCTGATGGCCACGATGATGAGTAATTTTCTGAAGGCCTGTTTTATCGTCGGCGCGTTATCGATCGGGCTGTCATTGCCAGGGCTTTGGTTGTATCGCAAACGTCCCGGCGTTTGAGGATTTACGGGCAAAAAAATATGGGTATTAGTTATGCTGATAAGAGCTATCTTATATATTCATATTGCTTGATTAGCCTATCGACGGCAGATAGGGCTTTACGTATAGTGTGAGCAATTTTGCTGCCTACACAGGGTTTAACAATGATTATCAGCCTGATCGCTGCCTTGGCGGCGGATCGCGTTATTGGTATGGAAAACGCCATGCCGTGGCACCTGCCAGCAGATTTAGCGTGGTTTAAACGTAACACGCTGAATAAACCGGTTATTATGGGCCGTAAAACTTTCGAGTCCATTGGTCGCCCGTTGCCGGGGCGCCATAATATCGTTTTAAGCAGCCGTCCTGGCAGTGAAACCGGGGTGACCTGGGCGACGTCACTGGACGAAGCACTGGCCGCTGCTGGCGATGTCGAAGAAGTCATGGTGATGGGGGGGGGGCGTATTTATACCCAATTCCTGCCACGCGCCAACCGCATGTACCTGACGCATATCGATGCCGAAGTCGGTGGTGACACCCATTTCCCGGACTATGAGCCGGACGAATGGGAAACTTCGTTCAGTGAGTTCCACGATGCTGACGAGCTGAATTCTCACAGCTATTGCTTCGAGATTTTAGAACACCGCTAATCACCGGGTGTTAATCATATCCACCAAAGGGCGCAAGAGATTGCGTCCTTTGTCGTTTCTGCGGCAAAAGGTTTTCTGACTTTTAGCTGTAACATTTTCGTCACATTTCCTGATTAGTATGAAGCCGAACTCTGAGCGCCCGGCAACTCTGGTGAATCTTGATCGCGGCGCCATATTAAAAAAGGAAATAAACCTATGACGACTAAAATTGAGCAATTAGATGCCGATCGCCTGACCGACCCCACCCGCCGCAAGTTACTGCTGGGCAGCGCAGGTGCCGTTGGCCTGGCCGGTTTCCTCGGCGGCGGTATTTGGACCCTATCCGCCGACGCATTGGCAGAAGATTTACCGCCAAACAAGCTGTTAGGCTTCAAGGGCATTGCAGCCTCAACCGCGGATGAGGTGGCGATTGCACCGGGATATCGCGCGGAGGTGCTGATCTCTTGGGGGGAACCGTTGGTTGAGGGCGCTGCCGCTTTTGACCCGCAGGGCAATAACAGCGCCGCCGACCAGGAAAAGCAGTTTGGTGATAACAACGATGGCATGAGTTTCTTCCCGATTGATGACAATCACGGCGTGATGGCCATCAACAACGAATACGTTAATGAGCAGTATCTCTTTGCCCACGGTGGCACCAAAGCCACCAGCCTGGAGGACGTGCGTAAATCACAAGCCGCACATGGTGTTTCCATTGTTGCGGTGCGCCGCGACGGTGACAGCCAACGCTGGGAAGTAGAGCGTCCGTCACGCTATAACCGCCGTATCACGGCCAATACCGAAATGCAGTTCAGCGGCCCGGCTGCCGGCCACCCGTTGTTGCAGACGGCGGCTGATCCTAGCGGACGCAAGGTGTTGGGCACCTTCGGCAACTGTGCTAACGGGAAAACGCCCTGGGGCACTTACCTGACCTGCGAAGAGAATTTTGATACTTATTTTGGTACTCACCAGGCGGATTACAAGACGACGGCAGAACAGAAACGCTACACGCTGAAAGTGAGCGAACCGGAGCGTAACTGGCCGGATTATGACGAGCGTTTTGATGTGGCGAAAAATCCAAACGAATTCAACCGCCACGGTTGGATTGTCGAAATCGACCCAATGAATCCAACGTCGACACCGATCAAACACACCGCTCTGGGGCGCTTCAAGCATGAAAATGCTGCCGTTACTGTCGCAAAGGATGGCCGCCTGGTTGTTTACATGGGGGACGATGAGCGCGGTGAGCACATTTATAAATACGTTTCCAAGGGTGTGGTTGACGTGGCTAACCCTGCCAATAATCGTACCCTGTTGGACGAAGGCACGCTGTATGTGGCGCAGTTTGATGGCGATGCCGCCGGTACGCCGTTGAAGGGCACAGGGCGTTGGATTGCCCTGGAGTTCGGCAAGAATGGGCTGACACCGGAAAATGGCTTCCGTGACGAGTCTGAAGTGCTGATCTTCGCCCGTAAAGCGGCGGCGCAGGTTGGGGCAACCAAAATGGACCGCCCTGAATGGATCGCGGTCAATCCTCACGATGGTCGAGCCTACTGCACGTTAACCAATAACAGTAAGCGTGGCGAAGAGGGCATGCCGCTGAACGCGGCGAACCCGCGCCCGAATAATGTCTACGGTCAGATTATCCGTTGGGATGAAGGTGGCGATGCCACGGCGGCGTCATTCACCTGGGATATTTATGCATTGTGCGGCAACCCTATTGCGCACCCGGAAGGGGTGAATCGCGGTACGCCCAATATTACTGCGGACAATACCTTCAATAGCCCGGATGGCTTGGGCTTTGATAAATCCGGTCGCCTGTGGATCCTCACTGACGGTAAATACAGTAATAAGGGCGACTATGCTGGGCAAGGGAACAACCAGATGTTGGTGGGGGATCCACTCAGTGGTGAGATTCGTCGCTTTATGGTCGGCCCGAAATCCTGCGAATTGACCGGTATTACCTTCACTCCGGATTACAAGACGATGTTTGTCAACGTACAGCACCCGGGCGAAGAAGGCGATTCCCATTTCCCGAACAACAGTCCGCGCCCGCGTTCGTCAGTATTGATGATTACGCGTGAAGACGGTGGTGTTATCGGGGCTTAAGGCGAAAACAGTGGGGCGGCTTTAACCGCCCCACTCTAATTATGACGCGACCTGTTGGTGCACGCTGTCCTGAGAATCACGGCGGTGAGCCGGTTGGGTAAAGTACTGCTGGTCTTCCCAACGTAGCATGGTCAGATCGCCCCCCCAACAGCAGCCGGTATCAAGGCCAATAACGCCTGCGGGTGTGCCCTTACCTTCCAGTGATGCCCAGTGACCAAAGATAATGGTGTAATCGGCATCAACCAATCGCGGTAATTCAAACCAAGGCTTGAGCGGGGCAGGCGCTGTGCCTGGCGCATCTTTGCAGATCATATCAAGCTGGCCGTTCGGGAAGCAGTAACGCATGCGTGTCAGGGCATTGGTACTGAACCGCAGGCGAGCCAATCCGCTCAGCTCTGGGCTCCAGTTGTTCGGCATATCACCGTACATGGCGTCGAGGAACAGCGGATAGCTGTCGCTGCTCAATACGGCCTCGACTTCACGGGCGCAGATTTGTGCCGTTTCAATGTCCCATTGCGGAGTGATCCCGGCATGTGCCATCACCAGTTTGAGTTGCTCATCCACTTGCAGCACCGGTTGGCGGCGTAGCCAGTTGATAAGCTCATCAGCGTCAGGGGCTTCCAGCAACTGAGTGATGCGGTCTTTGGGCTTATTACGACTGATGCCGGCATAGACAGCCAACAGGTGCAGATCGTGGTTGCCCAGGACCATACGTACCGCAGGGCCGAGTGAACGCACGTAGCGCAGCACGTCCAACGAGCCGGGGCCGCGGGCAACCAAATCGCCGGTCAGCCACAGGCGGTCATGCAGAGGATCGAAAGCAACTTGGGCCAATAGCGACTGCAGTTCATCAAAACAGCCATGAACATCGCCGATGAGATATGTCGACATAGAATTAGTGAATCAGTGTTGGGATAGCTAAGCGGAACACGGGAATAGCGGTCTGGAACGGTTGACCCTGATGATCAACCATTTCGTAATGGCCTTCCATGGTACCCAGTGGCGTTTCAAGGATAGCGCCGCTGGTGTATTGGAATTCTCCCCCAGGTGGAATGAGGGGTTGTTCGCCAACCACGCCTTCACCCTGAACTTCAGTCTGACGGCCATTACTGTTGGTAATCAACCAGTAACGCCCAAGCAGTTGCACGTTGAAACGCCCCAAATTGCGGATGGTGATGGTATAAGCGAAGACGTAACGTTCTTCCTCAGGTATCGATTGTGATTCCACATAGACACTTTGTACCTGAATACATACACGGGGCGAATCAATCATGACCACTACTCCTTATTGCTGCGGCGCGGGATTGGCTGAAAGCCAGTTAGCCAGCTTACAGTATTGCGCCACAGAAATATTCTCTGCTCTAAGTACCGGATCGATACCCAATTCCGTCAGTTGCTCTGGCGTGAACAGATCACCCAGGCTGTTGCGGACCGTCTTCCGGCGTTGGTTGAACGCCTGAGTTGTTATCCGGCTTAGCATACGTACGTCACCCACCGGGTTCGGGTTCACAAGATGCGGAACCAGACGTACCACAGCGGAATCCACTTTTGGCGCCGGGGTGAAAGAGGTCGGTGGCACTTCCAGCACCGGGATGACGTTGCAGTAGTACTGCGCCATTACGGTTAAACGCCCGTAGGCTTTGCTGTTTGGCCCAGCAACCAGACGATTGACGACCTCTTTCTGCAACATAAAGTGCATGTCGCGGATGGCCTGAGTATAGCTGAAAAGGTGGAACATCAGCGGCGTCGAAATGTTATACGGCAGGTTACCAAACACGCGCAGCGGTTGGCCAGCCTGCTCGGCCATTTCGGCAAAGTTCACCGTCATGGCGTCTTGCTGGTGGATGGTCAGTTTGTCTTTCAGCTGTGGGTGATTCGCCAGGCGAGCCGCCAGATCGCGGTCCAGCTCAATCACTGTCATGCGGTCCATGCGTGCGCCAACCGGCTCGGTCAATGCACCCAAGCCGGGGCCGATTTCAACCACCGCTTCACCCGGCATGGGATGAATGGCGGAGACAATGCTATCGATGACAAACTGATCGGTTAAAAAGTTCTGTCCAAAGCGTTTGCGGGCAAAGTGCCCTTGGTGGACTTTATTATTCATTACAATTAATTATCATTTTAATGGCGAGATTCAAGGCCGTTTTGAAACTGCCTGCATCGGCGGTGCCGGTGCCTGCAAGTTCTAAAGCGGTACCGTGGTCGACCGAGGTACGGATAAAAGGCAAACCGAGGGTAATATTTACCGCCCGGCCGAACCCTTGGTATTTTAGCACTGGCAGACCCTGATCGTGATACATCGCCAGCACAGCATCGGCATGTTGCAGATACTTGGGCTGGAACAGGGTGTCTGCCGGCAGTGGGCCAATAAGATGGATACCTTCAGCACGCAGCGCGTCGAGCGCCGGGATAATGGTATCGATCTCTTCGCGGCCCATATGGCCACCTTCTCCGGCATGCGGATTCAGGCCACAGACATAAATTTGTGGTTGTGCAAGGCCAAATTTGGTTTTCAGGTCATGGTCGAGAATATGGATGACTTCATGCAGACTTTGCTGGGTGATAGCGCCAGGCACAGCCAATAAAGGCAGGTGAGTGGTCGCCAACGCCACGCGCAGCTCTTCCGTTGCCAGCATCATCACGACACGATCGCAGCCGCTGCGATCTGCAAAGAATTCGGTATGGCCAATAAAGGGGACACCGGCATCATTGATCACGCCCTTGTTCACCGGGCCGGTGATCAGTGCGGCGAATTCGCCATTCAGACAGCCGTCGCAGGCGCGTGCCAGCGTTTCTACGACGTAGGCGCTATTGCCCACGTTCAATTCACCTGCTACGACCGCATGAGCGAGCGCGACGGGTAATACCGTCAGCGTACCGGCTCGCTGTGGCTGGGCAGGCTGTTGAGCTTGATAGTCGCGCAGTTGCAACGGCAGGTTTAACTGCCGGGCGCGCTCAAGCAACAAGGCCGGATCCGCGCACACCACCAGTTCAACAGGCCAATCCTGTTGTGCCAGCACTGCCACTAAATCCGGCCCAACCCCGGCAGGCTCGCCGGGGGTGATTACGATGCGATTATTGTTGTGCATTACCGTCAAGGATCTTCACGTAAGCCTGAGCACGTTGTTCCTGCATCCAGGTTTGCGCTTCTTCTGCAAACTTGCGGTTGAACAGCATGCGGTAAGCACGGTCTTTCTGCGCCGCGTCGGTTTTATCCACCTGACGCGTATCCAGCAACTGAATCAGGTGCCAGCCGAAGGAAGAGTGCACTGGTTGGCTGATTTCGCCTTTACTCAGTTTCATTAAAGCATCGCGGAAAGCAGGATCGTAGATGTCTGGAGAAGCCCAGCCCAAATCACCACCCTGAAGTGCAGAACCTGGATCCTGAGAAAGCTGTTTGGCTTCGTCAGCAAACTTGGCGCGGCCGCTCTTAATTTCTTCAGCAACGGCTTGCAGTTTTGCACGAGCCTGATCGTCGGTCAGCACCACGGAAGGCTTCAGCAGAATATGGCGTGCATGAACCTCGGTGACGGATACCGACTGGTTGGCGCCGCGGATATCGTTCACTTTCAGAATGTGGAAGCCGACACCGGAACGGATTGGGCCGACCACATCGCCTTTTTTGGCGTTAACCAGTCTTTCAGCGAACAGCGTAGGGATTTCCTGCAGCTTGCCCCAGCCCATGTTGCCGCCTTTCAGCGCCTGGGAGTCCGCGGAGTAGGCGATCGCCAGCTTGCCGAAGTCGGCACCGCCGTTGATTTCACCCATCAGTTTTTTCGCCAAGGCTTCTGCGTCGTCAACCTGTGCCTGCGACGGGTTTTCCGGCAGCGGGATCAGGATGTGACTGATGTTCATTTCAGTATCGCTACCGTTCTGAGCGCCAACCTGCGTTGCCAGTGAGTCCACTTCCTGAGGCAGGATGGTGACGCGTCGGCGAACTTCGTTGTTACGCACTTCAGAAATCAGCATTTCCTTACGGATCTGCGAACGGTAAGTGTTGTAGTTCAAGCCTTCATACGCCAGACGGCTGCGCATCTGATCGATGCTCATTTTGTTCTGTGCAGCGATGTTACTGATGGCTTTGTCCAGATCGGCATCGGAAACGGTAATGCCCATTTTCTTGGCCATCTGCAGCTGGATGTTATCCATAATCAGGCGTTCAAGGATTTGGTGACGCAGTGTCTTGTCATCCGGCAATTGTTGCCCGGCTTGCTGCGCATTAAGTTTCACCGACTGCAACAGGGTGTTTACGTCGCTCTCAAGCACAACGCCGTTATCCACGACGGCGGCGACTTTATCCACTTCTTGGGGTGCTGCGAACGCGGTATTGGCGCAAACCACCAATCCGAGAATAAGCGTTCTCCAGTTCTTCATACATTTCCCATTATGTAATCCGCAAATGCGGGTGAAAGTTCTCGTTTTCAAAGTGTTACAAAGCATCAAAATGCACGCTGATAAGGCAGAATGCCGGAACGCAACATTTCCGCGGAGCCCAGACTGTGATCGCTGCTCAGGCCACGCAGTTCGACGTTGAATGAAACTTTGTTGTCATAAACGCTGGTATTGTTACTGTTATTCCAGTCGGTGATCTTGCGCTCATAGCCCAAGGTTACCGCCCAACAGCAGGTGTTGTACTTCACGCCGAGCAGCTGATCGGCTGATTGTTTTGCACGGGTGTCGTAGTAATAAGCCCCTACAACGGCCCAGCGATCGGCAATCGGCCAACTGCCGGTCACGCCCACTTGCGAAATACCGTCCTGATAAGCCGGAACCTGCGTGGTATTCAATGCCGTCTCAATATACTCCGGCGTAGCGTAACGGTAGTTCAACTGCAGTACGCGTTCAGAATCCTGACGGTATTCCAGTACGCCATTACCCAATGAGATGCTACTGAGACGCGTGTCGTACTGCAGACCGCCACGGAGACCCCAACGATCGTCAATCTTCCAATAGCTATCGCCAGCCCAAGCCAGGCTGCCGGTATTGTCATTGTTGTCGTAACGCGTAGTCTGGTCACCGGTACGGGAACGGCTGAAGTAGTAGATTTGACCAACGGAAACATTAAAACGTTCAACCAGCGCGTCATCATAAATACGCGAGGTCAAACCGGTTGAAACACGGTTTTGTGACGCGATGCGATCCAGGCCACTGTAGGTGCGGTCACGGAATAGGCCTGAGTAGTCGGTTTGCAGCAACGTGGTGTCGTAGGTGTAGATGTTGCTTTGGTCACGATACGGCACATACAAATACTGTACGCGCGGTTCGAGGGTTTGCGTATAGCCCTCAGACCAGTTCATTGGGCGATCGAATACCATCTTGCCGTCGACTTTGAACTGCGGCAGCACGCGGTTGACCGAGTCTTCCAGGCCTGGGGCGTTGTTGCCAGTGCGGTTCTTGTAGTTGGTGGCAAAACCGTCAGGAATATCCTGCTGATAGTGGGTTGCCAGCAGTTTGGCCTCGGTGTTCAGGCTGCCCCAACCGTTGGTCAGCGGCAGGCTTAGCGTCGGTTCCATATGCAGACGGGTCGCGTCAGGGCTGTATGGGTTAACGCTAATGAACTTGGCTGCCTGGCCGTAAATGTGGAAATCGAACGGCCCGATATCGTCTTTGTAGTAGTTCAGGTCCAGCTGTGGCTGAACTTTATAAGAGTCCGATTGGCTGCGGTCGGTATCGTCGTAGATCTGGAACTGTTTGGAGCTTAAGGTGGCGTCCCAGTTATCAATGGCGTAGCCGACGCTGAATTTCTGCGTCGCGTAACCGTCGGTGGTGGAACCGTATTTAGAGTCCAAATCGGTAAAGTATTTGGAGTCGCTGACCTTGGTGTAGTCGACGTTGAAACGCCACACCTGGTCCATCACGCCATTGTGGTTCCAGTAGAACAACCAACGCTTGCTGTCGTCAGGGTTGTCCTTGCTGTATTCCTTGTCGTTCGGCAACCAGTCGAATTCCATCAGGCCCAAACCAGGCTGCACCAGATAACGGAATTCGTTCTGCAACTGCAGACCACGCCGGGACATATAGTGCGGTGTGATGGTGGCGTCGAAGTTCGGCGCAATGTTCCAGTAATACGGCAGCAAGAACTCAAAACCATTGCTGCTGCCATATTTTGCATTCGGGATCAGGAAACCGGAGCGACGTTTATCACCCACCGGCAATTGCAGGTAAGGGCTGTAGAATACGGGCACGCCGCCAATTTTGAAGCGCGCGTTCCAGATTTCTGCGACCTGCTCTTCGCGGTCGTGGATCACTTCGGATCCGACGACGCTCCAGCTATCGTCGCCAGGCAAGCAGGACGTAAAGGTGCCGTTTTCCAGAATGGTGTAGCGGTTGGCGCCGCGCATCTTCATCTTGTCGGCGTCGCCACGGCCCTGACGGCCTACCATCTGGTAGTCGCCTTCATAGACGTCGGTGTCTTTATTGTTCAGGTTAGACCAGGCTTTCGGACCTTTCAGTTTGATCTGATTGTCGCTGTAGTGCACGTCACCGGTCGCCGTTACGGTGCGTACCGGCTCGGTTTGTCCTGGGTTTTGCGTCTGGTTCAGCTCAACCTGTTTGGCAGTCAGGGTACTGTTGCCTTGCTCAATGTTCACGTTACCGGTGAACAGCGCGCTTTTTGGATAATCGGCGCGGGAGTCATCGGCGTGAATAGTGACGGGTTGGCTGTTCGGATCGCCGCTGACCAGCGGTTTGTCATAAACAGGTACGCCGAGCATGCATTGCTCAGCCAGGTCAGCCAGCGCGTGCTGACTGTAGAGTGCCGTCCAAATCAGTGTGGCCAGCAGTGTTGGGAAACTTTTTTTCATACGCGGTTTTGGTGTTCCGTCATCAGAGGCGTCATGTCCGGCAAACGGTCAGAGACTATATCACTCATCTGCGTTGCGCTAGTGTTAAATCCGGCCGTTTACTTGCGTCGTCGATAGGCGCAAAGATAAATGACAGGTATGATAATCGAAATCCTGGGAAAAATCGCCTTAACCCTTACCTAAGACGGAAGGGAGCAGTCGGCTTTCGGCATGATAATTGAGGAGTATATGCAGTATTGGGGAAAACTGCTCGGGGTCATCGTGGCCATTTGGGCTGGCGCGGGATTCTGGGGTGTAGTTTTGGGGCTGATTGTCGGTCATATGATTGACACTGCGCGCAGCAACAAGCGCAGCCGGGGTTTTTTCGCCGACCAGCAAACGCGGCAAACGCTGTTTTTCCGCACCACTTTTCAGGTGATGGGTCACCTGACCAAATCAAAAGGACGTGTTACCGAGGCGGATATCCAGATCGCCAGCCTGTTTATGGATCGCCTGCAACTGCACGGGGAAGCCCGTACCGCGGCACAGCAGGCATTTCGTGAAGGTAAACAGAGCCAGTTCCCACTGAGAGAAACGCTGCAGCAGTTCCGCAGCATCTGTTTTGGCCGTTTTGACCTGATTCGGATGTTTCTGGAAATTCAAATTCAGGCGGCGTTTGCCGATGGTTCGCTGCATCCAAACGAGCGCCAGGTGCTGTACGTCATCGCTGAAGAATTGGGCATTTCGCGTGCGCAGTTTGATCAGTTCCTCAGCATGATGGAGGGCGGGCGCCAATTTGGCGGCGGTCAGCAAGGCGGGCATTCGCAGGGCGGCTACCAGCAGGCGCAGCGTGGGCCTACTTTGGATGACGCCTGTAAAGTGCTGGGTGTCAGCAGCAGCGACGATGCGACCACCATTAAACGTGCTTACCGCAAGCTGATGAGCGAGCACCATCCAGACAAGCTGGTGGCGAAAGGTTTACCGCCACAAATGATGGAAATGGCCAAGCAAAAGGCGCAGGAAATTCAGGCGGCCTACGACCTGATCAAGCGTGAGAAAGGCTTCAAATAACGATACCCGTCATACTTGAAGCTGCCTCTTTGTTGGCTGCGCCTGCTCACCCCGGTCACCTGGTTGACTAGGCTCCCGGGGATTTACAGGCTTGCCGCCTCGACGCAACTCCAATTATTTAGGGTATAGAATCGGTCATACTTGAAGCTGCCTCTTTGTTGGCTACGCCTGCTCACCCCGGTCACCTGGTTGACCAGGCTCCTGGGGTGAGCAAGGTTGCCGCTTTCCTGCAACTCGAATTATTAAGGGTATCGCTGTCCGATGGGGTTAGAAATCCGGTTCAACGCGGAAATGCATCGGCGTCTGGAAAGCAGGGTGGGTAATGCGCAGCTCTTGCGCATGCAACTGTAAACGTGGCGCCATGGCCTTGGCTTCTGGTGTGGCATAAAAACCGTCACCGAGGATCGGGTGGCCCAATGCCAGCATATGAACGCGCAACTGGTGTGAGCGACCGGTGATCGGCATGAGTTTTACGCGTGTGCTTCCATCGGCATCTCGTGACAGCACAAGATACTCCGTTTGCGCTGCTTTACCCGTCTCGAAACACACTTTCTGCAACGGCCGATTAGGCCAGTCGCAAATCAGCGGCAAATCCACCAGACCTTCATCGTGCTCCAGATGACCCCAGACCCGTGCGATATAGGACTTTTTCGGCTCGCGCTCGCGGAACTGGCGTTTTAGCTCACGTTCAGCGGCTTTATTTAACGCCACCACAATCACGCCACTGGTTGCCATATCCAGACGATGCACCGACTCGGCGGCCGGAAAGTCTGCCTGAATGCGTGTCATCAGACTGTCTTTGTTTTCCGGCGCACGGCCGGGTACCGACAGCAGACCGCTCGGCTTGTTGACCACGATAATGTGCTCATCCTGATACAGGATATGCATCGGGCCCTGTGGGGGATTGTAGGGTTCCATCTTGTTGGCTCCGCTGAAAGTCACAATAGGGGAACCGCAGCTCCCCCTTGCGCCAGGTTACTGGTGAGTGACAACCACCAGACGGATCGCGTCCAGACGCCATCCCGCTTCATTCAGGTTAACCAACACCTGCTTACGGTTGAACTCCAGCGCTTCGACTTCGTCATCACGGATGTTCGGGTTGACGGCCTTCAGGGCTTCCAGACGTGCCAGCTCGGTGCTTAGCTTGTCATCCGCTTCCTGTTTTGCTTGCTCGATCAAGGCACGGGCCTGTTCTTCAACCAGGCTTTCTGCCTGTTGCAGCATGGCATGCACATCTTGCTGCACGGCATTGACCAGCTTGCTGGAGGTGTGACGGTTAACGGCGTTCAATTGGCGGTTGAAGCTTTCGAATTCAACCTGCGCCGCCAGATTGGTACCTTTGCGGTCCATCAACATACGGATTGGCGTCGGTGGCAGGAAGCGGGTCAGTTGCAGGTGCTTCGGCGCTTGCGCCTCAACCACGTACACCAGCTCAACCAACAAGGTGCCGACAGGCAGCGCCTTGTTTTTCAGCAGAGAAACGGCACAGCTACCGGTATCGCCAGACAGGATCAGATCCAGGCCGTTGCGGATAATCGGGTGTTCCCAACTGACGAACTGGGCATCTTCACGTGAAAGCGCTTGCTCACGATCGAAGGTGACGGTGCAGCCATCCTGTGGCAAGCCCGGGAAGTCAGGTACCAGCATATGATCGGACGGTGTCAGGACGATCAGGTTATCGCTGCGGTCGTCCTGGTTGATACCGACGATGTCGAACAGGTTAAGCGCAAAGCCCACCAGGTTGACGTCGTTGTCCTGATTGGCAATGGCTTCAGCCAACGCCTGCGCTTTCTCGCCGCCATTGGAGTGCATTTCCAGCAGGCGATCGCGGCCCTGCTCCAGTTGCACCTTCAGTTGGTCGTGCTGCTGACGGCAGGTGTGAATGAATTCATCCAGGCCTTCCTGCTCGGTGGGGGACGCCAGGAAACCGATCAGTTGCTCATAACCACTGTCATAAATGGTACGGCCGGTTGGGCAGGTATGTTCGAAGGCATCGAGCCCTTCGTGGAACCAACGGCCCAGTACCGCCTGAGCGGTGTTTTCCAGGTATGGCACCATGATTTGAATGTCATGCATCTGGCCGATACGGTCCAGACGGCCAATACGTTGTTCCAGCAGGTCCGGGTTAAACGGCAGATCGAACATCACCAGGTGGCTGGCGAACTGGAAGTTACGGCCTTCAGAGCCGATTTCCGAGCACAGCAGCACTTGGGCACCGTCTTCCTCTGAGGCGAAGTAAGCGGCGGCGCGATCGCGTTCGATAATCGACAAGCCTTCATGGAACACGGCGGCGCGGATAGCTTCTCGCTCACGCAACACCTGTTCCAATTGCAGTGCAGTGGCGGCCTTGGCGCAGATCACCAGGACTTTTTCGTTGCGGTTGCTTACCAGGTAATTCAGTAACCATTCAACACGCGGATCGAAGTTCCACCAGGTGGCGTTTTCGCCTTCAAATTCCTGATAGATTTGCTCTGGATAGAGCATGTCGCGTGCACGTGCCTCAACGGTTTTCTTTGCACCCATGATGCCAGACACTTTAATGGCGGTCTGGTACTGAGTTGGCAGCGGCAGCTTGATCTGATGCAGATTACGGTGCGGGAAGCCTTTGACCCCATTACGGGTGTTACGGAACAGCACGCGGCTGGTGCCGTGGCGGTCCATCAGCATGGTAACCAGCTCCTGACGCGCCTGCTCGCTGTTTTCACTGTCGCTGTTGGCGGCTTTTAACAGCGGTTCAATGTCTTGTTCGTCGATCAGCTCGCCGAGCAGGTTCAGCTTGTCATCCGCCAGGCGCTCACCACTGAGCAGCAAGGTGACAGCATCCGCCACCGGGCGGTATTTCTGCTGTTCTGCGACGAATTCGTGGTAGTCGTGGAAACGGTTCGGATCCAACAGGCGTAAACGCGCAAAGTGGCTCTGTTGGCCAAGCTGTTCTGGGGTTGCGGTCAGCAGCAGTACGCCGGGGATATGCTCGGCCAGCTGTTCAATCACTTGGTATTCGCGGCTTGGTGCGTCTTCGCTCCAGGCCAGGTGGTGTGCTTCATCGACGACCAGCAGATCCCATTGGGCATCGGCCAGTTCTTCCAGGCGCTGCTTATTACGGCGCACGAAGTCCAGCGAGCAGATGACCAACTGTTCGGTTTCAAACGGGTTGCTGCTGTCGAGTTTGGCCTCTGAGTAACGGCTGTCGTCGAATAGTGAGAAATAGAGGTTGAAGCGGCGCATCATTTCGACCAGCCACTGGTGCTGCAACGTTTCTGGTACCACGATCAATACGCGCTCGGCACGGCCTGCCAGCAGTTGCTGGTGGATGATCATACCGGCTTCAATGGTTTTACCCAGCCCCACTTCATCTGCTAACAGAACGCGTGGGGCATGGCGCTGGCCGACTTCATAGGCAATATGCAACTGGTGAGGGATCAGGCTGGCTCGCATGCCGCGCAGACCGGCAAACGGCAGACGATACTGTTCGCTCTGGTATTTACGGGCGCGGAAACGCAGCGCGAAGCGATCCATACGGTCGATCTGGCCGGCAAACAGGCGGTCTTGCGGCTTGCTGAAGGTCAGCTTACTGTCCAGCAGCACTTCACGCATTGCCACACCGCTTTCCTGGGTGTCCAGGCGGGTGCCAATATAGGTCAGCAGGCCGTTATCCTCTTTGACCTCTTCCACCTGCAGCTCCCAGCCTTCGTGGTTGCTGATGGTGTCGCCTGGGTTGAACATCACGCGGGTGATTGGCGAGTCATTTCTGGCATAGAGGCGGTTTTCGCCGGTTGCGGGGAAAAGCAGGGTAATCATGCGCGCATCCAGCGCCACGACAGTACCCAATCCTAATTCGCTTTCCGTGTCGCTGATCCAGCGTTGACCAAGTGTAAAAGGCATATATTGTCGGCTCGATTCTTTTTAAGTAAGTCTTGTTACCGGGTTTAGAACACCGCGGTACCCGTATCAAACGTCTGCTAATCCCGATTTATTTTTATATGGCGGGCAATAGCTATTCATCCCATGCATACATCGTTAGACGGCATGGGTGAAGTGTGGTCCAGAATTTGGGAAGGGCGCTATGGTAATGGAAGGCGACGCGTTCGTCACCTGCAAAACCTGATGATTTTTCTTAACCCTTCGCCAAAGCCCGCGGGACGGGCTGAATGTCAAAACAACCCCATTTGCCCGGTCACCAGCGTGGTAAAATCGTCGTGCAAGAATGGGAGTATAGCGTCTGCCACGGGTTGTAACTGGCGCTCCAGATAATGGGGGTAATCAATTGCCGATTGCTGGGTCTCCAGCGGCTCTGGCCCGGCAACGGTCATGACATAGCTGATCCAGCCGCCATTCTGGTATTGAAGCGGCCGGCCCTGCTGACGATTATAGTCGTCGGCGATGCGTGCAGCTCGGACATGTGGCGGTACGTTGCGCTGATATTCGTCCAGTCTCCTGCGCAGGCGCTTGCGGTAAACGAGCCGGTCGTCGAAATCGCCGTTCAGTGTTTGGCTCACGTATTCCCGCACAAAATCCTGATACGGCTGCCGTTTAAAAATGCGTTGGTAGAGCAGTTGCTGGAACTGCTGCGCAAGCGGTGTCCAGTCGGTGCGCACGGTTTCAAGGCCTTTGTAAACCATCTCTTCACGGCCATCAGCGCTTGCGATCAGCCCAGCATAGCGTTTTTTACTGCCCTGTTCGGCACCACGAATGGTCGGCATCAGGAAGCGCGAGTAATGGGTTTCGAACTCCAGCTCCAAGGCATTATCCAGCCCATACTGCGCCTGTAAATGTTGCTGCCACCATTGGTTTACGTGCTCAACCAGCGTCTTGCCGATTTGGGCGGCCTGCTGCTCGTTATGGGGTTGCTTGAGCCAAACGAAGGTGGAATCAGTATCGCCGTAGATGACCTGATACCCCTGTGCTTCGATCAGTTCACGCGTTTGGCGCATGATCTCGTGGCCACGCAGGGTGATCGACGAGGCCAGGCGGGGATCGAAAAAGCGGCAACCGCTCGATCCCAATACGCCATACAGCGCATTCATGATGATCTTCAATGCCTGGGATAACGCTTTGTTCTGCTGACGTTTTGCCGTTTCACGCCCCTGCCAGATCTGCTCGACGATCGCCGGCAGGCAGTGTTTGCTACGTGAGAAGCGCGCGTTGCGGAAACCGGGCACTGAATCGACATCGCTCGGGTGTTGCATGCCTTCCACTAGCCCGACCGGATCGATCAGAAAGGTGCGGATGATCGACGGATACAGACTTTTGTAATCCAGCACCAGCACTGAATCATACAGGCCGGGTTGTGAATCCATCACAAAACCGCCGGGGCTGTGTTCTTCTGGCTGTTCGCCGAGGTTGGGGGCGATAAAACCTAGCCGGTGCATGCGTGGCATATACAGATTGCTGAAGGCCGCGACCGAACCGCCACTGCGATCGGCCGCTAACCCGGTGACCGTGGCGCGCTCCAGCAGAAAGGTCAGCAACTCGGTTTTGGCAAAAATCCGCGTCACGAGCTCACAATCTTTTAAGTTGTAGCGTGCCAGTGCCGGTTTATCTTCGGCGAAGCGTCGGTCGATTTCGGCCATCCGCTGATAAGGGTTGTCGATCGACTTGCCTTCCCCCAGCAGTGTCTGGGACACGTGCTCGAGACTAAAAGAAGGGAAGTTCCAGGTGGCAGATTTCAACGCTTCGATGCCATCGATAATCAATCGACCGGCGGCGGAGGCGAAAAAGTGATTTTGTTTGAAACCGTGCTCACGCCACTCGAGCGGGTTACCCCCACGGCCTAACCGTAATGGGATCTGGTAGCGCTCGGCGTGTTTTTGCAGTACGCGTAGATCAAACTGCACCAGATTCCAGCCAATGATGGCGTCGGGGTCGTGCTGTTCCAGCCACTGGTTCAGGCGTTCTAACATCTGCGGGCGGCTTACGCAGTACTCCAGAGCAAAATCCAGCGTCTCATTGCCACCGTTGGCTGGCCCAAGCATGTAGACCTGGCGTTGTCCGCAACCTTCCAGTGCAATAGAGTACAGCTCACCGTGAGCGGTGGTTTCAATGTCCAGCGAGACCAGCTTCAGTACAGGGCGGTATTCTGGTGCGGGTTTCATTTTACTGTTGAGCAGGGGGCCACTGCCATTCGGTTGGCCACTGAACCACACCGGCGCGGTGATAAAGCGTTCCATCAGGTAGCGTTCCGGCGGGCGAATATCGGCTTCGTAGACATTGACGCCGCCGTCTTTCAGCAGCCTTTCCAGTTTGATCAACTGACGGTGTTGGCGGCAGTACAGTCCCAGTATCGGGCGGTGATGAAAATCAGTCAGCGGTAAGGGTTTTAGCTCCCATTGCCGCTCTTCGCGCAGCAACAGCTCAGCACGTTGGCGCTGTTCGACAGGAATGAAGGCGACGGAGGTCTGCGGCGACAGGCGAATTTGCTGTGGTCCATTGTCGGTCGCCAGCCAAAACTCCACCTCGGTGCCAGCCGGCGTATCACGCCAGTGGCGGGTGAGCAGGAAACCCTGTTGGAGTGACATCACGCTGTTCCTGAGAGGCTAAGCTAAAGGGAGAAGGACATAAATTACAGTATGGGTTTTTATACAGTCATTGTCCATTGCCGTGCAGTCCTGCCAAAAAACCCTACAATTCACCGGTTGACTCGTTCCCGGCTGCACCTGACAATCCCACGCCCACGCGCTTTGGATAACCAGCAGAGGTTTAATGGAAGCCTATTTACAGCATTTAATTACCCAGTCTTTGGCTTTCACTCTGATGGTCGTCATGCTTGTCGCGTTTTTGGAGTCGTTGGCGTTGGTTGGGTTGTTGTTGCCCGGCACGGTGATGATGGCCAGTATCGGCGCCTTGATTGGCAGTGGTCAGGTTGACTTCTATTACGCATGGGCGGCGGGCATTGCCGGTTGCTTGCTGGGCGACTGGATCTCTTACTTTATCGGTCGTGCCTTCAAGGGGCCGTTGCACCGGTGGTCATTCCTGAAAAAGAACAAGGCGATGCTCGACAAAACCGAGCATGCGCTACATCAGCACAGTATGGCGACCATTCTGATTGGCCGTTTTATTGGCCCGACGCGTCCACTGGTGCCGATGGTCGCCGGGATGCTGGATTTACCGCCGTACAAATTCGCATTGCCGAACATTATCGGCTGCATCACCTGGCCACCGGTCTATTTTTTCCCGGGTATTCTGGCCGGCGTGGCGATCGACATTCCTGCCAGCGCCAACAGTGCGTTATTCAAATGGTTGCTGTTTGCGGTGGTGATGCTGGTTTGGCTTGCCGTCTGGCTGAGCTGGCGTTGGTGGCGTGAAGGCAAGCGCAGCGCCGACCGCTTGAGCAACTGGCTGTCGCCGGTGCGACTGCGGATGGCCTGCGTGCTGAGTTGGATCCTGGCGCTCGGCACCTTTTATTATCTGTCCCTGCAACCACTGATGCCGGTTTATCGGCACCTCTTGTGGAAGGTATTAGCAGGACAATAACAAGGGGGCGTAACGCCCCTTTGTACATTACTGGAAGAATGCCTCTAACTGTTCGAACACCCGCACGTCCTCGCTGTGGCGTTTTACTTGCAATACATCTTCGAGTTTCTCTACCTGACTTATCATCTGCATCAGTCGTTGATCGTCCGCCACCAATAGCCAGATGCGGCTCTGTTTACCGTCTTTCAGCGGCAGACACAGAATGCCTTCCACGTTAAAGGCGCGGCGGGCGAACAGACCGCACACATGCGACATCACGCCGGGATGGTTACGAACCGTCAGCTCCAGGATCACCTGCGGGTTATTGTATTGTTCTGACATGGCTTATTCTCCAATCATGTCGATATTAGCGGCACCCGGCGGCACCATCGGGAAGACCTTTTCATTGATATCGATCAGCGCGTGGATCAGACAAGGCCCTGGGCGCTGGATCGCTTCTGCGAGCGCTGCCTGTGGATCTTCCGCGGCGTTCAAATCGCAGGTGTCCAACCCGAAACCGGCAGCAATCTTGATAAAGTCGGTGCGCTTGGGGTAGGCGGCGGCAAAAATGCGCTGTTGATAGAACAGGGTTTGCTGTTGATGTACCAGCCCCAACGCCTGGTTGTTCATCAGGATAATTTTCACGTCCAGATTGTGTTCGACGGCAGTAGCCATTTCCTGAATGTTCATCATCAGGCTACCGTCACCGGAAAAGCACAGCACTTTACGCTGTGGTTCTGCCAACGCGGCGCCAATTGCGGCTGGTAGGCCAAAGCCCATGGTCCCGAGCCCACCAGAGGTCAGCCACTGGCGCGGACGGCTCAGCGGATAGGCTTGTGCTACCCACATCTGATGCTGGCCCACGTCGGTGGTGATAATGGCGCTGTCATCTACACAGCGTGCGGCAGCGAGCACCAGCCCGTAATGGCTCAGCGGGTCTTCGGCGTTCGGCATACTGAACGGGAACTCGCGCTTCAGGCCGTTGACGGTGTCCAGCCATTCACTGCGTGGCTGTGCCTCAATCAGTGGTAACAGTTGCTGCAACACCTGACCAACGTCGGCATGAATGGCAATATTGGCCTGTTTCACCTTACCCAGTTCGGCACGGTCGATATCCACATGGATGATGCTGGCGTTCGGGCAAAACTGTTCGGTTTTGCCAATCGCCCGATCGTCAAAGCGGGCGCCCAGTACGATCAGCAGATCGGCTTCTTGCAGGATAAAGTTAGTGCTACGTGCCGCATGCATCCCCAGCATACCCAGCGACAGCGGATGCTGAACCGGCATGGCGCCGAGTGCCATCAGCGTCATGGTGGTGGGCAAGTTGGCGCGTTCGGCCAATTCAACCGCCTGTTGGTAGGCATTGGCGCAGATGATACCGCCACCCAGATACAGCACCGGGCGCTTGGCCTGGTTGATCATTGTCGCAGCCTGAGCCACCGCGGAGGCTTCAAAGGCGGGAGCCGCATCGGGAATGGCGATCGGGGGCAACTCATCCAAATCGATAACCGCAGTTTGTACGTCTTTAGGCACGTCGATCCACACTGGACCTGGGCGACCGGACTCTGCGATACGGAATGCATCGCAGATCACTTGCGGCAATTCGCGGATATCGCGTACCAAATGGTTGTGCTTGGTGATAGGGATCGAGATGCCGTAGGTATCCACTTCCTGGAAAGCGTCGGTGCCGATCATCGAGGAAGGCACTTGGCCGGTGATACATACCAGCGGAATGGAATCGAGCTTGGCGTCGGCGATGGCGGTGACCAGGTTGGTTGCACCCGGTCCACTGGAGGCGATGCACACCGCCGCTTTGCCGTTAGCACGCGCCATGCCTTGAGCCATAAAGCCTGCCCCCTGTTCGTGGCGTGCCAGTACGTGGTGAATGCGAGTGCTTTGGCCCAGTGCATCATACAGTGGCAGTGCTGCACCACCGGGAATGCCGGCGACGGTGGTAATACCCTGCCGTTCCAGCAGATGAACGATCAGCTGTGCGCCGGTGAAGCGGTTACCTTGATGTGGCGTGCCCGAAATTGCCATGTTCCTATCCTTTCTCAAGGCCGGTTCGCTTTTCTGGGCAGGGGGCTAAAACTAAAAACCCCGCCCGGTTTGCGCCGGCGGGGTTTGGGAATCGATGCGTTGATTCGGACCCTACGGCGCATTGCCGACGACCACCACCACACGCACGACGACCACCGCGGCTGGTAGCGCGGTAATTAGTAGGGTCGAAGTCAGCGAGGATGCGATCACAGGGAACCTTATCATCAGTAAAAAAAGTCAGGTTTTTATAAAACCACAGGCGCAAAATTCGCACAACAGGTTTATTTTCACAGCATAAAAAACGCGCGTCAGATCACGCTTTGTTCGCGATGCCGAGTACCTTGGCCTCTGGGGCGCTGCCGTCCAGTAGTGCCAGCGTCGGGCCGTCATAATAAATGCGGCCGTCGACCACGAGTAAGGTGCGCGGCGCGATCCGCGCGGCATCATCCAGATTGTGGGAAACCATCAGCAATGTCAGGGAGCGCTGGTCGCAAACCTCCTGCAGTAGCTGCAACATTTCATTGCGCAGTGCGGGATCGAGCGCTGAGAAAGGCTCGTCGAGCAACAGGATAGGCTGTTGACGGATCAGGCAGCGGGCCAAGGCTGCACGCTGGCGCTGGCCACCGGATAGCTGTGACGGCAGGCGCGTCAAATGTTCTTCCAATCCCACTTGTCGCGCGATGTGTGCCAACTGTTGCTTCTGTTCTTCCTTCAGCCGCAATCCGGGATCCAGACCTAATCCGATGTTCTGTGCCACCGTCAAATGGGCGAACAGGTTATTTTCCTGAAACAGCATAGAGACGGGGCGTTTAGCCGGTGGCGTAGTGGTGTGGTCGCTGCCATTGAGCCGCAGCTTGCCGCTGGTGGCAGACAGGAACCCGGCGATCAGGCTAAGAAGCGTGCTTTTTCCTGCCCCGCTGGGGCCAAGCACCGCGACACGTTCGCCCGGCTCAATGCGCAGATCAAAGCGCATGGGCAGGTGTTCATATAGGTAGGTCAGTTTTTCAAGATCTATCATGGCGGCCTGGTAAACGTTCGATCAAGGTAAACAGTAGGAAGCACAACAGTAGCAGCAACAGTGCGGTGACCGCGCCGTCATTACTGCGATAGGCGCCAATCTGTTGATACAGGTAAAAAGGTAGCGTACGGAAGTGCTCGTTGCCGAACAGGGCCACCACGCCAAAATCCCCGAGTGACAATACGCAGGCGAAGGCTAACGCCTGTGCCAGTGGGCTGCGTAATGCTTTGAGTTCGATCCAGCGTAGCCGTTGCCAACCGTGGATATCCAGTGACAAACACAGCGGGTTGTAACGTTCAGCGAGGTCGCGCATGGGGTTTTCCAGCACTTTCAACGCATAAGGCACTGCCATCAACGCATTGGTGAGGATAACCAGCGCATAGGGCGATTGCGGTAGCCCCAGGGTATCGCTTAACAACAAGAAGAAGCCGGTAGCCAGCACGATACCCGGCATTGCCAGGATCACCATGCCGCTCAGTTCCAACGTATGGCCAAAGCGTAATCGCTGTTGCAGCTTTAATTCACGGCTACTCCACAACAGCATCATCGTCAGCATGACACAGAGTGCGCCTGCACCGAGCGCGATGCGTAGCGAGGTGAACAACGCCTGCCAGAGCACCTGTTGTTGTAGAACGCTGACCAGTGTTTGATTGGCCCCGTCGGCAATGACGGCCAGCAGCGGGGGTAACAGCAACAGCAGCGCGGCGGTAATCAGCAGAACATCACTGGTGCGGCGCCACAGGCTATCTTCCGGATTGCGCCAACGGTGGGCATGGGTGCTGCCAACGGGCAGCGCCTGACTCAAACGCTGACTGAGCACCACCAGGCCCAGACAGCATGCCAGTTGGATAAGAGCCAGCAGTGCTGCACGGCTGAGATCGTAGTCATAACTGAGTGCCTGATAGATAGCCAGTTCGATGGTGGTGGCTTGCGGCCCGCCTCCCAGTGATAGCACGGTGGCGAAGCTGGCGAAGCACAACATAAAGATCAGCGCACCGCTCGGCAGAATTTGACGACGCAGCGCTGGCCACTCGACAAAGCGGAATTGCTGCCAACCGCTCATGCCAAGCTGGGCCGCCAGTTGGCGTTGCTCGACCGGAATGTTTTCCAGTGCCTGTAACAGTAGCCGGGTCGCTAAAGGCAGGTTGAAGAACATGTGGGCTAACAGGATGCCCTGCAGGCCGTAAGGGGAGAAACTGTAGTCAATGCCGAGCCAGCCGCATAGCGCGGCCAACCAGCCTTGTCGGCCATACACACTGAGCAAGCCGAATACGGCTACCAGTACGGGCAGCACCAGCGTCATGGCACACAACCGCAGCAGCAGTTGACGACCAGGAAAACGGCGGCGGTATAGCGCACGTGCCAATAGGATTGCGGGCAGCACCGAAATCAGTGCAGACAGCAACGCCTGCCAGAAGGTGAAACGGACCACATGCCACAGGTAGCTGTCTTGCCACAGGCCGCGCCAGTCGCTTTCCGGCGCGTGTCGCCACAGAGAACCCATCGCCAATACGGCGATGGTCAGGATCAGACCTGCGGCCAGTAGCCCCGGCCATAGCCAATGCGGGATCAGTGGCTGACGGCGGTTTGCCATGCTCGGATCCAGTTGCCGCGTTGTTTAGCCACGTCTTCTGCACTGTATTGCAGCGCTGTCTGCGGTACGGTCATTTGCTCAAAACCTGCGGGTAATTGGGTTTTTATCACCGGGTACATCCAGTTGCCTGTTGGAATGGTATTCTGGAACGCCGGAGTGACCATAAATTGCATAAAGCGCTCGGCCAGCGCCGGTTGTTTGCTGGCTTTGAGTTTGCCCGCCACTTCGACTTGCAGATAGTGGCCTTCGCTAAAATTGGCCGCGGCGTAGCTGTCTTTCTTCTCTTCAATAAGATGATAGGCAGGGGAGGTGGTGTAGCTGAGCACCAGATCGCCTTCACCTTTCAGGAACAAACCGTAGGCTTCACTCCAGCCCTTTGTCACGGTGACGGTTTTTTTCGCCAGTTTCTGCCAAGCTTCGGGGGCTTTGTCACCATAGATTTTCTGCATCCACAGCAGCAGGCCCAGGCCCGGAGTACTGGTGCGCGGATCTTCGTAAATCACTTTCCATTTTTGATCGCTGTCGACCAGTTCTCGCAGGCTTGTGGGTGGGTTCTTCAGTTTTTCTTTATTGTAAACAAAGGCAAAGTAACCGTAGTCGTAAGGCACGAAGGTTTTATCCTGCCAGCCGCCAGGCACACTCAAGGTTGCGCTGTTAACGCCGCTTGGCGCGAATAAACCGGTTTGTTGCGCGGCCTGCAGCAGGTTGTTGTCCAATCCCAGAACCACGTCGGCGGCACTGTTTTTGCCTTCCATGCGTAAACGGTTAAGCAGTGAGACACCGTCTTCCAGGGCAACGAATTTCAGATCACAGTCGCACTGGGCCTCAAAGGCCTTTTTGACTGCCGGGCCAGGGCCCCAGTCGGCAGCGAAAGAATCATAGGTATAGACCGTCAGCGTGGGTTTGGCGAACACCGGTGCGGCGCTCAACAACAGTAATAAGGGCAGGCTTTTTTTGACCACTTTGCACTCCTGAACATTTAGGGGGCAAAGGTATCTGAGGGGCGAATGGCGGCTGCCGGTTCGCTAGGCTCAAATCCCTCCGCCGGTATTGACCGGATCAGGTTCGACGGGTTTATACCCTTCATACTTGACGTTGCAGCGGTGTTGGCTTCTCTCTCTCACCCCAGTCACATAGGAATTCTATGTTTTGGGGATTCGCTCGTTTGCCGCCTACCTGCAACTCAAATTATTTTGGGTATATCTCAGCAATAATTCGTTTTTTGCACCCCGTTGAGACGGCGCCATTGTAAAGACTAACGCGCGCTGGTGAAAGATGCTTATGCTTCCGGTGGCGCAAACCACGCGGATTTAAAATCAAACCAGCCGAGGGTGTTCATCCGCACGCCGCGCATACTCCGTTGACCGTGTAGCTGTAGCCAGTGGTGGAACAGCGGATGCAACTGATGACTGCTGACCAGGCGTTGACCAAAATCGGCCAGCGGTAAGGCATTGGCGCGCCATAACATCGCATCCTCTGCGAGATCTTCATTCATGCAGTGCTGCATTAGCGGCAACTCATACAGCGTGGCGAACAGTGAGAATTCCAGCGGCAGATAGAAGTTGGCGCTGCCTAGCCACACATCGCTGATCGCATCGCCTTTGTGCCAGGTGTCGTAATCGACGCTCTGAATCTTCAGCTTGATACCCTGCTGCGCCAGCAAAGGTTCGATCGCCTGTTGAATGGCATGGAATTCCGAGTGTTCGCTGTAGAAGGTCAGCGTCAGTTCGGTTAATCCAGGTGGTTTGGGTTGCAGGGCCAGCGCACGGTTATGATGCCAGCGCGGCAGAATGCCATAGGCGGGAGACCAATAGCGTTGGTAGATAGGCCCGGCGTTGCTCAGCAGTGAAATGGGGTTAATCAACTCACACAGCCAACTGCGAATGGCCGGATCTGCCGCCAATGGGGAACGTTGATCGAACAACAGGAAATAGCAGCCTTCTTCCAATCGGCTTTCCAGCTCATTTTTGCCGGTATCGTCAGCTTGCAGTTGTACGCCTGAATGTACCAGTTCTTCTGTCACTTCCGGCAATACCCAGATATTTACCTCATCGATCAGTGCCCGGTAACCAAAGTAATCGTCGAAGGCGTGAATTTTCATCTGACTGCGGTGGTTCCTTTCCACACTGTACGGCCCAGTGCCGATTGGATGGCGTGAGAACTCTGGCAGACTCTGCCACTCACGCGGGAGGATCATGGCGTGCACAGAGCCCAGCAACCAGGGGAGCCAGTAGTCGGGGCTGAGCAGGTGCACGTCAATCACGTATGGCGTCGGTGACGTCACTCGCTCGATATGGGAAAACAGGGGCTGCGGCGTCAACCGACTGAGCGTGCTGATGACATCCTCCATTTCCAGTTCACGGCCATGGTGAAAATGGATCGCCGGACGTAGATAAAAACGCCAGTGCAGCGGTGTTAACGCTTGCCAATGATGCGCGAGATCTGATTCTAGTTCCCCGTTTTCCTCATTTATACGCGTCAGTCCGCTGAAAATCTGCCGTGCCAAATGGGTTTCCGAACGTCGTAACGCCGAACCGGGCAACAGGTTGTACAACTGGCGATAGTAGAGCACACGCAGAATGTGTTTACCCTGACGAAAGCTGCGCCCCAGTTGCGAGAGGAGCATCTGTCGCACCACATTTTTATCGCCGACCAATTGCACCAGTTGATCGATGCGATCTTGTTCCAACAGGTCTTCCGCCCGCTGCTGCTGCAATGCCAGGCCAGTATAGTGGAAGGTGAGCCGCGAACGTTTGCCGCGCCCCGATTCCGCTTGCCAGGTCAGCCAGCCTTGCTGCTGCATGGCCCCAAGTAGCGAACGCACGTGACGACGTGAGCAGGTGAGCGCGTCGGCCAGTTCTTGCAGCGTGGTCTCTGTCGGCTCGCCATGGCAGCGTTGCCACAGGCGAATGAACTGCTGTTGCAATCTGGAGGTGGACATAAAAGAGGAACGCTCCGGCATCAACTCATCAATTTATCTTTCCCTATATTACGCCGATAATTTTCCTCAATGAAAGGGGGAGGGCGACGGATGAAAGTTTTCTTGTCAAAACAGTTCTATCAGCGCTACTTCAGTGCGGTACGCCGGCAGCACGCCGACTGGCTGGGCCTGGTGCCTGAACAGGCACGATTGGACATGTTGGCCCACCTGACCCAGTGGGACATTAAGAGCATGACGGACAAGCAATACCGCGAGCACCTCTGAGGCTCCGGTAATGAAAGTGTTTCTGAGTAATGGTGTTGTTCACCAGCCAGTGGGGTCATACCCACTGGTTTTTTTATTGTGGGCCATGGGGATGCTCTTGCAATTTTTCTCCCGTAGCCTAAGGTTCTGTCTTCCGCTTTAGGGCCAGGGAACGATGATATGAAACGCCAGCGCTGGCTGCCACGCCGCTTTAATCCTGTCTTTGCCGCTTTCCTGCTGATCGCGTTTCTTTCCGGCATTGCCGGGGCACTCTTGGCGCCGACGCTGAGCCTGTTCCTGACCACTGAAGTTAAGGTGCGACCGTTATGGGTTGGCCTGTTCTACACCGTTAATGCCATTGTCGGTATTGCCGTCAGTTTTCTGTTGGCCAAGCGTTCGGATACGCAGGGTGACCGGCGTAAGTTGATTCTGATGTGCTGTGTTATGGCGATCGGCAACTGTCTGCTGTTTGCCTTCAATCGTGACTATTTGACGCTGATTACCGCCGGTGTGCTGTTGTCGGCTATTGCCAATACGGCGATGCCGCAAATTTTCGCGCTGGCGCGAGAATATGCTGACAGCTCGGCGCGTGAAGTCGTGATGTTCAGCTCGGTGATGCGTGCGCAATTGTCGCTGGCATGGGTGATTGGTCCGCCGCTGTCGTTTACGCTGGCGCTGACTTATGGATTTACCGTGATGTTCGTGATTGCGGCGACAACCTTTGCTGTCTGTGCACTATTGGTGTGGTTTACCTTGCCATCAGTGCCGCGTGCTGGGCAGCAAGCACAGGACGATGCGCTTGCCAATACGGCCTCTGCCCCTATTGCCCCCGTGAGTGCCTGGCGTAACCCTGATGTGCGGCGCTTGTTTATCGCCTCGATGCTGATGTGGACGTGCAATACGATGTATATCATCGATATGCCGCTCTACATTACCGCGGATTTGGGGCTACCGGAGAATCTGGCGGGTCTGCTGATGGGGACAGCGGCGGGGTTGGAGATCCCGGCAATGCTGCTGGCTGGCTATTACGTCAAACGCTTCGGCAAGCGCAACATGATGCTGTTTGCTGTGGCAGCGGGTATTTTGTTTTATGCCGGGTTGGTGATGTTTAAATTCAAGCTGGCACTGATGGTGCTACAGCTATTCAACGCCATATTTATTGGCATTATCGCTGGCATCGGCATGCTGTACTTCCAGGACCTGATGCCGGGACGGCCGGGAGCAGCGACGACGTTGTTTACCAACAGCATCTCTACCGGTGTGATTTTGGCGGGTGTACTGCAGGGGGCATTGGTGGAAAATCTGGGCCATTATGCGGTGTATTGGTTCGCGACCGTCCTGGCTGTGGTGGCGTTATGGGTGAGCGCTCGCGTGCGGGAAGTGTGAGTTTTAACGTCAGCAACATTGACGCATGTCATTGAGAACATGACGCCAACCCCCCAAGCTAAATGGAACACGGAGCGTGACTGCTGCGCTCCCGCCCATCTTGTTGCTGAGATGCCGATCCGTTTAGAAAAGTGGGTATGTTATGGATAAACTAACACCGCTCAAACCTGTCCCTTCTCTGTGTGCCCTCGCTGCGACTTTGCTAATTTGGTTTGTGATCCCTGTGCCTGATGGGGTAGAGCCCAATGCCTGGCATTTGCTGGCGCTGTTTATCGGCACCATTATTGCCATCATCGGCAAAGCGATGCCGATCGGTGCCGTTTCAGTGGTGGCCATTGCGCTGGTGGCCGTGACCGGCGTTACCCATCCCGGCAATCCAGGCGCGGCGCTGAATGACGCGCTGAGTGGATTTTCCAACCAATTGATCTGGCTGATTGGTTTCTCGATTATGATTTCTCTTAGCCTGAACAAAACCGGGTTAGGTGCACGTATTGGCTATTACTTTATTTCGCTGTTTGGCAAAAAGACGCTGGGGATCGCCTATGCATTGACGCTGGCTGAGACCACGTTGGCACCGGTAACGCCAAGCAATACGGCCCGTGGCGGCGGGATTATCCATCCGATCATGAGATCAATCGCCGATAGCTTTGGCTCCAAACCCGAGTTGAATACCTCCGGTAAAATTGGCCGCTATCTGTCATTGGTAAATTACAATATCAACCCTATCACTTCTGCGATGTTTATCACCGCTACGGCACCTAACCCCTTGATCGTCAGTTTGATTGCCAAAGGCACCCATGGCAACTTTGAGCTCTCCTGGTCAATGTGGGCTGTTGCGGCTTTGGTACCGGGATTGTGCTCGCTTATCGTTATGCCATTGGTGATTTACCTGTTGTATCCACCGGACGTGAAAAGTACCCCGGATGCACCACTTTTCGCCCGTGAAAAACTGCAGGCATTGGGACACATCACATTACCCGAGAAAATCACCTTGGCGGTGTTTGCCTTGTTATTGGTGATGTGGGCAGGTATCCCGGCGATGATCTTTGGACCGGCCTTGTCGGTAAACCCAACCACTGCGGCGCTGATTGGCCTGGCGGTGCTATTGGCTACAGGGGTGTTGAGCTGGGAAGACGTGCTGAAACACAAGGGCGCTTGGGATACCGTCGTATGGTTCTCTGCGCTGGTGATGATGGCCAGTTTCCTTGGTAAGTTGGGATTGATCAGTTGGCTGTCGCAAACGGTGGGCAACGGTATCGATCACATGGGCATGAGCTGGGTCGGTGGCACGGTACTTCTGACCATTATCTATCTGTATTCGCATTACTTTTTCGCCAGCACCACTGCACACGTCACTGCCATGTTCGCCGCGTTCTTTGCTGCAGGGGTTGCGCTGGGTGCCCCGCCTGCATTGCTGGGACTGATCCTGGCGTTCTCTTCTTCACTGATGATGTCACTGACTCACTATGGCACGGGAACAGCACCGATTATTTTCGGCTCTGGCTATGTGACGCTAGGGGAGTGGTGGAAAGCCGGTTGGGTGATGAGCGTGGTTAACCTGTTGATTTGGATTTTGATTGGTGGGGCGTGGTGGAAGTGGCTGGGTTATTGGTGATACCCGTCATACTTGAAACTGCCGCTGTTTGAGTTGTGTAAGGGGCCCCTGCCACTGAGTTTACTCAGCTCCAGGGGGCCCCTTGTCGTATTGGGAGTATTAGCCGATGATCAGTTCAGAAACGCAGGCTGCTGCGCTTCGTAGCGGGAAATATCGGGCTCGTGTTGCAGCGTCAAACCAATACTGTCCAGCCCGTTGATCATGCAGTGGCGGCGGAAGCTGTCAATCTCGAACGGATAGCTTTTACCGCCAGCGTTGACGGTCTGATTTTCCAGATCGACCACAAACTCGACGCCTTCGTTGTCTGCCACCAGTTTGAACAATTCATCGACTTCTTGTTCGCTCAGTGTGACAGGTAACAACTGGTTATTGAACGAGTTGCCATAGAAGATATCAGCGAAGCTTGGTGCAATCACGACTTTGAAACCGTAATCGGTCAGTGCCCACGGGGCATGCTCACGTGAGGAGCCACAGCCAAAGTTTTCACGCGCCAGCAGGATACTGGCCCCCTTGTAACGCGGTTTGTTCAGCACGAACTCTGGGTTCGGTTGTTGACCGGCATCGTCGAGAAAACGCCAGTCGTTGAACAGATGCTGGCCGAAACCTGTGCGCGTGACTTTCTGCAAAAACTGTTTTGGGATGATGGCGTCGGTATCGACGTTAGCCGCGTCCAGAGGGACGACTAAACCGATATGCTGAGTAAATTTAGACACGTTAGCCCCTTAGTGAATATCACGGATATCGGCGAAATGACCGGCAACGGCAGCCGCAGCAGCCATAGCAGGGCTGAGCAGGTGCGTACGGCCACCACGGCCCTGACGCCCTTCAAAGTTACGGTTGCTGGTGGATGCACAGCGTTCGCCGGGGTTCAGACGGTCGTTGTTCATTGCCAGGCACATTGAGCAACCCGGCAGACGCCATTCAAAACCGGCTTCAATAAAGATTTTATCCAAGCCTTCAGCCTCTGCCTGCGCCTTTACTGGGCCGGAGCCGGGCACCACGATAGCTTGAACGCCGTTGGCAACCTTGCGTCCCTTGGCGATCGCCGCTGCGGCACGCAGATCTTCGATGCGCGAATTGGTGCAAGAACCGATAAACACTTTGTCGATCGGCACTTCAGTCAGTTTGATACCCGGTTTGAGATCCATGTAGGCCAGTGCCTTCGCGGCAGAGGCTCGTTCGACAGGATCGCTAAAGGATTCCGGTGCAGGGATCACCTGATTGACGGCGATCACCTGGCCTGGGTTAGTACCCCAGGTGACCTGTGGCGCAATATCTTCTGCGCGTAAGGTCACCACGGTATCGAATTTGGCGTCATCATCGGACTTCATCGTACGCCAGTAAGCGACAGCCTGTTCCCAGTTGGTGCCGGTCGGCGCAAACTGGCGGCCCTTCAGGTAATCAAAGGTGGTGTCGTCCGGTGCAACCAGCCCGGCCTTGGCACCCATTTCGATCGCCATGTTGCACAGGGTCATGCGGCCTTCCATGCTCAGCGCTTCAATCGCTTTGCCGCAGAATTCCACTACGTGACCTGTACCGCCGGCGCTGCCAGTTTTGCCGATGATCGCCAGCACAATGTCCTTGGCGGTAATGCCTTCGGCAGCGTCGCCGGCGACTTCAATTTTCATCGTCTTGGCGCGGCCCTGTTTCAGGGTCTGGGTCGCCAGTACGTGTTCGACTTCCGAGGTGCCAATACCGAATGCCAGCGAGCCAAAGGCGCCGTGCGTTGCGGTGTGGGAGTCTCCGCACACGATGGTCATGCCCGGCAGCGTCATGCCCTGTTCAGGGCCGATGACGTGCACGATACCCTGGAACGGGTGGTTCAGATCGTACAGAGAGACACCGAATTCAGCACAGTTCTTGATCAGCTCCTGCATTTGAATTCGTGCCATCTCGCCGCTGGCGTTGATGTCTTTGGTTTGGGTCGAGACGTTGTGATCCATGGTGGCGAACGTTTTGCCCGGTTGACGAACTTTGCGGCCCATGGCGCGCAGGCCATCAAACGCCTGTGGCGAAGTGACTTCGTGCACCAAATGACGGTCGATGTATAACAGCGGCGTTTCGTTTGGGGCTTCGTACACCACGTGGGCATCGTACAGCTTTTGATATAAGGTCTTGGCCATGTTATGCCCCCTGAGCTACAAAGCGGGCGATGATGTCGCCCATTTCATCGGTGCTGATGGCGTTACCTGTACCGGCCAGATCGGCGGTGCGGTAGCCCTGTTCCAGCGCCTGGTTTATCGCGCGCTCTACGGCATCAGCCGCGTCGGCGGCGCCCAGGCTGTATCGCAACAGCAGGGTGGCCGACAGAATCTGAGCGATTGGGTTAGCGATACCTTTACCCGCGATGTCTGGCGCAGAACCGCCAGCCGGCTCATACAGACCGAAACCTTGCTCGTTCAGGCTGGCGGATGGCAGCATGCCCATTGAACCGGTGATCATGGCGCATTCGTCGGACAGGATGTCGCCGAACAGGTTGGAGCACAGCAGCACGTCGAATTGGGACGGATCTTTAATCAGCTGCATGGTGGCGTTGTCGATGTACATGTGCGACAGCGACACGTCCGGGTAATCTTTAGCAACCTGATTGACCACTTCCCGCCACAGGATTGAGCTTTGCAGGACGTTGGCTTTGTCGATAGAGGTGACTTTGTTGCGACGCTTACGGGCGGATTCAAAGGCGATGCGTGCAATGCGTTCAATCTCGAAACGGTGATAGACCTCAGTGTCGAAAGCACGTTCCTGCATGCCTTGGCCTTCACGGCCTTTCGGCTGGCCAAAGTAAATACCGCCGGTCAGTTCGCGCACGCACAAAATATCGAATCCCCGGGCGGCGATGTCGGCGCGCAGTGGGCAGAATTCTTCTAAGCCTTGGTACAAACGCGCGGGACGCAGGTTACTAAACAGCTTGAAGTGCTTACGCAGTGGCAGTAACGCGCCGCGTTCTGGTTGTTCGGCGGGGGGCAGGTGTTCCCATTTCGGGCCACCCACGGAGCCAAACAGAATAGCATCGGCTTGCTCACAACCCGCAAGGGTAGCCTGGGGCAGTGGGCTGCCATGACGGTCGATGGCGATGCCACCGACGTCATATTCGGCTTCGGTGATGCGGATATCAAAGCGCTGACGCACTGCGTCCAACACTTTACGCGCCTGGGCCATTACTTCTGGGCCGATTCCGTCTCCGGGTAAGACGGCAATGTGGTAAGTCTTCGTCATGTTCACACCGTTTCCTGATTATTTTGATGTTTGCTTTGCTGCAGACGCTGTTTTTCTTTTTCTACCTGCTGAGAGCGCCAAATATTATTCAATACGTGAACCATCGCCTTGGCTGAGGATTCCACGATGTCGGTCGCAAGGCCCACGCCGTGGAAGCGACGACCGTTGTAGGACACGACAATATCAACCTGGCCCAGTGCATCACGGCCTTGACCTTTGGCCGTTAACTGGTATTTCACCAACTCGATTGGGTAACCGGTAATGCGATTGATAGCTTGGTAAACTGCGTCAACCGGGCCGTTGCCTGTGGCCGCTTCGGCTTTTTCTTCTTCACCACAGATCAATTTCACCGATGCGGTCGCCATGATGCTGCTGCCTGACTGGACGCTGAAATAGTCCAGGCTGAAATGCTCTGGTTCTTCTTGCTGCTTATTAATGAAGGCCAATGCCTCCAGATCGTAATCGAACACTTGGCCTTTCTTGTCGGCCAGCTTCAGGAATGCGGCGTACAGGTTGTCCAGGTTATAGTCCTGTTCCTTATAGCCCATTTCTTCCATACGGTGTTTTACCGCAGCACGACCGGAACGGGAGGTCAGGTTCAGTTGCACATCTTTCAGACCAATGGTCTGCGGTGACATGATTTCGTAGTTTTCACGGTTCTTCAGGACACCATCTTGGTGGATACCGGATGAGTGTGCGAAAGCATTGGAGCCCACGATCGCCTTGTTGGCCGGGATCGGCATGTTACACAACTGGCTGACAATTTGACTGGTGCGGAAAATTTCCTGGTGGTTGATATTGGTGTGCACGTTCATGATGTCCTGGCGCACTTTGATCGCCATGATCACTTCTTCCAACGAGGTGTTGCCTGCACGCTCACCAATGCCGTTCAACGTCCCTTCAACCTGGCGCGCACCTGCCTGCACCGCGGCGATAGAGTTGCCGACTGCCATACCCAAATCGTCATGGCAATGGACAGAAATAATGGCTTTATCGATATTGGGGACGCGGTTGTACAGAGTGCTGATGATGCCGCCAAACTGGTTCGGCGTGGTGTAACCCACGGTATCCGGGATATTGATCGTTGTCGCGCCAGCATTAATCGCTGCTTCCACCACACGGCACAGATTATCGATGGGAGTACGGCCTGCATCTTCACAAGAGAACTCTACGTCGTCTGTGTAATTGCGAGCACGTTTCACTGACCGAATCGCCATCTCCAGCACTTCATCGAACGAACGCTTCAACTTTGATTCGATGTGCAGGGTTGAGGTGGCCAGGAAGACGTGAATACGAAAGGCTTCGGCGACACGCAATGCTTCGGCCGCGACGTCGATATCTTTATCGACGCATCGGGCCAATCCACACACACGGCTATTTTTGATCTGACGGGCGATGGTTTGCACCGATTCGAAATCACCCGGTGAAGAGACTGGGAAACCGACTTCCATGACGTCGACCCCCATTCTTTCCAGTGCCATCGCTATCTGAATCTTCTCTTTCACGCTCAGACTGGCTTGCAGCGCTTGTTCACCATCACGCAGCGTTGTATCGAAAATAATGACTTGTTGGCTCATCAGGGCGTTCCTTATCGTGTTTATTTCACGCTAAGCGGGTAAAAAAAAACCCGCGCAGTAGCGCGGGTTTGTTATGTCGTGGGCTGAATCAGCTCTGAACTTCGTCCACTGGCATACCGCGCAAAGAAGATGCGTTAAGTAGTAGGCCTAGTAGACGATGTGTACGGTTCATAGCGGTTCACGTTCTCAAAATAATGTCGTTGTCTAATTTGATACGTTATTGGCTTGGCGCTGTCAACACCTGATTGAAAATGGGGATAGTCTTTACATACGTGGTTAACGGCGTAACGCTTTAGACGATAATTCGGTAAAAAATGATGTTGCCAGAGAAAAAATCATGAGTGATTTGCGGGCCTCTTAGCATAAATTAACTGAATATATATTGTCGTAATTGCTTCTGATTTACATTTGGTTAATATTGAAAGTGCGTAACCATCGCTCTCGCGAGACTAAAAGAGTGTTTTTTATTTTTTGCATTCCTATTGTCAATGTGTTTGTGCTTTTTATTGTTCCAGTGAATGTGTTAGACGATCTGGCTATCAATAGGTAAGAATCAGATGTTTGACAGGTTATGCTTTTGTATTTTATTTTCTTGGGTATGAACAGTTAATGGTGAGTGTGTCAGGTGATGTTATAACTGCGAGTTATATTATGACTGTTTGTTGGGTTTTTAATGCGGTTTTTCTGTCTGCAACCAAGAAAATAATCGAGATATACGTCAGTATTTAATCTTTAATCACGTTTTTATATGGGATGATGTTCAAGCCATTTTTTAAATAGAGGCGATGGGCAACTAACTTTTCGTGTGTGATTCAGAGAGTGATGTTTCAATCATTGCTTTGATTATATTCGTTTGAGTTATCTAAATAGGACTTAGTGGAGTGAGATATGTCGGAATTAAATTCAGAGGTTGTTATTGATCAATGTGTGAGTGAAATACACCTGCGTAGCGTCGATCTGAACCTGCTCACGGTGTTTGACGCGGTTATGCAAATGCAGAACATTACGCGGGCGGCAAGCTTTTTGGGGATGTCACAACCCGCGGTGAGTAACGCTGTCGCGCGTTTGAAACTGATGTTTAATGACGAGCTTTTTGTGCGATGTGGGCGCGGCATTCAGCCCACAGTGCGTGCCAAACAGCTGTTTGGCCCGATGCGCCAGGCGTTGCAGCTTGTGCAAAATGAATTGCCAGGGGCGGAATTTGAGCCTGTGACCAGCGAGCGCATTTTCTCTGTTGCATTGTGCAGCCCGCTTGATTTGCGTTTGGGGGCGGCAATAATCAACCGTGTGAAAGAAATGGCACCGCAAATGCATTTGAAAATAAATTCTTATATAACAAGTAACATTGACAACCAATTGCGTTATCAGGATGTGGAGTTTGTCATTGGTTATGCAAACTTTGAATCTACAGAGTTTAACAATGTTGTGCTTTTTGAGGATGAGCTGACGTTAGTCTTAGCCCAGAAACATCCGAGAATTGACGCTAACATCACACAGGAACAACTTGTATCGGAACAGCACGCTGTAGTATCGCTTGAGGGATTCTATTCATTCAGTAAACCTTACTATATAAAAGAAACGATGCGGCGTGTCATCACCCAGCAGTGTACGGACTTATATAGTGTACTGAGCATTGTCTCCAATACAGATATGGTGGCTATTGTTCCTGCTTGGTTAGCTCAGCAGCAAGCCGAAAAATTACAGTTAAGATGTATTCCCTTGCCTTGGATTGAGGAAAAAGCAACATGCTATCTTTCTTGGCATGAATCAGCTGAACGCGATAAGGGGCATCAATGGTTGAAATCCATGCTGAGTCAGCCCGAGACCACTGAGTAAGTAACGGGTTATTATCCCCTAAGGCGGCTATCTCCCGATTGGGGGAATAATTTTCGCTGTTTGTTTATTAGGAATTATCTTGGGCTTATCTAAGATATATCTTGAGTTAAGTCTTTTTCATTAACCACTTCTTTATTTTTTCGATAGTTTTACCAAAATTTTCCAATGCGAAATTATATCCTGATATTTTAATTGTGATTGGTGTTTTTACCTGTTGGTAAGGTGCTGCTGCCAGACATGCATTTCGTAGCCTGAATCAAACCTTTTAACCTTCTTTCTGTCCAAATGAATGGACGTGATGAAATTAATCTTGGTTTTGGCGCACACTTCGACGCTGAAATCTCTTTTCCCGCTGCCAGAGAGTAGGTAGACTGCGCGAAAAAAAGTAAACACGTGTAAGCTGAGATGCGGGATATGTCGTCCTGCCCAAGGTTAACTGTTTGATTCATTTCAGGCTTAGAGCGCTATGATCAATAATCTGCTGCAATACCATTTAACTCACCGTATACAGCATCAAGTTTCCCACCGTGCCGATCGCACAGCTTTTCGCCAATGGTCACCTGATGGTGAGACACAGTTGACCTGGCGACAGGTCGACGCGCATATCAGTCACATCGCAAGTGCGTTGCTGGCGTTGGGCATTGACGTACAGGAACGTATCGCCATTTTTGCCAACAACTGCATGGCTTGGTCACTGGTTGATTTGGCGATTCTGCAATTGCGTGGCGTTAGCGTACCGTTGTATGCCACTAACACGGCGGCTCAGGCGGCTTTTATCATCAATGATGCTGATGTACGCATTCTGTTTGTTGGTGAGCAGGCCCAATTGGATGCCGCTATTGCATTGCGTGGCGTATGCCCGCAACTAAGCCACATTATTGTGTTTGATGACGCTGTCGATCTGCACGGCTGTGAAATTGCACAGCACCTGAGTACCTTCGAGCGTGAAGCTGACCTTGCCGCTGTTGAATCGCAGCGGCAGCAGCGTATCGCCGATTGCGATTTGGGCGATCTGTTCACACTGATCTATACCTCTGGCACCACCGGTGAACCAAAAGGGGTCATGCTGGATTATCGTAATCTGGCTGCGCAACTTTACCTGCACGATGAGCGACTGACGGTGAATGAAGAGGATGTTTCTCTCAGTTTCTTGCCAATGTCACATGTGTTTGAACGCGCTTGGAGCTTTTTTATCATGCATTCCGGCGCCCAGAACGTATTTTTACCCAATACCGACTGGGTGCGTGAAGCCATGGCGTCGGTACGTCCGACACTGATGTGCGCCGTGCCGCGTTTCTATGAAAAAATCTTCAGTGCAGTGCATGAAAAGGTGGCACGTGCACCTTGGCTGCGTCGTGCGCTGTTCCATTGGGCCATTGTCTGCGGTGAGCGCAAATTCTTGCAGGAACGTGCCGGTAAACCTTTAGGTAAGCTGTTTGATCTTTCCCATCGCTGGGCCGATAAGCTAGTGCTGAGTAAGCTACGTGGCATTCTTGGCGGGCGGGTGCGTTTCTTACCAGCGGCAGGTGCCAAACTTGACGACAACGTCATTCTGTTCTTTCAGGCGATGGGCGTTAACATCAAGTACGGTTATGGCATGACTGAGACGTGCGCCACCGTTTCCTGTTGGGAAGAAAGTAACTTCCGCTTTGGCTCAATTGGTAAACCCTTACCGGGAATTGAAGTGCGTATTGGGCAGGAGAATGAAATCCAGGTACGTGGTCCAATAGTGATGCGTGGTTATTTCAATAAACCATTGGAAACGGCTGACAGCTTTACTGAAGACGGTTGGCTGAAAACGGGTGACGCCGGCGCCATTGATGAAGGCGGTAACCTGTTCATTACCGAGCGCCTTAAAGATCTGATGAAAACCTCTGGCGGTAAGTATATTGCGCCGCAGATGCTGGAAGGCACGTTGGCACAGGATCGTTTTATCGAACAGGTGGCTATCATCGCCGATGCGCGTAAATTTGTTTCTGCTTTGATTGTGCCCAGCTTTGAGTCTCTGGAAGAGTACGCCAAGTCCATCAACCTGAAGTATCAGGATCGTATTGAGTTGTTGCGCAATAGCCATATCCTGGACATGTTTGAAAGCCGCCTGCGTGAGATGCAAAAAGAGCTGGCGCGTTTTGAGCAGGTAAAAAGGTTTACCTTGTTGCCTGCCGCTTTCTCTATGGAGTTGGGCGAATTGACGCCAACGCTGAAACTGCGCCGCAAGGTCATTTCACAGCGCTATCAGCGTGAAATCGATTCTATGTACCAGGAGTAGATCCGCTATTGTCGCCGGGCGGATTGTTCGGCGAAAAAACAGCATAATCCTTGCCTGATATAGTTCTGTAATTCCTCGCCTGACTGAAACAATGCCTAGCTTGATTTGCCCGTGGCTAGTGCATTGTTTCTGTAAATTCCCCGATCCCCAGCCTGTAGCAGTAACCCTTCACTCGTTGTGTCATTTTGCCGTTTGCCTGCCTCATATTCTGACGTTATGTTAATGGGTTATAGTCAATCCATAAAAATTTTGGGGTATTGCCCCACAGCAGGCGTCACGTTCCGGCGCCAGATAAGAATAAGTTAGCCTGGAGGCAAACCCATGGAGATGTTGTCAGGAGCCGAGATGGTCGTCCGATCGTTGATTGATCAGGGCGTTAAGCATGTATTCGGTTATCCCGGCGGGGCGGTGCTCGATATTTACGACGCCCTGCATACGGTTGGAGGAATCGATCACATATTGGTTCGTCATGAGCAAGGTGCCGTGCATATGGCCGATGGCTATGCGCGTGCGACCGGTGAAGTGGGGGTGGTGTTGGTGACGTCCGGCCCCGGGGCAACCAATGCGATCACGGGTATTGCGACTGCCTATATGGACTCTATCCCTATGGTGGTGCTTTCCGGCCAGGTTCCCAGCTCACTGATTGGTTACGATGCTTTCCAAGAATGTGACATGGTCGGGATTTCCCGTCCGGTGGTAAAGCACAGCTTCTTGGTGAAACGCACCGAAGATATTCCCGGCGTACTGAAGAAAGCTTTTTATCTGGCTTCTACGGGCCGTCCTGGTCCCGTCGTGATTGACCTGCCGAAGGACATCGTGGGTCCTGCGGTGAGAATGCCTTATGCTTACCCGGATGAAGTGAGTATGCGTTCCTATAATCCAACGGTGCAGGGGCATCGTGGGCAGATCAAACGCGCATTGCACACCATCTTGTCGGCCAAAAAACCCGTCATGTATGTCGGTGGTGGCGCGATCAACTCCGCCTGCGACGCAGAACTGTTGGAACTGGCAGAAAAACTGAGTCTGCCGGTCACCTGTACCCTGATGGGGTTGGGCGCGTTTCCTGGTACGCATCGCCAGAGCGTTGGCATGCTCGGCATGCACGGGACTTATGAAGCCAACAAAACCATGCACAATTCCGACGTGATCTTTGCCGTCGGCGTGCGTTTTGACGATCGTACTACCAATAATCTGGCCAAATACTGTCCGGACGCAACCGTACTGCACATCGACATCGACCCTACGTCAATATCCAAGACGGTTGACGCCGATATTCCCATTGTCGGCGATGCCAAACAGGTGTTGACCCAGATGTTGGAGCTGTTGGCGCAGGAAGACAAAGCGCAGGATCACGACGCGTTGCGTGATTGGTGGCAGTCAATTGAGCAGTGGCGCGCGCGCGACTGTCTGGGCTACGACAAAAACAGCGGTACCATTAAACCGCAGGCAGTGATCGAAACCCTGCACCGGCTGACGAAAGGGGACGCTTATGTGACTTCCGATGTCGGTCAGCACCAGATGTTCGCCGCACTTTACTACCCATTCGATAAGCCGCGTCGTTGGATCAACTCCGGTGGGCTTGGCACCATGGGCTTTGGTCTGCCGGCGGCACTGGGTGTAAAGCTGGCGTTGCCTGACGAAACTGTGGTCTGCGTGACCGGCGACGGCAGCATCCAGATGAACATTCAGGAACTGTCCACCGCACTGCAATACAACCTGCCGGTGATCGTAGTGAACCTGAACAACCGTTATCTGGGTATGGTGAAACAGTGGCAAGACATGATTTACTCCGGCCGCCACTCCCAATCTTATATGGATTCCCTGCCGGACTTTGTCAAGCTGGCAGAGGCGTACGGCCACGTAGGCATTGCCATTCGTACGCCGGATGAGCTGGAAAGCAAGCTGGCGCAGGCGCTGGCCGAAAAAGAACGCCTGGTATTTGTCGATGTGACCGTCGATGAAACCGAACATGTCTATCCAATGCAGATTCGTGGTGGAAGCATGGACGAAATGTGGTTAAGCAAAACGGAGAGGACCTGATCATGCGCCGTATTTTATCTGTATTGCTGGAAAACGAGTCTGGTGCGTTATCGCGTGTGGTGGGGTTGTTTTCTCAGCGTGGTTACAACATCGAAAGCCTGACGGTTGCACCGACTGACGATCCCACGCTCTCACGCATGACGATTCAAACCGTCGGTGATGAGAAAGTGCTAGAGCAGATCGAAAAGCAACTGCATAAGCTGGTCGACGTGCTGCGCGTTAGCGAACTGGTGCAGGGTGCACACGTTGAACGTGAAATCATGTTGGTGAAGTTACAAGCCAGCGGTTATGGCCGTGAAGAAGTGAAGCGCTGCGCTGATATTTTCCGCGGCCAAATCGTTGATGTCACCGCCACGCTTTACACCGTTCAGTTGGCCGGTACCAGCGATAAGCTGGATGCTTTCCTTAACGCGGTGCGTGAGGTGGCAGAGATCGTTGAGGTGGCGCGCTCCGGTGTGGTTGGCGTGTCGCGTGGCGACAAAATCATGCGTTGAAGTTCCACGTAGTAGGATTTAGGGGCGCGGCACGGGCTGCGCCCTTTGTTTTTCGGTGTTTTTTGCCTGTTTGCTGGCACCTTTCGGCAAAAGCGGTTGCTCAGCAGTGTTTTCTGCTGTTAGATCGCAGAGGCTGGATTGAATACCCGCACAGGATGCGATGGTTAATCCAAGTATATACCCAAGATAATTGGAGCTGCATCAAGGCGGCAAGGGAACGCATCCCGATGAGCTTACTGTGGTAAGTGATTCGGATAAGTGAGCGTAGTCAACGCAGGGGCAGTTTCAAGTATGACGGGTATCGCTTTCACTTCTATTTTTAGCGTCAAAAGGGGTTAACGTGAAACTGGATGAAATCGCGCGTCTCGCAGGCGTTTCGCGCACCACGGCCAGTTATGTCATCAACGGCAAGGCGAAGCAGTATCGTGTCAGCGATAAAACCGTCGAAAAAGTGATGGCCGTGGTCAGGGAGCACAACTATCACCCAAATGCCGTCGCGGCAGGATTACGCGCTGGGCGGACCCGTTCAATCGGTTTGGTGATACCGGATCTGGAAAATACCAGCTATACCCGGATTGCCAACTATTTGGAGCGCCAGGCGCGTCAACGCGGCTACCAGTTGCTGATTGCCTGTTCGGAAGATCAGCCGGATAACGAAATGCGCTGTATTGAGCACCTGTTGCAACGTCAGGTCGATGCGCTTATCGTTTCCACCGCCTTGCCACCGGAGCATCCGTTCTATCAGCGTTGGGCTAACGATCCCTTGCCGATTATCGCTTTGGACCGAGCGTTGGATCGCGAACACTTCATTAGCGTTGTCGGGGCTGACCAAGAAGACTCTTTCGCGTTGGCGCAGGAACTGCGTACCTTCCCGGCAGAGTCCGTTCTGTATTTGGGGGCGCTGCCGGAGCTTTCCGTTAGCTTCCTGCGTGAACAAGGCTTCCGCCAGGCCTGGCAGGATGACGAACGGCACGTCGATTATCTGTATGCCAACAGCTATGAACGTGAAGCTGCGGGGGTATTGTTTGCCGAATGGCTGAAAACGCATCCAATGCCACAAGCATTGTTCACCACTTCATTCTCTTTGTTGCAAGGGGTGATGGACGTCACGCTGAAACAACGTGGCCGCTTGCCGACCGATCTGGCCATCGCCACCTTTGGCGATCATGAGCTGTTGGACTTCCTTGAATGCCCTGTCTTGGCGGTTGCGCAGCGGCACCGGGATGTGGCCGAACGCGTGCTGGAGCTGGTCTTGGCCAGCCTGGATGAACCACGTAAACCTAAACCAGGTCTGACGCGAATTCGTCGTAATCTTTTCCGCCGCGGTAGCCTGAGCCGGAAATAATCTTCAGGCAGGAGTGCTGTTTCGCACTCCTGCCGAATCCCTTTATACGTACCCCGCCACTCTGAACAACTTTCTGCAATATTCGAGAAAGTAGCCATACACCACGCCCATCGCCATTGAAACCACCGCGTTGCTGGCTACTGCCGTCATGATTTGCTGTCCGTCGGCACCCACACTCCACAATATGGCCGCGTAAACCGGCGATTGGAAACTGACATAGGCCAGCAAGTCGGCAAGGTTGCGCAGTAAAAAAGGATGGCCGCGAAGGCGTTTGGCGACGCCGATAAAGGCATCACGATAGCGGCCATAAGGCCAGGCGATCAGGATATTGACGGGGATCGACAGCAAACGAGATGAAAGCGACTGCTGGAAACTCATGCCGGATACCAGAATTTCTATTGCCATACCGGCAATGAAACAGTACACCACCAGTGCAAAGGTATCGGCGGCGGCGCTACGCCAATGTGGGACAGGCGAAAGCATAATGCAATCTCCGTGATTATTGGTTAATGCTCTGTTAATTATTTAATTTTTAGTTGTTAAATCTGGTTTTTAATTCTTTATGTAGTTTACGCTTTCGTCATGCGTTGATTAAGTAGTCGAATATTTTTATTTGAGTGCCTTGTGTGGTTTTTGTGCTGAGAGAATGGAGAAGAATATGGCGCGAAGGGATTAAAAAGGGATGCATTCTAACTATTCAATAAAAAACAATGAGTTGTGTTGATTTTGGTCACGAGGCAATTATTCTCACTAAAAATTGTGGGAATAAATGATGTAAGGAAATGAAACCATAATTGTAAACAGGTGTTTTGAGAATAATCTTACTAAATTGATTTAAATCGGAATTGGCTCGCCTCGTAATATCCGAGTGATTTATTTTCCTGCCGGACTGATCACTGGCGCATTAATTGAAGTAAAATAGCGCCCGTCTTGGGGTGAAATAACCATTGAGCGTTATTAACTCAATAGCTTATGACATATTTTACCTTTAGGGTGAGGTGACGCTGGGCCTTGCCCGCTGCGGCTCGCGCGGGGTTACAGGGCTGTGATTGCCGAGCTGAAAAATGAGACATCGATTGCAGAAGGAAGTATTGAGTTAATTAATCGCCGATTTGTCAGGTTTTTAATCACGTTCTTTCCGCTTAGAAAATTCTCCCCGTTTATCATGATGTTAATTTTTAATCATCTAATAAATCGCGTTCCTTTCGCGAGCTAGCTCCCAAAATGACTGAAGAAATATTGCCAAAGCGCTGGCGCTCTGGCTTGACAAGGTTTTCATACCCTCCGTAAACTCCATTATGTGGGAATTTGTGGGGTAAAGTGGTGAAAACGGTCGTGAAGGGGTAACTCAGGAATGTTCCGTGGAGCAACGATGGTTAACCTCGACAGCAAAGGGCGGCTTGCCGTACCGACCCGTTATCGGGATTTGCTGAACGAGCAATCGCAAGGCCAAATGGTCTGTACCATTGACCTCCACCAGCCCTGCCTGCTGCTTTATCCACTGCCCGAATGGGAAATTATTGAACAAAAGTTATCCCGTCTGTCGAGTATGAATCCCGCCGAGCGCCGCGTTCAGCGCCTGTTGTTGGGACATGCCAGTGAGTGTCAGATGGACAGTGCCGGTCGGTTGTTGTTAGCCACTACGCTACGTCAGCACGCCGGGCTTACAAAAGAAGTGATGCTGGTCGGGCAGTTCAACAAGTTTGAGCTGTGGGATGAACAGACCTGGTATCAACAAGTCAAGGATGATATTGACGCAGAACAGTCGACTCAGGAACCGTTGTCTGAGCGGCTACAGGACTTGTCGCTATAAGCATGTTGGAAAATTATAAACACACTACCGTACTGTTGGATGAGGCGGTTAACGGCCTCAATATTCGCAGTAACGGCATATATATCGACGGTACTTTTGGCCGCGGTGGCCATTCGCGTCTGATTCTGTCCCAGCTAGGGCCGGAAGGACGTTTGCTGGCAATTGACCGCGACCCACAGGCGATTGCAGCCGCCAAGTCTATTGAAGATCCTCGTTTTAGCATCGTACACGGCCCCTTCTCCGATTTGTCACACTATGTGCGGGAACGCGAATTAGTGGGGCAGATTGACGGTATTTTGCTCGACCTGGGCGTTTCTTCCCCACAGCTTGATGACGCAGAACGCGGATTTTCCTTCATGCGTGACGGTCCGCTGGATATGCGCATGGACTCATCGAGCGGCCAGTCGGCTGCTGAGTGGTTGATGAAAGCGGAAGCAGACGACATTGCCTGGGTGTTGAAAACCTTCGGTGAAGAGCGCTTCGCCAAGCGCATTGCTCGCGCCATCGTAGAAAGAAACCTCGTTGAGCCAATGACACGGACCAAAGAACTGGCTGATTTGATCGCCAATGCCAGCCCGTTCCGGGATAAGCATAAGCATCCGGCAACCCGCAGTTTCCAGGCGATCCGCATCTATATCAACAGTGAACTGGAAGAGATTGAACGTGCGCTGGACGGCGCGTTGGAAGTACTGGCACCACAGGGACGCCTGTCTGTCATCAGCTTCCACTCGTTAGAAGATCGCATTGTTAAACGCTTCATGCGCCATCATAGCCGCGGTGCTCAGGTACCTGCGGGTATTCCGCTGACTGAAGAGCAGCTGCGCAGCATGGGCGGGCGCACGCTCAAGGCGCTGGGCAAGATGATGCCTGGCGATGCCGAAGTCGCAGAAAACCCACGTGCGCGCAGCTCGGTGCTGCGTATTGCCGAGAGGATGTCAGCGTGATTGGCAACGAGCGTCACGGTTTGGTCGGGGTCATTGGCGGTGATTTGCTGCGCAACGCCAAGATCCCATTGATTTTGCTGATTGCTTCGCTGGTATCTGCGGTGTTCGTGGTGACCACCGCGCACCGCACGCGTTTATTGACCGCCGAACGCGAACAGCTTGTTTTAGAGAGAGACGCTCTGGACATTGAGTGGCGCAACCTGATTCTGGAAGAGAATGCTCTTGGGGATCACAGTCGGGTAGAGCGTATCGCTACTGAAAAACTGCAGATGCAACATGTTGATCCATCGCAGGAAAATATCATCGTTAAACAATGAATGGTTTAACTGAAATCATTACACGGAGTAGAAAGGGAACGCATGAAAGCAGCACGGCCCGGTAAGTTGAAACGCCAGGAAGATCAAGCCAGCTTTGTAAGCTGGCGTTTTGCGTTGCTGTGCGGCTGTATTTTGCTGGCGTTGGTAGGGTTGATGCTGCGCGTGGCTTATTTGCAGGTGATTAACCCAGACCGCCTGGTGAAAGAAGGCGACATGCGTTCACTGCGCGTGCAGGAAGTCCCGACGTCACGCGGTATGATCAGCGATCGCTCAGGCCGTCCGTTGGCGGTGAGTGTCCCGGTAAATGCTATCTGGGCTGATCCGAAAGAACTGAATGAGCGCGGTGGCATTACGCTGGACAGCCGTTGGAAGGCACTGTCTGATGCGCTGAATATCCCGCTGGATCAGCTTTCTACCCGCATTAATGCTAACCCCAAGGGGCGCTTTGTCTATCTGGCGCGCCAGGTAAACCCGGCGATCGGCGATTACATCCACAAACTGAAACTGCCGGGGATTTATCTGCGTCAGGAATCACGGCGCTACTATCCTTCCGGCCAGGTGACTTCGCATATTATCGGCGTAACCAACATTGACGGGCAGGGGATTGAAGGCGTTGAGAAGAGCTTCGATCGCTGGCTGACCGGGCAACCGGGCGAAAGGACCGTGCGTAAAGACCGTTATGGCCGAGTGATTGAAGACATCTCTTCAGTTGACAGCCAGGCCGCGCATAACCTGGTTCTGAGTGTTGATGAGCGCCTGCAAGCGCTGGTTTATCGTGAGCTGAACAACGCTGTGGCGTTCAACAAGGCTGAATCTGGTACCGCGGTACTGGTGGATGTGAACACCGGCGAAGTGTTGGCGATGGCCAACAGCCCCTCTTACAACCCGAACAATATGGCCGGTACGCCGAAAGAAACCATGCGTAACCGTGCTATCACCGATATTTTTGAGCCTGGATCCACCGTGAAACCCATGGTGGTCATGACGGCATTGCAGCACGGCATTGTGAAAGAAAACAGCGTGCTGAATACCGTCCCTTACCGTATCAACGGCAAGGAAATCAGGGACGTTGCGCGTTACGCGGAACTCTCCCTGACCGGGGTCTTGCAGAAGTCGAGTAACGTCGGCGTTTCACGGCTGGCGTTATCGATGCCGTCCTCAGCGTTAGTAGATACTTACTCTCGTTTTGGATTGGGAAAAGCGACCAATTTGGGGCTGGTCGGAGAAAGCAGTGGCATATACCCAAAAAAACAACGGTGGTCTGACATAGAGAGGGCCACCTTCTCTTTCGGCTATGGGCTAATGGTAACCCCGTTACAGTTAGCGCGAGTCTACGCAACGATCGGCAGTCTGGGCGTTTATCGTCCGCTGTCGATTACCAAAGTTGATCCACCGGTTGCCGGTGAGCGTGTCTTCCCTGAGCCTCTGGTGCGCACCGTCGTACACATGATGGAAAGCGTTGCCTTACCGGGCGGCGGTGGGGTGAAAGCCGCGATCAAGGGCTACCGTATCGCCATCAAAACCGGTACAGCCAAAAAGGTTGGCCCGGACGGTCAATACGTCAATAGATACATCGCTTATACCGCTGGCGTTGCGCCAGCCAGTAATCCCCGTTTCGCTCTGGTGGTGGTGATCAATGACCCGCAGGGTGGGAAATACTACGGTGGTGCGATCTCCGCACCGGTGTTTGGCGCGATCATGGGTGGCGTATTACGCACCATGAACGTTGAACCGGATGCGTTGCCCACCACAGAGAAAAGCGATTTTGTAATTAACAGAAAAGAGGGTTCAGGTGGCCGATCGTAATTTGCGCGACTTACTCGCTCCGTGGGTGCCGACGGCGCCCGGGCGCGCGCTGCGGGAAATGACATTAGACAGCCGTATTGCGGCTGCCGGGGATCTGTTTGTCGCCGTTGTCGGCCATCAGACGGATGGACGCCGCTATATTCCGCAGGCTATCGCGCAGGGTGTTGCCGCTGTGATTGCCGAAGCCGAAGGACAGGCAGAAGACGGCGCTATCACGGAAATGCATGGCGTGCCGGTGATTTATCTGAGCCAACTCAATCAACGTCTGTCCGCACTGGCCGGGCGTTTTTACCATGAACCGGCGGAGCGTCTGCGCTTGGTCGGCGTTACCGGTACCAACGGCAAGACCACCACGACTCAATTGCTGGCTCAGTGGGGCCAGCTGCTGGGTGAAACCAGCGCCGTAATGGGTACCGTTGGTAATGGCTTGCTGGGCCAAGTGTGCCCAACCGAGAATACCACCGGCTCTGCGGTAGATGTTCAACACGTGCTAAACGAGCTGGTCGATCGCGGCGCCACCTTCGCTGCGATGGAAGTTTCTTCTCACGGGTTGGTGCAAAACCGCGTGGCGGCGCTGCCGTTTGCTGCTGCGGTATTCACCAACCTGAGCCGTGACCACCTGGATTACCACGGTGACATGGCCAATTACGAAGCGGCCAAGTGGTCGCTGTTCGCGAGCCACGAAGTGGGCCAGGCGATTATTAATGCGGATGACGAAGTTGGTCAGCGCTGGCTGAGTAAGTTGCCGGACGCGGTCGCCGTGACCATGCAGGATAATCTGCAGCCAGGTTGCCATGGCCGTTGGTTGAAAACGACCACCGTCAATTATCACGATAACGGTGCCACTATCCACTTCAGCTCAAGTTGGGGTGATGGTCAGATTGAAAGCCGTCTGATGGGCGCTTTCAACGTCAGTAACTTGTTGTTGGCATTGGCAACCCTGTTGTCGCTGGGTTATCCGCTGGACGAGTTAGTGGCAACCGGCCAGGAGCTGCAACCGGTTTGTGGCCGTATGGAAGTGTTTAACGCACCGGGTAAACCGACAGTTGTGGTCGATTATGCCCACACTCCAGACGCGCTGGAAAAAGCGCTGGAAGCCGCACGTCTGCACTGCGCAGGGCAATTGTGGTGTGTCTTCGGCTGCGGCGGCGATCGCGACAAAGGCAAACGTCCGTTGATGGGCGGCATTGCTGAGCAATTTGCCGATCGTGTGGTCGTGACCGACGACAACCCGCGTACCGAAGAACCGCAAGCGATCATCAAAGATATTTTGACTGGACTGCTGGACGCAGGGAGCGCCTTAGTCATCCATGGCCGCGCTGAAGCGGTCACCAGCGCCATTATGCAAGCAAAAGAACACGATGTGGTGTTGGTGGCAGGCAAAGGCCACGAGGACTACCAACTGGTTGGAAATCGCCGTCTGGATTACTCCGATCGTACCACCGTCGCACGTCTTCTGGGGGTACTGGCATGATTCCTGTCTCCCTTCGGACACTGGCCGATGTATTGGACGCTGAGTTGATCGGCGCCGATTGCCAAATCGTTGAGGTGACGACAGATACCCGTCAGGTGACCGCTGGTTGCCTGTTTGTGGCATTGAAAGGTGAGCGTTTCGACGCGCATGATTTTGCTGTTGATGCGGTTGCCGCAGGTGCGGGCGCTTTGTTGGTCAGTAAGCGCTTAATGGTAGATGTTCCGCAACTGGTGGTGAAAGACACGCGTTTGGCATTGGGGCAGCTCGCAGCATGGGTACGCCAACAGGTGCCCACTCGCGTCGTGGCGTTAACCGGCTCATCGGGCAAGACCTCGGTGAAAGAAATGGCGGCGGCCATTTTGCGTGAGTGCGGTGAGGTGCTCTATACCGCCGGTAATTTCAACAATGACATTGGTGTGCCGTTGACGCTGTTGCGTTTGCAACCGCAGCATGACTTTGCCGTGATTGAGCTGGGCGCGAACCATATTGGCGAGATTGCTTACACCACGGCATTAACCCGTCCACAGACGGCTCTGGTGAATAACCTGGCAGCTGCGCACCTGGAAGGCTTCGGCTCTTTGGCCGGCGTCGCTCAGGCAAAAGGCGAAATCTTTGCCGGTTTGCCGGCTGACGGCGTGGGGATCATCAACGCCGACAATAACGACTGGCCACACTGGCAGAGCACGCTGAGCGGCAAAACCGTCTGGCGTTTCTCACCGCAGGCGGCGGAAGGTGTCGATTTCTTCGCCAGCGATGTGCAGGTGAATGGCAAGGGGACGCAGTTTACGCTGCACAGCCCATTCGGTACCGCGCCTATCGCGCTGCCGCTGCCGGGCCGTCATAACGTCGCCAATGCGTTGGCCGCAGCGGCGCTGGCCATGTCGGCAGGCGCATCGCTTGAGGCTGTGCGTCAAGGGTTAACAAATTTACAGGCAGTACCGGGGCGTTTGTTCCCGATTGCGCTTTCTGAACATCAACTGCTGCTCGATGACAGCTATAACGCCAACGTCGGTTCCATGACCGCTGCAGCGCAGGTACTGGCAGAAATGCCCGGCTACCGGGTGATGGTGGTTGGGGATATGGCAGAGTTAGGGGCGGAAGCTGAAGAATGTCACCGTCAGGTGGGCGAAGCTGCTCGGATGGCGGGAGTCGATAAAGTGCTGGGTGTGGGGCCGTTAAGCCAGGCGCTGATTGATGCCTCCGGTAACGGCGAACATTTTCAGGATAAGGCAGCAGTGATCGCGCGCGTGGCGGAATTACTGTCAGAACATGCGGTAATTACCGTGTTAATCAAGGGTTCACGTAGTGCCGCAATGGAGCAGGTAGTACGCGCGTTACAGGAGAAAGCACCATGTTAGTTTGGCTGGCCGAGCATTTGGTCAAATATTATTCCGGCTTCAACGTCTTTTCCTACCTGACGTTCCGAGCCATTGTCAGCCTGCTGACCGCGCTGTTCCTTTCCCTGTGGATGGGGCCGCGGGTGATTAAACGCCTGCAGGAAATGTCCTTTGGCCAGGTCGTGCGTAACGACGGCCCAGAGTCGCATTTCAGCAAACGTGGTACGCCGACCATGGGCGGCATCATGATTCTGACCTCCATCACTGTTTCAGTCTTGATGTGGGCTTACCCGTCCAACCCTTACGTGTGGTGCGTGCTGTTCGTACTGGTGGGGTATGGCATCGTTGGTTTTGTTGATGACTATCGCAAGGTAGTACGCAAAGACACCAAGGGGCTGATTGCACGTTGGAAATACTTCTGGCAATCGGTGATTGCGCTGGTGGTTGCTTTCGCCATGTATGCCGTAGGAAAAGACACGCCAGCCACCGAGCTGGTTGTGCCGTTCTTTAAGGACATCATGCCGCAACTCGGCCTGTTATACGTGTTGCTGGCGTACTTTGTGATTGTGGGGACCAGCAATGCGGTCAACCTGACCGATGGGCTGGATGGCTTGGCGATTATGCCAACGGTGTTCGTCGCCGCGGGCTTTGCGCTGGTGGCTTGGGCGACCGGTAACATGAACTTCGCCAACTACCTGCACATTCCGTATCTGCGCCACGCCGGTGAGCTTGTGATTGTCTGTACCGCCATTGTCGGTGCTGGCCTGGGCTTCTTGTGGTTCAACACCTACCCGGCTCAAGTCTTCATGGGCGATGTCGGTTCACTGGCATTGGGCGGCGCACTGGGCACCATTGCGGTGCTGCTGCGCCAGGAGTTCCTGTTACTGATTATGGGCGGCGTGTTCGTGGTTGAAACGCTGTCGGTCATTTTGCAGGTGGGATCGTTCAAGCTGCGCGGGCAACGTATTTTCCGTATGGCACCGATTCACCACCACTATGAATTGAAAGGCTGGCCGGAACCACGCGTGATCGTGCGCTTCTGGATTATTTCGCTGATGCTGGTGCTGATTGGCCTGGCGACGCTGAAGGTGCGGTAATCATGGCAGACTATCAGGGTAAAAAAGTTGTCATCATCGGGTTGGGCCTCACCGGCCTGTCCTGTGTTGATTTCTTTATGGCGCGCGGCGTGACGCCACGCGTTATGGATACCCGCGTATCACCGCCAGGGCTGGATAAGCTGCCCGACAGCGTAGAGCGCCATCTGGGCGATTTGCATCAGGACTGGCTGTTGGCGGCGGATTTGATCGTCGCCAGCCCGGGCATGGCGTTGGCGACCCCGGCGTTGAGCGCTGCGGTGGACGCTGGCGTTGAAGTCGTTGGCGATGTTGAGCTGTTTTGCCGCGAAGCCCAGGCACCGATCGTTGCCATCACGGGTTCCAACGGCAAAAGCACGGTTACCACCCTGGTGGGCGAGATGGCAAAAGCAGCCGGTTGGGCGGTGGGCGTCGGCGGCAATATCGGGCTGCCTGCACTGAGCCTGTTACGCCAAGAGTGCCAACTGTATGTGCTGGAGCTGTCGAGCTTCCAACTGGAAACCACGTCCAGCCTGCATGCGACTGCAGCGACCATTTTGAATGTCACCGAAGATCATATGGATCGCTACCCGTTTGGCCTGCAGCAGTACCGTGCCGCCAAGCTGCGTGTCTATGAAAATGCGGAAGTCTGCGTGGTGAACGCGGACGATGCGCTGACCATGCCTGTGCGCGGTGCTGATGAGCGCTGCGTTAGCTTTGGTGCGGATGTGGGTGATTATCACCTGAACCGTCAGCAGGGCGAGACTTGGCTACGGGTTCGCGGAGAGAAAATTTTAAACACGCGCGAGATGAAGCTGACCGGCCGTCATAACTATACCAATGCGCTGGCAGCGTTGGCATTGGCTGATGCGGTGAATATCCCACGGGCTTCCAGCCTGAAGGCGTTAACGACCTTTACCGGATTGGCGCACCGCTTCCAACTGGCATGGGAACATAACGGCGTACGCTGGATCAATGATTCTAAAGCAACCAACGTTGGCAGTACCGAAGCGGCGCTGAATGGTTTGCAGGTGGATGGGACACTTCACCTGTTGCTGGGTGGTGATGGTAAATCTGCCGATTTCTCCCCGTTGGCGCGGTACCTGCAAGGCGATAATGTCCGTCTGTACTGCTTTGGTCGTGACGGTGAGCAGTTAGCGCAACTGCGGCCGGAGGTCGCTACGCTGACCGATACCATGGAGCAGGCGATGCAGGCGATTGCCGGCCGGGTGCAATCTGGCGATATGGTGCTGTTGTCACCGGCGTGTGCCAGCCTGGACCAGTTCCGTAATTTTGAAGTGCGCGGTGACGAGTTCGCCCGCTTGGCACAGGAGCTCGGCGGATGAGACTACGCTTGCCGAACTTCGGGCTGACTGAGCTGTTTAAGAACTGGGTCGCGGGGTCGCGCGATAACGACTCGGTCAATATGGTGCTGTATGACCGTACCCTGTTATGGCTGACCTTCGGGTTAGCCATTGTCGGTTTTGTGATGGTGACGTCGGCGTCAATGCCGATCGGCCAACGTCTGGCGGACGATCCTTTCCTGTTCGCGAAGCGTGATGCCTTGTATCTCGGGTTGGCGTTTGGCTTGTCGATGGTGACGCTGCGTATTCCGATGGAAGTCTGGCAGCGCTACAGCAATGTCATGCTGTTGATGTCGATTGTGATGCTGTTGATCGTATTGGTGGTGGGTAGCTCGGTAAACGGGGCATCGCGTTGGATCGCGCTGGGACCGTTGCGTATTCAGCCGGCGGAGCTGTCCAAGCTGTCGCTGTTCTGTTATCTGGCGAGCTACCTGGTCCGTAAGGTTGAAGAGGTGCGTAGCAACTTCTGGGGCTTCTGCAAACCGATGGGCGTCATGGTCGTGTTGGCCGTGTTGCTGTTGGCACAGCCAGACCTCGGTACGGTGGTGGTGCTGTTTATCACTACGTTGGCGATGCTGTTCCTGGCCGGTGCCAAAATGTGGCAGTTCCTGGCGATTATCGGCTCCGGTGCTTTTGCGGTGGTGCTGCTGATCATTGCAGAACCTTACCGTATGCGTCGTGTGACGTCGTTCTGGAATCCCTGGGCCGATCCGTTCGGCAGCGGTTACCAGTTGACTCAGTCTCTGATGGCCTTTGGTCGCGGCGAATTCTGGGGGCAAGGGCTGGGCAATTCGGTGCAGAAACTTGAGTATTTGCCGGAAGCACACACCGACTTTATCTTCTCGATTTTAGGCGAAGAACTGGGCTATATCGGTGTGGTTTTCGCATTGTTAATGGTATTCTGCGTCGCTTTTCGTGCGATGTCGATTGGCCGCCGCGCGTTGGAGCTGGATCAGCGCTTTTCCGGCTTTTTGGCCTGTTCAATTGGCGTGTGGTTTAGCTTCCAGGCGTTAGTAAACGTTGGTGCCGCAGCCGGTATGTTGCCGACCAAAGGTCTGACGTTGCCGCTGATAAGCTACGGTGGTTCGAGCCTGTTAATTATGTCGACGGCAATCGTGCTGTTGTTGCGTATTGATTATGAAACGCGTCTGGCTAAAGCCCAGGCGTTTGTGAAGAGGTAAGGGATGAGCGGGAAACCTAAGCGTTTAATGGTGATGGCAGGCGGTACCGGCGGGCACGTGTTCCCGGGGCTGGCGGTCGCTCATCATCTGATGGCGCAAGGCTGGCAGGTGCGCTGGCTTGGAACCGCAGACCGAATGGAAGCCGATCTGGTGCCAAAGCACGGGATCGAGATTGATTTCATCCGTATTTCTGGCCTGCGCGGCAAAGGGCTGAAAGCCCAGCTGAGCGCACCACTGCGTATCTGGCATGCTGTACGCCAAGCGAAAGCGATTATGCGCAGTTACCAGCCGGACGTGGTGCTGGGCATGGGCGGTTATGTTTCTGGCCCCGGCGGTTTGGCTGCATGGATGTGCGGCATTCCGGTGGTGCTGCATGAGCAAAACGGCATTGCTGGCCTGACCAACCGCTGGTTGGCGCGCATTGCCAAAACCGTTTTGCAGGCGTTCCCTGGTGCGTTTCCGAACGCGGCGGTTGTGGGTAACCCAGTCCGTACCGATGTACTGGCATTGCCGCTACCGGCAGAGCGACTGAACGGGCGTGAAGGGCCGATTCGTGTGTTGGTGATTGGCGGAAGTCAGGGGGCTCGGGTGCTGAATCAGACAGTTCCTGAAGTCGCAGCGAGATTGGGCGATAAAATAACGCTCTGGCATCAGGTGGGCAAAGGGGCTCTGGAAACTGTGCTGCGCGACTACGAGAGGGTAGGGCAGACACAGCATAAGGTGACCGAGTTTATTGATGACATGGCCGCTGCTTACGCCTGGGCTGATGTTGTGGTGTGCCGTTCCGGTGCTCTGACCGTCAGTGAGATCGCAGCAGCAGGCCTGCCGGCGATCTTTGTGCCATTCCAGCATAAAGACCGTCAACAGTATTGGAATGCCCGTCCGCTGGAAGAAGCCGGTGCGGCGAAGATTATCGAGCAGCCGCAGTTCAACGCCGATGTGGTGGCGGAGCTGCTGGCAAGCTGGGATCGTCCGACGTTGCTGGCGATGGCCGAGAAGGCCCGCGCGGTAGCCATTCCTGACGCCACTGAACGCGTAGCGGCGGAGCTGGTGCGAGTCGCTAAATAATATGCAGGGGTTCGGTACACCGGGCCTGAATTAAAGAATGTCATGTAGGGGCCCGGTATGCCGGACCCGGATTAGAGAGAGTGATGAATACACAACAACTGGCGAAACTACGTACTATCGTGCCCGAGATGCGACGCGTCCGGCACATTCACTTTGTCGGCATCGGTGGCGCCGGCATGGGTGGTATCGCCGAAGTGTTGGCTAACGAAGGTTATCAAATCAGCGGTTCTGACCTGGCGCCAAACCCGGTAACCCAACAGTTGAGTGCGCTCGGGGCGACGATTTACTTCCATCACCGCCCGGAGAATGTGTTGGATGCCAGCGTAGTGGTGGTTTCTACCGCCATCTCTGCCGACAACCCGGAAATTGTTGCCGCGCGTGAGGCGCGTATTCCGGTGATCCGCCGCGCGGAAATGCTGGCCGAACTGATGCGTTTCCGCCACGGCATTGCCGTGGCCGGTACGCACGGCAAGACCACCACCACGGCAATGGTATCGAGCATTTATGCTGAAGCTGGCCTGGATCCGACCTTTGTCAACGGTGGGCTGGTGAAAGCGGCGGGTACCCATGCACGTCTGGGGTCCAGCCGTTATCTGATCGCGGAAGCGGATGAAAGCGACGCGTCGTTCCTGCATCTGCAGCCGATGGTGGCGATTGTCACCAATATCGAAGCCGACCATATGGAGACTTACCAAGGCGACTTCGAAAACTTGAAGCAGACGTTTATTAATTTCTTGCACAATCTGCCGTTCTACGGCCGTGCGGTGATGTGTGTTGATGACCCCGTAGTGCGTGAATTGCTGCCGCGTGTGGGTCGCCATATCACCACTTACGGTTTTAGCGAAGACGCTGATGTTCGCATCGAAAACTATCGCCAGGTTGGGCCACAGGGCCACTTTACGCTGAACCGTCAGGACAAGCCGTTGTTGACGGTGACCTTGAATGCACCGGGTCGCCACAATGCGTTGAATGCGGCAGCGGCAGTGGCGGTAGCGACAGAAGAAGGGATCGATGACGCAGATATCCTGCGTGCGCTGGCAGGTTTCCAGGGCACCGGTCGCCGCTTCGATTTCTTGGGCGAGTTCCCGCTGACGCCGGTTAACGGCAAAGAGGGTACCGCAATGCTGGTGGACGATTATGGCCACCACCCAACAGAAGTGGACGCTACGCTGAAAGCAGCGCGCGCGGGTTGGCCGGATAAACGATTGGTTATGATTTTCCAGCCGCATCGTTATACCCGTACCCGTGATTTGTACGACGACTTTGCTAACGTATTGTCGCAGGTGGATGTGCTGTTGATGCTGGACGTGTACTCCGCGGGCGAAACGGCAATCCCAGGGGCGGACAGCCGATCGCTGTGCCGCACTATCCGCAGCCGTGGCAAGTTGGATCCGATTTTGGTTTCCGATCCAGACACCGTGCCGGAAACCTTGGCGCAGTTGCTGCAAGCAGATGACCTGGTATTGGTGCAAGGTGCCGGTAACGTGGGCAAGGTGGCTCGAAAACTGGCCGAGCTTAAGCTGCAGCCGCAGAAAAAAGAGGAGGAACACCATGGCCGATAAAGTTGCCGTACTGCTGGGTGGTACCTCCGCTGAACGTGAAGTGTCATTGCAATCTGGTGCCGCCGTCCTGGCCGGATTACGTGAAGCCGGTATTGATGCGCATGGCATCGATATTCGTGACTTCCCGGTAACCCAGCTGAAAGAGCACGGGTTTACCAAAGTATTTATCGCGCTGCATGGCCGCGGTGGTGAAGACGGGACTCTGCAGGGGATGCTGGAGTTTCTTGAGCTCCCTTATACCGGCAGTGGCGTGATGGCGTCGGCACTGACCATGGACAAATGGCGCACCAAGATGGTGTGGCAGTCGATGGGTTTACCGGTGGCACCTTATGTGGCACTGAACCGTAAGCAGTATGTTGGTGCGGAGAAGTCTGCGCTGATTGCTCGCATCGACGCTCTGGGCCTACCGCTGATCGTCAAGCCGAGTCGTGAAGGATCGAGCGTTGGCATGAGCAAAGTCACTGAGCGTGCCACTCTTGAAGGGGCGCTGGAAGAGGCTTTCCGCCATGACGACGACGTGCTGGTCGAAAAGTGGCTGAGCGGCCCGGAATACACGGTTGCAATGTTGGGCGATCAGGTATTGCCTTCAATCCGTATTCAACCGGCTGGCGTGTTTTATGACTATCAGGCCAAGTATATTTCGGACGATACGCAGTATTTCTGTCCGAGTGGCCTAGGGGCGGAACAGGAAGCCGAAATGGCTGCTCTGGCGTTACGCGCCTACCGTGGGCTGGACTGCAGCGGCTGGGGCCGCGTGGATGTGATGCAGGATAGCGATGGCAGCTTCTATCTGCTTGAGGTGAATACCTCGCCGGGCATGACCAGTCATAGCCTGGTGCCGATGGCAGCGCGCCAATCTGGTTTAAGCTTCTCGCAGCTGGTAGCGAGAATTTTGGAATTGGCCGACTGATATGTCGCAAGCTGCCCTGAATGCGCGTGAACGCGAGGTGGATAATAACCCGCGCCGCAGCAATGGAACCCAATTAGCGGGAATGATTTTCCTGCTGATGGTGTTGGGAACGATCCTGTGGAGTGGCTGGGCGGTGATTGGCTGGATGAAAGATGCCAGCCGCCTGCCGCTGTCACGACTGGTGGTGACCGGTGAACGTCACTACACCACCAACGACGATATTCGCCAGGCAATTTTGGCGTTGGGATCGCCGGGTACGTTCATGACGCAGGATGTGGATATCATCCAGCAGCAGATTGAACGCCTGCCGTGGATCAAGCAGGCCAGCGTGCGCAAGCAATGGCCGGATGAGCTGAAAATCCACCTGGTGGAATATGTCCCGGTAGCGCGCTGGAATGATTTGCACATGGTGGATGCCGAAGGCAAGTCCTTCAGCGTGCCAGCAGAACGAATTGGCAAACAAAAATTGCCGCTGCTCTATGGTCCGGAAGGGAGCGAACAGGATGTTCTGGAAGGTTATCGGGCCATGAGCAGCATGCTAGCAGCCAGCAAATATACGCTGAAAATGGCGGCCATGAGTGCCCGCCATTCCTGGCAGCTGGCTTTGGATAATGATGTTCGGCTGGAGCTGGGACGCGACGATCGCACCGGACGCCTGCAGCGCTTTATCGAGCTTTACCCGGTATTGCAGCAGCAGGGGCAGGCTCAGAGTAAGCGAGTCAGCTATGTCGACTTACGTTATGAGTCCGGCGCATCGGTAGGTTGGGCCCCAGTGTTTATCGACCCGCAGGCAGCAGGCGATCAGCAAAACAGTAATCAGCAACAGAATCAGGCACAGGCAAAACAACAATGATCAAGTCGACGGACAGAAAACTGGTAGTTGGGCTGGAGATCGGTACTGCAAAAGTCTCCGCATTAGTAGGGGAAGTTCTGCCCGATGGCATGGTCAACATTATCGGGGTGGGCAGCTGCCCGTCTCGCGGTATGGATAAGGGTGGCGTTAACGACCTTGAGTCGGTAGTGAAGTGCGTACAGCGCGCTATCGATCAGGCCGAATTGATGGCTGATTGTCAGATTTCTTCGGTTTACCTCGCATTATCGGGTAAACACATCAGTTGCCAGAACGAAATAGGGATGGTTCCTATTTCCGAAGAGGAAGTGACACAGGAAGATGTCGAGAACGTAGTGCATACCGCTAAATCGGTACGCGTGCGTGACGAACACCGCATCCTGCACGTCATCCCTCAGGAATACGCTATCGATTATCAGGAAGGCATCAAAAACCCCGTTGGGTTGTCCGGCGTGCGTATGCAAGCCAAGGTGCATCTGATCACCTGTCATAACGACATGGCGAAGAACATTGTTAAAGCAGTAGAACGTTGCGGTCTGAAAGTAGACCAACTTATTTTCGCCGGTTTGGCTGCCAGCTATGCAGTCCTGACCGAAGATGAGCGCGAACTCGGTGTTTGTGTGGTGGATATCGGCGGCGGCACCATGGATATGGCGGTGTACACCGGCGGTGCGTTGCGCCACACCAAAGTGATCCCTTACGCCGGGAACGTGGTCACCAGCGATATCGCCTACGCCTTCGGCACGCCGCCGACAGATGCGGAAGCGATCAAAGTTCGACACGGCTGTGCGCTTGGGTCGATTGTTAGCAAGGATGAAAGTGTAGAGGTGCCAAGCGTTGGGGGGCGTCCTCCTCGTAGTCTGCAAAGACAGACACTGGCTGAAGTTATTGAGCCACGCTACACCGAACTGTTGAATCTGGTTAACGATGAAATTTTGCAATTGCAGGAGCAACTGCGTCAGCAAGGGGTGAAGCATCATTTGGCAGCAGGTATTGTGCTGACCGGTGGCGCTGCCCAAATTGATGGCCTGGCAGCTTGTGCGCAACGGGTGTTCCACACCCAGGTACGCATCGGCCAACCCTTGAACATCACGGGTCTGACGGATTATGCGCAGGAGCCTTACTACTCTACGGCGGTAGGTCTGCTGCACTATGGAAAAGAGTCTCACCTGAGTGGTGAGGCAGAAGTAGAAAAACGCGCCTCAGTGGGCAATTGGTTTAAACGCATCAATAGCTGGCTGAGAAAAGAGTTTTAATGTTTCAACAAAGAGATCATGCTGAGTAATCTTTTTATGATCTCGCAGCGACAGGCACAAAACGGAGAGAAACTATGTTTGAACCAATGGAACTAACCAATGACGCGGTGATTAAAGTCATCGGCGTCGGCGGTGGCGGTGGCAACGCCGTTGAACACATGGTGCGCGAGCGCATCGAAGGTGTTGAATTCTTTGCCGTTAATACAGACGCTCAGGCGCTTCGTAAAACGGCAGTTGGCCAAACCATCCAGATCGGTAGCGGTATTACCAAAGGTCTGGGGGCAGGCGCGAACCCTGAAGTGGGTCGCAATTCAGCGGAAGAAGACCGTGAAGCCCTGCGCGCCGCACTGGATGGTGCAGACATGGTCTTCATTGCAGCCGGCATGGGCGGCGGTACCGGTACCGGTGCAGCGCCAGTTGTTGCTGAAGTGGCTAAAGATTTGGGTATTCTGACAGTGGCCGTGGTGACTAAGCCTTTCAATTTTGAAGGCAAGAAACGCATGGCATTCGCTGAGCAGGGTATCGCAGAATTGTCCAAACACGTGGACTCATTGATCACTATCCCGAACGACAAGTTGTTGAAAGTTCTGGGTCGTGGCATTTCTCTGCTGGACGCGTTCGGCGCGGCCAACGACGTACTGAAAGGTGCGGTGCAGGGTATTGCCGAACTGATCACCCGTCCAGGCCTGATGAACGTCGACTTCGCTGACGTGCGCACCGTGATGTCCGAAATGGGCTATGCGATGATGGGTTCTGGCGTTGCCTGCGGTGAAGACCGTGCTGAAGAAGCGGCGGAAATGGCGATCTCCAGCCCACTGCTGGAAGACATCGACCTGTCCGGTGCTCGCGGCGTGCTGGTCAACATCACCGCAGGCTTTGACCTGCGTCTGGATGAGTTCGAAACCGTGGGTAACACCATTCGTGCTTTCGCTTCCGACAATGCCACCGTGGTTATCGGTACCTCATTGGATCCGGAAATGAACGACGAACTGCGCGTGACCGTGGTTGCGACGGGTATCGGCATGGACAAACGTCCAGAAATCACGCTGGTGACCAACAAACAGGCTAGCCAGCCAGTGATGGATCATCGCTACCAGCAGCACGGCATGTCGCCGTTGCCGCAGGAAGTGAAACCTGCCGCCAAGGTAGTTAACGATCCGACTGCGCAGCCTAATAAAGAGCCCGACTATCTTGATATTCCTGCTTTCCTGCGTAAGCAGGCAGACTAAGAATATCCTGAGAATTTGGAATCTCCGCTCTTTGTGCTAAACTGTCCCGCCGGCCATGCTGTATGCTTGGTCGGTAGGATTGATAACATTGCGAGATAAAACGATGATCAAACAAAGGACATTAAAACGTATTGTTCAGGCGACGGGTGTCGGTTTGCATACCGGCAAGAAAGTCACGCTGACAATGCGCCCCGCGGCGGCTAATACCGGGGTCATCTATCGTCGCACTGACTTGAATCCACCGGTTGATTTTCCGGCTGATGCAAAATCCGTGCGTGATACCATGCTCTGTACTTGCCTGGTGAATGAGCATGACGTGCGTATTTCTACCGTTGAGCATCTTAATGCCGCGCTGGCTGGGTTGGGCATCGACAACATCGTTATCGAAGTTGACGCCGCCGAGATCCCAATCATGGACGGTAGTGCTAGCCCGTTCGTCTTCCTGTTGCTGGATGCCGGCATCGAAGAACTGAACTCTGCGAAGAAATTCCTGCGTCTGAAAGACACCGTGCGTGTTGAAGATGGCGACAAGTGGGCTGAGCTGTCCCCGCATAACGGGTTCCGCCTGGACTTCACCATCGACTTCAACCACCCGGCGATCGACGCCAGTACGCAACGCTACCGCCTGGATTTCTCTGCCGACTCGTTCGTGCGCCAAATCAGCCGTGCGCGTACATTCGGTTTTATGCGTGACATTGAATACTTACAGTCGCGTGGTTTGGCGTTGGGCGGCAGCTTTGACTGCGCCATCGTGGTAGATGACTATCGCGTTCTGAACGAAGATGGCCTGCGTTTTGAAGACGAATTTGTTCGTCACAAAATGCTGGATGCTATCGGCGATCTGTTCATGTGCGGCCACAACATCATTGGCGCGTTTACCGCGTACAAGTCTGGCCATGCGCTGAACAACAAGCTGCTGCAAGCCGTTCTGGCAAAACAGGAAGCGTGGGAATACGTCACTTTCCAGGACGAAGCAGAAATGCCACTGGCATTCAAAGCTCCGTCTACCGTATTGGCATAAGTCGATACCGCTGATTACTTATCACGACTGGTCGCGTTGGCACTCTCTCCGGCCAACGACGCCAGTCGTTCCAATATCTTGCGCAGTTTTTCTGGGCTTCTGCTCGCCAATCCCCTTAATTCTTTAGCACTTTCCTGACTCAGATGACGCATCGGTGCGCTCGGCTGTGCATTTCCTGCATTTTTTGCGGTGCTCTGCGCAAGGTTGCTCCCTTTTGCCATCAAGGCCGGATTAATCCTGATGTCGATCGACGACAATGATGGTAGAATTTGCGCTCGTAGTGCAGATAATAAAGCCGGTTGTTCGTAGCGTAGGCGCATCATCCAGCTGGCATTTGCCGTTTCTAGCACTAAAATACCCTGTCGGAAATTCGCGACGCGGCACCAAGGATGCAGTTGAACCGGTAACAGACCTTTCACTGCACGGTTAAGCTTAAGCAGCGCCACTGCGCGTTGCTGGACGTTATGCAGCGGCCCTTTGTCTTCTGCAGACGCGTCGTCGAACAGGGAATCTAATAATTGTGGACGGCTATCGCGCATAATGGGCTCCGGCGGATAATAAACTCGTGATCGGTATTCTAAATCGTTGGCGACAATTTGGCAGACGTTATTTCTGGCCCCATCTCCTGTTAGGGATGGTTGCGGCCACGCTTGGCGTACCTTCAAATCTGTCCGGCGCACCTGATCAAGCCGCTCTGCCGAGCACCTCGTCCAGCCTGAACCGGCAAAATTCCGCCAGTAATGCCTTTAAGAGCCTGGCGTTACTGCAAGAAGCGCATCGCCGCCCGACCTTCAGTGTCGATTACTGGCACCAGCATGCGCTTCGCACCGTCATTCGTCACCTTTCTTTTGCTCTTGCGCCGCAGGCCGTCTATGCGCGCGTGCAGGAAAACGAAGCGGAAGTGGCTGAACCCCCTTTGCAGGTAGCGCAACTGGCGCTGCTTTCTACGCTTAACGCGCTGCTGACGCATGAGCCGAAGCCGCCAACCATCATTCGTGATACCCACCATGCCGTACTGCCTGCCTTTGCGCAGCATCAGACCGGGTTGTGGCTCGCACAGGTGCAGGGAATTCGCGCCGGGCCCGCTGCCCTAATCTGATTTTTTGCCCGCCGGGCGACAAAAAACCTAAAAAATAACAGCAAATTGACTGCCTGTGTTGGCCGTCATGACAGAGATATCAAACATCATGTTAGTGAAATTATTGACCAAAGTTTTTGGTAGCCGTAACGATCGTACGCTGCGCCGCATGCGCAAATCGGTTGAGCTGATCAACCAGATGGAACCGGACATGGAAAAACTGTCCGATGACGAACTGAAAGCCAAAACCAACGAGTTTCGTGCTCGCCTGGAAAAGGGCGAAGTGTTGGAAAACCTGCTGCCGGAAGCTTTCGCGGTCGTGCGTGAGGCCAGTAAGCGCGTATTCGGCATGCGTCACTTCGACGTACAGCTGTTGGGCGGTATGGTACTGAATGATCGCTGTATTGCAGAGATGCGTACTGGTGAAGGTAAAACTCTGACCGCAACCCTGCCGGCTTACCTGAACGCCTTGAGTGGCCGTGGTGTGCACGTGGTCACCGTGAACGACTATCTGGCACAACGTGACGCCGAAAACAACCGTCCATTGTTCGAATTCCTCGGTCTGAGCATCGGCATTAACCTGCCAGGTATGCCAGCACCGGCTAAGCGTGAGGCCTATGCCGCAGACATTACCTACGGTACCAACAACGAATACGGTTTTGACTACCTGCGCGACAACATGGCATTCAGCCCTGAAGAACGCGTTCAGCGTAAGCTGCACTATGCGTTGGTGGATGAGGTTGACTCCATCCTGATCGATGAAGCGCGTACTCCTTTGATCATATCGGGTCCGGCTGAAGACAGCTCGGAGATGTATATCAAGGTTAACAAACTGATTCCTAAACTGATTCGTCAGGAAAAAGAAGACTCAGATACCTTCCAGGGCGAAGGCCACTTCTCGGTTGACGAGAAAGCGCGTCAGGTACACCTGACCGAACGCGGTCTGATCCTGATCGAAGAAATGCTGATGGACGCCGGCATTATGGAGGAGGGGGAGTCACTGTACTCACCAACCAACATTATGCTGATGCACCACGTAACGGCTGCGTTACGCGCCCATGTACTGTTCACCCGTGACGTTGACTACATCGTAAAAGACGGTGAAGTCATCATCGTTGATGAACACACCGGTCGTACTATGCACGGTCGTCGCTGGTCTGATGGTCTGCATCAGGCAGTTGAAGCCAAAGAAGGCGTGGAAATCCAGAACGAGAACCAAACGCTGGCATCGATCACCTTCCAGAACTACTTCCGCTTGTACGAGAAGCTGGCCGGGATGACCGGTACTGCCGATACCGAAGCCTTCGAATTCAGCTCTATCTATAAGCTCGATACCATTGTGGTGCCGACTAACCGCCCAATGTTGCGTAAAGATATGCCTGATTTGGTCTACATGACTGAACTGGAGAAGATTGGCGCTATCATTGAAGACATTCGTGAGCGTACCGCCAACGGCCAACCAGTACTGGTTGGTACGATTTCAATCGAGAAATCTGAAGTGGTTTCGCGTGAACTCGAGAAGGCCGGTATTGCCCATAAGGTGTTGAACGCCAAGTTCCACGCCATGGAAGCGGATATTGTTGCGCAAGCCGGGCAGACGTCAGCGGTTACTATCGCCACCAACATGGCGGGTCGTGGTACCGATATCGTCTTGGGCGGCAGCTGGCAAGCAGAGATTGCCCAGTTGGAAGATCCAACTGAAGAACAAATTGCTGCAATTAAAGAGGCCTGGAAAATTCGCCATGATGCCGTGTTAGCCGCAGGTGGCTTACACATTATTGGTACCGAGCGTCATGAATCTCGCCGTATCGATAACCAGCTGCGTGGCCGTTCTGGTCGTCAGGGGGACGCCGGTTCATCCCGTTTCTACCTGTCGATGGAAGATGCTCTGATGCGCATTTTCGCCTCTGATCGCGTTTCCAACATGATGCGCAAACTGGGCATGAAAGAAGGTGAGGCCATTGAGCACCCGTGGGTCACCAAAGCCATTGCCAACGCACAGCGCAAAGTGGAAAGCCGTAACTTTGATATCCGTAAACAGCTGCTTGAATACGATGATGTGGCCAACGATCAGCGCCGTGCTATCTACAGCCAGCGTAACGAGCTGCTGGACGTGTCTGACGTTAGCGAAACCATCAGCAGCATTCGTGAAGATGTGTTCAAAACCACTATCGACGCTTACATTCAGCCAGAGTCACTGGAAGAAGAGTGGGATGTTCAGGGGCTGACCGAACGCCTGAAGAACGACTTCGATCTGGATATGCCAATTGCAGAATGGTTGGATAAAGAGCCAGAGCTACACGAAGAAACGCTGCGTGAGCGTATTCTGGAAACAGCCAAAGAAGAGTACAAACGTAAAGAAGAAGTTGTTGGCGCCGAGATGATGCGCAACTTCGAAAAAGGCGTGATGCTGCAAACGCTGGACTCACTGTGGAAAGAGCATCTTGCGGCCATGGACTACTTGCGCCAGGGTATCCACCTGCGTGGTTATGCGCAAAAAGATCCTAAGCAGGAATACAAACGTGAGTCTTTCAACATGTTTGCGACCATGCTTGAGTCACTGAAACATGAAGTGATCAGCGTGCTGAGCAAAGTGCAGGTGCGGATGCCGGAAGAGGTTGAAGCACTGGAACAGCAACGCCGCGAAGAAGCTGAGCGCCTGGCTAAACAGCAACAGTTGAGCCATTACGAAGAAAACGCGCTTGTTACCGAAGATCCTGATGCACCAGCGAGCGCAGAACGCAAAGTTGGCCGTAACGATCCTTGCCCTTGCGGTTCCGGTAAAAAATACAAGCAGTGCCACGGCCGTCTGCAGAAGTAAATCCGGCGGTGTGTAACCAATAAAACCCAGGGGTTCAGCATGCTGAACCCCTGTTTTTTGGGGCGAACTGCGGCCCTAATGAATGAATCAATCAGGAGAATGCGATGAAACACCTGAACATTGCTGTCGGCATCATTCGTAACGCCCAGCAGGAAATCTTTATTACCCGGCGAGCGGCCGATTCACATATGGCCGGTTTTTGGGAGTTTCCAGGCGGTAAGATTGAGCAGGGTGAGACGGCGGAACAGGCGCTTAAGCGTGAGCTGCTGGAGGAGACCGGCATTGAGGCCGAACGTGCAGAGCTGCTGGAAGTCCTTGAGCACCGCTTTAGCGATCGTATCGTGACGTTGAATTTTTATTTGGTGGGGAGCTGGGCGGGCGAGCCGTTTGGCCGTGAAGGGCAGCCAATGCGCTGGGTGAAGCAGGCTGATTTACGGGAGGAAGACTTCCCAGAAGCCAATGTCAGTATTATTAAACTGCTGGTGGCGCAGGCTAACGCTGCGCAGTAAAGCAGCCGGCCTGGTAAATGCCAGGCCGGTAAGCACGACGATCAGCGATCGTCTGCCTCGCTCCAGTCTTCGCTTTCTGACAAATCACTGCTGCTGGGAATGCGTTTTTCTTCATCAGCCCATTCGCCCAGATCAATCAGCTGACAGCGTTTGCTGCAAAATGGGCGGAATGGGCTGACTTCACCCCAAACCACGCCTTTGCCACAGGTTGGGCATTTCACTACGGTCGTCATATCAGTTCCTTACACCCTTCCAACGTATGAAAGGTTTTTATTTCATTGGATTAACAACAGGCCAACTCAAAGGTTAATCGCTCCGGCACTGTGCCAAACTCACTGTCCAGCGGCAGAAAGCGGATCGCATAGCGCGTCTTGTGGCCAGAAATCTGTGGGTAAAGCTGGTGGGCCAGGTTGATGCGCAAGCGCAACAGATCGGCCCCTTCAGCGTTATCCTGGAAGAAGCCATTCAGGCTGATTTGATTGCGAAATGACCCGGATTGGCGAATAAGATCCAGCACCATGGTCAGTGCCTGGTTCAGCGGTTCGAGCGTTTGCAGCCACTGACTCACGTCGTCATTCCGTTCCTGCTGAGGCGCATGCATCCACATGTGCAACGTTGGTAAGTCAAAACTGCAACAACCGCCAGGGATGCTTAGACGTTGACGCACGAGACTAATCAGCCGGTCTTCACGCAGCGATTGTCCGAGGCGCGGGGCGGACATCAGGGCGGCGGCACAGTGTTTTAACTGGTTGCGCAACTGATCCACCAGCGACATATCAACGCCCGGCACATCGGACCATGCCAGCAGTTTTTGCTGCTGACGTTCCAGCTCTTTCAGTAACTCAGTGCGTACTTCGCCACGTTCCAGTACGTCCAGCAGATCGGCAATGGTACGGAAGAACGTCAAGGCGATGGCTGTTTCACTCAATGCGCGCTGGCCGTGCAACTGTTGCAGTAAAAACTCCATACGCAACCAGGTGCGCATTTTTTCATTCAACGGGTGTTCAAAAAGAACGCTTGGGGAAACATCACTCATTCAGTTTAATCCTGTCGGGTCGCTGATGCCGCCAGCTCAAGGTAACGGCGATGCAGTGCGGCAACTAATGGCTCTATCCCCTGAGCAGCGCCGCTATTATCAATTATGTCATCAGCAGCGGCCAGACGCTGTTCACGCGTGACCTGTGCGGACAGTATGTTCTGCGCCTGCTGACGGCTGATACCGTCGCGGGCAATGGTTCTGGCCAACTGAGTTTCACTGTCAACGTCGACCACCAACACGCGGTCAGCACGCGCCTGCAGGTTATTCTCCACCAGCAGTGGTACGACCCAAAGTGCATAGGGGCTAGTGACTTGCGCCAATTGGCGTTGGGTTTCCTGATGAATCAGCGGGTGCAGCAGTTGGTTTAGCCAGCGTTTTTCATCAGGGTTACTGAAGATACGCTGACGCAGTGCAGCACGGTTAAGTGTGCCGTCAGGCTGCAACATTTCATTACCAAAACGATCGGCGATGGTTGCCAGAGCCGGGGTGCCTGGCTCAACAACTTGCCGCGCAATGACGTCAGCGTCGACCACCGTCACGCCGTGGCGTGCAAAGGCATCCGCTACGGTTGATTTACCGCTGCCGATACCTCCTGTCAACGCAACAATGTAGGCCATGGTAGGAAATGCACCTGGTATTCATAAAAAAATAATAGACGAATCATAAAGCGATCGCGCAGAAGTGCAAGTCAGCAGGTGGCGCTTGTCTGGTCGCTAGCGTTGTACGTTGATAAAAACCGCAGCCAGAAAGGAAAAATGAGCGGGAGCTCACATTGCGGTTTCGCAGGTAAATTTGTCGGATTGTAGCGTAAATAATCGAGAATTCGCAGTCTTGTCCGGGGATTATTAGCGCGTATGATAGCGTCACTGGAACTGGCATTAATCTATACCCGCCATTCTTCAAGTTACAGCGTTGCTGGCTGAAACTTCAACTTTATAGGGTATAGGTTCGAATACTCTCTGCGATCCGTCGCCATAAACCAGGAAATCATTAGTCATGCGTATTGAAGAAGATTTGAAGTTAGGCTTTAAAGATGTGCTGATCCGTCCTAAACGTTCTACGCTGAAAAGCCGTTCAGAGGTTGAGCTGGAACGTCAGTTTACCTTCAAACATTCTGGCTTGAGCTGGTCCGGTGTGCCAATTATTGCCGCCAACATGGACTCAGTCGGCACCTTCAGCATGGCAGAGGCCCTGGCTTCCTTCGACGTTCTCACTGCCGTACACAAACACTACACCGTTGAGCAATGGGCCGCTTTTGTGCAACGCGTCCCGGCCTCAGTGCTGCGCCACGTTATGGTTTCAACCGGTACCTCCGACGCCGATTTTGTGAAGATGCAGCAGATTTTGGCTCTGTCTCCGGGGCTGAAGTTTATCTGTATCGACGTGGCTAATGGTTACTCAGAGCATTTTGTCGCTTTCTTACAGAAAGCGCGTGAGGCCTGTCCAAAACATGTGATTTGTGCCGGTAACGTCGTCACTGGCGAAATGGTTGAAGAACTGATCCTGTCCGGTGCTGATATCGTTAAAGTCGGTATTGGCCCGGGCTCAGTTTGCACCACCCGAGTGAAAACGGGCGTTGGCTATCCGCAACTGTCTGCAGTGATCGAGTGCGCCGATGCGGCACATGGCCTTGGTGGCCAGATTGTCAGCGACGGTGGTTGTTCCGTGCCGGGTGATGTCGCGAAAGCCTTTGGTGGCGGTGCGGACTTTGTCATGTTAGGCGGCATGTTGGCCGGCCACGACGAGTGCGAAGGGACCGTTGTGGAAGAGAACGGTGAGAAATTCATGCTGTTCTACGGCATGAGCTCCGAGTCAGCCATGAAACGCCATGTTGGTGGCGTTGCTGAGTACCGGGCAGCAGAAGGCAAAACCGTTAAGCTGCCTTTGCGCGGTGAGGTTGAGTTTACCGTTCGTGACATCTTGGGCGGCCTGCGTTCTGCCTGTACGTATGTCGGTGCAGAACGTCTGAAAGAGCTGACCAAACGTACCACCTTCATCCGCGTAGCGGAGCAGGAAAACCGCGTTTTCGGCAGCAAGTAATCTGGCTTGCTTGCACGTAGCTAAATTGTGGGTGCAGTGTTTTGCTGCGCCCATGTTCGTCTTCAGGTTCATCCCAACACATTCCCCAACTGAAATATCGGCAGGTACATTGCGATCACCAGTGTGCCTACGATCCCACCGACCACCAGCATCAATATGGGTTCCAGCGTTTGCGCCAGGGTGTCGGCCCGCTCAAAGGTTTGCTGCTCATGCCACAGAGCAAGTTTGCCCAGCAGCGTATCTAACGATCCCGACTCTTCGCCAACCCGTACCAACTGCTGACACAGCGAAGGGAAAAGCGTTTGTTGCTTCAACGCGCTGTGGAAAGTGTGCCCTTGCGCAATCTGTTGCTGCACCTTCTCAATTGCCTGACGGTAAAACAGGTTATCTATCGACAGTGCGGCTGCGTTCAAGCCTTCAATCAGCGTTAACCCGGCTTGCTGGGTCATCGCCAGAATGCGGAATATTTGGCTTAGACAGCCGCCTTTGATCAAAGGCGCAATCAGCGGCAGGCGGAGTAGCGCTGCCTGTTCACGCCTGCGCCATCGTGGTTGCGGGTGCAGACGGTGAAAATAAGCCATCGTCATGCAGAACAGTACGAGGGCTAGCCAGGGGCCGCTCTGGATCAACAGGGCGGAAAGATTCAGCAGTCCTTGAGTAAACCACGGCAGTGGCGCATTGAATGACTGGTAGACACCGGCAAACTCCGGCAACACCATGACCAGCATTAGCATGCTCACCAGTAGCGCTACAGCGCAGATAAACAAGGGATAACGCAGTGCCTTAACCACTTTCTTCTGCAGCTTTTGATGGGCTTCCTGCTGTTGGGCCAGCTGTAGGCAGCATTCATCCAGGTGGCCGGTGAGCTCCCCAATGGCGATCAACTGGCGGTAGATCAAAGGGAATATGGCCGTTTGTCCGGCGATGGCTTCCGAAAACGGCTGGCCTTGCTGCACCAATTCGCTGAGCTCCCGTAGCAAACAGCGCCAGGCGGCGGAAGGGTGTTCTGCTGCCAGGAGTTGTAATCCGCTAACCAGCGGTAGCCCGGCCTGCAACAAAGTGGCAAGCTGACGAGTGAATTGGATCAGGGGGTCTCCGCGCCACTGGCTGGGGGGAATGCGTTTACCACTGTCAATTTTGTAGGGCTGTAGCCCTTGTTCGATAAGCCACAGGCTGACCCTGTTCTTTTCGGGGCTCATCAATTCCCCTTGGTGCAGTTGCCCTTGGGAGTCAATCGCCTGCCAGAGGAAAAGACGTAAGTTTTTCACGGTGCCTCTCCGGTGTCGGCAATAATGATGCCGACAATGCGATACACCTCTTCAAGCGAGGTAACACCTTGAGAAACCAACGTTAACCCGGCTTGCAACAATGTTGCTTGCCCCTGCTGTCGTGCAATATCGGCTAATTGAGCAGGGGCTGCACCTTGCAATAGGCCGGTCTGCACCTCTGGTGTGATGGTCAACAATTCATAGACTCCGATACGGCCATAGTAACCGCTGAAACAGTGTTCACAGCCATCGGCTTGCCAGGGGTGCAGAGGGTCAGCCCAAATTGCAGTGGGGAAGTGCACCGCCCCGCTTTGTTGATAACGGCAGTGACGGCAAAGTTTGCGCACCAGTCGTTGGGCAATCACCAATTTCAGGCAGGCGGCAATCAAATAACCGGGAATGCCCATATGGGTCAGGCGCGTTAGCGTTTCGCTGGTGGAATTGGTGTGCAATGTAGAAAGCACCAGATGACCGGTTTGCGCGGCTTTAACCGCGATTTCTGCCGTTTCTCGATCGCGGATTTCACCGATCATGATGATATCCGGATCTTGCCGCAGTAAGGCGCGCAAAACGCGAGAGAAATCCAGATCGGTTTTGGCGTTAATCTGCGTTTGGTTGACGCCAAACAGCGGGATCTCAATGGGGTCCTCGACACTGCATAAATTGCTCTGCGCGTCATTTAACTGGCGGAGGCCGCTATAGAGGGTAACGGTTTTACCGCTACCCGTCGGGCCGGTGACCAGGATCAGGCCCTGAGGACAGGACAGCGCTGCGGCAAACTGTGCCAGCGCAGTCTGATCCATACCCAACTGCTCCAACGGTAGCTCCTGACGCTCAGTGTGCAGGATCCGCAGTACCACTTTTTCACCGTGCAGCGTGGGTAAGGTGGCGATGCGCATTGAGTATGTCGCGTTATCCAACTGTACGCTGAGCTGACCATCTTGCGGCAGGCGTCGTTCGGCAATGTCCAGTTGCCCCATGATCTTCAGCCGGGCGGTAAGGCGTGCGGCCAGTGCAAAAGGTGGTGACGCTATGGCTTGTAGTACGCCGTCGATGCGCAGTCGGATACGCAGCGTCTGCTGGTAAGGTTCAACATGAATATCCGAAGCGCGCCGTTGAATGGCGATGCGCAAGGTCTGATTAATGAACTGTACGACGGGGGCGTCACTGTCATCATTTAATGAGGGGGTCTCTGGTTCAGGTTCCTGAAGGGCTTGTTGGAAGTGGTCGCCCTGTATTTGACGGTGATTTAGCTCCAGCTCTAACCGGGCTGCTGGCCACTGTTCCAGATGAATGCGTTTACCGGTGGCGAAACGCAGGGCCGTTAGCAATGCTGGAGGCGCTTCTTCAGCCAGGGCAACGTTCAGGCAGTACTCGTCTTCACTGAGTGCCAACGCCTGATAGCGTCGGCACAGTGCATGGATTTCATCGCTGATCGTCACACTCATGGTGTTGGCGTCGTGTTGGTTGTATCAAAACGGAAGACCTCTTGGCAGGTCTCTTGCAAGTTGGTGTTGTCACTGCTGCACTGGCGGGTCCAGCGGGTCAGACCGCGGGTATTTTGAGTTGGGGTGAGCGTCACCGTCAGCCCCTGAAGCGTTTGTGTGCCGGTCAGCGAAATAACACCTTGGCTGACCTGAACTGCGCTGACATAACGTGATGTCCCGCCTGTAGGAATGCCTTGACTGCCGGCGTTGCACGCAGTGGGTACGCCATTGTCGAGTACACATAACTCAACGGCCATTTTATATGGGGTCATGGTTTGCAGCATGTCGGTCATCGCTGCTTTTTGGATATACCGCTGATAGGCGGGAATGCCAATGGCGCTGAGGATCGCAATAATGGCGATCACCACCATCAATTCGATCAAGGTAAAACCGCGCTGTGTTTCCATCTGTTGTTGCCTCCTAATGAATGTGGAGGGCAGGGTAAACGCTAGGGATAGAGGCTTCGAGGGGCTTAGCGGCGTTTTGCGGTGTGTTTCCAGCGTAATGCGTTGTGTTTGCAGCAGGGGTTACAACATTGGGGGGGATGTCGCAATGTTGATGGGGAATACCTCCCCGCTGCAGCGGGAAGGCGGGGCATTATTTGAAGCGCATCGACAGATCGAGGGCGGTCACGTGCTTGGTCAGAGCACCAACGGAAATGTAGTCCACGCCGGTTTCGGCGAAGGTGCGCAGGGTGTCACTGGTGACATTACCTGAAACCTCCAGTTGAGCACGGCCCTGAGTTTGCGCCACAGCGGTGCGCATCATCTCAACGCTGAAGTTATCCAGCATGACGATGTCGGCGCCGGCATCCAGCGCCTGTTGTAATTCATCCAGCGACTCCACTTCGACTTCGACGGGCACGTCGGCATGCAGCCAGAACGCTTTCTCGACCGCCTTTTTAATCGAACCGGAGGCAATGATGTGGTTTTCTTTGATCAGGAAGGCGTCGGATAGCCCCAGCCGGTGGTTGCTGCCACCGCCGCACAACACCGCATATTTCAGCGCGGTGCGCAGCCCAGGCAAAGTCTTACGGGTGTCCAGCAGGCGAGTTTGCGTGCCTTGTAACAGTGCCACATAGCGGCTGACTTCGGTCGCTACGCCAGAAAGCGTCTGTACAAAGTTCAGTGCGGTACGTTCACCTGTCAGTAGCACTCGTGCCGGGCCGGTCAGTTTGCAGAGCAGTTGATCGGGCACCAGGCTATCGCCGTCTGCCACCAGCCATTCCACCTTCACCTGGTTACTCAATTGGATGAAGACTTCGTTCAACCAGCGTTGGCCGCAAAATATGCCGGGTTCACGGGTGATGATGGTCGCTTCGGCTTGGGTGTCGGCCGGTAACAATTGCGCGGTAATATCGCGTTCGGCATCGACTTCGCCCCCCAGGTCTTCACGCAGGGCCTGGGCAACGGCATAGGGGATATCGCTTTCAATTCGTTCAAGAAGCTCGGTGCGGCGACTGTCGGCACTGTAGCGGCGTGTCGGCATAGAAAACTCCGAAATGGACGGTAAGTTCGTAGAGGGAACATGCTACTCTGTTGCCGTGACAAGTACCACAGCAGCACGTTGGTTGCGCTGCTAATCATACATTATCCGATGCCTGCACCGCACATCGCGATGCACAGCAGGATCGTCCCAGCCCTGTGTTTGACGGGGAGTTATATCTGGCATCTCTGGAACAACCCGGCAAGCCCGATGACGCTATGCTTGGAATAATGGAAAAGGAGAGGAGTCGCTAATGACGCTGTTTACGCTGTTACTGGTTCTGGCGTGGGAACGTTTGTTCAAGCTAGGGGAGCATTGGCAGTTGGATCACCGCCTGGAGGTGGTGTTTCATCGGTTACATCGATTTTCACTAGCACAGACGTTACTGATGACTCTTGCCTGGATGGTTGTGGTAGGGGGGATTCTGTGGCTGGCTCAGGGGCTGTTTTTCGGCGTAGTGACGCTGTTGCTGTGGATCATTATTGATTTGCTGTGTGTGGGCGCGGGTATTAAGCGCAAACACTACCGTGCCTATCTGAAGGCGGCACGTCAGGGAGATGTACATGCCAGTGATCAGATGGCGGAAGAACTGGCGCTAATTCACGGCTTGCCAGTGGATTGCAGCGAAGAGCTGCGCTTGCGTGAACTGCAGAACGCGTTGCTGTGGATTAACTTCCGCTATTATTTGGCGCCGCTGTTCTGGTTTGTCGTCTGCGGGCCCTACGGACCGATTGCCTTGGCGGGCTATTCTTTCCTGCGTGCCTATCAAACCTGGTTGGCGCGTCATAATACCCCGTTGGAACGTTCACAGTCGGGCATCGATCATCTGCTGCACTGGTTAGACTGGATCCCGGTACGCCTGGCCGGTGTGGCCTATGCATTGATCGGGCATGGTGAGAAAGCGCTGCCGGCATGGGTGGCATCGTTGGGGGATCGCCATTCTTCGCAGTATCAGGTGTTGACGCGATTGGCGCAGTTCTCATTAGCGCGGGAACCCCATATGGATCCAGTGCAGACCCCACGGGCAGCGGTAACGTTGGCGCGTAAGGTAACAATGATCATTGTGGTGGTGGTGGCGCTATTGACGATTTACGGCACCCTGCTCTAAGACGGTATTTGGCTTAACCACCAGAAATAAAAAACGGGCGCTTAGCGCCCGTTTTTGTTGGATTGCCGAAGCTTACAGTTTGGCGAAGCTGCGGCGTGCAGCGTCGATGGTGCGTTGGATATCTTCTTTGCTATGCGCAACAGACATAAAGCCCGCTTCAAAGGCGGAAGGCGCCAGATAAACGCCTTCATCCAGCATCAGGTGGAAGAAGCGCTTGAAGCGCTCTACATCGCACTGCATCACATCCTGATAGCAGGTGACTGACGGAGCATCGGTAAAGAACAAGCCGAACATGCCACCAACGTGGTTTACCACCAACGGGATGTTTTCTTCTTTTGCCGCATGCAGCAGGCCATCCGCCAGCATATCTGTGAGTTCGGTCAGTGTCTGGTGGATACCCACCTGCGAAACTTCGGTAAGGCAGGCGTAGCCCGCGGCCATTGCAATCGGGTTACCGGACAGTGTACCTGCCTGATAAACCGGGCCGGTGGGCGCCAGTGCGGCCATCACGTCACGACGGCCGCCGAACGCGCCAACGGGCATGCCGCCACCGATGATTTTGCCCAGGCAAGTAAGGTCGGGTTCTACATCGTAATAGGACTGCGCCCCTGCCAGCGCCACGCGGAAGCCGGTCATGACTTCGTCGATAATCAGCAGGGCACCGTACTTGTCACACAGTGCGCGCAGACCTGGCAGGAATTCAGGCAACGGTGGTACACAGTTCATGTTGCCTGCGACTGGCTCAACGATGATACAGGCGATCTCTGAAGGGTACTGCTCAAATGCGGTACGTACCGAATCCAGATCGTTAAAGGTGCAGGTCAGGGTGTGTTTGGCGAAGTCGGCCGGTACGCCCGGTGAGTTCGGTTGGCCCAGCGTCAGTGCGCCGGAGCCGGCTTTTACCAGCAGGCAGTCGGCGTGACCGTGGTAGCAGCCTTCAAATTTGATGATTTTATCGCGATTGGTATAGCCACGCGCCAAGCGGATTGCGCTCATGGTGGCTTCGGTGCCTGAGTTCACCATTCGCACCATGTCCATGGTGGGCACCAGTTCGGTGACCAGCTCGGCCATTTTGACTTCCATCTCGGTAGGCGCGCCAAAGCTCAGGCCACGCTGTGCCGCTTCGATCACTGCGTTGCGGATCGCCGGGTGGTTATGCCCCAGTACCATCGGGCCCCAGGAACCGACGTAGTCGATATAGGCTTTGCCGTCGACGTCAAACAGGTAAGCCCCGTCTGCACGCTCGATAAACAGTGGCACACCACCAACGCCGCTGAATGCACGCACCGGAGAGTTAACCCCGCCTGGGATTACCTGTTGTGCCTGCGCATACAGATTTTCGGACTTGTTGTGTAAGCTCATAAATCGGCTCCTGGATTCTCTTTGAATGATTTGACCGCGCTATTCTAGTGAAGTGTTCGCTGATATGAAACGATCACAGTCAGATACCTATTTAGGGGGGCGGTTGGTCAGTGGGTGCGCTAGAATATTCGACTTGCCTATTTGTATTACATTTAACTCCACTAATGAATAGCCCATTATGACTGAATTACAGCAACAATCACCGCTCGCACGGGCTCCAAGACTCAAACGGAGTGACATGGTGCGTCAGTTTATGCGTCGTGATAAAACGCCCGTGGCTGTCTTGTTCATGGCCGCGGTGGTGGGGACTCTGGCCGGTTTGCTTGGCGTGGCATTTGATAAAGCGGTGGATTGGGTGCAGCAGCAGCGCCTTTCTGCGTTGGCACAGGTCGCTGATTACTGGATTCTGGTGTGGCCGTTGGCTTTTGTTCTTTCTGCCGGGCTGGCCGTGCTGGGCTATTATTTGGTCCGCCGTTTTGCCCCTGAAGCCGGGGGATCGGGTATTCCGGAAATTGAAGGCGCATTGGAAGAACTGCGCCCAGTACGCTGGTGGCGAGTGATTCCGGTGAAGTTTATTGGCGGCATGGGTACGCTTGGGGCGGGCATGGTGCTAGGTCGTGAAGGGCCGACGGTGCAGATGGGGGGCAACGTTGGGCGTATGGTGCTGGATATTTTCCGTATGCGCGGCGCAGAGGCGCGTCATTCGCTGCTGGCTACCGGTGCGGCTGCCGGCCTCTCGGCCGCCTTCAATGCGCCGCTGGCCGGCATTCTGTTCATCATTGAAGAGATGCGCCCGCAGTTCCGCTATAACCTGATCTCAATTAAAGCGGTGTTTATCGGCGTTATTATGTCGAGCGTGGTGTTTCAGTTGTTCAATGGCGAAGGATCGGTGATTGCGGTGGGCAAGCTTTCCTCCGCACCGATTAATACCCTTTGGTTATACCTGGTGCTGGGGGCCATATTCGGCGCGGTTGGCGTGATGTTCAACGCGCTAATTTTCCGCACTCAGGACATGTTTGCTCGTCTGCACGGCGGCAAGATGCGCAAGATTTTGCTGATGGGGGGATTGCTCGGCGGCATTTGCGGCATCCTGGGGTTGATCCAACCGGAGGCCGCAGGTGGAGGCTTTGGCCTGATCCCGATCGCTGCGGCAGGTAACTACAGCGTCGGTATGCTGATGTTTATTTTCATTACCCGGGTCATCACCACGTTACTGTGCTTCGGTTCCGGTGCCCCGGGGGGGATTTTTGCACCGATGCTGGCGTTGGGCACGCTGTTTGGTACGGCTTTTGGCTTGGCCGGTGCTCATTTGTTCCCGCAGTATGGCATCGAGGCTGGCACATTCGCCATTGCCGGCATGGGAGCCTTGTTCGCTGCGACAGTGCGCGCGCCCCTGACCGGTATCGTCTTGGTGTTGGAAATGACCGATAACTATCAGCTCATACTGCCCATGATTATTACCTGCCTTGGTGCTACGCTGGTGGCTCAGTTCCTTGGGGGCAAGCCGTTGTATTCCTCGATATTGGCCCGTACGCTACAGCGTCAGGAAGCGCAGCAGGCCAGTGAAGCGGCAGATAAAACAGGTAAAGAAAATACAACAAATGCGGTGAATACTTGAACGCAACACTCAGGTATTGGATAATCATTAACATTAATCCGGCCGCCATTGTAGCGACCTGATGCAGAACAATGTTGGGAGTAAAGAGTATGAGTGATGAAACAGCACTGCCCCTGCAATTTACCGAGGCAGCAGCAAGTAAGGTTAAAGTCCTGATTGCTGACGAAGAAAACCCGAATCTGAAGTTACGGGTTTACATTACCGGTGGCGGTTGCAGCGGATTCCAGTACGGCTTCACTTTTGACGATAAGGTCAATGACGGTGATATGACCATCGAGAAACAGGGTGTTGCTCTGGTTGTTGATCCGATGAGCCTGCAATATCTGGTCGGTGGCTCGGTTGATTATACCGAAGGGCTGGAAGGCTCGCGCTTCGTGGTGACTAACCCGAACGCCAAAACTACCTGCGGCTGCGGATCCTCGTTCAGCGTGTGATCCCACCAGCCAGCGTATAAACCCGCCAACCCCATCGGTTTGCGGGTTTTTTTATGGTTACCATTCCACCGTGATCAGTTCTCGGTAAGCATCATTTTCGCCCTCTGTGGCTAACGGACTGTGGGTGACTTTAGGCTGGGCACTGGCCGTATTACCGCATGTTACCTGTGGCGTTGAACCCCCTGTATCCACGCTACAGATTGGGGCGATGGTCAGGCTGACACCAATTTGCCCGCTCATATTGCCGGCGTAAACGAAAGAGCTGCACAGCAGCACGCTGAATAAAAAGAGAATATTCTTCATAGTTTGGGGAATAGCCATCCGTAAGCAATCACATAATGGCTTATCGGCAAAAAGTTAATAAGTTTTAACAAGGCTGGGGAATAATTAACTTGGGGTTAAAAAGTTTATTACATTGATTTCCAGCGGTTTTTAAGGCGTTGATAATAACATTTGGCTACTAATTGGTCTAATATTCCGACTTATGGCGTATCGATGTCATAAGATTCCGCCCGATACGGGCGGGATTTGGTTATCGTTCAAGGATGAAGGCAGGGAGTTTGAGGTGCCAGCGGATAGCCGCGAGCCGGATAGCCAGCGTAATGCCCATACCGAGCATCATCGCCTGTTGTAAGGGCATGCCGAAGGTCGCGTAGGCGGTCGCATGGACAATGCCACCGATAATACAGGCGGTGGCGTAAATTTCGGTTCGCAGAATCATCGGGATTTCCCGTGCCAGCACGTCACGGATAATGCCGCCGCCAACCCCGGTAATGACACCCATACAGATTGCCACCAATGGACTGGCATCGGCGGCAAAGGCTTTATTTACCCCAATGCCGACAAAAACCGCCAGTCCAACGGCGTCCAACACCGGCAGGATCCATTTTGGTAAGCGGCGTGGCTGACGTACCAGCAGCAGTGTCAGCACGCAGGTGATCATTGCTACCACCAGATCGGTTGGATCTTTAACCCAAAAGACCGGGCCGTTGGCCAACGCCATATCGCGGATGGTACCACCACCGACCGCGGTGACGACGCCCAGGACGAGCACGCCGAACGGATCCATACGCAACTTGCCCGCCAGTAATACGCCTGAAATGGCGAAAACCGCAGTGCCGAGAATATCCAGCCAGAACACCAGCATTAATGAAGCTCCGCCAATTGATGACACAATTGCTGTGCTGCCAGCATGATGCGCGGCCCGGGACGGTTGAACCAATCCCCATTCAGCGCAATCACCGGCACCTGCAATTGTGGTGCCCAAAAGGCTTTCACGCTGGCGATCTCTTTTTGGTCGCCCGCGATAACGATCGCTTGTGGCTGGCGAGCCAGCACCTGTTCCCGGCTGATTTGCGGCCACGGCATACGGCTGTCTGCAAAGATGTTCTCCGCGCCGCACAGCGACAATACCTGACTTTGTAGCGTGGCACCGGAACTGGTGAACAGCGGTTGGGTGCCAAATTGCAGCAGGACCCGCCGTGACTGATTGTGCGGGTATTTTGCTTTCAGATCGGCAATTTGTTTACGGATAGCCTCTGCGGCCTGATGCGCTTGCTCAGGGTGCGGGCTATATTGCGCCAGTTTGTCCAGAGATTGGGCTATATCATCAATCGTGGTGGCATCTGCATAAAAGATCGGGATACCGAAGGCGGCGAGCTGATCCAGTACTCGCTGTGGATTGCCGCCGCGCCATGCCAGGATCAGATCCGGCTTCAGTGCCAGCACCCGCTCCAGGTTGATCCCTTGCCACGAGGCAACTTGTTCCAGCTTCTGGGCGGCGGGCGGGTAGTCGGAATAAGCGCTTACCGCCAGCAAGGTATCCCCCATGCCAGCGGCATAGGCCAGTTCGGTTGTGTTGGGTGCCAGGCTGATCACCCGTTGGGCGGCGCCGGCAGGCAGCGCCATCCATAATGCCAGCAGCCACAGCAGGACTGAAAAGCGTTGCGTCACATCAACCGCGCTTAGCCAAGGTTTGCAGCATGGTGTTAACCATCAGTGTAGATTGCTTGGCGGCGACGGAAAGAAACTCGTCAAAGCTCATGTGCGACTCACTGTCAGCAACGTCAGAGATCGCGCGCACGACCACAAACGGCGTACCGAACAAGTGGCAAACATGGCCGACGGCAGCGGCTTCCATTTCCACAGCAGCAACGTTCGGGAACGTGGCGCGAATGCGTGCCAACGGCTCAGCGCCGTTGATGAAGGCGTCGCCGCTGCAAATCAGGCCGCGTACCGCGTTCAAATTCAGTTGTTTGATGCAGCTTTCCGCTAGCGCAATCAGCGCGTCGTTTGCCACGAAGGCTGCAGGGCAACCGGCCATTTGGCCCGGTTCGTAACCGAAGGCGGTCACGTCGGCGTCGTGATAACGTACTTCTTCGGATACCACGATATCGCCGACCTTGAGCGTGCTGGCCAGGCCACCGGCAGAACCGGTATTAATCACCACGTCCGGTTTGCAGTGTTCCAGCAGCAGAGTGGTACCCATCGCCGCAGAGACTTTGCCGATACCTGACTTGAGCAGGGCCACGTCAACGCCGCCGATCTGGCCGGTATAGATTTCACAACCCGCGCGTTGAATGGTCTGACGGTTTTCAATTTGATCGCGCAGCAGGGTGACTTCCTGTTCCATTGCGCCGATGATGCCTACTTTCATAAATAAGACTCGCTGATTGGGTGTGGGAATTGCGCCATAGTCTATCATGGCTCTCATAGAGAGATAATCCGTTGCATATGCCGCCGGGAATTGTTATCACGGAGGCAGGGCGCAACGGCGGAGAAACAGATGTCCGGGATCGACTTTAAGCAGAAAATCAGCTTCCAGCGGCCATTCAGCAAGCCAATTGAAGCCGAAGAAGAATACGACATTGTGCGGCAGTTCGAGAGCGATCGCGGGCGCATTGTCAATTCAGCCGCCATTCGTCGCCTGCAGCAAAAAACCCAGGTGTTTCCCCTCGAGCGTAATGCAGCGGTACGCAGCCGCCTGACGCATTCGATGGAGGTGCAACAAGTGGGGCGGCATATCGCTAAAGAAATACTCAATCGCTTCAAGCAGGATGGGCGGATAGACGCTCTTGGTCTGACCAAACTGCTCGACCCCTTTGAAAGTATTGTTGAAATGGCCTGTCTGATGCATGACATCGGCAACCCGCCCTTCGGTCATTTTGGCGAGTCGGCGATCAATGACTGGTTTTCGCAGCGGCTTGATCCCGCCAGTTGCGGCAGCGAGCCTGCCAGTCACGATCGCTGCCAAGTCAGCGTATTACGTTTGCATGAGGGCGAGAGCGATCTTAACCGCCTGCGTAGCCGCATACGCCACGATCTTAGCCATTTCGAAGGCAATGCCCAAGCGATCCGGCTGGTGTATACCCTGTTGAAGCTAAATCTGACGTATGCGCAGGTGGGGTGTATCCTGAAATACACTCGTCCAGCCTATTGGGCCGCCGACATTCCTGCCAGTCACGACTATCTGATGAAAAAGCCGGGTTTTTATCTGGCAGAGGAAGCATTTGTCGATAAGCTGCGGCGTGAGCTAAATATGGGGGAATTCGATCGTTTCCCATTGACTTATATTATGGAAGCCGCAGACGATATTTCTTATTGTATCGCCGACCTGGAAGACGCAGTGGAAAAAAACATTTTCACTGTCGAACAGCTTTACCAGCATTTAACTCAGGAATGGGGCGAAGTCTCGCCAGGCGATCTGTTTGATAAAACGGTGGCCAGTGCTTTTCGCAAGAGCGATCGCGGTGGCACACGGCGCAGTGCCGAAGATCAATTCTTCATGTATCTGCGCGTGTTCACCGTGGCACGTTTAGTCCCGCATGCAGCGCAGCGCTTTATTGATAACCTGGACGCGGTGTATCAAGGCAACTTTAATCAGGCCTTGCTGGAAGACTCGAGCCCAGCGTATCAACTGCTGAAAATATTCAAGAATGTTGCGTTCAAACATGTCTTCAACCACCCGGAAGTTGAGCAACTAGAGCTGCAGGGTTACCGTGTAATCAGCGGGTTACTGGATATCTATAGCCCATTACTGGCCATGCCATTGGCAGATTTTACCCGTCTGGTACAGGAAGACAGCCACCGCGCTTACCCAATTGAAACGCGCCTGTTTCATAAACTTTCTACCAAACATCGGCTGGCCTATGTGGAAGCGGTTGAAGGATTGCAGCATCTGTCGTCCGAGCAATTGGCGATCCGTGAATATTATTTCCGTGCCCGTTTGCTGCAGGATTATATCAGCGGTATGACCGATCTTTATGCTTATGATGAATACCGCCGATTGATGGCTGCGGAATAATTCCTTGAGCTAATAAATGTTATTTTAAGCATTTTCGTTAGCCGTTCGGCGCATATTTCTAGTTTTGTAAAGACGGACAATATTTGTTTACTATTACCAATAATCTGCGCCGGAACTTCGGGTTATTAATATGTTCTGACTATGCACAAAGACCCTAATACTTTTGAACGACTTTATAAGAGACACACAGATGAAAAAAACCGTATTAGTCCTGAGCGCGCTGGCATTTAGCATTGGTATGGCGATGGGCCCGGTGACGGCCAGCGCTGCAGAAACCGCGTCCTCCAGTACCCAGCAACTGCCGAGTTTGGCACCGATGTTGGAGAAAGTGATGCCTTCGGTGGTCAGCATTAACGTTGAAGGCAGCACCACCGTGAATACACCGAAGATGCCGCAACAGTTCCAGCAGTTCTTCGGTGAGGATTCACCGTTCTGCCAGGATGGTTCCCCGTTCCAGGGGTCGCCGATGTGCCAGGGAGCTGGTGGTGAGCAGGGGGCTCCTGGTCAAGGCACTCAGCAAAAATTCCAGGCGTTGGGTGCTGGGGTGGTGATTGACGCCACTAAAGGCTACGTGGTGACCAACAACCACGTGGTGGACAACGCCAATAAAATTCAGGTTCAACTGAGCGACGGCCGTAAGTTTGACGCCAAGGTGATTGGTAAAGATCCTCGCTCTGATATTGCGTTGATCCAGCTGAAAGACTTTAAAAACCTGACGGCGATTAAAATGGCGGACTCGGACCAACTGCGTGTGGGTGATTATACCGTCGCGATCGGTAACCCGTACGGGCTTGGTGAAACAGCCACTTCTGGTATCGTTTCTGCCCTGGGCCGCAGTGGACTGAATATTGAGAACTACGAGAACTTTATCCAGACCGATGCGGCAATTAACCGCGGTAACTCCGGTGGCGCACTGGTTAATTTGAACGGCGAGCTGATCGGCATCAACACCGCGATTCTGGCGCCAGATGGCGGTAACATTGGTATTGGTTTCGCTATACCAAGCAACATGGTGAAAAACCTGACCGCGCAAATGGTTGAGTATGGCCAGGTGAAACGCGGTGAGTTGGGCATTATGGGTACCGAGCTGAACTCTGAACTGGCGAAAGCGATGAAAGTTGACGCGCAGCGCGGGGCATTTGTCAGCCAGGTAATGCCGAAGTCTTCTGCCGCCAAGGCGGGCATCAAGGCCGGTGACGTGATTGTTACCATGAACGGCAAAGCCATCTCCAGCTTCGCGTCATTCCGCGCGGAAATCGGGACTCTGCCGGTCGGCAGCAAAATGTCGCTGGGTATCATTCGCGACGGCAAACCGATCACCGTGGACGTCACGCTGGAACAAAGCACTCAAACGCAGGTTGAATCTGGCAACATCTACACCGGCATTGAAGGTGCCGAGTTGAGCAACGGCCAAACCGGTAGCCAGAAAGGCGTGAAAGTGGATAACGTTAAAGCCGGCAGTGCCGCAGCACGTATTGGCTTGAAAAAAGGCGACTTTATCCTCGGGGTTAATCAGCAGCCAATTCAGAACCTGGGTGAACTGCGTAAAATCCTCGACAGCAAACCTTCGGTGCTGGCACTGAACATCCTGCGCGGCGATACCACGTTGTATCTGTTGATGCAGTAATTGCTCGTTCTTCCTAAAAGGCACGCGACAGCGTGCCTTTTTTATTTCCGGTGCGCGTACAGTATCAAGCCAGATGAGTGCGCGCTGCCTGGCTGACCAACCCAATTTCATCCAACAGTTCCAGCCATTCCGGCTCTAACTCGTCATTGCTGACGCCCAGGCGTAGCTGCTGTTCGAGATAGAAACACAGATGTTTCAGACGCGGTACGCCGCTGTAACTGCAGCTGCCGTGCAGCTTGTGGATCAAATCGAGAATATTGTCGTCTGCTGCGCCGTCCAGCAGGGCTTGTACCCGTCCACTGACCTGGGGCAGGAAGTCGAGCAGCATCTGGAGTAGGTCGTGCGCCAGATCGGGCTTGTTCGCTGCCTGACGCAGTGCCAGGGGCCAATCGAGCGACTGCAGTGGGGCATCGGTTGATGCCAATGGTTCCGACTCATCACTGTGGTAGCGAGCTAATACGCGGGTGAGCATCGCTTCGTCAATCGGCTTTGCCAGATAGTCATCCATACCGGCCTGCAGCAGATGCTCGCGTTCACCGCTGACGGCATGGGCGGTGACGGCGACGATTGGCGTTGAATTGTGGTGTGGTAATTGACGGATCAGTTCGCTGGTGCGGATACCGTCGATATTTGGCATCTGAATATCCATCAGGATCAAATCCAGCACGTTGTCGCGTGCCAACACTAACGCTTCTTCTCCACTTTCACACAGCAGCGTTTTTTCCACTTGCTCAGCGAGCAGCGTACCGATCAGCTTCAGATTGGCTGGGTTGTCATCAACGGCCATTACGGTGAGAGGCAGACGTTTACGTTCCGGCAGGGCAGGCAAGCGCAGCGGGGCTTCCATACGCAGCAGTGGGAACAGACGGTTGCTGGTGATCGGCTTGATCAGGCAGCCGGCAGCGCCTTGCTGTTTAAGTTGTTCTGCGTTGATCTGCGACTGGCAAGGCAGTGCCAGAATCACACGATTGGCGATCTGCAGTGCTGCCAGCAGTTTGCTTTCGTGCTGTGCCATATTGTCGCGGAAAGGGATCGGCACCCCTACCAGCAGGAAATCGTAATTTTTCTTCGGCAATTGGGCGAGCGTCGGCGTATGGGTGATTACCAGGTTGGTGGCGCTCAACATATTGAGCGTTGCCTGAGCCGCCATCGGATTAGCTTCGATATACCCTAGCGTCTTGCCTTGCAGGTCCGGCAAATTTGTCGACAGCGACAGCATGCCCTCGTGCAGATCGAGTGTGATGTGGAACCAGAAGGTCGATCCGCGATTCAGTTGGCTGTGGAAGCAAATATCGCCCCCCATTTCTTTCACCAGCTTCTGGGTTATCACCAAGCCCAGGCCGGTCCCGCCGTGGCGGCGTGAAATACTGGCATCTGCTTGTCGGAACGCCTGGAACAATTGCGACTGTTGCCGTTCGGATATACCAATGCCGGTGTCGTGGATTTGTACTTCCAGCTCGATCTGGCGATCTTGTTGGCTTCGCAGCTCGACGCGGATATCAATGTTGCCTGTCTCGGTAAATTTGATCGCGTTGCCGAGCAGGTTGGTAATGATTTGCTGCAAACGTAACGAATCGCCGATCACTTGCTCTGGCACGTCGTTGTGTACGTCGAGCGTGAGTTCCAGCCCTTTCTCATGGGCGCTAGGCGCCAGCAAAACAATCACTTCATCCAGGGTCTCACGCAGTGAGAACGGAATATGTTCCAGCACCAGCTTGCCGGCCTCCAGTTTAGAGAAGTCCAGGACGTCGTTGATGATGGTCAGTAAGTTATTGGCCGAACGTTCAATGGTTTGCAGATAGTCGGTCTGCGTGACGCTCATTTCGGTTTTCAGCATCTGGCGGGTAAATCCGATCACACCATTGAGCGGGGTACGGAGCTCGTGCGACATGTTTGCCAGGAATTCGGATTTAATACGTGCCGCCTCCTGGGCGCGTTTCTTCGCCAGATCCAGTTCAACGTTCTGGATCTCCATCTGCTCCAGCGTCTCGCGCAGGTCAGAGGTGGCCTGATCGATGTTCTGTTGCATCTCCTCGTGATATGCGGTGAGCGACATTGCCATTGAGTTGATGCCGTTCTTTAGCATATGCAGTTCGCCGAGCATAAAGCCTTCGACGCGGCTGTCGAGCTGTCCACGGCGGATGCGGTCAACGGTGTTGACCATATTGCGGATCGGGCCGGTGACGTCGCGCATCAGGCGGTAAGCAAACAAGATGGCGATGCACATACACAACAGCAGCAACAGGGTGGAGACAAACACCTCCTTGTATTGCTGTAGCCGGACTGATTGCAGATCCAGTTCGATCGCGACATACCCCAGACGGTTGTCCTGCTGAGGATCGTTATTGGCCGTTTGATCCGGATATTGGCTCTCTGCCAGGATTGGGGTGCGTAAGATCAGTGAGTCTCCGCGACGCGTTAACATCAGATCGGTGGGGATAGGAACCCCTTTCGGCAACTGCAATTGGGCAACGTTGTGATGGTAATTCGAGGTGACGAACAGATTGTTCTGCGCGTCGAATACGGTAATGGAACGCACAATATCTGAATGCCGGCGGTGCAACAGGCTGACCAACTGCCTGACCGACTCACGGCTGCGGAATGTCATGCCGTACTCGCTGGCCACCGCCAAGGGTTCAATAATACTGGCACCGGCATCAACCAGCTGTTCTTGTAATTCATTGTAGCGATGTACTACGAAGAAGGTGCTGAGCAACAGACCAATCAACAGCGTTGGGGCCAGAATAAGGATCATCATGCGCGCCCGCAGGCTGTATTTGGTCATGGGAGTCCAATGTGGGAGAATTGCCGAACACAGCCTACTTTAAATGAACCGGCACTCAATCGACAAATATGGTGCAATTTATTTCGTCGCCAGCGCGAAAAACCGTGCAGAGAAGTGCCGTATGATCAGGTCGACGGACTACGCTTAGACTTCGGTCTGCGTGACTTTCTTCAGGAAAATAACAGCGTAAATCGGTAAAGGGGGGGCGGGCCCTTGAATGGCTCAGGATTCAACCCAATGATCGTGTATTGGATCTGTCCCTGCGGCATGGGCAATTTTATCCTGCCGCTGGCGTGATGCGCTGCTGTGGTGGGCATAGAAGGTGTTGCCACACCGGTAGCGAATGGGCAATATAATGCACATAAGAAAAGGCTGAGTAACGCCTGCTTCTTCCTCGATAATGGGGACGAAGACATTGAGCAGCAACCTTGGGCAGCACAAGGATTTTATAAGGTGATGCTGGAACTGGCCCGTGCGGGTGCGGTCAGCATGATGTCACATATTGTAAAACTGGCGCCAGAGCGGGAGGTTTACGTTTTCTGTATCCTTACTGTGCGGGCATGCGACAGCACTGGCTGCTGAGCGCCGGTTATCGTCTTGCGCGTGTGCGGATGTTGGATAGGTTTCCGCATACGGGGCATCTTGAGTCAATGGCGCTGTTTATTAACGGTTCTGCGCCAGAGGTCGCTGCAAAGTAGGGAGAGGTTATGGTTGCGGTAAGAAGTGCACATCTGAACACGGCTGGTGAATTTGCTCTCGACGAGTGGATTGCCAGCTTGGGGCTACCTAACCCGCAGTCATGTGAGCGATTAGCCGCAACCTGGCGCTACTGTGAGCAACAAACCCAGAACCATCCTAACTCGTCACTGTTACTGTGGCGCGGGTTGGAAATGGTTGAAATACTGTCGACTCTGAGCATGGACAACGACAGCATGCGCGCCGCGCTGCTGTTCCCGTTGGTGGATGCCGGCATTGTTCAAGAAGATACCCTGACCGAAGAGTTCGGTAAGGGTATTACCTATCTGGTACATGGCGTACGCGATATGGACGCTATTCGCCAGTTGAAAGCTACCCAAAACGACTCGATGGCCTCCGAGCAGGTCGATAACGTGCGTCGCATGTTATTGGCGATGGTGGAGGATTTCCGCTGCGTGGTGATCAAGCTGGCGGAGCGTATCGCCCACCTGCGAGAAGTGAAAGACGCGCCGGAAGACGAACGCGTGCTGGCAGCCAAAGAGTGTTCGAATATCTACGCTCCTCTGGCCAATCGGCTTGGTATCGGGCAACTGAAATGGGAACTGGAAGATTTCTGCTTCCGCTACTTGCACCCGGACGAATACAAACGCATCGCCAAGCTGCTGCATGAACGCCGTATCGATCGCGAACAGTTTATTGATGACTTTGTGGCTTCGCTGCGCAGTGCGATGGGCGACGAAGGCGTTAAGGCGGACATTTACGGTCGACCAAAACATATTTACAGCATCTGGCGCAAGATGCAGAAAAAAGCGCTGGCGTTTGACGAGCTGTTTGATGTGCGCGCAGTGCGCGTGGTGGTCGAACGTTTACAGGACTGTTATGCGGCCTTGGGGATTGTACATACCCATTTCCGCCATTTGCCGGATGAGTTCGACGACTATGTGGCAAACCCGAAACCCAACGGCTATCAATCGATCCACACCGTGGTCCTGGGGCCACGCGGCAAGACGCTTGAGATCCAGATCCGTACCCGTCAGATGCATGAAGATGCTGAACTGGGCGTGGCCGCACACTGGAAATACAAAGAAGGCGCGGTCGCGACGGTACGTTCCGGTTATGAGGAGCGCATTGCCTGGTTGCGGAAACTGATCGCCTGGCAGGAAGAGATGGCGGACTCCGGCGAGATGCTCGACGAAGTGCGCAGCCAGGTGTTCGACGATCGGGTTTATGTGTTTACCCCGAAAGGCGATGTGGTGGATCTGCCAGCCGGTTCCACACCGCTCGACTTTGCTTACCATATTCACAGTGATGTCGGCCACCGTTGTATCGGTGCCAAAATAGGTGGCCGTATCGTGCCGTTCACCTATCAGTTACGGATGGGTGATCAGATTGAAATCATCACTCAGAAGCAACCAAACCCAAGCCGTGACTGGCTGAACCCTAACCTGGGTTACGTCACAACCAGCCGCGGACGCTCCAAGATCCACAACTGGTTCCGTAAGCAGGATCGCGACAAGAATATTTTGGCTGGTCGCCAGATGCTGGACAGCGAGCTGGAGCACCTGGGTATCAGCCTGAAAGAGGCCGAGAAGCTGCTGATCCCGCGTTACAACATGAATTCACTGGATGAAATCTTGGCGGCGATTGGCGGTGGAGATATTCGCCTGAATCAGATGGTGAACTTCCTGCAAGGCAAGTTCAACAAGCCAAGTGCTGAGGAACAGGATCGCGAAGCGCTGCGTCAGTTGGTTCAGCATAAAGCCCCGCCAGCGACGCGCAGCAAAGACAATGGCCGGGTAGTGGTAGAAGGGGTCGGCAACCTGATGCACCACATTGCCCGCTGTTGCCAGCCGATCCCGGGTGACGATATTGTCGGTTTTATCACCCAGGGGCGCGGCATATCCATTCACCGAGCGGACTGTGATCAACTGGTTGATCTGCAATCGCACGCGCCAGAACGTATTGTGGATGCGGTGTGGGGGGAAAGCTACTCCAGCGGTTACTCGCTGGTGGTGCGCGTGATGGCTAACGATCGCAGCGGTTTATTGCGTGATATCACCACCATTTTGGCCAACGAAAAGGTTAACGTACTGGGCGTAGCCAGCCGGAGCGACACCAAAAAGCAGTTGGCAACCATCGACATGGACATCGAGATTTACAACCAGCAGGTGCTGGGCCGGGTGCTTGCAAAGCTCAATCAGCTGCCGGACGTGATAGACGCCAAACGCCTGCACGGCAGCTAAATCCCCTGCGTCTTTCGCGCCGCATCGTTGTTGGCCAAGCTCCTTGGCCTCCGTTATTGTAGGGGCGAATATGTTCGCCCCGATTGACTCGGGCACGAGAATGCAGCGCCCTTGCATGCTCGTGCCCGTCCTTTTTCCAGAGATGCCAATATGACCCAATCTTCTCCGTTGCAACGCTTGCTGAACATCATGAAAACGCTGCGCGATCCGCAGGCCGGCTGCCCATGGGACCGCAAGCAAACCTTCGCCACCATTGCCCCTTACACGCTGGAAGAAACTTACGAAGTGCTGGATGCCATTGAGCGTCAGGACTATAGCGATCTGCGTGACGAACTGGGCGACCTGCTATTCCAGGTGGTGTTTTACGCCCAAATGGGCCAGGAGCAGGGGCTGTTTGACTTCGATGAGGTATGCAATGCCATCAGCGACAAGCTGGAACGCCGCCATCCGCATATCTTTGGCGAGGCTGATGCACAGGATAGCGAAGCCGTTGCGGCGCGCTGGGAGCTGTTGAAGGCCGGTGAACGTGCCGAGAAAGAGCTGCATTCGGCGCTGGATGATATTCCGCAGGCGCTGCCTGCGTTGATGAAAGCGCATAAAATTCAAAAGCGCTGCGCCGCGGTTGGGTTCGACTGGCATACGATTGGCCCGGTGCTGGACAAAGTATACGAAGAGATCGACGAAGTGATGCATGAAGCCCAGCAGGCAGTGGTCGATGAACAGAAGCTGGAAGAAGAAATCGGCGACCTGTTATTCGCCACGGTGAATTTATCACGCCATCTTGGTCACAAGGCCGAAAACGCACTGCAGGCGGCCAATCGCAAGTTCGAGCGCCGTTTCCGTCAGGTAGAAGAGATCGTTAAACAGCGCGGGCTGGAAATGGGTGAAGCGACGCTGGAGCAAATGGAAGAGGCGTGGCAGCAGGTTAAACGTCAGGAAAACTAATCCACAACAGTGCTGTCCTATGATTATCGCAATGTTGATCGGCGATAAGGTTCATTCAAGCTGAAACGGTTAAGCTTTGTGTCATACTATGCTGAACCATGACGTACCAGCAATAAAACGCCAATAAACTGAATTCTAAGGCGTTTTATTGTTGTGAAAGGGCGTTAAAATGAATTTTTCCATGCTAACTCATTGTTTTAAAAAGGCAGCTGATCGTGGGCTGATAGATTAAACCCGGATGAACTCCTGATGGTGACAGAGATGATGGACAGTAAAACGATCGTTTGTAGGTCTGAAGAGGTTCGGGTATACTACTTTCCCGTCTTGGTTCTTCCATCGTCTTTAAACCTAAACTCTCAGGTTCAGCATGACAACTAATTATATTTTTGTGACCGGCGGGGTCGTATCCTCTCTGGGTAAAGGCATTGCCGCAGCCTCTCTGGCGGCTATTCTTGAAGCCCGTGGCCTCAACGTTACCATCATGAAACTGGACCCGTACATCAACGTGGATCCGGGCACCATGAGCCCGATTCAGCATGGGGAAGTTTTCGTCACCGAAGACGGCGCAGAAACCGATCTGGATTTGGGTCACTACGAGCGCTACATCCGTACCAAAATGTCGCGCCGCAACAACTTCACCACGGGTCGCATTTACTCCGACGTTCTGCGCAAAGAACGCCGTGGCGATTATCTGGGTGCAACCGTGCAGGTTATTCCGCATATCACCAACGCGATCAAAGAACGCATCCTCGAAGGTGGCGAAGGCCATGACGTGGTGTTGGTGGAAATCGGCGGTACCGTGGGCGATATCGAATCGCTGCCATTCCTGGAAGCCATTCGTCAGATGGCTGTGGAAGTGGGCCGTGAACACACGCTGTACATGCACCTGACGCTGGTGCCGTATATGGCTGCTGCCGGTGAAGTGAAAACCAAACCGACTCAGCATTCCGTAAAAGAGCTGCTTTCCATCGGTATTCAGCCTGATGTGCTGATTTGCCGTTCCGATCGCGCAGTTCCTGCTAATGAACGTGCAAAAATTGCACTTTTCTGTAACGTGCCGGAAAAAGCCGTTATCTCCCTGAAAGACGTTGATTCTATTTATAAAATCCCAGGCCTCTTGAAATCTCAGGGTCTTGATGATTATATTTGTAAACGATTCAGCCTCAACGCGCCGGAAGCGAACCTGGCCGAATGGGAACAGGTTATTTACGAAGAAGCCAATCCAGGCGGCGAAGTGACCATTGGTATGGTCGGCAAATATGTCGAACTGCCAGATGCCTATAAGTCGGTGATTGAAGCCCTGAAACACGGTGGCCTGAAAAATCGTCTGACTGTGAACATCAAGCTGATCGATTCGCAGGATGTTGAAACCCGCGGCGTAGAAGTGCTGAAAGGTCTGGATGCTATCCTGATCCCAGGTGGTTTCGGTTACCGTGGTGTGGAAGGCAAGGTGATGACCGCGCGTTATGCGCGTGAGAACAACATCCCTTACCTGGGCATCTGTCTGGGTATGCAAGTGGCACTGATGGAGTTCGCCCGCAATGTTGTGGGTATGGAGAACGCCAACTCAACCGAGTTTGTGCCAGACTGTAAGTATCCGGTGGTGGCGTTGATCACCGAGTGGCGTGATGAAGACGGCAACGTCGAAGTGCGTACTGAAGAAAGCGATTTGGGTGGCACGATGCGTGTCGGTGGTCAGCAATGCCACCTGACCGACAACAGCCTGGTACGCCAGATGTACGGCGAGCCAACCATTGTTGAACGCCATCGTCACCGTTATGAAGTTAACAACATGCTGTTGAAGCAAATCGAAGCCGCCGGGCTGTTGGTTGCCGGCCGTTCTGCAGACAACAAGCTGGTTGAGATTATCGAACTGCCGAATCATCCATGGTTCGTCGCTTGTCAGTTCCACCCGGAATTTACTTCGACGCCGCGTGATGGTCATCCGTTGTTCGCCGGCTTTGTGAAGGCCGCTGGTGAGTATCAGAAGCGCCAGGTGAAATAAAATATTTGGTAGGCGGCGCGCGGCATGTCTACCCAAAATAATTGGCGTTGCATCAAGGTGGCAAGAGAGTGAATCCCGAATCACTGACACAAGTGAGTGATTCGGGTGAATGAACGTAGCCAACACCGATGCAGCTTCAAGTATGAAGGGTATACCGCGCGCTGTTTGTCTGGAGTTTTAGTTTAACTTGTACTGAGGAAAACCTAATGTCCAAAATCGTTAAAGTCATCGGTCGTGAAATCATCGACTCCCGCGGTAACCCGACTGTTGAAGCCGAAGTGCATCTGGAAGGCGGTTTCGTAGGTCTGGCTGCTGCGCCGTCAGGTGCTTCTACCGGTTCCCGTGAAGCACTGGAACTGCGTGACGGTGACAAGTCTCGTTTCCTGGGTAAAGGCGTACTGAAAGCCGTTGCTGCAGTAAATGGCCCGATTGCTCAGGCAGTACTGGGTAAAGACGCCAAAGACCAGGCTAACATCGATAAAATCATGATCGACCTGGACGGCACTGAAAACAAATCCCAATTCGGTGCTAACGCCATTCTGGCGGTTTCCCTGGCTGCGGCTAAAGCGGCTGCGGCTTCCAAAGGTATGCCACTGTATGAGCACATCGCTGAGCTGAACGGCACCCCAGGCAAATTCTCTATGCCACTGCCTATGATGAACATCATCAACGGCGGCGAGCACGCTGACAACAACGTCGACATTCAGGAATTCATGATTCAGCCGGTTGGCGCGAAAACCCTGAAAGAAGCGGTACGTATCGGTTCTGAAGTGTTCCATCACCTGGCGAAAGTACTGAAAGCCAAAGGCATGAACACTGCAGTAGGCGACGAAGGCGGCTATGCGCCAAACCTGGGTTCTAATGCCGAAGCGCTGGCTGTTATCGCTGAAGCGGTAAAAGCGGCAGGCTACGAACTGGGTAAAGACGTTACCCTGGCGATGGACTGTGCAGCCTCTGAGTTCTACAAAGACGGCAAATATGTGCTGGCTGGCGAAGGCAACAAAGCCTTCACTTCCGAAGAGTTCACTCACTTCCTGGAAGACCTGACCAAGCAATATCCAATCGTGTCTATCGAAGACGGCCTGGACGAATCTGACTGGGATGGTTTCGCATACCAGACCAAAGTGCTGGGCGACAAAATCCAGCTGGTTGGTGACGATCTGTTCGTAACCAACACCAAGATCCTGAAAGAAGGCATCGAGAAAGGCATCGCTAACTCCATCCTGATCAAATTCAACCAGATCGGTTCCCTGACCGAAACTCTGGCTGCTATCAAGATGGCTAAAGACGCAGGTTACACCGCGGTGATCTCTCACCGTTCAGGTGAAACTGAAGACGCAACCATCGCTGACCTGGCGGTTGGTACTGCGGCTGGCCAGATCAAGACCGGTTCTATGAGCCGTTCTGACCGCGTTGCTAAATACAACCAACTGATCCGTATCGAAGAAGCGCTGGGTTCACGCGCGCCGTTCAATGGCCTGAAAGAAGTTAAAGGTCAGTAATTACGGTTTGGTTCGTTGCTAAATAAAAAACCCGCTACGGCGGGTTTTTTTTATCACTTATTATTTACATGAGTGATAGTGAGTTATTTATTGTTTATAAATTAATATCTATTTATTGTTTTATAACTTGATGTATTAATTATAGTAATAAAATTCCTATTTATATATTCCATTTTTCATTGCTTTATATCCTTTCGTTACTAGACTGCCAATAAGGCAGGAAAATAAAACCCGTATTCCTGCCTCCGTTCGTTTCCCCATAAGATTGCCGACCCGTAAGCCGGCTAGGCGAGGGCTTGATGCGAAAAAGAATAGTGATTGTTGGTGGCGGTACCGGAGGGACCATATTGGCCAATTTATTGGCTGTTAAATTACACCGGGAGATCTTGAATAATAAAGTCGAGTTATTAATGATCTCGGACTCTCCCGTCCATTATTATAAGCCCGCTTTTATGTATGTGGCCTTCAACGCTTTTTTTAAACAGGAATTAATCCGTTCTCAGCAGAGCCTGCTGTGCCCGGAAATTAAGTTTATTGTTGATAAAGCGGAGCGGTTTGATTTATCTCAGCGCGTGATTCATACCCGTAGCGACAAACAGTACCCGTATGATTTTTTGGTTTTTGCTACTGGTTGTGTGCCTTGGCCGGAGCGTATCGAGGGGCTGGCGCAGGCAGGGGATCATTTTTACCAGTATCAGGCCGCCCGGCAGTTGGCACAAAAACTGTCGAGCATTGAAAAAGGGCGGATTTTTATCACAGTTTCTTTCCCCGAAACGCCCAATGTGCCGCACCAATGCGGTATTGCACCGATAGAAACCACCCTGATGCTTGATGATTACCTACGTCGGCGAGGAGTACGCAAGGCGGTTGAGATTGTTTATACCTATCCCAGCGTCTCACAGTTGCTGCGTAACTGCCTGTTTCTGCAGCGTCCAACGGCAGAGGCTTTGCCCGGTATCTTCGCGGCGCGCGATATCCGCCATCAGCGCGGGTTTACTCTTAGTCACGTAGATGCACAGCAGAAAATCGCTTATTCCGCAGAGGGTGAGCAGCAGCCGTTCGATATTTTGATGGCTACCCCACCCATCCGCGCAGTAGAAGCGGTGCGCAATACTGGCCTGAGTGAAGGTAACAATGGAGAGGGCTGGTTGCCGACCGATCACCAAACGCTGCAGGTCTATGGTCAGCAGGGGGTTTATGTCATCGGCGATACGGTAGATCTGCCGGTTAGCAAGGCCGGAGGTTCCTGCCACAATCAGGCTCCCGTCATTGCCGACAATATCGTGGCGGAACTGAGACTGGGCCAGACAGTCAGCCACTACGACGGCAAAGTGCAGGCCATTGCCCAAATGGGGCTGCAGGCCGGGATGCCGCTAGTTTACGACTATCGGCACGATGTGCTGCCGACACCCTCAACCAAAGTGGGCGGCATGCTGCGCAATGGCTTTAATCGCGGGCTCTACTGGGCGACGGTACGCGGACTGATATAACGGAGGGCCTATGAACGCATCTGAACATGAACCCTTGGCAGCATTGCTGGACAAGTTGCAACCGTTGCTGGACGGTGGGCGGCTCGATAACGCGGTCGACCTGCTGTCGCTGCTGTCTGATCTAGTGGATATCGCCGATAATGCGCTGGTGGAGAAATTGGCCGGCGTCTTTGAAGGCTTGGTCGCTGCGGGATGGGAGGGCGGAATGGCGCTTAAGATGGCGCATACCGAGTTGCAGTTGGATCCGTCACCCGTCAATTTTCGTGCGCTGTACGCTTTGTTGCGACAGCCAGATACTTTGCTGGGCCTGCTGCTGGTGCTGCGCACATTACAAATCATCGGCCAGCGTATAAGCAGCAGTGCACTGCCTACGGATGTTTGATCGCGCTAAGCGTCATTGCTTTCATTCACTCAGATAAGGAGTTGTTATGTCTGCCACCTTCAGGCAAGCCTTTGCAACACGCGCTATCCATCACGGTTACGATCCTCAGCAGTATCTGGGAGCACTTTGTCCTCCGGTGTTTATGAGCTCGACCTTTTCCTTTCCGACGGCAGAATATGGCGGTTCTTGCTTTGACGGCAGCGAGCCGGGGTATTTTTATTCACGCATCGCCAACCCGACCCTCAACTTGCTGGAACAGCGAATAGCCAATCTGGAAGGCGGGGAAGCGGCGGTGGCGTTTGCCTCCGGTATGGGGGGCGATTACCGCCTGCTGCTGGACGCTGCTCAATCCGGGTGATGAGCTGATAGTCGATGAGACCATTTACGGTTGTACCTTCAGCTACTTTCATCATGGATTGGCGCGCTACGGCGTAAAAATCACCCATGTCGACCTAACCCGTCCGGAGCGGTTGGCGGCGGCGATAGGTCCACGCACACGCATGGTGTATTGTGAAACGCCAGCCAACCCGAATATGCGTTTGGTCAACATTACCGCGGTGGCTGAGATTGCTCACCGCCACAAGGCGCTGTTACTGGTGGATAACACCTATTGCGCGCCGTATCTGCAACGGCCGTTGGAATTGGGGGCGGACATTGTGGTGCATTCGGCCACAAAATACATTGGCGGGCACGGAGATCTGCTGGCCGGGCTGGTGGTGACGCGTCAAGATTTGGCGCAGGATATCCGTTTAGTCGGACTCAAAGACATGAACGGTGCAGTGTTGTCGGCCCAGGACGCCGCATTGCTGCTGCGCGGGTTGAAAACCCTGCCGCTGCGTATGGAACGCCATTGCGATAACGCCCAATGGCTGGCGGAAATGTTGATGCAGCATTCGTCGGTAGAGCGCGTCTATTATCCCGGTCTGGAGGATTTCCCCCAATATGAGTTGGCACAGCGTCAAATGGCTCGGCCGGGCGGCATGCTGGCATTTGAATTAAAAGGCGGTATGGCTGCGGGGATCCGCTTCCTCAATGCGCTGCGTTTGATCTTGCGTGCGGTCAGCCTGGGGGATTGTGAGTCGCTGGCGCAGCATCCTGCCAGCATGACCCACTCGGCCTACAACCCCGAAGAGCGTCAGCGCCATCATATTAGCGACGGACTGATACGTTTATCCGCTGGGCTGGAAGATCTTAATGATCTTCAGGCGGATATCCGTCAGGCCTTGGCGTTGATCTGATGATAAAACCCGCTGATGCGGGTTTTATCATGGTGACATCATGCACTTAGGTGTTTTGTGTTGCAGTAGTGACAGGTGAACCCCCGCCTTTTTTACGCACCCACAACCAGTAAGCCACAGTAAGGAATGCCACCCACACCAGCCCAACGTACAGGGCAATGCGGCTGTCTTCGAAGTAGCCGAGCAGGCCGATGACGAACAGCATAAATAGCGTCGCCAGCGCGGGGGCGACTGGCCACCACGGCACTGGGAAGCTCAGCTTACTGACCTCCTGTGGTGACAATGTGCGGCGCATGGCTATCTGCGACAGCAGGATCATCAACCATACCCAGACAGTGGCGAAGGTCGCGATGGAGGCGATGATCATAAATACCTGTTTTGGGATCAGGTAGTTGAGTACCACACCCAGCAGCAGGGCGATTGACATCACCAACACCGTCATCCAAGGCACGCCGCTGGAGGTCAGTTTAGAGAAACTTTTTGGTGCTTGGCCATCCTGTGCCATGCCGTACATCATGCGGCCTGCGCCGAAGATATCGCTGTTAATGGCGGAAATGGCGGCAGTGATCACCACAACGTTCAGGACGTTGGCGGCAGAGCTAATACCCAGATTGCTGAAGATCTCAACAAACGGGCTGCCGTTTTGGCCGATGCTGTTCCACGGATAGATAGCCATCAGTACCAGCAGCGTCAGTACATAGAACAGCAGAATACGAATCGGCACGGCATTAATCGCCTTTGGTAACACTTTCGCCGGGTCTTTTGCCTCGCTGGCCGTGATACCGATGATTTCAATGCCGCCGAAGGCAAACATCACCACCGCTAGCGATGCGACCACGCCGCCGATGCCGTTAGGCATAAAGCCGCCGTGTTGCCACAGGTTACTGAGGCCGGTGGCATGCTGGGTCTGACCGAAGCCAAACAGCATCACCGCCGCACCACCGACGATCATTGCCACAATCGCTGCGACCTTGATCAACGACAGCCAGAACTCCATTTCGCCGAACACTTTCACACTGCATAGGTTGAGTGCGCCGATAAACATGATAATGCTGAGCACCCAGACCCATTGTGCGACGTCAGGGAACCACAGCCCCATATAGATGCCGAAGGCGGTCACGTCCGCGAGAGCGACGATCACCATTTCGAAGGTATAAGTCCAGCCGGTGAGGAAGCCGGCCAGCGGGCCAAGGTAGTGGCTGGCGTAATGGCCGAATGAACCGGACACCGGTTGATGCACCGCCATTTCACCCAGTGCGCGCATCACCATAAATACGGCTGCACCGCCTACCAGATAGGCCAGTAGCACAGCAGGGCCAGCCAGTTGGATTGCCCCGGCAGAGCCGTAGAACAGGCCGGTACCGATGGCTGATCCGAGCGCCATAAAGCGGATATGTCGCGCGTTTAGTCCGCGTCTGAGTTGTGTTTTTTCGTTATGCATGTTGCTTCCCGTCACGTTTTTACGGCAGAGCAGGCACGCGCTATCCGCACCGGGTGGAACGCACCCGGTGGGACAGAACAAACTGCGTGATAGGTTTTATTTATGCTTGGCTAGGCAGCAGTGCTGCAGGCATCAGTGAGGTCAGATGACCGGCTGCCAACAGCAGGCTGGCAGCTTCAATGTCAGGGGCGAAGAAACGGTCCTTGTCGTAGTAACTGACCTGCTCACGTAATACGCGGCGTGCCTGTTCCAGACTTTCGCTGGTTTTCAAGCCTTTGCGCAGATCCAACCCCTGACAGGCAGCCAGCCACTCAACGGCCAGAATGCCGCGAACGTTATCTGCCATTTCCCACAGGCGACGGCCCGCCGCCGGCGCCATAGACACATGATCTTCCTGGTTGGCAGACGTCGGGATACTGTCGACGCTTGCCGGATGCGCCAGCGCTTTGTTCTCGCTGGTCAGCGCCGCGGCGGTAACTTGGGCAATCATAAAGCCGGAGTTTACACCGCCGTTGTCCACCAGGAACGGTGGCAGTTGTGACATGTGTTTATCCATCATCAATGAAATGCGACGTTCGGACAGTGAGCCGATTTCGGCAAATGCCAGCGCCAGATTGTCAGCGGCCATCGCGACAGGTTCGGCATGGAAGTTGCCACCGGACAGCACGTCGCCCTGTTCGGCAAAGACAAGTGGGTTGTCGGACACCGCATTGGCTTCGATTTCCAGCACTTCGGCGGCCTGGCGAATTTGCGTCAGGCAGGCGCCCATAACCTGAGGCTGGCAGCGCAGGGAGTACGGATCCTGCACTTTCTCACAGTTGCGGTGTGAATCAGACACTTCGCTGCGCTCGCCCAGCAAGTGGCGGTAGGCTGATGCGGCGTCGATCTGGCCGCGTTGCCCACGTACGGCATGGATGCGTGCATCAAACGGGCTGCGTGAGCCCAGCGCGGCTTCCACCGTCAGACTGCCGGTGACAGTCGCTGCGGCATACAGATCTTCAACGTCAAACAGGCCACGCAGCGCAAAGGCAGCGGAGACCTGAGTACCGTTCAGCAGCGCCAGGCCTTCTTTTGCTGCCAGCGTCAGCGGCTTCAGGCCCGCTTTAGCCAGCGCTTCAGAGGCAGGTAGCCATTCGCCCTGATAACGCGCCTTGCCTTCGCCCAACAGCACCAGACTCATGTGTGCCAAGGGTGCCAGGTCGCCTGATGCGCCCACGGAACCTTTGAGTGGGATATGCGGATACACTTCGGCATTGACCAGTGCCATCAACGCCTGGATCACTTCCAGACGAATGCCAGAGAAGCCGCGCGACAGGCTATTGATTTTCAGCACCATGATCAGGCGCACCAGATTGTCGTCGGTGGGCGCACCAACGCCGGCGGCGTGGGACAACACGATCGAACGCTGCAAATCTTCCAGGTCTTCGCGGGCGATGCGGGTGGATGCCAGCAGGCCAAAACCGGTGTTAATACCGTATGTGGTACGGTTTTCCTCAACAATGCGCTCAACGCAGGCAACGCTTTTCTGGATATCTGCGTATGCATTGTCGTCCAGCGTCAGGGTTACCGGGTGTTGATAAATTTCACGCAATTGCGCCAGTGTCAGTTGGCCAGGGCGGATCGTTAGCGCTTTCATGCTTTGTCTCCTTGAGTCGCAGCTACCATCGGCAGGTTCAAACCTTGCTCGCGGGCGCATTCAATGGCGATGTCGTAACCGGCATCGGCATGACGCATCACGCCGGTGGCGGGATCATTGTGCAATACTCGGGCGATACGTTCGGCAGCTTCATCGGTGCCGTCGCAAACGATAACCATACCTGAATGCTGTGAGAAGCCCATGCCAACGCCGCCGCCATGGTGCAGAGAAACCCAGGTTGCGCCGCTTGCAGTGTTCAACAGGGCGTTGAGCAATGGCCAGTCAGATACGGCGTCTGAACCGTCTTTCATCGATTCTGTTTCGCGGTTCGGGCTGGCGACGGAGCCAGAGTCCAGATGGTCACGACCAATCACGATAGGTGCTGACAGCTCGCCGCTGCGTACCATCTCGTTGAAAGCCAGTCCCAGCTTGGCGCGTTGGCCCAAACCGACCCAGCAAATACGCGCCGGCAGGCCCTGGAAGCTGATACGCTCACGCGCCATATCCAGCCAGCGGTGCAAGTGCTCGTCATCTGGGATCAACTCTTTAACCATCGCGTCGGTTTTGTAGATGTCCTGTGGATCGCCTGACAGCGCAGCCCAGCGGAATGGGCCAATGCCGCGACAGAACAGGGGGCGAATGTAAGCGGGGACGAAGCCCGGGAAATCGAAGGCGTTGTTGACGCCCATTTCTTTCGCCATTTGGCGAATGTTGTTGCCGTAGTCGAAGGTTGGCACGCCCATTTTCTGGAAGGCCAGCATAGCTTCTACATGTTCAGCCATAGATTGTTTGGCGGCGGTGACCACCTGCGCGGGTTCGCTCTGTGCGCGCTGGCGATATTCTTCCCAGCTCCAGCCTTTTGGCAGATAGCCGTTCAGTGGATCGTGGGCGCTGGTCTGATCGGTGACCATATCCGGGCGTACGCCGCGGCGTACCAGTTCCGGCAGAATGTCGGCTGCGTTACCGCACAAGGCGATGGAGATGGCTTTCCCTTCGGCTGTGTATTTTTTGATACGGGCCAGTGCGTCGTCCAGATCTGTCGCTTGCTCATCGACATAGCGCGTTTTCAGACGGAAATCGATGCGGCTCTGCTGGCATTCGATGTTAAGTGAACAGGCTCCGGCCAGCGTAGCCGCCAGCGGTTGTGCCCCGCCCATGCCGCCCAAACCCGCAGTCAGCACCCAGCGGCCTTGCAGGCTGCCGTCGTAATGCTGGCGACCTGCTTCTACGAAGGTCTCGTAGGTGCCTTGTACGATGCCTTGGCTACCGATGTAGATCCAGCTCCCTGCGGTCATCTGGCCGTACATCGCCAGACCCTTGGCGTCCAGTTCGTTAAAGTGTTCCCAGGTCGCCCAGTGTGGGACCAGGTTGGAGTTGGCGATCAGCACGCGTGGTGCGTTGCTGTGAGTTTTGAAAACCCCGACGGGTTTGCCGGACTGCACCAGCAGTGTTTCGTCATCTTCCAGGGTTTTCAGGGTCGCGACAATTTTGTCGTAGCAGTCCCAGTCACGCGCGGCGCGGCCAATACCGCCGTACACCACCAGCTCATGTGGGTTCTCCGCGACTTCCGGATCGAGGTTGTTCATCAGCATGCGCAACGGCGCTTCGGTCAGCCAGCTTTTTGCATTTAATTTTGTGCCGCGTGGCGCGCGTACATCGACATTGCGAACTTTGTTATTTGCAGTCACAGCATTTTCCTCAAACAGTATCGGTGCAGATCCCATGGTGCGGTGGGGGTAAATCACCACGCCATAACAATGGGTAGGTTTTATTAACATATACTTGTATGTACAAGCATATGCAACACCGACCAGTGGATGACGAAAATGGCATAAGAGAAAGTTATTTGTGTTTTTAATCAATAATATATTTATTTTGTAGGGGGTAAATTCATCAGGAAGGCACGGAAGAACAGTGAGCTATTCAACAAAAATGAATTAAAAATGGGTCAATTTTGAGCGTCAAATCACAATAATTTTACATACCTATTACAAGTTAGGGCGAGCGATAAAAAAGTCCTATCGCTGAAAGCAAAAAGCCCGCCAAATGGCGGGCGTGAGGCCGTTAGCAACCGGTTTTTTTGTTTCGTGTCAGGGGCGCTGCATGCTGCGCCTTGTCGCATAATCCATGAGTTAAATAGGGGCGAAGATGCCCGTCCCTATCGATTTAGCCTTATGCGGTTTTTTCAGCAGGTTGTAACACCGTTCGACGGGTCATTTTGAATACTGTGGCGATAGCTGCGATCAACGCCGGTACGCACAGGAACATCAAAATACTTTGTACTTCCCACTGCATGGCCAGTAGCTGCGCGCCCATCATGGTACCCGCCACGCCGCCAAAGCGACCAATGCCTTGCATCCAGGCAATGCCGGTTGCGCGGCTGTGGGTCGGATAGAAAGTAGCTGCCAGCGTTTGTAAGCCTGACTGTGCGCCATTCATGGTGATACCCATCAGGAAAATAAAGGTACCCAGTAACACGATATGGCTGTCTTCGGTCGCCATTGCCACAATCAACAGGGCCGTAATGACAAAACCGCTCGACACCACTTTGTGGGCGTTCCAGCGATCCATTAGCCAGCCGGCGACCAGAATGCCGAGGGTACCGCCGAAGGTGAACAGCGATGTCAGGATTGCTGACTGCTCCAACTGATAACCCAGCCCCTGCATCAGGATCGGCATCCAGCTCAGTAGCACGTAATAAATCACCAGGCCCATAAAGTAGGTCAGCCACAGCATCAGCGTACCGGTCAGATAAGGGCGGGTGAACAGCAGCCCGACGCTGGTTTTTGACTGCGCCAGCTTCTCTTCATACAGGTAGAAACGCGATACCTTGTCGAGATCCTGGCTGACAAAGCGTTGGGCGATGCGTTTGATTTTTGCCACATCCTTACCGCGGTTAACCATGTATTTCACCGATTCCGGCAAGAACAGAATCAGCAGCAGGGTCAGTACCAACGGCGCGATGGCCCCCAGAAGTAGCACGCTGTGCCAGCCGTAGGCTGGAATAAGCCATGATGAAATCGCACCGCCACCGGCAGCACCCAGCGGGAAGCCGCAGTACATGGTGTTAATCGCCAATGAACGGCAGCGTTGCGGTGCATATTCAGAAATCAGTGTGATGGCGTTCGGCATGGCTGCACCTAGCCCCAGGCCGGTTAGAAAGCGCCACAGCGTCAGGCTATTGAGTGAGCCGGCATAAGCAGTCGCCAGGCTCGACAGGCCGAAAAACAGGCAAGAAAACACCAATACGCGTTTGCGACCAATGCGATCTGAAATAGGGCCGGCAACCAATGCGCCAAGGGACAGACCCAACAGCGCGGCGCTGAGCACGGGGCCGAGATCCTGTTTCACAATGCCCCAGTCTTTGGCGACCGAAGGGGCGATATACCCCATTGCCGCAGTGTCAAAGCCATCAATGGCCAGAATCAGGAATCCCAAAATGATCAAGGTCCAGTGAAACAGCGAGAATTTGCTGTCGTCGATGGCCTGCTGAATATTCAACTCGGTGGAATGAGCCATGGCACCCTCTTAACGCAGATGTGATTGTGATAAATACCTTGCCGGAACTGTTGCCCGGCTTGTGTTTGCTTGTATATACATCTGCATGTCAACGCATTATGTCAAATATATTTATCTTATTTGTTGCATTGGTGTTGTTTTTTGCGAAGCAGCTTACACCGCCGATCGGTGAAGGTTTCTCTGTAAGTGAATTAAATGAAGGTCATAACCGGTGAGATATGCTGCTTGCGCTGCTGAGGATAAAATTTAATACAATTTTGCCCGTTTGGTCGCCGGACCGGAATCTGCGATAATCGCGTTTTACCTTTCCAGATTGAGAAACCGATGCAGTACCCGATTAATGAAATGTTCCAAACCTTGCAGGGCGAAGGCTTTTTCACCGGCGTTCCGGCCATTTTCATTCGCCTGCAGGGCTGCCCGGTAGGATGCAGCTGGTGCGACACCAAACATACCTGGGAAAAGGAAGCCAATCGGGAAGTCGACATGCAGCGGATCTTGGTAAAAACCGAAGAAAGCGACGCCTGGGGCAGTGCCAGTGCCGAACAGTTGCTGGGGGTGATGCGCCAGCAGGGCTATACCGCACGCCATGTAGTGATCACCGGTGGTGAGCCTTGTATTTACGATCTCGTCCCGCTGACCCAATTGCTGGAAGATAACGGCTACGGCTGCCAGATTGAAACCAGCGGCACCCATGAGATCCAATGCTCGGCGAAAACCTGGGTGACGGTTTCCCCCAAAGTGAATATGCGCGGCGGCATGAAGGTGTTGGATCAGGCTTTGCAGCGTGCTGATGAAGTGAAGCACCCAGTGGGACGCGAGCGTGATATTGAAGCTCTGGATGCGCTGCTGGCAACGCTGCACGATGAAAAACCGCGGATTATTGCGTTACAGCCGATCAGTCAAAAGGAAGAGGCGACGCGCCTGTGCATTGAAACCTGTATAGCGCGCAACTGGCGCTTGTCGATGCAGACGCATAAGTATTTGAATATTGCTTAAGAACGGTTAAACCCGATCTCCAAAATAATGGGAGTGGCATCAAGGCAGACAGCAAACGACGCCCGATGAGCTGACATGGGTCAGTGATTCGGGTGAGTGAGCGCAGCCAACACCGATGCCACTTCAAGTATGAAGGAACTCAGCCTTTATATACGCATCCTGCGGTACAAGTCTCTTTCACCATCACCGCAGTCAGTTCCGGCAACTGGGGTTTGAGCTGCTGCCAGATCCAGGCGGCTAGGACTTCGCTGGTGGGATTTTCCAATCCTGGAATATCGTTCAGATAGTGGTGATCCAAGCGCTCCCAAATCGGGGAGAACACGGCTTTAAGCTCGGCGAAATCCATCACCCAACCGGTGTGAGCATCTACTTCACCGGTCACTTCCAGACGCACCATAAACGAATGCCCGTGCAGACGGCCGCACTTATGGCCCTCCGCTACGTTCGGCAGGCGATGTGCGGCTTCAAACTGAAAATCTTTAAACAGCGTGGTTGCCATTATTACGGCCTCATTGACTCAAAAACCGCCGAAGTTTACCGGAAACGGAGCTTGCTTGCCATTTATACCGCTTTAGTCTACGGGTCGTGCTGAAAAAGTCGCATTAACACTTTTTTTGTTTGGTCTAAGTCAGACCTATCGATTGGAGTAATGAGCGGTAAATGCGATTCATTCAATAAACGTTAAAAAAAGACGCTTGTTATCATAGGGATAAAAATCCTTCTTTAACGTTTTAATCGTTATGGCTTACCAGAAAAACAGCTTAGTCATTTTAGTTATTATTTATTGCTATCCCTTATTTAATCGTTGCTAATCTGCTCGGTAACCTTACAAACTCTCCTGATCTTTTCAGGATCGCAGACTGAACGAAAAGACAGCGACTGACACTGGCGAGCACCTGGCTGCATAGGTGCCAAGTATAGGAAATAAGTACCGCAATGACGACTCAGGTTCCTCCAACATCTTTGCTCCCGCTGACGCCCGAACAGCTGGCGCGCCTGCAGGCGACGATTGGTGAATATTCACCAACGCAGCTGGCGTGGCTGTCAGGTTATTTCTGGGGAATGGTTAATCAACAGCCTGGTGCCGTAGCTATTGCGCCGGTGGCTTCTGCCGCCGCCAGTATCACGCTGATTTCCGCGTCGCAGACCGGCAATGCACGCCGTCTGGCCGAACAGTTGCGTGACGATCTGTTGGCTGCCAAATTGAGCGTCACCCTGGTGAATGCCGGGGACTACAAATTCAAGCAAATTGCCCAAGAACGTTTGTTGGTGATCGTCGCCTCCACACAGGGGGAAGGCGAGCCAGCGGAAGAGGCAGTGGCACTGCACAAATTCTTGTTCTCAAAGAAAGCGCCCAAGCTTAACGAGACCGCATTTGCGGTATTCGGATTGGGGGATACGTCCTATGAGAACTTCTGCCAATCGGGCAAAGACTTCGACAGCAAACTGGCCGAATTGGGTGCTGAGCGCCTGGTCGAACGGGTTGACGCCGATGTGGAATATCAGGAACTGGCTGCCGCCTGGCGCAAACAGGTTGTGGAAGTACTGAAAGCGCGCGCTCCGGCTGAAAATGCGGCGCCGGGGGTACTGGCCAGCGGTGCTGTCGATCTGCTTGATAGCAGCCCGTACAGCAAGGAACAGCCACTGACTGCACAATTGGCGGTGAAGCAAAAAATTACGGGCCGTGCGTCCGATAAAGATGTTCGCCATATCGAGATCGACTTGGGTGATTCTGGCCTGCGTTACCGGCCGGGTGATGCTCTGGGTGTGTGGTTCGATAATGACCCCGCGCTGGTCGAGGAATTGGTGCAACTGCTGTGGCTGAAAGGCGACGAACCGGTGGACGTCGAGGGTAAAACGTTGCCGCTTTCGCACGCATTGCGCAGCCATTTTGAACTGACGCAGAACACCACACTGATCGTCGACAAATACGCGGCCCTGTCGCGCGACGAGAAATTGATTGGCCTGCTGGCGGATAAAGCTGCGTTGCAGCATTACGCGCACAACACGCCGATTGTTGACATGGTGCGTCAGGCCCCGGCCGATCTCAACGCCGAACAGTTGATTGGTCTGCTGCGTCCGCTGACGCCGCGCCTGTACTCCATTGCTTCCTCGCAGGCCGAGAACGAAAACGAAGTCCACGTTACCGTGGGCGTGGTGCGTTACGACATCAATGGTCGTGCCCGTGCCGGTGGCGCCTCCAGTTTCCTGGCCGATCGCCTGGAAGAAGACGGCGATGTGCGGGTTTTCATTGAGCATAACGATAACTTCCGTCTGCCGGCTAACCCGGAAACGCCAGTCATCATGATTGGTCCTGGTACTGGCATTGCGCCGTTCCGCGCCTTTATGCAACAACGAGACGCTGACGGTGCCGGTGGCAAGAACTGGTTGTTCTTTGGCAATCCGCACTTTACTGAGGATTTCCTGTATCAGGTCGAATGGCAGCGTTATGTGAAGGATGGCTTACTGACCCGCATTGATCTGGCTTGGTCGCGCGACCAACAACATAAAGTTTACGTACAAGATAAGCTGCGCGAACAGGGCGCAGAGGTGTGGCGCTGGATCCAGGAAGGCGCGCACATTTACGTCTGTGGCGATGCGAACCGCATGGCGAAAGACGTGGAAAACACATTACTGGAACTGGTGGCCGAGCACGGTGGCATGGATACCGAGCTGGCGGATGAATTTTTAAGTGAGCTGCGCCTTGAGCGCCGTTATCAGCGAGATGTTTACTGATGAGTGATAAACACCCGGGGCCTCTGGTGGTTGAAGGCAAATTGGCCGATGCCGAGCGTTTGAAGAAAGAAAGTAACTTCTTACGCGGCACCATCGCTGAAGATTTAAAGGACGGCCTGACCGGCGGTTTTACCGGCGACAACTTCCTGCTGATCCGTTTTCACGGCATGTACCAACAGGATGACCGCGATATTCGCGCCGAACGTGCCGAGCAGAAGCTGGAACCGCGCCACGCGATGATGCTGCGCTGCCGTCTGCCGGGGGGCATTATCTCTCCGCAGCAGTGGCTGGGCATTGATAAGTTCGCACAGGAAAGCACCTTGTACGGCAGCATTCGTATTACTAACCGTCAGACCTTCCAGTTCCATGGCATTGTGAAGGGCAACGTTAAACCGGTTCACCAACTGTTGAGCCGTTTGGGGTTGGACGCGCTGGCGACCGCTAACGACGTTAACCGCAACGTGCTCTGTACCTCTAACCCGGTGGAGTCCGAGCTGCATCAGGAAGCCTACGAGTGGGCGAAGAAGATTTCTGAACACCTGTTACCCCGTACCCGTGCCTATGCGGAAGTATGGCTGGATCAGGAAAAAGTGGCGACAACCGACGAAGAACCGATCCTCGGTGCGACCTATCTGCCGCGCAAGTTCAAAACGACGGTGGTGATCCCGCCGCAAAACGATGTCGATCTGCATGCCAACGACATGAACTTTGTCGCGATCGCCAAACATGGCAAGCTGGTGGGCTTCAACCTACTGGTGGGCGGTGGCCTGTCGATTGAACACGGCAACAAGAAAACCTATGCACGCCAGGCCAGTGAGTTCGGCTATATCCCGTTGGAACATACGTTGGCCGTTGCCGAGGCGGTGGTGACCACCCAACGTGACTGGGGTAACCGTACCGATCGCAAAAATGCCAAAACCAAATACACCCTGGAACGCGTCGGGGTTGATACGTTCCGCGCCGAAGTGGAAAAACGCGCCGGTATCACCTTTGAGCCGATCCGCCCGTATGAATTCACCGGCCGCGGTGATCGTATTGGCTGGGTGAAAGGTATTGATAACCAATGGCACCTGACGCTGTTTATCGAGAACGGTCGCCTGTTGGACTATCCGGGGCGTCCGCTGAAAACCGGCATTGCCGAGATCGCCAGGATCCACAAAGGCGATTTCCGTCTGACCGCTAACCAGAACCTGATCGTTGCCGGCGTGCCGGAAAGCGAGAAGGAGAAGATCGAAGCTGTGGCGCGGGATCATGGTCTGATCGACGATGGTATCAGCGTTCAGCGTCAAAATTCGATGGCCTGTGTCTCCTTCCCGACCTGCCCACTCGCAATGGCAGAGGCGGAGCGCTTCCTGCCGGAGTTTGTTACCAAGGTCGAAGGGATCCTGCATCGGCATGGCGTAGGCGATGAGCATATTGTCTTGCGCATCACCGGTTGCCCGAACGGTTGCGGCCGCGCGCTGCTGGCGGAAATTGGCCTGGTGGGTAAAGCGGTTGGTCGCTATAACCTGCATTTGGGCGGCAACCGGGAAGGCACACGCATTCCGCGCATGTACCGTGAAAATATTAACGAAGAAGAAATTCTGCGAGAGATTGACCAACTGGTGGGCCGCTGGGCCACAGAACGCAAGGCGGGGGAAGGTTTTGGTGACTTCACCATCCGCGCCGGTGTGGTTAAGCCGGTGGTTGATCCGGCGCAGGATTTCTGGGACTGAGCGAGCGAGTTATACCCTAAATACTGGGTGTTGCATCAACCGGGTAAGTGAACGCAACCCACTCAGAGGCAACATCAAGTATGACGGGTATAGGATTCAAGAATCAGGAGGCAGACAACATGGCTGAATTCAATCTGGCAGAGCTGAATGCGCTGCCCAAATCTGGGCAAGCATTGGCACTGGCTGTCGTTAATGGTCAGTTGGAAACCCTTTCCGCCGAGCAACGTGTGGAGTGGGCACTGGAGCATCTGCCTGGCGAGTTTGTGCTCTCTTCAAGCTTTGGTATTCAGGCGGCGGTATGCCTACATCTGGTGACCAAGATCAAACCGGATATTCCCGTGATCCTCACTGATACCGGCTATCTGTTCCCAGAGACCTATCAGTTTATCGATCAGTTGACCGACAAACTGAAGCTGAATCTACAGGTATTCCGCGCCGAACAATCGCCTGCCTGGCAGGAAGCGCGCTACGGCAAACTGTGGGAGCAGGGCGTCGAGGGCATCGAGAAGTATAACCAGCTCAACAAAGTTGAGCCGATGAACCGTGCGCTGGAAACCTTGGGTGGACAGACTTGGTTTGCAGGGTTGCGCCGGGAACAATCGGGTAGTCGTGCCAACTTGCCGGTGTTAGCCGTACAGCGTGGGGTATTCAAAATTTTGCCGATTATCGACTGGGATAACCGCAAGATTTATCAATACTTGACCGAACACGGCCTGAGTTACCACCCGTTGTGGGAACAAGGTTATCTGTCTGTCGGGGATACTCACACGACGCAGAAATGGGAACCGGGGATGAGCGAGGAAGAAACGCGCTTCTTTGGCCTGAAGCGTGAGTGCGGTTTGCACGAAGGCTAATGCCGTCAGCAACCCGCCAAGGGCTCAGCATGTGCTGGGCCCTTATTGTTTCGGTGGGGGCTATTTTTTCTTTGGCACTTTCACCGGGTGCGCCTGTGCCAGCTCTTTGATCAGCGGCAGCAGGATCTGCACGCTCTCGCGACTGCGCTTGTCGATCCGTCCTGGTAAATTACGCTCCAGGTATTGCAGGTTATCGTATTGCGGGCGGTGCCAGCTCATGCCCTGCGGGAAGTGCGGGCTGACGGCACGCTGCTGATAACCGTCTTTATCGCCCAGCGACCAGTTGGTGGCTTCGACGGCCAGCACGGGAATACCGGCTTTATCAAATACATCCTGATCGGAACAACAGCCGGTGCCTTTCGGGTGCGCCTTGCTGCCTGGGTTAGTGGCGGCGGCGATACCGTAGCGGTGGGCAATGTCCAGCGCGCGATCGCGGCTCTGCTTCGCCATTTTCGGCGGCGTTTTGAGACCTGCATTGAAGTACAGGCGATCGCCTGTAATCAGGCTGTCGAGGTTAATCACTAGCACCGTGTTGCGTTTTTCCTCGGGACTCATGCGCTGCAGATAGTTCTGTGCGCCTTGCGAGCCAATTTCTTCTGCGCTGGTAGCGACAAAGCGCAGACCGTACGCCGTGGGAATATTCTTCAGACGCTCCGCCAACTCCAGCATCACACCGACGCCAGAAGCATTGTCATCGACGCCCTGTAGCGTCAATCCACCGAGGTTGTTATCCAGGTCCGCGTCGCTTTGCGGCGTATAGGTATCAAAATGTGCCACGATCAGAATTTGTTGCGGGCTGCTGCCATTTTTCGCGGCGATCACTGAACTGGCGGTGACGTTATTCCAGTTCTTTTTGCCGTCTTTGCTGGTGTAGATGTAGCGGGTATTGAAACTGCGGATGTCGCTCTGATAGCCCATTTTGCTGAACTGCTGTTTCAGATAGTCTGCGGTGAGCAATTCCGCCGGGCTGCCCGCCATGCGGCCGGGGAAATAGGTGGCAATGTGACGGATCTGGTCAGCGGCAAATTTGCCCATCGGGGCGTCCTTTGCAGACTGAGCGGCAGCCGAAACGCTGAAAACACCGCCGAGCACCGCTACCAGCAGGCCGGTTTTCAGATTAAAACGGGAAAACATACCGAAAAATCCTTCTTTGATATCGGTGAGACCGATTATTTATTGCGGTGTCCAGTATGAGACGCTGCGCGAGATTAAACAATTTCTCCCGCTCTTAAATTTGGTGCAAATGTGCAAACTTCCATCAGGGTTATCACCGCGTAAGCCCTATGCTGCGGCCTATATTCCATAAAGGAACTAGTCATTCCTTTTCGTCATTTCAGAGGCCAAATCTCAGCCCGTATAGTCACACTATCTTCCTGCATATATGAAAAGGCTGTTGTGGACTATCTACCTATATTTGCCGACCTGAAACAACGCCCGGTGTTGGTCGTTGGCGGCGGTGAAGTGGCTGCGCGCAAAGTTGATCTTCTCCTGCGCGCTGGGGCTGAAATACGGATAGTTGCGCAGTCACTCTCGCCAATACTCGAACAATTACGTCAGCAGGGGCATATCCACTGGCTGGGGCAGGCTTTTGCCGCGCAGCAATTGGACGAGGTTTTTCTGGTGATCGCGGCGACTGACGACAGCGCGCTGAATGCGCAGGTATTTGCCGAAGCGGATAAACGCCGGGTGCTGGCTAACGTGGTTGATGATCAGCCGCGTTGCTCGTTTATTTTCCCGTCGATTATTGACCGTTCGCCACTGGTCGTGGCCGTCTCTTCGAGCGGTCAGGCACCCGTACTGGCGCGCATGCTGCGTGAAAAGCTTGAAGCTTTATTGCCCGCCAGCCTGGGGCAGATGGCTGAAGTCGCCGGGCGCTGGCGTGGCCAAGTGAAACACAAGCTGAATGCGATCGGCGAACGCCGTCGTTTTTGGGAGAAAACCTTCAGCGGCCGGTTCTCAACGTTGGTGGCCAGTGGTCAAACCGCAGAGGCTGAGCGGCAGTTGGAGCAAAACTTGCAGGAGTTCGCATTGGGCAGCGAAGGCTCTCAGGGCGAAATTGCGCTGGTAGGGGCTGGCCCCGGCGATGTGGGATTACTGACCCTGCGTGGATTACAGGTGATGCAGCAAGCTGACGTGGTGCTGTATGACCATTTGGTCAGCGATGAGATTTTGGACTTGGTACGGCGTGACGCGGAACGCATCTGCGTGGGCAAACGTGCTGGCGCGCATTCTGTGATTCAGGAAGAAACCAACCGTCTGCTGGTGGAGTTGGCGCAACAGGGCAAACGCGTGGTGCGGTTGAAGGGGGGCGATCCTTTTATCTTTGGCCGTGGTGGTGAAGAACTGCAGGTGGCTGCCGCCGCGGGTATTCCGTTCCAGGTGGTGCCGGGTGTGACCGCTGCTGCGGGGGCAACGGCCTATGCCGGTATCCCACTGACGCACCGCGATCATGCGCAGAGCGTCACTTTTATTACCGGCCACTGCCGTCCCGACGGCGAGGGGTTGGATTGGGCAGATTTGGCGCGTGCGCGCCAGACACTGGCTATCTACATGGGCACCATGAAGGCGGCGGATATCAGCCAACGCCTGATTGCCCACGGTCGCGCAGCCACAACGCCGGTGGCGGTGATAAGCCGCGGTACGCGCGCGGATCAGCGGGTGCAAATCGGCACGCTGCAACAGCTTGAAGAATTAGCTCAACAGGCACCGTTACCGGCGCTGCTGGTGATCGGCGAAGTGGTGGAATTGCATCACCAAATCGCCTGGTTTGGGCATCAACCGAAGGCGGAAGGGGTATCACGCCCAGCCGTCGTGAATTTGGCTTAAGGATCTGTTATGGACGAAAAACGACTCACTCATTTGCGGCAATTGGAGGCGGAGAGTATCCATATCATCCGTGAAGTCGCCGCTGAATTCGGCAACCCGGTGATGCTCTATTCCATCGGCAAAGACTCTTCCGTGATGCTGCACTTGGCGCGTAAGGCTTTTTACCCGGGTACGTTGCCGTTCCCGCTGCTGCATGTGGATACCGGTTGGAAATTCAGTGAAATGTACCAATTCCGTGACCGTACGGCCAAGGAGTACGGTTTCGAGCTGCTGATCCACAAAAACCCGGAAGGCGTGGCGATGGGCATTAACCCGTTCGTTCACGGCAGCGCCAAGCACACCGATATCATGAAGACCGAAGGTCTGAAACAGGCACTGAACAAATACGGTTTTGACGCTGCCTTTGGCGGTGCTCGTCGTGATGAAGAGAAGTCACGCGCCAAAGAGCGTATTTATTCTTTCCGTGACCGCTTCCACCGTTGGGATCCGAAGAACCAACGTCCGGAGCTGTGGCACAACTATAATGGCCAGATCAACAAAGGCGAGAGCATCCGCGTGTTTCCATTGTCGAACTGGACCGAGCTAGACATCTGGCAATACATCTTCCTGGAAAAGATCGACATCATTCCGCTGTACTTGGCGAAACCGCGTCCGGTGGTTGAGCGCGATGGCATGCTGCTGATGGTGGACGACGATCGTATCGATCTGCAGCCGGGTGAAGTGATCAGTCAGCGTATGGTTCGCTTCCGTACGCTGGGTTGCTGGCCGTTGACCGGTGCGGTGGAGTCGGAGGCGGAAACGTTACCGGAAATCATCGAAGAGATGTTGGTATCCACCACCAGTGAACGCCAGGGACGGATGATCGACCGCGATCAATCCGGCTCGATGGAGCTGAAAAAGCGTCAAGGGTATTTCTAAGGAGCCGCCGGATGAACAACGCAATTGCACAACAAATCGCTGAACAGGGCGGTGTCGAATCCTACCTGCACGCGCAACAACATAAAAGTCTGTTACGGTTCCTGACCTGCGGCAGCGTAGACGACGGAAAAAGTACCTTGATCGGTCGTCTGCTGCACGATACTCGCCAGATCTACGAAGATCAGCTGTCAACGTTGCACAGTGACAGCAAGCGTATCGGTACTCAGGGTGAAAAACTCGATTTGGCGCTGCTGGTAGACGGCCTGCAGGCTGAACGCGAGCAAGGCATCACCATTGATGTTGCCTATCGCTATTTCTCGACCGAAAAGCGCAAATTTATTATTGCCGATACGCCGGGGCATGAGCAGTACACCCGGAATATGGCGACGGGCGCTTCTACCTGCGATTTGGCGATCCTGTTGATCGACGCGCGCAAAGGGGTGCTGGATCAAACTCGTCGACACAGTTTTATCGCAACGCTGTTGGGGATTCGCCATCTGGTGGTTGCGGTCAATAAGATGGACCTGGTGGATTATCAAGAATCGGTATTTGAGCAGTTCAAACAGGATTATCTGAGCTTCGCTGAGCAATTGCCGAACGATCTGGACATCAAGTTTGTCCCGCTTTCAGCGCTGGACGGCGATAATGTGGCTAGCGAAAGTACCCATATGCCTTGGTACAGCGGTCCAACGCTGTTGCAGGTGCTGGAAAGCGTGGATGTGATCAGCGAACGTGAGACGCAGCCTTTGCGCTTCCCGGTGCAATACGTTAATCGCCCGAATCTGGATTTCCGTGGTTACGCGGGGACGTTATCGGCCGGTGTCGTACGTGTGGGCCAACGTGTGAAGGTTCTGCCTTCTGGCGTTGAATCTACCGTTGCGCGCATTGTCACCTTTGACGGTGACTTGCAGGAGGCCGTGCCGGGTGAGGCAATTACCCTGGTGCTGAAAGATGAAGTGGACATCAGCCGTGGCGATTTACTGGTGGATGCCGGGGAAACGCTGCAAGCGGTGCAAAGCGCGTTGGTCGACGTGGTGTGGATGGCTGAGAAACCGTTGTTACCGGGTCAAAGCTATGACATCAAGGTGGCGGGTAAGAAGACACGTGCCCGCGTTGAAGGCATTCGCCACCAAGTCGAAATCAACTCACTGGCACAACATCAGGCGGACACATTGCCGCTGAATGGCATTGGTCTGGTGGAACTGATCTTCGATGAACCACTCGTACTGGACAACTATCAGCGCAACCATGTCACTGGCGGACTGATCTTTATCGATCGTTTGAGTAACGTCACGGTCGGTGCCGGGTTGATCCGCGAAGCTTTGCAAGACGTTCAGGCATCGACCGGGGATTTCAGCGCGTTTGAGCTGGAGCTGAATGCGCTGGTGCGTAAGCATTTCCCACATTGGGGTGCACGTGACCTGATCGGGGGCAAATAGCGTGACCGAGTCTCAACAACGGCCAACCGGGCCGGATGATGACAATGTGGTTTGGCATCCGCATGCAGTAATGCGTGCGGATCGCGAAGCGCGTAAGGGTCATAAAGGTGTGGTGTTGTGGTTTACCGGGTTATCTGGTTCGGGTAAGTCCACCGTGGCGGGGGCGTTGGAACAGGCGCTACATGCCCTTGGCATCAACACTTATCTCCTGGACGGTGACAATGTGCGCCACGGTCTGTGTCGCGATCTGGGCTTCTCCGACGATGACCGACGCGAGAATATTCGTCGGGTGGGCGAAGTGTCCAAGTTGATGGTAGATGCAGGGCTGGTGGTACTCACCGCGTTCATTTCACCGCACCGTACCGAAAGGCAGATGGTACGCGAATTACTCGATGAAAATCGTTTTATCGAAGTGTTTGTCGACACGCCTCTGGCGATTTGTGAGGCACGTGATCCAAAAGGATTGTACAAAAAAGCCCGTGCCGGTGAGCTGAGAAATTTCACCGGAATTGACGCGGTTTATGAGGCACCGGAACGGCCGGATATTCATCTTGATGGCCAACAATTGGTAACAAATTTGATTGCGCAATTGTTAGACGTACTGCGTGGTCGGGCTATTATCAAACCCTGAATTCAGAAAAGCGTGTGGCGTTTTTGCGTCATACGCTTTTTACGCTAAGCCCGCCGAAGAGCGTGCCGAATAACCAGGGATCACTATGCAAAATGTCTCGCCAATCTTGATTGACTCAAACCAGGAGAAAGAGGAACCCTCTTATTCTTTCCTGGGCGGCGTCTGCGGCTTTGTTTTCTACTGGCTGGCGTTCGCGGTGCCGTTTTTGATCTACGGCTCTAACACACTCTTCTTCCTGCTCTATACCTGGCCATTCTTCCTGGCCCTGATGCCGGTTTCGGTACTGATAGGCATTACACTTAGCATGCTGCTGCGTGGACGCTTGATCCTGACGTTGCTGTTGACGGGGACTATTGTGCTTTGTCTGTTCTGGCTGGTATTCAGTTTTTTGACCGGCTGGTGACAGAGTCAGGCGCAGTCTCCTGCGCCCGACGCATTGCAAAGCCGTGCTGAAGGTTACAAAACTTTGCTTAGAAAAGCCTGAGTTCTTGGGTTGGCAGGGTGACTGAAAATCTGCTGTGGTGTCCCTTCTTCCTGAATGATCCCTTGATCAATAAACAATACCCGATCGGCCACTTCACGGGCGAAGCCCATTTCATGGGTTACCACCACCATGGTCATACCTTCGTGCGCCAATGATTTCATTACCGCCAGCACTTCGCCAACCAGCTCGGGATCGAGCGCTGAGGTGGGTTCGTCGAACAGCATGATTTTCGGCTCCATCGCTAGCGCACGAGCAATGGCCACGCGCTGTTGCTGACCACCTGACAGACTATTGGGATAGGCGTCAATCTTGTCCAGCAGGCCCACCTTGCGGAGCAAGGCTTCGGCACGCAGGATGGCGTCTGCGCGTGACAGCTTTTTCACGCCCATCGGCGCCATGATGATGTTTTCCAACACCGTCATATGCGGGAACAGGTTAAAACGCTGAAACACCATGCCGACGCTTTCACGCATTTTATTGAGATCGGTTTTCTGGCTGTGTATGGCAAAACCGTTGACCATAATCTCACCGCCAGAAAGCGTCTCCAGCGCATTGATGCAGCGCAGGAAAGTGCTTTTACCCGATCCTGATGGGCCTATGACGCAGATCACTTCGTTTGCCGCGATCTCGCAGGAGATACCTCGCAGCACATGGCTATCGCCAAATTGTTTTTGCAGGTTATGTACGCGAATCACTTTTCCCAAACCTCTTTTCCATGTGTTGCACCATCAGCGAAAGCAGGAAGGTGAGGACCCAATAGACCAATGAAATTGTCAGATAGGGTTCCCAGTAGGTGGCATAAGCTCCCGAAACGGTACGGGCTGCATAGGCCAGGTCTGCAAGGCCGATGGCGGAGGCCAATGAGGAATCCTTGACGATGGCAATGGCGTTATTGCCCAGCGGAGGCAACATGCGACGGAATGCCTGTGGCAAGATCACTTTGCGCATGGTTTTGCCGTAGCTCATGCCCAGTGAGCGCGACGCTTCCATCTGCCCACGATCGATTGACTGAATGCCTGCACGGAAGATTTCCGAGACGTAAGCGCCAGCGTTGAGCGTAATCGCCACGACGCAGGAAAGAAACGCGCCGTAATCCGAGCGCAGTGCGCGGGCGAAGTCGCTGCTCATCAGGCCGCTGGTGACCAGCAGGCCGTCACGGGGATTGATAAACAACGGCACTAATGCGAAGTGCACCACCATAATCTGCACAAACAGTGGCGTACCGCGAAAGGCGCTGATGTAAATGCGCACGGGCCATTGTACGCCGTAATGCAAGATAGGTTTCCAGATGCCGTGCGGCGCTTGCGCCAGACGACCTAGCCCGAGGATCAGACCCCAGGTGGTACCCAGTATCACGCAGATAATGGTGCATTTGATGGTCATCCAGGCGCCTTCCATAAACAATGGGGCATACTCTTGGATAATCTCCCAACGGAAATTCACTTTCTCGTTCCTTTTTTAGCGAGTTCAGGCTACTGCGCGTCGCCATATTGGGATTGGGCAGTGAACGCCATCCTCATGGACTGCATGTCCACTCCGGTGGCTGTGCGCTGCCCGCACCCGCTATGGCTAGCTCGTTACGCCTGCCGATCGGCAGGTTGGCATCCGTTGGTTCACTCGACGGGCAGCGTAGGGACGTTGCTGTCAAACCAGGTCTGGTAGATTTTGGCGTAGGTCCCGTCAGCAACGATCTTCTTCAAACCGGCGTTAATCTTACCGCGCAGTTCGTCGTTGCCTTTGGCGACGGCGATACCGAAATATTGGCGTTCGAATTTGGCGTCGGACACCAATTTGAATTCTTTATCCGGGTGGGTCTTGATGTAGAACTTGGCTACCCCGACGTCGCCGACCGCGGCGCCAATACCGTCTTCATACAATTCCTGTAACATCAGCGGCGTATTGTCGAAACGCTTAATGGCGGTGCTGTTCTTGCCCAGAGTGTCGGACACCACAATGTCGCCGGTGCTGGAGTTCACAACGCCGACCCTCAAGGCTTTGAGTGCAGCGATAGAATCCACGGTGGACTCTTTGGGTACGACAATAGCCTGTTCGGCCGGGAAGTAAGGTGCGGAAAAGTCGACCATTTGCTTACGTTTGTCGGTAATGGTGATACCCGAAATAATGATGTCACGATCGCCGGAGTTTAGCGTGGCAAAGATGCCTTCCCACGGCGTATTTACCAGCTTGACTTGAAAGCTCTCTGCGTTGGCCACCGCCTTGATAATATCAATATCAAAACCTTCCAGCTGTTTGCTGCTGTTTTCAAACTCGAAGGGACGATAGGTGCCGCCGGAGCCGACGACATAAGTCGGTTCAGCCGCCAAGACTGACGCCGACAGGGTGGCGGCCAGACAGGCGCCAATCAGAACTAGGTGTTTTAACATCGATATCCCCGGTAATTAAATGTCGTGCTTGAAGTTTATTTATGCACTATTGATGCATAAAAATAATCTTTAATGAATAAAAATACAACTCCTACCTGATGATGGATTTTTTAATGGTGTTAAATATGCAATTTCTGTTGGTGTTTGGAAGAAGCGTTGGTCAAATGTGGAATCAGCCAGTTTTTCTTACTGCATAACGGGGAAATTGCTAAATGAGAGCGTGCTGCTTTATCTGGTAGGTTTACGAATGGGCGAAAGTGCTTTTTTTTGCCGCTTTCGGCTCGAATTTAGGTTATAAACTGAGGAAATTCTCATCCTACTCTGAATTTGGCGGTGAAATGCCGTTCCCAGTGTGGAGTCCAACGAAAAGTTGTGGGATGATTAGGCGGTTTTTCAGGGGGCGGAGATGGGAAAACTTACGCTGTTATTGCTGGCATTGCTCGGTTGGTTACAGTATTCACTGTGGCTGGGCAAAAATGGTGTTCACGATTATGTGCGGGTCAATGATGACGTTGCGCTCCAACAGGGCAGCAATGCAAAATTGAAAGCGCGTAACGATCAGCTGTTCGCCGAAATCGACGATTTGAACGGCGGTCAGGAAGCGATCGAAGAGCGTGCGCGCAATGAACTGAGCATGATTAAGCCCGGTGAGACTTTCTATCGTTTGGTTCCTGATCAATCCAGACGCAACGCGGCGTCCTCCTCGCAAAATAACCTACAAAAGTAACGCATGAATCACTCCGCAGGAACCTTTCCATCGGTGATTGCCGTCCTGCCCGCTGCCGGTATTGGCAGCCGTATGCAGGCGGATTGCCCAAAGCAGTATTTAACGATCGGCCATCAAACCATTCTCGAACACGCGATCCATGCATTGTTGCGGCATCCGCGTATTCCTCAGGTGATTGTCGCGATCGGCCCAGATGACCAGCAGTTCCGCCAGTTACCCATAGCAAAAGACCCCCGTGTGCGGGTGACCATCGGCGGTCAACAACGCGCTGATTCGGTAATGGCCGGGCTACAACTGGCCGGCGACGCTAAATGGGTTCTGGTGCACGACGCGGCTCGGCCATGTCTGCATGCAGACGATCTCGAACGTCTGCTGGCGATTACTGAGCACAGCGATGTGGGCGGCATTTTGGCTGCGCCGGTGCGTGATACCATGAAGCGCGCCGAAGCGGGTCGCAACGCAATTTCACATACCGTTGAACGTCAGGACCTGTGGCATGCATTGACACCACAGCTATTTCCATTGGCGTTGCTTAAACTCTGTTTGCAGCGGGCGCTGGATGAAGGTGCAACAGTCACTGATGAAGCCTCAGCCCTAGAGCATTGCGGCTATCATCCGCTGTTGGTAACCGGGCGTTCGGACAACATTAAAGTCACGCGACCAGAAGATTTGGCGCTGGCAGCATTCTATTTAACTCAGTTGGACAATTAAGGAGCGCATCATGCGTATCGGTCACGGTTTTGACGTACATAAATTTGGTGGCGAAGGGCCGCTGGTGATCGGTGGTGTTCGTATCCCTTATGAGAAAGGTTTGCTGGCCCATTCCGACGGTGATGTAGCGCTGCATGCAGCGACCGATGCCTTGTTGGGTGCGGCGGCGCTGGGGGATATTGGTAAACTGTTCCCGGATACCGACCCCGCTTTCAAAGGTGCCGACAGCCGTGAGCTGCTTCGCGAAGCCTGGAAGCGTATCCGTGCGAAAGGCTATCGTCTGGGGAATTTGGACATTACCATTATTGCTCAGGCACCTAAAATGGCGCCGCATATCCCGCAAATGCGTATTTTCCTGGCGGAAGACCTGCAGTGCCATATGGACGATGTCAACGTTAAGGCCACCACTACCGAACAGCTCGGTTTTACCGGACGCGGTGAGGGCATTGCCTGCGAAGCGGTTGCCTTGTTGATCAAGGAATAACTGCATGGATATGGCTAACTTGACCTGGCTCCACGGCCAGCCGCAGAGCACTGGCGTGCTGAAAGCCAACCCGGAAGATTTCGTGGTGGTGGAAGACCTGGGCTTTGAGCCGGACGGGGAAGGCGAACATGTGTTGGTGAACATCCGTAAAAATGGATGTAACACTCAGTTTGTCGCAGATTACCTGGCGCGTTTTGCGGGTATTCATGCCCGCTCTGTCAGCTATGCCGGTCTGAAAGATCGCCATGCCGTGACCGAGCAGTGGTTCTGTCTGCATCTACCGGGGAAAGAAACTCCCGATTTCACCCAGTTCTCACTGGAAGGCTGCGAAGTTCTGGCCAGTGCCCGCCATCTACGCAAAATGCGCATCGGCACGCTGAAAGGCAATGCCTTCACGTTAGTGCTGCGCCATATTTCCGATCGCCAGGATGTTGAATCTCGCCTGCAGGCGATTGCGGCCGGTGGCGTCCCAAACTACTTTGGCAGCCAGCGTTTTGGCCGTGGCGGAAATAACCTGGTGATGGCACGGCGTTGGGCGAAGGATGAGATCCGGGTAAAAGAACGCAGTAAACGCAGCTTTTATCTGTCCGCCAGTCGTAGTGCACTGTTTAACCTGATTGCAAGTCGACGTTTGGCTAATCAGCAGCAACACACTGTGCTTGAAGGCGATGCCTTGCAGCTCAGCGGCCGTGGTAGCTGGTTTGTTGCCAAAGCGGACGAACTGGATACTTTACAGCAACGGCTTGATGCCGGTGAATTGCTGATTACGGCTCCCCTGCCGGGTGACGGCGAACCAGGCACTGCCGGGGAGGCGTTGAGTTTTGAACAGCAATGCCTGCTGGAACAACCTGAACTGATGGCGCTATTAACGCGCGAGCGCGTTGATCCGGCACGCCGTGCGCTGTTGTTACAGCCAAAAAATATGCAGTGGGACTGGTGGGACGATGCCACCGTTGAACTGCGTTTTTGGCTACCTGCCGGCAGTTTCGCCACCAGCGTGGTGCGCGAAATTATGCGGCAGGACAACAGTGATACGGACATTAGCGAGTAATAAGAAACCTGCGAAAGCAGGTTTTTTTATCAGATACCTTAGCGTTGATTGGCTAATTTTTTTTCTGCATTTAATTTTATCTCTTTCACATTGGCTTGCGATTGTTCGGAGAAACGCTTTTTTAACCATTCATAACAGGGCTTCTCAAAGAAGCGATGAGTGAGTTGTGATAAGAATAATGTCAACGCAACAAAAACGACGAATTTTATTCCGAATGGTAAGTTTAGTGGGGAGAGTATCGCTCCCATGATCAAAATAATAGGAGTATGTATAAGGTAAACAGAGTAGCTGATATCACCGAGCCAAGCTGGAATTCGACTACTGATAATCTGATGGAACCACGAACTTAGTGTTGCCAAGCTTAAAATGAGTAACGCGATAAGTGGAATCGGTAAGAAGCTAAGTTTTCCAATCGGAGTCTTTTGATAAACTAAGTATACAACGGTTGCGAAAAGAATGACGTCAAGGCAACCAATGATAGATTTCTGTATGTGGGTAAGTCCTACTGGCCTCATTCCTTGGGCCATTCTACAAACTGCGATCCCCAGTGTGACGCCGGCGATGCATCTAACAAAGCCTGAGGTGACAATACCGTACATCATTTCATGAGCGACCATCAGTGAACCGAATGATGTATATAAAACGGTGTAACACATTAAGGAAATAAATAGCAGAAGGTTGGTTTTTACACGACGGATACACCAAGGAACCAAAAATACGGAAACCCAAAACTCGACTGAGATTGACCAGCTAGGATCATTCCAGTTCCAGTTGTTGACAAAACCCATATTCTGCAGAAGAAAAATATTTGCAATGCCAGAAATAAATGGCTCGTCAAAGGGAAAACCTCGTTGGGTCAGCAGATAAATGATACCAACGATAATCATAGTGGCAATATGCAACGGGTACATCCGTGCGAAGCGATAGAAGATAAACTTTCTATCACTCATTAAGCCTGATGATAAGGCTTGGCCATAAACATGTGACAAAACAAAACCCGAAAGAATAAAAAAGAAATCAACGGATATATACGCATTTTGGAAGGGATAGTCATTCCACCCATATTGACTACCAAAAAAATGGCTTAGCGCGACAGTTAACGCAAACACACCACGTAAACCATCTAAATATTTTAGTCTTGTTATTGGCATTGAGGAGAGAAACCTTGAAGTTATTGAATTACGATTTTACTTGAGTGCGACCGTATTGTCAGGTTTTCGTAAGGATTGCGTGATGATCTTCAGATATTCTCTGTGAGCAGGGTTGCAGCATTGGGGGGCTTTTCCCTTGGTGACTGGACATGCCGGGGGGAGTAAACATAATATCTGCTGGTTAAGCGCCTCCTTTTAGGCACTTTCTACCAAGTATTTACATGCTGGGCCGCGTTGCAAGGGGTCTGGTTGAGAGATAAAAAGAAGATAACCTCATATGCGGATATTGCTGAGTAATGACGACGGCGTGACCGCCCCAGGCATTCAGGTGCTGGCGGCGGCACTGCGTGAGTTCGCCGAAGTACAAGTTGTAGCGCCCGATCGTAACCGTAGCGGTTCTTCCAATGCGTTGACGCTGGAATCCCCATTGCGCACCCTGACGATGCCCAATGGGGATATTGCTGTACAGCAAGGGACGCCGACCGATTGCGTGTATCTGGGCGTGAATGCTCTGATGCAACCCGCGCCGGATATCGTGGTTTCTGGTATCAACGCCGGCCCTAATTTGGGTGATGATGTTATTTATTCCGGTACTGTTGCCGCCGCCATGGAAGGACGCCATTTGGGTTTACCGGCGCTGGCGGTGTCGCTGAACGGCCACCAGCATTATGCTACTGCCGCAGTGATTACCTGCCGGATACTGCGAGCGCTACAGCGTGAGCCGTTACGTACCGGTAAAATTCTGAATATCAACGTGCCTGATTTACCCTTGGAACAGATCAAGGGAATTCGCGTGACACGCTGCGGTAGCCGACACCCTGCCGACAAAGTGTTCTGCCAGCAGGATCCTCGTGGGCAAAACCTCTATTGGATTGGGCCACCGGGTGATAAGTTTGATGCCGGGCCGGACACGGATTTCGCTGCAGTTGAGCAGGGTTACGTGGCAATCACACCATTGCAGGTGGATTTAACCGCCTATACGGCCCAAGACGTGGTAAAAACGTGGTTAACCAAAGCAGGGGTTGGCGGGGAATGGTGAACAAGCGTATGCAAACATTGCTGACGCAGCTGCGTCAACAAGGGATCCGGGACGAGCGGTTGCTGCAGGCGATCGAGGCGGTGCCGCGCGAACGTTTTGTTGATGAAGCACTTGAACACAAAGCCTATGAGAATACTGCGTTGCCCATCGGGTCTGGCCAAACGATCTCCCAGCCTTATATGGTCGCACGGATGACCGAACTCCTGAACCTGACACCCACGTCAAGGGTGTTGGAGATCGGTACCGGCTCAGGCTATCAAACCGCTATTTTGGCGCATCTGGTGCAACATGTTTGCTCCGTTGAACGCATCAAGGGGTTGCAATGGCAGGCCAAACGCCGCCTGAAGCAACTTGATCTTCACAATGTTTCAACTCGTCACGGTGATGGCTGGCAGGGCTGGGCATCTCGTGGTCCGTTTGATGCCATTATTGTCACTGCCGCGCCGCCGGAAATCCCCCCCGCGTTGATGGAGCAGTTGGATGACGGCGGCATTCTGGTATTGCCAGTGGGTGAGCAGTCTCAAATCCTCAAGCGCATTCAACGACAAGGGAGCGAGTTTGTCGTCGATATCGTCGAAGCCGTGCGCTTTGTACCCTTGGTGAAGGGTGAGTTAGCCTAGCGATTGTCTGAATTTTCGACAGGATACGAAATCTGTTGCACTTTCATCACCTCTGGTTAAGGTTTTACCGTTTCAATAAAACTAATTTTCAATACAATTGCCTTTCTGCGTAGTTGTCTTATGGTGCAGCACCGCTAATGTGGTTAGCATTGGCGCGCTGTTTTGAGGCTCGGGCATGAAATTTCCTGACGTTCAGGGATCGGCCGCGGGCACCTTTCATGGTAGAAACTGAGAGAATGGTAAAAGCTCAGCTACGATGTAAAGGGTATTTTGGATATATCGCTGATATTGCTGTCATGGGGGAAGCATGAGCACGGGAAGCCCAATGATTACATTACGCCGGGTTGCGGTGTGTACGATGGTAAGTTTGTGGTTGGCGGGTTGTACAAACAACGCGTCGACATCGGCCCCTATCAGTAGTGTGGACGGTGGCGGATCTGCCGCATCCAACAATGCCGGTGTGCCGGTGAGCTCTGAAGGCCATATTGTTTACAACCGCAGTTACACGTCGATTCCCAAAGGGAGCTACAGCGGTAATACCTATACGGTTAAGCGCGGAGACACGCTGTTTTATATCGCCTGGATCACCGGTAACGACTACCGTGACCTGGCTCAGCGCAATAATATTCCTGAACCATACAGCCTGAATGTGGGTCAAAACATTCAGCTTGGTAATGGTTCTGCCAACGGAAATGGCGGCATGTTGGCGGCAACAGACGCGACCAGCGGCGGTGTTCCTAAGCCGCCATCGAGCACTCAGATACAAACTGCAACGGTTGATTCTCAATCAACTAACGCGTATTCTGATAACTCGGGTAAACAGAATGTAGGTAAGATGTTACCTGCAGCAGGCGCAGTGGCGGCAACTACCGCAACAGCCCCTGTTACCGCACCGGTCGTTGCTCCACCAGTGAGCAGCACCGTCAGCAATAGTGCCCCAGTAAGTACCTGGAGATGGCCTACTGACGGTAAGATTATTGATAACTTTTCCTCATCAGAAGGTGGGAATAAAGGAGTCGATATCGCCGGGTCCCGTGGGCAGCCGATTCTCGCTACCGCCGATGGTCGTGTAGTGTATGCAGGCAACGCTTTACGGGGTTACGGTAATCTAATCATCATTAAACACAATGATGATTACCTGAGCGCCTACGCTCACAACGACACAATGCTGGTCCGGGAACAACAAGAAGTGAAGGCGGGTCAAAAAATAGCCACCATGGGTAGCACCGGAACCAGTTCAGTACGTTTGCATTTTGAAATTCGTTACAAGGGGAAATCCGTAAACCCGCTGCGTTATCTTCCGCAGCGATAGATTGGGCAGAATACGCTGTATTCTGCTCGCGGTATCACGGGTAGGAGCAGCATATGAGCCAAAATACGCTGAAAGTTAACGAGTTACATGATGATGCGGATTTCGACGAGAACGCAACGGAAGTGGAATCATTCGACGAAAAAGCACTGGTTGAAGAAGAGGCCAGTGAGAGTGATCTAGCGGAAGAAGAGTTGTTGTCACAAGGCGTGACCCAACGCGTATTGGATGCGACGCAGCTCTATCTTGGCGAAATCGGCTATTCTCCGCTGCTGACCGCAGAGGAAGAAGTTTATTTTGCGCGGCGTGCACTGCGCGGTGACGTGCCGTCCCGCCGCCGAATGATTGAAAGTAACCTGCGGTTGGTGGTGAAAATCGCCCGCCGTTACAGCAATCGCGGCCTGGCGCTGCTGGATCTGATTGAAGAGGGTAACCTCGGTCTGATCCGCGCAGTGGAAAAGTTTGACCCAGAACGTGGTTTCCGTTTCTCGACTTACGCAACCTGGTGGATCCGGCAGACGATTGAACGGGCGATCATGAACCAAACCCGTACCATCCGCTTGCCTATCCACATTGTCAAAGAACTGAATGTCTATCTGCGCACCGCGCGCGAACTTTCTCATAAACTGGATCATGAACCGAGCGCAGAAGAGATTGCAGAGCAACTCGACAAGCCGGTCGATGATGTCAGCCGTATGCTGCGTCTGAACGAACGTATCACTTCTGTTGATACGCCGTTGGGCGGGGATTCAGAGAAAGCGTTGCTGGACATTTTGGCGGACGAAAAAGACAACGGACCGGAAGACACCACACAAGACGATGACATGAAGCAGAGCATCGTTAAGTGGCTGTTCGAACTGAACGCTAAACAGCGTGAAGTGCTGGCACGTCGTTTTGGTCTGTTGGGCTACGAAGCGGCAACGCTCGAAGATGTAGGTCGTGAGATTGGCCTGACTCGTGAGCGTGTACGTCAGATCCAGGTTGAAGGTTTGCGTCGCCTGCGTGAAATTCTGCAGATGCAGGGCCTGAGTATTGAGGCACTGTTCCGCGAGTAACGCTGGAAGGTGAATCGCATTAAAATAAAAACGGTGAGCATAATGCTCACCGTTTTTTTATGCCCGCAAAATGATACGCGGGTTAGACCATACCTTTCAGGCGGTAAATCCACTCCAGCGCCTGGCGTGGCGACAGCGAATCCGGATCCAGCGCCTCGAGCGCTTCGACTGCCGGTGAGCTTTCCTCATTTAGCAGCGTCATCTGGGTCGCGTCAACGGTGCCGCTGGCTGTATGGCTTGAGATAGCTTCCAGCTCACGTAACTTCTGCCGTGCACGTTTGATTACCTCACGTGGCACACCGGCCAGTGCGGCCACAGCCAAACCATAACTCTTGCTGGCTGCACCGTCCTGTACGCTGTGCATAAAGGCGATAGTGTCGCCATGTTCCAGCGCATCCAGGTGCACGTTAACCACGCCTTCCATTTTCTCCGGCAGGGTCGTCAGCTCAAAGTAATGGGTGGCGAACAGCGTCATGGCTTTAATGCGGTTGGCCAGGTTTTCGGCACAGGCCCAAGCCAGGGATAAACCGTCGTAGGTTGACGTACCGCGGCCAATTTCATCCATCAATACCAGGCTGTTTTCAGTGGCGTTATGCAGGATATTGGCTGTTTCAGTCATCTCCACCATAAAGGTAGAGCGGCCAGAGGCCAGGTCATCCGCGGCACCAACGCGCGTAAAGATGCGGTCAACCGGGCCGATCACGGCCTTACTCGCCGGCACGTAGCTGCCGATATGTGCCATCAACACGATCAGCGCTGTTTGTCGCATATAGGTGCTTTTACCCCCCATATTCGGACCAGTGATGATCAACATACGACGCTGAGGCGACAGAGACAGTGGGTTGGAAATAAAGGGCTCGCTCAGTACCTGTTCGACTACCGGGTGGCGGCCTTCGGTGATGCGAACTCCCGGCTGTTCACTCATGGTCGGGCAGGCGTAATTCAGTGTTTCTGCACGTTCGGCCAGGTTAGCCAGTACGTCCAGTTCGGCCAGTGCCCCGGCGCTTTGCTGCAATTCACCTAAATGTGGTAGCAGCAAATCGAACAGCTCTTCGTATAACCCTTTTTCGATCGCCAGTGCTTTCCCTTTCGACGTGAGAACCTTGTCTTCATACTCTTTCAGTTCGGGAATAATGTAGCGTTCGGCGTTTTTCAACGTCTGTCGGCGCACGTAGTGGATTGGCACCAGATGGCTTTGCCCGCGGCTAACCTGGATGTAATAGCCATGTACGCCATTGAAGCCGACCTTCAGCGTATCCAACCCCAGCTTTTCACGTTCGCGAATTTCAAGACGGTCGAGGTAGTCGCTGGCACCATCGGCCAGGGCGCGCCACTCGTCCAGCTCGCTGTTGTAGCCGGGCGCGATAACACCACCGTCACGTACCAGAACCGGTGGGGCTTCAACCACGGCACGTTCCAGCAAATCCTGCAGTTCATCAAACTGACCGACTTGTGATAGCAAGTGCTGTACATGCGGGGTATCCACACCCTTCAGCAGTGCGTGGATATCCGGCAACTGCTGGAAAGCGTGGCGCATCCGTGCCAGGTCACGAGGGCGGGCGCTGCGCAGAGCCAGACGAGCCAATATACGTTCCAGATCGCCAACTTGTCGCAGAGAAGGCTGAAGGTCGGCATAGATATCCTGCAGTGCGCCAATCGCCTGTTGGCGATTATTCAGCACCTTGATATCGCGAGTGGGCATATGCAACCAACGCTTGAGCATACGGCTGCCCATCGCGGTCACACTGCAATCGAGGATTGCCGCAAGCGTATTTTCAGTGCCGCCGGACAAGCTCTGGGTGAGTTCAAGGTTACGCCGTGTGGCGGCATCCATGATAATGCCGTCCTGCTGGCGTTCCATGGTGATGCCTCGAATATGGGGTAATGAGGTGCGTTGGGTATCTTTAACGTACTGCAACAGACAGCCGGCGGCTCGCAGTGCCTGATGGGCTTGATCAACGCCGAAGCCGGTGAGATCGCGGGTGCCGAACTGCAGGTTAAGCTGCTGGCGTGCGGTTTCGGGTTCAAATTCCCACAGTGGGCGGCGGCGTAGGCCGTGGCGCTGTTCAATCAGCGACATTTGTTCAAAGGTTTCAGGGTAAAGCAATTCGGCAGGATTCGTGCGCTGCAATTCTGCCGCCATGGTTTCGATATCTGCCGGTTCGGCAACCCGGAAACGGCCGGAGCTGATATCTAGCGTAGCGTAGCCAAAGCCGCGTGCGTCCTGCCAGATGGCGGCCAGCAGGTTATCCTGACGCTCTTGTAACAGCGCTTCGTCGGTGATGGTGCCTGGGGTGACGATACGCACGACTTTACGCTCAACCGGGCCTTTACTCGTGGCGGGATCGCCGATTTGCTCACACAGGGCGACAGATTCACCGAGCTGCACCAGTTTGGCCAGATAGTTCTCTACCGCATGGTGCGGTACACCAGCCATTGGGATAGGTTCGCCTGCTGAGGCGCCGCGTTTGGTCAGCGAAATATCCAACAGCTGAGAAGCGCGCTTGGCGTCATCGTAAAACAGCTCGTAAAAGTCACCCATGCGATAGAACAACAGGATTTCAGGGTGTTCGGCCTTGAGGCGCAGGTATTGCTGCATCATGGGCGTGTGTGAATCGAGCTTATTGGTGCTATTCATAAGATTACTGTTTCCAATCCATTGAATTTAAAGTTGGTTGTGATGTTGGGTGCCATCATTAGGGGTCAAGCCGTTGCAAAAAAACCACGCCGTGGACTGGTGGTTGACGGCGGTAAGGATCAATAAGCCCTTAATACTGCCGCTATACTAGCCCAGCGGGCAATCGGCTGTCACAGGTAAAAATGGGGAGCTTTGCGCAAAGTTGGTTTTTAAGCCAGAGAATAGCGTTGCAATCGATAGAACGTATTTTTCGCTGTAATGTCATCAGAATATGAGGGAATAAGGACATTGCCTACAGGCGGGCTTGAGGTTGCCATCATTCATCAAGCCCGAGGGGAGTATCAGTGAGTGGCGGATGATAAAGGCAGGGGGAGTTGGTAAATGCGGAAGCTGCCGGGGACTTCGGCCTCGTGTCCGGCGAGTAAACGGTGGCGAATGCGGGCCTCGCTGACAAAGGCACAGCCCTGTGGGGTGATGTCCAGGTTGACCGGGGACTCCATACCTTCACGGATGATTTCAATGCGGTGTAAGCCAGTGCTACTCGGATCGGAAATTCGCAGGATTCTACCCTGACCGCTGTTAATCCCATTCTCGAGTACGATAAGAGAGCCGTCTGGTGCCAATCCCATTCCATCTGGGTTTTCGATGGTTCTTGGTAGCAGGATTTCTGACAGGCTCGGCTGTTCCTCCCCATAGCTTAGGGTGTAGAGCTTCCCGCTGCCAAAATTGGCAATCGCCATCACCTTGCCATCTATCAGAACAATACCTGCAGCGCCGATGCCACTGGGGCCAGCCAGGCGTTTGTCACGGAAGATTATCTGAAAATTGGCCTCCCCAGGACGAAGCCTCATGATGCTTCCTGCTTTGGTTTCTGTCAGATAAACCGTGCCATCTTTGGCGATAACCAAGTCATTACCCATTCCTCCTTCCGGTAAGGTTAGACTGCGGTTAATCGTCGCATCCGAGACATTCAGGGCAAAAACACGATGGGCACGAGTTTGTCCTGTGGGGAGGAAGTCCGGGGAGTTTCCCCATAACAGCCCACGCTGCTCATCCAATCTCAGCGTGGTTGAGGCAAAAACCGTTTCGGCGCCGGAAAAAAAGGTCTCCCAATTCTCGTTCGGCCGTTTTCGCAAGATACGGCCGCTAGTCACTAAGCCAACATACAGGGTTCCGTCGGAAGCGCGGGCGATGCCATTAGGGTACAGCGCGCCTGGCGGTAAAGTCATGCTGGTCGGTGTGCAGGTGGCGTTTGGGGGAACGGCCGCGGAAGCCGCAGGCGTTGCGATGGCGAATAGTAGGGCTGTTAGCGCGGCCAGCGCCGTGCGATATCTTATTGCGTATAACATCTGGCCTCTCCTGAGTTTGATAAGGGTGGGGCGAAGTACTACCACCGTTGGGGGCGAGCGTGTTTGTTCATGGGAGCCTCAAGTGTTGCGAGCTCTTCATCTGACAGCGTGAGTGAGAGCGCTTTGAGTGCATCTTGAAGATGGTGTGACTTGGACAGGCCTACAATGGGGGCGGCAACTGACTCTTTGGCTAACACCCATGCAAGAGAGACCTGTGCCGTTGGTACGCCGCGGGCAGTCGCGATGGCTTCAACTGCCTTAATGGTGTGCTCCACTTCATTTCTGCCGCCGTACCAGCGTGGAGCTTGTTCGTCAGTTTCGGCCCGAAGCGTCCCGGCTTTTCTCGCGCCGGCCAGTAAGCCCCTTGCCAACGGCGACCAAGGGGTCAGGCTGACACCTTCCTCCAGACAAAGCGGGAGTAAATCCGCCTCATCCTCGCGTGTGACCAGGTTGTATTGGCTTTGCATGGAAATAAAGCTGGCCAGATTATTATGACGTTGAAACGCCAGTATTTTCATAAAACGCCAGGCGTGCATTGAAGACGCACCGAGGTAACGGATCTTGCCGGCACGCACCAGGTTATCGAGCGTTTCGGCCGTTTCCTCAATCGGGGTTTCCTCATCGAAACGGTGTATCACGAACAGATCGATATAATCTGTCCCCAAGCGTTGTAGCGAGGCATTAACGCTTTGAATGATATGTTTGCGTGATAGCCCGCGGTTGTTGGGGTGTTCGCTCATCGGGAAGAACGCCTTGGTAGCGATCACCATATCGTCGCGGCGCGCAAAGTCCTTCAGCGCGCGCCCGAGAATACGTTCGCTCCCGCCGGAGGAATAGATATTTGCAGTGTCGAAAAAGTTAATACCGGATTCCAGTGCATCCCGGATGAAAGGGCGAGCTTGCTCCTCCTGCAATACCCAAGGGCGCCAGGTCGGTTCCCCATAGGTCATACACCCCAGACAAAGTCTGGAAACTTTCAGGCCGCTATGACCAAGGCGAACGTAGTTCATCGTCTTACCTCCAGGGGCTGTCGATAGTGGTGGCTTTCAGCGCATTCCTGCGATGGTGTAACCGCCGTCGACCAAAATGCTTTGCCCGGTGACAAAGCGGGCGTCATCCGTCGAGAGCCAGACGGCGACATCGCCGATGTCTTCAGACTGGCCCAATCGTTGGGCAGGCGTATGCGAGATGAACGGGGTGAAAGCGGATGGATCAGATAGGCTGCTATGGGCCATCGGTGTGTCGATGATGCCGGGATTGATGTTGTTAATCCGGATAGCGTGATTGCCATATTCGAGTGCTATCGCACGGATCAGCGCATCGAGTGCTCCCTTGCTGGCAGAGTAACTTGATGAGCCAGCCAGCGCGCCTTTGGCAAGCCAGGACGAGGTATTGACGATCACACCGCCTGAGTTTTGCGCCAGAAAAGCCTCAACCTCGTACTTAATCGATAACCAGACGCCCCTGAGATTGGTGGCAATCACCGCATCGAAATCTGCGCTAGTTTGCTGATGGATAGGGACAAAATTGCCGAGAATGCCGGCGTTGTTGAAAGCGATGTCAAGCCGCCCGTAGTGAGAGGTCACTGTGGTGAGCAGGCGGCGGACATCCTCTTCTTGCGAAACGTCCGCCACGACGGCCAGCGCCTCTCCGCCAGCGAGCATAACCTCATGAGCAGTGGCATCTATCTCTGCGGAACGACGCCCAGCCAAAGCCACTTTTGCGCCTTCTCGCGCATAGGCCAGTACTGCGGCGCGTCCAATACCTGTCCCCCCTCCGGTGACCAGGACGACTTTGCCTTCCAGGCGTTTGTGCGGGGTGGTATGTACAGAATCAGCGTATTGAGTCATAGCATTAATACCCAGTGATTAAACACCTAACCATGCTATGTTGTTACGAAATGGATAACTATCCGTTAAAAATTCATCTCACTGTTAAATTATTTATATCAATCAAATGAAAAAAACCGACTTGTCAGGGCTGGCGGCCTTTGTGGCCATCGCCAAAGAGCGCAGTTTCAGGCGAGCCGCTGCCAGGCTAGGGGTTACACCGCCGACGCTCAGTCATACCATGCGCGATTTGGAGGCGCAGCTTGGCATTCGCTTGTTGAATCGTACCACCCGCAACGTATCAACAACTGAGGCGGGCGAGCATTTGCTGACGACGTTGGCCCCGCTATTTGCCGATATCGATACGGCGCTGGAGAGCTTGAATACCTTTCGCGATCGGCCACAGGGCGTGGTTCGGATCAATGCGTCCCGAACGGCTATCCAACTTGCGCTGGTGCCGCATTTGGGGCTCTTGGCCCGCGATTACCCCGGTATTACGCTGGAGATTGTGGCGGAAGAGGGATTTGCCAATATTGTCGAACAAGGCTTTGATGCCGGCATCCGGCTTGGCGAGGATCTACACAACGATATGCGAGCTGTGCGGGTCACGCCTGATTTACGTATGGCTATTGTGGCAACGCCTGAATACTTCCAACAGAATGGAAAGCCAAACCACCCCGAAGACCTGTTGAATCATCGCTGTATTGGATGGCGAAAGATTGCTTCGGGAGAGCTCTATAAATGGACGTTTAAAAAAGGCGACCAGATACTTTCCGTCTCGGTGAATAGCCCGCTGATATTTGATGATGCAAGACTGATGTTGCAAGCAGCATTAGCGCATGCAGGTATAGCGTTCGCCATCGAGGAAGAAGTAAAGGAACATCTGGCAGCAGGGCGGCTGGAGCGGGTGATGGCCGATTGGTGCGCACCCTTCCCAGGTTTTTATCTTTACTATCCGAACCGCAGAAACCACCCCGTCGCATTGACTACGGTAATTAACGTAGTGCGTTATCCCAGCCAGACGATCAGTCCCGAAGCGTAATCTTGCTCTGCCTGTGGCTGGTCCGTCGAATGCCTTTCCCTCAAAAACACCGACTCTTTGCCACCGCTTGTCTCGTCTTATCTTGATGATGCGCGCTAATCAAGGGCGAACTATTTCTGTTCACCAATCAACCGATGAATGACCCTGCGCATGGAATTATCCATAAACATTCTGCATGTTTATAACGTATTGTTTATAATTGTTATTTGTTCTTTTATGGCGAATAAATTCAGTAATTAAAGGTTGTTTGTGAGTCAGGTCACACTATTTTTTTATATGAAATGTGAAGAGGGTCAATCTGGTAGGTCAAGCAGAGACGGTTCTTTGTGCTGGTGGCTTACCGGTCCACTTCAATGCCTCCGTATACTGTCTGCAACCAGGGCAACGTAACGGAAGTTTTCATAAGGAATGTGCGTGAGGCAATAACTATTGCATCTGGCAAACAAATGACACGGGGCTTTTTTGATTATCTTGAGGGACTTGGTATGGAAAAGAAAAAAATCTATCTGTTTTGTTCTGCTGGTATGTCGACTTCCCTGCTGGTTTCAAAAATGAAAGCGCAAGCCGAGAAGTACGAAGTGCCGGTGATCATTGCCGCTTATCCTGAGGCGCTGGCTGCAGAAAAGGGCGCTGAAGCAGATTTGATCCTGCTGGGGCCACAGATTGCCTACACGCTCGCCGAAGTGCAAAAACAGTTACCCAATAAGCCCGTCGAAGTGATCGACTCCGGTTTATACGGCAAGCTCGATGGCCTTGGGGTGTTGAAGGCTGCGGTCGCCACCATCAAAAAAGCTAACCAATAAAGGGGTCTGCCGTGAATACGTTAATTGCCTCGTTGGAAAAGGTCATACTGCCTTTTGCTGTGAAAATTGGTAAACAGCCCCATGTTAATGCCATCAAAAACGGGTTCATTCGTTTAATGCCACTGACGTTGACTGGGGCGATGTTCGTTCTGATCAACAACGTGTTTCTCAGTTTCGGTGAAGGATCATTCTTCTTTTCATTGGGGGTGCGGCTGGATCCGTCCACCATTGAAACGCTCAATGGCTTGAAGGCCATCGGAGGCAGCGTTTATAACGGCACCTTGGGCATTATGTCCCTGATGACGCCATTTTTTATCAGTATGGCTTTGGCTGAAGAGCGTAAGGTCGACCCATTAGCGGCAGCGTTGCTGGCGGTGGCTGCCTTTATGACTGTTACCCCGTTCAGTGTCGGAGAGGCCTATGCCGTTGGCGCTAACTGGCTAGGGGGTGCCAACATCATTTCTGGTATGGTGATCGGCCTGGTCGTGGCCGAGATGTTTACCTTTGTGGTTCGCCGCAACTGGGTGATCAGCCTGCCAGACAGTGTACCTTCTTCAGTGTCGCGCTCGTTCTCTGCACTGATCCCGGGCTTCCTCATTTTGTCCATCATGGGCGTGCTGGCTTACTGCCTTACGCTGTGGGGAACCAACTTCCACCAAATTATCATGGACAGCATCTCTGCGCCGTTGGCGAAAATGGGCAGCGTGGTGGGATGGGTATATGTCATGTTCTCCTCACTGCTGTGGTTCTTCGGGGTGCATGGTTCGATGGCATTGGCTGCGTTAGACAGCGGTATCATGACGCCATTCGCATTGGAGAACGTCGAACTTTACAACAAGTACGGTTCTGTTGAAGCTGCGGTGGCTGCGGGTAAAGAGTTCCACATGTGGGCGAAGCCATTCGTTGACTCCTACATCTACCTGGGCGGGACAGGTTCAACGCTGGGCCTGATTATCGCTATCTTTATTGCTTCACGCCGCGAGGATTATCGCCAGGTCGCTAAGCTGGCAACGCCATCAGGTATCTTCCAGATCAACGAACCCATCCTGTTCGGCCTGCCAGTCATCATGAACCCAGTGATGTTTATTCCGTTTATCCTGGTTCAGCCGGTATTGACGATTATCACCACGGTGGCTTATTACACCGGGTTGATTCCGCCAATCACCAATATTGCACCCTGGACCATGCCGGTGGGTTTGGGGGCATTCTTCAACACCAACGGCAGTATCGTCGCCATGCTGTTGAGTTTCTTCAACCTGGGTGTAGCGACCCTGATTTACCTGCCGTTCGTCATGATCTCCAACAAAGCACAGAGCCAGATCGATCAAGCGACGGAAAGCGAAGAAGACATCGCCAAGGCGTTGAAATTCTAACTGCAGTCTGGGGCAGACTTTTCTGCCCCAGTTTTAGAGGGCCTTTGGATGAACTATCAATTTGCTGACGATTTCTGGTGGGGCAGTGCCACCTCTGCACCACAGTCGGAAGGGGCATCTGCACGGGATGGCAAAAGCCAAAATATCTTCGATTACTGGTATGGGATTGCACCTGAGCGTTTTCATCATCAGGTTGGCCCGTCCGAAACCTCCACGTTTTATGACAATTTCCAACAAGACATCCAGCTGTTAAAGACTCTCGGACATAATACTTTCCGAACCTCCATCTCCTGGTCTCGATTGATCCCGCAGGGGGATGGTGAAGTGAACCCAAAAGCGGTGGCTTTTTATAATGCGATGATCGACAGCCTGCTAGCCCAAGGCATCACGCCATTTATCAATCTCTACCACTTCGATATGCCAATGTGTATGCAGCAGCAAGGGGGCTGGGAAAATCGGGCCGTTGTTGAGGCTTATGCCCGTTACGCCAGAATCTGCTTCAGCTTGTTTGGCGATAGAGTCACCCATTGGTTCACCTTTAATGAGCCGATTGTACCGGTGGAAGCTGGGTATCTGAACGACCTGCATTATCCTTGTGTGGTCGATTTCAAAAGAGCGATCGCGGTGGCGTATCACAGCGTTTTGGCTCATGCCAAAGCGGTGAGTGAGTTCAGGGCGTTGGGTAATGCAGGCACAATAGGCATTATTTTGAACCTGAGCCCGACTTATCCTCGCTCGAACAGTGAAGAAGATCGCGTGGCGGCGCATTATGCGGATCTGCTGCTGAATAAGAGTTTCCTCGACCCGGTAACCAAGGGGCGCTACCCGGACGACCTGGTGAATTTACTGCGCACCCATGATCTGTTGCCGCAGACGATGCCGGAAGACGCGCAGCTGATTGCCGACGGGGTCGTGGATATTCTGGGTGTCAATTACTACCAACCGCGTAGAGTCAAATCGAAGGAAGGCTACCGGGCGGAAGACCCAGTGACCATGCCGGAGGATGTGTTCAGCTACTACGAGATGCCGGGACGCAAGATTAACCCGCACCGTGGCTGGGAGATCTATGAGAAAGGCCTGTATGACATCCTGATGGATCTGAAGGAAAACTACGGCAATATTCCCTGCTATATTTCAGAAAACGGTATGGGCGTTGAGGGGGAAGAGGCTTTTATCGGCGCCAACGGCCGGGTGGAAGATGATTATAGAATCGATTTCATTCGCGACCATTTGAAATGGCTGCATCAGGCATTATCAGACGGTTCCAACTGCAAAGGCTACCATTTATGGACCTTTATTGACTGCTGGTCCTGGCTGAATGCCTACAAGAATCGCTACGGGTTAGTGCGGCTGGAGCGAGAAAGCCAACAACGCACGATTAAGAAAAGCGGTTATTGGTTTGCCGAGACAGCCAGGCAAAATGGCTTTGACTAATGAGGGCGCACGCGGTGTCTGAGAACCTGGTTTCGCTAAATGCGAACGACGTTAAGCTGATTCGGGAGCAGGATTTCTTTAACTGCAAAGACTTCCATTTGTTTATCTATAACAAAGTGGAAAGCGCTACCGGGCTACATCAGCATGACTACTACGAGTTCACTATCGTCCTGAGCGGTAAATGCTACCAGGAGATTAACGGCAAACGAGTGCTGCTGGAGCGAGGGGACTTTGTTTTTATCCCTATTGGTTCGCATCATCAAAGTTTTTATGAGTTTGGCGCCGCAAAAATCTTCAACGTGGCTATCGGCAAGGTTTTCTTTGAAGAGAACTATCTGCAACAGTTGCCACGTTGTTTCGTCGCTTCTCAGGCGTATAGCCTGAAGAATGAATTCCTTGCGTATATTGAGTCGGTGGTGGGGTCACCGCAGTTTCGCGAGGATGATTTTGCTGAGTTTCTGGAAACACTGACCTTTTATATCATCAGCCGTATTCGCCACTATAAAGAAGATAGCGGCGAGGGGGGTGATATCCCGCAGTGGCTGAAGAATACGTTGGCAGGCATGCATGATAAAGCGATGTTCGGTGAAAAAGCCTTGCTCAATATGGTTGAATTATCGGGGAAAACGCAGGAATACCTGACTCGGGCAATGCGGCGTTATTACCATAAAACGCCAATGCAGGTGATCAATGAAATCCGCATCAACTTTGCCAAAACGCAGCTTGAGGTCACCAACTATTCGGTTTCGGATATTGCCTTTGATTCTGGTTATGGCGACGTGAGCTTATTTATTAAAAACTTTAAAAGACTCACGGAAGTGACGCCAGGTAATTACCGAAAAAAGTTCTACGGCCCGATTTAGGGCCGCTCCCGATAAGCATTAACGCTGATATTCCGAATACTTTCAGGCCGGCAATAGCCTGACAAAATAAATTTCTTTGCTTAAGCGAAGGGGAACTGCCGTACCTGACGGACGGTATTCCCTTGCCAAAAATTTGTTAAATGGATGCCAAAATGGAAAAGTTACTGATAGTGAATGCCGACGATTTTGGTCTGAGCAAGGGCCAGAATTATGGCGTTATTGAGGCGTTTCACTATGGCGTTGTCTCTTCAACTACTGCGATGGTCAATAGCACGGATATACAGCATGCCGCCAGGCTCAGTCAGCTTTATCCTGGGTTACAGATTGGTCTGCACTTTGTCTTGACCCATGGGCATCCGCTGACCGCCATGCCGTCGTTGGTGAATGAACGTGGGGAACTGGGCAAGTGGCTATGGGAAAGGGCCGAAACTGCACGGCTTGATCTGAATGAAATCCATGATGAGTTGGTGAGCCAATACGACAAATTTATTGCCGTGTTTGGTCGTGCGCCAACCCACATTGATAGCCACCATCATGTGCATATGCTGCCGCAGATTTACCCGCTGGTGGAGGCATTTGCCCAATCCAAATCCATCCCATTGCGCATAGGACGCCAGGACGTGGAACGACAAGATATTCCGTTGCACTACGATCACAGCACCGAGTGGTTTGATGCTGGTTTTTATGGTGAAGGGATATCCGAGGCGCTGTTTTTGCAGGTGCTTGAACGTACTGACCAGCGCGGTGCGAGATCGGTAGAGATGATGTGCCATCCGGCGTTTCTGGATAAAACCATTTTGGCGAGCAAGTATTGCTACCCGCGGCTTGCCGAAGTGGAGGTGTTGACATCGCCAGGCATTAAAAACGCGATAGCGGAGCGTGGCTATCGTTTGGGCTCTTTCCTGGATCTGTAATAACTTACAGCATCGAATGCGCTTTTTTCAGCCCGGTATCCTCATCGGGATCGGCCCCTTGGGGGATAGGCGTTTCAGATTCCTCTTCCCCTGATGCGTCCGTGTCCTGTCGTTCTATCGGATCAGGGGCCGCTTCCGGTGGTGGCATAGTGTCATGGATGATCTGCTCATCAAACGTTGGGTTCAGCGCTGGGGACAACGGGGAACTGGTCAGGCTGTCCGGCAGGGGAATATGGGGTAATGGTGCATCCTGCACGAACTGCGATTCGTCCTGTTTTACCGTCCGGCTGAAGGCGACCAGCAACACACCGCAAAGCGCGAAGAAGGCATACAGAATATTGCCACCCAATGGCTCAATCAGCGCACCGACAGCCAAAGGGCCGATACTGGCACCGACCCCGAAGGCCATCAGTAAACAGGCCGCCAGAGAAACGCGCCGTTCCGGTTCGATCAAATCGTTCGCCAGAGCGACCACCAGTGGGTACAGCGTGAACTGCAACATGCTGACGATAAAGCCCAACACCAGCAACACCGGGAAGTCAATGTGCGGCACCAGTGCCAGCGGCAGTGATGCGACGATCAATAAAATAGCGTTGATACGCATCAACAGTGTGCGGTTGTAGCGGTCCGACAGCCAACTGAGCGGGAACTGGGCCACCAGCCCGGCAAAGATGGCTATCGCCATAAACAAGCCAGTCTGCTGAGTGGTCAGCGTTTGCATACTCGCGTACACCGGCGCAAGCCCATAGAAAGAACCGACCACCATACCGATCACCAATGTGGTCGCCAGTACTTTGGGTATAGCACCGATAAAATAGCGCAGCTCCATCGGCGCGGGTGACATATGGCGGGCGTTGGTGCGGGTTGTCAGGGCGATAGGAACCAAGCACAGCGCAAAGCACAGGGCGATAACCAGCAACGTGGCGATGCCAAGATTGGTCTGCAGCATTAAGACCACCTGGCCCAATGACATGCCCAGATAGGTGGCTGCCATATAGAAGCCGAAAACCATGCCGCGTTGGTTGGATTCCGCCTGATCGTTCAGCCAGCTTTCCAGCACCATGAATTGACACATCATGCACAAGCCGATAATCAACCGCAGTACGACCCACACGGGGATGTATTCCGTCAGTCCGTGCCCCAGCACTGCGGCCGTGATTATACCGGCACAGGAGACGTAGGCGCGGATATGCCCGACGCGAGCAATCAGAAAATGACCGACTTTGCCGCCGATCACCAAGCCGATATAGTTGGCGGCGATAAGCGCACCGATCAACGCACCGGTTACGTGGATAGAGGTTAAACGCAAGGAGATGTACGTCGTGAGTAGCCCTGAACCCAATAGCATGAGTAGGGTGGTGGTATACAACGGAAAGAAAACACCTAACGTTTTTTTCACTCTATCATCCTAATCTTTTATTCTGATTTGCCCTGGAGCTGGCTATGCTGGTGGCATAGGCAATCCGGTGATATCCCTCATGCAAAACACTGCCCGTTAACTCGGGCCTTACCTTCGATACTAGCAGTTTGGCCCGCGGCTTAACACCGCACCCCTTGCGAAGTGCCGCGCATTTCTGTCATCACCCCCTCAGGCAAGGTTGATAAATGCTACTATCGGGCGCATATACCTTGATTCGCTAAGGAGAGGTCATGAGTGAAAACCAACTGCGTAAACTCAGCATGGTGGTAGGGGAAAAACTGAAGGCCAATGGTCAGTGGATCACCTGCGCGGAATCTTGTACTGGCGGCGGTATCGCCAAAGCAATCACTGATATTGCTGGCAGTTCCGCCTATTTCGATCGTGGTTTTGTCACCTACAGCAATACCGCGAAACATGAGCTGCTGGGCGTGGCTGAAGACACATTGGCGGCGCACGGTGCAGTGAGCGAAGAAGTGGTGCGTGAAATGGCGCAGGGAGCATTGCATGCGGCACGGGCCAACGTGGCACTGTCGGTCAGTGGTATTGCCGGACCGGATGGCGGCAGTGCGGAAAAACCGGTGGGTACTGTCTGGTTTGGCTTCGCTGAACGCTCTGGGCGGGTGTTGGCGCGTAAGATGCATTTTGCCGGCGATCGTGATGCAGTGCGGCTTCAGGCGACGATTTTCGCGCTGCAAACCGCCCTTGATGAATTTTTGTAAAATTAGGCTTGATACTGTATGACCATACAGTATAATTAGTGACATTTCCTGCACAACATACATTCAGTGGCAGTGTGGGGTAACACCGACATTGCGTAACGAAGGAGCAAAAATGGCTATTGATGAGAACAAGCAAAAGGCGCTAGCTGCGGCACTGGGCCAGATTGAGAAACAGTTCGGCAAAGGCTCCATCATGCGTCTGGGTGAAGACCGTTCTATGGACGTAGAAACGATCTCCACCGGCTCACTGTCACTTGATATCGCATTGGGTGCGGGCGGCCTGCCAATGGGTCGTATCGTTGAAATTTACGGTCCGGAGTCTTCCGGTAAAACGACGCTGACCCTGCAGGTTATTGCTGCGGCGCAGCGCGAAGGCAAAACCTGTGCGTTCATCGATGCCGAGCATGCGCTGGATCCGGTTTATGCGAAAAAGCTGGGCGTTGATATCGACAACCTGCTGTGTTCTCAGCCGGATACGGGTGAGCAAGCCTTGGAAATCTGTGACGCTTTAACCCGCTCTGGCGCGGTTGATGTGATCATCGTTGACTCCGTAGCCGCGCTGACGCCAAAAGCAGAAATTGAAGGCGAAATCGGCGACTCACATATGGGTCTGGCAGCACGTATGATGAGCCAGGCCATGCGTAAGCTGGCCGGTAACCTGAAAAACGCCAACACGCTGCTGATTTTCATCAACCAGATCCGTATGAAAATCGGTGTGATGTTCGGTAACCCGGAAACCACCACCGGCGGTAACGCATTGAAGTTCTACGCTTCTGTCCGTCTGGATATCCGCCGTATCGGCGCGGTGAAAGAAGGCGACGAAGTCATCGGCAGTGAAACCCGCGTTAAAGTGGTAAAAAACAAAATCGCAGCTCCGTTCAAGCAGGCTGAGTTCCAAATCCTGTACGGTGAAGGCATCAACAGCCGTGGTGAGCTGGTCGATCTGGGCGTTAAGCACAAGATGATCGAGAAAGCGGGCGCTTGGTATAGCTACAACGGCGATAAGATTGGCCAAGGTAAGGCAAACGCCTGTAATTTCTTGAAAGAAAACCCTGCAGTTGCCGCTGAGTTGGATAAAAAACTGCGTGACCTGCTGCTGCACAGCAGCGGTGAACTGGTTTCTGCAACTAATGAAGGCTTCGACGATGAAGCTGAAACCAGCGAAGAGTTTTAATCGCTGCTGATGTTCGTGAGTGCCGTTGTGTAAGGCAGCACGAACATCAATTTAATCAGGCTTGAATAATGAATGACTTGCTAAGCCGCGCCATGCGCCTGCTGTCGCAACGCGATCATAGTGAAGCTGAACTGCGCCGCAAGCTTGCGGCGCAGCCATTTATGGCGAAAGCCAAATTCGGTACCAAAACCCCCGCATCCTCTGCCCCTGTTCCTGAAGAACCCATTGATCCTGCCGTTATTGAACAGGTCATCGCTTATTGCTATCAGCATAATTGGCTAGACGATCAACGTTTTGCCATCAGCTACATTGGTAGCCGCAGCCGTAAAGGCTATGGCGCGCAGCGAATCCGTTCTGAACTGATGCAAAAAGGCGTGGATAAAGAGCTAACGCAGGCCGCGCTGGCAGAGTGCGATATTGACTGGTGTGAGCAGGCCAAACAGGTGGCGCAGCGTAAATTTGGCGACAAGCTACCAACGGACTGGAAAGAGAAAGCCAAAGTGCAGCGTTATCTGCTCTATCGTGGCTTCTTCCAGGAAGAAATTCAGTCAATTTACCGTGATTTTGCGCAATGAACGCACACGGGGTTTTACTTCCCCTTGAAGAAAATTTATCTTATCCCCACTTTTTGTTCGTGAGCTAGATGTCATCGTCAGGATGTCACGTATCTTGCTCACGTGTCGTTATTCTAGCCTTTCCGGGAAAATTATGAGCAAGAGCACCGCTGAGATCCGTCAAGCGTTTCTCGATTTCTTTCATAGTAAGGGCCATCAGGTTGTAGCAAGCAGCTCCCTGGTGCCTGACAATGATCCGACATTGCTGTTTACCAATGCCGGCATGAACCAATTTAAAGATGTTTTCCTGGGGCTGGACAAGCGCGCCTATTCCCGAGCGACGACCTCACAGCGTTGCGTGCGTGCGGGCGGTAAGCATAACGATCTGGAGAACGTCGGCTATACCGCACGTCACCATACCTTCTTTGAAATGTTGGGTAACTTCAGCTTCGGCGACTATTTCAAACACGATGCCATTAGCTACGCATGGGAACTGCTGACCGGTGAAAACTGGTTTAACCTGCCGAAAGAAAGGCTGTGGGTGACCGTCTATGAAACCGATGACGAAGCCTTCGACATCTGGCAGAAACAGATTGGTGTACCGGCAGAACGCATTATCCGCATCGGCGACAATAAAGGCGGGGCTTTTGCCTCCGATAACTTCTGGCAGATGGGCGATACCGGTCCATGCGGCCCATGCACCGAGATTTTCTACGATCACGGTGATCACATTTGGGGTGGTCCTCCGGGTAGCCCGGAAGAAGACGGCGATCGCTATATTGAGATCTGGAACCTTGTGTTCATGCAGTTCAACCGTCAATCAGACGGTACCATGTTGCCACTGCCAAAGCCGTCGGTAGATACCGGTATGGGCCTGGAGCGTATTGCCGCAGTATTGCAGCATGTTAACTCCAACTATGAAATTGACCTGTTCAGCAAGTTGATTGCCGCAGTGGCCAAGGTGACAGGTGCGACAGATTTGAATAACAAATCTCTGCGCGTTATTGCCGACCATATCCGTTCTTGTGCCTTCCTGGTTTCCGACGGTGTGACGCCATCGAACGAAGGCCGTGGTTATGTGCTGCGCCGTATCATTCGTCGTGCTGTTCGCCATGGCAACATGCTGGGCGCGAAAGACAGCTTCTTCTACAAGCTGGTTGCGCCATTGATCGACGTAATGGGGCCGGCAGCCGACGAATTGAAGCGCCAGCAGTCACTGGTTGAGCAAGTGCTGAAAACCGAAGAAGATCAGTTTGCGCGCACTCTGGAGCGTGGTTTGATCCTGCTGGACGAGGCGCTAGCCAAGCTGGAAGGCGATACTCTGGATGGCGAAACCGCATTCCGTTTGTACGACACCTATGGTTTCCCGATCGATCTGACTGCAGACGTGTGCCGTGAACGTGGCCTGAAAGTGGATGAAGCTGGTTTCGAACAGGCAATGGAAGCACAACGCCGTCGTGCGCGTGAATCCAGCGGCTTCGGTGCTGACTACAACAGCATGATCCGTGTTGATGGTGCCAGCCAATTCAGCGGCTATGACCACGAACAACAGCAATCAACGGTGACCGCGTTGTTCCGCGATGGCCAGCCAGTGGATGAGATCCACGCTGGTGAAGAGGCCGTAGTGGTGCTGGATGAGACCCCGTTCTACGGTGAGTCCGGTGGTCAGGTTGGCGACAAAGGCGTGCTGAAAGCTGCGGGTGCTGATTTTGAGGTAAGCGACACTCAGAAATACGGCCAGGCCATCGGCCATCAGGGCAAGCTGTCTCAGGGGTCTCTGAAAGTGAAAGATCGCGTTGACGCGCAGATCGACAAGGTTCGCCGCAATCGCATTCGCCTGAACCACTCTGCGACGCACTTGCTGCATGCAGCACTGCGCCAGACGCTGGGTGAGCACGTAGCGCAGAAAGGTTCGTTGGTTAACGATAAATACCTGCGTTTCGACTTCTCACATTTCGAAGCGATGAAGCCAGAGCAAATTCGTGCGGTGGAAGACTTGGTTAACCAGCAAGTGCGCCGTAACCTGCCTGTGCAAACTGAAGTAATGGCGCTGGAAGATGCCAAAGAGAAGGGCGCAATGGCGCTGTTCGGTGAGAAGTACGACGACAGCGTGCGTGTACTGACCATGGGTGACTTCTCGACTGAACTGTGTGGCGGTACTCATGCCAGCCGTACTGGCGATATCGGTTTGTTCCGGATCCTCAGTGAGTCAGGGACTGCTGCGGGTATCCGTCGTATTGAAGCGGTAACCGGTGAAGGTGCGATTGCCACTCTGCATCAGCAAAGCGATCTGTTACAGGACGTTGCGCATCTGGTGAAAGGTGACAGTAACAACCTGACGGACAAAGTGCGTATGGTGCTCGATCGCACCCGCGCGTTGGAGAAAGAGCTACAGCAGTTGAAGGACCAGCAGGCGGCTCAGGAGAGCGCATCGTTGTCCAGCAAGGCGAAAATGGTTAACGGCGTACGCCTGTTGGTCAGCCAGCTTGATAACGTTGAGGCCAAAATGCTGCGCACCATGGTTGATGATCTTAAAAATCAATTGGGTTCTGCGATTATCGTGCTGGCCACTACGGCTGATGATAAGGTGAGCTTGATTGCTGGCGTGACCAAAGATCTGACCGACCGAGTGAAAGCCGGCGAGCTGATCGGTAACGTAGCACAGCAGGTTGGCGGTAAAGGGGGCGGACGCCCTGATATGGCGCAGGCCGGGGGAACAGATGTCAGTGCCCTGCCAGCGGCATTAGACAGCGTAGAGGCCTGGGTGGCCTCGAAACTGTGAATATAAATAAATAGCACTTACAAACGCCATAACTCATTACTGATTATGGCGTTTTTATACTGTGCTAACACAATTTGGTTACAATTCCGGGAACAAAGTTTTTCAGGTCGGCTAAACTTATCATTATCTGAGGTGAGACCAAGTCTGCTTACATTTATTGTGGGTAACATGACTTACGTTTTCACAGCATATGATGGATAATGACGGGGAAACTGAGAGACCCGACTCTTTTAATCTTTCAAGGAGCAAAGAATGTTAATTCTGACTCGTCGAGTTGGTGAAACCCTCATGATTGGCGATGAGGTCACGGTCACAGTGTTAGGGGTCAAGGGCAACCAGGTTCGTATTGGTGTGAATGCCCCTAAAGAGGTGTCAGTTCACCGCGAAGAAATCTATCAGCGCATTCAGGCAGAGAAGTCTCAACAGACGACTTACTGATTTCGAAGCAGCGTCTCGTTGCTCAGCGAGACGCTACTGCGCTTTTTTATACCCATCACAAACCATTCCCTGTCTTCTTCTGCAAAATCTTCCTGCTCTCTCCTTCACTTTGTTTGCTATTTCACTGTAGCGGCTTGTTGATAAAACACTCTTTTTGCCGTGAAATCGCCCATGTTGAGCGTGAATTGTGCAAACGCACGTGAGTTGGGAAAAATTGTTTGACTTAAAAGTCGGAGAAAGTAATATGTGCGCCACGCAGTGCCGATGAGCTTCTCTAAAGCAAGTTAGGCACAATTCGAAAGAAGCGTATGGTGAGGTGGCCGAGAGGCTGAAGGCGCTCCCCTGCTAAGGGAGTATGCGGTCAAAAGCTGCATCCGGGGTTCGAATCCCCGCCTCACCGCCATTTGCATCCATAGCTCAGCTGGATAGAGTACTCGGCTACGAACCGAGCGGTCGGAGGTTCGAATCCTCCTGGATGCACCATATTTTGCAGTATGGTGGGGTAGTAACAACGTACCATACGGTATCAAAAAAGAATTCCTGTGCATCCATAGCTCAGCTGGATAGAGTACTCGGCTACGAACCGAGCGGTCGGAGGTTCGAATCCTCCTGGATGCACCATTCTTTCTGTCAACTTGTTGTATTCAAGCAGACAAACCAAAAATAGTAATGCATCCATAGCTCAGCTGGATAGAGTACTCGGCTACGAACCGAGCGGTCGGAGGTTCGAATCCTCCTGGATGCACCATCTAAGAAAAACCCGCTTCGGCGGGTTTTTCGCTTTTCCGACTGCGAGCAGAGCGGTTGGAGGTTCGAGCCGAGCGTAGCGAGACAACGTTGCTTTAGCAACGGCCCGCAGGGAGAGGCGCAGCCGAATTATCCTCCTGGATGCACCCTCTAAGAAAACCCGCCTCGGCGGGTTTTTTGCTTTTTGGCATTCAGCGAACGTCGCTGTTATCGTGTCATCCTTAGGCACCTGCACAGCACATTCCGCTATTACGCGATCAGCGACAACCTGCCGGCTTTACGCTAAAGTAGTTTTCTTTCCTCAACGATCATGGAGTAACGATGTACGACCGCTATCAAGGTCTTATTTTCGATATGGACGGCACCATTCTCGATACTGAACCAACGCACCGCAAAGCGTGGCGCGAGGTGTTGTCCCGTTACGGTATGACGTTTGATGAGGCGGCGATGGTGGCGTTGAGCGGCTCACCGACCTGGCGTATTGCCCAGGCGATAATTGCCAGCCACCAGGCCGATCTCGATCCCCATCAGTTGGCTGCAGAGAAAACCCGCGCGGTAGAAGCGATGCTGTTGGACAGTGTTCGCCCCCTGCCGTTGATTGAGGTGGTGAAAGCCTACCATGGGCGCCGTCCTATGGCGGTTGGCACCGGCAGCGAGCACCGCATGGCAGAAACCTTGTTACGCCATCTGGGTCTGTTCCATTGCTTTGATGCGATCGTTGGCGCCGATGACGTGCAACGCCACAAGCCGGAGCCGGACACCTTCCTGCGCTGCGCCGAACTGATTGGCGTGCCGCCGGAGAAATGCGTGGTATTTGAAGACGCAGACTTCGGTATTCAGGCCGCGAAAAGCGCCAATATGGCTGTGGTAGACGTTCGTACGCTGTGAGTAGTACGCTGGCCGTTATGTCGTTGTTTGGCAGCAGCTTCCTCAGTGCGACGTTGCTGCCGGGAAATTCAGAAATTGTTTTGGTCGCCTTGCTGACCAACAGCCGTGTCTCACCGGAATTACTGGTGCTGGCCGCGACGTTGGGGAATACGCTCGGTGGGTTGACCAATGTCATTATCGGGCGCTTACTACCGGCGTTGAAACCGCAGCGAGGTCTGGATACCGCGCTCGGGTGGATGCAACGCTTTGGCCCGGCTGCGCTGTTGCTCAGTTGGGTACCGGTAGTGGGCGATTTATTGTGCGTGTTGGCAGGTTGGCTGCGCATGCCCTGGGGCCCTGTCGCGCTGTTTCTGTGTATCGGAAAGGCGGTGCGTTACATCATTCTTGCGATGATAACGTTACAGGGAATGGCCTGGTGGCATTAACGACGTGAATATAACTCAATATTCTCTCGGGTGCGGATTCAGTATGCTTACGAGTTCTTGTTTTTAGAAGCGGGAGGTCAATTTGATCCCGGACGTATCTCAGGCGCTTTCTTGGTTGGAAGCCCATCCCCATGCATTAAAAGGCATCCGCCGCGGCATTGAGCGTGAAACGCTGCGTGTTACCGCGGACGGTAAGCTTGCAACAACCGGACATCCGGAGAAATTGGGGGCGGCATTAACGCACCACTGGATAACCACAGACTTTGCTGAGGCATTGTTAGAGTTCATTACGCCAGTTGACGACAACCTCGATCACTTGCTGACGTTCTTACGTGATATTCATCGTCACGTAGCGCGTAACCTGGGTGACGAGCGTATGTGGCCGCTCAGCATGCCGTGCTTTATTGAAGCGGAGCAGGACATTGAGCTGGCGCAGTTCGGCGCGTCGAACATCGGTCGTATGAAAACGCTATACCGCGAAGGGTTGAAGAACCGCTACGGCGCGTTGATGCAAACTATTTCCGGTGTGCACTACAATTTCTCACTGCCGCTGGAGTTCTGGCAGGCGTGGGCGGGTGTTAAAGATGCTGAAAGTGGTAAAGAGCAGATCTCCGCGGGATATTTCCGTCTGATCCGTAACTATTACCGTTTTGGCTGGGTCATTCCGTACTTGTTTGGCGCATCGCCGGCAATTTGTTCTTCATTCCTGAAGGGGCGTGAAACTACGTTGCCGTTCGAACGTACTGAACAAGGGATGTGCTATCTGCCGTATGCCACGTCGTTGCGTCTGAGCGATCTCGGCTACACCAATAAATCGCAGAGCAACCTGGGCATTACTTTCAACGATCTGCAAAGTTATGTTGAAGGCCTGAAGCGGGCAATTGCCACGCCATCAGAAGAGTTTGCCAAGTTGGGCGTGAAGGACGGCGATCGTTATCTGCAACTGAACAGCAATGTGTTGCAGATCGAAAACGAACTCTATGCGCCAATCCGACCGAAGCGTGTAACCAACAGCGGAGAGACTCCGTCAGATGCGCTGCTGCGCGGCGGTATCGAATACATTGAAGTTCGCTCGCTGGACATCAACCCCTTCTCACCCATCGGCGTAGATGCCGTACAGGCGCGCTTCCTGGACCTGTTCCTGGTGTGGTGTGTGCTGGCCGATGCGCCAGAGATGAGCAGCGATGAGTTGCTGTGCACGCGTAAAAACTGGAATCGTGTGATCCTTGAAGGCCGCAAGCCGGGTCAGACGATTGGCATGGGGTGTGATGACAGCCGTGAGCCGCTGGCAAAAGTAGGCAAAGCGCTGTTTGACGATCTGCGCCGCGTGGCGGAAGTGCTCGATAGCGAAGCCGGTGATAGCCAATATCAACAGGTGTGCGATGAACTGGTCGCGGCGTTTGACGATCCGGATTTGACATTCTCTGCCCGCATCCTAAAAGCCATGAAGGAAGAAGGAACGGGGCGTGTGGGTCTGGAACTGGCTGAACAATACCGCCAGATGCTGATAGAAGAGCCGCTGGAAATTCTGACTGAAGCCGACTTGGCGAAAGAACAGGAAGCCTCGTGGGAGCGTCAACGTAACGTAGAAGCCAGTGATACGCTAAGCTTTGAAGAGTTCCTGAAGCAACATGGTGGGGGCTGAAAAAGAAAAAGGCCACATCAATGTGGCCAAATATGCATCTCTGATGACAGGGATGATGATAACAAATGCGCGTCTTTCACATATTCAGACTCGCTGAGTTAGAAAAGGTTTCCTGGTTAGATAAAAAAGTTTCGAAATAAATACTCTTTTACGAGGAGGTAACGAAATGCCATTGCTGGATAGCTTCACCGTAGACCATACTCGCATGGCAGCTCCGGCTGTCCGCGTAGCGAAAACCATGAAAACGCCTCATGGCGATACCATCACCGTGTTCGATTTGCGTTTCTGCCGGCCGAACCTGGAAGTGATGCCTGAGCGTGGCATTCATACGCTGGAACACCTGTTTGCGGGTTTTATGCGTGACCACCTGAATGGTCAGGGTGTTGAGATTATCGATATCTCCCCGATGGGATGCCGTACTGGCTTCTACATGAGCCTGATTGGTGTGCCGGAAGAGCAGCGTGTTGCCGATGCGTGGAAAGCCGCGATGAGCGATGTGCTGAAAGTGACCGACCAGCGTAAAATTCCTGAGCTGAATGAGTTCCAGTGTGGGACTTACCACATGCACTCATTGGAAGAAGCGCAGGAAATCGCTAAGCATATTCTTGATCACGACGTGGTGGTGAACCACAACGACGAGTTGGCACTGCCGAAAGAGAAGTTGCAAGAACTGCACATCTAGTTCGGTCCCTGTTGCAGCGATAAAAAAAGCCGCATTACGCGGCTTTTTCCTTTCTGGCGGGGTGTCAGTGTTGCTGAACGCTGGATTGCAGTGACTTTATCGGCGTGACCCGCACCTGTTTGATCATATTGTCCTGCACGTCGAGAATATCGATATCATAGTGGCCTATCCGGGCTCGGGTGCCGACGTCGGGGATCTCTTCGAGCTCCTCCAGCAGCATACCGTTAACCGTACGCGCATCAGTAGCTGGCAGGGTCCAATTGAATGCCTTGTTTAACTCACGCACGTTGGCAGTACCGTCTATCAAGACTGATCCATCGCTCTGCGGATTGACCTCTTCCGCCAATGTGGGTGACATGGAGGTAGTGAAATCACCGACAATCTCTTCCAGAATGTCTTCAACCGTCACCAGCCCCTGAATATCACCGTATTCGTCAACGACGATGCCAACCTTTTCTTTGTTACGCTGGAATTTCACCAGTTGGACATTCAGCGGAGTCCCTTCAGGCACGTAGTAAATCTCATCGGCGGCACGCAGCAGGTTCTCTTTGTTGAACTCTTTCTTCTCGGTCATCAGACGGTAGGCTTCACGTACGCGTAGCATTCCGATGGCGTCATCCAACGAACTGCGGTACAGCACAATGCGGCCGTGCGGCGAGTGTGTGAGCTGGCGCATGATCGATTTCCAATCGTCGTTGACGTCGATACCGACGATCTCATTGCGCGGTACCATGATGTCGTCCACGGTCACTTTTTCGAGATCCAGGACTGAAATCAGCATGTCCTGATTGCGACGAGATATCTGCGAGTGTGATTCGTTAACGATAGTACGCAGCTCATCCTTGCTGACGGCGTCGCTGACGCGCACGTTAGTGTGGATGCCGAACAGGCGCAGGACCAAGGTGGTGATGCCATTGAGCAGCCATACCAGCGGGAACATGACCTTTTGCAGCGGAGCCAGTAAAAAGCTGCTGGGGAAGGCGATCCGTTCCGGATACAGTGCAGCAAAGGTTTTCGGCAGCACTTCGGCGAACAGCAGCACGGCAAACGTCAATACACCGGTGGCAATAGCGACACCAAAATCACCATAGAGACGCATACCGACAATGGTCGCCAGCGCGGAGGCGAGAATATTCACCAGATTATTGCCGATCAGCACCAGGCCAATCAGACGGTCTGGCTTTTTCAGTAGCTTCTCGACCCGGCGGGCAGAGCGGTTACCCTGCTTGGAAAGATGACGGAGACGATAGCGATTTAGCGTCATCATGCCGGTTTCGGATGCTGAGAAGTAAGCGGAAACCACAATCATAACCACCAAGATGATGATCAGGGTTCCTGTCGAAACATGCTCCAACGCGGTATTCCTTATGTATGGAGAAAGAGAGCCAGAGACGTTAACGAACCATCACTTGTTGGATAAGACGGCTGCCGAAGTAGGCTAATGTTAGCAAGAAGGCACCGGCAAAACTGAACCAGACGACACGGCGGCCACGCCAACCCTCATGGTAATGACCCCACAACAAAACGATATAGACAAACCATGCCATGATGGACAGCACAGCTTTGTGCACATTCTCTTTGCTGAACAGATTGTCCATATAAAGCAGGCCAGTGCACAGCGTGAGAGTGAGCAGCACGACGCCGATTTGGGTGATGTGGAACATTTTGCGCTCAATGCTCATCAGCGGCGGCATATCGGCGCTGAAGGAGAGCTTTTTATTTTTCAGCAGATAGTCCAGCCAGGCGAGCTGCAATGCATACAACGCGGCGATGATCAGCGTAGCGTAGGAAAACAGCGCCAGGCCGATGTGCACCATCAGTTCAGGGCTGGCTTCCAGATGCGTAATAAACTCGCCAGGCATAAAGCTGGCAAAGGCGAGATTGATCATCGCGAAGCTATAAACGATAGGTAGCAAGAACCAGCCGCGATCGCGTGAAGCGACAAACGTCATAACCGAGCAGATGATCAGGCTGACTATCGAGCCGATGTTGAGCAAGCTGAGATTTTGCCCGGCACTGACGTCAAAAATACGCTGTTGCAGTGCGATGGCGTGGCAAACCAGCGCTACCACCGCCGAGACGAGAGCAAGCCGACGGTATGCGCTGTTCTTCCGCAACAAGCTGGGAATAATCAGTCCAAGGCTGAGCAGGTAGGCGATCAAAGCCACAATGGAGAAAACTGGCATAGCGTTTAATTTTGCTTCGGCGTGGTGAATTGGATTGTCAGTATAGCGTCCAGCGCGTCCCACTCCAACCGATCTCCAACGCTGAGGCAGAGATCCTCTGCGCTTCGTGTTATAATCGCCGCAATTATGTCGCCAGAGCGGCCTGTCATTACACGTTGAGCATGAGACGATGTTTGAAAATTTAACTGATCGTTTGTCGCGCACCCTGCGCAATATCAGCGGCCGTGGGCGGCTGACCGAAGAAAATATCAAAGAAACCCTGCGTGAAGTGCGCATGGCTTTGCTGGAAGCGGACGTTGCGCTGCCGGTGGTACGGGACTTTATCAATCGCGTAAAAGAAAGTGCGGTCGGTCATGAGGTCAACAAAAGCCTGACGCCTGGGCAAGAGTTCGTCAAAATCGTCAAGAGCGAGCTGATTGCCGCTATGGGCGAAGTGAACACCGAGCTGAATCTGGCGGCACAACCGCCGGCAGTGGTGTTGATGGCGGGTCTGCAAGGGGCGGGTAAAACCACCAGCGTTGCCAAACTCGGCAAGTTCCTGAAAGAAAAACAGAAGAAAAAAGTGTTGGTCGTTTCCGCCGACGTTTATCGCCCTGCGGCGATCAAACAGTTGGAAACACTGGCAGAAAGTGTCGGCATCGACTTTTTCCCATCGGATGTTAAAGAAAAACCGATCGATATCGTTAATCGAGCGCTGCAACAGGCCAAGCTGAAATTCTACGATGTCTTGATCGTCGATACCGCGGGCCGTTTGCACGTTGACGAAGCGATGATGGACGAAATCAAACAGGTGCATGCGGCGATAAAGCCGGTGGAAACCCTGTTTGTGGTCGACGCCATGACCGGTCAGGATGCTGCCAATACCGCCAAGGCCTTTAACGAAGCCCTGCCGTTAACCGGCGTGGTGTTGACCAAGGTCGACGGTGACGCGCGTGGCGGTGCTGCGCTGTCCATCCGTCATATCACGGGTAAACCAATCAAGTTTCTCGGCGTGGGTGAGAAGACGGAAGCGCTGGAGCCATTCCATCCAGACCGTGTGGCTTCACGCATTCTCGGCATGGGCGATGTGCTATCGCTGATCGAAGATATCGAAAGCAAAGTTGACCGCGAACAGGCGGAAAAACTGGCTAACAAGCTGAAGAAGGGTGACGGTTTCGATCTGACCGACTTCCTGGAACAACTGAAGCAGATGCGTAACATGGGCGGTATGGCTAGCATGCTGAGCAAACTGCCTGGCGCCGGCCAATTGCCGGACAATGTGAAATCGCAGATGGACGATAAAGTTCTGGTGCGCATGGAAGCGATCATCAATTCGATGACGCTGAAAGAGCGCGCTAAACCGGAGATCATCAAAGGCTCGCGCAAGCGTCGCATTGCGGTGGGCTCCGGCATGCAGGTGCAGGACGTTAACCGTTTGTTAAAACAGTTTGACGACATGCAACGCATGATGAAAAAGATGAAAAAAGGCGGAATGGCGAAGATGATGCGCGGCATGAAAGGTATGATGCCGCCGGGCTTCCCAGGCCGCTGACAGGTGCTTGCCCTCTGGGGTGAGCGCGTTTAAGCATTTGCCGTTCGCGGTGAAAACCGCCCGAAATATGACTGGCCGTAAAAAGTTGTTGACGACGAACTACGCTTTCGATTGCTTTTTGCGCCAAAATGAGTAAAATTTTCGGGCTTTTTATATTGCAACCGGGCCCCGTTCCCTCAATGGGGCCCGGCTGTTTTATTAACTAAAGAGGATGTTATGGTAACAATTCGTTTGGCACGTGGCGGCGCTAAAAAGCGTCCGTTCTATCAAGTAGTAGTGACCGACAGCCGCAATGCTCGTGATGGTCGTTTCATCGAGCGCGTAGGCTTCTTCAACCCGATCGCATCTGGTCAGGCTGAAGCACTGCGTCTGGACCTGGACCGCATCGAACATTGGGTCGGTCTGGGTGCAACCGTTTCTGATCGCGTTCACGCGCTGATCAAAGACGCTAAGAAAGCAGCTTAATCTGTCGCGGTGGTGGCAATGAGCAAGCAACTCAAACCGGTAGCACCTAAGCAGCCGATTGTACTCGGTAAAATGGGGTCTACTTACGGCATCCGTGGTTGGCTCAGAGTATTTTCATCCACCGAGAACGCCGAAAGCATTTTTGACTATCAGCCCTGGTTTATCCAGCAGGCGGGTCAATGGCAGCTTGTCGAGTTGGAAGACTGGAAGCGCCACAGTCAGGATCTGATCATCAAAGTCAAAGGCGTTGATGATCGGGATGCTGCGAATCTACTGACCAATCGCGAGATACTGGTAGATTCGGAACAACTTCCTGCGTTGGTGGGTGATGATTACTATTGGAAAGACCTTATGGGTTGCCAGGTAGTCACAACCACCGGCTACGAGCTGGGTAAAGTCATCGATATGATGGAAACCGGTTCTAATGATGTGATGGTTGTGAAAGCTAACCTGAAAGATGCGTTCGGCATGAAGGAGCGGTTGGTCCCGTTTCTTCATGGGCAGGTTATCAAGAAAGTCGATCTCACTGCTCGCGTGATTGAAGCAGATTGGGATCCTGGTTTTTGACCTCCGAATTAAACGGTCGAAACAAGTGGAATGACAGTATGGGGATTGGCTTGTGTTCATTGGTATTGTAAGCCTGTTTCCTGAGATGTTCCGCGCAATCACCGATTACGGGGTGACTGGCCGGGCAGTAAAAAATGGCCTGCTGAGCGTGCAGTGTTGGAGTCCTCGTGACTTCACCTACGACCGGCATCGTACCGTGGACGATCGCCCTTATGGCGGCGGCCCGGGAATGTTGATGATGGTGCAACCCTTGCGGGAAGCTATTCATGCAGCAAAAGCAGCGGCAGGCGAGGGAGCAAAGGTGATTTATCTGTCACCTCAGGGGCGCAAGCTGGATCAAACCGGTGTGTGCGAACTGGCGACCAACCAGAAGATGATTCTGGTGTGCGGTCGTTATGAAGGGGTAGATGAGCGCGTAATCCAAACCGAAATTGATGAAGAATGGTCAATCGGCGATTACGTACTCAGCGGTGGGGAACTGCCGGCAATGACTTTGATCGATTCAGTCGCCCGCTTTATCCCGGGTGTACTGGGCCATCAGGCTTCAGCAGAAGAAGATTCTTTTGCCGATGGATTGCTGGACTGCCCGCACTATACCCGTCCTGAGGTGTTGGAAGGGATGGAGGTTCCGCCGGTTTTACTGTCGGGCAACCATGCTGAGATACGTCGCTGGCGCTTAAAGCAGTCGCTGGGCCGTACCTGGCTTAGAAGACCTGAACTTCTAGAAAGCCTAGCTCTGACTGACGAGCAAGCGGTGTTGCTGGCTGAGTTCCAACGAGAACATCAGCCCAAGCAGCAGGACTATGAAGGGAACGTCTGAGCAATTGGCTCGACGGGACCGATATATCAGTTTACCTAGGGTAAGAGACATATTATGAGCAACATTATTAAGCAAATTGAACAAGAGCAGATGAAACAAGACGTACCTGCATTCCGTCCGGGTGATTCCGTGGAAGTGAAGGTATGGGTCGTTGAAGGTAGCAAAAAACGTCTGCAGGCATTCGAGGGCGTGGTTATCGCTATCCGTAACCGCGGTCTGCACTCTGCATTCACTGTTCGTAAGATTTCCAACGGCGAAGGTGTTGAGCGTGTATTCCAGACTCACTCACCAGTAATTGACAGCATTGCTGTTAAACGTCGTGGTGCCGTTCGTAAAGCCAAACTGTACTATCTGCGTGAGCGTACTGGTAAGTCTGCTCGTATCAAAGAGCGTCTGAACCGCGTCGGCTAACGCTGCATCCAAAAGTTAATAGCTATGAAGGGGTTGGCATTATGCCGACCCCTTTTTTTATGCGCGGAAATGTCGATATAGAAAAGTCCACCGTCGCAGGCGGACTTTTTGCATTACAGCGCGGCGGCACGCGGCTTGTTTTTTTCCGGGTGCGGCTGAGCTGGAATAATATCACCAGGCTTTACAATTACTCGCGCGACGGACTCATGCGTGGCAAAGGTGCAGCTGCAGTTAATGTTTTGGCATTGGTGATAGCGTTCTTTAGTCGCTTCGCTGAGGTAACGGCTAGAGCGGGTATGGGCCACGCTACCGCAGAGTGGACAATGCATCATAAAACCCCCTTGCAATGTATTAAGTGAGAACGGATTAGGCATGGGCCAAAATCAAAAGCCTGGACAACTGTCCTGTCCATTGGACAGAAAGTGGCATCAGTGTCCCTAAGCGTGATGCTCGTAGCATCAGCTGTGATAATTGATAGTGATCGTGCTCTTGCCTATTTGATAACTACTGTGTATACATACAGTATTAAGCTATTTGCTAAAGTCGTCAATAGCGTGTGCGATGTTTTTAGCAAAATGTTTAAACTTAACCTTTGGGCATAAAAAAAGCCCATCAATGATGGGCTTAGATACAATTGGATTGTAGAGCCGAGGGAATTACAGACCGTAGACCAGGCTGATTGAGGTGGTCGTATCGGTATTCTTTGGTGCAGACGCAGGTGGCTTACTGTTGTAAGTCACCGTGTAGGCCAGGCGCAGTGCAAATTTCTCGTTAATCGCGACGCTCAATGCAGTTTCGGAGTTCAACGTGGTTTCTTCGTTCGCCAGTGCGGAAACACCTTCGGAGAACTTGGTGTTGTCGGTTAGCTGGTACGAATAGTTAGCAGCACCGTAGGCCAGCGCTTTGGTTGAACGACCACCACCATGGTATTCGTCGTGACGAACGCCTGGACCAAATTCAACACGCAGATCGCTGAGCGGTCCGTTGAGAATCTGGCGGCCATAACCACCGGTCAGTGTTGAACGGGAGTCATAGCCGTTGAAGCGGTCGCTCAGCCAGCTTGCTTGGCCGAACAGATAGTTACGATCGCTCAGGTTATAACGGGTACGGCCACCGGCTTGATACTTTTCTGACGAACGCACATTGGACGACGTGGTGTTGTTGGCTGCTCCCCAGAGGCTGTAGGCAGCATCGCTGTTGAACCAGGTCATGCTGGTGTTAGCCAACAGTGTTGAGCTTTGCGAGTTGCCTGACTGAGAGTTGTAACCAGCCTGGACGTTACCTTCAAATGGCTTTTTAGCTGTGGCTGGGTCGTCCATCGCGGTAAAAAGTGTATTGTCGGCAAGGGCTGAAACACTGGTGAAAGTCGTTAAGCAGCTAATGAACAGCGGAATAGCGCGACGAGCGCGTAAAGAGAGCATTTTGGATCCAGTTGTTAAGAGTGATTATAGGTGATTTCGGTCACATTATATCGGTTCGTCATGGCGACCAAAATAGCTACGATTAGCTTAAGTTTTTAATTTCTCATCATCACTTATTCACTTTTCTTCTACTTAATTAACCCCGTCCAGTGGCATATCATGCTGAGTGTCCTTAGCATTTAACGGGGCATTACGTGAGGTTGTCGCTTAGAGGCAACCGAATGGTGAGATGTACCTGGCTATTATGTTCGGTAGAGCCTTGCTCCTGGGGTGTATTGATATCATTTATGTAAATTTATCTTTACGTTTTTCGGTGGTGGTGTAGGCTGGGTAGCTATGAAGAATTGAAAAGAGGACTCTAGTGTTTCCTTGATTTTATCCATTTAAAATCAGTTATTTAAATAAATTTTCTTGTTTTTTAATATCATCTTTTGGTATGCGTAATCTTATTGGTAATTTTTTATTTACAGATATCGGATTGAAAACTTTACATCACGTGATATGGTAAGGTCCTGAATCGCTCAACGTACTCTCAACGCTTACGCATAACGGCAAACGACAGGAATAGCATCATGCAAAAAGACGCGCTCAATAACGTTCATATCAGTGCAGAACAAATTCTGATTACTCCGGAAGAGTTGAAGAACCAGTTCCCGCTTAGCGCCAGCGATGAAAATGAAATCGCTACCGCGCGCAAAACCATCGCCGATATCTTGCAGGGGCGCGATCATCGCCTGTTGGTGGTGTGTGGGCCTTGTTCTATCCATGACCCGGATGCTGCACTGGATTACGCCCGTCATTTGAAAACCCTGTCGGCTGAATTGAGCGATCAGCTGTATATCGTTATGCGTGTCTATTTTGAAAAACCGCGAACCACTGTTGGCTGGAAAGGCTTGATTAACGATCCGTACATGGATGGTTCGTTTGATGTTGAAGCAGGTTTGCATATCGCGCGTCGCCTGCTGCTTGATCTGGTTGGTATGGGCTTGCCGTTGGCAACAGAAGCATTAGATCCAAACAGCCCGCAATACCTTGGCGACCTGTTTAGCTGGTCAGCGATTGGTGCGCGCACGACGGAATCACAAACTCACCGCGAAATGGCTTCAGGGTTGTCGATGCCGGTCGGCTTCAAAAATGGCACGGATGGCAGCCTGGGTACGGCAATCAATGCCATGCGCGCCGCGGCAATGCCGCATCGATTTGTGGGTATCAATCAGGCTGGCCAAGTATGTCTGTTGCAAACGCAGGGCAATCCGGATGGCCATGTGATTTTGCGTGGTGGTAAAACGCCAAACTACAGTGCTGAGGACGTTGCAGCCTGTGAAAAACAGATGCGGGACGCGGGACTCCATCCGTCCTTGATGATAGATTGCAGCCATGGCAACTCGAATAAAGACTATCGTCGTCAACCGGCAGTTGCTGAGTCCGTGGTAGAGCAGATCAAAGCGGGTAACCGTTCGATCACCGGCATCATGCTGGAAAGCCACCTGCACGAAGGCAGCCAGTCATCTGAGCAACCGCGTGCAGATATGCGCTACGGTGTTTCTGTAACTGACGCCTGTATTAATTGGGAAAGTACAGAGACGCTGCTGCGTCATATGCACCAGGAACTCGGCGCCGCACTGACGGCACGCACTGGAGAGTAGTAAGTTATGGTGGCTGAACTGACCGCGCTGCGCGATCAAATTGACGAAGTGGATAAGGCGCTGTTAGAGCTGCTGGCGAAACGCCTGCACCTGGTGGCGGAAGTGGGGGAGGTGAAAAGCCACCACGGCTTACCGGTATATGTTCCTGAGCGTGAGGCCGCAATGCTGGCCTCACGACGTAAAGAGGCGGAAAACCTTGGTGTACCGCCTGACTTGATTGAGGACGTATTACGTCGTGTTATGCGCGAGTCTTACGTCAGCGAGAACGACAAAGGTTTTAAAACGCTGCATCCGCAATTACGCCCGATTGTCATTATTGGCGGTAATGGCCAAATGGGGCGGCTGTTTAATCGTCTGCTGACGCTGTCCGGCTACCAGGTCAAAGTGTTGGATCAGGAAGATTGGGCGCAGGCTGACACTTTGCTGGCGGATGCTGGCATGGTGATTGTCAGCGTACCTATTCACGTGACAGAACAGGTCATTGAGCGGTTGCCGCCACTGCCAGCAGATTGCATCCTGGTTGATCTGGCCTCCGTAAAAAATCGTCCGCTGAATGCCATGTTGGCTGCGCATACTGGCCCTGTGGTGGGTCTGCATCCGATGTTTGGCCCTGACGTTGGCAGTGTAGCCAAACAAGTGGTGGTGTATTGCGACGGTCGCGAGCCGCAGGCGTACCAATGGTTATTGGAGCAGTTGCAGGTTTGGGGGGCACGTTTACACCGTATTAGCGCGGTTGAGCACGACCAGAACATGGCCTTTATTCAGGCACTGCGCCATTTTGCAACCTTTGCCTATGGCTTGCACTTGGCAGAAGAAAACGTTCAGTTGGAACAGTTGCTGGCACTTTCTTCGCCGATTTATCGGTTAGAGTTGGCGATGGTCGGGCGTCTGTTTGCTCAGGATCCGCAGCTGTACGCGGATATCATCATGTCCTCGGAAGAGAACATTGCATTGATCAAACGCTACTACCAACGGTTTGGTGAGGCGATAAAGCTGCTGGATCAGGGCGACAAACAGGCGTTTATTCAGAGCTTCCAGAAGGTCGAGCATTGGTTTGGTGACTATGCGCAGCGATTCTTGGTGGAAAGCCGCTCGTTGTTACGTCAGGCGAACGACAGCCGGCAATAATAATGTATCGGGGTTCGGCAAATGCCGAACCCTTTTTTATCTCTATCAGGATGGATTGACGGGTACTACGGTGTCACTCGGGTAGCAACCCAGCACCTTCAACGAGCGCGTGATGGGCGTCAGGTCCCTCAATGCTTTCTGCATCGCTTCAGAACGCAGGTTTGCCTGCACATCGATATAAAACATTTCTTCCCACGGGTTACCGTTAATCGGGCGAGATTCCAGTTTGGTCATGATGATGCCGTTATCGCGCAGCACCAGCAATGCTTCCACCAACGCGCCAGACTGCTGGCCTGTGGCCATAATCAGCGTCGTTTTAGCGGGAACTTGTTCCGAGACGTCAATCGCTTTGCGCGCCAGCACAATGAAGCGAGTAATGTTCTGCTGTTGATTGGCCAGATTATGTTCCAACACCTGTAGACCATAGAGAGCACCGCCAGCTTCGCTGCCTAATGCGGCGGCTTTTGGCGAGTTCAATTTGGCCACTTTTTCCATCGCGGCTGCGGTGCTTTCACAATATTCAATTTTCCAGTGCGGGTAGCGGTTAATGAATTGGCTACACTGCTGGAATGGCTGAGGGTGGCTATACACGGTTTCGATCTGGGCAAGATCAGTGTCATTGGCAACCAGGACGCAGTGATCAATAGGATTAGTCAATTCACCGACGATAGACAAACTTGTGTGCTGCAGTAAATCGTAGACGTCGTTAATCGAACCTGAACTGGTGTTCTCGATGGGCAAAATAGCGTAATCCGCCTGGCCAGTTTCGACCTGGGTGAAAATGTCCTGGAATTTATGGCAGCCGCACTCGATCAATTGATCGAAATGGCGGGCGGCGTATTGACGTGCTGCCAAGTGTGAATAGGACCCTTTAGGGCCAAGGAACGCGATACGGGCAGAATGTTGGCTGACTTGATTGAGTTGGTTCTGTAATAGCGCCTGCTGGGTCAACACAGAATCTTCAATAATCAGTTGGAACAGGCGAGTGACGTAAAATCCGTCCAGGTCGTAGGGCTTGGCGGCGGCAATTAAGGCATCCAGCAGATCGCGTTCACGCTCTTTGTCGCGGATTGGCCGATGGGAATGAAGTTTGGTTTTCCCTACTTCTACCGCCAGCTCACGGCGCTCTGCCAGCAAGGACAGCAATTTCAGATCCAGTGCGCTGATGCGTTTGCGCAGCACGAGTAACGGGTTGTCAGTCATAATCAGCTTCTGCCTTGTATTTTTATACGTTGTAAAATAGCCATAAAAAAAGCCCCCTGTTTTCAGGAGGCTTTGCTGTTCGTCTTCGCATTCTTTATCACACGACGAAACGCCTCCCAATCAGGGGAAGGTAAAAAAGAATGCGAAGAAAAACGGTTTACGAGCCATGTGATATCCAAAGTGTGTGTGACAGGTTTTAAAGTAACCGCAGGCTTTTATCTCGTCAATAAAAAAACCAGACAAAAAACGCGCCCTCAGGCGCGTTCGATGTGAAACAGCCGCTAAACGGTTATTCCTGTTCCGGCTCTACTTCCGGAATAATGTCCTTCACGCTGGTCGCGGCACGGCGTGCTTCGCCTTTATGCTGCACCTTGTTCAACTGGCGCTCTAACTTGGCGATCAAATCGTTAACGGCGGTGTACATGTCATCATGTTTGGCGCTGGCAACCAGCGGGCCGTTAGGTGTGGTAATGGTGGCGTCGGCAACAAACCCTTTCGGTTCTTTCGATAAGACGATATGCGGGTTAATCAGTTGGGCCTGCCATTTTTCCAGTTTGGTGAGACGGTCTTCGACGTGACTGCGGATTGCGGGAGTGATATCCATTTGTTTGCTGGTAATGTTCAATGTCATATAACTTACCTCTCTGTCTTTCCGTCTTGGATGAGTCCAGCATACCCCGCTTTTTGCTTAAATGCGTGATGAAAATCACATTTTTTTGTCACTTTTTGCAAAGTTAGTTCAATCTGTGATTCAAGCTTTGAATTGGCTATCTAACGCTTGAGTCTAGAGAGCGGAACGCGCATTATTGAAAGGATAAGCGGTGAGGCATATGTGCTAACGCCGTGTTTTTGCTTGTGTATTTATCCTGATTTGGTTAAGTATTCGGCAAATGAAAACGGCAGCCGAGGCTGCCGTTTTGTTTTTCTGCTGTTGCCAATCAGGTTATGCCGGGTTGGCAGCGATCACTTTGCTCACTTTGTCGGCCTGGCCGTTCAGTTGCAATTGCTTATACGCGTTTTCCATCAGCGGCAACGCATCGCGTGTCGCTTTGGTATCCGGGAATTCACGCAGCATCTGCTCGGCGCGATTAACGACCGCGACGTAGGCACCGCGTTTAGTGTAGTATTCCACCACCGAAAGCTCATACTTGGCCAGGCGGTCTTTCAGGTACACCAAACGCTTGTTTGCATCGGTCACGTACTGGCTGTTCGGATACTGTTGAATCAGCTGGCTGAAGTCGCGAAACGCAGCGCGTGCATGCTGAGGATCTCGGTCTGAACGATCGACCCCGAAGAAGCCTTGCAATGCACTGTCATCCAACGCCATATCGGTCAGACCACGCATGTACATCACGTAGTCAATGTTCGGGTGCGTTGGATTCAGACGCATGAAACGATCGATAGACGCCTGAGCCAGCGGTAAATCGGCAGATTTGTAGTAGGCATAAATCAGATCCAACTGGACCTGTTGAGAGTACGGCCCGAAAGGATAGCGGTTATCTAACGCTTCGAGTTGCGTAATCGCGCCCTTAAAGTTACCGTCCTGCAGTTTTTGCTGGGCAGTAGCATAGATTTCCGAAGGTGGGTTGTCGGGAACCGCATCCTTGGATGTGGAGCAACCTGCCAGCGCCAGGCTCAACGTGGCTGCCGCCACCAGATATTTCATACGCGTCATGACGTTTTGATTATCCTCAGGGTGTTATTCCGGGAGACTGTCCGTTAAGCTCCCGACAAAGACCAGGTACAATAGCACATTATATTAAACGGCATCGCCGTGAAAACCCAACGTTAACGAAGAAGCTGCATATGGCACAACAAGTACAACTCACCGCAACGGTGGCCGAATCTCAACTCGGACAACGTTTAGATCAGGCTTTGGCCGAATTGTTCCCTGATTATTCACGATCTCGCATAAAAGATTGGATCCTGGACAATCGGGTGCAGGTCAATGGCAAAACGATAAACAAACCGAAAGAGAAGGTGCTGGGGGGAGAGACGGTCGCCATTGATGCACAGATAGAAGAAGAAGCACGCTGGGAACCGCAGGATATCGCCCTCAATATCGTCTATGAAGACAGTGATATTTTGGTGATTAACAAACCACGCGATCTGGTTGTGCACCCCGGTGCCGGTAACCCGGACGGTACTGTGCTCAATGCGTTGCTGCATTACTATCCTGAAATTGCCGATGTGCCGCGTGCCGGCATCGTGCACCGTCTGGACAAAGACACCACAGGTCTAATGGTGGTGGCGAAAACCGTTCCAGCACAAACTCGACTGGTCGAAGCGCTGCAGGCGCGTGAAATCACGCGTGAATATGAAGCGGTTGCTATCGGCACCATGACCGCAGGCGGTACCGTTGAGGAGCCTATTTCGCGCCACTCAACCAAACGCACCCATATGGCGGTTCACCCAATGGGTAAGCCGGCGGTGACGCATTACCGTATTATGGAGCATTTCCGCGCGCACACTCGTCTGCGTTTGCGCCTGGAAACCGGCCGTACTCACCAGATCCGTGTGCATATGTCGCACATTAACCACCCGCTGGTGGGTGATCAGCTTTACGGTGGCCGTCCGCGTCCGCCAAAAGGCGCGTCAGAGGCATTTATTGCCGCACTGCGCGGTTTCGATCGCCAGGCACTGCACGCTACCATGCTGCGTTTATATCATCCGATCAGCGGTATCCAAATGGAGTGGCATGCGCCGCTGCCACAGGATATGGTCGATCTGATTAACGCGCTGAAAGCTGATACCGAAGAATTCAAAGATCAGATGAACTGGTAATGGATTCGCTCATCTTACCGGATTGGCCGCTGCCTGCTGGCGTAAAAGCCTGTAGCACAACCCGTGGTGGTGGCGTGAGTGCGCCGCCCTACGATTCGCTTAACCTCGGCACTCACGTTGGTGATGAGGCTTGGGCAGTCGCGGATAACCGCCAACGGCTGGTGGAAGGGGCTGAACTACCGCGGATGCCGGTTTGGTTGGAACAGATACATGGTACAGGTGTCGTGCGGTTAGATGGGCGAACGCCGACCGATCTGCGTGCGGATGCGGTTTACAGTAATGTGCCTGGGCAGGTGTGTGCAGTGATGACGGCAGATTGCTTGCCGGTGCTGTTTTGCTCGCAGGCCGGTGATGAAGTGGCCGCAGCCCATGCCGGTTGGCGCGGGTTATGTAATGGTGTGCTGGAACACACGGTGGCAGAATTTGCCACTGAGCCAGCAAACATTAACGCCTGGCTCGGCCCGGCGATTGGTCCAGAGCAGTTTGAAGTCGGCCCCGAAGTGCGTGCCGCGTTTATAAATGTTGATGGCGCCGCTGCGGCTGCCTTTATCCCACACGGCGATAAATTCCTGGCTAACATCTATCTGTTGGCCCGTCAGCGCTTACAGCGTGCAGGTATCTACGCCATCTACGGTGGTGATCGCTGTACGGTGAGCGAAATGAGTCATTTTTTCTCCTATCGCCGCGATGGAATAACCGGACGTCTGGCAAGTTTAATCTGGCTGATATAACCTATTGAATTAGGACGGTCCAAAGACGCATGATGTAGTACCGAAAATATACAGTCGAAATAACCTTGAAAATTTGAGGGATGACCTCATTTAATCTCCAGTAGCAATTTCGACCAAACTTGGAGGTGTTATGCGTCTGGATCGTCTTACCAACAAATTCCAGCTTGCCCTCGCCGATGCCCAATCTCTCGCACTTGGGCGCGACAACCAGTTTATTGAGCCGTTACATCTGATGAGCGCCTTGCTTAATCAGGAAGGGGGCACGGTTCGTCCACTCTTAACTTCTGCCGGTATCGATGCCGGGCGCGTGCGCACCGAAATCGAACAGGCTTTGTCTCGACTGCCTCAAGTTGAAGGTACCGGTGGTGACGTTCAACCGTCCCATGAGCTGGTACGTGTCCTGAACCTGTGCGACAAGCTGGCGCAAAAGCGGGCGGACAAATTCATTTCATCCGAACTGTTTGTGTTAGCGGTGCTTGAAGATCGCGGAACATTGACCGATCTGTTGAAAGCGGCTGGCGCGACAACCGATAAAATCAGTAAGGCCATTGAGCAAATGCGAGGCGGTGACAGCGTGGAAGATCAAGGTGCTGAAGACCAACGTCAGGCGTTGAAGAAATACACGATTGATCTGACAGAACGTGCTGAGCAGGGCAAACTTGACCCGGTTATCGGTCGTGACGAAGAGATTCGTCGTACTATTCAGGTACTGCAACGCCGTACCAAAAACAACCCGGTATTGATCGGCGAACCTGGCGTGGGTAAAACCGCCATCGTCGAAGGCCTCGCACAGCGCATCATTAATGGTGAAGTGCCGGAAGGCCTGAAGCATAAACGCGTACTTTCCCTCGATATGGGGGCATTAATTGCAGGTGCTAAATACCGCGGTGAATTCGAAGAACGTTTGAAAGGCGTGCTGAGCGACCTGTCCAAACAGGAAGGCAGCGTTATCCTTTTCATTGACGAATTGCACACTATGGTTGGTGCAGGTAAGGCCGACGGCGCGATGGATGCAGGTAATATGTTGAAACCTGCGCTGGCGCGCGGGGAACTGCATTGCGTCGGTGCGACAACGCTGGATGAATATCGCCAGTATATAGAGAAGGATGCGGCGCTCGAACGTCGTTTCCAGAAAGTCTATGTGGCAGAGCCTAGCGTTGAAGACACTATCGCCATCTTGCGTGGCCTGAAAGAACGTTATGAACTGCATCACCATGTGCAGATCACGGACCCGGCGATAGTCGCGGCGGCGACGCTGTCGCATCGATACATCTCCGATCGCCAATTGCCGGATAAGGCCATTGACCTGATCGATGAGGCTGCGTCCAGCATCCGTATGCAGATGGACTCGAAACCAGAATCACTTGATCGTCTGGAGCGCCGCATCATACAGCTTAAACTGGAGCAGCAGGCGCTGAGTAAAGAGTCTGACGACGCCAGTAAGAAACGGCTGGAAATGCTCAGTGGTGAATTGGAGCAGAAAGAACGCGAATATTCAGAGCTGGAAGAAGAATGGAAAGCCGAGAAGGCGTCACTTTCCGGTACGCAGAATATCAAAGCGGATCTTGAGCAGGCCAAAATCTCTCTGGAGCAGGCGCGTCGCGTCGGCGATCTGGGGCGGATGTCAGAATTGCAATACGGTAAGATCCCTGAGTTGGAAAAACAGCTTGCTGCGGCCACATTGGCTGAAGGCAAAACCATGAAGCTGTTGCGTAACCGTGTAACTGACGCAGAAATCGCTGAGGTACTGGCTCGCGCCACCGGTATTCCGGTCGCCAGAATGCTGGAAGGTGAGCGTGACAAGCTATTGCGCCTGGAGCATGAACTACATACCCGGGTCATTGGCCAGGATGAAGCGGTGAGCGCCGTATCCAACGCTATTCGCCGTAGCCGCGCTGGTCTGTCAGATCCAAACCGGCCAATAGGTTCATTCCTGTTCCTCGGGCCGACCGGGGTAGGTAAAACCGAGCTATGTAAGGCGTTAGCTTCGTTCCTGTTCGACAGTGACGACGCGATGGTGCGTATTGATATGTCCGAGTTTATGGAAAAACATTCGGTATCGCGGCTGGTGGGTGCACCTCCAGGTTATGTCGGTTATGAAGAAGGTGGGTACCTGACTGAGGCGGTGCGCCGTAGACCTTATTCCGTGATTCTGCTGGATGAAGTGGAGAAGGCGCATCCGGATGTGTTCAACATCCTGCTGCAGGTGTTGGATGATGGGCGCCTGACCGATGGCCAGGGACGTACTGTTGATTTCCGTAATACCGTGGTGATCATGACATCTAACCTGGGGTCCGATCTCATTCAGGAGCACTTTGGTCAGATGAACTACGCACAGATGAAGGAATCCGTCATGGAAATGGTGAGCCACCACTTCCGTCCGGAATTCATCAACCGTATAGATGAGGTGGTCGTGTTCCATCCTCTCGGTCAGAAACACATTGCCGAGATTGCCAAGATCCAGTTGGCGCGTCTGTACAAACGTCTGGAAGAGCGTGGTTATGCAGTAACGATGACCGAACCTGCACTGGAGCTGCTAGGCAAAACGGGTTTCGACCCTGTATATGGGGCGCGTCCGTTGAAACGTGCTATCCAGCAGGAGATAGAAAACCCGCTGGCGCAGCAAATCCTTTCTGGCAAACTGATTCCAGGCAAGTTGGTTACGCTGGATGTGGAAAACGAGCACATCGTCGCCAGGCAGTAATGTCTATATAGAGTGATTACGATAATAGGGAGCGGGAAACCGCTCCCTTTTCTTTATCTGTTTTTATTGGGCTTCCGATTTTTTGCGGGGTAACAGCCTTAAAACTCCCATTTTCTGACTAATAAATATCCTAAAATGGCCTTTTTGGTGGTTATTTGAGCGCTTGAAAAGTTTTTTGCATTTAGGGGTTGCGGCCTTCTGAGAACTCCCTATAATGCGCCTCCACTGACCGGGAACAACGACTCCTCTAACGAGAACCAGTCGCCCAGCCAGGAAGAATCAAGCCGGTGAAAACACCGTTTCTTAATAAGAAAAAAGCTTGACTCTTCAGCGGGAAAGCGTAATATGCACCTCCCGCGTTACCGAGAGTTATCTCAGTAACGAACGCTCTTTAACAATTTATCAGACAATCTGTGTGGGCACTCCACAAGACGATATCCAGAACCCTCGGGTTCGAAAAAATATCAAGTCTTGAAGAGTGACCAAGCAGTAATTCATTTAGTTGAATTATTACGAAAGTTAATTTTCGAGCATCGCTTCAC
>NZ_JAFIBY010000003.1 GCF_017832355.1 Serratia sp. PL17
TCACAAAACGGACACCTTACATCAACTTTAGCCATCATATCCCCGCATCAAAAGCAGAGATCTTACACCATAATCAACATATTGAATACTTGACCTCGGCGGGCAACGCAATCCACAGTTGTGCGGCATGTAAACGTCGGTCCTCCCCTGTAGATTGTTCCGTATGTGCAATACCGCGGCCTGCGGTCATCAGGTTTACCTGACCAGGGCGTATGACCTGCTCACTGCCCAGGCTGTCACGGTGCAACACTTCGCCTTCAATCATCCAGGTAAAGGTTTGCAGCCCAATATGGGGATGTGGCCCGACGTCCATACCCTGTGACGAACCGCTAAATACCGACGGGCCGGCGTGGTCAAGAAAACACCATGCGCCAACGGTACGACGTTCACGAGTGGGTAATGCACGATTAATCGCAATACCGCCGACTTCAGCATTGCGCACGGCAATGCGTTGGATCTGGCGCACACCGTCGACGACGGGACAATCACGGGAAGATGAAGAATAAGTTGGGCGGGAATTGCTCATCGTAAAACACCTCCAGAACGGCACACAGATTGAGTAAGTTGCTGGACGCCAGCTTAGCATGAGCAAGCGACCAGAACGCAACCTGGGAGGCAGAACGCTAAGGCGCCCTTATATAGCAGCCTTTTATATCGACTTCATCGCGCGCATGCTTTAGATCAGAAAAATAAGTGACACCGAAAAGTATTGATACGACCAACAGCACGGAAACCAAAAGGCCAATAATGGCCAGCAGCTTGGTTTCATCGTGGAGATTGTGCTCCATTTTATCCCCTGTAATGAACGACGTCATGTCAGCCACAACGTGACTGACAGCGTAAAAATGATCAGGGAGCAAGACGCTATTGCCAGCACAATGATAGCAAATTGCGCATCTCCCAAAGTTTCACGGTATTTTTTATCTTGTGAGGTAGTACGCTGTTGTTTCACAGAATCTATCTTAACTCATCACGCGTTAACGTTATTGTGAGGGGTGGCTGATAAATAAAAAGCCCGCCATAGCGGGTTTGTCAGATTCCGCGCTCGATACCGCTCAGACCTCAGTTGGGCTGAGACGCTATCAATTTTCCTCATCAGGGTCAACACTCCCCCCAGATGATAAGGATGAACGGCGTGGGACATTCATAAGTTTTATTGAAAGCCAGAAATAATTAGACCAACTTATGCCTATTGAGATTAAAAAGCCCGACCAACGATCGGGCTAAAGCAAACGCGTCTGAATTATTGCGGAATACGCAGTACTTGACCCGGATAGATCTTATCTGGGCTAGACAACATTGGCTTATTCGCTTCGAAGATTTTGTTGTAGAGGTTCGCGTTACCATACACTTCTTTCGAAACAGCGCTCAGGGTATCGCCCTTCTTCACCGTGTAGAAACGGCTCTCTGCGGCAGATTGCTCTACGGTCACCTTGTCTTCTACACCACTGATGCCGGCCACGTTGCCGAGTGCCACCAGAATTTTCTCTTTCAGCTCTTGGCTGGCTGCATCGCCCGTCACCACAGCTTTACCGTCCACCACCTGTACATCGACCTTATCGGTGCCAGGCAAACCCGTTTTATTGAGATGGTCCTTCAGTTTGGCGCTTTGGTCTTCGGCAGTTGCATTGCCGGTCACTGTGTCCCACAGTTTTTCGCCCGCTTCTTTGACGAAGTTAAACAAACCCATATTCACTCCTTTCGATGGTTACAATGTTGCGTTGACTTAAGGCTTGTTAAGCTTAGCACTGCAAGAGGGATATTCAATTGGCCCTGAGGTATTAAGCGGTTAGAGTAATCCGAAAGTGCCACCTTTCGCTGCCAATCCGCCTCGTCGGGCCGAGCCAGGCATGAAACAATCGCCAATCTTACCTACAATAAGGGAATGGAAAGCTTGACGAAGGACATGAGACGCAATGTACGCTCTGGTGATGTTTGTCTGTTATCTGGATGGTGGCTGCGCTGATATCGTGGTGGACGTCCTGCGCGATGAACGCCAGTGCCTGATCAGTATGAAAGAACAAAATCTACGTCACGCCGGCTGTTTCCCGTTTGAGGACTTCATCGACGGCTTCTGGCTCCCCGCCAACGAATATGCGCCAATGTAAAATACCCGTCGACTTTTCTGCTAGTTTCTTCTGAGGAATTTCTGAATTCACTGGAAAGCCGGCATACCAACGATGCTTTATGCCACGATTTTGATAAATTGCTTCACCCGAACGATATGGAGACGGCACCATGCCCGTATCTACCCTTTCAAACGAACATTATGAAGCCCTATTGCGCGACGTCAGCCTGGCGGTTGGTGGCGCCGTCATTCAACTGATCAACCTCAATAAAAAAGTATCCGGCAATAATATTTTGGCGCATTTGGTGAATGAAATTGAGCATGAAACCAATCAGCAGCGCTTTGCTACCTTGCGCTCCGCCATCGAAGTCATGGGCCAGGCCCCGAAAGGACGATAAAGCCCCAATAAATAAGGCAGAGCTTGCGCTCTGCCTGGTTACCAATTTTTCCCGACACAGGAGAAGAAGGTAATAGCGTTGACCTTAGAAACGATAGGTCAGGTTAACTGCGACAATATCGTCGGTGCTCAGTTTCAGCTTGTTATCGTCGTTCAACTGGTTGATTTTGTAGTCAACGTAGGTGTACATGTTTTTGTTGAAGTAGTAAGTCGCACCCACTTCCACGTATTTCACCAGATCGACGTCACCAATCCCTTCGATATCCTTGCCCTTAGACTGCACGTAGGCCAGAGAAGGACGCAGACCGTTTTCAAATTGGTACTGGGCCACAACTTCAAAGTTCTGTGTTTTGTTGGCAAAACCAGAAATACCGTTACCGCTGATTGGCGTCATGTTGCGCGTATCGGCATACATCGCTGCCAGATAAACCTGGTTGGCATCATATTTAATCGCCGTGGTCCAGGCCGTTGCGCTGTCGCCTTTACCGTAAGCCAATTTTTTCTGATCGCTAGTACGGTTAGAGTCAGAGAATGCCGCAGCCACGCCGATACCCGAGCCGCCGATGTCCTGATAATCCAGGGACATACCGTAACCATCACCGTTTTGCTTCGTCACTGAACGGCTGTCACTGTCGTTTTTACCCTGGTACTGCAACGCCAGGTTCAGGCCTTCTACCAAACCGAAGAAATCACGGTTACGGTAGGTTGCCAGGCCGTTAGAACGCGCGGTCATGTAGTTGTCGGTGTAGCTGTAGGAGTCGCCGCCGAATTCCGGCAGCATGTCGGTGTAAGCTTCTGCGTCGTATACGACACCGTAGTTACGGCCGTAATCGAATGAACCGTAGTCGGCAAATTTCAAGCCCGCAAAGCCCAGACGGGTTTTGGTGCCTTTGCTGCCTTGCGCTTCATCGTGGTTGGCTGCGACTTGGTATTCCCATTGACCGTAACCGGTCAGTTGGTCATTGATTTGCGTTTCGCCTTTAAAACCCAGACGAACGTAAGTCATATCACCATCTTCACCTTTATCTTTGCTGAAAACATGTTTGGCAGCAACGCGACCGTACAGATCGAGTTTATTGCCATCTTTATTATAAATTTCAGCCGCGTTGGCAAATGAGGTGATTGCCCCAAGGGCAATAGCTAAGGCTAATACACTGCGTTTCATCATTTATTTTCCTAGATATTATAATTTTTAAAATCCTGCCCATCACGCCCAATTTATGGTTTGGGCTGTGATCTTTATCATTTAGTGTTTTATGAGCGCCCCTAATTAAGGAGCCATGTGACATTAGCATCATGAATGCAAACTTAAAATAAAAAAGTTCATAAAACACCGTGGATAAAGCATGTTTATTTGTAACTAAATATTACATTAAAACAAAAAACAAATCATTGATTAATAATGATATTTGCTACATATCTTATAACCATATTGGTGCAATGCACCATTTAGGTGCAAATTGGTTTCTTTTTGTATGCTTTCCATTCGATCGGCAAATATCATGAAAGTTAGCATGGTTATTAATAACGTTACTTATTTCACATTTTTATCTGAGTAAAGTCACCACGTGAATTTAAGGCGTTCAATCACGTTTTAATCGAATCTTTTACCGCTTAGGATAATTAATTAGATTCAACGCATCAAAAATGACAGCAGGGGATGATTAAAGAAAAAAATGGCAATGACGAATCAGGGGATATAAAGAGGGATAAATAAGAGGAATTTGCAGCATGATATAGTGTTGTTATTTAAGGTTGCAGCTAACATCGCTACAACCTTAAATTTCATAAGTATAAAAAGGTATTCGGTACTAACGCTTCAATACAGCGTGCTACGCGGTGCTTCAATCAACACCATGCCGGCACGCAACCCCAATGCGACCTTAGGGTTAGGGAACAAGATCCACTCGCGGGCATGCTGAACCCGATACTCTTCACCGGATTGCTCACACAACAGGGTCCCCTGCTTCAGTTCGGTAAAGTTGGCGGTGTCGTCACTGAGATACAGCCTAAATTCCTCACTGCGCTTGATAAGCGATCGTTCCACACGGAATATCCGCAGTGCGTCGCCAGGCCGTTGCGGTAAAGGCTCATTGCTCACCGCAGCCTGCAAAGCGCGGTTGATAGCGGCAAATTGCTGCAGGTCGTTACTGCCAAACGGCCGTGCCTTACCCAGTTCCAGCGTACAACTGGCTGCCCCCACGTGCTCACTGGTGAAATGGCTGAAGGTGCCACCGGGCGCACTGTGGATCACTAACGCATCCAGGTCGGCAGCATCCAACAATGCCAACATGTCCGCACTGTAAGGCCTTGTCTGGAAAGGTAGAATGCCGAATCGTGGCAACCGCGAGTCGCGGATCGCCGTATGCAGGTCATAATGGAATCGTGCCGCTTTCTCAGCATCGAAAAATGTCGCGATAACCTGCTCGAGTTGTTGTGCCCGCGCGGTTTCGCCACTGTGGTCAAAATCGCGATAACGGCCACCGAACATCCGGTTCATGTCACTGTGCAAGTAGCGCTGGCCAGCCCGCATCGCCGCAGGATTACCCAGCACGACCAGCAGGCGAACGGCTAACGGGCGGGCTCCGGAAAGCACATCCTTGACCAACTGATTCAGCAATTCAATCGGCGCCGTTTCATTGCCGTGGATACCCGCGGAAACGACCACCGCGTGCTGATAATCCTGCCGCGGCGTGATTTCCAGCAGGCCTTCTCCCAGCCAACGCCAGTGCAAATTTTCGTTCTCACCCTGCTGCTCGGCGGGAACCTGCCCCGCCAGCGTCAGGGCCAACAGATCAAACATGGTGGCTTCGCCTATTGTTGGAATGGATAAACCGAGCCCAACCCGAGAATCGACGTCAGGGCATCCAGTGCATCACGCCCTTCACGCAGCAGTTGCGGATCGGCCAAGTCATTTTGCGTCAGGCGATCGCGGTAGTAGCGATCAACCCACTCATTCAAGGTAACGAACAGCGTATCGTTCATCATTGCCCGCGGATTTACCGCCCGTAACTCTTGCTCATTCAGCGCCACACGCAGCCGTAAGCAGGCGGGTCCACCACCGTTACGCATGCTTTCACGCAGATCAAACACCTTGATTTCATCGATCGGCCCACCGGCGGCAACCATCTCCGTCAAATAGCCCCAAACACCACGATGTTGACGCGATTCTTCCGGCACCACGATCATCATTTTGCCATTGGGCTTAGTCAGGATCTGGCTGTTAAACAGATAAGTCGCGACCGCATCGGCCACAGACACGCGTGCTGTCGGTACTTCAATTGCCACCAACTCGCTGTCCAACGTCGCCATCTTACGCCGCACGTCATCCAGCGCTTGCTGCTGTTGATAAAATGCCTGTTGATGGTGGAACAACACATTCTGGTTACTGACGGCAATGACATCGTTATGGAACACACCCTGATCGATCACGGCCGGGTTCTGTTGTACGAATACCGTATGCTGCTCATCCAACTGATGGAGACGCGCAATTGCCTCGCCGGCTTCACGCGTTTGGCGTGCCGGATAACGCGTCGGGGCCGTTTCACCGCCAAACTCCTGGCGACCGTAGACAAACATTTGCACACTACGTTTACCGTAGTCGCCGCCCAATCGGTTATGGTTGGCTGCACCTTCGTCACCAAACAGCGCCACCTGCGGCAAAGCCTCGTGGTGCGCAAAATGGCGTGGATCGTTAAAAATCGCCCGTAGCACGCCAGAGGTCGTCTCAGCCTCAATCGCGCGGTGGAATTTATTGTTCAAGTTGGCGGCAGTGAAATGCACCTTGCCATCGGCACTGTCAGCCGACGGTGATACCGTGGCCGCATTGGCGGTCCACATGCAAGATGCCGAACTTAATGCGGACAACAGACGTGGAGACTGTCGCATAGCCTGTGCCAACACCGCCTCATCGCTACCGCTGAAGCCTAACTTGCGCAGCATTGGCACGTGAGGTCTTTCCTGTGGCGGCAAAACGCCCTGCTGAAAGCCAAGATCTGCCAGTGCTTTCATCTTCAACAGCCCCTGCTTGGCCGCCAGCTTTGGGTTCGACACGCTGTTTTGATGCTGTGTCGATGCCTCATTACCAAATGACAATCCGGCATAGTGATGCGTCAGGCCCACCAGACCATCGAAATTGACTTCATATCCTGACATGCTGTTCTCCTGGGGCCGAGCAGGCTCGGCCCTGCGCAACAAAACGCTGAGTGCTTAGTTAAATGAGAGTCCTGGCGACAGGCTCGCCGGCAACGTCAGGCTTTCGCTTTCCAGCGACGCCATTGGCCAGGCACAATAATCCGCTGCGTAGTAGGCACTTGGACGGTGGTTGCCGGAGGCCCCGACACCGCCGAACGGTGCTGCACTTGACGCACCGGTCAATGGCTTGTTCCAGTTGACGATACCCGCGCGTGCTTCCAGCAACAGGTGATCAAAACGCTCACGCTGCGGCGACACCAGACCGACCGACAGGCCGTAGCGCGTCTGGTTGGCGATACGCACCGCTTCATCAAAGTCGTTATAGCGAATGAGGGTGGTCAGCGGGCCGAAGTATTCTTCATCCGGCACGTCCCGCACGCCAGTCACATCGATAATGCCTGGGCTCAGCAACGCACTGCCGCTTTCCAGCCGCTGCATGGTCAATAAGGCTTTTCCGCCCAACGCCAGCAAGTGATGCTGCGCCGCCAGCATTTTTTCTGCTGCTGCCGACGAGATTACCCCGCCCATAAACGGCTGGGGTTCAGCATCCCAACGGCCTATGCGCAGCGCGCTCGCCACCTGCACCAAACGCTCGATAAAGGCATCGCCCTCACTGCCACGTTTCACCAAAATACGGCGCGAACAGGTGCAGCGCTGACCCGCGGAAATAAATGCCGATTGAATGGCCAGATTAACCACCGCATCGCGGTCTTCAATCTGATCAACAATCAACGCATTGTTACCCCCCATTTCCAAGGCCAGAATTTTTTCAGGCTGCCCCGCCAGTTGACGATGCAGGTGATAACCGGTGCCGGCGCTGCCGGTAAACAACAGACCATCAATATCCGCACGGGCGGCCAATGCCTCGCCGGTTTCACGCCCGCCTTGCACCAGGTTGATCACCCCATTGGGCAAACCGGCCTGCTGCCACAGCTTCAAGGTTTCTTCGGCGGTCTGCGGCGTCAATTCACTCGGCTTAAACACCACGGTGTTGCCCGCCAGCAACGCCGGGACAATGTGACCATTGGGTAAATGGCCCGGGAAGTTATAAGGCCCAAACACCGCCAGCACCCCGTGCGGGCGGTGGCGCAATACGGAAACACCGTCCGCCATCGCCGTCTGGCTAACGCCGGTACGGGTCTGATATGCCTGCAGTGAAATCCCCACTTTACCGATCATTGCCTGTACTTCGGTCAGCGTTTCCCAGCGCGGTTTGCTGGTTTCACGGCTGATCACCGCCGCCAAATGCGGTTGGTGTTCTTCCAGCAACGCAGCAAAACGTTTCACAATCTGCTCGCGTTGCTCAAAAGGCGTGCGAGCCCAGGTTGGGAACGCCGCACGAGCGGCTTCACAGGCCGCAGCGACATCGCTGCCATCGGCGGCGTTGGCCTGCCACAGCGGCTGATTATCGACCGGATCAGTTTTACTGAACTCAGCGCCATGGCCTTGTTGCCATGAGCCATTAATAAAGAGTGCAGGATGTGACATTACGCTTTCTCCTGTGCAATAAGGGGGATAACCCGCACCGGGCTGCCTTGTTCAACACCCAGCGCTGCAGCGGTGGCGGCATTGAGATGCAGACGATCGTCATACAGATCGGCATTGACCAACAGTGCGCGGTAATTCTGATAATGATCGTTGGCCACCAGATAGAGCGGCGCATCAGCGCGCATCGGGGTCTCATCAAGCACCACTTTCACCAGGCGGCTTTGTTTGACCGCACGAATATGGTCGATTTCCGCTTCCAACGTTGGGCCACCGTCGAAGATATCGACATAACCTTGATAACGCAGGCCTTCCGACTCCAGTACCCGGCGTGCCGGTACTGTCTGCGGGTGCACTTCACCAATCACTTTTTGCGCGTCTTCAGCCAGGAAGTCGACATACAGCGGGTGCTTTGGCATCAGCTCGGCAATAAATGCCTTTTGCCCGGTGCCGCTAAGGTAGTCCGCCTTGGCGAACTCGATAGAAAAGAAGTGGTTCCCGACGCTCTCCCAGAAAGGTGAGCGGCCATTCTCATCGGAAAAACCACGCATTTCGGCAATCAGCCGTTCGGAGAAACGCTCACGGAAGGCGGCGATAAACAGGAAACGCACCTTCGACAGCAGTTTGCCGTTTTCGCCGTGGCGGTAGTCCGGGTCAAGGAATAACGTACATAATTCGGAATGACCGGTGTGATCGTTGCTGAGGAACAGCGTCGGCACCGATTTATACACATTCAACTGTTTGGACGCATGCACCTGGGTCCCGACGCGGAAGCTGTACCACGGCTCTGAGAGCCCAACGGCCACCTCAATGGCGCAGACCCCTACGGCCTGCTGGCGCTCGCTGTCCTCCAGGACAAACAGATAACACTGGTCACCACGCGGAAGTTCGCCTTGCCAGGTTTTTAACGCCCGCTCAATGCGTGCCGACAAGGTATCTTCATCTTGTGGCAGGGAAGTGAGACCGATGCCGGACTTACCGGCCAGCGTCAATAAATCAGCCAAATCGCGACGCTCTATAGGGCGAATAATCATCATAATGCGAACCTCGTCTTGATCAGGCTGCGCCGGTAAGGGCGCAGCCTGTGTATTAGCTGCAAATCCGCGCCACGGCTCGCGCGAATCGCGCCAGCCCCTCTTTCACATCCTGTTCCGGGATGATCAGTGAAGGGGTAAAGCGCACCACATCCGGGCCGGCAATCAGGGCAATCACACCTTCTTCGTTGGCCAATTGCGTGATCTGTTTCGCCTTGCCGGCATAATCTTTCGTCAACTGGCAACCAATCAACAGGCCACCACCGCGGATTTCAGAGAAAATCGGATATTGCTGATTAATTTTGTTCAACCCGTCGAGGAACCACTGGTGGCGCTGTTTCACCCCATCCAATACTTCTGGCGTATTGATGATAGAGAACACCGCACCGGCCACGGCCGTCGCCAGCGGGTTACCGCCGTAGGTGGTGCCGTGGGTGCCGACACCCAGCGTTTTGGCCAGATCATCCGTCGTCAGCATGGCACCAATAGGGAAACCACAGCCCAGTGCTTTCGCGGTGGTTAACACGTCCGGTACCACGCCGTATTGCATGTAGGCATACAGATCGCCAGTACGGCCCATGCCGGTTTGCACTTCATCGAAAATCAGCACCGCATCATGGCGATCGCACAGCTCACGCAGGCCCTGCAGGAAAGCAGGATCGGCAGGTAATACACCGCCCTCACCCTGGATCGGCTCAACAATCACCGCACAGGTATTGTCATTGATCGCTTCAGCCGCCGCGGCCAAATCGTTAAACGGTGTATGGGTGATCCCACCCGGTAACGGGGCGAAATCTTTTGAATACTTCGGTTGTCCACCCGCTGAAACAGTAAACAGCGTGCGGCCGTGGAAGGCGTTGTTAAACGCGACAATCTGGTTTTTGCTGCCGTTGCCTTTATCCAGAGCGCGTTTACGCGCCAACTTGAGTGCCGCTTCGTTGGCTTCCGCACCGGAGTTGCAGAAAAACACCTTATCGGCAAAGGTGGCGTCAATCAGCTGCTTTGCCAAACGCAGTACCGGTTCGTTGGTGTAGCCGTTGCCCAGATGCCACAGTTTGCCCGCCTGCTCCACCAGCGCTGCCGTCACCACGGGGTGAGCATGGCCCAACGCGTTTACCGCGATACCACCGGCAAAATCGATGTAAGACTTACCCTGTTGATCCCAGACCTGCGATCCTTCTCCCCGAACCAAAATAAAATCAGCGGGGGCGTAAACCGGGACCATCCAGTCATCGAAAGACTGGCGGGTAACTGCGATTGGCTGTTCCATAATGACCTCATAACTTCAGCAAAGACTGAATTTTGACTGTAAGGGCCGTTCCTGCCCGGATGTTCCACAACAAAACAAGAAAAACAGCGCCGTTGCATCTCCTTTTCGACCGGTGATAACTCTGCCTCTCACCGTCTATTCAGAAACAAATCTGTTACATCAAACGCGTTTTTCGCTATTTATACCGGGAATCAGGTCCTGGAACGGGGAATAAATGTTAACGAGCAGTTAAAATACATGCCGTTTGATAAAGAGTGTAGAGCAGCTATCGTGCCAAACTGGGATTTCCGGCAATTTTTTGGTTTTTTTACGCTAAAACAACGGCTTACAATGCATACTTATTCAATAAATATGCATTGGTAATGAATAATTGGAAAAATAAGGCGAAAAATCATCGTTGGCTGCGAAATCCTATTCAATTACAAAAAACTTCAATATTTCTGATCGCGCTCGCAAAAATAATTTGGCCTGACATGAGCCCCATCACACTTTTGCCCCACCTCAGTGCAGGCACTGCACCTTATGAGAGCAAACCCACGCCAGCCAAGGCTCTGCGCGGCACATCGCGGCGCATCATTGTGCATGCGCACACGCAACCCCCGCGCCAGATCTCATATTTGTTAACTTACTGAACAAATTGTTGACAGTCTGAAGACGCGATAATAGGTTAATTTCAATGGAACACGTGTTCCATGATGAAAAAAAACGCACCCACCCTAAATAATTCGAGCCGCAGGAAAGCGGCAAAACATGCGTCCCCAGGCGCTGGCCTAAGCCAGCCACGGGGGTGAGCTCCATGGATGGGCTGAGTCACGCAGCGACACAGCGGCGGCTTGAAGTAGGACGGGTACACATCGACTGCACAGCATCGGGGTTATCATGGCTCATTTCTGCTTGCGTACTAACCATAGGATCACCGGGGTCGCACTGGCCGTGCTGCTGGGCCTGCCCCTTTCTGCCAGCGCCACTACCCGCATTACCTTCGCCAACTATTTGCCGAATGATTACATCAATAAGGTGATTAAAGATTTTGAAGCGGCGCACCCAGACATTCAGGTGCAGTCGATTAAATGCGGCTTCTCTGACTGCCACCAAAAGCTGACGACCGCGTTGGCCGTCGGCCAAGGTGCCGCCGATATCTTCAGCGTCAGCACCATTAAGCTGGGCAGCTTCGCCAACTCCGGTGGTCTGAACAACCTGAGCGCCCCACCGTTCAGCATCGACAGCCAGGGCTGGCAGTTTGATCCTTCAATGATCAGTCTGGCAAAAGGCAACGACGGCAACATCTATGGTGTGCCTTACGATACCGGCCCGGTAATCATGATCTACCGGAACGACATGGTGCAAAAGGCGGGGACGAAGATTGAGGACATCACCAAAAGTTGGGACAGTTTTATCGCCTTTGGTGAGAAATTGAAAAAAGAGCAAGGCGCTTACCTGTTGCCTGCCGCCACCAGCCTGATCAACCCACTCGTGGTGGGCATGAACAGTGAACCGGGCAAACCCGTGTACACCAAAGACGGTAAACCCAACCTCGACTCCCCTCAAATCAAACAGTTGATGACGGTCATCAAAACGCTGTATGACAAAGGATTAGCCGCCTCGCTCGACGGCTCAACCAATTCGCAGGAATACATCAAGCTGTACCGTCAGGGGAAACTGTTCGCAGATATCGACGGCCCCTGGGACGAAGGCCGTATTGAGCAAGAATTGGATCCGGACGGTGCCAAAGCCGGGTTGTGGCGCGTGACCGACGTACCGGGCAACATCAAGGTCAATGCTGGCGGCACCACGCTGGTGATCCCGAAACAAAGCAAAAACGCCGAAGCGGCCTGGCAGTTCATTCAATACTTTATGCAACGTGACGTGGTGATCGACGCGGCCAAAACCGCCGGTACCTTACCTGCCCGTCTCGACGTGTATAACGCGCCCTACTTTGACACGCCGAGTCGCATTCTCGGCGGCCAACATTCGATGCGCTACTACGCCAGTCTGGTGCCGGACCTGAAGCCAGTTGCCTCAGCGCCGGAAGATAACATCGCCAACGAAATTCTCAATGAAGCGGCGAAGAAAATTCTGGTGCAGCATCAGGATATCGACAGCACCCTGCGCGATGCCAACAAGCTGCTCGAGCGGCGGATGCGCGCGTTGTAATCATCTATATCCGTCATATTTCAAGCTGCAGGTGTGTTGGCTTCAAGCACTCCCCCCAGTCACTTACTTATGTAAGCTCCTGGGGACCCATGCTCTTGCCGCCTTCCTGCAACTCGAATTATTTAGGATATAACTCCAGCGTTTTTTTGACGCCGATTTTATATTTTCCACCGGTTCGGGGAGTCTATGCGTAAGCGATTTTTCAAAGGGCTGCTGCACGATCACCGCACCGCCTACCTGCTGTTGCTGCCGTTTATGCTGCTGTTCGCGGTGTTTAACGCGTTCCCGATCTTCTTTTCGGCGTTTCTGTCATTTCAGTCGTGGAACCCGGTAAAGGGCCTCAGTTCGATGAAGTTTGTCGGGCTGGATAACTTTTACTACGCCTTCACCGACGATGCCTTCTGGGTGTCGCTGGTCAACACCATCAAAATCACGCTGGTGTCGGGCCTGTGCCAGCATCTGTTTGCGATTACGCTGGCTTACTCCTTGCTGCATATCATCGTGCGCGGCAGACGTTTTCTGAAGGCAGCCATCTTCCTGCCCTACATTACCTCTTCCGTGGCCGTTAGCCTGATTGTGTTTAACCTGTTTTCCCCCGTCGGCATGGTTAACGAACTGCTCGGCGGGTTAGCAACCAAACTGCACCTCGGCACGTTAGCCGCCGCATTGCCCATCAACTTCTTTGACAGCGACTGGATCCGTTTCACCATCGCCAATCAGGTGACCTGGAAATTTACCGGCATCAATACGGTGATTTACATGACCGGCCTGGCGTCTATCTCACCGGACCTGTACGAGGCCATTGAGCTGGACGGTGCGAGCCGTTGGCAGAAATTCCGCTATATCGCGCTGCCGCTGTTGGCACCTTTTATCTTCTTCGCCACGCTGATGACGCTGATTGGCAACATGCAGTTGTTCAACGAACCGATGATCTTGACCCAGGGTACGGGCGGCGTTGACAACAGCGGCCTCACGGTGTCGATGTACGTCTACAAAACCGGCTGGTCCTACCTGGATATGGGAACGGCTTCGGCGATTTCCTGGATCTTGTTCCTGTTGATAGCCGTAGTCAGTGCCTTGGTGTTTTGGGGCTTCGGCAACCGGGGAGGTGTGAAAAATGATCGCTGAAGGCCGCCGTTTCGACACCGGAAAACTGGTGATTTATCTGTTGGTATCCCTGTTCGCGTCGTTGTCGCTGTTTCCGTTCTATTGGTCTGCCTTGCTGGCGACGCAGGACACCCGCAGCATCATGGGCATGTCTCTCCGCTTTGGCACGCATCTGGTGGAAAACTTCCGCGGGTTGGAACAACAGGTTCCGTTTACCCGTTCGCTGCTTAACACCCTGTATGTCACCGCCATGGCCACCTTGACCAGCGTGTTGGTTTCCGCTGCTGCGGGCTACGCTTTCAGCGTTTACCAGTTCAAGGGGAAGAAGGTGCTGTTCACTACGCTGATGCTGACCATGATGGTCCCCAGCGTGGTCAATCTGGTGCCTTACTTCTTCGTCATCAAAAGCGTGGGCCTGCTCGACCAGTTCGCCGCCGTTTGGCTGCCTGCCGGGGTAAACATCTTCGGTATCTTCCTGGTTCGCCAATACGTGAGCGCCTCATTACCCAGCGAAATCCTCGACAGTGCACGCATGGACGGCCTGAATGAATTACAGATTTTCTTGCGAATCGGCCTGCCTTTGATGCGCCCAGCATTGCTGACCGTGGCGATCGTTGTGGTGGTCGACACCTGGAACAACTTCATGCTGCCGTTGGTGGCGTTACAGTCACCGGATAAACAAATTCTTCAATTGGTACTGCGCAGCCTGAGCGGAGCCACCGCCACGCCGTGGAACCTGGTAATGACCGGCAGCTTCCTGGCCATCGTGCCACTGCTGATTGCCTTTATCTTCTCGTCCAAACAAATGATGGAGAGCCTCACGCGTGGGGCGGTCAAAGGGTAACTTATGCAATCAATCGATATTTACAGCGTAAAGGGCGCGGCTGCGCACCAGCACGTCATCCTGTTTGCTGCCACAGAGGAGCAACTGCCCGCCACACTGCAAGATGCCGGGCTGCAACGGGCAAGCGTCGGTGTACTTTATCCACTGGGTGAAGGGCGATTTGGCCTCAACGTCGGCCCCCGTCTGACCCCTGCCGCGCTGCAAGATGCCGGGGCCGTTATCGCCGCCGGGCAAAAAGACTTTGGGCTGCAGCAGTTGCGACTGACGTTGGTCCCGGAACTGACAGCAGACGATGAAACCTGGCGCTGGCTGCTGTTTGGTTTGCGTCTCGGCGCTTACCGCTATCAGCATCATGCCAGCGTAACGCTGGCCGATCCGACGCTGCGGCTGGGCAGCCAAGATGCCGCAACGCTAGCCTTGTGCGATTGGGCAAACCTGCATGCCGAGGGCGTGATCGCCGGCCGCGAGCTGATGAACAAACCCGCCAATATTCTCTACCCTGAAAGCTTCGTGGAGGCCGTCGCGCAATTGCCGTTTAGCCATCTGCATCAGGAGGTGTTAGGGGATGAACAAATGGCCGCGCTAGGCTTTGGCGGTCTGCTGGGCGTTGGCCAGGGCAGTGCCCGGGCATCGCAGTTGCTGATACTCGATCACCATCCAGCCAATGCTCGCCACACCCTGGCGCTGGTCGGCAAAGGCGTGACCTTCGACAGCGGGGGCATCAGTATCAAAGGCGCGGCGCGCATGAGCACCATGAAGTTTGATATGGGCGGTGCAGCCGCGGTCGTGGGCGCAATGCGTATCATCGACGCGCTGCAATTGCCGATCCGTGTCATTGGCCTGTGCGGGCTGGTGGAAAACATGCCCTCTTCACGCGCCCAGCGCCCTGGCGACGTTGTAACCATGCACAACGGCAAATCGGTGGAAATCATTTCGACTGATGCCGAAGGACGCATGGTGTTGGCGGACGTCATCAGTTATGCCCAGCAACGCTTCCAACCGGACTATCTGTTGGATATTGCGACCCTGACCGGTGGTGCAGGCGTAGCGCTAGGCAAGGAATATGCCGCCATGATGGGCAACGACGATGCGTTTCTGGCTCAGGTTACCCAAGCAGGCAACGCTAGCGCAGAACCGGTATGGCCCATGCCGCACGGCGGCTGGTATCGCGGTGTGCTGAAATCTGAATTTGCCGATTATCGCCACGGTGGCGAGGATCCGCACGGCAGCCCGTGCGTGGCCGCAACCTTTATCAGCGAATTCGTACAGCCGGGTCAGCGCTGGGCGCACCTGGACATCGCCGCCATGTCGACGGATATGCCGCACCGCAAGCTGTACGCCAACGGCGCATCCTCATTCGGCGTGCTATTGCTGGCACGGCTCAGTTCCCTGCTTGCCCAAACGGAGCACTGATGGCTTACGTAGAACTGGTTGATATCAACAAACGCTATGACAACGGCTATCAGGCCGCCAGCAACGTCAATCTGCAGGTGGAGAAAGGCGAGTTTGTGGTGCTGCTCGGTCCGTCAGGCTGCGGCAAATCTACCACGCTGCGGATGATTGCCGGGTTGGAAACCCTGTCTTCCGGTGAATTGCTGATCGACGGCGAACGCATGAATGACGTGCTGCCCAAATACCGCGACATCGCCATGGTATTCCAGAGCTATGCGCTGTACCCGCACATGACGGTGTACGAAAACATGGCGTTGTCGTTGAAAATTAAAGGAATGGCTAAAGCAGAGATCGCTAGCCAAATTGCGGCCGTTGCCGACATGCTGCATCTGACCGAGTTTCTAAAGGTCAAACCGGGCCAGCTTTCCGGCGGTCAACGCCAGCGTGTGGCGCTGGGGCGTGCCATCGTCCGGCGCCCCAAGGTATTCCTGTTTGATGAGCCGTTGTCCAATCTCGACGCCAAACTGCGTAATCGCATGCGCCAAGAGCTGTCGGCACTGCACAAGGCCATCGGTGCCACCATAATTTATGTCACTCATGACCAGGTTGAAGCCATGACCATGGCCGATAAAGTGGTGATCATGAATCAGGGTAAAGTACAGCAGATTGGCACACCGCTGGACCTCTATCACCGGCCAGTTAACCGCTTTGTCGCCGAGTTTATTGGCTCACCGCAGATGAACTTGTTCGATGTGCAGGTACAGGTTCAGGGGACGCAGATTGTGCTACAAGGCGATTCTGGCTTGCTGCTGCCCGTGAACACCGCCGAATTTCCGGCGCTGGCGACAAAAGCGGGCGAGTGGCTGACGCTGGGTTGCCGACCGGAAGCGAGCAGCATCAGCGCACCGCAGGTGGAACCGCACCTGCGCGGTACGCTGGTGTACAGTGAAAATCTGGGTGCAGAAAGCAATCTGTTTGTTCAGGGTGACAATGGCGCACAATACATCGTGAAGCAACACACTCAGCAGCACTACCCACAGGGTTTGCCGCTGGCGGTGACGCTGGATACCACTGCCCTGCACTTTTTTGACCCAAACAGCGGCGAGCGTCTGGCGCCACACGGGGAAACAGTGTTGCCGGCCGGCATTCTGTGAGACCATACCGCCGCTGCCCCTCTTACCGCAGCGCCCCGTTTTCCGTTGAGTACTTGCGCCATGCAGATTAAAAAAGTCACGTCTCACGATGTCGCCCGCGTAGCCGGCGTTTCACGCACCGTGGTTTCCCGCGCCTTTTCCAATCAAGGCCGGGTATCGCAAAAAAACCGTGAGTTGGTGATGCGTGTGGCCAGCCAGTTGGGCTATGCACCCGATGCGATTGCCCAAAGCCTGCATACCGGTAAAACCGGGTTTGTCGCGGTCGTGGTTAACCACTTTCATGATCTGTCTGATTTGGAATTTTTCGATCGTTTGGTGGAGCAGTTGCAAAACAGCAACCGGCAGGCGGTGATGATCCGATTGGAAGGCATTGAAGATCCGGCCAACTACCTCAAACAAACCATTTCTTATCATGTTGATTCCGCCGTGGTGTTCGCCGACAACATTAGCGCTCGCACAGCGAAAGATCTGTTCCGCATCGCCACACCGATTATGCTCAATGGGTTAGCCGGCGACGCCCTGTGCGATGCGCTCAACGCCGATGAAGCACCCAGCCTGCAACAACTGGCAGCGCTAATGGCGCAAAAAGGCCAACAACATGTGGCGCTCCTTGGTGGGCGCAGCAGCGCCAAAGGCGAACAAGTGCGCCAGCAGACCTTTTTAGCCCATGCGGCCATACAGCAACTGCAGATCGTGGCGCAACTCAGCGGCGACTACAGCTATCAAAGCGGTTTCAAACTGGCACCACAGCTGCTGGCAGCGCAACCGGCCCCACAGGCCATCTTTTGCACAGCCGATTCGATGGCGATGGGTGTGATGGATTATATTCGTTTGCATACGCCGCTGCGCATCCCACAGGACGTCGCGGTCTACGGCTTTGACGATATCCCGATGGCCGCCTGGCCAAGCTACCAACTGACCTCGGTGCGCCGGGATATCAGCGCGATGATCGCCGCCATTGTCAGGCTGGTGGAGTTACGCAGCAGCAGCCCGCAGGCCGCACCGCAGCAAGTGACCATTCCCACCGAACTGGTGGTGCGTGCCTCTTGCTGAACGAGCCGCTTTCGGCGGTCCAGGCTGTCGTCATCCCCGTGAAAAGGCTATACCCGCAGGGATCGAACAGGGCCGCCCCGCGTTACCCCATGGATTCTGCTCTTGGGCGCAACATGCAGCGCCCCACCTCTTAACCCCCAGAGCACTGTGTCAACGGGTGGTTATAATCTCGGCATCGCGCAATTCTGGTGCCGCCATACCGGTTTGCCACAGCCAGTATTGGATGGGGCCTGGGCAGTTCAGGCTCACCACCTTGTGATTGCCGTGTTTATCGACGGCATGGATCGTCACCCCTTCGGTATAACCGTCCTTCAGGTAGTTCAAATCTTCGATCGCTTCATACACCGCCTGATCCAGCGTCATCCCCATCTTCATGTACAACACGACGGCACGGCTGGTGCCGCAACGGATGGTCATTTCCCCGGTATGCGTGCAAGCACAAGCGCCGTAACGGCTGTCGGCATACGAACCGCTGCCGATAATTGGGCTATCCCCCAATCGCCCCGGATATTTCCACGCCCAACCCGAGGTAGACGTGGCTGCGCTCAGTGTTCCCCCGCCATCAAGCGCTAAAAACACCGTGGTGTCACGTACACGTTCGGGATCGGTGGCATTGTTAGACAGCCCGGCTAGCGGAATATTCGGCCAATCACGTCGCTGTTCTGCGCTCATCGCCTGTTCCAGCTTGTCCCACCATACGCGTTTGGAATCGGCGATCAGGTTATCACCCGCCAGCGCGCCAATTTCGGCGGCAAACCGGGCGGCTCCGGCACCCACCAGAATTTCGTGGTTAAGATCTTCCATCACCCGGTACGCAACCTCCACCGGATGCAGGTAGCCTTGTAACGCCCCCACGGCACCGGTGCGCAAACTGTCGCCATCCATTACCGAGGCATCCAGTTCCATCTCACCCAATACGTTCGGCCAGCCACCGTAACCCACCGTTCGCACACTCGGGTCCAGTTCCACCAACTTGATGCCATCAACAATGGCGCGCAGGCCGTTGTGTCCCTGCTGCAGCCGTTCGGCAGACAGAGCGATGCCCGGATGCCCTTCAGAATTTGCAATCACAATCATAGGGTTATGTTTCCTGCACGGCGTTGAGCGCCAAAAGAGATGCACCGGGGCCTCCGGTGATTGCCGCCAATGGAACACGTGTTCCATTGATGACTAAAAAGTATCGTTGCCCCGTTGAAAAGTCAAACTCAGGCGGCGAAAAGCGTGGTGCAACACGTCTTTTCACTGCGTGCTGTGCGGACAGCAAACACCTGTCGTTCGACTACACTGTGATCTCGACCGCAAAACGCTTGAGGAGCCAAAATGCCTAAAAAAACTGTAGATCCAAGCCAACCGGCAGCACAGCAGGATATCCGTGCCTTTCTGGACGCGTTGAATGCAGGTGGTGGCAAGCCGATGGAAGAGATGAAACCGAAAGAGGCGCGTAAGGTATTGGAGGGCGCACAACGCAGCGTCGACGTGCCACTTCACGAGGTCGAGATCAACGAGAAGACGATCCATGTCGAGGGGCAGGACATCCTGTTGCACATCGTGCGTCCAGCCAAGGTTAAAGAAGCGCTGCCGGTATTTATGTTCTTCCACGGCGGTGGCTGGGTGCTGGGTGACTTCCCTACCCATGAACGGCTGGTACGCGATTTAGTCTACAGCGCGGGTGCCGCAGCGGTGTTCGTCAACTATACCCCCTCGCCGGAAGCCCATTACCCGACGGCCATCAATCAGGCCTACGCCGCCACTGAATGGGTGGCCGAATACGGCGAAAAAATCAACGTCGATGGCTCCCGCCTGGCCGTGGTCGGCAACAGCGTCGGTGGCAATATGGCGGCGGTGGTCAGCCTGATGGCCAAAGAAAAAGGCACCCCGGCGCTGCGCTGTCAGATCTTGCTGTGGCCCGTGACGCACGCCAACTTTGACACCGAGTCCTATCATCAATTTGCCGAAGGCCACTTCCTGACGCGCAACATGATGAAATGGTTCTGGGACAACTACACCACCGATAAAGCACAGCGTAAGGATATTTATGCTTCACCGCTCAACGCCACGCTGGCACAGCTAAAAGGCCTGCCGCCGGCGCTGGTCCAGACCGCTGAACTGGACGTACTGCGTGATGAAGGTGAAGCCTATGCCCGGCTACTGAACGCTGCCGGGGTAGAGGTCACCTCCACCCGTTACAATGGGTTGATCCACGATTACGGCCTGCTGAATCCCATCGCCCATGTGCCGGCAGTGCATTCCGCCATCCATCAGGCCGGGCGAGCGTTGAAGCATTATCTGGCCTAGGTTATTCGGCATAATGGCAAGCTACCCGGTGCCCCATCGCCACCGTACGTAACGCCGGGGCCAATTCCCTGCATTGTGCGGTCGCCCGCGGGCAACGGGTATGAAAACGGCAGCCGTGCGGCGGTTGCGCAGGGTCAGGCAACTCCCCCTGGGCCATCGCCTGCGGCAGCCGTGAAGGATCCAGACGGGGTACCGCCGCCAGCAACGCCTGGGTATAAGGATGCCGTGGCTGCCGGAATAGGCTATCGCGATCGGCGCTCTCCACAATCTGGCCGAGATACATCACCGCCACGTCCTGACACAGATGCTCCACGACGCCAAGATCGTGAGAGATAAACAGGAAGGTTACCCCTTGCTGCTCCTGAAGATCGGAAAACAGGTTGATGATCTGTGCCTGGATAGAAACGTCGAGTGCCGAAATCGGCTCGTCCGCGACGATAAATTCCGGCCTCAGGATCAACGCGCGAGCAATACCGATACGTTGGCGCTGACCACCGGAAAATTCATGCGGAAAACGCCCATACTGTTGCGCCGATAAACCGCAGATCTTCATAGTGTCAATCACCCGGTCACGCAATTCACTTTTATGCGCCAGCCCATGCTCCAACAGGGCTTCACCGATGGCATCGCCAATACGCATCCTCGGGTTTAGCGAACTGTAAGGGTCTTGAAACACCAACTGCATCTTCGGGCGCAGGGCACGCAATCGGCGGGGGCTGAGCTTATCCAGCGCCTGCCCGTTGAATAACACTTCACCGGCCGTTTTGTCGTGTAGCCCCAACAACGTACGGCCTACGGTGGTTTTCCCACTGCCCGACTCACCGACCAGGCCGAAAACAGTGCCTTTGCGAATACCAAAGCTGACATCATCCACCGCCCGCAGTTGGCCGGTTGTCTGGCCAAACACCCCTTCACGCAGCGGAAAATGCTTCTTCAAGCCTTTCACTTCCACCAAGAGATCAGACGGCATGAAAACGCCCTCCCGCATTGATAAAACAGGCAGACTGGCGCTGCAAAGTCCCGTACAAAGGCGGAATGCCGTCACGGCAACGTGCACTGGCCTGAGCGCATCGATCGGCAAAGGCACAGTGATCGGGCAGATTGGCGAGATCGGGTACCTGACCGGGGATCGAGTACAATCTGCGCCGCCGCTGTCCGGCGACCGGCCGTGAAGCCATCAATCCCTGGGTATAGGGATGTTGTGGGTTGGCTAACACCTCCCGCGTGTCCCCCTGCTCGACAATGCGTCCGGCATACATCACGACCAGCCGATCGGCCATCTGGGCAATCACGCCAAGGTCGTGGGTGATCAGCATCATGGCCATGTTATTTTTACGGCTCTGCTCACGCAGCAGCGCCAAGATCTGCGCCTGCACGGTGACGTCCAACGCCGTGGTGGGCTCATCGGCAATCAGCAAGGCCGGCCGACAGCTGATGGCCATGGCGATCATAACGCGTTGCAACATACCGCCAGAAAGCTGGTGCGGATAACAGGTCATCAACTGTTCTGCTCGCGCCAACCCGACCTCGGTAATCAGCGCCGTCGCCTCACGCCAGGCGGTCTTTGGTGCTGTCCCTCGATGGCGGATTAGCGGCTCCACCAATTGTTCGCCGATCGTCAATACCGGGTTCAGCGCGCTCATCGGTTCCTGAAATATCATGGCCAGCCGGTTGCCGCGCAAATCACGCATTTGTTGCGGACGCAGTTTGAGCAAGTCCTGCCCATCAAAATGAATTTCACCGCCGTCGATCTGTGCCAGCGGCTGCGGTAACAGCCCCATCAGCGCCATCGCGGTGACGCTTTTGCCGCAACCTGACTCGCCGACGATGCCCAGCGTCTGTCCGGCATGGAGTTCAAAGCTGACTTGCTGTACCGCACGCACCCGCCCTTGTTCGCCATTGAAAGCCACCGACAGTTGATTGAATGCCACCAGTGGCCGACTCATCGTTTCACCCCGTTCATTTTCGGATCGAGTGCGTCCCGCAGGCCGTCACCCAGAATATTAATCGCCACTACGGTGATAAAAATGGCCAACCCCGGCGGCATCCACAGCCAGGGACGACGCTGAAAATCGATCAGGCTGTTGGCCGCATCCATCATGTTGCCCCACGACGGCGTCGGCGGCACCACGCCCAGCCCTAGGTAACTGAGCGCTGACTCGCTGAGAATGGCGTTGGCGACACCCATGGTCGCCACTACAACCAAAATCGGAATGGTATTCGGCAACAGGTGACCAAACAAACGTCGGCGCGTGGACAGGCCCAAGACTTCTGTCGCCAACATAAAATCACGCTCTCGCAATGACAGGATCTGCCCGCGCACCAACCGCGCCAGAGACGGCCACCCCAGCAGGCTGAGCATGATCATCACCATATAAATGCGGTAGTCCGGCGAAACATCCAGTTCGGACAACATCGCCCCCATGATAATCAGCAATGGCAGGCTGGGAATGGTCATCAACAGATCGGCAAAACGCATGATCAGCTTATCCACCAGTCCCCCCAGATAGCCAGACAGCGCGCCCAGCAGGTAGCCGAGCGTGACTGACAGCAGCATGGAGACCAGGCCTATGGTCAGCGAGATGCGTCCTGCCAACAACAGGCGGGTATAGATATCGCGACCGAGAAAATCTGTGCCTAGCCAGTGTTCGGCATTAGGCGCGTGGTTAATGTTTAGCGCATCGCCGGCATCGTCCTGCCACGGCGAAAACATCGGCCCAAAAACGCAGAGCAGGGTCAAAACCAGCAGCAGCAACAGCGAGGCCATCGCCAATCGGTGGCGACGCAGCCGTTGCCAGGCCTGTGCAGCCGGTGGCGGCGACACGTGCGCCAGGGCGGGTAGTTGCGCCTGCCGCCAACGACGACGGCGCCCAAAAAACAGCGTTGCCAACATACTCACCTCAAACGAATTCGCGGATCGGCATAGGCGTACAGAATGTCCGCCAGCAGATTGCCCAAAATGGTCAGCACCGCCAGAAAAAGCGTAAAGCCCATCAACACCGGGTAATCACGCGCAGCCAGTGAGTCAATGTGAATGTGCCCCGCACCGGGCCAGTTGAAGATTTTTTCAGTGATCAACGCACCGGAAAACAGCGCGGGCAATTCAAACCCCAGTAGCGTAATGATGGGTAAAAGCGCATTGCGCAGCGCATGTTTGACGATCACCGTTTTTTCCTTCAGACCTTTGGCCCGGGCGGTACGGATATAATCCATGCGGATCACGTCGAGCATGCTGGCGCGGAAATAGCGCGTCAGGGTCCCGGCCTGCAACATCACTAATGCCAGCACCGGCAGCAACAGATGTGCCGCCACTTCCCCCACCCAGGCCAATCCGGTCGCGTCACTGCCCGTTCGCAGCATGCCGCCCGCCGGTAACCAGTGCAGATCGACGGCAAACCATTTGATTAACAGCAAACAAAGGAAAAAAGTCGGGAATGACATTGCGCCGAACACCGCCACAGTGACCAGATGATCAAACAGCGAATAGGGTTTCATCGCCGACGCCACGCCGACCGCCAACGCAATGCCCCAGTAGAGCACCAGTGCCACTGACGCCAGCAGGAATGAGTTCCAGATATACTGATTCAGCAAGGTGCTGACCGGGATTTGGTACTGTAACGAAAAGCCGAGATCGCCTTGCAGCAGGCGACCAAGCCAATGCAGATAGCGGGTGAACAGCGGCTGATCCAACCCATACAACGCCCGCAGCTCGGCAGCCCGTTCCGCAGTAAGGTTGATGTTGCCGTCAATAAAGTCACCAGGCGTCAGCGCGAAGATGAAGAAAATCAACAACGAGGCCAGTAACATCATCGGAATGGTTTGCAGCAAACGGCGCAGGATAAAATTTCTCATGGTGTTTTCCATCGCCGCCGCACGGCATCGCGCGGCGGCGCATTGCCGTTACTGAGCCAGTTTGACGTCCGGCAAGCTGCCCGTCAGGCCGTTGTAAACGTCCGGCTTAAAACCGGTGACGCGCGCACTGCTGGCGCTGAGCACTTTACGGTTCCCCAGCAGGATCACCGGTGGATCCTCCGCCAATACCTGATACAGCTTATGGTACAAAGGCTTGCGCTGTTCAATATCCAACGTGGCGTTAGCGTGGCTAATCAGCTGATCCACCTGCGGATTGCTATAGCCGGTTTCACTCATCTGGCTGATGAAATCGCGTACCCCGTCATGCGGGTCATTCAGCCCGCTGGTGCTGAGCGATGCCAGGTCATAATTACCCGCCTTGCGTTGGGCCAACAGCGCATTGAAGTCCAGCACCTGCGGCTTTAATAGCACCCCAATCTGCCGGTAGTTGTCTTTGGCTATGGGCACCAATGCATCGTTAATCAGCTTCTTGGTCACCAACAGCGTCAGTTCCAGCTTTTTGCCGTCTTTCTGACGAATACCGTCTGCACCCGGCACCCAGCCAGCCTGATCCAGCAAGCGTTTCGCTTTGTTGACGTCGTAAGCATAAGGATTGATACCCTGCGGATCATAGGCCCAGGAAACGGGAGAAATAGGCTGGTTAGCCACAGTGCCGTAACCCTGGTACACCACCGTAATCAGTTTCTGACGATCCAGGCCGTAGATCAGCGCCTGACGTACGCGCGCGTCCTGTAACGCCGGGCGCTTAAGGTTAAAATCCACCCGGCTGTAATCGCTTGAGCTGTACAAGTTGATGTTGGCGAAGCCCAAGAGTTTTAACTGCTCAATATCATCTGGCTTGGAGGTGAAGGCGTCATAGTCGGTTTCACCGGTTTGGAACAGCTGGAAGTTGGTCGTCGGGTTGGTTACGCGGTAAATAAAGCGCGCCACCGCCGGCTGACCCAGGTAGAAATGAGGGTTAGCGTGGAAGCGAATCTCCTGCCCTGGAATGTATTTGTCGTAAATATAAGGGCCGTTGCCTAACGGCTTGCCATTCAGTGCGCGAACGCTTTCCAACTTACCGCGCTGATAGTCTTTGCCGTAATACGTCTTCGACAATACCGGCCCGCCAATCAGCTGCAGCGTGGTAGCGCCCGGCTGGGTGGTGGTGATCTGAATCGTCCGATCGTCGATCACGTTCAATCCGCTAATGCTGGGTGCTGTGCCGTTCTTGTATTCGGCGCCACCCTGAATATGCGCCGGGGTAATGTCGGTTCCACCGTCATAGGCCGGGTCATGCAGCAGCGTCAACGTAAAGGCGATGTCTTCGGCTTTGATAGGTGAGCCGTCACTGTTGACCAGATTAGGGCGCAGCTTGATGGTATACACTCGGTTATCCGGGCTGACTTGCCAGGACTCAGCCAACCGCGCCACCGGTTTCCCTTCCCTGTCCAGGCCAATTAACCGGGTGAAAATCACGTCGGTGACGTTCTCATCCCAGCCGTTGGTAAACAGATAAGGGTTAAAGTTGCCCTGTGGCTCGAGAATACCCGCCACCACGGTGTCTTTTCTCAGCTTGGCAGCGGCCGGCACCAAACTGGCATCGCTCGCCGGAGTGATCCCCTCGGTTAACGTTTCTGCCTGTGCACTGCATGAAAGACCTATCGCGGTGGCCAGCGCCAACGGCACCAAACGTTTTTGCAACAGCCTGTTTATCTTATTTTTTATTCTGCTCACCCCAGCCCCTTGTCTACCCGTTGATAAAATGTGACAAAATTTATCGCAGAGTAATGGGCGGCCGGAGGGCTGTCTAACAACGAAACCGGCATTCCATTGCCGGAAAAAGCATTATGAATTTTTCTATTGCGAAACCCGATTGCTCAGCGTGGCTCAGTCTGCCGGTTCAAGCTGCCGGATAAGTTTGGCTAAGGTTTTGATCGCTGCCTCGTGCTTGTCGCTCCAGTCAAAAGAAGCGTTCAAGCGGAAGCAATGGTTGAAATGATTGCCGGTAGTGAACATCCTGCCCGGTGCAATACTCACCCCCAGAGCCAGCGCACGCTGGTATAGCTCCATCGACGACAACGCCGGATCCAGCTCCAGCCACAGGAAATACCCCCCGTCGGGTTGGCTGACTTTCACCGTGGACGGGAAATGATGGGCGATAGCTTGACGCATCATACTTTGGCGCTGCGCCAGCAACCGGCGCAAGCGCCGCAGGTGTGTATCGTAACCGCCGTGTAGCAAATAATCGGCGAGCGCCAACTGCGTAGGAACGCTGGTCGATACGGTGCTCATCAACTGCAACCGTTGGATTTGCTGGGCATAGCGCCCCGCCGCTACCCAACCGACACGAAAGCCCGGTGCCAGGCATTTGGAGAACGACGAGCAATGCAGGATCTGCCCGCCACTGTCCAGCGCTTTGGCCGGTTGCGGACGCTCGGCGCTAAAATACAGCTCGCCGTAGACATCATCCTCGATCAACGAAATCTGGCGCTCGCGCAGTACGCTTACCAACCGCTGTTTATTTTCCTCCGGCATGCTGGCGCCCAACGGGTTCTGGAAGTGGGTCATTAACCAACAGGCTTTGATCGGGTACTGCTCTAACGCCTGTTCCAGCGCGTCCAAATCGATTCCGTCCTGCGGATGCGTGGCGATCGCCACCGCCTTCAACCGCAGGCGTTCCAACGCCTGCAATGCGCCATAAAAGGCCGGAGATTCAATCGCCACGTAATCCCCCGGCTGCGTCACCGCCTGAAGACTCAGGCTCAATGACTCCATCGCCCCGGCAGTAATGACTATTTCGTCCGGCGCTACCTGCATACCACTCAGCGCATAACGCTGGGCGATATGCCGCCGTAATGCATCATTGCCGGGCGGCAGGTTAGCCAGTGAACTGTGCGGCGTAAGCTTGCGCGCAACGCTGCTCAACGCCCGCGCCAGTTTAGGTTGAGCAAACAAGGTGGCGTCGGGGAACGCCGAACCGAAAGGAATAATAGCCGGGTCTTTGCACGCCTGTAGCACATCAAAAATAAAGGTGTTGATATCCACCTGTTCACTCAGCAACAGTTTTTCACCGTGCACCGGCTGTGGTAAGGGTTGCGGACGCGCCGCCACGTAATAACCGGACTGCGGCCGTGCAACGATCCACCCCTGACTCTCCAACAGTTGGTAGGACTGCACTACCGTCATCAGACTCAATCCCGCACGTTTACCGCTTTCACGCAGTGAGGGCAGTTTATCCCCCGCCCGCCATACCCGGTTCTGGATCTGTTCACGAATCTGTTGTGCAAGCTGCTCGTATCTGGTCATAGGCCCTAACTGTTATATGAAAAAGTAAAATAACTGTCACTATTATAGTTACTGTACTCCGTGATTAACTTAGCGCCAAGCTTTCCACAGAAAAATTACCGCTATACTGAAGAGGTTATTTTATGTTCAACCCAAGGAGGCGCCATGCTGGGTCTTGATGCACTAGAACTTGCCAGAATACAGTTCGCCTTCACCGTTTCTTTCCATATTATTTTCCCTGCAATCACCATCGGCCTGGCCAGTTATCTGGCGGTGCTGGAAGGTTTGTGGCTGAAAACGCGCAATGAAACCTACCGCGACTTGTATCATTTCTGGTCGAAAATTTTTGCCGTTAACTTCGGCATGGGCGTGGTTTCCGGCCTGGTTATGGCCTACCAATTTGGCACCAACTGGAGTTTCTTCTCCGAGTTCGCCGGCAGTATCACAGGGCCACTGCTGACCTATGAAGTGCTGACCGCCTTCTTCCTGGAAGCGGGTTTTCTGGGCGTCATGCTGTTTGGCTGGAACCGTGTCGGCCCTGGCCTGCACTTTTTCGCCACCTGCATGGTGGCGCTGGGTACGCTGATTTCCACGTTCTGGATCCTGGCGTCCAATAGCTGGATGCAGACGCCTCAGGGACACGAGATCATCAACGGCCAGGTGGTGCCGGTCGACTGGCTGAAAGTGATTTTCAACCCGTCATTCCCGTATCGGCTGTTGCATATGTCAACCGCCGCCTTCCTGTCTTCGGCGTTCTTCGTTAGCGCCTCCGCCGCCTGGCATTTATTGCGCGGTCGCGACACGCCAGCCATGCGTAAAATGCTGTCGATGGCCATGTGGATGGCACTGATTGTCGCCCCAATACAGGCGATGATCGGCGATGCCCACGGCCTGAATACGCTAAAATACCAGCCGGCAAAAATTGCCGCCATCGAAGGTCACTGGGAAAACCCGCCGGGGGAAGCCACGCCGCTGATCTTGTTCGGTTGGCCGGATATGCAGCGTGAAGAAACCCGCTTCAAGCTGGAAGTCCCCTACCTCGGTAGCCTGATCCTGACCCACAGCCTGACCGAACAGGTCCCGGCGCTGAAATCCTTCCCACCGGAGGACCGCCCTAACTCCACGGTGGTGTTCTGGTCATTCCGCATTATGGTGGCCCTGGGTATGTTGATGATCCTCGCCGGGGTCTGGAGCCTTTGGCTACGCTGGCGTGACGGGTTATATCAATCGCGCCCGTTCCTCTATTTCATTCTCTGGATGGGGCCTTCCGGCTTGCTGGCGCTGCTGGCGGGTTGGTTCACGACCGAGATTGGCCGCCAGCCATGGGTCGTTTATGGCCTGCTGCGTACCAAGGATGCCGTTTCTGCGCACGGCGACATGCACATGAGCATCAGCTTATTGGCGTTTATCATCGTTTACTGTTCGGTATTCGGCGTGGGCTATTCCTACATGATGCGGTTGATCCGCAAAGGGCCGCAGCAGCATGAAAGCCATGAAGACGATACCGACGGCCGACCGGCACGACCGCTCTCCGCAGTAAAAGACACCTTGGACGACAGGAGCTGAACATGGGTATTGATCTTCCGTTGATTTGGTTTGTGATCATTGTGTTCAGCACCATGATGTACGTGGTAATGGACGGTTTTGATTTGGGCATCGGCATCCTGTTCCCGTGGGTTAAGGACAGCGGTGACCGCGATGTGATGATGAACACCGTCGCCCCGGTATGGGACGGCAACGAAACCTGGCTGGTCCTGGGCGGTGCGGCACTGTTTGGTGCCTTCCCGCTGGCCTACGCCGTGATCCTCGACGCACTGGCTATTCCGCTCACCCTGATGCTGTTCGGGTTAATCTTTCGCGGTGTGGCCTTTGAGTTTCGCTTTAAAGCCCGGCCAGAAAAGCGCCACATTTGGGACAAGGCATTTATTTGGGGGTCGATCTTTGCCACCTTCAGCCAGGGGGTGGTGGTCGGGGCCATTATTAACGGCTTCCCGGTCAACGGCCGTACCTATGCCGGTGGCGCACTCGACTGGCTGACGCCGTTCGCGCTGTTTTGCGGGCTGGGGCTGGTGGTGACTTATGCGTTACTCGGCTGCACCTGGCTGGTGATGAAAACGGCCGGCGCCCTACAGGCGCGTATGTATTGGTTGGCAACGCCGCTGCTGGTGATCCTGCTGCTGGTATTGGCCGTCGTCAGTATCTGGACGCCCATTGCTCACCCGGAAATCGCCACACGCTGGTTCACGTTACCTAACCTGTTTGTGCTGCTGCCAGTGCCTATATTGGTGCTGCTTAGCGCCTGGGGCATCCGGCATGGGGTGAAAAATGCCGCGCATTACTCGCCGTTCTTGCTCACCCTGCTGCTGGTATTTCTGGGGCTGAGCGGATTGGGCATCAGCATTTGGCCACTGTTGATTCCGCCGTCCATCACCCTGTGGCAAGCCGCTGCGCCACCGCAAAGCCTCGGTTTTATGTTGGTGGGGGCGCTCTTTATCATTCCGATTATTTTGGTTTATACCTTCTGGAGCTACTACGTGTTCCGCGGCAAGGTCAGCCATGAACATGGCTATCACTGATGAGGGAAGAAACTATGCAGGATAAAACCTCACCCGCCCCTTGGTGGAAACGCATCGGCTGGCTGGTCGTGATCTGGAGTGCCAGCGTGCTGGGGCTGTTTGCAGTCGCGTCGATGTTCCGGCTGTTGATGAATGCTGCGGGCATGAGAACGCATTAACCCAGGCGCTGTCTGGCAAGCGTGGGCGGTAAAATGCCCACGCTAATCACTCCCCCGGTTTTCGCCCCATCGCGCTCAGAAAACGCTGTTGCAAATGCAGCAGCTCCCCCAACGCCAACACCCGATAGTCGATCCCAAAACGCGGCGCCACCTCAGCAATAATGCGGCTCAAGGCCGGGTAATGCCGGTGACTCCAATGCGGAAACAGGTGGTGTGTCAGATGCAAATTGGCACCGCCCAACCAATAGCCCAACCAACGCGGCCGGGGAAACCAGTCAAACGTCGTGGCGAACACATGATGATACCAGCCGTGCGGTAGCGGCCCCTGCGCCGGCGCCTGATAAAACTTCGCCTTGGCCCAATGGGTACCGATAATCAGCATCACAAACAGCAATGACGAAAGCATCTGGCTCAGCAAATACACCAGCACTAGTTGCCCCACGCCTATCGCTGGCGACAACAGGTAACAGGGTATCGCCAACGCCAGCAGCACATGCGCGGTTTTGCCCATCAAAAACACACTCCAGCCACGGATCCCCCGTTGCGCCATTCGTGCCGCGACCCGGGTTCTTCCCGCCCGATCCAGCCAATCGAACAACCAGATGTAATACGGGAAGGTCATTGCAGCCACCAGCGGCCAGTAAAAACGTTGAGCACGCATAAAAGGCCGCCAATGCTGAAATGGCGTCTGACGCAGCACGCCGTTGGCGTCGATATCGGGATCGTAATGCTCTATGTTGTTGTGTGCATGATGAAAAATAACGTGCCGCACCCGCCAGCAATCAGGATCTAATCCCAGTGGAATGCTCACCAGGCAATTCAGCCAGCGATTGGCCCACGGCTGCCTGAAAAATGCGTTATGCGACGCATCATGAACCACGTTTACCGTGAGGAACATTCCAATAAAAATAAAACCGAAGTAACAGGCAAAAAACGCCCAAAGGTTGTGTTGTTGCAGGCTCAGGCCATAACAAAACGCACACAGCGCCAGCAGTAGCAACACCTTGGCCAACATGCCCCTATCCGCAAAACGGTGGTCGCGGTTTTCGGCCAGGTAATGCTGTGCAGCCTGCATCAATGCACGATGCAGGCCAGAGTCATCACGCTGAAAAGCCAGCGGGCGCAACGCGGTCATGGCTGCCCCATCCGGCGTAAGAATTTCTGTTGCTGCGCCAGCAGCTCAGTGTAACCAATGCAGCGATAGTCCATACCATGCTGTGCCGCCAGCTGCGCCACTATGGCCGCCAGCGCCGGATAATGCCGGTGATTCCAACCGGGGAACAGATGATGGGTCAGATGATAATTCAACCCGCCGGTCAGATGCCGTAACGCACGCGGCGAGGTTTCCCAATCGCACGCGGTAGCAAAATTGTGTCGGTACCAGCCGTGCGGCATGCTTTCGCCTTCCGGCACCGCGTAAAACTCAGCCTGCGCCCAATGGGTGCCCAACAACAAAAACACCACCAACAGTGAGGCACACATCTGACTGAGTGCATAAGCCAGCAGAACCCATTGCCAACTGATGCCGTTTTGTTGACACAACACCAGCGGTACGGCCAGCACCAGCAGCAGGTGGCCAATCTTGCACAGGATAAACACGGCCCAACCGCCGCGCCCCGGTAAAATATTCTTCTCATGCAAGGGGGTTTTCCCCATGCGATCCGACCAGTCAAAAATCCAGGCGATATAGGGCAGCGAGAGTGCGGCAATCACCGGCCAATACAGATGCTGATAGCGCATGTGTTTACGCCAGCGTTGAAACGGCGTTTGGCGAAAGAAGCCATTTTCCTCGGTATCCAAATCGTAATGTTCAACATTGGCATAAACGTGGTGATACTCCACGTGCCGCACGCGCCAATAATCCGGATCCACCCCCAGCGGCAACGTGACTAACCGCCCTACCAGCCGGTTGGCCCAAGGGCTGCGCAAAAAGGCATTATGCGAAGCATCGTGATTCACATTCACGTTGAGCAACATCCCCATCATCACAAACAGGAAATAACAGCCGAAAAACGCCCACGGCTGTTGCTGCATCAGACTCAGCACATAAAAAGCGCAGCACAGCACCAGCAGCAGTGCCGCTTTGGCCAGCCGCCAGCCGTCGGCATAACGGTGGTCGCCCGCCAAATAGGCGTGCGCGGTCTGTTTGAGCGCACGATGAAACGCCTGTTCGCCATCAGCGGGAAAACGCAGCGGTGGAAGCGTATCAGCCATGCGACACCCCAGCCGGGACCGGCTTTTTCGCCCGGCCCCATCCTAATGCCACGCAAACACCGTGCAGTGCGATAACGGCCATCGCAATTTGCCAATAGCGCTGCGACCACCCGAGATAACCGATGAACAACAGCGGAATACTCAGCGTAATCAGCAACCAGGCAGCTATCGCCCAGCGATGTCCTTCTGTCATGCCACCCAACGCCATTGACCCAAACGCCAGCAGGACCAACAACGCCATTTGCGGCCAGCTCACGTCACTGTAGCCGTAGCCGTACTGGTAAACATAACCAATGACCAGCGTAAACAGCAGCATCGCGCCGCTGAACACGCTCAGCGCCGAGCAACGGAAATGCCCCGTTGCCACTTTAGGCCGCCAGGACAGGCGTAAGTAACGCAAGAAAGGAAGATTGCTCGCCCAGAACGGATTCGCAGACGGCTTATCGCCGCTGACGCCGTACACAAAGGGCGTTTCAGGCAGGTTAGGGCAAAAAGTACCGAACAGTTTGTCCCAGAAGATAAAGCTGCCGCCAAAATTTTTGTTCGAATAGGCCATGTCTTTAACGTGATGCACCCGATGATGCGCCGGCGTGACCAGGATTTTTTCCAACAAGCCAAGCTTGGGGGTTAGCGCATTATGGTTAAACAGCTGAATGCTGTAGTGCAGGATAGACACCGTGACAAACACTGACAACGGCACCCCCAGCAGCGCCAATAATAAAAAGAACGGGATTGACGTAAGTGACGAATACCAGGAATTTCGCACCCCCAGCGAGAGATTGAAATGCTCCCCCTGGTGATGCACCACATGCACTGCCCACAGTACCCGTAAATAATGGTGCAAGCGGTGCAACCAGTAAAAGCCGAAGTCCCACGCCAGCAGGGCAAACAGCCACATCAGCACCGGTGGCCAGCTATCCAACAGGCCCAGGCTAAAATGCGCCGCCACGTAGCCATAGCAGGTGATCTCCAGCCCGCGAAACAGCCACAGCATGATATGACCGGAGTTCAAATTGAACACCAGATCGTGCCAGTTCACCTGCCGCCGCTGGGCGTACTGCAACACCAGCGCCTCGCCAATGACGACAAACAGCATGAACACGATTGACAACGCCAGTTCGCTCATCCTATTTCTCCTTTGACGGCATTTCGCCGCACGCTATGTAGGCGCTGCACCACCCAACCGGCAATAAACGCCAACAGAGCCCCACTGACCAGATCAACCAGCAAATGGCGACGCAATTGCAGAATGGAAAACGCGATCGCCAGTGCCCATAACATGAGCAACGCCGTTCTCACTTTACGCTGCCTATCGCTCAATGCCCACACGGCCAGCACCGTTAGCGTCATGTGAAGCGAGGGCAGGCAATTTTGCAGTGAATCGACCTGGGTCAAGGCCGCCAGCAGTTGCGAACTTATTCCGTCGCCCTTGTCTTGCGGATACACCAACGTGGTTGGCCACAACAGGTATACCGCTCCTGCGCCCACGGCGGCCAATTGCATCGCCGCTCTCAGCCATTTGACCCGCTGAATCGGCGCCAACAGATAGCCGAGCGGGACAATGATAAAGAAGGACAGGTACAACCAAATGGCTGACGGGCTAAACGGGATCCAGCGGTCAATTGCCGATGGCGGGAGAACGGTGCCGGTTCCTTGTAGACGATCGGTTAAAGTATAAACGACGCCCACACATCCCCAGCCCAGCAACATTTGCCACAGCCGGTACACTACCGTCTTCATCATGCACCCGCCCGGCGGATAATCCGCCTTCTCTTACGATCAAACTGCGGCATCACCGCCTGTACCGTCCGTTGCCACTCCAGATTGGCGATGGCAATGCCCTGCTGTTCAAACAATGCGGCCAGCTGCGTCTGACAGTGTGCCAACTCGGCCTCGCTACAGTCGGCGATCAGGTGCAATTGCTTCTCACCCTCTTGGATCAGCCGATAATCGCTGGTCAGCGGCAACGCATTGGCAATCACGCGGCTGCACACGTCGGCAAACACCACCTGCGGCTGTTTAAACTGATTGGGCAACACCAGTTGATCGTCACGCCGCCCTTCGATACGCGCAATCGCCATTGAAGGCTGCCCACAAGGACAAGGCTCTGTCTGTTTGACCAACACGTCATCCAGCCGGTAGCGAACAATGGGCTGGGTGCTACGGGTAAAGTCCGTGATCAACGGTGTAAAACGCTGCGCATCGATCCACTGCGGTTCAATATGCAAGAATTCTTCATTCAGATGCAGAGTGCCGTGCGAACACGTGGCGGCCAGGAAGCCCTCAGTGGCCTGATACACCTCCCCCACCACGGGAAAGACCTGCGCAAGCAGACGTCGGTCTTGTTCTTCCAACACCTCCGCCACCGAAATCACCTTCTTGACCTCAAGACGAATCTGTTTGGCTAACACCGCCAGCGCCAATGCGCGCAGTACCTGCGCCGGTGCGACAATGATGGTCGGCGCTTGCTGCTCCAGCCGAGACAGCTGTGGAGTAAAAGGCGCAAAGAGATCGTAAAACGCCAGGCTCAGCCAACGATTGTTCACGCTGTGATACAGGTTGTTGTCCGCCCGCAGAAACAGCGCAACGCGCTCACCGGCAAACAGACCGTCCGGCAGCATTTTCGCCAGCATGCCTCCGGCCCAAACCTGCTGTTCACGCGGGCTGACGACAAAAATGCCACGCTGCCCTGATGTTCCCGACGACAGACCGACGCTGTATCTCCCGATTTTCGGCGTAAAATCCCGCTCGGCTTCGCTGCGCTGCGCGCAGGCCAACAGCGCATCGCGTTGCAACCCGGCCGTGTTCATTTGATCGAACTGCGCCATCATCAACGCCTTGTCCATCTGCGGCCAGGTGGCTATCGCTTGCCGGTTGAAGCGCCTAAAGTACGGGCTTTTGCTCAAGACGCGCCGAGCGAATCGTTTTAACTGCCTGTTCTGGTATGCCACCAAAGACTGGCGATCGGAAAAGGCTAAACGGCGCGCCCGAAAGTAGTGCCACAGTGTCATTAACGGGATCATAAGTCGCCCTCATGGCACAGCAGGATCTCGGCATTGCCACTCGCCCACAGCTGGTTCAGCCGCTCCAGCGTGCGGTAATAGGCGTTGGCATCCTCCATCACCAGGTTGGCCAACCGTGAAGGCCCGCGCAACTGCTGATAGCTTAACGGAGACCAGGCGGCGTCGCTGGCGAGCAGAGTCCAGCCGTTATCGGTGAGGATAAACGCACCGATATGGCCGGCAGCGTGTCCCGGCAGATCTACCAGCACGATGTGCCCTTCGCTGCCCGGTAACGCATAGCCGCGATCGAAGGGGGCCAGCAGCGCTGGCAGACTGACCTGAGGAAAACTTTCGATAAACGCCAGGTTTGTCTCAAAGCTTTCTGGGATCAGGCCAGGGATAAAGGCGCGTTTTAATGCGGCAAAGCCGCGCAGCTCACGGGTTTTCCGCCAACCGTCACCGGAACAGATAAAGTCGAGGTGTGCAAAATCACGCAGCCCGGCGACGTGATCGGCATGAAAATGTGAAACGATTAACGCCTGAATATCATTGGCATCATAGCCAGCGGCGCGCAATTGTTGCGCCAAGGATGCGTTGGCGTCGAAATACACCGGCGTCATCTGCCGGTAGATACGGAAAATGCCGGACGCTGTCTGCTGCTGGAAATAATGTGCATAGCCGGTGTCCCACAGCCAACGGCGTTCTCCCACTTCCAGCAGGTAAGCGCGCGCCGGGAATTTGCACACCCGGAACCCGGCGCCACGCAGCGCCATACAACCGATGTGGGTACAGTACCCCACTTCAAACACCGTCACCTTAGCCATAGGTCACGCCTCCCTGCTGTTTAAGCCACTCAGCGGTCAGGCGGATCCCTTCCTGCATCGAATAACGGGGTAAATAGCCCAGTTCTTCGATGGCGCGGGTCGGGCTAAGCGTCATATCGAAATACACCGCTGCCACGCTATAACGCGTGAGCAAGGGCTCTTTGCCGGTAAAGCGGGCCAGCAGCTCCAGCCCCCCAGCCAGCACACTCAGCAAGGGATACGGCACAGACTGTAGCCGATAATCTACCCCCATCTGCTGACGCAACAACGCATCCAGCATATCCGCCAGCCGCTGCGGTTGGTGGTTTGTGATGTTGTAAACCGCACCGGATGGCAAACGGGGCTGGCGGCTCGCCAGATCCATCGCATGCACCACGTTGAGTACAAAGGTCAGATCCAGCCGTGCTTTCCCTCCGCCGGGCAAGCGCAGTACACCGCGGTCGCGATCCAGCTGTTGCAGCAGACGTGGCACAATCACTCGGTCGTGTGGGCCGAATAAACCTCTCGGGCGCAGAATAACGTAGGTCGTTTGCGGGTAGCGCGGCACGGCCCCCAGTAACCGCTGTTCCGCGGCATATTTACTGGCCGCGTAATGATTGGCGAAGCGTCGCGCACGGTATCCTTCCTCAACATCTTGATGAGGTTTGAAATCGAAATAAATTGCCGGCGTAGAAATATGAATAAAGCGCTGCACGCCGCACGCCCCTGCCGCCTCAGCCAGCTTTTCTGTAGCAACCACATTGGCCTGATAAAACTCGGCCTTGCTGCCCCAAGGGGAGGACTTTGCCGCACAGTGCCATACCCAATCGCAACCCACCATCAGTTGCCGGCACTGTTCCGCCGTGGCCTGCGTTAAATCCAACGGACTAAACTCGGCCCCCAACTGCCTGAGCTCGTCGCCGGCTTGCTTATCGCGCCCGGTAGCACGCACCTGATAGCCTGCGTCCAGCAACCCCTGTGCGGCATTGCGGCCCAGCCCACTGGTGGCTCCCGTGACCAACACCTTCACGGCAGCAGTACCATGCCAGCCAGGGATAACCCGGCGGCGGTGCCAATGAGCATCACCGGCTTCCCAGGGTTAAAGCGTCCGTTGGTCACCGCGGCATGCAGAGCCGTGGGAATAGACGCGGCCACCTGATTGCCGTGATAGCGGTAAATGTCCACCAGCACCTCGCTGGACACATGCAGCCGCTTACGCATATGTTCAAGTGACAGATGACTGGCCTGATGCGGCACAACCGTGGCGATCTGCGCCAACGTCAGGCCGCTGGCGGCCAGCAGACGAGCAAGGTAGTCTTCGATCAACGCCGAGGCCTGACGGAACAGCTGTTTACCTTGCATATGAAACAGGAAGTCGCTGCCGGTCATACCCGCCCGTGGATTACGGCGGGTGCCCCCGGCGCGGATCTCACACAGTTCACTGCCTTCGGGGTAAGTTTCCACCAGGCTTGCCAGAATGCCACTGGTTCCCTCACCCCGCTCAACAATGGCACAAGCCGCGCCATCGCCAAAAATCAGCGAGGACTCTTCATGATCCCAGTCGATACCGCGCGAGGCCAAATCTGCCGAGATAATCGCAATACGTTTATAGGTACCGGTATTGAGCAAACCGGCAGCCACTTGCATCGCAGAGATAAAACTGACGCAGCTGCTGTTAATGTCAAAGCCTGCCGTACCGGGTGCCAAACCGGCGATTTTGAGAATGTGCGCCGCAGTACAAGGCAGCGCCTGCACCGAGATCGCAGACGCGGAAATCAATAAGTCGATGGATTGCGCGTCGATATTGCAACGGGCCAAGGCATCCTGTAACGCAGCCACCGCCAGCTCAGCCTGACTCGCATCATCAGCCGCGTGATAACGATGAACGATGCCGGAGCGTTTTTCGACGTAACCGGCAGGCTTACGCAACAACCTGTCCAGTGTGGAGGATTCGACGCGATTAGGCGGTAATGCCGCCCCGGTAGCGATGACCTTCAGAGGCAGCAACGCAGGTGACGAAAAAGCGTGTATTGTCATTATTGTTATTGATTAACCTGAATATCCATAAAGCGATCTCCCGGCGCTACGCTACTGGCAGCGACGAGTCATCCCCGGTTTTAAATCCCAAAATGCCCGCATACAGGGGCTATTGATTGTTTTTATAGCTTACGAATAGCCGACATCCATCGACAGTAAGTGTCACCATACTGAGATAGTAAGTTTACGGCAAGGAAGCAAAAATGCATAAATTGGCAAACATTATCTGGTGGGACTGTGAGGGAAGTAAAAGGAGATCACCAGTGTGACCAGAGGCAGTGCGCCAATCTTCAACAGCTCGAACACCTGCCTGATAGACTCATTTTGATCCCAGTAGGCGTGGGCGACAAAAACGCCCACGCTGATAACGAAGATACCGCACAACACCTGACGCGCCAGCCGCAGACGCTCCATTTCATCGAACACTAATGTCGGGTCCAAATACAGTGTTTCTGCATCCACTTTTGCATTCTGGTTTTCGGTCTTCATGGGAAAACCCCCACGACCTGACCCACCGCCTCCAGCACCTCACCGTTCTCGCGCACAATACCAAGCGAGGACCCATCTTGCTTCGCCCACTGCCTGTCAGCAATGCTAATTAGCGCAAAAGCCAGGCGGATCACATCCGTTTTCGCCATCCCATGCCGCTTAGCTATATCGTTCAGATTATCGTCGATTTCATTTGATAATCGAATTGGCAAACTGCGCATCCCCCACCTCCTGTGGCTGTCTGTTAGCAGGGAAAGCTTACTTCACCAGCAAGCGTTGTTCAATTAGCGAACTGCGTAACATCTCGCATATTCAGCAGTTTGCGAGAAATAAACCGTTATCGATACCGTCAGACCTGAGTGAAATAGAAGGCAAACTGCAGCTATCGACGGTTGCGCACCAACTGATAACGGCGAGTCAGATACTCTACCGGCACACTCCAGATATGCACCAAGCGGCAGAATGGGAACAGCACGAACAGCGTCATCCCCAGTACCATATGCAGTTTAAAGATAGGGGCAACACCCACCAGATGCTGTGACGCACCGGTGTGGAACGTCACCACAGCCTGCGCCCAGCCCACCAGTTTCATCATCTCGCTGCCGTCCATATGTTGGGCGGAGAACGGAATAGTCAGCAGACCGAGGCACACCTGCACCACCAACAGCGTCAGGATCATAATGTCTCCAAAGCTGCTGGTCGCCCGCACCCGTGGGTTAGTCAGGCGGCGTTTCAGCAACAGAGCGCCGCCGATCAATGTCATCACCCCGCAGGCACCACCGGCGATCATGGCCAGTTTCTGCTTAACATCAATCGGCAGGAAGGATTCATACATCCAGTGCGGCGTCAGCATGCCAAGGAAATGCCCGGCAAAGATACCCAAAATACCGATGTGGAACAGATTGGAGGCCAGGCGCATGCCCTTTTTATCCAGCATCTGGCTGGATCCTGCGCGCCAGGTGTATTGGCCGTAATCGTAACGTAGCCAGCTGCCAATCAGGAAAATCGCCCCTGCCAGATAGGGGTAAATATCGAATAAGAACTGATTTAAAAATTGCATGATTAGCGTCCTTTGGTTCCGGTTAGCGCATCCGTCAGGTCCAGGTATTGCGGCGCAACCGCACCGGCAAAACGCCGTTGGTGCGCCACCTGCTGCGCCGAAGCGCAGCCCTGCTCGCCTAAATTGCCCTGAGAAATAAATCGCACCTGTTCCTCTTCCCATACCGCATCTAGCGCCTGCGGCGTGTCATCACGGGCTTCTTTTGCGACCTGGGATTCCAGCGTTTGCGCCTGCACCTCACTGCCAGATAACGCCAGCAGCAGGTCAAACAGCAGCGCATACGGGCTTTCTCGCTGTTGTAACCGTGCACCCAGCAGCGCCAGGATTGGCGCGATATCCTGCAGCCCCCCTGCGGCCTGTTCCTTGCTGCGGCTAGCGAGATACTCCAGATACAGCGGCAGAAAATCCGGCAGTTCACGGCTGTCGATCGCCAGCCCGGCGTCGCGGTATTGCGCCATCAAATCGACCATGGCTTGCCCGCGGTCGCGCGATTCGCCATGGACATGCTCAAACAACAGCAGCGAGGTGGCACGCCCCCGGTCGAACAGCTCGCAATAGTCGGCCTGTACGTCCAACAGCGGGCGGGCACAAAAACGGCGAATAAACAGGATCAGCTGTGCACTATGGTGCAAATCCAGTTCGCTGGCCGGTTCCAATGCTTCCACCAGCGCCTGTTGGTGGTCAAACAGCGCCTGTTCCGGGTAGTCCAGCAGGCGAGCAATCACTTTCAGGCTGATCATGAGGCATCCTCCTGACGGGGCGTTTTTTGGCTTACATCAATAGCGTCAATGCGACGACTGTTGAACAGGTTGAATTTACCGTCGCTGCCGTGGCAACCGTCGCCAAAGCTAAAGCCGCAGCCTTTGCTTTCAGGGAAAGCTTCACGTGCCAATTCGCGGTGGCTGGACGGGATCACAAAGCGGTCTTCGTAGTTGGCAATCGCCAGATAACGATACATTTCCTGCGCCTGTGCCTGGGTCAGCCCCACCTGTTCCAGTGCGCTGGTGTCCAGCACGCCGTCAACGGTTTCGGCTCGTTTGTAGTGGCGCATTGCAAGCATGCGCTTGAGCGCCAACAGCACTGGAGCGGTATCCCCGGCAGTCAGCAGATTGGCCAAATATTGCACCGGGATACGCAGGCTTTCCACGTCCGGCAGCACGCCGCTGTGCGCCAGTTCACCGGCATCGGCGGCGGATTGAATCGGTGACAACGGCGGCACGTACCACACCATCGGCAGCGTGCGGTATTCCGGGTGCAACGGCAGCGCCAGCTTCCAGTCCATCGCCATCTTGTAGACCGGTGACTGTTGGGCAGATTCGATCACCCCTTGCGGAATACCGTCGGCCAACGCCTGGGCAATCACCGCCGGATCATGGGGATCGAGGAAGATATCCAACTGACTTTGGTACAAATCTTTGTCGTTTTCGGCCGCTGCCGCCTGCTCGATGCGGTCGGCGTCATACAACAGCACGCCCAGATAACGGATACGACCGACACAGGTTTCCGAACACACTGTTGGCTGGCCGGATTCAATGCGCGGGTAGCAGAAGATGCACTTCTCGGACTTGCCGCTTTTCCAGTTGAAATAGATTTTCTTGTACGGGCACCCCGTCAGGCACATGCGCCAACCACGGCATTTATCCTGATCGATCAGCACAATGCCGTCTTCGCCACGCTTGTAGATAGCGCCACTTGGGCAGGTCGCGACGCAGGCCGGGTTAAGGCAGTGCTCGCACAGGCGCGGCAGATACATCATGAAGGTGTTTTCGAACTGGCCGTACATCTCCTTTTGCATATTGTCGAAGTTTTTGTCCTTCGAACGCTTGGAGAATTCGCCACCGAGGATCTCTTCCCAGTTTGGGCCATTTTCAATCTTCTTCATGCGCTGGCCGGTGATCAGCGATCGCGGACGGGCGATCGGCTGATGCTTGCCCTGCGGCGCGGTATGCAAGTTTTGGTAATCGTAATCGAAGGGTTCGTAGTAATCGTCCAGCGCCGGGACGTCCGGGTTAGCGAAAATCTTCGACAACAGGCCGACGCGGCTGCCCATACGTGGTTCCAGCTTGCCGTTGATTTTACGGATCCAACCGCCCTTCCACTTTTCCTGATCTTCCCAGGCGTGCGGATAACCGACGCCAGGCTTGCTTTCTACGTTGTTGAACCAGGCGTATTCCATGCCCTCGCGGCTGGTCCAGACGTTCTTGCAGGTCACAGAACAGGTGTGGCAACCGATACACTTGTCCAGGTTCAGCACCATGCCAACTTGCGAACGAATTTTCATTTTACTTTCTCCTGCTGGCTGCCCTGCGAATCGTCGTTACCTTCACCGTCTAACCAGTCGATACGGTTCATCTTGCGCACCACCACGAATTCGTCGCGGTTAGAGCCGACGGTACCGTAATAGTTGAAGCCGTAAGCCAGCTGCGCGTAGCCGCCAATCATATGGGTCGGTTTCGGGCAGACACGCGTCACCGAATTGTGAATACCGCCGCGCTGGCTGGTGATTTCCGAGCCAGGAATATTCACGATGCGTTCCTGCGCGTGATACATCATGGTCATACCGGACGGAATGCGTTGGCTGACCACCGCCCGCGCCGTCAGCGCGCCGTTGGCGTTAAAAGCTTCGATCCAATCGTTATCCTCAATGCCCAGGTCTTTGGCGTCCTCCTCGCTCATCCAGACGATCGGCCCGCCGCGCGACAGGGTCAGCATCAGCAGGTTGTCGCTGTACGTGGAGTGAATGCCCCATTTCTGGTGTGGCGTCAGGAAGTTCAGCGCCTTCTCTTTGTTACCGTTCGGCTTCTGGTTCAGCAACGGCTGCGCGGCACGGGTGTCAATCGGTGGGCGATACACCAGCAGGCTCTCGCCAAAGGCACGCATCCACTCATGATCCTGATACAACTGCTGACGGCCGCTAAGGGTGCGCCATGGGATCAGCTCATGCACGTTGGTATAGCAGGCGTTATACGACACATGTTCGTCTTCCAAACCTGACCAGGTCGGGCTTGAAATAATTTTGCGAGGCTGGGCCTGAATATCGCGGAAGCGGATTTTTTCGTCTTCCTTGTTCAGCGCCAGATGGCGATGGTCACGACCGGTCATTTTACCGAGCGCGTCCCATGCCTTGACCGCAACGTGCCCGTTGGTTTCCGGGGCCAGTGCCAGGATCACTTCGGCAGCATCAATGGCGGTGTCAATCCTCGGCCGACCGGCGGCCGCGCCATCGGCCTTCACGTAATTAAGTTGTTTCAGGAAGTCGACTTCAGTCTGGGTGTTCCAGCTAATCCCTTTCCCGCCATTGCCCAGCTTATCCAGCAGCGGCCCCAGCGAAGTGAAACGCTCATAGGTCGCCGGGTAATCACGTGCTACCACCATGATGTGCGGCGCCGTTTTACCGGGGATCAGATCGCACTCGCCTTTCTTCCAGTCTTTGACGCTATAAGGTTGTGCCAGCTCGGCAGCGGAGTCATGCTGGATTGGCAAGGTCACCACGTCGGTTTCTTGGCCCAAATGCCCGACACACACCTCGGAAAAGGCCTTGGCAATACCTTTGTAGATCTCCCAATCGCTCTTCGAATCCCAGGCAGGATCGACCGCCGCCGACAGCGGGTGAATAAACGGATGCATATCCGAGGTATTCATGTCGTCTTTTTCGTACCAGGTGGCCGTCGGCAGCACGATATCGGAGTAAAGACAGGTGCTGGACATGCGGAAATCGAGCGTGACCACCAGATCCAGTTTGCCTTCGCCGCCGTTATCCAACCATTCCACTTCCTCGGGTTTTGCCCCACCCTGGTGGCCCAGATCCTTGCCCTGAATCCCATTTTCGGTGCCCAGCAGGTATTTGAGCATGTACTCGTGGCCCTTGCCGGAGGAACCCAACAGGTTAGAACGCCAAACGAACAGGTTACGCGGGAAGTTCTGCGGGTTGTCCGGTTGTTCAGCGGCAAAGTTCAAGGTGCCTTTTTTCAACCCCTCGACGGTGAAGTCCAGTGGCGACTGGCCTGCGGCTTTCGCCTGCGCCGCCAAATGCAGCGGATTGGTGCCCAACTGAGGTGCCGATGGCAACCAGCCCATGCGTTCGGCACGCACGTTGAGATCGATCAGGCTGCCACCAAAGCGAGACTTGTCCGCCAACGGCGACAACAGCTCTTCGGTACCGACAGTTTCATAGCGCCACTGGCTGGAGTGGTTATAGAAGAATGACGTACTGTTCATATGGCGCGGTGGCCGTTGCCAATCGAGGCCAAACGCCAGCGGCAACCAACCGGTCTGTGGACGGAGTTTTTCCTGGCCGACATAGTGCGCCCACCCCCCACCGCTCTGACCCACGCAGCCGCAGAAGATCAACATATTGATCAGGCCGCGGTAGGTCATGTCCATGTGGTACCAATGGTTGACGCCCGCCCCCACGATAATCATCGACCGGCCGTGGGTTTTCTCGGCGTTATCGGCAAACTCGCGGGCAATACGGATAATATGCTGGCGTGAAACACCGGTGATTTGTTCGGCCCAAGCGGGGGTATAAGCCTTGATGTCGTCATAGCTGGCCGCACAGTTGGCATCACCCAGACCACGTTCCAGGCCGTAGTTGGCTAAGGTTAAATCGTAAACACTGGTCACCAGCACGTCACTGCCGTCCGCCAAACGCAGGCGTTTTACCGGCAGCTTGTGCAACAGGATCTCGTCCAGCGCCACGCTGTTGAAGTGCTCGCTCTCGGCACCGCCGCTTTTAATGCCGCCAAAGTACGGGAAGCCGACCTCTGCCACATCGTCATGTGCGCCCAGCAGGCTGAGCTGTAACTCGACTTCCTGCCCGTCTTCACCGGCACGCTGTTCCAGGTTCCATTTGCCCTGCTCACCCCAGCGAAAACCGATCGACCCCTGAGGGGCAACCAATTCACCGCTGCGTTGATCAACGGCGACCGTTTTCCACTCTGGATTGTTTTCCTGGCCCAAACCGTCAACCAAGTCGGCTGCCCGCAGCAAACGGCCCGCGGCATAATGCCCCTCTTCGCGCGGTTCCAGCATCACCAGCATCGGCATGTCGGTGTAGCGGCGCACATAGTCACGGAAATAACCCACCTCACGATCCAGGTGGAACTCTTTGAGCATCACGTGGCCCATCGCTAACGCCATGGCGCTGTCGGTGCCCTGCTTCGGATTGAGCCACTGATCGCACAGCTTGGCGACTTCGGCGTAGTCCGGCGTCACTGCCACTGTTTTGGTGCCTTTGTAGCGCACTTCAGTGAAGAAGTGTGCATCCGGGGTACGCGTCTGCGGCACGTTGGAGCCCCAGGCGATAATGTAGGAAGAGTTATACCAGTCAGCCGATTCAGGCACGTCCGTCTGCTCGCCCCAGGTCATTGGCGAAGCCGGCGGCAAGTCGCAGTACCAGTCGTAGAAGCTCAGGCAGGTGCCGCCAATCAGCGACAGATAACGGGCGCCGGCGGCGTAGGACACCATCGACATTGCCGGGATCGGTGAGAAGCCGATAATGCGGTCCGGGCCGAAAGTTTTGGCGGTGTAGACATTGGACGCGGCGATCAGCTCATTCACTTCTTGCCAGCTGGAACGCACAAAACCCCCACGTCCGCGTGCGACTTTGTAGCTTTTAGACTTTTCTGCATCACTGACGATTGAACCCCAGGCATCGACCGGATCGCTGTGCAACGCCTTCGCTTCACGCCAAAGTTTAATCAGGCGTTTACGCATCAGTGGGTATTTCAGTCGGTTTGCGCTGTACAGATACCAGGAGTAGCTTGCGCCGCGTGGGCAACCGCGTGGTTCATGGTTTGGCAAGTCGGGACGGGTGCGCGGGTAATCGGTTTGCTGGGTTTCCCAGGTCACCAGACCGTTTTTCACATAAATCTTCCAGCTACAGGAGCCGGTACAGTTCACCCCATGGGTGGAACGCACAATTTTATCGTGCTGCCAGCGGCTACGGTAGCCGTCTTCCCAGTCACGGTTGGTGTTCAGCGTCTGGCCATGGTCGCCAGAAAAGGGTTCCGCCAACTGCTTAAAATAGCGGAATCGGTCTAGAAACTTGCTCATCCGGAGTTCTCCTGAAGGCTTTTATAATCTTATCGTTATAAGGAACGACGTTGCTCAATCTGCCGCCAGCCTACTCAGGCGACTCAGGCGGCAAATTGATTGCGATCAAGAGAACGGAGGGAGAATAACGGCGGCAGCGTCGTGCCTACCCCTAAAGTATCAGGGCTTAACGTGAACTCAATTTACTGAAAATAAAAAAGAAATCATGACGTAAACATGGGGCGGGATGTGCTGCGGGGTGCGTTGGGGTATTTGGGGGTAGGATGCGGGTCGGCGCCCGCCTCCTTCACTCTGATGCTGTTGTTGGTGGTGGGTAAGGCGCGTTACCCCAGATCCATCTCATGCCCTATCCACTCACCGCTGTCGCGGTTAATCACGCGCAGATACTGCTCATAATCCTGTTCGCCATAAAACAGATTCAACAGCGGTGTTTTGTAGAACTGCTGCCACATTTGCCCCAACATGATCGGTCGGCGTGGGACATAAATGTTCTCAATGAGGTTATAACCTGTCGCCATCAACATGAAACACAGGAAGAAGTAGTTAAACCTGCCGCGGATAAACGAACCCTGATGAGCAATGTAGTAAAACAGCAAAAATACCGATGCCACGCTGGCATAGCGGCTGGCTGCCTGTAGCGAACTGGAACACAGGAAAACAAACACCACCAGCCAGGCCGCATAGTTTTTGATGTCGCCAACCTGGTTGTGCATCGGGTGGGACAACATGAATACGCCGAGAAACAGCGCGGGGAATAACACAATCAAGAAATTAATCATCCCGTTAGCGTTACCGGACGTCAGGTAATCGCTGGCATACATCCCTGAGGTATACACATCGGAATAACTGTTGATGCCGGAAATCGTAATATGGGAAACGATAAACGGCAGTGCGAACTTCGCGGTCAGCAACGCAATGGCACTCAATACCACCGTCAGTAAGCGGTTCAGACGCATCACTTTACTGCACAGAAACACCCCAACCAGCAGCATGCTGGAAAAGTGAGTCAGCATGGCAAACAGCATCAGGCTTGCGGCGAGTGGGCGGTTGAGCTTATGGCAAAACAACACCATTGCCAGGGTCATCACCGCCATCGAGAAACCAAAGCGCAACCCCATGGCAATGATAAAGGGGTTAATCAGGAACAATACCGCCAGATGCAACAACACAAACTGCCGCGCCGAAAACACCTTACCGGTGTGCCGCATAACAATATTCAACGCACTGAGATAACAGTAGACCGACAGCCCCACGTAGAGCCCAGGGATAACAAAAAAGGGAATACCCAGCGTTTTAAAAATATAGAAGTTGGCGTACAACACCACGTCCACCTTGCCCTGAATGACATCTCCCAAGCGGGTGGCCGAGTTGATGGCATCGTAATTGGCAAAATGACGGTAGAGATCCGCCAAGGGCGGGATCTTGATGAAAATGAAGAAAAAGCACAGTGCTATCAGCAGATAAGCCGCCGAATTTTTCTTTCCCACCCGCAGCGTGGCAATACTGTGCAGCAACGCAAAAAGCGGAACCGTCAGCAACAGCACGCTGCCAATCAACGTCGAACGTTCAAAGCGCATAATCTTCCTCTGGAGGGGCGTTGTTCTTTATCTTTTCGGCTAACGCATCAGAACGGCAGGCCACGGAAAAACACGTTACGGATGATATTCTTCATATACACACCGGCCATCAGGCCACTGTTGATGTAGATGATGCCCTTTAACCCATACAAAACACCCACCAGACGGCTCTTGCAGTCTGTAATGATGCGCGAGTTAATGCAGGTATGGCGCAGGCGCATGATCTTGCGCGCTCGAGGCGATATTTGCGGCATCAGCCGCTGTTCGAACTGCATTTTATTGCGATAACCGATAATGCCTTTCGGGCTGGAGGTGATCCGCTCACCATCATGGTCGTTGTGCACCGCCAACCGTTCATGCAAAGTGCCAATGCGAGCCCCGGCAGCCAGTAGCCGGTAAAGGAAGATATGGTCCTGGTAGCGCGGGGTGTTGAAGAAGCCACGTACCGCAATCGCCGTACTGCGCCGCATCATGATCATCGGCGTGTAAGCCACACCAGCCAACATAAAGTCTTCCAGGCCCTCGCAACGCGCCCGATAGTAATGCTCAGCGCTGATCTGCCCCGCTTGCAAAATATCCATATCGCACAGGCTAACATCGTAATGACCCTGCTGCATAAACGCCAACTGACGCGCGATTTTTTGTGGATGGTAGTAGTCGTCATCATCCAAAAACGTAATGTATTCCCCACGTGAACGCAGGATCCCGCTATTACGCGCCTGAGCCCCCCCGCCGTTGTGTCGACGTGGATAATAAATAATCTGCCCCCGCTCGATATACTCGGCCAGACGTTCCTGGGTCGCAAGACGATGGGCATCGCCCTGTGGATTATCATCCACCACGATAATTTCCAATGGGCGGTGCGTTTGCGCCAATACACTGTCAATAGCGCGAGCCAGCAGCTCACTGCGGCCATAGGTGGGTATTATGACGCTGACGGTGATACTCATAGTTTGGTTCTGCCTGTTGGGGGCGAGCAAATTCGCCCCAGTTGACATGGGCGCAGTGGGCAGCGCCCGACACAATGGAGAAATGGACGAAAACTGCGCCGCTATCCGCGCAGGTTATACAAACGCGCCATCAGGTAGTACGCCAGTGGGCTGCGGTAGAACAGCCGATTCTTGCGGCTGAGCATTTTGCGCTCTTCAGCTCGCAGACCGGAGTAGCGGCGTTTCAGTTCGCGCGTTTCTCGCAACGCATCACGCAGTCCAAAAAAGTCCAACCCGACCAGCAAGCGTGCCTTCAACGTCGTGACGAAAAGAATCGAATACAGCCCATGACCGGCCCCTTGCCGGCGCCCGCTGTCCGCACCGTCGATCGCATAATCCAGATCGTCCAGATCGCGCCTTTTGGGCGCTCGCGTAATGCCCTTCGGGTTGGCGCGATACCCGATCAATGGGGTGTCACAGACCACAATGCGCTCCGCTTTCAGATACAGCTGCGGAATTAACTGAATGTCCTCGAAGTTGCGGCCAACCGGAAAACGCGCTTCGTCAAAGAGGGTTTTCCGGTAAATACGCGCCCAGGCGAACCACATGCTGCGGTTGAAGCTGTCCGCCAGCAGTGCCATGTGGCTTTCGCTGTGCTGTGGTGCGGCATTGCCGGGCACAATCGCCATCGTGCAATCGGGTTGGATCTTTCCATTACGACGGATCGCCGAGAAACGCTGGGCATTGAACGCCACAATGTCCGACAGCGGATTATCTGCCAGCAAACGCCCCAGAATGCTGAAGTACCCTTCCAGCAGAACATCATCGGAATCCAGAAAGCCGACATAACGCCCCTCGGCCAAGGCGATACCGTTGTTACGCGCTGCGCTCAGCCCTTGGTTGTCCTGGCGCAGAATGCTTACCCGTCGTTTATGTTGCGGGTAGCGGCACAGCACCTCTTCGGCAATGCTCATGGACCCATCCGGGCTGCCATCATCCACGATGATCACCTCTGCCCAGTCAGGCAGCTGTTGGAACACCGAGCACAGGCATGCCTCAATATAAGCCTCAACCTTATAGACCGGAATAATCAGGCTCAGGGTGGTATTCATGACAGGTTATCCTTTATTTTCTGTTTGACGTTGCACCCATACCGCTCGGCTACCCATTGACGGCAATTCTGCGTCGATCTGCCCACGCCCTTCGGCCTGCCAGCCTGTAGGCAAATCAAAACGTGCTGACATTGGCCGATAATACGGGTTGGCTATCAGCACCAGGCCGCGCCCACCATTGATAAACAAGCGGGCAGGAATGGCAGTATTGTTGCCTTGCAGCAGCGTGCTTTCACCCGAGAGCAGATAGGGGTCAAAACTGACAATCTGCTTGCTGACGCTGGCGACGCCTTGCCAGATGGCATCGAACTCCTGCTGGCTAAAACCACCGCGTTGGCGCTTGTAGAAGAGGTCGGTATAGGAATAGAACAGGATGCCCTTGGCACCGCCAATCAAGCCTAACCAAGCCTGGTTGCGGATCTCCGCCTCCGTAGGTTGACGTGGTTTACGGCTCGGCGCGTAGGCAGCGTGATCCATAATCTGCATCACCAACCAGGCTCCTTTCACCTGGCGCGCAACCTGGCTGGTCACTCGGGTGTACTCAAGTGTGCGCGTCAGATCGGCATCTCTGCCAACCGGGTAAGGATCGCTGGCCAACACGTCCGAACTGTTGAAGTAGGCGTTGAGCGTGCCGGTTTTGTCCAGCACCTGGAACGTCAGGTGATCGGGATCCAATTGTTTCACCTGCAGGTGTTTCTGCTCAATCTGCGGCACATATTCTGGCCCCAACTCATCGTTGATGTACCAGGCCAGCAGGTTGGGTTCGTTCTTGAATTTTTCCACGTAGCTTGCCGTCAGTTGCGGGTAGCTCAAGTGGGTGTCTGGCGCAAAACGGGTACCGGCGTACATATCCTTGAGCGAGAAAATCACCTGCAAACCGTACTGCTGCGTTTTGCGAAAATAATTGTATGGATCGCGACCGGTACCGTAATTGTAATTAAGCAGCGTGTTGAAACCGGCATCGCGGATGCGCGCCAGATGTTCGTCCGTTGCCATCTCACCATACATATAGATGCCAAGTGGGAAGAAGCGCTTACCCTGTTTGAGGGTGTAACCTTGCGCATCCAACGCCACTTTGGGTTGAGCACGGCCCACGCTGATGGGCATTTCGCTACGCTGGCTGCGCTGCGAAGCCACATCCGTCACCTGTTGTTGTAAGCGATACTCCCCGGCGGCCAGCCCCGCAGGCAGCGGAAATTCCACCGGCTGTTTCGCACTGATGCTATAGCGGCGACTGTCACGTTTCACCGGGGTGTTTTTGTCGTTAACCAGCGTACTGTCGACCTGAACCTGCTGCGGATCCACCACTTCAATCAGGCTGGATGCCGAGCCCTTGCTGCTGCGCATTTGATATAGCGCCGGTGCGACAGGTTGCCGGCAGGCGTAAACATCATCGAACCAGGCATTACCGGTCGTGCCTTGGCGTAGATACACCCCGAGCACGACCTTCACTGCCCGCGGCGGCACCCGGAAGTCGCCCGTGACCGGCTGCCAACCGCTGGTACCCAATACCCCCTGCGGATAGCTACCGGCTAAAAAGCGGTCCTGGTCGTCATAGCTTTCGATAAACAGGCTCGCGCCCTGATTTTCTCCCTTACCCTTCAGGTTCTCACCACGCACCCAAACACCGAAGGCCACCTGCTGGCCCGGTTTAACCGGCAGTGTCTGCACCATATTGTGGTAATTGGCGGGATTGTGGTTTTGATAGAACAGGCTGTGCTGACCGCCGTGCCCACCGGGCACCACCTCGGCTGAAGCCAATGACCAACCTGCTCCCCCTTGTTCAAAGCCGGGGTTCGTCAACAGATTGTCGCCACAAGGGGCGGCATTAACCAGCCCCGTCCACCCGGCGCCCGCCAACAGGCAGGCCGACGTTAGCGTGCTGAGGTTCATTGTCTTTTCATCACCGCGCTGTACAAATAAGAGAAGAACAGATAACAGGACTTCTGGTAGGACAACCCCAGATGACGGCGGTAAATCTGCCATTGCCAATCCGCAGCCTGGATCTTATTACCGGACAACGACTGGGCAGAAAGGCGGTAGAAGGCCAGTGGCTCTGGAATGCAATACGCCAGATGGTTACGGGCTTTCTCCAGCACCGACAGCCACATCACGTAGTCCTCATGACCGACCTTGCTCTGATACACCTTGCCGACCTGACGTTGGTTGTACATACCGGTCAGATTGCCGATCCAGTTACTTTTCAGCATGTCGTTGTAGGCGATAATCTCTCCGGCACCGCGGTAGTTTTTTACCTGGGCAGGGTCATCTATAAAGGTGTAATAATGGGAGCATACGACGTCATAACGATCGGTTTTCAAGATACCGACCTGGCGCGCCAGCTTGTTGGGGTGCCAGACATCGTCGCTATCACAAAACGCAATATAGTCGCCGCGCGCGGCTTCAATCGCGATATTGCGGGTTTCGGCTACGCCTTGGTTGGTGTTATTGCGAATGTAAGTCAGACGATCGTGAATAAAGGGCTTCACCACATCGGCGGTATTGTCCGTTGAAGCATCGTCGATCACATACAGGTGATAATCCTGGTACGTCTGATTCAACACACCCAGAATGGATTGTTTGATAAAACCAGCGGCATTGTAGGCCGGCATGATAACTGACACTTTTTCCATCTTAACCTCCAGCGATAAGCTGTTGCCATTGGGGATAAATACGCTCGGGGATAAACTGCTGCGCCCGCGTCAGCGAATGCAGGGAGAAACGCTGACGCAGTTCACCGTCATCAATCAACGCCAGCGTACGCTGGCTGAACGCGTCGATATCGCCTTCAGCCACCAGGTAGCCGTTATCACCGTCGTCGATCAGTTCGGCAGGCCCCGTCTGACAGTCAAACGCCACCAGCGGTAGACCAAAACTCATCGCTTCAATCAGCACCATCGGTAATCCTTCATAACGCGATGTCATCAACAGCATCGACGCTTGGCGATAGTGGCTGGCGATGTCAGCCGTCGCCGGCAGCAGCGTGATCTGTTCAGTAAGGCCGGCAGCCTCAATTTGCTGCTGTAACGCCGCACGATCTGGACCATCACCGACGATATGCAACCGCCAGCCCGCAGCCTGCTGCGCCACGCCCTGCCAAGCCGCGATTAACCGGTCAAACCCCTTCTGATAACACAATCGCCCCACCGCCAACGCCACCGGTTGTTGCAGGGCCGGTTGCGGCGGTTGCACCGGGAACGGTGAAACGTTCTCGATAACCCGACATTTCCGCTCAGGCACCCAACGACTGATGATCGACTGATCCTTCTTCGTCAACAGCACCGTGCGGTCACCCAGCCGATAAACCAGTACCTTCAACCACTTCATCGGCCACGCGTACTGGTGAAAACTGACATGCTCACTCAGTAGCAGACGACTGTGTGGGCACAGCAAACGCAGATACGGCACCATGATTGACGAAAGTTTCCCCATCGACACAGTGACGATAACGTCGTAACGACCCCGCCGCAGTGTCCACGCCAGTCGCCAAGGCCAGAGCAACGTTCTGCCGGGCATAAAACGTAACGTCACGTCGGTCTCTAACGGATAAAACGCCCGATCGCCGCTGATCGACACCAGATCCACCTGGTGGCCCAAACGCGTGGATAATGCATTGGCCAGATTGCTGGCTACCCGTTCGGTACCGCCTTTCTCGGCGATGTTCTCAATCACAATCGCTACTTTTCGTTGCTGCATGTCATCTCCGAAATCCCTCGCGGGCGGTACGCAACAGACGCCCCCCCAACGGAAACAGCCCCAATCTGGCCAGGCAGTCCCCATACAATTTAATTGCCTTAAACTTACTGCTAAGGGCATGGTGTTCTGTGCGTGATGAGTAATAGTTGAAAGCCTGCAAATTCTCGCTGTACAACGAAGCCAGCAGATGTTTGCAGGCAAAACCGCTGATATAACGCCCGCTGGCGTTGAGGTATGCGTCAATAAATTGTTCACTGGCGTCGATGCTCATCCGGCAGCGATCGGTGTCGGCATCACCGCAACGGATAAATACCCCGCGCCCTTCATCAAATGCCACTTTCGCCCCCAGGTTGGTGGCATTAACCAAAAATCCCCAATCCTGGTATTTGTAGAGAAACTCCGGAAATAAAAATCGCCGGTCAGCTTTTTTACGCAGGCTGATGGTGGAAGTCCGAATGTCACCCATATCCAGGAATAAAAAATCCGCGCCCGTTGCGCCTTCCTTGTAATCAAACATATAACTGCGGGTATTTCTGTCACTCACCGTGGTGTAGTTACCAAAGACAATATCAATCCGTGTATCCTGATGGCGTTTCAGACGGCGGATAATATAATTTGTACTGAATGAGTCTTCCGGTTCCAGAAAGAAAACCACGTCTGAACTCGCCAAGCGAAAACCGGTATTGCAGGATACCGCCGTATTACTCCGTGTTTTACTTTCATGCAAACGCGCCCGGTGATTAGCAACCAACAGGCTGCGCATTTTGTCCAACTCTTGTTTATCTGAAGCATTATCAACCACGATAATTTCATAATCGAACCCGGAGCAAGCATGGGTCATGCGGGCTAATGTTGTGGCCAGACTGGCTGAGTTATTAAAAACGGGCATGACAATTGATAAGTCCATTTATTACCTCAACAATATATTATCATTTGGCAAAAAAAATAATGATGCCAACGGAATAGTTTGTTATCCCAGCATATCCTTGTCCGGTTATTATCCCCCATACTGACGCGGGTAAAATGCACGCAGCCTACCGGTTATTCAGCTAATCCTGGAAATAACCTCCCCACTCCTGTTCAATGGTTTCCGGCGTCAACCTTTGCAAGCCGGCTCCTGGGGTAAACGTCAGTTCACCAAAATAAATACGCTCCTCCACTTGATAAAAATCGACCCGAACATAAGAGAACTGCTCTGCGACCTGGGTTGCCAATGCCAGCATTTTCTCCAGCTTACAGGGCTTGTCCATAGGTACGTCACTATTGGGAACGCCCAACCGGATCTCGGTACGGTTCCAGTTGGCGTCAAAAAAATCCCGACGGTGATCGGTAAAACGCAGATAATCAATCTGGATAAAGAACCGAACCTCCCCACCACGATTAAAACAATGAATCTTAATGTCATTGGGTGTCTTGCCGTCTTCAAGCAGCATTTTCTCAACCATGACGCAGGGCGTAATGTCCTTATAATGACGCTCACGGTAGACCTGATAAAAATTCTGACGTAACCAACTGTTGGTTAACACCCTCAATTCATTAAAGCTGGTCTGGCTTTTATCGAACACCAGCTTGTTATAGCCACTGCCGTGGTTTGCCTTGATGACAAACGACGTCGGCAACTCCTGATACATCGACTCCGTTAATTCGCGCCCCTGTGCATAAAGTTCGATGAGGTATTCTGCCCCCCACAACTTTTCAATATACTCTCTCACCAGATATTTATCGGATAGCTGAGTATACATCGCCAAAGGATATACCTTCCTGCGCATCAGTTTTTCGCTATATCCCACTGGCTTCGCCAAATGTGGCACTTTACGAAAAAACAAAGCATATTTTAACTGATGATATAATGCGTCGGGTATATTGCGGTAAAAACCCTTCACCAGATTATTTAGCATAAAGTTCTCGCACCTTCCCTATTAATTGAGGTAAACAACGGTAGCAGGTGACCTGCAGCCGGGTAATTTGTCCTCTTCTGAAAAAGCCATTAAGTACAAAAAATGAAACAAACTCGGTGACCAAGGTTGAAACCGCCGCCCCCCAAATGCCATAACGCGGTATCAACACCAGATTCATCAGAACATTGGCCAATGCGGCCAACGGCATTTTTATGGCGATAAAGCGGTAACCACCAAACAACACAATGGCCCGGTAGGACACCGTGCCCATCACCGAAAATAACGACGTCACCGAACACAGTGCCAGAATAGTGGCGGTTTCGCGGTAACTGCTGCCAAACATCAAGGCCACGATCGGACCTGGAAACAGTGATAAAAACACTATCACCGGCATCGAAAGCAATAACACCACCAGATACAACAACCGAATGCGCCCTTCCTGCTCGGCCAATGTGCGCGCATTTGCCACTCCTGGCATCATCGAGGTGATCAAAGCTATCGGTACGAAGATCCATCCCTGACTCAAGGTGATGGCTGCGCTATAAAGCCCGACGCTGTGCTCACCCACATAGTTGCCGATCATGATCTGATCGATACGCGTGTAAATGACAATCGACAAACCGGAAACGGCCAGCGGCAACCCCACCTTCAACAAATAACGACCATAACGCCGTTGGTGGCGCCGGCTGATGGGCATCATGCCGCCCTGTTCACGACGAAACAGGACCCACCGTACTGCGTAGGGAATCAGGCTGCTCAGCACATAGGGAATGGCAAACCACGCCAACGACAGCTGGGCGTGCACTAACGCCAGCCGCAAGATGATCGACAACAACAGCGCCAGGTTATTGATCAACGTGTTCAACTTGGATTTCAGCAGCGCGTCGTAATAAATCTTGTAAACATCCTGAATGGAGAAATACGCACTGGCGAGCATCAACGCCATCATCATTTGGCTGGTCCGATCCTGCGTCAGCAGTGCCCAAGCCATCAAGGGCACGGCGATCAGCGCAAAAAGCCGACGCCGCAATCGCATGGAGGCCAGCATCAGACGAATACCGCTGTGCCGCTGCCGTGCAACACGGTTGAACAACACCGCATCGGCCCCCAATTGCACCAGCGGCACGGCAATGGCGATCACGGACAGCAAGTAATTGATCAATCCGTATTGGGCCGGCCCCAGATAACGCGCCACATAGACCGAAACGAAAATGCCCGACAGGCTTAGCGATACCCGTTCCAACATTAACCACAGGGAATTCATCAGCATCGCTTTCATGCGGTTACTGAACCTTTTCCTGATGACTAGGGTAGGCAAAGGTATAGTAACCGGCGTCGTTAGCCGTTTTCTTCACCATCCCGTTCAGGATCACCCCTTTAATGACCACACCGTTTTGCTCGAAACGTCGGATGCTGGTTTCGATCTGTCGGACGGTATTGACCTCAAAACGCACCACCATCAGTGAGGTGCCGGCGTGATGCCCGACAATCGCAGCATCCGTCACCGCCAGTACGGGAGGGGTGTCGATCAACACCAGATCGTAGTGCTGGCCCGCCCAGTGCAGGAAGTCAGCGAAACGTTGATGCATCAGCAATTCAGACGGATTGGGTGGAACCTGGCCCCGAGGCACGAAATCCAGATTCGCAATGTCCGTTTTCTTGACGGCCAGGTCAGGCGCAATCAGTCCTGACAGCATGTCAGACAGCCCACCCTTGGCGCTGTTGTTCAGCCAACGATGCAGAAAACCTTTGCGCATATCGGCGTCAATGAGCAACACCCGCTGGCCCGCCTGCGCGATCACCACCGCCAGGTTAGTGCTGGTGAAACTCTTACCGCTGGCAGGACTGGCGCCCGAAACCATCAGAATATTGTTTTTGGCTTCCATCATGGCGAAGTGCAGGCTGGTGCGCAGACTGCGAATCGCTTCGACGGACAAGTCGTCCGGCGCTTCCTGCGCCAGGATTGGCAACTTGTCGCCACCATTTTTGGTCAGCAGTTGCTGTTGAGCTCGGTTACGCTTTTGTTGCCATGGCGACAACGGCACGGTGGCATACACACTGATACCCCGTTTTTCCAGCGTATCGGTATCGCTGATGCCACGATGCAGCGCCGCGCGTAACACCACCACCGACGCCGACAGCACGCCCCCCAACAACAGCGCGAAGAATACGATCATCACTTTTTGTGGCTGCACCGGACGCAGGCCGGTTTCCGCCTCATCGATAATGCGAATATTGCCCACAGTCCCTGCCTTGCTGATGCTCAATTCCTGCTGCTTGTTCATCAACTGCATGTACACTTGCTGATCCACCTGTACGTCTCGGGTCAACCGCAGAATTTCCTGCTGGGTTTTCGGCAGCGTTTGCACCTGTTTACCGAGGCGAGCCTTTTCTGCTTCCAGCGTGGCGCGCTTTTCTAACAGTGCGCGGTAGGCGGGATGCACACGGGTATAAAGTTTGGAAATCTCTGCTTCTTTGAACGTCAGCTCATTTAACTGCCCCTCAAGCTGAACCTGGGTATCCAGCACGGATTTGGCCTCCAGTGACAGATCCACCGAATCGTTCTGCTGACGGAACTGGTTAAGCTGATTCTCGGCGTTGTTGAGCGAGGTCTGCGTGCGTGGCAGTTGCTCATGCAGGAAAGCCAGCATACGCTGCGCCTCTTCCGTCTTGCGATCCACGTTCTGTTGCAGATAGTTGTCGGTGATACTCTTCAACACCGCCTCTGCACGCTGTGGATCTTCGCCCGCCAGGCTGAACGTCATGATGCCGCTTTCTTTACCGCCAGGGGCAACATCAAGCATGTTGCGCAGATCGTCCACCGCTCTTTGTCGTGGCACATTAACCACCGTGAAGGTCGTGCCCGGCAAGGCATCCAGCGCCGTCACGTTGATTGCCCAATCCCCCTGCTGCAATGCTTGCCCTACGACACCGCTGAACAGCGTTTTCCCGTCATAGCTCAGGCTATAACGTTGTTTGTCCTCCACCGTCAGCGTTAATTCCTGCCCTTGCATCACCGCTGGCGTCTTCATTCCTGCGATACGCAATGCCGGTGGCGTTTCTCCGCTAAGGCGGGCGATGCCCTTGCCGAACAGCGGAAAATAATCAGGACTGATACGCACCGTCAGGCCAAGATCGTCCACGGTTTTGCCAATCACGTAGCGCGATTTCGCCAGGGAAACCTCATCCTGCGTCGCCGAGTTCTGCCCAATTGAGCCGATTGAACTGTCCAGCGTTTCACGCAGTAACGAATCGCCCGAAAGCTGCTTTTCTACCTGCACCAACGCGGTCGCCTGATAAATAGGCGTCGCCATCAATGCATAGGCACAGCCCAGTATGCCGGCCACCCCCGTCACCAGCAGAATACGCCAACGGTTGTCCCACAAAGGGCCAATCAACCGCTCCCACTCCAATTTGTCGTCCTGCTCAGCCATTACAATTGGCAATGCATTGTTCTTCATCATCAGTATTCCTTAAGTCACCGTGGCGGCTTTACCAGTTACGGATCCGCAACGTGGCCTCGCTGAGGTCGTTGAAGCTGGAAATAGTCGGTACCAATTGGCTGATCAAGCGATTCCAACGCGCTATCGGTGCCGCCGTGACATACACCACGTCATAAGGTTCCAACTGGAATTCGGTGCCCATCGCCAGCGCAGCGGCGTCGGACAAGTCGAACTGATACAGCGACGCCAGACGCTTCGGTTGTTTACCGCCGTTCGGTCGGATCACAAACACGCCCGTGGCGTCGGCCACCGTTTGACTGATGCCTTCAGAACTGCCCAGCGCCTCGGTCAGCGTCATACCACTCCGGTCCATTTTCAGCGTCGACTGCTTGCCAACCTCACCCATCACAAACACTTTGAGTTCGTCGTTGCGCGGCACATAAAGAATGTCACCCGGTGCCAGCAAACGGTTCTGGCTGATATCGCCACGTTGCATCAACGCCTGCAGGGAAATCGGCTGTTCCTTGCCGTCGTGCGTCAGCACCACGTTGCGCCAGTCAGCGTTATCGGTCAGCCCTCCGGCCGCGTTAATCGCATCAAGAATCGTCAGTGGCACGTTGGTCACAGCCTGCTGCCCAGAGGTTTTCACTTCGCCAGTCACGTACACCTTCTGCGAACGAAATGCGGCAATGCTGACATCTACCTGCGGGCTTTCTACGTAGGTCGCTAATCGACCGGCGATTTGGTTGCGCACTTCAGTGACCGTTTTACCGACGACCTGTACTCGACCAATGTAGGGATAGAAAATAGCGCCGTCGGCGTGTACCCAGTTACCGGTGTCACTGGCACTGCGGTATTGCCCTGCTGGCGTGGTCAACTCCGGGTGATCCCAGACGGTGACATTCAGCACGTCGCCGACACCGATACGGTACTGGTAACTTTGCAGGCGCTGGTCCAGTGCCAGGTTGGGCCGCGCCACCGGCTCTATCCGGCGCATTTTTTCCAACAACATCGGCGTGACGCGGTACACCTGGACCTGCTTGTCCAGATCGAAGTTTTCGTCCTGTTGGATGACTTTTTCTTTTCCCTGAGTCGGGAGGTGTGAACCCGGAAACGCTGTGCAGCCGCTAAGCAAGGCGCTGGACAGCACCAGTGGCATCAAATGAGGCAAGTGAAGGTTCATAACAGTACCGTGAAAAACGGGCCACCGTTGCGGCCCGTGGGAGGATTAACGATCGGCGGTAGGGTTATCCGTAAAAATCCTTGCCTGGCGCGGTTCGTGCAACAGGGCAAAATAACCGAAGAAACAAAATACAAATGCCAATAGCATTTGGTAATCCGGCAGTTTCAGGACTTCACTGCAGATGCCGACACAGGCCAACGTGACCGCCAACATGCAGCTCATCCCCAGAGCCTGCCGCGCGTTGAGACCGCGGCGCATCAAAATATGGTGCAGATGATCACGACCCGCCTTGAACGGGCTTTGGCGGCGCAGCAGACGGCGCACCATCACAGTGACCATGTCCATCAGCGGAATGGCGATCAGCCACAGCGCGGTCACCGGCCGGATGACGGCATCCGGTCCTTGTGTGGCGATAACCAATAACCACAACACGCTAAAACCAATGACCATGCTGCCGGCGTCACCCATAAAAATTTTATTGCGCGCACCAAAGACGCTGAGGTTGAACAACAGATAGGCAGCCAACGCCGCAATCAGGCTCAGGCACCACAAAGCCTGTTCGTCATGTCCTGCCAGTCCGAATAAAATGGCCAACGCCAAAAAGGTGACGCAAGACAGTGCCCCCAGTTGGCCGTCAATCCCATCGACCATGTTATAGGCGTTGATCGCCCCCCATACCGCCAGTGGCGTGACCAGTAACGCGGCATAGCCCAACAGCAGTTCTTGATGGCCCCACAGGTAGCCGAAAGAAGTAAGTTGCATCCCTGCCACCAGCATCATCGCCAGCGCGATCCCTCCCTGCACAATGACGCGCGGCGCCACCGGCAGATCGAAACGGTCATCAAGCACGCCCAGCATCACCAACGCGGTGACGCACAACAAATAGGTCGTGCTGTGTGGCAACCAGTCTGGCTGCCAGAACGTCACAAATGTAATGCTGAGATAAATGGCGATTCCACCGACCAGCGGAATATGCCCCTGATGGCGTTTGCGCGCATTGGGCTTATCCACTAATCCCACGACCAGCGCAGCGCGGCGGGCAATAATCACCAGCACCAGTGCCAAAATAAATATCACGCTCAGTTGATATAACATTGTTCCTCCAGCGAATAAGCACGCTACCGCCCTTGAGTTACAGCTCCCAATGCGCTATTAAAAATTAATCTGTAGAGGCGCCGCATGACGCGCCCATATTGCATGCGGTCCCACTACACTCTGTTGCCGCAATAGTCGGGGCGACGTTATTCACCCCGACTGCCAGCGACGAAAAATAAATAACCTTTGCCCGTGAGAAAGTTATCTCTAGGAAAATTCGTGCTTAATTGTTTTTTCGATTGCCGAATCAAGATCGACTGGCGCCACGAAATCACTTTGTACACTGCTCTTAAATTGCGTTCTGGCGCAGAATTTCTGTACACGAACGCGGCTAATAGGGAATTTACGGTGACTTATTTTACTCACCATATCTAATGCCGTTGCACCGCAGATTCCAAATAAATAGGGAATGCGAATAGTCTTATTATTTCGCCCTAATGAAGACGAAATAACGTCGACCAACTGATTCATGGTGAAGTCCGGTTTATCAACATAATTACTGACCTGATATGTCGCCTGCTGATCCAACGCATGCTCCAGCCTGGCCGCAATATTTTCAACATAGGCCATAGACTTCATATTATTACCACTGCCAATCATCACAAATCGGCCGCTGGCGATCTGCCGGAACAAGTTATACACGTTGCCACGGTTGTTTTCGCCAAACACCACCGTGGGTCGGATAATGGTTAACTTGTTGCTGGCGTCGGCTTTGCGCCAGGCCTCGTAGACATATTCAGCCTCCAGCTTGGACTTACCGTAATGGTTAAAGGGTTCAAAAAGCCCTTCTTCATCGGTTTCTTTGGTCACAAAACCGTAGACCGCCACGGATGAAGTAAAAATAATTTGCGTGATATTTAACGCGGAGGCCGTCAGGCAGACATTACGCGCACCATCAACGTTAACCTGATAATACAGTGAGATAGGGTCGACATTGTCCTGATGTTCAGCCGCAAGATTAATCACGGCGTCACAACCAGCCAGGGGCTGCCGCAATGTTTCGGGTTGAGTTACATCGCCAAACTGATAGAGCTCAGGAAATTGCTCGCTCTGCTTCTTATCCACGATGGTCAACACCAGGTCGTTACGCGCACTCAGGCGTTTAACCAGACGCGTTCCGATAAAGCCAGAACCCCCGATGATAGCTACTTTACGCTTATCCATAATTTGTCACTCAGCTCGGTTTTCCATTATTCCTGCCACAGCATTTTGGCAGGACGCTTATTCGCGCTAAATCATGGAAACCAGACTGGACAAATCATTCTTCACTTTCAAATAACAAATAATGAAATAATAGTCTTGGAAAAATGTAAAATTATGGGGAAAGATGAAATCGTCTTACGCGCTAATTTTTAACATCGTAAGCAACCTGATATTGCATGGTTTTGTTCGGCAATATAAGATTAATCTTACCGCTCCCTTGAACGCTGGACGTTTCATATTTCACCGGTTGTTTCAATCGCCCTTCTTTGGGATCGACGCATTCTATGGTTGCCAGCTCCAGGCTCTCGCCTTCATACAAGCAAAGCAACGTTTGCGGACTATTGGTCCGAGCGTTGTTCAACGTCAGGGTCAAAACAACACGCGTATTGTTTTGAATGTCATTGATAATGGGTGGCCGAGTTTGATTTCCCAAAACATATGAAAAATGTGAAATAATTAGCAAGGATACGAATACCGACAGGTATTTCACAACTCTGACGGCAGGAACGGAGAAAAAACCTACGGGTGTGACCGGCTTTTTTCTTATTGTTGCGGCATTTTTAAGCGATTCGGGAACCTCAACGGGGGAAGACGTTACCCTATCTTCCTTATGTTGATCTATTTCATCAGCGGTAACCCCATCATCTTTATTTGTACTTTCAGAAATATCCGCTTGAATATTATCTTCAGTTTCATCACTGATATTCCATATTTCGTCTTCGACATATTCATCCTCTTCAGAAATAAAGTGAAAAGCAGCCTTGTTTTCCACCTTATATCCCAGGCGTGGAATAGTTCTGATAAGGGTGTGCTCAGTATCTCCAATCTTTTGACGGATTGATTTAATTGTTTGATTTATCGTTGAATCCGAACAGTAAGTTCCTTTCCATATATTTTCTATAATTTCCGTACGTGTAACCAATTCTGGGGATCTGGCGACAAGAAGTGAAAGGATTTGATACTCCTTCCAACGCAGGCGGAATTTTTCCCTGGACGGTGTCAGAACATCTAGATTCCTAATCTTTATTCTTTTATCAAGATTCACTTTTAATTTCCTTAGCGTGCCTGTCCTGCACACTTTGTATAGAAATATGAAAAAATGTTCAAGAAATTAAATGTAAACTCAACAGGTTGCATTCATCAGATGTTTATTTTTATAAAAATTTGCTGATTTCATTTTTTACTTCCTCTCTCAAACGGAGGATTAGATTCTCTGAATGTCTCTATTTCCCTGTTGGTAACATGGTTTCTTATCATGTTAATCTGCAACAAAACAAACACAATGCCATGTTTTTTAACAAGAAAGCAAATTATGTTGTTTGCTTGTTAATTACATGAAATTGTGAAATTTCATAATAACGTCAGAAAGTATCACCTGCTTTTCCGCTTAATCTGATTGTCAGATAGCCTACAAAAAGCCTACGAAAACAGAATGAGAGTTATCTGATTTAATCCTTCACATTGTATTGAACTAAATATAGCACCAAATACAAAGGCATATTGCCAACTTGGTGACACACGTCTCGAATAATGAAAAAATGCAGGTTTCATTATCCTGACAAACCTCATTACACGCACATTTTCTTTGTAAGGATTCAGACAGGAAAATGAACAATATCCTTCAATGACATTTCAGCTCATCATTGACCAAAAAAAAACAGAACCTGAGAGATGCATCTATAAACAAAGGAAAAATCAGTGCAGGATAATAAGAATATTACCTAAAGGCAGGAAATTTCACTCGGTGCGTAAAAATATCACATGGAAGAGAGAAAGAAACAGCCCCTCCCCTCTTGAAGAGGAACAGATTATACCCGAGCACGGAATGCGGGGTCGGTTAAGGTGTTTTTAGCAAGCTCAGCGTTTTTTTCGGTCGATAAACGCGCGAAGCACCATGAGGCTCATGCGCCTCGACCGAGCAAGGGGCCGTAAGCGCGGTAATTACTCTGCCCGTCCAGGGCCTCGCCCCTTCGGGGCCGCTGCAAGCAGCGTTCAAATCTGCTCCCGGCAGATTTGTCCTCCTGCACCTGCGTTGTCGGGCGGGTCGGCTACGACAAATGTCCCTGTTAGTCTCGCCTCAATCGGCCTTCCCTGGCCGGTTGCCCCTGACAACGCCGTCTTGCTCGGCAGCCGGTGATGCGCATCAAGGTCAACACCCGAATCGGCAGCCATCGGGCAACCCAGCCACTCAGTGTGACGTTGCGCGATGAAAGACAGTGAACAAGATGAGATGAGCACGGGGTTGGGCGCCCTGAAGACGTCGAACGCAAGAACAACGCATAGGCGAAACCGCCATGGACGGCGGTTTCAGGCGAGACAGGCAGGGACGCCTGTCGTAGCCGGCCGTGATACGGTGTGATGAAGTGAGAGCCGTTGGCGCAGCCAACCGTCTGAGTGGGCAAGAGCGCGGGTTGCAAGGGGCCACGCTTACGGCCCCTTGCTCGGTCGAGGCGCATGAGCCTCATGGTGCTTCGCGCGCTTATCGACCGAAAAGAGCGTTGAACTCGCTAAAAAAACCTACGTGGCCAACATTATCCGAACGTGTGATTACTTTTTACGACCGTAGACCACCCAAGTGATCACAACACAGAGCACATAGAATACCAGGAAGACTTTCATCGCCCCTGCTGGTGAGCCCGTCAGCGCGAGCGAAGTACCGAATGCCTGCGGAATAAAGAAGCCGCCAGCAGCGCCTATTGCCGAGATAAACCCCAGCGCCGCCGCAGAATCGGTGACCGCCTCACGCTGTGCACTCTCGTCGCTGCCGCCGCTAGCTTTAACCCGTTCGACGGTGATTTTCCGAAAGATCACGGCAATCATCTGGAAAGTCGAGCCGCTGCCCAAACCGGCTGTCAGGAACAACAACATGAATACGCCGTAAAACGCCATAAATGAACCGCTATCACCGGCACCCGGTAAGGTCAGGAACAGCAATGCGGCAAACACCGCCATCAATATGAAGTTAATCAGCGTGACGCGAATGCCGCCAAAGCGATCGGACAGCGCCCCGCCCACAGGACGAGCTAAAGCACCAAGGAAGGGACCGAAGAAAGCATAATGCAGAATCACAACGTCCGGGAATTGTGTTTTAGACAGCATGGCGAAGCCGGCGGAAAAACCGATAAAGGACCCGAAGGTTGCCAGATACAACAGGCTCAACACCCACAGATGACCGCGTTTAAGCACCGGTAACTGCTGACGCAGCGACGCTTTGGAGGCCGCCAGATCGTTCATGCCAAACCATGCGAACAATGTACCTATCAACAAGAACGGTACCCAAATCCAGGCCGCATTTTCCAACCACAGCTGACTGCCGTCCGGTTGTGTTTGGCCAGTACCGCCAAATACGCCGAATATGGCCACGGAGATCACCAGTGGGGCGACCAGCTGCATCACGCTAACGCCTAAATTGCCCAAACCGCCATTGAGCCCCAGGGCGCCCCCTTGCCGTGCTTTAGGGAAAAAGAAGCTGATGTTGGCCATGCTGGAAGCAAAGTTGGCGCCAGCAAAACCGCACAACAACGCGATGATGACAAACACGCCATAAGGGGTGGTGGCGTCTTGCACGGCAAACCCCAGCCACAGGCAGGGTATCAACAGAAAACAGGTGCTGATCGCCGTCCAACGGCGCCCACCGAACAGCGGGATAACAAACGAATAAGGCACACGCAGAATAGCACCCGACACAGAAGGTAACGCGGTGAGTAAAAACAGCTGATCGGTAGTGAAATTGAAACCGACTTTGTTCAGATTCACCGCCACCGCGCTGAACAACATCCAAACGCAGAAAGCCAACAGTAGGCAGGGAATGGAAATCCACAGGTTGCGGTTGGCAACGCGTTGACCGCGCTGTTGCCAGAATGCGGCATCCTCAGGCTGCCAGTCCTGAATAACCGCGCCTGTTTTTTTTGATAATGACGTTGCAGATTGCGACATAAAAACCTCAGACACAGGGTGATAATTCCGCCCACCCTAGGCGGCGATCCCCCCGGCAAAGTTGATGTAAATCAACCCGGATGCAGGTAGCAAACGCGCGGAAAATCCCCACCAGCCCTTTATGAGTAAGGGGCGCTTTCCCGCAAAAACAATACAAATCAAAAGATTAAAAAATACCCGATGTCATCCTGATGCATCCGCAGCCCAGCCAGGAAACTAGGGGTTACTTCGTTAGAGGTATGGGGTTATGCGCGGGGATAATGAAAAATAATGCTGAATCGTTACTCTATTCACTGGCATCACCTGCTCCTGCACTCAGGTTTCCAGTTGTTGCATTGCGTTACCGCCGGGGATCCAAAACCTATGAAACGCCTGTTAGCTCCGCTTTCCATCGTTAACCAGGTAGCTATATTAATGCTGCTTCTGGGCATATTGGGCGTTGCTGGCATGAGCATTTCTGCCTGGATGTCGCAAAGCATTCAAGGCAATGCGCACGCCATCAATAAAGCCGGTTCCTTACGTATGCAAAGTTACCGTCTGTTGGCACAAGTGCCTTTGAATGCCCACAGCGAAGCGCTGATTCGCGAACTGGATCAGGACGCAAACAGCCCTGATTTGCAGCGTTCGGTACAACAAGAGCAACTGACCGAACAATTTCAGGCACTGCACAATTACTGGCAATTAACGCTGTTGCCACAGCTGCGCAATGCCCAGCGGCCTGCAGAGGCTGCCGCCCAGGTTGCGCATTTCGTGTCACTGCTGGATACGCTGGTTTCCGATATCGACCATCACACCGAACGCCGGCTGTTGACAGTCACCCTGGTGCAGGCGGTGTTTATCGTACTGACATTGCTGCTTTTGGTCGGCACCATTTGCTATCTGCGCCGTCGCCTGCTGCACCCATGGCGCCAACTGGTGGAGATGGCGCTGTCAGCAGGCCGTGGCGATTTTAGTCGACGCTTTGCTCAACGCGGCCATCAGGATGAAATGGCCTCGCTGGGCGGCGCGTTGAACACCATGTCCGACGAATTGGCCACAATGTATAACGGGCTAGAACAACGCGTTGCGGAAAAAACCGCCGACCTGCAGCAAAAAAATCAGGTGTTGAGTTTTTTGTATTGTGCCAGCCGCCAATTACACGCCAATGAACCGCTGTGCAGCCGACTGACGCCCATCCTCAATAAGCTGCAAGCCCTGACGCCATTACGTGCCATTCAGGTGCGATTGTACGAAAACAACAGCCAAGAACAGTTTGTCCAATTGAGCGGCAACCAGCCGCTTCGACCGGAATACTGCAACAACCCGGTATGTAGCGCTTGTCTCAGCGATGACAGCCCACAGCACGCCGACCTCCCTTTACTGAGCTGGAGCCTGAGCGACAAGCTGGGAGATTACGGCGTCATTATCGCGCAACATACGTCACAGCAGCCGCTGAACGACGACCACCAGCAGTTGATCAACACCCTGGTTGAGCAGTTGACCAGCGTGCTGGCTATTGAGCGCCAGGTTGACCATCAACAACAGCTCATGCTGATGGAGGAACGCGCAGCGATAGCGCGCGAACTGCATGATTCCATTGCCCAGTCGCTGTCATGTTTGAAGATGCAAACCAGTTGCCTGCAAATGCAAGGGGCCGAGCTCTCACCGGCGAATTTGGCGCTGGTTCAGCAAATGCGCGAAGAACTGAACATTGCCTATCGGCAACTGCGCGAATTGCTGACCACTTTCCGTCTACGGTTAACCGAGCCGGGGCTGCTGGCGGCATTGCAGTCGACGGTTCAGGAATTTAGCCAACGGCTCGGCATCACCATCAACCTCGATTATCAATTAACGCCACGTACAGTGCCTGCGTATCAGGCCATCCACCTGTTGCAGATTGCCCGCGAAGCCTTAAGTAACATCCACAAACATGCCCAGGCTAGCCGGGTGAACATTCAGGTCATCAATCAACGAGGGGAAGTGACCCTGAGTGTCAGTGATAACGGTCGTGGGCTGCCGGAAAATACCGCCCGCCCTGATCATTACGGCCTGATAATTATGCGCGATCGCGCCAAAAGCCTGCACGGCCGCTGCGAAATACTGCCCTGCAACGGCGGCGGCACTGAAGTCCGGGTGGTATTCAAACCGGACAACCACGCCATCGACTAAGAGCCGATCCCAATCGGCTCTCATGGGAGAAAACATGACAACTGAAACTGCCGCCACCATTTTACTGATTGACGACCACCCAATGCTGCGTAACGGCGTAAAACAGCTCATCGGCATGGATCCGCGCCTGCAGGTGATCGCCGAGGCCGGTAATGGTGAACAAGGCGTCACACTGGCCGAAGAGCACGATCCTGATCTGATCCTGCTTGACCTCAACATGCCGGGTATCAACGGGTTGGAAACGCTGGATCGTTTGCGAATGACCGCACTCTCCGGGCGCATTGTCGTGTTTAGCGTCTCGAATCATGAAGATGATGTCGTCAGCGCGCTAAAACGCGGCGCCGATGGCTATCTGCTTAAAGACATGGAACCGGAAGAGTTGCTGAAAGCTTTGCATCAGGCGGCGACCGGTCAAATGGTACTCAGCGAAGCCTTAACGCCCATTCTGGCCGCCAGCCTGCGTGAGAACCGCCCCAGCGCCGAGCGCGATATCCAGCAACTCACGCCGCGCGAACGCGACATTCTTAAGCTGATCGCTCAAGGCCTGCCGAATAAAATGATCGCACGCAAATTGACCATCACTGAGAGCACCGTCAAGGTGCACGTTAAGCACCTCTTAAAAAAAATGAAGCTGAAGTCGCGCGTTGAGGCCGCAGTATGGGTATTACAGGGCAAGAACGGTTAGTTATCGCCGTATAACGGCCCAGTCTCTGCCGGGATAGCCGGCGTTTGCAGTATTTTTGCCGGTGGCAGACCTTCCTCGTTACCGGCAGACAGCGTCAAAGGCGTTGTCACCTGCAGTTGGATCCAGTTTGAGGTTACCAACTGGTGCTTGTCATCCTCCAGCGTAACCGATAAACGGTAACTGTTGCTGGCACCCGGTGCGTCATCCCATTGCGGCACAATCAGGCTCCATCCATGCGGATCGTTACTGTTTTGTGACGGCGTCAAGCTCAAGGCCTGGGTGTCTCCCTGCCAGCTGACGTGGGTGATCTTGTTGGTGGTTTTAATTTCCAAGACCAACGGCAGCGTTTCCCCCGGATTCAGTTGCCAGGGGGGTGTCGCCAGGAACACCTGTAGCGTTTTGCGCTGGCGGAACGCCATCACCGGCACATTTTTGCGCTCGATGTTGTCATAACGGCTGCCGCGTAACGACTTGGCCTGCGCAACATATTCTGGCGATATCTGTTTCACCAAAGGCACGCCAAGCCGATAACTTAGCGCCAACTCGACCTGATCCTGACTCACGCCACCCTCACCCATCTTATGCAACGCTTTCACCGTGACCAAGGGAACCGGGGTGTAATTTACCCCCAACTGCATAGCCCGCGGGTCATTTTGCTTTTTACCGCTGCCAAACAGATCGACATTCTCTCCCCAATACTGCTCATAGCTGAGCGAGCCACCAATCTGGCGATAAAATGGCAGGTAGCCTTGCGTAGTAATGTCATAGCCCTTCGCCGGCCGGCTAAGAAACTCCGCGTTATCGGCCTGTTGCGCCAGGGCTGATAACGGGTAGTAATAGTTTGCTGAGAAACGCAGGAAATCGCCCCAGGCCTCCGCTCCCAAGCTGGCGCGGTTGTGATGACGTTCGAAATCGCTGTCGAGCACCGTGTTATACCCGAGTAACCAATCGCCAGCGACCCAGCGCTGCCCAACGCCAAGATTGCCGAGCGAACCGCCCGTTTGCTGCAGCAAACCTATCTGGCTGTAGGTCAGCAGGCCGTTGACATCATAAAGCGGGCTGAACAACTGCCCGCTGCTGCCGGCAAAATCCCCGCGTTCGGACATGGCCAACGACAGTTTGGCGGTCCCCAGTGGAGAGAGCAATTCCTGAGCCTGTTGTTGCAATACATCACTGGCTTGGCCCACGGCATAGTTTTCGGCACGGGCACGCACCTGCTGGCCCGAAACGTTATTAAGGTTACGTTCCCCCAACTGCTTGGCCATGGTGGCCCACTCTTTCTCGCGTTCGGCATCATTCGACAGGTTGCTGCCCAGCTCAGGAAGACTATCGTCCGCGGTGGGTTGTGGGGTCACGGTGTCTGGCGCAGGCGGGGACTCGGCATAGGCGGGTAACGCACAGGCAAACGCCCCCAACAACCACGCGGCCGGTGAACAACCAGCAAGGCGGGAGAGGACATGAACGGCTTCTCTCATTGTACAACGTGCTTTTTGTATAACGTCTGTCATTACGCAGTCGCCGCCGCCTCATCCAGAAGGTTTGGCGCATAAACCTTTTTTTGCTGCCGCCACTCCAGGCAACAGACACCCCAAGGATCACACACTGGCTGAACAGAGGGCGTTTCTCTGCCGGGTGCCGGGACACCAAAGTGCATCGTAAAACCCAAAGTCTAATCGGTTTCTGATGAGAAACAATCGGATAAACCTCATTTGGCATTGTGACACCGTCACACAAAGCACCACTCGGCAAGAAGAGGTTGCCGTCTTCGGGCTACGGCTTTCATCCCCCCAACCCAAAGGGTAAAATTCACTTTATTTCACTCTCAATTTTGCCTAAAAAAAACGCACACCAAAATACAAAATCATATCAAAACACTGATTACCAATATTAATTTAAAACCTCAGCGCGTTTGCGCTGCCAAGTGCAACACGTTGCGGCCCACCTCGCAAGACTGAAAAACGGCAAATCATTCACTCCCTTCCCACCGGGTTTTGCCGCTATTTTGAACACTACGTTCAGTTCAGCAGGGACATTTTATGTTTAGTGGGCCACCGTTCGAGCTCTGGTATCGCAGCTTGTTTATCCTGGCGATGCTCCTTCCGGCCGCAGCAGCAATACGGCTGATTGATTTACTGTCACAGGGGCTTACGCCACCGCCATCCCCACCGAAAATACGGTGGGTCTGGTGGATCGCCCTGGGTGCCGGCATGGCGGCACTGCCTTTCAGTATCCCGCTACCACAAGGGTTCCTCTTACTGTCGGCGGCCGCCCTCTTGCTCGCACTGGCGTTCATCGACTGGCAATACCGCTTACTGCCAGATCGTTTGACACAACCGTTACTGTGGGCCGGATTGTGGGTTAACCAGCAGGGTTACTTTACCCCGCTGAGTGAGGCGGTTACGGGCGCAATCGCCGGTTACCTGTCGCTGTGGCTGCTCAATGCGGCCTATAGATGCAAACGTAAAACTGACGGCATCGGCCAAGGCGATTTTAAACTGCTGGCGGCCTTGGGTGCCTGGACGGGATGGGCTGCGTTACCGGTGCTGGTCACCGTCGCAGCCGCCGCCGCTCTGTGCACCACGGTTTTGGCCTATTTATTGCGCAAAACCGACGGGCATTCCCCGCTGCCATTTGGCCTTTATCTGGCCATTTCAGGTTGGTGGATTCTATTATCGATGGCCGACATGGGCATCGTGCCCTTCATCAAGGGAAATTCCTTAATTTCAGCTTATTTCACCCCAATGGCAGACAGGCTCCCCCCTTTGGCCACTGTTATAGCCGACTGTTGATCCGGCTGTTATAGCGGGCAAGCCTCTGCGCCACTATGCTTTATTTAAGCAAACACAGGAGGCTGTATGATCGGTCGTGGTTTATCCGCACTCGCGCTCAGCGTGATATTTACGGGTTCGTTACCCTTTGCGGCGCAAGCCGCCAGCACCTTTACCCTCAGCTCACCGGCGTTTCAGGATAACGGTATGCTGGCGCAGAAATATGCCGGCGCCACCCCTGGCAACGCCAGCTGTACCGGCGATAACGTTTCTCCACCGCTAAGCTGGGCCAACCCACCCGTAGGCACCAAAAGCTTCGCCTTGTTGCTGTCCGATCCAGAAGGCAAAGCCGGTCTGGGCGTCAGCCATTTAGTCGCCTATGGCATCCCTGCCACCACCAACGGATTCGCTGAAGGCGATCTCACCCAAGGAAAAGGCTTTGTCGGTGGCAAAAACTCACCGGGTACCGCGGTTTATCATGGCCCATGCCCGCCCGCTGGCTCTGGGCTGCATCACTACACGTTTGTGCTGATCGCCACCGATCTTCCCCCGCATGCGCTTGGCCCAGGATTAACCCGTGAACAGCTACTGGAAAAATTACAGGGCCACGCCAAGGGCGGTGCGGGCATTATCGGCCGCTTCGGCCAATAGAGGGCTAAAGGCCCGCGCCTTTTGGGGCCGCACAGCGTTGACCGTCACAGGGCGGTGCAGACTGACCACCTCACCAATCACCAGCAGGCTGGGTGACATAGGCCGCTGATTGACGATCAACGCCGGTAGTGAGGACAAAGTACCGATTAATACTCGCTGTTGCGGTTGCGTACCGCGCTCAATGATAGCCAAGGGGGTCTGTCCCGCCATGCCATGGCGTATCAGCTGTGCCGCAATGGTTTCACTCAGGGTCAGCCCCATATAAAACACCAGCGTCTGGCCTGCGGTAACCAGGCTTTGCCAATCCAGATCCACTTCACCGCTGCGGCAATGTCCAGTGACAAAACGCACCGATTGCGCGTAGTCGCGATGGGTCAGCGGAATACCGCTCGCCGCCGCACATCCGCTGGCAGCGGTAATACCCGGTACCACATGACACGGCACGCCATGGCGCTGTAATTGCACCATTTCTTCCCCGCCACGGCCAAAAATAAAGGGGTCCCCTCCTTTCAACCGCACCACCCGATTACCCGCCTGCGCCAGTTCCACCAGCAGGTGTTCGATCTCCACTTGCGACAGGGTGTGGCACCCCATGGATTTACCCACGTCGATTCGCAACGTCTCCAGCGGCAGCAATGCCATTACCGCCGGGGAAACCAGGCGATCGAACACCACCACATCCGCCTGGCGGATCACCCGCAGCGCTTTCAAGGTCAGCAGCTCGGCATCCCCTGGTCCGGCCCCCACCAGCCATACCTCACCGCCACGTACCGGCTGTTGCCTGTCCCCGGCACACAGCAGTTTATCAATCACGTTCATATCGACACCTCCGCTAAGCTACCCGTTGGGACGCATGCTGTTGAATCAGTTTTTTCAGTTCTGGCAGACAAGAACCGCAATGGGTGCCGCATTGCAGGCTGGCTCCCAACGCCTTCGCGCTATGACACCCTGACTGGATCGCCGCAATGATGCGATTTTCCCCTACGCCAAAGCAGCTACAAACCGTCGCACCCGCCGCAGGTTGATCGGCGGCTCCACGCCCTGCCAGCAGCGCCAGCCGTTGCGGTCCGCTGGCGGGTGCCTGTTTAAACGCAGTAAGGATCGCCGGTCGATCGAGCGCGGGTGCATGCTGGCGGGCATAAAACGCCAATTGCACCTCGCCTTGCCGCCAGCCAATCAGATGCAGACCCCGCTGTGCCAGCTGTGCCGTTTGCAATGTCAGGCCCGCCAACGTGAAATGCTGCTGTAACCAGGCTTGCCAATCTTCAACCGGTTGCTGCCCAGCCATGATGTAGTGCGTCAAGCCGTCCTGCGCGACCCGGCTCCAGTAAATGCCCTTGGGCGCGGCTACCTCAGCACGCAAAAAAATCTCCGCCTGCCAACTCACTGGCCACGGGCTTACTCGCACCGGCGCATGTTTGCTTTCTGGCTGCCCGGAATCGGCATCCACCACGGGTGGGATCAGGCTGTCAACCCGCCCCTGTCCGGTAAATTGGCCGTTCCAGTGCATAGGAACGAACACGCTGCCGCGACGTTGCCCTGGGCTGCACTGCGCTCGTGCCAGCATCCAGCCATGCGGAGAGCTGAGCCGTACCACGCTGCTGTCAGCAATCCCCAACTCGGCGGCGTCCTGTGGATGTATTTCACAGAAAGGTTCGCTCAAATGGCGCATCAGCCGCGCCGCTTTACCGGTGCGTGTCATGGTGTGCCATTGATCGCGGATACGCCCCGTATTCAGTACCAGTGGATAGCGCTGCGATACCGCATTTTGCGGCAGGCGCGGCGTCACCGGCAGTAATCGCGCCTTGCCGTCAGCATGGAAAAATCGCTTATCACCAAACAAGCGCAGGCAACCGGCAGGATGTTGTTCATTCACCGGCCACTGCACCGGCGTCATGCCTAACCATTGCTGCTTATCCCATCCCGCCAACAGGCCGATGTCAAACGCGCGCGTTCCGTTATTTTCAAATGCGGACAGTGCTGCATGTTCGCTGAAAATCTCTGACGGATGCTGGTAACCAAATGCCTCACCATAACCCATACGTTGCGCAACCTGGCTGAGGATCCACCAGTCAGCCCGGGCTTGTCCCGGTGGCGACAGAAAAGCACGCTGGCGTGAAATGCAGCGTTCAGAGTTAGTCACGCTGCCCTCTTTTTCCCCCCAGGCCAGCGTCGGCAAGCGAATATGCGCCAACTCGGCGGTATCGGTCATTGCCATTACGTCGGATACCACCACCAGCGGGCATTGCTTCAGCGCCTGCCGCACGGCATCGGCATCGGGCAGAGAGACCGCCGGGTTGGTGCCCATGATCCACACCGCTTTCACCTGCCCGGCCGCTATCGCCTGAAACAACGCCACCGCATTCAGCCCCGGCTGGCGGGCGATGCGGGGTGATTGCCAAAAACGTTGTACCCGGTCGGTCTCTTCGGCGCTGAACCCCATATGCGCTGCCAGTTGATTGGCTAACCCACCCACTTCGCGTCCGCCCATGGCATTGGGTTGACCGGTTATCGAAAACGGTCCGCTGCCCGCCCGACCAATGCGTCCCCCCGCCAGGTGCAGGTTGATAATCGCATTGCATTTATCCGCACCACTTGCAGACTGGTTAATGCCCATCGAATAAAGCGTCACCCAGTTGTAGGACGTGGTCAGCAATTGGAAAAACGTCAGTACTGTCCGCAGCGGCAATCCGCAAAACTCTGCGACGCGCTGCGGCGTCCACTCTGCTGCCGCTGCCAATGTCGCCTCTGTGCCACTGGCATGCTGTTGCAAAAAGGCGCTATCCAGGCCGTCCTGTTCAACCAACCAACGCAGTGCGCCCGTAAATAACGCGGCGTCAGTGCCGGGCTGCAGCGGCAAATGTACGTCGGCAATATCACAGGTTGCCGTCTCTCGTGGGTCAATCACCACCACCCGCATCTGCGGGCGTTGCTGCCGCGCTTTCACCAGACGCTGATAGACCACCGGGTGCGCCCACGCAGTGTTAGAGCCGGTCAATATCACCAAATCCGCCTGTTCGATATCTTCATAACAACAGGGCACGGCATCGCCACCAAATGCTCGCTTGTAGCCAACCACGGCAGATGCCATACACAACCGGGAGTTGGTATCGATATTGGCCGCACCAATGAATCCCTTCATCAGTTTGTTCGCCACATAATAGTCTTCGGTCAGCAGTTGGCCTGAGGCATAAAACGCCACGGCCTGCGGCCCATGTTGTTCAATAATATGGTTAAAACGCTGTGCCACTTGCCCAAGCGCCCGCTCCCAGGTGGCAGATTGGCCATCGACCTGCGGTTGAAGCAGGCGGCCCGCCAGATCCAGCGTTTCACCCAGCGCACTGCCTTTAACACAGAGCCTCCCCTGATTGGCCGGGTGCGCAGTATCACCGCCAATCGTCAACGCACCGTTGTTCTGCTGCGCTATAGTCACCCCACAGCCAACCCCGCAGTAAGGACAGGTGGTGCAATGCACGGCGGTCATGATGTTACGTCCAGCGTTTCGGGCAACGCACTCCGTACCCCCAATGGCGTGCTACACACCCACACTCGGTCTGCCTCCACCTTTACTGGCCAGGCGGTGACCCTGCGTTCGGCATTATCCACGCAGATGCCGTCGCTCAGGCGGAAACGTTGTTTGTACAGCGGGGAAATCACGACGGGCTCGCCCCCCACGTCGCCGAGCAACCCACGTGCCAGCACATTGGCGTCACTGTCAGGCTCTTGGTTAGCCAACGCATAAACACCGCTGCCCGGTAAATTAAACAGGGCGATTTGCCGCTGCCCCAGACGGGCCGCAATTCCCGTATTGTCCGGAATATCCACCAGTGCGCAGATATCCAGCCATTGTTCTTTTGTGTTCGGCGCCGGTTGCACCTCGATCACCTGGCCACGCTCCTCCCCCGTAGCCGGACGGCGTTGCCCGCGCTCCGGCTGCCAGACGATTGCCTCATCGGGCTGCTCGCTGTTAACAAACGGACGGAACAGCTTCAGACGATCCGGACTGGCGAGCGTGGTTTGCCATTCACATTGGTAATGGCTGACCACAGTTTCCATTTCGGCATCCAATTCGCTACCGATCCCCAGGCTGTCCTGCAAAACCACTTCACGCAGGTAGTCCAGCCCCCCCTCCAGATTGTCCATCCAGGTGCTGGTGCGCTGCAGGCGATCGGCAGTACGAATGTAGAACATCAGGAAACGGTCGACCGTACGGATCAGCGTGGCGGTATCAAGATCGCTGGCAAACAAATCTGCATGGCGTGGTTTCATGCCGCCGTTGCCGCACAGGTACAGGTTCCAGCCTTTATCGGTTGCTATGACCCCAACGTCTTTGCTCTGCGCCTCCGCACACTCTCGGGTGCAGCCGGAAACCGCCATCTTGATTTTGTGCGGCGATCGCAACCCCTTGTAACGGTGCTCCAGTTCGATAGCCAGCGCGGTAGAGTCCTGCACGCCATAGCGGCACCAACTGGAGCCAACGCAAGATTTTACCGTGCGCAGTGACTTGCCGTAGGCATGCCCGGTCTCAAACCCGGCGTCGATCAATTGCTGCCAAATCTCCGGTAATTGCTCCAATCGTGCGCCAAACATGTCAACCCGCTGGCCGCCGGTAATCTTGGTGTAGAGTTGATAGCGCAAAGCGATTTGACCGATGGCGATCAGCCCTGCCGGGGTTATTTCACCGGCCGGTACCCGAGGCACCACCGAGTAAGTCCCGTCTTTTTGGATATTGGCAAAGAAGCGGTCGTTGGTATCTTGCAGGGGCAGATGCGGAGGTTTGAGCAGATACTCATTCCAACACGACGCCAGAATAGATCCCACCAGTGGTTTACATACTTCGCAGCCGTGACCATGACCATGCCGGGCCAAGAGCTCATCAAAGGTGCGGATATGGCCAACGCGAACCAGGTGATACAGCTCCTGGCGTGAGTAAGCGAAATGCTCGCAAACGTCTTTTTTTACCACCACGCCACGCTGCTGCAGTTCATGTTCCATCACGTGTTTAACCAGTGCAGCGCAACCGCCACAGCCGGTCCCCGCTTTGGTGCAGGCTTTCACCGCGGCCAAATCGCCACACCCTTGGGCCACTGCGTCGCTGATGTTGGCCTTGCTGACGTTATGGCAGGAGCAAATCTGCGCCGTTGCCGGCAGCGCCGATACCCCCAGTGCTTTCGGCATCACCCCGGACGAGGTGGGTAAAATCAGGCTTTCCGGTGCGGCAGGCAACGGCATATCATTGAGCATCATTTGCTGTAGTGTGCTGTATTCGCTGCTGTCACCTACCAATACCGCGCCCAGTAACCGTTTACCGTCGGCATCGATGACCATTTTTTTATACACCTGCGCCGGGCCATCGACCCAATTGTAACTTTGGCTGCCCGGCGTATGCCCGTGGGCATCGCCGATCGAGGCAACCTCGACACCCAACAGTTTCAGTTTGGTGCTCATGTCCGCGCCGCAGAACACGCTATCGTGCCCCGCCAAGCAATCCGCCAGCGTACGCGCCATCTGATAACCCGGTGCCACCAGTCCGAAAATTTGCCCGTTCCACAACGCACATTCGCCGATGGCGTAGATCGCCTCATCACTGGTTCGACACTGGCTATCGATCACGATGCCACCGCGTGCGCCCACCTCCAGCGCCGCAGCACGAGCAAGTTGGTCACGGGGACGAATTCCGGCGGAAAAAAGAATTAAATCAGCCTCTAAGCGTTCATCATCAGCAAAAACCATGCAGTGACGGTGTAACGAACCGTCAATAATCGCCTGCGTTTGTTTACCGGTATGCACGCTGACGCCCAACGCTTCAATTTTTTTGCGCAGCATGGCTGCACCACCGTCATCGAGCTGTACCCCCATCAGGCGCGGGGCAAACTCGACCACGTGGGTGTTCAAGCCAAGCTGGCGCAGCGCGTTGGCGGCCTCCAACCCGAGCAGGCCGCCGCCGACCACCACCCCCACGCGGGCAGTGCTGGCGCAGTCCGCAATGGCGTCCAGATCCTCAAGTGTGCGGTAAACCAGGCAACCCGGACGGTCGTTGCCTGGAATGGGCGGAACAAAGGGGTAAGAACCGGTTGCCAGTACCAGTTGGTCATAGGCCGTTTCACGTCCTTCGGCATCAATCACGCATTTACGTTGGCGATCGATAGCGCAAACTGCCTGTCCCAAGCGCAGCTCTATACCGTTCTGCTCGAAGAAGCCAGCCGCCACCATTGACAGCGAGTCTGCACTGCGGCCGGAAAAAAACTCGGACAAATGTACCCGGTCATATGCCGCGACCGGTTCTTCGCCAAACACCACAATGTGGTACTGCTGGTGCAACTCGCGAATAACCAGTTGTTCCAGGAAGTGATGCCCAACCATGCCGTGTCCGGCAACCAACAGAACGGGTTTGTGCATATCAGAAATCCTCTCTTCAGACGCCATTGGCGCCTCAGGTTCACTATGGCCAAACAACAGGGCATCCGGTTGTTGAACCGGTTGGCTAAGCTGTTGCAGATAAAAGGCGCTGTCCTGAGCGTCGCCATACAGCACCACGCCCTGTAATCTGCCGTCACGTACCAGCAACCGACGGTAATGCTGCACCTGTGGATCTTCAGCGTGATAAGTCTCAGTCTGCGCGTCTGCCGTCATTTCCCCAGCGCTGAATACTTCAATCCCGCTCACCTTCAGACGGGTATGCAGTGGGGTCGGTCGATAACCCGCCACAGATTCACCACTCAGTTGTTGTGCCAACAGCCCGGCCTGCTGCCAGCAAGGCGCCACCAGGCCGAAGGTTGTGCTGCCAAACTGGGCACATTCACCGATGGCGAACACGGTGGGATCGTCAGTTTGCATCCGATCGTTGATCGCAATGCCGCGATCGCAAGCCAGTCCAGCAGCCTGTGCAAGGCTGATCTCAGGTCGTACACCCATGGCAATGACCACCAGTTCACAGTCCAGTTGTTCCCCATTGCTCAACGTGGCGCGGCTCACCCGATCGCTGCCATGAAATTGGTTAACCTCACACCGCAACCGGCATTCGATACCCCGTTGCCGCAAGGTATGTTGCAGCATCCGTCCTGCGTGTGCGTCTAACTGCCGCTCCATCAAGTGCTCGCCACGGTGCACCACGGTGACCCCCATGCCGCGCTGCGCCAGCGCCGCCGCCGCTTCAATACCCAAAACCCCGCCCCCTACCACCAACGCTGGTCTGCCTGTGCCGCAGTGACTCAGCATTGCCTCAACGTCATCCAGCGTGCGAAAGCCATAAATGCCCTTTAATGTCCCCCCCTCTACCGAGGGCCGTAACGGGCGCGAACCGGTAGCGAACACCAGCAGGTCATAAGGCAGTTGATGCCGGGCCGTGATTACGCACTTTTGCTGCCGATCGACCCTCAACGCAGGCTCTCCAGACAGCAGTTGCACACGGTGTTGCCGATACCAGTCATCGTCATGCAGCAGGGTATCGGCAAACGTCTTGTCTCCTGCCAGCACGGGTGACAGCAAAATACGGTTGTAATTGCCGCGTGGCTCATCACCAATTACCGAGATGGCATAACGCTCAGGTACTCGCTGGCACAGGGTTTCCACCAACCGCATACCGGCCATGCCGTTGCCAATCACCACCAGTTTGGATTTGTCCATCTTCTGGCTCTCATGCCGCTTTCGCGTGCTTCTCATAAAGGAACTTCAGCACCTGCTGACGGTAATGGTGATAGTCCGGGGAGTCCGCTAGCTCAACCCTTGAGCGTGGGCGTGGCAGTGCCACGTGCAGAATTTCGCCGACGGTGGCCGAGGGGCCATTGGTCATCATCAATACCCGATCCGACAGCAGCACCGCCTCGTCCACATCATGAGTAATCAGCACCAGGGTGGTATGCAAACGCTGCTGGATTTCCATCACCGCATCTTGCAAATGTGCGCGGGTCAGCGCATCCAGCGCACCAAAGGGTTCGTCCATCAAAAGCACCTTGGGTTTCATCGCCAGCGCGCGAGCAATGCCGACGCGTTGTTTCATACCGCCAGAAATTTCGTGTGGCCGTTTGTGTAGCGCGTGACTCATGTGCACCAACGCCAGGTTGTGTTCTATCCAGTCACGCATTTCGCTACGACTCATCTCTTGGCGAAACACCTGATGCACCGCCAACGCCACGTTCTCATAGGTGGTCAGCCACGGCAGCAGCGAATGGTTTTGAAACACGACGCCCCGGTCCGGGCCAGGCCCGGTAATATGCTGGTTATCGCACAACATCACGCCGTCACTGGGCAACGTAAGCCCGGCAATCAAGTTCAGCAGGGTTGATTTACCACAGCCGGAATGGCCGATCAGGCTGACTGTCTCTCCGGCCTGAATATCAAAACTCACCCTATCCAGTGCGATAAATTCCCCTTGTGGCGTAGCAAAGCGCTGGCTGACGTTTTGGACCTGAATAATGGGTTTCATGGCGTGCTCCTTAACGACTCTGATAGCTAAAACGTTTTGCCAACAACATCAGCCCCTGCTCTAGCAGCAACCCGACCACGCCGATCACAATGATGGCGATAATGATGTTTTCGACGTTGAGGTTGTTCCACTCATTCCAGATCCAAAAACCGATGCCGACGCCGCCGGTCAGCATTTCTGCCGCCACGATCACCAGCCAGGCAATACCTATCGACAGGCGCACGCCGGTCAATACGTAAGGCAGCACCGCCGGGAAAAGGATTTTGCGCATCACCGTCCACTCCGACAGCTTGAGCACCCGCGCCACGTTGAGATAATCCTGCGGAATACGCGTGACGCCTTCCGCGGTATTGAGGATCATCGGCCAGATCGAACAGATGAAAATGGTCCATGTTGACGCCGGTTCCGCACGTTGGAACAGCAGCAGACCAATCGGCAGCCAGGCCAATGGGCTCACCGGGCGCAACAGCGAAATGATCGGGTTAAGCATGTTGGCCAGAAACGCAAAGCGCCCCAGCAGAAAGCCGGCAGGGATCCCCACCAGCGCCGCCAGCCCAAAGCCCGTCGCCACACGCTGCAACGAAGCCAACACGTTCCAGCCAATACCCTGGTCGTTCGGACCGGCGGAATAAAATGGATCGGCAAACAGCACCAGAGCCGCCTGCCAGGTGGCCCAAGGCGTAGGAAACCCCTTGCTGTTAAGCGCCGCTATTTGCCACACCACCAAGGTCAATATCACCCCCAAAAGCGCAGGTATCCCGCGACGAAAACACCGCTGAAGGTATAAACGCCAACGAGGAGCACGCGGCGACGACGGAGGGCTCGGTCGCTTCAATGGCACAATTTGCGCACTGACTTCCACACCTGATGACACAGGAATATCTCTCCGTTCAGCCAGATTCTTCATTGGTTACCTCAGCGCTTTAAAGTGAAACCGTTGGCGTATTCCGCCGGATTGCTGCCGTCCCATCGTTTGCCGTCAAACAACGTGCTGGTGCGCATATCGCTGGCGGGCAAACTCACCCCACCCACCGCGCTGGCTGCCTGTTTGTAGATCTCGATACGGTTTATTTTCTGGGCAACGCCCAGATAATCAGGTTCGGTATTCAGCAGGCCCCAACGCCGATGCTGTGTCAGGAACCACATACCGTCGGACAAATAGGGATAGCTCACCTCCCCATCGTGGAAAAAGCGCATCGCGTGGGCGTCTTGCCAAGACTTGCCCAGGCCGTTTTGATACTGACCGAGCATGCGACCGGTAATGATTTCCGGTTTGGTATTGATATAGGCGCGCCCTGCCACGGTGTTCGCCGTTTCCTGGCGAGTGGCATCTGAACTGTCGATCCAGCGTGCGGCATCCAATACCGCAGCGGTCAGCGCACGCGCACTGTTGGGGTGAGTCGCCACCCAGTTACCTGTCGTACCCAGCACCTTTTCCGGATGATCGGGCCAAATATCCTGACTGGTGATCGCGGTAAATCCGATGTTCTCGGCAATCGCACGTTGGTTCCACGGCTCACCTACGCAGAAGCCGCTCATGTTGCCGATCTTCATGTTCATCACCATCTGCGGCGGCGGCACCACGACGTTACGTACGTCATCAAACGGATGGATACCGGCGTTCGCCAGCCAGTAATACAGCCACATGGCGTGGGTACCGGTTGGGAAGGTTTGGGCAAAGGTATAAGTCCCTTTGGCGCTGGCATCGACAGCCTTTTTCAACGTCGCCGCATCGGTGACACCGGCTTGTTTCAACTGATTGGAAAGCGTAATCGCCTGACCGTTATTGTTGAGTGTCATCAACACGGCCATATCATGCTGCGGCCCTGCGGCACCCAGCTGCAGGCCATAAACCATGCCGTACAACACGTGCGCCGCATCCAGCTCGCCGGACAGCAATTTATCGCGCACCGCTGCCCAACTGGCTTCCTTGCTTGGGATGATTTTGATGCCGTACTTCTGATCAAACTGTTTCACCGCAGCCATCACCACAGACGCGCAGTCGGTGAGAGGAATAAAGCCCACGCGGATCTCTTTTTTCTCCGGTGCGTCAGAGCCTGCGGCCCAGGCAGCATTCATCAGACCGGGCAACATCATGCTGCCGCCCAGCGCCGCGCTACCGGCCAGAAAACGGCGGCGCGTCAAGCTAAGCCCCGGGGGTTTTGTGTGCGTCATCAGCAAGTCCTTCAATCAGGCGATAAAATAAAAAAGGCGTCCCATCAGCACATTCCACCGTTGGGGTGAACATGCTGAAAGGACGCCTTTATCCAAAATATTATTGGTAACCCGACCGCCATTGGCCGGGTTACGTTTTATTTAATGCAGCTTGCGTGCCAACTCCGTAACCCGTGGATTTTCCGGCGCAACGCGCCACCGCGCCTTGCATTGTGGTTTTTTCTGCACAGTCGCAAGGCAGTAACTGCACTGACTGTGTGCATATACTCCTTAGGGAGTATCTCCTGCCGGTGGCAAAATATCCGCTACCGCCAGCATGGCGTTGGCGATATCAATCAGCCGCCGATTTTGGTTCATCGCCATGTTGAGCAGTAACCGGTGGGCCTGTGCCTCCGTCAGCCCCCGATGCTGCATCAGCAGCCCTTTGGCACGCTCAATTTCTTTGCGCTCATGCAGTGTTGCCCGCGCCGTTGCCAGTTCCTCCGACAAGACCTGTAACCGTTGTGACTGCTGTTGGATCAGCTCCAGCATCGAGCGTCCCAGACGTGGATTGATGCCGTCCCCCACCAGCGGCGACGCATCCCCCAAGGGCGCGGCCACGAACACTGCGTAGCTTTCTTTCGCCTGCGGCGGAACATCACCCACGCAATCCGTCGCTAGCGCGCGCTGGGCCTGCGCCAGACTATGGCGACAACTGGCCATCAGTGCCTCTTCCAACCGGTCCTCAATGTGCTTCATCAGATCGATACGCGCACTGGTAATCTCGAACCAACGCAGGCTGCTATCAGCGCGATCGCTCAGTTGCAATTGGGTGCACGCGATACGACGCAGGCGCTCAAATTCGCGGTCATCCTGCTGTTGCATACGTTGCCATTGGTCTAACGAGGATTGATCGGCAAACTCACTGAAGGTATGAAAACAGCGCTCCTGTCCCTCAATAAGCATCAAAAGTTGTTGGTGTGCCGTATTATCAAAACGCATAGCGGCGAAACCGGCCGAGCCGATCGCCCGCTCTTGCCCCGCCAACTCCTTGCCCTGCATAAAGCTGAACATAGCGATCAAAGCGCGTGCCGTTCTGGGATCCACGCAGGCGTCCGCCGCTTCGAATACCAGCGCCAACAAACTGTGAATGATGTCATTGAACGTGTTCATTGCCACAGGTTGCAACATCTGCCGCTGCTGTACTTGACGGCGAAGTTCAGGCAAAGCCGTAAGATTATGCAACGCGCAGGCAATACGGCTGAACAGACGGCTGGCGCTGACCAGCGGAGCGCTATTGTCGTCCAACTGCGCCAACTGTCGTTGCACTTCAAGCTCGGCCTGCTCCACGTCCTGAGCGCGTCCGGCTAGCCGCTCACTGAACAGCGCTCCTTGCGAACAGAGGTAAATATTGACGGTACCGCGTTCCCGCTGGAGCACATGGATCAGTTGGCTGACCCGACCAACCAACTTCCCCATCTGCAACAGCTGCTGCAACAGGGTAATTTCACAACGTTTTGAAGCCAGCAAAAAATCGCCGGCGCGAGAAGGGAAAGCGTGATTACGGCTCATGACAGGATCCCCGAGTCGGTAAATACACCTCATCCTGCAAAAGCCGTGCCGTGGGGAACTACTTACTCACGCGATCCAGGTACAGCATGCTGTTGGCGATATCCACGTTGGCGTCTTTGACGTTATCGCGCAGAGCCACCAGGGTTTGCCCCTGTAGCGCCACGACGTAAGGGGAACTGGCCTGCACTTCGCGCTGAAGTGTGGCATAACGTGCAGCGCGTTGTGCGCCATCGCCTTCCGCCGCTGCCGCACGAGTTTCTGCACTCAACGCCGGGATATTCCACTGGGTACGCCAGGCCAGGGTTTTCGGCCCATCCGGCACGTTGTAGGCGAAGGCGCTGGCGTTGGTGTTTGGATCCAAATAATCGGCGCCCCAATAGGTGAAAATGGCCTGGAAATCACGGCTGCGCATTTTGCCCCACAGGTCACTCTCCACCACCGGATGGATAGCCAATTGCAAACCCGCCTTGGCAAAGCTGGCCTGCAACGCTTGGGCTATATCGATATACGGCGGTTGGTTGATGACGATCAGATCAATGCGCGTCCCTTCGGCGATCCCGGCGTCATGCAAAATCCGTTTGGCCTTGTCCACGTCGAGTTTGAACGGTTGATTGTCGATGGCACCGTCCAGCCCCAGCGGTAGAAATGCCTGATGGACGCGGTATTGCCCCTTCAACAGGGTGTCAGCAATCGCCTGGTAGTCCACCAGCCAGCGCGCCGCCTGCCACAGGGCAGGGTTACTCAACGCCGGTACCTGTTTGCTGCCGGTGTTGAAACCGAGGTAATAGACCTTGGCCGAGTCCTGCTGTTCTATGCGGATACCCGGTTCTTTACGCAGCGAATTGAACTGATCGGCCCCCAGGTCATAGGCCACGTCTGCGTCCCCCTTGAGTAACAATAACCGTCGAGTCCCGGCATCGCTAACATTCTTCAGCAGCACCGTTTTCAGTTTTGCCTGCGGTTGAGCGTAGTCGTTGCGACTGAACAGCAGTGCCTCATGCGGGACATAGTTGCTGACACGATAGGGGCCGGCCCCTGCGGAATTCGAGCGCAACCAAAGGTTGCCGAAGTCTCCCTGTTGGCTGTGCTCATTCAACAGCTTTTCATCGACGATGGACGCTACCGGTGCAGTCAATAACCGCAACGCCAGTCCGCTGCCGATGTTGGCCGACCAGCTCACGCGCAACTGGCTGTCACTCAGCTTCGTCAATTGGCTCGCAACATTATCCGGCGTCCAGCCTAACTCACCGAGAATAAACGACGGTGCCTTGTTCAGCTTTACCGCACGCACCAGCGAGAAAATCACGTCTTCGGGCCGCACCGGGTTACCGGAAGCAAAGCGTTGGTTAGCCTTCAGGGTAAAAATCAGGCTGTGGCCGTCCGCCCCCGCCACCCACCCACTGGCCAGCTCCGGGGCCAGTTTTTCCGGTGTGGTTCGGTCCGGCGTAAGTAACCGCTGGTACAAATTGACCAGGTTGGCCGAACTGACGGTTTCAAAGCTCTCTGCCGGATCCAGGCTGATGATGCCTTCCAGCGAACTGACCACCACCAGCGTGTCTTTTGGGGTGACCGCTTGCGCACCATAACTGGTTACCAGGGCACTGAATAATAAGGTCGGGATGAACCGTTTCATGAGATGCACTCTCCAAAATCACGCGGATGCGCTATTTTTCGAGTGTAGGGGCAGCGGCTTAGCAGAAGAACGACTATAAATTGCTTTATTTATTACCAAGATGGATATGCCCGCCGCGTTGGCGGGCATAGGCTCAAGCAAGGATCCGGCCCTGCGCCATCGCCACCGAGCGATCGCACATGTGATCGATAACATCGGCATCGTGACTGACCAGGATCATCGTTAAATCCCCCGCCTGTTTCAGTTCGTTGAGCAAATTGAGGATCTCCGCCTGCACTGACATATCCAGTGCAGAGGTAGGCTCATCGAGTAACAACAGCTTGGGTTTTAGCAACAGCGCGCGCACTATCGCCACCCGTTGACGCTGCCCGCCGGAAAGCTGATGGGGATAGCGATCCAACAAACGGGGATCTAAGCCTACCTGACGAAAACCGGCGCTGATTTTCTGCTCGATATCACTCTCTTTCAGCAATTTCAGCGGCTCCGCCAATGTGCGCAGCAAGCGGTGTTTGGGGTGCAGCGACGCGTAGGGATCCTGAAAGACCATTTGTACCTCACGCCGCAGCGTGCCGGTAAAAGGCCGCCCCGGCTGTAGATCACGGCCCAACAGGTGGAACTCCCCGCTCCAGTGTTCATTTAACCCGGCCAGCACCCACAGCAGCGACGACTTACCGCAGCCGGAAGGGCCAACGAGGCCGAAACACTCACCCTGCTCAATATGCAGGCTGACATCATGCACCACCGTGCGCAATTCATAGCCCTGCCGGTGGCTGACACTGAGATTGTCCAGGGTAATCAGGCTCATTTCAGTGACTCCAGCAGTGTACGATCCAGCACAGGCAGCTGTTTGCCGTGCGTTTCCCGGCTTGGTCGACATGACCACAGCGTGCGGGTATAGGGATGAGTGGCCGTGGCCAGGCGATCGGCAGGTAACTGATCCAGCAGTTCACCCTTGTACATCACCAGCACCCGTTCGCAGTAATGCGCCACCTGCTGTAAATCATGACTGATCAAAATCAGGCCCATATTACGTTGCTCAACCAGATTTTCGATCAGTTGCAGTACCTGATCGCGCATCTGGTGATCCAGCGCTGACGTTGGCTCATCGGCAATCAGTAATTGCGGATCGTTAATCAGCGCAATCGCCAACATCACGCGTTGCCCCATGCCCCCGGACAACTGGTGTGGGTAGCGTTGACGTAGCGCAACCGGATCGGGCAACCCCACCGCAGCCAACATATCCAGCACCTTCTCCCGCCGTTCGGCACGCCCAAGGCGGGTATGCAGTAACAGTGGCTCTTCCACCTGACGGCCAATTTGTTGGGTCGGGTTCAGCGCATGTTTGGGATCCTGCATCACCATTGCCACTTTGTTACCACGCAGGCGGTTCCACTGACGTTCATTCAGCCGCGTCAGATCGTCTCCCCCTAGCGTCAAACGCTGCGCCTGCAACTGTAACGGTGGCGGCAGCAGCCCCATCAAGGCGCGTGCAGTCAACGATTTGCCCGAGCCGGATTCGCCCACCAGCGCCATCCGTTCCTGGCCCATGCTGAAAGAAATCCCTTTTACCAACGGCTGTGCCCCTGGCAATGCCACCGTCAGCCGTTCAACGGTCAATAAGTTGTTATCAATGCCCATGACGAGGATCCATTTTATCGCGCAGGCCATCGCCCAACAGGTTAAAGGCCAGGCTGGCAAACAGGATTGCTCCGCCCGGTGCGGCGGCCACCCACCACTGATCAAAAATCACTTTACTGCCTTCGGCGACCATCGATCCCCATTCCGCAGTGGGCGGTGCCACACCCATACCGAGAAAACCTAAACCAGCGGCAGACAAGATAATCCCGCCCAGGCTCAATGCAGCACGCACCACCGCACTTGGCAGGCACAGCGGCAATATATGGCCAGCCATCAGCCGCAAACCGCCAATGCCCTGCATACGCGCGGCCGCCAGATAATCACTGCGGCGCAGCGCGAGCGTTTCCGCCCGTGCCTGCCGGGCAAACGACGGCCAACTGGTCAATGCCAGTGCCAGAGCGCCATTCATCAACCCGGGGCCTAGCACCGCGACAAACGCCAACGCGATCACCAGGCTTGGCAATGACAGAAAAATATCGGTGACACGCATTAGAATGCGCTCCACCCAGCCGCCGAGGTAACCGGCGCTAATGCCCACCAACAAACCAATCGGAATGGTCAGCAGCAGGATCAATGACACCAGAATTAATGTTGGCCGCGCGCCATAAATGACCCGTGACAACAGATCGCGGCCAAAGCCGTCAGTCCCCAGCCAATGACCGGAGGACGGCGGCAATAGCCGCATCTCTATATGCTGTAGATTGGGATCAAAGGGGGCCAACCAGGGAGCCAGCAGTGCGGTGAGGATCAAAATCGCCACCAGCGTGGCGCCCAACGTCAGCGTGGTCAACTTGCCACGCGAGCGGTAAACGGCAGCCGGCTCGCTCTGGGGTTCATGTTCAGAAAGGTATTGGCTCATCGGGTTCGCGGGTCCACTAAATAGGTCAGCGCGTCAGCCAGCGCGTTAAGCACCACAAAACAGGTACCGATCAACAAGGTCGCGCCAAGAATGGCTGGCGTATCCGCGGCAAACAATGCCGTAGTCAGATAACGCCCAACGCCCGGCCAGGCAAACACTGTTTCAGTCAACACTGCACCTTCCAGCAGGCTGGCATAGGACAGCGACAATACCGTAATCAGTGTACCGAGCACGTTGGGAAACACATGGCGCAACAAAATGCGCGTGCGGCTGGCACCTTTGGAGCGCGCCAGGGTCACGTACTCTTTATTGCACTCTTCCAGCATGGCCGCACGCAGCAAGCGGGTGATGCCCGCCATCGACAGTAATGCCAGTGCCACCACCGGCAACCACAAATGACTGATGGCGTTATAGAACATCTCCCGATCGCCGGATAACCAACTGTCGATCAGGATAAACCCGCTGCGGGGTTCCATGCTGTACAGATAGATGTCGTCCAGCCGGCCCGGCCCTGCAGACCAATGCAGCGTGGCGTAAAACAACAACAGCCCCAACAGGCTAAGCCAGAAGATGGGCACGGAATACCCGATCAACGACAGCAGACGGGCCACGTTATCTAGCCACCCACCCGGTTTAATCACCGCGAGAAACGCCAGCGTAATGCCACCGATCGCACCGAGGAGAATGGCGCACGTCGCCAGTTCCACCGTCGCCGGGAAGGTGCGCAGCAAATCACTCAAGACCGGCTGCGAAGTAATGCGCGAGATGCCCATATCCCCGTGGGCCAGATGAACCAGATAACGCCAGAATTGCACCGGCAAAGGTTGATCCAACCCCAGATCGTGACGTACCTGAGCATAAGTAGCTTCGCTGGCGTGATCGCCGGCGATCTGCAACGTAGGGTCAATCGGCGCCAAATGCGAAAGCATAAAGGTGAATAACAGTAGACCAAGCAGCGTTAGCGCCAAAGACAGCAAGCCGGTGAACAGCCTGCGCCCCCAGCGCCAACTACGCCGGGCGAACCCGGCGGAGGAAATACGGCTTATCATTACTTGCTGACCTTGCTGTAGAACACCATGTCAGGGTTAATGCCCTGCTCGTAGCCTTTGAGATTGTCACGCACCGCAATCAGGCTCCGCGCCTGCAAGCCAATCACGAACGGCGAGCTTTGCTGAACGGCCTGCTGCAACTGTTGATAATCTACCACCCGTTTGGCGGTGTCATTTTCCGCCGTTGCCGCCAGCGTCAATTTACTTAGCGCAGGAATTTGCCAGTTGGCACGCCAGGCCAAGGTCTTGCTGCCGTCTTCCGGGTTATAGGCGAAAGCCGCGGCATTGGTGTTCGGATCAAAATAGTCCGGCCCCCAGGAGGTCAACGTCGCATCGTAGTTCAGGGATTTTACCTTGGTAGAGACTTGCGCACTGAGGCCCGGCACCAGATCCACCTTTACCCCACCTTGCGCAAAGCTGGCCTGCAATGCCTGCGCAATATCCAGATACGGCGGCTGATTGTTGACTTCAAGCTTAAAGCTGACATTTTTAAGACCGGCCTTCGCCAGAATGTCTTTGGCCTTGCTCGGGTTAAAACTGTAAGGCTGATCTTTTAACGCCCCCAGGTAACCGTCTGGCAGGAATGCCTGATGCGTCTGGAACTGGCCTTTCAACAGATCGTCAGCAATGCCTTTATAGTCGAACAACCAGCGCGCCGCTTCCCAGAAGGCCGGGTTACCCAATGCCGGTGACGCCTTGGCGTTGAACTGCAAGAAATAGAGCGACGCATATGGGATAGCCAGCGGCTTGACACCCGGCTTACCTTTCAGGGCCGCCATCTGATCTGCACCCAGGTTACGCGCAATGTCCGCATCCCCCTGCTCAATCAGCAAGCGGCGGGCAGCCGGATCAGGTACGTTTTTGATCAGGATGGTTTTCAGGTTTGGTGCGCCTTCCTGCGAGGTGGGATTGGCATCAAGCACCACCACTTCGTGCGGTACATAGGTACGGATTTTATACGGACCACTGCCCGCGGAATGGTTATTTAGCCACTGGTGACCCAGATCATCACCCTGCTGATGCGCCAAGGCTTCTTTGGCATCAACAATTGAGGATACCGGAGCCGAAAGCAGGCTCAGCACAAACGCCGGGCTGACGTTTTCACTCCAACTGATTTTTACCCGTTGGTCATCCACTTTGCTCAGGTATTGATCGACGTTTTTCGCATTCCAACCCAGTTGAGTGAGGATAAACGACGGCTCTAAATTCAACTTCACCACGCGCGACAGCGAGAAGATTACGTCTTCCGGGCGTAACGGGTTGCCGCTCGCGAATTTCGCATCCGGGCGCAGTGTAAACGTCAGGCTGCGGTTATCGCTGCCCGCCTGCCATTCACTGGCCAGCGTCGGCTTAAGCGCGATCGGGTTTTGAGGATCTGACTGAATCAGGCGCTGGTACAGGCTGTTGAACGACTGCACCGTGGTTAATTCAAACCCCTGAGCCGGGTCAAAGCTAACAACGTCATCGATTGATTGGGCAATCACCAAGGTATTGGCGGGGGTTGCCGCCTGGGCACTGAAACTGGCTGCCACAGCCAAAAACACCAAAGAGGGAACGAACGCTTTCATCAAAATCTCTCCAACCGGATGGAATTTATAGTAATTTCGCGAGTGTATGTGAGAGCCATCGGCAGGCGAAGGTACTTAAACAACTATAGATATTCTTTTTATGTCTATAGCTGAGATTTTGATTATTAAGCAGGCGACGCGCTGCTAACAGCACGCAATCAACGCCGCCTGGTTTGAAAGCGGTATCCACGTTATCTTTCGCCGGGCACGGCGCCTGGCCCGGTTTCCATCGTCTTCAGGATCAGATTTGGTAGTCGATCACCGTATCCAGCTGTGACGAAAATACCTTGTCTTTGATTTCCGTCAGCGACAGCGTCGGGTTGCATAGCTGGATAAACCGCCATGCATAGTTACGTTGTAACTGACTGCGTTTCAAACCTAACCAAACGGTGTTGGGTTCAAACAGGTGTTCCGCGTTAAGGCTGACCAGCCCGTGGTCGCGCTCCTTCTCGTACGACATGTCTGCCAACACGCCAACCCCTAGCCCCAATTCGACATAGGTTTTGATCACGTCGGAATCCTGTGCACTTAGAGCGATATCCGGCGTCAACCCGGCGGCTTTAAACGCGCTGTCCAGCCGTGAGCGGCCGGTAATGCCCTGTCGATAAGTAATCAGCGGCAAGGTGCTGAGCATTTCTAGCGTCACCTGCGGTTGGCGAGTCAGTTCATGCCCTTCCGGCACCAGAATGGTGTGATGCCAGCGGTAATAGGGAAACGCCGCCAGGGATTCATCACTCATCAACCGCTCGCTGGCAATACCTATATCGGCTTCACCGGAAGCCAACATACCGACGATTTCCTCAGGACTGCCCTGATTCAGTACCACGCGCACCCGCGGATACAACGCCCGGAACTCTTTAATCACCCCCGGTAAGCTGTAGCGCGCCTGGGTATGGGTGGTCGCAATGTGTAGCTGCCCAGTGTCGTTGCTGCTGAATACGTCCGCCAAGCGGCGGATATTATTGGCGTCATTCAGGATGCGTTCAGCCACGACCAGCAGCTCTTTACCCGGCTCTGTCATGCCTAATAAACGCTTGCCGCGACGAATAAATATCTCAATGCCCAGTTCTTCTTCCAGCTCCCGAATATGACGGCTCACCCCAGATTGGGAGGTAAATAACGTGTTGGCCACCTCGGTCAGGTTATAGTTGCAGCGCGCCGATTCCCGAATGATTTTTAATTGTTGAAAGTTCATCCACTCCCCCTGTCGAGCAATATTGTTAATCACAGTGATACGGAATCTGACCTGGGGGGACAAATAAGAAATAACCTTTAGTTATGCATTTTCATGCTAAGTGGATTTTTCACCGCGGTGAATTCATTGTTTCTTCGGCTAAAATAAAACAATCCTTTCAAAATTAAACAGATATATATCCACAGTTAAATTGTGGATTATGTATTCATACAGAATAAAGTTATTAACTATAGGTATTAGATATATATGGCCTAAATCATTCAACTGACATCGCAGTGGTACGACTCAGGTAAGACCGACGGATGAACCGCCAAATATGAAGGGGATAAACGAAAAGAGGTTCAGCATGCTGAACCTCTCGAAAATGCAGGGTGTTGATCACGCCGTCGCTTCGCCGCCGATAGGGCCTGAGGTATTTTGTTGCAGCCACTGTTGTACATAGCTAACCAAGTCACCAATGCAGTCGTCCTTCATGCCGTGGTTTTTCAGCTCGTTATCCAGTGCGAACAGGTACTGGGCATTGGTGCCTAATGGCCCGCTGGCGCTGGCGATCAACGGGGCGATCACCTGATGGCTGGTGTCTTCTTCAAACAGTGGATGCTGTGAGTTCATGACAAACACCAACGCGGTGACGACTTCACCATCGGCCAACCGAAGATCGCACCAGGTCGGCAAATAGCAGTTGGTCACCATTTCGCGTTTCCACAGCAGCTCCAACTCTTCGCGCAGTTTGCTTTCGGGCAGTCGGAACGCCAAGCCTGTGGTATTGCCGCCCTCTTTCAATGCCAGCATACGCCCAGGTTGATGCAGCGTACCGCGCCCGGCGGTTAGCCGCAGGCAGAAAGCGCGATGCCAGCCATGCAGCGTAGCCGGTCGCACCTCTTCAGATTCAAACACCGGATTCCACATCAATGAACCGTAGCCGAAGACCCACACGGGGCTATTATCTGGCCGACGGGATAACGTACAATCCAGCGAGGCCGCACGCTGCTCTGATGTCAGTAACAGCGACTCCTCAATGGTGCCGAATGCTGTTTTGCAATCCGCATTTTGCAGAAAATCTCGCGTTAACACCTTAACAACCTCCCGGGAATAGGATTGCTCATACTCCCTAGCCACTGTTCAATCTTAATTATTGAGTGCGGAATTTTATTAATTAATTACCTTTCGCACGTTAATAATGACCTTATTCTTTTCTCGGTGAGCAATCAAGTTTCAAACGATGTTTAAGGTGAAAAAGTATTTGTACTCGTGAGCAATAATATCGAAAGTTAAAATACTAAATCTAAGCATGTCGAGATTTCGCTTTTTTGCATTCGTTACCCCCGGAGATCCGAGAGCGACCCAATCACCGATTTGTGTGGCTAGCGCTGCGCCAATCAGCAAACAATTCTCATTATCAAATGGCATGATATACTCACCGCCAAACGAACATAAGGAGAACCCCGTGACTACCGAAGCCCCACGCTCACGCGCGCCCTACCTGATTGCAGTCAGTGCCATTCGCGATATTACCCCACACCTGCGCCGTATCACCTTTACTGCGCCCGACCTGGGTTATTACCCGGCTAACGCTGCCGCCGCACACATTAAGGTTTTTCTGCCGCTTGAAGGCCAGACGCAGCCTGACTTGCCAACGCTAACCGAAAATGGCCCACGCTGGGCGGCAGATGCAGTACGCCCGATCGTCCGCACCTATTCCATCCGTGCGGTACGCCCAGAACAGGCAGAAATCGATATCGAGTTTGCGATACACGATCACAGCGGCCCGGCCGTTAATTTTGCCCGTGAGGCTAAAGCCGGCGATAAAATTGGTATCAGCAATCCCGGCGGCCCTAAACCGATGTTGCCAGAGGCTGATTTCTACTGTCTGGCTGGCGATCCGTCTTCATTACCTGCGCTGGCAGCATTGTTGGAAAATTTACCGGCAGCCAGCGAAGGCCATGCCTTTATCCGTGTCGATAGCGCAGCCGACGTGATCGACCTGAAAAAACCTGCGGGATTTGAACTGAGTTGGATTATTGGTGGCACTGAGAAAACCGCAGAATTGGTTACGCAGTTTTGCGCCTTACCCTTGCCACAAGCCGACACCCAATACTGGCTGGCGGGTGAAGACCGGCTGGTGGTCGAACTGCGCCGCTACCTGCGCCGTGAGCGCCAATGTGATCGTAATCAGCTTTATGCCGTACCTTACTGGCGTGAGGGTCTAAATGAAGAGGGTTATCATAATAAACGGCATGAAATTATGGATAATATTGACGCCTGACGATATTTTTTCCCTTTATTAACCATACAATAGATGCAGAGACTGCAATTTATGTGCCGTTAATGAGTAAAACTCAGCTCACTGCGTAAAAGTAAGTAAAGAAAACCGCATCCGATGCGGTTTTTTTGTTAATCTAGTCACAGATCCCCAAAATAATCCTGCTGCATCGCGGCTGCACGCGTTGACCCGCAAGGTGAGGCCACGGATGAGCCGAATCGCAACGCAGCTAAAAAAATGCGGTTTGAAGGATAAGAGGGACAACGCAAGCCTAGGCTTTTTTACGTTAACAACATCACATCATTCCCCGGCGCGAGCCACTGGGTGTATCCTATTATTATTAAATGTAAATATACCCACTGCATTTCAAGCTGCGACTTGCAAGGCGACGGGTAAATATTCTGGATGCGCAGAGCTGTCCTTAATGGCAGTCAGCGATGACGGGACCACGCTGTTTGAGAAGGAGTACCATCGAAATGAAGTCGCAAAACGATCCTGGCCGATCCAAATCCCGCCACACTGAATACTCACTGCTTTTCCCGATTGCCGCACTGGTGGTACTGAATCTGTGGGGCACTACCAGCAATTTCCCGCTGATCGTCGGCATTAACATTGTTGCTCTGATCGGTATTCTCAGCAGCGCCTTCAGCGTCGTCCGCCATGCCGACGTGCTGGCTCACCGTTTGGGTGAACCCTATGGCTCGCTGATCCTCAGCCTGTCCGTGGTCATCCTGGAAGTGAGCCTGATTTCCGCGTTGATGGCGACCGGCGATGCCGCGCCGGCGCTGATGCGCGATACGCTCTATTCCATCATTATGATTGTCAGTGCCGGGCTGGTGGGTTTTGCCCTGCTGCTTGGCGGCCGCAAATTTGCAACCCAATACGTTAACCTGGGCGGCATTAAGCAGTATTTGATGGCCATCTTCCCGCTGGCAGTGATTGTATTGGTGTTCCCAAGTGCCCTGCCGGGTGGCAACTTCAGTACCGGTCAGGCGCTGCTGGTCGCGGTCATTTCCGCGGCTATGTACGGTGTGTTTCTGGTTATCCAAACCAAAACTCACCAGAGCCTGTTTGTCTACGAGCACGAAGATGACGATGGCGATCCGCACCACGGTAAGCCTTCCTCGCACAGTAGCGCCTGGCATGCCGGTTGGTTAGTGGTGCATTTGATTGCGGTAATCGCGGTGACCAAGTTCAACGCCAATCCGCTGGAAGGTTTGCTGACCAAGGTAAATGCACCGGCGCAGTTTACCGGCTTCCTGGTCGCACTGTTGATCCTGTCACCTGAAGGTTTGGGCGCACTGCGCGCGGTCTTGAACAACCAGGTGCAACGCGCCATGAACCTGTTCTTCGGCTCCGTGCTGGCCACCATTTCCCTGACGGTGCCCGCGGTGACCATCATCGCCACGCTGACCGGACAAACGCTGATCTTCGGCCTGCAGACCCCGCATATCGTCGTGATGCTGACGGTGTTGCTATTGTGCCAGCTGTCGTTCTCGACCGGCAGAACCAACGTACTGAACGGCACTGCGCACCTGGCGCTGTTCGCCGCTTATATGATGACTATCTTTGCCTGAATAACCGATGGGCGCACGTGCTGCGCCCATCGTCTTTACACTAGATTGCGAAAAACACGCCCGCCGCGATACCGCCAAACAAAATCCATTTAATGATGTAATAGCCAGTACGGTTCCACGCTTTTAACCGTTTCCCCACTTTGCGCACCGCATAGATGTACTTGAACAGCTTATTGACGCCGCCGGTGCGATCGCCCTCTTCATTTGGCGCGGTAGCCGCACTCATCAGGTTGCGGCCCAACCAATGGTTGATAGCTTGCGCCCAGCGAAAACGCATTGGCCGCTCGATATCGCAAAACAGAATCAGCCGGTTCTGCCCACTCTGGTTTTCGGCAAAATGCAGATAGGTTTCATCAAACATCACGCCCTCGCCGTCACGCCAACTGTAGCGCTCACCGTCCACTTCAATAAAGCAGCGGTCATCATTCGGCGTAATCAACCCCAGGTGATAACGCAACGAACCGGCGTAAGGATCGCGATGCCGCGGCAAACGGCTACCGTCCGGCAGTTCGGCAAACATTGCTGCCTTGACCGAAGGTAGGCTGCGCAGCAGCGCGGTCGTTTGCGGGCACAGGCTCATCGCCGATGGATGGCTGTCTTCATACCACTTGAGATAAAAACGCTTCCAGCCGGTTTTGAAGAATGAATTGAAACCGGCATCGTTAAATTGATCCGAGGCTTTAATCTGCTGGATCGCCATTAACTGCTGCCCTTCATCACGAATGGTTTGCCAATTATCCCGCAGCACCTGTAGCTCTGGGAATTGCTCCGGCTTCAAATAAGGCGTGGTCGGCACCCGTGAAAACAGATACATAAAAACATTCATCGGTGCGGTAAAGGTGGAATGATCCGAAAGCTGCCGCCAGAAGTTATAACGCACCCGGCCACGGTAATGCACATACACAACGCATAAAATAAATAGAAGTAAAATAATGTATTTCATGATTGAACCGCATTGAAGATCCCAACACCCTGTACGCCAATCCAGCGTACACCCCAGTTATTTCCTTTTGGCGGATGAACCGCGTCGCCCTTCCGGAACACCACTAATCATTAACGCTAATTAAACGAAAATCTATACAAAAAACCACAATAATTTACACAAAAGCTAAACGAGCGGGCTATTGCTGCCTATCCCGATATCACCGATATCGTATACCGCTATCTGCAAAATCCTGGGCGCTGATGGGTTGTTCGCTATACCTATACTGGATATCAACCGTTGAGCGAACATTGCAATAACAAGTAAAAGGAGAATTTGGTTGTTCTTGTTTAGAGAGCAGTAGGCCGTACAAGGTCACCGCGGCATGCTGAATTACACTGGATCCTCCGGCAACGGCCAATGGACTGAGTCACCTGATCACTTTTCCAGGCTGGCGAAAAGCCAGAGCGGCGCGGAACCCGATGCCTATCACTTTGAGCTATCTTTCGTTGAGCTTCCCATCCGCACCCGACAGCGTGTTCCATCTGCTGGAGCCGGACATTAATCAAGAGCTGTATGGAATGCCGGAATATCTGTCGGCGCTCAATTCAGCCTGGCTGCACGAGTCCGCCACGCTGTTCCGGCGTAAGTATTACCAGAACGGCGCGCACGCAGGCTACATCATGTACGTGACCGACGCCGCGCAGAACAATACCGATGTTGAAGCGCTTCGCGATGCGATGAGCGACTCGAAAGGCATGGGGAATTTTAAAAACCTGTTCTTCTACGCGCCGAACGGAAAGCCCGACGGCATCAAGATTGTGTCGCTCAGCGAGGTGGCGACGAAAGATGATTTCTTTAACATCAAAAAGGTTAGCGCAGCCGACCTGCTGGATGCCCACCGCATCCCCTATCAACTGATGGGCGGTAAACCGGAGAACGTCGGGTCAGTGGGTGACGTGGAGAAGGCCGCGAGGGTATTTGTCCGCAATGAGCTGACGCCGTTACAGCAGCGCATCACCGAGGTGAATGACTGGATCGGCGAGGAGGTCATCCGCTTTAAAAAATACACCCGCGACAACGAAAACGAATGATAGACCGGCCGCCTGATTGGCGGCTTTTTCGTGCCCGCCTGTAAGCGCCCCAGACGCCCACCACGACGAGCACGCACGCCCTCACTCGCGAATCAAAACAAAGAACCCCGACGCCATCACGACGCGCTGACGCCGTCAATTCTGATAATTAAATACGTGCCTGCGCGCAATGCTATCCCCGCCACGCCTGCCCGCTATCGTCTTGGCTACGTCGGCGTCATTCCAGCTAACCCCCCCGCCCTCAATCAAATTCATCACCGCCGTGACATACTTAGGCGTTGCTACCTGCATATCTGGATCAGGTTCTCGCTGAACCTCCCCACAGTTATTGACAGGACTCCGAGGTGCGCCAGAGGCGTTTTTAAAATCAAAGGATTCAAGTCAATGACTTTGCACAGTGCGCCACTGTGCAAAGTCAGATTTTGTAAATGCATCTGTACCAAATACGACGTAAGTTTGACGTCCATCTCATGTCCACATCTGGGTGCTTTTCAAGTGATTGTATTGGTCTACTGAATTCAAGTGCCACCTGTTTTATATAGGGAACATTGATATTCAAGGCAAGAAAAAGGCCGCCGAGGCGGCCTAGCAAAGATACATTAGTCATTTGAAATAAAAGGATTTATTTCTAAGCGTGTCCACACATTGACCACACTTCGAAAAAAAGCCTCGGATTTCCGGGGCTTCTATGCTTCTGTTACATAAACAAACATTGCTGGCCGTAGTGATTTGGATGCATTGTCAGTCTAACGGTGAGACTCAACTTCACTCTCGGTAGCATATAGAGTGACCAATGAATGACTGCAATACTTGTTCTAACACTGATAATGGCTCTGCTTATTGTTCTCACTGAGATGACGCCTTAAGAAAGGTACCTGCCCTTCTAAATCCAAATACTACTTGCAATCACTTTTTCCGTCATATCTTACCGCTACACACAAAATAGCTTCGCTACTCTCTCAAGTTGACATGACACACTGACAATTATTTCTCACCTGTTAATGGTGGTTGAAAAATTTCATTAATTATAGATTCAGCCAATTTTCTCTGTTCTTCTGTTGGCTCAGGATCTAGCTTGGATTCAACTTCATTCAGTTTTTCAACCCAAAACATATACTCCTCATCTGTAAAATCACTTGCTTTCTTTTCTTGATAAGACTCAATGAAATCAATCAGTTTTAAAGTTAAACCTTTAGCTTCTTCAGTCGGTTTGCTTTGATAGTCATCTTCAAAGAAATCTTTTCCATACTGAATATAATATTCTGCTTGTTTTAAATACCGACCAAGATAATACAATGCAGATCTAGCATCGGAGGTATTAACCCCTTTAATTATATCATTAAAGTTTTTCATTTCATCCAATCCTTATTATATCAAATGCTGACTGTGGCAATCCGGAAAGTATATATTCGTGTGATAATGGATTAGCCATGTCCTTAACGTTTACCTTTTGGTAAAAAGGTACTGCCTCCAAGCGAGAAATAACGCACAATAAAGGTCTAAACTGTTGATCTTTAGCTAGCTTAGTGATGGTTACTATTTCCTCATATGCTTCCTTGGTAATTTTTCCAAGTTCAAGCATCGCTGAAGCCCCCTTCCTAATCCCTAACCGATTGTAATTTATCTTTGTATTATGTAGATCTGAGCCATCTACCTCCTTTTTAAGTAAATTGTAAATTTCTAGCGGGGAGGAGCTTGGTGGGACAGTAAAATGTGGTGACTCAAAGTCAGAACCAAAATAAGGTGTACACCACATATAGTGCTGATCAGAGTAATATTTTTTATTTATATTGAATGCAAGGGTTGTCATTGCAGAATATAAAATTGGATTTTTAATGTCCTTCATGACACTCGAGGCTCCTTTGATAAATTGATTTCATAAAAACTCTTTTTTAAAAGATAAATCACAAATTCAACATATTAATTAAGTCAACTTTACATACTCCATACAACAGTATCTAAAAGTCATTTTTATTTAAAGTAATCATTTAGAAAAATAAATATAATAGTATCTTTACCGTGATCATATTAATAATATCATGATGACTATAATAGCATGTGCATTTTTACGCATCATGTCAATTAAATATTTACGTAAATTAGTATATTTTCCTTTGATTTTAACTTCTAACAAAAAAACCAAGAGTTTATTATTTATTGAGTGGACAATGGTTGCGAGATGGTATTAATAAAAACACAATAATTTTAAATGAACTTATTTATTCGGACTCTCCTACGCATAACTACACTTCGCAGAAGCCCCGTAAATCAGGGACTTCTGCGTTTTAACTACATCAACATGCTTTGCTGGCCGTAATGGGTCGGGTGAGGTAACACCGGCACCACATGGCCGGGTTTCATAATTGTGCGTTCTACGGTTTCCATGGTGACAAATGTATGACTGCAATTGATATTCTGACACTGGTGGTAACGCTCCTTTGTATTCTCGCTGAGATAACGGCTTGAATGGGCATGAGCAGCAGTTCCGCTGATATTGCAATGAAACATAATTTATCACCTCGACACGTCAACATTGATAAGGTAATTTTAGTCTTTTTACTTTAATATCAATTAATTATTAATCATTCAATCCTGTTTATTTTCCTCTTCGTACTCCACATCCAAAAGCTTAACCTCAAGCTCTAGCGCCGTCGTGTAGCCGCCATCACTGAGCGAATGGGTCACCTTCGTGATTGTCCACGCCTGCTCGTCTATGACGCGCTTAAACCCTTTCACCGCAACCGGCGTTTCCGGGTATAAATTCGCACGCCCCATAGCAAGGCTGATAGAAAACTCGGCAACACCGCGTTGCAACTTATCCCATTTCGCCAGTGCGGCACGCATCGCTTGCGCCTTGCTGGCGTAAACCGTGGTGATGGCAAACACATTATCGGCCTCGCCGGTCATGTACTCCCCCTCTCGCTCTTCTTTCGGCTTGGCTGCAGCTTTCTTGGAGGCAACCGGTTTAGCCTTCGGGTGTTGCAACGCTCGTAGGTGCTGCGGCTTCGGTTTGCGCTTGAGCTTCACCTGCTGTTTCTGCGGCTTCGGGTCTTTGGTGTGCAGCCATTTAGCTGTAACGCCGGTATAGGCCGCCCGGTCTGCAATAGCAAACTGATGCCGGTCACCGTCACGCCGCTCAATGGTCATCTGCGGGATAGGCTTTCCGCTGGCGGTCACACCATTCCCGGCCCTGATAAATAACAACCTCCCGGCTTTAATCGACACCTCCGCACCATTGCGGATGGCGAGACGTGTCAGGAATTTGGCGTCAGACTCCTGCGACTGGTCAATATGCGGGACTTTAATCTCGGCCAGCCCTTTCGCTACGCTGGCCGACAGCTTATTACGCTCGGCAATTTTGCCAATCACCGCACCGAGTGACATGTCGTGATAAGACTCCTCCCGGCGGGCATTGAGCGAGCCACGAAAATCAGCGGAACGGGCGCGAATGGTCAGTGTATCTGGCGCGCCCCGATGCTCTATCTCGTCAACGGTAAAATTGCCCTTGTTGAACACCTGCTCACCGACAGTGGGCGCCCACCATGTGCGCGCGCCACCGGCACGACAGGTCAGCCACTGCAACCAGTCCGACGTATTACCGCCCAGTTGAACGCGACAACGCGCCCAGGCAGTGTCAACGTCTACGATGACGCCAATACGGATGAGATTGCGCACAGCGCGCGAGAGTTCTGAAATTGATTCGAGTGTATTCATGAGGGAAAGGATGCCGCTGAAGGGATCCAGCGGCAATCAGATAGCGTAAGCTCAGCAACCAAACAACTGAGGTTGCTGAATTTTATCAGCCTTGTTTTTTCAACTTCCTATGCTCTGATAAAAGATCACCTAGCCCCCTACTAGGCCCATGGATACTCATATCCATAATTTCTTTATCAGTAAACCGGTAATTATTTAAAGGATCAATATACTTATCATCCCATCGTACAAACCCATAAATAACATATAGGGAGGATTCAGCTATGGGGCTACGAACACCTGAACTATGCATTATTAAATGCTCAGGATCTTCAGCATAATATTCACTAGGGAAATCCCTTATTATTTCCATGAACTTCACTCGCCAATACTGTCGATCTTCAATATACATGTCTTTATGCGATGACATTATTATTCTCTTACTAAAGCGCTCTGATGTTTTTAAAAACCTCGCACATGTCAGCCACAGAAACCTATCATTTTTTGGTATTTTTTCTTCTCCCTTTGGCTCCAATGTTTCGAATGCTTTTTTTAAATGTTCCTTTGCCTCCTTATAATAATCCTCTGAAATGTGACGTCTAATATTATAAATAAGCGTTAATAAAGTCACGCTAACCGTAAGTAATATAAGAAATCGAGTATATCCCTCACCCTCAGTACTATTTAAAAAAACAATAAAGAAAACAACACTCATCCCAACAAGAGCTAGGATCACCACGTAAAATAAGATATTTATTAGACTAAACGGCTTCACTCTCTCCAGTGCTCTATTGGCTACAGAGCGTAGAAATCCATATGTTTTATTCGGTTTTTTTTTCATTTCAATCAACACTTTTTAGATAGTGACCAAACATTACACCTAGATTATCTTCTTACCAATGTAAAAAACGATAAAATCTTCTACAACTTGTCTATCAGCTTCACTGAAGCCCAATAACGGCCGCGCGTCATATTGCACGTCCCGGCTATGGCGGTTCGGGCGGTCACGTAAACCCTCCTGATGCACGCGGGCGATACGTTGCACGCGCCCGGTAAATTCGACCAGCGCCTCATCAGCCGTGCCTTTGGCTTTCATGTAGCGATGGGTGCGCAGCTTAGCGAACATCTCGCGCTTAACCCGCCCTTTTTTGCTGCGGATCGGCTGGCGTTTACGGTCAATATACGGCGCGCCGTCCGGTGCCTGCTGGCGCTTAATCCGCCCCTGCTGACTGGCGCGCAGCCGCTTCGCTATCTCGGCGGCCATCTGGCGGCGGCTGGACGCGGACAAGCCTGCAATCAGCCCCGCCAACTTGTCATCAAAGGGCTTTAACTCATTCATCCCATTCACTCACAAGCTCACCATTGGCATAAAGATGCGTCGGACTTTCCATCGGAATCGGCAAGGGCGGCTCCGGCGCGTGCGTGACGTGCAGCTCGCGGTCACCTTCTTTCACTATGGTGCGCTCGGTCAGTTGCAGGCTGATACTGAGGTCATAGCTGTCGTCTTTGTTGATATCGGCGATGTAGGTAAAGCCCTTTTTTCTGCCCTCGTCCGTGGTCATGATATCGGGCTGACTTTCCCGCAACCATGCTCCAATCGGCACCAGCAGCAAATCAATATCATCCGGGTAGTCGGTGACCACCACGTTGAGCGTGTAGCGATTTTCAAAGGACAGGGAGGCGGCCAGCGTTGCGCCGATGACACCGCTGTCAATAAAAATGCGCAGCATATCCGGGTTAGCCTTGAGTTTCGGCACCGCGTCATAAAGCGCTTTGCGCAAACTTTTCGGTTTTAACATCTTGTTCCTCCTGACATTTTTTCACGGTCTCCACCTGTAGCGCACAGCTCGCCAGCGCACGCTCAAGATTGAAAATATCGGTACTTAAATCACCGTTGGTTTTCGGGCTACTGCCGGGTAGCGGGCAACTGCTAACCTTCGGACAACCAGCGTAAATAATCGTCGGGGGTGGCAAAGTCGGGACGGGTGTGCAGCCCGATAACATCATCAGGCAAAGCAGACTGATAACAGCGGCGCAGAGTTTCATTTTCATTAAGCAGCCTCGTAATGGTGTTATTTCGGCGGTTCGCCAACTGGTCAGCGGTGGCGATATCACAGCAGGATTTCAGCCGGTTTGTGCTGGATTATCTGGTGTTCGGCAACGCCTTCTTAGAAAAGCGCCAGAGCGTCAGCGGCAAGCTGTTGAAGCTGGAGACCTCCCCGGCCAAATATACCCGGCGCGGCGTTGAACCCGGTGTTTATTGGTTTGTGCAATCGTTCGTTGAGCCGCACCCGTCCGCACCCGACAGCGTGTTCCACCTGCTGGAGCCGGATATCAATCAAGAGCTGTACGGAATGCCGGAATACCTGTCGGCACTCAATTCGGCATGGCTGAACGAGTCCGCCACACTATTCCGCCGCAAGTATTACCAAAACGGCGCGCACGCGGGCTACATCATGTACGTGACCGACGCCGCGCAGAATAATACCGATGTGGAGGCGCTGCGCGATGCGATGAGCGACTCTAAAGGCATGGGGAATTTTAAAAACCTGTTCTTCTACGCGCCGAACGGAAAGCCGGACGGCATCAAGATAGTGCCGCTCAGTGAGGTAGCAACGAAGGACGATTTCTTTAACATCAAAAAGGTCAGCGCCGCCGACCTGCTGGATGCCCACCGCATCCCCTATCAACTGATGGGCGGCAAGCCGGAGAACGTCGGGTCAGTGGGTGACGTGGAGAAGGCTGCGAGGGTGTTTGTCCGCAACGAGTTGACACCGCTACAGCAGCGCATCACTGAGGTGAATGACTGGCTCGGCGAGGAGGTCATCCGCTTTAAAAAATACACCCTCGAAAACGACGACTAATGATAAACCGGCCGCCTGATTGGCGGCTTTTTGACACCCATCCGCAAACGCCCTCTGACGCCCACCACGACGAGCAAACGCACACCCACCCGCGAAACAAACCAAAGAACCCCAACACCATCACGGCGCGCTGACGCCGTCAATTCTGATAATTAAATACGTGCCTGCGCGCAATGCTATCCCCGCCACGCCTGCCCGCTTCATGAGTCGGTTTTAATGCAGTTGTCTGAAACGATGAAAGCCGCACCAGTACTGGCACGGCTTTCAATATCTTTATGCGAAAATGAAATGCGCAATGATGCACCTGCATGCAGATAAAATTACTTAACCTTCCCGTCAATTACACCGCGCGCAAACATAATAAAACGCAGCATAACTTTGTTGTTCATCCATGTTTTATCCGCCAGATGCTCCACCCAATCGAGCACCTCCGCGTGAGTTCGACATGAATGCATTGGAACTTTATATTCACCTGCAACGTTAAAAACGATATCTCCGTCAGCAATTTTTACTTGTTCTGCTAACAGCTTGTCTTCCTCGATAATTTCATCGGTCAAATTTTCATCAACATTTACAATGGGCATCTTTTTTCCTTATAAATAAAATAAATAACATCGTCCGCAAGGTCTGGGCCACCAAAGGACGCAGAAGTTTATAACGTACTACTCTTCAATTATTTTTTCGACATCACCGGTCTTAATATCCACACGCGCGCTCACAGCCTGAGTAACAACGCCGCCATAGGCATTTGTCCCTTTGAATGTGGTTTTAACCACTGCGTGAGGGTCTTTCCCAAGGACAAGATGCGACACTGTTTCGACATGCTTATACGATGAATCATCATTCATACTTTTCTTAATCAGCTTTTCAAGCGGGCGATACGAGCCATCCCAACAGCTGAAATTCTTCTGGAACGCGTCAAGGTTGGTGTATTCAGCCATCGATTTAGGGTCTTTTTGATAACCGGCATCACACCATCCAAGAACTTCGCCGAGCGGCAATTCCTCTGACTTAGTAATGCTGTACTCACTTAAGCAGGCGTAGAATCCATCGCCATCGCTCGCCGGTATCCCCTTAAACTTAACGTAATCGCTGACGATTTGGTGACGGTCTGCCTGCGGTTTCCGGCGGTACTCAACAAGTTTTAAATCCGCGTGTTCAAACACCGCCGGGGCTTTCGGAGCTTCAACTTTGGGCTCACTCTCAACTACTGAGTTTTTTTGTTCTGTCGGATATAAAACCGCCCCCAACATTGATGCGCAAATAAAAATGATGCCATAAATAACACTAGACCCCATCCTGCTTGGCATGCGCACCCATTGAGGCTTTATCAAACCTATGAAAAACGCCAGTGCAGAGGCAATTGATACAAAGACAATTAATCCCTCCAAAATAATCCCTCTAATAAACTAATTATCATGCATTTAATGTGTGTAATCGCCATGAGCATAATAACAAAATATTCATTGGCTGATGACAATTATTGGCAGAAACCCAGTCAATCATCCTGCGGAAAATATGAGAATATTTGCCCGTCATAATTCACCGGCGCGCCACGTACCAGCGCTCGCAGCTCCCACAGCTCCAGAGTGATACCATGATGTGCCAGCTCTAACCGTATTTGCGGAATCCTTGCCCGTTCCCCGGGCTCAAGCGTGCCGACGGTGCATCATTTCGGGATTTTTTACGATTCCGGGCTATTTCTTGGTGGTTACCCTTACGTGATTGCAGCCTTAATGCGTCCCTCATCGTCTTGGCAACGTCGGCGTCATTCCAGATAACATTTCCGGTCTCGATTAAGCACAGAACCTCGGCGAAGTACTCAGATGTCGTACCCGCACTATCCGTGACTAACTCTCGCTGAACCACTCCACCAGACCACTTTGGATGGTTCGGATTGATATGGTTACACACGAGGTATCACCTATTGTCTGAACGAAAAGCTAACCGTACTGCAGTCACCTTCTTTAACATATACATTCACTCACCCTAGACATTCTATGGAAATGTGTTGTAATTCTTATGATTCACGGAAATTGCACTTTTTGTTAAAGACTACTTACACACTAAAACAGGAACGTTGGAAATGGGTGGAGAGACCTCTGCAATACAGCATGTTGCAAATAAAATAACACAAGACATTTTTAAAGTGTTCAAGTGGCAACGGGCTGTAAGCCAAGATATGAACTGGGATTGCGAATTACAAGCGCATGATAAGAAAACTCATCCAAGTGATGTTGTGTTTTATTATACTGACCCGTATGAAGAAGAGATTGTTTATCTCAATACCGATCTCAAAAGCTATGCTCAGGGTAGCATTGGTAAAGGGATTGTAGAGGGCGCGATCTCTTCTTTAGCCCTTGCAACAGAATGCGCTAACATCAGCCCTCAGTGGCGCATGCGATATATAAATGATGAATCATTAGGTTATAATGTTCGAGGTTTGTTATTCCTCTACAATCATGACAACCTTTATGATAAAGATTTCTACAATAATGTAATGAAAAAAATAACACCTGAGGCAATAAAGTGCCCTCCAAATGTTAAATTGCATATTTTAGACCCATACAAAATATCAGACATCATAAATATATCATCTGATATAAAAGTGTTAATTGGCTCTGGCGAACTACCTCAACCAGATAAGTTTCATTATTATTACCCTGACTTATCCTTAACAAGGATTAAACATCAAGTCACTGAAAAAACGGCCGCAACAATAGAGTTACTTTCATCTCCTTATGTGATATTGAAGCATGACTCATTTAGTTGGATGGGTGATGAAAAAGATAGTGGATATGTCATCTACTATAATCAGCCCGGAAATAGCGTGGATGAGTTTGTATACTTTTTTGACATGTTATCTAACTATCAAATTCTAACTGACGCCAAGAAAATCAGTGTAAGACATTGTCATATTAATCCACATCAAGATGCTATCCATCACTTTGAAAAAGCCAAGTCAAGATATAGCTCTCATTGGTTACTTGGTGAAAATGAGCGATTATTCTCAAAAGTAACCTTGGATAAAGTTACAACAGTTGTAATTCAATACAGCCTTGAGGCAATTGGGATGGAGCAGCGTTAATGAAGAATATGAATATCTATTTTGCAACAGATAAAAACATTTATGATGCTCTACATCATAAACGAATCACAACTGCAATATTGCGAGAAACCCTTCTAAGAAAAGGGATTATTGTTTCACCAGACTTTTCAAGAGAAAGGTTGATTGATGAGGTCTGTAAGCTTCCTCACGGTTTTAATGATTTGGAAACATTAAAAGAGTTTGTACAAACCTATGACAAGAGGGAAAGTACAACAAATCTAAAACTTAACACATCGTCATCTCAGAATGAACTGAAAGCCGCAGCAGAAGAAGTTAAAAAAAAGCTGGCCACAGGTAATGGCGAAACTATTTCTATAACAGCAAAAAAAGATGGATCTTTATCGATCGATGTCAACTATCAAGATATCGACTTATCAAGAACTGCATTGCGACAAATAGACAATCGAAATGTTAAAATAGATATGAAGGTAACTGATGGTAATATCGATATCAGAATGCCGCAGAACCAAAAGGCTAAAGATGTTGTAACACTATTTCAGAATGAATTATCAAAGATAAAATCAGAAGAAGTTGAAAAGTTTGAAATATCTTTAGAAGCCATCCCCACTCCTGTGCTGAGGAGTCAATTCTTTCAAGATCTAATGAATGGCCTCGATGGCTATGAAATCGATGATGTAACCAATGTAGAATTAAACAGACATAGTTCAAAAGGGGATGGGGAGGATGACGAAGAAGAGGAAATTGAGACAGGCTTTGTTAAAAAGGCCGTATTAAAGGGTGAGGCTGTTAATAGTTCCGCTATCTTCGCCCAACTACACAGCAAAGGTTATTACATTGGGCGCATTGCATGGTCGGCAAAGCCGAAAAGCACCATAGGCAATAGAATTCTTGTAGAAGCATTTTTTAAAAACGCCGATAACTGCTCAGATTTCTCATACCAAATTAAAGGGATAAATAATCAGCGCACAAATGGTTTCAATATTACAATGCGTGCTGCAACTGACATTGAGAAGAAAGACATAAGTGAATTAATTGAATCATCCGCAGAGAACGCCTATAATATCGTAACTGGTAAAAAGGTGAATGAGCATGAGAAAGGTTAAATGGATTATACTTAACAGTCGTTTCTCATTAAATGAAACGATTGAAAAACTTATGTCTGACCCCTTTACAGAGGAAAAGGGAAAGGGTTTTATTTTCGATAAATCTAGAGACTCCCATTTTCATGGTCGTTTTGTTGAGAAAGTTATCAGCGAGGATAAAGTCAGCACTCTCTATGGAGATATTACAACTATAGAAAGAGTTGAGTATAGAACAACCTCCTTTACTGTTGATAAACGTTTTTCCCCAGTTGCTTTAATCGATAACCCCCCCCGCACTCTAAAACCATTTGCTCAAGCTCTCGTTAAAAACTTAGGGTTAGGTTTTAGCCTAGAGCAAATAGAAGTGGATCCTTTCGTTTGGTATACAAAACTTGCTGAGAGTCTCACTTTAAAGATTATTCAACTTGACGTTTCTCAAATACAAGTTGCTGAATTTGCATTGGCAAAAATGCAAATTACCAGTACAAACGATTTAAAAAAGTATTTCATAGATGAGTTATCAAGTAAAACCTTACGATTAGACCGCTTGACATGTTCTATTCACTCACAAGAACACATTGGAAAGCTTAAGTTATTTCGTAATGGAATGGTGCAAATAGATGCACGTTCCGAGAAGGGACTTTCCGAATTACTTTTTGATAGTCTAATCAAATCAAAATAATCACTATAAGGCTATCAAAAAGATAGCCTTATTTATACCCATTTTTAAGCTTCCGTTTAAACCCAACCCACTCGGTCAATACCGGATATAAGAATTGCTTACTGTCAAAACTAACGGCTGCCCCTCGCGTTAGGGCTTTCAACTCCCAACTCTCGGCTGTAATGCCCTGTTGTATCAGCTCAAGCCGTATTTGCGGAATCCTTGCCCGTTCCGCCGGGGTCAGGCGCGCCGATGGCACATCATTTCGGGATTTTTTCCGATTCCGGGCAATTTCTTGGTGATTCGCCTTCGGTGACTGCCCCCTTATCGCGTCTCTTAGCGTCTTGGCAACGTCAGCGTCATCCCAGCTAACATCCCCGCCCTCAATCAAATTCATCACCGCCGTGACATACTCAGGCGTTGCTACCTGCATATCTGGATCAGGTTCTCGCTGAACCTCCCCACAGTTATTGACAGGACTCCGAGGTGCGCCAGAGGCGTTTTTAAAATCAAAGGATTCAAGTCAATGACTTTGCACAGTGCGCCACTGTGCAAAGTCAGATTTTGTAAATGCATCTGTACCAAATACGACGTAAGTTTGAAGTCCATATCATGTCCACATCTAGACGCTTTTCAAGTGGCTATATTGGTCTATCGAACTCAAGCGTCACATGTTTTATATAGACAGCACTGATATTGAAGGCAAGAAAAAGGCCGCCGAGGCGGCCTTTGGTGAGCAGGCAGGTGTTAACTGTAGGCGTTGAGCGTGCGCTGGCACAGGGCGGAGCGGACGCAGTCTTGTTTATCAAAGCGGATGATACCGATCATGTCATCCTCTTCGAAGCGCTCCATCGCGTCGCTGAGGCCGGACTTCACGCCGCGCGGCAAGTCGCATTGGGTTATGTCACCATTTACGATTACCGTTACATTTTCGCCCAAGCGGGTCAGGAACATCTTCATCTGGCTGGCAGTGACGTTCTGGGCTTCATCCAGGATAACCACCGCATTTTCGAAGGTGCGCCCGCGCATGTAGGCGAAAGGCGCGATCTCTACCTTGCCGATTTCCGGACGCAGGCAGTATTGCATAAAGGACGATCCTAAGCGGCGCACCAGAATGTCATACACCGGGCGGAAATAAGGGGCGAACTTCTCAGAAATATCCCCGGGTAAGAAACCGAGGTCTTCATCCGCCTGCAGAACCGGACGAGTAACAATTATCCGATCCACTTCTTTATGTATAAGGGCTTCTGCCGCTTTCGCGGCGCTGATAAATGTTTTGCCGCAGCCGGCTTCACCGGTGGCAAAAATCAACTGCTTCTTATCTATGGCTATTAAGTAATGACCCTGAGCTTCGGTTCGTGCCAAGATGGGAGAGCTGTCGCGCTTGTCTCGCGCCATGCCGATAGACTCAACACCACCCATTTGTACCAGCGAGGTTACGGACTCTTCTTCAAGCTGGCGATGACTACGAGCGTCACGACGAATAACGCGTTTCGCTTCACGACGTGCTTTGATCACTGCTTTTTGTCTCATAGTGGCACCTTACAGTTTGTTTCACCTACCGCAACGGCCTGGCCGTGCGATTATGTTTCACATACAGATGCGATTTTGGCTCCCTTTTGAGCCAGCGATAGCCAATAGAAAACGTGAATACCCGGCAGGCATTTCGGCATGTCGATTTTTCACGGGACAACGCGGTTGTGACATTAAACGTAGAGTAGAAAGTGACAAGAGTTTGTGTTGACGGGAATGCGTTTTGGTCAGGAAAAGAGTGTCGGAGAGAGAGCCCTCGTTACAACGAGTCATCAGGAAAGGTTTGTTATTTTCTCTTTCTAGCCCAACCAAGGACTTTACCATTAGCGATCCCCGCAGTGATATTTACAGCTTCGAGCTGTGCACCGTGTGAAAACTACCGCCAGATGATTACAGTATAATGACATTCATCTCTCGCGCGTTGCTAAAATGTAAAAAAGATTAATATTTTTTGTTTTCAGCCGCTGCAAGAACACTATATCACGCCGAATACGTCATTCAATAAAATTTTTTAATGATTAAATATCAATATTTTATGATTAAAATCGGCAAATGACATTTCGGTTTCCTGATTAAATTTTAAACAAACAAAAAACTGCCGTTCTTACCCCATTTATAAATAAAAAAGGCGGGAAAGCTCCCGCCCTGGTGTTCTTTGATTACGTCAGTACCGTCTCGTCACGCCTACTCAAAGGTATAAGAAACGCTCACTCCGCCGCCCCAGTTTCTCCCCGGAGCCGGTTCGTAGTAACGTCCATTGCCTTCATTGACGATCACCGAACCTACGTATTGTCGATCGAACAGATTGTCCACCCGACCGAAAACATTCAGCATCCAGTTTCCCATCGGATAACGGTAGCCGGTATTCAAGCCCACGGTTGTATAGGCCGGAGCCTGTTCAGTGTTGGCATCGTTCACCTCGATGTCACTCATATAGCGAATCTCCGCACCGGCATACCAGCCTTCCGGTGGGGACCAGGCCAGCGAAGCATAGCCCATGTTGCGTGCGATGCCCGGCATACGGTTGCCACTGGGCACGTTGTTCGCCGCCGAGCACTGGCTGTCCCCGCAGACATCATCGCGGTAGCGTGCATCCAGCAACGTCCAGGCCAACTGCACCCGCCAGTCGTAAGCGAACTGCTGATCCAGTGCCAGCTCCAGCCCGCGTCTGCGGGTTTGCCCGGCATTTTTGTAACTGGTGCGCCCGTTGCTGCTTTCATCTACCACAATTTCATTGCGTGTGTCGGTCTGGAAAACGGCTGCGGTCAACAAGCCATTGCCAATACGGGTTTTACTGCCCAACTCCACCGTGTCACTGGTCGCAGGCTGTAAACCAAAGTTAAGCCCAGCCTGATCGCCGGAGCGGTACGACAGCTCATTAATGGTCGGTGTTTCAAAGCCGCGACCGGCTGACAGATACAGGTTCCAACCGCTCATCACGGCATAGTTGAGGGAGCCGGCCGGCAGCCACTGGTGATAGCTTGCGCTGCCACTGTCATCGCCGTTACTGCCGGTGATGTAGTGATCGTTGGAGTCGAAATTGACGGTGCTGTAACGCATCCCCACATCCAGCGTCAGTTGTTGGGACAACTGCCACGACGTTTGCAGGTATGGGTCCACATTCCACATCAGGTTGCGCTCGTTCCGACGCAACGCACCCTCAGTGCCCAGTTCCGTAACGCCATTAACCCGAGTAAAGTTTTCATACCCTTTGCGCTGTTCGGTCATGGTTTCATAATCCAGCCCACCGGTCAGGGTATAAGGCACGCCCAGTTCGCCACGGTGCGTCCAGCGAGTATCAATCCCCTGATAGTGACGCGTCAGGTCAATCACCCCGCCAGGATGCTGCGCGCTGCGTTGTTGCACCGCAACCGGTATCGATTGATATTGCGTGGTTTCACGCTCGCCGGCGTACATCATGATGCTCAAGTCATCATTGACGCCCATTTGGCGCTCGTAATGCAAACCGGCCTGGGTTTGCGACGTGCTTTTACGCGTATTGTACTGATCGGCGCGTGGCGCCTGCCGGGGATTATCATGCCATTCGGCTGACGTCAGGCCACCGGGATCATTGGCATTGATATCGACACTGTTGAACAGCAGCGTAAGCGTGCTGACATCATCGATACGCACGCCCAGCTTGGCATTACCGAGATTTTTCTGCGCACCGCTGTGATCGCGGAACCCCTGAGTGGTGAAACGCGTGCCTGAAATGGTGTAGTTAACATCACCCGCGTGGGTTCCGTCACCGGTTGCCCCGGTCGCCTTGACGCCATAGCGCCAGGTGCCGTAACTGCCAAAGTATGAACTGGTCTCAAGGCGGGTGGGCTGTTGGCCGGTTTCGGTTTCCACGTTCACCATACCGCCAGACGCGTTGCCGTAAAGTGCGGAAAATGGCCCGCGCAACACTTCCACCTTTTCGACCGAATTCAGATCTATGTTCGACGTTTGCCCTTGCCCATCAGGCATGGTGGCAGGAATGCCGTCAACATAAATACGCACCCCGCGCACGCCATACATTGAGCGTGCGCCAAAACCGCGCACCGATAACTGCAAATCTTGCGCATAGTTCTGGCGATTTTGGATTTGCAGACCAGGCACGCTACCCAGGCTTTCCGACAGGTTGATCTGCGGCCGTGCTTCACGGATTTGATCGCCAGTGACCACGCTAACGGCCGCCGGGGTTGAGAGTTCAGAAAGACCGCTGCGCTTGGCAGTGACCACCATGGTCTGTTCGCTATCCTTGTCCTGCGCAAAGCTGGCAGAAACAGGCAGTAGAGCCGGAATAACCAGCGCTGAAACTGCCAACCGGTTTTTATGAGTGCTTTTCATCAGGAGAATGCCGTTAAAGGGACAGAATGATATGAACCATTTGGAACGTTATGGCCAACATGTTAATGCTTTTAACAAAAAATGAAAATAGTTAGCCTAATTAAAGCCCGGTCCATCAATAGCGCAAGGCCACTGTTGATTTTAATTAACCGAGGTTCATCGTGAAGAGCTGAAATAAGGAGGCGGGGAAGTCCCCGCCCAATGAGATGTAATTTATGCCTTTAGCAGCCCGCTACCCAGGTAATCATTGGCGTCTTTTACCCCCGGCAGCGCAAAGAAATAGCCGCCACCGATAGGTTTGACATACTCTTCCAGTGCCTCGCCGTTCAGGCGTTTTTGCACCGTCAGGAAGCCTTTTTCCAGATCGGCCTGGTAGCACACAAACAGCAGCCCCATTTCCAACTGGCCGGAATTGGATACGCCGATCGAATAGCTGTAACCACGGCGCAACAGCAAATTGCTCTGCGTTTGTGGCGTACGCGGGTTCGCCAGACGGATGTGCGCATCCATCGGGATCATTTTGCCCTCGGGATCTTGGGCGTAGTTCGGCTCGTCATGTTCATGCTTCATGCCAAGCGGCGCACCACTGTGCTTCTCGCGCCCAAAGATGGTTTGCTGTTCCTGCAAGGGTGTGCGGTCCCAGAACTCGACGTGGAAGCGGATAATACGCGCAGCCTGATAGCTGCCCCCTACCGCCCACGCAGGTTCCCCGGCGTTGTCAGCCACCCACACCACCTGGTCCATCAGCGGTTTGTCGTCGGTTTTCGGGTTGGCGGTACCGTCCTTAAAGCCCAACAGGTTGATCGGCGTTTCTTTGCCTTTGCTGCGGGCAGCATGAGCGGATATAAATCCTTCGCGTTTCCAGCGCACGCTGAGCAGATCCGGCGAATGCTTGATAATGTCACGCAATGCATGGATCACCGTCTCATTGGTATTCGCGCAAATCTGCAACAACAAATCGCCGTGGCACAGGCTGGCATCTAATGAATCGTTGGGGAAACGCGTCATTTTCTGCAATCGCAGCGGTTTGTGCGCCTGCAGACCGAAACGCTCGTCGAACAACGAGGTCCCAACCGACACGGTGATGGTCAGGTTATCGGGATAAATCTCCGGCCCCATAATGCCCGAATCGAGCGGTGGCAGCTTGGGATCAACCTCCGGGGCCTTACCGCCCGTGGTCAAAAAGGCAATGCGGGTGGTCAGCAGCCGAAATAGCCGCTCCAAATCCTGCTTGTTGCTTGCCAGTACGTCGAACGCCACCAGCATCATTGCCGCCTGCTGCGGGGTGAGAATACCGGCCTGATGTACACCATAGAAGGGTTGCTTCTGCCAACGTTCATCCTGCGGTACCGCCAGCGGTTCAGCGGCGCTATCTTTTGCCTGAGCCAAACGGCTGCTGCCCAACGCCAAAACGCCGAACCCTAACCCTTGCAGCAAACGCCGACGCGACGGTGACGCCGCGCCCTGGGGTTGCTGATGCGGCCCGTTTTCCGGGCCGATCTTGTTACTCATAGTGCTTTGCCTCAATCCAGACCCAGAACGCCACGCAGTTGTGACAGGTCTTCCGCCAGGGTGGTGATTGGCCCTTTCATGGCTTTACGATCGGCATCCGTCAGCTTCTCGTAAGACTCATAGCCCTCTTTAGTTTTATATTTCGCCAAGATGGTATCCACGGTTTTGAAGTTGGCGTCAATCTTGTCCAACAACGGCTTGTTGGCCTTAACCAACAGCGGGCGCAGCAGGTTCACAATTTTTTGTGCACCGTCGACGTTGGCTTGGAAGTCCCACAGATCAGTACGGCTATAACGATCTTCTTCACCACTGATTTTGCTCGCGGCCACTTCCTCGATCAAACCGGCTGCACCACCGACCACTTTGCTTGGCGGGAAGGTCAGATCGTTCACGCGTTTTTGCAGTTCAACGGTGTCGTTATACAGTTGCTCCGCGTATTTGCTCATGTCTTTGGTGGTGTTGTCGGCAAACAGCGCTTTTTCCAGACGGTGGAAACCGGTGAATTTCGGATCTTCCGCTTTCTTCTCGTAATCATCTTCACGGGCATCGATACTGCCGTCCAGATCAGAGAACAGCTCAGCAATAGGTTCAATGCGCTCGTAGTGTTGACGTGTCGGGGCATAGAGTTTGCGCGCCAGCTCCACGTTGCCGGCTTTTACCGCATCGGTGAACAGTTTGGTCTGTTTGACCAGCCCTTCCACTTCCTTGGTCACGTAAACTTTATATTCAGCAATCGGCCCAACCAAATCCATCGCATTAGGTTTGCCGTCAGTGGCCGCGCCGGCAGCAGCCGTCACGATCAATTTACCCTTCGGATTACTGAGCAGGCCGCAGGTCATGTCGTACTCACCCGCATCGAGATTGGCCGTCATTTTCTGAGTGAAGCCCGGCGCGATATTCTCGCGCTCTTCCACCACCATCACCCCTTTCAGGATTTCCCATTCAACGTTTTTCTGGCTGGTGTTGTGCACCACAAATTGGGTTTTACCGGCCGGCACGGTCAATTGCATCGGCTCACACTGTTTGTCGTTTACGGTTATCTTTACCTGCGGCACGTCCGCCGCTAAGGCGTTGGTGCTCAGCGCGAACGCCGGGAGAGCCAGTAATGCTGCGTGCAACGCCTTGCGGCGGAATAACGGAGTAGACATACAAGATTCCCTCTTAAATTAATGATTGATTTTACGTTGCGCCGAAACCGCAGCCGGTTCCGCACGCTGCGGCAGGAAAAAGAAAATCAGAGCCGGGATCAGATACAAGAAATAGACCACCACTTCACTCACCGTCGGTGCTTCCTGGTAGCCGAAAATCCCCTCAAGCAGGGTGCCAAACAGTGAATGGGTTGAAAGGTGGTTGCTGAAATCGAAGGCAATATCCTGGAAATGGTTCCACAGCCCGGCCTCGTGGAAAGCACGAATCGCGCCTGCGGCCAGACCGGCAGCAACGAACAGAATAAACAGGCTGGTCCATTTGAAGAATTTGGCCAGGTGCAGCTTCACACCGCCCCAATAGATCACCATGCCCAGAATGATCGCGGCAACCAGGCCCAGCACCGCACCGATCGGGGCCGCAATCCCCACGTCTTGCTGGAAGGCCGCCAGCAGGAAGAACACCGACTCTAGCCCTTCGCGGGCAACGGCAAAGAACACCATCGCCACCAGCGCCCAGCCCTGGCCTTTGCCGGAGTTGAGCGCATTGTCGATCGCCCCTTCCAGATGCACCTTGACCGACTTGGACACTTTACGCATCCAGAACACCATATAAGTCAGGATAAACACGGCCACCACGGCGACAATGCCCTCGAACAGTTCTTGCTGCTTCTGGGGGAATTCACCGGTGGTTTCATTGATGAAAATGCCAAGCGCCAGGCACAGGGCAGCGGCAACAATCACCCCTATCCATACCACGCCTAGCCATTGACCCCGCTGCGTGCGTTTTAGGTAGCTGGCGATCAGGCTGACGATTAACGCAGCCTCCAACCCCTCACGGAACATGATAAGGAAGGGAACAAACATAAGTAATAACCCCTAAAAAGGCATCTGCTGCAAAGCGCCCGCACGCCGAAACGGCGGCAACGCCAATGTAAAGAAAAGTAAAACACAACGATAGTGATTATCATTCTGGCTGGCGGAAATACAAGAGCGGCAAGGGTGATTTTTTCTAATCAAATGTCGCCAGTTGTTTCAGGCAGATGATAGCAAGGCGAGAAATGACAAAGGACGCATTAAGCGTCCTTTGGTCTTGCACGACGAGAGCGTTAAACGGTTTTGAACTCGGCTTCAGCCTGTTCGAAACGTTCGGTAATGGTCGTCGAAGGTTTGCGCCCCATCAGGCTCACCACGACGATGGCGACGCAGCCAAGCAGGAAGCCAGGGATAATTTCATACAGCCCCAACCAGGCAAAGTGTTTCCAGACGATCACGGTGCCCGCTCCCACCAGCATACCGGCCAATGCGCCATTACGCGTCATGCGTGACCACATCACAGAGATCAGGACGACCGGGCCAAAGGCCGCGCCGAAACCGGCCCACGCGTAGCTCACCAGACCCAATACGCGGTTTTCCGGGTTTGCTGCCAGTGCGATAGCCACCAACGCCACGACCAGCACCATGATACGCCCTACCCACACCAGCTCACGTTGGCTGGCACCTTTACGCAGGAAGGCTTTGTACAGGTCTTCGGTAATGGCACTTGAACAAACCAGCAGTTGGCAGCTTAGGGTGCTCATTACGGCCGCCAGAATCGCCGACAGCAGAATGCCCGCAACCCACGGGTTGAACAGAATCATCGCCAGTTCGATAAACACGCGTTCGCCGTTCTGCGACACATTACCCGCCAATTCCGGGTTGTTGGCGAAGTAGGCAATGCCGAAGAAACCAACGGCAATGGTGCCAGCCAGACACAGAATCATCCAGGTCATGCTGATACGGCGTGCGCTGCGGATAGTGCGGTGAGAGTCTGCGGCCATGAAACGCGCCAGAATGTGTGGTTGACCGAAATACCCCAAGCCCCAACCCAGCAGCGAAAGAATAGCCACAAAGTTCAGGCCTTTCAGCATGTCGATATTGGCCGGATTCTTCGCCTCAATCACCAGCATTGACGTGTCGATCCCCCCAACGGCAAAGATCACAATCACCGGCGTCAAGATCAGCGCGAAAATCATCAGGCTGGCCTGTACGGTGTCAGTCCAGCTCACCGCCAGGAAACCGCCAATAAAGGTATAAAGGATGGTAGCCGCAGCACCGGCCCACAGCGCCGTTTCGTAGCTCATCCCAAAGGTGCTTTCGAACAGGCGCGCGCCGGCCACGATACCGGAGGCACAATAGATGGTGAAGAATACCAGGATGACAATGGCTGAAATCACCCGCAACAGCTTGCTGCTGTCTTCAAAACGGCTGGTGAAATAATCCGGTAACGTTAGGGCGTTATTGTTGGCCTCGGTGTGAACACGCAGCCGCCCCGCCACCAGTTTCCAGTTAAAGTAAGCGCCGATCGTCAGGCCAATGGCAATCCAGCTTTCTGAAATGCCGGACAGGAAGATGGCGCCCGGCAGGCCCATCAGCAACCAGCCGCTCATATCTGATGCGCCGGCAGAGAGCGCGGTCACTACGCTACCCAAGCTACGACCGCCCAGAATGTAGTCGTCAAAGTTATTGGTTGCCCGGTAGGCAAGTAAGCCGATTAACACCATCCCGAAGATATACACCAGGAAAGTCACCAGCATTGGTGTGCTCATTGTCATGAAATTCTCCACTCTCATTATTATTTCGCGCTGTATTGCGATAGTTACTGCTTGCCAATCCGCCGGAACGTGGCGAAATGCGGACACCCCGCAGGTGAAATATAGTTTCCACCCGTAATTGTCTGACCGCTGGCTATCCTAGTTGACCTGTTCATTACCCAACAAGACATTTAACAACAAAGTTACACAAAGTTTACCCTGCGTCACATTTAACCGCTCTCAAAGTTGCACCAGCTACACCCCAAAAGAGTTGCACCTCATATAAACGCGGCCTTACCCCTGAAATTACTGGGGATAACACGCCTAAATGCCCTATTCACCCCCGTTGTTTATCCTGTCTGTCAAAAGCAGCAGCAAGAACCGTGCCGGTTATCGATGTTAAAAAACTGATGAAACTCACACTTCGCTCATCAGCTTGATTTAACAAGGTTGCACAAAGTTGCAACATGCAGGATATTGTCTGCATTCATCACAGCACACAACGCACGAACCTATCCCCACAGGCTATTTGGCCCGCAGTGTGTATAGCCTGATGGGATAGGTTCTTAAACACAGGAGTTGGATTGGCATGGGCACTACCACAATGGGCGTGAAGCTCGACGAGGCAACGCGCGATCGCATCAAAAGCGCAGCACAGCGTATCGATCGCACGCCACACTGGCTGATCAAACAAGCCATCTTTAATTATCTCGAACGTCTCGAGAACGGTTCCGATATTCCTGAAATTCCTGCACTTGCCGCCGCCGGCCAGGCCGAAGCGGACGACATTATGCCGCAAGTGCAAGAAGAGTCCCACCAGCCATTCCTTGAATTTGCAGAACAGATTCTGCCCCAGTCGGTTAACCGCGCTGCCATCACGGCGGCTTATCGCCGCCCTGAGACCGAAGCGGTGCCGATGTTACTTGAACAAGCGCGATTACCTGCCGATCTTGCCAAAGCTACCCATAAGATGGCTTACAGCATCGCAGAAAAATTGCGTAACCAAAAAAGTGCAAACGGCCGCGCCGGGATGGTGCAAGGTTTGCTGCAAGAGTTCTCGCTTTCCTCACAGGAAGGCGTTGCGTTGATGTGCCTGGCAGAAGCCCTGCTGCGTATTCCAGATAAGCCAACCCGTGATGCGCTGATCCGCGACAAAATCAGCAACGGCAACTGGCATTCCCACCTCGGCCGCAGCCCGTCTCTGTTTGTTAACGCCGCCACCTGGGGCCTGCTGTTTACGGGCAAACTGGTGTCGACCCATAACGAAGCTAACCTGTCTCGCTCATTGAACCGTATTATCGGCAAAAGCGGTGAGCCGCTGATCCGCAAAGGCGTGGATATGGCGATGCGCCTGATGGGTGAACAATTCGTTACCGGTGAAACCATCGCCGAAGCGCTGGCTAACGCCCGCAAGCTGGAAGATAAAGGTTTCCGCTACTCTTACGACATGTTGGGTGAAGCTGCCCTGACCGAAGCTGACGCCCAGGCTTATCTGGTGTCCTACCAGCAAGCCATCCACGCGATCGGCAAAGCATCCAACGGCCGTGGCATCTATGAAGGCCCGGGTATTTCGATCAAGCTTTCTGCACTGCACCCGCGCTACAGCCGCGCGCAGTACGAACGCGTCATGGAAGAGCTTTACCCGCGCTTATTGTCACTGACGCTGCAAGCGCGCCAATATGACATCGGCATTAACATCGATGCCGAAGAAGCCGACCGTCTGGAAATCTCACTCGATCTGCTGGAAAAGCTGTGCTTTGAGCCACAATTGGCAGGCTGGAACGGCATTGGGTTCGTTATCCAGGCCTATCAGAAACGTTGCCCGTTCGCCATCGATGCGGTGATCGACATGGCACAACGCAGCCGCCGCCGTCTGATGATCCGTCTGGTGAAAGGCGCTTACTGGGACAGCGAGATCAAACGCGCCCAAATGGACGGTCTGGAGGGCTATCCGGTATATACCCGCAAGGTCTACACCGACGTTTCCTATCTGGCCTGCGCGCGCAAACTGTTGGCTGTGCCAAATTTGATTTACCCACAGTTCGCTACTCACAATGCCCATACCCTGAGCGCCATTTACCATTTGGCGGGCAATAACTACTACCCAGGTCAGTATGAGTTCCAATGCCTGCACGGCATGGGTGAACCCCTGTATGAGCAAGTCGTGGGTAAAGTGGCTGACGGTAAGCTGAACCGCCCTTGCCGTATTTATGCCCCGGTCGGCACCCATGAAACGCTGCTGGCGTATCTGGTACGTCGCCTATTGGAAAACGGCGCCAATACCTCATTCGTTAACCGCATCGCCGACGCCACGCTGCCGCTCGACGAGCTGGTTGCCGATCCTGTCAGCGCAGTCGAAACTCTGGCTGCGACGGAAGGTCAAATTGGCCTGCCGCATCCACGCATCCCGCTACCACGCGAACTGTACGGCGAGAAACGCACCAACTCCAGCGGCCTGGATCTGTCCAACGAACAGCGTCTGGCCTCCTTGTCCAGCGCACTCTTGACCAGCGCCACGCATCCATGGCGCGCAGAGCCAATTATCGACGCTGAGCTGGATCAAGGTGTTGAGCAACCGGTGATTAACCCTGCCGAACCGGGCGATGTCGTCGGTTACGTACGTGAAGCCACCGAAGCGGAAGTCAGCCGGGCGCTTGATGCCGCCGCCGCCGCCGGCCCAATCTGGTTTGCTACCCCACCGTCCGAACGCGCCGCGATCCTTGAACGCGCCGCTGAACTGATGGAAGGTCAGTTGCAGAGCCTGCTGGGTATTCTGGTACGCGAAGCCGGTAAAACCTTTAATAACGCCATCGCAGAAGTCCGTGAAGCGGTCGATTTCCTGCATTACTACGCAGGCCAGGTACGTGATGACTTCGCCAATGACAGCCATCGCCCTCTGGGCCCGGTCGTCTGTATCAGCCCGTGGAACTTCCCCCTGGCAATCTTCACCGGCCAGATTGCCGCGGCACTGGCAGCAGGCAACAGCGTGCTGGCCAAACCGGCAGAACAAACCCCACTGGTTGCCGCGCAGGCCGTGCGTATTCTGTTGGAAGCCGGTATTCCGCAAGGCGTGCTGCAACTGTTGCCAGGCCAGGGCGAGAGCGTTGGTTCGGTACTGGTTAACGATGCCCGCGTCCGCGGTGTGATGTTTACCGGTTCTACCGACGTCGCCGGTATCCTGCAGCGCAGCATCGCCGGCCGTCTGGATCCGCAAGGGCGTCCAACCCCGTTGATCGCCGAAACGGGCGGCCTGAACGCCATGATCGTGGACTCTTCGGCGCTGACTGAACAGGTCGTAACCGACGTAGTCGCTTCCGCTTTCGACAGCGCTGGCCAGCGTTGCTCTGCCCTGCGTATCCTGTGCATTCAGGAAGACGTGGCAGATCACACGTTGCAAATGTTGCGCGGTGCGATGGCCGAGTGCCGCATGGGTAACCCGGAACGCCTGTCTACCGATATCGGTCCGGTGATCGATGCCGATGCCAAAACCGGTATCGAACGCCATATCCAGGCGATGCGCGCCAAAGGCCGCAAGGTTTATCAGGCAGCGAAAGGCAATGCGCAGGATGAGAAAGAGTGGTCACGCGGCACCTTCATCAAACCAACGCTGATCGAACTGGACAGCTTTGATGAGCTGCAAAAAGAGATCTTCGGCCCAGTGCTGCACGTGGTCCGCTTCCAACGCACCAATCTGGAGTCGCTGGTCGATCAGATCAACGCCGCCGGTTATGGCCTGACGCTGGGTATCCACACGCGTATTGATGAGACCATTGCCCGCGTGACTGAGCGCGCCAAGGTCGGTAACCTGTACGTCAACCGCAACATGGTCGGTGCAGTCGTCGGCGTGCAGCCGTTCGGCGGCGAAGGCCTGTCCGGCACCGGTCCGAAAGCCGGTGGTCCGCTGTACCTGTATCGTTTGCTGGCTAACCGCCCGGATGACGCCGTACAACGTACCCTAAACCGTCAGGATGACGAACGCCCGCTGGAAGCCACCGCACGACCACAGCTGCTAAAAGCACATCACGCGCTGGAACAGTGGGCAGTAGCCGATAAACAACCGGAACTGGTTGCCTTGGCACAGCGTTACGCCGAATTGGGCCAAGGTGGCACCATGCGTCCTCTGCCAGGCCCGACCGGCGAACGCAATACTTATGCCCTGCTACCGCGTGAGCGCGTTCTGTGCCTGGCCGATAACGAGGCCGATGCCTTGACGCAGTTGGCGGCGGTATTGGCAGTAGGCAGCAGCGTGTTGTGGCCAGAAGCCGAGCTGCAACGCAGCCTGTATCGCCGCCTGCCGGCAGCCGTTCAGGCCAGCATCAGCTTCAGCAAAGATTGGCAGCAGGATAAGGTCGAATTCGACGCCGCCATTTACCACGGCGACGCCGATCAGTTGCGTATCCTGTGTGAGCAAATCGCCCAGCGCAGCGGTGCAATCGTGTCAGTGCAGGGCTTTGCTCACGGCGAAACCAATATCCTGTTGGAGCGCCTGCTGATAGAACGCTCGCTGAGCGTGAATACCGCCGCCGCCGGCGGCAACGCCAGCCTGATGACGATCGGTTAATCGGTAGCACGCCTCCAATCTGCGAACCTTCCCGCAAACCCTGCACTCATGCAGGGTTTTTTATTGTCTGTACCACAGCAGAACGCTAGCGTATCAATCTCGTTGCCAATGAGTGTGTATGGTGCGTATCATTAAGGGATGGTAAGTGCGTGAAAAGTTCAGAACTGATCGAGCTGTTAGAACGGGAAGGTTGGGTTTTAGAGCGAATAAAGGGAAGCCATCATCAGTTTAAACACCCGAGATCCCGCCTGGTGATCACCGTTCCACACCCGCGTAAAGATCTGAAACCAGGGACACTGCGCCAAATCATGAAAGATGCCGGACTGTGCTGACAGAGCACCTTAAGTTAACAGGAAAAATTATGTTCTACCCTGCTTATGTACATTCAGAACACGACGGCAGCGCCAGCGGTTTCTTCCCCGATGTGCCGGGCTGCTATTTTGCCGGTGATACCCTCGACAAAGCCTTTGAGGACGCCAAAAACGCACTGGATGCGCATTTCGAACTCCTGAGCGAAGACAACCAGCCCATTCCGCATCCGCAGGCTGTTTCCTTCCATCTGGCACAGGATAACGACAGCCTGAACGGCGGGCAGTGGCTGTTGGTCGATATCAATATGGATAAGTTCGATGGGCGTGCGGAACGCATCAATATCACCCTGCCGCATCGTCTGCTGAACCGGATCGATTCACTGGTACAACAGCATCCGGGCTACGGTAGCCGCAGTGCCTTTTTGGCCGCAGCTGCCCGTAATGAATTATTGAAAGTCGGTTAGTCGAGAGCCAGGGGGCAAAATGCCCCCCTTCTTACTGATTCAAAAACTTATCGAGGAATTGTTGAGTGCGTTGGTGTTGCGGGTTAGCGAACAGTTCTTTCGCTGGACCTTGCTCAACGATGCGACCGTGATCCATAAAGATGGCGCGGTCGGCCACATCGCGGGCAAAGCTCATTTCATGCGTCACAATCACCATGGTGCGCTTTTCTTCCGCCAGCGAACGAATGGTGTTGAGCACCTCGCCCACCAGCTCGGGATCGAGCGCGGAGGTCGGTTCATCAAACAGGATCACTTCCGGTTGCATCGCCAGCGCACGGGCAATCGCCACCCGCTGTTGCTGCCCACCAGAGAGACGACGCGGATAGGCCGACTCTTTGCCGTTCAAACCCACTTTGGCCAACAGTGCCCGTGCACGTTGTTCAGCCGTAGTCTTTGATTCACCTTTAACGATGACCGGGCCTTCAATAATGTTCTCCAGCACCGAACGATGCGGGAATAAATTGAAGTTCTGGAACACAAAGCCCACCTGTTGGCGTAAAGCACGCACCAAGGTTTTCTGTTTGCTCAGCGGTTTTGAACTGTCGATTTTAATATCACCAACCTGAATAGTGCCAGAATCCGGCACTTCCAGCAGGTTGATACAACGCAGCAACGTGGTTTTACCCGAGCCGCTGGGCCCGATAATCGCGACCACCTCGCCCGTAGCGACCTCCAGATCAATCCCATGTAGCACCGTTTGACCTTTGAATTTCTTGGTCAAATGTTTTACTTCAATGGCACTCATGCATTACTCCTGATCCTGGCGGTTTACGTGGGCTTCCAGACGGTTTTGCAGCGCTGAGAGCAACGTCGCCATCACCCAATAAATCAACGACGCCGCCAAATACATGGTAAAGACTTCCAGCGTGCGCGAGGTAATCAGCTGCGCCTGACGGAACAGCTCCGGCACCTGAATGGTCGCCGCCAGCGAGGTGTCTTTCACCAGGCCGATAAAGCTGTTGCCCAATGGTGGTAATGCGGTACGCGCCGCCTGCGGCAAGATCACCCGGCGCAGCGTTTGCCAGCGGGTCATACCGATACTGGCCGCGGCTTCCCACTGCCCTTTTTCGATCGACGAAATTGCCGCTCGCAGGGTTTCTGAGGTATAGGCTGCCGTATTGAGCGACAGGCCAATCAACGCCGCCGGGAAGGGATCAAACTCGATACCGAACTGCGGCAAACCGTAGTAAATCATGAATAGCTGCGCGATCAACGGCGTGCCGCGGAACAGCGACACATAAATGCGCGACAGCCACGACAGCGGCCATAACGGCGAAAGGCGCATCAGCGCCAGCACAAAACCGAGCAGTAAGCCAAGCGCCATGCCCCCCAGGCTGAGCTGGAGAGTGAGTATCGCGCCCCGCAATAAAAATGGCGCTGAATCCAGCGCCAGTTGGATACTTTCGTGCATTATTTAGTTACGTCCGCGCCAAACCATTTCTCAGAAATCTTCGCCATCGTGCCGTCTTTTTGCATCTCGGCAATGGCCTGGTTAATCGCGGCCAGCAGTTCCGGGTTGTTTTTGCGAACCGCAACGCCTGATTCCTGACGAGAGAACGCCGGGCCGGCGACGGCCAGGGTATCACCGGTTTTCTTCACCAGATCCAATGCGGCCAGACGATCAACCAAAATGGCGTTGATGCGGCCTACGCGCAGGTCCTGGTACTTGGTTGGGTCATCATCATAAGTACGCACGTCAACACCCTGCACGTTGTCGCGCAGCCATTGTTCGTAGTTAGTGCCCAGACCGACACCGACTTTCTTGCCTTTAAGATCTTCCGGCTTGGTGATGGTGCCTTCATTGCCCTTCTTCACCAGCGCCTGAATACCGGAGACGGTGTAAGGCGTGGAGAAATCGTATTTCTTCTGGCGTTCTGGAGAAATGGTCACCTGATTGATCACCACATCGATACGTTTGGAATCCAACGAGGCCAGCATACCGTCCCACTTGGTCGGATTTAGTTTGGCTTTAACACCAAGATGCTGTGCCAGTGCATTGGCGAAATCCACTTCGAAGCCCGTCAGCTTGCCATCTTCCCCCTGGAAACTGAACGGCGGGTAGGTGCCTTCCAGCCCAACCACCAGCGTCCCGTGATGCTTTACCTGCTCCAGCAGGTTATCGGCGGCATAGGTTTGCGTGCTCAACCCGGCTGTCAGTGCCACGGTCATCACGCCCATTAGCAATTGACGACGAACTTTAGAAAAGACCATAAACACCCCATCTGTTGTTTATCTTTTTTGATATCAGCACTTTAACAGTGTGACCGCCTGCATGAAGGAATATAACCTTATAAATATAGTTCAAAATGGAATAACAGATTGCGTTCACACCTGCGGGTGGTAGGCAAACAACGCTGGCGCACCGCCGGTATGAATAAACAGAATCGGGCCGTCATCGCGGAAACGCTGTTGGGCAATGCCGTCAATCAAGCCAGCCATCGCTTTGCCGGTGTATACCGGATCCAATAACACCCCTTCCTGCTGTGCTAACAGCTGTATCGCCGCCAAGCCTTCTTCATTTGGCATTCCATACTGCGGCGCAAAGTAATCGTCCCACAGTTGGATGGGGCTCAGTTCGTCGATGTCTAACGAACAGGCCAGCGCTTTTTGGATCAGCTCAACCTTGGGCAGTTGATCAATCACCTTGCGTGATACGGTCACACCAATCAGCTCAGCCTCCGGCAACAGTTGCTGCAGGCCAACCGCCAGTCCGGCATGTGTACCCGCACTGCCGGAAGCTACCACGATAGAACTAAATTCGACGTTGCTGCGGCGGCTCTGCTCGGCAATTTCCAGTGCACACTGGACGTAACCTAGCGCACCCAATGCATTAGATCCCCCCACAGGCACCACGTAAGGCCGGAAACCTTGCACTTCAAGACGAATCGCCAAATCGGCGAGCTGTTGCTGGGGATCGTGCAGCGCATCACACATCACCACTTCCGTATTGAACAGCCCAAGCAATAGGCGATTGCCATTGGTCAGGTAGTTTTCTTCTTTGGTGTCGATCGGATTTTCCAGCAACGCCACGCAGTGCAAGCCCAGCTTGGCCGCTACCGCTGCCGTTTGGCGCACGTGGTTAGATTGAATAGCGCCGGCGGTCACCAGCGTATCTGCACCCTGACGCAAAGCATCAGCAGCCAGATACTCCAGTTTTCTCAGCTTGTTACCGCCCATCGCCATCGGCGTGACATCGTCACGTTTGATGTAAATTTCACGGCCGAGATAATCTGAAAGGCGAGACAGTTTTTCGAGCGGTGTCGCAGAGCCGACAAAATCGAGGCGCGGGAACTGCGCCAGTTGTTGTTGCAGATTCACAACTTCCCCCAGGGAATAAAGTATCAACATCTAAAAGATAGATTTAGCAGATGTGGACTTAATAATCACTCTTTATTCGTGATGGGGGATAGACGAAAACCCCGGCTGGTGCGCCGGGGAGAGCAGATCAATAGCTTTTTTGCCAGGCGAGATACTGGTCGTATTTACGCAGGGCAATACGGTAATTGTTATGTGCCGCAGAAGGCAGCTCTTCGATAATGCGCTGATGGCTGGCATTGTTGGCGAACTTGTCTGCCGGGTAGTTGCGCTCCACCAACATCTCATCCAACCGGCGCAAGCGCACGACGTATTCGCGGATGGTGCTGTGGCTCATTTCGGTCTGCTCAAACAGGTACTGTTTAAACGCCATAATGTCGAAATAGCTCGGATGGCTATTACAGGAAATCTCGCTGCAGAAACGGCACAACGCGGTCAGTTCATTTTGCACATTAAGCCAAACATGGTCATCAATTGGCTGGTCCATGCGCGCAATCGCGTCTTTGTTAATGATCTTGCCGCGAAACACTAAGGCCATACGATCCAATAGCTTGCCACACTGGGAACAGTGGGTCTGGCTGTGTTTGTAATCTTTCAAATAACGGCTCAGCGGCCGTTTTTTCAATAATATTCCTGGCATAGGGACAGTCCGATTATCGCAATGGTGATCAGGTTGAAGGGTAACGGTTGAAGACATGTCAGTTTTCGCTCGCCAGACGCGCACGCAGGCGTTTAATCGCCTGGCTATGCAATTGGCTGACACGCGATTCCCCCACGTCCAGCACGGCGCCGATCTCTTTCAGATTCAACTCTTCCTGGTAATACAACGTCAGCACCATTTTCTCGCGATCCGGCAACGCCTCGATGGCGTCGATCACCCGTTGGCGCAGGTTCCCCTCCAACAGATGATGTAACGGATTGGCCTCTTCGTGCCCTTCCAGCAGCGGTTCCGCGCTTTCGCCATGCTCTTCCCGCCATTCGTCGTAGGAAAAAAGCTGGCTGTTATTGGTGTCCAACAGAATTTGACGGTACTCATCCAGTGATATATCCAGCGTCTGTGCGACCTCTACTTCACTGGCCGGCCGGCCTAGCCGCTGTTCCAGTTGTCGCATCACCTGCGCGACTTCACGCGCATGGCGACGCACGCTGCGCGGCACCCAGTCACGGCTGCGCAGCTCATCGAGCATGGCACCGCGGATGCGTTGCACCGCGTAGGTGGTAAAGGCTGTTCCTTGCAGGGCGTCATAACGCTCAACGGCGTTCAACAACCCGATTCCGCCTGCCTGCAGCAGATCGTCAAGCTCCACGCTGGCGGGCAACCTGACTTGCAGGCGCAACGCCTCGTGGCGCACTAACGGTACGTAGCGCAACCAGAGAGAATTTTTGTCCATCACGCCTTCGGCGGTATACAGATCGCTCACTATGTCTAAAACCTGCGGATAAGAGAGTCAGCGCTATTATCCGTAGGGGGCAAAATGCCAATCGGCTGAACAGTCGTACAAAACAGGCCTTATTTGCGCCATGCAACATCCACGCAGCGCGCGACCATAAAAAAACCCCGCCGGAGCGGGGTTCTTTGCGACAGGTTAATCGAGGAGAGTCGATTAACGCAGCAGGGACAACACGTTCTGAGTAGACTGGTTAGCCTGTGCCAAAACAGAGGTGCCAGCCTGTTGCAGGATGTTTGCACGGCTCATGTTAGACACTTCGGTCGCGTAGTCAGCATCTTGAATACGAGACTGGGAAGCAGACAGGTTGTTCACGGTGCTGTTCAGGTTGTTGATAACAGAATCGAAACGGTTCTGTACCGCACCCAGGGAAGAACGCAGGCCGTCAACCTGAGACAGTGCTTTGTCCAGGGTGTCCAGTGGGGTTTTAACGTCGGTTACAGCTGCACCTTCGGTAACTTTACCATCAGCAGCAACGGTAGCAGCTTTGTATGATTTAGTGCCGTCTGTAGCAACAGTTTGCACGTAGAAACCATCTTTACCGTCTTTGTCTTTACCGGCAACAACAGTTTTACCTGCTGCCAGAGCAGAGCCTGCTTTGTCATAAGCTACATCTGCACCGCCAGTGGTCACTTTCAGCGTCGCGCCGTCAGCAACTTCAGCGCCAATTTTGGTGCCTTTGTCGGTCACGTTGAAGGTGTCCAGGCCCAGTTGCTTAGAATCGATCTTTTTCAGGTCGATATCGATGGTTTCACCGTCGTTAGCGCCAACCTGGATGGTCAGTTTCTGATCGCTGCTCAGGACTTTCACGCCGTTGAAATCAGTCTGCTCAGAGATACGGTTGATTTCAGACAGACGCTGAGTGATTTCGTCCTGGATGGATTTCAGGTCGCTGCTTGAGTTAGAACCGGTTTGCGCCTGTACGGTCAGACGACGGATGTTCTGCAGGTTGTCGTTAACTTCGTTCAGAGCGCCTTCAGTGGTCTGCGCCAGAGAGATACCGTCGTTGGCGTTACGGGAAGCCTGAGTCAGACCTTTGATGTTAGCAGTGAAGCGGTTAGAGATTGCCTGACCCGCGGCGTCATCCTTGGCGCTGTTGATACGCAGGCCAGAAGACAGACGCTCAATCGCAGCACCCAAAGAGGACTGAGATTTGTTCAGGTTGTTCTGCGCCATCAGAGACAGGCTGTTGGTGTTAATTACTTGTGCCATTATATGCTTTCCTTACGAGTCAGTTGCGATCTTCGCAACGTAGTTAAAAGGTTCGGGCTGCTTTGCCCACGGCGTCAACCACCGTCCCATCAGGTATCGGCCCTCCCCCTGCAACCTTTAGAAATTTTTTATTTTTTTTTGCATATTCAGCAATAGGGTAATTAACGCAGTTTTTCCCTCTTCTATTGCGCCATCGGTTTTTTATTTTTTCGGTAAACTTTTTCTCCACTGGGCCGATAACGCGTAAAGCGAATAAAGTCATTATCAAGGAGAATTACCAATGGCATCGATCAGTTCATTAGGCCTCGGCTCAGGGCTTGACCTCAACGGTTTACTGGATAAGCTGACCAAAGCGGAACAGCAGCGTCTGACCCCTTATACGACCAAGCAGTCGAGCTACAACTCTCAAATCACCGCCTACGGGACGCTGAAAAGCTCGTTGGAAAAGTTTGACAACTTGAGCAAAGAACTGGAGAAAGAAGATTTCTTTAAAAGCACTACCGCCAGCGAACACGATGCATTCAAGATCACCACTAACGCAAAGGCGGTCCCAGGCAACTATGTGGTGGAAGTCACCAAGCTTGCGCAGGCTCAAACCTTAACAACGCAGGCCGCGATCGGCGATCAGACCACCCAACTGGGTGCAGAGGGTGCAACCGATCGCTCCATCAGTATCACCGCCGGCAACCCGCCAAAAGAAACCAAGATCCCGCTGAGCGACGATCAAACCTCGCTGGTGGAAATGCGTGACGCCATCAATGGTGCCAAGGCTGGCGTCACCGCAAGTATCATGCGCGTGGGCGACAATCAGTATCAGTTGGCGATCAGTTCTTCCACCACTGGCGAAAACAACAGGGTCTCTATTCAGGTCAATAATGATGACCAACTGGGTGATATCCTGAATTACGACTCCAAACGCAGCACCAGCCCGATGAAAGAAACGGTGAAAGCGCAGGATGCCGAGCTGGTGGTGAACGGTACCGCCATTAAGCGCAGCACCAACTCGATCAACGATGCCCTGCAGGGCGTAACCATCGATCTGAAGACAAAAACCAAAGACGCCGAGCCGCAAAACCTGGTGATCAGCACCAATACCGCCGGCACCACCGACAAGATCAAAGAGTGGGTCGACGGCTATAACTCGCTGCTGGATACCTTTAACTCGCTGACCAAATATACTCCGGTCAAAACCGGCGAGGCGCAGAATGCCAGCAACGGCCCCCTGTTAGGGGACAACACGCTGCGCGGTATTCAGTCATCGATTAAAAGCGCTCTCAGTGCCGCACAGGATAACCCCGAGCTGAAAGGCCTGGGCAATCTGGGGATCTCAACAAATACCAAAACCGGCAAATTGGAAATCGACAGCACCAAGCTGAAAAAAGCGCTGGATGATAAACCCGATCAGGTCACCAACTTCTTCGTCGGGAACGGCAAGGACACGGGTATGGCCACCGAGATCCATAACGAGATCCAGAGTTATATCAAGTCCGGCGGTATCATCGAAAACTCGACCAAAAGCATCAATACCAACCTCGACCGCCTGAACAGCCAGATAACTACGGTCACCGCCAGCATTCAAAACACCATAGATCGTTATAAACAACAATTCGTACAACTGGACACCATGATGTCCAAAATGAATGGCACCAGTAACTATTTGAATCAACAATTTAAATAACCACTTTTTAACCAGGTAAAAAAAAGCATGTATAACCGTAGCGGCACTCAGGCCTATGCGCAGGTCAGTTTGGAAAGCGGCGTGATGAGCGCCAGCCCGCATCAGTTAATCGTGATGCTTTTCGATGGGGCGCTTAGCGCCCTATTACGCGCACGGATACTGATGAACCAGGGGGATATCGCCGGCAAGGGTCAGGCACTGTCAAAGGCCATCAATATTATTGATAACGGCCTGAAAGGCGGGCTTGACCACCAGCAAGGCGGTGAAATGGCCGATAGTCTGGCGGCACTGTATGACTATATGAAGCGGCGCTTGATGCAGGCCAACCTGCACAACGACGAAGCGGCGATCACCGAAGTGGTCAAATTGTTGGAAAATATTGCTGACGCCTGGCGCCAGATTGGCCCTAATTATCACCCTTCTCAGGACGCCGTGTAATGGAACGTCAACAGCAGTTGTTAGCCGCCTATCAGCAAATTTTTACCCTGAGTAGCCATATGATTGTGCTGGCACAAACCGGCCGGTGGGAAGAACTGGTTGAGCAGGAACTGGCCTATGTGACGGCGGTAGAAAAAACCGCCGCCTTTACCGGTCAGGCTGGCCCGTCGATGGCACTGCAGGAGTTGCTGCATCATAAACTGCAGCAAATCCTGGACAACGAAACCGAGTTGAAACGTTTGCTGCAGCAACGCATGGACCAATTGAAAGAATTAATCGGCCAATCAACGCGCCAAAACGTGGTCAACAACACCTACGGTCAGTTTCACGATCGCGCTCTGCTGCTAGGAGAGCCACAAATCAGGTGAAATCGTAACAATAACGGCGACGTTGGGATAAGGAGCAGCATGTACTATTATTCCCCGGTTAAGTCAGGATATTAATCCATGGCATTTGAATTATTCAGATAATGGGTAATTAGTAAAAATGCACAATTTGAGCCTTGCTCTCACTTTAACGGATAAGCATCACTCCAACACGGACGTTTTCTGTTCAGCAGGAAATTTATTTTTGATAGATAAAACACGTCGTTGTGCTTCACAACGTATGGAAAAAAGTTGCTCCAACGCCCATCAAAGCGTAAAGATATTCACAGATAATGGCCGCGAAATGAATATCGATGGAACGTACAATTAATATTTGTCCTGGAATTGGTGCATCGGCACACATCATTCAGCATACTGAATTATTATTCCCTTCAGTTTATTTTGAGCAACCACATCTGTATCTGGTACAACAAGGCCACAAGCGTATACGTTGGCAACAACGAGAAATCATCGCTCATGCGGGCGAATTGTTGATCATCGACGGAGGCCAAACCGTAGATATAATTAACGGCCCCTCAAAAGATGGGGTTTTCAGTTGCCAGTTGCTGACCTGCGATCCCCTGTTGTTCACCACACCATCAGCCACCGTCGAAACCGCCCCCTCAACCCCCTTCGATGCGGTGCTGGCGTTACGCAACCTGCCCTGTGCCTTGATGCACAGTTTCGAGACCACCAGCCTTGCACTGGCTCTTAAGCATCGTTTCCCAACGGTTATCATTCGCCACAAAATGTTAGAAATCCTGCTCTGGTTAAAACAATTCAACGTCCACTTTATGCATAACGAGATTAGGAATTTAACCCAGCGCGTGCGTCGTTGCCTGGCAACCGATCCCCATAATATCTGGACGGCGGCCGAGGTAGCGGAAACATTGTCGATGAGTGAAGTGATGTTGCGTCGCAAGTTGTCGGCAGAGAATACGTCGTTGCGCAATCTGATGATCGACGTGCGTATGAGTAGTGCATTGGCGCTTCTGCAATCTACAGATTGGCCGATATCCGTCATTGCACAACATGTGGGTTATGAAAGCTCGTCACGGTTCGCAGAGCGTTTTCGCAAGCGTTTCGGTTTTGCTCCCACGGCAATCCGCGGGCACCAGCGCGCAATGGAACCCAGCACGCCTCGCCCCGATCACTTCAGCATGATGCAAGCGCAGGAGTGATGGCCACACGCGTAAATTAAATCATTGGACAATGAAGTCGTTGTTTTTGTAAACAGGATTGGCACAAAACGACCAGGTGGGATAGCATCAACGCAGCATTAAAACGGTCAGAAGTGAATAAACCATGCTCAACGAAAAGCTGCTGTTTTCCCTGGTTGTATTACTACTCGGCATGTGGTTGTTTGGCTTACTGTATGAAGAAGAAGCCATGCGAATGTTGGCGGGAAAATAAAACAGTAAGGCCACAAACGTGGCCCCAATTGTTTTAACTTTGTTTAATTAAAATGCTTATTAATACAGTTAAAACGATAAGTATTAAAATACTTAACAACCGCCATCTGCGTTCACTTTTACCGCTCATTATATTACCTGGTAATTGAAAGGTCTTTACACCCTGGAATTATAATGCAGCGATAAACATGGCAATTTGCGTTACATCGTACTTTCTCCCCTTCTACTCCGGCGATTGATGTTCGTTGCGTTGCCGTTATCGCCATGATCAAGCCACTGATTATTCACAATGACATCACTAAAGCACAGTCATTCGGTGATCAAGGCGCAACAAGGGCCAATCGGGCAGGAAGTTGCGCAACTAATTGGTCCACCGCCAACCTGACTTTTAACGGTTGGTAAGCGGCATGGGGCCAAACGGCACTAACGGGGAAATCTACGCTGCCAAAGCGGCGCATTATCGCCACCAGGCGACCTTCAGCAAGGTGCTCACGAGCAAGCCAATACGGTAGCCAAACCACGCCGGCACCGCTTACCGCAGCATTGACAATAGCTTGCATATCATCCATCACGATTCTTGCCTGCGGCCTGATTTCTTGCAGGCTGTTGTTGCCGTCCCTGAGTTGCCATTTCTGGACACTGCCGGCACGTAAATACCCTACCGCCTGATGTTGGCTCAGTGCTTGTAACGACTGCGGTTCGCCATAGCGCTGTAAATAGGCCGGTGACGCACAAAATGTCATGCCGTGGTGGCCTAACTGCCGACCTATCAGGCGACTGCTGTCAGGCAAGGCGCCAATACGAATAGCCAGATCAAACCCTTCGTCGATCAAGTCCACTGTGCGATCGCTAAAGGAGAGTTCCAGCGTCAATTGCGGATGCTGTATCGCCATTTCCGTCAGTATCGGCGCAATGCACAAATGGCCGAACAGCACGGGCATTGACACACGTAACCTGCCGCTGGCTTGCACTTTGCCGCTATCGAGCAAAGCCTCGGCATTGTTGATCGTCGCCAGTGCCTGTCGACAATGCTCATAGAACAACACCCCCTCATCCGTCAGACTTTGGCTGCGCGTCGTGCGCAGGAAAAGCATGACCCCCAGACGCGCCTCCAACCGAGAGATAATTTTACTGATGGCAGAGCGTGTCAGATGCAATTTTTCAGCCGCGTTGGCGAAGCTACCCGCCTCCGCTACGGCGACAAATACCGGGATGCCGTTTAGTTCTGTTCTCACCGTATTGCTTCCTTTTTGGAATCAATGATGTGAAACACTATCACCACTGGTGAATATTCAGCAATGTTAACATGCGTTATCTCGAACACCCCAAGGGGCCAACTGACGCATTGGGGCTTATGCAGACACTCATCAGGAAAAGATCATGAACAATATCTTGGTACTCAAATCCAGCATCATGGGCGATCAATCCCACACGAATACATTGATCGACGCCTTTTTGACCGAACGCAACACCAAGGGGCTTCAGGATAACGTCGTAATACGCGACTTGGTTTCGCTCGACTTACCCGTGCTGGACGCCGAATTGTTTGGCGCATTACGTGGCAGCGAGTCCCCCAGCCCGCGGGCCAAAGAGGTGGTGGCACTCTCGGATCAATTAATTGCCGAGCTTAAAGCCAGCGATCTGGTGGTGATTGGTGCGCCGATGTACAACCTTAACGTGCCGACACATTTAAAGAACTGGTTTGATTTGGTGGCACGTGCCCGCGTCACGTTCAACTACACGTCGACTTATCCGGTCGGTCTGGTTGAAGACGTGCGTGCCCTGGTGATCAGTTCGCGCGGCGGCATACATGTGGGTAACGAAACCGATGCGGTCACCCCCTACCTGCGTTCCGTTTTAGGCTTGATGGGCATCAGTGAAGTGGAATTCGTTTATGCGGAAGGCCTGGATATGAAACCACATGGACGAGATCGGGGTATGGAAAGTGCCCACCATCAACTTGCTGCGTTACTTTCCTGATCGTCATTTCCAACAAACATGGCCTCAAACACGAGGCCATGCTCATCACACCGCCATATTCATCACTTCCTGGTAGGCGGAAACCAGCTTATTACGCACCTGTACGCCCATCTGCAGTGAGACTGAGGATTTTTGCAAATCAACCATGACGTCATTTAAGCTTATGCCCGGCACACCCACTTCAAAATCCTGCGCCTGTTTGCGTGCGGCCTGCTGGGTATCACTGATCTTGCCGATCGCGGCTTTCAGTTCGCTGGCAAAGTTGACGCCCTGTGCCGGCGCACTTTGCCCCATTGTTCCCGCCTGAATCGCCGTGGCCTGCAGTTGCTGCAATACCCCTTCAATGCCCTGAATTGCCATTCTGACCTCAATAAAAACGTTGTTGCCGGACGTTGTTGCATCAGGCACTACTTTGATGATCCACACCCTATCACAGCGTTTTTATCCTAAAGCCGTTAATTAACTGCAAAAAACCCGGCTTATCGGGCCATCGAAATTCCCCTCAAGAGGAAATAATGGCATGCCCAGAAATGGGAGCGCCGCTATATCCGTCGTCTTTCAAGTTGCAGCGTTTTATCTGCACGCGCTCACCTCAATGGCTGCTGTAGGGGGCAAATGAATTCGCCCCGATTAACTCAGGTGCAGCATGCTGCGCCCCTACAACACCAGGGAATGAGCGAGCCGGCAGCCTAGCTGTAACTTGAAAGGCATAGGGTATATTTATATGTGTATCAGGGAGTCTGTTTTGTCACACAACGCTAACCACATCGTTCATCAGCCTGGCAGGGAGCTACGCCGTGGCCTGCACCGGATCCTGAGCGTCATTGAAGGACACTGGCTAAAATGAGTGCTTCAATTACCGCCACCGAAAGCCGCGATAATGGCCTGCAAGCCATGTGGAATCGTCTGCGCGCCAACCCAAAAATCCCACTGCTGATCGCCGCTTCCGCTGCCATCGCCATTGTGGTTGCACTGCTGTTATGGGTGAAAAGCCCAGACTACCGCGTTCTGTACAGCAACATTAACGATCGCGACGGCGGGGCCATCGTGACTCAACTCACGCAGATGAATATCCCTTACCGCTTCGCCGAGAACGGTGCGGCGCTGCTGATCCCCGCAGAGAAAGTGCATGAAACCCGTTTACGCTTGGCGCAATTGGGCCTGCCTAAAGGGGGAGCCGTCGGCTTCGAACTGCTGGATCAGGAAAAATTCGGCATCAGTCAATTCAGTGAGCAAATCAACTACCAGCGTGCGCTGGAAGGTGAACTGTCACGCACCATCGAATCACTGGGGCCAGTACAAAACGCCCGGGTGCATCTGGCACTGCCAAAACCTTCCCTGTTCGTTCGCGAGCAAAAATCCCCATCTGCCTCGGTGACACTGACGCTCCAACCCGGTCGCGCATTGGATGACGGCCAGATCAACGCCATCGTTTATATGATCTCAAGCAGCGTTGCCGGTTTGCCGCCAGGCAACGTTACGGTGGTCGATCAATCAGGTCGGCTGCTTACCCAGTCTGACGGCGCAGGTCGCGATCTGAACGCAGCACAGCTGAAATACGCCAACGAAGTGGAAAGCCGCTACCAACGCCGGATAGAAGCCATTTTGGCACCGATGGTCGGCAGCGCCAACGTGCGTGCTCAGGTCACTGCACAGATCGATTTTGCGACCCGCGAGCAAACCGACGAAGAATATCAACCCAACCAGCAGCCGAACAAAGCTGCCGTGCGCTCAAAGCAAATGAGCCAAAGCGATCAAATTGGTGGGCCACAGGTCGGCGGTGTACCGGGTGCGTTGTCAAATCAGCCTAGCACCCCTGCTACCGCGCCGATCGAAACCGCCAAACCGGCTGCCGCAGGCAATAACACCAACACGGCCAATACGGCCGCCGCCTCTACCGCGCCGCGCAGTACTGGGCCGCAGAACAGCCGTCACGATGAAACCACCAACTACGAGGTCGATCGCACCATTCGCCATACCCAGCAAAAAGCCGGGACAGTGCAGCGGCTGTCGGTTGCGGTGGTGGTCAACTACAGCGGCACGGATAAAAGCGGCAAGCCATTGCCGATGAGCAAAGAGCAGTTGGCACAGATTGAATCCCTGGTACGTGAATCCATGGGCTTCTCCAGTGCCCGTGGCGATACCCTTAATGTGGTCAACGCGCCGTTTACTGATAACGACGTCACGGGTGCCGAGTTGCCGTTCTGGCAAAGCCAGGCCTTTATCGATCGTCTGTTCGACGCAGGTCGTTATCTGCTGGTCCTGCTGGTCGCTTGGCTACTCTGGCGCAAGCTGGTACGCCCGCAACTGCAAAACCGTCAGGCCGTGCAAAAAGCCGCGCTCGCCGCTGCCAATGCGCCAATGGCTAAACCGGCCGACAGCACTAAACCGAGTAATGAGGAGCTGGCGCAGCACCGTAAATCGCAGCAGCGCGTCAGTGCAGAAGTCCAGAGCCAGCGGATCCGCGATCTGGCTGATAAAGACCCGCGTGTGGTCGCTCTGGTAATCCGCCAATGGATGAGTAACGAACTATGAGTCTGACCGGAACCGAAAAAAGCGCCATCCTGCTGATGACGCTAGGTGAAGATCGCGCTGCCGAGGTGTTTAAACACCTCTCCTCGCGTGAAGTCCAGCAGTTGAGTGGCACCATGGCCAGCATGAGCCAGGTGTCCCACAAACAGCTGCACGAAATACTGCGCGAGTTTGAAGACGACGCCGAACAATATGCAGCGCTGAGCGTCAACGCGAGCGACTATCTGCGTTCTGTGTTGGTCAAGGCATTGGGCGAAGAACGTGCCTCTAGCCTGTTGGAGGATATTCTCGAATCGCGCGAAACCACCACCGGCATGGAAACACTGAACTTTATGGAGCCGATGAGCGCCGCCGATCTGATCCGCGACGAGCATCCACAAATCATCGCGACCATTTTGGTCCACCTGAAACGGGGTCAGGCGGCAGATATTCTGGCGCTGTTCGACGAGCGCCTGCGCAACGACGTGATGTTGCGTATCGCGACCTTCGGCGGCGTGCAACCGGCCGCGCTGGCAGAACTGACCGAAGTTCTGAACAACCTGCTCGATGGCCAAAACCTCAAGCGCAGCAAAATGGGTGGGGTGCGCACTGCAGCCGAGATCATCAACCTGATGAAAACGCAGCAGGAAGAAGCCGTTATCGACGCCATGCGCGAGTACGATGGCGAACTGGCGCAGAAAATCATCGACGAGATGTTCCTGTTCGAAAATCTGGTGGAAGTCGACGATCGCAGCATCCAACGCCTGTTGCAGGAAGTGGAAGGCGAATCCTTACTGGTCGCGCTCAAAGGTGCGGAACAGCCGCTGCGCGAGAAGTTCCTCAAGAACATGTCGCAACGCGCCGCCGACATTCTGCGCGACGACCTGGCCAACCGTGGCCCGGTACGTATGTCGCAGGTAGAGAACGAACAGAAAGCCATCCTGTTGGTGGTCCGTCGTTTGGCAGAAACCGGCGAAATGATTATCGGCGGTGGCGAGGACACCTATGTCTGATCGCATCAACACCCTGCCCTGGCAGCCATGGTCGCTTAACGATCTGACCGAACCCAAGCCAGAGATTGCCCCTCTGCCGGTGGCAGAGACTTACGGCATCCCGGTGGACGACACTGTCGTCCAGGAGCAGCAATTGGCCCAGTTGCGCCTGCAGGCCGAGCAACAGGGCCAGCAGATGGGCTATGCGGACGGTCAGCAAAAGGGCTACGACGCAGGATTTCAGGCCGGCATGGAGGACGGTCGCCAGCAGGGCTTGCTGGAGGCGCAACAGCAGCAACAGCCTCTGACTGCCCACTGGCAACAGTTGGTGACCGAATTCCAGCACACGCTGGATGCGCTCGACAGCGTAATAGCCTCGCGCCTTATGCAACTCGCCTTAACCGCCGCCAAGCAAGTGCTCGGCCAGCCCCCGGTGTGTGACGGAACCGCTCTGCTGGCCCAAATCCAGCAGTTGATCCAACAAGAGCCTATGTTCAGCGGCAAACCGCAGCTGCGCGTTCATCCGGATGACTATCAGCGGATAGAGCAGCAATTAGGTGCGACCCTCAGCCTGCACGGCTGGCGGTTGCTGGCGGATGGCCAATTGCACCCGGGTGGCTGCAAGGTCAGTGCCGATGAAGGCGATCTCGACGCCAGCCTGGCAACACGCTGGCACGAACTCTGCCGCCTTGCCGCGCCGGGGGACGTGTAATGACCCTGCGCCTCGGTCGCTGGCTGACGTCCCTGGACCAGCTGGAGAAACGCATTGCCCACACCCCGACGGTACGCCGCTATGGCCGTCTGACACGCGCTACCGGGCTGGTGCTCGAAGCCACCGGGCTACAATTGCCGATTGGCGCCACCTGCCTGATCGAACGTCACGACGCCAGTGAAGTGCAGGAAGTGGAAAGCGAAGTGGTCGGTTTTAACGGTCAGCGGCTGTTTCTGATGCCTCTGGAAGAAGTGGAAGGCATTGTCCCCGGCGCCCGGGTTTACGCCCGCATCTCGCCCGAAGGGCAAAGTGCCGGCAAACAATTGCCACTTGGCCCGGCATTGCTGGGACGCGTGCTCGACGGCAGTGCCAAACCGCTCGACGGCCTGCCTGCACCGGAAACCGGCTACCGTGCACCTTTGATCACAGCCCCGTTCAACCCACTGCAACGCACGCCGATCGAACAGGTGCTGGACGTCGGCGTACGCACCATCAATGGCCTGCTGACCGTCGGGCGCGGGCAGCGTATGGGCCTGTTTGCCGGTTCTGGCGTGGGGAAAAGCGTCCTGCTGGGCATGATGGCGCGTTATACCCAGGCCGATGTGATTGTCGTCGGCCTCATCGGTGAACGCGGCCGCGAGGTCAAAGACTTCATCGAAAACATCCTTGGCCCTGAAGGCCGGGCACGTTCGGTGGTCATTGCCGCACCGGCAGACGTTTCCCCCTTACTGCGTATGCAAGGGGCCGCCTACGCCACCCGTATCGCCGAGGACTTCCGCGATCGTGGTCAACACGTGCTGCTGATTATGGATTCGCTAACCCGTTATGCCATGGCGCAGCGTGAGATCGCCCTGGCTATTGGCGAACCCCCGGCAACCAAAGGCTACCCACCTTCCGTCTTTGCCAAACTGCCGGCGCTGGTAGAACGTGCCGGTAATGGCATCAGCGGCGGTGGTTCCATTACCGCCTTTTATACCGTCCTGACGGAAGGCGATGACCAGCAGGATCCGATTGCCGACTCGGCGCGCGCCATTCTCGACGGTCACGTCGTGCTATCGCGACGGCTTGCCGAAGCCGGTCACTACCCGGCTATCGACATCGAAGCGTCGATCAGCCGCGCCATGACGTCACTGATTGACGACGAGCATTACCGCCGGGTACGCAACTTCAAACAGATGCTGGCCAGCTATCAACGTAACCGTGACCTGATCAGCGTCGGTGCCTACGTCGCCGGCAGCGATCCACTGCTGGACAAAGCCATGACGCTGTATCCGCAGATGGAGGCCTATCTGCAACAGGGTATTTTCGAGCGCAGCGGTTACGACGACGCCTGCCAACAGCTACAACAGTTGATCGTTTAACGTCACTAAAGGCGCAAATCCGATGAAACCACAGTCACCCCTCATTACCCTGCGCGATCTGGCGCAGGATGCGGTGGAACAGGCAACGCAGCAATTGGGTCAGGTACGCAAGGCACAACAAGCCGCTGAGCAGCAGCTTTCCATGTTGCTCAATTATCAGGATGAGTACCGCCAGAAGCTGAATAACCAACTGAGTGGCGGCATGGAGTCGTCAAATTGGCAGAACTACCAGCAGTTTATCGGCACGCTGGAACAGGCCATTACCCAACATCGCCAACAGCTGACGCAGTGGGGGCAGAAGGTCGACCACGCCATGAAGCACTGGCAAGACAAGCAGCAACGGCTGAATGCCTTCGAAACCCTGCACTCCCGTGCCCAGAGCGCGGAGCAGCAGTTGGAGAACAAACGGGATCAAAAACTGATGGATGAGTTCGCTCAACGCAGTGCACAAAGGAATCTACAACAATGAATCTCAACGCTTTGCCGGGCATATCGTCTCAGAGCGAGACCGGTTTACTGCCGGACGCACAGGCGCCGCTGGACGAGTCAGCGCTCTCCTCCGCCTTTGCCCAACTGCTCGGTGCACGCGTGCTACCTGCCGACAAGTCCGCAGGAAAACTGTCACCGACGGCACTGGACGCAGAAGGTGAATCAAGCCCGCTCAGCCACAACCAACTGACGCAGCTTCTGGCCGCCTTCGGCGAGCGCGATGGGCTTATTACGCCCTCGTTATTACGTGGTAATCAGCCGTTAGCCAGCGACGCCGACGAAGAGCTGCCCTCAGATCAGCAGCCTCAAGACGTTGCTCTGCGGCCTGCCGGTGAGATCGACGCAGCCACACTGCAAGCCCTGTTCGCGATGCTGCCCATCGCCACTCCCCCTTCTGTACCAGGCACCGCCAAACTTACCGTTGAAGGTGATCAGGATGCCACTCAACCTGCCGCCCTGCTGACCGCCGCACTGGGTAAACAACCAGACGCCAAGGGCAGCCCGATAGCCGACGTACAGAAAACCCCGGCAACGCTGGCCAAAGATCCGCTCAACGTTGAAAGCCGCGCGGACAGCCCGCAACAGACAGCCGCAACGCACGACAAGATGGATACCGCCGCGTTGAAATTCAGCGCGGACGCGCAACCTCAGGCAGCGGTTAATCCTCACATGGCTCCACCGGTGTCCAGCCCGATAGCCGCATCGGCACCCGCGACCTCGCTGGTCACTGCGCCGCCAACCCCCCAGTTGAACGCCCAACTTGGCAGCCCAGAATGGCAGCAGGCATTGAACCAACAGGTCCTGATGTTCCATCGCAACGGCCAGCAAAGTGCCGAGCTGCGGTTGCATCCGCAAGAACTGGGGGCGCTGCAAATCACCCTCAAGCTGGATGACAATCAGGCCCACCTGCACATTGCCTCCGCACAAGGTCAGGTACGTGCCGCCGTCGAAGCCGCCATGCCGCAACTGCGTCATGCATTGGCAGAGAGCGGCATCAATCTGGGGCAAAGCAGCGTCGGGGGGGAATCCACACCCCAGTGGCAACAGGCACAGCAACAAAACGCTGAGCAGCAGGGCCGACCGGATTACCGCGATCGCCACGGTGACAGCAATCTGACCGGTGAGGCTCTCAGCGCGCCGCTGGAATTGCAGGCGATGGCCCGCGCCGTCAGCGGCGTTGATATTTTCGCCTGAGCCACCGCAAACGTCCAAGCTGGCACGCTTTTCTCTGTCTATTCTGGCTATTGCACGCCGGAATAGACGCGATAATACCGCTACCCGTCATAGTTGAAGCTGCATCATTGTTGGCTGCGTTTGCGCACCCCGGTCACATAGTTATCTATGCGCTTGGGGACTGACAACCAGGCCGTCGCGACGCAACTCCAATTATTTTGGATAAATTATGTCATGCGTGCGGCTTTTACACGCGCTATATACCCGCGAGATCTTAGGTTGCAGCTTGAAAGACGACGGGTATAACAACAGGAATTTGATTTAGCTATGTCTCAAAATACCCTACCGGCAGCCCCTAAACGCTCCCTTCTGGTCATTCTGCTGGTGTTGATCGCCGTCATCGCCAGCGGCGCGGCCGGTTACAGCTGGTGGCAGCTCAAGCAACATCAGAGCGGCGCGCAACCTGCCGCCAAACCACAACCGCCGGCCGCACCGGTATTCATGCCGCTGGACACCTTCACCGTCAATCTGATGACGCCCGATAACAACCCGGATCGCGTGTTGTATATCGGCCTGACATTACGCTTGCCGGACGAAAACACCCGCCGCCAATTGAACGATTTCCTGCCGGAAGTGCGCAGCCGTCTGCTGATGCTGCTGTCACGTCAGGAAGCGGGTCAACTGAGTAGCGAACAAGGGAAGCAGCAACTGGTGGCGCAAATTAAGGACGTGCTTAGCCCACCGCTGGTTAAGGGACAACCGAAGCAGGTGGTCAGCGATGTGCTGTTCACTGCCTTCATATTGCGGTAATCACTATGGGCGACAGCATTCTTTCACAGGCAGAGATCGACGCCTTGCTCAATGGAGACAGCGCGGGTGATGAACCCGAAGCCGTCACCAGCAACGAGAGCGAGGTCAAGCCGTACGATCCGACCACCCAGCGCCGCGTGGTACGCGAGCGTCTGCACGCGCTGGAAATCATCAATGAACGTTTTGCCCGGCAGTTCCGCATGGGATTGTTCAACCTGCTGCGTCGTAGCCCGGACATTACCGTCGGCCCGATCAAGATCCAGCCGTATCACGAATTTGCCCGTAATCTGCCGGTGCCAACCAACCTCAACCTGGTGCACCTGAATCCGCTGCGTGGCACCGCGTTATTCGTGTTCGCACCGAGCCTGGTATTTATCGCCGTCGATAACCTGTTCGGCGGCGACGGCCGCTTTCCAACGAAAGTGGAAGGCCGTGAGTTTACCCCCACTGAGCAGCGGGTGATTAAACGCATGTTACGCCTGGCGCTGGACGCCTACGGCGATGCCTGGAGCGCGATTTACAAGATCAATGTGGAATACGTGCGCGCAGAAATGCAGGTGAAATTCACCAATATCACCACCTCACCGAACGACATTGTGGTGACTACGCCGTTCCAGGTGGAGATCGGTGCGCTGAGCGGTGAATTCAATATCTGTATTCCGTTTGCGATGATTGAGCCGTTACGCGAGCTGCTGACCAACCCGCCGTTGGAAAACTCACGGCAGGAAGACAGCCATTGGCGTGAAACCTTAGTGAAGCAGGTGCAACATTCCGAGCTGGAACTGATTGCCAACTTCGTCGATATCCCAATGCGGCTGTCAAAGATCCTGAAGTTGCAGCCAGGGGACGTATTACCGATTGATAAGCCGGATCGCCTGATTGCCCACGTGGACGGCGTACCCGTTCTGACCAGCCAATACGGCACGTTAAACGGGCAATATGCCCTGCGTGTTGAACATTTGATTAACCCTATTTTGAATGCTCTGAGTGAGGAACAGCCCAAATGAGTGATCCTAAGCAACCGTCTGGCGAAGGAAAGGAATCCGTGGACGATCTGTGGGCTGATGCGTTTAACGAACAGCAAGCTACTGAAAAAACGTCTGCAAGTGACGCCGTGTTCAAATCGCTGGAACCGCAAGATGCAAGCGGCAGCCTGCAAGATATCGATCTGATCCTGGACATCCCGGTCAAATTAACCGTCGAACTGGGCCGTACCAAAATGACCATCAAGGAACTGCTGCGTCTGTCGCAGGGATCTGTCGTGGCGTTGGACGGGCTGGCGGGTGAACCGCTGGACATCATGATCAACGGTTATCTGATCGCCCAAGGCGAAGTCGTGGTGGTGGCCGACAAGTTTGGCGTGCGCATTACCGACATCATCACCCCTTCCGAGCGCATGCGCCGCCTGAGCCGCTGATGAATCCAAGCACGACCACGCCTAACGCAGGCACTTTGCAATCCTCCGCGCCGGCGCTGCCGGCCGGTTCGGTGCTGACGCAAGTCAGCACCGCGCTTGGCAGTATCCTGCTCTTGATCCTGCTGGCAGGTTGGCTTTTCCGTCGTCTGGGATTTGCCCCACAGGCACGCAACAGCAAACTGCTTAACCTGCGTGCCAGTTGTCAGGTGGGACAACGTGAGCGCGTGGTGGTGATCGAGGTGGATAACACCTTATTGGTGCTCGGCGTCACTGCACAGCAAATCACGCCGTTACATACCCTGCCCGCACCACCGAAAGACAGCACGGTAGCCGACACGGTGCCGCCGGCGGATTTTCGCCAACTGATGCAAAAAGTTCTGAAACGCCCGGAAAAATCGGCATGAAATTCCTCGTTCCTTATATCGCCTCATTTGCGCGGGGCAAGCAATGCCTTTGCGGTATCACCGCGGCCTTGCTGTTAGTCAGCCCGGCGGCTTTCGCACAGCTGCCTGGGCTGATCAGCCAACCGTTGGCTAACGGCGGCCAAAGTTGGTCATTGCCGGTGCAAACGCTGGTGTTGCTGACGTCGCTCAGTTTCCTGCCCGCCATGTTGCTGATGATGACCAGTTTCACCCGCATCATCATTGTCCTTGGGCTGTTACGCAATGCGCTGGGTACCCCGTCAGCGCCGCCGAACCAGGTGATGCTTGGACTGGCACTTTTCCTGACCTTTTTCATCATGTCACCGGTGTTCGACAAGGTTTATCAGGACGCTTATCTGCCGTTTAGCCAGGATAAAATCAGCCTGGATGTGGCGTTGGATAAAGGCGCGCAGCCACTACGCGAGTTTATGCTGCGCCAAACGCGTGAAACCGATCTGGCGCTGTACGCCAAACTCGCTAACCAACCCCCGCTGGCGGGGCCGGAAGCGGTGCCTATGCGCATTCTGTTGCCTGCCTACGTCACCAGCGAGCTAAAAACGGCGTTCCAGATTGGTTTCACCGTGTTTATTCCTTTCCTGATTATCGACCTGGTGGTCGCCAGCGTTTTGATGGCGTTGGGGATGATGATGGTACCGCCGGCGACCATCTCGCTACCGTTCAAACTGATGTTGTTCGTACTGGTAGATGGTTGGCAGTTACTGCTCGGCTCACTGGCGCAGAGTTTTTACTCGTAACCCGGCGCTCACGCCACCTCTGAAGGAAGCATAATGACACCCGAATCGGTCATGGCACTGGGCACCGAAGCGATGAAAGTGGCGCTGGCGCTGGCAGCCCCCATGCTGCTCGCCGCGCTGGTCAGCGGCCTGGTGGTCAGCCTGCTGCAGGCCGCCACCCAGATCAACGAAATGACGCTGTCGTTCATTCCAAAAATTCTGGCGGTGGTCGCCACCATCGTGATCGCCGGGCCATGGATGTTGAACCTGCTGCTGGATTACATGCGTACGCTGTTCACTAATCTGCCAAATCTGATTGGTTAATCATGCTCACATTTGATAGCGCGCAGTTCGGCGTCTGGCTGAGTCAATACTTCTGGCCATTGCTACGCATTCTGGCGCTCATCAGTACTGCTCCGGTCTTCAGCGAAAAGCAAATCAGCAAGAAGGTGAAAATTGGCCTCGGCGGGCTGATCGTGATACTGATTGCGCCCGGATTGCCAATCAGTACTGTCCCCATTTTTTCCGCAGCCGGGTTGTGGCTGGCGGCTCAGCAAATACTGATCGGTGTGGCGCTGGGCCTGACGATGCAATTTGCCTTTGCGGCGATACGCTTGGCTGGCGAAGTGATCGGCATGCAGATGGGCTTGTCATTCGCCACCTTCTTTGACCCCAGTGGCGGGCCGAATACGCCGGTATTGGCACGGCTACTCAATTTGCTGGCCATGCTGCTGTTCCTCAGCTTCAACGGCCACCTGTGGCTGATTTCACTGTTGGTGGACAGTTTCCATACCCTGCCTATCCAGGCGGAACCCTTGAATGGCAATGGTTTTCTGGCGCTCACCCAAGCAGGCTCGCTGATCTTTATCAACGGCATGATGTTGGCGTTACCGCTGATATGCCTGTTGCTCACGCTGAACCTGGCGCTGGGCCTGCTCAATCGCATGACCCCTCAGCTGTCGGTGTTTGTTATCGGTTTCCCGGTCACCATGACGATAGGTATCATGACCATAGGTATGATGATGCCGATGCTGGCACCGTTCTGTGAGCACCTTTTCGGCGAATTCTTCGATCGTCTGGCCAGCGTCATCGGCAACATGACGCCTTAATGTTAGCCAACCCGTGCGGCTTAACGGCCGCCCCTCTCCGAACAAACTGGCAGTAAACCCCCTTTCTCGCTATAAAAAGTTGAAAAAAACAGATAAACACTATTTGGCTTCAATTAATCTTATTGCCTTGAATAATAAAATACCCCCCTTAGAATGGCCTTGTTAAATATAAAGCCATCAGTAGAAAACCACCCTGCCATCCATTAATTTTCACAGGATAAAATACAGGAGCGCGATTAAAAAAGAACGCATAGGGAAGTAGAAATATAAAACACATTCCATCTCCGCAAGGATAAAACAGCCACTCACCGGGGTCAGCCGGCGGGTCAGGCATATTTATTGTCTGCGGTGTTTTTACCTCTATTCTCAGGAGCATAGACATGAAAGCAAAAACCAACCGAAGAGCACGAAGAACCTTGGGCCTGACGCACTGGGCAACCAACCGGATTCAGATTGCCCTCTGCCCGTCGGAAAAAGACGGGAAATGGAAAATGGTTAAAAAGAAAAAATAACGCTGCCGTTATCATTAAATATAGATATATAACATCTATAATTATTCCTCAGTCCACAATAAATACCTTGGCGTTTCACCGCGTTAAATAAGGCGGATATGACACATCTATTTTTTGTGTCTGTCGAAAAAAAGGCACGTCACTCAAACCTTAGTGGGGGAAAGAGTGACGTGCCAAACAAGTGCGCCCGGTTTCAAGAATTCTCTACAGAGATAGAGTCTTCTAAGCACACCCAAAGGGTTACCCGCTATGGCTTCACAACGGGTGTTTATTATTGCCGTTCATTCTGAGCGCGCGCTGCCTGCTGCGCCCTCACTAAAGGCGATTTATCATCGCTATGCCTATCGATTTCAGGCTGCAGCCAGAAACAAGGCCCGTGAATGGGCCTTGTCGTGCAGGCAACCACGCTGCGGCTTGAAAGACGGCGGGTATCGGCGGGAATTAGCGGTTCATCTGGAACAGCGACATACCCTGCATATCGCCGAAAGTCTTGTATGACGCCTGCAACGCGGCCTGTTGCATAAAGTAAGCAGAGATCGACTCGGCCAGATCCGCATCCGTCAGCGCACTCATTTGCACCTGGTTGGTCATGTCGCGCTCTTTGCCAATGCTGTCCAACTGATCCATTTCCTGCAGTTGGCTCCCCAATTCGGCACGCACGCTGAGCACCTTGTTGTAGGAGTTATCCATGCCGCGACTCGCCTTGGCCAAGGCATCAGTCACCTGCTGCTTGGTGGCGTCGTCCGCATCCTGCTGCGGCGTTTTCAGCGCCTTCAGGGCAATGTCGATGCTCTCAAACACGTTGGCAACCGGGGCACTGCCGTCCGGCTCAGGTTTCGGGTTGCTGGTCAGCGCCATAAACACCCCATCACCGGTATGGCCGATGGTCATAGTACGGTTGGCGTCCACCTTCTGTTCGACCGCCTTGTCACCGCCTTTATAGCTTACGGTTCCACCTTCATCGACAAAGGGTGGCTTATCGTTCACGTAACCGCCAAACATGTAGCGGCCATTGCCGTCTGTGCTGTTAGCCAGATTGAGCAGTTGATCTTTCAACCCCTGTAACTGCGTTGCCAACGAGTCGCGGTCGTTATCACTTTTGGTGCCACCCGCGTTGACGATCAACGTTTTGATGTCGGCGATGGTGGACGTTGCACCGGCCAACACGTTTTCTTCCATCGAAACGCTCTGCCGGGCAAAGGTGCGCGCGAGCGTATACTGGTTGTTCTCGGCCTGTGACTGCGACAACATCACCGCCTGCGATGCCGCCAGCGGATCGTCAGAGGGGTTGATCACCCGTTTGCCCGTCGCCAGCTGCTCGGCAGCCTTCATAAACAACGACTGGTTGCCGGTGATACCGGACATGTTTTGTTGGTACATCATGCTGGTGCTCATGCGCATGCTGTAGGTTCCTCACTGTGAGCGACCGGCACCATCAAGGCCGGTCGGCAATTAAATCAACGGATACTCAACAGGGTGTCAAACAGCGAGCTGGCAGTTTCAACCACCTTCGCATTAGCCATGTAATATTGCTGGAAACGCAATAGCTCACCGTACTCTTCATCCAGGTTAACGCCGGAGATCGACTGCTGTTGCTTGGCCAGCTGCGTGACAATGTTGCCCTGCGAGGTCGTCGCCACCTTGGCGGCGGCGGTCTGGTTGCCGATGCTGCTGACCATGCTGGCGTAGGCACCGCTAAACGTGGCTTTACCGTCCACCAGCTTTTGGGTTTGCAGATCGATCAGTTTTTTGGCGTTTTCATTGTCGCCGCGACCGCTGTCATCCTTGCCGGCAGCAGCAATTTTCGACGTGTCGCTGATGGCGACTTTCAGGCTACCCGCCACGTCACTGACCGGCTTCACGGTAAAGCTGTCTTTGGCTTTGGCGCTACCGTCGATGCTGACCTGCAGGCCATCAAAACTCAAGGTAGGCTTACCGTCGGCACCCGTGCCCGCTGTAGCGTTCACCTTAACGTTGTCCGGCAGGCGGCTCACCTGCCAGTTGCTGCCGTCGAACTCAACGCGGTAGTCGTTGGCTTTCACTTTACTGGTATCGGTATAAGAAACCGACAGTGAGGCGTCACCCGTATTGCGGGTGTTATCCACCACACGGCCTCCACCAAAGCTGAAGAAGTCGGTACCAGCGTCGCCGTTCAGATCGAAACCTGCGCGGTGCTGCTGATTAAAGTTATCTGCCAACGCCAGTGCAATTTGCCCCAGTTGGTTACGTGCGCCGTCCAGCGTTTCGCTGCGGAACTTGAACACGCCGCTCAAACTGCCGCTATTGATCTGGCCCTCAGGCACTTCACTGGCACCGTGGCCGCGGTCATAGCCCAGGGTCAATCGTGCAGGATCGCTGCTGGAAGGGACTGCCGACACCTGATAAGTGGTGCTGCCTTGCACCAGCGTCAGGCCGTTAGCGAATGAAACCGTATAGGCATCACCATCCTGTTGGGTCACCTGGACACCAACCACTTTATTCAGATCCGTCACCAGTTGATCGCGCTGATCCAACAACGCATTCGGCTCGCCGCCGCTGCCGCGCAGGCGAGTGATCTCGTCGTTCAGGCGGGCAATCTGCTGGCTGTAACTGTTGATCTGTTGTGCGTTGTCGCTGATCTGCTGGTTGACGCCGCTGTCCATATCACGCAGGTATTTGTCGGTGTTATTGAACTGGTTAACCAAACCGTTGGCTTTGCCCAGCACGGTCTGACGCGCAGAGTCATCGCCAGAATTGCTCACCAGGTTTTGCAGGTTAGTGAAGAAATCCTGCATGTTGGTCGACAACGAGTTGGTTTTGCTCGCCAGCAGGTTATCTATCTGAGAGATTTTCTCGTAGTAGGCACCCTGCGCTTCGGCATTGCCCTGTGCGCTACGCAGTTGGTTGGTAATGAACTGGTTGTATTCGCGATTGACGCTGGTAACGGTTACGCCATTACCGATAAAACCGCTCATGGTACTTAAGCCGCCGTTCTGCGCCAGAATGGCGGTCTGGCGGTTATAGCCGGCCACGTTGTAGTTGGAAATGTTGTTGCTGACGGTACTGAGCGCCACCTGAGCCGCATTCAGTCCGCTCATCGCGGTATTGATTAAGCTATTGGACATAAGAATTCCTTTTGCTGCGGTGCCGGTGGCCCACAGGGTTTTATTAAGCTGCTGAGTTTGTTCACTCAGCCTGTCTCGGTTATCGGCAAAAAACGGGGAAACTTGATAGGGAATTGCTGGCCTTTATTCATGATTCATAACTTTCGCAAATCCCCCAATAATGCGCGTGGCAACAAGGCGGCCTCAAGCGGGGTAACCCACCGGCCTGCACTGGTCCGTCAGGAGTAAGGCCCACGAATGGGCCGAATAGCACCTTCACCCCACACCGTTATCGCGTCAGGAATGAAGGGGGATTTAGAACAGGTCCTTCAAGTCATGGGTATAGGCTTTTATCACCTGCTCACCCGTGTTTTTCATTTGCTGAATCACACTGACCAACTTGTTGGCGTATTGAGGATCGGTGGCATACCCGGCCCGTTGCAATGCATGCGCCGCCTGTTCAGGACTGCGGGCATTGGCAACGTCGGCGTAGCGCGGATTATTCGTCAGCAGTTTGACGTAGTCGGCCATCGCCTCGACGTAAGACCCGTAAACGCGGAATTTCGCCTTAATCTTCTTCGCTGCCCCTTGTTCAAACTCGGTCGTGGTGATTTCGGTCACCGGACCGTCCCAACTCCCGCCTGCCTTGATGCCGAACAGGTTATAACTCGGTGCCCCTTCTGCGGTCGGGATCTCGCGTTGCCCCCAGCCTGATTCCAGCGCGGCCTGCGCGACAATCAGCTGATGCGGAATACCGCTCTGCTGACTGGCGACCCGCGCCGGGATAGACAGTCGAGCAACAAAGTTGCCGTTATTGAGCGTCATTGGTGCCGCCGAGGGGGCCTTCGGCACCGCACGGCGGATCATCTGCTCCAGTGCCTGATTTGGCAGCGCTTGCAGCACCTCGTTGTCCAACGCCATCGGCGACAGGCCTGCGGTTTCACTCGGCACAGCATTGGCATTGCCCATCTGCTTGACCATCATGTCGGCCAGCCCCAGGCCTTTCTGCGACATCTGCTGGGCAATCTGCTGGTCGTACATTGAGGTATACAGCCGCGTTTGATCGCTGCTTAGCGCGCCATCCTGCGGGAGCGCGGCGCGCATGCTCTTTAGCATCATCTGCACGAACATGCCTTCAACCTGCTGCGCCACCTGTTTCAGGTTGCCTTGCGGATCCGCCGCCGCATCACGCTTCAAGCCGTTTAGCGTCTGGGCGTCATAGGCCGCGCCCGACATCGCCATCAAATCCCCAGCCATCAGATGATTTCCAGCTTGGCGCGTAAACAACCGGCACTTTGCATCGCCTGCAGGATCGACATCAAATCGTTCGGTGTCGCACCCAGCGCATTCAGCGCACGGATCACGTTGTTCAAATTAGCGCTGGCATTCACCTTTTGCAGCGAGCCCCCCTGCTGTTGCACGGAGATCTGGGTATTTGGCGTCACTACCGTCTGCCCGCCGCCAAACGGCGTCGTTGGCTGGCTGACGGTATTTTGTCGATCGACCACCACTGACAAGTTGCCCTGCGCGACGGCACAAGAATCCAGGATTACGTCGCGGTTCATTACGACAGAACCGGTTCGTGAGTTGATGATCACCTTGGCGTCAATCGCCCCCACGCTGACGCTAATGTTCTGGATTTCGGCCAGGAAGCGGACTTGTGAGCTGTTGCCCTGCGGCACCAGCACCTGGATCGTACGGGCATCCAGCGGTGAAGCCGTCCCGCCCCCACGCTGGCGGTTGATCGCGTCGCTGATCTGCTGCGCAAGCGTAAAGTCTTCATCATTCAGTTGCAGGTTAATCACGCCACCGGCACCGAAGGTGGTCGGTAGCTCTCGTTCAATGGTCGCGCCATTGCTGATGCGGCCACCCGCCAGTTGGTTGACTTGCACGCTGCTCCCACCGGCCGACGCGCCTGCCCCCCCGACCAGCACGTTGCCCTGCGCCAATGCGTAGACCTGATTATCCACCCCTTTCAGCGGCGTCATCAGCAAGGTACCGCCACGCAGGCTTTTGGCGTTGCCCATTGAGGACACCACCACGTCAATATTCTGACCCGTACGTGAAAACGGCGGCAGCTTGGCGGTGACCATAACGGCCGCCACATTTTTCAACTGCATATTGGTGCCCGGCGGCACGGTGATACCCAGTTGCGACAGCATGTTGCTCAGGCTCTGGGTCGTGAACGGTGTCTGCATGGTCTGGTCGCCAGATCCGTCCAGCCCTACCACCAACCCGTAACCAATCAGGGCGTTATCACGTACCCCCTGCACCGTAACCAGATCGCGAATGCGCTCCGCCGCGGCCGGCAGGCTAAGCGCGCCCATCACCAGCACCATTAGAAATTTCTTTAACATTGGAACCTCATTCACCTTAGCCACAAGGCGTTATTGTCGCAGGCAGTTTGAGGGCTGACAGCGCGCAGGGAGCGGAGCTTACACGCGGTACGTGACGGCCCCGAGCACTGCCCAACCTCAAAATGGCACGTAAAATAGCCTGTACTCAAAACGGAGAGACATTTAAGAAGAAGCGCTGCAACCAGCCCATGGTCTGCGCCTCGTTGATATAGCCGTTGCCGACGTATTCAATACGTGCGTCCGCCACCTGGGTGGAGGTAACCGAGTTACTGCCGCTGATCGTGCGCGGGTTGACCACCCCGGAAAAACGAATGAACTCGGTGCCCTGATTGATGGCGATCTGTTTTTCCCCTACCACGTGCAGATTGCCGTTGACCAAGACCTGGTTGACCGTCACGGTAATGGTACCGCTGAAGGTATTATTGGCGTTGGCCCCGCCCTTGCCACCAAAGGTGCTGTCGCCGGAAATATCCATATCGGCACGCGCGTTGCCCAGCAGGCCGTCCAGATAACGCGGTGATGTGGCAACGCCGAATTTGCTGGCGCCGTTGCGACTGGCGTTGGCGGAGGAGCTTTTGCTGGCACTGACGTTTTCTTGCAGCACGATGGTCAAGGTATCGCCGATGTTGCGCGGACGACGGTCTTCAAACAGTGGCTGATAACCGTAGTTCATCGGCTGCACCGTCTGGAAAATAGAGCCGTTCGGCACGGGCGCACCCGCCGGTGCTGGCTGCGCCGTGGTAGCACCGTCCACCAGGGGTTTATGTGGAATGTAAGCGCAGCCGCTCAGCGTCAGCATCGCCATTGCCGCCAGCCAGCGTTTTCCTTGCGGCTGCTTTTCCATCAGATATGTGGTTACCACGGGTATCGCCTTTGTTTCACAAAATAGGGTTACGGGCGCAACAGCGCCCGTCAATTACAGTTGCGTCAGTTTTTGCAGCATCTGATCGGAAGTCGATACCGCTTTGCTGTTGATCTCATAGGCACGCTGGGTCTGGATCATATTGACCAACTCTTCCGCCACGTTGACGTTAGAGGTTTCCACGTACCCCTGATACAGCAGACCGGCACCGTTTAATCCGGGCGTGCTCTCGTTCGGCGCACCGGAACTTTCGGTTTCCTGATACAGGTTCTCACCCATGCTTTCCAGGCCGCTGTCATTGATAAAGGTGGTCAGTGTCAGTTGGCCTACCTGCTGGGCGGCGGTTTGCCCCTGCAGGGTAGCGCTGACGATACCGTCACGGCCTACGGTAATACTCAAGGCATTGGCCGGAATGGTGATCGCCGGTTGCACCTGGAAGCCACTGGCCGTCACCAATTGTCCGTTCTGATCTCTCTGGAACGAACCATCACGGGTATAAGCCAGGGTGCCGTCCGGCATCATCACCTGGAAAAAACCCTGCCCCTTGATGGCGATGTCCTTGCTGTTGTTGGTCTGCGACAGGTTGCCCTGGCTGTGCAGACGTTCGGTCGCCACCGGACGAACGCCGGTACCGATCTGCAACCCGGACGGTAACGTCGTCTGCTCGGAGGACTGTGCCCCCGGTTGACGCATGGTCTGGTACAGCAGATCTTCGAACACCGCGCGCTGACGCTTAAAGCCGTTGGTACTGACGTTAGCCAGGTTGTTGGCAATCACGTCCATATTGGTCTGCTGCGCATCCAGACCGGTTTTGGCAATCCATAAAGATGGGATCATGGGTTATTTCCTTGCTTATTAACTCATTGATAACAACGAGTTGGCGCGCTGTTCATTTTCATCCACGCTGTGGATGACCTTCATCTGCATCTCAAAACGACGGGCGTTGGCGATCATATCGACCATGGTTTCCATCGGTTTGACGTTACTGCCTTCCAGCACGCCCGGCATCACCTGCACCAGCGGGTCATTCGGCAACTGATTGCCACGCTGCTGCTGGGTTTCCGGCGTCAAACGAAACAGGCCGTCATCGCCGCGCGTCACTTCACGCGCATCGGCCTTCACCAGTTTCAGTCGGCCGATCTGAGCGATGCTGTTCGGCGGGTCGCCCGCGTTCAGCGCCGAGATAGTGCCGTCTGCGGCGATAGTGATCTCCGCCGATGGCGGTACCTCGATCGGCCCGCCGTCGCCCATCAGGGGCACGCCCTGCACCGTCAGTTGCCCGGTGGGGGAGATCTGAATATTGCCGTTACGGGTGTAGGCTTCACTGCCGTCCGGCAGGCTTACGGCCAAAAAACCGTCCTGCTGCAGCGCAACGTCCAGCGGACGCGCGGTGTAGTTCAGCGCCCCTTGGCTCATGTCAGCACCCGGTGTGGAAGCCGTTACCAATGTACGCGTCGCCAGGCTCGGGCCGTCTACCGGCACCGCGCGCAGCGCCGACAACTGGGCACGAAAACCCGGCGTCGAGGCGTTGGCCAAGTTATTGGCGGTGACCGCCTGCTGGTCCAGCGTCTGCCGTGCCGCACCCATCGCGGTATAAATCGCGTGATCCATAACTCAATCCTATTAGCGCAGGCTAACCAGCGTTTGCAGGATGGAGTCCTGCGTCTTGATGGTCTGAGCATTCGACTGATAGTTGCGCTGGGCAACAATCATATTCACCAGCTCCTGGCTAAGATCGACGTTGGACGACTCCAGCGCACCGCTGGCCAATTTGCCAAGCCCGCCGCCGCCTGCCAGACCCACGCGCGGTTGACCTGACGCGCCGGTTTCTTGCCACACGTTATCGCCCTGAGAAGCCAGGCCTTCCGGGTTGGAGAAGTTAGCCATCACGATCTGCCCCAGTACCTGCGTCTGCTGGTTGGAGTAGATCCCCACGACCGTACCGTCGTTGTTAATCTGGAAGTTGGTGTATTCACCTGCCGCGTAGCCGTCCTGCGAGACTTTGCTCACCGAGTCGCTGCTAACGTTCTGCTGCATACTGCCGGCAAAACTCAGCGTGAAGTTCTGCGCCGGGGCACCGTCTTTGCTGCCCATCGGGATCAACATGCTGAAATCACCCACTGCACCCTGGGTACTGGTGGTGCTGACCAGATTACCGCTGGTGCTGAACTGCATCGTCCCTGCATCCACCGGTTTCTCGCTGCCGTCCTGGGTATAGACCTGCCACTTGTTATCGTCGGTCTTCACAAAGTAAGCATTGATGTTGTGTGCATTGCCGAGTGAATCATAAGCGGTGATGGTGTTGACGTAGTTGTAGGAGTCCTGCTTGGTCGGATCGAACGTTTTGTTTTCCGGCACTTTATGCGTGGACTTCAGGTTAGCCACCATAGAACCAGAGGAAGAAGCCTTGGCGTTCATCATGCCTTCAGGAATGCTCAGCGGCACCGGGTTAGCGCCCTGCTGAATGGTCGGTGGCGTACCGGCTGCCGGGTAGCCCGTCAGTTGCAGACCTTGCATGTTGGTCAGGTTACGGTTTTCATCCAGTTTGAACTGGCCGTTGCGGGTGTAGAAGATACCGCCATCCTTGTCCTGCATGCGGAAGAAACCGTTGCCGGTGATGGCCACGTCCAGCGCACGGCTCGTACCGGTGGTGGTGCCGCCCTTAAAGTTCTGGGTGATACCGGACACCTTAACGCCCAGCCCAACCTGCGACCCAGCAAACATGTCGGCAAAAGAAACGCTGCCAGATTTAAAGCCGGAAGTGGCAGAGTTGGCGATGTTGTTACCAATCACGTCCAGGTTGGTTGCTGCCGCGTTTAAGCCGCTTACTGCCTGAGAAAAGGCCATGTTATTCTCCGAATAGTGTTTAGGCATCCATACCCGTCATACTTCAAGCTGCAGGTGTGCAGACCGCCTTGACTCACCCGAATCGGCTACCTGAGGAAGCGCATCGGGAATCGTTCAGTGGCCGCCCCTGCGACCCGAATTATTTTGGGTATAACCGAGTGAAATACATTGTTGTGCTATAAGATCTGTCGAACATCTTCCAGTGTGGCGCTACCCGCCAGACCAAGATCCAGCTTGGCGCCGTTGCCATCGCGGATTACGCCGTTGACCATGCCAAAATGCAGGCTGCGGGCCACCAGCTGTTCGCCATTGCCCTTGGCGTTGATCGCCACTTTGTAGGCACCGTCGGGCGCGGCACTGCCGTCATCCAACGAGCCATCCCATGTGAACGAATGCACGCCGGCGGTCAGACCGCCGATCTCAATGGTACGTACCACTTGTCCGTTAGCATTGGTGATGGTCGCGGTGACCTGGTCTGCGGCACGTTCCAACTCAACGCCAAATGGCGTGGTGCTGACCTTGCCCTCTTTGCTGCCGGCCAGAATGTTGCTGCCGGGGACCATCACGCCATGGCCGATCAACGCAGTGGCCTGCAGAGACTGATTGCTGTTGATCTGCCCGGAGATCGACCCCAGTGTGGTGTTAAGTTTCTCGATGCCCTGAACGGTATTGATCTGTGCCAACTGGCTGGTCAGTTCATTGTTCTGCATCGGGTTGGTGGGATCCTGGTTCTTCAGCTGCGCCACCAGCAGTGTCAAGAAGCTGTTGTTCAGATCCTGGCTGTTGGTGGTTTTGCTGTTAGCCCCGATAACGGTGTTATCCAGCGTTTCATTCGTCGTTGCGGCAATAGCCATGGTGGTCTCCGGTTATTGACCCAACGTCAGGGTTTTCATCATCATCGACTTGGTGGTGTTAAGCACCTCGACGTTGGCCTGATAACTCCGGGAGGCAGAAATGGTGTTGACCATCTCGCCTACCACGTCGACGTTCGGCATACGTACGTAACCCTTGGCATCGGCCAGCGGATTACCGGGCTGATACACCATGCGCTCCGGTGCGGGGTCATCCACCACTTGTGCCACTCGCACACCGCCCGTTGGCTGCCCAGGTGCGGCCGCTACTTCGAACACGACCTGTTTGGCACGGTAGGGTTGACCGTCCGGGCCGGTCACACTGTCGGCGTTGGCCATGTTGCTGGCACTGACGTTCATGCGCTGCGACTGTGCGGACAGCGCAGAGCCTGAGATATCAAATATATTCAGTAATGACATGAACCTTATCCTTATTGCAGCACCGACATCATCCCTTTGATCTGACCGTTAATTAACGTCAGATCGGTCTGATATTTCAGGCTGTTATCGGCGAAATTGGTACGCTCACGATCCATGTCCACCGTATTGCCGTCCATCGACGGTTGATCCGGTACGCGGAACAGCAGATCAAGTTGCGGTGGCTGCATGTTCTGCGCCGGGATGTGGCGTGCGGACGTCATATTCAGCGCAATACCACTGCCGCTGACGCGGCCCTGTTCCAGCACCTTATTCAGTTGGCTGGCGAAATCGATATCCCGCGCCTGATAGCCCGGTGTGTCTGCGTTGGCGATGTTGGCGGCCAGAATTTCCTGCCGCTGGGCGCGCAGGTTCAGCGCCTCTTGACCAAAGCGCAGAGCAGCGTCCAGTTTGTCGATCATGCTCCCTCCGCGAGGTTAGAATTTGGAGCCGACAGCATAAACGTCCCTTCCGCCAGCCTATCGTGGGAATAAGAGCAAAATGCGTCGCTATTTATCTGCTTAGCCTGCGCGCAGTCCGGGTACACTTACGCGCACCCTGATGGCTATTGAGGAAGCGATGATGAAAGGTAAAATGCGGCTGTTTACCCTGCTGATGTTCAGCATGAACGCGCACGCCGACGATCTGGCGGTGCAGATCGATCGCTTCATCAGCAGCCAGTTCAGTGGCAGTCCGGTGCAGGTCAAGGTGCTGGTGCGCACGCCACCATCCCAGTGGCCACAGTGCGAATTTCCGCAGCTTTCTCTGCCGCAGAGTGCGCGCCGATGGGGTAATATCAGCGTCTCGGCACGCTGTGGGCAGGAACGGCGTTTTATCCAGACGCAGGTTCAGGTGATCGGGAAATACCTGGTGTCGGCGCGCGGCATCAGTGCAGGTCGCCAGCTCACGGCGGCGGACATCACGCTGAAAAGTGGGCGGCTCGACACACTGCCGCCACGGACATTGAGCGAACCCGGCAAGGCCCTCGGGGCCATCAGCCTGCGGAATATCAGCCCTGGCCAACCGCTGACCTTCGCGATGTTACGCCGGGCCTGGGTGATCAAGGCCGGTCAGTCAGTTCAGGTGACGGCACAAGGAAGCGGATTTAATATCACGGGTTCGGGCAAGGCGATGAACAATGCTGCCGCTGAAGACAGCATCCGCGTTCGCATGGCTTCCGGGCAAATTGTCAGTGGTATTGCCGGTGACGACGGCACTATCCGCATCACATTATAAAAATGTCTCCCCAAGATCATGGGCGTTGTCTCAATGCAGTCAACAAAGATGCAACTTCAAGCATGACGGGTATAAAGGTTTCTTAAAACCTGCCGATAAGAAAAACATAAGCAGTATTTTATTGGCCGCCAGGGCCGCAAAAAAATATCAGCCATTGCCTGCGCGGCGACGGCAACGATGGAGATTGACCATGAGTATCGATCGCACCCAACGGCTGCACCCCGTTCCGACGGTGCAACCGCGTGAAACGCCAGCTGAAAATCCACTTCAGCCGCGCAAGGCCGCACAGACAGAAAGCACCGTCAGCGGCACCCAGGTTAAATTGAGCGACGCGCAAGCGCGATTAATGCAACCGGGCACGCAAGATATTGATATGAACCGAGTGGATGCCATTAAACAGGCGATCCGTAACGGCGAGCTGAAAATGGATGCGGGCAAAATTGCCGATGCGCTGCTGCAAGACGTGCAAAACGACGCGCAGTGGATGTCAAACGGCAGCCCAACGCCAGAGGCTTAATCAGGCATTGCCGCCAGATTAAGACTCAGGGACTCTTTGAAAGGTGACTATTTGCAATGGATAATCTGGCGCAATTGATCAATAAGCTGCTGGAAACCCTGAATGCGCTGGATACAGTGCTGACGGAAGAACATGATTTGCTCTGCTCAGGCCAATTACCGGGTGTGGCGTTGCAACGCGCGACCGACGCGAAGAGCCAGTTATTGGCCACGGTAAACTATTTGGAACAGCAACGGCTACGCCAGGAAAGTGCACAAGGGCAGCAGGCCCCTTATTCTGCACATCCGCCCCTGGCAGAGGCATGGCAACACGTACAGAGGCTCAGCCAACAGCTGCGCGATAAAAACCAGCATAACGGCATGTTGCTCAATCAGCAGATCGATCACAACACTCAGGCGTTGGCGATCCTCGGCAAGCAAAATAAATCGCTTTACGGCCCGGATGGCCAGTCACGCAACACCAGCCTGCTAGGCCGAAAAATCGGCGTTTGACCTACGAGATGCCACCCGGTTGCCCTTCAACCGGGTGCTCTGCTTCTATTGCGATCGCACTCGCACTCTTATTATCACCCTATCTTATTAGCCGCTTTTTATTTGCAGAGTGCTGCGCAATGCCGGCATTTGGACTTTTACCTTCCCAACGCCTTCCCTCACCCTGTGTTGGTTTTCAAATTACTTTATCTATACCCTTAAAGGGTATAATTTCACAGGGAGGATGGATAGCCGATATTTATCTCACCAAAACGTTTCAGGCATTCGCCGCTCATGAACGTATCAGCGACGCTACGGTGATTAAGGCCGCTCGTGAAATACAAAACAAACTGTACGATGCCAATTTGGGCAGTTGCGTGTATACAAAACGCGTTGCCAGAGCCGGGGGTGGAAAACGCGGCGGTTACCGAGTGCTTATCGCTTTTCGGGAGGAAGAACACCTGTTTTTCATGCGGGGGTTTGCCAAAAAAATGAAAAGAACAATATCGCTAATGATGAGCTCGCCGGGTTGCAGTGTCTGGCTGCACTCTATCTGGATTTCTCGCCCTTCAGGCTTTATCCGTTGGTTAATGACAAGAAGTTGAGGAGACTGACCTATGAGCAAAATCCTTGCTGAGATCCATCAAGAGGTTCAGGAACTGCATCAGTCGGGTTTTGTTGACGATGTCACTATGCGAACCTTCAACATGCTGTGTTTACGCCCGGTAAAACAGTACACCGCTGCCGACATCCGCGCCCTGCGCGAGCGCGAAAACGTCAGTCAACCGGTGTTTGCCTTGCACCTGAACGTCAGCAAAAAAGCGGTGCAAAAATGGGAGCGCGGTGAGGCTGTTCCAAATTCCGCCGCAATGAAGCTACTTTCGCTGGTCGAACACAACGGGCTGGCAATCCTTGCCTAATCCGTCATTCGTAATTAACAATCACCTGATTGCTTATCACGCGCAGTGGCGGGTTTAGGCTACCGCGCGCCTGCACGTAATAAACAAAGCGCAGCTCGGCGTTGGCCGGTTCGCCCTGTAACCCGCTGCTGCTACCGCTGCCGCCGCCCAGCACAATACAGCGGGTTAAGGTGCAGAGCTGTGCTTGCATACCCGCCGGTTCGCCAGCCAGCAGTTGGTAGCGCCAACTGACGCTGGTGATACGCGCATTCCCGTCCGGTAACGCATTAGGCGCACGTAGCCCTGGCGATTCCCCCCGCTCCCCCCCGTACTCCAGCGTGGCACCGACACTGTCGGCCACCCAGGAACCGGATATCGCCTGTACGCTCATCGGCGCCAGCAGGCAAATCAGCGCCAAAAGCCGTTTCATTAAGCTGCCCCTATCGTGGACGTCATACGGATTTGTCGATCGTCATTAATTTCCAGATTTGACAGCACCACAATCTGCGGCAGACTGCGGCGCAGGAAGCGTGCCAGCAGCGCCCGCAGTGCGTGGTTCACCAACAGTACCGGCGGGGCACTGAGCATTTCCTGTCGCTGGAGCGCCTGCCTGGCCTGTTCCAGTAAACGATCTGCCAGCCCCGGCTCGAGCCCTCCACCGCCCTGCAGCGCCTGCAATAACAAGCGCTCAAGTTGAGTATCCAAACCAATAACTTGAATTTCACCATTGCCCGGGAACCACTGCTGGGTTATCGCCCGTCCCAATGCAACGCGTACCACGGTCGTCAACTCATAAGGATCGGTTTGCGACGGCGCATGCTCCGCCAAGGTTTCAATAATGGTACGCATATCGCGGATCGAAACCCGTTCAGCCAGCAGGTTCTGCAACACCTTATGCAACGTAGTCAGCGACACCACACCGGGCACAAAATCTTCGGTCAGTTTAGGGATATCCTGGGCGACACGATCCAACAGTTGCTGCGTTTCCTGTCGACCAAACAGCTCGCTGGCGAACTGACCAATCAAATGATTAAGGTGGGTGGCTACCACGGTACTGGCCTCAACCACGGTAAAGCCCTGGATCTGCGCCTGTTCGCGCAGCGCACTATCAATCCATACGGCTTCCAGGCCAAAGGCAGGATCGGTGGTTTTGTCTCCGGCCAGCTCACCCACGGCGTTGCCTGGGTTGATGGCCAACCAACGTCCCGGCTGCGCTTCACCACTGCCTATTTCGACCCCTTTCATCAGGATACGGTAGCTCGCAGGGGGCAATTCCAGGTTATCGCGTATATGCACGACCGGCGGCAGGTACCCCATTTCCTGGGCAAACTTTTTACGGATACCGCGGATACGGCCGAGCAGCTCGCCGTTCTGCTGGAAATCCACCATCGGGATCAGGCGGTAACCGACCTCCATACCCAAAGGATCTTCCAGCTGTACGTCTGACCAACTGGCTTCCACCGCCTGCGGATTGTCCTGCGCTACCGGCACGTCTTGCACCTTCGGCGCTTGCTGATCGCGCCCGCGCAGCCACCAGGCTAGCCCTAACAGGCCTGCGGTGAACAGCAGGAAGACCAGGTTCGGCATTCCCGGGACCAGCCCCAGCAAACCCAGCACAGCCGCACTGAGTAACATGACGCGTGGGTTGTTGAACAGTTGGCCAACCATCTGCTCGCCAACGTCCTGATCGGTGGCCACACGGGTGACGATAACACCCGCGGCAGTGGAGATAACCAATGCGGGGATCTGCGCAACCAGGCCGTCACCGATAGTCAGCAAGGTGTAAGTTTCTGCTGCAGTGCCCAGCTCCATCCCGTGCTGAAGTACGCCGACCAACAGGCCACCGACCACGTTCAACACCATGATCATTAAACCGGCTACCGCGTCGCCACGCACAAATTTACTGGCGCCGTCCATCGAGCCGTAGAAATCAGCTTCCTGTGTGACTTCAGAACGCCGTTTTTTCGCATCCTCTTCACCGATCAACCCTGCGTTGAGATCGGCGTCGATCGCCATCTGCTTACCCGGCATGCCGTCCAGCACAAAGCGGGCGCCCACTTCGGCAATACGCCCGGCACCCTTGGTGATAACCATAAAGTTGATTAACACCAAAATGATAAACACCACAATACCGATGGCGAAGTTACCGCCGACCAGGAAGTGACCAAAGGCCTCCACCACGCGACCGGCAGCGGCTGAGCCGGTGTGCCCTTCCATCAGGATGATTCGTGTCGAGGCGACGTTCAGCGACAGGCGCAATAAGGTCGAGAACAGCAATATGGTGGGGAATGCAGCGAATTCCAGCGTACGCTGGGTGAACATCGCCACCAGCAGCACCATGATCGACAAGGCAATATTGAAGGTGAACAGCAGATCGAGGATAAATGCCGGCAACGGCAACACCATCATCGACAGGATCATCAGAATCAGTATTGGGCCAGCCAGCACCTGCCACTGCGTATCTTTAAAACTGCCCGGCAAACGAAGCAAGGCGGCTAAATTAGCCATCAGAGTTACTTTCTCCAGCAAAATCCAGTGCTTCCGGCACCGGTAAACGTTCAGGTTTTTTCGGGATCAATCCCCCTTCACGCCGCCAGCGTCTTAGCTGGTAAACCCAGGCCAGAACTTCGGCCACGGCGGCATACAAGGTAGCGGGAATGTGTTGTCCAATCTCGCTGTGCCGATACAATGCACGCGCTAACGGCGGCGCTTCCAGCATAGGGATGCGGTGCTCCGCACCCAGTTCGCGGATGCGCAGTGCAATCTCGCCGGCCCCCTTGGCCAGCACTTTCGGCGCGCTCATCTTTTTGTCGTTGTACTGCAATGCGACAGCGTAATGCGTCGGGTTGGTGACGATGACGTCAGCCTTGGGCACGTCCGCCATCATGCGTCGGCGAGCGATGGCACGCTGCTGCTGACGGATGCGCCCTTTGACGTGCGGATCACCCTCTTGTTCCTTGAACTCGTCACGGATGTCCTGCTTGGTCATCTTCAGCTTTTTGAAGTGGCTCCACAGCTGATAAAACACATCGAACGCCACCATTGGCGTCAGCCCAAGCACAACCAACAGGCCGCAAAAGATGATCATGTGCAGCGCGTTACCCAATGCATCGAGCGGTTGTTGCGTCACCAGATGCAGCATCGCTGCCCAGTTGTGCCACAAGAATAAACCAGTGATCCACCCGACCAACGTCGCCTTCAGGATGCCCTTCAGCAGCTCCGCCAGCACCTGGCTGGAAAAGATCCGTTTCAACCCCGACAGCGGGTTCATGCGCTTTAAATCAAATTTGAGTGATTTACCGCTTAGCAGCACGCCGCCCAGCAGCATAGGAGCCGTGAGCGCCACCAGCGTCAGCCCCGCCATGATCGGTAATAGCGCCCACACCGCCTGCCGCAATAGCATGCCCAATTGGTGCAACATCTGCCTGTCGTTGCTGACCATGCCGTGATCGAAATTCAGGCCCTGCGTCAACATTGCCGCCAGCTGTTGCGCCATGTTGCCGCCGGAGACCCAGATGATCGACAGCCCTGCCACCAGCATCAGGACGGATGTCAGTTCACGTGAGCGTGGGATCTGGCCATCTTCGCGCGCCTTCTCCACCCTGTGGGGCGTGGGGGCCTCGCTCTTTTCCAGATCGCTGTCTTCAGCCACGGGCGCGCTTCCTGTGCGGGGGGAATAAAATTGCGGTCAGCATGCCAAAAAAATGCCGATTTCATTGGCGGAACAGCGGGGAAAAAGACGGGTTATTTGAGGGATGAAGGTAAGTGGGCCATATCCTGTCGCTGAAAACATCAGGGACGCAGCCAGGCCGCGTCCCTGAGCGCGTTAGAAACCGAGGCTATCGAGCAGATCGTCGACTTGCGCCTGGTTGGCAATGACGCCGGCACCGTTTTGGTCGAGCTGCGGGCCATTGAGCAGGCTGTCGTTCGGCTTTTTCTCTTTCGCCGGCTGTTCTGGAATATTTTCCATCAGCACCATCAACAGCTGCTTTTCAATCTCCTGCACCACGTCCATCATGCGCTTGATCACCTGACCGGTCAGATCCTGGAAATCTTGCGCCATCATGATTTCCAGCAACTGGGCGTTAGTGAACGCCGTATGCTCTGGCACCTGTTCCAGGTACTGACGGGTGTCGGTCACCAACTCGCGTGCGTCGTCCAACTCAATGGGATCGGCAAACCAGTCGTCCCAGCGGCCCTTTAAGGCTTTGGCCTCTGACTCCAGCTCCGCCTGACGCGGCTGAGCCGCCTCAACGCAGTTCAACGCCCGTTCCGCCGCCTGCGCCGTCATGGTGACCACGTAATCAAGACGATCGCGTGCATCCGGGATTGCCTCTGCCGCCTGGGCGATCGCCTGATCGAGCCCCAGTTCGCGCATGCTGTCACGCAACATGCGTGTCAGTTGGCCAATGCGGGAGATTATCTCCCCCGCGGTTGCCGCATCGCTGGCAGGCATTGGAATGTCTCTCATCGCCCTCTCCTTACATGCCCAGTTTTTCAAAGATCTTATTGAGCTTTTCTTCCAGCGTTGCCGCCGTAAAAGGTTTCACCACGTAACCGCTGGCGCCAGCCTGAGCCGCCGCGATAATGTTTTCTTTTTTGGCTTCTGCCGTCACCATCAGCACCGGCATACTCGCCAACGCACCGTCAGCACGAATAGTTTGCAGTAATTCCAGACCGTCCATGTTGGGCATGTTCCAGTCGGAAACCACAAAATCGAAATCGCCGGCACGCAGTTTATTCAGCGCATCCGCACCGTCTTCGGCTTCTTCTACATTATTGAATCCTAACTCTTTCAACAAGTTTCTGACGATACGACGCATAGTGGAAAAGTCATCCACCACCAGAAACTTGAGGCTCTTGTCTGCCATTTTTATTCCTAACCTTTTAAATTATTCCAAACAATAGCCACCTCACGGCAGCCATTAGCGATAGCCCTCTCAATAAGGGCATAAAATCAAATACGCAGCGCTTGGCCACCGGCAATTTGCGCCAGCATGCGCTGACTCATGCGATCCAGTTCCACCACTTCATTAACCCCGCCCGAGGCAATTGCCTCACGCGGCATTCCGAAGACCACGCAACTGGCTTCGTTCTGTGCCAGCGTATAGGCACCGGCACGGTGCATTTCCAGCATCCCTGCCGCACCGTCATTACCCATACCGGTCAGGATCACCCCCACCGCATTGCGCCCTGCATACTGCGCCACCGAGCGGAATAGCACGTCCACCGATGGCCGATGGCGATTCACCGCCGGGCCGTCGTGCAGCTTAACCTGGTAGTTGGCCCCGCTGCGCGATAGCTCCATATGCCGGTCACCCGGCGCGATATAAGCATGACCCGGCAGCACGCGTTCGCCGTCTTCGGCTTCTTTCACCGTGATCTGACAAAGCTTGTTCAACCGTTCGGCAAATGAACGGGTAAAGCCCGGTGGCATATGCTGAGTGATCAGCAACGCAGGGCTGGTCGCCGGCAGCGGTTGCAGTACCTGACGGATGGCTTCCGTTCCCCCGGTAGAAGCCCCAATGGCGATTAACTTTTCGCTGCTGAGCAAGGGGGCATGGCTGAGGATCGCCGGTGCCGGGCTGTTAGAGCGCTGTGGTAACCGCGCCTTGGCCGCCGTACGGATTTTTTCGGCAATCAGTTCGCTGTAAGCCAGCATGCCTTCGCGAATACCCAGCTGCGGTTTCGTCACGAAATCAACCGCCCCCAGCTCCAGCGCCCGCAAGGTAATTTCCGAACCTTTACCGGTCAACGATGACACCATCACCACCGGCATCGGGCGCAGCCGCATCAGTTTTTCAAGGAAATCGAGCCCATCCATACGCGGCATTTCGACGTCTAACGTCAGCACCTGTGGATTAAACTTTTTGATCAGATCGCGAGCAACCAGTGGATCGGGAGCACTGGCTACCATCTCCATGTCGGAATGACCGTTGACAATCTCGGTCATCAACTGCCGCATAAGTGCCGAATCGTCTACGCACAATACTCTGATTTTATTCATTACCTCTCCTTGGTCAGGCCATACACGGTCTGCCCACGCAAGTAGAAATCCCGGCTGATCTGGCTAAAGTTCTCGGAGTGACCGGCAAACATCAGGCCCCCCGGTTTAAGCAAGGGTACAAAGCGGCGCAGAATGCGCTCTTGTGTCGCCTTATCGAAATAGATCATCACGTTGCGGCAGAAAATAGCGTCAAACTGGCCCGGCAGCGCCCACTCGGGAGCCAACAGGTTAAGTGACTGGAAGTTCACGCGCCCCGCCAGTTCAGGTCGTACCCGTACCAGTCCCTGATGCGGGCCGGTGCCGCGCAAAAAGTAACGCTGCATCTGCGTCGGCGTCAGGGTGCGCAAATCTTCCTGTCGATATACCCCCGCTTCGGCCTTTTCCAATACCTGGGTATCAATGTCACTGGCCCATACCTGGCAGCCAGTGGCACGTTGCCCCAGCACATCACTCAGGGTGATCGCAATCGAATAGGGCTCTTCCCCCGTCGATGCCGCAGTACTCCACACGCTATAGCCGTTTGGCCGCTGACGCGCATGCTCCGCCAGAATGGGGAAGTGGTGCGCTTCGCGGAAAAAGGCCGTCAGGTTGGTGGTCAACGCATTGATAAATGCCTGCCATTCGGCACTGTTTGGATCGCTTTCCAGCAATGCCAGATAGTCGCCAAAGTCATTCAGGCCCAATAAACGCAGGCGACGCACCAAACGGTTGTAAACCATCTCTCGTTTGTGCTCCGCCAACACAATGCCGGCACGCTGATAAATCAGCTGGCTGATACGCCGAAAATGCACGTCCAGCAACGGCAAACGTTGCACCATCTGCGTCAGTAGTGTCGCAGGGTCACGATGAGGAATCGACGGTGCCGGTTTCATACCATCTCACTTAGAAAAAACGGGCTGCTTATGCGGTTTGACAATCTGAGGCTTCCTTTACCACGGGTGAAACGGCGTCTTTCGCGTTAACAGGGGCAGCGAAGTTATCGTCCGCCAAGCGGAACACCGATACTGCGTCAGCCAGAGTAATTGCCTGATCTTCCAGTGCAGTCGCCGCCGAAGCCGCTTCCTCCACCAATGCGGCGTTCTGTTGAGTTACCTGATCCATCTGGGTTACCGCCTGAGTCACCTGTTCGATGCCGCGGCTTTGTTCGTCTGACGCGGAAGCGATCTCGCCCATGATGTCAGTAACCCGGGTGACCGAACGCACGATGTCCTGCATGGTGGCACCGGAATTTTCCACCAGTACTGAGCCTTGCTTAACGCGGCTGACTGACTCGTCGATCAGGCCTTTAATTTCTTTCGCCGCCTGTGCACTACGCTGCGCCAGGTTGCGCACTTCTCCGGCGACCACGGCAAAACCACGGCCCTGCTCACCGGCACGTGCTGCCTCTACCGCTGCATTCAACGCCAGAATATTGGTCTGGAAGGCAATGCCGTCGATAACGCTGGTAATGGCGCCAATCTTCTGAGAACTGTTGGCAATGTCATGCATCGTGGTCACCACATCGCCCGCCAGTTCACCGCCCTTGGCTGCGGTCGTTGACGCATCCCGTGCCAACTGTGAGGCCTGACGTGCGTTATCGGCGTTTTGTTTCACCGTGGCGGTCAGCTGCTCCATGCTGGCAGCGGTTTCTTCCAGCGAAGCGGCTTGCTGTTCAGTGCGTGAAGAAAGATCGTTGTTACCCTCAGAGATTTCCTGCAAGCCAATCAGGATCGACTCGGCACCGTCGCGCACCGCACCCACAGTGCCAATCAGTGATTGTTGCATCCGTTGCAGGCTGGCGAATAATTGGCTGATCTCATTACGCCCATACACCTGGATCGGCGTGGCCAAGTCACCGGCGGCAATGCGATCAAAATGGCTGCGCATAATATTCAGCGGCTGCACCAGCATGTTACGTAACCACCACATGGCGCTGCCGGTAACCACGACCAACATCAGCACGGCACCCGCCACAAACCAGCCCGAGAGGGTGAACGAGCGTTGATTCGACGCATTGGCTTCGCTGACATTCGCGTTCACCAGCTGCAGATACTGAACAAAGTCAGCTTCAAATAGATCCTGGGTTTTCTGCGTCGGCTGATCCATAAACGCCTGCAAATTATCGTTCTCCAGGAAGGTGATCAGCTCCCGCAGCGCGCTGCGCAGCCGGTCATAGCTTGCCTTGGTGGTTTCTGTCAGTTGTTGTTCCTGTTCGCTATTACGCGGCACCGCCAGGAACTGGTTAAAATAGAGGTCTGCTTTCTGCAACGAACTGCGCGCATTGCCCATCAGTGAATTCACCTGATCTTGCGGCAACTTGAGCGCTGAACGGGTACCGGCTCGGTTCAGCGTGTTGCGTGCCTGCAGTAACGACACCCAGCTTAAGCTAAGGGCGTCGCGCTGCTGGCTACCGAGGGTGATCAGGTTCAGATTATGGTTATCGGAACGGAAAGCGGTATACGACAAGCCGCTGGTGGCCAACTGCATAACACAAAAAGTCATCAACAACAGAAACAGACTGGTAGAGACGCGGATTCGGTTAAACACTGTGAACCTCCTTGCAGCCGGCCGATGGCCAGCTTACGACGGGGAATAGGCCTCCCCCAGAGACGGAAGGAGGCCCAAATGCCGGTTAGAACGTTTCCCAGTTATCCTGCGGATCGCTGGCGTTCATTTTTTTATGATTGAGTACCGGTGCTACTGCTGCCTTGCTCGTGACGGGCATTTTGAACTCGTCCTGGCCTGCCGCTTTAAGGCGGAATACCGCCACTGACTGCGTCAACATGCTGGCCTGTTCTTCCAGTGCCGCGGCTGCCGAGGCGGACTCTTCCACCAACGAGGCGTTCTGTTGTGTGACGCGATCCATTTCAGCCACGGCCTGGCCCACCTGATCGATACCACGGCTTTGTTCATCGGATGCCGATGCAATCTCACCCATGATGTCGGTAACACGAGTGACCGCATTCACGATGTCGCCCATGGTTTCACCGGCGCTTTCCACCAGTACCGATCCCATATCAACACGGTTGACAGAGTCTTCAATCAGGCCTTTGATTTCCTTCGCCGCCTGTGCGCTGCGCTGCGCCAGATTGCGCACTTCGCCAGCCACGACCGCAAAACCACGGCCCTGCTCACCGGCACGTGCCGCTTCTACCGCGGCGTTCAATGCCAGAATGTTGGTTTGGAAGGCAATGCCGTCGATCACGCCTGTAATATCAGCGATTTTCTGCGAACTACCGGCGATGTCATGCATGGTCTGCACCACATTGGCGACCACTTTCCCGCCTTTCTGCGCGGTTTCGGACGCGCTCAATGCCAGTTGGCTGGCCTGGCGGGCGTTCTCGGCGTTCTGTTTCACCGTGGCGGTCAACTGCTCCATGCTGGCAGCGGTTTCTTCCAGTGAGGCGGCCTGCTGTTCGGTGCGTGAAGAGAGATCGTTGTTGCCGGCGGCAATTTCGGATGCGCCACTATAAATAGCGTCGGCCCCCTGGCGTACACCGCTGACGGTCTCGATCAGTTCGCTTTGCATGTGCTTGAGGCTGGCGGCCAACACGCCCATTTCATTGCGGCTGGTCACGGCGATCTGCTGGGTCAAATCGCCGGCGGCGATCATCTTGATGTGTTCGATCATGCGGTTCAGCGGGCGTACCAGAATGTGGTGAATACCGCTCCACACCAGCACAATGACTGCCAACACGACCGCCAGCACAACCACCAATGTCCAGATGGCGAAACTGAAGGAGTTATTGCTGTCTTCCACTGCGCTCTGGTAAAGCTTGTCGTTCTGAGCCAGATAGGTGTTGTAGATATCCTCAAAGGCGTCCTGATAGCTTTGCGTCGGCTGGTCAAAGAAGGCGTTGATCTTGCCCTCACCCAGCAATACGGTCAGTTCGGTGAGTGCACCGTGCAAAATGCCGTATTGCTGCTTGAGTTTTTCGGCTGCTTGCGCGTCCTGGCGGGCGTTGAGAGGAATTTTGTCATAGGCGGCATAGTGTTGCTCCGCGACGACCAGGTTACTCTTGGCCCGTGCCAGTAACTCGGCAACGGTGGCACCGCTGCCAATGTTATTGGTATCCATCATGTGGCGGATACCGGCACGGTTCAGGGTGTTACGGGCCTGCAGCAGGTTGACCCAACTTTCGTTCAGCTCTGACTGTTGCTGACGAATGGTCTGCAATACGGTGAAGTTTTCTTTATCATTCTTCAGTGAGGAGAAAAATAGCCCGCCTGAAACCAGCTGCAAGGCGCCAAATAACACCAGCACCAGTAACAGGCTGGTGACCACCTTCATACGATTAAACATGTTTTCCCTTGTTGAACGCCCGCGCGGACAGGCCCTGATTACGTTGATTGACAGAGTTATCGGCGCGACGGGGAATAACTTTATGCGGGGAGGTAACTATTTTTGGTAGGGTTCAGAGCGTGGTATGCAACGTTTGTATGTGGAACCATTATCGAGCGTCGAAATTCAGGGCGCAGCATGCGGCGCCCCTACGGGTATAATCATCCGCGAGTCAGGCGCTTTTCGCGACGCTGTCGACCAAGGACATCTCTTCGCTGCTCAGCAGCTTTTCGATATCCACCAGAATCAGCATACGATCGCCCAATGAGCCCAGGCCAGTCAGGTATTCGGTAGCCAGCGTAACGGCGAACTCAGGAGCTGGGCGGATCTGTTCGGTCGTTAACGACAGCACGTCAGACACACCGTCAACCACAATACCCACCACGCGCTGACCAAAGTTCAGTACGATCACGACGGTGTTTTCATCATAGGACACGTCCTGCTGAGCAAACTTCACGCGCAGATCGATAATCGGCACAATCACGCCACGCAAATTGGTCACGCCTTTGATAAACGCCGGCGTATTGGCAATACGCGTAACCTGATCGTAACCGCGGATTTCCTGCACCTTGAGGATATCAATGCCATATTCCTCATTGCCCAAGGTAAAAATCAGGAACTCTTGCCCTACCGTTTCGCCAGCCAGTTTGCTGACGGTTGCCAGTCCTGCCATGTCATTCACCTTTAAATCAATAGATTAATTATTATGCAGCTGCGTCCGTCTGACGCTGTTCGCGGTTCAGCGTTTGCAACGCCGAGACATCGACGATCAACGCCACACTGCCGTCACCGAGAATAGTGGCGGCGGAAATCCCCGGCACTTTGCGATAGTTGCTTTCCAGATTCTTGACCACGACCTGGTGCTGGCCGATCAGTTGATCCACCAACAGCGCATAGCGACGGCCAGCGCTTTGCAGGATAACGACAATGCCTTGGGTCGCGTCGGTTTTGGCGCCCTCAACCTCAAACACCCGGAAGAGTTCTACCAACGGCAGGTATTCGCCACGTACCTGCAACACCCGCTCCCCGCCGGCCAACGGATGCAGATCTTCGGCCTGTGGCTGCAGTGATTCCATCACGGCATTGAGAGGCAGAATGAACACTTCATTGTTTACCTTGACCGACATCCCATCGAGGATAGCCAGCGTCAGCGGCAGCAAAATACGGATAGCCGTGCCCTTGCCTGCCTGAGAGTGGATTTCTACATGGCCACCCATTTCCTGAATATTTCGCTTAACCACGTCCATGCCGACACCACGACCGGACACGTCAGTCACTTGTTCGGCGGTGGAGAAGCCTGGCGCGAAGATCAGCATACCGACGTCTTCATCGCTCATGCTGTCGCTGACCGCAATACCTTGCGATGCCGCTTTGGCGAGAATTTTCTCACGATTCAGGCCCGCGCCGTCATCAGTGACTTCAATGCAGATATTGCCGCCCTGATGTTCTGCCGACAGGATCAGATTACCCACTGCCGACTTACCCGCCGCAACACGCGTTTCCGGGTCTTCAATACCGTGATCCAAACTGTTGCGAACCAGGTGCGTTAACGGATCGATAATGCGTTCGATCAGGCTTTTGTCCAGTTCGGTAGAACTGCCCTGCAATTGCAGCTCTACCTGCTTGTTCAGCTTGCTGGCCAGATCGCGAACCAAGCGAGGGAAACGGCTAAACACGTACTCCATCGGCATCATGCGGATCGACATCACCGACTCTTGCAGATCGCGCGCATTGCGCTCCAACTGGCTCATGCTGTTCAGCAGATCGCCGTGATTCACCGGGTCCAGGCTGCCAGAACGCTGCGCCAGCATGGACTGGGTGATCACCAGTTCGCCCACCAGGTTGATCAACTGATCCACTTTTTCTACCGCGACGCGGATACTGGTCGATTCGCTGGCCTTGGCACGCGATTTAGGCGCATCAGCCATCGCCGGTGCCGGTTTGGCGGCAGGCACTGGCGGGGCTGCTGCGACGACAGGCTCCGGCTGCGGCGAGACAACGGGCGACGGTTCGGCCTGCGGCGGCGTGGAGAAGCTGATTTGCTCCGGTTCCAGCACAAAACACAGCACCGCACTGATGTCGTCTTCACTGGCGGAAGTCAGTAACGTGACTTCCAGGCTGTTGTCTGTTTGGTGCGGGTTCTTCACCTCGCCCAGATTCCCCAGCTCTTCGAGCATCAGCGGGACTTCATTCGGCTTCAGGCCGCACAAGCAAACGCGCACCCCGCCTTCGATCGCCTCAGGCGCAACAACGGCATGTTCTGTGACAGGTTGTGCAGCGGGAGCATCCTGCTGCTGTGCGTCTAATGCAAGCTGCCGCAGTGCCTGGCAAATATATTCAAAGCTGTCGGCATCCGGCTTTTGCGACGTTTTGTAGGCGTCCAGTTGCTCCTGCATAATGTCTTTGGTTTCCAGAAACAGGTTGATAATTTCGGTACTCAGGCTCATTTCCTGACGCCGCGCACCGTCCAGCAAGTTCTCCAGCAGGTGAGTCGTTTCCTGCAGCACCGAGAAACCAAAGGTGGCCGCGCCGCCCTTGATCGAATGTGCCGCACGGAAAATGGCATTCAGCGGCTCAATGTCCGGAGCCAAGGGATCGAGCTCCAGCAGATGTTGCTCCATGTCGGCCAGCAACTCGTCTGCTTCATCAAAAAAAGTCTGATAAAACGCACTAATATCCATGCTCACGGGGTCACCTCTGCTGTGAGTCGCTGTTAGTTGGTGAAGGGAGAGCCGCCGGTGCTTCCGGAACAATGAGGGTTGCCGGGGCCGTTGCCGACGGCGCCAATGACTTCAGTTCGACCGGTTGGGCAATGTCCATCGCCGTGCTTTCGCCATTTTCGTGTTCGATGCCTTGCTGGGTTTGCTTGTTCAACACCAACACGGTGATTCGGCGGTTAATCGCATCGTCTGCGCCGTGTTGCTTGAGGCTCATGGTGGCGGCCATACCCACGACGCGCAGCACCTTGCCTTCCGAAAGCCCACCGGCGATCAGCTCACGCCGTGACGCATTGGCCCGATCGGCTGACAATTCCCAGTTGCTGTAACCCCGTTCACCCGTGGCATACGGAATGTCATCGGTATGGCCAGACAAACTGATTTTATTCGGCAAATCGTTCAGGATAGGCGCAATGGCACGCAGAATATCGCGCATGTAGCTTTCCACTTGCGCACTGCCGGTTTTGAACATCGGGCGGTTCTGGCTATCAATGATCTGAATGCGTAGCCCTTCATCCATCATGTTGATCAGTAGATGCGGGCGCAGCGCCTTCAAGCGCGGATCGGATTCAATCAGCTCATCAAGCTTTTCACGCAGTTTGTTCAGTCGCAGTTCTTCGTCACGCTTTTCCAAGGTGTCAATTTGCTTTTTCACCAACCCGTCCTGTTGGGTAGGGTCATCCCCACCGCCAGGGATCGGGCTGCTTTCCGAACTGCTCTTATCGCCCGCGGTCAACGCCACTTTCAGCGGTGTGCGGAAGTATTCGGCGATTTGTGTCAGCTCTTGCGGGCTGGCGATTGCCAGCAGCCACATCACCAGGAAAAATGCCATCATCGCCGTCATAAAGTCGGCATAGGCAATTTTCCATGAGCCGCCGTGATGGCTGGCATGATGCGACTTGCGCTTTCTGACCAAAACAACCGGGTGATTCTGCTTCATGCCTGTTCTTCTTCCGTCGCCTGCTGTGCCGGCGCTTTCACCCGACGCACATGTTCTTCCAGTTCAACGAAGGACGGGCGTTCAGTGGTGTACAACGTTTTACGGCCGAATTCGACCGCGATCTGCGGGGCGTAACCATTCAGGCTAGACAACAACGTGACCTTGATGCATTGCATCATTTTCACGTTTTCGGCACTTTTTTGTCGCAGCAACGTCGCCAACGGAGAGATAAAGCCGTAAGCCAGCAAAATACCGAGGAAGGTACCGACCATCGCGTTGGCGATCAACGCGCCCAGTTCCGCTGCCGGACGATCGGCTGAGGCGAGTGCGTGCACCACCCCCATGACCGCCGCAACAATACCAAAGGCCGGCAATGAGTCGCCGACCATCGCCAGGCTGCCTGCCGGCACCTCGCTTTCCTGCTCAAAGGTTTCGATCTCTTCGTCCATCAACGCTTCGATCTCAAACGCATTCATGTTGCCGCTCACCATCAGCCGTAAGTAATCGGTAATAAACTCTACGAGGGTGTTATCGGCAAGAATGCGCGGATAATTAGAGAAAATTTCACTTTCCTGCGGATTATCAATATCAAACTCGAGGGACAACATGCCCTGCTGGCGGGATTTGGCCAATAGCCGGTACAGCAGCGCCATCAGATCCATGTACAAATCTTTGCTGTATTTCGAACGACGCATCAGTTTGGGAATGGCGCGCAGGGTAGACTTTATCGCCTTACCGTTGTTGCCCACGATAAAAGCGCCGATGCCCGCACCGCCGATGATCAAGAACTCTGCCGGCTGATAAAGTGCACCCAGATGGCCCCCCACAATCAGGTAGCCCCCAAAGACCGCACCCAATACCACGAGATAACCCAAAATAACTAACACACGCATTCCTTAAATTAACAATGTGGATGGAAGGTGGGATAAGCGCGCTGTTGAGCCGTATCGGCGCAGCCGGCTGGGCTGCGCCTATGGGTTCGTTCTGCCGAACCCGGTGTTTAACAACTCTGTTTATGCCCGTCATCTTCAGGTTGCAGTGGTGTTGACTGCAACCTGAACCATTGAGGGTATAGGTCTGGATAAACCGGCGCTGTCGCCGGCTCAAATCGCGCGTTTAACCTGCTCGTCCAGCAGTTGAGGAATAATATCGGCCAGTTGCGGCGAAAGTTTACGTCTTTTTACTGCGCGGGATGGGGGTTGGCATAAACTGCAAACAAAACTGTTCAACGGCTGGTGTGCGTGAGTAATAAAAGTACCGCCACAGCAGTTACATGCGGAAAGCTGCAGCATGCCACTGTCGACGAAACGTACCAATGTCCAGGCACGGGTCAGTGCCAACAACGGCGCCTCACCCGGTTGATAAGGACACTGTTCCAGGTAAAGACGGTAGGCTTTAATCACAGCCTCGACGCCGGTACAGTGCCCACTCTTCATCAAGAAGCTATAAGCGTTATAAAACATCGATGAATGGATGTTCTGTTCCCAGGTCATAAACCAGTCAGTCGAGAACGGCAACATACCTTTTGGCGGCGGGCTGCCGCGCAATTCCTTATAGAGCTTGATCAAACGCCCGCGGCTGAGCTGTGTTTCACTTTCCAGCATCTGCAAGCGGGCGCCCAGCGTAATCAGCTCCATAGCAAGCTGAATGTCCTTGGCTTCCTGAACGATACTTTTCTCTGCCATCATCAAGCTCTTTTCTTCGTTACACTACCGTCTTTACTCGATAGTTCTTGCAGTAAATGGCTTGATAGCAAAATGCCCGTATGGATTTGCTGCAGATCGTCCACGCGTGACTCTTTCGTCAGGCGTTCAATCGTATTGTGATCGTTAAAACGGAAGTGACAGACCAACTGGTTAGTCTCAGCCAGTTTGACCATTTGCGGTAACGTGAGTTGAGCAAGCGCGTCAGCCATAGTTTCATCAATACCCAGACGGAACATCGCCGAGGCTTTTTCATCATTAATCAGACGCTGTGCTAAAAGTAAATATGACAGGTTGATGTCATAAATATGCTTAAGTAATTCAGACGTACCCATATTCCCCATCCCGACAGACTATGTTTAAAAACATACGCTGGGTGATAATTTTTATCGCCCGTGACCTGGGTTTGTTCCCGAAGTTGGCAAATGAATCTCTGAATAACAGTCGTTATAAATTTTTCCACATCACTAAATTCGGACCATCATTCAGTATTTGATACGTGCGTAAACCAACGTGTATGGATGTACAGCATTTTGCTTCAGCAGTGTTTAGCCACCGTGAAACTATTTTTACAAAATTAATAAGATTATTCCTAATGCAGCGCAACTCTACCCCCGAACCATTAGCACACACAATGTAAGTAAGCGGCAATTTTAAATACAATGTGATCTAGATCACAAAAATAAAAAATATTTAAGCCAAATATCACGTAGCCAGTACGTTTTTTAACCTTGTTTTTGCTCAAAAAACAACCATAAGTAAAAAAACGTCTTAAAAACAATGTATATAAGCCAAAAAAATATCTTTTTTAGATCAATTCGAACAAAAGCATTACCAAACTAAAATAACAGAACAAAAATCTGTTCGTAGGCGATAAAGACAGTATAAATAACCGTTTAATAAACAATAAACTATCCGCATTGAAAAATAACGCATGTAAACTATAAGGTTATTAGGTTTCGGATTTGACTTAAACTTTGCCGTATTCGCTGTTTTAATTTTCAACGAATGCTCACGTTCGGTTAACAAGGTCTCACCTACGTTGCGAACAAGAAAACAGACGTAACGATATGTTTCTGGACAAACTGAGTAAAAACGGCAGGTTCTTGAAGATTTTTGACTGAAGTATCCCAAAACGATTTATCGGCAGGGTTAATTAAAACTTTAATAATTTATCGTTACTGCTTAAAAATAGTTAAATCTCATCAAATACCGACATTCCAATTAAAACCGCCCTGCTTGATTCACCGCCCTTATAAAATAAAACATAGTTTCGTTTTATTTTATGTACTGGTTTCATTATACCTCGTGGATTTCACATCACGGCCAGCAGAGCATACGCTCATCCCCAGGTAGGGTTGAGTATCATATTCATTGTGGAAATTTATTCGCCTCCTGCCATTGCTGAAAGAGCGGATCTTCCGACAAGCCGAATGTACCCAGCGGAGCAAGACAAGGCTCCGGTGCCCACATAAACCCGCGTCGTCGCCCTCAAAACCTTAGCCAACGCCGTTGCCGGTAGGTGCTGGCAGCGCCATCCAGCCCTGCGATCCGGATTCATGTGCCTGAGACTTTCCTTATTTAGCAGTTTGATCAGCAGGATGGCATTGCCGATAGCGCACAGGCATATTATTATTCTGAGGCAGGATCGCCTGCGCACAGCCAATTATTACCGTATTGCAATTTATTTATTTGAAATTAATTTTTCAGGTCGCACATCACATTTTTGCTGCTGTCATGATGACAGGGTGATGTTTCTTCGTCCGGCTACAACTATTAACAGGCTATATTTTAATCATGACTGATACCCTGGATTACCTGATGACATTCCGTAAATGCACCAGCTTGGACAGCGTAGAAAAAGTGTACGATAAGCTTAACTATTCTATTGATAATGATATTGAAATCAGCAATATGTATCGTGCTGCGGATCACCGTCGCGCCGAGTTGGTTGCGGGTAAACTGTTCGATTTGGGTAAGGTGCCAAAAACGCTGTGGGCGCAAGTGCTATAATTGCCCTTAATTACTCACGCGTGCCCTTTATCTTTTATTGCTAAATAACGGCAATAACCCGGGATTTATTGACGCGCGTGATACAAAACACATTTATTAACGTCACCAGGCTCTACCCTTTGCCCTAAGAACAGGAAACAGGAGTGGAAGATGGGATATCAAAACGTTTTGGTTACCGTCGCGGTGGCGGCAGACAGCCACCGCCTGGTTGAAAAAGCCGTCTCTATCGTGCGACCCTACAACGGTAAAATCACCCTGCTTAGCATGATCGCCAATCCAGAAATCTACAATAACTTCGCAGGGCCGATGCTGGGGGATTTGCGTGCATTGATGGAGGAAGAAACGCTGCTGTTTATGGAGGAATTGCGCCTGCGGGCCGATTATCCGATTGCCGATACGTTAATCGTACACGGTGAGTTGGGTGACAGCCTGAGCTACGCCAGTCGACAACAGACGTTTGATCTGGTGGTATGCGGCAATCACAGTGACAGCATGATGAACAAAGTCTCTTGTTCTGCGGCGCGCTTTATCAATACCAGCCACATAGACGTGCTGATCATCCCTCTTTAACGCTGAGCACATTAGGCTATTCGCCCTTCATGATGATTGGCTAGACTTAGGTTCCCTGTCCGCATAAGGAGCTTCTGATGTCTCAGTCTATGCACCAAAACCGCCGTTTTTTGCTGGCCTCACGCCCACACGGTGAACCTACCGCTGACAATTTCCGTCTGGAAACCGTCCCCACGCCGCAGCCCGCTGCGGGCCAGGTACTGTTACGCACCGTTTATCTGTCACTTGATCCCTATATGCGCGGTCGCATGAGCGATGCCCCCTCTTATGCTCCCCCCGTGCAGATCGGTGAAGCCATGGTCGGCGGCACGGTATCACGTGTTGTCACGTCACAACACCCCGACTTCAAACCCGGCGACTGGGTATTAGGCTATGACGGTTGGCAGGATTACGCGCTGTCCGACGGCAGCGACTTGCGCAACCTCGGCCCCCACCTAGCTCACCCGACACGTCTGCTAGGCGTATTGGGCATGCCTGGCTTTACGGCTTATATGGGGTTGACAGAGATTGGCCAACCGAAACCCGGTGAAACCCTGGTGGTCGCAGCGGCCAGCGGCGCCGTGGGATCGGTGGTCGGGCAAGTCGCAAAACTGAAAGGGTGCCGCGTCGTCGGCGTCGCTGGCGGTAAAGAGAAATGTCGGTATGTCGTGGAAGAGCTGGGCTTCGATGCCTGTATCGATCACCGGGCACCTGACTTTGCTGCACAGTTGGCCGCCGCTTGCCCACAGGGCATCGATATTTACTATGAGAACGTCGGTGGCGCCGTGTTCGATGCCGTGATTCCGCTGCTGAACACCCAGGCACGTATTCCTGTCTGCGGCATTATCGCCCACTATAACGCAACCAACTTGCCTGCCGGGCCCGATCGCCTGCCGATGTTGCAAGGGCTGATTTTGCGTAAGCGCATCCGCATGCAAGGTTTTATTATTTTTGATGACTTTGCAGAAGGTTTTGACGAATTCCTGCGGCAAATGAGCGAGTGGATTGAGCAAGGGAAAATCAAATTCCGCGAAGACCTGGTTGACGGACTTGAGAATGCACCACAGGCATTTATCGGTCTGTTACAAGGCAAGAACTTCGGCAAGTTAGTGATCCGCGTAGGCGAGGACTAACCTCAGACAGGGCGCAGTCTTAGGCTGCGCCCTCATATTGCCTTAATGCACTGCACCGCCAGTCATCGATAAGTCCTCTCCGACGGTCAATGTGGTATGCACAATACTGCGCACCGCCTCGATCATGGTCGCTAATGCCATACTCGGTTTGCCGGGGTGATTCACCGCCAGCTCATGGCTATAAGGGATGTGGATAAACCCTCCTTTTATTGCCAGATTCTGCTGAGCGATGTGGTGACTCAAACCATAAAAGAGCTGATTGCAGTTATAGGTACCCGCTGTCTGTGACACCCCTGCCGGAATCCCCCGTTGGCGCAGATGATGCACGATCGCTTTTACCGGCAGCGTGGAGAAATAGCCCACCGGCCCGCCGTCCACTATGGGTATATCTATGGGTTGGTTGCCGGCATTATCAGGAATACGGGCGTCGATCAGGTTGACGGCTACCCGCTCAACGGATATTTCGGCTCGTCCGCCGGCCAGCCCAAGACAGATCACCGCCTTTGGGCGCACCCTGTCGATAGCCGACATCAACTGCTGATTGGACAGCCCCAACACGCACGCCAATTGGCAGACGACCACCTCAGCACCGGCGATCCGTTCCCCCGCCAAAGCCTGTGCAACCTGCCATGACGGATTAATCAGATCCCCATCAAACGGCTCAATGCCGGTCACCAATACCCTCTCCATCATCACACCTTATGTTGTTATTGAATCAGCGTGCTCTCAGCCTAAACAACGCGGTATGATTCTGGAAATGGATTATCGGTATATAGAGTATTCATAAAATGAATTTATCAAGCGTCGATCTCAATCTTCTGGTGGTGTTTGAAGCGTTGTACCAAACGCGTAATGTCACCGCGGCAGGCCGCACGCTGAACCGCGCCCAGCCTTCCGTCAGCAATGCCCTGACCCGGCTGCGGACCCTGTTTGGCGACCCGCTATTCGTCCGCAGTGGCGGCAGCATGATGCCAACCGCACGTGCCCACCAGTTGATGCCGCAAATACGCCCCGTACTGGAACAAATACGTCATGCGTTGACGCCGCCGACCCACTTCGATCCCGCCACGGCAAACCAGCGCCGCTTTAGGTTAGCCGCCGGCGACTATGCCGATATCACGCTGTTGCCGCTCATCATAAGCCGACTGCGCCAGGACGCCCCCGGCATTGATATTCGCGTTTCGCGGCTGGATCGCCGCACGATAGTGCAGCAACTTGAGCGCGGAGAAATAGACGTAGCCCTGGGTGGGCATCTCAACGCGGAGGAAGGCATGCTGGTGCAACCGTTGTTTAACGAGAGCTTCGTCTGTATTGCCAACCAACAGCACCCGCAGTTGGCCGCCGGGCACTGGGGCTTGCGAGAGTACCTCACCTTACCCCACGCACTTTACGCGCCGTCGGATGACGGATCTGCACGTGGGATCATAGACCGGCGGTTGGCTGACATGGGGTTGGAGCGGCGGGTTGCAGCGACGTTCTCTCACATTATTGCGTTGCCTGCGGTCGTCGCCGGCAGCGATCTGATCGCCACCCTTGCGTGCAGCGTCGCCAGACGCTTTTCCGATCCTGAAAAGGTCTGTTTCTTACCACTGCCCTCGGAACTGGCAGTGGCTGAATTTTCTATCGATTTGATCGCGGGCCGACAGGCCAAGCGAGATCCTGCGCTGGCCTGGCTCTGTAATACCATCGCCCAGTTAAACGTGGGTGACATCCTGATTTAACCCCAGTACACCGGGGTTAGGCCCTACATTTTCTGCACCGTCTGATAAATATCAAGATCAAAATAGCCATCGGCCTCACAGTCGTTGAGGTAATGCTCGTAACACACGCCTGCGGTGGGCTTGTAGCCACTGGCCGGCAGTTCTCGCTGATAGAAATCTGCCCAGGCTTTGCCAAAATCGCCATCGGTGATCTGCACGTGATAGATCCCGTATAACCCGGCAGGCAGCGTTTGCAGTGCGAATCCGTCATGAATCGGCGTTGGTAGCACAAAGTCATCCGGCACGGTAAACACCACGTCGGCCCGCAGTTGTTCAGGCGCGACCACCGACGGATCGTCCCAATACAACACCAGCCATTTGCCTATCGGGACCCCATGTTGCCGTTGCCAGGCCACCAGCTGTTTGACGCCCTGGGGAACGGTTTCCGGGTAAGGCCCAACGACCCGCACGCCAGCCACTTTTTCTGCCCGTTTATCTTCAATTCTTAACGTCATTACCCGCTCCTGACACCCTGTTGAGCTCAACCTACGCGCCAATTTCGGTGCGCACATCCAGTAACTCAGGGAAGAAAGTCAATTCCAACGCCTTTTTCAGGAAGCTGACGCCGCTTGAGCCGCCGGTGCCCATTTTGAAACCGATGATACGTTCCACCGTCTTCATATGTCGGAAACGCCACAGGTGGAAGCTTTCTTCTATATCTACCAGCTTCTCCGCCATTTCATAGGCTTCCCAATACTTTTGCGGGTTGTCATAGATCTCTTTAAACGCAGGCAGCAGATTTGGATTGCGCTGATAAGGTTGTGTCCAGTCACGTTCGATACACGCTTGCGGAATAGGCAGGCCATGACGTGACAGATAGAGCAAATATTCATCGTACAGGCTTGGCGCCTCGAGGATCGCCTTCAGCGCAGCGTGTTTTTCCGCGTCGTTACTGAACACTGCCAGCATTGCCGCATTCTTATTGCCTAGTAAAAACTCGATGGAACGGTATTGGTGAGACTGGAAACCGGAAGAGTTGCCCAGCACGTCGCGGAACTCAACGTATTCCGACGGCGTCAGGGTTTCCAACACCGCCCACTGCTCAAACAACAGACGCTGGATCTGCTTAACCCGCGCCAGGATCTTGAAGCAATGGCTGAGCTTGTCCTGCTGCACCAAGGTTCGTGCCGCTTGCAGCTCGTGCAGCATCAATTTCATCCACAGTTCAGAGGTCTGGTGCTGCACCACAAAGAGCATCTCATCATGATGCTGCGGGTTGGACAGCGGGTGCTGACAGTCCAGCAGTTGGTCCAGGCACAGGTAGTCGCCGTAACTCATGCGTTTGGAAAAGTCGGTGACAATCGCGCTTTCTAATTCCCGTTTGTTCATCTGTTCTCTCCGCTGCGCCCACGACCGGAAGCGGTGTGTAGCGTGCTGCAACCAGAAAACAATAGTACATCCCCCCTCGCTCCGAATGACTATAAACGAGAGTTGCCTCGCAGTTTTTAACCTTGGGGAGACGGCTTTCATCCCTGCGAGGGCTTTCTGTTTATCCGCTGAGCAAATTGCCCCCGCACGGCTTATCGGCGGGGTTTCATCAGTGAATCATGCACATGAAAATCCTTTTTTAGTCCCGTCCCGGTGAAGGTTGAATAGCCTCCCGACGCCGTACCATGAAAGACCTTTCGAAGGTGATCACCGTTTCACCTGTGGATTTGATCCCCCGCGTTTCCACCGTGATGATGCCGTTATTGGGCTGAGACTTTGAGGGACGTTTCGCCAGGATTTTGCTGGTTGCATAGAGTGTGTCGCCGACAAAAAGCGGATCTTTTAACCGTACTTTATCCCACCCGAGGTTGGCGACTGCCCGGGCAGACAATGCCTGTACCGTCATACCGCTGACCAGAGCCAACGTAATGCTGCTGTTCACCAGAACGCGGCCATATTCGGCCTGGGCGCTGTAAACCTGATCGAAATGCAAGGGGTGCTGGTTCATCGTCAGTAGGGTCAACCAGGTGTTATCAGCCTCGCTGAGAGTACGGCCAGGCCAATGTTTGATCGTCATGCCAGGATCGAAATCCTCGTAATCGCCACCCTGTTCTTCCACATATTCATTGTCGCCAATCCGTTTTAACATGCCGTTTTCTCCCTGGATTCGTAAAGCGCGATCGCCGCCGCCGTGTCTTCAATAGCCAGCCCCACACTGCGAAATAGCGTGGTCTGCCCTTTATTAGCCGCAACCTCGCCAAGAATCAGCGCGCCAAGTTCATGAAGCTGCTCCGGTTGGATATACCTTTGCGTGAGCGCTGTGCGCACTTCCCCCGCGTCCTCCTGCGCGGCAGAGGCGGTTTCCACCACCACCAACGCCGTTTTCAGCAACGCGGGATCCACTTCCATCGCCTCTTCGTGGGTACCACCGATAATATTCAGATGAGCGCCTGGCGCGACCCAATCGGCGGCAATCAACGGCTCGCAAGAAGACGTGGACGTGGTCGTGCAGATAATCTCGGCGCCCTGCACTGTGTCGAACAAGGTCTGACAGATGACAACCTCCGCCGTCGTTACCGTTCTGGCCCACTGTGCGAACGCCTCGGTTCTGGCCTTTGTGCGGGAATAAATCCGCACTCGGGTAATCGGACGCACGGCAAGCATCGCCAGCAGGGTTGCCCGAGCCTGCACACCTGCCCCCAAAATGGCCAGATCAGCGGCCCGCGCAGGCGCACACAACTGGGTTGCCAAACCTGCAACCGCGCTGGTTCTCACGGCGGTTAAGGCGGCGCCGTCGAGTAACGCCAGCATCTGACCGGTATTGATGTCCGTCAGCACCACCACGCCGTGAATGAGCGGAAGCCCCTGCATGGAATTGCCGGGCGTCAGCGTGGTTATCTTGACACTGGCAACACCGCGTTTAATCCAGCCCGCGGGGCTGATTAACATTTCGGAGGGGCCATGGTTCAATAACGTTCGCGACGGCGATTGCGCTTTCCCGCCGCGTAAATCCTGGAAGACCTCGCTCAGGCTGGCCATCACATGCCGAAGTGGGGTATTTCCAGACATGTCGTCTTCGTTGATGATTTGCATCGTCACATGGCCACCCGCTTCAATTCGGCCACCACCTCAACGATAAGGTCTTCTTGCCCGGCAACGGCTTGGCGTTTCCCCAGTTCGAAGAAAACATCTCGCGGATCGACCCCTGCGCTACCTGCATGGTTGATGACCGGGTTTTTGAACCCCGAGAACACGCCCGCCAGGCCGCTGACGATGCCCAGGGAGTCGATCATCGGCGGAGTCACCATTAACTCGCGGGCAGCCAGTTCGGCAGCATCAAGGAAGCGATAAAGATCTATGCCTGTTTTAAACGCCAGACGCTCTAACACCGGCACCAAAACTTCAAGTTGGGTATTCCCCGCTCCAGCGCCGAATCCCCGTGCGCAACCATCAATAAGGGTGGCGCCAGCTTGTGCAGCAGCCACCGAGTTAGCCACCGCCATCCCCAAATTGTTGTGCCCGTGGAAAATCAGCGGCACATCGACCTGCATTCGCATCGCCGTGATGCGCGCAGTCACATCCTGTGGCAAAAGACTGCCAGCCGAATCCATGATGCCGACAGCCTGAGCGCCGTACCTCACTAACTGCTCGGCCTGCGCAGCCAGTTCCTCAGGCGTTGCCATGTGACTCATCATCAACACTGCGTGTGCCTCCGCCCCTTGCTCACGCAACCATCCCACATGGCGTTCGGCAAGAGTCGCTTCCGTACAATGGGTGCCGATGCGGACCACGTCTGTGCCAAGGGTAAGGGCTTTTGACAAGTCAGCGATGGTTCCCCAACCGGGCAGCATAAACACCCCCATCCTGGTGTTCGTCAATGACTCACGCACGATAGCCAGCATCGCATCATCACTCAATGCGGCACGCCCCACCTGATAGGAAGAAGCGCCAAGCCCATTACCGTGGCCAACCTCGACAATCGAAACACCCGTTTTATTGACTGCGGTCGCGTAGTCTCGCAGCTGATCCGCCGTGAGTTGGTGCTTGACCGCATGTTGTCCATCGCGCAGGGTTGAATCGTTAATTAGGATAGCCATTTGCACCCTCCGTTTTGTTTCGATAAGCGGCGTACTGTTCTGCAACCAAAATGGCGGCTGAATTGATCAGATCCAGATTCCCTGCGTATTCGGGCATCACACGGCTACTGGCGACCACCTCCAGAGAAATCGACACGCGCCCTTCGGTGACCTTGTACGCTGTCAACGTATAGCCCACGGAGAATTCACGCACCGCCGCAGCCGCAGCGGTGACGACTGGCGTGATCTGTTCCGTTGTCGCGCCCGGGATATCGGCAAAAATCGTGACTCTGAACATGGCAGGCGGTGCCGCTGGGCTGATGTTGAGGATTGCCTTGGTGTTTGCCACGCCGGTGAAGGCGCTGAGTGCAATCTGCGTTGTTTCCACATACTCATCGATGTTGATTCGGGTTGCTCGCCCGAGAATGTCACTGGCAACCGTCGCAACCACTTCAATATCGTTCATGACGAAGTGCTGGCTCAGCGCATGCAAGATAGGTATCGATGCCTGCCCACCACAGCTGATTAAGCTGACATTGCGATCGGTCAGTGCGTCTGTTCCCGTCACTGTCGGTACGATCATTTTCCCTACATGGCTGGGTGTTAAGTCGATCAGTAACGTGCCTAGCGGGCGTAACAGTTCCCAATGTTTTACATGTGACATCGCGTTAGTCGCGTCGAACACCACATCGAAGGGTTTTGGCGCGGCCAAAATGGCGTCAATGCCGCCAGCGCTGGTCGGGCAGCCCAAGCGGGCCGCAATGTCAAGACCGGCTGAATCCTTGTTACGCCCTGCGAGCAGTTGGCAAGTAAGCAAGGGTGAACGGTGAATCTTATTGACCAGATCCATGCCGATGGCGCCGGTCCCGATAACGGCAACGGAAAGCGTCATGGGTTGCTCCTGTCGAAACGCGCAGCCCACGCCTTGCCTAATCCCAGCGTTGTCCGGGCCATACGGGCAAAAGGTGGCCCCACCATGTGTCCATCCAGCAGGGCAATTCCCCCTTCGGCTGCCTGGACGGCATCGGTGATACGACGTGCGATCAATAACGCTTCTTCATTAGGCCGCAGCGCAGTATTGATCAACTCAAGTTCGCTAGGATGCACGGTGGCTTTGCCGTGGAAACCCAGATCTTTGGCGCTTTGAATTTCCTGAGCCAATACCTGGGGTTCAGAAAGACGATAATTGGCGGTATCAATACAACCAATGCCATGTCTGGCGCTCGCCAACACCATCGCCTGGCGAGCCGCCAACATCCCGGACCAGGTAATCTGAACGCCAAGGGTGGCGGCCAAATCTGCTGAACCAAAAATCAATCCGTCAGCCACCGAGGCCACGTTATCAAGATCGGTAATGGCTTCTACGGTCTCTATGGTCAGATAAATTTCTGGGTACTTGCCCGCGGAAGCGAACGTCTCACGTAGAAAAATGACTTCGGCAGGCGACCTGACCATGGACATGACGATAAAACCCGGTGTCGTGCTGCCGCTGCAAAGCATGACCATGTCATGCAACGCATCAATCGTACCCAGTGCGTTGATGCGCACGGCAATATTTGCAGATGCGGGGGCATTATCGAGGGCGGTACGGCAGATCACCCGTCCTTCGGCTTTGGCTGGGCCGGGAACGGAATCCTCCAAATCGATCAAATGAACATCGGCATCATAAGACAGCGCCTTAACGACACGGTTAAGTGATAAGGCCGGCGTGTACAGAATGCTGCGGGGAATAGCGCGTGCGGTATCCGTCATTGAGGTGCCCTCACATCAGCCAGAATCTTGCACAAACGGCGAATTTGATCTTCTGTTTGCCCGGCACGCATCATGACCCGCAAACCCGCGGTGCCTTTAGCGACAATAGGGAAAAATACCGGTGAGACGTAAAAACCGGCCTCTATTACGCGACGCCCTTCGCTGATCACCGTCTCATCACTCATCGGCACCAAACGGATCGGGTAAGTATTACCGCTTTGCTCTGTCGGTATCAGTGAGTCAAAAAGCGCAATGTTGTCGTACAGTTTCTTCTGCAACATTGGCAATTCAGCCGTTCGGTGAATGTCTGCCGAGGCCAGGCTGGCACCGATCGCTGCCGTATTGAGATTTTGTGAATAGTTGAGCCCACCGCCAAAACGTTCAACCAGGCGTAGCATCTTCTGGGAATAACCGTTGAGCAGTATGGCCGCACCGCTGGTGCCAAAAGCTTTGTTGAGCGTGACCACCATAATGGTGTTCTCATTCAGCGCCGGGCTGTGCGAACGAACATAGCCAATTCCGCGCTCACCATAGGCCGAGATAGAGTGGGAATCATCGTAAAACACCATCAGGCCATATTTATCTTGCAGCTCGGCCAGCGCTTTGACCGGTGCATATCCCCCCAGGCTATCGCTGCCGTCAACCACGTAGCAGACCCGTTCGTATTTCTTGCAGCAGTCCTTGATAAAGTCGAGATCATGGTAATTGCAGGTGACAACCTCGGTTTCATCGGCACAGGCAGGTTTAGCCGCCGCTAACGACACATGAGCATGCTTATCGAAGATCATTAAAGGCCGCACACCGTTACCCAAATGCCCTGACGCAATCAAAGGGAGTAAACCACCGCTGATGCTGCTCGCTGAGACACCGCTGAGAACATCGGCCTTGAACAACTCACCCAGGGATTCTTCCAACGCCTTCAAGACAGGAAGCTGGACTCGGCTACGCGCGATACAGTGATCCAGCACGCCATAACGACGAATAGCATCGATAGCCCCCTCGATGACCTTCGGGTGGGAGTCCAGATTCAGGTAAGAACAACAGCTAAAGTTAATAAACTGATGGCCACTTTGGGTCGACAGAAGGTCATTGTCGAGCCCGGCGATGATCCCCGCGAGCCCATTGTTCTCTGACATATCCCAGAAAGGGTTACCAATACCGATAGCTTTGTCATTGTTGCGAAACTGGTTAGTTGGGACAATTCTCTTACGGCTGGTCATCGAGTACCTTCCTTCTTGGTAGGTTCGGGTTGATAGTTGTAGATGCCTTTGAACTTGCGATAGGCGGCGGTGTAGAGTGCGGAATACAAGACATAGGGCCGGCGCAGGATTTTTAGATCCCACAGCCAAAAATTCACGTTGATGTTTAGATCGTCTAACGATTCGGCCTGGTGCCACCACCCCAGCGGCAAATAAAGCATCTCGCCGGGTTCTAAAATGAAATCACGCTTTTGTGAGATTTTCGCCGCCAAACGGGGAAAACGTTGAGGGTCAATATTATTGAAGTCAAAAACCTGGGACTTATCGCCAAACCCCTTGAGAATTGATCGCGGGTAGTAATCGCGGCGACCAGGCGGAAAAAGAACGAATCTTTTTCTTCCCTGTAGAGAAATATTGAAATTCTCCAGCTCATCAAAGTGGCTCTGTGTGAAAACGCCATGATAACTGATCCACAAATTAGCCGCATTCAAACCGCGCCGAGAAGCCAACAACGAAAATGCGTCGAATCCGAGGATGGCATTAATATCTTCCGGTCGGTGCATAATATTGGAAACCACGCGATACCACGTATTATGGTCTTTCTGATATTCCTCATTCCCCAAAAAACCACGCAGCTGTATTTTCATGGTTTTCCAACGCTCGGTATTTTCCTTATTGCTGGCCTCCCGGAACAAGGTGACATTATCATCACCTAACCGCTGTGCAATAAGGTCATTTGCGCTATGGCTGACATCCAGCGGTAAATCCGTGATAATCACCGGAACATCGGCTCTAAATATAGCCTCAACACCCATAGCAACGAATTCATTAAAGGTAATACGGGGAACGGGAATACCCGTTGTTAACTGGTTCACGATTGCCGTTTTCCTGTCTCGTAATAATATTGAGATAGCCCGTTAAACTGGGCTTGGCGTTGACTTCTCACTGAGTAATGACTGGCTGAACAGACTGGCTAACAAGGCGAGTACACCGGCAGCAACGGCGATCCAGGCAACGTGAGCGGCGCCTGCCTGATCGGAAAGCTGCCCGCCTAGCGATACCCCTAAGGAAAACCCCAACCATCCGGCACTGGACAACCAGGAAAACCCCTCGGACAGGCAGCCTTTCGGGGTTAAGGATTCCAATAGGTTACTGCAGGTGATTAATAAGGGAGCCACCGATATACCTGCAACAAATGCAGAGATCCCCATAATGATGGGGGCATTGGTGAACACCAGAGGCAGCGTCCCCGCACACAGCGTTGCGGACGTGATCAGCAGCAACCGTGGCTGCGGTACAGACCAGTGCATCGCACCATAACAGATACCGCCGACCAGGCTGCCCGCCGCACAAAGCGACAATAGCACGCCAGCCAGAGTCGGATTGCCCGCCTCTTTTGCAAAGGCGATCATCATGACGTCGATAGCACCGAGAAAGATGCCCACTGCGGCATAGGAGATCATCAGCCGACGAACCCATGCCATGCTAATGGCTTTGCGGGTATCTTTATCGGCCCGCTGCACAATCACGGGCTCCGAACGTCGATGCAGCACCAGAGCCATAGAACCACTGAACGTGAGCATGGCGCACAACACCAAACCTGCGGCAGGGTGCAATACAGTGGCTAAAACAATGGCGATTAACGGCCCCAATAAGAAAATAATCTCATCGAGAACCGTCTCTAATGCATACGCCGTTCGCAGTGCCTCATCGGTAACCATTGACGCCCAGCGCGTCCGAATAAAACCGTCAACCGGTACCGATGAACAACCAATAGCAATAGCCGCAGCCATAATCGCCCATAAATGTGCATTAAATAACACCAAGACGATAAGCAGCGTTATTGCCATGACATGACAGCAGCTGGTGGTAATAAGTACCTTTTGCTGACTCATTTGGTCAGCAAATCGACCCAGCACAGGACTGGCCAAGGCCTGTGTAATCATTAACGCCCCAGCAACGGTACCCGCCATCCACAGTGAGTTAGTGGTTGCAGATATTAACATGATGCAGCTAATAGACCGCATCGCCACAGGAAAGCGAACGAGTAGCCCAAATAATGAAAGCGTAGCATGCCCAGGCCCGGACAGTAATCGGGTATAGGAAGCAAAACTGAATTTAGACTCAATGTCATTTGTTTCCATAAAGGACTCTCGTTAATAAAATCACGTATACCCAGACAAATAAATATATCTATTGAGATATATCCATCCGCTTATAAGAAGATGTGCACAATGCGGCCAGTCTTTAATTGATACGTTTTCACATAGCCGCTGGCGTATAATAAAACCCAAAACACCCCCACATTGCCTACAGCACAGGCAATGTAGTATTTTTAATATCAACATCGTTGTGATTAGTAATTACTAACACACCATCGTGTAAAATTATAACAATCAAATAAGAACATTTAATAGGATGGGCATTAAGAATTAGCAACGCTAATCAATATTATCAAGAGCGTTTTTGCATCATATGAATGCAATTATGCATTCAATTTAAAATACAATGAGTTAACTCAACATTCATGCGGAAATATAATTTCTGGTTAGCTTATAACGCCGTTTACAACAAATTCTGTTGGACAACGTTGAGGCATATCGGCCTCCCGGGGAAAACTGTGCTGTATTCGACAGTTTTCTTATCTATTTGAACCAAGTATTCGCGCTGCGCTTTACTTATGATGAAGGTTTAGCGCCGGAACATTGCCCCCAGATATTTCACATTTCGCAAGGAGAAACGCATGGCTACAGGCATTGGCGGTTGCACGCCTCAAGACGCCCTGGAACAGCTGCAACCGTTAACGGATAATCCGCCTGACATTGCCGCCAGTGAGTATCGACAGCGCATTCAGCAAGCACAGCACCTGATGCGTCAAAACGGTATCGACGCCTGCTACATCAATGCTGGCAGCAATTTGCTCTATTTTACCGGTACCCATTGGTCGCCCAGTGAACGCATGGTCGGCGCAGTGATCCCGGCCGAAGGGGATATCGCCTATATTGTGCCCTGGTTTGAAATAGGCACGTTCAAAGACGCGCAGGTTATTGAGGCCGAGATATTCAGCTGGCATGAAGAGGAAGATCCCTATCGGCTGTTCTTCACCCTTCTGGCCTCTCGTGGGTTGGCGGGCACCGGGCGCGGGCACAAAATAGCCATTTGCGAAACGGCGCCAGTGACGTTGTTCCTCGGTTTGCAGCAGCATGCGGGCGACATGACGTTGATCAGCGCACAGCCTGTCACCGGGCACTGCCGTAGCCGTAAATCAGCAACGGAAATCGCACTGATGCAGACGGCCAATAACATTACGTTGCGTGTCCAGCAGGCCGCGGCAAGTATATTGCGTCCGGGTATCACCGCCAGAGAGCTGGTCGATTTCGTGGACAAAGCCCATCGCAAAATGGGCACATCAGGGTCTTACTTTTGTATTGCGCTATTTGGCTCGGACAGTGCATTCCCGCACGGTGTGAAAGAGCCAAAGCCATTACAACACAACGATGTCGTACTGCTGGATACCGGTTGCCGCTACAAGGATTATCTGTCTGACATTACCCGCACCTATGTGTACGGTGACGCCAGCGCACGACAACGTTTCGCCTGGCAGGCCGAACATGAAGCCCAGGCCGCGGCATTTGCGGTTATTGCACCGGGCGTGCCCTGCCATAAAGTGGATGATGCCGCGCGCGACGTGCTGGTTTCTCATGGCTTCGGGCCAGATTATCAGTTGCCGGGCTTGCCACACCGTACCGGGCACGGTATTGGGCTGGACATTCATGAGGCCCCCTATCTGATCCGTAAACAGACGCAGCCGCTCGATGTCGGCATGTGCGCCAGTATCGAACCCATGTTATGCCTGCCAGGCGAGTTCGGTATTCGCCTTGAGGACCATTTTTACGTCACTGAGGACGGGGCTCGCTGGTTTACAACGCCGGCAAAATCCATTGACGATCCTTTCGATATCGCACGTTGAACCCCCACCCGGGCGGTTATACCGCTCGGATTTACATATCGCGGCAAATAACCGGTAAACACCGGACGTGGTTCAGAAGCCCCTCTTGCACCAATGGCCTCATTCCGCCACCACAGATGCCCACTGACAAACTGCGGTTAATCGGTTGGCGTTGGCGCGAAAATAGATTAGTTTTAAGTTCCGACTTTCTTATGCACCGGATGCTATGACTACCCATACGCAACAACCTCAGGCTGTTTTCAGCCCTGTTACACGCCATGCGATCTTCCTGGTCGCCACGCTGTCGACCGAACCTGCACACCTCGCGACAGTGCGTGGCTGGTGCGCCGATATCAGCGGCGTGATCCGTTCCGTCGGCAAAAGAGCTCCGGCAGGAAACTTAACCTGCGTCTGCGGTTTTGGTTCCACGGCCTGGGACAGGCTATTCGGTCAGCCTCGTCCGTCACAACTTCATCCTTTTCGCGCAATAGGCTCCGGTGACCGTATTGCCGTCTCCACACCCGGCGATATTCTGTTGCATATCCGTGCCGATGAGATGGATCTGTGCTTTGAGCTCGCAACACAACTGATGAACAAACTCGGTGGTGCCGTGACAGTCATTGAAGAAGTACACGGATTCCGCTACTTCGATCAACGGGCGATGATTGGCTTTGTCGATGGCACCGAAAACCCTGAGGGTCATGACGCTTTCGACTACACGGTGATTGGCAATGAAGACGCCGCGTTTTCCGGCGGCAGTTACGTGTTGGTGCAAAAGTATCTGCATGATATGAAAGGCTGGAATTCACTGACCGTTGAAACGCAAGAGAACATTATTGGTCGTCACAAGCAATCCAATATTGAACTGGACGAGGACGTCAAACCCTCGTCATCGCACAGTTCGTTGACGACGCTGGTGGATGAAAATGGCGATGAAGTCAAAATATTGCGTGACAATATGCCCTTCGGTAAACCCGGCATGGGCGAGTTTGGCACTTACTTTATTGGTTACGCACGTTCCCCTCAGCCCATCGAACAAATGTTGGAAAACATGTTCGTTGGCCGCCCGGCTGGCAACTATGATCGCCTGCTCGATTTCAGCCACGCGGTTACCGGCAGCCTGTTCTTTGTCCCCTCGGCGACCTTGTTAGAAGATTTGGCCGACCGCAACACCACCGAAAACGCGGCCCAGTAAATGCCCATGGCGCCACGGCCAAACCAGCGTGGCGTCTTTCTTCCTCATTTTGAGCGCCTTTAAGCGCTGAACTTGCCTAAACCCTTTCACCACGTCAATACCAGAGTGCGACCTGTGGCAAGCAAGGGTTCAGGCTAAGTATTTTGATTGTTCAACTGCGCTGAAAACAGGGTTCGGCGATGCGGACCAGGGGGTTACTTTTCCGTTATCCGCTGCCCCTGGGCATCAATGACAGGTTCGCCATCTTCTTTACTGAAGGGACCTTGTTGTGCATCCGGCAGGATATCCAATACCATTTCCGACGGACGACACAGTCGGGTGCCGAGCGGCGTTACCACGATCGGCCGGTTGATCAATATCGGGTGCTTCAACATAACGTCGAGCAACTGATCATCGCGCCACTCCACATCCTCAAGATTCAGCGTGCCGTAGGGCTCGACATTTTTTCGCAACAAGGCACGTACAGAAATACCCATATCAGCAATCAATTCAATTAGTTGCTCGCGACTTGGCGGTGTCTCCAGATACAAAATGACAGCCGGTTCCACCCCACTGTTGCGGATCAACGCCAATGTATTGCGCGACGTGCCACAAGCCGGGTTATGGTAAATCTTGATGATACTCATGACGTTCTCTCTTGGATTAAGACTAAGGCAACAGGCGCAGCACCAGAGCGACCAACGCGACGAATAGCACCGGAAACGTCATCACGATGCCCACGCGGAAGTAATATCCCCAGGTGATAGCGATATTTTTTTGCGACAACACGTGCAACCACAGCAGCGTGGCTAAGCTGCCAATTGGGGTAATTTTCGGCCCCAGATCGCTGCCTATCACGTTGGCATAAATCATCGCCTGTTTAATCACCCCCGTAGCGTTGCTGCTGTCAATCGACAGTGCTCCCACCAACACCGTCGGCATGTTATTCATCATAGAGGACAAAAAGGCGCTCAGAACCCCCGTCCCCAGCGTTGCCGCCCATATCCCGCGTTCTGTCAGCGTATCAAGCACACCCGCCAACAGACCGGTTAATCCTGCGTTGCGCAGGCCATAAACCACCAGATACATACCCAAAGAAAAAACCACAATCTGCCAAGGTGCACTGCGAAGAACTTTCCCGGTATTTATGACCCGCCCTCTTTTCGCGACAACCAACAGAATCAATGCGCCAATGGCAGCTACTGCGCTAACCGGCACACCGAGCGGTTCCAGTCCAAAAAAACCGACCAACAACAATACCAATACACCCCAGCCGGCTTTAAATGTCGGTAAATCGCGAATTGCCTCCCGTGGCCGCCGTAATCGCGACAGGTCATAGTTCACGGGAATATCATGACGGAAGAACAAATGCAGCATCACCAGTGTGGCAACGATAGCGACAATATTCACCGGGACCATTACGGCGGCATACTCAGTGAAACCCAGTTGGAAGTAGTCCGCGGAAACAATATTCACCAGATTGGACACCACCAGCGGTAGGCTTGCGGTATCGGCAATAAACCCCGCAGCCATCACGAAGGCCAATGTAGTTCCTGGGCTGAAACCCAATGCCAGCAACATAGCAATCACAATTGGCGTCATGATCAACGCCGCACCGTCATTGGCGAACAGTGCCGCCACCGCTGCCCCCAGCAGCACAATATAGGTGAATAACCAACGCCCTTTCCCCTTGCCCCAGCGCGCTACGTGCAGCGCCGCCCATTCGAAAAAACCAGAGGCATCCAGCAGCAAGCTGATCAAAATCACGGCGACAAACGTGGCAGTAGCATTCCAGACGATCTGCCAGACCAGAGGAATATCACTGAGATGCACCACGCCAGTCAGCAATGCCAGCCCCGCGCCAAGTGAAGCACTCCAGCCGATGCCTAACCCTTTGGGTTGCCAGATCACCAAAATGATAGTCAGGATGAATATTACCCCGGCCAGCACCATCACAACTCCTTAGTGGCTTATGCCAGACACATATGAAATTTCATATATATAAAATTAAAAAATTTTACGTTATCAACACACCGCCTCATTCCCCGCCGCGCGTTGTGCCAGTTCAGTCACCTGCTGTTGCTGGCTAAGGTAAGCCTGTTCAATGACTGCTGCTGCCCATGCCGGCATATGCGGCGACAGCCGGTAATAGATCCATTTTCCTTCACGGCGATCAAGCAGCAAACCACTTTCACGCAACATGGCAAGATGACGGGAAATTTTGGGTTGTGATTCAGCCAGCGCCCCCGATAACTCACACACGCAGAGCTCCCCCATCTGGCGCAGTAAAAGCACCACTGTGAGACGCGTCTCTTCCGATAGATTTTTAAACAATTGCAGCGGTGTTATTGATGTCATAAATGGGGCTCCAGGGTCATTGATAGCATCATAATCCGCAGCGAAAGGATGTCAACAATACATATGAAAAATCATATGTGTTTGACTAAAACAGGCGATTACTTCACCAGACACAAAGCCAGGTTAAGTTTTGGCTATCGATTCTATACGCCAAAGCGACTGTTCATTATGTGCTATTCCCCTACAATCAGCCTGTAACGAAAACACTTCATTCTCAACGGAGGCACGATGTACAACTTCTCTCGTTATCAGGCAAAAGAACTGGCGCTGGCGTATATGAGCGGCAAAAAACACGACTTATCGCCGCAGGAATTCCTGCAGCAACTGAAGACCAGCGAAAAATCATTTGATTATCTGCTGAAGCACGGCAGTGAGCAGCCGCGTGAAGTGCTGGTAAAAAGCTTCTGAATGCCAGGCCGTAACCCTAACAACCCGCTCCACGCCGGTGGCGAGCCATCAGGCCCGCGTATTCCCGGCTGAGCAGTGAATGGGTTATCACTGCCGTGGAACATCCCAATAGGGCTGATCTCCGCCCAGTTGTGCAAGTAAGAAGTCGACAAAAGCCGATACTTTGGCTGGCAGGTATTTACGCTGTGGATATACGGCATAGATGGCATGTTCTGGTAGCCGATAAGCAGGCATTAGCTCAATCAGCCGCCCCTGAGCAATATCATCCCCGACGATAAAGGTCGGCATCTGACAAATCCCCATGCCGGCGAGTAACGCCTCGCGCAAAGCTTCACTGTTATTTACCTGATAATTACCGCGTGGTTGAAAGCGCACCCTTCCCGTTGGCCCCTCAAATTGCCATTCGCTGCCACCCCGGAAATAGCTGTAAAACAGGCAATTATGCCGTGACAGCTGCTCCAGATCTGTCGGTGTACCGTAGCAGGCCAGATAAGCGGGGGCGGCACATAATAGGCTGTGACAAGGGGCAATACGCCGGGCAATCAAGCTCGAATCAGCCAGTTGACCAATGCGAATAGCCAGATCAAAACCCCCATCGACCAGATCAACCACCTGATCATCCATCATCATAGTGATCTCCACGTCCGGGCAAGCCGCCAGAAAACGGGGGATCAGCGGCGCAACATGCAAACGGCCAAAAACCATAGGCACACTGATCCGCAAGCAACCCTGCGGTTGCCCTTGTAACCGGGTGACCACATCCTCTCCCTCGCGTGCCACGGCACAGGCATTACGGGCATAGCCAAAATACTGCTCTCCCGCTTCAGTAAGGCTCAGGCTACGCGTAGTGCGTTGTAGCAATTGTACGCCAAGTGAGTTTTCCAACTGGGCGATTCGCTTGCTTACCGCTGATTTGGTGATACCCAGCCTCCGGGCAGCCGCTGAAAAACTCTCGCATTCTACTACTGCCACAAATACCGGGATCGCCGCAAAGTTATCCTGCATTCTTCGTCAACTTTTACTCAACAATGAGTTTCCATTTTAATGGATTATGCCGAAAACAAAAACAATATAGCCTATCTGTCAGCCCAAAATAGGATCTGACACGATGATACACGAGCGTTTCTCCAACCCTCTGCTAGCGCTGGCCGCTGGCGCATTATTGGCGCTGATGATAGGCATCAATAGCCTGTTGGCCAGCTTTAACTCCCCACTGTTTGCTTCATGGGTCGCGCACGGCGTTGGGGCGATCACGGCCTGGTTGCTCTTGCTCCTGCTGCGCTGGCGTACCCCGAGGTCGGCATCCTCATTGCCGCCTGCCAGTGTTCCCCGTTGGGCCTATCTGGGGGGGATTCCCGGTGCCCTGACGGTGGTGTTAGCTGCCATTACCGTCAATAGCCCTCTGGCACTTTCCGGCAGCCTTGCGCTCATGCTTACCGGCCAGGTTTTATTTGGCATGGTGTCCGACAGCTGCGGCTGGTTTGGCGTAATTAAACGCCGTCTCAGCGTCAACGACGTTATTGCCACGCTGCTGATCCTTTCCGGCTGCGCCCTCCTCATCTTCCTGAGATAATTGTCATGCTAACCTTGGTACTCCTCGCGCTCTTTAACGGCATTTGCATCAGCATCAGCCGTGCAATTAATGGCCGTCTGTCGCTAAGTCGTGGAGCTTTCCACGCCTCACTCTGCAATCACATTGTCGGCTTTGTGTTCCTCAGCCTGCTGCTGGCAGTCATTGGCGGATTCACTGCCAGCCCCTTCGGTCAGGCGCCTTGGGGAGCTTATCTGGGTGGGGTCATTGGGGCGTTGTTTGTCGCATTGAACAGCTACGTGCTACCCCGTCTGGGGACCCTTCGCGCCGCATTACTGATTATCAGCGGTCAAATGCTGACGGGGGTGGTAATAGATCGTCTGCGCGACAACGAGGGTTCAGCCAGTGTACAACTCCTTGCCATTAGCCTGATCATACTGGGTATTTATCTGGCACGAATGAAAAAACCCCTGACTACGTGGCTCTATGAACGTATGTCGTTATCCTGTAAATTTCGTATCTAGATACGAATATCATAAAAATTCGCATCTAAGTACGAATTGTTGACATATTCGTATTTAGGTGCGAAGTTTAGTGACACCCTACCGCTTACGAGCCAATAACATGCCCGCACAAATCAGCGTGATCACTGGCGATCTGGTCAACTCCCGGCAGTTAGATACCACTCACTACATAACCGAGTTACATGCCCTGCTGACCCAGCTGCAACAGGCTAAGCTTATTCAAACGTTTGAGGTTTTCCGCGGGGATGCATTTCAAGCCGTGGCGGAACCGCAATCCGGTTTACTGCTGGCGGTTTATATCCGCATCGCACTCAAAGCAATGGATACCCGACACTGGGACGCTCGCATCGCCGTGGGTCTGGGCGCGGGGGAGGCAAAAAACGCCGGCTATGGCAGCGCTTTTGTGAATTCGGGCCAGGCGCTGGATGGCCTGACGAAAAATTGCCGGTTAGCTCTGAAAAATGATAATGACCAAACAAATGCCATTGTCAGCGATCTGTTACCAATGCTAGATCATGTGGTTAGCCGCCTTTCCCAGACCGAAGCGCGGATAGTCCGGGCGCGTATATTGGCTACAACCAATCAGGAAGTGGCAGAAAAGCTGCAAAAGGCCGCCTCGACGGTCTCCGCAACGCTTAAACGCGCGGCCTACGAGGAAATCATGCGGTTTATTCACGCGATTAACAGGATCACCTGAATATGGATTTGAGTTACGTACCTTTGCTGACCTGGTTGCTGATCGCCCACGTGCTTGCAGACTTTTCGCTGCAACCACGAAGTTGGGTTGAGGATAAAATTGTTCATCGCGGGCGTTCCCGATTCCTGCTGCTACACGCCTTACTGCACGGTGTCCTTGCCGCTTGGGTCGTGGCCGGGTTTGCGCTGCTGCACGGTGGGCTGTCCTCCCTCCAGATCCTCACCACGTTATTGGTTATCGCCATCAGTCACTGGCTCATTGATTTGCTAAAAGTCACGCTGTTGACGCCTCTCAGCCAGGCAGGTGGGTTTCTCCTCGACCAATGTCTGCATCTGGCAGTGATTGTTTTGCTGTGGCTGTTCTTGACCCCCAACGCCTCCAGTTTGTTCACCGCGCTCGGCGCGACCCTCATCAGTTGGCAGTCTGGCCTGGTTGTATTGGCGTATCTCTTAATTTATATGCCACTGGGTATTTTGATTGGACAATTGCTGGCGCACTGGACACCACAAATGCCGCCTTCTGCCAAAGCCGATAATGACTCCCTGTTACGTGCGGGCAAACAAATCGGTTATCTGGAAAGAACGCTGATCCTGACTTTTGTTTTGATTGGGCAGATTCCGGCAATCGGCTTTTTGTTAGCGGCCAAATCCATTTTTCGCTTTGGCGATTTGCGGCAGAGTGATGACAAAATGCGCACTGAGTATGTGCTACTCGGTACGCTGTTTTCCTTTACGCTGACCATTATGCTTGGCCTGCTGGTGAAAAAGTTGTTGTAGGGGCGCAATGTTTTGCGCCCGAATGCATCGCGGCGAAAAACATCGCCGCGACAGAAACGCCTCTGAGGAATTACAACCACTCACCAAAGCGGCGAATATAGAAACGCTTCATCATCTGCGCCACCACACAGTAGCTGATCAAGGTCCCCGCCAACCACGGGAAGTATTCCCAAGGGAGTGGCTGCAACCCGACCAATGCACCCAGTGGTGAGAATGGCAGATAGATACCCAGCGCCATCACCAAAATCGTGGTCAACAGAACGGGCAATGCTGCGGTGCTTTGAATAAAGGGTATCTTCTGGGTACGCAGCATATGCACCACCAGCGTTTGTGATAACAACCCTTCAATAAACCAGCCGGACTGGAACAGCGCCTGGTGTTCAACACTGTTGGCAGCGAAGACAAACCACATCAATGCATAAGTGGTGATGTCAAATATTGACGACGTTGGTCCAATCCACAGCATAAAGCGGCCAATGTTTTTAGCATCCCACTTGCGTGGTTTACGCAGGAACTCTTTGTCCATCTTGTCCCACGGCAGAGACAATTGAGAAATATCGTACATCAGGTTCTGGATTAACAGATGGATCGCCAGCATCGGCAGGAACGGGATAAATGCGCTGGCCACCAACACGGAAAACACGTTGCCGAAGTTGGAGCTGGCGGTCATGTTCAAGTACTTGATGATATTCCCGAAGGTTTCACGCCCCTTGATCACCCCCTCTTCCAACACCATCAGGTTTTTTTCCAGCAAAATGATGTCCGCCGACTCTTTGGCAATATCAGTACCGGTATCTACCGAAATGCCCACGTCGGCATCACGCAATGCTGGTGCATCATTAATGCCGTCACCAAGAAAGCCGACGGTGTGGCCATTCGCCTGCAGCATCTTCAGCACCCGCGACTTCTGCAGCGGCGTCAGTTTGGTAAAGACAGTACGCTGCTCGACCTCTCGCGCTAAGGTCGCGTCATCCATTTCGGCAATTTGCGGACCGGAAAGCGGCTCACCCGGTTCCAGCCCGACATCACGACAGATTTTGCAGGTGATCACCGGGTTATCACCGGTCAGTACCTTCACGGCCACGCCGTTTTCCTGTAGTGCGGCTATCGCTTCCTGCGCACTTTCTTTTGGCGGATCGAGGAAGGTTAACAGCCCCTGGATAACCATATCGCGTTCATCGGCCACGCTCAGCGGCAAGGCGTTTTTCTGCTCACCCAGTTCCCGCGTTGCCAAGACCAGCACGCGGAACCCATCCTCGTTATATTGAGCGGCAAGCGCCTGCAATGCGTCACGTCGTGCCTGATCCAAGGGTAAAATCTGCTGCCCTTCACGCACATGGGTAGCGATTTCGAGCATCTCTTCCACTGCCCCTTTGCAAATCAGGCGCTGTTGGTAGTTTTCATCCTCGACTACAATCGACAAACGGCGACGCACGAAGTCAAACGGCAGCTCGTCAACCTTGCTAAAACGCCCCAGAGCCTCAATGCCCGGCTTGCCGCGGCCAAAACGGATCACCGCTTGATCCATCAGGTTTTTCATTCCACTCTGGTGAAAGCTGTTCAGCCACGCCAGATGCAACACCTCATTGTCTCTGGCCCCGCTCACATCCAGATGATGTTCGAGGATGATGCGGTCCTGAGTCAGTGTGCCGGTTTTGTCGGTGCAGAGTACATCCATCGCGCCAAAGTTCTGAATGGCGTTCAGGCGTTTGACCACCACTTTGCGCCGTGACATCGCAATGGCACCTTTCGCCAAGTTAGAACTGACGATCATCGGCAGCATCTCAGGCGTCAGCCCAACGGCCACCGCCAGGGCAAACAGCGCCGCTTCGCTCCAGTCGCCTTTGGTGAAACCATTGATCAACAGCACAATCGGTACCATCACCAGCATAAAGCGGATCAGCAACCAACTGACGCTGTTCACCCCACGGTCAAACGCCGTTTGCGAACGGGAACCGACAATCGATTTAGCCAGTGAGCCAAAATAGGTGCGGCCGCCCGTCGCCACCACAACCGCCGTGGCCGTGCCGCTGGCGACGTTAGTGCCCATCAAGCAGATATTCGACAGTTCCAACAAGGCATGCTCACTGGAAACGTCATTCTCACTCGATTTTTGGCTGACGTTGCCCATCGCATCGTATTTCTCGATCGGGATTGCCTCCCCGGTCAGGATCGCCTGGCTGATAAACAGATCGCGCGAGGCCAACAGGCGCACATCAGCCGGTATCATATCCCCGGCGGAAAGCGTAATAATATCGCCCGGTACCAGTTCACGGATGGGGAGTTCTAGCGTCAATGGCTGCGCGCTGTAACTGCTGCGGCGCAATACCGTTGCGGTGGTACGCACCATCGACTTCAACGTTTCCGCCGCCTTGTTGGTGCGATATTCCTGCCAAAAACGTAGCAGTCCGCTAAGTGAAACCATCACCAATATGATGATCACGCCAGTGAGATCGGTTTCTTCACCGCGCCGGGCAGGCAGCCAGTAGTCGGTAAAGAAACTGATCGCAGCCAGCACCATCAGTACAAAGATAAATGGGTTATTGAACGCAGCGATGAGCTGTACCAACGCGTGCGGCGCTTTCTCGTGAGCAACCTGGTTAACACCGAACTGCTCGAGACGTTCAACCGCATCATCCTGGGTTAAGCCGTTGCGGTTGCATTTTAAATTAGCCAGCGTCTGCTCAACGCTGTTTTTCGCCTCGTGTGCGATGGCGTAAGGCGCCTTTATTTTATCGCGACGGCGAGCTGTTTCATTAATATAGGTCATAACGCTATTCTCTTATTTTACTCTGCGCACAGGAATACCCCGCCCGATTAACAGGTGAATAAACGCAGAGTGGAATTTATTTAGTTAGCGTAATTAACGCGGTTTATTACCGCGCCATAAACGCTGAGCAATTAACGTTTCGGGGTCACCGTCCATGACGCCTCCTTATCACTGTATGCAGTGAATATTTATCAATAATTAGACAGGTAATTCAGACGCGATACGCCAGCGCACGGCGCTAACACTTTTCTCGAGACTGACTCGACAGACAATGCCTTCAATTTCTTTTTGCACGGAAGGATTTGCCGTTATTTCTGCACACACCTCGAGTTGGCCAGGAATGGAAATATCGGCACTGCGCAATGATTGCAGCCTTAATGCCACGCCATTCAGCGCCTGCAATATCAAGGTGCGCACCAATATTTCATCTTGCTCGCCGCAGGTAACCTGAATGCGGTAGCACACCTCGAGATCGGTCGCCTGCTGCTGAGGCTGCAGATTAATGCGCTGGGCTGCCTCACGTAATAAGATGTTCGCGCACAGGATCACCAGTGTCGCCAACACGGCATTCCAATATTGCCCCAGGCCGCACAGCACACCAATCGCCGCTGAACACCACAGCGTCGCAGCAGTATTCAAGCCGCGGATATTCAGCCCTTCACGCATGATCACACCCGCACCCAGGAAACCGATACCCGAGACAATCTGTGCAGCAACCCGCCCGGCACTGGACGGATCGGTGGACATGGAGCTAAGAATAAATACGGCGGCACCGGTCGCGACCAACGCATTGGTACGCAGGCCAGCCATACGCTGGCGCCATTGCCGTTCAGCGCCAATAATCGCGCCCAGGCTCATCGCCAGTAATAAATTTAAAACAAAAGGAGTCATAGCCATGACTTTCCCCTTAAATAACTGCAGGAGATAAAATCATGTGCTTTTTAGCACACGCAAAATTGCGCCGATATTAAATCAGCGATTGAGCGTATCAGTGCCTGGAGGGAAAAGGCTGTGGCTGAAAGTTGCCATAATAACGTCCAAATCAATTCGCCCGATGCCAATAGGCAGCAGGAACAACTATAAGATTCGGGTTTGCACAGCTCGGAATAACGTGAGAGGGGTGCTGCCCGCCGTTTTCGGCAAGCAACAAATCAAAAGAGGATTGGTCAGCTTGCCTTGTTTATATCACTGCAACTAAAACTGTCCAATTGTGTTTCCTCATTGAAATTTTGGCTGAGTATAGTGACGCGGAGTGATGATGTAAAGACGAATTTATTAAACGAAAATTAAACTCAATAATTCTGCATATTTGATGCGTCACACAATTATAACGGATTCGCATTGGGCAAGCCGGTGATTACCGATAAACTCATCCCCTAACAGGACAATCAACCCTAAGGACATCCCGCTCGATGAGCATACTTCGACTTTCCATTAGCCTCGCCCTGCTTACCGCTTTTCCCGTTAAGGCACTCCTTTTGGAGCAGGGGGCAGTCCGGTTCGATATCGATCCGGCCACGTTAAAGATCACAGCAGACAAAACCCTGGTCAACCAGGCTCAGGCCGTGCAAACCGTGGCTGATCTGCAAAGCACCGCCACACAGGCAAGCTGGCAGTGGCCAAACAGCGCGATAAGCATCAGCGCCCGGTTGGACGGCAGCGATCTGCGGCTGAGCTTCAGCAGCAACCGAGCACAGACAATGACGTGGTTCACCCTGCCACCGCAGGCGAGCACCTTGCTGTTGCCCATTGGCGAAGGCAGCCGCATACCGTTGGACAATCCCGTTTGGCAACATTATCTGGTCAAAGAGATGACACCGCTGGATACCAACTGGGATCTTAAGCTGCCACTGTGGAGCCAACAGCAGCAGGGTAAGGTTTATAGTTGGCTATTGCTTACCCCCTTCAGCAATCAGGTCACCTTCGCCAGTACGAAAGACACCCTCACTATGCACGCCAGTCATCAGTTCAATCGGTTTAATCAACAACAAGCTTTTGACGTATTACTGCACGTGGGAGACACCCTGTTATCAGGTGCGCATCGCTACCGCGAGTATTTGCAGCAAAGCGATCAGTTCAGCACCTTGCGCGATAAAATTCGCACCGCGCCGGAAGGCGAAAAGTTGATTGGCGCGACACACATTTATTTATGGGGCGACAAACTGTTGGCGCCGGCTGACGTGAAAAACTGGCCGGGCATTTTGTCCTGGCTGGTCTCTCCAGCAGGGAAAACGCTGTGGAAAAAAATCGATGCCGATAGCCAGAAAACCGTGCGAGAACTGGCAGGAAAAACACCGGAAGGCTGGCAACAGCAAACCTTGGTTGATGCTCTAAACCAAGCGCTGCTGGCGCTGAAACCGCTAAACGCTACGCCAGACGAAACGGGGTTCCTGCAAGCACAATACCAACAAGCCGCTGACGTCAGGGCGTTGGCGCAACGTCAGCTCGGGGCCTATCTCGCACCGGCGGACAGTTGGGGCCAGGGGCTGGCGAAACCGCTGATCGACACACTGCACCAGGCCGGCCTTCCTCGACTGTGGCTGGGAACGGATAACTGGACTGCTGAATTCCTGCATCCGCAGGCGGTCGAAAGCGCAAAAAAATCGGGGTACCTGATTGCCAGTTATGACTCTTACGACACCGCCATTCCCCGCGGAGTCAACGACAGTTGGCTGACAGCTCAGCTGCCGGCAGCACTGCGTGAAGAGTGCGCCATCGTGCGCGCTGACGGAAGCAAAAAACCCGGTTTCGGCAAACAGGGCTATTACCTGAATCCAGGCTGTGTGCTGCCCTACTCACAACAGCGCATGCGTGACCTGGTGCAACTGGCTGGTCTGAACAGCCTGTTTCTGGACGTTGACGGCACCGGAATGGTGTCCGACGACTATCAGCCCAATCATCCCACGGGCGCAGAACAAATGGCGCAGGCCCGCAATGCGCGGCTTGCCTGGTTCAGCAATACCCTTCGGTTGCCGCTCGGTTCCGAAGACGGTAATGCGGTAACCGCACGCCACATTATGTTTGCCCACGGCATGGAAACCTGGGGCTTTGGCTGGGGCGATAAGCAAATGAACCAGGACAAATCCTCTCCTTATTATCTCGGTGCGTGGTGGCCCAATGCCCAACCGGCCTTCTTCTTCAGCCCGGCCAAGGTGAAAGAACCCTACCGCACCGTGGAGTTCGATCCACGTTATCGCCTGCCAATGTACCAGGCCGTTTTTCACGACGCGGTGGTCAGCAGCCACCACTGGAATTATGACAATCTGAAATTCAGCGATGTTAAAACCACGCGTAGCCTGCTTAGCCAGCTGTACAACACGGCCCCGATGTTCCATCTCAGCCGCGCGACGCTGCAGACGCGCTTGCCGCAAATCAAACAAGCCGATGCCGCTTTCCGTCCGCTGCACCAAGCGTTGTGGGATAAGGCATTGACCGACTTCCGCTGGTTGGATAAAGCGGGTTGGGTGCAGCAAACCACTTTCAGCGATGGCTCAACGCTGACCGCCAACTTTGGCAAGCAGCCGTTCAACGGCATCGCCGCCCAAACCCTGCGAGCCAAACTGGCGGACGGCCGTATCCTGGACTATACCCCGTAATTGAATGCCAGGGGCACTCGCGAGACATGACGAACTGTCCCGTTCTCACATTGAACGGGGTGTTCGACGCGTGACGCAGTCCCGGCCAGCAACCTGGAGTTGATGATGGATACCTTTACGCAAACGCTGCTCTCTGAGATCAGACAACATCTGGGGGGACACACCACCCCGGCGAGCCCGTTGACAGTCAGTGGTAAAGGCGCACTGAACAGCGCATTCCCCGTCAGCGAACTGGCAACTGCCTGCTGGAGTGCCGCGGGGTTAGCCTGTGCTGAACTGCGGCAACACAATCAGGCCGATACACCACACGTCTTTGTCGATCGTCGGTTGGCGTCATTATGGTTCGGCTGGACATTACGGCCGCTGGGGTGGGCATTGCCCGCAGCCTGGGATGCTCTGGCCGGTGACTATGCCACCTGCGACGGTTGGATCCGTCTGCATACCAATGCACCGCATCACCGCCGCGCGGTAGAGCACGTGCTCGGTCCACATCAGGATAAAAATGCACTGGCGCAAAAGGTGCTTACGTGGAAAAAAGGTGACCTGGAACAGGCCGTCATCGAAGCAGGCGGCTGCGCGGCAGAAATGCGTTCGGCCAAGGCCTGGCGGCAACACGTACAGGGCAAGAGCGTTGCACTGGAGCCACTGATCCATCAAGCACAACAAGCGGAGGCCTCGCCGCCGAACTGGGGCCTCCCAACAGCCAGGCCACTGCACGGCGTACGGGTTTTGGACCTGACACGGATTATCGCCGGGCCCGTTGCCACCCGCTTTCTCGCCGGGTTGGGTGCAGACGTATTGCGTATCGATCCTTACGGGTGGGATGAACCCGGCGTGGAACATGACGTGATCCTCGGCAAGCGCTGTGCGAGGCTGAACCTGACCAATGCCCACGATCGCCACACCTTCGAGCATCTACTGAAAAACGCTGACGTCATCGTACACGGCTACCGCGCCGGGGCGCTGGAAAAACTGGGTTATGGCGCTGAACAACGGCGTGCTCTGTCGCCTGGGTTGATTGACGTGTGTCTGAACGCCTATGGCTGGACGGGCCCATGGCGTGGAAGACGCGGGTTCGACAGCTTGGTACAAATGAGTTGTGGCCTGGCGGAATCAGGCATGATCTGGAAGCCTGCCGCCACGCCTGTCCCGCTGCCGGTGCAGGCGCTGGATCACGCAACAGGTTACCTGATGGCCGCAGCGGTACTGCACGGCATGCGTCAACGTCTACAACAGGGCACCGGCTATAGTGCTCGGCTGTCTCTGGCGCGGACAGCGCAACTGCTGCTCGATTATCCTTACCCACAGCCACACCCGCTGGAACCTTTGGCGCCCGTCGATACCTCGGATGAAAACCCTGAAACTGAACTCACTCACTGGGGCCCAGCGCAACGCCTCATCGCTCCGCTGCGGCTGAACGGCACAGCGCTGCGCTGGGCACTGCCCGCCACCACCTTGGGCAGTTCACAGCCGGAGTGGCTACGGCGCTAATGCCCGGCTAGCTGATGCTGCAACCAGTGCAACAAGGCCTCAACCGCTGGCGTCAAGCCAGCGGTCTGCGGCCACACCAAATAGAAGTCCGTCTGATCCAGACACTGCGCAGGTGCCAGAGCCACTAATCGGCCTTCTGCCAGCGCATCACTCACCAGCCGTTTTTTTACCAGTGCGATACCAAAGCCTTGTTCAGCTGCACGGATCAATAACCCCGCATCATTGAACAGCGCCAACGGGCGCTCACTTGCCATTTGCTGATGCGCGACAAACCAACTGCGCCACGGAGTGACGTCATGCTCCAGCAGCGGCATACCTTGCGCTCCACTGTCGAAAGCTATCTGCCACTGATGCGCCAGAGCGGGAGTGCCAACCGGTATCACTTCGCCCGAGGCAATGCGCTGCGCTTGCATATCTGCCCATTGGCCATTACCCAGCCGAATCGCCGCATCGAACCCTTTTCGCGACAGATCCTGCACTGCCAAGGATGCATCGATATCCAATGCAATATCGGCATAAGCCGCATGAAAAGACGGTAGACGCGGCATTAACCAGTAATGCGCAAAAGAAGGCAGCACGCTGATACGAAGTGACTGGCTTTGCGCAAGGCGTCTGACCCGCCCTATCCCCTGTTGCAATGCCAGCAACGCCGGTTCGGCGACCGCCAGCAATTCACGGCCGGCAGCATTCAAACGCAGCCCCCTGCCTTGGCGTTCAAACAACGGGCAGCCGATCGCTTGCTCGAGCTGTTGAATCTGCTGGCTAATGGCGCCGTGGGTAAGATGCACCTGCTGGGCCGTTGCGCGCAGATTTTCTAACCGGGCGGCAATCACAAAGGTTGGCAGGAGATGCAGCGGAATACGTTCACTCAACATTGGTTAGCCCTGCTATCCAAAAAGGCTATTTTTCATCGATTTTCGCCACAACGCAAATGGTCTAGGGTAGCTTTTTAACCTCTTTATATCCGGATCTCCCCATGCACCCACGTTTACAGCAAGATCTTGACCAGTTTCCACAAATACTCGAGCACACCCGCCAGTTGGCTGACAGCTTCCTGGCGGGGATTAAACAACGCCCGGTTTGCCCTCCGTTGGCTGCACAACAATTGCAGCAAGGGGACGATCGGCTGGCAGAAAATGGCGACGGCGCGCTGGCGGCGTTGAACGACTTCTGGCTACGTTACGCGGATGGGCTTTCGGGCAGTGCCGGGCCACGTTACTTTGGCTTTGTCACCGGTGGCGCGACCCCGGCCGCATTGGCCGCGGATTGGCTGGTTAGCGCTATCGACCAGAATAGCCAATTGAGCCACGACACCGTGGCTGCAGCGATTGAATTGGCAACCATTGTGCAGCTCAAAACGTTGCTAGGCCTGCCCGAGGCATTTAACGGCAGTTTTGTTAGCGGCGCGACCATGGCGAACTTTGTCGGAATGGCCATCGGCCGCCAGTGGTTGGGACAACAGCGTGGGATTGATATCGCCGAACAAGGGCTGGCAGCATTAGGATCCATTCAGGTGTTATCGGCAAATGCGCACTCAAGCAGCGTGAAGGCACTCAGCATGCTCGGTATCGGTCGCGACGCGCTTAATATTATCGGCAGCCAGCCCCATTCTGAGGCTATCGACCCAGAAGCGCTGGAGCGCCATCTGGTTGCCAACCGTGGTGTGCCAACCATCGTGCTGGCCAGCGCCGGAACCGTCAATACCGTGACCTTCGACGATCTACCCCGCTTGTTGGCACTGCGTGAACGCTATCCATTCTGGCTGCATGTTGATGCTGCATTTGGCGGTGTCGCGGCCTGCTCACCGCAATATGCTCCTCGGCTTGCAGGCTGGGAACAGGCAGACTCCATCACCGTCGATGCACATAAATGGTTAAATGTCCCCTACGACAGTGCGATTCAATTCAGCCGTCATTTAGCGTTACAGATGCAGGTCTTTCAAAACCATTCTGCCTACCTGGAAGCACCGACGCTGCGGCCGGACAACTATCTGCACCTGACGCCAGAAAACTCGCGACGTTTCCGCGCATTGCCGCTGTGGATGGCGCTAAAAGCCTATGGCCGCAGTGGTATGCAAGATATGGTTGAGCGTAATGTGCAACTGGCGCAGCGATTGGGTGCAGAGCTGGACGCCAGCATGGGCTTCCAGCTGCTGGCACCGGTTAATCTGAACGTCGTGTGTTTTGCACTCAAGAACGTGGAGGGGGATGCGACTGCCGCACGCGATCGTTTTATCGCCCTACTCGACCGCCACGGTATCGTACGCTGCACCCCCACCCACTATAACGGGCAACCGGGGATCCGCGCAGCGCTGGTCAATTGGATGACGCAAGAGGCCGATATTCATCTTGCACTGGAGTCCATGGAACACTGTCGGCAAGCATTGGTCTGAAATTGAAACTCGCGGTGTGCTGATACGCACCGCGCTATTATTACCGCCAAAACCTGCCCTTTCCTGCCCTTGATAAGCGGCTCCCAGTCGGTAACACGAAAATAGTTCAGCAAAACAAATTAATCACTCACTGACATTTTTCACATTTGCCGAAATAGCACGAATAGTCACATCAACCCTTTGTTATATCGTCAGTTTCTGTAACAAAAAAACGGATTAATGTTAACTCAATGTGATTATTGGATATCGCAAGTGATAAGAAATGAAAGAATTATCATTATCAAAAACAAAAGAATAAATGATAACATTATGATAATATTATTAAAAATAAAAACACACGTAGTCGACGAAATGTAATTCGCCCAGGAAGTAAGCGAGAAAATGTTAAAAAAACAACACATGAATTTTTTTTAAGAATTTTCCTAGCAATCTAAAATTTCGTTTCGTGACATGATGGGCAGATTCAATGATAAAGATACCAGCAGGCACGCGGCTCAAGCACCAATTGACGTCACACCCTCGTCGCGCCGATACCAGCAGATTATTCTGACTTAAGCTAAACTTATAGGTTCACAGTGTTAATTAGTTTAGAAAGAAAATATCGTTGAGTACCGTCGAATTTATTGATAGAACACTGCATATACGTGATTTTTTTGTTCCTTTTTTTTGCCATTTAGGCTTCAGGCTTTTTCTTTTTGTTACCGCGGTAAAACGGATTTAAGTGGGGGTGCGATATGCCAACGATCATTATGGATTCATGCAGCTATACCAGATTAGGTTTAACAGACTACCTGACAACACACGGAGTAAAAAAACGCCAAATTAATGCGATTAGCAATATTGACGACCTGCATGAAAAATGCAGCAAGTTGAAACCCAGTCTGGTCTTTATTAACGAAGACTGCTTCATACATGAAGCCAATGCTACCGAACGTATAAAAGGGGTGATTTCACTGCACCCTGATACTTTATTCTTCATCTTCATGGCTATCACCAACGTACATTTTGACGATTATTTATATGTTCGTAAAAATGTCATCATCTCGTCAAAATCAATAAAACCAGAGACTATGAATCAACTACTTAGTCACTATCTGGAGAGAAAAGCCCCTCGCTCGGAAAAAAGCTCATTCGACCAAACACCCGTGACGCTGAGCCAGACTGAGTCAAATATGTTACGCATGTGGATGTCAGGTCAGGGAACTATCCAGATATCCGACCAGATGCAAATTAAAGCCAAGACCGTCTCTTCCCACAAGGGAAATATCAAGAGAAAAATTAAAACGCACAACAAGCAGATTATCTACCATGTTGTTCGTTTGACCGACACACTGACCAGCGGAATATTTGTCAATAGCCGCTAGGCATAAAGCTTGTCGTATACTCTGCCAAACGTTGGTTTTAAATGTTGTTCAGGCAATTGTACTGAAAATCTCGCATTTAAATAACCTAAATACCTGCTCGCGACGACACGTTCGGCCGCGACGGGTATTCCCGCAGTAAAAATCCGTTTATTAATGCCTCCCCGGAATCATCACCCTCCGAAAACCTTGCAAATTAAATTAATGCACTAAGAAGTATCGCGTTTTGCGAAACAATCAATTGGATTCGGCCTGACGCAATTCAACGAAGGTGCCATCTCGGCTATCAATCTCGTTAAAGAACCACACACCCGCGGGGTAATCCTCCAAAGAGACCAGATACATGACACCTTCATTAAACTCTTCTACCGCCAGGATCACGCCTTCACGCCGCTGTTTACCGTCAGTCTTTACCGAGACCAGATCGTTAACTTTCATGCCTTACCCCATCATTTATCATTGATGTCAGTGTATTACAGAATGAGGTGGGAAGAATACCCGTACACCGTCAGTTAATCTGCTGTTCATCTGCGTAGTGTCTTCCTAAAGCGTAGCAGGCGAGCGTGCGAGCGGCTTTTCACTTTCTTAACGTTTTGCCCGCAGAATCTTAAGCCCGCAACCGGTAGTCTGTTCCTCGGTGCTTCCCCCCAGAGAAGTACCAGCAAATGAAGAAGTAACAAGGAACTTTTGCCCGCAGACTTGCGGGCATTTTTTTGCCTGCGACAAATTACAGACACAAAAAAACCCGCCTTGGCGGGTTTTTATTAATCAGCAAGAGGCCGATTAGATAGCGGTAACGTTAGCCGCTGACGGACCTTTAGCACCGTTCTCGATAGAGAACTGTACGTTCTGGCCTTCAGCCAGGGTCTTGAAGCCTTGATCCTGGATAGCAGAGAAGTGTACGAACACGTCTTTGCTGCCGTCTGCTGGAGTGATGAAACCAAAACCTTTAGACTCGTTGAACCACTTCACTTGACCTTTGATCATGTTAGACATGTCTAATTCCTTCAATATTAAATTTACGCCACCATGGGCAAGATATAGCCGGTCATCAGTTACTTATGGAGGCACTAGAAAGGAAATTCGTCAGAGAAGAGCTATCTAGGATAACGCTTTAAATTTGAACTACTTTACTCAAAATGTCGTGCATAAATAGGTCTGTACCACAGGCCGAGAAGCATTAACTCATGATGGGACTTTAATAGCAACTCTTTTTGTTAGCCCCTTTGTGGAAACGGGGCTAAACGCACAGGATTCAGTCCATTTTGCTTAATTTATCGTCATTTCTGACGGTGTTTTCCGAATAACGGCGGCAATGCAAAGCCGCAAAACTTGCAAAATGAGGCCTCTTTCTCATGGCCACCCCGTTGACATTGTTCACAATTCCGCCTTTCACGGTTGCGTTGCAGCTCCTGTGACATGTAGGCCGTCAGAATGCCTGTCGGTACCGCGATAATCGAATACCCCAACAGGATAAGCACCGAGGTCAATAAGCGCCCCACCGGCGTATGGGGAACGATATCACCGTACCCTACCGTGGTCAGCGTGACGACAGCCCAATACACGGCGGCCGCCAGGCTGGTAAAACCACCGGTGCCGCCCTCAACGGCATACATGAGGCCACCAAACACGCACAGCACCACGGCGACAAAACCAAAAAACATCGCCAACTTATGACGCGCCAGCTTAATGCTGCGCCAAATCATCCCCATCTCGCTCATGTAACGCAGAAGCTTCAGGACCCGCAGCACACGCAGTATACGCATAACGCGCAACAGCATCACAAACTCGACCGTCATATGTGGGAACAGCCAAATGATGTACAACGGCAGTACCGTCAGTAAGTCAACTGCGCCAAAAAAGCTGAAGGCATAGTGTTGCTCGCGCGGTGTGCACCACAGCCGTAACAGATACTCGAGCGTAAAAATGAAGGTAAAAACCACCTCAGCCCAGAAGAAAAGATAAATGGCTTCCTGGCCAGGAAAATACAAGGCACTGCCACCCGGTTCAAGAAACAACAGAACAACGCTGAGTAATGCGGTGCAGACCCAAAACGTTTCCATTCTTCGGCCAGAACGGAAATGATTGTCGAAAAGCAGCCGATAGCTGCGTTGGCGCCAGCCGAGCGCCGGGGTGTCAATGGTCATAGCCCAATGTCTTATAAAGAGAAGTTGCTCATATACTAGACCCGAACCTGAGCACAGCCAAATCCCCAACGCCAACAGGCGTTACAAATGATAGTAATTCTCGTCTCGCTGTTTTATAGTTGCGCTGCGTAACTATAAAGGGAGATCGACCATGCTGAGATGGCCTACGCTTGCAGCCTCTTGCTGCAGCGCTCTGTTGATACTGAGCGCCCCAGCCCTGGCGCTGGACCTGTCTTATACCGCTCCGGAGCCGAGCATCACACCGGCACCTGCTCCGCAAGCTGCACTTGGCCCGGCAAAAAAAACAGGTAAACCGCCTGTGGTCTGGTCAGAGTCAGAAGACAAAACCGGTTTTCGCCTTGATATGGAGTGTGACCACCCTGGCTGCAGTCGCCAACGCCCCAAGGTGTATTCAGGCATTAACGGGCCGGTGAAAAAAACCGATCGCCGCCGTCAGTCAGATCCCTACTCCACCAATCAGGATCCCGATTACAGCGTAAACATGGGTTATCAGTGGTAACTGCGCTTTAAGAGTTACCCTATATCTGCGGCAGCACAGGGTTCATACAATGCGCTTGTGTTCACCACTTCTCCTGGTGCTGAGCACAACAAGCTGTGTTGCAATTTTTTATGCGCCTCCCTATAGGCGCTTTTTTTATGCCTATATATCAGTCACCTGTAGCCTTACAGAATGGTCTCATTGCGCCATAACGTGATTACTGTCACAAATAGCCGCTCCTTAGCCACGCTATATTGGAGATTGGCCAGATGGCGACTGAATATCTATCTTTGCTGGCGGTGTTAGCCGGCATCGCAGGGTTCGCACTGTATAAGCACTTTAAATCACAGAAGAAAAACACCCTGCTGCGTCCGCACGATCGTTGACGGACGCGCTCCTGAGGCAGGGTCTCCCTACCCTGCCTCAGGCCACAGAATTGCACCCTGTCATTTTTTTATCACAAAATTGTCACAATATGGCCATATGATGGTTGCGATTATCCGTACTGGCTTAACACCAAGGATTTCGTTATGACCACCATCAAAGCAACAAACCACCAGGAAGCAGAAAAGCTGATCCGTTACGGCACAGCCAAAAAAATTGAACTGGCTTATGACATCGACAGTGATGATTTTTTCCAGCTCGCCAGCCTGTGGTGCGATAGAGGCGCAAAAATCTCCAAAGGGAAAGAGCATTTTATCGTGTCGTTGAAAGGTTTCCGTATCCCTCCGAACGATTAATCCCCCTGCCGCCCCTGCGGCGGCGCCCCTTTTCCCCCGTGTTAAACCGCTCAATGCGCTACATCCCCTCTTCGGCATTTCTGTAAGATAAACATGAATTACAGCAGGCGGTTACCTACACTGGTTACTGCACCTGAACGCCAACTGAGGAGAACCACCATGTCAGCCAACCCACAGCTGCCCAGCACCATGAAAGCCATCGAAATCAGCCAGCCAGGTGAACCCGAGGTTTTAGCTGTCGTCCAACGGCCACTCCCGGTCCTGCAACAGGGGGAGATCCTGGTGAAAGTCGCCGCCGCCGGGGTTAACCGTCCTGACGTCCTGCAACGCCGCGGCCAATACGCGCCACCGCCTGGCGCCTCCGATATTCCTGGTCTGGAGATCGCAGGTACTGTGGTCGCCACCGGCGTTGGAGTACAAAATTACGCCATTGGCGATAACGTTTGTGCCCTGATTGCCGGCGGTGGGTATGCAGAATATTGCAAGGTACATGAAACCAACGTGCTGCCGGTACCGCAGGGCTTCAGTTTGATAGAGGCCGCAGCCATCCCAGAAACTTTCTTTACCGTTTGGGTCAATGTGTTCCAACGTGGCCACCTGAAGGCCGGTGAGACCGTATTGATTCATGGCGGTACGTCGGGCATTGGCACTGTCGCCACCTTGCTGGCGAAAGCTTTCTGCGCCCGAGTGATCACCACCGTCGGCTCGGAAGAAAAACGCCAGGCGAGTCTGGCATTGGGCGCAGATGTGTCGATCAACTACCGCAGCGAAGATTTTGTTGAACAAACAAGACTCGCCACAGACGGCAAGGGAGCAGACGTCATTGTCGATCTGATCGCCGGGGACTATGTGGCGAAAAACTACCAGGCGGCAGCGATGGATGGCCGCATTGTGCAAATCGGCACCCAGAATGGCGTGGTTAAGGAACTGAACCTGATGCCGTTGCTGATTAAGCGTCTGACCCACACGGGCTCGACCCTGCGCGCACGTAGCGTAGAGGACAAAGCGCAGATTGCCGCCGATTTACAGCAAAAAGTTTGGCCACTGCTGGAGCGCGGGGCGTTGAAACCGCAGATATTTAAAACCTTCCCATTGGAACAAGCGGCACAAGCCCATGCGCTGATGGAATCCAGCCAGCATATTGGGAAAATTATGCTGACGCTCTAGAGTACAACACCCCGCAGTCCGCGCTGCGGGGTAAACCTGAAACGTCAAGCGCCGGGCGTATGCACATCGTCAGGCGTAGAGCCGGTATTGGCCAACTTCTCTTGTGCCAACGCTTCATCTTCGCTGTCTTTCTCCAGGCTTTCCTGCTGCTCCCCCTGTTTTGGCGAATACACCAGTTCTACCAAAATCGGGAAATGATCCGATCCTACATGGGGTAAACGACGCAGCGCACCCAGCACAAAATCATCACTGTGGAACACGTGATCCAACGGCCAACGCAGGAACGGATAGCCTGCATGGAAGGTGCTGAACATACCTCGGCCACGGCGCGGGTCCAACAAACCGCTGACTTTGAGGAACAGCCGAGTGGTAGTCGACCACGCCACATCATTGAGATCGCCGGTCACAATGACCGGATACGTCGATTTGTCCACACTTTTGCCCACCATCACCAACTCGGCATCGCGATCTTCTGACTCTTCATTTTCTGTCGGGCTTGGTGGCATCGGATGCACACAGTGCAAGCGTACCTGCGGCCCCTGCGGCAAATGCACCATCATGTGCATCGACGGGATCTGCTCATCCACCAGGTACTGAATTTGGGCGTCGCTAAGTTTCAGCCGTGAATAGACATGCATACCGTACAGATTATCCAGCGGGCATTTCAGCGTGTACGGGTAGTCTTGTTCCAGCACCGACAGTTGTTGCTCCCACCAGTTGTCGGTTTCTACAGCGACCAGCACATCCGGTCGCTCGGTAGCCACCAACGCCAACAGTTTTTCAGCCTGGCGATTAGGGGTTAACACATTTGATACCAAAATGCGGATACGTGGCTTCTTCTGATAACCGGTAAAGTCCAGCACCTGGGGTTTGCTCAACGGGGTATAAGGGTAAATCCATGCGGCCTGATACAGGGCACAGGCCAGGTTTACCGTCATCATGCCCCACACCCAAGGTGACAAGGGCACAAACAGCAAATTAAGCAACAACACCAATAGGGAAAGCACCAGTATTTGCAGGCGGGGAAAATCCCACACCCGAATCCACCAGGCTGCCTGCTTCGACAGTGGCGCAATGGTCACCAGCGCCAGCAAAAGCGTCAGTATGGCGGTAATCCCTGTCACGTTTAATTCCTCATCATCGGCGTGGCCTGTCGGAATGACGGCCTTCTGACTGCCACATCAAGCGGCAGCCAAAGATTGCCATAAAAAACGCCTGCCCCGCCAGCCAGCTTAAGGAATAATCTTGCGACGGCGGAACTCATCAAACAGCGCAAACAGCATCGCTTCCGTCTCGATAAATGCGTGGAAGCCAAAGCGGCGTGCCTTACTGCCATCCGCGAACATGTCGTAATCCCACGAAAAAACAAAGTCGGCAAAGCGCCAGCTCGCCACCGCGCCATAGTCAGTCTCGGCCAAGTCATGCTGTTGCACAAGGCGTTGCCACAACTCGCTTTTATCCGCCATCACCGAGTCCAGCACCAGGGGTAACGGCGGTGCTATCTCCATGTCAAAATAGGCGGCAATTTTTGGCCACATCTCGCTCCAGCGGAACAAATCACCATTATTGATGTTAAACGCCTGATTGGCCGCCGCCGGTTCTGTCGCCGCCCAAAGCGTAGCGCGCGCCAGTAGCCCGGCATCGGTCATTTCCAACAGGCTGTGATAAGCACCCGGTTTACCGGGAAAACGCAACGGTATCCCCAATGCCTTGCTGATAGAGGCATAAACGGCGATGGTCAGTGCCAGGTTCATCGGATTGCCCAGTGAGAAACCGCCAACAACGCTTGGACGGATTGCACTCCAATGCCAACTCTTCCCTTGCTGACGCCGTTCCAGATAACGCTGTTGCGCAAGATTAAACTCCGGCGGCATGTGTCCAGCATCACTCTCCCTCGCTGGCGTTTTAAAAGGTCCCAGATGGGCACCGTAGACTTTATAGCCCTGCATCAGGCTGATGTGTTCCAGTCCCGGTGCAAACGGCTCCAATGCCTCCACAACATGCGTTAACATCGCCACATTCGGCGCAACCAACCCCGCCCAGTCCGACGCATCCTGATAAGCCGCGTAGAAAATGTGGCTGACCCGGGTCAACGAACGCAAAGCGTTATCCGTTGCCTGCGCATCCAACAGATCGACGGCCAGATAACGCACTCGCGCCCGATCGACGCCCCCGCGCCTGGACAGGCCAATCACCTGCCAGCCTTGTTGCTCCAGCTCATCAATCAGCCTGCTGCCAATAACGCCGTTAGCGCCTACCACCAATGCCACTTTATCGTTTTGCATATATGCCCCACTCAGTATGAATTGATGTATTCACTGTGAGTGATAAGCAACGCTTGCGGTAGAAGGCCTTTCTTACTAACACTTATAAGTAAATTCTATAGGTGGAACAGCAATGGACAAACTGAGCGCAATGAAAACCTTCGTCCGCGTGGCCGAACTCGGCAATCTTTCTGCCGCTGCCCGCGATCTCGGCCTGACTCAGCCGGCTGTCAGCCAGCAAATAGCCGGTTTGGAACAGCAGCTGGGGGCGCAGTTGCTGTTTCGCAGTACCCGAGCCGTAACCTTGACCGACGCCGGTGCCGGTTATTACCAACACATCAAACCGATTCTTGCGGCGGTGAACGACGCTGAAGAAGCGTTGCAGGGATTGAACCAGAAACTGTATGGCCCGTTGCGTATTCACGCGCCAACGGGTTTCGGCCAGCAGCACCTGACACCGCTGGTCATTGCCTTTCAGCAACTCCACCCGGCACTGAATATCGAGCTGTTGTTGGATGACCGCCGCGCCGACGTGATAGGGGAAGGCGTTGACGTAGCGATTCGCTTTGGTGAACTCAATGCCCCAGGCATCGTCTCGAGACGATTGGGGGGATTGCAACGGATGCTGGTTGCGTCACCGGCTTACCTGGCACGACATGGCACACCGCAAACGCTGGCAGAGCTGGCAGCACATTCGCATGTACGCTACAGCGGTCTCACCGACGGTGACTCGTTGACGTTAATCGGCCCTCAGGGTGCCGAGATGGTAAATTTGCGTCCGGTTTTTCGCGCGAACAATACCTTTTCACTGCTGGCCGCTATCGAGGCAGGGCTGGGGATTGGTGGTGCGCAGCGGCCGCTGATTGGTCGGCAACTGTCTACCGGTGCGCTCGTGCCGGTTTTGCCTGACTGGCACTACCCAGCAATGGCATTGCATGCGGTTTATCCCGGCGCGCGGTTCATTCCTCGCAAAGTACGGGCCTGGGTGGATTACCTGCAGGAAGCGTTGGGAGACATTGAGGGAATAAGCGTGAATCATGCCCCCGGCAATGCGCCGAGGGCATAAGCATTATTTGAACAGTTTACCGACCATGTCGCCCAGTTCGTTGCTGTCTTGCTGCACTTCACCATTGGGTGACGCCGCGTCAGTGACCGTTGGCAGAAACTGCGCAATCGTCGCTGATGCCTGAGCAGGATCGATCCCCAGCTTTTCTGCCAACTGGTTAATCGCATCGCTACCCAGCGCCTGCTGCACGTGATCGCCGCTTATCTGCTGGTTTTCACCGTTGCCCAGCCATGAGCCGACCACATCGCCGAATTGCCCCTGACGGAACTTGTCCAGAATCGCCTGCAGACCACCCTGTTGCTCAACCCATTGCATGATAGCAACGTAATCCAGGCCTTTACCGTTACCGCCGCCCAGAATGTTGCCCAATACGCTATCAAACAGACCCATGGTAATCTCCTTCAGGCCGTCGGCATAAGCCGCACGCCCCTGTGACTTAACGAAAAAGGGCCGCCGTAGCGACCCTATTGATCAGCACCGAATCAGTTTCTGATCTTTCTGTAGACAAAAAGTACTACCAGAGCACCAATTACCGCGACAACAAAACTGCCCAGGTTGAAGCCGTCAACACGGCCCATACCGAAGAAGGTACTGATATAGCCGCCGACAACAGCACCGATGACCCCCAGGATGACGGTCATGATAAATCCGCCACCGTCCTTGCCCGGCATGATCCATTTAGCCAAGATACCGGCGATTAAACCAAAAATGATCCAGGAAATGATGCCCATTTTTACTCTCCCTATTACCTTTTGCCTAAAAGAAACTCTATCACCAGACCCACGACGGCGCCTGCTCCAACCCTGATCGATATTTTCGCACTGGTATTTCCCTGTGCTTGCCGTGACCGGCAGCGCGATACAGGGTGAATCGCGCTAAACACGCATCTTCACACTGTTACTATAGACAAATATCAGCAGTTTACACATTTCCGTCTGTCTGAATTTGCCTGTACATAAAACGACCACATTCATCTAACTGTCATTTCTGCGCGCTATAACAAGGATGAATTTTCCTGCGGGAGACAGACCATGACCAACACACCCTTTTTACTGATACTGGCCGCGTTATACGCCCTGGCTGCCGTCTGGGATGGCTCTGCCACCCTCCTGCTTATGTAATGTTACACATCCTTTGTCACTTTATTGTTGGCTTTAATTGTGTCTTGTTTTTTCAGCAAATTTAATTGGCTGAAAACCAATAATAAATTCCGCCGCGTTTAGATAAAAATCCCATAGGCCATCAGGCTTTAGGGTTCACAAAACGGCTTGATTAAGTGGCTAAACCACTCGGCAAACGCGATGAAACGTGCCGAACGCTGGCGGCGGTGCGGGTAAAGCAACGCAATGCCCATCGCTGGCGGACGAGCCTGTGGCAAGATTTCACACAGACTGCCGTTATCCAGATGATGCTGAACATCAAATCGGGGTATCTGCATCAACCCCAGCCCTGCTAAACAACACCCGATATAGCTTTCTGCATTGTTAACCGTAACCCGGCTGCGTAGCGTTTTTTCACCATAGTGCTCCCCCTGTTGCCACGACCAGGTATCTGCCCCTGCCAGCGTAGGTTGCGCATAGCCCACCACCCAATGATCGTCCAATTGAGCAGGCGTATGCGGGATACCGTAACGCTGCAGGTAGTCCGGGCTGGCGCAGTTAATCATGCTGAGTCGGCCCAGTGGCTGGCTGACCAGGCTGCTGTCGCTGAGGCTACCCACGCGTACCACGCAGTCGACCCCTTCCTGAATCAAATCGATTGAGCGGTCGCTGGCACTGAGAAATAACTGAATATCGGGGTACTGAGAAAAGAAATCGGGCAATGCGGGTACCAGCATCCGCCGGGCTATGCGGCTGGGGACATCAACGGTCAGACGACCATCAATGGGGCCGTTTTGGCGGTGAAAAAGGTTTTCCAATTCTTCCACGTCACCCAGCAGGTTGCGTGCTTTCTCAAGTAACAGTTCACCGTCGCTGGTCAGTTGTACCCGCCGGGTGGTGCGATGAAACAGACGAGCGCCCATTTCATGTTCCAGTTGCTGTATTGCCGCCGACACCGTGGTTTTCGGCATCATCAAGATTTGCGAGGCTCGGATGAAACTGCCTACCTCGGCAACCTGGATAAAAACCCGTAATCTCCCTATTTTATCCACCGATTGTGCATCCTGATAAACAGGCTGCGGCACAGGCCGCAGCAGAATTGAGATTAACGAGTAGTATAGCCACCGTTGGCAAACAGCGTCTGACCGGTGATCCACCAGCCGTCAGTGACCAAAAATTTAACGATTGGCGCGATGTCTTCGATGTCGGTCAGACCCGTTTTCGAAAACTTGCTCAGTGCAGCAGCACTGCTGTGATAGTCCACCGCTTCCTTGCTTTCCTGGCCGTAGAAGAACGGGGTATCCATTGGCCCTGGGCCGATTGCATTCACGCTGATCCCGCGTTCGCCAAATTCTTTGGATGCAGCGCGGGTGAAGTGCTCTACCGGCGCCTTGCTGCCAGGATAGACCGCATAAAATGGCGTGTAGGCAGCCAACAATGAACTGACAATCGTCACAATGCGCCCGTTGTCGGCCAGATGTTTACCCGCCTGTTGGATAAAGAAAAACGCCGCCTTGGCGTTGATGTCAAAACTGCTGTCGTAATCTGCTTCGGTGACGTCGGCAATCGGTTTTTTGATCACCAGACCCGCTGTATTGATCGCAATATCCACTTTGCCGAACGCCGTGACCGCCTCTTCGAACAGCCGTGCCACGTTACCAGGCTGCGTCAGATCGCCCTGTACCGCTATCGCCTGTGCACCTGCTGCTTTCACTGCCTTCAGCGTGTCTTCCGCTGCCGTTCGAGTCGCATCACTGTTGTAATGCACCACCACGGCCGCCGCACCGTTAGCCGCCAGATCGCGTGCTACCAGGCCACCCAAGTTCTTCGCGCCGCCCGCGATCAAAACGACTTTTCCATTTAAAGATTGCTTGCTCATTACAGTCACTCCGTTAGTGAAGGGTGTAACGAGTATAGAAACTGTGACCGCTCAGATAATCTGTCCAAACTGGGATGAACTGTCCCGGTTTTTTGGCCAATAGCCCCCGCAATGCATGAAATTCTTACAGCGTGATCGCCCACAAGGCATTCAGCGCTAATCGCACTACACTTGTAAGTTGCCAACGGCAATAGTCGCAAACAGAAACTATTGCTTCCCGCCCGTGGGCACTCAAAGGTTCTGACGGGCCATAACAGAGGTCAATGTCATGTTGATTCAACCCTATTTATTTTTTAGCGGTAACTGTGAGCAGGCGGTTAACTTCTACGTGGCGCAGTTGGGCGCTAAACTTGAAATGATGATGCGTTACAAAGAGATGCCGGAAGAGGCCAAGCAAGGAAACCCGCAAGATGTCGATCCAGAGGCCATCATGCATGCGCGGTTATTGATTGGTGAAACCGCGTTGATGGCCTCCGACGGTTGCCCACAAGATGGCGCCGACGCATCGCACAAAGGATTTGCGCTGTCACTCAATCCGAGCAACGTCGAACAAGGGCGTGAGCTGTTTGAAAAGCTTTCACAGGGCGGTCAAGTGACCATGCCTTTCCAGCCCACCTTCTGGGCCAAGGGTTTCGGCATGCTGACCGACAGGTTTGGTGTTAATTGGATGGTTAACGTTGAATAACGCGTCATCTCGGTGCGGTGTCCGCCGCCGATAGCGGCCATCGTACCGCCAACGCTCAGTTGTAGTGATACCAGTCGTACGCCGCCATGGCGAACAACACAAACATGGCAGCCAACAGCACCAGCCCTAAACGCCAGTAAGGCGATTTACGCCGCCGCCAGGCAAACCCAATCAATAACGCCAGCACCCCCAAGGTTACTGGATAATAAACAACCAACGTCAATAAACTAATAATGATGTAATCAGACATGCCGGGATCCCTTATTATTCTCTAATCCGGTTTTATGGCGAATTGTATACCGATGAATTTCACCTTGTCTCTAGAGGAACACCCCGCTCATCGCCATGTTTGAATGGGACTCGCATACGACACCTACGCAATCGGGAACGAATATGTTCGCATGGCAGTTTGCTCATTTTGCGTAAGGGAGTAGTGGTCTGCCGGATTAACGAATAAGATGTAGGATTGTTCTTAACACGATTTGAAGATTGTATAGCAAGGGTGACATGACACAGCAGCAACCTCAGAATGCCGAGCAGCCGCACAACGGTAAAAATTCCCCGTTATTATTCCAGGCCGGCGTATTTGTCGTCATCGTTGCCGCCACGTTGATCCTGTTTAACGCCTGGCAGATTTGGAATGCGCACCAGCGTGACCTGCAAAGCGCCAACCATGAATCTGCTAATCTGGCACGCTCTTTGGCGCAGCATGCTGATGATACCTTTATGCAGACAGACAGCACGCTGGCTGATCTTACCGAACGGATTCAACACGATGGGTTAGGCCAACTGCAACAATTGCGGCTGCAAAGAGTCATGCAATCCCAGGTCGGTAACCTGCCTCAACTGCACGGTCTGTTTGTCTACGATGCTAAAGGAAATTGGATCGTCACTTCATCGGGAAGATTCGTACAAAACGCCAACAATGCCGATCGCGAGTATTTTAAATATCACCTCGATCACAACAGCAACACGATCTATATCGGTAAAGTCGTGCGTAGCCGTTCTACCGGCGATTTAATCATCCCGGTGTCGCGGCGTTTTAATAACCCGGACGGCAGTTTTGCCGGGGTAATCTTGGCCACACTGTACGTCGATTATTTCCGCCAGTTTTACGATACCTTTGCGTTAAACAGCGATGCATCACTCAACCTGTTATTGGCGGACGGCACCATTCTCTACCGTCGCCCTTATTCCGTTGCCTCCATCGGCAAGAACATCTCTGATGGCGTGCTGTTTCGCGAAATTCTGCCGCACTCCGAATTCGGTAATGCCACCATTATCTCGCGCTACGACAAGGTGGAACGGATTTATGGCTATTCGCGAGTGAACCGTTACCCATTGGTGATTGCGGCGGGCTTGTCGAAAGAAGATGCACTGGCCGATTGGCGCAATGACTCTGGCGTATTTGCCCTGGGGGGGTTCACCCTACTGGCTATTCTGCTGGCGTTGGGCCTCGTGCTGATGCGCCAAATCAATCACAGCGTACGAACCGAAGCTGAACTCATGCGCACCCGAGATCAGCTCACCAGCATCAATCGCACGCTGGAAGAGCTGGCACTGCTGGATGGCCTGACTGGCCTGGCCAACCGCCGTCAATTTGATATCGCGTTAAAAAATGAGCTGATGCGCGCTTCACGCAATTATCGCAGCGTGGCGTTGTTGATGCTGGATATCGACTATTTCAAGCAGTATAACGACATCTACGGCCACGTCGCCGGCGATCAGTGTCTGCAGCAGATCGGGCAGATGCTTAAAGGGTTAGCCAGCCGCAGTAACGACATTATGGCCCGTTACGGTGGTGAAGAAATGGGCATCATTCTGCCGGATACCGATGCTCAAGGCGCGTTTATCTTCGCTGAACGCGTTATCGAAGCAATGCGTGATTTGAAAATACCGCATCGGGGCAACCCTCATGGCATCGTCACCATCAGTATTGGTATCTATGCCAAGGTTCCGCATATGTATAACGACACACCTATTGGTTTTATCAACCAGGCAGACAGTGCGCTGTACCAAGCCAAAGAACAGGGTAAAAACTGCATTTATTCCGCTTAACATTCTGGGCCGCCTCCGCAGGAGGTGGCCCAGCGATAAAATAACCGCCCAACACACCAAAAAAACACAATCCACTGATTAAAAACAAAAAATATAATTAACCTTTTGATTTGTTTTTATATGGGAAGAATTAACGCTCAGCCACTCTTTTTTTACCTATTCGTGCGCTTGGCATCTTCGTTTAATGTCTGTTTACTATTTACCGCATTTTAATAGTGCTACGCTTAAAAACGCGTTCCTATTAATAATAATTAATAAAACCCAATGAAATAATCCCCCTTGGTTATAAATTCCTTTCAAAGTAAAAACAATTAAAGCATCAACCCTTCGCAAGGAGATATTATGCGTGCGGATAGCCTTACGCCTGAACAGGCAGTGATGAACTTGCCACAACGGCAGTGGGATATGGCTCCCTCATCCCTTTCCTTCTCCGCCGTAGAGGCACTGGAGCAAGGTAAGATCCTCTTTTTACCGGAGCTGGCTTTTTCATTATCGCCAGAGGAAATAACGTTACTTGACCCTACACTGGTCGATGCCAAACGTAAAAACATCAGTTATTGGCCAGAAAGGGATAAATTATCCGGCGTGGCGGTCGCGGGACAACAACCACAAGTCCAGGCACTGTTGGCACGCTATTATCAGTCCTGCCGTCAGTTGATCTCCGGGTTATTGCCGCACTACCAGCAAACGCTGCATTCGCCCACCAACAGCTTGCGTCTGCATCCGGTTTCGGCCTGGCGTGCAACCAGTTCATGGCGTAAAGACGACAGCCGGCTGCACGTTGATGCCTTCCCTTCTCGTCCAAATCACGGGGAACGCATCCTGCGAATCTTTACCAACATCAACCCGAACGGAGAGCATCGCCAATGGCGTATTGGTGAGCCTTTTCCCGAATTAGCGCAACGTTTTATCCCGCGCCTGTCCCGCTATTCACCGTTGAGCAGTTGGTTGCAGCATAAAGTCGGTATTACCAAGCGCCGACGTAGCCATTACGACCACCTGATGCTGCAACTGCATGACGCCATGAAAGCCGACCAACACTATCAGCAGCAGGGCCCGCAACTGGCGCTGGATTTGCCACCGGGTAGCAGTTGGATCTGTTTTTCCGATCAGACGCCGCACGCGGCAATGGCAGGCCAATTTATGTTGGAACAGACCTTCCTGCTGCCGGTAGACGCCATGAAAAACCCGCAACAATCGCCGCTAAAAGTATTGGAAACACTGCTGCACCAGCCATTGCTTTAGCCCGGTTCCATCAGCAGGGTTTCCCTGCCGTGGCATCAGTGGCTGGTGCTCCACGCCTGGCTTCAGCCACCGGGGTGCCAATGCCGGCAGCAATTGCAAATGCAGGCCATTGCGTAGACCCAACCATGTTGACCAGAGTAAGGCGCTTCTTAACCCAGGCGCCCTACCCCCGCCGCCATCAGCTTGCCGGCGCAATATCCCCTTCCTGACGCGCTACCAGCGTGAGAATACTGTATAGCGCCACCGCTTGCTGGTGCTGATTGAGTACCTGGACATCCCACACCACCACGCCATGCGGACGATCTTCTGCCGTTTTCTGCGGCTTACGGATTTTTTTCTTGCAGGTCAGTCGCACCTGAATGGTATCGCCAATCTTCACCGGTTCGATAAAGCGCAAGTTTTCCATGCCATAGTTGGCAATCACCGGCCCTACGCCAGGGTCAACAAACAGCCCGGCCGCGGCGGAAACCACAAAATAGCCGTGGGCGACTCGCTCGCCAAACAGAGACTCGGCAGCGCCGATCTTGTCCATATGCGCATAGAAATGGTCACCGCTCAGACAGGCAAAATTAACAATATCGGCCTCGGTTAGGGTACGGCGTGCCGTCAGCAGGCTTTCGCCCAGTCGCAGTTGTTCAAAGTATTTACGGAATGGATGAACCTGATCCTCAATCACCGTGGCCCCGCGCACCCACTCACGGCCGATTGCCGCCAGCATCGCCGGGCTACCCTGGATCGCGGTGCGTTGCATATAGTGTTTCACCGCCCGCAATCCGCCCAACTCTTCGCCGCCGCCGGCGCGCCCTGGCCCGCCGTGTACCAGCATCGGCAGTGGCGAACCGTGGCCGGTGGATTCCGTCGCCGCATGCCGATCCAGGATCAGCATGCGGCCATGCGCGCAGGCAGTAGCGCGAATAAACTGTGTCGCCAACGCTTCATCGGCAGTGACCAACGATCCTGCCAGGCTCCCTTGGCCCATCAAGGCCAGTTCTATCGCCTGTTCGGTGTGTTGATAGGGCATCAGCGTTGCCACTGGGCCAAATGCCTCAGTGCCGTGCACGGCCTGATGAGCAAAGGGATCGGCGCAATAAAGCAGGGTGACCGGGTAAAATGCCCCGTTTTTCGCGCCGTCCCCCATGATGTCCAGTTTATCTGCCACCGCACCGCACAACGGCTCGCACCCATTGTGCAGCAAGTAGTCGACCTTCTGCTGCACATCATCGCGCTGCTCATGGCTGACCAACGCGCCCATGCGCACCTGCTCCAATTTTGGATCGCCGATTGTCACGCCCGCTAACCGCTGCAACAGTGCCTGCTGCACGTCCGCCACCCGCTTCGCCGGTACGATAATCCGCCGGATAGCCGTACATTTTTGCCCGGCTTTGGCGGTCATCTCACGGCACACCTCTTTGATAAACAGCGCAAACTCGGGCATCTGTGGCGTGACGTCTTCCCCCAACACGCAGCAGTTGAGTGAATCCGCTTCCATGGTGAAGGCGATAGATTTCTCCAGCAGGCGCGGATGAGCACGCAGTAGCTGGCCGGTCTGCGCCGACCCCGTGAAGGTCACCGCGTCCTGGTAATCCAGATGTTCAAACATGTCACCTACGCCGCCACAGACCAATTGCAATGCGCCTTCAGGTACCAAGCCACTGTCGATAATCAGCCTGACCATCGCCTGCGTTAATTGGGCCGTCGCCGTTGCCGGCTTAATGACAGCCGGCATGCCAGCCAGCCAGGTCGGTGCCAGTTTTTCCAGCATCCCCCAACAAGGGAAGTTAAAGGCATTAATATGCAGCGCGACACCTGGCCGCGATGTCAGTACGTGGCGAGCGGCAAACTGCGACTGTTTGGACAGTGGAATCAGTTCATCCTCCGGCCACAGGGTATCGTCCGGCAGTTCACGCCCCGCCAACCCGGCATAGGCGAACAACGTGGCAATCCCCCCCTCGATATCCACCCAACCGTCACTGCGCGTCGCGCCGGTCTGGTATGAAATTTCATACAGCGCCTCTTTATGCGCCAACAGGTGTTTCGCCACCGCTTTCATCATTTGTGCACGCTGCTGGAAGGTCATTTGTGCCAGCGCCTTGCCACCTTTATTGCGTGCGTACTCCAGGCTGGCAGCCAGTGGCAACCCGTCGGAACAAACCTGATACAAGGGTTCGCCGGTGACGGCATGATGGATTTCGCGGGCGGCGCCCTGACCGAACACCCAGCCGCCAGAAAGGTAACTGTGTAACTGCTGCATTTGATCCTCCAGAATTCATAATTTTACACAACAAGGATTAATGACGTATCACATATTGTCCAGTTCACACCAAGGTAAAATTTAACAAAATTAAAACACCAAGCCTGTCAGCATCGCAAAAAAGACGGTTTTCAGCACTGAGGTGATTTTAAATAAGTAAAGATAACAATAAGATAATTAAAGCACTTGTGAGTACCATCGCAAAACCACACAAATCTCATTTGATCTTTTTGTTATCAGTTTGTAGCCTTATGGTTAGTTAACGTGATTCACATTTTTATATTTAATGTGAAAAATACGAATCACCAAGAGGCAAGCATGACAACTGACGCGCAACAACAGCAGCACTTCGACGACAAAATTGCGGCGGATACCGCCATTGAAGCCAAAGATTGGATGCCGGATGCCTACCGCCAAAACCTGATCCGCCAGATTGGCCAGCATGCCCATTCCGAAGTGGTCGGCATGCTGCCTGAAGCCAACTGGTTAACCCGAGCGCCTACCCTGCGTCGCAAAGCGGTATTGCTGGCAAAAGTCCAGGACGAAGCCGGTCACGGCCTGTACCTCTACAGCGCAGCCGAAACCCTGGGTTGCTCGCGTCAGGACATCTACCAAAAGATGCTCGACGGCAAAATGAAATACTCCTCCATCTTCAATTACCCGACGCTTAACTGGGCGGACATCGGGGTGATTGGCTGGCTGGTGGACGGCGCGGCTATCGTCAATCAGGTAGCCCTGTGCCGCGCGTCTTACGGTCCTTACGCACGCGCAATGGTGAAAATCTGCAAAGAAGAAAGCTTCCACCAGCGTCAGGGGTACGAAGCAGTAATGGCAATGGCTAACGGTAATGAACAGCAGAAAGCGATGCTGCAGGACGCGATTAATCGTTTCTGGTGGCCCGTACTGATGATGTTCGGTCCCAGTGATACCGACTCGCCCCACAGCGCACAAAGCATGGCCTGGAAGATCAAACGCCACAGCAACGATGAACTGCGGCAGAAATTTGTCGACAACACCGTGCCGCAATTGGAAGCACTGGGGATGAGCGCACCGGACGCTGACCTGGCGTGGGACGCCGCTGCCGGCCACTACCGTTTCGGCAACATTGACTGGCGTGAACTGCACGAGGTGATCAAAGGGCGTGGGCAATGCAATCACGAACGACTGCAGGCCAAACGTCGCGCCTGGGAAGACGGTGCCTGGGTGCGTGAAGGCGCCCTGACCCACGCGTCGAAAAACACCTCAACCGCTGCATAAAAGGAATCGATGATGACACACGTTGAATGGCCGCTGTATGAAGTGTTTATCCGCAGCAAACAAGGGTTGGCACACCGCCATGTCGGCAGCCTGCATGCCGCTGATGATCAAATGGCGCTGGAAAATGCACGCGATGCCTATACCCGCCGTAATGAAGGCTGCTCAATCTGGGTGGTGCAGTCCAGTCACCTGATCGCCTCACAGCCTGAGGATCGCGAAGCTTTCTTCGATCCGTCCGATGACAAAATTTACCGTCATCCGACGTTCTATACCATTCCCGACGGCATCAAGAACATGTAGAGGCGGTTATGACCCTTAACGATCCGCGAATCACTTATATCCTGCGTCAGGGCGACACGCCACTGATCCTCGCCCAACGGTTGTGCGCCTGGTGTGGACACGCACCGGAGCTGGAAATCGACCTGGCGCTGGCGAACATTGGCCTGGACCTGCTTGGCCAGGCGCGCAACTTTCTCGGCTATGCCGCCGAGCTGGCGGGGCCGCAATACAACGAAGACCGTTTGGCTTTCGGTCGTGACGAACGCGAGTTTCACAACCTGCTGCTGGCAGAGCAACCCAACGGCGGTTTCAACGACACTCTGGTACGCCAGTTCCTGATCGATGCCTATCACGTACAACTGCATCAGGCCCTGAGCAACAGCCGCGATGCTCAAATAGCCGCTATCGCCGCCAAGTCGCTAAAAGAAGCGCATTACCACCTACGTTTCAGCCGCGGCTGGATGATCCGCCTGGGTGACGGTAGCCCACTCAGCCATCAAAAAATCCAGCAGTCGCTGGACAACCTGTGGCGATTTACCGCCGAACTGTTCCACGCCGATGACCTGGAGCAGCAATTAGCAGAACAGGGTATCGCCGCCGATCCACGTCAGCTTGAAGCACCGTGGCTCGCGCTAGTCAATGACACGTTACAAGAAGCCACCCTGACGTTGCCCGCAGAGCAGGCGTTCCGCCATGGCGGCAAACAAGGGCAGCATAGCGAGCACCTCGGTCCACTGCTGGCAGAGATGCAATTTCTGCAACGCGCCTATCCGAACGCGAACTGGTAGGAGGCCGTTATGAACATAACCCGGCTACAGGCCCCTGAGATCCCGCAAATTTGGCACTGCCTGCAACAGATCAGCGATCCGGAATTGCCGGTGCTGTCGATTACCGATCTGGGCATGGTGCGCGACGTTGAGGCTGAAGGTACCGGCTGGCGCATTACCTTTACGCCGACCTACTCCGGTTGCCCCGCCACCGAGTTCCTGCTTGAGGCAATAGAACAGCGCCTTGCAGAGGCAGGATTCAGCCCAGTGAAAGTGACGATCCAACTCAGCCCAGCCTGGACCACCGACTGGATGAACGCCGCTGCACGCGCACGGCTGCGCGAATATGGCGTTGCGCCGCCACAGGGGCAAACCTGTGACAAACCGCAGTTGCACGGCCCGGTACCTTGCCCGCGTTGTGGCAGCACTCACAGCGAGAAAATCAGCGAATTTGGTTCCACTGCTTGCAAGGCGTTGTACCGCTGCTGCGATTGCCGTGAACCCTTCGATTACTTCAAATGTATTTAGGAAACGCCATGACGGTCTTCCATCGCCTGAACGTCGCCGCCATCGAGCGCGAAACGCCGGACGCCGTAGCCATCACACTGCGGGTGCCCGAAGAACTCAAAGGTCACTATCGCTACACGCCGGGTCAACATCTGACGCTCAAGGCGCAGATTGACGGTGAAGAGTTACGTCGCTGCTATTCCATATGCAGTTCGCCGCAGGAGGGGCTGTTGCAGATTGGCGTTAAAGCCATTCACCAGGGGCGATTCTCCTCGTTCGTTAACCGCATGCTGAAGGTCGGTGACGCGCTGGAGGTCATGGTGCCACAAGGGCGTTTCGGCTATCAGCCACAGGCAGAAAATAGCGGTAACTATCTGGCCATTGCCGCCGGTTCCGGTATTACGCCAATGCTGTCGATCATCAAAGCCACGCTACAACTCGAACCACGCAGCAGCTTCACGTTAATTTACGGCAATCGCAGCAGCCGTTCGATGATGTTCAAAGAAGCACTGTCCGATCTGAAAAACCGCTACCCGCAGCGCTTTCAGCCACTCTATATGTTCAGCCAGGAAAACCTGGACAGCCCTTTGCTGAGTGGTCGTATTGACCGCGAGCACCTGCTGGCTATCGGCAAGACCCTGCTGGATTACCCTGACTATGACCACGCCTTTATCTGCGGGCCTGAAGCCATGATGGACGATGCCCAAAGCGTGCTGGAACAGGCCGGCGTGCCCACTGGGCACATTCATAGTGAACGTTTTAACACCAGCGGCATTGCCGTTCGGCCGGTCAATGATGGCAATCGTAACGCCACCCAAGTGGAAATCTTGCTTGATGGTCGTCGCGTGAATATCGAGGTTGGCGCACAGGACGACAGCATTCTTGATGCAGCGCTGCGTCAAGGCGCCGATCTGCCCTATGCGTGCAAAGGTGGGGTATGCGCCACCTGCAAATGCCGTTTAAAGGCCGGCCAGGTGGATATGGCCGTCAACTACAGCCTGGAGCCGGATCAGTTGGCGGCAGGTTACGTATTGAGCTGCCAGTCGTGGCCTCGCGGCGACGGTGTGGTCTTGGACTTTGACGTATAGGAGCCACCAATGGAAACCCCTTTGATCCTGCGACAGCAACACCAGCGCGTGGTGACACTGACGCTCCACCGCCCAGAGGCCCGCAACGCCCTGAACACCCCGTGCCTGGAACAGCTGGTTTATTTGCTGGAACACGCCGACGCCGACACCGGCGTTGGCGCCGTGGTCATTACCGGTGCCGCCCGTTTCTTTGCAGCCGGTGCCGATCTGCATGAGCTGCAGCAACAAGATCTGCCCGCAGCGCTGACAGATCGTCGCCCGTCGCTGTGGCAACGGCTGGCACAATTTAGCAAACCCCTGCTAGCGGCAGTGAACGGTTATGCGCTGGGTGCAGGCTGCGAACTGGCCCTGGCCTGCGACATCGTTATCTGCGGTGAAAGCGCCCGCTTTGGCCTACCGGAAATTACCCTCGGCTTGATGCCGGGTGCCGGTGGCACACAGCGATTAATCCGCTGCGTCGGTAAGTCTCGAGCCAGCCAAATGGTGCTGACAGGAGAAGCCATTACCGCCGCAAGTGCATTGCAAGCCGGATTGGTCAGTGAGGTATGCGTAGATGCACTCACGCTGGAACGCACACAGCAGATAGCCGAACGCATCAGCCTACAAGCACCGCTGGCACTCCGTGCCGCCAAACAGGCTCTGAAACAGGCTGAAGAAACCGGCCTTAGCCAGGGGCTGGCCATTGAACGTCAGCAATTCGTCACTCTGGCGGCCACCGACGATCGCCGTGAAGGCATCGCCGCCTTCTTCGAAAAACGTACGCCAAACTATCAGGGGCGCTGATTTATGGATAATGCATTGATTCTCACCCACCTCGAAGCCGGGGTGCTGACCCTGACCCTCAACCGTCCGGACCGGCTCAACAGCTTTAACGATGAGATGCACCGCCAGTTAAGTGAAGCGCTCACTCTCGCGGAAAGGGACGACAAGGTACGCTGCCTGCTGATCACCGGAGCCGGGCGTGGTTTTTGCGCCGGACAAGATCTCAATGATCGCAATGTCAGCGTTGAGCAACAGGCACCCGACCTCGGTCTGTCAGTGGAACGTTTCTATAACCCGCTGATCCGCCGCCTGACCACCTTGCCAAAACCGGTGGTATGCGCCGTCAATGGCGTAGCGGCAGGCGCTGGTGCTGCTCTGGCGCTCGCCTGCGATATCGTGATTGCCGCCGATAACGCCAACTTTATTCAGTCCTTCTGTCGTTTGGGCCTGGTACCGGATTCCGGCGGCAGCTGGTTCCTGCCACGCTTGGCAGGCCACGCCCGCGCCATGGGCATGGCCATGCTGGGTGACAAAATCAGCGCACAACAGACGCTGGCCTGGGGCATGATCTGGCAAGTTGTGGCTGCGGATGAATTGGCGTCAACCAGCCAAACATTGGCACAGCACCTGGCCACTCAACCAACCTATGGGCTGGGGCTGATTAAAAAAGCCCTCTACAGTTCGGCGAACAACACCCTCGATCAGCAGCTTGATTTGGAACGCGATCTACAGCGCCTCGGCGGCCGCAGCGACGACTACCGTGAAGGGGTCAGTGCCTTCTTCGCCAAACGCCCTCCTTCTTTCAGCGGGAAATGATCATGAACCTGCCGAACGTCAACGCAAGGGTCGCGGTGATCGGTGCCGGAACCATGGGGATAGGTATCGCCCAAGTGGCGGCTCGCGCCGGGCATCAGGTACTGCTATTTGATATCGCCGCCACCGCCGCCCAACGGGCACTCGACGCGCTCGGGCAGCGGCTGCGCCTACGGGTTGCGTCTGGTAAGGCTGATGCTGCCAGCACCGAAGCGTTGCTGGCACGCATTCATCCGGTAGATGCATTGAGTCAACTGGCCGACAGCGAACTGGTGATTGAAGCGGTAGCAGAAAAACTGCCGATCAAACAGAGCCTGTTCCGCGAGCTGGAGGCCCTGTGCTCCCCTGCCACTCTGTTTGCCAGCAACACGTCATCATTGTCCATCACCGCCATTGCGGGAGCCTTACAGCACCCACAACGCCTGGCTGGTTTGCACTTCTTCAACCCAGCACCGCTGATGAAGCTGGTCGAGATCGTCAGCGGCCTGGACACCAGCGCCGAAACCGTGGCGACGCTGCAAGCGCTCACCCAACAATGGGGTAAACAAAGCGTCCTGTGCCGTTCCACACCCGGTTTTATTGTGAACCGCGTAGCACGGCCTTTTTATGCCGAAACCCTCCGCGCGTTGGAAGAACAGGTCGCCGATGCCACGACGCTCGATGCCGTGATGCGTGACGCGGGTGGCTTCGCCATGGGGCCACTGCAATTGACCGATATGATTGGTCAGGACGTCAACTACGCCGTGACCGAGTCCGTATTTCACGCCTTCTTCCAGGATCCCCGTTTTACACCCTCTCTGGTACAGCAAGAACTGGTCGCCGCCGGCCGCCTGGGGCGGAAAAGCGGCCAGGGGTTTTACCGTTATGGCGATCATCCTCAACCGGCTGCCACCTGCTTACCCGCCTCGACCGCCGCGTTACCACGCAGTATCACGCTGCACGGCGATCCTGCGGGCATGACTCTGTTGGCCACTTTGCTGACGGAAAATGCGGTCACGATCAAACAACCTGGCCAGACCAGCGCATTTGCCCGGATAGATGAAGTTACATTTATGTTAACAAATGGTAAAACAGCTAGCCAAATCGCCGAGGAAACCGGGCCCCCCGTGGTGCTGTTTGATCTGTCCGCCCACTATTCGCAGGCGTCCACCGTCGCCATAAGCTGCGCGGCGCAAAACGACGCCCGGCACAACGCCACGGTAGTGCGCCTGCTGCAATCCCTTGGCAAAAAAGTGATTCAGTTACCGGACTATCCCGGCCTGTTGGTCATGCGCACCCTCGCCATGCTGGCGAATGAAGCACTCGACGTGGTGAACAAGGGCGTTGCCAGTGCTGCCGATACCGATCGCGCCATGTGCTGCGGGGTCAATTACCCTCGTGGCCCGCTGGAATGGGCAGCCGCTCTGGGTTGGCAACAGATCCTGACCACGCTGGAAAACCTGCAACACTATTACGGTGAACCTCGCTACCGTCCCATGCCGCTGCTGCGCCACTACGCATCCCTCTCTTCAGGAGCCCAATGATGAACGCCAATACGCCCCATGCGCTGGCGCAACGCTGCGCCGAACAGATGTTTCAACAAGATACCTGCGCGCAGGCAATGGGCATGCGTGTGGATGCCGTAGATGCCGGTTTCGCCCGCGTCAGCATGACCGTCGGCCCGCAGATGCTCAATGGGCACCAGACGTGCCATGGCGGTCAACTGTTTAGCCTGGCGGATACCGCCTTCGCTTACGCCTGCAACAGCCAAGGGTTAGCCGCTGTCGCATCCGGCTGCAGCATCGATTTCATCCGCCCTGCGCTGGCAGGCGATCGCCTGACCGCCAGCGCCGAAGTACGCCATCAGGGCAAAACAACGGGGTTATATGACGTGGAAATCGTCAACCAACTGGGCAAAACCGTCGCTTGGTTCCGCGGCCGTGCACATCGCCTGGGCCACCACATTTTAGGGGAACAACCATGAAACAGGCGTTTATCTGCGACGGCGTCCGCACGCCAATAGGCCGTTACGGTGGTGCACTCGCCAACGTGCGTGCTGATGATTTAGCCGCGCTGCCGTTGCGTACTCTGCTGGCCCGCCATCCCCAGGTGGACTGGTCGTTGGTTGATGACGTGATCCTGGGTTGTGCCAATCAGGCCGGGGAAGATAACCGCAATCTGGCACGCATGGCGGCGCTACTGGCCGGTCTGCCGGTCAATGTGTCCGGTACCACCGTCAACCGTTTGTGTGGCTCAGGGTTGGACGCCCTGGCAATGGCGGCGCGCAGCATCAAAGCCGGTGACGCTGAGCTGGTATTGGCTGGCGGTGCGGAATCGATGACGCGGGCACCGCTGGTGATGGGCAAGGCCGACAGTGCCTTCAGCCGCCAGGCACAACTGTATGACACCACCCTGGGCTGGCGTTTTATTAATCCGCTGATGCAGGCACAGTTCGGCACCGACTCGATGCCAGAAACAGCCGAAAACGTGGCGGCACAGTTCAACATCAGCCGTGCCGATCAAGATGCTTTCGCGCTGCGTAGCCAGCAACGTACTGCTCAGGCACAAGAGCGCGGATGGCTGGCGCAGGAAATTGAGCCGGTCAGCCTCAGCGGCAAAAAAGGCGTCGTCACGCTGTTCAGCCGGGACGAACATCCACGCGCAGACACTCAGTTGGCGCAATTGCAGGCGCTGAAAACCCCGTTCCGCCAACCCGGCACGGTAACCGCTGGCAACGCATCCGGCTTGAATGACGGGGCAGCTGCGCTGATCGTCTCCTCTGAGAAAATGGCCCTAAGCCAGGGTTTAACGCCGCGGGCGCGTATCGTCGCCACCGCCACCTGCGGTGTCGAACCCCGCCTGATGGGCATGGGACCGCTGCCCGCGACCCGCAAGGTGCTGGAGATAGCCGGACTGAGTCTGGCGCAAATGGACGTGATTGAACTCAATGAGGCGTTTGCCGCCCAGGCGCTGGCCGTGCTGCGCCAGCTTGGCCTGCCTGACGACGCACCACAGGTAAACCCCAACGGCGGTGCGATCGCCCTGGGCCACCCGCTGGGTATGAGCGGTGCGCGTTTGGCGCTGGCCGCCCTGTTTGAACTGGAACGGCGTTCCGGTCGCTACGCACTGTGCACCATGTGCATCGGCGTCGGCCAAGGCATCGCCATGATTATTGAGCGAGTTTGATCCCCGAGGCTAACTATGACAACTAATCCACAGCCACTCGATGCCATTGAGTTCGCCTCGCGCGATGAGATTGAAGCGTTGCAATTGGAACGTCTGAAATGGACGCTTCACCACGCTTACAACAATGTGCCGATGTATAAACGCAAGTTCGATCAGGCGGGTGTCCACCCCGACGATCTCAAACAGCTGAGCGACCTGACCCGCTTCCCCTACACCACCAAGCAAGACCTGCGTGACAACTATCCCTTCGACACCTTCGCCGTGCCGATGGAGCAAGTGGTCCGTATTCATGCCTCGTCAGGGACCACGGGGCGGCCAACCGTCGTCGGCTACACCCAGCGGGACATCGATAATTGGGCGGATATTGTTGCGCGCAGCCTACGAGCCGCCGGTGCCACCGCCAAAGACAAGGTGCATGTGGCCTACGGCTATGGGTTGTTTACCGGCGGACTGGGGGCGCATTACGGTGCGGAGCGGCTTGGGGCAACGGTGATCCCGATGTCCGGTGGGCAAACGGAACGACAGGCCCAGTTAATCCTGGATTTCAAACCCGACGTGATCATGGTGACGCCTTCCTACTGTTTGACATTGATCGACGAGCTGGAGCGCAAAATGGGTGGCGACGCTCGCGGCTGTTCACTGCGTCTTGGGGTCTTCGGTGCCGAACCCTGGACCGAAGCGCTGCGGCACGAGATCGAAAGCCGCATGGGCATCAAGGCACTGGATATTTATGGTTTGTCCGAAGTGATGGGCCCTGGGGTCGCCATGGAGTGCGCAGAAAGCGGCGGTGGCCCAACGATCTGGGAAGACCACTTCCTGCCGGAGATCATCTGCCCGGAGACCGGCATCGCCCTGCCAGACGGACAGCACGGTGAACTGGTGTTCACCACCCTGACCAAAGAGGCGCTGCCGGTGATTCGCTATCGCACCCGCGATCTCACCCGCCTGCTGCCGGGCGACGCACGCCAAATGCGCCGAATGGGGAAAATTACCGGTCGCTCCGACGACATGCTGATCATCCGCGGCGTCAATGTCTTCCCGTCGCAGGTTGAAGAACAAATTATGCAGTTCGAACAGCTGTCACCGCATTATCAACTGCAAGTCAGCCGCAGCGGGCACCTGGATACGCTGGCGGTGCGCGTTGAATTGAAAGAAGCGGCGCTCAGCCTCAGCCACCAGCAACGCTGTGAGATCTGTCACCAGTTACGCCACCATATCAAGTCGATTATCGGCGTCAGCACCGACGTCAGCATCGCCAACTGTGGCGACATTCCGCGTTCGGAAGGCAAGGCCCAGCGCGTGATTGACTTAAGACCGCGCTGATTCAACGGGCGTCACGGATGACGCCTTAATGAATTGTGGTAATGTTATGCTTCATCGACGGCTAACCCATGGAAAAATATGGAACATAAACTGGATGAGTTTATCCGCCATGCCATAGACGCTCAGCCGATCAGCGGCACCTCACTGATTATCTCCTTATACGGCGATGCGCTCAGCCATCGCGGTGGCGAGGTGTGGCTCGGTAGCCTGAGCGCGTTGCTGGAAGCGTTGGGCTTCGGCGATCGCTTTGTGCGCACTTCGGTATTTCGCCTGCAAAAAGAGGGCTGGCTGGACGTCGAAAAAATCGGCCGCCGCAGCTTTTATCGGGTGACTGAACAGGGCATGCGCCAATTCCGCCACGCCGAGTCGAAAATCTATCTCAGCGAACCACCCGCCTGGGATGGCAAATGGGATTTGCTGTTGCTGGAAGGGGCAGAAAAGAACGATCGCGCACGGCTAAAAAAAGAGCTGGGCTGGTTGGGGTTCGGTCAAATAGCCAATAACCTGATGGCCGCCCCGACGCACGTGCAAACCGACGTGACGGCGCTGCTCGGCGAACTTAACGCCAGCGAACAGGTGATCTATTTCCGTGCAGACTATCCCTATAATCGCTCAGAACAAACCTTGCAACAGATCGTGGCGAGCTGCTGGGCGCTGGCGGATGTTGCTGCCGATTATCACGAATTTATCGTTTCTTTCCGCCCGCTTATGGCGCTGCTGCGCGAAACCGATGACGTGCTGCTGACACCCCAGCGCTGTTTCCAGATTAAGCTATTATTGATCCACTTCTTCCGGCGCGTGGTGCTAAAAGATCCTTTACTGCCGGATGCCTTGCTGCCCACGCAGTGGGAGGGGCAAATCGCCCGTAATCTGTGCATCAATATTTATCAACGCGTGGATCGTGCCGCTACCGAGTATGTCAGCACGCTGGCAGAAACCACTATCGGTGCCCTGCCCGCCCCGGCAGCAGGCTATTACCGACGCTTTGGCGGCCTGCCACGAGATCCTTCACTATAGGGAGCATTAGCTATGCCCGTGTATCAGATTGACGGCCTAACCCCAGTCGTAGACCCCAGCAGCTATGTACACCCGACGGCGGTGTTGATTGGCGATGTGATCGTCGGCAAACACGTTTATATCGGCCCAAACGCCAGCCTGCGCGGTGACTTTGGCCGATTGGTTATCTGCGACGGTGCCAATATTCAAGACAACTGCGTCATGCACGGTTTCCCGCAGCAAGACACCGTTGTGGAGCAAGATGGTCATATTGGCCATGGCGCGATCCTGCACGGCTGCCGCATCCGGCGCAACGCCATGGTCGGCATGAACGCCGTGATCATGGACGGCGCAGAGATCGGTGAGAATACCATCGTGGGGGCGATGGCATTCGTCAAGGCGGCCGCAGTGATCGACGCCAATAAATTGCTGGTCGGCAGCCCGGCGCGAGTCTTGCGCGATTTAACCGAACAGGAGCTGGCGTGGAAAGTGGCTGGCACACGCGAATACCACGATCTGGTATCGCGCTGTAAGTCTTCACTGCATGAGGTCGCGCCGCTAACCGCCATTGAACCTGACCGACAGCGCCTGTGCTTTGGCGACCACCTGATTCCGAAAAGTCAGCTTTAATTGCTGCCCCAACAGGCTATTGAGGGACAAAGTGGTTTAAAGTAATGCTCTTACTTACCCCATTTACCTGGACCGGAATAGATGCCCAGAACGGCCAAAACGGTTGACGTTCCTGCGATCGGCGAGCTTGACCGCCACGCAGGGCAACTCAGCCTGCAGCTTGCCCGAGCGTTACGGGCTGCCATCAATAAGGGCGAACTGAAAGCGGGCGATCTGTTGCCCTCCACCCGCGTGCTGGCAAGCGCATTGCAGCTTGCCAGAGGCACCGTACTGGCGGCCTTCGAACAACTGACCGCAGAGGGCTTCCTGGAGGCGCAACCCGGTTCGGGTACCCGCGTAGCCCTGTCACTCACACGCCAGCCCCCTGTTCCCGCTCCGCATCCCGAAGCCTGCGACATGCCGCTTTCCAGTCAGGCACAGGCGCTGGCAAGCTTTGCAGCCCAGTTGCGGCCGCTGCCGCCAGTGCCCTTCACCGTGTCCGTACCGATCAACGATACCGCGCCCGACGATGTCTGGCGCCGGCTCGGTAACCGAATTCGCGCACGGGGACCCGGTGCCCCCGCCGGTTATGGTGAACCGCTCGGCGCATTGGCATTGCGCAAGGCCGTCTGTGAATACGTCCGTAAATCCCGCTCGGTGCTCTGTACACCCGAACAGGTCATTATCACCGCCGGTACTCAACAGGGTCTCTATCTCGCCACGCAAATTTTGCTGGATGCCGGTGACACGGCCTGGGTGGAAAACCCCGCCTATCACGGTATTACTGCCATCTTTAACAGCGTATTCAGGGATCGAATCATGGCCAGGGTCCCGGTAGATGAGGAAGGCATAGACATCGCGGCGGGTAAAAAGATCGCGCCACGGGCCAGAGCCGCCTTTGTCACCCCCTCTCATCAATACCCGTTATGCATGCCGATGAGTATGACCCGCCGACTCGAGCTGTTGGCATGGGCCAAGGAAAGCCGCGCCTGGATTGTTGAAGATGACTACGACAGCGAAATGCGCTATTCCGGTCATCCTTTCCCTTCATTACAGGGGGTGGATCCATCCAGAGTGATCTACCTGGGGACCTTCAGCAAGATCCTGTTTCCGTCGTTGCGGCTGGGTTATGCCATCGTGCCCACACCGTTAGTCGATGCCTTCTGTGGTGCCCGCGTGTTGATGGATCGCCACCCGCCCAGCGCCGACCAACACGTACTGGCCAGTTTTATGGCACAAGGGCATCTGGATCGCCATATACGCAGGATGCGTGGCGTGTATGCGGAAAAACGGCGTGTGCTCACCGGCGCCATTAACGCCCATATTTCTCCCGAACTGGCGGCCTTGCACCCCAGCGATCAAGGCATGCATATGCTGCTATGGTTAAAGGCCGGGTTGGACGATCTGCAGGTTGTGCGCCAGGCAGCCGAAGCAGGTGTGGCGGTAAGCGCACTCTCACCCATGTATGCCAGCGGCAGCGGGAAAAGCGGGTTAATACTCGGGTTGGGCGGCTACGATGAAGCACAGATCCACCGTGCCGCCCAAACGCTCAATCAGGTACTGGTGTCGTTAGCCCACCCAGGGTAAGCCGAAACCTGCCCTCGCAGATTATCGCGAGAAACGCTTCGCGCCGTACACGCAAACCAACACCCCAACCATTACCGCAATCATGGATGGCTGGACAGTTTCATGCAGTATCAGTCCGGCAAGCGCCAGGCCGAGAAACGGTTGCAGCAGTTGCAGTTGCCCAACGGCGGCGATGCCGCCCAGCGCCAAACCACGATACCAAAAAATAAAACCTATCCACATGCTGAACAGCGAAATGTAGCCCAGAGAAAGCCAGGCACCAAGACTGACCTGCGGCCATACCGCAGGGGCAGACCCCATGGCAACCGCTGCCGTTAGCGGTAACGCCACCACCAGCGCCCAGGAGATCACCTGCCACCCACCGAGTTTGCGCGTCAGTACCGCGCCTTCTGCATAACCCAGCCCGCAGAGCAGAACCGCAGCCACCATAAACACATCACCGATCCAGGAACCGCCGCTCCCCTGGCTCAGCGCGAAAGCGGCAACTAGCATGCCGCCCAACATCGAAAACAGCCAGAACGCGGCCTTCGGTCGTTCCCCACCCCGCAGCACGCCGAAACACGCGGTTGCCAACGGCAGCAGCCCGATGTACACCAAGGCATGAGCCGACGTGGTGTGCTGTAAAGCTAACGCCGTGAGCAAAGGAAAGCCAATGACCACCCCAACCGCCACCATCACCAGCGGCATGATGTCATGACGCTGCGGCCGGCGTTGGCGCATAACGCCCAGTGCAGCGATGGCCAGCAAAGCGGCAAGCACCGCCCGCATCGCGGTCAGGAACAGCGGATCAAACTCCAGCACCGCCAGTCGCGTCGCGGGCAAAGAACCGCTAAAAATCAACATCCCCAAAAAGCCGCTGGTCCACCCCTGGGCCGAGCGGCGTGCTTCCGCATCGCTAACCCGGACGATAACGCTATTTCTTTCTGTTTCACTGCGCATTGCAATACGACTCCACAATCCCGAAAGACCCTTTATTCTCCGGTTAAAGTGGTTTATTTACAGAGCCACATAATCACATTTTTTACTGAGCCAGTTTATTCCACACTCGGTGTTTCCATCGCAGCGGGCACCGGCTGATGACGACTATAGAAGTAATAGACTGCCACCAGCAGCAGGGTAAACGGGATGCCAAACCACAGGGTCATCTTGAAAAACTCGGTGAATGCCGTCGAAATCAACAGCGCGGTCATCAGTCCTGCCCCGGCCAGCGTGGTGTATGGAAAACCCCACATGCGGAATTTCAGGTGAGTGTGGCGATGCTGACGACGGAAAAACAGGTGGGTGACGAAAATCATCAACCAGGTAAAGCAGGCACCGTATACCGAAATGGACATCATGGCGGCGAACGATTTTTGCGGATACACCAGGCTCAGCACGATCGACACCACAATGCCGATACAGGACATCGCCAGTGCGCTTACCGGTATACCGCGTTGACTGACTCGCCCGAGCGCGGCCGGTGCTTGCCCGGCGCGTGACAACGAGAACATCATGCGCGTGGTGATATACAGCTGGCTGTTCATCGCCGAGAGCGCGGCCACCAGCACGATAAAATTGAAGATGCCGGCGGCGGCTGGCAAGTGGATCACGTTCATCGCCACCAGAAACGGGCTTTCGCCGGTACCGGATTGCCGCCAGGGAACAATTGCCAGCATCAGCGCAATCGACAGCATATAAAAAATAAACAGCCGCAAAATCGTGCCTTTGAACGCCGTTTTCACCGCGATCACCGGGTTTTTGGCTTCGCCGGCAGCCACCGCGATCATCTCAATGCTCAGATAGCTGAAAATGGACACGATCACCGCAAACCACATTCCCTTGACGCCAAACGGGAAGAAGCCGCCGTTTGCGGTAAAGTTTTGGATGCCAAAAGACGGGTTGCCGGAGAACACCAAAATACCGATACCAATAGCGATAAACGCCGCGATAGCGACCACCTTAATGGTCGACAGCGCATACTCGACCTGGCCGAATGACTTGACGCCAATAATGTTAATGACGATGACCGCCGCTGAGAACAACAGCACCCAAGGCCAGATTGGCGTGGTCGGGAACCAGAACTGCATATACATGCCAATGGCGGTGACCTCCGTCCCCACCGCCAGCACCACGCAGGACCAATAGGAATAACGCACCAGAAAACCAAACAGTGGGCTGATGTAAAACTCGGCGTAGTCACCGAATGAACCCGGTGTCGGGTGTTCGGAGGTCATTTCCGCCAAACACCCCATCAGCAGCAGCGCAACAACGCCGCCAATAAAATAGCTCAACAATACGCTGGGACCCGCCATCTGGATGGCATAGGCACTGCCGAGAAACAGCCCGGTACCGATCGCGCCACCTATCGCCAGCATCGACATCTGCCCAGCGGTGAGCTGTTTCTGCAAACCGCCCTGCCGCCGCGCTATTTCGTCAAAACCTTTCATCTGTTTCATAGCAGTGTCCTACCTTATTCACGCAGTACGGGTGACATCCAGAATGGCGGCAGTAACGTAGTCGACATTATTTTGATTTAAACCAGGCAGGCACATACGACCAGGCGCCACCAGATAAATGGCATAGTGTTGCCGTAACCGCTCAAGTTGCGCTGGGTTCAGGCCGGTGTAGCTGAACATGCCTTTCTGATCGCGGATACGGCGGTAGTCCAACTGCGAACCGCCCTGTTCCAGCCCCGTAGACAGGATTTGCCGCATCTGTTTGATACGCTGCCGCATGCCGGCCAGTTCGTCTTCCCACTGTTGCCGCAAGGTTTCGTCCGCCAGCAGCGTTTCCACAATCTGGCTACCGTGAATCGGGGGACACGAGTAACTGCGGCGGATCAGCGTTTTCAGCGCGCCTTTAACGTTCGCCGCACTCTCTGGGCTGGCACAACGTACTGAAAGCCCACCCAGTCGCTGGCCATATAACGCGACATTCTTTGAAAACGAGTTAGCAACCAAGAATGCCAGATCGGTTTTCAGTGCTTCGCGCAAGGCAAAACAGTCTTCTTCCAGGCCGTCACCAAAGCCCTGATAGGCAATATCAAAAAACGGCAACAGGCGACGACGCTGTAACACCTCAAGGGTGGCACGCCACTGCGCCTGGCTAAGATCGGTACCGGTTGGGTTATGACAACACGGGTGTAAAAGCACCACGCTGCCTTCTGGCAGGCTATTGAACGTGTCCAGCATGGCGTCAAAGCGCAGACCGCCGTTCACCTCATCAAAGTACGGATAGGTATGTACCTTCAGCCCAGCGCCTTCAAAAATAGCCCAATGGTTCGCCCAGGTTGGATCAGACACCCAAATATCGTGGCGGGACAGGTAGTGATGAATAAAATCCGCCGCCAGCTTCAGAGCGCCAGAACCGCCAACGCTCTGCACCGTGGTGATTGACGATGATGCCTGCTCACCAAATAACAATGCCTGAACCTGCTGGGCAAACAGCGCCGAGCCTTCGATCGGCGGATAACCGTGTGGGCGGCGCTGGTCGAGTAAGCGCCGTTCGGCCGCCTCAACCGCCTGCATCAGCGGGATTTTGCCCTGCCGATCGTAATAAAGGCCAATACCCAAATTCACTTTCTGTGTATTTTCGTCCTGCAAATAAGCTTCCATCAACGACATAATAGGATCGGGCGCAGAGCGGCCAATGTGATTAAACATAGCGATTCCTTAACTCATTATTTAATGAATTCTCAGGTGAACTTACTCAAGAATATATCTCATGCATTTAACGGTGCGACTCACTGAACAGCACCGTCAAATGTTATTGCGATAGGTTATTCGTCGACGGCACTCACCGTTATTTCTATTTTCATTCCTGGTACCACCAATTTATCTACAATCACCGTTGAGCGATTGGGATAAGGGTAATTAAAATAGTTCTTATAGATTTCATCGAGTAATTTAACGTCATTCACATCGGTGAGATAAACAATAACCTGCAAGACATTGTCGCTGTGGCTATTTGCCGCCTTCAGCGTCTGTGCAAGATTATCGAATGTCAGGGTAATCTGTTTTTCCGGCGCGCCTGTTTCTATCGTGCCGTCGGACCTCACCGGGCCATGGGCGGTGAACAACATGCCGCCACCTTTGGTCGCCCAGGAAAAAGGTTGGCCAATCTCCGGCAGGCCCGTGTCGATGATAGTGCGCATGGTTTATTTCCCCGTGGTGATTAACTGGCGGATCAGTGCCCCATCCCTGGCGAACAACGAATCCAGCACGTTGTAATGGTTCGCACCGGCAACCGGAACCAGGCTGACGGGCAGGTGTTTTTCATGCAGTGCCGTGTAATAGTGCTGCGACTGGCCAATCAGTTCCGGCAACTCTGCGTCGCCATAAAATAACGTCATGGGCTTTATACATTCAGGAATATGACGCGCCGGGCTCAGCCGGGCAATTTGCTGTGGGGTCAGCTGTAATTGCCGGTTAACATAAGTGTTTAACAAAGGCGCCAGTTCGAAAATACCGCTGATGGGCAACACCACATCGACGACCTCATGATGCTGCCAAAAGCTTGCCAGATGCCCGCCCGCAGAATGCCCACACAGATAAACCGGCGCTGAATTATCCTGCCCCAGCCGTTGTTGAACGGCACTCAGTGCGGCCCCCGTTTGCCGGCAAATATCGTCTAACGTGGCGTAAGGTGCCAGTGTATATTCCAGCAGCACAACATCAAAACCCAACGACAGGGGCACGTCGGCAATAAAGGCAAAATCATCTTTATTACAAAATTGCCAATAGCCGCCATGAATAAATATTAATGTGCCTTTATGCGCCTTGTCGGAATATAACCAATCGAAAACGTCCCGTGGAGAATTGCCGTAGGCAATATTACGCTCACTACGTACTTGGCGATAAACGTCCTGACTTCGTGTTTGAAACGACGTCAGGATCTCATCTTCATTGTCCACCGAAGCGCCGTTATCGTAATCCCCTGGAACAAGTTTCATATATTAAACTTCGTTTATTATTTAAGATATGCGTTAACTATTAGCACCGGGAATAATATTGTCAAGAAGGGAACAACAGCAATGCGGGTCGGGTAATATAAATCTTTTTGGCCGCCCAATAAGTTTAACCAGTGAAACTTATTGGGTCGTGGCCTTTATTATTCTACCGGTTGAATGTGCGCTAATTGGCTGAGTTCTTGCCAGGCATAATCCCAAAATGTGCGTACCTTTAGCGGCATTCTCTGTACGTTCTGAGCCACCAATTGCACCGGCATTGGCAAGGGTTCATAGGCCGGCAATAGACGCACCAGCGTACCCGCCGCCAAATCGTCCGCAACCTGGTACGACAACAGCCGAGCGATGCCTTTGCCTGCGCGCACCGCCAATAACTGCGTTTCAACCTCGTTAAGCAGCAAGCGCGGCGTCAAGCGCACCCGCTCGCCATTTTCCTGTGGGCCAAAGCGCCATTCACGCAGCGACGCCCGTTGGGTACCGACGATGGTGTCATGATCCGCCAGTTGCGCCGGTTCTTGAGGTTCCCCGCGCCGTGCCAAATAAGCCGGGCTGGCGACCGTAACCCTGGAGACCTGCCCCAGCCGCCGCGCCACCCGTGAGGAATCTTGCAGATGCCCGATGCGTATTGCCACATCCAGCCCTTCATCGATCAAGTCCAGATTGCGATCGTTGAGCACCAGCTCAATCTGCATCTGCGGATAGCGGTCGAGAAAGGCCATCACCACCGGTGCCACATGCTTGCGCCCAAACTGCACCGGCGATGTGATCCGCAACAGGCCCGTGAGCTGAGTATCCGCCGTGTCCAACACGGCAGCCTGATATTCATGCAGCAATACCTGTGCGCGTTCCATCAGGCGTAACCCCGCCTCGGTTGGTGCCAGCCGCCGGGTGGTGCGCTCAACCAACCGGGCACCCAAGCGCTGCTCCAGTGAGGCAATGGCCCGGGTGATCGCCGGTGCGGAACGCCGTAGCTTGCGCCCGGCAGCGGCGAGGCTACCCTGCTGGATCACCGCAACAAAGATCGCCAGTTCGTCCAACCGATCCATAGATTGTTCCATAAAGTGAAATTATCAATTTCCACATTGCCGGATTTCGCTCGCTGTCTGCAAGAGTATGCTGATAATAATTGTTGAGGAGCCTTACCATGCAAAAACTGAAACTTTACGGTACCCCGCTTTCCGGCCATGTTCACCGTGTGGCGCTGCTATTGCGGATGCTTGATCTGCCGTATGAATTTATCGAGGCCGGGGCGGAGGTGCGTCAGAGCGAGCAGTTTCGCCGCCTGAACCCTTTTGGCCAGATCCCCGTTCTGGTAGATGGCGCCCAGGTGCTGGCCGACAGTAATGCCATTCTGGTGTATCTGGTCAAATGTTACGCCCCGGGCAGCCATTGGCTGCCGGAATCCCCCTTCGCGGCGGCTCAGGTGCAAGAATGGTTATCCAAAGCCGCCGGAGAAGTACGCTATGGGCCAGCGTCAAGCCGTTTGATCGCGCAATTCTCTGCGCCAGAGGATTATCAGAGTGCACTGGCGGTCGCCGCCCGTTTTCTGCCACAGATGGAACAGCATCTGACCGACCGTGAGTTTCTGGCAACTGATAATGCCACTATTGCCGATCTGGCCTGCTACAGCTATGTCGCGGTGGCCCCGGAGGGCGGCATTGCTCTGACCCCCTATCCCGCGATTCAACGCTGGGTGGCACGTATCGCTGCGCTGCCCGGTTTCTTCGCCATGCCAACGCTGCCGGAACCCGGCAAGAGGTAACGGATGAGCCAACCGGTGTTTCATCCCGACGAGCTGCGCGCCCAGACGTTAGCCGGGTTTGATCGGGTGAGTGGCGGCATTTACCCCAGCATGCCAGAGCAGCATCGCGCGTTTTTCGCTGCCCTGCCTTATCTGTTCGTCGCCACACTGGACAACCAAGATTGGCCAGTGGCAACACTGTTCTGCGGCCCGCCCGGTTTCCTGCGCACGCCGGACAACGGCCACCTGCGCATCAGCGCCCCTCGGCGAAGTGACGATCCCGCGCAGGCTGCGTTGGAAACGGGTAAAGCGGTGGGTGCGTTGGGGTTGGACTTCAGCAACCGGCGTCGTAACCGCGTCAACGGTATTATTGGACGCACCGACAAGAACCGTATTGAGATCGACGTCAGACAGAGTTTTGGTAACTGCCCGCAGTATATTCAACGGCGTGAGCTGTATCCGGTAAGCGGCTCACCTACGTCGATTGAACAGCTCCTGACATTGGACGCGTCCGCTGAAAGGTTAATCCGCCAGGCTGATACCTGTTTTGTCGCCAGTTGCGCCCACACCACGCTGGCACAAGGTGGGGTCGATATCTCCCACCGCGGTGGTAAACCGGGTTTTATTTATTTGGCGGGTAATACCCTGTGGATACCCGATTTTCGTGGCAACCGGTATATGAATACGCTGGGTAATCTGCTTGCAGAGCCGCGTGCGGCATTGTTGTTTGTCGATTTTGAGCATGGGGATATTTTGCACCTGCAAGGGGAAACCCACATTCTCTGGCAAACGGAAATTGGGCACGGCGTAGTGGGCGCTGAACGCTATTGGCGTTTCGATATACGCAGTGCATGGCGCTTTTCTCAGGCTCTGCCGTGGCGCGGCCGCAATCTGGAGTATTCACCGGCAACCCTGAATACCGGGGTATGGCCGGTATAAAAAACCCCGCTCTGGCGGGGTCGGTTGAGGTCGTTTAGACGCTGTGTTCTAAGGTCGAAGCCGCCTGATAAAGCTGGCGGAAATAATTCAAACGTTCAAAGAACAAACGGCTTTGAGACTCAGACATATTGCCAGCCACGTTCTCGGCGTCAATCTCCCGTCCCTGCCACTCCATCAATGCAATGCTTGAAGCCAAAAAATCCATATTACTCCCGCTATGGACTGCAAGGTGCCGATTCACTGAAGTCATCATTCTGCACACTCCTTTTATCCCCTTCGCCTTTCACGTTGCCGCGTTGGTGACTACAGCGTGAAATTCCCAGGGTATGGTCATTTCAAAAAGGGTCATAGACTTGCTAATGTCAGTATCGTCTCGAACGCGGGCGTTTTTTGTACAGAAGGTGCTCAAGGCAGTAAATTGATTTCTTGCCACGGATGGGGCAAATGAAGTTGGGAAAGTTTGCTAGGGTAAAGGGTAGCCGTTTGGGATAGGTCACCCTGTGTTGAATTCTGAAAAAGGAAGATAACCGATGAGCAATCACTTCTCTGCCACCCTCAAAGATGCCTCACTGTTCCGCGAAGCCAACTATATCGATGGGCAATGGCTGTCGGTCAAAGATGACCAGAGTATCAAGATCCACAATCCCGCAACCGGTGAATTGATCGGCCAGGTACCGGCTTTGGGTGCCAGGGAAACAGCACGGGCGATTGCCGCCGCCAAGAAAGCCCAGCCAGCCTGGCGTGCGCTGACCGCCAAAGAACGCGCCGGTAAGCTGCGCCGCCTGTTTGAACTGATGATGGAAAATCAGGACGACCTGGCTCGTATCATGACCGCAGAACAGGGTAAACCGCTGGCCGAAAGCCGTGGTGAGATTGCCTATGCGGCGTCCTTTATTGAGTGGTTTGCCGAAGAAGGCAAACGCGTTTACGGCGATACCATCCCGCAACCCCAGCCCGGCCGCCGCATTATCGTGCAGAAAGAACCGATTGGGGTTTTCGCCGCCATTACACCCTGGAACTTTCCTGCTGCCATGATCACCCGCAAGGCCGGTCCCGGTTGGGCGGCAGGCTGCACCGGCGTGATCCGCCCTGCCAGCCAAACGCCATTCTCGGCACTGGCCATTGCGGTACTGGCCGAACGCGCGGGGTTACCGGCGGGGGTCTGCAACGTGATTACCGGCCCAAGCCAGGCCATCGGTGCAGAGCTGACCGCCAACCCAGACGTGCGCAAGCTTTCGTTTACCGGCAGTACTGAGGTGGGCGCACAGTTGCTGGCACAGTGTGCGCCTACGATCAAAAAGACCAGTATGGAACTGGGTGGCAATGCGCCATTTATCGTGTTTGACGATGCCGATCTGGATGCCGCTGTCATCGGCGCCGTGGCCTCTAAATACCGTAATGCCGGCCAGACCTGCGTGTGCACCAACCGTTTCCTGGTACAGGACGGCATTTATGACGCCTTTGCTGAAAAGCTGAAAACCGCGGTAGAAAAACTAAAAGTCGGTAACGGCATGGACGATGGCGTGACCATCGGGCCCTTGATTAACTCCGCTGCCGTCGAAAAGGTCAGTGAACATATCGCTGACGCGGTGCAGCACGGCGCATCGGTTTTGTTGGGGGGAAAACCGCATGCCTTGGGCAAAAACTTCTTTTTGCCCACCATCCTGACCGACGTGCCTCGTCAGGCCAAAATCTTCCATGAAGAGACCTTTGGCCTGGTAGCGCCATTGATCCGCTTTGAACATGAAGCCGAGGCCATTGAGTTGGCCAACGATACGCCATTTGGCCTGGCATCATACTTCTACAGCCGTGATATTGGCCGAGTGATGCGCGTCGCAGAAGCTCTGGAATACGGTATCGTCGGCATCAATGAAGGGCTGATTTCTACCGAAGTCGCCCCCTTCGGCGGGGTCAAAAGCTCCGGCTTGGGGCGTGAAGGGTCAAAATACGGCATCGAGGACTATCTTGAGATTAAGTACCTGTGCCTCGGTGGGCTAGACAGCTAACCACCTGATGTGATGATACGGCCCGTATAATACGGGGCGTATCATCATTGCAAATTAAGAGAGATGAATAATGGAATTCTCCGCCGCCGTCCCTATTCTTCGGATCTTCTCGGTAGCAAAAGCCAAGGAGTTTTATCTGAATTTTCTCGGCTTTACGCTCGATTGGGAGCATCGCTTCAGCGAAGATCTGCCGCTGTACGCACAAGTCTCTCGCTCTGGCCTCACCCTGCATCTCAGCGAACACCACGGTGACAGCACGCCGGGTTCTGCGGTGTTTATCCCCACGGATGACATCGACGCATTACACCGGGAACTGTCGGCCAAACAGTATCGCTATGCCAGACCTGGGGTTGAAAAGGTTGATTGGGGGAAAGAGTTAAACATCACAGACCCCTTCGGCAACCGCCTGCGTTTTTGTGAGCAGATAAGCAACAGCTGACGGCCTCTCTGCGCGCAGGCGTCACTTCTGATACTGTGCGTCACTGACCTTTTCCATCCAGTCAACCGGGCTGCCGTTAAGTGACTCAGCGATTGCAATATGGGTCATGGCAGTATCCGGTGTCGCGCCGTGCCAGTGTTTGACGTCTTCCGAGATCCAAACAATATCGCCCTGATTCAATTCCTGGATCTCGTCGCCCCATACCTGGATCCAGCCTCGCCCTTGGGTAACAATCAGCGTTTGTCCAAGTGGATGCGTGTGCCAGGCGGTACGTGCTCCTGGCTCAAAGGTCACGGTCGCGCCGCCGATGCGGGCCGGTGCGCTGCCGGTAAATGGCGCGTCAATGCGCACTTTGCCGGTGAAATAATCCTCTGGACCTGGACGAGAAGGTTGGGAACCGCTGCGTTGAATTTTCACGTATTTCTCCATTTCGGTAAAAGCTGCCGACGCTAACATATACCCTAAATAATTCGGGTTGCAGGCAGGAAGGCGGCAACTGAGTGAGTCCCGATGAACTTACCCTGTGAGAAAGGCAGCCAACACACCTGCAGCTTGAAGCATGACGGGCATGGACAGAATAATTGTAGAAGCTGCGCGTCATTTCACCGGATAACGCCTAAAGCGGGATGAAATGCGCAAGGACCTATGGTTTGAAACCTCAGCCGTCGGCAGCACACTGCGGCCTTCGCCCTACAGGTAGACGCGCCAACCCTGAATTCCCCGCTGCAAACAGCTGCGGCAGGGGGCCACTTTCAACGCCCGACGTTCTGTTGCAAATGTGCAGGATAACGGGCGCCCTGCACCTCAATGGCGGCAAGTGCCCCCTCGATGCTGCGCAGTTCATCCACGTTCAACGTTATCGCCACTGCACCCAGGTTCTCTTGCAGGCGATGCTGCTTGGTGGTCCCTGGAATAGGAACAATCCACGGATGTTGCGCCAGCAACCAGGCCAACGCAATTTGGGCTGAAGTTACCCCTTTTTGCTGCGCGATTTGCCCCAGGACATCCACCAGCACCTGGTTAGCTTTACGTGCCTCCGCGCTGAAACGCGGCACAATATTGCGGAAGTCAGCGCTGTCAAAGGCAGTATTTTCATTAATCGCCCCGGTCAGGAAACCTTTCCCTAACGGGCTAAAGGGCACAAAACCGATGCCCAACTCGTGCAGCGTCGGTAAGATTTCTTGCTCCGGCTCGCGCCACCACAGCGAATATTCACTTTGCAATGCCGTCACCGGCTGTACGGCATGGGCACGGCGAATGGTTTGCGCCCCGGCCTCTGACAAACCAAAATGCTTCACTTTCCCTTCCTGGATCAAGGTCTTCACAGTACCGGCAACGTCTTCAATCGGGACGTTGGGATCGACCCGATGCTGGTAAAGCAGATCGATCGTTTCAATATTCAGACGTTTCAGTGACCCTTCCACCGCCTGACGGATATGCTCCGGCCGGCTATTGAGCACCTGTTTGCCATCCGGCTGGGGCAGTTCAAAACCAAATTTGGTGGCGATCACGACGCGATCACGCACCGGAGCCAACGCTTCGCCGACCAGTGTCTCATTGGTGAAGGGCCCATACACTTCAGCGGTATCGAAAAAGGTCACGCCCTGATCCACTGCCGCACGAATCAACGCGATCCCCTGCTGTTTATCCGTTGCCGGGCCATAGCCAAAACTCAGCCCCATGCAGCCTAAACCCAACGCCGAGACGTCTAAACCACTGCTACCCAGTTTACGTTTTTGCATTTTTGCCTCCAAAAGTGTCACGCTGGCCACCGCTCACGCCGCGGCAAACAAAGTGTGATTACTGTAGGAGGACGGTCGGCAAATGACTATGGGTTAACTGTGCTTGAGCCTATGAGCTGCATTCATAAAACCAACAAATAATCGCAAAAACAGCACAAGGTATGTAACTAAAGAGTAACAGTTAGAGTAACCTAGCCGCGCTTCAGGCGGTGCTGACTCATCCGTTTAAGGGCGTTGTCGAGCGCTGTGCCTGATTCAGTCTTGTTTTGGTTTTAACCTCGATTTTAGAATTTCTTCAATCATCCAAAACTGTCCTCTCCATTTTTGCTGTCAGTGCCGATTGGCGTTGGTGATGAGAGAGGTTGCCGAACATACGGGACGGATTTTTAGGGAGAAACCGCGTGTTTTTTTGGATATGGCTTAATCTCTAAATCGGGGACTTTTCATTTTGGTAAGGATAATACTATGCAAAATAAAGCATCATTGTCGCCGCTCATCATCATCACGGCGCTGTTTGCCGCGTTGAGTGGGCTCTATCTGCTGGGAGGCGGCATCTGGCTGGCCAAACTCGGCGGTTCACTGTACTACATCATCGCCGGCCTGGTTTTGCTGGTTACCGCTTGGCTGCTGGCTCGTCGCCGCGCCACCGCACTGCTGCTGTATGCCGTGTTTTTACTCGGCACCACAATTTGGGCACTGTGGGAGGTCGGCCCGGACTTCTGGGCGCTGACGCCACGCCTGGACGTCACCTTCTTCTTCGGCCTGTGGCTGGTGTTACCGTTTATCTATCACAAGCTAATCGCGAACGGCAAATTGGCCTACAGCGCTCTGAGCATTGCGCTGGTGTTCACCGTCGCGGTACTGGCCTATGCCGTATTTAACGATCCGCAAGAGATCAACGGCACCCTTGAGCCTGCGCAGGTGAAAGCAGAATCCCAGGCGTCTGACGCCGATTGGCCTGCCTATGGCCGGACGCAGGAAGGTACGCGTTATTCCCCTCTGAGCCAGATCAACGACAAAAACGTAGGCCAGCTCAAAGAAGCCTGGACCTTCCAAACCGGCGATCTGAAAACCGCTAACGATCCAGGGGAAATCACCAACGAAGTCACCCCGATTAAAATCCGCGATACGCTCTACCTGTGTACACCTCACCAGAAGTTGTTTGCACTGGATGCGGCCACCGGTAAGCAGAAGTGGAAATTTGATCCTCAGTTGAACTTCAACCCGACCTTCCAGCACATCACCTGTCGCGGTGTTTCTTATCATGAAACCACCGCAGCAGCAGGTTCAGCAACTGATGCTTCACCGGCAATGTGCACACGACGCATTTTCCTGCCAGTGAACGACGGGCGCCTGTTTGCCCTGGATGCCGAAACCGGTAAGCCTTGTGCCGACTTCGCCAATAACGGCGAGCTCAACCTGCAAAGCAATATGCCGTATGCGACGCCAGGCCATTATGAGCCGACGTCTCCGCCCGTGATCACCGACAAGGTGATCGTGGTCAGCGGTGCCGTAACCGACAACTATTCAACCCGCGAGCCGTCCGGCGTGATCCGCGGATTTGACGTCAACAGCGGCAAACTGCTGTGGGCATTTGATCCGGGTGCCAAAGACCCTAACGCGATTCCAGCAGACGAGCATCACTTTACCCCGAACTCACCTAACTCATGGGCACCTGCTGCTTATGATGCCAAGCTGGATATTGTCTACCTGCCAATGGGCGTAGCAACACCGGACATCTGGGGCGGTAACCGCACACCAGAGATGGAACGCTATGCCAGTGGCCTGCTGGCGCTGAATGCCTCAACCGGCAAACTGGTCTGGTTCTATCAAACCGTGCACCACGATCTGTGGGATATGGACGTACCGGCCCAGCCAACGCTGGCGGATATTACCGACAAGAGCGGCAATAAGGTGCCGGTCATCTACGTACCGACCAAAACCGGTAATATCTTCGTACTGAACCGCACCAACGGTGAACTGGTGGTACCGGCCCCCGAAAAACCAGTGCCACAAGGCCCGGCCAAGGGCGATCGTTTGTCACCCACTCAGCCTTTCTCTGAGCTGACCTTCCGCCCTGAGAAAAAACTGACTGGCGCGGACATGTGGGGGGCGACCATTTACGACCAACTGGTTTGCCGCGTGATGTTCCACAGCCTGCGTTATGAGGGCACTTTCACACCGCCTTCAGAACAAGGCACGTTGGTATTCCCAGGTAACCTCGGCATGTTCGAATGGGGCGGTTTGTCTGTCGATACCGATCGTCAGGTCGCGATTGCCAACCCTATCGCACTGCCATTTGTGTCAAAACTGATCCCACGTGGCCCAGGCAACCCCATTGAACCGCCAGCCGGCGACAAGGGCGGCAGCGGCACTGAGGCAGGCGTTCAACCACAGTATGGCGTGCCGTTCGGCGTCACATTGAATCCGTTCCTGTCACCGTTTGGCCTGCCGTGCAAACAGCCAGCCTGGGGGTATATTTCTGCTGTAGACCTGAAGACCAACGACATCGTGTGGAAAAAGCGCATCGGTACCGTGCGCGACAGCTCCCCGCTGCCGCTGCCGTTCAAGATGGGTATGCCAATGTTGGGTGGCCCGGTCTCTACCGCGGGTAACCTGTTCTTTATTGGCGCGACAGCAGACAACTATCTGCGCGCTTTCAGCGTGACCAACGGTGAAAAACTGTGGGAAGCGCGGTTGCCGGCCGGTGGCCAGGCAACGCCAATGACGTATGAGGTTAATGGTAAGCAATACGTGGTCATTTCCGCAGGCGGTCATGGCTCGTTCGGCACCAAGCTGGGTGACTATATCGTCGCTTATGCCTTGCCTGATGCGAAATAATCGTCGACAGTAGTTCTATCACGGAGCACGCCGCCAGGCGTGCTCCGTCACCGTAAACATCCCCCAACGCATTTCCTTTCCGGCGTAACCCTCTGCAATAAAATTTCACTTCATATATTGATAATGATTATCATTCGCAATATTATGGTTCCGTTGGCCTCGGCAGTGGCCGACAATCATCTCTACATTACAGGCAGTAGACGGGTGGCCGCCCTCGGGCGGCCCCATTCGGAGGCACATGATCGAACACAGCAGTCGGCAACCACTCAACGTCACACCAGCACAAGTGACGCACATCCACCACAGCATGGAGAATACCCTATGAGCCAACAGCCACTGACCGCCATGCTGATGCTGGTTTATGTGCTGCTGATGGTGCCGGCACTGTTCGCAATCGACAACCGCTTGAGCACAAGCCGCTGGGGCCAGAGTCGTCTTATGCGCAAGACGGTACAAACCGGATTTATCATTGCTCTGACGCTGCTGTTTTTCAGCATCATGACGTTATTGTATTGATTAAGGCTAACTTACCGCCACGGGCAACGCCCCCTCTTCCTTCACCACCACCACTCTGCTACTCAAGGCAAAGGCTGAAATTAGCGTAAACAGCAATGCGATGCAGCCGAGGATCAGATACGAGGTTTTAAAACCGTAATTAACGTACATCAGACCCGCGGCATAGGACATGCCGATGGCCGAAAGTTGCTTGAAGAAGCAAAAACCCCACAGATAAATCGATGCCGAGAGGTTAACGTTAAACTGTGTCGTGATGTATTTGAAAATACCCACCAACAGGAAGGGAACCTCAAACATATGCAGGGTTTTGAGGAAAATCACCGCCGTCACCGAATCCGCCTGGGACGAACCGATAATCCGCACAGACATTATCACCCCGGCTATCAGCAACGCATTCTTGCCGCCAATGCGGTTGATGATCAAGGGGGCAAAAAACATGATAAAGGCATTAAGAAATTCGCCCAAGGTGGTTACATAGCCAAACGCCTGAGTCCCCGCGTGGCGATCGCTGAAAAACGATGTGAAGAAGTTGGCGAACTGTTGATCAAACACGTCATACACACAGGCTACCCCGACGATATACATCACGAGGCACCAGAACTTACGCATCTTCAGCAGGCTCAGCGCCGCTTTTAATTTGATGGGTTTGCTGTTCAACGCCAAACCCTCTGCGACCGCCAGCGTGTTGCCCTGCTCGGGTTTAAACAAATAAAGCAGACCGGCCAACACCAGCGCAAAGCTCGACGCCAACCAAAACGCAAACTGATTGTTAATCGTGAACATATAGCCGACGATCGACGCGCAAATCGCCCAGCCAATGCAGCCAAATAAGCGTGCGCGGCCATACTCAAATTGGCTGCGCCGGCTCACTTTCTCGATATAGGCTTCAATCGCCGGCGATCCTCCGCTGCAGACCAATCCCAGGTAAATACCGCACAACACCGCCCCCAGCACAAAATTGGTTTGCAGCAGCGGCGAGAACACGTAGATAAACAACGGTGCCAGAAACAGCAGCAGAAAGATGATCATCCACAACAGATGTTTTTTCAGGCCAAACTTGTCGGTGACAAAACCAAAAATGGGTTGGAATACCAGGGCAAACAGCGCCATACAGGCGAACACCAGTCCGGTTTGCTGTTGATCGAGCTGGTTAACGTCATGCAACCAAATCGGAAAGAACGGCAGTACCGCCCCCATGATAAAGAAATAGAAAAAACAGAAGGCACCAAAGATCCAAAAGTTCTTGTTTTTCAAATAAAACATGGCTCACCATCCCATTTATGACGGCGCAGGAAGCCCTGCGCCTTGTGCGTTTTGAGGAGGTAATACGGGGTAGTTCAGCGATCAGTGGTAAGCGGGTAGCCAATTGCCGTGGGCTTCAATCAGCTCATCGCAAAGTTTACGAATATCATCAATCGACAGCTCGGCAGAAGTGTGTGGATCCAGCAGTGCTGCATGGTAAATCGCCTCACGTTTATGCGTCACCGCAGCTTCGATCGTCAACAGTTGGGTATTGATATTGGTGCGGTTGAGCGCGGCCAGTTGCTCCGGTAAATGACCGACGTAGCATGGCGTGACCCCCTGCCCATCGACCAGGCAAGGCACTTCGACACAGGCCTCTGCCGGTAAATTGGTAATCAAACCGGTATTAAGCACATTGCCGCCAATCTTGTAAGGGCGATCGGTTTCCATTGCTTCAATGATGTAAGAGGCATACTCATGGGTACGCGTGTGAGTTAGGTTGGCGTCATGGGTCAGCGCCAGCTTACGTTGCTGCCATTGTTCGATCTGCTCAATACAGCGGCGCGGGTACTCGTCGAGAGGAATGTTAAAGCGCTCAATCAGTTCTGGGTAATGGCGTTTAATCCAATAGGGCATGTACTCCGCGTTATGCTCGGAAGATTCGGTAACGTAATAGCCGAAGGTTTTCATGATTTCATGGCGCACCATATCATCATGCTTGCCCTGTAACGCATTGGCGCGACGTTTAATTTCTGGGTACAAATCCTCGCCATGGCGACGAACATCCAGCAGCCATGCCATATGGTTAATGCCCGCGATGTGGAACTGCACATCATCGGTCGGCATATCCACGCTTTTCAGCAGCGTTTCCGCGCAAACCTGCACGCTGTGACACAAGCCCACCGTTTTCACCCCCGTATGACGCAGCATGGCACCAGTTAAAGACGCCATCGGGTTGGTGTAGTTCAGCAACCAGGCATCTGGACAAACCGCTTCAATATCCCGAGCAAAATCAAACATAACCGGAATGGTGCGCAATGCGCGGAAAATCCCACCTATTCCCAGGGTATCGGCAATGGTCTGCTGCAAGCCGTACTTTCTCGCAATGGTAAAGTCGGTGATCGTGCAAGGATCATAACCACCGACCTGAATGGCATTCACCACATAGTTGGCATTTTTCAAGGCCGTACGGCGATTTTCAACCCCGAGATAAGGAGTGATCTTCGCCCTGCCGCCATTAATATTGCGATTGATATTGTTCAGCATGGCGAATGATTCGCTAAGGCGCCCACTGTCAATGTCATACAGCGCAATGTCCACTTCCTTCAATGCCGGCGTCGCCATGATGTCGCCGAGTACGTTCTTGGCGAAGATGGTGCTGCCTGCGCCCATAAATGTCACTTTAATCATCGTATTTCTCCGCTGCACGTGTTTTCGATAGGCTGAAATTACCCTGCAACATCTGAACGAGATATGGATAAATGTGACCGTGTTATGGCGAAAAATGACGCACCGCAAAAACTGTGAGCCAGGTCTGGATCTGGAGCACATTTCACTGGGTTGCCGCAACGACGCTGCTACAGTGGGGAAAAAACAGGAGCCATAGCGGATGCACAAGAGTTTTACGTTGAGTCGCACTGACAACATCGAACTGAATCTGTACCAGTATGGTGAGGAAAATTGTGACAAGGGGCACAGCTTTGGGCCTGCGGTACGCCAGCACTATTTATTTCATTATGTGATAAGTGGCACCGGTGTACTGAGCACTGAATACGGCTCATTTCCCGTGGTTGCCGGCGAAGGTTTTTTGATCCACCCGCACGACGTGACCACCTATCGCGCCGACAAAAAAGATCCCTGGCACTACATGTGGCTGGAGGTCGATGGGCTGGTTGCAGGCAAAATTTTTGAAGAGTGCCGCCTGAGCCGCCAATTTCCGATCTATCACCCGCGTCAAAGTGAAGATCCCTTACTGGCACTGCGTTATCTGCGGCAACTGGTTAGTCATGGCGATGAACACAGGCTAAAGACGCTCGGCCTGAGCTACCTGTTTTTTTCTGCACTGATCGATAACGCACTGCAAGGCGGCGGCGAGCTCCCAAGCGACAAACTGCAGCACCTGCATAAGGCGGTTAAACTCATTGAAAACCGCTACCATGAACAGCTCACCATTGAACGCCTGGCCGCCTACTGCAACATCAACCGCAGTTACCTGTGTCGGCTGTTTAAAAACGCTTACGGTATCGGGCCAAAGGCGTATTTACTTAACTTCCGTATGAATATCGCCGCCAGCCTGCTGCGTAATAGCCAGACGGCAATCAAAGTGGTGGGAATTTCTGTCGGTTATGAAAATCAACTGCACTTTTCCAAAGCCTTCAAGCAGGTTCACGGCGTGTCACCGGCCAAATGGCGGCAGGACAATAATCAGCCAGGGCCGGCTGACAGCTAAGGGTCACTTCACGACGGTTTTTTCTTCAGTGACGCTCGATTTTATGCGCGGATACTTCCACAACCAGCGCCCACTGACCATACGCCAGTAGAACAACGCACCGCGTACCGCCCAATCCATAAACATCCCCAACCAGACGCCAACAACGCCCATACCCAACATAATGCCCAACGTATAACCGGCAACCACACGGCAGCCCCACATGCCCAACATGGACACCCACATGGCGAAACGGGCATCGCGCGCCCCTTTCAAACCGGCGGGCAATACCCACGAAGCCGCCCAGATAGGCATAAAGGCAGCGTTAAGCCAGAGCAATACCTTTACCACCTCCTTCACGTCATCTTGTTGTGTATAAAACGAGGCGAATATCCCCGCCAAAGGTGCCGTGCCCCAGGCGATCACCGTTAACCCAATCGTCGCCAGCCAGAAAATGTGACGCAGTTGCCTTTCCGCTTGAACTATCTGCCCTTTCCCCAGGCGTTTTCCCACAATAATGGTCGACGCCGACCCCAGGGCATTGCCCGGCAGGTTGATCAACGAGGCGACAGAGAAGGCGATAAAATTGCCGGCGATCACGTTGGTACCCATACCGGCGACAAACATTTGAGTCAGTAACTTGCCCCCGTTAAACAACACCGACTCGATGCTGGCAGGAATACCGATCCCCAAGACCTCCCAGAGGATATTGAGTTTTAAGGGGGTAAAGTAACTTTTCAGTGTGATGTGCAGCGCCGGGTTAAAACCGATCATCAGGACGTAAATAATCGCAATAGCGCCAAGATAACGGGAGATGGTCAGCCCTAACCCCGCGCCGATAAAGCCCAGGCCGTGCCAGCCCAGCATGCCGTAAATCAGTATGCTGCTGATGATAATATTCAGGATATTCATGCCGCCGTTAATCAGCAGCGGGATTTTGGTATTCCCGGCACCACGCAGCGCACCGCTGCCAATCAGTGCAATGGCCGCGGCGGGATAACTCCATACCGTCGTTTGTAGATAAGACAGTGCCAGCGCCTTTACCTCTGGTGTGGCGGCACCGGCGATCACATCAATAATCTGCTCGCCCGCCAAATGAATGCCCGCAGCCAACCCCAAGGCAACCAGGGTCATCAACACCAGCGATTGACGTGCGGCCGCGCGCGCTCTTCTACGATCCCGCTTGCCAAGGCTGAAGGCCACTACCACCGTCGTCCCCAGGTCCACTGCGGCAAAGAACGAGATAATCACCATGTTGAAGCTGTCGGCCAGCCCCACCCCGGCCATCGCCTCCTTGCCGATCCAACTCACCAGAAAGGTGCTTAATACCCCCATCAGCAGGACACAGGCGTTCTCCATAAAGATCGGCACCGCCAGCGGCGTGATCTCACGCCAAAACAGCACGCGGTAGCTTTTCCGTTTGCCATACCAGGGGGTGTTTTCTACGCGCTGACGCAGGGCGACATATGGGTTCAAGATCGGCTCATGAGATAAAAGTGAAACAACATTTCAAATAATGAGCGACAGATCGTTATCCTGCAAAGAATTTTTTGAGAATGCGCCAAGAATTGGGAATAGGCTGATACGCAGCACGCCACACCGGCATGCATCAGGCACGCACTACTCCATATAGTCTTCCTGATCGGACTTCGCTGCGGCAATAAAGTTTGCGGTGCGATTCTCCATCACAGTGCATTTATCCGTCAGCAACTGACGATCCTCCAGCACAGCCAGATAACGTGCCTGGGCCAATGCCGGTAATTGCTGATAGCCCGCTGCATGGATATCCCAGCCGCGATGCTCCGCTACCCGCATCGCTGTACGTTGTAATTTTACATCGTCAGGAATGTCCGAACGGTGGCAATTTTGTCGCAGGAAATGGCTACCGGCCAGCATCGTAGAAAGCTGATCCAACTGCGCTTGCAGCGGTGGCACCGGTTTATGCGCCTTTTGCTGGCAACCGGCGATCAATAACAATGCCGCAGCGCCAACCATTGATGTGCGTAACAGTGCAAACATAGTGATTACCCGCAAAAAAAGTGATGATTAAATGATAGTAGGTGAGCCATAAAATACTGCAAGGCAATGGGCGGGCATTATTTCTGAGGCGTTATGGGGGCGCAGGTACCCTACCAACCTGTGGGATACTGGTTGAAAAAACAGTATTCTGCGTGCCATGATGGCACAACATCAAGGAGGTGGAATGAAAACCGTAGAAATTCTGTTGTATAGCCTACAAACAGGCACTGGCGAGGCATTTCATCAAATCATGCATGAGATAAGTGTGCCGTTGCACCGGACCTGCGGCATGGATGTTGTTCGTTATGGTCAATCCTTGCATGATCCGGATAGCTATTATTTAATCCGGGCCTACGATAACGCAGAACATCTCGAGACCAGCCAAAGTGCCTTCTATGCCAGCGATGCCTGGCGTTCAGGCCCCCGAGAATCCATCATTGCACTCATCGCCTCCAGCATAAAATCCGTCATTACGCTGGATAACGCCGCCCTTGGGGCATTAAGGCAAGCTGACTTATGAACAACGCCAATGCGATGCGTTATTTTTTAGCCATTTGCTTAATCATTGCGACAATTAATCATCTTGTTGCCGCCCTGAAATTTGGTTTTCTCTGGGATTATGGCTATGGCGAACAGGCATTCCTTGTCAGCCGTTTATTTTGGGGCAGTCTGACATTCCTTGACCCACTCGCGGCTTATCTTCTCATTGCCAAGCCCAAGGCTGGCATCGCCAGCACCTTAGCCATCATTACCGTTGATGTCTTGCACAATGGCTATTACGTTTACCTTAATCACCAATGGTTCGAGCCTTTCTTTATCTTCCAATGTGCCTTTTTGGTTATCAGCTATCTCTTTGCCGTCAGAATAAAAAGAAAGGGTTTTGTTCAGGCAAGGCAATAAGCAGCGCCGCCCTGGGCAGCAGCAGTGATTTTTGATCGCGATGGGGCATGTGAGGCGTGGATCACAGACAAAATCGTCTGTAAGTGATTGAATAATGGCGGAGAGAGGGGGATTTGAACCCCCGGTAGAGTTGCCCCTACTCCAGTTTTCGAGACTGGTCCGTTCAGCCGCTCCGGCATCTCTCCTTCAAGTGCTTGCTATCATGCCCCTTTTTGCGGCATTTTTACAGAGTTAGCCTCCAGCCGAATGTTCAAGTGAAGACTTTGCGAGCAACGCGATGATTAAATGGCCGTGGAAAACGCATCAACCGCAGGCGGAAACGCTTGCCCAGTGGCAAGACGCGCTGGCAATTCCCCTGCTCTCTCCGCTGGATGAGCGGGAACAACAACGGCTGGTTGCCGTTGCCGGGCAGATTTTGCAGCAAAAACGCATTGTCCCGTTACAGGGGCTGGTGCTGACGCCGCAAATGCAGGCGCGCATTGCCCTGCTGTTCGCGTTGCCGGTAATGGAGTTGGGTGCCGAATGCCTTGACGGTTTCAATGAGATTTTGCTCTACCCAACCCCTTTTGTGGTGGAAGATGAATGGCAGGATGATTTCGGCCTTGTGCATTCAGGGCCCGTAGTACAATCTGGCCAGAGCTGGGAACAGGGGCCGATCGTACTCAATTGGCAAGACGTGCAAGACTCTTTCGATCTCTCCGGTTTTAACCTGGTGATCCACGAGGCGGTACACAAACTGGATATGCGCAATGGCGGCAGCGCTACGGGGGTCCCCCCTATTCCGCTACGCGACATTGCCGCCTGGGAACATGACCTGCACGCCGCAATGGAAAACCTGCAGGACGAGATCGACATGGTCGGCGAAGACGCCGCCAGCATGGATGCCTACGCCGCGACCGATCCGGCCGAGTGCTTTGCCGTGCTGTCAGAGTATTTTTTCAGCGCTCCCGAACTGCTGGCCAACCGTTTTCCCGCGCTATACCAGCATTTCTGCCGCTTCTATAAACAAGATACACTCGCGCGTTTGCAACGCTGGCAAGCTGAGGGCGGCACAGAGCTGCTGTAACTGCGCCCGCATTGCTCAGATGCTGAGCAGTCGCACCGAATCGGCGAATTTAGCGTTGACACACTCTGGGTGGCTGGATATGATGCGCCCCGTTCAGACAATTCCTCTGTAGTTCAGTCGGTAGAACGGCGGACTGTTAATCCGTATGTCACTGGTTCGAGTCCAGTCAGAGGAGCCAAATTTATGTTTTCATGCATCTTCACGAATCTTTATACGATTTAGATTCAACGAGTTAGTGTGAAAAGTCTTCCCGATGCATTTTTAGTTTTCCCTCCGCATCGGGAGAATTTGGTGGTCAGATTTGGGGTCATGTTGGTTCGATGACGGAGTGACCCCCAAATGTCTCTTAACGACACAAAAATCCGCAGCTTAAAGCCATCCGCTAAACCTTTCAAAGTTTCCGATTCTCATGGCCTGTACCTTTTAGTCAATCCAGCCGGTTCACGTCTCTGGTATCTCAAATATCGTATCAATGGTAAAGAATCCCGCCTCGGCCTAGGTGCCTATCCCGACGTATCTTTGGCTGATGCCCGTCAACAACGTGACGGTATCCGTAAACTCCTCGCGCAAAATATCAATCCAGCACAACAGCGCTCCGCTGAAAGAGCCACTTCCACACCAGAAAAAACTTTCAAGTATGTGGCACTGGACTGGCATAAAAGCAACCGAACTTGGTCAGAGAACCACGCAACCCGCCTGCTTGCCAGCATGAACAACCATATCTTCCCGATAATTGGACACCTGCCGGTCACAGAACTGAAAACCCGCCATTTTATCGACCTGCTGAAAGGGATTGAGAAAAAAGGTCTGCTGGAAGTCGCAGCACGTACCCGGCAGCATATGTGCAACATCATGCGTCATGCCGTACATCAGGAGTTGATAGAGCACAATCCGGCAGCAAATCTGGACGGTATCATCGCCCCTCCCGTTAAACGCCACTACCCTGCCCTTCCGCTGGAGCGACTGCCGGAGCTTTTGATTCGTATTGAGGACTACCAGCAAGGACGAGAGTTAACCCGCCTGGCAGTATCACTTACTCTGCACCTGTTCATCCGTTCCAGCGAACTGCGTTTCGCCCGTTGGTCTGAGATCGATTTCAAAAATAGAATCTGGACCATTCCTGCCACTCGCGAGGCCATTCCCGGTGTCCGCTACTCCGGGCGTGGTGCAAAAATGCGCACTCCACATATCGTTCCACTCTCCCGTCAGTCCATTGCTATTCTGAAACAGATACGGGAAATATCCGGGCATCAGGTACTGGTATTCCCCGGCGATCATAATCCGTATAAACCGATGTGCGAAAACACGGTCAATAAGGCGCTACGCCTGATGGGTTATGACACAAAAGATGAAATCTGCGGCCACGGGTTTCGGGCAATGGCCTGTAGTGCCCTGATGGAGTCTGGCCTGTGGGCACAGGATGCGGTTGAACGGCAGATGAGTCACCAGGAACGCAATAGCGTTCGAGCAGCCTACATCCATAAAGCAGAATATCTCGATGCCCGTAAAGCGATGATGCAGTGGTGGTCGGATTATCTGGATATGTGCCGGAAAGCGTATGCCCCACCTTATATTTGTGGGAAGGAAATCAGTTGCACAATGGGATAACCACTCTGACAAAATAAACCACAAAAATAACCGTATCAGTCTGTACTGGTACGGCATTTTTCTAGTTTCAGTTCGGATAAATTGTTAAGCCGTTTATGAGCATCGTCAGCCAGACTGTCCAGCGTGAATCGAAAGTGTGAAGTCCGCTTCTCATACAGAACTATCCACGGAAACGTATTAGGCCTGTTATGAGCGAGGAGCAGACCTTGGCACATATGATTAATATTCATATGATTAATATTCATAGCAACTAATTTAAAAGATAACTACCGACGCTGTAGCTATTCAGCGGTTTCAATAGCTTGACTTGTCCACTACATTTACAATGTGTCATCACGACTTGAGCTCAACAGTTTAATCAGTCATCTTAAGGAATCGTCTCAACTGTTTATTTTTGATAGTACGGGTACAACACTTTTTTACTGTAAGACTTAATACACACACTTCAAAAGGATTGGCTATGCGTTTGAGTAAAGTTCGAGTGCAAAACTATCGGAGCATCATTGATACCGGTGAGTTTGATGTTGAAAGGCTTAAAACAATTCTAGTTGGCCCAAATGAAGCAGGTAAAACAGCCATTCTTCAAGCTATTCAACAAATTAACCCACCAGTAGGCACTAAAAAATTCAAACCCTTACGCGACTACCCAAGAGCTCAATATACCAAAATCAGCCGAGGGGACCTGGATCCGAATGAGGTGGAAGTAGTCACTGCAGTCTTTGAACTTGAAGAGTTTGATTTAGAGCATGCACCAGAGCAAATCAAGGGCAGTCCAATCAGTTACACCTTCACTCGGTATTTAAACAATAATGCGAGTCATGGTTTAATAGGTTTCACATCTCCAACTTACAATGACGTCAAAAATGACCTGATAAGACTGACTGCTCATTTAGATCGGTCGTCTGCTGCAGGTGAAGCAAAACCGCATTCAGAAAGCCTTAGTAAAATAACGAATGGCTGGGCACAAAATAAATCTTTATATACTGATTCTGCGATTTTAAAAAAGTGGCTGGAAGATAAGCTTCCATTTGTTGATGAAGAAGATGAGAAAGAGGTTACGCGTTGGGAAGTAATTGATTCAAAATTGAATTTATCAATTGCTATCTGCAGTTTTCTTGAATATCTAGACAAGAACAAGCCTGTATTTGTACTTTACAGCAATTACTTCCGAGTTAAGCCTATCATCCATTTAGGAAATCTTGCTAAACGGCTTGAATCTAACAGCCTTGATGATGATGCCTATGATTACGGCAACAGTTGTCTGCTCAGATTGCTTGGTTTTACTGCACAGGAACTTTCTGAACTCGGAAAAGCATCCGATCCAAGCCACACTTCGACTGATCTTGAAAGCTTCAGAGAAAGACTCGACCAGCGTAGCTATGAGCTCAATGCGGCCAGTGTTGAATTGACTCAGCAAATAATCAAAGTATGGAACCCTGATGATAACAAAGCAGAGGCAAGCAGGCTTAAGCTGACTGCCGACGGACAATATCTAAAAGTAGTTGTCGAAGACAACATAGGCGTTGAGGTTGAACTCGATCAGCGCTCCGAAGGTTTTCAGTGGCTAGTGTCGTTCTTCATAGTGTTCTTTGCTGAGGCTAAAGGTAAACATAAGAACACAGTTCTCCTATTAGATGAGCCAGGAGTTAGCCTCCATGCCCTGAAGCAAAGAGAGTTTAGAAAAACTATCTCATTACTTGCCGATAACAATCAGACTTTATACTCAACTCATTCACCATTTCTAGTTGGCCCGGATGAACTCGATATTGTGAGAGTTGTGGAACTGACCGATAGGACTGTTGGTACGAAAGTACACACAACAGTCTCCTCCAGTGATCCTGCAGCGCTGTTACCGCTACAGGAAGCGCTTGGATATGATTTAGCTCAGAGTCTATTTGCCAACCAGCGTAATTTGATTTTAGAAGGTTTGACAGATTATTGGTATGTCGAAGCCATATCCGGCCTGCTTAAGGATGGCGGAAAAACATTTTTGCACGAAAAGATCGCGCTTGTACCAGCCAACACAGCAAGCAAGGTCGTCTATTTCGCGACAATTCTTACTTCACACAACCTAAAGGTCGCGGCTTTACTTGACTCAGATAATGCTGGTGATCAAGCAGCAAATCAGGAAATTCTGGTTCACCGTCTCAGCAATAAAAGAATCCTTCGAACATCAGATTTTACAGTTCCTAAAATTGAAAAAGCAGAAATCGAAGACCTGCTCAGAGATACATTAATCGGAATAGCCAAATCTGAACTAAATTGGGATTTAACCACGGCGATGGCAAGCGCTGGGGATAAGCCTATTATCAATTTGTTCCAAAGTGAAATTGGCAAAGATTTTTCCAAATATAAGTTAGCTAAGGCTTTCTTAAGATGGTCTCGAGATCATTCGTTCACTGATCTATCTGCTAATGAGATCCAAGGCTGCACGAATCTCATAAATGCGATAAACGCTGCACTGAAGTGATCATTTTCAACTGGCTCATTCGCTTGGTATGAGCCAGTTTTTTATAGATTCCTTTGTGTGGATATGAGCTGCAACCCTAAATTAACATAGAACGACGTCAGCACAGTCCGCTTCTGGCACACACCAGACAAACACGTGACGCTGAAGGTCTGCTGAGAGTGAACAGCGGACGCTGGGGTTCTTTATAAAAATTCGGTTTGTGTTGTTTTGCATTAGTTTAGAGACGAAAAATATTGCGTCGGTGATTTACCCAGCGCTTTTCTGAACATCGTAATAAATGCGCTGACCGAATCATATCCCAGCGTTCCGGCTACGCGCTGCACGGACTGACCTTCAGCCAGATGGCTCAGGGCAATCATCAAATGCAGTTGCTGACGCCAGCGACCAAAGCTCATTCCTGTCGCCTCTTTTATCAGCCTGGCCAGCGATCGTTCGCTGGTGACCAGATGTGCAGCCCACTGCTTTAACGTTCGCCGATCATCAGGCTCATTAAAAAGTGCCTCCGCCATATTCCGGATTTTAGGATGATCGGATACGGGAAGATGGAGCGCTTCAACCGGCACATCCGGAATATGCTCCAGCAGCACCGCTGCGAGCCTGGCAGTTTTACTGTCAGGAGAATAAGCCTGTCCCTGTTCTGCCAGATACAGAACAAGCTCGCGGACCAGAGAAGTCATCGCCAGGGTACAACAGATTTCCGGCATCGCTGCCGCGCCGGGTTCGATAAACAGAAAGCAGGTATCTGCATTCTTCGTGACCCGGCAACTGTGGGGGATTTCACCCGGAACCCAGACAGCATGTCCGGGTGGAACAAGCCACAGCGCATCCTCAACCTCACAGCTCACTGCACCGCGCAAAGAGATAATAAGTTGTCCCTTACGGTGAGCGTGCGGACTCTGACCTGCATACTCGCCTGACGATGATACATGCAGCGCGATAGCAGCCTGACTGAAAGCATCGGAATTAAACTCATCCGGTGAGGTCACCGGTTTTTTATTAAGTGGCATGATTTAGTTATATGTTGTCAGGTTATCTATATTCTGTAACTCATGCGTCCTTTAAAGTCTTTCTTTTTACCAGAGAAAGCAAAATTTATGTCCCACACTACGAACAAGTGGTCTTCAATCATACTTGTGACCGGCATCCTTTTTATAGCTATCAACCTGCGTGTTCCTTTTACCGCTATCGCACCCGTTTTAGAGTCTATTCGCCATGATTTTGGGCTAAGTATTACTGCCGTTGGGTTGCTTAACTCGCTGCCTTTACTGGCATTTGCCGCCTTTTCACCGCTGAGCGCATCCATCTCACACAAGTACGGTCTTGAACGCACCCTTTTTGGTGCCCTGGCCGTGATTTCAGCTGGCATCCTGCTTCGCTCCACAGGCAGTGTCTGGGCGCTTTATGGCGGAACCATATTGATAGGTATCGGGATTGCCCTCGGCAATGTCCTGTTGCCTGGCCTTATCAAACGCGACTTTTCTGGCAACGTGGCTTCCGTGACGGGGGCATATTCCATCACCATGGGCGCGGCTGGTGCTATTGGTTCAGCCGTTGTCATTCCTCTGACGCAGAACTGGGGCTGGAACATCGCGTTAGCCATGTTGGTTATTGCACCGCTGCTTGCGTTGCTTTTATGGTTGCCCCAGTTAAAGATGAAGCATCAGTTGCCAGCAGCGGGTGAGAAAACAACGGCGACCGTCGCGGTCTGGCGCTCGCCTCTGGCATGGCAGGTCACCTTGTTTATGGGCCTGAATGCGATGCCGTTTTATGTTGCTGTCGGCTGGCTGCCCGCCATTCTAACGGACAGTGGACTCTCCTCAGCCCAGGCCGGTGAAGTACACGGCATTCTTCAGCTGACCACCGCCATTCCCGGCCTGATTCTGGCCGCCACGCTGCGTCGCCTCAACGATCAGAAAGCAGCCGCTGCCGGCGTCAGCCTGTTAACCGCTGCGTCCTTTATCGGCATCATGTACCTGCCGAATCTGGCGATGCTGTGGGCTGCTCTTCTCGGCTTCAGCTCGGGTGCCAGTATGATGCTGGGCCTGACCTTCATCGGACTTCGTACCAAAAATGCCGGTGACGCCGCCGCGCTGTCAGGCATGGCGCAGAGCGTCGGTTATCTGATGGCGGCGATGGGTCCGCTGCTGCTGGGCAAAGTACAGGAGTTGTCCGGAGGCTGGACATTGCCATTACTGATGACCGCAGCAATCGCGGTCGCAGGTGCCTGCACCGGAATGGCTGCCGGACGAAATGCGCATCTGGAACCTGTACAGCAGACGGGCTGAATTGGCTGGCACCACAGGGGAACGATCGGTTCCTCTGCTGTGGATGCTGTCCATTATCGTTCTGAAGCGTACTCTTGCTCTCAAGACCATCTCTTACCGGGAAGGCCGTTTCTCACCTGCGACATCGTTGAAAAGTTCGCCGACCCAGTCAGCAAAAGCACGCACGGCGGGAGAGAGAAAACGCTGATGCGGATAGAGCATCGTCACCGGCACGGAAGGTGGCTGCCAGTCCGCCAGAACCTCGACCAGTTTGCCTTGCCGCAGATTCTCCGAAATCACATTCTCAGCAAGCTGCGCCAGCCCAAAACCCTCAAGGCACAGTCTGATATAGAGTCCCGTTTCGTTAACGGCTGCATCCCCCTCAACCGGCACAGAGAAGGCCTCAGTGCCTCGTGTGAAACGCAGTTCATTAGTGCGTCTTCCCGAACCGGAAAAGTAATGAATCGCCCGATGCAGCGACAACGCTTCCGGCGTCTCAGGCACACCGTATTGCCTGAGATAGTCAGGCGAGGCGCAGGTCACCCAGCGAAACCGGCCAAGTGGCCGCGCAACCAGCGTGGAGTCGGTTAATTCTCCGGTTCGGATCACGCAATCTATCCCTTCCTGAACAAGATCGACCTGCCGGTCGCTGACGCCAATCATCAGGTAAATATCCGGATAGAGCCGGTAAAATTCTTTCAGATTGGGCATGACGACGAAGTGGGCGATACCCCCTGGCATATCAACCCGCAGCCGTCCCTGGGGTCGCCTGACGGAATCACTCAGGCTGGATTCACTAAGTTCAATTAGCGACAGGATCTCCCGGCACTGCACCAGATACTGCAGTCCTTCAGGTGTGAGGCTGACCCGTCTTGTTGTCCGGTTAAGCAGACGTACCTGCAGGTATTTCTCCAGATTTTTAATCGTGCTGGTGACGGTGGAAGCTGGCAGTGACAGTGTCTCTGCCGCGCGCACAAAGCTTCCGGCTTCAGCAACCCTTATAAAAACCTGCATAGCCTGAATCCGATCCATCGTCCTGCTCCTGGGTAAAAGTGAGTCTGATTATTCGCGAATTATGAATTATGAAAACGCTTTAAGCATCTTATTCAGGCTAATAACGTGGTGTATCGTTTCCCCATTAATCAGGAAAGAGGCAGGTTTAATGACCAAATACATCCGAAATATTGTTAACAATCAGAATGTCACTTCACAGGCTACGTTGATTCGTGGCGCGACGATACTGAGCATGGACGGGAACGTCGGTAACATTGAGCGCGGCGATATTCTCATCAACGGCTCAACGATTACCGCCGTCGGCCAGAACCTTGATGTGCCGGGTGCGCATGTCATTGATGCCACCAACATGATCGCCATGCCGGGAATGGTCGATTCTCATCGTCACGCATGGGAAGGACAGTTGCGCCGCATTAACCCAAACGCCACCTGCCTGGACGACTACAGCAACGCCACGCACTTCTCCTTCGCTAAATATTACCGTCCTGCCGATATCTATGTTGGCAACCTGCTGACGGCGCTGGGCGCTATTGACGCGGGCATCACCACAATGATCGATAACTCGCACAACAGCCGAACCGCAGCGCATTCCGATGCCGCCGTCGAGGCCCTGCTTGATACCGGCATTCGTGCCATTCATGCTTCCGGCGCACCGGTAGCTGGCGAATGGGATAAAGCGCACTGGCCGGGAAACTGGCAGCGTCTGCAGGATAAGTATTTCACCGACAACCCTGAAAGCCTGGTCTCTCTCGCCGTCATGGCCCAGCTGGAGCCGGAGTTGTGGGCCGAAGCCCGCCGGCTGGGACTGTCGATTGTCACTGAGTTCTTTGGCGCTGAGATGGGGTCTGAACTTGAGTCGCTGCATCAGCAGGGGCTTCTGGGTCCGGACAATATTTTCAATCACTGCACGGCGCTGCCCGACAGGGGATGGGAAATTCTGCGGGAGGCCGGTGTCCGGGTGAACGTCTGCCCGCGCTCAGATTCGCACTATGGCATCGAAAGCGGGATGTTCGCCATTGAGGCCGCGCAGCGTCATGGCATCAACCCTGGCCTGAGCGTAGACAATGAAACGTCGTACAGCACCGATATGTTTATGGAGATGCGCGTCGCCTTTTACCTGCAGCGCGTGATGGGCATGCATCAGCAGCAGTGCTGCGATTCTGAACATGCGCTGAAAACGCTTCCGGCGGCGCAACTCCTTAAAGCCGCGACTCTTGATGGCGCTGCCTGTGCAGGGCTGCAGGACAAAGTTGGCAGCCTGACGCCAGGCAAACAAGCCGACCTGGTGCTGATTAGCGTCAGTGATCTCAATCTTTACCCGTCCGGCAATGCCTTTGGCACGGTGGTTCATGCCGCCGAGCGCAGCAACATCGACACCGTCATGATCGGCGGACGCATCGTTAAACAGAACGGTAAGGTGCTGGGCGTAGACAGCGCGCGACTACGTGCGGCGATTGATGAGTCGCGTGAGCACCTTTTTGCAGCCTCTGGCTACCAGCCTGACATTTTTGCTGACACCTTCCTGCCGCTGGTGCAGGCCGACTGACCAGGATGAAAAGCATGGGCATGACCTATTACGTAATCGCTTTTGCCGCAGGTCTGGGGATCACCCTGCAGACGACCCTGAACAGCCAGCTGGCAAAGGGACTGGGCGGCGACCCGGTCACTGCGGCGCTGTTTTCATTTACGGCGGGCGCGTTCAGTCTAGGGATTTACGCGCTGCTGCGGGGTGGGTTGATGACATCGCTAGCGGCGATCCCGTCGCAACCCCTCTGGAGTCTGGCGGGCGGAATGATAGGTGCATGTGCACTGTTCAGCTATGTCGTGCTTGCGCCGAAAATTGGGTTTTCAGCTCTGCTCGGGCTGGCGATTGTCGGACAGTTACTTTCCTCGCAGATGATTGATCATTTTGGCTTGTTGGGCGCTGTGCGGCGTCCGGTTTCGTTACTCAGGCTGGGGGGAATGCTGGTTATGCTGATCGGACTTGCCGTCATGCTTTTCAGCGATCGACTTTCTGCGCGTTATCTGCAGTAACTGCGTTTACCCACGTTTACCACAGCGCAGACGCGGGTGAGTCACGCTCAATGTGCAGTACGACCTTTATTTATCCGGAGGATTAACATGTTTTCAATTGCAGCTGATGTCAGGAATACGCTGGGAGAGTGCCCCCTGTGGTGTGAAAGAACATGCAGACTCTATTGGACTGACATTGAATGCAGTGAACTACTCGCCTTAGAAGAAGGCGATGACGCTGTGATGCGCTGGTCGCTGCCAGAACGCCTTGGATCCTTTGCCCTGACCGAAAAGAGTCACATTCTGCTGATGGGACTCGCGTCCAGGCTGGCTTTCTATGATCTCAACACCGGTATTCTTACAACGGTGGCAGCCTCACCGGGAGAAACAGGCACCCGCACAGGTGACGGACGGTGCGACCGTGCCGGTAATTTTGTCTTTGGGACTATGGATGAAGGTTATCCCGTAAAAGTCATCGGTAAGTTTCACCGACTAAATGCTGCAACGCTGACTGTTGAAACGCTTGCGCTGCCCGAGGTCGCCATCCCGAACAGCATCTGTTTCAGCCCCGATGGCTGCACGATCTATTACAGCGACTCGATGCAGGGCAAAATATTCTGCTGCGATTATCCATCTCTGGAGAACCCGCGCGTGTTCACCGAAACAGCAGGCAATGGTGCACCTGACGGCTCCTGCGTGGATGCGATGGGCTATTTATGGAATGCTGAATGGGGAGGGAATCGTATTGTTCGTTACAGTCCGGATGGGACCACAGACACTATCCTGCCATCCCCTGGTATCCAGAGCACCTGTCCGATACTGGCCGGTGAGGGCTTCACCAACCTCTACTGCACCACTGCTTCTGTGGGGCTTTCTGCGCCATCAATTTATGACGGTGCTTTACTGAAGGCCGAATCTGCAGTCTTTGCCGGTTTACCAGAAAGCCGGTTTGCAGCATAAACAATGTGAGAGCTCTAATTGCCGCATGCGGGCAGGACTTTATCTGCTTCAGTCTGCCAGTAATGTCCGCTTCTGGCACCAAACTGCTGTAGGTGAAGCCCATCAGGCTGCTTCGAGCGAGCAGCGGATCTTTGACACTGAGATATTCAGCTTCTACTGGCATTTATTTTGTACCAGCCCTTTTCGGCCTAAATACGAACCGGACATCCCATATATATTTTATTTCAGACGGGTGACTCGCCCAGCACCCAACTGGGTCCGGTATCGGTAAAGCCCGCAGGGAAACGACTCGCGGCATTATATGACTGTATCCAGCCCGGATAACGAATCCCTGGATGACTGACCTCATCGAGCATTCCTTTTTCTTCTTCACTGAGCTCAACAGACAGTGCGCAGAGGTTGCCCCTGAGTTGCTCCACATTACGCACGCCCGCTATAACGCTGGTCACCTGCGGTGACGAAAGCAGCCAGGCGAGCGCAATGCAGGCTGGTGTGGTGTTGTGTTTTTCAGAAACTGCTCTGAGCACATCCACGATATCCCATGCCTGGTTCTTGTCGACGGGTGGAAATTCGATCTTCGCGCGCCTGCCCGAAGCGTCATGATTGCCGCTGCGATCAAACTTGCCTGAAAGCAGCCCGCCTGCCAGTGGACTCCAGCACAGAAGTCCGCTGTGGCTGTCCTTGATTGCCGGCAGGAGTTCATGCTCAATGTCGCGGCAGGCCAGCGAATAAAAAGACTGTACGCTGACAAATTTCTCAAGCTTATGTTCAGCCGAGACACCCAGGGCTTTGGCAAGCTGCCAGCCCGCATAATTCGAACAGCCGATATACCTGACCTTACCCTGTCGCACCATATCATCCAGTGTCCGTAAAACCTCTTCAGGCGGCGTTGCAGCATCAAAGTTGTGAACCTGATATAAGTCAATGTGATCGGTTTTAAGCCGCCGCAGGCTGGCTTCAAGCGCCTGCATCAAGTGATAGCGCGACTGGCCTGCATCATTTGGGCCCGCATTCATTCTGCTGTGCGCTTTTGTTGCAAGGAAAACCTGACCGCGGCGCTGCGCCAGCACTTCGCCCAGCACGCTTTCAGAGCCCCCCGAACCATAGACATCGGCGGTATCAATAAAATTGATGCCGGCGTCCAGCGCCTCACCAACGATAATATCCGCCTCTTTGCCCGTCAGACGGCCGATGGCATTACCGGCGGCATTATCCGCCCCGCCAAATGTCATCGTCCCGAGACAAATGCGTGAAACATAAACCCCTGTTTTACCCAGTTCTGCGTATTTCATTTGGTTTTCTCCGTTAAGCTCCAAATGATAATGACGCAGATAAAAGCTTTCTTTTATTATAGAAATCCCTTTTTTATTATTCATTCGTCCAGGATGTTATGGATCCGCTGTCTGATATTCTTTCACTCCTGAAGGTAGAGGCCATTCTTACGGCCCGTATGGAAGCACGTGGCCCCTGGGCAATGCGGTTTCCCTCTTATAAACACATTAAGTTCGGCACTGTGCTTGAGGGGAACTTCTGGCTCTGGATGGTCGGAATGCAGCCTCTGCTGCTTGAAAAAGGGGACTTCTATCTTCTGACCTCGGGTGACGCTTACTGCTGTGGCTCAAGTCCGGCATTGATGGTGAGTGACGGACGGCAGATATTCTCTTCTCACCGTGAAGCGGATGGCGTGGTCCGCTACGGCCAGGGAGAACTTATCAGTGAGGGGATTGGGGGAAGATTCGTATTTGAGGAGGCTTCCAGCCCGCTGCTTTTAAAACATCTGCCTCCGGTTCTGGTTTCACGACGAGAGGAAAGTTCTTCTCCTGCACTCACCGCCCTTATCACTTTGCTTTCGCATGAAACATCAGCGCTTCGTCCCGGACACGACATTGTGGCCAGTAGCATGGCAATACTTGTTCTGGTGCAGATGCTGAGGGAATACTTAGAGGGTAATCAGAAAGGGACATCCTGGCTGAAAGCGCTCGGTGACAGGAAAATAGGAACCGCACTGTCACTGATACATTCTTCTCCATCTGCAGACTGGACGCTGGCAAGTCTGTCTGCTAAATCAGCCATGTCCCGCAGTGCGTTCGCTAGTCGGTTTCACCAGCTTACCGGTTCAACGCCCGGGAATTATCTGACGTCATGGCGAATGGAGCTGGCATGCGCTGAACTCAGGAAACATCACTTAAGTATTAGTGAGATAGCAAGATTAACCGGATATAAATCTGTTCCCTCTTTTTCGCTGGCATTCAAACGTCATACCGGAAGAACGCCAGGAGGCTACCGCAATCTGCATAAGAACACTTAAGAGGCCACTCTGATAATTGTCTTTTTAATGCGTTTGCAAAATTATCAAAAAGTTATCGCAGCGTGCAAAGATACAACGTCCGCTTCTGGCACAGAGCGGACCTCTGGTTATGAAAGGTCCGCTGTGAGCGAGGAGCGGACATTGTGCCTGAAAATGTAGCCGGACAACTGCGTTTGGATATACTTTATTCCCAAGGTAAACCTTGCTCCCAGCTTTCCACAAGCAGGTCAATAAAGGCCCGAATTCGCGGGGATAAATGTCGTTTACTGGGATAAATGAGCCGAATAGGTTCCGGAGGGAAAGGATACTCCTCAAGCACCGGTATCAGCTTACCACTACGTAAATCCTCCCCTAGCAAATAGGTCGGTAAGTGAACGATACCAAATCCGGAAATTGCCGATGCCCGCATGGCTTCCGAACTGTCGAGGTTTAGCCGCCCGGGTCCTTCATACACAAAAGTACCTTCCGGAGTCGCAAACCGCCAGCTGCGTCTCTTTTCTGCACTCAGAAGAAAAATAGTGTCATGCCTGGTTAAGTCTGCGGGCGTTTCTGGAACGCCCCGTGAGGACAAATATTCTGGAGATGCACAAGTGACAATGTGCTGCGAAGCAATCGTTCGGGTAAGAATGCGCGAGTCATCGCGGGGTTCACCGATGCGAATGGCAATATCAAAGCCTTCTTCAATAAGATCAACAAACCTGTCGCTAAAGGACACCTCCGCACGAAGTTCCGGCCACTTTTTCAGATAAACATCCAGAATGGGAAGGATGTGGCGCTGCCCAAAAGAAAGCGGAGCACTCAGCCGGAGAGTCCCCGTTGGTTTCCCCCTGCGCATGGCCATGGCGGCATCGACCTCTTCCAGGTCATCCAGTATCTGTCGGCAACGGTCGAACATGACCCTCCCTTCATCAGTCAGACTCAGACTCCGGGTGGTACGGTTAAGGAGACGAACACCCATACGCGTTTCGAGCCTGACAATACTCTTGCCAATGGCAGAACGAGTGAGCCCGAGGGAACCCGCTGCGTGGGTGTAACTCCCGGCTTTTACAGCCGCGACGAATGCGGCGATATCACCAATGCTGTTGATCTCCATGCTTTATTTATCTCCTTTAATACGGGCTTTAACGTACCCTGATACGGGAAACACATTCCCTAAATGTTTATATACTATAGGTTCCTGTTATTTTTTAACGCAAATACAAACAGGAATAAAAATGCTGAATCAACAAACCAAACAAGCCGTAAAAGAATGGTCAGAAAGCCTGGCCGGCCTGGGTCCAATCCTTACGGGTGAGGATACCGTAACGCCTATGAGTGAGGTACGTGACGCCTATACCCGTATGCTGGCTAAAAATCCTGCACCTGCCGGTGTCAGTTTTACTGAAGTCGACATGGGGGGCGTACCGGGCACGCTGGTGACGCCTGACAAACTTGAAACTGATGCCATCGTGATGTACATCCACGGCGGGGCTTATATTGTCGGCGAACCGGCGGGCTATCACGGTATTGGTGGTAACTACGCCAGCATGCTGGGCGCACGGGTTTACATGCCGGATTACCGTCTGGCACCGGAGTATCCTTTCCCCACGCCCGTTACCGATACCGTTCGTGCGTATGAGTGGTTGATTGAACAGGGCTTTGATGCCAGCAAAATCGTACTGGCGGGCGAGTCTGCAGGCGGAGCAATGGTGGTTACCGTTATGGTAGCTGCACGTAATAAAGGCCTGCCACTTCCGGCCGGCGGTGTTTCCATTTCCCCATGGGCCAACCTTGAGCATACGGGCGTCTCCATGACCAACCGGGAAGGTCTTGATCCTCTGAACACCAAGGCCGGCCTGGATTTCCTGGCACGCACCTTCCTGGGCGATGCGTTACCTAATCACCCAATGGCATCACCGGTGTTTGCGGATGTGACGGGTCTGCCGCCGGTGCTGGTTCAGATTGGCGAGAATGAACTGATGCTGAGCGACGCGATGCGGCTCGCAACTCATCTGGGTGATAACCGGGTTCGCGTAAATTTGGAGGTTTGGCCGGGTATGTTCCACGCCTGGCATTTCTTCTCCACGCTGCAGCCAGAAGCAGTGCAGGCTCTGGAGAGCTCCGTCGCCTTTATGAAGCAGGTCCTGCGGGATGCAGCGAAGTAATCATCAGTGATGAACTAAATAACGGGCGCGACTGACTGCGCCCGTCAGGAGTGAAAATCCCCAATTTACAGATACAACTCACTTATCCGCTGGATCTTGCCTCACATAGCGCATATAAGCGCGTATTCCGCCTGGGCCGCCTGACCTTCGGCTTTATTATTATGCCGCTTGAAGGTTAACCAGTCGGCCTTCCTGATAATAGGCCGGATTATCCAGGAGAAAACGTATGACTCAGGGGGGCGAAATCTACGGTGCTCATTACCGGGTAAGAATGGAAACAGACGCTCACAATCATTGGTCAATATGCTTGAGCGAATATAATTCTGGCAGGCTTGCGGTCGCTGATGTATCAGGCACTGATATCTCATTATCTCGTAACAGATGAACGCTGCGCGCTCGTTAACAGTGCCGGCAACTCTTTTTTCAGTTCTTCAATCAAGGCTCTCACTTTAGGAAGCACCGTGTGAGTCCTGGGCCACATTGCAGAAATGGGGGTGGGCGGTGCCTGAAAGGTGGGTAGAATTGCACGAAGCTGCCCCTTTTTGATGGCATCACCGCATAACCAGTCCGGAAGTTGCGTCACCCCACATCCTGCGATAGCCGCTTCCAGCATGGCTTGACCATTATTAAAACGGTAGGCTGAGGAAACAACATGTCTTACAACGTGCCCCTCTTTGCCCCGGATTAGCCAGTAAGTTTGCCCGTCTGATGGTAACCCTGAAATGCATCTGTGAGATGAAAGCTCACGAAGATCAATGGGGGTGCCTGCTTGTTCCAGATAGCCCGCTGAGGCACAAATGATAAGCCTTTGCTCGCCCAGGCGGGTGGCAACCAAATCACCTGAGTCAGGTAGGGGGCCAAGCCTCAGTGCGAGGTCAAAACCGTCTGTCGACGGGTCGCGAACCCGATCGCTGAAATCAACTTCGATATTCAGGGCCCGGTATTTTAACGCCATGATATTGAGTAAGGGCATAATGAAAAGGTGCCCAAAGGCCACGGGAACCGTCAGCCGCATCAGTCCAGACGGCTCGACTATCCCCGCCTCTATTCTGCTTTCGGCATCTGAAATCATATCCAGAGCAACAGTGCAGTGATTGAAATAGATCTCACCTTCCGGTGTCAGCGACAGGCTTCGCGTACTGCGGTTGAGTAAGCGAACCCCCAGCCGAATTTCCAGACGCTTGATGCTTTTGCTGAGTGCCGAACGCGTCACGCCTAAACCCTCAGCTGCAGCAACGAAACTGCCTTTTCTGACGATTTCAGTAAATTCCTGTACGCCATTGAGTTGTACCGTCACAAATATTGGTTCCTTTATCTCAACACTGAGGGTCTTTTTGCCCAGGTAATCATGGCCTTCAAATAAGGATAAGATCGTTGCTAACAGATTTTTACCATGAAATGGCTTCAGGAGACAGAATGAGCGAGTTACTGAATATCTATACAATGAATGGAATAAAGCTTAATAATCGTGTCGTTATGGCACCAATGACCCGATCGCGAGCCTATGACCATGTTCCCACTGACAGTATGGTCACCTACTATCGCCAGCGCGCAACAGCAGGTTTAATTGTTTCCGAAGGTTCACCTGTTTCAATGGAAGGCCGTGGACAGGCTTACACGCCGGGAATTTACACTGACGAACAGATAGAGGGCTGGAAAAAGGTGACTGAGGCAGTACATGCGCAGGGTGGGAGAATATTCATCCAGCTTTGGCACGTAGGTCGTTCCTCTCACATTGCTCACCAGCCTGATGGGCAGGCACCGGTCAGCTCCGTCTCACGCGTTGCAGAAGGCTGCACCACTCACATTCCCGGTGATAACTGTCAGTCTGTACGCGTATTTCACAGCCAGCCCCGCGCATTAGCAACGGATGAAGTCCCGCGGGTGACACAGGATTTCGTTCGGGCGGCTAAAAATGCTATCGAGGCGGGTTTTGACGGTGTGGAGATCCACGCGGCTAACGGCTACATCTTCGAGCAATTTATCAATGGTGGACTTAACGACAGAACAGACCGCTATGGCGGTAATATTGCTAGTCGCCTGCGGTTTACGCTGGAAACGGTGGATGCCGTCTCTGCAGCCATCGGGAGTCATCTGACAGGTATCCGTATTGCACCCTTTGGCCGCCTGCAGGATATGCATGGCTTTGATGATGAGCAGGATACCTGGTTATCTTTGGGTATCGAACTGCGTCGTCGACATCTCGCATATGTGCATTTGAGCGATCAGGAATCTCTGGGAGCTCAGGCCATTCCTGCTGGCTTTCTGACAAAGTTTCGCGAGGCCTACGAAGGTACCCTCATCGTCGCGGGCAGCTATACACAGGAGCGTGCTGAACTGGCACTCAGAGAAGGTTATGCCGACTTAATCGCATTTGGGCGTCCTTTCATAGCCAATCCTGATCTCGTTAAACGCATGAAAAATGGGTGGCCGATAGCTATTCCTGATAAGGATACGTTCTATACTGGGCGAGATGCAGGTTATATAGATTATCCCACGTATCACGTGGATTAAGCTTCCCTGAAACAGAAATGCATCTGAAATGCATCCTATCCGCATGCTCGCTAAGGGTCCCGACAACTATTTTTGAGTTCGTCTGATCTGCTCCCTTATGAGTAGCACACTCAATTGTTGGTGACGTCCGCTCCTGACCAGCAGACAAACACGTGACGCTGAAGGTCTGCTGAGAGCGAAAAGCGGACTTTGTGCTTAAATAATGATGACTCTGGCAGGATGGGTTTTCAATGCTTGAAAGGTAGCCACTAATTCAGGTGACGTAAATGTGTAGCAATCCCCCACTTTAGGCCGATACATTTTCCATTAATCAGGTCGATAACAGAATAACTTGCATTGGGGTGAGCATAGCGAGGGAAACTATTGACAGTCCCTTCTTTAAGAATTGCCAGAGTGCCCTGACTGACATGCCCGTGAGACACAATACATATTGTTTGTTGATGTGATGAGGTATCTTCCAGGTTTTGTAAAAAACGCATAACTCGCTGAGAAGCATGCGCCAGTGACTCCCCCCCAGGTGGACAATACTCTGCATCAAGCCTGAATAACTCATTTGCATAGTTTGGATGTTTTTGTCTGAGTAGTTCTAACGGCATACCTTCAAACTGACCAAAGGCCTGCTCTTTAAGGGCCGGTTCAGCCGTCAGTGAACAATGAAAGTGTTCAGCCAGGCTTTGCCCCATTTGCCAGGCACGCCCAAGCGGAGAAGCGTAAACACGCTCTATTTGATACTCACTTGCACTAAACGCTGCTAGTAGGACGGATGTTTCACGCAAACCCCGACAGGTCAAGGGGCTATCGCTGTGCCCCTGAATAATTCCTTCCAAATTCCACTCTGTTTCTGCGTGTCGAACAAGTATCAATTTCATCGTTAGCTGGCCATGCTCGTTGTTGATCAAAATGTCCCAACTGCGCGATGTCAAACACACACCGTTGAAGCAGCGGAAGGCTTTCCTGTTTTGGAAATAATGAACAAGTGTAGCTTATTGCCATTATGCAGCGGCTCTGGAGGTGAGGCGCTGAATTTTATCCGTAGTTAACTTCCGCTCTTGGCACACAGCAGACAAATACGTGACGCTGAAGGTCTGCTGAGAGCGCAGGCTGTGTGAAAACTTTTTTGGCCGCTGAAACTGCCAAAAACAGAGCTGAAAACCGCGCTCATACGTAAAATTCGGCTCTACTAACCGGTCGATTAATTTCAGATTTTGCGTAGACACGCTCACATCAGTTTTGGACTAGGGTTTTCACACAGCCTGAGCGAAAAGCAGAAGTTCAAAATTGTTCTCTCAGTTGGTGGAGGAATTACTAACATTGCAGTGTTTTAATCAGCGGGAAACAGGTCACGGTTTCCCAGCGAATATCTTCAGGCAGCGAGAATTGCGGAATGCTGACGAAGATGATTTTGGAAAAGTTCTGCATAATCTGATGATACAGCGGCTTGTACACTTTCCCTTTTCGCAAGTGCAGCTTTCCACGCTAAAGCACGTGGAAGCCCCTCAAAAATCGCCTCAGAGACTGATGCATCGATGATGGAGAAGTAACGGAAAACAGGAGCGTAGACCGCATCAACCATACTGAATTCGGCACCAGAGAAATAAGGTCCCAGGCTCAATTCAGATTCAATACGTTCAAGCTGCTCACGGAACACCGCGCGTTTGCTGTCTGCAATGACCTGATCAGTCGCATTTAAAAATTGCCATGCATTTCCAAGCATTGATGTAGAGAACTCGATCCATGCGCGCTGTCTGGCTCTTACTAATGCATCGTCAGCATACATCGAATAACCGTCCTGTGTTTCATTAAGGTACTCGCAGATCACCATGCTCTCGAAAATAAGAGCACCTTCACCATTTTCCTGACACACTTTAAGTAGCGGCACCTTGCCAGTGGGTGACAGAGCAAGAAACCAGTCAGGTTTGCCGATAAGTCTACATTTACGCGTTCAAATAGCACATTTTTCTCGAGAAGAACGATCGCTGAACGCTGCACAAAGGGGCACAGTAGGTGGCTAATAAGTGTCAGGTCACAGGTAGACATCTCAGACTCCAGATAAAAAGATAGCCCGCCGCTATAAAAGGTGGCGGGCTTGATGAATTGTAAATCTTATTTTGGTGGCTTAGATTGAAACGCCGCCGTCGATGATGATTTCTGAACCCACGGTCCAGGCAGACTCATCAGATGCGAAGTAAAGTACCGCTTGTGCTACTTCCTGAGGCTTACCAAAACGACCGGCAGGGATGGTTGCAACGATATCTTTCATCACTTGATCATGATATTCCACTGGGATCCCCGCCTTATCGTAAAGCGGTGTATCAACAGGGCCAGGGCTCACTGCGTTGATACGGATCCCACGAGAAAGTAACTCGTTGGAAAGTGTTTTCGACATGTTCAGTAATGCTGCTTTTGTTGAGCCATAAACTGAAGAGTTCACCGGTCCCGTGTGAGCATTTACAGAGGTATTAAAGACCACTGATGCAGAGCTTGCGAACACTGGCAGCAGCGCCTGCATCAAGAAGTAAGGACCTTTAACGTTGATATCATAAATGCGGTCGAACTGCTCTTCTGTCCATACCTCAATTGGCATATACATTGATATACCCGCATTCAGAAAAGCGATATCCAGTTGTCCAAAGTGTTCCTGAACTGTCTGAGCCAGCGCTTTCTGTGCGTTCACATCAGCGGAATCAGCACTCACGACTAACACGTCATTACCCAGTTCTACTTTCGCCTTTGCGATAGAATCAGGGTTAACACCCGTAACAATTACGCGTGCACCTTCTGCAACAAACAGCTTCGCTGTTTCAAGACCAATACCACTTGTTCCACCCGTGATCAGTGCGCGTTTACCTTGTAATCTAGCCATATAACTATCTCCTGTTAGTTTTAACTACTGACCGGCGAATGACCGATTTGATAGCCACTGTATGCTCATGCTCAGATAGTGATAAGATTGTATTTTTAAATATCTTTCATGCATTAAAAGCATAAATGGGTTTTAGGATGGATAGATTACTGTTGATGACATGCTTTGTCCGTACCGCTGAAACAGGCAGCTTTTCCGCAGCCGGCAGGGATTTGGGCTTAGGGCAACCGAACGTGAGTCGTCATATTGCAGCCCTCGAAGAGCATTTGCAGACCAGATTACTTCACAGATCAACCCGCAAGCTTTCCCTGACTCCTGAAGGAGAACGTTATTATTTGGAAGCAAGGCGTATTCTGGAAGCGGTCGAAGAGTCAGAGTCTTCTTTCAGAGGAAATGTTACACCCACAGGGCTATTACGCGTTGCCTGCCCCACAGCATTGGCTCACACATTCTTAGTCCCGCACATCTCAGATTTTTTAGAACGCTACCCTGAGATAACACTCGATCTACAGATTAATGACCGCTATATCAATCTCGTTGATGAAGGGGCTGAGCTGGCAATCCGCATTGGACACCTGGAGGACAGTGCTATGCGTGCCCGCAGACTTGGCATGTTTGAGCGAGTCTGTGTTGCCAGTAACAAGTACTTAGCGAAACGTGGAACCCCTAATACCCCCGAGGATTTAAAAAAACATGATTGTTTGATTTATACCTTGCTGACAACAGGAGCTACCTGGAGATTTCAAGATATCAATGTTCCTGTTTCTGGTCGGCTCAGGGTCAATTCACCCGAAGCAGTACAGAAATTTGTCAATGCAGGGATTGGGATCGCACAGGGCCCAGAATGGTTGTTCGAGGAGGGACTGGAAAGTGGCAATTTACAATTATTACTGACTGATTACACTGCATCGCTCGTTCCCATTCAAGCCGTTTATGTTGCTAATCGACTTTTACCAAAACGGGCGATTGTGTTCATGGATTTTGTTGCTGAGATTTTTGAAAAAAATCCCGGCTTCAAAGTTCAGAACTCAATGAAATGAGCCTGAGATAACGAACTGACATGTTCCCCAATAATTAATGCAGTGTAGAGCTAGCAATGTCTGCTTTGGCACAGAGCGGGCATTTCAGCTTTGCCCTACCCCTGACATCTGAACTTAGCCTTGATACCAGAACCCAGTAATTAGCCCAGCGCACTCATACTGGTCAAACGCGCCTCATGGCTTCATAACGATGCGGCCAAGCGGTTTCGCTGTCTCGGCGAATTCGTGGGCCGCAGCAGCGCTGGCCAGGGGGAAGATGCGGTCAATGACAACCCTGATGCGCCCTGCGGCTAGAGCCTGCAACATGTCGTCCACACTTGCCCGAACTCCGGGCTTTTCAAAAAGGGGTCCCATAAATACCCCCATGAGTGTCTGGTTAGACTGCATTGGCGGCCACAAGTCGACAGTCAGGCTGCCACCGCCCGCATTACCGACGAAGACGAGACGTCCTTGCGGAGCGAGTGCAGCAAGCGAAGCAGGTAACGTCGTCCCCACCGGATCGACGACGAGGTCAACACCGGTGCCATGGGTGTACTGTCGGACACTGTCCACGACGTTATTCTCTGCACGATCCACGACATGATGGGCACCAAGTTCAAGCAACCGGCTTCTTCGCTGCGTCCCGCTTGCCACGGCGATGACCGTCGCGCCTGCTTGTGAGGCAAGCTGAACGGCCGCGAGCCCCACGCCACCCGCTGCTGCCTGAATAAGGACGGTTTCCCCGTGCCGGAGCATGCCTCGTGTGAAAAGGCAATGATGCGCGGTTCCAAAAGAAATCGGTAACACCGCCGCTTCTGCCGTATCCACCCCGTCGGGTATCAGCCAGGTTCGTTCCGCAGGCACAGCCCAACGTTCCGCATGTGATCCCTGTATGTTAAAAGCGGCGACTCTGTCCCCAACCTTACGGCTACTGACTTTCGATCCGACTGCAATAACTGTGCCCGCGGCCGCGTAGCCGACGATCCATAAAGGATGAGGCGGCGGAGTTGAACGGCGGTTGATCAGATCCCCACCTTCAATCGAGATAGCCTCGACAGAAATCAGGATGTCGTCAGGCCCTGTGACCGGATCCGGGATATCGACATATTTCAGGACGCCGGGAGCGCCTTCCACGTCATAAACCGCTGCTTTCATAAATTTTCCTCTGTCTCATCAGTCAATCCGGACCCGTCCGGCAAACCATCCCGGTCCGGCCTATAGCACGTCAGAAATCTCTCTGTTGCCTTTACAGGCAGCGCGGGCTGCCCTGTTGAGTTTTCGACGGGCGGAAAGACCCGTAACGCTCAGGGTAGCCTGGCAATCACCTTAATCTCAAACTTGAATCCGTAAAGCCACGTCACGCCGATCCCGGTCAACGTAGGGTAAGGCGCTTCCCCCCAATATTCTGGCAGGATACTCCAGATAGCGTCGAGGTTTGACTCGGGATCGACGACAAAGAGGGTAACGTCAACCACGTCACCGAACGTGCAGCCCGCAGCCGTGAGAACAGCATTAAGGTTATCGAATGCCAGCCTGATCTGCTCTTTAAGATCCTGTTCAGGCGAACCATCCTCCCGGCTACCCACCTGCCCCGAAACAAACAAGAAACCGTTAGATTTGATGGCCGGTGAATACCGATTGCGCTCATAGAGCGCCTGTCGCCCGAAGGGAAAAACTGCTTCGCGTGTTGTCATGTTTGTACCTTTGCAATGGGGCGAAATCTGCCCAATGAATATAAAGACACTTTACAGGTGCCAGATCGGGTGGATAAACAAGCGACTTTGTTCATCATTGTTTGTAAAATCCAAACAATCGGTGAAAAGAGAGGGTAAGGAATGGATCGTTTCGATGCGATGCGCGCCTTTGCTCGTGTGGTAGAGGCAGGTAGCTTCACAAAGGCTGCCCAAACACTCCATATGAGCAAAACCACGGTGACACAACTTATTCAGCAGTTGGAAGCGCGGCTGCGCGTCAGGTTACTCCATCGCACCACCCGCAAGCTTGGTGTCACTCCTGATGGAGCGGCTTACTACGAGCGCGTCATCCGCCTGCTGGCGGACATGGAGGATGCTGAAAACAGCCTGTCAAGTACGGCGATTACGCCCGGAGGACGGCTACGGGTGGATGTGCCCAGTCCGTTGGCCCGCCTTGTGCTGGTGCCGGCACTACCGGCTTTCCACGCGCGCTACCCTGATATCCAGTTCGACATGGGCGTGAGTGACCGGGTGGTGGATCTGATCGGCGACAATGTGGATTGCGTCCTGCGCGGTGGCGAAATCAACGACCAGTCCCTGATCGCCCGTCATGTCGGCGATTTGCAAATCGGCGTCTACGTCGCCCCCAGTTATGTGGAACGCCTTGGTGCCCCTGCGCATCCGCGAGAGCTGGAAAATACTGACCATCGCATAGTGGGATTCTTGTCCTCACGCACCGGCAAGATTGATTCTCTGTTACTGCACTGTGAGAGTGAACATATTGAAATCAAGAGCAGTTATGTGCTTGCAGTGGATGATGGCAATGCTTACCTCGAAGCTGGGCTGGCCGGGTTAGGCGTGATTGCGCTGCCAGTCTATATGGCGGCAGCACATCAGGCTTGTGGCTCCCTGATTCCGCTATTTGAAAATTGGCGTATTAATCCAATGCCCCTGTACCTGGCATTTCCGCCAAACCGCCATGTCAGCGCCAGACTGCGAGTTTTTATTGATTGGATCGTTGAATTGATGCAGCAGCATGTCCCCCATTCCAACAATAAGTAATGACATCCCAGCCCCCTGATTCGCTCATCAGCGTCGATTGGTGCTCAGACCGGGTGGCATTTGCGGTTCGATGATGGCGTGACTACCCAATGTCTCCGGATGATAAATAAATGAGCAGTCTCAGGCCTTCTGATAAACCCTTTAAAGTCTCCGAGATTAACCGTCTCTTCAACATTGAGACGATTTATTATGAGCTTTCTGTACCACATCCCCGGCACGTTCATCTCACCTGATTATTTGCAAATAAAACCTCTTCACATCACTGCCCTCGCCAAAATAAACAATCTTAAACACCGAACAGAAGATGACTCTCAGCGCTAATTTCTACCCTACTGCAAAAAATTAAGGTTTTTCCACTGATCAAATGAACAAACCGTCAGAGCTGTCAGGTGAAACTAAAAGTGAGAGCTGTGTAACGTTCCCTTAACACGACAATTGACGAATGTTTTGCCGTGGGTATTGTCTATATCTTACAAACGAGCAAACAAAACTGATCATATGAGCAAAAAGCTGAGTATCTAAAACCATAAACCCGTTTGTTTGTCGTTCAGTTATCACTTTCAGCTCTGTCATTTCTTAACGATAGTTCAGAGGTAGTTCTATGAAACAGGACCTTGTAGCGGGTATAGATTCCTCCACCCAGTCTTGCACCGTCATGCTGCGTAGTCTTGAAAATGGCAAGGTGATCGCACAGGCTCGTAAGTTGCACCCACCGACCACGCCGCCGTGTAGCGAGCAGGATCCGCAAGCCTGGTGGGATGCTTTAGTCTCCGCGCTCACTGAATTAAAACAATGGTGGCCACGTATTGCAGGTCTGGCTGTCGGTGGCCAGGGGCACGGCCTCGTCATGCTTGATAATCACGATCGCCCGCTGCGTCCTGCGAAGCTGTGGAATGACACGGAGTCTGCGCCGCAGGCGCGTGAATTGTGCGAGAAGATTGCTCCGGAAGAATGGGCACGCCTGACGGGTTCCGTTCCGGGGCCGGCAATGACCATTTCTAAACTGGCCTGGACAGAACAAAATTATCCGGGGCTGCTGGAAAAAGCCCACCGCATCATGCTGCCGTTTGATTATCTGGTTTACCGTCTGAGCGGTAGCTTTGTGTGCGAGCGCGGCGGGGCATCCGGTACGGGTTACTTCAACCCCTTCACCAATAGCTGGGAACCACAGCTGGCAGCGGTGGTTAACAGTCAAATTGACTGGATTTCCCGCTGGCCCACTATCATCCCGTCGCATCAACCGGCTGGCGTTGTGAAGTTAATGCCCGAACTGGCTGGACTGGCGGGGGCAATCGTGGGTGTCGGGACCGGCGATAACATGTCCGCCGCGTTAGGGATGAACCTGAAAACCGGTGATACCGGTATCTCTATCGGGACCAGCGGTACGTTATATGGCATCACCAACAAAGGTATTACCGACAGCACCGGCACCATCAACGGTTATGCCGATGCGGCCGATCGCTTTATCCCCATGATTACTACGCTGAACGCCGCCAAAGTCACCGATACATTTCGCAAAATGCTGCGCGTTACCCCTGACGAATTCGACGAGCTCGCGCTGAGTTCACCACCCGGCGCCAACGGTCTTCAGCTTGTTCCGTGGCTGGACGGCGAGCGCACCCCCAACCTTCCTGACGCCACGGGACACATGCGCGGATTACGTACCACCACAACGATGCAGGATATGGCTCGCGCCACCGTGGAAGGCGTACTGTGCGGCCTGCTGGCGGGCGGTCTGGTACTGAAACAACATGGCTTCACTGACGACGGTCGCATTATTGTCACCGGCGGCGGCGCAAAGTCACGAGCCTATCGTCAGATTCTGGCTGACCTGACGGGCAAGCCCGTTTGGATTTCTCCGGTGGGTGAAACGGCAGCCGCGGGTGCAGCCATTCAGGCTGCCGCTGCCGTGCTGGGATGCACAAATATTGAAATGGCCGATCGCTGGAGTGTGCCGCTTGAGAAAGTGGCCGGGCCACAACAAGATGCGCGCCATGTCCTGGACGCTTACGTTACCTATGCCAATGCATTATCAGGAGAGCTGCAATGAGTTCAATAACTACCCCTGCCAAAATCAAACCCCCTAAGCAGCCGCTCAAAGTCCCTGCAGAAGCGGGTATCGCCGTGGTTTTCTTACTGGTCATGCTGGGCGGGTTTATCGCCACGCCTAACTTCCTGACTGTTTCGAACATGATGGTGTTGCTTCTGAACGGCGCGGTCATCGGCTTCCTTTGCCTGGGGCAATCCTTTGTCCTGCTGACCGGGGGTATCGACCTCTCCTGCGGCTCCATCGTGGCGATGACCTGCGTGGTTGCGGCTTTGCTGATGGAGAAATTTGGCATTCCGTGGCAGCTTGCCGTACCCATCGTGTTGGCGGTGGGTGCGCTGAGTGGGCTGGTAAATGGTCTGATAATCGAACGCACCGGCGTGCCGCCATTCATTGTCACCTTTGCGATGATGGGGGTTGCGGCATCCATACCACAAATTATCACCGGCGCCGAATCGATACGCGTGACGCAAATTGGTTACAGCCTCATCGGTCAGTCAAAACCGCTGGGTATTCCGTTCCCTGTCATAGCGCTGCTGCTGGCCATTGTTATTGGTGTCATCTTCCTGCGCCGCACCATCACCGGGACTCACATCTATGCGGTAGGCGGTAACGCAGATGCTGCACGCTTATCGGGGATCAGCATTCCACGCATCACCCTGTTGGTGTATGCCATTTCCGGGCTTTGTGCGGCATGCGGCGGCCTGATTTATGGATCGCGTCTGATGACAGGCTATCCGACGGCGGGCCGTGGTGACGAACTGTTCTTCTCAATAGCGGGTGCGGTGGTCGGTGGCGTCAGTCTGTTTGGTGGCACCGGCAGCCTTATCGGCGCGATGATTGGCGCCATGCTTATTGCCTCAATATCGAATCTGATGAACGTGCTGAACGTCAGTGCCTACTGGCAGCCGCTGGTCATCGGCCTGATCATCCTGTTCGGCGTCACTTTCGATACCTTACGTACCTCGAAAAAAATCGTGATCCCCTGGCTCAAAGTCAGGAAGTCACGCAAAACACAACAATAACGCTTCTTAAACCCTGACCTACATATATCCAGGAGATAAACATGAAACTCCGTACCACAATCACCGCAGCTGCAGCGATAGTCGCGCTGTCCTGCATGCTCGCCGGCTGTAACCGCGAGGATACTGAAAGCACCGTGGGTGCCGGCAAAAAAACATTGGGCGTTACGCTGCCGAACCTCACCAACCCTTATTACGTTGCCATGAAAAAAAGCTTTGAAGACAATGCAGCGGCACAGGGCTTGAACGTAAAAATTTCGATTGCTGATAATGACGACGCCAAGCAACTTTCGCAGGTGCAGAACTTCATTGAACAGAAGGTGGATGCGGTCGCAGTGAACTGCGTCTCCTCAGGCCCCTGCGTGTCGATCATAAACCAGCTTAATCAGGCAAAAATTCCGGCGTTTGCCATCAACATCCTGCCGGATACCGAAGGGATGAAGCAGCAAAACGTCACGCTGGTTCAAGGTGTTCAGACCGATCAGCGTGAAGGCGGCAAGCTCATTGGCCAGCAGTTGTTGAAAGACATTGGTGAAAATGGCACGGCGACAGTGGGTATCGTGGGAGAACCAACCTCCATTGCCGCAAATGCACGTGATGAAGGCTTCAGGGAAGCCGTGGCATCCAACAAAAACATTAAGTTCGTCGCGCTGGTCAATGGCAAAGTAGAAGAAACAACCTCCCTGAAAGTCACCACTGAAATGCTACAGGGCAGGCCAGAAATTAACGTCGTGTACTCAGACACCGAACCTTCCGCGCTCGGGTCACTGGCGGCAATCCAGCAACTGGGGGTCAGTGACAAAGTGAAGCTGTATGCGTTTGTGGATAAAGAAGGCGTCAAAGCCGTTCAGAACAACAGCATATTGAAAGCCGGTGCGATCCAGGAGCCGGTTAAACTGGCTCAGTTGCTGGTTGAAAATGCCAGCAAGAGTCTGAACGGTGAACAGGTTCCCGCCATGATCAACAACCCACCGCTGCTGGTCACCAAAGACAACGCAGCATCGGTAATGGGTTCAGCATACTGACTTAAGTGAAAGGCGAAGAATGATGAATTATGTGGCGAAGCAGGTCAAAATCGGTTTTTCGGGTGTGCAGGTTCTCCACGGTGTGGATTTCAGCGTAAAGCCTGGCGAGATCCACGGCCTCTTTGGCCATAATGGAGCGGGTAAATCAACGCTACTGAAAATCCTGGCGGGCGTTAACACGCAGGATAGTGGAGAGCTGATGATCGGCGAAACGCCGGTGCACCTTGCTTCGCCACGGGATGCACTCAACAAAGGTATTGCTTGTGTGTATCAGGAACTCCGTCTCATTCCCGGCATGAGCGTCTGGCAAAACCTTTTTCTCGGACGTGAATGTCGTAAAGGCAGTGGCTTTATAGATGATGCAAGTATGATCGCGCATACCGAGAAAGTACTGAATGATTACCATCTGAGTTTCAGCGCTACCGCGCTGGTCAAAAATTTGTCACATCCTGAAAAGCAGATGCTGGAGGTGGTTTCTAACCTTGATCGTGACGCCCGTTTTCTTTTCCTCGATGAACCGACAACCGCGCTGGAAGGTGCGCAGGCAGAAGAACTGCTGCAGGCAGTACAACGTATCGCACGCGAAAAGCAGATTGGCGTAGTGCTGGTCTCTCATAAATTAGACGAAGTGTTGGGTGTTTGTGATGAAGCGACCGTCATGTGCGGCGGCCGGGTGATTTACAACGAAGGCAAAAAGACGCTGAGCAAAAGCGCCATCATTGACGCTATTGTGGGCGACGCAAATGCCTATCAGGCGCCGTCTAACAGCCGTAGTCTGATACGCGGCGCGATGGGCAAACCCTGGCTCTCGGTCACCAACCTGCAGACTGATCGCCTGAAAGGCATCAACCTTGAAGCATATCGCGGGGAAATTTTGGGTATATACGGGCTGGCCGGCGCAGGGCGAACGCGCTTGTGCCAGACGCTGTTTGGGTTGGAAACCGTTACCGGTGGTGACATCCGGCTGGGTCACAAAGAATACCATCCTTCTTCACCGGCAAAAGCCATTGATAAGGGGATTGCTTACCTGACAGAAGAACGTAAAAAAGATGGCTTCATTCCTCAGATGTCGAGCTATGCCAACGCCATGCTGCCGGTTCTGAAAAAATTCCGTTCTGGCGGATTTGTCAGTCACAGCGCGGCGCGGCAGGCCGCCGCTGAGTTGCTGAGCAAGATGAATACGCTGGGAACGCTGAGCGGACCGATTAAATCGCTTTCCGGCGGCAATCAGCAAAAAGTTCTGCTCGCCAGGGTCATTGCGCAAAACGCCAATCTGGTATTGCTGGATGAGCCGACCAAAGGCGTCGACATTGGGGCAAAAGCGGATATTTATCGCATCATCCATCAGCTGGCGGATAAAGGCTGCTGCGTCATCGTGGTATCGAGTGAGGAAGAGGAATTGCTGGACGTGGCAGATACCATTACGGTGTTCCGACAGGGTAAATGCGATGGTGTGATCATTCCTGCACGCGACCTTAAACCCGCAGATCTCCGCAAAGCCGCATGGGAGCATGCTGAAGCCCAGGCTTAGGGCACTCGTTCCCCGGAACAGAACGCATCTCCAACGGCCAGCTTAGCTGGCCGTTTTTGTTTCAGCGTTTAATTAACGTGCCAGCGGCGAGAGGGCAAAAAAAATGGCAGACTTTTACATCTCGGGTATACGCAGAGACAATGCAGGGCAACACATTCAGCACGTTAATTTTAATGATGTGATGTTATAAACGAATGAGCGCTTCCGGCGAAGCGCTCAGTGTCATTACTCAAAATCAGCGTGTCGTTTAAACATGGTTTCACTGGTTTCACGCAGTTGGTCCATGAGTTCAAGCACGATGGCATCGTAGGTGATAAAGCAGAGTTGCTCGAAAGAGGAACCCATTGGCTGCGAAAACTGGCCCGGAGTGCGATCGTTTTCAGTTTTGACCGTTCCCGGTAATACCAGTACGCAGTTGGCCAACTGGCCAATCGCAGAGTCTTTCTTCATGGTGACCAGCGCCACGTCGACGCCACACTCAACGGCTTTCTGCGCAAGGCTCTTGAGACTGCCTGTTTCGCCACTGCCTGAACCAATAATTAACAAATCACCCGCTTTCGTATGAGGTGATGAAATTTCCCCAACTACGCTGACCGAGAAGCCTAAATGCAATAAACGGTTAGCGAACGCGCGGATGGCAATACCGCTGCGCCCTGCACCTTGCAGGAAAATATGCTTCGCATTACGGATCTTCCCGATAAAATGCTGTGCCTGATCATTGTCGATATTGAGCGCGTTTTGCTCCAGTTCCCTGAGAATACTGACAGTATTTTCCTGAACACCCATTTTCTTTTCCTCCGGTCAGGCAATTGTACGGCCACCATCCATGAGGATCGTCTGTCCCTGGATGTAAGAATTTGACTTATCAGCAAGGAAGATGGCCAGGTTTGCGACATCATCGATTGTGCCCAGACGACGGACCGGAATTTTCTCCAGTACTGCGTCTAAATCTGCCTGCGTCGGGTAATTAACACGCATCATTTCGCCGGTGTCGATAAGACGCGGCGCAATAGCGTTGACGTTAACACCTTTTGGACCCAACTCCTTCGCCAGACCACGAATAAGACCTTCACCCCCCGCTTTACTGGCCGGATAGCTCACCCCCCCGCCAGTACCTGACAGCGCAGAACCGGAGGAGATGTAAACGATTGAACCCTGGTTAGTTAAGAAGTCATCGTAAAATGCTTTGACCGTATTGAATAAACCCGTCAGGTTGATTGAGAGTGTTTTGTTCCACTCTTCGAAAGTAATGTCTTTGACTTTATTGGCAAAAGCGACACCTGCGTTCAAAACCAGAATGTCGATACGGCCATAAGTTTCGATAACTTTTCTGCGCACTTCAGCCAGTGCCTGCGGATCAGAGACGTCCGTTTTGACAAAGAGCGATTTAACATTGCCAAAGGTCAGTTCTTCCGCAGTTTTGATGCCATTAGCCTCGTTATAATCGACAATGACGGTATGCGCACCGCGTTCGGCGAATTGTTTTGCAATTCCTTTACCAATCCCATGCGCACCACCGGTAATTAGCGCAACTTTACCTTCAAAATGACTCATCGGTTGTTCTCCTGAATCTTTGTACTTAACGTGAGAGAAATCCCCCACGTCTGCGGTCTACATAATGATTACGCGCTCAATTAAGAGCGCGTGAATGTATGTTGGATACTTAATGCATGACAGACTTTAAGGCCTGATAGCTTGCTTTAGGGTTGTCATTAAATAATGCGCCACCGACAACAATTAAATCAGCACCCGCTTCCTGTACTTTTTCCGCTATTTCCAGATTAACGCCACCGTCGACTTCAATTTGAATGTGTCGGCCAGCAATCATTTCTCTGGTTTTCTTAATTTTCTCGAGGCTTTTCTCGATGAAAGTCTGCCCGGGTTGCCCCGGGTTAATGGTCATAATCAGGATGTAATCAATATCGTCCAACAAATATTCCAGAACACTTTCAGGCGTACCCGGATTGATGACCACACCGGCTTTTCGCCCGGCCTTTTTTATTTTCTGTAAAATAAAATGCACATGCGGCGTTGATTCATAATGCACTGAGATCATTTCTGCGCCGGTATTAATAACATCATCAATATGTCTTTCAGGATTAGCCAGCATCATGTGTACGTCGAAAGTCATTTTGCTGGCTTTTTTCATTGCAGAGATTTGATTCGGCCCAAAGGCAATATTATTTACGAAGGTTCCATCCATTAAATCAACATGCAATATTTCAGTGTTCTCTTCTTCTAAAAAACGGAGCTCATCTTGCAGACTTAAGATATTCGCGCCAAAAATTGATGGTAAAATCTGTGCCATGGTAAGCAAACCTCATTTTTAAAATCAATGGAATACAGTGCTCAACCAATACGTCAATACTTCCCACGGGCCAGTCAGTACAAAGTCAGTACCCTGCCCCTGCAAGCCGACACCTGCGCCATGCAGGAATTGGGTTGCACCCGGAGCCACATACCCTCCTAAATACATCACGACAATACTGAACAGTAAGGTTGAAATAATTGAGCGGATGACGTTTCCGTTGCTGGCCATTACGGTCATGGTTGTCATATAGATGATTGACATCAGAACGCCGATGGGGAAAATCATGATCCCCGGTAAAATCAGTGCGCAAAGCATGGTCAACGGAATGGTGATAACGGTGACGGTGATGGTCGCTGGGTCGCCCAGTGCCAGGGCACAGTCCATACCGATGTTCAGTTCGGCGTCTTTACCCATCTGCTTTTGCATAATCTCTTTGGCACTTTTCCCAATTGGAGACAGTCCTTCCATCAGGACACCCACCACTTTAGGCAGGAGCACCATTACCGCAGCCACCCCCATTGCCATCGGGACAATAGTGGTCACAGGCTGTTTCGTCAGCAGTCCAAGCAGACAACCTACAATGACACCGATGATAGCGGGTTCACCAAACACACCCAGACGTTTCTGTACGCTCTCCAAATCAACGTCGAGCTTGTTCAGGCCGGGGATCAGGTCGATAATTTTATTGACCAGCAGTGCAAAAGGTAATGTCCAGCCTATATGGATCATGGTGGTACAGGTCGTCCCTTCCAGGCCATAATATTTCTGCCAACGGGGAGCAATTAAATCGCCAATAAACAGAGCGATAACGCTAAGTGCGACTGCCACGCCAAAACCGATAAAGAAGCTGTCAAACACGAAATAGGCCAGCGCGCCGGGAACCAGGAAGTGCATATAATTCCAGATATCAACGTTCAGCGTTTTGGTTAATTTAAGACGAACAAGTAGCAAATTAAGAATAATACCCACTGGAACAACTAAAGCGGCAAAGGGTGCCACCCATGCAGCCGCGCCCACCGCAGGCCATCCGATATCAGCCACAGTGAATCCGCTTCCCAGTTTTGAATAGTAGGCAATTGCCGGCTGCAGGGATGTACTCAACAGATTAACAACCAAACCTAAACCAATAAAACCGATACCCACGGTGATACCAGACTTAATGGCAGCACCGACTTTCATGCGGAAAACCAAACCCAAAATGAAGATGACAAGTGGTAGGATTGCCGTTGCCCCCATGCTTGTTATCGTTAGCATTATGTTTTTTAACATGTCCATCTTGTCATCCCCTGTGTTTTCTTATTAGTTTTTAGCCAGCTCTGTTAATAAATCCCCTAGTTTTTTTCGTAACACAGCTTCATTAATCCCGGTGATAAACCCGGCCACACTCATATGCGGTTTTCCGATATCACCTTTGTAGTTATTCGTGGTTAAAATCACATCAGCATTCTGTAATTCAGAAGGAAGTTCTGACATGCTGCATTTATTTATTTTGAACTGAGTAATGCCATATTCTGTACACACGGATTTCACTTCATCAGCAGCGATAGTTGACGTTGCGACACCGCTCCCGCAGGCTACGAGGATATTAATCATCATTATGCTCCTGAACTCTTATTGCATGACGGTGGAAATAAAAAGTGCCTGCGCTTTCTCGGAAGGAAGCTCAAGTAAATTTTGATAAAAGTCTTCCATTTGAAGATTACTAAAAAGGGCCTTCAGCAGTTGCAGCTGATTAGCCGGATCGGTAACGACCAAATTGATAATGAGTTTGACCCACAATTTATCGTCGCCATCAGCCTGATCAACCTGAACCGGTTCAGGTAAGCGAATAATATAAATCGACGGGCTGTTGGCCTGGTTGCTGTCGCAATGTGGGATCGCCACAGAATAACCATCAAGCAAAATACCGGTTGGATACATGGCTTCGCGTTCGCGCAGTGCTGCCAGATAGGTCTTTTTCACTATCCCTTCTGAATACAGCTTTTCATGGATGTGCTGCAGCACCTCATCGTAATTTTTGAATGCTGCACCATCTGCAACATTAATAGTGACTGTACTCACCTTTTCACCTCGCCTTTTTGCTCATTAGAGCAAATATAATCGATCACATGAGCAGTTATAGCATGCCAATTTTCCGCGCAAACAGAAAACATGCAAAAGTTATAAGCTGATCACAAAATAAATGCATAAGTGCACGCAAATAATTGCTCATATGAGCAATATCGAGTAATTCATCGTTTAGATCAATCAAGTCAACCGGAGAGGAGAAGTAAAATTTTTATTATAAATCAAAGGGATGATGGATTTTTTGAAGGTTTATATATGCGGACTGACCTATGTCAGAGGATTTGGCAATGCTCTGATCTAAGTCATGAGGGTTTACAGAATGACTGATAGCAGTGCCTGATGCATGCCTGAGAGGAAGGTGATCAAGGGCGCGGGCTACGCCCCTGTTGCTGATGTTCCGGGATCTATTTCAATCAGGAATTGACAAGCTTCACCGCAGTATCGAAGTCAGTGATTAACACATCTAAAAGGCCTGACTTCAGTGAAGCGACGATGCCTTCATACTTCTGTTCTCCCCCCGCCACACCAATCACGGTTTTCGTGTTACGCAATTGTTCGGTTGAAATACCAAACCCAAGACGGCTCATCGGGCTATCAAGGATCTCGCCTTTACTGTTAACGAGAGTAATGCAGACATCCGCAGCGATATCTTTCTCAAACAGATTTTTTTGCCACGACTCGGGAAAAATATCACACAAACTGGATGAGCCCGTTTTCCAGGCGCCAATACCGGTGATGACAACATCCAGCTGAGAATAATATTGTTGGGTATCCACCACAGCCGGATCACTGGCCAGTTTTTGGGCCAGGCTTTCATCATCCACCCACATCGGCACATACATAGGATGTGCCTTGCCCTGAGAGATAGTCGACAGTCTGTGGATAAGGTCGATCGGGCCCTGGCTAAATTCAATGCCCGGATGAACGCCAGATAGCTGAACAACATCTAATGCCGGCAAGCTGGTGAGTTGACTCACTGTGCTGGATAAAACGCGTCCCCAGGCAATACCAACCTTCATTCCCTCAGCGAGATTATTGTTGAGATAACTTGCAGTGATACCCCCCAGCTTCTCATTCAGTTCTTCCTGATTGGACCAGGATTCTGACACGGAAAGCACGATTGCCTTCTGCAGACCATACTTTCCGCAGAGATTAAGTGCGATCTCTTCGTCAAGCAGTTGCTGCTTTGGAAAGAGAAACTTCACATACTCTTCCTTTATTGCCTCATCGATAAGACGCGCCGCTTTAAATCTCGAAATCTCGAGTTCTTCAGCAATCTCAGTTTTGGTCTTCATCTCAACAAAGTAACGTCGGACGACGAGAGAATAGATATAGCGGGGATCGTAACCTGACCAGCGGCTGTTTTTTATACGTTTAGGCATAGAGCATTCCATCTTCATCCAAAGACAATATCAGCTGAGTTAAACTGTTACCCCTGCAATTTACTCATAAGAGTACACTTTTACCTGCTCTTTTGACATGAGCAAATGAGTCTTATCTTTTGGCGGTGTGATAGCTGACACATCTGATGATAATGGGTGAAGAGACCAGAGTTTTTTGACGGTGGCAAGGCTTTACATTATGTGCTCTCAATCAGTGACGCTGTGGCCTGTGATTTCTGTTTTTTGGCGTGAAACGGGTTACATTGCTCATGTGTTCCTCGCAGATAAAAATGCCCATCGGGTGCGGCCTGAGTTCCACCGGGACAACCATTCATCCCAGATTTTCCGTTTTTTCCATTAAGACCAGCCCCACCGTTTTGATTAACGATTACCACGGATCCCCCTTTTCCTCCAGTTCCGCCTTTCCCGCCTTCACCTCCCTGACAGGCAAACGCTATAACGGAAAATCCCGTTAAAAAAAGATAAGAAAACAATTGAGCTCTGTTCATGTCTTTTCTCCAGGTTGCATCGGGTTTCGTTAGTTAGGGTAGCTGATTTACATTTCAATCCGTTCACTTTGCGCTGCGCCATTCTAAAGCAGTACAAAACACATAGCGAAAAGATCTGATAGCCACATAAGTACAAGATAAAAATAGGATTTTAAGGGGTGTACTCATAAAATCCCCACATCCATGTGTGAATTTACCCATTTCGCAGCCAGTGACTCAGAAACTATTTACACGCTATAAGATTGGCCATCTGTTCCTGGTCCGGCAGACCGACGATCTGTTGAAGCATGTTGGCGTGGTTAAGATAATAAATTGCTGGCGTACCGCTTGCCCCCACATCTTCCATCAATTTCTGGTTGTATTGGATCTGCGAGAAAATCGGCTGCGGCGTTTTCTCCAAAAGTGCAGGCTTGTTTTTGCCACCCGACAACTCGAAATCCTGCCAGACCTTCGCGGGGTTTTCAGAAGACAATATCGCAGCCGCGTAACGGCCACTGTCGGGCTGCATGACACCCACTAACTGCGTTTTCAAAGCGATTTTATTGTCCTTAATATAGGGCTGCACGTCCTGTCTGAATTTTGTACAGTAAGGACAGAAGGGATCGGCAAACACGACAATCTGGCAATTTGCATTATTACTGCCTTCCGTGATACCGGCAGCTTTGGACAGTGTTTTCCACATCTCGCGGCCAGCAGGGATGTAAATCTCCTCTTTTATGACCTGTTCGCTGAGGTTACTTCCATTCTCATCGTACATATAACCTGATATGGCATGTTTTTTATCGGGGGTCAGATAAATTGTCACCCCCGTTCCCTGATATTTTCCCAACCAGCCCTGGACCCCGCCTGGAGCCGTGAAGGGTTTGATTATTTCTATACCTTGTTTTTCCAACTGCTTGACCGGTGCGGGAAGCGCTGCGGGCGTTGCTGCCTGAACCTGCGAGCCGATAAGTGCAGCAGATAACGCGAGGATGTATTTGTTCATTCTTATCTCAATATAATACGTACTCATTACGGGCCGTTGTTTAACAAACCTCCGGCCCTCCCGTCACGTGCTAAATGGCACTACTCACCCTTATCTCATCGTGACAAATTCTTCTGCCGCAGTTGGGTGAATTGCCACGGTATTGTCGAAGTCTCTCTTCGTTGCTCCCATTTTCAGCGCAACAGCAAAGCCTTGCAGTATTTCATCCATGCCTAAACCGATACCGTGGATACCGACGATTTTCTCTTCCAACCCCACACATACCAGCTTCATGCGGGATGGCTGGCGATGACGCGTCACGCCGGTGTACATGGCGGTAAAAGATGACTGATAAACTTTCACCTGATCATCACCATATTCCTCACGCGCCTGGGGTTCAGTCAGGCCAACGGTACCTATTGTTGGGTGGCTAAAGACGACTGTGGGGATATTGTTGTAATCCAGATACTCATCCGGCTTGTTGTTAAACAAGCGTTCTGAAAGGCGACGGCCCGCAGCAACAGCTGCCGGTGTTAACTCAACCGCACCGGTATTATCACCCACCGCGTAAACACCCGGCACGTTGGTATTCTGATATTTATCAACTTTGACGTACCCTTTTTCATCGAGTTCAACACCCGCCATCTCAACGTTCAACTTGTCATTGGCTGGCTCACGGCCAATCGCCCAGATCAAACAGTCAACCGTTTGTTCACGACCATCTTCCAGCTTCAGTGTCAGGCTGCCGTCCTGGTTTTTGACCACTGCAGTGGGGATCGCTTGGGTGTGCAACGTTGGGCCTTCGACGTTCATGACTTCAACCAGTGTTTCTGTGAGCAACGGGTCAAAACTGCGCAAAGGCGCATGCTTACGTACGAACAAATGGGTTTTTGACCCCAATGCATTGAGAACACCTGCCAGTTCAACAGCAATGTAGCCTGCACCAACAACTGCAGTGCGCTCCGGTAGCGCCTCAAGCGCAAAAAAACCATCTGAATCAATTCCGTATTCCGCCCCCGGAATAGAGGGATGGCTAGGGCGACCACCGGTGGCTATCAATATATGGTCAGCGGTAATCGTTTCCCCGTTGACCTCCACCGTATGCCCGTCCACAAACCGGGCAAAACCTTTGATGACATCTACCTTGTTTTTACCTAACACATTTTCGTATGAAGTATGAATACGATCGATATAGGCACTGCGGTTTTTTAGCAAGTTAGTCCAGTCGAGGCGGTTTAATGTGGTATCGAAGCCATAGTCTGGGCCATAAAGATGAATGGCCTCTGCGATTTGCGCAGCGTGCCACATTATTTTTTTCGGTACACACCCCACATTGACGCAAGTCCCGCCCAACTCCCGCGCTTCTATCAAAGCGCATTTCTGCCCATACATCGCCGCACGGTTGATTGAGGCGATACCACCGCTACCACCACCAATCGCGATATAGTCATAGTGTTTCGTCATTTTGTTCTCCAGGCAGCATCGCTGCGGTCATCGTTCAGGTAGCATCGCCAGAACTCGCACTCAATGCCTTGCTTATACGGTTGAGCCCCTCAGCAAGCATAGCGCGTGGACAAGCCAGATTAAGGCGGATGTGCCCGTCGCCGTTACTGACAAACATTTGCCCCCCTTCAAGCAATACACCCGCATGTCTGGCAAAAAAGAGGGTTACTTCTTCCTGATTACTGTCATCTACCAGACGAGAGATATCAATCCAGGCAAGATAAGTCCCTTCCGGAATGATAAAACGGGCCAGCGGATGATATGTCCCTAGGTAGTCCTGCAGAAAACGGAAGTTCTCGTCGATGTAGTGCCTGACCTGAGTCAACCACTCATCGCACTCGGACCAGGCGGCCTTGTTAGCCACCAGGCTCAGCGGAGAGATAAAATCATCATGCAGGCGAAGCCATTCGGCTCTCACTGAGGCATCAGGGATCATGATGTTTGCAAGCAGGTTACCCGCCAGGTTGAACGTTTTGCTGGTCGACATGCAGGTGATAATTTTATGATTTTCAGGAAAAATTGACGCGGCGGGGATATGCGTGACGCCCGAGCGGGATAAATCACAGTGGATTTCATCAGAAATAACCCACACATCATGTTTAAGGCATAACGCTATCATTTTCTGCAACTCATCACGTCGCCAAACTCGCCCGGTGGGATTATGCGGGTTACAGAGAAAGAAGGCTTTAATTCGCTGCTGGTCATCGCTCAGGGCTTGTTCCATTGTCTCAAAATCTACCGCCCAGTGGCCTTCGTTATTTCTAAGCGGGCAATCGACGACGCGACGACCGCTATAGTCCCCGGCTTTTTTAAACGGTGCGTAAGAAGGGGTCAGGATGAGGATGCTATCTTCTTCGTGGGTGAGTAACGGCACCAATCGGTTAAGCGCAGGGATAATACCGGGGGAGAAAACAATGCTTTCTTCCTGAAACCGGTATCCGTAATGCCTTTCACACCAGGCCCCAAAAATCTCATAGTAGTCCCTGTCATAAACGCGGGTGTAGCCAAGAATTTTTTTATCTAACCGGGAACGTATGGCTTCAAGCACCGGCTCGGGTGTGGAAAAAGCCATATCTGCTACCCAGAGGTTTATAAAACCATTCGCCGGTACTTCCGGCGCGGGGCCTTCATGGGCACCAAACATATATTCACGCCAGCCGTCGACGGTTAAGCTGTCTGTCCCTGCTCTGTCCACTGCTTCATCAAAATCGTATTTCATAGAGGTTACCCGATTAGTTTATCCAAAGAGGTCACAGCGTCACTGATTTTGCTAACGATTAGATATTCCTTTGCTTTAAAACCTAAAAAACCATTTGCAGAGTGATCAAGTCATCACTGGCACGTTGATATCAGTGTCGTATTTTCTGACCCGGTGCCTTGATCACCAACAGAATGCCCGCAAGGACTGCCAGCGTTGAAAATGCCATTCTGAGGCTCAGTGACTCGCCCAAAAATGTTACGCCTCCCAGCATCGCCAGACAGGGCACACTCAACTGAACCGTACTGGCTGCAACAGACTCAAGACGAGGTAAAAGTGAATACCAGAGTACATAGGCTCCGGCAGAAGCACCGGCACCAGAGAGTATTGCCAGGACAATTCCGATACCGTCGAAGTGCGCTCCCTGGCTAATGAACGGCGACAACACCAGGGCAAAAGGTACAGCAAGGATGAAATTTGCCGCAGTGGCCTGCGCTGCGCTGGGAGAGCGCTTTCCGCAAAGGGTATAAGCCGCCCAGGCAAGGCCTGAAAGCGCCATCAGAACAGCGCTGCCCAAGGGGGGCGCTTTGGCACCAGGTAAGAGAAGAGCAGCCATGCCGGCTACAGCCAGCCCAAGCCCCGTTGCTCTGGAAAAAGACAGCCTTTCCCCATGGAAAAGGCCATGAGCCACCATCGTCAGTTGCACAACGCCAAACAAGAGCAAAGCACCTGTTCCTGCATCCAAATGGATATAGGCAAGGGAGAAACACAGGGCGTAGGCCATAAGAAAGAACCCGCTTTTCAAGCTCCAGACGCCCTGCTTTTTCCCCTGACGTCTCAACAACAGTGGTAACAAGACCACCGCCCCGCTCATCAGGCGAAGGTCACTGAACGTCACCGGGTCAATATGTTCGCCTTTCAACGCAATCCGACAGAGCACAGAATTGGCTGCGAATGCCATCATTGCTATCACTATCTTGAATCCAACAGACCGCCCCATCAGCGTGACGCCTCAAAATTAATAAATTACGTGATAATCTATCAATTAGTAGGTAGGATGGCAATATCTACTTATGGTAGCCAGACACTAAAATGGTACCCCTTTTCAGGTCATGCCTGGAGCATTGACCTTTATCATTGCCAGATTTATGTGAAGCCGTAGACCCGCTACTAACAAAGGAGAACATATGCAAGATTTCAACGTACTGCTCGAAGCAGCATCAGATTATAACGAATTTGTTGGCAGCGGAGCAGAAGAAGACCGCAACGCATTGCGGCATTTTGAGGGGCTTGCCAACGAGGCATTACCTGACGATGTCATTAGTAAGCTCTCGCAACTTCCGGGTTCGTACAGCATTCTGGTAGCTGCTGAAATGTGGTGCCCCGACTGCCATAAAAACTTGCCTGTAATCCATGCCATTGCCGCGTCAGCGCCAGCAATACGTCTGGGTATTATCACCCGCGACAAGGCTGAAGCCGTCTTTAAGGCACACTTTGGTGTCGATAAAGTCAAAATTCCGTTTGCCGTGGTACTGGATGAGAACGCGACTCCGCTGGGGCAGTTTATTGAACGACCTGAAAATGCTACCGGCAAGAATGGAGAAGTGAGCGAGAGGTACAAAAACGGTGAGCTTCTGGTCGATACCGCCCGCGAAGTGACTTCAATTTTTCCAAGAAAATAAGAGAGCGTTAAAGTTAAATTAATTGAATCTCAACTTGAAGGTAATAAACCTGGAAGTTGAGCAATGCCAGGGAAATAATAAAAATAAACCATAGCAACAATGCCCTTAGCCCTGCATCTAAGCAGGGCTTTTTTCGCGTAAAGAAAGCATGCTACGCAGTCTTGTATGTGCAACCAAAATGCTACGCCCGTTTATTCAGTGGCCAACGATAGCACCTGCAGCTTCACGAAGCTTTACACGCCCTTTAAATGTAAGCAGAACTCCAGGCAACGATAATCCCGGCAACATATTCCGCATCCTGAGGATGCGTCAGAAGATGATCTGCTTCACCCAGTGAGATAAAGCTTTTGGGGTGTCTGGCGGCTTTAAAAATTTTCTCTGCCTGTTCAATCAGCACGGTATCATCATTGGGAGCATGAAAAATCAGCAGCGGCTTATTCATGGTAAATACCTTCTCCGCTATTTTATGCTCCTGAATGTTATCCAGCATTTGCTTTTTGAGCGTGAATACCCGGCCTGCAAGCTCTACCGGGAAAGCGCCATGGTTCCTGATATCTTCGATATTGTCTTTGAACAACCGCTGTACATGCGTCAATTCGCCTGGCGAACCGATGGTTACGACCGCTCTGGCTTCAGGCACTTTGGCTGCAATAGAGAGGATTGCCGAACCGCCAAGGCTGTGACCAATCAGCAGCGAAGGAGCCTCGTATTCCCGACGAAGATAATCGACCGCGCACAGCAGGTCAGAAATATTCGAGGAAAAATTGGTATTGGAAAAATCGCCTTCGCTGTTGCCTAACCCGGTGAAATCAAAGCGAAGCACCGCAATTGAATTTTCTGTCAGTTTCCTGGCAATGCGTGCAGCACCTTTCAGATCCTTCCCGCAGGTAAAGCAGTGCGCCAACAGGGCAAAAGCTTTTGGATTTTCTGGCAATTCAAGCAACCCGGCAAGTTCCTCACCTTCTGCATTTTTGAAGGTAAATTTCAATTTTTTCATTATGTTAACTTTCAGAATGGTTGAATTACAAGCAAGATACCTATCAGCCGCCCCATCATGGGGCGGCTGATAGGTTACGACGAGCTTATCTGCGAACGGCCATGATACCGGCATCGACATCCCAGATGGCGCCAGTCACCCAAGAGGCTTTGTCGGACAACAGGAAGAAGATGGTATTGGCCACATCTTCCGGCGTGCCGACACGCCCCAGCGGATGGAAAGCGTTCAGCGATTGCATTGCGCCGGCAATGTCTTCTTTCGCCATGAAGCCTTCATAAATCGGGGTATGCACGATCCCTGGCGAGACCGCGTTCACGCGGATACCCGCACTGGCCAGCTCAATGGCCAGGTTGCGTGTCAAGGCGTGGAGACCGGCTTTGGCCATGGAGTACGCGGAAGCCGGTGAGTCGCCGAGTGCGGCTTGCGCGCCAATGGAGCCCACGTTCACAATCGCCCCTTCACGGCCGTCGGCCAGCATGTTCTTCACCACGTCCTGCGTGATGAAGAAGGTTGCCCGGTTCAACATCAGGTACATGTCGTAATCGGCTTCCAAATGCTCGGTAAAGCCTTTCGGCATGAAGATCCCGGCCGCATTGACCATCAGGCTAATATCGCGATGATTAGCATTAATCTCCTGACGAATGGCGTTCATGCCCTCTTCGGTCATCAGGTTTGCCGCAATCACGGACACGGAACCCAGTGGGCTCAGCTCTTTCTGAACCGCTTCTGCCTTGTCTTTTTTATTGCCCGTCAGTACCACGCTGCCACCGGCTTTCAGCACCATACGCGCCGTTTCCAGACCCATGCCGCTGGTGCCACCCACGACAAGCAGTTTTTTGCCTTTAAAGTCATCGCTCATTTTGAACTCCGTTATTTGCAGGGTAGATTTGCCGGCAGTCAAGCAGCCAGCTCGTTCAGATTTCAGATGCTGCAACCGTCAGCGCCGCAGGTCTGGCCGTCGGTTTTTACCAGTTCAGCCGCTTTTTCTTCCCAGACTTGCTTCAACGCGTTCAGGAAGTTGTCCGCAGATTGCGCGCCGCTGATGGCATATTTTTCATTGAGCAGGAACAGCGGGACACCGCTGACCCCGATCGACCGGGCATGGGCTTCATCTTCGGCCACCGATGCACGGAAGGCCTCATTGGCAAGGGCACTTTCAGCGTCGGCTCTGGACATGCCCACTTCGGTAGCTAACGCAATGAGCTCCTGCGGATCGAAAATGGAACGCCCCTCAGTCACACTGGCCCGATAAAACCGTTCTGCCATGGCGTCGCCCATATTGGCGTGACGTGCAGCCGCGAGCAGCGTATGGGCATCTTCGGTATCGCCAAAGAGCATGGTGTCAAAGTTATACTGGAGCCCTTCTGCCTTCCCGGCCGTGCCCACCTGATTCATCATCAGTTCCGCCCCATGTTCCCCGCCAAACTTCTTGTAAAGGGCTTTGCGGAACGGCACGGCAGGCCGGTCGCCGGAAATACGGAAACTGTGGTGGCGGACCACGACCTGTTCCTTGTGTTCAAAGGCGGCAAGGCCCTGTTCGAAACGCTTTTTGGCAATCCAACACCAGGGGCAGACCAGATCTGACCAGATATCTATCGTAATAATCGGCTTAAGGGTTTGCATATTGGCTCCTGAATACCCCATTAATGTCGTCTGGCGGTGCCTCTTTATGTGGGCACCGCAAATACCACCAGCTACGTGGCGTTAGTTGGCTTCCCAGGCGGGATAATCGGTGTAGCCTTTTTCCGGCGACCCCGTCACGCCGTAATACGTCGTGCGATCGCTTTCAGCCAGCGGCCAGCCGTTCTGCATTCTTTCGACCAGATCAGGGTTGGCGATGTACGGCACGCCAAACGCAACAAGATCCAGTTCGTCTGCCTCAAGTGCGGTTTCGGCAATCTCGCGGGTGAAGCCGCCGGCGGCAATAACGGTGCCCCCCAGAGTTTTACGGAACGCGGCTTTGAAACCGGCAGGTACCGGTGCCTGGGTATAAACAGGTTGATAATAGAGGTGCACATAAGCCAGCTCACGTTGGCCGAGGGCCGCAGCGATACTGGCCCAAATCTCTTCTTCACCTTCATAAGGCGCCAGGTCGTAAATCCGCCCGAACGGTGAAATGCGCAAGCCCACCTTATTGCTACCAATAGCCGCAGAGATGGCATCCACCGTTTCCAGCAGGAACCGCTGACGGTTTTCCACAGAGCCACCGTATTCATCAGTGCGAGGGTTCAGTTCACTGCTGAGGAACTGGTCGAAAATGAAGCCGTTAGCCGCCATGATTTCCACGCCGTCAAACCCGGCCTCCATTGCCAGACCCGCTGAATGGACAAAGTCAGCGGTAACGCGTCGAACTTCTGCGGTTTCCAGCGCACGCGGCTGGCTTGGAACGACAGGCCCCGGTTCGCCAGACTCGGTCAGTGCAAAGACGGTGGTGTTAACCGCCTGTACGGTACCGGCGGAAACTGGCGCGATGTTGCCCGGCTGAATTGAGATATGAGACATCCGGCCCACATGCCACAACTGAGCAAAAATACGACCGCCCTTCGCATGTACCGCATCGGTCACTTTGCGCCAGCCCTGAACGTGTGCAGCGTTGTAGATCCCCGGGGTATACAGATAGCCGCGCCCTTCTTCAGAAACAGGCATGCCTTCGGTGATAAGCAGCCCCGCAGAGGCGCGCTGGGCGTAGTAAAGTGCAACGACGTCATCCGGCACGTCGTTCATTGTGCGGGTGCGGGTCATCGGGGCCATGACCACGCGGTTTTTTAACTGCATGCCTGACAGATTGTAGGGGGTGAACAACTTACTCATCGTATACCTCGCAAGGCGAAAGAGAGAAAAGCCCCGCTGGGGCCGGAGTTAATACTTAGCGGGCCGGGGAGCTGACGATCGCTGCCTGATGCCGGTTAAGCGTATGGCTGCACTATACCTACCTACTAGTTGATTGGTCAATAGGTAAAAGAACAAATCATGCTGTCCTTTTGTCACCGGATACAGGCACAGGGAATGCTGTGTAAGGTGAGCTGCCGTCGGTGAGATGGTCGTCATCCTGTGAAATCAGAGAATTACAAATATCATTATTGGGCGTTATGGAGCTAAGACTGGCCGGTTCAGGGCGGCGAGGAGTCTTTCTCTCCCCTTATCATTAGGATGTTAATCACCCCAATGGAGAAGAGTAAATGTCCAAACTTCACCTTACTGTTATCAGTACATTATGCCTGGCGTTGTCGAGCCAGGTCGCTTTTTCAGCCAGTTTTACGCTGACAAGTCAGGAACTTGAAAAAAACCATTTCCCCGCAGCTCAGACCCTGAGTTCACCTTATGGATTTGGATGCAGTGGTGGAAACCTTGCCCCCTCTTTTAACTGGAGTGGCGCGCCGGCAGGAACTCAAAGCTTCGCTCTCAAAATTTATGACAGGGATGCGCCGACAGGCCTCGGTTGGATCCACTGGCAGGTGGTGAATATTCCCTCATCCCTTCACTCGTTACCGGCTGGGATAACGGCGGATAACAAAAATCTCCCGCAAGGGGCTCTTCAGACCCGGACTGATTTCGGTATCCCGGGTTATGGCGGCCCTTGCCCGCCGAAGGGTGAAACGCACCGTTATGAGATCACGCTGACGGCACTTCGTGTCGACAAACTTCCGGGAATAACGGCGGACTCGACGCCCGCCCTGGTCGGCTTTATGGCAAAAGCGAACTCACTGGGCGAAGCGCATCTTCAGATTACGCAGGGCCGCTAACCGCAGCCAGGTTGCCGATAGCCTGGCCGGAAACCCGGACCAGGCTGGGGCTGAATCCGAAGCGAGTTCGAAATCTGGCGGCGAACTTAGACGGATTTTCATAGCCGACTTCCAGGGATATGCGGGTGACTGAAAGATCGGTCACCTGCAAAAGTGTCAGGGCGCGGCACATGCGAATGTCAGTCACCAGATGGGTGAATGACGTATTTTCGGCATGCAGATGGCGTCTCAGGGTGGTGGCCGACATACCCAATTCAGCCGCCACCTGCGCAGTATTCCAGTCTTGTGATATGTCTGCTGCAACGAGTTTGCGGATTTTTATCGCCAGTCCGGTATGTTGTTTCAGCGCGAAGAAAATTCGGTATTCATCCAGCCAACTCAGCATCTCTTCCATACGCCTGGCCACGATACTTTCAGGTATGTTTTCAGTATCTGTAATGGCCTCCGCAGTGTGATAAAAGGCCTGGCGAAAACTGTTGCCTGGCCCTGCCATTTTATTTGCTTCGTTCATGCTCATACGTGGGGCATGCATGAAGCAGTAGTTTTGGACGAAATCGGCACAAAAACTCAGCCATGATGCTTCGTACGTACCCGTTAAAGGTGATGGTGTATTGATGATATCAAAAGAGTGCCCCTCCCCGATGACCACCGCGTCCCCCGCTTCCAGCGTTATCTCCTCTTGCGCCCAGCGGATTATTTTCCTGCCATGGCGGACCAGGATGATTGTGGGTTCATCTATAGTGATATGGCGCATCATCAGGGGCTGCGTATGCAGCACATGCGCTGTACTCCCCACATTAATACGACTGGATAATGTTCTTTCCATCATCGCCTTACGAAAAGGAATAGGCCTGCCCTGTAGGCCGACACTTTATGGATGGGCTTGCTTTTTTATAAAGTAATCCCGATTTTACAATACGTCAGTTTTCTCATTCAGATGGAGTGAAATATCATAATCCTCAGCACGCCGTCCACATAAGATGACGCTTATCCATTGATAAAACATGGCATTATCTTCGCTTAAGCACCTTTCTATCGATGATAGCTTTTTATGTTAATTAAACAAACCAACTAGTAGGTAGAATTACTATCAAGTTACATCCTGCAGGAGTGAATGATGCGTGAATTACCCCTTTACAATGAAGATAATTTTAGAGAAATCGAGAGGCATGAAGGGGTTGCGGTGGTGCGCTTCTCTGCCCCCTGGTGCCCACCTTGTCAGATGAGCGAAGACATTTTTAACCATTTTGCCGAGCAGATAGAAAGCGACGTCAAAGTCGGCAAAGTGAATGTGGATCTGGCACCGGTACTGACCACCAAATATGAAATTTGGGGACTGCCGTCCGTACTGATGTTCAAGGATGGGCAGTTGGTCCAGCGTATACCGGGTGTTAAATCGGCAGGGTTTTATCAGCAAGCATTGTCAGAGCTGAAAAAAGGGCAGTGATGCCATTTTATCTATGTTTAAAAAAGTCTCTTAGCGGTCTGATGCATCATCGGCAAGCGGTTACCCCTCGTTCAGAGTGATAACCGCTTTGTTATAAAATAACCGACCAGTCTGCTTAGCGTTATTTATTGCGCTGGAAGGCCGGCATCAACGCTTTGTTATGTTCGATCACTTCATCCAATGCATTTTCAAGCAGTTGACCGCTTTTGACTAGGGGATTAATAACCAAGGCACGCCATGCCGTATACCGATTACCACTGATGGCTGCCTCAATGGTCAATTGCTCAAAGCTTTTCATCAGTTGAATCAGACGAAGTACATCTTCCGGGAAAGGTTCGACATTCAGTGGTATCGGTCCAGAACGGGTGATCATTGAACTGACCTCAACCGCACAGTCATCCGGCAGGCCCGCAATCGCACCATCGTTTCGCGTATTGACATGCATGATGATGCGTTTGTCGTTATATATTGCGCTCATCAATTCACATGCCGCATCCGAATAGTACTGCCCTCCCCGACCTTCCAGCGCTTTCGGTTTCTCGGCGAGTTCCGGGTTTCGATAAATTTCGAATAGTTCTCTTTCGAGCTCCTTTACGATCTCACCACGAGTCCCTTCCCCTTGTGCTTCGCCAAGCTCCTGACGGTACATGTCATCGCTCATGTAGTAATAACGCAGGTAGGGGCAAGGTATCATTCCCATATTCGCCAACAACCGATCCGGCCATTTGAAAGGAGGAATATTTTTAGGCACCAAGGGATCATTCCCCTCTGAAATCAGCTCAATGACCTGAGGAAGCTTATCCTTACCCTCATGATAAATATGGCGCGCAAAAATGAAGTGATTAAGTCCCGCGACCTGCATGATAAATTCATTGATATCGCTGACACCTAAAGCACTGGCAATACCCTTTTGCATAATAACAGGCACGTTGCACAGCCCTACGGTTTTGACTGTGCTGTGTTTCAGTATCGCTTCAGTGACCATTCCCGACGGGTTGGTGAAGTTCAGCAACCAGGCATCCGGGCACAGTTGTTCCATTTCTTTCGCTATAGCCAATGCAATCGGGATAGTGCGGCATGCATTGGCAAATCCACCCAGACCATTGGTCTCCTGACCGATCATGTCGTATTTCAGCGATATCCTTTCGTCGCTGATCCGTGCGTCCAGGCAGCCGGCCCTGAACTGAGAACAAACAAAATCGGCACCGAGCAGTGCTTCTGTGCGGTCAAGGGTTTCATAAACCGGTATATCCAGCCCATTTTTTTCCAGCATCCGTCGGGTGAGGCCCGCGATAATCGCCATTTTTTCACGGCCATCCTCAATATCAACCAGCCATAACTCGCGGATCGGAAATTCATTTTGACGCTTGATAATGCCTTCCATCAGTTCAGGTGTGTAGCTTGAACCCGCTCCAATAACCACTAACTTAAGACCCTTCATTAGATATTCCCCTCATCGTTGTTGTCAGGACGTCTGTTGGGCCAATTAAAGAGGACAAGGGGCTTAGTGGACAAACGATCAATTCCGGGGTATGCATTACTGTAAATAATGCATAAGAGAAAATTAAGAAGGAAAATGATGAATGCTCGCTCAACAGAACATACTGGCACTATTGCATACGTTTGAAACGGCAGCACTGCATATGAGCTTTACTAAGGCGGCGACTACTCTCAATCTGACGCAAGGGGCCGTTAGCCAACGCATTCGTTCTCTTGAATCCATGCTCGGATTCAGACTGTTTATTAGAATGACCAGAAAGCTTCAGTTGACCGATGAAGGGGAGCGTTTACTTGGCGTACTCGCGTTTTCACTTAAACGCATCAGTGATGAAATAGAAGATATTCGCGTGCAGGGGCTGAGAGGAACCTTGTCTGTCGGCCTTCCACCTACCTTCGCTTTTCTCTGGCTGATGCCGCGCTTACCGGTATTTACCGAACGGTGGCCGGGGCTGAATATCAATTTCAGAGTGAGAGCCGGTCTGGTAGATTTTAATCTCGAACGAGTAGATGTCGCTATATACTACAGTAATCTGAAATACCCCGATCTCTACTGCGAACGGTTATCTGAAGAGACGCTGGTTCCCGTCTGTATTCCATCTCTTGCAAAAAAAATCAGGCAAGCAAACCATTGGTTAGCTGAAGTCCCATTCATTCATACGTCTGAATCCGTTGACTCCCAGAATGTTTTTTCCGAATGGCGAGAATGGTGCAGGGAGTCTGGCAAAAACCTGCCTGTTGAAGATAATTTTTTGAGCTTCAACAATTGTCAGATGTCTATTGAAGCGGCACTCAATGGCGGCGGTATCATCATGGGCAGAAAACGACTCATTCGACATTACCTCGATGAGGGCCGACTGATTGCCCCTTTTGAAATAGAAATACCCGCCGGGCGAGGATATGACCTCCTTATGCCACGAGAAAACCTTAACCGACCGGGCGTTCAGGCTTTGGCCGAATGGGTAAGAAATGTGTTTAACGAGGAATAAAGTCTGTTTTCGTTCTGATAAAGGGCAATGTAAGCCATATCAGACCTAATGCCAGAGAGCATGATGAAAATGTATGTCAGAAGTGAAAAAAGGGCAGTCATGCCCTTTTATATTTTCAACGCGATAACTATTGCGCTTTCAGTTGCTTAATCGCATCCAGCGTACGTGCGGAATAGACAACGGCAGCGCCTGCATTTAGGTTGATTGCCACACCCAGGGCTTCAGCAATTTCTTCTTCTGTGGCGCCAGCTTTAACGGCAGCTTCGGCATGGACGGCGATGCAACCATCACAGCGAGTCGTCACCGCACAAGCCAGTGCAATCAGTTCACGCACTTTCGCGCCCAGGAGGTTGGTCTTATTGCCGGCGTTGCCCAAAGCCATGACGCCTTTTAGTGTTTCCGGGGTCAACTTACCCAGATCACCAACACGTTGCATCACTTCTGAGCGGTATTCATTCCAATCTAACATGGGGTCATCTCCAGAATTATTTTCTTTTAACAATCATTAGGATCTGTTCAAGCGTATCGTTGAAAAGCTCAGGCTTATTAATCGCCCGGGAAACAACGCTGGCGCCCTCGCATAAATTCAAAATAAGCAGAGCCATTTTTGATGGCAGCAGGTCAGCAGTCAGCTCCCCTGCATCAACGCCACGGCTGACAATCCTGGTCAGCCAGGCAATCTGCATATCGAAATATTCGGTCGCCCGAACTCTGATATTCGGTGGCAGATTGGCCATTTCCGAAGACAAAGCACAGCACAGCGGCATACGCGACGTGCGATAGCTTTCGATGAAAAGCTCCACGTAGGCGGTAAGCATCTGCGCAACCGTATTCTCCGTCGCTTCAATCTGTTCAAATCGGTTTTTGGTATCGGTATGGGCCTGAATCACCACTTGTTCGCCCAAAACATCTTTGGTTGGGAAGTGGTGATGAATACTGGCCTTAGTGATACCAATGCTCTTTGACAAATCAGCATAGCTGAATGCAGAGTAACCCCGTTCGCGCATCAGATGGTCCGCTTCATTCAGAAGCCTTTCTCGTGTCATGACTGACATATAATCCTCACAATTATAATCTACTAGTTGGTAGATATTATCTGCGCCTGTTGTTCCCTGCAAGGGGACATCAGTTCACAACAGTAATTTAACCTTCTCTGATAACGCGTTTTGGTCGGAGTTAATAGCCATCAGGCAGTAGGGAAATGACAGTGTTCAGTCATTTCCCTCTCTGAGCTTTACCTACACCAACCGAGTATCAATATTGACCGGGTTCGCCAACGTATCGTGGATCGGCGAGCTTTCTGGCAGTGCACGAACCATTTCTTCAAGCTGTTCACGGCTGGCGGTCGGACTGGAGAGCTTAACGCCAACACTGATCGCTTTCGCCCCGTTGCGAACTTTTTCGTCAAGACCCAGGAAACCGTTCAGATTAATGTCGAAGTTCAGGTCAAGTTCAATACCATCAAGCTCAATGCCCTTTTCTGCCGCCATCACAGTCAGAGTCGCGGTATAACAGCCGGCAAGTGCCTGCAAAATGTACTCAGCTGGGCCCATACCGCTATCAGTACCCGATAAATCAGCAGGTTCATCGCCAACATTAGCAAATTTTCCGGCGCGACTGGTATCAACCTGGCCGTTCTGGATAGTCGCATGAGTTTCCACACGGACGGATACCCCACCGTTGGATTTACTCTTCATGTTAAAGGTGAGATTGCCCAGCTCTGGCTGCTGGCGAATAGCTTCTCGTGTACCGCGAATAACATTAGCGTCAGCAAAAGGTTTTTTTGAATTAGTCATGACAACTCCTGAAGTGTCGAGTGATCTCAAAGATAAGGTTGGTGCCAAACGCAATCAACCTACTAGATGGTAGATTACTTTAAGATTGAGGTGTTGTCTACCACTATGGGGGCAACTTCTTAAGATAGAGCTACAAACAGGGACGTAAACGCTGCGATATCTACATTATGCGATGTATCGTGCTGACGTCCGAGTTCGGCATCTTGCTAAGCATCTTAATCGCTTGTGAGCTATGACCTCCTGACGGCATAGAATCTATGCATCTTTAACAGTACCCAAGTATAGAAGCATAGTTTTCAGTAATTATTGAGTATGAAGGACTGATCAAAAGAAACAATATAGGCAATCATCATAAAAGTTATTTCTCTCGTACTAAATAACCGTTATAGACTGAAATCACAGAACGATTGACCGAAGTGAAATCAACATTCAGCAATTCAATTAGCGGGGGAGCGACCATATGGAAATCCACAACCGGACTCCAAATGTATATGACTTGCTTGAAATAAACAAAATCCTACTTTCAACTTCAAATAATGGTGAGTCATTTGAGAAAGACTTACATCTCAATGGATTCATAGAAAAACCATGGGGACATGAGTATAGAGTTTATTGTGATTCTATTTTTGATGTATGGCGCCTTCATATATCAAAGAATCAATCCACTTCAATGCATTGTCATATACTCAAAGACACCGTCCTTATATGCCTACATGGTGATGGCGAGACCAGATTTCTTGATGGTACACATCAGGCGTTAAAATCTGGGGACAGCATATATATTGCAAAAGGTGTATTCCATCAGACTATTTCGGGAAAATCAGGTATCGAATTAATCGAAGTTGAAAATCCAAGAAACAAATTCGACTTACTCAGACTTAAAGATAATTATGGCCGGCAAAATATGGCATATGAAAAGAAATCACAGGAACATGATCTTTTACCTCCTTTGCAACAGATAGCTGCAGGCACATTGATCAGAGAACATGACCTACACAAATTAGCATACTTTTCCGTCAAAAATCTTGATAGAAAAATGTTGAATGACGAGGATGATTTTATTTTTATTTCATTAGATGTAAAAAGCCATCTAATGGGAAAGATTCATATCCTACGAGCTAAAGATGCCATCTCAGAAATGTACTGTGGTCAGAATGTATTTTTAATTAACGTCCCGTAACGCAATAAGAAGGAAAATAACATGTCTAATCCGACACGAGTAGTGATAATCACTGGTCCAGGTTTTCAGGATCACGATGTAGTTTATACTTACTATCGTTCTAAAGAGGAAGGATACGATATATCTATTGCAACAAAGGATGGAAGTGCAGTGACAGGGAAATATGGCATCACTGTTCCTATGGATAAAAGATCCAAAGACAATATTAATTTTGATCAACTCAACGCCACTGATTTTGATGCTGTTATTCTCACTGGCGGTCATGAAGCGCCTGATAGAGTTCGCCAAGATCAGAGAGTTAAAGATTTTCTAAAGCAGATGGTAATACAGGGGAAAGTTGTGGCTGGGCTCTGCCATGGTCCCTGGATTATGATTTCTGCCGGTATTCTAAGAGACAAACTCACCTGCGCTTATGTTGGTCTGAAAGACGATATGGTTAATTCCGGCGCCAATGTAATTGAAGCAGATGTAGTTGTCGACGGGAATATCATAACTTGCTCCTATTATGCTGAATGTGGAAAATTTATGCGTCAGACATTCGATGCAATAGATAGATGGAAGCGCGGCGAAACTCTTAAAGAACCGCTGGTGGTATAATTCGATGTTAATAGCAATGGATTTCGACGGGGTCGTGGTTGATGGAGTAGACGAATGCATGCTAATTACATGGAATGTATTACATGACAGACCTCTCAGTGATTTTAACCAAGATGTACTTCAAAACATCCCACGCCTGATGGCTAAACGATTCAGGAAATTAAGGAATTTTGTACGCCATGACGGTCACTTTATTGCCTCATTCACTGAATTTGGTAATGAAGCTATAGATAATGACAGATTCACTGCTATATATGAATCAATTCCAACTGAAGATAAGAAAATATTCAGGGATAAGTTCATCCATTATAGGAAGCTGGCAAGAAGTCTCTACCCTGATTTTTGGGCTGAACTACACCGTCCGCTATTGGATGTTTCAAATTTATTTGAAACAGCTAATGATATCTATATTGTATCAGGAAAGGATGAAGAGTCTATATTATACATTCTAAGTAAATATGGTTTAAACATACCCGCGAATAAAATATATGGAAGGATGACTGACAAAAACAAGACTCTTACCTTGCTAAAATCAATAGCCTTCGATAAAAACGAGGATATTCTATTTATTGATGACAATATCCAAAATGTTATTGATGCATTAGATCATGGCATTCAATCATTTTGGGCTAATTGGGGATACAACATCCCTGAGCATAAATTAATGGCACTTCAAAAAGGAATTAATGAATTAGATACCGAGGATCTCTTGAAATTAGTCAAGAAACCCTCTTAACGCAATATTATTTCAATTTTTTCTGTATGAGGAGTAATAACTCATGGCGAAAGAAATACTATGTGGTTTTGGAGTGGGTGTAGATGCCGTTGCAGGCTGGCTATCTTCTTATGGGGGAGAAGATTCTCCAAGCGATATATCTCGCGGTATGTTCGCTGGCGAAGTAGGTACTCCACGTCTTCTGAATCTATTTGACCAGTTTAATATCCCCACCACCTGGTTTATGCCTGGTCATTCCATCGAAACCTTTCCTCGGCAAATGGAAGCAGTTGTCAATGCTGGACATGAGGTAGGGGTTCATAATTACAGTCATGAAAACCCAATATCTATGTCGCCTGACCAAGAAAGAGAAGTCCTTCTAAAAGGCATTGACATGGTCACAAAATTAACAGGGAAGAGACCTACTGGGTATGTCGCTCCATGGTGGGAATTTTCTCCTGTAACCACAGATCTTCTATTAGAAAATGGCATCAAATATGACCATTCACTAATGCATCATGATCATCAGCCTTATTATGTCAGGAAAGGTGATTCCTGGACCAAGATAGATTATTCCAAGACACCGACCGAATGGATGAAACCGCTGGTACGCGGAGAAGAGACGGACCTTATTGAATTACCCGCCAGTTGGACAATCGACGATATTCCTCCTTTCATGTTCATGAAAACAAAACCCAACAGCCAAGGTTTCATGAATCCCAGGGACATCGAACAGTTGTGGAGAGATCAATTCGATTGGGTCTACCGTGAGCATGAATATGCGATCTTTACTTTTACGATTCACCCGGACGTATCTGGACGCCCGCACGTATTAATGATGCTCGAACGCCTCTTAACTCATATGCTTGGTCATCCAGGGGTGAAATTCCTAAAATTGAATGACATTGCAGATGACTTTGCCAAGCGATCTCCACGGATAAAATAATGACACGGCAGCCGATGAGGCTGCCTGTTTTATGTATCTCAAACCATAAATCCGCTATTTTTTGATAGTTCGAGAATTCTGTCTCTTATTCCTGAAACGAGTGGGTTACGTAATGAGCTATCAATCCATACCAAATAGATTGAATTTATAGGGAGTCTCTCATGGACATTTACTTCAACGATCTGACCTCCTGCTATGCTTTGGGCGCATAAATACTCAGGCATCACAGTCCAACCAATATTTTCTCGGATCATTCTTTCTAAAATCCGCAAATCCGGTACAGTAATAGACGGACGAAGCAGTGCAAAAAATCGCGAAGAATCCTGGAAAACTTCCCTTATCAAGGGTAACTGTTCATCGTAAGCTATTAGAGGAAGCTTCGACAGCGTATCAATCACGTCCTCGTTTTCTTTGAAGTTGTCTGCTATGAGTGACGCTACCACAACTATTAACTTTTCCATTCCAATTTCAGCATATCCAAATTTTTGTTTATCCGGCATAGAAGTTGTGAAACCTAGTTGACAACTTCCGTCCAGAAGACAGCTGTATATGCGCTTCCTATTTCCTGTCAAAACTTTAAATTTAATACCTTCATTGAATAATATTTTCACCAAGTACGGTAATTTTGACCACATTAATTCTGCTGGCCCGATGAAAGATACTGTCCCCGAGGACTTTCTTGTACGTGATCTAAGCATCGACAACTTCAGTTCAATCGTTTCTAAATCTGAAGCCACCAATCTCGCCAATTCCTCCCCATCCACTGTAGCCACCACACCATGTGAACGACGAGTAAAGAGAACACACCCGGTAAAAGCCTCAAGTGAATGAATGTGGGCAGACATTGCAGGCTGGCTTATGCCCAACCGCATTGCCGCTTTTGAAATCGAACCAGCTTTGTATACTTCAACAAAACTTCGTAACTGAACCAGATAGCTCATACTGCGCATCCTTAAGAGCCTGAAGCTCTCCGATTACGACATAAAATCGAAAGCCTGCACAGTATTATGTTATAAACATGTTCCGTTAATGCTTCTATACATATTAACTTATTTTAACAATTAAAGGATTTTATAGGGCAAGGATAGAACATATCAAGATAACCCATTGATATAGCTATATTTAACGTGCGTTATACTGGTTGGCATTAAGGTTTCAAGCATGCCATGAGATTCGGATTGGCGTGTTGTCTTCTATTACATACCCTGGGGAGTGATAGTCGCTAAACCTTTAAATTGACTAAACAATCATTGTATTTTTATCTATTAACGTTGACAACCTCAACTCAAATCGAGTTATCACAAATTCCGTTGGTCAGCGAAGCGGTAGCTTCTTTTAGACCGGTTCGGACTACCTCTCGGAACATTAATCATCATCCCATGGTGCCCGTTTCCATTTTTCAGTCATGAAATCAATAAATACACTTAGCCTACGGGGTATTGGTTCTCGCCGCGCCCGGACAACACTGATCTGAGATGTGTTTGCTTCCCAATCAGGCAGAACTCGGCAAAGTTTCCCAGCTCTCAATTCATCATGAATATCCCAAGTTTCTCGAAGAGATATGCCAAGCCCCGCCAAACTCCAGGCATGCAATACGTCTCCGTTGTCACTGATAAGGTTGCCAGTAACGCTGATGCTTCTTTCATGACCGTCTTTACGTAACGTCCATGAATTGTGTAAAAAACCCGGGTAAGCGAATACTAAGCAGTTGTGATTTAAAAGATCTTCTGGTCGCTCAATGGGTGGATGATTCTTCAGGTATTCGGACGATGCGATGAGAATACGTCTATTATTTGCTATTTTTCTGGCCAGAAGGCGAGAATCAGCCAGATCCCCCATACGAATAGCCAGATCGAAATCACCACTGTAAAGATCCTGGATTTGGTCAGATAACCTTAAATCAAAGCCCACCCTCGGATGTACTTGGCAGAATGCAGCGATCGCAGGAGCAACATATTTTCGGCCAAACGGAGCGGGCGCAGTCAAACGAATATTTCCGCTTAACTCCTCACTATCCCCTCGGGAAAGTTCCTTCATCTCATCCAGAACGGCCAACGCTACGCGAGCCCTCTCAGCTATAGCTCTGCCCTCGTCTGTAATACGTAGATTACGGGTGTTTCTTTCAAAAAGTGTAGTGCCAAGTGCAGTTTCCAGCCTGGCTATCTGCTTGCTCACCATCTTGGGGAGTATCTGTAGGTCTCGTGCTGCGGCAGAGAAATTGTTTCTGTCGACGACGTGTAAAAACACTTCAAGGTCGTCATTTCTCAAGTTTATTTTGTTCATTTTGGGGTAAGTGTTTGTCCGTTTAGGTCTATTTAAAGGATAAATAGATTGTTCCACAATAAGACTCAATATGACAAGTCTGTTATGTCGCATGCAGTCAGAAGAATTTTGCTTTAAGTCCCCCCATATAGAGGAAGTTAAAATGCCTAAACGTATCCTGTTTGTATTGACCAGCCATGACCGTAAAGGTCAAGCCGAGAGTAAAGATGCCGCACCCAGTGGTTTCTATCTTTCTGAGGTGTCTCACCCCTACGATGTACTCACAAAAGAAGGATATGAAATTGATTTCGTGAGTCCCAAGGGGGGCAAGACACATGTTGACGGTTTAGACCTCAGCGATCCGGTTAACGCCTCCTTTTGGAATAATGATTCCTTACGCGAGGCAACTAAAACCACATTAAAACCCTCGCAGATTGATCCTGACGTCTATGACGCCGTCTTCTATGCAGGAGGGCATGCGACGATGTGGGATCTCCCTGACAATATAGAGTTGGCGGGTGTTTCATCACGAATTTATGAAAAGGGTGGCGTTGTCGCTGCGGTTTGTCATGGCCCCGCCGGATTGGTGAATATTCGGCTTTCCGATAATGAATATCTGGTTGCAGGCAAAAAGGTGTCAGCTTTTACCAACGATGAAGAACGTGCCGTAGGGTTGTACGACATTGTTCCATTCTTACTTGAAGACACGCTGAAGCAAAGAGGTGCTGAGCATCTTGCAGCCGCAAATTTTCAGCCACAGGTGATTGTCAGCGAGAGATTAGTGACCGGACAGAATCCCGCTTCCGCAAAAGGAGTCGCTGAGGCAATGCTGCCTTTGTTGGCTTCTATTGAAAATAGAAGAGCCTGAGTTATGAAAGAACGCATGCCTTTTGTTATATATGTCTTTGCACTCTGCGCTTTTGCTTTGGGATTCACTGAATTTGTCACGATCGGCTTGGTTTCCAGGATATCAGTTGATTTAAACGTCAGTGTCAGTCATGTAGGTACAGCGGTGACAGCCTACGCCCTCGGTGCCGTAATTGGTGCTCCGGGATTAACTGCGTTGGCAACACGATGGCCTCGTAAAAGATTATTACTTGTTGCTATGGGCCTGTTTACAGTTGGCAATGGTATCGTCAGTGCGTCTGAGTCCCTAACGCCTATGTTGATTGCACGATTTGCTTCCGGTTTAGGGCACGGAGTGTTTCTTGCTGTTGCTTCAAGTGTGGCAACCCAACTGGCCGGGCGACATCGTGCCGGCGCCGCTGTTTCGGTCGTTTTTGGCGGTCTTACAATTGCGTTGGCATTAGGCGTACCACTTGGTACCTACATCGGTAGTCTGTTGAGTTGGCAGTCTATATTCATGGCAGTAACGGCAAGTGGAGCGATCGGTTTCATTGGATTGGCAATGCTGATGCCCACGGATCAAAATGATCCATCCTTGCAAGCAAATGCCATGGACGGTTTAAAAGCCATGTTCAATCCACTACTGCTTGCGGGAGCAGGAATTACAGTTTTGGCTTATGCAGGATCTTTTGCCCTGTATACGTATATTTCCCCGATTCTACTTCAGGTAACGCATGTAGACGAGCGTACGAGTAGTTTGCTTATGTTGGTATACGGCGTGATGGCCGCTATCGGGAATGTCTGGGGTGGCCGCCTGACTGACAAGCAAGGTGCAGACCGTGCAGTGATGACAGTTCTTATTGGTCTGGCGATCGTCCTCTTTGCTATGTGGTTCTCTGTCTCATCCTTAATGTTAATGGCATTGTTTATTGGCTTGCTTGGAGCATTGACATACGCAGCGGTTCCTTCAATGCAAGCAAGAGTGATCGGACTATCTCACATACATGCACCTGAAGCTCCAGCGGTGGCAGCAGGACTGAATATTGCCGGTTTTAACGGAGGTATTGCATTAGGGTCTCTATTGGGAGGTGTAGCACTGGATGTTACTGGTCTTACAAGCCCTACTTGGGTTGGAGGCGGAGTTGTAATAGTTGGTATTTTGTGGATGTTATTACAAATAAATTCAAATAAAAGACGCACCACCTCCGATTACTCCTGATAGTACACATAGCATTTAAAATGGCTCAGTGAACACCAAATCACTGAGCCATTTTATTTTACCTCTTTGAAAAATATCACAACCAGATACAAGTAGTGTTTATTTTACAAATTCAGCCTCTATTATTCTGGCCTGTTTAGTATCAATCGTAATTTTAAACACCTTTCAAAAACACAGCGACATTCATCAGCAATATCATTGTGTGAAAGGAGATGTACTATGTCAGAAAAGCCCACTTACCCAAACATTAGAGATGGAATTCCAGATTGGATAACTATCAGGGAGGCTGTTAGACTCTTCAACGGATTGAATGGGTGTAAAATAAAAAAAAGTGATTTTTATCGATTCGCGCTACAAGGTAAAATTCGTCTTTCAATATATTTTCAATCCCCAGTAATATTGAGGAAAATTAAATCACGAAATCATAAATTAAAGCTAAGACCAATAAAAAGTTCGTCAACGATGAAATCATTCATGCTTGCCGAAAGTTCCTTTGTCAGCGAAAACAATTTAACTTTCAGTACTGAAGGAAGATATATCCACCCTGTACAGAGAGTCATCGACACAACATTGCTCGGCTATGAATATGTCCTTATACAGCGTTTACTTGCACAATCATTAAAGATTCCACCACCTGTAACTGGAGCAAGGTCGAATAATTATGGCATTACCGTTTCTTTATTGGGGGAAGCGTTTCAAGTTTTCGAAAAGATGACATGGCATGAAAGAATCGAACGACAAGTAAAAAGGCTACCTAAAGATATTTCATCGGATGATTACGAAAAAATAGCACTAAACGACCTAAAAAAAGATTTTAATAAATGTTATTTTCCTATGCATGAATTACCGAGTGATGCCTGCTTTGTCCTCAGAAAAAGTGAACTTGATAAGTTGATCAACAAACCGATCGAAAAAGAAATACTTCCACCCTCTCCAACTCGGATATCCACCCCTCTATCACGCCTCTTCTGGCTTGCCTGCAAAAATAATGAAACTATCAGTCCGCTAATCATGCAACCGTATAAACTATTGTCCATTTTTGAACAATGGGCATCAGAGGAAGGCATTACCGATCGATTCAGTGGCGACACGCTCAAGGCTGCGCTTGAGCGCGGCTCGCCCCCTTCCCTGCCAACACAAAAGTAAGATGATGCCCTTCGCTATGAAAACCCGTATTAAGGATTGTATTTTCCGTAATACGGGCTCATCAGCTTTCTCCACACCACGACTTTGTGTTGTCGTGTTATCTCCCGGCTAGCGCTATATCTGCCACAGGAGAATACCGTGACATCTCATCAGTTATTACGTCTGAAACAGGTTGAAGAAAAAACGGGCCTGAAGCGCTCTCAAATCTATCTGTATATGAAAGACGGCACCTTCCCCCGCTCAATCAAGATTGGCCCGGCCAGTGTCGCCTGGCTCGAATCGGAAATTGACGAATGGATCAATATTAAATTAGTCCGCCGCTCAATAGGCTGAAGGGAGAAAACACCATGATTATCCCGTCACTGAATTACGCCGTATTAACCGATGCCCTGCATGCATTGAAGGATGGCAACATTCGTTACTGTGAATCGCTAGGATTCACTTTCGACGAAATGAATGCCCTCAACCAATTATCACTAGACGAACTGTTTATCATCAGTCGGGAGTCTGCACAGTTTTTGGCTGTGACGGTTCATCACGACGCGTTACACCTGCTTCTGGCTAAATCCCGTGAGGAGGTTCTGCAGCAGCAACGTATCAATCATGCCATCCGGCTCGGCGGGTCAATTGCGCTACTCAACAAGTATTTTGGCCTCACCTCCAACGAAGTTTGCCTTCGCCGCCGGTTACTGGGCGTCCGTGTGCCTTATGGCCGGACGCCAGAGCCGGACGAAGAGACGGATGCGGACATCTGGCGGCAATGGCAACAATGCCGGGTGGCCAACCTGGAATCGACCGATGCGCTGGCCGCCATGATGCAGGTAACGCAAACCCTGCTGCCGAAAGTCGAAGGGCTGTCACTGACCATCGTCTGGAAGCGTATCGCACTTTGCGAACAGGAGGCGTCAGACCGGAGAGCCGCCCATGCCAGATGAGATTGACCGCGATCAGGAATTTAATGAGCAACGACTGGAGGATATGATTGAACAGAGTCGTTTTAAGCCAGGGTCTACGCCATCATTATTCCATTGTCGTGTATGCGGTAAGCCCATTCCTGAAAAGCGACGGCAGGCACTTCCGGGCATAACCACCTGCACGGAATGTCAGGAAAAACTTGAACGCCGAAGACGTTAATAATGGTCACAGAGACATGCAGGAATATTTCTCCTGCATGTCTCTATCATTAACTATAAATCCACAGTCGTCTTTATTATATATTCCACTTCCTTTTATTTACTCCAAAGCTTATCCCCTTCCACCGCTCATTTATCTCTCTCATTTTAACTTTGAATTTATCGTTTATATACCGCCCCGGATATCTGATCATAAAAACGTCATTACATAATAGTTACCCGTATTGACGTTAATTCGCCTGGTTCAGGTGCTGCTCTTTAAAAATAAGGTTCGGGCTGTCACATAACCACAATTCAGGGTGCCGCTGAATGTTCTCGCTGACCCGTTAAAATCGGAATGCAGAGCCGGGATGTGACCTGTTTATTTCATACGCTGTTATTTTAATTAAAGGATATTCCATGCGAAAACCCATTTACCACGTATTTGTCACCCAGGAAAGTCAGCCCGACCCACAGAGTGAAAAAAACACCTGGTGGACGAAAGTCGGCGTGGCTTTTGCCCATCACGGTAAACCCGGACTGAACGTGGTACTGACACCCGGCATTGCCGTTTCCGGAAAGCTGGTGCTCCTTGAGCCCAGGGATGACGGCGACGCGACACAGGCTACTCAGCCCATTTAACCGCCCTTCCCCCTTTTCCCGGCCCTGTGCCGTCTGATGGCGGTACGCGTTGTCCGGTTTACCGTTCCGAGGCCACCATGCTTTCCACCACCGTATTTCTGGCGGCGGCCATGCAGTGCGCCGCCAGCGTTCACCCGTCGACGGCACTTGATGTGGCGCGGGTCGAATCCGGTTTGAATCCGTATGCCATTGCTGAAATTCTGCCCGGTGGCAAAGGCGTGATTTCACATTTTCCCGCCAGCCGAGATGAGGCGGCCAACCTCATCAGACAGCTGACGGCACAGGGCCGACGCTATTCGGTCGGGCTGATGCAAATCACCAGCACCAATTTCCGCCATTACGGCGTGAGCGCCCGCGACCTTCTTGACCCCTGTACCAACCTGTCCGTCTTTGAGCGCATCCTCACCGACTGCTACCGCGGCGGCGGTTCCCTCAAGCGTGCGCTCAGTTGCTACTACTCGGGAAATTTCACGACCGGCCAACAGCCGGAATCCGCGTTTAACCACACCAGCTACATCCAGCGCATCGGCTACGCCGTACCGTCAACGCGGGAAGACCGGCAGCGACCTCCCGCCGAAAAGCTCGTGCCGGAAATCCATTACCCCACCGCCGTCATGCGTGGCGAGCTTACCGATAACGCCACGCCAGTTCTGACATCCCTGCGCTACCCCAATGCCGTGATACGCGGCGCGTTACCCATTCCCGGCCCCCAGGAGGAACAATGATGAAACGAAAACAGACTGACTGGCCCGTCCTCACGTCCTTGCTAATGACAACCCCGGTGCTGGCAGCAGACAGCGGATTTAATAAAGCCAATGAGACGCTGAGCAACACTTCCACAGGCCTGCTCGGACTAGCCGCCGTCACCATCACGCTGGCCACCATGTGGGTGGGATACAAAGTCTTGTTTGACGGCAAGAGCCTGCATGACATGCGCAACGTCATCATTGGCGCCATCCTTATCGTCGGTGCGTCAGGTTTCGGTGCCTACTGGGCGTCATAAGGGAGGTAACGATGGCTACGCTGAACAAAGCGCTGACGCGGCCTGCCGCCATAGCCGGTATTCCCCTCGTGCCGTTCGTGATGGTCAGCGGGGCCATCGTCCTGCTGGCGGTCTATGTCAGCTATTACCTGATATTACTGCTTATTCCCGCCTGGCTGGAGATGAAGGCAAAGGCCAGAACCGATATTCACTATTTCGGGCTGCTCTGGCTGGCCTTTAAAACCCGTGGCCGTTTTGGCACCAATAAACATTTTGGTGCCAATGCCCTGCTGGCAAACCGCTATGACGCCGTCGACGTCTCGGAGTTTATTGAAAAAATGAAGTTAAACGAGCACGTTACGCTGGATAAATACATTCCGTATTCCTCCCATATTCACCCTCACGTCATCAGAAACCGCCAGGGTGATTTGGTTGCCAGCTGGGAGCTGGAGGGCACCTTTTTTGAATGCGAGGACGAACATCATCTGACGTTAATGGCGATGCATCTCAATAACGTGATTCGTGCGTATGAAGGCCTGCCGGTTACCTTCTATCTTCACCGTATCCGGGAAAAGTACCACGATGTCTTTGACGCGAATTCAGGCATTCCCTTTTCTGATGAAGTGACCCGGTTGTATTACCAGCCGATCAGCGAAAAACCGTTCTGGCGGCACCGGCTGTTTTTCACCGTCTGCTACGCGCCCTTCTCTCCGCTGGAGAAAAAAGCCATGAAGGCGCAGCCGTCCGGTAAACGCAAAGCGGCGCTGGATGATGCTCTGAAAGTAATGTTGGAACACCGGGATGCGCTGGCTTCGGCGCTGTCCCGCTATACGGCGACGCCGCTGGGGATGTATGAAGAAAACCGGCGGGTGTATTCCGCCCAGCTGTCCTTTTATCACCGCCTGCTCACCGGCCAGTGGCAAAAGGTCGCGGTCACGCGTGCGCCGTTTTATGAAACATTAAGCACGCCGGATGTCTTTTTTACCACCGACACCGCCGAGTGCCAGACCGTCGGCGGCTCCCGTTTTTTCCGCAGTCTGGAAATCAAAGATTATTCGCCGGAGACCGCGACCGGCCTGCTGGACGCGCTGCTGTATGCCGAAAGCGAGTATGTGCTGACGCAGTCCTTCACCTGCATGGCCCGCGATGAGGTGCAGAAGCATATCCGTCTGGCGGAAAAGCGCCTGACTTCAGCGGATGACGACGCCATTTCGCAGCGCGAAGAGCTGATTGTACTGCGTGACCTGCTCCAGTCCGGGCATGTCTCCTGCGGGAAATATCACTTTTCCCTGCTGGTATCTTCAGACAGCCCCGAGCAGGTGGTGAGGGATACCAACGCGCTGGCGCAGCCCTTCGCCGACCTCGGCATCATGACGACGCTGTCCACGCTGTCGCTGCCCGCTGCGTACCTGGCGCAACTGCCGGGGGTGTATACGCTACGCCCGCGGTTGGTGGCCGTCAGCAGCCAGAACTTTGCCGACCTGGCGAGCCTGCACAACTTTCATTCCCACAAGCGGAGCGGTAATCCCTGGGGTGACGCCATCGCCATCCTCAAATCACCGGGTGGTGGCGGGTATTACCTGAACCTGCACGACAGCCAGAGTGGGCGGGATGACTTCAACGAAAAAACGCCGGGTAATACAGCGATTATCGGGAAAACCGGCTCTGGGAAAACAATGCTGATGACCATGATGCAGCAACTGATGCAGAAGTACCGCAATCCGGCGACGTTCTCCGCCTCAGCCACAATCCAGCGGTTCACAACGGTGTATTTCGACAAGGACCGGGCGGCGGAGATGGCAATACGCCAGATGGGTGGACGCTACTTCCGTATCCGTACCGGCACGCCCACCGGGTTTAACCCGTTTTCGCTTGCCCCAACCCGGCGGAATATCAGCTTTATCAAACGACTGGTGCGCATGCTGTGCCGCCGCAACGGCAAGCCGCTCGATCCGCGCGATGAGGAACGGATCAGTGCCGCCGTAGATACCATTATGCTCGACTACCCGCCCGAATACCGCAAGTTCGGTATCACCCGATTGCTGGAAGTCCTGCCGGAGCCGCCAACCACCGACGCCCGCATCAACGGGCTGCGCATCCGCCTTAAACAATGGGCGCAGGGGGGCGAGTTCGGCTGGGTATTCGACAATGAGGAGGACACCTTCAACATCGGCAACATCGGCAACATTGATAACGTGGGTATCGACGGTACGGAATTTCTCGATGATGAAGATATTCGCGGCCCCATCACGTTTTATCTGCTTTACCGCGTCACCGGCCTGCTGGATGGTCGCCGGCTGGTGATGTTCATGGACGAATTCTGGAAATGGCTGGCCGATGTCGAATTTTCCCGCTTCTCGCTCAATATGCTGAAAGTGATCCGCAAGCTGAACGGCATCTTCGTCCCCGCCACCCAGTCACCTGACGAAATCGTCAAACACCCTATTGCTCCGGCGATTATTGAGCAGTGCAGCACGCAGATTTTTCTCGCCAACCCGAAGGCCAGCCGGGCGGATTACGTGGAAAAGATGAAAGTGCCTGAAAGCGTGTACGACATCGTCAGAAACCTCGATCCGGGTGAGCGCTCTATGGTGGTTCTGAAAACTCCGTTACGCGCAGGTGAAACCCGGCCGTTTGTGGCGATGGCGAAAATGGATTTATCGGGCCTCGGGAAACTTACCAAAATGCTGAGCGGGAGCGAAGACAACCTGAAACTGTTCGACACCCTGTATCAGGAAGGAATGCAGCCTGATGACTGGAAAGCCGCCTTCCTTAAAAAAGCCCTGTAATATTCATGACGGAGGTAATGAAAATGCGGTTCAGAGATATCATACTGGCATTATCGTTGTGTATTTCCACCCAGGCGATGAGCGCCGGAATACCGGTATTCGACGCCGTACAGAATACCGAATCCATGAATCAGTGGATCCAGAAACTCCAGCAGTGGCAGGAAACCGTCACCCACTATAGAAGTGAACTCGATGCCTACAAGCAGCAATTAGCCACAGCAACGGGCGTGCGGGACGTTCAGGCATTTCTCCGCGAGGCCAAAAGTCTGAAAACCGATATCGATAATCTTCGTCAAAACGGTATTTCACTGGATGACCTGCTGAGCAACCAAAGCGGGTCATATTCGTCTGAACTTAATAGCTTGTATAACAAATATAAAACGTTCGATACCTGTAACCCGTCCAGCGCTTCACAACGCTATCTGGACAGTTGCAAACAGATGATCCTGAATCAGGCTGTAGCAATAGAAAATACGTCCGAGGTTGAAAACAAGATCACGGGCACGCTCGACGATATATCAGATTTATCGGACCGTATTGCTAATGCGCAGGATTCGAAAGAGTCACAAGACCTGGCTAACGCCATCGCGGCCAAAAGCGTACAATTGAATGCGCTGACCAGCCAGTGGGAGATGTCAGTCAAACAAACTGAACAGCGCGCAACGCTGCTGGAACAGCAAAAACAGAAAGCCTTTCAGCAACAGCAATTAACTGCGCCCGTTGCTGATCTGAACTCTTTATAGGGAGGTTAAAGAACTACCCGATTGGTTGCCATTGTCCATTGAGAAATACTGCACAGGTCAAGCGTGCTTCAGGGTGTGGACGGCACGCCTTAGGTAACTCCATCACACCACATTTAAAGCCACCGAAGGAACAGTTGGCAGCACATGCGTTGCCAATCAGGGCCTCCAACTGCTCGATGAGTATCGCGGTGCATTGCTTCATAAATGTACCAAGATCCATCTCATCTTGTGGATATTTATCGCTAATGAGTTCGATTGTCGGCGAATAAATCCTGCCATCGGGTTTCATCGTGAAGTCTTTCCAGGCAACTTTCTGACCGGCTTTCGGATGCTCCCAGGCATTGCGTAGCTCTCGTATAAAGCACATCACTGAGATCAGTTTGTCGAAGAACACACAGAATCCGTGGATATCACCGTGTTTTTGGTGAATGGTAGTTCTCAGATTTTCCAGCAGCCTCTTTCCTTCCGTCGGCTTATAAATTGACACAAGAAAATCGGTCAACACCTGTCGTAGGTTGTCGGCTAGCCTTATATAAATGTCAATGTTTGTATGCAGATTGGACGTATGAGGCAACTTTTGTCCTTTATTTCCGCTTGGCCCACCCGCATCTGCGACTTCTAAAATCTGTTCGAAAACCTTCTCGGTCAGGTCGTGAATCTCACAGAGGATGCCTGTCCCTTTGAGGATGAGTCCCATCGCTGTTTCTTGCGAAATGACATCTCTCATAAATCCGGAACTAAACAACCTTTCGCCGGAAACGAGTATTTTCCCGACAATCGGATTATCAAAACCGTAGGAAAACACCTTCTGATAAACATCGCTCACATTGATATTGGTTCGCTCAGGATCGATGTGATCGGCCTTTTGCATCAGGAAAATACTTTTATCCTTTACAACATAAAGACCTTCCGGTGTCCCAAACATGAAACGTAAAGGCGTCTGGTCGTCCACATCTAAAATTTCGATGACCTTAGCGCCATCTCTGAACTGATCAATTTTGTTTTTCAAGGTTCAGTGCCTTATCGCTGTTCTGAGAATAGTACCAATCTCAATTTTAATGATCGCACTGCCAAATCCAATGCAGACGTCTGGCATTTTGTAGGACTGTTACTGTTTTTCTAATGGATTGCTAGAACTCTGATCAGAGCAATACGTCTGGGCGCCCCTTGCAAAGGAGACTATCACTAATCTTTTATTCCCCATCTGTTCTTTTCTGAAGTGAGGCACCATGTCCGGTGGTATTTTTGTTGGTATGGACAAAAACATCATGGATGGACTCAATGCCGTGTTAGAAGGTCAGTCCTCTACCTACGGCACCCTGATCAGTGTGATTATCGTCAGTTCCTTCACCCTATTTATTACGTATCGGGGGTATCAGACGCTTGGCGGCAAACTCCAGACACCGGTTGAAGATGTTGTCTGGGATGTGGGGCGCATGTTGCTGATCACCACTTTTGTTTTAAACCGCGAGGGCTGGCTGGATGCCATCATTGTGGCCATTGAAGGGCTTAAGGACGGCATCAGTGGCGATGATAATGTCTGGGCGCTGCTCGACACGGTGTGGGAAAAGGCACAAGCGCTGGGGCAAACGCTGTTTAATCTCGATACCTCCACCTACGTTAAAGTGAATGGCGGTTTTGCCGAGGTGCTGGTCTGGGCCGGTGCAATCGTTCTGTTACTGGCTGCAACCTTTGTCAACCTGCTCGCCGAAATCACCATTCTGTTAATGACCACCACCGCCCCACTCTTTATTTTCTGCCTGCTGTACGGTTTTCTTAAACCCATGTTTGATAACTGGCTGAAAACAATATTTACCGCAATCTTAACGATCATGTTCTCTGCCCTGTCTGTCCGGATCGCCATCAACTACCTGAATAAAATACTGGATACCGCCACAGCAACGTCTGCTGAAAGCAATATGGTGACCCTGGCGGCGCAATGTTTGCTGGCCGGAATTGCCGCAGGCGTCGTGGTGTATTTTTCAGCGAAAATAGCCACTGCGCTGAGCGGTGCCGCCGTACAGGCCGTGTTACAGGGTGCAACCATGAGCGGACTTAGCGGGCTGGTGAGCAAATCTGCCGACGTCGCCAGACCCGGCATAAAGGCCGGGGGCCGACTGACCGCCAAAGGTGGCATGGCAGCAGCCGCGACAACCGGCAGGTTCATTGGCGCAGGTGCGGGCAAAGCCGTGAACGCCTGGCAGAAACGTGCCACCGCCATCGAAAGCATGAAGCGCCAGAATCAGCAGCGTCACCTTTAATCCTCCCGACCGCTAATTTCTTTTCTCCGTCACGCCGTGGCCTCTGCCAGCGGTGCGGCCTTCCTGCATTTATCCGATAAGAGGCTTCCATGAAATTCACCATCTTGCTTCTGATGCTGTGCGCGCTTACGGGCTGCGCGCAGCATCAGGGCGACCTCCCGCCGGTGTCCGGCGATCCCCAGCCGGTTAATTCCCCCGCCATAATTCAGGAGCTGACTCACCATGTCTGATATTCAGCGTATCATTAATGTCTCGCGCTCTTTTGAATCCATCCTGCTGGAAAAGGAAGAGCGTTCCCGCAAAACCGCCTGGCGGGTGGCCGCTGCCGGGCTGATTCTGGCTGCACTGGCAATTACGGCCATTATTATTCTGCTGCCGCTGAAAACCACTGACATTGAATTGTGGTCGGTGGATAAACAGACCGGCCGTTATGAGTATATGACCCGCATTAAAGAGCGGGATATTGCGTCTGAAAAAGCGCTGGCCCATTCACTGGCGGCACACTATGTCAGACTCCGCGAAGGGTATAACTATTTCTCCCTCCAGCGTGATTATGACGACGTACAATTATTTAACAGCGACAGCGTGAACCGGGCTTATCTTGACGGGTTTAACGGCGACCAGGCACCGGACGTTGTTTTTAATAAAGCCGAATATGTTGTCTATATCGACATTATTTCCAATGTGCACGCGCCTGCCACCGGGCAGGATAACCTGGCAACCCTGCGTATCAAGCGTACCCTTCGCCGTATTTCTGATAATTCAGTGAAAACGGACTTCTGGAATATCCGCCTCACTTACCGCTATGTACCGCATCAGCAACTGACGGACAGTCAGCGGGAAGTGAATCCGCTGGGCTTTATCGTCACCAGCTACCAGCGCGATAAAGAACTGAGGAGCGAATAATGCTGAAAAACATCCTGCTCCTGACGGGCTTACTGGCGTCATGCGCGACATGGAGCGCCGCCACCCCGCGCGGCAGCGCCTATGACAGCCGGATGCAGAACGTATCGTATAACAGCCAGAACGCCACCGTGGTGAATACCCGCCCTGGCTATGTCACCACGCTGCTGTTTGACGACGATGAAGCTGTGATTGATGCGCAAGCGGGCTTTCCAAAAGGCTGGACGGTAACGAAAAGTGATAACCGGGTGGGCGTCAGCCCGAACCCCATCACCCAGCCGGTGACGGACGCCAGCGGCAACAACGTCAGCCAGGTGTTCCTGCCCACGCCAAAGGACTGGAAGACCAACCTCTTCGTGGTGACCTCAAAGCGTGATTACAGCCTGGAGCTGAACGTGCTGGACCACGATTCCCCCGCGCAGGCGTTCGTTATCCGTTACCACTATCCGGCCGAGGTTCGCCAGCAATCCGCCGCTGCCAGCGCCGCGCGTCAGACGCAGCAGCGTGAAAGACAGGAGAAGCAGCAAATAGCAGCGGCATTCGGAGAGGCCAGCATGCCACGCAACTGGCGCTACACCAAACGGGTCGCCGCCGGTTCGACCTCCATCGCGCCGGATTTTGCCTGGGACGATGGTCGTTTTGCATATATCGGTTTTTCCCCCATCAGAACCCTGCCTTCCGTTTTCCGGGTGGTTAACGGACGGGAGCAGGCGCTCACGCCCCGGACAGTTAAGCAGGGTAATTACACCGTGATGGTGGTGCCGGCAGCGCCACAACTGGTGTTGCGTTACGGCACCTCGGTGGTGGGGATCGAAAACGACGGATTCGGGCGCATCCCGATAACCCGCAGCGACACTGTTTCACCGTCCGTTACGCTGGAGGCGAAATGACCGATAAACCTGTCCCGGATGAACCGGAAAAAACCACCGCAGAGCGGGAAGCGGAAGCCCGCGAACGCGCCCGTGCGACAATGGCGTATCAGGAGCCGGAGCAGAAAACACCACCCGGCCAGCCGGAAGTGAGCCGTTTTCGTAAGGCATCCGGTCGCCGTACGCTGATCGTCAGCCTGCTGAGTCTGGCGCTGGTGATCGCCCTGGCATCCGGCGGCGATCGGATTTTCAGTGCATTGAAAGGGGGTAATGAGAAAGAAGCCGACACCGCGCCGCCACACTCTGCCGGGGCTGCGCAGCAGGAGCGTAAAAATCTGGGCATGGACAGTAACCCGTTTGGCCTGTTCGGGCCGGAAAGACAGAAAGCCACTGCCCCTGCCAGCCAGACCGTCACTCCCGCACCCACCCTGCCACCGGCCCCACCCGCCCTGAACAAGGCAGCCGCGCTGGCTGACGGGCTGAACAACGCCCGAACAATGCCGGGTGATAATGCACGCACGTCCCCGGGTGAAACGCGCAGCCACGCAGAAACATCCGACAGTGGGTCATCATCCACGACGTACACATCCTGCCCGTCAGTACTGACCCGAGGAAAGGATGGCAGCCTTCGCTGCACGGATACTGCCGTGCCGGAAACGGGTAACAACGGCAATCCGGGCGTCGCCCGAGTCACCGGCGTCAGACGGTTGGGTCTCGATCCTGATCTCTATATCCCGGTGGACCGCTATATCCCGTGTTCGATGATGTGGCGCTTCGTGTCCGATGCCGGGGGGCATATTTCCTGCCTGGTCAGTGAAGATGTTTACAGCGCCAGCAACCATGTGACGCTGATCCCGGCGGGAACGGTCGCCCGTGGCATCTACCGCACCGGGGCGCTGCAACACGGACGCAGCCGGATGTTTGTGCTGTGGACGGAGCTGCGCACGCCTGAGCCCGGCAGCCTGCAAATCCCGCTAACTGATACGCAGGCCAGCGGCCCGCTCGGCGAAGCGGGGATCTCAGGTTGGATCGACAACCATTTCTGGGAGCGCTTCGGCAATGCCCTGATGCTCAGTACCGTGCAGGACGTGGCAGCGGCGGCGTCGGATGCTGCCCCGGGGAAAGACCGCAATACCGACTACACCGAAAACACCCGCGCAGCCACGGCGGAAATGGCGAAAACGACGCTGGACAACAGCATCAATATCCCGCCCACCCTGTACCTGAATCAGGGTGATGTCATCGGGATCATGACCGGCACCGAGATTGATTTCTCATCCGTCTGGCAGCTGCGACTGAAAAAGAGGTGGTATGAACGCTGAAAACCTGTCGCTGGATTTTATGAAAAACCAGCTGTTTGGTGAGTTTATTGCGCAGGACGGCCTGACGGAAATTGCCGTTAACCGGCCGGGTGAACTCCATACCAAAATCCGGGGGAAATGGCAAAAACATGATTCCCCGGTTACGCTGCGTCAGTGTTACGCCTTTGCCAGAGCACTGGCGTCGTGGCAGGACGATAATATCGACGACACCTCGCCGATCCTTTCCGCCACGCTTGAATCAGGCGAGCGCATTCAGGCCATCATTCCCCCGGCCTGTGAGCGTAATACCGTGTCTATTACGCTGCGCAAACCCTCATTCGGGCAGAAAACGCATCAGTCATGGATTGATGCGGGATTTTATAACCGGGTAAGCGGTAAGGAGCGAACGGAAGGCAAAGATGTTGAACTGACCCGCTATTTTCAAGGTGGGGAAATTTCCCGCTTTATGGAAAAAGCGGTGGAATACGGCAAGACGATTTTTATCGTCGGTGAAACCGGATCCGGTAAAACCACCTATATGAAATCGCTGCTGCACCATATTCCCCGGCACCTCAGGCTGACCACCATCGAGGATAGTCCCGAAATCCGCTTCTATCACCACACCAATTATGTCCATCTCTTTTATCCGGCGGATGCCGGGGATAATGCCATTGTCACGCCCGGCAGACTGATACGCGCCAATTATCGTATGAACCCTGACCGGATATTACTGGCAGAAATTCGCGGTCGGGAAGCCTGGGATGCGCTGAAAATCGTTGGTTCCGGACATGAGGGATTAATGACCTCCCTGCATGCGGGCAGCCCGGAAGAATGCATTGAAGGGTTAATTGACCGCTGCTATGAAAACCCCGACTGCCGGAACATGCCTTTCGACGTGCTGTTACGCAAGGTGCTTAAGAGCATTGATGTGATAGTCAGCATTGATATTCACGGTGACATACGCCGGATGAGTGATGTTTATTTTAAACCCCTTCATCTTAATGGCATGAGAGGTGTATTCAGCAAAGGACTTCAATAAATAACTTATCGAATTACGCAACACTCGTTTGAATATGAAGGTGACCGAAATGAAAAAATCAATATCCTCCGCATTATTGCTCTGCATTATGGCGTCATATTCCACCTCCGTCATGGCCGCTGACGCCTGTGAAGTGGTGTTATGTATGTACGGTAAAGCCACCGGGAACGGCGGCGGCAATGAATGCCATTCGGCCGAACGTGCATTCTTTAATATCGTCAAAAAGAACAAGCACGGTTTTCTGCCAGACCATACTGCCGATGCGAGAAAATCATTTTTACTTGAGTGTGACTCGGCAGCCCCGGCAATTATCAACCAGATAATCAGTAAATTTGGCCGCATGCGTGGTTAATTAGCGGAGGTTATCTTTATGACCAAACCGGGTTTTATTCAGCATCCCTGGACACATCAGCGTGGGGATTCCATGCGCGCAGCCTGTGTTATTGAGCACATTGAAAATGAGGCGATGCACGGATGCGGCCTTTATTATGAAATTTATCACTACCGGGTTGTCTGCAGGTTATTGCAGTTGCTGCAAACGCTGAACGCCACCGACAGAATAACGCTGACAGAGGAAGCCAACCGGCGAGGTTTTACGCTGGATGAAACCAGCATTAAAGAAAGTCGTCAGTGTTATTCTGACATCATCAGGGAAATCCGCGAGAGCCACTATTAATCCCTGTATTAATTTTATTCGCAGGTCCCCTATAGCGCCAAAATATTTCAGCCGAATCAGGCTTAAGGCGTGGTGGTTTTCCGGTTTTTACGGCCCAGCACATTTTTCACGAATTAAGGAGTGAAGAAATGCAGGCCGTAAAAATGAGGCAGCGGACAGAACTATTTTCGCGGGTTAAGGAGCGAAAATAGTTCAGGCACCGCGCCTCACCGGCAAACAGCCGCGCCCACGCGGATTTTGCAGGCCGGGGGGAGCCGAATAAATTTCGCCGCCCCAGCGAGCGGAAAGCTGTCGCCCACGACAGCGGTTTATTTGGGGGGCACAGCCCCGCACACCGTCGCGGCTAAGTCTCCGGCCAAAAGCCGGTAGCGTGGCGCGACCACCCTCTTTAAAGGTCAGCTTCCCTTTTATTCCCGCTGCGAGGAACGAGCAAAGGGAAGAAAAAGGCGAAAGCGACCGTCTTAAAGGGGGTGGTCGCGCGTAGCGGGCGACGGTGTGCCGCCGTTGACGTTGGGGGTTTTGGTGCGGCGTCCAGCCGCGACATTACCCCCATGCGACATATCATAAGGGCGTCCAGCCCGCATGTACTGGCGCACGCCGTTCGGGCAGGCAAGCATGCTTTCCTGCACATGGTCGCACAGCGGCCACCTTCTTCGTCCCTGATGGTCGCCCCGCCTTTTCGCCCGACACCGTGGGGCGAACTGATGGGGCGACGTCATGGGGCGAACTGCTGACGAAGGAGGCATCGTGATTTTGAATAAGCTGGCCGTTTCACTGTCGCCGATAGTGAATGGCGCGCTGAGCTTCATGGCTTTTATGCAACAGCATCAGCTGATGCTGGCGCTGTTATCGGGGCTGACGATGCCGTTTTTCGCGTCGATGAAAAGCGATGAACGGCAGAAAGCCCCGTTATGGAAAAGGTTGATTATCGCTTTTTCCCTGCTGTGTTTTCTCTTCGGCACACTGGCCCCGGTGGTGATCGGAGCCTTCCAGTGGCTGTATAAGACCAGACTCACCAGTGATAATACGGTACTGGCCTGGTCAGTACGGATTGCTTTCACTGTAACCGGGATTATTTTCCATATTATGCTTCGCCGGTTATTCACACCGGAGCTGGACAGAATAAAGAAACGCCTTGTTAAAAAGACCACCCTTGAACGGGAATTGCGCACCGATGTCCGCACCGTAAAATCTCTGCTACCGGAAACCCTGCATTATAATCCGCTGAATTATATCGACCTGAATAAAGGCATTTTTACTGGCATGGACAGGGAGAACGAACCAATGTATCTCCCGTTAAAAGACTGGCAGAAACAGCACGCAGATATTATCGGTACCACCGGAGCCGGTAAAGGGGTGGCCGCCGGGATATTACTTTATCAAAGCATTCTGGCCGGTGAAGGTGTCTTTGTTATGGACCCCAAAGACGATGAATGGGCCCCGCATCTTTACCGCAAAGCCTGCGAGGATGCAGGCAAACCCTTTGCCTTAATTGACCTGCGAAAACAGCAATATCAGTTAAACCTGATTGAAGATATCACGCCCGATGAACTGGAAGAATTGTTCGTTGCCGGTTTCAGCCTCGCGGAAAAAGGGCAGGAATCGGATTTTTATCGCATTGATGACCGAAAAGCCGCGCGTACCGCCGCACAATTTGTCAGTGATAATCCATCGGCAACAATCCGTGATGTCTATAACGGTGATTACGTTCAGGGGGTTGCCGAAAAAATCAAAGCATTTTTCGGCAAGATTGAGGAACTGGCATTACTCAATGCCATTAACTCACCAGAAGGCTTTGCGCTTAAGCACATATTTGATGAAGGCGGCTGCTGCTATGTTGTCGGCTCCATGCGAAACAGCAAAATTATTACCGCCCAGCGCATGCTGCTGGTTCGCCTTTACCAGCTGGCAGAAAAGCGCGATCGAGTAACAGACGTCCCCCGCCCCATTGCTGTTTATCTTTCCGAACTGAAATACCATTTATCCAGGCCCGCACTGGAAGGTTTAGGCGCGGCACGCGATAAAGGCGTGCATATTATTATGGACCATCAGTCTATTGCCGATTTAAAAGACTGCCCGGCAGATTTGAAAGGTGACGCAGTTGTCGGCGCTGTCGTTGAGAACGCCAAATTCAAACTGGTTTATCGTGTCATGGACCCGGATACCGCTGAATGGGTGGCGAGGATGTCAGGCACTATATTAGTCGATGATGAGGTCCGCAAAGCAAAAACCGATGCCGTGCTGACAGAGACTATCGACAGTGAACGCACCATCAGGCAGGCCGAGCGTTTCTTTACTGACAGCAATATGATCCTGAATCTACCCGATTTTGTCAGCTTCATTTTTACGACAAAAACACTCCCCTCTGCTTCGCTGATTTCGCCCATCAGGGTGAAGAAACGCGAACTGAAGATCTGCGCCGTGTCGTCCGCGATTGCCGCCACCGCCGCAACGGTAAACATCACCCTGGATTTTAGCGAGGAGGAAACATCCTCCGTATCCGTATCAATGCCGGATATCACCACAACGCGGCCCGATCTTTTTTTTGATACGGACGAAAAAGACACAACAACACCGAATGCCGATAAAGAGGAAAACCCGTCATTGCTGGATTTTTAAAGGGGGGAATGATGCTTATCACCGCATACAGCGAACGCCAGACGCGACACCACGAAAAAATACAACGACTGCTGAATTTTCTGAAGGAGGAAACGTACAGTGACTTTAAAACACTGATGCTGCTGTTCGGTTTCAGGGATCATAAATCACTGTATTCCCTGCTTTCAAAAGCCGAGGGTATGGGCTTGATACAAAAACATGTCCTGGTATCGCGCACGATGAAAATTTCATTATGGGGCATAACCACTGACGGGCTGGCCGTTGTATTAACCCCCGACGATGCGATTTTTCCGGCGCGGTTTGAGCCTTCAAAAATTACCGGCTGGACGCTGGAGCACCATCTTGATAATCAGACCGCCCGTATCATCCTTGAGCAAAAAGGCGCATCCGGATGGATAAACGGCGATCGCACAACCTTCCTCAATCGTTATCAGACCAGCCACCGCCCGGACGGACTGATTACCCTGCCCGGCGGCATCGTGATCGCCATTGAGACCGAGCGCCGTCTGAAAACCAGAGCCCGTTATCAGTCGATCATCGCCAGTCATTTGCTTGCCCGAACCCGTAAAGACTGGATTTACGTTTTTTATATCGTGCCGGACCCGCAGAAAAAGCGCGGTCTTGAACGGCTGTTTGACAGCATCCGGCACGTCATCGTTAACCATCAACACATCCCGCTGGAAACCCGCCACCGGCATGTCTTCCGCATCTACACGCTCGACGAGCTGCAACAGCTCGATGTAGGCCACGGCATATAGTTCTTCTGTATAACCAACTGCCCCAACCCGCCCACCAGCAGCGCAACGGCCTGAAATAATTCCCCTCGAAATACTCACCCAACATCAGAACAGACAGGACTCCAGAATGAACAGAGAAACTGACCGACTTGCTGACGTACTGACTGAAATGAGCGCCAAAGCACTGGTCACATGGATGACGCATTCCGCTTTGCAGGACATACCACGCGAAGCATTACTGGTTCGCGGCAGCGATTTTGTGTACGCCCTACAGTCAAACTTTGTGCTGCTACGTGATGTTTTGTCAGAAACGCTGGAAGATATTGAGCAGCATAGCCATGACCTCGAAGAAAGACTTAATAATCTGGAACAGCGGCTGCTTGCACTTCAGGTAGTTGCTGGTAACCGAGAATAACTGCCCATTCCCCCCTGTCCGTGTGACTTGCTTTATTCCACTGTAGAGACATGACTGTTCGGTGCTCGCCTGGCTGCGCTCCGCCTCACTCATGTCTCTACAGCGTTACTGGTTAAGCCTATCCCAGCACTCAAAGCCGCATTTCTTTGCGGCCACTTCCTGCTCAGATTTTATCAATTAAATAACGATGCGCTTTCGATGCCGCGCTGGCGGCCTTGAAAATATAGCGTTTGTCGTTCTTCAGTGCTTTCAGCCAGGAAGCGATATAGCTTTCATGCTGAACCTCCCCGACAATCCCTAGGTCCGCCATCAGGAATGCGCTTCCCAGTTCGGCGATCAACTCCTCAAACGCATAATTCTCACTGCCAAACTTTCCTTTCATTTCACGGTTCAGCCGGCTTTTTGCCCCGCTCCAGTGAACCAGCTCATGCAGTCCGGTGGCGTAGAAATTGGCCGCATCGGTAAAAAGACAACGTTCAGGTAAACGGATTTCATCGGTTGACGGTGCAAAAAAGGCGTTTTGTCCCTTCTCAATGATGGTTGCACCACTGTTACGGAAAAGCGCTTCCACCTGCGGTAACGGCTCAAAGGTCTCTGCCGGGAAAACGGCTTCGTCACTCAGAGGCAAACCATCAATTTGCTCAACATTAAACACGGTGAACGTCTTCAGCATCGGGATAAAGTCAGTTTCTCCGTCGTCATTTTCCTTTTTCAGGGTCGTATAGAAAATGGCTGTTGTGCCATGTTCGCCTTTACGCACCTGTCCGCCTTCCGCTTGCGCCTGTTTGTAAGTCATCCAGCGGGAATCGCTGAATCCCTGTTTAGATGCGCTGCACCACAGCAACATGATATTCATGCCACTATAAGCCACACCAGTGGCGTAATTGGAAGGCAGACCAGACATGCCATCTACACGTTGCCACGGGCAAGACCACGGTTTTACACCGGCTTCTAGCGCAGAAATGATGCTGTCAGTAACGGTCTGATAAATGTCGGTTCTGGTTTGAGAAAATTTCGTTTTTGAGGAGCCTGACGGGTCCAGCGGGGATACGCTAGTCGCCGCTGCGGTGTTAGGGGCGCTAGTCTGGGTATGCAGGGAAATCGTCATGGTTTTTTCTCCGTCAGTAGTGTGAATTTCGTCTTCGTATCGCCTGACGGTTCGCTTTCCCGGCATCGTTCCGGCCTGCAAGGGCGCAGAATGCGTGCTATTTACCCTTGCGGGACGGGTTGTGTTGGGAAACGATTAGCCGGAAGCTGATACGGGAACGAAAAGCACACGGAAGGAAAAGATATGACCTACATAGCCGGGCGTAGCGCCCCTTGGTCCGCAGCGGTGAAATGGATTGAAGGTTGTGGTTTAGGAATTGAATTTAACTGTATAACTTCAGACCTGATATAGCAGTGTTCTGAGGTAGAACACACTCAAATCTGGCTTTCTGCTTTGAGCTAGAAGCGGAAGTTCGCACATAGTTGTAATACTAACGTTGTCACGTTGGGATCCACGGGAAGTGGGTCAATTGGTCTACTATCGACTTATCCTCAATTTCACTTTTACAGTTTAATTGCACAATTTACTCCTTAGCCCCGCGTCAAATTTCTATTTCTGGCGGTTCTTCACCGAATATTTCAATCCATTCTGACTGCCAAGTGCTGCTCAGTGAAAACTTCCTGAACTTAGGATGCAAATCCGTCCTAATCAGCAACCATTTCTGTTTGATTAGAGAGTTAGAACGCAGCGCGCGTGAAACATTATTTGTATATTTTTTATTGTCATCATTTACTATGTGATCGTTAATTGTTTCTGTAATCTGAGTTCCAATGCTGGTCTCAAAACCAAGATAGGATCGTATCACCAGGGCGACAAAGATGAGAGGGATATACTCACTTCCGCAGGACATGACACTTTCAAGAGATAATGGCTTGAATGAAGGCGGGATGTCTATCTCTTCACCAGATGCGCAGTCTTTTTCAATTCCATCGCCGAAATCGAAGGATAAATTACCGTAATCGCTTTTCTCACGGTTAGCGGTAAACTCATCGTTGTTACCTATGTTACGACTGAACGATGCCACCAGTCGGCTTATACTTTTTTCCGTCAAGAGTACGTCTGTTTGAGTTCTCAGTAATGATAAAGTCAGTTTTTCTCTTAAATACTCTGATGACAGATATTTTGATATTATAACTGGTATCTGACTTTCTTCGACCAGATCAATAATTTCATGATTGGTGTTAATACTCTTATCATTATAAATCGCATTAATCAGTCTGGTGAGTTCTTGTTTTGCTTCGTTATAGGGCTTTTTTTCATGGAAAGGCAAATAAAGAGATGTTAAAGACAGGTAAATTGATGTATGGCAGATATCGAGTATCAAACAAGTGCCTAAAGGCGATATACGAAACGTATGGGCCGAGCTGACGGTGTACTCTATGTTGAAGTCGCTGTCAGAGGGTAGTTCAATACATTCAATAATCCTTTCTTTAACCGAACTCTCAATTGCTTTGCTAATCCAGTCTTTTTTATAACCATAAAGTGATGCGAACCGGATTATCCTTTCAAGGCTAATTCCTTTTGCAATTTCGCCGGGGGAAACAGCATCATTCAGAAAATAGAGTATTCTTAACTTCAGGAAGTAGCACTGGTTTACGTTCTGATAGGGCAGGTAAACATTCGGTATATATGCTTTTTCCGTGTGATCGGGATGGTAGGTGAGCGTGGAGATAACATCCTTTTTACGCCATGCTGATTCGTTTCCCAATTGGTAGTGTACGTGTTTAATCAATTGATAAAAGTTTCTGATATTATGCCAAGACACGGAAGATAATATTTCCAGAATGGGCATACTCTCATTCGACAGTTGAAGATTTTTCCTCAGCACATCAGCGTAGAAATTCATTTTACCCAAGAAATCTTGAAGCTGATATTTTTTTCTCCAGTCTCTCATCCTAAAGTCTTCACTAAGACATTCTTTAATATACTTTATCCTAGTCGAAATTAGTTTGTTAAAGTCCGGTGATTTGAGATGAATGATCTTGTCTTCTGGCCTAACGTCCAGAAAGCCTTTATCTTTATTCTTAAAAAAGGTGAACTCCCTGAGTGTGATGATGACTGTTGCACCCGATGCTTGGGTTATTAAATGAGATAAAGCATAAATTTCCTCTTGAAACGATTCAGAAGCTCGGTCGACATTATCAATAACAATAATAACACTTTTATTTTCCTTGACACGTTTTTGGAATATATTTAATACTAGACTCTGCCGGTTGGCGCTTTCCTTTTCCAGTAGTTCAGCTTCTTTCACCATAAACATTTCTGGATTTTTGGAAAATATATCCTTGTAGGGGCCGTTTTTTAACACTTTAATTTCATGCGCAAATGTGATACGTAGTGCATCTAATGTAAACTCGCTTTCATACTCGTTTTTTATCTTGTCATGCAGATAATTGAATACGATGTTTTTCACATCAATGCTATGTTTTGATACGTCATTTATCAAATCTATGATGATTGGGGTTGCATATATGTTCTTTTGCTGTCTTGCTTCTACTAAACATTTAGTCACCAGAGTGGTCTTTCCACATCCAACGGCACCAGTAATGATGATAACTTTACCAGTATGATGCTCCAGGATGAATTCTTTCCCTTCAGAAGGTGAGAGATCTAACGCATCATTAGGAAGAAAACTGGGTTTTGAATCTTTTAACGCTCTTTTTATTTCTCCTTTAAACTGATCCAACTTAGAGTCACTGACAAAGCAGTGCTCCAGCATTTTTCGCTGATTTTTCTCTGTTATCTGAGAGAAAAAGTTTTCATAAAAATCATCGATCCATTGATTATCTTTGTTACTATCCCAAATGAAATCATGAACATGATCTTTTAGCATGTAACACACTTCTGACGGTACATGATTCAGTTCTGAGAGATAGCTGTCCAGATTATTCTTTTCTGTGCTCTCCCTAGAGATGAGGTTATACATGAGATCAAACGAAAACTCATCTCCAAAGATATTCCCAAAATAAACGCCTTTCATCGAGTCAGTTGTTTTACCTGCTTTTGGCAGCATTGGGCAAACAAACCACTCTGCACCATTTGTGATCAATGCATACTGAACCGCTTTTTCGACACAGTATCTTTGTGCCTGATCGATCACCTCAGAGATTTTCTTATTGAATGCTTTTTTAAGATAGGCGACAGAGTATTCGTTCAAAGTTAAGGTGTTTTTGGGGAGTCCGAAGGTCACGCCGATTTTTTTGGCTTCAACCACAAGGCGAGGCGTTCTTTCCGTACTCAGTATATAATCGGCATATCCCGCTGTTCTGCAATACGCTTCCGGCGTAAATTCTTCTTTATTCCAACCCAGTATATTCAGGATCTCATCTATCACCAGTAAGCGGCTTTCAGCTTCATTTGCTTCAAAAAGAATATCTTTTCGGGCAATATACCGTTCCTGAACTTCCTTAAATTTTTCGAAAGCCTTTTCTCTGCTCATACTTAGCCCCAATAAGAGTATTGAAAATTTCTGATCCGTGGCGCTTATCTCAATGTTCATGCTTTTCTGTTTGATTTATAACCTGTTATCGCATCTTTCGGAGACAACTGAAATAGGGATGACATCATTTTTTATGAGTAATCCTGCATTCATGGCAAATCAGGGCTGACATACTTCCCTTTGGTTAGTACAGACCATTTTAGAAACTTCCGCTACTGGCACTTTGCAACCAGTTACCATGAGCATTTATTCATAAACTGCCGGGATACACACTGCTTAAAGCAATCTATCCCGGCACGGTGTGCTAGCCGTTAATCAGACGGGCTATTAACTATGAGCCCTTAGTCATATCAGACAGGCGGATATTGTCATGTACCGAAAGGATCAGAATATAGCGGATGAATGCCATTGCATTAGGCAGCTTGTCATCCTCAGGATGATCCTCTGCGAAAACCGGATATCATGCGATGGGTTTTAGCTCATAGCGGTAAGGATCGGTATCCGGTTTGGTAAATGGCCGTCCTAATCGCAGTCAGCACTACTCTGTTCATGCGCTTTCAGCAACCCTGTGAAAACCAAAAGCAAGAGGTTCACGTGGTGTTCATAGTGACTAATGCGCCCTGTTTACACACATTGCTGGCATCAATCTCCGTGGCCAATCCCACTGTCAGGATTAGGATGAGGGGTCGACGGAGTCATCGGGTGCTGACGCACCGGTTATTCCTGTAATCCTGCGTTTTCTCTTTCCGGAAAGCGATTTTATAAGCGGGTGTGGTTTGTGTTAAGCCCCTTAACGGGAGATATCGTTCATGGAGTCAATGCTTCAGTTACTTCACTTACTATGGCTCCTTCGGCTCGCTGGCAAGTCGGATCGTCAGCCCGACTGCGCTAAACGGTAGAGCGGTAAGCTCCGTCGGACCAGTGGCGTTCCGGACCTGACAGCCGGGGTCTAATGGAGTACTACGGGAACAGACATTAAATCAGCATCTCTCGCAATCTGATGGGAGAGTCTCCCCGGGGGAATACACTAGCGCTCAGACTGTAAGATCCTGTCGGGTCCCCTCCTAGTATAATCATTATAGGCTCAAGGCACTGATAACCAGGTGTTGCTGCAATGCTTGTCATGGACATGAGGTCATCACGACTGGGCTCGGGTGATCCCCCTGGATGGAAATGCCACTCACCAACGTAATACAGTCCCGTTTTCCAGCGGGCACGAAGTATAGATCTCAGACCTTTGACACCTCGCTGAAATGTCGTCCGGCCAGCGAGTGAATCTGCAGGCCGTGTCGTGGCCTCCTCGATCATGGCCGTCGAACTGTCCTCACTGTATGAGCCAATCAAAATACCGCCTGTTTCATTCACACCGGCTTTGAGACATTCGGAAACCATCTGATTAATGGTTGAGGAGCTAAGGACGACCGTATAGGTCGCCCCATCACTGGAAAAAGTCACATCTTTAATACTCATGCGGTTCTCGCTCGACAGTGCCATCAGGCATCTGCTTAAAATATTCATAGATTCTCCCTGGCGCACTGACCACCCTGCAGATGAACTTTGTTCCAACGGCCGCCCATAACTGTACGTCATCGGCACGGGCCGGAAAGACGGGATGCCAGCAACCGATCCCTTCTATTCTGGCCTCATCCATGTCGATTTCAGGTGACGCCGAGTCGTCGAAGCGGCTGGAAGCATCCGTAACAGGAAAAGTTGTTTCACTGGCAGCAAAGGCAAATAAACCTTCTGCTCGCCATGTCATAGCCAGACTGATAAATATTTTTTCACTTTGCCAGTCAAATGCCGCCAATGCATTAAGAACACCATCATCACCGGTACAATCAATGATGACGTCATACTTACGCAGTGAGCATTTTGCAACCTCACTATCAGGGGGAAAGGCGGTGCTGAATGAACGCGCACTCGCGTCAGGCAGAATGCGATTCAAATGTTCGACAAGCGCAGACGCTTTGTTATGCCCAACTGACGTCATCGTCAGGGAGTGGCGGCTCAGATTTCCGGCCTGTAGAAGGTCTGCGTCCAGAATGCCCTGTCTGACAACACCAATGCGCATAAGGTTTTCTGCAATCATACTGCCCAGTGAGCCTGCGCCGATTATCAGCACCTTTTTGCTGCGGATGTCGTTGGCTGCTTCGCCCCGCGTTCTGAGCTGGTCAGCAGCCCAGTTTTGTGTCCGCACCCACCGGATGGGGTCCTGTGAAGCTGGCTGTTCGCGATCCCATGCTCTTCGATTCCGTTCCGTTGGGCGGAATCCAGGGCGTTTCGTCATTTCATCACTGAGGCCCGTTAAACGCAGAGCCAGCCAGTGGATGCGTGCTGGAGCATCTCCAACTTTGTTTTCCAGCGGGAAGCCCAGCAAGAACAATCCGGGCATGCGTTGCTTCCGTTGGGCTCTGACAGAACGGCCAATATCCGAAAAGAGATCCGGCAATGATATCCCGCATTGCTCGAAGCACTGGCTCAGTTCCTGCCACGTTCTCGGTGCCTGCCAGGGGGACAGAACGGGGAGAGTGGGCAAAATAGACCACACTGCGTTTGTTGTTCTCGCGCATTTACGCATAAACGGAGACCATTTGGTTGCCCGGATAAGCTTTCCCTTGTTATCAAAAAACTCACGTAAAAAGCGGGTCCTGTGCGCGCTGGACAATCCACTGCTGCTCGCAAACCCCCATTCTCCTGTTTTTGATGCCCAGAAAGGCAGGTCATCCATCTGTTCGCTAAAACCGATCACGGCAAAGGGCGACTGTTCAGGGAAGGCGGGTAACTCAACTGCATCCCCCGTTATGGTCAGTTTATCCTGAGCAGCAGCGTCAATCCACAGCAGCAACCTGCTGAGTCGCCAGCTAATTCTGTCGTGTAAAGCTTCAGGTTCCTGACCCCATAAGTTACGACCAAATGCGGCTGGCGTGTTCTCAAGGCAGGGATTTCCTGATGTCCATGCGCGGGGAGACGCATCGGAAAAGTTGTAGTTTTGGTGCTGAAAAGTTACCGATATACCTTCCGATTTATCGGGATAAACCTCTACACGTATCTGGGCCTCTTCCTGCCAGAGCACCAGATGCCAAACGCTGTTGTCTGGCATAAACCGGGATGCTGGTACGGAAAGCTCTGCGGTGAATTTAAGCGACCATCTTTTATCAGCAGAGAGCACCCAAGCATTGTTCGTCCGCATCCTTAAATCATTATTGATAAGGGTGAAAACTGCCTGCAGCTCTGCTGGAACCTGCTGAACGATTGTTCTCAAGCGAAGCGTCCGGTTTTCTGTGGTTCTGCTGGTTTACTTGGCGCTGTAAATCCAGCATTGCGGTCGCCGCCCTGAGGTCCGGGCACTGGAAACTTGGAGCCGAACAGCTGGCGCCAGAGTTCTGCGCTTTCTTTAGGATCCTGAGACGCCAGCGCGTTACGGGCAATTTCCGCCGCACCCGCAATACCCTCATAAAATGAACAAAAATCCTCAGCCGATAAGCGCGCCATCACGTCATGTTCTTCAACCCCGTGATCCGGTAAACACGGCTTGGCTTTCTGATTGTAAATGGCTGCCCAGCGGGACAGAAAAGTGTCCATCAGCTGAACCAGACCTTTGCCCATTGAGGTGGTACCATCATCCAGCGCGTTACCAATCAGATGCTCCAGGGGATAGCCTTTAGGGTATTTAGGAAGGTTTTCGCTGTTCTGCTGTCGCCACCATTTCACCGCCCTGACGAGGTTGATGTAGTGGCCGTTGCAAACGCGATTTTTCTCAGCGGTCCATCGGATCTGCGCGAGCGGATGCGTCCTACCCCACTCGTTCTTGTCCCTGTCAGGAAGCACTAACGGGTGGGCTTTCCATTCTGAAGCGGGGGCGTCTTCAACCTGGGCTCCGTTAGCTTCATACAATCCACCCATTATGGGGGCCCAGCTTTTGTTCAGGCGCCAGTCAATTTGCTCTTCCAGAGAGTTAACCGTCAGAACTGACTCTGACTTATAGAGCTGCTCAAGATAGTTTTTTTCTGCGCCTGACTCTGGAATGGCAGTGATCACAAGGTCCAGTTCGACGTACGAGAGGGTGATACCAAAGGAGCGTCCCTGAGGTTCCCATTTCCCCGGGTAATATTTGTCGAGGAATGGGATGAACAGATCCATTGCATCAGTGGGTGGCATCCGGGTATGGTCAAGGTTGGTCACCACGACAATATCAACATCAGGGCGCTTATCGCCCAGCGGACGGATTGCCGTTGAACGACGAATACTGCCCTGCAGAAACGTCGATACAACGATATCTTTGAGTAGATCGAAATTTTTCAGGCGCTCGCGAAGCGTCCTTGCGCCGCTTTTCCAGTCTTCCTTCTGCTTATCTGTCGGCCTAATGTTTGCTAAGAATTCGCTGAACTGTGGTTGAAGTTCCATGGTGATTAAACCTTAAATGAAGGAAGGTAAGAGCCATCTCGCTGGCGTTGAAAGTCAAACTCGTAAAAGATGCATGTACCCAGAAAATCGGTGTGCTGGCCAAGATAAAAATTAACGGCATTTGGCGCAGCGCTGAAAATATGCAGACTTGCTTCAACAGGTAAATCTGCATCCGTGACAGCATCGGATATCTGTTCGGCAAGCGCTACGGCATGTGAACCGTTTTTCACCGCACGTGGCCCACATCCGTTTGCGGGGGTGGCGTGAATGATCCGTCCTATGTCAGGCTGATTTGCGAGTATGTACGCGCGTGCTTTTGGCAGTGCATTTCTCGCCATGCTGAGCACTAAAGCAACATGACTACCGCTTCCGACAGTCTCGGTCTCGATAACCGCATCAGGTTCATTGTGCGGTTCGTTTTCAGACCAGATGGAGTCACCCGACCTTCCTTTCTGGACCAGCTCTATTTCCACACCTGACTTGTGACCGATACATTTGCCGGCAAGCAAAGCAATTGAGCTGTGGGTATGCAGATACAGTCGCACTTTACGCTCCGTCTGTCTGATACCTGTCAGGAAGGTTTCTATTTGGGGCTTAATAACATCATTCCACGCAATGCCAGGGGAGGGAAAACGACCATCGAACAGTGAGAGAAGGGAGAGAGTATGTTCCGGAAGCGCATCCATGATTTCCAGTGGTCCATCACTGAAAGAGCGCAGCGCAACACTTCTGAACTTTTCAGGTGGTTCGGGCCTGAGCCAGTTCTCTTCTAAGCACAGGGCTGTGAATTGTTCTCGTGTAAAGCTATAACGTTCCTGACTGCGTAATGCACGCGCAGCTGCATCGAACTGGAAGTCAGAACTGGTTTCGCAGGTAATCAGGCCAATGATCTGGAAGCAGGTATTAACTTTTTCACGCATCGCTTCAAGCGTGGGCTGTGATTGGTGGATGTGAAACCCTGTCAGTACCTGCTCTAGCTCCTGGTCTGTGGCAAGCTTGAGATGTTCACGCCAAAGCTTGCGAACCTTTCCCTTTCGGCTCCTGTCAGTCGTGCCATCGAACAGCTTATCGAGTCGTAAGGAGCCATCCACATTGCTGATTATCTCACCAAGCGGGTCTTCATCAATAATTCGGTCTGTCGTAACAAGATTAAAAGCAGAGTTGGCAGGCACGGTACTCTTTGCCTGTTGTAGCCTTTCAAGGATTGAGAAGGTCTCAGCGCCAATGAAGGCCGGATCAATCAAGTCTTCGAAACCAAAACTTGTAGCCTGTGTAACGTGAAACTTGATTTGATAGTAATCGGCTTGAATCCGCTCGGGCCCAGTGCTGCGGCGGGGAGGGTTATAACGTGTAATTACGTCATCAAAGGCTTTAGGGCCGTCGGCCTCATAGGACACTTCTGCGACAAAATCCTGTTGAGGATTTTTAAGCCGGGATGCCTGAATCCAGAAATATCGAGCCTGATAATCATGACCGTGCCAGTTTGCCAACACAGCAGTCGCCATAAGATTCCTCCCAAATAACAGTAATATTTCGAAACTATCACGTAAGAAGACACTGTTCAAGCAGACAGTGTTGTCGTCGATTTTTGGGAGGTTAAACGAATTCATCTGATATAAATAATTGATTTTTAATAAACAATCTGACATGTAAATAATAATTTCTATCAGACTTCAGTTAAACAGAAGAGTAAGATTTTTTATTTTCCATATTGTCCCTGAAAAAAGCACTTAACTGCATGCCCATACTGAATGATCAATTCTTAATGATTCTGAAATTTTGCAACGGTGTGATTATTGACTGTGTATTCAAGACATCAGAGCCATCAAGGTCATGATACCTGGTGCCCCTTCGGCACCCAGTCTAGCCGGGTCCCGCTAAGGGATGAGTTCCGGCATGATGGCTGGGGTCTGATGGCGATCGCTGGTCCCAGCACCGCTGAAAGTCGATCTAGTCAGTCTTATTGGCCCAAATGAGTAAAAGACAGGGAAAAGAAACAGTCCGCTGAAAGTAATGGAAGATAAAAAAGAAATTGTAAACACGGTTTGTCAGCTGTGAGCGAGGTGCGGACGTTTAGAGCAGTGCCGCCATTTTAATCTCTTTCGATTGCTATAGGCGACAAGATATATTATTGATGGCAAATTGATATTACTCAGGCTTTCAAGGACGGCCCATGTACATCCAGCACATAGAGATATCTAATTTCCGAAAACTACTTTCTGTGCGAATTGACTTCGCTAATGAGACCACGCTGCTTGTAGGTGCAAACAACAGCGGCAAATCCTCTGCCATGCTGGCACTCCGGAGATTTTTGGTTTCTAAAGCTTCAGCTTTTCGGCTCCAGGATCTGACTCTTTGTCATCTCGCCAAGCTGGATGAGATTGGTAAAGTTTGGGAGAACGCGCCGGAAAACTTTGAAATCCCTACAGCCAAGGACTGGGCTGACTGGCTCCCTAGTCTGGATATCTGGGTGTCAGCAGATCAAGGGGAGTTCCACTACATCCGGGACCTCATACCCAACTTTGCGTGGCGCGGAGGACTAGTGGGAATGCGTTTTCTGCTTGAACCTGATGATATGAATACGCTGTACACGGACTATCGTAAAGAGCGCACGAGGGTTGTAGAGCTTGAAGATGCTCTAGAGAAGGAAGAACCACCCGGTAGACCGCTGAAGCTATGGCCGCAGAGCCTACATGATTACCTGAGCCGTCGGCTGGGAGATAAATTCAAAATAGGTTGGTACCGCCTAGATCCGCAACAACTTAAGAAGCCTGACAAGTCGACCAGAATGGCGCAAATGCAGCAACTAAGCCCTACTGCCCTGCCCTTGGAAAGTAATCCTCTCAGTGGATTAATTCGAATACATGAAATCAATGCACAGCGGGGATTCGGCGACCATTCGGACGACAAACAAGGAGATCATACTAGACCCAGCGGCACTCAAAAACTCTCGGAACAACTCAGATCTTATTACTCCCGACACCTTGACCCAGGTGACAGCCCTGATGTCTCAGACCTCGAAGCGTTGCGGGCGATAGAAGCAGCCCAGTCGGCATTCGATACGAAGCTAGGTAGCAGCTTCGAACCTGCTATTAGAGAGGTCGAGGGATTGGGTTACCCCGGCCGTAATGACCCACGCATCAAAGTCGCAAGTCGCCTAGCAACAACTGACGGCATGAACCATGAAGCGGCCGTCCTTTTTGAGTTGGATTCAATCCAGGGTGTCCCAGGAGCCCCTCCTCTTCATTTACCAGAGACCGCTAATGGGTTGGGATATCAAAACCTCATATCTATGATTTTCCGGCTGATGGGCTTCAGGGACGAGTGGCTGAGAAAAACCAGGGCTGCCAGCACGGAAGTAATAGACCGCGTCGAGCCCATCCACCTCGTGCTCATTGAAGAACCTGAAGCCCACCTTCATGTTCAAGTGCAGCAAGTGTTCGTGCGGCACGCCTACCAAGTTCTATGCCGAGACGCTTTGCTTGAACGCTACCCAAATCTGAAGACTCAGCTTTTGGTGAGCACTCACTCCAGCCATGTAACACATGAAGTGGAGTACCAGAACCTTAGGTATTTCAGGCGGCTTCCAGCCGGGATGTATGGTATCGGTGTACCGGTGTCGACGGTCTCTAATCTCTCTAACGTGTTCGGCGAAGGAACAAAGACGAAGGAGTTCGTAACCAGGTATCTGCGGGCACAGCATGCAGACATATTCTTCGCCGATGCCGTCATCTTGGTAGAGGGTTCAGCAGAGCGAATGATGCTGCCGCATTTTTTGCGAAATAAGTTTCCATTCCTTGACCGCTGCTACATCACAACCCTCGATATCGGTGGCAGTCACGCACATCGATTAAGGCCTTTAATTGACGCCCTTGGCATCCTCACTCTGGTTATTACAGACCTCGATGCAGGGCTTAATAAAGCTGCAAAACCGGTGCAAAGAAACTCAGATCAGATTACGAACAATCCGACATTGCGAAGCTGGATGAAACTGATGCATCTGGGCAGCACAGTGGATGAACTGCTTGAGTTACCAGCGAACCAAAAAGAGCACAAAATCGACGACCTGTACTCGGTACGTATCGCCTATCAAACTCCTATTTCCACCCACCTGCCCGCTACTGGTGAAGTAATACAAGCTCTTCCAAATACCTTTGAAGACAGCTTTGTGCTTAGCAACGCTGGTTACTTTGCGGAAAAGACAAACGGTACTGGTCTGATGAAGGCTTTCGTAAAAATTTTGAATGACGCGCAAACATCAGAAGCCGTCGGAGAAGGGTTTTTCAACGAATTACGCGAAGGAAAGAAAGCAGAGTTTGTGTTGCTCGTTTTGGGCGACAAAAACTTTCCCAGCCTCGAAATCCCTGAGTACATCATTGAAGGCCTCAACTGGCTTGAGTCCAAATTGCGAAGCAAGCAAAAAGAGCTTCTGGTAATTCCGCCCGAGGGCGCGGAGGTGACGTCATGAGCGAGGCAGTTGTCGCAGATGCCGACACCATTATGCAGGCTTGCCTGAATCTGTCAGATCCGAAGAGTTTTTTTCTTTACGCAGGTGCGGGCTCAGGAAAAACCCACTCACTTGTCGAGGCTATCCGCGAACTCAAAAGTCGCGAGCGAGAACGCCTGACGTTCGAGGGGCGGCGCATTGCGGTGATTACCTATACAAACGCAGCATGCGAGGAGATTCTTCGAAGGCTAGAGTTTGATCCACTCGTGGAAGTCTCAACCATTCACGCGTTCGCCTGGCGCCTAATCCAAGGATTCGACAACGAGATCAGAGAGTGGCTAAGGATCAAACTTGCCCAGGACATTGAGAAGATCGAGGGCGAGCTAGCACGCTCGAGAGGCGACAATAAAACATCTCGAGCAAACCGACGGAAGCTACAAAGCAAAATACGCAGACTTGAGACTCTCGACGAGATTACTAAGTTCACCTATAGCCCTACAAGTAACAACAGAGAACGACAAGCACTCAATCACGATGAAGTCATCAAGTTGACCGCAGCATTCGCTCCTGAGCGCCCTTTGTTGGATGTTCTAGTAGACCGCTACCCAGTTGTATTGATCGACGAAAGCCAAGACACCCACGCGCCAGTAATGGAGGCTTTTCTGAAAGTCCAGCAATTGGCGCAGACACGCTTCTGCCTGGGGCTACTCGGCGACACCATGCAACAGATTTACGGCCATGGGGTAACGCACCTTGATAAAGCAATCCCGGATGACTGGCGGAAACCTGAAAAGGTCGTTAATCGCCGCTGTCCTCGTAGAGTGATAGACCTTATAAACGTGATTCGAAGCGCCGTAGACAATCATCAGCAGACCCCAAAGCCTGATGCCATTCAAGGTGTAGTGCGCATGTACTGCATTAGCCAAAACCAAGAACAGGCAGCAAATCTTGAGGAAGGCATCGCTCATTCGATGGCTGCAATCACCGACGACGGAGAATGGGCTACCGGCCCTGAAGGCCGAAAGACCTTGATCCTCGAACATAAGATGGCTGGACGGCGGATGGGGTTCGAGAAGCTGTTCACGCCCCTCTACGCGGTTGAGCACCTTCAAACAGGCTTGTTGGATGGAACCCTGCCCGCACTTCGCGTTTTCAGCGAAGGCGTTCTTCCCATCCTTACCGCAAAGGACGATCACTTCCTTCTGCTTGAAGCAGTACGCTCTCGCTCTTCCTTGCTCAGCAAGGACGCTATGCAATCAACAGTGGATCAATCGGCCCACATGCAGCGTGTAGAGGACGCGACGCACACCCTGCTCTCTCTTTTCGAAAGAAACGATCCAACACTGAGCGAAGTCGCAACGCTTCTGTTGAAAACCCAACTGCTTGATGTTCCTGAAAATCTGATTGAGGCAATGGTGTTGGGATCTCCTGGTGAGGCGCCCGATCCTGAAGATACGAACGCGATAACCAATTACGCCTATCAGCTATTTCTTGAGCGCCCATTTTCGGAGCTGGCAGCTTTTGCGACTTATACAGATGGCCTTTCACCCTATGGTACGCACCAAGGCGTAAAGGGACTCGAGTACCCTCGAGTTATGGTTGTCATCAACGATGATGAGGCAGACGGCTTTTTGTTCAGCTACGACAAATTGCTGGGTGTGAAAGAACCAACAAAAACTGATCGAGACAATGAGCGTGAGGGCAAGGACCACGCACTAGCTCGTACTCGCAGGCTTCTCTACGTAACGTGTAGTCGTGCTGAAAATAGCTTAGCGATTGTCGTATATACACCTCAGCCGACACTGGCCAAGCGAAACGTTGTTGCTGCTGGCTGGCTCCAAGAGAGCGAAGTCGAAATCCTATGAAGCTTCCTCCTTGGTCTGATTAGACCGTGACTTGTATATGTCCAATGACCACTTCTTGCACTGAGTCGCTTTCAGTAAAACCTTGGGCAGTTATGAGCGAGGAGCGGACAATGGTGCAGTTGAGCTGTTTAATTGCTCATAACTCGCTGATTCATATTATACTGGAAAAATTATCTGATTGGAGCGAAAAGCTGGTGCACCTGCTTTTCGCTCCAATCAAATCACGCTAACTCAAGAAATATAATGTATATGCAGTTTGGGGGCCTCTTTTAGCACTTCATTCAATATTTCAGATTGTGGTTTTAGGTCAGTGATAAGATGTATGCTAATATTTGAACCAAACTGGTTTGCTCTATCTATTCCGGCCAGAAAAAGATCCACACTCTCGATATTATAAAATGATGTGTAATCAAAAAGATTTATATTCTCGACATGAACATTACCCCCTCTGAGCCATATGACTTCATCGAAGGCGCCCAATACTTTATGGAGTTCTTTGATATACTCTTCAGATTTTACGAGGGTTTTCAGCATGCTCTGTGAGCCATCAACTACAAGTACAATTTGACGAGGTTCTTCATTCGCAGAATACTCATCAAGTATTGAGCTGAGTGCCCCTTTTAAAGGCGAAATATTTTGTGGTTTGAAATCATCAAGAAGTGCATAGTTTGTAGTAAAATCGACTTTATCATAGTTTAATAGTATCAGCTTACCGTCGGGACCGATAGAATCATTATAAGCTTCAGCAACACCATCGAAATATCTCTTTTTAAGGAGCAAAAACCTCTCATTCTCAGGCATCTTATGCTGTTTGCATTCAACTATTGCTCGAACAATATTAGGAGTGAGAGCTTCCGGGTGCCCCTGAACAACTACAATGTCAGGATGAACACATTGCCCTGTCGTCCTGCGATATGAAGGTTGGTAAATAATCTGCCCTAGTGGATTCGAATTTTTTTCAGCAACTACTACTTTTTGCCCCAGTTCAAGCAAGGAAGCACCGTCAGAGGACTGTACTAGTGTAAAGCCACGAGACTCAAAGAGTTGTAGGGTGATTATCAAACACCATAGTTCGTAAATTTGCCAGCGAAATGTCCAGAATGGTAAAGATAGAATATCCTCTAGCTTTGTACTATTATAAAAGTCTTCTACTAATGGTTTTAATTCTGCAAAGTCTTCTTGTCGCCAGAGGTTTTTGCTCCGTATGGCTGACAGGTAAGGAATTGCGTCTGTCGCTCCATAATATCCATCGTCAATTAACCCTTCTTCTTTGACGTGCTTACACATATCATGAATTCTCGAAGCAACACTTGTTGGGTCTGCATCATCGGGTTTTAGTGGCATCGGGGCATATCTAATATAACCCTTTCCATCATTATGTTTACAGCAAACAGTAGCAAATTCATTACAAACCTCGTTGAATTTGTCTTTATCAAGGGTCTTGTTGAGCAGCTTTTGATATTTCCTGAATGCTTCGAAATTTATTGCTATCGACTCCCCATTAATATTGAAATTCCATTCAATATCGAGGGCATTTTTTGACGTTCTAATTAATGTACGTTCGCAATAAATCCAAATATCTTGGAACATTTGAGAAAGCGGTTCCATTGTCTCAATCATAGCTGTCAGATACTTCTGAGCTGTGATTTTTTTACTCTCGTCGGAAGTGATAAATTTCTCGTCTGGTATACCTAGTTTATTAGCAAGTACAACCAGTAATTCACGATCCCGTGGAGAAGGGCCATACCCCTGCGCGACTCCAAGATTTTCGGTGTACCACAGTGCTCTGTGGATTTCTGCGCATTCTTTTATTGTCATGTTTACCTTCATAAATCATTAATTAATATTAGTGAAATTAAACCCCTCCAACAACCATAGTTAATCAAAGAACTGTTATGCTGATTCTTTGTCAAACTTATATTTTTCAGCAATATATTTTGCTGAGTTTTCAATGTACGGAAATACAGTGCTTTCATTTATATTTAACAGATCGAGTTCTTTAAGAATTTGTTTCTTATTTTCAACAGTGATTCTCGTTATGGCAATTTCAGACGTTCCTTCTTCGCTCATTACTGCATCTAGACCATACAATATAAATGCCCCAGACTGAGATGAAATCCTAGCATTACTCTTCTTCCCTTTTACACAGATTATCCTCCTTAAGTCCTCAGCAAGTATATTCATCTCAAAATACGATTTTTCTTCTCGTATGAAATGTCCTAGTTTTTTTATTGCTATTTGTTCGTTAAAATTCGGATGATCAAAATCAATATCATCCTTATCTTTTTTTGGTAATCTAGCTAAATTCGCAATGCAACTTGCAACATCGGAGTCAAAATACTTAACATCACTACGCTTCATTGAGAAAATGATGACTTCTCCATCTTCCGTATGTGCTGATTTGCAAGAAAAATACAACGCAATAAGTGGATTTGATGTTATATCTAACAACCTTGTAGGCAACGAATAATGCTGCATACGAACAAGAGTATCTAGAGTATTCACATCGGATTGGAAGTCAGCTGAGTTTGATACTATCAATTCTTTATATAAGAGATGTTCACTTTCAAGGTGTAAAGGATTCCCTTCATCATCTTTTCTAAATAGGGATGGCTCCAGTTTGTATTTACTTTTATTTGAATGACCTCTATAAAAAACTTCTGAACCAACCTTTCTTTCAGCCGAAATAACTTTTGCAATAAAACCCTGGACAGTTGTAACCTTAGGGTTGTTATACTTTTTTGCAGACAGTCTCACTGATTTTTCCGGCTCGAGAACATGCTCATCTTTTATTACTCCTGCTTCTTTAAGCCGTAAAAAGAGATCTTCATCTTTGACGGCCCAATGGGTTCGGTTCATTTCCCAATTGCGGAAATCAAGTAGCATAGCTAAGGGCTTAATTTTTTCAAAAGGAATAGGTGGGAGATTTTCATTCAGCTCAAACTCTATAAATATTTTCCTTCCTCTTTCTTTGATTGAATTTAATTTTCCAATCCGCAGATCATTTATATCGCCTTCGTACGCAAATAAACAAGGATATCCTTTCAAAGTTTCAATTAAATCCGGGGTAAGAGACTGAAAAATGGCAGCAATAGATTCAGTCGTATATTCTAGGAATCTGCTTCTATCAAACTCGTAGGATTTTTCATCCCAAGCACCTTCTCTTGCGGTGACTAAAAGGTTGTACATGATGAAAGACGCTCCATTAAAGTTATCTTACATGCGGCAAGCAATCTATGTAAAAATATTATTAACTCTAAAATTTGATTAACATCTTGATTCGAGTATTAGAAATTTATACCTCGAAAAATTCAATAAAACAACAAATTAACCTGATGTAAATATCTCGCCTAAGTGGACCATGAGATTTTACACATCGGACACAACGTGGTGTAACGTTCGTAATTTATGCATCTAACACGTTCCTGACTGGCTGCCCCAGTATCGTCATCAACGGAGAAGTAAAGGTCCATGGTTACTCTTGAGAGTCCGCCCCTGACACTCAGCCGACAGTTAAACCTCTTTGCACACAGTTCCACATAGGATAAACGCCTTCGACGTTACCTCTAACTATGCTTCATTTTAAGAGTAAAACAGTAATGTTCACCCATGCTGCGGAACGCTCGTACCAGATTTATAGAACCCGCAACTATTGGTGGTCATTCTGGTGGTCTTGACAGAAAGGGAATTCATGTTTAGCCTATTTATTAGCCAGTTACTGGCAAAGGCGATCCCAGTCAGAGGAGCCATATTAGAGACGCCCGCTTAAGGAAACTTAAGCGGGCGTTTTGCTATTCAGCCGCCCCTCCGTTCATAGTTACCTCAGCCTGTTGATCTTCTGTTTTTCTTTGCATATAGTTAGGCGCCATACTACATGGTGAGATCGAACATGAAACTTGAGCAAAAATACCTCTCCCTGCTCCAGGAGGCCCACCAACGCCAGCTTCCTGACCTGGAGAATATTCGATTATGCTTTCAAACACTTTCGCTGGCTTCAGCCATCGATCGGGACTGTGCCTCACTGCTGGCACCTTATGCCCTGTCTGAAGGCCGCTTCGTGATGCTGTTCTTGCTTGATGCAGCCAAAGAAGGGCTGGCACCGAATGCGCTGGCGGAAAAAGCGGGCGTAACGCGTGCCACCGTTACGGGTCTGCTCAATGGCCTTGAGCGGGAACATTTGCTTGAGCGCCACGCCGATATCAGCGATCGCCGGGCGTTACGTGTTCGGCTGACTCACAAGGGCGAACAGGTTGCCAAACAGGTTTTTGAGCAGCATAGCCGCTGGATAGCAGGATTGTTTGGGAACCTCTCCGCTAGCGAACAAACTCAACTGGGTCTGTTACTCGAAAAAGTCGCAGCCAACGTAACGCCAGCCAAAGAGAAGCCAGCGATATGAGCCACTCTCCCACGCGTAAAGGGGCAATCCGCGTTTCAGACATTGCTCCCGACATTCTGACTGCATTATCCCGTGGTGAGCAACAGAGCGCTACGCTGGTCGAAGTATTGGCTCTTGACCAAATCCTATTGCTACGTACCGTTTTCCCTACCCTCTCACCTCAATCGCTGCAAGCGGCCGAGGTGACTTGCCAACAGGGAATCGTCAAGCGAATGGCAGGCATTGGCGACATTTTATTGGCTGAACTGGGTATGGCCGGCATCGAACAATGCATGTCACACCGCTCGGATACCGTGCGTGGTTGGGCCTGTTTTATGATTGGGGCACAGACTGAAATGCGCGTAACCGAAAGGCTAGACGCTATCCGCCCTCTGGCTGACGACGGTCATTTCGGTGTCCGAGAATGGGCTTGGCTGGCGGTGCGTCCAGCTTTGGTGCTAGAGCTCGATAACGCTATCGAACAGTTGGCCGTATGGACAAGGTCACCCTCTGAACGTATTCGTCGTTTTGCCAGCGAAGCATTACGGCCACGCGGCGTCTGGTCTGCGCATATTGCTGCGCTAAAACAACGGCCTGAACGAGCACTGCCAATACTTTCCCCTTTGCGGGCCGATCCGTCCCCGTATGTACAAGACTCGCTGGCGAACTGGCTCAACGACGCCGCCAAAAGTCATCCTGACTGGGTAATGGGCTTGTGTCAGCAATGGTTGCAACCCCCTCCCTCTCCAGCGACCCAGCGTATCTGCCAACGCGCTATGCGTAATCTGAAATAAGGAGAAACCGACCATGTCTCATTACCTGATTGAACTATATTCCCCCAACACTCAATGGGGCGCTTTATCCGCCACAGAACGTCAGCAGTTCGTCGACAACGTTCAGCTTGCGATGGGCAACCTATCCCATCTTGGTGTTGAAATTCTGACGTTGAGTGAAACGGACAGCACTATCGACAAATCTACAGGCCATCGTTTTGTGGGTGTCTGGCGTTTTGCTGACATTCAAACGCGGGAGATGTTGCTCGCAGGCATTAAAGCCAGCGGCTGGTATAACTACTTCGACCATGTCAATGCAGCCGGAAGCGACAACGGTTTCGAGGCTCATTTAGTTGCCTTGGCCGCCGGATAACAATGTCGCAGCGCCGCAATAAAACAAGATATTACGCCGGTTTCAGGCACCGCGAATGGTCCCACGCCAGACGAAATCGGCATGATATAGCCGGGTTTCACCCGGCATCTCCTGCCCCAATGCTGGCATCATGCTCTCTTCTTTCTTTTCTTCCGCCATCAGCCACGCAACGGCATCCTGCGCAAACAACGCCACCGGTTGAGTAAAGGTGGTCAGGTTATAAGAGGACCAGGCCGCCTGCGGAATATCATCGTAACCGGCAACGCACAAATCCTCTGGAATACGTAACCCAAAGCGATGACGCGCCTCATCCATAAAACCGCAGGCCAGCAGATCGGTCACGCAGAATACCGCGTCCGGCCGCTCGCGGCGGGTCAACAGCCGGTGCGCCAGGATCTGACCACTTTCATAGGATGTGGTGCCAAAACGCTCAACGCTCACCTGCAAGCCCACGCCTTCTGCCGCCTGAAGAAAACCGCGTTCACGCGCCATCAGGCTTGGCGTACCGGCCAATGAGTTGGCAAAAGCAATGCGCTGGCAGCCCGCACGGGCAAAGGCCATCACAATCCTGCCTGCCGCTTCTTCGTTATCCAGCCGGATGCTGAGTGACCCCGGTAAGGTGTCGTTACGGTTAATCAGCACCAGTCGCTGACCGTGTTTGTGACACAAACGGGCGATGCCACTGTCCGGCATCCCGGACAGCACAAAAGAGGCATCTGCACGGAAGTTAATTGCCTGCTGCAACGCCTGGGAAACACTGTCATCAGAGCGATCGGTGTTAATCAACATGGCAATTTTCCCCACATCCTGCAGGTGCTGGGTCAGCAACCGTACCAGGCTGGCACGATAAGGCGTCGCCAGTTCTGAAACGATCAGGCAGACAATGCCGCTACGGTTACGCACTAGCCCCCGAGCCAAATGATTCACGTGATAACCCAACTCTTCCGCCGCTCGCATCACCCTTTCACGGGTCGTTGCTGACACGCTGGCGCCGGGCGTATAAGTCCGTGAGACTGCCGAGCGGGAGACCCCGGCCAATTCCGCCACGTCTTTCGCACTGATCATCGCCTTGTCCGCTGCCATTTTCACATCCATCCGTTTGTGCTCTGAGAAAAGTTTGCCGTACTTTGCAAAGCTGTGCAAATTTTTATCGGTTAAAATGTTTCATTTTTGTGACGCAAAGGTTGAATTGTTTCATCACGCGATTGACAGCACAATTTTTATCCTCTAGTTATTTGCACACACGTGCAAAAAAAATAGGCGACAACGTATCGCCACCCTACACAACCAAGGAGAACACCATGCATCGCGTTACTCTGATAGCGGCCCTCGCCGCTGGCTCTGCACTCTCTGCTTCACCTGCTTTCGCCGCTGGGAAATTAAACATGATCTGCTCCGCCGATGTGGTGGTCTGCGAACAGATGACCAATCTTTTTGAGAAACAACACCCGGATATCAAAGTCAGCATGGTGCGCCTTTCCGCTGGCGAAGCCTATGCGCGTATTCGTACCGAAGCCCGCAACCCGCGCACCGATATGTGGTGGGCCGGCACCGGCGATCCGCACATGCAGGCCGCCGACGAAGGCTTAACTCAACCCTATAAATCCCCACTGCTTGATCAACAGCACGACTGGGCGCGCAAACAGGCCGAAAGTGCCGGTTACCGTACCGTTGGCGTCTACGCCGGGGCGCTGGGTTGGGGTTACAACACCAAGCTACTGGCAGATAAAAAGCTCAAGGTCCCCGCCTGCTGGAGCGATTTGCTGGATCCGGCCTATAAAGGCGAGATCCAGATGGCCAACCCGAACTCGTCCGGTACCGCCTACAACACCCTCGCCACACTGGTGCAAATCATGGGGGAAGAACCGGCCTTCGATTATCTGAAAAAACTCAACGCCAATATCTCGCAGTACACCAAATCTGGCTCGGCACCCGTGAAAGCAGCCGCGCGCGGTGAAACGACCATCGGCATCGTTTTTATGCATGATGCCGTGGCGATGCAGGTCGATGGTTTCCCGATCAAAGCGGTCGCGCCTTGCGAAGGCACCGGTTTTGAAATTGGCTCCATGTCTATCGTCAAAGGCGCACGTAACCTCAGTGAGGCCAAGGTGTGGTACGACTGGGCGCTCAGTGCGGACGCACAGTCACATATGAAAGATGCCAAATCTTTCCAGTTGCCTTCTAACCGCAACGCGGCGATTTCCGAATATGCGCCACGTTTTGAGAACATCAAACTGATCGATTACGACTTCAAAACCTACGGTGCGACAGATAAACGCAAAGCACTGCTCAGCCGCTGGGATAAAGAGATCGGCGCCAGCGCCCAATAATTCACGTCCTTTTCCTTACACATGTTATGCGCTCTGCAATAGGCCGGGCGAGGCAACACTCGCCCGTGTAACGCAGGGTGAAGGAAATATGAACTCTCGAGGTTACGATGAATGCTCAAAACCGCCGCCTTAACGGGGCTCTTGTGCTGGGCGCATTGGCATTGCTGCTACTGCCTTGGTACAGCCTGGAAGCCGGGTTCTTCGACTTTGGCTGGCTAAGTACGCTGTGGCAGGATCAGGCAAGCGCACCGGCACTGTGGCAAATTCTGGTATTTCAGCGCCCCTGGCTGACCATTGCCTTGCTGATGTTACTGGTTTGCGCACTGGCGCGTGTGCTGCCAGTGAGCCGCTTGCGCTCACAATTACTGCTGTGTGCCAGTGCTGTCGGCGTCGTTTTTCTGCTGTTTGAAGGCCATGCCATCGGCTACAGCGGCTGGAATTGGCAATGGAGCGAACATCTGTTTGGGGCGCTCAGCGACGGCCAACCTGCGTTTGGCGCAGGTGCTATTTTGCTCATCACCGCCTTTCTACTGCTGTTCTCTTTTGCGCTCGCCGAACGCGGCGTCCTGAAAGGCGATGCTTTTGTGGTCGCGGCCATTGTGCTGCTGGTCGCACTGGTAACCACCTTTGTACTTTACCCGGTGCTGAGCATGTTTGTCGCTTCCGTGCAGGACGTGGACGGTTCCTTTAAACCCGATGGCCTGATCGCCAATATGCAAGACCCGGCGATTTGGAGCCTCAGTTGCCTGAAAGGTGGCAGCTGCGGAACCGCCTGGCGTACCCTGACGTTAGCGCTCATGACGGCCAGCGGTTCCACGCTGCTCGGTCTGGCTTTTGCGCTGGCGGCTACGCGCACGCCGTTGCCATTCAAGAAAGGACTGCGCTTACTCACCGTCCTGCCAATCATTACGCCCCCCTTTGTGATTGGCCTGGCGCTGATGCTGCTGTTTGGCCGCGCTGGCGTCGTCACCGAACTGCTCGCCAGCCTGTTTGGCATTGAGCCCGGCCGTTGGTTGTACGGGCTGACCGGTATCTGGATTGCCCAGGTACTGTCCTTCACCCCTATAGCCTTCCTGGTGCTGATTGGCGTGGTGGAAGGGGTCAGCCCCTCGCTGGAAGAGGCTTCGCAAACGCTGCGTGCGAACCGCTGGCGCACCTTCCGCTATGTTTCACTGCCGCTGATGGCACCCGGTCTGGCCAATGCTTTTCTCATTAGCTTTATCGAAAGCATGGCGGATTTTGGTAATCCGATGGTGCTTGGCGGCAGCCACGGCGTGCTGTCGACCGAGATCTTCTTCTCGGTGGTGGGTGCACAGAACGATCCGAGCCGTGCCGCGGTGCTGGCCATCATCCTACTGTGCTTCACCCTTAGCGCCTTTATTCTGCAACGCCTGTGGTTAACGGGGAAAAACTTCGCGACCGTGACCGGTAAAGGGGATTCCGGGATGCATTGCGGGCTGCCGCGTGGATTGCGTTACGGCGTATACGCGCTGGTGATCCCTTGGGGCCTGTTCACGCTGGTCATCTACGGCATGATCCTGATCGGCGGTTTCGTCCAGTCATGGGGGCTCGACAGCAGCCTGACGCTGGGCCACTACGCGCGCGCCTTTGGCTTCCAGTGGAACAGTGGCCAGATAGTCTGGACCGGTGTCGCCTGGAACTCATTCTGGACGACGCTGGAAATCGCGCTGATCGCCGCGCCGCTCACCGCCATCGTTGGCCTGCTCACTGCGTGGCTGATCGTGCGCCAGAAATTTGCCGGTCGCCAAACCTTTGAGTTTTTATTGATGCTCAGCTTTGCCATTCCCGGCACGGTCATCGGCGTCAGTTACATTATGGCTTACAACCTGCCCCCCCTGGAGATCACCGGCACCGCCCTGATTCTGGTCGCCTGTTTTGTGTTCCGCAACATGCCGGTGGGTGTGCGCGGTGGCATTGCCGCCATGAGCCAGCTGGATCGTAGCCTGGATGAAGCCTCACTGACGCTGCGCGCCAGCAGTTTCCGCACCCTGCGCAAAGTGATTTTACCGCTGTTGAAACCGGCGATCAGCGCGGCTCTGGTCTATGCCTTCGTGCGTGCCATTACCTCCATCAGCGCGGTGATCTTCCTGGTTAGCGCCCAGTACAACATGGCCACGTCCTACATCGTTGGGTTGGTCGAAAATGGGGAATACGGCGTGGCTATCGCCTACTCCTCGGTGCTTATCGTTGTGATGCTGGCGGTGATCCTCACCTTCCAGTTACTGGTCGGCGAACGCCGCCTGCGTCGCGCAATCCGTATTGCCACACCGCCGGTGACGCCTCCACCGGCTCTACATCAGGAGAATGCCGTATGACTGCCATTCGTTCCGGCTCGGTGGTGTTTGAAAACGTCACCAAACAATTTGCCGATTTCACCGCCGTACCCGGCCTGTCACTCACCGTCGAACCTGGCACGCTGGTCACACTGCTCGGTCCGTCTGGCTGTGGCAAAACCACTACCCTGCGCCTGTTGGCAGGCCTCGAGCATCCAACCTCTGGCCGTATTCTGATCGGCGGCAAGGACGTCACGCACCTGCCCGCCAACGAACGCGACGTCGCAATGGTGTTCCAATCCTATGCGTTGTTCCCACATATGAACGCGTTGGACAACGTGATGTATGGCCTGCTTGCCAGCGGTCTGCCGCGTAAAGAAGCGCAGGACCGGGCACGCGAAGGGCTCACACTGGTCGGTCTGGAAAAGATGGGCCAACGTCTCCCCGCCGAACTCTCTGGCGGACAGCAGCAGCGTATTGCCGTAGCGCGTGCGCTGGTATTGGAACCGCAGGTGTTGCTGCTCGACGAGCCATTATCCAACCTTGACGAACGTTTGCGCCGCCGTGTCCGCACTGAAATTCGTGATTTGCAGCAGCGCCTTGGTTTCACTGCGGTGTACGTCACCCACGATCAAGAAGAGGCATTAGCGGTCTCCGATAAGATTATCGTCATGAAAGAAGGGCATATTGCCCAACAGGGTGCGCCTCAGGAGCTTTATCATTCACCAGCTTCCGTGTTTATCGCCGACTTTATGGGCGAGGCCAATATCCTGCCCTGTGACATTGAGCGCGTCGAAGATGGTCAGGCACTGATCACCCTCGGCAGTCGCCAGTATCGGGTACCGGGTGCCAAAGCACGTCCCGGCACCGCGCAACTGTCGGTGCGCCCGCAGTTTATTACCCTGCAGCCGGAGCAGGATGGTGCATTGAGCGGGGAGATAACCCACAGTACCTGGCTTGGGGACCATATTGAATATGAAGTGAAGACCGATCTCGGTGCGCTATTTATTGTCGACGTTCAGATGGAACGCCAGTTGGCACCCGCCACACGCGTGGCCATTGATTTCAAATCTCAGGGGCTGGCACTGATTGCCCAGTGAGCCTCACAACGTTAAGGATCAAACATGAATGAGCCCATTTCCCAGCGCCTGCTGTTGGCCGAACAGGCGGCACGCGCCGCAGGCAGTAAAGCGCTGGACTATTTTAACCGCCGCGAGAGCCTGGTGATTGAAACCAAACGCGATGCCCAGGACGTGGTCTCCATTGCTGACCGCGAAGTTGAACTGTTGATCCGTGAACAGATCGCCAGCCAGTTTCCGCAGGACGGTTTTTTGGGGGAGGAGTTTGGCCTGCAGCCCGGTGAGTCGGGTTACACCTGGGTGGTGGATCCCATCGATGGCACCAGCCCTTTTGTTAACGGTATGCCAAACTGGTGTGTGTCTATTGCCGTGATTCACCACGGCGAACCGGTGATCGGCGTGATCGTCGCACCCTGCCAGCAAGAATGTTTTATCGCGGCGCGCGGCGCGGGGGCCACTCTCAATGGCAAACCGCTGCGCGTAGACCCAAAACGCACGATGCAAAACCACGTCACCGGTTTTGGTGCCAACAGCTATGTGACGCCTGAACGCGTCGGTGAGATCGCCGCCGGGATCACCGCGGCCGGTGGCAATTTCTTCCGCAATGGTTCGGGTGCCATGATGCTGGCTTGGGTTGCAGCAGGGCGTCTGGTGGGTTACTACGAACCTTATATGCATGCCTGGGATTGTCTGGCGGGATATTGCCTGGTCAACGAAGCCGGCGGCTGGACGCATCCGTTTAATACCGAAGGGGAACATTTGTTCCGGGGTGGGCCGGTGCTGGCGGTGGCTCCAGGGGCCAAACAAGATTTAATGCAGATCGCGCAGCTGTAGTTGATACTGCTAACAAATCTGTTTAAGGGTTAAATCGGGTCGAACATGTTCGACCCGATTTAACCCGTTGAGTATGCTCAAGGGCGCAGCATGCAGCGCCCTTACTTTTAGAGCCTACAAGCCGCGTTTTTCCATCAACACCGCCAGATCAACCAAACGGTTGGAGAAGCCCCATTCATTGTCGTACCAAGCCAAAACCTTGACCAGATTGCCACCGATAACCAACGTTGACAGCCCATCGATAATCGATGAGCGCGGATCGCCTTTATAATCGCTCGATACCAAAGGCTCATCGCTGTAGCCCAAAATATCTTTGAGAGGGCCCGACTGCGAAGCCTGACGGAACGCGGCGTTGATCTCTTCAGCCGTCACGTCGCGTTTCAACGTCACCGTTAAGTCAACGATAGACACCACCGGCACCGGCACCCGCAGCGAATAACCGGTCAGACGGCCATCGAGTTCAGGGATCACCTTGCCGAGCGCTTTGGCCGCCCCGCTGGAGTAAGGCACAATCGACTCTGCTGCGGCGCGAGCGCCACGCAAGTCTTTTTCCGGTTGGTCATGCAATGCCTGGCTATTGGTATAAGCGTGTGTGGTATTCATCAGGCCGTATTCAATCCCGAAGGCCTGATGCAGCACCTGCGCCGCAGGGGCCAAACCGTTGGTGGTGCAACTGCCGTTACTGACTACGCGGTGCTTGGCCGGATCGTACAGATCCTGATTAACGCCCATCACTATGGTAATATCGTCGTCCTTGCCTGGCGCCGAGATAATCACTCGCTTGGCCCCACCCTTCGTGATGTGCACTTCGGCCTTGGCTTTGTCCGTAAAGAACCCCGTCGCTTCGATGACGACATCAACGCCCACGCTTTTCCATGGGATTGCGCCCGGATCTCTTTCGGAGAAAACATGAATTGGCCGACCATCGAGCAGCAGTTGGTTTTCACCGGCTTCGACACTGGCTGCCAAGGTACCCGACAGCGAGTCGTATTTCAGCAAATGCGCCAAGGTTTTGCTGTCGGTCAAATCGTTGATCGCCACAACCTCAAAGTCACTGCGACCTAACGCAGCACGCAAAACATTCCTGCCGATTCTGCCGAATCCATTAATGCCTACTTTGACCATGTTCTACTCCTTCGTTATTGGCTTTGCTGTAAATTTAAGCCGGAGAGACATTGTCGTAAATGACGTTTATAGATCAATTTACGCCAAGATGCGTGAATGAAAACGTTCGCGGTACTCGGTCGGTGTGAGGTGCAAATGCCGTTCAAAAACGCGCCGCAGATTGAGGCCATTGCCAAACCCACAGTTCATGGCAATTTGCTCAATACCTTCAGCACTCTGCTCCAACCGTTGCCGAGCCAGATACAGACGCCCTTCTTCAACAAATTTAGCGGGTGAAATGCCGGTTTCACGCGTGAACACGCGGGTAAAGTTTCGCGGGCTCATGGCGACCCGTTCTGCCAGTTTTTCGACACCAAGATCGCTGGACAGGTTTTCCAGGATCCAGGACTGGAGATCACGAATTGGACCGGGCGTTTTGGCCTGATTCAAGGGATAACGGCTGAACTGTGCCTGCCCCCCGGGCCGGCGCAGGAACATCACCAGATCTTGCGCCACTTCACGGGCCTGCACGAATCCGTAATCATCCTCCACCAATGCCAGGGTGAGATCGAACCCGGAACTGACCCCGCCGGAGGTCCAGACAGCGCCATCTTGCACGTAGATCGGCCCATTTTCGACTTTCACTTTGGGGAAACGAGCCTGCAACGTTTCCAGCAGTCGCCAATGCGTGGTTGCCCGGCGCCCATCCAGCAAACCGGCCTCGGCCAGCAGCATGGCCCCGCCGCAAACTGACGCCACACGTCGCGCTTTAGGGGCTGCGCGACGCAGCCAATCGACCACATAGGCACTTTCTTCCGCTGTCGCCCCTTTGCCGGTCACGATGATGGTATCGCGTTCCTCCTCAGGTTCGAGATCCGCCAGGCGGTGATCGGCCAACAGATTCAAGCCGGAGGAACCATGCACCACCCGGTGAGCCTGGGTGGTGACTATCGCCATCTGGTAGAGCGGCGCGTCATCAGGCCTCAAGCGGTTGGCTTGCATCAAAATATCGGCGATGCCCGCCGACTCAAACAACATGCCCCCTTCAGGGACGATAATCAGGAATGTATGCATGTCCTTAAAATACAAATAAGACAAAATAAGTCAACAACGCTTCTCTCGCTGAGAAGCGTTCTGGCGTTTAGCGCCACCCTAACGCCGGGGCGACATGGGTCAAGATGGATTCAATCACATGGGCGTTATAATCGACGCCCAACTGGTTCGGCACGGTCAACAGCAAGGTGTCCGCTTCGGCTATCGCTTCGTCCTGCGCCAATTGTTTAATCAACAACTCCGGCTCAGCGGCATAACTGCGGCCGAATACGGCCCGCGTCTGCTGATCGATATACCCCACCTGATCGCTATCCTGGCCGCTGTTGCCGAAGTAGCTGCGATCCTGCTGGTTCATCAGCGCAAAAATACTGCGGCTGACCGACACGCGCGGCTCACGCTGGTGCCCTGCCGCCTTCCAGGCCGCACGGTACTCGCGGATCTGCTTGGCCTGCTGCACGTGGAACGGCTCGCCGGTCTCGTCATTTTTTAACGTTGAGCTTTGCAGGTTCATTCCCAGTTTCGCCGCCCAGACTGCCGTGGCGTTCGAGCTGGCCCCCCACCAGATCCGATCCCGCAAACCCGCGGAGAAAGGCTCAACACGCAGCAGGCCGGGCGGGTTGGGGAACATCGGCTGCGGATTCGGTTCGGCAAAGCCTTCACCACGCAGCGCATCGAGGAACACGTCGGTATGGCGACGCGCCATGTCGGCTTCAGTCTCGCCTTCTGCAGGCGTGTAGCCAAAGTAACGCCAGCCTTCAATGACCTGTTCAGGTGAGCCGCGGCTGATCCCAAGTTGCAACCGTCCACCGGAGATCAAATCAGCAGCACCCGCGTCTTCGACCATATAAAGCGGGTTTTCATAGCGCATGTCGATCACGCCGGTGCCGATCTCAATACGCTGCGTTTTTGCCCCAATGGCAGCCAGCAGCGGGAACGGCGAAGCGAGCTGGCGGGCAAAGTGATGCACACGGAAGTAAGCCCCGTCCGCCCCCAGCTCTTCTGCCGCGACGGCCAGATCGATGGATTGCAATAACGCATCCGCAGCAGACCGGGTACCCGACTGTGACGACGGCGTCCAGTGACCAAACGAGAGAAATCCAATTTTCTTCATAGGAGTAGCCCTTAGATTCAATTATGACCGAGTTACAGTGACAAAAATGCCCCTCCTCAGGCCAGAAAAATTGTGTGGGATCGCACTAAACGAACCGTTTTTGGCTGCCGAAAAATGCCCTCATCGTTGCCCAACGCAACCGCCCGCCCGTTGTAATCAAAAAGTAAATATCGTATAACAAGCTCCTCCGAGGGGTGTCCTGTTACGGGCTGAGATGGCGCAAGCCGAACCCTTTGAACCTGATCTGGGTCATGCCAGCGAAGGGACGGGTCGGCAATAACACCATCAGTCATTGCCTGTTCATACCTCAGCGCGCCCGGATCTCCACACACTTTTGGAGGTCCCATGTTTACCCCTCAATTTGAAAATGGTCTTTACGGACGGCTGCGCCAGCAGGCTGGTCGCCACTGGCAGGACTACGTCGAACACCCTTTTATTCAGCAACTGGCCGCAGGCACCCTACCTGAGCCGGCATTCCGTCGCTATTTGACACAGGATTACCTGTTCCTGATTCACTTTGCCCGCGCCTATGCGCTGCTGGTCAGCAAACTGCGTACTCTGCCGGAGATGCGTGCAGCCACCGCCTCACTCAATGCCATTGTCGCCGAACTGCCTTTGCATCTGGCCTATTGCGCAGACTGGGGGCTGAGCGAACCCGACATTGCCGCCGAACCAGAGGCCGCGGAAACCCTTAACTACACCCGCTATGTGCTCGATATAGGCCACGCCGGTGATGCACTCGATCTGCTGGCCGCTCTGATGCCCTGCGTCGCCGGCTATGCCGAAATAGGCCTGCGGCTGCTTAACGATCCCGCCACCGTGATGGAAGGCAACCCTTATGCCTCATGGATCCGTAACTATGGTGACCCCGCCTATTTATCTGGGGTGCAGGCCGCACTCGACCTGCTGGAAAACGTGGGCCACCAACGTGGGGCTGAAAGCCGCCTGGCCGAACTGTCGACCATTTTCACCACCGCCACCCGGCTGGAATCTGCCTTCTGGCAAATGGGGCTGAATGCCCAATGAGCATCGGCAAGGCCCCGAATGAGGGGACCAGACCAGGAATTCAGGTCCGGGATTTGACCCTGCGTTTTGGTCAGCAGGTGATTTTCGACCGGCTAAATTTCGATATTGCAGGCGGCAATGTTGTGGCGTTGCTCGGCGCCAGCGGTGCGGGTAAAACCAGCTTGCTGAAGATCATTGCCGGGTTGGCGAAACCCACGTCCGGCACGGTCACCGGCAGCGATGGCTTACCGATCGTAGGACGCATCGCCTACATGGGGCAAAAGGATCTGCTCTATCCGTGGCTGACCATTGATCAGAACATTAGCCTCGGTGCACGGCTGCGGGGTGAAAAAGTCGACTGCGCATGGGCAGAACATTTACTGGAACGCGTGGGCCTGAGCGGTTATGGCAGCGCCTTGCCTGCGGCACTGTCCGGTGGCATGCGCCAACGTGCAGCCATCGCCCGCACGCTGTATGAACGCCAACCGATCGTCTTGATGGATGAACCTTTCTCGGCGCTGGACACCATTACCCGCGCCAAAATCCAGCAGCTTGCCGCCGATCTGCTTGCGCAGCATACCGTGTTACTGATCACCCACGATCCGATGGAAGCCTGCCGCCTTAGTCACCGCTTGCTGGTCCTGTCACGCTATCCCGCCGGCATTGACGACAGCCATGTCATTGAAGGCTTGCCGCCACGGGCACCGGACGACCCTCAACTGCTGAAAAGCCAAAGCGAGCTACTGCTACAACTGGTGAGGGCCGCCGAATGAAGCCGCTGAGTGAAAGCCGCCTGTCGCGGATGCGCCGCAGCCTGACGGTATTTGCCGGCCTGTTACTGCTGTGGGGAGGGATAACGTTGGGTGATATTCCCGCCTTTTTGTTGCCCTCACCTTCTGCGGTCGCGCAGGCACTTTGGAATGACCGGGCTTATCTCGCTTATCACACGTTGATTACGGCGTCAGAAATCGCCTGCGGCCTGCTGGCAGGGGTATTGCTGGGGGCCGTGTTAGCACTGTGCATGATTTTTTCCCCCCGCCTGCAACGCTGGTTGATGCCCTTGGTGCTGACCAGCCAGGCGATCCCGGTGTTTGCGTTGGCCCCGTTGTTGGTGCTGTGGTTTGGTTTTGGCATGAGCGCCAAAGTGGTGATGGCGGTACTGGTGATTTTCTTCCCTGTAACCTCCGCCTTCTTTGATGGACTGCGGCGGGTCAATAACGACTATCTCGATCTGGCACGTACCCTGCGCGCCTCACCCTGGGCCCAACTGCGGCACGTTCGGCTGATGGCGGCGCTGCCGGCCTTCGGTTCCGGGCTGCGCATGGCCGCCGCCGTCGCCCCGATAGGGGCCATCATCGGCGAATGGGTCGGCTCGGCGGAAGGTTTGGGGTACGTAATGCTTAACGCTAATGCGCGCATGCAGACTGACGTCTGTTTTGCCGCGCTGTTTATTCTGGTGCTGATGACCGTCTTGCTCTGGGTGACCGTGGACGCGCTGCTGCTGCGCCTGATCGATTGGGCACCGGAAAATAACTGATAATAAGGAACCAACCATGATTAAAAAGACCCTCTGCGGGCTGCTGCTCAGCGCTACGCTGGCCGGGCAAGCAACCGCCGCTGAAAAACTGACGCTGGTGCTCGATTGGTATATCAACCCCGATCACGCGCCGATAATGGTGGCCGATCAGATCGGTGCCTTCAAGGCCGAGGGCCTCGACGTCAAGATAGTGCCACCTTCCGACCCGGCACTACCGCCACGTCTGGTGGCGGCAAAACAGGCCGATCTTGCCATCACCTATCAACCGCAGTTGCACTTCTTCGCTGACCAGGGCTTGCCGCTGGTGCGCATAGGGACCCTGATTAATTCGCCGCTCAATACCGTTATTACGCTGGATAAGCGCATCACCACCCCGGCAGGGCTTAAGGGCAAAAAAATCGGTTATTCGGTCAGCGGCATTGAACAGGCCACGCTGGCAACCATGCTCGAACATGAGCATCTCAACCCCAATGACACCAAACTGATTAACGTTAACTTCCAACTGACCAGTGCCCTGCTGGCAGGCCAGGTCGATGCGGTGATCGGCGGGTACCGCAATATTGAAGCGCTGGAATTGAAATTACAGGGGAAAGATCCGGTGGTGTTTAACGTGGAAGACTACGGCGTCCCCGCCTACGACGAACTGATCATCGTCGCCAATCGCGACACCATCACTGAGCCGAAAATCAAAAAATTCCTCGCGGCACTGAAAAAAGGCGGCGATTACCTGCACGCTCATCCGCAGGAAAGCTGGCTAGCATTCGCCAAGGCCCATCCGGAACTGAATACCGCGCTGAACAAACAGGCATGGCAAGCCAGCTTGCCGCTGTTTGCCCGCGATCCGGCCAAGCTGGATAAAGCGCGCTATCAAGCCTACGAACAATTCCTGTTCGACAACAAGTTGATCAAGAAAATCACCCCCGTGGAACAATACGCGGTGGAACTGCATTAAGCCGTTATCGGGCGCAGCCTTTGAACTGCGCCCTTCTCTATGATGCCCTTCCCTCTTCGCTGGCGTGATTAGTGTCACACTATTGTCACAAAAATCGCCAATCACACTCTGACCCAGCAGAGCGATGCAAACACGCATTGCTCTGACGGTTTCAATGCGCTATACCCTCCTCTTTCTCGCGGCGGCAGCGGTCAGCGGCGTTGATCAGAGCACTAAAGTTTTTCTTTTTAATCAGACAGGGTACGGTGGATGGTTTCAGCATTAATCTCGTTTGCACTTTTTATCGCCTCAATTTTAATCTACCGGACCCGGGGCGCTGCCAACCGCTGGTGGCTTGCCACTCTGCTGACGCTGCTGGGCAGTTATCTGATCCTCAACGTTGTCCTGATCGCCAGCAACTACTTTACCGGTGACGGCATCACCGACGCGGTAATTTACACCCTCACCAGCAGCCTGAAAGGTGCCGGCGTCGGCAAATACCTGCTGCCGTTTATCGGCCTGTTGGCGGTACTGGCGCTGATCTTCGCCGTACTCACCTGGAGCCTGGTGCGACGCAAAGCGAAAAGCAGCAGTGTGGTATACAGTGTGATCGCCGTATTGCTGGCCTTGTTTTCCGTCGGCACTACTCCCGCCTTTCAGGATATCTCCCTACTGGTCAGAAGCCAGATCAGCGGGGACACCAGCGATTTTGATACCTATTACAAAGCCCCCAAAAGAAGCGTACAGGGCAAAGCGCCGAACCTGGTGTATATCTATGCGGAGAGCCTGGAAAGAACCTACTTCGATCAGCAACTTTTCCCCGGCCTCGCTGACGAACTGAATCAACATCGTGAAAACAGCATCGACTTCAGCAACACCCAACAGTTGCCAGGCACCGGTTATACCATTGCCGGCATGGTGGCCTCACAGTGTGGCATCCCGCTGTTTGCCCCTTTCGACGGTAACGCCTCCAGCGCCGTGTCTACCTTTTACCCGGAAAACGTCTGTCTGGGCGATGTACTGAAGTCCGCCGGTTATGATAACTACTTTTATCAGGGCGCCGATCTGGCCTTCGCCGGTAAAGACACCTTTCTGAAATCGCACGGTTTCGATCATGCCTACGGCTTCAAAGAACTGCGTGGGCAGGTCAGCGATCCCAGTTACAAAAATGACTGGGGCTGGTACGACGATACCGTTCTGGATGTGGTGTTCGACAAATTTGTTGAACTGTCTAAGCAGAATAAAACGTTTTCACTGTTTGCACTGACCGTCGACACCCATCACCCGGACGGGTTTATCTCCGCCAGTTGCAGCAAAAACACATTCAGTTGGCAGAACAAAGAGAACCGTTCATTAAGCGCGGTAGCCTGTAGCCAGCAGCATATCGCGGCGCTGATCGATAAAATCAAGGCATCCGACTATTTCAAAAACACCGTCATCGTGGTGTCTTCGGATCATCTGGCGATGAATAACACCGCCTATGACGTTCTGACCAAACAGAAACGCCGTAACCTGTTCTTTATCATTGACGGCACTCGCCCACAGACCGCGCTGCATAACGAAAAACGCAGCACGTTGGACAACGGCGCCACGGTATTGGACGTGATGGGCGGCGATAACTACATAGGCCTAGGCCGCAGCAGCTTCTCCAGCCCAACGCTGTCTACTGTTTTCATGAATATCGATGAGAAGATCAACGCCTGGAAACCGGCGGTAGTGAAACAATGGGGCTTCCCAAACCGCATCGACAACTTCACCCTGGGTAACCAAGGCAACAGTTTTACCTTCTCCGGTATCACCTTTAAGGTGCCATTTATCTTGAAAGTGGCAGATAACAAAATTGAGCCGATGTTTAACGTTTATCTGTCCACGCCGCTGAAAAAGCAGCTTGCTGGCTTGGGCGCAGGTGAAAAATTCGTTTGGGTCGACAAATGTTATGAAATTGGCCGGGTATGGGCACCTGAAATGGCACTGAGCACCGAAACCTGTGTCGCATCAGGCAATCTGGCCGCCCCGCCGCAGATCGTACAGGCCAAAGGGGGGAACTACCGCGGCAAGGTCAACTTTAGCGGGCCGGAAGCAGACAGCGTTGCCGCTTATCAACGCGCCATAGAACGGTTGAATGTGGACGATGCCGCCATTAAATATCAGGCAGATGCCATCGCATTTATGCTGCCGGGCATGCCGGAATACGTGAAGGCCATCACCGGGGTTTCCAGCGTTGAAGACTGGGGCCGCTGGTCAGATGCCAATCTGGCACCGGCGGTGAATATCGATTATGTCGCCCCTCTGCCGCCCGCCTTCGATCTGGTGCTACGCGCTCGCGCCTACGGTAAAAACGTTGGCGAGCCGATCTCCGTGCGCGTTGGCGATCAGGAACAGTTTGTGACGCTCACCGAGCAGGACACCACCGTAACCCTGCGCTTCGACAACCCCGGCGGCGCACAGAACATCAGTATCACGCCACCGACGCCGACTGAACCGCAGGAAGGTGCCAGTGGTGGCTTTACCCCGAAGAAACTGGGCATTGGCCTGGTGTCGCTGAAGATAGAACAAACCGCCCCCGCCTCCTGAGCATCACCTTGTAAGGGCGCCGCATGCGGCGCCCGCGTTAATCGGGGCGAATGTATTCGCCCCCTGCAGCAAATCCCCCGGGAGTAAATGCGAACGCTGCTTTTTCTTTTCCCCGTATTCTATTCGCCCATATTCAGCTAACCTGTTGCTGTGAATTGATATTGGCATCCGCCTGCCTCCCGCCGCATCGCGGGAGAACCAAGGAGAGAGTATGAGCAGTCAGCAATCCGGCACCGGCCTCACCCCCACTCAGGCGATCGAACAACTGGAAGCGCTGTATGACGCCTCGGTTGAAGCACTGCGCCAGGCAGTGGGGGATTTTATCAATCACGGCGGGTTACCCGACGCGCAGACCCGCGCCGCAGGGCTGTTTGTTTACCCCGAACTGCGTGTCAGTTGGGATGGGCAAAAGTCTGGCCAGAGCAAAACCCGCGCCTTCGGCCGCTTCACCCATTCCGGCTGCTACACCACCACCATTACCCGCCCGCAGCTGTTTCGCCATTATCTGACCGAGCAATTGACGATGCTGGCGGGTGAGTACGATGCGCATATTGAAGTGCGGCCCTCACAGCAGGAAATTCCTTTCCCTTACGTGATTGACGGTTCCAACCTGATGTTGGATCGTTCGATGAGTGCCAGCCTGGCGCAGCATTTCCCGACAACCGAGTTGGCGCAAATAGGCGATGAAACCGCCGACGGCCTGTTTCACGCCACCAGCACCTTCCCGCTGTCGCATTTTGATGCCTTACGCGCCGATTTCTCGCTGGCGCGGTTACGCCATTACACCGGCACCCCGGTAGAGCATTTTCAGCCCTTCGTGCTGTTCACCAACTACACCCGCTACGTGGACGAGTTTGTCCGCTGGGCCTGCGCCGAAATCGCCGACCCGGCCAGCCCTTATATTGCGCTGTCCAGTGCCGGCGGCATCTACATCACGCCGGAAACGACCGCGCCAGATCAGGCCGTTTCCGACTTGGCCTGGAAAAACCACCAGATGCCGGCCTACCATCTGATCTCACGTACCGGTCAGGGCATCACGCTGATCAACATCGGTGTCGGTCCGTCCAACGCAAAAACCATCTGCGACCACCTGGCGGTACTGCGACCAAGCGCCTGGTTGATGATCGGCCACTGCGGCGGCCTGCGTGAAAGTCAGTCGATTGGTGACTACGTATTGGCTCATGCTTATCTGCGCGATGACCATGTGCTGGATTCCGTGTTACCGCCGGATATCCCTATCCCCAGCATTGCCGAAGTGCAACGTGCCCTGTACGACGCCACAAAAATGGTCAGCGGCATGCCAGGTGAAGAAGTTAAACAGCGTCTGCGTACCGGCACCGTAGTGACCACCGACGATCGCAATTGGGAATTGCGCTATTCTGCTTCGGCGCTGCGCTTTAACCTCAGCCGCGCGGTCGCCGTCGACATGGAAAGCGCCACCATTGCCGCTCAGGGCTACCGTTTCCGGGTGCCCTACGGCACGCTGCTGTGCGTATCGGACAAACCGCTGCACGGTGAAATCAAGCTTCCAGGCCAAGCCAACCGCTTTTATGAAGGGGCAATTTCAGAGCACCTGCAAATCGGCATTTGCGCCATTGATTTGCTCCGTGCCGAAGGCGATCGTCTGCACTCCCGTAAACTGCGGACCTTTAACGAGCCGCCGTTCCGTTAACTGACAGGCGATGAAAAGCCCGCTTTTGCGCAATGCCGATCGGTTAAGCCTGGTCGGCATTTTTTTCGGCTTCTGCAGGCTCAGAGCAGGTAGCATTGCCCTAAATATCCTGCCTTTCTCTGCCTCCGCAATGAATGGCAATTGGAGGAGCCTAAGGCGCGGCCCCGGCAGCCGGTGATGCGCACCAAGGTCAACCCCCGCATTGACAACCACCGGGCAACCCATGCCCTCAGTGTGACGTTGGGTGAAGACAGAGAACATGATGCGATGAGCATGGTATTGGGCGCCCTGAAGACGTCGAACGCAAGCACAACGCATAGGCGAAACCGCCATGGACGGCAGTTTCAGGCGAGACAGGCAGGGACGCCTGTCGTAGCAGGCTGTGATGCGGCGTGATGAAGTAAGAGCCGTTGGCGTAGCCAACCGTCTGAGTGGGCAAGAGCGCGGGTTGCAAGGGGCCGCGTTTACGGCCCCTTGCTCGGTCGGGGCGCATGAGCTTCATAGTACATCTGACGTTTATCGACCGAAATAGCCTTGAGCGCTCTCAAAAACACCGTAAGTAATCCGCATTACGCAGAATGCGAATCTTTAACTTTTCATCCGCAGATCGTTGATGTCTACGCCTCATATCTGTTACAACAGCGGCTCCCATTCCCCAGTCGTTACCACTCATATGATTGTCAGACCTCAGCAACACTGGTTCAGACGGCTTTTCGTCTGGCACGGTTCGGTGCTCTCCAAAATTCTGTTTCGTCTCAGCCTTAACATTGCCATGTCGATCGTTGCCGTGCTGTGTTTTCAATGGTACGAACATCTGGGCGTCAAACTCACGCTGGCCCCCTTCAGTCTTTTGGGCGTGGCGATCGCCATCTTCCTCGGTTTTCGCAACAGCGTCAGCTATGCGAGATTTACCGAGGCAAGGCTGTTATGGGGCAGCTTGTTGATCGTACAGCGCTCGCTGTTACGCCAGATTAAAAGCCTGTTGCCTCAGCAAGATGAGGCTGCGCGTGAATTTGCGGCCCTGCTGATGGCGTTCAGCTACTGCCTGAAACACCAACTGCGCGGCACCGATATCAGTGCCGATCTGCAACGCCTGTTACCCAACGCTGATTTACGGCCGATTGAGACGAGCACGTCCCCCTGCAACAGGCTGCTGCTGATGATGGGCCAATGGCTGGGTGAGAAGCGGCAATCGGCACAGCTGTCTGACGTGCTGTTTCACAGTATCGATCAGAACCTCAATCGACTGTCCGAGATCCTCGGTGGTTGTGAACGCATTGCCAATACGCCGATCCCCTTCGCCTACAGCCTGATCGTTCACCGGACGGTGTACCTGTTCTGTACGCTGTTGCCTTTCGCACTGGTACCGGATCTGCATTACATGACGCCATTGGTGTCGGTATTCATTTCCTATACCTTCATCTCACTCGATTCCCTGGCAGAAGAACTGGAAGATCCGTTCGGCACCGCCGCCAACGATCTGCCACTTAATGCCATGTGCAACGCCATTGAGATCAACCTGCGCGAGATGAACGACGAGACCGATTTACCGCCAGCGGCACGGCCGGACAGCCATTATCAACTCAGCTAGTTGGCGACAATGTCAGGGGCGGTGAAAACCGCACCTGAAACGGCACGCTCACCATCGGGGCCGGTCCTGATTTACTGCACCAACGCCAGCACGCGTTTTTCCTGACTGCGGCTGGCGGCGATTGACAGCAAAATATCCTTCACCACCAACGCGGGCGCCGACAGCGACTGCTGGCCGGAAATACACAACGACAAGGGTACGCTTAGCGAGGCGGCATTGATGCGTGCCATCCACGCCTTCGCGGGGCCAATCATTGCGCGCGCAACCGACTCCGGCAAAATGGTGGCACCGAGACCGCTGGCGATAGCCGCGCTCAGGGTATCGGAGGATTCAATTTCACCAATCACGTTGGCAGCCAGCTTGCGCACCGCCATGGCTTCATCCACCTGGTTTCGCACCACATCCCCTTCGCGTGGCAGGAACAAATTCAGTCGTGCGACGTCCAGCAGATCAACACTGTTGCCGGGATTGGGGACCGCCCGCGTCGCCACCAGATAGAGATCTTCCCGTATCAATGCCGTGGCCTGCAGACCTGCGGGCATTTTAGTGCCGTAAATGACCGCCATATCCAGATTCTGGTTGGCGACCTGCCCGGCCAACGTCGAACCGATATTCTCGTTCAGGCTGAGCAAAATACCCGGGTGCTGATCGCGTACCGCCTGTAGCAACGGCAGCGCCAGTTGAGACGCCAAGCTACCCGGTGCCAACCCAACGGAGACATGACCGCTCATGGCCTGTCCGGCACTGTTGACCGCACTTTGCGCCTGCTCACACTGACGCAAAATGGTCTGGGCATGCGCATAAAGAATGTTGCCGGCTTCGGTCGGCATCACGCCACGTTTGGTGCGGATCAGCAGTTGCTGTTTCAGCTCCCCTTCCAACGTGGCCAATTGTTGGCTGAGCGCTGGCTGAGCAATATGCAACACTTCTGCCGCCTGAGTCAGGCTGCCGATATCGACGATTTTCACGAAATACTTCAGACGTCTGAAATTCATATTGCCTCCGTCATACCCCTTAACTGCGAATGAGAAGAGCTGCAGCAAAATCCGGGCCAGACCGACACAATAAGAGGATGCATGAACTAATCGACGGAAAAATAAGAAAAAATGATGCTACCGTCGATAAAATCGCCACATTACGCGGCAGGAAGAAACAAACGCGTGCACCAAGATAAGGCATAACAGGGGTGCCAAAGGGGCATCCCTGGCGCATCGCACAGCCGTGCACCAATAAAAGCGATAAAAAGCAGCAAGTTGAATAATCTTGCAGCAAACGAAACGGCAAGGCGTTTTCAGGCTTTACAAGCCCGAGCCACCCCGCTATTATTCGCCCCGTTCACACGATTCCTCTGTAGTTCAGTCGGTAGAACGGCGGACTGTTAATCCGTATGTCACTGGTTCGAGTCCAGTCAGAGGAGCCATATTAGAGACGCCCGCTTAAGGAAACTTAAGCGGGCGTTTTGCTATGCGTAATATCCGATCGTCGGCAAAAGGCGATCGTCATTCGTCAGCAGACTGAAAAATAGACGCAGCAATTGCCAAGGACCCCGCGCTTTTCACGCTGATGTCGATTAGCGCAATCCAGGGTAAACCCGCGCGCTCCCATTATCGGGTGGTTGAGCGCTTTTGTCATGAATGGGAAGACGGGACGTTACTGCCATTGACGCGGGTACAGCTCACCCCGGAAACCGGTCGTACTCATCAACTCCGCATCCACTGCCAGCAGTTGGGTCACCCTATTTTAGGTTGTGACCTGTATGGTGGCCGCCTGTTACTAGGCACCGAACAGGCGCAACGACTAATGCTGCACGCCAGTGAGCTGCATTTTATTCATCCATAGCAATGCGTGGATCAAAGCCCACAATACCAGCCCGTTCTAAACGCGTTTGACGGGAATCCGCGGACCTGGGGTGATAATACAAAGAGTGTGCTTTTGCGCATGGCTGCGCACGCACATGCCACCGCTCCCCGCGCGGCCTCTTTCAGGCCAGGGGCTTCTGCGACAGTGTCAGCCCCACCCATCCGCCAGATCATGAATATGACTCATGTCGTAATGAAATTAACTCGCTTTCACTCATCTCATGGCTCTGGCATAAATTATACAATATTAACGTATTGACAACATAAAGACTGATGAATGAGAAAGCCGGTAACCTCGGGCTAATCAAGAAATAAATTCATTTTTCATGTCAGAACCAGGGTGCAAGATTAGGATGAATAAAGACTTCACATTTACGATTAAGAGCACTCCTTTTGATGAGAACTATAACCCTTCAGAAGGTACGCGTATTACGACCAACTTTGCTAACTTGGCCAGAGGGAAAAATCGCCAAGAGAATTTACGCAACACCTTGGTGATGATTAATAATCGTTTCAATACATTAGCGCATTGGGATAACCCCAAAGGGGATCGCTACTCGGTCGAACTTGAAATCATTTCTGTTGAGATGAATATTTCAGGCAATGGCAATACCTTCCCTGTGATTGAAATATTGAAAACAAATGTTATTGACAAGAAAAATAACGAACGCATTGAAGGCATTGTTGGGAACAATTTCTCTTCTTACGTGCGGGATTATGACTTCAGCGTATTGCTGTTAGAACACAATAATAACCAACCCCACTTTAGCATCCCAGATGATTTTGGTAGCTTGCACGGGAACATATTTAAATACTTCGTTAACTCACATGAGTACAAAGAGAACTTTAAAAAATCGCCTGTGATATGTTTAAGTGTCTCAAGTAAAGACACCTACTACCGGACGGGGAACCAGCATCCTGTATTAGGTATCGAATACCAGCAGAATGATTCATCTTTAACTGAAAAATATTTCAACAAAATGGGGTTGCAGGTTCGTTATTTCATGCCTAAAAATAGCGTTGCACCTTTGGCCTTTTATTTCTCTGGTGATTTACTGAGTGATTACACTGATATTGAGCTTATCAGCACTATCAGTACGATGGAGACTTTCCAAAAAATTTACCGACCTGAGATTTATAATAGTAATTCTGCGGCAGGGCAATATTATCAACCCAGCCTGAATCACCAGGATCATTCATTAACAAAAATTGTTTATGACCGGGAAGAACGCAGCCAGTTAGCTATTGAGCAGGGGAAATTTACTGAAGAGCACTTTATCAAACCCTACAAAAATATTCTTGAACAATGGTCCGCTAACTGCGCGCTTTGATTAACAGAAAATAAAAGGTCATCTACTATGAAAATATTACTCCCCACGTCAACGGCTGGCAGTTTGCCTAAACCTTCCTGGCTTGCGCAACCAGAGACACTTTGGTCCCCCTGGAAGTTGCAAAATGAAGAGTTAGTTGAGGGGAAACAAGATGCTCTGCGTTTATCTCTGGAAGATCAACTGCGTGCAGGCATCGACATTGTCAGTGACGGCGAGCAAACGCGCCAACACTTTGTCACGACGTTTATTGAACACCTCAGCGGCGTTGATTTTGAAAAGCGTCAGGTCGTTAAAATTCGTAATCGCTACGATGCAAGTGTGCCGACTGTCGTGGGAGCGGTGGCTCGTCAAAAACCTGTTTTTGTCGAAGATGCCAAGTTTTTACGTCAGCTCACCAAGCAGCCGATTAAATGGGCCCTGCCCGGCCCTATGACGATGATAGATACGCTTTATGACAACCACTATAAAAGCCGCGAAAAACTCGCCTGGGAATTTGCAAAAATTCTCAATCAAGAAGCAAAAGAATTAGAAGCTGCCGGCGTCGATATTATCCAGTTTGATGAGCCGGCCTTTAATGTATTTTTTGATGAGGTGAACGATTGGGGGATCGCCGCATTAGAAAGGGCCATTGAGGGACTTAAATGTGAAACAGCCGTACATATCTGCTATGGATATGGCATCAAGGCCAATACCGATTGGAAAAAGACGCTGGGCTCAGAGTGGCGGCAATATGAAGAGGCTTTCCCCAAACTGCAGACATCTAACATCGATATCATCTCGCTGGAATGTCATAACTCGCATGTCCCAATGGACCTGCTTGAACTGATTCGCGGTAAAAAGGTGATGGTTGGGGCCATTGACGTGGCAACCAATACCATAGAAACACCGGAAGAAGTCGCCAATACATTGCGCAAAGCACTCCAGTTTGTAGATGCCGACAAGCTTTATCCTTCAACTAACTGCGGCATGGCTCCCTTATCTCGTCAGGTCGCCACGGGCAAACTCAATGCCTTAAGCGCAGGAGCAGAAATCATCCGGAAAGAGCTTTCGGCGAAATAACGTCACCCGGCGTTTACGTCCAGAGACTCCCCTTTGAGCCCACTCGGGAAAACCTGAGTGGGCTTTCGCTTTTCCACCCGCAATCGTTAGTGTTCGTTGCATCAGTCTGCGTCACACTCCGCCTTTTCGTCTTTATTCCCGAGACATGCTTGCACCACTTAGCTTCCTCACCGTTAGATTCAGTTGCTATTAAATTGACCAAGCGACTTGAATGTACGGTAAGTACCGTAAAAATTAAGGAATAAAATAGGATTCAGGGAAGTAAAAAAACTCACCGTCGCCGTCTCCTGATCTTTCTCCTAAGGGCTTAATGAAAGGTTACTCTGCCTCATACTGGGCTCAACTGACTGCCTGACGGGCCCAAATTCTCGGTCAGGATCGTCAACAAAGCACGGACTTTAGGCAATGCCTGACGGCTTTTGAGCCAGGCCAAATTAATCGGTAGCCCATCGGTTGCCAAATGGGGCAACACTTCAACCAAAGTGCCCTCTTCACGCTGTCGCTTCACCAGCCAGGTGGGCAATTGTGCAATACCGTGCCCGGCCAATACTGCGGTAAGCTGGCCTTCCGCATCACCGATTGCCACCCGCCCGGGCAACACCTTTTTCTCGCTGCTATTGGGTTGTACGCCGGCAAAATGCCAAGGCGTGGGCAGACCGTTTCCCTCACCGTAAACCACGCAGCTGTGATTCTCTAAATCCTGTGCGGTTGCCGGCGCGCCACGCTTTTCCAAATAGGCTGGCGAAGCGCAGAAAATATGCCGTTGGGCGCCCAGATAGCAATGCCCCAAAGTATTTGGCCAAATATCCGCGCCACCAATACGTACGATAATGTCGATGCCTTCTCTTACAGGATCAACAAAGCGATCGGAAAAAGAAATATGCGGCATCAACAATGGGTGATCCTCGATCAGTTTAAGGATCACCGGCAACGCATGCAGACGGCCGTAGGAAGCTGGCAGATCAATACGCACCTTTCCCTGTGGTTGGGTGCTTTCGGCCTGCATTGAAAGCTCCGCCTCTTCCAGTTCGCCAAGCACACCGGTACAGGTGCGATAAAACCTCACCCCGGCATCGGTCAGTGACAATCGCCGCGTCGTGCGATGAAACAGACGAACCTGCAACCGCGCTTCTAAACGTGCAATACCTTTACTGATGGCCGAGGTGGTCAAATTCATGCGTTCAGCCGCAGCAGTAAAGCTGCCCATATCCGCCACGCAGACAAATAAGTCGATACCTTTCAGTCTTTCTGAAGAATACATAACCCGCCACATTAATGAATTTAATTCCATAAACTTGGTAATTTATAGCCTAAATAGGAATATTTTTCTCAGTAAACTCCTCTCTATCGCCAGGCATGAGGCCCATGCCTTATTCAGTCACACACAAAAGGAGTTTACTCATGAGCATAACGAAACCCAGGGTGCTGATTACCGGTGCCACCGGCCAGATAGGGGGTGATACTCTGCGCTTTCTCCAGGCGGATCCTTCCATCACGCCGATCGCTGCCGTGCGCTCCCCGCAAAAAGCGGCGCCTTTTGAGGCGCAAAACATTCGCACTGTCATTATGGATTTTGATAAAGAAGACACGCTGGCGCCCGCGCTGCAAAACATTGACCGTGTCTTTCTGGCAACCGGCTACACCGTCGATATGTTGCGCCAGAGCAAAGTGTTTCTCGATAAGGCAAAACAAGCCGGCGTACAGCATATTGTGCACCTGGGCGCCTGCGGTCGTGACGACACCACGATTGCACACTGGGCTTGGCATCAGCTGATCGAACGCTATATTGAAGCTTTGGGCTTCTCCTTTACGCATTTGCGGCCGGAGTGCTTTATGCAAAATGTGATCGGCTACGGCGGCGTTCCGGCCGTCGTCAATGGCGTCATTCAGCAATACACCGGCGATGCCCCCTTCAGTTGGGTGGATGGTGAGGACGTTGCACGGGCAGCGGCCTGTTCACTGCTGCACCCTGAAGAGCACGCGGGTAAAACCTATCGTCTGGGTTATGACGCCAAGTCTTATGGCGAGATCGCGGCCATGATGACTGAAATACTTGGCCAGCCGTTCCGCTATGAAGCACTTGACCCCCGGATTTTCCTGGAAAATATGCGGCAGTCCGGTGCCGAAATGGCCTATATGAACTGCGTGGGCGACAACCTGCGGCGCATTGCCGAACGCGATATTCCCGGTGTCGAAGAGACTTTCGACAACTTCCCGGCGATAGCCGGCAGAGAACCGGTTCGTTGGCCTGAATTTATCCGCAAACACCGGGCCGCTTTCACCTATTAGCCCCTTTTCGGCTGGCCCGTTCGGAAAACCGGGCGGGCCTTGCCACGTTCAAAAACTTCGTCTCGCCACCAGAAAAGCGCCAATGACCAACAACACGCCGCCCAAAAGCGCTGGCAAATTTTCGCGCAACGCGGCAGGCCCGGCTTTGTAGATATCCACCATCAACCCTGCGACCAGTTGGCTGGCAACCAATACGGCAATGGTGGTCGCCGCCCCCAGCTTCTGGTAGCCCAGGATGCCGGAGAAAACAAAAAATGATCCCAGTAAACCGGGCAACAGCATCCAAACCCTGAGCGCGCCAGTCACCTCCGCTAACGCGCTCACGCCATTTTTGGCGAACAATAGCCCCATCAATAGCAACAGGCCGACGCTAGAGTTGATGACCAGCGTAATCAACACCGTCGACACGCTTTCAGTAATGCGCACCATTAACAGGTTCTGGATAACCAAACTGATCCCGGCAGCCACCAGCAGCAATAGCATGATATTCATAGCGATCCTGGATTTACGGCGCGATTAGCGGGCCGGCGGCGCGTTGCTGTCATCGAGCTTTAACTGTAAGAAGGTCAAATCCAGCCATTTGCCGAACTTGGCGCCGACTTCGCTCATCCGTCCGACCATCTCGAAGCCCAGATTGAGGTGCAACTGGACGGACGCCTGGTTACCGGATTCAATACCCGCCACCATGACATGCTTGCCAATCACCCGCGCATGCTCAATCAGTGCGATCAACAACGTTTTGCCTACTCCGCCGCCACGGCAATCTTTGCGGACATAAACCGAGTGCTCGACAGTGTGACGGTAACCGTCCCAAGCCCGCCAGTCGCCGAATGAGGCATAACCCATCACCTCGCCCGCCTCATTAATCGCGACCAACACCGGATAGCCCGCGGCCTGCCGTTCCGCCATCCATGCCTCACGGTTCGCCGCGTCGACGCTACGTTCATTCCAGATTGCCGTGGTATTGAGCACGGCGTCGTTATAGATAGCGGCAATGCCTGCACTATCGGTTATAGTCGCGTTACGTATAAGCATGTTGACCTCTTGGTTGACCGTCTACTATCATACTACGATATGAATAATAAATTAGACAACCTAAATCAACGCATCGGCGCGCGGATCCGCATCGAACGTGAAGCACGCCATTGGTCGCTGTCCGATCTGGCCGAGAGGGCCGGCGTTTCGCGCGCCATGGTGCACAAAATTGAACGTGGCGACAGCAGCCCTACCGCGATGTTGCTCGGGCGGCTTTCCGGCGCGTTCGGTTTGAGCATGTCCAAATTGATTGCCCGGGCGGAAACGCAGGAAGGCCGGATGATGCGCCAGCAGGACCAGCCGATTTGGGTCGATCCTGACAGCGGCTACATCCGTCGCCACGTGTCGCCACAGTCTGATATGCCGCTCGATCTGGTACGCATCGAATTGCCTGCGGGCGCAGAGATCCCCATGCCGGCCTCGGCCTACGCGTTTATGCGGCAATTGCTTTGGGTGTTGTCAGGTACGTTGGTGTTTCAGGAAGGTGAAATTCGCCATGAGATGGCTGAAGGTGATTGCCTTGAACTTGGCCCGCCCACCGACTGTGTGTTCAAAAATGAGAGCGCTGAAACCTGCATTTACCTGGTGGTGGTGATGAACAAGGCCTGAGCCCGTCAGGCCTTAGGCGTGTTGCGCTTAGCTTTGCGGATCCCGGTTATACCCTGCGCAGAAAAACTTTTCGGCCAGGCGATTGGCACCGCCCGAGAAGAACTCGCTCATCAGTTCCCCGTTGAGATCGTAGGCCCGGCAAAGTAACCCGGCCTCGAACGCCGCCTGATTTTCGTCCCCCAAGCTTTCTGCCAAATGGTGGGCATATCCCAACACGAAACCCCGTTTGTAGTCACAGCAGAACCGGGATAGTTGGCCAGGTGGGCTGGCGTCTTGCGCTTTCAAACCGGCCATCAGCCCCTTGCCGAAGTGATTGTTCATGGCCCCTCCCTTTTCTCTTCACTTTCGCTATATAAAATATTATATAACGATGATTGTGGCCATGAACATACTCACAAAGTTTTACTCATCGTCTTACGGCATAAAAAAGCCCGCAGAAGGCGATCTTGCGGGCCGATGAGTTTCTGACAGAATGTTTACAGGGTAAAGTTCAGCCCTTCCACCACGGTCTGCTCGAGTGGCAAGCGCCCTGAAGGGATCTCTTTTTGCTGCAGAAACTCAGGCAGACGGGATTTGTCCCCCGCTTTACCGATAGCCACGATGCCATGCACCTGATAGTTGTCCGGCAGATTGAGCGCAGCCTTGATTTTATCGTGGTGGATGCCCCCCATGCAGTGGGTCAACCAGCCTTTCAAATGCGCCTGTAGCGCCAGATTGGCCCATGCGGCACCGGCATCGAAGGCGTGGCTTGGGTTGCTCACTTCTTTTTCACCGTTCAGACTGGTGGTTTTGGAGATGATCACCACCAACGCTGAAGCGTGTTGCGCCCAACCGCGGTTGAATTCAACCAGGAAATCCAGGTAGGTGTCCCAACTGGCCGAACCGTGCTTGCTGTAGGCAAAGCGCCATGGCTGAACGTTATACGCTGAAGGCGACCAGCGCGCCGCTTCAAAGAAGCTCAGCAGGGTTGCATCGTCGATAGGATCATTCGCCAGCGCGCGCGGCGACCAGCGTTCAATAAACTGCGCATCAATCGGGTGATCGGAAATTCTTGGCTGGCTCATGGACATCTCTCTCATGGGTAGGGAATAGCAACGTTATCTGATATTCCCACGACTCACGCCAGCAAAACTTTTATTTTGTGCTATCGCGCAGCGCAGGAGTTCCTGTTGCAGCCCATCCAGGCATGCCCTCCAGGGCGGGTGTCGTTTCCGGCCCACAAGTTTGGCAACGTTGATGCGGTAAAGGGGCAGCCCGCTGCCCCTTTATTAAGGTTGCGCAAGTATATGTAGCAATATATTGCCGCCCATTGGCCCGTCAGGATAAACATCATATGATGTGCCCGTCAGGCCGGTACGCCAATCAACTCAAAGTGAAATAAGATGTCAAAACAATGGAAAATAACGGCGGCCAACGCCTTTTTGCAGGTCTACACCCGGTTTGGCGGCAACCTTAAAGATAAAGCCGGTTTTCATCCTGACCTGACGTTTAATCGCATTGTTATTTTCTCTACCACCGCACTTGGCGATCTCATGTTTAATACGCCCGCTATTCGCGCAGTGCGTGAACGTTACCCGGCGGCACGCCTCACCCTTATTTCAAGCCATAAAAACAAACAGCTGGTCGCGACAAGCCAATACTTTGATGATGTTATTTATTGGGATCATAAAGCAAAAGACATCCTCAGTATTATTCACCAACTGCGCAAACATAAGCCTGAACTGGCGATCATCCTACACTCCAAATCGCCTTACGATGTCATTGCCGCCATTACTGCCGGTTGCCAATATGTCTTCAAAGACGCTTACGGCAACAAAGCCACCGGCATGGAACCCTGGTTGACCGGAGTCAGCCGTAGCACTGGCGGGCATTTAATTCAGCGCAAGTTGGATCTGGTGGCGCAATTGGGTTGCCGTACAGACAATACCGAGATGTTTATCCCTGTTGAGTTTCCAGCGGTGAATAAAACCGCCGGTAACACCCTGATTGGTTTCCAAATGGGGGCTTCCGAGACGTTGCGCTGCTGGCCCGTCGAACGCTTTACCCAACTGGCAAAGCTGCTGTTGGCGCACTCGCCACACAACCAGATTGAGTTAATTGGCACCCCGAAAGAGCTCGCTATCGAAAAGGCATTTATGGCCGGCCTGACTGCCTCAGAGCAACAACGCGTGGTCAGCCATATGGGTAAAACGACCCTGCCGCAGCTGCTGGGGGTGATGTCAAACCTGCAAGTTCTGGTCACCGGCGATACCGGCCCCTTGCATCTGGCCATTGCCCTCAAAACCCCCACCGTCAGCCTGTTTGTCACGGCCAATCCGCAGCATACCGGCCCCTATCAAAATAGCGCGTTGCACCAGGTCATGTACGTCCCTACAGATAGGGTACAGCTCAGTGCCGCCCAACGCCGCCAGCCGCTTAGCATCATCACAGAGCAGCAGGTCTTTGACAAAGTGACGAACGCGTTACAACTCGGTTGATCGGCTGTCCGGTGGAACAGGCTGGGCAAACACCGTGGCCAGCGGGAACCAAAACAGGTACCAAAACTCGGCCGGATTGGCGATGACAAACATGCCCTGTGAACAATAGAAAATCAGCATGAAGAAATACAATGTGGCTTCCAGGCGTCGCCCGGCGTTGAGATGACGGACAGCAAGCACCGCACCAAACACCAATAATCCTGCAAACAAGCCAAACCCGACTAACCCACCCTTGAGTAATGCCCCCAGGTACAGGCTATGTGTCGTATGAATAAACTCGCCGGTGTAATTGGTGAAGGTCAGTTCTTTATCAAACCCATAGCCAAAAAAGGGCGCCTGCGCTATCAGCAACCCGCTGTGTCGCCAAATACTCATCCGTACAAAACTCTGCTGATACAATTCACCAAAACGCGTAATCAGCATCTCGCCAATCGGTGAAAACACAACCGCGCCAATGGCAAGTATCAGCACCGCCACAATGGAAACAGCCGTTTTTTTATTCAGCGCCAGGTAGGATGTGGTTAATGCCAGCGAGGACAATAGTGCGATTAAAGGCCCACGACTTTGCGTTAAGACCATAAAAGCAAAGAGCACCGGGATCGACAGCAGCACCTTTCTTTGTTGGGTATCACGAAATACCAATAGGCTTAAAATAATCCCCAACGCGGCATAACCGGCAAGGTCTATCACATTGCGCGGGCCGGGATTGGCGTCTGACGTTTCTCTTAGGGCATAAATTGCCCGGTAATCAACCCAGGTCAGGTAAAGACATAGCACAGTGATGCCAGCGATCACGCAGCACAGCAAAAGAGTACGGTGAGGGCTCTCCAACACGGTGACCAACAGAGCAAGATAAATCAGAATATAAACGCTGTGCGTCAAGGTGGAGACCATATTACCCGGTGTGCCCCCCCAGAGATTGCTGACAGAGTAATAGGTGAGAAAACATGCGGCCAACACGATCCCCACGACGGCCGATCGTCTTTTATGCCAGGCTTGCCGAAACGCTGTCCTGGTGCACAACCTAAACAGGAAGAAAAATGCCGCGATATGGAATAAATTATTAACCCGGGTAAAACCGCAGAAAATAGCGCTGAAAAAAGAGAAGGCCAGAAAAGCGTAAACAGAGATCAATGCCGTGACATCAGTTCTTCTTGAAAAAATCATTGCAATCAACCTTTTCAAAAATACTTGTGTCAATGGCACTGCTCAAAGAAAAATTTCTTATAACAATATTTTTTATTTTCATGCTTTCTCCGGCATGGCTAAAAGCCGGGATAATCAAATCATCAACCTTCTCTGGTAAAAAGGTTGGCAATTGGTTTTCGGGGGTTTCATAAAAGCGTGGCAAATGGAAATTGTTCATATCCAGCCCTGCAATAAAGAGCTGTTTAAAGCCCAAAAAGGCAATTATCTGAAAGGCCCAATACACCACGGTCCCGGCATCGAAAATGCCATGCCGAATGTCATGGCTAAATGCGATGGATTTACATGCAGGCGAGAAATCAACGCTCGGATCGTGGCGATAATGTTCCCACAGCGCCAACGGATTGATTTTCGGGTTATAAATTTTGAAGGCTGCATCCTCAACCACGGCAAACCGGCACTTCACCCCGGTCAATGTGAACCGGTCGATTATTTTCGCCACGCCGTGTACCGTCGTAAACAGGATTAAGTCAGGCTCAGTGATAATATCCTGGATAATATCCGGCCGCCGATCGATAAAGCCCATATCGACAATAACGTAAAAGCGGAAGCTGACCTGTTTGCTTAAGGAATAGGCACCATTGACGCCGATCGCCGGCATATCCGGGATGTTGCTAAAGCACATCTTTTTTACCGAAGGCCCTGTTGCGGTGAGCAATACCGGCCCCTGACAACTGTCTTTCAATGCTGACAACGTCGCTATGGGCACGGTCTGTCTTTTATACGCTAATACCGCAATTTCTCCGCTCTCTGCACGCTCAATTTTCACGTACGGCCAGAGGTTTTCATTATGCCGATAAGGCCGTGCATGAGAATAACGATATACCTGCTTAAAAAAACTTCCCATCGCGCCGTATCCCATCGAAAATGCGTCCAGCCAACATTAACTGTCTATTTTTGAATTAAATTCACTGATGGGCTGAGTATCTAAGCATTGAGGGGGATGGAGCAATTTTTTCAATTTGAATTATTCGTCATGATAATGACAAGAGATGTGTGCATTTGTTAATCAGGTTAATAATCTGTAGGGAACGGTAATTATTATTTTAATTATACCGGGGCGAATAACGTATCCCCGGTTATTTCAACGTGAGTTTTGCACTTGCTTTACCGATCGTCGAAGGGTTCTCCAAGGGTCAGCATCAGCCGATTCGCCCAGGCAAAGAAGGCCGTTGACTGCACCAGATCCAGCAAGGACACCTCATCCAACCCCAGCCCGCGCAGTTGCGCCAGATGAACGGCATTAGCCTGTGGCGGCGTGGCGGACAACGCCGCGGCAAAGTCTATTTGCACGCGCCACGACGCCCCTTGCCCTTCACTCAATACCTCTCCCGGAGCGATGTCCAGCAAACGCTGCACCTCATCCGTCTGCTTAGACAATTGCGCTGCCTTGCGAGCATGTACCGACGCGCAATAGATACAGCCATTGACCTTGCTCGCAACCGTCGCCGCGAGTTCACGATCTTTACGCTCCAGCCCGCCCGAGGTGTAGAAAATCGCGCGGTCCGCCAGCGTCCGCTGTTCCAACACCGGATGATTGCGGGCCAACAGACGGAAATATTCTGAATCGCTATGCCCAAAGCGCGTCAACAGCGCCTGGCCTGATGCGTCAAATTCTGCCAGTGGTTTAGCGGCGATCCAAGGCTCCCACCCCAGTTCCTGCCGAGTAAACGCCGGCGGCGTATGGCGACCACTCAGCGTGGCCGATTCGGTGCGCCAACGGCCTGCTCTGACTGGCGCACCCACACTGTCCTCTTCTACCGGCTTACCGCCAAGCAACCTATACCCCGTCAGCAGCCGGCTTTGGAAGCTGACAAACGCGATCAGTTGCGACAGGGTGACGATAGCGTCCAGCGTCCAACCCGCCTGCTGTAGCCCCCGCAGATGCTGCGCGTCGGCGCTGGCGGGTTTAAACGCCAGCCGCTCGGCATGATCCAGGGCGGCCTGCAAATACGGCCCCTCCTCTGCACTACCCCGTTGTTGCAGCAACGCCGCATAATGCGCGGAGAGTCGCTTGTCTGCATGCCATTCGCTGATACGCTGCGCGATGTGCAACCGCTGCGCTACGGAAAAGCCCCCCGCGTCTGCGGGGAAAAACAGCGCCAGGTAACTGGCCTGAATCGCGTCTGTTGCCGCCTGCCGCGTTGCTCTTGCCTGCGCCAGCGCAGAACCGGGCGTAATCTCAGCCAACACGGCCAGCAGATCGTCGTTGTTCCATGTTGCAGTCATACCTTTTCCTCAGCGTGATGTTCATAGGAGACCGTCGCGGGTGTGCGGCGTTGCCAACCCAGTTCAGGGGCGACATGGCGAGCGATCAGTTCAATCGAGCGCAAAATATGGGCGTGCGGCGGATCGATGGAATGTACCTGAAACGCCAGGTCCGTCACCCGCGCCAGCGCGCTGTCTTTCTGCAACGAAGCAATGACCTGATCCGGACTGCCAAGATGCACGTCAAAGGCACGGATCAGCCCATCAAGCGACTCATCGGACGGTCGATGGCCGCTGGCACGCAGGCGTTCAAGCCCACGGCCCAGCCCCTGCGCGGCCAGATCGCGCGCCAGCTGGCCATTGTCAGTGACCAATGCGGTGCGCGATCCCATGATGCGCGGCGCGATGCCCGCCGGTAAAGCTGCCAGATAGGCGTCAATAATCGGGTTCTGCAATTCGTCTAACGGCAAGTCGGGGGTATCCGCCGGGCGCGGTTGCGTGCGCGATAGCATCAGACCGTCACCGGCCCGTCCGGCGCGTTCGCCCCCCTCCACCGAAAACGTGGCCTGCCAGACCCGTTCCGCCAACTGCGGTGCAGCCGGATACAGGCGGTTGTCCCCACCCCCCAAGTCCTCTCCTCGCCAGGCGCGCAATAGCGTGTTGAAATTATCCGCAAATACCGCGTGGCGCTGCGTGGCATCGAAACCAAAGGCGCTGAACGAAGAAGGCGTACCGCCGGCCGCGATGCCAACTTCCAGCCTGCCGTCGGACAGGAGATCCAGCACCGCGGTGTCCTCTGCCACTCGAATGGCGGACTCCATCGGCAGCGTGATCACCCCCGTTCCCAGCCGAATATCGCGGGTACGCGCCGCCACCTGCGCCAGAAATACCAACGGGGAAGGCAAGCCCCCCTCATCCTCATGAAAATGGTGTTGCGCTACCCAAGCGCTATCAAATCCGGCCCGTTCGGCATGCACGATTTGTTCGGTCGCGAGCCGATAGCGCTGCTGCGCACTGCCTTGATCCAGTAACCGTGTAAAAAAACCGAGTCTTTTACTGCTCATAGACTGCATCCTCAACCTTAGGCGGTTCGGCATAAAACTGCCGACCGGGAATGGCCTCAATCAACTGCCGGGTGTAATCACTGCCCGGCATGGCGAACAGATCGCCGGTCGCACCGTTGTCCACCTGAACACCGCGGTGCAGGACCGAAACGCTGTGTGAAATCTGCCGCACCGTGGCCAGATCGTGTGAGATAAACAAATAGGTCAGCCCCAGTTCCTGCTGCAGATCCTGCAACAGCCGCAAGATTTGCGCCTGTACCCGGACATCCAATGCCGACGTCGCCTCATCCAGCACCAGCACGCGGGGTTGCAACACCAGCGCCCGGGCGATCGCCACCCGCTGTCGTTGACCACCGGAGAGTTCACGGGGTTTACGACTCAGCAATTCATTCGGTAGCGCAACCCGTTCAAACAAATCCCGCACCCGGCGATAACGCTCTGCTTTGCTCAGTGGTTCAAAGTTCAGCAGCGGTTCTTCAATCACCTGATACAGGGTTTGCGATGGATCGAGCGAGCCGAATGGATTCTGATACACCAGTTGAATACGGCGGCGGAACTGCCGCAACGCTTCGCCTTTCAACTGGGTGAAATCGACGCCATCGATCATAATTTGCCCGGAATCCGGCCTTTGAAAACCGAGTAAACAACGTGCCAGCGTGGTCTTGCCTGACCCGGATTCCCCCACTAAGGCATGCGTGGTGCCGCGCGGTACGCTGAAGGACACCTGATCCAACGCAGGGTGCGTTTTGCGACCGGTGCCATCCAGGCGGAAATGTTTCACTAGCCCATTGACCTGGATCGCCAGTTCTTGCGGGACATGGCCAGGTGGCGGCGCGGCGCGGGCCAACGACGGTACGTCGGTAAACAGCTGGCGGGTATAATCGCAAGCAGGTGCACGCAGCACCTCGGCGGTCGCCCCTTGCTCCTGTACCCGGCCATGACGAAACACCAGCAGCCGATCGGCACGCTCCGCCGCCACAGCCAGATCGTGAGTCACCAACAACACCGCCGTACCACATTCCTGACGTAACTCATCAATCAGATCGAGAATGCGTTTTTGCACCGTCACATCCAGTGCACTGGTTGGCTCATCGGCAATAATCAACGCCGGCTGCAAAGCAATGGCAATCGCAATGAGAACGCGTTGTTTCATGCCACCGGAAAGTTCGTGCGGGTACTGACGAGCGCGTAATTCAGGGTGCGTCAACCCTACTCGGGTCAACAATGCCACCACCCGCTGCTGGACGTGTTTGCGTGGCAACCGACAATGAATGTTGAGGATCTCCGCCACCTGTTCGCCAACGGTTTTCACCGGGTTGAGTGAGCTGGACGGATCCTGCGGGATCAAACTGATTTGCGCGCCGCGCACAGCGTCCAAACGCCGTGGCGACCAGTGGCTGATATCGGTACCGTTGAGACGGATGGCCCCCTGCTCCAGACGACCATTTTCTGTCAGCAGACCCATGATCGCCTGCGCGGTGGTCGTTTTACCCGACCCTGACTCGCCCACCAGCGCCACCACTTCTCCCGGTTGAATGGAGAACGATACCTGATGAACCACAGGCTGGCTGCCGTAGGCTATCGACACCTGATCCAATTCCAACACCGGCACAACCGACGATCGCTGTAATGCAGTCTGAAGGCTCATGCTTGGGGTCTCCCTAATGCGCGATTGATGCGGTTGGCTGCCAACACCACCGCTACCACCGCCAGCCCCGGGAAGGCCGTCAACCACCAGGCGGTCGAAATGTAGTTGCGCCCTTCGGCGATCAAAAGCCCCCATTCCGGCGTTGGCGGCGGGGTGCCGTAGCCCAGGAAGCTCAGCGTGGCGATCGCCAGAATGGCGCTGCCAAATTGCAGCGCCGAGAAAGCGATAACCGAGGTCAGTGAGTTCGGCAAGATATGCCGCCACAGCACGGCCCAAAAGCTGCCGCCACTGCCATAGGCCGCCTCAACGTAATCGCTGTGACGTACCCGCACCACTTCTGCGCGTGCCAGCCGAGCAAAGTTGGCGACAGACGTGATCCCGACGGCAATTGCCGCGTTAACCGTGCCAAACCCCAACAAAATAATAATGCTCAGCGACAGCAGCAGACCGGGGATCGACAGCAACACATCGATGAAGCGCATCACGGCCTCATCGGCGATCCCCCCTAGCGCACCGGCAATCAACCCAAGCGATGTACCCAGCAACAAGCCCAGAGCGACCGCCACCAGCGCGGCGGACAGCGTCTGCGAAGTGCCGTAGACAATGCGTGCGTACAGATCGCGCCCCAGTTGATCGGTACCCAGCCAGTGCGCGCCTCCCGGCGCCAACCGTTGAGCACCGGCAATGCCTTCAGTACCGCTGTACGCGGTAAATAACTGTGGAGCCAGCGCCCACAATACCGCAATGACGATCACGGCCCAGGCCAGCAGCAACGTCAACGACACACGGCGACGGCGTGGCCGGCTGGCCGGTAACGAACCTTCGCTTTCCATGCTGCCCAGATCACGCTCCGGCACGATAGCTTTCTCAAAAGAGATACTGCTCATACGGCGGCTCCTGTGTGGGTTTTCAGGCGGGGATCCAACAGCGGGAACAGCAGATCCACCAGCAGATTAAGGGTGACGAAAGCGGCGGCCGAAATCACCACAACGGCCTGTAGCACCGCGACATCCTGATTAAGTACCGCTTGCAAGGTGAGCTGACCCAACCCGCTGCGACCAAATACGGTTTCGGTGATCAATGCCCCCGCAATCAGCTCGCCAAGCAGAATGCCTGCAATCGTCAGCGTAGGCAGCATGGCGTTGCGGGCGACATGACGCCATAGCACCCTGCTGCGGCTGGCACCTTTGGCACGGGCTACGGCGACAAACGGCTGGGTCTGCACCTGATCAATACTGCGGATCAGGATCTGTGCCAACGGCGCGGAGATCGGCACTGCCAGCGTGACAATCGGCAGAATCAGCCCTTGCCACTCACCGGGATTAATTACCGGGATCAGTTTGAGTTGGAACGAAAAAACCTGAATCAGCGCGATACCCAACCAGAAGGTGGGTACCGACACAAAGAGCGACGGCAACGACTGCAGTATTGCTCTCAGCCAGCCAAAACCGGTCAAATTGGAAAGAAAGGCAATGGCCGATGCCAGAATCAGCGCCAATGTAAACCCCAGTATCGCCAGCTGCAGCGTAGCGGGCAGGTGAGTGGCCAACAGTTCGGTGACCGGCACACCGGCCTGGATGGAATAGCCCAGGTCGCCACGCAGCACGTTGCCCAGTGCATGTAAATACTGTTGCCACAGCGACACGTCGGCACCATAGGCGGCACGCATATCGGCGATCTGCGCAGGGCTTAAGCCCATGTCCGGGTTCTGGAATTTAATCAAAATGGCGTCGCCAGGCAGCACCTGCAGCAAGATAAACGACAGGCTAAAGGTCGCCCAGAGTACCAGCAGCGCCTGCCCAATACGCCGTGCCAAATATCGGCTCATCGTGGCCCCCTTAGTGTTTCTCTAACCAGGCGCCGTAAAAACTCGGGCGGCCGACAGCTTCGAAACTGATCCCTTTCAAATAAGGCACGCCGGCAAACACCTGCGGTTCTTCGAAGAACGGGATCACATAGGCCTGATCGAGCAGGTAGTTTTGCGCTTCGCCGGCAATTTGCAGGCGTTTTTGTGCGTCCACCTCAGAAGCGATACCCAGCAGCAACGCGTTTAGCTTGTCATCGTTGAACGTACTGTTTTTGCCCGTCCCTCCTTGCTGCAACAGCGCATCACGGTTGGTCGGGTAGAACTGACTTTTAATCACGTCGGGATCCGCCCGTCCCACTTCCACTACCGCCGCGGGCGTTTTTTGTGGATCCAGGTTATCGGCTACCTTGCTGCCAGCGTCGCCTGCCAGAATGTTCAGCCGCGCCCCCACGTTGCCCCACTGCTGCGAAACGAGCTGTAGCACCGCTTTGTTCTGCGGCTGCGGCAGCGATTCATAGATGTTCAGCAGCAGTTTTTTGCCGCCCTTCTCACGCAGACCGTCGCTGCCCTTTTTCCAGCCCGCCTCATCCAACAAACGGTTGGCCAGCTCCGGGTCGAATTTCAGCTTGGCGGACAGGTCGACGAAACCGGCGGCGGAAGAGGCAATCACCGATTTGGCCTGCGGGTAGTTAACCGAGAACAGCGTATCGACGATCTGTTTGCTGTCCGTGGCGTGCAGCAACGCCTGACGCACGCGCAGATCGCTCACTAATGGGTTGTCCGGGCGGAAGGCGACGCTGTCATTGACGCCACGCGTTGGGGCCGCGTAGATAATGAAGCCCTGATCTTGCGTCTGCTTCTCGTCGTAGGCCTGGATCTGGCGGATAAAGTCCGCCTGCCCGGCCTGCAGCGCACCAATACGCACGCTGTCTTCACCGGTTACGATCACTTTAATGCCATCCAGATTAGCGCGCCCTTGCTGGGCCAGTTTGGTTGGGCCCCACCGGTAATCCTTGCGCACGCTCAGATCAACTTCGCGTCCCAGCGTCTCGCCGCTGACCACAAACGGGCCGGAACCGATAATATGGCGCGCATCGCCCAGCTCGTCATAGTTACGGTTTAAGGTGCTGAGAGAAACCAGGCCGGAACCAATGGTGGCGGTACCCTGCAAAAAACCCGGCGATGAGCGTTTGAAGTAAAATTTGACGGTTAGCGAGTCGATCACTTCGCTGCGATCGTAGTTATTGATCACCTCGGAAACCGGCAAACGCCTCTCTTTGTTGCCCAAGCCATAGGTATCGAAATTCTTCGCCACTGCGTTGGCGTCCAACGGCGTACCGTCAGAGAACGTCACACCCGGTCGCAGCTTGAACGTGTATTCAGTTTTGTCGGCGTTGCTGCTCCAGGACTCGGCGAGCCACGGCTCAATCTCCAGCGTTTTGGGATTCTGGTAGGTCAGTTTGTCGGTGATTTGGTTGAGGATGCCGCCGTTGGGGTAGAAGCCGCCGGAAGGCGGATAAAGGTTGGTGTGCGCCTGCTGTTCCAGGTAGACAAGCGTGCCGCCCTGCACCGACGCCAGTGCCGGTGTCATGGCCGTCAGCAAGCCCAGTGCCACTGTTATTCCGCTGGTTAATCTATTGAAAGAGAAATTAAACATCGTATGTCACGCCTTCTTTATTTCGGAATGTTATGGGTTAGATAACAAACCAAATCGGCGGTGAGTTGAACGAACTAATTTCGCTAACCAATGGTGGAAAATGCACAAGGCGACGACGGTTGGCAGAAAGGGTGTTTTGTTATAACGTATCAGAAACCAAACCGGGAGATGCAAAATGAAGATTCAGCTTTCGCTGCTGTTCCTTGGTCTGTTGGCCGGACGGGCAGACGCGTTTCAGTCCAAAGTGCCTGAACCGCAGCCAGAACAGGCGCGCACAGCGGAAAATAATATCGAGAATATATTTTATGGTTTTCACGCAATGGACGCGCAAGCAGTCAACATCGGCACCTGCGCAGCGCTGCCGCAGGCGGGATGCCAGTGCGCCTTCTGCACCATGCTACGGCAGGACGGGCCGGCAAAATAGCCGCCCGGAAAGGGTTTTAAGCCAATTCGTACTGCACAATCAGTTGCCCTTTTTTCACTTTTAGCGCAGTGATGTTGACGGTGCCGAGCGCGGCCAGCGAAGACACATGGGTACCACCGCAGCCATAGGTCGGCAACGCGCCAAACCCCACCTGACGCAGGCCATCAACCGCCACTTGCTTACGCGGTAAATCTGCCGCAATCAGCCGCGCCAGTTCCGCTTGCAGGAAATCCTGATCCAACGTTTGCGGCTCCGCGCCCGGTGCAAAGGTGATCCGCCCTTCGCCTGGCCAGTGGTGTGCCTTCACCGGTTGCCAACCACGCGTTTCACCCAACCAACCGATGAGGTGCCCGGCAGAGTGCCAACGGGTATGCAATCGGCGCAGTTCACCCTCAATCTGTACCTTCACCGGCCCTGTGGGCAAGGGTTCAGCGGTAAAATGCAGCACTTTGTCGCCCTGCTGTGCCACGCGTAATACCGGGACAGTACCAAGTTGACCGCCGTCGGCCGGTTGCCCACCGCCTTGCGGGTGGAATAGCGTGGCGTCCAGCTCTATCGCGTATCCACCCTCTTCAATCGGGGTGCAGGCCAGCACCTGCGCTTCGCCTTGTAAGTCGTCGCTGTAATAATAAAGCCGTTCGGTCATGGTTTTTCTCCTGAATAGAGAGCCTATTATATTCGTGCCATAATCAAAGGATAATCCGTCAACATTACAATGGACCTTTGCGCTGTGAGCACAAATCTCTCTCATTCGCTGCTGGCCGAAATGGCCGTATTTGTTCAGGTCGTAGAGAGCGGCAGTTTTTCCGCCGCCGCTCGCCGATTAGGCACTTCCCCTTCTGCCGCCAGCCGTAGCCTGGCCAAATTGGAACAGGCGTTGGCATTACAACTGCTGCACCGCACCACGCGCAAGCTACGCCTGAGTGAGCAAGGTGAAGAGGTGTTTCAACGCTGTCGCAGCATGCTGGACGCCGCCCAATCGGTGATGGAATTCAGCGGACGCGGGACGGTAGAGCCAGAGGGGCTGATCAGCGTCAGCGTGCCCAAGGCCGTGGGCCGCTTTGTGTTGCACCCGCATATACCGGCATTTTTACGCCGTTATCCCAAGGTGGACGTCCGCCTGCGGCTGGAAGACCGTTATATGGACTTAATTGACGATCGGGTCGATCTGGCTCTGCGCATTACCGAGCGGCCGTCACCCGGCTTGATCGGCCGGCAGTTGATGACTATCGAACACCTGCTGTGTGCCACGCCCGCCTATCTGGCGCAGCATGGCACGCCACAACACCCGCAGGACCTGGCGCACCACAGTTGCATTTACCTGGGGGAAACCGCCAACGATGCCCGCTGGAAGTTCCGACGAGCCGGTAAAACGGTAGCGGTCAATGTGCGCGGTCGTTATGCCGCTAACCATACTGGCGTAAGATTGGATGCGGTAAAACAGCATATTGGCATTGGCAGCCTGCCGTATTTTACGGCCCGACAGGCGTTGGACAGCGGTGAGGTGGTGCAAGTACTGCCGGAATGGGACTTCCTCAGCAGTTACCACGGTGGCCTGTGGCTGTTGTATGCGCCCAATCAACACCTGCCACCCAAGCTGCGGGTGTTTATCGACTATCTGGTCGCGTGTCTGGCTAAAGAGCCACAGTTAAAGCGCCTTGCGTAGAGTGATATTGATACGGTGTGGCCCCACCAATGAATGGTAGCCCTCTTTGATCGGCATTATGCCGTGAAAACACAGGCGTGACGGGCCGCCCCACACCACCACGTCGCCGTGCGCCAAGGGGATGCGCTGAGCCCGATCGCTGCGCTGCATGCCGCCGAACTGAAACACCGCCGGTAGCCCCAGTGAAACGGAGACGATCGGCGAGCCAAAATCATGCTCGTCTTTGTCCTGATGCAATGAGAGTTTGCTGCCTGGATCGTAGCGGTTCATTAAGCAAGAATCCGGTACAAAGGGGGCAAAGCCCGCCTGTTGCGCCGCTTCATCTGCCAGCGCCATCAGGATATCCGGGATCGGTGGCCAACGTTTACCGCTGCGCGAGTCACGTTCAGAATAGCGGTAGCCGCGGCTGTCGCTACTCCAGCCGTTACCGCACCAGCTCATTGCCACCGACATCACGTGGCCGCCCGGCGTGGTCATATGCCGCCAGGGTACTTGGGCGATCACCCCATTAACCGCAGCCAGCAACGCCGGGCCATGATCGCGCACAAAACCGTGCATCACTACCGCACCCGGGGCGATCTGTTCGCGCCACGGCGGCGGTACAGCGTCTTCAAAAAGATCGAGCGTCATTGTAAAACACCTGTATTAATACACAGTATCAATTCTACCCCGTCACCGGCAATTGTCCAGTGTGATACGCAGCATTGTTGTCGGCGCTAAACTTCTCTAGAGTACCGGCAATCAAATCAATAACTTTTCAGGATGCTTGTGATCAAAGGGATAGTGCTTTCCGTCATCGCCTCGATATTGTTCGGCGTGATGTATTACTACACGTCGACCCTCACACCGCTCAACGGCGAGCAAGTCTTTGGCTGGCGGACGCTGTTGACGGTCCCCTTTTTAACGCTGTTTATGGTGTTTTCCGCCGACTGGCGCAGGGTGAACGAGACGCTACGCTGGATAAAACAACGGCCGCGCCGCCTGCTGTTTCTGCCGCTGAGCTCGGCGTTGTTGGGGGTTCAACTCTGGCTGTTTTTATGGGCACCGCTGCATGGCAAAGCGCTGGAGGTCTCGCTCGGGTATTTCCTGCTGCCACTGACAATGGTACTTGCAGGCCGCTTGATATTCCGTGACCGGCTTTCGCTGCTGCAAAAACTGGCGGTAGCCTGCGCCATTATCGGCGTCGGTAATGAACTCTACCAGGTCGGCGGCGTCTCCTGGACCACACTGGTGGTGGCGCTGGGCTATCCGGTTTACTTTATTCTGCGCCGCCGTTTCGGCACCGATAATCTTGGTGGGTTGTGGTGTGAGCTGGCGTTGATGCTACCTGTCGCGGCCGGGTTCGCCTTCGGCGGAGACGGGCCGTTGGCGGCGCTGAGTATCAGCCCAACACTCTATTGGCAAATTCCGTTGCTGGGGGTCATCAGCGCCGCTGCGCTGATATGCTATATCCTCGCCAGCCGCCTGCTGCCGTTCAGCCTGTTCGGTCTGCTGAGCTATGTGGAACCGGTATTGCTGGTGGTAGTGGCACTGTTGCTGGGCGAGAGCATCGGCCGGGATGAATGGCTGACCTATATCCCCATCTGGCTGGCGGTGTTGTTATTGGTGTCGGAAGGTGCCCGCCATCTGTTGCGCAGAAGGCGGATCTAGCGCCTGACGTGACAGTGCAACGCACTTAATCAATTGATTAAATTGTAATTTATACAAATATAAAGGTTGTGACGTCGTCACCGTCTTGCCAATAACGCCCGCTGAAACGGCGGCCGATATGGCAAGACGGTGTGAGCGGTTTGAGCAGTTCTAACTCAAAGGCCTGGCGTTGTGTATCGAGTGCCACCAGCCGCGCATTGAGAAAATCAAAATAGCTGCGCACCTGCGGATACAAGGCTTTAAACAGGCTTTCTTTGGCAGAGAATACCAACGTCAACGCATGGTTAAAGGGCAATGGCAGAGTGCGTATCACGTCGTACTCTGCTTCACTCACGATAGCGCCCCAGAGTTCTTCAGCCCGCGCAGTGGGCATATGCGTTTCGACATCTACACCTACTCCCCCCAACCCAGGCTCCAGATGCACGGCGCAAAGCGCAGTATCCGCATTATGGCTGATAGCGCCAGCAATACCCGGTGGCCACTGCGGCGCACGGTCTTCACCGCGCAACAAGGTGAAATCAGCAAATCCCTGCGGCGCCAACAATGCCCGCGCCAAATAACGCCCGGCCAAATACTCAGCCCGCCTTTTTGGCACCGCTTTCGTTAAATGATCGGGGATCGTCATGCCTATATCAGCGAAACAGCTGTCCTGATAGTTTGCCAATAAAAATCGGCAGCGCGCGACCTGCCCCGGATAATCGTTCAGGTGCAACCATTCAATGCTGGGGATAAAAGATGAGAACACGTGTCATCCATGGTGAGTACGCCGACCGCTAATTTTAGACGCCGAACCCAAGGGCAACAATGATTATTCCTCTCCCCCGCAACCGAAGGAGAGGAACGGCAGGATTACAGAATGTCTTTCATGGTTTTTTCGAAGTCGCTCCAGGCGCAGTAGCCCTGTTTATCAACGGGGCAACCTTTTAACGCCATTGTCACGCGCTGCGGCGGGGTTTTCAGCGTCAGCGGGGTGGCATTACGCAACTGATCGGAAGATTGATACACGTACTCAATCTTCAGCAAATCGCGATCGTTTTTCTTATCGTGCCAGCGCTGGAACACCAGCTTGCCGCCAATCGGCGTTTTCTCGTATTGGTGCGGCAGTTGGTACGGCTGGAACTCCATCGCCGACAGCAAGGACGCAATGTTGGAATCGTGGCCCACCAGCACCGTCACCTTCGGCGAGTCCGGCTTGCGTTCGCCAATCAATGCGCCATTGATGTAGGTCAGCAGCGGCTTGGCGACGTTCTGTGCCACCACCGGCGAGGTGAACAGCGAATCCTGATAGCCGTCCTTCAACTGCGCCAGCTGCTTCCACTGCTGTGGCGTGGTGATTTTGCCCCAAGCCACCTCCTTCATCGGGAAGCCTTCGTAATATTGCAGCATAAAGGCATCCACCAGCGAGTTACCCACCCGCAGCGGTCCGGCCACGCCCGGCTCTTTACCCGGTACCGCACTCATTTTGCTGGCTTCTTTGGTCAGATCGCAGTGCTTGTCGGTTTTACAAGCGCTGGAGTCTTTGTAATCAATGATTTTTTCCAATTGCTTATAGGCTGCGTCCAGTTTCAACGAGGCCAGTTCGGCATTCATGGCACCCAGCGCCTTTTGATTAAACGCCTCGCTATTGTCAGTGATGATCGGGTTGAAGGTCGGATCCATCTCCCCCATCTTGTCCTGATGATGCACGCCGACATCGCAACCCGGGAAAGCACCGTTGGTAAAGAACTGCGCGGTCGCGACCGTGCGTTGCAAGCTGTTGGCATAGACGTAAACGCTGCCGGCGGTCGGGCAGCCTTCCTGCGGCAGTAACCCGGCCTGCTTCAGCCACGCATTAAAATAGTGCCCCATATACACTTCCAACACCCCGCCCTTGGTGGTCAGCAGGCCACCCGGCGTCTCCCAGGCCGGCCAGGCTTTAGGCGTGGATTGCGCCAACACGCTGCCGTTGTTGGCCAGCGGGGCTCGCAGGTTATGGCGACTCATCACCAATACCTGTTCCAGCTGGTAGTCGTTGGTTTCCGCCAGGGCAGTCCCGGTCATTAATAAAGGCAAGCACAGCAATAAGGTTTTTATTTTCATCCGCAGAGGCTCCAGGATTATGATTATTTTTAATGTGTTAGCTATTGCTTCGCTATGATGGAGAGGTTAACGCTGAAAGTGTGTGATGGGCATCACAGGCACAGGTCTGCTCAGCGGCCATACGCCGATGGCCGCTGAGAATTTAGGACATCACAGCCACAAACGCATGATTGGCCAACCGATCAACAGCAGAGCCGCGATATACACCACGCCGAGAATACCGCCCATACGCCAGTAATCTTTCGACTTCACGTAGCCACAGCCATAGATGATCACCCCTGGGCCGGTCGCGTAGGGTGTCAGTACGCCCATGATACCGATCGACAACACCAGCAACATCGAGAGCTGCTCCATCGGTACCCCCGGCAAACCTTTGCCGACCGCCAGGATCACCGGCAGCATAGTGGCGGTGTGCGCGGATAAGCTGGCAAACAGGTAGTGAGCAAAATAGAACACCAGCACCAGCGCCACTACCGTCATGTTGGGCGAAAAGCCGTTCAGGTGGGTGCTCATGGTCTGGGCAAACCAGTCGATAAAACCGGAGCGCGTTAAGCCGTTGGCCATCACCACCAGCGTCGCCAGATTAACCAGTGTGTTCCAGGCGCTGGAGTATTTGGTGATCTCCTTCCAGGACACCACGTGCAGCGCCAACATCAGTGAGACCGCCAACAGGCAAACCGTTGTTGCGTCAAGCACCTTACCGCCAAACACCCACAGGCACAGGCTGAGCAGCACCAAACCAATCAGCGTGTATTCTTTGCGCGTCAACTTGCCCATTTCACCCAATGCGGTATCCGCCCAGGTCGCCACTTCGCTACTGTGGGTTACGCCCGGTTTGTACAGGTAATAGGAGATCAACGGCGCGATGATCAACAGCAACAGTCCCACCGGCAGGAACGCCAGGAACCACTGCATCCAGCTGATATGCACCCCGGCAATCTTACTGACGAACTCAATCCCCAACACGTTGGGTGCGGCACCGGTAACGAACATTGAGGAACTGATGCTGGTACCCACTACCATCATCCACATCAGGTAACCGCCGATGCGCCGCGACGAGGGATCGTTAGGGAAGGAGTCAAACAGCGGCGGCAGGTTTTTCACCACCGGGAAAACCGTACCGCCGGTACGCGCAGTGTTGGATGGGGTGAAAGGTGCCAACAGGATATCGATGATCACCACCGCATAGCCAAGCGTCAGCGTTCGTTTGCCCATAAACTTAACCAAAAACAGGGCAATGCGTCGTCCCAGCCCCGTAGCTTCATACCCGAGTGCAAAAATAAACGCACCGAATACCAGCCAGACGGTGGTACTGGAGAACCCTGCCAGCCCCCATTTCAGCGCCTCTTTACCGGCTTTAAAACCGGGCTCTGCCAATTCCTGCGCACCAAACAGCACCCAGTTGGCGCTCAGCACGCTCAGGGTCACGGCGATAAAGCTGATCGCCGTCGCCGGAATAGGCTCCAGGATCATACCGACAATCATCGCCACGAAGATGGCAAAATAACGCCATGCCTGCGGCGGCATACCGTCGGGCGTGGGTATCCATAGCAGGATCGCCAACACCAGTAGAGGCGTTAGCGCTTTCCAGATTTTTTCCTTGGTTTCGGACATAAGTTTCTCCTGAAGAGCATCATTGTTTTTATAACCAAAATAATTGGAGTTGCATCAAGGCGGCAAAGCCGTAAATCCCCGGGAGCTTAGTCGACTAAGTGACTGGGGTGCGCGGGTGCAGCCAACACAGATGCAGCTTCAAGAATGACGGGTATAGTTCGGTAACTGAGCCAGCAGCCAGGTGACGATCAACAGGTCGGCGCTGCCACCGGGGCTGAGGTTGCGTACGATGCAGTCCGTATCGAACTGCCGCAGACGCGCCATACCTTGTTCACCCTGCGCGCCCCCCTGTTGCAACAGTTCAGCGGCACGCTGTTGCAACCAGCGCAAGCCTTCGATACCGCCGCGCGAGGCCACGTTGGTGTCATCGTTGTTGGCCATTAGCCACAGCAAGCTGTCCATCAGCGCCGTCTGCTCATCGCACCCGGCACTCAGGCGCTGCAGATACAACGGCAGCGCGCCGTTAATCACCCGTTCGAAGCCGGATTCAGCCTCGCCGCGCGCACCGCTCAGGCCGTGCAGGGCAAATAACCTTTGCCCCGCGGTCTGCAATGCGTTGTGCTGTTGCAGTTCACTACTCACCAAACCGCGGCAGATTGCCGCCACTTCGGCGCACAAAGTGGCGGCGTCGATGATTTTTTGCTGCTGGGACAGGCGACCGAAAGCGGTACACAACAGGCCGAGCGAAAATACGCTGCCTTTATGGGTGTTAACGCCGCCGGTGGCCTGGAACATGTGGTTTTCGCAGGCCAGGCCGAGTGGGCGCAGCCGTAGGAGCTGTTCGGCAACCGGACGACATGCATCATCACGGCCCTGACGGACAAAACGCGGCAGCCAGATGCCGATAGCGCGGGCGCTGCGGTAGAAATGGCCAATATTCATGTCCCGGTGGGCACCATTGTTATGGCGATCCACCAGCCCCGGCTTGGGTGTCAGGTTCACTTCCACCAACAGCGCACGGTAGGCGGTATGAGCGAAGCCGCTAACCGCGGGTTGAGGCGTGAAGCTGGCGTGATCAACGGGGTGAGAGCGCATCATTGAGCATCCTTTCCATTTCTTGCAGTAACTCGTCACTGCTGTGCCGCCGCTGACGGGCGCAGATTTTGGCCGGTTGGCTGCACAACAGGCAGCGGCGTTCCGCCAATCCCAGGCTGCGACGCGACAAAATGCGTCCCTGCGTGTCCAGCACGTCGATATCCCACAAGCGGCCTATCGGCTGCTGCACCTCCAGTTGAATGGCGCAGTCCTTTACCCGTTGGGCATCGGCGTGCAGCGCCATAAAACCTTCGCAGCCGGTAGACAGCGCCAGCGTTTCTGCATGCAGGCACTGCCAACCCTGCTGGCGCCACATTTGCTGTAGCGCCAGCCACCCCAGGTTGAAGATATTGCGCGTCAGCCCGCTGTCTTTTATCGCACCAGGCACCACCAACGTGAGCACCAGCAGTGTGGATTGATGTTGCGACAGCCAGGCCTGTTGCCGGGCCTGGCGGCATTCGCGACTGGTCAGCAGTTCCGGCAGGCTCACTGCGCGGTTGGCCGCCAGTTCGGGCGGGACACGAGACATAGGGTTACTCCGCCACCTGATGCACCACGTCGATCACCGAACCGTCGCGGTAGCGCACCACGGCCACCACCTTGTCGGTAAAGGTGATCGGCTGCGGCTCACCGGTCAGCAACAGCGCGCGCTGCCGCAGCCAGTCGATGCCAACCACCGGCAGCCCGGCCTCTTGCAGCCGCTGTGCCAGCTCCGGTCGCGCCGGGTTAACGGCAATACCGTGATCGGTAACCAAAATGTCGATGCTGGAACCCGGCGTCACACAGGTGGTCACCTGCTCTACCAGCGTTGGGATGCGGCCACGTACCAGCGGCGCCACGATGATTGCCAGCCGCGCAGCCGCGGCGGTGTCGCAGTGACCGCCGGAGGCGCCACGCAGCACGCCGTCGGAGCCCGTCAGCACGTTGACGTTAAAGCCAGTGTCGATTTCCAATGCGCTCAGCACCACCACGTCAAGCCGATCGACCGAGGCCCCCTTCGAGCTGAAATTGGCGTATTGGTTGGCGCTGATTTCGATATGACTCGGGTTACGCGCTAACGACATCGCCGCCGCGCGGTCAAAGCTCTGCACGTCCAGCAATTTGGCGATCAGCCCTTTTTCATGCAAATCCACCATGGTCGACGTGATGCCACCGAGCGCAAAACCCGCCCGCACGCCGCGTGCGCGCATTTTGTCTTCCAGAAAACGCGTCACCGCCAATGAGGCACCGCCGGTACCCGTTTGCAGCGAGAACCCTTCCGTAAAGTAGCCGGAGCCGGCGATGACCTCAGCGGCACGGCGGGCAATCAACAATTCACGCGGATTGGAGGTCATCCGCGTCGCGTCAGCACCAATCTTGTCGGCATCGCCCACTCGCTCGAGTTGCACGATCAGATCAACCCGATCCTGCGCCAGGCTGGCCGGATGATGCGGGTAAGGCACGATTTTTTCAGTGAGTAGCACTACGGTGCCCGCAGCGTCGGCATCTACTTTGGCGTAGCCCAGCGAGCCGCAGCAGGCTTCGCCGCTGTAGCCATTGGCATTGCCGAATTCATCGCACGCCGGCACGCCGAGGAAAGCGACATCTATCGTTAACTCACCGGATTCGATCAGGTTTACCCGGCCGCCGTGGGAGTGGATTTGCACCGGCTCGGCCAGCAGGCCGCGCGAAATGGCATCCGCCAGCGGACCGCGCAGGCCGGAGGTGTAAATACGGTTCACCACGCCATTACGGATATGACCCACCAGCGGCGCATGGCATTCGCTCAGCGAGCTGGAGGCCAGCGTCAGGTTACGAAAGCCCATCGCCGCCAGCGTTTCCATGACCTGATTCAACGCCAGATCGCCGCCGCGAAACGCATGGTGGAAAGAAATGGTCATGCCGTCCTGCAAACCGCTGCGGCGCACCGCCTGTTCCAGCGTGTCGCAGCGTTTGATATCACGCGGCTTGCGCGCCTGTTGGTTGGCCTTGGAGACATCCTGATAGCAGCGAAGATCCGCCAGGTTATTCAGAGTCATCAGTCGTTGTTGACGTTTCATTATGCTTCCTCTCCGTGCTGAGCCGACGCTTCGCGAATGCCGGAAAGCGCTGCGCGCTGCAACACCAGCCGCGCACGTTCAATCACCGGACTGTCGACCATTTTGCCGTTGAGCGACACCACCCCGCGCCCTTCTTGTTCTGCTGCTGCGGCGGCATCCACCACCCGCTGGGCATGGGCCACTTCTTTGGCCGTAGGCGCATACAGGTTGTGCAGCAGTTCAATCTGCCGAGGGTTAATCAGAGATTTGCCGTCGAACCCAAGCTGTTTGATCAACGCCGCTTCCTGCAAGAAACCCGCCTCGTTATTGGCGTCGGAATACACGGTGTCGAAGGCCTGAATACCGGCAGCCCGTGCCGCCTGCAGCAGCGAGCAGCGCGCAAACAGCAGTTCAATGCCCTCTGGCGAACGTTCGGTACGCAAATTACGCACGTAGTCCTCCGCCCCCAGCGCGATGCCTATCAGGCGTGGCGAAGCATGGGCAATGGCCACCGCCTGAGTGATCCCTGCCGCCGATTCAATCGCCGCCAGCAGACCGGTACTGCCCACCGGGCGGCCGCAATCGGCCTCGATAGCCGCAATTTCACGGTCCATGTCCACCACGTCTTGTGCGCTGTCCGTTTTCGGCAGGCGCACGATGTCCGCCCCGCCGCGTACCACCGCCTGTAAATCCGCCAGCCCATAGGCAGAATCCAGTGCATTAACGCGCACTATGGTTTCCACTTCCTGATACAGCGGGTGTTGCAACGCGTGATACACCAGCCGCCGTGCCGCGTCCTTTTCGCGCAGAATTACCGAGTCCTCCAGATCAAACATCAGCGCGTCGGCCTGATAGATAAAGGCGTTGCTTACCATCGCCGCATTGGCACCGGGCACGAACAGCATGCTGCGGCGCACGCGGTGTTTATTCAGCGTTTTCATTGCGCACCCCCCACGGCAATTGACCATTGTCACTGGCGCGCATCAGCGCGGTTTCCAGACGGGCCCGCAGCACGCAGTCCAGTGCGCCTTTGTCGTCAACCATTACCTGCACCGGCTCCACCTGGTAGTGCTGCAACACCTCCAGCAGCGTTTGTCGAATGGCTTCACCGAACTGTTTTTCCACGCTGCTGGCGATCAGCAGATCGTGTTCCGGCCCCTCTGCGGGCGCGATGCGTACCATGACATCACTGGATTCCAGCGTGCCGGCCATTGCTTCTCGGATAATTTTCATCTTTCACCTGATTGTGCGGATTCAAAGGGTTTTGCCGCCGGTTTGGCCCGGCGCTGCGTTTGCAAATCTTGCAGGTAGTAAAGGGTGTCTGGCGGAACCAGCGGCGCGGCAGCGTGAAAGTCGCCCGCGGCCAGCAGTTTGCGGACCCAAGAGGCGGAGATCGCCACGCCCTGATATTGCAAACGCTCAATTTCTACCAGCGTGATAGGCGGGCTGGGCAAGGCTGGGGTTTCAAGCCAGTAGCGCATATCGCGGTTGTATTTTGCGGTGACGGCGCAGAAGGGTTCGTTGCCGACAAAACGGTGGGTGATACCCAGCGCGGGTGCCAGATACTGACGAAAGATCTTCAGATCGATTTCGGTGTAGCAGTCGTCGGCAATGCCCTGATCTTTAATGAAGTAACAGGGGAATGTGGCACGTGAAATGACGTACTGGGAGCCTTCATGCACGGTCAGATTGGGAATGTCCGCCGTGCCCGCCAACACCAACCGCCGTCTGTCTTCGTAGCTGAAACGTGAGGTGTCTTCCTTCACTAAAAACAGGTGCAGCCAGTCGCACTTTTCTGCCGCCTTGCGCACCAAATATTGATGCCCGCGCGTAAAGGGGTTGGCGTTCATTACGATGCTGCCAAGGGTATTGCCCGGCCGACGCTGCTCTGCCAACTGTGCTGCATAGCGTTTTAAACGGCACGGGCTATTTTCCATCAACACCACGATGCCCGGCACCTGGGCAATCGGGTAGAAACCACACTGGCGGAACAGCGGCTCATTTTGTATTTTGGTGTAGATAAACAGTTGGGTGTGATGGCGTTCATACGCCAGATTCACCAGCTCGGTTGCCAGCGTCAGCCCCAGCCCTTCACCGCGCATTTGCGGGCTGATGGCGACGCATTTGATAATATTGTCTGCAATGCCGCCGCAGGCGACCAACTTATCGTTTTGCGTAACGGTAATAAATATTTCAACCGTGGTGTCAATATTCAGATCGTTACTGCGCAGGAAAGCATTAATCTGCGCGATACTTTTGTGATCTGACCTTTTGACTCGATTAAATACGGTGTCGCCCAACATAACACGCTCTCTGGGTTAACTATTAAATAACAAAATAAATACAAAAAATAATGTGAATTAACATTTCTAAAGGAAATTAAAACCTTAAAAACCATGAAGATAAAATCGTAAGCAGCATTTGATAAAACAATGGTAAACAGAAAAAAATAGCGAATTATTGACCTATTTCACAAACACCTTTCGGTTAATAAGTTATTTAATGTTCTTTATTTACTTAATTATTTTTATGGTGTTTATTACTGAGAAAATCTTTATTTGATGGTGCAATTCACTTACATTTACTTAGCATATTTATTTCAATCGTAGGTTGACTATGGAATGGTTGAACATACTGATCGTTGAAGATGAAACGCCGTTGGCGGAGATGCATGCAGAATTTATCCGGCAGAACGGCGGTTGCCGGCAAATCTGGCTGGCCGGCACCCTGGCGCAGGCCCGCATGATGACCGACCGCTTCAAACCGGATCTGATCCTGCTGGATAACTTCCTGCCTGACGGCCAGGGTATTGAGTTACTGCGCGAACTGACGCTGAACGGGTATACCGGCGGTATCGTATTCATCACCGCCGCCAGCGATATGGACACCGTCGCCGAAGCATTACGCCATGGGGTGTTTGACTACCTGATCAAACCGCTGGCCTATGATCGTCTGACCCACACGCTGGTACGCTTTAGCCAGCGGCACCAGGCGCTGAAGGATAAGGCACGCCTTAATCAACGTCGTATCGATCAGATGTTCAATACCTATGCCCGTGGTGAGCCTCAGACGGCATTGCCGGCGGGCATCGATGAGTTAACGCTGGTTAAAATCCGCGCCTTGTTTGAGACGCCTTCGGAGAGCCACACGGCTGAAAGCGTTGCGCAAAAAATGGGGTTAAGCCGCACAACTGCACGCCGCTATCTGGAGTTTTGCACCGCCAGACAGCAGCTACGCGCAGAAATCATTTACGGCAAGGTGGGCCGCCCACAGCGGATTTACCGTTTGCCGCCCCCTGAATAAGCGGTTATTTGATCGGCCCTGCAAGCTTGAATGTAACCGCTTTACTTTTTTGGTACTCCTCAGCATCTTATTTGGCATGATGTCCCTCTAAACCGCCGACAGGACGATCGCCGATGAGTGCACTGCCCCCGCCTTCCCTGAAAGACCTTATTGCCCGCCGTGACTGGCAAAATCCGGCCTGCACCCATTATCAACGGCTGGCTGCGCACCCGCCTTTTGCGAGCTGGCGCGATCTGAACGCGGCGCGTGACGATAGCCCCAGCAACAGCCAGAAAACGCTGAACGGCGCCTGGCACTTTAGCTATTTCACCCGCCCACAGGCGGTGCCCGAAGCCTGGCTGCGGCAGGATCTGAGCAACGCTGACCGGATTAACGTCCCATCCAACTGGCAGCTTGCCGGTTATGACGCGCCAATCTATACCAACGTGCGTTATCCCATTCCGGTTAATCCGCCGCTAGTGCCGGAACAGAACCCGACTGGCTGCTATTCCAGGCTCTTTACGGTTGAACCCGCTTGGTTGGCTGAAGGACAAACGCGCATAGTTTTTGACGGCGTCAACTCGGCGTTTTATCTGTGGTGCAACGGCCATTGGGTCGGTTATTCACAAGACAGCCGCCTGCCCGCCGAGTTTGATCTCAGCCCCTGGCTGCAGGCGGGCGAAAACCGGCTAGCGGTGATGGTGTTGCGCTGGTGCGACGGTAGCTATTTGGAAGATCAGGACATGTGGCGTATGAGCGGGATTTTCCGCGACGTTACCCTGCTGCATAAGCCGGCCACGCATCTGAGCGATATTCGCATTACCACCCCGCTTTACGACAGTTTTCGCCGTGGCGAACTGGTGGCAGAAGTACAGGTCAATCGACCCACGCAGCAGCGGGTGCAGTTGCAGCTGTGGCGAAATGGCCAGCTCGTGGGGGAGAAAACCCAGGCGTTCGGCAGCGAGATTATCGACGAACGGGGTGCCTATGACGATCGCACCACTCTGCGCTTGCCGGTAGAACAACCGGCGTTATGGAGCGCGGAAAGCCCCACGCTGTACCGTGCAACGCTTGCTCTGCTGTCGGCGGAAGGGGAAATCATCGAGGTAGAAGCTTACGACGTCGGCTTCCGTCAGGTAGACATCAGCAATGGCCTGCTGAAACTTAACGGGCAGCCGTTATTGATCCGCGGAACCAATCGCCATGAACATCATCCGCAGCACGGTCAGGTCATGGATGAGGCATTGATGCGCCATGACATTCTGTTAATGAAACAGCACAATTTCAATGCGGTGCGTTGTTCACACTACCCGAACCACCCGCTTTGGTACCGCTTGTGCGACCGCTATGGGTTGTATGTGGTTGACGAAGCCAATATTGAAACCCACGGCATGCAGCCAATGAACCGGTTGTCTGACGATCCGCTGTGGCTACCGGCAATGAGCGAACGTGTAGCGCGTATGGTGCAGCGGGATCGTAACCACCCTTGCATCATTATCTGGTCGCTGGGCAACGAGTCTGGGCACGGCAGCAACCATGACGCGCTCTACCGCTGGGTGAAAAGCCAGGATCCCACCCGCCCGGTACAATACGAAGGTGGCGGAGCCAACAGTGCCGCAACAGATATTCTCTGCCCAATGTATGCCCGCGTGGATCAGGATCAACCTTTCCCTGCCGTACCCAAATGGTCGATCAAGAAGTGGATCGGCCTGCCGGATGAACACCGTCCTTTGATCCTGTGTGAATACGCCCATGCGATGGGCAACAGTTTCGGCGGCTTTGACCGTTACTGGCAGGCGTTCCGTCAGTATCCGCGTTTACAAGGGGGCTTCGTTTGGGATTGGGTCGATCAGGCGCTCACTCGCCGTGATGAAAACGGTGAGGAATACTGGGCTTACGGCGGCGACTTTGGCGATACGCCGAACGATCGACAATTCTGCCTTAATGGGCTGGTATTCCCCGATCGCACACCACACCCTGCGCTGTTTGAAGCGCAACGGGCGCAGCAATTTTTCCAATTTACCTTCGACGCCAATACGCTGACGCTGACCGTCAGCAGCGAGTATCTGTTCCGCCATACCGATAATGAACGCTTGAACTGGCGGCTGGAGCTGGATGGCACAGAGCGTGCCAGCGGCAGCCTTGATCTCTCCTTACCCCCGCAGGGCAGCGCCAGCATTCACCTGATCGACCGTTTGCCGATGCTTCATCAACCCGGTGAACTGTGGCTGAATGTGGAAGTGGTGCAACCGCAAGCTACCGACTGGTCCGAAGCGAACCACCGCTGCGCCTGGGATCAATGGTTGGTCCCCCGCACATTGCATATTCCACCGCTCGCACCGAACGGCGTAGCCCCACAGCTCAGCCAAAATGACCAGACGATCGACATCAGCCATGGCAGCCAACGCTGGCAGTTTACACGCGACAACGGCTGTTTAACCCAGTGGTGGCAACACGGCAGCCCACTATTGCTGACCCCGCTGCGCGATAATTTTATCCGCGCACCGCTGGATAATGACATCGGCATCAGCGAAGTCGAACGTATTGATCCCAACGCCTGGGTCGAACGCTGGAAGCTGGCGGGAATGTACCGTCTGGAGGAGCACTGCACGCTGCTACAGGCCGATCGCTTGAGTGACAGCGTGCGCGTGGTGAGCGAACATCGGTTTGGGGTTGATGGGCAAACGCTGTTATGCAGCCGCAAGCAGTGGCTGTTCGACAGCCAAGGCGCGCTCAGCGTCAGTGTCGACGTCGATATCGCCGCCAGCCTGCCACCACCGGCACGTATTGGCCTGAATTGCCAACTGGCAGACATCCACCCGCAGGCACAATGGTTGGGCCTTGGGCCGCATGAGAACTACCCGGATCGTCGCCTCGCCGCGCAGTTTGGCCGTTGGCAACTGCCGCTGGCAGACCTGCACACGCCATACATCTTCCCCGGTGAAAACGGCCTTCGCTGCGACACCCGTAACCTGCAGTATGGCAACTGGCAGATTGATGGGCTGTTCCACTTCTCTCTCAGCCGCTATGGCCTGCAGCAGTTGATGGCGTGCAGCCACCAGCACCTGCTAAAGCCGGAAGCCGGTACCTGGCTGAATCTGGACGGCGTGCATATGGGGGTTGGCGGCGACGATTCCTGGAGCCCGAGCGTCAATGCCGATTACCTGCTTGACCGCAGCCATTACCACTATCAACTGCGTCTAAAACGCGCAGAATAGGGCTAAATCTGCCAAAACCTCAACGGGTTGCGCATTCTGTAAGCAAACAGTCACAGAATGCGTAATCCACCTTTGACATGCTGCCGACACCCCGTTATGATTCCGGCCGTTCACACGATTCCTCTGTAGTTCAGTCGGTAGAACGGCGGACTGTTAATCCGTATGTCACTGGTTCGAGTCCAGTCAGAGGAGCCAAATTTAGAGAAGCCCGCTTAGGAAACTAAGCGGGCTTTTTGCTTTTGTTTTTTTTGAATGGCAGCTTTGAGCGAGGAACGGACGTTGAGGCATAATAGTTTGGAGACGAGAGTTTCAGGCTCAAAATGCCTGTTATCAGGAAAAATAACCTTAGCAAAAAGGAGCAAGGATGGCCGTCGATCATAACGATTCTATCTCCCAGCCAAAACGCGCGGAAATCCAACCTGCATTCTCACATATAATTGAATGTGTTGTGACAAATCTAACCCATTGCTTTCCTGAGCTTATACACAGTCTATACGTATACGGAAGTGTAGCTGAAGGCAGGGCAGAGGCAGGTAAGTCTGATCTGGATATGACAGTCATTTTCAAACATGAACCCGATCAGGCTACTAAAGAGCAATTTGCAACTGTTCAGTCTATTCTTGAAAAAAACAATCCAGTTATCAGTAAAATTGATTTTGATTGTGGTCTGCTGGGACAGGTTCTCGATCCAGATAATGTACTCAGCTGGGGATACTGGATTAAACATCACTGTCACTGCGTTTATGGAGAGGACTTGAGCCATCGCTTTCAAGCTTTCAAACCTTCAAAAGCTATTGCAGTGGCCGTGAACGGTGACTTTATGCAGGTTCTGGGCAAGCTAGTGATTCAAATGAAAACATCTTCTGACGAAAACAAAAAGTTGCAGCTTCAGCGCTCGGCTGCGCGAAAGCTTGTCAGAGCAACCAATATCCTTCGCAGTGAACAGGATAATGACTGGCCGGACTCTCTCCAGGAGTACCGCACCAAATTTAATTCGCGGTATCCTGCATTAGCGGAAGATATGGATTACTTACTGGAAATGAGTACTGAACCCCGAGGGGGCATAGCTGACTTCGAAAAACGGGTTATGGCATTTGCCCGCTGGCTTAGCTCCGAATTTAATAGCCAAAAAGCCTAACCAGATGTTCTTGTTAATAACCTCTTAAATAGCCATATTTAGAGAAGCCCGCTTAGGAAACTAATCGGGCTTTTTGCCCTGCAATCACGCAGTGGCAATTCTTAGGTTGCGATTAGCAGCGCGAGCCAGACTCGATACTTTCAGGGGCAATCATCGCCAAAAGCAGACATTATTTGAAGCCTATCTGAAACTCGTTGGCAAAAGCCTGGCGCGGCGTGACTCTGTCTGCCGCTTATCCCCACATCCAGATAAGACCCACCTGCTCACCCGCGCCCTCAAGGCGATGAAATTATTGGCTCGGGGGGAACATGAACAATCAGCACATCAATGGTTAAACGGTTGATGAATTCGAAAGAAAAGGAGGTATAAACACCCAAAAAGCGGTTTTCATGACCCAGCATAACCAGATCTATCCCTTCACTGTCGATCACTGCCTGAACGTCTTTGAATCTATGGATACTGACGATCGACTTTACCTTGACGTCAAAAGTGGCAGACCCTGCCAGACGGCTAAGCATCGCCTTAGCTTCAATCACTTCATGTGATTGACGATCCTTGGTTAAGGCATCGCTGGTGTAATCCAACTCTCTATAATCTTCGCTGATATGCCCTAACGTGATACAGGTGCCCATTTCTTTCGCAAGACGTTCGGCATGCGCCAACATGAGCTGACCGTCCGTCTCATTTTGGATCAACAACAACGCATGCTTGTAAATGTGCATACATCACCTCTCAACAGCATCACTCCGGCAGTTGCGTCTTTACCCTCCAGATGTCTGCCAGTCAAAACCTGCAATCCTTAATACACTTACGCCTTACAAGTATAAACGCGTATTTAATGCTCAGAAAAATCCACCGGGATAAACCCAACTGGTTTTTTTGGTCTGGCATCACATTTCAATCTCACCGTTGCGGATCGCTACGCCGATCGCCTGAGCGGTCGTGGTTGCGCCGAGCCGCCGGCGTATTCGGCGCAGGTGGTTTTCCACCGTTCGCTCCGACAGCCCCAACGTGGCAGCGATGTCGGCCTGGCGCCGCCCGGCAGCCGTCCATGCCAACACTTCACGCTCACGCGCCGACAACTTGCCAAGCGTGGCCTCTGCTGGCAACTCAAGTAACCTGCGCGCAGAGACAAAAGCCGCCGTGCCCACGATTAGCATCGCCAACCGAATTGGCGGAGAGCTTTCAATGCACTCACCGCCGAAACTGACCGCACCTTCCAACCCGGACGGGCCGAATATCGGGACCTGTACCCCATGAACGCCTGGGCCGCGAGGCATGCGAACAATCTGATAGCAACTCCCCTTTTCCGTCTGCACCTTGCTCCAGAAAAAAGGCTCTGTTGCCTGCAGCATATGCCGGGTTACCGGACAGTGCCGAAGATAGGTTACAGCATCCACCACTTCGCCGTCGCCGAACCAATTGCCTTCGACCCAGTAGATGCGATCAACCCCCTCATCTTCCCTGACGGCAGTAGAAAATAGCACGAAGCGGTCAAAACCCTGCGGAGCTGCGAAGGCGCGAACCCTCTCCTGAATAACAGAGAGGGTGTCCGCACGCTCAATAGCCAGTGCAGTGAGAAAGGCCTCTTGAGCAATGTCCACGCTCATCGCCCAGCGACATCGGCCAACAGCGTCTGTGCAGCCAGCTTGCCGAGATTGTTGGAAGCCAGTGGGCTGTCACCGGTCAACAACCGCCGATCTTTATGCACCTTACCGGTGATATTGGTATTAAGGATTGAAACGCCCAATTCACGCAACCGCTCGCCCACCAGCCAAGGCATCGGGCCTGGGATATAGCCGATATCAATATTAGCGCCGGTATCGAGCGCATCAGGAAACACGCACATTTCGTACCCACGGTACAAGAAATCGTCTTTGCCCTCACCAAGCCCAGCAGCCAGTAAACCGGCCGGGCCGTGGCAAAGCGAAATAACGTAACGATCATTGTCGTGCGCCCAGAACAGGGTTTTCTTAACGTCTTCACTGAAGGGGATATCATTAAGCACCCCGTGACCACCCGGAATAAAGACGGCAATATAATTGCCGGCGTCCAAGTCCTTCACCACATCAGAGAGTTTTTTTGGTTGCTTGAGCTGGCTACGGTATTTTTCATATGTGGCTTTGACCGCTTCATCTTCACCAGGGAAGGCCCACATTTCCAGTTTGACCGGATCGCCCGACGGCGTGGCGATATCTATCTCAAAACCGGCAAGATCCATGTGGTACATCGGCAACAACATTTCGACCGGATGGTTGCCGGTAGAAAAGAATTTGCCGTTTTGCATCATCAAATAACGCTCCTGCGAGGCGATCATCAATACCTTCCATTTTCCCCCCCGATACGCGTTGGGGTAGCTGGCACCGTCAAAATCAGTTTTTGACGACGTGTACTGCGACAGTGAGTAAGGTGATGGGAAGAAAGCATTTTCTTCCGCGATATCAGGGGTAGGATTACGATCCGCAGAGGGTAAATCAGTCATGATTATCTCCTTATTTGGGTTACGATTTGTGCTGCTGTTTCAGCTTAATTAAGAGAAACCCGAACCGCAATGAGGGATATCCCTTAATAAAACTTTTCGACCTTGATATCACATGTCAGTTCAACTTATGTGGTCTGATGACAAACGCTTCATCAGGCCCTCCTTCGCCCTCATAACGATATTTTCTTACGGGCACCTGGAAATATTCTTCCAGATACTCCTCTTGAAGAAGAGCATTTTTTTCACCAAATATATAGTGTTCTTTATCCATTAATAAGCATTTATCAGAAATACTCTCCGCGTAGTTGATAAAATGCGTGTTAAAAATTACAGTAACCTTTCTCTCTCTTGATAACTCCCACAGCATATCAATAACTTTCGCTTGGTTTTGAAAATCCAAATTAGATTCTGGCTCATCAAGAACAATCACATCAGGTTCCGCAACTAACGCTTTAGCAAAATAGCACATTTGCAACTCACCGCCGCTGATCTGATTAATACATTTCCCTCTGAGCCTACCAACATCAAGCCTATTCAAAATTTCTGAGGACCTATCGAAATCCTCTTTACCTGGTTTCGAAAAAAAACCTTTTCGCTGTGAGCAACCAAAAGAAACAAAATCGAGAACGCTGTAAGAGAAATGTAATTTCTTCGCCTGAGGAACGTAAGCGAGCCGTGCTTTTCTGTTATCAATATCCTCAATCACGCAGGCACCGGATACCGGTTGATAGATACCCGATAGACTTTTCAACAGTGTCGTTTTCCCTGCGCCATTTGGCCCCATCACACAAAGGATGTCTCCTTTTTCAAGATGGAAGCTAATATTGTTTATAACTTTTCTTGATCCTTTAAAACCAAAGGACAATTGTTCAACTGTTATCATATCTACGACTCATAATGAAAAGCAGTGCAAATAACGGAGCCCCAATGAGCGCGGTCAAAATTCCGATAGGGATCTCCGCATAAGTGGCGCTCCTGGCAATATTATCAATAATCAACAGAAATAATGCCCCACCAAGCGCCGAAGCAGGAATCAGCCTACCGTGGTTACAACCGAGCACGCTTCGAATCAGATGAGGGATAACCAGCCCAACCCAACCGACAACACCAGCAATAGTGACTGAAGCAGAGACCAATACTGCGGATAAAAAAAGTAATGCTACTTTTATCCGCTGCGGATTAAGACCCGCGATTTTTGCTTCATCATCCCCCAACGAGATAATATTCATTTTCCACCTTAACGTATAGATTGCAAAATAACTGATCGCATACAGTGGAATAAGCCAGTAAACTTGCTCTTTAAGCACTGACGCAAAACTGCCCATCAGCCAAAAAACGATGGCCGGCAATGTATCCTGTGGATCGGCCACATACTTAATTATTGATATAAAAGACACGAATACCGAAGCGATGATAATTCCTGACAGAATAGTGGTAAGTTCATCCTGCCGTTTTTTTAAATGGCAGATACCAAACACAAGCACTAGACTCAATATGCCAAAAAATAATGAACATAACGAACTCAACGCAAAAGGAAAACTAAACAGTATGCCAAGAGCTGCGCCAAAAGCAGAGGCCGAGGAGGTTCCCAGCACATCCGGGCTAGCCAGTGAATTTTTCAACACGGCTTGAAAAGTGGCACCAGCAACCGATAATCCCCCACCGACCATCATCACCGCGATGACTCTTGGCATACGCAAACTAAAAATAACGGAGTAGTTGGCTTCATCCTTTGCAGACAATTTCGCATGTAATAAAACCTGCATTATTTCGTCAACCGACAAAGAGTATCTACCGACAAATAATGAGGCGACGGCAACAAGGCATAAAACCACAGATAGCCCAGCCATTATGGCGGCATATTTTTTTCTATCAGGCATAACCATTACTTCCATAGAGAGGTTTAATTATTATATTTTTCACCATAAAATAATTTACGCGAATTATCTCTGAGCCAAAACCTCATTCAATAAACGTTCCGGTATGGCATAAGAGAACATCTTTTCATAATAATCTCGTGTTATATCCTTCAGCTTTTCAGCACTAATATATTCTGGATTGTATTTACTGATCATAAATAATGGCAACAGCGATGTTTCTGCAGAGAGTCCCCCCCAGTTATGTATCCCTACCGGCGTTGAGTAAACCTTGCCGTTTTTTACTGCTCGGAGTTCTTTCCAGTCCTGACCTGGGATTTTACCTTCCAACAGAGCGTTGGCACTGCCGAAGACAACAAAAATCACGTCAGGATCCCATTGCATTATCTGCTCCATCGAGACATTTATGTAACGCCCAGCATCACCGCTGACCTGTAAACTACCAGCAACATTCTCCATTCCTGCCATTTTCAGGTAGGTATCGCCATAGGTGTGAGGGCCACTCACCTTGAGCTGTTTGCCATCGCTTTCTTCAAGATACAATGCTTTGACATGTTGCTGCCTGATATCCGCAGCATAAGGTTGGATCATCGTCAACATGTTTTCCCAAGCGCTTTTGAATTTATGCGTATGGGGTAATCCAAGCGTTTCCGCAAACTTATTCTCCCAATAAACCTGGGTTACCATCGGTTCATACTTGGTTTTCCCGCCAGCGTCGAGATTAATGACGGGCACCCCTGCCCGCTCCAAGTGATCATCCTGACTTTTACCATAGTAATAAATAATATCCGGTTTAAGGCTCATCAACGATTCCATATTGACCGTATAGTCATTATTGATAAAGTCTGTGGTGATCCTGCCGATATCCGGTTTCATATCTTTCAGTACATTCATGTCGGAATGCGTAAAAGCCCAAGGGCCAACGCCGATGACATGTTTATAGGCTGAATCATTAGCCAATATCACACCAAATGGACAATTGCCGGTGATAACAATACGGTTATATTTACCAGAAACCGGGTGCAGTACTTCAGTGTCTTTTCCGGCAATTTTTGTCGTAATATCTCCGTTGGCGCTGCTAGTCGTCGGTAATGAAAATGCCGCCAACAAGATGGTAGCAAATAGTTTTATTTTACTGATCATCATTCCCCTCGCATTGTCTCATTGATAGAATTTTTTTGTTTTAGCCTCTTCAGCGTCATTAGGCTACCGAAGCAGTGATGCCCGCTGCCAGAATGGTTAATCCGGCCACAATAACAATTGCGGTTGTGGCGACAGCGCCACCGCCAACCAGCGCAGCCGTCTTGCCTTTAGAAATATCCTGCCGTTCAAGGAAAGAAATCTGTGTAAAAGGTATTATTTCCCCCGTATCGGCAATAATGGCATTGGGTTCAATTTTCGCCACGTTCATCTCGCCACCACTGCCATCCTTTAATCCATACTTCAGGTGGTCACCAATATAGACCTGTGGCTGAAGATGGTAATAACTCCCCTCTTGTCCAATAGCCTTTTGCTGTAATGCTACTGGGTTGTATGTGGTACAACCGCAAAGCGACATCATCACCAATCCGAGGATAAAAGGAGCCAAATTTGCCAATTTCATTGAAACCTCTAACTTATTTATGCATGATTAAGAGCGTGTTGATTTAAAACGCATATAGCTAACCATTAGGGAAAGAAATGAAAAAACAGCGCCCGAAACCAAACTTATGCTCGTTGCCTGACAGCCATAAAAATTAAAGAATATTGCTACCATGGCGGAACCGACGATTTGCCCCACTAACCGCGAACTGCCCAATAATCCACTGGCAATACCGCTGTTTTCGTGTGATACCGCCGTCATGATCAAGAAATTATTGGGTGACTGAAACAACCCGAAACCGATGCCGCAAATCGCTACACGCCAAACGATCGCCGTATTTGAAGGAGTATCTGGCAGATAAACCATCAACACCATGCCCATAAGCAAGAAAAATAGTCCTGCTACTGCAATAATATTGGGATCATATTTTTTGATAAGATCGCCAGAAATCAAGGATGTCACCATAGTCGCTAATGGCCATGCTGTCAGCAGTAAACCGATTTCCACTACGTTTCTTTGCAATATGCTATGAAAATAAAAAGGCAGCGACACGTAGGCCAGCAACTGTGTGCTGTAAGAAAACATCGACATCAATAGTGACAGCGTCAGCGTAGCGTTACGAAATATCGTCACTGGAATCATCGCCGCAGCTTGTTTCCGCCGTTGATTCAGGTAAAGCAGTACTGCCAATGCAACGAAAACTACAAAACTAGCTGCTGCCGACAAGAAAGAACTCTTCGTCATGCTCAACGTAAATGACGAGAAAAAAATAAACAGCGCAAAAACTAAAAGAGCGCCTCCTGTATCAAAATTTACATTGCGCTGGGGCTTAGGGGTTAAGGAGATAACACTCAGCAACAGTGAAAGGCAAGCAATAGGAACATTAATAGTGAATAACCAGTTCCAATTGGCCAGAGACAATATTGTTGAGGCGATCGATGGCCCTGCCGCTGCGGATACGGAAACTACCATGACGTTTATCCCCAGCCCCCGGCCCAATAATTTGTCCGGATAAATCTCCTTAATCAGTGCCGCATTGACGCTGAGAATAGCCGCTGCGCCAAAGCCTTGCACAACTCTGAATAGCGTCAACGTATCTAGCGTTTCTGACAACGCGCATCCCATAGAAGAGCATGCAAATAGAATTACGCCGGCCATGAAGATGTTTTTATTACCAATAGTTCTCCCCAATGCGGCAAATGGCAGTAGAGAAGCAATAACCGCAAATTGATATGCATTGATGATCAATATTGAAGCCGCTTCCGACACGGCAAAATCTTTCGCGATGATAGGGAGCGCCACATTTGCGATAGTGCTATCGAGCATAGCGATGACGGTGCTCAGGGATACGGCAAGCACAGCCACAACATTCAATTTGTCTTTTTTATAGGGTTTTATATTCATTTTACCTCCCCTGGAAGAGAAACTGCATTTATGCCAAAGACAATCGTTGTTCCTTACTGAGGATCACTCTTGATTTATACGTTATAACATAACATTTTCAAATGATAAAAATTATCATTTGAAATAATTGATTGCATAATGTTTCAAATTTGAAATTAACAATTTAAAAACATAAAAACTACAGACAATAACACTAATTAAACAGAAAAATACGGATTATAAGACTAGAGAAATTCATGAAATGAAATAGAAATTAACGGGTGCTAACAGTCGATAAGTCGAGCCGCTAAAATTGTTATGTTATAACGTTATATCAACGTATATCCTCTACGGTGGCCCAATGAATAAGAAAAAATCATTACAAATCACAGCATCCAGACGCACGGTTATTTTGGCCGGTCTGGCGGTCTTGGCATCAAATATCAAGATTTCGCAAGCTCATGCACAGGGCCTGCAGCATGCAAGGAAAGTACCGATGGCTCCAGACGCTAAAAAACCACACAAGAAATATCTGGTCGTGCTTGATCCGGGTCATGGAGGTATTGATTCAGGCGCCATTGGACACGCGGGTTCTCAGGAAAAGCATGTGGTGTTGGATATTGCAAAAAACGTTCGTGCCTTGCTCATTCAGCATGGAATTAATGCTCACCTAACACGTACCGACGATGTTTTTATTCCGCTTTATGACCGCGTAAAAATTGCCCATCAACACAATGCCGATCTTTTTATGTCAATCCATGCGGATGGTTTCACCTGCCCTTCCGCCTGCGGTGCTTCCGTTTTCGCGCTATCTAATAAAGGCGCCAGCAGTGCGATGGCAAAGTACTTATCGAACAGTGAAAATGCGGCCGACGATCTCGCCAGCCCTGCGGTCATTAAAAAAGATCATTATTTACAAGAAATACTTTTCGATTTGGAACAGACGGAAACAGTAAAAGAAAGCCTTCTCCTGGGTTCTCACATCATTAAACACATTGCGCCAATGCATCATCTGCATTCCAAAAACACGGAACAGGCGGCATTTGTGGTATTGAAATCGCCCTATATTCCCTCTGTGCTCGTTGAAACCTCGTTCATTACCAATCCTCAAGAGGAAAAACTGCTTGGAACGGCGGTATTCAGACATAAAATCGCCACAGCGATTACCAACGGCATCTTGAGTTACTTCACTCATATACAAAATGCTTGATAAAATACAATAATAAAATATCACCCCACCCTAAAATACTTTTACTTTCAGAAGCAATATGTTGAGCAAAAAAATAAGAGGGGAATTGAGCGTTCACTTACGATAGCAAAAAATGCTATTCACTCAATTTCCTCACTTCAACTTCTGAAGATAAAGGATTTTTCCGCTGATGTTAGTACGCATTTATCCCCGCCAGTTAGCCGAGTGCCTTTGTGCACTATCGATATTTTTTTGCTCAAACACCTTTGCGATTACACTCAAAGACAATGGTCAGGAGCGGTTGGATTTTTACGGCACCATTATTGCCAGACGTTATTCCAGCAGTAATGTTCGCAACGATGGTGACCGTAGTTATATCTACTTTGGTCTGTTAGGAAAAAGAAATCTCGGCCAGCACTGGAGAGCCTATGCGCACTGGGAATATACCGTCAGTTTTGCCGACGCCAGCAGGAACAGCACCAGACTCGCCTACTTAGGTATGGAAAACCCAGCATTGGGCAGTATAAATATAGGTAGGAATTGGGGCGCCTTATATGACGTAACCTCCCTTACTGACCGTTCACCATTATTCAGAGAAATGTCTTACAACTATATAGATAATTTTATGCGTGGCCGAGCACTCAACCTACTGACTTACCGTAAAAAATTAAAAATTTTACAGCGTAACGCCGCTATCGCACTCCAGTATCAATTCAAAAGCAATAGTGATGAACAGACAATAAGTAAGCAGAATGGTAATGGTATCGCCGCCTCTTTCAGTTACGCACTGACGCCGGCGATCACCACTATTTTTGCAGCATCATCATCCTTATCTACTCAGCAGCAGAATAATAATGCCGATTACGGAAGAAAAATAAATACTCTGGCAGAAGGGGTGAAATATGCAAAAAAAAGAACCTATCTCGCTGCCGTGTTTACACAAAGCGATAGCGCCATAAAACCACAAACATCCGATAATTGTGGCTCATCTTCCAGCTATGAAATCCTCGCTAAATACCGGCTGACGGACAAGTTCCAGCCCAACGTTGGCTATACGCGCCTTATACAAAACTCCTCGGGAAAACACGAGAGTGTATTGAATTACGAAGAAATCGGTTTCAGTTGGCTCTTTAATAAGAACATGCAGGCATTTATCAATTATGAGTTCAATAACATGAGTAAAAACGGCGCCGACGTCGATGTGTCTGACAAACTCGAGGTGGGCATAAGCTATCACTGGTAAGTGAAGAACAACAGCTTAGGGTCAGCGTCCTGTTTCAAACGCATTCATGGCTATCAATGCTCGGGTAATGAATAGTCAGGGACTATCACAACATTCAACTATACCTATTTTATCTATCCGCAGCCGCTGACTAAGCTTATCCATGAGTGTTTCTTCGCTCTTTACCGGCTCAGAAGATGAAAACCCAATGTATTCAATGAGGTTATGTTATTTAGCACAACACCCGACGCGTGCATTGGCCCGCGATGTCACGTTAACCGCTCCTCAGGTATAGGACAGACAGGGCCTGACGAGCGAACCTACAGAAGCAGAGAGCGCACCATGACAACTGAAAGTAAATGCCCGTTTTCCGGCGGCGGTAAACTGAATGCACCACGCCGCGGCCCTTCCAATCAGGACTGGTGGCCAAACCAACTTAGCCTAAAGCCACTGCACCAGCATTCCCCCCTTTCCGATCCGATGGACCCTGACTTCGATTACGCCAACGCCTTCAACAGCCTGGATTTGGCCGCCGTCAAACAAGATTTGCATGCCCTTATGACCGATTCGCAAGACTGGTGGCCGGCAGACTTTGGCCACTATGGCGGCCTGTTCATCCGTATGGCTTGGCACAGCGCCGGGACTTACCGTATCGGTGACGGCCGGGGCGGCGCAGGTGAAGGTCAGCAACGCTTCGCACCACTCAACAGCTGGCCTGACAACGTCAGTCTCGACAAAGCCCGTCGCTTACTGTGGCCCATCAAACAGAAATACGGACGCAAAATCTCCTGGGCTGATCTGATCATCCTGACGGGTAATGTGGCTCTCGAATCCATGGGCTTTAAAACCTTTGGCTATGCGGGGGGACGCGCTGACACCTGGGAACCGGATGACGTTTATTGGGGATCGGAAAAAATCTGGCTGGAACTGAGCGGCGGCGCTAACAGCCGTTATTCAGGCGATCGCGACCTTGAAAACCCGCTGGCAGCCGTGCAGATGGGTCTGATCTACGTCAACCCAGAAGGACCGGACGGCAACCCTGATCCCGTTGCCGCCGCCCACGATATCCGCGAAACCTTCGCCCGTATGGCGATGAACGACGAAGAAACCGTGGCATTGATCGCCGGTGGTCACACCTTCGGCAAGACCCATGGCGCAGGCCCGGCATCACATGTCGGCGACGATCCAGAATCTGCGGGCTTAGAGCTGCAAGGGCTCGGCTGGCAGAGCAGCTTCGGCACCGGCAAGGGGAAAGACGCGATCACCAGCGGTTTGGAAGTGACCTGGACAACCACCCCTACCCAGTGGAACCACGACTTCTTTAGACACCTGTTTGAATACGAATGGGAGCTGACGCAAAGCCCGGCTGGCGCCCATCAATGGGTAGCCAAAGACGTCGGGGACACCATTCCCGATGCGTTTGATCCCGCCAAAAAACAGCGCCCGACCATGCTGACGACCGACCTCTCGCTGCGCTTCGATCCCGCGTACGAGAAGATCTCACGCCGCTTCTATGAACACCCGGAGCAGCTGGCCGATGCGTTCGCTCGCGCCTGGTATAAATTGACCCACCGCGACATGGGGCCGCGTGCGCGTTATCTCGGTCCAGAAGTGCCGGCAGAAGAGCTGATTTGGCAAGATCCCATCCCCGAAGTCGATCATCCGTTGATCAACGATCAGGATATCGCCGCGCTCAAAACCCAGATTCTGGCTTCCGGTTTGCCGATCTCCGTGCTGGTATCCACCGCCTGGGCTTCAGCGTCCACTTTCCGCGGTTCCGACAAGCGCGGCGGAGCCAACGGTGCACGCATTCGTCTGGCACCGCAGAAAGACTGGGCCATCAACCAACCCGCTCAACTGGCGCAAACGCTGGCCAAGCTGGAAGGGATCCAGCAGGCGTTTAATCACGCACAGTCGGACAATAAACGTGTTTCTCTGGCGGATCTGATCGTACTGGCCGGTGTGGCAGGCGTGGAACAGGCGGCGATCAACGCCGGCCATCCTGTCAGCGTGCCCTTCACGCCGGGCCGTATGGATGCCACGCAGGAACAGACCGATGTCGACTCCTTTGAAGCGATGGAACCCGTCGCAGATGGGTTCCGTAACTATCTGCAGCGTCAATTCAACGTGCCGGCCGAAGCATTACTGGTCGATAAAGCGCAGCTGCTGACGCTAACGGCACCGGAGATGTCGGTACTGCTGGGCGGCCTGCGGGTCTTGAATGCCAACGTGAGCCAAAGCCAGCATGGCGTATTCACCCAACGGCCACAGGCGCTGACTAACGATTTCTTCGTCAACCTGCTCGATATGAACACCACCTGGAAACCGGTGGGCGAGGAAGGCGTATTCGAAGGCCGCGACAGCAAAACGGGAGCGCTCAAGTGGACGGCAACCCGCGCAGACCTGATCTTCGGTTCGCACTCTCAACTGAGAGCACTGGCGGAAGTCTATGGCAGCGCAGATGCCCAAGCGAGTTTTGTTCGGGACTTTGTTGCCGCCTGGAATAAGGTGATGAACCTCGATCGTTTCGACCTCGCCTAAGCTCACACCGCAGTAACGTCGCCCGCTTAAGGTCACTTAGGCGGGCTTTTTATTCCTTTTTTACCGGGAATAACCGTTCACTAAGAAAATCGATAAAAACGCGCAGTTTGGGGGCCAGGTATTTGCTGGAGGGCCAGATGACCCGGAAAGATCCCTGATGCTCAACGAAACCTTCCAACACCTTTTGCAGTTCACCACGTTGCAACGCCACCTTCACCATAAAATCCGGCAGGCAAGCGATGCCCAACCCGGCTTGCACCACCGGCAGCAACGCTTCTGAGGTATTGCAGATCATGGTCGCCGGCAGCTCAGACAAGGCAAGATCCCGCAGTGGCCAGGGCTCAAGCCGCCCTGTAGTAGGGAACTTGTGCTGCAAGCAGGCATGATTGAGCAAATCTGCCGGCTTCTCCGGCTGACCGCGTTGTTTTAAATACGCTGGCGACGCCACAAGCACTAACTGAAAGCCGCCAAGCCGCCGCGACACCAACCGCGAATCCGTCGGCTCACCGGTACGTACTACCGCGTCAAATCCTTCTTCAACGATATCCACCATGCGATCGGAAAAGTCGACATCCAGCGCAATGTCCGGGTACTGGTGCATAAAATCGGTCAGCACCGGCATCATCAGCCCACTGACCAGCGGCAAACTGACACGCAGCTTGCCGCTGGGTGTGCCACGGCTGTCGGCCAGTTCGAGTTCGGCTGCGGCCATCTCTGCCAGGATCCGGCGGCAACGCTCAAGAAACAGCGCGCCTTCTGCCGTCAGCGTCACGCTACGTGTACTCCGGTGGAAAAGACGCACCGCCAGCCGTTGCTCCATACGCGCCACACTCTTACCCACCGCGGATGACGATACGCCTAACTGCCGCCCTGCATCGGAAAAACTGCGCGTTTCTGCGACCTGCACAAACGCCTGAATGCCATTAAGACTGTCCATCACATACGCTTCCTTATTCAGGACATTTTTGTCCGATATCTATGGAAATTTAGCCTATTTTTCTTCGATGTGGGAGAGATTACCTTGATGGCAACGCAGTCACCGCCGTGACACGGCCCCTGACACTGCACAACTCCCGCTTGCGGGCTTTCCTACTCCATGCAGATGAGCACCATGACGCAAATAACCTCCACCGCAGAGCACACTGAGATTCGGGCATGGCTACAATTATTGGCCGCCTGCCTGACAGGTATCCTTATTCCCCTGAGCTTCACCGGCCCCGCCGTGGTGTTGCCCTCCATCAGTCATTCACTGGGTGGTAGCGCCGTGCAGCTGAGCTGGGTCGTAAATGGTTATATCCTCACTTATGGCAGCGCAATGATGGCCGCCGGCAGCCTGACCGACATTTATGGCCGTAAACGCGTCTGGCTCTTCGGGTTGGCTGCATTCGGCCTTCTGACGATGATGATCCCCCTAGCCCCTTCGGTGGTGGGAATCGATATTTTACGGCTGGCGCAAGGTCTGGCAGGCGCGGGGGCTTTTGCCGGGGCGATGTCGTCACTGGCGCAGACGTTTCATGGCGCGGTGCGCACCCGGGTCTTCAGCCTGTTGGGCACCACATTCGGCATTGGTCTGGCTTTCGGGCCGTTAGCATCGGGTTGGTTAGTGGTGACGGCAGGCTGGCAATGGGTGTTTTTCGCCACGGCACTGATTGCTGTGGCGGGGTTGGTATTAGTGGCATTCAGTGCAACAGAGTCCCGCGATCCCAATGCGGCAGGGCTGGACTGGCCCGGTGCCGTCAGTTTTACCGCTGCCTTGGCCTTGTTCACCTACGCGATCCTGCTCGCCCCTGAAAACGGTTGGGGCAGCCTGTCGGTGGCCGGTTCACTGTTGCTGTCGCTGGGGATTTTTATCGCTTTTGTGTTGATTGAACGGCGAGTCGCACGGCCGATGCTCGATCTGACGTTGTTCCGCAGTACCCGCTTTATTGGGGTTCAGGTGCTGGCAACCACACCGGCCTTCTTTTTTGTGGTGTTGATCGTCCTGTTGCCCGGGCGTTTTATTGGCATTGATGGGCAGAGTGCCCTCGAAGCCGGTAAAAACATGATTGCGCTGGCGGCTCCCCTGCTGTTCGTGCCCTTCCTTGCCGCACTACTGGCACACCGTTTTACTTCCGGCGTACTTTCAGGGATTGGACTGCTGCTGGCCGCTGCCGGGCTGGGCTGGTTGGGCCATGCGTTGGCGGCAAATGGCAGCCATGACTTGATAGCACCAATGCTGTTGATTGGTATCGGTATTGGCCTGCCCTGGGGATTGATGGACGCAATGGCCGTCAGCGTGGTGGAAAAAGAACGGGCAGGTATGGCGACCGGCATTTTCAACGCAGTGCGGGTTTCGGCTGACGGCATCGCCATTGCAATCACCGGCGCGGTGCTTGCCATACTTATTCAGGGCGGCTTGTTTGCTGCACTCCCCGGCGTTACCGACACCCAACAGATGATAGAGGCGGCTAACCGCGCCGCCCTCGGCGACTTGAACAGCGCAGCCACCCTGCTACCTGGACAGCGCCAATTAACGCTGCAAATCTACGATCAGGCCTTCCGTCACTTGCTGTATATACTGGCGATCGCCTCTGCCGCAACGGCACTCTTGATCTTTATGCTCCTGGGGCGCTTACATGCCCACGACGGTGCGGCGGAGTAAATAGCCCCCGCCGCAGCCGTTGATTACTTCGCCGTTTGCTGCGCCAGGTGCCGCAAGTCGAGTGACAAGAAATGATGGACCTGCGGTTTTTCCGGACCGATATGGAACTGTAATGCCGCTTGTTGTAAATCAGCATCAGCATGTGAAACCCGCTGATGCTGACGCAGGTGCTCAGCCCAGGACTCCACCATAAACCACTCCATAACACACAGAGGATCGGCGGTATGCTCGGTCAAGCCCCAGGCATAGGCACCGTCGCGACGGCGCACACGTGAAAGCTGCTGTAGCGTCCGCAGGAACTGTGGACGATCTTCCACCCGCACGCGGTACTCTATCTGGATCATCACTGGCCCGCGATCGTTCTCTACCGGCGTGTTGAGCAAGGGTTCCGGCCAATGGTTGGACGGTTGCAGATCGGCTTCGCCCTCCGGCAAACGAATACGGTGAAATGCCACTGAAATCACCAACAACCCAATGCCGCCCGTCAGCAGCGTGGCGGCCACGCCGATCTCTTGAGCAATTAACCCCCACAGCAAACTACCGGCAGCCATCGCACCGTTAAACACCATCAGATAAATCGCCAGCCCACGCCCACGTACCCAGTTTGGCAATACCCCCTGCGCGGCCCCATTCAGTGAGGTCAACGCGATAATCCAGCCCGCGCCCAACGCCAACAGCAGCAAGACCGCCAGCCACTGCGGTGGGGCCAATGACAACAGTGCCATCACCGCCGCAGTAATCACCGCCGCCAACAGCACCAAGCCATCGGCATTCAACCGCTGGCGCAGCCGCGGCAACAACACCGCACCGCCTATCGCACCGGCCCCCACGGCACCCAACAGGATGCCGTAGAAACCGGCGGTACCACCCAGCATCTGGCGCGCCACTAATGGCAACAGCGCCCAAACCGAACTGGAGAACACAAAGAACACCGCCGCCCGTAACAGCACCACATGCAGCTCACGGCTGGCGCGCGCATAACGTATGCCGGCGCGGAAAGCGCCAAAGAAATGCTCGGAAAGGCCGTTATCTTCGACCTTGGGTCTGCGCCACCACAACAGGGCAGCGACGACAAACACATAGCTAAGCACGTCCGCGCCGTAGGCCGCGCCAGCGCCAAAGCTCGCCAGCAACAAGCCCCCCGCCGCCGGACCAATGGCACGGGCGATGTTAATCCCGAGCGAGTTCAGTGCAACCGCATTTCTGAGATCGGCACGCGGCACCAGCTCGGGCACGATAGATTGCCAGGTCGGCCCCATCAGTGCCCCACCAATACCGCCGATAAAGGTCAGCACCAACAAATACTCAACGGTCAGCGCACCACTTTGCGACAGCAGTAACAAGGTGCCACTGACGCAGGCCAGTAGAATCTGGACAAAAATAAGGAAACGACGACGGTCGAGAATGTCTGATAGCACCCCAGCCGGGATCGCCAGCAGGAACACGGGCAGCGTGGCAGCCGTTTGCATCAACGCTACTGCCGACGGATTAGAGGATAAATCCGTCACCAGCCAGGAACTGGCGACGTCACGCATAAAGCTGCCAACGTTGCCCAATACCGTGGCCCCCCATAGCACCGCAAATACCGGGATCTTCAGCGGCGCGAAACCGCCGGGTGCTGCTTTGCTCTCAACCGGTTCAGCCATCGTTATGCTCCTTGAGGTCGTAAAGTGCCACCAGCAGCAATGCGCCCGCCAGCCCAATGTGTTCAAAAAATCCGTTCATTCCGGTAAAGCGCTCCGGCGGGCTCATTTCCCAAAAACGATTGGCCATCAGCGTGGCGGCCAAGGTGAATCCGGCCAGCGCCAACGCGCCCAGCCAGCGGTAAAACCCCGTCAGGATCAGTGCCGAGGCCCCCAATTCAAGCACAATCACCAGGCTGGCAAACAACGCCGCCGGCTGCAGGCCAAAATGGGCCATCTCCGCCATCGCCCCGTTAAAATCCAGCACTTTGACCAAACCGCCCTGAATGTAGGCGGCACAAATTGCCGCGAGTATTAAGCCGCGGATAAAGGGGGTATTAAGAAAGGAAATTCGGGTGCCATCTTGCGTGGTCGGCGGGCTCATAGATCGTCTCCCAGTCGTGGTATGAGTACATTTTCCGGGTCAAGATTAAGGCAGGAGAGAAAGCCGTGATAACGGAATTATTTTCGCATGATCGCCAGTTTTTTTACTGAAGATACCGGCCTTGTCTCAGTGCACAACGCCGGTTAAGCCCGTCAGATATTTTCCAGATCGCTGCTGCGTGTTTGGGGACCGAATACCCCAATGAGCACCATCACAATCTGCATGCTGGCAACGATAAGCGCCAGCAATGCGATAAAGCGTCACAGGGCCACTATCAGCAAGAAGGCCATTAACGGATGTGATGGTGTTGGAACCGCTCACTGCGATAGAAGTTTAGCAGACACCAGCCCAGGGCAATCAACGCCAGCGGGGCTGCGACAAAACCAATATTGCCCATACCCAGATGCAGGCTGACCTGGTTACCCAGCAGCGCGCCGCCGCCGATACCGAAGTTGTACAGCCCGGAGTAGATCGACATTGCTACGTCAGTGGCATCCGGTGCCAGGTTCAATACCTTGGCCTGCATCGACAGGCCAATCGCCATTATTGCCATACCCCACACGGCAAACAGCAGCGTCAGATGGTTTTCATTGCCGGAGGCCGGTAACAGCAACAGCAGACTTAACATCAGCAACGCGATGGCACCGATGAAAAAGCCCGACGGGAAACGTTCGCTAAAGCGGCTAAACAGCAGGCTGCCGATGATACCGGCGGCACCGAACAGTAGCAGCATCAGCGTCGTGAAGTTTTCTGACAGCCCAGCCACGGTCTGAATAAAGGGTTCGATATAGCTGTAAGCGGTGAAATTCGCCGTCACCACAATAATGGTCAACATATACAGGCTGACCAGCGCCGGGCGCTTAAACAACATGGGGACGCTGGCCAGTGAGCCAGAATGTTCGCTCTTCAGCACCGGCAACAGACGCCACAACAGCACCAACGCCAGGGTGGCACAAACGGCGATACCGATAAAAGTCATACGCCAGCCCAAGATCTGGCCAACGATACGCCCCAATGGCAGGCCAAGTACCATCGCCAGTGCGGTACCGCCCGCCAGCAAGCTCAGCGCCTGTGCTTTCTTGCCTGCGGGTGCGACGCGGATCGCCAGTGAAGCGGTGATCGACCAGAATACGGCGTGGGCCAAGGCGACACCGGCACGGGAGATCACCAGCGTGGTGAAGTTCCATGCAACGGCGGTCAACACATGGCTGGCGATAAACAGAATGAACACGCCGATCAACAGCTTGCGCCGTTCAATCTTGCTGGTCAGCAGCATGCACACCAGTGAGAAGGCAGCAACAATCCAGGCATAAATCGTGATGATCAACCCCACCTGCTCGGTCTGCATCGAAAAGCTTTGGGCGATATCGCTCAGTAACCCTACCGGAATAAACTCGGTGGTATTGAAGATAAAGGCCGACACGGCAAGAATGACCACGCGCAACCAGGCGGTTGAGCGAGAGACCTGAGTGTGTTCCATGTTAAACGGGATCCGGGCAGGTGCGGGAAGTAGCGATATTTTAACCAATTGGTGGGGTAAATGCGATACGCGTCACACTTTTATTGGGGTGTTTTTTTCAACTGCTTTTTGCCACTTATGGCCTATTGGTCGGCAAGCCTTTAGCGGACAAACGTGTTATACCGAAGAATTAATCGTCCGGCAGGCGCATATTAAACAATAATAATATCAAGAGACGGCGAGAAATCTGGTTACTCTATTGAGGTCACTATGTCAGCTATCTATGATTGGTCCGTGTTGTCATTACGCCGTATTTACGATCGCCGCATCAAGGGCGCTCCCGTGCTCGACAGCACACGCCTGTTTCCTGATGCACAACGCTTTACCGACCAGTGGCCACAGATCCGTGAAGAGGCGCTGACCGTGGCGGAAGATCTGCGTAATATCCCGCGATTTCACGAGATTATGATCGAACAGGCGTCGATCTCCGACAACGATGCACGCGACTGGCGGATGTTTATCATGAAAGCCTATGGCCAGCCGATTACGCGTAATCTTGCACGCTGCCCAACGCTGGCGGGTCTGATTGCCTCATCCCCCGACGTTCTTTCCGCTTCGCTGTCCTTCCTGGCGCCCGGCAAACAGGTGCCGGCACACCGTGGCCCGTTCCGGGGCATTCTGCGTGGCTATCTGGTGTTATCGATGCCTAAAGGTGCCGATGGCCTGCCTGCCGCCGTGTTAAAAGTGGACGGGCAAGAATACCGGCTGAACGAAGGAGAATTTATGCTGTGGGACGATACCTTCGAACACGAGGTATGGAACGACAGCGATAAGGTGCGTACCGTGCTGCTGCTGGATATCCGCCGCCGCGATTTATCCACCGGGCTGCGGATCCTGTCCAGTGGCATCATTGCACTGGTGCGGCTGAACGTGCGCTGGATCCAGCGCCAGTTCTAAGCACCGCCCAGGTAGGCTTTCCTCACCTCAGGGTCGTTTAACAGCTCTGCGCCGCTGCCGGTCAGGCGGATTTGCCCGTTGACCATCACATAGCCGCGATCGGACAGCTTCAGCGCATGGTTGGCATTCTGTTCCACCAGAAACAGGGTCATGCCGCCGCGGGTTAATTCCTGCAAAATGCTGAAAATCTGTTTAACGATGATCGGTGCCAACCCCAGGCTCGGTTCGTCCAGCAACAGCAGTTTTGGCCGGCTCATCAGAGCCCGGGCAATCGCCAGCATTTGCTGCTCGCCACCGGACATGGTCATCGCCCGCTGGTTACGCCGCTCTTTCAGGCGGGGGAACAGATCGAACATACGGAGCAAATCTTCGTCCACATAGCGATTGCCAATGGTGATGGTACCCATCAGCAGGTTTTCCTCCACGCTCATGTCCGGGAAAATTCGTCGCCCCTCGGGTGCCTGAGCAATACCGCTGCTGGCAACGTAGTGGGTAGAGCGCTGGCTGATATCTTCGCCACGGAACAGGATCTGCCCGCCGCTGATACGTGGCTGGCCGAAGATCGACATCAGCAACGTCGACTTACCCGCCCCGTTGGCGCCAATAAGCGCCACCGTTTCCCCTTCGTTCACCTGTAACGAGACCTGCTGCAACGCCTGGATCGGGCCGTAAAACACGTCCACGTTGCGAAACTCCAACATCACATTGCTCATCCCGCCAGCTCCTCTTCATCCGCACCAAGGTAAGCGGCGATCACCGAATCGTTATGCTGGATCTCTTTCGGCGTACCTTCGGCGATCACATCGCCGTGATCGAGCACGATCACCCGATCTGAGATCTCCATCACCATGCCCATATCATGTTCGATCAACAGCACCGTGATGCCGTGATGCTGACGCAGAAAACGGATAATGCGGCTCAGCGTTGCCGTCTCTACCGGGTTCAACCCGGCGGCAGGCTCGTCAAGGCAGATCATTTCCGGCGTGGTGCACATTGCCCGGGCAATCTCCAGCCGCCGCTGCTGGCCGTAGGACATCTCGCCCGCCAGCCGGTTGGCGCAGTCCACCAGCTCCACCACCTCCAGCCAATAAAAGGCACGATCCAGTGCCTGGCTTTCCGCCCGGCGGTAACCCGGCGTATTGAGCACACCGGCGATCAGGTTGCGGTTGCTCAACATGTGCTGCGCGACAAGCAGGTTCTCGACCACCGACATTTCGCGGAACAAGCGGATGTTTTGGAAGGTGCGTGCCAGCCCGGCGCGGTTGACCAAATGGGTGCCGCCGAACATTTTGTAGTACACACGCGAGCCCAGCCGCTTCGGGTTAATCCAATCACCCGCATGGAATTTCTGCCCCAGCACCTGGATCACGTCGGTCGGCCGCTTGTGCGTATTAAGCAGAATCGCCCCGCCGGTCGCGCGGTAAAAACCGGTCAGGCAGTTGAACACCGTGGTTTTACCCGCGCCGTTAGGGCCGATCAATGCGGTAATCGAACCGCGCTCCACCGCCAGATTCACGTCGTTCAGCGCCTTTATGCCGCCGAAATGCATCATCAGATGCTCAACCTGCAAGATAGGATCGCTCATGGCTCCACCCCCTTGCGCGGTGCAAAGCTGGTACGGCTGATACGCACCAACCCACGCGGCCGCCAGATCATCATCGCCACCATCAGCACGCCAAACAGTAGTACCCGGTATTCGGCGAAGCTCCGCAACAGCTCCGGCGCCACCGTGAGCACGAACGCGGCCAGCACCACACCGATCGTCGATCCCATGCCCCCCAGCACCACGATTGCCAGAATCAACGCCGATTCAAAGAAGGTGAATGAAGTTGGGTTAACGAAGCCCTGATAGGTGGCGAAAAATACCCCGGCCAGCCCGGCGGTGGACGCCCCCATCATAAAGGCCGACAGCTTCACCAATACGTGGTTGAGCCCGAGCGATCGACAGGCAATTTCATCCTCGCGCAATGCCTCCCAGGCGCGACCGATCGGCATGCGCGTGAGCCGGTGCTTGATGTACAGCACCAACAGCACCACAAGGAACAGCACGGCATAGATAAAAATAAACTTCAGATTAGGGTTATAGGCAATGCCGAGGAATTCGTGGATCGGCACGCCGCCGTCCTTCGCCCGCCGCCCAAACTCCAGACCAAAAATCGTTGGAGCCGGTACCGAGACACCGTTTGGCCCACCGGTCAACGACATCCAGTTATTCAGCACCAGGCGGATAATTTCCCCGAATCCCAGCGTGACGATCGCCAGGTAGTCGCCGTGCATGCGCAATACCGGGAACCCCAGCAGCGCACCGGCCAACGCCGCCATCAATGCCCCCAGCGGCAACATCGCCCAGAACCCCAACCCGAGATACTGGTAGCCCAGCGCCAATCCATAGGCGCCAATGGCGTAGAATGCCACATAGCCCAGATCAAGCAGCCCAGCCAGGCCAACAACGATGTTCAACCCCAGCCCAAGCAACACGTAAATCAGTCCCAGTATCGCTACCGTCAGCAGATATTTAGTGGCCACAAACGGGAACAACAGCGCGATCACCGCCATTAACGGGATGATCCAACGCAGGCTAGTTTTGGCCCCAATCGGCCGGACATAGACACCGTCATTACCGCCGTCAAAGCGCGTTAATAGCTTGCGCCCCGGCGCGGTTTGCAAAAACAGGCTGAGCAACAGCCGCCCAGCCATCACCGCCGCGATAATCCACACCAGCCGGCGTGGCTCAAAGTTGAAGCTGTAACCGTTCAGAACAATACCGACGATCGGCCCGAACACGATCAGGGCGATCAGCCCGGCCAATACGGCATCCAGCAGGCTGCGTTTAACGTTCAGCCCTTGGTGAACCCTAGATTGCGACATAATTTATCCCTCAAACCTTAGCAACCATGGGGCGTCCGAGCAGGCCCTGAGGGCGGAAAATCAGGATCACCACCAGCAGGCCGAAGGAAAATACGTCTTTGTAATCTGAGTTCACCATGCCGGCAAATTGCGCCTCCGCGACGCCCAGCAGCAAGCCCCCCAGCATGGCGCCGGGCAGCGAACCGATACCTCCCAACACTGCGGCGGTAAAGGCTTTAATACCGATGATAAAGCCGACGTAGAAGTCAAAGGTGCCGTAGTTCATGGTAATCAGCACCCCGGCCAAACCGGCCATCGCAGCGCCAATCACGAACACCAGGGAGATGACCCGATCGGTATTGATACCCAAAATGGACGCCATCTTGCGATCCTGCTGGGTCGCACGGCAAATACGCCCCAGGCGGGTGTGCTGAATGATGTACGTGAGGATGGCCATGCCCAACAGTGAGGCGACCAGGATAAACACCTTGGTGTAGGTGATTTGGATCACCCCGCCGTCAAAGTTGAGGCGGAATACGCCATCCAGCAATGTCGGAATCCCCTGCTGGCGTGGCCCTTGGCTGATTTGCGCGTAGTTTTGCAGGATCAGCGACATACCGATAGCGGAGATCAACGGCGCCAGACGCGTAGAGTTGCGCAAAGGTTTGTAGGCGATACGCTCGATCACCCAGCCATATACCCCGGTGATCACAATGGTAAACACCAGCGTGCCGAGGATCAGTAATGGGAAGGATTGCAGACCAAAGAATGACAACAGTGCCAGCCCGATGGCACACAGATAGGCGGAGATCATATAGACCTCGCCGTGGGCGAAGTTAATCATGCCGATAATGCCGTAAACCATGGTGTAGCCGATGGCGATCAGGCCGTAAACTGCGCCGAGCGTCAGGCCGTTGATCAACTGTTGCAGAAAGAAAACATCCATAATGAGCAGTCTCGCCTGGTGGGACCGCAAGCACATGCAGACGCGGCCCAAGGGAAGTATCGGCGCGGATCCGCGGATCCGCTTATGCGTTAATCCTCAATGGATTTCAAGTTACAGTTAGGCGACAAGTACGTGAGTCCCCAGAAACTTAGGTCCACTAAGTGACTGGGGTGAACGTATGCAGCCAACAACGCTGTGGCTTGAAAGACGCAGAGGATTTTAAAGTTGGTGATATTTGCCTTTATCATCCCACTGATAGACCACGTAATCCGATACCTTCAGGTCGCCCTTCTTGTCCCAGGCCTTTTTACCCATCACGGTATCCACATCATGCGACTTCAGCCATTCACTGGCCTTGGCGCTGTCTTTGCCCCCGGTCGCGTTGAACGCCGCAGCGATCGCCTGAATAGAAGCGTAGGAGTAGAGGGTGTAACCTTCAGGTTCAAAACCGCTGGCGCGGAACTTGGCGATCACCGTTTTGCCTTCCGGGATCAGACGCGGATCGTTACCGAAGGTCATCAGCACACCGTTGGTGTACTGCGGCCCGCCGGCAGCGGTCACCAGTTCTTCAGTCACGATGCAGTCACCGGAGAAGAACTTGGCGGTCACCCCCTGTTCACGCATCTGGCGCACCAATGGCCCTGCCTCTGGGTGGCAACCGCCAAAATAGACCACGTCAGGTTTGACCGACGCAATCTTGGTCACCAGCGCGTTGAAGTCTTTTTCGCCGCGCGACAACCCCTCATACAGCACTTCCTTCACGCCGCGCTTATTCATCTCCGCCCTGGCGGCATCCGCCAGCCCCTGGCCGTAGGTGTCTTTGTCGTGGATGACCGCAATGCGTTTGGCCTTCAGGGTGTTCAGCATGTAGTTGGTGGCGATCACCCCTTGCTGATCGTCACGCCCGCACATGCGGAACATGTTGGCCATGCCGCGTTCGGTAATTTGCGGGTTGGTGGACCCGGGCGTGATGGCGATAATGCCGGCCTCGTCATACACCTCGGAGGCGGGCATGGTGGAGGATGAGCAGAAGTGGCCCACTACCGCAGCGACCTTGTCCTGATCCACCAAGCGGTTGGCAACGGCGACCGCCTGTTTGGGTTCGCAGGCATCATCCCCCTGAACCAGTTTGATTTTTTCCCCTTTAATCCCGCCGGCGGCGTTAATATCCGCTGCCGCTTGCGAAGCACCACGCCAGTACTGATCGCCATAGGTCGCATTCGGCCCAGAGAACGGCCCGGCGACGCCGATAACGATATCGGCCTGAGCATAAAAAGCAGAACCTAAACAACCGATAAGCAGAGCAGCGAGCGGACTTTTAATCAATTTAGATGACATTGTTGTTTTCCTCAGCACTGTTTTTAGACCCCAAATAATTGGCGCTGTATCAAAGCGGCGATAACACCGATACGGCTTCAAGTCTGACGGGTATAGCGGAACGCCCAGGGGCGTGCACCAGTCACTTTATGTGTAGACGGCGAAAATAATTTGCGCGAGAGCGCAGTCGCATTCCACGCATTTAAACAAGCAAAAATCTAGCCATTGTGACGGCCAATACATATTTTCTGTTCATTCATCCTACATATCGGAGGGAAAATGCGAGGTTTCAGCACCCTCAGGAGGTTTCCAGTGGGGATTTCAGGGTAAAAATCGCTATCGTTTTCACCGCGCGTTCACGCATATACCGCCTCTCGCACCTTAAACGTGCAATGATCGGTGCAATAACGACGACAGCAATGTTGGATGATAAACCGCGCGAATAAACAAGATGAGTGCCGAAAAACAACGCAACATGCTCATTACGACAGCAAACGCACTTTTTTCGCAGTTTAGTGCTTTGACAAAGCCGCACCACCCCGTTATTATTCGCCCCGTTCACACGATTCCTCTGTAGTTCAGTCGGTAGAACGGCGGACTGTTAATCCGTATGTCACTGGTTCGAGTCCAGTCAGAGGAGCCATATTAGAGACGCCCGCTTAAGGAAACTTAAGCGGGCGTTTTGCTTTTTCGGTTTGTTGGACGGTGACGAGGATCAGCAGTTAGAACAAAAAAACTCATTCCTGGTCTCAGCGGATCGAACGTGGAGACTCAATCAATCCAGGCAGAGTGAGGTTTTTATTTCAAACCTGAACAATGTTGCCGCAGAGGATCAATACGGGCAGCATGGATACTGCCTGACACAATAATAACGAAGGGATTTTAGTGCTCCCAACATCGACCAAGGTGACTTTACCTCTGCTGATGACGTCGGTGTTCCTGCTACTGGCTGCCCAAAAACATAACGCAACCTCCTGAACTTGCCCCAAAGAAAATGCCGGCTAACCCTTTTTGTCACAAAAAGCTGGGCTCACCGACAATATTTTCTCCGTGTCAAAGACTGAAAATACTGAGTGGTTTCGATTCTCTAGACGCAACACCCATCGGAGGTTCACACTGGGTAGAGAGTGACACAATAAGGTTACCGTAATTACTGGCGGCCTGCAGCGGAGGTTCTGTCCGCAAAATCGATGCCTATGGGGCATGCAAGCACTCTGTAGATCTCAGAAATCACCTGCATCGTTGCGTCTTCGATGGTTCCTTCATTGCGGCATAGAACCCAGCCGTGATTTGCAATTTCTCGCTCGAACGCTTTGGTACAAGCGACATGTTCTTCCAGCTTATGAATCACAGTACTACTTAGCCCACGCGATCGGGCCGCAGCCCTCGCCCATGAAATATCAGGCGCTGTAACAACCCCGACATGCAGGTCTGGCGTTCGCACGTTTCGTGCAATGTTAAGCTGTAAAATCTCTGCAAATGGAACCATCCGGCGAAATGCGGCATCCGACGGGTACCAGCGATCCATCAAGATAATGCTGTCCGGTGGCTGTTTAGTCAGCACGTGCTGGGAAATCCAAGCACGGCTATCAGCAAAGCGCTCACAAACCTCCAGTTCCAACTCCAGGGTGGGGTTTCTGACGAGTTTGTTAACAAGGGCCATTGTTTCCCCCCTGTAGGGATCGCTTTTCTTCTCGCAAAGCCGGATCACCTTCTTGTTCTCTGCCCTTAGTACTTTCGTGATGGCTTCCAACAGTGTGGTTTTACCGGCTCCCTTGGGCCCATCCAGAGAAACAAATAGCGGACGACTCATTCTTCACATGACGATTGATAAAGGGTTTTTATAAAGCTTGAATCTGGCAAAAGCATCTTACTTCCTTCGTATGAATAACTGCCCGCGCTTCGTTCGTTGGGGCCGCTTGGCACACCAGCGCGAACCGAATATAGCCGTCTTTTCTCTTGTGACCTCTAGATTTCGGTTAAACTCGCGTCAGCTTTTAAGCCAATACAATCTGGCCTTAAATATTGTTTAAAGCTCAACGAGTACCAGACCACGCGCCTTACCGGAACACGTTTCTTTCAGTGCCAATGGTGCTGATTCCAGTCCTTTAAACCGGGTCATGGGAAACGCGATGTCTGCCCATAAAGGTTGTGACAAACAGGAAAGCCATTCGGCAAATACTTCCGGATTTTCGTCAGCGCTGTATCCGCGTATCCTAACGCCCTTGACGATAATAGCGAAAGCATCTATTTCCACAGGGGCATATTTGGTCGACTTTGCATCTGCAAGTTCGGCGGATAATGCCCCAAGCAGAACAAGCCTCGCCCCTTCCCGAGAGTGAGAAACTGCGGCCTCCAATTGCTCACCGCCCACAATATCAATAAATAAGTCAATGCCGTCGGGGGCATAGCGGTGCAGTTGCTCGCTGATATTACCGTCACCGCGAATGATGACCTCGTCATAACCCAATTCCCGCTTCATCCAAGACGCTTTTTCTGGCGTTCCAGTACTGCCAATGATTCGTTTGGCGCCAAGCTTACGGGCAATTTGTCCTGCCATGGAGCCAATCGCCCCCGCTCCGCTCGAAACAAAAACCACATCGTCAGGTTTAACCTGAGTCGCACGCGTCAGAGCGGCATACGCCGTCCAGCCATGTCCCAAATAGGCGGCTGGATTCAACAGCTTGTCGCCTAATCGCGTACAGAGTTCTATGCCGACAACAGCATATTCTCGCCATCCAAACGGATGAAGTACGAATTCACCCGGTTGCAAACCGCTAGCCGCAGGCGCAGACACAATCTGGCCTATGGCCGCATCTGCCAGCGTATCGCCAACGTTGATGGGAGGAAACGGAATGCCTTTTACACTTCCGGCCTCTTCACTCATCATCAGGCGGGTAGAAATTGAGACCCGAAACCAACAATTGCGAACCAATACCTCATTGTCGCTGCACGCCATATCAGGATGCTCAACAATCTCAAAATTAGCGGGTCCTGGCATGCCAGAAGAGCGTTTAAGCAAATTAATTTTTCTGTTGTACTGCGCTGTAAGGACCATTTTATTTCCTTTTTGATATGTGAGTTAATGCTCGCATTATCAATCGGAGAGCCCCCACGTGAATACTCGTGTTCCAGATGCAAAGCGAGACATGCGTAAAAAGCCGCAGCAAAGCCGCTCACGATTTTTGGTCGGCATCATCCTGGATGTTGCTACTCGCATATTGGCTGAAAAAGGATGGGCAAAATTTAATACCAATGAAGTGGCGCGCATCGCCGGGGTCAGTATTGGTTCGCTTTACCAGTATTTTCCCAATAAGTTGGCTCTGGCAGAAGCGATACGCCAGCAACATCTCGAGTCGATATTGCGGGTTTTTGAAACCGTCAATGCTAACGGGTCGACGCAGGCTGACTCATTAACAGTGGAGGTTGAGCGAATGATTGATGGCATCATCGCTGCGCATTTAATTAATCCGCGTTTGCATCGCGTTTTGCTTGATGAAGTGCCGCTCTCCGGACGTGATGCACATCAGGAGTTTGAACGTCGCTATGCTGAATATTATGCCGCTTTTACTGCCCGTCAGTTAGGTTCGGCGCGGGCACAGGTCGCCAGCCATGTGCTGGCTTCAGCAATTGAAGGTGTCGTACACGATGCATCGCGGCGCGGTCAATTAATGTCATCAGATATAAAATGTGAATTGATTTTGTTGGTGACCCGTTATCTGACGGGTTAATTTCACCTTGATTTAGGATTGCGTTGCATCGACCCGTTTAACTCACAGCGAGAAGCGGACGCTGTAGAGATTCATTGTGCCAACTGGACTCTCTGCGATGATTCAACGCTGCTTTAGGTTGCGAAGGATATATTGCTCAATTTCTGATGCATGAAATCAATGAGTGCTCTTGTTTTAGCGGGTAGGTAACGCCGATCTGAATAAAGTGCAAACAATTGCAATGGGGCTGGCGATTGTTCAAATTCAACCTCGATTAACCGTCCATCGTTAATGTAGGGTTGGCAGGCTTGTTTCGACAGAATTGCAAAACCGACGCCTGCTACCGCAGCTCGCCCTGCCATCTCTCCGCTGTTTACCCGGTAATGCCCTTTAACCTTGACCGTCTCGAATCTCCCCTTTGTATTGACAAACTGCCAGGGAGCACCTTTCAGTGCGCTTACCGTTGTAATACAGGGTAGTTTTTCAAATTGTTGGATATGCGAAGGGGTGCCATAACGCTGAATAACGGAGGGGGCTGCAACAATAGTACATGGGATAGTCACCAGATGGCGGGCGATGTAGTCACTGTCATCCATCTGACCACGGGTAATAATGACAGCTAAATCCAGATCGTCCCGCAAGGATTCGAAACCTGACAAATTTGTGACACAGCTTATCTCCAGATCCGGGTGCTGACAGGCGAAATCGGCAACAACAGAACCCAGCAATGCAGGGCCTATTTCATTGGGAATACAGATACGTAATGGGCCCTTGAGCTGCATTTGCCGCAACGTTAATTCTGTCTCAGTTTGCTCAAGCGCCTCCAGTAATGGCTTCACTCGGGTATAGAGTAGCTGCCCCGCCTGGGTGAGCTTCATATGTCGGGTACTGCGCTCGATGAGCTGAAGATTCAGCCTGTCTTCTAACTGAGAAATACAACGACTAACATTTGATGTCGGCATTTCAAGGACTTTCGATGCCCCAACAAAGCTTTCGTTTTCAACCACTGCAATGAACACTTTCAGGGTATTAAAATCAAGAGCCGGACGCATCAACTATCCCATATATGATAATAATAAGTGCCATTTTTACCATCTAATGCACACCATTGATAGCGGTTAAACTCGGATATCTTTCATCCATAGGTTGCCTGCTATGCCACTGGTCACACCGACGTTTAATCATAAATCCCTCATGCGGATAGCTATTGTAATCGCTTTTGTCCAGTTCACTAATGCATTGGAATATATGGCGTTAATGCCTGTTTTTGCTTTTATGGCAGACGGATTCGCGGTTCCTGTATCATTTTCTGGCTATGTCTCGGGTATGTACACACTGGGTGCTGTTCTCTCTGGAGTTGCTGCGTTTTATTGGATCGACCTGTTTAATAAAAAACAATTCTTAATCAAGAATATGTTACTGCTCGGAGCACTCACCTTTTTGTCAACACTCACTACTCATTTTCACACTCTTCTGGCACTACGATTTTGCGCAGGATTGGTTGGTGGTACGACAATGGGCGTGGGTATGAGTATTTTGATAAATTATGCCCCAGCAAACTTACGTGGAAAAATACTGGCAACGGTGATTGCATCATTTTCGATGGTCAGTATCGTCGGAATGCCCGCTATATTATTTTTGTGCACACACTATGGTTGGCATACTGCGCTGTGGTTAATCAGTTCCCTTTGTCTGGTGTCTTTACCGTTGATAGTATTTTTCCTTCCAAAGGATACGGCCCCATCACGCGTAAAGGTCAATCTGTCTATTGACATGCAAACCTTACTTTTCGCCTCTTGTACTGCACTGGTTCAATTTAGTCCAATGCTCATTATTCCCATTTTGACTCCGTTAATGACGCAGTATATGGGAACACAACAAAACCTTTTACCCTTATTATTTTTAAGTGGAGGGGTTGTAGGTTATCTGTCTACAAAAATAACAGGCATCCTGACATCACGTTTATCTGCCCTGATGCTGGCAACAATTTCAACGCTGTTATTCGTAGCAAGCCTACTGATTCCTGCGATCGGCTATCATAATACATTTTTATTTATAACCTTATTTCTTGGAACCTCATATAGCCGACTTGTGTCCGCTTCGTCGGTTATTATCCACTATCCTAAAGATGAACAACGAGCCAGTTTTTCTTCACTACAGACAGCAATTATGCACCTGGTAACAACTCTCGCATTCTTTCTGTCTTCCTTATTACTCCCTGGCCTTGGAATAACAACGCAAAATCTAAACATACTGCTGGTTGTAAGTGCATTAGCCGCATTTGGATTTCCCGTAATGGTCATAATACTTCAAAAGAAACTGGCTAAACGTCCTATCCAGCCTGACTACCTCGCCATTGATTAGCATAGCGTCCGCCCTTGGCACGAGGTACACAGGCTCACTGAGCTTAAGGAACGCTTTAAGCTATGCGTTCAACGGGCCGATGCAACGCTATCCTGATTCAGGATAGCGTTCATTCTCGCCAATCATCAAAAGTGGCATTCGATATCGCCAAGTTGCAGTCATCACACAGTACCTGCAACTTTGATTTGTCTAATGCAAAATGCGGAAACTTTGAATGAGGAAAAATATGATCAACAGATAATACAATTCCATGCGCTCTAGGTGAGCGACCACAACAAGCGCAGCATGCAGGTTTCTTAATGAACGCCATTCTGATGAGCGATAGAAGAGATCTGTTTCCTGACGCCTTCGTTGTTTAGTATTTTGTCTGATGAGATGAAGAAGTCGTGGCTTTAAACTCCCCATGCGTACTGAAATATTTTAGTTCACTCCCCCCTATAAACGTCTCATCATAGTTTATTGGAGCTATTCCGTAAGCCGCTTGCCAGTTGAGTAAACACCTCTATAATTTTTGGCAGCGCCCGCTGCGGATCGTCGCTCGCAGCAATCCAAAGTGCGGAATTCAGCGCGGCACTGTTTAACAGATGTGCAGCAGCATCCGCGTCAACCGATTTAAGCACGCCGCGTTCGATCAAATTTATGACGATCTGTCGGGTAGACTCGAGGCAACTATTCTGGCTCGGCCATTGCGCGGGATCCCCAAGGAAAGCCGGGCCATCAAGCAGAACGATACGCCTTACTTCTGTGTCCAGCGCCATCTTAATATAGGCAATCCCTTCAGCCAGCAGCCTTTCCCAGTCGTCACCGGCATTCGCGGCAGCGGCTTTGGCTCGCTGTGCCATTTCGCCGTCTACTTGAGCAACAACAGCGGCAAGCACCCCCTTTTTATCACCAAAGTTGTGGTATAGCGCCCCCCGTGTCAGGCCAACGCTGGCGGTTAGTTCATCCATCGATACGGCAGCAAAACCATTTTCGGCAAAGGACTTCCGCGCTGCCGTAATCAATTTGGCTCGGTTCTCTTCCATTGTTTCGGCGCGGCGTTTGGTGGCCATACGATCTCCTTTTAGACATACAGAACGGATGTCATTTGACATACGCGGCGTATGTGTGATTAATTCAACATACGCCGCGTATATTAAATCAATTTTGCATACCGCGCATCCCGCATCCCGCATCCCGCATCACACATTGACTTAAGAAAGGAAATTCCATGATCCAGCGTGAGCCTATTTTTCCTGCTAACCGCCATGCCCTCTATGAAGAACACGGGTATTCTGCCGCGATCCGCTCTGGCGATATGTTGTTCGTTTCCGGCCAGGTTGGCAGCCGCGCCGACGGTACGCCGGAGCCGGATTTTGCCGCGCAGGTACGACTTGCGTTTGATAACCTGGCAGCGACTCTTGCAGCAGCGGGTTGTACGTTTGACGACCTGCTTGATGTCACCACCTTTCATACCGACCCGGAAAATCAATTTCCGACAATTATGCAGGTGAAACAGTCAATTTTCCCGCAGCCCCCTTACCCAAACTGGACAGCCGTTGGAGTGACCTGGCTTGCGGGATTCGATTTTGAAATTAAGGTCATTGCCCGAATTCCAACATCAACCTCTGCAGATTGACAGGCCGCAATGTTAGTGACGTCTTCATCAACGGGATGAGGACGTCACCATAAAAAGCGTTGTTTCAGAACCGGCATAACGTCTGCTTCTGGCACATAACGGTCGGACTGAAGGGGTCGCTACGTCTGCCAAGAGAAAGCGGACTTGCCAGTCCGCTTATGGCTAAGGACCATTAGGAATTACTACACTAACAGTTCTTCATACTAATGGATTTGCAACGGCTCAGATAAAGTAATGAACTTAACGAATGTGCTACCTTCATGACATCCTTAAAATTACTTAAAAATTTGGATTAATACGGGCAAATACGCCAGCGTGCTCCTTTAAGAGATAAAGAAGACCTCCGCCATCAATGAGTTCTATTGGTTTATCCTCACAAAACCGATAAGCGTCTTTGCCATACTGACTGGTACAGACCAAAATCCCTTTGTTGGCACCCTCATTCATCATTGTACCGTACAGGTCTCTGACGGAGCTGACACCGACCGTGTCTTTATATCTTTTGGCTTGAATAACAACTTTACCTCCCAGAATTGGGCGTGTATCAAATGCAACCGCATCAACACCACCGTCTTTTGTGCCCCTGGTAAGTTTCGTATCTAATCCCATTTGCGTAAATAGGTTTGAGACCAATACTTCGAACTCAGATGGAGAAAGCTCCATAAGGTTTGGACGAGTTTCAAGGCCTGAAAGTGCGTCACCTTGATCAATGAAGCGTTTATCAACCATATCAAACTCAAGAATGGGCTTGACTGCTTGGAGCTCATCAGGTCGTCCTGAAACTTTAGCCCCCAGACTCCGGAGACATGCAATTTTTTCAACTCGTTCAAGTTTGATTTGTATAAAATCATCTTTGTGCGCTCGAGCGGAAACCAACGTAACGACGATGTCATGGCCGCTGGTCGGATCAACGGTCTCGATAACACCGTTAAAAAGAACGGTGTTTAAGGCTGAGGCCTTATCTGCTTCGAACAGCTCATGCAAAGTTCGAAGTGTAATTGCTGCAATTATATTTTGATAAAGTTCTTTTATTTCGTTAGCTTTTCTAGCCTTTGCCTCGATGGTATCTCTTGTCTTAACGTACTTATACTCAAGCTGACTTGGGACAATAGATATCTCTGGCAAACTGTATTCAACTACTAATTCTTTATTCTCAGGTAAGTATGCAAGTCTAAATGATTGAGGAAAACCAACCTCTGGATATTCAGAGCGTGTCAGAACCATTTCACAATAAGCCTGTACACTTTCAGGGACACATGCCAGATAGTCTAGTTCAAACTGATTAACTTCCTCATGCTGCCTTTCAATTTCTTCGAAATAGGCAGTTCTATGCTTTTGATATTCTTCGACCAACGAATCCAACTCGGTCTTCTGGTTAGAAGCCTTTCGCAGATATTCTTCTTTTCTTCTAGCGAAAACCTCTTCGGAACTTTGCAATTCTCGTTGATAATTTTTTTGCACCCACGGGAAAATCATTTTCCATGCAGGAGGAACATTCACAATTTTCAGCTCAGGCTCTGCCTCAGGTAATAAGTGCCTAGGCGTTTTGAAATCTTCGAACTGAGACGTTTTTTTTAAAGCTGAGAAATCTATCGAATCATCAAACTCGAGTGTATGTTCAAGTAAAGTTGAAAGGGCAATGATAACCTCTTCCAAATCAGCATTCAGGTCGGACACCTCATCCACTCGCCCTTCTAAATACGCGACTTTAGCTGCTTTTTCAGCCGCTTTATGTACGCGTAATATATGTGCATTTTCTCTTATAGCCTCACGTTCTAAACGCCGTACCTCAACAAAATGATTTCTTTCTGACCTCTTCCGCTCACGCTCTGCTGCTGCTACCGCTCTAGCTGTCGCGCGAATAAAACCTTCAAATCCCGATCTGCGTCCCATCTCAGTCCTCAAGAGTCTCCCACTGAAAATCAGTCTATGACTTTAGCAAGGTTGCTACAGGCAAGCATAGATTTTCTTTAAGTTGTTCTCAATTTACTTCATTGATATTCACACGCCCCAGAAAATCAGTAAAACTATCTACCACCAGTGATTGGTTAGCTTTCAATTAATTAACAAAGTGAATAGATTTTTATTACTGAAGTGCCCGAGCCACATTATGGTTTTTACGCGCGAGGAGCTGACGTTAGATTTCTCTAAGATCACGCTTCATTATTTTTATTACCTATTGTTTTCTTTTCAAAATTTTTTCCGCCAATTCTTTTCCAATTTTACCTTTCATTGTTTTTAATATTTTAAAAAGAGTAAGTTCATTCTCGTATCGTGACTTCCTTTCAACGTAAAACTCTTGATATTCCTCAGGTAATATTTCTGATAATAGATATCTTTTCTTTAATTCAGTTAATTCAATTAAAAAACCCTTAGCTTGCTCTTCCGTCAAAGCAGGAAGCATCAAGGAAAATAAAGGATTTAAGCGTTCTGTCATTCCAATAAAACGTTTCAAATAATGTTGCGGAACACCACGTATTGCAAAATCCGTTGCCTGTTCGGATTCATTCAAAAAGTCGATTGCTTCACGCTTTGAAAAGAACAAGGGTATTATATCCCTTCCGTTATGCTTTTGTGCGAACTTATAGTATGAGCCTGAAACATTATCTTCCTCTCTTTCCATCAAAATCCAAAAAGGCTCACCAATCCAATCTTTTGTAGGCAAAGCTGAATTTATAAAATAATCAGCAACCAATATGTTAAACTTTGGTAAATCTTCAACTGTTAGTAAAGTAATGCCGTGCTTTTCTGCGTATTCTTTTGCGCCACTCTGGTAACCAGACTTACTGACTATAACCCCGATAATGTTCCCAATATCAGTAATTTTATTGCAAAATGGCATAATGGTATCACGATCAAGAGGGCGATTATGATATTTACACTCTATCGCTACACGATGTATGACACCTGCATTTTCAAACTGGTAAAATACATCGATTTGATATTCACCTTTTAATCCTTTGAGTATAACGTTACGACTGACTTCTACTCCATTATCTCGTGGATTAAGTAAGGTCGAGTAAACGTACTGAGTGTAACTTTCTAAATCACTCCATGTTTTGATCATTTTTATCACCTTCCCAATGAAATCATTCTAATAGAATGTCTATTGTACTTCATTGATATATGCTCTACTAATTATGATAACCATAACGGTACCCATCCACCAGTTAAGTTTCAGCTCCTTCGGAGTAATGTCTGACACTGTCGGAAAATAATTCGTACATCTCATAGTTACAACCCTCATGTTCCATGAAGGCTGCATCTATACTGGCCGCAGCCTCCAGAATCTCTTTTCGTTAACAACGACCGCTCCTGACACAGAGCAGACTGCCCTTCTAGATATGATCATAGTTACGATCACCACATGCACGAGACAGCTCAAATCAGTTTTATATAACCAGCTTCGATTGGTGGTCATTCTGGTCGTCTAACAGAAAGAGAATTCAGGTTTAGCTTATTTATTGGCCAATTACTGGCAAAGGCGATCCCCGTCAGAGGAGCCAAATTAGAGAAGCCCGCTTAAGGAAACTTAAGCGGGCGTTTTGCTTTGCGTCATTTTCGATTGATGGCGAAAAGCGGCCACCATTCGTCAGCCGGCTTAAAATTGGTTATTATCCGCCCCCACACTCCATCCGGGCAGCCTGATGTCTACAATTATCGATACCTTTATTGCCCCACCCTGCCACGACAAGATAGAGATTCTCTATCAGGACGAGCACCTGGCGCTTATCAATAAGCCTGCCGGGTTGCTTAGCCTGTCGGGGAAAAACCCGCAAAATCTGGATTCGGTGCATCACCGGCTGGTACAGATCTTCCCCGGTTGCACCCTCGTCCATCGATTAGATTTCGGTACATCCGGGCTGATGGTGATCGCCCTCAATAAAACGATCAATGCCGCCCTGTGCCAACAGTTCAGCCAGCGCGCCGTAACCAAAGTGTATAGCGCACTGCTTTGCGGACATCTTGACGATAACCACGGGGTGATAGACGCAGCCATTGCCAAAGACCCGGCACTGTTTCCGCTAATGTCGATTTGCCCAATCCGCGGTAAGCCCGCCCGTTCCCATTATCAGGTCGTTGAACGCGTTGAACATACGCTGGAAGACGGGACGTTATTGCCATTAACGCGGGTACAGCTCACCCCGGAAACCGGGCGCACGCATCAGCTCCGCATTCACTGTCAGCAACTTGGCCACCCTATTTTGGGCTGCGACCTGTATGGCGGCCGCCTGCTGCCAGGAACCGAACAGGCTCCGCGGCTGATGCTACATGCCAGTGAACTGCATTTTGTACATCCTATTGGCGAAGAGTGGATCAGAGCCCGTCATGCCAGCCCGTTCTGAAAAACTGTCGCTGGAACCTGCTCACTTCTCGTGATTACAGGTGCTCGTTGAGGTTGACCGGCATCCTGAGGATCGATGCCCCTGGCGTTGTGTCAGCTTTTGGTCCTCGGCTATCGGCAACTATTCTGGGCCCGTCATCAGCGCACCTAAAATCATACAGTGGACGCTCAATGACTCAACCAAAGTAGATTCCTATTGAATAATTCAGTAAGGAATCATTATTTATCGAATTAAAATATATTCTCAAGAAAACCAAAAATATAAAACCAGAATTTAACCTCTGGTTTTACAGGCATCGCAATAATACAGCCACATTAATTCATTAAATCCAAACGTCGTTCTCCGCGGTGCGTTCGCCCCCCTCATGTCCCGTATTCAATACGCCTCGCGGTTCTATCATCATAAGTTTAACTTCCGACTCGGCAGAGGTTTTATGCTCGACACCTTTAGAAACCACATATATCTCCCCTGACTTAACCAGCACATGCTCATCCCGAAAGTCGATGCGCAAAACACCATCGATAACGATAAATGCCTCATCAGTATCGGTATGCGAGTGCCAGACGAAATCCCCTTTTATTTTGACGATTTTAAATTGGTAGTCATTCATCTCCGTAATGACTTTCGGTTTCCAGTGTTCATCGAACAGAGAAAATTTATTTTCCAGATTAATAGGGGAATGCATTTTTACTCTCCATATGGTCAAGGAGAGAACACTGTAGATCATGTGGATTTGAGCAGTCTTGAATGATTGTGCAACTTAACCGCTGCCTTTATTGATGATTTTCAGCCACCGCCCCGGTGAAATTCCGAATGTTTTGATAAATTGCCGCGTCATATGACTTTGATCTGAAAATCCGGATTCCACAGCGACCTCTGCAAGAGATAGGCTCGTTACCATAAGGCGTCTGCAGTATTCCAGGCGGCGCATGGTGACATATCGATAAGGACTGGTGCCGAAAAGCACTCGAAAATCTCGGCTTAAACTCCAGCGATCTCTGCCGCTGACTTTCGATAACGTATCCAGCGTTATATTTTCACTAAATGCAGAGTGTATATATTGGCGCGCAATTTCTGCTGCCTTATAGTCAAATGTCCGCCTGTGATAACCCTGCCCGCTGACAATGGCCAATGTTTGGGCCAAATCATAGAGGGCATCATCCTCTTCAAGCATGTCAAAAGAATCCTCTACCGCTGTTAACAACGATGCGATAGCAGAAAAAAGACGTGGATCAGCAGTAACCCCACCGGCAATGAAAGGCAAAGGTCTCCCACCCAGTATGTTCTGAATTAATGATGGGTCGAGATAAATCATCCGATATTGGAACCCATCCAGCGTTCCTGCTTCGCCATCGTGAATTTCGTCCGGATGTAAAACCATAATATTACCGGGTAAGCTATGTCGTTTACTGCCGCGATAATTAAAACTTTGTACGCCTGATAATGTCCTGCCAATAGCATAGGTGTCATGGCGATGAGGTTCATAGCCGTGGCCGCTAAAATATGCTTCGATGCGTTCAACTTTGGCAGAAGGCGGCGCGATTTTCACCCAGTCTTTTTTGAGTTTTTCTCTGTCCATTTCTGAAACCCCATTCTGAACGATGAAAGATAGCGGACAAAAATCTTTTGAATTTCATTAAGCCGCAGGGTTACTCATGCATGTTCACTTTCTTTTGGCCCACATCACCGATAACGATAATCGAGGCCAGCGGCGAGCAAGCGGCAGGCATACAGCGACACCTTTGACTCCCACTCTTTTTTTGAGAAGTGCGTAGACAAAGGTATCCTCGTCTTTCTTTTCACCCTCTTCCGTTATAAACGCGATAAACGTTGTAAAACAGGCCTCCTGACGCATATGCAGGCGAACACAACGTTTTTGAGCAGCCAGATTTGTCCAGACCAGGTATGCCGATCCGGCTCCTCACTGTTATCGGCTATCCAGAAAGAAGGTTTCCAGCCTGCGCTTTTGTGCGCCGTTCTGGTTGAAATTTTCCAGCGACAGCCAGCCCTCAAGCGCTCTTTCAATATTCGGCCAATCTGTGTCAATGACGGAAAGCCAGTCAGTGTCACGATTGCGCTGCTTACGTGTCATGGCCTGACGAAAACGCCCTTCAAACGTAAACCCGACTCTTTCGGCTGCGTTCCTTGATGCCTGATTGAGTGAGTCGCAACGCCATGCAATCCGCCGGTAGCCCAAGGTAAAGGCATTTTTCATCAGCAGAAAGAGAGCCTCCGTTCCCATGCTGGTTTTTTGCATCAACGGCGACCAGGTAACATGTCCGATCTCAATCGCTCCGTTTACGGGATCAACGTTGCTGTAGCAGACCACACCCACCGGGCGGTTGTTTTTTATATCTGCCACGACCCATGAAACCAGGCTGAAATCGTTAACTTTGCCGGTAATCCATAACATCATTTCTTCCAGACTCGCGGGCTTTTCGGCGCCAAGCCAGGTCCAGTCCCTGTCATCTTCGGTCAGCGAATATGCCTGAAACAGTGCCTCGCCATGACGGGTTTCCAGAGGTAAAAGGTTACAGTGACGGCCACTTAGCTGAGTCCGTGGAGGAAAGGCAAGAGGCTGCCAGTCTGGCAGCGGGAAACCTACAGGTTGACCATACTTATTGATATTCAAAATGAGTTACCCGCGGTGTCTGAAAGCGTATAAGAAGATAGTGAAGCAAGGGTCGACGTTGCAATAGCTGACAGAAGCCAAGCCTTCCATGGCTTAGGATACTACGATATTTTCACGGATGTTTGTACGTCCGCTTCCGTCACCAAGCCGATCACCACGATAAATCGGGGATGCGGGTGCCGTATGCTTTGCGTCAGATAAATTCCGCGCGGTATCGCTGCACGGAATGTGCTTAGGCGCGGAGCTTTACTGGTGACTATTCAACGCCAGAAAAATCTCATCGTATTTCCCGTTTCGTTCAGCGAAGCGGAACAATTTACTGCGTTCAACGTTGATTTCTTTTGACTGACTGTCGGACTGAAGCAAAACCATGACCTCCTCGATGAAGTCATCCAGAGGCATTGCTATCTGGCTGTCTTTACTGCCGTGCAGATCGGTTTGTACCATCGGCGGAGTAATTTCAATGACGTGAATACGAGATTCACGCAACTGGAAGCGTAAAGATTCAGTCCAAGAATGAAGTCCGGCCTTGGCGGCACAGTATGACGGCACCCGTGTATAGGGCATAAATGCCAAATCAGACGTGACGTTTATGACAGCACTTTCTGACTGTGTCAGTAGATGGGGCAATAGTGTGCTGGTCAGTATCATCGGCCCCGTCATGTTCGTGGCGATTGATGACAGCATCGTTAACGGTTCCAGGTGGGTGAGATCCTCGGCAAACTGCACACCGGCATTATTAATAAGAACATTCAGTTCAGGGAAACGGGTCACCAAATGTTGAGTCACCTCAGCCAGGTTGTCCACCTCACTGATATCCATTACCTGGTATTGCATACCCGGGTTTGCCTCGCACACCCGTTTTAGCGCTGACTCGCGTCGCCCGGCGATAATCACTGAATTATCAGAGCGAAAGAGCGCTTCAGCCAGACCTCGCCCTATGCCGCTGCCACCCCCCGTGACCAGAATGGTATTCCCGCTTAATTTCATCATGTTGAATCTCGCTGTGTTTTGAGTGAATAGCTGGTGCCCGTGAAACTGTGCGAGTCAGATTATAGAAACAATGACTGGATTATTTATCACTAAAAATCCAAAATATCAGACATATCGTCCAGGAATTAACACCATGAATACACTCGATTACCTGTTGGAACAGTTAAAGCTCAAGAGCTCAATATTCTGCCAGTTGACGCTTAATGGTCATTGGGGGGTAGCCAAAGCGCCGCATCCGCATGGCGCTCCATTTCACCTGCTATTGTCGGGGGACGCCTGGTTGCGTTTGCCTGGGGAACAACAACTTATTCACCTCAGGGAAGGAGACATGGTGATGATCCCCGCAGGGCATCGACATGACCTATTGAGCAAACCAGATGCCAGGACGGTAGAGTTTACGCAATTGCTGGCAAGCCACGGGCATACCCGTGCTGGTTCAAATGCCCGTTTCCATGCAACCCGTATTGCAGCCGGCCAGCCCGGAGAAGGCCAAACAAAACTGGTAACCGGCATATTTAACTTTGGCGAATCCCTGCGTAACCCGCTGGTTACTGCGCTGCCGGATTATCTTCATCTCAGCGCGGAGGACAATCCCTGGCTCCCTCCTTCATTGACGCTGTTGAGCGAAGAATTAGATTCAGAGCTCCCCGGTATGAGCACGATTGCCGTTCGTCTGGCCGATATTTTATTTGTGCAGGCAATCCGCCACGCTCTTTCCCAGCGTCACCACTTCAACGCTGGGTGGCTCAATGGCTTGACCGATCCACAGATAGCAAAATCCCTCGCGCTGATGCACCAGAGCCCCGGTGAATCCTGGAGTATCGAGGGGCTCGGCCATGCGATTGGCATGTCTCGCTCACGCTTTGCTGAAAGATTTAAGATGCTGATAGGCCAGACCCCCATGCACTACCTGACAGAATGGCGAATGTATCTGGCTGCAGAGCAGCTACGGCATTCACAGATCCGCCTTAGTCAACTGGCCGGGCAGTATGGATATGAATCTGACGTGGCTTTCAGCAAGGCATTTAAAAAATGGAGCGGCCATACCCCCCGGGCATTTCGGGCATGCGAGAATGAGCAGGCGTCTGCGTCACAGCAAACGGAGTAGCTTTATTGGTTATAAACCCGTGGTACAAACGACGTTTTCAAAAGAACCCAACACTAAAAGTGTCCGTTAACGATCGGCCCTACCGCATCAATCCCAACGTGCTGACCCAGCTAGATCAACAGCCGTACCCGATCATAAATCAGCCGGTCTTCCTGCCGTGCGGAGCGGGCGTGCTGACGCAGGGCGCGCACCAGGTTATCAATCAGGGCATGGGCAGCGGTGCTGAGAATGCTATTGCGCCGGGTAACGATGTTCAACCGCGCCAGATCGCAACCCTCCCGTAGCGCCAGCGGTTGCAGGCGTCCGGCAAATTGCGGTAACCCAAGCAACGGAGCCGGGCTCCAGGTACACATATCCGCCGACTCTACCATTGCCTGCAACATGCCAAGTGAATGCGCATGAATGATGCGGTTAGGATCGAGCTGGGCACCGTGTCGGCTGAACAGATGGTGGATGAGATCGCCATAATTGTCTGGGGTATAGTTCAGCACCCAGTCTTGATCCAGCAACTGATGGATCGAGGTACTTTGGCTTAACGGATGCCCATGCCGCACCATCACCGCCGTTTCATAATCCAGCAGCGGCTCGCAATGAAACTCCTGCGGTGCCATCGATGCCGGCAGCGGCGTGATGGCAAAATCCATCGTGCCCTCTCGCAGTTGAGATTGCGCGTTGGCCATCAGGCTTTCAAACAGCTCCAGTTTCACCTTCGGCATCTTTTTACGAAAGGCCACTACTGCCGTTGGCAACACCGTCAACATCAGCCATGGCGTGATCGCCACTTTCACCTGCTCTTGCGCCAGCCCGCGCAGGCCCGCCATCTCATTGCTGGCCTGTTCCAGTTGGTTCAACACCAAGCGGGCATGCGCCAACAGCGTCTTCCCATAAGGCGTGAAACCCAACCCGGCGGGCGTGCGGATCAGCAAAGGCAGCGCCTCTTGCTGTTCCAACTCGCGTAAGGCCCGTGTCACTGCGGCCTGTGAAAGGCCCAATTGCCGCGCTGCGGCGCGAATGCTGCCACCGTCGGCACTGGCAACCAAAGCCTGTAACTGATGCAGTTTCATTACGCCTCCATGACAACCTGTTGTTGTCAGCATAACTGAACGACGGCTCCCCGGCCAAAAGGTTGTTTGCTAGTCTCGGAATAACCTGGTTTCCGGCGTCCCTTCGCGTCGGGGATTGAACATTCAATCGGGATGCCACAATGGAAAACTTGCTTATTTTACCTGAAATAGCCGCCGTTCAGCATGAAATGGTCGCTATCCGCCACCATATTCATGCGCACCCTGAATTGGGATTCAACGAGTTCGCGACGAGTGATTTGGTCGCAAAATTGCTGGCCGAATGGGGCTATCAAGTCACACGCAACATAGGACAAACCGGGGTTGTCGCCACCCTTCAACGTGGCACAGGGAAAACTCTCGGTTTGCGTGCCGATATGGACGCGCTGCCCATTGAGGAAACCAGCGGGTTGCCCTATACCAGCACCCACAGCGGCGTGATGCACGCCTGCGGTCATGATGGCCACACAACGATGTTGTTGGCGGCAGCGCGCTATCTGGCACAGCATTCTGACTTTACCGGTACTCTGCACCTGATTTTTCAACCGGCAGAAGAAGGCGGTGGCGGAGCCAGAGTGATGATGGAAGATGGCCTGTTTGAGCGCTTCCCTTGCGACGCGGTGTTTGCCATGCATAACGTACCCGGCTTTCCGGCGGGTCTACTCGGTTTTGCCAGTGGTCCTTTCATGTGCTCGGCCGATACGGTCAATATCATCCTGCACGGCCACGGTGGCCATGGTGCGGTCCCACAACACACGGTCGATCCGGTTGTGGTCTGCGCTGCCATTGTGATGAGCCTGCAAACCATCGTGTCCCGCAATATAGACCCACAGGAAACGGCGATTATCACCGTAGGCGCGATCCAGGCAGGGCTTGCCAGCAATGTGATCCCCGCTACCGCCACCATGACGCTGAGCGTGCGCGCACTGAATGCCGGGGTACGTCAACGCCTAGAAAACCGCATTATCGCGCTGGTTGAAGCGCAAGCTGCCAGCTTTGGTGCCCGTGCGGAGATTGACTATCAGCAGGGTTACCCAGTGCTGGTGAACCACGCAGCGGAAACCGATCTGGCGCGTGAAGTGGCACTGGACTGGGCGGGTGAACAGCAGTTGATCCCCTCGCTGCGGCCATTTACTGCCAGCGAAGACTTCGCCTTTATGCTGGAGCAATGCCCCGGCAGCTACATCTCGATTGGCAACGGTGAAAGTACGTCCGGCAATTCACTGCATAACGCCAGTTACGATTTCAACGACGCGTGCTTGCCGATCGGCGCGACGTACTGGGTCAAGTTGGTTGAACGCTTTTTGGCTTAATGCCCTTTTGAACGCCACAACACTGAGGAAAATGAAATGAAAACAAAAAGTAGCCTGATTTTATTGCTGCCGCTGGCGTTGAGTTTCGCGGCCATTGGTGGGGAGTTCAGCGGCAAAGTCATTAAGCTGGGCGTCGACCCAACCTATCCGCCGTTGGAATACAAGACGCCGCAGGGTGCTCTGACCGGATTCGGTGTCGACATTGCACAGGCAATGTGCGAGCAAATGCAGGCCAAATGCGTTTGGGTCGAAAGCAGTTGGGATGGGATGATCCCCGGATTACAGGCGAAAAAGTTCGATGCCATCGCCTCGTCAATGACCATTACGCCACAGCGCCAGGCACAAATTGCCTTCTCGGATAAAGTGTCCAATGCCCCAGCACGGTTAGTGGCCCGTAAAGGGAGCGATCTGCAACCTACCGCGGCTTCGCTAAAAGGTAAATCCATTGGCGTGCAACAGGGCTCCAGTCAGGAAACTTATGCCAACGCTCTATGGCGGCCAGCCGGGGTTAACGTGGTGTCCTACCAGAGCCAACAGGAGGCCAATGAAGATTTGGTCAACGGGCGCCTGGATGCGTCGCTGTTAGCCAGCGTCAGCGCCAGTGAGTTTTTCCATACGCCTGCCGGAAAGGATTTTGCCTTTACCGGTGCCGAGCTTAATGACAGCAAGTATTTCGGTATCGGCGACGGCATTGGGTTGCGTAAAGAAGATACCGCGTTGCTCAATGCGTTCAATGCCGCGCTCAAAGCGATCATTGCCAACGGCACCTACAAGAAAGTGAACGATAAATACTTTGATTTTGACGTATACGGTACAGCGCAATAACGGCGATTGGCGGGAAACAAAAAATAAAAGGGCCAGGCAAATGCCTGGCCCGATAAAAAGGGTTACTTCACTTCGCCCATAGCCTTCAGCTTTTTGGACAGCTCACGGCGTTCTTTAGACAGATCGGCATTTTTGATGATGTAGTCATCAACGCGATCTTCATAGTCGCTGCGCATGTTGCTAATGATGCCCTGAACATCTTCAATGCTCATGCCTGGTTTGATGTACTCACTCAGGTTGTCGAGCAGCAGCACACGCTTTTGGTTATCACGAACTTTCTTTTCGTTGTCGATAATTTCGCGTTGCAGCTTATTTTTACGGCGGAACATACGCACAAACTCCAGAACGTCCTGGAAACTCGGCTTATTTGCATTATCCATCTTCATACCCTTGCTTTAGTAATACACAGATTCGTTTGCTTACGGCCACAATGATACCAAGATACAGGTTTGTGGCGGTCAGGCACAACACTCATCGCCCTATCTTACTCACTTTGCTGCCGGGACAAAAACCAGAAGCGCCCGCTTCATGATCTGACCCCCTATTCGCGCCCGGTAGCAGTACAGACCTTGAGCAGGTCGCCCAGTTCTTCCAACTGCTGCGTCAGTTCCATGCTCAGCCAAACATAACCGTAAATAGGTGCCTCGCCGTGTTGACTGACGCTCGCCTCCTGCATCAGGGTTTTCAGTTCGGCGGCGATGTCGCTCAGTTGCCCTGCCATTACGGATTGTTGCGTTTGCGGGCCGTTATGCATCATGTCTGCCAATGATTCAAGCGACCGCAGCGTCAGCAATTGTGCGCTGCGCAGCGTTTTCGCATTCAGCATAATAAAATGGGTTTCACGCGAGGCCCAATACGCGTCGGCCAGCAGTTCCAGAGTACAGACCAGATTGCGGCTCAGCGTTTGTACCGCTTCAAATACCGCCAGAGGGATATGGGTTTCTTTACTGCTGGGAACAATCAGGCCGCGCAATTTGACGACCTGATTCAAGAGATCTTTCAACTGGGGTTCCAGTCGCGGCCGTTCGATCATGTTCGGCGACAGATAAGCACCGTAGATTTTACTCGCGCTTTGCAAGCAATCCGCCATCTGCATACGCCACAGAATGTAGGCACGCTGTGGATAAATGCTGGTGAACAACAGCGCCAGCAACGAGCCAAAAATAACGTCCCCACTACGCCACAGCGCAGTATGCATGTCACCTGCCCCCGCGCCACACACCACCGCCAGTGTAATCCCCACTAACAGTGCCATATAGGGACGCTTACCGAGCGTCAGATAACCGCAGAAGAACATCACTACTCCGCACCACGCTAGCATCAGCGGTAGCGAGTAGAGCTCAAGATACAGGGCAATCAGGCCCGAGGCCGCGCCAAACACCGTACCGGCGATACGCTGCAACGCGCGTTGCAATACATTCCCCCAGAACGAAATCGGCCCCATCACCACCACCAAGGTAATGAGCGGCCAGGTCCCTTCAGGGACGTCTAGCAAGCGAATCAGCAAGAAGGTCAGGATAAACGCCAGCCCAATGCGCACACCGTGCACAATGCGGTAATGACGATAAGTCAAACGTTCAAACGACGATATTTTTCTGTCGAGGCGCACAATGCATCCCGTTATGAATGGCGAGAAAGTCCATTAGTTTAGCGGAGGAAGAGCAGCGGAGAAAAGGCGGATAAGGCGTCCCTCACCCGCAGTCAGTCCTTAAGCGGCATATTTATCCACCAACGCCTGCAAAATGGCGGCGGTTTCTACATCCATCACCCCATCATACTGCCGTTGACGGAAATGCAGCTGGAAGGCACGCACCAGTTGGCGATAACCTTCAGCGTCAACCGCTGCCGAGGTGTCGTAGCCATATTTGGCGAACAGCGCCAACACATCAGACTGTGCAGGCAGACCATGGCATTGATATGCATGCTGATGTCGCTGTTTCACCGCGTCGTCATACCAGGCGCCCACCCCGGCCTGATACAGCTGATGCCACGGGAACTGCGGACCTGGATCGCTCTTTCGGCCCGGCGCGATATCGGAATGCGCCACCACGTTAACGGGGGTGATGTCCGGATAGCGCTGCAGGATGTTTTGCGCCAGTTGAGTCACCGCCGCAATTTGCTGCGGATTAAACGGTGGGAAAGTAATGTCTTCACCATCGCCACTCGCCAGATTGACGATCTCAATGCCAATCGCCGTATCGTTGAGATTAGAACGATTACCCCATTGGCTTGCACCGGCATGCCAGGCTCGTTCATCTTCATCGACCAAGTTAAAAATGCGTACACCGCTGAAACCGGCCGCCTGATAGGTTTGATCTTCCGGATCCGGCACCAGGTAATGGGCGCTGACCGATTTACCTGTCAGTGACTGCACGGAATCGGCAAAATTCTGCGCCGTGTAATGCAGCACCAAAAAGCGTACCCGGTGGCCAAAGCTGGCTACCGAACGGTAGCTATTGTAATCAATACTGAACATCGTAGATTCCTTGTTAGTTAAACTCGCGTGCCTCTTTCACCGTAGGGAACAAAGATATTCGTCCCGCGTCACGCGGTCGCTGCATGCAGTGACCCTACAATGCCTTCGTGGCTCTTGTCCACCCCTTAATGTTTAGCTAATTGCTAAATTTAAAGCAAGATAAATTTAGCAAAAACGATATTTACCTTTTTGCTAAAGAATGCGATCATCCAAGGATGGAAACCAAAGAAATAAGACGCAATAATTTGCGCGAGCTGATGGCCAGCTACGCCCGACAGGGCATCAACCAGAACGATTTTGCCGTGCTGGTTGAATCCTCCTCGCCAACGCTCAGCCAGATTACCGGTGAAAAATCCTCCCGCAACCTTGGCGATAACCTCGCCAGGCGGATTGAGGCCAAGCTGGATCTGCCCAAAGGCTGGTTCGACGTTTTCCATGAAAAACAGCTGGTGCGCCCGTTCGATAACGTGGCGGCAGAATCGGATTTCCAACCTGCCCGCCTGAAGCCGGTAGTGTGGGAAGATACCGAACAGGACAAGGAAGAGTTTGTGGAAATTCCCCTGCTGGACATTAATTTTTCTGCCGGCGATGGCTGTTATGAAATCGTTGATCGTGAAGAGTTTTCACTGATTTTTCGTCGCTACTATCTGCACAAGATGGGGGTGGCGGTCAATGCGGCACGTATCATCCGCATTTCCGGCTCCAGCATGGAACCACGCCTGCAAGACGGCGACGTGGTGGGTATCAATACCGATGACACACGCATCCGCGAAGGCAAAACCTACGCGATTCGCCACGGTAATTTGCTGCGGGTAAAAGTGTTGATAGAACAGCCTGACGGCGGTGTCACTATTCGCTCCCTGAACCGGGAAGAATACCAGGACGAACATCTGAGTTATCCGCAGCGTAAAGACCAACTGGTGGTATTGGGCCGCGTTTTCTGGTCGTCTTCGTCCTGGTAATGGCCGGGACACAATCGGGTGCCGCTTGGCGGCACCCTCCTGTTATTTGAAATCCACGACCATCTGCTGCTGGATAGACAAACCGCGGGTAGACTGCACGCAACGGGCGATGTAGTCGGTAAAGCGCGGCGGTTTAGGCATGCCCAGCTTGAGAATTTTGTCGTTGCTGAAACGCACGTTAAGCATGGCGAAAGATCCATACAAACGCATCGCCTTCAGCATCAGTCTTTCGTTGCACGGCCCGAAGATATCTTTCAGTTGCTTGCGCATTTTCAGCAGGGCTTCGTAACTGACCTGCGCGTAATGGTCGCCAAGCGGCGGTTTTTCCAACGCGGCAGCAATGGCGCGATCAATATCCGCGAAGCTGACGCTGCTCTCTTCACCGGCAGAAATATGATAAACGTCATTATCCAGCGTTTCGCTGTTCAGCAACATCACCATCGCATCAGCGCAGTAATCGACCGGGATAACGTCGATATTGTCCTGCAGTGAACACATGAATTTACGCAACATTAGCGCCATGCTGAACACCCAGAAAATACTGCTGGATGGCTGGCACCCTAAACGCGTGTGCCCAACAACGATAGAAGGACGTGCAATCACCAGCGGCAATTGCGGGCAGTGTTGACGCATTAACTGTTCAATCGTGGATTTAGAGCGGGTGTATTCCACCAGATGCTCAGCCGTTTCTTCAAACTCGCCACTTTCTGCCACCAGCGAGCCCGGTTCCGGGGCACACGACATTGCGGTACCCACATGCAGAAAACGTTTCAATCCCGGTACCTGCGCCATTCTTTCGGCAAAGGCCAGTGTACCTTCAACATTAACCTTCCAAATAAGCGGGTTATTGCCGAATGAAGCAACCGCGGCACAATTGATAACGTGCGTTACATTGTTAATACGTGTGTCCGCTAAAAAATTAGCAGGCTCACTTAAATCACCCAACAATATATTTTCTATCGTGATTTTGGAGAATAAATCGGATTCAATATTAAACTTCTCCATATTAATCCGAATACGTTCCAGCCCCTGCTGCGCATTTTCAGCTCGCACTAACAGAAGATAGTTAATTTCCTGATTTTCATTCAGTAATTTTTCGAGCACTGCACCACCGAGAAAGCCAGTAGCGCCGGTCAACAGCAGAGTTTTCATAATATGCACCCACATTGGCATTGAATGATGCTGATTGTATGCGGAGATAATTAAACAAATATTAAATGGAACTCAGTGGCAGCTGTTTATCTTTTCTTAATATTATCTTAAGGAATATTTTGAAACATCAGTGAGGCATTTGGTAACACATTAATAAAAAAGAAACCATAATAAATGTGGCCGTTGACGGGCCATTGATACAGGCTCTGATTTAATTTACTGGTGAGTATTATTACATTTTTTCATCAGGAGTATTTATGAGCTATAACCAAAAAGTTTGGTTGGGCATCCTGGTCCTGTGCAGTGTCTTCTGGCTGGCGGTGATCGGCGGTATTTTCTCGGTCCATGAAGCCTACGAGCGCACAAGCCTGCAAAGTCAGCAGGATTTCACAACGCGATACTCTCAGCATTATCATGGCACTGCAACAGCGAACCATAGCCTCCAGGCGCGAACGCCAACATCCTGATATGCCCCCCTGAATGGGTAGGGACAAGCACGCCTAACGATCTTATGATGCCCCTTGGTTCATAGGGAGAATAATATGGGTCGAAAGCTGGATCGCTTGCCGCAAGCAGAACGTGAGAAAATTGAAGCCGACTTGCTCGCGCTCAGCGTCATTTATAACGAACGTTATGGCATTGCCACCAATGCCGCCCATGCCGAAAAACAGGTGCCTGATTATTTACGTTCCTACTTTCATTTGCGCCTAAGCTACTACCGCAGTGCGTAATACCGCGCATTTCAGTGATTAACGCTAACGACTCGTACGTCTCGCCGTTACAATAGGAAGATATTCCCAACGCCACGTGAGAGATGCGATTTTGAGCAGCAAGGCACCGGCCACATTCTATATTCACGACTACGAGACCTTCGGTAAAAGCCCATCCATGGACCGCCCGGCGCAGTTTGCCGGTGTGCGTACCGATATGGATTTCAATATCATCGAAGAGCCACTGGTCATCTATTGCACCCCGGCCGACGACTACTTGCCCGATCCTGAAGCGGTGATGATCACCGGTATCACGCCGCAATTGGCACTGGCTAAAGGTGTCAACGAAGCCGAGTTCGCACGCCAGATCCATCAGGCATTCAGTGTGCCTGGCACCTGCATTCTGGGTTACAACAATATCCGCTTCGATGATGAAGTGAGCCGTAATATCTTCTACCGCAGCTTTTACGATCCCTACGCTTACAGCTGGCAAAACGGCAATTCCCGCTGGGATCTGCTCGACGTGATGCGTGCCTGCTATGCGCTGCGCCCGGACGGTATCGTCTGGCCGGAAAACGAAGATGGATTCCCGAGTTTCCGTTTGGAACACCTGACTCGCGCCAACGGCGTCGAACACGAACACGCTCATGACGCCATGTCGGATGTTTACGCGACCATCGCCATGGCCAAGTTGGTCAAACAAGCGCAACCCCGGCTGTTTGACTTCCTGCTGCAACACCGCAACAAGCATAAGCTCAATGCCCTGATCGATATCGCAGAAATGACGCCGTTGGTGCACGTTTCCGGTATGTTCGGCGCTGCACGTGGCAATACCAGTTGGGTATCGCCGCTGGCCTGGCACCCTGATAACAAAAATGCGGTCATCATGTGTGATTTAGCCGGTGATATGACGCCACTGCTCACGCTGAGCGCCGACGAATTGCGCGAACGGCTGTATACCCGCAGAGACGAGCTGGCACCTGACCAATCACCGGTGCCAATCAAGCTGGTCCATATCAACAAATGCCCGGTACTGGCACCCGCCAAGACCCTATTGCCGGAAAACGCGGAACGCTTGGGGATCGATCGCCAAGCCTGCCTGCAAAATCTGCAGCTGCTGCGCCAGCACCCGCAGGTGCGCGAAAAAGTGGTGGCGTTATTCGCTGAAGCCGAACCTTTTAAAGGCTCTGATGACGTCGACGCCCGGCTGTACGACGGTTTCTTCAGCGATGCTGATAAAGCAGCAATGAAGATTATCCAGCAAACCAAACCGCAAAACTTGCCGGCACTGGATCTGACCTTCAACGATGACCGCATGAAGGAACTGCTGTTCCGTTTCCGGGCCCGCAACTACCCCAACACGCTGGATGACAGCGAGCAACGCCGCTGGTTACAGCATCGTCAGGAAGTTCTGAGCGCTGAACGGGTACAGAGTTACGTACTGCAACTCGAGTCGTTGTATAACTTGTACGAAGGCGATAAAGAAAAGACCGCGCTGCTGAAAGCGCTGTTTGAGTACGGTAAAGAATTGGTAGGCTAACAGAAAAAAACGTAGGGCGCTAAAAGCGCCCTACGACTTAATGGCAGAGGCGCTGTATGCTGCGCCCAATGACATCATCAAAGCATTAAATCGCGGGCCGAACCTGTTCGGCCCCGACCTGTTAAGGCTTATGCAACGTCTTCGCTAGCCTGTGGAACCGGCAGACGGAAGCTGCGGGTGACGAAGGCCAGATAAATCAGACCAATCGCGGCCCAAACCAGGCCCAGCGTCATCGAACTGGCTTCCAGGTTGATCCACAGTGCGCCAACAGTTAACGCCCCCAATACCGGCAAAATCAGATAGTTGAAGGTATCTTTAACGGTACGGTTCATCTTGTCGCGAATATAAAACTGCGAGATTACCGACAGGTTCACAAAGGTGAACGCTACCAGCGCACCGAAGTTAATCAATGCCGTCGCCGTAACCAGATCGAACGACACCGCAGACAAGGCAATCACACCGACCAGCAGCACGTTCAATGCCGGGGTACGCCATTTCGGGTGCACATAACCAAAGAAACGCTCTGGGAATACACCGTCACGGCCCATCACGTACATCAGACGCGAAACACCGGCGTGCGACGCCATACCTGAAGCCAGTACGGTCACGCAAGAGAACACCAGGATCACCGACTGGAAGAACTTACCGGCGACGTACAGCATGATTTCCGGTTGGGACGCATCAGGATCTTTAAAGCGCGAGATGTCCGGGAAGTACAACTGCACGAAGTAGGACACCACGATAAAGATGATGCCGCCGATCAGCGCCGTCAGGAAGATCGCTTTCGGGATCACGTTCTCTGCATCTTTGGTTTCTTCGGACAGCGAGCTGATGCCGTCAAAACCGAGGAACGAGAAGCACAAAATAGTCGCACCGGTAATCATCGGCACTACATGCGCATTCTCAGACCAGAATGGGCGGCTGCTAACCAGCGTACCTGCCCCTTCGCCATGCGAAAGGCCGTTAACCACCAGGAACAGGAACACGATCATGATAGCCACCTGCACCACCACGATAATGGAGTTCAGGTTTGCCACCAGCTTAATGCCGCGCAGGTTAAAGAGCGTCATCAGCGCGACCAGCGCCGCCACGAAGATCCACGAAGGCACGCCCGGGAAGATAGCTTCCAGGTAAATTTTGGCCAACAGGATGTTGATCATCGGCATGAACAGGTAGTCCAGCAGCGATGACCAGCCCACCATAAAGCCAACGTGCGGGCTAATGGCCTTCTGGGCGTAGGTATAGGCAGAACCGGCGGACGGGAATTTTCGTACCAGTTTGCCGTAGCTCAATGCGGTAAACAGCACCGCCAGCAGAGCAAAGGCGTACGCAGTGGCGACGTGACCATCGGTCAGGCCGGATACGATGCCAAAGGTATCGAAGATGGTCATTGGCTGCAGGTAAGCCAGCCCCATCATCACTACCGGGACTAAAGTCAGGGTTTTACGCAGCTGTGCGCGTGGCGCCGGAATGGTGCTGGAGATGTTATCGGACATTGCGCAGCCCCCCCTTACCTTCTGCCTTGCGGAGCGTAGACACGCCAAGACTTAAGGTTGCGGGGAAACTTCGCAACGTGCGACTGAATTCAAAAAGAAGGGGATTGGAAGCTGGATAACGAGTCAAGGCTGCCTTGGCTGCTCCATAATCGCTGCGACCACAGCGGAAACCGGTGGGCACCGGTGCTAAAGTGAAAAATTGCCCCATCTTTCTTATCCTCATGAGTCACGACCATAAAGTTTTGTTTGATCGCGCACGAAACTATTTATCTATCCGGATCGGTGTCCGGCCTCGCTTGGTGTATGAAACGCACAGTTTGTAAAACACAAATGCAAAAAAAATAACCGACGCGTTAAAACGTCGGCTATCTGCATTAGAGATATTTTGCACCAGAAACCCTCCTGATGACAAGATCAGGAAGGCATCTTAAGCAAATTCTTTTCGCGATTGTTCGGAAAACCGCCCTTACGGTTGAATTAATCCGCAATCCTCACCGTCGCTTACTCCGTTATTGCCGCTTAGTTTACGCCCCCTCAGGCATTTTTCAACATCCAGTCGATCTCTGTTTCCGTCACTAAGCGCTCAAACTGCATCAATTCATCCATCTTGCAGGCATGATAAACATGCGCAAAACGTTCTCCCAGGTACTGCGTCAGCGCTTGCTGATGCTCAAATTCGTATAGCGCATCGCTTTGGCGGATGGGGAACGGCAACCCTTCTTGCTCGAGCCCATTACCGGTCACGGGTTCAGGCAACGGCAGCGCATTGTCCAACCCATACAAAATCCCGGAGAGGATCGCCGCAACCACCAGATAGGGATTGGCATCCGCGCCTGCGACACGGTATTCCACCCGATGGTTCTCGGGCTCACCGCAGGGAATACGCAGCGCAACGGTGCGATTGTTGTGCCCCCAGGAGGCTTGTGTGGGGACATACATGCCCGGCTGGAAACGACGGAAAGCATTAACATTGGGGGCTAACAGTGCCATTGAAGCCGGCATTAAGGTGATCATACCCGCCAGCGCACGGTGCAGTAACGCAGAGTCTTCGCCGTCTGCTTGGGCGAACAGGTTGTTACCGTTACCGTCGAGCATGCTGATATGCACATGCATGCCGCTACCGGCGTATTCTTCATAAGGTTTGGCCATAAAGGTCGCGTGCAGATGGTGATTTTCCGCCACCATCCGTACCAGGCGTTTTAGCCCGAGCGCATGATCACAAGCCAGCAGCACGTTATCGGTATGCTTTAGGTTGACCTCAAACTGGCCAGGCGACGCCTCTGCCACCGCGCCGTCCGCCGGTAGCCCCTGCATCTGAGCCAGGCTATCGATGTCGTTCAGCACTTCAGCAAAATGATTCAGGTTATCCAGCGAGTATACCTGGCTTTGCACGTTGCGCTCCTGGGTACCAGGTGCGCAAGGAGGTTGAAGGTAGCCTTCAGAATCTCGCTGTCGATCAATGAGATAGAACTCCAACTCTACCGCTACCACCGGGAACATGCCTCGCTGGCGCAACGCCTGCCACACTCGGTTCAGAACATTGCGGGGTTCAACGTCAAAGGGAGTACCATCTTCATCCAGCATGGTCAGCAATACCTGACCGATATTATCCGGGTCCGCCGCTGACGGCGTCAACGAACCAAGCACCGGCATGCAGACACGGTCCGGCTCCCCCAACTCTTGGCCCAGGCCAGCCTCTTCCACCACATTGCCCAGAATATCCATAGCGAATACCGAGGCGGGGAAGTAACTGCCTTTTTCCAATTTTTTCAGTCCGGAGACGGGAATGCGTTTACCGCGGAAGGAACCATTCAGATCAGTGAGTAGGATATCGATATACTGCGTTGAGGGGTGGCGTTCCAAATAGTGAGCAACTTCACGTTGGAACGCGCTACTTCGCCTCTCTTCATTGTGCTGTGCAAAATTTTCAACTGCTGCGATATTGGTTTGCATACATCACCCGCCATTATGATCTGAGGACGCTGTGGCGCCCGCCTGCCGATAGGTTCAACACATGGTCTGATTTCTCTGTAGACTGCGCCAGAACCGGCGCTCAAAATAACATCCATAATATGAAACATAGCTTTAACACAAATGGTTTGCAAATGTTACAATGCTGTTTGATTATTCGCCACCGACTGCTAAATTGATAAAATATTGACCGAAAAGGCGTTAACTGCCTTTTTATGTGCAGAATTTCGTCCGCCGAAACAGGGGGGATCATGGGCAATATATTTTCCAATTCCGTCGCAACTACCGATATCATGCTATGCCGATATCACTCAGACAGGCACCTGACTCCGATATTCATTTCTGCCTGTCGTTCCTACCAGAAGGAAGTACCGCTATGAGCAAAGTCAGCTTGGCGCCAGGTAAGCGCCTGTCACAGATCCGTCTGCAATTGGGTTTGTCGCAGCGCCGAGTCGCCGAACTGTCCGGGTTAACCCACAGCGCAATCAGCACCATCGAACAGGACAAAGTCAGCCCGGCTATCAGCACACTGCAAAAACTGCTGAAGGTCTATGGTTTGTCGTTGTCCGCGTTCTTTGCCGAACCTGAAGCCGCTAATGAACCCAAAGTGGTGATCGACGCCGAAGATTTGATCGAGATAGGTAGCCAAGGCGTGTCAATGAAGCTGGTGCACAACGGCAACCCAACGCGCAATTTGGCGATGATGCTGGAAACCTATCAGCCGGGCACCACCACCGGTGAGAAGATAAAGCATCAGGGTGAGGAGATCGGCACGCTGCTGGAAGGTGAAATCATGCTCACCATTAATGGCCAAACCCACTGCCTGACCGCTGGGCAGAGTTATGCCATCAACACCGGTATTCCCCACAGTTTCAGCAATACCTCTGCACGCGTCTGTCGTATCGTCAGCGCACATACGCCGACGACGTTCTGATAAAAGCCGGGTAAGGGCGTTGCGTTGCCCGTGATCTCGTTTGTATCGCGTCCCGTTCAGTGATGTCTCTTGCGCTGAACGGGCCCCCCTCTCGACGAAAAATCATTTTCGTCTCAGTTATGCCATTTAGTTTGTTGCGAGAAGCGCAATCTGTGTTACAAAAGACTATCTTTAGCCATCTAAACACCTAAACGTCTTTAATCACTATGCCAACCACTACGCCCTCACGCCTCGAGATGCGCAATATCTCGATCGCCTTTGCCGGATTCAACGCGCTGCAAAACGTCGACTTTACCTTACTGGGCGGTTCTACCCATGCGTTGGTCGGGGCTAACGGTGCGGGGAAATCCACACTGATGGCGATCCTGTCCGGTGCACATGATCATTACCGTGGAGAGATCTTTATCGACGGCCAAAAAGTGGATATTCATTCGCCACTGCAGGCACGCCAATATGGGATCCACGTGGTGCAGCAAGAAGTGGATGTGGCACTGATCCCCACGCTGTCAGTGGCGGAAAACATCATGCTCGATTGGCTTAATGAACCGGGCCATCTGCTCAATTGGCCACAGCTGTACCGGCAGGCAGCGCAGTTACTGGCCCAGTTGGATGTGAACATCAACCTGCGCCAGCGTTTGGCCGACTGTACGCTGGCGGAAAAACAGCAAGTGCTGCTGGCACGCGCACTGTCACACCGTTGCCGTTTCCTGGTGCTGGATGAACCCACCGCCCCGCTCGATCGCGCCGAGAGCGAACGCCTGTTCCGCGTTGTGCGCCGCCTCCAGTCAGAGGGCATTGGCATCGTCTTTATTTCACACCGCATTCACGAACTGAGTGAAATCTGCGATCGCTTAACGGTGCTGCGTGATGGCCGCCATGTCAGTGACGATGCCATGCAAGGCCTGAGTGGCGAGCAGATTGTTGAGAAAATGCTCGGTCACCGGTTGGACGATATCTTCCCGCCACGTCGCCCACCGCACGGATCTCGCCCGTTATTGCAGGTAGAAAACCTGCACGATCGCCATAAACTGCGCGACATCACGCTGCAACTGCATCAAGGGGAAATCCTCGGTATCGCTGGGTTAGCCGGCGCAGGTAAAACGGAGCTGTGCAAAGCACTGTTTGGGGCCTCCCCATCCCGCCTTGAGCGCGGAGAACTGCTGGGCAAATCCTGGGCTCCGCGCGCTCCGCACCTCAGCGTTGAACAAGGGCTGGCACTGGTGCCGGAAGAGCGGCGTAAAGAAGGCATTTTTATCGATGAGGCTATCCCGATGAACCTGAGCGTCAGCGCCGACGACAGCTTCTCACGCTGGAGTCTGTTCAGTCGCCGTCAGGAACTGCGCTGGGCGCGGGATATCATGCAACGCCTGAACATTCGTGCTTCTGGCCCTCAACAACGGCTGGCAAGGCTGTCCGGCGGCAACCAACAAAAAGTGGCCATTGGCAAATGGCTACGCGGTGATGCCAGCGTGCTGATATTTGATGAGCCGACCAAGGGCGTGGATATCAAGGCCAAACAAGAGCTTTTCACCCTGATCGACAGCCTGGCACGCGAGGGGAAAGGCATTATCTATGCCTCCGGTGAATTCTCGGAGCTGGTCGGCCTATGCGATCGCATCTGCGTGCTATGGGATGGGCGAGTCGTGGCGGAACTGAATGCCGCCGATATTGATGAAGAAACCTTATTACTGTATTCCACCGGAGGAACCCCAGCGTGAGTAAAGAATTATCCCTGCAGAATGCGCAACCCTGGCGCCATCAGCTGTTTGAGTTTCTCTACAAATGGGGGATGTTACTCACCGTTGTTGCGTTGATCGCCCTGTTTGGGCTGGCGTCGGACAACTTCCTCGATCCGAACAACATCATCAACATTCTGCGCTCGATCGCCATCGTTACGGTGATCGCTATCGGCGTGTCCATCTCGCTTTCGGTGGGTGGCTTCGACCTTTCCGTCGGCTCCACCGCTTCACTCGCGAATGCCCTGGTGGTTTCACTGTTCGTCTGGTACGGCTTCGGCACGACCGGGGCGATTGTGCTGACACTACTGATTTGTACGCTGGTTGGCCTGTTCAACGCCTTCCTGATCGTCGTATTGAAAATTCCCGACATGCTGGCGACGCTAGCCAGCCTGTTCGTGATCCAGGGCGTGGCCATGACCTACAGCTACGGCGGGTCAATCACCCAAAACATGCTGCTGCCGAACGGTGATATGGCTGAAGGCCTGATCCCGGACATTTTCTCCTCCCTGGGCCAGGTACCGGTGATCGTGTTGATCATGCTGGCGGTGACCATCGTGGTACAGCTTTTTCTGTCGCTGACCAAGCATGGCCGTCGCATGTACGCTATCGGCGGTAATCCGGAGGCCGCGCGTCTTTCTGGCATTCGCACCGTGCGTTACAGGGTTGCTGCCTACGTCATTTCAGCCCTGCTGGCCTCGCTTGGCGGCATATTGTTGGCGTCACGTATCGGATCTTCACAGGTGAACGCCGGCGGCGGTTATCTGATGGATGCGGTTGCCGCTGCCTATATTGGTTTCTCGCTGGCAGGCTCCGGCAAACCCAACGCGCTCGGCACATTGGTAGGGGCAGTGATCCTCGGCGTGTTGCAAAACGGCCTGGTGATGCTTTCCGTGCCCTACTATGCCATGGACATTATCAAAGGTCTGGTATTGGCCCTGGCGTTAGCGATTACCTATATCCAGAAACGCTGATGGCTCCACCGGCGCATACCTTGCTGCGCCGGTTTTCCCTTTAATTCATACGGTTAATGTTTCCCTTCCCTCGCAAACATACAAATGATACGAATTATCATTTGCGTTTACATTCTGTATAAAATCCTTACAATGGCCTGACGAAATACTGACGGAACGACGATCCTCGCAACGACGGGGCACGTTTCTACTTATTATTCAAACCGTTAAAACGACACTTTGTCGCTTTACATCAGACCAGGAAAGGTTTGCCTCATGGAAAAGCCACGTTATAACCAGCTTACTGCACTGATTATTGCCACAATCACCAGCGCCAGCGCTTTCGCTGCGCAACAAGACGCTCAGGACACCATGGTGGTGACCGCTTCCGGTTTCCAACAGAAAATCCAGGACTCCCCCGCGTCTATTTCTGTGATCCCACGTCAACAAATTGAAGACAAAGCCTACCGTGATATTACCGACGCGTTGAAAGACGTGCCGGGCGTGGTGGTGGTCGGCGGCGCCAGCAGCAGCGATATCAGTATCCGCGGCATGGCCCCCAAGTACACCCTGATCCTGGTCGACGGCAAACGTGTTGACACCCGTGGCACCCGTCCCAACAGCGATAACGCTGGCATCGAACAGGGCTGGCTACCGCCAATGGAAGCCATTGAACGCATTGAAGTGGTACGCGGACCTATGTCTTCACTGTATGGCTCTGATGCGATGGGTGGCGTGATCAACGTGATCACCCGCAAAACCTCCAATACTCAGGGCTGGAAAGGTTCACTGCACGGCGATTCCACCTTCCAGGAAAACAGCAATTCCGGCGATTTGTTCCAGACCAATGCCTATGCCTCCGGCCCGCTGATTGACGGTTTGCTGGGGCTGCGGGTCAATGGTCTGCTGTCACGCCGCGCCGAGGATAAAATCGTCAATGGCTTCAATGAACAGCGCATGCGCAGCGGTACCGCGGTATTCAGCCTGACGCCAAACGAACAGAACGATTTTGATTTTGAAATTGGCCGCTCTTTGCAAGATCGTAACAGTACGCCTGGTAAATCCATGGCGACCGAAAACTGCCGCAATAAGAAATGTACGCCTAACCGCGCCAGTGACAGCCTTTACACCCGAACCAACTACGCTGTAACCCACAACGGCTATTATGACTTCGGCAATACCACCAGCTACATTCAACGCGAAGAAACCAATAACCCAGGCCGTAATATGAAGATGTATAACACCATCTTCAACACCCAAAACCAGTTCGAACTGGGCGCTCACATGTTGAACATCGGCGGTCAGTACCGTTACGAAAAATTGAGTGACGGTGGCAACCAGATGGAAGCGGCAGATAAGTTGAACAAACTGACGCGCTGGAGCTGGGCGCTGTTTGCCGAAGACGAATGGGCGATGACCAACGACTTCAGCCTGACCAGCGGCATCCGTATGGATCAGGACCAGAACTACGGCAATCACTGGACGCCACGCATGTACGGCGTCTGGCACCTGACTGAACAGTTTACCTTGAAAGGCGGCGTTTCCGCCGGCTATCGCTCACCGGATTTGCGTCAATCCTCCGCCGGTTGGGGGCAAATCACCGGCGGTGGCCGCACATCAATCATTATCGGTAACCCGGATCTGAAGCCAGAAAAGAGCCTGAGCGAAGAAATCGGTATCATGTGGGATAACCTGCAGGGCCTGAACGCCAGCATCACCCTGTTTAACACCGACTTCAAAGATAAAATCACCGAAGTCCGTCGCTGCGACAGCGGTGATGGCGACGCACAGTGTATGATCGGCAACACGCCGTATTACTTTATCAGCGACCGTACTAACGTCGATAAAGCCAATATGCGCGGTGTGGAAACCACTTTCGGGTGGGAAATCACCAAAGACTGGCAGTTGACCACCAACTATACCTACACAACCTCTGAACAGAAGAGTGGGGATTTCCAGGGCAAACCGCTAAACCAGATGCCGAAGCATATGATTAACAGCGTATTGGACTGGCAGGCCACTCACGACGTCAGCCTGTGGTCCCGCGTTAACTTCCGCAGCAAGACTTCAGACTATATGAGCCGTTCGTCGATGGCTAAAAGCACACCGTCTTACACCTTTGTTGACGCCGGCCTCAGCTACCAGGCGAATAAAAACCTGATGGTCACCGGTGGGGTGTACAACATCCTCGACAAGACTGTCGATTATGATAACTACGGCACCACGCTCGATGGCCGCCGTTACACCGTCGGCATGACCTACAACTTCTAATGCCACACAGGGCGCGCACTCACACTGCGCGCCCTTTTTGTCACCTCTACCCAAGGAAGCCACAATGACTTTACGTCGTTCCCCTCTGGTTATCGCCTTGCTGGCCTGCATGGCGTTGGCAGGCTGTACCAACAAAACCCGCACCGCAGCCCCCGATGCCCCGGCGACGGTCAGTTTTCAACACCTTAACGGTACCACCGACGTGAAAAAGCACCCTCAGCGCGTGGTCGTTCTGGACTATGCGTCGCTGGAAACACTGCAGCTGCTGGGTGTCGAACCACTGGCACTACCGGGCAACCGCACCATGCTGCCGGACAGCCTAAAGCAGTACCAAGATGCCAAATACCTCAACGCCGGTACGCTGTTTGAACCAGACATGGCTACGCTACGTGCGGCCAAACCGGACCTGATCCTGATTGCCGGTCGCTCTTCCAAGGCGTATGCCGAACTCAGTGGCATCGCGCCGACGTTAAATATGGCGGTTGATCCACAAGATCAACTGGGTAGCCTGAAGCAACGCACACTGCAATTGGGTGAATTGTTCGATAAACAGCAGCAAGCGCAAGCCGCCGTCGACAAACTGGACGCCGAAATAGCAGCAATCAAGCCGCAGGTAGCCAAAGCCGGGCGTGGTCTGGTGGTACTGTTCTCCGGCGGGAAGATCAGCGCTTATGCGCCTAAAAGCCGCTTCAGCTTCACCTATGATGCCCTTGGGTTCAAATCAGCATTACAAAGCGAAAATCCCGATGTGCGTGGCAACAAACTGACACCCGAGCAGGTCGCTAAGTTGAATCCAGACTGGTTATTTATCATCGACCGTGACGCGGCAACCGGCCGTCCGAACGCCGTTGCGCCACAGAAGATACTCACCGGCACGGCACTGAAAAACACCGTTGCGGTCAAGAAAGGCCAGGTGGTGTATTTACCGGCGGCTGAGGTGTATCTGTCAGGTGGCATTATCACTAGCCAACATATCGTCGAACGCGTCGCTGACGCGCTGAATAAGAAGTAAATAAACAGGCGCGGTGATACCCTAATACGGGTCAGCTAAGCCTGACTGGCATTTTTTATTCGGTCTCTGTAGGTTCAGTGTAAGTAGAATTGCCATAAATATCTTATCTTTCTCTGTAGCCACAATGAATGGCAATTGGAGGGGCCGAAGGCGCGGCCCCTCCACCCGCGCCTTCGCTTAACACCGTCAGCCCTTCGGGTCCCCTCGCTGCACCTGCGTTGTCGGGCGGGTCGGCTACGACAAACGTCCCTGTTAGTCTCGCCTCAACCGGCCTTCCCTGGCCGATTGCCCCTGACAACGCCGTCTTGCTCGGCAGCCGGTGATGCGCACCAAGGTCAACCCCCGCATTGACAACCACTGGGCAACCTATGCCCTCAGAGTGACGTTGCGCGATGAAAGACAGTGAACATGATGGGATGAGCACGGGGTTGGGCGCCCTGAAGACGTCGAACGCAAGAACAACGCATAGGCGAAACCGCCATGGACGGCGGTTTCAGGCGAGACAGGCAGGGACGCCTGTCGTAGCCGGCCGTGATGCGGTGTGATGAAGTGAGAGCCGTTGGCGCAGCCAACCGTCTGAGTGGGCAAGAGCGCAGGTTGCAAGGGGCCGCGCTTACGGCCCCTTGCTCGGTCGAGGCGCATGAGCCTCATGGTGCTTCGCGCGCTTATCGACCGAAAATAACGTTGAACTCGCTAAAGAACATCTTAACCGATCGGTATTCCGACGATGCCGGGCCTTTTGGGCTTATATCGCGGGCTGGCTCACCAATCCGTCGATCAACACCTGGGGTGTCCCCTGCGAACAACGCTCAATGCGCCCGCGAACACCATAGACACGCGCCAAACTCTGTGGCGTGATCACCTCTTCTGGCGCACCGTCAGCAATCAATTCGCCGTCTTGTAACATCAATACATGATCACCATGGCGCAAGGCTATGTTGATGTCATGCACCACCACCACCGTGATGATATTGCGTTTACGGGTTTCTTTACGTACCAAATCCATCACGTGGAACTGGTAGTTAAGATCGAGTGCGCTCAGCGGCTCATCCAGCAGCAATAAGGACGGCTGACGGATCAACGACTGTGCCAATCCAACCAACTGCTTCTGACCGCCCGAAAGCTGATCGAGATAACTCAATGCCAAATGGGCAATGCCAAGCTGCTCAAGCAGCGCCATGACTTCCGCCTCACTGCCGGCGTTGCTGCGGCCACCCGAGGCACGTTGCGCCACGATGATTGACTCCAGCACGTGCAAATGCACCCCAGCGGGCAGTGATTGCGGCAAATACACGACCTTTTCTGCCCGGCGGGCAAAAGGGATCTGCATCAGATCGATGTCGTCCAGCCACAGTTGCCCCTGTGCTGGGTTCAACCCGGCCAGTGAACGCAGCAGCGTCGATTTTCCGCTGCCGTTTGGCCCCAGCAGCACGGTAATTTGGCCACGAGGCAGCATGGGAACCGCCAGATCGGTGATCACCTGACGCTTCGGGTAACCAGCGGAGAAGTGCTCAATACGCAATCCCTGATTCATACATTACCCCGGTGACGCAGAATAATACTCAGGAAGAACGGCACGCCCACCAGCGAGGTGACGATACCGACCGGAATGATAATGCCCGGGATCAGGTTTTTAGACGCCACAGAGGCCATCGACAGCACCAGCGCGCCAATCAGCGCACTGGCCGGCAGATAGAAACGGTGATCTTCACCGAAAATCATGCGCGCGATATGCGGTGCCACCAGGCCGATAAAGCCAATCGGGCCAACAAAGGCAACCGCTAATGCAGAAAGAATACTGATACGCAACAACGTGGTCAGGCGCAGCCGGCGCACGTCGATACCGAAACTTACCGCCCGATCCTCACCCAAACGCAGTGCGGTCAACTTCCACGAGCTCATCATCGATAACGGCAACAACACGGCAAATACACCAAGCAGAATACCCAACTTGTCCCATGAAGCACGCGCCAGGCTGCCCATGGTCCAGAACACCAGCCCCTGCAACGTATCTTCGCTGGCAATAAATTGCATCATGGAAACCAGTGCATTAAAGGTGAACACCAACGCAATGCCAAACAGCACCACGCCAGACGTCGCAACACGTGTCCAGCGCGTAATGCCATCGAGCATCAGTGCCGCAAACAGGGCAAAAATAAACGCGTTGGCGGAGATAAACCATTGGTCCGGTATGCCAGGTACGCCAATGCCCAACACGATAGCCAGAGCCGCACCGAACGCCGCAGCGGACGAAACGCCAAGGGTAAACGGGCTGGCAAGCGGATTGTTCAAGATGGTTTGCATTTCTGCGCCAGCCAAGCCAAGCGCAAACCCGACCACCACGGCCATCAATGCATAAGGCAAACGGATATCCCAGACGATCACCCGCGTACCGGCATCTGCCGCCGCAGGGTCAATCAGCGTTTGCCACAAGGAGGACAGTGAAAGCCCGGAAGGCCCCATGGTAAAGTCCAGCAGCAGCGAACCCAAAATCGCCAGTGCCAGCACCCCCATCATCAATAAACGGTGACGGAGAATATGGTGATAACGCCCCATCACATTGACGCTGGGTTGCCCCTTGGTCCCAGGGATAGGATCGGTGGATACGCTCATTATTTCGGATACCTGTTACGACAATGACCATCGCGGCTGCAAACGGCCGCTTGAACCTGATAAGCAGCCGATAACAATAAAGCAAACGATAATACTTATCAATCATATCAATAGCTATTAGCTGTCATATAAAGATGTAACACTTTATTTTATAACGCTATTCACCCAATCCCCCCGATAACCCCGTGAAAGCACGCAGGGTTAACAATTCCGAAAGTGAGGCCCCACCCCGCCTGGCTGTGACAAATCGCAACGAAACCACATAGAATCCGAAGCCTGACCGCCAAACGGCGTGCCAATCGCGCCAAGCTCGCTCTTTAAGGCTTATTGGCGAGGTCCTGATTAATGAGGCTGCAATGAGAAGTCGACTCCCCACGTTAACGCCTAAAAGGCCCGCTCTGCTGCACTGGCTGGTACAAAGCCCACAGCATACGGATGATGCCCAATTTCAACGCCAAATGCGGCTTAGGTTGCTGCCTTCTCCCGCAACACCCTGGCTCAATGCCGCCGGTGTGGTGGTGCTGCTGCTGGGGTACATCTGGTTGACCCATAGTGCACTCGGTGCCGCGCTCTTGGCCTCACTCTTACTGCTGACCGGCGGCCGTTGGTGGCTGACGCGCGTCAATCCGCCACGCTGGCCCAATGCCATGCTTGTGACAGTGCTGTTGTGGTGCGCATTGGTAGGCGCAACCGCGCTGTTGGTCATGTTGTCAGGCCGCATGGTGCTTATCCTGTTCGCCGGCCTGTTGATTACCGGGCTGGCTTTCTGGCTGATGCAGCGCCATGCCGCCGCACCACGCTTTGCCTTGCTGGAAATCATGCTGCTGACGCTGCCCTATCTCGCGGTCGCGCCGCTATCGCGCGTACAGAATCTGTTTTTACTGGCAGACATCATCCCGCTTTGGCTCCTGTTAGCCCATGGGCTGATCGCGTTTTACCATCGCCAGGTCACTCAACATGTCACACTGACAGCCGAAAAACACAAAGCGGCCCACCAGGATCGTTTAACCGGCTTCCTCAACCGCGCAGGCGGTGAAGCCGTCATGCAGGAGGTTTGTCGACCTTCAGCAACGATGCATCCGCTTTCCCACCTGTTTATTATCGAATTTACCCCGCTGGCCGCACTCTATCAGAGCCACGGCGTTCTCATCGGCGACGACGTATTACGCACCATTGGCGAGCGCTTGAAAATGCTGGTTCGTCCCAGCGATTTTGTTTGTCGCTATACCGGAGGCCAATTCCTGATCCTGGTACACGGCCTACCTTACGGTTCTGAAGGGGAGTTTCTGGCGCGTATTGTCCCGCCACTGCAGGCGCCCTACGATTTTGGGGCTTTTGGTGAGGTGTCGCTGCAACTGAACACCGGCGTGCTGGCGTTAACGCAGGATTATCAGAAGGTTGAGAATCTGATGGCCGCAGCGCAACACGCGCTGACAATCAATGGGAAGGAATAACGCGGCGGTATCCCGCCACGTGATATGCGCGTTGTCTTTCAAGCTGCAGCCGAACTTTTCGACCGCAGCCTGAAATCCCGGGGCATAACCCGAGGTTACTTCACGTCCATTTTCGGGAATTCCATTTCGCTGTACTTCACGACACGGGTGCCGCGCGTCAGCTTATAACCGAACCAGATAATCAGGAACAGTGGAATACCGATATAGGTGGCTGTCACACCGTACCAGTCAATTCGGTCTTGCAGGAATGCCTGGTAGTTCTGCCCCAACGTAATGATCAAACACAGGACGAAGGCAAAAATCGGCCCCAGCGGGAAGAAACCGGAACGGTATGGCAGGTCGTTCAGATCACGCCCCTGAATCATGTAGCCACGACGGAAACGGTAATGACTGATGGCAATCCCCAACCAGGCGATAAAGCCGGTCATGCCCGAGGTATTCAGTAGCCACAGATAAACTGACTGATTACCGAACATTGAGCTCAAGAAACACAGGCCCGCGACCACGGTAGTGGCGTACAACGCGTTGCGTGGCACCCCACCCTTCGACAGTTTGGCAAAAATACGCGGCGCTTTACCTTCTGATGCCAGGGTAAACAGCATACGGGTGGATGCGTACATCCCAGAGTTACCGGCGGACAGTACCGCAGTCAGAATAACCGCATTCATCACCGCCGCAGCCGACAGCAAACCGGCGTGCTGGAAGACCAGCGTAAATGGACTGACGCTGATGTCTTTTACATCGTTACGCAGCAGGCTCGGATCGGTATAAGGAATGATCAGGCTGATAATCAGAATGGCAAAGATATAGAACAACAGGATACGCCAGAACACCTGACGCACCGCGCGCGGGATGTTTTTACCTGGGTTTTCCGATTCACCGGCAGCGATACCGATAAGCTCGGTCCCCTGGAACGAGAAGCCGACGATCATCGCCACGCCAATCATTGCCGAGAAACCGCCGGCAAACGGCGCGTCACCAATGGTCCAGTTCTGCCAGCCTGCGTGTTCGCCGCCTTTAAGGATGCCGAAAATCATCAGCACGCCAATACCAATGAAGATAATGACGGTGGTCACTTTGATCAGCGAGAACCAGTATTCTGCTTCACCGAAGCCTTTGACTGAAATGTAGTTCAACAAGAACATCAGGCCGAGGAACAGTGCGCTCCAGATCCAGCCTGGGGTGTCCGGGAACCAGTAGGTCATCACCAACTGCGAGGCCACCAGGTCAACGGCGATGGTCACAGCCCAGTTGTACCAGTAGTTCCAACCCAGCGCGAAACCAAAGCCTTCTTCGACATATTTCGCGCCGTAGGTGGAGAAAGAACCCGATACCGGCATAAAGGCCGCAAGTTCACCCAGGCTGGTCATCAAGAAGTAGACCATCAACCCAATCAGCGCATAAGACAGCAGTGCCCCACCAGGGCCAGCCTGAGAAACCGTCGCACCAGAGGCGACAAACAGACCCGTGCCGATAGAACCACCAATAGCAATCATGGTTAAGTGCCGCGCCTTCAGCTCGCGGCGCAATCCGGGTGCTTGTTGCCCCGATGTTTTTATATCCTGCTGAGCCATTCTTACCCTATCTGCTGGTCAAAAAAAATGAGGGCGGATTGTAACAAATACCCGCCAGCGAACTAGTAACATTGCACTGATATAAGATAGCTTCATAATTCAGGGCTAATTATTAGCAACGGTCGGGATGGCCTTACTTACTGTCATTAATGTGACAGGGAGCAGCTTTTTATGCTTTGTTTCACCTTATGGAGACGTTATCAAGGCTGAAACGCGCAATAACTCAGGAAACGCTGTAGAGCACTGGAGATATGCTTTTGCCGATGGTGAATCAAATACAACGTGCGCATCAGCGGAGGCAACGGCACCTGTAGCTCCACCAGCACACCGCTTGCCAACTGCTCGCAAATCACCCGGCGCGACAGGCAACTGATCCCCATACCGTGGCGAACCGCATGCTTTATCGCTTCCGAGTTGCCCAGCTCCATCACTAACTGAAAGTGGGGTAAATGCGCCAGCAGCAGGTGATGCAGTACTTCACGCGTACCCGAACCGCCCTCGCGCAGGATCCAGGGGGCTTCAGCCAGCATCGTCAAGGTCAGTGGTTGCCCCGCCAACGGGCTATCCGGCGCAGCGAACACCACCAGCTCGTCTTCCAGCCACGGCTGAGTGACCAATTCAGGCATATGACAAGGCCCCTCGATCAGCCCCAGGTCAACCCGGAAGTCAGCGACTGCACCGATCACGTCCTGGCTGTTGCCAACGTTGAGCTCCAGCGGAGTCGAAGGGAAATCATGCCGATAATGGGCGATCATCTCTGGCAGCATATAGTTGCCGATGGTGCTGCTGGCACCGATACGCAGCGCACCGGCATCATGACGGAACAACTGTTCAATTTCTCCCGCTTGTTCCAGTAGCGCCAGCGCCTTCGGGTACAGCAGTCGGCCATGTTCATTAATGACCAGACGCTTGCCGACACGATCGAACAACTGTACGCCCAACTGCCCTTCCAGATCGGCCAGCGCTGCACTGACCGCCGACTGTGATAACGCCAGAACTACGGAAGCCTGCGTGGTCGAACCGCTTTTAAGCACTTCGGTAAAGACTTCTAATTGACGTAAGGTAATATGCATAGCGTCTCGGTATTCATCAAAGGTGACATCGAATAAAGTCACTGAAATTAATGCAAAATCTGCGCTACTGACCGGCAATAGCGCTCAGGGTGAATACGAGTAATGTTACCACGTTTGCAGAAATCAGTATGAAAGCCGCCGATACCGATTAACCACTTATTCAGATAAGTTATAAACATATAATCAATTTCTCTTTTATGGGGCAAGAACGTAGTCTGTGCTCAAGAATTTGATTAAAAGGGCTGACTTATGGCGACCAATACCACACATACTTTTCCATCGCGGCAATTTCCTCTGTTCGGTTTATCTCACTTAGTGCCAGGACTCCTGTTGACGGGTGCCATCACCGCGTTGGCGGTCTGGGTCGGTGATATTCCGTGGGTGGCCGGATTGGGACTGGGTGCGCTGACACTGGCGATTTTACTTGGCATTGTGGTGGGCAATACGGTGTATCCCTGGTTACAACCGAGCTGCCATGGCGGCGTTCAGTTGGCCAAACAACGTTTGCTGCGGCTCGGCATTATCCTTTACGGTTTTCGTCTTACCTTCCAGCAGATAGCCGACGTAGGTACCACCGGCATCATCATCGATGCGCTGACCCTGAGCACAACATTTCTGCTCGCCTGCTGGTTGGGTAAAAAGGTCTTCGGCATTGACAGCCAAACCGCCATGTTGATCGGGGCCGGCAGCAGTATCTGCGGTGCAGCCGCCGTCATGGCCACAGAGCCGGTACTGAAGGCAGACTCAAACAAAGTGGCGGTGGCCGTGAGCACCGTGGTGGTGTTCGGCACACTGGCAATCTTCATCTACCCATGGATGTACAACCTGAATGAGCATTTCCAGTGGTTCTCCTTTAACCAGGAAACTTTCGGTATCTTCACCGGTTCGACCATCCACGAAGTGGCGCAGGTCGTTGCCGCTGGGCATGCTATCGGACCGGATGCTGAAAATGCCGCAGTGATCTCAAAAATGATCCGCGTGATGATGCTGGCCCCCTTCCTGGTCCTGCTCTCTGGGTATATCAGCCGTAGTCGCAGTACGGGCAGCACCGGGCACAAAGCGGAAAAATCTGCCATCACCATTCCTTGGTTCGCGGTACTGTTTATCGCCGTCGCCGGGCTGAACTCGTTCAACCTGATCCCAGCGACGCTGGTTAAACACCTGATTACCGCCGACACCTGGATGCTGGCGATGGCGATGGCGGCACTGGGCCTGACCACCCACATCAGTGCGGTGCGCCAGGCTGGGGTCAAACCGATCCTGCTGGCTACCCTGCTGTTCGTCTGGCTGATGGTCGGCGGCGGCGCAATAAACCTGCTGGTGCAACATTTCCTCTGATTCTCTTCTCAATGGCCCGCCATTGCGGGCCATCGCTTTTCCCGCCATTCAATCCTACCGCTATCAATGCCATAATGACGCCGATTACACAGGAGAATGAAAATGAAGTTTGTCGGTGCACATGTCAGCGCGTCAGGCGGCGTGGATCAGGCGGTTATCCGCGCGCACGAATTAGAGGCGACCGCATTCGCCCTGTTCACGAAAAACCAACGTCAATGGAAAGCCGCTCCACTGCCTGCAGACGTGATCGATAAGTTTAAAAGTGCCTGCGCGCAATACGGTTACGGTCCAGGACAAATCCTGCCGCACGACAGTTATCTGATTAACCTCGGCCACCCGGTAACCGAAGCCTTGGAAAAATCCCGCGAGGCCTTCCTTGATGAAATGCAGCGCTGTGAGCAACTGGGGCTGACGCTGTTGAACTTCCACCCAGGTAGCCACCTGCTACAGATTGATGAAGACAAATGTCTGGCGCGTATCGCCGAATCCATCAACCTGGTGTTGGATAAAACAACCGGCGTGACGGCGGTAATCGAAAATACCGCCGGTCAGGGCAGTAATCTGGGTTTCAAGTTTGAACATTTAGCGGCGATCATCGACGGCGTGGAAGACAAAAGCCGCGTCGGTGTCTGTATTGATACCTGCCATGCCTTTGCTGCTGGGTACGATCTGCGTACCGAAGAGACCTGCGAACAGACGTTTAAAGCGCTCGGCGACATCGTCGGGTACCAGTATCTGCGCGGCATGCACCTGAATGACGCCAAGAGCGAGTTCGGCAGCCGTGTTGACCGGCACCACAGTCTGGGTGAAGGCAACATCGGTAAAACGGTGTTCAGCTATATCATGCGTGACCCACGTTTCGACAATATCCCGTTGATTCTGGAAACGGTGAACCCGGATATCTGGGCGGAAGAGATCGCCTGGCTGAAAGCGCAGCAGTGATGACCACATAAAAAAACCGGAGCCTGGGCTCCGGTTTTTTATTGCCTGCATCAACGTTAAGCGACCGTCGCCGCCGGAACGTCAGCCCGTTTCAACACCGCGTACGATACCCCCGCCAACAGCGTACCGGCGATAATCGCCACCAGATACAACAGTACCGGTGTGATAGCACCTGGGATCAGCAGGACAAACAGCCCGCCGTGCGGTGCCATCAACTTGGCGCCGAACGCCATGGACAAGGCCCCGGTCAGTGCGCCACCGGCGATGCAGCATGGCAACACACGCATTGGATCACGGGCCGCAAACGGAATTGCGCCTTCGGAGATAAAGCACAGGCCCAGTACCAGCGCCGCTTTACCGCCTTCCTGCTCAGACTTCTCGAACTTGCGACGCGCCAACAGTGTCGCCAGGCCCATCGCCAGCGGGGGGACCATGCCCGCCGCCATAATGGCTGCCATTGGGGCATACACTGAGGAGCTCAGCAGTGCCACGCCGAACGCGTAGGCCGCTTTGTTGACCGGACCGCCCATGTCGGTACACATCATCGCGCCGAGGATCGCGCCCAGCAGCACCGCGTTAGCGGTACCCAATGACTGTAACCAGTGAGTCAGACCTTCCATGATTTTCGCGACCGGCGTACCGACGACGAAAATCATGATCAAACCGACGATCAGGCTGGCAACCAACGGAATGATCAATATCGGTTTCAGCGCCTCCATACTCTGCGGTAGACGCAGTTTGGTGCTGATAAATTTGGCAACATAGCCCGCCATGAAACCGGCAATAATACCGCCGAGGAAACCGGCACCCGTGCTTACCGCCAGCATACCGCCAATAAGACCCGGCGTCAGACCCGGACGGTCAGCAATAGAGAAAGCAATGAAACCGGCCAGTACCGGCACCATCAACGCAAAGGCTGAACCGCCGCCAATCTGCATCAACGCTGCGGCCAACGTACCTTTGACTTCAAACGCCTTGATACCGAACACAAACGACAGCGCAATACACAGACCACCGGCTACCACCATTGGCAGCATGTAGGACACGCCCGTCAACAGGTGGCGATATGGCCCGGCACTCTCTTTCTTCTTGCCCGCAGCGGCTGGTGCCCCGCTTTTCTGCGGTTGGAAAATCTCCGCGTCGGCGACGGCCTTATCCAGCTCTTGCGCCGTTTTCTTCAGTGCCAGACCGGTAGACGTGCGGTACATCGGCTTACCGGCAAACTTGTCCAGATCCACCTCGATGTCTGCCGCGACAATGACCAGATCGGCCGCAGCGACTTCTTCTGGCGTAATGGCATTACCGGCACCCACGGATCCGCGGGTTTCTACCTTTACCCACCAACCGCGTTTTTTAGCTTCACTCTCAATGGCTTCAGCAGCCATAAAGGTGTGGGCGACCCCCGTTGGACACGCGGTAATTGCCACGATACGTTTTGGCCCCGCCCCTTTTACAGGCTCAAGCGGCGCGGCGACAGGTGCCTGGTAGGCTTTCGCGTCGGCGATGGCCTGCGCCAGAAAGGCGTCAGGCTCACGGACAGCGTGTTCAACATCACCCACATAAACCCGTTTGCCGTTCAGTGCGGCATCAGCAGGTGCAGTTTGCCCTGCCACCACCACCAGCTCAGCCTCGGCCAGCGATTCAACCCGTGTCAGACCGGCTTTCGCCGCCGCAGCACCGAGCATACGTTTCGCCAGGTGACCACGTGCCTGTCCCAGCGAACTGTCTATCATCAGCAGTGTTTTCATTCTGCCTCCAGCTATTGATTAAAAGGTTTCAGATCGACACGCGCCATCATTGCGGCCAACTGTGGACGATCGGTCACGCCGACGTTGCTCTGGCTGACTGCCAGCGCAGCCACAGCGGTGGCCAAGCGCAAAGTATGCTCACTGGACTCACGCATCAGCAGGCCATAAATCAGGCCGCCAACCATAGAATCACCTGCCCCCACGGTGCTGACGACTTCGCAAGCGGGTGGCTTGGCAATCCAGGCGCCGGAAGCGTTAACCCACAGCGCACCTTCGGCACCGAGAGAAATCACTACGTGGGCAATGCCTTGATCGCGCAATGCATGTGCGGCCTCAACCACATCGGCCAATTGCGGCAAGGGCCGACCGGCCCAGATTTCCAGTTCACGACGGTTTGGCTTCACCAACCAGGGTGCCGCTTTCAATCCAGCCACCAGTGCTTCACGGCTGCTATCGAAGATAATGCACGGGCACTGTGCACGCAGGCGGACCATCCAGTCGGTAAAGGCATCGGGATCAACCCCGGCCGGTAAGCTGCCACTCACCGCCACCATGTCAAACTGGCCCAGCCAGCTCAGGGAGTCGGTCACGAAACGTTCCCAATCCTGCCCCGTCACTTCAAAACCAGAGAAGTTGAAATCCGTCACTTCACCGTCTTTTTCCGTCAGTTTGACGTTAATGCGAGTGCGCCCCGGAACCACCTGGAAACGATTGGCAATGCCCAAATCGCTGAACAGTAATTGGAAACCGTCCTGGTTATCTTTCCCCAGGAAACCGCCCACAGTGACATCAATACCCAGGTCCTTCAGCACCTTGGCAACATTGATCCCCTTCCCGGCGGCGTGAAGACCTGCGGTTTTGACCAGGTTAACTTCACCGCGCTCAATCTCTGGGCAGAAACCCACCAGATCGTAAGCCGGATTTAGGGTAATTGTTGCTACTCTTCTGCTCATGCTGCGCCCTCGCCCAGTCCTTCGTTAATCGCTTCTCCGATCGCCTTCAGCGCCGCTTCAGCATCTTCACCTTTGGCGGTAAAGCGCAGGTGATGTCCTTTCTTCACGCCCAACGCCACAACCTTCATCAGGCTGCGACCATTGGCCGGTTTGCCACTGCCATCGAGATTAGTGACGGTAATTTCACTGCTGAACTGCTTGATCACGTTGACCAGCGCTGTACCCGGGCGTGCATGTAAACCGTGTTCGTTACGGATCACGTACTCAGCGCTCAGCATGGTGCTTTCTTCTTCTACCTCACTGGTCAACAAGGCCAACACGGTGACGGCATCAGCGTTCAGCAAGCGTTCAGCTTTGTTTGCCAAGAGCAAATCGCTCAAATAATTCAACACGGCCAGCGGCTGCTGATCGGCCACGGACAGCGTCAGCAACAGCGCCACCTTCTCGCCGTCTTCGTCAAAGGCTTGAGCCGGACGGCTGAGGGTCGCTGCACTGGCCAAATTGCCTTCGGTGCTGTCGCTTAACCAAATGCCCTGCCCCAGATTCAGCGGCTTGCGGGTGATGACGTCGCTAACAAACTGCGCGTTAACCACGCCGATCTTCTGCAGGCGGCCTGCATTCAACGCCTGCAGCGTCATCAGGCTGTCGGCGGCCACATCGAGCGCAATCAGAGACGCGTCAAACTTGAACTCCGCCGTCAGCTTTTCACCCATCAACAAACTGCGCAGCTCTTCCGTTGACGTGGTTTTCGCCAGTTGTTCGGCTACGCTGTCATCGCTAAGGACATGGGTCAGTTGGCGCAGGAGCGCCAGGTGCTCATCAGAACGGGCAGCAATGCCGATCACCACAAATGCGGTTTGGCCCTCTCCCCATTCGATGCCCTGCGGAAACTGGAATACCTGTACACCGGTGTTCAACACCAGATCGCGGGTATCGGTGGTACCGTGCGGGATGGCAATGCCATTACCCAGGTAAGTGGAGGTTTGCAGCTCGCGCTGCAACATGCCGTCCACATAGGCGGCGCTGACGCAGCCTGCCTCAGTCAGTGCTGAAGCCACTTGCTGGATGGCTTCCTGCTTGCTACCGGCGGTTGCGCCCAGGTGAATATCTTGCTGTGACAACTGGAACATGATGCTCCTCTCCTGCTGAATTGAATCGTTTCAGCTTCATTGGGAAAAAGGAGCGTTATCGGCACCGAATCATCGTGACAATAACGCTGAAACGTTTCAAGGAGTGTGTAATCAGCCTTGGATGAAAGCAAGTTTTCTCCATTTTGATGTCATAGATTTTTGACCTTACGCACACTTTTCCCGAAGGGTTACCTGTCGCGGCGCTAAAATGACATACTGTGCTGAAATTTTGCTGACGGAGCTATACATGTCTGTAGTTGCAGGAGTCGGTGTGATCATCGTAAACGCGCAAGGGGAAGTACTACTGGGAAAACGCTGCGGTCAGCACGCGCCTTTCTGGTCTATTCCCGGTGGGCACCTGGATGAGGGTGAAACCTTTGAACAGTGCGCACAGCGTGAAATCGCCGAAGAAACCGGGTTGATGATCGCCCCACCTCGTTTTATCGGTATCAGCAATAATCTGCAAACCTGGCGCGCCGAAGGAAAACATACGGTATCCGTGTGCTTGCAGACACAGCATCCCGGCGGCACACCCGAACGCAAAGAACCGGATAAATGTGCCGAATGGCGCTGGTGTTCTCCGAATGCCTTGCCGGAGCCGCATTTTGAAGCCAGCCGCAATGCCATTCACCTGTGGCTGACCGGCCAGGCTTATCTGCCAACAGAATAGCCGTTTCCATTCAGAGTTTTTCCTCTCTGTCCGTGATCTTTCTCATGGCATGATAAAACCACATAAAAAATGCGTTATATAACTCAGAATATAACGCTGTAAAATCCCTCGAATGGCCGTTTTTCCTCTAAAAATAACCCTATAGTATTAGATGTCTTTGCTAATAATACCTATACTTCCCCAAGCATGTCGGCGTTCGGTCGACACTTTTTTGGCAAGGTTTTCCTTGGTATTTCATAATTATAAGCGGGTTCAATATGACCAATAAACTCACTGGCTTGATAAAAAAGCACCGCTGGGGATGGCTGTGGATTTTGCTCCTCGGAATTATCCTCGGGGCAGCATTATTAGCGGGCACCGCGACGGTATTCCACAAAACCAGCGACACGGCCTTCTGCGTTTCCTGTCACACCATGCAACAGCCGCTGGCTGAATATCAGGGCAGCGTCCACTTCCAGAATACCAAAGGCATCCGTGCCGAATGTGCCGACTGCCACGTTCCGCATGAGCCGCTCGATTACCTGTGGACCAAAATCCGCGCGGTAAAAGATATTTATGGCGAGATGGTGGGTACCATTAATACACCAGAAAAATATGAGGCACATAAGCTGGCCATGGCTCAGTCGGTATGGAAAACGCTGAAAGAAAACGACTCCGCCACTTGCCGCTCGTGCCACAGCTTTGATGCTATGGACATCACTGCTCAGCGACCTGAAGCACGCATTCAGCATCCAGTGGCCATCAAGCAGGGCGAAACCTGTATCGATTGTCACAAAGGTGTGGCACATATCCTGCCGGATATGAGTGGCGCAGCTCAGGCTGGTGCAGCCGAACTGGCAAAAGCGGCCGCTGAAACCTCACCAACCGCGACCACGCTGTACACCATTGCCACTGAGCCCTTCTTCCTGAAGCCTGACGACAGCCACAACGCCGGTAACTTGATGCCATCCACCGAGGTTCAGGTGATGAAACAGGAAGGTGACAAAGTGCTGGCCAACGTCACCGGCTGGCAGCAAGACGGTGTCAGCGAAGTGTTCTACGCGGCACAGGGCAAGCGTATTCTCAGCGTGCTGCTGGGTGAAGACGCACGCAAACTGCTGAAAACCGGGAGCACCATGACCGACAGTGAAACGGGCCTAGTGTGGCATCAAGTTTCTCTCCAGGTATGGTTGCCGCGTAAACAACTGATCGACGATCAGCAAAAAATCTGGCGCTACACGGCGGATATGATGTCTGCCAACTGTACCGGTTGCCACGGCCTGACCGCACTCGATCGCTTCAACGCCAACCAGTGGATCGGCGTAATTAAAGGTATGGCTCCACGCACCTCGCTGACGCAGGAACAACTGCGCGTTCTGACACAATACGTGCAGAAACATGCCAGTGACATGCAACCCGCCGCACCAGCCAAGCTTTAAGGGAGAAGCGAAATGAGCAAATATCAACAACAAGCGTTAAAAATGAGCCGCCGCCGCTTCCTGACCGGTGCCACTGCGCTGGCCGCAGCACCTTTGCTGGCAGGCTTGTGGCCCAAATCCGCATTGGCGCAGGCTATTAGCCAGGCGCTGCCACAGTTTGTGGTACTGCGCCAGGCACAAAAAGGCATTCTGACGGGCGCACACTGGGGCGCTTTTGAAGCCATAGTACAGGACGGCAAAATGGTCGGCGTGCAGCCGGTTAAAGACGATCCTTATCCGAACGAACTGATCACCATGGCACCTTATCAAGTCCATGCTGAAAACCGCATCAAATACCCGATGGTGCGTAAAAGCTGGCTGGAAGGGGGCCCCGGTAGCCATACCGAGTTACGCGGTCGCGACGAATGGGTGCGCGTCAGTTGGGACAAAGCCATTGAACTGGTGTGCGGTGAGATTACCCGTCTACAGAAAGACCACGGCCCACAATCAATCTATGCCGGGTCTTATGGCTGGAAGAGCGTCGGCATGCTGCATAACAGCCGCACACTGCTGCAACGCCTGATGAACCTGACCGGCGGTTTCCTCGGTTATGCCGGCGACTACTCCACCGGTGCAGCCCAGGTGATCATGTCACACGTGGTGGGCTCTATGGAGGTTTACGAACAGCAGACCGCCTGGCCTAACGTGATAGAAAACAGCCAACTGGTGGTTCTATGGGGCTGTAACCCAATGATCACGTTGAAAAACAGTTGGAACGTGCCGGACCACTACGGGCAGACGGGCTTTGAGGCACTGAAGAAGAAAGGCACCCGGGTGATCAGTATCGATCCGGTGCACAACGACAGCGCCAAATTCGTCGATGCGCAGTGGATCGCCCCGCGCCCTTATACGGACGGCGCTATGCTGATCGGCATCGCTCACACGCTGTTGACCGAAAACCTGCATAACCCTGACTTCCTGAAAACCTATACTGCCGGCTTCGACAAGTTCCAGGCCTATCTGCTGGGCGAAACCGATGGCACGCCAAAAACCGCCGAATGGGCTGCCGATGTGTGCGGTGTCGATGCCGACGTGTTACGCCAACTGGCCCGCGACATGGCAAAAAATCGCACCATGATCATGGGCGGTTGGGGTATTCAACGCCAGCATCATGGCGAACAACAGCACTGGCTCTTGGTCACCGTCGCGGCGATGCTCGGCCAAATCGGCTTGCCGGGCGGCGGTTTTGGCTTCAGTTATCATTACTCTTCCGGCGGGAGCCCGACGGCGAAAGGCGGCATCATTTCCGGTATTTCTGCCGGTAACGCGCCGAAGAACTCGCCGGCCCCGATCCCGGTGGCACGCATCGCCGAATGCCTGAGCAATCCAGGCAAGACCATTAACTTCAACGGCGCGCAGGTCACCTACCCTGAGGTGAAAATGGTGTATGTGGCCGGGGGGAATACCTTCCACCAGCATCAGGACACCAATAATCTGGTCAAGGCGTGGCAACGGCCGGACACCATCGTGGTGAACGAACCCTATTGGACCGCCACGGCCAAACACGCCGATATCGTACTGCCAGCCACCACCAGCTATGAACGCAACGATCTGGAAATGGGGGGGGATTACTCGCAGCTGTATGTATTCCCAATGCATCAGTGTGTACAACCACAGCATGAGTCGCGCAGCGACTTTGATATCTTCGCAGCCATGGCGGCCAAACTGGGAGTGCAAGATGCCTTTACCGAAGGCAAAGATGAAACCCAGTGGTTGAAAGGCATGTACGATGACATGAAAACGCAGGCGCGCGCCGCCCGGGTGGCCCTGCCACCGTTCGACATGTTCTGGGCATCCAATAACTATGTGCGCTTCCCGGTGCCTGAAGCCAACACGCAATGGGTGCGTTTCGCCGACTATCGCGAAAACCCGTTGCTCAATCCATTGGGTACGCCGTCCGGTAAAATCGAGATTTACTCCGACGCCATTGCCAAAATGAAATACCAGGATTGCCCCGGCATCCCAACCTGGATGCCACCGCATGAGTGGTATCGCGGACCGGAAGCGGTTAAATATCCGCTGTCACTGAACACCGCACACCCGATCAACCGCCTGCACTCACAGCTCGACAATACGCCGCTGCGTAAAAAGTATGCGGTCGCAGATCGTGAAGCGATTGTGATCCATCCACAGGATGCCCAATCACGCGGTATCGCTAACGGTGACTTGGTACGTGCCTTTAACGATCGTGGCCAGATCCTGGTTGGTGCCGTGGTCAGTGAGGACGTACGCCCTGGCGTGGTGCGTATCAGCGAAGGGGCCTGGTTCGATCCGGCGGATCCGTCACAACCGGGGTCGCTGTGTAAGAACGGCAACGTCAACTGCCTGACCTTTGACATTGGCTCCTCCAGCCTGGCCCAGGGTAACTGCGGGCAGATGGCTCAGTTGCAGATAGAGAAGTACCAGGGTGAGGTGCTGAAAAACACCGCGCACGACGTGCCAATCGGCGCATAACGCGGTATATCCGAATACCCGGGCGATGGTGACATCGCCCTTTTTCTCGACTTATGCGGGTAAGAATTTTTTACCATTAAGCAGAATGAAACCGGTTTCTGATTAATTTAAACGGGCGTATTATGCGCGCGACTCCCTCAATTATGGCTATTTGCTGACCTCTATGCCTAGTTCAACTGCGGTAACACGACGCTCCCCCGACCTCACTTCACTGGCATTTTTAGTGGTGGCCTTCCTCACTGGGATTGCCGGTGCGCTGCAGACCCCGACGCTGAGCCTATTTCTGGCGACAGAAGTGAAAGTGCGCCCTTCCATGGTCGGGTTATTCTTTACCGGCAGCGCCGTCATCGGCATTCTGGTCAGTCAATTTCTTGCCCGACGCTCGGATCAAAAAGGCGATCGCAAAACACTGATTTTTCTGTGCTGCATGTTGGGTGCACTGGGCTGTGTGCTGTTCGCCTGGAGTCGTAATTACTCTCTTTTGCTGGCCGTCGGCGTGATGCTGACCAGCTTCGGTTCCACCGCAAACCCCCAGATGTTTGCCCTGGCACGCGAGCATGCCGACCGTACCGGTCGCGAAGCCGTGATGTTCAGCTCGATCCTGCGTGCACAGGTTTCCCTGGCCTGGGTCATCGGTCCCCCTATCGCCTTTGCATTGGCATTGGGATTCGGTTTTAAGGTGATGTATCTGGCTGCCGCGGCTGCATTTATTCTGTGTGGCGCGCTGGTGTGGACAATGCTGCCATCGATGCGCAAAACGCCGGTGCCCGCCAGCACCACGCTGGAAGCTCCGCGCCAGAACCGTCGTGATACGCTGCTGTTGTTTATGGCCTGCACCTTTATGTGGACCGCCAACAGCATGTATCTGATCAATATGCCGCTGTATATGGTGCATGAACTGCAACTGCCGGAAAGATTGGCGGGGATATTAATGGGCACCGCAGCCGGGCTGGAGATACCCACCATGCTGGTCGCCGGTATGGTGGCGAAACGCTTCGGCAAGCGCTTCCTGATGCGTTGTGCTGTGGTGGCAGGCCTGCTGTTTTACCTTGGCCTGTTGTTTATCACCGGCACCTGGCAGCTGATCGCCCTGCAACTGCTTAATGCTGCCTTTATCGGCGTGCTGGCAGGGATTGGCATGCTCTATTTTCAGGATCTGATGCCCGGACAGGCCGGTGCGGCCACCACCTTATTTACCAACACGACCCGAGTGGGCTGGATCTTTGCCGGTTCAATTGCCGGTGTAGTGGCAGAAATCTGGAGTTACCACGCGGTATTTTACTCCGCGCTGGCGATGGTGATCGGTGCAGTACTGTGTTTGTGGAAGCTCAAAGACGCATAACGCGGATTCAAGGTGCCGTATCCGCTTCCAGCTTAGCCAAATAGATGAGCGCCTGATCGCGGTGGTCATGACACATTTCACGGCTTGCCTGCAGGCTGCCACAGACTTTTGGCCGCAATGGCGAGTGAAACAAACCACAACGTAGCTGCTCACTCAGATGAATGCAGCGGGTATTCGCGGGCTTGCCGTTGGGCATGCCGGGGATCGGGCTGGATATTGAAGGCGCAATACAACAGGCGCCACAGTCGGCACGGCAGTCCATCAGCGAGTCTCCCGGTGGGCTGGCGGAATTGAAGCGCGACAATATCAGTAGCGCGCATTGCCCGCCAGCATAATCCGGGTTTGCCCATCAATCTTTACACCCCCCTCTTTTAGCCGTTAATTGACTGCCCTCATCCAGGCCCCAAATACGCCCTAAACAGCCCCATTAAGGCAAATTAATGCATGAAACAAGCACATTCACGGCTTTACATGCGTCAGCCACACATGTACCATTAAGCTAGTACAAAAGAACTCACGGCCAACTCAGCCATTCAGGAGCAATCAATAATGTCCGCGGACACCATCCAGAAGCTTTCCCGCCCTTCAGTCCTTGGCGGCGCGATGATCATTGCAGGCACCGCCGTCGGCGCCGGCATGTTCTCCATCCCTATTGTGACTTCTGGCGTGTGGTTTAGCGGCTCTGTCGCGCTGCTGATTTATACCTGGGCCTGTATGCTGATTTCCGGCCTGATGATCCTTGAGGCCGCCCTGCATTACCCAAGCGGCGCCAGCTTCAATACCATTGTTAAAGACCTGCTGGGCAAAAGCTGGAACGCCATTAACGGCCTTTCCATTGCCTTTGTCCTGTATATCCTGACCTACGCCTATATTTCTGCCGGCGGTTCAATCATCGCTCACACGCTGGAAGGTATCATTGGCGTCGGGCAAACCACGGCAGGACTGGTGTTTGCCATCATAGTGGCCTTTATTGTTTGGCTTTCCACGCGTGCGGTAGATCGCCTGAGCACCATTTTGATCGGCGGTATGGTGATCACCTTTGTGATGTCGGTCGGCGATATGTTCACTCATGTACAACCGGCGGTGCTGTTCAACCGTGGAGATGACCAGGCCAGCTATTTGCCATATGCCCTGGCGGCGCTGCCTTATCTGCTGACCTCGTTCGGCTATCACGGCAATGTGCCGGGATTGGTGAAGTATTATCATAAAGACAGCGGTGCCGTGGTGCGCAGCTTGGTGTACGGCACGCTGTTGGCACTGGCGATCTATATCCTGTGGCAGTATGTGATTCAGGGCAATATCGCTCGTGACGCCTTCCGACAGGTGATTGCCGAAGGCGGCAACATCGGCAGCCTGCTCAAACAAATGGGCAACGTGTCCAGCAGCCAGACCGTCGGCCAGCTACTGAGTGCCTTCTCTTATATGGCGCTGGCCAGTTCGTTCCTCGGGGTGTCACTGGGCCTGTTTGACTATCTGGCGGACTTTTTCAAATTCAGCGACGACACCGCTGGACGCACTAAAACCGCGCTCGTCACCTTTGCGCCGCCGACCATTGCCGCGCTGTTGTTCCCGAATGGCTTCCTGTACGCCATCGGTTTCGCCGGGCTGGCTGCCACCGTTTGGGCGGTCATCGTGCCAGCAATGATGGCGCACGCCAGCCGCCGCCGCTTTGCTGATGCGCAATATCGCGCACCCGGCGGTCATGGCATGATCCTGTTCATCATTTTGTTCGGGCTGATCAACGCTGTCGCGCACATATTGGCATTGCTGGGTCTGCTGCCGGTATTCAAGTAACTCCACAGGGGATGGCGCCCGCCATCCCCCTTTCTCTCACTGTTTTTGCTCGATCTACTTGCCTGAAATCAACAGCGCGAGTAACGTGTCGCAACTTCCCAAATACTCTTCATTGCAGGTTATTTTATATGGCAAAGGCTAACGAAATTAAGCGCGGCATGGCGATCAATTACAACGGCAAACTGCTGCTGGTGAGAGACATTGATGTCCAAAGCCCAAGTGCACGAGGTGCCAGCACTTTATACAAAATGCGCTTCTCGGATGTCCGTACCGGGTTGAAGGTTGAAGAACGTTTCAAGGGCGACGATATCCTGGATACCATTAGCCTGTCCCGCCGTAAGGTGAACTTCTCTTATATCGATGGCGAAGAGTACGTCTTCATGGATGACGAGGATTACACCCCGTATATCTTCAAGAAAGACCAGATCGAAGACGAGCTGCTGTTTATTCCTGAAGCCGGTCTGCCAGGCATGCAGGTACTGACGTTGGACGGTCAAGTGTTAGCGTTGGAACTGCCACAAACCGTGGATATGGAAATTGTGGAGACAGCTCCAGGCATCAAAGGCGCATCCGCCAGTGCCCGAAACAAACCGGCCACCATGGCGACCGGTCTGACCATTCAGGTGCCAGAGTACCTCAGCGCCGGTGACAAAATCCGCATTCATATTGCTGAACGTCGCTACATGAGCCGGGCTGAATAAGCTATTGCTTGCCACTTTCCGTCCGGGCAGTGCTCGGGCGAAAATTGGCCGCGCCGATAACGCTTATTCCGGGTTTCGGCGCAGCTTTTCCCCGTTACGGCAACTCAGGGAAGAAGCGGCGTTTGAGCGCCAGTTCGACACCGCGCAGTTCCGCAAGCCCCTTCAAACGGCCAATCGCCGAGTAACCCGGATTGGTTTTTTTCTTTAAATCATCCAGCATCTGATGCCCATGATCGGGACGCATCGGGATTGGTCGCCGATCGCCTGCCTTATGACGCCGCTGTTCTTCGCTCAGAATCGCCTCAATCACCGCCACCATGTCGACATCGCCTTGCAGATGCGCGCCTTCATGGAAGCTTTTCGGGTTTTCCTCACGACAAGTGGCGCGCAGGTGAGTGAAGTGGATACGATCGCCGAAGGTCTTAATCATCCGCACCAAATCATTGTCCGCACGCACACCATAGGAACCAGTACACATAGTAAAGCCGTTATAAAGGCTGTCGACGGTCTGCTTGAACCACTGCATATCGTCAATGGTCGAGACAATGCGCGGTAGACCAAGGATTGGCCGCGGCGGATCGTCTGGATGCACCGCCAGCCGGACCCCGACCTCTTCCGCCACCGGAACGATTGCACGCAGAAACACCGCCATATTTTCGCGCAGTTGCGCTTTGTCGATCCCATCGTACTCCGCCAGACGAGCGCGGAACTGATCGAGCGTATAGCCCTCTTCTGCCCCCGGCAGCCCGGCGATGATATTGCCGGTCAATGTGGCAATCTCCGCAGCGCTCATGGCGGCAAAGCGCTCGGCGGCCTGCGCCTGCTCTTCCGCCGTATAATCCTGATCTGCGCCTGAGCGTTGCAGAATGTGCAGTTCAAAAGCCGCGAAGGCGATTTGATCGAAACGCAGCGCTTTCGAGCCGTCAGGCAACACATATTCCAGATCTGTGCGTGTCCAGTCGAGGATCGGCATAAAGTTGTAGCAAACGGTATCGATGCCGCAGGCCGCCAGGTTACGCAGCGATTGCTGATAATGGGCGATATGTTGCGGGTAATTGCCGCTGTGGGTTTTGATCTCTTCATGCACCGGAATGCTTTCCACCACAGACCACACCAACCCCTTTTCCGCCAGCAGTGCCTGACGTGCCTTGATCTCCTCGATCGGCCACACCTCGCCATTCGGAATATGGTGCAATGCAGTGACGACACCAGTAGCGCCAGCCTGACGGACATCATCAAGAGAGACAGGATCGTTCGGCCCATACCAACGCCATGTTTGTTCCATTATTTATCCTTATAAAAAATCGCCCAATCTTGCAGAAGGGATAAAGATCGCACAGTGTCGACAATCTTGTTATACCAAATTGAAATAGATATCGGTTATCTTTCACCTTACTCTTTCACATCTGTCTGTCAAAAGCGAAACGACGATTGGTTGATCCACTTCACGAATCTGGCTTATTCTCGACTGATACATGTTATTGATACGCTGACAGCCTTACACTGCGTCAGATAACCCGCGTGCGGAAGGGTGAAAAAAACGCCCCTTAGCGCAAAAAAAACTGGTCTGATAACTTTTAAGAAGTTACCTGCCAGCATCTTTTACTCAGCTTTGGAGTTTTGCATGAAGACGATCGCCAACTCACCGCTTCCCGATGCCGTCCAGCAACCGCACTACGCACGCAGCGCATTACAAAGCCGCATGGTGCATATTGGGTTTGGTGCCTTTCACCGCGCCCATCAGGCACTGCTGACCGATCGGGTATTGAATCGTCAGGGGGGCGATTGGGGGATCTGCGAGATCAGTCTGTTTGGCGGCGATGCGTTATTCCAGACGCTGCGTCAGCAAGATCATCTGTATAGCGTGCTGGAGAAAGGTGCGGCTGGCGATCAGGCAATCGTCATCGGCGCTGTGCATGAAAGCGTTCACCGCAAGCTGGAAGGCATAGGCGCCGTCCTGGAAAAACTGGCGGAGCCTCAGGTGGCGATTGTCTCGATGACGATTACCGAGAAAGGCTACTGCATTGAACCAGGCACTGGGCAGTTGGATCTTCAGCATCAAGCGATCCTCGCCGATCTCGCCCATCCCGAGCAGCCCACAACGGTTCCTGGCATTTTGGTAGAGGCGCTACGCCTGCGTCGTGAACGTGGTCTGCCCGCCTTTACCCTGCTTTCTTGCGACAATATTCCAGAAAACGGCCATGTACTACGCAATGCAATAGTCGGATTAGCACAAGTGCGCGACGGCGCTCTGGCCGACTGGATTACCCAACACGCCAGCTTCCCCAGCACCATGGTCGACCGCATTGTTCCAGCCGCTACGCCAGAGACGCTGAATGAAGTGGCTGATGCACTCGGCGGGGTACGCGATGAATGTGCCATCGCCTGTGAACCTTTTATTCAATGGGTGGTGGAAGACAATTTTGTCGCGGGACGCCCCGCGTGGGAACTGGCTGGCGCACAGTTGGTGAACGACGTATTGCCGTTCGAACAAATGAAGCTGCGCATGCTCAATGGCAGCCACTCCTTTTTGGCCTATCTCGGTTATCTGGGAGGCTATCAATATATAAACGACTGCATGGGCGATGAGGCTTATCGCCATGCCGCACATCACCTGATGCTGGCAGAACAGGCGCCAACCCTCAGCGTCAGCGGTATCGATCTGGCAGCCTACGCGACACAGTTAATTGAACGTTACAGCAACCCCGCCTTGCAGCATCGTACCTGGCAAATCGCCATGGACGGTACGCAAAAACTGCCGCAACGTATGTTGGACTCTGTGCGCTGGCATCTGCAGCATGGCAGCAGCTACGCAGGTCTGGCGTTAGGCGTGGCAGCCTGGATGCGCTATGTCGGTGGTGTCGATGATGCCGGCCAACCGATAGATATCCGCGATCCGCTGTCGGCAACGCTCCAGCAGGTCGTCGCCGCAACGCCGGACGATGAACAACGCGTGATCGCCTTGTTGGGGCTAAAAAGTATTTTTGGTGAACAATTGCCAGGTAATGAGGATTTTGTCGCGGCGGTGACTCGCGCTTATCTGTCACTGCGCGATCGTGGCGCACGGGAAACGGTAAAAAACTGGGTGTCGACGCAGCTGGCGTAATATCGCTGGCCGGCAATGGTGCAATAAAGGTTGGGAATCGTTTTTTAACGTACAGAGAAAATGGCCATGCCGGACGGTTCATCCGGCATGGCCGAACGACTTAACGATAAACTACCGTCATTACTGCAAGTTTTTTCTGTTGATCCACCCACCGCATTTCGGTTGTGCCTAAATTCAGTGGAAGCTCTTTGCGTGTATCATCAAATTTTGACAGGGCCTGTTGACCTTGATAGTACTGCCCATTGCGGTAACATTGCGTATTGGCCGTTGAATCGGTGACATTCACCGCGCAGGGGCTTTCCACAATAGAACCGACAAAACGAATAACCCCGCCAGTGGTTCCTGCATGACTTGCTGCCGTCCATGAAAACAATATTCCTACGATCAAAAATAACCGAAAGACATTCATGGCAACCTCATTTTTTTGTTAAGCCAATTTAAACATAGAGGATCTTCTTAAGAATAATCGCAAGGTCAGGGTAATTATTTGGCGGGTAATCGGGCAATTAACAAAGAAAAAACAAGCTACTAACAATCAGTATCCATGGCTAATACATGGTTTTTGCTAAGAATTTTCCGACAAATTATCGTCGATTTGGCCAGTTAAATATCGCATTCTAACCTGCTAAATTTGTGACCTGAAGCAAGCTGGGCAGCCTCTTGTACTCAAGCCAAACAGGTGGCTTATTTATTGATCAGTCGAAATTATTAACATCAGGAATAATACATGACCAAAACTAACCTGATCACCGGTTTCCTCGGCAGTGGTAAAACCACCACCATACGTCATTTATTGGCAAACAAACCGGAACACGAACGCTGGGCCGTGCTGGTAAATGAATTCGGTGAAATCGGTATCGACGGCGCATTGCTGGCAGACAGCGGCGCAGTGTTGAAGGAGATCCCGGGGGGGTGCATGTGTTGCGTTAACGGGCTGCCAATGCAGGTTGGACTCAACATGCTCCTGCAACAAAGCAAACCTGACCGGTTACTGATCGAACCGACCGGCCTCGGTCATCCGAAACAGATTCTGTCATTGCTGACACAAGACAGTTATGCCGGCTGGATTGAACTGCAAGCCACCCTCTGTCTGCTGGACGCACGTCAGCTCAGTGAACCGCGCTACCGCGAAAATGAAAACTTCCGCGATCAACTGGCAGCCGCAGACATTATTCTGGCGAGCAAAAGCGATACTTATCACCCCGAGGATCTGCTGGCCTTGCAACAATGGGCGGCGCAGGATCCCCGGCAACGCCCGCTTTATCCGATCGTACAGGGACAAGCAGATGTTACCTTGCTCGACCAGCCTCGCACAAATCGCACAGAATTACCGGATGCACAACATCATCATAGCCATGCCAAAACGCAAGGCCTGGCCGCACTGCGGTTGCCGGAAACGTCACGCTGGCGCAGAGCACTCAATCAGGGGCAGGGATTTACCAGCTGCGGCTGGATCTTTGATGCCGACACCGTATTCGATACCGTTGGCATTATGGAGTGGATACGCCTGGCCCCCGTTGAACGCGCCAAAGGTGTGGTACGCATTGCTGAAGGCACATTATTGATCAACCGTCAGGGACAAGATCTCAGTATCGAAACACGCCCAGTGGCACCACTGGACAGCCGAATTGAACTCATTCACAACGAGAACGCCGACTGGAACACATTACAAGCCAAGCTGTTTACTATTCGTTTAAGTTGAGATCTTTACCGTTAGCACCCTTTTTATTTATAGACTTACAACAGGTTATGCCATGACTCGCCGCAATTTACCCTTCATCATCTTTTTCAATTTACTGGGCATTGCGCTGTTTCTGTCCTGGTTCCTGCCGGCTAACCACGGTGTTTGGTTTACTGTGGACTCTTCCATTTTCTTCTTTTTCAATCGTCATTTAGCCACTGACTCCAACTTTTTGCATTTGGTGGCCATTACCAATAACCGTGCATTTGACGTAATGTCACTGCTCGCAATGGGGTTGCTGTATCTGTTTTTTTACCTGCAGCAAAATGCCGCAGGCCGTCGCCGTTTATTGATCACCGGCGTTGTTATGCTGTTGACTGCCGTGGTGTTGAACCAGCTTGGGCATTTGCTGCCGGTCAAGCACCCTAGCCCGTCGCTGAGCTTTGAGAATATCAACCGCGTCAGTGAACTGACCGGCATTCCTACCAAAGACGCTTCCAGTGACAGTTTCCCTGGCGATCACGGTATGATGCTGATGATTTTTTCATGCTTCATGCTGCGCTACTTTAATTGCCGGGCATTTATCGTCGCGCTGTTGATCACCCTGGTATTTTCATTACCACGCGTGATGATTGGCGCCCACTGGTTTACGGATATCGCCGTTGGTTCACTGTCTGTCGTGTTGGTTGGTGCCAGCTGGTGTCTGATGACTCCGTTCAGTGATGTATTGATTCAGCGCCTGAACGATATGCTGCCTGGCAAGCACCGCCCATCGCAGCCATAACAAATCGTGATACCCCGCAGGAGGCCGACCGGCCTCCTGATGATTCCCTCACCGTTTTCTGCTTATTTGCACATCATCGCGTTAACGCTTTCGCCGCCTGAATTGACGCAAAACCAGCACAACGAACGATTAGCGTTTTTTATATGAAGATTTACATTATGTTACATCACAAATTCATATAAAAAAGGGCGGAAAAAGGCTCGCAATCCCCAATTCGTTACGGTAATCTCGGATGCGTTTGTGCCTGGTTTAACTCAACTCAGCGTCAAATCGATTAAAAATGTGCGTTCCAGCACGTTTTGAACGGTAAGCGATTGTCGAGTAAACAGCAGCAGACTAGTCTCGTTCCGTTTGGCATTTTTCAGGTAGCGACTTTCGTCGTTAAGGACTTCAAGGGAAAACAACAACAATGGTCAAATCTCAACCGTTTCTGAGATATTTTTTGCGGGTAGTACCTGCAATTGCCGCAGCGGTAATGCTCTCCGCGTGTAGCACGACTCACACTTCGAACTTGAATAACGCACAAACTGAGATGCGTGCAGTTAATGACAAAGATGGTCTTTTACTGCAAGCCTCTCAGGATGAATTCGAAGCAATGGTCCGTAACGTTGACGTTAAGTCAAAAATTATGGACCAGTATGCAGACTGGAAAGGCGTTCGCTACCGTTTAGGTGGTGAAACCAAGCGCGGCATCGATTGCTCAGCGTTTGTACAACGCACCTTCCGTGAACAGTTTGGTATGGATTTACCGCGTTCAACCTATGAACAGGAAGACGTTGGCAAGAAGATCTTGCGTACCAAACTGCGTCCTGGCGATCTGGTGCTGTTCCGCGCCGGCTCTACCGGACGCCATGTCGGCATCTATTTAGGTAACGATCAATTTGTTCATGCCTCGACCAGTAACGGCGTGATGATTTCAAAACTGAGCGATAACTACTGGGATAAACGTTATCGTGAAGGCCGCCGAGTGCTTACCCGCAGTTGACGGTACCAACCTGATTGTCCTGAATACCAAACGAGCGATAGAACGCTGCCTTCGGGCAGCGTTTTTTTTGCCCCGCCTAACCTCGAGACATCATTGCGCTATCAGCGATCGATTCGATTGGCTTTCTGCTGCCCTCCCCTTATTTATTTCGCGATATTATTTTCGGGAAACTGCACCTCAGATGAAAAACTCACCTATTATCGTCAAATGGAGATAATGCCAATAATGCGTTAGTGGGCCATATCGGCCGATTGTCATTCGCGAGATGTGCGATGAATAATGACTGCAAGACCAGCATTGGGATATATTACGCAGTCACTTTATAACAAAAACAGTTTGATACGCCGTGCTCAGGGGGCAGGTTTATGGGCTTGAAAAGGGCATTTGCACGCCATGTCTCGCACAGAAGACGTAGCCTGGCTAAAAGCGGCATTGTAGCCCTGGTGTTTTTTATCCTGTTTATGGCTATTACGCTTTCTTTGATTAGCCACCAGCGTACGCAATATCAACGTGTGGTGGAACAACGCACGCAAGAATTCACTCTCAAAATCTTTAATGAGTTAACGGAAATCATGCAGCAATTGTTGCCGTTAACCGAACAATCCTGTGCAACCAGCCAACCGGATATTACCTACCAAGCAGCTTTCCATTCCGGCGTACGTACTTTTATGCTGGTAAAAAACGGCATTGCCTACTGTTCTTCCGCTACCGGCAACATGACGCTGGCGCTGAAAAGCATCTATCCGGAAATAAACCAACAACAGCCGCTGGACCTCAAACTACAGCAGGGTACGCCATTAGTGCCGGGAAAACCCGCCGTCGCCGTGTGGTTACGCCAACCGGGCAAGGAAGATACCGGTATACTGGCTACGCTGGATATTGGGCTAATGCCCCAACAAATGTTCAGCCCCACCGCCGATCGGGCGACAAGCATTGCCATTATTCTCGGCGATCGCGCCCTCACCAGTTTTAGCCCAAACCTGATGCCGGTTAACCAACTGCCCAACGAGCAGGCCGACCGTATATCCATCGCCGGCACGCCGATGACCATTCTGTTTTATAACCAAAAGCTGACGCCCAACGATATCAGGCTAACCCTTCTGGGTAGCCTGATCCTGTCGGTGATGATCGGTGTGCTGTGCTACTACATGCTGTTGTTGCGCCAAAGTCCAGAACGCGCCCTGATGCGTGGCATCAAGTACAACGAGTTCTTTATCGAGTATCAACCGGTCTTTCATACCAAAACCGGCGCCATTGGTGGCCTGGAAGCGTTGATCCGCTGGCAACACCCCATCGAAGGGCGTATACCGCCAGATTTATTTATCCCCTATGCCGAAAGCGAAGGGCTGATAGTGCCACTGACACGCCACCTGTTCCGCCTGATTGCCGAAGACGCCCCTAAACTGGCAACGGCTTTGCCGCAGGGGGCAAAACTCGGGTTGAACATCTCCCCTTCACATCTCAGTGCGCCCTCTTTCCATCACGATGTGTATGAACTGCTGGCCCAATTACCGTGCAACTATTTTACGCTGGTCTTTGAAATTACCGAGCGCGGTATGGTGGAAGAAGACAGTGCGTTGACAGAGTTCGACTGGCTGCACCAGCAGGGGATTGAAATCGCTATTGATGATTTTGGTACCGGCCACAGTGCACTGATTTATCTGGAGCGATTTAGCATGGATTACCTGAAAATCGATCGCGGCTTCGTTAACTCGATCGGTCGGGATACCGTCACGGCACCCGTTCTGGACGCGGTCATTTCACTGGCCAAAAAATTGAAGATGCAAACCGTGGCGGAAGGGGTTGAAACAGCCGAACAAGTGTACTTCCTGCAGGAGCACGACGTTAACTTTATGCAGGGGTATTATTACAGCAAACCCTTGAGCATCGATAACTTCATGGCGTATTGCAATGCCCATCCCGTATTTGACTATCAGGCACTCAAGGCGTGAGTTCTCTCATGTATTTACCCTGCTGCGTGGCAAAAAATGGCCTGCCGGCCGCAGGTTTAACTGACTTTACAGCAGGAGCTTACCGTTAAGATGTCCATACGCGTTTTTGCTGCCCTGGTGCTCTCGGCACTGAGCCTTGGCCTGCAGGCTGAACCCCTCAATGAAAGCTATGCTTTCGCCCAGCTCGGTGAGCCGAAATACGCCACTGACTTCAGCCATTATGACTACGTCAACCCGGCGGCACCGAAGGGAGGCGATGTGCGCCTGGCAGCCATCGGGACCTACGATAATTTTAACCGCTATGCCCCACGCGGCGTTCCCGGCGAACGGACCGACGCGCTGTATGACACGCTGTTCACCACCTCAGACGATGAAATCGGCAGTTACTATCCGCTGATTGCCGAATCTGCTCGCTTCCCTGCGGATATGCGCTGGGTAGAGCTGGATATTAATGCCCGCGCCCGTTTCCACGACGGCAGCCCCATTACCGCCGCCGACGTGGCTTTCACGTTTAATAAGTTTATGACCGAAGGCGTACCGCAATTTCGCGTGCTGTATAAAGGCATTACGGTCAAGGCGATCTCACGTCTGACAGTGCGTATAGAATTCCCTCAGCCGGATAAAGACAAACTGCTCGGGCTGTTCAGCCTCCCCATTTTGCCGCAAAGCTTTTGGAAAGATCATAAGCTGAATGAACCGCTGAACACGCCGCCACTCAGCAGCGGCCCCTATAAGATCGCCAGCTATCGGCTTGGCCAATACATTACCTACCAACGCGTGCGCGATTACTGGGCCGCCAATCTGCCGGTCAACCGCGGCCGCTTTAATTTCGACAGCATTCGTTACGACTACTACCTCGACGACAAAGTCGCGCTGGAAGCCTTCAAGGCCGGTGCCTATGACTTCCGTATTGAAGGTTCGCCAAAAAGCTGGGCCACGCAGTATCAGGGCGGCAATTTCGCCCGTAACTACATCATCAAACAAGATGAAACCAACCAGGCGGCGCAAAATACGCGCTGGCTGGCCTTCAATATGAGACGCCCGCTGTTCGCCGATCCTCGGGTGCGGGAAGCACTCACGTTGGCTTTCGACTTTGATTGGATGAATAAGGCGCTGTATTACAACGCCTATCAACGGACTAACAGCTATTTCCAAAACACACCATACGCGGCCAGTGGTTACCCAGACGCGGCTGAACTGGCGCTGTTGGCCCCGCTGAAGGGCAAAGTACCGGCTGAAGTGTTCACCAGTATTTACCAGCCGCCGACCTCTGACGGCAGCGGCAACGATCGCCAAAACCTGCTTAAGGCCACTCAGTTGTTAAAGCTGGCCGGTTGGGAAGTGAAAAACCAACAATTGGTGAACAGCAAAACCGGCAAACCGTTCACCTTTGAGTTGATGCTGCTGAGCGGTAGCAACTTCCAGTACGTATTACCGCTTCAGCACAACCTGAAACGGTTGGGCATTGATATGCAGATCCGTGAGATCGACATATCTCAATTCACCAAACGCATGCGCGACGGCGATTTCGATATGATGCCAACGGTCTATATGGCAATGCCGTTCCCCAGTACCAGCCTCCTGACACTTTGGGACTCCAAATATATTGATTCCAGTTGGAACACTTCGGGTGTCACCGATCCGGCGGTCGACAGCCTGGTCAGGCAGATCGCCGCACATCAGGGCGATGAAAAAGCCCTGCTGCCACTTGGCCGGGCGCTGGATCGGGTACTGACCTGGAATAGATATATGTTGCCGATGTGGTATTCCAATCACGACCGTTATGCTTATTGGGACAAATTCTCTACGCCGCCAATTCGCCCTGCCTACGTGATCGGTTTCGACAACTGGTGGTTTGACGTTAACAAGGCGGCCCGTTTACCGGCCCAACAGCAATAAGGAGTCTGCGATGGCGGCTTATCTGATTCGCAGATTGTTGCTGATTATCCCCACGCTGTGGGCGATCATCACCATTAACTTTTTCATCGTGCAAATCGCCCCTGGCGGGCCGGTCGATCAGGCCATTGCTGCCATTGAAATGGGCCAAAGCAGCGGTTTCGGCGGCGGTGGCGCCGGTGAAAAACTGGGCCATGCACGCATCGGTGTCGGCAGCGCGACGGATAGCCAGTACCGCGGCTCGCGCGGCCTGGATCCGGAGGTTATCGCCGAGATCACCAAACGTTATGGCTTCGACAAACCCTTGCACGAGCGCTATTTCACCATGCTGTGGAACTACATGCGCTTTGACTTTGGTGACAGCCTGTTTCGCGGTGCGTCAGTAATGCAGCTGATTGGCCATAGCCTGCCTGTCTCTATTACGCTGGGGTTGTGGAGCACGCTGATTATCTATTTGGTGTCGATACCGCTGGGTATCCGCAAAGCCGTCAATAACGGCAGCGCCTTTGATACCTGGAGTAGCACCCTGATTATCATCGGTTATGCTATTCCTGCTTTCCTGTTCGCCATTCTGATGATCGTGCTGTTCGCCGGCGGCAGCTACCTCGATTGGTTCCCACTTCGCGGTCTGGTTTCCAGCAACTTCGATACCCTGCCGTGGTACGGCAAAATAACCGATTACCTGTGGCATATCACACTGCCGGTGTTGGCGACGGTGATTGGCGGTTTCGCCACGCTCACGATGCTGACCAAGAATTCGTTTCTCGATGAAATCCGCAAACAGTACGTGGTGACTGCACGCGCCAAAGGGCTCGACGAGAAGAAAATCCTTTACCGACACGTGTTCCGAAACGCGATGCTGCTGGTTATCGCAGGCTTCCCGGCGACCTTTGTCAGCATGTTCTTCACCGGTTCATTGTTGATCGAGGTGATGTTCTCGCTCAATGGGCTGGGGTTACTGGGTTACGACGCCACCCTGCAACGGGATTATCCCGTCATGTTCGGCACGTTGTATATCTTCACCCTGATTGGCCTGCTCTTGAATATCCTCAGCGACATCACCTATACCCTGGTCGATCCGCGCATTGATTTCGAGGCACGCCAATGAACCGTCTAAGCCCGATAAATCAGGCCCGCTGGGCGCGTTTTCGCAGTAATCGTCGTGGCTATTGGTCACTGTGGATTTTTTTGGTGCTGTTTACTCTCAGCTTAGGTGCCAACCTGCTTGCCAACGACAGACCCTTGCTCGTCCGTTACGAAGGCCATGTGTATTTTCCGTTCATCTTTGACTACAGCGAGACCACCTTCGGCGGAGAACTGCATACCACTACCGATTACCAGGATCCGTTCGTAAAGCAACAGATAGACAACCACGGATGGGCCGTTTGGCCGCCAATTCGCTTCAGTTACGACACCATCAACTTCGCTACTGACGTGCCCTTCCCCTCGGCCCCTTCACGCCATAACCTGTTGGGCACCGACAGTAACGGCAGTGACGTGCTGGCCCGCGTACTGTATGGCTTTCGTATATCAATGCTGTTTGGGCTCGCGCTAACGCTATTCTCCAGCGTGATTGGTGTCTGTGTGGGCGCGATGCAAGGCTATTACGGCGGCCGCGTTGATCTGTGGGGCCAACGCTTTATTGAGGTGTGGTCAGGCATGCCGACGCTGTTTTTGATCATCCTGCTGTCGAGCATCGTACAGCCCAATTTCTGGTGGTTGCTCGGTATTACCATTTTATTTGGCTGGATGAGCCTGGTGGGTGTGGTACGCGCCGAATTCCTGCGCACCCGCAACTACGATTATATCCGCGCCGCGCGTGCCATGGGGGTAAAAGACAGGGTCATTATGTATCGCCATATGCTGCCCAATGCGATGGTGGCCATGTTGACCTTTTTACCCTTTATCCTGTGCGGCTCAATCACCACCCTGACCTCTCTCGATTTTCTTGGTTTCGGTCTGCCAATCGGCTCACCTTCATTGGGTGAGCTGTTGCTGCAAGGAAAGAACAATCTTCAGGCACCCTGGCTCGGCATCACCGCATTCCTGGTGCTGGCAGTACTGCTGTCTCTTCTCATTTTTATCGGCGAAGCGGTTCGCGACGCCTTTGACCCCAGCAAGGCGCATTGATATGGCTAGCTCTCCTTTGCTTTCAATTCAGGATCTCAGCGTCGCTTTCCGCCAGGGAGGTCAACTGAATCCGGTGGTCAATGGCATTTCATTGCAGATAGAAAAAGCAGAAACGCTGGCACTGGTGGGTGAATCCGGCTCGGGCAAAAGCGTCACGGCTTTATCGATACTGCGCCTGCTGCCGTCGCCTCCCGTGATCTATACCGGCGGTGATATCCAGTTTAATGGCCATTCGTTACTGCATGCGCCAGAGGCCGAACTCCGCAAGGTCCGCGGTAACCAGATTTCGATGATTTTCCAGGAGCCGATGGTGTCGCTCAATCCATTGCACACGATTGAGAAACAGCTGACGGAAGTGCTGGCGCTGCATCGCGGTATGCGACGCGACGTTGCGCGTGGTGAGGTTATCCAGTGTCTGGATCGCGTTGGTATCCGCAACGCTAAAGGCCGATTAAAAGACTACCCGCATCAACTTTCCGGCGGCGAACGTCAGCGGGTGATGATTGCCATGGCGGTGTTAACCCAGCCCAAACTGCTGATTGCCGATGAGCCCACTACCGCGCTCGATGTGACCATTCAGGCACAGATCCTGTCGTTATTGAAAGAGCTAAAGCAAGAGATGGGCATGGGGCTGCTGTTTATCACCCACAATCTGAATATTGTGCGCCGCCTGGCGGACAATGTGGCCGTGATGCGCCATGGCCATTGCGTCGAACAAAACAGCCGCTCCAATCTGTTCAGCAAGCCACAACACGCGTATACCCAGCAGTTGTTGGCGGCAGAAGATGTCGGTGTGCCATTACCGCTACCGGCAGATGCCGCGCCACTGCTGAAGGTGGAAAATCTGCAAGTCAGTTTCCCGATCAAACGCGGGCTGTTACGCCGTACGATTGATCACAATTACGCGCTGAAAGGGCTGAGTTTTGAATTAAGGGCGGGTGAAAGCATCGGCCTGGTGGGCGAATCTGGCTCAGGGAAAAGCACCACCGGGTTGGCGTTACTGCGCCTGCTGAACGCTGGCGGTGCGGTGTGGTTTAACGGTCAGCCGTTACACCAGTTCAACATGAAACAAATGCTGCCGTACCGTAGCCAAATGCAGATTGTGTTTCAGGATCCTTACTCTGCACTCAATCCGCGGCTGAATGTGCTGCAAATCATAGCCGAAGGGTTAGAGGTTCATCAGACGTTAAACGCCGAGCAACGAGAGCAACGGGTGATAGCTGTATTGCAGGAGGTCGGGCTGGATCCTGCCCTGCGCCACCGTTACCCGACCGAATTTTCCGGCGGGCAGCGTCAACGCATCGCCATCGCACGCGCGCTGATTTTACAGCCGCAGTTACTGATCCTGGATGAGCCGACCTCGTCGTTGGACAAATCGGTACAGGCACAAATCCTGACGCTGTTGAAATCGCTGCAGCAACGCCACCGGCTGGCCTATCTGTTTATCAGTCATGATTTACAGGTGGTGCGTTCACTGTGCCATCAAGTGATTGTGCTGCGGCAGGGAGAGGTGGTCGAACAAGGTGACTGCCAGACGATCTTTACTTCGCCCGCCGCCGCTTACACGCAGCAACTGTTACAGTTGGCGGACTAGCGACGGGATCAGAATGGGTATTGGGCGCTCATAGGTTCAGCAATCGCAGCGCCTACATTTTTTAAGCGGCACATGGTTGCGCTTTCGTCACAGCGTTGCACGAACAGGCAAGGTTGCCCTTCCCACTCCACAACGGCGCAATCCACCTGAATCTCTTGCAAAGACAGATTAAGCTGTTGCATAACCTGCCACGCATCAGCCCCTTCATGGCTGAGTAATTTCAGGCCAATCAGATTGTTATCTTCGTCTATTCCGCTGAGCGGAATGGGTTCAACCTTGATGCCGGTAAAACCTGATAGCCAACGATAACTTTGCGGCAAGCGATGCACTACCGAAAGTTGGATACTTTCCACATGAAATCCCTAGTTTGAAAAGATGAAACACTTTTTTCCTGACAGGCTTACTAAGTTATAGCCGCTGACTACCGACTCTGCCGCGTACAAATGTTATTTAAATGTAAATTTGTCACGACTAATTAACTTAGGCCTGCGCGTGCTGATGTCATGGTGTTTTCATGCGCCGTGCGGTGTCGTTTCACGGCATTTTGCGACTCAGCTCTCATTTTTGCGTTATATGTAACCCTTTCCCGTCCCGATCACAACTCTTTTTTCTTGCAATACGGCTACTTTTTGCTCTTTATAATTTTACATTGCAGAAACATTTAACCTCGAACATCAGAAGGTCACAATGAGATAACTCATTGATTATCATTATCGTTAAATCAAATTAAGCGTAATTTCCAGACAAAACATACCGCGTTACACCCTGCGGTTCTCCGGCATAGAACGAGCCTTATTTTTAACAAAAAAAACACAGCCCTCTCAGCGCACATTTAATTAGCACGCTGATGCTTAGCAGCCAGTTTTTTTGCCATTGGATATTTGAGAAGGGAGAGGACGGAAAGTTTACCCCACTCAAGCCCACATTTGTTGAGACCTTGAGTGGGGGTATAATCACATTACGGGGTAGCAGGCGAGGCTTTATGCCGTGGTCGGCTGGCATACAAATAGAACAGCACGGCAACGATACTGCACAACGCCATGGAGGAAACCATTGGCCATGCGCTCTTGCCCGGAGCCATAGCCAACACTGCCCCCACTAGTGCACCGATACTGAAACGCAGCGTCCCGGCCAGTGAAGAGGCCGTACCCGCCATATGCGGAAAATCATCCAGGATCACCGCCATGGCGTTTGATGAGATCATCGCGATACAGCCCAGATACACCGCAACGCCAATGACCAGCGCCCAGAAACCCAAGCCCACGGCACTCACCGCCAACAACCATAACCCCATCGCCAACTGAACAAACAGCCCCAGACGGAACATCTTGACCGCCCCCAGTCGCCTGACATTGCGGCTGTTGACCAACGTTGTCAGGAACAAAAACACAATGTTCAACGCAAAATAGTAGCCAAAGTGTTGTGGTGAAACGTTATTCAGTTCGATATACACAAACGGCCCGGCGCTGAGAAACGAGAACATACCGGCAAAGGAGAAGGCGCTGGCAAGCATATAGCTCAACACTCGCTTGTGGCGGAACAATGAACCGAAGTTGCCTAACGTGGTACGCAGATGGAATTTCTGCCGCCGCTCTTTGGGCAGCGTCTCCTTGATGAAGAACGCAACCAACAGCGAGCCGATCAGAGCTGCCGCACCCATCGTCCAGAAAATCGCATGCCAGCTGAACCACAACAGCAACGCACCGCCGATCATCGGGGCAAGCAGTGGGGCTATGGTCATCACCAGAATGACAAACGACATCATGCGCGAGAACTCATCCTTGGTGAACATATCGCGCATCAGGGCATTTATCACCACGCTGGCCGCCGCAGCCGACAGCCCGTGCAGGAAGCGCAGGTTGATCAGTTGATCGATCGACTGCGCCATCGCACAGGCTCCGCCGGCAATGGCGAAGATCAGCGTTCCCCACAGGATCACCGGTTTGCGGCCAATGCTGTCCGACATCGGTCCGTAGAACAGCTGCCCCAAAGCAAAACCGAGCATATAGGCGCTGAGCGTCATCTGCACGCTACCCGACTCTACGCCGAACTGTTTAGCAATCACCGGCATGCTGGGCAGGTACATGTCGATAGCCAACGGCATCAACATGGACAGCAGGCCCAGAATAAAAATCAAACCGAGGTGAGATGACCGGTTCTGTAGCACGTTCGACGACTCCTTCATCAGCCGTAGTGTAATAATGAATTAATCCTGCAGATGCGGTGCACCCACGCTGGCAATTTCTTCTTCGGTCAATGGACGGTATTCGCCCTCAGCCAAATCGTCATCCATCACGATGGCACCGATACGTTCACGATGCAGCTCGAGAACGCGGTTACCGACTGCCGCAAACATACGTTTAACCTGGTGATAACGCCCTTCGCTGATGGTCAAACGCACCAGTTTGTCTTCAATTTTTTCCAGTTGCGCAGGCCGTGTCAGATCTTTTTCGTTATGCAGCTGCACACCTTCAGCAAATTGCTGCGCAGTATCGTCCGCCAGTGGATGTTCCAGCGTCACCAAATAGGTTTTTTCACAATGATGCTTTGGCGAGGTAATACGGTGTGACCATTGACCGTCATCGGTCATCAGCACCAAACCGGTGGTATCAATGTCCAGGCGGCCAGCAGCATGAAGCTTGTAGGCAACCGGCTCATCGAGAAAATACAGCACCGTCGGGTGATCGGGATCGTCTGTAGAACAGACGTAACCCTGTGGTTTGTTCAGCATAAAGTAACGTGGGCCGTTCTGACGCTGCAGAGGATTACCGTCAAACGCCACTTCCTGCTCCGGCGTCAACTTAAGTGCGCCGCTCTTCACCACTTCACCGTCCACGGTGACGCGTTTTGCCCGAAGTTCACGCGCTACCAGCGCGCGGCTAACACCTAACTGTTGAGATAAAAACTTGTCCAGTCGCATTGAATCTGCTTTGCCTGTCGTTGTTATGATCGCATTGATCGTATTGCTAAAATATGACACCCGCAGTTGCACCAAATGCAACAGGGCAGGATCGAAGGGGGGGAAACAGCGATTACTGTCACACGAGTATAGCGGCGGAAACGGCCCCCTGACAGAGGTAATTTCCACATGTCTCGCACCGCGAGCGCTCAGAAGGCATAATATAGAAATTATTTGGCCGTCAGGGGAGTAAAATGTCACTGTTTTTTTGGGTTCAGATGTTACAAAACCTGTTCCTGACAGCCCCAATCAATTCAAGGCGTTAATTTATGGCCTTTACTCTACGCCCCTATCAGTTGGAAGCCGTCGAAGCCACCATCAAACATTTCCGCCAGCATCCGCAACCGGCGCTGATCGTGCTGCCAACCGGCGCGGGCAAAAGCCTGGTGATTGCCGAACTGGCGAAACGCGCTCGCGGCCGCGTCTTGGTGCTGGCCCACGTAAAGGAACTCGTGGCACAAAACCACGCTAAATACTGCGCCTATGGGCTGGATGCAGATATCTTTGCTGCCGGGCTACAGCAAAAGGACAGTGCCGGTAAGGTGGTGTTCGGCAGCGTCCAGTCTGTGGCGCGTAACTTGCCGCTGTTCGACGGCGCCTTTTCCCTGCTGATTATCGACGAATGTCACCGCATCAGCGACGATGACGACAGCCAATACCAACAGATTATCCAGCATCTGCAAAAAACCAATCCGCAGTTACGCCTGCTGGGCCTGACTGCAACCCCTTACCGGCTGGGCAAAGGCTGGATTTATCAGTACCACTATCATGGTATTACTCGCGGCGATGCCAGCAGCCTGTTTCGCGACTGCATTTATGAGTTGCCGCTGCGTTATATGATCAAGAATGGCTATTTGGTCCCGCCGGAACGGCTGGATATGCCCATCGTACAGTATGATTTCAGCCGCCTGGAGGCCAGAAGCAACGGATTGTTCAGTGAAGTTGACCTGAACCGTGAGCTAAAACAACAAAATCGCATCACGCCACACATCATCAGCCAGATCGTTGAATACGCTGAAACCCGCAAGGGAGTGATGATTTTTGCCTCCACCGTTGAACACGCACGTGAAATTCACGGCTTGCTGCCAGCGGGCGAAGCCGCACTGGTCAGCGCCGAAACCCCTGCCGCCGAGCGTGATGCACTGATTGAGGCGTTCAAACAGCAACAGTTGCGCTATTTGGTCAATGTGGCGGTGTTAACCACCGGTTTTGATGCACCGCACGTCGATCTGATCGCCATCTTGCGCCCGACGGAATCCGTCAGCCTGTATCAACAAATTGTCGGGCGTGGGCTGCGGTTATCACCCGGTAAAGAGGATTGTCTGATCCTCGATTATGCCGGTAATCCACACGATCTGTTCACGCCGGAAGTGGGCGTCAGTAAGCCACACAGTGATAGCCAACCGGTACAGGTGTTCTGTCCCGGCTGCGGTTTCGCCAACCTGTTTTGGGGCAAATGCACCGAGAATGGCGATATCATCGAACACTACGGGCGCCGCTGCCAAGGCTGGCTGGAGGACGATGAAGGCCATCGCGAGCAATGCGACTACCGTTTCCGCTTCAAAATTTGCCCGCACTGCGGCGCAGAAAACGACATTGCGGCCCGCCGCTGCCACCAGTGCCAAGAGGTGTTAGTCGATCCCGATGATATGCTGAAGGCAGCGCTGAAATTAAAAGATGCTCTGGTGCTACGCTGTGGCGGCATGGAATTGCAAAGCGGTCGCGATGAAAAAGGCGAATGGTTGAAGGCCACCTATTACGACGAAGAGGGCACCAGCACCGGTGAACGTTTCCGGTTACAGACACCGGCGCAGCGTAAAGCCTTCGAGATGCTGTTCTTACGCCCCCACCAGCGCGCACCGGGGGTGCCGTTCAGTTGGCAAACGGCTGCCGACGTGCTGGCTCAACAAACATTGCTGCGCCATCCGGATTTCGTGGTGGCACGCAAGCGCGGGCAATTCTGGCAGGTGCGGGAAAAAGTGTTCGATTATCAAGGCCGCTTCCGCCGTGCCAATGAACTGTATTGATGTTGGTTGCAGGCACATCGGGTAGGTTTCCATTGCCCTGTGGCCGGCTTTCCGTTAAAATGCCGCCCGCTTTGCCTGGGTTCGCCCGGCGCTAAAGCAGGTTATACCTTACGCATTACAGGCTAGCGTCTGGACGGCAACGGGTAAATCGAACTTGCTACTGGGTCGCCTGTAGCAGGGTAAATTTTCTTTTAAGAGAAAAAACAATGTTCACTATCAATGTAGAAGTACGTAAAGACCAGGGTAAGGGTGCGAGCCGCCGCCTGCGTGCAGCAAATAAATTCCCAGCTATCGTTTACGGTGGCGAAGAAGCTCCAGTTTCCATCGAGCTGGACCATGATTCTGTTAAGAACATGGAAGCCAAAGCAGAATTCTACAGCGAAGCTGTAACTCTGGTTATCGACGGTAAAGAAACCAAAGTTAAAGTTCAGGCTGTACAGCGTCACCCGTTCAAGCCGAAGCTGACCCACATCGACTTCGTTCGCGCGTAATCGCAACGTATTCGAGCTTTTCGGGACGCCGAAGTAAAAAACGCCGCAATTGCGGCGTTTTTTATTGTCTGCGATCCGGCGACATCATTTGTTGCCGCTGTTCAACCGACGCTGTAACTGATCGCGCAGGTTCGGCGGCGTGCCTTTGATCGTCAATGTGTCAGTGGCCGCATCCCAGAAAACGCGCTCCCCCAACAACATGGCGTCAAAGTTCATGCTGATACCGCCGCCGCTGCCGGCAAATTTAGTCAACTGGCGCAGCGTACCGCGATCGGCAGGGAAGCTGTCTTCCAACTGATAACCCTGCTCGCTGGAGAACTGCATAAAGTCTTTTTCGCCTACCGGCGCGATCTCTTTCGACAGTTCTTGCAGTTCAATCTCTTCACCCGCCTGCAACTGTTCATTGCAATAGCTGTAAACCTGCTGACGCACCGACTGACGCTCGTTTTTATCCAACTGCGCGTCGGCGCAATAGTCATCAACGGCCTGCAGTAAACCCCGGTTTTGGGCCTTGGTGTCCAACCCTTCAGACGCCGCCAGGAAGTCCATGAAGAAATCGGAGACCTTACGGCCTACGCGCCCTTTCAGGAACGTCAGATAGCGGGTCGATTCTGGATTGGTTTCCCACTCGGTCAGATCGATACGCGCCACGATATCGGCATGATTGATATCCAGATAATGGGTGGTGTTGATATCCAGCTCTTCATTTACACGCGAACTGTTACGGCTGTTCAGCACCGCGATCAGCAAGTACTCCACTGCCAGGTAACGGTACTGGCCGAACAGCACTACGCCACCTTCAGCAAACGGATACTTGGCCAGTTCATCGCGCAGACGGCCCGTCGCCGCACGGCTGAAAGCCAGAAAGTCCTTATCTTCCTTCCGGCAGGTGCGCAGCGCATCCGCCAGCTCACTGCCTTCATTGAACAGGCCATAGGCCTTGCTCTTGGCACTGTAGACACGGTGCAGCTCTTCCATCATCTCTTCCACCGCCGCATTGGTGGGAAGCAGAGAGTCGCGCAGCACTACGTCCAGCGTTTGTTCGTCGCGTTTGACCAACTGGTGCAGAGCGATCTGGTCGATATCCAGACTCATGGTAATTCCTCCTGTTCTTTAGCCGCGTATTCAAACACTGAAGTCCCCGCCCTGCAACTTTTAAGACCGGTAAAAAGGTGAAATTGAACGGGCAATTTCCCAGGGTATTGGCGCTGCCGCAAGACGAAAAAGGTGGGAGTCCTGATGAACGCAGGCCAGTTCGTTGTTGTTGGGCTAAGGCTGATAGGTGCAGATTTGAACGCTGCGTGCAGGGGGAGATCCCTCAGACGATACGAGGAATCCAAAATAGCCGGCACTGCTGATGCACCAAGTATGAAGGGGATCGATAAAAGAGCGGAAAATCACTGCCCTATACGGTAAGATATGGGACTTTGTCAGGCTACGAAGCGCAATTTTATGCCACAATCATCCCGTTACAGTGACGAACACGTTGAACAGCTGCTCTCTGAGCTGGTTAATGTTCTGGAAAAACACCATACTCCCACCGATCTCTCTCTGATGGTGCTGGGCAACATGGTAACTAATCTGATCAACACCAGTGTTGCTCCCGCGCAGCGGAAAACATTGGCAAGATCGTTTGCAGAAGCTCTGCAAGCTTCTATTCGTGAAGATAAAGCGCATTAATAAATAATTATGGTGACAAACCGTCAGCGTTATCGTGAAAAAGTCTCCCAGATGATTAGCTGGGGGCACTGGTTCGCCTTATTCAATATTCTGCTTGCCCTCGGGCTAGGCAGCCGCTACCTGTTTGTCACCGACTGGCCCTCTTCCCTGCTGGGTCGGGTTTATGCCCTGGTCAGCTTACTGGGGCATTTCAGCTTTATCGTTTTCGCTGGCTACCTGTTGGTGATATTCCCGCTCACCTTTGTGGTGATGTCGCAGCGGTTGCTGCGGTTTATTTCCGCCGCGTTGGCCACGACCGGGCTCACCTTACTGCTGGTAGACAGCGAAGTGTTTACGCACTTCCACCTTCACCTTAATCCGGTCGTATGGGAACTGGTGATCAACCCCGACCAGAGTGAGCTCGCGCGTGACTGGCAGCTGATGTTTATCTGCGTGCCCGTTATCTTCCTGGTGGAGATGTTGTTTGGTACCTGGAGCTGGCAAAAGCTGCGCAGCCTGAACCGTCAACGTTTCGGCAAGCCACTGGCCGTGCTGTTCATCAGTGCCTTTTTTGCATCGCACCTGATTTATATTTGGGCTGACGCCAATTTTTATCGCCCGATCACCATGCAGCGTGCCAATCTGCCGCTGTCATACCCAATGACCGCGCGAAAATTCCTTGAGAAACACGGGCTGCTCGATTCGCAAGAATATGAACGCCGCTTGGTGCAGCAAGGGAATCCAGAGGCCGTTGCGGTTGAATACCCGCTTAGCGACCTTAGCTATAGCGACAAAGGCAGTGGTTATAACCTGTTGATGATCGTGGTGGATGGCGTACGGGAGCAGGACATGAAGCAGGATATGCCTGCCCTTACCCGTTTCGCACAGGAAAATGTCCGTTTCAGCGATCACTACAGCTCAGGTAATCATGCGGACACGGGTCTGTTTGGTCTGTTCTACGGCATTTCACCAACCTATCTGGACAGCATCCTTGCGTCACGCAAACCCTCAGCGCTGGTCAGTGCGCTCAGCGCCCAAGGGTATCAGTTTGGTTTGTTCTCATCTGATGGCTTCAATGCCAGCCTTTACCGACAGGCGCTGCTGACAGACTTCTCGCTGCCTACACCGATCAAGCAAAACGATGCGGTCACCACGCAGCAGTGGCAAAACTGGCTGACCGACCAGAGCGGCAATGGCCCGTGGTTCTCTTACATCAATTTCCGCGGCGCCGAACCTGCGGCCGATGAGAAAACCCCTGCCCCCGCCGATTTTATTCAGCGTTACCGCGCAGGCGCGCAAGATGTGGACGCACAAATTGCACAGGTCATCAGCACGCTGAAAGAACGCGGCATGCTGGATAAAACCGTTGTGGTGATTACGGCAGAACACGGCGTTGAGTTTAATGATACCGGCAAAGGCAATTGGGGGGCTGGCAGCAGTTTCAACCAGCAACAGTTACAAGTGCCGTTGATCATCCACTGGCCAGGCACTCCGGCGCAGACCATTAATAAACTGACCGGTCATAACGACGTCATGCGCACCCTGATGCAACGCCTGCTGCACGTGAAAACCGCCCCTAATGACTATTCTCAAGGGGAAGACCTGTTTACCGCGCAGCGCAGGAACAACTGGATTGCCACGGGTGATAACAATCTGTTAGTTATCACCACACCAACGCAAACCCTGGTGTTGGACAACAATGGCACCTACCGCGCATACGACAAGAATGACAACGAGATAAAAGACGAGAAGCCGCAACTTGCCCTGCTGCTGCAGGTGCTGACCGACGTGAAACGTTTCATCGCCAACTAACTGCTTAAAATACAAGCAGTCAGGCGTATGTACTCTTGCTTTGGCGTTTGGAACAGGTAGTATAATTTTCCATAGTATCGGCATGTAGCGCAGCTTGGTAGCGCACCGTCATGGGGTGTCGGGGGTCGGAGGTTCGAATCCTCTCATGCCGACCAAAAATACTTAGAAAAACCAACCCGTTGCGGTTGGTTTTTTTATGCCTTAAATTTTAACATGGTAAAAAGATGGTAAACCCATGGTAAAACTACCGACGAAATGAGTGATCGAACTCAATACGTCTATACCGTAATGAGCCTCTTTTTGTCACACCTGCCCAGCACTGCTTATCTTATGTTTTTACAGTGTTTTTTCTCTTTACAGAAAAACCTACTCCCGCTCAGAAACACCCATTTTTGCACTATCCATGCCCCATTTATGCCCCATTGGCACGCTGAGCATTGAAAAAATCACCCACCCGAATATACTGTATAAAATCACAGTTAAATTAAGGGCGCATAAATGTTCGTAGAACTCGTATTTGATAAACGCAATGTTGCAGAACTCCCTGGTGCTGCTGAAATGATCAAAGCAGAACTGACCAAACGGGTTCACGGTATTTTTCCTGCCGCTGACGTTCGGGTAAAACCAATGCAGGCAAATAGCCTGAACACCGACGCCAGTAAAAGCGACAAAGAAAAGCTCAATAGGATGTTGGAGGAGATGTTCGAAGAAGCCGATGAGTGGCTGGTCACTGATATCTGATGGGCAGCTTCAGAATAGGCGCTAAACAGATCTTCTTTCTAACAGAAAATGAACGGTTCCCTTCGCCTGATCACAACAGCGCGATCATGCTGGCGATTAGAGAAGATGAAGAGGGTCAGGGCTGGCTGTACACTCATCACACCCGAGACTGGCGATTGGTTTCAGAAACACCATACCCTACAGAGAACCTGGCGTTAGAAGCTGCGCTCGCTTTCGAAATAGACGTACTCTATAAAAAATAGCCGGGGTATGTCCCGGCCTCTAATCGTTAAGGCTCGCTTGCTTGTGCTTCTATCTCTTCTGCCACTGGCATTGCTAAACGCAAGTCAATCCAGCGCCCCTCCGGGATATCCATCGGATCACCGGCCACAATCGCGGCTGTATCAATGTCAAAGCGTCGCTTGCTGACTTTCACATAGATTGTGCCGTCCTTGCCAGTGCTGGTTTCCACAAAGCACAGGCGGTTACCGTTAACGTCCTGGGGCACTTCGATGTTCCAGCCTTCCTCGGCAAAGCCTAACGAACCGGTCACTTTGTAGACCCCGACAGACACCCGCTCAGCAGTTACACCTTCAGCCTCACCGTTCACGGCCACGCTACCTGCCAAGGTAAATCCGTCCAGGTAATCATCCGCCATTTTTTCAGGTGAGCCAGATAACCTGGCAATAGGCGATGCTTTCTTGATGAAGCCGTTACTGTCTACCGTCGTGTTAGCCTCAGACCACATCCACAGCCAAGGCGTAAAAGCTGAACCAGTCCAACCACGGACTGCTATTTTTCCAAGCTGGTTGCCATTGGCCCCGTAGCCAAAGCAGGTTTGCACTGTGCGATAACTCTCGTCGGTTTCGGCTTGCGTAACCGCCCACGAACGCGTATCGAGAAAATAAGTTCCGGTGTCTTTAAATGGATTCCCTAGTGGGTCTGTCGCCACATACCCCCGGCGGCTTCTCATCTGTCTGCCAAAATCACCTCGATTGGCTGCCGTTACACCTTTTGTCAGCCCCCAGTCTTTTAGGTTAGGGATATCTTCGACCGTTGGCTTATCTAAATCACTAAACAACCTTGTCCAGGTAACTACGCCGGGTGATACGGTGGTGGATGAACCAACCCAGGATTGACGCCCGACGGCTATGGCAAGGTATGCGCAACTTGGGCCACCATCGACCGGCATCGACATAACCGCGCCAGAGACGTTACCGGGCCTATTAGCCGTCGCTACCGTGTATCGCTGTATCGACGACTTATTGTCTTTCGAAAAGGCATCACTCGTATGAATTGGTCCAGAACCAAAACCAGCAGATACGACGGGCTTAACATTATCAGCAGAGTTTTGTTCACTGACCTTTGCCGCAGCAGCGGATTTTGCTGCGTCAGCTCTCATGGCATCGACGGTTTGAACTATTTCTGGCGTGATGTCGCTTTCACCAGGACGACGCAGGAAGTCATTAAGTGAGCCTGGCAGCGAGTCCGCATAAACTTCTATTGTGCCTACCCGTTCAGGCTGAGCACCATAGACAGAAATAATTACTTCATACGCACCAGGCTCAACATTAAGCGAATACAGGCCAGTATCGTCGGTGACAGACTGCGACTTTGCCAGATTCAGTACCGTTGACGATGTTTTCATTGAGCGCATCGTAATGGTTACGCCGGAGCGAGAATCACCGTAAGGTCCCTTTAATACACCGCTAATTAATGTCATGTTTTCTATTTCTCCATATTGGTTGGCATTTCTACACGCAGATCAACCCAGCGCCCCTTTGGAATATCGATCGGCATCCCTTCTTCATATCCCAACACTTCATTGCGGGCGAATTCCGGCGCAGTCGGGTACGTACGGTGGTAAGTTTTGATCAGCAGATCACCGGTTGGCTCTACCTCGTAATCCACCCAGATTAGCGGCTGCTTGTTGCGGTCGAGCGGTACTTCAATACCACCATCAGAACCGCCCCACTGCGCATCAGAATTAAATCCTAACGTGCCGGATACACGGTAAATACCCTCGCTCACTCGTTCAGTGGAAACTCCTTGACTTTCTTCGTTGAGTTCACAGGTTCCGTCACCGAATAATTTAACGATTGGCGATGCCTTTTTTAGAAATCCGTTTCCATCAACCGTTGTATTTCTTGTTGACCACAAATCATATGCACCAACGAAATTATTGTTGATGTTTAACGCAATCCTTGCGAGTCCCGTTGTGGTGATCTGCAAATGCGCATACCATCGACCATCTGCACCATTTCCTGATGTATCACCATTTGACATGGTGAATACAAAACCCCACTTATCAGGCGAACCCCAAAGGTTATTATCGAATGTCGTAACGCCGGGGTATTGCCAGTTCTGGCCAGAGTTAATACTCGTCGTGAATAAATTTCGCGCTGTACTACTACCTGTGCCGCCCTGGTTAATGGGCACTACGCCATTAACTTTATCCGCTTTTTTCTCTAAAGCTGAATTATCTGCCTTAGATTTCAGTGATTCTGTTAATGCCTTCCAGGCCGGGCCGGTAAACGTACTGCCGTCAGGTAATTTAACCGTAATATCCCCAGTTCCGCTGAATAGTTGCTGCCAGTTATCTTTGTCGAGGTTTAGACCGCGCAACGCTTTGGCTGTCTCCGCTGCCAGTTGGGCGGTGATAAGGTTCATCGCGTCGCGCGGTACGGCATACCAGGCGGCCCCGGCCTGCGTCGGTCCGTCATAAGCTTTAATCAGAGTGACCTGCGTGGCGCTATCAACAGTCTTCACCGGCAGTGTATAGGTTACGCCGCCGACAGCGCTTACAATGAAATCACCGGCTTTCAGCTCGGTATTGAATGCCGTTCCTGCGCCCTTCACTACGGCAGAGTTGTTCGTTAGGGTTAGAGTGCCTGCTGGCATAATGCTCTCCTGAATTTTGGCATTAAAAAACCGGCTCAATGGCCGGTTGTTAGAAGTAGTGGTCAGCGTTAATAACCATTAGCGGCATTTGGGACGAATACCATCGCGTTGATACATTCCATTTCGTTTGTATTTTAGCTCCGGAATCAGCACGCCAGAATTGAACCGACGAACCGTTAAATCTATAGCCACAACTGTAATAGTTATAATAGCCACCACTCATTTCTGAGTTGCCACGCATAAATGCATTAACTGCAAGCGGTATCATAGGTCTCGCAATACCCGTATTGACCAAATCGTCTGGGTTTGCACCCACATTTACTGAGCGCCCATCCCAGAGCAAAGGCTCACAGTCACTCGTAAATGTGTTATTCCCAGTGGTGTTTTTAATCAACATACCGTAACCACTTGGTGTAGGTGGGTAATATCCGCTATTCATAATTACCACCTGCACACTGGCAGTCGTTCGGAAAGGCTCGCCACTGCCATTATCACGCGATACAGTTAATTCATTAGATTCAACAGAATGATATACAGACACACCAGGATCATCACAGCGGACATAAACAATTTTTGTATTGTCATTTTGAACCGTTGGCAGAGTCCATTGCCCATTTATAGTAACGTTCCCTTTCCATGCAACAAAACCGAGCCGCTGTGCACTGTTTATGCTTATCCAATCAACAGAGTTTTGGATCATTATCCCGTAAGCCCCTGAAACTGATTGCGGTTGCTGGACTTGATATATGCTGAATTCGGTAAAAAATGCCTGATTATTTGCCGAGGAAAAATCAACGATGATTCTTCCTCCATCCGTGCGCCAGCCCGTGATCCCTCCGTAAAATGGCGGATTGGTCGAACTACCAAAGATATAGCCCGTCTGACCAACGATAAAGACCGGGTTTCCAGGAACATAATCCGAGGGAGTATATATTTTCTGTCTATTTCCATCGGCCCAAGGTTCTTTATCGTTGGCTAACAGCGAAGGGCTATTCACTGCTGCCAACTCTTTGCCATTCACAACAATTCCATAGGCCATATTAAAGCCTCCCCATCCTTACGCGCAGATTGCCGCCAGCGTCATAAACGTTAATCTGATCGCCGCGTATCTCCATCCGGCCATTGCCATCACCGCCGTTAATCTGAATCTGCCCTGCGCCAGATCCGCTTTTATCCAGTCTCCATCCGCTGGTAGCGCTAAAATTATCAGACTGGATAAATCCGCTAATTTTGGCATTCACAATAGCCCCGTCTTTAATATGAGCAGTATCAATAGACGCTTTTTGAATAAACGCATCACTTAGAAATGCCTGCCCATTAATTACTGCAAAAGGAGAGTATTGTGTGTCGCCGATACCACTCATCAGCACAAACTGATTTGCATTGAAACCAATGCGAGTTATTACCGGCTTGCCAGTTTCTGCCAACACTGCGATCGACATGCCTGCACTATAGAAAACGTCGTTAATGCGAATGCCAGCTTTCAACGTATGGATAGCCGTTGCGCCGTCGGCGTCGACCGTGGCTGTCAGTTTGTCCTCAAGTACCGCCGTCACATCGTCTATCTGGACCTGAACTTGTGTTCTCAACTCCGCCAAGCCGCGATCAACTTCCGCTATGGTAGTTTTTACAATGAGGATATCGGCACGCACCGTGCCATACTGCGCCCACTGATGCTCTACCGTCGCGTTGTTGGCCAGCGCATTCTGAATGATGGCCTCAATGTTTGTATCAATGTCGCCAGTAAGGCGGTCACCGTCTTTATCCGTCAGGAAACCATCACCAATACTCTCAAGATAGTCATCAGCGTTCGCGTTAGACTGCCCCTTAATCCAGCCGGTCCAATCTCCGATATTACCGGTCCTGTCCTGTAGACGTGCACGAAA
>NZ_JAFIBY010000004.1 GCF_017832355.1 Serratia sp. PL17
TTGAACGCCAGCGACACCATCGCGTCAAACTGGTTCTGCGTCATTGGACGCTTGATAGCGCTGTTTACCGTCAACTCATACACGGCCAAATCATCAGAGAAGAATTGCTCTGCCTGATCCTGTGTGATGCGGTCACCCTGCTTCACTCCCTTGGTATGGCCCCAGCCAATCGTCCAAGGCTTACCACCAGTGCCGGGATCTGGATAGGCGATCAGACGGAGAGCTTCAAAACCCTTGATGAATTCTCTACCCTTAACGCTGGTTTTCATTGATACCTCCAAAAAACCGCTCCCAGAAGTACGTCAGCGCTACACTACCCATCGCGCCACACAAGCCAGCACCAACAAACGCCATGTTGACCGATAGACCGGACTCCATGCTGATGACGCCACCAATCAGTCCGGTGAAGCTCGACACGACTATTTGCGCAAGCGCAGCCGCCCAGCTCCACGTAGCCTTATTGCTTTTTACGTCCATGAGATACCTCACGACACCACCCCAGCCCGCAATGAGAATGAAGACTAGCCAAAGGCTGGAGAATATATGGTTGATTTCTTTATCCGGCATGGCTCCAACTACCTTTAGTGGATTGACCGGATAGCCCGGTAATAGAAATAAAAAAGGCCGCGCAAAAGCGCAGCCCAGAAACAAGAAAACCCCGCCGAAGCGAGGTTTTATTTTGGTGCCGGTCATTACATTTGTGGCACGATATCAAATTAACGATAAATATGGCCTATTTAATTAACTTTTGCAAGACCCTGCTGCGAAAATGTCGCTTTTTGTTGTGATCGTGATCTCGATAGAGAAACTAAACCCTCTCGATCCAACCTAAGGAAGACACTGCGCATGCTTGACCAATAGCCGTTGTAATTCTTGGACCAATTCGGAGCGGAAACGCCTACCAGCTCAGCCAGGTCTTGATTCTGGTATGGAGTAAGCCCTTTCATTTCAGACCGCACATCCTGCGCCGCCAACCAGATTAAAGCTCTCAGTCTGTCCATGGTTTTTGTTGCTACCTTTTGGCCGTTAAGGCTTTCTTTGAACTCCAACCATCCCCACTGGGAGATTGCAACTTGGTGTTTGAATTCCAGATCATGCGCATAGCACCAAGATAACCAGCTACGTTGATGCCCAACCAGCGGATATACAGCGCGGCGCCAAGATGTTGCTAAAAATGTTTCCGGCTCTATCAAGGCAATAGCTCCCGAACTAGGCCTCGTTTCTGTACCCGGTACCGGATTGCTATGAACAACGATCCTTGTACCGTCTGGCTCTACAATAGTGCGACGCTTACGCTTCAATCGCGTTGTGCTGATCTGTGTTGACTCAGTGAATGCCTGTAACTGCCCTTTCGTCTTCCCGCTTAGGTCAGCGGTTGCCATCATGAAGCTCTCTCTAATGTACTGCAGATATTGCTGTGTCACGATCATGCTTAAATCTCCAGGCGTCTGGCCCGCATGCCAGCTTGCCTATACTCCACACTATGAAATTGCGCCCTTGCCGATCGAGCGATCCAAAAAATCAAAAAGCACATCTATCTGGTTGCCGTATTCTTCCTCCCAGCGTGACACGTCACGATGCAATTCCAGATGGTGCTTATTGCAGAGCGGGAATGTGAATAAATCATGTGCCTTAGTCGCCCAACCTCCTTGCCCGTGGCCGATGATGTGGTGAGGATCGTCTGCCTGCTGCCCACAACAAACACAGGGCTGAGACTTAACCCACCGGGTGTATTTCTCACTTGTCCAACGCTCATGTTTGGGTATTTTCATGAATGACTTCGGGGGGGCCGGGTCGATAACTAGCGTCTTCACCGCCTTATTGGCTATCTCGGCGATTATCTGGGTAGGTGCGAGGCTAGGCGTTATGTCTGCCTCTTTCCGGGTGCCTGTTGGGATAGTTATCGGCTTGATGCGCAGTGATGCTGCTGCAACTGCCTCAGGCAACAGATCCGTCAACTCCATAACCCATGCCCACCAGCAAAGCTCCGGCAATGTCAGTTGATGGCTCTCTTCGAACATGAAGTAACTCCGCGCCCGGTACACCACGAAATCCGCTATGTTTTGCTCTGCCGTCGCGGAAAGCTCAGGCATGGTTTTATCGCGGTATAAATGCGAGTGGTGCCAGCACAACCGGATAGCACCAGAGCCATAGCGCATCGTCTCCATGTTCTTGTCGTGGTACCCATCGGCGCATTGGCTCTGGCAGTCAGGACGACGATCCAGCCAGCTCTCCAGGCTATTGATGCCACCAGCAGCGGAGAGCACACGCTCATGCAGGAAGAAGGGACGGAAGCGCGGATCACTGGCAAGCTGCTGCTCAGTGGCTGGTAGTGCACCTGATGGCAATTCCCTGAATTCTGCAGGTACTGTGGCCACCAGCACTCGATCACCGAACATCGGCAACAGTTCGGTTCCTGGCTTCAGGATTATTTGCCCCAACTCGCGTACGATGATCGGTTTCAGTATCCCTCTCATACCTGCACCTCGCTGATCCGTAGTTCTACTTTCCCGCCCTTGGTCACTGGCCCCCACTTCGCGTCGATATGCTTAATCTGACTGTCATCGAGCCACACTCCAGCCTTGGTCATCGCATCGAACAGACCCTTGAAGTAATTATCCAGATCACGTCTGGCTTTGGTCGGTGGACAGAACACTACTTCAACGGCGATATCTGCACTGATTGGTTTTGGTCGGCGGCGTAGTTGCTCAAACACCTGGGCGATAGCCTCGGTTTGAAATGCTCTGCCACGTTCACTGACCAGAGTTCTGCCGCTCAACGACCCCTTGTTCGGCGAGCGCCAGTAGCCGTTAACGCTGGGCGGGAATGGCAACGTTAAAATCATGATTTAACCTCCCCTTTTTTCTTCGCCACCAGCTTATTTCCTGCCTCAACCAAAGCCAGGTTCACATCAGCCAGCCTGAATTGTGCCGTCTTGATACGCCCCTTGCAGTTCACCTCTTCTCGTTTTAGCTTCTCCAGCCCTTCACGGTGTTGTTTGATCTCGCCGCGTAATACACGCAGCTCCCAATCCAGCTTCGTTTCGCCCTTTGCCAATGCCAGCAGGTAGTCAAATGCATCAATCACGGCACCGCACCGGCGACACGTCACTTTCCGCTCATGTTCAGAAACAGACACAGCATCGTGGGCGCAGCGCTGCGATAGCCGCTCATCTTCCTCGACAAAGTTCCGCATTTCCTTGATATCGGCGTTTTCATCGAATCGCTTGGTGAACGCTAGCACCTTGGCGCTGTTGTCTGGGTATAGGGTTTCGTCGCTCACAACACCACCTCCGCTTTTCCCGGTACCAGAAGCACGGACTTATCGCACTGATTACCCCAGGTGTGCCAGCCTTCGGTGTGATTACGGGCGAACAGCTCAATGCGCGGAACATCGCCAAGGAGATCAACCAACTTTTCGCGGAAGACCTCAGGCTTTGCGCTGTGCTCCATTCGTGGGGCCGTAATGTGTTGGCAAATCGATGCATCCAGGCGCGGTGGTAGCTTGCCCTTGACCGCAAACAGGCAGTCTTCGCTGTTGGCTCGGGTCATGTGGCCCATGCCGATCGCGCTGTTCCCTTTCACACGGTTGGTTTTGTGCCAGGTGAAGCCCTTCATGGTCATCAAGCGGAATCCCCAGGCATCGATCACCTTCAGCGCTTCCGTCGGCATCGTCGGTACCCACCACATGGCCAGTAGGCATGAATCAGCGGCCAGATCCCACACCGGTAAACGACAGATATCGGCCACCGTCATGGTCGGGTACTTGAAACCGGCACCGCGGTTGCCGTCCTTGCATTTGTCGCTGTAAGTCCACGCCGGATCGGCGTAAATCAGTGGGTATTTCATTTCAAACCCTCCGTCGCCCTTCGTACCAAATACCGGATCCCGTAGTAATCCCAGCCAAAGTGCTGGCGCTGCCAGTCTGTTAGCCATCCCTGCGAAATTGCGTATTTGCGGAAATCACCGCGCTCCTGCCAAGTACGCCGGGCCTCTCGTAACATCCACCAGCGGTACAAGCGGTGCGCCACAGCCAGCAAAGGTAAAACCTCAATGCCTGATACACACTTCATGCGGCTTGCTCCTCTACGGCTACTAGGCGGTAGAAGTACACGTACTTCCCTGACTCGCTTTTCTCTACCCGGCGTTCCTTGACCAGACCGTGGAATGGTTTACTGAATTCGCGCAGGCGGGCACTGATAGCTGGCTGTGTGTCGTACACGCCGTACATCTGCACCACCAGCAGCTCAAGGTCACGGAGTGTGCGCCACGTGGCACCGGCGGCAGCATTACGTACACGGCATACCTGGCTTTCTGGCTTATCTTTCAGGACACCTGCACGAACCAGGCGGCGGATGCCGCTGTTGATACGATCGCTTTCGAATACGTCTACCGGGATCGTTAATTTTTTCATGATGCCTCCCCCTCTCTTTTCGAGCGGATACGCGCCAGCAGCTCTTCGCCCTTGCGCTGATATTTGCCGTCCTTGTCCATCAGTTCTGATGGTGCAGGGATATGCTGCTGATGGGTGATCTGTGGTGCAGGCTGTGGGACACGTTCACCTTTAGCCAAACGCTTTGCCCAACGTCCGAGGTGCAGCTGAATTGACTTGCGGATCTCGCCGTCGGTGTAGTTGTGCTGATGCATCAGGTGGCGAACGTCGATCACGATCCAGTACATTACCGGCACTGACCAATCAAAGTCCTCAGGTCTTGCATGTAGTCCACGGTTGGTGTTGTAGCGTTTGAACTCTGCTTCGACCTCATCGACCGATGGCAAGCCAGCACTTTCAGCAGCCCCCGTCTTGCACCAACCAATGAATTTTCCGCAGCTCGGCCAAAAGTCGCTCTCCTGCTGCCGTGCCATACGCATTCCAGCTTGTAGTTGCTCAACAGAGGTGATCCCATTCTCTGCAAATGCGAGGATCCACTGACGTTTTGCTGCTGCAACTTCTGCAGTTGTGCTCAACGCGGTCTGTTTTGCAGCGGGGAAGACTTGCATCAGGTTGGTGAATAACAGATCAACCAATTTTTCGGCGTTTCCGTTGACCACTCTCGCCTGTGGCTCCGCTGGCATCATCCGCGCCAAGGCTCCACTGTCACGGTTCTGAACAGCACTCATGAATTTGTTCATAGGGTGTTCCCCCAGGCTTCAGCAGTATTCCAATGACCGCCGTTTGCCGCTGGGCTAGCGCTCAGTTTCAACGTCAGGTCATCCCACTTTTCACGTAGCTTGGATGGGCTGAGGATGTTGTTGCACCAGAACGGATCCCGGTTAGCCTTCGCAAATAACTCGCAGATTTGTTTGTGAGTATGGCCATCCTGAGTGCTCATCAGGCGGATCTCGTTTGCCCAGTCAGCCCAGTTCGGTTCTTTTGGCCTTGCCACTTCGCCATCCGTCTCAGCAGCCTGTTCGTACAGCTTGACGATGCGAGAGCGGATCCACTCGGCACACTTGAGGTCTTCTGCACTGCCCCAGATTTTTTTCTTGGCACTGAAAACGACGGCTTCCGGATGCCGAGATAAAAAAACGTCATCAGGGGAAATGTCTGGTTGCGCAGCGACCTGACAAGAAGGTTTTTTGTCTTTAGGTTCTAATGACTGGTTCTGGTGCCACGTGGTGCCACAGGGGGTGCCAGCAGGTGACACAGGGGCTGTGCTTTCTGACGACTCCCCTATGCTTTCTCCTGACACACCTGTGTTTTTTGACGCCACAGGGGCTGTGCTTTCTGGCGACACAGGGTTATGCAGGGTCAGCATGTAAATGTTTGATGTATTACCTTTTCCGTTATTGACGCCCAGCCGGTTCTCTTTAGAGAGCAGCCCCATTTTTATCAGTGCCGTGATATGAGCCTTTACAGCGCTCTTACTGCACTCGCAATGGTCAGCAATATGTTGGTAAGACGGCCAGCATTCGCCTTTATCATTGGCGTTATCAGCCATCTTAATCAGCACCAGCTTACGCAGGGGATTGCCAACCTTTATGCTCATTGCTTGAGCCATCAGGTTCATACTCATGCTGATACCTTCTTGAATTTGGTACCGAAGTCCCGGCGTGGGCACGCACAATCGTACGGATAGCCTGGGCGGCGGAAAATGACGCGCTGGTTTACTTGATCGACACCAATCACACGAACAATAACGCCGTGACTGTCACGACAATCCATTTCAAACGGCACGATTACCTCGTTTTCCATTGGATCCCCCTTTCAGGTGTTTTGGTGTGTTGAAACGGCAGTACTGCCGGGCTTGAGTAAGGCAATCGTCGTAGATACGCCCCTTCCTGCTTGCCTGGGACATTCGGCGATATAGATCGACTGCCTCCTCTGCCCCCCCTTAGCAACATCTTCTGGGAAGCCTTCGCCAACCAACTGCGTCACGACGTTCTTACGAATGAATTCGATAGGGTTCATAGGCCGCGGCTCCGGTTGAAATTAGCCATCGCGTTGTTGACTACCACCGGAGAAACTTCTTGGTAGTTGTCCACCTGGCCCGGACGCCGTACTATCTGGACATACGAAAGAGAGTGGCCGCTGAATGAGCACTTAAATTGCACTGCTGGCCTGACTCGGTTTAAACTGTTCATGCGTTAATTACTCCACACGTTTAATTGATGCACCCGACGCCCCGGACCGCATATCTGGGGCGTCAACCTTTCTGGTATTTGGATTTTTTGCTAAACAGCGCCACCACTGCCCTAACTTCTGCATCACGCGCCTGCAAGTGCTTGCGGTGAAAACGCATAATGTCGGCAGCTTCTTTCTCATCAATGACTCCATCAGCGAGCGACTCCTGAATGATCTGATCCACATGGCCACGGTGAACGGCGGTGCGGATGCTTTTGCTGAACAACTCTACCTGGTCCAATTCTTCGAGGGCTGGGTTCTCTACCACCAGCAAACCTCGACGCTGGGCGAAATATTCGGTCAGCAGGTTGGTGCCGGAGATATCTTCCATTGCTTCCAACTCCCCGATCTCGAAGAAGCGGCATCCGTTCTTCTCGTACAGGTTGTTGTTAAAAGCTGTCTCAGACATGCCCAGTGCGCCGGCCATCGCCGAACGGCCACCAGCTACCGCCTTACACATGCCTTTCACTACATCTTTCAAATTTGGCTCTACCATGTTGTTTTTCCTTTGGTAGTTAACTAGCTTTAAGGGTGGTGGTAGGATTTGCATAAATATCTGGTCGGAGTTGAGTTTTTGTAACGCCGCCACTGGTTTCCTCTTCGATTTTTTTTGCAAGGGAAAAACCAGCTTTTTTGTAACCGTTGAAAACCAGTCTCAGATAACCAGAACTGCTACCAACACGCTTTGCTAGAGCGTTTTGCTCTGCCTTAGTAAGGGTGTCCCAATATTCTTTCATTTTGTACCTCCGAGATACATTATGCATTATTTATATGAACCCGCAAGGCCCTTGTACCACGCTGGTACACATCCTTAAATGATGGGTATGAAAACTAATGAAGAAATCCGGCGTGAGAACGCCAGAAAGCTGCGTGATAGCACTGGTGGGAACAACTCCTTTGCAGTGCTTCTTGATCGTGAACCAACTCAGATCAGCAGAGTTATAGGCAAAAACCCGACGAAGAAAATCGGGGACGACCTCGCGCGCCATATTGAAAAATGCTTTTCATTACCGGAAGGCTGGCTGGATAAGGAACACCAGACAACCAATGTCACTTCAACCTCCTCCGCACCTGATGTATCTGACACAGATCTAGAAATTCATATGGTCCCTGTTATTTCCTGGGTGCAGGCCGGAGCTTGGACAGAAATTGGTTATTGTGAGGCCGATTTGAGTTTTACCGAAAGATACCCATGCCCCGTACCATGCGGGCCAATGACATACATACTTAGGGTCATCGGTGACTCTATGAGCGATGAGTACAGACCCGGTGATATGATTTTTGTTGATCCAGAAGTTCCCGCAATGCACGGCGATGACGTAATCGCCCTTCTCATTGACTCAGGAGAAACAACGTTTAAGCGGTTAGTTGAAGATGCAGGCCAAAAGTATTTAAAAGCCCTAAATAAGAATTGGCCAGAGCAGTACATCAAAATTGACGGGAACTGCTCCATTATCGGGACTGTCGTTTTCTCTGGAAAACCAAGGCGATATAGAGCCTAAATATTGCAAATTGCAAATAACCTGCTTCGGCAGGTTTTTTTACGCTTGACAATGTACCCTGTAGATACATAATGTACCAATCAGGAACGCAGTGTACGCAACGGCATGCTCACTCGGCCTTTCCCTCAGTTCTGGGAGCGGTGGAGGATCCTAACTCATGAGTGAGCATACCGATGTGGTATCCGGTGATAGACGGGCTCCCTCTCCGTCTGTGGGTTAGACTCCTTCACCACACCTTATGCGCCGCGTCGGCGGCACTGCAGCGAGAGCAAGCGCAGATATCCGACGGAGTTTTGCTGTGTGTAGTGAAGCCTTTGCGGCTGTTCTGATTTGGGTTGGTGTCAGCCGCATTTTTTTCACATATCTGGTGGCGTACTGTTCTGGGTTCCCCTTATCCCATTACACAGTATAAAGCCCCGGTGCGGTGCGCCACCTGATGTGTGAGTAATTAACGGGAGCCAGCGCTATGCGGGTGTCTGGCCTCCATTCTTAAAACCCGATTTTCTCTCTGCGAAAAGTTGCCAATTCTGGCAGGGCTTCGCTTTGCCGAAAATCAGCGTGTGGGAATTAACGTATGAGCTGGATTACCACTTTTACCGGGCGTCATTTCGACTACGCCGCGCCAACAGCAGAGAGTATTTGCATTGAGGATATCGCCCAGGCGCTGTCCCATGAGTGCCGCTTTGCCGGTCACCTGCCGAACTTCTACAGCGTGGCTCAGCATTCTGTACTGTGCAGCCAAATCGTTGCGCCAGAGTTCGCTTTTGAAGCCTTGATGCACGATGCCACCGAGGCCTATTGCAAAGATATCCCTGCCCCGCTTAAGCGTATGTTGCCGGATTACCAGCAAATTGAGGACCAACTCGACGCGGCAATCCGCCAACGCTTTGGCCTGCCACTGCAGATGGATATCGCGGTGAAATATGCCGACCTGGTGATGCTGGCCACCGAACGCCGGGATCTGGATATCGATAACGGCGAAGTGTGGCCAATGCTTGAAGGCATATTCCCAGCTGACATCGTGATTAATCCGGTTATGCCAGTACAGGCACGTGCAATGTTTGTTGCCCGGTTTAATGAGCTGACTGAGTGGGGAGTACTGTGATGATTAACACAATCACGATCGATACTGAAACCCTAGACGTTGTGCCTTCAGCGGTGCTCCTATCTATAGGCGCGTTTGCTTTCGACATTGACGACGTTCGTCAGACCCAGCAAAGCATCATCAAAGTGGCGCGTGATGGCGAACTGACAGACTTCTCAGAAAGTGCCTTCTACTGCCTGGCTGATACCTTCGATCAGTTGATGAAAGGCCGTACCGTCAGCACAGAAACCCAGGCCTTCTGGCGTAAGCAAGGTGAAGAAGCTCAGGAAGCCTTAATCGGTGACCGTGAACCTCTGCGCAAGTGTCTTGAGTTGCTGTCCTACTGGATTAAGGATCACCCTGACGCGCGGATCTTCTTCCGTGGTACCGACTTTGACGGATCGATCCTCGAAAATGCCTACCGCATGTATGCGATCGAATGTCCGTGGCACTGGGGCGGCAAACGCGATGTTCGAACCTATATCGATGCTATGACCAAAGGCACCAAAGGTTACCTGCCTAAAACCCACCAGCCATGCTTCGCGATGGTTAAGCATAACTCCCTGCATGACGCTATGAACGATGCAGAGCAGATGGCCATTGCCTATCAGCTGAATAGCCAACAGGTAGGTGCAGCATGAACGTATACGAAATGGAAGGATTCCTGCGCGGAAAGTGTCTGCCTGGTGACTTGTTGGTTGGTGAAAGCCATGCGGCATATCTGGTCAGGAAACTGAGTGAAGTATCGGCTTTGAAGGCTGATCGCGATGCGCAGCAGAAACGAGCCGATGCTCTGGCTGTGGAGAGTGTGGCGCTGAAGGATGCAATCACCACTCATAGCCAATCAACGCACTTCTGCGAACTGTGTGGGAAAGACGACCCTTGCAGCACAGACGATGTTTGCTATGCACTTAATGAAACCCCAGCCACCTCCGCCGCCCTTGCCGCTATCGAAGCGCGGGGAGTTGAGAAGTTTGCCGAGTTAAAGCTGAAGCAGCTTGCCAACATGCACCCTGATACTCACGCATTTGGCGCTACCGCTATGTCTTTACGTGCTCAGATTAACGAGTTGCAAGCTTTCGTCATCGAGCTGCGGGAGGCCAAATGAAAGAGCACCCAGTGATTTTTAACGGAGAAATGGTTCGCGCCATTCTCAGCGGACGCAAGACGCAGACGCGGCGCACATTAACCGATCGACAGTTACAACTGATCGACCTGGCATCACAGGCCGGGGAGTGCTACCCGCTTGAATCTGGCATCGACCATGCCAACAGCCAGAGCTATTACCGCGAACATTGCCCCTTCGGTCAGGTAGGCGACCGGCTGTGGGTACGGGAGACCTGGGGCGTTGTCAGCCATGATTTTGACAGTGACGGATGGATGATTGATTGGGTGCCAGACCGCCCAGCCACCGCCATTGAAGAAATGCCATTCGGCAACGGCTATTACACCGGTCACGCCATTTATGCGGCAGATGGAGCTTTTAGCTGGGGTGATGACGATGGTCACGGTGAGCGCTCTTGCTGGAAACCGTCAATTCACATGCCCCGCGCCGCCTGCCGCATCCTGCTGGACATCACTGCAGTGCGCGTCGAACAGCTGAAAGATATCAGCCAGTCCGATGCTATGGCCGAAGGTGGGCCGCCAAGCCATCCGTCAATAGATGCAGTTTCCCGCGATTACGGATTCCCTGACTTCTCTCGTTCGTGGTTCGCCCAGACGTGGCAACACATCTACGGCGAAGAAAGCTGGAGCGCTAACCCGTGGTGCTGGGTGATCGAGTTCAAGCGTGTGGGAGGTAGTGATGCCAGCAAATGACATGAAGCCCTGCCCGACCATGGGAAGCGACTGCCGAGGCTGTCCTGATTGCCCTGGAGCCAGCAGCACAGGCTTGAAGAGTGGTGACGTCACCAACAAAGCGGCGCGTAAAGAGATTGAGTCGATGGGTGAATTCGAGGAGGCCCAGCATGGCTAAGCTGACCAAATTGCAGCGAGCGGAATTGCGTCAAAAGTTCGGTGGACGGTGCGCTTACTGCGGTTGCGTGCTGCCAGAAAAAGGCTGGCACGCCGACCACGTAGAGCCGGTTATGCGCGAATCAGAGCAGGACATGGCGGCAGCGGCCAAAGGCTTATTCAAGCTGAAAGCTACCGGCAAGGTCTGGCACGAAAACCGCGATTGCATCGAGAACCTAAACCCAGCATGCGCACCTTGCAACCTGTTTAAAACGACATTCAGCCTCGAGATGTTCCGCGAGCAGATAGCAGCACAGGCAGAACGAGCGCGACAGTACAGCGTCAATTTCCGCACCGCTGAGCGCTTTGGCCTCGTTGAAGTGAAGGATATTCCCGTCGTTTTTTGGTTTGAACGGGCTGAATCCCTGGAGAAGCATCATGAGCAAGTATATGAAACATCCACATTTGCCGAAGGCAAATTTAATAACAATCAGAATCTTTAGACACAAGTGGCGTTATCACACTGTGCGGATGGCAAATGCTCGTGAATTTTTTGTACTGCGGAATATATCAATTGTTGTCCGCATGCCTTGGCTTAAAGGCCCCGCCAAGCAGTTACACCCGGAATTATTCAATAAGCCGGAGGTACGTCATGGACAATAAGCTGAGCGAACTGAGCAAGCCGGTGGCGTATTCACTGCGATTCCGGAATATGAATGGCGAGCCTGATAAAACCATCAACGCCAACACCACTTTCTCTACGCTGGAGAAAGCCAAGGCGTATGGCCTGGGGAGCCGGTATGTAACGCAAGGTGACGGCAAGATAGTTAGCGTTCGCGACCCGTCACAAGATCCAATCGTTGAGCCATTCTACTCGCAAGAGTACGTATCCACCCTGCTACAGCGCATCGCCGAACTTGAGAAAAAAGAGCGTCATACCGAAAGGCAAGACGTTATCGATGGCCTGGCTGGTGCGGGTGAAGCATGGTCTGACATTGAAGAATACATGGTTAAGTGGGATGAGGAGCGCCGCAATGGATAAAATCAGCGAACTGAAAGCAATCGCAGAGAAAGCCAAAGAATTGGGCGGCATTAACAACTACAAGAAGGGGAAGGATGCTGTTGCTGCATTCATCGCCGCTGCAAACCCTGCTGTCATTCTCGCCCTGCTGGCAGAGCTGAAAGTGAAGGATAAGCGCATCTCCGAGCTGGAAGCAAAGCTGGCTGCGCCGATTAAAATCGTGAACTACGACGAGTTCTTCATATGCCATGTGACCGGCGCTAGCGATGACTACTGCAAGGGCTGGGTTGATGGGCGCAATGCCGCCGCTCGTGATGTTGGTAAAGCGGGCTTCACAGTGGGGGATGAGTAGCTATGCCAACACATTCAGAGCTGATTAGCTTCACGCGAGACAGAAAGGAGCGCACAACGACCAGCGTCTATCACACCGAGCAGCATTCACATAATGCCAGAACGGTGGTTGAGCAGGAGCTGGTTATCAAAGGTGAAGGCATGTTCCGGCGGTATACCGCCGATATGCGCTTTGATGACTTCCCCGCCTGCGGATCTGAGCGCGAAGCGGCCCTGAAACTTGCGGACTGGATGCAGCGACTGGGAGCTGCAATTGAAGACCACTGGAGCCAACCATGACACAGAAACTAACGACTGAGGCGATGGAGCGCGAAAGCCGCTATCTGGTAATCAAATTTAAAGACGCCAGCGCAGCGCTCACAGCAGAACAGCGCATAACTTTGGCTGACATTGCTGATGCAATCACCGCATATCGGCTTGGCAGCGGTAAGCAGCCACTTGAGGCCGTTGTGGTTGAAGCTGACTGGCCTGAATACGAGCAAGTCTGGAACATGATTGAAACGCGCGTTAAGGAGGGGTTATGACAAGGGCATCAACAGAAGACCTGCGCATATTCCTGATGGAAGTCACCGATGAAATAGGCAGTGCTCACCCCGAGACTCGCGACACTAAAATCAGTGCGCGACTTCTTCGGGATATCCTGACAGAACTCCTGGCTAACAGGGAGGCGCAGCCGGTGGCTGGTGAGCTTGGCGAAATATGCGTTGGCAGACTGCCGACAATGAACCAAGAAGAATATCCCGGCCTTGGCGATTGGTGGGTGCAGCTTCGCATAGGCGCAAATCATGATGAAATCTTGGCGCGAGTTTACGGGGCAACGCCAGAAGAAGCAGTGACAAGAGCCCGAGCACTCACCGCCCCGCCAGCGCCAGCAGTGGTGAATCTTCCGACTGAATTCTACAGCGACGAAGGAATAGTGATTCAGTTGGAAAAGGTAATGGCGGCATTAGCTATAGTCGGCGTGAGATTCAAGCGCAATGTTGATGCCTGCCGCGCCGCAATGCTGGCACAACCTGTTAGCCAGTATTTCAAGTCGCAAACCAGCATCAACACGAACGATGATAGGGCTATGCGCTTGCCAGAATCGCCGGAGGGTGGGAATGGCTAAGACGGATGCAGAACGCAAAGCCGCTCAACGAGCCCGGCAGCGTAAGGGCGGGATCGTCATACGTGAGCTGCAATTGGAACCAGAGGAAGAACAGATGGCGCAGGCCCTTTTGTCAGGTCTGCGCCCTGGCCGGGAACCCTACGAATTCAACGAGGTTGTCGGGATGCTAATCCGCCGGTGCCATGCTGAGTATCAACAGACTTTAGCCCACCAGCAGAAGCGATCATGTAAGAAATGCGGCGATCAATTGCCGGTTACCGAGTGCCCTTGCGTTGGTGAGTCAGCATGCTGGCTTACCCTTGGTTGGCACGAAACCAAATTAACAGTGTGACATGTCACGATTGAATTGATGCCCGTATGCGGCGGGCTTAACGTGTGGAGATAATCATGAATACAATGTTTTTGTTGATAGCTGAATATGAAAAGTCCAATATCCCTCTATCGGAGATTGCAGAACCTTACCTCGGTCTAAAGCCATCAACCGCCGAACAGAAGGCGGCGGAAGGAAAACTCCCTATAGCGACGTTTCGTGTTGGAAATACACAGAAATCGCCGCGTTTAGTGCATGTTGAAGACCTAGCTGCGTTGATTGATCAGCGCCGCAAAGAGGCAAAAGAAGAACTGGAACGCTGCAAGTAATGTTGTGTGGGGCTCGCCCCACCAGCACCCCTATAGCACCCCATAAAAACGTAATGTATTGATTTATATACATCATAAACAAGATGTACCATCGGTTTAATTTTGTTGCTAACGATAATGAGATCCCTATGAGCTACCGCGTCATTGCCCTCGATCTGGATGGCACCTTGCTGGACACCCAAAAACGCATCTTACCGCAGTCACTGGCGGCCCTGGCTGAAGCACGTGCCGCCGGCGTCAAAGTGGTGGTGGTCACCGGTCGTCATCATGTGGCGATCCATCCGTTCTATCAGGCACTGGAGATAGACACCCCAGCAATCTGTTGCAACGGCACCTATTTGTATGACTTCCAGCAGAAAAAAGTGCTGGCTGCCGATCCGCTGGAAAAAGATCAGGCTCGGTTGGTACTGCAGATGCTAAAACAAAGCGATATTCATGGTCTGATGTACGTTGACGATGCCATGCTATATCAGGATACGAGTGGCCACGTCACCCGTTCATTAGCCTGGGCGGAAACCCTGCCACCGGCGCAACGCCCAACACTGCTGCAGGTCAACAGCCTGGCTCAAGCAGCCGATGAAGCGCAGTCCATCTGGAAGTTCGCCACCTCACATGCCGATATTCCTGCGCTGCGCAACTTCGCTGAAACAGTGGAAAAAGAACTGGGGTTGGCGTGCGAATGGTCGTGGCACGATCAGGTCGATATCGCCAAAGGCGGTAACAGCAAGGGGAAACGCCTGCAGCAGTGGGTCGAGTCACAGGGCCTGAGCATGGATCAGGTGGTGGCCTTTGGGGATAACTACAACGATCTCAGTATGCTGGAAGCGGTCGGTTTGGGTGTGGCGATGGGCAATGCCGATGATGCCATCAAACAACGTGCCGATTTGGTGATCGCCGATCACCTGCAACCCGGCATCGCCGAGGTGATCCGCACGCGTGTGCTGGGCCAGTAATGATGCCATGCCCTCTCCAAAATAGATGAGAGGGCATTTTCAACGAGCTTCCCGGCTGATAGACACGCTTTTAACCTGTGCATACAGCCACTGTCCCGGCCGGATCGCCAATTCGTCTCGCGCCCATGGCGTAATCCGCGCCCACAGTACGCTTTCCCCTACCGCCAGTTTCACCTCTACCTGCCCATCGACCTCCAGGCACTCGGTCACCTTGGCGGGCAGAACGTTGCGAATACTGCTGTTGACCGGCGGTTGTAACACCAAAGAGACATCGGCGGCATTGATTCGTATACGCAGTTGAGCCCCCAATGCGGCATCAACACCGCTGACCCACAGGCGTTGGTCACCCAGTGCCAGCGCAGTCATCGCATAGCGCGCATGGTGTTCGATCACACTGACACGCAACACGCTGCTCTGATCTTCACGCTGTAACCACGGACGCAATGCACTGCTGGCCCACACCTCTTCCAGCCCACCGAATGCCCGTACCTGGCCGTTATCCAGCACCATCACCTGCTCCGCTAACTGCAGAATTTCATCCATGCTGTGGCTAACGTAGAGGATTGGGATATTGACGTCCTGCGCCAGTCGCTCCAGGTAGGGTAGCAACTCACGCTTACGCGGCAGATCCAGTGATGCCAAGGGTTCATCCATCAACAGCAGCTCGGGGGCGGTCAGCAAAGCGCGACCAATCGCCACTCGCTGTTTCTCTCCCCCTGACAACGTCAACGGAAGACGATTGAGCAGCGGGCCGATCCCCAAAAGCTCAACAATGCTGTCGAACTGCTTGCGCATGCCAGCTGCCATGCCGTATTGCAGGTTGCCGCGCACCCGGTAATGCGGGAACAGCCGCGCATCCTGAAACACATAGCCAATACGGCGTTTTTCCGGCGGCAGACAAAGCCCCTGATCGGTATCCACCAGCGTACGGCCATTGAGCACAATGCGCCCCTGTTGCAGAGGTGTCAGACCGCCGACGGCGTTGATTAAGGAGGTTTTACCTGCGCCAGACAGACCAAAGATGGCGGTGATGCCCTGGGCGGGCAGATCGGCGCGGACGTTAAGATTCAGATCGCCAAGCCGTTGGGAAAAATCCAGTTCCAGCATTTACACGCCCATCCGTTTGCGACCCCAGCGGGCAAGCCACTCGGAAACCATCAGTGAAACCAGTGACAACACAATGGCAATCACACACAAGCGCGCAGCGGCGGCTTCTGCCCCCGGCGTTTCTATCAGGGTATACATCGCCAGCGGGATGGTGCGCGTTTCACCGGGAATATTGGAAACAAAGGTAATGGTGGCGCCGAACTCGCCCAATGAGCGGGCAAAAGCCAGTACCACGCCAACAATGACGCCGGGTAACGATAATGGCAACGTGATGGTGAAAAACACCCGCCATGGGTTAGCGCCAAGCGTACGGGCCGCCTGCTCTAAACGGGTATCCACCGCTTCCAGCGCCAACCGAATGGCACGCACCATCAGCGGGAATGCCACCACCGCAGAAGCCAAGGCAGCGCCACGCCAACTGAAGCTGAAACTGAAACCGAACCAGTCATACAGCCATTCGCCAATCACGCCGCGCCGCCCCATGGCGATCAGCAATAAATAGCCGACCACCACGGGCGGCAGCACCAACGGCAGGTGAATAATACTGTCCAACAGTGACTTGCCGGGGAAGCGGCAGCGAACCAACACCCAGGCCATCAAAATGCCAAAGGGCAAGCTGCACACCACCGCCAGGGCGGACACTTTCAGGCTCAGCTCTACCGCCTGCCATTCGTACTCACTCAACATCATTTACGCGGGGAGAATCCATAATGTTTGAAAATAGCAGCCGCTTCTGGGCCCTTCAGGTAGCTGTAGAACGCACTAACGGCCGGTGTTTGATGACCTTTAACGATCGCCATCGGGTATTCAACCGGTTTATGGCTGTCTTCTGGGAAGATGGCCACAACGCTGACTTTATCACTGGCTACCGCGTCTGAACCATAAACAATGCCCAACGGCGCTTCGCCGCGCTCCACTAACGCCATAGCGCTACGTACGTTGTTGGCCCGTGCCAGCTTTGGTTCTAATGCGGTCCAGGCACCGAGGTTTTGCAGTGCTTCCTTGGCATAGATACCGGCCGGTACGTGGTCCGGATCGCCCACCGACAGACGGCCCCCATTGAGCAGTTTTGTCCAATCGGTTTGTTTATCGAGCGTAATTTTAGCCTGTTTGGCATCTTTAGCGGCGATCAGCACCAGTTCGTTACCCAACAGGGTATAACGCGTGTCTTTAACCATCTGCTGTTTGTCGATGGCATAGTCCATCCACTGCTGGTCGGCAGAGATAAATAAATCAGCGGGAGCGCCCTGCTCAATCTGACGTGCCAGCGTGGAGGACGAGGCGAATGAAGACACCACCTGGACATCCTGGCCTTTCTGATACTGGGTTGCGATGTCCTGCAGCGCGTTAGTCAGCGATGCTGCTGCAAAAACGGTAATTTTATCTGCCGCAGACGCCTGCATGACCATACCGGATGCCAATACGATACCGCCGACCCACTTAGTCCATTGCTGTTTCATTGTTTTCTCCGCAAGTTAACGTGCATTATCACTCTTCGTTATATAAAAAATAATATAACGTCGCGCAGAAGCTTGTCATGCGGTTTATCGGCAGAGTGGGACATAACTTGAGAAACACCCGCCGAACGGTGCCGACGGGTATAAGGAAGGGGTGGTGCTAGGTACGATTCTCTTTAGAATGGCCCACTTTGGAGAAAATGTTGAACACCTCACCCAAACCGTAGATCAACCCGAGAATGATAGCCATCACAATAGGTACCATCACGACGGCGAACAGCAAACTTTCCAATAATTCCAACATGGTAGCCTCACTTAACTGCCCATTGAGCGGTAATGAACACCGCCACGTAATCTCTACTTTAAACCAAAATACAGACTAAAACGTGCTTATTTTAAAGGCTGCACGACATTTGTAACCGGCCAAACGTGCCATTTGTGCAGCGATGCGTCATACCGACTGCCGATAGACGTTATTGAGCAGGATAATAGATCAACGGTGCGGCATAATCGCTAACCGATGCCACGCGGGCATTAACAGCATACACGTCACGAATCGTCTCAGGCGTTAGCACCTGCTGCGGTGGGCCAAAGGCATGCAAACGCCCCTCTTTCAACAGCATCAGTCGGTCGCAGTAATTGGCCGCCAAATTCAGATCGTGCAGCGATACCACCACGCTGATGCCCAAACGTCGCAGTAAAGCCATAAACTGTTGCTGGTTGGCAATATCAAGGTGATTAGTGGGTTCATCCAGCAGCAGCCATGGCGTTTGCTGTGCCAATGCGCGCGCCAGATGGACGCGCTGCTGCTCGCCGCCCGACAACTGATGCCATTCTCGCTCAGCAAGCGATGACATTCCCACCTGCTCCATTGCCTGTCCGGCAATGCGGTAATCTTCTGCGCTAAATCCCGCCCAACGGCTGGCGTACACCAAGCGTCCAAGCAACACCACGTCCTTTACCGGTATGGCAAAGGCGCTGGGTCCAGACTGCTCGAGGAACGTCATCCGTTTAGCCCGCTCGTGCCCCTTCAACGTGGCAATATCCGTCTCGTGCAGATAAATCCGCCCACGACTGGGCGGGATCAACCCTGCCAACAGTTTGAGTAGCGTGGATTTTCCGCTACCGTTAACGCCCAACACGCCGGTAACCTCGCCGGGACGCGCCTGAAAACTGAGGTCGTCCAGCACCACATTTTCCGGCGTTGACCACCCCACATGTTCAACACGCAACCCGGATACAGCGTTTTCATCCCTCATGCGTTTATTTTCCGATAGAGCAATGCCAGAAACACCGGGACGCCCAACAACGCAGTCAGTACTCCAACCGGTAATTCACGGGGTGCGAACAGGGTTCTGGCCAGCGTATCTGCTGCAACGGCAAACAGCGCACCGCACAATGCGCTGGCGGGTAGCAACAGCCGGTGGCGCGGTCCAACCAGGAACCTGGCGACATGGGGCACCGTCAGGCCGATGAACCCCACCGCACCGCTGAACGCGACAATCACGGCGGTCAGTGCCATGGTAATGACATACAGCAGCAGCTTCAGTGGCACCACCGCCACCCCCAAAGAGGCCGCGGTCAGGCCTCCGAAAGCCAGTGCGTCCAGCTCCCCTGCCTTCATCCAGCAAATCAATAATGCCACGACCAGCAGCAACGCAATCAGAGCCACCTGCGGCCAACGAGCGTCACTAAAAGATCCCAGCAGCCAAAACATCACGCCGCGAGTGGTATTGGCGTCCGCTTGCCACAGGGTAATCAGCGAGGTCAGGGCAGAAAGCAGCTGCGTAACCGCAACGCCGGCCAGAATAAATAATGATGACTCCGCATGCAGAGCGCGCCCACCGAGCAGTAAAACCAGCGCAAACGCGCCGGCAGCACCGATAAATGCCCCGCCAGATACCGACAGCAAGCCACCACCCACGCCCAAAACCAGCACCAGAACTGCGCCCACACCTGCACCGGAAGAGATCCCCAATACCCAGGGATCGGCCAGTGGGTTACGCGTCAGCGACTGCAGGAGCGTACCGGCCAGCGCCAATCCGGCCCCCGCTACCGCAGCCAGCAAGGCTCTTGGCATTCTCAGCGACCAGATTATCCGTTGGTAGACATCCGTGTTTCCGCAGGCATCAGCAGCACCGGGGGCAAATAAAATATGCCACGCATCCTGCAGCGATATCGGGGCCGGTCCATACAAAGACGCACCCAGTAAAAACAGCGGTAACGCCAGGGTGAGCATTAACAGCCAGCAGCCCCCAGAGCCCCCCGGCAAGCGAGTGAAACGACGACGTACGGACCCATCCATGTTATTTCCAGCCTGCAATCACGTAGTCATCCAGCCATTGCCAGACCGGCCCTGCCTCTTTAAAACCCGCCTGTATCAAACTGGCGACGTGAAAGTCCAATGCTACCGCAGGGGGCACTGGACGCCCGGCGAACAGGCTCTCCCTCTGTTGCTGGTATTGTGCCAATTCAGGCAGTTGCTGCACCTTGGCAAACCACTGGTCCCAGTCCTCAACCCCCTCTTGCCACGCCCGCTGTTGTGTCTGGTCATCGTGCTGTTCGGCGAGCGTTTTAATGCGTGGGTGCCGGTGATCAAAACGCTGGTGATCCGCATTCAAAAACACGCCACCGTCGGGCAATAGTTCGACGATGTTACGATACAAAACCCCCAATTGTTCCGGCATTAGCCAGTGCAGTGCGGTACTGGAAACCGCCGCTTGCGGTGCGGAGCCGCCTAGAGATGCAAAACAGTCAGGATCGGCGAGATCGGCCTGAAGGATACGGACCCGATCGCCGTATTCCGCTAAGGCGCCACGGGCAATTGCCAGCAATAATGGATCCAAATCCATTGCCGTCACCTTGGCTCTCGGGAAGCGTTGAAGGATGCGCAAGCTGAGTGAACCTGGCCCACAGGCCAGATCCAGCACATGAAAATCCTGGCCTACCGAGAGTTCCAGTACATCCAACTGTGCACTGAAACGCGCTTCCCGCTCGGCGATGTAGGCACCTTGTTGTTGATCCCATGAGGCCAGCAGTGAAGAGAATGAAAGGGAGGACATATCAGGGTTCCTTGTTGGGAATGGGCAATGGTGAGACCTGTTGCTGCAGGCCCTTGATTAAACGGTGCAAAGCCGGAACCGTACGGACCGAAGGATCCAGGTCATAACCGGGCAAAATGACGTAGCGTTTTTGTCGCACGGCACGCAAAGTTGCCGTTAACGGGTGATGTTCTAAAAAATAGATTTTGTCTTTGGCGCTGTCGCCAAGGCCACCGCGGGGCAAATCGCCAAGTACAATCACATCAGGATCGCGGGCAGCGATGGTCTCCCATGAGACGGTAGGCCAAAGTGCAGCCAGATCGGCAAACAGATTTTCGCTGCCGACTTCCCGGGTAAGCAGCGCCGGAGCTCCGCAGCACCCTGCCACATATGGGGTTTGAGTACCGGCATACCACCAAAGCAGCCGCTGACGAGGAAGTGACGCCGCCTGTTGCCTGAGTTCCCGCAGCCGATCTTGCTGATGCTGGATTAAGGTTTCGGCGTCGCGAGTGACGTTAAAAATGCGGGCAATCTCTCTCAATTCGGCGAAAATGCCGTCAAAGCTCGCTGTTGAAGTTGTCGCGCTTTGTTGCCCCCCGCAGACATTGGGCGAGAGATACGTCGCTATCCCCCACTCTGTCAGCCGTTCGCGATTCGGGGCTTCCGGGCTGTTAAGCCAGTAGTAGCTGGCCGAGTAGACAAAATCCGGGTTCAATAACAACAAGGACTCCGCCGCAGGTGGCGCGGTGGCCGACAGCTTACTCAGTGCCTTATTCCATCCTGCGGGCGCCGGAGAGGGCACAGTATCCTGCGCGTAGTCATAGCCAATAATGCCAACAACGTGCGCCACGACTCCCAGAGCCAGCATATTTTCCAGCGCAGGGTTCGCGTACACCAACACGCGTTCAGGCACCGAAGGGTAACGGTATTGTTGGCCACAGTTGCTTAGCGTCACAGGCGTAGCCTGTGCCAGCGTGCTCATCACCAGCCCAAGTGCGCACAGCAGGCGGATTATCGATGGCATGGCGCTATCAGAACCTCACCGAAATAAAGCTTTCATACGTACGCGACGGCGCAATCAGCACCTGATCCGGGTAGGTGCGCTGGTAGGCGTACAGTTGGTTGGTCGCATTTCTGATACGAACGCCCAGGTTAACGATTGGGGTTAATTGATAGTCTGCTGCCAGATCGAGCGTGGTGTAGGCCGGCATTTTGCGCTGGTTGGCATCGTCGTTATAGCTGCTGCCTACGTAGCGCAGCGATGACGTAAGCCCTAATGACTCCGTCGGTTTGTAACGCGCAGTGAGGTTGGCGGTCCAGTCAGGAATGTAAGCCGGACGATTGCCGTTATAGCTGCGCAACGGGCTACCGCCACGGTATTCATCGTAACGAGCGTGGGTATAGGCCGCATTGGCAGCCAGTTCCCATTGCCAACTTGGCCGCACCATCACGCTTAACTCAACGCCGCGCGAGGTCTGCCGCCCGACAGCATTCAACGTATCCGGTTGTTGTGCGTTAGGCACAAACAAGTTGTCCTTGCGCAGCTCGTATAACGCCAGCGTGGCTTCCCCCTTGTTCGCCCAAAACTGGCCCTTGGCACCCATTTCCCACTGGCGCGCTCGAGTTAACGGCAAACCTGTTTGTGTCGGGCTTAAAAAGAACAGATCGTTGCCAGGTTCCTGACCCGTGGTGTAGTTAGCGTAGACATTAAGGTTGTCGGTTAGCGCATAGCTGGGCCCCAGACTCCAGACGCTAAACGCGTAGGTGTGCTCATGGCTTTCTTCTTGTGGGCTTTGGAAATGCCAATCCATCAGCATGTGGTTGTAACGCAGCTGCCCCAGCAAGGTTAAGCGCTCAGTCAGACTGAAATGATCTTCCAGGAATCCCGCGTACTGGTTTTGCGTGACGTGACGAACAGGAGAACGCTGAAGATCCGTTCCCTGCGAGAAGTCCTCTCTGACCGGCGTTAGCAGCGAAACGTCCTCAGAACCGGGAAACCCGTTGGAGTAGTACTGGAAGCGTCTTTTGCTTACATCAACACCAATCACCAACCGGTTATCAAAACCGCCCAGCGGCCGATCGAATACCAGTGAACTGCGGTTGCCTATCAGATCATCATCGTGGGCCAACGCCCCGAAAGAATCACGGTTTACATAGCCGGATTGGGTCGCAGCAGCAGCAGATGTACGATAACGTTCTACATTGTGCCACTCACGAAAACCGCTGTAGTAATAGAACTGATTATGCAGCTCGATTTCCGGGGTGGTGAACCAGTCCAAACTGGCCTGGAAAGACGTCGCATTGCTCTGAATCCGGCTGTCAGTCAGGTTGTTGTAGTTGATATCGCGCAGCTCGCGTGCAATGCGCCCGTCCACCAGCGGTGTGCCGTAGTAAGGATTGGTCGTGCGGTTAAGCATGCGATCCAAACTCAGCGTCAGCAGGGCATTTTCTGTCAGTTTAAACAGCAATGAGCCGGATACGCGTTTCTGCTTATCGCGTTCATATTGCACGTTGGTACCGTTGTCGTTACCGCTGACATCCAGACGATAAGCTGCCACATCATCCAAAAGCGTGCCGCCAGAACCAAAATGTAAACGCTGGCTGTTGTAACTGGCTAAGCCGTAGTCGAACTCAACAGGCTGGCGGCTAAACGTTGGCTGGCGTGACACCAGATTGACGCTACCGCCGGCTGCGCTCAGGCCATTGAGCACCGAGCCGGGGCCGCGCAGCACCTCAACACTGTCGTAGTGCGACGGATCCGCCAGTTGGATCGTGCTGCCGGGCGTTTCGACACCGTTATACAGCCAAGACACCGGCCTAAAACCACGTAGCGAAAAGTTATTACTCAGCGTAGGTGATGCCACGCCAGACATACCGGTTGCGTGTTCGACCACGTCAGCCAGCGTTTTGTCCCCACGTTGCGCAATAGCCTGGTGGCCGATCACATCCACACTGCGCGGCGTTTCCTTGTTGGTCAGTCCCAAACGTGAGGCCGCGTGTGTGACCGACGCCAAGGCGCTGTAGGTTCCTGGGGACGCAGTTGAAGCTTCTACGGTAACGCTGTCTTCACAGCCTGGTGACGCGTCTGCTTTGTCGCAACCGTTGACGGCGCCCAGAGCGACACCCGAGAAGAGAAAAAAACCCGAGGCAATCAGACGATAAAGTGATTTTATTGGCGTGACGAAACGCCGGCGTGCAGCACTCATTTACAGCATCCCTGTGGTGAAATAAAAACGTGGCGAGGCCTAAGGCCATCATTATATTTTTTGTTATGTTATAACATATCGAAACTTGAGCGCCAGTTTTATTGTCCTTGTGCACTCCCCACGACAACTAACGCGCCATCCTTTGGCGCTTTGCCGATAAATCAGCGACAATAAGGCTTTTGCAGCCGACAGGACGCGTTATGCAGGCCGAAATTCTTCTCACGTTAAAACTCCAGCAAAAACTGTTCGCCGATCCACGCCGCATCGCGCTGCTTAAACAGGTCCGGCACACAGGCTCCATTAGCCAGGGCGCAAAACTGGCGGGTATCAGCTATAAAAGCGCCTGGGATGCGATTAACGACATGAACCAGTTGGCGGAGCAGACTGTGGTTGAGCGTGCGACCGGGGGAAAAGGCGGTGGCGGTGCGCAGGTGACCCATTACGGTGAACGTCTGATCCAGCTTTACGACCTGTTGGGGCAGATCCAGCAAAAAGCCTTCGATGTGTTGCAACAAGACAACCTGCCGCTCGACAGCCTATTGGCGGCCATCTCGCGTTTCTCGTTGCAAACCAGTGCGCGTAACCAGTTCTTTGGCACCGTGATAGGACGCGATCACCAGAAAGTACAACAACATCTCGATATCTTGCTTAACGACGGCAAAACGCGTCTTAGTGCGGCGATAACCCAGCAGAGTGCCGATAGACTGCAACTCTCCCCCGGTAAAGACGTGCTGGCGTTGATTAAAGCCCCTTGGGTAAAGCTGAATACCGATCCCGCGTTGGCGGGGGCCGCGGACAACGCGCTGGAGGGCGTGGTAGCCAGTATCCAGCCAGGCACCGATCATAGCGAAGTGCTGGTCACGCTGACGGGCGGTGAAACCCTGTGCGCCACAGTAGCCAATCCAGAGTTGCAACAACTTAAATTACGCCCCGGCAGCACAGTACAGGCCTTGTTTAATGCCGATCGCGTGATCGTCGCGACGTTGTGTTAAACGCAACGTTACGTTGCATTTTTGCCGATTGACATCGCCTTGCAATGCGCCTATTTCTAAACAAAATAATTGCATAAAAAGGAATAGGTGATGTCGTCGTTGCACATTTCGCAAGGTTCGTTTCGCTTAAGCGATACCCGTACCCTGACGCTGGAGACGCTGGATATTCAGGCCGGCGACAGTTGGGCCTTTGTTGGTGCCAACGGCAGCGGAAAATCCGCGCTGGCACGTGCACTTGCCGATGAACTGGTGCTGCTCAACGGCGAACGCAGCAGCGATTTCAAGCATGCGGTGCGCATCTCTTTCGAACAGTTGCAAAAGCTGGTCAGCGACGAATGGCAACGCAACAATACCGACCTGCTCAGCCCCGGTGAAGAAGACACCGGGCGCACCGTGGCTGAAATCATTCAGGAAGACGTCAAAGACCCCGCGCGCTGTGCGCAACTCGCCGAGCTGTTTGGCATTACTCCGCTGCTGTCACGCCGTTTCAAATACCTTTCAACCGGCGAAACACGCAAAACGCTGCTGTGCCGCGCGCTGATGCCACAACCCGATTTACTGATCCTGGACGAGCCGTTCGACGGGCTGGACGTGAATTCGCGCGCCCAGTTGGCTGCACTGCTGAGCGACCTTTCTGGGCATGGCTATACCCTGGTCCTGGTGCTCAATCGCTTTGACGAAGTGCCGGACTTTATCCGCCAGGTTGGCGTATTGGCAGATTGCACGCTGGCAAGCCAGGGGACACGCGAACAGGTCATGGCAGACGCGTTGGTCGCACAATTGGCGCACAGTGAAAATCTTGATGGCCTGGCACTGCCAGAAACGGAAGATCCAACCCAAACAACCACGTTACCGGCGGATCAACCGTTAATTGTCCTGCGCGACGGCATTGTCAGTTACGACGACAGACCGATCCTTAACCACCTCGACTGGCAGGTTAACCCCAAGGAGCACTGGCAGATCGTTGGTCCGAACGGTGCGGGAAAATCCACCCTGCTCAGCCTGATCACTGGCGATCATCCTCAAGGCTACAGCAACGATCTCACGTTGTTTGGTCGCCGTCGCGGTAGCGGAGAAACCATCTGGGATATCAAACGCCACATCGGTTACGTCAGCAGTAGCCTGCACCTGGACTACCGTGTCAGCACCAACGTCCGCAACGTGATCCTGTCCGGTTTCTTCGATTCGATTGGTATTTACCAGGCGGTATCCGATCGCCAACGGCAGTTGGCCGATCAATGGTTGGCGCTGTTGGGATTACAGGGAGAAGCGCCGTTTCATAGCCTGTCCTGGGGACAACAGCGATTAGCCCTGATCGCCCGCGCACTGGTCAAGCACCCGACGCTGCTGATCCTCGATGAACCACTACAAGGGTTGGATCCGCTCAATCGTCAGCTGGTACGCCGGTTTATCGACGTATTGATCGGCCAAGGTAACACCCAGTTACTGTTTGTCTCTCACCATGCAGAGGACGCGCCGCAGAGTATTACTCACCGCCTGAGCTTTGTCCCTGACGCTGCAGGATATCGCTATCAGCACGATGCATTAGCCTAATCCCCGAGAATGATGCGGATGGGTGGCAAGGCCACTCATCCGATGACATATCCGGCAACACTTCCTCCGTAACACATCACATTTGGCCTTTTATCATAAGGGGTAAAGGATTCGTTTCTGGAGACACTATGTCCGCCGCACTGATTATTATCGATCTTATTGACGATCTGATTGGCCCCAAAGGCCGTGCGAATCATTGTCGTGAACAGGCAGTGGCGCAAAATCTGATTGCCAACACCAATGCCGCTGCGGCTTACGCCCGTGTGCGTAAAATCCCGGTGATTTGGGTGCGCGTCGGTTTTGCCGACGACTATCACGATATTCCCGCCCACTCCCCTCTGTTCAACCACCTAAAACAGATAGGCGCGCTGCGTTTGAGTAGCCCCGGTTGCCAATGGGATAAGGATTTGCAGGTGTTGCCGGCAGATATTAAGTTTGAAAAGCATGGCGTCTCCGCCTTTGCCGGTAACAATTTGTTAGCCTGGTTGCAGGAACATCATTGCCACCATCTATTGCTGGGCGGCGTCAGCACGCCACTGGCAATAGAAAGTACCGCCAGACAGGCGCACGATGCCGGTTTTCAGATCACGGTCTTACAGGATTTGTGTGCAGCCCCCACCCTGGAAATCCACCAGCAGAGTCTGGACATTTTGCAGAATTTGGCGGAAATTTCCCGGTCGTCAACCTGGATGAAAGGTTAATAGCAACATTTGCGCTACTGCCCCGACCTTTACTGTAACTTCACTGTGTTACTATCCGACTTAGCGCTCAATTCCGCCATAATCACACGCCGCAAAGGCACTGAGCGCCGTGTACATATTTTAAAGGGACATAGTTATGTGGGGCGTACTGGCTGCTTCGTTATTCTTTTTGCCATTTAACCGGCTGATTGCCTGGTCAATTTTGGCCGCTTCAGCAGGGATGGGGATGTACCATGGGGTGCTTACTCCGCTCAGCCTGGCATGCTTATTGGGCATCGTTGCTCTCGCGGGGCTAAGGCATCATTTCCGCGCGCAGCGTAATCTCAGTGTCCTGTTCGAAGTGCTGGTCGTTGCAAGTTGTGTGGCGCTGTTCCTGCATCTGGTGCCGGGCATCAATAACCAATTGATGATCGACGGTGAAAAAGCGGGCCCGTTAAGCGCGCCTTTTACGATGTACTACAACTTCGACAAAGCGCTGGTGCCATTCCTTCTATTTGCTTGTTTACCAACGTTATTTAAACGCGACGAACCGGAAAAAAGCAGAGGGTCATTGTCCTGGATAGCGTTGATTATCAGCGTTCCGGTTCTACTGCTGATAGCCGTGGCACTTGGCGGCCTGAAGATCGAGCTGCATACCCCGGCCTGGATCCTGCCGTTCGTCATGGCTAACCTGTTCTTTGTCTGCATGGCTGAAGAGGCATTATTCCGCGGTTATTTGCAGCAACGTCTTAGCCAATGGTTGGGTGCCTGGCCGGCATTGATTATCGCAGCCGTGATTTTTGGTGCCGCACATCTGGCTGGTGGCATGTTGATGGTGGCTTTCGCCACGCTGGCCGGATTGATATACGGTCTGGCATGGATGTGGAGTGGTCGCTTGTGGGTACCTATTTTGTTCCACTTTGGGCTTAATCTGACACATTTGTTGCTGTTCACTTACCCGCTCTATCAACATTCCTGACACCTTTTAGCCGGTAGGTACCTGCCTGCCGGCCGTCCTGGTGAAAACGTTATCACCCATGCACGAATTCTTGTTTCCTTCCTGATATTCCTCGGACTGCATCACCGGCACTCCTTGCCGGCACACCTTGTGTAAGCGATTCCATTTTTCGCGCTAGATCACCTTTTCCCTCCGAAAGACGTGCTATCTTTTTGCCCATAGCTATCCATTTATATGCATTACTGGGCCGTTAGCGGCAGATGAAAGCGATTACACCCAGCCGCATCGACCAAGAAAAAGGAACCGTCATGACGGAATTTAACCCAATCGATCACCCCCATCGCCGCTATAACCCGCTGACTGGGCAATGGGTATTAGTTTCACCGCACCGCGCCAAACGGCCTTGGCAGGGCCAGCAGGAATCCGCGCAGCAAGAAACACTGCCGCAGCACGATCCGAACTGCTTCCTGTGCCCAGGAAATACCCGCGTGACCGGCGATAAAAACCCGGATTATAAAAATACCTTTGTGTTCACCAATGACTTTGCCGCATTGATGACTGACACCCCACTGGCACCGGAAAGTGCAGACCCTTTGATGCGCTGCCAGAGCGCACGTGGTACCAGCCGGGTGATTTGCTTCTCCCCCGACCACAGCAAAACGCTGCCGGAGTTGACGCTTCCGGCGCTGGAATGCGTGATCGCAACCTGGCAAGAACAGACCGCCGATCTGGGGCGCAGCTATCCGTGGGTCCAGGTATTTGAGAATAAAGGTGCAGCGATGGGGTGCTCCAATCCCCATCCGCATGGGCAAGTTTGGGCCAACAGTTTCCTGCCAAACGAAGTCGAGCATGAAGATCGCCTTCAGCGCGCCTATTTCCAACAACACCAATCCCCCATGCTGCTGGATTACGTTCAACGCGAACTGGCCGACGGCAGCCGCACCGTAGTGGAAACCGAACACTGGCTGGCTGTGGTGCCCTACTGGGCCGCTTGGCCGTTTGAAACGCTGCTGTTGCCGAAGCAGAGCGTGCAGCGTATTACCGATCTCAGTACCGCACAGAGTGGCGATCTGGCCGTGGCACTGAAAAAGCTCACCAGCCGCTACGACAACCTGTTCCAGTGCTCCTTCCCATATTCCATGGGCTGGCACGGTGCGCCGTTCAATGATGCGGATAACCGCCACTGGCAATTGCATGCTCACTTCTATCCACCGCTGCTGCGTTCCGCCACGGTGCGTAAATTTATGGTGGGTTACGAAATGTTGGCGGAAACCCAACGTGATCTGACAGCAGAACAGGCCGCAGAGCGTCTGCGCGCCGTTAGTGATATTCATTACCGTGAAGCCGGAGTCCAATAATGAGTTTGAAAAATCTTACCCACTCCCTGTTCAGCGAACGTTTTGGTTACGCGCCAGAGCTGGCTATTCAGGCCCCTGGCCGGGTGAACCTGATCGGCGAACACACTGACTATAACGACGGTTTTGTGCTGCCGTGCGCCATTGATTACCAGACAGTAATCGCCTGTGCCAAACGCAATGATCGTCAGATCCGGGTCATTGCCGCCGATTACGACAACCAACAGGATCAATTCTCGCTCGACGCGCCGATCGTGAGCCACCCGAGCCAGCGCTGGTCCGACTATGTGCGGGGAGTGATCAAACACCTGCAACAGCGCAACGCCGATTTTGGCGGTGCCGATCTGGTGATCTCCGGCAACGTGCCGCAGGGTGCCGGCCTAAGTTCCTCTGCCTCGCTGGAAGTTGCTGTAGGCCAGGCGATACAGGCTCTGTATCAATTACCGATGGATGGCGTGGCACTGGCACTGAATGGACAAGAGGCAGAAAACCAGTTTGTCGGCTGCAACTGCGGGATTATGGATCAATTGATTTCCGCACTCGGTGAGAAAGATCATGCTCTGTTGATCGATTGCCGTTCACTGGAGACACGGGCGGTATCGGTACCGGAAGATATTGCCGTGGTCATCATCAACTCCAATGTAAAACGCGGTTTGGTGGACAGCGAATACAACACCCGACGCCAGCAGTGTGAAGCCGCAGCGCGCTTCTTTGGCGTCAAGGCGCTACGCGATGTCAGCCCAGATCTGTTTTTCCCGATCCAACATGAACTGGATCCGATCGTCGCCAAACGAGCGCGCCACGTGATCAGTGAAAACGATCGTACGCTGGCCGCGGCTGATGCATTGGCCGCGGGCGATATGACATTGATGGGCCGACTCATGGCGGAATCTCACGCCTCTATGCGCGATGACTTTGAAATTACCGTGCCGCCAATCGACCGGTTGGTAGACATTGTCAAAGCCGTTATCGGCGACCAAGGCGGGGTGCGTATGACGGGTGGCGGCTTTGGCGGTTGTATTGTTGCCTTGATGCCACAGGCGTTAGTTGCCCCCGTGCGCGAAGCAGTAGCCCGTGAATATCCATTACAGACCAATGGGCTGAAAGAAACCTTCTACGTTTGCAAAGCATCCGAGGGGGCTGGTACATGTTGAGCGACAACCAGGCGCTGGCGCCTGACGGCCAGCCCTACCAATTAACCCAGTTGAAAAACGCAGCCGGGATGACGGTAACCCTGATGGACTGGGGCGCTACCTGGCTTTCTGCCGTCCTTCCGCTGAAATCAGGCAAAACCCGCGAACTGCTGCTGGGCTGCCAAACGCCGGCTGACTATCTGCTGCAAGCGGCCTATTTGGGAGCCACCGTCGGGCGCTACGCTAACCGTATCGCGACCGCGAGCCTGCAGATTGATGGCAAGCGGCATCCTCTGGATGCCAATCAAGGGGAACACCAGTTACACGGCGGGCCAGAGGGTTTCAACGCCCGGAGATGGCGGATTATTGAGCAGAGTGAACGTCAGGTCAGTTACACCCTCCATTCGCCAGACGGTGACCAAGGCTTCCCCGGTAATCTCGATGTCCAGGTGTGCTATCAGCTCACTGCCGATAACCGGCTGGAAATCAGTTACCAGGCGCAAACCGATAGCGCCTGTCCCGTCAACTTGACCAATCACGCCTACTTCAACCTGGACGGTGAGGGCACCGATGCACGCCACCAGCGGTTGCAACTGTTTGCCGACCGTTATCTGCCGGTCGACAGTGATGGGATCCCCTGTGCTGCGCTTACACCGGTAGAAGGCAGTGGCATGGATTTCCGTCAACCAAAAACATTGCTGCAGGATTTTCTGCGCGACCGCGACCAACAACGTGTAAAGGGCTACGATCACGCCTTCCTGCTGCACCGCACATGCGTTGCGTTAGACAGCCCGGCGGCGCACCTGTGGTCGGCAGATGGCCAGGTGAAAATGAGTGTCTTCACCACTGCACCGGCATTGCAGCTCTACAGTGGCAACTATCTGGGCGGTACCCCAGCGCGTGACGGGGGCAGCTACGCAAATTACGCTGGCGTGGCTCTTGAAAGCGAGTTCTTACCGGACAGCCCGCACCATCCAGAATGGCCGCAGCCCAATTGCTGGCTGCAACCCGGCCAACGTTATCAAAGCGCCACCCATTATCAGTTTTATCCTATCTGACCCGCTACGCCCCTTGCCATGCGGCAAGGGGCCGTTTGTTATAAATACTTACCTTTTTACATCTCCCCCCTGCCGGCCGTTACCTTTCCTTATTCCAAACCTCGCACTAGAATCAGGCTACGGTGATAAGCACAACACCTTGTGCAACGTCACAATTTTCGGCCAGCCCGGCCGGTCAATAGCTGAAGGAACACCTATGCGTCTGATTACTGCACTTCCATTACTGGCAGGTTTACTGCTTAGCACCAACCTGATGGCGGCTGAAACGGCAACAAAAACACCTTCACCCGCCCAGGCCGCGCAGCAGAAACGCATGACCGATTGTAATCAACAGGCCTCTAGCAAAACGCTGAAAGGCGCGGACCGCTCCACCTTTATGAGCACCTGTCTGAAATCCGAAGGTACCGCTGCGACGAAAACGCTGACACCGCAGCAGCAGAAAATGAAAACCTGTAACGCCGATGCCAAGACCAAAAGTCTGAAAGGCGACGAACGTAAAACCTTTATGAGTAATTGCCTGAAAAAATCGGCCTGATTCCCCTGCTCTTGCCGCACGGCTGAATTCCCTTTAGCCGTGCGACTTTCCCTTTCGGCACCCGCCTGAACGATTCAGCTTTTCCTCAGCACAGCACTTACTTTGCGGCAAGAAATTGGCTATGGTTAAACACTATCGATTGCCGAGCCACTGGCCGCGGCAATATAATGATTTTCGTTATCATTGAAATGTCAGATTATTAAGGAGTTAAGCTATGGCTGTAACTAAGCTGGTTCTGGTGCGTCACGGCGAAAGCCAGTGGAACAACGAAAACCGCTTCACCGGTTGGTATGATGTTGATTTGTCAGACAAAGGCCGTACCGAAGCAAAAGCAGCAGGCAAGCTGTTGAAAGATGAAGGTTTCTCCTTTGACTTTGCTTACACCTCCGTACTGAAGCGTGCAATCCACACCCTGTGGAACATTCTGGACGAACTGGATCAGGCTTGGCTGCCGACGGAGAAATCCTGGAAGCTGAACGAGCGTCACTACGGTGCGCTGCAGGGTCTGAACAAGGCTGAAACCGCAGAAAAATACGGTGATGAGCAGGTTAAGCAATGGCGTCGCGGTTTTGCCGTCACCCCACCAGAGCTGACCAAAGATGACGAGCGTTACCCGGGCCACGACCCACGTTACTCTGCGCTGACCGAAAAAGAGCTGCCACTGACTGAAAGCCTGGCCCTGACTATCGATCGCGTGATCCCATACTGGGACGAAGAAATTCTGCCACGTATCAAAAGCGGTGAGCGCGTTATCGTTGCGGCACACGGTAACTCCCTGCGTGCACTGGTGAAATACCTGGATAACCTGAGCGAAGACGAGATCCTCGAACTGAACATCCCAACCGGCGTGCCGTTGGTGTATGAGTTTGACGAGAACTTCAAGCCGATCAAACGTTACTATCTGGGCAATGCCGACGAGATCGCTGCTAAAGCGGCCGCCGTGGCAAACCAGGGTAAAGCGAAGTAATTTTCGCCCGTTGATCTAAAAAGCCCCCGGTTTTGGCCGGGGGCTTTTTTTATGGCGCAAAGCGAGCTTTATTTGGCGCGTCGTGCTTTCACGGCTTGCGCGAGTTCGCGCAATACCGTCTCGGTATCCGCCCAGCCGATGCAAGCATCGGTGACGCTTTTGCCGTAAACCAGCGGTTCGCCGCTTTCCAGGTTCTGATTACCTTCCACCAGATGGCTTTCGATCATCACACCCATGATCGCCTTTTCACCCCCGGCGATCTGCCCACAAACGTCGGCATTCACGTCCAACTGCTTCTTGAACTGCTTGCTGCTATTCGCATGGCTGAAATCGATCATCACCTGTGCAGGCAGACCCGCTTTGACCAGGCCTTCTTTGACTTCTTTCACATGTGAAGCGCTGTAGTTCGGTTCTTTGCCGCCACGCAAAATGATGTGGCAATCGCCGTTACCGCTGGTATTCACAATCGCCGAATGGCCCCACTTGGTGACTGACAGGAAACAGTGCGGTGCGCTGGCAGCATTGATGGCGTCAATCGCGACCTTGATGGTGCCGTCAGTACCGTTCTTGAAGCCAACCGGGCAAGACAGGCCGGAAGACAGCTCGCGGTGTACCTGGGATTCTGTAGTGCGTGCGCCGATCGCGCCCCAGCTCATCAGATCCGCCAGATACTGCGGGGTGATCATGTCGAGGAATTCGCCAGCTGCTGGCAGACCGCTGTCGTTGATATCCAGCAACAGTTTGCGTGCCAGACGCAGACCGTCGTTGATCTGGAAGCTGTTATCCATTTGTGGATCGTTGATCAGGCCTTTCCAGCCCACGGTGGTGCGCGGTTTTTCAAAATAAACACGCATCACGACTTCCAGCTCGCCACTCAGCTCCTGACGCAGTGACAGCAAGCGGCCCGCATATTCTTTGGCCGCTTTGGTATCATGAATAGAGCAAGGACCGATGACAACCAGCAAGCGATCGTCACTACCACGAAGGATCTGATGAATAGCATTGCGTGCCTTGGACACCGTCTCTGCTGCGCGTTCAGTCGCCGGAAACTTTTCTAACAGGGCCACCGGTGGCAGGAGTTCCTTAATTTCTTTAATGCGTAAATCGTCGTTTTGGTAATTCATAACTTTTCCATTCGGTATCGAGAGGCGGTATTTCACAAAACGCATACCCTATGAATTTCAAGTTGCAGCTAGGCACCCAGTTCACTCATCCCCAGGCGCTTACTTAAGTAAGTCACTGGGGTGAGTGAGTGCAGGTAACAACGCTGCAACTTGAAAGGCGACGGGTATAGATCCCACCAATTTAGCCTGTGAGGGTAGCGCTGTAAATCACCTTTGCCGCCCGCAGAATGAACGGCCAAATTAACAGTAGATTGTGCTGTTTCATCAGGGGAGCGTAGTGGCTCCTTTTTCGTTATGCTAACAACCAGGATACAGTTACTCGAGCCAAACCATGCCCTCTCTGTTATTAGTTGATGACCACCCGGTGGTTCATGTCGCACTGGAAGCGGCGCTAATCAAATCGTCCCGCCCGTATCACCTTCAGGCGGTACAAGACGATGTCCAGGCGCTGAGCCAACTGGCCATTCGCGATTTTTCGTTGGTGATCCTCGATATTGGCCTGCCGCAGGTAGATGGCCTGCAGCTGTTGAAAAAAATCCGTCGTCGCTATCCACAGCAACCGGTCTTGATCTATACCGCACAGGAAGAAGACATTTATGCCCGTATGGCCTATGCAGCAGGTGCCAATGGGTTTGTCCATAAGGGCAGCCGACTCGAACAGCTGGTGCAAGCGATTGAAACTGTACTCGATGGTGCCCTGAGCTTTCCCGACACGGCAATGGCAGAAGAAACTCAGTCAGTGGAAGGGGCGCTGCTGACCCCAAAAGAGCTGCAGGTTCTCGGATTACTCAGCAAGGGACTGTCTAATCTGCAAATTGCCGACATGCTGAGCATCAGTAACAAAACCGTCAGCACCCACAAGAAGAATATTTTGCGCAAAACCGGTGCCAGCAACCTGCTGGAACTGGTAGCGGTATTTAAAGAGCTAACGCCATGATGCGTGGCGTTCTGTTGTTGTTAGCCCTGCTGTTGTGTTTAGGTAAAACCGCGCAAGCGGGGCAACCGGTGCGCTACCAACTGGTCAGCAACCTGAGTATCCCTCCCGATATGCTGATCGCCAGTGAGAAAAACCCCTGGCGCGACGCCAGCCTGCGCATCGGGATCATCAGTGAAAACACCAGCCCCTATAACATCATTGTGGATGACGATTTGTACGGCCTGAACGCCGACTACCTCGGTTACATACAGCAGGTCACAGGCATCCACTTTCAAATCTACGGCTTTACCGATCTGGCACGCCTTGAGCAGGCATTACATAACGGCACTATCGATCTGGTGTACGGCATTCCGCAAAACGAAGCGCTGCATAATCTGAAAGTCTCTCAGCCTTATTACGTCAGTAACTTACGTGTACTGCGAGATCGCAGTAATGACCGTCAGGTGATGCTCAATTCCGCCAATGCACGGGTGGCGATCAGTACCTTAACCGATATGCAGGCCGGTAACGCGTTGAAAGCGATCTCCCCTCACGTACAGCGTTATGACAATAACTTGCAGGCGGTATATGCCTTACTGAACGGCAGCAGCGACTACTTTATTGCTGACGAAGCCAGCGCCAGCTTTATTATCGACCAATTGCAGCTCGGGCAGCTTTATCAGATCGAAAGTACCGTTAATCTCGGGAATCTGTCGTTCGTCTTTGCCGCCGCCAACCCGCAACTGATAGACACTCTCAATATTGCCATCGCCGATACCCCGATGGAGTTTATGAATGCCATTCAAAGCCGCTGGAGCAAAAAAATCCCCAGCTATCTCGACACTGGCAACGCCGATCTGACCCAAATGGAAAAAAGTTGGGTGGGAACCCACCCTACCGTTTATTACGCCGCCATTGAGAATAACTTTCCGTTCGCCTACCGCGGTGCCGGTGGGCAGCCGCGCGGCTACGCAATCGACATTTTGAATATCATTGCGCAGAACACCGGGCTGCGCTTTATGCCGCTTTGGGCACGTAATGCCGAGGAGGCGGACCAACTGGTGCAATCCGGTCAGGCCAGTTTCCGAACGGCACTGCCATTAGCCCGTGGCGTTAAAGCGCGCTACAGCGCCAGCATGCCAATCCACCGCTCGCTGTGGGGGGTTTACATTGGCCAACACACCAACGGCATTTCCACCTGGAGCGATCTGGCCGGCAAGCGTATCGGGGTGTTGCAGGGGGACCTGGCTCAAGGGCTTGTTCCCCCCGATGAAGAGCTGATCCGTTTTACCGACAGCAAAACCCTGTATGACGCGTTGGCCAACGGCCAAATAGATGCGCTGGTAGATAATGTGATCTCAGCAAACTTTGTCGCCCTGTCACGCTATTCTGGTGCGATAAAACTGGCGTTTGCCGCCAATAACATTGCCTACCCAGTGGCCTTCGGTGTACGTCAGGATCAGCCGTTGCTGTTAGCTATCCTCGATAAAAATCTGATGCAGATCCCGTCAGAAACGCTGCAATCATTACGCGATGAATGGATTGTCGATCGCAGCAACTTGATTGATGCCGTGAACGAAAACCGTATGCAGCCACAAACTACCTGGCTTTTAGCGCTGCTGGCAGCAGCAATCTTGCTGTTGCTGGGGCTGACACTTCGCCGCTTTGTGCTTCAACGACGAGAAAAGCGCGAGCGTGAAGTGCTCGAGCAGGCACGCCGACATGCTGAAGCGGAAAATCGCATGAAAAGCAAATTTCTGGCTACCGTCAGCCATGAACTGCGCACGCCAATGCACGCTATTCTCGGCTTGCTGGAGCTGGAGCTAAAGCGCCAGCCAGCCCCTGAGGGATTACCGGTCATTTACAGCTCAGCGTCATCGTTACTCAACTTACTCAATGACTTGCAGGATCACGCAAGGTTGGAAACCGGCTCGCTGACATTAGTGCCCAAAGCTGTGACGCTGCGCCCCTGGATTGACCACATCAGCGCCCTGTATCAACCACTGATTGGCGAACGCCCGGTGAGATTCAGTGTGAATGCGGCCGACAACCTACCCACCGCCGTTCTTGTTGATGGTGAGCGTTTACTTCAGGTAGCTAACAATCTGATAAATAATGCGATTAAATTCACCCCCCGCGGCACTATTCAGGTGAATATCGATTGGCACGCGTCCGCCGCGCCTCAGGGGGACCTGTGCCTGACGGTGGCCGACAGCGGCTGCGGTATCGCCGCCGACGAGATAGACAAGCTGTTCCAACCCTTTTACCGCGCGCGCAGTGCACAGCGCGTATCCGTGCAGGGTACCGGGCTGGGTCTGTCTATCTGCAAGGAAATCGTCGAGCAAATGGGTGGCCATATTGCGCTACATTCACAACCCAGCGTGGGCACCCAGGTTTATGTTAGGGTGCCAGTGACTCCGATCGCGGCTGATCGGGCAACCCACCCGGCTGACAAACCGTTCAATTTACCGTCGCCAACCCTACGCGTGGCACTGATCGACGATCATCCCACCAATCTGTTGCTGATGGAGCGGCAATTACGCCACTTCGGGCTACGACCAACCCTGTTCGAACAGGGCTATACACTGCTGAAAGCCCACCGCCAGCATCCGTTTGACCTGCTGTTTATTGATTACAATATGCCGCGCCCGGACGGCCTGACACTGGCACGATTGATACGCCGGGACGAACAACGCCACCACCTTCCCGCCTGCCAAATTATTCTGTGCTCGGCAGATGTGCAGGAATTTACTCGCATCCCATCAGGACGGGTGGCGATCGATCGGTTTTTAACCAAACCTATTTCGCTGTCGGCTATCGCTCAAGTATTACCGCAGCAGCCGCAGGTGACAGAGCAACAGTTAGTCCTCACTGACCTACAACAGACTCTGACCGAGATGGCGGGTAATGATCACGCGATGCTCCAACGTCTGGCGACAACACTGCTGGCAACGTTACAGCAAGACCGACAACGGCTTGAAAAGGCGCTGCAGAGCCAAGATTTATCGGCATTGGGGCAAAGCGCACATCGTATTAAGGGCAGCTTGTTGATGCTGCAACTGCCGGCAGCAGCAAACCTGTGCCAGCACCTGGTAGAAAGTGGCCGTGAAGGAACATTAAATCAGGCCGCCTATACTGAATTAAGTGTGTTAGTGGAACAGATACTGATAGAACTGGCGGGTCTGGTCAGCACTGACAAGTCGTATTTCGCTATGCATAAGGATGAATAATGTCGGACGCCCCACATGTACACCAGCCAAAAGACAGTAATAGTAAACGCCTACTGACCGCTTTTTTAGTCACTGCGGTATTTATGGTCGCCGAAGTCGCCGGTGGGTTAATTTCCGGTTCACTGGCACTGCTGGCAGATGCCGGCCACATGCTCACCGACGCCGCAGCGCTGTTGGTCGCGCTAATGGCGGTGCACTTCTCGCAACGTAAACCTAATGCACGCCACACTTTTGGTTATCTGCGCCTGACCACTCTGGCGGCTTTCCTCAACGCTGCCGCGTTGCTGGTGATTGTTGTATTCATCCTGTGGGAGGCTATACGGCGTTTCTTCGAACCACAGCCAGTGATGGGTACGCCAATGCTGATTATCGCCATAGCGGGGCTGCTGGCTAACCTGTTCGCCTTCTGGCTGCTACACCGTGGCAGTGAGGAGAAGAATATCAATGTACGTGCCGCTGCATTGCACGTGCTGGGGGATTTACTGGGATCCGTGGGTGCCATTGCGGCCGCCATTGTGATATTGACCACCGGCTGGACGCCAATCGACCCAATACTCTCGGTGTTGGTCTCCTGCCTGGTCATACGCAGCGCCTGGCGGCTGTTGAAAGAAAGCTTCCACGAGCTGTTGGAAGGCACACCGCAAGAGGTGGATATCAACAAGTTGCAAAAAGACCTGTGCCTGAATATTCCGGAAGTACGTAACATCCATCATGTGCACGTCTGGCAAATTGGTGAGCAGAAGCTCATGACACTGCATGCGCAGGTGATACCGCCAAACGATCACGATGGCTTGCTGTATCGCATCCAGGCTTACCTACTGGAGCACTACCGGATTGGCCATGTCACCATTCAGATGGAATACCGGCATTGTGATACGCCCGACTGCGGAATTAACCGCGCGCCCGAGCCAAGTGACCACTCACATTCTGGCTCACATTCTCACCTGGGGCATCATCACTAAAACACGTAGGGCACCTAATAAGGTGCCCTAACAATTTATATGTGGAAGATTATGAAGCAGAAGATAAGGGCCGCGATTGGTTACTGCTCGCGCTCTTGATCCACAGCCAAGAGCCGTTCAGCGCAATCAGCGTCAGAATCACGTATTCTAGCGCCATGGCATAAACCCCCTGGTAGGCGAAAATTGCTACGCTGATCACGTCGATCACCACCCACAACAGCCAGTTCTCCACGTATTTGCGGGTCATCAAAATCATCGCCACGATTGACAACACCATCATGGTTGAGTCCCAGAACGGGAAGGCATCCGGCTGCAACTGCGGCATTTGCACGCCCAGACCCAAGCCCTGCATCACCGCAACCGCAATCTGCGTCAGCCCGGCAAACACAGGGTCAATATTGAACGTCATCAAGGCAATGCCGATAACACACACCGCAGCCCAGGCCAGCGCTTTCGGCAATGACAACCAACGGATTTTCAATTCAGCCTGGTTATCCTGAGTCTGACGGCTCCAGGCGTACCAACCGTAGATATTGGCAACAAAGAAGAAGAGCTGCAGCAGCAGGCTGGCGTAGAGCTGAATTTGGAAGAAGATCACCGCAAACAACGTCACGTTAATCAAACCAAACAGGTAGTTGATAATCTTCTCTTTGCTGGCATACCAAATGCACAGCAAACCGAACAGGGTGCCAATGGCCTCAATCCAAGAAAGATCGTAGCCTCCGGCCCCCAACGGAATATGCACCAAAATATTGCTGGTACTGAAAAAGCTCATTTTATCATCCTTATTAAGCGGTTAATCTGCCCTCAGGCGTTCCCTTTTACCTGCATTTTTAATTGCGCAGCGAAATCCAGCATCCGGTTCAGTGGGATCAGGGCCTTCTGGCGTAGCGCAGCGTCGACGTGTATCTCATGCAGTGCGCCACCTTGCTCCAACCCATCAGCGATGGCCTTCAGGCCATTCATCGCCATCCACGGACAGTGTGCGCAGCTTCGGCAAGTGGCGCCTTCACCGGCAGTAGGCGCTTCGAATAATTCTTTGTCCGGACAGGCTTGTTGCATCTTATAGAAAATACCGCGGTCGGTGGCGACAATCAGCTGCGGATTAGGCAGCGTTTGTGCCGCCTGAATCAATTGGCTGGTTGAACCCACCGCATCTGCCAGATCAACCACTGCCTGTGGCGACTCTGGATGCACCAGTATCGCTGCGTCTGGGTACAAGGCCTTCATACGCATCAAGGCCTGGGTTTTAAACTCGTCATGGACGATACAAGCGCCCTGCCAGCAAAGAACATCGGCACCCGTCTGCTTTTGCACATAGTTACCCAGATGGCGATCCGGTGCCCAGATGATCTTTTCACCCAGGCTGTCGAGATGCTCAATTAATTCAACAGCAATACTGGACGTCACGACCCAGTCGGCACGTGCTTTTACCGCCGCGGAGGTATTAGCGTAGACCACCACGGTACGATCCGGATGGCTATCACAAAAGGCATTGAACTCTTCTTCCGGGCAGCCAAGATCCAATGAGCATTCCGCATGTAACGTCGGCATCAGCACCTGCTTTTCCGGGCTGAGGATCTTGGCGGTTTCCCCCATAAAACGGACGCCGGCAACCAGCAGAGTCGACGCAGGGTGATTGCTGCCGAATCGTGCCATCTCCAGCGAATCCGCCACGCAGCCGCCCGTTTCTTCAGCCAACGCCTGGATTTCCGGATCGGTATAATAATGGGCTACCATCACCGCATTACGTTGCTTGAGCAGCATTTTAATTTTCTCGCGATAAAATGCCTTCTGCGCAACATCCAGCGGCACGGGTTTAGGCGGGAACGGATACACCGCCGCGTTCACATCAAACATTTCACTCATCGCTACAATCTCTGTGCTAGGCTGGGTGTCTGCTGCAAGGGTACTCCCCCTACCACAACCCATTCGTTTTATATACTAAACAAAATACCTAAAATCGCGCGAAAAGTCCGCTGATATTTTTGCGTTTACGCTAATTGTGTTTAATACATTAAAAATGTTGAGATAATGAAGTTCAAAAGAGGGCCGTGCGGGGGTCTAAAAGGGATTAATCAGCTCAAAGGGGCGGGATTGATTCAGCCTTATGGCCTCACCCTTCGGGCAACGCTGCGCGATGCTCGAACCTGAACGCAGGTTACTCGTCTCTTTCAGAGACTCGCCCTTCGGGCCAGCTCAAGCGCTGTTCAAAAGCGTATATGCTTTTGTCTCACCACAGGATTCGTGCGGTATGCGATATTCGAGTTTGGGAAAAGTGCTGAAGTACTTTGAGAAATGGTGGGTCGTGCGGGATTGATTCGGCCGTTGGCCTCACCCTTCGGGCAACGCTACGCGTTGTCGTATCGCTGCGCGATGCTCGAACCTGAACGCAGGTTACTCGTCTCTTTCAGAGACTCGCCCTTCGGGCCAGCGCAAGCGCTGTTCAAAAGCGTATATGCTTTTGTCTCACCACAGGATTCGTGCGTTATGCGATATTCGAGTTTGGGAAAAGTGCTGAAGTACTTTGAGAAATGGTGGGTCGTGCGGGATTGATTCGGCCGTTGGCCTCACCCTTCGGGCAACGCTGCGCGTTGTCGTATCGCTACGCGATGCTCGAACCTGAACGCAGGGTCTCACCCACACGATTCGTGCTTTATGCCAATCAAGGTTTTTTATAATAAGGGGGGTATTTCTTTAAGAATGGTGGGTCGTGCGGGATTCGAACCTGCGACCAATTGATTAAAAGTCAACTGCTCTACCAACTGAGCTAACGACCCACTGATGTGGTTTACTGCTGAACCGCGCAAGCAGGAGAAGGACTCGCTGCAATAATGGTGGGCCGTGCGGGATTCGAACCTGCGACCAATTGATTAAAAGTCAACTGCTCTACCAACTGAGCTAACGGCCCACTAACGTGGTTTACTGCTGAACAACCAATACAGACGCTAAGACTGTATTGCGGAAAAACGATGCGGGGTGGGGGACAATTCGAAAAACTCGATTTGGACCTTCTGTTTCACATCTCTACCAATCTGAAAATGGTGGGCCGTGCGGGATTCGAACCTGCGACCAATTGATTAAAAGTCAACTGCTCTACCAACTGAGCTAACGGCCCACAGCAGTGGTGGGTGATGACGGGCTCGAACCGCCGACCCCCTCCGTGTAAAGGAGATGCTCTACCAACTGAGCTAATCACCCACTAGTGTGGTTACTGCTACTACTTCAGAAATTGGTGGGTCGTGCGGGATTCGAACCTGCGACCAATTGATTAAAAGTCAACTGCTCTACCAACTGAGCTAACGACCCAATTTCCTTGCTGCTTTAACATCTTGCAAGATGTCTTGGCAACGGCGGCATATATTACTAATTTATCTTGGCAGCGCAACTTAAATTTTCGAACAAGTGGTTCAACTGCTTGTTCTTCACACGAATGAGCCCAGAAATCGGTCAAATCGACTAACTTCTGGGCTCATTTTTTTTGCTTGCTAACCGGCGACGCGACTTTTCGCCTGTTTGGCCGCAGCACTGGTTGGGTATTGTTTAATCACCTGCTGGAACACGGCTTTGGCTTTATCAGCCTGCCCTTTTTCCTGCATGATGATACCCACCTTGTACATTGCGTCCGGTGCCTTTGGTGATTTTCCGTAATTCTTCACCACGACCGCGTAATAGTAGGCCGCATCATCTTTCTTACCCTTATTGTAAAACAACTGGCCCAGCCAATAGTTGGCATTAGGCTGGTAAGTCGATTTTGGGTACTGTTTTACGAAGGTCTGAAAAGCGGAAATTGCCTGGTCATACTGCTTTTTTTCCAGCGCCAATGAAACAGCGGCATTATAGTCGCTGTTTTCATCGCCCGAGCTGGCGGGTGCTGCAGCTGTAGCGCCCGCAGACGCGCTCTCAGCGCCATCGGAAGATGCAGCCGCTGCTGCCCCACCCGCGGCACCTGCTGCGGCAGCAGAGCCCTGAGCGCCGCCCTGGCTGATGCTATCCATTTGTTGATAGATCTGCTTTTGGCGTTCAACAACCTGATTCAGTTGATATTGGTTTTCCTGGATTTGCCCGCGGAGAGAGTCAATATCACGCTGGTTGTCAGAGAGTTGTTGCTGGAGTTGGTTTAAAAGCTGGCCCTGAGCATTGCTGATGCGCTCAAGTGAGGTGACACGGTCTTCGACCGAGCCGGAGCCGACATTACTGATTGGCGCTTGGGCAGTAGCGGCCCATGGGACCGCTACGCCAACCAGTAACGACAGACTCAACAAGTGACGTCTGAAGTTACTGTTCATGCGATTCTCTTAGTAAACCAGAACTGCACGACGGTTTTTAGCATAAGCCGCTTCGTCGTGGCCCAGTACTGCTGGTTTTTCTTTACCGTAAGAAACGATAGAGATCTGGTCAGCAGAAACGCCTTTACCTTGCAGGTACATTTTCACTGAGTTAGCACGACGCTCACCCAGGGCAATGTTGTATTCCGGCGTGCCACGCTCATCCGCATGACCTTCTACGGTCACTTTGTAAGACGGGTTGTTACGCAGGAATGCAGCGTGCGCGTCCAGCATCTGAGCGAACTCAGAGCTCACGTCATACTTGTCCAGGCCGAAGTAAACAATGTTGTTCTTCTGCAGTTCTTGCATCTGCAGACGAGCTTGTTCTTCAGAAGACAGGTTGCTGCTGCCATTTTCTGTACCAGTGCCAGCGCCCATACCAGATTGGTCGTTGTTTGCGCTTTTGTTAGAACTACAAGCCGCTACAGCCAGAACTGGCAGTGCCAGCAGAAGCCCTTTCAGCACTTTGTTCAGTTGCATTTCTTTAATCCTTTTATAGTTTGCCATACATATTTACACATGCATCACAGATACGGCGACCAGGCAGGGAATTTGACCTGTCCATCAGTTGCCGGAAGACGCGCTTTGAAACGCCCATCAGTCGATACCAGTTGCAACACGGAGCCCATACCTTGCGTGGAGCTATAGATCACCATGGTGCCATTTGGCGCAATACTAGGCGTTTCGTCCAGGAAGGTGCCGGTTAAAACTTGAACGGCGCCCGATCCGAGATCTTGTTTGGCGATATGCTGAGCACCATTGTTGGAGCTCACCATCACCAGGAATTTACCATCAGAGCTGACTTCAGAATCCTGGTTCTGAGAGCCTTCCCATGTCAGACGCTGTGACGCACCGCCACTGGCACTGACTTTATAAATCTGTGGCCGGCCGCCCTGATCGGAGGTATAAGCCAGAGACTGGCCATCCGGGAACCAGGTCGGTTCGGTATTGTTGCTGCGCCCGTCGGTGATTTGGGTGATTTGGCCAGAGCCAAGGTTCATCACGTACAGGTTCAGGCTGCCGCTTTTAGACAGCGCAAAAGCCAGTCGGCTGCCGTCCGGTGAGAACGCAGGTGCACCGTTGTGACGCGGGAACGACGCGATCTGACGGATAGCACCGTTAGCCAGCGTCTGCACAACCAACGCTGAACGGCCGCTCTCAAAGGTCACGTACGCCAGCTTGCTGCCGTCCGGTGACCAGGCTGGGGACATCAGTGGTTCCGGTGAACGGTGTACCACAAACTGGTTGTAGCCGTCATAATCCGCGACGCGCAGCTCGTACGGGAATTTCCCGCCGTTGGTCTGCACCACGTAAGCGATACGGGTACGGAATGCACCTTTAATACCGGTCAACTTCTCAAACACTTCGTCACTGGCGGTGTGAGCAGAATAACGCAACCATTGCTTGGTCACTTTATACTGGTTCTGCGCCAGAACGGTGCCGGGTGAACCCGAGGTGTCCACCAGTTGATAAGAGATCAGGTAGCCGCCGTCTGCACCAGGTTGCACCTGGCCGACCACGACTGCGTCAATGCCCAATGCAGTCCATGCCGCCGGCGTCACTTCAGACGCGGTAGTAGGTTGCTGCGGCATACGCGCCACGTCAATTGGGTTGAATTTGCCGCTGTTGCGCAGGTCTGCGCCGACAATCTTGCCAATATCTTCTGGAGGCGTGCCTGGGCCCGCCCATTTAAACGGCACCACACCAATAGGACGAGCAGAGTCGACCCCTTGGGTGATTTCAATGCGAACTTCCGCGTGAAGAACGGATGCCCACAGAATCAAAAAACCTAACGCTACTCGAAATGCCTGCTTCATCTCATCTCCCTTATCCAGGCGGGATGCCTGCGATAAATTAGCAGAATTTTAACAAACCAACGCAAACAAAACTACATAATCCCTGTTGGTTACCTTAGTACATCCCTGCGGTATGACTTAGCTAAAACAACCATTATTGTGGCTTAAACGTAAGGGGAGCATTCTTAAACACCTCATAAACTGCCTGACTTGGCGGTTTCGGGATCTTCGCCTGTTTCGCAGCAGCTATTGCCGCCTGACACAGTGCTGGATCACCCCCTTCAGATTTAACATCAATCAACAGGCCGTCCGGTGCCAATTTGATCCGCAGGTCACACTTACGTCCTTTATACAAGTCTGCGTCGTAAAACTTGCTTTGAATGGCCGAAGTAATCTGCCCCAAATAGCCGTTGATCTCAGCACCACTGGCACCCGCAGTCTTGGCATTGCCCTGACCCGCCGGTTTACCGTCACCCTTCTGCTTGCCGCCGCCTTTCGGCGCGTTTTTGCCGTCCGCCAGACCACCGAACAAATCGTCAACTTCTGATGACTGTGCAGCGGCTGCAGCAGCTTTCTTCTTGGCATCTGCGGCTTTCTTGGCTGCGGCTTTCTCAGCAGCAGCCTTTTCGGCAGCAGCGGCTTTTTTCTCAGCTTCCGCGGCCGCTTTTTTCTCAGCCTTCTCGGCTTCTGCCGCAGCCTTCTTCTCGGCGTCAGCAGCAGCCTTTTTCTCCGCGGCTTCGGCAGCTTTTTGTTCTGCAGCCTCAGCAGCAGCTTTCTTCGCCTCTTCCGCCTGTTTCTTGGCGGCTGCGGCAGCAGCGGCTTCTTTCTTGGCTTCAGACTCGGCTTTCTTCTGTGCGTCCGCCTGCGCTTTAGCGACTTTATCCGCTTCAGCCTTGGCCTTCGCAGCGGCCGCTTCCGCTACTTTCTGTTGTTCTTTGGCTTTCGCCGCGGCGTTCTCGGCCACTTTTTGCTGTTCAGCTGCCTGCTTTTGTTGCTCTGCGGCCTGTTTTTGCTGTTCAGCCTGTGCTTTGGCGTCCTGGGCCGCTTTTTCCTGCGCGCTCAAACGCTCTTTCTCCAGCTCTTTCAGGCGTTGCTGTTCCGCCGCCTGCTTCTGCTGAAGTTCTTCGGCCTGCTGTTCCGCTTTTTTCTGGCGCTGCTTTTCAGCACGCTGCGCGTCGTTACTCTGCTGTTGTTGGCGGTTGTACTGCTCCACCACTGCCCCGGGATCGACCATCACCGCACCGACGACCGAACCGTCGCCGCCACCGCCGGCACTCATTTCGACGTTTTCTTGCAGCGATCCCCAAATCAGCAGGGCAATCAATACAAAGTGCAGAACGACCGAAACAATAACGGCGCGGTTCAGCTTATCGTTTTGCTCAGTTGCCTTTACCAAAATAGATTCCCAAAAACTGGCATTGCTTATACGGGGTTCCTGCGCCGCAGCACAGGAACCGGGTTGCCACTGACCTCAGGGTCAGATCGGCTGGGTCATCAGCCCTACAGAAGTGACGCCCGCCTGATGGAGAATATTCAATGCCTTGATAATCTCATCATACGGAACTTCCTTTGCCCCACCGATCAAAAAGACCGTTTTAGGGTTAGCCGCTAAACGCGACTTGGCTTCGGCAGCAACCTGCTCCGGCGGCAATAACTCCATGCGATCGTGATCTACCACTAACGTGTATTGACCCACACCGGAAACCTCAAGGATTACCGGCGGGTTATCGCTACTGGACACCGCTTTAGAATCGGTGGCGTCTGGCAGATCAACCTCAACACTCTGCGTGATAATCGGCGCCGTTGCCATAAAGATCAGCAACAGCACCAGCAACACGTCGAGCAACGGAACTATGTTAATTTCGGACTTCAGCTCGCGCCGATTACGTCCACGAACTCTCGCCATGCTACCTCCTACTTATTTGCTGTCGCTGGAGAAGGCCTGACGATGCAGAATAGCGGTGAACTCTTCCATAAAGTTGTCGTAATTCTGCTCAAGCTTGTTGACGCGCTGGTTGAGGCGGTTATAGGCCATAACAGCCGGAATAGCGGCGAACAAACCGATAGCCGTTGCGATCAGTGCTTCAGCGATACCCGGCGCTACCATTTGCAGCGTGGCCTGTTTAACCGCGCCCAGTGCGATAAAGGCATGCATAATCCCCCACACGGTACCGAACAGGCCGATATATGGACTGATCGAACCTACCGTGCCAAGGAAAGGAATGTGGGTTTCCAGCGTTTCCAGTTCGCGGTTCATCGAGATACGCATCGCACGCGACGCCCCTTCGATCACCGATTCCGGCGCATGGTTGTTAGCACGATGCAAACGCGCGAACTCTTTGAAACCAGAGTGGAAAATTTGTTCGGAACCCGTCAGGCTATCGCGACGTGCCTGGCTTTCCTGGTACAAACGGGAAAGCTCAATACCGGACCAGAATTTGTCTTCAAAGGCTTCGGCGTCACGCGTAGCCGCATTCAAAATGCGGGTGCGCTGAATGATGATCGCCCAGGAGGCCACTGAGAAGCATATCAAAATCAACATGATAAGCTTAACCAGCAGGCTTGCCTTCAAGAATAAATCTAGGATGTTCATCTCATTCACTGCTTAAACTCCGCGACAATAGACTTAGGAAGCGCTATCGGCTTCATTTGGTGTGGATCAATGCATGCAATCAACACATCGGCCTGACTCAAAAGAGTTCCGTCAGAATTGACAATACGTTGAGCAAACGTAAGAGAAGCCCCGCGCATCGAGGTGATTTCACTCTGAACTTCCAACTGGTCATCAAGACGTGCGGGAAGCAGATAATCTACCGTCATGCGCCGGACAGCGAAGGCGACATTTTCACTGAGCAGCTGCTGTTGATGAAAGTTATGATGACGCAGCATCTCAGTGCGCGCTCTTTCAAAAAAAGCCACATAGCGGGCGTGATAGACAACACCACTGGCATCGGTATCTTCGTAGTAAACGCGAACCGGCCATCGAAACAACGTATTACTCACTCTACTTCCCAGCAATGCAATTTAACGGTGCTACTATACGCAAGACGGATCGGGTTGGGAATGGGTTACAAGATGGGAACGAAAATAATTATGGGCCGCGATGGCCCATAACTTGGGGGTATAGCGGAGATTATAAAGAAACGTAAAGTAATCCTGCGGCCAGGATCACAATTGCCGGAAGTGGCGCAAAAAAAGCACGCCACAAAGTGCGTTGCGGTCGGAACCCGACGCCATGAACCACCCCGGCGCACACTGCCCAAATAAGCAGCAGGCCTTCCCAAATCTCCAGCGAGCTGGTCTTCGCCGCAAAGCGGGTCGGATCCCAGAAAATACAGCCCGCCAAAATCAACGCCAGCACCAGTGAAAGGGCCCTGACAGGGCCCTTATCAGTGATAGCGTACAGCTTGTCAGTCAATGACGAACTCATTACTTACCGTCTTGCTGTGCTTTTGAATCTTCGTGATGCTCAAGCGCCAGCGCCGTGATGATACCGAAGGCACAGGCAAGAAGCGTTCCGAGAATCCAGGCAAAATACCACATGGTTTAGCTCCCTATCCTTAATACAGCGAATGCTTGTTGTTCTCGACGAAGTTTTTGTCGAGACGGCCGAACATTTTGTAGTACGACCAGCTGGTGTACCCCAGAACGATAGGCACGAAGATCGCCGCGACAACGGTCATCACTTCCAGCGTCAACAAGCTGGAGGTGGCATCCCACATCGTCAGGCTGATGTTAGGCACCGTGCTTGATGGCATCACGAACGGGAACATGGTTACCCCGGCGGTCAGGATCACACAGGCAATGGTCAATGACGACGTCACGAACGCCAGCGCGTCTTTCGACAAGCGAGAGAACAGAATCGTGAACAACGGCAGCACCACGCCCAAGGCAGGCAGTGCCCACAGCAGCGGATACTTGTTGAAGTTGATCAACCAGGCACCGGCCTGATGAGCCACTTCTTTGCGCATCGGGTTAGACTCTGCCATGGTGTCCAGCGCCGAGGTAATCACATAACCATCGATGCCTTTTACCAGCCAAATGCCACCTAACAGGAAGAATACCGCCATCACCAGCGTGGAGATCTGCGCCGCAGCGCGAGCACGCAGGTGAATCTCACCGGTTGTACGCATCTGCAGGTAAGTTGCCCCCTGCGTCACCAGCATGGTCAAACTGACCACACCCGCCAACAGACCAAACGGATTCAGCAGTTGGAAGAAGTTGCCGGTGTAGAACAGACGCATGTATTCGTCCATGTGGAAAGGTACGCCCTGCAGCAGGTTACCGAATGCCACGCCGAACACCACCGCCGGCACGAAGCTGCCGATGAAGATGCCCCAGTCCCACATGTTACGCCAGCGGCTGCTTTCCAGCTTCGAACGGTAGTCAAAACCGACCGGGCGGAAGAACAAGGCAGACAGCACCAGGATCATAGCAACATAGAAACCGGAGAACGCCGCCGCATAGACCATTGGCCAGGCAGCAAACAACGCACCACCGGCAGTGATCAGCCACACCTGGTTACCGTCCCAGTGCGGTGCGATGGAGTTGATCATCACACGGCGCTCAGTATCGGTTTTACCGATAATGCGCACCAGGATACCGACACCCATGTCGAAACCGTCGGTGACGGCGAAACCGATCAGCAGTACGCCAATCAGGACCCACCAGATAAATCGCAGTACTTCATAATCAAACATACGTGGACTCCTGTTTAGCGCGCTTCCTGCACGGCGGCAGTCGGTTGTTCAAAGTGGTAGCGGCCAGTTTTCAGGCTGCTTGGACCCAGACGTGCAAATTTGAACATCAGGTACATTTCAGCCACCAGGAACAGGGTGTACAAGCCGCAAATCAGCCCCATCGAGAACAGAATGTCGCCCGCAGTCAGTGAAGAGTTCGCAACCGCAGTCGGTAGCACCTCACCAATTGCCCAAGGCTGACGACCGTACTCAGCCACGAACCAGCCGGCTTCGATCGCAATCCAGGGTAATGGCAAGCCGTACAGCGCCGCACGATGCAGCCACTTCTTCTGGCCAATGCGGCCGCGAAGGACGCTCCAGAACGACAGACCGATGATCAACAGCATCAGCACGCCACAGGCCACCATGATACGGAAGGCGAAGTACAGTGGTGCTACGCGTGGAATGGAGTCTTTGGTTGCCTGTTGGATCTGCGTTTCCGTCGCGTCGGTGACGTTCTGGGTATAACGCTTCAGCAGTAAACCGTAGCCCAAATCCTGTTTGGCTTTATTGAACTCAGCACGTACTGCCGGGTCGGTATTGCCGCTGCGCAGCTCTTCCAGCAACTGGTAGGCTTTCATACCGTTGCGGATACGGACTTCATGCTGCGCCATCAGATCTTTCAGGCCGGTGACCTGGGTATCTGTTGAGCGGGTGGCAATCAGGCCAAGCGCATAAGGAATTTGGATAGAGTAGGAGTTTTCCATTTTATCCTGATTCGGAATACCGAACAGGGTAAAGGAAGCCGGGGCCGGTTGAGTGTCCCACTCGGCTTCAATAGCAGCCAGTTTGGTTTTCTGCACGTCGCCCATTTCGTAACCGGATTCATCACCCAGTACGATAACAGACAGCACGGCAGCCATGCCGAAGCTGGCAGCAATAGCGAAAGAGCGCTTGGCAAAGGCAGTATCACGGCCTTTCAGCAGGTAGTAAGAACTGATACCCAGAACGAACATCGCGCCACAGGTATAGCCGGCAGCCACGGTGTGTACAAACTTCACTTGCGCAACGGGGTTGAGTACCAGTTCGGAGAAGCTGAGCATCTCCATACGCATGGTTTCGAAGTTGAAATCCGAGGCAATTGGGTTCTGCATCCAACCGTTGGCAACCAGGATCCACAGCGCAGAGAAGTTTGAGCCTAATGCAACGAGCCAGGTAACGGCCATGTGCTGCACCTTGCCCAGACGATCCCAGCCGAAGAAGAACAGGCCGACCAGCGTCGATTCAAGGAAGAACGCCATCAGACCTTCGATGGCCAGAGGGGCACCGAAAATATCACCGACGTAATGTGAGAAATATGACCAGTTAGTCCCGAACTGGAACTCCATGGTCAAACCGGTGGCCACACCCAGAGCAAAGTTAATTGCAAATAACTTGCCCCAGAATTTGGTCATATCTTTATAGATTTGCTTGCCTGACAGTACATATACCGTTTCCATAATTGCCAGCAAAAACGCCATACCTAGCGTTAATGGGACAAATAAGAAATGGTACATCGCCGTTAAAGCAAACTGTAAGCGCGACAGTTCGACAATATCAAACATCTTGACTCCTTGCTCCTCGCAGGAAGACTCCGACATGCGGTTATCGATATGACTTCGGGTGAAGCTACCGGTAACGCCCCGCAGTGAATGCCCTTAAACACAACAAAAATTTGATCCAGCTTCTCCGCTTTCAACCATGCATTCGACGCAGGCCACACCGGCCAATGTACTAAACACACCACTGAAAACCGACAACGGGTAACAAATGCAACAAGATCAACCATCCATTTTCATCATGGATGATACTCGCCCAATCCCACACAATAAATAGGTTTTTACGTGATATGGGTTAGACTTTTGGTTACAGGTCAAATTCTGGCCTAAAGAGGTATTCAGACGTAATTTGATCTGAAACAATTTAAGCCTATCTGCATTTTATTTCCAGATTCAGCTCACAATTTCTCATAATTATCTTGTGGTTATGTTACACAATGGTTTCGTAGTCTATCTACGTGCCTTTTGTGTTAAATAGATGTGATATTTAATGGTTATTTGTATTTAAATCGAAGTGGCCCTGTGACTAATGTTAGCTTTTATTAACCTACTCTCAGGACAAGCTTAGCTTATTTTTTTGCTCTGATAATTTCTGGCAATAAAAAAGAAAAATTATTGATTAAAACGGTCAGCATATACACCCACCGCCTATCCTCTTTCCGCCACGAAATGGCTCTCCGCAGGTGCCTGACGCCCGGTACACAGGATATAGGTTAACGCTCCCGCCGAGGGCAGGCAAAAAAACAGGGCCAGACAAAAAGTCTGGCCCTGTTTAAATATGGGTTACTTCAGGCGGTTAATTAGCGATTCAGAACCGCTTTTACTGCCTCACCGATATCAGCCAGGCTGCGTACGGTTTTAACCCCTGCCGCTTCCAGCGCCGCAAACTTCTCGTCTGCCGTGCCTTTACCGCCGGCAATGATGGCACCAGCATGGCCCATACGTTTGCCTTTAGGCGCGGTAACACCCGCGATATAGCCAACCACTGGCTTGGTCACGTGGTCTTTGATGTAAGCGGCGGCTTCTTCTTCCGCGCTGCCACCGATTTCACCGATCATCACGATCGCTTCGGTTTGCGGATCTTCCTGGAACAGCTTGAGGATATCGATGAAGTTGGAGCCCGGGATCGGGTCACCACCGATGCCCACACAGGTAGACTGACCCAGACCGGTATCCGTGGTTTGTTTCACCGCTTCATAGGTCAGGGTACCAGAGCGGGAAACGATACCCACTTTACCCGGCAGGTGGATGTGGCCAGGCATGATGCCGATTTTGCACTCGCCTGGGGTGATAACACCTGGGCAGTTAGGGCCGATCATGCGCACGCCGGCTTCGTCCAGCTTCACTTTCACGGTCAGCATATCCAGCGTTGGGATACCTTCGGTGATGGTGATGATCAGTTTGATGCCTGCATCGATAGCTTCCAGAATGGAATCTTTGCAGAATGGCGCCGGTACGTAGATCACGGACGCTGTGGCGCCAGTCGCTTCTACGGCTTCACGCACAGTGTTAAACACGGGCAGGCCCAGGTGCTGAGTGCCACCTTTGCCCGGCGTAACGCCGCCGACCATTTTGGTGCCGTAAGCGATAGCTTGCTCAGAGTGGAAAGTCCCCTGGCTACCGGTGAAGCCCTGGCAAATTACTTTGGTGTTCTTATCGATTAAAATGGACATTATTTGCTCCCCACTGCCGCAACAACTTGCTGAGCCGCATCAGTCAGGCTGGTCGCAGCAATGATATTCAGACCGCTGTCCGCCAGTTTCTTGGCGCCCAGCTCGGCGTTATTCCCTTCCAGACGCACAACCACCGGGACGTTAACGCCCACTTCGGCGACTGCGCCAATGATACCGTCGGCGATCAGGTCGCAACGCACGATACCACCGAAAATGTTAACCAGAACGGCTTTCACCTTGTCGTCAGACAGGATGATTTTGAATGCTTCGGTCACGCGCTCTTTGGTTGCACCGCCGCCCACATCGAGGAAGTTAGCAGGTTCGCCGCCGTGCAGTTTAACGATGTCCATGGTACCCATCGCCAGGCCTGCGCCGTTAACCATGCAACCGATGTTGCCGTCGAGAGCAACGTAGTTCAGCTCCCACTGAGCCGCACGGGATTCACGCTCATCTTCCTGAGAAAGGTCGCGCATTTCACGCAGCTCTGGCTGACGGAACAATGCGTTGCCGTCGGCGCCCAGTTTACCGTCCAGGCAGATCAGATCGCCCTGCTTGGTGACGACCAACGGGTTGATCTCAACCATGGCCAGGTCACGCTCCAGGAACAAGGTCGCCAGACCCATGAAGATCTTGGCGAACTGGCCAACTTGCTTGCCAGTCAGGCCCAGTTTGAAGGCCAACTCACGACCCTGGTAAGGCTGCGGGCCTGCCAGTGGATCGATAGTCATTTTGTGGATCAGCTCCGGCGTTTCTTCCGCAACTTTCTCGATCTCAACGCCACCTTCGGTGGATGCCATAAACACCACGCGACGGCTTGCACGGTCTACTACCGCACCCAGGTACAGCTCTTTATCGATATCGGTCGCGGCTTCTACCAGGATCTGGTGAACCGGCTGACCCAGCGCGTCAGTCTGGTAAGTCACCAGACGTTTGCCCAACCAGGCTTCAGCAAAAGCACGGATATCTTCTTTGCTGTTTACGACTTTAACGCCGCCAGCTTTACCGCGGCCGCCAGCATGAACCTGACATTTAACCACCCACGGGCCGGAGCCGATTTTGGATGCGGCTTCTTCCGCTTCACGCGGTGTGGTACAGGCATAACCGGTTGGTGCCGGCATACCATACCGAGCAAACAGCTGTTTTGCCTGATATTCGTGTAAATTCATGATGTTCTATCCATTCAGTTCTGAAGGTTTTAGCCGAGCCATTTTGGCGGAAAACCGCATGACTTTAATCGGCCACATAGCACAGAGTGTGGACGCGGCGTACCCGCCATACTTGAAGCTGCAACTTTGTTGGCTGCCTTCTCTCACCCCAGTCACATAGTTCGCTATGTTCCTGGGGATTCGTTCCGTTGCCGCCGCGATGCAACTTCAATTATTTAAGGTCGCGCGCCCATCAGGGTTACTAAACGTCCAGCAGCAGACGAGCCGGATCTTCCAGCATCTCTTTGACCGTCACCAGGTAACCCACGGATTCTTTACCGTCGATCAGGCGGTGGTCATAGGACAGTGCCAGATACATCATTGGCTGAATCACAACCTGGCCTTTAACCGCCATTGGGCGATCTTTAATGGCGTGCATGCCCAGGATGGCGCTTTGCGGTGGGTTGATGATCGGGGTAGACATCAGTGAACCGAATACGCCGCCGTTGGTAATGGTGAAATTACCGCCCGTCAGCTCTTCCACAGTCAATTTGCCATCACGGCCTTTGACTGCCAGTTCTTTGATTTTCTTCTCGATGTCCGCCATGCTCATGCTGTCTACATCGCGCAGCACTGGGGTCACCAGGCCACGTGGGGTAGATACTGCAATGCTGATATCGAAATAGTTGTGGTACACCACATCGGTGCCGTCGATAGACGCATTCACTTCCGGGAAGCGTTTCAGCGCTTCAACCACGGCCTTGATGTAGAAGGACATGAAGCCCAGACGTACACCGTGACGTTTTTCGAAGGCTTCACCGTACTGCTTGCGCATGTCCATGATCGGCTGCATGTTGATTTCGTTGAAGGTCGTCAGCATCGCAGTGCTGTTCTTCGCTTCCAACAGGCGCTCGGCTACGCGCTTGCGCAGGCGGGTCATAGGTACACGCTTCTCGCTGCGACCGCTCAGAGCAGGCTGCGGAGCGGCCTCAACGGCAGCTGGCTTATCGCCTTTCTTGCCGTTAGCCAGATGTGCTTCCACATCTTCGCGGGTGATACGGCCACCCACACCGCTACCTTTGATGGCAGCAGCATCAAGATCGTGCTCGGCAATCAGGCGGCGGATCGCCGGGCTGAGTGCGTCGTTGCTTTCTTCTTCCAGGCTGGCGGTTGCGCGCTGAGCTGGAGTGGCTTCTTTAGCCTGGCTCTTCTCTTCGGTCGGCTTGCCTGAACTGTTGCCCGGGCGAATACGGCCGAGGATCTGGCGAGAAAGCACGGTTGCGCCCTCTTCTTCCACGATCGCATCGAGGATCCCTGCTTCGCTGGCCGGTACTTCCAGCACAACTTTATCAGTTTCGATTTCAACCAGAACTTCGTCACGCTGGACGCTGTCACCTGGTTTCTTGTGCCAGGTGGCTACGGTCGCATCTGCAACCGATTCAGGAAGGTCAGGAACCAGAATATCTACGCTACTCATTTGCTTTCCCTTAATCTTTAATCAATATTCAGCGCGTCATTAACCAGAGCCTGCTGCTGCTTCTGGTGTACGGACATATAACCGACTGCCGGAGAGGCAGAGGCTGGACGTCCGGCGTAACGTAAAGAAGCCCCGAACGGCACGACTTCACGGAAATTATGTTGGCTACAGTACCAGGCACCCTGGTTCAGCGGCTCTTCTTGACACCAGACGAAATCATGCACGTGAGCATATTTCTCCAGCACCGCCTGAAGGGCCTGATGCGGGAACGGGTACAGTTGCTCAATACGTACGATGGCCACGTCTTTCTGGTCGTTTTTGCGACGCTGTTCCAGCAGATCGTAATAGACCTTACCGGAGCAAAGCACCACGCGTTTGACCGCTTTCGGATCCAGATCGTCGATCTCACCAATCGCCGGCATGAAGGTGCCGTTAGCCAGCTCATCCAGAGAAGAGGTCGCCAGTGGGTGACGCAGCAGAGATTTCGGTGACATCACCACCAGCGGACGGCGCATACCGCGCAGCGCCTGACGACGCAGCATGTGGTAAACCTGGGCCGGGGTGGATGGGATGCACACCTGCATATTCTGCTCAGCACACAGTTGCAGGTAACGTTCCAGACGCGCAGATGAGTGCTCTGGGCCCTGGCCTTCGTAACCGTGCGGCAGCAGCATCACCAGACCACACATACGGCCCCATTTCTGCTCGCCGGAACTGATGAACTGGTCGATGACCACCTGGGCGCCGTTAGCGAAGTCACCGAACTGCGCTTCCCAAATCGTCAAGGTGCGTGGTTCTGCGGTGGCATAGCCATATTCGAACGCCAGAACGGCCTCTTCAGACAGTACGGAGTCCCAAACTTTGAACTCGCCCTGCCCGCTGTGGACATTGGCCAGCGGCACGTAGACCGAGCCATTTTTCTGGTTATGCACCACCGCATGACGGTGGAAGAAGGTACCGCGACCGGCATCTTCACCGGAAAGGCGGATTGGAATGCCTTCGTCAACCAAAGTAGCGTAAGCCAGCGTTTCCGCTGCGCCCCAGTCGAACGCTTTACTACCTGCTGCCATCTCTGCGCGGTCACCGTAGATTTTCGCTACGCGTGATTGCATTTCGATCGCTTCCGGCACGGTGCTGATGCGACGGGCCAGTTCCTGCAGGCGCTTCATTTCAACTTTGCTTGGGTACTCTTCGTCCCATTCATGGTTGAGGTACGGCGACCAGGTAAAGGAGTGCAGGTTCATCGGACGCCATTCTTCAACCACGCAGTCACCGCGGTCGAGCGCATCACGATACAGGTTGACCATTTCCGTGGCATCTTCCAGCGTGGCGACTTTTTGTTCAGTCAGCACGTCAGCATAAAGCTTGCGCGGCGTAGGGTGTTTTTTGATCTTCTGGTACATCACCGGCTGGGTTGCACTTGGCTCATCGGCCTCGTTATGCCCGTGGCGACGGTAGCAGACCAGATCGATCATCACGTCACGTTTGAAGGTGTTACGGAAATCCAACGCCAGACGGGTAACAAAGGCCACCGCTTCAGGATCGTCAGCATTCACGTGGAAGATCGGCGCCTGCACCATCTTGGCAATGTCGGTACAATATTCGGTTGAACGCGCATCCAACGGGTTGGAGGTGGTGAAACCAACCTGGTTGTTAATCACGATACGAACCGTACCACCCACTTCATAGCCGCGAGCCTGAGACATGTTCAGCGTTTCCTGAACTACGCCCTGGCCAGTAATGGCGGCATCACCGTGGATGGTGATTGGCAGTACCATATTGCTGCGCGCTTCATCCAAACGGTCACGACGAGCACGTACAGACCCCATAACCACTGGGCTGACGATCTCCAGGTGCGAAGGGTTAAACGCCAGCGCCAGGTGAACCATGCCGCCTTCGGTTTCTACGTCGGAAGAGAAGCCTTGGTGATATTTCACGTCACCGGTACCGAGGTGTTCTTTGTGCTTGCCGGCAAACTCGTCGAACAGGTCGGCAGGTTTTTTACCCAGCACGTTGATCAGCACGTTCAGACGGCCGCGGTGGGCCATGCCCAATACCACTTCGCGCGTGCCATTCTTACCGGCGTGACGCACCATCTCTTTCAGCATCGGCACCAGCGCATCGCCGCCTTCCAGCGAGAAGCGCTTCGCACCCGGGAACTTGGCACCCAGGTAGCGTTCCAGACCTTCCGCAGCGGTCAGCTCGTTCAGGAAACGGCGTTTCTCGTCGTTGGTAAAGCTAGCGTGACCCACGACCGATTCGATACGCTGCTGGATCCAGCGTTTCTCTTCGGTATTGGTGATGTGCATGTATTCAGCACCGATCGAACCGCAGTAGGTCTGCTTCAGCGCAGCATACAGGTCGCCCAGTTTCATGGTTTCTTTGCCGATGGCGAAAGAACCCACGTTGAAGGTTTCCTGGAAGTCGGCTTCGGTCAGGTTATGGTAGCCAGGCTCAAGGTCAGGAACTTGCTCCCGCTGCCATAGACCGAGCGGATCGAGGTTGGCATGCTGATGTCCGCGGAAACGGAAGGCGTTAATCAGCTGCAGTACCTTGACCTGTTTGGCGTCGGTGTCTGGATCGTTGATGGTGGTGTTATAACGCGCAGAGTCTTTCGCCAGGCGGCGGAAGTAGTCACGCGTTTGAGAGTGAAGCTGATCGGGTTTTACACCCGCGGTTGGTAGCTGTTGAAAAATGGAACGCCAGCTATCTTCAACGGAGCCCGGATCGGTTAAGAAGTCTTCATAGAGCTGTTCTATGTAAGACTGGTTCGCGCCCGCCAGATAGGAGGAATCCAGCCAGGCCTTCATTGCGCCGTTCTGCATCATGATCCCTTAAGCTTTGAAGCTTTAGTTTTCGCCGTGGTTAACATAATTACCGTGATGGATACGGTTTGCCGTAGAAACGGTTCACTCGACGTACTTTTACGGTACGTTCTGCTATGGACCTCGCGGTCCCTTACAAGGAACCTCTAAAAACCGGCGGGCGAACCAGGCTGCATGTTGCCACAACCACTGGTCAGTTTTTAGAGGCTCCCTCCTTTGCGATGTGCGCCGGAAACTGCCCGGCGCAGCATCTCATTCCACTTATGCGCCGCGTTGCAGCAACATAGACTTGATATGACCGATAGCACGCGTCGGATTCAAGCCTTTAGGGCATACACTGACACAATTCATAATGCTATGGCAGCGGAAAACACTGAAAGCGTCGTCCAGATCGTCTAAACGTTCTTCCGTTTCCGTATCACGGCTGTCGATCAGGAAGCGATACGCCGCCAACAGGCCAGCCGGGCCAACGAATTTGTCAGGGTTCCACCAGAACGATGGGCAAGACGTCGAGCAACATGCACACAGAATGCACTCGTAAAGACCATCCAGCTTGGCGCGTTGCTCCGGCGATTGCAGGTGCTCACGCGCCGGTGGGTTCTTGCCGTCGTTCTGCAGGTAAGGCTTGATCTTTTCATACTGGGTGTAGAACTGACCCATATCAACGACCAGATCGCGCACGACCGGCAAACCTGGCAGCGGACGAATCACAATCTTGTTATTGCCTTTACGCAACGACGAGACCGGTGTGATACATGCCAGACCGTTTTTACCGTTCATGTTGAGGCCATCGGAACCACAGACCCCTTCACGACAAGAGCGGCGGAACGACAGGGTCGGATCTTTCTCTTTCAGCTGGATCAAGGCATCCAGCAACATCATGTCGCGACCTTCTTCCGCTTCCAGGCTGTAGTCCTGCATATGCGGAGCGTCGTCAACATCCGGATTGTAGCGATAAATTGAAAATTCGAGTTTCATCAATCGATCTCCGCAATTAGTAAGAACGCACTTTCGGCGGGAATGCCGGGCGCAGCTTCGGTTGCATGTTCACTTCACGACGCGTCATGCTTTCCGATTGCGGCTGATACAGCGAATGACACAGCCAGTTGGCATCGTCACGTTCTGGGAAGTCGAAGCGGCTATGTGCACCACGGCTCTCAGTACGGAAGTTGGCCGACACGGCGGTGGAATACGCAGTCTCCATCAGGTTATCCAACTCCAGGCATTCAATGCGTTGGGTGTTGAACTCGCTGGAGGTATCATCCAGACGTGCATTCTTCAGACGTTCACGGATCTCTTTCAGCTCTTCCAGGCCTTTCGCCATCGCATCACCTTCACGGAATACCGAGAAGTTGTGCTGCATACAGGCTTGCAGTGCCTTACGGATTTCAACCGGATCTTCACCTGAACGGGTATTGTTCCAGCGGTTCAGACGATCGAGTGACGCTTCCACATCAGATTCACTGGCATCACGGCTTGCGCCCTGCTCTGCCATCGACTCCTGCAGATGCATACCGGCAGCACGACCGAACACCACCAGGTCCAGCAACGAGTTGCCACCCAGACGGTTAGCGCCATGCACGGATACGCAGGCAATTTCGCCAACGGCGAACAGGCCCGGGATCACAACATCTTCGCCTTTCTCGTTCACAGTCAGTGCCTGGCCAGTCACTTTGGTCGGAATACCGCCCATCATGTAGTGACAGGTTGGAATAACGGGAATAGGTTCTTTCACTGGATCGACGTGAGCGAAAGTACGCGACAGTTCCAGAATACCCGGCAGGCGGGATTCCAGAACTTCTTTGCCCAGGTGATCCAACTTCAGTTTGACGTGCGGGCCCCACGGACCGTCACAACCACGGCCTTCGCGGATTTCAATCATGATCGAACGAGCAACCACGTCGCGACCAGCCAGGTCTTTAGCGTTCGGCGCATAGCGCTCCATGAAACGCTCGCCGTGTTTATTCAGCAGATAACCGCCTTCGCCACGGCAACCTTCGGTCACCAAGACACCCGCGCCAGCGATGCCGGTCGGGTGGAACTGCCACATTTCCATGTCCTGCACGGGCACGCCGGCACGAATTGCCATGCCAACACCGTCACCGGTATTGATATGTGCGTTAGTGGTGGACTGGTAAATACGGCCTGCGCCGCCGGTTGCCAACACGGTAGCTTTGGCTTTGAAGTACACCACTTCACCGGTTTCAATGCAGATAGCCGTGGTACCGACGACCGCACCATCCTGGTTTTTCACCAGATCCAGCGCGTACCACTCGGAGAAGATAGTGGTGTGGTTTTTCAGGTTCTGTTGATACAGGGTATGCAGCAACGCGTGACCGGTACGGTCAGCTGCCGCCGCAGTGCGGGCCGCCTGCTCGCCACCGAAGTTCAGTGACTGGCCGCCGAATGGACGCTGATAGATGCGGCCATCATCCGTACGAGAAAACGGCAGCCCCATATGTTCCAGTTCCAGAACGGCTTCAGGGCCGGTTTTACACATATATTCAATGGCGTCTTGGTCACCGATATAATCTGAGCCTTTCACCGTGTCATACATATGCCATTCCCAGTTATCTTCGTGGTTGTTACCCAGGGCTACGGTAATACCCCCCTGAGCAGACACGGTATGGGAACGGGTCGGGAAGACTTTTGACAGCAAGGCGCAAGTAGAGCCCGCTTGAGAAATTTGCAGTGCCGCGCGCATACCTGCGCCGCCTGCACCGATAACGACAGCATCAAACTCTCTGACCGGCAGTTTCATTTTACGCACCCCACACTACGATTGTTCCGTACAGTAAATAGACCAGCAACACGACAATAACCGCCAGTTGCAACACCAGACGCACCGCGACGGGTTTGACATAGTCTGTCAGTACCTGCCACAAACCGACCCAGGCGTGAACCAGAATCGACAGCAGCGTCAGTACAGTGAACACTTTCGTAATAGAGGTGGCGAAGAAACCGCGCCAGATTTCGTAGGTGAGATCCGGGGCCGTGACGAAGAAGCCCAGGATATACAGTACATACAGGGTGATGACGATAGCGGAAGCACGCAGTAACAACCAGTCGTGTACGCCGTTGCGTCCTAATGCAGAAACATTGTTTACCATACGAGGACTCCAGCCAGAACTGACAGCACGACGGTCAGACCGATCGCCACCTGGGCAGAACGGGTACCGGCGGCTAAACTCTCTTCGATATAGCCAAAATCCATTAACAAATGGCGAATGCCACCGCAAATGTGATAGGCCAGCGCAGTGAGGATGCCCCAGAATATGAATTTGACAACGAAGCTATTCATGATGGCAGCAGCCTGCATGAAACCCTCTTGGGAAGAGAGAGACAGGCCCAGCAGCCAGAGGAGGATACCCACGGCAACGAAGGTAATTACGCCAGAGACTCGATGTAAGATGGACGCTATCGCAGTTACGGGAAACCGGATCGTTTGCAGATCCAGGTTGACAGGTCTTTGTTTTTTCACGTTTTTGCCCACACAGCTCTTATTATTTTCCTTCCTCCGGCCTGGGCGGGGATCAGACAGCGTTAAGAGCCAAAACCCTCACACGTCACGCGCTCAAACAACAACATCCTGTGTGCTTAAACGGCGCGTAGTTATAACGCTGGGTGCTCCTACTTCAGGGTATCCCGGAGACCTGGCGGCAGTATAGGAGGATCACATTCTGATTACAATTCCCATACAATCCCTTTGGTAACATTTCCCCCGAACAGTGATTTAGATCACGGATTTCACAATTGGCACAAAATTAATTATCTGATTTGACAAGAGATCAACAATTCCATTACATATAGGGGCACAAACGGCCCTATGACGCGCTATAGGTCAGCAGATACACTTCCCCCAGTGTTCAAGATATGCAACAGTGTATTTGGCGGAACCTATCCCAATGGCGGTTTTTGCCGTTCATATTTGCAGCACATTGCCGCAGACATAATTAAATAAGGCATAGAAAACAGTTTATTGGGATAGGTTCAACAACCCCCGAACACGTCGTAGGTAAGATTAACAGAACATAACGAATTCCGATGAATCGTTAACAACTGGTCACCCGCCTCGTTCGCCTGGTTAGCACTCTGTACCCTACCCGCGCAATTGCGCAGTCGCTCACAGAGTTAGCGTCCGCACCATTTTTTGCGGGCAACCTGAGGAGAATTAAGGTATTTCAGTTGTTAGAGGTTTTTAAAATAAGGCGCAAAGGAGACTGTAAATGACTGATAAGAAAGCGACGCTAACCATTAACGATGGTGAAGCTCCAATCGAACTGGGCGTATTATCCCCGACACTGGGCCCCGATGTCCTTGATGTCCGCGCCTTGGGCTCCAAAGGTTATTTCACGTTTGATCCCGGCTTTACCTCTACCGCTTCCTGCGAATCCAAAATCACCTTTATCGACGGTGACAAAGGCATACTGCTGCATCGTGGCTTCCCAATCGAACAGTTGGCGAAAGAATCTTCCTATCTGGAAGTATGCTATATCCTGCTGTACGGCGAGACCCCGACTGCTGAAGAGTTTGAGACCTTCAAAACGACCGTCACCCGCCACACCATGATCCACGACCAGATCACCCATCTGTTCCGTGGTTTCCGTCGTGACTCACACCCAATGGCCGTGCTGTGCGGTGTAACAGGTGCCCTGGCGGCGTTCTACCACGATGCACTGGACGTTAACAACGAGCGCCACCGCGAAATCACCGCGTTCCGCCTGCTGTCCAAAATGCCTACCGTGGCAGCCATGTGTTACAAATATTCTCTGGGCCAGCCGTTCGTTTACCCTCGCAACGATCTGTCCTACGCCGGCAACTTCCTGCATATGATGTTCGCGACTCCGTGTGAAGAATACGTGGTGAACCCGGTGCTGGAACGCGCTATGGATCGCATCCTGATCCTGCACGCAGACCACGAGCAAAATGCGTCCACCTCAACCGTACGTACCGCAGGCTCTTCAGGCGCTAACCCGTTTGCCTGTATTGCTGCCGGTATTGCTTCACTGTGGGGGCCAGCACATGGCGGTGCCAACGAAGCCGCACTGAAAATGCTGGAAGAGATCAAAACCGTTGAGCACATCCCTGAGTTCATCAAGCGTGCCAAAGACAAAAACGACTCATTCCGTCTGATGGGCTTTGGCCACCGCGTGTACAAGAACTACGACCCACGTGCCACCGTGATGCGTGAAACCTGTCACGAAGTGCTGAAAGAGCTGAACAAGAAGGACGATAACCTGTTGGAAGTGGCGATGGAGCTGGAACACATCGCGCTGAACGATCCGTACTTCATCGAGAAGAAACTGTACCCGAATGTCGACTTCTATTCAGGTATCATCCTGAAGGCGATGGGTATTCCTTCTTCCATGTTTACCGTTATCTTCGCTATCGCCCGTACTATCGGCTGGATCGCACACTGGAACGAAATGCACGACGAAGGCATCAAGATTGCCCGTCCGCGTCAGTTGTACACCGGCTATGCCGAACGCGACTTCACGTCCCAGCTGAAAAATAAGTAACGCCGCTTTACCCTACGTATTGCCGCTAAAATGCCGCCCCAATGGGCGGCATTTTTTTGCTATTTCTGACATCCCGGACACCAATAGAAAGGCCGGGACGACAATGAAGTACGCGCGATCATCGCACCGCAACGCTCACAAGGTTCGCCACTGCGGTGGAATACTTTAAAACTGAACAGCGCACCATGGTGGCGGTTTTCATCCACCTGCCCGCGCGTTTGGTAAGACAATCGCGGCACCGCCAGTAAAGCTTCCGCCAGCCGCTGTAAAACGTCAGGCGACAGATCTTGCGGCTTATGGTGAGGTGCCAATTCTGCCTGCCAAAGAATTTCTGCGCGCAGATAGTTACCCAACCCCGCGAGAAAAGCTTGATCGAGCAACATGCCGCCCAGTTGTCTGCGGCGAAATGCAGGCGACAAGAGTCGCAGCTCCACTGCCGCCACCGTCAGCGTCATGTCCAACACGTCAGGGCCAATGCGCTTTAAAAACGGGTGCTGTTCTATCTCTTCACGCGGTCCGACGGTAATATCCGAAGCGCTGTACAACAGAATCGCCCGCTCCGCCGTTTCAAGCCTTACACGCAGATCCCGTTTGGTTTCAGGCATCTCCCCCGCGTTCACCACCTTCCATACGCCATACAATTGGTTATGGCTATACAGCGTCAATCCGTTTGAAAAATGGGTTAACAGCGCCTTGCCACGCGGTTCAATAGCGACAATACGTTCGCCAATTAGCTGATTGCGATAATGTTTAAGTTGGGGGAAAGCAAAACCGACCTCGGTCAGCGGTTGGTCTAGCACCGCCGCCGCCAGCGCATCTGCCGCCCGGCGAATTTCCGGTCCTTCCGGCATATGAAAACTCCTGAATAAGCCCCGGCGCAGCAAGCCGCACAGGGGAATGACGGGCGTTAGTGTGTCGCACCGCCAACCACTTTCAAATCATGTTCCACCTGCAATGCAATGGAAATCGCCAGCTCGAGGGCAAACAACACCGTGTTCGCGGCCATGCTCGGCGCACCAGGGTGCGCCGCCGCCTGTTCCGGCAGATAAGGGATATGAATAAACCCACCCTTGATTGCCTGTTGGTCACTCAAGCGGTGCAACAAGCCGTACATCACGTGGTTGCAGACATAGGTCCCGGCCGTTTGTGACACCGAGGCCGGAATACCGGCTTCACGCATCGAGTTCACCATTGCCTTGATCGGCAACGTGCTGAAATAGGCTGCCGGCCCACTTGCAACGATAGCTTCGTCTATTGGCTGCTGCCCCTGATTATCGGGGATACGCGCATCATCGATGTTGATCGCCACCCGTTCGAGGGTTATATCGGTGCGCCCACCCGCCTGCCCGATAGCCAGCACCATCACGGGTTGTACCTCATCAATCGCGGCATTCAGCGTTTCCAACGCCGCGCCGAACACGCAGGGCAGTTGGCGCGCAATAATGCGCGCACCAGCCAATTCCATATCATTGAGTTGCTTGACCACTTCCCACGAAGGATTAACGCGTTCGCCGCCAAAGGGTTCAAAACCCGTGATCAATACCTTTTGCATGCGTTCTCCTTACAGGAACATCAGGAAATAAAGCAGGAATACGTTAACCAGCAGCAGCAGCACCCCAGTCGGTACCTGTGCTTTGATCACCGCATTCTTGTCCGGCAATTCCAATAACGCCGCCGGTACAATATTAAAGTTAGCAGCCATTGGCGTCATCAGCGTGCCGCAATAGCCGGAAAACATACCGATAGCCGCCATGACTGCCGGGTTACCCCCATGCTGTAACACCAGAATCGGAATACCGATACCTGCGGTAACAATGGGGAAAGCCGCAAAGGCATTGCCCATCACCATCGTCAGCAACGCCATACCGATAGCGTAAACCGCGACGGCAATAAAGCGATTGTCGACCGCCAGATACTCCTGGGTCAGATGAGAAATGGCCGTGCCGACACCGGCTGCGGTAAACAACAGGCCCAGCGTGGCGAGGATTTGCGGCAAAATAAACGCCCAACCGATGGAGTCCAGCAGGCGACGCGCTTCCTGGATCGGTTGCAGCACTTTTTCATGCGTCATTTTCACGGCGATAACCAGGCCAAGCAAACAACCGGCGGTCATCGAGAACAGCGTAATCAAGGTTGCGTGATTGCCGCTGCCGAATACCGCGGTTTGCAGCGCAGGAATATTGTTAAACAGCAGTACACCCACGACCGTCACTACCGGGATGGCCAATGCGGGAATAAACAGCCGGTTCCCCAGGCGCTTGGCACTTTCTTCGCGCTGTTGTGGAGTACGCTGATGATAGCTACCCAGGCGTACACCGCCAAAACCGGCGATCAACGCCATGATCACGACCACCACACCGACAATGATGTGCAGCATGCGTTTCTCGTTGCTGCCCTCACCCAGCACGTCACCTAACAGACGATAGGTCCAGTCGCCAACCAGGAACACCAGGCCATACAATGCCCAGAACAAACCCGTGGTGATGCGGCGTGGATTGGCACGATCGCGGAAAGACATCACCGCCACGATCAACAGCACGACACCGGCCAGCCAATAGAGATATTGTTGTTGGAAAGTCATTGAGCATCCCCTTTAGCCTGCAGCGCCGCCTGATTGAGTTGTGCCAATTCGGCACTGAGCTGTTTATCCATCCGATAAAGCCGGAATGAATGGATCAGGAAAGCAAAGATGGCCGTCGGGATACCCCAAAGTGCGATATGCAATGGCTCGGTCTGAATACCACCGGACTCCAGCATAAAGTTGTGCATGAAGATAATGGCACCGAAGGCCACAAAAATATCCTCACCAAAGAACAACCCGACGTTATCCGTAGCAGCAGACATGGCACGCAGACGGTGGCGCGTACGTTCCGGCAATTCGCCGTAGCGGTTTTCTGCTGCCCCTTCAGCCATCGGCGCCAACAATGGACGCACCATTTGCGGATGCCCGCCCAGGCTGGTCAGCCCCATGGCTGCGGTGATTTCACGGACAAACAGATAGACGATCAACAACCGTCCTGCGGTGGCACTTTTGATCTTGGCGATCCACGCCTGCGCGCGCTCTTTCAACCCGTGGCGCTCCAGCAAACCAATTACCGCCAATGGCAGTAACAAGATCAGCGGCAGGTTACGGGTATTGAGGAAGCCTTCACCCAGTTTTTCCAGGATCACGTCTAGCGGCATCAGTGCCGCCAGCCCGGTGATGATACCGGCGACAATCACCACCAGCACGGGGTTAAAGCGTAAAACAAATCCAACCACGATGGCGGCAATGCCAATCAATGGCCAGAGGTTAACGGCCTGTTCCATAGTATTCCCTCGATAATTTCTAATAGTTTTTTTGTTTGTGATGTTGTGTGTACTGCTTAACTACTCGGCGCTAACGTTGATACCTTCAGCGGCAAAACGCTCGCGCAGCGTGCGCGCGTATTCCAGCGCATGTTCACCGTCGCCATGCAGGCAGACAGTTTCGGCCTGAACGGCGGCCCAGGTGCCGTCCAGCGTACGAACCCGATGATGACGAACCATTTCCAGCGTTTGTGCCAACGCCAGTTCGTCGCTGGTAATCAGCGCCCCAGCCTGGCCACGCGGCACCAGCGTGCCATCGGCCTGATAACCACGATCCGCAAAAACTTCCTGCCGTGTCTTCAGCCCCTGTTTTTGACCGGCGCGGATAAGCTCACTGCCCGCCAATCCCACTAACCGCAGCGTCGGATCTACCGCTTTAACCGCCCGGGCGATAGCCTCTGCCAGCTCCGGTTCTACCGCGGCCTGGTTGTACAACATGCCATGGGGTTTCACATGCACCATCACTCCGCCTTCAGCACGGGCAATTGCGGCAAGCGCACCAAGCTGATACACCACTTGCGCATACACCGTTTCTGGCGGCAATTGCATACGAGTACGGCCAAAATTCTCACGATCGGGGAAGCTTGGATGCGCGCCAATAGCTACGCCGTATTGCAGCGCCCAACGCACCGACTGCCGCATGGTCTGTGCATCCCCAGCGTGAAAACCGCAGGCGATATTGGCCGAGCTCACCCGTTGCAACAGCGCCTCATCGTTGGCGCAGCCTTCTCCAAGATCGGCATTTAAATCAACGATCATTTAGCCCCCAGGCAATCTGTTGGATGAAGTGTTCCTGTTCCGCCTTGGCGCGTTGCGCCTCTGCCAGAGTACAGGGTACAAAGTGGATGGCTTCGCCCAGGCGAATTTGCGCCAAATGGTAAAGATCGGCTTCGATCACGCAGGCAATACGCGGATATCCCCCGGTAGTCTGCGCATCGGCCATCAGTACGATTGGCTGGCCGTTATGCGGTACCTGTACAACACCCGGTAACAGGCCATGCGACAACATTTCGCGATCGGTGGTGCGGCTCAGCGCACTGCTACCATGCAAGCGATAGCCCATGCGATTACTCTGCGGGCTCAGCTGCCAGGCCGTACGCCAAAATGCTTCCCGCGCCTCTTCACTGAATTCGTCATATTCCGGCCCCGGCAACGCACGGACGCGGTTGTTAAACAGCAATTGCTTTACGCCAGTGCTCTGCGGCGGCAACGAACGCCCTTGCCCCAATGGCAGGCTGTCACCATCCCGCAGGTTGCGCCCTTCCAGCCCGCCGAAAGCCGCTTTGCTATCTGTACTATGAGAGCCGAGCATTTCAGGAACCGCGATACCCCCGGCTATTGCAAGATAAGTACGCATTCCGCGTTTCGGCATTTTCAAAACAAGCTGCTGACCCGCACTGACCGCATAGCGCCAGCCGGTCCATAAAGGCTTTCCATCCAATTGCGCATCGCAACCAGCACCGGTCAGAGCGATCCAACCTGGCTGGGTAAATTCGGCGCTAAATTGCCCAAGGGTGATTTCCAGTCCGGCGGCCTTGATGTCATTGCCCACCAGCAAGTTAGCGATCCTCAACGCGGGTTCATCGAGTGCACCGCCCTGGCTGATCCCCAGACGGCGGAAACCGTTACGGCCCAGATCCTGCACCGTGGTGTAAATACCTGCACGCAGAATCTTCAGCATACGCCCTCCTTCTGTGGCACAAACCTTACGCTATCGCCAGGACGCAGTAGGGTTGGTGGCATTTCATACGGATTAAACAACGCCAGGGGGGTTCGCCCAATCAACTGCCATCCGCCCGGGGTCACCAACGGATAAATCCCGGTCTGGCTACCGCCAATGCCTACGGAACCGGCCGCCACTGACAGCCGTGGTTCGGCACGTCGCGGCGTCGCCAATTTTTCAGGCATACCGCCCATGTAGGAAAAACCGGGCTGGAAACCGAGGAAATAGACCACGTAAGCTGCTGATGAATGACATTCCACCACCTGCTGTGGCGTCATACCGGTATGGCGCGCGACGTCATCCAGATCGGGCCCATCCTGGCCACCATAAATGACCGGAATATCCACCTGTCGCGATTCAGGAACCAGGCTTTCCTTGCTGTCCCAGCCCTCTTGTAACAACCCCAGCATCGCTTCGGCGTCAGCCTTGGGCGTATTCAGCAACAGCGTAAGATTATTCATGCCCGGTACCACTTCACGTACATCGGGATGATGATTCAGTTTTTCGGCCAACGCCCAGATCCGCTGCTGGCTCGACAGCGTCACCGGCGGCGACAGTTCAAGCACTACCGCTCTTTCACCTAACAGGTAACATCGTGCTCGTTGCACCCTTTTCTCCTTATTATTATCGCGATGAAAACCCATCAGTTATGCGTGACAGCGCCCCGGCTGTCAATAGAACAACCTTTGCGAAAATAAGGGATTAGGCTATTAAAAGGATTCAGCCAGTGTATAAACCGGCTGAATCCTGAAGAGAAAAATCAGGCAGGATTCGGGATATCAATAAAGGTCACATCAAAACCATGTTGTTGAGCCAGCCATTCCCCCAGCGCCTTGATACCACCGCGCTCAGTGGCATGGTGACCAGCAGCAAAGAAATGAATGCCCATTTCCCGCGCGCTGTGAATAGTTTGCTCAGAAACTTCGCCGGTAATGAAGGCATCCACGCCAAATCGTGCCGCGCTGTCGATAAAGCCCTGACCGCCGCCGGTACACCAGGCAACGCGGCGGATATGTGCTGGCGCATTATCACCACAGTGCAGCACGGAACGCCCCAGACGGCTCTCGATACGTTGTTGCAGTTCAGTCCCGGTCAGCGGTTGTTCGAATTCGCCGTGTGGTACCAGGGGTTCCACTTCACCAATCACGCGAATACCCAGCAAATGTGCCAACTGTGCGTTATTGCCCAATACCGGGTGTGCGTCCAGCGGCAGGTGATAGCCATACAGGTTGATATCATTGCTCAGCAGCGTTTTCAGCCGGTTGCGCTTCATGCCGCGTATTGATGGCGCTTCGTTTTTCCAGAAATAGCCATGATGCACCACAATAGCGTCTGCCTGGTGTACCACCGCGGCATCCAGCAAGGCCTGGCACGCCGTAACGCCAGTGACAATGCGCTGCACATGCGGCCGCCCTTCCACCTGCAGGCCATTTGGCCCGTAATCCTGAAACGCGGCGGTGTTCAGTTCGCTATTGATCAACTGTTCCAGATCGAGGTTACGCATAAAGTTCTCTCTTCAATTCAAAATGTCTGCCGGTCGCCCTGTTCCATCAGGATAAATTTTACGCCCAGATCGTTGCCCTGATCCAACTGTTGCTTAATGGTCGCGCGCACGTTTTCACCTTGCTTCAAACTGGGTTTGATATGGCTGATCACCACCGGTAAATCTTTCAGTGAACCTTCACCGCCGCTGTACTGCGCCAGATTTTTCAGCTCTTTAAACAACCACGCAGGCGTCAAATGCCCATACAGATTTTTATCCTCCACCTCATTGGGGTAGGACGTTTCGATGATCATCCCTTTCAGTTTTTTCTGTTCGATAAGCGGCCCCAGCACGCGCCAGGCGCTATCCAGATTACGTGATTGCTCAAGTGCATCCGGCCCGGTATCGCCGAAAAAGGCAAAGGATCCGCTCCGGTCGGACACCAGCAACATCGATGAAGGGTAACGATCATGGCTGAGCGGATACATCACGCCCGTCAATCCGGTGACCCCCAGCGTAACGCGCTGCTGCGGCCTTACCGTTTGCAAGCGGTAGGTGCCCAACCGCGATCCATTGCCGGAGTCGGTGAAGTTGGGCCAGGCCTTCCAGTTAAAGTAATGGTTGCGCAAGGTCAGAATGGTATCTGCCTGGGCATAGATATTTTTCTTGCTGTCTTCCGGCGAGCCGATAATCAGCCCCGCCACATGGTCCAAATGGCCGTGACTGATAAAATAAGCGCCAATCAGCTGGCGGAATACATAGCCTTGCGGGGTATAGGGCGCAGCCAATTCAGGGGTGACTTGAGGGAAACTGCCCTTTTCCAGCCCTTTGGCAATGCCTGGCAGCAGCGAACCGGCATCCAGCGCCAGATACTGCGACTGATTGTCGCTGCGGATCAGGTAGGAGGTCAGATTGCCGTCGCTAACCCCCCCGTCCACGCCTAATGCCACTACATCAAAGCCCGCCATCGCCAGGGCTGAATAACTGCTCAGGCACAGGGCCAGCACCTTTTTCATCATTATGTCGCTCCTTGCTGTTGCCTTAATATTCCCCGCGCTTCGCCGCTTCAAAGGCTGCCAGCGTATCCAACCGCGCCTGCTTGTGGTCGACAATCGGCAGCGGGTAATCCAGCACACGCTGCTGCTGTTCCGCCCAGCGATGGGGTTGATGGATAGCATTGTCCGGTACATCCGCCAGCTCGGGCAACCATTTACGGATAAAAGTGCCTTGCGGATCAAAACGTTCGCCTTGAGTGGTCGGGTTAAAAATACGGAAATAGGGCGCAGCATCGGTACCGGTTGACGCCGCCCACTGCCAGCCACCGTTATTGGCCGCCAGGTCGCCGTCCACCAGTTTTGACATGAAGTAACGTTCGCCAGCGCGCCAATCAACCAACAAGTCTTTCACCAGAAAGCTGGCGCTGATCATACGTAAGCGATTGTGCATCCAACCGGTTTCATTCAACTGGCGCATGGCGGCATCGACAATCGGATAACCCGTTGCCCCCTGCTGCCACGCCTGCAAAAACTCAGGATTATTCTGCCAGCGTACCTTATCCGTCCAATCGATAAAGGGACGGTGCCTGCATAACGCAGGATAGGCCACCATCAGATGCCGATAAAACTCGCGCCAGATCAGCTCATTTAGCCAACCAAAGGCGCCGCTATCGCTGTTTTCCAATACCTGCGGGCATTCAGCTCGCAGACGATTAAAGCACTGACGCGGCGATAAGGCGCCGATGGCCAGATAAGGCGACAAACTGCTAGTGCCGGCAATGGCGGGCAGATCTCGCTGTTCAAGGTAATCTTGCACCTGTTCACGGCAAAAGGTTCGTAACCGCTGCAGCGCCGCCTCTTCCCCTGCAGGGAAATCCCCCATTGCCTCTGCCGGCGGATAATTGAATGCTTCAGGTACGGCGGTTATTGGCAGCGCGCCACCACACCGTGTTTTGGGGGCGGGCAGGGAACGAACGTCCGATTCTGTCAGGCGTTGGATAAAAGCTTTACGAAATGGCGTATAGATTTTGTACATTTCACCGCCACCGGTTCTTACGCTACCCGGCGGCAATAACAGGCTGTCATCAAAACTCTGGCAAATCACCTTCCCGGATAAACACTGCTCTAACCCTTGGTCACGGCCGCGTTCGTTGATCTCGTACTGGCGATTGTAAAACAGCCTATCCACCTGTTCCTGCTCGCAGTAAGCAACCAACCAATCAACCGAGGTGGCGAAATCATCACATTGATGGTAGCCGAGCGGAATACCACGTTCGGCAAGCGCCTGCTGCACCAGCAGCAAATTGGCATGGATAAATGCCGCCTGGCGCGGTGCCATTTCGTGCTGTAACCATTGTTGCGGGGTGGCGATAAACACGGCCAACACGCGGGCGTCAGGATCGCTACAGGCGGCGTGCAGCGCTTTGTTGTCGGTAATACGCAGATCGTTACGCAACCAGACCAGATGCGTGGTCATAAAACTCCTTGTCGGTTAGTGGCCATAACGCAGGCGCAGCGCTTCGGGATAGGGTTCGAAATAACGTTGATCCGCCAGATAGCGATCGGGGTACTCAGCCATGTAATGCTTGAGCAAGGTGATCGGTGCCAGCAGCGGTTGTACACCCTGTCGATAACGATCAATCAGCTGTGCCAACTCCTGGCGCTGCGCAGAACTCAGATGGCTGCGGAAATAACCCTGCACATGCATCAGCACGTTGGTGTGGTTGCGGCGCGTCGCCTTGTGCGCCAGCAGTTTCATCAAGCGACTACGGTATTCAATGGCAAACGCCTCCAGCGATTCCCATTTGTCCACACCTGCCACAAAACGGCCCAACTCACGGTATTCTGGCTGCGAGTGCGCCAACAACGACAGCTTGTAACGGCTATGAAAGGCAATCAACCCGCCACGGGTTAGCCCTTTGCGCCACAGCATGTTCAATTCATACAGCGCATAAACGCGTTCTACAAAATTTTCCCGCAGCGTTGCATCGTTCAACCGCCCGTCTTCTTCCACCGGTAACCAGGGCATTTGCCGCAGCAGTTCGGCAGTGTACAACCCGACACCGCTTTTACGCGCGCCTTCGCCGCTATCGTCATACAGTCGAACCCGCTCCATCCCACAGCTTGGCGAGTTGGCGCAAACAATGTATCCGCACAGGTGCTGCAAAGCGGCAATGCGCTGTGAGGAAAATTGCTGCATCTGGTCGGTCACGTCGATGCTGTCGTCATTGCTGTAGCGTAATGCCACATGATGTTGTTTTTTGATCAACCGCAGTGCCGGGCGCGGGGTCGACAAACCGATTGCCATTTCCGGGCAAATCGCCTCAAAACGCACGAAGGGGGCCAGTTGTTCCACCGCAAAGGCCAGCCGTTTATGGCCACCGTCAAAGCGCACCTTCTCACCCAGCAGGCAGGCGCTGATCCCAATAGGAATTTTGTCACTCATCAATAGGCTCTCCCAGCGTTGGATGATGTTAAAAGTGTAGAGGAATTTCCCTCAGGGGACGAACCTTACCGACACAATGACTGAACGGCGCCCATAAAAAAACCCCCGCTGTGAAGCGAGGGTTTTAGGGGACGACGGCAACGATCAGTAAAAATCGCAGGACGCCAGTTCCGCCTGTTGCAGCCAGACCGGTTTATCGCTGGTTTTTGACCAAACGCGGTGCAAATAGCTGTAAAAACGTGCGCGGTCGCTGCGGAACAGCATTACCGGTAAAGCCAATAAACCTGCCAGGATCACTGCGCTGCGGCGCAGGAGAATCCGATGCAATGAATAAGCGTGATAGATAGACATGCGAACCTCCTCAAAAAACGCCTGGCCGTTGATCTGTCTTGGAAACAGCACTGGCGTAAACAATTAAAACAGGACCATTTGGTAACTGGACAAAATTTTAGCGCAATTGATGAAAGTTTACTACTCATCCGACCACCTTATCGCACAAAAAACCGCAAATAATTCGTACAATCCGTAATTTTGTTACATCAAGGTTAATAATTAACTAACCATTGGTTACATTGTGGTTATTTACAGCCTGTTTACGCAAACCTTCATCTTCACGCCCCTAAACAGGCGTCCAATCGCACTACGCCCCCCAAAACCGAGGCTAAAAAGCCATTTTCTGCTGTAATTTCAGCCATTTTTATACTTTTTTTACACCGGCCAACGCTATTTTTTCATCTTCTTTCTACCGCCCTCCCTACACTCGCTGTATCAAAAACTACACCTCTGGAGGTGTCCCGTGAGTATCAGCGTTATTGGTGGTGCGCTGTTGGTTCTGCTGCTGTTGGGCTATCTGGTCTATGCCCTGTTTAATGCGGAGGATTTCTGATGGCGGCTTCAGCCTTTTTATTGATTGCCAGCTTCCTGTTGGTGCTTCTGCTGCTAGCCCGTCCATTGGGCGGCTTTCTGGCGCGGTTGATCGAAGGTGAGCCACTGCCGGCACTGCGTCAGTTGGAAACGGCCGTTTGGCGCTGCTGTGGCAATACTACCGCTGAGATGAAATGGTGGCAGTACGCGCTGGCAATCATGTGGTTTAACCTGCTCGGTCTGGCTTTACTGTTCGTGCTGCTGATGACGCAAGGTTCGCTGCCACTCAACCCACAGGGCTTCCCCGGCCTGTCTTGGGATCTGGCGTTCAATACCGCCGTTAGCTTTGTCACCAACACCAACTGGCAGGCCTACAGTGGTGAAAGCACACTCAGCTATTTCAGCCAGATGGCGGGATTGGCAGTGCAGAACTTCCTGTCAGCAGCGACCGGTATCGCGGTGGCGTTCGCCTTGATCCGTGCTTTCACCCGCCGTTCCAGTGCCACCATCGGTAACGCCTGGATCGACATATTCCGCGTGACGCTCTATGTCTTGTTGCCAATTTCACTGCTGATTGCGCTGTTCTTCGTCAGCCAGGGCACGCTGCAAAACTTCCTGCCTTACGTGCATATCAGCACGCTGGAAGGCGCGCAGCAAACGCTGCCTATGGGGCCGGTAGCCTCACAGGAAGCGATCAAGATGCTCGGTACTAACGGCGGCGGCTTCTTTGGCGCTAACTCCGCGCACCCGTTTGAGAACCCAACGGTTCTGACCAACTTTGTGCAGATGCTGGCGATCTTCTTGATCCCCTGCGCGTTGTGTTTCGCTTTCGGCCGCGTGGCCGGAGAGAACCGCCAGGGCCACGCGTTGATCTGGGCTATGGCGCTGATCTTTGTCGTCGCTGTGGTCGTAGTGATGTTTGCCGAACTGGCGGGTAACCCGCATTTGAGCGCATTGGGCAGCGATAGCAACATCAACATGGAAGGCAAAGAATCACGCTTTGGCATTCTCGCCACCAGCCTGTTCTCGGTGGTGACGACTGCGGCCTCCTGCGGTGCAGTCAACGCCATGCATGACTCCTTCACTGCGCTGGGTGGCATGGTGCCCATGTGGCTGATGCAAATTGGTGAAGTGGTGTTTGGCGGCGTCGGCTCTGGCCTGTACGGCATGCTGCTGTTCGTCCTGCTGACCGTCTTTATTGCCGGCTTGATGATTGGCCGCACCCCCGAATACCTAGGCAAAAAGATTGACGTCTATGACATGAAAATGACCGCGCTGGCGATTTTGGTGACACCGACGCTGGTGCTGTTGGGCACGGCGTTGGCTATCGCCACCGACGCAGGACGCGCCGGTATCCTGAATCCAGGTGCACACGGTTTTAGCGAAGTGCTGTACGCCGTGTCGTCCGCAGCCAACAACAACGGCAGCGCCTTTGCCGGGCTGAGCGTCAACACCCCGTTCTACAACCTGCTGCTGGCCTTTGCCATGTTCGTCGGCCGTTTTGGGGTGATCCTCCCTGTCCTGGCGATTGCCGGTTCGCTGTGCGCGAAGAAACGTCAGCCGGCGGGTAACGGTACTCTGCCAACCTACGGGCCACTGTTTATTGGCCTGCTGATCGGCACCGTATTGCTGGTGGGCGCTTTAACCTTCGTACCGGCGTTGGCGTTGGGACCGGTGGCAGAGCATTTGCAGCTTTGGCTGGCTAAATAACAGAGCTCATAGAGAGAGAGAAGAAGAGATGACTCGCAAACAACGCGCGCTGTTTGAACCGGCATTGGTCCGTACCGCGCTGATCGATGCGCTGAAAAAACTGGATCCGCGCACTCAATGGCGTAATCCGGTGATGTTCGTGGTGTATATAGGCAGCATCCTGACCACGGTTATCTGGTTAGCGATCCTCACCAAACAGACCGAGGGTAGCGCAGCCTTTACCGGCAGCATTGCCCTGTGGCTGTGGTTCACCGTGCTGTTCGCCAACTTTGCCGAAGCGCTGGCTGAAGGGCGCAGCAAGGCCCAGGCAGAGAGCCTGAGAGGCACCAAGAAAACCAGCTGGGCGAAAAAACTGGCCGCGCCGCGCCGTGATGGCGTGACCGAGAAAGTTTCCGCCGAGAGTCTGCGAAAAGGCGACATCGTCCTGGTTGAGGCCGGTGACACCATTCCGTGTGACGGTGAAGTGCTGGAAGGCGGTGCCTCGGTCGATGAAAGCGCCATTACCGGTGAGTCTGCCCCGGTGATCCGTGAATCCGGCGGTGACTTCTCCTCGGTGACCGGCGGTACCCGCGTGCTGTCCGACTGGCTGGTGATACAGTGCAGCGTCAACCCAGGCGAAACCTTCCTCGACAGGATGATCGCCATGGTGGAGGGCGCCAAACGCCGCAAAACCCCGAACGAAGTGGCACTGACTATTTTGTTGGTCGCGCTGACCATTGTATTCGTACTGGCGACGGCCACGCTGTTCCCGTTTTCGCAATACAGCGTGGAAGCCGCCAACGGAGGGTCTGTCGTCACCATCACCGTACTGGTGGCACTGCTGGTTTGTCTGATCCCTACAACCATTGGCGGCCTGCTGTCTGCCATCGGCGTGGCGGGGATGAGCCGGATGCTGGGTGCTAACGTCATCGCTACCAGCGGGCGGGCGGTAGAAGCCGCCGGTGACGTGGACGTGTTGCTGCTGGATAAAACCGGCACCATTACGCTGGGTAACCGCCAGGCTTCCGAGTTCCTGCCGGCTCCCGGGGTTAAAGAACAGGAACTGGCCGATGCCGCACAGCTGTCTTCACTGGCCGATGAAACGCCGGAAGGTCGCAGCATTGTGGTACTGGCCAAACAGCGCTTTAACCTGCGTGAACGCGACCTGCAGGCGCTGAATGCTTCCTTTGTGCCTTTCTCCGCCCAGACGCGTATGAGCGGCGTGAACGTGCAGGACCGCATGATCCGTAAAGGGGCTGTGGATGCCATCCGTCGCCACGTGGAATCCAATCAGGGCCACTTCCCACAGGCGGTGGACGATTTGGTCGCCAGCGTGGCACGTACCGGTGGTACACCGCTGGTCGTAGCCGAAGGCCCACGCGTGCTGGGGGTGGTCGCACTGAAAGATATCGTCAAGGGCGGTATCAAAGAGCGTTTCGCCGAACTGCGCAAAATGGGCATCAAAACGGTAATGATCACCGGTGATAACCCGCTCACCGCAGCAGCCATCGCCGCCGAGGCCGGGGTGGATGACTTTCTGTCAGAAGCAACACCGGAAGCCAAGCTGGCGTTGATTCGCCAATATCAGGCAGAAGGACGCCTGGTCGCGATGACCGGCGACGGTACCAACGACGCTCCTGCGCTGGCACAGGCCGATGTCGCGGTGGCGATGAACTCCGGTACCCAAGCCGCCAAGGAAGCGGGCAACATGGTGGATCTGGACTCCAATCCGACCAAGCTGATTGAAGTCGTGCACATCGGTAAACAAATGCTGATGACGCGTGGTTCACTGACGACGTTCAGCATCGCCAACGACGTAGCGAAGTATTTTGCCATTATTCCGGCGGCGTTCGCGGCAACCTATCCGCAGTTGAACGCGCTAAACGTGATGCACCTGCACTCCCCTGCGTCCGCCATTATGTCGGCGGTTATTTTCAACGCCTTGGTGATTGTGTTCCTGATCCCACTGGCGTTGAAAGGGGTGAGCTACAAGCCGATGAGTGCAGCCGCACTGCTGCGTCGCAACTTGTGGATCTACGGTGTCGGTGGTCTGTTAGTGCCCTTTGTCGGCATCAAGTTGATCGATCTAATCCTGGTTGCTTTGCACATTGCCGGTTAATCATTGAGAGGAAATAACCATGTCTTACTTACGTCCGTCGCTGGTGATGCTGGTCCTGCTGACGTTGATTACCGGTATCGCTTACCCGCTGTTGACGACCGGGCTGTCACAGTTACTGTTTTCTCATGCAGCCAACGGCTCTTTGCTGCATCAGGGCGACAAAGTGATAGGTTCGGCGCTGATCGGCCAAAACTTCACTAAACCGGCGTATTTCTGGGGACGCCCTTCTGCTACCGGTGATTCGGCCTATAATGCCATGGCGTCTGCCGGCAGCAACCTGGCTGCCACCAACCCGGCACTGGATAAAGCCATCGCCGAACGCGCGGCCCAATTGCGCCAGGCCAACCCAGCAATGAAAGGCCCGATCCCGGTCGACCTGCTGACCGCGTCGGGCAGCGGGTTGGATCCGCAGATTTCACTTGCGGCGGCACAATACCAACTGGCCCGCGTTGCTGCGGCACGCCAATTGGCACCGGAGCAAATCGCCAAACTGATTGATGAAAGCACCGATCAGGCGACCCCCAATTTTATGGGCGAGTCGGTAGTAAACGTGCTGAAATTGAACCTGGCACTCGACGCATTGAAATAATGCTTCACGTGCGAGTGACAGGATAAGTATCGGGTTCGGCGTGCCGAACCCGCTTTACGTTGCTGCAAAAGGAACTCCGATGGTGGATGAGGAACAACAGCGTCCAGACCCAGACAGCCTGCTGGCACTGGCCAATGAGAAACCACGCGGTCGGCTGAAGGTATTTTTCGGTGCCTGTGCCGGCGTAGGCAAAACTTACGCCATGCTGCAAGAGGCGCAGCGGCTGCGTGGCCAAGGGTTAAACGTGCTGGTGGGCGTGGTCGAAACTCACGGTCGCAGCGAAACCGCTGCGCTGCTGAATGGGTTAGATGTGTTAGCGCAAAAGCGCATCCAGTATCGCGGCAGGTTAGTGCAGGAGTTTGATCTCGACGCCGCGCTCGCACGTCACCCTGCTCTGATCCTGATGGATGAACTGGCGCACAGCAACGCCCAGGGGTCACGCCACCCGAAACGCTGGCAAGACGTGGAAGAGCTGCTGGATGCGGGCATCGACGTGCTCACCACCGTCAACGTACAACACCTGGAAAGCCTAAACGACGTGGTTGGCGGCGTGACCGGGGTGCGAGTACGCGAAACGGTGCCCGATCATGTCTTCGACGAAGCCACCGAAGTGGTATTGGTTGACTTGCCCCCCGACGATCTGCGCCAGCGCCTGAACGAAGGCAAGGTGTATATCCCCGGTCAAGCCGAACGTGCCATCGAGCACTTTTTCCGTAAGGGCAATTTGATTGCCCTGCGTGAACTGGCGCTGCGCCGCACTGCCGATCGGGTCGATGACCAAATGCGCGCCTTCCGCGATACTCAAGGCCGTGAACGCGTGTGGCATACCCGTGACAGCATATTGCTATGCGTCGGTCATAACAGCGGTAACGAAAAACTGGTGCGCATCGCCGCTCGCCTGGCAGCCAGACTGGGTTGTCACTGGCACGCAGTTTACGTGGAAACGCCAAAGTTGCACCGTCTGCCGGAGAATCAACGCCGGGCAATACTGCGGGCGCTGCGGCTGGCACAGGAACTGGGTGCCGAGACCGCCACGCTGTCCGAACCCTATGAAGAACGTGCGGTGCTGCGCTATGCCCGTGAGCACAATCTGGGCAAAATCATTATTGGCCGTCGCAGCGAGCAACGCTGGAAACTGCGCGGCAGCTTTGCCGACCGTCTCGGCCGGCTGGGGCCGGATCTGGATCTGGTGATCGTCGCGTTGGAAAACGATCCCCCCGTAGCGCCGGGGAAAGAGCATGATAACCGTAACTTTACCGAAAAGTGGCGCATGCAATTGCGCGGCTGCGCCGTGGCGGTCGCACTCTGTGCCCTGATTACCCTGCTCTCTCAATGGTTGCTGCCAGGCTTTGACCAGGCCAACCTGGTGATGGTGTATCTGCTCGGGGTCGCAGTCGTCGCGTTGTTCTTCGGCCGCTGGCCCTCAGTTCTGGCCGCTGTGATTAACGTCGCCAGCTTCGATCTGTTCTTCGTCCAGCCGGAATGGTCGTTTGCCGTCAGTGACATGCAGTATCTGCTGACCTTCGGCGTGATGCTGATCGTTGGCATCACCATCGGTAACCTGACCGCAGGCGTGCGCTATCAGGCGCGTGTCGCGCGTTATCGCGAACAGCGTGCTCGACACCTGTATGAGATTTCTCGAGGGCTGAGCCAGGCGCTGACCGCCGAAGACATCGCCAAAACCAGTCGCCATTTCCTCTCCAGTAGCTTCCAGGCCAAAACCGTGTTGTTGCTCCCGCAGGAGGACGGCAAGTTACAGCAAATGGTCGGGGAAACCGGCGGATTATTATCGGTGGATGAAGCCATCGCACGCTGGAGTTTTGATAAGGGCATGCCTGCCGGCGCCGGTACCGACACTCTGCCCGGCGTCCCCTATCAGCTGCTGCCGTTAGCCACGTCGAAACAAACCTTTGGCTTATTGGCCATCGAACCCAGCAACCTGCGCCAACTGATGGTGCCGGAACAACAGCGGCTGCTGCAGACCTTTGCCGTATTAATCGCCAGTGCGCTGGAACGCTTGCATTTGGCACGCAGTGCCGAGGAAGCCAAACTGGATGCCGAGCGCGAGCAACTGCGTAACTCGCTCTTGGCGGCCCTGTCCCATGATTTACGCACCCCACTGACGGTACTGTTTGGCCAGGCGGAAATTCTGACGCTCGATTTAGCGGCAGAAGGTTCCAATCATGCCCCCCAGGCCAGTCAAATCCGCCAACAGGTGCTGAGCACGACACGGCTGGTGAACAACCTACTGGACATGGCTCGCATTCAATCGGGTGGCTTCAACCTGCGTAAAGAGTGGCAGTCACTGGAAGAGATCGTCGGCGCATCGCTGCATATGCTGGAACCCTTGATGACCCAGCATCAAATCAAGGTTGAGCTGCCGCCAGAGCAGATATTGGTCAACTGCGATGGCAGCCTGTTGGAACGGGTGTTCACTAACCTGTTGGAAAATGCCAATAAATATGCCGGCTACGATGCTACTATCGGCATTCGTGCCCATACTCTGCCTGAATGGCTGGAAGTCGAAGTCTGGGACAATGGCCCGGGAATTCCCGAAGGGAAAAAACAGCTTATTTTCGATAAGTTTTCCCGCGGCAATAAAGAGTCTGCAATCCCCGGTGTGGGTTTGGGGTTAGCGATTTGCCGTGCCATTATTGAAGTACACGGTGGCCGCATCTGGGCAGAAAACGGGGCCAACGGCGGGGCCAGTTTCCGCTTTGTGCTACCGCTGGAAAAGCCACCGGAAATAGACAATGAAGCCTTTGATCTTTAATCAAGCCCCGGGAGTCTTGTGAGCAGCACGCCAACCAATATTCTGATTGTCGAAGATGAGAAAGAGATCCGGCGTTTCGTCCGCACCGCGCTCGAAAGTGAAGGTCTGCGGGTGTTTGAAAGCGAAACGTTGCAACGTGGGTTAATAGAAGCCGGCACGCGCAAACCGGATCTGATTATTCTTGATTTAGGGTTGCCAGACGGCGACGGGCTTAACTATATCCGTGATTTACGGCAATGGAGCGCTATTCCGGTGATTGTGCTGTCGGCGCGCAACGCCGAAGAAGACAAGATTGCCGCGCTGGACGCTGGAGCGGACGACTATCTCAGCAAACCTTTTGGTATCGGTGAACTGCTTGCTCGGGTGCGGGTCGCTTTACGGCGTCATTCCGGCAGCCTGCAGGAAAGCCCATTGGTTAACTTCTCGGAAATTACCGTCGATCTGATTAATCGCCGGGTGCTGCGTAAGGGTGAAGATCTGCATCTGACGCCGATTGAGTTTCGTCTGCTGGCCGAACTGCTGGCAAATTCCGGCAAAGTCATCACCCAGCGTCAGCTACTGAGCCACGTCTGGGGACCGAATTACGTCGAGCATAGCCATTATCTGCGGATTTATATGGGTCATCTACGGCAAAAGCTGGAGGCCGATCCGGCCCGGCCAAAACATTTACTGACCGAAACCGGCGTCGGTTACCGCTTTATGCCTTAAGAGTCAGGGGCGCGACAAACCGCGCCCCTACGCGTTTGGCCCTTTCTTCAACCCCATCATAAATTCTTTGAACGCCTCACGTAACGGTGCAAACACCGGGTGCTTGCGGTTTTCGATCATCACTTCAGAAAACAACTTGAGGCCAACGGCAAAAGCCGCGCTGTTATTGTCACCGAAATTCAGATCTTCACGCGCTTTGATACGTTCAACGATGCCCAGAATGTCGTCGTGGTTCTCCACCTCAAAGCTCAGTGGTGCTTTGTCGACGGGCTCCCCCTTACGGTCATTCAACGCTTCGACGGTAATACGGAAACGGTGTCCTGGCATCAGTCATTCTCCGTCGCTGTTGGGGTAATGTTCATTTCGCTTTCAATCGCCGCTACTGCGGTGAGCAATGCGGCATTAATGCGTTCAACTTGCTGCGGTGAAAGATCGGCACGCATCACATTACCGCGTAGCAAACTGCGCAGACGGTTCATGGCGTCAGAGATGCCTTCGGCAAGATTGCCGTGATGATGATGACCCCGACCGGCTCCTGCCAGGCGGGCCAGGATCACGTCGACAGCGGCCTGGTGCTTTTGCAGCTCACTCTGGCCCAGTGCGGTAATCTGGTAGCTTTTACGGCCGTTGCCGCTGGTGATTGGCTCAAGAAAATCTTGCTCTTCCAGCAGTGTCAGCGTGGGGTAAATCACACCTGGGCTTGGCACATACAGGCCGGAGGAGGCCTCATCAATCGCCTTGATGAGTTCGTAACCATGGCTTGGCTTACGCGCCACCAGCGCCAACAGCACCAATCGTAGATCGCCATGTTCAAACATGCGGTGACGCCCGCCACGTCCGCCTCGCCCACCACGGCCAAGTTCTTCGCCGTGATCGCCACCAAAGTGATGACGTCCGCCGCGACGGCGATGATGGTCGTGCCCTTCTTCGCTGTCATGGTGACAACCATGACGACGGTGTAAATCTAAACGGTGAAACATAGGTATACCTCTCAATGAATAGTACGCTGACGAGGTCATTTAGATATATCTAAACAACTTCGATATATCTAATCTAGATCGATATATCGAAATGCGCAAGCGGTGTTCATGAAAAAGATATATCTAAACTCCGGGCATAAAAAAAGCGCTGTAAAAACAGCGCTTTTTATCAGACAAAGAAAGATTACTTAGCGGATGCCAGTACTGCACTCACGATATCGACGGCTTCATGCTCGATCTTTTCGCGATGTTCGGCACCCAGGAAGCTCTCACAGTAAATCTTGTAGGCATCTTCAGTACCGGAAGGACGTGCTGCGAACCAACCGTTGTCTGTCATCACTTTCAAACCACCAATCGGTGCACCATTACCCGGCGCTGCCGTCAGGCGTGCAGTGATAGGGTCACCCGCCAGAGTATCGGCCTTGACCATGTCTGGCGACAGCTTGGACAACGCGGCTTTTTGCGCTGAGGTTGCCGGTGCCTGGATGCGGTTGTAGCTCGGTGCACCAAAGCGCTTGGCCAAATCATCGTAGTGATGCTGAGGATTTTCGCCAGTCACCGCAGTGATTTCAGCGGCCAACAGGCACATGATGATGCCGTCTTTGTCGGTCGACCAAGGTGTGCCGTTGAAACGCAGGAACGATGCCCCTGCACTCTCTTCACCACCAAAGCCCAGGCTACCGTCGAACAGACCGTCGACAAACCATTTGAAGCCCACCGGCACTTCGACCAGTTTACGGCCCAAATCTGCCACTACGCGGTCAATCATCGCGCTGGAAACCAGCGTCTTACCCACTGCCACATCAGCGCCCCACTGTGGACGATGCTGGAACAGATAGTTGATAGCCACCGCCAGATAATGGTTCGGGTTCATCAGGCCCGCCGGTGTAACAATGCCGTGGCGGTCATAGTCCGGGTCATTGGCGAACGCCAGATCGAACTTGTCACGCAGCGCCAGCAGGCCACCCATCGCCGGAACCGACGAACAGTCCATGCGGATCACGCCGTCGTGATCCAAGTGCATAAAGCGGAAGGTCTGATCGATAGAATCATTCACCAGCGTCAGATCCAGCTTGTAGTGCTCTGCAATGCGCTGCCAGTAGGCAATGCCAGAACCCCCGAGCGGATCAACACCCAGCTTCAGACCGGCACGCTGAATGGCAGGCATATCGACCACGTCCACCAAACCTTCAACATAGGGCTGCACCAGATCCTGAGCCTGTACATGACCGCTGTTCCAGGCTTTATCCAGCGACTGACGCTGTACGCCTTTCAACTGCACAGACAGCAGTTCATTGGCACGTTTTTCAATCACAGAAGTCAGGTTGGTATCGGCCGGGCCACCGTTGGTCGGGTTATACTTGATGCCGCCGTCTTCAGGTGGATTATGGGATGGGGTAATCACAATACCGTCAGCCAATGCTCCGCCGTTGCGGTTGTGGCATAAGATGGCGTGAGATACCGCAGGCGTCGGTGTGAAACCGTTATTTTCCTGCACGATCACATCCACGCCGTTGGCGGTCAGCACTTCCAACACAGAAATGAAGGCTGGCTCTGACAATGCATGGGTGTCTTTGCCCACGTAGCATGGGCCGGTAACCCCTTGCTGGTGGCGTACTTCGGCAATCGCCTGCGCGATAGCGAGAATATGGGCTTCATTGAAGCTGTGGCGCTGAGCGCTGCCACGATGGCCTGAGGTCCCGAACTTCACCGCATGTGCGGCGTTGCCCGCTTCCGGTTGCAGTACATAGTACTGCGACGTCAGCTGGGCTACGTTGATCAAATCGCTTTGCTGAGCCGGCTGCCCGGCACGTGGGTTATTCGCCATCGACATATCTCCCTAATCCCTGTCCAGCGGCCTGGCAATATGTCGCTCACGGCCACCATGACGGGCTGTTCGCTAAATTAGATAGTGCCGCAAACTTTATCTGTCAGTTCCGCTGGGAACTGCATAGCCTGCATGATGTGCTCCACCATGCTGCGTTTGCGACCGGTATTGGTATTGGTGATCACCCAATAAGGCGTGCCCGGAACGTGCTTCGGCTTGGTGTGCGTTCCATTCGCCAACAGGGTTTGCTGATCGCCTGCAAAATAGGTGCGGGTACGGCCGTGCAACGCTTCAGTTGCGGTGGCAAAACCGGCCGCATCGAGGGTATACAGGGTGGATAGTACCAGCATAAAACGATTCACCGCTTTGCTCTGCTCGGCATACTCATCCGACAACAGCAGTTCGCGCACGGCACGCACGCGATCGCGCGGTCGCGGAGCAGCAACAATTTTGTCCTGCTCGGCGCTCTGTGCGCTGGCAGCTGGCGCAGCGCGCAAGGGCTGACCGGCGGTAAATTTCAACATACGGCGCAAAATATCGGACGCGCTCTCACCAATATGTTGCGTGTGGCTGGCAATATAACGGTAAAGCTCTTCGTCGACTTCAATAGTTTTCATCTTTATCCAGTACTGTTTTTTTCTACTTAGAACCTGAAGCCAGATCCTGCATTCAAGCCATGGGATTATAAGGTTAAAAGCGCGGGAGCGAACATAACAATGTGCCCCGACAGGGCAAAAGCAGACTATTACCTAGAGTCCGCCCAGCATCCACGTTGCCAAACCCGCACCTTACCATGAAAAATCCGCGTTATACCCCATGGATTTCAAGCGGCAGCACGGCAACGGGTATGTTCATCCGGTGTTTTAATCATGATAACCTAATCTGAATCTCTCTCAGTATGAACTTCACCATGAAATTACATTATCAATTGCTGGCAACCGAGTCCGCAGCGTTGCCGGTCATGCTGATCCACGGGCTATTCGGCAATCTGGACAATCTGGGCGTCCTGGCGCGCGACCTGAACCAACGGCACAGCGTGATTAAAGTCGATTTGCGTAACCACGGCCTGTCGCCACGCTCAGCGGTAATGACCTACCCGGAAATGGCCCAGGATCTGCTGGCGTTGCTGGATGATTTGCATCTGGAGAAGGTCATTGTTATCGGCCATTCAATGGGCGGTAAAGCGGCGATGGCACTGACGGCCATCGCGCCAGAGCGAGTGGAGAAACTGATCATTATTGACGTTGCACCGGTGGACTATCACGTTCGCCGCCACGACGAAATTTTTGCCGCGTTACAAGCCGTCAGCGCAGCCGGCATCACGCAGCGCCAACAGGCTGCGGAGTTGATGCGCAGCTATCTGGATGAAGAAGGTGTGATCCAGTTCTTGTTGAAGTCATTCCATCAGGGCCAATGGCGTTTCAACCTGCCGGCGCTGATCGATCAATATGAAAATATCACCGGCTGGCAGGAAGTCCCCGCCTGGCCGCACCCGACGCTGTTCATTCGTGGTGGGCTGTCGCCCTATGTACAAGATAGCTACCGCGCCGATATCGCCCGTCAATTCCCACAGGCACGTGCACACGTGGTTGCAGGCACTGGGCACTGGGTTCATGCAGAAAAACCAGAAGCCGTGTTACGTGCCATTCATCGTTTTCTCGGCGAAGCCTGAGCCAATTGCCCCCTTGTCAGAGAAGTAATCCTCCCTAAAACGGCCATCTGGTGAAAAAACGCGCTAAAGATAACGGCTTAGCGCGTTTTCGGCTCAGTTAAACATTGTCGTCGCTCCATCTGCTGGGGTAATATGGCGCGCTATAATTTTGCCGCCGTGCTAAGCGTGTTCAATAGCGCCAGGCTGGGGGTGAATTTGGGTTAGGGTTTATTGGCCCGAAGTGTGTTAACCGAACCATCCAGAAGCGTTTACGCGCTTTTTGATGCAAACTCCCTTGCAGTACCGCTACCTATGGCAAAAGAACAAACGGATCGCACGACGCTGGATCTGTTCGCAGATGAACGCCGTCCGGGGCGCCCGAAAACCAACCCGCTATCCAGAGATGAACAGCTTAGAATCAATAAGCGTAATCAGCTTCGACGCGATAAAGTCCGTGGCTTACGGCGTGTGGAACTGAAGATCAACGCGGATGCGGTGGACGCCCTGAACAAATTGGCGGAACAGCGTAATATCAGTCGCAGCGAGCTTATTGAGCAAATGCTGTTGGCACAACTGGCAGACGACCAGCCAGAACATTGATCATTGCAGCCGCACGTGCGGCGCGGCGTTAAGGATGACGCCCGATCAACATCGTTTTATTCCACCCGGTATCGCATAAACGTGATAAAACCCCGGGGTAAATTTCTGGCATGATACGCAATTACCGGTAAGGGTTTCCCTTGCTATGGCATCATTTTAATCGGTGTTATCGTGGTCAGCGCTAACATCGTGTAATGCAATTTATTGAATTTAAAGGTTATACGCGATATGGCTAATGTAGGCATTTTCTTTGGCAGCGACACTGGCAATACCGAAAACATTGCCAAGATGATCCAGAAAATTCTTAAGCAACAGTTTGGCGACGATGTTTGCGAAATTCACGACATCGCCAAAAGCAGCAAAGAAGACCTGGAAGGTTTCGATATTCTGTTGCTCGGTATCCCGACATGGTACTACGGCGAAGCCCAGTGTGACTGGGATGACTTCTTCCCAACGCTGGAAGAGATCGACTTCAACGGCAAGCTGGTTGCGCTGTTTGGCTGTGGCGACCAAGAAGACTATGCAGAATATTTCTGTGATGCGATGGGGACTATCCGCGACATCATTGAACCACGTGGCGCCGCCATTGTAGGCCACTGGCCAACCAAAGGTTACCACTTCGAAGCGTCAAAAGGCCTGGCGAGTGACAGCCACTTCATCGGTCTCGCCATTGACGAAGATCGCCAGCCAGAACTGACCAATGAACGTGTCGAAGGTTGGGTAAAACAAATCGTCGAAGAGTTGAGCCTGGCCGAGATCGTCGGGTAACGCCAAAGGTTGAACAAAAGCCCTGCAAAGTGCATAGTGTTGCCGGCAGGGCCGTCATCGGCAGTACGGATTACTGCAATAGAAGATACACATTTGTAACTTCTCACATCGTCAAGGTAGACTGAGATATCGGTTTATCCCATCCATCAAGACGTTGCGTGTGCAACATGCAATAGTGCAATTATATCTTTGTTAACAACCGGCGGTTTCTATTTAGGCCAACCGGTTCTATAATGAGACGCAATTAACACTTTGTGCCGACCGATGCCACAGGCGAGAACGCCTCAACTTGATTAGCATAGTAACAGGACTGAATCCGCATGACTGACAACAACACCGCATTGAAGAAGGCCGGCTTAAAAGTCACGCTTCCGCGACTCAAAATCCTGGAAGTACTGCAAAATCCGGAATGCCATCACGTCAGTGCGGAAGATCTGTACAAAAAACTGATAGATATGGGCGAAGAAATTGGCCTGGCTACGGTTTACCGCGTACTGAACCAATTTGATGATGCAGGCATTGTGACTCGTCACAACTTCGAAGGCGGCAAGTCCGTGTTCGAACTGACCCAGCAACATCATCACGACCACCTGATTTGCCTGGATTGTGGCAAAGTGATCGAATTCAGCGATGAATCTATCGAAGTGCGTCAGCGTGATATCGCCAAACAACACGGCATCAAGCTCACCAACCACAGCCTGTACCTGTACGGCCACTGTGAAACGGGTGACTGCCGCGAAGACGACACTCTGCACGACAAAAAATAATGTCCTTAACCGGCATTGAGAACCGCCTTAACGGCGGTTTTTTTATGCCTGAAGCAAATAGATAAAAAAATCCCCGGACAGGCCCGGGGAAAGATCATAGCTAAATGACAACAATTGCAGCGGCACTTCTCCACGGTACTTCTCACTTCCCACTTACACCCACTTCAACGTCAACTCCCCCGCCGACACGCGGATGAGTAAACTCGTTACAATGCATATTCAAGAAAGAGCAGCCGATCAAAAAACATGGCCTTGGCTTGGTCGAACACACCACGAATACGGAACCCCTTGTTCAAATACATTTTGCAGGCATCACTACTTTGCCAGACGCACAGCGCGATGTTTTTCGCCTGGCGTTGATCCGCCTGTAGCTGAATCAAGGCAAACATTTGGTTAAAATACCCCAGCCCCCGAAATTGGCTCTCAATCGCCAAGCTACAGACAAAATAATCGTCAGCGACACAGTGGCTTTGCACAAAGCTGTCGTAAGCCTCATCAAGAGGTTTCATTTCATCGCGATAAAGGTAGTCCGCGTCTATGGCATACAGTTCACTGACGGTCGCCGCATTGAAAAAACCGATAAACTCTCCGCGCCGATCGTAAGCCACGGTGATCAGATCCAGGTAAGGCTCGATATTTTGCGCCTGCTGCAAAGACACCAGATCCAGCCCAGCACGATTGCCAACAGAACAGTATTCCAGGTAGCTCGTGCTAAAAATCAGCTTTGCCATGCGGGTCTTATCCGCTTCACCCACCTGCCGTCCCGCCATGAAATGCAACGATCCCCGCGGTTCAGGCGGCACAGCCTCCCCCTCGCCCTGGGCAGAACACCAGTAATTCCCTGCCGCTATCTGCCGCCGGTTGTCGGCAATCAGGTACTCCCCAAAAAGCTGGTTTACCCGATCAAGCCGCTGATCATGAGAAAGCACCGAATAGTAGTGGTAATGATCGATGTCGGACCGAATCTGCGCCGGATAGGCCATGCGAGGTACTTCATCAACGGTAAATATTTCCGCATAGCGTGCCAAATCCAGCGGCTGCTCAAGCTGCCAATCCAGATTTTCCAACCTGCTAACACATTGCCGGTAGCTCTGCTCTTCTTCTTGCGACAACGGTAGCCGCTCATTGGTGATCACATCTTCCAGCAGCCGCATACCGCGAATACCGCAGGTCACCGCCTGTGGGGTTGCGTCATACAAAACACCATGCATCTGGCAAAAACGATCGTGGCTGAGGAAAGTACGTTCAATATGGCGACTCCACAATTGGTAAAAAGGATCGAACAGCTTCCGTTCATAAATCGGATTTCTTTCCGGTACCTCACTGCTTTCCCCCGCATAAATTTGATCGAGCCCAGCTAACATCCTGCACAGCGCCATATCTCCCTTACGGCTGATGATCATTCCCGTTTCGTCGAGGAACAAATTCAACCAACTGACGTGGCTAACTTCACCTCCGGGCAGGAACTGAAGATAGTCCGGAACCTCAGGCTTGATCAGAAACAGTGTCGCCGCTCGGTGGGGAAGTGTGTCGATATCCATATACAAGCCCCCCATCTCAATCAAAATCAAAAAGCGGAAGTAGTCGGACAGTGTGGCGTAATAGCGTTTATCATGGAGCTGATGGATAAACCCCAAACTATTACCGACTCTTCTTTGCGCCAGTTCACTCAACGAATGCACCTGCAGGCGATGGTTACCGGCATCGTACTCACCCAACTGGCCGCCATGCGTTTGGGGTGAGGCAATGAAACAGGCATCCTTTGCCAGCTGCTTTGCATCCCAAACCCATAACATGCCGACCCAGTCACGAGCCTCGCCACGACTCACCGCTTGTTGTGCATCCCCCCACTGAGAGATAACTTCTCGCGCGTCGTCAGGAATGGCTCCGCCCAACCAAATGCGGTGCAGCAATTGTTCCCCTGCGGCAAGTGGCCGCGTGGGCACGCAAAACAGTGAAGAACAGCGTGCGGCATCAAATAAATGCCCCTGCGCAGACAGCCATTCCCGTAGTTGATTCACCCCACGTTGATAACGCGCCTTTGCCGCTGGCGTAGCCTGACGTTGGCACTTCACGAATTCAAACTTCAAATCGCTTAGCCGCGCCTCATATTCAGCCCGAAACAGATCATCCTGCAGGGCGCCAAAATGCCCGTTGTTAAGCGCCATCGGCAGCCATCCTTATTAATGGACCATAACCCTGCGGATTTTTGCTCTGCCAAGACCAGGCATCACATACCATTTTTTCCAGGCTGCGCTTGGCTTGCCAACCCAGCTTTTCCGCAGCCAACGACGGATCGGACCAACACTCGGCGATGTCACCCGCACGTCGGGGATTAAATTGGTAGGCGATCTTGAATCCACAGGCACGTTCGAACGCCTGAATAATTTCCAGTACCGAGTAACCCTTGCCCGTGCCCAGGTTATAGACGTTAAAACCTGGCTGCAGGTTATCCAGCGCTTTCAAATGCCCTTCAGCCAGATCCATAACGTGGATATAATCACGTACACCAGTTCCATCGCTGGTCGGGTAGTCGTTGCCATACACGGGCAACACCGCGAGTTTGCCAATAGCCACCTGTGCCAGATACGCCAGAAGATTATTGGGAATGCCGGCGGGATCTTCACCAATCAAGCCAGACTCATGCGCCCCGGCGGGATTAAAATAACGCAATGCGGTGATCGCCATCTGTGGCGCAGTGGTGGCAAACTCTGCCAGGATCTGCTCAACAATCAGCTTGGAAGTGCCATAAGGATTTGTGGTCTGCCCAACACGGCAATTTTCCGTCAGCGGAGTATATTCCGCAGGTCCGTAAACGGTGGCCGAAGAGCTGAAAATAAACTGATTAATGCCCGCATGGCGCATTCTGTCCAGTACGATCAATGAGCCAGAAATATTATTTTGATAATATTTCAGTGGCTGCTCGGTTGATTCTCTGACAGATTTCAAACCGGCAAGATGAATAACAGCATGAATATCATGCTGACGGAAGATGTGATCCAATAGGTGATATTGCTGAATATCACCCTGATAGAAAATGACTTTTTTCCCCGTCAGCCTTTCTACGCGAAACAGAGACTCTGACGAACTGTTGGACAGGTTGTCTAATACAACGACGTTCTCCCCCCTTTCCAACAGCGCCAACACCGTATGCGAGCCGATATAACCGGCGCCGCCCGTCACCAATATAGCCATCATATATCCTTGTTTGTGTTTAAAAATAAACGACTCACTCAGAAACCACCTACACTTCCCGGGTTTTAAAACCGACAGGTAAAGCAATAAAAAGCAGTAATATGGCTAACAGATAAACGGAGGAATGTGGCCCGTACTCGGTCAGGATCCCTTGTAATATTCCGGCCAGGATCACGCCGGTTGAAATACTGTTGGTGAACAACGTGGTGGCCATCCCCGCCCGTTCCGGCATCAAATCCTGGAAGTAGAGCATGCCGATGGTGGCCCCAATACCGATAAATATCGCATTAAAGACCTGCAAGACCAGCAAGCCAACGGGAGAGGTAAACCACAGCATGCCGGCATAAAACAACATGCCAGCCACCATCGCAGTCAACATCATCAGGCGTTTGCCCACCCAGTTCACGTAACGCCCTGCCAGGATCATGATCGGGATTTCTATCGCAGCGGCAACGCCCATCATCCAGCCGGTCAAACGCTGCGGCAAACCCAGTTCGGCACTGATATACAGCGGAACATCAATCAGATACATGGCGCTGCAGGTCCACATCAATACCGAGGCAAAAAACAGCAGGCTAACGTCTTTATCAAAGACCGTTTTTTGCTGCGTTGCGACGTGGCTATTGATGATGACACGCGCCACCTCGGGCAATATCCGCCAAGCCAACAGAGTGACTAACAGAAATATCCCCGCGGCAAAAATAAACATGGCAGTGAAGCCATAATTCACCACCAGCATAAACGCCAATGGGGGGCCAAAGACCCAGGCAAGAGAAAGTTGGGCGCGCATGACCGCGCTGAACATCGCAACGTTTTGCGATGAGCGCTCGCCATACTCACGCGCAAGAGCAAATAATTGCGGTATCGCCGTATTGGCGATGGCCGTTAACAGCACGCCCACCGTTATTAGCGTTAAATAATTACGATTAAATGCAAATAACAGACAGTTCCCCGCCGCCAATAAATAACAGATTAAAATCAGGTTGCGCCGATCCCGTTGGCGGTCTGATTTTTTCGCCAGTAAAAAACTGACAATAATGCCAACGCCAGCGTTAACCGCATAAAAAAAACCGACCCATAAAGACGTGACCTGCACCTCGGTCGTGAGGAACAGACTCAGGGTCGGTATTTGCAGTGCCCCGGCAATCCCGGAAAAAAAAGCAACGACCATAAAGGTCAGCCGTATCGAATTCATCTCTGATTACCGTCGGTCGCTGCTATTGAGGATCAATAACGGCCCGCCTGCGAACAGACGGGCCGTGGCTCAAAAATTACACTTTCTCGGCACGGCTGTAGCGCTTCCCGTCCGGGCTTATCGCGCGGATAAGCACCTCACCGCCAACACGCGGCTTGGCGTTGGCATCGTACCGCTGCCATTGCTTGCCACCATCCGTGGAATACTCAATGCCCAGACCCGGCAGAGAAATATTGGCCTCCAGCATGCCCCCCACTACGCGAGCGCCCGGCACCGGCAGCCGATAACTCACGCCACCTTTGTCCAGTTTTGCCAGTTCTCGCTGACCAAGGAGGTTGGCGAAGCGCAGCCAATCACGATCCAGTTTCTTCGTGTCGACAAAGTGGGTTTCACCGCCTTTATACTCCCGGCCCGCCCGGTAATCTTGCTCCCAACTTGCGCGGTGCCATGCGCGCTCTGCCACCGAAAGCGAACGAGGGAATATCATGTATTCCATTTCATCGTCGGTGCGCTGGGTTTCACTCCACATCTGGGCTGAAATACCGTAAGCGCCCGGCCAAGGTTTGTCGCTCTTGGCGGTGAAATGATTGCCATCACGGTCAACCGAGGTTTCCGCATTTTGCGGCAAGTTATTCGGCGCAAAGCTGAACATTTTCTGTTCGTCGCTGAAACGGGTACCCCAGTAATAGCCACGCTCGTCCGGATTCACCTCATACGGGAAATCCATGTAAACGTAATCCGGGTTAGACAGGATCACTTCGTAGCCTTTATTGGCCCAGTCATTGGCACTATCAAAACCGCCCCAATACAAAGTATCCCAGAAATTCACCCCGACGCGTTCAGTAGCGAATGCCTTGGCATTCTTCGCATCTTTCAGACCATCCTGCCAAGCCTGCATTCTGTCGATGCCATGTGCCTTCACCAGTTGGCTAACTTCGACGCCAAAGTAGCTTGGTAGGTGTTCCATATCCGCGACTTTACCGTCTTTGATCATCATTTGGCACACCTGGGACTTCGCCCAAGGTTTGTCTTCTTTACGCTGATCAATGATGCCTTTACCCGCCTCCGGCTTGGCAACATCGGTATACCCAGCACCTAAACGAATGTTTTTCGCCTCGTCACCGCCAAAGTGCCAAGTGCTCAGCGGCTGCCCCGCCTCTTTGTGCATTTGGGCAATCTCGCCAATCACCTTATCGACAAAGCGCTTGGACGAGTCCAGGCAAGGGTTGAGGTAGCTTTGACGGTTGAAGTACTGCACCGAGGTGGTATTGGAGGTATCGGTCGGATCCACCAGGCGGAATTCGTTGGCCTCTTGCTCTTTACCTGCGGCATGCAGTTTTTTATAACGTGCTTCCATTGAGACCACAGCTGCACGAGCATGCGCCGGCATATCGATCTCTGGGATCACTTCAATCTTGCGCGCCTGAGCGTACTTGATAATGTCGATATAATCCTGACGGGAGAAGAACCCACCGTAGACGTCAGGGCCTTGGCCGTATTGTGGTAACAAGCAGGTGGTTTCACTCAAGTCATGGCAGCGCTGCCCCCCGACTTCCGTCAATTCCGGCAACCCTGGGATGGCAATACGCCAACCTTCGTCATCACTCAGGTGGAAATGGAATTTATTGAGTTTGTAAGCCGCCATCTGGTCAAGCAGACGCAAAACGGCCTCTTTTTGATGGAAGTTACGTGCGACGTCCAGGAAGATACCGCGATACTGGAAGCGTGGAGCATCTTTAACCTCCAGCGTGGCAATTTTGGCGCTACCGTCGGCAGGAATCAGCGACAGTATAGATTGCAGACCATAGAAAACCCCGGCCTGATCGAAACCGATAACCTGTGCTCCCTTGTTGCCAATGCTCAACGCATAGGCACCCGACACCGCCAACTCACCGTTGAATTTGCCAGGCTGGATATCGGTCTTGATCGGATAGCCACTCGCGTTATCGGTTATTCCCAATAAAGCAAAACGTTGGGTTGCCGCGTCTGCGGCCGGTTTGGACAATGCGCTTAATTCCAGCGCTACGCCGTTACTCAGATCGGCATCCTGTGAATGTACTTTCACATGCAGCGGCGTGGGCACGATCTGACCGCGTAGTGACGCTGCCGGCAAGGTTTTCAGCTCGGCATTTTTTGTGAAACGGGAGGCTGGCGTCATCAAGATGTTATTGTCATCTTTGGTGCGCTTCCACTGGTCGCCGGTAAAGGGCGCCACAAACTGACTCAGATCTTCGGTGTCGGTATTGATCAGGATTTTTGGCTTGGCATCGCCTGAAGTGGCATACCAGCGCGGCACAAAGTCTGTTTTAAACAACTGCCAGTATTCTGCAATAATCGGGATATCAACCGTTTTACCCGCAGGGAAGCCGGTAAATTTATCGGTGGGCTCCAGCTTATACAGATCGCCCGTCAGGTGAGATATTTTGAATTGATCGTTGTCCACCCGCATTGTCTGGCGGGCACTGTGGAAGTAAATCGCCCAGTCGTGGCCTGTAATTTCCTGATTATCGTTGGTCAGACTGATTAGGACCTTATTGCATGCTGCCCAATCGGCGCCCAGTTTGCCGCAATCCAGGCCACTGTCTGCGGCGCGGTTATCGACCATTTTCAAATTCAGTTTCAACTGGCTAAGTTGATCCACCAATTGCTGATTGGCCATCGCGTTCCCCACGCTGCCAAATAACCCTACGGTTGCCGTCAATGCAGCAACCGCACTCAATTTGAATTTGTTCATCTTTAGCATCATCCTTAATTATTGTTATCGTGGATCTCTTTCCAAATTTTCCCGCACTGTGCGTCATAAGCCTGGCCGTTGCCGCTATGAACCGCCTGAATGCAGTTCTGATAATCCATCACCCGCACCGTTTCCTGCTCGGCAAACTGCTGATGCTGCTTCTCTTGTTTCAATACGTTCAGCACGGCCTTACAGGGCTGTAGCCTTTCTGGCGACCCTTCGGCAGTGTTAATACAGGCACTGTAGGCCTGTTTCAATTTGGCGTCTTCCGGCGGTGCAGCTGGCTGTACACACGCACTCAGCGCGACAGTTGCGGCCAACATCAACATGATTTTTTTCATCGTGTTATTCCCGTTAAGTGTCCCCGGCGCTGCCGCCGGGAATATACCCGTCATCTTTCAAGCCGCAGCGTTGTTATCGGCACTCGCTTACCCGTTACCCTAGGGGACGAATATATTCGTCCCGATGAATACGGGCGCTGCATGCAGCGCCCCTACCTTGCCAGGGGAGGAGCCAGCTGGCCGCCTAGCCGTAACTTGAAGGCCATAGGCTATGTTTTAGAAAATGGTGAATGGTGCGATAACCATGAACTTGACGTCTTTCTCGTCCTGGAAGATGTTGCCGTAGCCGCCACCCCAGCTTGGGATGTTGGTGTGGTTGTCATATTGGGTGTAGTGCAGTTTCAGCAGGGTGCCTTTGGCACGACCGTCCTGAATGGTGTACATCGCGTCCAGGCTCCAGGCGCTTTCTTTCAAACGCTGGCTCTGATCGTACATTGGGTTGGTACTCGGCTTCGCATCCCAGGCATAAACATAAGAACCGCCAACCGCCATCCCCGGCAGGTTCCAGTTGCTCAGGTCATACATCACGCCGGCGTAAACCGCTTTTTCGCCGTTGGCGTTGAAGTCAGAACGGTTATCCCACCACACGTCGAGACGCCCGTTGGACGAAGCGTAAGTTGGAGTCATACGCTGCAGGAAGTAACCCTGATTGCCTTCGGCCTTGACCATGGTGCCTTCCAGGCGCCAATTAAACTGCCCTGTGGTGTAGCCAAAAGTCAGCGCCTGCAACCAGGCTAACCCGTCATAGATGCTGTTAGGATCATTCTTGTCGCTAATGCGGTCTTCCGTACCGTAGAACTGATAGCTGGTCGTCAACGGGTTGCCTACCAGATCGAATTTATAAGAGGCTTTGGTGAAGTACTGGTTTACATAGCCCTGGGCCTGACCGAATGCCGCTTCCAGTACAAAGTCGTTTTTAAAGTCATACTTCGCACCAAGCGAATGAAGGTAGGAGACGCCCGTTTTTTTATCGTTCTGGCGGAAGTCGTCCATTTCGATATGCCATGGCGCTTTGTATTTATTGGTCCACATGTAGGAGAAACTCAATGCCCCTGCATCACCGTAGTCAAATTTGGCACCGGCCTCAGCCCCTTGATAGGTGCCCGGCATAAAGCTCCAGTGTGGCGCCAGCAAAGTTTGGCCGGTTGGCTGGATATAACCGGCACGTGCCCAGACGGGGCCATACTTGAATTTACCTGCAGCTTTATACAGGCTGATACCGCCTTTATCGCCGCTGTAATCTTCATCATAGGTACGGTTTTTGGAAGAGAACGCAATTTCGTTCGGGTGGCCGCTGGCACTGGACTCAGCGAGCTCAATGGCGGTAAAGGCGCCTACGTCCAGACCAAACATGTCCCAGGCATAGCCCGAAGCGAAATCCAGGCTCAGGTTGGCCGTCGAATGTGACAGGTTAGTGGTGTATTTATTGTAATCGTCACTGGTCGGATTGAGATCTTTACGGTCGCGTTCACGTTGCCAGTAATACACACCGCCGGTCATCGTGGAATCATCGACAAACCCTGCGGCTTTCGCCTCAGGGGCCATGGCAAACCCTGTTCCCAACAGCGCACCCGCTACTGCGAGCGCCAGCGTTTTACGCTGAGCACCGTGCGTACCCATAATGAAATTCCTCTTTGACTTAACTTTAAAAGTTGCAGCCGCCCGTGTTCACCACTGCCCTGCACGACTGCTAATAAAAAACCCAACCGGGTAAAAAATAATGCTGGCAGAGCTCAAACCCCACAGCACTTATTGCTACAGCTAGACTATTTTTCGCGACGCGAATTATCAAATGAATTATGAGAGAGATTTGTCAAAGTATGACAAAGAGCACATATCGATGAGATTTTGTTACGTAGCTATGCAAAGAGGCTGTCGAATAAAAAATTCAATTAAATCAGAATAAAAAAGGATATCAGGTCAACCAGAGACGATTAATGGTTTCAGCTTAATCAAAAAAGTCAGTCAGGAGAAAAAATGTGAGAGCGCTCTCTAAATGACATTAATTCGCATCGCGAATATATAAGACAATGTTATATTACTAATGATTTTTATCAAGAAATTACTGATATGCCGGGCAGATAAATAAGATTGAGAAAATAAAATGCCCTGCTGGGGCTAAGCGGCAGCGACAGGCATAAAAAAAGCGCAACTCAAGTTGCGCTTTTCGCGTTAATACCGCTTCAGAACTCAGGCGTCAATTTTAGCCCAGGTATCACGCAGGCCAACAGTGCGGTTGAACACCAGGTGCTCGGCCGAAGAGTCGCGGTTGTCAGCACAGAAATAACCTTCACGCTCGAACTGATAGGCTTTTTCAGGCTGTGCTGCTGCCAGGCTTGGCTCTACGAAGCCACGCTTGATAACCAACGACTCAGGGTTGATCGTGGTCAGGAAGTCCTCTGCTGCAGCTGGATTCGGCACATTGAACAAACGATCATACAGGCGGATTTCAGCTGGCAATGCGTGCTCAACGGAAACCCAGTGGATCACACCTTTCACCTTGCGGCCATCGGCAGGATCCTTGCTCAACGTATCGGGGTCATAGCTGCAGAAGATGGTGGTAATCTCACCCTCAGCGTCTTTCTCAACGCGTTCCGCCTTGATCACGTATGCATTACGCAGACGCACTTCTTTACCCAGTACCAGACGCTTGTACTGTTTGTTGGCTTCTTCACGGAAGTCAGCGCGATCAATATAAATCTCACGGCTGAACGGCACTTCACGGCTGCCCATTTCCGGCTTATTCGGGTGGTTAGGCATCGTCACCATTTCCACACCGGTCGTCAAATTCTCGATAACGACCTTCACCGGATCCAGCACGGCCATCGCACGCGGCGCGTTCTCGTTCAGATCTTCACGAATACAGGCCTCAAGCGCCATCATTTCGACGTTGTTATCCTGCTTGGTCACGCCGATACGCTGGCAGAACTCGCGAATTGATGCGGCAGTATAGCCACGGCGACGCAGGCCAGAAACGGTCGGCATACGCGGGTCATCCCAGCCTTCAACGATATTCTCGGTCACCAACTGATTCAGCTTGCGCTTCGACATGATGGCGTACTCAAGATTCAGACGCGAGAACTCGTATTGACGCGGATGACAAGGGATGGTGATGTTATCCAGCACCCAGTCATACAGACGGCGGTTGTCCTGGAACTCCAGCGTACACAGTGAATGGGTGATCCCTTCCAGCGCATCGGAAATGCAGTGGGTGAAATCGTACATCGGATAGATGCACCATTTGTTGCCAGTCTGGTGATGCTCAGCAAATTTGATACGGTACAGCACGGGATCGCGCATCACGATAAACGAGGATGCCATATCAATTTTAGCGCGCAGGCAAGCGGCACCTTCGGCGAACTCGCCGTTGCGCATTTTCTCAAACAGCGCCAGGTTCTCTTCTATGCTGCGGTCACGGTATGGGCTGTCTTTACCCGGCGCGGTCAGGCTACCGCGATATTCACGGATCTGTTCAGGCGACAGTTCATCGACATAAGCCAAGCCTTTACCGATCAGTTCCACCGCATAATGGTGCAGTTGATCGAAGTAATCTGAGGAGTAACGGACGTTACCGCTCCACTCAAAGCCCAACCACTCTACATCGTGTTTGATCGACTCAACGAACTCGATGTCTTCTTTTACCGGGTTAGTATCATCGAAACGCAGGTTGCACTGGCCTTGATAATCTTGGGCGATGCCAAAGTTCAGGCAGATGGATTTAGCATGGCCAATATGCAGATAGCCATTTGGCTCTGGTGGGAAACGGGTATGAACAGACGCGTGTTTCCCTGACGCCAGATCTTCATCAATGATCTGACGGATAAAATTGGTTGGGCGGGCTTCAGCCTCACTCATTTCACTATTCCTCAATGCAAAGCGCTACACATAACCGCCTATGTTCCAACAAGCCACGCCCGGAAACAACCGTTTGTTTCACGAAAAATGCGGAGCATTGCACCACAATGGATCGCTGCCCCCCTTTCTGTGGCCTCTTCTTTCTTCGCCACCCATAAAAAAGCGGGAAGAGATTGCTCTCTTCCCGCCAAAGGTAGGGTGCCTTCCGTCATGACTCGTTAAACACCCCGGGCACTACTCAGGTAAAACAGTTTATTTTTGGATCTCAAACAGCTTGGTCTGGCCAGCCACGACAGAGCCGGTTGCCAGCGCCGTCAGACCTGCGTAATCGTCAGAGTTACTGACCACGACAGGACTGATCATCGAACGGGCATTGGCGTTCAGGAATTCCAGATCCAATTCAAGGATTGGCTGACCGGCTTTCACCTCAGCACCCTCTTCAACCAGACGTTTGAAGCCTTGACCGTTCAGTGCAACGGTGTCGATACCCATGTGCACCACAATCTCCGCACCTTTGTCTGTTTCCAGACAGAATGCATGATTGGTGTTGAAGATTTTCACGATGGTGCCATCAGCCGGTGCCACTACGGTTTTGTCGGTCGGGCGAATCGCTACGCCGTCGCCTACGGCTTTGCTGGCAAAGGCTTCATCAGGAACCTGATCCAACGCCACCACGTCACCTGTTACCGGCGCCACCAGCGACTCAAAGGCCACTTTAGGTGCATTAGGCACAGCCTGTGATTTTGCGACATTCACACCGGCAGCCGGTGCGACTTCTGCCGCAGGAACCGGGCCGGTAGCGATGACTGCACGCATACCATCAGCAATGGCTTCAGCTTTAGAGCCCACGATAACCTGAACGGTTTGCTTGTTCAGTTTCACGACGCCTGAAGCCCCCAGGCGCTTACAGCTTGCATCGAGTACTTTTGAAGAATCTTTAACGGTCAGACGTAAACGGGTGATACAGGCATCAATGCCGGTCAGGTTGTCAGACCCCCCGATGGCACCAATGTAGCTGCGAGACAGTGCGCGCAGGCCTTCATCCGTGTTGCTGTTGGCTTCAGGAGCGACGACATCGTCAGACGCATCTTCACGCCCAGGGGTTTTCAAGTTGAACGCACGGATAATGATAGAGAACAGGACGAAGTACACCGCGAAGGCAACCAGACCCATCACAATCAGCATCCAGACGTTCTTACTGGCCGCTGGCAGGTTGTACATCAACACGTAGTCGATCGCGCCGGCAGAGAAGGAGAACCCGGCATGGATGCCCAGCAAGGTAGCAACAAACAGGCTGATACCGGTCAAAATAGCGTGGACTAAATACAGCAGCGGAGCCAGGAACATGAACAGGAATTCAAGTGGCTCGGTCACACCGGTCAGGAATGCGGTCAGTGCAACGGACAGCAGCATACCGCCGACCATTGGGCGACGCTCTTTAGGTGCCGCGAAATACATGGCCAATGCCGCACCCGGCAGACCAAACATCATGATTGGGAAGAAGCCGGACATGAACATCCCGGCGGTGCCGTCACCCGCGTAGAAGCGGTTGATGTCGCCGTGGAAGATAGTGCCTGCGGCATTGGTGAATTCACCAATCTGGAACCAGGCGATGGTGTTCAATACCTGATGCAAACCGGTTGGGATCAGCAGACGGTTAACGAAACCGAAGATACCGGAACCGATCGCGCCCATGGAAACAATCCATTCACCGCCTGCGTGGATAGCATTCTGAACCGGTGGCCAAATATAACCAAAGATGGCTGCAAGGATTAAACAGAAAAAGCCGGTAGCGATTGGGACGAAACGCTTACCGCCGAAGAAGGAAAGGAACTCTGGCAGTTTGATGCCGGACCAGCGGTTATAGACAGCACCACCCACCAGGCCGGTAATGATACCTGCCAACACACCCATGTTGATTGCTGGGTTAATGGTGACCATCGCCTTGGTCAGGATGAAGTAACCCACCGCGCCCGCCAGTGCAGCTGAGCCGGCATTGTCTTTCGACCAGGTTGCCGCCACACCGATAGCAAAGATCAACGCCAGGTTATCGAAGATTGATCCACCGGCCTGTGCGATGAACGAAATATTGAGTAAATCAGGCTGGCCGAAGCGTAGCAAAAGCGCCGCAACGGGCAGTACTGCGATTGGCAGTTGCAACGACCTGCCCAATCTTTGGAAAAAGCCGAGTATGTTCACCTTAATATTCCCCCTAATGCCCTTTTATGGGCTTTATCATATTTTACGCAAGCGCCATCACACACTGCGATTAACTCTGGACGAGCGACAACAAGTGGAGTGTAAAAAAATTATTTCGTATCGCAAATTAAAACCTCCTTTTTTGTGATTTATATCACCAAAAAGCAGTCTTTACCTGCCACATTGCTAGCCATCACACAAAACTTATTTTATCATTAAAAAAATCATCAAGCCTGACGCTTCACGCGAGAATCATAAAGCTGGGTTACGCTTAGGACTCTTGCACAGGCTCGAACCAGTATAGCTTTAGTTTACTTACCCCAAGAGGTGTTAGATGAGACTTATCCCACTGAAAGATACTGCACAAGTCGGCAAATGGGCCGCCCGCCATATCGTCCAGCGCATCAACGCATTCAAGCCTACTGCGGAGCGTCCGTTTGTGCTCGGCCTGCCAACCGGCGGTACTCCGCTGGAAGCGTACAAACATCTGATTGCGATGCACAAAGCAGGTGAAGTAAGCTTTAAGCATGTGGTGACTTTCAACATGGATGAATACGTTGGCCTGCCGCAGGAACACCCGGAGAGCTATCATACCTTCATGTACCGTAATTTCTTTGATCACGTTGATATACCAAGTGAAAATATCAACTTGCTGAATGGTAATGCACCGGATGTTGACGCCGAGTGCCGCCAGTACGAAGCAAAAATCAAATCCTACGGCAAAATCAATCTGTTCATGGGCGGCGTCGGCATTGACGGTCATATCGCGTTTAACGAGCCGGCTTCATCCCTGGCATCACGTACTCGCATCAAAACGCTGACTGAAGATACCCGTATCGCCAACTCCCGCTTCTTCGGCGGCGATGTCAGCCTGGTGCCGAAGTTTGCACTGACCGTGGGTGTCGGTACGCTGCTCGACGCAGAAGAAGTGATGATTCTGGTGACCGGCCATGCCAAGGCACAAGCTCTGGAAGCCGCTGTGGAAGGCAATATCAACCATATGTGGACCATCAGCTGCCTGCAATTGCATGCCAAAGCGGTTGTGGTGTGCGATGAGCCATCCACCATGGAACTGAAAGTCAAAACCGTTAAATATTTCCGCGAATTAGAAGCGGAAAGCGTTAAGAGTCTTTAATTCTTGCAGGGGGCTACGATGTTCGCTTTAACCCACGGCCGTATTTTCACCGGCCACGACGTACTTGACGACCACGCAGTTATTATCGCTGATGGGCTGATTGAACGAGTCTGCCCGCTGGCTGAGCTGCCGGCCGGCATCGAAACGCGCGATCTGGGTGGCGCTATCCTGGCCCCCGGTTTGATTGACGTGCAGCTTAACGGCTGCGGCGGCGTGCAATTTAACGACTCGCTGGACGCCATTTCGGAAGAGACGCTGGAAATCATGCAGCGTGCCAACGAAAAATCCGGCTGCACCAGCTATCTGCCAACGCTGATCACCAGCAGCGACGAATTTATGAAGCACAGCATCGATGTGATGCGCGCTTATCTGAAAAAACACCCGAATCAGGCACTTGGCCTGCATCTGGAAGGGCCGTACCTTAGCCCGCTGAAAAAAGGCACCCACAACCCCGCGTTCATCCGCAAGCCGACCAGCGAGATGATCGACTATCTGTGTGCTAATGCCGATGTGATCACCAAGGTCACGCTGGCGCCGGAAATGGTAGAACCGCACTTTATCAAGCAGCTGACCGCCGCCGGCATTGTCGTGTCCGCCGGTCACTCGAATGCGACGTACGAGCAGGCCCGCACCGGATTTGCTGCCGGTATCACTTTCGCCACTCACCTGTATAACGCCATGCCGTATATTACCGGGCGTGAACCGGGGCTGATGGGGGCAATCTTCGACACGCCAGAAGTCTATACCGGCATTATCGCCGACGGTCATCATGTCGCTTGGGCGAGTATCCGTAACGCCAAACGCATGAAAGGTGATAAATTGGTGCTGGTCACCGACGCCACCGCCCCGGCGGGGGCCGATATTGACCAATTTATTTTCGCCGGTAAAACAATATACTATCGCGATGGGCTGTGCGTGGACGAAAACGGCACCCTGAGCGGTTCTGCGCTGACCATGATCGACGCCTTGAAGAACAGCGTTGAACACGTCGGTATCGCGTTGGACGAAGCGCTGCGTATGGCAACGCTGTATCCAGCGCGTGCCATCGGCGTGGATCACCGTTTAGGCACGATCGAAGCCGGTAAGGTGGCGAACCTGACCGCATTTACCCGTGATTTTAAGATCACCAAAACGCTCGTTAACGGTAACGAGGTTTAACTAACATATGTACCCAAAATAATTCGAGTCGCAGGTAGGCGGCAACTGAACGAACCTCAATGAACATACGCGGGTATGTGATTTAAGTGAGTAAAGGCAGCCCCCCTGTGACTTGAAGTATGAAGGGTAGACAGAGAGTAAAATTATTGATGAGTACTGGCGGACAAGCACAGATAGGGAATGTTGACTTAGTCAAGCAACTCAACGGCGCGGCGGTTTACCGTCTGATCGACCAACAAGGTCCGATCTCGCGCATTCAAATAGCCGAACTGAGCCAGCTAGCGCCCGCCAGCGTCACTAAAATTACTCGCCAGCTGTTGGAGCGCGGGCTGATCAAAGAAGTCGATCAGCAAGCCTCTACCGGCGGCCGCCGCGCCATTTCCATTGTCTCCGAAACCCGGCATTTCCATACCGTGGCGGTGCGCCTGGGTCGTCACGATGCCACCATCACGCTGTACGACATGAGCGGTAAATCGCTCGGTGAAGAGCACTACCCACTGCCGGAGCGTACCCAGGAGACACTGGAAAATGCGCTGTTCACTGCCATTTCACAGTTTATCGAAAGCTATCAACGCAAGCTGCGCGAGTTAATCGCCATTGCCGTCATCCTGCCCGGTCTGGTTGACCCCGCGCTAGGCGTGGTGCGCTATATGCCGCACATCAGCGTCAATAACTGGGCGCTGGTCGACAACCTACAACAACGTTTTAATGTCACCAGCTTTGTCGGCCATGACATTCGTAGTCTGGCATTAGCTGAGCATTATTTTGGTGCCACCCGCGACTGCGAAGACTCTATTTTGGTGCGTCTGCACCGGGGTACCGGTGCTGGCATTATCGTTAATGGCCAGATCTTCCTGGGTAACAACGGCAACGTCGGTGAAATTGGTCACATTCAAATCGATCCGCTGGGCGAGCGCTGCCACTGTGGTAACTTCGGTTGCCTGGAAACCGTTGCCGCCAACGCCGCGATTGAACACCGCGTTCGTCAATTGCTGACTCAGGGCTACCCAAGCAAACTGACGCTCGACGACTGTAGCATCGCCGCCATTTGCAAAGCCGCTAACCGCGGCGATCTGCTGGCCAGCGAAGTGATTGAGCACGTGGGTCGTTATCTCGGGAAAGCCGTGGCTATTGCCATCAATCTGTTTAATCCGCAGAAAGTGGTGATCGCCGGTGAAATCACCGAAGCGGAAAAAGTGCTGTTGCCGGCAATCCAAAGCTGCATCAATACTCAGGTGCTGAAGGACTTCCGCAAGAACCTGCCGGTAGTCACCTCCGAACTTAATCATCGCTCGGCAATCGGCGCTTTCGCCCTGGCCAAACGGGCGATGCTCAACGGCGTGCTATTGCAGCGATTGCTGGAAAGCTGATCCGCCGCCTCGGGCAGGTGTGCTATCTTCGCGTTTTGCCTGCCGCAAATCATGAGAAACAGCAACAATGACAATCAAAAACGTTATATGTGATATCGACGGCGTGCTGCTACATGACAACACGCCGGTTCCCGGTGCCGATCTTTTCCTGGCGCGTATTCAGGAACAGGGCATGCCGCTGGTCGTTCTGACTAACTATCCGTCACAAACCGCGCAGGATCTGGCGAACCGCTTCTCCGCCGCCGGGCTTGAAGTGCCGGAAAGCGCGTTTTATACCTCAGCCATGGCCACCGCCGATTTTCTGCGCCGCCAAGAAGGCAAAAAGGCCTACGTGGTCGGTGAAGGTGCCCTGATCCACGAACTGTATAAAGCTGGCTTCACCATTACCGATATCAATCCGGACTTTGTGATCGTCGGTGAAACTCGCTCTTATAACTGGGACATGATGCACAAAGCCGCCTACTTCGTGAACAATGGCGCCCGCTTCATTGCCACCAACCCGGACAGCCATGGCCATGGTTTTACACCGGCTTGCGGCGCACTCTGTGCCCCAATTGAAAAGATCACCGGGCGCAAACCCTTTTACGTGGGTAAGCCAAGCCCGTGGATTATCCGCGCCGCGCTGAATAAAATGCAGGGGCATTCGGAAGAAACGGTGATTGTTGGCGACAACCTACGCACCGATATCCTGGCGGGCTTCCAGGCCGGTCTGGAAACCGTCTTGGTCCTGTCTGGCGTTTCGACGCTGAACGATGTCGAAACCATGCCATTCCGCCCGAGCTACATCTTCCCTTCCGTTGCGGATATCAATATTTTCTAATGCCTAAGGTGGCCATTGCGGCCACCTTTATCTCCCCGTCAATTTGAATTAAATTTATTATTGGCAGGAAAAGGTTTCACCCCGCCCTCGTTAAAAACCCGCATTATATATTTACGCCCCGCCAATAAACCCTATTGACGGCAAGTGGAAATACTCTTACCTAAAATAACGAGGTTACTATGAGCTCCGATAATATTATCAATGCACAGGTTGCAGATGCTGCAGCCGCCATGCCGGATATGTCCAATAAAAAAATCATGATGGGCTTTTGGCATAACTGGGCAGCGGGTGCCAGCGACGGTTACCAACAGGGCCAGTTCGCTAATATGAACCTGACCGATATTCCTGCTGAATATAATGTGGTTGCCGTGGCGTTTATGAAGGGCGACGGTATCCCAACCTTCAAGCCCTACAACCTGTCCGATACCGAGTTCCGCCGCCAGGTTGGCGTTCTGAACAGCCAGGGCCGTGCGGTACTGATTTCTCTGGGCGGTGCTGACGCGCATATCGAATTGAAAACCGGCGACGAAGACCGGTTGGCTAATGAAATTATTCGTTTGGTGGAAACCTACGGTTTTGATGGCTTGGACATCGATCTGGAACAAGCCGCCATCGGCGCAGCTAATAATAAGACGGTCTTACCGGCCGCATTGAAAAAAGTAAAAACACATTATGCCGCTGAAGGTAAAAACTTTATTGTCAGCATGGCGCCAGAGTTCCCTTATTTACGTACCAACGGCACTTACCTGGATTATATTACCGCACTCGAAGGTTATTATGATTTCATTGCACCGCAATATTATAACCAGGGTGGTGACGGTATCTGGGTCGATGAAGCCAATGGCGGTAAAGGCGCCTGGATCACTCAAAATAATGACGCCATGAAAGAAGACTTTCTGTATTACCTGACGGAAAGTCTGGTTACTGGCACCCGCGGTTATACCAAAATCCCAGCGTCCAAGTTTGTTATCGGCCTGCCAACCAACAATGACGCCGCTGCTACCGGGTATGTGGTCGACAAGCAAGCTGTCTATAACGCCTTCGCGCGCCTTGATGCCAAAGGTTTGTCGATCAAAGGCCTGATGACCTGGTCGGTTAACTGGGACAACGGCAAGAGCAAGGCCGGCGTGGCCTACAACTGGGAATTCAAAACACGTTACGCCGCGCTCATTCAAGGAGGTGTAACACCACCGCCGGGAAAGCCTGAGGCACCCACGGCGTTGAACGCCAGCGCGATCACCTCAACCTCGCTTACGTTAAACTGGGCTGCGGCTAACAGCGCCAATCCGATAAGCCAATATACGGTTTACCGTAACGGTAACGCGATCGGCCAGACCGGTGGTCTGTCGCTGCAAGACAGCGGCCTGACGGCGGCGACGCAATACAGTTATTTTGTCACCGCCACCGACAACAAAGGCAACACCTCCCTGCCGAGCAGTGCACTGGCAGTGAAAACGGCAGACGGCGGCACACCGCCGGACCCTGGCGTCAATGAGTGGCAAAACAGCCACAGCTACAAGGTCGGTGATGTAGTGACCTACAAAGGAAAGAAATACACCTGCCTGCAAGCACACACCTCTAACGCCGGATGGACACCGGACGCAGCCTTCACACTCTGGCAGCTGACTGCCTGATAGTCCGCAATGAGTTGCCGGTAAAACTTTCCGGCAACTCATCTATTTGTCAAAAAAAATGCATTATCATTAATTATTGACGTCAAAAACTGAATATCCGCTAATAATCACCCTACCCCAAACAACTATTTTCTGGCACTGCGCTAAAACGCTTGCATCCCCTGTTGGTTTTGACGCATTTTCATAAACACAACGCAGCAACACCGCGCCATCATTGATGAGCCGGGACGCTGCCTATAACAGCAAAAACAACATCACAGTCTATAAAAGTCGTTAGGAGAGTCGTTATATGTGTTCTATTTTCGGTGTGCTCGATCTGAAGTCCGATCCCGTTGAACTGCGTAAAAAAGCGCTGGAGCTGTCCCGTCTGATGCGCCACCGCGGGCCGGACTGGTCCGGTGTTTACGCCAGCGATAAAGCCATTCTGGTGCATGAGCGTCTATCGATTGTCGACGTTAACAATGGCGCACAACCGTTGTACAACGCAGCACACACCCACGTTTTGGCCGTTAACGGTGAGATTTACAACCACCAGGCGCTGCGCCAACAACTGAGCGATCGCTATGCGTTCCAGACCGGCTCTGACTGTGAAGTGATCCTGGCGCTGTACCAGGAAAAAGGCACTGACTTCCTCGACGACCTGCAAGGCATGTTCGCCTTTGCGCTATACGATTCAGAGAAAGACGCTTACCTGATTGGCCGTGACCATCTGGGTATTATCCCGCTGTATATGGGTCATGATGAATTCGGCAACCTGTATGTCGCCTCTGAAATGAAAGCGCTGGTGCCGGTTTGCCGCACCATTAAAGAATTCCCGGCAGGCAGCTATCTGTGGAGCCAGGACGGTGAGATCCGCGAATACTACCAGCGTGACTGGTTCGATTACGACAATGTCAAAGACAACGTGACAGACGCCAATGCCCTGCGCAACGCGCTGGAGGACTCGGTGAAAAGTCACCTGATGTCTGACGTGCCTTATGGCGTGCTGTTGTCTGGCGGCCTGGACTCTTCCGTCATTTCCGCTATCACCAAAAAATACGCCGCTCGCCGAGTGGAAGATCAAGAGCGCAGCGAAGCCTGGTGGCCGCAGCTGCATTCATTTGCTGTCGGTTTGGAAGGCTCACCAGACCTGCGCGCCGCGCAGGAAGTGGCGAACCACCTGGGCACCGTGCACCATGAGATTCATTTCACCGTGCAAGAAGGCCTGGATGCCATTCGCGACGTGATTTACCACATCGAAACCTATGACGTGACCACCATTCGTGCCTCGACCCCGATGTACCTGATGTCACGCAAGATTAAAGCGATGGGTATCAAGATGGTGCTGTCTGGCGAGGGAGCAGACGAAGTGTTCGGCGGCTACCTGTACTTCCATAAGGCGCCGGATGCCCGCGAATTCCATGACGAGACCGTACGCAAGCTGCTGGCATTACATATGTTTGACTGTGCTCGCGCGAATAAAGCAATGTCTGCCTGGGGTGTAGAAGCACGCGTGCCCTTCCTAGATAAAAAATTCCTCGACGTGGCGATGCGTATCAACCCGAAAGACAAAATGTGCGGCAATGGCAAAATGGAAAAACATATCCTGCGTGAATGTTTTGAGTCCTATCTGCCCGCCAGCGTGGCCTGGCGCCAGAAAGAGCAGTTCTCCGACGGCGTGGGCTATAGTTGGATCGACACGCTGAAAGAAGTCGCTGCCAAGCAAATTAGCGATCAACAGCTCGAAACCGCACGTTTCCGTTTCCCGTACAACACGCCAGGGTCTAAAGAAGGTTACCTGTACCGCGAAATCTTCGAGGAGCTGTTCCCTCTGCCAAGCGCAGCCGAGTGCGTGCCAGGCGGCCCGTCAGTGGCTTGCTCTTCAGCGAAAGCCATCGAATGGGATGAGTCATTCAAAAAGATGGACGATCCTTCTGGTCGTGCAGTCGGCGTTCACCAGGCTGCCTACAAATAATCGTCCGGCGTTTTATTCTTTGGGCGGGCCTTCGGGCCCGCCTTTTTGTTGATGTTTTCAACCATTAATCGGCCGAATTGATGATTTTATCGCCATACTGTTCACAACCCAGACAAACAACACATCAGGTCGCTTTTTTGGGAAAAAACTTGTTGACGCAAAACGGCCATATACGCATAATGCGCCCCGCAACGCCGATGAAGGTTGCGCGAAAAAAGATGGCTACGTAGCTCAGCTGGTTAGAGCACATCACTCATAATGATGGGGTCACAGGTTCAAATCCCGTCGTAGCCACCATCTTTTTTGCGGGAGTGGCGAAATTGGTAGACGCACTAGATTTAGGTTCTAGCGCCGCAAGGTGTGCGAGTTCAAGTCTCGCCTCCCGCACCATTTCATTCATCGAGTTGCAGGCATCTAATGGGGTATCGCCAAGCGGTAAGGCACTGGTTTTTGATACCAGCATTCCCTGGTTCGAATCCAGGTACCCCAGCCATTTTTAAATGGTCGATGCAAAAAAAAGTTAGACATGTTGATGGGGTATCGCCAAGCGGTAAGGCACTGGTTTTTGATACCAGCATTCCCTGGTTCGAATCCAGGTACCCCAGCCATCATCTACTTTGACTTTAAAGTAAAATATCGACAAATGGCTACGTAGCTCAGCTGGTTAGAGCACATCACTCATAATGATGGGGTCACAGGTTCAAATCCCGTCGTAGCCACCATATTTTACTGTTACACCATTGGGGTGTCGCCAAGCGGTAAGGCTCTGGTTTCTGATACCAGCATACCCAGGTTCGAATCCTGGCACCCCAGCCACATTTAGAAAAGCCCGCTTCGGCGGGCTTTTTGCTGTCTGACGTTTGGGCGATATGAAGGTTGTTTATCAGGGCGCAACATGCAGCGCCCCTACGAACAAGGGGCAATTACAACCCCAGTGCGTATTTCAGCGCATGTTCCTTCAACTTACCCGCCCGCTGAGCTGCCATCAATGCAATATTGCGTGCCACGCTGAGCGGCGCCAAATTATTACTGAAGGCGGTATAAAAGAGATCCATACCACTTTGCATCAGCAAATTGTCGGTACGGCGGCGGCGCTGATAACGCATGAGCACCGCTTCGCTGCTCCAGTCCTCGCCCTGCTCCCGCGCATCCCCCACCACGGCCAACAACGCTTCCACATCGCGATAGCCCAGGTTCACGCCCTGTCCAGCCAGCGGATTAATCGTATGAGCCGCGTCTCCGATCAATGCCAACCCTGGTAATACATAACGCTGCGCATGTCGACGGGCCAGTGGGAACGAGCCGGCAGCATGCACTTTTACCGCCCCCAAACGTGCAGGAAACGCTTCGGCGATTTCTCGCTCCAGCTGCGCTGACGGCATTGCCTGCAACTGACGGATGCGTTGCGGGCTGTCGTACCATACCAATGAAGCCCATTGATCATACAGCGGCAGGAAAGCACGTGGCCCAGAAGGGAAAAACTGCTGCCAGGTCACATCCTGCTGCGGTGCACCGGTATCGACGGTGATCAGCATGCAAGACTGGCGATACTGCCAACCGTTAGTACCAATAGCCACCAGGTTCCGTACCTGCGAGTTCGCACCGTCGGCCCCCACCACCAAACGCGCCTCTAGCGTCTCAGAGGAGTCCAACGTCACGCGCCAATGGTCATCAACACGTTGCAGAGAACGCAGCTTGGCAGGGCAACAGAGCGTCAGATTTTCGCACTGTTCCAATTGCTGCCACAGCGCCAGTTGCAGAATGCGGTTTTCCACCATAAAACCCAGTTCCGGCAGTCCGAGCGAGACAGCATCAAACGCCACCCGTGAAGACGCCCATTCCCAGGTTTCCAAACGACGGTAGGGTGCGGTACGCATGGCTTGCACCGCTGGCCAGGCACCCAGTTGTTTGAGTAACCCCACCGATGTGCACCCAATCGCAGAAATGCGCAGATCCGGTGTGCTGTGGGCATCGAACGCCTGCGGAGCCTGGTGCTCCAGCAATGCCACGGACCAACCCGCCTGTGCCAGCCCCAGAGCGGCGGCTGCGCCGACCATTCCGCCCCCGACCACCACGGCGTCATACCGTTTTTGAGAAGTGTTCATATTGGCTATATTTTCTTAGTGGATTATCGCCATCCCCACCGGCATGGCGTTTGGCATCAGTGTAACGGATTTTTAATTTGGCTTCAGGTTGCATACCGTTTTCCCCGCGCTGGTCACAACGGCGTCAAATGTTTACAATATACCTGTCGTCTTTCAAGCCGCAGCGTTGTTGGCTGCCTTCGCTCACCCCAGTTACTTACCTGAGTAAGCGCCTGGGGACTCCCGAACTTGCCGCCTAACTGCAACTTGAAAGCCATAAGGTATAAGCGCTCTGCACGTCGTGTATCGCAACTTTCGCTCCGCACTGAGTAATGGCAAGTCAATGACGAAGAAACTACATATCAAAACCTGGGGCTGCCAGATGAATGAATACGATTCATCAAAAATGGCAGACCTGTTGAACAGCACGCACGGCTTCGAGTGGACCGAAAACGCCGAAGAAGCGGACGTGCTGCTGCTGAACACCTGCTCGATCCGCGAAAAAGCGCAAGAAAAAGTTTTCGCCATGCTGGGCCGCTGGAGATTGTTGAAAGAGAAAAACCCTGCGCTGATCATCGGTGTGGGCGGCTGTGTCGCCTCCCAGGAAGGGGAGTTGATCCGTACTCGCGCCCCCTGCGTAGACGTGGTATTCGGTCCTCAGACTCTTCACCGCCTACCGGAAATGATCAACCATGTGCAGGGCACTCGCAGCCCGGTGGTCGACATCAGCTTCCCGGAAATCGAGAAATTCGATCGCCTGCCGGAGCCGCGCGCTGAGGGCCCAACGGCCTTTGTCTCTATCATGGAAGGGTGCAACAAGTACTGCACCTTCTGCGTGGTGCCTTATACCCGCGGTGAAGAAGTCAGCCGCCCGAGTGACGACGTGCTGTTCGAAATCGCGCAATTGGCAGCGCAGGGCGTGCGGGAAGTGAACCTGCTCGGTCAGAACGTTAACGCCTACCGCGGAGCCACTTACGACGGCAACATCTGTTCGTTCGCCGAACTGCTGCGTCTGGTCGCGGCCATCGACGGTATCGATCGCATCCGCTTCACCACCAGCCATCCGATCGAGTTCAGCGATGACATCGTCGCCGTGTATGAAGATACGCCGGAACTGGTCAGTTTCCTGCATCTGCCGGTGCAGAGTGGCTCAGACCGCATCCTGACCATGATGAAGCGCGCGCACACCGCGCTGGAATACAAAGCGATCATTCGCAAATTGCGCAAGGCGCGTCCTAACATTCAGCTTAGCTCAGACTTCATCATCGGCTTCCCAGGCGAGACCCAGGCTGACTTCGAGCAGACCATGAACCTGATTGCCGAAATTAACTTCGACGCCAGCTTCAGCTTTATTTATTCATCACGCCCGGGAACCCCGGCAGCCGATATGATCGATGACGTCAGTGAAGAAGAGAAAAAACAGCGACTGTACATTCTGCAAGATCGCATCAACCAGCAGGTGATGCAGTTCAGCCGTAAGATGCTCGGCACTGTACAACGCATTTTAGTGGAAGGTACCTCTCGCAAAAGCGTGATGGAATTAGCCGGCCGTACCGAATGCAACCGCATGGTGAACTTTGAAGGCACGCCGGACATGATCGGCCAGTTCGTTGATGTGGAAATCACCGACGTTTTGACCAACACCCTGCGTGGCGCAGTGGTACGTACCGAACAGCAGATGGACCTGCGCGTACATGAATCCCCGCAGTCAGTCATCGCCCGGACGCGCAAAGAAAATGCGTTAGGTGTCGGTATTTACCAGCCCTCCCTTCATACTTGAAGCTGCATCTGTGTTGGCCGCGCACGCTCCCCCCAGTCACTTAGTTTACTCAGTGACTGGGGGCGCACTGCCGCGTTACTCGGCAAAGCCTCGCCCGTTGGGGCCAGCGGAAGCGCTGTTCAACAAAGCCGTGGCTTTGTTGTGATGTAACTCCAATTATTTTGGAATGACATACAGTACAAAACATTTATTTCTCCGCCGGGCGCGTGCGTCCGTTGCGGTTCTTTTTTCTATTTTAAGAGGCGACATAACATGCAACTCCCACACTGCCCGAAGTGCAACTCCGAATACACCTATCAGGACAACGCGATGTTCATCTGCCCTGAATGTGCCCACGAGTGGAGCGACAGCGCCCCGGCAGAAGACAGCGATGCGCTGATTGTCAAAGACGCCAACGGCAACCTGCTGGCCGACGGCGACGCGGTGACCGTGGTAAAAGATCTGAAGGTCAAAGGCAGCTCTTCAATGCTGAAAATTGGCACCAAGGTGAAGAACATCCGTCTGGTGGAAGGCGACCACAACATTGATTGTAAAATCGATGGGTTTGGTCAAATGAAGCTGAAATCCGAGTTCGTGAAAAAGAACTGATCCCGCAGACTTTGCTCTCACGTTCTTACGCGGCTGTTTAGGCCGCGTTTTTCCTCTATCAGCCCTTGAATTTCGCCGTCGGCGCACAGATAGATCATGGGTAAACTTGCGCCAGTGCGTCGCACCATGAATAATTCAAGGTAGAGAACCTCAGGTTTTGCCCTGAATGCGCGTACCGAAAATCAACCAGGCCCGATATGAGCCTTGAGGAATAGTTTGAACGTCGCAACACAAGAAATTTTGTTAGAGCCGGCAGACAATAAGCGATTACTCAGCCTGTGCGGCCCGTTTGATGAGAACATCAAACAACTCGAACGCCGGTTGGGTATTGAGATAAACCGCCGTGACAACCGTTTTAAACTGGTTGGCAAAAACCCGAGTGTGGTTGCCGCCGCTGATATCCTGCGCCACCTGTACGTGGACACCTCCCCCATCCGCGGCGTGATCCCAGATATCGATCCGGAACAAATTCATCTGGCCATCAAAGAAAGCCGGGTGCTGGAACAGATTGCCGACAGCGTGCCGGATTACGGCAAGGCCGTCACCATCAAAACCAAGCGTGGCATGGTGAAACCGCGTACGCCGAACCAGGCGCAGTACATCGCCAATATTCTCGACCATGACATTACCTTTGGCATTGGCCCGGCAGGTACCGGCAAGACCTATCTGGCGGTTGCTGCCGCGGTAGATGCGCTGGAACGTCAGGACATTCGTCGCATACTGCTGACCCGCCCCGCAGTCGAAGCCGGTGAAAAACTGGGCTTCCTGCCAGGGGATCTGAGCCAAAAGGTCGATCCTTATCTGCGCCCATTGTACGACGCCCTGTTCGAAATGCTGGGCTTCGAGCGCGTAGAAAAGCTGATTGAACGCAATGTGATTGAAGTTGCGCCGCTGGCCTATATGCGCGGCCGTACCCTCAACGATGCGTTTATCATCCTTGATGAGAGCCAGAACACCACTATCGAACAGATGAAGATGTTCCTGACACGTATCGGGTTCAACTCAAAAGCGGTGATTACCGGTGACGTGACGCAGGTAGACCTGCCACGCAACCAAAAATCCGGCCTGCGCCACGCGATGGAAGTGCTGGCGGACGTCGAAGAGCTGAGCTTCAACTTCTTCCACAGCGAAGATGTGGTTCGTCATCCGGTCGTTGCCCGTGTGGTAATCGCCTATGAAGCCTGGGAAGCCGCCGAACAGAAACGCAAAGACGCCATTAACGAACAACGTAAGCGCGAGGCGACTATCGCCTCCGAGCAGGAGATACCATGAGTCAGGTGATTTTGGATCTGCAGATTGCCTGTGCAGACAGTAACGGTCTGCCGGACGAGGCCACTTTCCAGCGCTGGCTGGAAGGCGTGCTACCGCAGTTTCAAGAAGAAGCCGAAGTGACCATTCGCTTGGTCGACGAGGCCGAAAGTAACGAATTGAACCTGACTTATCGCGGCAAGGACAAACCCACCAATGTGCTGTCATTCCCGTTCGAAGCCCCCCCGGGTATTGAACTGCCGCTGCTCGGCGATTTGATCATCTGCCGACAGGTCGTTGAACAAGAAGCGGTTGAGCAAGAGAAGGCGCTGGAGGCCCACTGGGCGCATATGGTTGTTCACGGTAGCCTTCATCTGCTAGGGTATGACCACATCGAAGACGATGAAGCCGAAGAAATGGAGTCTTTGGAAACCGAAATCATGCACGGCCTGGGCTATCCGGACCCGTACCTGGCGGAAAAAGACCCTCTCTGACGTCAGCTGATTTCCCCACAGCCCCTCTATGGGGCTGTCGCTGACTCCCCTAACTCTGACATGAGTGATGTTAACTAAAACGCCATGAGCGACGACCATTCACAAAGCAATGACAGCCCCAGTCCCAAGAAGGGGTTCTTTACTCTTATCCTTAACCAGCTGTTCCACGGCGAACCTAAAAACCGTGGTGATCTGGTAGAGCTGATCCGTGATTCCGAGCAAAACGACCTGATCGATCCCGATACCCGAGACATGCTGGAAGGCGTGATGGATATCGCCGAGCAGCGCGTGCGCGACATCATGATCCCGCGCTCCCAGATGGTAACGCTCAAGCGTAACCAAACGCTGGAAGAGTGCCTGGACGTGATCATTGAATCCGCCCACTCGCGCTTCCCGGTGATCAGCGAAGATAAAGATCACATCGAAGGCATTTTGATGGCCAAGGATCTGCTGCCGTTTATGCGTGCAGAATCCGAGGAGTTCAGCATCGACAAGGTGCTGCGTACCGCCGTGGTGGTGCCTGAAAGCAAGCGAGTAGACCGGATGCTGAAGGAGTTCCGCTCCCAGCGTTATCACATGGCGATTGTCATTGACGAATTCGGCGGCGTATCCGGTCTGGTCACTATCGAAGACATTCTGGAGCTGATAGTCGGCGAGATTGAAGATGAATATGATGACGAAGACGATCTGGATATCCGCCAGCTCAGCCGTCATATGTATACCGTGCGCGCATTGGCACCGATTGAAGACTTCAATGAAGCCTTCGGCACCCATTTCAGTGATGACGAGGTCGACACTATCGGTGGTCTGGTGATGCAAGCCTTCGGTCATTTGCCTGCGCGCGGGGAAACCATTGAAATCGAAGGTTACCTATTTAAAGTTGCGATGGCCGACAGTCGACGTATCATCCAGGTTCATGTAAAAATTCCGGACGATTCTCCGCAACCGAAACTGGAAGACTAAATTAAACATGGCTAAAGCCTCTTTCCTTGAACGCCAGTGGGTTCGCGCCCTACTGGCGCTGTTGACCGGTGCCAGCGGTACGTTGGCATTTTCTCCGTACGATATCTGGCCTGCGGCCATTGTCTCCTTGTTTGGCCTGTTGGCCGTTACCCTCAATCGCACGACTAAACAGTCCGCCTTGCTCGGTTTCTGCTGGGGCTTCGGTCTGTTCGGTACCGGCATTAACTGGGTTTACGTCAGCATTGCCGATTTCGGTGGCATGCCCTTCGCCGTTAATATTTTCCTGGTCGCGTTACTGGCCGCCTATTTGTCACTGTATACCGGGCTGTTTGCCGGATTGCTGGCACGGCTGTGGCCAGCTACCAGTTGGTACCGTTTGGCGATTGCCGCGCCCGCGTTGTGGCAAGTGACCGAGTTTCTGCGTGGTTGGGTACTGACCGGTTTCCCTTGGTTGCAGTTCGGTTACAGCCAGCTCAACGGGCCGTTAAAAGGCATTGCCCCGCTGATGGGGGTAGATACCATCACCTTTATGCTGATGGCGATCGCCGGGCTACTTGTGTACGCGGTGAATCAACGCCGTATCACGCCGGCCGTGGTTGCCGTCGCGCTGCTGCTGTTGCCGTGGCCTTTACGCCAACTGCACTGGTTCACCCCACAACCGGACAAAGCGGTCAACGTCGCCATGGTTCAGGGCAACATCGCTCAGTCGATGAAGTGGGACCCGAAAGCCCTGGTCAGCACGCTGCAAACCTACCTGGATGAAACGCGCCCCTATGTGGGCAAAGCGCCGATCATCATCTGGCCGGAATCCGCCATCCCGGACTATGAAGCCAGCCAGAATGGTTTCCTGACTATGATGGATGATCTGATGCGTGCCAAAAACAGCAGCCTGATCACCGGCATTGTTGACGTACGTGCGACACCGCAGGGCCAGCAAATTTACAACAGCGCCATTGTATTAGGCGAGCCCGCACCCTACAGCTACCCAGCCAAAGACCGCTACAACAAGCACCATTTAGTGCCCTTCGGCGAGTTTGTCCCGCTGGAGACGTTGTTACGCCCACTGGCACCGTTCTTTGATCTGCCAATGTCTTCCTTCAGCCGCGGCGATTATGTCCAGCCACAGCTCAGTGTGAAGGGGTACAACCTGACTGCGGCGATCTGTTATGAGATTGTCTTGGGCCAACAGGTTCGCGACAACTTCCGCCCAGATACCAACTTCCTGTTGACCATTTCCAATGACGCCTGGTTCGGCCATTCCATCGGTCCGTGGCAGCACTTCCAGATGGCGCGTATGCGCGCACTGGAGTTGGGCCGTCCACTGTTGCGCAGCACCAACAACGGCGTCACCGCCGCGGTAGATGCCAACGGTGAGGTCATCGCAGAGATTCCTCAGTTCACTCGTAAGGTGCTTGAAGTGAAAATGACGCCGACCACCGGCATCACGCCTTATGCCCGCTTTGGCGCTACGCCATTGTGGATCGTCACTTTACTGCTCGGCGGTCTGGCGCTGATCCTCAGTCTGCGTCGTAAATAATCCTTTGGGGCGTTGCCGCTGGCACGCCCCGCTTCAATTCATCCCCCCTATAAACTTAACATTGCCTCCCGCATCGCCAGCGTTTGCCATTCAGCCAGCATAAACCATTGCTAAACCAGCGTTTCTGGCACACTCCTTGCTTTAATTATTCTGTGATTGATGACCGATTTACTTTTACTGACGCTTTGTCGCACTTATGCACAACTCAGGGGCATGACCGGCACCATATAGGTGCATTGAGATTTTGTTGCATTAATTTGGTGCGCGTGGCGTCTCAAAAAATGAAACATTTTAGTTTCAAGCCGTTCACAATCGGCTATTTTCTAACGGTTATCGGTACTAAGACTATCTTTATAACTTAAGCAATAAACCTCCATTTTGAATCTGATGCTCTTTGAATTTGAGCCACCACAACAGCAAAGGAGTTGGACCATGCAAATGCGTAAATTGGCGTTATCGTTACTGCTGATCGGTATGGCAGGTAGCGTAGCCCATGCGGAAGAACTGACCGGTACGCTGAAGAAAATCAAAGATAACGGCGTGATCGTTGTCGGCCATCGCGAATCGTCAGTGCCGTTCTCCTACTACGACAACCAGCAGAAAGTTGTGGGTTACTCCCAGGACTACTCCAACCAAATCGTTGATGCTGTTAAGAAAAAGCTGAGCCTGCCTAACCTGCAGGTAAAAATGTTACCAATCACCTCACAGAACCGTATCCCACTGCTGCAAAACGGTACCTTTGACTTCGAATGTGGCTCAACCACCAACAACCTTGAGCGTCAAAAACAGGCCGCCTTCTCCAACACCATCTTCGTGGTCGGTACCCGCCTGTTGGTGAAAAAAGGCTCTGATATTAAAGATTTCAAAGATCTGGCCGGGAAACCTGTCGTCGTAACGTCCGGTACCACCTCTGAAGTGCTGCTCAATAAGCTGAACGACAGCAACAAAATGAACATGCGCATCATCAGCGCCAAAGACCACGGTGACTCATTCCGTACCCTGGAAAGCGGTCGTGCCGTGGCCTTTATGATGGACGACGCCCTGCTGGCCGGCGAACGCGCAAAAGCGAAGAAGCCGGATCAATGGGAAATCCTTGGAACGCCGCAATCTCAAGAAGCCTACGGCTGTATGCTGCGTAAAGACGATCCTGAGTTCAAAAAACTGGTCGATGACACCATCGCTCAGGCACAGACTTCAGGTGAGGCAACGAAATGGTTTGATAAGTGGTTCAAACAACCTATCCCACCTAAGAATCTCAACATGAACTTCGAACTGTCGGACGACATGAAGAAATTGTTCAAAGAACCTAACGATAAAGCACTGAACTAATAGAACAAGGGCTGGGGCGGCTATCAGGCCAAGCCAGCTCTGTTGATGACTGGGACAGACAGGAATACGGGAGGCCGTTCCCCTCCCGTATTTTTCCCCATTGCACATTACCGATGCCCGCACACATAAGTCAGCCCGACTGGCCGCGGTGCCATCGGCGTTGAATAGTCATCAATCTTTAGGCGCTCTGCGCCCGCTTAACGGAGTTTGTTATGTCAATAGATTGGAACTGGGGTATCTTTCTGCAGCAGGCCCCGTTTGGGAATACCACCTACCTTGGCTGGATTTGGTCCGGCTTCCAGGTAACGGTAGCCCTCTCCGTCTGTGCATGGATTATCGCTTTCTTTGTCGGTTCGCTATTCGGTATCTTGCGTACCGTACCCAACCGCTTTCTTTCCACCCTTGGCACCTGTTACGTTGAATTGTTCCGTAATGTGCCGCTCATTGTGCAATTCTTCACCTGGTATCTGGTGATCCCGGAACTGCTGCCCACCAACATCGGCATGTGGTTCAAAACCGAACTCGATCCTAACGTGCAGTTCTTTGTTTCTTCGATGCTGTGCCTTGGTCTCTTTACTGCTGCACGTGTGTGCGAGCAGGTTCGTGCCGCCATCCAGTCGCTGCCACGTGGCCAGAGAGCTGCCGGGCTGGCCATGGGCCTGACGTTGCCGCAGACCTATCGCTACGTGCTATTGCCGAATGCTTACCGGGTTATTGTGCCGCCGATGACCTCGGAAATGCTCAACCTGGTCAAAAACTCCGCCATCGCCTCCACTATCGGGTTAGTCGACATGGCAGCCCAGGCAGGCAAACTGCTGGATTACTCCGCGCATGCCTATGAGTCCTTTACCGCGATTACACTGGCCTATATCGGCATCAATGCCGTCATCATGCTGCTAATGCGTTTGGTCGAAAGAAAAGTGCAGTTACCCGGCAATATGGGGAGTAAATAATGTACGAATTTGACTGGGCATCCATTGTCCCAAGCTTCCCTTATCTCCTTCAGGGTCTGCTCATTACGCTGAAGATCACCGTGACCGCCATCGTTGTCGGTATCCTTTGGGGCACCATTCTGGCCGTCATGCGGTTGTCATCGTTCAAGCCAATCAGTTGGTTCGCCGCCGTGTACGTCAACCTGTTCCGCTCGGTGCCGTTGGTTATGGTGCTGTTGTGGTTCTATCTTGTCGTTCCAAGCTTATTACAACAGGTTCTAGGGTTATCACCGAAAACCGATATTCGCCTGATCTCGGCTATGGTAGCCTTTTCCCTGTTTGAAGCGGCCTATTACTCGGAAATTATCCGTGCCGGCATTATCAGTATTTCGCGCGGTCAGTCTTCCGCTGCGTTGGCATTAGGCATGACTCACTGGCAATCCATGAAGCTGGTAATCTTGCCGCAGGCATTCCGCGCCATGGTGCCGCTGCTGCTAACCCAAGGCATCGTACTCTTCCAGGATACTTCTCTGGTATACGTACTGAGCCTGGCTGACTTCTTCCGTACTGCTTCCACCATCGGTGAGCGCGACGGTACGCAGGTCGAAATGATCCTGTTTGCCGGTTTTGTCTACTTTGTTATCAGTCTCGCCGCTTCGGCGCTGGTAAGCTATTTGAAGAAAAGGACTGTTTGATGATATCCCTGAAAAATGTTTCTAAGTGGTACGGTCACTTTCAGGTTCTGACCGATTGCACCACTGAAGTAAAAAAAGGCGAAGTGGTGGTAGTCTGTGGTCCTTCAGGTTCAGGCAAGTCCACCCTGATCAAAACCGTCAACGGCCTGGAGCCGATCCAGCAAGGCGATATCCTGGTGAACGGCACCCCGGTCAACAACAAAAAAACCAATCTGGCGCAGTTGCGTTCAAAAGTCGGCATGGTGTTTCAGCACTTTGAGTTGTTCCCGCACTTGTCGATCATCGACAATTTGACGCTGGCACAGGTAAAAGTACTCAAACGGGATAAGGCCGCCTCACGCGATAAAGGCCTGAAGTTGCTGGAGCGTGTCGGTTTGACCGCCCATGCCAACAAATTCCCTGGGCAACTTTCCGGTGGCCAACAGCAACGTGTGGCTATCGCCCGTGCGCTGTGTATGGATCCTATCGCCATGCTGTTCGATGAACCCACGTCTGCGCTCGATCCGGAAATGATCAACGAAGTGCTGGACGTTATGGTGGAACTCGCGAACGAAGGCATGACCATGATGGTGGTAACCCACGAAATGGGCTTTGCCCGCAAAGTGGCAAACCGGGTGATCTTTATGGATGAGGGCAAAATTGTCGAAGATCGTAACAAAGACGACTTCTTCAACAACCCAGAGTCCGAGCGTGCTAAAGATTTCTTGGCGAAAATCCTGCACTGATGACGACTCTGCGCCCCGCCTGGGGCGCAATTTTATTTCCCCCCGCCCGGCACTAAAAGCACTTGTTTCTCCCCTGTTTTGATCCGATGCTCACTGGATAACAACAAAAGGAGATAAACATGCCCCGCCCTATCATTATCGATTGCGATCCCGGCCTGGACGATGCCATTGCCCTTGCTATGGCACTCAGCTCACCGGAACTGGACGTTAAAGCGATCACCACCTCCGCCGGCAACCAAACGCCAGAGAAAACCCTGCATAACGCACTCGGCCTGCTAACGCTGATGAAGCGTGAAGACATTCCTGTCGCTGCAGGTGCCGCCGCTCCACTGATGCGTGAGCTGGTGATTGCCGACTACGTCCATGGCAAAACCGGCATGGGTAATACCCATCTGCCGACCCCGACGATCGCACCGGTCAAACAAACCGCCGTGGAGCTTATCGCTGACCTGTTACGGAACAGCCCAGAACCAATCACGTTGGTGGTCACCGGGCCAATGACCAATATTGCGCTGCTATTGGCTCAACACGCTGAGTTGAAAGATAACATTGAGCGTATCGTATTTATGGGGGGCGGGATGAACGCCGGTAATACGACTCCCGTGGCGGAATTTAATATTTTTGTCGACCCAGAAGCCGCCGACATGGTTCTGAAATCCGGTGTGCCAATGACCATGGCGGGATTGAATGTGACTCACCAGGCATTGGTGCTGCCGCAGGATATCGAACGTATCCGCAACATCAAAAATCCGGTAGCGCAGGCCGTGGCAGAAATGCTCGACTTCTACCTGCCGCTGTATCTCAGCCACCCGCGAGGGTTGCCCGGTGCCGCGATGCACGATCCCTGCACCATCGCTTGGCTACTGGCACCACAGCTGTTTAGCAGTATAGAACGTTGGGTCGGTGTAGAAACCAAAGGGGAATACACCCAAGGGATGACGGTGGTGGATGTCTTCCAGCAAAACGGCAACGCGGCCAACGTGGAAGTGCTGACCGACATTGACCGCGAAGGGTTTATCAATCTGTTAGCCGAACGCGTGGCAGGTTACCAATAGCGCCTCTCAATGTTCAATTTTTTTGATTTAACCCAGCGAATTTTTACGCTATCACTGCTCCAGGCTTGCCTCTAAGATGCTATCAAATGCACAACAGCACTGACACCTTAGACCTAGCCTGGAGAATACCCAATGAGTCGTATACTGGTCCTGAAATCAAGTATCCTGGGTGATTACTCCCAGTCTGGAAAATTAGTCGATTTTTTTGTTCAACAGTGGCGTGAAACCCACCCAAGCGACAGTTTTACCTTTCGCGATTTAGCCAACCCGACCCTACCTGAGCTGGATGGCGAAGTGATTGGCGGTTTTAACGCCGGTGACAAGCCTTTAACGCCACACCAGCAAGAGACGCTGGCACTTTCAGATGCGTTGATTGCCGAGCTGAAATCGCACGACACCATTATCATCAGTGCGCCGATGTACAACTTCAACATCCCCACTCAGTTGAAAATCTATTTCGACCTGGTGGCGCGTGCCGGTCAAACCTTCCGTTACACCTCCGAAGGCGCAGAAGGCCTGGTTACCGGCAAAAAAGCGATAGTGATCTCCAGCCGCGGCGGTATCCATGCAGATACACCAAGCGACCTGATCACACCTTACCTGAAGCTGTTCTTAGGGTTTATCGGCATTACTGATGTGGAGTTCGTGTTGGCAGAAGGCTTTGCCTATGGCCCAGAAGCGGCAGAAAAAACCGCACAGGACAGCCGTATTGCCGTGGCGCAGAAAGTGCCTGCTGCGCAGTACGCTGCGGTTGCCAACCAGGTTGAAACAGCGACAGCCCCAGCCAGCGGTGGTTTTCTCAGTAACTTGATGAAGAAACTCTTTGGTTGATAGCAATGCCCCGGCTCTATCTCGACAAGAGAGGACCGGGGCGTGAAATTTTAAGGCTCGAAAGGCCGACGTTGGAACTGGTCGTGACCGCATTTCGGGCATAGCGGCAGCACTTCCGGTGTGTAAAATGCCAAATGATGGTGGCACTGTTCACATACCAGGTTGCCCAGACCAACAACTTCACCGCTGTGGTAAACACCATGATGGCTGACATCTTTGAAGACTTCTCGCCATTCCAACTGGGTTTTATCCGTAATATCTGCCAGTTCCTGCCACAGGCTCTCTTTAATCACCCGCATAAAAACGCTGTCGGTAAACTCGTCCCGGCTTTCCTGGTAGCTACGCGCAAACTCTTCCAAGTCGCGCCTGACCGCCAGAGTGACCTGCTCCACTTCATCGCGCGTCAACTCACCGGCTTCATTCAGCCGTTTTTCAGCGCTCGCGACCAGTGCGTCAATATCACGTTCGCCATTTTTCAAACGTTCGGTCAGAGATGCCACCAATTCGCGGTAGTACTGAGCAACCTTGTTCATAATCTCTCCTCGATGAACTTACGTGACAGGGCTTACCTCTTAAACTATCCCTTATCATTTTAGCCGTAAATTGCTGATGTCACTTGGCAAGGGGTGAGATCCTCAGGTTGTGAGACATATCATGGCGAAGATTTTTTAAATACGCCGAGTCGGGCGCTGGGTGTTGTTGCCAAGAGGTCTTATCAGCTATGCTATGCGGATCTATAAGTACTCAACAGAATGCTACAGAAATACCCCGATAGGTTTCGAGTCACGGCCAGGTGGCCAGTGCGGGAAACCCAGGAGCTTACAACGGTAAGTGACTGGGTTGAGTGTACGCAGCCAACAACGCCGCGGCTTGAAAGATGAAGGGGGTAGCTGTTTGACACCTACAGGACCACCAGCCGCCATGCAAGAGCAATACCGTCCAGAAGACATAGAATCGAACGTACAGCTTCACTGGGAAGAGAAGCAAACTTTCAAGGTTACCGAAGATGCGAGCAAGGAAAAGTATTACTGCCTATCCATGCTGCCGTACCCATCAGGCCGTCTGCACATGGGGCACGTTCGTAACTACACTATCGGTGACGTGATCTCGCGCTATCAGCGCATGCTAGGTAAAAACGTCCTACAGCCGATCGGCTGGGATGCGTTCGGCCTGCCGGCTGAAGGCGCTGCGGTGAAAAACAATACCGCACCGGCTCCGTGGACCTACGACAACATCGAATACATGAAGAACCAGCTGAAATTGCTGGGCTTTGGCTATGATTGGGATCGCGAGATCGCCACCTGCGATCCGGATTACTACCGCTGGGAACAGTGGTTCTTCACCAAGCTGTACGAAAAAGGTCTGGTCTACAAGAAGACCTCCGCGGTGAACTGGTGTCCGCACGATCTGACCGTATTGGCTAACGAACAAGTTATCGACGGTTGCTGCTGGCGCTGTGACACCAAGGTTGAGCGTAAAGAGATCCCTCAGTGGTTTATCAAAATCACCGATTACGCCGATCAACTGCTGAACGATTTGGACACGCTTGAAAGCTGGCCAGAGCAGGTGAAAACCATGCAGCGTAACTGGATTGGCCGCTCTGAAGGGGTGGACATCACCTTTGACGTGGCGGGCAGCGATGAGAAACTGACGGTTTATACCACGCGTCCTGACACCTTTATGGGTGCCACCTACGTTGCCGTTGCCGCGGGCCACCCGCTGGCGCAGCAAGGCGCCGTGAACAACCCTGCGCTGGCTGAATTTATCGAAGAGTGCCGTAACACCAAAGTGGCCGAAGCCGAAATGGCGACGATGGAGAAGAAAGGCATGCCGACCGGCCTGTTCGCCATCCACCCGCTGTCCGGCGAGCAAGTGCCAATTTGGGTTGCCAACTTTGTGCTGATGGAATACGGCACAGGCGCCGTGATGGCAGTACCCGCTCACGATCAACGTGACTGGGAGTTCGCGACCAAATACGGTTTGCCGATCAAACCGGTTGTGCTGGCACTCGACGGCAGCCAACCCGACGTGCAAGCCGAAGCCATGACTGAAAAAGGCACACTGTTCAACTCGGGTGAATTTGACGGTCTGGATCACCAAGAGGGTTTCAACGCCATTGCCGACAAACTGGTCGCCAAAGGCGTCGGTCAGCGCAAGATTAATTACCGTCTGCGTGACTGGGGCGTTTCCCGCCAGCGTTACTGGGGTGCGCCAATCCCAATGGTGACGTTGGAAGACGGTACCGTGATGCCAACACCTGAAGACCAACTGCCGGTGATCTTGCCGGAAGATGTGGTAATGGACGGTATCACCAGCCCAATCAAAGCCGATCCTGAGTGGGCGAAAACCACCGTAAACGGTCAGCCAGCGTTCCGTGAAACAGACACCTTCGACACCTTTATGGAGTCATCCTGGTACTACGCGCGTTATACCTGCCCGCAGTACGACAAAGGGATGCTGGATCCAGCCGCCGCCAACTACTGGCTGCCGGTCGATCAGTATGTTGGCGGCATCGAACATGCCATCATGCATCTGATGTATTTCCGCTTCTTCCACAAACTGCTGCGTGACGCAGGCCTGGTCGATTCCGATGAGCCGGCAAAACGCCTGCTGTGTCAGGGTATGGTGTTGGCAGATGCCTTCTATTACACCGGTAACAGCGGTGAGCGCGTGTGGGTTTCTCCCGTCGACGCCAATGTTGAACGCGACGACAAAGGCCGCATTATTAAAGCCACCGATCCACAAGGTCGTGAACTGGTCTATGCTGGCATGAGCAAAATGTCGAAGTCGAAAAACAACGGCATCGACCCACAGGTGATGGTTGAGAAATACGGCGCGGATACCGTGCGCCTGTTCATGATGTTCGCTTCACCGGCAGAAATGACGCTGGAGTGGCAGGAGTCCGGTGTGGAAGGGGCAAACCGCTTCCTGAAACGCGTCTGGAAACTGGCCTACGAACATCTGGAAAAAGGTGCAGTTCAGCCGCTGAACGTTGCGACACTGAACGAAGAACAAAAATCACTGCGCCGCGATCTGCACAAAACCATCGCCAAAGTGACCGACGATATCGGCCGCCGTCAGACGTTCAACACCGCGATTGCCGCGGTGATGGAACTGATGAACAAGTTGGCCCGTGCACCGCAAGAAAGCGAGCAAGATCGTGCGCTGTTGCAAGAAGCACTGCTGTCCGTGGTTCGGATGCTGTATCCGTTCACTCCACACGTGTGCTTCTCTCTGTGGCAGGCTCTGGGTGGCGAAGGTGATGTGGATACCGCAGCCTGGCCGCAAGCCGACGAGCAAGCGATGGTCGAAGATTCCAAGCTGGTGGTTGTGCAGGTAAACGGCAAGGTTCGCGCTAAAATCACTGTGGCAGCGGATGCAACCGAAGAGCAAGTGCGCGCGCGCGCTGCCGAGGAACATCTGGTCGCTAAATATCTGGACGGGGTTACGATTCGCAAAGTGATCTATGTTCCTGGCAAATTGCTTAACCTGGTTGTGGGTTAACACAAGGAGGCGTTGTGCGACATCGTATTCTGACGTTGTTGCTGGGGTTGGCGGTGCTGGTCACCGCTGGCTGCGGTTTTCACCTGCGTGGCACCACGCAGGTACCCTCAGAAATGAAAACGCTACTGCTGGATAGCTCAGACCCTTATGGTCCGCTGACCCGTGCAGTACGTGAACAGTTGCGTCTAAGCGGCGTGACCATTGTCAAAGATGCGAAACGTAAGGATCTCCCTTCCCTACGCATCATTGGCGCAACCGAAAGCCAGGATACCGCGTCTATCTTCCAGGACGGTAAAACCGCTGAGTACCAGATGGTGCTAACCGTTCAGGCACAGGTGCTGCTCCCGGGTCACGATTTGTATCCGCTGAGCGTGAAAGTGTTCCGTTCGTTCTTCGATAACCCACTGACCGCACTGGCTAAAGACTCCGAACAGGAGATCATTCGTCAGGAAATGCGTGAGCAGGCCGCGCAGCAACTGGTGCGCAAACTGCTGACCGTGCACGCGGCGGAAGAAGAAACGCAACAGAAAGCCGCTGCCGCCGGTGAAAAAGCGGCCAGCCGCGTAGATCAATGATTCGTATTTATCCTGAACAACTTGCCGCGCAGCTCCGAGAGGGGCTGCGCGCTTGTTATTTATTGAGTGGTAATGAACCGTTACTGTTGCAGGAAAGCCAGGATCTGATCCGTCAGGCGGCGCAACAACAACAGTTCACCGAGCATTACAGCATTTCACTTGATGCCCATACCGACTGGGACGCCATTTTCAGCATCTGTCAGGCCATGAGCCTGTTTGCCAGTCGCCAGACGCTGATGCTGATCTTCCCGGAGAACGGACCCACCGCGCCTATCGGTGAACAGCTAATCAAGCTGGCCGCCCTGCTGCATGACGATATTTTGCTGATACTGCGTGGGCCGCGCCTGACCAAGGCGCAAGAAAACAGCGCCTGGTTCAAGGCTCTCACTCCGCATGGTGCTTATGTCAGTTGCCAGACACCTGAGCAAGCCCAATTGCCACGCTGGGTAGCGCAGCGCGCCAAAACCATGAAATTGGAATTGGACGACGCGGCCAATCAATTGCTGTGCTATTGCTACGAGGGCAACCTGCTTGCGTTGTCGCAGGCACTCGAAAGGCTGTCACTGCTGCATCCAGACGGTAAACTCACGCTACCGCGCGTTGAACTGGCGGTAAACGACGCCGCACACTTCACGCCATTCCACTGGCTAGATGCTCTGTTGGCAGGTAAAAGCAAACGTGCCTGGCATATCCTGCAACAGATGCAGCAGGAAGATGTCGAACCGGTAATTTTGCTACGTACCCTGCAGCGCGAATTGCTGCAGTTGCTGAATTTGCAAAGACGCATGGCATCAGTGCCGCTGCGCACGTTGTTTGATCAGTACAAAGTGTGGCAAAACCGCCGCAATCTGGTCACTCAAGCATTACAGCGACTATCCGGTGCCCAACTGCGGCAAGCGGTGCATCTGCTGGCGCGGATTGAAATCACCCTTAAACAGGATTACGGCCAATCGGTTTGGTCGGAACTGGAAACCCTGTCAATGCTGCTGTGCGGCAAACCTCTGGCCACGAGTTTTTCAGATGCCCACTAAAACGCAAGACACCACCGTTCTGCACGCCCTGTTTGGCGGAACCTTTGACCCAATCCACTACGGCCATTTACGGCCGGTGGAGGCCCTCGCTGCAGAAGTTGGCCTGAGCCGAGTCACGCTACTGCCAAACCATGTTCCCCCGCATCGCCCTCAGCCCGAGGCTAATGCACAGCAACGGTTGAAAATGGTAGAGCTGGCAATCGCCGGCAATCCGTTATTTGCCGTAGACGACCGTGAGCTGCACCGCACAACGCCGTCCTATACCATAGAGACGCTGGAAGCCATTCGTAAAGAACGTGGCGCTGAATTGCCTCTGGCGTTTATTATTGGCCAGGACTCGCTCTTGTCGTTGCACAAATGGCATCGCTGGCAATCGCTGCTGGATACCTGTCATCTGCTGGTGCTGGCCCGTCCCGGTTACAATGACCGGATGGATACGCAAGAACTGCAACAGTGGCTGGAACAGCATCGGGTGACCGATGCAACACAGCTTAGCCTGAAACCTCAGGGCTATATCTATCTGGCAGACACACCGCAGTTGGAAATTTCTGCCACGGAAATCCGCCAGCGCCGCCATCAGGGCCTCAACTGTGATGACCTGTTGCCACGTTCAGTACAACGCTATATCGAGTTACAGGGTTTATATCGCTAGCGAGAGCTGCATGATATACTGCGCCGCTATTTTTCAGGTATTCGCTGAAAACCCCGGAAACCTTAGCTGGCCGGGCAGTCACCAGCTGGCTTTCAGCGGCATCCTGCCGACTTATCATTGATTCAGGCCGCAATACGGGCAGTTGCCCGCCGCAGTCGAATAAACCGAACACACCCGAGGGGGAACCTTTGCAAGGTAAAGCGCTCCAAGATTTCGTCATCGATAAAATTGATGACCTGAAAGGCCAAGACATTATCGCTCTGGATGTACAGGGTAAATCCAGCATCACCGATTGCATGATCATCTGCAGCGGCACCTCTACCCGTCACGTGATGTCGATCGCCAACCACGTTGTGCAGGAAGCGCGCAACGCCGGTATGGAACTGTTCGGCATGAAAGGTCAGGAAGCTTCTGACTGGGTGGTTGTCGATTTAGGCGAAGTGATTGTTCACGTGATGCAGGAAGAAAGCCGTCAGTTGTACGAGCTGGAAAAACTCTGGAGCTAAGTGGTGAAACTGCAACTGGTAGCGGTCGGCACTAAAATGCCAGACTGGGTGCAGACCGGCTTTATGGATTATCTGCACCGCTTTCCAAAAGACATGCCGTTTGAGCTGACCGAAATCCCGGCGGGCAAGCGCGGCAAGAATGCCGATATCAAACGCATTCTGGAAAAGGAAGGCGAGCAGATGCTGGCGGCGGTGGGCAAAGGCAATCGTATTGTCACGCTGGATATCCCCGGAACGCCGTGGGAAACACCGCAGTTGGCGCAACAGCTCGAACGCTGGAAGCAGGATGGCCGCAACGTCAGCCTGTTAATTGGCGGCCCAGAAGGGCTAGCCCCCGCGTGCAAGGCCGCAGCCGAACAAAGTTGGTCACTCTCGCCGTTGACATTGCCGCATCCTTTAGTGCGCGTTCTGGTGGCTGAAAGCCTCTACCGCGCCTGGAGTATTACAACAAATCATCCTTACCACCGGGAATAATCGGTGGTAACCGTGACAGAGTGAAATAAAGCAGCGGGATGAAAATAGAACGTAACCCTTTTCGCGACTATACGGCTGAATCGGCCCTGTTTGTACGCCGCGCCCTGGTGGCGTTCTTGGTCATCCTGGTGCTGACCGGCATCCTCATCGCCAATCTGTATAATCTGCAAATCGTCCGCTTTGAGGATTACCGCACCCGCTCCAACGAAAACCGCATCAAACTGGTGCCCATCGCGCCCAGCCGCGGCATCATTTACGATCGCAACGGCACCCCGCTGGCGCTCAACCGTACGATTTACCAACTGGAACTGATGCCGGAAAAGATCGACGATCTTAAGGCTACGCTACAGGCATTGCGGCCCGTGGTCGATCTGACCGATGACGACATCACCAATTTCGAGAAAGAGCGCAAACGCTCGCGCCGTTTTGTCTCTATCCCGGTCAAAACCGCCCTGAACGAAGTGCAGGTGGCGCGTTTTGCCGTTAACCAATTCCGCTTCCCCGGTGTCGAAGTTAAAGGCTATCAGCGCCGCTACTATCCTTATGGATCTGCCCTGACCCATGTGATCGGCTACGTGTCGAAGATCAACGACCGTGACGTTGAACGGCTGGATAAAGATGGCAAGTTGGCCAACTACGCCGCCACACACGATATTGGCAAGCTGGGCATCGAACGCTATTACGAAGATACCCTGCACGGCAAAACCGGCTACGAAGAGGTTGAAGTCAACAACCGCGGGCGTGTCATTCGCCAGCTGCACGAACAGCCGCCTTCCGCCGGGCAGGACGTTTACCTGACACTGGATCTCAACCTGCAACGCTATATCGAACAGTTGCTGGTGGGCAGCCGGGCTGCGGTAGTCGTGAGCGATCCGCGCACCGGCGGCATTCTGGCGATGGTGTCCAACCCCAGCTATGATCCGAACCTGTTCGTCGACGGTATCTCCAGCAAAGACTACCAGGGGCTGCTGAACGATCCGAACCGGCCGCTGATCAACCGTGCAACGCAAGGGCTTTATCCCCCAGCCTCCACGGTGAAGCCGTACATTTCCGTCTCGGCACTCAGCGCTGGGGTGATCACCAAAAATACGACGCTGTTCGATCCCGGTTGGTGGCAATTACCCGGTTCGGAAAAACGCTTCCGCGACTGGAAAAAATGGGGCCACGGCCGCCTGAATGTGACCAAAGCGCTGGAAGAATCGGCGGATACCTTCTTCTATCAAGTCGCCTACGATATGGGCATCGATCGCCTGTCGACCTGGCTGACCAGGTTCGGTTACGGCGAATATACCGGTATCGATCTGTCCGAAGAGCGTTCTGGCTTGATGCCGACCCGCGAGTGGAAATTCAAGCGTTATAAAAAACCCTGGTACCAGGGCGATACCATTCCTGTAGGCATAGGCCAAGGCTACTGGACGGCTACGCCTATCCAGATGTCCAAGGCACTGACCACGCTGATAAACGACGGCAACGTCAAAACGCCACATCTGTTGCAGAGCACCAGAATCAATGGGGCACTGGTGCCATTTAGCCAAGAAGAAAGCAAGCAGATCGGCGATATTCATTCCGGCTTCTGGGAAATTGCCAAAGACGGCATGTATGGTGTAGCCAACCGTCCGAACGGGACGGCGCGTAAGTACTTCGCGGATGCACCTTACAAAGCCGCGGCGAAATCGGGTACCGCACAGGTATTCGGCTACGAAACCTACAACGCCCACAAACTGGCGGAGCACCTGCGTGACCACAAATTGATGACGGCGTTTGCACCGTACAACAACCCTACGGTGTCGGTCGCCATCATTCTGGAAAACGGCGGCTCCGGTCCGGCGGTCGGGACAATTACCCGTCAGATCCTCGACCATATCCTGTTGGGCGATAACAATACGCAATTACCATCTGAAGCCCCACTGCCACCAGGCGTAGAGGGTGATTAAGGTAGAACATGACTGAAAGCCAACAAAAAGGGTCGATCTGGACCAAAATCCACATCGATCCTACATTCCTGCTACTCATTCTGGCCCTGCTGGTCTACAGCGCGTTCGTCATGTGGAGCGCCAGCGGGCAGGACATTGGCATGATGGAGCGCAAGATCGGCCAGATCGTCATGGGACTGATCGTGATGGCCGTCATGGCACAAATCCCACCGCGGGTGTATGAAAGCTGGGCGCCGTATTTGTATATCTTCTGCGTAATCCTGCTGATTTTGGTGGATGCCTTCGGCCAAATCAGTAAAGGGGCTCAGCGCTGGCTTGATCTCGGCTTTGTGCGCTTCCAGCCGTCCGAGATCGCCAAGATTGCCGTGCCGTTGATGGTGGCGCGCTTTATGAACCGCGACGTCTGTCCGCCTTCGCTGAAGAATACCGCCATCGCACTGGTGCTCATTTTCCTGCCAACGCTGTTGGTTGCCGCACAACCGGATTTGGGGACCTCAATTCTGATCGCCGCCTCCGGCCTGTTCGTGCTGTTTCTGTCCGGCATGAGCTGGAAGCTGATCGCCGTGGCTGCGGTATTGCTGGCTGCCTTTATACCCGTACTGTGGTTCTTCCTGATGCACGGCTATCAGCGCGACCGCGTCATGATGCTGCTCGATCCGGAAACCGACCCGCTTGGTGCCGGCTATCATATTATTCAGTCAAAAATCGCTATTGGCTCCGGTGGTCTGTCAGGCAAGGGTTGGCTGCACGGTACCCAGTCGCAGTTGGAATTCCTGCCGGAACGCCACACCGACTTTATCTTCGCGGTGTTGGCCGAAGAGTTAGGGCTGATCGGGGTGCTGGTGCTGCTGGCACTCTACCTGCTGGTGATTATCCGAGGGCTGATGATTGCCGCCAAGGCACAAACGACCTTCGGCCGAGTGATGGTCGGCGGCCTGATGCTGATTTTGTTTGTTTATGTGTTTGTTAACATTGGCATGGTCAGTGGCATTTTACCGGTAGTTGGCGTACCTTTGCCTCTGGTCAGCTACGGGGGTTCGGCGCTGATTGTGCTTATGGCCGGGTTCGGCATCATCATGTCGATCCACACGCATCGGAAAATGATGTCTAAAAGTTTATAAGAGGTGAGTAATGCGTAAGGAATGGCTTTGGGTCGGCGTAGTCGCGGTGTTACTTTCCGCCTGTACCGCCCCGACCTCGGAACAGCAAGCACCGCCGCAGCAGCCGTATAACGGGCCGGTGGTGGAAATCGGTGGCGTTGAGCCTCAATATGAACCCTATAACCCTAATAACTTGCAGGATTATAAGGTTAATGGCGACACTTACCGCATTGTGAAAGATCCGCAGAACTTCTCGCAAACCGGTCTGGCGAGCTCCTATGGCGAAGAAGCCCGAGGCAACACCACGGCGCTGGGTGAACAGTTCGATCCTAACGGCCTGACCGCCGCACACCCGACGCTGCCGATCCCAAGCTACGTACGCGTGACCAACCTGGCCAATGGCCGCCAACTGGTGGTTCGGGTTAACGATCGCGGCCCTTACACCAAAGGTCGCATTATCGATCTGTCGAGAGCCGTGGCCGATCGCCTGAACCTGTCCAACAACACCAAGGTCAAGGTTGATTTCATCAATGTTGCACCGGACGGCACCCTGAGCGGTCCTGGCACCATCGGTACTACCGTCGCCAAACAAAGCTACGCCCTGCCTTCACGCCCGGATCTTGGTTCCAGCAGCATGGGCACCCCGGTACAGCAGGACGTTCCTGTCGCGAGCGGCGCAGCAGTTCGCCCCATTGACAACAGCAGCCTGAATAACGGCGATGACGCCCCAGCAGCGGCCACCAGCAACAGCGGCCGCAGCGGTTTCCTCGGTGCGCCGAGTGCCGTACCGGCTGGCGTGTTGGAAGGTTCAGAGCCTGAACCTGCAGTCAGCGCTGCCGCCATTGCTGCCCCTGTAGCTGCCACTGCAGCCGTTGGTGCAGGCAGCATGGCTTCTGGCGGGAGCTATGTCGTCCAGGTTGGTGCACTGAGCAGTGCCGAACGTGCGCAGACCTGGCAACAAAGCCTGAGCCAAAAGTTTGGCGTGCCCGGTAAAGTGGCTGCCAGCGGCAACGTTTATCGCGTACAGTTAGGCCCGTTCAGCAGCCGTCAACAAGCGACTCAGCTGCAGCAGCGCCTCGCTAGCGAAGCGCAGCAACAATCTTTTGTCACTGCTGCACCTTAAACAGAGCTCCGGCAGATATCGCGACTGATACTCCTTCCTTTAGCTGAAACATTTTCTTTCAGCTAAAGCCAGTAAAGCGCGATGAGTCAGAGGATTGGCTAATGCCTGCCGGGATCTCATCTGTTATAGTGTGGCTCGTTTTTAACTTTACCCTCATGGATGTTGTAGTCTCGATCATGAAACAAGTAACTTCTTTCCGCTTAATCAAGAGCATAGCGCTCGGCACCGTTATCGCGATGAGTGCAACTACTGTTGCGCATGCCGATGACGTTAATATCAAGACCATGATCCCAGGGGTACCGCAGATCGACGCGGAAGCCTACGTCCTGATTGATTACAACTCCGGTAAAGTTTTGGCCGAAATGAATGCCGATGCGCGCCGCGACCCAGCCAGCCTGACCAAAATGATGACCAGCTACGTCATCGGCCAGGCACTGAAAGCAGGTAAAATCGGCCAGGAAGACCTGGTTACCGTCGGACAAGATGCCTGGGCAACCGGCAACCCGGTATTCAAAGGCTCTTCGCTGATGTTCCTGAAGCCAGGCGATCGCGTACCTGTTTCCAAGCTGACCCGCGGCATTAACCTGCAGTCCGGCAACGATGCCTGTGTGGCCATGGCCGACTACGTGGCAGGCAGCCAGGACGCGTTTGTTAATCTGATGAATACTTACGTCAGCAAGCTGGGCCTGCAGAACACCCACTTCCAAACCGTACACGGCTTGGATGCACAGGGTCAGTACAGTTCAGCACGCGATATGGCGTTGATCGGCCAGGCGCTGATCCGCGACGTACCAGATGAATACGCGATTTATAAAGAAAAAGAGTTCACCTTCAACAATATCCGCCAGATGAACCGTAACGGTTTGTTGTGGGACACCAGCCTGAACGTGGACGGCATCAAAACCGGCCATACCGATGCAGCAGGTTATAACCTGGTTGCCTCTGCAACAGAAGGCCAGATGCGCCTGATCTCTGCGGTGCTGGGTGGTCGTACTTATAAAGGCCGTGAAACCGAAAGCAAAAAACTGCTGACGTGGGGCTTCCGCTTCTTCGAAACCGTTGCGCCACTGAAAGTGGGCAAAGAGTTTGCCTCTGAACCAGTGTGGTTCGGCGATACAGACCGTGTTGAATTGGGCGTAGACAAAGACGTCTATCTGACCATTCCACGCGGCCGCATGAAAGACCTCAAAGCCAGCTACGTGTTGAACACACCAGAAATTCATGCCCCTCTGGCTAAAAACCAGGTTGTCGGCAGCATCAACTTCCAGCTCGATGGCAAAACCATCGATCAGCGCCCACTGGTGGTGATGAACGAAGTGAAAGAAGGTGGTTTCTTCAGCCGTATCGTGGATTACATCAAACTGATGTTCCACCACTGGTTCGGTTAACAGTTGAAACGGGCGAAATCGCCCCCATATACTGATTAACTTTAACTCCCGCTCCGGCGGGAGTTATAATTTATAGATTAGCGATACCCTAAATAATTGGAGTTGCGTCGAGGCGGCAACCGTATGAATCCCGATGAACTTACTCAAGTAAGTGATTCGGCTAAGTAAGGGCAGCCAACAAAGGGGCAGTTTCAAGTATGACGGGACTATATTGATAGCCGCACTCTGGAGCGCACATGAAAACTAAACTGAACGAACTGCTCGAATTCCCTTGCTCATTTACCTACAAAGTAATGGGCTTGGCACAACCCGAGCTGGTAGACCAGGTGGTTGAAGTGGTGCAGCGCCATGCTCCTGGGGACTATAACCCACAGGTTAAACCGAGCAGCAAAGGCAATTACCACTCCGTTTCCATCACCATTAACGCGACTCATATAGACCAGGTAGAAACCTTATATGATGAGCTGGGCAACCTTGAAATTGTCCGCATGGTGCTGTAATTCCAGCACAAAAACCTGCTTTTCAGCCCGGGCCAGAGCATTCTCTGCCCGGGTTGCGCATTTTTGGTCAGCGAAATGCTGGTCGCGGGCCAGAGCGCCCGGTATAATGGCATTACCACTTCTGTAACCTGGCGATGACTCTTTTGCAACCAGACAAGATCATTTTGCGTCAGCTGGGGTTGCAGCCCTACGAGCCTGTATCCCAAGCCATGCACAACTTCACCGATCGCCGAATCGAGACCACGCCAGATGAGCTGTGGCTGGTTCAGCATCAGCCGGTGTTTACCCAAGGCCAAGCCGGTAAAGCCGAGCATCTGTTAATGCCGGGTGACATTCCGGTGATTCAGAGCGATCGCGGCGGCCAGGTGACCTATCACGGCCCGGGGCAGCAGGTGATGTATGTGATGGTTGATCTGAAACGCAACAAGGTTGGCGTTCGGCAGCTGGTCACGGCTATTGAAGATACCGTTATTAATACCCTTGCCCATTTCAACATCGCGTCACGCGCCCGTCCGGATGCGCCCGGTGTTTACGTGGGGGAGCAAAAAATTTGTTCGTTGGGTTTGAGGATCCGCAAAGGCAGTTCATTCCACGGCTTAGCCCTGAATGTCGCCATGGATCTTACCCCCTTCCAGCGTATTAACCCTTGTGGTTACGCCGGCATGCAGATGACACAGGTCAGCGCGGTTGTGCCTGGCGTTGGTATTGAAGACGTACACCCAGTCCTGGTACAGGAATTTGTTCATTTACTCGGCTACCCGAAGGTCGAGCTTCGTAACTGGAACCTGCACGATTATGAGTAAACCAATTCAGATGGAACGCGGCGTCAAATACCGCGATGCAGACAAAATGGCGTTGATCCCGATTAAAACGGTGGTCACCGAACGGCAGGAGCTGTTGCGTAAACCCGAGTGGATGAAAATCAAACTCCCTGCCGACTCTACCCGCATTCAAGGCATTAAAGCCGCAATGCGTAAAAACGGTCTGCATTCGGTGTGCGAAGAAGCTTCTTGCCCGAACCTGTCTGAGTGCTTCAACCACGGTACGGCCACCTTTATGATCCTGGGCGCTATCTGTACCCGCCGCTGCCCATTCTGTGACGTGGCACACGGCCGCCCTGTTGCCCCGGATGTTAACGAGCCGGAGAAACTGGCTCAGACCATCGCCGATATGGGCCTGCGTTATGTGGTCATTACCTCGGTTGACCGCGACGATTTACGCGACGGCGGTGCTCAGCACTTTGCCGATTGTATCGCTGCCATCCGCGCCAAGAACCCGACCATCAAGATTGAAACCCTGGTACCGGACTTCCGTGGCCGTATGGATCGCGCACTGGAAATCCTGACCGAAACGCCACCAGACGTGTTCAACCACAACCTGGAAAACGTACCGCGCGTCTATCGTCAGGTTCGTCCGGGCGCTAACTACGAGTGGTCACTGAAGCTGCTGGAACGCTTTAAAGAAGCACATCCTCACATCCCAACCAAATCAGGCCTGATGGTCGGTCTGGGTGAAACCAATGCGGAAATCGTTGAAGTGATGCGCGATCTGCGTCGCCATGGTGTGACCATGCTGACTCTGGGCCAGTATCTGCAGCCAAGCCGTCATCACCTGCCAGTACAGCGTTACGTCAGCCCGGCAGAGTTCGACGAAATGAAAGAAGAAGCGATGGCGATGGGCTTCACCCATGCCGCATGCGGTCCGTTTGTTCGTTCATCCTACCATGCCGATTTGCAGGCAAAAGGGATGGAAGTGAAGTAATCGCAGCAATGAATTGTTACGTTTCTCATCACGGAAACGCCAAAAAACGGATGTCCTTGCGGCATCCGTTTTTTATTGCCCAACCAAAAGCGTCATTACTGGTCTTTCTTTTCCACGCTCTGCGGGTTGGACTGGCTTTCAGCGGTGTTCGCTGCTGGCGGTGTCGTATCATCACCGACCGCCTTTTTAAAGCCTTTCAGCGCAGCGCCTAAATCTGCGCCCAAAGAACGCAGCTTGCTGGTACCGAACAGCAAGATGATCAACACCGCAATCACCAGAAGTTTGGTAATACTGAGACCTTCCATACTCACCTTCTTATTCATATAGCGCTGCGGACGCAGCGAAACAACAAAGCTTGCCTGATAATATTTACCTACTTTCCCTGAGCCAAAACAACATCAACATGTAACAGAGTGAGATCTTGAGCCAAGATGCTATTTTAAATGCATTGAACATTAATCAGACTATTCTGAGTTTCTTAGCTGCATGCTACGCTGTCATTCTACTTACTGTGGAGTTGCCGGATGTACACGCCTTCAGTCATTGATACCAGACGTTCCGGCCTCAGCTTCGCCAGACGCACCTATCTGCCTCGCATTGTCGGCCTTGGGGTCGGTTTTATCTGTGTATTCTCGGTGCTTTATTCACAGCAGACGTCTCCTTGGATATGGGGCCTGCTGGTTCTCCACGGTTTTATCTGGCCACACCTTGCCTATCAATGGGCACGTCGTTCCGCTATGCCTTTCAAGGCTGAGATCCGCAACCTGCTGATCGATTCATTTTTTGGTGGGCTGTGGGTGGCGATGATGGCATTCAATGCCTTACCGTCAGTCGTTATCCTGTCGATGATGGGCATGAACAACATTGCCTCCGCCGGAAAATCACTGTTCCTCAAAGGATTGGCCGTGCAAGTGTTCAGTGCCCTGGCGATCGGTGCCGTGCTGGGTTTTCCCTTTCAACCACAAAGCACAGCGCTGCAGATCTATCTGTGCCTGCCGATGATCTATCTCTACCCCACACTCTTGGGGTTGGTGACGTACCGCACCGCCAAACGGCTGGCGGAGAAAAAACAGGAACTGCTGCGTATCAGCATGCGTGACGGCCTGACAGGGCTGTATAACCGCCGTCATTGGGAACATTTGCTCCATCACCAATTTGACAGTTGCCGGCGCTATCAGCACAGCGCAACACTGATTTTGATGGATATCGATCGTTTCAAAACCATCAACGACACCTTCGGGCATGCGCTGGGGGACGAGGCCCTGGCGGTGTTGGCCGAAGAGCTGTTAATTGGATTACGTGCAGTGGATATTGTTGGGCGCTACGGCGGGGATGAGTTTGGAGCCGTATTGCCAAACACCAGTGCTGAACAAGCCAGTATTGCGCTGGTACGCATTCAGGAGCGGCTGAACGACATTATTTTCCGTGAGGCGCCACAGCTAAGATTGAATATCAGCGCCGGCATCGCCGATTATCACGGTGAAATGACCGGCTATCTGGACTGGTTAAAAGCTGCTGACAACGCGTTGTATCGTGCGAAGAACAACGGCCGCAATCGTCTGGAACTCGCGGTGCCCAATCATTAATACCAAGAGTGACAATTTCTGCTTTCCACGTCACTTTTGATACTACAAAACCGTCGGCGCTGGGTGTAAGATCCCACCTGCGCGGCAAAAACAGCGGCGTCGAATCACGGAGATGACATTCCTCCATAACCGCCTTCACAGGCTGATGATGTCTACGTAACCTCTCAGAGGGGTACGTAGCATTGTGCCTGGACCTTTCTGAGTTTGACTTCCCATTTAATGAAAGGCAGTTTTGACCATGTTGAGTTCTTTACTGGCAGTTTTTATTGGCGGCGGTGTGGGCAGCGTACTGCGCTGGGCCATCAGTATGAAGATGAACCCGCTGAATGCCCATATCCCCCTGGGTACTCTGGCGGTGAATTTGCTGGGGGGTTTTATCATCGGCGCCGCTATCGCCATTTTCTCTCGAATGACGCATCTGGATCCTACCTGGAAGCTGCTGATTACCACCGGTTTCTGCGGCGGTTTGACCACCTTCTCCACCTTTTCGCTGGAAGTGGTCTATTTGCTGCAAGATGGGCGTTTCGCCTGGGCTCTGGCCAATATGTTACTCAACCTGGCGGGCTCGCTGGCGATGACCCTGCTGGCGTTTATGCTGGTCATTTGGATTAATGGGCAATGAGCTAATTTCGTTGCCTTAATGTTTCCTTAATCTGCCCAGCCCATAATCTCATCCAGTATCCCCCACTGGATGAGAACTCAGATGTTTAGTCTGCCAAGAACCGCCACTGAAGTTACCGCAACTCTGCTGTGCCTGCTGATTGTTGGCACCTTCATCAAGGTTTATCTGTTCGCCTGACGTTCAGCGCCCCGACACCGACCTTTACAGTTGTGATATTGCCTATTGCCGTTGTTGCATTACAATTGAGAATGAACGTTCACACCCAGAAAGTGAAACGCATTTCTCTTGGCAAAGGATCGGGACATGATATCCACCAGCGACAGCAGGCAGGCTAAAGTACAGGCTCGCCGCGACCAGATTGTCGACGCAGCAAAACTCTGTTTTCGCCAGCACGGTTTTCACGCCGCCAGCATGGCGGAAATCGCACAAAACTCCCAACTGAGCGTCGGCCAGATCTATCGCTACTTCGACAACAAAGATGCGATCATCGAAGAGATCGTTAATCGTATCATCACCAGTAAAATGCGGCGGCTCGAGGATCTCGGCGATCATATCAACCTGATCGCTGGCACTTTGGCAGCACGTACCCTGTTTCAACAACCCGGTGAAAGCGAAACCGACCACATGTTGATGTTGGAGGTTACTGCCGAGGCCACACGCAACCCGAGCGTGGCGAAAATGCTCAGCGATGCGGAAACACGGTTATTCCACCATGTTTGCCAGAACCTACAGCGGATCTACCCGCACTTCAGCGAGCAGGAAATCGCCGCCAGGGTAGAGTTTATTGCCGTATTAAGCGAAGGTACCGGCTATCGCATTCTTACCACCCAAAAAGCCGATATCAGCCTGCTCAGCGGCCTATACCAGCAAGCTATCTCTCACCTGTTCAGGAAACCATAATCCTCATGACCAGACACATAGCCAGACAACGTCTGGTGTACGCACTCGTACTTGGCCTGCTTGCCTCACTGGGGCCGCTGTGCATCGATCTTTACTTACCTGCCCTGCCGGAAATGGCCGGAGAGTTGAATACGTCAACATCCACGGCACAGCTCAGCCTCACTGCCGGTCTGCTCGGGCTGGGGGTCGGTCAGCTGATTTTTGGCCCCTACAGCGACAAACTTGGCCGCATGCGTCCGCTGCTGCTTTCTCTGGTACTGCTGTTGGTTGCTTCCCTGTGGTGTGCTCTGGCACCCAACATCGACCAGTTACTGATAGCACGGCTGTTACAAGGGTTAGCAGGGGCAGGTGGTGCCGTTATTTCCCGCGCCATCGCCCGCGATCTCTATTCCGGGCACGAACTCACGCGCTTCTTCGCCCTGCTGATGCTGGTCAACGGCCTGGCACCGATCATTGCACCTGTATTGGGTGGCGCGATGCTGCAGTTTATGGACTGGCGTGGCATTTTCGGCGCGTTGGCGGCCATCGCGGTACTGCTGTTTACTCTCGCCAGCCTGAAACTGCACGAATCACTGCCCGCGGAGCGTCGTAGCCAGGGTGGGATCTTGGCAATGTTGCAATCTTTGGGGGGGTTGCTCACTCAGCGCCAATTCATGGGCCTGTGCCTGACGCAAGGCTTTGTCATGGCTGGCATGTTCGCCTACATCGGCGCCTCTCCCTTCGTATTACAGCAGATTTATGGCCTCAGCCCACAGATGTTCAGCCTGTGCTTTGCCGTCAATGGCGTTGGGTTGATCATTTCTGCGCAAGTCGCCAGCCGTCTAAGCATGCATTTTGGTGAAAGAAAGGTTCTGAAAGGGGGCTTAACATTAGCGGCTATCTCGTCGCTGCTGTTGCTGCTGGCTGCCGGTTTGCACGCACCGCTAGGACTGTTGATGGTGCCGCTGTTCTTCTCGGTGGCGGTGATCGGGATTGTCGGCCCGACAGCATCATCTTTAGCGATGCAAAGCCAGGGGGACAAGGCGGGGAGCGCATCTGCGTTGATCGGCGTGAGCATGTTTGCGCTCGGGGCATGCAGTGTGCCACTCACCGGGTTGGGCGGTACTTCCAGCGTGTCGATGGCACTGACGATTGTTGGCTGTTACGCCATTGCCATCCTGCTGTTTAGCTTACTGGTACGTAAACAACCGGCCTGAGTTACCGAAAAATAATAATAAAAAACCCGCTCAAGGAGCGGGTTTTAAGAATTTCGGCTACTGTAGCTTAGATAGCGATAACGTTAGCAGCAGATGGCCCTTTGGCACCGTTCGTGATTTCAAATTCTACACGCTGGCCTTCAGCAAGAGTTTTGAAACCATTGCTAGCGATAGCAGAGAAGTGAACGAAAACGTCCTTGCTGCCATCTTCCGGAGTAATGAAGCCGAAGCCCTTGGATTCATTAAACCACTTAACGCTACCTTTAATCTTAGACATCAAACTTACCTTTAACGTGAATGTAAGACACAAAACGTGTGTCCAGTACAGTACAGCAATTAGACGGGATTTTGTCCACAACCTGGATCACATAAAATCGATAAAAAGTGAAAAAATCCATCTCGAACGGTGTAAAGCCTGTGTCCTCTTGGCCATTACCGTATTGAGCAGTCCGATCCTCTTTAAACCCTGGCGAACAACGACCGAACGCCTGTTTCACGAACAGTCAACGCACGTTGCCACCGTGATGCAGACACAATCGCTATGAAATATAACCAGATAGTCTTTTTGCTTCCGGCTGCCCTGCACTAGGGTTAAAGCTTACTAACCACTGTGAGCCAAGACTATGACCCGCCAACTGGCCGAAAAAATCGTCGCCTACCGCCGTGAACTGCATCAGAACCCTGAGCTGTCCAATCACGAGTTTGCTACTACCGCTCGCCTCACCCGCTGGCTGGAAGAGGACGGTATCCGTATTTTACCGCTGGGGCTGAAGACCGGCGTAGTGGCCGAAATCGGCAGTGGAAAGGGGCCAATCATTGCGCTGCGCGGTGACATTGACGCCCTGCCGATCGAGGAAATTTCCGGCGTGCCGTTCAGTTCGCAAAACAGCGGTGTGATGCACGCCTGTGGGCATGATTTTCATACCTCGGTCATGCTTGGTGCCGCACACTTGTTGAAAGCACGTGAGGCCACCCTGCCCGGTACGGTTCGTATTTTCTTTCAGCCGGCAGAAGAAACCTTCAACGGTGCTCAACATCTGATCGACGCTGGCGCGCTGGATAACGTAGCCGCCGTGTTCGGCTTGCACAATGCACCGGAACTGCCGACCGGCACCTTTGCTACCCGCGCAGGTGCGTTTTACGCAAACGTTGATCGCTTCCAGATCCTGATCACCGGCAAGGGTGCTCACGCCGCCAAACCGGAGCAAGGCGTCGACACCATTGTGACCGCCAGCCAGATTGTCAACGCGCTGCAAACCCTGCCCAGCCGTAGCTTTAGCTCACTGGAATCGCTGGTCGTCAGCGTTACGCGCATTGAAGGCGGCAATACCTGGAACGTCCTGCCGCAAACCGTGGAGCTGGAAGGTACAGTGCGTACCCATAGCGATAAAGTACGCCGACAGGTACCGGATAAAATCCGCCAGGTGATTAACGGCGTAGCCGCTTCGCTTGGCGCAGAAGCGGAACTGCGCTGGCAGGCCGGTCCACCTGCCGTCGTGAATGACGCGCGCTGGGCAACGTTCAGTAAAACGGTCGCTGCTGAAGCAGGTTACCGGGTAGAAGAAGCCGAATTGCAGATGGGCGGTGAAGACTTCGCCCTTTACCTGCACCACGTACCGGGCGTCTTCGTCAGTATCGGCTCAGCCAGTGAGTTCGGTCTGCATCATCCACGCTTTAACCCGGATGAACAGGCCATTTTCCCTGCGTCACAATATTTCGACCTGTTGGCAGAACGCACTCTGCAACAATTAGCTACCGCACCAGAAAAAGCCACCAGCAAGGTGTAAAAACTCACCCAGGAATAAGCCGCAGCGCAGTGTATTCTGCGCTGCGGCTTATTATTTTTGCGCTGTTATATTTGCTATTTTCAACATTTGAATATGCTGTTTTGTTGTTTTACATCCTGATGTTGCTCATCAATAGTGGTGCTCTAGAGATAGCGCCACAGGGGCACTTAACAGGGTGATAGCAATGAGCAACAGTGCGAAGAATCAACGACAATTGCGCCTTGGCGCCATTTTGCATGGCGCATCAGGAAATATGTCTGCCTGGCGGCATCCCGATGCCACCGCCGATGCCAGCATTAATCTCGATTTTAATATTGCCACGGCAAAGAAAGCCGAACAGGGTAAATTAGATTTCGTGTTTGTGGCCGACGGTTTATATATCAATGAGAAATCCATTCCGCATTTTCTCAATCGTTTTGAACCGCTAACCCTGCTTGCCGCCCTCTCTGCCGCCACGCGTAAAATTGGGTTAGTGGGCACCCTATCAACTTCGTACAGCGATCCCTTTACCGTTGCACGCCAATTCGCCAGCCTCGATCACCTGAGCAAAGGCCGTGCAGGCTGGAACGTGGTGACTTCGCCGCTGGAAGGATCGGCAAAGAACTTCTCACGTACAGAGCACCCCGAGCACAGCCTGCGCTACCGCATTGCCAGTGAATACCTCGACGTCACCAAAGGATTGTGGGACTCGTGGGAAGCCGACGCCTTTGTGCGCAACAAACACAGCGGCGAATTCTTCCGTGCCGATAAACTCCATACCCTGAATCACCAGGGTGAGTTTTTCTCGGTACAGGGGCCACTGAATATTGGTCGTACACCACAAGGCCGCCCGATCCTGTTCCAGGCGGGCGCCTCGGAAGACGGCAAGCAATTAGCGGCCAAACACGCCGACGCGATCTTCACCCACCATGATACCCAACAACAAGCTCAGACGTTTTATCGTGACGTCAAAAAACAGCTGGTAGAGCAAGGGCGTGAACCGGATGACCTGCGGATCTTCCAGGGTGTCAGCGTGATCGTCGGAGACGACCATGAAGACGTGGAGCGTCAGTATTGGGAAACCGCACGTCTGGTCAGCATCGAAAACGCACTCAACTACCTTGGGCGCTACTTTGAACACTATGACTTCTCCCGCCACCCTCTGGATGCGCCGTTCCCGGATATTGGTGAACTCGGACAAAACAGTTTCCGCAGCACCACCGACACCATCAAGCGCAATGCTCGCGAACGTAACCTGACGCTGCGTGAAGTCGCGCTGGAGGCGGCTTCACCGCGCCCAGTATTTGGCGGTACGCCAGAAGCGGTGGCGGACGGCCTGCAAAACTGGTTCGACACCCATGCCGCCGACGGCTTCATCATCAGCGGCGGCACGCCAAATTCATTCGGCCACTTTGTGGATCGCGTGGTGCCGATCCTGCAGCAACGCGGCCTGTTCCGCAGCGATTACAGCGGCGATACGCTGCGCGAGCACCTTGGTCTGAAACAGCCACTCAACCAATTTACGCAATGACCTGGCTGATGAGGAGCCTACCGATGGCAAATGACGTTTTTATCCAAACGCTGCCGGACGACCCGCTGATCGAGCCGGTAATCGCAGGGTTGTTCAGTGAGTACCGCCAACGCTATGGCGACTATTTTGGTGACCAAGAACAGGAACCATTGAGCCTGTACGCCCCCCCACAGGGCGCCTTTATCGTGCTGCTTCGCGCAGAGGAACCGATCGCCATGGGGGCATTCAAACGCTACGATCAACAAACCGCTGAACTCAAACGCATTTGGACGCGGGCCGATCTGCGCCGCCAGGGCTTGGCACAACGGGTTTTGCAGCAGTTGGAAACGCTGGCGGGGGAACAAGGCTATCGCCAACTCTATCTGACCACCGGTTTTCGTCAGCCTGAGGCCGTGGGCTTGTATTTAAGCAATGGCTATCAACCACAGTTCGACACCACGATCGACAGCGAAGTCTACAGCCGCCCGCCTTATGACGGCCGGCTACCGTTTCGTAAAAGCCTGATAACAGCGGATGCGCTCTGTTGTGCACCCGAAAGGAAGATTGCCTAAAGCTCCCCCTTTTTCTGTTTCAGGAGACCCGTAATGTCCAAACAAGAAGTCTTAAAAGTGGTGCCCGTACGCTACCCGTTCCGGCTGGTAGGCGCGCTGTTTTCGGTCTTTATTCTGGCGGCTATTGTGCAGTCAGTCGCGGTTAACGAGCGCTGGGAATGGGGTGTATTTGCCGAATGGTTCTTTGCACCTGCAGTGTTGTCGGGCTTGGGGCAGACTCTGCTACTGACGTTGCTCGGCACCCTGTTCAGCATCATCCTTGGCACCCTGCTGGCGTTGGCGCGATTATCGCGATCTTACCTGTTGGCGTCCCTGGCATGGGGATACATCTGGCTGTTCCGTTCGCTCCCCCTGATTCTGGTGTTGATCATCCTGTATAACTTCTCCTACCTGTATGATGCCATCTCACTGGGGATCCCCTTTACTTCCGTGGTGTTCGCCAGCTACCCGACCATTGATATCCTCAGCCAATTTTCCGTCGCCGTACTCGGGCTCACGCTGGTCCAATCTGCCTATACCGCAGAAATCATCCGCGGCGGCATTATTGGCGTGGAGTACGGCCAGCATGAAGCTGCTGCCGCACTCGGCCTGCCAGGCTACCGCCGTACTTTCCGTATTATTTTGCCACAGGCGCTGCGCTCCATCATCCCGACGGGCTTCAACGAAATCATCAGCCTGGCGAAGGGAACGTCCATTGTCTACGTGCTGGCACTGCCAGAGCTGTTTTACACCATCCAGGTTATCTATAACCGCACCCAGCAGGTCATTCCGCTGCTGATGGTCGCCACCATCTGGTACCTGTTCATTACCACGGCGCTGTCAGTCATCCAGTATTACATTGAGCGCTATTTCGCCCGTGGCGCGGTGCGCGAACTGCCGCCAACGCCATGGCAGAAACTGGCTGGCTGGTTAAAACGTTAGGAGAATCCCATGTCCGAAGCCATTGATTATTATGCCCTGCACGAAGAAGCGTCGGTCCGCAGCATCGCGCCAGTGCCCGCACGTGGCCTGATTGAAATCAGTAACGTGAGCAAGTTTTTCGGTAAGCACAAGGCTCTGGACGACGTCAGCCTAACGTTGCAACCGGGTACCGTCACGGTGATTCTCGGTCCATCAGGTTCAGGAAAATCTACGCTGCTTCGCGCTATTAACCACCTGGAGCGCGTCGACGAAGGGTTTATCCGTATCGACGGTGACTACGTTGGCTATCGCCGCAAGGGGGACAAGCTGTATGAGCTAAAAGAGCATGCCATTCTCAAACAGCGCATCAATGTCGGCTATGTATTCCAGAACTTCAATCTGTTCCCTCATCTAACGGTACTGGAAAACATCACTGAAGCGCCGGTAGTCCATAAAATTTACTCGCGAGCACAGGCCAGAGACGTCGCCTATCAGCTACTGGACACTGTTGGTCTGCGCCACAAAGCCGACGCTTACCCGCGCCATTTGTCCGGCGGTCAACAACAGCGCATCGCCATTGCCCGCGCACTGGCATTAAACCCCAAAGTCATTCTATTTGATGAGCCCACTTCCGCACTCGATCCAGAGCTGGTTGGGGAAGTCTTGGATGTGATCAAAGGACTGGCGGATCTGGGCGTAACGCTGGTGGTGGTGACCCATGAGATTGGCTTTGCGCGCGAGGCAGCGGATCAGATTGTGTTTATGGTCGATGGAAAGGTTGTCGAACAGGGCGATGCGCGTCGAGTACTGAACCATCCACAGCATCATCGCACCATCAATTTTCTCAACAAGGTGCTGTAACCGGTGGGGCACAAAACGCGCCCCACTTATTCATGCCACTGTGAAACGGCGTTTTTCGGCATCGAAATCCAGCGGCTTGATACCCCGCTGGTTACGATCTTGTTCCGTCAGCAACGCAGCCGGAATAAACCAGGTCACTTCAAACAGCAACCCGTCCGGATCGTGGCCATAAATACTCTTATGCACGCCATGGTCTTCCTCAAGCCCAAGAATACCGCGTTGTGCCAACTGATCGCGAATGCGCTCCAGTTCTTCCAGGCTATCGACTTCCCACGCCAAATGGTACAGCCCGGCCGGTGGCTCATTTTCCGCCGGTGGTTCACCGTGCGCACGAAATACCCCCGCTCGCTGCTGCCCCAGATTCTTGCTGAACAACGCCAGGTCGTGATCGTTTTCTGAATCAGCGGCTTGGGTAAACACTGCTTTGTCAGGGTTATCGGTGGCTTTAAGCTTAAAACCCAGAACCTGATGATAAAAATCCGCGCTCTGCTGCACGTCGCTGACATACAGAACCGCATGATTTAGCCGTTTAATTCCCATCTATTTTCCTTGTCAGAAATGAATAACGTCAGGCTGAAAATAGCATGCGGGCAGAAACCCGCTAAATGCCGTTATTGCATTATCAAATGCTGGGCACACAATCTGTCACTGCAAGGCATTCCGCGCTATCATAAGCACTGTATTGAACGACTTTATGAGAATGATGATGAACGGCAAGATAACGACTTTTTTTGAAGACAAAGGCTTCGGCTTTATTACCGATGAGAACGGGGAAAATCGTTATTTTCACGTGATTAAAGTGCAGAATCCGGAGCTGATCAAGAAAAACGCGGCGGTGACTTTCGAGCCGACCAACAATACCAAGGGCCCTTCGGCGTTTGCGGTCAAGGTACTGGCATCGAGCAAGTACATCATCATCGCCAACGAAAGAATCAAAATCACCAGCATTAAATCCTTCAACACCTTCACCAAAGAAGTGCCGGTGAAAGCGGACGTGGATAAAGAAAACACGGTGCTGTCTGTAGGCCTGTTGATGAATCGCATTCGTCCGCAGTCCGAAGATGCGGCGCAAAGCATGCAGACGCTGCGTATGCTGACAATCACCACGTTCCAGAACGACACCTACACTTTCTCGGAGCACGAGATCGACATGGATGAAACGCTGAAAGTGCTGAAAAGCCTGTAATCACAACCCCCGCCAGCCGCATATACCCTATGAATTTCGAGTTGGCCGCTCTAGCGCGTCCATGCTCTCGCGGCATTTGTACATCCCCAGGTATGGTAGGGGCGCTGCATGCTGCGCCCGCATTAGTCGGGGCGAATATATTCGCCCCCTACAGTAACTGCGGGACCGCTGCAGCTTGAAAGGCGACGGGTATAAAACATTCAAAGCAATTTGATATCACCTGTGTTAGCGTGGGTTTTCACCTGACACAGGCCATTCATTATGTCTGATACCAGTAGTGTTAAAAGCTTCATTAACCGCTCGACTAAAATCGCCTGCCCTAAATGCGCTTACGTCACCACCCAAAAATGCGCCACGCTACGAAAAAATGTCATGCTGATCTGCCCAAACTGCGGCACGGAATTTGAACCCAAACAGAACTAAAAAACCTACTTGAACATAATGTGGCCAACACTGTTGCCACTGACCACATTAAACGACTCAACACGGTTACGCCCCTGCGATTTGGCGCGATAAAGCGCGATGTCCGCCATATTCATGAGCTGTTCCAGCGACTTCACTTCGTTCATCGCCAAACTGGCAACGCCGACGCTGATGGTAATGTTTAACGGCGTTTTCCCTCTGGGATACACATCAGCCTTTTCTACCAATTGCCGCAAATGCTCCCCCAAAGCCAACCCTTGCGCCGCCAGCGCACGCGGCAGCATGATGGCAAACTCTTCCCCACCCAAGCGGCCAAAGAGCTGATCGTGACGCAGCTCGCGCCGAACGACATGCGCAAAGGAAGCCAATACCTGATCACCAACCAAATGGCCGTAAGTGTCGTTAATTTGCTTGAAATGGTCGATATCGATCAGCAGCAGCGACACCGCCTCTTTCGACTTATGTTTATGCTCCAACAACTCGCCCGCCTTGCGCGTCAGTGCGTTACGCGCCAGTACCCCGGTAAGGAAGTCGTGATTAGCACTGTGCTCCAGCCGCCGGAGTAGCTTGCGATTAACGGCGATCGAACTCGCCAGGATCAGCGGCCCCATAACCAACATGGCGATCCCCAGGCGGGCCGACATCAGCGTATCGAGAAACGCATTGTGGTTGTTCGGCGTTTCATACAGCATCAGGTTGGCGGAGATGCTGCTGATCTCGGTCATGCCCGTCAGCAGTGTCAGCAAGGTCACAGTGAACAGCTGGTAACGCACCGCGCACCACAACAACGCCGGGATAGGGAAGGCAATGGCGCCCGGCCCACCGATATACACACTGAACGCCAACGAAAACAACAGGGCAAACAGCGGCATACTGCCACGCAGTCGGTAGTTGATCTGCATTCGCAGCAGTTGCTTGAGCCGCGGTGCCGCCAGCAGCACCGGCAACAACAGTAAATTGGTTGAGAATTGTTCGCTGAACCACGCCAGCCAGGCGATCACCGCCGTGTTGTTGTACAGGCTTTCGTTACGCAATATCGACAAAGTCGAAGCCACGGCCGCCCCGCTCAGGCTAGCGGTAAACATATACAGTATTGCCTGAGGTTTACCCATCCGGCGCTGCGACTTCGGCAGCATCAGCATTACGGCATAACCGGTACCAATCAGCGACATGTTGCAAGCATTAAGCCACATAGCCAGTGACAGGCTTTCACCATTAGCCAAATCAGCCGCAATCATCCCAAGATAGGTGATGACCCACCCCGCCGGGGTGGCATAAGCAGGCTTGCGTAATAACAGGCCGAGCAAAATCGCATTCACCGGCCAAAACAGGGAAAGTGAGCCTATTGGGCGAGTAAAAATACCCAGCAGTGAAAGTAAAAATGCCAGCAGAAAAAGTGTGATCAACTGGACGGCGGCAGGCAGGCTATGTTTGGTGTTTATTCTGGCGTTCATCGCCTTACCCATATATTGATAATAACCAGAGAAATTCTACGCATATTCCCCCGACAAACATAATGAGGAAGACATGACAACCGGACCTTAACGTAAAAAATAGAGACAATTCAAAACGAAATAAATGGCAGCTCGCCCGACAATAATACCCAGAGATATCTATCAGCATAGCGCAAACCCATGTCAGACAGCATTAACACAAAAACCATAAAATAAAGGAGGGTATTATTTGCCACCTTGCTGTTCTGCTGGCCAATATTTTCCTGTAACTCGCCCAGAAGCGCAATTCATAAAAAAAGCCCGCACAGTGCGGGCTCGCTTGAAGAGCAGCTAATCGACAGTTACGACACAGCCATTGCATGCCTGTGCTGCTGCTCATTGTATCGCCAGAAGCTTAAGCACACCTTAGCAACAAAAAACCCGGTCTAGGAACCGGGAATATTTGTACGAAATGCAGTGTTAGCCCAAGCAGGCTAATAACACGCAGCATTTTACGCGTCAATTGTGTAGAGAAAATGAGCAAGGCCATGCCTATAAAAGCACAATGCGAGGGCAATACCCCCCCTTCGTTGACGAAAAGGGGATTAACCGTTACGCCAGTTTGGCAGCAAAGCCCGCAACACGTTGGCCGTATAAGCTGGCAGTTTCCAAATCGCCCGACAGCATCTCATCCACACTGGCGTCGGCGGGTGTTTGCACCAATAGCCCGACTGACCCACCCAGATTGTTTACATCGGTGCGCTGTGCCGATTTGGTATTAGCAGGCATCAATCCCAGGCTGACCCACAGACCACCATGCTGCGAAGCCAGCGTTTGCAACGCGATCAGCGTCACTTGCTTGTCGCCATTCAGGCTGGCACTGTTAGTAAACCCACCGAAAACCTTGTCCTGCCATTTGCGGCTAAACCAGGCTTTTGAACTGGCATCAGCAAACTTCTTGAATTGCCAGGATGGGCCACCCATATAGGTCGGTGAACCAAAGATGATTGCATCCGCCTCATCCAGTTTCTGCCAGGCTTCATCGCTGATATTGCCTTCCTGATCGATAGCGATCAGTTCTGCCTCTGCCCCTTGCGCGACAACTTTTGCCAAACGCTCGGTGTGGCCGTAGCCGGAATGAAAGATAACCACTGTCTTCGCCATAATGGACTCCAGGTCATTGCATTAGAATGCCGACGGCACTCGAAGTTACTCTGATCCAATCTAATCAACTGGCCCTGGAGTGAATACCAAATTTATCTGACAGAGTTATTCAAAAAAACCGGACGCTGCTCATCCCCCCACAACCTTCACACTTTGCTGCCGTGCGAAATCGATAAACGCGCGAAGTGGGCGTGGCATTTGCTGATTGGCAGGATAATAAAGGTAAAAACCAGGAAACGGCGGTGTCCAGGCCGTCAACAACGATAATAGCCGCCCCGCTCGCAAGGCTTCGCTAGCCTGGCTCTCAAATAAATAGGCAATGCCCAGCCCATCAGTTGCCGCACGAATCAGAACCTGCGGATCGTCCACAATTAGCGGGCCTTCCACTGCGATCTCCGATACTTCCCCATCACGCTCGAATTCCCAGCGGTAAAGGTTGCCGTTGGTCGGCCAGCGAGTATTCAGGCAGCGGTGCTGGCGCAACGCATCGGGTGTTTGCGGTGTTCCGAAGCGGGCCAAATAAGTGGGAGAAGCCACCACGCACATCCGCTGTTTGTCACCCAGTGCTACGGCCACCATATCTTTCGGCAGCCGCTCATGCAGGCGCACACCCGCGTCAAAACCGGCTGCCACAATGTCTACCAGCCGATCCTCCACGCTCAGATCCACAATGATGTCAGGATAGTGTGCATTAAACGGGGCCAACAACGGGGCCAAATAATGGATAGCCGCCAGACTGGACGCATTGAGCCGCAGCGTGCCTGCAGGCTGCAACCGTAATGCCGCAGTCTGTGTAACAGCAGACTCAATCTCAGCCATCGCCGGCCTCAGTCGGGCCAACAGCTGCTCCCCTGCCTGAGTCAGAGCCACACTGCGGGTCGTGCGATTCAACAGGCGCACACCCAGCCGAGCTTCCAGATTACGCTGCGTTTGGCTAAGCGCTGAAGCGGACATACCCAATTGCGCTGCCGCACGGGCAAAGCTGCCATATTCAACAATGGCAGCAAAGGCGCGCAGTTCTGCAAAGTCACTCCCTCTCATTATGCTCTCCATCCTTAATAATTCATGAAGATTATAGCGTATTCAATACACGCTCGACGGGGCCTATCCTTGAGAAAAACCACAGAGGAAACACCTGATGCAAACATCACTGGCCCTAAACCACTACCGCCTACTCGGCCGTTCCGGCCTGCGAGTCTCGCCATTGGCTCTTGGAACCATGACCTTCGGCACCGACTGGGGCTGGGGGGCGGAACAGGCAGAGGCTCGCCGTCTGTTTGACGTTTATGTCGAACGCGGCGGCAATTTCATCGATACCGCCAACCGCTACACCGAAGGCAGCGCCGAGCGCTTTTTGGGAAAATTCGCAGCCGGACGCCGCGATCGCTTGGTGATTGCCACCAAATACACGCTCCCCATGCAGATAGACAACCCTAATTCGGGCGGTAACCACCGCAAAAGTATGATCCACTCGGTGGAGGAAAGTCTGCGGCGCCTGAACACCGATTATATCGATCTGTTGTATCTGCATGCCTGGGACTTCACCACTCCGGTGGAAGAGATTATGCGCGCCATGGATGATCTGGTGCGTGCCGGTAAGGTACTGTACCTGGCGGTTTCGGATCTTCCTGCCTGGCAAGCTGCCAGAATGCAAACACTGGCCGATTTACGCGGTTGGTCACCGTTGATTGGCCTACAGATCGAATACAGCCTGCTGGAACGCACCGTAGAGCGTGAGCTGATCCCGATGGCACGTGAATTAGGTTTGGGTGTTATCCCTTGGTCGCCGCTGTCTGGGGGTATATTAAGCGGTAAATACAGCCGACAAGACCTGCAGCCATTGGAGGAAGAAAGCGGTACCCGACGCACTATGATACGCAATAAAGGTATGCTCACCGAACGCAATATTTCTATTGCCGAAACAGTGCAATCATTGGCCGACGCGTCCGGCTTCAGTCCTTCGCAAGTGGCCCTGGCCTGGACGTTACGAAATCCGGCGGTAACCGCCCCCATTATTGGCGCACGCACACAGGCGCAGCTGGAAGATAATCTGGGGGCGTTGGATGTCAGACTAACGGAAGATCAATGGCAACGGCTGGAAATCGCCAGCGCCGTTGAGCTAGGTTTCCCTCATGATTTTTTGGCGTTGCAGGCCTCACGCGACATTATGTTTGGAGAACTCGTGATTTCACACAGATAAAAAAAATCCCGCTCAAGGCGGGATAAACTTAACAGGGATGGGTACTACACTACAGGGAATGGATAACACACAACATCATCGGGTAGCTGTTAAACTACCAGCCTCAATGTATAGAACTGTCATCCCTGCGTAAGGTTGATCCGGCAGATGTAACGCCGGATGGAAATGTGACATTTTTACTGCAGCGCCCTGTGTTCATGGCAGCAAAAATTCCCCCATCGCGCTCACAGAAATGATGAATAAATCATCAGTAAAGGGCTATTGATGACGCTGAATGGTAGAGTGAGTTTCCCTACATCGACCCGGTGAAAGATATGTCTATCTTTGAAGCCCTTAAGATGTTCAGCGACACATCAGTAAAAATGACCTGTCCAAAGTGCGCTCACGTTTCTGAACAAAATCGCCGGAAAGTGCGTAAAAACATCACCATGATTTGCCCTAAATGCGGCCACTATTTCCTTCCTGACGAAAAATAGTGTCTTCAACACCTCACCGCCTTTAGTGCGAAAGCTGAGTGGTATAGTTGGCGGCAACCCAGCGGTAGCCGTTGTCCTCGGCCTTCACATGGCCCAGACCGGGGAATGAGATATGGGCTGCGGCCACCCAATCGCCCTCACGCGCCACCTGTGCCAGAATACGCTCTCGGGTTTGCACTGCCTGCTGCTGGTTCACATCAAAATGGATCGCCACCTCAGGGTCCGGCATTTGCACCGCCTTGGCGTGAATGATATCGCCCCACAATACCAGCGTTTGCCCTTCGCTTTCGACCCGATAGACCACGCTACCCGGCGTGTGGCCCGGTGCCGGTAGCGCCTGGATACCGTCCAGTACTTTTAGCGGCGCAGTGAAGGTTTTCAGCTTACCGGCGGCGATCACCGGGTTAAGCGAATCTGCCGACTCCTTGAAGGTATGCCTCTGACTCGCCTCCACCTTGCTGAGGTTGGCCGTGTTCAGCCAAAAATCCACGTCTTTTTTATCGACATAAACCAGCGCATTAGGAAATGCCGGTTTGCCGTTTAACGACACTCCTCCAGAGTGATCGCCATGTATGTGGGTCAACAGCACCGCGTCCAGGGTTTCCGCTGGGTACCCCGCCGCACGCAGATTTTCCAACAGGTGCCCACCGGCTTTGCCGAATAACGGTCCAGCCCCCGTATCAACCAACACTCGCTGCTTGCCGGTATCAATAACAAAGGTGTTGATTGAAGTTTCCGCCTGCGGCGTCATCGCCTCCTGGGCCATCCTTTGCTTCAGCGCCTGCGGCGAGATATGGGTCAACAATTTATCGAGCGGAATGGTCACCGTGCCGTCGGACACGGCGGTAATGACAAATTTACCCAGTGGCATGCGGTAATAACCCGGTGCCTGGACCTGCGGCTCCGCCACGGCGGCCCCCGTCAACAGTAAGCCGGCAAATGCCAGCGCAGAAAGCAGCTTCATAACATCCCCTTCAGTTAGAAAAATGCGTCGCCTTTAACGCTGACGGAGATTATGGTAGCGGCAGTTAACATCATTCAAATTGATTGGAATGATTATGAACATCAGAGAAAATGATTTTAGTCGTATCGACCTGAACCTACTGACGGTACTGATGGTACTGTTTCGTGAACGCAGCGTGTCACGGGCAGCAGAAAAGCTGTATCTGGGGCAACCGGCCGTCAGCGGTGCACTGGCACGTCTGCGTGACATGTTCAATGACCCACTGTTTATCCGTACCGCTCAGGGTATGGAACCCACCCCAAGGGCGCAAACGCTGGTGCTGGCATTGACACCCCTGCTGGAAGAGATGCAGCAGGTGCTATTCCAGCCACCCAATTTCGTTGCCGCCACGGCGCAATACAGCTTCCGGATAGGCATGGCCGATTGGGTCGAAATGTGGCTGATGCCCGCGCTAATGGCTGACCTGAAACAGCAGGCACCCGGTATCACTCTAAACGTGGTGGCCACCGATCCATTCCAGGACAGTGATGCACTGGAACAGGATCGTATTGACCTGGCCATTTCCGTCGCACCATCCGGGCCTAAATGGCTGCAGCGAGAAGTGTTGACCAAGATGCGCTTCTGCTCTCTGTGGCATCCGGAACAGCTAAACCTGCCTACCCCGCTGCCGCTGGCGAATTACATTGCTAACGACCACTTGTTGGTTTCCTACCGTGGCGCAAACACCAGCGCTATCGATGAACAACTGACCCTTCATGGGCTGCAGCGTTTGGTGCGTTACACCAGCCCGCACTTCGCCACACTGCCGCTGATCCTGCAGCGCAGCCCGGCACTGGCCACCGTACCTGAAGGGCTGGGCAAAATCTGGAGTCAGGATTACGGCCTGAAGCACAGCGAGCTACCGCTAGATCTCCCACCTTTCGAAGTGGCCATGCTGTGGCATCACAAGCGCAGTCAGGACCCCGCGTTACTGTGGCTGATGGAGCGGATACGTGCGCTGGTGGCATCCACTTATTATCTGGCGGAGTGAACCACAAACAGCCGTGACTCGAATCCGCCGCTTTTAAAGGTGCTTGTATTGACCCACCCCGGCTGCGTGCGACCAAAATCCTGATTGAAATCACCGCCGCTGACCAACCAAACCCGACGATGGGTCGCAGACAAGGACTTCAGATTATCGACGTAAGTTTGCGCCGCCCGATCGTGGAAAAAGGTACCGAACCCGTAGGCATTGGGTTTACCGGAAAGCCCATTGGGCTTGGCCGGCGTATACAACAATGCACGATAATCTTTTTTGTTGTAATACACGTAGCTCAGGTAATTAAACATATTACTGACAACAACGGCATCCCCAGGCTGGTAGCCGTTGTTGATATAGTGCACCATCCCCTTAAATTGATCTTTGTCTGACGAATAATCATTCTGTAGCCCACTACCGAACAGCAAACCAACCAGCAACAGTAATGAGAGCCTATAAGCTTTATTTTCGCTTTCCGTAATTAAAATGGCCAGGATGATCGGAATACCTAATGAGGCGAAAAACAAATAACGGTCGACGAACAAGGGTGTACGCAATGAAATGATAAACAGCAGGGTCACCGGAAGAAATACGCTGCACAGCAACAGCAAAGGATATTTCCTGTCGCTTTCCCGCCCCCGCAGCCACAAATACGACAACCCGGCGAAGCACAGCGGCAATAGCCAAAAAATTATCCCAGGATAGCCTCGGCCATCATTACCGGCGAAAAAGCGCCAATACATAGCGGGTAAGTCGCTCCACTCAACCTGAGGTATCCACCCCACATCCCCGCCAACTCTCAGTTCTGCAATATGAGTCAACAAATCGAACAGCACTAACAGCCATGGGATATAGGCCAACCCTATCGCCAGGTTGGCCAACCACCAGGCCGGTTGTTTGAGATAATTCACTGGCTCATCACGCTGGAACGATAAAGCCAGCAATACTATCCAATGACTGAATAAAGCAAAAATGGTGAAGTAATGGGTATAAAAACTCAGCGTCATCAGCAACGCATAGGCGAACAAATAGCGGCGGTTGTCCGGTTTTTTCAGCCACATCATCAACGCCATGGTGGCTGCAATCGTCAACATGCCCATCAGCGCATACATTCGCGCTTCCTGGCTGTAGCGCACTGCCATCGGCATGATCGCGACTAACCAACCCGCCAGTAGCGCTGCCCGTTTGCCGGCAATCCAGCGGGTCAGTTTGATCGTCAATGCGACCGTAATGACGCCAAATACCAAACTGAGCGAACGGACCGCCAGGATACTGTCACCGAACAGGGACATCCAACCATGCAGTAACAGATAATAAAGCGGGGGATGAACGTCAAAAGAAGCGTGGTACAACAATGCCCCCACGTCATAACGACTGGTCAGAACGCTGGATGCCTCGTCACACCAAAAATATTTGTCGGTTAAAGAAATAAACCGAATAACCGCCGCGAATATCACGATCAGATACGCATAATGCCTATAGCCGATGCCCTTCACCCTGTTGTTCATCAAGGGAGTATTTGATATTTGTTGCAGTGACATAGCCACATTCCACCGAGTTGTTCCACACAATGTGGAGACGCGGTGTCATCATTGCCGAGAAGAGGTAAATGGCGACTCAATCATCGCGAAAAAGTCCGTGAATCTTTTCCGGAAAAATTACATTCTGCGTACTCCGCCCGTGAACCACGGGTTCCCCCTTCAGATACCTGAACCCAGACAGAGAATACTCACGCATTGTCCTGCCGGCAGCCGCCCGAAAAGCCACGCTAAACTAAAGAGGCCGAACACAACCCGCTGACAGGCAGCGCCGTAAAAAGGGAACGCCATCATGCACAGAGAACGACACAGCATAGAGAAGATAGGTTGGCTCAGAGCCGCAGTCCTTGGCGCTAATGATGGGATCGTATCTACTGCGAGCTTGCTGCTCGGGGTAGCATCGGCCAACGTCACCCACCAAAGTATTCTGCTAACCGGCATTGCCGGTTTGGTTGCCGGGGCGATGTCGATGGCAACCGGTGAATATGTTTCCGTGTCTTCTCAGTCAGACACCGAGAAAGCCGCCCTGGCGGAAGAACAGGCCGAGTTGGATGCCGATTTTCAGGGTGAATTTCGCGAGTTAACCTCAATTTATGTCCATCGCGGCCTGGACGTTACGCTGGCAAAACAAGTGGCTGAAAAACTGATGAGCCATGACGCTTTAGCCGCACATGCGCGTGAAGAGTTAGGCATATCGGAAATCACCACTGCCCGCCCCTTGCAGGCGGCTTTGGCCTCTGCTGCGAGTTTCTCGGCTGGGGCAATCTTACCCTTATTGGTCGCCGTGATTGTCACGGGCCCGTGGGCGATCCCAGCAATTGCCCTTTCAGCATTGCTATCTCTGGCCATTCTGGGTGGCGTTGCCGCTAACGCAGGCGGTGCTCCAATCCTTCCCGGCATGGTCCGCATTACATTCTGGAGTGCCCTGGCAATGGCGATGTCATCGGGCGTGGGGGCGTTTTTTGGTTCGATAGCCGGCTAAATACTGCTCCTCAGCCTCGGCTAATATCCTCATGAAGCCGGTGAGAAATGCATCCATCAAGACTGTGCGGATCTTACCGTCGTAGAAGTAGAAAAGGACCGACCGAATACCAAGGCTGACGTAATCACCATGCCTCCCCCTTGCAGGGTTCATTACCCGGTAGCGGATAATGAACGTAAAAAATCCCGACATAAGCCGGGATTGATTTACTTTGGTTATGCCGGTTGCGAAACCGGAATGTGTTGGGTAGTTACCTGCTCTGCGTAGCTTTCGAGCAGGATAAATGGATACTTGAATTCCCAGGTGTCTCCTGCGGCTGATACTGTCGGAGCACCTACGCCAGAAAAACAACGCCCATCGACAGAGATAGCCAGCGAGTATGCAGGAACTGTGTTCAGAACCTCATCGAATTCAGTACCTGATTCCATTGGCACTGACATGCGGCCAAGGTATTTGTTCAGCAATACAGCATTTTCAAACTGGCCTGCGACTTCAACCTTAGTAAGAGTCTTAGCTTGCTCTGGGGTCAAAGTAATGTCGTTGTTTTCGCTAATAATCAGATTTGCCATGTGAGGCTCCTTGTCATTGACACTGTATCCATATACAGCCCATGAACGTTATCTATTAAGAAGCTGAGCATCACTTGGTAATCGTTGTCTCAAAGGTCACACAACCATGAATAGATGAGTGTCCTGAGCCACTAAAATCCACTGTTTAATTTGCACTAACAAACGGCTGCGTCGCTCTAGCAATATCGAGTCTGTCTGGCCGTACGATAGGGGTCGCTCTCGACGACACCTGACCCCGTGACGTACTGCGATTTCGACTGAACACTGGTGACCATAGCCTGATACTGGTAGATCTGCCAGGTGTAGGTGAGAGTGAGCAACGGGATAAAGAATATGAATATCTATATCGCAATATTCTCTCTGAGCTGGATCTCATCCTGTCGGTTATCAAAGCCGATGATTTAGTGAGGGGCTTTTGCGTAACTGATTGAATCGAAATGGTACGCCCTACAGGGCTCGAACCTGTGACCTACGGCTTAGAAGGCCGTTGCTCTATCCAACTGAGCTAAGGGCGCATGGGGATGCGGCAACCGGAAGTTGCGGAGTGGGATTATACGGTCAGGGGTTACTGAGTCAATGCCTTTTCATAACGTTACGGCGGCAGCCGTGCTTTATGGCGTTTTTTCAACCATTACTGCCCCCGCCCACGGCGTTAACATCATCATTTGTTTTGTATTAAATCCAGCGGCGAGTCAGCGCTGCGTTGAGCCAGGCCGGAATTGGCCGGTTCGATAAGACGTTCTGATTGTTGCTCCGTAGGGCGCTGCAGGCAAATGCGTGCTGAATGCACCATTGCATTGATATTGCCCCAATCAGCATGTTCGGTCGCCAGTAGATTGCAGGCAACCGACAGCGGCGGGCTTAACGCAGCACTCACCGGTGCGGCATTGAGTGAAGCCTGACCCATCGGGGCCCACGCCAGTAGCATAAGCCCCACCCCTCTGATGCTTATCATGCGTGCAACCTCCGGCACAATGCGTTCAAACGCGTTATCCATGAGGACGGTGCTTTATGTGCAGCACGTTGATGCAGCGCAATCAACTGCGCAACGTCTGCCGGGTGTAATGACGAATCGAACACCGTTTCCCCCACGTGTCTTGGTGGATACGCCAGACTATCGATGGGCTGGTGCAAAGAGTGTAACCGAGTGATGACCATCATGATTTCTCCTCCCGTACCGCAATTTCACTGATTGCAGCTTACGTGGCACAAGGTAAAAAAGGCGTAGAGGATCATTCTGTTGGTATAAAAAAAGCGTAAATCACGCCCAGCAAACGCCATCGATCGCGATTCAACGCCTGACAGCGCGCTCCGCTTCTGACAAAATAGCGTCATTCCCCGCTTTTCTTAATTGATGGATTTCCTCACTGATGTCAGCAAAGATTATTGATGGTAAAACGATTGCGCAGCAGGTTAGAAACGAAGTGGCTGAGCAAGTTAAACAACGTCTGGCTGCCGGTAAACGTGCTCCAGGTCTGGCGGTAGTGCTGGTTGGCGAAAATCCAGCCTCACAAATCTACGTCGCCAGCAAGCGTCGCGCCTGTGATGAAGTGGGCTTTATCTCCCGCTCCTACGATCTACCTGCCACCACCAGTGAGGCCGAATTGCTGGCGCTGATCGACAGGCTGAACGCCGACGGCGAGATCGACGGCATTTTAGTGCAGTTGCCGCTGCCCGCTGGCATCGATAACGTCAAAGTGCTGGAACGCATACATCCGGATAAAGACGTCGACGGTTTCCATCCGTACAACGTCGGCCGCCTGTGCCAACGCGCGCCTAAGCTGCGTCCATGTACGCCACGCGGTATCGTGACGTTGTTAGAGCGCTATAACATCGATACCTACGGTCTGAATGCCGTGGTGGTTGGCGCGTCCAACATTGTCGGTCGCCCAATGAGCATGGAGCTGCTGCTGGCGGGTTGCACGACGACGGTGACGCACCGCTTTACCAAAAATCTGCGCCACCACGTTGAAAACGCCGATCTGCTGGTCGTTGCGGTCGGTAAACCGGGCTTTATTCCAGGCGACTGGATTAAACCGGGTGCCATCGTCGTTGATGTCGGCATTAACCGTCTGGAAAGTGGTAAAGTGGTCGGAGACGTAGATTTTGATGCCGCCAGTGAGCGAGCTGCCTATATTACGCCGGTTCCGGGTGGCGTTGGCCCAATGACCGTTGCTACACTGATCCAAAATACCTTGCAGGCCTGCGAGGTTTATCACGACGTTCAACCTAAATAAGTAAGGCAGTATGGAAACTTTTAATCTGGAAAATCACCCGCACGTCGAACTGTGCGATCTGCTCAAGTTCCAGGGCTGGTGCGAAAGCGGCGGTGCCGCCAAAGAAGTCATCGCCGATGGGCAGGTGAAAGTGAACGGTAAAGTTGAAACGCGTAAGCGCTGCAAAATCGTTGCCGATCAGGTCGTGGAGTTTAACGGCGGCAAGGTGGTTGTTAAGCCGTAAACCCCGCTCCATAGAAAAAGGCGCTGAGTAAACCCCAGCGCCTTTTTTGTTTGTTAGCCTAACGCGAATTACTTACGGCGCCAGGTCGTCCCCTGCGGGCCATCTTCCAGCACGATGTTCATCTCGTTCAAGCGATCGCGCGCAGCATCCGCCAGCGCCCAATCTTTAGCTTTACGGGCATCGTTACGTTGCTTGATTAAGGCTTCAATCTCTGTCACTTCAGCATCGTCAGCTTGTGCACCGCTTTGCAGGAACAATTCTGGTTCTTGCTGCAACAGGCCCAGCACCTTCGCCAGCTTGCGTAATTCCGCTGCCAACCCATTAGCTGCATTCAGGTCTTCGGCCTTCAGGCGGTTAACTTCACGCGCCAAATCAAACAGGGCTGAATACGCTTCCGGCGTATTGAAATCGTCGTCCATCGCCTCGCGGAAACGGCTTTCAAATACTTCACCGCCCGCCGGTTGAGCGTTGGCATCGGTACCGCGCAGCGCGGTGTACAGACGTTCCAATGCCGTGCGTGCCTGTTTCAGGTTCTCTTCGCTGTAGTTCAGTTGGCTACGATAGTGGCCGGACATCAGGAAGTAACGCACGGTTTCGGCGTCGTAGTAACCCAACACGTCGCGGATGGTGAAGAAATTATCCAATGACTTGGACATTTTCTCTTTGTCGATCATCACCATACCGGAGTGCATCCAGTAGTTCACGTACGGGCCGTCATGCGCACAGCTTGACTGAGCAATCTCGTTCTCGTGGTGCGGGAACATCAGATCGGAACCGCCGCCGTGGATATCAAAGTGGGTACCCAACTGCTTACCATTCATGGCAGAACATTCAATGTGCCAGCCCGGACGGCCTGCGCCCCACGGGGATTCCCAGCTTGGCTCACCCGGCTTGGACATCTTCCACAGCACGAAATCCATTGGGTTGCGCTTCACGTCGTCGATTTCTACGCGCGCACCAGCTTGCAATTGATCCAGATCCTGGCGTGACAACAAACCGTATTGCGGATCGCTGTCAATGGAGAACATCACGTCGCCATTGCTGGCCACATACGCATGATCACGGTCGATCAGACGCTGGGTGATCTCAATGATCTCAGCGATATGCTGGGTCGCACGTGGCTCGATGTCCGGGCGTTCGATCAACAGGGAATCAAAGTCGGCATGCATTTCTGCCAGCATGCGCGTGGTCAGTTGATCGCAGCTTTCGCCGTTTTCTGTCGCGCGACGGATAATTTTGTCATCAACGTCGGTAACATTACGCACATAGTTCAGCGAATAGCCGAGATAACGCAAATAACGCGCCACCACGTCGAAAGCAACAAAGGTACGCCCGTGGCCGATATGACACAGGTCATAGATGGTTACCCCGCACACGTACATGCCAACTTTACCGGCATGAATGGGTTTGAATTCCTCTTTTTGACGACTCAGGGTATTAAAAATCTTTAGCATCGGGACATTCCGTGGTGTGCGTGATAACAAAAAGGTCATTAGGGGTTAACCCAGTAGCATATTGAAACCCGAAGCCTGATCTAATGCAAGGTTAAGGCCACGCTTTGCTGAGCTGAACCGTGGAAAACGGCGATAAATCAGGGAATACAACCAATGTTATAATATAACAAAAACACTTTTACCACAGACTGTGCGCGGTTTAGCCGCTGCTGACTCATTAAAGGAGATATGTTATAACGACGGTCTGATTGTTCACTCGCTCTACGTGACATCTCACTTCATCTTGTTAGGACTAAAACTATGGTTACTTTCCACACTAATCACGGCGACATCGTTATCAACACCTTTGCTGACAAAGCGCCGGTTACCGTTGAAAACTTCCTGAACTACTGCCGTGACGGCTTCTACAACAACACCATTTTCCACCGTGTTATCAATGGCTTTATGGTTCAGGGCGGCGGTTTTGAGCCTGGCATGACTCAGAAAGACACCAAGGCAACCATCAAGAACGAAGCCAACAACGGTCTGAAAAACACCATCGGTACCCTGGCAATGGCGCGTACCAACGATCCACACTCCGCGACTGCACAGTTCTTCATCAACGTAGCTGACAACGACTTCCTGAACTTCCGCGGCGAAAACGCGCAAGGCTGGGGTTACTGCGTGTTTGCTGAAGTTGTTGAAGGCATGGACGTGGTTAACAAGATCAAAGGCGTGAAAACTGGCCGCAGCGGTATGCACCAGGACGTGCCGGTAGAAGACGTGATCATCACCAGCGTTACCGTCAGCGAGTAATCGCGGCTGCATGCACCAGCTGTTTATCGCAGATCTGCATTTAAGCGCACAGGAACCGGCAATCACTGCCGGTTTTCTGCGCTTTTTGCGGCAAGATGCCATTCACGCCGACGCCCTGTACATTCTTGGCGACCTGTTCGAAGCCTGGATCGGCGATGACGATCCCGAGCCGCTGCACGGTGAAATCGCCGCGGCGTTGAAGGCGCTGCAACAGGCTGGTGTGCCCTGCTATTTTATCCACGGTAATCGTGACTTTCTGGTTGGCAAACGCTTTGCCCGCGCCAGCGGTATGCAGCTGCTGCCGGAAGAAAAGGTGCTGGACCTGTACGGCCGAAAAATACTGATCCTGCACGGTGACACACTCTGTACCGACGATCATGCATACCAAGAATTCCGCAGCAAAGTGCATAACACCTGGATCCAACGGCTGTTTCTGGCAATGCCGTTGCGCTGGCGTCTTAAGATCGCCGCCAAAATGCGCGCACGTAGCCAACAGAGCAACCAATACAAGTCTGAATCTATTATGGACGTCAACCCGCAAGCGGTTGAACAGGCAATGTTACGCCACAACGTTCACTGGATGATCCACGGTCACACACACCGTCCAGCCGTGCATGATCTGACGTTGAGCAACGGTAAAGCCCACCGCGCAGTACTGGGTGCCTGGCACGTTGAAGGCTCAATGATCAAAGTCAGCGCTGACGCCGTCGAATTGATCCAATTCCCCTTCTAAGTTCCTGACATATTGCGCGAGTAAAAAATTCGCGCTTTTGACGGTGAAAACTGGCGACGCAACCGTTTTCCTTGCCGTGCGCTCATGGTATGCTCTACGCCCTCATTCGGCCTCCCGCCGCAGGCAACCGGCCGTCGTTTGTACAATTACAGGAGCCTTACACCCATGGGAGCCAACGCCGCTTCAGCCACCCACGCTGGGGTTAAAATCGCAATTGTAATGGGATCGAAAAGTGACTGGGCCACCATGCAGTTTGCGGCCGACGTCCTGACCTCGCTCAATGTCCCGTTCCATGTCGAAGTCGTTTCCGCTCATCGTACGCCAGATAAGCTGTTCAGCTTCGCCGAACAGGCAAGTGCCAATGGCTTTGACGTGATCATAGCCGGTGCGGGCGGTGCTGCGCATCTGCCAGGCATGCTGGCCGCGAAAACTCTGGTACCGGTGCTGGGTGTGCCGGTGCAAAGCGCCGCATTGAGTGGCGTAGATAGCCTGTACTCCATCGTACAAATGCCACGTGGTATCCCCGTCGGTACGCTGGCGATCGGCAAAGCCGGCGCCGCTAATGCCGCACTCTTGGCAGCGCAAATTCTGGCACTGCACGACACCCCGCTGGCACAACGCCTGGCAGACTGGCGTCAAGCGCAGACCGACGACGTACTGAACAACCCGGATCCGCGGGAGGAAGCATGAAGCCGGTTTGCGTACTGGGCAATGGTCAGTTGGGGCGCATGCTGCGCCAGGCCGGTGAACCACTGGGTATTGCCGTCTATCCGGTTGGCATCGACGCCGAACCGGAAGCTGTGCCTTATCAAAACAGTGTGATCACCGCCGAGATCGAACGCTGGCCGGAAACGGCACTGACGCGCGAATTAGCGACCCATAATAGTTTCGTCAACCGCGATATTTTCCCGCGTTTGGCAGATCGTCTGACGCAAAAACAGTTGCTCGATCAACTGGGTCTGGATACCGCACCTTGGCAGTTGCTGGCCAACGCCGCCGAATGGCCGCAGGTGTTTGCCACCCTCGGTGAACTGGCTATCGTCAAACGCCGTGTGGGCGGATACGACGGTCGCGGCCAATGGCGTTTACGCCCAGGCCAGGAAGCCGAGTTGCCGGCAGATGCCTACGGTGAATGCATCGTCGAACAAGGTATTAACTTCTCTGGCGAGGTGTCTTTGGTTGGTGCGCGTGGGCACGATGGCAAGTCCGTGTTCTATCCGCTGACCCATAACCTGCATGAAGAAGGTATTCTGCGCACCAGCGTCGCATTGCCGCAGCCTAACCCAGCCTTGCAGCATCAGGCCGAGCAGATGCTAACCGCCATCCTTGATGAGCTGAACTACGTCGGTGTGATGGCGATGGAGTGCTTTATCGTTGGCGATCGTCTGTTGATTAATGAACTGGCCCCCCGCGTACACAACAGCGGCCACTGGACGCAGAACGGCGCGTCCATCAGCCAGTTCGAACTGCATTTACGTGCCATTCTGGCCCTGCCGTTGCCAAAGCCGGTAGTGAGTACGCCGTCAGTGATGGTTAACCTGATTGGCACCGCAGTGAATCAGCAATGGCTGGCATTACCGCTGGTACATCTGCACTGGTACGAAAAAGAAGTACGTGAAGGTCGCAAGGTCGGGCACCTGAACCTGAACGATCCTGATGCCGTCGCTCTGCAACAGTCATTACTGGCTCTGGCACCGCTGTTGCCAGCCGAATACCAAAGCGGCCTGGCCTGGGCGCAAAAAAAGCTGGCTTAAGCGTTACGCCGCACCAAAAAAAAGGGTTCAACTCAATGGGTTGAACCCTTTTTTACTACCGATGAAAAGCTAATCACGCTGTACCCTAAATAATTGGAGTTGCATCGCGGCGGCAAGCTTGTAAGCCCCTGGAGCATAGATAACTATGTGACTGGGGCACGCAAGCGCAGCCAACAAAGAGGCAGCGTCAAGTATGATGGGTATAGCCCTGCGGATTTTTGCTCTGCCAATTCCAGGTATCGCGCATCATCACGTCAAGCCCGCGTTGCACTTGCCAACCTAGCTCCTGTTTTGCCAACCCGGCATCAGCCCAGAAGGCAGGTAAGTCGCCCGCCCGGCGCGGTAAAATCTGATAAGAAATGGTGACACCCGAAGCTTTTTCAAACGCTTTCACCATCTCCAGCACCGAGTAACCCACCCCGGAGCCCAGGTTATACGCTTTGAAACCAGCGATCTGCGGTAAGTGATCCATCGCCGCCAGGTGTCCCTGAGCAACATCCATCACGTGAATGTAGTCACGCACGCCCGTCCCATCTTTAGTGGGATAGTCGCCGCCAAACACGCTCAGCGTTTTCCGCTGACCAATTGCCACCTGGGCAATGTAAGGCAGCAAATTATTAGGGATGCCGCTCGGGTCTTCACCAATCAAGCCGGACTCGTGAGCGCCCACTGGATTGAAGTAGCGCAGAGCGATAATCGAAAATGCCGGCTCCGCCTTGGCAAAATCCTGCAGGATCTGCTCTACCATCCACTTGGACGTACCGTAGGGGCTGGTGGTGCCGCCGATCGGCATATCTTCCCGATAAGGCACCGGTGCATGCTCGCCGTACACCGTGGCGGAGGAGCTAAAGATAAACCGATGAGCGCCCGCCTGACGCATAGCTTCCAGTAACACCAGCGTGCCCGCCACGTTGTTTTGATAGTACTCCAGTGGCTTTTGGGTGGACTCCCCCACCGCCTTCAGACCGGCAAAATGGATCACGCAGGCGATCGGCTGCTCCTTAAAGATCCGCTGCAAGCAGTCGGCATCCTGTACATCGCCCTGGTAGAACTTCACGGCTTTGCCCGTCAGCTGTTCCACACGGCGCAAAGACTCTTCAGATGCGTTAATCAAATTGTCCAGCACCACCACATCTTCACCACGTTCCAACAATGTCAGTACGGTGTGCGAACCTATATATCCGGCACCGCCGGTAACCAGAATCGTCATAATTTTCCCTTAATCTGTGCCTGACGCAAAATTCGTCCTATGGCGAGCCACACGTGAGCGCTTAACGTGAGCCAATGTTACGTAACGGCTTACCGGCCATGAGATTGCGCTCAATATGTTCCAGAGAGATATTCTTCGTTTCTGGAATCAATGCCAGCGTGATGAAAATAAACACGACATTGAGTGCAGCATACACCCAGAAGGTGTGTGCACTGCCCAGCGAATTCAGCATGGTCAGGAATGTCGCACCGACGATCATGTTGGCGATCCAGTTGGTTGCTGTGGAACAGGTGATACCAAAATCGCGGCCTTTCAGTGGCTGAATCTCTGAGCACAGTACCCAGATCAGTGGGCCGGCACTCATGGCAAACCCGACAATAAACATCAGCAACATGATAATGGCGAAGTATTGTTCCGTCGGTGAACTCATCCCCACATTCATCATCGTCCCCAGCGCCCCCATGCCCACGGCCATGACGATAAAGCCCAGCGTCAGCGTCGGTTTGCGTCCCCAGCGATCAACCAAACCAATGGCAATAAAGGTGGCCAACACGTTAACCAAGCCAACAATAACCGTGCCCCACATCTGCTGCGCAGTACTGGCAAAACCCGCCAGGCCAAAAATCTTCGGCGCGTAATACATGATGACATTCATCCCGGTGAACTGCTGCATTACCTGTAGCAGAACGCCGAGGAAAACGGCACGTCGGAAATTTTTATTGTCCTTAAACAACGTCCAGCCACTTTGTTTCAGCTTAAGGCTCTCACGGATTTCGTTCAGTTCGTGCTGTGCCTGGGCACTGCTGTCGCGCAGTTTTTCCAATACCTGGCGCGCCTGCTCATGACGATTACGTGAAGCCAGCCAGCGTGGGCTATCCGGCAAGAAAAATACCCCAATCAGCAGCAATACGGCAGGAATCGTGATCACCCCCAGCATCCAGCGCCAGGCACCGGTATAGCTGAATGCAGTATCCGACAGGTAAGCGGCCAGGATACCGATGGTAATCATAAGCTGGTACATGGAAATCATGCTGCCACGGATTTTTTCTGGTGCGATTTCAGACAGATAAATAGGGGCGGTGTAGGATGCAACGCCCACCGCCAGCCCAAGCAGCACGCGAGAAATCAACAAGATCTCCACGTTGGGTGCCGCAGCTGAGCACAGCGAACCCACGACAAACAAGACTGCGCCAATCATCAGGCTGTATTTACGCCCGATGCGGAAGTTCATCCAACCACTGCCCACGGCACCGACAGCGGCCCCAAACATCATTGAGCTAACCACCCACTCCTGCTGGGAGCTCGTGATATGGAACGAATCCGTAATAAATGGCAGGGCACCCGCAATGACGCCGATATCCAGACCAAACAGCAACCCGGCCAGCGCAGCCAAAAAACAGACGAAAAAAGTCATACCTGCATTGTTTTGGCTTTTATCCGCCGCTGCAACGTTGACGGTAGTACTCATACTGCCTCCGATGAATAACGTTCTTAAGTTGTCATTATGATAGGAGGCAATCCATCCAAGAGAAGTGAGTGCGATCACATTAGTGGAAACGATTACATTATTTTATTTACGATACACAAAAGAAAGTCAGCCTGTAAAACCACTAAATAGCATTGATTTTCATGAACAATGACGACATTCACTCTTTTACCATGACGAGACAGGTAACATCTCCTTACCCTAATGCGCGGTGTGAATTTTAATAATCCGAACCATAAATGTAATCGATTTCACAATCAATCTATCAAGCGCCAGAACCCATTGGCAAGGAACGGAAATGACATACGGGAGGTTTTTGACACGCGAGGGGCATGGTGGCAGGAGCAATATTTTGTTCAGGCGGCCCCGGAATCAGGGCCACCTGATAATGAGGGCGAGTTACCCGTCGTAACTGCGGAACAGTGCCTGACCGCGCAACAACCTCACGCCCAGCCAACCACCACATAGCGATAGCAGCAGCGCACTGAGTAACGGCAGCGCCCACCACAGCACAGGCGTTGGCGCCCAGGGGAAGTCAAACACCTGGCTTTGCAACAGCCACAAGGCAGCTTCCGCGCCCACCGCAGCAGCAATGCCCGCGACCAGCCCCAGTAAGGCAAACTCACACCATAACGTGCTGCGTAACAGGCGTTTGCCGGCTCCTAACGTGCGATACACCACCAGTTCCTGACGCCGTTGGCGCATGCCTACCTGCACCTGGGCCATCAATAGCAAACCACCACAAAGCACCACCAGCACCACCATCACTTCCAGTGCGCGGCTCACCTGCTGCAGCACACCGCCAACCTGTTTGAGGATCGAACCTATATCCAGCAGGCTGAGCGTCGGGAACTGGCGGTTAAGCTGGGTCAACATCTGGCCGTCCCCGTCGTAGCGGAAACTGGTGAGCCAGGTTTGTGGCTGACCGTCCAGCGCACCCGGCGGGAAGATGAAGTAAAAGTTCGGTTTCAGGCTTTCCCAATCCACCTGCCGCAGGCTGGTGACTTTCGCGCTGAAAGACTGGGTATCACCGCTAAAGGTCAGGGTATCGCCCAGCTTGACGTTGAGCCGCCCGGCAATGCCTTGATCCATCGAGACCTCCCCAGTCTTAGGCGGCCAACTGCCTGCCAGCAAAGGATTGTGCGCGGGCAGATCCGCCAGCCAGGTCAGGTTCAGCTCACGATTCACTGCCTCGCCGCCCGGATCGTCCTCATGCACCCGTTCGGTCGCCACCTGCTTGTTAATCTCGGTCAAACGTACGCGGACAATCGGGTAGTAAGTTTCCGGGTTAATTTGATGTTGCTGCAGGAAGGTTTTCACCTGCGGCACTTGGGCTTCTGTCAGGTTCAGCAGGAAGTAGTTCGGGCTATCCGGCGGCAATTGCTGCTGCCAGCGGTCGAGCAAATCACCGCGTAGAACCAGTAATAATGCCAACAACATGAACGACAAAGAGAAGGCTGCCAGCTGGCTGACCGTGACCCAGGGTTGATGCAGCAGCCGATTAACCGCCAACCGCAGTGCAAGATTTTTCAGCGTAATCCGGCGTAGCAATAACAAACTGCCCCAACCAATACCGCCCAACAATAAGGCCAGCACCAAAATACCGGCGAGGATAGACCACAACAGCGTGCTGGCCCCCATCAGCGCGGTCAATAACACCACGACAATCAACGCCGTCGCTGGCAGGAAATAGCGCAGTGGCCAGACAGTGGCCACTACATCACGCCGCAATACCCGGAGCGGTTGAGTCGCCAGTAACTGACGGTACGGGCGTAACCCCACCAGCAACGAAATCATCAGCAACGCGCCGATTGCCCACAGCCACGGCCAGGTACCCGCCGCGGGCAGTTCAGCTGGCAGTACGGGGGCCAGCAACCGAATTAACACGGCTTCAAACCCCAACCCGATAAGCCCTCCACAGGCGGCGGCCAGCAGGATCACGGCCAGCCACTGGCCAACAATCAACTTACGCAACGCGCTACGGCCCGCACCCAGCGTTTTTAACACAGCGATCAGATCGTAACGGCTACGGCAATAGTGGCTCATCGCCACCGCCACGGCGGCAATCGACAGCAGCAGCGTCAGCAACGCCGACAGCAACAGGAACTGCTGCGAACGCTGTAGTGATTTGCCCAACGCACTGCCAGACTCCTGCGGCCCAAACCAGCGCTGATCGGGTGTAAGTTGTGACGTCAGGCGATCCTCGTAACGCTGGACATCTTGCGGGGCGCCGGCAAACATATACCTATAGGTCAGCCGACTGCCGGGCTGCACCGCCCCGGTTTTATCCACGTCCGCCAGATTGATCATGATGCGTGGCGCGGTCTGGAACGGGTTGAAGCCAGAATCGGGTTCCTGAAGGATTTCACCGACGATACGCAAGCGGGTATCGCCAACATCCAGCGTATCCCCCACCTTCACGTTCAACAGCGCCAGCAAACGCGGGGCGACCAATACACTCCCCGGCGTCAACTTGACGTTGGCGGGACGCGTTTCCAGCTTGCCGTACAGCGGATAGGCCAGATCGGTGGCCTTCACGTCTGCCAACTGCGGCCTGTCCCCGGCGTAGGTCATGGTGGTAAACGACAGCTGCCGGCTGACTTTCAGCCTTTGTTGCTGCGCATCCAGCAACCAGCCATCCGGTACCGGTCGGGCGCTGCGCAATACTCGGTCGCCCGCGATAAAATCACGGCTCTGCTGGCTCAGGCCCTTATCCATACGATCACTGATGCTACCCAGAGCCAGCACACAGGCCATCGACAGCGTGAGCGCTAACCAGACGATCAGCAGTGACGGCGATCGCCACTCTCGCCAAAACCAACGCCAGATCATGCTTCCTCCCACAGCTTGCCTTCGCGCAGGCGCAACCGACGCTGGCAGCGCGCCGCCAACGTTTCATCATGGGTCACCAGGATTAGCGTGGTGGAAAAATCGCGGTTGAGGGAAAACAGTAAATCGGCAATGCGTTCACCCGTCTGGCGATCAAGGTTGCCGGTCGGTTCATCAGCAAACAGCACCCGCGGCCTACCGCTGAACGCCCGCGCCAGCGCTACACGCTGCTGCTCGCCACCGGAAAGCTGCGCCGGCAGGTGAGTAAGGCGTTTGCCCAACCCAAGCTGCTCCAGCAACTGCACCGCCTGGTCTCTGCTTTGGCGATCGCTTTCACCACGCAATAACGCCGGTAACTGCACGTTTTCCAGCGCATTGAGCGTGGGTACCAACATAAATGACTGAAACACAAAGCCAACATTCTTAGCACGCAGCGCGGCCCGGCCCTCTTCATCCAACGCGGTCAGCGACTCGCCCAACAAATGCACGTCCCCCTCACTGCCGTCATCCAACCCGGCGAGGATCCCCAGCAACGTTGATTTCCCCGAGCCGGACTCGCCAATCAAGGCAATTGTCTGTGCGGGTTTGACAACCAGCTCGACTCCGGTAAGGATGGAGAGCTGATGCTCACCCTGACCAACGTGTTTACTAAGATGATGAACTTCAAGAACGTTTTCCGCTGGCATCTTCCCTTCCTTTTGCTGTTGGGATTATTCAGTTTACGCGCTGTCGCCGCCGATACATTATTGATTTTAGGCGACAGTTTAAGCGCCGGTTACCGCTTGCCGGTGGCGCAGGCCTGGCCGACGTTGCTGGCCGAGCAGTGGCAGAAAAAACCGGGTGATCCGCAACTGGTCAATGCCAGTATCAGCGGCGACACCGCCGCACAGGGGTTGGCACGTCTGCCCGAGTTATTGAAACAACACCAGCCACGCTGGGTGCTGATCGAACTGGGTGCCAACGACGGTCTGCGTGGTTTCCCAGCGCAGGACCTGCAGCGCGATCTCAGCCAGATTATCACTTTGGTGCAGAAAGCCGGCGCACAGCCGTTGCTGATGCAGATCCGTATTCCCCCTAACTATGGCCGCCGTTATACCGAAGCCTTTAGCGCCATTTACCCAGCGCTGGCTAAACAGTTCAACATCCCGCTTCTGCCGTTCTACATGGAACAGGTGGTGATTAAAGCGGAATGGATGCAGGATGACGGATTGCATCCCAATAAGGATGCCCAACCGTTTATCGCCACCTGGATGGCGGAACGCCTGGAACCTCTAGTAAAACATGAGTCTAATTAAATAGGGCTGCACACTAGGTAAAGTTATGCAAAAAGCAGTGTTGATAACCGGCTGTTCCAGCGGAATTGGATTAATTGCAGCGCAGGATCTGCGTAATCGTGGTTACCGGGTGCTGGCCGCCTGTCGTAAACCACAAGACGTGGAGAATATGCGTCAGCTTGGGCTCGAAGGCGTTGAGCTGGATCTGGACGATAGCGATAGCGTCGAACGCGCCGCTGCGCAGGTGATCGAACTGACCGGTGGTCGGTTGTATGGCTTGTTCAATAACGGTGGATTTGGCGTTTACGGCCCGTTGAGCAGTATTTCCCGCCAGCAGTTGGAACGGCAGTTCGCCACCAACCTGTTTGGTACCCATCAGTTGACCCAGCTGCTGTTGCCGGCGATGCTGCCGCACGGCGAAGGCCGCATTATTCAGACCAGTTCGGTGATGGGTCTGGTTTCCAGCGCCGGGCGAGGAGCATATGCCGCCAGCAAATTTGCGCTGGAAGCCTGGTCTGACGCACTGCGAATGGAATTGCATGGCACGGGCATTCAGGTCAGCCTGATTGAACCCGGCCCAATTTCCACCCACTTTACCCAAAACGTCAATCAGGCGCAGAGTGATAAGCCGGTGCATAACCCCGGCATTGCCAAGCGTCTGACGCTGCCGCCAGAGGCCATTTTACCAAAATTGCGCCATGCGTTGGAAAGCCCAAGGGCCAAACTGCGTTATCCGGTCACCCTGCTGGCGCACGCACTCAGCGTATTGCGTCGGATCCTGCCAGGCCGTTGTCTGGACTGGGTGTTACGCAGCAACGGTTAATTTGGCTGGCGGGGTTGAAGAATGCCGCTCCGCCCCCATTTAAAAGCCAATGGCTCCGAAAGATCAGAGAGAAAATTACATGCTAGCTCAAGCTGTTGTTGATATTAACGAAACTAACTTGCACCAGACGCTGGAACAGTCAATGTCCATGCCGGTGGTGTTCTACTTCTGGTCGGATCGCAGCCAACATTGCCTGCAACTCACCCCGATATTGGATAAGCTGGCGGCGGAATATGCCGGTCAGTTTTTACTGGCAAAGGTAGATTGTGACACCGAACAAGCCATCGCCGCCCAGTTCGGGTTGCGCTCGCTCCCAACCGTGTATTTGTTTAAAGAGGGTCAGCCGGTCGATGGTTTCCAGGGGCCACAGCCGGAAGAGATGATCCGTGAGTTCCTGCAGCGTTTCCTGCCAAAGGAAGAGGACTTGAAGCTGGCGCAAGCGACAGAATTGCTGGCTGAAGGCAATGCGGCAGAAGCACTGCCGCTGTTGAAAGACGCCTGGCAAGCGAGCCAACAACGCAGTGATATTGGCCTGACGCTGGCGGAAACCCAGATCGCACTCAACCGCTCTGAAGATGCCGAAGCGGTGCTGGCAACCATTCCGCTGCAAGATCGAGATACCCGTTATCAGGGTCTGATCGCACAGATTGAGCTGCTGAAGCAAGCCGCCGACACGCCGGAAATTCAACTGTTGCAACAGCAGGTCGAGCAGCAACCAGAGAACGTCGATTTAGCCGTGCAATTAGCACTGCAACTGCATCAGGTTGGGCGCAATGAAGAGGCGCTGGAACTGTTGATGGGGCATCTGAAGAAAGATCTCGCGGCCGCCAACGGTAATGCGCGTAAAACGCTGATGGATATTTTGGCTGCATTGGGTACCGGCGACGCATTGGCGGCCAAGTACCGTCGTCAGCTCTACTCACTACTCTACTAAATACCCGTCATACTTGAAGCTGCATCTGTGTTGGCTGCGTTTGCTCACCCCAGTCACTTACTTAAGTAAGTGACTGGGGTGAGCAAACTTGCCGCCTTGATGCAACTCCAATTATTTAGGGTATACCCTTCGTTATTTGGGGCAAATCCCCTATGGATTTCCCGTCACATCTAGGCGGCAAACGCGAGAATCCCTGGGAGCTTAGATAACTAAGTGACCAGGGTTCGAACGTGCAGCCAACAACGATGTGGCTGGAAAGACGAAGGGGATTTAGCGGTAAACCCGCACGCCGCCGTCGATCCCTTTCGGACTGAACAACACCTGCCATAACTGAATATCACGCGAACGGAAAGCGCCCGCGCAGGCATTCAGATAATAGGTGAACATCCGTTCGAAACGTTCGGAATAGCCCTCGGACAGCATCGGCCAGGCCTGTTTAAAATTCTCATACCACGCCATCAGCGTGCGATCGTAGTCAGCACCGATGTTGTGCCAATCTTCCATCACAAAACGCCCTTCGCTGGCTTCGGCAATATGGCGCACCGAAGGCAGGCAGCCATTGGGGAAGATATACTTGTCTATCCAGGCGTCGACGTGGAGATTAGTTTGGTTGGCGCCAATGGTGTGGAGCAGGAACAAGCCGTCGGGTTTGAGATTACGCGCCGCAACGCGGAAATAAGTGTCGTAGTTTTTCGGGCCCACGTGTTCAAACATGCCGACAGAAACAATGCGATCAAACTGACGGTTCAAGTCCCGGTAATCCTGCAACAGTATTTCGACCTCCAGGCCTGCGCAGCGGTCTTGCGCCAATTTTTGCTGTTCGGCCGAAATGGTCACGCCGTGCACGGATACGCCGTAATTTTCCGCCGCATACTGCGCCAACCCACCCCAACCGCAGCCGATGTCCAGCAGTGACATCCCCGGCTTCAATTGCAGCTTTTCGCAGATCATTTTCAGCTTGGCCAACTGTGCCTGTTCCAGCGTATCGGCGTCTTTCCAGTAACCGCAGGAATATTGCATATAGGGATCGAGCATCGCGCGGAACAAGTCATTGCCGATGTCATAATGTTCTTTACCCACTTGCCAGGCCCGTTTCCGAGACTGGCGGTTGAATAATCGGGCATAGGCGATGCGCGCAATATCACTCAGGTTTTTCGGCAACCGCTCATCAACACCGGCTTGCAGAATGCGGGTAAACAGCGTATCCAACCGCTCGCAATCCCACCAGCCGTCCATATAACTTTCGCCAAACCCGAGCGACCCTTCCTGCAAAATACGTTTAAACAAGGCGGGGTTGTGCACCTTGATGTCGCAGGCACGGTTGCCGTTGATAGTAATGCCAGCTGCGGACAGTAATTCTTCCACAATGCGATACCAACGATCTTTTTTTGGGGCAAGTTCATCAACACTGATTGAGTCCATAACAATCCTTGGCAAGATGTCATTTCAAAAAGCATAGTCGCAAATAAAAATGACAAATATTCGAAGTGAAAAGCGACAATGCTTTTTACTGTAGCCAAGGCAGACAACATCATGAAATGAATTAAAATTATTACAAACATGCCTATTTGGAATGCTAATTGTTCAGTACCACTGATTTATTAGTCTTTACACTGCAGCTGGCGTAATATCTGTTTACATATGTCTGACAGGAGGTTTGCCATGTTTACCCTTATCCCCATCGTGATTGTCGTCGCGCTAATCATCGTATTCGCCGGCGTCAAAATTGTTCCGCAAGGGTTCCAATGGACGGTGGAACGTTTCGGTCGATACACTAAAACGCTGATGCCCGGTTTGAACCTTGTGGTGCCGTTTATGGATCGCATCGGCAGAAAAATTAATATGATGGAACAGGTGCTGGACATTCCTTCACAGGAAATCATTTCGCGCGATAACGCCAACGTCGCCATCGATGCAGTGTGTTTTATTCAGGTCGTCGATCCAGCGCGTGCCGCCTATGAAGTCAGCAATTTGGAACTGGCGATCGTCAACCTGACCATGACCAACTTCCGTACCGTACTCGGCTCCATGGAGCTGGACGAAATCCTCTCGCAACGTGACAGCATCAACAGCCGTTTGCTGCACATCGTCGACGAAGCCACCAATCCGTGGGGCATTAAAATCACCCGTATCGAGATCCGCGATGTCCGCCCACCGGCCGAACTGATTGCATCAATGAACGCCCAGATGAAAGCCGAGCGCACCAAGCGTGCAGACATTCTGGAAGCCGAAGGCGTGCGTCAGGCCGCGATCCTGCGCGCAGAAGGTGACAAACAGTCCCAAATTCTGAAAGCGGAAGGCGAACGTCAATCGGCATTCTTGCAGGCGGAAGCGCGTGAACGTGCCGCAGAAGCCGAGGCTCGCGCTACGCAACTGGTTTCCGACGCGATCGCCAGCGGTAATATCCAGGCGGTAAACTACTTTGTGGCGCAGAAATACACCGATGCGTTGCAGAAAATCGGCTCCGCTAACAACAGTAAGGTCGTCATGATGCCGCTGGATGCCAGCAGTCTGCTTGGTTCAATAGGTGGCATTGCCGAACTGTTGAAAGAGACCAAAGGCAAGTAATCATGCTTGAGCAAATTGCAGCAAACCCGCATTGGTTCTGGCTTTCCCTCGGTGGGCTGTTGCTGGCGGCAGAAATGCTTGGTGCCAGTGGCTACCTGTTATGGAGCGGTGTGTCTGCGGTAGTGGTCGGTGCAATCGTCTGGCTGTTACCGCAGTTGGCCTGGGAGTGGCAGGGGGTGATTTTTTCGGTGCTGACGGTGGTCGTGGCCTATCTGTGGTGGTACTGGCTGCGTCAACGCCCATCGGCGCCCTCTAGCGGTTCACAGGTGCTAAACCAGCGTAACCGTCAGTTGATTGGCACCCGTGCCACGCTGACAGAACCGATGCACAATGGGATGGGTCGCATTAACATCGGCGACAGCAGTTGGCGCGCACAAGCCAGTGAAGACCTGGCCGTAGGCACCGAGGTAGAAGTGATCGCCGTCGAAGGCATCACTCTGGTGATCCGTGCACTGCCCCAACAATCTCGTTAGCGAACAAGCCGGGTAACCCCGGCTTGCTTTATTTATACTATTAATTCCGAACTGAGAATGATGACTTTTGAGGTGGCAGGATAAGTTACCCTCCACGGTAGACTGTCAGATGGATAGTGTTCAATAGTTAATTTTGTATCTGCACCTCGAATACTCGGAAGAACTGTGGAATTCCCTTTAATCTGCCAAGTTTTAACAAGCGAATCCCCGTCTCCAAATAATTTAACCGCTGAGTCAATGGCGTCTGTCGTTTGATAAATGGTCAAATTCTGCGGCAATTGGGTGACGCTTGCTGTAGTTTGCAAACAAACGGACTTGTTATTAGTCACAATAAGATTATCAATGTTAGCATTCGCTTCCATCAACACTAACGGCAGCATGTTATTTGCCGACTTGCTGTTAAATATCAAGCTACCAATTGACACTGGTTTCTTAATACTGCAAAGACTTCCGCCACCGCCAAAGGGGCTTGCATATTCATTAACCGTCAACAAATCTATAACCAGATCACTCATATTAAGATCTAAAGCCTTATTGCCAACAAGACGCTCAAAAGTTAACTTTCCGATGCGACTACCCGACTGCGTACCAGATGCACTTAATCCTGGGTGTACTCGGCATGATGCGATAGAAATATTATCAATGAGATTATTTTTTGAGCCGTCATGTATTTCCACCCCTCGAATACAGTGCCCCACAGTAACATTATTAATACGGTGTTTGCTACCGCCGGTATACACCGCCGGCGCGCCATTTAAAATCGCAGAAGCATTTGTTTGTTCAAGATAGTAACAGTCCCCGGCCTCAACATTTTCACAAAAATTATTTTCACCATCTACAATGACACCACCCCCACCCCAGGTCCCGCATTTAACATCAATGACATAACAATCTGAAGTGGTTCCATCGAATTTACTATCCTGCCCAAAGGCAATAATAGCACCAGATAAATAACCCGGTTCAAAAGTACTGGCCGGGATCCCGGCCCCAACAATAGTGACTTTAGCTACAATATTTTTACTACCTTTCACTAAAATACCATCACCAAGACAATAACCACCGGTGATATTACTGACCACATTGTCATTGTTTTTAACGACAACTAAATTATCTCGACACTCATCAATACTCACATCAAAAGCGACTGAGTTGCCCATCAATACCATACCGTCACAGAATCCCCGCACAGTCATATGGTAAAAATAACTTTTATCCCCAGCAACAAAGCCGTTATGTGCAGACACCTGATGATAAACACTTTCACGCTTTACCCAGCCATATAACATACCGCCAAACATTTCCACGCCATGTAAATAATCATAGGCTTCAAGTGTAGAGGTTTGGTTGGCAAAAAATGGTTTCAGATGACCGGGTTTAGCCTTAATGGTTGCCCCATTAAGATTAATAACTTTCTTATTAGGCGTCCCATTTTTAATCCGCACGGTGTCGGACGTCATGTAGGTCGCACCCTGTTGGCAAACGGTGTCATACGCCGTCAAAAAAGCCGCGGTTAACGCACGGGTATCATCTGCAATACCATTCCCTCGCGCACCAAACATATTTGGTGATACCAGAGAGTGGCTGTTCAATACACGAATCCATGTCCACTGTGAATTAGGCTTTATATAAATACCTGCATCATCAATAAGGCCGGGATCATTAGATGCAATGAAAACCCCACCGCCAGATTGTAACTTATCTTCTCCGTGCCAATCAGGATAGTAAGAGACAACCTCGATGGACTCCCCAGCAGTGGCCGGGATAAGGGTTCGTAATGTTGCGATATCAGGGCAAGTATTCATAACAGAAAGCCTCTTAGTGAGTGAAGTCCTCATGGACATAGCAACAATAAGAGGTGTTTCAGCAGGGAAGAATGTAGATAGGTTGTATGACTGTTCAGCGGACAAAATCTCAGTAATCTAGCTGATAGTCACTGTTTCTTTTACCTTTTCTCTGTATGGCAGCACCCCGCCAGATTATTAATGATTGGGCAGTCTGCTCCGTCATCGCCTGGGCATTGATCCGCCAGCGCCAATAAACGCTGGCGCATCTCACCCAATTCGGCAATGTGCTTTTCAATATCCGCCACCTTTTGCAACGTGCGCGCTTTCACATCGGCGCTGTGACGGCCCGGATCGTTGAACAACCCGACCAGTTCGCCGCACTCGTCCAAGTTAAACCCCACCTGCCGCGCCTGGCGTAGCAACGTCAGCTCTTCGATGTGCTTCGGGCTGTAGCTGCGATACCCGTTATCGGTTCGGATTGGTGCAGTCACCAGGCCTTTTTCTTCATAAAAGCGAATTGCCTTGCTGGTTAAGCCGGTTTTTTTTGCCACGTCGCTGATATTCATTCTTCCCCCTTGACCTTCCCCTTGCTGGAAGGTTTAAGCTTCATTCTTAGTGAAAACAGGTCAAGCGGTCAACCTTTAAACACCGCACTTGAGCGAGGGAATCGAATCATGTCACAAACTACCGTGCTGGCATTGCAGGGGCTAACCTGCATGAATTGCGCACAACGGGTAAAAAAAGCCCTGGAAAGCCGCAACGATGTTGAACAGGCAGAGGTTAATGTCCATTACGCCAAGGTCACTGGCGATGCGCCAAGTCAGGCACTGATTGATAGCGTGATTGCCGCCGGCTATCAGGCCGCTGTGGCGCAACAGGCAGATACCGAACTGCAGTTGAATGGCCTGAGCTGCATGCACTGCGCCGCCAGCACGCGCAAAGCGCTGGAAGCCGTGCCGGGTGTGATCGCCGCCGACGTCAGCATTGATAGCGCTAAGGTTTATGGCGATGCCGCTCCCGAGGCGCTGATCGCCGCGGTTGAGGACGCCGGATATCATGCCAGCGTTACCGGAGCCATCATCCCCCCAAAATCTGAGCCGTTGACTGAAACAGCGCCAACTTTGCCGGAAACCCAGGCAGCGGCCCCGCATTCCCTTCCGGTAACCCACAATGATGATGATGACAGCGTGCAGCTGCTGCTCAGCGGCATGAGCTGCGCCAGCTGCGTCAGTAAAGTTCAAAATGCGCTGCAGAACGTACCGGGCGTAGCGCAAGCACGCGTTAACTTGGCAGAGCGCAGTGCGTTAATCACTGGCAGTGCCGATCCGCAAACACTGGTCGCCGCAGTCGAAAAAGCCGGCTACGGCGCAGAAATGATCCAGGACGAAACCGAACGCCGCGAACGCCAACAGCAGACTGCGCAGGCTAACATGAAGCGCTTCCGTTGGCAGGCCGCGCTGGGGCTGGCGCTGGGTATTCCGTTGATGGCATGGGGGGTGTTCGGTGGCAGCATGTCGCTGACGCCGGAAACGCAGCGCCCATGGTTGCTGGTCGGCCTCATAACCCTGGCCGTCATGGTGTTTGCCGGCGGGCACTTCTACCGTAATGCCTGGCGCGCGTTGATGAACGGCAGCGCGACCATGGACACGCTGGTGGCGCTGGGTACCGGTGCAGCCTGGTTATATTCGATCAGCGTAAACCTGTGGCCAGATTTCTTCCCAATGGCGGCGCGGCATCTGTATTACGAAGCCAGCGCCATGATCATCGGTTTGATTAATCTGGGTCATGCGCTGGAACAGCGCGCTCGCCAGCGTTCATCACAGGCGTTGGAACGGCTGTTGGATCTAACACCGCCGACGGCACGACAGGTAACCGAAGAGGGTGAGAAGAGTATTCCGTTAGCGCAAGTGCAGCTCGGTATGACATTGCGCCTGACTACCGGTGATCGTGTCCCGGTTGACGGTGAGATCATTCAAGGTGAAGTCTGGCTGGACGAAGCAATGCTGACCGGCGAGGCAGTCCCCCAGCAGAAAAGCATTGGCGACACCGTTCATGCCGGTACGGTAGTCGATGATGGCACCGTCTTGTTTCGAGCAGGCGCTATCGGCAGCAAAACCACGCTGGCGCGCATCATTAAGTTGGTACGTCAGGCGCAAAGCAGCAAGCCAGAGATTGGCCAACTGGCGGACCGTATTTCTGCGGTATTCGTCCCCGCAGTCGTCGCCATCGCACTGTTGAGCGCCGCAATTTGGTACATCTTTGGTCCGCAGCCGCAATTGGTTTACACGCTGGTGATCGCCACCACGGTGCTGATTATTGCCTGCCCTTGTGCGCTAGGGCTGGCAACGCCGATGTCGATTATCTCTGGCGTAGGACGCGCTGCGGAATTTGGCGTGCTGGTACGCGATGCCGATGCATTGCAGCAAGCCAGCCAGCTGGACACATTGGTCTTCGATAAGACCGGTACTCTGACAGAAGGCCAGCCACGCGTAGTGGAGATCCTCACCTTTGCCCCGATAAGCGAGCAACAGGCGGTGTCTTGGGCTGCCGCGTTGGAACAAGGTGCCAGCCACCCTTTGGCACGGGCCATCGTGGATCATGCCGGTGAACAAGCGTTGCCGCAGGTTGAGAAGTTCCGCACCCTGCGCGGCGCCGGCGTCAGTGGCGAAGTGGACGGCGTGAAGCTCCTGCTAGGCAATGCGGCACTGCTGCAACAGCATCAGGTTGCGATCACCGCTGAGCTGGATACTCAGATGCAGCAACAAGCGGAACGCGGTATTACGCCAGTGTTGCTGGCTGTCGACGGTAAACCCGCTGCGCTGATTGCCATCCGTGATCCCCTGCGTAACGACAGCGTTGAGGCGCTGCAGCGCTTGCATCGCCAGGGCTATCAACTGGTGATGCTGACCGGTGACAACCCGGTGACGGCTAACGCCATTGCCAAAGAGGCCGGTATCGACCAAGTCATTGCCGGTGTGCTGCCAGAGGGTAAAGCCGAGGCCATTAAACGGTTGCAGGCACAGGGCCACCGGGTAGCCATGATCGGCGACGGCATCAACGATGCCCCGGCGCTGGCGCAGGCCGATGTCGGCATCGCAATGGGCAGTGGCAGCGATATCGCGATTGAAACCGCCGCCATCACCCTGATGCGTCACAGCCTGAACGGCGTTGCCGATGCGCTGGAACTGTCTAAAGCCACGCTGCGGAATATGAAGCAAAACCTGCTCGGGGCCTTTGTTTACAACACGCTCGGCATTCCTATTGCCGCCGGCGTCCTGTATCCGTTGACAGGTACCCTGCTCAGCCCGGTGGTCGCGGGTGCCGCGATGGCGTTGTCTTCTATCACCGTCGTCAGTAACGCCAACCGGTTGCTGCGTTTTAAACCCAAACGCTGAATGCCGACGGGGCGCAAATCACTGCGCCCCGTTTCCTTTGAGATAATTCCTTCACTCTTCAGGCTTTCTTGTATGCCGGTTAGCGTTTAGCATGGGGAAAAGGTTACGCCCTTTCCCTTTCAAGCTGAAAGGCGAACAAGTTCTCCAGGAGTCACGTTGTATGGGTCAACTGTTACGTCGTATCGCTGCCTTTTTCGGTCTGATTTCCCCCATGACCTACGCTTACCCGGCACTCGACATCCGCTTGCCTGGCGATCGCCAGTTCCATTTGGTCGGCAGTATTCATATGGGCACGGTGGATATGGCCCCGCTGCCCGCTAAACTGGCCGCGCGCCTCAAGCAAGCAGATGCCTTGATTGTTGAAGCCGATATCACCGACTCCGCCTCTCCTTTTGACCACGTTGAACGGCAACCGGAACTTGAACAAAGACTCTCCGAACCCGAGTTCCAGCAGTTATTAACGCTATGCCAGGAATTGGGCACGGATGCAGAAGCATTCTCTACTCTGCCCGGCTGGCAAGTGGCGCTGATGATGCAGGCACGACAGGCTCAGCGGCTTGGCCTGCGTGCCGAGTACGGGGTGGATTATCAGTTATTGCAGGCCGCCAGGGCGCAGCATAAAAAGGTGATCGAGTTAGAAGGTGCACAGCAACAGTTGGCGATGCTGGAACAGTTACCGGAAGGCGGCATGGCGTTGTTGCGCGATACGTTGGAACACTGGCACACCAACGCCCGCCTGCTGCAAACCATGGTGAGTTGGTGGTTGGATGCAAAACCCAGAGGCGCACTGGAAACCCTGCCCGCTACGTTCAGCGCGGGTTTGTATGATGTGTTGATGCATCGGCGCAATCGCGACTGGCGACAAAAACTGGAGAGATTGCCGGCGGGTAATTACGTGGTAGCGGTAGGTGCGCTGCATTTGTACGGCGAAGATAACCTGCCAGCGATGCTGCAAGCAGAGTAAAAAAGTGGCCAATATCGCTACTGGCCAGTCAAAGAGGAATTTCTTGTATTTTAGTTATACGCATAGCAACCGTGTTAACGGTTACAATAGACAGGGTAGCAACCTAGTGAACATATTGGCAACCCGCTTTACGTAACAGTCTCTCAGGTTGCTGTTACCGTTATATTTTTGTAATTTTGTTGCCTCGCCTTACAACTTCCCCTCAGGGGGAAAGAGGAAAATACCATGACGCCCGCAGTGATCCTGCTTGAGAAACAAAAGGTCGCATTTACCCTTCATCCGTACCATCACGACAGTGCAGAAACCCATTTCGGCGATGAAGCAGTACAGAAGCTTGGGCTGGATGCCGACCGCGTCTATAAAACGCTGCTGGTAGCACTGAATGGCGATGCCAAGCACCTGGCCGTCGCGGTTACCCCGGTCGCCACTCAATTAGATCTGAAAAAGGTCGCCCGTGCGCTGGGTGCGAAGAAAGCTGAAATGGCCGATCCGCTGTTGGCTCAGCGTGTTACAGGTTATTTGGTGGGGGGCATCAGCCCACTGGGGCAGAAAAAACGGCTGCCGACGGTAATCGACAGCCCTGCGCAGCAGTTCGCCACCATTTACGTCTCTGGCGGCAAACGCGGGTTGGATATCGAGCTAGCCGCAGAAGACCTGTGCCGATTACTTTCAGGTAGCTTCGCCGATATCGCCAAACGCGACTGAACAGCCGGGAACATCTGCCCCCAGCCCCCCGTGTAAGTCCCCCGTCTCATAGATATAACGATGAGACGGGGCGAGCGGGCACAGCCACCGAAAAGACAACGTTGACGATGAAGGGTAAAACTTACTGATAGACGATCTCACCCTTCGGCTCATACGCCGCCGCATCCAGCGGTGAGTGCTTCTCGATATATTGCTTCAGCACTTCAGCATCGATAAAACCGGTATTAACATAGCTCGGCAGGGTATCCAGCTTCGGATAGCCATCACCGCCCAACGCATTGAAGTTCAGGGTCGCCATGCGGTACGTTTTATCAGCCTGTAGCGGCTCACCGTTGATTTTGACATTGCTGACGCCCTGTTGGCCGTCCGCCGTCAAGCTGACATTGGCAAACTGCGCGTAGGCCCCGGAATCCACTTTCATATTGGCCACTACCGCCAGGTATTTCACTACGTCGCTGCCTTTCATCTCGACGTAGACCAACGTATTGCCAAATGGCTGTACCTTAAGCACGTTCTTGTAGGTAATGTCGCCCCCCTCAATCGAGTCACGTACACCACCCCCACTCATCACCGCAAAGTCAGCTTCGGCACGTTCCATTTGCGCAGCCAGCAGCACGCGCGCCAGATTGGTCTGTACGAAACGCACCTTGCTGCGATCGCCCTCCAACTTTCCGTTCACGCTGCCAATTTTCACGTCCAGTTGTGCCTTGCCCTTCTCCTGGAACGGCGTCAGCAGCTTCATCATCGACGGATCTTCTGCGATCTGCTGGGTGTAATACACGCGTTCACTGGTACCGTCGGCTTTCTCTACCTTTTTCTTCAGGTTGACCGGGATCAGTTGATAATGCATCAGCTTCAGCTCGCCGTTACGGAACTGGAAATCGGCGCGGCCCACATACTTACCCCACTCATGCGCCTGCACGATCCAGGTGCCGTTCTGACGATCCGGCGAGCACGACGTGCCCGGCACATAATCCACCTGCTTGTGGTTCTCACTGGCCATGCAGACAGGATCCTGCGAGTGACCACCGACAATCATGTCCAGATAGCCGGCAGGCAGGCTGCGCGCCATTTCCACGTCGCCAGGCGCGTTGGAACCGTGCTGGCCGTCATCATAATGCCCCATATGGGTCGCAGCGATAATCACGTCCGGCTTTTCGTCCTTACGCAATTGCTCGACCACCTGTTTGGCTTCCTGCGCTGGCACGCGGAACTCGATGTCGGTGAAATATTCCGGGTTACCAATCTTGGCTGTATCATCGGTCGTCAGACCGATAACTGCGATCTTGATGCCCTGCTTATCAAATAAGGCATAGGGTTTAAATAAGCGTTGCTGGGTGCTTTTCTGATAAATGTTGGCCGACAACAGCGGGAAGGTCGCCCATTTTTCTTGTTGGCGCAATACGCTGAGTGGATTGTCGAATTCATGGTTGCCAATCGCCATCGCATCGTAGCCCACCAGATTCATGCCGCGAAAGTCCGGCTCGGCATCTTGCAGGTCTGACTCAGGTACACCGGTATTGATATCACCGCCCGACAGCAGTAGTAGACTCCCGCCTTTGGCTGCAACATCCTGGCGGATGCTGTCGACCAACGTCTTCTGCGCGCCCAAGCCATACTCACCGTGATCGTTCTGCCAAAAATGACCGTGGTGATCGTTGGTGTGCAAAATGGTGATGTCGTAGGTCTTATCCTTTTCCCAGGCGCTGGCGGCTCCCGACAGGAAAGTCAGGGACACAGCCAAGGCGCATGCGGTGGTCTTGAACGAAAAGCGCATGGCGGAACTCCATATGATTATTAACTGTTTTTTTGAGATGGACGAAAGTGTAGCGCGAAACGAAGGCAACTAATTTCAATTTTTTGAGATGTGCGTCAAATTATGTCGGATATGGCAAATATTGACCAACTTGCTAAGATATCTGCTCTGTCCTCTAAAACTTACCAGGCTAATAATAAAATGACCGACCGTAGCGATACTGCCATGCCACCGGCCAAAGGCAGCGCGGTTAAAGGGACTGCATTCTCGATTCTTGGTGCCATCAGCGTCTCTCACCTGCTTAACGATATGATTCAATCGCTGATCCTGGCGATTTACCCGATTCTGCAAGCCGACTTCAGCCTCAGTTTCGTACAGATAGGTATGATTACGCTGACCTATCAGCTAACAGCGTCTTTATTGCAACCCCTGATTGGCTACTACACGGATAAGCATCCGCAGCCGTATTCGCTGCCGATCGGCATGGGCTTTACCCTGTGCGGGTTACTGTTGCTGTCTGTCGCCAATACCTTCCCGCTGGTTCTGCTGGCAGCGGCACTGGTTGGCACCGGCTCTTCGGTGTTCCACCCGGAGTCCTCTCGCGTAGCACGCATGGCTTCCGGTGGTCGACATGGCCTGGCGCAGTCGCTGTTCCAGGTTGGCGGTAACTTTGGCAGTTCCCTTGGGCCACTGCTGGCAGCGTTGATTATCGCGCCTTATGGCAAGGGTAACGTCGCCTGGTTTTCATTAGCGGCACTGTTGGCTATCGTCGTGTTATTGCAGGTCAGCAAATGGTACCAGCTGCAGCATCGGGCAACAAAAGGTCAGCCTAAAACGGCCTCTTCAGTGAAACAGCTGCCAAAACGTACCGTTACCTATGCCATTGGCATTCTGCTGATACTGATTTTCTCCAAATACTTCTACCTGGCGAGCATAAGCAGCTATTACACCTTTTATTTGATGCATAAGTTCGGTGTTTCAGTGCAAAATGCCCAGTTCCATTTATTTGCATTCCTCTTCGCCGTGGCGGCAGGAACCATTATTGGCGGCCCTATAGGTGACAAGATAGGAAGAAAACGGGTCATTTGGGGCTCAATCCTCGGCGCAGCCCCCTTCACACTTGTTTTACCCTACGCATCACTCTATTGGACCGGCATTTTGACGGTGTTTATAGGAGTAATCCTCGCGTCAGCGTTCTCCGCCATTCTGGTTTATGCCCAAGAGCTTATTCCGGGTAAAGTCGGCATGGTTTCCGGTTTATTCTTCGGCTTTGCCTTTGGTATGGGCGGGTTAGGTGCGGCAGTTCTTGGTTATGTCGCAGATTTGACCAGCATCGAGTTAGTCTATCAAATATGTGCTTTCCTGCCGTTAATCGGCATTATCACTGCGTTACTGCCCAATATCGACCATAACTCGCAATAACCCTGCTTTAACACCGGTTGAATGCTGCCATTCAACCGGGTCTTCCTCAACACAAATCCATGTTATTTGACTTATTAAGTGTTAAATCCCCTCATTGGCTAGTAAAAGACGGAATCCTCTGCTTTTTCACAAAATAGCTCAATTTAGCTAAGCGCAACGCGAAAAAATGCAATAAACTAAATGTATCTTTTCGTAACTTTGTTGCGTTTCCCCTCTGCTGCCATGCATAGCTAGAAGGAGTCTGGATGCATAATTCAACACCGTTAATCACCACCATTGTCGGAGGGTTAGTACTCGCCTTCCTCCTCGGTATGCTGGCGAATCGCCTGCGCATCTCCCCGCTGGTGGGGTACCTTGCCGCAGGTGTGCTCGCTGGCCCTTTTACCCCCGGTTTTGTTGCCGACACCTCGCTGGCACCGGAACTCGCGGAAATCGGCGTGATTCTGTTGATGTTCGGTGTTGGCCTCCATTTCTCTCTTAAAGACCTCCTCGCAGTAAAACATATTGCCATTCCCGGTGCCGTGGCACAGATTGCCGTCGCCACCTTGCTGGGTATGGGATTGTCGAAGCTGTTGGGCTGGGATTTGATTTCCGGTCTGGTGTTTGGTCTCTGTCTGTCCACAGCCAGTACCGTGGTGCTACTGCGGGCACTGGAGGAACGCCAGTTGATCGATAGCCAACGCGGGCAAATCGCCATCGGCTGGCTGATCGTCGAAGATCTGGCGATGGTGCTGACGCTGGTGTTACTGCCCGCGTTCGGCAATATGCTGGGCAATAACAACGCCAGCAGCGGCCAGTTGCTGATTGAACTGGCAATGACCATTGGTAAAGTTATCGCCTTTATCGCGCTGATGATTGTGGTTGGCCGTCGCCTGGTGCCGTGGATCCTGGCGAAAACCGCAAGTACCGGCTCCCGCGAGCTGTTTACCCTGGCCGTATTGGCGTTGGCACTCGGCATTGCCTATGGCGCAGTGAAACTGTTCGACGTTTCATTTGCACTGGGGGCATTCTTTGCCGGTATGGTGCTAAATGAGTCGGAGCTGAGCCATCGAGCGGCCCACGACACCTTACCGCTGCGCGATGCCTTTGCCGTCCTGTTCTTTGTGTCGGTCGGCATGCTGTTTGATCCAATGATTTTGATCAACGAGCCTCTGGCGGTATTGGCAACGCTGGCAATTATCGTGTTCGGTAAATCACTAGCAGCCTTCCTGCTGGTGAAAATGTTCGGTCACTCCAAACGCACTGCGCTGACCATCTCTGCCAGCCTCGCACAAATCGGTGAGTTCGCCTTCATTCTGGCTGGCCTTGGGATCACGCTGGGCATGATGTCAGAACACGGTCGTAATTTGGTGCTGGCCGGGGCCATCTTGTCGATTATGTTGAATCCGTTGCTGTTCACGCTACTCGAGCGTTATCTGGCCAAAACCGAAACCATCGAAGATCAGATACTGGAAGAAGCGGTAGAAGAAGAGAAGCAGATCCCGGTGGATATGTGCAACCACGCGCTAGTGGTGGGCTATGGCCGTGTTGGCAGCCTGCTGGGGGCCAAATTAGCCGAAGCGGGCATTCCGCTGGTGGTGATCGAGAATTCGCGCCCACGGGTTGAGGCACTCCGTGAACAAGGCATCAAAACGGTGCTGGGTAATGCCGCCAATCCAGAAATTATGGATCTGGCACGGCTCGACTGCGCACGTTGGTTATTGCTGACCATACCTAATGGTTACGAGGCCGGTGAAATCGTGGCCTCTGCGCGGACCAAACGGCCAAACATCGAAATTATCGCCCGTGCGCACTACGATGATGAAGTCGCGTATATCTCCGATCGCGGCGCAAATCAGGTGGTGATGGGTGAGCGGGAAATTGCCAACAGCATGCTGAATATCCTCAAGTTGGATACACTGACCGAAGAAGAGAAAATGGGCGGCTGTCCGATCTGATGTGACGGGTCATCGAGATAAAAAAGGTCCGGCATGCCGGACCTTTTGCTTTTTACCGTTCCCAGTAAGACTCTTCCAGGCTATCTTCCCGCTCTGGCAAGCCACGCGTCAAACGTGGTGAGTGCTGGTTCAGCACCTGATAACTGACACGGTTAGCGTATTTACACACCTGCGCCAACGAAGAGTAGGTCAGATAACTGCGAACGTGCTTGCTGGAGTTAGGCACGTTATTACGGTGGTAACCGTTGGCCGCGATATCATGCAGCAGTGCCGACAAGGCCCCATCACCGGCACCGTTGGTGTTCATGATTTTCTCAGGCCCGCCCATGTATGGCGCGATATGCGAATAGATGCGGAACGGATTTTCACAGCTTTCCCGGCGCATGGCACGGCTGAACTCATAGCGGTTGAATTCGGCAATATGCCCCGGCAACAGCGGATGCTGGGTCTCCCGCTTATTGGACTCTTCGGTGTAACCCGCCATATACAAGCCATTTGGCCCCGCGGTGCACAGCACCAGATCCACCCATTCAAGCGCCATGTCAGAAGCGGTGAGTGGATCGCTCAACCCGGTCAACTCCAACGCTTCATCTTCGTTCATCGCCAGAATTGAGACGTGTTCTTTTAGGAAATCACGCCACCACTGTGGATTGTCGGCAATGACATACTTGGTTCCCAGCGTCAGTACGACGGGTACATCGTGCTTTTTGGCAAATTCGATCGCCTGCATGGTGGCAGCAGGCATCGGCTCACCTTCCTTGCAACGCACCAGGTAAGATGTCAGCACTAGCGCAGAAGCCCCGGCAATCACCTCTTCCTTCACGCTTTCCGGTCGCAGTTGATTCATCTGCCCAGGGCTGATAGCAAAGGTACGCTCACCGCTTTCGCTAATCAGCGTAAAGCAGCGGCCAATGGCACCGTCAACCGCCTGCAGGTGGTTAAGATCGGTACGGCTGGAGGTGTTGCACAGATAGCGATAGGCATAGCTGCCGATCTTGATGTTGCTGCACATCACGCCGAGCAGGACCGAACGGTCATCTGCCAGTACCGAATAGTTGTGCAGCGTATTGCCGATGGTGCCGCCGGCAAATTGATGGGTGATCAGATTATTGTCGAGCAATTCCTGATACAGCGCTTCGGCGACGTCATCCTCAATCACCAGAGAGTGCCCCAGGCTCAGGCCATAGCGCTGGACGAAAGTGTCATCCACTTTTGCCTCAATATCCACCAGCGTCTGGTCGATACCGACGACATAAGAGGTGCTGATTTCATTTTCAGGTTGAACCTGCTGTAAAAGCGGATCGCGGGCGTTCACCGGAAAATAGTGTTTGGACTTACGTTTACCAGGAAATTTCATTTAATTGGCGGCAGTGGCAGTTAACAGGCAGAGAATGTTAGCACATTCCTGCCCGATTGATGATGGCTGTCACCATTTTGCGCATTGAGGATCAGAAGCGCTGTGCCACCAGTTGCTGCATCATATCAATATGCGCCGGATCGTCGTTCAGCGCAGAGATATACTCGAACTTCTCACCGCCGGCATGAAGGAAGATCTCGCGGTTTTGTTCCTTGATCTCCTCCAGCGTTTCCAGACAGTCCGCCGAGAAACCGGGGCAGATAAGCTGAATATGCTTAACGCCCTGCGCGGGTAAGCTCTTGAGCGTTTCATCGGTATAAGGCGTCAACCAGGGCTCGCGACCAAAGCGCGACTGGTAGGTCATCATTACCCGATCCGGCGCCAGCGGTAAGGTGGCCGTCAGCGCGCGCAAAGTGTCTTCGCAACGCTGCGGGTAATCGTCGCCCAGGCGCGCATAGCGCTTGGGAATACCGTGAAACGACAACACTAAACGATCCGGTTGACCATGCTCGGCGAACGAGCGTTCGACGCTTTCACGCAAAGCAGAAATGTAGGCCGGGTGTTCGGCATAGTCGCGGATAAAGCTGATCGACGGCAGGCGACGGTATCCCTTCAATATGCGGGCCACGCCGTCCCATACCGCTGCACTGGTGGAACAGGAGTATTGCGGGTATAACGGCAGCACCACCAGATTGGTTACCCCCTGCGCCAACAGCTTGTCTATCGACTCCCCAAGGCTCGGTGAGCCGTAGCTCATGCCCAATTCAACCGGCGTATTTGGCATACGAGCGGCCAGCGCACGCTGCTGACGACGGCTGTAGACCAGCAATGGCGAGCCTTCGTCCATCCAGACCGACTTATACAGCTTTGCCACCCGCGGCGAACGGATTGGCAGGATCGCACCGTTGAGGATCGGCCACCAGATCAGTGGGGCGGTATCCACAACGCGGTCGTCACTGAGGAATTCCTTCAGATAGCGTTTTACCGCCGACGAGGTCGGAGCATCCGGCGTGCCCAGGTTCACCAGCAATACCCCGTGTTTCTCTTGCTTCATCTCAGTTCCCCTTGATTCCTTGCAAGCTAACCCCCCGTTCTGGGTCAGGGGGTTAACGTCGATTAATGGCGCCTATTGTAACGGAAAAGCGCCTCGTCGGAACCGATATCAGCAACAGGCGTTGCCCATGATAAAGGGAATGGCAGTTAGCCCTGTGCCAAGCGCCAGACGGCGGCTACATTACGCGCAGTGACTTCCAGGTTATTGGCCGCCTCCGCCAATGCGTCCTCTAACGAGACGACACGATCGAGCACCGAAAAGGCCGCGTCAATGCCATGTTGGTGCACCACCTGATAATCTTTCGACAGGCTGCCGGCAATGCCGATCACCGGCAAACCATAACGCTTGGCTACCCTCGCAACGCCAATCGGCGTTTTACCGTGGATTGATTGGCTATCGAGCCGCCCTTCGCCGGTGATCACCAGATCGGCATCGCGCAATGCCTCGTCCAGCCCCAAGGTTTCAATCACGATCTCGATGCCCGGTCGCAGCCTGGCGTTGAGCATACCAAGCAATGCGGCCCCCATGCCGCCCGCCGCACCGGCCCCCGGCATATTGATCACCTCACGGCCGGTTGCTTGCTCCAGCAAGGTGCCGTAATGACGCAGCGCCGCGTCCAACTGCGCAACCATTTCTGGTGTTGCCCCCTTTTGCGGGCCAAACACTGCAGAGGCCCCATGCGCACCACACAGCGGATTATCTACATCACAGGCCGCGGTCACACTGACCTGCTGCAAACGTGGATCCATGGCTGAAAGATCGATATGCGCCAGCTGCGCCAGTGCCGCGCCGCCCGGTAGCAATAGATTTTGTTGATCATCCAGCAGCTTGGCACCCAGCGCCTGCATCATACCGGCGCCACCGTCGTTAGTGGCACTGCCGCCGATGCCAAGAATAATCGCCTTCACACCGCGTTCTAGCGCTGCCAGTATCAGTTCACCGGTACCGTAGCTGGTGGTGATCCGTGGATCACGCTGCGCTTTGGGTGCCAGGTGCAGGCCAGAGGCCGCAGCCATCTCAATAACGGCGGTTTCCTCATCCCCCAGCAACCCGTAAAAAGCCTGTACCGGTTGGCCCAACGGCCCCGTAACCTCAACCCTGACGATTTCCCCGCCGGTAGCGGCGACCATTGAATCCACCGTACCTTCACCGCCGTCTGCCATCGGCAGCTTTACATACTGCACGTGAGGGTAGACTTGGCGGAACCCACGCTCAATAGCCTCGGCCACCTCCAGCGCGCTCAGGCTCTCTTTAAACGAGTCCGGAGCAATAACCACTTTTTTCAGCGTTTTCATCAGTATTCCTTATCCCGCCAGATTAAATACGCCAAACATCAACGCCGAGACGGTTGCAATAGTGAAGCCGATCAAGGTTTCATACGGCAACAATTTCAACCGCTGATGCACCGCCATATTGACGCTGCCACCTGTGGCGTGGAAGAAACTGCCGTGTGGCAGATGGTCCAGCACTGTCGCACCGGCATGGATCATCGCCGCCCCAGCCAGACCACTGACGCCCAGTTCCAGTAATGTGCTGCTGAATACGCCAGATGCCACCGCGGTACCCGCCGTCGTCGACGCAGTCGCCATCGACATCAGTGCCCCAGACAGCGGCGCAAGCAGCCAGGCCGGCATACCGGTGTGGGTCAGGCCGTTAATCAATGCATCCTTCAGCGCCGAGTTGGCGATAATACCGGCCAGCGTGCCGGTACCGAGCAGCATAATTGCCACTGGAGCCATACGGGACAGCCCAGAAACCATAAACTGATTGCACTGGCGGATTCGGCCCATCAGCAATGCCCCCACCAGCCCCCCGGCCGGCAGCGCAATCAGCGGATCAATGGCGATGCCCGCAATGGGACGTAACGACAGCAATACAATGGCAACCAACGGCGCACTGATCGCCGCCGCAAAGCCCGGGCGAGACCCTTCGGCATGTTGAGTCAACTCCTCCGCCATCACCTTGTCACCCTTGTTACTCAAACGCCGGGCAAGCAGATAAGCCACCACCAATCCGCACAGGCCAGGCACGATACCCGCCATCATCACAGAGGTCAGCGGTACGTGGAAGTTGTCGGCAGCCGCAATGGTGTTTGGATTTGGCGACATCACGTTACCGGCCTTACCCCCCCCGATCATCGCCAGCAAAATGGCGGCGCGTGATATTCCGGCCTTTTGAGCGATTGAAAGTGCGATGGGTGCCACAGTGATCACCGCTACGTCGATAAATACGCCGACCGCAGTCAGGATCAGTGTAGCCACCGCCAGGGCCAGCAGCGCGCGGGTTTCTCCAACTTTACGAACGATAGTTTCAGCAATCGTGTGTGCGGCACCGGACTCAATCAGCACCCCGGCCAGCACACCGGCCGCCAGAATGCGCATCACGGCATTGGTGATGCCCTGAGCACCGGTAATCATCAGTGTCACGGTCTGCACCAGATCGGCGCCGCCGCATAACCCACCGGCCAATGCACCGGCAATCATGCCGTAGGCAGGTGGGACCTTGCGTAGAATCAGGACAATAGCGACGATCAATGCGACCAGTGCCCCAAGCGTGGATACCGTTGTCATTATTATTTTCCCCGTTGTTGGTGTGGGGAAAACATATCCTGAGCCTCAGGCTTTAGCGTGAGAGAAAGCCACAAAAACGTGCGCGGCTGTCCGCCACAAAGTTGTGGCTTTACACAATTCAGTCGTGCATCAACATGCCGATATACAACTGCAATGCATCAGTTAACTGATTGATTTTTAGCCCCGTAATAGCCTCAATGCGCTGCAGGCGGTAGCGGAGTGTATTGACGTGAATATGAAGTTCGGCGGCGGTCTGCGTCTGATCACAATTCCGCGAAAAATAGTGCCGCAGGGTGCTACGCAATACCCCTTTTTCATCGCTGGCACCTAATACCTGCCAAGGCCGAGAAAGCTCCTGGGCACGCCAATCCTCACCTAAGTCACACAGTAATGAGGGCAACGGAAAATCTTGATAGAACAGCGTTTTATGGCGCAACTTCAGTCGCTGCGCCATCGCCTGCGTAGCGCGTGCCGTCAGATTTGAACGATGCAGCCCCGATTCACCGTTAAAAAAACCGCCGATGATCAGGCGCAGGTTAAAGCGCGATTGAAGCTGTGCCTGCAACTGCTGAGCCTGCTTGCGCTCCTGTTTCAAACTCCATTTGCCTTGCACCAGGCAGGCAGGCCGCAGCAGGATCATTTCATTGAAGCCCGTCATTGCGATCAGTGCTTCACGTTGGGTGTGTTCCAACTCTGTCAGCAGTTCACGCAGAAAATGCGGCTGGGGATCCTGCAATTCAACTATCCAGACAATACGCGGTTGTTGCAGATCCAACCCCAAATAGGCAGCCATCGCCTCCAGTGAGGCCGATGCCGGTTGCGGTTGCAGTAACTGATTCGCCAGTTCCTCGCGGTAGCGTTTTTCCCACTGGTTTTGATCCAGCAAAGCCGCCTGCTCCACCATCAGCTCCGCCGCCATTTTCACCAACTCGGCATAGGCACGCACCTGTGCCGGCTCACCGGAAATGCCGATCACTCCCACCTGCTGGCGACGAAAACTGAATGGCAGGTTGATGCCGGGCCGAACACCTTTCAAATGCGTAGCGGTCACCGCATCGATTTCCACCACGCGATCCTCTGTCAGTGCCAACACTGCGCCTTCATGGCGTTGAAACAGTCGTGAGGGATTGCCGGAAGCAATGATGACACCATTGCTGTCCATCACGTTGACGGAATGATTGATGATGCCCATCGCCCGCTGCACGATCTGGCGTGCGGTGGATTCTGCCAGCAAATTAGTGGGTCTGTGCATACCGGCTCCTGCTATGCATGGAAATGCTGGCAGTTATACGCCATTTTCCCGGCGTTATTAAAGATCGGTGCCGCAACAAGCCGTAGCGATCACACTTCGGCGGCAAAAGACAAAAAAAACGCCAGGCCTAAGGCCTGGCGTTACGCACAGCAATAAAAACCGATCAGCCGAGGATGGTCGCCAGTTCTGCGCTCACTTCGGTCACTTTACGGGTGCCGTCGATTTTACGGTATTGGGTGTTACCTGCTGCAGCTTCTTTGCTGTAATAGGAAATCAGCGGTGCAGTCATCTGATGATATTCCACCAGACGTTTACGTACGGTTTCTTCCTGATCGTCTTTACGTGTCGTCAGCTCTTCACCGGTCACGTCATCTTTACCTTCCACCTGCGGCGGATTGAATTTAACGTGATACACGCGGCCAGAAGGCGCATGTACGCGACGACCCACGATACGATCAACGATCAGTTCGTCTGGCACGTCAAATTCCAGCACGTAATCCACGTTGATACCGGCTTCTTTCATCGCGTCAGCCTGTGGAATAGTGCGTGGGAAACCGTCAAGCAGGAAGCCATTACGGCAATCTTCCTGGGTGATGCGTTCTTTAACCAGTGCAATTACCAGTTCATCGGTCACCAGCTTGCCGGCGTCCATGATCTCTTTCGCCTGCTTGCCCAGTTCACTGCCGGCCTTCACGGCTGCGCGCAACATATCACCAGTAGAGATTTGCGGAATACCGTATTTCTCCATGATGAATTGAGCCTGAGTACCTTTACCAGCGCCCGGAGCGCCCAGCAGAATGATACGCATTGCGTAAATCCCCTTGCTATTATTCCCTTCGTCTTTCAAACCGCAGCGTTGTTGGCTGCGCACACTCATCCCAGCCACTTACCAAAGTAAGCTCCCGGGTCTCACGCGCTTGCCGTCTGGCCGCAAATTGAAATCTTTTGGGTATTAAGTTTTTATAAAATTGCGAAAACGCTCAACCATACCATTTCAGGGGGGGCTGGCTCAAGATACGCGAGGAAATCGATTGCGGAACACAGGGCGTAAAACAGAGGATAAAACGCGGAAAATCAGTGATAAAACAAAAAAATACGCCCCTAACACGCAGGCCAGGGGCGTATACAATCGGAATTATGCGGACAACAGCTTATTCATGCGGCGAATAAACTGGTTTGGATCTTCCAGTGTGCCACGTTCAGCCAGCAGCGCCTGATCCAGTAACAGGTCAATCCATTCAGCGAATTGTTCGTTATCACCCACGTCGGATGCGCGTTTGACCAGTGCATGCTCCGGATTCAGTTCGAAAATGTATTTTACGGCCGGTGCTTCCTGGCCGGCAGCGGCAAACAGTTTCGCCATCTGGGTACTCATTTCGTCGGCATCGGTGATCACGATAGCCGGCGTATCCGTCAGGCGGTGCGTCAGGCGCACATCCTTCACACGATCCCCCAGCAGCGTTTTCACGCGATCAACAAACGGCTCCAACTGCTTCTCAGCGGCCTTCTGCTCTTCGGTTTCATCCGCCAGCTTGTCCAACGCCTCGTCCGCCTTGCTGACCGACTGGAACGGCTTACCGTCAAACTCAGTCAGGTAGCTCATCATCCATTCGTCAATGCGATCGGACAGCAGCAGTACTTCGATGCCTTTCTTACGGAACAGCTCCAGGTGCGGGCTGCTCTTGGCGGCAGCATAGCTGTCAGCAGTGATGTAATAGATCTTCTCCTGCCCTTCCGCCATCCGGCCAACGTATTCATCCAGCGAAACGGTTTGCGCCGAGCTGTCGCCGTGAGTGGAAGCAAAACGCAGCAGTTTGGCAATGGCTTCTTTGTTGCCGCCATCTTCCGCTGGACCCTCTTTCAACACCAGACCGAACTGCTGCCAGAACTTTTGGTAGCCTTCGGCATCGTCTTTAGCCAGCTTTTCCAACATCTGCAATACGCGCTTGGTCAACGCACCGCGCAAGTTTTGCGTCACGCGGCTGTCTTGCAGAATTTCACGCGAAACGTTCAGCGGCAGATCGTTGGAATCTATCAAACCACGCACAAAACGCAGGTAATTCGGCATGAACTGCTCGGCGTCATCCATGATGAATACGCGCTGCACATACAGCTTCAAACCGTGCTTGTGATCGCGGTTCCACATATCCCAAGGTGCCTGTGCCGGGATATACAGCAGGCTGGTGTATTCCTGCTTACCTTCAACCCGGTTATGGCTCCAGCTCAGCGGATCGGTAAAGTCGTGCGCGATATGCTTGTAGAATTCTTTGTATTCTTCGTCGGTAACGTCAGCCTTGCTGCGGGTCCACAAAGCCTGCGCTTTGTTGATTTTTTCCCAGGTAACGGTGCCGTCTTCTTCGTTTTTGGTTTCAATCTCAACAGGCAGTGCGATGTGATCAGAGTATTTGCCGATCACCGAACGCAGACGCCAGGCATCGAGATATTCATCTTCGCCTTCGCGCAGATGCAGGGTGATCTCAGTTCCGCGATCTTCTTTGCTAATGTCAGCGATGGTGTAATCACCTTCACCAACGGACTCCCAGAACACGCCCTGATCGGCCGCGGCGCCGGCAGCGCGGGTGCGCACGGTCACTTTATCCGCCACGATGAACGCGGAGTAGAAGCCCACGCCGAACTGACCGATCAGTTGGCTGTCTTTAGCCTGATCAGAGCCGATAGACTCCAGGAAGGCCTTGGTACCTGATTTGGCAATAGTGCCGAGGTTCTCAATCACTTCTTCACGGCTCATACCAATGCCGTTATCAGCAATGGTCAGCGTACGCTTGTCTTTATCGAAGGACAGACGTACGCGCAGCTCGCCGTCACCTTCATACAGCTCAGGCGTAGACAACGCGCGGAAACGCAGTTTGTCGGCGGCGTCTGAGGCATTGGAGATCAGCTCGCGCAGGAAAATTTCTTTATTGGAGTACAGCGAATGAATCATCAAATGAAGCAGTTGTTTTACTTCAGACTGGAAACCACGGGTTTCTTGACCTTTCATACTCATTGATTACCTCAAAGACAATTTACCCGTCGCCTTTCAAGCCACAGCGTTGCTACCTGCACTCGCTGCAATTTGAAATTCATAGGGTATAACTAATAAAAGCGGACAATGAGGATCAAGTGGGGATAAGGGTGTTGTTTTTCAAGCGACTGGCGGGAAATTTTTGCAGAATAACTGGCGGGGCCAGATAGCCCCGTCAGAGGAAAACATCAATACTTAATGACGTGGCGACCTGCCAATGAATGTGACAGCGTGGTGCCGTCAACCATCTCAAGTTCGCCACCCACCGGCACGCCGTGGGCTATGCGGCTGGCAACCACACCATACTGACCACACATTTCGGCAATATAGTTGGCGGTCGCCTCGCCCTCCACCGTCGGGTTGGTGGCCAGGATCACTTCGGTAATGCTTTCTTTTTCCAGCCGTTGCTCCAGCCTGTCCAAACCAATATCGCCAGGCCCAATGCCGTCCATCGGCGACAAATGGCCCATCAGCACAAAGTAGCGGCCGGCGAACTGGCCGGTCTGCTCAATGGCGTGAATATCAGCCGGGCTTTCCACCACACAGATCTGGCCGTTTTGTTGACGGCGCGGATTGGCGCAGATGGTGCAAATATCTTGCTCGGTGAACGTGCGGCAATCGGCACAATGGCCAATTTCCGACATGGCACGGGTCAGCGCCTGCGCCAGGCGCATTCCGCCGCTGCGATCGCGCTGCAACAGCTGGAATGCCATACGCTGCGCCGATTTAGGGCCTACGCCCGGCAGGCAACGCAACGCCTCCATCAGTGTTTCAAGGAGCGGGCTGGTTTGCATCAGAACGGCATCTTAAAGCCAGGCGGCAGTTGCATGCCATTGGATACAGATGCCATCTTCTCTTTCTGGGTTTCGTCGATACGGCGTGCAGCGTCGTTGATTGCCGCCGCGATCAGATCTTCCAGCATATCTTTGTCGTCTTCCATCAGGCTCGGATCGATCTCCACACGACGGCAGTTGTGCGCGCCATTGATGGTGACTTTCACCAGGCCAGCACCAGATTCACCCGTCACTTCCAATTTGGCGACTTCTTCCTGCATCTGCTGCATTTTTTCTTGCATTTGCTGGGCTTGCTTCATCAGGTTGCCCAGACCGCCTTTACCAAACATAGTCGTCTCTCGTCGCTAGGGCCGCGCACTTTACGCGGCGTTTAAATGGGGCGAATACTCTCTTCATCCAGATCCGCGTCAAAAAAACGACGCAGCGTCTGGATATTGGTATCCGCAACGATCGACTGACGCGCCTGCGCCAGTTTTTCTTCATAAATGGCTTGTCGCCACTCCAGCGGAGTCCGCTCCGCCGGATTATCGTCTTCCACCACGGTCAACTCAACCGGGCTGCCATACAGCTCGCTGAGCGCATCCGCCAGCACCTTCTGCGCCGAAGGCGAGTTCAGATGACGCTGTGACGACCGCAGATGGAGACAAATCTTACCCGGTTCCAGCCGTTGTTTAACCGCGTTTAATGCCAGTTGCTGTACCAGTTTCGGAATTTTTAGCTTATCGATTTCCGCTGCCCAGGCATCGCGCTCCAGCGACTCAACCACCAGCTTAGCTGACAGTTCGGGCGTTTTCTCATGCTCAAGCGCGGTGCGCAGCGCTTTTGGCGTCGCCAGCGGCTCAGGTTCGGCCTCTGGCTCGGTCAGTGCACGCCAGCGATAAGCTTCCGGCTTGGCCGGTTTTTCATTTACGAGCTTTTCCGCCTGGCGCTGCTGGCTGCGCTCAGTCACGGAAGCTAACCGCTCCAGTGCTGAGTTTGCCGGCCGCGCTTTTCCTGGCGCTGCCGGCTCACTCTTTTTTGGTGTGGATGCTCCCTGCTGCCGTAACAGTTGGGTTCGCGCCTTTAATAATTGCGCGGTGGCATCCGGTAGATTTGCCGATTGATTGGTCTGTGGTGCAGCCTGCCCTAACGGCGGCGGCGCATCCTGAAACTGTGGTGCCTGAGCCAGTTGAGACTGCGGCTGTGCCAGTTGCACGGGCGCCGTCTGCACCATTGCCACCGGCTCTGGGATCACCGCTTTCGGGTGAAATGCCAGCGCACGCAGTAAGGTCATTTCAACCCCCATACGGCGATCCGGTGCAAAAGCCAGCTCTTTACGCCCGACCAGCAGCGTTTGGTAATAAAGTTGCACGTCAGTCGGCGGCAAAGTACGCGCTAACTCACGCAACCGCTGTTCGATAGCGGCGTAATGGTTGTCCAGCACTGATGGCAGCAGTTGCACCATCGCGATACGGTGCAGCAATGCCAGGGTTTCGACGAGCAAATTCTCCCAATCGACCCCGCGCGAAGCGGCCTGCGCGACTTGTGCCATCACCTTTTCGCCATCGGCGCTCACCAACGCTTCGAGAATAGCCAGTGGCTGTTCGTCGTCGAGTGTGCCAAGCATCTGGCTGACCGTAGCGGTGGTTACCTGCCCCTGCCCCATGGCAATCGCCTGGTCAGTGAGGCTCAATGCATCGCGCATGCTGCCGTCAGCGGCGCGCGCTAAAAGCTGCAATGCACGCTGATCGCTGGTGATATGTTCTGCCTGCAGTACCGTTTCCAACTGGCTGCGGATCTGATCGACATCCAACGCCTTGAGATGGAATTGCAGGCAACGTGACAGAATGGTCACCGGCAATTTTTGCGGATCTGTGGTTGCCAGCAGGAATTTGACATGCGCAGGCGGCTCTTCCAGCGTTTTCAACAGCGCATTAAAGCTGTGGCGCGAGAGCATGTGCACTTCGTCAATCAGGTAAACCTTGAAGCGACCACGAGCGGGTGCATACTGGACGTTATCGAGCAGATCGCGAGTATCTTCCACCTTGGTTCTGGACGCGGCATCAATCTCGATCAGATCGACAAAACGCCCCTGCTCAATCTCGCGGCAGTTATCGCATTGGCCGCACGGTGTGGCGGTGATGCCGGTTTCACAGTTCAGGCCTTTGGCCAGCAGGCGCGCAATGGTGGTTTTACCCACGCCACGCGTTCCCGAGAACAGATAGGCGTGATGAATCCGCCCCAGCGAGAGGCCGTTAGCCAGCGCAGTCAGGACGTGTTCCTGTCCGACAACATCTGCAAACGTTTGAGGGCGCCACTTACGGGCAAGAACCTGATAGCTCATTAATACCGGAAAAGTCGAGTAATCTGGAGGGTCATGCTAACACAGGCCCGCGCCGATCCGCGAGACCGTTTATCCCCTTCATCTTTCGTGCCATCGCGTTGTTAGCTTCAGGCCTCACTCCAGTCGCTTACTTGAGTAAGCGCCTGGAACTCACGCGCTTGCCGCCTGACGGTGACACGAAATCTTTCGGGGATATCAATTTTAGATCAGTGGCCGGCGAAATTGACCAGGCTGTAGCATTCGATACCCAAGCCATTCAAACGCGCTTCACCGCCAAGATCCGGCAGGTTGATAATGAATGCTGCGTCTTTAACTTCACCGCCCAGGCGGCGGATCAGTTTTGCCGTTGCCTCAATGGTGCCACCCGTCGCCAGCAGATCGTCAACCACCAGCACTTTATCACCTGCGTTGATAGCATCGGTGTGGATTTCCAGCTTGTCAGTACCGTATTCCAGCTCATAGCTTTCGCTGAGGGTCGCACGCGGTAGCTTGCCTGGTTTGCGTACGGGCACAAACCCCACGCCCAGCGCCAACGCAACAGGAGCGCCAAACAGGAAGCCACGCGCTTCGGTGCCCACCACTTTGGTGACGCCCGCTTCGCGGAAGCGCTCAACCAGCAATTCAATACTGGCAGCATAGGCCAGCGGGTTTTCCAGCAGGCTGGTGACGTCACGGAACAGTATGCCCGGCTTAGGGTAATCCGGGATGGTTTTGATACTGTCTTTAATAAACTGAAGCTGCTGCGCAGTAGCGGTCATAATTATTGCCTGATAAAACTGCCTAATGACTTGCGCGCAGGTCGTCTTAAACCCAATCCCGCGATAAACAGGAAAAGGGGAGCACCCCGCGCACGAAAACGCCCAAATCTATGCAAACTGGCGGACAAATGCAACTGTCGCCTGCATCTTTCAAGCTGCAGCCTAAAAGCTACTGGCCATCATAAGCCATAATCAGCGCTGTTTTTGTTGCGACAGGTCAGCAACAGGTAGACGCAGCATAAAGACCAGCAGAATGGCCAACATCAATAACAATAATCCACGAACCCACCAGATTTTAACCAACCACAGCGAAACCGAAAAAGTCAGCACAATCACCAACACGGCCTTCCATTTCGCCCCCGGCGGCAATGCGCGATGCTGCTGCCAATGACGCAGGTAAGGCCCGAACCATGAACGGTACAGCAACCAAGAATGGAATCGCGGCGACGAACGTGCAAAACACCAAGCGGCCAGCAACAGGAACGGCGTCGTCGGTAACAACGGCAATACCACGCCCAGCGTTGCCAACACCACCGCCAGCCAACCGAGGACAATCAATAACCAACGCGTCATGCCACCCCTTAGTGCTTCATCCTGTTGCCGCCTACTTTACCACCGGCATCTGCCGCATCGCCAGCCACTGCAGCCGGAATATGCGCGTGACGCTTGTTTCACGGCGTGATCGCGGGCAAGCTGAACCCAATCTCATTGTCATGGAGCCAACGTGAGCACTCAGCGTCTTTTACAGGTGTTAGAACAACAGATCACCGTACTCGCCGGTGAAATCACACCGCGCGGTGATGCCCCCATTCCGCAGGCACGCTTTGACACAGCGCTGTTTGCCAATCGCGGCACGCGTCTGCGCGATTACCTGACGGAAGTGCAAAAGAATTTTACGCAATTGCAGACCGCAGCCAACGACAATCGCACGACGCAGGTTGCCTTCTTGGCCGAGCGGCTGGTGGCGCAGATCACCGCTCTACAGCGTGAACTGGCGACTCAGGCACTGCGCCGCAAGAATCAACCCAAGGAAGTGGCGGCAGTCGATTTGTACCACAAGCTGGCTGAGCATCAGGATTATGAGCGCCGAATCATTGCAATGATTCAAGATCGGGAAAGTCTTTTAGGAAGACAAACGACGTTGGCCGCACAGCAAAAATTACAGCATGAACTCGCGGCGCTGGAAGGTCGCTTGATGCGTTGTCGCCAAGCGTTGGCACGCATTGAACGCAGTATTGAGCGCAAAGAAAACGGTTTTTGAAGATTTATCACAATATTTTAATGATTATTCCCCTCTGAGGATCTTGTTCACTATACTCAGCCGAAGCGAAGCATCACTCATTCATCTCAATTAAACGTGGGTTTTATGTCTCTAGAAAATGCCTCTCCAGAACTGCAACTGGCGGTAGACCTGATTTACCTGTTGGAATGCAATGAAATCGATCCAGCCACCGCACTGGCGGCGTTGGATATCGTCAAACGGGATTACCAGGAAAAGCTGCAACGCAATGGCGTGACCTCTCCCTACCTGCCCGTCGGGCAGTAAAAAGGGTTCAGCCTGCGCTGAACCCTTGATTCTCATCCCACTACCCTGCCGATACTCCACCTTCCCCCGGTGATAGCGTCCGTTTGACCTCCTGCACTTCATTGCCCTGCTGATTGTGCAAGTACACCTCAAGCTGGTTGAAGGCAATATTGATGTCGTTCTCACGACATAGGCGTTCGATCGAACGGTTCAGTTCATCAACGGTATAGCTGCGGTCACGCAATTCCCGCACATAAAGGCGCAGTTCATGATCCAGCGTGCTGGCGCCAAAATTAAGGAAGAACACCTGCGGTTCTGGATCGGTCATTACCCGTGGATTGTCATGCGCCGCTTTTAACAGCACAGCTTTCACCTTATCCAGATCTGAACCATAGGCCACACCCACTTTGATCAATACGCGGGTGATGGTGTCTGACAGTGACCAGTTGATTAACCGCTCGGTCACAAAGGCTTTGTTCGGGATGATCACCTCCTTGCGGTCAAAGTCGGTGATGGTTGTGGCGCGAATGCGAATTTTGCTGACCGAGCCTGAGAAACTCCCGATAGTAATGGTATCGCCGATGCGGATCGGCCGTTCGAACAGGATGATCAAACCAGAGACAAAGTTGGCGAAAATCTCCTGCAGACCGAACCCTAACCCCACCGTTAAGCCCGCAGCCAACCATTGCAACTTATCCCAAGAGACACCCAGCGATCCGAGTGCGGTCACGGCACCCACGGTGGTAATCAGATAAGTCAGTATGGTGGTAACAGCGTAAGACGTCCCCTGCCGCAACTGCAACCGCGACAACACCACTACCTCCAGTAAGCCAGGTAAGTTGCGGGTCATGACGTAGGCGACGATCACCGCAGCTATCGCGACCATCATGTTGCCCAGCGTCACCGCCTGCGCCACGCTGCTGCCGGCAACAGTCGCGGTATAATGCCAGAGCGTGATGCTGTCCAGATACGATATTACCGTCACCAGATCCGACCAAATACCGTACAAGGCGCTGGCGAAGATAATAAATAGCGCCATTGTGGTCAGACGCAACGACTGTTCGTTGATCTGATCCAGCGCCAAAGGCGGCTCTTCGACCGGCTCGACCCCTTCGGCCCCCTCTTTCTCCTTCGCCAAACTCTGGCGTCGAGCCAACGCACGCCGGTATGCCAGCCGCCGCGCCGCAACGCTCAAACCGCGAATAGCGGTCAGATAAACAATGTTCCACAGGAAGAATAAGTAGAGGCTGTCGATCCAGCGGCCAGCCAGACGCAGTGTGGTGTAGAAGTAACCGGCGAACATCAACCCGAGCAAGATTAGCGGCGTCGCTGCAATAGCGGTGACGATCACCAACCGCACCGCATGTGAGCCTTTCTCACGCCAACTGTCGCGACACATTGGGAACACCAGCACGGCTAACAACGCCAATGTCAGCATCACCACGACCTGGCCAATAACATCTTCCACCAGCCGTAACGGGGCTTTCTCACCCAGCACTGACCAGAAGATCAGCGGCAGCAGTGCCAAGCCCAAACGCACCGTCTGACGCCGGTAGTGTGCGCAGAGTTCAACAGAAAAGTTGAAATGCCGCTCGCTAATGCCGCCGCGTGCCAATAAGCGGTAGGTAAAACCGAACACCAGCCAGAACATTGCTAGCTGCTGCGACAACGCCCAAATAAAGTCGCTGAGGCCAATATCCGCGCGGTAACACCAAAAACCAGCGCCGAGCAGTAACGCCGACCCCGGCAATACCTTCAGCAGGGTCAAAATAATGGCTTTTGGCGTATGCAATTGGCTGTCGCGCTTTAACTGTCCGACATCATTCGCCAGCTTCTGCAAATGGTTGTCGATCAGCTTATAGCGCCAGCGTAACAGACCCAGTAACAGCAACAGCGGAATAAGGATGACTAATGAATTCAACCCACCCTGCAGCATTTTGCGGAGGTCTATTTTGAAATCGAGCGCGGCGATTTGATCTTTGACCGCTCCCGGCAATGCTTTCAACCACGCCAAATCGACCGGCTTGTTGCTGTTAACCCAGAAAATCTGCTGGGTTAGCGTATCTCGCAGCGAAGTGTTTACGCTGGTCAACTGTTGCTGATTGATCTGCAAGCTGATCGACTGCGCCAACTGATTACTGAGCTGTTTATTCAACTGATCCAACAGCTCACGCCGCATATCGACGATTTCATTCAAGGCATCAAGCACGTCCGCACTGGCTTTTTCTTTGCTGTCGGCCACCAACTTATTGATGTAGTCATCACCCTTGAACAGATCGTCGCGCTGCTGGTTGATATCAAATTGCTCCAGGCGAAGATCGGCAATGCGTGTCCCCATATCAGCCACCAGCGTTCCTTGCGGCAAACTCTGTTGCTGCTGATACAAAATACGCGACAGCACCAAACTGCCTTTGAGCACCTGGATTTGCTCCTTCAGATTGCGCTCTGCCTGCAAGCCGCGATCGAGCCAGTTCTTTACCCGAATATTCTGTTGGAACAGTACGTTGCTCTCCTCAGTCGCGGCGATCAACCGCTGACTGAGCTGACGGTTAACGTCCAGCTCTTTGCTGACCAACTGATTGTGCTGAATGTCTGTGGCATCTTCCGGGTTCTGTGCTTCTTTTGCGGTTTTTTCCGATAACGTCAACCGCTTACTGTTGACCACTTCTTGCAGGAGTTGCACGTTGTGGTCCAGAGCATCAATATGGGCGGTGGTGTAGTCACGCTGCTTCTGCAACAGATCCTGCAAGGTGGTGTTGGCTTCCAGACTTTTCCGTTGCAAATCAATTTGCGCGTTGAGCAAGGTCTGTTCAGTGGCCAGCATCACCAACTGACTGTCGCGCAATGAGCTCTGACCCGGCGTCTGATCGTTGATTTGATTGCGGATTTCCTGCAGGCGTTGCGAAGCGGTATACATACTGCTTTGTACCCGCTCTGGCTGGGTCTGCAATGAAACGAGTTGGCTGTTATATGTCGACAGGTTTTCCTGAGCTGCCTGCAAGTCGTCGAGCGTCTGATAGAGGCGGGTTTCTAACTGTCGCAGGGAAAGCGGCAACAGTTCAGCTCTGGCAGCCGCACTGTCTACCGGCGCTTTCAGCGCCTCCAGATCGGCAGTGACCTGCCGCAATTTACCCGGTGCCAATTGCAGCTGCTGTTTAAGCTGAGCCCCATCTTGTTTGCTGCGTTCAATAGCCTCCAGCAGTTCAAGCGTGCGGGTCAAATCCTGCTGGGTCAGTTTATTCACCGGCGTCAGCGTTTTTTGCTTATTCAACGCATCCAGTTGGCTTTGAATTTCGCTGCGTGACGGCAGATCGCCATTCAGTGTGGCATAGGCCGTGGGCTGGCAGACCGCGCAAACCGCGATCAGCAAAAATAGGGCAAGAGTGCGGTAGAGATCCACACCCAGGAACGGGGGTAACGCTGAAAAAAGGCGTTTAACTAACCTGCGATGCATGATTTAGCTTCGAATCAATAAAGAAGCAGAAAGATTATCACGATCGCAGATAGCCAAAGAATAAGAAAAGCATTGCTGGTGATGTACAGATGTACCGGGATCAGAACGTCAGCACTTTCTCGGCCGCCAGCGTCCATTGCGCCAACTCAACCAACGTGCCAATCTCTACGCCATCTGCCAACGGCAGCCGGCTGACACCGCGCGCATCCGCGCAGGTTTTACACAGCTTCACCGGCACCTGCTGCGCAGTGAGAATTTCCAGCATCTGCTGCAAATGGTAGCCTTCATGCGGCTGTTGCCCGGCGAGGCCCGCCACTACCGCATCGGACATCAGGAACAATTTCAGATTGAGGTCGGTTTGCTGTTCTTTCAGCGCAATCGCCAGGCGTAATGCATTAAATAACGATTCGTGGCCATAGGCGGCGCCATTGGCGATCAACACAACAGATGACATAGTGCTTCTCCTTATAAAGGATGACTTTCGACGCTGCACGGCAGTGCCGCCAGCTCTTCCGGCTTGATACGCAAGGTGGGGCTAAACTGGGCCATTTCGAGGAAAGAATCGATCAGCATCGTGGCTTCTGCTTTCAAGTCAAAGCTCTCCGGCATAAACAGCCAATTTTCCATCAGGCCGGTAATATAGGCGTGCAGGATGATCGCCGCACGGCGGGTATGTAAATCAGCAGGCAGTTGGCCATGGCTCATGCAGTCACGCAGTACCGACTCGATGCGTTCGTAACCGGCCAGGTACAGCACTTTACGCGCTTCCTGCAACGGCATCATTTCACCCACGAATTCGCACTTGTGGAAAACGATTTCCATCAGGGCTCTGCGACGGCTGTCATCGACTGTAGCCGTCAGAATGTAAATCAGAATTTCTCGCAAAATACGCAGTGGATTCTCGGGGAACTTTGCCTGATACTCTAGTTCGAGATCGCCTATTTTCGACTCTGATAATTCCCAAACTTCGTTAAACAGGTCTACCTTGTTCTTGAAGTGCCAATAAATTGCACCACGCGTAACCCCAGCAGCGGTGGCAATATCTGTCAGTGACGTTGCAGAAACGCCACGTTCAGAGAATTCTTGCACTGCAGCATCAAGTATGTGCTGCCGAGTTTCTAGCGCCTGCTGTTTGGTTTTTCGTGCCATGACGTTGTTTTTTAGGGGGAGTGTGATTTACATACATTCGCGTATGTATGTACCATAGCACGCACATATAATTAACGCAGCAATGGGTTTTAAAGCTTGTGATCCATTGATCATTTTGAAATCGGACACTTGAGGTTTTTCTATGAACAAAAACAGAGGGTTAACGCCTCTGGCGGCAGTTCTGATGCTTTCAGGCAGCTTAATGCTTACAGGATGTAACGATAAAGAAACCCAACAGCAAGGCGCCCAACCACCGGCTCCCGAAGTGGGTGTAGTGACGTTGAAGGCAGAGCCTCTCAACATTACTACCGATCTTCCTGGCCGTACCGCTGCGTATCGTATCGCCGAAGTTCGCCCTCAGGTTAGCGGTATTATCCTGAAACGCAACTTCGTTGAAGGCAGTGATATCAAAGCAGGGTCTTCCCTGTATCAGATCGATCCTGCTACCTATCAGGCAAGTTATGACAGTGCCAAAGGCGATTTGGCCAAAGCACAGGCCAGCGCATCGATCGCGCGCGTCACGGTAAACCGCTATAAACCATTGCTGGGTACCAGTTACATCAGTAAGCAGGATTACGATACCGCTGTCTCCACACTGCAGCAGGCAGAGGCCGCAGTAGTCGCTGCAAAAGCCGCAGTGGAAACCGCACGCATCAATCTTGCTTACACCAAAGTGACTTCACCGATCTCCGGGCGTATCGGCAAATCTGCCGTAACTGAAGGTGCGCTGGTGACTAACGGCCAGACCACTGCCCTGTCCACCGTGCAGCAACTTGATCCGATGTACGTTGACGTCACGCAGTCGAGCAACGACTTCCTGCGCCTGAAGCAAGAACTGGCCAGCGGTGCGCTGAAACAGGAAAACGGTAAAGCCAAGGTGAAACTGCTGCTGGAAAACGGCGTGCAGTACGAGCAGGAAGGCACGCTGGAATTCTCTGACGTCACCGTTGATGAAACCACGGGCTCCATCACTATCCGAGCCATGTTCCCGAACCCGAACGATATCCTGTTGCCGGGCATGTTCGTTCGCGCCCGTCTGGATGAAGGCGTGCGTAGCGATGCGTTGCTGGTTCCACAACAGGGTGTGACACGTAATCCACGTGGCGAAGCGACGGCTCTGGTCGTGGGCGCTGACGACAAAGTCGAAATGCGCACGCTGAAAGCGGATCAGGCGATTGGCGACAAATGGCTGGTTACCGACGGTTTGAAAGCCGGCGACCGCGTAATCGTCACTGGCCAAATGAAAGCCCGCCCAGGCGCTCAGGTAAAAGTGCAGGAAGTTGACACTCAGGCGCAAAAGCAGCCGCAGTCTGAAGCGCAGAAGTCATAAAAAGGAGCCGGTAAGACATGGCTAAGTTCTTTATAGATCGCCCGATTTTCGCCTGGGTAATCGCCATCATCGTCATGTTGGCGGGGGTGCTTGCAATAATGAAACTGCCTATAGCGCAGTATCCAACTATTGCACCACCTGCGGTCAGTATTTCCGCAAACTATCCGGGCGCGGATGCAAAAACGGTTCAGGATACCGTCACTCAGATTATCGAACAGAATATGAACGGTATCGATAATCTGATGTACATGTCCTCCACCAGTGACTCCTCTGGTAGCGTCACCATTACATTGACATTTAATTCTGGCACCGACCCTGATATCGCTCAGGTTCAGGTTCAGAACAAACTGTCACTGGCTACACCGCTGCTGCCACAAGAAGTACAGCAGCAGGGCCTGAAAGTTGAAAAATCGAGCAGCAGCTTCCTGATGGTTGCCGGCTTCATTTCCGACGATCCGAGCATGACTCAGGACGATATCGCGGACTATGTGGCCTCTAACATCAAAGACCCTATCAGCCGTTCATCCGGCGTAGGTGAAGTGCAACTGTTTGGTGCCCAGTACGCCATGCGTATCTGGTTGGATCCGAACAAGCTGAACAATTTCCAACTGACCACGACGGATGTGACGTCCGCCATCACCGAGCAGAACAACCAGATCGCCGCAGGGCAGCTGGGTGGGATGCCACCGGTGCCAGGTCAACAACTTAACGCCTCCATCATTGCGCAGACCCGTCTGACCTCTCCAGAAGAGTTCGGTAAAATTCTGCTGAAGGTGAATGCTGACGGTTCTCAGGTTCGCTTGAGCGATGTAGCGCACATTGAACGCGGTGCGGAAAGCTATGCCGTTACGGCGCGTTACAACGGTAAACCTGCTGCTGGCTTGGGTATCAAACTGGCCACGGGTGCCAACGCCCTGAACACCGCGAAAGCGGTTAAAGACGCGTTGACCAAGATGCAACCTTTCTTCCCTCAAGGGATGAAAGTGGTTTACCCGTACGACACGACCCCGTTCGTTAAAATCTCCATTAACGAAGTGGTAAAAACGCTGATCGAAGCCATCATCCTGGTGTTCCTGGTGATGTATTTGTTCCTGCAGAACTTCCGCGCAACGTTGATCCCAACGATTGCGGTACCGGTGGTATTGCTGGGGACCTTCGCTATTCTCGCGGCGTTTGGCTTCTCGATAAACACCCTGACGATGTTCGGCATGGTGCTAGCGATAGGCTTGTTGGTGGATGACGCCATCGTGGTGGTAGAGAACGTCGAGCGTGTGATGTCCGAAGAGGGACTCCCGCCGAAAGAAGCCACCAAGAAATCGATGGAACAGATCCAGGGCGCGTTGGTCGGTATTGCTATGGTGCTGTCAGCGGTATTCGTACCAATGGCATTCTTTGGCGGCTCAACGGGTGCCATTTACCGTCAGTTCTCCATCACTATCGTTTCTGCGATGGCACTGTCAGTCCTGGTTGCGTTGATCCTGACACCCGCGCTGTGCGCCACCATGCTCAAACCGGTGCCGAAGGGCGATCACGGGGTTAAAACCGGCTTCTTCGGTTGGTTTAACCGCATGTTCGAAAAGAGCACCCACCACTACACCGACAGCATCGCGGGCATTCTGCGCAGCACAGGTCGTTATCTGGTGATCTACCTGCTGATCGTCGTCGGTATGGGGCTGTTGTTCCTGCGTCTGCCTTCTTCGTTCCTGCCGGAAGAAGACCAGGGTATTTTGTTAACCATGGTGCAGTTGCCAGCGGGTGCGACCGAAGCACGTACCTCTAAGGTACTGGAAGAAGTCACAGACTACTTCCTGACCAAAGAAAAAGATAACGTGGTTTCTGTGTTTACCGTAGCGGGCTTCGGCTTTAACGGTAATGGTCAGAACAACGGTCTGTCGTTCGTCAGTTTGAAAGACTGGTCCGAACGTAAAGGTGAGCAAAATAAAGTGCCCGCGATTGCAGGCCGCGCCATGGGTGCGTTCTCGCAAATCAAAGACGGCTTGGTATTCCCGTTCAACTTGCCAGCGATTATCGAACTGGGTACCGCGACCGGTTTCGACTTCCAGCTGATTGATCAGGGTGGCCTGGGCCACGAAAAACTGACTGAAGCACGTAACCAGCTGTTGGGCATGGCAGCCAAGCATCCCGACTTGCTGGTGGGCATGCGTCCAAACGGCCTGGAAGATACACCGCAGTTCAAGCTGATTATCGACCAAGAGAAAGCCAAGGCGCTGGGTGTCAGCATCACCACCATTAACAGCACGCTGACAACGGCACTGGGTGGTTCGTACGTTAACGACTTCATCGACCGCGGTCGTGTGAAGAAAGTATACGTACAGGCTGACGCACCGTTCCGTATGTTGCCAGAAGACATCAATAAATGGTTTGTTCGTGGCACCAGCGGCCAGATGGTTCCGTTCTCCGCCTTTGCTTCCGCGAAGTGGGAATACGGCTCACCGCGCCTGGAACGTTATAACGGCCTGCCTTCCATGGAGATTCTGGGTCAGGCTGCACCGGGTAAGAGTACCGGTGAAGCAATGAACATGATGGAAGAGTTGTCTTCGAAACTGCCGAGCGGCATTGGTTACGACTGGACCGGTATGTCCTATCAGGAACGTCTGTCCGGTAATCAGGCCCCAGCGCTGTACGCCATCTCGATTCTGGTGGTGTTCCTGTGTCTGGCAGCGTTGTATGAGAGCTGGTCAATTCCGTTCTCGGTTATGCTGGTTCTGCCACTGGGGGTTATCGGTGCGCTGTTGGCAGCGACGATGCGCGGTCTGAACAACGACGTGTACTTCCAGGTGGGGCTGTTGACCACTATAGGTCTGTCGGCGAAGAACGCCATATTGATTGTGGAATTCGCCAAGGATCTGATGGATAAAGAAGGTAAAGGTCTGATAGAAGCCACGTTGGAAGCGGTGCGTATGCGTCTTCGTCCAATTCTGATGACTTCACTGGCCTTCATCCTCGGGGTACTGCCGCTGGTTATCAGTAGCGGTGCAGGCTCCGGTGCACAGAACGCAGTAGGTACCGGCGTGATGGGTGGGATGATTACCGCAACCGTCTTGGCCATCTTCTTTGTTCCGGTCTTCTTCGTGGTGGTTCGTCGCCGCTTCAGCAAGAAGTCTGAGGATGTGGAACACAGCCATCCGGTCGAGCATCACTGATAACACGGTGAGTGCTTACCCCTGAATACAAAGGCCGCTTATGCGGCCTTTTCCTTTTGCTTCATCCGCTTAATGCAAATCACTCTCATTAATTTATCTACAAATGCATTTTGTACTTGATCCGTGATGCCGTGCAGCGCATAATTATTGTTATAGTATAACATTACATTGGAGCGCATCATGAAAGCAGGCATCCACCCAAACTACCGCACCGTCGTGTTCCACGACCTCAGTGCCGATACCTACTTTAAGGTGGGTTCGACGATTAAGACCGACCGCACCATTGAGCTTGAAGGTGAGAGCTGGCCGTACGTCACTCTCGACATCTCTTCCGCTTCTCATCCGTATTACACGGGCAAGCAGAAAGAGTTCTCGAAAGAAGGCAGCACCGCACGCTTCCAGCAGCGTTTTGGCCGCTTCTTTACTGGCAGCAAGTAAAAGGGAATCAATATGCAGGTTTTGAGCTCGTTGCGTTCTGCGAAAAATCGCCATCCAGATTGCAAAGTCGTGCGTCGTAAAGGTCGTATCTATGTGATTTGTAAAAGTAACCCACGCTTTAAAGCGGTACAGGGACGTAAGAAAAAACGTAAGTAATGCAGTACCCGCTGTCTGTCGCAAAGCCCCGTTGCTGCTCAACGGGGCTTTTTTTATGGAGAAAGCTGAAACAGCAAAAATGCCCTGCCTGACAAACAGGGCAAATCCGTTATTTCATACTGCCGAGCAGAGTATCGACATTGTGCTTGAACGCCTGCACGTAAGTGGCTGCTGGCCCGTTGGCGTTGGATAAGGCCTCTGGATACAGTTCCCCCCCTGCTTTGGCACCCGTGGCAGCGGCAATTTGCTTCACCAGGCGTGGATCGGTCTGGTTTTCAATAAAGTAAGCATTAACCTTTTCTTGTTTGATTTGCTTGATCAAACCGGCCACGTCGCTGGCGCTGGCTTCTGCCTCGGTAGAGAAACCGACCGGGGCAAGGAAGGTGACGCCATATTCTTGCCCAAAATAGCCAAAAGCATCATGACTGGTCAGCACCTTACGCTTTTGCTGAGGCACCGCGGCAAATTCTGTTTTTGCCCACAGATCCATCTTTTGCAACTGCTGGATATACTCCGCGCCTCGCTGGCGGAAATAGTTGGCATCTTCAGGGTCTGCCGCAATCAGTGCATTCATCACGTTAGTCGCATACAGCACGCCATTCTTCATACTGTTCCAGGCGTGGGGATCGGTGATTTCCTTACCATCTTCATTCATCTTCCGCGAATTAACCCCCAGCGATGCCGTAACCACCTGCCCTTTGTACCCTGATGCGCTGACCAGGCGATCGATCCCCCCTTCCAACCCCAGGCCACTGACAAACACCACATCCGCTTGTGAAAGCAGCTTGCTGTCTTTCGGTGACGGCTCAAAACTGTGTGGGTCGCCGTCCGGGCCTACCAATGTAGAGACACTGACATGCTCTCCCCCCACCTGCTTGACGATATCACCGAGGATAGAAAAACTGGCAACGGCGTCGACAGTCTTCGCCATAGCCAATGGGCTGGACAGCAGAGCAGCCACTGCCAGCGATATAGGTAAACGTTTCATACTTTCTCCTTGCACATAGCACTTCTCAACGGCGCGCGAGAGAGTAGATTCCCCCACGCGTCCCAAACAGAATCGAAGCAAAAAAGATTACGCTGGCACTCAGCACGATTGCAGGACCGGCGGGCAATGACGCGTAATACGACCATTCAAGCCCAATAAAGCTCGAAAGCATGCCGATCCCCATAGCAACCGCCAACATGTGCGGCAGATTACGCGCCCAAAAACGGGCGCTGGCAGCGGGCAACATCATCAGCCCAACCGACATCAGGGTACCGAGGATCTGGAAACCAGCGACCAGGTTGATGACCACCAAAGCCAGAAACATCCCGTGTATCAGCGCCAACCAACGGGGTGCGCTGACGCGTAAAAAGGTGGCGTCAAAAGATTCAATCACCAGCGCACGGTACAATGCGGCTAACACCAGCAGAGAGAAGCTGGTTATCGCCCCCACCATTAAAATGGCATGCGTGTCCACCGCCAGGATCGAACCGAACAACACGTGCAGTAAATCAACGCTGGACCCCCGTAGCGAAACTAAAGTCACCCCCAGAGCCAGAGATCCCAGATAGAAACCTGCAAAACTGGCGTCTTCTTTCAGCAATGTCCGGCGACTGACAAATCCGGACAGCATCGCTACCGCCAACCCGGCAATAAATCCACCGACGCCCATTGCGACCAGCGACATGCCGGAAATCAGATAGCCGATCGCGGCCCCTGGCAGCACCGCGTGAGATAACGCATCACCAACCAGACTCATGCGCCGCAGCAACAGGAAAACCCCTAGCGGTGCGGCGCTCAGCGACAACGCAAAGCAGGCAACCAACGCACGACGCATAAAGCCGAATGAAGCAAAGGGATCAATAAGTGAATCAAGTAACATCATTGCGCCACCGCCATACGACATACCGGTGGGCTGGCGACATTCAACGCGGGAATATGCTCCAACACTCGACCGGCGGCTCCCCAATGGCAGCATTCTGGTGTCAGTAACAACGCTTGAGGGAAATGGTTAGCCACCATCGACATGTCATGCAGTACCGCAATGACGGTTCGCCCTTGTTGATGCAACTGCGCGATCACCTGCAACAACAATTGCGTCGTTGCGCTGTCGATGCCGGTAAAAGGTTCATCCAGTAAAATCAGCGGCGCCTGCTGGACCAGCAGACGTGCGAACAATACCCGCTGTAGTTGGCCCCCAGAAAGCTCGCCAACCGGGCTATGTGCCATCGCCGTCATACCCACGGTCTCTAACGCTTCAGCAATTTGCAGTACAACGCGTTTGCGCAATCCACCAAACATGCCGCTCTGCGGCCAGCTTCCCATCGCCACCAGATCGCTCACCACGATCGGAAACTGGCGGTCCAATTCAGCCTGTTGCGGCAAATACGCCATCCGCGGTAATGAATGACCGCTGAAGGACAGACTGCCGTTCTGTAGCGGCAAAAGCCCAGCCAACGTTTTCAGCAACGTGGACTTTCCGGCCCCGTTTACCCCGACAACGGCGGTCAGAGACCCCGTAGCAAAGTGACCACTGAGCGGTGGGAACAGAGGTGCACCACCGTAACCGATCACGGCCTCTTGTAACGTTATCATGGCAATGCCACCGCCCAGAGTATGCCTAGCCAGAGTAAAACCAACAGCAATGCGGCAATGCCACAGCGCAACCCTGCAGAGGCCGTGAACAGTGAATGTAATGACGGCGTAGCGTCATCGTGTGATGTGGATGTCAGTTTCATGGTCAGACGACAGGAAATTAAATTGTTATAGTATAACATCACAAACACTTCAACAGCTCAAGCGCCGACCCGGTGATTAGTGCAACCGAACGTAACAATAAAGTGAGTAACCTGCCGACATGTGACACTTTTTCGAAAACGAGAGCGACTCTTTAGAGGTATGCTGGGTAGCGTCAGGGTTATTAACTGATAAGCAACGTTGGGTTAGTGTAAAAAAGCCTTTAGTTAACGAAAAGTTTACCGACGAAGTGTCCAAAAAGGAGTAAGATAATTAGACGGGAACGCCATAAGGTCAGGCATTAAATGGATCTAATTCTCCACTGTCGAACAATGACGGAAGCACTTTCTGTTAAAAAACTAAAGAAAGCGATCCTCGATAAAATGTCAGAGTTGGAACCGGCATTGACCAGCGGCTTGAGTTTTTATTCAGAAAGTGCGCATTATGCTGAGGGTTCATTAGAGATACTTGATATTCAAGCACTGAGCAACGATAAGTATTCAATGAGTTACCGCTATAAATGGACAATTTTCAATGCCTGTCTGGATATCAACACCGAGGAATACATCAGCGATAGTGTCACGTTTCGCGTTGCCGAACAGGGACTCATCTTTGACATCATTGATAACTCTCGGCCATCTACAGCAGATGAATTGTAAGTTTACGTAATAACAGCAGGCCAGATGCGAAGAAATGATTTATATTCATTATACGGAAAGTTTATTCTGTCACCTTCATTAAGCTGTCTCCGTCTATGATGTAAATCAGCTTACTCACAGAGTGTTATCAACACCGAAATTAAGACTTACGGAGGGGATGATATGGATGAGTATTCGCCTAAAAGGCACGATATTGCTCAGCTAAAATTCTTGTGCGAAAACCTGTATGATGAAGGCATTGCCACGCTGGGCGACAGCCATCACGGCTGGGTGAACGATCCGACATCTTCCGTCAACCTTCAGCTTAATGAGTTGATAGAACATATTGCTTCGTTTGTGATGAGTTATAAAATTAAATACATGGACGAAAGTGATTTATCGGAGTTAGTCGAAGAGTATCTCGATGATACCTACACGCTGTTCAGCAGTTACGGTATAAATGATTCCGATTTGCGTCGTTGGCAAAAAACCAAGGCGCGATTATTCAGAATGTTCTCAGGAGAGGACATCTGTACGACAATGAAAACTTAGGGGATAATTATCCCCAAATTATTCTTCTCTACGGTTTATAACACCAAAGGTTATCATGACTAAAATTGATTATCTGATGCGTTTACGTAAATGCACCACAATTGACACACTGGAACGCGTCATTGAAAAAAACAAATATGAGCTTTCAGATGATGAGCTTGAGTTGTTTTACTCTGCAGCCGACCATCGCTTGGCTGAGCTCACCATGAATAAACTGTACGATAAAATCCCAACGGCCGTTTGGAAGTTCGTACGATAGTCCCAGCGTAAAATGCGTTGAGCCGATACATTCATCGGCTTCAATGTTCCCCTGCTAGCGTATTTATCTCATTGACTTCCTAGACTTTCATTCGCTTTTGGAATTCTTGCAATAACAATTGGAAACAATCATCAATTAATACCGGATGGTTTCGGTGTGCGCTGCGCATTAACGCCACGGTGCGGCTGAGCATTGGCTGCTGTAGCTGAACCACGGTTAATTCTTCATCATTCAAATGCGTGGTGTAAAGTTGCGGTAAAATTGCCACGGCTAATTTTGAACGCACTAAACCATATAACGTCTCTAAAAAATCCACCTGGTAACGTGCGGTTAAATTCAAACGGTGGCTTTCCGCCAATGCCAACACCAATCTGCTGATATTCCCTTTAGAAAAAACGGCGATATCCCGCCGGGTTAATTGCCGCCACGGTAGGTGATGTGATTCCGCCAGAGGATCGTCACATCGCATGACGACCACAAAGGGGTCTTCCTGCAACGGATATATCTCCAGCGATTCTGGCACCGAGCTATCCAGTGCACCAATACCAAAATCGATTAACCCGTTATCTAACTGTAATAACAGCGAGTCATTTGTTTGATCATGAAACTCGATACGCAGACGGGGAAAGTGCGTCGCCAGCAATTGCGGCACCGCCGGAAATAATAACCCGCTGACTGAAGGCACCAGCCCGATACGCACAGTCCCGTCGCCACCCGCCAACATAATACGCTGCATATCGTCAAACGCGGCCTGCGCCACATTCAGCAGCCGTTCAGCATGTGGCAAGATAGCCGCGCCCTGTTCAGTTAAGGTCACCGCCGAGGCGGTGCGATTCACCAATTTGCCCCCTAACACCAACTCTATCTGCCGCAGCGCACTGCTCAATGCCGGCTGACTGATAGCCAGTCGGTTTGCCGTATCGGTAAAATGCCGCAACCTCGCCAAAGTAACGAAATATTGGATCTGTTTCAGAGAAAGCGCGGGCAACCGGCGCCAGGGTTCAGACATGTCAGGTTTCCGTCAGCTAACAAAGTAAACGTTTGCGACAGCATAAACGTTTCTTATCAGGCGATAAATTAAATCATCTGTGCAAAGCCCGTACGCCCGCCTAGAGTAACAACCCTGTCATTATGCCGGGTAATCACCATGACCACTCATTGCACCAGCACGGGCGAACGCCAGCGTGCGGTGAAAGCCGCACTAGGCCAACATCCTTTTGATTTACTGCTGACAAACGCTGCACTCATTGACATGGCAACCGGTGAGGTTCGCCACGTTGATGTCGGCATCGTTGGCTCGCTGATTGCAAGCGTTCACCCTTGCACCACAATGACTGACGCCTTGCTGACACAGGATTTGGCTGGTGCGTATCTGAGCCCTGGGTTGATCGATACCCATGTGCATGTTGAGAGCTCGCACTTGCCAGCAGAACGCTATGCTGAGATCGTCGTCGCCCAGGGGACCACAACGATCTTCTGGGATCCGCACGAACTGGCCAACGTGCTCGGCGTTGCTGGCGTGCGTTATGCCGTTGATGCCAGCCGAGGCTTACCGCTCCGGGTGATTTGCGCTGCGCCCTCAAGCGTACCTTCCACACCAGGATTAGAAATGTCCGGGGCCGACTTTGGCGGCCAGGAGATGGAAACCATGCTGGCATGGCCGGAGGTCGGCGGCGTTGCCGAAGTCATGGATATGCATGGCGTACTCAACGGCAGCGACCGTATGCTCGAGATCCTTAATGCCGGGTTAAACAGCGGCAAGTTGATTGAAGGACATGCACGTGGATTGAGCGGTGCTCAACTACAAGCTTACCTGGCCGCAGGTGTTACTTCTGACCACGAACTGACCTCAGGGGCAGATGCGCTGGAAAAATTACGCGCGGGTCTGACGTTAGAAATAAGAGGCTCTCACCCTTACCTGCTGCCGGAGATCGTCGCAGCACTGAAAACGCTCCCGCATCTGTCCTCACAAGTCACAGTGTGCACCGACGATGTACCACCCGATATGCTGTTGGAAAAAGGCGGCATCGTGGCATTGCTTAATATGTTGATCGAACAAGGGTTACCGGCGACTGATGTGCTACGCATGGCTACGCTCAATGCCGCCATCCGCTTGCAGCGTAACGATCTCGGGCTGATTGCCGCAGGCCGTATCGCAGATCTGGTGGTATTCGATTCTCTGGAACACCTTAATGCCCGGCAGGTTTACGTCGCAGGGAAGCTGATGGCACAAGACGGCAAAATGCTGGCTCCCCTCAACGCTAACCCGGATGTCACGGCTCCGCGTAACACCTTGCAGCTGCAACCGCGAGTTGCAGACGATTTCATCCTGAAGGTTCCTGCGATCCACCATGGCCAAGCGACTCTGCGCCACATCAAGGGTGCCCGTTTTACCCAGTGGGGAGAAAAAACGGTCGAAGTACGTGACGGTAACGTACAGATTCCAGAGGGTTTTAGCCTGATTTGGGTTCAGCATCGTCATGGACGTCACCAAGCCACGCCACAACTGGCGCTACTGGAAGGTTGGGGTGAACTGCGTGGCGCTATCGCCACCAGCTATTCGCATGATTCACACAATCTCGTGGTGCTGGGCCGCGATCCTGCCGACATGGCACTGGCCGCCAATACCCTCATCACCACGGGCGGCGGCATGGCCTTAAGTCAAAACGGCAAGATCCTGGCACAGGTGGCGATGCCGATTGCCGGCATGCTTTCGGATCTGCCTGCCAGCGAATTGGCACAACAGTTTAAAAACCTGCGCGCCATGAGCGCACTGATCGCTGACTGGGAGCCGCCTTACCGGGTTTTCAAAGCAATAGAAGGCACCTGTCTGGCATGCAACGCCGGACCACACCTGACCGATCTCGGCCTGACTGACGGCACAACGCGCCAGATTGTCGATCCACTGATCGCCTGCTGGGAAACACCAGCATAAACACAAACATAATAACAACAGATAACCTATAGATTTCGAGCTACGGCCAGCCGTTCAACATGAAATACGATAGGTATAGCGACGGGAGATTGCCATTATGGCAGAAAATTCAGTACCTGCTCCAACACCAGGGAGCTGGCTGCAGCGGCGTTTTCAACTGCACGCGCGGCAAAGTAATGTCAAAACCGAATGCCTGGCCGGGATCACCGGTTTTCTGGCTGCGGCCTATCTGCTGGTCGTGATCCCCGGGTTACTGGCTGTCGGAGGCATGGATAAAGGCGCCGTCACCACAGGCACCATTCTGGTGTTCGTGCTGGGTACCTTGCTGATGGCATTTTACGGCAATCTGCCGTTTATTGTTGGGCCGGGTATCGGTGGTTCGGTGCTGGTCGGTGTGACATTGGCAGGCAGTGAAGGCATCAGTTGGCAAATTGGTCTGGGTATCGCTTGCTGGTCCGGCATTTTATTTTTTGTCCTGACCCGGCTAGGGCTACGTGAAGTGGTCACCCGCTCGGTACCGCAGTCGATCAAGCTTGGGCTAACGGCCTCGATCGGGCTGTTTGTTGCAATACTGGGGTTCCGCAACGCCGGGCTGGTACTGGCCAACGCAAAATCCAACGCGCTAATGCTGGGGGACTTCACTGCGCCCGGTGCATTGATTGCGCTGTGTGGCCTGTTTTTAGCGATTGCTCTGCAGGCCCGCCGCATCCCCGGCGCTATTCTCTGGGCGATCCTGGTCGCTACTCTGGTCGGCATCCCATTCGGCGTCACGCATTTGCCAACCAGCCTGATGGCCATGCCGCATTCATTGGCCCCGGTACTCGGCCATGTCGATCTGGTCGGCGCATTGAATATTGCCTTCTTACCCTATCTGTTCGTGTTTTTCGCTTCAGAGTTTTTCTCAACCATGGGCACGACGCTGGCTGTGGGGGGGGAAGCCGGATTGTTGGACGAGCACGGCAATATGCCGCACATCAACCGACCATTCATGGTGGACTCTATTGCCGCTGCCCTCGGTCCCTGTGTCGGTATTCCTGCTGCCACAGCGCTGATCGAGTCCTCTGCAGCGGCTGAAGCCGGCGGAAAAACCGGGCTAACCGCACTGGCGGCGGCGGTGATGTTTTTACTGATGCTGCTGTTCACACCGGTTGCCCTGATGATCCCGAAAGAAGCCACTGCACCAGCGCTGATTTTGATCGGCCTGAATATGTTCAGCGGGCTGCGCAAAGTCGACTTAGCCAACTTTACCGACGGCCTGCCGGTACTGATGATGGTAATGATCACATTGATCGCCAACAGCTTTGGCACAGGCATCGCAGGTGGGTTGTTGTTTTATATTATTATCAAGGTGATTGCCGGTAAGTGGCGTGAAGTACCTGTAGGTCTTTATCTGCTGGCGATCCCACTGGCGTACTACTTCGCCACGCTGGTTAGGCACTGAGGTGGAAAAGCTGGCGAGCCGTCGGCGCCGGCAGTATTTCTGCTGCGACATTATTAGCCTGGCAATGGCAAACGAGCGGGATGAAGGTTAAAGAGGCTGGCGTGACGCTGAAATTGGTGGAGGCCCTGCCAGCTACATCCCGGCACACACGTCACCTGCTACGGCTGCTTCCTTCCGGATCTGACCGAGTTCACAAGTTAGTGTTGCGGGAGAACCAACAGGGCCCCCATTGACGGCTTCTGTACTCTGAAGCGGTGGGCATTATCGGCTATGCCCCGCCAAATAGCAAGCCAACCCCGGCCAACCGCTGTTTTCTTACCCACCTCGCCTGTGGCACACTCTTCGCTTGGGATTTTACTCGCGCAGGAAGACACTATGGAACCAGAAGACGCCTCCTTCAGCCAACGCGTATTCCACGTGGTGGCCGCCATCCCCTATGGTAAGGTCACGACCTATGGAGAAGTCGCACAGCTGGCCGGCTCACCGCGCGCAGCTCGGCAAGTCGGCGGCGTACTCAGACGTTTGCCTGAAGGCAGCAGCCTCCCTTGGCACCGGGTCATTAACCGGCACGGGCAAATATCGCAGCAGGGAGAGGATTTCCAACGCCAGCGGCAGGCATTGCTTGAGGAGGGGATTATCTTCGGCAAACACAGCACGATTGATCTGCAGGTCTACGGCTGGCGCTGGTAGTAACAAAACAGCCTTTGGCCAGAGCGCAAAGGCTGTTCATCGTTTACTGCTTCAGACTTGCCGGATTATGGCATCGTTGTCGGGGCAGCCTGTGCGGCCATACCCTGCACCGGAACCATCACCAAGTCAGCACGGGTGCCGTTACGATTCACCACTTCCTGAATGGTGTCGGTAATGAACATCATCCGACCATTTAACGTAATTGCCGCACTCAGGATAATGCGCGCATTAGGCTGTATATCGGACGGATTGTACGGCAGTACAAAATTAAACGGTGCCTGCTTGCCCTCGGTGCGAACGGCGCGCTGGGCGATCACTTTAGATGGCGCATCCGCCAGTGAGGCATCAGAGAGCGTAACGGTCAGTACCGCATCCGGCGGCAGCGCTATGCGCTGGCGAATGTTAACCGAACCTGTCACCGCCGGGCCCTGAATCTGCGTTTGCGCAATCGCTGCGTTTCCCGCGGTCGGTGTAGGCACTTTCGCGCTCTTTTGGGCACAGCCCGCCAGGGCGATCGTTAATGCTGTTGCTCCACCTACGATTTGCCAGAGTTTCATGGATCGGTCTCCTTTTTTATTATCAACATGTTGGTGGCTTTCACCACCGCACTCATTAAACTTAGCACAAAATACTGAAAAATCCATTTAGTCCTGCCTATTAATCATTTAGCCCTCTAATAACGCTCAGTATTCAGTCCATTTTCCCTGTGCTTTAACGCAATATATTGACGTCTTGCCGTGATATTCCGCACACTGCTCAAAATGATTATAAAAGGGTAGTAATTTTATGAGCCAGGCACTGCAAAACCTCCTTGATCTGCTGGATCTGGAGAAAATTGAAGAAGGGTTGTTCCGTGGTCAAAGCGAAGACCTGGGACTACGTCAGGTATTCGGTGGCCAAGTCGTTGGCCAGGCGCTGTATGCTGCCAAGCAAACCGTGCCGGCTGAACGCAGTGTGCATTCATTCCACAGCTACTTCCTGCGCCCCGGCGACAGCAGTAAGCCGATTATTTATGACGTGGAAATCCTGCGTGACGGCAACAGCTTTAGCGCCCGCCGCGTCAGCGCTATCCAGCACGGCAAACCGATCTTCTACATGACGGCCTCTTTCCAAAGCCCAGAAGAAGGGTTTGAGCACCAGAACACCATGCCAGATGTGCCGCCTCCGGAAGGATTGATGTCTGAATCGGAGATTGCCCAGAAGCTGTCGCACATGTTACCGGATAAAGTGCGCGAGAAGTTCATCGGCCAGAAACCGATTGAAATGCGCCCGGTCAAATTCCATAACCCATTGAAAGGCAGCGTGGAAGAACCGCACCGCTACGTGTGGTTCCGCGCCAATGGCACCATGCCGGACGATCTGCGTATCCATCAGTATTTGCTCGGCTATGCGTCTGACTTCAACTTCCTGCCAACCGCGCTACAGCCGCACGGCGTCGGGTTCCTGGAACCGGGCATGCAGGTCGCGACGATCGACCACTCAATGTGGTTCCACCGTCCATTCCGCATGGATGACTGGTTGCTGTACGTGGTGGAAAGCCCTTCTGCTTCCGGCGCCCGTGGCTTTGTACGCGGCCAATTCTATACCCGTGATGGCCAGTTGGTTGCGACGACGGTTCAGGAAGGCGTGATCCGCCAACGCGAAGCCTAATCGCCCACCAAAGAAAAAGGGCGATGTCACCATCGCCCTTTTTGCATCATCATTATTTTTCGAGTTATTTAGCGCACTGCCCTTCTTCAAGGCTTATTGGTTGTAGGCACTCTCGCCATGGCTGTTGACGTCCAGACCTTCGCGCTCCTGCTCTTCCGGCACGCGCAGACCGACAATAGCCCCTGCCACTTTGAAAGCGATAAAGGCAGCCACTCCAGACCAGACCAGGGTTATCACGACACTCAACAACTGGATCCACACCTGATGGCCCATAGTAACGCCTTCTGCGTAGCCCGTACCGCCCAGCGAAGCAGAGGTGAACACACCTGTCAGCAGACAGCCGACGATGCCACACACGCCATGCACGCCGAACACGTCACAGGTATCATCAACTTTCAGCCATTTCTTCAGCGTGACCACACCCCACAGACCGGCAATGCCGCCGACCAGGCCGATAATCAACGCCCCGCCAACACCCACGGTGCCCGCAGCCGGTGTTATCGCAACCAGCCCGGCGATCATGCCGGAACAAGCACCCAACAGTGAAGGTTTGCCACGCACAATCCACTCAGCGAAGGTCCATGAGAGAATCGCGCCCGCAGTAGCCACCACGGTATTCAGGAACGCCAGGGCCGCAACACCGTTAGCCGCGCTGGCAGAACCGGCGTTAAAGCCAAACCAACCGATGTACAGGATGGACGCACCGGTAAACACCATTGGCAAGTTGTGCGGCTTGAAGGCTTCTTTACCGAAACCCGCGCGCTTGCCCAGCAGGTAAGCGCCGATCAGACCGGCACTGGCCGCGTTGATGTGCACGACGGTACCACCGGCAAAGTCCAGTGCACCGTCAGTAGCGAGCAAACCACCGCCCCACACCATATGGGCAATTGGCAGGTAAGAAATGGTGAACCAAATTGCCGCGAAGATCACTACCGCAGAGAAACGGATTCGTTCGGCAAAGCCCCCCACAACCAGCGCAACGGTAATACAGGCAAATGAGCACTGGAATGCCACGTGGATCATTTGGTTAAAGGTGCCGGTAACGCTGTCGATGCCAATGCCCTTCAGCATCGCCGTTTGGAAGCCACCGAAGAACGCATTGCCTTCGCTGAAAGCCAGACTGTAGCCATAAAGCACCCATAACACGCACACCAATGCGAAGGTGACTGTCACTTGGGTCAACATGGAAAGCACGTTCTTGGAACGCAGCAAACCGCCGTAAAACAACGCGACGCCCGGCAAGGTCATGAACAGCACCAAAGCGGTGCAAATCATCATGAAGGCGTTGTCAGCCTTGTCTGCGACCGCCGGAGCGGCCAGGGCCAAAGAAGGAACCATGGTTACCGTACTCAGGCCCAACATGGATAAAAGTTTTTTCATTATCAATCCATCCCCATTACTTTACTGAGCCTGTGATTACAGTGCTGCTTCATCTGTTTCGCCGGTGCGAATGCGAATGACACGTTGCAATTCGGCAACGAAAATTTTGCCGTCACCTATTTTGCCGGTGTAGGCCGCTTTACTAATGACATCAACCACTTCATCTAACTGGTCGTCAGCGATAGCAATGTCGATTTTTACTTTGGGTAAGAAGTTGACGCTGTACTCGGCTCCGCGATACAGCTCAGCATGCCCTTTCTGACGACCAAAGCCTTTCACTTCGCTTACGGTCAGCCCCTGAATACCTACAGAGGATAGGGCTTCACGCACGTCCTCCAGCTTGAATGGTTTAATCACCACGGTCACCAGCTTCATATTGCCTCTCCACGAATTAAGCCCAAACTCACCCCGGGTACGAGTCTTATAAAGCAAAGGCTATGCCACAAATGATTTTGTACGCTAATTCAGCAAATTAACCGGCAGGACGGCGATCCGTTGCACTGCAGGTCGCCGCCAATGCGCCAGCGCACAGAAGATTGATTAAATATTGCGCACTATTTTGGTGCGTGACGCGTCGAAAAAGTGCAGAGAAAGGGATTTAAAAAGCCGTGATGCCTGTTTGTGGTGCGTAGGCGTGGGAAAAGTAAGAGGCCGCCAAAGCGGCCCCAGGCATTACGCCGTTTGTGTTTCTTCGCGGTTAGCGGCGGCCAGTTCTTCCCCCACCAATTGCAGCTGATACATCTGGTAGTAACGTCCCTGCTGCGCCAGCAGTTGCTGATGATTGCCCTGCTCGACGGCCTGACCACGGTGCAGCACCAGAATAGTATCCGCATCCACAATGGTCGACAGACGATGAGCGATCACCACCAGCGTGGTATGTTCGCGAATCAAGCGCAGTGCGCGCTGAATCGCCTGTTCCGTTCCCGAATCAATGTTGGCTGTCGCCTCATCCAGGATCAAGATTTGCGGTGCCTGCACCAACACCCTGGCCATCGCCAGCAGCTGTTTCTGGCCCACAGAAAGATTGTTACCTTGCTCACCCAGGCGCGTATGAATACCCTGCGGGAAGCCGCGCACCAGCTCAGCCAGTTGAACCCTTTCCAGCGCTTGCCAGACGGCTTCCTCACTGATATTGCGCCCCAAGGTAACGTTAGCCAGCACTGACTCGGCAATCACTACCGGATCCTGCTGCACCATCGCCACGCCCTGACGCAACGTACGGTGTGACAGACTGGCCAGCGGACGCCCATCGAGACGCACCTCTCCCTGGTTAACGGGGTAGTAGCCCATTAACAGATTGGCCAACGTACTCTTACCGCTGCCGGTATGCCCGACCAGCGCCACAAAACCACGCGACGGCACCGACAGCGAAATATGCTGCAGCACCTTTTTGTCATCACGGTAGGCAAAGCTCAGATCGTCTATATCTATGCGCCCGCTTTCCAGCGGGCGTTCATCCGTGCCGTAACTCTGCTGCTGACGATCCATCAATTCGAAAATACGCTCGCCGGCGACAACTGCCTGCTGCAAGATAGATTGCTGCGCCGTCAGCTCTATCAGCGGCTCATTCAGACGCCCCAGATAGTTGATAAAGGCATACAACACCCCAACGCCGATCGCTCCCTCACCACTGAAGCCGAACAGCATCAACAGGCCGCACAGCACGAGCGCCGAAAACAGGCTGAGCAGTGGACGCAAAAGAAAACCATCCAACCGCAAGGTTTGCATGCGGGCGGTATAATGAGAACGACTGGCGGCGCTCATGCGTTCGCCAAAGCGGAGCTGCTGACGGAACTGCTGAATGACCCCCATACCGTTGATCACTTCGTTAAAGCCATCGTTAATGTCTGCCAGATAACTACGTACCCGCCGCACAATCGGTATGCTGTAATATTGATAAATCCCCATCACCACAAACACCGCAGGAAAGATGCAGATCGCCACCAGTGCCATACGCCAGTCGAGGCTAAACATCGCCACCAGCATGGCGCCAATCAGCGCAGCACTTTTCAATACGGTGGACACAACCATCACGTACAGATCTTTGATCACTTCCGTGTCGTTGGTTACCCGCGAGATTAACTGCCCGACCGGCTGCGTATCAAAAGCACTCAGCGGCTGGCGTAACGCGGCATCCATCACGTCCGTACGCAGGCGTTGAACCACCCCGACTGCCGCCTGGTTGAACAGCAACGCCTGAAAATAGTGTAGCGCTGCTGCGAGCAGTTCCAACAGAATATAGGCGGCTGCCAGCCCACAGACGATCATCAACGGCAGCTGGCCCTTGGCAACATAGTTATCGATAAAGTAGCTGACCAGAATGGGTCCGGCGACTTCCGCCGCTGCTGCGACCCACAGCATTAACACCGCCAACCCCAGCGGTTTCCGGTACGGCGATCCATAAGCCAGCAACCGTTTCAGCGTCGGCCACAGCTTTTGCACCTTATTCATTGGGTAACATCTCCTCACCGCTTTCAGGAGCCTCATCGAGTGCCGCTTCCAGTTGCTGATAACGATACATATCGCGATACCAACCGGGTTGAGCCGCCAGCGACGCATGCTGGCCACGTTGCGCCACGCTACCGTGCTGTATCACCAGAATTTCACTGGCTTCGGTCAACGCCGAGAGCCGGTGTGCGCTGATAATCACCGTCCGGTTTTGTCCCCAGCTACGCAGGTTATGCAGAATTTGATGTTCAGTACGGCCATCCACTGCCGACAGCGCATCATCAAGGATCAGGATTTCCGCATCCAGCAACAGGGCTCGGGCAATAGAAATACGCTGTTTCTGCCCGCCGGACAGCATCACGCCACGCTCGCCCACTTCGGTTTCATACCCCTGCGGCAGACGCAAAATATCCTCATGTACGCTGGCCAGCCGAGCTGCTCGCTCAATTTGTTCCTGCGTCGCACCCGGATTCCCCAGCGCAATGTTGTTTGCCACGCTGTCAGAAAACAAGAACGGCGTCTGGCTAACCACAGACAAGCGTGAACGCCAATCGTCGAGCTTCACCTGCGTCAACGGCAACCCCTGATAGCTGATTTGGCCATCATCAATATCAAACTGACGCTGGATCAACGACAGCAACGTCGATTTACCGGCACCGGTCGGCCCACACAGCCCAAGCATTTGTCCTGGCTCCAGTTTCAATACCACATTGTGCAGTGCCGAATGCGTATTGCCCGGGTAGTGGAACGCCCGGATATCGACAGCCAGACTGCCTCGCCCTGCTGGCAACCTATGCTCACCATCGGTTACCGCGGGTGCTTCGTCCAGCAGACTGCGAATACGGCTATAGGCCGCGCTGCCGCGCTCGACAATGTTAAACATCCAGGCCAGCGCCAACATGGGCCAAATCATCAGGCCAAGATACATGACGAAACTGGTCAGTTGCCCCAGCGTCATAGAACCGTTTACCACCATCCAACTGCCGCCGCCGATCGCCAACAGATTGGCGGTACCGATGGCGATATAAATCGTCGGGTCAAAACGGGCATCCACCCGCGCCACATGCATATTTTTGGCGCCAGTTTGGGCTGCCACTTCAGCAAACTGATTGGACTGATGATCTTCCAGGCCAAACGCCTTGATCATCCGAATACTGGTCATGCTTTCCTGCGCCTGATCGTTCAGGCTGGAGAACGCGGCCTGCGCTGATTTAAAGCGTTGGTGCAACTGATCGCCATAATACTTGATAACGATCGCCATGATCGGCATGGGAATGAGCGATATCAGGGTGAGCTGCCAGCTAATTTGGGTGCTCATTACCACCAATACAGCCAACCCCATCACCAGCGAATCCACCAGTGTTAATACACCTTCACCGGCAGCGAACACCACCCGATCGACGTCGTTGGTGGCACGCGCCATCAGATCGCCCGTGCGGTGACGCAGATAGAAGGCCGGGTTCTGACGGCTAAGTTGGCGATAAAAGTTTTCACGCAGTTCAACGGCGAGCTGATAGGACGCGCCAAACAGCAATACCCGCCACACATAGCGCAACAGGTAAACAACCACCGCGGTGCCGAGCATTAGCCCCAGCCATGCCATCAGCACCCCACCGGACATCTGTTTTTCGGTGATGCCATCCACAATGATCCCCACCAGCTTGGGCGGCAACAATTGCAGTATGGCAATGATGATCAGCAGCACCACCGCCCCTAAGTAGCGGCGCCACTCGCGGCGGAAATACCAGCCGATTTGAGCAAATAGTCTCACGCAGTTTTATTCCAAGATGTAGATGTAATCGTTTTTTCTCTCGATCTGCCTCAGCAGAGTAGGATACCACCGTTACTTCGCCGATTTGGTGAACTTTTCACTCAGGAACCGGCAGTGCAGTGGTGTATTTGATCTTTTCCATCGCGAAGCTGGAAGTCACGTCGATCAGCCCCGGCACACCGTTCACCAGGCGTTTGTAAAAGCTGTCGTAGCTCTTCATATCTGCCACTTCTACCTGCATCAGGTAATCGTATTCTCCCGCCATGCGGTAAAACGCCAGCACCTCCGGCATCTGCTTGGTCAGTTGCACAAACTGTTGATACCACTCGCTGCTGTGCTGCTGCGTTTTGATCAGTACAAATGCCGTCAGACCCAAACCGAGCTTTTCGTTATCGAGTAGCGCAACCCGTCCACGGATATAGCCCTCCTCTTCCAACCGCTTGAGCCTTTTCCAGCAGGGTGTCGACGTCAGATTGACCGCATCCGCCAGTGCCTGTAACGGCTGCGTGCAATCCTGCTGCAGCATGCAAAGTAATTTACGGTCTGTTTTATCTAACATATCGACAACCAGGAGAATAATTTTCTCCCATTAGGCGATTAAACAGGAAAAATGGCAATCCTTTTTTCTCAGCGGCGGGCTATATTATGCGGTAAATAAGCTCCCCTATTCTGAGGCCAGATGATGACAAATTCTTGGGTAAAATATGCTATCGGTGAAATAGAAGCGGATTTTCAACGCTCCGCCGACACGCACCTGATCCGCCTGAACCTGCCTGAATTTCCTGGTATCTGCCTGTACCTGAAAGACGAAAGTACGCACCCGACCGGCAGCCTGAAGCACCGCCTGGCGCGCTCGCTGTTCCTGTACGGCCTGTGCAACGGCTGGATCACCGAAAACACCACCATAATCGAGGCATCATCCGGCAGTACAGCGGTGTCAGAAGCCTACTTCGCCAGATTAATTGGCTTGCCTTTTATTGCTGTGATGCCTTCCTGTACCGCGCGCCGCAAAGTTGAGCAGATTGCCTTCTATGGTGGCCGATGTCACTTCGTCGATCATGCAGCGCAGATTTACGCCGTCTCCGAGCAACTGGCGAAAGAGCTTAACGGCCACTACATGGATCAGTTCACTTACGCAGAACGTGCTACCGACTGGCGTGGCAACAACAACATCGCCGACAGTATTTTCCGCCAAATGGCTCGCGAACCTTTCCCGGTCCCTAAACACATCGTCATGAGCGCCGGCACCGGCGGTACCTCCGCAACGCTGGGCCGCTACATCCGCTATCAGGGGCACGACACAAGCCTGATGGTGGTCGATCCGGAAAACTCGGTGTTCTATGATTGTTTCCACCAGCGTGACCGTACCCTGATTGGCAGTTGCGGCAGCCGAATTGAAGGCATTGGCCGCCCTCGCGCCGAGCCATCATTTATCCCTTCCGTGGTCGATAGCATGTTGCGCGTGCCTGATGCCGCCAGTGTTGCGACTATCCATTGGCTGGAGACGGTCCTGGGACGCAAAGTGGGCGCATCCACCGGCACTAACGTCTGGGGCGCATTACAGCTGGCAAAACAGATGCGGGAAAACGGCGAGCAGGGTTCCATCGTCACCTTACTGTGCGACAGTGGCGAACGTTATTTGGATACCTACTACAACGAAGAATGGGTCAGCAACAATATCGGCGATCTGACCCCCTATCTGGCGCAGTTGGCAGATTTGTAATCAGCAATAATCCCCAATGGCTTTCGAGTTGCAGCCAACAACGCTGCGGCTTGAAAGATGCCGGGTATAAAAAAAGCCGGGTAAGTCTTACCCGGCGGCCGCCAATAAAACCTCATAATTCGGGGGAATAGGTGAGGCAAGGTGAACGCAGCCAATGTTGCAAATAGTGAGCCACTGCCTGCTGTTCGCAGTGGCCGATAACCTGTAGCTGTGGCAATAACGACTTCAGCTGTGGCAACGCGTTGCCCATCACCACACCGTGCCCTACTGCCGCCAGCATCTCCTTGTCGTTCATCGCATCACCAAACGCCATGCAGTCCGCCATTTTCAGCCCCAGATGGCGGCTTAAGGTGTCCAGCGCTGAGCCCTTATTGCAGCCCAACGGCAAAACCTCCAGGCATTCATAAGCGGAGAAGCAAAGATCAACGCGGGCGGCAAAATGTTGCCGCAGTTGTACCTGAAGCTTCAGCAGTTCTTCATGCGGCCCCACAAAGCAGACCTTGCTGTTGCCAAACGCCGGCAAGCGCCGCACTTCGGTAAGTTGGTAATGGAAACCACTCAAGTGGTGCGCCCGGAGCATCGCCTCCGGCACCGCGAACTCCGTCATCCAGCCTTCGTCACGAAATACGTGCATACTGGCTTCGGTGCACCAATGGGTATGCAAGACCTCTTCAGCAATATCGGCAGGCAAATCGGTGGCGTGCAGCTGCTGCCCCTGATTATCATAGACCCGTGTACCGTTGCCCGTAATCAGATACCCTTGCAGACCCAGCTGCGCCATGATCGGCTGTGCATCCAGGTAGTGACGCCCTGTCGCGAAAGTGACGATCATCTCTCGCTCAACAAGCTGCTTTAGCACCGCCAGAGTTTCCGGCCCAACCCGGTGATCCGGTGTCAACAAAGTGCCATCCATATCAAAAGCCGCCAGGCGATACATAAAGACCTCGTGAATGTGAACGCGATTACAGTCCCTGCAGTATGAGATGGTATTTGCGGAAGTAATAGTGAACAATTCTGGAAAACTGTTCCGGATTTCCCCTCATGCGCCTGACCCACCGCCTCAGCCAATATCAACGCCTGTACCAGCAACTTGGCGGTACGCCAGTCGCCATCACCATCAGCGAACTGGCGGCCATGTTCTATTGCAGTGAGCGCCATGCCCGCACGCTGGTGCAACAGTTGCAGGATCAAGGCTGGCTAAGTTGGCAGTCGCAGCCTGGGCGGGGAAAGCGTGCACGGCTGCATTGCCTGAAAACACCTGATGAACTCCGCGCCGCCCACCTGCAAAGGCTATTACAGGACGGCGATCATCAGGGTGCATTGGAAATGGCGCAGCTGGACCCACAACATTTGCAGGAATTACTCAATCCACACCTCGGCGGCCAATGGCAAGCAGGTAGCCCAACGTTGCGTATCCCCTACTACCGTAGGCTGGAATCCCTGGATCCGCTGACGCTCACTGGCCGTGCCGAACAACATTTGGTTGCCACTCTGCATGCCGGCCTGACGCGCTTTATTACCGGTAATACCGAACCGCAATCAGATCTGGCTCATCATTGGCAAACCAGCCATGACGGTTTACGTTGGCAGTTCTTTCTGCGCAGCCAATTACGCTGGCACAACGGCGAACCCTTGACCGGGCAACAACTGTTACAAACACTGGAAAAACTGCTGAAGCATCCGCGTAGCCAACCCAGCCTGGCCAACGTCGCCACGCTCAGTCTGCCGCATGCGCTGTGTCTGCAGTTTGATTTACACTCCCCAGATTACTGGTTGGCGCACCGACTGGCAGAGCTGCCTTGCCTGCTCACCCACCCCGATACGCCGAGCATGGGCGCAGGCCCATTTAAGCTAACGCTCAACGAACCCCATCTGGTGAGATTGGAACAACACGCATTTTACCATTTGCAGCATCCTTATCTGGAAAGCATTGAGTATTGGATCACACCGGAACTGCAAAACGGCGATGCCTATACCAGTTGCCAACACCCCGTACGTATTACCATTGGCCAGCAGGAGGACTTGGCGCTGGCGCGGCCGGTACAGCGCAGTATGAGTCTGGGGTGGTGCTATCTGGCGGTGAATTTAAAACATGGCGAGCTCAGTGAGGCACAAGGGAAAAAGCTGCTGATGTTGATCCAGCAATCCGGCTTACTGGCCAATCTGCCGGTTCCAAACAGTGTCATCACCCCCAGCCACGAAATGCTTCCCGGTTGGGCGATCCCACAACATCACGTTGAGGAGGGTATTACCCTGCCGGCCAAACTGAAGCTGCTGTACCGGCCCCCTGTGGAGCTGGAAACGGTCACCGTTGCGTTACAACAGCTGTTGGCACGACACGGTTGCGAACTGGAGGTGTGTTACTACGCGGGCAAACGCTGGCAAAGCGCCGAGCAAATCGAGCAGGCCGACCTGCTGCTTGCGGACAACTTAATTGGGGAGTCGCCGGAGGCAACGTTAGAAAGCTGGCTACGGCAAGATACGCTGTGGCGCGGTATCCTGCCCGACTCTCGCTGGCAACATCAGCAACAGACGCTGCAACAGATCCAACAACGACCAGCACAACAACAACGTCATGAGCAGTTAAAAGATTATTATCGGCAACTGATGACAGCGGCGATCATCACTCCCCTGTTCCACTACCAATATCAGATCAGCGCGCCACCGCGTATCCATGGCGTCACATTGACCGCCCACGGTTGGTTCGACTTCTGCCAAGCCTGGTTACCACCACCGGTGGAGGATACAGAGCCGCCCTCAGCAGACTGAGCATGGGTGCGGCCCTGCGGTATCCAGCTATTTCTGCTACCATTGCTGCCGCAACGCATTTTTATCCTGCCGCCCGATTGTGTGTCGGGAAAGGCCAAATCCAATAAGGTGATTTTATGAAGCGCGCGGTTGTCGTTTTTAGCGGTGGACAAGATTCCACGACCTGCTTGATCCAGGCATTACAACAGTATGACGAAGTTCACTGCGTTACCTTCGATTACGGCCAGCGCCATCGCGCTGAGATTGAGGTGGCTCAGGCGTTGTCGGTAGCTCTGGGAGCCAAAGCGCACAAACTGCTGGATGTCGGCCTTCTCAACGAACTGGCGATCAGTAGCCTGACCCGTGACAATATCCCGGTACCCGCCTACAACCCAGATGAAAAGAATGCGCTACCGAGTACCTTTGTGCCGGGCCGCAACATTTTGTTCCTGACGCTAGCGGCTATCTATGCTTATCAGGTTGAAGCCGAAGCCGTGATCACTGGCGTGTGTGAAACCGATTTTTCCGGCTACCCGGACTGCCGCGACGAATTTGTCAAAGCATTGAATCACGCGATAGTGCTGGGTATCGCGCGTGATATCCGTTTTGAAACACCGCTGATGTGGTTGAACAAGGCAGAAACCTGGGCGATGGCGGATTACTATCATCAATTGGCGTTGGTGCAGCAAGAAACGCTGACCTGCTACAACGGCATTAAAGGCAACGGCTGTGGCGAATGTGCCGCCTGCCATCTGCGCGCTAACGGCCTGCAGCAGTACCAAATCAACAAAGCCGAAGTCATGGCAAGTCTGAAACAGAAGACCGGCCTGGTCTGAAGGAAGATAACCTGAATCGGTGAGTTGCATCGAGGCGGCTAGCAAGCGCCGCTACTATGGATGCAACTTGCCGCATGATGGGTAGAACGGCGGCAGCATTGCCGCCCGTTATTTTACTGTTCCTCTTCCGGCTGCGTGAATACCTGCAAGTATTCGCGCAGTTGCCCTTCAATAGGCAGCGCCCGCTGAGTTTTTAGATCCACACAAACAAAGGTCAGCATTGCGTCTGCAACCGGCGAGCCTGTAGCATCTTGTATCACCTTCTGGCTCAGCACACCGCTTTTGCTGTTTAGCTGCACCATCTGGCTGTCGATACGCAGTTTGTCTCCTAACAACGCCGGCGTGCGATAGTTTATATTGATGTTCACCACGATAAAGGCAATGTTGTTTTGCGTCATCCAACGGAAGCCTTCCTGATTCTCCAGCCAATCCCAGCGCGCCTCTTCCAAAAACTCCAGATAGCGGGCGTTATTAACATGCTGATAAAAATCAAGATGATAACCACGGACTTTGATAAAGGTATGGTGCATAGTGTACGGCCGCTCCTGCCTGGTGATTACAGTAAAGAAGGAGCCGCTGGCGGCTCCTTTACGCGTTTGGTCAACTCGCCAAACTGGTAAGACCTGTAAAATGTAGCAGAGGAAAAAGAGCTGTATGGGCACTTTGCCACTCAGCTGTGAGTAACATCACATTTTGAGCCGTGCACGATTCATTTCAAATAAGGCAGGCCCAATGCCCGGCACTTCCTGGAGCTGTTCAATCTGTGTAAAGGGGCCATGCTGTTCACGATAGCGCACTATGCTCTCCGCTTTCTTCAGCCCCACACCTTTCAGCACGCTCGCCAGTTGTTCGGCATCCCCCTGATTAATACTGACCGACGCCTCTTTATTGGCAGTCACACCGGGCTCGGTGCTTTGCCCTACTTTAACCGGCTGTGTTGATAACACCGGTTGCCCGGTAGCCGCTTTCTCTTCCGCCGCCAGTGTCGGCCCTGCAAGGCAGATCAGGGCTGCCATCAACAACGCTTTAATGCTCAAGCCACGGCCATTAGCCGCTTTTATTTCTGTAAGTTGCATGCTGTATCCTCCTTGTGTTTAACAGCAAGCTCACCTTGCCGCAACGGGCGATCTTCAGCAATTCACGGATTCCAGATGTGGAAAAGGCCGCGAAAGCGGCCTTTGAGGATTACATTGCGTTGCAGAAAATTGCGGTACTTTACTGAGGTTGCTGCTGCTCAGAGGCACCCATGGTGATTTTGGCTTCTTTACGCAAGCTAGCCAGCAGAGAGTCAAAGGACACGCCGGTCGCACCTTCTTCCATTTTGCTGACGAAGGTTTTCATTTCTTCCGCTGGCAAGGTGCCAGGATTCACAGCATCGAGTGCAATAAGCACCACGTTGCCCTGATTATCCTGCGACATGCCGTAAACGGGTTTACCTTCCTGCGGATGCGCCAGCGCGAATACACTCTGCACCAGTTGGCTATCTTCCGGCGCACGTGCCATCTTCTGCACGCTACCAAAGCTCAGACCTGCCGCTTTCATTGCTTCGTCGCCTTTGCCTTGTTTCAGCTCCACCAGCAGTTTCTCGCCCTGCAGTTTCGCTTCCTGTTCCGCTTTGTTGCGTTTAACCAATTCAGCTACGCGATCTTTCACCTGGTCGAAGGGTTCAATGCCTTCTGGTTTATGGCCAGAAACACGGATCACGAAGGCGCGGTCACCATCAACGGTGATCACATCAGAGTTGCTGCCCGGAGCACCCGCTTCACCAATCAGTGAACCGTCAAAAATCGACTGAATCACAGGTTTGAAGTTCAGTGCTGCCGGGATGTTATCGCGAGTAAACCAGTCAGTGTGTGCCGCTTTCATGCCCGCGGCCTCTTCTGCTGATGCCAGGGACTCGTTATCGCTGGTGGCAGCTTCGCTGACCTTCTGCTGCAGCGCGTAATACGCATCTACGGCTTTTTCCTGCTTAACCTGCTTGGCGATAGCGTCATGCACTTCGCTCAAAGGTTTCACTTTCTCAGGTTCGATGTCGTTCAGACGCACGACCAGATAACCTACGGAAGACTTCACCGCGCCAGACAGCTGGCCTTTTTCGGTCAGGTTAGCTTGTTTCAATTCGTCTGCTGTGGTTTCCGGTTCCAACCAACCCAACTCACCACCGGTACGGCGTGAAATGATGTCGGTGGATTTTTCTTTCGCCAGAGTGGCGAAATCGCCGCCTTTTTTCAGTTCATCCAGCACTGCATTGGCTTCCGCCTCAGTTTTCAGCTGGATAACGCTGTAGTTCTTGCGTTCAGGTTGGCCGTAGCTGCTTTTGTGCTGGTCGTAATAGGCGCTGATATCCGCGTCGGTTACCGTCACCTTGTCCTGCATAGAGGCCGCATCCATCGGGATATAGCTTACTTTGACCTGCTCCGGAGCAATGAAGCTGTTCTTGTTCTGGTTGTAGAACTCTTTCAGCTCGTCGTCAGTCACGGTTTGCTTGGTCTGCAACGCTTTCAGATCCAGCGTAGCCAGGCGCACATCGCGTTCTTGCAATACCAGTGCTGTCATGCCTTGCGCTTCAGCGGGCAAAATGAAGCCGGAGCTACCAAAGGCTTGGATCACTTGCTGATTAACCAATTGCTGGCGCATTGATTGCGCAAAGTTATCGGCGGTGTAACCCATACGGCTAATCAGATCGAGATATTTAGCGTTATCGAACTGGCCGTTAGTTTGGAAATAAGGCGCCTTGCGGATGGCGTCCTTCACCTGATCGTCGCTGACGCTCAGGCCTAATTTCTTGGCGTATTGATCCAACAGCATGTTGTCGATCAACTGTGACAACGCCTGATGGCGCATCTGCTGCATGTAGCCTTCATTGCCCGCCAGCGCGGAGAACTGGTCACCCAGCTGTTGCTGCATACGGCTGCGTTCGCTTTGGAAAGCCTGTTCCAGCTGAGCGCGCTCGATCACCTGACCATTTACTTTCGCTGCATAATCGCCGGAACCGCCGATCAGGTAGTTACCCACCCCGGTCAAAATAAATGACAAGATGATCAGGGCCAGGATGATTTTGAGCACGACGTTATTAGCAGCCGCGCGTAAATTGTCCATCATAGTGTGACAACACTCCGCTGTGATGTGGATTAAAAACACCCTTGCGCAGGCGCGTTCCCTGCGACAAAAATAAAAAAAGCGCATCAATCTGATGCGCCTTATATCTTACCTTACCAGCACCGTTGCGTCAGGTGATTGTTTATTACAAAACCCTGTAACGCTAAACGGTTAGACGCAAACAATCAGTTTACTGCGTCTTTCAGCGCTTTCCCTGCACGGAAGGCCGGAACTTTGGCTGCCGCGATTTTGATCTCTTTACCGGTTTGTGGATTACGGCCAGTACGGGCTGAACGCTCACGCACTGTAAAAGAACCGAAACCAACCAGAGCCACGTCATCCCCTTCCTTCAAGGATTCGGTAACAGATGCAATGACTGCATCTAAAGCACGTCCAGCTGCCGCTTTGGAAATATCAGCACCTGCGGCAATTTTGTCGATCAGTTGTGACTTATTCACTCTATCATCCCCTCTAGAATTCAATCGTCGCACCGAAAAATCCCTACGGTTGCGACAGCGCAGCTGTTATATCAATCCCATCGAACCTTGGCAAGCCACCGAAAGCATGACAAAACGCGGGCCGATAGCTTTCTAACTTAGCGGTACAAAAAAAGACTGGCAAGTCCGAAATGACTTGCCAGCATAAGTTTTATCAATGGTTTTTGCGATTCGTCACTATTTTGCCGCTACCGGCAGTGCGCCGAAGGCCGGGTTTTGCAACGCAAGGTTCAAAACTTCATCGATTCGCTGCACCGGATGAATATCCAGATCGGCGATAACGTTGTCCGGAATCTCTTCCAGATCGCGCTTGTTCTCAAAAGGAATCAGCACGGTTTTGATACCGCCGCGATGCGCCGCCAGCAGTTTCTCTTTCAGACCACCAATAGGTAACACCTGACCACGCAACGTGATCTCACCGGTCATTGCCACATCTGCGCGAACCGGGTTGCCTGTCAGGCAGGAAACCAGCGCTGTGCACATCGCAATACCGGCACTTGGGCCATCTTTCGGCGTAGCGCCTTCCGGCACGTGCACGTGGATGTCACGCTTCTCGTAAAAATCAGGATTAATCCCCAATTTGTCCGCGCGCGCGCGGACCACGGTCAGTGCAGCCTGAATCGATTCCTGCATCACTTCACCCAGAGAACCGGTGTAGGTCAGCTTGCCCTTGCCCGGTACGCAGGCGGTTTCAATGGTCAGCAGATCGCCACCCACTTCCGTCCACGCCAGGCCAGTAACTTCGCCCACACGGTTTTCGGTATCCGCACGACCATAATCGACGCGCTGCACACCCAGGTAATCCTTCAGGTTGTCGCCGTTGATCTCAATATGCTTGGTCTTCTTGTCCATCAGCAGCGTTTTCACCGCTTTACGGCACAGCTTGGAGATTTCACGCTCCAGGCTACGCACCCCAGCTTCACGGGTGTAGAAACGGATAATGCCGACAATGGCGCTGTCGTCTACCGTCAGTTCACCTTTCTTCAGGGCATTGCGCTCAAGCTGCTTCGGCAACAGGTGTTGCTTGGCAATATTAAGCTTCTCATCTTCGGTATAGCCTGACAGGCGGATCACTTCCATACGATCCAGCAACGGCGCAGGAATGTTCATCGAGTTTGAGGTGGCAACAAACATCACGTCGGACAGATCGTAATCGACTTCCAGGTAGTGATCGTTAAACGCCACGTTCTGTTCTGGATCCAGCACCTCAAGCAGTGCAGAAGCAGGATCGCCACGCATGTCCGAAGACATTTTGTCGATCTCATCGAGCAGGAACAGCGGGTTTTTCACCCCCACCTTGGCCATTTTTTGGATCAGCTTGCCCGGCATTGAGCCGATATAGGTGCGTCGATGCCCGCGGATTTCCGCTTCATCGCGCACGCCGCCCAGTGCCATACGCACGTACTGGCGGCCGGTCGCCTTGGCGATCGACTGCCCCAGCGAGGTTTTACCCACGCCTGGAGGCCCTACCAGGCACAAGATCGGCCCTTTGATTTTGCTAACGCGGCTCTGCACTGCGAGATACTCAAGGATACGATCCTTGACGCGTTCCAGGCCGTAGTGATCGATATCGAGCACTTCCTGCGCCTTAACCAGGTCTTTTTTCACCTTGCTGCGCGCATTCCACGGTACCTGCAACATCCAATCGATGTACCCGCGTACCACGGTCGCTTCCGCAGACATCGGTGACATCATTTTCAGCTTTTGCAGTTCCGCTTCGGTTTTTTCGCGCGCTTCTTTCGGCATTTTGGCCGCTTCAATCTTACGCTTCAGCGCTTCATGCTCGTCCGGCGCGTCGTCCATTTCACCCAGTTCTTTCTGAATCGCCTTCATCTGCTCATTCAGATAGTACTCGCGCTGGCTTTTTTCCATCTGTTTTTTGACGCGGTTACGGATACGTTTCTCAACCTGCAGCAGGTCGATTTCCGATTCCATCATCGCCATCAGGTACTCCAGACGTTCAGTAATATCGAACATCTCCAGTACCGACTGCTTGTCGCTGAGTTTCAGCGGCATATGCGCAGCGATGGTATCCGCCAGGCGTGCAGCATCGTCGATGCTGTTCAATGACGTCAGCACCTCCGGTGGAATTTTCTTGTTCAGTTTGATGTAGCCTTCAAACTGATTGATGGCGGTACGCACCAGGACTTCTTGCTCACGCTCATCAATTGCCGGCGACTCAAGATATTCTGCCTGGGCAGCAAAATGCTCACCGCTGTCGGAAAGCGTAGTAATACGTGCCCGTTGCAGACCTTCTACCAGCACTTTTACCGTGCCATCGGGCAATTTCAGCATCTGCAGGATCGACGCTACGGTGCCGACAGAGAACAAATCATTAATGCCAGGTTCATCCGTTGAGGCCTCTTTCTGTGCCACCAGCATGATCTTCTTATCATGATCCATTGCTGCTTCGAGGCACCGAATCGATTTTTCCCGGCCAACAAATAACGGGATCACCATGTGCGGATAAACCACCACGTCGCGCAACGGCAAGACGGGGATTTCAATGCGTTCGGAACGCTCAGGGTTCATAGAGCTCTCTCTTAAGTTTAACTTCCGCCAGGTTGAGGGGAATCTCATGAGACGCAAGCATCAAACGTTTCATAAAATCTGGTTAATGAGTATATGGGGATGAATCTCTTACATTCAACGGCAAGAATGCAGGAAAAAGAAATGGGGGATAAAATCCCCCATTTTGGTATTAACTTTCTGGTTTGACTGGCGAATTATTCGCCTGAAGCCTGCGCTTCCGGCTTGCCGTAAATCAGTAACGGTTTGGACTGACCGGCAATGACCGACTCGTCGATCACCACTTTGTCGACGCTGTCCATAGAGGGCAGGTCATACATGGTATCCAGCAGCGCGCCTTCTACGATAGAACGCAGGCCACGTGCACCGGTTTTACGTGTCATGGCTTTCTTGGCGATAGCATTCAACGCTTCTTCACGGAATTCGAGCTCGACACCTTCCAGATTGAACAACGCCTGATACTGTTTGGTCAGGGCATTTTTCGGCTCTTTCAGGATCTGAATCAGCGCATCTTCGCTCAGCTCGCTGAGCGTAGCGACCACCGGCAGACGACCAATGAACTCTGGGATCAAACCAAACTTGATCAGATCTTCCGGTTCAGCCTGCAGCAGCAATTCGCCTTCCGTTGCTTTCTCTGCTTCACCCTTCACGGTTGCGCCGAAGCCGATACCGGAACCGGTATTGACGCGCTGACCGATCACCTTATCCAGGCCGGCAAATGCGCCACCACAGATAAACAGGATTTTCGAGGTATCAACCTGCAGGAATTCCTGCTGCGGATGCTTACGACCCCCTTGCGGTGGAACGGCAGCAATAGTGCCTTCGATCAGCTTCAACAGTGCCTGCTGCACGCCTTCACCCGAAACATCACGGGTAATAGACGGATTGTCTGACTTACGAGAAATCTTATCGATTTCATCGATGTAGACAATGCCACGCTGTGCTTTCTGCACATCGTAGTCACATTTCTGCAGCAGTTTCTGGATAATATTTTCCACGTCCTCACCCACATAACCGGCTTCGGTCAGCGTGGTGGCATCGGCCATGGTGAAAGGGACATCCAGGAAGCGCGCCAGCGTTTCCGCCAGCAAGGTTTTACCGCTACCGGTCGGGCCAATCAGCAGAATGTTGCTTTTGCCCAACTCAATACCGTTACTGGTATCGCCGTTGCGCAGGCGCTTGTAGTGGTTATACACCGCAACAGCCAGCACTTTCTTCGCCTGCTCCTGACCAATGACGTAGTCATCCAGGTGGTGGCGGATCTCGTGCGGCGTCGGTAGCGCACTGCGCTCACGGTGCGGGGCAACTTCTTTAATCTCTTCGCGAATAATGTCGTTACACAGGTCAACACATTCATCGCAGATATACACTGACGGACCGGCAATCAGCTTACGCACTTCATGCTGGCTTTTGCCGCAGAAAGAGCAGTACAGCAGCTTTCCTGAACCGTCTTTGCGCTTATCTGTCATCAGTAAACCTCTTCTTTAGTCTTTGTTCCGCAGGAAAATCACGGCGATCGTGCGCCCCAATTCATACCGGGAATGCCGATAATGCTCACCAGAGCGAGCCGCGCCCGCTCTGATTACTATAGTCTATCGGCTCGCACATATTACCTCGCCAGCCGCGTGGTCTTACTTGCGGTGCGTCAGAATGCCGTCAACCAGACCATATTCTACTGCTTCTTCCGCGGTCATAAAGCGATCACGCTCGGTATCGCGTTCGATCTGCTCCAATGACTGGCCGGTATGTTCTGCCATCAGCTCATTCATGCGAGCCTTCACCTTCAGGATTTCACGCGCATGGATTTCGATATCCGTCGCCTGGCCCTGATAGCCGCCCAGCGGCTGGTGGATCATCACACGTGAATTTGGCAGGCAGAAGCGTTTGCCTTTAGCACCGGCAGTCAGCAGGAACGAGCCCATCGAGCATGCCTGGCCCATACAAATGGTGCTGACATCCGGTTTGATGAACTTCATGGTGTCATAGATTGACATGCCAGCGGTGATCACGCCACCCGGGGAGTTAATGTACAGGTAAATGTCTTTTTCCGGGCTTTCTGCCTCGAGGAACAGCATCTGCGCCACAATCAGGTTGGCCATGTGATCTTCGACCTGGCCGGTCAGGAAAATAATGCGCTCTTTCAGCAGGCGGGAATAGATGTCGTAAGAACGCTCCCCGCGTGAAGTCTGCTCTACCACCATCGGCACCAGGGCCATGTTAGGTGCAAATTGATCTCGTTCGCCACTGTATGACATTACCGTCTCCTAATAGAAATTGCCTTGGCGGCCAGGGTTACACCCTATTACACCGATTCTACTTGAGAACGGTCATGATGACTATGCTCAAGCATTCGACCCACGCCACACGTACCCGACGGTTTTTCTTATCCCGCGCACTCTGGCAAATAGCCTTTCCCCGTCATCTTTCAAGTCACAGCGTTGTTACCTGCACTTGCTCACCCCAGTTACTTACTCGAGTAAGCGCCTGGGGATGAGCGAGTTGGGCGCCTAGCTGCAACTTGAAAGCTATAGGGTATACATATACTTTTTACAGATTGGGGCCGCTGAGAGATTTTCAAGCCCGGCAACGTATTTTTAGCAGTTACCCTGCGCACCCACGTACTGACTGTAAACATCATGCCAGACGGCTCCAAGAGCAACAGTGTAAATATAGTGCATATTGTCACGCTTAACCTGAGATTAATCAGCAACGTGGCCAAAAGAAAAGCCCGCAACCGAAGGTTACGGGCTTTTTTAACGCCGGGACTCAGCAAGCCGTTCCCAAGGGCGCAACCTGTGCGCCCCGACGTACAGACATTACGCCTGTTGAGTCTGGTTCATCAGCTCGCTGAAGGTAGTGGCTTTCTCAGTCACTTTCGCTTTTGCCAGCAGGGCTTCAACCGCTTGTTCTTCCAGAGCAACGTTGCGCATATTGTTCATCAGCTCTTTGTTTTTGCTGTAGAACTCAACAACTTCACTTGGATCTTCGTAAGCAGAAGCCATTTCTTCGATCAGCGTTTTAACGCGATCTTCGTCAGCTTTCAGATCGTTGGTGCTGATCACTTCGCCCAGCAGCAGGCCAACAACAACGCGACGCTTAGCCTGTTCTTCGAACAGTTCACGTGGCAGTTCCAGCGCTTGCTTCTCGTTGCCACCGAAACGCTGTGCAGCCTGACGGCGCAGAACGTCAACTTCGCCGTCGATCAGCGCAGCTGGAACGTCGATTTCGTTAGCGCTGACCAGACCGTCGATTGCCTGAGTCTTGATGCGGTTACGCACTGCGCCTTTCAGCTCGCGCTCCATGTTTTTACGCACTTCAGCACGCAGGCCTTCGATAGAACCATCAGCCACGCCGAAACGTTTGATGAACTCTTCAGTCAGCTCTGGCAGCTCACGCTCTTCTACTTTCTTCAGAACGATAGCGAACTTAGCCGCTTTGCCCTTCAGGTTTTCAGCGTGGTAATCTTCTGGGAAGTTAACGTCGATGGTGAATTCTTCACCGGCTTTATGACCGACCAGACCTTCTTCGAAGCCTGGGATCATGCGGCCCTGGCCCATAGCCAGTACGAAGTCAGAGGCTTTGCCGCCTTCAAACTCTTCACCGTCGATAGAACCAGAGAAGTCAACAGTCACACGGTCTTCAGCTTGCGCTGCGCGATCGCTGTCTTTCCAGGTCGCCTGCTGTTTACGCAGAGTGTCCAGCATAGTGTCAACGTCAGCGTCGTTAACTTCGACAACTGGCTTCTCAACTTCGATGCCATCCAGGCCTTTCAGCTCAACTTCTGGATACACTTCGAACTCAACGGCGAAGGTGAAGTCTTCACCTTCTTTGTACTCGCCCGGCACATAGTTTGGTGCGCCAGCCGGATTGATCTTTTCTTTGATGATCGCATCAACAAAGCTGCGTTGCATCGCTTCGCCCAGCACGTCTTGGCGAACGGAAGCGCCATAACGCTGCTCAACGATGTTCATCGGTACATGGCCTTTACGGAAGCCATCGATACGAACGCTTTTTGCCGCGTTGATCAGCTCTTTTTTGATAGCCTGCTTGATTGTATCAGCGGGTACAGTAATAGAGAGACGGCGCCCAAGGCCTTGAGTGGTTTCTACTGAAACTTGCATCTTGTTACCTCAAAAAAATCACAGTGCTCGGTCAACTCCGTTCCAAGAACCAGGACGGCTACATTACAGAACCGAGTTTCCTGATGACAGAAGCGTCCCGAAACCATTCCGGAAAAATAAGACGCGACATTATAGCGGCGCATGCGGAGCGAGTCGAGGAAAGCAAGGCGGCGGCGGCGCGCTAAAACTCACACTTTTGTCGATTTGATCGCCAAAAGGCCGCCGAAACCGACCCGGCCTTAGCTGCATGGCGCATCGGCTGTGTCGTCGTCAAAAACAGAAACGGCCCGCAGGCCGTTCCAAAATTCGTCTGTAGTAATACCCCAATTCGTGGTCAAAGTTCCACTGATACCGCAAATTTAGCCATCAGGCTAAGGTACCGGCCCCACGACATGGGGGTGATGCTGGCACGGTATCTTGCAAACCTTCCCACTCTTTCAGGGTATAGGTGTGCAATGCCAACGCATGGACGCCATCTGCCAACTCTTCAGACAGCACGCCGTAAATTGAACGATGCCGAGTCAGAAAACGTTCGCCGACGAAGCGATCGCTGACCAATACGACTTTAAAATGGCTTTCTGAACCCGCCGGAACGTTGTGACGATAACTTTCATCAACGACTTCCAGATACGCGGGCTCAAACGCCGCCCTTAACTTTGCTTCTATTTGCTCGCGAATCATAGGATCTCCTTTACTACACCGGCAGAGGACCGCCCCATCTATTTCAATATTAGCCGCTTTCCCCCCTTTTAGACCATTCCTCAGGTAAATTTCTCTTTTCTGCGGGCAAAAAATGGTCAACATCTGCCGCCGCTTGAGGTTTATCTGATTGAGGCGGTCAAAAAAGCATGTTTTTATCAACGGCAGGTAAAAATTTGTCACTCCGGTGCGTTCTGCGCTTCCTCCGGCTGGCGGCGATGCTATGATGTCGACAATTTGTTGTTGGCTATCCCGCTCTGATTATTACAGAAAGCGTGCTCAAACCCGCCGCTCAGCCTTTGGCGGTTTGCAGCAGCTTAAAATCCATCGAGAATGAGACAGTAACTATGTTGAAAAAACTTTGCCTTCCACTGTTGGCCGCACTGATGCTGGCTGGCTGTGCTACCAGCAGCAACACCTTGAACGTGACGCCAAAAATTGTGCTGCCGCAGCAAGATCCTACGCTGCAAGGCGTAACCATCAGCATTAACGGTGCGGATCAGCGTAAAGATCAGGCGCTGGCAAAAGTGAACCGCGACGGCCAGCTCGTGACGCTGACGCCATCACGTGATCTGCGCTTCCTGCTGCAAGAAGTGCTGGAGAAACAAATGGGCGCTCGCGGTTACATGATTGGCGCAGACGGTGCGGTCGACCTGCAAATCGTCGTCAATAACCTGTATGCGGACGTCTCTGAAGGCAACCTCCGCTACAACATCACCACCAAGGCGGATATTTCGATCATCGCTCAGGCGAAGAACGGCAGCAAGCAGGTGAAGAACTATCGCTCCACGTATAACGTCCAGGGCGCCTTCACCGCAACCAACGAGAAAATCACCAACGCGGTTAATAGCGTGCTGGGTGACGTTATTGCCGACATGGCGCAAGACACCAGCGTCAACGACTTTATCAAGCAAAACGCGCGTTAAGCCGCGCTCGCCTTGTGCCGCCCGGATCATCGGGCGGTGCAGACAGGGAACTCATGTCGAAACAGTATCTGAATATTTTCACCCAGCGTAATTCTGCCATCCTCCTGCTGCTGGGCTTTGCGTCGGGTCTGCCACTGGCACTGACCTCCGGCACGCTACAAGCCTGGATGACCGTCGAAAACATCGATCTGAAAACCATTGGTATTTTCTCTCTGGTTGGCCAGGCCTATGTGTTCAAATTCCTGTGGTCCCCCTTTATGGACCGCTATACCCCGCCATTCCTTGGGCGGCGGCGTGGCTGGTTGCTGATCAGCCAATTACTGCTGGTCGCGTCAATTGTTGCGATGGGCTTTATGCAGCCGGCGCAAGACTTGTGGTGGCTGGCGGCGTTGGCGGTACTGGTCGCCTTCTGTTCTGCATCGCAGGATATCGTTTTTGACGCCTATAAAACTGACCTGCTGAGCGCCGAAGAACGCGGTGCCGGCGCCGCTATCTCGGTTCTGGGTTATCGCCTGGCGATGTTGGTCTCCGGTGGGTTAGCGCTGTGGCTGGCCGATCGCTATTTTGGCTGGCAGTCAACCTATTGGTTGATGGCTGGGCTGATGCTGATTGGTATCGCCGCCACCTTGATGGCGCCCGAACCGGACGACAGCATTCCTGCACCACGCACCATGGAACAAGCGGTGGTTGCCCCGTTGCGTGATTTCTTTGCGCGTAACAACGCCTGGCTGATTTTACTGTTGATCGTGATGTACAAGATGGGGGATGCCTTTGCCGGCAGCCTGAGCACCACCTTCCTGATCCGCGGCGTTGGCTTCGATGCCGGGGAAGTCGGTCTGGTGAATAAAACGCTGGGCCTGTTCGCCACCATCGTCGGCGCCCTGTTTGGCGGCGTGCTGATGCAGCGCCTGAGTTTGTTCCGCGCGCTGATGCTGTTCGGTATCCTGCAGGCGGTTTCCAATCTCGGTTATTGGATCCTCGCCGTTACCGATAAAAACCTTATGACCATGGGCAGCGCCATTTTCCTGGAAAATCTGTGCGGAGGAATGGGGACCGCAGCCTTCGTCGCATTACTGATGACGCTGTGCAACAAGTCATTTTCCGCCACCCAGTTTGCACTTTTGTCTGCACTGTCCGCCGTTGGGCGCGTTTATGTAGGCCCGATTGCCGGCTGGTTTGTCGAAGCACACGGCTGGCCGCTGTTTTATTTATTCTCAATCGCCGCTGCCCTGCCGGGCCTGTTGCTGCTGCGCCTGTGCCGTCAGACGCTGGAATATACCCAACGTACCGATGATTTCATGCCGCGCACCGAGTTCCGCCAGTATTACCGTTGGGCATTACGCATGCTGACGCTGGGCTGCTCGTTGTTGGGCCTGTGGCTGGTTCTACTGATCACGAACGCGCTTGACTGGAGTGCCTTGCCAAATCTGGCCGATCGGCTGTTGCAGTTAGGCGCCGCGTTGAGTCTGGTGGGCATTGCGATGGGCAGTGTGCTGGATTATCTGGCGTTACGCCGTACTAAATTGGCGTGATATCGCCGACCGGTCATCGCGCCGGTCGGCAAAAATGCATCAGAGTGATGTATTTATTTAGTTAAAAAATATAATTCCCGTCCAAATTATTTTTTTATCCGAGTGCGGCAGTCGGAAATAAAATTAAATTCACTTTTAAGATACAATAATTTTACATTAAATAAACCTTTCATTCGTATTTCAAAAAAGGGTTTCTACCTGCAAGATTCATCATACCTTTAGTTTTCCTTAACATACGAATTACCCGGCACGATTCAGCGTGCCAACGCTTTGTTGCCATTAGTAAATTGTCACGCAGCGTGACATCTGTGACCCCCTTAACAGAAAGTGTCAACAAGCCGCTGACACTCCCTTAAGCATGTTTACAGTACTGCAACCTTCCCGTAAAATGCCCGCACACATGAAACGACAATAGAGCCTTTGTAATTGAGGTCGTTAGATGAGACTTAAGAAATACAATAAAAGTATTGGGATGTTGGCCTTAATTGCTTCCACTGTAATGCTCAGTGGTTGCAATATGGTATTGATGAATCCCAAAGGAGCAATTGGTGTTGAGCAACGGACACTGATTATCACCGCAATCGCATTAATGTTGATCGTAGTGGTACCAGTTATCTTTATGGCGTTCGCCTTTGCCTGGAAGTACCGTGCTTCCAACAAAGATGCCAAATACAGTCCGAACTGGTCACATTCCAACAAGATCGAAGCGGTCGTCTGGACCATTCCTATCATTATCATCGCCATCCTTGGCACCATTACCTGGAAAACGACGCACGAACTCGACCCGTTCAAGCCGATTGTCACTGACAAAAAGCCAATGACGATCGAAGTCGTGTCGCTTGACTGGAAATGGCTGTTTATCTACCCAGAACAAGGCATCGCAACCGTTAATGAGCTGGCCTTCCCGAAAGATGTTCCAGTCGAATTCAAGATCACCTCTAACTCGGTAATGAACTCGTTCTTTATTCCTCAGTTAGGTGGGCAGATTTATGCGATGGCCGGGATGCAGACCAAACTGCACCTGATCGGCAATGAAGCAGGCAAATACGACGGTATTTCCAGCAGCTTCAGCGGTCGCGGGTTCTCCGGCATGAAATTCACCGCCATTGTCACCCCAACCGAAGGCGACTTCGATCAGTGGGTTGCCAAGGTGAAAGCATCGTCGACTAACCTTAACGCCACCAGCGACTTTAACAAACTGGCAGAGCCGAGTGAAAATAACCCGGTCGAGTACTTCTCCAGTGTCAAACCGAATTTGTTCAAAGAAACTATTGGCAAATTCATGGGCGATATGGACATGCACAAAGGCGCTTCCGCGCACGAAGGTATGGACATGAGCCAGGGTATGGACATGGGTGAACATGCTCACGCCGGAGCCGAGGAATAAAACTGATGTTGGGAAAATTAACGCTTGATGCGGTTCCGTACCACGAACCAATCATCGTAGTCACCGTTGCTGCAATTATTATTGGGGGCTTGGCTCTGCTGGCCCTGATAACCTATTTCGGCAAGTGGAAGTGGCTATGGAAAGACTGGCTGACTTCGGTCGACCATAAAAAAATTGGTATCATGTACATCATCGTGGCAATGGTTATGTTGCTGCGTGGTTTCGCCGATGCCATCATGATGCGTAGCCAGCAGGCGCTTGCGTCCGCCGGCGAGGCCGGATTCCTGCCGCCGCACCACTACGACCAAATCTTTACCGCTCACGGCGTGATCATGATCTTCTTCATGGCGATGCCTTTCGTGGTCGGTCTGATGAACGTGGTCGTACCGTTGCAAATCGGTGCGCGTGACGTTGCCTTCCCGTTCCTGAACTCCCTGAGCTTCTGGTTCTTCGTGGTGGGTGTCGTGCTGATCAACATCTCTCTGGGTGTCGGTGAGTTCGCGCAGACAGGCTGGTTGGCGTATCCGCCGCTGTCGGGCAAGGAATACAGTCCTGGTGTCGGGGTCGATTACTGGATCTGGAGTCTGCAGATTTCTGGTCTGGGTACCTTGTTGACCGGTGTGAACTTCTTCGCAACCATCATGAAGATGCGTGCTCCTGGCATGCCTTTAATGAAGATGCCGGTGTTCACCTGGGCGGCGCTGTGTACTAACGTCCTGATCATCGTTTCTTTCCCAATTCTGACCGTGACTATCGCGTTGCTGACCCTGGATCGCTACCTGGGCTTCCATTTCTTTACCAATGATATGGGCGGCAACATGATGATGTACATCAACCTGATTTGGGCCTGGGGTCACCCAGAGGTGTATATCCTGGTTCTGCCAGTGTTTGGTGTGTTCTCTGAAGTCACCGCGACCTTCTCAAGAAAACGCCTGTTCGGCTATACCTCACTGGTATGGGCAACCATCGCGATTACCGTTCTGTCGTTCATCGTATGGCTGCACCACTTCTTTACCATGGGGTCCGGCGCGAACGTTAACGCCTTCTTCGGTATCGCCACCATGATCATTTCCATCCCTACCGGGGTGAAAATCTTCAACTGGCTGTTCACCATGTACCAAGGCCGCATTCAGCTCAACTCCGCAATGCTGTGGACCATCGGCTTCATCATCACCTTCTCCGTTGGTGGGATGACCGGCGTTCTGCTGGCAGTACCGGGCGCGAACTTCGTGCTGCACAACAGTCTGTTCCTGATTGCCCACTTCCATAACGTGATTATCGGTGGTGTGGTGTTCGGTTGCTTCGCTGGCCTGACCTACTGGTTCCCTAAATCCTTCGGCTTCACGCTGAACGAAAAATGGGGTATCCGTGCGTTCTGGTTCTGGATCATCGGTTTCTTCGTGGCCTTCATGCCGCTGTATGCTCTGGGCTTTATGGGTATGACTCGTCGTATCAGCCAGAACATCAACCCAGAGTTCCACCCACTGCTGCTCGTAGCAGCTGGCGGCGCGGCTCTGATTGCCTGCGGTATCCTGTGCCAACTGATTCAGATCTACGTCAGTGTGCGTGACCGTGAGCAGAACCGTGACCTGACCGGTGACCCATGGGGTGCTCGTACGCTGGAGTGGGCGACCTCGTCTCCACCGCCGTTCTATAACTTTGCCGTAGTGCCACAGATTCATGACCGTGATGAGTTCTGGGACATGAAAGAAAAAGGCGAAGCTTATAAGAAGCCGGCGAAATACGAACCCATTCATATGCCGAAAAATACCGGCGCCGGTGTGATTATTGCTGGCTTCAGCCTGGTATTTGGTTTCGCGATGATCTGGGACATCTGGTGGATGGCGATCGCTGCCTTCGTAGGTATGATCGTGACCTGGATTGCCAAGAGCTTCGATGAAGATGTTGATTACTATGTGCAGGTTGATGAAATCGAGCGCATTGAAAACCAACACTATGAACAAATCAGCAAAGCAGGCGTGAAACATGTCAACTGATACTCTGACTAACCATAACGCAGCCCATGCAGAGCATGGGCACCACGACGCAGGAGAGACCAAAGTCTTCGGATTCTGGATCTACCTGATGAGCGACTGTATTTTGTTTGCGAGCTTGTTCGCGACTTATGCAGTACTGGTGAACGGGACCGCGGGTGGTCCCTCTGGCAAAGACATCTTCGATCTGAAGTTTGTCCTGGTTGAAACCTTCCTGCTGCTGTTCAGCTCCATCACCTACGGTATGGCGATGATCGGCATGAACAAAGGCAAGGTTGGCAGCGTTAATACCTGGCTGTTCCTGACCTTCCTGTTTGGTCTGGGCTTCGTAGCGATGGAAATCTATGAATTCCATCACCTGATTGTTGAAGGTTATGGCCCGGATCGCAGTGCGTTCCTGTCCGGCTTCTTCGCACTGGTTGCTACCCACGGTCTGCACGTGACTACCGGCCTGGTGTGGATCGTCATCATGATGATTCAGGTCAGCAAGCGTGGCCTGACGTCAACCAACAAAACCCGTCTGATGTGCCTGAGCCTGTTCTGGCACTTCCTGGACGTGGTCTGGATCTGCGTATTCACCGTTGTTTACCTGCTGGGGGTTATGTCATGAGTCATTCATCCCATGAAACTTCTCACGGCGGCGCAAGCCACGGTAGCGTCAAGACCTATCTGATCGGCTTTATTCTGTCGATCATCCTGACGGTGATTCCATTTGCGATGGTCATGAGTGGTACAGCCTCTCATTCAACCATTCTGGCGGTTGTCGTTGGCATGGCAGTGATTCAGGTTGTTGTTCACCTGATTTACTTCCTGCACATGAATACCTCATCGGAAGAGCGCTGGAACCTGGTGGCATTGCTGTTCACCGCTATGATCATCGGTATCGTTGTTGTAGGTTCACTCTGGATTATGTACAACCTCAACATCAATATGATGGTCGATTAAGAGCAGAGCTGGACGTGATGATTAAGCAATACCTGCAAGTAACTAAACCAGGAATTATTTTCGGCAATTTAATTTCTGTCGTCGGGGGATTTTTGCTCGCCTCCAAAGGGAGCATCGACTATCCCCTGTTTCTCGCCACCCTCGTGGGTGTCTCGTTGGTTGTCGCTTCGGGCTGTGTGTTTAACAACTACATTGACCGTGACATCGACAAGAAAATGGAGAGAACGAAGAATCGGGTGCTGGTTAAAGGCCTGATCGCGCCGAGTGTAAGCCTGGTTTATGCTACCGCTCTGGGTATTGCGGGCTTTGCGTTGCTGTATATCGGTGCCAACCCGTTAGCCATGTGGCTGGCGGTGATGGGTTTCGTGGTGTATGTCGGCGTCTACAGCCTGTACATGAAGCGTCACTCGGTATACGGCACCTTGATCGGCAGCTTGTCGGGCGCTGCGCCACCGGTTATCGGTTACTGCGCGGTGACCAATGAGTTCGATGCTGGTGCGTTGATCCTGCTGGCTATCTTTAGCCTGTGGCAGATGCCGCATTCCTATGCGATTGCCATCTTCCGCTTTAAAGATTACCAAGCGGCGAACATCCCGGTATTGCCGGTCGTCAAAGGCATTTCGGTGGCGAAGAACCACATCACGGTCTACATTGTGGCGTTTATGATTGCCACCCTGATGTTGACCCTGGGCGGCTACGCTGGCTACAAATACCTGATCGTCGCTGCGGCGGTAAGCGTATGGTGGTTGGGCATGGCACTGCGTGGTTACAAAACCGAAAATGACAGCGTGTGGGCACGTAAGCTATTCGTGTTCTCGATCGTTGCCATCACCTCGTTGAGCGTCATGATGTCTATCGACTTCAGCGCCACCGCGGCGCCGGAAGCCCTGATGACGTACGTCTGGTAAGCCAAATCGTCTGTAAATGGGCCGCGTAAGCGGCCCATTTTATTTGTCAGTTCAGAAATCCGTTTACTCCCGAAATGATCGGAGCTGCAACAAGGCGGCAAGAGTGCGAATCATCGGGAGCTTGACCAACCAAGTGACCGGGGTAAGTGCTCGCGGTCAACAGCGCTGTAGCTTCAAGGGGAAGCTGTAATATCTGCTAAACAACATTAGATTTACCCCCCCTACCCTTCACACTAAAATGACGCAGTTTTAACAGAAGCTATCCCATCAGGCGTTATCACCGATAACCTGACGGAATGGCTTTTAATGAGGTTTTAATGAACGATAATGCAATGACCCCGCTGGAGCGCCGGGCGACCTGGGGATTAGGAACGGTATTTTCACTGCGCATGCTCGGCATGTTTATGGTGCTGCCGGTACTGACCACCTACGGCATGGCATTGAACGGTGCCAGCGAAACATTGATCGGTATTGCTATCGGCATTTACGGCCTGGCACAGGCTGTCTTCCAGATCCCCTTTGGTCTGATCTCCGACCGCATCGGCCGCAAACCGCTGATTGTCGGCGGCCTGTTGATCTTTGCTTTGGGCAGCGTGATTGCCGCCGCAACCGACTCTATCTGGGGTGTTATTCTTGGCAGGGCATTACAAGGTTCTGGCGCTATCGCGGCGGCAGTCATGGCGCTGCTGTCAGATCTCACCCGGGAACAGAACCGTACCAAGGCCATGGCGTTTATCGGCGTGAGCTTCGGTATAACTTTCGCTATTGCTATGGTCGTCGGCCCGATTGTCACCCACGCCTTCGGCCTGCATGCGCTGTTTTGGATGATTGCCGTGCTGGCATTGGCGGGTATCGTAATCACTCTGACGGTCGTGCCTTCCGCAAGCCATCACGTGCTGAACCGTGAATCCAGCATAGTGCGCGGCAGTTTCAGCAAAGTGCTGAGTAACTCCCGCCTGTTAAAACTGAACATCGGCATTATGTGCCTGCATATTCTGCTGATGTCCAGCTTCGTGGCACTCCCATTGGCGATGGAAAAAGCAGGTTTGGCCCCGAGCGAACACTGGATCGTCTACCTGGTCACCATGCTGGTTTCTTTTGCCGCCGTCGTGCCCTTTATCATTTACGCTGAGAAGAAACGCCGAATGAAGCAAGTCTTTATGGGCTGCGTGGCGGTGCTGTTCTGCGCTGAAATACTGTTGTGGCTGTCCGGCGCGCACCTGTGGGGCATCATTGCAGGTGTACAGTTATTCTTTATGGCTTTTAACGTGATGGAAGCAATCCTGCCTTCACTGATCAGTAAAGAATCCCCTGCTGGCTATAAAGGCACGGCGATGGGCGTTTACTCTACCAGCCAATTTATTGGCGTCGCGATAGGTGGCAGTCTGGGCGGTTTCCTGTATGGCCTGCAGGGCGCTGGGCTGGTATTTATCGCCGGCGCGGTGCTGGCGGCCATTTGGTTCTTGGTCAGCAGTACCATGCAAGAACCGCCATACGTCAGTAGCCTACGTATTACATTGTCGGAACTGGCAGTGAAAGATTCAGCCTTGGAAAGCCGCCTGAAAGCCCAGCCGGGCGTGGCGGAGGCAATAGTGGTCCCGGAAGAGCGCAGCGCCTATGTAAAGGTCGATACCAAACAAACCAACCGCGGCCAATTGGAAGCGCTGGTGAATTCACTGTAAAGAAAAGGGCCAGCAAGCTGGCCCCTCACGATCTTCGCCTTCGCAAAAACCTTAATCGCGGAAGTTCTTGAACTGGAACGGCTGCCCCAGATCGGCACCGCGTACCAGCGCCATCACGCCTTGCAGATCGTCACGTGACTTACCGGTTACCCGGACTTCTTCACCCTGGATTTGCACCTGAACTTTCAGCTTGCTGTCTTTGATCAACTTGACGATTTTCTTCGCCTGGCTGGCTTCGATACCTTGCTTCAGCTTGGCTTCCACACTGTAGGTTTTTCCGCTATGGGTCATTTCGTCCGGGATCTCAAGCGCGCTGCCTTCGATACTGCGTTTACTGAGCTTTTCACGCAGAATATCAAGCAACTGCTGCACCTGAAAATCAGATTCGCTGGCAACTTTAATGCTTTCATTTTTTTCGTTCAGCTCGAAGCTGGCCGGCACGTTACGGAAATCCCAACGCGTGCCAAGATCGCGCGTGGCGTTCTCAACGGCGTTACGCACTTCCTGCATATCAATTTCGGAAACAATGTCGAAAGATGGCATACTTCTTCCTCCTGAATGAGAGCCTAATGCGATAGGCGATTTCGATGCCGAGCATGATAACCGCTTTAAGGCCTCAGGCAAAATCTGCCTAACCTGTTGGCGAATAACCCGTCGAACAACGGAAAAGTCTATAATTATACGACAGTAATAGAGCGATATTCCCGTTACCCCAAGGAGTCTGGATGAAAATAACTATTCTTGGTTGCGGTGCGCTCGGACAGCTGTGGCTCTCTCGACTTTATCAGCAGGGCCATGACGTACAGGGATGGTTGCGAGTGCCACAACCCTTCTGCGCAGTGAACGTGATTGAGCCTAATGGCCCCTCGTTCAACCGTAATTTGCCCACCAACGATCCCGAACATTTGGCGCAGAGTGAACTGCTGCTGGTCACCCTGAAAGCCTGGCAGGTATCCGGCGCAGTCAGTGCGCTGTTGCCGAAGTTGAACCCGCGCTGCGCCATCCTGTTACTGCATAACGGCATGGGTACTCAGGATGAACTCCCGGCAAACAACCAGCCGATATTGCAGGGAACCACAACCCATGCAGCACGCCATGACGGCAGCACGATTATCCACGTCGCGGGTGGCACCACGCATATTGGCCCAACCTCCCCGTCGGCAATACCCCTCAGCCATCTGGCAGAGGTGCTGCATCAAGCCCTGCCTGATGTCGCCTGGCACAATAATATTGCCTCTGCGAATTGGCGTAAGTTGGCCGTCAACTGCGTAATCAATCCGCTGACGGCGCTGTATAACTGCCGTAATGGTGATCTTCAGCGCTATCCAGAGCAAATTGAAGTTATCTGCCGCGAGGTCTCCAGTGTGATGGAAATGGAGGGCTACCACACCTCTTGTGAAGGGTTGCTGCAGTACGTCATGGCCGTGATCCAGAGTACCGCAGACAATATCTCTTCGATGCTGCAAGACATCCGTACCCAACGGCACACGGAGATCGACTACATTACCGGCTACCTCCTGCGCCGCGCACGTAGCCACGGCATCACCCTGCCAGAAAATGCGCGGCTGTTTGAATTGATTAAGCGAAAGGAAAATGAATATGAGCGTATCGGCGCTGGTCTGCCTGGCACCTGGTAGCGAAGAAACCGAAGCCGTCACTACCATCGATCTGCTGGTACGAGCGGGCGTTAACGTCACTACGGCCAGTGTGGCCAATGATGGCGACCTGACCATTGTCTGTTCGCGCGGCGTTAAGCTGTTGGCGGATGCGCCCTTGGTATCGATTGTGGACGAGCCTTTTGATGCCATCGTGCTGCCCGGCGGCTTGAAAGGTGCCGAATGTTTCCGTGACAGCCCGTTGCTGGTGGAGAAAGTGCGTCAAATGCATCTGCAAGGCAATATCGTCGCGGCTATCTGTGCGGCACCTGCACTGGTGTTACAGCACCACGACCTGTTCCCCATCGGTAATATGACCGGGTTCCCAGGATTGAAAGAACAGATCCCCGCGGACAAATGGATGGAGCGCCGTGTGGTCTTTGATGCACGCGTTAACCTGCTCACCAGCCAGGGGCCGGGAACGTCTATGGAGTTTGCGCTGAAGCTGATTGATTTACTGTTGGGTAAAGCGAAAGCGGCGGAAATCGCGGCGCAATTGGTGCTGATACCGGGGATGTACGACTTCCGCGATTAGCAAGCATCAGTTCTGAGGTTAAAATATATAATCCACAAAATAATTGGAGCTGCAACCCGGCGGCCAGTGCGGGAATCCCCGAGAGCTTACTTGAGTAAGTGACCGGGGTGAGCGCATGCAGCCAACACAGGTGCAGCTTCAAGTATGAAGTGGATTTAAGGGCGATAGACTTTGACGTTACTATACCCCTGCTCCAGCAAGTACAGCGCCTGCAGGCGGCTCATCACGCCACGCTCACAGTACAGCAGGTAGGTTTTGCTCTGGTCCAAATCGCCAAACTGGGTACTGAGCTTGTAGAACGGCAGTGATTTTACCTCTACCTGATCCAGCTTCAGCGGTTTATCTTCCTGTTCGTCGTTAGAACGAATATCCAGAATCACCTCGTCAGTGCCAAACGCCGCCACGGTTTCCACTTCGGTAACCTGTTCCTGCGTTTGCTCGGCGATAGTACGAATATCCACGTTCTTGGCTTCGCTCACCACACGATCGAGAATGCTGAAATCAAAGTTAGCTTCTTCTTCTTCGATCTTCGCTTTGATTGCTTTTACCGTCGGGCTTTTCGAGATCACACCGCAGTATTCCGGCATGGTCTTGGCGAAATCCTCGGTGCCAATCTCACGCGCCACTTTAATGATGTGCTCTTTATCGTGGGAGATAAGCGGACGCAGGATCAGCGTATCGGACGCATTGTCGATCAAGCGCAGGTTCGTCAGCGTCTGGCTGGACACCTGGCCCAAGGCCTCACCGGTCACCAGTGCCTGCACGCCATAACGTTCAGCAATCTGCGAAGCAGCACGTACCATCATGCGCTTGAGCACTACACCCATCTGGCCGTCTTCGACCTTTTCCAGGATCTCGCCAACCACGGGTTCAAAGTCGATAGCGATAAACCGTACCTTGTGCGAACTGGCAAAGCGGTTCCACAGATAGTGAGCCACCTGACGCACGCCAATTTCATGCGCAGCGCCACCCAGATTGAAGAAGCAATAATGCACGCGGCAACCACGACGCATCAGCATATAGCTGGAAACGCCCGAGTCGAAACCACCAGAAATCAGCGACAGTACGTCTTCCTGTGTCCCCACCGGGTAACCGCCGATGCCTTCACGGCGGGCTTTCACCAACATCAGCTTGTCGTCTTCAATCTCCAGGTTGACCGTCACCTGCGGGTGCGACAACTTAACGCGCGCGCTTTCGATATGCTGGTTCAGGCCACCGCCGACGTAACGCTCCACGTCCTGAGAATTAAAGTCCTGTTTGCCACGGCGTTTAACCCGCACACAGAAGGTTTTACCTTCCAATTGCTCGCGATAGGCTTCCAGCGTCTGCTCGAAAATATGGTGGATGTCGGTATAGTCGCGGTCTTCCACTTCCAAAATATGGTGTATACCGGGAATGCGCGTCAGTGCGTCGGCAATAACCGGACGCTGGTTTTCATCTTTGGCGCGAACTTCGATATGATCCCAGTGACGGACAACCGCCAGTGTTTCATCATACTGCTTCAGGACGTTGCGGATACTGGTCGAGAGGATCTTGATAAAGCGCAAGCGCACAGATTGGCTCTTGATGGTGATTTCCGGGAACAATTTAATGATAAACTTCATGGCGGTCTTTATTGTCAGAATTACGTGGGAAAAGGATTTACAATGTATATGCGATTGATAAAGCCCTCGGGGCTACCGAATGTTTTATCAATCGCATTTGCGGCGCAGAGTATACCATCATCTGGTGGGGCTCGGTGCACAAAACCACACATGCGCGCCATGATTTGCTAATCAAAATCCGCTAGGATAGGCTCTGGCGCTACTGTTCACATGATGATGTAAAAAGAAAACTATGCCGAAAAAACCTGCACAATCAGACAGTACAGAGCAAAGCATCAGCTTTGAAAGCTCACTCAGCGAGCTTGAAAACATCGTAACGCGTCTGGAATCGGGTGAATTGCCTTTGGAAGACGCGCTCAATGAGTTCGAGCGTGGCGTACAGCTCGCGCGTCAGGGCCAGCAGAAGCTTCAGCAGGCGGAACAACGCGTACAAATTCTGCTTAACGACAGTGCCGATGATACTGCGCTGGCACCTTTTACACCGGATGCCGAGTAATCACCATGTCCGAGACCGTCCAACAAACCGCTTTTTCTGACCAGTTGCAGGCGTTGCGCCAGCGGGCCGACCGCACGCTGCTGGATTTTATCGCACCCTTGCCGTTCAACAATGGCAATATGGTGGCGGCAATGCGCCACGGCGCGCTGCTGGGCGGCAAACGCCTGCGTCCGTTCCTGGTGTACACCACTGGGCAGATGTTTGGCGTATCACTGAATAATTTGGATGCGCCCGCAGCTGCGGTAGAATGTATTCACGCCTACTCACTGATCCATGACGATCTGCCGGCCATGGACGACGACGACCTGCGTCGTGGTCAACCGACTTGCCACATCAAATTTGGTGAGGCCAACGCAATTTTAGCCGGCGATGCCCTGCAAACGCTGGCCTTTTCCATTCTGGCCGATGCCGACATGCCCGATGTGGCGTTGCGCGATCGGTTAGCGATGGTGTCTGAATTGGCAACCGCCAGCGGCGTTGCGGGAATGTGTGGCGGTCAGTCGCTGGATCTCGAAGCCGAAGATCAGCAGGTTGGTCTGGAAGCATTGGAGCAGATCCATCGCCACAAGACCGGCGCATTAATCCGCGCCGCAGTCCGTCTCGGGGCCTTGGCCGCCGGAGAACCTGGTCGTGCCGCGCTGCCACAGCTCGACCGTTACGCGGCTGCAATTGGCCTGGCGTTCCAGGTGCAGGATGATATTTTAGATGTGGTCGGCGAAACCGAAAAAATTGGCAAACGCCAAGGCGCAGACCAGCAACATGGAAAGAGCACCTATCCAGCTTTGCTCGGGCTTGACAGCGCGAAAGCAAAAGCGTGGGATCTCTATCAGGAAGCTTTAGCTGCATTAGATACTTTGGCAGCACAATCTTATAACACAGCGCCATTGCGAGCGTTAGCCAGCTTCATTATTGAACGCGACAATTAACGTGTGACGTAATACCCAATTGACTTCAAGTTGCAGCCAGGCGGCAACTGAGCGAATCCCCCGGAACTGGGCAATCCCAGTGACTGGGGTGAGAGAAGGCGGCCAATACCGCTGCACCTTGAAAGATGAAGGGTAACATCCTCTGATATGAGTATCGAATGAGTCTTGATATAGCCAAATACCCGACCTTGGCGCTAGCGGAAAATCCCGATGAACTCCGCTCGTTGCCGAAAGAGAGCCTGCCGAAACTGTGTGACGAACTTCGGCAATACCTCCTGGACAGCGTCAGTCGCTCCAGCGGCCACTTTGCGTCTGGGCTGGGTACCGTCGAACTGACGGTGGCGTTGCACTATGTGTACCAAACCCCGTTCGATCACCTGGTATGGGACGTGGGCCATCAAGCCTACCCACATAAGATTCTGACCGGTCGCCGTGACAAAATCTCCACTATTCGCCAGAAAAATGGCCTGCATCCTTTCCCGTGGCGTGCGGAAAGCGAATACGATGTGCTGTCAGTTGGCCACTCTTCCACCTCGATCAGCGCCGGGCTCGGCATGGCTGTGGCAGCGGAACGTGAAGGTAAAAATCGCCGCACTGTCTGCGTGATCGGCGATGGCGCAATCACCGCAGGTATGGCGTTTGAAGCCATGAACCACGCCGGCGACATTAACCCAGACATGCTGGTGGTTCTGAACGACAACGAAATGTCGATCTCGGAGAACGTCGGTGCGTTGAATAATCACCTGGCCCAACTGCTGTCCGGCAAGCTCTACTCCACCCTGCGCGAAGGCGGAAAAAAAGTGCTGTCTGGCCTGCCGCCAATCAAAGAATTGGTCAAACGCACCGAAGAACACCTGAAAGGTATGGTCGTGCCAGGCACGCTGTTCGAAGAGCTGGGCTTTAACTACATCGGCCCGGTAGACGGTCACGATGTCCAGGGCCTGGTTGCCACGCTGAAAAACATGCGTGACCTGAAAGGCCCGCAGTTGCTGCATATCATGACCAAAAAAGGCCGTGGTTACGCCCCTGCGGAAAAAGACCCGATCAGCTTCCATGCGGTACCCAAATTCGATCCAGCCAGCGGGACTCTGCCAAAAAGCGCGGGGGGCCTGCCAACCTATTCAAAAGTCTTTGGTGATTGGCTATGCGAAACTGCCGCCAAAGACAGCTCGCTGATGGCCATCACTCCCGCAATGCGTGAAGGCTCAGGCATGGTGCAATTCTCCCGTGACTATCCACAGCAATATTTTGATGTGGCTATCGCCGAGCAGCATGCGGTGACCTTCGCCGCTGGCCTGGCGATTGGCGGTTACAAGCCGGTGGTGGCCATTTATTCCACCTTCCTGCAACGTGCTTACGATCAATTGATCCACGACGTTGCCATTCAAAAATTGCCGGTAATGTTTGCTATCGATCGTGGCGGCATTGTCGGCGCCGACGGCCAAACTCACCAAGGTGCATTCGATCTGTCATTCATGCGTTGTATCCCAACCATGGTGATCATGACGCCAAGCGATGAGAACGAGTGCCGTCAGATGCTGTACACCGGTTATCACTACAATGAAGGCCCAAGCGCCGTACGCTATCCACGCGGCAACGGCACCGGCGCGCCACTGGAACCGCTCAGCGCGCTACCGATAGGCAAAGGCGTGGTCCGCCGTGAAGGTGAAAAGCTGGCGATCCTGAACTTCGGTACACTGTTGCCGGAAGCGGCACAGGTAGCGGAAACCATGAACGCTACGTTGGTGGACATGCGCTTCGTGAAGCCACTTGACGAACAGCTGATACTGGCGCTGGCAACCAGCCACGACGCACTGATTACGCTGGAAGAAAATGCCATTATGGGCGGTGCTGGCAGCGGTGTGAACGAGTTGCTGATGGCCAAGCGCCGAGTCGTACCTGTGCTGAATATCGGCCTGCCGGACAGTTTTATCTCCCAGGGCAGTCAGGAAGAAGTCCGTGTTGATCTTGGCCTGGACGCTGCAGGCATCCAGCGGCAAATCGAAGTCTGGCTGGCGCAGTAATCCTCACGCCACACTGACAGGCGCCTCCGCTTTGCGGGGGCGTTTGCATTTCTGCCGTCTGAAAATCCGCTATATGTGCTAACGCAGGAAGAAATGCCGAGGGGGGAATGCCCTGTGTGCCGCGTTGCGTGCCAGGATTTGAATAGTCGGGTGAGTGGTGCTCAAGGGCGCAGTATTGCACTGCGCCCTTGTTATCAGAACAACCCAACCGGCCAGTGGTGGCCAATCAGGTAGATAATACCGGCGGAAAATACCCCAGCGACGATGTCGTCAACCATGATGCCCATACCACCATGAACGTTGCGATCAAACCAACGAATCGGCCACGGCTTCCAGATATCAAGAATGCGGAAAATCACGAAGCCTGCCGCTACCCACTGCCAATCATTGACCGGCAGCGCCATCAGCGTGATCCACATCCCGACAAACTCGTCCCAGACGATACTGCCATGATCGTGCACCTTCATGTCTTTGGCCGTCTGATGGCACAGATAAACACCGATGCAGATACTGAACATCACTAAGAGTGAATACAGTTGCCAAGGCAGTTGGATCAGCAGCAGCCAAAAAGGAATCGCAGCCAGTGATCCCATCGTCCCAGGCATTACCGGTGACAAGCCGCTGCCGAAGCCGGTTGCCAGCAGGTGCCAAGGATTACTCATCCGCAAGCGGCGTTTAGCGTCATCCATGTTACGCCTGCCCTTCGCTGAAATGGTCGAAGCCATGCCACGGCAATTCCACTGCTTCATCGTTGCGGTAGAACTTAATACCTTCGGAGAGCGGGCCAATTTGACCAATGCAGGTGTAATCCGCACCCAGATGGCTCAGCGCCACTTCCAAAGCGCCACGATTGATCTCCGGCACGGTGAAGCACAATTCGTAATCTTCACCACCGGTCAACGCCCAGCGCAATGCTTGCTCAACGTCCACATTGCTGCTTAACGCCTGTGACAACGGCAGCTCATCAAGGTTGATCCGCGCACCGCACTCGGAAGCGCTAAGCACATGTTTCAGATCCGAAATCAAACCGTCCGAGATATCAATCGCCGAACTGGCCAGATCGCGCAGTGCCTGCCCCTGCAATACCCGCGGTTGCGGCCGCAGGTGACGGCCAACCAGGTAATTACGTGCGTCAACGTCCGCCACCTGCAGACGATCCTGCAGAACAGCCAGGCCGGCGGCGCTGTCACCCAGCGTTCCGGTGGTGTAGATCCAGTCACCAATGCGCGCACCGCTGCGGGTCAACGCACGGCCGGCAGGGATAAGCCCGTGAATAGTTAACGTCATGCTTAATGGGCCGCGTGTGGTATCGCCGCCAATCAACTGCATGCCGTAATAATTAAGTTGTTCGAACAGGCTGTCACTAAACGCCTTTAGCCAAGGTTCATTCACGTCCGGCAGGGTTAATGCCAGTGAAAGCCAAGCGGGATCGGCGCCCATAGCGGCCAAATCGCTCAGATTGACGGCCAGTGCTTTGTAGCCGAGATCGGCCGGATCGATATCCGACAGGAAGTGAACGCCCGAAACCAGCGTGTCGGTACTGACGGCCAAAAGCTGTTTTTCTGCCACTGTCAGAAGTGCGCAGTCATCTCCAATGCCCAACTGTACGTCCCGGCGCAGACTCTTAAACCGGTCAAAATAGCGGGCAATGAGGTCAAATTCGCCGCATGCCATGGTCATATTCCAATATACTCTTCATACTTGAAGCTGCATCTGTGTTGGCTGCAAGCGCTCATCCCAGTCACTTACTTAAGTAAGCTCCGGGGAACTCACGCTTTTACCGCCTTGATCCAACCCCAATTATTTTGTGTATAGATAAAATTAAGGCCGGGGATACCGGCCTTAATGCTTTATTTTTTCTTGCGAATGCTGGGTGCTACTTTATCCAGCACACCATTCACAAACTTGTGGCTGTCCTCAGCGCCGAAGGTTTTCGCCAGCTCGATCGCTTCGTTGATGGCCACTTTGTAAGGGACATCTTCACGCATTTTCAGCTCAAACAGCGCAATGCGCAGAACGGCTCTTTCGACCTGGCCCAGCTCTTCGAGCTGGCGCGACAGGACAGGTGCCATCAGGCTATCCAGCAGACCTGCATTCACCGCCACGCCGGACAGCAGCTCCCGAAAATAGGCGATGTCTACATCTTTGACATCTTGCTCCGACAGGAACTGGTGTTCAACATCGGCAATGTCATTTTTAGACAACTGCCAAGAGTAAAGCGCTTGAACAGCGCACTCACGAGCGCGGCGACGAGCAGCAGGTTTCACGGAATTCCCCTTAACTAAATTCAGGCTTTAATAGCTTTGATAACATTAATCATTTCAAGTGCGGTCAGAGCCGCTTCAGCGCCCTTGTTGCCTGCTTTGGTGCCAGCACGTTCGATAGCCTGTTCGATGCTTTCGGTTGTCAGCACGCCAAAGGCAACCGGGATTTCAGTGTTCATAGAAACACTGCCCAGGCCAGAGCTGGCTTCGCCCGCGACATATTCAAAGTGCGCGGTGCCCCCACGGATAACGGTGCCCAGTGCGATCACTGCATCATATTTGCCGGTGTTAGCCAGCACGCGTGCAGTCAGTGGCAACTCGTAAGCGCCCGGGACCCAGACAACGGTTATGTTGTCGTCAGCAACCTGACCAATGCGCTTGAGTGCGTCGATGGCACCTTGCAGCAGGCTGTCGTTGATGAAATTGTTAAAACGTGCAATTGCAATCGCCACACGGGCATTTGGAGTAGCAACAACACCTTCGATAACTTTCATGGGCTTTCCTTAAAAATGGGTTCAGTACCCCGCAGGGGGGCGGATTCTATCATATTCTTTATACCCGTCATACTTGAAGCTGCATCTGTGTTGGCGACGCCCGCCGACTCGAGTGGCTTACTTGTGTAAGCTCACCGGGATACGCGCGCTTGCTGCCTTGATGTAACACCAATTATTGACGGGCACCAGACCGTGCTGTCGGTGTTGTAAAAGACCCATCCCCCCGACACACAGACATTAAAATCAGTATTTTGCTTTCAATCGCAGCCGCAAATCGGGCCCGACGTGCCGCACTTCGCTGAAGACAAACTCCGGCGCATCAGCCAAATGTTCCAGGCCCGGTAGGTGGCACAAACCGTGGCCATTATCGCCCAACAATTTTGGCGCGATGTACAAAATGAGCTCATCCACCAACCCGGCCTGCAGTAAAGCCCCTGCCAAGTGCGCGCCAGCCTCGACCCAGATGGAATTCACTTGTCGTTTGGCCAATTGCATCATCATCACGACCAGATCAATCCCGGCGCCATGGGCCGGGAAGGTCAGTTGTTCGACATCCTGCGGCCAAACGTGGTCATCCGGCTGCAAACGCGCCAGCCAGGTTGCCCCCGGCTGTTGCACCACCCGGTGCTGCGGGGTGACACGATTTTGGCTGTCGAGGATAATGCGCAATGGCTGCCGCAGGTTTTCACGTGGATAAATGCGTTGAGTTTCAGCATCCAACTCATCCCAACGCACCGTCAGTGATGGATCGTCAGCCAGTACAGTGGCACTGGTACTGAGAATCGCCGCGCTTTGCGCTCGCAACCGCTGTACGTCCTGGCGCGCCTCGGGCGAGGTGATCCATTGGCTTTCACCGGACGCCATCGCCGTACGGCCATCGAGAGAGGCGCCAAGTTTCAATTGTACATACGGGAAACCGGTACGCATCCGCTTGAGAAAGCCCAAATTCACCGCTTCGGCTTCAGCCAGCATCAAACCATGACGCACATCCAGCCCCGCCTGCTGTAATTTGTACAGACCCCGCCCCGCCACTTCCGGATTCGGGTCTTGCATGGCGGCCACGACACGAGCGACCCCGGCGGCAACCAGTGCATCGGCGCAAGGCGGTGTACGACCATGGTGGCTGCAAGGTTCCAGCGTGACATAGGCAGTAGCACCACGTGCTTTTTCGCCCGCCATGCGCAGCGCATGCACTTCCGCATGGGGCTCACCGGCTCGCAGGTGGTACCCTTCACCGACGATTTCGCCATCGCGCACAATAACACAGCCGACATTCGGGTTCGGTGCGGTAGTGAAACGCCCCAGCCGCGCCAATTCGAAAGCGCGTGCCATGTAGAATTCATCGTTATGCATGAGGGGTCCCTTAATCCTGTAGACGGGCGATCTCTTCGCCGAACTCGCGAATATCTTCAAAGCTGCGATACACAGAGGCAAAGCGGATATAGGCGACTTTATCCAACTTCTTCAACGCATCCATCACCAGGTTACCAACCAATTTGGTTGGCACTTCACGCTCGCCGGTGGCACGCAATTGGGATTTAATGTGGTTAATCGCGTTTTCCACGTCGTCAGAACTGACCGGGCGTTTTTCCAACGCCTTCAGCATGCCGCGACGCAGCTTGTCTTCGTTAAATGGCTCGCGCACATCGTCGCTTTTTATCACCCGTGGCATCACCAGTTCAGCCACTTCAAAGGTGGTGAAACGTTCATTACAAACCAAACACTGGCGACGACGGCGCACCTGCGAACCATCACCCACCAAACGGGAATCAATGACTTTGGTATCAACAGCGGCGCAGAAAGGGCAATGCATAACACGTCCTGATAAACGTTTTCATAGTTAAGAGCAGTTTACCCCGAAGTGCGGCCACAACAAAGGCCGTCGGCCATTTGTTGCGAGCCCACCTGCGGAACAACAGGACAAAAACGGACTGGCATGACTTTCCCTGCCAGGCGGGCTAAGCTGATAAAAGGAGATGTTGAATAGGAAATCCCCGCTATGACAACCCATTACCCCAAGATTATCCTGCTGAGCACCCTGGCCCTGCTGGCAGGCTGTGCACAAACTCGCGAGGTGCCGAAATTGCACAATCAGGTGGTTGCGCTGAATCAACAGTTAACCACTCTGACTACCCAGGCTACGGCACTGGAACAGCAAAATCAGCTGAACAAAAACTCCACCAGCGGTGTTTATCTGCTGCCGGCGGCCAATAATGCCGCACGCTTGCAGAGCAGCCTCGGCGAGCTGAGCGTGTCACTGAGCCACGTGAAAGCCGAAGCTAACGGCACCCAAGCCTTATTGCACGTCCGAACGCTTTCACAGGCATCCCTGCCCGCGTTCAACGCAGTAGTGGAGTGGGGCCAGTTGGATCCTGTCACCGGTAAACCCCTGGCGGCAGATTCCCTCTCGCAACCTATTGCCAGTGCAGATTCACTGCTGCCTAAAACTGAACATACTTTTGAGCTGCGTTTCAGCGGCCTGACACCTGAACAACTGGGTTTTGTACGGCTGCATAGCGTAGAGCCCGTTAAAGCCGCGCCAGCGCAAAACTAACAGCAAAAAGGCCCAACCTCCGATGGTTGGGCCCTCAGGTTACGCCAAGCGTTGCAGCCTTGCCGGTAATCCCTGACGAACCGCCGCACCGCTGACCCAATCAAGCCAGCTATTACCGATCTCTCTGGTCGGATCCGGCAACCCAAGGTCATTCAGATTGATGCCGGCGGCAATGCGTGGATCTGCCGCCATCGGCTGCCCATCCAGCAGGTGTGCACGGGCCCCCATCTCGCGATGGCCATAGCCGTGCTCGATAGCAATAACGCCTGGCATCACGCCATCGAGTAAGCTGACTTGCGCCTCAACGCTGCCGCCCGGGGTCTGCAACCGAACCCGATCGCCATGCTGCAATGCATAGCGCTCAGCGTCGACCGGATTAAGCGCCACCAGATTGACGGGCTTCACCGCACGCAAGCGATCAATGGGCGCTGTTGAACTGCTCATCAGATGCGACTTAAACGACATCAAACGGAACGGCCACTCGTCCGGTGGATAGTGTTTCCCCACGTCTGAACCGTCGGCAAAACGCGGTGGGTAATACGTCGGACACCCACTGTAACGCTCTCCTGTCATCGCATGGCGGTGACGTGCCACCTCTTCATTCCAGATATTAAGCCCCTTCTTCCATTGCGGGCCAGTTTCATTGCCTCGCCAGGCTTGCTCATACGGCGCGAAACGTCCACCCCGAGCCAACATATAACCCACCCGCAGCCGCTCATCCGCTTTCAGCACCCTGTCTAGTGCCGGTTGCAGGCGATCAACACCGGTCAACCGTAGCTCGCTTTCTGTCGCCTCAGGCAATGGCTCCCCGGCAAAAGCCACGTTGGCCGCTGCGCGCAGGTAATAATCCTCGGCAGTGTGCAACCCAAAAGCATTGCCTTGCGTATCCTGCAAAGCGGCATCACCAAACCCCGGCAGCGCCATCGCCTTCGACAACGCAATGACGAAGCTTTCCAGTGCCACCGGCTGCCCCTCTGCGGTGCTCAGGGTGCGTGACGGGACGACAGGCCAACGCGCAGTGCTCGATCGCACCATCACGCCGGACCAGGGCGCCGTAAATCCCCAGCTTTCGAAGTTGTGAGTGTCCGGCACGATATAATCTGCCAATGCGCTGGTTTCGTTAATAAAGGCGTCCACTGCAATAAACAGCGGCAGTTGCCGAGGATCTTTAAGTCGGCTTTCGACCACTTCGCGCAGGCCGGCAACACCGTAGAGCGGGTTGCCCATATGGCTGATCCAGGCCTTTAGCGGGTAAGGATACCCCATCAGCGCCGGAGCAAGCTGCTCAGTGAACTGCCCCGCAACAAAGGGGTACCAAGGCCCACGGGCCGGGTACGGCTTATCGCCTTGCTCAACCTTGCGGCGATACTCGTCTGATTGTTCATACGCCTGTTTGCTGCGCGACAATACCAACCCTTTTGGCTTCACCATGCCCGGGAAAGTTTTTAAGTCATAACGCGGCCCATCGGCAAACTCCTTGAACTTACCGCCGCCGACCGAGACGCCGCCCTTAAGGTTCAGGTTACCGATCAGCGCATTAAGCATCATCACCGCCCAGCTGTTATAAAAACCGTTGCCGCTCATCATACCGCCGTGCGCAATCACCGCTGCCTGCCGCTGGTAAGAGGTGAACTCTTTGGCCAACGCGGCAATGGTCTCGGCGCTGACACCACACCGGGTGCCGTATTCGGCCAACGTGAAGCGTTCAGCGGCCTGTTGCAGGCAAAGAAAACTCGAGCGAACCTGAACCTGTGAACCGTCGGCGAGCTGTAACTGTTGCTCCACCCGCAACGGCCCCTGTAAAGCCTCATTCGCCGGCACTGGCTTAGCCCGCTGCGTATCCCAGACCAAAGACGGGCTTTCGGCTTCCCCGGTTGCCCCCCCGTCCAAATGCACCTGACGTAAAAACTGCCCGCACAACGGGTGATCCTCATCGGTCACAACCAAATGCGTGGCGTTGGTCCAACTCTTTTCGCCGGCGGCCTGCATCGCCACCTCGCCAGGTAATGCCAGGTAGTCGGCGTTATAGCGTTCTTGCTCAATAATCCAACGGATCATGCCCATCGCTAATGCAGAGTCCGTACCCGGCAACACCGGCACCCAACGGTTGTGATCATTGGCCAACGTGGTGGTCAGTGGCAGTGCCGGCGCCACTACCACGTAGCGGAATTCATCACGCATGCGAGCATTGGCTAACTGCCGCCCCTGTCGCTTGAACGGGTTGCCCGACTGCGCAGGGGACGTACCGAGAAATAGCCCAAAACGTAAATGATCCCAATCGGGTTTGACGTGCGCATTCGTTTCCAGATCCCCCATTAAGGCCCCGGATCCCGCGCGGTAAGCCAACCCGCAATAAGCCCCATGATGGCCGAAATTGCGCGTCCCAAACGCATTCTGTGCAAAACGCTTGATAAAAGCATCTCGGCCTTCATCACCGGCATTAGTGACCAGCAGCTGATTGGCCTTTGGCCCCAGTGAAGGTTGTTCCGGATCAAGCGGAGTTTCAAGATCGCGGATCGCCCGTAATCCCTCAACCGGCCCCTCGCCAAAAAGGTCACCGCCCTCCACCACCTCATGGATCAACTGTTCAAAGCTGATCCGTTGCCATTGGCCACTGCCACGTGGCCCTACCCGCTTCATCGGCTCCAGGACGCGATAAGGGCTGGTCAGCCCTTCCAACAACGTCGCCCCACGTGCACAGGCCGTCGAGCGCTGTTCAAGACCCGCATCGCCCCCCAGGCGGTTGAGCGCATCACTCACCGGCAGCGAATAAGGAAAGTGGTGATCATGAGACAACGGATGATACGGGTTACCCGCCACGCGTAATATTTGCTGGCTTTCGCGATCCACCCGGACCCGTAAGCCACACAACGTCCAGCAACCAAAACATTGCGTCATGGACACCGCTTGCTGCGGGTTGGCCTGCCAGCCATCAGGATGCCGGGTCCCCTCTGTCGGTAGCGCGTTGGCACTGATTCTGTCCAGCGTCAATTTACCGCTGCTGCCGTCGCGCAGGCCGGTAAAGACTTTTTGCACCATCTCGCTGTAGCTGGCACCAAACAGCGTCAATCCACCCAGAGCGAGACCGCCTTTCAACCACTGACGCCGCGTTGACTTAGCCATAGTGTCTTTTCTCCATCAGCTGATGCTGCAATTCACGAATTCCAATGATTAACGCAATCCACAAACCCAGGGTGCCCAGAATCGCCAACAGCCCTTCACTGCCCAGCGGCAACACATAGGGATTAGCCACTGCATTGAATTTGGGTAACGTTTGGGTTTGCATCAGCAACATCCAACGCGTACCCCAGCAAAGCAACAGCGCCGCAATGCACTGCATCAACAGCCCATGAACACTTAGCCGCTGGTCGAACATTCGCCATGCCAACATCAACAGCAATAACGTCATCGCGATAAAGGCGATACCGGCCACCCACCAGGCAATGCCCTGAGCCGCCAACGTGTGTAACGCAGAAGAAGAGGTGCTGCCATCCACCCACCAACCAAGACAAGAAAGACACAACAGCACAAGCGTGACGGCCTGATAACGCGCCAGGCGTGGCTGCCATTGAGGTTCCTGACGTAGCCAGTAGGCCAGCAGCGGCGAAACGGCCTGCATGGCGGTAAGCAGCAGTAACCAAGGCAGCCAAAGGCTGAACCACAGCGGCTGCGACCGAAGAACGGAAACCTCACGCCCGGTATAGAGCAAGATACTGGCCGCCGACACCAAGGTCGCCAATGCCACCCAGCGCAGCCACGCTTCCTCACGCCATGCCGGTCGGACCATCAGCCAACGTGCCCAAAGCGGCAAGGTTTTTGGCCTTAACTGATTACGCAGCAGCAAGACGAAATAGCTGACCACTAACAGGGTAAACAGCGGTAAAAACAGCGAGCCGAGTGACATCCACGACCAGGGGGCGAAGTACGCGTAGAAATGCCAGATGCGCGCGGGTTGATGCAAATCGGCACTCAAGGCCAAGGGCGCAACGGTACCGCTTACCACTGCCAACGACACGGCAGCCAATTCCAGACGTGACGTCTTATTTGGATCGCGCCAACGCAGCCAAACGGCAATAATGATGCAGCCGCATGCCAGGCCAATAAAGAAAAAATACTGTACCGCCCAAGGTAACCAGGCGATCTCCTGCGGGCGGGCCATAATTTCGCGAATCATGCGTGCACCTCCTGCCACAGCGCCGGCTGTCCCCGAACGTGACTGACAAATGCCTCATCGAGCCCCAGATAGAACACCTGAGGATGGGTTCCCTGCTCAGGTTTCAGTACCTTAAGCTGCGCCTGATGCTCATCCAGAGCACGCCTTAGTGCACCTTGGCGATCGTTGAGATCACCGATCATTCGCGCACCACCAACGCAAGACTCGACGCACGCAGGCAGCAGGCCGGCATCCAGCCGATGCACGCAGAAAGTACATTTATCGGCAGTCTGGGTTTCATGATTGATAAACCGTGCCTCATAAGGGCAAGCCTGTACGCAATAGGCACAGCCGACGCAACGGGTGTTATCGATCACCACAATGCCATCCTGACGCTGGAAAGTGGCCTGTACCGGACACACAGGCACGCAAGGCGGATTATCACAATGGTTGCACAACCGCGGTAACAGCACGTTGGTGGTCGAGTCCTGTCCTTCAAGAGTGACCTGGTATTGCAGTACACTGGTGCGAAATTGTCCCTGCGGCAGCCGGTTTTCTACTGCGCAACTGACTGTACAGGCCTGGCAACCGATGCAGCGGCGCAGGTCAATCAACATCGCCATGCGTCTTTTACCGTCACCTTCCCGCCGTGCCGGCTGCAACTGCCACCCTGACTGTGCCAATGGCACCAGTGCGGCACCGGCGGTCAGCGCACCGAGTCGTTGTAAAAATTGCCGTTTCCCACTGTCCATTGATTTCTCCCAATAAGTATTCGCCGGGGAATTGATACAACGGAGTGTAAAAACGGCAACCGATCGCCAATATTGTGGTTTACCACATTCCCGGCATCGGCTTGATCCAGGACAATTCAACCTGGTGATACAGGTCATAAAAGCGGAGATGATGTGAAAAGAGCGGCGCTATTCCTGTTGCTGAGCAGTTGGTTAAACGCGGCTTGGGCGGGACAATGGACTATCGCAGTACTCGCACTGCGTGGTGATGCTCATGCACTGGCCCAATGGCAACCCTTGGTCGACCATCTCAATCGTCAGTTTCCCCAGGACAGCTTTCAATTGTTGCCGGTGAGCCTGTCCGGTATGGGTGAAGCAGTCCGCAGCGAACGCGTCGATTTTTTGCTCACCAACCCGGCACAATACGTCCAGTTGGATAACCGCTACCCATTGCGTTGGCTGGTTTCACTGCGTTCCTCCCCATCGTCGCAACAGGCGTCAAACAACGTGGTCGGCAGCGTCATATTGGTGAGGCGCGACAGCCCTGTCACCACAGCCAGCCAGCTCGTCGGTCGAAAAGTTGGCGCAGTCGCCGCTGACGCATTTGGCGGTTACCTGCTGGGATATAAAGAACTCCTTGGCGCGGGTCTGCGCCCGGAAAAAGATCTGACGCTGCACTTCAGCGGTTATCCGGCAGATGCCTTGCTGTATCAGTTGCGCGATGGCGCACTGGACGCCGTGATTGTGCCCGTTTGCCTGTTGGAAAAAATGCAAACGGAAGGGTTGCTGCAAGCCAGTGGCTACCGCGCCCTGTTGGAAAAACACAGTGGCCAGCACTGCCTGACGAGCACTGAGCTTTACCCTAATTGGTCATTTGCAGCCTTAAACCACGTGCCAGATCGGCTGGCCGACGAGTTGACCCGCCAGTTACTGCAAATGGACATACCCCGTTTACCTGTTTGGGGTGCCCCAGCATCATCTCATCAGGTCAATCAGTTGCTGCATGATCTGAATATTCACCCAACGCAGCGCTCACTCTGGCAGGACGTGTCTCTTTGGGCGCAACAGCACCTGCTGTTACTCAGCGCCATTATCGGCGCGATGGTGTTGCTGGGTGCCAACCATCTGTGGATTGGTCATTTGGTGCACCGGCGTGGACGTCAGATCGAACAGATGCATCAGACGTTACGCGCCAGAGAAGCAGCCCTGGCTCAAGCGCAAAGGCTCAGCACGCTGGGCGAGATGGCCTCTGGCTTTGCTCATGAGCTGAACCAACCGCTGGCCGCAATTCGTCATTATGCGGAGGGGTGCCGCATTCGTCTTGAACGTAGCGATAGCCAACATGCGCTGCTGCCGATACTCGAACAGATTGGCCAGCAAGCACAGCGTGGTGCGGAAAGCATTGTCAATTTGCGACGCTGGGCGAGTAAAACACCGCAACATGAAAGCGCGAAGCCACTCTTGCTGCGCCCACTGGTGGAACACCTTCTAAAATTGATGCAGATCGAACAACAATACCCGCAGTGCCGTTTAACCCTTGCCATCCCGGCCCAAAGTCAGTTGTACAGCCAGGCAACGCTGTTGGAGCAAGTGCTCACCAATATATTGAGTAATAGCCTGCAAGCCGGTGCCCAACACATTTTCTTGCGGCAGGAAACCAACCAACATCAACAACGGCTAATCATAGAAGATGATGGCGGCGGCCTGAGCGCAGAACAACTGGCACTGCCGTTTGTACCCTTCCGCAGCACTAAGCAGGAAGGTCTCGGGTTGGGGCTGGTGATCTGTCAGAAACTGCTCAAGAGCCAGGGTTGCGATCTGACGCTGGAAAATTATATGGCTCCCTCACAACGGCAAGGGCTGCGCGTTACCTTGCACTTCCCTGTTATTCAAAAGGAAACTCGCCATGGCGCTGATACATCTGGTCGATGACGATTTTGCGGTTACCGACGCCTGCCGCTTTTTACTCGAGGGACTGAACTACCGGGTACAGATCTGGCACGACAGCCAAAAGTTTGTCGACAAGGTCGATCTTTACCAATGTGGCGTAGTCATGTTGGATATCCGTATGCCTGGATTGGACGGGCAGCAAGTTCATCAGCAACTGCGCCGGCAGGAAAGTACGCTGGCGGTGGTGATTGTCACCGGTCACGGTGATATTTCTATGGCGGTGGCGGAAATGAAATTGGGTGCATTGGATTTCTTGCAAAAACCGATCGCCGCCGCCCCGCTGATTGAAGCGCTTGAACGCGGGTTAGCCCATTCCCAACGCCAGGTTGAGCGCCACCAACTGCAACAGCGTTTCAGTGCGCTGACGCCGCGCGAACGTGAGATTGCCCGTGCTGTGGCCGCCGGGATGACCAATAAACTGATCGCCGACCGGCACTTTATTGCGGTTCGTACCGTAGAGGTTCATCGAGCCAAAGTGATGGAAAAAATGCAGGCAGCCAGCCTTGCGGAACTGGTGAACTCACTCAACCAACTGACGTCGATTGAGCGCCCGTAAACCCAAAAGTCATGGTCTATAGACAAAAAAATGCCGGTCGGAATAAACCGACCGGCAGTGTATTTTCAACTCACGGGCAAATCACGGCATAATCGAAGGCTGATCTGCGCCTTCTTTTTCCACTTTCTGCTGCAGCATGTGTTCGCGTTTCATACCCAGTTTCAACGCCAGCGCGGACGCCACGTAGATAGAGGATATGGTACCGATAGACACACCGATCAACATAGCCAGAGAGAAGCCATGCAGCATCGCGCCACCGAAGATGTACAGCATCAGAACAACCATCAAGGTTGTACCGGATGTCATCAGCGTACGGCTTAGCGTCTGGGTCAGTGACACGTTCATGATTTCGTAAGGCGTCCCGCGGCGGATCTTGCGGAAGTTCTCACGAATACGGTCAGAAACCACGATGCTGTCGTTCAACGAGTAACCGATAACCGACATCAATGAAGCGACGATGGTCAGGTCAATCTCGATATGGAACAACGACAACACGCCCATGGTGATGATCACGTCGTGCGCCAACGCAATAACCGCCCCCAGCGCCAAACGCCATTCGAAGCGGAAACCGACGTAAATCAGAATACAGATCAGCGCAACCAGCAGCGCCATGCCGCCGTTTTGCGCCAGTTCGGTGCCCACGCTCGGGCCGACGAACTCAATCCGTTTTACGCTCGCGTTTTTATCGACCGACTCGTTAATCACGCCGATCACTTTGTTACCCAGTTCCTGGCCTGCGGTACCTGTCGCAGGTGGCATACGCACCATCACGTCACGGCTGCTGCCAAAGTTCTGAATAACCGGGTCCTGGAACCCGGCTTTTTCCAGCGTATCGCGCATCAGATCGAGGTTGGCAGGTTTCTCCAGGCTGATTTCAATGACGGTACCGCCAGTGAAGTCCAGACCCCAGTTAAAACCACGCACCGACATAATGGCGATTGACGCGATCAGCAGCACCAGCGAGATGCCGAAGGCCACGTAATCCCAGCGCATAAAGTCATAAACTTTACGGCCGTAGTTGAGTTGTTCAACAGTATAATCCTGTGCCACAACGCACTCCTCAGATAGACAGCTTATTAATGCGTTTGCCGCCGTAAAGCAGGTTGACGATGGCACGGGTACCGACAATTGCGGTGAACATGGACGTCGCCACACCGATTGCGGTGGTAATCGCAAAGCCCTTGATTGAACCGGTGCCCACTGCGTACAGAATGACTGCGGTAATCAGGGTAGTGATGTTGGCGTCAACGATACTGGAGAACGCGCCTTTATAGCCTTCATGGATTGCCTGCTGAACGGAACGCCCGTTCTTCAGCTCTTCCTTGATACGTTCGTTAATCAGCACGTTGGCATCGACAGCGACCGCCAGCGTCAGCACGATACCGGCAATCCCCGGCATGGTCAGTGTCGCCCCGGGTAACAGGGACATCACGCCGACAATCAGCACCAGGTTGGCGACCAGCGCCGTGGTGGCGATCATGCCGAACTTACGGTACCACACCACCATAAATACGATGGATGCCACCAGGCCCCACAAGCAAGCTTCCAAACCTTGGGTGATGTTCTGTTGCCCCAGGGTTGGGCCGATAGTACGCTCTTCCACAATCTGGATAGGCGCAATCAGCGCACCGGCGCGCAGCAGCAGCGAAAGCTGGCGTGCTTCGTTCGGGTTGCCAATACCGGTAATACGGAAGCTGTTGCCCAGACGCGACTGAATGTTAGCCACGTTGATAACTTCTTCCTGTTTCACCAGAATTGCACGGCCGTTGGCGTCTTTCTTGCCGCTGTCCTTGTACTCCACAAACAGGGTCGCCATCGGTTTACCGATGTTGTCCTTGGTGAAGTTAGACATGGCAGTACCGCCGGCGCTATCCAGAGAGATATTAACCTGCGGCTGGTTGTATTCGTCGGTGCTGGACGTCGAGTCAGTGATGTGATCACCGGTCAGGATCACACGCTTGTACAGCACAACGGGCTGGCCTTCACGCGTGTCTTTTACTTCTGAGTCACCCGGCACACGGCCGTTGGCTGCCGCTGTGGCATCCGCATTGGTGTTAACCAGACGGAACTCCAGCGTCGCGGTAGCGCCCAGAATCTCTTTGGCGCGCGCAGTATCCTGAATACCCGGCAGCTCGACCACAATGCGGTCAGAGCCCTGACGTTGCACCAGCGGTTCGGCAACGCCGAGCTGGTTAACGCGGTTACGCAAGATAGTGATGTTTTGTTGCACCGCATATTCGCGAGCTTCGCTCAGACGGGCATCCGTCAAGCTGGCTTTCAGGGTGTTGGTGCCGTTGGCAGAGAACACCATATCGCGCTGACGCGGGCTGAGGTAGCTGATGGCCTGATCGCGGGTAGCATCGTCACGGAAGCGCACTTCCACGCCGTTGTTGTCCAGCTTGCGGATAGACGCATAAGGAATGCCCTTCTCACGCAGCTCGCTGCGCAGGGTATCCATAGTCTGCTCCTGCAGCTTGCTCAGCGCAGTGTCCATGTCCACTTCCATCAAGAAGTGCACACCACCGCGCAGGTCCAGACCGAGTTTCATCGGCTCTGCACCCAGCATGGCCAACCAGGCCGGCGTAGCCGGAGCCAGGTTCAGCGCAACGACAAACTTGTCACCCAACTCAGCCATTAAGGCTTCACGGGCGCGCAGCTGAATGTCAGGATTGCTAAAGCGAGCCAGGATAGCGCCGTTTTCCAGCGCAATCGACTTGCTTGCGATCTTGTCTTTTTCTAATACGGTACGGACTTGGTCCAGCGTAGTTTCACTGGCGGCGACACCGCGCGCGCCAGTGATTTGTACAGCCGGATCCTCACCATAGAGGTTGGGAAGCGCATAAAGCAGACCGACGATGATCACCACGATCAACATCAGATACTTCCACAAAGGATAACGGTTTAGCACGGCAATTCCCTTAGGGAAAACAAAATTACAGGGCCTTCATGGTACCTTTCGGCAGAACGGCCGCCACGAAGTCACGCTTGATCATCACTTCCGTGGTGTCGTTCAGCGCAATGGCGATGATGCCGGTGTCAGCCACTTTGGTTACGCGGCCAATCAGGCCACCCGTGGTCAGCACTTCATCACCTTTACCGATCGAGTCCATCAGTTTTTTGTGCTCTTTAGCGCGTTTCTGCTGTGGACGCAGGATCATGAAATAGAAAATCAGACCAAAAACCACCAGCATAATGATCAGAGAGTACGGGCTTCCCTGAGCCGGGGCCCCTGCGGATGCGACGGCGTCAGAAATGAAAAAGCTCATTGAAATTCCCTCATTAAGTTATCAATTATTAATTCAAGCGTTTCTACCCTTCATCTTTCAAACTGCGGCGGTGTTGGCTTTCCTCTTTCACCCCAGCCACTTAGCTATCTAAGCTCCTGGGGATTCATTCGGTCGCCGCCTTGCTGCAACGTGAAATCTATTGGGCAGTTAAAGGTGGAATCGGTTTACCGATCCGACCGTAGAAGTCCGCAACAAACAGCTCTAATTTACCCTGTTCAATGGCCTCGCGTAAACCCGCCATCAGGCGTTGGTAGTGACGCAGGTTATGAATGGTGTTCAATCGAGCACCCAGTATTTCGTTGCAACGATCGAGATGATGCAAGTAGGCGCGGCTGTAATTGCGACATGTGTAGCAATCACAGTCTTTATCCAGCGGAGAAGTATCATCCTTGTGCTTGGCATTACGGATTTTTACCACACCGTCAGTCACGAACAGATGGCCGTTACGGGCATTACGCGTTGGCATCACGCAGTCGAACATATCGATACCGCGACGCACGCCTTCAACCAGATCTTCCGGCTTGCCAACGCCCATCAGGTAACGTGGCTTATCTTCCGGAATTTGCGGGCAAACGTGTTCAAGAATACGGTGCATATCCTCTTTTGGCTCGCCTACTGCCAAGCCGCCCACAGCGTAACCATCAAAACCGATATCCACCAGCCCTTTTACTGATACATCACGTAAATCTTCGTAAACACCGCCCTGAATAATACCGAATAACGCATTCTTATTATTCAGTTCGTCAAAACGCTGGCGGCTACGCTGCGCCCAGCGCAGCGACATTTCCATCGAACGCTTCGCGTAATCCCAATCTGCCGGGTAAGGCGTACATTCGTCGAAGATCATCACGATGTCAGAACCCAGGTCATACTGGATTTCCATCGATTTTTCCGGGCTAAGGAACACCTTATCGCCGTTAATCGGGTTACGGAAATGAACACCTTCTTCTTTAATCTTGCGCATCGCCCCCAGGCTGAACACCTGGAAGCCGCCTGAATCGGTGAGGATCGGGCCGTGCCACTGCATGAAATCATGCAGATCGCCGTGCAGCTTCATGATTTCTTGCCCTGGGCGCAGCCACAGGTGGAAGGTGTTACCCAACAAGATCTGTGCACCGGTCTCTTTCACTTCTTCCGGCGTCATGCCCTTTACCGTGCCGTAGGTACCGACAGGCATAAAGGCAGGCGTTTCTACCACGCCACGGTCAAAAATCAGGCGGCCACGGCGCGCGCGACCATCGGTAGTGTCTAATTCGTACTTCACAAAGCCTCCAGCATCAGAGAAACAGTCTGATGTCATTAATACCCAATGATTTAGGGCATACCTCGAAAATTTATTTGCCGACGGACTCTTGTTCCGCCTGCGGGTTACGGGTGATGAACATCGCATCGCCGTAGCTAAAGAAACGGTATTGCTCGGCCACCGCCTGCTGATAGGCATACATGGTATTTTTATAACCGGCAAAAGCGGAGACCAACATAATCAGCGTCGACTCCGGCAGGTGGAAGTTGGTCACCAGTGCGTCAACCACCTGGTAATGGTAACCCGGGAAGATAAAGATGCTGGTGTCGTCGAAGAACGGGGCAATTAATGCCTCTTTACTGGCGTTGGCAGCGCTTTCCAGCGAACGCACCGACGTGGTGCCGACGGCTACCACGCGCTTGCCGCGTGCTTTACACGCCAGCACCGCGTCAACCACATCCTGCGGCACTTCCGCGTATTCGGCGTGCATGACGTGTTCTTCAATAGTTTCGACCCGCACTGGCTGGAAGGTGCCCGCGCCCACGTGCAGGGTGACAAACGCCATCTCTATGCCTTTCTCGCGCAGCGCAGCCAACAGCGGCTCGTCGAAGTGCAGCCCGGCGGTCGGGGCCGCGACGGCACCCGGTTTTTCGCTGTAAACCGTTTGATAAAGCTCGCGGTCGGCGTCTTCGTCCGGGCGATCGATATACGGCGGCAATGGCATGTGGCCGGCAGCATTCAGGATAGTGAACACGTCGCGTTCATCGTTGAAACGCAGTTCAAAAAGCGTATCGTGACGCGCCACCATAGTCGCCGCGATACTTTCATCGTCACCCAGCAGCAGGTCGGTGCCTGGCTTGGGGGCTTTAGAAGCGCGCACATGTGCTAACACCCGATGATCGTCCAGCACGCGCTCCACCAGGACTTCAATCTTGCCGCCGCTGACCTTACGGCCGAACATACGTGCGGGGATCACACGGGTGTTGTTGAACACCAACAGGTCACCTGCTTCCAGGTTATCCAGCAGATCGGTGAAGACGCCATGCTTAAGCTCCCCGCTCGGCCCATCCAACTGCAGCAAACGGCAACCGCTGCGCTCAGGTTGGGGATAGTGGGCAATCAGGGACTCGGGAAGTTCAAACGAAAAATCGGCGACGCGCATGGCTCTATTCACTTCTTCATTGTTTATACCCGATGGCTTTCAAGTTGCAGTTAGGCAGCCAGCCTGCGCATCCCCGCAGGCTCACTTGAGTAAGTGACCGGGATGGGCAAGTGCAGCCAACAACACTGCGGCTTGAAAGGCGACGAGTATGTTGGTCATAAAAAAACAGGCGGCCTAGTCTAAAGCTGCGGGCGGTCAGCGGCAAGAAATAAGGAGGATTTGCATGACTTCAGGTATAGTTGCCCGATGAATTATCTCGCTCATCTCCATTTAGCCTCACTGGCGGAAAGCTCACTACTGGGCAATTTGTTGGCCGACTTCGTGCGTGGCAATCCCGCAGGCGAATACGCTCCCGAGGTCGTGGCCGGCATTATGATGCACCGTCGCGTCGATGTATTGACCGACAGCCTGCCGCAGGTCAAGGCCTGCCGCGACTACTTCACCGATGAGCATCGGCGCGTAGCCCCCATCACACTCGACGTCGTGTGGGATCACTTCCTTGCGCGTCACTGGCAGCAATTGGAGCCCTCTCTTAGCCTGCAAGGTTTCACGCAGCAAGCCCGTAACCAGATAGCCCCGCATCTGCCGATGACACCACCGCGCTTTCAGAATTTAAATGGTTATTTATGGCCGGAACGTTGGTTGGAGCGTTACGCAGAGCTGCCGTTTATCGGCAACGTGCTGGCCGGCATGGCTAGCCGTCGTCCACGCCTGGCGGCACTGGCTGGCTCCTTCGCCGACGTGGAACGCAACTATCATCAGCTTGAAATACAATTCTGGCAGTTTTATCCGCTGATGATGCAACAAGCCAAAGATAAAAAGCTGTAAGGCCGAAGTAAAACCGTTGAAAATGCGACGCTTTACAATAAATTGCTTTTTAACCCTTGCCCTTTTGCGGGAAAAGGTTATTTTTAAAGCTCGCTAAATTTAATTGCCGACTTTGATAGGTAAAAGCTATCTCATCGATTGGTCTTTTACCCTTTATTCACCACGTCGTGGCCCCTATACTGGCCCTTGCTTTTACATCAACCCCTTAACACCTATTACAGGAGTAATTATGGTCCTGGTAACTCGTCAAGCCCCTGACTTCACCGCAGCTGCCGTACTGGGCAGTGGCGAAATCGTTGAAAACTTCAACTTCAAGAAGCACCTGAACGGCAAACCAGCTGTCCTGTTCTTCTGGCCGATGGACTTCACCTTCGTATGTCCTTCTGAGCTGATCGCTTTCGATCACCGCTATGAAGAATTCCAGAAGCGTGGCGTTGAAGTGGTTGGCGTTTCATTCGACTCCGAATTTGTACACAACGCATGGCGTAAAACCCCCGTCGAGAATGGCGGCATCGGGGAAGTGAAATACGCAATGGTTGCTGACATCAAGCGTGAAATTCAGAAAGCTTACGGCATCGAGCACCCAGAAGCAGGCGTTGCCCTGCGTGGTTCTTTCCTGATCGACAAAGACGGTGTGGTTCGTGCTCAGGTTGTTAACGACCTGCCAATCGGCCGTAACATCGACGAAATGATCCGTACCGTTGACGCGCTGCAATTCCACGAGCAACACGGCGAAGTGTGCCCGGCTCAGTGGGAAAAAGGCAAAGCAGGTATGGGCGCATCTCCAGACGGCGTCGCTAAATACCTGTCCGAAAACGCTTCCAAGCTGTAATTTCAGCCTGTGAGTGTATCAACCGGCCCTTGCGGCCGGTTTTTTTTGCGCCAAATTAGGGCGCGCTGCCCACTTTCTGTGCTTCATTTCCTTGTTTCCGCTCACATTTCTCCGGCTGTTTCCCGCGTAATCCCTTAACTGTAGCTAGTATCAATAGGCTGGCCCGCACTTTGCAGTGCAAATATGGCAAGCCAAACACAATAAGAAAACTGACAGGGTAGGAATAACTATGTTTTTACAAAAATGGAGCAAACCGCTGACCATGGCAGCGCTGCTCGTCAGCAGCAGCCTGTATGCTGCGTCCAATCCGGCTGTTGAAGCCAAAAACGGCATGGTGGTGACATCACAACATCTGGCCTCACAGGTTGGTGTCGATATCCTTAAGTTGGGCGGTAACGCGATTGATGCCGCAGTCGCTGTTGGCTATGCGCAGGCGGTGGTTAACCCATGCTGCGGCAACATCGGCGGCGGCGGTTTTATGACGGTGCATCTGGCTGATGGCACCGATACCTTTATTAACTTCCGTGAAACTGCGCCGGCAGCGGCCAGCGCCAATATGTATCTGGATGCCGACGGCAACGTGAAGAAAGGCGCCAGCCTGTACGGTTATCTGGCGGCGGGCGTCCCCGGCACCGTGCTTGGCATGGAAACCGCGCGCAAGAAATACGGCAAACTGAGCCGCGAACAGGTGATGGAACCGGCCATCAAACTGGCGCGTGAGGGCTTTGTGCTGACCCGTGCCGATACCGATATCCTCGACACCACTGTCGTACGCTTTAAGCAGGATCCGGAATCCGCCAAGATCTTCTTGCGCCCAGACGGCACGGCGCTACAGCCGGGCGATCGTCTGGTGCAAAGCGACCTGGCCAATACCCTGGAAGCCATCGCCAAAGGGGGGCCTGATGCCTTCTACAAAGGCAAAATCCCGCAGGCGGTAGAAGCGGCAGCCAAACAAGGTGGCGGTATCCTGACAGCAGCCGACTTCGCCAACTACAACGTCACCGAAACCCCGCCGATTACCTGTAGCTACCGCGGTTATAAATTTGTTTCGGCACCGCCACCCAGCTCAGGCGGCGTGACACTGTGCGAAATCCTCAACGTGGTCGAAGGTTACGATCTCAAAAGCATGGGCTTTAACTCGGCGGCAGCGATTCACACCATGACCGAAGCCATGCGCCACGCCTATATGGACCGCAATACCTACCTCGGTGACCCGGAATTCATCAAAAACCCGATCGACAGACTGGTCAGCAAAAGCTACGCCGAAGAGATCCGCAAGAAAATCGTCGCCGATAAAGCCACGCCGTCAGAGAATGTCCAACCCGGCATGGAACCTCACGAAAAGCCGGAAACAACCCATTACTCGATTGTCGATCATGACGGTAACGCCGTCTCCACCACCTATACCGTCAACGGTCGCTTTGGCGCGGTGGTGATTGCTCCGGGTACCGGCTTCTTCCTCAACGATGAAATGGATGACTTCACCGTCAAAGTCGGTGAGAAAAACCTCTATGGGCTGGTGCAAGGTACCGCCAATAGCATTGCCCCCGGTAAGCGCCCACTATCGTCAATGAGCCCGACACTGGTGACCAAGGACAATAAAATCTTTATGGTGCTTGGCTCGCCGGGGGGATCACGCATCATTACTATTACCTTGCAGACGGCACTGAACGTGATCGACCACGGCATGGCTCCGCAAGAAGCTGTAGATGCGCCGCGTATCCACCATCAGTGGCTGCCGGATGAGGTTTACTACGAACAGCGTGGGGTTTCGGCCGATACGCTAAAACTTCTCAGCGGTATGGGCTACAAGATGGTAGAGCAAACGCCGTGGGGTGCAGCTGAATTGATTCTGGTCGGTTTACCCGGCGCGGTTGGCGTCAGCCCGGCCAACTCCGGCAACGACTCAGCAGTCTCTGGCAAGGTGCGCGAAGGCTACCTGTACGGAGCCAACGACGTTCGTCGCCCAGCGGGCTCTGCGGTAGGCTATTGATTTCACTGGGCGTGTGAACGCCCACTAACCCAGACAGGGGCCGGTTTACCGGCCCCTGTACAGCGCTAACCGATTCGTCGCCACAGGGTCACTGATTCCTCGCCTAATTGCAGCGAGACAGCATTCTGCCCGTCATGCAACTCGCCGTCCCCTTCCAGCCGTTGCCATTTGCCTGCAGCCAACAGTGGGCTATGCTGCAAGGTCACTGCGCCACTGCCTCCACGCTGTAACGCCACCAGCACCTGCTCCTGTTGATAGATGCGCACAAACACCAGCGTTTCACCGGAGGCGTGCAGTACCTGACAACCACCGCGGCGCAGCGCCAGGCTCCGTTTACGCAATGCCGCCATACGCTGGCACAGGGCCAACAAGCGCTGGTCCCACTGGCTTTCGTCCCACGGGAAAGGCTTGCGACAGAAGGGATCATTGGCACCATCCAGGCCAATCTCGTCGCCATAATATAAACACGGCACGCCGATCCAACTCATCAGCCACACCGCCGCCATCTGCATGCGCGCCTGATTGCCTTGCAATAGCGTCAGAAAACGTGCGGTGTCGTGGCTGTCGAGCTGGTTGAACTGGATCAGTTGGCGGCCATGTGGCAGCCCGGCTCGGTAGCCATCCATCCACTGGGCGCAGTCCGCAGCATCCATCTGCACCGGATGGTGTGCGACGTCCAGCCCAGCAAGGAACCCTCGTACCGGTAGAGCGAACCCCATGTAGTTCATTGCTGCATCTTCCACGCCGGCATGCAACCAGCGGCGTGCATCACCAAAATGCTCACCCAATACGTAAGCTTGTGGATTTTCCTGTTTTACCGCCTGATAAATACCCGCCAGATGCTGCAAATTGCCGGTAGCGCCGCCGTTCTCCCCCAACATATGTACGACATCCAGTCGCCAACCATCAATGCTGTACGGCGGGCGTAGCCAGTGGCGCACCACGCTGCCATCCCCCCGGTAAATCGCCTCCGCAACCTGCGGTTCGGCAAAGTTGAGTTTTGGCAGGCTGGCATTGCCTTTCCAATCAAGCGCGCGGCCATCCGGGTAGAAATTAAACCAACCACGGTACGGCGAGTCTGGGTGGTGGCAAGCGCCGTTCTCACCTTGCTGGTGACGATCAAACCACGGATGTGAATCGCCGGTATGGTTAAACACCCCGTCTAACACCAGTTTCATCCCTACCTTGTGAGTGCTCACTCGCAAACGTTGCAACGCGGCATTACCACCGAAATAGGGATCGACCTGATAATAATCTTCGGTATCGTATTTATGCACACTCGGTGCGGTGAAAATTGGGTTCAGGTACAGTGCCGTTACGCCCAACGCCTGCAGATAAGGCAGCTTTTGGCTGATACCATCCAAATCGCCACCATAGAAGGTGGACGCGGCATGACGGTCCTCCAACGGATGTTGCCAGTCATGGCGCACAACCTCACAACCCGCTGCATGATGCCTATAGCTCCCGTTTTGAATACCGTGCTCACCACCGCTACTGGCAAAACGGTCAGGGAAAATTTGATAAAAGACCTGATCCGCCACCCAGTCCGGGCTGCTATCAGGCACATCGACTGCAAACTGCGTCAATTGCGCAGGTGGCGTAACCACGCCCCCCAGTGGCCCAAACCATTGCTGGCGATCGTTCCAAACCAGCTTGAAGCAGTAACGGCGGGTCGGTTCTCCTTCATTTAGCGTCAGACTGGCCTGATAGCGAGACATGCCATCAACGCGCTGCACTTTCATGATCAACAGCCATTCTTCATTGTCCGGCTCGGCACGTAAAAACACGCGTTCGGGCAGATCATCCCCTTGTAACCAGAGCGTGATATCCAGGCGTTGTCCCTTTTTCACCACAAAGGGCGGGACCGGTTGATGCCAGGCATTAAGCATACTGTTCTCCTGCTGTACAAAACGAAATCGACGACGTTATTCAATGCCACGAACAATGCCACGTTGAGTGCAAGTCCCCCTCCTCTCTGGCCTGCAAACTCGGGGAGGAGCCGGGGGGTGGAGAGCGTCAGTCAGCGGCGACCCTATGTAAAAAAGGGTAAACAGGCGCACATTATGGCCCGCAGCCATTAGGCTAACGTCTTTTGAGTGTATTGGATATTTCTTGCGCATTTTTTAAGGAGCCGTAATGCAACAACAGATAACCCTTTGGCTGGAGAAGTTTGGGCTGGAATTCAGTGGGGTGATGTCTCTGCTCATGGTGCTGGGATTGATCGTGCTGATCTCGGTGGTGATCCACCTGGTGTTGCATCGCGTCGTATTGGCGGCGATCCAACGTCGTGGTCAACAATCGCAACGGGTATGGCAGCAAGCGCTGACCCAATACAAACTCTTCCAGCGCGTGGCTCTGTTACTACAAGGGGTGATCATTAATGTGCAGGCGGTACTGTGGCTGCACGCAGGCAGCCAGACACAGGCGATTATCGTCACCGCCGCACAAGTCTGGATTATGGGCTTCGCTCTGTTGTCGCTGTTTTCCCTCCTGGATACGCTGTTGGCAATGCTGCGCCAAAGCCCGATCTCAAACCAGTTACCGTTGCGCGGTATTTTTCAGGGGCTGAAGCTGGTCGCCGCCATTTTGATTGGCATCATGATTGTTTCGTTATTGATGGGCAAATCGCCATTGCTGCTGCTCAGCGGCCTGGGGGCGATGACCGCAGTGCTGATGTTGGTGTTTAAAGACCCCATTCTCGGTCTGGTGGCCGGTATTCAGCTTTCCGCCAACGATATGCTGACCATCGGCGACTGGCTGGAAATGCCGAAATACGGCGCTGATGGCGCGGTCACCGACATCGGTCTGACCACGGTAAAAGTACGCAATTGGGACAACACCGTCACGACAATTCCGACTTATGCCCTGATTTCCGACTCCTTTAAAAACTGGCGTTCAATGTCGGAGTCCGGCGGACGCCGCATTAAGCGCAGCATCAATATCGATACCACCAGCGTACATTTCTTGTCGGACGAAGAGCAACAGCGGCTGAACCGCAATCCGCTGCTGCAGCGTTATCTGAACGATAAAACGCAGGAGCTGAGCCAGCATAATCAGCAGATTGCCGTAGATCTCAGTTCTCCACTCAACGGCCGCCGTCTGACCAATCTGGGCACATTACGTGCTTATCTGGTGGCATACCTGCGCGCTCACCCAGGTATCCATCAAAATATGACGCTCATGGTGCGCCAGCTAGCCCCGCAGCCGGAGGGATTGCCGCTGGAGATTTACGCCTTCACCAACACCACGGTCTGGGCGGAATACGAAAGTATTCAATCTGATATTTTTGACCATATTCTGGCGGTGATTAACGAATTCGATCTGCGGGTGCATCAGATGCCAACCGGCAACGACATGCGCAGCATGCTCAGCCAAATGCGGCAGGCAACAGAGATTTCCTGACGCAGACTGACGTAACTGTTTCTGCCGGTAATGACTATCAACCTATGGGCAACGGATGTCTCAGACCTCTTTTCTTTCGGCATAAAAACAGCGTTAATGCGCTGATTATCGCCCGCTGAAGGAAAAGAGGATTGCAGAAAAAATTACGCCACCGACTGTTTACCCTACTGGCTGCCCTGATGTTTGTCGGCTGCCTGCACAGCGCCTCACTGGACGAAAGCCGTCTGAGCCGCACCTTGCAACCCGCACTGAGTACCCTGAGCAACAAAATGCAGGATATCCGCGAGATACTGGCACGCACCGCAGGCGATGAGCAGGAAGAACGATTGAATGACAGCAGCCTGCGCATTGAAGCCCGCGCCTCTGGTGACGACGAACCGGAAGATAAGCGATAAAAAAACACCGGCGCCAGGCCTAATGCCGATCGGCTAAGCCCGACTGGCATTTTTTACTCGGTCTCTGTAGGTTCAGTGCAGCCAGAATTGCCGTAAATATCTTATCTTTCTCTGTAGCCACAATGAACGGCAATTGGAAGGGCCGAGGGCGCGGCCCCTATGTCTTCAGTGTGACGTTGCGAGATGAAAGACAGTGGAAATGATGAGATGAGCATTGTGTTGGACGCCCTTGAAGACGTCGAACGCAAGAACAACGCATAGGCGAAACCGCCATGGACGGCGGTTTCAGGCGAGACAGGCAGGAACGCCTGTCGTAGCCGGCCGTGATGCGGCGTGATGAAGTGAGAGCCGTTGGCGCAGCCAACCGTCTGAGTGGGCAAAGGCGCGGGTTGCAAGGGACCGCGCCTTACGGTCCTTTGCTCGGTCGAGGCGTATGAGCGCCATGGTACGCTGCTCGTTTATCGACCGAAAAAAACGCTGAGCCCGCTAAAAAAACACCTTAAGTGACCAGCATTCGGCGCCAGGCCGGTGTCTTTATGTTCAATCCTGCTGTTGCGCCAGCAACGTCAATTTCTTCTGGCGATTAACCTTGAAGTAATACCCCGCCAGCAGCACCACCACCCATACCAGACCGGCATACAGGGATACACGGGTCGTTGGGAAGTAACCTATCAGACCGATGATAAACACCAGGAAAATGATCGCCACCACGGAAGTGAACACGCCGCCTCGTAGCGGGAAGGCCAGGTTCTTCACCTGTTCTTTACTCAGGCTACGGCGGAAAGCAATCTGAGAGAACAAGATCATGATCCACACCCACACGGTAGCGAAGGTCGCCAGTGAGGCGATCACCAGGAACACATTTTCCGGCATGATGTAGTTCAGATACACCGCCAGCAGCAACGCAAACATCATCACCACAACCGTGACCCACGGAATGCCGCGTTTAGAGACCTTGCTGAACATCTTCGGCGCGTGGCCCTGTTCGGCCATGCCGTGCAACATGCGGCCTACACCAAACACATCGCTGTTAATTGCAGACAACGACGCGGTGATCACCACAAAGTTAAGAATACCCGCCGCCACGGTAATACCCATGTGTTGGAAAGTCAGTACAAACGGACTGCCGTTAGTACCCACCTGATTCCACGGGTAGATCGACATGATGACAAACAACGTACCGACGTAGAACACCAGGATACGCCACGGAACCGAGTTGATGGCCTTGGGAATCGAGGTTTTCGGGTCTTTGGCTTCGCCAGCGGTAATGCCGATGATTTCGATACCGCCGTAGGCGAACATCACCAGTTGCAGCGAGAGGATCATCCCCATAAAGCCGTTGCTGAAGAAACCGCCGTTGGACCACAGGTTATGGATCCCGGTCGGTTGCCCGCCGTTGCCTATCCCCCAGATAATGATGCCGATACCGGCAGCAATCATGATGATGATGGTGGCCACTTTAAAGAACGAGAACCAAAACTCCAGTTCACCGAAGACCTTCACGCTCATCAGGTTGATGGCGCCGATCACCAGCACCACGCTCAGCACCCAAATCCAATGCGGCACCTCAGGGAACCAAATGCCCATATAGATACCGAAAGCGGTCACATCGGCAATGGCGACAATCAGGATTTCGAAACAGTAGGTCCAGCCCGTGATATACCCCGCCATAGGGCCAAGGTAGTCCTGCGCATAGCGTGAAAACGAACTGGCCTGCGGGTTGTTGACCGACATCTCGCCCAGCGCGCGCATGATAATAAAGGCGACGATACCGCCAATCAGGTAGGCCAGCAAAACGCTCGGGCCTGCCATTTTAATGGCGTCTGCCGAACCATAGAACAGACCGGTACCGATAGCCGAACCCAGAGCCATAAAGCGAATGTGACGCGTACTGAGACCGCGTTTTAGCTTATTGGCCGCGGGGGCGGCAGGTGACTGTTGTTGCATGAAAATAACCCGTGTTTTTTAAACGTAAAAAAGCCACGGACAAGTCCGTGGCCCAAAATTTAGCCGGGAGATTAGGAGTGCGCGGTCACTTCAGTGCGCGTACAAACCCGGTCATAAATGGCGACCAGCACCAGTATCAACAGAGACGGCGGCAACCATGCCAACCCCTGATCCGCCAGTGGCAGGTGATTCGTCCAATTTGGCAGCAAAGACTGGAAGGTGGACGCTTTCACTGCGTCAAGGATACCAAACAACAGGCTGACTAACATCACCGGCGCGATGATACGCGGCGCGCTGTGCCACCAACGCAGGGTGAAGCTCAGCACCACCAGGACGATACACGGCGGGTAAATCGCGGTCAGCACCGGGATAGAGATCTGAATCAGATGGCTCAGGCCCAGGTTTGAAACCAGCATCGAGAACAGCCCCAGGATAAACACCAGTGTCTTATAGGAGAACGGCAGGTACTGGGCGAAGAACTCGGCACAGGCGCAGGTCAGGCCCACTGCCGTTACCATACAGGCGATGAAAATCAAGGCCGCCAGGAAGAAACTGCCCAACCCACCGAAGGTGTTTTGCACGTAAGCATGCAGAATCACCGCACCGTTGGTGGCATCTGGAACCAGCACGCCGCTACCGGAACCCAGTTTGAACAGGCTCAGGTAAACCAGCGTCAGGCCGACACCGGCGATCAAACCGGCCAGAATGGTATAACGCGTCAGCAGACCGGCATCTTTAACACCACGGGAACGCGCGGCATTAACGATAACGATACCGAACACCAGCGCGCCCAGCGTATCCATGGTCAGATAGCCGTTAACGAAACCGGTAGAGAACGGAACGTTCTGATAAACCTCAGTCGCCGGAATTGGCGTACCCGCAGGCCAGGCCAGCGCGGCAATGCCGAGCGCACCCAGCGCAACAATTTTCAGCGGTGCCAACACGTGCCCCACGGTATCGAGCAGACGGCCCGGATACAGGGAAATGCCGATCACCAGTGCGAAATACACCAGGCTATAAATAAACAACGGCATGGCGCCATCACCGGTCAGGGGGGCAATACCCACTTCGAAGGAAACGGTCGCGGTGCGCGGTGTAGCAAACAGTGGGCCGACGGCCAGATAGCAGACCGTTGCCAGCAGCAAACCCGCGCGACGGCCAATTGGCGTGCTCAGGGCGTCAATGCCGCCACCCACACGAGCCAAGGCAATCACGGTCATTACCGGTAGGCCGACAGCGGTAATCAGGAAGCCGATAGCTGCGGTCCAGACGTGTTCACCGGACTGTAAACCGACCATCGGCGGGAAAATGATATTCCCAGCACCGACGAATAAGGCAAAGGTCATAAAACCCAATGCAATAATATCTTTTGACGTTAAACGATGACTCATACGATGTCGTGTTGCCTGTTCAAATGAAAAAAAGTGCCCGATATCGTGGTGGCGTTATGCCCCACCCGGTTGCCGGCTTGCCATTTCATCGCGAGACCAATAAGAGCAGAAAACGCATTTTTTCCGGCGTTTTGTCCTTATTCGAAAGTGACCACTCATGATGATGGGCAGAGTTTTAAGAGTTATAAATGGAGGTTTAGTCCGACAACGAGGCCTAAGTTAAACGTTTATAGCGTTGAAAGGCAAGGCACATGACAAAAAGCAGAGCTATCGACCAGATAATCTTTAAGCACCAGTCGATCATAGTGGTTATCAATAAATATACAATACATGATTTGTATCATTTTTGAGCAACCATCTCACAAAACGTGAAACCTATAGCCAATGTCCGCGCAAAAACGCCAATAAACACTCAGTTTCCGCGCGCTATGAACGGGTTTCAGCCTTTATCAAAGCCGCCAAAAGAGGCTCATGACGTTTTTGCAGCTTATTCCACTGCGGCTGTCTGCCAACCTTTAACATGCGTGCAAGCCGCTGCAAAACGCGGCGCCAAATCATGATGCGTGTTTCTGGAGCGCTTATTTCAAGCCCAATGCCAATCGGGTTTTATGCAGGGTATCGGGAGGCAGCGGCAGATAGCCGTCGTGATTAACCAGATCTTGCCCGGTATCGGACAGTACGCGATCGAGGAAGGCTGCGGTCAACGGCTCCAACGGCTGGTTGGGCGCTTTATTGATGTAGATATACAGGTAGCGCGACAGCGGGTAACTGCCATTGCGTACATTGGCATCATTGGGAGTGATATAGTTTTCACCAGACTCAGCCAACGGCAGTAGCCGCACACCACTGGCACGAAAACCGATGCTGGCGTAACCAATGCTATTGAGTGAACCGGCAACGGCCTGCACCACCGAGGCAGAACCGGGCAATTCATTGACGCGCGGCATAAAGTCGCCGCCGCACAGCGCACGCAACTTGAAATAGCCGTAAGTACCGGAGGCAGAATTACGCCCAAAACGTTGCAAGGCTCGCTGCTGCCAATCACCGGTCAGCCCCAGTTCCCCCCAGCGCGTCAACGGTTGGCTTTCACCACAGCGCAGAGTGGCGGAAAAAATTCGGTCAAGCTGCTGCAGGTTAAGCCCACGCAGAGGGTTGTCCTGATGGACCAACACGACCAGCGCATCGACAGCGACCGGTACCGCCAACGGCGCATAACCGTAGCGGTGTTCGAACGCCGAAACCTCTGCCGCCTTCATCGGTCGGCTCATCGGCCCAAGCTGCGCCGCCCCTGCTGCCAATGCGGTGGGGGCAGTAGAGGACCCCGCGGCCTGGATCTGCAAATTAACGTTGGGATAATGCTGACTGAAATCTTGCGCCCACAGCGCCATGAGATTTGCCAGCGTATCGGAACCGACGCTCGACAAATTACCGGACAGCATGCCGTCCGGCTGCGCCAGCGCGCCACGACTAGCCAACAGCACCAGGCAAAGCAGTAGCCCTCGGGTAATTCGGATCATTGAGCCTCTCGCGCGTTAATTTTTCACCGCATTCTCTGATAAAGCTGCGGGAACAATCAACCGGTTAGGCAAGGTAAAAATGAATCGGGTACCCATGCCCTGTTCGCTGAGGATCTCCAGACGTGCGTCATGATGACTTAATGCATGCTTAACGATCGCCAACCCCAACCCACTGCCGCCAGTCTGGCGTGAACGGGCCTTATCAACGCGGTAAAAACGTTCGGTCAGACGTGGAATATGCTCTGCAGCGATGCCCGGCCCGTTATCACTGACCTGGAACTGCGCGCCGCTTGGCGTTTGTTGCCAGCTCACCTCAATATTGGTGCCCTTTGGCGTGTGATTCACAGCGTTATACACCAGGTTGGATACCGCACTGCGCAACTGGTCGTCGTTGCCAAAAACCTTAAGCTGTTCGTTCACCCGGAAAGTAATCTCATGGTTCCCGCCGCTCAATGACTGCGCTTCGCGTTGCAGCACTCGCAGCATCAACGGAATATCGACCCGCTCGTTCATTTCTACATTTGGCGCGGCTTCAATACGCGACAGTGTCAGCAACTGCTTGACCAGACCATCCATGCGGCGAGTCTGTTCCTGCATGGTGCCCAACGCCTTGCCCCGCAGCGAACCATCCAGCTCTTCGTCGCTCATCATTTCCAGGTAGCCCTGCAATACCGTCAGCGGAGTACGCAACTCATGACTGACGTTGGCAAAGAAGTTGCGCCGGGCGCCTTCAAGCTGACGCATTTGGGTAACGTCACGCGCAACCATCAACAGCTGCCCTTCTGAATACGGCATCACGCGAAATTCAACGTAATGCTCATTGTTCAACTGCAGCGTTAACGGTCGAGAGAACTCCTGCTGTTGCAGATAGTGGCTGAATTCCGGATAACGCAGCAGGTTCAGGATGTGTTGGCCGTTATCTTCAGGCCAACGGAAACCCAGCAGATGCTGCGCCAACCCGTTACACCAGAAGATGTTACCTTCAACGGTCGTCATCACCACCGCATCAGGCAGTGACTCTGCGCCGCTGCGGAAACGTTTGATCAATAACGCCAGCTCACGACGTCGGCGACGGTTTCGCTGTTGCATCTGGTATAAGCCGTAAAACAGCGGTTCCCAGCTCCAGCGCCCGGGTGGCGGTGTCATGCTGCGGTCAACCCACAGCCAGTGAGAAAGTTTAAGTTGGTTGTAGAAGTTCCACACCAGCGCAGCCAGCACGGAGGCAAGCAGCAACCAGGGCAGATAACCGAAAATCAGCCCCAGTAATAAGGCAGGTAGGCAGAAAAGGGCCAGCTCCAGGGCCAGCCTCTTCCAGGATAGACGTTCTAACACGGCATATTCTCCAGCGCGGCGCGATCAGTAGCGCGTTGAGAATCGGTAGCCTGTGCCCCGAACGGTTTGAACCATTTTGTCATGACCAGTGGTCTCTAACGCCTTACGGAGTCGGCGGATATGCACGTCAACGGTGCGGTCTTCCACATAAACGTTAGTGCCCCAGACGTGATTAAGCAACTGTTCGCGGCTATAAACTCGCTCAGGGTGGGTCATAAAGAAGTGCAACAGCTTGAACTCGGTCGGCCCCATATCCAGCGCTTGCTCGTTGGCCATCACGCGGTGTGAGGAAGGGTCCAGGCTCAGCCCTTGCATTTCAATCACTTCTTCCACTGCCATGGGTGAAATACGGCGCATTACCGCCTTGATACGTGCCACCAGTTCCTTCGGCGAGAAAGGTTTGGTGATGTAATCATCCGCACCGACTTCCAGACCACGAACCCGGTCTTCTTCTTCACCACGCGCTGTCAGCATCATCACCGGAATATCGCGGGTTAGCGCTTCACGCTTCATATGCTTGATAAACTGAATGCCGGATCCCCCGGGTAACATCCAGTCGAGCAACACTAAATCAGGGAACGGTTCAGACAGGCGTGTCACGGCACTGTCATAATCCTCGGCTTCCAACGGTTGGTAACCATTCTGTTCCAACACAAAGCACACCATCTCACGGATCGGCGCTTCGTCTTCCACCACCAATATGCGTCTTGCCATCGTCAATCCTGCCAATGTGTTAGCTATCTGCGGGCGCCATTATGCGTCAGTTTTATGACACTTTTATGAAAAGAACACCCTGTTATAGGCAGTAAGCATAGCGATTATTTCCAACGTCAAAGAAAAATCATTCAGTTGTCATAATGATTCCGTCACGACAGCCGCCGCGGTGCCCTTTATAATCACCGCCATTAGCTTATCGCCCCGGGAGTGTCATGCGCCTGATCCACACCTCTGACTGGCATCTTGGCCAGTACTTTTTCACCAAAAGCCGTGCCGCCGAGCACCAGGCTTTTCTGCGCTGGCTGATAGACCAAATCGAGCAACATCAGGTGGATGCACTGATCGTCGCCGGGGACCTGTTCGATACCGGTTCGCCACCCAGCTATGCCCGCGAACTGTACAACCGCTTCGTGGTAGAGCTGCAACATACCGGCTGCCAATTAGTGGTGCTGGGAGGTAACCACGATTCCGTGGCGACCTTAAATGAGTCGCGTGAATTGCTTTCTTGCCTGAATACGACGGTGATCGCCAACGCGCAGGCTGAAACCGAACAGCAAATCGTGGTCCTGAACCAACGCGACGGCCAACCGGGCGCCGTGCTGTGCGCCATCCCGTTCTTACGCCCGCGAGATCTGCTTACCAGCCGAGCCGGTGAGTCAGGCGTGCAAAAACAGCAGGCGCTGCAAGAGGCCATCGCAGAACATTACCAGACGCTTTATCACGCCGCCTGTGCACGCCGCGACGCGCTCGGCCTGGCACTGCCTATCGTTGCCACGGGCCACCTGACAACGGTTGGCGTCACCACGTCCGATTCCGTGCGCGATATCTATATCGGCACGCTGGATGCCTTCCCGGCGCAAGCTTTCCCACCGGCCGACTACATCGCCTTGGGGCATATTCACCGTGCGCAGAACGTCGCAAAATCCGAGCACATTCGCTACAGCGGTTCGCCGATCCCACTCAGTTTCGACGAATTGGGCAAAGCAAAAAGCGTGTTCATGGTGGATTTCTCCGCAGGTGCTTTGCAACAGGTCAGTACGCTGGGCATTCCCAGCTTCCAACCTATGCAGCTTATTAAGGGTGATTTAGCGCAGATCGAGCACCAATTACGGCAGTTCGCCGACTATCAAGGTGAGTTGCCGGTGTGGTTGGATATCGAGGTCGCTACGCAGGATTATCTCAGCGACATTCAGCGCCGTATCCAACTGCTGGCCGATCAACTGCCCGTAGAGGTGGTGTTGCTGCGCCGCAGTAAAGAACAGCGCCGCCAGGCGATTGAACAACAGGACAAAGAAACGCTTAACGAACTGAGCGTCAATGACGTCTTCGAACGTCGTCTGGCGCAAGAACCTGATATGGCCGATGATCGCCGGCAACGCATGAGTCAAATGTTCCAGCAGGTCGTTGAAGCCGTTAGGCACCAAGATCAGGAGCCGAGCCAATGAAAATTCTCAGCCTGAGATTAAAAAATCTCAACTCCCTGCAAGGTGAATGGAAAATCGACTTCACTGCGGAGCCTTTTGCCAGCAATGGGTTGTTTGCCATCACCGGGCCAACCGGGGCAGGTAAAACCACCCTGCTGGACGCCATCTGTCTGGCGCTGTACCACCAGACGCCGCGCCTGAATGTCACACCGAGCCAAAACGAGCTGATGACACGCCATACCGCCGAGTCGCTGGCAGAGGTCGAGTTTGAGGTCAAAGGTGTCGGTTATCGCGCATTCTGGAGCCAGCGCCGAGCCAAAAATGCGCCAGACGGTAACCTGCAGGCTCCTAAAGTCGAATTGGCACTGCGTGACGATGGCAAGATCCTGGCGGACAAAGTGCGCGACAAACTGGATCTTACCGCCGCAATTACCGGGCTGGATTTCGGGCGCTTCACCAAATCGATGATGCTGTCCCAGGGCCAGTTCGCCGCCTTCCTTAACGCTGATGCCAATGATCGCGCCGAACTGCTGGAAGAGCTAACCGGCACCGAGATCTACGGCCAGCTTTCCGAACGGGTTTTCAAACAGCACAAACAGGCCAAGGTCGAACTGGATGCGCTGCACCAACGCGCCAGCGGTATTGAACTGCTAAATGATGAACAACGACAACAGCTGGAAAACCAGTTAGTTGAATTGGCGACACAAGAAAATACCCTCAGCGACCAAACCCGCCAGCAGCAGCAGGCGTTGAACTGGTTGCAATTTTGGCAGCAAACGCAGCAAAAACAACAGGCATATCAACGCCAACTGGACGCGGTGGAGCTAGAGCAAACCGCAGCAGAACCGCAACTACAGCAACTGGCACGCAGCGAACCGGCAGAAAAACTGCGGCCGTTGCTTAACGAACGTAACCGCTGCCGTCACGATCACCAGACGCTACAACAGCAGATTGCCCAGTTGACGCAGCAGCAGGAGCAGCAGCTCGCCCAGATGGCACCGTTGCAACAGGCTGTGGAACAAGCCCGTGTGCAACTACAGGCACATGTTGAACACCAGCAGGAACAACAGCGGTTGATCGACGATCAAGTCGTCCCGCTCGATAACCGGATTGCCCAGTTACAGAAAACGCAGACCGAACTGCAACAGATGTGCGATAGCGCCGCACAGCAGTATGCCCAGCAAAAAACGGCGCTGGAACAACTCGAGGTTCAGCGAACCCAGTTGACCGCACAGGCCGGTCAGCATCAGGAAAAGCTTAACGCCCTCACCGCCGCGCTGACGGCGCAGCAGCAACAGCAACATGCGCTGGAAGTCCAGTCGCCCCTGGCAGCACTGCGTCAACGTCAGGCTGAGCTGGCCGAGTTACGCCCGGTGCGCCAGCAGTTATTCACCCTCTCCTCGCTGTTTAGTCAAGTCAGAGAACGTCTGGATCAACAACGTAAAGAGTTTGCCGCCCGTCAGACGCAGCTCAGCGAACATGAAAAACAGCTCGAAGAGACGCGACAGCAATATAAACAACAAAAAGCACACCAGTCGGACGTGGAAAAAACCCTCGAACTGGAACAGCGCATTGTCAGCCTGGAAGCCGAACGCGCCCGCCTGCAAACCGGCGAACCCTGTCCACTCTGTGGCTCTTGTAATCACCCGGCCATTGAGCAGTATCAGACGGTAAAACCTTCCGAGACCGCATTGCGCCTGGCAGAGATGCGCATCAAAACTGAGGCCTTGTACACCCTGGGTACCGAACTGCGTACCCGTTGCGAAAGCCTGAGAGAACAGCAACAGCGCCAACAGCAACTCATCACGCAAGATGAGCAGCACGTTGTTGAGCACCAGCAAAACTGGCAACGCTTGACCGCGCCGCTGGCATTTGACTTTACCCTTCAGGACAGTGATCGCCTGAGCCAGTGGCTAACCACCTGCGACAACGAAGAGCGTCAGGGTCAGGCCGCTCTGTTGCAACACGAACAAGCGTCACACGCAGTGCAGCAGGCCAAAGACCAATTAGCCGCACTGCAAGCACAGCAGCAACAGGCACAGCAAGACAAGGCGCGACTGGACGAGCGTTTCATTCTGCTGGAGAAAAGCCTCGCAGAAGCCCTATTGCAACAGCAGCGCCTGCAGCAACAGTGGCAGGGAGGTGAACAAGCTCTGGGCGAGCAACGTGCACAGCGGCTTGCCCTGTTTGGTGAACGGCAAATCGCGCAGGAGCGCGAACAGTTGCGCGCCAAACAAGGGCTTTGCGAACAGGCCAGTCAACAAGCCGCCGAGCACTGGCAGAAAGCGCAGGAGCAACGCGATCGTCTGAGCGGCCAACTTGCTGGATTACAGCAACAGCTGTTGCAACAAAACGAACGGCTGCAACAGGCGGAACAAGACTGGCTGCAGGCGCTAGCCGCCAGTGAATTCAGTGATGAGGCCGCGTTCAATGCCGCTCTGCTTGATGATGCCCAACGCCAACAGTTGCAACGCCGCAAAGAGCAATTACAACAGCGACACGTTGAAGCCCGTGCACTGCTGGCACAGGCTGTCGAAAGCCTGCAACAGCACCAACAACAGCGTCCGCAAGGGTTGGATGAGACCCAGGCCGATCCCCAAATCCTGAGCCAGAGCCTGGAAACGCTGGCACAACGGTTAAAAACCTTGCAGCTGCAACAGGGGGAAGTGCGCAATCAGTTAGGCAGTGACGCCGCGCGCCGAATCAATCAACAGTCACTGTTTGAACACATCAGCCAGAGCCAGCAACAGTACGACGATTGGAGCTATCTCAATCAGTTAATCGGCTCCAAAGAGGGCGACAAATTCCGTAAGTTTGCTCAGGGGTTAACCCTTGATCACCTGGTGTATTTGGCCAATAACCAGCTTGGCCGACTGCACGGACGCTATTTGCTGCAACGTAAAGCCAGCGACGCACTGGAACTGCTGGTGGTGGATACCTGGCAGGCAGACGCGCTGCGCGATACCCGCACCCTGTCCGGCGGTGAAAGTTTCCTGGTGAGTCTGGCGCTGGCACTGGCGCTATCCGATCTCGTCAGCCACAAAACCAGTATCGATTCGCTCTTCCTCGACGAAGGCTTTGGCACGCTGGATGCAGAAACCCTCGATACCGCGTTGGACGCCTTGGACAGCCTGAATGCCTCGGGGAAAACCATTGGCGTGATCAGTCACGTTGAGGCAATGAAAGACCGTATTCCGGTGCAAATTAAGGTGAAAAAGGTCAACGGCCTCGGCGTCAGTAGACTGGAGCCACAGTTCCGGCTGGAATAGCCTGACTGGGCTGAGAAATGTGACCGCGGTGGCACTCCCTGGCGAAAAGCGTTGAGCCGCCGCGGACAAGGGTTATGATACTACCGATAACAGGATTGCTACTGTAGATATACAGGCAAAACCTGACGCACGGGATCGCTCCCGGGCGTCAGGTTTTTTCGTTTTCAGCGCGCTGAAACATCCGGGAAGAACCATGAAGATCGCTAAAATACTCAATAATAACGTGGTGATTACGCTGGACGACCGTCAGGAAGAGACGGTGGTGATGGGCAAAGGTATTGGCTTTAAAAAGAAGGCGGGGGATCTGCTGGACGAAGAGCTGATCGAGAAGATCTTTACGCTGAACGGCAGCGAAATGGCCGAGCGTTTTAAAACGCTGTTGTCTGAAATCCCACTGGCTTGCGTCACCACCGCCGACAAAATCATCACCCTCGCCCGCCAGCGCCTGCCAGGTAAGCTGCACAACATCGTCTACATCACGCTGACCGATCACATCCACTTTGCGTTGCAGCGCCATGCGCAGGGGCTGGACATTAAAAACGTGCTGCTGTGGGAAATCAAAAAACTCTACCCGGCCGAGTTTGCCGTCGGGCTTGAGGCGTTGGCGCTGATCGCCCAGCGGCTGGGCACCGCCCTGCCGGAAGATGAAGCCGGATTTATCGCCCTGCACCTGGTCAACGCACAGCTGAATGATGAAATGCATAACACCCTGCACATCACCCGCGTGATGCAGGAGATTTTGAACATCGTCAAATACCACTTCCGCTTTGACTATAACGAAGAAGCTCTGAGTTATCATCGCTTTGTTACCCACCTCAAGTTCTTCGCCCAACGCCTCCTGGGGAAAAACTACGTCGACAGCGACGACGATTCGCTCTATCTGGTGGTGAAAGAGAAATACCCTGAGTCCTTCGCCTGCGCGGGGAAAATTAATCAGCACATAGAAAAGAACTACCAACACCAGTTAACCAGCGAAGAGATGATGTTTTTGACTATTCACATCGAGCGGGTACGCAGCGAAAGCGAGACGAAAGAGGGTTAGCGTCGGGCGTCAAATACCCTGATGCCATATCTTGGAAAAACGGCATCGGCGGAAATCAGTGTTAACCCTTCCGCCTGCGCCTGGGCGATCAGCATGCGGTCAAAAGGATCGTTGTGATGCGGTGGCAACTGGCCCGCCTGCTGGCCGTGAAAAGCCGTCATTGGGAGCGACAGGAAATCTTCGGCATCAATCACCTCGAAAATGTCCTCCGGCAGCACCAACTTACCCAACACCTGCTTAATCGACATTTCCCAAATGCTGGCCGCACTGATAAACACCCTATTGCCGGGATCGGCGATCTGCTTTCTTGCCCCTTCCCCCAGGCTGGCATCGTCTATCAGCCACCACAGCAGTGCATGAGTATCCAGCAGCAGGCGCCTCATTCATCGCCCTCAAACAGCGCGGTAATGTCTGCATCGCCGTCATTGAAATTCTCCGGCACGGTAAATTTGCCCTTGGCGGCACCGGGTTGGCGGTTTTTCCCCTTGATAGCCGTCAACTGAACATATGGCTTCCCTGCTTTCGCTATAATCACGGTCTCTCCCTGTGCGGCTTTATCCGCCAGTTGGCTCAGGTTAGATTTGGCTTCGTGCATATTGGCCTGGATAGGCATACGCGACCTCCTTAGCTAAGTTAGCTAAAGAATAAAGGAGAGTCTAGTTTTTGTACAGAGAATTGATTAAAGCGCGAGCAGGCCCGCGCTTTTTTGCAACGATTACAGCTGCGGCCACAGCCAGGCTGCACCACGCACGCCGCTGGAATCACCGTGGACGGCTTTGCGGATCGGGGTTTCGCACTCGCCGCCGAAAACCCAGGACTTCACCAGCTGTGGTACGTGCTGATACAAACGATCCACATTGCTCATGCCGCCGCCCAATACCACCACGTCCGGATCAAAAATATTGATCACGTGCGCCAGCGATTTCGCCAACCGCAGTTCATAACGGCTGATGGCTTGCTCTGCCAAGGCATCGCCTTGTGCCACCAGGGACATGATCTCATGCCCTTTGAGCGGGGTGCCGCTCAAGCGTGCATAGTCAGTGGCAAAACCCGTGCCGGAAATAAAGGTCTCGATACAGCCTTGTTTGCCACAGTAACAGGGGACCTCAGCACGAAAGCGCAGTTCGTCACCGTCCAGCCACGGCAGCGGATTATGTCCCCATTCGCCCGATATGCCGTTACCGCCCGAGTGCGCCTGTCCGTTGATTGCCACCCCAGCACCACAGCCGGTGCCAATAATGACGGCAAACACCGTTTGTTTGCCGGCGGCTGCGCCATCGGTAGCTTCAGAAACCGCCAGACAGTTAGCATCGTTTGCAATACGCACTTCGCGCGCCAGCATTCGTGATAAATCTTTATCCAGGGGTTGCCCATTCAGCCACACCGAATTGGCATTTTTTACCAGACCGGTAAAAGGCGACAATGTGCCGGGAATGCCGACACCGACGGAGCCCTGTTGGCCGGTATTCTCTTCCGCCAGCATCACCAGGCCGGTAATGGCATTCAGCGTTTGCTGATAGTCATGACGCGGCGTGGCAATACGATGACGGAACAGCTCCTGCCCGTCATTGGCCAACGCGATTACTTCAATTTTGGTGCCACCCAGGTCGATACCAATGCGCACGATTTTTCTCCTCAATGCACCACAACGTTGCCACAGCCTAATATATTCAGTTGCCGGGATCACTCAATGACCGCCGAGTGTGACGGTGATGGCAATTTCCACATCCGAACACGTCCGTCTGCCGCTTATTAATTGGTCATCGGGTACACTGCATTTAAGCAGTTAACCTATTGATAACATTTTCCGCATAATATAATCCGGAGAGCAGCGATGAAACCTGCCGTATTGATCGTCGATGACGATCCCGCTATCTGTGACGTACTTTGCGACGTGCTCAATGAGCACGTGTTTACCGTCCACGCCTGCCACCGGGGCAGTGAAGCGCTCACCTTGATCAACCAGCAGCCGGATATTGCACTGGTGCTGCTCGATATGATCCTGCCGGATACCAATGGCTTGCTGGTACTACAGCAGATCCATCGCCTGCGCCCGGATCTACCGGTAGTGATGCTGACGGGGCTGGGTTCCGAGTCCGACGTGGTGGTCGGTCTGGAAATGGGCGCCGACGATTACATCGCCAAACCCTTCAACCCACGCGTGGTCGTTGCCCGCGCCAAAGCCGTATTACGTCGTACCGGCGCACTGGCGCTGGAGCCGGCCCTGCTCTCCTCGAGTAAACCCGAAGGCTGGCAGTTCAACGGCTGGTGCCTGGACACAAGCCGCTGCACATTGCATAACCCCCAGCGACAACCGGTTGACCTCACCCAGGGCGAATACGGCTTGCTGCTGGCGTTGGTACAGCATGCACGTAAAGTGCTAACCCGCGATCGCCTGCTGGAACTGACCCATAGCGAAACGCTGGAGGTGTTCGATCGCACTATCGACGTTTTGATCATGCGTTTACGGCGTAAGATCGAAAACAATCCACATCAGCCCGAACTGATCCGCACCATTCGTGGGCTGGGTTATGTTTTTGCTGCTGACGTCAGCCAGCCTGTGGCTGCCGTCTGATGTAATCCAACAATTCCGGCAATGGCCGTGCGCCATCGATCGCGTTGGCGCACAAGAGATTGAAACGCGCGCAGGCATGCGCTAGCTGCAACGTCTCCTTCAAAGACCCGTCTTCATGGCTGGCGTACAGCACTCCGGCACAGAAGGCATCCCCAGCACCCACGCTACCAACAATCTCGGCGTCACTCACTGGCCACGACGGCTGCCAACGTGCTTCGCCCGACGTTTCCAGCCCGTAGGCACCTTCAGGGCAGTGGATCACCACCCGCCGCCGCACACCGGCCCGTAATAATTGTTCTGCGGCTTGGGCCATCAAGGGCTGTTGCAACGCGCCGTCGGCCGCACGCAGCGCCAGCCCGGTAAACTCCCCAGCTTCTAACTCGTTGATCACCAGGTAATCCAGCCAGCGCAGCGCGGGCAGCACCAATGGTCGATAACGCGGATCCCCTTGACGTGACACCAGATCGAGTGAGGTTTGATACCCGCGTTGCTGCATCTGTGCCAAAAGACGTGCGCTACGCGTACCGAATTCTTCATCCGGGCGATCCAGGCTGTCGAGCAGCAACAAATAGCCTAAATGGAAAATTTTATGTTGGCTGTACAGTCCGTCAAAATCGGCCAGATCCAGCAACCGATTGGCGCCGAGTGCATGGAAAAACGTCCGCTGCCCACCCGGTTCAGTCATCACTTGTGACATGGACGTCATCGCCGCTTCACTGCGCCGTACAAAACTGCTGTCGACCCGGTGCTGCGCCAGCATCTGCAAAATGTAGTCACCGTCGGCGTCGCAACCAATCAGCCCAAGCGCAGCCAGCGGTAAACCGGTTTCCATACGCGCCAGCGTCAACAACACATTAAGCGGCGCGCCGCCGGTGGCACGCTGGCTGTGTTCAATCTCCACCAGCCAGCCCGGCTGTGGCCAGTGGGCAATTTGATGCACATGATCCACCAGCATGTTGCCTGCCGAAAAAATACCGCGGCGGATCATCACAGGCGCCCGGCGCTGCCGAAAATATGCATTTGCTGCTGCACCACTTCAGCGATCGACTGTTCCACCGCCAGCAGCACTTCAGCAAACTCATCGTAAATCGCGTGACGTTGCGTTATCCGCTGCTCAACCGCCCCCAGCGCTGCTTGTGACATACCCGTGTAGAAATTAATTTTGTGAATCCCCAGGCCAATCGCACGTTTGAAATCAGCATCGCTGATGCCAGAACCGCCGTGCAGCACCAACGGAATTCCCGCCTGATGCTCAATAGCCGCCAGCCGCTCAAAATCGAGCTTTGGCTCACCTTTGTATTTGCCGTGCGCATTGCCAATCGCCACCGCCAACGCATCAATTCCGGTCAATTCGACAAATTCACGCGCCCGCTGCGGATCGGTAAATTTATTGCTGTCGGCTTCGCCGTACAGCGCACCGCCTTCGTCACCGCCGACCGCGCCCAGCTCTGCCTCTACAGAAACGCCGACCGCATGGCACATGCGTACCACTTCTTGCGTCTGACGCACGTTCTCTTCGTAACTCAAACCGGAACCGTCAAACATCACAGAGCTGAATCCCAGCCGCAGTGCCTGCACCACCGCGTCGAAATGCAGGCCGTGATCGAGATTCAACACCACGGGAATATCATGCTGTGCCACTTCACTTTTAATCGCCGCCACCAGAGATTCCAGCGAGACATATTTAAAGTGCACTTCTGCAATATTAATAATGAAGGGCGACCGTGCCGCCTGCGCTGCTGCAAACAGGGCCCGCAGGAAGTGGCTGTCGAGCACGTTGAACGCACCTAACGCATAACCCTGCTGACGCGCATGTGCCAGCCCCTGAGCCAATGAAATCAATGCCATGCTGGTTCTCCTTAATCGATAAAGCGCAAATAGTCGTTACACAACAACCACTGCGGCGGCTGATCTTCTTGGATCTGGCTAAAGCGCTTGAGCGGTGTCAGGAAACGGTTGTCATTGTCGTCATCGTTCACCGTGGACACTTCACCGACCAGCACGTCGCCAAAGCCCTCCTCCCCCCAAAAACTGTGGTAGATACCTGGCGTCAGGCAAATGCTTTCTCCGGGTGCCAGCCGCAGCCGCGAACCGGCAGCGTGGGTCTGTTTGCAACCGTCCAGCGTGACGGTCACGGCGCTATCGGCCAGCGCTTCCTGCGAGTCGGCATTGTGTAACTCCACGATCAGGTTGCCTCCACCACGGTTGATGATGTCTTCCCGCTTACGCCAGTGAAAATGCATCGGCGTTACCTGCGCTTCGCGGCAATGCATGATCTTTTCCGCATAGCCTTTGGCATAAGGCTGCCCGCCGGGTGAACCATTGCGCAGGGTAAACAACGTAAGTCCCTGACGGGCAAAATCATCGCCGCCGAACGCCGTAACATCCCAACCCAGCTTCAGGTCGAACACCTCTTGCCACGGCTGGCGATCAAGCTGCCGCCAAACGGGTGGGCTGAAATGGGCAAAAGGGGGTAACTGAACGTCAAAACGGGCAAAAAAGTGCTGGGTTTGCTGCAGAATATGATTCACGGCGGAACGGTTCATGGTGCCTCCGGAAGCGCTTAAAGAATGGGGGGCCCGATCTGGCAGGCCCCGTAAATATACCCAAAATCATTCAAGATGCGTCTAGCCGGCAACTGAGTGAATCCCGATGAGCTTACTCAGGTAAGTGATTCGGGTTAACAAAGGCAGCCAACAAAGAGGCAGCTTGAAGGATAAGGGTATAACGGTTATTTCACCGTCCAGCCTTTGTAGCTGCCAATATTGTTTTTATCGATCATGGTGACCGGGATCAGCACCGGACCGGTCGGTGCAGGTTTGCCCTGCAGGATTTGATAACCGATCTCGACCGCTTTGGCCGCCATAACCTGGGGATCCTGTGCTGGCGTCGCCACAAACAGTGAATTGCCGCGTTTAAGCGCTTCCTCGCCGTCCGGCGATCCGTCTACGCCAACGATAAAGAATTCGCTACGCTGTGCTTGTTTCGCCGCCAGATCGGCACCGATCGCTGTCGGATCGTTAATCGCAAAGACACCGTCGATCTTCGGATTGGCCGCCAGCAACGCGGTCATGATCTCCAACCCGCCTTCACGGCTGCCTTTCGCGTTCTGGTTATAAGACAGCAGCTTGATCTCTGGGTGTTTCTTCAGCTCGGTCATGCAGCCTTCCACCCGGTTTTGCACGGCAGATACCGGTGGCCCATTGATGATCACCACGTTGCCTTTCTCTTTCAGGCGGTCGCTGATGTATTTACATGCCATGGCACCGGCCTGAGTGTTGTCCGAGGTAATGGTGGCGTCGGCACCTTCGGCCGCCACGTCAACCGCCACCACCACGATACCGGCATCCTTGGCGCGTTTGACGGCTGGGCCAATGCCCTTGGAATCCGCAGCGTTCAGGATGATCATATCGACCTTGGCAGCGATAAAGTTATCAATCTGCGCCACCTGCTGACCAAGATCGTAACCGCTCGACACCAGCGTGACGTTTACCTTGTCACCGGCCAGCTCACGTGCCTTCAGCTCAGCCCCCTTGGTGATCTGCACAAAGAACGGGTTGGCCAAATCCCCTACCGTCACCCCAATCGATCTCAACTCTTTTGCCTGCACCAACGACGCACTGCCGAGCGCAGCGGTAACCAGTAAAGCGGTAATCAATGGCTTGAAACGCATAGTGTTTTCCTCATTATTTTCTAATCTATGAAAAACCTGCCCCGGTGGGCGCTAACCAACTGATTTCTCTCACTCACTCAAACTTGCTCTAGGGTTTTCAAGCTGCAGCCAGCATGGCTGTCGCTTGAAAGACAACGGGTATTAGTGTTGATAATTACGGGTGCGGTATTTATCGATCAGTACCGCGATGATGATGACGGCCCCTTTGATCACTAATTGCCAGAAGTAAGAGACCCCCATCAGCGTCATGCCGTTGTTGAGGGTAGCGATAATCAGCGCCCCCACCAGCGTGCCGGTAATGGTGCCAATGCCGCCGACAAAGCTGGTACCGCCGAGGATCACCGCAGCAATCGCATCCAGCTCATAGCCCATACCGAGATTGCCGTTGGCGCTGTAAAGCCGTGAGGCACTCATTATCCCCCCCAGCCCTGACAGCAAACCGCTCATACCGTAGACGAACAGCAGCACCGCACCCACCTTGATCCCGGTCAGACGTGCCGCCTGGATGTTGCCGCCCACGGCATAGATGTGTACGCCCAGCGTGGTGCGGCGCAGGATAAACCAGCACAGCGCAATGACGGCAAAAGCGATGATCACCAGCCAAGGGATCGGCCCCAGATAAGCATTGCCGATCCATTCAAAACTGATATTGGAGTTGATAATGGTGGTACCGTCTGCCAGCAAATAAGCGGCACCACGCAGTGCGGTATAGGTCCCGAGCGTGACGATAAACGGCGGCAAACCGGCGTAGGCCACCAAGAAACCGTTAAACAACCCCATGCCCAAGCCGGCCAGAAGCGCCAGCGGAATTGACATTCCGGCGAAGCCCGGCATCAATGAGACGGCCATTGCCACCACTGCCGTGGTGCCCAGCATCGAACCGACCGAGAGATCGATACCGCCGGTCAGGATGATAAAGGTCATGCCCGCCGCCAATACGATGTTAATTGACGCCTGCCGGGCGATATTCAGTAGGTTGGCATCGGTAAAAAAGTTTGGCGCAACAAAACCGAAAACGGCAACGATCAAGATCAATATCGGCAAGATACCGACGGTTTGCATCATATCGCCCAGTAATGCCCGTTTTAGCGTAGGGTTCTTTGCACCTGGCGGCAGCGAATTTGATGTCATGGCAGGCTCCTTGAGCGTGGGGATAGAATTATTCATGCGGTTGTCACCTGCGGCTGAGGGGAGTCGACGCCGGTTGCCAGCGCCATAATATTTTCCTGGCTGATATCACCGCCGTTCAGTTCCCCAACGATGCTGCCTTCGTGCATCACGTAGACCCGGTCGCTCATACCGACCACTTCAGGCAGTTCACTGGAGATCATCAGGATCGCCACACCCTGCTGTGCCATCTGGCTCATGATGCGGTAAATTTCGCTTTTGGCACCGACGTCAACGCCGCGCGTCGGTTCGTCGAGGATCAGAATGCGCGGGCCGATCGCCACCCAGCGTGAAATCAGCAGCTTTTGCTGGTTGCCGCCGGACAGCCCACCGGCACGTACCTGGGCATGCGGCACGCGGATATTCAACAAGCTGATAGCGTCACTGGAAATACGCTGTGCCTTGCGGCGATTGAGCAGGCCATAGCGGCCGTCACGTTCCAGTGTCGCCATGACGATATTTTCATGCGCTGCCAGATCGAGGAATAACCCCTGCTCTTTGCGGTTTTCCGTAAGAAAACCGATACCCAGGGCAATGGCATCGCGCGGTGAATGGATATTGGCCAACGTGCCGTCAATCTCCACCGTGCCACCACTGGCCTTGCGCACGCCAAATATCAGCTGAGCCAGTTCGGATCGCCCGGCGCCCACCAACCCGGCAAGGCCAACAATTTCACCGGCGCGCACTTGCAGGCTGACGGGTTTCACCTTCTTGCCATCGGTCAGGCCGTGCAGCGTCAGGCGTGGTTCGCCCACCGCAATGCCCGGTTCCTTATTGAACAAATCACTTAATGGGCGGCCCACCATCATGCGCACCAATTCGCTGGCGGACAGTTTGTCGCGCATCAGGCTACCGACATATTGGCCGTCGCGCAGGACACTGACGCGGTCCGACAGTTCATACACTTCCGCCATGCGATGGCTGATGTAAATAATCGCCATGCCCTCATCACGCAGGCGCTTGATCAGCTCGAACAATCGCTGCGTCTCACGTGAAGAAAGCGCCGCCGTCGGCTCATCCATAACCAGGATGCGGCTGTTGCGATGCAGCGCACGGGCAATTTCCACCTGTTGCTGCTCGGCGATGGTTAATTTCATCACCCGATCGCCGGCGCTGAACTGAGCCCCCAAACGATCGATCACCTTCTGCGCGTCCAGCAACATCTGTCCGCGTTTTACCAGGCCACCGCGCTGGATCTCGCTGCCCAGAAATATGTTCTCTGCCACCGTCAAGTTCGGTGCAAGGTTCATTTCCTGATAAATCAGCGTGATGCCTGCTGCCAGGGCATCTTTTGGCCCTTTAATGGCGAACGGCTGCCCATCGATAAAAATTTCCCCGCTGCTGGCGATATAAGCGCCGGCCAATATTTTCATTAAGGTACTTTTACCTGCACCGTTTTCCCCCATCAACGCGTGAATTTCCCCGCGATATACCGTCAGATTGACGCCTTTAAGCGCATAAAACTGACCAAAACGCTTGGCGATGTTGTGCATTTCCAGAATCGGGATCGCGCTCATCGTCATACCTCAGGTTAGGGTTCGGATTGAGAGCAGTTAACCACGCATAAATAAATGCAAAATGTCAGCGTCCATTCATCTTTGTCATATTGTTAATGAAACGGGGATCTATACTGCGAACAGTCAGTTACGGGAGATACGATGCGCAGATTGCCTTTCCTTGCCGGTGCTCGTGGGCGCTTGCTGATGTTCAACCTGCTGGTTGTGGCGGTGACGCTCATGGTCAGTGGGGTGGCAATCGTCGGTTTTAACCATGCGGGCAAGCTGCAGGAACAGGTGCAGGCGCAGACGCTGAAAGAGATGAACGGCAGTATGGCGTTAAGCCGGGACACGTCAAACGTGGCGACCGCCGCGATTCGGCTTTCGCAAGTGGTTGGCGCGCTGGAGTACCAAAGCGAATCCGCTCGACTGAAACAGACTCAGCTGGCGCTACAGGCTTCACTCAGTCGGTTGGCAGAAGCACCCCTGGCACACAGTGAACCGGCCCTGGTCAAACGCATCATCAGCCGCAGTAACGCGTTGGAAACCAGTGTGACCCGCATGCTGGATCTCGGGCACGCGCGGCATTTACAACGCAATATTCTTCTCAGCGGCCTGTATCAGTCACAAAGCACGCTGCGGCATATCGCCAGCCTTAACCAACGCCATAACCTGAACCAACCTTCGCAGCCGCTTCTGAGCCAAATTGATCGGCTGCTGGCCATTGCCATTCAAACCCCAACGCCCAAGGCAGCAGCCCAACAGCTCGATAGCGTGATGGCCTACTGGCCGCAAAACAGCCCAGATGCGTTGGTGGATGAGAAAATGCGGCAATTTCGGGACAATGAACAACGGTTGCTGCCTGAAACACTGGAGTTGGAGCAAAGCGATCTCGCCCTAGCCTATTACACCTACCATATCAAAGCGTTAGTCGCGATGCTCAACGATGATATCAATCTTTACGTACAGAAAGTGGCGGACGAATCGGAGCTACGTACCCACCAAACGCACCATGAACTCAGTTCCATCAGCGTATTTATCGGCCTGTTTGCGCTGCTGGCGCTGGTGATTACCGGTTTCGCCGGGTTGTATATCTACCGCAACCTCGGCTCGAACCTGACCGCAATTGCTAACGCCATGACGCGGTTGGCACGGGGTGAGCGCGATGTCAGCGTACCCGCGCTGCAACGCCGCGATGAATTGGGCGAACTGGCACGCGCATTCAACGTTTTTGCACGTAATACCGCCTCACTCGAACAGACTTCCCGCCTGTTGAAAGAGAAAAGCACCCAGTTGGAAACCACGTTTCTGGCGATGCGCGACGGCTTCGCACTCTTTGATAACGACGGTCAATTGGTCGTGTGGAACCCGCAATATCCTCTCCTGTTGGGATTAAACGAACACCAATTACACCGGGGACAACACTACCGCGAGCTGCTGCAACACGTGACGCCTCCGGCCGGCCAGCGTTGGGATGCGGTGTTGGCCAACCTCTCCAGCGAACTGCCGCAACCGCAGGAGCTAAGGCTGAGCGATGGGCGCACCGTCGAGCTGCGTTTTAGCCCGGTACCAAACCGTGGCGTGGTCAACGTGGTGCTGGAGCGTACCGAGCGTAAAGCGTTGGAAGAAGCACTGTTGCACAGTCAAAAAATGAAAGCAGTCGGCCAACTCACCGGCGGATTGGCGCATGATTTTAATAACCTGTTGGCGGTAATTATCGGCAGTTTGGAGCTGACGACCCAGCAGACACAGGACGCACAGACTGAGCAACGCATCGCTCGCGCACTGAAGGCTGCCGAACGCGGGGCACAGCTCACCCAGCGACTGCTGGCGTTCTCTCGTAAACAGGCACTGCACCCGCAGGCCATCACGCTTCACCTGCTGGTAGAAAATCTGCAGGAGTTGCTACGTCATTCACTGCCCACGACGCTGTCCCTGGTCATTGAGTCTCAGCATCCCGGCTGGCCGGCGTGGGTTGATGCTAACCAGTTAGAAAATGCGCTGATCAATCTGGTGGTCAACGCCCGCGACGCCATGGAGGGCCGCAGCGGCATAGTGAAGATCAGGACCTACAACCAACGCGTGGTGCGCAGCGGCGGCAAGAAACAGGACATGGTGACGTTAGAGGTGATCGACACCGGCTGTGGTATGTCGGAAGAGGTCAAAGCGCAGGTGTTCGAACCCTTCTTCACCACCAAGGCCGTGGGCAGCGGCAGTGGACTGGGGCTGTCGATGGTATACGGGTTTGTTCGCCAGTCAGGTGGCCGGGTACAGATTGAAACCACTCCGGGCCAAGGGACACTGGTGCGCTTGCAGTTGCCACGAGCGCCTACGCCAGCACTGATAGACGCACCGGCCCTGCCAACCGAGGAAGATGACGACAGCGGCAACCTGGTACTGGTATTGGAAGATGAAAACGACGTGCGCTATACGTTGTGTGAACATCTACACCAGCTCGGCTACCTGACGCTGGACTGTGCGGACAGCCATGAAGCACTGGCGCTGTTACGTCAGACGTCGGATATCGGCGTACTGATAAGCGACCTGATGTTACCGGGCGAGCTGGACGGCGCACAGGTGATTGGGCTGGCGCGAGAGATTAATCCGCGCATCACGGCCTTGTTGATCAGCGGTCAGGATATACGTCGAAACCACGAAGACACGCTGCCTAATGTGGAATTGCTGCGCAAGCCTTTCAGCCAGCGTCAGCTGGCGATGGCGTTGCAACGGGCACGTCGTTCAAACGCGGTCGACGACGCAATTGAGAGGGAATGAGGCGATTTTTCGCCTCTGATTCGTTATTATGCCGCCCTGCTTTTGATGAATAAGCGTGCCAGATGCACGCCCAGCCAGGGATAACATTATGCTGTGGTTTAAGAATTTGATGGTTTACCGTTTGAGCCGCGAAGTTGCGCTAAACGCGGATGAAATGGAAAAACAGCTCAGCGCCTTTGCTTTCACCCCGTGCGGCAGCCAGGACATGGCGAAAACCGGCTGGGTCTCCCCGATGGGCTCGCACAGCGACGCATTGACGCATGCAGTGAATGGCCAGATCGTCATCTGTGCGCGCAAGGAAGAAAAAATCCTGCCGTCGCCGGTCATCAAGCAAGAGTTGCAGGCCAAAATTGAACGCCTGGAAGGTGAGCAACACCGTAAACTGAAGAAAACCGAGAAAGACGCACTGAAAGACGAAGTGCTGCACAGCCTGCTGCCGCGTGCCTTCAGCCGCTTTAACCAAACGTTTATGTGGATAGACACCGTCAACGATCTGATCATGGTTGATGCTGCCAGCGCCAAGCGTGCGGAAGATACACTCGCGCTGTTGCGCAAAAGCCTGGGTTCTCTGCCCGTGGTGCCGTTGACCATGGAAAGCCCAATTGAACTGACGCTGACTGAATGGGTACGCTCCGGCGAACTGCCTGCGGGCTTTATCATTCAGGACGAAGCGGAACTGAAGGCAATTCTGGAAGATGGCGGCGTTATTCGCTGCAAAAAACAGAACCTGATCAGCGATGAGATTGCGGTGCACATTGAAGCCGGCAAGCTGGTGACCAAACTGGCGGTTGACTGGCAAGAACGCATTCAACTGGTCCTGGCGGACGACGGCTCGTTGAAACGTCTGAAGTTTGCTGATGCGCTGCGCGAGCAGAATGACGACATCGATCGTGACGATTTTGCCCAGCGTTTTGACGCCGACTTCATCCTGATGACCAGCGAGCTGGCGGCGTTAATCAAGAACACCATCGAAGCTCTGGGTGGCGAAGCCCAGCGTTGAGCCTGCAAAAACTGCGCCTTTGCTCCAGATGCGCAGCTTTTGCCAAATAAACAACCTACCCAAATTAATTTGAGTTGCAGCCAGGTGGCAAGTGCGAGAACCCCAGGGACTTACGCAAGTAAGTGACTGGGGTGAGTGCGCGCGGCCAACAGCGCTGCGGCGTCAAGTAAAGGGTAGGATTATTTACTTAAGTAGCGGCACAGATAGGCCGTTGCATCGGCAACCTGCAGGTTGAACTCACTGTGGCCCGGTACGAAGAACTTCTCACCCGGCATAAATACCTGCCAATCCGGCGAGCCCGGCAACAACACTTTCAACGCGCCGGTAATTACGGTCATTTCTTCCGGCTGGGCGGTGCTGAAGGTGTACTCTCCCTCTTCCATAACACCGACGCTGGTAAGGCCGATGCTGCTACTATCGAAACCGATAGACTTCACTTTTCCGGCAAAATACTCGTTCACTTTCAGCATAGACTGGCACCCGCGTAATCAACTTTATGGGGAATCCATATTGGGGGATTAAGGTTGATCTGTCACTGGTTTTTCACGCGAAATGCGATCGAGACGCAGAGTAAAGTTCTGCAGAGTGGAGATGTGCCAGATAGCCATTCTGCATCCTGGCTTCAAAAGGCACCGCATACCAGATTCAGAAAGTGGCATACAACTTTATTCGCTATTTTAATCAGTCAATTAGCAAAAAAAATGAATAAAGAAACCGGCCTTGCGCCGGCTTCTGGGGATGTCGATTAATCTTCCAGCGTAGGATCTTCGTAGCGATGCTTGGCATCAAGCGCTTCCTGCTCGGTAGGATGCTCACTGAGCAGCGTGTTCGGCTCAATGTCATCGGTACGCACCTCAAAACGGTGCATATGCAAGCTCGGATCGCCCCGGTCAACGGCGACCACTCGGGCGGTTCTCGGATAGCCAGGTCGGTCATTTTCGCGCATGCTCATCTCCCCTGTGATTCCACAAGCTTAAGTATAGCAGCGCTATTTAGACCGACACGCATGACCCCAGGTCGCGATCGCCGTGCTCCCCCTCCAGCAATTGCGTCAGTTCATCGCAGGCGCTGATTTTTCCGTCACGCACAGTGAAATGCGCCAGCACCTTGACCAAGCTACTGCCGCCATCGCGTTTTTCCACCCGTACCAGATGGTGCGTCAACACCGCGTCGCCCTGCCCGGCAACCGCGACAAACACCAATGTCATGCTACGGGTGAGCTGCTTCAGCAACGCCATATGTTGTACAAACTGCGAATAATCGAGCGTTTTACCATCCACCTGCTGGTGGTAATCCGCATGGAAGAATTCAGCGATCAGTGCGGGTTGGTGCTGCGGGGTAGCAACCACCTGCTGCAAGGCGTCGAGCACAATGGCGGCTGGGGTCTTCAAGGTCATCAGCAATCTCCAGAATTGAATGAAGCGGAGATCATAGCGCGACCAGAGCGTGGCATAATAAGCGCACTGGGACTTTTTATACTGTAAATCGGCCAATCAATATGATCCTGCAAAGCGAGCGACTCTGGCATGAGAAAAAACACCTGACGCCTTGGCATCAACATACCGAGGGGCAAATCTATTTGTTAACCCATGGCATGATCGCACTGGAAACCCACGAGCGGCAATGGGCAATGACCGCGGGTAATATTGGCTGGCTGCCCCCTCATTGCGCACATCAGGCGGTGGCGTGCGGCAACGTAGCAGGCTGGAGCCTATATGTGCCGGAAGCTTACTGTGGCGGATTACCTGAACAACCCCGGCTAAGTACCGCCTCCGGGTTGATTCAGGCGCTTGTGGAACGCATAACGCCCTTCGCCGGGCAAAAGTTGAACGCGCCGCAGCGGCGGCTATTGCATGTATTGTTAGATGAAGTCCGTGCTCAGGAAAGCGCCCCGCTCCAACTGCCGCTACCGCAGGACGCGCGGTTGTTGAAAATTGCGCGTGCACTGCTGAACGATCCTGCTGACAACCGGAGCCAGATTGAATGGGCTGCCTGGGCCGGACTGAGCGTCCGCACCCTGAGCCGCCGTTTTATTGGCGAAACTGGCGTCACTTTCGCCCGCTGGCGCCAACAAGCCCGGGTGATCCGCTCGCTGGAGCCATTGTCGCGCGGCGAGTCCGTCAATCGGATCGCCGGCGACTACGGTTACGAGAATGTCAGTGCCTACATTGCCGCTTTCCGTCAACGTTTTGGCATCACGCCGGGGCTGTATTTTACAGCGCACCCAGCCGATCAGGCACACTCGTAGTGTCCTCATCCCAACACTCAGACGCGTGAGGCGGTTCGACACGGGGGAAAGCAGGGGAAATGCAGAGAATCGGGCACAGCCTAGTGTGCCCGCACGTACCCTTTAGGTATTACTTTACCGTTTCACGCTGTAACGCGGCGAGGATCTGAGCCACCACCTGTTGTGGGTTGCCGGTACCGTCCATCACGTAATGCGCAGCTTCCTGATACAAGGCTTCGCGAGCGGCCAACACTTCCAACATCTCTTCGGCAATAGGACGGCCGGTCAAGGTTGGGCGCTGTGCGTCTTGTGGGTATTCTTCCAGTCGTTGTGCCAGTACGTCAGCCGGCGAGCGCAGGTAAATCACCGTGCCGTGCTGACGCATAAAGCGGCGGTTCTCTTCTGCCAGGATTGCACCACCGCCGGTGGCAACTACAGTTGACGGTTGCGTCACGGTTTGCAGCGCGATGCTTTCACGGCGGCGAAACCCCAGCCAGCCTTCTTTTTCGACCATTTCCGCCACGCTCATCTGCGTGGTCTGCTGCATAAACAGATCGGTATCGATGAATTGATAGCCCAGCGCCAACGCCAGTGCATTGCCCACCGTGGTTTTACCGGCTCCGCGAGCGCCGACCATGAAAATGGTTTGTGTCATTACGGGTTGTCCCTTATACGGTGACGTGATTGCGTTTGCATGCCAGAATCTGGCGTGCAGATCGTGCGATGGCGTAGTTGCTGCATCATACCGCCATCAGCCTGTATTTCAATATTTACGACAGTGTAAATTCCATGGCACAGCGGCTGTCCGCAGCAAAACCCTGCGCACTGTCTTCAGCCAACTGATGCTTCAATGACGCACTGAGTTGCTGGGCGGCGATCGGCCTGAACCCAAGGCGCTGGTAATAGGGTGCGTTCCAGGGCACATCAATAAAAGTCGTCAACGTCAAACGCTGTGCGCCTTGCAATGCCGCCTGTGCTGCAACCTCCGCGATCAAACGTCGGCCAATGCCCTGGCGCTGCCAATTGGCGGCTACCGACAGCTCGGCGATATGCCAATCCTGTGATTGCGGTATGACGGCAATAAAGCCGGCGACCTCTCCTGACGCGCCTTCAACCAGCCATTCGTGTTGCCGCTGAATAAAATCAGCATGCTGTTCTGAACTCATCACCGGGCCTTCGGCGATAAAACGCCAGGCAGGCTGTTGATGAAACAGCTGCGCCGCCGAGCGCTCAACGGCGATCAACTGAGCGATATCCTGCGGCTGCGCTAAACGGATTTGCAGGCTCATCGGGTTCTCCTTAACGTCAGGGCCGGCTATTTAATCAGATTTACCCGGCGGCAGATACCGGCCGCCGGGCAGACATTCCTGTGCGTAAAATCAGAAGTCGACGCTGGCACGCAGCACCACTTCACGTGGTTCTCCCACCGCAACGCGCAAATTGCCACCGCTGGACGGGTAATAGGTTTTGTCGAACAGGTTCTTCACGTTTAACTGCCATTTCACCTGGTAACCCTTCACCGGTAGAGTGTAAGCAGCAAAAGCGTCGGCAACAGTGTAGTTGTCGAGATTAAAACTGTTGGCGGCATCACCAGGGCGGCGCCCCACATAGCGTGCACCTGCACCCACGCGCACGTTATCTCCGCTGTATAGCCCCGTTGATCCCAGATCCTGGGTCATAAACAGCGAGGCAGTATGACGCGCCACGTTGGTCATTTCTTTGCCTTTGTTGTCGGGATCATCCACTACCCGCGCATCGGTATAAGCATAAGAACCGATCAGGCTCAACGAATCGGTAATGTTGCCTGCAACATCCAACTCCACGCCCTGAGAACGCACACGTCCTGCAGTGCGGGTGACGGTTTCACCATTTACCAATTCGTTGACCATCACGTTGCGTTTAGTGATGTCAAACAGCGCCAGCGTGCCGGTAATACCCTTTGGCAACTCAACCTTGCTCCCCACTTCCCAGGCCTTGCCTTGTTCCGGTGGCAGCGAACCAATCTGGCTGGCAATGGAAGAGTTCGGCTTGAAAGATTCGGTGTAACTGCTGTACAGCGAGACATTCGGCGTCAGCTTGTAGACCACCCCGGCACGCGGTATCAGCTTGCTGTCGGAACTGTCGGTATTGGTGACAAAGGGCCGCCCTTTCCCGGCGAAAACGTCAAAGGCGTCATAGCGCAAGCCACCCATCACCAACCACTTTTCGGTCAGTTGGATAGAATCCTGCATAAACCAGCCATAACTGGTGAGGTTTTCACGCTGATCGCTGTCTTTGGCGCTGACGGCATTCGAGGTCGGCATCAGGCCATACACCGGATTATAGATGTTGAAATCGCTGTTCTTTTTGCCGCGAATCATGTCGCCGCGGTAGGTGCGGTTATCTTCAAAATCAAACCCGAATAGCATCTGGTGGTTGGTTTTGCCCCAATCGACGTCGCCATTGAACGTCAGCTGTACCGCGTTGGCATGGCTGACAGCATGGGCCGTAGAGTCGGCCTGGCGCGACAACACCCCCGTATCAGGGTTCAGCGCCAGCGCACGTGCCTGATTATCGCTGTAGCTATTGCGGCTGTAAGCGTAGGTCAGCGAGCTTTTCCAGCTTTCATTCAGTACCTGATCGACCTGCAGCGTAACGCTGTCCTGATCGCCCCGCGTGGCGTTATAGCTTTCGTCAAAACGGCGATCGCGCGGCGTATTCACCGGCTTGCCAGTGCGTGAATCAATGATGGTCCCGCGATCAAAGGGCACCAAGTATTCCATATGTTCGTAAGCCACACGCACCGTGGTGCTTTCGCCGTACCACATCAACGAAGGCGCAATCACCGTTTGGCGATTGCGTCCAAAATTGCGCCAGTAATCGGTTTCATCGTGATCGACAATCATCCGATAGGCAAAACCAGAGGTGCCCAGCGGCCCGGTAACGTCTAACTGGCCGCCGCCGCCTTTAAAGCTGCTGCCCCCCCCTTCCACATGCGTGTGCTGCTGCAACTGCGGCTTTTTGGTGATCATATTGATCATCCCGCCCGGCTCGCCCATGCCGTATAGCATAGATGCCGGACCTTTCAATACCTCAACCCGCTCAGTGGTCGGGGTAAAGTTGCGTGCCTGAACCGAACGCACGCCGTCGCGCAGAATGGAGCCATCGCGGTTATCGCCAAAGCCACGTTTCATTACCGCGTCCTGGGTGCCTCCCAACGTGTTTGCCTGTGTGATGCCGCTGACGTTATACAGCGCCTCGTCCAGGCTGCTGACAGCCTGATCGGTAATCACTTGTTGCGGGACAACGTCGATAGCCTGCGGCACGTTCAGCAGAGAGGTTTCGCTACGGGTGCCGGTCACGCTTGTCAGCGGCTGGTAGCTTTTTACACCATCCGATGGTGGTTGACCCACCACCACCAGGGTTTCACTCTTTTCTGCTGTTTTGTCGACGCTGAACGCCGGGGCCGATGCACAGGCCGCCAGAGGCAATGCGCACCACCAGCCACGCTGGGTGTTATTCATTATTTAACTGACTCCAATAAGTCCCTGAAAAAGGTAACGGCAAAAATTGTTGATATAACTGCTTAAAGGTCTGCTGCGGGTTGATGTCTGCAAACAGATCCGGGTAGAAAGCTTTAGCGAACATCTCAACGGCCACAACGTGGTAAGGGCTGAGATAGAAGTTGTGCCAGATGCTCCAGGCCTGGTGGTTTTTTACCGCTTTCAGGTTGGCGAGCATCGGCTGCTTTTGCATGATCATCCGGAAGCTTTCGTCAGCTTCCTTCTGGGTGACCAAGGGCCCAAGGCGCAGATCGGAAAAACGCTTGCCCTCTGGCCCGGCCATGCCGGTAGCAATATAGATATCGGGATTAGCGGTCAAAATGGTTTCCGGGTTCAGCTCACCATAAACGCCTTTGATGCTGGCATTGGCGATATTGTCCCCGCCGGCAAAAGCCAGCAGATCGCCGAGGTTGCCATGTGCCGCCGTAGTGCAACAGGTTTCACGCCGCCCAAGGTGCAAATGCAGCATTACCTTGGGTTTTGGCCCCTTGTAGCCTGCCAATCGCTGCTGGATCACCGCCATATGCTGCTGGTAGAAGCTGATGAACTGCTCCGCGCGCTGCTGACGATTGAGAACTTCCCCCAGCAAACGGACACTCGGCACGGTGTTATTCAGCAAGTCGACCCGTAAATCGACGTAGATCACGGCGATTCCGGCCTTACTCAGCGTATTGAGCAACAAATCACTGTCACCCTCTTCCCGCGCGTAACGTGCGAGAATCACCAGATCCGGCTTTAACTTGATCAGGTTTTCGCTATTAACCTGGCGGAAATTCCCCTTGCTAATGGAAGGGATCGCTTTGATCTGCGGAAACTTTTGTGTGTAAAGCTGCCAGCTTTGCGCATCAAAACGCGCCATGTCTTCCGGCCAGCCGACGATACGCTGAGCGGGATTCCCCGGCTCCAAGAGCGCCAGCGTATACAACATGCGGCTTTCGCCCAACACGATGCGTTGCGGGTTATCCGGCACTTCGACCTGACGACCGGTAATGTCAGTCACCATTTTCGCCTGAACGCTAAAAACGCCGAGCAACAGAGAAAGCAGCAGTAAAACGAGGGGATTGCGCATGAACAGGCCGGATCAAGGTAAGAATATGCGCGCATGATAATCACTCTCATTAACACTTTCAATCACAACCCGCGCCAGGCGGCCTAAATCCGCTGAATGACGCTGTTTCGCCGCTGATACATGCAAAACCGCTGTAAATACGGTTTTATAAAGTTAAAAAATCGGGCGATAATTCAATAAAAGGTGGGCTAGCGTGGCAGGTAATCCAGGAGGAACAACGATGACCCAACGTATTATCCCATTGGTGGAATGTCCCCATTTTAGCGACGTCTGTGCCGCATGGGCATTTGGTCAGTGGGGCTCCCAGCGTGGCGGTTCGCTGGAACGCACGCGCCAACGATTTGCACAGTGCGCACAACCCAGTGAAGACTACACCACGCTGTTGGTGCTCGAGGGGGAATGCCCGCTGGGTATGGCTAGCCTATGGCCAAGTGACGATCATCACCGGATGGATCTTTCCCCTTGGCTGGCAGGCGTATTTGTTCATCCAGACCACAGACGACAAGGTATCGCTCAGCGCCTGGAGGCGGCCATCGTGCAACTGGCGCGCCAGCGCAACCACCCTGTCCTGCATCTGATTACCGATAAATCCGAGGCGTTGTATTCAGGCTGGGGCTGGCAAACCATTGAGCGTCGCCAGCAATATGGCGGCGACGTGGTAGTGATGGAAAAAAGGCTTTAGTTAACGCGGCGTGCAGATATAGACCAACGCCGGGGGGAAATTACGGACGACCCGTAGCCGTTTCCAATGGAAATAGCGAGACAACAGCTTTTCCGACAAATGGCTGTATTGAAACAACACCAGCGTGCCATTGCGCGCGCGCAAGCAGTGCTGCGCCTGTTGCAAAATACGAATACTGATTTTAAGCGGGATGGATAACAAGGGCAGGCAAGAGAATATCACGTCGTAATCGCGGGCCATCTCTTCGGCGGAACGGTCCATTACCTGCAAACGACGGTCGTCAATTTTCCGCAGTTGATGCACAAAATGAGATTGAATTTCAAAGGCCTCAAGCGAGGCATCGGCGCGCATACGTCCCAATATACGCTTGGTCAACACGCCGTCAGCCGCGCCTAATTCTGCAATGGACAGTGCCCCGGTCCATTCAATCTGATTCAGCATCGCCTGGCATAACCAAGGGGAAGAAGGCGCCAGCGTACCGACAGTACGCGGCGAAGCCATAAACTGCTGGAGATAGCTAAAGTGGTTCTTCAGTTGCAGCCGTGTCGCATTTAACATTGGGGCCTCCTTACGTTGAGTAGCCACCAATCTGAACTCAATTTCTTAAGTATTCATTAACATGTTTCCTAAAACCACCGACACAGTTGTAATGAAATGCAACCGACAGACGAAAAGATAAAAAAAGGCTGCGAAAATAATCTTCAGGTAATCAATAAACAGCATTACCGGTCAGATTATATTCCACAGCCGTTTGTTTTATCGGCCACCCTTTACAGTGACCGAGGTTTATTTACTGCCAGGCGATTAACGGTATATTTCTGCATTACCACGCCAGTTGCTGGAATCCCCCGGGGTGTCCAGCCCGATAATACGAATACTGCTGGCGCCATCCGCCTGCGCTTTTTCTTTCAGCGCGTGAACCGCATCGGCTGGAGAGCCACTAACGCCGGAAACCGACACTACACCAAGGCTTTGCATGCTGCTGGCCTGTTCAGTATTCACCTGTTTTACTGATGACAGCGGCGCTGCAAATGAAGAAAATGAAGCGGCTGCCAAAAGAACTGCTGCGATGCCAGGTAATAGTTTCATGATTAACTCCAGATGTTTTTGTTTATTTTCTCGTATCAGTGGAGTTAATTATCTACCAGGCAATGAAAGCAGACGTAATCCAATGTAAAGAACATCAATCATTGTGATGAAAATAAGGAGGAAGTGCATGCAGATATGTCTTTGGCTGGGTAACGCGGGGGTAATGTTGCCACTCTACCCCTGGCAGATGACAATTAAAAGTCCGTTTGGCCAAATGCGATAAAAATCCTCATCTTTAAGATTCTTCTCTTAGCACCCGCGACTGAACTACGCTATTTCTGAAGGTTATCATTATGGAAGGACTCCCTATGTCGCAAACCTTACTGCGTGTGCGTGATGGCCATGGTGCCTCGGTTTCATTTTCAGAACTGCTGTTCGATCTGATTTACGTTTTTGCCGTTACCCAGCTCTCTCACTATCTATTGCACCACCTGACACTGACCGGCGCGCTCGAAACGCTGTTGCTTTGGTTCGCCGTCTGGCTGGCCTGGCAGTACACCGCTTGGGTCACCAACTGGTTTAACCCGGATACCCGCCCTATCCGCATCCTGCTGTTCGGCATCATGCTATTGGGGTTGTTCGCCTCTTCTGCGCTGCCACACGCGTTTGGCGAGCGTGGCCTGCTGTTCGCACTGTTTTACGTGGCTATCCAGGTTGGGCGTTCACTGGTGATCTTAAATCTACTGCCCATCGGCCACCCATTAAAACAAAATTTCCGCCGCATTCTTGGCTGGATGTGCATTTCAGCGGTGTTCTGGATCCTGGGCGGGTTGGCGGAAGGCAACTACCGGCTGTTGCTGTGGGCAATAGCCGTATTGTGCGAATACGTTTCGCCCATGTTCGGTTTCCGCTTGCCGGTACTCGGTCGTTCCGACAGCAGTAGCGAATGGACTATCGAGGGCCATCACCTGGCGGAGCGCTGCCAATTGTTCGTAATCGTGGCGCTGGGTGAAACCATTCTGATTACCGGTTCGACCCTTAGCGAAATGGCGTCCTGGAACCCACCGGTACTGATTGCCTCGCTGGTTGCCTTTCTCGGCAGCCTGGCGATGTGGTGGGTTTATTTCGATACCAGCAGCAAAGCCGGCAGTCACGCCATTAGCCAGGCGGAAAACCCGGGCCAACTGGGCGCCAACTTCCACTATGTTCACGTGATACTCGTCGGTGCCATCATCGTTTGCGCCGTCGCCAACGAACTGGTGATTGCTCATCCTGACGGCCATATTAACAACGTTACGGCAGCGGTACTGCTCCTCGGTCCTGCAATCTACCTGTTCGCTAACGCCTTGTATAAAAGGTTGGTTTATCGTCGCTTTCCCCTATCGCATCTGGTGGGGCTCATTGCGCTGGCAGTGCTGGCACCAATCGCCTACCTCACCGATTTACTGATGGTGAACGGTTTGACCACGTTGATTATGGTGGCGGTCGCGGTGTGGGAGAGCATTTCACGAGGCAGGACGCCGCAGGTCAGCGGCACTCACGGATAAAAACAGGGGGCATCGGCCCCCTGTTGCCGTCTCTACTTCAGCGGCTGCGGCAGCGTCAGCACCCACAATTCGCTGAGCGACTCCGGTTTCTCCAGCGGTTGCAGCTCAATACGGGCCGACACGGTTTTACCGTCCAGGCTCAGGTTACCCTGCTTATCCAACTGATAGTCGCCGATTTTCTTCGCCTTGGGCTGTGCGTCCACCAGCTTGGCCTGCAGGCCAAAATCGTTATCGTTAATCACCGCCAGAGTGTGATCGTCGATCAGCGATAGACCCTCTACCTTCTCCTGCTGCCAACCCAATTTGCGCAGATCGACCACTTCACGCTTCTGCGCCAGCTTCACGTCGCGCTTGGCGAGCGCTTGCGCATCGTCAAACTCCAGCGCTTTGCCCTTGCCTTCGAAGGCCGTCAGATCGGTCGCCTGACTGAGATCGACCAGATAGATCTTGTTGATCATCTGCTTGTCTTTATCGCTGCCCTGCTCAACCAACAGGATGTGTTGGTTGTCTACAGCCACAATGTCACCCACTTTGGCGTCTTTGGCCTTTTTATAGCTGTCGATATCGATCGGGTAGCCGTACATCGCCGTTTTGCCGCTGGCCGGATCAAAACTGACCAAGCGCGTAAACTGTGCTTTGTTCTTGGTCTTGCCGTCCACGTCGAGCGTGCTCTGCACCGCCGCCAGAATACGCCCGTCCGGCAGGCGGGTGATGCCTTCAAAACCTCGGTTCGGCTGACGCCATTTGATGATATTCGGCAATCCGCCTGCCACCGCGTGCTCTCCCTGCTCCGGCGTCGGGCCGTATTTGGCGAGGATCTTGCCCTGATTGTCGATATGGATCAGGAACGGGCCATATTCATCACACAGCCAATAACCGCCTTTTCCATCCGCCGTAATGCCTTCGGTATCCAGCCCGCGCCGATCGCCCTGCAAGATTTTCAGCGTATCACTCAACGCAACTTCATTGGTTGAACCAATCAGACCTGCCGGCAGCGGCAGCCCGCTAATCGGCCCTTGCTGGTCATGCAGTGGGCGTGAATTGCTGGCAACCGCCTTCCCCCCACCGACACGAATATCCATCAACAGCGGAACGAAAGCAGGGTTAGCGAAAATTTTGGCGTCCTGTTCACCGACCGTAGGCGCATCGGCATTCGGGCCGCGATCGGTCACTGTCGTCAACAGCAGGTCATTGCCTTCACGACTATTGAATACCAGACCCGAGCCGATACCTACCGGCAATCCCTGTGGGAAGTGCTTAGCGAATGCGCCCTGGTAACTCACATGCTCACCACCAGGGAAACTGACAATATAGCGTGCAACCTCAACGTCAGTGGCGGCATAGGACAACAGAGGGAATAACGAACTGATTAACAGTGAAACCGATTTTATTTTCATGGTTATAGCTCAAAATTAAGAATGTAAGCTTGGCAGTTTGCCAATGTATTCGCTCCACATGACAATCTTATGACAAGCCCACTAATACCATGAATTGGCTTGAAAATTAAAGATGGCAAATAGGAATTAACAATTAACGCGGACAAAACCAATGGAAAAAACATAGGAGAGTGAAAATTTAACGCTAGCTATTTTCAACAAAAAAAACCTGTCGCTTAAGCTTAGGGTAAATTCTTATAACAAAGATAAAAAAAACAGCAAACGCGCCGTAATTAGAAAAATATAGCCGTATTCGCATAGACAAAGTTAATTCCCAGGGATTTAATATCCACCGTTATTCAAGGTGCATTAAGAAAATATTGATAGAAACCTGCATTAACTTAAAAAGGTGTTCTATAGTTTTTAGTGCTAACGCCCGTTAGTATTTTCCGTAGGATGGAATCTATGTCAAAGCGACTTTTTGCCGAATTTTTTGGCACATTTTGGTTGGTGTTCGGTGGTTGTGGTAGCGCCGTATTAGCAGCAGCATTCCCACAGCTGGGTATTGGTTTTCTCGGTGTCGCACTCGCTTTTGGTCTTACCGTGGTAACAATGGCCTATGCCGTTGGCCATATTTCTGGCGGGCATTTTAACCCAGCCATTACCGTGGGGTTATTTGCCGGTGGCCGTTTCGCCGCAAAAGATGTTATTCCTTACGTGATTGCTCAGGTGATTGGCGGGATTGCTGCAGCGGCGGTGTTGTATTTAATCGCCAGCGGTAAAGCAGGTTTCGATGCCACTGCTGGCGGCTTTGCCTCCAACGGTTACGGTGAACACTCACCGGGTGGTTATTCTCTGCAATCTGCTATCGTCATTGAATTGGTGCTGACAGCATTTTTCCTGATCGTTATTCATGGTGTCACGGACAAACGTGCGCCAGCCGGTTTTGCTCCCTTAGCGATTGGTTTGACATTAACGCTGATTCACTTGATCAGTATTCCGGTAACCAATACTTCTGTTAACCCTGCGCGCAGTACCGGCGTGGCCATCTTCCAAGGTACCTGGGCATTGCAACAGCTTTGGGTATTCTGGCTAGTCCCCTTAGTGGGCGGTGCTATCGGTGGCCTGATTTATCGCTGCCTGTTGGAAGACAAAAAGTAATTTATACCCGGTAATACTCTGTCAGGGCAGCCGCTATATCCGATGGTTTTCTGCGTATTTCTCGCGGAAAGAGGAAGGGTATATTGGTTGCCCTGACGTTATTTATCCCCTGCTCACTTCAAACATCATGATATCGCTGGTAAATGATCCGTCTTGCTGGATCGCGAAATGCCGCAGCACATCTTCAGAAACCCCTTGTTGAAACGCACGAATAGCCGTAACGAAATGCTCTGGCGTACGCATGCGCGCCACCCAGCTGCTAAATTCCAGATACAACCGATCTGACGTCACCTCTCGAACCTGCAACCCAGATTCTGTTATCAAGCTCAGCCATTCGCCCGGTGCATAATTGCGGACATGTGACGTATCGCGCAGGACTTCAACGGTTTGCAGATAGATATCCAACAAAGGATGCCCTGGTGAGACCACATCCATAAAGATAGCTTTTCCCCCCGGCTTCAGCACCCGACGCACTTCGCGCAATGCCTGGCCAACATCATGCCAGTGGTGCGCCGAATAACGGCTGATCACCAGATCAAAGCTGGCATCATCAAACGGCAGTGATTCGGCTACGCCCTGCTGCACCTGGATATTAGTAAAGCCTTTATCCGCTGCGGCCTGGCTTACTACCGCCAACATCTGTACCGATAAGTCGTAAGCCACCACCTGCGCCACTTTTGCCGCAGCCGTAAAACTGGCGTGACCTGCACCACAGCCCAGATCGAGCAGCCTGGCATCGGCATGGGGTTCCAGCAGCAGCCCCAGTCGTTGTAAATCCTTCCCCTGCGCATGGACTGCGCTGGTCAGATAAGCGCTGGCCTGCTCGCCAAACTGACGATCGACCGCATTTTTATGGCTGTTGCTCTTGCTCATATGTGCCCCATTTATTGTATGGCTTACGCCTGTGCCGGATGACTTTTGTTACTATAATCAGCTTAATATACGGGTACAATATGAGCAGTTATCCTAGTATCAGGGGTACCAGTCTATGCAATCAGAAGCCTTATCCGGTCCCAAGGCACTCGGTGCCTTTTTACGCGCCCACCGTGAGCGTATTACACCGGAAATGCTGGGCTTACCCAGCGCACCACGCCGTCGCACCAGCGGCCTGCGCCGTGAAGAGCTGGCGCAAATCAGCGGTATTAGTGCCACGTGGTATACCTGGATTGAACAGGGCCGGGAGGTGTCCATCTCTCCGCATACACTGGCACGCATTGCCAAAGCGCTCCGTTTGGGGCATGCCGAACGCCACTATTTATTTACCCTGGCGCGGGTGGCCGATCCCGAACAAGAACAGCATCAGGAAATGGCTAACAGTGCGGTTTTACAAAGCGTTCATCAGGTAGCGGTGCCTTGCTATCTCCTGGATATCACCTGGAATGTCGCGGCCTGGAATGCGCCCGCGGAAAGCCTGTTCAGCGGCTGGCTGGGCCAAACCAACACGCCCAATCTGCTGCACTTTATGTTTTTCCATCCGTTAGCGAAAACGCTGGTCAGCGACTGGGAAGATCGTGCGCGGCGCGTGGTCGCCGAATTTCGCGCCGAAACCAGCCATCACCAAAATACCGAAGAGATTCGTGCTTTTGTGCGCAATATGACCCACAACAGCGAGGCGTTTAACCACTGGTGGAAACAGCACGATGTCATGGCACGCGAAGGGGGCGAAAGGGGGTTCGAACACCCCCAACGCGGTCCCTTACGCTTTCAGCAACTGACGTTTCATCCTGCGGAAAACAGCGGGCTAAAGCTGGTGATGTTAATCCCTTTGCCGTAACTGGTAACAAATTCATAATCAGGTTTACCTACCATTTATTTATTGCTTCATACAAACGCGCTAGGGTGAGAGTTACCGATGATATCGATCATCCAGTACCGTAATTAATCTCCTTGAGGTAATCCTATGCAATCTGAAGAACAACGCCTTATCGATGGTCTGTTTGGCCGCTTGAAAGATGCCGAGACCAAGACAGGCCAGAGGGATCTCCAGGCAGAGCAGCAAATCAATCAGCACATTCGTGAGCAGCCTTCAGCACCTTATTACATGGCGCAGGCAATGATTATTCAGGAAGCGGCCTTGAAGCAGCTTGACCAGCGGGTAAAAGATCTGGAAAGCCAGATTGCCCAACAACAGCAAAATAGCGCCAACCAGCAAAGCAGCGGCGGTTTCCTGGCCGGCCTGTTTGGCGGCGGTAACCGCAACACGCCAAGCCCGCGTGAGCAATATCAGGCGCAACAGCAGAACAACGCGGCATGGAACAATCAGCCGCAAGCAGGCTACGCTCCACAGCAGCAGCAACCCGCTTATAGCCAGCCACAACAGGCGGCACCTTCACGTGCTGGCGGGTTCCTTGGTGGCGCATTGCAAACTGCAGCCGGCGTAGCGGGAGGGGTGGTGCTCGCCGATATGCTAACCGGCATGTTCCGCCATTCACAGCCGGAAGAGATTGTGAACATTATCGATGAGACACCGGCAACGCCGGTGGATGACAGCGCAATGCGTAACTTCGACGCATCCAATAATCTCGATACCTTTAATAACGGTGGCGACAGCCGTTTCCTCAACCAGGATAACGGGTTCCAGAACGCGGACTATCAAAACGACGATAGTAACGACTTCTCTGATGACGACTACAACGACGACGATTCATTTATCTGATCCATTCCCCCTCTCCACCTGGAGAGGGGGGTGTGTTCCCTTCTCCGCACAACGGGTCTACAGTTAAACCTGCCTTTTACCGCAGCTGACGAGAAACCATGCAACAGACTCACCCTACCGCCCCTTTTGTTAGCGCCCGTCTGCTGATGCGCCCGCCCGTCGCCGACGATCTAGCTCGCTTTTACGCCATTTTTGGCGATCCCGACACGCAACGTTTTAATCCGGCAGGCCCCATTGCCAGCGAGGCGCAGGCGCAGCAGGCGTTGGCTGAACGGATCGAAAATTGGCAGCATCACGGCTACGGCTCTTGGGCTATTGCGCGGCTTGAGCGACCGGAATGGGTCATCGGTTTTGGTGGGATATCCTGGCGGCCGCTGGGCGCGCAGCGCACGGTGAATCTGGGTTATCGTTTTGATACGCAGGTTTGGGGCGGTGGGTTAGCCACAGAACTGGCACAGGCCTCACTCGAATTTGGTTTCGAACATCTACGGCTGGCAGAAATCTCTGCGATCGTGCGTGAAAAAAACCTGGCCTCACGCCGCGTGCTGGAAAAAGCAGGTTTACGTTTGGTCGATACCCTGGATGACGTGCCTGGCGATACGCCAAGCCTGGTTTTCAGTATCACAAGCCGTGAATATCAGGGTCGCTAAGCCGGTGGTTCATCGTTGATTTTCGCCAAAACCCGGCGATAGGACTTCACTTTTTGACGCTTCTTCAGCCAGGTCGTGGTGGAGACGATAAAAATCAGCCCTGACATCGTCAAGACCCCCATCGGATGACCGTAAAACACCATCATGGCGAAGTAAATGGCAGAGACAATTGCTACCCATTTCGCCGTATTCCCCACCGCGTTCTTTTCCTGACTTAAACGGCGGAGATGCTCTTCTTCACTGATTCCCATACACGCTCCTTTTCGGCTGAATGCTCCATTATATGCGGCCAGAGTGCTGATATTTCAATCGATTAAAGGGTAAAGAAGCGTAAAGTTCAGCGGGTATAGTCAGAGCGATGATGCAAATAACGCCCCGGCAGATGCTCCCCGGGTAAGGCGGTGCCTTCATTGCGGCCAAACAGCCGGTAGCGGTTGCTGGCCACCAGGTTATAAAACGCATCCGCCAGCCGAGGGGGGAGAAAACGCGCCAGCGCCAGTAACCGAAATGGCCAACCAAGCTGGCGCATTGCCTGAAAAAAAGCAGCCGATCTTAGCCAGTACTGCCCTTGTTCAAGATACACAATGGAGTCAATACGGTCGGTCGGTAAGCCCAACCCGCCTAAGATGGCTTGCCCTTCCGCAGATTGCACCGTAGCCAGCAGGATCTTGCCCTGACGATCCGCACGGATCAAAAATCTCACCAGTCCGTGGCACAGGTTGCATTCGCCATCGAATAACAACACCCGATCATCAGGTTGGAGATAAGGGGGGAGCGTTAATAGATTCATCCTGCCTCCTGAGGAAAACCTCCTCAGACTACCCTGCATTCCCCCTCAGAGCTAGCCGGTCCGTTTAAGGCGCGAGGGGCACGGGTGGCGTATCTGGCAAGGCAACGACAGAAACACGGACTTCATAATGTTTGGCGCTACTTGCCGGGATCACCGCAGTGAGCTTATTGATGGTTTCGGTTGGGTTATCGCTGGCGGACGTCGCGCAGAACAGTTCCCCTCCGTGACAGAACCCCGGTTTAGGCATATGTCCGCCCGGGAACGGGGGTAAGCGGAAACCTTGTTCTGCCAGCGGTGGGGCATTTTTCTCTGCCGGTGCCGGAGCGGAAAGCGCGCTAACGCTGAACAGCGTCACAGCAGCCAAAAAAGGCAGTGTCAGTACGTTAATTGCATTTTTCATGTCATGTGTCCTCATTTGCCGGGATTGGGCTTAACCTACCCCGCCCCCGGCCAATGAGAAAGCCGCTTTTCACGACCTTTTCACCCCGATGATCTTTGCTTACATCCCGCCGCTAACGTGATGAAAATTTAAGGATTATGTAAAGAATCATCGGTTTTTCTTTCTCGCGGGATTACTTGCCTTTGGTCAGCGTGCTGTAGCTGGTCATCAGGTTGCGGTAATCAGGAATATGGTTGGAGAACAAGGCCCCCAGCCCTTCCACATCATTGCGCCAGTCGCGGTGCAGTTCACAGGCGACGCCGAACCAGGTCATCAGCTGCGCACCTTCGGCTTCCATGCGGCTCCACGCCGATTGACGCGTCAGTTCGTTGAAGGTGCCGGACGCATCGGTAACCACAAACACCTCAAAACCTTCGCTGAGGGCGGACAGCGCCGGGAAAGCTACGCAGACTTCGGTGACGACACCGGCGATGATCAGCTGCTTACGGCCGGTGGCTTTCACTGCGTTGACGAAATCCTCGTTATCCCAGGCATTAATCTGGCCAGGGCGCGGAATAAAGGGGGCATCGGGGAATTGAGCCTTTAGCTCAGGCACCAGCGGGCCGTTAGGGCCATCTTCGAAACTGGTGGTCAGAATGGTTGGCAGGTTGAAATACTTCGCTAAATCACCCAGCGCCAGTACGTTATTTTTAAAACGATCGGGATCGATATCGCGTACAAGAGAAAGCAGCCCTGCCTGATGATCCACCAGCAAAACGACGGCCTGATCCTTATCGAGGCGTTTGTAGTTTGCAGTCATGGTTTACTCCTTTTGGGATTGATTATCGCGGTTAAAAGTTGCCTTTGACCGAGAGGCCAAAGCGCAGAGGTTACCTAAGTGTAGAACCCGATCCGGAGATCACTTTCCGGATCAGTTCTGAGATGCTTATTGCGGGCTGGCGTCATGTTCTGCCGTCATGCTGCCAAACTTGCCACCGTTGAAGTCACGGAAAGCCTGCTGGATCTCCGCGTCGCTGTTCATCACGAACGGGCCATAACCTACGATAGGCTCGTCGATTGGCTCGCCACTCAATACCAGCAAAGCAACATCGTTATTGGCTTCGATAGTGATCGTATCGCCCGCACGATCAAACCTGACCATTTGGGTTTCACGTACCACTTCCTCGCCGTTAACGTGAACAGCACCGTGCAATATCACCAGCGCCAGCGTATGGCCTTCTTTCACCGTCAACGTGGTGGTATGGCCTGCATTTAACTTCATGTCCCAAACGTTGAGCGGGCTGAAGGTGCGTACCGGGCCGTCGTGACCGTCAAAGTTGCCGGCAATTACGCGAATTTGCCCTGCGCCATCCGCCAGCGGAACGACCGGAATATCGGCATTCAGCAGCGTCTGGTAACCCGGCTCGGCCATTTTGTCTTTGGCTGGCAGGTTCACCCACAGCTGCACCATTTCCATGGTGCCGCCATTGCGCGAGAAATTCCGTGAATGGAATTCTTCGTGCAAGATGCCCGAAGCAGCGGTCATCCACTGAACATCGCCGGGGCCAATCACCCCGCCGCTACCGGTAGAATCACGGTGCTCCACTTCCCCTTGGTACACGATGGTGACCGTTTCAAACCCGCGATGCGGATGTTGACCGACGCCACGCGTGCCGGAAGCGGAACGGAACTTGGTGGGCGCTGCATGATCCAACAGCAGGAACGGGCTCATTTCCGCCCCCAGATCGTTATAGGAGAACAGCGAATTCACCAGGAAACCGTTGCCGACCCAGTGGGCTTCAGGGCTGTTGTAAATACCGAGGATTTTTTTCATATTGAACTCCTGTTTCAGGTCTCACGACCTTACGTTGATGCCAGAAGTTTAATCCAGCCCCCTTTGCTGCAGTAGTCGTCAAGATGTACACTCAGCGTTCTATATATAGGACGATAAGGACAGGCGATGTTCACCGATTTAAACGATCTGTTTTATTTCGCCAGCGTGGTCGATCATCAGGGGTTCGCCCCCGCCAGCCGCGCGCTGGGCATACCGAAGTCAAAATTGAGCCGCCGCGTAGCATTACTGGAAGAACGCTTAAACGTGCGCCTTATTCAACGCTCAACGCGGCGTTTTTCTGTCACCGACGTGGGCCTGAATTACTACACGCACTGCAAGGCGATGCTGGTTGAAGCCGATGCAGCGCAACAGGCTATTGAACAAACCCGCGCTGAGCCATGCGGCACCGTGCGCATGTCTTGCCCGGTAGCCATCCTGCATACCCGGGTCGGCAGCATGGTCGCGGCTTTTATGGCCGATTACCCGAAAGTCACTGTGCACCTAGAGGCCACCAACCGCCGGGTTGACGTGGTCGGTGAAGGATTGGATCTGGCGATTCGTGTGCGGCCGCCACCGTTGGAAGACAGCGATCTGGTGCTGAAAATTTTGGCACAGCGAACCTGGTGTATCGCCGCCAGCCCTGCGCTGGTGAGAACCCTTGGCCCAGTACAACGACCGGAGGAATTGCGTAAATACCCCACGCTGGATCTCGGGCCGGCACGTGCACAGCACCTGTGGCAGTTGACCGGGCCCGACGGTGAAAAAATGGAATGGGAGCATAGGCCACGGCTGGTCACCGACGACATGCTGATGCTGCGAACCGCCGCAATTGCAGGGGCCGGGATTGTACAGCTGCCGTCAATGATGATGCGCGACGACATGTTGCGTGGCGAACTGGTACAGCTGTTGCCCGGTTGGCAGCCCCAGGGCGGCGTGGTGCATGCGGTCTTCCCATCACGCCGCGGACTGCTACCGGCGGTGCGGCTGCTGCTCGATTATCTGGCGCAGCAGTTCGCCACCCTCGAAGAAGAGTGATCAGGCCGTAATTTCTATGGCATTACCATCAGGGTCGCGGATGACTGCCTCGTAAAATCCATCACCGGTCTGGCGCGGTGCTGCCAGCAGGATCCCCTCTTGCTGCGCGCGCTGCGCCAACCGATCGACCAGGCCTTCGTCGCCGACCGACAGAGCTATATGCGCCCAACCCACACGCTCATTAGCCTGTTCCGCCGGCAATAATTCTGGCAGGCCCATAATTTCCAGCGTCGGACCGGTGGCCAGGCGAACAAAGCGGGACACAAATCCCGGGCGGTTGCGGCTAACATACAGCTCCCCGGCATCGCCGTTGAAATAACGCTGCCAAAATGCCACTTGTGCATCAATATCGCGGGTCCACAGTGCAACATGGGCTATTTGCATTTCACTCTCCCGTAATTGAAGGGTTGTACACGACTTTGCCGCCGCTGTGAGTCACTTGCTGCTCAAGCTGCGGATGTCGACCGGGCGGCGTGACCAAATAATCAACCCGGCTGGCGGCCAGAAAAGGATAAGGGGCGTAGGTATTGAGTTTGTCGTCGGTGCACAACACCGCCACGTTGCCAGAACGCGTCAACAAACGTTTCTTAAACTGGGCATCCTGATAGTTCATCGCCGAAAAACCGCTGGTGGGGTCATAGGCACAGATGCCGGTAAACGCCAGATCGAAATGGAAACCGTCAATGTCCTGCACCGCTTTGGCGTCCACACAACCGCCAATATCCGCGTCCAGTTCACCGCCAATCAAAATAGTGCGGATCCCCGGTTGCTCCAGCATTTTACTGGCGATACTCAGTGCATTGGTCACCACGGTCAGCCGTTGGTCACACGGCAACAGCTCAGCCAGATAAAGGTGGGTGCTGCCGGCATCCAGGAAAATAACCTGCCCTTCTTTGATCAGCTCAAGCGCAGCCAGCGCCAATGCCTGTTTCTCATTACTGCTCAAACGTAGCCGCGCGCTTATAGGCCCGGTTGCTGGCGTGGGGGCCAGCGCGCCGCCATAAATGCGTTTGCACAAGTTTTGCGCCGCCAACTGGCGTAGATCGCGTCGAATGGTCGCTTCAGTCGTATTCAGGCGTTCCGCCATGTCAACGGCCAGCACGCGCCCCTGTTGCTGTAATGCAGTGAGGATAACCTCATGGCGTTGATTGGGTAACAGCTTGGACATTCTGTCTCTCGATGGCAAATAAGCGATCATAAATGTACACAAACGTACAAAAACGTACAAATGTTTTATGTCTTGCATCGACGTGTCAGGACTAAGCTAGACTGAGGTTCTACGTCACAGATAAAGGAATATTGATGACTTCTGCCGTGCTTTATACGCTGTTCCCCGCCGCAGCTACCCTTGTTGGTGCCGCCGTAGCGCTTTATCACCGCCCTGGCGATGCGACCATGCGCATCATTCATCACTTTACCGCCGGTATTGTGTTTGCCGCCGCGGCGACCGAAATCCTGCCTGATCTCAAGCAACAATCACCCTGGGCGGTTCTGCTCGGGGGCAGCGTTGGCGTGTTGCTGATGCTGTTGGTCAGGCGCTTGGGGGAACGTGCTCAGGGGCCGGTTGGCTTTGTGGCCGCGGTCGGCATAGATATATTTATTGATGGCTTGGTTTTGGGGATCGCCTTTGCCGCCGGTGCAAAAGCCGGTTTGTTATTGACCCTGGCGCTCACGCTGGAAGTGTTATTTCTGGGATTATCGATCGTCGGGGACCTGCGTGATTTCCTCGGCAAACGGATAAGAGCCATGTTGGCAGTCGCCGGTCTGGCACTGTTGCTCCCCATCGGCGGGATGTTGGGTGCCCCCATTGCCACTCTGGGTGCCTTTTGGCTAACGGCATTTCTGGCCTTCGGCCTAATTGCCTTGCTCTATTTGGTCACGGAAGAACTGCTGGTCGAAGCACATGAAGTGGGTAAAGACACGCCGCTGACTACCGCTATGTTCTTTGCCGGTTTTTTATTGTTGTTACTGCTGGAAGAAGGGATGGGATGACTGCGCAATAATTTCATAGGGCAGAACAACTCACCTCGAACGATTTGGCTATACTGAGGCAAGCAACGTTACCGCAGAACGTAACGGCTTGGGCGCGAAGGAAAAAGATGCTGTCAAAAATTGCGAAGTGGCTATTTCAATTACCGGGCAGGCTGTTCGGAGGGGTTTTCAAGAATCGCCTGACAATATTTATCTTCTTTATGCTGATAGCTGCCGGGCTCTTCAGCGCTAAACGCTATCTGCGTGCGCATCAAAACGACGATGAGTTTATCAGCATTACCGCCACTGATTACAATCGGGCTATCCAGCGTGAATTGCCACTGCGAGAGGCGCGCGAGCAATGCGGTGGCCCGCTGCATGACAATGCGGGGCAGCCCTGGCCACCGTCAGCCGGTTACTTGCATCAACCGGAACACAAAACCACTGGCCGCTTGCAGCAACTGACGTTGGACAACCAAAACAACGATTTTGCCGTGCTGGTCAAACTGGAAACCCCCGGGGAACCACAACAACTGGCCGAGGTATTTATTCCCGCCGCAGGCAGCTTCAATATCAAAACCAATCCGGCCGGTGAATATGTGATGAAAATCAGAAATATCAAAAGCGGCTGTAACTTCCGCTCCAAGCCCTTCACCCTCAGCAGCCATCAAGACTGGCGCCTGCCGTTAAATACGCAAACGGGCGGCAGCGTGAAGCTGCAGCCCATCAGCGATCGTGAGTTTTAACCGAGGTACTTATTTCTTCACGGGATGATCGCGGCGGAACAACTCCCAGCTTTCAATTTCCTGGCCGTTAGGCAGGGTACAGGTGGAATACTGGCCATTGGCATTTTGCTTGGCGTTTAATTTCCCACCTATCTCTGTGCAATACACGTCTGCCGGGTTCGCCATACCGATAGGTTTCATCTGCGGCGGCGGTGGCGCGTCGTTGGATTTCATCGTGCACCCCTGTAGCATCGCCATCCCAGCCAGCAGGGAGACCATTAGCATTTTTTTCATTTCTTCTCTTACCACTCCCGGCCCCAGTCAAACAGCAGTTAGCCCGTTTACACTATGGCGGGAAGAATTGGAAACGGCGGCAGCCTAGGCATACCGCCGTTTATGCCATCAGGAAATAAAGGACGCGCCCTGCTTCAGAACCAGATCACAGGCTTTCTGTTTCACTTTTTCGGTGATTTGCGACGTTCCCAGGCTGTTCAGATCCAGGCTCTTGCCTTCGCCTGTTTTCAGCAAACCGCCCAGCCCTTGCTGGTAGTCCTGGCTTTTGGCATTTTCAGTGCTGCTGATACCCAGCTTGCTCAGCAGTTGGTTTTTCACTGCCTCGGTTCCATTGGCTGACAATACGTTATTTTTCACACAGTACTGCAAAATACCGGCGGCGTTAGTCATGCTGCTGGAACTCAAGGCTTTATCGCCACCGTTCAACAGACCGGTCAATGAAGACAGCGAAGTGCCGCCCGTGCTGCCACCTGATTTGCTTAGCTCACCGGCTGCGCTGCTGAGAGAATCCATCAGCCCGGCAGCCTGAGCCGCCCCGCAAGCCATAGTCGTGGTCAATGTCAGCGCCAACAGTAAACGATGCTTGGTATTCATGGGGTAAAACTCCTGTTTATCTCGCCATCCCTTCGTCTTTCCCGTTTTCTCTGGGGTTCGGGAAATCTGCTGGGCATATCATGTGCAATAAGCGCAATGCGCCGGATCACCTCTTCGGACGCCACCTCCCGCGACAAGTTCCTTTTATCTGGCAATGCCGCGGTTTTTTCAGAATTCAGGTAATTTTCTGGTGGGAGAATGTACAAACAGGATGATAGAGAACGGCAGACCGAATGGCCCGCCGGTAATCAGAACTGCCAACGCAGCCAAGCGAAAAACACGTTGCCGTTATTGTAGGTACCAGGGATATAGGTCGCCTGGAAGGTCAATCGTTTATAACCGATAGACGCCAGCGGCAAAGGAGCCGGGATCGGAATGTATTTCCAGTTGTCACGCGCAGTGACACTGGCCGTAAAGCCCAGACCCAGACGGAAATCCTTGTCATCGAGTGGACGCCAGATCTTCTCATAAGCGTAACCACCGATCGGTTCCCACTTATTGAACGAATCCTTAAACACCATCATATAGAGGCCGTGCCAGTCACCGTCGCTATCATAACGCGAGATACCATAGCCACCGCCCCAAGGCCGCTCGTTGTACGAGTCGATTTTTTCTTGGCTGTAGGTCAAACGGTTGTGCCAGGTGATGGCCGGCAGATAGATATCTTTATTGGGTGAGTTGTTCCAGGTCTCTGCCACGTTATCCGTGAAGCGCTGCCATAACCCCGGTTTTTCAGCCTGCGCAGCGTTGCTATTTTCTGCACCAACCTCAGCGTAAGAAGGTAGTGCAGAAAATATCAACGACATTGAGCAAGCTAACATTGTCCGTTTAAAAAACATCATAAACTCCTGTAAAAAATAAGGCCGGCGATTCTTACCGATCGCCACATCAAGATCAAGCTGTATCTTATTTACCCAACCTGTTTCTTACCCCTCGTTTTCCTTTGGTTAAGTTTAGTTGCCGCAAATGACAAAAGCCCGGCGTTGCGATTCGGGTCGCACAGGCTACTGCGCGCCCAAGGCAGCGTCTGTCGGAATATTCCGCAATAGCGGCGATTCGCAGGAGCGACAGACAGCACACCAGCATGCGAGATAACTTCTTTTCTACGCTGAGCGTAGCAAAATGTTTACTGGCACCCGGCAACCGAATGTAACAGCGATCACGTTTTTGGTTGCTGCCGAAGCCCCGCCTTACAGGCGATCCAACCCCGATGAGGCTTTGCCTGCGCAATGGCAGTGTAAATGTCCAGTTACATACCACAGTAGAGAATGGCCGAACCCATAATTTTCAGGTTACAACTGGCGACGTAACCCGCAGGTAAAGTACCGGACGTTCATCTCCCCCTGCATGATCTGGCTAGAGAAGCCGGATTTTACATCTCTATTACATTCAATGAAAAATACCATCCGCAATATCCACACTCTTTATAGTGAATGTTCACCGCGTAAACCCGCGAATACAATCGACCGATCCCCCATACCTCTGCACCAACTTGAACAAGCCGACAGTTTAAATAATTGTTAAAGCTGATGAGCGCCCTCGGTTTGAAACGGGTGACGCATTATTTCACTGTTCGCCACACAACATCGCCAGCAATATTTTTTGCTGCTCTCTGCCTGATAAAAGAAAGATAAAAAATCCGGAGAAACACATGAAAATCACTATTGGAGCTTTCATCCTGCAACAGCTCCGCACCCTGAACATCGATCGTATTTATGGCGTGCCCGGCGACTATAATCTGGCGCTGCTGGAATTGATCGAGCAGGATAGTCATCTTGAGTTTGTCGGTAACTGTAATGAATTGAATGCGTCCTACGCGGCCGACGGTTATGCGCGGCTAAAAGGCGCAGGAGCACTGATCACTACCTACGGCGTCGGCGATCTGGCCGCGCTGTCCGGCATTGCCGGCGCTTACGCCGAATCTGCACCGGTAGTTTGCCTGTCCGGTACACCGCCACTGCACGCGATGAAAAACCATCTGCTGTTGCACCATACGCTGGCGGACGGTAATTTTGATAACGTCATGAACTGCTTTAAACAATTTACCGTTGCCCAAGCGCTCATCACGCCTGAAAATGCCGCAGTGGAAATTCCTCGCGTTATTTCCCGCGCCTGGACGGAAAAGAAACCGGTTTATTTGCAATTGCCTTCTGATATTTGTGATGTAGAAATTGAAATCGCTCAGGCCGTCACCGCGCCGCAATTACCCCCAAGCGACAAATATAATGTGCAGTTGGCCGCTATGGCGCTGTTGGCACGGATAAAACTCGCGAAAAAACCGATTATTCTGGTCGACCAAATGGTAGACCGTTTCCAGTTACAGCAATTAGTGATCGACGTCGCTCATAAATTCGCGATTCCACTGACCAATATGCCAACGGCAAAATGCATCATTCCTGAAACCACGCCAGGTTGGATGGGCGGGTATAGCGGTAATTTGTCGCGCCCTGAGCTGTATGAACACATGGCGCATGCCGACTGCGTATTGAGCTTCGGCGTGCGTCTGGTAGATTCCACGACCGGCTATTTCTCGCATCGGATCCCGTCCGACGCGCAAATTGATATTCAGCCGTTTTCGCTGAATCTGGGCAACACCTCCTACCCGGCGGTCGCTGCGGCAGACCTGTTGCAGGCATTGCTGGCACTGGGTGAAAACGTGGCAAACCACCACCCGGCACCGTTGCCTGAAGCACGCCATCGGTTGGCTACACCGAGCGAAACGCCGATCGACCAGGCTTATTTATGGCAACGTATACAGCGTTTTATTCGAGCCGATGACGTGGTTGTGGTCGAGAATGGGACTTCGGGTGCCGCGATTGGTGGCATGCGTATGCCGGACGGCGTCCAAGTGGTCAATCAGCCGATCTGGGGATCGATCGGGTACACACTGCCGGCACTGTTGGGTACCATGATGGCCGCACCGGATCGGCGGCACCTGTTGTTTATCGGTGACGGTTCTTTCCAACTCACCGCTCAGGAAGTTTCCACCCTGCTGCGCTACGATCAAAAGCCGATTATCTTCCTGATCAATAACGACGGTTACACCATCGAACGCTACATTCTGGGGGAAAACTCGTCGTATAACGACATCGGGCCGTGGGACTACGCCAAACTGCCAGCGGTACTCAACACCCAAGCAACGCCGTTCAGCGTGTCAGTTGAAACCACCCAACAGTTGGAATTAGCGTTGGAGCACGCCTCACGGCAAGATCGGTTGGCGTTTATCGAAGTGAAGGTGCCCATGATGGACACCCCGCCCGTGATGAAAGAATTCTGCAACCGCTGCAATAACTTTAACTTCGGCCTGACCAATCCACGCCGCGCATAACGGCGCCCAGCCCGCCGTTGCTCAGGTAACGGCGGGCTTTCCCAGTGCTTGCACAACCTGCCGCTGCAACGTCTGCAGCAGCGGCTGTTGCCGCTTGGCCCCCAGACGCAATGCATGTGCTACCGCCGGTAATGGCAGCATGTGATCAAAGGCCGTTTCAATCTGTACTCGCCGATCGATAGACTGCTGGCTGAGTAACCCAACCCCCATTCCTGCAGAGATGGCAGCCAGCATCCCCGCCACCGATGGGCACTCCACCGACACCTTATAAGCTATCCCCGCGGCCCTTAGGCGCTCTTCAGCCAATCGACGGTAAAAACAATCCGGCCCGTAACTGACCAGCTTCAGGTTATCTCCTGGCTGATAACGCCAGCCGGGTGGCACACACCAATGAATAGGTTCCGTCGCCAACACGATATCTTCTGCACTCAGTGCATCACAAAACTGCTGATGCAGTACCAGGTCTAACGTCCCATGATCCAGCGCGTTTCGCAGCACATGACTTTGCTCAATCACCAACTGTATATCAACCTGCGGATGCTCATGAGTAAATGCCGCCAACAAGGCCGCCAACTGGGGCAACGACATCTGTTCTGTGGCACCAAAACGCACCGTCCCCTGCAATAAAGAAGGGGAAAAATGCGCCAACGCCCGATCGTGAGCATGCAAAATTTGCCGCCCATGCGACAACAGCGCCTCGCCATCCACAGTCGCGGTCAAGATACTGCCCTGACGATCGACCAGAGTCCGGCCCAACTGCTCTTCCAGCCGTTTGATTTTCCAGCTCACCGCCGACTGGCTGAGATTTAGCTGTTGTGACGCACGCGTCATGCTGCCGGTGTCAATAACACTTTGCAGTGCCCGCAATGCATCAATAGATAAGCGCTGGTTCATAGGCCTGATCATGACAAAAATTGGATTTAACTACCATAACTTGTCATTAGCGTCATGGAAAGACGATGGGTATGGTTTATGTACAAGGCCAAAACGGGAGGAGCTTCATGAATGGCTTAGCATCTTTGCTTAATCAGCAGGTTATCATCAATGGTCATCGTATTGCTGCCGGCGTACATGGCGTGGGTGAACCTTTGGTACTGGTGCATGGCACCCCTGCCCACTCGATAATCTGGCGGGATCTGCTGCCCCGATTGACATCGGCAGGCTTCAACGTCCATATCTACGATTTGCTGGGCTACGGTGCCTCGGAACGTCCATTGTCAGCAGATACCTCAATTGCCGCACAAGCGGAATTACTGATCGGCCTATTGGACCATTGGCAACTGGCGTCCACCCACGTGTTTGGCCACGATATTGGCGGTGCATTGTCGCTACGCGCAGCTTTTAGTCACGCCGAGCGTTTTCGCTCGCTGAGCATTGCGGATATTTGCAGCTATGACTCCTGGCCTTCGCCTAGCTGGCGCGGCATCCGTGATAACTATCGTCAGTATGCCGTCTTGGACGCATCGCAACATGCGCAAATCCTAACGCGACAGCTGGAAATGGCAGTGTTCAATAAATCCCAGATGACGGGAACGCTATTACAACAGTATCTGGCGCCGATCGTCGGCGTGGTCGGCCAACCCGCATTTTATCAACATCAAATCGCCCATTACGACGCCCGCTATACTGATGATTTCGCACTGCGTTTGCCGGAACTACGTTTGCCGGTGCAAATTCTGTGGGGGGAAAACGACGAATGGCAGCCGGTCAGTTACGCTTACCGTTTACAAGGCGACATTCCCGGAGCCAGGCTGCAGGTAATCCCGCAGGCGGGGCATTTTCTCATGGAGGATGCACCGGAAACCGTAGCTCAACAGCTGGTCGCATTTATTCATTCACTTTAAACCGGGCGAATAGGCTCAGGAGTACATGATGCAATTGATAGGCATGCTGGATTCACCCTACGTGCGCCGGGTCGCCATTTGTTTAAAATTATTGGGGATCGCGTTTGAGCATCATGCCATTTCAGTCTTTAGCGGCTTCGATCGGTTTAAAGCCATTAACCCGGTAGTGAAAGCCCCGACGCTGGTGCTGGCCGACGATCAAATCCTGATGGATTCTTCCTTGATCCTGGAATACGCCTCAAGCATCGCCCCCACAGGGAAGATCTTGCTGCCGACCCAGGGTGCAGAGCGTCTACGTGCCCTACAGCTCAACGGCTTGGCACTGGCGGCCTGCGAAAAAACGGTGCAAATCGTTTATGAACAGCAACTTCGCCCGCAAGAAAAACAGCACCAGCCTTGGCTGGATCGTATTCAGAACCAACTGCTGGCCGCCTATGCCGAACTCGAAAAGCAGTTGCCACAGGCCGCAATGCCTGGCTGGATGGGCAGCGCAGAGGTCAGCGTGGCTGTTGCCTGGAGCTTCACCCAACTCATGCTGCCCGGGCAGATAAGCGCCGAGCAACACCCTGCATTGGCGGCATTTTCCGCCAATGCAGAAAAACACCCGGCATTTGTCAGTACTCCGCAGGTTTAACCCGCTGAAGCGCGCGTCATGCAGCGCTGATGCCGCTCATCCACCCGCTTGGCGAACCAGGCGGTGGTCAACTTACGGGTGATTTTCGGGCTTTCCAGTTGAATACCCGGCAGCATTTCCCGCGGTAATTTCTTGCCCGTGCTTTTCTCCGCCAAGGCATAGACCCGCTCATACAGGTCAGTGTCAGAAAACTCGAACCTATCGCCCTTTTCCAGCGCCCGACGAATCGCCGAATCACTCATATTCAGCCGTTTGCCGAGGGTGCGCACTGCCAGCTCAGTGGTGCCGGGTTTATCCGTACCGTAGTTGATCAAATCGCCATCCAACGCCAACGGAATGCCCGTCGTTCGGCTGACTGCACTCTGGAACGCCGCGTTGCGGCTGGCGTACCAACCGGCATTGAAGTCGGCGAAGCGGTAAATCGGCTGACTGTAGTTAGCGGGGTAGCCCAGCAAATGGGCGATACCAAAATACATGCCACCACGGCGGCTGAACACTTCACGGCGAAGGGTACCGTCAATCGGATACGGGTAGCCTTTGGCATGCGCTTCGGCGAAGGCAACGCTCACCTGCATCGGCCCAGCGGTATGTACCGGATTCAGGTTACCAAACAGCGTTTGGCCCATCGGCACCGAATTGATCATGTCATCAAAAATATCGCTAAGATCTTTCTCGGTACGTACCTTATCCAGACGTTCGCTATAGCTCTTACCGTTCGGTGATTTGATCAACAAAGCGGTATGCACCAGGAAATTCGGAATATGCAGCTGATCAGCACGGCGGTCGATCTCTTTCCAGGCAATTTTTGGTAGCCCCGGTACCGGCGGATTTGCCTGGAAGGTCGACTCCTGCTCGGTGACCGCCAGAACCGAACATAGGTTTTGAACGCTAGGTTCAATGCCCTGCGCAGCAAAAGCGGCAGTGATGTCGGTGGCCCACCCTTGACGATCGGCCGTATTGGCCGGCATCAGCCTTACCAGTTGGGCTTTAACGTCTTCCGGGCGTTGTACCGGTGTCGTTGTCGTAGTCTTAGTGGTACAACCGACCAGCACCATCAGCGCAGCCAGGCTCAATGGACGCAAAGTCATCGGGTTGATAAAACGGCGAATAAGCATCTTTTCCCTGATCGTTTTAGCATAAACTGCACTGACGTTAGCCCAGCGGAGGGCCGTGATCCAGTTTAAATATGCCCTCGGCTATCAGAACCAGGCTATGACAGGACATTAATCGTAAAGGAATAGCGTAATGATTGAACTCATAGACATGAGCCAACAGGACTTCGAGCGTTATCGCGTTCATGGGATCGAAGAATATGCCCAGGATTTGGCGCGTTCGTTGTCGTTGAGCCAGGAGCAAGCCCGAATAGAGGCCACAACATCCTACAACGATGCGCTCCCCAATGGGTTGGCAACACCACACCATCGACTGGTTTGCGCTCGCTTAAGTGGGTCAACGGAAAAGATAGCCATCGTCTGGTACAGCATTAAACAACGCACCTTCGGCAGGCAGCTGTTTGTCTACGATTTTGAAGTGGATACTGCCTGGCGGGGCAAAGGCTATGGTGAGAAAATCCTTAGCGCAGTGTTGAATGCCGGACGAGCTGCCGGTGCAGAATATGCCGAGCTGGCAGTTTTCGACGACAATCCGACGGCGGCCCGTCTGTATACTCGGCTCGGCTTTAAGGCCGTCAACACACGAATGCATCGTAAACTCTAAATCACGCCTTTGATGATATCAGGCATGTTCAAAGCCCCCATAAACATGTATTTTATATGCAACATATAAAATCATTTTATTCGCCCACCCTGTGCGGCAATACAGAACCTGAGGAGAGATGCATGACCGAGCTGCTGCGTTATAAAACCCTGCCGGAATGGAACAGCACCACGCTGCCAGAGAGTTTCCAACAAAAGCACAACACCCAAAGTGGCACCTGGGCCAAACTCACCCTGCTGAGCGGCACACTGACCTTCGCGCTCATGACCGAAGAGGGCGAAACCACCGAAACCTGGCAGTTTAGCCCCGAAAGCCAACCGCCGTTTATCGAACCGCAGCAATGGCATCGCATCGTTTCATTTTCCGATGACATGACCTGCCAACTGGCGTTCTATTGTTCGCCTGAAGATTACTACCACAAGAAGCATCAACTGACGCGCACCCATTCCGAAGTGATTGAGGCCGCGCAACGTATCGCGCCCGGTAAAACGCTGGATCTAGGCTGTGGCGGCGGACGCAACTCGCTCTACCTCAACCTGAAAGGCTTCGATGTCACTGCCTGGGATAAACACGCTCCCTCTATTGATAATCTCAACGCCATTATCGACAGCGAAGGCCTGTCACATATTCGCGCCAGCGTGCAAGATCTCAATACACACGGCTTCAGCGGTGAGTACGACTTTATTCTTTCCACCGTGGTATTGATGTTCCTCAACCCGGCGCAGATCCCCGCACTGGTGAAAAACATGCAGGACAGCACTGTCAGTGGCGGTTACAACCTGATCGTCGCGGCGATGGATACCCCAGACTACCCTTGCACTCTGCCCTTCCCGTTCACCTTTAAGCCAGGTGAATTGAACAATTATTACGCTGGCTGGGACGTGCTTAAATACAACGAAGACGTTGGCCAACTGCACAAAACTGATGCTGCCGGCAACCGTATTTCTTTGCGTTTCGCCACGCTACTGGCACGCAAGCCCTAACATTCCTGTACTCCCCGTCCAACGGGCTCGTGCCTGCCTGCGCCGAAATGCGGCAAACAACATGAAGTTTATTACGTTGCCAACCCGTGGCTGCGGCGTTAGGATCGCGCCCGGCTACGGGTGTAGCCAGTGTAATGAGTTGTCAGTTCCGCGCATGGAGAGGTAATTGTGTTAGAAAGTTTTGGCGTCCTGAATCTTTGGACCTATCTGGTCGGGGTGATTTTCATCATCATTTTGCCAGGCCCGAATACGCTGTACGTTTTAAAAACCGGTGTTACACGTGGCGTACGCGCTGGCTATACCGCCGCTCTGGGCGTGTTTATTGGCGATGCTATCCTGATTTTTTGCGCCTATATTGGCGTGGCCTCACTGATCCGCACGACGCCGTTTCTGTTTACGCTGGTGCGATTTCTCGGTGCGATTTACCTGTTGTTCCTGGGTGCAAAAATTCTCTATGCCACCTTTATCCAGAAAAATGCGGAGCAACATCCCCAGGTTGAAGGCGGCCATAGCATCCTGCGTAAATCACTGACGCTCAGTCTGACCAACCCGAAGGCGATCCTGTTTTATGTTTCGTTCTTCGTGCAATTCATCGACTTTGACTATGCCCACACCGGCCTGTCGTTCACCATTTTGGCGTTGATCCTCGAATCGGTCAGTTTTATTTACATGACTACGCTGATCTTCAGCGGCGCCATGCTGGCACACTTCTTTAATCACAAGAAAGGTCTGGCAAAACTGGGTAACGGTCTGATTGGTCTGTTGTTCCTGGGTTTCGCTACCCGCCTGGCAACCCTCAGTTCCTAGCCTCGCTCACAACGGCTGACTTGCTCAGCCGTTAGCCCTCCCCCGTTATGTCACGCAGGACAAACCGATTGTCAGGCAGACCAAAGTCGATCTTCTCAACCTGCTGTAGACTTTCAAGGTTAACGATTTACCCAAAATAATTGGCGTGGTATCAGGGCAGCCCGCGCGCAAATCCCGATGCGCTTACACCAGTCGGTGATTCGGATGAGTGCAGCCAACGCAGGTATCGCGTCAAGAATTAAGGGTACGACCTTTTTTGTCTGACAGGAGGGCGTATGCCTGACAATACCCTAGCAGTGATGGACAACGTTTCACGTTTTCTCGATCGTCATCATGGGCTGTATATCGACGGCCAGTGGTGTGAATCCAGCGCCGAAGGTCGGTTGGCAGTGTATAACCCCGCCGATGGGCAACAAATTTCCTCCACCGCAGACGCCAACGCGCAGGACGTCGCACGCGCCGTCCAATCGGCCCACAACGCGTTTACCTCTGGTGTCTGGGCGCAACGCTTACCCGCAGAGCGCGAACGCATATTATTGCGCTATGCCGATCTGGTTGAGCAACACACTGAAGAGCTGGCACAGCTGGAAACGCTGGAACAAGGCAAGTCGATCAATATTGCCCGTATGTTCGAGGTTGGCTGTACGCTGAACTGGATGCGTTACACCGCCGGGCTGACCACGAAAATCACCGGCCAGACACTTGATGTGTCAATCCCGATGCCGCCGGGCGCCAAATATCAGGTGTATACCCGTAAAGAACCGATTGGCGTGGTCGCCGGTATTGTGCCGTGGAACTTCCCACTGATGATCGCCATGTGGAAAGTGATGCCAGCGCTGGCCGCAGGTTGTTCTATCGTCATCAAACCGTCGGAAACCACCCCGCTTACCGTACTGCGCATGGCAGAACTGGCAACCGAAGCCGGTATCCCACCAGGCGTATTCAACGTGGTGACCGGTAAAGGCAGCGGTTGTGGCAAAGCGCTGACAGAACACCCGCTGATCGCCAAAGTGAGCTTCACCGGTTCCACTCCCGTTGGCAAAGGGATCGCACGTGCCGCGGCGGATCGTCTGACACGCGTGACCCTCGAACTCGGCGGCAAAAACCCGGCTATCGTGCTGAAAGATGCCGATCCACAACAGGTCATCGAAGGCCTGATGGCTGGCAGCTTCCTCAATCAGGGCCAGGTGTGCGCCGCCAGTTCGCGAATTTATATTGAAGCGCCGATCTATGACACTCTGGTCGCTGGGTTCGAGCAGGCGGTGAAATCACTGTCCGTTGGGCCGGGAATGGATGCCAGTGCGCAGATCAACCCGTTGGTCTCCAGCGATCACCGCAATAAAGTGGCCGCGTATCTGGATGACGCCAGATCCAAACATGCGGAGCTGATCAGCGGCGCATCCGGGCCAGACTCACAGGGGTTCTATATCCCCCCTACGCTGGTGATTAACCCGGATGACAAGCTGAACCTGACGCGCGAAGAAGTCTTTGGCCCGGTGGTCAATTTGATCCGCGTCGCGGACGCCGAAGAAGCCTTGCAAAAGGCCAACGATACCGACTACGGCTTGACTGCCAGCCTGTGGACCACCAGCCTGCAATCGACCATGGCTTATACGCCGCGTATTCAGGCCGGTACGGTTTGGGTCAACACCCATACGTTGATCGACGCCAATATGCCTTTCGGTGGGTTCAAACAGTCGGGCAGTGGGCGTGATTTTGGCCCGGATTGGCTGGATGCCTATACCGAATCCAAATCAGTGTGTATTCGTTACTGATCGTGCCCCAAAGCATCAGTAGCCCATTTTATGAGGCTACTGATGCTGTTTGCGGTATTCGCTCGGCGAGACGCCAAAACGGCTTTTGAAGGCAGTAGAGAAGTGGCTGTGATCGGTAAAACCCCAGTCATAACCGACAGTCGCCAGCTTTTGTCGTTCCGGTGCACGGCGCAAGGCCTGTGCGCACAGATCCAGACGGCGGTGCTTGATATATTGCGCCACCACCAACCCCTGGCGGGAAAACATCCGATACAAACTGCGTACCGATACGCCCAATTCACTGGCAATCCATTCCGGCCGCAACTGCGGCGATTGAATATGCGTATCGATAAACGCCAGCGTTCGGGTGAAGCTGCGAGGGTGGCTATCAACCTCAACCTCGCGATCAACCAACGCCGGGCGTAACAGCGTCGCGACGGCGCTCAGTATCGCTTCACTCTCTGGGGCGCTCATCAGCGGGTCCTGCATACAACCCAGCACCAGTTGCCGGCTAAGTCGCACTACGCTGCTTTGCGCGTCGAGACGCCGCGCACACTGCACATCGGCCCCGTGCGCCGAGGGTTCGAAATAACTGCGTGGCATCAATAACGAAATTTGGCGGGAATCTTGTTGAAAGGTAAAGCTGCTGGTACGTGAAGCGTCGATCAAGGTAACGTCGCCGGCGGACAGTACCGCCTGCCGCTCCCCCTGCTCCATCAATGAACTGCCACGCAGTTGAAAGACGGTGAAAAAGTGCGAACCGTCGCTGCGGGAAATCTCTTGAGGGGTACGATACAAGCGGGTGTGAGCGGCATCAACCACACTCAGACGTAGCGCATGGGCGCGGAACTCTTGCATCGCACCGCTAAACCCTGGCCCCAGCGTCTTGGCGCAAAACCGGCCGCAGGCGGAGTTGATTTTCGCCAGCCACTCCTCAAAGCCAACTTCCCTGCTCTGGGCGGAAATTGTCATGGCTTTCCCCTTCAAACATCAGCGATAAACGCTGTCGAACCGCAAGCGGCATTGAACAGAAAACCAACATAACAATCCGATAACATACAATCAATGCCGTGACCGGGATCTGGCGCAGGGATCACACATTGCTCCCACCACACGGGCACAGTCATCAAATTGACACCCAGCCGTCATGTAACCATCACATGACTCGCCAAATACAGAGCTCAGTTTGCTGACAGCCACCTTCACACCATGGGTATTCCTAATGAAATTATTACAAAAATCTGCGCTGGCACTGTGTTTGTTCACGGCTGCCGCCCTGCCTGCGTTCAGCGTTTATGCCGCCGAAGATGCACAACCCTTCACAACCTCACAGCAGGTTGATCTGACCCAGATCCTGCTGCCACCTCCGGCCAATGACTCCGTGCAAACCAAACGGGAACTGCAAGAAGTCGTGGATATGCAGCAGAAACGGACGCCGGACATGGCCACGCAGGCCAAGGCAGATGCGGAAGAGAATGTGTGGGTATACAGCAATGTGATGGGGCCGAAATTCAATGCCCAGGCGCTGCCGGTACTGAGTGCTTTCTTTGATCGCGTTGTCGCGACAGAAGCCGCCGTGGTTGATCCCGCCAAAGACTTCTGGAAACGCCCGCGCCCACACATGCTGGACAGCCGCATTGAACCGATCGTAAAACGCTCTACCTCCGGCTCCTGGCCTTCCGGTCACACCACGCTGGGCACGTTGATGGGCATTACGCTGGCCAATATGGTGCCGGAAAAGCGCGCCGAGATCATGGCACGCGCCTGGCAATACGGCGACAACCGCGTGGTTGCCGGTATTCACTATCCGTCGGATATTGAAATGGGTCGGATCGCCGGCAGCGTCATCAGCCAGCAGATCTCACACCAACAAGATTTCCAGCAGCAATACCAGCAGGCCCGCGAAGAACTGCGTCACGCATTGGGCCTGCCTGCCGCAAAATAATGCTTAAGGCTGGGTATCCAGCAAATAGCGAACGACGGCCGCGTACTCTTGTGCGTAGCCGTCGATGCTTTGACTCGACATACCGGCATTGTCGATCTTGTACTTACCGGAAACGTAAAATGATGGCGTTGCGCGTACATCCAGCGCTTTTACTGCTTCATTCTGCTTGGCAATCATGCCTTTCACCAGTAGGCTGTGGCGCGCATTCTCATAAGCCGCTGCGTCAACACCGGCGGCGGCAAACACCCGCTGAATATCCTCTTCACTGTTGATGGCACGTTTCTTTTGCAGCGCGTCAAACAGCATTCCTTCAATTTTATCCTCAATGCCCATCACCATCGCCACCGACCAGGCCTCGGTCAGTTCATTGCCTAATTTCCCCATCAGGCCAACGTGATACTTGGTCAGTTTGGTGCCCTCAGGCAACGCCTGGCTAACGGTGCTACCCACGTGGTAGGTATCAGCAAACTGGTAGCAAGGGCCGCAATAGAAGGAGAAGAATTCCACGACAGCCGGCGCAGAGGCCACCGGCTTATCCAGACGAGTATATTGTTCGCCTGCACGATAATCCGCCGCGGCAGCCAGGGTCGGAAGTAACAGCACCAGTAATGAACCGGCGATCAATCGATTAATTTTAGCCAACATACCTACTCCATTTTAGATGAGATCATTGTCCCTAACGCCGGTGTTTATAATCAAATTGTCGGCTTAAGGCCAGGCTTTATTACCTTATATTTATGTGGGATTGATGCACATCAAAGCCATAGCCTGGCCTGTCAGTGGCATTCTCCAGCCCAGGAACTATGCTTGAAAGAGGGCGCGAATTGCCGCTGGCGTGCCTGAGTCGAGGTAAAAATGACAGTAATTAATAAAGGTATTGGCGAATATGACTTCACCGCAGAGAAGAGGGACGGTGTGATCACCGGAACCATCAGCGGCGAATTCCCAGACAGCGATGCCAGCCTCCCACTGTTGCCTTTCACCGGTACCTTTTCGGCTACATCGGTCGCAGAAGCCATTGACGATATTACCCGGCAATTCCCTGATATAGAGCCAGCGATTATCGATTTATTACGAGATGAAATGCTCAGCGCCGGATATTAACTCGCGTTATCTCAATGACCGATATCCTCCCGATTAGAATAATCTTACTTACAGAACCTTTTCGGTTTCCCTACCTTTTCCCTATTGCTTGCACCCTTAGCAGAAGATGATACTAACGACCTCAATCTAAAGTTAAGAGGTTATATTATGCGTCGTATTCTGATGTTCATCAGTGCGCTGACTATTAGCGCCATGCTTTCCGGCTGTATATTCCCGCCACCAGGTGGCGGCGGTGGCGGTGGGCGCGGTGGCCCAGGCGGACCGGGGCATTATTTTAACGGGCCACGTTAAATAACGTTCATATCCCTGGCGCGTGACTTGAATATAAATTTAAGCCTGTAGGTCATCATAATGAAAAAAACACGCCTTATTATTTCATCCGCATTGCTATTAACCTGTGTATCGGTTTTTGCTGCGCCGCCTGCCAATGAATTTAACGGCAAGCCAGTGGTTCATCAGAATAATAAAAAACCTCATGACAATAAAGTACAGCCAAAATCACACCACAATAAAAAACCACTCAGGAAACCGGATAAGAAAGCGTCAGAAAAACGGGTTCAAGCGTTCCACCACGCGCGCAACGATTAATGTCAGTGATTAGGTCAGTCATGGCTAAACGATTCCCCCTACGCATGCGGCAGGGGGAATCGCTTACATCGCTTTAGCGCGCAGGGTATCGCCGCTGCGAATAAAATTGCCGGCGCCCAGATGATGAATAGTATGTAATTGCGGATCTGCGTCGGCAAAGTTCCAGCGGCCCCCCTGAAACACGCGTTCGTCTGCGGCGGCGGCAACCACCTCACCAAAACACGTATCGTATTTCTGTTGGGCACCACGTTCAGGTAACAGGCGACACTCCAACCACGCCACACACCCCTGCTCTATCAAGGGAACGTTCAGCGTAGCGCTGGGGAAGCTGGCAATATTAAAGCGAGAAAACTTGTCTTCTACGTCTTGCCCCGAGATGCTGCCCACCGCATAGGTCGTGTCGATAAACACAGCCGCCGGGATGCAGATGCCAAATACGCCACTCTCTTCGATCATCTGTCGGGAATGCGCATTTTTATCGACCACGATAGCAATCCGTGGCGGGGTAAATTCAACCGGCATCGACCAGGCAGCCGCCATCACATTACGCCGCGCAGCATCCTGGCTTCTGCTGGTAATCAACACCGTCGGGCCATGGTTAAGCAAGCGGCTGGCATGTTCCAGTGCAACGGGACGAAAATGATTCATGGGAGGCCCTTATTGATGTCTTTGGGTAATCAAACAGAAGGTAGTAACGGAGACTGTCTGTGTTTTGCAGTGTAGATCTGCGTTGCCGTGGGGATCAATCACGTTGGCGGCACAGAAGCACGGAATGTGTGCCTGTAATAAGCCTGATGTTGCAGAAGCCTTGAGGTTTGACGAGGAAATATTGCGCCAGCATCCACTGGCGCAATAGGGTAAAACTAGTTTTTTGGCAGTTGAATGCGCACGACGCTTTCTGGTTTGCCGGCCTTGGTACTGGCACCGTCATTTTTCACGCTCACAAACAACACGTTGTTGCGGGTATCGAGCGCCAGGCTGTTCGGATGCGGTGGCAATTCTACCGTCTGCAGCCGCTTAAGAGTCTTGGAATCAAACACCGTCAACGTACCTACCCCGTGCTCGACGCGTACCCCTTTGCGGTTGGTGACATACACCCGTTGATTGTTCTCATCCAGCAGCAGACCAATCGGCACCTCATCGGTCAGTTCGCTGGCCAAGACCTTGCCGCTGTCCGCGTCCAACGCAAAGACCCGGTGCCCGCTACTGCGCTTCACGTAGTCGTGCCCCAGATGCGTATTACGGTAATTGTCGCGATCGATCCCCTGATCCACACCCAGCAGACGGTTGTTCTTACCGTCATACACCAGGTTCAGCAATTGATCCGCCTGGATCTCTTTGGTGGACGTGATTGCCAGCGTATCGGCATTCAGCGTGATCAACTGCCCCTGCATATTGGAGACAAAGACGCGCCGCCCTTTCTCATCAAGCGTAATGCCTACCGCGTTATAGCCAAAACCGGGGATCATTTTCTCCAGTTTTTTGTTGCGGGTATCTACCACAAACAGCACGCTGTCCACCCCGAAACCCAGTCCAGGTAAGAAAAGACGGCCAGTCTGCGCGTCGTACTTCATTTCACGGATCCGGTACTGGTAGTCTTCCGTGATCTTGAAACGCTTAAGTTCCTCAAGTAAGAATTCCAGCCGTTTACCGCTGATGCCTGCGTCTTTATACGTCTTCTCAAGCATCGACTTTTCGGTCACCAGGATACTGCCCACCGCACGATTGGTGGTGGTATCCACCACACCGACCGAACCGTTAAACCCCTGGGTCAGATACAACCGGTGACCGGCATCATCCAGCGCCACGCCGAAGCCTTTCACCTGCAAAGGGATCTCCGCCTGCACCGCCAGCGTGGTCGGATCTAAACGCAACACGCGGGATTTTGCCTCTTCTTTCCAGTCTGGTGCACTGACAAACAGCGACTGCTGGCTCGGGCTATAAGCCATCTCCACCAGCGCCGACGACAACGGCTGGCGCTTGATATCCTCAGGTTTGATCCCTGTGTCACGGGCCTGTGCCGCACCGGCCACCACCAACGACGTTGCGATCAACAGCGACAGTAAAGCGCGAGGTGTTCCTATTGTTCCAGACATCCATTTATCTCCATGAAAGTAATAAAGTCAGTTAGGGTGAACAACGTCATTGCTGCGGTGCCGGTGGCAGGTCCGCAAGCGGCATATTCCCACCGTCCTGCTGGGAAAAATGCGCGAACACGTGCTGAATGGTCCCGGCGATCAGTCCCGCCTGTTGCGCGGTGTAGTGATCGGTCCGATAGGTCATCATCACGCGCAGGGATTTCACGCCGTCGAGGTTCTCTTCCATCACTTCAAACTGCAAACCGAGCAGTGATTCGGTTTTCTCCGGCTCAATCTGGCGATACGCTACCGTGCTGCCGTCTTGCAGGGTGAATGCCCCATTGAGCTTGATGCGGCTGTGGATCTGGATGAACACTTCAAACATGTGATTCTTGCGATCGGCATGCGCGCCAAATAGCCCCTCTTCCACCAGGTCAATCGGAATATCGGTGTAGGGCATCGAGCCATTGATGGTATTTTTGACCTGATCGATCAGGCCAGCCACCGTGAGTTGCTCGGCGAAGCGCACCCGGTGTACCACCACGGTAGTGAAGTAGCCAATGGTGTCGAAGTACTCAGCGTCGTTGCGCCCGGAAGTCGAGGTGCCCACCAGCAGATCTGCCGGACCACCGAGAAGACGCAAAGCCGAGGTGATACCGGCATAGACCACGTTGAACAGCGAGGCATTGTTCTTTCTGGCCTGTGCATACAAGCCGTCTGCCACCGCCGGGTCGACGTCGAACTCCAACCATCCTCCGTTGACATCGGCCTCTGCCGGTACTGCTGGATGGTGGGAAGGCTCCTGTTGGAACAGCGGCTGCCCCACTGGCGCATCCCGCAGGTTATCGAGCCAGTAATCCAGGTGTTGCTGTGCGACGCCGCCCGCCTGCTGCTGCCGGGCAAAGGCATAAAACTGCGGCACGTCGTTCGTCCACTGTGGCTTCTGCCCGGCAACGCGGTAGCGATAAGCGATACCCAGTTCGTCCATCATCAGGTTCAGCGACCATTCATCCAGCACGACATGGTGGAACAGCAACGACAACCATTGCTGGCCGGTGGCCGCGTCACGCAGGAAGGTGGCACGCAGCGGCAGCTCGGTGGCGAGGTTGAAGCGGTGGTCGCCAGCATTGGCCAGCAATTCACTGCCGTTACCGGCCGGTGTTTCATGAGAGAAGCGGAACCAGGCATAGTCGAGCAATTCAGCCGCAGGCACCACTTGCTGGCATACCTCACCGTCACGCGTGATAAACAGCGAACGCAATACGCTGTGCCGTGTCATCACGTCGATAAATGCCTGGCGCAACGCCGTTTCGTCTACCGGGTCAAGGAAGCTGATGGCAAATGGCAGGTTGAAGATCTCGTCATGACCGAACGCCTCATACACTTTCCACAGGGAGTGCTGTGCCAGCGACAAGGGTGCCTGGACGGTGTCGCCCTGCTGTTGCATGACGCCTTCCTGGGCTGCCGGCGCTACAGCGGCCTGACGTTTGGCATAGACTGACAGCCCGCGGGCAGTGGCATGGCTGAACAGATCGTTAATATTGAGCTCTATGCGATGCAAGCTGAGCAAACGGCCGATCACTCGAGTAGCCACCAACGAATGCCCGCCGCGATCGAAGAAATCCTCATCAAGGGTCATCTCTGGCGCAACCAGGGCATCGCGGAACTCCGCCAAGATCAGTTGTGCAATAGCGTCGTTTTCTTGCCCATCATTTACGGGCAAAGCGTGCTCAACCACGGCTAACGGCGGCTCAATGGCAGGAAGCCGCGCCGTCGTGATCGTCCGCCCCGCAAGGAAAGCGACAAACTGTTCCAACAGGAACGGGGCCGCGTGCGGAGTTAAACGAGGATCCGCGCTCAGCTCAAGCACCACCGAATCCGGATCGGGCAGGCTCAGCGCCAGCACCAATTCAAAAGGCGTATGCAGAGGCGGCAACAGCAGACGTTCAGCATTGACGCCGTCAAGTTGCAGAGCCACTGACGGGTCCGCCAACCAGGTCACCAACAGTTGAGCCAACTGCGGATTAGGGGCCTCCGGCGTGTGCTGCGCCAGCAGTCGGCTTTCCAATTCGGGATCGGCAGACTGTAGCGTCAGGCGTTTCAACCGGGCAGCGCTCATCCACGCGTCCACGCCGTTTGCCTGTTGTGCATCGTCCTGTGGTACACAGAGTTGTACCGGTAATCCGCCGGACTGGGCTGAGATAAAGCAGCCAAAACGCGTCGCGATCGCCGCCAACAACGTTGCCGGGTTATCAGCAACAGGCAGGATTTTACGCGCAACACGGGCCGCTATACGTACCCCGGCCAGTGCCAGAACGTCATCCTGCACAACCGACGTACGATAGTCCCGCAATGTCGCCGCCTGTCGCGCCCACGGCAGCACGAGATCGGTCACTTCCGGCAGTGGCGCAACCGGTGGCACCCCCTCAAAACCTTGCGCAGGGTCATTCCCGTTATACAGTGCCGATAACGTCTTCAATAACTGTCGGCATGACAACGTTTCCGCCAAAATATCGTGCGCCACAACGCCCAATACCACGCCGCTACCGGTGAAAACCCAAAAGCGTACCGGCGCTTCACGTGCCAATTCGAGAGGGGTGGCCTGTGCCTGCAGCAAACGGCTAACCGCCTGTTGCTCATTCGCCACAGACTGAATGTTTACCGGATTGAGCGCCGTATTACCGCGCAGCTTGCGTAAGCCTTGTTCGTCATCAAAGTCATAGCGAACATCCAGTTCCGGCATCAAGCGGCTCAGGGCTTCCAGCGCACTGACTAATCTGCCGATATCCGGTTCACCACCTAACCGCCAGGCCATTGCCTGCTGGCTCCCACCATCACCCCGCTGCTGGTGCATGAACCATGCCAGCTCTTCCGCTTCGCTCAGCGACTGAACGGCATCTGCCGCACGCTCGCCCAGTGCCTCGAACGCCAGATCCAGACGCTGGGCCTCATCATCGCTGAGAATATTGTCAAAATAACCGCTCACTGCTCTATCTCCTTGCGCCCGGTCAGCCCGGAACATCGGGGAAACGCTGGTCATTAAAAGGGGCGTTGATACGCCCCTTGCGCAGACTGGCTGTTACCGCATCAGAATGTCAGTTCAAGTGCCGCACCCACCATGCGTGGACGCTGCTGGGTTGCCGTATACACGTCATTGCCACTGACCATCACACGACGCTCTGAATCAAACAGGTTCTGTGCATACAGGGTGGCGCGACCATAGGCGAAGGTGTACGCCAGTTGGGTATTTGCCGACCAGTAAGAACCGATATGTCCGCGAGAGTCATTGTCATACTGCGAGTAGTAGGAATCAGAGAATGCGACGTTGCCGCTCAGTTCCAACCCGGCCATCAATTGGTACTTGGCGCCCATATTGGCGGTATAGGCTGGCGCACGCGCCAGTTCGTGCCCATCTACACCGCTGCCCGAGAACTTCTTGATCTTGGTTTTCAGCAGGCCAACGTTGGTAAACAGTTCGAAGTCCCAGCGCGGTTGCCAGGTCGCCCCCATTTCTGCCCCGTAGGTTTCCACCTTGTCGGCGTTGCGGATCACCGATGAGTTCGGCCCCAGGGAATACGGCAGTTGCATGTCCTTGTAGTCGTTGTAGAAGATGTTGCTGGTCAGAATGACATTGGCGTCTTTCAGGTGGTGACGGGTGTACAGCTCATAGTTCCAGACATATTCAGAACCATAGGTGTAGTTGACCACCGGCGTGCCAATGGTGATGCCCGCGCCACCGGCGTTATAGCCACGCGCTACCTTGGCGCCGTAGGTCTGGGTGTCTGTCGGCTTCCAGGCCAGATCGAGCTTCGGCAGGAACACGTCATAGGTTTCGTCGAAGTCGATACGCACGGCCTTGCTGCCGCCGGTACGCTGACGGTGCTCACGCTCCAGACGGCTGGCGGCTGTCAGGTCTACCTCAGGTGTAATGGCGTAGGTCAGTTCGGCAAAGGCGGAATGGGTGTCGGTTTTATCCTTGAAGGTGGAACCACCGAAAATATTGACGAACTCATCCTGCTTAGCGTGGAAATAACGCAGCCCCGCCAACCCATGCAAACGGCTGCCCGGCCCACCAAAGCGCGCCACCGGCTCCACGTGCACCTCTTTGCCGCCGATATCAGCGTATGGCAAGGCATAAGCGGTAGGACGGTTGATGTTAAAATCAGTGTAGATCACCCGGTTTTCGAGCGTCAGGCTGTCGGATTGCTCCCAGGCCAGATCCCAAACGCCGCTGTTGGTGTTGCTTTTAAACACCGCGCGGCGCGGATCGTGACGCAGGCTGGTCGGGTGCACCAGCGGATTGAGACTCTCGTTCTGTGGTGAGGTGCTGCCAAAATGGTTAAAGGTCAGCTTGGTGGTCAACTCGCGCATACCTGCCGGGTTGAACAACAGTTTGGCGCGAGCCGTCGTGGCTTCAACCTCGCGCGGATCGCCCACGGGTGCATAGGCGGGCAGGTCGACATCACTGCGGCGGCGCTGGCGATCGACGCTGACGCGGAACGCCAGTTGATCTTCCACCAGCGGGCCAGAGACCATGGCAGACAGCTGTGAAGAATGCTGATTACCCGCCCCACCTTTGAAGGCGCTTTCCCAGTCAAACGTCGGATCTTTACTGGCCATCACGATGGCGCCGGCAATGGCGTTACGCCCCTGAATATAGCTTTGCGGGCCAAGGAACACTTCGACGCGATCCAGATCCCACAGCGACTGCGGGCCGTATGCCTGCTCGTTATAGGTGAGAGAACGGCCATCCAGTGACAGGTTGAGGCGCGGACGGGTACCGCTGAGGAAGGCATTGGCGCCGGTGTTTGGACCAGAACCGTCGATACCACGCACGGTGGGGAGATCGTTACCGATGCCGACATCCATTACGTTGGCCGTCATGCGCAGCAAATCGGGGACCTGCAACGCATTGGGCATGGAAGATATCCGCTCGCTGTCGAAGACTTGCACGCTGGAGCCGGTATCAAAAATGCTGCGTTTAATTTTTTCACCGGTTACCAGCAGGCTCTCTGAGTCCTGCCAGTTGTCCTTACGTTTGCTGTCTGCGGCTTCCTGAACCTTTTCGTCCACTGCGGCGGCGTTAACGCTCCCTACAGATAAAGAACAAAGACCCAGAAAGAGTGAGGAAAATGCCCCAATGGCCTGTAAGCCTGCTTTTTCCTTGTTTCCTACGATTTTATGCCTTTGAGCCGCTGAATGCTTGCTCATAGATGTATTCTCCTTTCATCCCAGATGCACAAAAATTTACTTGTTTTCACATAGGTAACGACGCTGATTCTCACACTAACAATGGCATTACGGCCTTCCTGACCTTGCTATTGCATATCCCTGCCGCAGACGACCGCCCCACCCCAGACACACAGCGGGCGAGAGCAGTTTTTTTGTCTGGAAACGTAAAGAAATGTTAATAATGATAATATTTTACATATTTTAATGCAAATCATTATCACTTAAGAAAATAACCGTGCAGATAAAAAGCCACAACGCACAGAAATAAAACCGAAGTTACCCGTAACGATAAAAACCAATAATTTCATTTAAAATGAATACAAAACATAACTATATTGGAATTAACAATTTCACCCATCGAGCAAAAACCGGTATTAACCGTATTATTTACATGCGTTATTGAAACAAATAAAAATAGTAATAATTTTCATTCCCATTAACATTGACATATATTCTTACAGTCTCTCAATACTGATGGAAACCCGATGAAAGCGTTGACCACGATGCAGGCTGCCTACTGGGTTGGCAGGCAATCTGAAGCGCCGCTGGGGGGCGTATCTGCCCACCTGTATGCGGAATTTAACTGCAGTGACCTGGACGTCGAACGACTGAGACAGGCCGTTACCGCTCTTTACCTGCATCACCCCATGTTGCGCCTGCGCGTGACGGCGGATGGCCAGCAGACAATCGATGCCAGTGGTCCTCAACATCGCCTGCATCTGGACGATTTTAGCCACGCCGATGCTCCTGATGTTGCCAACCGGCTAGCCCATAAACGCCAAACGAAAAGCAGCCAAAAATTGCCGCTGGAACAGGGTATCCCCTGCGATATCAGCCTTAGCCTGCTGCCCGGTGGTCACAGCAGACTGCATGTGGATCTGGACATGATTGCCGGTGATGCGATGGGTTTTCGTGTATTGATGGAGGATCTGGCGCGTTTTTATCATCAATGCCCAACAGCACCCGATGACAGCAGTATTCCCTATTTTGATTACCTGGACCGTCACCGTGCCGACACAGCGCTACAGGCATGCCGCGCCCGTGCGCAAGCCTGGTGGCGTGAACGTCTGACTCAGTTACCGCCCGCACCGCATCTGTTGCGCACGCCGGATCGCTGCCGTAGCGATCGGCTGGCGCTGCAACTGAGCGCAAGAGAAACCCAAGCGCTGGAAGAGGCCGCCAAGGCACACCACGTCACGCTGTCATCACTGTTTCTGGCGCTGTTTGCCGTGACCGTCGGCCATGGCTGGAACCTGTCACGCTTCCGGTTGAATGTGCCGCTGTTCCACCGGGAAGCAGAAAACGTCGATAACATCATTGGCGATTTTTCTAATCTGGTGCTTCTCGGCATCACGCTGAATCCGACGGAAAACCTGTCAACGTTCAGCCGCCGCCTGATGGACCAACTGGCGGAACTGATCGCGAACGCCGACTACCCCGGCGTCAGCGTGATGCGCGACCTGTCGCGCCTGCAAGGCAGCATGCAACCTTCGCCGGTGGTGTTTACCGCCGGTTTTGGCATCCAGGGTAAAGCGCTGTTTTCTGATGATGTCACCCGCACCTTTGGTCCGCTGGAATGGGTGATTTCCCAGGGCCCGCAGGTTGCGCTTGATGCCCAGGTCGCGCACGCCAACGGCGGCATTCTGATCAACTGGGATGTGCGTCAGGACGCTTTCCCGGATCGGCTGCTGCCGCAGTTGTTCGCTACCTACGGTGCCTTGTTAAAACGGGCCGCCAACCAGCCAGACAGTTTCAACCAGCCGTTGGCGCAGTGGCTGTCACAATGTTCCGCGCAGGCATTGGGCCGCCAGGCGCCGGTACGCCAACTGTTACACCGGCTGTTAGCGCGCGTCGCGCCGGACACCCAGCTGGGTGATGACGACGACATCAACACCCTGCAGCTACCGCAGGATGGCCTGCTGGCCTTACTGGCCGTGCTTAACAAATATCTGTCGGTGGCGCTGACCCCAGAAGATGTGGCGGCTCACCCTACCCCAACGGCACTTGCCGCCCTGATCTGTGAACGGGCCCCCAATGCCGCTGAAGGTGTGCACATGCTGCTAAAGGTGCTGGCACCCAAAGCTTGATATCGGTTCCGGGTGCGTGGCCTCACGCGCCCTGTTTTCTTTTTCGTTGGTTAGCGACAATAGGGAAATACCATGGAGACACCATTAAGCACGCTGCAGCAGGCTTACCTGCTCGGGCGCAGCGAACAATGGCCGCTAGGCGGCGTGGCAATGCACGACTTTCGCGAATATCGCGGTCTGCAGTTGGACGTGGCGCGGTTGGAAAACCGACTGAGTGAACTGGTGCTGCACTATCCGGCGCTGCGCACCTGTATCGATCCTCACCGTTTCACCCAGCATGTACGACAGGAAGCCACGCTGAACCTGGATCGTCACGATCTGCGTGAGTTCGATCATGAGGTTGCACAACAACGGCTGGCAGCCCTGCGCGATCAATACTCGCACCAGCGGCACGATCCTACGCAGCCTTTGTGGCGTATCGCCGTCATTCAATTGCCGGAGATGCAGGACGCCCATCACGACAGCGTGGTTTTCACCAGCTTCGACGCGCTGATCCTCGACGGCCAGGGCATTTCCACCGTGATTGCTCGGTTATTTGACGACACCCCGCTGCGGCCCGTCGCCCCCCCGGCACCACCCGCCGCCGCCAGCGCAGAACAGCGTCAGACGGATGCGGCCTATTGGCAGGCCAAGTTGCAGAACGTCACCACGCCGTCGGCGCTACCCTGGCGTACTCCGCTGGCTAATATCAAGTCTTCACGCTACCGCCGCGCCACGTTGACGCTGCCACGCGAAACGTTAAAACAGTTCTCACGCCTGGGCTCTGCCCACGCATTGCTGCGCAACAGCAGCCTGTCGGCACTGATCCTCGATACGCTGGCGCAGTGGACCACCGACGGCGAGCTGTGCGTCGGCGTCCCCGTCGCCTTTCCCGCTGCGGACGGCGCACTCAGCAACGCCTCTACCTTCGTGGCGGTGCGCTATGCGCGTCAGGGTGGCACCTTTGTCAGCCGCGCGCAGGCATTGCAAGACGACGTATTAGGTGCGCTCGATCACCTGACATTTTCCGGTGTTGATTTGGCGCGACAGTTGCTGAACCACAGCCAGGGATCGCCTGCGCTGCCGGTGATCCTCACCAATTGCTTAGGTTGGGAGACGCTGCCAACCAATGCCCCCGTGCGCTACCATGACGGCGTGACGCAGACACCGCAGGTGGCGATCGATATTCGGCTGACGCAGGACGCCGACAAGAATCTGCTGCTGTGCGTCGACTATGCCGAACAGGCACTGGACGGTGAGCAGGTACAGGCGATGCTGAGTGCGCTGCAACGCCGGATAACGTTAATGTGCCGGGACGGCGATTTGGAGATCGCCCCAGCGCAATTTATCGATTATCAGCACTATCGCCATAACCACAGCGAGACGGCATTTACCGCCTATCCATACCTGGCGCAGTTGGCTGACCGGCTGTTTAACGATCCACAGCCGCGACCGGCCTTGATCTGCGATCAACAGAGCCTGACATACCCAGAACTTGGCCGGCAAGTCGGCAGCGTAATGGCCAATCTGCAACGGCGTGGCCTGAAACCTGGCAGCGTGCTGGCCTTGTATCTGGCACGCAGCCCAGAGCATGTGACGATCTCCCTCGCCTGTGCACTGCTGGGTATTATTTGGGTGCCGATCGACATCAACTCCCCCCCTGAGCGCACCGCTTATCTGCTGAGCAACTGTCGGCCGGATCTGGTGGTACACCAGGGTGAGCTGGAAACGGAGCACGGGATAACGCCAGAGGAACTGCTGGCCCCCACGGCAGACGCAGCCAAGCTACCGGACAGCCAGGCGCTGGCCGATCGCAGCGTCAGCACCGAGGCCAGTTATTACCTGTATACCTCCGGCACGACCGGCAAACCAAAATGCGTGGTGCTCAACAACCGCGCAACGGCCAACGTCATCGGCCAAACCCTGCAACGCTGGGCGGTTACCGCTGATGACGTGATGATCTCAGTCACGCCGCCGCACCACGATATGTCGATGTTTGATCTGTTCGGTTCGCTCAGCGCCGGGGCGACGCTGGTACTACCGGCACCGCATCAGGAAAAAGACGCCATCAGTTGGAACCAGTTGGTAGAGCGCCATCGCGTTAGCCTGTGGTGTTCGGTGCCCGCCATTTTGGAAATGCTGCTCACCTGCAAAACAGACGACAGCCTGCGCTCACTGCGCTTGGTGGCCCAAGGCGGTGATTACATCAAACCGGCAACGGTGCAGCTGTTACGTGGTTTGCGCCCCGACATCAGCCTGTTCTCACTCGGTGGCCCGACCGAAACCACCATCTGGAGCATCTGGCACCCGATTGCGGAACAGGATACCGGCACCGTGCCTTATGGCCAGCCGTTGCCGGCCAACCAATACTTTATCTGCCATGACGACGGCACCCATTGCCCGGCAGGGGTGGTTGGACGTATTCATACGGCGGGGGTTAATCTGGCATTGGGCTATCTGGAAGACGGCGCTCTAAAACAACATGACTTTGTCACCCTGGACGGCCCCGACGGGCAACCGCAGCGAGCCTTCCGCACCGGCGATCAGGGTTACTATCGTGCAGACGGCAATATTCTGTTCGCCAGCCGGGTGAACGGTTATGTGAAAATCCGTGGCGTGCGCGTCTCATTACCGGAGATTGAAGACGTGCTGCGCGGGCATGAGGCCATTCTCGATATCGTGGTCGTGGATTACCCAGGCGGCGACAATGCCGAAGCCACGCTGGGGGCGATGTACCTTACCCATGACGGCAAACCGCTGTCGCTAGCGGCCATCCGCGCCTTTTCCACCGGCTATCTGCCTTGCACCCATATTCCAACGCGCTTTATCCACGCCGAAACGCTGCCGCTTTCCGGCAACGGTAAAACAGACCGTCACCGCATCCGGGCGGCGTTCAGCGCTGAGCGTGCAGCACCAGGGCTAAACGCCTGCGCAGCACCGTTGCCACATGCACCCGCGGCAAACAGCGGCAAGATTTTGGCTATCTATTTGCAGGCCATCGGTGCAACGCCGCGCCCTGAGTGGGGGGAAGAAACGGCCTTTATCAGCATGGGGCTGAAGCTGCCACATATCCGGCAAGTGGCTACCCAGCTCAATGATGCCTTTGGCACCCGGCTCCCCCCCACGCTGCTCATTCCTTGTAAAAATGCGCGGGAGGTCGCAGCGCTGCTGGCGCGTTAACACCGTTTAAACGTCGTGGCGCAGCATGCTGCGCCCGCTCACAAAGGCAAATTGGGTCGAACGTCTTCGACCCCTACCGGTTGCGCTATTACGCCGGGTTATTCCCCCTCAGGCGGGCACCGCCATCAGTTCACCCACCGCGGTCTCCAACGCCTCTTCCCGCAATGCTCGCAGTAAAAAATCCTGCAGGGCGTTACCGTAGTCAGCAACCCCAATGCCAGGGAACTGCTGCACGTAGATATCAATATCCAGATGTAAATCGTCGGCATCGGTGCGCCCGCGGAAGGTCAGATTAGCGCCGTCACCCGAGCCACCCGCCAATACCTTGCGTGTGCTGTTGCACCCGCTGAAACCCGCAGGATCAAACGGCTGAACGTTGATAAACGGGGAAATAAACAGACGCGAAGCCGGCGTCACGCCACGATCGGCGGCGATCTGCCGCAGGCGATAACCGGCGTGGCTGCGTAGCTCACGCAGCGTCTGCGCCAGGTTGGAAAGAAAATGCCCGAGAGTCTCTTCCACGCGCAGCGACACCAAAAACGGCAGTGTATTGACCGCCAGTGCCGGCGTACTGGTCGCCTTGCTACTACGACGGTTCATTACCGGCATCCACATGGTGCGCGTATCGCCCTTATCGTGCGGTAGCGGCGGTAAGGTAAAGAACAGCCAGGCGGCGGACAGTGCCAGCAGCAAATCGGGCCAGCCGATGCCGCTACGTTCCGATAACCCACGCAGCCGCTGTGAGATCTCGCCCGGCAGCGCCGTGCTGGTGCTCAGACATTTCACGCCATATTCCCTGCCGCCTTTGCGTACCGTGGGTAACGTCTGTGACGGCGGTAAATAACGCTGCCAAAAAAGACGATCCTTAGTGCAGCGTTCAGACGTGGCATAGGCCAGCTCATGACGTTGGAAGGTGTCGAACGCCCCCAATGCTTGCCCTGCCGCACCCTTGCCAAGGAAGTGCGCATACAGCGCGGCGCAGCGGTGTTCGATCAGCGCCATGCCGAATCCATCGATGACGATATGGTGCGCACGAACGAACCAGATAAAGCGTGACGGCCCCAGTTTGATTAACCACATTGCCGCCAGCGGCCGGTTGCACAGATCCATAGGTTGCCCAATATCCGCCTGGATCAAGCGCATCGCGGATAGGTAGGGATCGGGTTGCTCTTGCAGGTCGATACAATTCAACGCCGGTGCCCAGGAAGGATCATAACGCTGCTGCGGCGGACGGTCGCCAATACCCGCATTAAAGCGCAGTGCGAATGCCTGCGTTTCGGCAAGCGTGAGGGTAATCGCCCGGCACAGCGCTATCTCGTCTACCGCTCCGCGTAATTCAGTGGCGTGGGCGACGGTGGAAAACGGCTGCCCGGGATGCAAAGTAAACTCTTCCCAGAAGTCTAACTGAGCCGGTGTCAGCGGCAGCCATTCTGTAGCCAAAACAGTTTCCGACATGTTACCTACCTTTGATAAGCCATAAACAAATGTTGAAACAACGGAAGCCAAAACCCCGCCGCCGCAGATTGCGTCTAATAACGGCCAATACGGGGTAAATACCGGATACGGCCTACCGCCCTATACACAGGCAACCTGGCGTGATCCTTTTTATTGTGGTTTGCGTGCTTGCCCCCCTGGCGCACGTAAAACGGGACGGCGCATCCGCCTTTTGCAAGGCCATGACAACGCACAGAAGATGTTTCGGTTCGGTTACAAATGAAAATGATAATAACACTTATTATCATTTTCATGAATATAGAACAACCTGTTCATACTGTAAATTTGCCTGACGGGGAAGGCTCTATACCGAAAAGCGCTGTTGAGGATGCTGTAACAAAAACAACAATCGACAACTAGCTCCCATATTCGCGATCAATCACTTATATTTAAATTGAGGGCTGCCTGAATGCCACAGCGGCGGCAGTGTCCTCGATTAACCTGAGGGAGCCATCCATTTTATGCATTTTAAACAAAGCACTGTGGGTCTGTTATTGGCGGGAACCGGTTTGTTGGCGGCGGGCAACGCACTGGCCGCCACGGATACTCTGGTCTATTGCACCGTGGCCTCACCGGAATCATTCAACCCGCAGCTTTCCAGCTCTGGGACCACCTTTATCGCGACGTCGCAGGTGTTGTACAACCGCCTGCTGACATTGCGTGAAAGCGATAAAACCCCGGCGCCCTCACTGGCGACCGAGTGGACCATCAGCCCGGATGGCAAAACCTACACCTTTACGCTGCGTAAAGGCGTGAAATTCAACAGCAACAAGTTCTTCACCCCCACGCGTGACTTCAACGCCGAGGACGTCGTGTTCACCGTGATGCGTCAAAAAGACCCCAATAATCCGTATCACAAGGTATCCGGCGGCAACTACGAGTACTTTACCGACACCGGGCTGGACACGCTGATCACCAAGGTAGAGGCAGTGGATAACGACCACGTGCGCTTTACGCTGAGCCAGCCTAACGCCGCGTTCCTGGCTGACTGGACAATGGATTTTGCGTCGATCCTTTCCGCCGAATATGCCGACGCCATGCTGAAAAAAGGCACGCCGGAAAATGTCGATAACTGGCCTATCGGCACCGGTCCCTTCGCACTGCAACAGTACAAACAGGACTCACTGATCCGCTACATCGCCAATCCCCATTACTGGCAGGGCGAAGTGGCCAGCAAGCACCTGATTTTTTCCATTACACCCAACCCGGAAACCCGGCTGGCCAAGCTGAAAACCAACGAGTGCCAGATCATCCCTGCTCCGCTGGCGGAGCAATTTGACGCCATCAAGAGCGACAAAAACCTGCAGTTGAACAGTATCGACGGCCTGAACGTCGGCTATCTGGCGTTCAATACCCAGAAGAAGCCGTTTGATAACGTGCTGGTGCGCCAGGCGCTGAGCTACGCGGTAGACAAAAAGGCGATTGTGGCTGCGGTATTTAAAGACAGCGGCACACCGGCCTATTCGATATTGCCGCCGGGCATGCTGGGCTATAACGACAAACTGCCTGAATACGCTTACAACCCGGAAAAAGCCCGTGAACTGCTGAAGCAGGCCGGTTTGGAGAAAGGGTTTGAGACCGACATCTGGTCGATGCCGGTGGCGCGACCTTACAACCCTAATTCACGGCGAATTGCCCAGATGATCCAAAACGACTGGGCGAAAGTGGGTGTGAAAGCCAAAATCGTCACCTGGGAGTGGGGCCAGTACCTGGCCGGGCTGCGCAAAGGAGAACAACAGAGCGCCCTGTACGGCTGGATGTCGGATAACGGCGATCCGGATAACTTCGCTACCCTGCTCAACTGCGCTGGCGTGCAAACCGGTGCCAACGCGGCCCGCTGGTGCGACAGCAGCTATGACAAACTGATCCAGCAGGCGATTCAGGTCAGCGTCCCTGCCGAACGCGCCAAGCTTTATCAGCAAGCGCAGGTGATTTTTGCCCAACAGGCTCCGCTGCTGCCACTGGCTAACGGCAAGGTGTTCTACGCCACCCGCAGCAACGTTAGCGGTTATGTGGTTGACGTTAACGGCAGTGACTTTGCCAAAGCCAAGGTCAACTGAGTGTGACTGCCGCGCCGGATGAAATTCGCATCCGGCGCTTTCCTCGCCTGTAACATTTCGTTACTCTCAGCAGCTAGACGATTTAACATCAAAAGGTAACCCGGTGCAGAACTCTTATATGCCAATGCAGATCCGCCTGCACTGGTTGGTGGCGATCCTGCTGGTCGTGACCTGCACAACGATTGAGCTGAGAGGTTTTACCCTGCCAGGCACCCCGTTATGGTACGTGCTGGTCGTGACCCACTTCAGTTGCGGCGTAACGGTCTTTGTCTTGATGATCGCCCGTCTGTTCCTGCGCTGGCGCCACACCAGCCCCGCTATTGCCCCTAAACCGGCAAAATGGCAAACCGGCGCGGCTCATTTGGTGCATAGCCTGATTTACCTCTTACTGCTGACACTGCCGGTTCTGGGTGTCTATTCCCGCTATCTGGGCGGCAAAGAGTGGTTTCTATTCGGTTTGCCAATGCCCTTTGCCGACGTTGCCGACCGCCCGCAGGCGCGGGCTATCATCGGCTGGCACAAGACGCTCGCCTCTTTTGGCTACTGGCTGATTGGGCTGCATGCCGCCGCTGCGCTGTTCCATCACTACATCGTGAAGGACAACGCGCTGGTGCGGATGCTGCCGTGGTTAAATAAGCGCTAACATCAAATGTTAATAAACCGCCCTGCGGCTGATAGACCCTTGGTTAAAGGGCTGTTTATTACAGAGCGCCTATTCCAGGTAAGAAAATAATCAAAGCAATAATGACCACATGCATACATATCAATTGAAATAATAAATAACCTCATTAATTAGAGGAAGGCCTGATTGCAAGCTAACAGGGCTGACAAATTTACCGTAGATAAATATAACCCTTTGTAAGAAAATGAGTTATATCAACCCACCTACTCAACCTTGAATTCAAGATAAAAAATTCTTATATGTCGAGTTGTATCTATTCCAGATTTTGACTAAGGTTATTCATACAACGAATATGCCAGCCAACTGGCCAACAACGTTAAAATAACATTCATTTTATACAGCTTAAAAACGCCAGTTAATTTTCGGGTTAACTCGTCATTTCTCATATTTATATGAGACGACAGAGTGCTGCCTATGACTTTATTAATTAGATCCCACCGACTACACACACAGGAAAGTTAATAAGGCTTTCCATTCATAAAAAGTCAGGAGAAAAGTAATGAAAGTAATGACTGGCATTATTCTACCGACAGTTGCCGCCATCACTATGGTTGGTATGGCACAGGCAGCAGACAGCAAACAACCGGTGACCGGCAAAGAGACGGTCACCCTGGAACACGTGCATGCCGTACAAGAAAATGGCAGCCCTGCACCCAAGCACGATGCCGCCTGTATGAAAGAGCTTTCGATGCCCACATCCAAGTATGTCGGCATGAAAGTCACCAGCGAATACACCGTTAACCCCAGCTCTATGATGATGTCCGCAAAATCTATGCTGCCGTCCCCAATGGCCACGCAACCGATGGAGTTGACGATTGATTTATCGGCACTGGGTCTGGAAGGGGTTTATGCGTTTGGTGCCTTTAAACCCAGCGCTTTACCGCAGGACTATGTTTATTTCACCATCGGCAAAGATTTTAAAAACCCCGTCAGCACCTTTATGATTATTAATAAAGGCAAAGAATATAACTGCGTTATTTCCAGCTCAAACAAAGCGATGAGTAAAGAAGAACGCAAGCACCTTATGGTTAAGAAATAGCGTGGGATATTGATGGGTAATAATGGGGGCGTGGGTGGTGTTTACTGTCCAGCCCCCATGCTTAATAAGACGATAACGTCCGCAGGTACCGGCTTCGTTTATTCATCATAATTAATTCCTCTAGTTAACTGATTGCTTAATAATCCTTTTCTGAGATAATTGCAGATATTCTGCTTTGGGATATCACTCGCGAAAAACGCCATGACTTCAGTTTATTCAACCGAGTATCAATTAGTTATAAAAATACTTCGGGATGCTCGTATAGAAAAAGGCATCACTCAGGCTAAATTGGCCGAGGCGCTGGGCCGCCCGCAGTCCTTTATCGCCAAGGTTGAGAACGGCGAACGCAAGCTGGATGTGGTGGAGTTTGCTCTTATCGCCAGGCTGCTTGGGGTGGATGCTGGAGCGGTTATGGAACGGATTGGTGGGCGGGTTAAATGATTGGAATATAAATATAAAATTCGTTTTAGAATGTCATTACTCTAACCATAAAAATCGCATCTCAGAAAACCATCACCAAGCAAATTATATTATTAACAAGAAATTTGCACATCGAGTAAAAATAAGATAACAGCATGAGATAATTAAAAAACCATTAAAGCCATATACTTTATTTAGTGATGAAACAGCTTTGAAAATTACGTAAAACATAAGAAAAACGACACTCATTAACAACCAATGAAAATATAAAAACCAAAAACACATTACAAAGAATTTTCACTTCACCCACAAAAATTTAAATTTCACGATATCTTATAGATTTCATAATTAAAATCTAATTTCTTGCTTTTTTTAAAATATATATTAAAATCAATATGTTTTTAAAAGGAGCACTTATGTTGACTAATATTTCCATAAAGAATTTTAAATCATTTTCTGGCACTCAATCCCTAGACTTAGCTCCAATAACACTTATCTTCGGACCAAATTCCTCTGGGAAAAGCACGATTATACAATCGCTGCTAGGTATGAAACAAACGCTGTCAACTCCACAAAAACAAGCCGGGTTCATAGCTAATGGGTCATGTTTAGACCTAAATTCATTTGTATCTTTAATTCACGGTCATGACGTTGGAAAAGAGATTGAGCTTTCATTTTCATTTACATACAATTTAAGCGCTCAGGAATACCAAGATATCTTCTCGGAAAGGCAATTTCTTGCATCATCTGATATTAGAAAAGTAGGATTCACGTATGCTCACAAAGAAAAAAGTGAAGATGACATCTCATCATGCTTTCTAAAGGAGTTCAAATATGAAATTTCAAATAGCTCAGACAAAGAAAACAAATTAAAATTAAATATTATAAAAGGGGATAAGAACTTCACATCAGAACTAAGTGAGAATTACTATGGTGATAGTGCGACTATAAGATCACTTTCTTCATTCATATTAAAAAGGATAGAGAGAATTTCTGATGATAACTCTAGCATTCTAAATAAAATGATTATTAAATCAATTAATAAAAATATTTTTAAAGTCAATAAAAACGTCTCCATTCCAATGACATTACATGGTGAAACGTTCTCTGATTTCACTAATAATTATCTTGGAATACTATCTAATGAGGTATCTCATGAATTTAACAGCATAAAATATTTAGGGCCATTAAGAACCACACCAAAGAGATTTTATTTATCCGGAAAGGATAATGCAGTGAAAATGAAAGGAGAAAGTAATCTAGGCGGCGAACTCTATGAATCCGGGAGTGAAGTTGTTAAAGAAATAAACAAATGGATGAAATCATTTGAAATACCTTATGAATTATCCGTGAAAAATTTCGGTAGTGAAATAAGCGGCGATATAATATCAATAGTATTAAAAGATGAACGAAACGATACACTAGTCACACCAATGGATGTTGGGTTTGGAATAGGGCAGGTCCTCCCAATAATTACAGATGCCATCATATCCAGAAATAATACATTATGCGTTGAGCAACCAGAAATACATTTGCACCCGAGATTACAAGCCCATTTAGCAGATCTTTTTATTGACTCTGTATTAGCCGAAAACAAAAACAAGAATGGGGCACAAAAGACAAAGAATCAATGGATAATAGAAACCCATAGCGAATCCTTAATCCTGAGAATGCAAAGAAGAATTAGAGAGAAAAAAATAAACAAAGAACTTGTAAAGGTATATTATGTGACGGCTGAAAATGAAGGTTCTAAGATAATTAACTTACCTTTAGATGATGATGGTGATTTTACCGCTCATTGGCCACATGGATTTTTTGATGAAAGAGTCAGCGAGATCTTTGGAGGGTAACATGTTAACTGAGTTTCATTTCGATGAAGATTTCTTAGCAGCTAATGATCTCAACGGCAAAAACTCCAACATGGTGAACAATATGCTGTTAGATTTTTGGTTAGAAAGAGGTTGTTTATTATATCCATTCTCAGAATTAAAAAACTACCAAGAATGGGAAGATACAATACCCGCAAAGTATTCCAAAAAATGGGTTACAGCTTTAACTCATGCTAGAACATATGATATCAGTAAATTATATAAAAAAACGGTATCCTTTGAAAATATTAATCAACTTGAATCTCTATATAAACCTACAGGGCTAGAGCTTATTCTAGTACCAAATGAATTTACTTCACTTGGTTTACTTGATGAAAACGATAGTATAGTTTTTGAAAGTTTAGAAATTTCAAAAATAAATGGCTTGCTAAAAAGTAACTCTTACTCAAAAAGTATAACACTATGCAATCAAGGTATAAAGGTTGGCGATGAAATAGAAAAAATATGGATGTTGCAATTTCAAAAAACAGCCAAGTATTCAAAGGTAATAACTATAATTGATCGCTATTTTGGCGCAAATCTCTCTGAAGATATTGGTAGACATAAAAGAGAGGTGGCGCTTGACCGATTCGTAAAGTTGTTAAGCCGGGAGGGTCGTAAATTCAACATTACAATTTGTACAGTTGGTGGAGAGCGTGATTCTGAACTGTACAATGAAATAACCAATTACTTAAGAAAAAAAATTGCTTCGAATATTCAATTTAAAAATACAATATCAAATATTACAATATTTTCGTGTGATGACAAAAATTTTCAGAAGTTTGGTCACGATAGATTTATATGCTTTGATAATATAGTATATGAAATAGGAAAAGGATTTGATATTTTCAGAGATCTACCATTATTCTCTTCAACATTATCGATAAAAAGTAGCTCTCACTCTAACTTCAAATATTCTTTAGGTGAGTTATTATCTCGGCGTCTATGGACTGAAGAGTTTTAGTTTAAAATTAAAAATTTCCGCTTGGAATAAATAACTATTTTAATTTATGAAAGCAATTAAATTAACTATCGGAGTAAAACATAATCATAGAAAAAAACATACCGTTACTAGGGGCGCAACATGCTGCGCCCCTACATTAAACCTAAACACCGAACCTAACGTTAACTGCGAACCTAACGTTAACTGCGAACCAAATCGTCGCCATAACCGATCCACTTATAGGTGGTCAGTGCGTCCAGGCCCATTGGGCCGCGGGCATGCAGTTTCTGGGTGCTGACGGCCACTTCTGCGCCCAGGCCAAACTGGCCGCCGTCGGTGAAGCGGGTGCTGGCGTTGACGTATACCGCGCTAGAGTCCACTGCGCGCACAAAGTGCTCGGCGCTGCTCAGTGAGCGGGTGAGGATCGCGTCGGAGTGGCTGGTGCCGTGGGTACGGATATGGTCGATGGCCTGATCGATGTCATCCACCAGCGCCACGTTCAGGTCCAGCGACAGCCATTCGTCGTCATAATCCTCCGCCGCTACCGCCACCACCGTTGCCGGGCCGTCTTGCAACAGCGGCATCGCGTTCTCTGCGGCATGCAGAGTGACGCCAACTGCAGCCATTCGGGTGCTCAGCGCAGGCAGGAACTCGGCAGCGATATTACGGTTCACCAGCAACGTCTCCAGCGAGTTACAGGCGCTTGGACGTTGGATTTTGGCATTCTCGATGACCGTCAATGCCTTGTCGAAATCAACGCTGTCGTCAACGTAGGTGTGGCAAACACCGATACCGCCGGTGATCACCGGAATGGTCGACTGTTCACGGCACAGCTTGTGCAAGCCAGCACCACCGCGTGGGATCAGCATATCGACGTAACGATCCAGACGCAGCAGCTCATTCACCAGTGCGCGATCCGGGCTTTCAATCGCCTGCACCGCTGCAGCCGGCAGGCCGCACTGTTCCAGCGCCTGCTGGATCACTTTCACTGTCGCCTGGTTGGTGTGGTGCGTTTCTTTGCCGCCACGCAGGATCACTGCATTCCCGGTTTTCAGGCACAGGCTGGCGACGTCGATGGTGACGTTCGGCCGCGCTTCATAAATCACGCCAATCACGCCGAGCGGCACGCGGCGACGCTCCAGCTTCAGCCCGCTGTCCAGCAGGCTGCCGTCCAATACGTGGCCGACCGGGTCGTTCAAACGGCACACCTGGCGCACGTCGTTGGCGATCGCTGCCAGCCGCGCCGGGGTCAGCAACAGGCGATCGAGCAGCGCTTCGGTCATCCCGCTGGCGCGTGCCTGTGCCATGTCCTGTTCATTAGCCTGTAAAATCACTTCGCTTTCGGCTTCCAGTCTGTCGGCGATCACCGACAACACCTGATTTTTCTTTGCCGTGCTCAGCACCGCCAGTTGCCAGGAAGCCTGTTTGGCGGCCTTCCCCATTTGCTCTAGCATGCTCACTCCTTAACTGACTATCATATCGTCGCGGTGCACTGCCACCGGGCCGTATTCATAACCGAGAATTTCGCTGATTTCCTGTGAGTGATGCCCGGCAATCATGCGCATCGCGTCGCTGTTGTAGCGGCTGACGCCGTGCGCCAGATCGCGCCCCGCCAGGTTGCGAATGCGGATCACTTCACCACGGGAGAAATCGCCTTTAACTTCGCGGATGCCCTTCGGCAGCAACGAACTGCCACGCGCCATAATGGCGTCGACGGCACCGTCGTCTACGGTGATCTCGCCGGCCGGTGGTGCACCAAAGATCCAACGTTTGCGGTTTTCCAGCGGGGTTTCCAGCGCATGGAAACGCGTGCCCACCGGTTTGCCTTCAATCACGTCGCCCACGACGCCTGGCTTGCTGCCGGCGGCGATGATCACGTCGATACCGGCGCGGCAGGCCACGTCAGCGGCTTGCAGTTTGGTCCCCATACCGCCGGTACCCAGGCCGGAAACGCTGTCGCCAGCGATGGCGCGCAGTGCGTCGTCGATGCCGTGCACTTCACGGATGAGCTCCGCCTGCGGGTTGTTACGTGGGTCTGCGGTGTATAACCCCTGCTGATCGGTCAGCAACAACAGCTTATCGGCCCCGGCTAGGATCGCCGCCAATGCCGACAGATTATCGTTGTCGCCCACCTTGATTTCTGCGGTCGCGACCGCGTCATTCTCATTGATTACCGGCACGATACGGTTGTCCAGCAGCGCCGTCATGGTGTCGCGTGCGTTGAGGAAGCGTTCACGGTCTTCCAGATCGGCACGCGTCAGCAGCATCTGCCCGACGTGGATACCGTAAATGGAAAACAGTTGTTCCCACAGTTGGATCAACCGGCTCTGCCCAACCGCCGCCAGCAGCTGCTTGGAGGCGATGGTGGCGGGGAGTTCGGGGTAACCCAAATGCTCGCGCCCGGCGGCAATCGCGCCGGAAGTCACGATAACGATGCGGTGACCCGCTGCATGCTGTTGTGCGCACTGGCGTACCAGTTCGACAATATGGGCACGGTTAAGACGCAGCGAACCGCCGGTCAACACGCTGGTGCCCAATTTCACAACCAGTGTCTGGCTGCCGTTCATAGTGTTTCTGCCGTATAAGATGAGAAGAATAATACTAGGGACTTTGTAACAGGAGAGACGCGTTATGCCAACAGGCACAACGCGAAATCAGCAGAATACTTGTGGTCAAACGGGGTCAGGCGGAAAGTTTAATCAGTTTTTCTTTGAAATCAGCGGCGGGCTCTAACGTCAGTTCCATTGTGTTCAGCAGTTCGCCCAGGCGGCGGTGGAAATCACGCAGGGTAGTTTCCAGCTTGGTTTTGACTTCAGTATCTTTAATCTTTTCCGGCGTCCAATGCCCTTCTTTATCAAACAGGCCGAACTGATAGGCGTAGGTGAAGCGCGTATCTTCAGCATGCAGTTCGATCCACCAGCCCCAGAACTCGCGTTTCTCTGGTGCGGGCTTAACATTGACGCAAACGGCTAAACAATCAAAGAAAAAACGGTCGTTCTCACACTGCCCTTCACGCAGATACGGCCCCAAGCTGGCGAAACGTTTCATTAGTCGGCTTTTAGGGTGACCACTCGGTAACGTCATTCTTTAACCTCCTCAATGTAGACCACTCTTTTTAACAAATTGTTAAAATTTAGCAACTATTTAACGCATTTTATCTTTCATCCAATGTGTCATCTGTAGCAATGCCTTGTGGAAACTGCTGTAGACAGGCGCGCGCGGTATGGCGATCAGCTTGCCGTCCATAGAAGACGACGCGATCAGTTGCGCTTCCTCTTTCGGGCTGAGGGGATCTTGATCCCAGTAACCGGCCAACATCGGCGTCGGACAGCGGCGGCCCAACAATCCCTGGGTTTTCAGCGAATAACTGTTCAGCTCAATCTTCAACACGTTATCCGACGCGTTGGCCATGCCCATGCGGCTGGCCAGCACGTCCATATACATATCCGGCACGTGTCGCTGCGTGTTGATGTCGCACAACAAGCGGTGCACCACCGGCCCCAGACAAGCCACACCCCGCAGCCGCTGCGGCTCCAGGTAGGCAAGACGGACGGCGACGTTGGCGCCGAAACGGAAGCCAAACGCCGTCACCCGCTGATGATCAACCCACGGCACCGAGGCCAGTTGAGTGAGCACCTGCTGGTGCAGGAAGCTGGAATCTTGCGTGAGTTTCCACTTATAAGAAGAACCGATAGAAGGCATATCAATGGTCAGCATGGCAATGCCATGCGGTGCCAGATAGTCGCGGAAAAAGCGGTGATAATCGGTCTGTAACGTGTCCAAACTGCCGCACATCAGTACCGTTGGGAACGGCGCTTCGCCTTTCTCTGGCATATGCAGGAACCCGGTGATACTGCTGCCGCCCTCAATGCGGAACTCCAGCTCTTTCAACTGGTACGGCAGTAACAGCGCGGCCTCTTCGTAGGCCCGACAGGACAGCGCTTCAGCCTGTTCGGCCAGCTCATCCCCTTTCAGATGCGGGTAACCGGCGATGCTGTAAAAATTGGCGGCGTTCAGCCAGTGCTGCCCACCGATCAGGGGATCTTGCTGTTCCAGCGCGCTCTGCTGCCAGCGCATGCCCTGGTGTACCCACTCGTAGATCCAGTTGCCGTTACGGTAACCGACCACGGTATCGAGCCACTTGTCGTTGGTGTGTTCCACATCTGCGACCGCAATGCGCGCCAGCACTTCGTTGATCTCGATCGGATCGACACCGCGCCAGGTCCACAGCAGGGGGTTAAGCATGCGATACCAGTTACTGACGGTATTGCCTTCTAGCGTGGAATGCAGCTCTGCACTGACTTTGTTGCGCGCACGCATGACCAGTGTCGAGGTCTCTGGGTGCTTAAATGAGGGTTTAAACAGGATTTCAGAAAGGTTGGCCTGTGCCATGGTAACAACAGCCTCCGTAAATCTGGCCGTAGGCCGCAAACAGCCTACTAATTAACTCGAGGTAGTGTACCGAACTCTGGCGCGATATACCCGTCATACTTGAAGCGACATCTGTGTCGGCCCCGCTCGCTTGCTGCCTTGATGCACACCCCATGGCCCAGTGGCGAATATCAGAAACAAAAACGCCCGGCGGAGCCGGGCGTTTTCACGAATCAGTGTGGCGAACTTAACGGCCGCCGATCGGTGGCACAAAGGTCACCGCCATGTCCCATGGCTGTTCGATCCAGGTGTCTTGCGGGATATCAACCACATAGTCATCCACCAGCGGGCGACCCGCCGGCTTGGCGAAGATGGTGACGAAATGCGCTTTCGGGTACATATCACGGATCGCTTTCGCGGTGCCGCCGGTATCCACCAGATCGTCGATCACGATAAAGCCTTCGCCGTCGCCTTCCGCACGCTTGAGCACTTTCATTTCGCGTTGGTTGTCATGGTCATAGCTGGAAATGCAGACGGTATCCACGTGGCGAATACCCAACTCACGGGCCAGTAAGGCTGCCGGCACCAAGCCGCCGCGGCTTACGGCAATAATGCCTGTCCATTGGTCAGCAGGCAGCAGGCGGTGAGCCAGTTTGCGCGCTTGCATTTGCAGCATATCCCAGGTAACAACGTATTTTTCGCTCATAGAATGGTGTCCCAGCCAGCAGTGGTGCGGCTTACTCAGTAATCAGGGGAAAAAAGGTTGCGCGAGATTATAAAGACTGGGCGCACCAAATACCAGTTGAACCGTGGAATTCATAAGTAATTCGTCTGGTGATTGATGCTGAAGAAATGAGCAACGACGCGTCAAACGAGTGTGATCAAGCGCTTAAACAGCGCAATACGGTACGGGCACCGCCCGGAATAAAGTGATATTCTCTGGAGATCGTGCCAAAGCCGCACAGATGCCCCTAACCCTAACCGAGCGGCATTCCCGCCTTGCCGAGAATGCTGTTACAGGAGACTTATAGTGTCTGAATTGTCTCAACTTTCACCACAGCCGCTGTGGGATATTTTTGCCAAAATCTGCTCTATTCCGCATCCTTCTTATCATGAAGAAGCGCTGGCACAGCACATCCTCGAGTGGGCGAAAGAGAAACACCTGCACGCCGAACGTGACCATGTAGGCAACATTCTGCTGCGTAAACCTGCCACCAAAGGCATGGAAAACCGCAAGCCCGTCGCCCTGCAGGCGCACCTGGATATGGTGCCACAGAAGAATAACGACACGGTGCACGACTTCACCAAGGATCCGATTCAGCCGTACATTGACGGCGAGTGGATTAAAGCACGCGGTACCACGCTGGGCGCCGACAACGGTATCGGTATGGCTTCTGCCCTGGCAGTGCTGGCCGACGACAGCGTTGAGCACGGCCCGCTGGAAGTGCTGCTGACCATGACCGAAGAAGCCGGTATGGACGGCGCGTTCGGGCTGCAAGCTAACTGGCTGCAAGCGGATATCCTGATCAACACCGACTCCGAAGAAGAAGGCGAGATCTACATGGGTTGCGCCGGTGGTATTGATTTCATCACCACCCTGCCACTGCAGCGCGAAGCCGTACCTGCCGGTTATCAGACCCTGAAGCTGACGATCAAGGGCCTGAAAGGCGGTCACTCCGGTGCCGATATCCACGTGGGTCTGGGCAACGCCAACAAACTGCTGGCACGCTTCCTGTTTGATCATACCGCTGAGTTGAACCTGCGCCTGCTGGATCTGAACGGCGGTACCCTGCGCAATGCTATCCCGCGTGAAGCCTCTGCAGTGGTTGCCGTACCGGCCGAAAAAGCCGATGCCTTGAAAGCGCTGACCCAGGCGTTTCTGGCAACCTTGCAAAACGAACTGGCCGCGAAAGAGAAAAACATTACCGTGCTGTTGGAGCCAACCACCAGTGCATCTCAGGCAATGACCGCCGACTGCCAACAGCGTTTCGTCGCGCTGCTTAATGGCACGCCAAACGGCGTGATCCGCATGAGCGACGCGGTCAAAGGCGTGGTAGAAACCTCATTGAACGTGGGCGTGGTCACCACCAACGACAGCGAAGCAGAAATCATCTGCCTGATCCGTTCACTGATCGACAGTGGCAAAGATTATGTGGTGGGTATGCTGACCGCTCTGGGCCAATTGGCTAACGCCAAAGTGGCACCAAAAGGGGGCTACCCGGGCTGGCAGCCAGATGCTGACTCACCGGTCATGCACCTGGTGCGTGAGATCTACCAGGATCTGTTTAACAAGACGCCAAACATCATGGTGATCCACGCCGGTCTGGAATGCGGCCTGTTCAAAAAGCCGTATCCAAATATGGATATGGTATCAATTGGGCCAACCATTACCGGGCCACACTCGCCGGATGAACAAGTGCATATCGAAAGCGTGGGCCTGTACTGGAAGCTGCTGACCGCACTGTTGAAGGCTATCCCGGAGCGCGCGTAATCTGCCGGGTTCGGCACGCTGAACCCCAAAAATGACCGAGCCGTTTACATAAAGGCGCAATCTTGCATTGCGCCTTTATTATTCCCACGGCAGCAACAGCTGACGCTCCAGTTGCGGGTCCAACAGCGTCACGTGCAAGCCGACCAGCCGCACCCCACGCCCTTCACGCCGCTCGCGCCATACCTGCCGTGCCACGCTGATCAAGTCGTCTTTATTGAGTACAGGCCAGACGTGTTCCTGCGTCGTTTGCTGGAAATCCTGAAACTTCAGCTTCACCCCTTGGCGGGCAATGTGCAGATCCGGTTTCACTTTACGCAACCGCGTCTCCAGCTCGGGATAGAGCTTATCGACGATCAAGGTTTCACACTCCTCCCAGTCATGGATATCTTCCGCCAGCGTACGCTCAACCCCCACCGACTTACGCAGCCGTTCTGGCGAAACCTCACGCAGATCTATCCCCTGGCAGCGCTCCCACAGCACACGGCCAAACTTGCCGAAGCGCTTTAACAGAGCAGCAAGATCGTACTGTTGCACATCTGCGCAGGTGATCAGCCCCACCTCTTCCAACCGTTTTGCGGTCACCTTCCCCACGCCGGGGATTTTGCTCAGCGGCAGTTGCTGTAAAAATGCCGGCACCTGTGCCGGCGTGATGACGTATTGGCCATTCGGCTTATTGAGCTCTGAAGCAATCTTGGCGAGGAACTTGATGGGGGCAATACCGGCAGACGCGGTGAGGTTCAGCTCATCGGAAATAGCCTGACGGATTTGCTGGGCGATCAGCGTCGCCGAACCGTTGCACTGGGTGCAGTCGGTCACATCCAGATAGGCTTCATCCAGGGATAACGGTTCAATCAGCGGGGTGTAGCGCGCAAATATTTCGCGGATGTGTTGCGAGGCTTCTTTATAGGCAGCCATACGGCCTGGCAGCAGTTTAAGATGCGGGCAAAGCTTGAGTGCCATCGCTGTCGACATCGCGCTGTGCACACCATAACGACGCGCAGGATAATTGGCGGTACTGATCACCCCGCGCCGATCGGCACTGCCGCCGATTGCCAGCGGAATCTCACGTAAACTGGGATCGTCGCGCATTTCTACCGCTGCGAAGAAGCAGTCCATATCGACATGAATGATTTTACGCATTGCGCCTCCAATAACACTGTATAAGTATACAGGCGATAATAGAAAGCTCAAGCCTCGGTTCAGTTCGAAGAAAACAGGGTTTCAACCAATTATCTTCGACTTGTTAAAAAAGCGTAATTTTTCAATAGTACGCTGTGAAAATTAATCCCCCCAGTGACTGACAACCATAACGCCTCGCACAGGATGGTGCCCTACATGAAAACATTATCTGTCTATTTGTTGGCTTCTGCTTTATCTCTGATATCCATTGCCGCTCAGGCCGCCCCTGCCATTATTGCGCACCGGGGTGGAACCGCCGACGCGCCTGAAAACACCCGCGTCGCTATAGAAACGGCACTGAAAAACGGCGCAGACGCCATTTGGATCACCTTACAGGAATCCAAAGACGGCGCGATCGTGCTGTATCGCCCTTCTGATCTGAAAGCGCTGACCAACGAACAGGGATTGGTTTCCGCCTTTACCGCCGCGCAGTTGGCAAAAGTCGATGCCGGTTGGTCATTCACCCAAGGCGAGGCACACCCGTTCCGCGGAAAAGGCATTGGCATTCCAAGATTGGATGAGATTCTGGCGGCGTTCCCCAAGGTCAACTTCTATCTGGATATCAAGTCGCCGGACGCAGACCCTGTTCAATTCGGCAAAGCCCTGTTGGCGACATTGGAGAAAACCAACAGCCTGGACCGCACCCGCGTGTATTCCACCGATGCCAACTATCTGCAGGCGCTACCGACAGCCATCAAACGTTTTGAGACGCGCGATGAAACCCGCGACCTACTGGCAAATATCAGCCTGTCACATCAGTGCGAGCTGAAACCCGATAATCAGCAACCGCGCTGGTACGGGTTGGAACTGAAGCGAGAAGTGGAAGTCGTGGAGAAATTTACGCTGGGTGAAGGGCGTTCCAAGGCGTTTTTGACCTGGGATAAAGAGTCGATCGACTGCTTCCGTTCGCAAGGGCCTGCACACATTATTCTGTTCGGCATTAATTCACCGGCGGAATACCAGCAGGCGCTGGCGTTGGGTGTAGACGGCGTGATGGTCAACTCACCGGCCGAGGCAAAAAGCTTTCGCCAAGCCAAATAACAGATAGCGAAAGGGGCGCTGCATGCGCCCCTTGTATTCAAATAATCCGGTGCTTGTCCAACTGCTTCTGACGCATCGCCTCTTTCTCCAGACGCTTCTTGCGTGCATCGCAAGGTTCAGGGCAATCACACACTTTATCCATCCCCAGCGCGGTAATCCCCCCACAGCTGCCTTGCAGGCTTTTGCGTTTGAACACGTAGCCCAATGACATCCCGCCGACAATCAGCAGAAACAACACGAAGCTGGCGATAAATACGGTCAACATAGCGACCTCACGAGTTATTGTTCAAATAGGGTTTAAACGCATCGGAGTAGCGCTCTTCAAAGCCGGTCGCGGTTTTCACAATCATAAACACCGGGATCCCCATCAGGTTCGCCAGCGCCATGCCGCGTTCCGGCCCCAAAACGTTCAGCCCGGTCGACAAACCATCGGCAGCCATACAGGTAGGGCTTAACACCGTGACCGACACTAAATGGTGATGGATCGGCCGGCCGGTGATGGGATCTATCGTATGCGAATAGCGCACGCCGCCCTGCTCGAAGTAGTTGCGATAATCGCCCGAAGTGGCGATCGACATCTCACCCGGTTGGATCACCAGTTGCGCTTTCTGCTCCATGCCAGCGGTTGGTCGCTCAATGGCAATACGCCATGGTTTTTTCTCGCCGTTATGGCCACGGGTACGCACCTCGCCGCCAATATCCACCATGTAGTTTTTAACCTGCTGCGATTGCAGATATTGGGCAATCACATCCACACCATAGCCTTTCGCGATCGAAGAGAGATCCACATATAGCTCTGGAATGCGCTTAACCAACGCATTGCCCTGCACCGACAGCTTGTCGATCCCCGTCCAGGCGCGACGTTGTTCCAGCGCCGCAGCACTCGGTACCTTTTCCGGTCGCCCTTCTGGCCCGAACCCCCACAGATTGACCAACGGCCCGACGGTCACGTCCAGCGCGCCATCGGTGACGCGGTTAATCCGTAGCGCTTCCAGCACCACTTCGGTCGTCGCGGCAGAGACCGGGAAAGGCTTATCCACGACGCGGCTGGCATTGAAGCGGCTCAGTTCGGAATTCGGCCGGTAGGTAGACATTTGATCGTTGACCAACTCTAACCGCTTGTCGATCTCCGCCTGTATTTTAGCGGCAGACGGCGTGTCGTCGCCGGTAACATAGCGGATCGAATAAGACGTCCCCATGGTTTTACCGTCGAGATTCACCTGCTCCGGCCCGCAGCCTGTCAATAACAGGGTGGCGCTCAGCGCCACCGTCGTTATTAACCCCTTCATTGCCCATCCACGCATTTAGCCACCAAAGTCATCGAGCATGATATTTTCGTCTTCGACACCCAGATCTTTCAACATCTTGATCACCGCAGCGTTCATCATTGGCGGACCGCACATATAGAACTCGCAGTCTTCCGGCGCAGGGTGATTCCGCAGATAGTTTTCCAACAGAACATTATGGATAAAGCCGGTGTAACCCGTCCAGTTATCCTCCGGCTGCGGATCGGAAAGTGCCACGTGCCAGGTGAAGTTCTCGTTCTCTTCCTGCAACCGATTGAAATCGTCCTCATAGAACATTTCACGCAGTGAACGCGCACCGTACCAGAAGGTAATTTTGCGCTTCGACTTCAGACGATTGAGCTGGTCAAAGATATGCGAACGCATCGGTGCCATACCCGCACCGCCACCGATGAAGATCATTTCAGCGTCGGTGTCCTTGGCGAAAAACTCGCCGAACGGCCCGGAAATGGTCACCTTGTCACCGGCCTTCAACGACCAAATGTAGGAAGACATGATGCCCGGTGGCACGTCCGGATCGCGCGGTGGTGGCGTGGCGATACGCACGTTGAGCATGATGATGCCCTTTTCGTCTGGATAGTTCGCCATCGAGTAGGCACGCACGGTGGTTTCATTCACCACCGAACGGTAGCGGAACAGGTTGAACTTGTCCCAGTCGCCACGGTACTCGTCCGGTACGTCAAAATCGGCGTAGCTGATGTCGTGTGCCGGCGCTTCAATCTGGATAAACCCACCTGCGCGGAACGGCACGTCTTCACCGTCAGGAATTTTCAGCTTCAGCTCTTTGATAAAGGTGGCTTTGTTATCATTGGAGATAACCTCGCACTCCCATTTCTTCACGCCGAAGATCTCTTCCGGTAACTCGATTTTCAGGTTCTGCTTCACATTCACCTGACAGGCCAATCGACAGCCTTCTTTCGCTTCACGCTTGTTGATGTGTGACAGCTCGGTCGGCAGGATATCGCCGCCGCCCTCTTTGATCACGACACGACACTGGCCGCAAGATCCCCCGCCGCCACAAGCGGACGAAACGAAGATCCCCTGGCTGGAGAGCATATTCAGCAGCTTGTCACCCGCCGGAGCGGTAAAGCTTTTGTCCAGATCGCCGTTAACTTCCACCGCGATGTCACCGGTGTTCACCAGTTTTGATTTGGCGAACAGGATGAGCAGCACCAGCACCATGACGATGCCGGTAAACATCGCGACGCCTAAAATAATTTCCATATCTTCTTCCCGCCTTTACAACTGAACACCGGAGAAGGACATAAAGCCCAACGCCATCAGCCCGGTGGTGATAAAGGTAATGCCCAGACCGCGTAACCCAGCGGGGACATTGGCATACTTGAGTTTTTCGCGGATACCCGCCATCGCGACAATCGCCAACATCCAGCCAGTGCCGGAGCCGAAGCCGTACACGACCGATTCGGCAAAGTTGTAGTCACGTTGCACCATAAAGGAAACGCCACCGAAAATGGCGCAGTTCACTGTGATCAATGGCAGGAAAATACCGAGTGCGTTGTACAGCGACGGGAAGAAGCGATCGAGGATCATCTCCAAAATCTGTACCAGCGCTGCAATGACGCCGATAAAGGTAATGAAGTTAAGGAAGCTCAGATCAACACCTTCCACCAGCGCGCCGTCACGCAGGATCAGGTTGTAGACCAGGTTGTTCACCGGTACGGAGATCCCGAGAACCAAGGTCACCGCGATGCCCAAACCAAAAGCGGTCGATACCTTCTTCGACACGGCCAGGAAGGTACACATCCCCAGGAAGAACGCCAACGCCATGTTCTCAACGAACACTGCGCGTACAAACAGGCTGATATAATGTTCCATCGGCCATTACTCCTTTTCGATCTGCGCTGGTTTCAGGGTGCGAAGCGCCCAAATCAGCAGGCCGATGATAAAGAACGCGCTCGGTGCCAGCAGGAACAGGCCGTTTGGCTGATACCAGCCGCCGTTCTGCACCGTTTCCAGCACGGGAATGCCAAACAACTTGCCAGACCCGAACAGCTCACGCAGGAAACCGACCAACACCAGGATCACGCCGTAGCCCAGCCCGTTGCCGATACCGTCCATGAAACTCTCGATGGGCGGCGACTTCATGGCATAGGCCTCGGCGCGCCCCATCACGATACAGTTAGTGATGATCAAGCCGACAAACACCGACAGCTGCTTGGAGATCTCGAACGCATAGGCACGCAACAGCTGATCGACCACAATGACCAATGACGCGATAATCGCCATCTGCACGATGATGCGCACGCTGTTTGGAATATGGTGGCGGATCAGTGAAATAAAGAAGCTGGAGAACGCCGTTACCAGCGTCACTGCAATGGTCATCACCACGGCCGTCTCCAGCTTGGTGGTCACGGCCAACGCAGAACAGACCCCAAGCACCTGCAGGGCGATCGGGTTGTTGTCGAACAACGGCCCCAAAAGGACCCGTTTAATCTCTTTGGAATCAGCCATTTTTCAGCGCTCCCTCACGAACTTTTTTCAGGAACGGGCCAAAGCCGTGCTCGCCCAACCAGAAGTCAAAAGTATGCTGCACACCGTTGGAAGTCAGCGTGGCGCCGGACAAGCCGTCCACCCCGTGTTCATCCCCCTGACGCGCCCCGCCTTTCACTACGCGGATCGCCGGCTGCCCGTTGTCATCAAACAGCTTTTTACCGATCCACTGCTGACGCCAGCTGGCATTCTCAACCTCACCACCCAGCCCCGGAGTTTCCCCTTGCTGGTAGTAAGTGATCCCTTTCACCGTGTTACCGTCGTTATCCAACGCAACAAAGGCGTACATCATCGACCACAGGCCAGTGCCATAGACAGGCAGGACAATTTTGTTCACCGCACCGCTATCGTCACGCACCAGGTAAATCTCTGCCTGGTTGCTGCGGCGTTTGATACCTGCCGGATCCTGAGCTGCCGGCAGTGCCGCGCTTTTACTGTCGTCACGCAATGCCGCAGCCAAATCGAACGCAGCCGCCTTGCCCGTCACAAACTCACCGCTGTTTAAATCCAGCAAACGTGGTTCGATACGTTGTGTGAACAACGCTTTAACCTGCTCACCTTCCATCTTCGGTTGCAGCAAGCCTGCCACGTCAAGGATATTGCGCTGTTTGTCGAGCAACTTCTGTTCCTGCTGTTTGGACTTCAGGCCGACAGCGGAACCCGCCACCACCACAGAACACACCAGGCACAGCAGCAGTACCACCAGCAGCGTTTTACCGATGCTGTCGTTTTTAGATTCATTCGCCACGGGCTTTTCTCCGCTTGATGTTGGCCTGCACCACCAGATAATCGAACAGCGGCGCGAACAGGTTGGCGAACAGAATCGCCAGCATCATGCCTTCCGGGTAGGCTGGATTGACAACCCTAATCAGCACGCACATCACGCCAATCAGAATGCCGTACCACCATTTGCCTTTGTTGGTAAACGAGGCAGAAACCGGGTCGGTGGCCATAAAGATCATGCCGAAAGCAAAACCGCCCAACACCAGATGCCAGTACCACGGCATGGCAAACAGCGGGTTGGTGGTAGAACCGATGGAATTGAACAAGAAGGCCGTCGCCATCATGCCCAGCATCACGCCGGCGACAATGCGCCAGGACGCCACGCGACCAAACAGAATTATTGCGCCACCAAGCAGGATCATCAGCGTAGAAACTTCACCAACTGAACCGGGGATGTTACCGAGGAAAGCATCCATCCAACTGATAGACTGGCCAGTCGCCACGTTGCTCAGGCTATGCGCCCCACCCACGCTCCACTGCGCGAGCGGCGTTGCGCCGGAGAAGCCGTCAGCAGAGGTCCACACCAGATCACCAGAAATCTGTGCCGGGTAAGCGAAGAACAGGAACGCACGCCCTGCTAACGCCGGGTTAAGGAAGTTACGCCCGGTGCCGCCAAATATCTCTTTCGCGACCACCACACCAAAGGTAATACCCAGTGCGGCCTGCCATAAAGGCAGCGTTGGTGGCACGATCAGCGCAAACAGAATCGAAGTGACGAAGAAACCTTCGTTAATCTCATGCTTGCGAATGATGGCAAACAGCACTTCCCAAAAGCCGCCGACCAGAAACACCACGGCATAGATCGGCAGGAAGTAACAGGCGCCCAGCACCATTTTACTGATCCAGCCGGCATCCGCCGCCAGGGACGCCCCCAGCCATTGTGCAAGCCGGTAGTGCCAATCGCCCGCCAGCACCTGTTGCAGCTGATCGCCGCTGTAAAGGTGGTGCAGGGCCGGGATGGCCTGTTGACCGACGTTGTACATACCCCAGAACATCGCAGGGAATACCGCCAGCCACACCAGGATCATCATACGTTTCAGATCGATGGCATCGCGCACGTGTGAAGCGCCGCGCGTTACCAGACCTGGGGTGTAAAACACCGTCGTCGTCGCTTCAAATAGCGGGTACCACTTCTCCAGCTTGCCGCCCGGAGTGAAGTGATGCTCTATCTTGTCAAAAAAATTCTTCAGGCCCATCGGTTATCCTTCCTGCTCAATCTTGGTCAGCACGTCGCGCAGCACCGGAGCGTATTCATACTTGCCGGGGCAAACGAAGGTGCATAGCGCCAGATCTTCTTCGTCCAGTTCCAGACACCCCAACGCCTGTGCACTGTCGCTGTCACCCGCCAACAGATCACGCAGCAGCAGCGTCGGCAGGATATCCAGTGGCATGACGCGCTCATAGTTACCGATCGGCACCATTGCACGCTCACCGCCGTGGGTGGTGGTCGAGAAGGCAAACAGTTTGTTCTTCAGGAAGTGGCCCAGCGTGGTGCGGGTGATGGAAAACTTATCCGGCGACGGTGCGATCCAACCGAATAACTCTTTATCGCGCCCTTCCTGCAGTACAGAAACCAGCGAGTGGAAACGGCCAAGGTAGGCGTTCGGCCCGGCGACATGCGTCCCGCTCAACACTGAGCCAGAAATCACGCGGTTTTCACCGGCTTTCAAACGGCCTGCTGTCAGTTCATCGAGGCTGGCGCCCAGACGGGTACGCAGCAGCACGGGGTTTTCCACCTGCGGTCCAGCCAACGCAACTACTCGACGAGTATCGAGCATGCCCGTGGTGAACAACGTGCCAATGGCAATCACGTCCTGGTAGCCGATATGCCAGACGGTCTTTTTCAAACTGACCGGTTCGAGGAAATGAATATGAGTCCCCACTAGCCCCGCAGGGTGCGGGCCGGCGAACTCGTTATAGGTGACCTGCGCATCGGGCTGTTTACCCAGGTTCGCGCCGGCAGCGTGACAAACATGCACCTTGCCGTCGGTCATACGCGCCAATACCGCCAGCCCAGCGTTGAACGCCGCTAGCTGCTCGGCAATGATCACCTGCGGATCGGCAGCCAGCGGCTGGCTATCCATTGCGGTGACGAAAATTGCACGTGGGGTGGTACCGGGAGCCGGTGTTTTACTGAACGGCCGGGTGCGCAGCGCGGTCCATAAACCGCTGGCGAGCAGTTCGCTTTCGACCTGTTCACGCGGCAGCATGGCCAGCTCAGCTACGGGGTAATGAGCAAACGCCAGTTGATCATCACCGCCGTTCTCAACAGCGATCACAACCGACTGCAATACGCGCCGCTCACCACGGTTGATGGCCACAATACGGCCACTGGCGGGCGCGGTGAAGAAAACCCCGGGGGTCTTTTTATCTTCGAACAGCGCCTGACCTTTCTTCACGGTATCGCCTTCCTGCACCAGCATGGACGGGCGCATTCCGACGTACTCTTCCCCAAGCAGGGCGACATGCTGAATTATTGGGCCGTCCTGAATCGCCTGAATCGGTGCTCCGGCAATGGGCAGATCTAACCCTTTTCTGATTTTAATCATAGGATTTATACGATGTTGGTTAGTTTCACACGTCTTACCGGCCCCAGAGGCTGGTGCTGACGATGCCTGGATGATGAGGCTGCATCAACAGCCTCTGGGTTGGGCGCAACGGCATCACGCTCAACATGAAATCTTGCGCACTGACAAAATGGGATCACGTACATTCCGTTGATTAACTCCTGCACCCATTTTTTGGCGCGATAAAAACGCTGTTAATATTTTGCTGCCGCCGAATGTCCACATACTAGACAGGGTGATGACATCAACACCTCTGCTCCGCGACCCTAACAGCAGGTTTATTCGAGACGGAATATTAACATTTTCCACAACATTTTTCTGCGTTGGGCAGTGACCTGAGTCAAGCAAACGCAATTAAATTTTGGCCCTTTTACATCACTAATCGTTAAAATCTGCCTGTCGATTCACTTTTATCGAAGTTTGTAGTTTTTTTATACATATCGCATATTGCTAAAATAGAACACACTGGTAATCTGACGGTGTTTTAAGACCGTAAAACAATAATCAGTGGCATGTTGGCCATGAACATTGAGCCAGCAGATAAATATAAGCAGGAATAATAATGAGAAAAATCGCACTGTTGTTTGCGATGCTTTTTTCTATGCCGATGATCACGGCCTGCAGCGCCAGCGAGCAGGTTCCCGAGGTTCCGGTAGTTAAACAGCAATTAGTCGGTTCACCGGTCTATATTCAGATTTTCAAAGAAGAACGCACGCTGGAATTGTATGCCAAAATGGGCAACGAATTCCGCTTGGTAAAGTCTTTCCAAATCTGTAATTTCTCCGGCGGCCTCGGCCCAAAACGCCGTGAAGGTGACTTTAAAAGTCCAGAAGGCTTTTATAGCGTTGACGCACGTCATCTGAAACCCGACAGTAAGTATTATCGGGCAATAAATATCGGTTTCCCTAATGATTACGATAAATCACAGGGGTATTCCGGCGCTTATCTGATGATCCACGGTGAATGTAAATCGATTGGTTGTTATGCGATGACCAACACGTATATGGACGAGATTTACCGTTACGTCGAAGCTGCATTCGCTTACGGCCAGAGCCGGATTGATATCAGTATCTATCCGTTCCGCATGACCGATCAGAACCTGAAACGCCACGGCTCATCCAACTACATCGCCTTCTGGCGTCAGTTGAAGCCAGGCTACGACTACTTCGTCAAAAACCATCAGCCGCCGATGGTCAGCGTAGCCAACGGTCAGTACGTGCTGGGCCAACCCGTGCTGAGCAGCAGCCAGATGACGCAATATGCGTCAACCACGGCTCCCGCTGTCAGTACCAATCCCTTCGCTCAGGCCAAGCCGCTCACCGAAGTGAAATAGCGCGAATTCGCCTGGTGCAATCTTGTGCCAGGTTTCATTCGCCGTCAGTGGCTGGGTGGCGATCACCGTGACCACATCGTTAGGTGTGGTCTGCTGCTGAAAATCAATCTCTACATCCTGATCGAGCAGCGTCGCTTTACCAAAAGGTGCGCGACGCGTAATCCAATACAGATTGGTGGAGCAATAGGCCATCACAAAGCGCCCATCCGACAGCAGCATATTGAATACCCCTTTCTGACGCAGTTGATCCGCCAGCAAAGCGATATAACGGAAGACCGGTGGCCAGCGGCTAGGGGTGCGCGGGTATTTAAGTGAAAGCTGGTGCAGCAACCAGCAGAAAGCGTACTCACTGTCGGTCTGACCAACCGGGCGGAAAGTGCCGGTTTCCAGTTGGCGATAGCCTTTCAGCTGGCCATTGTGTGCGTAGGTCCAATTACGTCCCCAGAGTTCACGGGTGAACGGGTGGGTATTTTCCAGCGAAACTTCACCGCGATTGGCCTGACGGATATGCGAGACCACCGCGCAGGATTTGATGGGGTATTCTTGCACCAGGCGTGCTATCGGCGAGTCGAAACTCGGCTGGGGATCCTTAAACGTGCGGCAACCGTTCCCTTCGTAGAAGGTAATGCCCCAACCATCTTTATGTGGCCCTGTACGGCCACCGCGCTGAACCAACCCGGTAAAGCTAAAGCAAATATCGGTCGGTACGTTTGCGCTCATCCCGAGCAGTTCACACATCGCCAGCACTCCTTAACCACACTGACACCGTCTATCTATACGGGTGCAGTAGACGGCACCCGTACTATAATTAATGAGGGACCAGGGGCCCCTCAGCAGCTATTACGCCTTAACCATCTCTTTTTCGATCAGTTGAATCAAGATGTGAATCGCTTTGATATGGATTTCCTGAATACGGTCGGCATAGCCGAAGTGCGGCACACGGATTTCCACGTCGGCGGAACCCGCCATTTTGCCGCCATCTTTGCCGGTAAGGGTGATCACTTTCATTCCCTTCGCACGCGCCGCTTCGATAGCTTTAATGATATTGCCGGAGTTGCCGGAGGTGGAAATGCCCAGCAATACGTCACCTTCACGGCCTACCGCTTCCACATAGCGTGAAAACACGTACTCATAGCCGAAATCGTTGCTGACGCAGGACAAGTGGCTAACGTCGGAAATGGCAATCGCCGGATAGCCCGGACGGTTTTCACGGTAGCGGCCCGTCAGCTCTTCGGCAAAGTGCATGGCGTCACAGTGGGAGCCGCCGTTGCCGCAGGAGATAACTTTCCCACCGGCTTTAAAGGAATCGGCCAGCAGCACCGCTGCACGTTGAATCGCGTCGATATTGGCGTCGTCATTGATAAATTTTGCCAGGGTATCGGCCGCTTCGTTCAGTTCACTACGAATAAGGTCGTGGTACATGAGGAACCTCTTGTTATCGTCAATCTTCCGCCCCGCAGTGTAACGGATCGGGGAAAAACCGAGAAGCACTGTGAGTTAAACAGCACCGCGGTTGAGGCACCAATGAGGTTTTTGATTATTGATGCGGTCAGTTTGTGACTTAAGTTGTAATTAAACTGTAAATGCATTGATAAAAATATGGCGTTGTACTAAAACCTATTACATACACACAACAGGTCAGACCTCTTGCCACTTTGGAGCTTCTTATGATGGTTCTTAGTATTGTTGTTTTGCTGGCACTCATTGGTGTGGTGTTTTATCACCGAGTGAACCTCACCCTCAGTAGCCTTATTCTTCTGGCATACACCGCTGCTATGGGCGCCATTGGTCTGTGGACCTTTTGGATGCTGCTGCCGCTGGCGATTATCCTGCTGCCATTGAACGTCGCCTCATTGCGTCGTTCCATGCTCTCTGCCCCGGCGCTGCGTGCGTTCCGCAAGGTAATGCCACCTATGTCCACCACCGAAAAGGAAGCTATCGAAGCCGGTACTACCTGGTGGGAAGGCGACTTGTTCCGCGGTACGCCGGACTGGAACAAGCTGCATAACTACCCGAAACCGCAATTGACCGCCGAAGAGCAGGCGTTTATTGACGGCCCAGTGGAAGAAGCCTGCCGTATGGCGAACGACTTCCAGATCACCCATGAACTGGCCGATTTGCCGCCGGAACTGTGGGCATATCTGAAAGAACACCGCTTCTTCGCGATGATCATCAAGAAAGAATACGGCGGCCTGGACTTCTCTCCTTATGCACAGGCACGCGTGCTGCAAAAACTGTCCGGCGTTTCCGGTATCCTGGCCATCACCGTTGGCGTGCCTAACTCCCTCGGCCCAGGTGAACTGTTGCAGCACTACGGTACTGATGAGCAGAAAAATCACTACCTCCCAGGCCTGGCACGTGGCGATGAGATCCCTTGTTTCGCCCTGACCAGCCCGGAAGCAGGCTCCGATGCCGGCGCTATTCCAGATGTCGGCACCGTCTGTATGGGCGAGTGGCAAGGCGAACAGGTCTTGGGCATGCGCCTGACCTGGAACAAACGCTATATCACGCTGGCTCCGGTTGCGACTGTGCTTGGCCTGGCGTTCAAACTGTATGACCCGAACCATCTGCTCAGCGATAATGCATCTCCTGGCATCACCTGTGCGCTGATCCCAACCAGCACCCCAGGTGTGGAAATCGGTAACCGTCACTTCCCGCTGAACGTCCCCTTCCAAAACGGTCCGACTCGCGGTAATGACGTGTTTGTCCCCATTGATTACATCATCGGTGGGCCAAAAATGGCCGGCCAGGGCTGGCGTATGCTGGTTGAGTGTCTGTCTGTCGGTCGCGGTATCACGCTGCCTTCCAACTCCACCGGCAGCGTGAAATCCATGGCGCTGGGGATTGGTGCTTACGCGCATATCCGCCGTCAGTTCAAACTCTCTATTGGCAAGATGGAAGGTATCGAAGAGCCGTTGGCACGCATCGCCGGTAACACCTATGTGATGGATGCAGCAGCTACGTTGATCACCAGCGGCCTGATGCTGGGCGAAAAACCGGCTGTCCTCTCAGCTATCGTGAAATACCATTGTACCCACCGTGGCCAGCAGGCAATCATTGATGCAATGGATATCGCCGGCGGTAAAGGGATCATGCTCGGCAAATCCAACTTCCTGGCCCGTGCCTATCAAGGTGCACCTATCGCCATCACGGTTGAAGGGGCGAACATCCTGACCCGTACCATGATGATCTTCGGTCAGGGCGCTATCCGCTGCCACCCATACGTTCTGGACGAAATGGCAGCAGCGCAGAAGAACGATCTGAACGCCTTTGACAAATCACTGTTCGGCCACCTGGGCCACGTGGGCAGCAACAAGGTACGCAGTTTCTGGCTGGGCCTGACGAACGGCCGCACCAGTGGCACACCAACCAAAGACGCAACTCGCCGCTATTATCAGCAGTTGAACCGTCTGAGCGCGAACCTGGCACTGCTGTCGGACGTATCCATGGGTGTTCTGGGAGGTAGCCTGAAGCGTCGTGAGCGTATCTCCGCCCGTCTGGGGGATATCCTCAGCCAAATGTACCTGGCATCCGCTACGCTGAAACGTTTTGAAGATGAAGGCCGTCAAAAAGAAGATTTACCGCTGGTTCACTGGGGCGTTCAGGACAGCCTGCACCAGGCAGAGCAAGCGTTGGACGATCTGCTGCGTAACTTCCCGAACCGCTTTATCGCCGGTGCAATGCGCTTCGTGATCTTCCCGTTCGGCCGTGTGCATACCGCCCCGTCCGACCGCCTGGATCACCAGTTGGCCAAGATCCTCCAACAGCCGTCTGCCACCCGTAGCCGCCTGGGCCGTGGCCAGTATCTGACGCCAAGCGAGCATAACCCAATTGGCCTGATGGAAGCCGCGCTGGTTGATGTGATCGCCGCCGAACCGATTCACGACCGTCTGTGCAAGGCAGCAGGCAAGAATCTGCCGTTCACCCGACTGGATCGCCTGGCGCAACGTGCGCTGGAAGAAGGCAAGATTAACGCGGATGAAGCGAAGATCTTGGTGAAAGCCGAAGAGAGCCGCCTGCGTTCCATTAACGTTGATGACTTCGAGCCGGATGCGCTGGCGGCCAATAAGCCGGAAAAGTCGCTAAAGCTGGATAAGCGCCAGAAACAGACCGAAGCCGCGTAACTGCAATAATCACATTTCCTCAGGGGGCGATAATTCATCGCCCCTTTTTTATTGCCGCTAGAAAATGCGCAGCAATTCGCAACATTGAAAAACGACTAATTTAATCTTGGGAATAATTGGATAGGCTGCGGATGGGTGCTCTGGATCTTTCTGTCCGGAGCCTTGGCAACGGATTAACCCAATGGATTTCATGTTGCAGCTAGGCGGCAAGTTCGGGCATCCCCGCGAGCTCACTTTGGTGAGTGACCGGGGTAAGCGAATGCAGCCAACAACGCTGCAGCTTGAAAGACGAAGGGGAAGAAAGAGAAAGGCCCCGAGTCGATATTATCAACCCGAGGCCACTCTCATGTCTAAGCAACATCAGGTTAGCCTCTTACCCGCCGCAAGGCAAGGACAAGGAGGTCAAAAATGCAGCAAGAACGGGTCGTTCTCAGGCTGATGATTATCTGCATCACGTTGATAGCGCTGATGTGGATTACCCGCGGTTCGCTATGCGAATTGCGCATCAAACTGGGGGACACGGAGGTTGCAGCCATTTTGGCTTACGAACCCGAAAGGTAAGGCAACCCAACGGCGGGGCTCGCCCCGCCTGTTGGTTGTTGACGACTGATCCATGAGCACCCTCCCCCACGGCATCCACCACGCTTCTAACCGTTCTGGCGGATACGCGCCAGTAAGGCATCAATATGCTCAATCTGTGGCGCGTTCACGATCAACGCACGGCCCAACCCCAAGGCATTCCGCTGACATTCAATGCGCATCTCGGTATCGTCTATGCTGTCCAGATCGGCAACATGTGCCAGGCCAATAGTGCGACGAATCAGCTCACTGCCACAGTAACCTACCGCATCCGTCCACACCTGTTGCAGGAACTGTTCGGCATAGCCTGGTACCGCCAACGCAAGTTCACGGGTCTGTTGGTGACATAATGCCAGGAAACGATCGGAGAAAATCAGCCAAAGCTCGCGCACATCTTGTAAACGCTGCTCACGCCCAGCGGCGGCGTCACGCGGCCCGAGAAGTCCCGGCAAACCGCAGTAATTCAACAACAGGTTCCCCAGCACGCTGCCGACGTCAAAGCCGATCGGGCCGTAGAAACCAAACTCGGCATCTATCGCCTTCAGTTTACCTTCTGCGACAAAAATCGAGCCGCTGTGAATATCGCCATGCAGCAGCGCTTCTGCCTTGCTCAAGAAGCGATGCTTCAACCCGGCTACCGCCAGTTTTAGCGGCGCATCGTTACGCAGTTCAACTACTTGCGGCAACAACGCCGCATCGAATTGATTACGTTCATGATCAATATAAGGATCGGTAAAGAATAGATCTTCGGTGATCTGGCACAGTTCAGGATTGGTAAAGCGGCTGACCTCCGCCTTTTTCTGCTGTGCCGACTGATAAAAGTCGGAGGTATGGAAGAGGGTCTGGGCCAAATATTCCGCCAATTGCCCAACCGCCAACGGATAATACTTGCCCTTGAGCAATTCACTGCGCCAGATGTGGTGGTCAGAGAGATCTTCTTGCACCATCACGGCCAGCTCGGGATCGTGATGAAGCACCTTTACCGTATGCCGTGGGCAAAAACCACCGTGGATCAACAAGGTTTCCGCTTCAATACGCGCACGATCCAGGGTCAATGGCCAAGATTCACCCACACAACGCACGTACGGAAGCGCCTGTTTGACGATCACCCGGCTTATGCCGTCACGATCGCGGATCTTGAACACCAGGTTTAAGTTACCGTCGCCAATCTCGTCGGCGCTAACAAGCGCGTGAGGATCGGCCAACAGCCCATATTGGCGGGCATATTCAACGGCATCGGCAGCAGTAAACGTACGATAGTGCGACATTCCCAACCCCTCTTTCCTGTCTCTCTGACACAGCGATTATTATTTTTTAGACGTAAAAGCATTTGGACGTCTATACATCTGGAAGTCATGTTGGCAGAATAGCTTTCCAGATGCAATAACTACGCAACAAGGAATTAACCGCCGATGCAAGCGCTTAACACCACCAGTTTGACCCTGAGAGACAACCGACTTTGGATCCTCGATCAACAGGCTCTGCCGCAGGAAAAACAATGGCGTCCCTGTGACAGCGTGGAAGAGTTGGTGGGACATATTCACAGCCTGCGAGTACGGGGCGCACCGCTGATCGGCCTGTCCGCCAGCCTGCTGTTGGCCCTGTTGGCAGAGCGCGGCCTGCCGCGTGAAGAGCTGGAGCAAGCGCTGATGACCCTACGTGCCTCAAGGCCGACGGCGGTCAACTTGATGAACAATCTGGACCGCATGAAGCTCGCGCTGGCGCAACCTCACTGGGTACCCGCGATGGTGGAAGAGGCATTGCGATTAGTGGATGAAGACCGCAAATTGTGTGACCGCATTGCCAATCACGGTGCCGAATTGGTGAAACCCGGCAGCCGCCTGCTGACACATTGCAACACCGGTGGTTTGGCAACCGCGGGTATTGGCACAGCCATTGGCGTGCTGCTGCGTGCTCATCAGCAAGGCAAGGTACAACAGGTGTGGGTCGATGAAACCCGTCCGCTGCTACAGGGAGGGCGGCTGACCGCTTGGGAACTGGGCGAACGGGGTATCCCATATACGCTGATTTGCGACGCCATGGCCGCTAGCCTAATGGCACAGGGCCAGGTAGATGCCGTGTGGGTAGGTGCCGACCGCATCGCCGCCAACGGTGATGTCGCCAATAAGATTGGCACCTATAGCCTGGCGGTACTGGCGCATTATCACCGCATTCCGTTCTACGTCGCTGCGCCGCACACCACCCAGGATCCGCACTGTCCCAATGGAGCGGCAATCCCGATTGAGCAACGGGCTGCGGCTGAGGTGACCGGCGTCGCCGGGAGCTTTGGTTCATGCCAGTGGGCGCCTGTTGATGCCCCGGTCTATAACCCGGCATTTGACGTGACGCCAGCGGCACTGATTAGCGGTTGGGTATTCGACAGCGGCGTAATCACACCGCAACAAGTCAATGAGGGGATATTCACGCGGGCGTTAGGTTAACGCCCGCATCATTGCGGTCAGTCGAGACGTGGATACGCATCGGCGATGTCGTCGCCGGTGAAATGTGCCACCCAGCCTTCGGGATTATCGAATACGCGGATCGCCGTGAAATTCGGTGCCGAGCCCATATCAAACCAATGGCGGGTATCGGCCGGTACCGAGATCAGATCGTTCTTCTCACACAGGATCTGGAAGATCTTGCCCTCCAGATGCAGGCAGAACAGCCCTGCTCCCTCCACAAAGAAACGCACTTCATCTTCGCCGTGTGTGTGTTCGGAGAGGAACTTGCTGCGTAACACGTCGCGCTGCGCATTGTCAGGACGCATGCTAATCACATCCCAGCTCTGGTAGCCTTTTTCTGCCACCAGCCGATCAATTTGCTGCTGATAGGCGGCAATCACCGTGGCTGGTTCTGGGTTTTCACCCAGTTCGCGATCCGCCTGCCAGCGTTCGAAGCGTACGCCAATCTGCGCCAATTGCTGCTGAATCGCCTGCGCATCGTTGCTCTGCCACAAAGGTTGCTGCGGCTCTTTATCACTGAAAATGGTTAATCCACTCATGAGGCAAACTCCCCTAAATCGATATGATCAAACCGGTTAACCTGCAGATGCTGGCTTTGCTCATCGGCATCATCGCGGATCAGTTGGCAGGTATGCCAACCGGCAGCACGCGCGGCGTCCAGCTCTTGGTGAATGTCAGAAAGAAATAACAGCGCGTCGGGAGCAATACCGATTTCACGGGCAATATTGCGGTACGAAGCAACGTCGCGCTTGGCACCCACATGGGTATCAAAATAACCGCTGAACAGCGGCTGAAGATCCCCGGCATCGCTGTATCCGAACAACAGTTTCTGCGCCTCTACCGAACCGGATGAGTAGACATACAGCTTCAGCCCTTGCTGCTGCCAGGCCGCCAATTGTTCGGCCACTTCGGGGTACAAATGCCCACGAAAATCACCGTTCTGGTAGCCACTGCGCCAAATGATGCCTTGCAGTGCCTTCAGCGCGGTAGATTTGCGATCTTCGTCCATAAAGCGATACAGCGTAGTAATCAGCTGTTCAATGTCCGCCTGCGGCCGATCAATTTCCTGGCGTAAGTCGTTCAGCGGCGCGGCCACTTCGGCATCAGCGGCGTGCTGACGAAGAAACGCCGCCAACCTTTCACGTGCATAAGGGAACAAGACTTGATGTACGAAGCGGATATCGCTGGTTGTGCCTTCAATGTCGGTGACGATAGCGCGGATCATTTTGCCTCCAGTAAGCGGCGTTGCAGTTCGCACTGGAACAGAAATTCCAGTCCTTCGAGATGGCGGCGAGCCTCTGCGACCTGGCTGCCCCAGCAGTACAAACCGTGGCCCCGCACCAGAAAACCATATTGCAACGGCGTCACTTCAGCATAAGCCGCCACGCGCGCCGCTAAGCGCGGGATGTCCTGATCGTTATCGAAAATGGGGATAACCAGGCTATCCAGATGCGTGCGTTGTCCACTGAGTGATTTTTGCATCTCATAGCCCTGCAACAACAGCCCATCACCCGGTTCAACACGTGACAACACCGTCGCATTCACTGAATGCGTATGCAACACCGCGCCAATCTGCGGATAGAGGCGGTAAATCAGGGTATGCAGGCCGGTTTCCGCCGACGGCGTGCGGCCGCTGGGTACGTGATTGGTGTCCGTTTCTACCAGCAAGAAATCCGTTTCAGTCAGGCTGCCTTTATCCTTGCCGGATTCGGTTACCAGACAGTGCCGATCGTCGAGACGCAACGACATGTTGCCGCCCGTCGCCGGACACCAACCCCTTTCACCAATCCAGTGGCACGCAGACAATAGCGCTGTAAGTTGCGGATTTTCGGTCATTATCGTTTCCCGGTCTGTAAGGTCGTCCAGCAGATGAAGCTTAGAATGATTTGATTGATGGTTAGATCTTTTCTTCATTTAGCCATCTAAGCGTCTTGATTGCCAAATACTAACATCGTGTTATATTGACGGCAACATAAGCGCCAGGAGTATTAGCCTGCTATGAGCACTTCAGCATGGATTCCCGAAAGTAAATTGCCCGCACTGGGCACGACCATTTTCACCCAGATGAGCGCACTGGCGGCGCAGCATCAGGCGATCAACCTGTCGCAGGGCTTTCCCGATTTCGATGGCCCCGATTACCTGAAAGAGCGCTTAGCCTGGCATGTCAGCCAGGGCGCTAACCAATATGCTCCAATGACCGGCGTCGCCCCTTTACGCGAGGCCATCGCTGAAAAAACGGCGGCTTTGTATGGCTGGCTGCCAGACGCCACCACCGAAGTCACCGTCACGGCCGGTGCCACCGAAGCCCTGTTTGCCGCCATCAGCGCGTTAGTACGCCCCGGCGATGAAGTGATCTGTTTTGATCCCAGCTACGACAGCTATGCTCCGGCGGTGGCCTTGTCTGGCGGCACGCTACAACGCATTGCGCTACAACCGCCGGCGTTCAGCGTAGACTGGCAACAGTTTTCTCAATTACTGTCGCCACGCACCCGTCTGGTGATCCTCAATACGCCACACAATCCGTCCGCCACAGCCTGGCAAGCGGAGGATATGCAGCAACTGTGGCGCGCAATCAGCGATCGCGAAATCTATGTCCTCAGCGACGAAGTCTACGAGCACATTTGTTTCGCCAAAGGTGGCCACACCAGCGTATTAGCTCACCCACAATTGCGTCAGCGTGCGATCGCCGTGTCCTCTTTCGGTAAAACCTTCCACATGACCGGATGGAAAGTGGGTTACTGCGTGGCCCCGGAAGCGCTGAGTGCTGAAGTACGTAAAGTGCATCAATACCTGACCTTCTCCGTCAACACCCCGGCGCAATTGGCATTGGCGGATATGTTGCGCAGCGAACCAGAACATTGGCAGCAGTTATCGGCGTTTTACCGCGCCAAGCGCGATCGTTTTGTACAGGCATTGTCAAACAGCCGACTGGAAATTCTCCCCTGTGAAGGTACATACTTCCTGTTGGCAGATTACAGCACCGTCTCCGATCTGGACGACGTGGCGTTCTGCCATTGGTTAACTGAGCACGTGGGCGTGGCGGCGATCCCGCTGTCGGTCTTCTGTGCCGATCCTTTCCCCCATAAATTGATCCGGCTGTGCTTCGCTAAACAAGATGCCACGCTGGATGCAGCTGCGGAGCGGTTATGTCGACTTTAAAAATTACCCTGTTGCAGCACCCCTTGGTCTGGCGCGACGGTGAGGCTAACCTGCGTCATTTTGATACGCTGCTGGCACCGTTAAGTGGACGCGATTTGATTGTGCTGCCGGAAATGTTCACAACCGGTTTTGCTATGGATGCCGGGGAAAGTGCACTGCCGGAACGGCAGGTGATCGACTGGCTACACGGCTGGGCGAGCAAAAGCAACGCGCTGGTCGGTGGCAGCGTGGCGCTAAAAACCCCCGAAGGCGCGGTAAACCGGTTCCTGCTGGTTGAGCCGAACGGTCGGGTACATGCCTACGATAAGCGCCATTTATTCCGCATGGCTGGCGAACACCTGCATTATCAGGCGGGCAAACGGCGTGAAATTTTTGAATGGCGTGGCTGGCGGATTCTGCCGCAGATTTGTTATGACTTGCGCTTCCCGGTGTGGTCCCGTTATCAACAAGATTACGATCTGGCGTTGTACGTCGCCAACTGGCCAGCGCCGCGCAGCAAACACTGGCAAACACTGTTGGCAGCACGCGCCATTGAAAACCAGGTGTACGTGGCGGGTTGCAATCGCGTTGGCGAGGACGGCAATGGGCTAAACTACAGCGGTGACAGCCTGATCATCAGCCCGCAGGGAGAGACGCTGGCGCACGTTGAGCCATTCGCCGCCGCACAGTTGGATGCAGAATTGTCGCTGGAAACCCTGCAAAGCTACCGCAGCGCCTTCCCGGCCTGGCGTGATGCCGACAGCTTCCTGCGCCACGATTAATGATGACGGGCGTGGTCCTCTACGCCCGTAACGTCAAGACAGTTCTTCCTCGCCCGTTTTTTCTTCTGCGCTCTCAATACGGTTAAACAGCAGGTTTAACAGTAACGCCACCAGGCACGAAGCGCTGATGCCGGAATGCAGCAAGGTACGCACCCCATTTGGGAACTGATCGTAAAAGGTCGGCATCACTATCGGGATCATGCCGAAGGCAATCGCCGTCGCCACCACCACCAAATTCATGTTGTCCTTATAATCCACTTTTGCCAGGGTACGAATGCCGCTGGCAGCCACCGAGCCAAACAACACCACGCCGGCACCGCCCAGTACCGGTAACGGAATGCAGGCGACTAACCGACCCAGCACCGGCAAAACGCCCAGCAGCACCAAAATTGCACCGCCAGCGCTGACGACAAAACGGCTCTTCACGCCGGTGATTGCCACCAGCCCAATGTTCTGGGCAAACGAACTTTGCGGGAATGAGTTGAACACCGGCGACAACGCACTCGACAGCATATCGGCACGCAAGCCGTTAGCGATCCGGCGCGCATTGACCGGTGAACCGACAATCTCGCCAACCGCCATTAGCCCCGCCGTGGTTTCCGTCAGCAGCACCAGTACGATCAATAGCATGGATAACACTGCGCTCAATTCGAAGGTGGGCCAGCCATACGCGAAGGGCTCGGGGAATGCCACCCATGGTCCGTTCCACACAGCAGTAAAACTGACCTTGCCCACCAGCACCGCCCCCCCGCAGCCGACGGCCATCGCCAACAGCACGGATAAGCGTTTCAACGCCGGTGACCCCACTTTATTGAGCAATAAAATGACCGCCAGTGTGAACGCCGCCAGACCAATATTTCCGGTTGATCCCCAGTCTGCCGCCTTGGCATTCCCCCCCATCGCCCAACGTACCGCCACTGGCATCAATGACAACCCGATCACCGTCACCACCGTGCCGGTCACCACCGGTGGGAAGTAGCGGATAATCTGCGAGAAAAATGGCGCGATCAGCAGCCCCACCAGAGAAGCGACGATCACCGCGCCAAATACCGCGGGCAGGCCGCCGTCGCCGGTGACGATGGTCACCATGGTCGCAACACCCGCAAAGGAAACGCCCTGCACCAACGGCAGACGAGAACCGAAGCCGGGCACACCAAGCGTTTGCAACAGCGTAGCCAACCCGCTGACAAACAACGCCGCCGTCACCAGCATGCCAATCTGTGGTGCGCTTAATCCTGCGGCTGAACCTATGATCAGCGGCGGTGCAATGATCCCCCCGTACATCGTCAGAATATGTTGCAGACCGTAGGCGAACGTTTTTACCAACGGCAATTTTTCATTTTCCGGGCAGCACGAAGCCGCACCCTTATCCTGAGACAGAGCCATAAGAACCTCGTCAATATGCATGTAGAACAATTGTCGCCGTCAGTGTGGGGATCCCCAGGGCATACATGAAGTCCGTGAGGAGGCCGAGCACTGCCCCAACCCAAAATGGCCCCCATTAAACACGGCGTTTAGCTGCCCCGGTAGGTTGAGTAGGAATACGGGCTGATGAGCAGCGGCAAATGGTAATGCTGGGCATCATCATTGATGACAAAATCGATAATTGCCGTCGCGTACAGCGTCGCTCGCCGATCGGCAGCAAAGTAAGCGCCAAGATCGGCAGACAGGCGGTAATGTCCGGTGGCCAGGCTGTCAGCGGTCAGATCGCGCGCGCGGCCATCGGTATCCGTATGGCCTTCGGCCAATGTCTGCCACTGCCCGTCTTGCTCGAACTCCAGCCACAACCGTACACCTGCAGCAGGTTTACCGAGTGACGTATCCAAAATATGGGTGCTTATTTTACTCATCGCTCAGTAACTCCTTAAAACGCAGCATCACGATCTCACGCAGCTGTTCGGCGGTTTCCTGCCGTTCCTGCTCCGCACTGTTTTTCAATCGTCTTTCCAGTTCACGCAGGATGGCGAACCCATCTCGACCGGCGGCACGGATTAAAAATACCTGACCAAATTGCGCCTCATAACGCCGGTTACCTGCCTGCAGCGCTTGGGCAAGCTCAGTATCCTGTGCGTTGACCGCCGCTTGCTCACGCGCTGAAAACTGGGCGTCCTGCTCCATGCCTTTCGCACGCTCACCGATACGCGGATGCTGCGCCAAGGCCAGGCTGACCTCTTCAGGCCGCCAGTTCTGTGCCGCCTGCCAGGCGACAGCCAGCGCGGCATCACTGCTGCTGAATGGCCGCGCTGCGATCACCGCGGCTATCCAGGCGGCAATGTTTACGCAGGGCCGCAGCCGCAGCTCGGCTTCCGCCACGGATAATTGGTTAAACTGTTGCAGGTTCATCAGGAAACTCCCAACTGGCTACCGTTTGGCAGTAAGCCTGTATGGCCAACGCCACATCTGCCTGACTTACGGCTTCAGCCGGATGGTGGCTGATGCCACGATCGCAACGAACAAACAGCATACCCACTGGCCAACAGGCCGCTAACGCAATCGCGTCGTGCCCGGCACCGCTCGGCAACGCGATGCTGCGCCCTTGCGCCGCGACCACGCTCTGTTGCCAGCGACGTTGCAAATTTGCATCACACTCTGTTGCATTTATGCGGTAAAACTCCTCACTGGAAAAACGCAGTCCCCGACGTGCGCAAATCGCGTTTGCCTGCGCCAATAGTTGCGTCAGCAGCACCGCCAGCGGGCCGTCTTCCGGGCCACGCACGTCGAGCGACAATGTGACCTCTCCGGGGATCACATTGACCGCTCCCGGCAGGCTTTCTATCTGCCCCACGGTCGCCACCAAGTGCCCATCGCTGGCGCAGGTTATCGCCTCAACCGCCACCATCCACTCCGCCGCTGCCGCCAGGGCGTCTTTACGTTGCCCCATCGGCACGGTACCGGCATGGCCTGCCTCGCCGGTGAAGGTGCAGTTTAGACGCCGAGCACCGTTAATCGCCGTTACCACACCCAGCGCCAGATCGGCGGCTTCCAGGCATGGCCCCTGCTCAATGTGCACTTCCAAATACCCGCAGATATCACTTTGCGCGCGCCGCGCCTCACCGACCGCCGCGGGATCAAGACCAAAATCACGCAGTGCCTGCGCCACGCTGATACCCTCGACGTCAGTCCTTTCCAGCCAGTCTGCCGGCCACTGGCCGGTAATGCCCCGGCTACCCAACAGGGCGATACTAAAGCGCGTGCCTTCTTCATCGGCAAAGCCAATCACTTCAACGGCGATCGGTAAACGCCGTTGCTGCTGATGCAAATGCGCCACCACTTCCAGCGCAGTCAATACGCCGAGCATGCCGTCATAACGCCCAGCGTTGCGCACCGTATCCAAATGCGACCCGAGCAACAGCGCGGGAGCGCCCGGCGTTTGGCCTTCATAACGGCCACAAATATTGCCAACGCTGTCTTGCCAGACCGTCATGCCGAGAGTCCGCATCCAGTCGCCTACCAACAGGTTGGCGCGTCGATGCTCCGGCGATAAATAAACCCGCGTCAATTCGCCTGGCGTCGCACTGATCGCTGCCAGTTCGTCACAACGGGCCATCACCCGCGCCGCCGCCAGCTCCGCCGCGTGGGCGGTTAACAACGCCGTCATCAACGGCTCCCGTCGTCGTAGGTGTTCCAGGCCGCCTGCAGCGCTTCCCCCTGTTTACTGGCGAAGCCCAGCCGATTCAGCACGGCTTCCAGCGCGGTGAGCGTCTGCAACACACAGTCTTTACGTGCGTTGTAACCCATGGTACCGATGCGCCAGATCTTGCCTTGCAGCGGGCCAAAGGACGTACCGATCTCGATGGCAAAATCATTCAGCATCATCTGACGTACCTGCTCGCCCTGCACCTGTGGCGGGATCACCACGCCAAGCACGTTATTCATCCGGTTATCGAGATCGCCGAAGACCTCAAGCCCCATACCCTGAATGCCGGCCAACATTGCGGCACCGTGCAGCTTGTGGCGGGCAATGGTGTTATCCAGCCCCTCTTCCAGGATCACCCGGGCGCACTCACGCGCGGCGAAAAGCATACTGGTGGCTTCGGTGTGGTGGTTCAGGCGCTCTGGCCCCCAGTAATCCATGATCATGCCGAGATCGAAATAGTTGGAGTAGATCATCTCGTCGTCGCCATCGGCATGGTCTGCGGTGCGAATGCCCTGTTCCACACATTTACGGCGGCGAACTATCTCTTCAAATTGCGGGCTGAGGGTGATGGGCGAACTGCCGGACGGGCCACCCAGACATTTCTGCAACCCGGCGGAGACTGCATCTAGCCCCCATGCATCTGTTTCCAGCGGGTTACCGGCAAACGAAGCGGTCGCATCGGTATAAAACAGCACACCGTGGCGGCGGCAAATATCCCCCAACGCCTCCAGTGGCTGTAACATGGTGGTGGAGGTATCACCCTGCACCGTTAACAGCAGGCGCGGGCGCACCTTCTTGATGGCATCTTCAACCTGGTCCGCACTGAACACCTCGCCCCAGGGAGCCTCAATGGTGTGCACTTCAGCACGACAACGGCGGGCAATCTCACACAGCAGATGACCGAAACGGCCAAATACCGGTACCAGCACCTTGTCCCCTGGGCGGATTGAGGAAACCAGCATCGCTTCAATACCCGAACGGGAAGTACCGTCCACCAACAGGGTCCAGCGGTTTTCGGTGCGGAACAACGCGCGATACAGTTCCATGACCTGATTCATGTAGCCCGTCATCGCGGGATCGTACTGGCCAATCAATTGACTCGACATGGCACGCAACACACGCGGATCGGCGTTGATCGGCCCCGGCCCCATCAGCAGGCGGGCGGGGGGGTTAATCTGATCGAATTTTGCGATATCTAACATGTTCATTCCTTGCCAACTTAATATACCCTTCATCTTTCAAGTTGCAGATGCGTTGGCTTTCCTCGCTCGCCTTGGTCACGTACTACTTGTACGCTCCCAAGGACTCACTGCGTTGCCGCCTTCCTGCATCTTGAAATCTATTGGGTAGAGATTTACGTTTATCCGTTCTCGGACAAACCGCGGACCGACGCGATAAACTGTTTTAATTCCTGCGTTTGCGGGTTGGCAAACAGCGTGCGGCTGTCGCCTTGCTCCCACACTTTGCCCTGGTGCATAAACACCACCCGGTCACCGACCTCACGGGCAAAATTCATTTCATGGGTCACCAGGATCAGTGTCATGCCCTCTTTGGCCAGCTGTTCCAACACTTTCAGCACTTCGCCCACCAGCTCGGGATCCAACGCGGAGGTAATTTCGTCACACAGCAACACCTTCGGGTTCATCGCCAAAGCGCGGGCAATCGCCACACGCTGCTGCTGCCCGCCGGAAAGGTTCGCCGGTGAATAATGCATACGTTCGCTCAGCCCAACCTTGTTCAACATCTCTTCCGCCAGCTCGCGGCATTCAGCCGGGCTTTTTTTCAGCACCCGCCGAGGCGCAAGCATCACGTTCTCTAGCGCGGTCATGTGCGGGAATAAATTGAAGTTTTGGAACACCATGCCTACGGATTTACTGATTTCTCGCGCCTGTGAATCGCGATCGGTGATGGTCATGCCACCCAGTTTAATGCTGCCTTCCTGATAACCTTCCAGCCCATTGATGCAACGTAACAGCGTGCTTTTACCGGAACCGCTGCGACCGATGATTGAAATCACCTGCCCCATATCAATATCCAGATCCACGCCCTTCAGCACATGGTTCTGACCGTAATACTTTTGAACCTGATTAATTGTGATGAGCGGCATGGAATTTCTTCTCCAAATAATGGCTGTAGCGCGACAACGGGTAGCACATCAGGAAATACCCCAGTGCGACCAGACCGAAAACTTTAAAAGGTTGATACGTGACGTTATTCAGCATGGTGCCGGCCTTGGTCAGTTCGACAAAACCAATGATCGACGCCAGTGCAGTGCCTTTAATGACCTGAACGGAAAAACCGACGGTCGGTGCGATGGCAATGCGTACTGCCTGTGGCACCACCACCCGCGTCAGTGTCTGACCAAAACTCAGCCCAAGGCAGCGTGATGCCTCCCACTGGCCCTTCGGTAATGCAGTAATGCTGCCGGACCAGATATCCACCAAGAATGCGCTGGTGAATAACGTCAATGCCAACGCGGCGGCTGTCCAGGGGCTAACATCAATGCCGAACAGTGCCAGGCCAAAGAATGCCAGGAACAGCTGCATCAGCAGCGGTGTCCCCTGAAACAACTCGGTATAGCCGCGAACAAAACGCAGTGCCCACTTACGCTTGCTCAGGCGTAGCAGTAACAGCGGCAAGGTCACCAAAGTACCGCCAATAAATGCCGTTAGTGATAACAACAGCGTCCAGCGCGCCGCCAACAGCAAATTGCGCACAATGTCCCAATCGGTAAATGTCAGCATCAGCCTTAGCTCCCTAAAAAACGGCGTCCGGCGGCCAGGAAGAGTTGGCGCATCAATATGGATAACAGCAGGTAAAACAGCGCCGTCACCAGATACACCTCAAAGCTGAGGAAGGTGCGCGACTGGATCAGGTTGGCAGCAAACGTCAGCTCCTCAAAAGACACCTGTGACACCACCGATGAACCCAGCATGACAATGATGCACTGGCTGACCAGCGCCGGATAAATCCGTTGAAGCGACGGCGGTAGCACGATGCGTAAAAACGTCTGGCTTCGACTGAAACCGAGCACTCGCCCCGCCTCCCACTGGCCTTTCGGCGTGACCTGAATACCTGCACGGATGATTTCGGTGCTGTACGCGCCCAGATTAACCACCATCGCCAGCAATGCCGCCTGCCCGGCGGTCAGCTTCCATCCCAGACTTGGCAGGCCAAATACAATAAAGAACAGCTGCACCACAAACGGCGTATTACGCACAATCTCAACGTAAACACCCCAAACGTGGCTGAGCAGGTTAGCCTTGCCGCTGCGGAGTGCCGCGCCGAAAATACCCAGTGTGACCCCCAGCACCGTGGCCATGGCCGTCAGTTCAATGGTGGTCAGCAGACCCGCCAGCAACTCAGGCAGGTAAGGCCACAGAGCAGGAAAGTTAAGCTGATAGGTCATCAGGTGCCCCCGTTATGCGCCAAAGTTGGCAGGCAAAGGCGCTTTCAGCCATTTTTCCGACAGGCCATTCAGGGTGTTGTCTTTCAACGCCTGTTCAATCAGTTCATCCACTTTTGCTTTCAGGGCCGGCTCACCCAAGCGCAGGCCTACGTAGCACGGGGAATCTTTAAGCATGAATTTGGCTACTGGCGCTTTGGCCGGGTTCTGCCGCGCAATCGCACTCACTACCAAATTCCCGGTGGCGATGTATTGCACTTGCCCGGAAAGATAGGCCGACAGCGTGGTGTTGTTATCCTCATATCGCTTAATCTGCGCGCCCTTGGGCGCAGTGTCGCTCAGCACCATGTCTTCCACCGCTCCGCGCGTGACGCCAATGGTTTTACCGTCCAGTTGTGCAGCGTCGCCCAACGCAGTGTCTTTAGGGCCAAACACCCCAAGAAAGAAGGGTGCATAGGTGCGGCTGAACGCGATGGCCTTTTCACGCTCTGCATTTTTCCCCAAACTGGAGATCACCAGATCGACCTTGTTGGTCTGCAGATAGGGCACGCGGTTGGCGCTGGTCACGGGCACCAGCTGCAACTTAAGTTTCATCTTGTTGGCCAGATACTGCGCCATATCGATGTCATAACCCTGAGGCTGCAGATCGGTACCCACCGAGCCAAACGGTGGAAAATCCTGAGGTACTGCGACCCGCAACACGCCGCGCTGCTGGATTTCTTGCAGTTGATCCGCCATCGCCGTTGCGGCCTGCGCCATCAACAACACCGCACCTAACGCCGCTACCCCGATTTTCTTGAAGTTCATAGATTATCCCCGATGGTGAAATGATGAAACAAAAGATTCTTTGATTATCACTCTGCAACTAATGTGCCAATTCACGGTATTGGGAATGTTTGGTATGACTGCCCGTCAGTGAGGGCATCAGGAGGGGGATTAGCCTGCCATGGACAGGGCAAGGCTCATCCATCAAACGGGAAAATAACGCACCATCAAAGTGCGAAAGCACCAAAATAGCGCTGAGATTAGCGCTGCTCCAGCTCGTCCAAATCGCTATACAGATCTGCGATCTGGTGAATGCGTTGACGCCCTTGCGCCAGCGTCTCGTGCAGCAAGGCGTTGCTCAGCAGATTCGCCAGGCTCATGGCTGCGGAATAACTGTCGAAAGCAGAAACGCTATCAAGTGGCGTCGCCAGATGCCAGCTCGCCAACGGGATCAACGCCTGTGCTTGAGGCTCGCACACCAGCAGCGTCGGTACCTGTTGCCCCTGCAGCTGCGTCAGCAATGCCCGCAGCTGCCGCGGCCTGCGGCGGAAAGCCACCACCACGGCAACATCCCGTTTATCCAAATCAACCAGCTCTTCTGCCAGCGTCTGGCCAGGTTGCGGCACCAGCAGGACCTGCTCACGGACTTGCATCAGCTGCTGGCGCAGGTGCATCGCGACCGGGTAGCTGTTGCGAAACCCCATCAGTACTACGCGCCGCGCCTTCACCAAAGCGGCGATCACCGCCGTGAACTGATGGGTATCCATGTGGTTCACCCAGTGGGTGAGATTAGCCATTTCCTGTTTGTAGTGCCGCGCCAACAAGGTGTTGCCCTGTACCGCATCACGATTATCCGTCAAGGGCATACCGCTTTGGCGCAAGGTGCGCAATTCGTCGCGCATAGTACGGTAGCTCGGGTAGCCCAGGCGTTTGAACAGGCGGCTGACCGTGGCTTTGGACACGCCGCTCAGGCGCGCCAGCTCAGCGCTGTTGTAGCTGATCAGGTCATCAAAGTGATCGAAAATAAAGTCAGCCACCCGCTGTTCCTGCGGCGTGAGCTGCGGATATTCACCGCGCAAGCGTTCGTCTATCTGCTTCATTGCTGCTCCTGCTGTCCCCCATAATTATCAACGTGCAGCCCGGTGGCAACCGAGCAATCCCCAGAAGCTCAGTCAGTTAAGTGACTGGGGGTGGGCGCAGAAGTCAACGCCGCGGCAATGTGAAATAGGACGGGGGTTGTAACCTTTGTTTCAGCGGAACATAGCACGCTCAAGCTACCTGCTGGCAAGCGATTATTGCCCTTCACGAAAACATGGAACATCTCTTGCTTGTGTTTAAGGCAGATGCTGACTTCAAACAAGGGCCAATAAATGATTAACAGCAACACTGCGCCATTGGGCATGGCCGTCACGCCGCATCACCTCGCCAGCGAAAGTGCACTGGCGGTATTGCGTGAAGGCGGAAACGCAATTGAAGCGATGGTCGCCGCTGCCGCCACTATTGCCGTGGTCTACCCACATATGAACGGTTTGGGGGGTGACGGTTTTTGGTTGATCGTCCCGCCACAGGGCGATCCGGTGGCGATCGATGCAAGCGGTGCAGCCGGCTCTTTGGCGACGCTGGATTTTTACGCCGGCGAAAGCCACATTCCGCATAGAGGCCCCAAAGCGGCACTGACTGTCGCGGGGACCCTTGGCGGCTGGCAGGAAGCGTTGGATTATTCGGTCGAACTGGGCGGCGAACAATTACCGCTCCCACGCCTGCTGGCCGATGCCATTCGCTATGCCGCAGATGGCATTCCGGTCACCGCCTCGCAAGAGGCTGCCACGCGGAGCAAATATCACGAACTGGCGGATTTGGAAGACTTTGCCCGCACCTTCCTGCCGCACGGCGAAATACCTCACGCCGGGCAACGTTTTTGCCAGCCGCAGCTGGCGGACACGCTGATTACGCTGGCCGAAGAGGGTTTGGACAGTTTCTATCGCGGCCCACTGGCACAGAGTATGGCGGCGGATATGGCTAAGCTCGGCATGCCACTCACCGCGCAGGATCTGGCAGATTATCGACCACGCCGTCGTACCCCCTTGCGGCTGGAGCATCAGAAAGGCGAGATCTTTAACCTGACGCCCCCGACTCAGGGTCTCGTGTCGCTGGCGATCCTCGGGTTAACCGACCGGCTACCGCTTGCCAGCCGCAGCGAAGGTGCCGTCGTGCATGGCATTGTTGAAGCCACCAAGCTGGCATTCAGCCTGCGCGATCAATTCATCACAGATCCGCGGCATATGACGCAAGATCCACAAGCATTGCTGACAAATGAGCATCTGGATGCGCTGGCCCAACGCATCGATCCCCAGCAGGCCGCTCTCTGGGGGAAAGGTAAAGGCCCCGGCGATACCGTCTGGATGGGCGTGATGGACAGCAGCGGTCTGGCGGTGTCCTTTATCCAAAGCATTTACCACGAATTCGGCAGTGGCGTGGTGCTGCCGCAAAGTGGTGTGCTGTGGCAAAACCGCGGGGCCTCTTTCAGTCTGGATGCGGCCCACCTGTTGGCACTGGCCCCCGGCAAACAACCCTTCCACACCTTAAACCCGGCGGCTGCACGTTTGTATGACGGGCGCACCCTGGTGTACGGCTCCATGGGCGGCGACGGTCAACCGCAGACTCAGGCGGCCGTATTTGTCCGCTATGTAGTGCAGGGTTTACCGCTGCAACAGGCGATCAGTGCGCCACGCTGGCTACTCGGCCGCACCTGGGGCGAAAGCTCCGACTCGTTGAAGCTTGAAGGACGCTTCTCTGAGGAAACCCTGACCTATTTACGCCAACGCGGACACGATGTGGAACTGCTGCCTGATTTTAGCGAAGCCGTCGGCCACGCCGGGGCCATTGTTCGCCATACTAACGGCATGCTTGAAGGCGCTTTTGATCCACGCAGCAACGGCAGCGCCGCTGGCTTCTAACCGCTCTATCTAGAAGAGGACACAATGAACAACTCACTCCCCACAGACTGGGCAGCCTATATCCGCCAGATGGAAGCCGTATTGGCCCTGGAGCTGGATGACGTGCGTCGCCAGGAACTGTTGACCCAGTACAACCGCATCGCGGCGATGGCCGAACCGCTGATGGCTTTGCCGCTCGATCAGCGTCTGGAAATTGCCGGGGTATATCGAGCATGAATCCGTTAAGCGAACTGTCGATCGCCGAGATCCGCGCCGCTCTGAATCAGGGTGCGATTTCTGCCCGTGAGATCGCCCAGCACACGCTGGAACGTCTTGATGATCTCAATCCTTCGTTGAACGCCTACACCCACATCACCCGCGAACGAATGCTGAGCGAAGCCGATCATATTGATCGCATTCGTGCCAAGGGCCAGGTACTGCCGACTTTGGCAGCCATTCCCTATGCGGTGAAAAACCTGTTCGATGTCACAGGAGAAACCACCTTAGCGGGTGCCAGCCTGTTCAGCGATAACCCGCCCGCAAAACAGGATGCCTGGGTGGTGAGTAAACTGGCAGCACAAGGTGCGCTGCTCTCCGGCATGCTGAATATGGACGCCTATGCCTACGGCTTCACCACCGAAAATAGCCACTACGGCGCGACGCGCAACCCACACGACACCACACGCATTGCCGGCGGCTCCTCCGGCGGTTCAGCGGCGGCAGTCGCAGCCGGGTTAGTGACATTTTCGCTCGGCAGCGATACCAACGGTTCAATACGTGTGCCCGCCTCGTTGTGCGGTATCTTTGGCCTGAAACCCACTTTCGGTCGCCTGTCGCGGAGTGGCAGCCAACCCTTTATCGCCAGTCTGGATCATGTTGGCCCCTTTGCACGCCGGGTCCGCGATCTGGCAACGGTGTATGACGTCATGCAAGGCACCGACATCGACGATCGCTTCCAGGCGGATAAACCGATCACCCAAACCGAGTCTTTGCTGTCGCGTGGACAACAAGGGCTACGTTGCGCAGTGCTGGCAGGGTATTTCCAGCATTGGTGCGATGACGACGCAAAAGCGGCGGTTCAGCAGGTCGCTCAGGCACTTGAAGCCATCGCCGACGTCGAATTGCCACAGGCTGAACTGGCACGTTCTGCCGCGTTTATACTCACCGCAGCCGAGGGCGGTAATCACTACCTGCCACTGCTGCGTAGCCAACCTGAACGCTTTGAGCCATTGTCGCGTGAGCGCTTGTTGGCCGGCGCTATGCTGCCTGCCGCTTGGTATGTGCAGGCACAACGCTTCCGCTCCCATTTCCAGCAGCAGGTATTGCCCTTGTTTGAACACTGGGACATTTTGATTGCCCCAGCAACCCCGTGCAGCGCCACGCTCATTGGCCAGGAAACCATGCGCATCAACGGAACCGATCTGCCCATTCGTGCCAATATGGGGATGCTGACACAACCTATTTCCTTCCTTGGCTTGCCGGTGGTGACAGTACCGCTGAAAACGGCCTCTGGCCTGCCAATTGGTCTGCAGTTGATCGCCCCGCCGTGGCGGGAGGATCTGGCACTGCGCGCCGCCTACGCGCTGGAACAACGCGGCGTGGCGGCCTGTGTTTTACCGGGCAAACAGGATTAACAGATGAAGAGTGACCATATTGATCGCCCAGCGGTATTGGCAGAGGTGAACGCCGCCTTTTATCGCTATGAGCAGGCGTTGATTAGCAATGATATTGACGTATTGGATGAGCTGTTCTGGCACGATGGACGCACCGTCCGTTATGGCGCGACAGAGAATTTGTACGGTATCGATCAGATCCGTGATTTCCGTCTGCAGCGGCCATCAAAAGGGCTGGACCGCGTGTTGGAAAACACCGTCATCACCACCTACGGTGACGATATGGCGGTAGCCAGCACCGAATTCCGCCGTCCAGGCAGCGAACGCATCGGTCGCCAAATGCAAACCTGGTCCAAACTGCCCTGCGGTTGGCGTATTGTGGCAGCGCACGTGAGTTTGATGGCCAGTTAAATCACATCGCACAAAAATTGGACAACATGGCATGCGGAGTCTTATAGTCGCTAAAGGTATTACCTTTAATTAATTGAGGCTACTTATGACTACTGCTACATCGATAAAAATTGATGATGAGCTTAAACAACGGGTGCAACACATCGCGGCCACACGTCAGCGGAGTACGCACTGGATTATGCGTGAGGCGATCCGCGAATACGTCGAGCGAGAAGAAAAGCGCGAAGCGCTACGCAAAGATGCGCTGCAGGCGTGGGAAACCTATCAGGCCAATGGTAAACATCTGACTCAGGATGAGGCTAACAGTTGGCTCACCAACCTGGAAAAAGGTGACGATACGGAGATACCGGAGTGCCACAACTGATATGGACGCCTGCAGCACTGCTTGATATACAGCGACTGTACCGATTTCTGGCGGCAAAAGATCGCCATGCGGCTCAAAGAGCTATTGCCACCATACGTAGCAATATCAATATATTGGCCCATCATCCACAGGCTGGTCGGCCGGTTGATGATATGGATATTGAATTTAGGGAATGGCCGATCGACTTCGGCGGCAGCGGCTATATCGCGTTGTATCATTTTGATGGTCGCACCGCAGTTCTGCTGGCGGTGCGTCACCAAAGTGAAGCCGGTTATTGATGGATTAACTCAACACCAATACGCCATAAAGTTAACGGTGGATCGATCCAGATCGCGCTCACCAATCAGGTAACGGCGTAAAGCCTTCACCGCTGAAGACTCCGCCGCGACCCAGGCATAGAAGCTTTTCGCGCCTTCTGCACGTTCCCACAACAAATCGCCTCCCAGGCTATTTTCCGCCAGCGACTGCGCTTGTTCACGTGCCGACTCAGGAATATTCACCCGCTGGCGCACCGACTCCACCAGCAGCGTACCCTGCACCTGCTGATGCCCGACGTCACGCGGTAACCAGTACACCTCGGCAAAGGGGAAACGGTCCATGTTCAGGCAGTCGCCCGCCACCGGCACCTCGAAGAACGCCTGCACTCGCGGCGGATTGGCCCGTTGCGCCAACTGTTCCAGAATCCCCATCGCCGCCGGCACGGCCGTTTCGTCGGCAATCAGCAGAGCCTGTTGTAACGCACTCGGCGGTGACCATTCGTAGCCACCGCTGTCACCGTCAAAATCAGCATTGGGTGCCACCGTCTGAAGAGTATCTCCCGGTTTGGCCTGCGTCGCCCAGGCAGAGGCTGGCCCATTAACACCATGCAGCACAAATTCGACGTCCATTTGGTTTTGTTCGACGCGTAAGGCACGCAGCGTATAGGTGCGCATCACCGGGCGCTGCGCTTTCGGTATCGCCATATAGTCCCGATACCAGTCGTCGCTGTTTTCCAGACGCAAGATCTGCCCCTCCTCCACCGGGAATAACAGTTTGATGCGCTGATCCGGCGCTTCCAGCTTCATGCGATGGACGTCCGGTCCCTCGAAAACGCAGCGCAGCAAGGAAGGCGATACGTTCTCTTTTACTTTCAGTGTGATATCAAAAATTCTATAGCTTGATACGCCGGACATGTCTTTACTCTCCCGCAGACTTTACGCTGATGCGATGCTGGCGCCACAGCCAGCCGCTGATGCCACCCAGCAGAACCGCCATCGTCAGAGCCGCCGCGATCAGCTGCGACTCACCATAAAACTTTGCTACTACCGGAACCATCAGTGCGCTAAGACCGTAACCCAACGTATGACTGGTCGCGATCGCGCCAGATCCTTTGCCGGTGGATAATTTGTCGTTCAACATCAACTGATAACCCGGCGTTGCCATCGCTGCACCAAAAGAGGCCAGCGCGCAGCCGGTGTAAAATAGTGCCAAGGGTTGAGCACACATCAAGCCCAATCCCACCACCATCAATACTGCCGCAATCAGCAGTAGCTGCGGTGCGCTAAAGCGTTGTGGACGCACCACCAAGAACTGCGCCAACAACGTACAGGCTGCCGCTACGCTCAGCAATACCGCCACATGATGGCTGACGGTCGTGGCGGAGTGGCTAAACAGACGCGTCAAATGCGGTGCAAGCCCCAATTGCATCAGGCTAACCGACGCGGCCAACAACAACGCGCACAGTAAATAAGGTGCCATATTGAGACGCAGCCGATTTTGCTGATGCGCAACCGGCGGCAACGGAGGATCGTTTTGCTGGCGACACACCACCAGCAAGGCGATTAAGGGGGCAATCGCCATCAGCCACAGCGGCGCCATAGGATGAATCGACAGCGCCAATGCCGCGCACAATGGTCCAAGCAGTCTCCCACAACTCAGGCCAGAACTGATGGTCGCCAGCGCCGACATGCGCTGTTCATAACCTGCACGCTGCAAAGCCCAGGTCTGGCTGGCAGGCACCATGCCGGATACCGTCAGCCCATAGATAATCCGCGCCACGATTAGTCCACCTAGCCCCACCATCGGTGAAAGCCAACCGGCAGACAACCCCCAAACGGCCAATGCCAGTAAAGCGAAACTGAACAAATACCCTGCTAATGCCATGGTTACCACAAACTTGCAGCCCCGTATTTCAGACTGCCGACCCCACCACGGCGAACCAACCAGAAACAGCATTGAGCCGAGCGTCAATAGCCCGGCCCAGACTGAAAGCGACAATTGAGTCATGCTCACCAACACCGGCAATGCCACCAGCAGGCCGTTTTGCCCGATGCCCAACAGCCCGGCACACAGCGCCAAAGGCCAATTGGAAGGAGACGTATTCCCAATTGTCGGTGATTTAGGGGGAGAGTAAATAGGCATCAAACGTAAATTTACCGTTAATAAAATTATAAGGTTATGTTCAATTCATTGAAAAATTGTATCATAGGACGATTGATAACAATAAATATTATTGATATAAGAATCATTCTCAATTGATTCAAACAGTGAAATGGGATCATGACAATCCAGTTTGAAACCGCGACGACCGACGTGGCTGCACAATGTTTTCTCAACGCATTGATGCGTGAAACTCGGGACTGGCAAATCGTTCCGCCAGCCAGCCACCAACAGTATCCACAACTCCACATTCCACTTTCGTCTTCTCAGGCTATTCGCATCGCGTTACGCCATACCTCCCCCACTCAGCATCACCAATATCTGTTCCCGGCACGTCTGCATCAGCAGGACGATGGGGCTGGCGTGGCGCTGAGCATGGAGCAACTGGTCACTCTGTTGCTGGAGAAACCGGCGGTGAAAGGTGAATTGTCGGATGACGTGGTAGCCCGCTTCCGCCAGCGTGTGCTGGAAAGTCATGAGAATACCCAACAGGCGATCACTGTTCGCCTGGACTGGCCTGCGCTGCGCGACAAGCCATTGAATTTTGCCCAAGCGGAACAGGGCCTGCTGGTCGGCCACGCCTTCCACCCGGCACCAAAATCCCACGAGCCATTCAATGAGCAGCAGGCGCGCCGCTATCTGCCAGACTTTGGTGCCCGTTTCCCGCTACGTTGGTTTGCTGTCGATAAACGCCACCTGTGCGGTGATAGTCTTAATCTGACACTGCAACAACGCCTGCAGCGTTTTGCTGCCGAAAGTGCCCCACAGTTGCTGGCGCACTTTACCGATGACGTCTGGTTGTTGCCGATGCATCCGTGGCAAGCCGACCATTTGCTGACGCAAGTCTGGTGCCAGGATCTGGTGACTCAGGGGCTGCTGCGCGATCTGGGCGAAGCCGGTGAACGCTGGTTACCAACCAGTTCCTCGCGCTCGCTGTACAGCGCCAGCAACCGCGACATGATCAAGTTCTCCCTCAGCGTACGCCTGACCAACTCGGTGCGAACCCTGTCGGTAAAAGAAGTGAAACGCGGCATCCGTTTGGCCCGTTTGGCACAAACGCCACGTTGGCAGCAATTGCAGGCACGTTACCCAACCTTCCGTGTGATGCAGGAAGACGGCTGGGCCGGTCTGCGCTCTGCGGACGGGACGATTCAGGAAGAAAGCCTGATGGCACTGCGCGATAATCTGCTGTTCGACCAACCAGAAAACCAGACCAATGTGCTGGTGACCTTGACCCAAGCGGCACCGGACGGCGGCGACAGCTTGCTGGCTGCGGCAGTGCGCCGTTTAGCCACTCGCCTGAACTTGCCACTACAGCAGGCCGCCCATACCTGGCTGGATGCTTACTGCCAACACGTCTTACTGCCGCTGTTCAGCACCGAAGCCGATTACGGACTGGTGCTTTTGGCCCACCAGCAAAACATTTTGGTAGAGATGCAGCAGGACCTGCCGATCGGGATGCTGTACCGCGACTGTCAGGGCAGCGGCTTTACCCGCGACGCTGGGCCGTGGTTGGAAGAGATTGGCGAGGCCGATGCGGAAAACCGCTTCAGCGAACAGCAGTTGCTGCGTTACTTCCCTTACTACCTCCTGGTGAACTCCAGCCTGGCGGTCACCGCTGCGCTGGCGGCGGCCGGTTTCGACAGTGAAGAACAGCTGATGGCCCGGGTGCGCGATGCACTGAGCGGCCTGCGGGCCAACGCCAAAAATACCCTGTGCCTTGACTACGTGCTCGACAGCAGCCATTGGAACTGCAAAGGCAATTTCTTCTGTTACCTGCACGACCATAACGAAAATACCATCGTCGATCCGGCGGTGATTTACTTCGACTTCGTCAACCCGCTGCGCCTGGGGGCTACCCAATGATGCCGCACGCCAAACTGATGCATGCCGGCAGCGGTTTTCGCTGCGAGCAGTTGGAAAAGGAGCTGCAACTCGGGCTGGGGCTGGACGGCAGTGCCGTGCTGCACTACCCGGGACCACTGCCGCAGGGCTGGTTAGTGCAGGCGCTGGACCAATTGCTGATCGCGGCCCCCCAACTTAGCGGTATTACCCTGCCCTACGCGCAATGGTGCGAAGAACCGCAGGCTCAGGCGCTATTTACCTTGGCAAGCAGTGATTACCTGGCTCGCGACACCTTTTATCAACTGCCATTATGGCTAGGTGCCGAACGCCACACTGCGTCAGGGAAGATGCAGTATGACGCCGAACGTGGCCTGTGGTTCCCGCAACGCCCGGCACGGCCCAGCGGCGAGGTGTATCGCCGTTACGATCCGCAGTTGAAGAAAACGTTGAGCTTCCGCCTGCCAGAAGTGGAACGCGACGCCGAACAGTTCACCCGCTGGATGAACTCACCTCGCGTCGACGCATTTTGGGAAATGAGCGGCCCACTGGAAACCCAGGCTGCCTACCTGCAGCGTCAACTGGACTCCAGCTACTGTTACCCACTACTGGGTTGCTTTGACGATCGCCCATTCGGCTATTTCGAAGTCTATTGGGCGCCGGAGGACCGTATCGGGCGTCACTACCGCTGGCAGCCGTTCGACCGCGGGCTGCACATGCTGGTCGGTGAAGAAGACTGCCGCGGCGCGCAGTACATCCGCAGTTGGCTACGTGGTCTGACGCATTATCTCTACCTGGACGAGCCACGCACCACAAGGGTCGTTGCGGAGCCACGCGCGGATAACCAGCGCCTGTTCCGTCATCTGCCGGCCGCGGGTTACCACACCGTCAAAGAGTTTGATTTCCCGCATAAGCGTTCACGCTTGATCATAAATCAGCGTGATGAATTCTTTCGGGGGGGTTCAGTATGATCACCACAGATTATGTCGACTGGCAGCGCGTTAACCGCCAAATGATCGCCAAGATCCTTGCCGAGCTGGAATACGAGCGCACGCTGCATGCCAATCAGCACGACGGGCAATGGCACATCACGTTAGGCGACGCCCACTATAGCTTTAGCGCTGAACGCGGTATCTGGGGTTGGTTGCATATCGATCCGGCTACGCTGGTTTGCGATCAAACGCCGTTAGCTGCCGACCAGACGCTGCGTCAGTTAGCGCAGGTGCTGAAAATGGACGATGCGCAGATCGCCGAGCATTTGGAAGATCTGTACGCCACGCTGCGCGGCGATATGCAGTTACTCTCCGCCCGTCATGGCATGAGCGCACAGGATTTGATTGCGCTGGACGCCGATGCACTGCAATGTCTGCTGGCCGGGCATCCCAAGTTTGTGTTTAACAAAGGTCGCCGCGGCTGGGGGCTGACCGCCTTACAGCAGTATGCGCCCGAGTATCAGGGGCAGTTCCGCCTGCACTGGGTTGCAGCCAAGCGAGGTAGCTTCGTCTGGTGTGCTGATGAAGAGTATCCACTGGAAAATCTGCTTGGCAGTGCGATGGATTACGCTGAACGCCAGCGCTTTGACCGCCGTTGGCGCGAGCTGAGGCTGACCCATGATTGGATCCCGGTGCCGCTGCATCCGTGGCAGTGGCAGCAAAAGATTGCCCTGCACTTCCTGCCGCAGCTGGCCGAAGGCGAATTGGTGGAGCTGGGTGAATTCGGCGACCGCTATTTGGCACAACAATCGTTGCGTACCCTGACCAACATCAGCCGCCGCTCCGCATTCGACATTAAGTTGCCGCTGACCATTTACAACACCTCGTGTTATCGCGGGATCCCGGGTAAATACATCAGCGCCGGACCCGCCGCCTCGCGCTGGTTACAGCAGATATTTACCGAAGACAGCACGCTGCAGGCCAGCGGCGCCGAGATCCTTGGCGAACCGGCGGCAGGCTATATGACACACCCAACCTACGCCTCTTTGGCCAAAGCCCCCTATCGGTATCAGGAAATGCTTGGGGTGATCTGGCGTGAGAACCCGTCTTGCTATCTGCAGGAAGGCGAACAAGCCATTTTGATGGCGACGCTGATGGAAACGGACAACCACGGCCAACCACTGATCGCCGCCTATATCGCCCGTTCTGGCCTGAGCGCCGAGGCTTGGTTGCAGCAAATGTTCAGTGTGACGGTGGTGCCTATGTATCACCTGATGTGCCGCTACGGCGTGGCGTTGATCGCCCACGGCCAGAATATCACGCTGGTGATGAAGGACCATGTGCCGCAGCGCGTGCTGTTAAAAGACTTCCAGGGCGATATGCGCCTGGTGGATCAAGACTTCCCTGAAGCGGCATCGCTACCAAACGTCGTGAAGGATGTCACCGTACGTCTGTCTGCCGACTACCTGATCCATGACTTGCAAACCGGGCATTTCGTCACTGTGCTGCGTTTTATTTCGCCGCTGATGCAAGCCTGTGGGATCGGTGAAACCCGTTTCTATCAACTGCTGGCGCAGGTGTTGAACAGCTACATGGCTCAACACCCCGACATGGCAGAACGCTTTGCTCTCTTTGATCTGTTTAAGCCACAAATCATTCGCGTGGTGCTTAACCCGGTGAAACTCACCTATTCAGAACAGGACGGTGGCAGCCGCATGTTGCCAAACTATCTGCAGGATCTGGATAACCCTCTTTACCTGGTCACCAAGGAGTTTGCCCAATGAATCAGCCCCTGGATTTCATCGGCATTGGCATCGGCCCGTTCAACCTCAGCATTGCCGCGCTCGGCAGTGAAGTCGCCGGTTTTAACGCTAAGTTCCTCGAGCGTAAACCTCATTTTTCCTGGCATCCCGGCATGATGGTGCCTGATTGCCATATGCAGACCAGTTTCCTGAAAGACCTGGTCAGTGCAGTATCGCCGACCAACCCCTACAGCTTTATTAACTATCTGGTAAAGCGGAAGAAATTTTACCGTTTCCTGACCACCGAGATGCGCACGGTGTCGCGTGAAGAGTTCGCCGACTACCTGGACTGGGCCGCCAATGGTTTAAAGTCGCTCGAGTTCAGCCAAGACATTCAAAGCGTGGACTTTGACGACCAGCAGCGCCAATTTGTCGTCACCACCCAACGTGCAACCTATCGGGCACGCCACGTCTGTCTGGGCATCGGCAAACGCATCAAGCTGCCGGACTGTGTCACCGAACAAAACGACCGCTGCTTCCACGCCAGTGAGATGACGTTGCGCAATCCAGACTTGACCGGCAAGCGTGTCACCATCGTCGGCGGTGGCCAGAGCGGTGCGGATCTGTTCCTCAATATTTTTCGCGCCGAGTGGGGCCAGCCAGCCCAGTTGAACTGGATCTCACGCCGCAACAACTATAACGCTTTGGACGAAGCCGCCTTCGCCAACGAGTACTTCACCCCAGACTACGTTGACGGCTTCTACGGCCTAAACGACAGCGCCAAGCAACGCATGCTGACCGAGCAGAAGATGACCTCTGACGGCATCACCAGCGACTCGCTATTAGCGATTTACCGTGCGATGTATCACCAGTTTGAAGTGCTGCGTGAAAAACCTTGGGCACATCTTTTGCCAAGCCGCTCTCTGGCAGCGATACAGGCCGCAGGCAACGGCTGGCAGTTGGTCATGCATCACCATCTCGATCAGGGCCGGGAAACCTTCGATACCGACGTGGTGATCTTCGCCACCGGCTACCAGCAGGATCGCCCTGCGTTCCTTGAACCGCTGGCAAACCGCCTACTGACCACCGCCGATGACCAGTACTCTGTGGCCCCCGACTTCAGCCTGGAGTGGGAAGGCCCCAAGGAAAACTGCCTGTTTGCCGTTAACGCCGGTATGCACAGTCACGGCATCGCCGAACCCCAGCTCAGCCTGATGGCCTGGCGATCGGCTCGTATTCTCAACCGGGCTTTAGGACGCGACCAGTTCGATTTAACGTCCACCCCGGCTGTGATCCAATGGCGCAGTCGGCAGCCGGGCACATCAGCCCGCGCCGATCACGTCATGCTCAATTACACCGAGTTTTAACTCTACCTTATAGCTTTCAAGTTGCAGCCAGGCGACCAGCTCACTCATCCCCAGGCGCTTACTAAAGGTAAGTAACTGGGGTGAGTGAGTCCAGGTAACAACGCAGCAGCTTGAAAGATGACGGGTATACACACCAATACGGGAAACACAGGTCCATAACGATGAAACGCAAACACCTCTGGGTATTAAATCCTTGCCTGCTGGCGATGCTCGCACCCGCGGCGGCTTGGGCAGAAGAACAAAAAAACGAAGAGCAAATGGTTGTCTCAGCCAGCCGTTCCCACCGTACGGTGGCAGAAATGGCACAAACCACCTGGGTGATTGAAAGTCAGGAAATTGAGCAGCAGGTTCAGGGTGGCAAAGAGATCAAGGACATGCTGGCACAGTTGATCCCTGGCATGGACGTTAGCGGCCAGGGGCGCACCAACTACGGCATGAACCTGCGCGGTCGTTCAATGATGGTGATGATCGACGGCGTGCGTTTGAACTCTTCACGCAGCGACAGCCGCCAGTTGGATTCGATCGACCCGTTCAATATCGACCACATTGAAGTCATCTCCGGTGCCACCTCGCTCTACGGCGGCGGCAGTACCGGTGGTCTGATCAACATCGTCACAAAAAAAGGCCAGAAAGAGCAGCAGGTCGAACTGCAAATCGGCGGCAAAACCGGCTTTGGCGGCCATACTGACCACGACGAGAACGTAGCGGCGGCCGTCAGCGGCGGCAATGATAATGCCTCGGGCCGTCTGTCGGTTTCTTATCAGCGCTATGGCGGTTGGTACGATGGTAAGGGCAATGAAGTCCTGATCGACAATACCCAGACTGGCCTGCAGTATTCTGACCGTCTCGACGTGATGGGTACCGGCACCATTAATATCGACGACCACCAGCAGTTGCAGCTGACCACTCAGTATTACAAAAGCCAGTCCGACGGCGACCACGGCCTGTTCCTTGGAGAAAATTTCGCGGCGGTAACCGGCAACGCCAAGGCGTACAACAGCGGTAACCTCAATTCAGATCGTATTCCGGGTACCGAACGTCATCTGATCAACCTGCAGTACTCCAATACCGACTTCCTCGGGCAGGATCTGGTTGCGCAGGTCTATTACCGCGATGAGTCACTGACTTTCTACCCGTTCCCGACGCTGGCGGGCAAAGCACCAAACTATTACGTCAGCAGCATTGGGGCTTCACAGCAGAAGACCGACTTTTACGGCGGCAAGCTGACGCTGAACAGTAAGCCAATCGACGACCTGACGTTGACCTACGGCATCGACGCCGAGCATGAGACGTTCAACTCCAACCAGCAGTTCTTCAATCTGGCAAAAGCGCAGCAGTCCGGCGGTATGGATCTGCAAAATGCTTATAACACCGGGCGTTATCCTGGCTACAGCACCACCAACCTGGCTTCATTCCTGCAGGCCAGCTACGACATCAACCCAATCTTTACGCTGAGCGGCGGCGTCCGTTATCAGTACACCGAAAACAAGATTGATGACTTTGTCGGTTATAGCCAACAGCAGGCCATCGCCACCGGCGGTGCGACCTCCGCGGACGCGATCCCTGGAGGGAAAACTGACTATAACAACGCCCTGTTCAACGCCGGCCTGTTGGCACATCTGACCGAACGCCAACAAACCTGGGTCAACTTCTCACAGGGTTACGAGATCCCGGATCCGGGCAAATATTACGGCAACGGCACTTATTCACTGAACAAGGGCCACTATCAGTTGAACAAAAGCGTCAACGTGGGTGATTCCAAGCTGGAAGGCATCAAGGTTAACTCCTATGAGCTTGGCTGGCGCTATACCGGTGATAACCTGCGCACGCAGATCGCCGGCTACTATTCCCTGTCCGATAAGAGCATTTCGATCAACAAGACCGACATGACGATTAACGTCAACTCGGACAAACGCCGTATCTACGGGGTGGAAGGCGCGGTCGATTACTTCTTCGAAGACAGCGACTGGAGTGCCGGTACCAACTTCAACGTCATTCGCTCTGAGACCAAGGTCAACGGCGAATGGAAAAAGTTGGTGGTGGATACCGCCAGCCCATCGAAAGTGACCGCCTATGTCGGCTGGGCGCCGGGCGATTGGAACCTGCGTCTGCAATCACAACAGACCTTTGACGTGTCGGATGACGGTGATTACACCAAAGCCAGCTCCACCCAGGGCCGCAAAATTGATGGCTACAACACCATCGACTTCCTCGGTAGCTATGCCCTGCCGGTGGGTAAACTCAGTTTCAGCGTAGAGAATCTGCTGGACAGGGAGTACACCACGGTATGGGGCCAACGTGCACCTATCCTTTATAGCCCAACCTACGGCTCACCAGAGCTGTACAGCTATAAAGGCCGCGGTCGCACCTTTGGTCTGAACTACTCCGTCCTGTTCTGATTTCTGCCCGAGCGCAATCCTGCGCTCGAACAAAACGAAAAGGGCCGACACGGCCCTTTTTTACTTCTTGAACGGATGCTGTGCCAGCCAGTGGTCGGCAATATCCTGGCGCCGGCATACCCAGACGCGATCATATTGCTCGATATAATCCAGGAATCGCTGCAACGCACGAAACTTGCCCGGACGCCCCAATAAACGGCAATGCATGCCGATCGACAGCATTTTCGGTGACTCAGCCCCTTCGGCATACAGCACGTCAAAGCTGTCTTTCAGGTAGGTGAAGAACTGCTCGCCGGTGTTAAACCCTTGCGGTGAGGCAAAGCGCATGTCATTCGCCTCCAGGGTATAAGGCACGATCAAATGCGGTTTTTTCTCTCCGTTGGCGCACTGTACCTCGGTCCAAAACGGCAAATCGTCGCCGTAATAGTCGCTGTCGTACATCAGACCACCTTGTTCCACCACCAGCCGCCGGGTATTTGGGCTATCGCGGCCGGTATACCAGCCGAGCGGAGCCTTGCCAAACAGATCGCGCAATACCCTGATGGCCTGTTGCATATGCTGCCGTTCGGTAACTTCGTCCATATGCTGGTAGTGGATCCAGCGCCAGCCGTGGCTGACGACGTCGTAATTGGCGTTTTTGATCGCTTCAACCACCAATGGGTTGCGCGCCAGCGCCATCGCCACACCAAATACCGTCAACGGCAGGCCGCGGCGCTGAAACTCATTATAAATACGCCAGAATCCCGCGCGTGAACCATATTCGTACAGCGAATCCATCGACATATGCCGCTCGGGATAACTGGCGGCACCGATGATATCGGAGAGAAATTGTTCAGAGCCGGCGTCGCCGTGCAGCACGTTGTTTTCGGCACCTTCCTCGTAGTTGAGGACAAACTGCACTGCAATGCGTGCCTGCCCAGGCCAACGCGCATGGGGCGGTTGCCCACCGTAACCGATCAAATCACGGGGGTAATCTTTATTGAACTGGTATTCACTCATCGCCGTTTCCCTATGCTGATTACCCGTTAAAATTGCTAAACATGCCGGACAAAGATTTTGCCGGTGGGAAATCCAGATCGCCGTGTTTACTGGTGCTTAGACCGAGTGCATTCAACGACTCGATCATCTTCACCGCGGCGCTGACGCCGTCGATCACCGGGATCCCCAACTCCAACGTCAGTTCTCGCGCTAAATCGGCCATACCACCGCAGCCGAGAACAATCGCCCCGCTGCCGTCCTGCTGTTTTGTTCGGATGCATTGTTCACGCACTTTCTGCTGGGCCAGACCGCTGCCATCTTCCAGCGCGAGCACCGGTAGATCAATGGCATGCAGTGCAGCACAGTGCCGTTCAAAGCCATATTGATGTAGCAGATGCCGTGCAATGATCAGCGTGCGTGGCAGCGTGGTGACGATAGAGAAACGCGTCGCCACCAGCGTCGCCATGTGCATTGCTGCTTCAGCGATGCCAATCACTGGTGCACTGGCCAATTCACGCGCCGCCAGCAGGCCCGGATCGCCGAAGCAGGCGATAACATGCCCGCTCACACCCGCTTCTCGGCCCAGCCTCACCTGCTGCAATACGCCGATGGCGGCGATAGCCTCGTCAAAATGGCCTTCTATCGACGGGGCCCCAGCTTGCGGACAGACTGCCTGAATCTCGGTACCCGGCGCCGCTGCCGCTCGGGCAGCAACGGCTATGGTTTCGGTCATCGCCAGACTGGTATTCGGATTAATGACCTGAATGATGCAGCGAACGGTCATCGCGCCTCCCGTGATGCGGTTGCAGCAAAAATATGGGCGAAATCCGGCACCTCATGGGTGCCTTGATCAAAGCGTAAATTAGCCACGATATCGTCAAAATGACGGGACAGATGATCCACCAACGCTGCGCTGTCCTTCGCACGCAACAACGCCAATAGATCGCTGTGATCATGGCAACGACAGCCTTGCTGCCACGGAGAGCCGTAAACAGCGATCACCAAGGATGAGCGCAGTGTGAGCAGCGAAACCATCTCCGTTAGCACCTGATTGCCGGCAATGGCCTGCAGCTGCACATGAAACGACGCCGACAGGCGAATCGCCGCCGCCCCGTCCTGATCGCGGTGCGCCTGCTGTTCCTGCGCCACGATCTCTTCCATCGCCAACACATGACCTTCACCGCAGTGCGCAATCACCTGCGGCAGGTTGGCACACTCCAACATTTTTCGCGTTTGGAAAACGTGAGCGGCTTCGTCCTGCCCCGGCGTTGCCACCTGTGCACCACGTTTGGGCAGTTGGGTAACCAGTTGCACTGCGGCAAGGCGCTGTAATACCCGCCGAATGCCGGTCCGGCTGACACCAAAGGTTTCTGCCAGCGCCTCTTCCGGCAGTTTACTGCCGGGCAGCAACCGGTGTTCGACGATGGCTTTCACCAGCGAGTTATAAATATGATCGTCTTTATCTTCAATGAAATACGTGGCCTGTTGCCCGTGCCACACGGCGCTGGCGTCCTTCGTCATACCGATCATTTTTCTGCCCCTCGTCCCCTTCGATAGTCAAATCGTATACAAAAAACAGATATTTTGTATACAAGAAAACACAGTTTGGCCTGGATCCTGCAAAAGCCATCTCAGCACGCTTTACCAAAAACAGATAACGACATCCGGGTGACGTTCTTGAGAGGAGCACGATTTATGCCAAACCCTAATGAAAACTACAGTCCCAAGCTGTGCAACGATGACCTGGCACCCACGCGTGACCAGAACTGGAGCTGGTACAACATCTTTTCTTTCTGGATGTCGGATGTACACAGTATGGGCGGCTATGTGGTGGCAGCCAGCTTCTTTGCTCTGGGTCTGTCGAGCTGGCAGGTATTGATTTGCCTGTTGGCGGGAATTTGCATCGTACAGTTTTGCGCTAATCTGGTGGCCAAACCCAGCCAACTTGGCGGCGTGCCTTACGCCGTATTAAGCCGTCAGGCGTTTGGCGTGTTTGGCGCCAATATTCCCGCGGTAATCCGCGGCATGATTGCCTTCGCCTGGTATGGCATCCAAACCTACCTGGCGTCCAACGCGCTGATGCTGACGCTGCTTAAATTCTTCCCGTCGCTGGAGCCAATGACTCTGCCGCATTTTCTTGGGCTATCGCAACTTGGATGGTTTTGTTACATCACCATGTGGCTATTGCAGGCAATGGTGTTTTGGCATGGCATGCAGGCCATTAAGCGCTTTATCGATATCGCCGGGCCGGCCGTTTATGTGGTGATGTTCGCGCTGGCGGGCTGGATTATTTACCGCGTTGGTTTTTCCAACCTTTCCCTCACGCTAACAAGTAAAAACCTGAGTGCCGGCGAACAAGGCTGGCTAATGCTGACGGCTACTGCGCTGGTGGTATCGTATTTTTCCGGTCCACTGCTTAACTTTGGCGATTTTACCCGCTACGGCAAAAGCTTTGCCGAGGTGCAACGCGGTAACCGTTGGGGGCTGCCGTTCAACTATCTGTTATTTTCGCTGGTGACGGTGGTGATTGTTTCCGGCACCTTGCCGCTGTTCGGGCAGCTCATCACCGATCCCATCGAAACGGTCACCCGCCTCGACAGTGATATTGCCGTCGCCCTTGGGTTGCTGACCATGATAGTGGCCACTATTGGCATTAATATTGTGGCCAACTTTGTGTCACCGGCGTTTGATTTCTCTAACTGCTCACCGCAGAAGATCAGCTTCCGTACTGGCGGGATGATTGCCGCTGTCGGTTCATTCCTGCTCACGCCGTGGAATTTGTTCCAGTCGCCCGAGTTGATTCATTACACGCTGGATGTTCTGGCGGCCTTTATCGGCCCGTTGTTCGGTATTTTGTTGGTGGATTTTTACATCATCAAGCGGGGGGAATTGCATGTCGATGACTTGTATAACGCCACACCGACGGGTCGCTACTGGTACAAAAATGGGTTCAACCCAAATGCTATCTGGGCGCTGGTACCCGCAGTGATAATTGGACTGGCGATCAGCTTCACACCGGGTTTGCATGAGGTGGCAAACTTCAGTTGGTTTATTGGTGCTGCATTGGGTGGGGGATGTTATCGAATCATTGCCCGCCGCGAATGGGCGGCCAATCAGGCGGTCACCTTTGCCAAAGCCGAATTGAGCAAAGAGTAAAAACAACGAAGCCCTGAGTTATTGCTAACTCAGGGCTTCTGAATGTTGGCGGAACGGACGGGGCTCGAACCCGCGACCCCCTGCGTGACAGGCAGGTATTCTAACCAACTGAACTACCGCTCCGCGCCGTTCTTCTCTTTCGAGAGGAACGAGGCGCATATTACGGTTGAGTCAGTATTGCGTCAATGCCTTTTTCTTACCAAATGAACCGTTTGCGCAGTTTTTCAGCTAACACGACGCAAAGGCTACTCAACCGCCTTTTTATACGCAAAAAACAGCGTTACTCCACGTCAGTACGCCACAGACAACTGCCACCTTTTTTCGCCACCAGATCCAGGCGAGCTTCGTGTGCGGCTACTTCTGCCTCGCTGGCGTAAACCACTTTCATCGTTGTCGCCGGGCGAACAATACGCTGAATGTCCTGCGTTGAGTTGTTATTCTGGGTATCACCTTCCATCTGGAACGCGATCGACGTCTGACCACCGGTCATCGCCAGATACACTTCCGCCAGGATCTCGGCATCGAGCAATGCGCCGTGCAACGTACGCTTGCTGTTGTCTATCTCATAACGGCTGCATAAGGCGTCAAGGTTATTGCGTTTGCCCGGAAACAGACGACGCGCCATTAACAGGCTGTCGGTGATGGTGCAGAAGGTATCGGTCTTCGGAATGCCCTGCTGCAACATGCGGAATTCGTGATCCATAAAGCCGATGTCGAACGCTGCGTTATGGATGACTAACTCACCGCCACGGATAAAGTCGATAAACTCATCGGCAATTTGGTCAAACGTCGGTTTATCTGCCAAGAATTCATCGCTGATACCATGAACGCCATAGGCTTCAGGATCGACCAAGCGATCAGGCTTGATATAAACATGGTAGTGACGGCCCGTCGGGCGACGGTTAATCACCTCAACGGCACCAATTTCAATGATGCGGTGGCCTTCGTAATGCACCCCGAGTTTGTTCATACCGGTGGTTTCGGTATCGAGGACAATCTGTCTGGTGGTTGTAGAGATCATATTGCAGTGCTCACAGCGCTCGTTTATGTCAGACTTGGCTTTTATAAAACTGATAGGAAGAGTCTACCAGAGATGCTCAAACAGGTAGAAATTTTCACCGACGGCTCCTGCCTTGGCAATCCGGGTCCCGGTGGTTATGGCGCAATATTGCGTTATAAACAAACTGAGAAAACCTTTAGCGCGGGCTTCCGCCTGACCACCAACAACCGTATGGAGATGATGGCGGCCATTGTCGCACTGGAAGCTCTGACAACGCCTTGTGAAGTGATCCTCAGTACCGACAGCCAATATGTGCGCCAGGGCATCACCAGTTGGATCCACAACTGGAAAAAACGCGGCTGGAAAACTGCCGACAAAAAACCGGTTAAGAATGTCGATCTGTGGCAACGGCTGGATTTGGCTATTCAGCGCCACAGCGTCAAATGGGAGTGGGTTAAAGGCCACGCCGGCCACCCGGAAAACGAACGTTGTGACGTGCTGGCACGTGATGCGGCAGGTAACCCAACCCAAGATGACGTGGGTTACAAGCCGGAAAACTAAGGCAGCTTGCGATAACTCTTGGTCGCGCCAACCGCGCGGCTGAGAGAAGGCTTTCTCGCCCCGAGCTTCATCGGCGTTGGCGTCAACGGCAAAGTGCGTTTACGCGCAACGATCACGCTCATACACCCCAGCGCCGGTAAATGTGTACACAGAAACTTCCCGCCTTTGCGCTGCCACGGCAACACATGAAAACGCGACTGATATAACACTTCATAATTCAACAGGCTCAGCCAGTCCAGCAAGCGCATCTGGGTGAACATCCGGCTGACATAGGGCTGACGACGACGCAATCCAGGCACCAGCTTGCCTAAGCCCAGCAAACTGAACGGGTTGAAACTGCTGATCACCAGCCAACCGTCATCAATCAACACGCGATCGACTTCACGCAGCATACGGTGCGGATCGTCAGCATAAGACAACGTATGCGCCAATAAGCAGGCATCCACGGATTTAGCGGCAAAGGGCAACTGGTAGGCGTCCGCGATCACCTGCAGGTTTTCACCTTCCAGACTCACATTCACCTGATGCGAAATAGCGCACTTGTCGGTGGCCAGGCTGGCGCTGAGATTACCGAGCTTAAGCAGATGGAAACCAAACAGCTTCGGCCACCAGGGTTGCAACTGTCGCTCGAGCGCCTCACGATAGTATTCCCCCCATGGCAACTCTGCCCAAGACTGTGGGTCGGTAAGCTTTTGTAGAGTATGGGCTGGTTTCATGATTTAGTGTCTTCTCTACCCAATGGATTCAAATTGCAGCCAGGCGGCTAACTTGTGCGTCCTCAAGCGCGAATGCCCGTCAGTCACTGGGGGAGCGCGTGCAGCAACAAATAACGCTGCGTTTTGAAAGACGACGGGTAAATCAAGCCGTTACCAACAAGAGGTCTTACATGAATCTTATCAGCATTCCCGCCTTCCAGGACAATTACATTTGGTTATTGGATAACCAGAAAGGCCATTGCATTATTGTCGACCCCGGCGAAGCGCAACCGGTGCTCGACGCGCTTGATCGCCTGCATCTGGTACCTGACGCCATTCTGCTTACCCATCATCATCACGATCACGTTGGCGGCGTAGCGCAAATCACGGCGCGCTATCCTGAGTTGAAAGTCTATGGCCCACAGGAAACGGCCGACAAAGGCGCCAACCACGTCGTTCATGACGGCGAAACCATCGAAATAGACGGCCTAAAATTCGCCACAATCGCCGTTCCCGGACATACATTGGGACACGTGGCATTCTATAGCGCCCCTTATCTGTTCTGCGGAGACACTATTTTCTCTGCTGGCTGCGGCAGGCTGTTCGAAGGGACCGCCGAGCAAATGTTCGACTCATTTCAACAACTCGCGCAACTTCCCGATAACACCTTAATTTGTTGCGCGCATGAATATACGCTTTCAAATCTTAAGTTTGCGCGGGCTATTTTGCCGGAAGATCGAGAGATTGAAACATATCAGCAACAAGTCACTGCGTTACGGGCAAAAGGCCAACCCAGCGTGCCCACCACGCTACAATTAGAGCGTAAAATTAACGTATTTTTACGCTGTCATGACGCTGATTTACAAAGGAAATTAGGCTTTCATACGCCACCGCAACACCTTCATTCAGTTTTTTCCGAATTACGCCTGCGGAAAGACAACTTCTGAGCTTTTAGTTGTGTTATTTGACGAAGCAAAGTATGATTGCTCGTCTTTTAAGCAACTACATTGACACACACATGAAGGCTAAAGCGATATTTCTCGCCTCAGTCTTGCTAGTGGGGTGCCAGTCGTCCAGGCAGGACGCACCGGCCCCAGAACAGCATGCACAGAGTTTGTCTTCGGCAGGTCAAGATGGTGAAGCAGGAGAGTACACAGCGAATGGTCGAGCGAGCTCGGCGCGGTGGCTAGATAACAATAGTGGTGCCGCGCAACAGAACCTGTGGAACTTCATTAGCGACGAGCTGAAGATGGAGGTTCCGGAAAATTCCCGGATCCGTGATCAAAAAAGAAAGTACCTAAAAAGTAAGAGCTATCTCCACGATGTAACATTACGGGCAGAGCCGTACATGTACTGGATAGTCGGGCAGATTAAGAAACGTAATATGCCGATGGAACTGGTACTGCTACCCATAGTGGAGAGCGCTTTTGACCCACACGCCACGTCAAATGCCAACGCCGCAGGGCTATGGCAAATCGTGCCGCAAACGGGTCGGAACTATGGTTTGAAAAACAATCAGTGGTATGACGGGCGACGCGATGTTGTAGCCTCGACGACCGCTGCGCTTGATATGATGCAGTATTTAAACCGCATGTTTAACGGTGACTGGTTACTGACCATTGCCGCTTATAACAGTGGTGAAGGCCGTGTCATGCAGGCGGTTAAGGCGAATAAACGCCAGGGTAAGCCAACCAATTTCTGGGCATTGTCGCTTCCACGTGAAACGTCAATTTATGTCCCGAAAATGCTGGCACTGAGCGACATCATTAAAAACAGCAAGAAGTACGGTATCAATCTACCTAAGACTGATAACACCCGTGCACTGGCGCGTATTGATGTTGGGCAGCAGATACAGTTAACTCAGGCGGCTGAGATGGCTGGGCTTTCACTTACCAAGATGAAAGCTTACAACCCAGGCTACAAAAAAGGCGTTACGGCACCCAACGGGCCCCATTATATTATGGTTCCCAAAGGCCATGCCGATCAGCTGAAAGACTCGTTGGCCGACGGCCAAATCGCAGTGACTCAGCCAACAACCCAGTTGGCAAAGAACAGCGGTTTGACAGGCGGAAGTTCGTATAAAGTGCGCTCCGGCGACACGGTATCGGGCATTGCAAAACGGTTGAACATCAAGTCCAGCGATTTGCAGAGTTGGAACAACTTACGTGCCAAGAGCACCTTAAAAGTTGGGCAAACCCTGCAAGTGGCCAGCAACACTGGCAATAACAGCAGTATCACCTATCAGGTTCGTAAAGGTGATTCGCTCGCCAGTATTGCACGTCGTCACGGCGTCGATATTAACGACGTGATGCGTTGGAACTCAACGCTTGCAAAAGCCAACAACAGTCTGCAACCAGGTCTGAAATTGACCTTGTTTGTCAGCGATAAAACGTCGCCGGACACCTAAATTTCCGGCACAAAAAAAGCACCCTTCGGGGTGCTTTTTTATTGTCTGAATATTGGGCCCTGCCCTACCAGTGCGGTTTGTCGGCTTCAGGATGAAACTCCACCAGCAGCGGGTTATGATCCGACGCACTGGTCACCAGCACCGAAGCCTCAGCCACACCCATATTGCGATAAAATACAAAGTCTAACGGACGCCCAAAGGCCTTACGGCGGTGATCATCCGTGAAGCTCACCTCACGCAATGCCATATCACTGGCAAACTGGTACAGCGCATTAATACGTTTACGGCTCCAGGCATTAAAATCACCGGCCATGATGACCGGTCCATGATGATTGGCAATTTGTTCACCTATCGGCCCCAGCTGCTTGCTATAAACGTCCACACCCAGGCTGAAGTTCACCGCATGGATATTCACGACCATCAATAGCTGGCCATTAAATAACGGATAGACGGTGATCAACGCCGACTTGGCTAATCGCAGCAGGGGTTCACGCTCGCGCAACGGGCAACAATAGACCGGATGCGCCGCCGCCAGCGTCATTACGCCGGACGGGTGCTGTGGCAACACAAAAGCAGGAACCTGATCGGCAGCCAGATAATTTGAGGTGGCAAAACTCACCAGTTCAGGCGTCGTTTGCGCTTCCTGCAACAATACCAGTTGCGCATCCTTACCATAACTTTTCAGCACCGAAAGCCAATCTGCCCGTTGCTGTTTAAAGATATTCCACACCATCACCCGTAACGCACCAGATGTGGGCAATGCAGCCCCGGGTGGCAGCGGTTGATTAATGGCGCCAGGGAAAATTCGCTCAACTGGCTGGCCTGCAACATACCTCATTGCATAAGTTCGTTTCGGCACGCTATTCGCCTATTTCCCATTAGGATGAAACTGGCGGTGACATTCCCGCCAACAATAATTCGATTATACGCCTGCCCTGACATGACGGCATGGCTTTTACGGGGCATACCCTTTTCAGTTATAGGGGCGTAAGGCGGGGAATTCAATCTTCTGACAGTATATGTGTGTAAAGGTTGGTGACGGTGGCGCATAAATGCAAAAAGGCCCGCAAAATGCGGGCCATGGAAAGGGAGATTAGGCCAGTTGCTGCCGGTATTTCTTATCCAAGCGTCCGCTAATGCCAACCAGTAACAGTGCCGCCAACACAATCAGCGCACCAATCCACGGCGTTTGCGCCAATCCCAGGCTTGCGACTGTTTGGCCGCCAATCACCGAACCCAGTGCAATACCCACGTTAAAGGCCGCGATATTCAGACCGGAAGCAACATCCACGGCATTTGGCGTGTACTGCTCTGCCTTCTGCACGACATACACCTGTAGGCCTGGAACGTTACCAAAGGCAAATACGCCCATCACGATCACCGTCATCAACGCAGCAACGCTGTGGCTAGCGGTGAACTGAAACACCAACAGCAACGCGGCCAGTGCGGCAAAAATAAAGCTGAGTGCGCGCACCGCCCCGTGTCGATCCGCCAGTTTGCCCCCCCAAATATTACCCATCGCCACTGCAATACCGTAGGCCAGCAGGATCCAACTGACCGCCGGTGCGGAAAAGCCCGCCAGTTCCTGCATCATTGGCGCCAGGAAGGTAAAGGTTGTGAACACACCGCCGTAACCCAATGCAGTAATCGCGTAAATCAGCAGCAGGCGCGGATGGGTCAGTACTTTAAACTGCTCACCAATACTGGCACTGGCCTGATTTTTAATCGTGTTTGGCACCAGAATAATGCTGGCGATGGTCGCAATCACACCGATAAACGACACCGCCAGGAAGGTTTCACGCCAACCGAAGTGCTGGCCGATAAAAGTCCCCAACGGCACCCCGGTCACCAGCGCGACAGTCAGGCCACCAAACATGATGGCAATCGCCGACGCCGCTTTCTCTTTCGCCACCAGGCTGGTGGCAATAGTGGAACCAATGGAGAAAAACACCCCATGAGCCAGCCCCGTCAGCAGACGTGCCACCACCAGCGACTCATAGCTTGGTGACTGCCAGGCCAATAAGTTACCCAAGGTAAACAACACCATCAGGCTGATCAGCAACAGCTTGCGCGGAACCCGACCCGTTAATGCCGTCAGGACCGGCGCACCAATGGCCACACCGATAGCGTAAATAGTCACTAACAGTCCGGCAGAAGGGACTGTCACCCCAAGTTGTTCTGCAATCGTCGGGATTAACCCAACAATCACGAACTCCGTCGTGCCGATAGCAAAGGCACTGATGGTCAATGCAAGTAATGCGAGAGGCATCTTTTTACTCCAAATAGCGTTCCAGTTGATGACGGCTATTATCGGCCCGTGCTTAAATGATAAAAATGCTCAAAATATCAAATTAATTTTGCCAAAGGAGCAATAGTGAAAGCGAACTCGGATGAGCTCATCACCTTCGTTACCGTGGTTGAAAGCGGCAGTTTCAGCCGAGCGGCGGAGCGGCTGGACCAAGCTAACTCGGTCGTCAGTCGTACGGTCAAGAAGCTGGAGACCAAGCTGGGCGTCACGTTGCTCAATCGCACTACGCGCCAGATCAGCCTGACGCAGGAAGGGGAAAACTATTTCCGCCAGGTGCAGAAGGTACTGAGTGATATGGCTGCGGCAGAAAACGCCTTAATGGAAAGCCGCCAGCGCCCTCAAGGGTTACTGCGCGTTGATGCCGCAACACCGGTGGTGTTACACGTATTAACGCCGTTGGTGGCTGAGTTTCGGGCGCTCTACCCGGAAATGTCCTTGTCGCTGGTGTCCTCAGAAAACTTTATCAATCTGATAGAACGTAAGGTAGATATTGCTATTCGCGTCGGCGAATTGACCGACTCCAGCCTGAAAGCACGTAAACTGATGACCAGCTATCGGCACATACTGGCCTCCCCTGCCTATTTAGCGCAACACGGCACGCCAAAATCCGTAGAGGATCTGGCGCAGCACTGCTGCATAGGTTTTAACGACCTGCCCAGCCTGAACCGCTGGCCGCTCGCTTGCGCCGACGGTCGACAGCTAGAAATTACGCCGAGTCTGACCACCAACAGCGGTGAAACCCAGCGCCATCTGATCCTGCACGGTAACGGCATTGCCTGCCTGTCGGACTTTATGACTCATGCCGATATCAAACGCGGCGATCTGGTGCCAATCCTGGTGAAAGAGACCCTGCCGGTCGCGATGCCGATCAATGCGGTGTATTACAGCGACAGCGCCGTCAGCAACCGCCTGCGCAGCTTTATCGATTTTATCAGTGAGCGTCTGGCGCAATAAAAAAGGCGCCCATTAGGGCGCCTTGATGCGTATGGTGTTAAATCAATCCCAGTTCGGTGCCAAGCCTTCCGGGCTGACCAAACGGCCATTATTTTCCAACGTGGCGATCTCCGCCATGTCCTCGGCAGTCAGCGTCAACTGTTGCGCCAGCAGGTTGCTCGCCAGGTTTTCACGTTTGGTTGATGAAGGAATCACCGCGTACCCCTGCTGTAGCGCCCAAGCCAGAATGACCTGTGCCGGGGTAGCATTGCGGCGTGCCGCGATCGCCTTGATTGTCTCATCCTGCAATGCTTTGCCATATGCCAGCGTCATGTAGGAAGTAATAGCAATGCCATGCTGTTGGGCAAACGCCACCACTTTGCGGTTCTGCAGGTAAGGTGAAAGCTCAATCTGATTTGTGGCGATCTGATCGCTCCCCACGGCGTCAATCGCCTGCTGCATCAGATCCAGAGTGAAGTTGGACACACCAATCTGGCGCGTCAGGCCCAGCGCTTTGGCCTCGGCTAACTCAGCCATAAACTCTGCGACAGAGACCTCATCATTCGGCGAAGGCCAGTGGATTAAGGTTAAATCAACATAGGACGTTTGCAGCTTTGTCAGGCTTTCTTGCAGGCTTGGGATCAGCTTGCCCTTAGCCAGATTGGCGATCCAGATCTTGGTGGTGATGAACAGCTCGTCACGCGGAACACCGCTGGCGGCAATCGCCTGGCCTACCGCCGCTTCGTTTTCGTAGATCTGCGCAGTATCGATAACGCGGTACCCCAGCTCAAGTGCGCGAGTGACCGAGTCGATCACGACCTGATCCTGAAGACGAAAGGTACCTAAACCAAATGCAGGGATGCTCATAATCTTATTCTCTCATTAGGATGTTGAAACGATATGAGAGGATTATGGCAACTGTTTTGTTGATCAAAAACGCCCTATTGTGCATAAGACTTTTGATTAAGCAGCAACAATTGCCGGGGTGATCCCCCCGGCAATGAAGCGTTATGCCCAGCGACGCAGAATTAACGAGGTATTGATGCCACCAAATGCGAAGTTGTTCGATTGGACAAACTCCGTATCAATCTGGCGATAGTCACCCATGATGTAATCCAGTTCGCCACAGGCGCTGTCCGGCTCACTGAGGTTAATCGTCGGTGCAAAGCTGCCCTCACGCATCATCTCCAGCGCCATCCAGGCCTCCAGCGCGCCACACGCGCCCAGCGTATGGCCAAAATAACTCTTTAATGAAGAGATCGGCGTACGGTCACCGAAAATGGCCGCCGTTGCCTGACTTTCAGCGATATCGCCACGGTCTGTTGCCGTTCCGTGAGCGCTGATATACCCAATATCGCGGGTTGCCAACCCAGACGCTTTCAGCGCCTGTTGCATGCAAACTTGCATGGTTTCCTGCTGAGGCTGGGTAATATGTGCCGCATCACAGTTGGTCGCAAAGCTGATAATTTCACCGTAAATGGTGGCACCACGCGCCAGCGCGTGTTCCAACGATTCCAGGATCAGGGTTCCCGCGCCTTCGCCAATGACCAAACCGTCACGTTGACGATCAAACGGGCGCGGTGAAAGCGCAGGGTGATCGTTTTGCTGGCTGGTGGCAAACAACGTGTCGAACACCGCTGCCTCCGAAGGACATAGCTCTTCGGCGCCTCCTGCCACCATCACCGTTTGATAGCCGTGACGGATACTCTCGTAGGCGTAACCAATCGCCTGGCTGCCCGACGTACAGGCGCTGGAGGTCGGGATCACTCGCCCCCGCAAGCCGAAGAACAGGCCTGTATTGACCGCCGCAGTGTGAGGCATCATCTGCACATAGGTGGTGCCGGTAATATTGCCGGTGTGCTTTTCGGTCAACATGGTGGCGAACTCGCTGACTGGCTTGGTACTGCCGGTTGAGGAACCATAGGCGATGCCGGTCTCGCCGTTGGTCAATACAGCCTCACCCAGTAGCCCCGCTTGCTCCAGCGCCAATTCCGTCGCCCGAGTCGCCAGCAATGAAACGCGTCCCATCGAACGGATACGCTTGCGGGTATAGTGCTCCGGCAACACGAAATCCTCGACCGGAGCACCGAGGTGAGTGTTCAGCCCTTGATACTCTTCCCATTGTGCCATGTAACGCACGGCATTCTTGCCCTGCTTCAGGCGGCTGGACACGTCCGCCCAATTATTGCCAAAGGCGGTGATGCCCGCCATACCGGTAACGACTACGCGCTGCGTCATACCATTCCTCCATTAATGGAAATGACTTGCCGCGTCACATAACCGGCAATATCCGACATCAGGTAGCTGGCTAGCCCCGCCACCTCTTCTGCAGATCCCATGCGCTTGAGCGGAATAGCGCGCATTGCGTCATCCAACGCTGCAGGCTCCATGTCGAGCATCCCTGTGTCAATCAGGCCAGGTGCAATGCAGTTAACCGTAATTTTGCGCTTTGCCAATTCAATCGCCAACGCCTTGCAAGCGCCTATCACACCGGCCTTGGCTGCACTGTAGTTGACCTGTCCACGATTTCCCATGACACCCGAGACCGAAGACAACGCGACAATCCGCCCCCCTTTGCGCAAGCCAATCATCGGCATGACACAAGGGTGCAGCACGTTGTAGAAGCTATCGAGGTTGGTATGGATCACACCATCCCAGTCGTCTTCACTTAATGCCGGGAAAGCGCCGTCGCGAGTGATACCCGCATTGTTCACCACACCATAATAAGCGCCGTGGGTGTCAATATCCTGCTCAAGCCGCTCACGGCACTCAATACGGTTGCTAATATCAAACTGAATCAACCGCCCTTGCCCGCCAGCACTGACAATCTGCTGCAGCGTGTGCTCTGCCCCGTTCTTATCGCTGTGGTAGTGAACTACTATCAAAAAGCCATCCGCAGCCAAGCGGCAGGCAATAGCCTGGCCGATTCCTTTGCTGGCGCCGGTGACTAAAACGGAACGCATCATGCGTCTCCCCTTAAGGTCGTCAATTGAATAATTTCTTGTTGATCAGGCTGATAGGTGTTCAACCTGCCCTGTGCTATTTGCACATTATTGATACTGATCTCGCATTCAAAGCTGGCTAACTTTTCATCTTTCAACAACTGATGCACGCTCACCAACAGTTCGCTACCGGCGGGAAAAGACGACAGTTCGCAGTGAATTGCGCGTCCACCAAGCAGCATACCAAGCTGGGGTGGCTGAGCGCGCTGGCGACCATGCCAACCACTCCATACGCCAATCGCCTGCGCCATCAGCTCAATGCCATACCAGCCAGGCAACGCCCCTTGCGCGTCAAGGAAAGGGGCCAGCACGCCGTCACCGCTAACCATTACTGCGCATCGCGCATGTTCTTCCCCCACTTCCAGTACCCGCTCCAACAGCACCATAGGAGAAGCGTGGGGCAAGTAGTATTCGGCGTTGTGATACCGGTTCACGGCGCATCTCCCAACAGCAGACAAGCGTTATTGCCACCGAAGGCAAAGGAATTGGACAAGATCGTACGTGGCCCCAACGACTGCGGCTGGCAAACCAGACCTATGGTTGGGAGTTCAGCATCGCGTGGCACAACGCTGAAATCCTGCTGTGGTAACGGCAGCTGTTCGGTCAGCAGTAACCAACTCAACGCAGCCTCTACGGCACCGGCAGCGCCCAACGTGTGGCCCGTGAGATGTTTGGTGGAACTGCAGGGGGTCTGAGAACCAAACAGGCGATTCACCACCTGAGCTTCAACCTGATCGTTCAGCCGCGTGGCGGTACCATGCAAATTAATATAGCCAACCTGCTCGACGCCCAAACCTGCCTGCCGCAGTGCCATTTGGATAGCCCGTTCGGCACCGTCACCCGTCGGGTGCGGCGCCGACATATGCCAGGCATCCGAAGATTCGCCGACGCCCAGCAGCGCTACGGGTGCCGCTTCCCGCGTTAACAACATCAATGCCGCCGCCTCGCCAATATTAATGCCGCTACGCCCGGTCGCGAAGGGTGTGCAACGTTCAGCGGACAGTGACTCCAGGCTGTTGAAACCATTGATTGGCATTTGGCACAAACTGTCAGCACCGCCGACAATCGCCGCATCCACCAGCCCTGCCTCAATCAGGCGCTTGCCGCTGATGATGGCGCGAGCACTCGAGGAACAGGCGGTAGACAGGGTATATGCCGGGCCACGGGTACCGAGGAAAGCACTGAGGAACTGGCCCGGATCGCCCAATTCCTGCTGCTGATAATCATAACCCTGCGGCCATTGCCCTGCATGGTACTGCTGTAACGCCAGCTCACCCTCGCGGATCCCCGAGGTACTGGTGCCCATAATCACCGCGACACGCTCCGCACCGTAACGGGCGATAGCCTCTCGCACCGGCGCATCAATCTGCGCCAGCGCCGCCAGCAGCAGGCGGTTGTTGCGTGAATTATGCCGTTTGAGTGACTCGGGAATGGTGGGTAACTCCCCCTGCACATTGCCAAACCAGGAGGGAGCGCCGCCGATGAGCCACTGCGTTTGCGGTTGCATGCCTGGCGACACGCCACGCGCCAGATTTTCTGCAATCTGCGGCAGGCTATTACCCAGTGCATTCACCATGCCTACGGCGGAGAAGTAGATCATTATTCGCTCCCCAGGTTTTGAATGGTGATGCGATAGTGGAAGGCGGATTGCGCAATAGAAACGGGTTCACGCCGCCCATCTGCTTGCTGGTAACGAATTTCACTGACGATCACCCCGCGATCATCATACAGGCGACGCATCTGGGGTTGCTCCTCTAAGCGCCATCCCGCGGGCAACAAGGGCTGCCAATCGGCTACCGGCCAATAGCTCAGCATAATGTCGGCAAGCACCTGGCTGGCTGGCGGCAGCTCACCCACGTTGATCAACTGTTCGGTGCGGATCTCCTGATGATCATAGGTCAGGTTGAACAGGCGAATGCCGAGCGGTGACATACCCACCAGTTGCAGGCGCTGGCCGTCAGCATTGAGTAATACCAGCATCGAATGCTGCTGCCCTTTTACGTTGGCGGTCAGTAACTGTTGCTGATTGAACGGTTGGGCCAGCGTCGGCGCGGGTAATGTTACCCGGGTTCCGGGCTTCAGCCAGGCTTGTGGCAGGGTCTGATCCTGCGGGCTGGCACAGCCGGCCAGCACGGCGACCAGCATTAACAACATCATTCGTAAGCCGTGCATCAGGCTTTTCCTCTTTTTCTTTTTGTTGCTAACGTCAACGGCGCCAACAGAAATGCTACGGCGATTCCGCTGCTCAATACGATACCAAAACTGCTGATGGCCTGTGTATGACTCAGCACTAACATGCCGAAGGTCAGTTGAGTGGTGCATACCGCCATAAAGATGGCGAACATTGAGGTGGTCGGCGTACCACGGGGATTCGTAAAGAACAGCGTATAGTTAATGCCAATCCCCAGTACCAGCACCAGTGCCAATAACGAGAACAAATTCAACGTATGGCCACTCAATGCCAACACCGCAATACCGCTACCCAGTGACAACAGCGTTGGCACCATACAGCGCAGACCATGGCGCACACCAAAACGCCACAGATAGATAAGCGCAATCACCGCCACTGACAACATCAGCAAATATGAGAGATACAACCGGTATTGCCCAAAGAGTTCACTGAATTCGGTTTTACGATCGATCCATCCGGTGCCCGGCACTTGCTCGGCCAATGCCTGCATCGCCGCACTGTTTTGCACGCCGTTGACAGGCACCAACGCCGCGCTGCGGCCATCAGGTAGCGTCAACCATAGCAACCGCCAGCCCTCGCTGACCACGCTGCCCATCCATTGTTCCGGTGTTACCCATTCAGGCGTCAAGTCCGGGGCGTTCAGCGCCAGATCCGCCTGCTGTAACTGCGCCATCACTTGGGGTACAACCCGTTGCAGCAAGGCAGCATTCTGCTGCTGACGCTGAAGTGAAGGTAAAGGTAACAACCGATAATCCGCCAGTATGCCTTGCCGTTTAGCCTGTGCCAGCATGGGCTGCAACAGCTCCATTCGCTGTAGCAACTGTTCGGCATTAGTGCCGTAGACCACCAGCCATTTCTGATCGTTATGTTGCCCCGTTAGAGCGGCGATACGTTGTTCCTGCTGCTGCAGCGCCATTGGCAACGCCTGTAATTGCCCAATATCGTCGTCCACCTTCAATTGGCTGAAGCCGACTATCACCAGCAACAGCACTGCTCCGGGCAACCCATAACGCAGTGCTGGCCGATGACGCCAGGCATGTAACCAGCGCAAAATCAGCGTTAATCCCGGCGCCGGGCGCACAGGCAACCGACGCGATAACCGTGGGTACCAACATATCACCGTGATACAGGCGGCGCTCAGCCCTGCAGCGGCAAACACCGCCAATTGCTGTAAGCCCGGAAATGGCGCAATCAACAGCGCCAGGTAGGCAACCACGGTGGTCACTAACGCCATCGACAAGGCGGGCAACAGTTTCTGCAAACTGGCTAATGGCGTCGATTGCTGGCCATGTACCCTTCGTTCAGTCAGGAAATAGAGCGTGTAATCCGCCGAAATGCCGACAATGCTGATGCTTAGCACCAGCGTCATCACATGTATTTCTCCAAACGCCAGCAGCGTAGCGACAGTACCCGCCAATGCGCCAATGCTCACGGACAGCGCACACAATAACAGCGGCAACGGCGATCGGAACATCAACAACACCAATAAAAACACGCCCACGACCGACGCCAGGCCAATGGTGGAAATATCCCGTTCGGCCTGTTGGCTGGCGTAGTTGCTGTAAAACAGCGTGCCGCGGTTCAGCACCTCTGTGCCCGGCCAGCGTTGTTGCAGTTGTTGCTGCAGCGCGGCCAGTTTATCCACCGTTCGCCGAGCACTGGTGATGTCATAAGAAGATGCACTTAACTCCGCATGCAGCAGATACCAACTGCGGCCTTGTGCGTCGCGCGCCACTAGCCAGCCGTCGGACAGGCTCAACAACCCCCCGTTTTGCTGCTGCGCCAATTGCGAGGCACGTACCAGCATCAGCGGATCGTTAGCCAGTTCTTTACCGCTGACGCCGGCGAAAGCTGAATAGAGTTGCCCGAGGATCCACTGGCTTTGCACATCCGGCCCCTGCTGAAGCCGTTGCCGGGTAGCGTCGTCCAACAACACGTTACGGTGCTGGTAGAAAAATCGCCCCCACTGCTGTTGGCGTTGCGCATCCATTGGCCCGCCAACCTGCTGCAGTTCGGGCATCTGCCGTAATTGCTGCCACCACCACTTCACCGCCGCGCTATCCGCGCCTGGCGGTGGGCTCACCAACCACATCAGTTGCCGATCGAGCCGGCGACTGAAACCATCAGCCAGTTCATCCGGCACCCCCACCAATTGCTGCTTGGGTAATAACGCCAAGACGCTACTGTTAATCTGGCTACGCGGTAACAGCCAGCACAGCGCTGCAAGCAAGAGCAGACAAATCGCCAACCAACCCAAGGCTAACCGTCGGTGCAAGTCAGGACGCAAAACGCTGTTGCTCCGCAGCCGTCAGTGTCTGGGGTGCCGTTTTCTGGTTAAAGAAACGGATATGTGTGGCGTCACTTTGCATATCATCAATATCAATGGTTTCCAGGAATTGCTCACCATTGAGAGTAATGCGCTTGAACAACTTATCGAGCGGCGTGGTTTTCGGTGTCAGTACCAACCGCCATTGGTTGTGCCCAAGATCGCTGAATTGCAAAGCAAAGTTTTGTTCCAGTGCCTGGCTGTCAGCGTGAAACAGTGCGGTCAGCAGATGGTTGAACTGAAACATCTGCGGGTTGTTTTCCGCCGTGACTACCTGCGGTGGCTGGCCTGCCAGGGTTTGTACCATACGTTTATCGTCCAACAGCAGGGTCAACGGGAAGGGTTTCTGCTGCGCCCACCACAGCCCTTTTTGCTGAGAAATCAAAAGCTCACCACTGGACTTCAAGGGCTTTGCCATGCCGCTAATGCTGCGTTGCTGTTCGAACTCGGCACGCAGTACCGGCTGTTGACTAAAGCGCTGTTGCAGCTCCGGCAGCGTTACCGCCTGCACGCTCAAGCTAAAAAAGGCAGCGATAGTTAGCACCCAGAATTTCATTGCGCCTCCTCGATGTTATCCAATAGCACCTGCGGCGAAACGAAACACATCTCTTTGCTGGCAATCTCTACTGCCACCTGAATGGTATGACCGCGAGTGGTTAACTGACCGCTATGTGCATCAAGGATACGGTAGCCAATACGCAGGCGATTTTCATATTCCTCCAGCTCGGCACAGACACTAATTTTCTGTTCAAACAGCACTGGGGCAATATATTTCACTCGCGTGTCGACGATCGGCCAAACATAGCCCGATGCCTGCATTTGCCGGTAGCCATAGTTAAACTGTTTCAGCAAAGCCTCACGGGCGATTTCAAAATAACGGAAGTAGTTACCATGCCAGACCACCCCCATGGCATCGGTATCATGGAAAGGAATGGTGATCTCAACCTTAACGGAAAATCGCGGATCGTCTTTTAGCTTCATGTCTCAGGCCTCTGTTGCGATGACGGTTGCGACGTCAACTGCCAGAAATCGAAAAAATTAAACCAGTCGAGCGGTGCCAGCAGACAATAATGTTCCAGCCGCGCGGCATACTGGTCCACCGCCTCTTGCAACGCCTGCTGGCGCTGTTGACGGGGTAAAATTAGCGGATCGGCAAAGGGTTCAAAATAGACGTTAAGATGCCCCTGCTGCTTGAGGCCGAACATCAGAAATACCGGGCAGCGCAACGCGGCTGCCAGAATGAATGGGCCTTGCGGAAACGGTGCAGGGTGACCGAGGAAACGGCTCCACACGACACGCGGCTGCTCACCGCGCTGGAATTTGCCCGCGGAAGTACGATCGCCCACGATCGCCACCCATTCACCGGCATCCAGTTTATCCTGCAAGCGCATCGCCGTTTCTGGCCCCAATGACGTCACAGAAATCAAATTCACATTGGCGCGGGGATTAACCTCTTTCATCAACTGATTGAAACGCTCGGCGTGTTCCGTAAACACCAGCGCATTGACCGTCACGCCGGAACCCAACTCCCCCAGCGCCCGACAGGATTCAATATCTCCCAAGTGCGAGGCCAGAATTAAGGTTCCCTTGCCGCTGGCAATTTGATGTTCGCACAGAGAAGGATTCACCAACTTGATATCGCTCAGCTCGCCTTGCCAACTTGCCAGCTTATTAAGCATCGCATCACCAAAGCGCATAAAATGACGGAAGCTGTCGAGTGGCCCGGGCAACGGCTGCTGCCGCCCCTGGGCAAACAGCTGCAGGCGCTGCAGATAGTCTCGCGATGCCTCCCGCTGAGTACGGCCAGTCAGCCAGAAATAGCCGATCACCGGATACAGCAGCAGTTGAAAAGCCCGGCGGCCGAACAGACGGTACACCCGCAACATCAGCCGAATGCCCCACAGGCCCTGACGCTCTTGCGTCGCCGACCAATGTTCTGGGGCTGCCAACCGACGCCGCTGGCGCAACAAGCGGGAAATACGCGGCAACATGCCGAAAAACAAACGGGTATGCATCCAGGATATGCGCAAATTATCGCGCAGCGCATCGAAGTGGGAAACGCCGTCGGCAGGATAGGTCACGCGCGTGGGTAGAAAACGGCTTGCGACCCCCTGCCAATACAGCCTAACCATCACTTCGGTATCAAAATCCATGCGTTTGCCAAGCGGTTGGCGTGTCGTCAACGCCAGCGTCGACGCCACCGGATAGACACGAAAACCGCACATGCTGTCTTTCAATGACAGTGACAGGGTTTCGATCCACACCCAAACATGGGTGATGTAGCGGCCATACAAACGCGCTTTCGGCACTGAGCTGTCATACACAGGCCGACCGGAGATCAGACAGTCTGGGTACCTTTGCGCTTCGACTATCATGGCCGGGATATCGCTCAGTTGATGCTGACCGTCGGCGTCCACCTGTAAAGCATGGCTGTAACCCTGCCGTTGTGCCAACTGCAAACCGGCGATCACTGCCGCGCCTTTGCCTTGATTTTGCTCCAGCCGCAGCAACATGACCCATGGCAGCCCAGCAACCAACCGCTGCAACTCCTGCTCGGTCTCGGGATCACTACCATCATCGACGACCAGGCATGGCAAACCATAACCTGCCAGCGCAGCCAGCACTGCTGGCATCATCTGCCCATGATTAAAACAAGGGATAATAATGCAGGGAGAGAAGGGTGCGCTCACTGACATAATGAGATCTTGCCGCTGCTGGCCGTCGCCTCACCCACGCGATAGCTAAACAACAGTTTCTGCCGTACGGGTTGCCATTCAAGCTGTAACGTCACTGTTTGTTCAGGTAGCAAGGGTTGTTGAAACTTGATCACCTCGATCCCCTTGAACTCGGCCTCAATAGCCAGCAACTGCCGGGCATACTGCATAACCCAGTTCAACTGCGTGACCCCAGGCAAGATCGGGTGTTCTGGAAAATGACCCCGAAACCAAAACAGCCCGGCAGGTAAACGCAGCTGCAGGCTGGCATGCGTGGCATCACTCACCTGTTGTTGCAGCACCTCAGGTTGCATCATAAAAATAGCTCCTGTAGTTCGGCATAGGCGCGTTTACCTTGTGGGTTAAGCGGAATGGCGTCGATAATACGCCAACTGCGTGGCAGGGCCACCGGCTCTAGCCAACACCGTAATGCCTGATGCAACGCACGGGTAAATCCCCCTTCAGACAAGGCATGCCGGCGCGTTTCACCATACGCAGACAGTACAATCACCGCCGCCAATACAGTGCGACCCCTTCGCTGTTGCGTTATCACCGCAGCATCGGCGATCTCCGGCAGAGAAATGAGGCGTTGCTCGACTTCGGTTAGCGACAGGCGTTTCTCTTCCAGCTTGATAATACGGTCAGCACGCCCCTTTAACTGAAATTGCCGGCCATCTGGCGCAAGCTGAATAATATCGCTCAGCACCAGTTCACCGGTATCGGGTATTAATGGGGACATAGCCTGAACACTGCCATCTGAGTTTACCGTTAACCTTACATCCGCAAACGGCTGCCACAATGTCTCTTCACGATCTTGCCTGCGCCAGGCCAACGTACCCGTTTCCGTCGTGCCATAAATTTCCAACGGCAATACGCCCAGCGCTTGCTTAGACTGCATTGCTTCCGCGCAGGATAGCGGACCACCTGCGGAAATAACATCAACGCACTCTGCAATAGCCAACCGGTTATCTAATCGTTTAAGCCACGCGGGACTGCTGACGAACACTAAACGTTGCCCCTGGTGCTGAGCAATCAACTGTTCATGGTATTGCGTCAGCTGCGCGTCAAAGGGCAGGCCCAAAGCCAGCGGCAGAAACACCCGAAAGCTCAGGCCATACATATGTTGGTGAGAGACCGAGGCAACGACGCGACATCCCTGGAAAGTATCGCCCCACGTTGCGGCCAAAAGCTCGCTTTCGCGGTCCATGCAGCTTACAGATTTATTCACCGCTTGCGGCTGGCCGGTCGATCCGGAAGTATAAAGGATAAAGCGAGGATCCCGAGGCCAGGCAGGTAAGGCTATATCTGCACCAGCGCCCTCGGATACAGCCAAAATGGGTACACCGGGATTCAGAGCAAGATCGGTCAATAACGCATCGAAATCCGTTCGTTGCTCTTTGAGGATAGCCTCACGCTGGTGACCAAAAATCACGGGCACCTTGCCAGCATACAAAGACGCCAGCAACGCGACAGCAAAGCGATAGCTATCATCAAAACACAGCGCCCAGCGGCGTTCTTCCCTGCCCAACAGTTTTTCGGTCAACGCCGCAACGTCACGGCGAAATTGGCCAAGACATAATGCTTTGTCGCCACGCCAGGCGATAAGCACCCTATCGTCGCGTGCCGAACTAAGCCATTGGCTCATTGGCAAACTTAGATGTGCCTGACCCTTTTCCTGACTATCCATTCAATACCCATTAATGCTCCCATCAGCAGATAGCTGATGCCGCCGTTATACAGCGTCCAAAGTGCAATATCACCGGACAAACAGGTTGCCAGCGCTATTGCACCGTTAACAATAAAAAAGCCACACCACACCTGAGTCACCCGGCGCGTATAAATAATGCCGGCGCAGTCCAACTGCGGCTCTGTCATTCGGGCCAGCCGCTCAACCACCGTGGGTGGTACAAACAGGGAGTATACAAACAGTATCAACAGTAATGCGTTGACCAGTACGGGGTAATACAACAACCAATGGTTCTGTTTCAGCGCCCAGCTGACAAGCGCCAGTAGAATGCCAACGATGGCTAACGCTTTGCCCAGCCACATTTGCTGACGCAGTTTACCGCGCAGTACGAACAGACGAAGGGTAAAGAGCGTCACCAATAACGGCGCCAAGACAGTGGTTCCCCAGCGTGATAAACCCACCCAGACCGCCAGCGGGTAAAGCAGCAGCACTAGCCAGGTCGCAGCCTGCAGCAGCCGTAACACCCCATTTAGCCAAGGAACGGTCTTCACCTTCACGCCCTGGCCTTAGCTGCCTGACTTCAGCAACGCATCGATGGCATCAACCACGTCTTGCACAGTACGTACCGACTTGAACATTTCAGGTTTGATCTTCTTGCCGGTCGTTTTCTGCAGGTGCACTACGAGATCCACTGCATCAATACTGTCCAGCTCTAATTCTTCGTACAGCCGAGACTCGGGTTTGATGTCATCGGCATCCAACTCGAACAACTTGACCAGTAATGCCTGAATTTGCAGGTAAATTTCTTGCTTATCCATGAAAACCCCTTATTTGCTACGCTGTGCAGAAACAAACTTCGCCAGCGTTTCCACGGAATAAAAATGTTGCCGCATATCTTGGCTTTCAGCCGACAGCACCACGCCATAACGGTTCTTTAGTGCTAAGCCCAGCTCCAAGGCGTCAATGGAGTCCAAACCCAGTCCATCACCAAACAGCGGCGCCTCGGCGTCAATCTCCTCCGGTGTCATACCTTCAAGATTGAGCGTATCAATGATCAATTGCTTGATTTCAGAGCTCAATAAATTCATTACGCTATTTCTCATTATTTATAGAATCTGACTGTAAAGCGTCAGTTAAATGCTGGGTTAATCTTCTTGCCGCGAGGGCGGGAGAAACGTCATTCGCATGTATAAATGCGCGAGCGTCGATCTTGTCCTGAACGGTGATGCGGAACTGCGGTTTTATCGGCGGGATCTTATACCATTTGCCCTCTTTCGTCAGCATAGGTGGCTGGCAGTGGATATGCACCACGCGGATATCACACTGGCTACGTAGCGCAATATTGGCTGCCCCACGTTGCAGGGTCAGCCCCTTGCCCGGCGTCGTGCGTGTCCCTTCAGGAAAGATCAAGATAGTTCCACCGCTGGCCAGACGTTGGCGGCAGTGTTCCAACAAAATATCCGACTGCGCGTTGGCCAGATAGCCCGCAGCTTTGATCACACCACTGACAAACACGTTACTCAGTAATGCTTCCTTGACGATACAGTCGCAGCGCGGCATCTGTGAAGCCAGCAACACATAATCCAGCAGGCTGGGATGATTGGCGATAACCAAACATCCACTGTCCTCACTTAAGCGTTCAACGTTGTCGAAATGGTAATCCATTACACCGAAAAAACGCGTCGTTGCCAGAAAAAAACGGAAACTATGCCGGATCGCGTTTTGTGTCAGCCGGCTACGACGCGCAGGATCGCGCACCACCAGACGCATCAGGTTAAACCAAACGCCTGATAGCAGCAGGCCGCCCAGACCGAAAAGAGAAAAGCAAAAGCCGGTGGCCACTACCCGCCAACAGCGATTAACCCAGGACGATTGTTCGGGCACATTTTCCGCAGATATCGTCGTTGCCATCAGCGCCCCCACGACCAGCCGTGCCGCGGGCCCGGAACAGTGAATGCATCATCAGTGCGCAACCAACCGCGCAAGAACGACAGGCTTTGTGGTTCCTGACAGCCCGTCGGCCCGTCGTCTACGGCGTTGCAATGCAGTGAACCACCGCTTTCCAACAGCAACGCGACAGCATAAGGGTAGGAATTCGCGGGAGTAAAAGGCCGGTAAACATCCGGCACAACACCGTCAAAATCAATTAATAGCACCCGCTCCGCGCTACCCGTCGCCAATACGGCCTGGGCCTCTATCATGCCCTGCTGAAAGCTGTCTTCACCGGCGGCCAATGATGTCGTTGGCAAGATATTCTTCGCCATAATCGTTAACCAACCGGCAGCCGTGTTGTGCACCGACATGGCAAAATCCGTTGGCGATAACGGCTGTTCTTGATGCAGATGTTGGAGAATTTTGTGTGTCCGCGCTAACTCACCATGGCGGCTGGTAAAGATCGCCATATCCGCCTGGAAGTCATTCAGTAAGATGAGTCCACTCTCTACTGCCAAACGCGTTCCGACACTCATTCGACGTAGCGACATCATGGGAATATGTGAACAACCGGGTAATACACCCTGTAATTCAGTAGCAAATGAGTTGTCTGCAGCCCATTGACGCCAAGCTTCACGCGTTCCACGATCGGGAGCCATTGCCCACCAACTGAGTATATTCATGTCGCCGCCATATAAGGGTATTACCGGTCAAAGAAATTGCGTGGGTAAATTTATTATATCTGACCTCAGATTGCATTCCCAAAATTCCTATTTTTGCACGGAATATCCAATTAAAAGATTAGGAATACTTATCGACATACCGCAGTGAGACTTGAGTAAAAAGAGAATTATCACGATGAAAAGCAGCAATATTTGTCGAAAAGAATCTATAGAGGTATCTTAATGAGGGGAAACCATACCGCGCTCTTCGTGTATGGCTAATACATTTCTTATTTACGACCGCTCATGGAAAAGAGTATGAAACCATTAAAGCTCATTTTAACTGGCGTATTCGCCGCAGTTCTGGTCAGTGGGTGTGCAGGCACTGCACCGGTAAAAAACATCAATCAGAATGTTGTAGGGAGTCACACTGAAGCACAAGTGCGCCAGGCCATTCTCGCTGCCGGGCTGAATCGCAACTGGATGCTGAATCCGACGAGTGATGGCGTGATAGATGGCAAAATCCTGTTACGCGGGCACAGTGCTAACATCCGTATCACTTACAATACAAATAGTTATCAGATTAAGTATCTGGGCAGCAGTAATATGGATGCCAAAGATGGAAAGATTCATCCAAACTATAACCGCTGGGTAGCCAATCTTGATAAAGATATACAGTTAGAATTGGCGCGCCAGAATATTAAATAACAATAATAAGAAGCATTAACCCGGCAGAGATAATACTGCCGGGCATAGTGTTCTTTATATCGGCATTTATTTAGATAAATCTTTATAAAAACAGGGTTTCACCACATAAATCACGCAGAAATATTATGTTTCTTTGGATTTTGCATATGAAAAAGCCCTGAGTCATAGACTCAGGGCTTATCAATTAGTGGCGGAACGGACGGGGCTCGAACCCGCGACCCCCTGCGTGACAGGCAGGTATTCTAACCAACTGAACTACCGCTCCACCGGTTCTTTCACGTCACATCTGTCGATGTGGGCAAAACCGCACTTGGCGATTCTGCTCATTACCGGGTGTCAAACCGATAACGTTTAATTGATGCCTGGCAGTGTCCTACTCTCGCATGGGGAGACCCCACACTACCATCGGCGCTACGGCGTTTCACTTCTGAGTTCGGCATGGGGTCAGGT
>NZ_JAFIBY010000005.1 GCF_017832355.1 Serratia sp. PL17
GTGGTCCCACCTGACCCCATGCCGAACTCAGAAGTGAAACGCCGTAGCGCCGATGGTAGTGTGGGGTCTCCCCATGCGAGAGTAGGACACTGCCAAGCATCAATTAAGCCAAGAGGCCATCCGCAAGGATGGCCTTTTTGCTTTGTATCAACCAAAAATATACGTTTCCCCGCCTCTTCCCATGCAATGAAACATTTTCACCTTCCCGTTGAAGACTCGACTTTGTGCTAAAAAAGCGTTATCTTCGGGCATCTAGAAGTCTAAACGTTTAAACGGATGTGTGAGGATTAAGCAATGCCGATTCGTGTTCCTGATGAGTTACCTGCGGTTAGTTTCTTGCGCAATGAGAATGTCTTTGTGATGACATCCTCACGGGCAAAAAACCAGGAAATCAGGCCGTTGAAAGTGCTGATCCTTAACCTGATGCCAAAGAAAATCGAGACGGAAAATCAGTTTTTACGCCTGCTTTCCAACTCTTCGCTGCAAATTGACATTCAGTTGTTACGTGTCGACAGCCGTGAATCGAAGAACACGCCTGCCGAGCATCTGAACAATTTTTACTGTGATTTTGAAGACATTCAGGATGAGAACTTTGATGGTCTGATAGTGACGGGGGCCCCGTTAGGACTGGTTGATTTTTGTGACGTGGCCTATTGGCCCCAGATTGAACGGGTTATCGATTGGGCAAAGAACCATGTGACGTCCACATTGTTCGTGTGTTGGGCAGTCCAGGCCGCATTGAATATTCTGTACGGTATCCCGAAGATGACGAGAGAGGTAAAGCTCTCTGGTGTTTATCAGCATCAAACACTGCAACAACATGCGCTGCTGACCCGTGGCTTTGATGACACCTTCCTGGCACCGCATTCACGCTATGCGGATTTCCCGACGGAAATTATTCGTCAGTACACGGATCTGGATATCTTGGCAGAGTCGGAGCAAACCGGGGCTTACTTATTTGCCAGCAAGGATAAACGACTGGCATTTGTAACCGGTCATCCGGAATATGATGCTTTAACGCTGGCTGGCGAGTATTGTCGTGATAACGAAGCCGGTCTTGATCCTGTTGTGCCACTGAATTACTTCCCCGACGACAACCCCGAACTCACACCAAAAGCCTCTTGGCGCAGCCATGGACACCTGTTGTTCACTAACTGGCTCAACTACTATGTTTACCAGATCACCCCGTACGATCTGCGTCATATGAACCCGACCCTCGAGTAACACTTCTTTCTTATCGGCGGCTGAATCGAGGCCGCCGACGTCATGCCTACCCGAAAAATCTTCCTTTATATCTTCCCAATTCCAGAAAAAACCATTCTATAACAAGCAATTAACCCTGGCTTTCTACACTAATGGAACCGGTTTCCTTACTCAGTATTGTTGTTGTTTTTATTAACCGATTGATAATGAAAGGTTAATAAAATATTTAATAATAAAATGGAAATCGTTTTTGATTTTTATTTATAGTTGAGTATTCTTAGATCCAGAAAGAAGACGTCTGACCAGTTGAGGATCCTTTTATTCGTCCTGATCCGTACTGATTTCTGATGAAGATGCGCCGTCTTGGCTTACAGCAACGGTGCGTAATGATGGGAAGGAGCAAGACAATGACGCAACAGATAGTAGGCACGGAGTTAACGTTTACGCAGGGTTTTGGCGCTGCTGAGCGGCAGGTGTTGACGGATGACGCGGTCGAATTCCTGGCGGAACTGGTGAGTAAGTTTACTCCACAGCGCAACAAGCTTTTGGCTGCGCGCGCCTGCTGGCAACAAAAGATCGATCAAGGCGAACTCCCGGGTTTCATTTCGGAAACTGATTCCATTCGTAATGGTGAGTGGAAGATCCGCGGTATACCCGAGGATCTGCGCGACCGTCGGGTCGAGATCACCGGTCCGGTTGAACGCAAGATGGTAATCAACGCCCTGAATGCCAATGTGAAGGTATTTATGGCGGACTTTGAAGACTCACTGGCGCCAAGCTGGGACAAAGTGATCGATGGCCAAATCAATCTTCATGACGCGGTGAACGGCACCATCTCTTATACCAACGACGCGGGAAAAATTTATCAGCTGAAGCCTAACCCTGCGGTCTTGATTGCCCGAGTGCGTGGTTTGCACCTGCCGGAAAAACACGTGCTGTGGCAGGGGGAAGCCATTCCCGGTGGCCTGTTCGACTTCGCGCTGTATTTCTTCCACAACTATCGTCAATTGCTGGCCAAAGGCAGCGGCCCTTATTTCTATCTGCCAAAAACCCAGTCTTGGCAGGAAGCGGCTTGGTGGAGTGAGGTCTTCAGCTTTACCGAAGATCGTTTTGATCTGCCGCGTGGCACCATTAAGGCGACGGTGCTGATCGAAACCTTGCCCGCGGTGTTCCAAATGGACGAGATCCTGTATCACCTGCGAGATCATATTGTTGGGCTGAACTGTGGCCGCTGGGATTACATCTTCAGCTATATCAAAACGTTGAAAAATCATGCTGACCGGGTATTGCCGGATCGTCAGTCGGTCACCATGGACAAATCATTCCTCAGCGCCTATTCCCGGTTGCTGATCAAGACTTGCCACAAGCGCGGTGCTTTCGCGATGGGCGGCATGGCGGCGTTTATCCCAAGTAAAGACGCCGAGAAGAATGCCTGGGTGTTGAATAAGGTACGGGCGGATAAAGAGCTGGAGGCCAATAACGGCCATGATGGCACCTGGGTAGCGCATCCAGGGCTGGCAGATACCGTTATGGACGTGTTCAGCCGGGTGCTCGGCGAACGCCGTAACCAATTGGAAGTGCTGCGTGAAAATGATGCGCCGATCAGTGCTGCACAGTTGCTGGAACCCTGTGAGGGTGAACGAACCGAAGCGGGCATGCGCGCCAATATCCGCGTGGCGGTGCAATACATCGAAGCTTGGATCTCTGGCAATGGCTGCGTACCGATTTACGGCCTGATGGAAGATGCGGCAACGGCGGAAATTTCCCGTACCTCAATCTGGCAGTGGATCCATCATGAAAAATCTCTCAGCAATGGGCAATTAGTCACTAAAGCACTGTTCCGTCAGATGCTGGCCGAAGAAGTTCTCGTTATCCAAGAAGAACTCGGTGAGCAACGTTTTAGCCATGGGCGTTTTACCGAGGCCGCACGCCTGATGGAGACAATCACGATTTCGGATGAGCTGATCGATTTCCTGACGTTACCTGGCTATGAGCTCCTGGCCTAAATCTGTTCCTGACCATTAACCCTACATTATTGAAAAGGATAAAATTATGTCTACCTCTCGTGCTCAACAGATTCAACAACTGGAACAGGAATGGAAATCGGCCCGCTGGGAAGGTATCACCCGTCCGTACAGTGCAGAAGATGTCATTAATCTGCGTGGTTCGGTTAACCCGGCTTGTACACTGGCACAAAACGGTGCCGCCAAGCTGTGGGAGCTACTGCACGGTAAATCACGCAAGGGTTATGTCAACAGCCTGGGCGCGTTGACGGGCGGCCAGGCGCTGCAACAGGCCAAGGCGGGTATTGAGGCAATCTACCTGTCTGGCTGGCAGGTGGCGGCGGATGCCAATACCGCGTCTGCAATGTACCCGGACCAATCGCTCTATCCTGTTGATTCTGTCCCGGCAGTGGTTGAGCGGATCAACAATACCTTCCGCCGCGCGGATCAGATCCAGTGGGCCAATAAAATTGAGCCGGGCAGCAAAGGTTACACCGACTATTTCCTGCCGATTGTTGCCGATGCCGAAGCCGGTTTTGGTGGCGTGCTGAATGCTTTTGAATTGATGAAAGCAATGATTGAAGCCGGTGCTGCCGGGGTTCACTTTGAAGATCAACTGGCCGCGGTGAAGAAGTGCGGTCATATGGGCGGCAAAGTGCTGGTGCCAACCCAGGAAGCGATCCAAAAACTGGTTGCTGCCCGTTTGGCGGCAGACGTACTCGGCGTACCGACACTGGTCATCGCACGTACTGATGCGGATGCCGCAGATTTGCTGACCTCTGACTGCGATCCTTACGACAGCGAGTTCGTGTCCGGCGAACGCACCGCCGAAGGCTTCTTCCGTACCCATGCAGGCATTGAGCAAGCGATCAGCCGTGGTCTGGCGTACTGCCCCTACGCTGATCTGGTGTGGTGCGAAACCTCGACCCCGGATTTGGAAGCAGCCAAGCGTTTTGCCGATGCAATTCATGCCAAATTCCCAGGAAAGCTGTTGGCGTACAACTGTTCACCGTCATTCAACTGGAAAAAGAATCTGGACGATCAGACTATCGCCCGTTTCCAGCAGGAACTGTCGGCGATGGGCTACAAGTACCAATTCATCACGCTGGCGGGCATCCACAGCATGTGGTTCAACATGTTTGACCTGGCACACGCTTATGCACAGGGCGAGGGCATGAAGCACTACGTCGAGAAAGTCCAACAGCCGGAGTTCGATGCCGTGGCTCGCGGTTATACCTTTGCTTCACACCAACAGGAAGTGGGCACCGGTTACTTCGACAAGGTGACCACCATTATTCAGGGCGGAGCTTCTTCGGTAACGGCATTGACCGGTTCGACGGAAGAACAGCAGTTCTGATGCAGTCACGCTGATAATCGGTACCCCAGAGCCTGCTTATGCAGGCTCTGTTTCCTGGCGGGAGGTAAGGATGGCGGCAAAACTGGAGCTGTTGATCGCACAGACGATCCTACAGGGCTTTGATGCACAATATGGCCGCTTCCTGGAAGTGACTGCCGGTGCGCAGCAGCGTTTTGAACGGGCTGATTGGCCGGCGGTGCAGCTGGCGATGAAAAAGCGTATCCACCTGTATGACCATCATGTGGGTCTGGTGGTGGAGCAGTTGAAATGCATCACCGGGCAAAAGTATTTTGACGCGGATTTCCCGAGTCGGGTGAAAGCGGTATATATCGATCTGCTGCCGGAGTACCCGCGCTTTGAGATTGCCGAAAGCTTCTTCAATTCAGTCTACTGCCGTTTATTCAGGCACCGAGATCTGACGCCGGAAAAGCTGTTTGTGTTCAGTTCTCAGCCGGAAGGGCGCTTTCGTGATATCCCGCGCCCTCTCTCACGGGATTTCACCGCCAATGGCGATCTGTCGGAGATGTTATATACCCTGCTGACCGATTTGCCTTTGCGACTGCCGTGGGAAAACGTATCGCGCGATATTGATTACATTACGCTCGCGTTGCAGCAGAACTTCAGTGCACAGCAATTGGCTGGTGCAACGTTCCAGATTGCCAATGAGTTGTTTTATCGTAACAAGGCGGCGTGGCTGGTCGGGAAGCTGCGTGTGGCAGACAGGGTCTATCCTTTCCTGCTGCCGATTCATCACAGTGATTCCGGCGCATTGTTTATCGATACCTGCCTGACCAGCAAGGCGGAAGCCAGCATCGTGTTTGGTTTTGCCCGGTCGTATTTCATGGTGTACGCCCCCCTGCCAGCCGCCATGGTCGAATGGTTGCGCGAGATCTTGCCGAGTAAGACGACCGCCGAGCTGTATATGGCCATCGGCTGCCAGAAACACGGAAAAACAGAATGTTACCGCGAATACCTGACGTTTATGGCGGGTTCTCAAGAGCAGTTCATTATTGCCCCTGGGGTCAAAGGTATGGTGATGCTGGTGTTTACCCTGCCGTCGTTTGATCGGGTGTTCAAGGTGATCAAAGACGAGTTCGCGCCGCAAAAAGAGGTCACGCAGGCACAGGTCATGGCCTGCTATCAGTTGGTAAAAGAGCATGACCGCGTCGGGCGCATGGCCGATACCCAGGAATACGAAAATTTTATCGTCGACAAGGCGCGTCTCAGTCCGGAGCTCTTGGCCGAATTACAACGAGAAGTGCCGGACAAGCTGGAGGATCTGGGCGATCGCATCGTGATCAAACACCTGTACATGGAACGACGCATGACGCCGCTGAATTTGTATCTTGAGCAGGCCAATGAGCAACAGATGCGCGACGCAATTGAAGAATACGGTAATGCGATCAAGCAATTGGCCGCCGCCAATATTTTTCCCGGCGATATGCTGTTCAAGAACTTCGGCGTGACCCGACACGGACGGGTGGTGTTCTATGACTATGATGAGATTTGCTATATGACTGAGGTGAATTTCCGCGATATACCGCCGCCGCGTTACCCGGAAGATGAGCTGGCTAACGAGCCATGGTATAGCGTGTCGCCGAATGATGTGTTTCCAGAGGAGTTCAGGCATTTCCTGTGTGGCGACCGCCGTATCCGGCAGGTGTTTGAAGAGATGCACAGCGATCTGTTTGAGGCCAACTATTGGCGCGGGCTACAGCAACGTATTCGCGATGGCCATGTGGAAGACGTCTTTGCTTACCGCAAAAAACGACGTTTCAGCCAACGCAGCGGTGTGGCGTTGCCCGCGACATCGGCAACGGCCTAAGGGCGCGGTTGGTATACCGCGCCCGATACGATTAGGCTTTCGCACCTGCAACGGCGGCACGTGCCAATTCGGTGATGCGTGCGTAGTCGCCTTTTTCTAAGGCATCTGCCGGCACCAGCCAGGAACCGCCGATGCACAGCACGCTTTTCAGCGCCAGGTAGTCACGGTAGTTACTCGGTGAAATGCCGCCGGTTGGACAGAAGCGCACCTGTGGGAATGGGCCGCCGATCGCCTGCAGTGCTTTTACGCCCCCGTTGGCTTCTGCCGGGAAGAATTTAAACTCACGCAGGCCGTGGTCCATGCCCAACATCAGTTCCGAGACGGTGCAGATGCCGGGAATTAACGGGATCGAACCCGCGGTAGCTGCCTTCAGCAAATCGGCGGTCAGTCCCGGGCTGATGGCAAACTGCGCGCCAGCGTCGGTCACTTCCTGCAGCTGCTGCGCGTTAATGACGGTACCGGCCCCGATAATTGCGTCTGGTACTTCTTTGGCAATGGCGCGAATCGCATCCATCGCGCAAGCGGTGCGCAGCGTCACTTCCAATACACGTACGCCACCGGCAACCAGGGCTTTTGCCAACGGCACCGCGTGCTCCAGTTTGTTGATGACAATCACCGGTACCACTGGGCCTGACATCAGGATCTGCTCTGCGCTTGTTTTCCAATTGTTCATTAACGGTTTTCTCCAGTTTGACCGCCGCCGTTGGGCTACACGGCCATGCGACGGGTTAAAATTTAATGCAGCAGGCGCCTTGTTCAGCACCGGAAAGCTGGCTGCGTAAGGCACCGAACAGTTCACGGCCACAGCCGATATGTTCCGCACTTAGGTCAGGCTGATAAGGGGCGCGCTTAGCCAAAATGTCGGCATCGACCAATAATGCCAATTCGCCGGTGCGGCCGTTCACGCGGATCACGTCGCCGTTTTGCACCTTGGCGAGCATGCCGCCGGTGTAAGCTTCCGGGGTCACGTGGATGGCAGAAGGGACTTTGCCGGAAGCGCCGGACAGGCGGCCATCGGTGACCAGCGCGACTTTAAATCCGCGGTCCATCAGCACGCCAAGCGGCGGCATAAGTTTGTGCAACTCGGGCATACCATTGGCCTGTGGCCCCTGGAAGCGGACAACCACCACGCAATCGCGATCCAACTTGCCAGCTTCAAACGCCGGTACGATGTCATGTTGGCTTTCAAAGACGACTGCCGGCGCTTCGATAATCTGGTTGTCTGCCGGGACCGCCGAGGTTTTCATGACGGCTCGGCCAAGGTTGCCGGCCAATACCTTGGTGCCGCCGTGGTGTTCAAAAGGCTCGGCGATGCTGGCGATCACTTGGGTATCGAGTGAATGATCCACGCCTTCACGCCAGGCCAACTGGCCGTTATCCAGCCACGGTTCTTGGGTGTAACGCTGTAGACCAAAGCCGGCAACGGTGTGTACGTCCTCGTGCAGCAGGCCGTGCTTAAGCAGCTCGCGCACCACCAGTGCGACGCCGCCTGCGGCTTGGAATTGGTTGATGTCCGCCGGGCCATTCGGATAGATGCGGCACAGCAGCGGCACGGCGTCTGACAACTCGGAGAAGTCATCCCAGTTAATGATAATGCCGGCGGCGCGAGCCATCGCCACCATATGCATGGTCAGGTTAGTAGAGCCGCCGGTGGCCAGTAGCGCAATAATGCCGTTCACCACCACTTTTTCATCCACCAGTTGGCCAATTGGCAGGTAGTTGCCTGCGGTTTCGGTCAGGCGGGTCACCTGACGCGCAGCGGCATCGGTGAGTGCATTGCGCAGTGGCGTATCCGGGTGAACAAAGGAGGCTCCTGGCAGGTGCAGCCCCATCACTTCCATGACCATTTGGTTGGTATTGGCGGTGCCGTAGAAGGTACAGGTGCCGATGCCATGATAAGACGCTGCCTCGGCCTCCAGCAACGCCAGGCGATCGGCTTTGCCTTCGGCGTAAAGTTGGCGTACGCGCACTTTCTCTTTGTTCGGCAAGCCGCTGCTCATCGGGCCGGCTGGCACAAACAGCGACGGTAAATGACCAAAGGACAGGGCAGACATCACCAAGCCTGGCACGATTTTGTCGCAAATACCGAGGAACAACGCGCCGTCGAACATATTGTGTGACAGGCCGATGGCGGAGGACATGGCGATCACGTCACGGCTCATCAGCGACAGCTCCATACCATCCTGACCCTGGGTCACACCGTCGCACATTGCCGGAACACCACCGGCCACCTGACCAACCGCGCCTACCGCATGCAATGCCTGCTTTAGCCGTTGCGGATAGTTTTCGTAAGGCTGGTGGGCGGACAGCATATCGTTATAGGCGGTGATGATGGCGATATCGCTGCGCACCATATTTTTCAGCGCGGTTTTGTCATCCGGTTGGCAGGCAGCGAAGCCGTGCGCCAGGTTGCCGCAGGCCAGTTGTGCGCGGTGTACGGTGTGTGAGCGAGCTGCATCAATGCGTGCCAGGTAGGCGGTGCGGCTCTGTTTAGAACGGTCGATAATGCGTTGTGTGACACGGGACAGGATTGGATTGATCATACCTTCCTCACATGGCTATTGTTATATATGCCGCCTGTGGCGGTGCCCCCGGTGTGGAATTGCAGCCCTGGTGTGCAAAGGCCGGGGGCGATGTTGTGGGTATTTAAAACAGCGTGAAAGCAATCATGCCGATGATGCCACCCACGCTACCCAGAATGGTTTCCATCACCGTCCAGGTTTTCAGCGTTTGCAGCTCATTGGCGCCGGTAAATTTACCGAACAACCAGAAACCGGCATCGTTGACGTGGCTGAGTACGATAGACCCGCCGGCAATACAGATAGCCAACGCGGCCAGTTGCCCGCCGCCGAGGTCCAATTGGCTGGTTACCGGTAGCACCAGGCCGACAGTGGTCAAACAGGCTACGGTGGCAGATCCTTGAATGACGCGTACCATGGCGGACAGCGCGAAAGCGGCCACGGCGATCGGCAAGCCGGTGCCGATCATGGCGTCACCCAAGGCAGGGCCAACGCCGGAATCCACCAAAATTTGTTTGAAGACGCCACCAGCGCCCGTCATCAGCAGGATGATCCCGGCAGGCTGCACCGCCGCAGAGCAGATGGCCAGCGTTTGTTCGTTGGTCATACCGCGTGGTTTTGCCAGGCCGTAAATCACAATCAGGCAGGCGATCAAAATGGCCGTAAACGGGTGGCCAATAAACTCCAGCCACTGTTGTAACTGTGAGCCTGGCGTTACCAGACGGGCACCAATGGTCTTCATACCGACCAACACCAGTGGGCAGAGAACCAACGCCAGACTAAGGCCAAATGACGGCAGGTTGGCGGTGTTCAGCGTCGGCTCGTTTTCATCCTTCGGCATTGACCAGTTAACGTAACGGCTGATAAAGCTGCCGTATAATGGGCCTGCAATCAGCATGCCGAGGACTGCGGCGACCAGGCCGATGGCAATCATCCAGCCGAAGTCGGCCTTCATTTGTGAGGCCAGCAGCATCGGTACCGGCCCCGGCAGCAAGAATGACGCGGCGGCGGCGACGCCGGCAAACAGGGGAATGGCCAGCTTAACGATGTTGCCGTCGGTGCGGCGCGCTACGGCAAACACGATGCCGATCAGTAGCACCACGGCTACGTCAAAAAACAGCGGCAGGGCACAGATCAATCCGGCAATGCCGAGTGCGTAATGGGCTTTACTTTGGCCGAAACGTTTCAGCAAATGTGCCGCAATTTGATCGAGCGCACCGACTTCATGCAGTATCTTACCGAACATCGCGCCCAACGCGACGACAATAGCCAGGAAGCCCAGCGTATCGCCCATACCTTTCTGCATGGTATCGGCGATGCGGTCCAGCGGCATGCCGGAGAAAATACCCGCGGCAATAGACACCAGCATTAACGCGACGAAGGCGTGCATGCGCGCCTTCATCACCAAAAACAGCAGTAAAAGAACCGAGCCGACTGCAGTACCGACCAGCGTTACAGTATTCACGCGCAAACGTCCTGTGGCAGGAAGCTCTGAATGTGCTTCAGGGTATCGGCGATAACGCCTTCCAGGGGTTGGTTGATGTCGACGGACATGACGTCGCTCTCGTCGGCCCCCGGCTGTTCCAACGCGGCAAACTGTGTCACCAGCATCTGTGGTTTAAAGAAGTGGCCATTACGGGCCGCCAGACGGGCTTCGATAACCGGGAAATCACCGTGCAAGTAGATGAACGACAAATTGCCATTACCGGCGCGCAGGCGATCGCGGTAGTGTTTTTTCAGCGCTGAACAGACGATAACCGAAACATTATTCGTGCGTTGCATGGCGAAAGCGGCGTCGTTGAGTGCGGCCAGCCAGGGGGCACGGTCGTCATCGTTGAGTGGTTCGCCAGCGGCCATTTTTAGGATGTTGCTGCGGGGGTGCAGAAAATCACCGTCGAGGAACCCGGCAGACAGCTGGCGGGCGGCGGCGGCGGCCACGGCGGACTTACCGCTGCCGGAAACGCCCATAATGACGTAAATACGGTTTTGATTATTGGTCATGGCTTAGCTCCAAAACGACACGTGGCGTTACCGCGCGCTTGTTGTTACCGGTAACATGTTATCGGTAACATTGTCGGAGGAAGTTTCGCCAGTTGCAATCGCCTTTAACAGGCAGGATCGTTAACTGTGATCGGCTTCAAGTTTTTACTGGGCGAGAGAAACAGGATCGGGGCAGCGTTTTACATGCTGACAACAACGAGAAAATCATGGGCGCAGAGTTTGCGCCCAGTGCCGGGATTGAGGCTTAACGTACGCCACCATACTCCAGGCTGATTTCTTTTGCTGCGTGGATCACCAATGCGCCCAGCTCGATCACCCGGTTGTCGGTGATGCGTGACACCGGACCGGAAATAGAGATAGCGGCAAAGGCCTCGCGATGTTCATCGAAGATGCAGGCTGCCACGCAACGCAGGCCGAGTGCATGTTCTTCGTCGTCAAACGAAAAGCCTTGTTTGCGGATTTGCGCCAACCCTTCCTTCAGGTTGTGCGGTGTCAGGGTGTGCTGAGTATAGGTTTGCATACCTTTCTTATGCAGCAGTTGGGTGACCTGCTCATCCGGCAGGGTAGAAAGAAAGGCTTTGCCGGCACCGGAAGCGTGCATCGGCAGTTTTCCGCCGATCGGCGCGGACATACGCATCAGCGCGGTGCATTGAACCTGATCGATAATAATCGCCTGGTACTCACTGGTATCCAGCACGGCCAGGTTGACGGTTTCGCCGGACTCTTCCATCAGGCGGCGTAGCGTTGGGTGCACCATGGCCAAGAGATTGCGGCTCTGCAAGAAGCTGCTGCCAACGACAAAGGCATGAGAACCGAGGGTCCACAGGCCTAAATCACCGACCTGTCTTACAAATCCTTGCTGTTGCATGGTGGTGAGCAACCGATGGGTCGTAGAGTTGGGTAACCCGGCTTGTTGAGCCAGATCGGTTAACGCGACGTTGCCCTGAGCTTCAGCAATGTATTCCAATAACTTCAGGCCACGGGTTAACGACTGCACCTGGCCGGTTGCCGCACTGGCGCTCGGGGATGCAGCACGGGGCTTTTTGCCACGCTTGGCGGGAGCAGGGGTGACCATAATCCACATTCCTTTTTCCGTATGATGGAATTCATTTTCGTTTTTTGCGTATGAATTGCAAGTCGTCAATCTGCTCATCGGATCTGTTACCCGCCAACCTGAAAAACTCTCAATTGCCGTGCGCCACTTTGCCCCTACAAGCTGTGCTAGGATGGTCGATACCCGTCGTCTTTCAAGCCGCAACTTGAAATCCATAGGGTATGCAACATTTGAGTGTCGGTGAAAGAGTGTGGCCTGGAAGATAAAGGGGATCATGGGTGACTAATCGAGTAGAACAACTGCGCCAGCAGTTAGCGCAGCGCATTTTAGTGTTGGACGGCGGCATGGGCACCATGATCCAGAGCTACCGTCTGGAAGAGAGCGATTTTCGCGGTGAGCGTTTTGCCGACTGGCAGAGCGATCTGAAAGGCAATAATGACCTGCTGGTGTTGACCAAGCCCGACGTGATCACCGCCATTCACTACGGCTACCTGGAAGCCGGGGCCGACATTCTCGAAACCAATACCTTCAACTCCACTTCTATCGCGATGGCCGACTACCATATGGAGTCGCTGTCCGCCGAGATTAACTATCAGGCCGCCTGCCTGGCACGTGCCTGTGCTGATGAGTGGACTGCGCGCACGCCAGAGCAACCGCGCTATGTGGCCGGGGTACTGGGCCCGACCAACCGCACTGCCTCTATTTCTCCGAACGTTAACGATCCGGCGTTCCGTAATGTTTCTTTCGATGAACTGGTGGACGCCTACCGCGAATCGACCCGTGCGCTGGTGGAAGGCGGCGTCGATCTGATTATGATCGAAACCATCTTCGATACCCTGAACGCCAAGGCTGCCGCCTTTGCGGTGGAAACCGAATTCGAAGCCCTGGGTGTCTCGCTGCCGATCATGATTTCCGGCACCATCACCGATGCCTCCGGCCGTACCCTGTCCGGGCAGACTACCGAAGCCTTCTATAACTCGATGCGCCACGTCAAGCCGCTGAGCTTTGGTCTGAACTGCGCGTTGGGCCCGGACGAACTGCGTCAATACGTTGCCGAACTGTCGCGTATCTCGGAAAGCTACGTCACTGCGCACCCCAACGCCGGTTTACCTAATGCGTTCGGTGAATACGATCTGGACGCGCAAGAGATGGCGAAACAGGTCGGCGAGTGGGCGCAGGCCGGCTTCCTGAATATTATCGGCGGCTGCTGCGGGACCACGCCAGAGCACATCGCCGCCATGGTCAAGGCCGTGGCGGGCGTGCCGCCGCGCCAACTGCCAGAGATCCCGGTAGCTTGCCGTCTGGCGGGTCTCGAACCCTTGAACATCGACGCCAAAACGTTGTTCGTCAACGTCGGTGAGCGTACCAACGTCACCGGTTCAGCGCGCTTCAAGCGATTGATCAAAGAAGAAAAATACAGTGAAGCGCTGGCCGTTGCCCGTCAACAGGTGGAAAGCGGCGCTCAGATTATCGATATCAACATGGATGAGGGGATGCTCGACGCCGAAGCGGCAATGGTGCGTTTCCTTAACCTGATCGCTGGCGAGCCGGACATTGCCCGGGTGCCGATCATGATCGACTCCTCCAAATGGTCAGTGATCGAAAAGGGCCTGAAGTGCATCCAGGGCAAAGGTATCGTTAACTCTATCTCGATGAAAGAGGGCGAAGAGGCCTTTATTCACCATGCCAAACTGGTACGCCGTTATGGTGCTGCCGTCGTGGTGATGGCGTTTGACGAAGTGGGTCAGGCCGATACGCGTGAGCGCAAATTCGAGATTTGTCGCCGTGCCTATAAGATTTTGACCGAGCGTGTTGGTTTCCCGCCGGAAGACATTATTTTTGACCCGAACATTTTTGCCGTCGCTACCGGTATCGAAGAGCATAACAACTATGCCGTCGACTTTATCGAAGCGTGCGCCGACATCAAGACTCACCTGCCGCATGCGATGATTTCCGGCGGCGTGTCCAACGTGTCGTTTTCATTCCGCGGCAATGATCCGGTGCGTGAAGCGATCCACGCGGTATTCCTGTACCACGCGATCCGCAATGGTATGGACATGGGGATTGTTAACGCAGGACAACTGGCGATCTACGATGATCTGACTGCCGAGCTGCGTGATGCGGTAGAAGATGTGATCCTCAACCGCCGCGACGACGGGACCGAACGCTTGCTGGAACTGGCGGAAAAATACCGTGGCAGCAAAGATAACGACGTGGCGGTGCAGCAGGCGGAATGGCGCGGTTGGGCAGTAGAAAAACGGCTGGAATACTCGCTGGTGAAAGGTATCACCGAGTTTATCGAGCTGGATACCGAAGAAGCCCGGCAGCGGGCGGATCGTCCGATCGAAGTGATCGAAGGGCCGCTGATGGCGGGCATGAACGTGGTTGGCGATCTGTTCGGCGAAGGCAAAATGTTCCTGCCGCAGGTGGTGAAGTCCGCTCGCGTAATGAAACAGGCGGTGGCCTATCTGGAACCCTACATTGAGGCCAGCAAGCAGAAAGGCTCTACGGCGGGAAAAATCCTGCTGGCGACGGTGAAGGGCGACGTGCACGACATCGGTAAAAACATCGTTGGCGTGGTGCTGCAGTGCAACAACTACGAAATTGTCGATCTGGGCGTGATGGTGCCGACGGAGAAAATCCTGAAGACTGCGCGTGAGCAGAACGTGGACATCATCGGCTTATCCGGGTTGATCACGCCGTCGTTGGACGAGATGGTCAACGTGGCGAAAGAAATGGAGCGTCAGGGTTTCACTCTGCCGTTGCTGATCGGCGGTGCGACGACCTCCAAGGCGCATACCGCCGTCAAGATCGAGCAGAACTACAGCGGCTCGACGACTTACGTGCAGAACGCATCCCGTACCGTGGGCGTGGTGTCGGCATTGCTTTCCGACACACAGCGCGACGATTTTGTGGCGCGAACCCGTAAAGAATATGAAACCGTGCGCATTCAGCACGCACGTAAAAAACCGCGCACCCCGCCGGTTGATCTGCAGAAAGCGCGCGATAACGCCATGGTGTTGGACTGGGAAAACTATCAGCCGCCAGTACCGAAGCAGTTGGGCGTCTACCCGGTCGAAGCCAGTATCGAGACGCTGCGCCAGTACATCGACTGGACACCGTTCTTCATGACCTGGTCGCTGGCGGGTAAATATCCGCGGATTTTGGAAGATGACGTGGTGGGCGAAGAGGCCAAACGGCTGTTCGCCGACGCCAACCAGATGCTGGATATGCTGGCCGCTAATGGCAGCCTCAACCCGCGCGGTGTGTACGGGCTGTTCCCGGCGAACCGGGTTGGTGACGACGTTGAAGTGTATCGCGACGAAAATCGCGAAGAGGTGCTGGTGGTCAGCCGCCATCTGCGCCAGCAAACGGAGAAAACCGATTTCCCGAACTACTGCCTGGCTGACTTTGTCGCGCCGAAAAGCAGCGGTAAGGCTGATTACTTCGGTGCTTTTGCCGTGACGGGGGGGCTGGAGGAAGATGAGCTGGCGGCGGCCTATGATGCACAACACGATGATTACAACAAAATCATGGTGAAAGCATTGTCGGATCGCCTGGCGGAGGCGTTTGCTGAATACCTGCATGAACAGGTGCGTAAGCTGCACTGGGGTTTTGCTACCGAAGAAAACCTGAGCAATGAAGAGCTGATCCGCGAAAATTATCAGGGTATCCGTCCGGCGCCGGGTTATCCGGCCTGTCCGGAGCACACCGAAAAAGCGGAAATTTGGCGCTTGCTGGACGTTAACCGCCATACCGGTATGGTGCTGACCGAATCTTTCGCCATGTGGCCAGGGGCAGCCGTGTCTGGTTGGTATTTCAGTCATCCGCAGAGCAAGTATTTTGCGGTGGCGCAGATCCAACGCGATCAGGTAGAGGATTACGCGACGCGTAAAGGCATGAGCGTCAGTGAGGTTGAACGCTGGTTAGCGCCTAACCTTGGCTACGACGCCGACTGATTCATCTTCTCTTTGGGGGCGCGGTTCGCGCCCCTGTCATTGCGCTTCCACGTCAATGTGCAGCGCGTCGTAACGCCAATACTCCAAATCACAATCAATCACCCGGTCGTGCTGATCGCGGTTAACCCGGGTAATAAACAGCGCCGGGCTGCCGTAGGTCACTTTGAGCATTTCTGCCGCTTCCTGTGGCAGCAGTGTCGGCAGCATATCGAAACGGACTCGCCCATAACGAATCCCATAGCGCTCGGCATACAGCCCTGTGAGCGACTGGGTTAAGTCTTCGTCCAAAATACCGGCAAAGTAGGCGGGATTAAGGTAATGCTCGCAGTACAACACCGCGCGGCCGTCGATATAGCGTAGCCGACGAATACGGTAAACCTCGGTGCCGGCCGGCAAAGTGAGCTTTTGACTCAAGGCAGCGCACAGCGGCACGGTGGCGGTGTCGATAACCTCTGTATGGGCATCACGCCCCTGCTGCTGTGCCATGGCATGAAAATGACTGCGCTGTAAGGGGTTATACACCAGCCGGGGCGGCGAGATAAACCAGCCGCGCCTGACCTGACGGTAAATGACACCCTGAGCCTCCAACTGGCTGAGCGCTTCCTGCAAGGTGATGCGGGTGGTGGAGAACTGTTCGCTCAGGGTGCGCTCAGAAGGCAGTTTGCCACCGGCGTTGAATTCCCCCTCGGCGATACGGGCAGCCAGTGTCTGGCAAATGGCTGCCACGGTTGTTGTTCCTTCACTCATGCCACAGATGCCCCATTTCAGTGCGTTTATACCCGTCGACTTTCAAGCTGCAGCGTCGCTTACCCCATTGACTGACTAAAGTAAGCGCCTGGGGACGAGTGATCTGGGCGCCTGGCCGCAACTTGACGTTCATAGGGTATGCCCCGCTAAAGGTTGACCAACGACAGGCTCCGGGACGCGCTAGATGCGATAAAAATGCTGCTTTTTTAGACTGACATATAATTATCACATTCGTCCGTTAGATTGGCTTGGTTCTTGCTGGACTAGTCCAGCGCCTCTACACACTACCACCCGGAGCATCAGTTATGAAACGTTTGTGCGCTTCTGTGTTAAGCAGTGCCATTGTACTGACCAGCCAGATGAGCTGGGCCGCAGATACCGATCTGGCGGCGTTGGAGCAGGCAGCCAAGAAAGAAGGTGAAGTTAACAGTGTCGGCATGCCGGACAGCTGGGCAAACTGGAAAGGCACCTGGCAAGACTTGTTGAGCAAATATGGCCTGAAGCATGTCGATACCGACATGAGTTCAGCGCAGGAAATCGCCAAGTTCGATGCAGAGAAGGGCAACGCCACTGCGGATATTGGTGATGTGGGCGCGGCATTCGGTCCGATTGCGGTCCAGAAAGGGGTGACGCAGCCGTACAAACCCTCCACCTGGGATCAGGTACCGGCCTGGGCGAAGGACAAGGATGGCCACTGGGCGCTGGCCTACACGGGCACCATCGCCTTTATTATCAACAAACAACAAGTAAAAGAGATCCCGCACAGCTGGGCCGATCTGCTGAAGGGCACTTATCAGGTCACTATCGGTGATGTCGGCACTGCCTCGCAGGCGGCTAGCGGCGTGCTGGCGGCTACCTATGCCATGGGCGGTAATGAGAAGAACCTGAAGCCGGGCCTGGAATTCTTCGGCAAGCTGGCCAAGGCAGGGCGTTTGAGCCTGACTAACCCCGTGATCGCCTCGCTGGAAAAAGGTGAAGTGCAGGTTGGCGTGGTATGGGACTTTAACGGTCTGAATTACCGCGATCAGATCGACAAGACCCGTTTTGAAGTGCTGATCCCGTCTGACGGCTCCATCACTTCCGGCTACACCACCATCATCAACAAGTACGCCAAGCACCCGAACGCCGCCAAGCTGGCGCGTGAATACATTTTCTCTGATGCAGGCCAGATCAACCTGGCGCGTGGTTATGCCCGACCAATCCGTGCGGAGCATCTGACGCTGCCTGACGATGTAAAAGCCAAGCTGCTGCCAGCCGAACAGTATAAAAACGCTCACCCAATCGCCGATCCGGCTGCCTGGGAACAAAGCGCGAAAACGCTGCCGCGTCAGTGGCAGGAAAATGTCATTATGTTTATGCAGCAGTGAGTTAAGCCATCATGAAAACGATCCTCGTGCTGTTGGACGGTCTGAACTACCAGGTGGCGCATGACGCTATGGGTTATCTGCAGGCCGAATGTGCGGCAGGACGTGGACGGTTGTATCAAGTGGAGAGCGAGTTACCCTCGCTCTCCCGACCGCTGTATGAATGCATCCTCACCGGCGTGCCGCCGGTGGAGAGCGGTGTCGTGCATAACCAGGTGTCGCGTTTGTCGCACCAGCAAAGCGTGTTCCACTATGCGCGTGCTGCTGGCCTGACGACCGCTGCGGCCGCCTACCATTGGTTCAGTGAGTTATATAACCGTACCCCGTTCGACGCCGCGCGCGATCGCCATACCGACGATGCTGAATTACCGATCCAGCACGGCCATTTTTATTATGACGATCGCTACCCGGATTCCCATCTGTTTGATGACGCCGAAAGCTTACGCCTCCGCCATCAACCCGACTTTTTGCTGATTCACCCGATGAACATCGACGACGCAGGCCATCGCTTTGGTCTGTCTTCACCGCAATACCGCAATTCGGCCCGCAATGCCGACGGCGTGCTGTCGCGCTATTTGGCAGGCTGGTTAGCCGACGATTATCAGGTGATGATCACCGCCGATCACGGCATGAATGATGACCGCAGCCACGGCGGTGTTTTGCCCGAAGAGCGCCAGGTGCCGCTGTTTGTCTTTGGCAGTGCATTCAGCCAGAACGATGCCAACCCGCAGCAAACCGACCTGTGTGGCACGCTGTGTGAGGTGCTGCAAGTGACACACGACAAGCCGCGTTGCCGTGCGTTGTTGGTATAAGGGCGAATAACATGAAAGCTAAGTGGATTGCCGCGCTGTGCTTGCTGCCGTTCATCCTGTTGTTCGGCGCGTTCCAAATCGCACCGCTGGTATGGATTGCGGTCAACAGTTTTTTCAGCCAGAGCAGTGGCTGGGGGCTGGGCAACTATGTTGATGTGCTGACCTCGCCGTTCTATTTGCAGGCGTTTCAGTTCTCGCTGGAGATTTCCCTCTGGTCGAGCGTTTACGGACTGCTGATTGCATTAGTTGGCAGTTACTCACTGCGCCAGCTGGGCCAGACCCGATTTCATGACTTCGTGATGTCGTTCACTAACATGACCAGCAACTTTGCGGGCGTGCCGCTGGCGTTCGCCTTTGTCATTCTGCTGGGGCTAAATGGCTGCCTGACGTTGTTACTCCGTAAATACGGTTTGATGGAGGGGTTTAACCTTTACTCCAAAACCGGGCTTATCGTGCTTTACACCTACTTCCAGATCCCGTTGGGCGTGCTGCTGCTGTACCCGGCATTCGACGCATTGCGCGAAGACTGGCGTGAATCAGCGTCGTTGCTGGGGGCCAGCCCGTGGCGCTATTGGCGACATATTGGCCTGCCCGTGCTGGCACCGGCGTTGATGGGCACCTTTGTCATTCTGCTGGCGAATGCGCTGGGCGCTTATGCCACGGTATACGCGCTGACCACCGGTAATTTCAACGTGATTCCGATCCGTATTTCGGCATTGGTCGCGGGGGATATTTCCCTTGATCCTAATCTGGCCAGTGCGCTGGCGATGCTGTTGGTGGCGATGATGGCGTTCATCACCTTGATTCACCAATGGCTATTACGTCGGAGCTACCTCAATGCACGCTCATAACGTTCTGGAGGGCCGACATGTCCCGTTTTGAAACCGGTTATCACCGCGTGGTGAGCAGCTTACTGCTGCTGATCCTGCTGTTGCCGCTGGCGGCGACGCTGATTTACGCACTGGCTACCCAATGGGGCGCCACCATCCTGCCGGACGGTTTGACCCTGAAATGGCTGGTCGCGCTATGGAGCGATCCGCGCTTCTTGCTGGCGTTGTGGCATTCGCTATTGATTTGTTTCGGCACCCTGGTGCTGGCGGTGGCAGTGATATTGCCGATGATGTTCGTTATTGCTTACTACTTCCCAAAATTGGATGCCGTGATGAACGTGCTGATTCTGCTGCCGTTCGCTGTCCCGCCGGTGGTGTCCGCGGTGGGGTTGATGCAACTGTTTGCCACCGATCCGCTGCCGTTGTTAGGAACGCCGTGGATCCTGATCGGTTGCTACTTCGCCATTGCGCTGCCGTTTATTTACCGTGCTATCAGCAACAACATGCAGGCGATTAACCTACGGGATCTGATGGATGCTGCACATCTGCTAGGCGCCAGCACCTGGCAAGCCGCACTGTTGGTGGTGCTGCCTAATCTGCGCAAGGGCGGCATGATTGCCGTTTTGCTGTCGTTCTCTTTCCTGATTGGCGAATTTGTTTTCGCCAACCTGCTGGTGGGTAGCCAATATGAAACGCTGCAGGTCTACCTCTATAACATGCGTAACGGCAGCGGCCATTTTACCAGCGCACTGGTCATTTCTTATTTCGCCGTGGTGCTGATTGTTACCTGGTTGGCGAATTTACTGAATAAAACTAAGGGTTAACCGCATGGCTTATCTCAACGTCACCCGACTTAACAAACACTACGGCCAAACCCAGGTGTTTCAAGATATCGACTTCACCGCTGAGGAAGGGGAATTTGTCACCCTGCTCGGGCCGAGCGGCTGCGGCAAATCCACGCTACTGCGCTGCCTGGCGGGGCTGACGTCAGTCGATAGCGGACAGATAGTGCTGCAAGGTCAGGATCTGGTGCCGGTGCCGCCGCAAAAACGCGGTATTGGCATGGTGTTCCAAAGCTACGCGTTGTTTCCGAACATGACTGTTGAAGGCAATGTGGCGTTTGGCCTGAAGATGCAAAAATTGGGCGGTGCGCAGATCCAACAGCGGGTGCAGGAAGTCCTGGCGTTGGTGGAGTTGACCGAGCTGGCCAAGCGTTATCCACATCAGCTTTCCGGTGGCCAGTGCCAAAGGGTGGCACTGGCGCGCTCGCTGGTGACGCGCCCGCGGTTGTTGTTGCTCGATGAGCCACTCTCGGCGCTGGATGCCAGGATCCGTAAACATCTGCGTGAACAGATCCGCCGGATCCAGCGCGAACTGAACCTGACGGCGATCTTCGTCACCCACGATCAGGAGGAGGCGTTAACGCTGTCGGATCGCATTGTGCTGATGAACAAAGGGCAAATTGTGCAAAGCGGCGATGCGGAAACCCTGTATACCCAGCCGGCCGATGTCTTTGCCGCCGGATTCATCGGCAATTACAATGTGTTAAGTGCTGAACAGGCGTCTGTTTTGACCGGCAGCGCATATCACGGTAAGGTGGCTGTTCGCCCAGAGTCCATTGGCATACTCCCAGCAGGGCAGGGAATTGCTGCGGTTATCCTGAACCACAGCCTGCTGGGCAATGTAGTACGTTATCGCGTGCAGGTGCGTGGTGTTGAGCTGCTGGTGGACGTGCTTAACCGTTCAGTCGCTGATTTGCATGCTGACGGCAGCGAAATTGGGCTACACTTAGAAACTGTTACATTACGGGAAGTTGCATGACATCGCTGCGGCATTCAATGATAACTCCAGGGTAATTCCTGCCGTTGCGTTAACCCTCCAATAGCGGTCTGCAGCCTGTTGCCGCTGTCCTGCCCTATGCACGCCTGGCAGGCAGGATAGCTTGCTATACCCGTCGCCTTTCACGCAGCAGATGTGTTGGCCGCAGGGTTTCCCCCCCAGCCACTTACTTGAGTAAGCTCCTGGGGATTCACCCGTTTGCCGCCGTCCTGCAGCCCGAAATTCACAGGGTATGGATTTGATCTTTCCTGCCGGCGTTAATGGAGCGTATTTTCCGTGTTGACCCTTCTTCACCTGCTTTCCTCTGTGGCGCTGTTGGTGTGGGGCACTCACATCGTGCGCACCGGGATCATGCGGGTTTATGGCGCTAATTTGCGCCGGGTGTTGAGCGACAGCGTGGAGAGAAAACCGCTGGCGTTCGTCTCCGGCATTGGCGTAACCGCGTTGGTACAAAGTAGCAATGCCACCGCGCTGCTGGTCACGTCGTTTGTCGCACAGGGACTGGTGGGGCTCACGCCGGCATTGGTTATCATGCTCGGCGCCGACGTCGGTACTGCGCTGATGGCGCGAATACTGACTTTCGATCTTTCCTGGTTGTCACCGCTGCTGATCCTGGTCGGCGTGTTCCTGTTTCTTAGCCGCAAGCAAACCCGAGTAGGTCAAATGGGCCGGGTGTGCATTGGTCTCGGGCTGATTGTCCTGGCGCTGGAGCTGATCGTCGCCGCTGCCACCCCTATCACCCAGGCAGCGGGCGTGAAGGTGCTGTTTTCATCACTGACCGGTGATGTGATGCTGGATGCCCTGACCGGTGCCTTATTCGCCATTGTCAGCTATTCCAGCCTGGCTGCGGTATTGCTGACAGCGACGCTGACGGCGTCAGGCGTGATCTCGCTGAAGGTCGCTCTGTGCCTGGTGATCGGTGCCAATCTTGGTAGCGGCCTACTGGCGGTGATCAATACCAGTGGCCAGAATGCTGCCGGGCGTCGGGTCGCGCTTGGCAGCCTGCTGTTCAAGCTGATCGGTTGCGTGCTGGTCCTGCCCTTTGTCTCTTATCTGGCCGATATCATGACCCGCCTGCCCGGAGAGAACGAAGAGTTGGTGATCTATTTTCACGTCTTTTATAACCTGATCCGTTGCCTGGTGTTAATTCCGTTGGCTGGGCCGATGGCGCGTCTGTGCGAAACGTTAATCGCGGACGTGGCTGCTGACGATCCGCGATTGCGGCCGCGACACCTTGATGCCAGTGCGCTGGACACGCCGACGTTGGCGTTGGCCAATGCGGCGCGAGAAACGTTGCGCATGGGTGACGTGGTGGAACACATGATGATTTTGCAGCGTGAAGTGCTGCACGGTAAGCAAGGACAGGATAAGGAGGTGCGGCGGCTCGACGACGATGTCGATGTGCTGTATACCGCCATCAAGCTGTATTTGGCGCAGATCCAGAAGGAGGATTTGGGCGAAGAAGATTCCCGCCGCTGGGCTGAAATCATCGAAATGGCGCTTAATCTGGAGCAAGCGGGCGACATTATCGAACGCATGGCCGGTGATGTGGGGGCGAAATCGCACGCGGCGCGGCGTGCGTTCTCAACGGAAGGCTTGGCGGAATTGGACGCATTGCATGAGCGGCTGATTGCCAATCTACGGCTCGGCCTGTCGGTGTTCCTGTCGGGTGACGTTACCAGCGCCAAGCGGTTGCGCCGTTCCAAGCATCGTTTCCGCATTTTGGACCGCCGCTATGCGCATGCACACGTTGACCGTCTGCACCAACAAAACGTACAGAGCATCGAAACCAGTTCGCTGCATCTTGGGCTGCTGGGAGATATGAAACGCCTGAACTCGCTGTTCTGTGCGGTGGCCTATAACGTGCTGGATCAGGATGAAAAGGATGATGAGCGTGAGTGGGAGGATACGCCGAGCACGCTGTAAAAAATGCCCCCGGTTTAGCCGGGGGCATGACGGCAGCTATTTACCGCAACTTACTTACCTGAAAAGACGCCAGCCTTAGCGTCGGCAGCTTGGCTATTGCCGTAGCCGCCGACCGGCGTTTCCAGGTTCACCACGCTTTTACCCGCGATCCCCAGCAGCCCGCCAGCAGACGCCGCGGCATCAAGGTGCCCACCACCCTGATAGCGATTGCCTTTCACATCCTGCTGTTCCAGCTTACCGTTACCCAGTGTTACCTCGCCTTGTTGGCTGCGGATTTCACCACCGGTCAAATGGGTCGTACCCTGTACGTTCAGCGCTACGTCATTTTTCCCGGTGATGGCGGATTTCACGCCAACGGCATCGTTGTTGACGACATCGGCGTTCACCTTGAATTGGCCTTGCAGCCCGGCGGGACCGGTCAGGCTCTCCTTGGATTTGTTGCCGAGGAAGCGAGCGCCGCGATCCCATAGCGGTGCCTTCTCTTTTTCACCCACCAGGTTTTCCGGCAGCGTAACCTTACCGCCGTCGGCCTTGCTGAAGCTGACGGCACCGGTAGTGTCCTGCTTCGGATCGAGACGATGAGCCACGCTGTTGTACTTGTCGGTGGTAGCGTCAGCGACCTTGTTGATGCCGCCCTCCAGCTTCTCCTTCACCTTACCGGCATAATGTGGCGTGCCCACTTTTGACAGTTTGGATGTGATGCTGCTGGCCGGATCGTTGGTGTGGTTCAGACCGACATCGACATTGACCTTCACGCTGCTTTCACTGTCTTTGCGGCTCTCGACGTGCAGATCGCCGCCAATGTTGCCCTGTACACTTTCAGCATTGATCTGAGCGCCGGCTAAGGTGGTATCTTTACCACTATTGAGCGTGACTTCTCCGGCATTGATTAGGCTGTTGCCCTGGGTGGTTTTTTGTAGCTTATCCACGCCGACTTTCACTCCGGCTCCCAGAGTATGGGTGTCGCTGCCGCTGGTGGTATCAATCTTGCCGTTTGTGTCTTTGTTGAACGATTGACCGCCTTTGGCGTTAGCCTTCAGCCCCAGATTCCAGTTATTTTTCTGTTCCTGGTTTTGTGCCGATTCCAGCACCACGCCGCCGTTTTTGGCGTTCAGCTCAACGTGGCTACCTTTGACCTCGGTACCTTGCAGATGCACTGCACGCTCGTCATTGCCGTTGGCGGTAATGTTCACTGCGCCGCCGCTGGCGATTTTGCCACCTTGCTGAGTCGTAGAGGACTCATCCACTTTGGCAATGTCAAATGCGCCGCCGAGGGAAATACCGCCCGCGCTCTTTTTGTCGCTATCGGTGCTGTTGCCGCCAATATCGATATTGCCGGAGAGGGTGTCGTCCTTACGCGTCTGCTGCGATTCGGCCGCCTGCAGGGCGACCTGCTTGCCTGCCTTCAACGAGATATCCCCCTGGCTGGCGACATCGCTGCCCTGCAGCGTCAGACTGCGGCCGGCATCCAGTTCTACCCCCTGTTTGCCGGTGATGTTGCTGACTTGCGCGCTGCTGCTGTCGCTTTCCCCTTTGCTGTGACTACCGCCAAGCCCAACGCCGACGTTTTTGGTTTCCGGCGTGGAGCCGCCTTTGGCAGATACTTTGACATTAAAGCCGCTGTGGCTTTCATGGCTGCGATCGGTGGCTTGCTCAAAACGGATGTCGCCACCCTCCGATTTTACCTTGGCTTTTCCCTTACCGGCATCCAGCGAGGTGCCCTGATACACCGCGTCCTGCTTGACCTTAACGTCGATGCCGTTAGCCGCGGTGATGCTGCCGGTGACTGCTTGGCTGCCGTTACTTTCGCTGTGCTTGTTACCCCCTTCACCTTTGGCATCGACGGTCAGATCGCTGCCGGTGGTGGTATAAACGCGTACGCCTGCGCTACCGCGGGTTTCGCTGCTGCTTTCCTGCTGGCTGTTTTGCGCCGCTTCGCTGTGGTGGCTGTCTGCCGCAAGCGTCACGCCGCCTTGGGTCGCCTGGTATTTCGTTCCGTTGTCCTGCAGCTTACCGGTGGTTTTGACATCAATTTCCCCGGCGGTGATGCTGCTGACCACGGCCTGCGAGCTGCTGCTACGCTTCTCGCTGCTGCCGCCATTGGCACCAATATCCAGTCCGACATTCGGCGCGCCGATGGTGCCAATATCGTTAATCACGCCGTTAGCGTCCAATTTGGCGACTTTCCCGACGGCACGTTCAACCGGACGGGTGACAGCGCTGTAATCCACGTTGGCGCCGATGTCTACGCCGACGTCGGTTTTGCGGGTGTTGCTGCTTTCGCTGTTGACGGCGGCCAGATGGTCAACACTGTTGGCATTTTCATGATACTTACCGCCAACCTGGTGTTGAGCGCCTTGCTGGGTCAGTTTGTCTTTGGCATTAATCGTCAGATTGCCCGCAATGTCGCTGCCAGAAACCACGGCTTTGCTGCTTTGGGCGTGCGTTTTGCTGTTCTCGTAACCGCCTTCAATACCAGAACCGACTTTGTCGATGCCGCCGGTGTAGTAAAACCCGCCGCCGATTTTGGTGTGCTCGGTATCGCTGGTGGTTTTGTTTTCGGCTGCGAGGAAGGCGACATTGTTGCCGCTGATGCTGGCATCGTCTTGAGTGGTCACCAGTTTAGATCCGCTGAAGATGACGTCTTTGTCCGCTTTCAGCGCTACGCTGCCGCCGCTCAACGTCGAGCTCTGTTGCTCGCTGCGGGTCGTTTTTTCACTGTCGCTGGTATGTTCGATGCGGAAACCGGCGCGGTATTGCTTATCGCTTTTCTCGTTGGCATAGCCGTTGATGGCGAGCGCGGTTTTTTGTTCATCGATGCGTTGCTGCTGCTCCCCGCTACTGACGTTGATATTGCCGCCAGCGTTGATATCCAGCTTACCGGTGCTGGTCACCTTGCTGCCTACCACATCGGTGTCCCGTTTGCTGACCAATTGCAGGTTGGTATCGGAAACCAGTTCACTGGCGGTGGATTTTTGGTGGCTATTATTGGACTTCTGCGAGCTGCTGGTAATGTTGAAGGCCGTGCCGGTGCGGGCATCAACCTTGTCAACGGTGGTGCTGAGGGCGTTATCGATCCGCAGGCCGCCAGCGGTGGCTTCGACAAAGCCGCCTTGTTTGCCTCGCACTTTACTGCCGGTAATGGTTACGCCCTGGTGACCGTTCAGTCGCAGAGTACCGTCGGCGGTCAGTTCGGAGGCGTTGTTGACTTCGTGGCGGTTGCTGTTGTCTTGATCACTGCCGCCACCGATACCACCCCATGAGGTTTTATTGTCGCGAACGGCCTTCGCGTTGGCGGTTTTTTGTACATCTATGGTGATGCGTTCGTTGGCGTTCGCCGTCAGGTTGCGCCCCGCGTGTACTTTGGCACCCTGCGTCCCCAACGCGTTGCCGGCCGTCAGCGTCAGGTCGCCACCGGCCTGCAAGTCGCTGGCCTTCAGGTTTTCGGTTTCGTTGCTGTTGCTCCAACTGCCGGTGCGCAGGCTGGAGGTATGGTTACGTTGATACCCCCGTTCGCTGGTTTTATCCCGTTCGATCAACCCGCTGAGCTGTACATCGCGCTTGGCTTCGATGTTTAGCGCGTCACCCGCCGTAACACTGGCGCCAAGCAGCTTCACATCCTGTGTGGTGGCGCTCAGCGTGGCATTTTTGCTGGCGTTGATGCTGCTGCCCGCTTGTTGATGCTGCTCATTTTCACGGGTGACATCGTACTGCCAGGAGTAGAACCATTGATCGTTGGTGTGGCCCTGAGTCTGCTTTAATTGCTGACCGTCAAGCGTCAGGCTGGCACCTTGCAGCTTGATCTCTTCGCCGCGAATGTCGGTCGCGGTCAGGTGGTTGTTGTTATTGGCCACCAGGCTGATGTTTTTACCTTTGAGTTCAGTACGGGTCAGTTGTTGGCCCGTGCTGCGGTCATTGATGTAGATGCCGCCCCGGTAGTTTTGGTAGTTCTCTCCGCTGTTGCGGTTACTGCTCACGTCACGAATCTGGCTTTCTGCGCGGATGTTGTCGGCTTTAACCCGGATCTCGTCGTCACCTTGCAGCTTGCCAGCCAGCTTCACGCCGCTGCCGGCTGCCGTGTTGATGATGTTGATACGTCCGGCTTGCATACTGCCAAGATAGTAGCTGTCCAGCGCGCTGACCGGTTGTGTGCTGCTGAGCACCTGCGCATCGCGCGATACGCGGTTATGTCCGCTAATGGCGTTGATATCGGACACCCTTTTTCCGCTTTTTTTATCGAATGCCGGGGTGACGATGACCTCGCCGCGACTGTCGATGCGTGGGGCGATCAAATCCAGTACGCCGCCGGCGTTCAGTTTGCCGTCCAGACTCAGGGTATTGCGATTACCCAGCGTGCTGTAACCCTGCAGCATGCCGTTTTCCACCAGCGGATTACCCACCACCAGTGAGGAACGGCTGGTATTGATGAAGCCGCAACCACTGCAGCTGATCCCATTCGGGTTGGCCAACACATAGTCGGCTGCCATGCCAAAGATTTCTTGCTGACCGTGTAACAGCGACGGGTTGCGGCTGATCACTTCATTAAGGATCACGCTAGCCGCTTGGTTATTCAGGTTGGGGTTGGCACCCAATTGGCCCGCCAGTTGAGACAATCCGGCGTCGAGCGAGTTATTCAGCACTGCGCCGGGTTGGTTGACGTTGAAATCCTGATATTGGTTGTGCGACAGCCCGTGATCGTTGGGCGTCACAATATTGACCACCTGCGCGCCGTTACCCGCGGTGGAAACACCCGGACCGTTAGCGCCGTTGGCCGCAACGATCTCACCGGCATATGCGGTACCGAGTGAGGCGAAAATGATCGCCAGTGAGGCGGCCAACTTACCCGCCGCTGAAAGCCTGAAATTATTATTTTTCATCCATGTATCTCCATATATCACTGTGTTACTGCAAAACCACTGATTAAAATGTGTACGAAAAACGCGCCAGCACCTGGATGGGATCGTCAGGCATTGCGTGGCTGGACAATAACCAACCACGGCTGGCTTCGACGTCGAGCGTTGCTCGCTGATAACGCAGGGTGGCACCGGCGCTCAATCCGGCGCTGCTTTGCCAGCCTGAAGGCCGATTGTCACGGGGGAGCACCCGGCCGACGTCGCCGCCGATACGTGGGGTAAGCGTGCTTTGACCCAGGTTGAAGTGACGAGACAGGGTATTTTGCAGATACCAGCCGTTATCACCGGACAGCGTGCTGCGGCTGAAGCCACGGACTGCGCTACGATCTGTCAGGCTGAGCCATTCCACACCGGGTAAACGATCGCGGCTGTATTGTCCGTATAGCAGGTGACTCAGTTGGTAATGGGAGCCTGCCAACGTGAAACGTTGAGTGAGATTGGCGAACAGCTTGGCTTTGGTGAATTGGGCATCGGGCTGATTGGCGCCGTTGGGACGATCTGCGCCAAACCAAGGCAATCCTTGCTCTACGCTAAGGTTGGCGCTGATCAGGCCGCTGGGTAGGATTTGCAGGTGGTTGACCCCGAGTTCAAACAGACTGAGCGTCGGACTACCGAGGTTGATACGGGCGGTGTCAAAATAGTTGGCAATACGCTTATGGGTCAGTTGGCCGCTCAGCGCGTTAATCTGGTCGCGATCGCGGTAGAACACATAATCGCTGCGCAGGCCATATTGTTGGGTCTGGCCATGCAGTTTATAGCTGTTGAACACCAGCTGTTGGCGATTCAGGTATTGTGAATAGCTGGCAAAGCCGCTGAAGGTAAAAGCACCGTAAGGCAGGGAATAGAGCAGGGTATAGGCGCGATTATAACGTTGCGACGGATCTTTCAGCGTACCGGCAACGTTAACGCTGACGAAGTCGGACAGGCCGAACGGGCTGTCTAGCGTTGCCGTACTACGGGCTAACCACTGACCGGTATTTTTTTGACCATAATTGTCCAGTGTGGCAGACAACAGCCAGGGCTTGGTATGTTGGTTGTGCAACCGAATAATTGATCCACCGGTTTGGCTGCCCGGTAATATATCCAATCGGGTTTTGTTCGATTGCAAACGATTGGCTTGATCCAATCCCTGATCAAGCTGGGTTAATTTCAGGGGTTGCCCTTCCAATCCAGGGAATAATAATTGGCTATTGACCCAGCGATCGCTGCCTTCTATTTTCTCGATGAATCCTTCTGTGACCCGTAGCCCTAATTCTCCCTCAGCATTGGGGCGAATAAATTGTACGCGGGCAGTGATATAGCCTTTATCAAGGTATAAACGGGTTAATTCACGCGTCAGCAGGTTGATGTCATTACTGCTGATACAACGCTGTGGTAATGCGGTCAACGCTGCCAAATCTTTCTCTGACAGCAAGGTAATACCCAGCAGGTACACTCCACCGATTGGCAAACATTGGGCCGATCGCGGCAGCGCGGGGACAGCAGGCTCTGGCTCTGCCAGTAATTGCTGCTGTTTAAGCTGTTGGTAGCGTCGTTGTTCTATCTGTTGATTCACCTCACGCGTACTGTCTTGCAGGGCACGGCGTGATTCACCCATCGGCGAGAAATGTTCCATTTCCGGCAGGGAAGCGGCAGGGAGTGCGGTACTGAACAGCAGCGCCAAAGCAGCGGTTTTTTTTATCATTGTAATCCATTATGAGAAGCCGCAGAGCGGCCTGCTCAATCCATGAGGTCAATAAACGGACGGCCAGCGGCCAGCCCGAGACAGCGAGTGACGATCACATTGCGGGGTTCTTTTTGCTTGTGGCAAATAAGAATGTGGGTTTTTATATTTCTAAATAATAATTAGTCTGCTTGTTTTTTATTTTTATAAATCTGTGTTTATTACCCATAAGGAGGTAATTAAAAAAGTAAATTAATCGTTATTTACCGTTCCCGTCGTTATAAACGGTTATCGGCACCATTAAGAAGAATCTGAATTTTTATTTATCGGTGCGATAATAGAGGATGGGGATAATTCTGACAATCCGACCAGTGGAAATACGAAATTTCGTAGGAAGATGGACGCAGTCATTGAACTGCGTCCCGACGTGAAATTATTTTTTGTTGATCGGCCGACCGGACCAGTAACCTGCCAACAGCGAACCGGACAGGTTATGCCACACAGAGAACAGAGCTCCCGGCAGTGCAGCCAGCGGTGAGAAGTAGATTTTGCCCAGCGTGGCAGCCAACCCGGAGTTTTGCATACCCACCTCAATCGCCAGTGTACGGCAGGTGGACTCATCAAAGCCGAATAGCTTACCGCCCCAATAACCGCTCAGTAACCCGATCGCGTTATGCAGGATCACCGCGATGATCACGACCAGCCCAACCGAAGCAATGTGGCTCTGGCTACCGGCCACCACGGCGCTGATGATGGCCAAAATGCAGATCATAGAAAGCGCAGGCAGGATCGGCTCAATGCGTTTGACTGTTTTGGTAAAGGTGTGATGGACGATCAACCCCAGACCGATAGGGATCACCACGATCTGCAGAATACTGAGCAGCATCCCCATGACGTCGACGCTGATCTCGGTATCGACATACAGACGGGTCAGCAGTGGCGTGGCGAATACGCCTACCAGCGTGGAAACCGCCGAGATGGTCACGGACAGCGCCACATCACCTTTTGCCAGATAGATCATCACGTTGGAGGCGGTCCCGCTGGCGACGCTGCCGACCAGCACCATGCCGGCGGAAAGATCCGGTGGCATATGAAACAGCATTGCCAGTAACCAGGCCGCCAGCGGCATGATCAGGTAATGCAGGAAGATCCCCGCCGCCACGGGACCAGGACGAGATAATACGCGCTTAAAGTCATCCAGCCGCAGCGTGACGCCCATGGCGAACATGATCAGCATCAGCAATGGGCTGACGTAGGGGCCGATCCCGGTAAAGGTGGTGGGTGTGAAGTAGGCCGCGACGGCGAGCAGCACCGCCCACAGGGGGAATAATCGGGTAAATTTTGCCAGCATGAATGAGGTTTTCCTTAGCCAAATAGAACGATGGGGTGGAGTTGTGTTTTTTTGCGAGTTCAGCGGACTGAACCCCTACGGTTATGAACTGATTTTTTTGATGTAGGGGCGCAGCATGCTGCGCCCGCAAGGGATGATAATAGTTTATTCGAACAGATTGTGATGCAGGGTGCGTACGACTTGCTCAGCGTCGTTACCCGGCACCAGGAAGCACAGGTTATAGCTGCTGGCACCGTAGCAAATCATGCGGATATTGAACGGGTCGAGCACGCCGAACACCTCTTTACCCACGCCGCAAGCCTGGGAAAGCTTATTGCCGATCAACGCCACCAGAGCCAGATTCTCTTCCACTTCCACCCGGCACAGCGACGATAGCTCGGTCAGCAGTGAGGTCGTTAACAGGCTGCCGCCCGTGGAGGTTGAACCCGTTGTATCCATGGTCAGCGCGACGCTGACTTCGGAAGTGGTAATCAAGTCTACCGAGATATTGTGGCGTGCCAGAATGTTGAACACTTCGGCCAGAAAACCGCGTGCGTGCAGCATGTTAAGGCTGTGCAGCGTCAGCAGGGTTTGTTTACGGCGCAGCGCCAATGCACGAAAGAGCGGTGGGTTCTCGGTGGTGTTGCACACTAGGGTACCCCCGGCGGAAGGGTCTTTACTCGAGCCGACAAACACGGGGATATCGCTGCGTACCGCAGGCAATAGGGTGGCTGGGTGCAAAACTTTTGCACCAAAGGTCGCCATTTCTGCCGCTTCTTCGAAACCGATTTTATCAATGCGCTTCGCTGCGGGTACTACGCGTGGATCGGTGGTGTAGATGCCCGGTACGTCGGTCCAGATATCCACGCGACTGACGCTCAGCGCTTCACCCAACAGTGCTGCAGTGTAATCGCTGCCGCCACGGCCCAGCGTCGTTGTGCGGCCTTTGGGCTCGCTGCCGATAAAGCCTTGAGTAACCACTAAAGCTTCCTGCAGGCGTGGCTTGAGTAACGATTGGGCTAATTGACTCAGCGCTGCGCTATCCGGTGTGGCACGCCCGAAATGGTCATCGGTGTGCATGACTTTACGGACGTCAAACCATTCCGCCTGTACGTTGCGAGCGCGAAGGATCTCAACGAACAGCAGGGTAGACATTAATTCGCCGTGGCTGACCAGTTCGTCGGTCAGCGCCGTTGAGGTCGCCAGCGCCGCGGCCTCAGACAGCATGGCGATGTTCTCCAGCATGCGGTCGATTTCATCGCGGATCACGTCCGGATTGTCGAGGCGATCAAGGATGGCGTATTGAATTCGACGAATTTCATCGAGCTGATAGTTGCGCTTGTCGGCATCACTGCCTTCGGCCAGAGCCACCAACAGATTGGTGACGCCCGCGGACGCGGACAAGACCACCAGACGCACGGCCGGATTGGATAGCACGACGTCGGCGCTGCGATTCATGGCTTCATAATCAGCAACGCTGGTGCCGCCGAATTTGGCGACAACGGTGGAATTCTGGGGTGCTGCTTGGTTCATGTAAAAACCTCGTGTCAGGGTGGCTCTATTCAGAGAGCGCTTTTTTCGTAGCCTTGGCACAAGGGAGGAGCGATAAACAGGGGGCAGGCGTAGAGGTTAACGCTACGATACACCCAGAAGCGCCCCACCTTGCTGACTGCCCTTACGGACAATCCCTGGTGACAACTCAGGGGATTCAGCCCCTGTAGCCGATATGATGAATGCCGCGCATCACCTTACCTCGGCGTCGCTCCCCCTCAAGCGTCGTCATTGGAGAACGGCTCCTCTGACACTCTACCTGGGCGACGCACCTCTTCTGGCTTGCACACGGGATGTGCAAGTAGGCTGTTAGGAATAGCCGGTAATCGCGCTGCTGTCAACGTCCAGACGTTGAGGGATTTTCATCTTGTACCAGCGCAATCAGCGTACAGGGTATCGCCGGGACGAAACCGGTGCCTATCGGCTGCAACGTGCCGTCTTCCCGCTGACTGAATAACGGAATAACACCCTGATGTTTTTCAAGATATTCCAACCAGCCAAAGTTCTCGTTCAGCTTGGTGGCCTTGATGGTGGCACCCTGGGCGATCAGACTGCTTAACCGGCCGTAAGTGGCCTCTTGATTAAACAAAACTTCATGCCGACGGAAGCGTGAGCTTTCGCCACTGTTGCCGCGGCCTTTCAGCGGGGCGCCGGAACGGATAGCAAACACCTGCCCGTCGCCAAAAATATGGCCGAAGTGATAGACCGCCAGTGCATTCTGATGGCGGTTGGGCGACAGTGCCAACACCTGCGCGGTATCGCTGAGATCAAGGAAGTTTTCGGCGTGTTCGGAGTAGGCATGTCCATAATACGCGGGAATGCCGTCCATTCGTGCCTGGCGGTAATATTCCCAGCTACTGTCGGTGACAATGACCGGGATATTCATTTTCATCAGCGCCTGCGCCAGCATGCGTGCCACGCTATTGGCTCCGACGATCAGCACCCCACGAGGTTTTTGTTGCTGTACCCGCAACCAGCGCGCCATCATGCCGCTGGTCAGGCTTTGCAACACCACGGTACCAATGATAACGGCGAACACCACCGTGACCAGACGATCGGCGCCGGGGTAGCCGCTGCGTTGCAATGTCAGGGCGAACAATGAACTTACCGCTGCGGCGACGATGCCGCGCGGGGCGATCCAGCACAGCAGAAGGCGATCGCGCCAGTGCAAGGACGAGCGCCAGGTTGATACCGCAATACACAGTGGGCGCGCGATAAACTGCACCACCAGAAGCAGACCCAGCAACGGCCAGCCCATGTTCCACAGTGCCTGGATATCAAGCCGCGCGGCCAAAATGATAAACAGCGCCGAAATCAGGATTGCCGACAGTTCTTCTTTGAAGGCCAATATGTCACTGGTATCCACATCCCGCATATTGGCCAGCCAGATGCCCATCACCGTAACGGTCAGCAGACCGGATTCGTCAGCGATGGCGTTAGACACGCCAAAAGCGGTAAGCATAATGGCCAATACAGCAAGGTTTTGCAGGTAGCGTGGCAGCCAAACACGGCGGAGTGCCAGGCCCAACAGGTAACCGAACAATGCGCCAGCGACCATGCCGACAGCGGCGGTAATGCCCAGCGTGTAGAACAGGTGGGTATAGGATTCCGAATGCTGCTTCAGTACGATAAATTCAAATACCAGCAGCGTAAAGATGGCGCCGACCGGGTCGATCACGATGCCTTCCCAGCGCAGCACCTGGTTGATATTGGCATTTGGCCGCACGACGCGCATCAGCGGGGCAATGACGGTTGGACCGGTGACGACGGTGACTGCGCCGATCAGTGCCGCCAGCTCCGGCGGAAAGTCGAGCAGCCACCAGCAGGCTACGCCGATCACCAGGAAGGTCATCAGCATGCCGATGGTGACCAAATTGCGCACCACACCGCCGAGACCGCGTATCTCCTCGACGCGTAGTGTCAGCGCGCCTTCAAACAGAATAATGGCGACCGACAGCGACACCAGCGGGAACAGAAGATCGCCGAACAATGCATCCGGTTGAACCAGATGGACCACGGGGCCTAACACAATGCCAAATACCAACAGTGGCAAAATAGCCGGCAGGCGCAACACCCAGGCGACCCACTGCGCCAGCAGCGAGCTCAATCCAATAACCACCAACATCAATGGGGCAGATAATTCCATAATCATGTCCTTCGTCTTTCAAACTACAGCCTGGTTGGCCGCGCATCCTTAGCCTAATTACGTCAATGACGTGGTGATAATCTGCCACAGTTTAGTGACAGTTAAGTAACCCTGATAACAGGCTATTATCCAAAAGTATAGGGGAAGAGCTGAAACGATGCGGCTGGGTTTAACAGTTAGCACCTATCGCAAGAAAAGAGATCATAATCACAGTCGAACAGGCTACAATCGGACAACCACGTCACATTTATTCTCAAGCCTAAGAGTGTTGCTATGAAAAATATCAATCCTAGTCAAACCGCTGCTTGGCAAGCCCTGCAGCAACATTTTGAACAGATGAAAGACGTACAGATCGGCGATCTGTTTGCTCAGGACAGTGAGCGTTTCTCCAAGTTTTCCGCTACCTTCGACGATCAGATGCTGGTGGATTACTCTAAAAACCGCATCACCGCGGAAACCCTGGAGAAGCTGCAGGCACTGGCGAAAGAGACCGATCTGCAAAGTGCGATCGCGTCCATGTTTGCCGGTGAGAAAATTAACCGCACCGAAGACCGTGCGGTGCTGCATGTTGCCTTGCGCAACCGTAGCAACAGCCCGATTATCGTTGACGGCAAAGATGTGATGTCGGAAGTGAACGCGGTGCTGGCTAAAATGAAACAGTTCTGCGACCGCGTGATTGGCGGTGACTGGAAAGGTTACACCGGCAAAGCCATTACCGACGTGGTGAACATCGGTATCGGTGGTTCTGATCTCGGCCCTTATATGGTGACCGAGGCACTGCGTCCGTACAAAAACCACCTGAATATGCACTTTGTTTCTAACGTTGACGGCACTCATATCGCCGAAACGCTCAAGGCGCTGAATCCGGAAACGACGCTGTTCCTGGTGGCGTCCAAAACCTTCACCACGCAAGAAACCATGACCAACGCCCACAGCGCGCGCGACTGGTTCCTGGGCACTGCGGGCGATCAAAAACACGTGGCGAAGCATTTCGCGGCGCTGTCCACCAACGGCAAGGCCGTCGGTGAGTTCGGTATCGATACTGCCAACATGTTCGAATTCTGGGACTGGGTCGGTGGCCGTTATTCCCTGTGGTCGGCAATTGGTCTGTCGATTGCACTGTCAGTGGGTTACGAGAACTTCGAACAGTTGCTGAGCGGCGCGCATGCGATGGACAAACATTTCGCACAAACCCCGGCAGAGAAAAACCTGCCGGTGCTGCTGGCGCTGATTGGTATCTGGTACAACAATTTCTTCGGTGCAGAAACCGAAGCCATTCTGCCGTATGACCAGTACATGCACCGTTTTTCTGCTTATTTCCAGCAGGGCAATATGGAGTCTAACGGTAAATATGTCGATCGTAATGGCAACCCAGTGGATTACCAGACCGGTCCTATCATCTGGGGCGAGCCAGGCACCAATGGCCAACATGCGTTTTATCAGCTGATTCATCAGGGGACAAAACTGGTGCCTTGCGATTTTATCGCGCCGGCCATCAGCCACAACCCGCTGAGCGACCACCACGCCAAACTGCTGTCGAATTTCTTCGCACAGACCGAAGCCCTGGCGTTTGGTAAATCGCTGGACGTGGTAGAAGAAGAGTTCGCGGCCCAAGGCAAAACGCCGGAAGAGGTTAAGCACGTTGCACCGTTCAAGGTGTTTGAAGGCAACCGCCCAACCAACTCCATCCTGCTGCGTGAAATCACGCCGTTCAGCCTGGGGAGCCTGATTGCGCTGTATGAGCACAAGATCTTCACCCAGGGCGCGATCCTGAACATCTTCACCTTCGATCAGTGGGGTGTTGAGCTGGGCAAACAATTGGCTAACCGCATTTTGCCAGAACTGGCAGGTGACGAAACGGTAAGCAGCCATGACAGCTCAACCAATGCGCTGATCAACCGCTTCAAAGCATGGCGTTAAGCACCATTTGAATTGATGCCAATAAAAAACCCGCCGCGGCGGGTTTTTTTACGTCTGAAGGATTACAGATTGATGGGTACTTCGAAACTGATACCTGCACCTACGTCATCGGCGGTGCTGGCATGGCTATTGGTGTACCACAGGCTGGTATCAAACTTGACCTCGGAGGGCAAGGTATAGCCCCAGCCGAGCTGAATGCCTTTCAGCGTGTCAGATTTCGGGAATGCCTGGTTAATTGACTGGCTGTTCGGGTTCACCTTGGCGTACACCAGACGGGTACTCCAGCGTTGGCTGTCGTCCAGTACCAGCTCTACGCGACCGGACAGCATTTGGCCGTCACCGCCCATCGCGTGGCCCAGTGGGTAGCCTTGCTGGTAGTAGCCGCCTTTATAGGTGTAGTGGGTGTATACATAGTTTTTACGGCTCATGTCGGAGCGGGTGTCTGCCCCTTCAATGGACCAGTTGATGGTGGTCGTGCCCCATTCCGGGTGGCCTTCTAAGCCCAACAGGTAGGTATTTTGTGAAGGCAGATAACCCGCCTCATCTTCACCGACTAACTGACCGTACAGGCTGACTGGCAGGCCAATCAGCGGCTGCATTTTCAGCTTGAAGTCAAAGCCTGCGAGCTGGTTGCCGGGATCGTTGCCTTTGCCAGAGTCATCGTTGTCCTTGCCAGTAAAAGCATCCCAGAAAGAGCTAAAGGACTGTGGTCGACCGCTGCCACCCCATTGCATGATGCGCGAAGCGCCCAACTCAAGGAAGTTGGTCGGCATCATGGTAAAGCGACCACCAATCAACTTGGTATCGGGTACGGAAGAGTACTGTGACAGCTGGCCGGCGGTAATCTGGTACTGCCAACGGCCAATCCAGGACAGCCAAGGGGTTTCAAACGGCGATTGGTCGGCGCGTTGCAGCATGAAACCGGCGACGGGACGGGCTGCGTCTGAACGGATCAAGCTGCCGTCATAACCTGGGCCCCACCACTGGGACACTTCACCGAAGGATAACCACTGGTTCCAGATTTTCACTGCGCCGTAGGAGCCGTTCAGGTTAAATTTGGAACCGTCACTGACGCGTTGGTCGCCTTCGACAGAGCCTTGAACGCGTACGTCCCAGAACTCACCGTTGGCACCCGCGCCAATAGTCAGGCGGTCATCGGCATATTCGTTTTGACCAAAGCCCTGTGGCGTGCCGGGTTTGTCGGTCGAGGCGTAACCACTGACACGAATATTGGCCTTGAGGGCATCAACCCGGCGTTGAACACGGTCGATGACATTTTTCTCGGTATTGGTAACCGGTTTGGCTTGCGAGATAACCGAGCTGATCTCTTCCTGGCTCAGCGGCCAAGTGGACAAGCTAACGTTAATGACACCGCGGTCGGACAACCAGGCCAGGTCGTTACGCAGATCGTTATCAGGAGTGACCAAGCCGGCGGCGTGACCGGTCAATGCACAGGTAAACAGGCCCGCCGCGACCAGTCCATTAAGTTTAGCGCGCATAAATATTCCCTTGTTAATTCAAGTTGTTTGTTTTATGTAAAGATCTATGACCCATGATAGTGGACATTTCAATTTGCTACAAATATATCCCTATGAAACATTTTCTTTTAACTAATTGAATAATACTTATTTTTTTATGGTTCTGAAGAGATATTAATTTTTAAGATAATGCCTATGTTAGGATCCACGGATAATTTTAATGGTATTTATGGGGAACAATTATGGCAAAAACCTCCCGCTCCGTAATGGTGGCCAAAGGGCTGCAACGGGTGCTGAACGTTGGGCTGCTGCTGCTGGCGGCGATCTTGATCGTCTTTCTGGTGAAAGAAACCATTCATTTGGCGAAGGTGTTGTTTGTAAACAACGAGGAATCGACGTCCTATCTGCTGATTGAAGGGATTGTGATTTACTTCCTTTACTTTGAATTTATCGCCTTGATTGTGAAGTATTTTGAGTCGGGCTATCACTTCCCGTTACGCTACTTTATTTATATCGGCATCACTGCCATCATCCGGCTGATCATTGTGGATCATGAAAACCCAATAGATACGTTAATTTATTCCGCCGCGATATTGTTGCTGGTGGTGACGCTGTATCTGGCCAATACCGACCGCTTAAAGCGCGAATAAATATCCTTCATACTTGAAGCAGCAGCGTTAGCTGCAGGTGTGTACCCCCGTCACTGACCCGAGTCATCTCCTGGGGATTTACTCGCTTGCTGCCTTGTTGCAACGCCCATTATTTTGGCGGTTCCATAAAAATGGCGGCCCGTTGGGGCCGCCGAAGACACAGGTATTGATCGGAAAAAACTGAAGTACATCAAACGTATTGCAGCGGCACAAACCTAACCTTTCACCCCACCGGCCGTCAGGCCTCCCACCAACCAGCGCTGTGCCAGCAGGAATACGGCGGTAATCGGGATGGCCGACAGTACCGCCGCAGCGGCAAAGTCGCCCCACAAATAGTTTTGCGGGTTGAGATATTGCTGCATGCCCACCGCCAGCGTGTAACTGTTGACGTCACGCAGCAGCAGCGAGGCGACCGGTACTTCGGTGATCGCAGCGATAAACGACAGAATAAACACCACCGCCAGAATCGGTACTGACAGCGGTAACAGCACCAGGCGGAAGGCCTGCCACGGACTGGCACCGTCCAGTGCCGCCGCTTCTTCCAGCGAGTTGTCGATAGTTTCGAAATAGCCCTTGATGGTCCAGACGTGCAGCGCAATGCCGCCCATATAGGCGAAGATCACCCCACCGTGGGTGTTCAGACCGATAAACGGGATGTATTGGCCCAGACGATCGAACAGGGCATACAACGCCACCAATGACAGTACCGCCGGGAACATCTGGAAAATCAGCATGCTTTTCAGCAGTGTACTCTTGCCGCGAAAACGCATGCGGGCAAACGCGTAGGCGCAGGTAGTGGACAGCGTGACGATGCCGATGGCGGTGATCACTGCGATCTTGATCGAATTCCACAACCACAGCAGGACCGGGAACGGTGGCGGGGTGACGCTGCCGTCGGCGTGGGTCACGCTCATGCCGAGCGCCAACCGCCAGTGGTCCCATGAAATCTGTTCCGGTATCAGGCTGCCGGTGGCGAAGTTGCCGGAGCGCAGCGAGATAGTGACCACCATCAGTAGCGGGAACATGATCAGGGCGATAAAACACAGCATCAGAGTATGGGTCATCCACAGGCGCAAGCGCTGGGATTTGGGTTGGACCATGGCCATTATTTTTCTCCCTAGTCGAAGTTCATCTTGCTGGCTTTAAGATTCAGGATCGCCAGGGCGCCCACCAGCAGGAAGATCAGTGTGGCAATGGCGGCTGCCAGCCCGAAGTCCTGCCCGCCGCCGCCTTCGAAGGCGATACGGTAGGTATAGCTGACCAACAGGTCGGTATAGCCGGCCGGTGTGGTGGTACCAATCATGTCAGGCCCGCCGTTGGTCAACAGTTGAATCAAGACAAAGTTATTAAAGTTGAAGGCAAAGCTGGCGATCATCAGTGGGGTCAGCGGTTTGATCAGCAGAGGCAACGTGATACGGAAAAAGTTCTGCATCGGGGTCGCGCCGTCCATTGCCGAAGCCTCGTACAAATCGTCTGGAATCGCCTTCAGCAGCCCCATACACAGGATCATCATGTAGGGATAGCCCAACCAGGTATTGACGATCAAAATCATGCTTTTGGCCGTGATGGGGTCACTGAACCAGGCCGGTTTAATACCAAACAGATGGCTGAGCATCATGTTGATCTCACCAAAGCTTTGGTTAAACAACCCCTTGAAAATCAGTATCGAAATAAACGACGGCACCGCGTAGGGCAGTATCAGCATCACGCGATACACCGCTTTGCCTTTCAGCGCCTCCCACTGCACCACACAGGCCAAAACCATGCCTACAGCAACAGTGAGGATTACGGTCATCACCGAGAACACGATGGTCCAGATAAAGATCGACACGAAGGGTTTCTTGATGCCTTCGTCCTGTAGGACGCGCAGGAAGTTTTTCCAGCCGATGGTGACGGTGTACCCTGGGCTGAGCGTCTCCTTGGCCCAGTTTCCGTCAGCATTTATGGCTTGATAGAAGCCAATGTCCGGGTTCGGTCGGTATTGAATATGGGTTTGTTGGTCGGTCAGCGTATTGCTGCCCTTATCCAGCGCATAAAGCGGGGAGGTGCCGGAAAATTGGCGCAGGGAACTCATGCGCAATTCGCCGCCGTCCGGCAGTAACGCGACCAGTTGGCTTAACGCTTGGCGGTTTTGCGTGATCACCCGCAGCGTGGCGCGTTCGCCCGCCGGTTCTGCACTTTCCTCCGTCAGTTTCAGCGTTTGCGGTGCATTGGTATCAAAGCTGAAGGGATCGGAAATAAGCCGTTGGTCGCTGTCCGGGTGGGTTAACTGCAGGCGCCAACGTTGATTTTCCACCGGATAAAGCCCGAAGGTAAAGGTTTTGCCGGTTTGGAACTGGCGCTGCATCAGTACCGACTGAGCTCGTTCAAAGGTGAGCTGGTTGGTACTGCTGTAGTTGGTGAAGGCGATGGCGATGGTACAAATTAGCGGAAACAGGACAAACAGCCCCATTCCGGCGATACCAGGATAGACATAGCGCCAGGCGTAAGCGCGGCGATTGGCAAAAACATACAGCCCGGCGCTGACTAATATGAGCGTCAGAATGGCAAACAGGTATTCACCCTGTGCATACATCAACACAATCAGATAGCAGGTCACCAGACTGAACAGGCCGATGACCAGCCATTTCAGGATGTCACTCTGCCACCACTTCGACTTTTTGCGCGCAGGCGACCCGGCGTGAGCTAATTGCATAGGGCGTTCCTTTCTGTGAAGCAACAGCGGGACACTTCCCCCCTCATACTTGAAGCGGCACCTGTGTTGGCGGCGTCCGCTCACCCCGGTCAGATAACTCTCTGTGCTGCCGGGATGTGCGTACTTGCCGTCGCGGTGTCACTCCAATTACTTCGGGGATGTTAATCCCGCACAACGTTGTGTGTTACTTGGTGATACGGGTCTGTACGTCATCCAACGCGGCTTTCACCGTCTGGCGACCGCTGACGGCGTTGATCACCGCACTGCGTTCGGCATACCAGAAGGCGCTCATCTGCGGGATGTTAGGCATGATCTCGCCGTTTTGGGAGTTCTCCATGGTGGCGGCAATCTTAGGATCTTTCGCCAGTTGTTCCTGGTAAGACTTCAGCGCCACTGCGCCCAACGGCTTGTCCTTGTTGACGTCAGCCAGGCCTTCGTTGGTCAGCAGGTAGTTCTCCAGGAATTCGGTGGCCAGCTCTTTGTTCGGGCTAGCGGCGTTGATCCCGGCAGTCAGTACGCCGACGAAAGGTTTGGATGGTTTGCCTTTAAAGGTCGGCAGCAGGGTTACGCCGTAGTTGATTTTGCTTTGCTCGATGTTTGACCATGCCCAAGGGCCATTGATGGTCATGGCGGTCTGGCCTTTATTGAATGCGGCTTCAGCAATCGAGTAGTCGGTATCGGCGTTGATGTGTTTGTTTTTCACCAAATCGACGATGAACTGCAGGCCAGCCTGAGAACCGGCATTGGCGACGCCTACGTCCTTGATGTTGTACTTGCCATTCTCATATTTGAAGGCATAACCGCCGTCGGCGGCAATAATTGGCCAGGTGAAGTAGGGTTCTTGCAGGTTCCACATGATGGCGCTTTTACCTTTGGCACGGAGTTCTTTGTCCAGTGCCGGAATTTCTTCCCAGGTTTTAGGGGCTTGCTTGATCAGGTCTTTGTTGTAAATCAGTGACAAGGCTTCAACGGCGATCGGGTAACCGATTAGCTTGCCGTCATAACGCACGGCATCCCAGGTGAACGGGAACAATTTGTCCTGGAAAGCTTTGGACGGGTGGATCTCGGCCAGCAGGCCAGACTGCGCGTAACCACCAAAACGGTCATGAGCCCAGAAGATGATGTCCGGGCCGTCGCCGGTCGCCGCAACCTGCGGGTATTTCTCTTCCAGCTTGTCCGGATGTTCGATGGTGACTTTGATACCGGTGTCTTTCTCAAACTTTTTGCCGACTTCGGCCAGGCCGTTATAGCCTTTATCGCCGTTGATCCAGATAACCAGTTTCCCTTCCTCGATCTTGGCGAAGGCGGAAGAAGAGAGCACCAACGTGGTCAGAGCCGAAAGTACCAGCGTACGGGCGGTGGTAAAGCTGCGAGTCATAATCCAATCCTTCTTTTTTGTGGGCACGTAAATCAAGGAGAGAGGTTTCGCGGTAATAGTGGGTCACAAAGCGGCACATTCTCATCCTCCCCCCCTCTACGCCCCACGCTTGCATAGTGTGATCCAGTTAACGTTGCTCCTTATTCTGTGGTGTCAGACACAAAATAGGGGGACGATTTTTGCCAGGTAGATCACAGATTTGTCTCAAGCGTTGAACTTCTCATCGTTGCGGTCGTTCTCTCATCCTCCCATCTCCTCCCCCATGAAAAATTCTGTTACGGATGATTACCCTTTGTGGGGTTTACCGCACTATCGGCCACATTGATTTTTATCGCCACGTGCAGCAGGGAACCGGATTTATGTCGCCAATGCCTACCGCCACTCAGCCAACCCTGTACCGGATCCATCCGGTCAGTTTCCGTGATGGAAACGGGGACGGTGTGGGCGACGCTCACGGCATGATTGCGGCGTTGCCGTACTTGAGCACGTTGTCAATTGACGGTTTGGTACTGCCGCAAGCGTTGGCGACACAAGATGCAGCCGCTGTCGCAACCCAAGGGCTGACGCTGTGGTATTGCGACGGGCCAAACCATATTCGTCGTGCCGCTGCTGCGCATCAGCAGTATCTCCTTAGCCCATTGGCGTTAGAGGTCGTGCCTTTCAGCGTGGAAAAGCTGGTTGAGGTATTGAATGCTCGCCGCGTCACCTTGGCAGATAGCCTGTGGAGTACCGGTGACGCTGACCAACCTCGCGTGGTCAGTCACTGGGGGCAGGGCAACTTGCGCTCCGCCGATGCTTTTTTGACGCTGCTGGCGATGTTGCCCGCCCCTATTTGCCTGTATCAAGGCGAAGAGTTGGGACTGCCGCACGCGGCCGGGCTGCAGGATCCTCTGGGTGCGCAAACGCCGATGCCATGGCATGAAGCGCCCGAACAGGTGACCTCTGGCGAAATCCACTGGTACCAACAGGTGGCGATCGAACACCGCGCGCTGGCCATCAGCCGCCAACAGTATGACAACCAATCCACCTTACGTTACTGCCAGTCCCTGCTGGCATTGCGCCGGTTGCCGGTTATCCAACAGGGTGAACTGAGCATCGTAAGCCAACGTAATGGCGTAGTGCGTTTACTTATTACCCATCAGGATCAATGCCTTGAAGCGCTGATTAACCTGCAGCCTTATACTCAGGCGGCCGCACCGTCTGAGGCGACCTTGCCACTGGCATGGCAGCACGGTGCGCAGCAAGAGGGTCATCAATGGGTTTTGGCGGGTTTTGCGTCCGCCATTTTCACACGAAATGTTAGCTGCGAAAGCAGGGGAGTAACGCATGGCTAGTGTCACATTGCGCAGCGTTTATAAGGCCTTCGGCGAGGCCGTGATTTCCAAAGACGTCAATTTGACCATCAATGACGGCGAATTTGTGGTGTTTGTCGGGCCATCGGGCTGCGGCAAATCGACGCTGCTGCGCATGATCGCGGGGCTGGAGGACATCACCTCCGGTGACCTGATGATCGGCGATAAACGCATGAATGAGGTGCCGCCGTCTGAGCGCGGTATCGGTATGGTCTTCCAGTCCTACGCGCTGTATCCACACCTGTCCGTGGCCGACAACATGTCGTTTGGTCTAAAACTGGCGGGTGCCAAGAAAGCGGAAATCAACCAGCGGGTTAATCAGGTTTCAGAAGTGCTGCAATTGGCCCATTTGCTCGATCGACGGCCTAAAGCGTTGTCCGGTGGGCAACGTCAGCGGGTGGCGATTGGCCGTACGTTAGTGGCGGAACCGGATGTGTTCCTACTCGACGAACCGCTGTCGAACCTCGACGCCGCACTGCGAGTGCAAATGCGCATTGAGATTTCCCGTCTCCACAAGCGCCTGCAGCGCACCATGATTTACGTCACGCACGATCAGGTCGAAGCGATGACGCTGGCCGACAAGATCGTGGTACTGGACGCCGGACGTGTCGCCCAGGTCGGCAAGCCGCTGGAGCTGTATCACTACCCGGCAAACCGCTTTGTCGCCGGCTTCATTGGATCGCCGAAAATGAATTTCCTGCCGGTCAAAGTGACCGCTGTGGAACCGCAACAAGTCCAGGTCGAACTGCCTAACCGCCAACTGGTGTGGTTACCCGTAGAAGGTACGGAGGTTCAGGCCGGTTCGAACATGTCATTAGGTATTCGTCCAGAGCATCTGTTGCCTGGCGATGCCTCTGAAGTTCGCCTGACGGGCGACGTACAGGTGGTGGAGCAACTCGGTAACGAGACGCAAATCCACATCCAAATCCCGGCAATTCGTCAAAACCTGGTTTACCGCCAGAACGACGTGGTGCTGGTAGAAGAAGGTGCAACATTCGCTATAGGCCTGCCGCCTCACCGCTGCCATCTGTTCCGTGAAGACGGTACGGCATGTAAACGGCTGCACCAGGAGCCGGGCGTTTAAAGCATCACAGTCTGTATAACAGGAGAATAATGATGACTACCTTGCGCAAGCTTCCTCTGGCACTGGCAATCGCCGCTGGTGTTCTCACAACCCAGGCGATGGCCGTCGATTTTAAAGGTTACGCTCGTTCTGGTATCGGCTGGACCGGTAGCGGTGGTGAGCAGCAATGCTTCAAAGCCACCGGTGCCGACAGTAAATACCGTCTCGGTAACGAATGTGAAACCTACGCCGAATTGAAGCTGGGTCAGGAAGTGTGGAAAGAAGGCGATAAAAGCTTCTATTTCGATACTAATCTGGCCTATTCCGTTTCACAACGGTCTGACTGGGAAGACGTTACACCCGGCTTCCGTGAAGTGAATGTGCAGGGTAAAAACCTGATTGACTGGCTGCCGGGCTCCACCATGTGGGCCGGTAAGCGCTTCTATCAGCGTCATGATGTTCACATGATTGACTTCTACTACTGGGATATCTCTGGCCCAGGTGCCGGTCTGGAAAATATCGATCTGGGCTTCGGTAAGCTGTCTGCGGCCGTTACCCGTAACTCTGAATCCGGTGGTTCTTACGGCTATCTGGATAATGAATGGAAGCAGCGCCCAACGGTCAACGACACCTTTGACGTGCGTTTGGCTGGCCTGGAGCTGAACCCAGGCGGCACCCTGGAGTTGGGTGTGGATTATGGCCGCGCCAACGCGCAGGACAACTTCCGTCTGGCGGACGGCGCCAGCAAAGACGGTTGGATGTTCACCGCTGAACATACCCAAAGCATTCTGAGTGGCTATAACAAGTTTGTGCTGCAATATGCCACCGATTCAATGACCTCACAGAACAATGGCCGTAGCCAAGGCGCCACTATCGACAACAATGGCAAGATGATCCGCGTGCTGGATCACGGTGCTATCGACTTCAACGATAAATGGGCAATGATGTATGTCGCTATGTTCCAGGATATCGATCGCGACAATAACAACGGCACCACGTGGTACACCGTGGGCGTGCGTCCAATGTACAAGTGGACGCCTATCATGAGCACCTTGTTGGAAGCGGGTTACGACAACGTCAAATCCCAGCGTACCGGCGATCGCAACGGCCAATACAAAGTCACCCTGGCGCAACAGTGGCAGGCAGGCAACAGCATCTGGTCACGTCCGGCTATCCGCGTATTTGCTACCTACGCCAAGTGGGATGAGAAATGGGGCTACGCTAACAGCGACTCCGGCGCCGGTTACACCTCAGGCACCGCTTATAACGACACCAGCATGCACACTTTCAGCCGTGGTAATGACGATGAAGTCACCTTCGGCGCTCAGATGGAAATCTGGTGGTAATGTGATAACGGGGAGAGCCACGTGCTCTCCCCAACCTGTATTCGCCGACACTGACTCTCTTGCCTGAGGCACGTCGGATACAATGGGGTATAACAATGAAAAAGAATCTGCTGTCACTCTGCTTGTCACTGGCGCTTACCCTTGGTGCGCCATTGGCGGCCAATGCCGATACGCCGGCCAATGTCTCCGTCGCACCAGCCATTAGCACCAGTACGTTGCAAAGCCTGCCTTGGCAACCGCTGGTACCACCGGTTAGCCAGGATGTGAAACTGGATAATGTCAGCCCGCAAATCAATCAGGGCGATATTCAGGGCGCCATCGCCGCCTATACGCTGCCAGCCGATCGTGGCTCGCTGGAAGTTACGCTGAGCAGCATCAGCAAGAACAACGCAATTTATGCACCAAGCGTACTGGTACTCGATGAGCACCTGCGCCCGGCGGCGTATTACCCGAGCAGCTACTTCCCTTATCAGCCGCCCGGCGCGATGTCGTCGGATCGCCTCGAAGGCACGCTGAAACTGACCCCGGCGCTGGGGCAGAAACAAATCTACCTGCTGGTGTACACCACCCGTCAGGATCTGGCAAAAACCACGCAACTGACCAACCCGGCGAAAGCCTATGCGCAAGGTGTGGGTAATGCAGTGCCGGATATTCCCGATCCTATTGCCAGCCACAGCACCGGCGGCACCATCAAACTGAAGGTCACCGCAGAACAGGGCAGCGGCAATATTATGATCGGCATGCTGCAACCGGCACCGACGGCGACGCCAGTGGTGGTGGGATCTACTGCTGCAGTTGCCGCAGCACCGGCTCCGGCGCCAACCAAGCCGGCGGAACCGATGTTGAATGACACAGAAACCTACTTTAACAATGGCATCAAACAGGCCGTGAAGGCGGGAGACATTGATAAAGCGCTGAAGCTGATGAATGAGGCGGAAAAACTGGGTTCCACCACAGCACGTAAAACGTTTATTAGCAGCGTGAAAGGCAAGGGGTAGTACCCGACGCTGCCGATGCTGGCTCAATGATTGGTGCGCCTCGGCGCACCTTTTTTCATTCGCGGGCCAGCGTTTGGTCGATCAGCGCCAGCAGACGGGAATTATCGACCTGTTGCATCACCCGTACGGGTTTGCCCGTGGGCTGCGGCATGCCGACGGTCAGGCGCAAACTGTCTGGCCGCCAACGTCGCGAACTGCCACGTGTCATGGCGCCTTCCAGCGCGACATCCACAAAATATTCTTCCGTCGTCACCAGTGCCGGCTCCAACAGCCAGGCAATCACCAGCGCATCATGAATCCAGCAGCCGGGTAGATGGCGCGTATGGCGGGAATAGTCGATCCAGGGCTGGGTCGTCGTCCGCAGATAGCGACACAGTGGCGTATCGGGTTGAGTCATGCGCGCCAGATCTGCCTGAGTCAACATCGTCTGTGTCGTGACGTCTAAGGGGGCCAGTGTGATGTTGGCACCGCTCGTCAGTACCTGTCGCGCGGCTTCAGGATCCAATCCAAAATTGGTGTCCTTGATATAGCCTTCCACATTGAAAACCCCGCCCATAATCACGATTTCCTTCACGGCCTGGGCCATTTGAGGATACAGCTGCAAAGCATGCGCGACATTGGTGAGCGGGCCGATCGCTGCCAGGGTGATTTCACCGGGGTTATTGCAGATAAGCTCGCCGATGGCGACGGCGGCATTCGGTGTGGTTGTCGTTGTGGCGCGCGGATAAGGCGTTTCTCGCCACAGATGGGCTAAATCTGGATCGGTAATCGCACGATCCAGATGAGCGCGCCAGGGTTCTGGCGGCTCACTCAAGGCACAGGCGGCGCCAGCTACGACGGGGACCTGATAGCCGGTTTGTTGCAACAGATGGTGTGCCACCGCGAAGCCGACGTCGCGTGGCGTGTTGCCCGCCACAATGCTGATCAACTCCAGCGAGAGCCGCGGCCTGGCCGCCAGTGCCAATGCCAGAGCCAGTCCGTCATCCACGTTGGCGCCCGGGACGCCGTTGCCGGGATCGCAATCAATAATCAAACGCATAGCAGTTACCTAAATCAATAAACTAGCAGCCGCACGATCGGCGGATATGCAGCTGGAAGGCGAATTCATGCAGCTCCGGTTGTGCGGCTCCGGCAGCCAGCATGGCGATTGCCCGTTTCGCCATGGCATCGATTGGCTGTTCGACCGCGCTGAGGGGCGGAATGCTGAATTCGGATTGCTGGGTGCCGTTAAAGCAGATGATAGCCAGATCGTCCGGCACGCGCAGCTGATGTTCCGCCAACGCCGACAGGCAGCCGAGCGCTTGCTGTTCGTTGGAGGTGAAGATGGCCCGTGGTCGGGGGGCTTGCAGCATTTTCTGGCAGGCCTGATAGCCGCCCTGACGCGTGTAGGGGGTTTCAAAAATCCATTCCTCACGCGGGGTAATGCCCGCCTCGGCCAAGGCATCACGCCAGCCGTTTAGGCGATCCTGGGCGTTAAGCATGCTCAATGGGCCAATGAAAATGCCAATTTCCCGGTAGCCGTGTTGTAACAGATGTCGTGTCGCCTGGCAGGCGGCATCGCGCTCATCGACGCGTATGGCGCAAATGCCTGCATGGCTGTCGATAGTGTCAATCATCACACAAGGCGTGCCGGAGGCACGGATCAGATCAAACCATGGGTGGCGATCGACACTGGTGTAGAGCAACCCATCAACCTGCCGGCGCAGCAGATGATTAATCAGATCCTGTTCGCGCTGCCGGTCGTCGCCTGCGTCACCCAACAGCAGCACGCGTCCGTGGCTGAATGCCTCGCGTTGCAGCGCCCGTGCCAGCGTGGCGAAAAACGGGTTGGAGATGTCAGGCACCACTAAACCGTAGGTCAGGGTATTACCGGAAGCCAGCGCGCGGGCAATGTCGTTCGGCCGGTAACCGGTTTGTTCGATGGCCGCCAGTACCCGCAAACGGGTGGCTTCCGCTACCGGACGCGGACCGTTGTTGATCACGTAACTGACGACCGCGACCGAGGTGCCCGCAACGCGGGCGACGTCGGCGCGGGTGATACGCCGCGCGGATTGATTATCCAAGTTGGGTTCCTGTGCGCCCTGATTACACTGCGTCCTGCGGCAGGTTAAGATCGCGGCCGCGGGTTTCCGGTGCAAAGAAGGTGGTGATTAAGCCAATGCCCGCCATTACAACAAAATAGCAGGCAACAGGCCACCAGTGACCGAAACCCGCCAGCAGCGCGGTAGCAATCAGCGGTGCGGTGCCGCCGGACAGGATCGAACCCAGTTCCTTGGCGAACGCCATTTTTGAATAGCGGTTTTTGACACCGAACAGTTCCACGCCGTAGGCGGCCTGCACGCCAAAAATACCGAGTGACGCAATACACATACCGACCACAATCACTGAAATCACTATCGCCGGTTCGCGGCTGTCGAGCAACCAAAATGCCGGGAAAGCATAGAGCACCAGCAACAGGCAGAACCAACGGTAGGTGACGCGGCGACCGAAACGGTCAGACAGCCAACCGGCAAGCGGGATAACCAGGAAACCGCACAGTGAAGCAATCATTACCGCCAGTGCCGGCACTGACTTATCCACCATCAGCACCTTGGCGACGTAACCCACGATAAACCCCTGGCACATATAGGACGGGCCGTTTTCGCCAATGCGCAGGCCGAGCATGATCCAGAAGGCTTTGGTGCGTTGCAGGTAGCTGCGGTTATCCGGTGCGACAGGGGTGTTATCCAGCATCCGCTGACGATTTTGCTGCAACTCGCGTTCAAATACGGGGGTTTCACGCACGTGACGGCGCAGGTACAACGCTCCCCCGGCAATCAAGATGCTGGCGAGGAACGGAATGCGCCAGCCCCAGGCGATCAAATCCGCTTTGTCCAGTTGCAACACCAACAGCCACACCAGCGAGGCCAGTAACGTGCCGCTATTGGAGCCGACGGCAATGATTGATGCGACCAGACCACGGCGCTTGGCCGGTGCGTATTCTGCCAGCATCACCGCGCCACCGGAAAGCTCGGCCCCCGCACCGAAGCCCTGAGCAAAACGCAGGATCACCAGACAAGTGGGTGCCCAGACGCCGATTTGTGCGTAGGAGGGGATCAGCCCGATCAGCGTGGTGGAAACACCCATCAGCGCGACCGTGGTGAGCAACACCACTCGACGGCCTTTGCGATCGCCAATCCAGCCGAACACTAACGCGCCGATAGGCCGGGCGATAAACCCGACGGAATAGGTAGCGAAGCTTGCCAATAATGCGACCATTGGGGTGGCTTCGGGGAAGAACACGTCGCCGAACACCATGCCGGCCGCCAGACCATACAGGGCAAAATCGACATACTCCATGGCGGTGCCGAGCCAACAGGAGAACGTGGCGCGCCAGAATTGACCGCGCCCCTCTTTGGTAGCCAAACGTTCGTCGGCCGCCAGCGTCTCACTGGCGGCCTGTGGGGTTGCAAGCGTTGTTTCGCTCATGGCATTGATATCCTCTTTTAGTCTGCGCCACGCCTTGATCGCGTGATCGCGGTAAAGATGGTTTCCCTGGTGTCGGCAAGAAGGTTTGCTGACAAAGTGTTGGACTGATGGCGATTCAACGCTGCGATGCAAGGGTATCTACGCGCGTAGATAAAACAATGCTGCAGAGGTGAAAGTTTGCTGACGATCACAGAATACCCATCGCTCCGGTGAACGAAGGTAAAGAAAACAGATGGCAGAAAGATGACATTGCGGTGCTTTTTCGGTGGTGATTTTGCGGTGTGTTACATCACGAATCAGCCTGCCGCTTTTGAATTTCTGCGTTACAATGGGCATCTGTTAACAGTTTGTATGGCCTGTCGCCGCCGTCACGCGTGGCGTCAGGCATGGAGTAGAACAATGTCTGGCAATAGGGATTCCATCCTGCCGTCGCTAACGTGGTTATCTGCGCAACATCCTCCCGTGCCCGCTGCCGTTAGCGACTGGTTGATGGAGTTAGGGTCCATGACTCGCCGTTTTGAGCGTCACTGTGGGCGTGTGCACGTTGAACCGCAGCGCGAATGTTTTGTCACCCGAGATCAGTTGGGTGACGAGGCTGAACACTTGCCGGACAGCCCGCGCTACTGGCTACGTGAAATCGTGTTACTGGGCGACAACCAACCTTGGTTGCTGGGGCGAACGGTGATCCCGCAGGAAACGCTTACTGGCCCGGATTTGGCGCTGGTGGATTTGGGCACGCTGCCACTGGGGCGTTATCTGTTCAGCAGCAATGAGCTGACTCGCGATTATATTCACATTGGCCGGCAAGAGAACCTGTGGGCGCGTCGTTCCCGCCTGCGGCTGGCGGGCAAACCGCTGTTGCTGACCGAATTGTTTTTGCCTGCTTCGCCACTGTATACGGCAGAGAGTACGGACCCAGAATGATGAGGAGAGACAATACCTTGGAGGGAAGCGTGATTCAAAGCAAGTGGCGGGCTTATAGCCATCTGATGCGCATCGATAAACCGATTGGCACTTTGTTGTTGCTGTGGCCGACGCTGTGGGCACTATGGCTGGCGGGGCAGGGTGTGCCATCGCTGTCTATCCTGTTGGTGTTTGTGGTTGGGGTATTCCTGATGCGTGCCGCCGGTTGCGTGGTGAACGACTACGCCGATCGGGCAGTCGATGGCCACGTGAAGCGTACTGCCGGACGACCGATGCCGAGTGGCAGGGTAAGCGAGAAAGAGGCCAAAGTGCTGTTTGTGGTGCTGGTGCTGATCTCCTTTGGGCTGGTGCTGACGTTGAATGCGATGAGCATCTGGCTGTCGCTGGCGGCGCTCGCGCTGGCATGGGCCTATCCGTTTATGAAACGGGTCACACATCTGCCGCAGTTTGTGTTGGGTGTCGCCTTTGGCTGGGGCATCCCAATGGCCTATGCTGCGGTGAGCGAATCATTGCCGCTGAGCTGTTGGCTATTGCTGTTGGCCAATATTTGCTGGACGGTGGCTTACGATACAATGTATGCCATGGTCGATCGTGACGATGACCTGAAGATTGGCGTGAAATCCACCGCCATTTTGTTTGGTCGCTACGACAAGCTGATCATCGGATTGCTGCAGTTTGCCACCTTGCTACTGCTGGTGTGGGTGGGGTATCTGGCGCAGTTGAGCGGCGCGTTTTATTGGTCGCTGTTGCTGGCGGGTGCCTTATTTATCCATCAGCAAAAGCAGATTGCCGGTCGCGAACGCGAGGCCTGCTTCAAGGCGTTCCTGGATAATAACTACGTCGGGCTGGTACTGTTTATCGGTATCGCGCTGAGTTATTGGCAGGCTTAACGGGCTACTGGCAATAAAAAAGGCACCCTGGGGTGCCTTTTTCGTTTCCGTATCAACGGATTACTCGTCTTTTTCTTCTGCTTCTTCGAGCGCAACCGACGGTGCGTTGGTTTCCGCTGGCATGCTGACACTCTCAATGGTCAATTTGATTTCTGGGGTGATCAAATCGCTCAGCATGCTATACACCTCCATGGTGTGCTCACGTACGGCATCGCCAATATCGTTGATATAGCCTTCTTCGCGCAGCGTTGCGACCAGGGTTGAGAATACCGCTTTGTCGAAGAACTCCGGTGCGTTGATGCCGTGCAGCACTGACAAACGCTGGGCCATAATCCGACTCTCTTTCTCCAGTGCTCCGCGATTAATGCTTGGATTCGCACTGAGGATAGACATGGTGATGGCATAGCGTTGCAGCGTTTCACGGATACCGGCTGCCAGCAATTGCAATGGCCGGATGCGTGCTGGATTCAGTACCAGAGCGTCACCCTTATCGCAGATCAGTTGCTGACGGATCATTTCGTCGATGAGCGGGCGCAGCACTTCCGCCAGTTGTTCTTTGTCGTTGTGCAAGAACAACTCCGCCTTCAGCATGGGGTAAATCAACCCGATCTGGCGCAGCAGTTCGGTGCGAGAAACCCGGCGGTGATGCATCACGATGGTGGCGATCAGTGAAGGCAATACCAGCAGATGATGGATATTATTGCGGTAATAGGTCATCAGCACTGCCTGCTCGCGCGGCAGAATGATGATATCGCCGATATTATCCTTCTCGACCTCAAACTTATTCATGTTCAGCGCGTGATCCAGCAGCTCATCCGGCGTCTGGGTCGGTACGGTGACATCGCTGGCATAAGGCACATTGCGCATCAGTTGCAGATAGCATTCCAGTTGTTCTAACAGCTGTTCGCGGGTCAGCGAGCGCTGGCGTGAAGCCAGTAGCGCCGTAGAACACAGGTTCATGGCGTTAGCCGCGGCGGCATTGTTGATACGCACCATGATCTTGGCAGCCAGATCGTTGACCGTCGGCGTTAACCAGCTTGGGCGCTGGGATTCGATCGGATCAATCGCGTCGCGCCACTGGGGCACATTCTGGTTCAGGTAAGTGGTCAACGGCAGTGGATCACCGAAGTTGACATAACCCTGGCCGAGATTACGCAGCTTGCGCAGACCACGCAGCATCTGCAGCAGGCTCTCTTTTTCTTTGGTCGCGCCACGCAACTCTTTAGCGTAGGTGCCCACCTCCATCACGTGCTCGTAACCGATGTAGATCGGTACCAGTGTGATCGGGCGAGAACCGCCACGCAGCATCGCCTGAATGGTCATCGACAGGGTGCCGGTCTTCGGTTCCAGCAGGCGTCCGGTACGAGAACGGCCACCTTCGACAAAATACTCCACGGAGTAACCGCGGCTAAAGAGTTCGCCGAGGTATTCGCGGAACACCGTCGAATACAGCTTGTTGCCTTTGAACGTCCGGCGGATAAAGAAGGCGCCCAAGCGGCGGAAGATGGGGCCAGCCGGCCAGAAGTTAAGGTTAATACCGGCGGCAATGTGCGGCGGCACCAAGCCTTGGTGGTACAGCACATAAGAAAGCAACAGGTAGTCCATATGGCTGCGGTGGCAGGGCACATAGACGATCTCATGACCATCTTGCGCTAACTGGCGCACGCGTTCAGCGTTGGTGACGTTGATGCCTTGATACAGCCGGTTCCAGGTCCAGCTCAACACGCGGTCAGAAAGGCGCACCGTTTCATATGAGAAGTCGGCGGCGATCTCTTCCATCAGTGCAATGGCGTTCTGCTGGGCTTTCTCATGGGAAATTTTCTTGCTGCGCGCTTCGTCTTCGACCGCTTTTTCGATCGCTTTGGACGCCAGCAGTTTGTTGAACAGGTCCTGACGGGCCGGCAGACTTGGGCCAACGGCAGCCAGACGCTGACGCGAGAAGTGCATTCGCGCCACGCGCGCCAGTTTTTGTGCGATGGTTTTGTCCGTGCCGTGTTCAGTCGCCATGCGACGCAGTGAAACGGTGTTGGAGAAACGCACAAAGCTGTCGCGGCCGAGCCACAACACGGCGAAGAACTTCTGTACGCCGTTGAGCAGGCGTAGATGTGGCGTGCCGTGGCCTTCGCGGCCTGGGGAGCGACCAAACATCACCGAAACAGGCAGCATCTGAATATCGAGATCCGGATTACTGCGATGCAGATCCAGATAGTCGTGAAACAGTTTTACTGACTCTTCTTTCGGTGTGTAGTAGCGGAACACGCGCGGGCCGTCGTGAATAAACACGTGGCTAGGCAGCACGGTGCCATCTATCTCCAGCGGATTGAGAGGATCGGGCAGATCCTGCGCCAGGCACTGGGTGCGCAGCGTCAGTAAATCCGCCTTGGAATTATAAGGTAAAACATACAAAATCGGCCGTGAGGGATCCAACCCTAACTCCGTGACCGGATCTGAAGGGATAACCTTACTTCTTACCAACAATTTAAGTGGTAAATTCAATAGTTTATAATAAATTTTACGCCAACCTGACATAACAACGTGAAGCCTCTTGTTAGCAATGCGTCGCAAGCATACCAGAAACCGGGTAGCAGATCTGTGGTGTTGGAAAACCGAGAGCCGGAAGCATTTCCTGGCCTAGACTCTTTAATTATGACTTACCTCTGTGAAAGGCACTAAAAAACATGGCAAACCAAGCAACCGGCCTGACCCGTATTATTAAAGCCGCCGGCTACTCTTATAAAGGCTTTTCCGCTGCCTGGCAGCATGAAGCGGCGTTCCGCCAAGAACTGGTCGCGACCGTACTGGCTATCATACTGGCGATTTGGCTGGACGTGGGTGCGATAGCGCGCATTTTATTGATCGGATCGGTGCTGCTGGTGATGATCGTCGAGATGCTCAACAGCGCGATAGAAGCGATTGTCGATCGGGTTGGCACTGAACATCATGAGCTTTCGGGCCGGTCCAAGGATATGGGGTCGGCAGCAGTTTCACTGGCGATTATTTTGGCGTTGTTTGTCTGGGGCTCGGTGCTCTGGCAACACTTTGCCTGAATGGGGTGGCCCTGTTGCGACGTGGGTCGCTAATCCCTGATTTTTATTCATTCTTCGGTTCCCAAGCCGCACTTACCTGTATATACTCACAGCAAGACTGTATAAACAAACAGGGGGCGGAATGAAAGCACTAACTACCAGACAGCAAGAGGTCTATGATCTGATTCGCGATCATATTTCGTCCACTGGCATGCCGCCAACGCGCGCCGAAATCGCCATGCGTCTGGGGTTCCGCTCGCCAAATGCTGCAGAAGAACACCTGAAAGCATTGGCGCGTAAAGGCGTCATCGAGATCGTCTCTGGTGCATCGCGCGGCATTCGTTTGCTGATGGAAGATGAAGAAGGTTTACCGTTGATCGGCCGTGTTGCCGCCGGTGAGCCACTGTTGGCGCAGCAGCATATCGAAGGGCACTACAAAGTGGATCCTTCCTTGTTCAAGCCAAGTGCGGATTTCTTGCTGCGGGTCAACGGTATGTCGATGCGTGATATCGGTATTCTCGACGGCGATCTGCTGGCGGTACATAAAACTCAGGACGTGCGTAACGGCCAGGTCGTTGTGGCGCGTATTGAAGACGAAGTTACAGTTAAGCGTCTGAAAAAACACGGAAATGTTGTTGAGTTATTGCCGGAAAACAGCGAGTTCCAACCGATTGTGGTTGATCTGCGCCAGCAGAATTTCACCATTGAAGGCCTGGCGGTCGGTGTGATCCGCAATGGCGACTGGGTTTAATCCTCACGCCTACACATCGTCCTCTGATTTAAGTCGCCCCAGTTCTGGGGCGATGTCATATCTGATTCACTATATACCCTATAGCTTTCAAGTTGCAGCTAGGCGGCCAACTCGCTCATCCCCAGGCGCTTACTCAGGTAAGTAACTGGGGTGAGCGAGTGCAGATAACAACGCTGCAACTTGAAAGATGACGGGTATACACGGGAACATTCCACTATGCGCCTGCTTTCCGCCTTCACCAGCGATACCGATAAAGCCTTGTGGCGCCTCGCGCTACCGATGATCTTTTCCAATATCACCGTGCCACTGCTTGGGTTGGTCGATACCGCAGTGATAGGTCACCTCGACAGCCCTGTTTATTTGGGGGGCGTGGCGGTCGGGGCGATGGCAACCAGCTTCCTGTTTATGTTGTTGCTGTTTTTGCGCATGAGTACCACCGGTTTGACGGCACAGGCGCTGGGCGCACAAAACCCACAGGGATTGGCACGTGCCTTTATGCAGCCGCTGTTGCTGGCAGTATTGGCCGGCGTCGTTATCGTGTTGCTGCGCCATCCGTTGATCGATCTGGCGCTGCAGATTGTTGGCGGTGACGATGCGGTGCTGAAGCAAGCACGATTGTTCCTTGAGATCCGTTGGCTGAGCGCACCGGCAGCGCTGGCAAATATGGTGATCTTGGGTTGGTTGCTTGGCGTGCAATACGTGCGGGCGCCGGTCATCCTGCTGATAGTCGGTAATGTGTTGAATATCGTTCTGGATATCTGGTTGGTCATGGGGCTGGGCTGGAATGTGCAAGGTGCCGCGACGGCGACCGCCGTCTCTGAGTACGCTACGCTGCTGCTGGGTTTATGGCTGTCCTGGCGAGTGATGCGCATACGCGGTATTTCTGTTCCGATGTTGCGCCATGCCTGGCGCGGTAATCTGCGGCGTTTGCTTGCGTTGAACCGCGATATCATGTTGCGTTCATTGTTGCTGCAATTGTGCTTTGCATCCTTGACTATCTTCGGCGCCAGGCTTGGCGGTGACGTAGTGGCAGTAAACGCGGTACTGATGAATTTGCTGACCTTTACCGCCTATGCACTGGATGGTTTTGCCTATGCGGTAGAAGCGCATTCTGGTCATGCTTATGGTGCCAGAGATGACAGTCAATTGCGTAAGGTGTGGCGCGCGGCTTGCCGGCAGGCCTGTTTAGTGGCGCTAGCCTTTGGTGTGGTTTATGCCTTTGCCGGGCAGCAAATCATTGCGGCGTTGACCTCGTTGCCAGAACTGCGTGCGATGGCGAATGACTATTTACCTTGGCAGGTGGTGCTACCGCTGGTTGGGGTGTGGTGCTATTTGCTGGATGGCATGTTCATTGGTGCGACTCGCGGTGCAGAAATGCGTAACAGCATGGCCGTGGCGGCTGCGGGTTACGGTTTGACGCTGCTGACCGTGCCTGTCTTGGGCAATCATGGATTGTGGTTGGCGCTGGCGGTCTTTCTTGCGCTGCGCGGCATCGCGCTTGGGTGGATTTGGCACCGTCACAGGCTGCGTGGCAGCTGGTTTTCAGCAGCACAATGACGATAGCCTTTCTTGCAAATACATAAATTTTAATTATGTGTTTGTTTGTATTTTGTTACATATTCTCGTCGGTTAGCCAAGTCGTGTAGTAAGTTGTTTGTTGGCGTTTTTTTCTTATTTTCAATTTAAAAATGGATTTTAATTCTGGTTTTTATTTGTTTGTCGCTATCTGCATCTATAATTAATCGTGTGGCTGGCAATATAAACGGGGCGCATCCTCAGCCAGCAGTAGTTAAAACTGACTCACCACAGGTTAACGGAGATACTATGAACAAAGATCAAGCCGACGGTAACTGGAAGCAGTTTAAAGGGAAAGTGAAAGAAAAATGGGGCAAGCTGACCGATGACGACCTGACGGTCATCGAAGGGAAACGCGAGCAGCTTGTCGGTAAAATCCAGGAGCGCTACGGCTACCAGAAAGAGGCGGCCGAGAAAGAAGTGAAGTCTTGGGAAGATCATAACAAATATCGCTGGTAGCGCGATGGGCCGCAGCGGATGCGGCCGAAAGTCTGGCGCCTTCCCCTTGGTGCCAGGCCTGCAGACACAAGGAGGTGCCTGCTAACCCTGTCTATTTCTTCTTGATGGCAATGCTATGGTCGTGTTCGCCGCAATCATGTTTGCTGTCGCAAGCTTCTACCTCAACGCAAGCGGCGCACAGGCCGTGTGCTTCCACTACGCTGTGACGCAGGACAAACCCCGACTCTTTGGCCAGTTTTTGCAGCGTATCTTCAACCCCTTCAGTTGTGCGCTCTGTCACCTGACCGCAACGATCACAGATAAACAGCGCGGAAGTGTGCATAGGTTGTTCGAAGTGATGACACAGCACGTAGCTGTTGGCTGACTCGACCCGGTGAATGAAGCCTTGTTCCAACAGGAAGTCCAGCGCGCGGTAAACCGTTGGCGGTTTGGCCTGGGGTTCGGCAACGCGCAGTAAATCGAGCAGGTCATAAGCGCTGATGGCACCGGGCTGTTGTGCCATCAGGCGTAACACTTCCAGCCGCTGCGGTGTCAGTCGCACATTGCGTTGCTGACAGAGTTGTTCAGCCTGCGCCAGCAGCTTTTCCTGGGTGTTTGAGTTCATGGCAAATTTCCCGGTACGTAAAAAAGCCGATTTTAACATGGTTCAGCCAAATCGCCGAGAGTCGGCCCCTTTTCCTCTGATATGGCGCGTTAATTGCCCGGTTGACCGCGTGTTGCGCGCCAGAAATGTGACGCTATTCACAACTTACTCATCAGTGGGCGGGAGGGCGCAAGGGGGTCAGGTTGATAAAGCGTGTTGCAAGTGGGCTGCTAACGCGGTCATTTCACCCGTTGGATTATGGCCAATCAGCATAAAGGCATGGTTGCCATCGGCCCAATAGACGACGTTCATGCCTTGGCGGCGTTCGCTTTCGGCCGGTTGTTGTTGGCCCCTCTGCTGGATAATGCATAGTGCCAGTGCGCCATATTGCGTATCCAGCCAGGTCAATTGCGCGATGCGTCGGTCGTCGTAGGCCAACACGCGGGCGTTTTTCAGTTCGGCACCCTTCAACACCAGTTTTTGTGCCGGAAGGCTAATACCCAGTCGATCGCCGGTTTGTTGTAATTGAGCGGCAATCTGCGTGGCCGATTCGTCGGCACCTGCCAGCGTTTCCGGCGTGTACAGCGCCATATATTGGGCGACCAAGCCACGCCAGTTGTCCTCTGGCTGATTAAACTGCAGATAGACGCGATCGCCTGCGATCCCGAGCGCCAAGAAGCCGACGGCCGCAGCGATGAGACCGCGACGGCTGATGCCCGTTTGCGGGGTAGCGACGGTGAGTGGCCATGCCTCACTTAACTGTTGCACTGGGGCCTCATCAAGCAAAGGGGCGAATGCTTGCTTAAAGGGCAGGTTACTGCGCGCCAGCAACGTCAAACGCTCAGCCAACGCAGGTTCTCCAGCCAAGCGTTGCTCCAGTTGCAGGCGTTGTTGTGGGTCTAACTGATTGTCCAGATAGGCGACCAGTAGTTCATCCGCAGCATAGGTTGAGCTCATGATTGTCCTCCTTTTGCCTGCGGTGAGCGGGTTTGCAGCATGCTGTCGTTCGCCAACCTCAGTCGCGCTGCCGCCAGGCGACTCATTATGGTACCAATGGGTACACCTAACACTTCAGCGGCCTCACGGTAAGAAAGCTCTTCGACGTACACCAAAAACAGCGTATTGCGCTGTGCCTCCGGCAGTTGGTTGACCCGCTGCATCACTTCATTGGCCCAGATAGGCTGCTCGCTGTTTTCCGCACCGGCCAGTTCGTCGACGTCGACAAAACCTTGTCCCTGGCGGATATGTTGAGCGCGGATCTCGTTAAGCCAAATGGAGTGAAGGATTGCAAATAACCAGCGATCCATACGCGTGCCGACAGCAAACTGCGCGGCGCGCTCGAGGGCGCGTACGCAGGTGGCTTGCACCAAGTCATCGGCAATATCCCGCCGGTGGGAAAGCACCAGGCCATAGCGCCACAGGCGGGAAAGATACTGACCGATTTCGTTGCGAATCGCATCTGTGCTGATGTTCGCCTCCGGGATCTGTTACATCATGACTCTGGATGGTGATCGATGGCAGCCGCCAGATCTTTGTACTCTTCACAACCGGTACCGCACAGTGACTGAATCACCTTCAGTTGCTCTTTTGCCAAGTCTTGGCGCCCTTTCACCATATAGGCTTCACCCAAGTATTCGCGGACTTTTGGGTATTTCGGATCGAGTGCTACTGATTTTAAATAGTAGCTGATCCCTTCGTCGGTGCGGCCAAGCTTGCGGGTGGCATAACCTCGGTAGTTCAAGGCTACGGCGGTATTGGGATCCTTCAGCGTGTTAAGCACGTCGAGAGCTTCCTGGTAGCGACCACTTTTTGCCAGTGCATAAGCATAGTTCGCCCGATCGTTGTCGTTGATCATGCTGCTTTTATCCACCGTGCAGGTCTTGGTTTTTGTATCGTATATCTGGCCCTTCGGGCAGGTTGGCGTAGTCTGGCCGCTGCCATCTCCTCCCATTGCCAGCGCGGCACCGGAAATCAACAGAGAACTGGCAATGACGGGGAGCAGCAGGCGTTTAACGAAATTGTTCATGGTCGTTTCCTCATCGGGAGAGGGCGCGGAGCTGCACCCTTGCTGAGATAACACCTGAAAGCGCCCGTTTATTCATTTTTTCCGGTTGTTTTTTAATCTTAAGGCGCGTCAGTTTTCCCAATGCCGCCGATTGTCGGTATAATAGCCGTTTGCGGCAGCACGCCGTTCGTTGAATCCCAGACAGAATCAGGTAGCCAGTAGCCCAGCATGACGACAGACAATAACGCCTCAAAATACGCCGCCAATCGTTTCTCCATCGCGCCGATGCTCGACTGGACCGATCGTCATTGCCGTTACTTTCACCGCCTGTTGACCAAGGAAACGCTGCTGTACACCGAGATGGTGACTACCGGGGCGATTATCCACGGTAAGGGTGACTACCTGGCTTACAGCGAAGAGGAACACCCGGTAGCGCTACAATTAGGCGGTAGCGATCCGGCTGCGTTAGCGCACTGTGCCAAACTGGCTGAGCAGCGCGGTTATGACGAAATTAACCTCAATGTCGGTTGCCCATCCGATCGGGTACAGAATGGCATGTTCGGTGCCTGTCTGATGGGGCAGGCAACGCTGGTTGCCGATTGCATCAAAGCGATGCGTGACGTGGTGTCGATTCCTGTGACGGTGAAAACCCGTATTGGCATTGACGATCAGGACAGCTATGCGTTTTTGTGTGATTTTATCGGCACCGTTGCCGGGCGCGGCGAGTGCGACATGTTCACGATACATGCGCGCAAAGCCTGGCTGTCAGGCCTGAGCCCGAAAGAGAACCGCGAAGTGCCACCGTTGGACTATCCACGTGTGTATCAGTTAAAACGTGATTTCCCCACGCTGACCCTGGCCATCAACGGTGGGGTGAAAACGTTGGAAGAAGCAAAACAACACCTGCTGCATTTGGATGGCGTAATGATGGGGCGCGAAGCCTATCAGAACCCGGGCATTCTGGCGCGCGTTGACAGTGAACTGTTTGGCCGTAAGACCGACGTTATGGACAGCATAGCGATTATCGAGTCGCTGTATCCGTACATCGAGCGCGAGCTAGCAAATGGTACCTATTTGGGCCACATCACCCGCCATATCCTTGGTTTGTTCCAAGGGGTCCCAGGTGCACGTCAGTGGCGCCGCCACCTGAGTGAAAATGCGCATAAGCCGGGGGCCGATGCGCGTGTGGTTGAACAGGCGCTGAATTTAGTGCGCCTGCCGCGCACCGAGATAGCGGAAACGGTATAAAAATCTGACTAAAAATTAGTGTTTTTGACCAGGCATGTTGCACGCTGCGACATGCCTTTTTTTTAATTTCAATCACTTAGTTTTCTCACGTTTCTGGCATGCTTTTTGTAATACCTCAGCAGATACCTCGTTTTGCGAAGGAGCAAAATCATGTTGGAACTCTTCTTTCTTATCGGTTTTGTCGTCATGTTGATGGTGACCGGGATTTCGTTGTTGGGCGTGTTCGCCGCGTTGCTGGTTGCTGCGGCGTTTATGTTGATTGGTGGCCTGTTTGCGATGGTGATTAAACTGTTACCGTGGCTGATTTTGGCTGTTGTGGGCGTGTGGATATACCGTTCGATGCAGAAACCACAAATCCGGCGTTACTGACTTTTTGTCGAATAATCAGTCGGTCACGCTGAAATATACGCAACAGACCTGCTCTGAATGTGGCAGCGGTCACAGGTTGGTGCTTTAAATGCTAACGTGCCGCATTAGCCATGTTTTTTGCGTTTCCGGGCTGTTAGGATGTTTGTCGATGCAGCGATGCGACCTATTTCATCACCGCAAGAGGCAGTAATACCAAATATGCGTGTTGCTCAAGCAACCCCTGTCTCTGGCGGACTCTGCTCTACCCCTACAAACGCAGTAATAGAAAGGGCTCCTTACGGAGCCCTTTCTATTGGTCATAACGGCACATTGGACGATCTCAGCGCCCGGGAATCAGCAGGCTTGAACCGCTGGTGCTGCGGCTTTCCAACACCTGATGCGCGCGCTGTGCGTCGGCTAACGCAAACTTCTGCTCTTCCTTCACGTCGACCTTGATGGCTCCGCTGCCGATCAGTGAAAACAGTTCATTACTGGCAAACTGCAGTTCAGCACGGTTGGTAATGTAGCCGTTTAGGGAAGGGCGGGTGACATACAGCGAGCCTTTTTGGTTCAGCAGCGCCAAATCGACACCGGTAACCGGGCCGGAGGCATTGCCGAAGCTGACCATCAACCCGCGTCGCTTCAGACTATTGAGTGAGGTCTGCCAGGTACTTTGCCCAACGGAGTCATACACCACGCCGACTTTTTCGCCCTGTGTCAGCTCAGCCACGCGCGCGGCGATGTCTTCCTTATGGTAATTGATGGTTGCCCAAGCGCCGGCGTGTTTCGCCAATTCTGCTTTTTCATCGGAACCTACGCTGCCAATCAATTTTGCTCCAAGCGCTTTGGCCCATTGGCAGGCAATCAGCCCAACACCGCCAGCGGCGGCATGGAACAGGAATATTTCCCCTGGCTGAACTTCATGAGTTTGACGCAAGAGATAGTGTACCGTCAGCCCTTTAAGGAAAGCGGCTGCGCCCTGCTCAAAGCTCAAGTTGTGCGGCAATATCGCCACTTTTTCAGCCGCAACGTTGTGGACTTCGCTGTAGGCACCGAGTGACGATTGGGCGTAAACCACCCGGTCGCCGGGCTTCAGTGCGGTGACACCCGCACCGACCTTAGTGACGACGCCGGCGGCTTCGGTGCCCAATCCGCTGGGCAGGGTGGCTGGCGGGTACAACCCGCTGCGCACGTAAGTGTCGATATAGTTGATGCCGATCGCTTTGTTCTCGATTTGCACCTCGCCGGCAGTTGGATCTACGGGTGTAAAATCAACGTATTGCAACACTTCCGGGCCGCCGGTGGCGGAGAATTGAATGCGCTTTGCCATTTCATTACCTCGTGTGGGTGTCTAATTTCACCCTACGCGTTTTAGTATCGGTGATCCAGTTTGCCCTTGCGCAGATTGATACCTTTTTTGCATCGGTTATGCCGCAGGAATCACAGATAAAAATCACGTATACTCTCGCGTCAGGATTCTCCATTCGCAACCGGATAAAGAATACGCTTCATGGCAGGAAAAAAACCAACCAACAAAACAAACGCGGACGAGGCCAGAGATCGTCCACGAGATCGTCAGATGGAAGGGCTGAAGATGCCGCCACATTCGCTGGAGGCGGAACAGTCCGTGTTGGGCGGTTTGATGCTGGATAACGAACGTTGGGACAACGTGGCAGAACGTGTTGTTGCCAACGACTTCTTCAGTCGCCCGCACCGTCTGATCTTTACCGAGATGCAGCGCCTGCTGGAAATGAGCCGGCCGATCGATTTGATCACGCTGTCCGAATCGCTGGAACAGCGGGGCGAGCTGGATTCTGTCGGTGGCTTCGCCTATTTGGCCGAGTTATCGAAAAATACCCCGAGTGCTGCCAACATTGGCGCTTATGCCGATATCGTACGTGAACGTGCGGTAGTGCGTGAGATGATCTCGGTGGCGAATGAGATCGCCGACGCCGGTTATGATCCGCAAGGGCGCAGCAGTGAAGACCTGCTCGATCTGGCTGAATCACGCGTATTCCAAATTGCGGAAAACCGTGCCAGCAAAGATGAAGGCCCGAAAGGTATCGAACGCATCCTGGAGGACACCGTTGCGCGCATCGAGCAGTTGTATCAGCAGCCGCATGATGGCGTTACCGGTGTGGACACCGGCTATCAGGATCTCAACAAGAAAACCGCCGGTTTGCAAAAGTCGGATCTGATCATCGTTGCCGCCCGTCCTTCGATGGGTAAAACCACTTTCGCCATGAACTTGTGCGAACACGCTGCGATGACGCAGGAAAAACCGGTGCTGATCTTCAGTCTCGAGATGCCAGGCAACCAGATCATGATGCGTATGCTGGCGTCACTGTCACGCGTTGACCAAACGCGTATCCGTACCGGTCAGCTTGATGACGAGGATTGGGCGCGTATTTCCAGCACTATGGGTATCCTGCTGGAGAAGCGCAATATGTACATTGATGACTCCTCCGGTTTGACGCCAACCGAAGTGCGTTCGCGCGCGCGCCGTATTTTCCGTGAGCATGACGGCCTTAGCCTGATCATGATCGACTACCTTCAGCTGATGCGCGTGCCGGCCCTGTCCGATAACCGTACGCTGGAGATCGCCGAAATTTCCCGCTCGTTGAAGGCATTGGCGAAAGAGCTGCAAGTACCGGTGGTGGCGCTGTCGCAGCTGAACCGAAGCCTGGAGCAGCGTGCCGACAAGCGTCCGGTCAACTCAGACCTGCGTGAGTCTGGTTCCATCGAGCAGGATGCCGACCTGATTATGTTCATCTACCGTGATGAGGTTTATCACGAGAACAGCGATCTGAAAGGGATTGCTGAAATTATTCTGGGTAAGCAGCGTAACGGCCCTATCGGTACCGTGCGCCTTACCTTTAACGGCCAGTGGTCGCGTTTCGATAACTACGCGGGGCCACAATATGATGACGAATAATCAGCTAAGGAACTGAAATGAAAGCGGCAACCGCTGTAATCGACCGCCGCGCTCTGCGACATAATCTGCAACAGGTGCGCCGTCAGGCGCCGCAAAGTCGCCTGATTGCCGTTGTGAAAGCAAACGCTTATGGACATGGCCTGCTGGAAACAGCGCACACCCTGCAAGATGCCGACTGCTACGGCGTGGCGCGCATTGGCGAAGCGCTAATGTTGCGCTCCGGTGGCATCGTCAAGCCAATCTTGATGCTGGAAGGCTTCTTCTCCGCCGAAGATTTGCCCGTTTTGGTAGCCAACAACATCGAAACCGCAGTGCACAGTATCGAGCAGCTTGAAGCGCTGGAGCAGGCCACGTTATCACGTCCGGTGCCCGTGTGGATGAAGCTGGACACCGGCATGCATCGCCTGGGCGTACGCCCGGAGCAGGCTGAGGCCTTCTATCAACGTTTGAGTGCCTGCCGCAACGTCGTGCAGCCAGTCAATATCATGAGCCACTTCAGCCGTGCCGATGAACCCGAATCCGACACGACGCTCAAGCAAATGCAGTGTTTTGAGAACTTTGCCCGTGGCAAACCGGGGCAGCGTTCGATTGCGGCTTCCGGTGGCACGCTGCTGTGGCCGGACGCGCACAACGAATGGGTCCGTCCGGGGATCATTCTTTACGGCGTTTCGCCGATGGACGGTTCCAATGGCTGTCAGTTTGATCTGCAGCCGGCCATGACGCTCAAATCTAACCTGATTGCCGTGCGCGAGCACAAGGCCGGTGAGTCTGTCGGCTACGGTGGCACCTGGGTGAGTGAAGGCGATACCCGTTTGGGCGTGGTCGCGATGGGCTATGGTGACGGTTATCCGCGCAGCGCACCTTCCGGCACTCCCGTGTGGCTTAATGGCCGTGAAGTGCCAATCGTGGGCCGTGTGTCGATGGACATGATGTCGGTGGACCTGGGCCCTGATGCGACAGATAAGGTGGGCGATGAAGTGGTGCTGTGGGGTCACGCGTTGCCGGTTGAACGCATTGCGGCCTGCACCGGCATCAGCGCTTACGAGCTGATCACCAAGCTGACGCAGCGCGTGGCGATGGAATATATCGGAGAATAGCCTCCCGAGGGGGCCAGCGACAATGTGCTGGCCCCGATCACTTGCGCGTTACTTCTTTACCGCCAACCACTGATCGATAATGCTCTGATACTCACCGGTCGCTTTGGCCAGGTGCAGCCACTGGTCCACATACAGTTTCCAACTCAAATCATCACGCGGCAGCATGTAGGCCTTCTCGCCGTACTGCATCGGTTTGTTCGGATTTACCGCACATAGCTTCGGATACCGCTTTTGCTGATATAACGCTTCGGAAGCGTCAGTGATCATCACATCGGCTTTCTTGTCGACTAACTGCTGGAAAATGCCCACGTTATCATGGGTCAATGTCAGCTTGGCCTTGGGCAGATAGGCGTGCACGAAGGCTTCGTTGGTACCGCCAGCCGGTTCCAGCAGGCGTACTGACGGCTTGTTGATCTGGTCGATGGTGCGGTATTTTTTCACGTCGGTGCAGCGCACCAACGGGATCTTGCCGTCGGTATCGAGCTTATCGGCAAAGAACACCTGCCTCTGTCGCTGCAGCGTGACAGAGATCCCGCCCATAGCGATATCGCATTTACCGGCGACAAAATCAGGCGTCAGGGTTTTCCAACTGGTTTTCACCCATTTCACTTTGGCTCCCAGGCTCTTGGCCAGCGATTCCGCCATGGTGATATCAATACCTTCATAGCTGCCGTCTTCTTTCAGGAAGGTATAGGGTTTGTAATCGCCGGTCGTGCACACTTCCAGCGTGCCCTGCTGAATGACTTTATCCAGGTGTGATTGGGCGCTGGCGCTCCCGGCGGCAACCAGCAGTGCGAGAGGGAATAGCTTTTTCATCGGCGTCCTTTTTATACATTCGTGGTTTTATGCGCAATTTAGCCGTTAATTGTTGCTGACTTGCGCGAGTTACCCACTTTTTATGCCATGAGTTGGTGGAAACGTTCGGCATTGCTGCTGTGCGCTTCACAACCTCGGCGGGGGGAGGGTATCCACAGTCAAAAAACTGATAGGCTGTAACGTCAACATTTATTAACACAGTTTACAGGTGGCTATGTACAACATTGACGATTTTGATATGAAAATCCTGACGCTGTTACAGACCAATGGCCGTCTGACCAATCAGGAACTGAGCGAATTGGTTGGGCTGTCTGCTTCCCAGTGCTCACGGCGGCGCATCAGCCTGGAGCAGGCACAGCTGATCCGCGGTTATCACGCGCGTTTGGCGCCAGAGGCCGTCGGGCTGGGGCTTGTAGGGCTGATTGAAGTAAGTCTGACTCAGCACGGGCAGGAGCAAATTGACAGTTTCCACCAGATGCTGGAAGAAGTGGACGCCATTCTTGACGCCTATAAAACCACAGGCGACGCTGACTACCTGCTGAAAGTGGCCGTGGCGGATCTGCCGGCGCTGGACGATTTCATCAGCCAGACGCTGTCGCGGCATAAAAGTGTGGCGCATATCAAAACGGCGGTCGTGCTCAACCGTATCAAGGAAAACGGTTTGTTGCCCGTTGCGAGATAAAGCTCAGACCGAATGCCGTTTTCCGTCTATATTAGAGCCTAATGCTGTGCCCCCAAACCCTAATAATCCAGGAGAACAACCCCGTGTTTCAGAACGTTGATGCCTATGCAGGTGACCCGATCCTGTCGCTGATGGAAAAATTCAAAAAAGATCCCCGTTCGCACAAGGTTAACCTGAGTATCGGCCTTTACTATGACGAGCAGGGCATTATCCCGCAGATGAAAGCAGTTGCCGCAGCGGAAACGCAGTTGAACGCGGTGGATCAGGGGGCGTCGGTCTATCTGCCGATGGAAGGCCTGCACCCTTATCGTACTGCGGTTCAACACCTGCTGTTTGGTGCTGAGCACCCGATGTTGCAGCAGGGACGCGTTGCCACCATTCAGACCGTTGGCGGTTCTGGTGCGCTGAAGGTCGGTGCCGACTTCCTGAAAAGCTACTTTCCGGATTCGCAGGTATGGGTCAGCGATCCGACCTGGGAAAACCACATTGCCATCTTTGGCGGTGCCGGTTTCAAGGTGAACACCTACCCGTACTTTGACAACGAAAGCCTGGGTGTGAAATTTGACGCAATGCTCAGCGCGTTGAAACAACTGCCAAAACACAGCATTGCCCTGTTGCACCCATGCTGCCATAACCCGACGGGCTCTGATCTGACAAACGCCCAGTGGGATGACGTGGTTAAGGTGATCGCCGAACGTGAATTGATCCCGTTCCTCGATATCGCCTACCAGGGCTTTGGCGGCGGGATTACCGAAGACGCTTATGCCATTCGCACCCTTGCTGCCGCGGGCTTGCCGTGCCTGGTGAGCAATTCGTTCTCGAAAATTTTCTCGCTGTACGGTGAACGTGTCGGCGGCCTGTCAGTGGTCTGCGAAAGCGAAGAAGCTGCCGGGCGCGTGCTGGGTCAGTTGAAAGCGACGGTTCGCCGCAACTACTCCAGCCCACCGAACTTCGGTGCGCAGGTGGTGGCAAAGGTGCTGAACGATACGCAACTGAAAGCCCAGTGGCTGGCAGAAGTCGAGACTATGCGTAACCGTATCCTTGAGATGCGCAAAACGCTGGTGGAAGCGCTGAAAGTTGCTCTACCGCAGCGTAACTTCGATTACCTGCTGGAACAGCGCGGTATGTTCAGCTACACCGGGTTCAGCGCGGCACAGGTTGATCGCCTGCGTGAAGAGTTTGGTGTGTATCTGATCCACAGCGGCCGTGTTTGTATGGCTGGCTTGAACCATAACAACGTGCATCAGGTGGCCGAGGCGTTTGCCGCGGTGCAGTGATTGCTGTTAGGGTGAACTGACGTTCATCGTCATGCGAAGGGAGCGATAGCGATATCGCTCCCTTTTTTGTTGTCGGTTTGTCGCCGGAGTTGCCGCAAACTGGAGAGAGAATATACTGATTGAGGGGCGCTCACTTATGTGGCATCAGCAAACGCTAATCCTCAGCGCAAAAGCGCGTGGTTTTCATCTGGTTACTGAAGAAATTACCGACCAGCTAACCCACTTACACCGCCTGCAAACTGGCCTGCTGCATCTGTTGTTGCAGCATACCTCGGCTTCGCTGACGCTGAACGAGAACTGTGATCCTACGGTGCGAGCCGATATGGAGCAGCATTTCCTGCGTCAGGTGCCAGAGAACGCACCCTACCAACATGACTATGAAGGGCCGGACGATATGCCGGCGCACATCAAATCCTCTCTGTTGGGCACGTCCTTGACGCTGCCTGTCGGTCACGGGCGACTGATGCTGGGCACATGGCAAGGAATTTGGCTGGGGGAGCACCGCATCCACGGCGGTTCACGCCGGGTTGTGGCCACTTTACAGGGGGAATAACCCAATGAATAACACAGCACTGCTGGAATACTGCATGGCGAAGCCGGGCGCGGAACAGAGCGACCAGAACCAGTGGCAGGCAAGTCAGATCAAGGTTGGTGACGTGATGTTTGCCATGGTGTGCGAGGTGCAGGGGCGGCCGGCACTGGCGGTAAAGTCCAGCCCGGAGCTGGCGGAAAGCCTGCGGGAACACCATCCAGAGATCGTGGCCTGCGAGCGGTTGAATAAGGCCCATTGGAATACCGTGTTTCTCGACGGCAACCTGCCGAACTCTCAGTTCTATAGCTTGATCGACAGCTCGTATCAGTTGGTGTTGCAGGGATTACCTGAGCACGTACGCCAAGAACTGCGCGCTTGAATCTTAAGGGGCAGGTACAGACCTGCCTTTTACGATCTTCACCCTTCCTTCAGTTAATCTTCCAAATTGTGAAGTCAGCTTGATTATGGGAACGTTCCCTTTTTAATGTTTGATTGAAACGACTAGGCTTCATTAATCAATAAGCCGTAAGACGAAAGGATGTCATGACATGGCCATGAGTGAAGAAAAACGCAAGATGATTGCGGGTGAATTGTACGACGCTGGTGACGAGTTACTCCGCAGCGAGCGCAAGCGCGCGCGCCAGTTGGTACACCATTATAACCACTCATCTCCGGATGAGGGGGCATTGCGTAAACAATGGTTGGTGGAGCTTCTGGGTCAATATCAGGGCGGAACCCTCGAACCGACGTTTCGCTGTGATTACGGCTACAACATTTATCTGGGCAAAAACTTCTACGCTAATTTTGATTGCGTGATCCTTGACGTGTGCGAAGTGCATATCGGTGATAACTGCATGTTGGCACCGGGCGTCCATATTTACACCGCTACCCATCCATTGGACGCAGAAACCCGTGTCGGCGGGGCAGAGTTTGGCAAACCGGTGCATATTGGTGATAACGTGTGGATCGGTGGTCGGGCAGTGATAAATCCGGGCGTTACGCTGGGGGATAACGTGGTGGTGGCTTCCGGTGCGGTGGTGACTAAAGATGTGCCAGCCAACTGTGTGGTCGGTGGCAACCCGGTGCGAATCATTAAACAACTGTAGGAAAAATCGGGCGCCACAGTGGGCGCCCGAAGTGCTTAGCCGCGCAGTGAATTGATGTCCACCACGAAACGGTATTTCACGTCGCTTTTCAGCATCCGCTCGAAGGCCTGGTTGATTTGCTGCATCGGGATCAGCTCAATATCCGAGGTAATGCCATGTTGGCCGCAAAAATCCAGCATTTCCTGAGTCTCCGCAATGCCGCCGATCAGCGAACCGGCGATACGGCGGCGCTTCATGATCAAATTGAACACCTGCGGTGACGGATGGTCGTGTTCTGGTGCGCCGACCAGCGTCAGGGTACCGTCGCGGCGCAGCAGGTTAAGGAACGGGTTCAGATCGTGCTGGGCTGCGACCGTATTGAGTATAAAGTCGAAGCTGTTGGTGTGTTGGGCCATCTCGTCCGGATTGCGTGAGATCACCACTTCATGCGCGCCAAGGCGTTTGGCGTCCTCGACTTTAGATGTGGAAGTGGTGAACAACACCACATGCGCCCCCATTGCCCGGGCCAATTTGACGCCCATATGCCCCAGCCCGCCGAGGCCAACGATCCCCACCTTTTTACCCGGCCCGGCGCCCCATTGGCGCAGTGGGGAATAGGTGGTGATACCCGCACACAGCAACGGGGCCACTCCGGCAGGATCGAGGTTTTCCGGTACGCGCAGCACGAAGTCCTGATCTACCACCATATCGGTTGAGTAGCCGCCGTAGGTGGTGGCGCCGGTTTGTCGATCCTGTCCGTTATAGGTGCCGGTAAAGCCGTTCTCACAGTATTGCTCCAGCCCTTCGTCACAGCTCGGACAACTGCGGCAGGAATCCACCATACAGCCAACGCCAACCAAGTCGCCGATCTTATAACGTGAAACGTGGCTGCCTACGGCGCTCACTCGACCTACGATTTCGTGACCGGGCACTACCGGGAAAAGTGTATTGCTCCATTCGTTGCGGGCCTGATGCAAATCAGAATGGCAGACGCCACAGAACAGAACGTTGATTTGCACATCGTGGTCGCGCAGGGTGCGCGGTGTGTAATCAAAAGGAACTAGCGCTGACTTGGCGTCGTGCGCGGCATAGGCATGCGTAATGTTCATGGTAACTCCAGTCATCAATGAGTGGGAGAACAGTTTCCGGCAGCGGATGCCGGTGAGACGCGGCCTGAGTATATCAAGGGGCCACAGAGGGAACATTGATGATAAAAGCGGTGAGCGAGGAGGGAAATGCCTGAAAATGTCTAAATCTTGCCTGTTTCTGTTCAATTTTACCGAAACGGGTAATAGCGCGGGCCGTCACAGGAACGGCCCGCCGGGCAGGGTTACTTCTTCTTCAGTAATGGCTTGAGGAAACGCGCGGTATGCGACGCTTCGCAGTTGGCCACGGTTTCTGGTGTACCGGCAACCAGGATTTCACCGCCGCCGCTGCCGCCTTCCGGCCCCAGGTCGACAATCCAGTCCGCAGTTTTAATCACGTCCAGGTTGTGTTCAATGACCACGATGGTATTGCCCTGATCGCGCAATTGATGCAGCACCGCCAGCAGTTGCTGAATATCGGCGAAGTGTAAACCGGTTGTAGGTTCATCCAGAATATACAGCGTTTGGCCGGTGCCGCGTTTGGACAGTTCACGCGCCAGTTTGACGCGCTGTGCCTCACCGCCGGACAACGTGGTCGCTGACTGACCAAGACGAATATACGACAGGCCGACTTCCATCAAGGTTTGCAGCTTACGCGCCAATGCCGGTACGGCATCGAAGAAATCGCGCGCTTCTTCGATGGTCATCTCCAGCACTTCGTGGATGCTTTTGCCTTTGTACTTCACTTCCAGCGTTTCACGGTTATAGCGTTTGCCTTTGCACTGGTCGCACGGCACATAAATATCCGGCAGGAAGTGCATTTCGACCTTGATCACACCGTCGCCCTGGCAGGCTTCGCAACGGCCACCCTTAACGTTAAAGCTGAAACGGCCAGGGTTGTAGCCGCGGCTGCGTGATTCCGGCACGCCGGCGAACAGTTCACGTACCGGGGTAAAGATACCGGTGTAGGTTGCCGGGTTGGAACGTGGCGTACGGCCGATCGGGCTTTGATCGATATCGATAACCTTGTCGAAATGCTCCAGACCGTTGACGTCACGGAAGGGAGCCGGTTCGGCAATGGTGGCGCCGTTGAGTTGGCGTTGCGCGATCGGGAACAGCGTGTCGTTGATCAGCGTTGATTTGCCGGAGCCAGAAACCCCGGTAATGCAGGTAAACAGTCCCACCGGCAGTGTCAACGTCACGTCTTTCAGGTTGTTACCCCGTGCGCCGCTCAGCTTCAGCACCTTGGTTGGATCGGCGGGGACGCGTTGTTCCGGAATGGCAATCTCACGTTTGCCACTGAGGAACTGGCCAGTCAGTGATTCCGGCTGTGCCATGATGTCCTCGACGGTGCCTTCTGCCACGACCTGGCCACCGTGAACACCGGCTCCGGGGCCGATATCGATCACGTGATCCGCGGCGCGGATGGCGTCTTCATCGTGTTCTACCACGATCACCGTATTGCCGAGGTTACGCAGGTGGATAAGGGTTTCCAACAGGCGTTCATTGTCGCGCTGGTGCAGGCCAATCGAGGGTTCATCCAGTACGTACATTACGCCCACCAGGCCAGCACCAATCTGGCTGGCCAGACGGATACGCTGTGCTTCGCCACCGGACAATGTTTCTGCCGAGCGTGACAGCGACAGGTAATTCAGGCCGACATTCACCAGGAACTTCAGGCGGTCGCCAATTTCTTTCAGGACTTTCTCAGCGATTTGGGCACGTTGACCGCTGAGCTTCATGTTCTGGAAGAACGTCATCGCGTGACCGATGCTGAGATCGGAGATTTCCGGCAGCGTCGTGTCTTCAACGAACACGTTACGTGCTTCTTCGCGCAAACGGGTGCCGTGGCAGGAGGCGCAAGGACGGTTGCTGATGAACTTCGCCAGCTCTTCACGGACTGCGCTCGACTCGGTCTCTTTATAGCGGCGTTCCATGTTGTGCAGTACGCCTTCGAACGGATGGCGGCGCACGGTGGTATCCCCGCGATCGTTAATGTATTTGAATTCGATCGACTCTTTGCCGGAACCGCTGAGTACTGCTTTTTGCACGTTGGCGTCCAGGCTGTTGAAGGGGGCTTCAACGTCGAACGCGTAATGTTCTGCCAATGAGCGCAACATCTGGAAGTAATAGAAATTACGGCGATCCCAGCCGCGGATTGCGCCACCGGCCAACGAAAGCTCGGGGTTTTGCACCACGCGCTCCGGGTCGAAGAACTGCTGTACACCCAGACCATCACAGGTCGGACAGGCACCGGCTGGGTTGTTGAACGAGAACAGACGGGGTTCCAGTTCGCGCATGCTGTAACCGCAGATTGGGCAGGCAAAGTTGGCGGAGAACAGCAGCTCATCCGCTTTCTCGTCGTCCATATCGGCGACCACTGCGGTACCGCCGGACAGCTCCAGCGCCGTCTCGAACGACTCTGCCAAACGCTGAGACAGATCGTCACGCACTTTAAAGCGATCAACGACCACTTCGATGGTGTGTTTCTTCTGTAATTCCAGCTTAGGCGGATCGGACAGATCGCACACCTCACCGTCGATACGGGCACGGATGTAGCCCTGGCTCGCCAGGTTTTCCAACGTTTTGGTGTGCTCGCCCTTGCGGTCTTTCACGACCGGCGCCAGCAGCATCAGGCGTTTGCCTTCCGGCTGGTTGAGTACGTTGTCCACCATTTGGCTGACAGTTTGCGCCGCCAGCGGTACATGGTGTTCCGGACAGCGTGGTTCGCCGACGCGGGCAAACAACAGGCGCAGATAATCGTGGATCTCGGTGATGGTACCGACCGTGGATCGTGGGTTATGCGAGGTCGATTTCTGCTCGATGGAGATCGCCGGTGACAGACCTTCAATGTGGTCGACGTCCGGTTTTTCCATCAGCGAAAGGAACTGGCGTGCATAGGCGGAGAGCGATTCTACATAGCGACGCTGCCCTTCAGCATACAGAGTATCAAAGGCCAGCGAGGACTTGCCTGAACCGGACAAGCCGGTGACGACGATCAGCTTGTCACGCGGGATAATCAGGTTGATGTTTTTGAGATTATGGGTTCGAGCACCACGAACTTCGATATTATCCATTTACACTTCCCGTCTTGATGATACACCGCGCCTGTCTGGGTTATTTACAGGTTGTTTTGTGATCGAACGCGCAAAAAACCGGCACAGCCAGTACGAAACGCATAATTATGACACAAAAAAACCTGAATGAATATCCAGTACATGAATGCAAGCAAGTCGATCGAAAGGACAATTCTGGAATACAAGACGCAGTAATCAACACGGGTGTCGTTTCAGGCTGAGCGTGTTAAACTTACTCGTTTATACTGTGTAAAAATCAATCATCAGGAGAGTTCTCATGGCCAGCAGAGGCGTAAACAAAGTAATTCTGGTCGGGAATCTGGGCCAAGACCCGGAAGTCCGTTACATGCCGAATGGCGGTGCAGTGGCCAACATTACCCTGGCAACCTCCGAAAGCTGGCGTGACAAGGCAACTGGCGAGCAGAAAGAAAAGACCGAGTGGCACCGTGTTGTGTTGTTCGGCAAGCTGGCTGAAGTGGCGGGCGAATATCTGCGTAAAGGTTCCCAGGTGTACATCGAGGGCGCTCTGCAGACCCGTAAATGGACCGATCAGGCTGGCGTAGAAAAATACACCACCGAAGTTGTGGTTAACGTTGGTGGCACCATGCAGATGCTGGGCGGCCGTCAAGGCGGCGGTGCTCCAGCAGGCGGCGGCCAGGCTTCCGGTGGCCAGGGCGGTTGGGGCCAACCTCAGCAGCCACAGGGTGGCAACCAGTTCAGCGGTGGTCAGCAAGCTCGTCCAGCGCAGAACAATGCACCGGCTGCCAGCAGCAACGAACCACCAATGGACTTCGACGACGATATTCCTTTCTGATATCCGTTGCCTGAAGCCAATAAAAAAGCCCCGAAAGGGGCTTTTTGCTTTTCTGAGAAAGATTAAGCCGAGAAGCCGCCGTCAATGCTCAGGCTGGCGCCGGTGATATATCCCGCTTCAGGGCCGGCGAGGTAAGCGACGAAACTGGCGATCTCTTCATCTTTACCATAACGGCTGATCGCCATCATCGCTTTCAACTGCTCGGCGAAATCACCGTTGGCCGGGTTCATATCAGTATCTACAGGGCCGGGCTGAACGTTATTGACGGTGATACCGCGCGGGCCGAGATCGCGTGCCATACCTTTGGTCAGGCCGACCAGCGCAGATTTGCTCATGGCATAGACTGCGCCGCCGGCAAAAGGCATACGTTCAGCATTGGTGCTGCCAATATTGATGATGCGGCCGCCGTCATTCATATGGCGGGCGGCTTCCTGGCTGGCGACAAACACGCTGCGTACGTTAACTGCCAGAGTGCGATCAAGATCTTCCAGCGGCAGTTCTTCGGTGCTGCCCATCGCCAGCACGCCGGCGTTATTCACCAGAATATCCAGATTGCCGAAGCTATTTACGGCCTGGCGTACCGCTTGTTGCAGTGCGGCAGCGTCGGCGCTATCAGCCTTGATGGCCAGGGCTTTGCCTCCGGCGGAAATGATGTCATTGACCACCGCATCGGCTTTATCAGCAGAGGCTACGTAGGTTAATGCGACGGCGGCGCCTTCGCGCGCCAGACGTTTGGCAATGGCGGCACCAATGCCACGTGAACCGCCCTGAACGAATGCGACTTTGCCTTTCAAAGAGAGAGTTGCGGACATGATGTTTCTCCAAAGTGGGGATGAGGTTAAAGAATCTACCGGTTCAGTATCGGAGAAGCGCGGATCGGTAACTAGCCCAAAAGAGCTATAATCAGAGTAAACCATAGGTTTGAAATCAGCGGGAAAACCATGCTTGGTCATCTGGAATGTTTTGTCAGCAGTGCAGAGAGTGGCAGTTTTTCCGCTGCTGGCCGCAAGCTGGGTATCAGCTCTGCCGCGGTGGGGAAGAACGTTACCAAACTGGAAACGCTGGTGGGCGTGCGGCTGTTTCAGCGTAATACACGCAAATTGACCCTGACCGAAGAGGGTGAACGTTTTTTGCAGGACGTTCGCAGCGGTTTACTGTCGATCCAATGTGCATTGAAAGGGGTGAGCAGCAGTGGTGGGGTCGCCGTTGGGACGTTGAAGGTCAGTATGGGCACCGCCTTTGGTCTGCATTTTGTGCTGCCACTGTTGCCGGACTTTCTCGCCCGTTATCCGTCGATTGTTCCAGACTGGCATTTTGATAATCGTCAGGTGGACCTGATCGGTGAGCATTTCGATGTGGCAATGGGTGGAGGCATCGAGCTGCCACAGGGGATGATCGCCCGTGAACTGGCGCCCGCACACGGCGTCCTGGTCGCTTCTGCCGAGTATCTGCAGCGGCACCCGAGACTTCAGCAGCCAGAGCAGTTAGCGGAACATGCGGGTATTTTTATCCGTTCGCCGCAAACAGGGCGAATTCGCAACTTGCCGTTGCGAAATGCAGATAACGAGCAACGCGTACCGGCTATGGCAATAAAAATGACGGTGAATGAGCCAGAAGCGGCGGCCCGGGCGGCGGAAATGGGGCTGGGTATTGCACTCATCAGTATGCCAAATGCCTTGCCCTTTCTGGAAAGTGGCCGCTTGATGCGGGTGTTGCCAGGTTGGTATGTCGACCGCGGTAGCCTGTGCCTGTACTTCCCTACCACCAAGTTCTTGCCAACCAAAACCCGAGTGTTCGTCGATTACATTACCGAACAATTCCGACAGCAGAAGCTGGCCGCCCGTTTTGACGCCCGCTAGAAACGAGAAAAGCCCCTTTCGGGGCTTCTTTCTTCCGTCAGTTAACTGTCTGACGATCAGTTGAAAATCTCTGCGGTACCGTAAAGTTTGTTCTGGCCGCCGGCAGCAATGATGCGATAAGAGCTGGCACCTGACGCTGCAGCTTTGCTAGCCAATTCGCTTTCCAATGCACTCAGGTTAGAGGCACCGCTAACGGATACGACACCGATTTTCTGGGCGTCGGCAGCAGGTTGACTGGTCAGTTGGTCAGCGGCAACGCTAGCGAAAGAAGCGGTAGTCAGCAGTAGAGCAGTAGCAAAAATTTTGATGTTTTTCATGATTCATTCCTCAGGGTATTTTAGGGTTGAGAGGTTGTCGTCTCTCGATGTGTTAGATAATAGGCTGACGCGGCTGAATAGAAAATCGGAGAGTTTTGATAATCTCTATCAAATAAATTGACTTATTTCTGAGCGGCGCGACTTGCGCTGGCGTACCGGAAAAATCGCCACTACCCTTTGAGTAAGCAGGAACCTTAGAGGAGTAAATGGCATGTCAGTCAACGCGTTTATTGGCAGCTGGTCATTGGTGTCTTCTGTCTTCAAAGGGGAGGACGGCAGGGTCAATCACCCGCTGGGCGAGCAGGTGCTGGGTCGCATTAACTACGAGCCCAATGGCACCATGGCGGCGCAGCTATATAGCGCTACCCGGCCATGCTTTGTCGCCGACGATCTGGCGCAGGGCACTGACCAGGAAACCCACGCCGCCTTTATCAATATGATTTGTTATTTTGGTCGCTATCAGGTGGATGAGAGCGACCAGCGGGTAGTGCATCAGGTTGAAGGCAGCTCGTTCCCCAATTGGATCGGTAGCCGGCAGGAGCGCTTTTATCATTTCTCCGGCGATCGTCTCCAACTGCGTACGGTACCGCTGCAGCTTGGTAACGGCGTGCAGATCGGCGAATTGGTGTGGCAACGGATAGGAGCGTCCTCATGATCATTGTTCACCATCTGAACAACTCGCGTTCGCAGCGTATTCTGTGGTTTTTGGAAGAGTTGGACGTGCCCTATCAGGTACAGCGCTATGAACGTGATCCACAGACTATGTTGGCGCCGCCAGCCTTGAAGAAGATCCATCCGTTGGGCAAGTCGCCGGTGATTGTCGATGGCGATCTGACGCTGGCGGAATCCGGTGCCATTATTGAATACCTGCAGGAAGCCTACGATGCGCAGGGGCAGTTTATTCCCACCGATTACCATGCCCGTCAGCAGTACCGATACTGGCTGCATTATGCCGAAGGTTCGCTAATGCCATTACTGGTGATGAAATTGGTGTTCAGCCGCTTGGGTCAGCCACCCATACCCTGGCTGCTCAGGCCCATCGCGGGGGCGATTGGCAAAGGCGTGCAGCGTGAGTACCTGGACAAACAGATCGCGCCGCATTGCGACTATCTGGAACAACACCTGAGCAAAAATACCTGGTTTGTCGGTAATGAGTTCAGCGCGGCGGATATCCAGATGAGCTTCCCGCTGGAAGCGATGGCGGCGCGCGGCGCACTGGACGCTTGCCCGAAATTGCGTGGTTATCTGCAGCGTATTCATTCACGTCCAGCCTATCAGCGCGCTCTGGATCAGGGGGGACCTTATGACCTGCTGAGTTAAGACGATGGGCTATACTCGATGAGGTCACTCTTCATCGGAGGTAGCCCATGGCTACGCAAATTTTTGTTAACCTGCCGGTGGGCGATCTGCCCGCATCTGTTGCTTTTTTCACCCAGCTGGGCTTCGGCTTTAATCAACAGTTTACCGATGACACCGCCGCCTGCATGGTGGTCAGCGACAGCATTTATGTGATGCTGCTTACCCACGAAAAATTCAAAATGTTCACCCCGAATCCGGTTAGCGATGCCAGGAAGGCGACTGAGGTGCTGATATGTTTGTCGCAGCCTAATCGGGCAGCGGTAGACGATGTGGTGCGTAAGGCGATCGCCGCCGGCGGTAATACTTATAACCAACCGCAAGATTACGGCTTTATGTATGGGCATGGTTTCCAGGATCTTGACGGGCATATCTGGGAACTGATGTACATGGATGAAAATGCAGCGCGGGCGCAGTAGCTGCTTCGGCCCCCCGTTTTTGGGGGGCATTCCCATCGGATTTACCTATGGGACAAAAACCGTATTTTCGATAATGATAGTTCCCCAGGCTTTTTGCATGAATTGCCGCGATCTTTGGTTGATCAGAGAGTGTAGAAGGCTGGATAATCGTTTGCCTTGAATAAACCACCATAAATCACCCGTTTCACGCAATGGGAGTTAAACGTTTGCCTTATATGTGATGCCGGTTGGCAGCATGCGTAAAGGGCAAGGACGCGAACGTGACGGAAACGATACCGTAATAAACATGCGTGGGCGGAACAACAAGCCTTTTGAAACGGGCTGGCAATGAAACACAGGGGACAGCAACATGTCGAATTCTCAAGCGAACAACGCCGTTAAACCAAAAGGCGGGCTTGATGGTTATTTTAATATTTCTGCGCGTGGCAGCACCGTACGTCAGGAAGTGGTGGCGGGGTTAACCACCTTCCTGGCGATGGTTTATTCGGTGATCGTCGTACCGAGCATGCTCGGCAAGGCGGGTTTCCCGCCAACGGCGGTGTTTGTCGCGACCTGTTTGGTCGCCGGTCTTGGATCGTTACTGATGGGGCTGTGGGCGAATTTGCCAATGGCTATCGGTTGTGCGATTTCACTGACCGCGTTTACCGCCTTCAGCCTGGTGCTGGGGCAACACATCAGCATTCCAGTGGCGCTGGGCGCGGTATTCCTGATGGGCGTACTCTTTACCATTATCTCGGTAACCGGTATTCGTGCCTGGATCCTGCGTAATCTGCCGATGGGCGTGGCGCATGGTACCGGAATTGGCATTGGTCTGTTCCTGTTGTTGATCGCCGCGAACGGTGTGGGCCTGGTGGTGAAGAACCCGCTGGACGGTTTGCCTGTGGCGCTGGGCGCATTTACGTCCTTCCCGGTTGTGATGACCTTGCTCGGGCTGGCGGTGATTTTTGGCTTGGAAAAGCTGCGTGTGCCCGGTGGCATTCTGCTGGTGATCATTGTCATTTCGATCATTGGTCTGCTGTTTGACCCGGCGGTGAAATATCAGGGCTTGTTCGCGATGCCTAGCCTGACGGATGCTAACGGCAAATCATTGATCTTCAGTCTTGATATCATGGGGGCATTGCAGCCTGTGGTATTGCCAAGCGTGTTGGCATTGGTGATGACCGCGGTGTTTGATGCGACCGGGACCATTCGTGCGGTGGCTGGTCAGGCTAACCTGTTGGATAAAGACGGGCAAATCATCAACGGCGGCAAAGCATTGACGTCGGATTCCCTGAGCAGCATTTTTTCCGGTTTGGTAGGTGCAGCCCCGGCTGCAGTGTATATCGAGTCTGCTGCGGGTACTGCGGCGGGGGGCAAAACCGGCCTGACGGCGACCGTAGTCGGCCTGTTGTTCCTGCTGATCTTGTTCTTGTCGCCGTTGTCTTATCTGGTACCGATTTATGCTACCGCACCTGCGCTGATGTATGTCGGCCTGCTGATGTTGAGCAACGTGACCAAACTGGACTTCAACGACTTTGTTGATGCCATGTCAGGCCTTCTGTGTGCGGTATTTATCGTACTGACCTGTAACATCGTTACCGGCATCATGTTGGGCTTTAGCGCATTGGTCATCGGTCGTATTTTCTCGGGCGAATGGCGCCGACTGAATATTGGCACTGTTGTGATCGCGGTGGCCCTGGTGGCGTTCTATGCCGGTGGCTGGGCGATTTAATCGCATTGTCGTTTCCCCCGTCGATTCGGCGGGGGATGTTTTATCTCCGCTTCAGATAAGTCTCCTTCTGTCTGTGCTGCAATTTGAAAGGCACAACAAGCTTTAACCGCTGTAAAAAAAGTGATCTACTATCGGGGCATACTCAGAGATGCAGTCTGAACCCTAGAGTCTAAGGAAAGCATGGAAATCTTTTTTACAATCCTCATTTTAATTTTGGTGGTCTCCCTGTCAGGGGTGGTGACGCGCATGTTGCCGTTCCAGGTACCACTGCCGTTAATGCAAATCGGTATCGGGGCCCTGCTGGCCTGGCCGCATTTCGGGTTACACGTCGATTTCGACCCTGAATTGTTCCTGGTATTGTTTATTCCACCCTTGCTGTTTGCTGATGGTTGGAAAACCCCCACGCGAGAATTCCTGCACCACGGACGCGAAATCCTGGGCCTGGCGCTGGTGCTGGTGTTGATTACTGTGGTTGGTGTCGGTTACCTGATTTACGCCATGGTACCGGGTATCCCGCTGGTGGCGGCGTTTGCGCTGGCTGCCGTATTGTCACCCACCGATGCCGTGGCGCTGTCCGGTATTGTTGGTAAAGGGCGGATACCGAAGCCGATCATGGGCGTGCTGGAAGGCGAGGCGCTGATGAATGATGCGTCCGGCCTGGTGTCACTCAAATTTGCGATTGCAGTGGCGATGGGGACCATGGTGTTTACCGTCGGGGGCGCGACGCTCGAATTCCTCAAAGTGGCGATTGGCGGCCTATTGGCTGGGGTCGCCGTCACTTGGCTCTACAGTAAATCGTTGCGTGTGATGAGCCGCTGGAGTGGGGATGACCCGGCGACGCAAATCGTGTTCCTGCTGTTATTACCCTTCGCCTCGTATTTGATTGCCGAACACATCGGCGTTTCTGGCATCTTGGCCGCCGTTGCTGCGGGGATGACCATCAGCCAGTCTGGCGTGATCCGCAACGCCCCGCTGGCGATGCGCCTGCGGGCCAACAGCGTTTGGGCGATGCTGGAGTTTGTGTTTAACGGCATGGTCTTCATCATGTTGGGCCTGCAACTGCCGGGGATCCTGGAAACCTCTATCTTGCAGGCAGAGCTGGATCCGACCATTCAGACCTGGTACCTGTTTGCCGATGTGGCCATTATCTACGCCGCGTTGCTGGTGCTGCGTTTCACCTGGCTATGGTTGATGAAAAACGCCAGCCGCCGCTTTATGAAAAAACGGCCGTTGCAGTTTGGTGATTTCAGTACCCGTGAACTCTGGGTGGCATCCTTCGCCGGAGTGCGTGGGGCGATTACGTTAGCCGGTGTGCTGTCGATTCCCTTGCTGTTGAGTGATGGTACGGCCTTCCCGGCACGTTACCAGCTTGTGTTTATTGCCGCCGGGGTAATCTTGCTTTCGCTGATTGCTGGCGTCATGGCGCTACCGCTGTTATTGCGCGGGGTGCAGGTGGCAGACAAGAGCGTCAGCAAGAGTGAAGAACGGATGGCGATTGCTATGGCGGCTGAAGTGGCGATCGAAAGTATCAACAAAATGGAAGAACGGTTGGCCGTTGATACCGAAGAAAACATTGATCCTCAGGTGTTGAAAGAGATTAGCTCGCGCGTGGTGGGAACGCTGCGGCGGCGTATCACCACCAAAGACGATATCGAAAATGCGCTGATGCTGGAAAACCTCGAACGACGCTTCCGCCTGACGGCGCTGCGTGCGGAGCGGGGTGAGTTGTACCATCTGCGTGCCACGCAGAAAATCAGCAATGAGACGCTGCAAAAACTGCTGCACGATCTCGACCTGCTGGAAGCGCTGTTGATCGAGCGCGAAGGGTAATCGCCAACGGGCAGCGGAAGCGGCCCTTTTTACTTGGTGGGTGGCCAGTAGTCGCGGCAGCAGGCGATCCACGCCTGGGCGCTGTGCGACAGGTAACTGCCTTGACGCCAGATCAATCCGACCTTCCATTCCATACGCGGCTCCAGGGGCAACCAGATCAGGTTTTCCTTATCCAGCCACTGACAAACCGGCTCCGGTAAGGTGGCGATACCGACTCCGGCCTGAACCATTGAAGCCAAGAAATCCCACTGCCCGCTGCGCACGGCAATTTGTGGCTCAAAACCCGCCTGACGGAAAGCCTTCATCAACATTTTGTACAGTGAAAAGTCTTCGTTATAAATCAGGATCGGCCATTCGGCCAATTCGGTGATATTAATACTGGTGCGATTAAGCCAGTGTGGGGTGCGCGGTGTGACGACACACATCGGATGGTCGAGGAGCGGCAAGAACGTCAGCGGCTGTTCCGTATCAACCGGCAATATGGTCATTGCCAAATCCAGCTCGCCCGACATCACGGCTTGCTCAACCGATAACCCACCCAACTCGGAAATTTTCAGCTCAATGCCGGGATAGGTTTGGCGGAACTGGCGGATCAAATCGGCGATCTGCCGACCAACCATCGGCGGGATACCCAGTCTCAGCACGCCTTTTTTGACGGAACTGATGTCTTCCAGCTCCGCCTCCAACTGGCGAAATTCATCGAGGATTGCCAGCCCACGCTGGTATACCGCCTGGCCGCTGTCGGTCAGATGCAGTTTACGCCCCTCACGGATCAGCAACGTGCACTCCAGTTCCTCTTCCAGATTACGTAGCATTTTGCTGATGGTTGGTTGTGTGACGAACAGCTTTTCCGCTGCGCGGGTAAAGCTTTGCTGGCGCACGACTTCCACGAAGTAGCGCAGAGTGCGGACATCCACGTTGGGTTCTCCTCAGGGGCAATACCGGCGGGAAACTATTCCCTGATGGCATGATATTAATGATTTTAATTCATTTCAGGCCAGGTTTCCTGGCTGCGTATACTGTAAACCGTGAATTTTTGTTTGAGGTTGGTTTCCATGTTACTGGCATTACGCCATGCTGCCCCCAGCGTATTGAATCGACTACAGGTGCCGATCCAGGTTGCGTTGTATGCGGGGCTATTTCTGATCGCCGATCGGCTCGTGCAACAGTTTCATCTGCCGCTGCCTGCCAATATTGTCGGCATGTTGATGATGTTGGCGTTGATCCTGCTGCGCATTTTGCCGTTGAACTGGGTTAAGGCCGGTTCTCGCTGGTTGCTGGCTGAGATGCTGCTGTTCTTCGTACCGGCAGTGGTCGCCGTAGTCAACTATGCCCAATTATTGATGGTGGAAGGCTGGAAGATTTTTTTGGTGATTGCGATCAGCACCATGTTGACGCTGGGGGCGACCGGATTGGTGGTTGATCGTGTCTACCGTCTGGAGATTTGGTTACGTCGCCGGAAGCAGCGCGATGAATGATTTTATCCTCAGTGTTCTCTGTTTTTTGGCGACATTGGCATTGTATTTCGCCAATAAAAGGCTTTATCGCCGCCGCCGTACTCTGTTGTTGATGCCGCTGGTCCTGACGCCAATGATCCTGGTGCTGTTGCTGGTGGTGACCCATACCTCATATCAGGATTACATTGGCGAAACGCACTGGCTGCTGTGGTTATTAGGCCCCGCCACTATCGCCTTTGCGGTACCGGTGTACGAGAACGTGCATATTATCCGCCGTCACTGGTTGTCGCTCAGTGCTGGGGTACTGACGGCGGTGTTGGTTGCGGTTTACAGCTCGGTATGGCTGGCGCGTTTGTTGACGTTGCCGGAAGAGGTTCAGCGCAGTCTGGCTGTGCGTTCGATCACCACGCCATTTGCGCTGGAGGCTGCCAAGCAAATGGGGGGGCAACCGGATCTGGTAGCCCTGTTTGTTGTGATCACCGGGGTGTTTGGCATGGCGGTGGGCGACATCCTGTTTTTGCGGCTGGCGGTGCGCAGTCGCCTTGCGAAGGGGGCTGGGTTAGGAGCATCCTCGCACGGCGCCGGCACGGCAAAGGCGTATGAAATGGGGCAAGAAGAGGGGGTTGTATCCAGTCTGGTGATGATGTTAGCGGGGATTATTACGGTTATTGCCGCCCCCTTGATTGGACAATTGATGTGGTAAACCTGCGGCGCAAGATGCGCCGCAGGCTGTTGGTTAGGTTCAACGAATGTCGGTCGGTATAGCGGGAGAGCGTGTGGACTCACGTAACACGCGGCCGATTTCGTCATGGCTGAAAATAATGGAGTGATGGTTACAGGCCAGAGGCTGTATGTGCAAATGGTGACTAATCGAAGACAGTCCGTTGTCCGCAATCGCCAAAAGTTCCTGCCCATCTCCCTGGTCGGTCATACTCAAGTTCACGTCTTCCGTTGCCTTGAAAAGCGTGATGCGTGCGTGCTGTAAGGGGGCGCTGAGCGTCTCCTTATTCAGGGATAGCTCGGTCGGCTCCGCACGCAATGCTCTGGCGGCAGCGTCACCCTCAATGCCCAGCATGGCCAGCATAGCCGCCAGCAACCCTGGCTCGCTGCGGATCTGGAAGGCCGTTTGATAGAAGGTATCCAGCAAAAATACCTGGATGTCACGGAAGCCTCGGCTTTCAAGCTGCGCGGCCATTTCCAGAGCAATCAGCCCCCCAAGTGACCACCCTAATAGGCGCACGGGGCGGGTAGGTGACAGCTTCATATGGCCAAGGTAATGGGATGCCAATTCGTGCAATGAGGTGATATGCGGGTGGATAAACAAATTGTGATTGTTGATCCCCAAGACGTTGAAAGCCCCCTCGAGCGAGATCGCCAAATCATGGTAAATATCGCACCCGGTTACTGCAGGATGAACCATCCAGATATCGTCGGCGGCAATGGTCCGATTAAGGCGCATCACCTGTTTAAAGTTAAAATTGGTTTGATTTAGCCGCGCCAGCAACTGCTGCAGAGGCGCAGCAGAAATCGGGGCGGTGGCATCAGAGACTGTTTCTGCCGTCAATGCGCGAGCTTGCGCGCGCAACGTTGGGTGAGCAAACAGGGTTTTTATCACCACCGGATACCCACAGCGCTTCAGTTTGACCAAAAGTTGAATGGCATGCAGCGAATGGCCACCGAGTTCAAAGAAATCATCGTCCAAACCAATCTGCGTGACGCCGAGCAATTCCGACCACAATGCGGCAAGCTGTTGTTCTAATGCGGTTTGAGGGGCTTCATATTGCAACGAAACCTGTGTGAGCGGTGCGGGGGCCGGCAAGGCTTTGCGATCTAACTTACCGTTGGGTGACAGTGGCAGAGCCTTGAGCCTGACAAAGGTGGAAGGCACCATGTAATCGGGCAAGTGTTGCTGTAACTGAAGGCGCCATTGTGCTGAGTGCGAGCCCTCATCCGAAGCGACGACATAAGCCACCAGGCGTTTTCCTCCATGCCCATCTTCTCTCGCCAGTATTGCGGCGTCTTCAACGCCTTCGCATTGGCGTAGTTGCTGCTCTATTTCACCCAGTTCAATGCGCACCCCATGGATCTTGACCTGAAAGTCATTTCTGCCCAGGTATTCAATGTTGCCATCCGGCAACCAGCGGGCAAGGTCACCCGTCTTATACAGACGAGCCTGAGGATCAGCGCTGAAAGGATCGGCAATAAAACGTTCGGCGTTTAGCTCTGGCCGATTCAGGTAACCGCGTGCAACCTGAATACCCCCGATATGTAATTCGCCAGCAACCCCAGGTGGAAGGGGTTGTAACTGAGCATCCAGAATATGGAGTTGCGTGTTGGCGATCGGTTTGCCAATAGGCACCAATGCCCGTTCGTCATTGGGGTGGCATTGCCAGCTGGATACATCCACGGCGGCTTCCGTTGGTCCGTAGAGATTGTGCAATTCCGCCTGGGGTAACTGTTGCAGGCAGCGGTGCACGGTGGCAAGTGGCAATGCCTCGCCACTGCACATGATACGGCGCAAGGAATCACACTGCGCCATTTCGCCGTGACGCAGAAACAATTGCAGCATTGAGGGGACAAAATGCAGTGTGGTTACGCGGTGTTGTGCGATACAGCTACTGAGGTAGTCGGGGTCTTGATGGCCGCCAGGTTTGGCAATGGCTAACTGTGCGCCGACCATGAGCGGCCAGAAGAACTCCCAGACGGAGACGTCAAAACTGAACGGTGTTTTTTGCAATACCACATCGTCGTGCGTCAGCGGATAAGCGTGCTGCATCCAGAGCAGGCGGTTGATAACTCCGCGGTGTTCATTCATGACGCCCTTGGGTTTCCCGGTCGAACCTGAGGTATAGATCACATACGCCAGGCTGCGCTGTGGCTCAGACCCTTGCGGTGCAAGATTGTCCTTGGGTTCTTGTTGCCACAGATGGCTATCATGTTGCAGGTGCAGCCGTGGAATAGCGACATCGCAGATGGGATTCAATGCCTGTTCGCCCGCCGGGTCGATCAGGATGTATTTTGCACCGCAATCCTGCAGCATATGACGCAAACGGTCTTGCGGATAATCGGGATCAATAGGGACATAAGCTGCGCCAGACTTCAAAATGGCATACAGCGCTGTCACCATTTCAGGGCTGCGATTGACGCAAACGGCGATGCGGTCATCAGGCTGCGTCCCTTGCTGGCGTAGAAAACTGGCCAACTGGTTTGCCTGCTGGTTCAACTGCAAATAGCTTATCTGCTGCCGCTCATAGCTCAGCGCAGGCGCGTTTGGTGTACGTAATACCTGTTGTTCTAGTAATTGATGAATGCCCTGCGGCGTGGCCCAGGATTGCTGCGTATTATTCCATTCGTGAAAAATATGCTGCTGTTCAGCAGGCAGTAACAGCGGCAGTTGCCCCAAGGGCAGATTAGCATCGCCGTCTAACAAGGTATCGAGTATTTGGACGACGCGATTGGCAATGCGCTCACCGTCTTCATGACTAAACCAAGCCTGATTGAGATTAAACTCCAGTACAGGATCATCGCCTGGGTGGTAGTGACGTAGGTAGATGCCCAATGGCAATTGTTCATAGCCATGATGCATGTTCTCAACTTTAAACTGACTCCCCTCCAGCTCAATGTCTGTCGGGAAGACTTCCAACGAAAAGCTGATGTCAAATAGCTGGCGTCTTCCCTGTTGGTGCAAATTCAGTTGGCGGTTAAGTTCGGCGATAGGAAACCGCTGATGGCGGTAGCATTTACGCAGCTCGCTGCCAATATGCTGTAACAGATGGGAAAAGGGCTCTTGCACGTCCACGTTGATATTAAGCGGGATCATGGAGGAGAACATGCCCAGCGTCTGTTTATGATCGCTGGTGCTGCGGTTATGCACCGGCACACCGATGGTGACATTATCCACCTGCCAAATGCGCGCGAACCAACTGGCAAGCAGAGCCACCATGAAGTGCATTGCCGAGCCACCGTGATGAGCGGCATAGCGCTCCAACTGCAAGAAGCGTTCTCGCGGTAAACGCTTGATGATTTGGCTGCTGGGATAGGTTTGTTGCTCGGTGTAATTGGGGCGACGTTCCAATACGGATGGCGGGGCTGCTGCAAAGCGTTCGAGCCACCAATCCCGATCGCGCTGATAGCGTGATGACTGAAGGTAGGCAAGATCGCTAACCACGAAATCGCTGTAGCGTGAGTGGCTTATTTCACTCTTCTGCCCCAGTTTTAGCTGCTTATACCGATCCATAATCATTCGGCTTAATAACGAGATCGACGTGCCATCCGCAATCAGGTGATGAGACGCCAATAACCATAGCGTTGTTGAATCATCTATTTTGGTCAAATGACAACGCCATAGCAGGTCTTCATAGAGTTGATAAGGTTGGATAAATATTTCTCGCAGATGGTTCTGGGCCTGACTGGCTGCATCTTCCTGGTGCGAAAAATCGTTGTAGTGAAGTTCAATGGATTTTTGACTGAGTGGGCGTTGAATGACGCCTTGTGGTGTTTCCTTCAGCGCGGTTTGTAACGCGTCATGCTGCTGTTGAATATACTGGATAGCTTCTTTAAACAGTGGGAAAGAAATCTCTTTATCCACGCGCCAGAGGCACCCTACATTATACAGTGGAATATCAGGGTTTAAGGTCTGATCTAACCATACGGCCTGTTGTACCGTCGTGAGAGAATAAGCGGACACGGAACCACCTCCAAAATACAGGAAAGAATCGACTTAAATAGATGCGTAGTCGGTAAGTACTCGAACATTATAAGAGGTGATATTAAATCCGCCCAATTTTACATTAAACATTTTTAATTGTCTGAATAAATAATTCAGTATGCACATATAAATCATTTAATTGTTTACATATTTCTTATTACGTTATTAATAATTAGTCACGTTATTAATGGGAATTAAAAATTGTTTTTTAACTGGATAATGCCGATTTGAAATGATGGCTAGCTTGCGTGATTTTGTTTAATTGGTTGTTTTTAATGGTTTTATTTTCACTTAAACATTGGCGGTGGGGGAGGTTTATTCTGCAATGTATCGATGGCTGATGTCGATTTTATCTCGAGTTTTTCGGCAGTGAAAAGTGAACGTGCGTACCAGGTTACCTATTTGAACACTGCCAGGATGTCGTCGATAGATCTTCCAATCACTTTAAGCATCAGAGTTGCTAATGATATATTATTTGGTAATAAATAAGAGTTTTATCCACTTATTTAATTATTGATGAGTTTTTCATATCTGTGCATTTAACGGGGGCATAAAAATGACAATTAAATTAAATTGGAATGAACAATATGTTTTTATAATAAGTCAATTTACTGCTGGTCTGAGAAAGTGCCATTATTAATGGGGCCATGATGGTATGGCCCCTGATATCTCAATCTTTGTTGATTAAACGTTGGCTGCGGTTTTGATCAATGCCACGACCAGCGGGGACAGTTCGTTGCGTAATGCGGCCCGTTCGGACTGGAACAAAGTGGCAGCGTAAAAGCGGTGCCCTGGTAGCTCCACCGATCGCACATCACCTTCGCTGTCGTGGCCGCTGATAATGAGGGGGTGTTGCTGTAAATCGGCGACAAACTCGGGATTAACACCAAAATTGCAGTGATAGCCTTCGTGCGTTTCAAGCTTGCCGTAAGTGCGGGCAGCCAGCGTACCCGGTTGGAAAATAATAGTGCCGCTCTTTTCGACCAACGAACAGCTCAGAGGCGCGATGACCAATCGACCGCCACTGTCAGTTTCTGCATGGCCAGCATCGTGCCAACCCATGACGTTACGGGCGTATTCCACAATGGCATACTGGAATCCGCCACAGGAGCCCAGGAAGGGGATGTTTTGCTCACGCGCATAGCGGATTGCCATGAAGGCGCCGTCATCATGATTATATGGGCTACCAGGCACTACCCAGATTGCATCAAAATCTTGCAGCACTGAGGTATCGGTAATGGTCTCTGTAGGTAGCCAGCGGGATTGAATATCGACGTCAAGGTGTGCAGCAGTGAGTTGAAGAGCAATCGGGATGGCTTGGTGAGAGACAGCCTGAGGCAGGTAATCACCGACCAGAGCAATGCGAACTTGAGCTTTCATCATTTCCTTTTCCTGTGCGGGTAAAAAAGGAGATTACAGTAAAGCTGAGTGCCAATCTTCAGGTTTTCAAACGCTGCGCACAAAAAAGCCCGGCGTTTGCCGGGCTTGGCGAATCGAGTGTTGGCTCAGTAGAGCGACGGGGCACCGGCTGGACGGGTTTTGAAGCGGCGGTGCAGCCACATATACTGTTCTGGTGCGCGCATGATCTCTTGCTCCACCACTTTATTCATGTATGCCGCTGCGGCGATCTCATCGCCAATAGGGTAATTCTCCAGTGCCGGTTGGATCAATAAATCATAACCCCGGCCTTTCTCTCGGCGAATCAAGACGACCGGCACCAGCGCGGGTTTGGCCATGCGTGCCAGCATAAAGGTACCGCTGGTGGTGGCGGCTTGATCGACAGCAAACAGCGGAGCGAACACGCTGCCACGTGGGCCGTAATCTTGGTCCGGAGCGAACCACACGGCTTCGCCGCGTTTGAGAGCCTGAACCATGCCGCGCAGATCTTTGCGATCGAGCATGGCTTTATTGGAACGCATGCGGCCTTTGGTTTGCGCCCACTCCATCGCTTTATTGTTGTGTGGGCGGTACATTGCCATCATTGGCTGGCAGAGCCCCATGGCACGGCCGCCCAGCTCCAGTGACATAAAGTGCACGCCAATGACGAGAACGCCACGCTGATTCTGCTGTGCGATTTTCAGGTGATTAATACCGGAAACGTTGAACCAGCGTTTGACGCGTTTATCTGACCAGAACCAAGCCATGCCCGTTTCCAGCAGGCCCATACCGAGGGATTCGAAGTTGCCGACCACTTTGCGCTCGCGTTGCGCTTCTTCCATGTCTGGGAAACACAGTTCCAGGTTACGGCGGGTAATGGAAACCCGACGTTTAAGGAACCGCATCGAGGTGCGCCCCATCCACACACCCAGTTTGTGCAGCAGTGGGTAGGGGAGTTGAACCAGCAGGAACAGGCAAGCCAAACCGAACCAGGTAAACCAGTAGCGCGGGTGCAGCAAGGCCAATTTGAATTTTTGCGGACGCTTCATATAAACTCATTTATGCATTAAGGGGGCAGCAACCTGTAACGCATAAGGATCCACTCACTTGCGATACAACCACTCAGACACCCAGACATCACTATCGTTTAGCCAGATTCCATAATTGACTAAATCTTTACACTCGAAGGGCGGTTCGCGCTGCTATCAGGCTTCGGAAGGATGGCTGTAGGCCAGCGAAGGCGGCTCTAGGAATGTGTATTCTATCACAGAATACGAGCTCTAAAGGTAGAGTGGCATACGAATATTCTCATTCGTATTGACAGACGATTGATATAACGCCGAATAAGAAAAAGGCGCCGCCTCTTGCGAGGTTGCGCCTTTTCAACATGCTAACTGACTAGTATCAGTTCATGCCGTATTTTTTCAATTTCTTACGCAGCGTACCACGGTTGATGCCCATCATCAGGGCGGCACGGGTCTGGTTGCCACGGGTGTATTGCATCACCATGTCCAACAGTGGCTGTTCAACTTCAGCCAATACCAGCTCATACAGGTCGTTAACGTCTTGACCATTCAGTTGAGCAAAATAGTTCTTCAGTGCTTGTTTAACCGAGTCACGCAGAGGCTTTTGAGTCACTTGATCCTGTGAGTTCACGGTAGAAACGGTCAGTACGTCAGAATTTACGCGTTGTTCGAACATAGTTCTGTCAGCTCTTTTTTGTTACGCAAGATTTTCGAAATATGCCTCCAACGCCTCCAGCTGTTCGCTGGCATCCTCTATGGCGTTGAATGTGCGCCGAAACTGGTCATTCGGGGCGTGCTCCTGGAGATACCAGGATACGTGCTTACGAGCAATTCGGAATCCCTTGCCTTGGCCATAAAAGCCGTGCAATTCCCGAATATGCCCTATCAACAAACGCTTAACCTCGCCAAGCGGCAGAGGGGGCAGCAGTTCCCCAGTGTCCAGATAATGCTGGATTTCCCGGAAGATCCAGGGTCTCCCCTGAGCAGCGCGGCCTATCATCAGGGCATCAGCCCCAGTGTAGTCGAGCACTGCTCTGGCTTTATGCGGGTCAGTAATGTCTCCATTCGCGATAATTGGAATGGAAACACTCTGCTTAACTGCCCGAATGCTGTCGTACTCCGCGTTGCCGTTGAACAGGCAGGCACGGGTTCGGCCATGAATAGTCAGGGCTTGTATACCACAATCTTCGGCCAGTTGGGCAATCTCTACACAGTTACGGTGTTCTGGCGCCCAGCCGGTGCGAATCTTAAGCGTAACCGGCACATCCACAGCATTAACCACTGCGTGGAGGATCTGTTTAACCAGATCCGGGTACTGCAGCAATGCAGACCCTGCAAGCTTCCGGTTCACTTTTTTGGCCGGGCATCCCATATTGATGTCGATGATCTGCGCACCGCTGGCCACGTTAATACGTGCAGCGGCAGCCATATCATCTGGGTCGCATCCGGCAATCTGCACGGAACGGATCCCGGGTTCATCGCTATGTACCATACGCAGACGCGACTTATCCGTCCGCCACACCTCCGGATTGGAGGAGAGCATTTCGGATACAGCCATCCCAGCACCCATTGCATGACATAGGGTTCTAAATGGGCGATCTGTAATGCCGGCCATCGGGGCCGCAATCAGGCAATTTGTAAGCTGGTGGTGTCCAATGCGCATAGACAAAGAGTAACCATACTGTGTCCGCAAGGGCGCGTATATTACGCATTTTTGCGTTGAGATGAAAGGCCAAACTTTGACCAATTGGCCGTTATTCGGCAATCAAAATGCGCTTTGTCAGGATTCATAAAAATATTATATATATTTAACAATGAGTTGACGAAAAGTGCTTAATTTGTATGCGGTAAAATATTCCCCATACAACAGAATTTTATCTGTAATGAGTCTCGATTCAGCCAGAGATAGGCCGCAATATACGGCATCTATCAGGCGATTCCGTTGAGAATTGACCTAATTATGCTGAGATTGCTGGGTGGACATTCTGGCGAAGAGTCTGTCGTTTCAGGTGACACTTCCGTGGTGACACTGGCGCATAAGGACATCGCCATTGCGTGATAAGACAGAATAAAAAAACCACCGTAACGCTCTAAGTTACCGGTGGTTTTTTATCAGAGTACTCTTTCTGATTACTTACGCTGGCCCGTGATACGACACCATTCTTCACGTTCCGCGACCGGATCGAGAGTGAATTTGTCTTCATAGGCTTGCGCCACGCTGCTTGCCTGCGTGGCCAATACGCCTGACAGCCCCAGATAGCCGCCCGACTTTGGCAGGCAACCGATCAGCGGCGCCAACTCGCGTAATGGGCCAGCCAGGATGTTTGCGACGACCACGTCAGCCAGCAAGTCTGCAGGTTGGTCTTTTGGCAGATACAGCTCCAGACGCTCTGAAACGCCGTTACGCTGTGCGTTATCACGACTGGCCTGAATGGCTTGGGGATCGATATCGATGCCGATAGCGCGTGCTGCACCGAGCTTCAGGGCAGCAATCGCCAGGATGCCTGAACCACAGCCGAAGTCGATGATGGTTTTACCGGCCAGATCGAGGCCGTCCAGCCATTGCAGACACAGCGCGGTGGTTGGGTGGGTGCCGGTACCGAACGCCAGACCTGGGTCCAGCATCACGTTGACCGCGTTAGGATCGGGCACATCACGCCAGCTTGGGCAAATCCACAGACGCTCGCCGAAGCGCATTGGGTGGAAGTTATCCATCCACTCACGTTCCCAGTCCTTGTCTTCGAGTTGTTCGATCTTGTGGCGGAAGCCGGCACCCAGCAATGGATGCTGTTCCAGCATTGCCACCACGTCGGTCATGTCGGTTTCAGCATCGTACAGCCCGATCACATCGGTATCGCCCCACAGCAAGGTCTCGCCTGGCAGCGGTTCGAACACCGGGTTGTCGTGGGTGTCCTGAAAGGTCACCGATACCGCACCGCTTTCAACCAGTGCATCGCTCAGGTCTTCTGCCTGGCTGCCGGTAGTATTCAGTTTGAGTTGGATCCAAGGCATAACAATTCTCTTTAAGAGGGTAATGATGACGCCACTCGGCGTTTTTCGCCGACGACGTTACCGATATAAAACGCCAGCAAGCCCAGCAGCAGTGAAGGCACGATAGGATGGAGCCCCGCCAACTGCAGCTTGAAGCTGGCCAATAGCGTATAGCATACCGCACCTGTCACCATTGAGCTAAGGGCGCCCTGCGCGTTAGCGCGTTCCCAGTACAGGCCCAATACCAGCGGCCACAGGAAGACGGCCTCCAGGCCGCCAAACGCCAGCAGATTCAGCCAGATGATCATTTCCGGTGGCCGCCAGGCCGCCAGCAGCACCAGCAGGCCAAGCACCAGCGTGGTCAGGCTGGAGAAGCGCTTGATCAAACGCTCGTTCTGCATTTGCTGAGGACGCACGCCAAGATAGAGATCTTTAATAATAGTGGCGGAAGATTGCAGCAGTTGAGCGTTAATGGTCGACATGATTGCCGCCATCGGCGCGGCCAGGAAGATACCGGCAGCATACGGCGGCAACACGGTGATCATCAGCGTAGGGATTACCTGATCCGGGATTTTCAGATCCGGCAGCACTGCACGGCCCAGCGCACCGGCCAGGTGCATGCCGAACATCAGCACCGCCACCACCATGGTACCGAGGATGATGCCGCGGTGTACCGCTTTGCTGTCTTTATACGAAATGCAGCGCACCGCAGTATGCGGCAGGCCAATCACACCAAAGCACACCAGGATCCAGAACGAGGCCATAAACGGCAGGCTAAGGATCTGTTCACCGCCTTGCGGTGACACCAGTGCAGGATCAATTTGTTGCAGTTTATCTACGGCGCTGTGCAGGCCACCCGCGGCGTGGATCACCGCAACCAGCAACAGCACGGTGCCGATCAACATCACCAATCCTTGCATGGCGTCGTTTAGCACGCTGGCGCGGAAACCGCCGAAGGCGGTGTATAGCGCGATGCTGAGGCCAAAGATCAGCAGGCCGGTGTCGTAAGGGATACCGGCAGCGGTTTCCAGCAAACGTGCGCCGCCGATAAACTGCACCGTCATGGCACCCAGGAACGCCACCAAGAGGCTCAGGCTGGCCAGCCAGACCAGCAGTCGGCTTTGGTAACGGCCGTATAGCATGTCGTTGAGGGTGATTGCGTTGTAGCGCCGCGCCAGAATGGCAAACTTCTTGCCAAGCACACCGAGTGATAACCATACGGCCGGCAGTTGGATCATCGCCAGTAGCACCCAGCCCAATCCATATTTATAGGCAGCACCAGGGCCACCGATAAACGAACTGGCGCTGATATAGGTCGCCGTCAGCGTCATGGCCAGCACAAAGCCACCCATTGAGCGGCTGCCAAGGAAGTACTCACTGAGGAAATTGCCCGTTTGGCGTCGGCTGTAGGCATAAACTGACAGCCCGAACACCAGCGCCAGATAGGCGACCAGCGGCAGAATGACTTCAGTTTGCATCACCGTCCTCCAGCGAGATATCGCGGAATAGGCCGCGGACCATCAGCCAGCACAGGCCGATAAACAACAACGGCACCAGCAGGCAGGCCATTTCGAACCAGTGTGGCAGGCCGGTAATACCGGATTCGCTGTCCGGCAGATAGGCGGCCAGCGACCAGGCCAACAGATAAAGCAGCGTCAGGCCGAGGGCCCAGCGCGCCTCGCGGTGAGCTTGAATAAAGCGAGTTTCCACCAGTGTCTCCCATAGGTTTACGGTGATGGATTTATCAAAGGTAGGGAATTCTACGGCAAGGCCGGATTTTGCCAAGCCGTTACCTCGCCCGGAGTAAAAAAGAAAAAGGCCGGCAATTAACCGGCCTTCTGTCAGGCGATGCGAATAGCCTGCCTTAGGTTTCCTGCAGACCCAGCTTCTTCTCCAGATAGTGGATGTTAGTGCCACCGTGCTGGAAGTTTTCGTCGCTCATGATCTTTTGCTGCAGCTCAACGTTGGTTTTGATGCCATCGATGATCAGCTCAGCCAGGGCGTTCTTCATGCGGGCAATCGCCACGTCACGGTTTTCACCGAACGTGATCAGTTTGCCGATCATGGAATCATAGTACGGCGGTACGGTATAACCGGCGTAAATATGAGATTCCCAACGCACGCCGAAACCACCTGGTGCATGGAAACGGGTGATCTTGCCTGGGCTTGGCAGGAAGGTGTTCGGGTCTTCGGCGTTGATACGGCATTCCACCGCGTGGCCGTGAACCTTCACTTCGTCCTGTTTGATCGACAGTGGCTGACCGGCAGCGATACGCAGCTGCTCTTTGATCAGATCCACACCGGTGATCATTTCAGTAACCGGGTGTTCAACCTGAATACGGGTGTTCATTTCGATGAAATAGAACTCGCCGTTTTCATACAGGAACTCGAAAGTACCCGCGCCGCGGTAACCGATTTCCACACAGGCCTTTGAACAACGCTCGCCGATATAACGACGCATTTCGCTGGTGATGCCCGGTGCCGGAGCCTCTTCAACCACTTTCTGGTGGCGACGCTGCATGGAGCAGTCGCGCTCGGCCAGATAGATGGCATTACCCTGACCGTCTGCCAAAATCTGAATTTCGATATGGCGTGGGTTTTCCAGGTATTTTTCCATGTAAACCATGTCGTTATTGAAAGCCGCTTTGGCTTCCGCTTTGGTCATGGTGATGGATTGCTCGAGGTCTTTGTCGCTGCGCACAACGCGCATGCCGCGGCCGCCGCCGCCGCCGGATGCCTTGATGATGACCGGATAGCCGATGCGCTTAGCGAAGGCACGGTTTTTGTCCATGTCGTCGGTCAGCGGACCATCGGAGCCAGGCACACAAGGTACACCGGCTTTCTTCATGGCGTTGATAGCAGAAACCTTGTCGCCCATCAGGCGGATAGTTTCGGCTTTCGGGCCAATGAAGATAAAGCCAGAACGCTCGATTTGCTCGGCGAAGTCGGCGTTTTCAGACAAGAAGCCATACCCTGGGTGGATCGCCACTGCGCCGGTGATTTCTGCCGCAGAGATGATAGCCGGGATATTCAGATAGCTTTTAACTGATGGCGCAGGACCGATACATACAGTCTCGTCAGCCAGCAGTACGTGTTTCAGATCGCGATCGGCTGTGGAGTGTACGGCAACAGTTTTGATGCCCAACTCTTTACAAGCACGCAGGATACGAAGTGCGATCTCGCCACGGTTGGCGATAACAATTTTATCAAGCATGTTCGCCTCGTTATTCGATGACGACCAGTGGCTCGTCAAATTCTACCGGTTGGCCGTTCTCTACCAGAATAGCTTTCACTACGCCGGATTTGTCCGCTTCGATCTGGTTCATCATTTTCATCGCTTCAACGATGCACAGCGTGTCGCCGGCGTTCACTTTCTGGCCGACTTCGATGAAGGCTTTCGCATCCGGGCTTGGCGTGCGGTAGAAAGTACCCACCATTGGGGAACGGACGACGTGGCCACTCATGGCCGCTGGTGCTGCAGGCGTTTCGGCTGGTGCGCTGGCAACGGCAGTAGCCAGTGCTGGCTGCGGCTGTGCCGGCATTGCGTATGCCTGTGGCATCATTGGGTAAGCCTGCGCCGGTGCGGCGCGGCTGATGCGAACTGACTCTTCGCCTTCAGAGATTTCCAGTTCAGAAATGCCTGATTCTTCAACCAGTTCGATCAGTTTCTTGATTTTACGAATATCCATGAGTGTGATTCCGTACTCTTTTTGCGTAGCAATTAGTGGGTTTTCGACAGACGTTTAACCGCTGCCTGTAAAGCAAATGTGTAGCCATCCGCGCCGAGGCCGCAAATCACACCCACCGCAATATCGGAGAGGTAAGAGTGATGGCGGAAAGGTTCTCGGGCGTGCACGTTGGACAAGTGGATCTCGATAAACGGGATCTGCACCGCCAGCAATGCATCACGCAGCGCCACGCTGGTATGCGTGAACGCGGCAGGGTTAATCAGAATAAAATCTGTGTTGCCGCGCGCTTCATGTATGCGGTCGATCAGCGCATGTTCGGCGTTAGACTGCAGATGGCTCAGGGTAATATCCAGTGTGGATGCCTGGTTTTCCAATCCGTTAACAATCTCTGTTAACGTCGTGCTGCCGTACTTCTCCGGCTCACGCGTCCCCAGCAGATTCAGATTGGGGCCGTTCAGAAGCAAAATGTGAAACTTATCCGCCATTGTGCTGGTATCTCCGGCAATAAAACCATCATCGTAGAAAATAACCCGACGTCACCGATTTGTCACCTGTTAAGGGGAAAATTCACCCTGAGAACAGGAACAAGGTCGGGCATTATAACGATATCGTAGCAATTCGCAGCTAAATACTGGTCTTATCAGCGAAGATATTCAACCCTAAATCAGCAAACTGACGGTGGCGTTATCGCATTATGAGGGGTAGAACACAGAAAAGTTCCGCCTGTTAACGCCACCAATTGCGGAATTTCTTGTATCGCAGTGCCAGTAATAACACCGCCAGCAGGGCGTAAATAAAGGGCTGTGGCGAGAAGGTTTTTACCGACCACAGGTAGTGAATCGGAGCCAGGATCGCGACCAGATACACCAAATTATGCAATGTCTGCCATTTGGCGCCCAGTTTGCGCATAGCCCACAGCGTTGAGGTCGCGGCCAGCGCCAGTAGGATCAACCAACTGATAATGCCGAGTGTCAAATACGGACGGGTGACAAGTTCGCGCCCCAGCAGGCCGATATTGCTTAACCCCAGTTCAAGCGTCGAATAGCTTATCAGATGCAGTGTGCCCCAGGCAAAACACCACAGCCCGACCAAACGACGGCAGCGTATCAGCAAGGGTTGGCGAGCGTAGCGTGCCAACGGAGCGATCGCCAAGGTTGCCAGCAGCAATTTTAGCGTCATTCTGCCGGTAAAATGCTGAATATCTTTGGCAGGATCGGCGCTGAACCAACCTTGGTCTACCGACAGCACCAGCCAGAGGAAAGGCAGAAATGCCGCCAGATAAATGCCGACCTTGATCCATGTGATGTGAGTTGGGGTCAAACGCACTTAGAAATTCTCCCGCAGGTCGAGACCGCGATACAACGATGCGACCTGTTCGGCATAGCCATTAAACAGGAGCGTCGGCTGGCGTTTAACGTCCAAAATACCGCCGGAGCCGATAAATCGCTCGGTGGCCTGAGACCAGCGCGGGTGATCGACGTGCGGATTCACATTGGCGTAGAAACCGTATTCATTTGGCGCAGACTCATTCCAGGTCGTCGGCGGTTGATCGCGTACCAGACGGATGTGCACAATCGACTTAATACCTTTAAAACCGTATTTCCATGGGGTAATAAGCCGCAGTGGCGCACCGTTTTGCGGCGGGAGTGTCTTGCCGTACACACCAACAGTCAGCAATGCCAGTGGATTCATCGCCTCATCAAGACGCAAGCCTTCTACATAGGGATACTTCAGGCCACCGCCGATAAACCGGTCTTTCTGGCCCGGCATCTGCTCCGGGTCGTACAGCGTTTGGAAGGCGACATAACGTGCATTGCTGTTTGGCTCCGCGAGCGTGATCAGTTTCCCCAACTCAAAGCCAATCCAGGGCACGACCATCGACCAGGCTTCCACGCAGCGCATACGGTAGATACGCTGTTCCAATGGAAAACGCTTCATTAAATCGTCGATGTCGAGCGTGATGGGCTTAGCCACTTCGCCGTCGATGCGCACTTTCCAGCCTTCGGTCTTCAGTCCGCCTGCGTTGGCGGCCGGATCGGCCTTATCGAGACCGAACTCGTAGAAATTGTTGTAGCCGGAAACTTTGTCTTCCGGCGTCAGTGCCAGCTGGGATTGCCAGGCCGCAGGCTTGGTGAACGTCAGCGGTTTGCCCGGTGGTGCCTTGGGCCGATCGTGGCCTTTGAACCATGACAGCAAATCAGCCCGTGCAGGGGTGGGCAACGCCAGTGAAGCGGCGGTGATGCCTAATGCCTGCAACACTTTGCGGCGCTGATGAAACACGCTCTCGGGTGTGACATCGGCCTCGGTCAATTTTCGTTGTTTACTCATGATATTTTCTCCGCGTCTTAGGATATAAGCATGGCGTGAAAGCAGGCCATATGCGAGAAGCGGAGGGAAAATATGAAATTTCGCAGGCGGGGTATGCCCCCCGTTGCCGGAGGGGTGTTGGGATTAGCGGATTTTCACCAGGGTACGACCGGTGACTTTGTTCTCCAGCAGCGCGGCAGCGGTAGCCGGAGCCTGTTCCAACGTGATTTCTTGGGTAGCTTGTTGATAGAAGCTGTCCGGCAGGATACCCGCCAGGCGCTCCCAGGCGGTTTGACGGCGATGCAGCGGCGTGTGTACCGAGTCCACGCCTTGCAGGCGTACGTTGCGCAGAATAAATGGCATAACCGTGGTCGGCAGGTGATAGCCACCGGCTAAACCGCAGGCCGCGACGGTACCGTTATAGTTCATTTGCGCCAACACGCGCGCCAGCAGTGTGTCACCCACGGTATCTACGGCACCTGCCCACAGCTGTTTCTCAAGTGGGCGCGGGGCTTCGAGATAGCCACTGCGCGATAGCACTTCTTTGGCGCCGAGCGCTTTTAAATATTCGGTATTGCTTTCACGGCCGCTGATTGCCGTGACGTGATAGCCCAGTGCCGCAAGAATGGCGATCGCCGTACTGCCTACGCCGCCACTGGCACCGGTAACTAAAATATTGCCATCATCGGGATGCACGCCGCCTTCTTCCAGTGCCATCACGCACAGCATGGCGGTAAAACCGGCGGTCCCGAGGATCATGGCTTTACGTTCATCTAACCCGTGTGGAAGTGGTACCAACCATTCGCCGGAGACCCGCGCTTGTTCCGCCAGGCCGCCCCAATGGTTTTCGCCCACACCCCAACCAGTAAGCACCACGCTTTGGCCTTCTTTAAAGCGATCGTCGCGGCTATGATGGACGGTACCGGCGAAATCGATGCCGGGCACCATCGGGAAATTACGTACGATCTTGCCTTTACCTGTGATCGCCAATGCATCTTTATAGTTAAGGCTGGACCAGTTGACGTTCACCGTCACGTCGCCGTCGGGCAACTGATCGCTACCGATATCCTTGACGTGAGCTAGAGTTTGATCGTCTTGTTGTTCCAATAACAGTGCGCGCATGTCACTCTTCCTCTCGTTTGCATTTTTGCCAAAGATGGCTGAATCAGATTTCAATGACTATATGCATAATAAGAAATTTATGTCCTGATAAAGGACAAAAAATAATGATTGAAGGTTTTCATCGTTGGCGATGCTTGATAGCTTGAGCGGCAAGATCGGTTGGTGGATACCCTTGGGTTGAGCCAGTGACTCATTAAAATATCAAGGTATTGTGTTGGATTCATTTGAGAGGATTCGGGGCCTTTATACTTCCAAAGGTGAAAATTCACGTAACCATAACGGACAAGGCACAGGGATGCGATTCACCACCAAACTCTCTGCATTGATCACCCTGCTTGTTGCTCTGGCGATGTTTTTGATGCTGATGGGCTGTTCATACAGTTTCTTCTACGTCACACAAGATCGTCTGGAGCGTCGTTTCGACTCACTGATGACCTCGCTCGATCAGGCGATGCTGCGTGAATCCCCCGAAGAGCAGAAACAATGGCTGCCTTTGGTGATGCGCCCGCTCGGTATTGTTGCGGTCAGCATAGATACCAGTAGCAGTAATCTTCTCTCTTATAAATTACCGACGGTCAAAGCGCCCTGGGAGTCTCTTAGCGGTTATCGGCAAGTCGCCCAGCCGCTGCTACAGCACCCTGGCGCCTCACTGACGATTACTTATGTTGATCCTTTCGCCAGCGACGTGCGTTCCTTGCAATCCACCGCCGCTGTGACGCTGTCTATCGTCGTGATGGTGATGATCCTGCTGTTCAGCCTGCGCTGGTTACGGGAACAGGCCGATGGCGAGGATCGGCTTGAGCGCCGTGCGCGCCGCATTTTGAATGGCGAACGTGAAAGCGTGATGCAAGGTGACGTGCGTGAATGGCCTGCGAACGTTAGCGGCGCTCTCGATCGCCTGTTGGCGGATCTGGCGGAGGCTCGCGAGGAGCGCAGCCGGGTCGATACGCTGATCCGCGCCTTTGCCGCTCAGGATGCCAAAACCGGGCTAAACAACCGACTCTTCTTCGATAACCAGCTCACCACTCAGTTGGAAGAGGCCGGCTCGCACGGCATTGTTATGATGGTGCGATTACCGGATTTCGATACGCTGCGGGAAATCCACGGTAACACCGTGGTGCAGGAACTGATGTATTCACTGGTTAACCTGTTGTCGACCTTTGTGATGCGCTATCCGGCGGCGCTGCTGGCACGCTATTTCCACAGCGATTTTACCGTTCTCTTGCCGCACCGCACATTAAAAGAAGCGGACGGTATTGCTTCGCAGCTGGTTCACGCAATTGACGCCTTGCCTTCAACGGCACTCATCGATCGCGAAGCGTTTTTACACATTGGCATCGTGGCATACCGCAGCGGGCAAACTACCGAGCAGGTGATTGATTTCGCAGAACAGGCAACGCGCCATGCCACGTTGCAGGGGGAAAACGGGTGGTATGTTTACGACAGCCAGGTGCCGGAAAAAGGCCGCGGTAGCGTCAAGTGGCGAACGTTGTTGGAGCAAGTGCTTGCGAAGGGAGGCCCACGGTTATATCAGAAACCGGCGGTGACGGTGGAAGGGGAAGTCCATCATCGTGAGATCATGAGTCGGATTTATGACGGGACGCAGGAACTACTGCCATCTGAATATATGCCATTAGTGCAGCAGTTGGGGTTGGCGGAAAGCTACGATCGTCAGCTTATTAGCCGCATTCTGCCTTTGTTGGCATTGTGGCCTGAAGAGTCGTTGGCATTTACGCTGTGTGTTGATTCATTATTGCAGCGCACTTTCCAGCGCTGGCTGCGTGATAGCCTGCTACAGTGTGAAAAAAGTCATCGTCGGCGAATTCTGATTGAACTTGCTGAGGCAGATGTGTGTCAACATATCGACCGTTTGCGCCCCGTGCTGAGATTGCTTTCAGGATTGGGGTGCCGTTTGGTGGTCTCTCAAGCGGGGTTAACCGTAGTCAGTACCTCTTATATCAAGTCCTTACCGGTGGAACTGGTTAAGCTTCACGCGGGTCTGGTGCGGAGTATTGATAAGCGTGATGAAAATCAGCTGTTCGTTCAGAGCCTGACCGGCGCTTGTGAAGGCACCAGTACCCAGGTTTTTGCTGCAAGTGTGCGGACGCGCAATGAATGGCAAACGCTGAAAGAACGCGGGATTCTCGGTGGGCAGGGCGACTTTTTCGCGCCTCCAGAGCCAATAGACGTCGGGCGTAAAAAATATTCACGCCGTTATCGAGTTTAACCTGAAAGCCTGGCAAAAATTGACGTAGAATGAGCGCCAATTCATCTGGGCTATTTTATCTGTCATTTTGGGATTTTCCCCAAACTGCCTGCGACAATGACGCCTATTTGATATAGGCTCTTGTCAGTCCTTTTCTGTTGAGCGTTGGTAGGTGCTTACCACCAGCGGCAATCAGGGAATATGTTAGATTTTATGAGCTGTGTTACGCCGTTTCGTGCGCTGACAGGGTGGTAAACTGAGCCTTTGTTCAGGGAATTCAGGCCTCATCCAATTTCCGTGCATTCGAGCAGAAACAATACAGACTATTTTTCACCGAAGTAGAACGTTTTTGCGCCTTGTCGCTGCTTCGTGTGGTTGGTAAAGTAGGCGGATTTTATTTTCCGCCCCCAGCTTGCAGGATTATCCTTTAGTTATGTTTAAGAAATTTCGTGGCATGTTTTCCAACGACTTGTCCATCGACTTGGGTACCGCCAATACCCTGATTTATGTTAAAGGGCAAGGCATTGTACTGAACGAACCGTCGGTGGTTGCCATTCGCCAGGATCGTGCCGGTTCACCCAAGAGCGTTGCGGCCGTGGGTCATGAGGCTAAACAGATGCTGGGACGTACACCCGGCAATATCGCGGCTATTCGTCCGATGAAAGACGGCGTTATCGCCGATTTCTTCGTGACAGAAAAAATGCTGCAGCATTTCATCAAACAGGTCCACAGCAACAGCTTCATGCGGCCAAGTCCGCGCGTGCTGGTGTGTGTGCCGGTCGGCGCAACTCAGGTTGAACGCCGTGCCATCCGTGAATCCGCTCAAGGGGCGGGGGCACGTGAAGTGTTTCTGATTGAAGAACCTATGGCTGCGGCAATCGGTGCAGGTCTGCCGGTTTCTGAAGCGACGGGTTCGATGGTGGTTGATATCGGTGGTGGTACCACTGAAGTGGCCGTGATCTCACTAAATGGTGTGGTCTACTCCTCTTCCGTGCGTATCGGTGGTGACCGTTTCGACGAAGCCATCATTAATTATGTGCGTCGTAACTATGGCTCACTGATTGGTGAAGCCACTGCTGAACGTATCAAACACGGCATCGGTTCTGCTTATCCAGGCGATGAAGTGCATGAAATCGAAGTTCGCGGCCGTAACCTGGCTGAGGGCGTGCCACGCGGCTTTACCCTGAATTCCAATGAAATCCTTGAAGCGCTGCAAGAGCCGTTGACCGGTATCGTCAGTGCGGTGATGGTGGCGCTGGAACAGTGTCCGCCGGAGTTGGCTTCCGACATTTCCGAACGTGGCATGGTGTTGACCGGCGGTGGCGCACTGTTGCGCAACCTGGATCGCCTGCTGATGGAAGAAACCGGTATTCCGGTTGTCGTAGCAGAAGATCCGCTGACCTGCGTAGCCCGCGGCGGCGGCAAGGCGTTGGAAATGATCGACATGCATGGCGGCGATTTGTTCAGCGAAGAATAGTCAGCCCCAGGAAGGAGGAATCGTATCGGATGACTGCGCAAAGCGAAAATCAGGTACGGTTCCTCTTTCTGTTGTCGAGGAACACGCATAATTTATGAAGCCGATTTTTAGCAGGGGCCCTTCTCTGCAACTACGACTTTTTTTGGCAGTGATTGCGGCGATTTGCCTGATCGTTGCCGATAGCCGTCTCGGTACGTTCGTGAAAATACGTAACTACATGGACACGGCCGTTAGCCCTTTCTATTTTCTGGCCAATGGGCCACGTAAAGTTTTGGACAGCGTTTCAGAAACGCTGGCTACCCGCCAACAGCTGGAGCTTGAAAACCGGGCTCTGCGGCAGGAACTGCTGCTGAAAAACAGCGATATTCTTCTTCTTGGTCAATTCAAGCAGGAAAACGCCCGCTTGCGTGAGTTATTAGGCTCACCGTTGCGCCAGGACGAACATAAAATGGTCACCCAGGTGATCTCGACCGGCTCCGATCCTTACAGCGATCAGGTGGTGATCGACAAAGGTTCGGACAATGGCGTTTATGAAGGCCAACCTGTCATCAGCGATAAAGGTGTTGTTGGCCAAGTCGTCGCGGTGGCGAAGGTGACCAGTCGCGTATTGCTCATCTGCGATGCTTCACACGCGCTGCCAATCCAGGTATTGCGTAACGATATCCGGGTGATCGCGGCAGGCAGTGGGTGTGCAGACGATTTACAGCTTGAGCATCTGCCGAACAATACGGATATCCGCGTGGGTGATGTGCTGGTCACATCGGGTCTGGGTGGACGCTTCCCTGAAGGCTACCCGGTGGCCGTTGTGTCCTCGGTCAAAGTGGATAACCAGCGCGCCTATACCGTGATTCAAGCGCGACCAACGGCTGGCCTGCAACGTTTGCGCTATCTGCTGTTGTTATGGGGCGCTGACCGCAACGGGGATATGCCGTTGCCTCCGGACGAAGTACATCGCGTTGCCAATGAGCGCCTGATGCAGATGATGCCGCAGGTTCTGCCGCCGCCAGATGCCGTGGGGCCACAGTTGCCGCAGCCGGCAGCAGCCACCGGGACGGCTGTGCCAACCGCGGCACCCGCCGCGGGAGCTGCGCAATGAACCGCTATCGCAGCAACGGGCGCTGGATAATCTGGCTGTCATTTCTGGTGGCACTGGTGCTGCAAATCATGCCGTGGCCGGAACAGATCTATATGTTCCGACCGTCCTGGCTGGCCTTGATCCTGATCTACTGGGTGATGGCGCTGCCACACCGGGTTAATGTCGGTACCGGTTTTGTGCTGGGCTTGATTATGGATCTGATCCTCGGTTCCACGTTGGGCGTTCGCGCACTGGCGTTGGGGATCATTGCCTATCTGGTGGCATTCAAATTCCAACTGTTCCGCAATATGGCGCTCTGGCAACAGGCGTTGATCGTCGTGCTGTTGTCACTGGCGATGGACGTCGTGGTGTTCTGGGCCGAGTTCTTAGTGATCAACGTCTCTTTCCGCCCAGAGGTGTTCTGGAGTAGTGTGGTAAACGGCATCCTGTGGCCGTGGTTATTCCTGCTGATGCGCAAAATTCGCCGTCAGTTCGCCGTACAGTAAGGGTATATCAATGACTTCGCTTTATCTGGCCTCTGGTTCTCCCCGTCGACGTGAATTACTGACCCTTCTAGGGGTTCCGTTTGAAGTCATCTTAACGGACACAGAAGAACAGCGGCGTGAAGGGGAAGCCGCCGAAGCCTATGTGCGCCGTTTGGCGCAGGACAAGGCCAAAGCGGGCGTGGCCATGGCGCAGAAAGATTGGCCGGTACTGGGGGCCGATACCATTGTCGTGCTCAATGGCCGGGTGTTGGAAAAGCCACGCGACGAAGCGCATGCGGCAGAAATGCTGGCGGCGCTGTCGGGTAAACAGCATCAGGTGATGACCGCAGTGGCCGTCGCCGATTGCCATGATGTTCTGTGCCAGCTAGTGGTGACAGACGTGACATTCCGCAACCTGTCACAGCAGGATATTTGCGACTATATTGCAACGGGCGAACCGATGGATAAAGCGGGCGCCTACGGAATTCAAGGAAAGGGTGGTTGTTTCGTCAGAACGATAACCGGCAGTTATCACGCAGTGATGGGCTTGCCGTTAGTCGAAACACATGAGCTGCTCAGTAATTTTGTCGCATTACGTGATGTAAGAACCGGTTGATGGGTGCTGCCATTATCGACCGGTTCTGAGGAGAGGGCATGACAGCTGAGCTACTGGTTAATATCACACCGTCTGAAACGCGGGTTGCCTATATTGATGGCGGCATCCTGCAAGAGATCCACATCGAGCGCGAATCCAAGCGTGGCATCGTCGGCAATATTTATAAAGGGCGCGTAAGTCGCGTGTTGCCAGGCATGCAGGCAGCATTCGTCGATATCGGCCTGGACAAAGCGGCCTTCCTGCACGCCTCCGATATCATGCCACACACCGAATGTGTGGCTGGTGATGAGCAGAAGAATTTCCACGTGCGGGATATTGCTGAGCTGGTGCGCCAGGGGCAGGATCTGATGGTGCAGGTAGTGAAAGATCCGCTGGGCACTAAAGGCGCACGCCTGACTACCGACATTACCTTGCCTTCGCGTTACCTGGTGTTTATGCCGGGTGCGGCGCACGTTGGTGTTTCCCAACGTATAGAAAGCGAAGCCGAGCGCGAGCGTTTGAAGAAAGCCGTTGCCGGCTATTGCGATGAGCTGGGTGGTTTTATCATCCGCACCGCGGCGGAAGGCATCGGTGAAGAAGAGCTGGCGCAGGATGCCGCCTTCCTTAAACGCCTGTGGACCAAGGTGATGGAGCGTAAAAAACGCAACCAGACCAAATACAAACTGTATGGTGAATTGGCGCTGGCGCAGCGCATTCTGCGTGATTTCGCGGGTGCAGCGCTGGATCGGATCCGCGTGGACTCCCGTCTGACTCACGATCTGTTGGTGGAGTTTACCGGTGAGTACATCCCGGATATCACTGCCAAGCTGGAACTGTATACCGGTAGCCAGCCCATCTTTGATTTGTACGATGTCGAAAATGAGATACAGCGCGCGTTAGAGCGCAAGGTGGAACTGAAGTCCGGCGGTTATCTGATTATCGATCAGACCGAGGCGATGACCACCGTGGATATCAACACCGGCGCTTTTGTCGGCCATCGTAACCTCGACGAAACCATCTTCAATACCAATATCGAAGCGACGCAAGCTATTGCCCGCCAACTGCGGCTGCGCAATTTGGGCGGTATAATCATCATTGACTTCATTGACATGAACAATGACGAACACCGGCGTCGGGTACTACACTCGCTGGAGCTGGCGCTGAGTAAAGATCGGGTAAAAACCACGATTAACGGCTTCTCTCAGCTAGGCTTAGTTGAAATGACGCGTAAACGTACGCGTGAAAGCATTGAACATGTGCTGTGTCATGATTGTCCTACTTGTCATGGACGCGGCACATTGAAAACAGTGGAAACCGTGTGCTACGAAATTTTGCGCGAAATTGTGCGTGTGCACCATGCTTATGATTCCGATCGTTTCCTGGTATACGCGTCCGCGGCGGTGGGGGAAGCGCTGAAAAGCGAAGAGTCTCATGCGTTGGCGGAAGTAGAAATTTTTGTCGGCAAGCAGGTGAAGGTACAAATCGAACCCTTGTACAGTCAGGAACAGTTTGACGTTGTCATGATGTAGTCCGCCTGTGGGTAGCCAAGGTCCGGCATCGGTGGGGCTCAGCATGCTGAGCCCCACTGTGCATAGATATTCCCGTTGCCAGGCAGCGGAAGCAAGGAGAACTGCGTGAGGCGACTGCCTGGGATTTTGTTAGCTACAGGCGCCAGTCTGATTGTCGTCGTGGCGTTGCTGATCAGCGGATTACGTTTGGCACTGCCTGAGCTGAACAACTACCGCCCTCAAATACTGGCAAAGGTCGAAAGCCTTTCCGGTGTGCCTGTGCAGGTCGATTTCATGCAGGGGAGCTGGGAAACCTTCGGCCCACAGCTTGAAATGCGCAACGTGCGGGCCACGTTGCCTAAAAGTAACCTGCATATTGAACGTGTTACGCTGGCGCTAGACGTGTGGCAGTCACTGCTGCATTGGCGCTGGCAATTTCGCGATCTCACCTTTTACCAACTCCAGTTTGATCTGAACACCACACTGGGGGGGGACGCGCATCAGGGTAGCACCATCGAACCGGGGAAGATTACCGATCTGCTGTTGCATCAATTAGATCATTTCGACCTACGTGACAGCCGTCTCTCATTCCTGACGCCCGCCGGTGCCCGTGCCGAATTCGAAGTCCCGCAGCTTACCTGGCTTAACAGCCGCGATCGCCACCGTGCCGAAGGGCAGATCAGCCTGTCGACGCTGAACGGACAGCACGGTGTGGTGCAGTTACGTATGGACCTGCGTGACAATCAGGGGTTATTGAATACCGGCACGGTCTATATGCAGGCCGATAATATCGACATGAAGCCTTGGTTTACTCGCTGGTTGCGTGCAAATACCGGTCTGGAAAGCGCCGACTTTAGCCTGGCTGCCTGGCTACAGATCCAGAACGGCGAAATCGCCGGCGGTAATGCATTGCTGAAGCAAGGCGCGGCCAATTGGAGCGTGGGCGATCAGCAACACCGATTGGACGTGGACAACCTGGCGTTAACGCTCAGCCGCCAGGGCACGGGCTGGCAGGTGGATGCGCCACAGCTTAATTTGGCCACAGACGGTCAGGCTTGGCCGCAGGGCCGGCTTTCCACGTTGTGGCTCCCGGAAAACACCGAGTTTATGGGGCCGGGGCAGACTGAAGAACTGCGCGTACGTGCCACTAATATTCAGCTAGAACGGCTGGCGGCGCTGCTGCCGACTTTCTCTTTCCTGAGTCCGGACGTGCTGGAACGTTGGAATGACCTGCAACCACAAGGCAAGCTAAACGCGCTGGCGTTAGATATTCCGCTGAAGCAGCCGGAAAAAACACGTTTCCAGGCCCGCTGGCAGGATGTCAGTTGGCAGCACTGGAAATTGCTGCCAGGGGTGAACCACTTTTCCGGCGCCCTGAGCGGTGGCGTAGAAAATGGTCGCCTGCAGCTTGGTCTCACCGACAGTACCTTGCCGTACGGTGATATGTTCCGTGCGCCATTGGAAGTGAGCAGCGCCACGGGGGCGCTGACCTGGCAGTACAATGACCAGGGGTGGACGCTGGCGAGCAAGGATTTGAATGTGAAAGCCAAATCACTGTGGGTAAAAGGTGATTTCCGCTATCAGCAGCCGGCAAAAGGGGACCCGTGGCTGAATATTCTGGCCGGTATCCGTTTGTATGACGGCGCAGACGCTTGGCGTTACTTCCCTGAACCCTTGATGGGCAAGCATTTGGTCGATTACCTCAGTGGTGCCATCCAGGGCGGGCAGGTGGATAACGCCACCTTGATCTACAACGGCGATCCACAGCATTTCCCGTACCGCAAAAACGAAGGCCAGTTTGAGGTGTTTGTCCCGCTACGCCATTCAACCTTCCAGTTCCAGCCGGATTGGCCGGCGCTGACCGATCTGGCTATCGATCTCGACTTTGCCAACGAAGGGTTGTGGATGAATGCGCCGCAGACTAAGTTGGGCAACGTCGACGGTAAGAATGTCACCGCAATTATTCCGGATTATCTGAAAGAACGCCTGTTCGTTGATGCCGATGTGGCGGGCCAGGGTGCGGAGATCCATAACTATTTCAAACAGACACCACTGCATGATTCACTGGGTGCCGCGCTGGATGAGCTGCAAATTGGCGGCAATGTCAGTGGGCGCTTACATCTTGATATTCCCTTGAACGGCGAGCTGGTCCGTGCCACAGGAGAGGTTGCGCTGAACAACAACTCACTGTTGGTCAAGCCGATCGAGAGTGAACTGCAAAAGGTCAGCGGCAAGTTCCGTTTTGATAACGGTAACCTGAGCAGTGATACTTTGTCCGCCAACTGGTTCGGGCAGCCGGTTGCAGTAAACTTCAACACACAGGAAGGTAAAAGCGACTACAAGGTCAATGTGGGTCTGAATGCCGACTGGCAGCCGGGTAAATTCCCAGGCATTCCAAAGGAAGTGGCCGACACGCTGAGTGGCAGCGCGCCCTGGAAGGGCCAGGTTGCTATCGTCTTGCCTCATCAGGGGGCGGCCAGCTATGACATTGGCGTAGAGGCGGACCTTAAAAAAGTAAGTAGTCACTTACCTTCTCCGTTGGATAAATCCTCGGGTGAGCCATTACCATTAAGCGTAAAAGTGAAAGGCGGCTTGAATGGATTCATGCTGACCGGCAGCGCGGGTAAACAGAACCATTTTAATAGCGAGTGGACCTTTGCCAAAAAGCAGGTGACGTTGGCACGTGCCGCATGGCAAACCGCAGGCAGCGGAACTCCGCCACTGCCCGCGGGAAAATCGCTGACGCTTAACTTACCGGCGTTGGACGGTGAGAAATGGTTGGGGTTAATGGCTCCGGCCCTGAAACAGGGTGGCAGTTCAGGCCAGGTAGGCGGTTTCAACTTCCCGACCACCGTGGCGCTGAAAACACCACAATTGCTGTTGGGGGGTCAGGCTTGGCACAAGCTGACGCTTTCTGCCGAGAAACAGCTGGGGGGGACGCTGATCAGCGCCAAGGGCGATGAAGTTGATGGTAGCCTGCGGGTAACTGAACGCGGGCCATGGCGCGCTGACATAAATTATCTCTATTACAATCCGCAGTTTGATGCTGCAAAGGGCACTTCGACTGCGGCAACGAACCCATTGGCGACGGTGGATAAAGTGTCTTTCCGGGACTGGCCTTCGCTGATGTTGCGCTGCAAGTCGTGCTGGGTCATGGGGCAAAATCTTGGCAAGGTCGAGGCGGATCTGGCCAATCAGGGCGATACTCTCCTGCTTACGCATGGTTTGATCGATACCGGTAAAGGGCGTATGACCGCCAGCGGCCTGTGGAAGCAAAATGCGCAGGAAGAGCGCAGCTCATTGAAAGGCAAATTGCTGGGCGGCAAGATTGACGAAACCACCTCTTTCTTTGGGATAACTACCCCACTGAAAGGCTCGCCTTATGACATCGATTTTGATCTGTATTGGCATGGGCAGCCGTGGAAGCCACAGATGAATACGCTCAGCGGCGCGTTGAAGGTCAACATGGGCAAGGGTGAGATCGAGAGTATGGGCGGTGGACGCGCTGGGCAACTCTTGCGTTTGGTGAGCTTCGATGCCTTGCTACGTAAGCTACAGTTCGATTTCAGTGATACCTTTGGTAAAGGCTTCTACTTTGATTCCATCCGCAGCACGGCATGGCTGAAAGATGGCATAATGCATACCGATAACCTGTTGGTTGACGGACTGGCGGCGGATATCGCCATGAGTGGGCAGATTGATCTGGCACGCCGACGGATTGATATGGAAGCGGTAGTCGCGCCGGCCATTTCGGCCACCGTTGGCGTCGCTACGGCTTTCGTGATTAACCCGATTGTCGGTGCGGCGGTGTTTGCCGCATCTCAGGTGCTGGGGCCGCTGTGGAGCAAGATTTCATTGATTCGCTACCATATCAGCGGCGATCTGGATCAGCCGAAGATCAACGAGGTTCTGCGTAAGCCAAAGGAGGATAAGGCGCCATGAGAAATGCTAACGTTGCGTTGTTACAGTTGTGCAGTGGCGATAAGGTACGTGACAACCTGGCCCAGATTGAACAGCAGATTAAGCAACTCAATGCCGGGGTGAAGCTGGTCATGACGCCAGAGAACGCGTTGTTGTTCGCCAACTCTGCCGCTTATCGTGAGCATGCAGAGCATCAGGGTGACGGGCCGTTGCAGAATGCGGTGCGCGAGATGGCGCGGCGTTATGGCGTCTGGTTGCTGGTCGGTTCCATGCCGTTGATCAGCCGCGAGAACCCCGCGTTTATCACTACCAGCAGCCTGTTGTTTGATGACCAGGGTGAAATTCGTGCTCGTTACGACAAGCTGCATATGTTTGACGTGGACATCAAGGATACTCATGGTCACTATCGGGAATCAGACACTTACCAACATGGCCAACAGCTAACGGTCGTCGATACCCCAGTCGGGCGTTTAGGGATGACCATATGCTACGATTTGCGCTTCCCTGAACTGTATCAGGCGTTGCGAGCCCAGGGCGCTGAACTGATTTCGGTTCCTGCTGCCTTTACCCGCGTGACGGGCGAAGCGCATTGGGAAATCCTGCTGCGCGCAAGAGCGATTGAAAACCAGTGTGTGATCCTGGCACCGGCACAGGTTGGCAGCCATGGGCCGACGCGTCGCACCTGGGGCCACTCGATGGCCGTAGACGGTTGGGGCAAAGTGCTGGCCGAAAACCCGGATGCCGTATCGGCATTGAAGGTGCGGGTCGACATTACCGGGCTCAAAACCATTCGCGAACAGATGCCGGTATTGCAACACAACAGATTCCAGACGTCGCTAACCGCGCCGTTTGAAAAAAACTCCTCCATTAAAGAGTAAAAAAATTATGAGCCTGACGTTTGTCAGTGAGCAGTTACTTGCTGCCAATAAGCTGAGCCACCAGGACCTGTTTTCCGTCTTGGGGCAACTGGCCGAACGCCGCCTCGACTATGCCGACCTCTATTTCCAGTCCAGCTACCACGAAGCCTGGGTAATTGAAGACGGCATTATCAAGGATGGCTCTTACAATATTGATCAAGGGGTCGGGGTACGCGCCGTCAGCGGCGAGAAAACCGGCTTTGCCTATGCCGATCAAATTACCCTGAACGCATTACAGCAAAGTGCTCAGGCAGCGCGCAGCATCGTACGTGACGCAGGTAACGGCAAGGTGCATACCTTGGGCGAAATCAGTCATAACGTCCTGTATCCAGTGCTCGATCCGCTGCAAAGCCTGCCGCGTGAAGAGAAAATTGCCCTGCTGCATCGCGTCGACAAGGTCGCCCGTGCCACCGACAAACGGGTACAGGAAGTGAGCGCCAGCATTACCGGCGTGTACGAGCAGATCCTGGTTGCGGCAACCGACGGGACGCTGGCGGCGGATGTTCGCCCATTAGTCCGTTTATCTGTCAGCGTGCTGGTGGAAGAAGACGGTAAGCGTGAACGCGGTTCCAGTGGCGGCGGCGGCCGTTTCGGTTACGACTATTTCCTGGAGATGGCCGAGGGCGAAGTCCGCGCTGATGCTTACGCCAAAGAGGCGGTGCGCATGGCGTTGATTAACCTTTCTGCCGTAGCGGCGCCAGCCGGCAATATGCCGGTGGTGCTGGGTGCTGGCTGGCCGGGCGTGTTGCTGCATGAAGCGGTAGGTCACGGCCTGGAAGGTGACTTCAACCGCCGCGGTACGTCGGTGTTCAGCGGTCAGATGGGGCAATTGGTGGCTTCTGAACTTTGTACGGTAGTGGATGATGGTACCCTGCAAGGTCGCCGAGGTTCTCTGGCGATCGATGACGAAGGCGTGCCGGGCCAGTACAACGTGCTGATCGAGAACGGCATCCTGAAAGGCTACATGCAGGACAAACTTAACGCTCGCTTGATGGGCGTTGCGCCGACGGGCAACGGTCGTCGTGAGTCTTACGCGCATCTGCCAATGCCGCGCATGACCAACACCTATATGTTGGCGGGCAAGTCCACGCCGGAAGAGATCATCGCCAGCGTTGAATACGGCCTGTATGCGCCTAACTTTGGCGGCGGTCAGGTAGATATCACCTCCGGCAAATTTGTTTTCTCCACCACCGAGGCCTATTTGATCGAAAAAGGCCGCATTACCAAACCGGTGAAGGGGGCGACGTTGATTGGCTCAGGGATTGAGGCGATGCAGCAGATATCGATGGTCGGCAACGATCTGGCGCTGGATAAAGGCGTGGGCGTTTGCGGCAAAGAAGGGCAAAGCCTGCCAGTGGGCGTCGGTCAACCGACCCTGAAGCTGGATACCCTGACCGTTGGTGGTACCGCGTAATTTTTTTTCCAGGGGCCGATTTACGGCCCCTGTCAGCTTTCGTTTTGCGGCTCGCGTTGTATTTAAGCCCTGGTTTAAACCTTCACTTCCCCAATCCTTTCCAATGCGTCCACCACCAAATCCCAGAATTTTTCCTGATCCAGCGTCACGGCTACCTGAGTATGGCAATCAGGCGGCGGCGGGGCGCGGAAGTCGGCCACCGTCATACCCAGCGTCAGGGTACCGGTTAACTCAATATCTACCGGCACTTTACGCACCGTCATGACTTCAGGGTCGATGACATAGGCCACCGCGCAAGGATCGTGTACCGGTGGGGCGCTAAAGCCCTGCGCTTGCTGATACATCTTGCCAAAGAACTCGAGCAGCTCGCCAACAAACCTGGCTGGCCCTGTGTGGATGGCGGCGATGCGTGCGCACACCTCCGGCGTGGCAAGCGCCTGGTGGGTCAGATCCAGCCCAACCATCGTCAGCGGCCATTTTTCATTGAACACGATGTGCGCGGCTTCCGGATCAATCTTGATATTAAATTCTGCCACCGCGCTCCAGTTGCCCACGTGGTAGCCACCGCCCATCAACACCACTTCTTTAACACGTTCCGCAATACGGGGTTCTTTACGCACCGCCATGGCGATATTGGTCAGACCGCCGGTCGGGACAAGCGTCACACTGCCTGGCGGGCGGGCCATGATGGTATTGATGATCAGATCGACTGCATGGCAGGGTTCCAGTGCCAATGTTGGCACTGGCAACACGGGGCCATCCAGGCCGGACTCGCCATGGATATCGGGTGCGACTTCGATCTGGCGCACTAGCGGGCGCGGACAGCCGGCGGCAAAGGGGACACCGGTAATATTGGCGATGCGCGCGACGGCCAGCGCATTACGGGTGACCTTATCCAGTGTTTGATTACCGACCACGGTGGTCACAGCCAACAGATCAATCTGCGGGTTACCCCAGGCCAGCAGCATGGCGATCGCATCGTCATGCCCCGGATCGCAGTCCAGTATGATTTTTTTCATTTTTATTCCTGATGCAGGGAGAGGTTCCCGCAGCATAGCGCACCGACGGCAGGCCAGGTAATGACCGATAATGCTTTTTGTTAACTACATCAAAGCGTTGCTGATTCAGTGATGTAATTAAACGTAAATCCGCCTTCATTGCTCTTTACCCTGGAGTTTACTCTAGGGTTTAAGGTGAAACCTGGCGTAACGCAGAGAGGAGAAGCGTGATGAGCATGTTGAAAAGGCTCTTGGGGCAAGGCGGTTTCGGTGGTGGTCATCAAGGTTCTGGCCATAGGCGTGGGCATCATGGCAACCGTTATAATCAGTATGGCGATCAGGGGCCGCAATGCCTGCAATGTCAGGCGCCTAACAAGCCCGGTGCGCGTTATTGCCACCGTTGCGGGCAGCCTTTTGAAACGCCCACAGCACAATGCAGCGGGTGTTCCGCACCTCTGCCGGCAGGCAGCCGTTTTTGCCAGCAATGTGGCAAGGCGGCTAGCGGAGGGCAGCCATGACGAAACGCGGAGGGAGTGCCATAGTGCTGTTGGTTGCCATGGCGTTATGGACGCTGTTGGCGTGGGGGGCTTCCGGTATCTTGGGCTGGCTGCCTGCACTGACGGGGCTGGCGCAGAGCGGGGCGGCCCAGTTAACGCCACCGCTTACCGGTTTGCTCAGCCTGGTACCGCAGACGCTGTTGGATACCGGGTTGCCCTTGTTGCAGCAGCTGGCGAGCGGGTTGGCAGGTTCTTTCCCGCGCCTGCTCACCTGGGCGGGATATGCCGTCTGGTTAATCTGGGGTCTGGGCATGCTGGTATTACTGGTACTGGGTGCCTGGGCTCGTCGTGTTCTGCTCAACGATAGCCCTGATAGACCTCACCCACGCGCTTAAAGTAGTCGGTCAGGTAGTTGATGCACACCTGTACTTTGAGCGGCAGCTTATCTTTCTCGGTGTACACGGCGTACACCGGGCGAGGATCCGAATGATAACTTTTGAAAAGGATCTCGATCTCGCCGCGTTTGATCTCTTCGATCACCCACATCAGCGGTGCATAGGCAATGCCTGCCCCGGCTTTTAACCAGCGGATCATGGTCTGTGAATCATTGGTGACGAAACGCCCCTGCGGTGCAATACGTGTACTGATGCCTTCCGGTGCGATCAGTTCGAATTCACTATCCGGACGCACGCTGTATTCCAACCAGGAAAAATTGACCATGTCGCTCGGTTTTTGTGGTGTACCGTACTGGCTGAGATAGCTTTTGGCGGCACACACCACCATTGGCATTGAACCCAGTCGTTTGGAAAACAAGCTAGAGTCCTGCAGCGCACCCGTGCGAATCACCACGTCCAATCCATCAGCGATCAAATCCGGTGCCGGAATGCCGGTCACCAGGTTCACGGTCAGACCGGGATACTCTTTCAGCATATCGGCGGTCATGGTAGCCAACACGTTTTGCGCCATGGTGGATGAGCTGCCAATTCGTAGCGTGCCGGTCGGCGTATTGTTAAAGGCGTACAGCTGTTCGTGCACTTCGCTGACTTCCAGCAACATGCGACGACACCCCTGATAGTAAATTTTTCCGGCTTCCGTCAGGCCAATACTGCGCGTGCTGCGATTAAGCAGCTTAACCTGTAGCTCATTTTCCAGTTTGGAGACGGTCTGGCTGATAGATGAAACGCTCATATCAAGCTGACGTGCAGCCGCCGTAAACGACCCGCATTCAACCACTTTGGCGAATACCGACATCCGTTTTAGTCTTTCCATTATTCACTCTGGCTTAAAAGTGATTTAGATCACAGATTGTTGATGAGTTGATAGTAAGCAAGCTAATATAACGTAGTCGGGTGGAAAGACCTTACCAACGCGTGAGTGTGATCGGCAGCGTCATTGGGGCCGAACCCTCAGGTATCCTCGCAATTCCTATCGCGGATGTACGTTCCAGAGTTTACTCTTTTTTCAGGTTCCTGACCTGTCTGGGCCGGAATTTGTGGTGCGCGCACGCTAAAATGTAAAGAGAATGTGAATGGGAATATACCCTATAGCTTTCAAGTTGCAGCCAGGCGCCCAACTTGCTCATCCTCAGGTGCTTACTTTAGTAAGTCACTGGGGTGATAGCGTGCAGGTAACAACGCTGCAACTTGAAAGATGACGGGTATAAAGGTTAATGCCCGGTGCAGTGAGTAATAAGGAAAAATTGATGAGTTTGCTTCCGGTTATGGTCATTTTCGGACTGTCGTTTCCCCCGGTCTTTTTTGAGTTGCTGGTTTCGCTAGCGCTGTTTTTTTTGCTGCGCCGGTTGCTGCAGCCCACCGGGATTTACGATTTTGTCTGGCATCCAGCGTTGTTTAATACCGCGCTGTATTGCTGTTTGTTCTATCTGATTTCATGTCTTTTCGTTTGAGGTCGCTGTGAAAAATTTTTCAATAAAAATAGCCCGAATCGCGATCACACTGATCCTGGTCCTGCTGGGGATAATCGCCATCTTCAAAGCGTGGGTGTTCTACACCGAGTCCCCCTGGACGCGAGACGCCAAGTTTACTGCTGACGTGGTCGCGATAGCCCCAGATGTCAGCGGTCTGCTCACCGACGTGCCTTTGGTAGATAACCAACTGGTGAAGAAAGGGCAGGTGCTGTTGGTGATCGATCAGCCGCGTTATCAGCAGGCATTGGCGCAAGCCAGCGCCGATGTTGCCTATTACCAGACGTTGGCAGCGGAAAAAAGACGTGAGGCTGGCCGCCGTGTACGTTTAGGTGTGCAGGCGATGTCGCAAGAAGAGATAGACCAGGCGAATAACGTACTGCAGACGGTCGAGCATCAGTTAGCCAAGGCCGTCGCGACACGCGAACTGGCGCAGTTGGATCTGGAACGTACCACGGTACGTGCACCGGCTGACGGTTGGATCACCAACCTGAACGTACACGCAGGCGAATACATTACACGTGGCTCGGTTGCTGTGGCGTTGGTGAAGAAAAACAGTTTCTACATTCTGGCCTATCTGGAAGAAACCAAGCTCAATGGCCTGAATAAAGGCGACCGTGCAGAAATCACTCCGTTGGGCAGTAACCGGATTATGCATGGTACTGTCGATAGCGTGGCCGCTGCCGTCAACAACAGCAGCAGCACTATGAACAGCAAAGGCTTGGCGTCGATCGACAGCAACCTTGAATGGGTGCGTCTGGCGCAGCGCGTACCGGTGAAAATTCTGTTGGACGACAAAGACCAGTTACATCCTTATCCGGCTGGGACCACCGCCACGGTGGTGATCACCGGTAAGAACGATCGCGCTGTCGATAGCGGCTCGCCTTTTGTGCGTTTGATGCATCGGCTGCGTGAGTTCGGTTAATGAATAACCCAACCTTTATCCGGCTGAGATTTGCCTTCAAGCTCAGCTTTGCGATTGTGTTTGCGCTGTTTGTCGGTTTCCATCTCAACCTGGAAACCCCACGCTGGTCGGCGATGACGGCCGCCATCGTGGCTGCCGGCCCGGCCTTTGCGGCGGGCGGCGAACCCTTCTCCGGCGCGATTCGTCATCGCGGTTGGTTGCGCATTATCGGTACTTTCATCGGTTGCTTTGTTGGCCTGGTGATTATCGTCACGACAGCGCGTGCGCCGGTGGTGATGCTATTGCTGTGCTGTATCTGGGCTGGTTTCTGTACCTGGCTGTCCTCGCTGATTAAAGTCGAAAACTCCTATGCCTGGGGTTTGGCGGGCTACACGGCGTTGATCATCATTGTGACCGTCGCCAGCAGTGAATCCCATCTGTTAGAAGCGCCGCAGTTTGCCATTGAGCGCTGTAGCGAGATCGTGCTGGGGATCGTCAGTGCTGTGCTGGCGGATCTGCTGTTTTCACCGCGTTCAATCAAGCAGGACATCGATCGCGCGGTGGATCAACTGTTGGTGGATCAGTACCGATTGATGCAGATGTGTATTAGCAACGGCGAGAAAGAAGACATTGACCGCGCCTGGAGCAACCTGGTGAAAAGCACCACGGCGCTGAACGGTATGCGCAGCAATTTGATGATGGAGTCATCACGCTGGCAGAAAGTGAACCGCCGCGTTCTGGCGCTGCATACCTTGTCGCTGACGCTGATCACCCAGGCGTGTGAGACCTATTTAATCCTGCTGAACCACCCGGATGCGCTGAAAGAGAACATCCGCGAGTTATTGATGGTACCGGCGGAAACGCCGCAGGAAATCCATAAACGCATGAAGTTGCTACGGCAGGTGCTGACGACCAACCGTACCGACGAGACTTTAGTGACCATCACCAGTTGGGTTGGCGCAGCCACCCGCTATCTGCTGCTGGCCAAAGGTGTACACACCAACAGCAGCATTAGTGTGGTGGAGGAAGGGGTGTTAAGCAGTGAGGTTGTGGTCAAACCCACCTCGGCGGAAAGACACCATGCGATGATTAACGGCCTGCGCACCTTTGTGGCAACGGCGTTTGGTAGCTTATTGTGGTTATGGACTGGCTGGACGTCCGGCAGTGGTTTTATGGTGATCATCGCGGTGATCACTTCATTGGCAATGCGTACTCCCGCGCCGCGTATGGTGGCGATGGACTTTGTGCTGGGTATGCTGGCGGCGATCCCGGTTGGTTCACTGTTCTTTATGGTGATCCTGCCCGCGACCCAGCAAAGTATTTTACTGCTGTGTCTCAGCCTGGGCCTGTTGGCCTTCTTCATCGGTATCGAAGTGCAGAAACGGCGGTTGGGATCGCTCGGCCTGTTAGCCGGGACCATCAACATACTGGTGCTGAGCAATCCGATGGAGTTCAACGTGACGCAGTTCCTCGACGGGGCGCTCGGTCAGTTCCTCGGCAGCTGCGTGGGGCTGATGGTGCTGTTACTGATTCGTGATAACTCACGTGAACGTACGGGACGTACGTTACTGAACCAGTTTGTCAGCAGCGCGGTATCGGCGTTGACCACCAAGGCGTCGCGTCGTCGACAAAACCATCTGCCGGCACTGTACCAACAACTCAATCAACTGCTGATGATGTTCCCGAACGATATCGCGAAGTACCGTCTGGCGCTCAACCTGATCATCGCTCACCAGCGTATGCAGCGAGCGGAGATCCCAGCCAGCGAGGAGCTTTCAGCATTCCATAAGCAGATCCGCAATACCGCCGACCATGTCGTTTCGGCTAAAAACGATGTGAAGCGTGCGTACTATTACGATCGGTTATTGGGCGAAATGAATGACTATCAGCAAAAGCTGGTGGATTATCAGGCACCACTTAGCGTCACTGGGCCAGTAAAACGTCTGGCTGACATGCTGCATCGCTATCGCCATGCGTTGATCGACTGACACGCCAAATGCCCCTGCGGGGGCTATACTTGCCAAAGAAGAGCCTGTTTCGGAGTTGCACTGAGTGCCAGACGCGCTGCAAAATGGCATGATTAGCATGGATGGGTGATGCAAGTGGTTCGGCGCGGTTTCCCCTGAAGCGAAAACGTTATATGCCAGTCATCTCTGCTTCATCCTTTTCATCTATAAATCCAACTAGCATGGGTGCTGATGCACCCCTGTCTGCCATAATTCAGGGACAGCAATGAATAAGCGGATCCTCGTGGCGATAGTCATCGCCGTTGTGTTGGCCGGTTTTAATGCACTGCGCGGCACCGATCGGGTGATTGCCAACGTGCCGGCGGTGGCCGAAGGTCAGAGTATTGACCAGCTAACGCAGCAGAAAAGGGTAGTGAGTTATCTGCAGCAGCATCAGCGGTTACCGGACTATTACATCACCAAGAAGCAGGCGCGGGAACAGGGGTGGGATGCACGCAACGGGAATTTGTGTTCGGTGTTGCCGGGTAAAGCCATTGGTGGCGACCGTTTCTCAAACCGTGAAGGGCAACTGCCTACCGCCCGCAGCCGGGTATGGCGCGAAGCGGATATCAATTATCAATGCGGCCGGCGCGGTGCCGATCGCTTACTGTATTCCAGCGACGGCCTGATTTTTGTCACGCGTGACCATTATAAAAACTTCATTCGGGTGGAGTGAGCTTGATGGCAAAAGTAGAGTTCGATTTTAATCAGATTAACGATTTACCGGCGTTCTACCGCGACTTTGCAGATAAGTTTGCGCTGGATGAGGCGTTTGGCGCCAATCTGGATGCGCTCTGGGACGTGGTAACCGCAGACATCAGCTTGCCGGTCGAGATTGAATTTACCCATCTCAATGCCCGCAGCAAACGTCGTTTTGGCGCGATTATCCTGCTGTTTGAAGAAGCGGAAGAAGAACTGGAAGGCAGTTTGCGTTTCAATATTCGTGAAAGCAGCGGTGAACCTGCACATCACCGGGGATGAACTGGGTTCATCCCGTGGTGACGGCGGCGATCATTCGGCTGTCTCGGCCAAATCGCGCAGGTACTGGAATATTTGACGGTAAGCTTTCGGCGGCTTGTTAGCGGCTTTCTCTTTCTGCGCGTTACGCACCAGTGAACGCAACTGTTGGCGATCGGCCTCTGGATACAGCGCCAGGATAGGTGGGATCGCATCATCGCCTTCTTCTACCAGGCGGTCGCGCAGTACTTCCAGCTTATGGAACAGCGAAACCTGCTGGTTATGGCGGTTCTTCAGCTTGTCGAGCGCGGTCTGGATTGGCTCTACATCGCGGGCACGCAGCATCTTGCCAATCAGTTGCAGCTGACGGCGGCGGCCTTCTTTCTTGATCTTCTGCGCCAGTTCAATCGCCGTGCGTAAATCTTCGTCCAGTGGGATGCGGTCCAGCGCATTTTTACCCAGTTCGACCAGTTCTACACCCAGGTCTTTCAGCGCTTCGGCATCACGTTTAATTTCACTTTTACTGACCCAGATAATCTCGTCATCTTCCTCGTCAATGTTCTCCGGGACATCGTCGAGCCAGTCTTCAGGCTGTTTGTTCATAGTAGGCTCCGTTAAAAAGAGGCTAATCCTAACAGGTTGCCGGCTTTATGCGAAATTCCGCGCGGTTCCTGTTAGACTCAAAAGTATAAATCACATGATTTTTGCGCGTGACTCCACGCGCAACCACGCCGCCACGGCACTTTTCTCAACGATTTTCTGATTAAGTATGGCAGATTGATGAAAGTAGTCACTCAAGTTGCAGAACAGCGCAAGGCGCTGGAACAGGCCGTTTCACAGGCTTTGGAACTGGCACGCGCCGGCTCCGATGCGGCAGAAGTTGCCGTGACCAAATCTACCGGTATCAGCGTCAGCACCCGCTTTGGAGAGGTGGAGAACGTTGAGTTCAACAGCGATGGCGCGTTGGGCATTACCGTTTATCACCAGCAGCGTAAAGGCAGTGCGTCTTCTACCGATCTCAGCCCGGATGCGATTGCCCGTACCGTGCAGGCGGCACTGGATATTGCCCGTTATACCTCGGTAGATCCTAACGCTGGCCCGGCAGAAAAAGACCTGCTGGCGTTTGACGCACCGGATCTGGACCTGTTCCACCCGGAAGAGCTGGACGCCGAGCGCGGTATCGAGCTGGCTGCGCGAGCAGAGCAGGCGTCACTGGCAGCAGACAAACGTATTACCAATACCGAAGGGGGCAGTTTTAACAGCCACTACGGTATCAAGGTCTTCGGCAACAGCCACGGCATGTTGCAAAGTTACTGTTCCAGCCGGCATTCACTGTCGAGCTGCGTGATTGCGGAACACAATGGTGACATGGAGCGTGATTACGCCTACACCATTGGCCGCGCGATGGGCGATCTGGAAAGCCCTGAATGGGTCGGTCAGGAATGTGCCCGCCGTACGCTGTCGCGCTTGGCACCGCGTAAGCTGTCGACCATGACCGCCCCGGTTTTGTTTGCTTCTGAAGTGGCAACAGGGTTGTTCGGGCATTTGGTCGGCGCCATCAGTGGGAGCAGCGTTTACCGTAAATCCACGTATCTGTTGGATTCTCTGGGTAAGCAAATCCTGCCGGACTGGCTGACCATCGAAGAGCACCCACATCTGCTGAAAGGGCTGGCTTCTACGCCGTTCGACAGCGAGGGGGTCCGTACCCAACGCCGCGACATTGTCAAAGATGGCGTGCTGCAAACCTGGCTGATGACCAGCTATTCGGCGCGTAAGCTTGGTATGCACAGCACCGGCCATGCGGGCGGTATCCACAACTGGCGAATCAAGGGGCAGGGCGATGACTTTGCCGGCATGTTGAAGCAGTTGGGGACCGGTCTGGTGGTGACCGAACTGATGGGCCAGGGTGTCAGCGGTATTACCGGCGACTATTCGCGCGGTGCTGCGGGGTTCTGGGTGGAAAACGGCGAGATCCAATATCCGGTCAGCGAGGTCACCATTGCGGGCAACCTGAAGGATATGCTGCGTAACATCGTCAGCGTGGGCAGCGATATCGAAACCCGCAGCAACATCCAGTGCGGTTCCGTGTTGTTGCCGGACATGAAAATCGCCGGTCAGTAATCTCTGCCACGGCTGGCCGCTCCGGTTGCCAGCCGTATCACTCCCCTTTCCCCCTTTTAACCTTGCTTACAAATCTTCTGTTTCAGTTTTCGACTCCCTTGCCTATGGTTAGGCTGGGTCAAATAAAACAATATACCCGCCATACTTGAAGCCGCATCTGTGTTGGCTGCGAGCGCTCACCCCAGTCACTTACTTGAGTAAGTTTCTGAGGATTCACGTTCTTGCCGCCTTGATGCAACTCCAATTATTTTTGGGTACAACTGGAAGGTGAGCAAGCATGTCGAACAAACTGAAAGCGCTTATGGCATTGACGCTGCTGGGTGCCAGTTCACTGGCCGTCGCAGCCGATCTGGCCGACGATATGGATACCATCGCAGGCAATTACAAAACGGTGCTGAGCACCGACTCCCCGGACACCATGAAGCAAAGCTTGCAGAATATGCGTGCTGCTGCAGTGGATGCGAAGCAAAGTAAACCACCTAAACTGGAAGATAAAGCAGCCAATAGCCCGGAAATAAAAGATTTCCATCATGGCCTGGACACGTTGATCGGCCAGATCGATCAATCGCTGGCGCTGGCTAATCAAGGCAAATTGGCTGAAGCCAAGCAAGTCGCTCAGGGCTTCAAGCAAACCCGCGACGCCAATCACAAGAAATTCCGCTAAGCCTTTTCGCGCCGTTCTGACGCCAGATAGCAGGACGGCGCATGTCCCAGTACGCGTCGAAACATCGTTGCAAATGCCGCGCTGCTTTCATAACCCAAGTCCAGAGCGACCTGTGTCACGCTGCTGCCTTCGGTCAGCCTGGCCAATGCCAACACCACGCAGGCTCGCTGGCGCCACTGCGAAAATGACATGCCGGTCTGAGCGCGAAACAGACGGCTGAAGCTGCGGATACTCATGTACAGGCGTGCGGCCCATTCCTGCGGTGAGTCATGGGCGTCAGGTTGTTGCAGGAAACGTTGGCACAGTTCACCCAAGCGTGAGTCCGTGGGCAGCGGGATATGCAACGGTAAGGCCTGCAGATGAGCAAGTTCATGCAATAACAGGCTGACCAGCGCGCCATCCCGGCCTTGTGGATCGTATTCCAGAGGCATATCGACGGCTGCCATCAACAGTTGGCGCATCAGTGGCGTCACGCTAACCACTTGGCAAACCTGTGGTTGATTGGGCAGTAGAGCCGTCGGCTCAATGTATAGGCTCCGCGTAGTGACACCGACCATTCTGACCTCATGCGGCATCTGCGGTGGCAACCATACCGCGCGCTGCGGCGGCACAATCCAATTCCCCTGACGGGTAAACACGTGCATCACACCGGTCGCGCCATACAGGAGTTGGGCGCGACGGTGACAGTGCATGGGCAGCAGATGGCCTGACGGATAATCGGTGCCAATGGCGATCACGGACCTGGACACGTGATCGAGGTCATCTATACGTACGTTGCGCATAAGCCCCATCGTTGAGTATTTTGACCGAAATGCAATGATAGTTGGCCCTTCATATAAAGCAAGCCAATCGCCATCACTTTACTATCAAGGAAGAGAAATAACGCTGCCTTGGCAGTGAGATATTTTTATTGTTGATTGAACCCTCTTATTTTAAACGCCGGGGCAGGGCGAGGTCTCTCGTCTGCACAATACAAGAAGTTAATAAGGAATAAGTTATCTTTTTTATTCCACACCTGAAGCAATAGTTCTTCTTTTAATGCTGTGACTATAAGGTGATATTTCATGTGTAAGATCGGTGTGATTGGTGGTGGGGCGGCTGGCATTTCCTTTGTTTACAACTTTATTAAGAATAAGTCAGTTAATAATTGCAGTAAACATCTTTCTCTGAAGGTTTTTGACAAGCAAGGTTTTAACGGTGGCATGGCTTACAGCAGCGATTTCGATAGCCATATTTTAAATATGACGCCGGAGAACATGTCGGCAGATATTTTTGATCGTGCGCATTTTTCAGATTGGATCACGATGCATTTCCCTCGCTACAGTAAAGACCGTTACCCGCCGCGTTGGCTTTATAAAGAGTATCTCGATTTTATCCGTGACATGTCGGTCTTTATGGCTGCCGACAGTAACGTAACCCTGAATTTCATTACCGCAGAAGTTGAGGAAATAGGCACGCATCCTGCGGGATATTTGCTGACCACGGCGGATGGTGTTGCGGAGCAGATGAATGCGCTGGTGCTGTGCTCAGGGCATAATGAAGCGGAAAGCCTGTATCCCATTGATGGCGTGATTTCTTATCAGGCGAATCGAGATCTTCCCGCTATCAACCCTGTTTCAGCCATCGGCGTGATTGGCTGCAGCCTAACGGCGATCGATGCCATTATTGAACTGATTGAGCGCGTTGGGGCTAGCGATATCTCGGCTTTGTCGCGATCCGGATTGTTTCCCAGTGTTCAACCCGCGCTGATGCGTGCACCGCCGCCAGGATTCAGGCAGCAATTGATCCGTTTTGTCGCCAACAATAACTCTATCGATGCGCATCAGTTAGTTCACATGATTAATGCGGCGCTGGAACAATACTACCCTGGGCCGGAACGGTTGACGGTATTGTCCTCTATGGGGGCTGGCAGAGATTGTTATCGTGACCTGGCCGAAAGCCTGGATCGGGCACGTTTTGCGCGTGAGCATATCTGCAGCTACCTGGCCGCGATCCACCCGGCAGTGTGTGAAGCCTGGGTTAAAATGGATGAAAATAACCGACAAGTATTTATGCGTTTTTATAATTCTTCCTGGATGCGTAATCGGCACGCTATGCCCTTAAAGAATGCCTATAAAATTATTACTGGATTAGAGTGTCAACGCTTACGGGTCTTTGGCGGTGTGGTAAATATCGACAAGGATAATCACGGGTTCAAAGTTTTCTGCCACAATGCAACGGTACATACTCAATATTTACTCAATTGTACTGCCCCTTCATATCAAATGAAGCCAAACCGGTTAAATGACACGCTTCTTCAAGGTGGACTGGTGCAGGAAAATAGATTTGGTGGTGTGAAGTGTAATCCCATCACGTTAAAAGTCCCGGATGAACAGGGCAATGAACAAAACCTGTACTCTCTTGGCGCCCCAGCCAAAGGGGATCTTTTTTATACCTCGGCAATGGAGTCCATTACGCGAGATATCAGCAAAATAGTTTTTAATAACAGCATATTTAATACAAAGAAGGCGACAGTATGAAAAACGTAGCGCTATTTGTTGGCAACGATATTTTTTCTTGGTTGGCATGCCAGGATGTTATTAGCGCCTTAAACAAGGAATGTGCCTTTACGGTTTATTTTCCACTGGTGAAAGCCTCAGGCCGTTCGCAAGAACCGGCAGTGCGGCAGTTGGGTCTCTATGAACGTCAGGTATTGAATGACTTTGTCTTTCCGTTCGTCACTCGACATGCAGATATTTGTCAGGGTGCTTATCAGGCTCCGCAGATTTTCCTGGCCGGAGCAGCAGTCAGGGCCCACCGTATTGCCGACATTAATGATGCAACCTTCATCAGCAGTTTGGGCAATATGGATGCGGTCATTTCGTTACGTTGTTATCAGAAATTCTCTGCAGATTATGTGCGGGCCTTCAGCCAGCGCGGTAAATTGCTGTGGAATCTGCATCCAGGGGATTTGCCACATTATCGCGGTGTCATGACACTGTTCCGCGCGATGGTCAACGGCGAGAAAAATTGTGCATTGACGCTGCATGAAATGGACGAGCAATGGGATGCCGGTCCGGTGATCGCCCGACAGCCGGCTGAGCTGCGCTATGACCTTTCATTTTTGGAAAACATGTTGCTGCTGGGGTGCCGTTCTGGGGCATTTTTGGCGCATCAGTTGATGCAGGCGGGCGAGCGGGAAGCGGTGGCCGTTGAGCTACAGGGCGACTACCGTTACTGGGGATTTCCTGACGCGCCAGCTCTGGCGCAGGCGGAGGCGCTTGGGATTGAACTGATCGACCATGATGCCATTTGCCACCATTACCTGTCGCTGTTTGTGGGCGATGAGTTCCATGAGCTGGCTGGCCAGTTCGCTGCTGGTTTCGACGATTTCATTCGGGCGCATAGCCATGATTGAGATGTTGATCATTCTTGGTGCCGGTTTTATTACCGGCATTACCACCATTTTATTCGGCTTCGGTGGCGGATTCGTCGTGGTGCCTTTTGTGTATCACCTGGTTGCCTCTTCGGGCGAACAGTCGGGTCAGGCGATGCATGTTGCCGTGGCAACCTCAACGGCGGTGATGATCCTGAACGCGGGTTACGCCACCTTCACCAACTGGCGCAGTGGTAATCTGCTGCGTGAAACCATTGTTCCGCTGATTTACTTTATCGCTATTGGTGCTGCATTGGGGGCCTTCGCCTCAAGCCTGTTGGAAGACGGCGTGGTCAGGCTCCTGTTTGTGATTTATATGCTGGTAACGATTGCGGACTGTTTGTTCAGGCAGGGGTTTTTGGTCAAACCGCCCCGAGCAACCTTGTCTAAGGTGACGCTGTTTGTCGGTGGTCCACTCATCGGGGTGATTGCCACTATGCTCGGTGTGGGGGGGAGCGTGCTAACGGTGCCTTTATTACGCCGGCATGGCTACGAGATGAAACATTGCGTCAGCGCGGCCAATCCACTGTCGATCCCGGTCGCCATCATTGGCGCACTGATGTATATCGGTTTGGGCTGGAAGGAAATGGCTGGGCCCCAATATTTGGGCTATGTCAATTTGACCATTCTGGGGTTGCTTGTCGCGGCAGGTATTATGGGAATTGTGTTCGCCAAAAAATGGTTGCCGAAGGTTAATGACAGGCTGCATGCCAGAATTTACGTGCTGTTGTTGATCGTGGTGTTGATCGCCATCAGCCTATAAACGCAGAAAGGGCGGTATCGTCACCGCCCTGATAACCGCTTAGCGGTGGTATTCACCTGCCGCTTCTGGCTGGTACAACAGTTCCAGCACTTCGATTCGTGCTTCTTCGCCATTCGGTAACTGCCAGGTAATCTGGTTGCCGATATGCATACCCAACAGTGCTGCGCCCAAGGGCGCCATCACCGAAAGCTGCTCGTGGCTATCTTTCAGCGACGCCGGGTAAACCAGAGTACGCACATGTTCTTCTGCAGTATGCAGATCGCGGAAACGCACGCGGCTGTTCATGGTCACCACGTTGGCCGGGATCTGGGACGGCGGCAGGATTTCGGCGCGATCCAGTTCGACGTTCAGCGCGGCGGCGACGTCGGTGTTGGCAAAGGCCGGTTGTTCCAATAGCGCATCCAGGCGTTCCGCATCCAGCTCATTAATAGTAATGGTTGGCTTGGTCATTCCACTCTCCAGTCAAATCAAAAGGCGTCGGGTCACGCGCCCATAAATTCGGAAAAACAACACAAAAGCAACACCCCCGCGCCAGAGGAGCGGGGGTGTTGTTGATGTCGAATTGTCTTACCGATAGTAGGCGGTTAAGCGGGGAAAAGAAAGAGATCCCGATCACGAAGCTTTTCACCGCCGCTGGGCTAACTGGAAACAGCTTGTGGCGTTATCTTTTTGTAATTTAATTGAATTATCTAATAAATCCTTATTTTGCGAAATGGATCCCTGATGCTCACTGAATTTCCACTTCCAACTGGAAAAAAACACGCTACACAGAAAATCGTCCCGGGGTTAGGGTAAAGGCATCAGAGAAGGCGGGTTATTCAAGTGATGCGCTGTGAGATTGACAGAATCATGTTGGGATCTAGGGGTACTGAAAAGTGAATGATGGATCTGCTGCGAGAGAAAATAATGAACAGCCTGATGTCAGCATGGCCGGGGCGATAACTGAACAGGTGTTGTCGGATATTACCGCCATGCTGAATGAGGACGGTATTTATACCAATGCGGTACAGCAACAGATGTTGGAGTCGCATATTCGCGCTATGGTGTTGCGTTCAATAACCGGCGAGCCACTACCGGAAGTTGATAAATCACTGTTTGATGAGATCTCAGCGGAGTCAATGCAAATGGCTGAAAGAGTGGTCGATCAGTTTACCACTCTGCCGATCGAAGAAGCTTATTTGCTTTCCGTGCATTTTGAAGTGGCAAAAGATAATAACCAATAGCTATTAGCGAATTACATTAATCAGGAGAAAATACCATGGGTCAAATTACAGTAGTGATCGGCGATCGTTTAGGCAAAGGTCAGAAAGTAGGTCAGGGCATTGAAAACGCAGGCGGAAAAGCCATTGTTATCCCAGGCGTAGCGGCAGACATGAAGCTGGGCGACGTGATGAAAGCAGAAGGCGCACAGCTGGGGATTTCTTTCTGTGGCAGTGGCGGTGCCGGCGCGATTACCGCGCAAACGAAATACGGTTACAAAGCCAAATACGGTATGCGTTCCATTGATGAAGGCGTGACGGCAATCAATGAAGGGTGCACGGTGCTAGGTTTTGGTTTTATGGATAAAGAAGAGCTGGGGCAAAAACTGGTTGAGGCCTACGTTAAAAAACACGGCAATCCGTAATGAAAGAGCAATATACAACGTCGGTGAAGGTAGAGGGTAAAGGCGACAGCAAAGCGAAAGCTTTTGCTTCCGCCTTGGCCAATGTGCAGGGCGCGGTATTAAAATCCACCAGTAATATTCTGCTGCGTATTGAACCGCAGGATGTCAGCGTATTAAAAGCGGAAGAGAAAATAACAAAAGAAAAGTTTCTATTCTTCTTTCTACCGCGCGAAAGAAAGCATTATTCCGTTACTCTGGAAATAACCGTGAACGTGACAATAATCAATACAGAAAAAGTTGTCTTCGTCACGAAATAAAAACGTTAGCATAAATCAAAGGGTATACTGATGTTTTTAATCATCTTATTTAAGTCGCTTATTATCGGCGGACTGGTGGGGGTTGGCGTAGGGGCCGGCGCCGCACGAATGTTCCATGCACCAACAACACAGGGCATGGGCGCTTTCCGTACTCTGGGCGAGCTGAACTCGTGTGAGGGTGACCCAGCTTCCCATTTCTCATTCGGTCTGGGCTTCTTCTTCAACGCCTGGGCGTCTTCTGTGGCGGCGGGGGCCTTCACGCAGGACGTTGACCACCGCATTATCCCGCACTGGGGGGCTGCTGCGCTGATGGTCAAGAACCGTAATCTGGCGCAAACGCTGCACGATCCGAAAAAAATGGCTATCGCCTGCGGCATTATCGGCATGCTGGTGGTGGCATTCCTCAATACCACGGCCTCTGCAGTGCCTGCTGCACTGCAGGTCACGGCGATTAAAGTGTTGGTGCCGGCCGCTAACCTGTTGGTGAATACCGTGATGCCGGTGATCTTCTGGCTGGCGGCGATCGACGCTGGGCGTCGCTCAGGTTTCTGGGGCACCATCTTTGGTGGTCTGGCGCAGTTGATCATGGGTAACGCCGTACCGGGTCTGGTGCTGGGTATCCTGATCGGTAAAGGCGTCGAAGAAAGCGGCTGGAACAAAATCACCAAGATCATGATGGCGGTAATTGTGCTGTTGTTCGTGCTTAGCGGCTTCTTCCGCGGCTTCGACATGAAAGTCCTCGAGTCCTTCAGCCTTGGTGTACCGGGCTGGCTTGACGCCATTCACAATACCCTGAGCGGTAAATAAGGAGCTGGAAAATGGAAGAACAAACCCAAAAAGGCTTCTGGTATGCCGACTGGTCATTCCCGATTTTTGTTGGCCTGCTCTCTTCCGGCGTGTTCGCCGGGACGCACATGTACTACCTGTATGGCATAGGCGCATTTAACGAAGTCGCCTTCGTTTCCATGCTGCGTGCCGGCATGGATACCGGTGTTTATGGTGCTGTAGCGGCATTCGGTGCCAGCTTCCTGTTTGCGCGCATCATCGAAGGCTCGCTGGTGGGGATCCTGGACATCGGTGGTGCGATCCAGACCGGTGTCGGGTTGGGGGTTCCGGCGCTGTTACTTGGGGCGGGGATCATCTTCCCGGTTGCCAACTTTGCTGCGTCGCTGATAACCGGTTTGGTGATTGGTTTGGCAATTGGCTACCTGATCATCCTGGCGCGTAAATTTACCATCAACCAGAGCAACTCCACCTACGGGGCAGATGTGATGATGGGGGCCGGTAACTCCTCTGGGCGTTTCCTGGGGCCATTGATCATCCTGTCTGCAATGACGGCCTCCATTCCTATTGGCATAGGTTCACTGCTAGGCGCACTGTTGTTCTATATCTGGAACAAGCCAATCACCGGCGGGGCGATCCTCGGCGCGATGTTGTTAGGGGCGATTTTCCCGGTCGCCATCGCTTGATCACCCGTGTGATTGTCGGGGAGCGGCACACCGCTCCCCTGCTTGAAAAGGAGTAATACAGTATGTATGACTTAGTCATCAGACGTGCCAGACTGGCGGATGACCAGCTGGTCGATATAGCAGTTCAGGGCGGCAAGATTGCCGAGGTTGGACAGTTAGCCGACGACGTCCGTGGCCATCAGCAACTGGATCTGGCGGGCAACTGTCGCTTGAGCGCCGGCTGGATCGACTCTCATGTCCATTGTTACCCTTCTTCTCCGATCTACCATGACGAACCGGATCTGGTTGGCACAGCCTGCGGCGTCACGACAGTGATTGATGCCGGTAGTACCGGTACCGATGATGTCGAGGCGTTCTATGCGCTGACGCGCAATGCTAAAACCAATGTTTTCGCCTTTCTGAATATTTCACGCATCGGCTTGTTACGGCAAAACGAACTGGCCGATTTGGCCGACATCGATAAGCAAAAAGTCAGCCAGGCGATCGGTAAGCACCCGGGTTTTATCATCGGCATAAAGGCGCGCATGAGCAGCAGCGTCGTCGGTCAAAATGGCACGCGGCCATTGGTGCTTGCCAAAGAGATCCAACAGGAAAATAACCAATTACCGTTGATGGTACATATCGGTAATAACCCGCCGGATCTGGATGAAATAGCCGATTTGTTGACGCGTGGAGACATTATCACCCACTGCTACAACGGCAAGCCGAACCGTATTCTGACGCCTGCAGGTACGTTGCGTGAGTCCATTCAGCGCGCGTTGAAACGTGGCGTGTTGCTCGACGTCGGCCACGGTACGGCCAGCTTTAGCTTTGATGTGGCGAGGCAGGCGATTGCGCTTGGCATTTTGCCGCACACCATCAGCTCCGATATCTACTGCCGCAACCGTATGGCTGGCCCGGTACATAGCCTGGCGATGGTGATGTCCAAATTCTTCAGCGTCGGGCTGTCCCTACCGCAGGTGATCGCCTGCGTTACGGAAAATGCCGCCTCGGCGCTGCATCTGGCCCACAAAGGGCGGCTGGAGCCGGGCTATGACGCTGATTTCACCCTGTTTGAACTCCGCCAAGAGCCACAGGTGTTTGCCGATTCAGACGGGCAATCGGCCACGGGCCAACAATTGCTGGTTCCGCTGGCCGCGGTGGTGGCCGGGGAAATCCTATTAACCGATGAAGGGAAAGCCGCTCATGTCTTCAATCTATGAAAAATATAATTTAAAACAGGTAATTAATACTTCCGGCCGCATGACTATGCTCGGTGTGTCCACGCCGCGCCAGGATGTCGTTGACGCCGTTGACTATGGCCTGAATCACTATTTCGAAATCAAGGATCTGGTCGACAAGACCGGTGCTTACATCGCCAACCTGCTGAATGTTGACGCCGCGGTGATCGTTTCCTGCGCTTCCGCGGGCATCGCCCAGTCGGTGGCGGCGCTGATCGTCAAAGACAATGCCAACCTGCTGGTGAACCTGCACTCAGCACCTATTACCGTCCCACGTGAGGTCGTGCTGCCGCGCGGCCATAACGTTAACTTTGGTGCGCCCGTCGACACCATGGTGGCGCTGGGCGGCGGTAAAGTCGTGGAGGCGGGCTACGCCAATGAATGCTCTGCTGAGCAGCTTGAAGCCTGCATCACGCCGCAAACCGCGGCCATTCTCTACATCAAATCACATCACTGTGTGCAGAAAAGCATTCTTTCCGTTGAGCAGGCGGTTGTGGTGGCACGCAAACATAACCTGCCGCTTATCGTTGATGCCGCAGCGGAAGAAGATCTGCTGTGTTACTCCCAAATGGGAGCCGATCTGGTGATTTACAGCGGCGCCAAAGCCATCGAAGGCCCAACCAGCGGTCTGGTGATCGGTAAGAAACAGTACGTTGAATGGGTGAAGCTGCAATCCGGCGGCATCGGCCGAGCGATGAAGGTCGGCAAAGAGGGCATTCTCGGTCTGACTCAGGCGATAGAAAGCTACCTGACGCTGGAGAAAACTACCGGTCAGCAAATGGTCGAAAGAATGACGCCGTTTATCGACAGCCTGAACACCCTGAGCGGTATCAGTGCCAAAACCGTTTGGGACAGCGCCGGTCGCGATATCGCACGGGCGGAAATCACCTTTGATGAAGCTGTGCTCGGGCGTTCGACCTACGACATCGTACAGGCGCTGAAAACTGGCGATATCGCTATCTACTTCCGTGGCTATAAGGCAAACGAAGGCAAGATTGAAGTGGATGTGCGCAGCGTTGACCAGCAACAACTGATGACCGTCTTCACCTGTATTAAAAATCTGTTTACGGAGAAACAAGCATGAAGCTGCAACCTAACTACTATCGTGACCGTGTGTGCCTAAACGTATTGGCCGGCTCGAAAGACAATGCGCAGGACATTTATGCGGCGGCGGAAGGGCATGTACTGGTGGGCGTTCTGTCCAAGAATTATCCGGACGTCGATAGCGCGGTTGCTGACATGCAGCGTTATGCGCGATTGATCGAGAATGCGCTGTCGGTGGGGCTGGGCGCGGGCGATCCGAAACAATCGACGATGGTGAGTTTGATCTCTCAACGGGTGCAGCCGCAGCACGTAAACCAGGTGTTTACCGGTGTCGGTGCCAGCCGCGCATTGTTGGGGCAACACGACAGCGTGGTGAACGGTCTGGTGTCACCGACCGGCCGCGTCGGCTGGGTGAAGATCTCCACCGGTCCACTGAGTGCGTCTGCGCCGGACGGTATTGTACCGGTGGAAACCGCGATTGCCCTGTTAAAAGACATGGGTGGCAGTTCGATCAAGTATTTCCCGATGGGCGGGCTGGCATGCAAAGAAGAATATCAGTATGTGGCCCAGGCCTGTGCTGAACATGACTTTATGCTGGAGCCGACTGGCGGTATCGATCTGGAAAACTTCGAGCCGATCGTCGAGATCGCACTGGCTGCCGGCGTGAAACGTGTGATACCGCATATCTACAGCTCAATCATTGATGCGGCCACCGGCAACACGCGCCCGCAGGACGTTAAAACCTTGCTGGCGATGACCAAAAAACTGGTGGGTTAATCACGTACCCAAATTACGTGGAGCGGCAGCCAACAACGCTGCAGCTTCACGTAAGCAGGGCATATCGGATGACGTAAGGCAGGGAGGCGACAGGTTCTGTATCCACAGGCGCGGTCACACCGCGCCGCTATCTCTCATAAGGATAACTATGCGAAACTGGCAGTCTCCACCCCTACGCACCGCGTTAACCTTGGCGCTACTGGCGATGGCCAGCCCGGTGCTGCACGCTGAGGATGCAATGAAATCCACGTCATCTCATTTTGCTTATATCGGTACTTACAATCCCAATGGTGAAGGTGTTTATCGGGTGCAGGTTGATCCGGCCAGCGGCGCGCTGAGCGCCAGGACATTGGTCAGCAGCCAGGCGAACCCGGCACAGCTCGCCGTGGATGCCAAAGGGCAGACGCTGTATGTTGCCAGCGAAGTGGTAGACTTTAACGGCACTAAGCATGGCGGCATTATTGCTTACCGTATCAACCCAACTGACGGTAGCCTGACTCAGCTCAATCAGGTTGACTCACAGGGGGCAGGGCCCGTTTACCTTTCTCCTACGCCAAACGGTCGCCATCTGCTGGTGGCGAACTACGTCAGTGGTACCGTGGCGGTATTCCCGATTCAGAGTGATGGCAAGCTCGGCAACGCCAGCTCAGTGCAGCAACAGCAAGGGCCGGCAGGCGCCGGCAAGCCAGAAGCGGCGGTGGAAGGTAGCTTCGCCATCAGCGATCACAATGGTCCGCATGCGCATATGATCGCCAGCGATCCTGGCGGTAAATATGTGTTTTCAACCGATCTGGGGCTGGATCGTATCTATCAATGGCGCTTTGATGATGCCAGCGGTCAACTGACGCCAAACGATCCGCCGTGGATCACGGCATCTTCTGCCGGCGCAGGTCCACGTCACTTTGTGTTTCACCCGAACGGCAAAACGTTGCTGTTGGTGAACGAAGAAGCCTCGACGCTGACCAGCTACCGTTTTGATAACCAAAAAGGTACTCTGAAACAGCAGCATGTTGTGTCTTCGCTGCCCGCTGATTATAAGGGCACCAACTTTGCCGCAGGCCTGGTCCTGAGCGAGGACGGTAAACATCTTTATGTTGCTAACCGGCTGCACAACAGCATTGGGCAATTCAGCGTTGGGCCTGATGGCGAGCTGCACTCGGTGGCTGAGATCTGGACGCGCGGTGATTACCCACGGTCACTGACGCTGAGCCCGGACGGGCACTATCTGTATGCGATGAACCAGCGCAGCGATAATGTCACCCGATTCAGCGTGGATAAGGCCAGTGGCAAACTCAGCTTTGCTGAAGGCTACACGCCGGTAGGCAGCCCATCGCAAATGGTGTTTTTGCCGCTCGCGAAGTAACCCGCTGCCCGTCTGACTCCCCAGGCGGGCACCTTACATTGACGGAAAGAGAATGGTGCGATTTCCCTACCCGCGTTTAGCCTATCTGTTTGATGCTTTACAGTCTGAGACTTTGCCACAGGATGAGCTGGCGAAGCGTTTCGCCGTGTCTACCCGAACCGTACGTGCTGATATCACCGCACTGAACGATATTCTGGAAAAATACGGGGCCCACTTTGTACATAGCCGTGGTGCGGGCTACCACTTACAGGTTGATGACGCTGCGCTGTTCAGCGCCTTGCAGCATCAAGAACGCAAAAAGCACGCGACGCCGCGTAGTGCACAGGAACGCGTGCACTATCTGCTGATTCGTTTTTTGACCTCAGCTTTTTCTCTAAAGCTTGAAGATTTAGCCGATGAATGGTTTGTCAGCCGCGGTACGCTGCAAAACGACATGGCTGAGGTGAGAGAGCGCTTGGCGCACTACCAGTTAACCATCGAAACCAAACCGCGTTACGGTATGAAGCTGTTTGGCTCTGAGATGGCGATCCGTGCTTGTCTGACCGATCTTTTATTCCAACTGCATCTGGCCGACGCGGAGAACCCGCTACTCAACAATGAGATCCTGCTGCAACCACAGGTGTCTACTTTCGCCGGGCTGCTGCATCCGCTGTTGTCGCAATACGCCATTCGTTTGACCGATGAGGGCGAGCAGTACCTTATCTTCTACTGTGCGGTGGCGTTGCGGCGCATTACCGACGGCTATCCGTTACCGGACTTTGACGTTGAGGATGGCGATGACGCGGTACGCAAGGTCTCTACCTGGTTGGCAGGGGAGCTGCGCAAAGCCAGCGGGAAAGACGTGTCGATGGCGGAAGAGGCTTACCTGCGGGTGAATATTGCTGCGCGGCGGGTGCAAGAGGTGCAGCCGACCGAGATCAACGCAGACGATGAAGAAGCGCTGGTGGATTACATTCTGTCCTACATCAACGCGCACTATAACTACAATCTGCAGGGTGATAAACAGCTGCGAGCCGATCTGCTCACCCATATCAAAACCATGATCACTCGGGTGAAGTACCAGATTAATATCCCCAATCCACTGTTGGCGAATATCAAGCAGCATTACCCGATGGCCTATGATGTGACGCTGGCGGCAGTGTCTAGCTGGGGGAAATACACGCCTTATACCCTGAGTGAGAACGAAATTGGGTATCTGGTACTGCACATTGGTGTTGGGCTGGAACGGCATTACAACATCGGCTATGAGCGGCACCCGCAGGTGATGTTGGTCTGTGATACCGGCAACTCGACGGTGCGGATGATCCAGGCACAGATTGCGCGTAAGTACCCACAACTGGTCATGACGAAGATCGTTTCGCTACGTGATTACGAGGTGCTCAACCATATTGACGAAGATTTTGTTATTTCCAACGCGCGGGTCAGCGAAAAGAACAAGCCTGTGGTTGTGATGTCACCGTTCCCGACTGAATATCAGCTAGAGCAGCTTGGCAAGCTGGTTCTGGTGGATCGCACCAAACCCTACATGCTGGAGAAGTTCTTCGATGCCGACCACTTTATGGTGGTCAACGAACCGCTGACCCAGGCGCAATTGTTCCAGCAAGTCTGTAGTCAGCTTGAACGTGAAGGCTATGTTGGCGATGATTTTTATCCGTCGGTAGTTGAGCGCGAAGCCATTGTTTCCACGATGTTGGGTGAGGGTATCGCACTGCCACACTCACTCGGGTTACTGGCGAAAAAAACCGTGGTGGTGACGCTGCTGGCACCACAGGGCATCGTCTGGGGCGAAGGTGAGATCGCTCACGTGATCTTCCTGCTGGCAATCAGTAAAAGCGATTACGAAGAAGCGATGGCGATCTATGATCTGTTCGTCACCTTCGTGCGTGAACGATCGATGAGTCGCCTGCTGGGCAGTGACAATTTTGATAGCTTTAAGGCGGTGGCGCTGGACTGTTTGAGCCGGATCTAGCTGCAGGAATGAGGTGTTGTAAAATCGGTGCGCATCATGCAGCGCACCTTACTCTTTAATCTTCGTCAAAACCGGAATTAATCAACTCAATCACGGCGGCCAACGCTTTTACTTCATCCGGACCTGTGGCTTCCACTTCGATATGGCGCCCCTGTGCGGAGTCCAGCATCAGCAGCGCAATCACGCTGCTGGCCTCGGCTTCTGTGCCGCTGTCGTTACGCAGCATCACTTCGGCGTCAAAACTCTGCACCAGCTCGAACAGCTTCATCGCTGGGCGTGCATGCATACCAAGTTTGTTTTTGATTTCAACCGTTTGCTTGACCGTCATTGTTTGCGTTTTTCCAACGTACGATGGCGTGATTGCACGTTCTTGCCGCGCGAACGGAAGTAGTCGGCCAATTGTTCCGCCACGTACACTGAACGGTGTTTACCGCCGGTACAGCCAATGGCCACTGTCAGGTAGCTGCGGTTGTTGGTTTCCAGCATCGGCAGCCACTGTTCCAGATAACTGCGCGTCTGGTAGATGAAGTTGTGCACTTCAGTGTGGCGATCGAGGAATGAGGCAACGGGTTTATCCAAACCGGTCATTGGGCGCAGTTTTGGATCCCAGTGTGGGTTCGGCAGGAAGCGTACGTCGAACACGTAATCGGCATCGATCGGGATACCGTGTTTAAAGCCGAAGGATTCAAACACCATGGTTAGCTCACGCTCGCGTTTGCCCAACAGGCGGGTACGCAGCATTTCGGCCAGCTCATGCACTGACATTTCTGACGTGTCGATGATCAGGTCGGCTCTGGAACGCAGGGGTTCGAGCAGATCACTCTCTTCATCGATAGCGCTTTCCAGTGACAGGTTCTTGCTAGAGAGCGGATGCAGACGGCGTGTATCACTGTAGCGGCGAATCAGCGTATTGCGATCGGCGTCGAGGAACAGCAACTGCGGCGAGAAGCTGTCAGGCAGCTGAGTCATCGCATATTCAAACACTTCCGGCGATTCCGGCATGTTACGTACGTCGATGCTTACCGCTGCGGAGCTGTTGCGTTCCGCCAACGTATTGGCAAGCTGCGGTAGCAGTACCACGGGCAGGTTATCAACGCAGTAAAAACCCATGTCTTCCAACGCCCGCAAGGCGACGGATTTCCCTGAACCGGAACGGCCGCTGACAATCATCAGCACCATGTGGAAACTCCCCTGGCATCTCAGTGGCGTCTATCGCCACCTTTAGAAACTTTATTATTCCGGCCTGAACCGGAATCCATCATGGCTAAACAGTATCGTTATCCGGGCTGGAAGTCACGCCAGCCGGGCGTTACTCGGTGATGATTTGGTAAAGCTCTTCGTCACTTTGCGCGGCACGCAGGCGACGGCATACGGTTTTGTCGGCCAGGCGCTTGGCGACCAGGGACAGGGTATGCAAATGGGTTTTACATTGATCTGCCGGTACCAGTAAGGCGAATAGCAGATCGACCGGCTGGTTATCAATGGCATCAAAGGCGATAGGTTGGTCGAGACGGATAAACACGCCAACAGCCCGCAATGTGTCCTCTTCCAGTTTGCCATGGGGAATGGCGATACCGTTGCCGATACCGGTGCTGCCCATACGCTCGCGGGTGAGAACCGCGTCAAACACCACCTGTGGTGACAGGTTTAGCTGCTTGGCGGCCAGTTCGCTGATAATTTCCAAAGCGCGTTTCTTGCTAGTGCAATGGACGGCGCTTCTGGTGCACTCGATGTTTAGGACCGAGCTTAATTGCATTGTTTCGTTGTTCATCTCATCTTCACTTAAAACCACACCAGCAAGCAGGCTTGTGAGGTGATTTTTCGCCTGTTGGCTTATCGGCGCGGTACCCATAGACAAACAGGTAACGCGCCGATGGCCGAATCTACGTTTGAGCCGAATCCGCGGACGGAAACGGCCCAGAATGTCAGTGTTGCTTCAGTTTGTCTTTATGTTTGTTCAATTGACGTGCCAGTTTGTCGATCAGGGTATCAATTGCAGCATACATGTTCTCGTCTTCCGAGGTGGCGTGCAACTCGCCTCCATTCACGTGCACCGTTGCTTCCGCAATCTGTTGCACTTTTTCCACACTAAGAACGACATACACCTGATTTATGCGGTCAAAATACTGTTCGAGTTTAGCGAACTTGGTGTTCACGAACTCACGCAATGGTTCGGTGATTTCGATGTGGTGTCCGGTAATGTTGAGCTGCATAGTGTCTTCCTTCTCAATAGAGGTCAAACCAACTGTTTACGCTGGTTGGACGGCGGGATGGACAAAGACTCTCGGTACTTGGCGACGGTACGCCGCGCCACGATGATCCCCTGATCGGAGAGCAGGGTAGCCAGCTTGCTGTCGCTGAGCGGTTTGGCGGGGTTTTCCGCCGCGATCATTTTCTTCACGACTGCCCGGATCGCCGTAGAGGAAGCCTCGCCTCCGCTGTCGGTATTCACATGGCTTGAGAAGAAATATTTCAATTCGAAAATGCCGCGCGGACTGTGCAAAAACTTTTGCGTAGTCACGCGTGAGATTGTCGATTCATGCATCTCCACGGCCTGAGCGATGTCCGCCAGTACCATGGGTTTCATAAATTCTGCACCTTGCTCAAAGAAGGCCTGTTGCTGCTCGACAATGCAGCGTGAGACTTTCAGTAAAGTGTCGTTCCTGCTTTCCAGACTTTTGATCAGCCATTTGGCTTCCTGCAGATTACTGCGGATGTACTGTCCGTCGCTGTCGTTACGCGCGCTGTTGCCCATGGCGGCGTATTGCTGGTTGATCTTCAGCCGTGGAATGCTGTCACTGTTGAGCTCAACCGTCCAAACATCTTGCACTTTGCGTACCAGCACGTCTGGGATCACGTACTCAGACTCGCCGGTATTGATCGACTGGCCCGGACGCGGATCGAGTGACTGAATCAGCTGCATCGCTTCTTTCAGTGTATCTTCTTTTGAGCGCGTTGTTCGCATTAGGCTGCGAAAGTCGTGGTTGGCCAGCAAGTCCAGGTGTTCACTGATGATCAGGCGTGCTTCAGCCAGATAGGGCGTGTCTTCGGCATACTGGGAAAGCTGAACCAACAGGCAATCACGCAGATCGCGCGCGGCAACGCCAACCGGATCAAAACGCTGTACGCGTTTCAATACGGCTTCGACTTCGTCCATTGTCACATTTTCGTCACCGATACTCTCCAGAATGTCTTCCAGCGGCACGGTGAGATAACCGGTGTCGTCGACAGCGTCAACGATTGAGGTGGCGATGGCGGCATCCGTATCGGAAAACGGTGTGAGATCCACCTGCCACATCAGATAGTCCTGCAGGGTCTGGGTGGTTTCACCTTGATAAACCGGGAGTTCATCATCGCTGTAATCAGTACGGGTACCGGAGGGGGTACCCGCCGTATAGATTTCATCCCAGGTAGCGTCCAACGGCAGCTCTTCCGGCATGTCTTTCTGTTCTAGCGCTTCGCGGGTGTCCAAACCTTCGGTTTCGAGGGTTTCTTTGGTTTCGATTTCTTCGTGCAGGTCAGTCTGTTCAAGCAATGGGTTGCTCTCTAACGCCAGCTGTATCTCCTGCTGGAGTTCAAGCGTGGACAACTGCAACAGGCGGATAGCCTGCTGGAGTTGGGGGGTCATAGCCAATTGTTGGCTAAACCTGAGTTGCAAACCTTGCTTCATAATCTTCTGTTTACTTCCGTTAACCGTCGCCCAATGGGCGCGCTGGTACTCAGAGGCGGAATTCTTCGCCCAGATAAACGCGTTTCACCTGCTCATCGGCCAGAATAGCATCCGGCGTGCCGTGAGCAATCAGTTTGCCCTGGCTGACAATGTAGGCGCGTTCACATACGTCCAGCGTTTCGCGCACGTTGTGGTCGGTGATCAGCACGCCCAGGCCGCTATCACGCAAGTGCTCGATAATCTTTTTAATGTCGATAACGGAGATGGGGTCGACCCCGGCGAAGGGTTCATCCAGCAGGATAAATTTCGGGTTGGCCGCCAGGGCTCGGGCGATCTCCACGCGGCGGCGTTCGCCACCGGACAAGGCCTGGCCCAGGTTGTCGCGCAGATGGGAGATATGGAACTCTTCCATCAACTCTACCGCACGGTCTGCTCGCTGTTCGCTGCTGAGGTCATCACGGATCTCAAGAACGGCCATCAGGTTGTCATACACGCTCAGGCGGCGGAAGATTGACGCTTCTTGCGGCAGATAGCCGATACCACGACGCGCGCGCGCATGCAGTGGCAACAGGCTGATGTCTTCTTCGTCAATCACGATACGCCCGGCATCACGTTGAACGATACCCACCACCATGTAGAAGGTGGTGGTCTTACCGGCACCGTTCGGCCCCAGAAGGCCGACGATTTCGCCGGATTTCACGTTCAGACTGACGTCTTCAACAACTTTGCGGCCCTTGTAGGCTTTCGCCAAGTTTTCTGCGATGAGTGTAGCCATAAGTGATTAGTTACTCTTCTTTTGCCCGTTTTTGTCTTGCAACTGCGACGGTACCAGAACCGTAGTCACGCGTTTGCCTTTATCGCTAAACGCCTGCATTTGCTGCTGTTGCACCAGGTAGGTGATGCGATCGCCTTTTACGTTGCTGTCGAGCTGTTCCAGATAGGCATTCCCGGTCAGGGTCACTAACTGCGAGGCGACATCGTAACGGACCTTTTGGGCATGGCCTTTCACCGGCTTGCCACTGTCTTGCATCTGGTAAAAAGTCACTGGGTTACCAAAGGCTTCAATGTAGGTTTTGTTCTGATCGCCGCCCGGCCGAGTCACCACGACCTTGTCCGCCTTGATATCGATGGTGCCTTGCTTAATCACCACGTTATCAGTAAAGGTGCTGACGTTGCTCTGCATATCCAGTGACTGTTTCAGTGAATCAATGCTCACCGGTTGATTGGAGTCGGACTTCAGCGCCCAAGCGGGGGCGCTGGCGGCCAAAATCAAGCTGCCGATCAACAGATTACGGCGTTGTTTTTTGGTTCTGAATTTCATAGTTGGTCTTAACCTTATCAATCAGCTCAGCGGTTTTGGTCCGCAGGTTCCCACGCATTTTCATGCCGTTAGAGGTGAAGTTCGTCCCGTAGAGTGTCACTTCGTCATCCGAAGACACATCCTGGGTCACCAGGTTCACCTGAGCATTATCTGTTTTAATTTTTTCCAGCTGTGAGGTGGTGGTCAGGCTATTCACCTCGACATGGCCGTAAAGATACAGCATCCGATCTTTAGTCAGTTTGGCGCGATCGGCGCGAACTGACCAGGTAGCCACCGCGTTTTCATCAAACAGCGTCATCACTGGCTGGGTAAACCAGCTTAAATCATCGGCGGTATAATACTTCACATCTTCCGCTACCAGCTTGTAACTCAGCTTGCCGGTCGGATTGTACACTATGGTGACCGTGTGCTGGCTCTGGTAAGTCGGGTCCTGACTGTTCACCGGCCCTGGGACCGCGTCATTATTGAAATCAGCCATGTTCCAGCCAATCAGCGCCAATGCGATCACCGCCAGCAAAAGGGTGATCCAAAGTTTGGTTTTACTCATATCGACAGCCCTTTGGCGTCCTCCAGCTTGTTCTGAGCCAAAAGAATAATGTCGCACAGCTCGCGCACCGCGCCGCGGCCGCCGGCAATGCGGGTAACGTAGTGGGCGCGTGGCAGCAGCAACGGATGTGCATCTGCGACCGCAACGGCCAGGCCAACTTGCGCCATCACCGGCCAGTCGATCAGATCGTCACCAATATAGGCGACCTGATCTGCCGTAAGCGACAGTGTATCCAACAGTTCACGGAAGGCCAAAAGCTTATCGGATTGCCCCTGATAAAGGTGGGTGATACCGAGGGTATTTGCCCGGTCTTCCAGCAGCTTGGCGGAACGACCGGTGATGATCGCCACCTCGATATCTGAGGTTTTCAGGCAGCGGATACCGTAACCGTCACGGACGTTGAATGCTTTTAATTCTTCGCCATTGTTGCCCATGAAAATCAGGCCGTCTGACAGCACGCCATCGACATCACAAATCAGCAGGCGGATTTTCCCGGCACGCGCCATGACATCTTGTTCTACAGGCCCGTAGCAGGTTTCAACCAGACTCATTGAGTTCTCTTCCATAATTAAACGACACCGGCGCGCAGCATGTCATGCATATGTACCACACCCAGCAATTGGTCGCCATCGGCAACCAGCACCGCGGTGATATGACGTTGTTGCATCAGATTTAACGCGTCGACGGCCAACAGGTTTGGGCGTACGCGGATGCCGCCCAGCGTCATGACATCGACAATCCTGGCGTCGTTGAGGTTAATGCCCATATCAAATATCCGGCGCAGGTCACCGTCGGTAAAGATACCGGCGATCTTCATCAGATCGTCACAGATGACCGTCATGCCCAGATTTTTACGGGTGATTTCCAGCAGCGCGTCGCGCAAAGAGGCGTCGGCACTGACATGGGGAATTTCGTCGCCGCTGTGCATAATGTCGCATACACGCAGCAACAGACGACGGCCCAGAGCACCGCCTGGGTGCGAAAGGGCAAAATCTTCCGGTGTGAAACCACGGGCTTTCAGCAGTGCGACGGCCAAGGCGTCACCCATCACCAGCGTCGCCGTGGTGCTGGTGGTAGGAGCCAGACCCAACGGGCAGGCTTCCTGTGGCACCTTGATGCACAGGTGAATATCGGCCGCTTTGCCCATCGAGCTGTCTGGGTTGTTGGTCATGCAGATCAATGGGATTTGCTGGCGCTTCAACACCGGGATCAGCGCCTGGATTTCGTTAGACTCACCCGAGTTTGATATGGCGAGCACGATATCTTGCGTAGTAACCATTCCAAGGTCGCCGTGGCTGGCTTCGGCGGGATGAACAAAGAACGCAGGTGTGCCTGTGCTGGCAAAGGTTGCAGCAATTTTGCAGCCGATATGCCCGGATTTACCCATGCCCATCACGACCACTTTGCCACTGCAACCGGCAATCAGCTCGCAGGCGCGGGTGAAGTCTGCATTGATGTATTGACTGAGCTGAGCCAGCCCGTCACGTTCAATCTGCAGCACTTCTTTGCCTGCCTGCTGGAAATCAAAGCCCGGTTGCAACTGAATGTTTGACATACTCATTCCCGTCGGTTTAGCCGAAAGTACTGAAAGGGTTAAAGAACAGCACCGCAAGATACGCAATAAAACCACATAATAACAGAGCGCCCGCCAGATGGCCGATGCGATGTTTCCGCCCAATGCACAGGGCACTCAGCACAATGCTGACTGCCAGCATCACCCAGTAATCGCGATGGAAGGCGGCAGCGTCGACGTTGCCCGGGGACAGCAGGGCGGGAACCCCCAGTACGATTACGGTATTGAAAATATTGGAGCCGATGATATTACCAATCGCCATATCATCCTCACCCTTTAGTGCCCCGGCAATGGAGGTAGCCAGTTCAGGCAGGCTGGTTCCAATAGCAATAATGGTCAAACCGACAACCAGTTCACTCATACCGAAATAGTGCGCAATCACCGTGGCGTTATCGACCACCATTCTGGAAGACAGTGGCAGAATGATAAACGCCAACACCAACCACAGCACCGCGACGGTATTGCTGCTGTCCTGTGGCAGCTCGGCCATTTGCTCTACGGTCAGGCTGTCATTGCCTTCACGCTGCGCCAGTCGGGCAATTTTTAACATCAATAGAATAAAGACCGCGGCGGCGGCCAACAGCACCACGCCATCCAACCGGCTCAAGGTGCCATCCATCAACACGAAACCGCACAGTACTGTGACCGCCAACATCAGCGGCAGTTCGCGCCGCAACACTTCGGAACGTGCCGCCAGAGGGTGTATCAGCGCGGCGACCCCCAGTATCAGCAAAATATTTGTAATATTGGAACCTAATACGTTCCCAACGGCCATATCTATTTGCCCGTTCAGCGCTGCTGTCGTTGATACGAACAGCTCCGGTAAGGACGTGCCGATACCTACGATGGTCATGCCGATGATCAGCGGCGGCACGCCAAGTGAACGAGAAATGACTGCAGCACCGTAAACTAAGCGGTCTGCGCCATACACCAGTAAAAATAAACCAACGATTAATAACGCTATCGCGAGAAACATGCAGGGTCCTTTGTTGGGTATTATCCCGGTTCGTTGGTTAAAAGCCGTAATTCGGCTATCTTGCTTTGCCCTCCGTTGTGCACGCTAAAGCCGCAGCAACGGGTTTTCCCGGCTAATATATGAACACTTTCGTTTTTTTTCGTTATGGTGCCAATTTTGACCGGGTGGCGCGTAAAAGTAAAATTAGGCTGTGCTTCTCCTTGTGCGTGAGCAGCGCTGGTGGCAATTTGAGTGCGCAGCAAGGCGCGAGACGTGAGATTGGTGAGTCGAGTCAGCGGCTCGGCCTCAGCGCACCATTGGTAACGCAATGCCGGTAAGTTTTTGTAAAGATAAGACGCATTGCGCCCGTTGCTTTAACATCACGGGTAGATTTAGCAAAAATGAGCCGTAAAGGATCAATTAACATGCACCAGAAGGCAGAGAACCTGGTCGAAGTTCGTGACATGAGTTTCTCGCGTGGCGATCGACTGATATTCGAAGATATCAACCTGACGGTTCCCCGTGGCAAGGTGACGGCGATCATGGGGCCGTCCGGCATTGGCAAAACGACGCTTTTGCGTCTGATCGGCGGTCAGTTGACGCCGGACTGTGGCGAGATTTGGTTCGATGGCGACAACATTCCTGCGTTGTCCCGCCATCAACTGTATGATGCGCGCAAGAAAATGAGCATGTTGTTCCAGTCAGGGGCGCTGTTCACCGATTTGACGGTGTTTGAGAACGTGGCTTACCCGCTACGCGAACATAGCCGTTTACCGGAACCTCTCCTGCGCAGCACGGTGATGATGAAGCTGGAAGCGGTTGGATTGCGTGGTGCAGCTGACCTGATGCCCAATGAGTTGTCTGGCGGTATGGCAAGGCGTGCCGCACTGGCGAGGGCTATCGCGCTCGATCCGGAAATGATCATGTTCGATGAGCCTTTTGTCGGCCAGGATCCGATCACCATGGGTGTATTGGTCAAGCTGATCGATGAGCTGAATCACGCGTTGGGTATCACCTGCATCGTGGTTTCGCACGATGTGCCAGAAGTCCTGAGCATCGCCGACTACGCGTACATTGTTGCCGAGCATCGGGTGATAGCCGAAGGCACGGCGCAAGAATTACAGAACAATCCTGATGCGCGCGTGCGCCAGTTCCTGGATGGTATTGCCGATGGGCCAGTACCCTTCCGTTATCCGGCCGGCGACTATCAGGCCGAGCTGTTAGGTTTAGGGAGTAAATAAGCTGATGTTATTACAGGCGTTAGCGTCGTTAGGACGCCGTGGCATCAACACCAGCGCCAGCTTTGGGCGTGCAGGGTTGATGCTGTGGGGCGCGCTGGTCGGGCGGCCTGAGCCGCGCAAACAGTGGCCGCTGTTGCTCAAGCAGATGCACAGCGTTGGCGTACAGTCACTGTTGATCATCATGGTTTCCGGGTTGTTTATCGGCATGGTGCTGGGGCTGCAGGGCTATATTGTGCTCACCACCTACAGCGCCGAGGCCAGTCTGGGCATGATGGTGGCGCTGTCATTGTTGCGCGAGTTGGGGCCCGTGGTGACCGCACTGCTGTTTGCCGGCCGCGCCGGTTCTGCGTTGACGGCCGAAATTGGCCTGATGAAGGCAACAGAACAAATCTCCAGCCTGGAAATGATGGCGGTTGATCCGTTACGGCGTATTGTTGCACCACGCTTTTGGGCTGGATTGATCAGCATGCCGCTATTGACGCTTATCTTTGTCGCGATTGGCATCTGGGGCGGTTCGGTGGTTGGCGTAGACTGGAAAGGCATTGACAGTGGCTTCTTCTGGTCAGCAATGCAGGGCGCCGTGGAGTGGAAAAAAGACTTACTCAACTGCCTGATAAAGAGCGTGATATTTGCCATCACCGTGACCTGGATTGCCATTTTCAACGGGTATGATGCGGTACCGACCTCTGAAGGGATTAGCCGGGCAACGACCCGTACCGTGGTACATTCGTCACTGGCGGTGTTGGGATTGGATTTCGTGCTGACAGCACTGATGTTTGGGAATTGATTCGATGCAAACGAAGAAGAGTGAAATCTGGGTTGGGGCATTTATGCTGATTGCGCTGTGCGCCATCGTATTCTTGTGCCTGCAAGTGGCGAACATTAAGTCGATCGGTAACGAGCCGACATACCGTATTTACGCGACCTTCGATAACATCGGCGGTTTGAAAGCACGTTCACCGGTGAAAATCGGTGGTGTGGTTATCGGGCGTGTGGCTGATATCTCCCTTGATCCAAAAACATATACACCGCGTGTCGCCCTGGATATCCAGGATAAATTCGACCAGATCCCGGATACCAGTTCATTGGCGATCCGTACTTCCGGCCTGCTGGGAGAGCAATATCTGGCGCTGAACGTCGGTTTTGAAGATCCGGATATGGGGACTGCCATTTTGAAAGACGGCGGCACTATTCAGGACACCAAATCAGCCATGGTTCTGGAAGATTTGATCGGCCAGTTCTTGTATAAGAGCGGCGGTCAGGATAACGCAGATAAAGCGGGAGACGCGGCTTCTGCACCGGCTGCCGGTGCTGCGCCGCAATCTGCTGCCCACATTCATTAAGAGAGGAAGCCTGCATGTTTAAACGTTTACTTATGGTTGCGCTGCTGGTGGTTGCGCCGCTGGCGAATGCGGTCGATCAAACCAATCCTTACAGCCTGATGCAAGATGCGGCTCAAAAGACCTTCAACCGTCTGAAAACAGAGCAGCCAAAAATCAAGCAAGACCCTAACTACCTGCGTAGCGTCGTGCACCAGGAGTTGATGCCGTTTGTACAGGTCAAATACGCTGGCGCACTGGTGCTGGGACGTTATTACAAAGAAGCGACACCGGCACAGCGTGAAGCCTACTTCACCGCATTCCAGGCTTATCTGGAACAAGCTTACGGCCAGGCGCTGGCAATGTACCACGGCCAGACATATCAGATTGAACCTGAACAGCCGCTCGGCACTGCCGATATCGTGGCCATCCGCGTAACCATCATTGATCAAGGTGGTCGTCCGCCGGTGCGTCTGGATTTCCAGTGGCGTAAAAACAGCAAAACCGGTTATTGGCAGGCGTATGACATGATTGCCGAAGGCGTCAGCATGATCACCACTAAACAGAACGAGTGGGCATCTACGTTACGTACCCAAGGTATTGATGGCCTGACGAAACAGCTGCAGGCAGCGGCGCAGCGTCCAATCACGCTGGATCAGAAAAACTGATGTCCGCAGCACTCAGCTTTGAATCGCAACAACAAACCCTGATCCTACGTGGTGAACTGGATCGGGAAACGCTGTTGCCGCTGTGGGAACAGCGGGAAACGTTGCTGGCGGATAAAACCGTCCTCGACGTTACGCAACTGCAGCGCGTGGACTCTTCCGGGTTGGCACTGCTGGTGCATCTGCGCGAACAGCAGCGTCAGCGTGGTGTGGAATTAAAAATTTCTGGTGCCAGCGATCGTTTGAAAACGCTGATCGCGCTGTACAACCTGCAAGCAATAATGCCTGTCGATACCGCTGGTTAGCCCTATTTTAGGCTGTCTAAAGACGGTTATCTTTCAAAAAGCCCCTGTCATGCAGGGGCTTTTTCTTTAGTTTAAGAAAACGTCGTATTCCACTAAGATGTCAGGCTGATTATGATCCTTTTGATGCAGAACTGGATACTATGGAAAATAACGAGATAAAAGACGTGTTGATGCGAGCATTGGCACTGGATGAAGCACATGTTACCGGCGACGGCAGCCATTTTCAGGTGATCGTGGTCGGCGAGTTATTTGCTGCTATGAGCCGCGTTAAGAAACAGCAGGCGGTCTATGCGCCTCTGATGGAATACATTGCGGACAACCGTATTCATGCTTTGTCGATCAAGGCATACACCCCTGAAGAGTGGCAGCGAGACCGCAAACTCAACGGATTTTAAGGCTGTTTGCCCAGCAGGGCGGGCAGCGTCAGTTTAGATAATAGAGAGTAGTCAAATGGATAAATTTCGTGTGCAGGGCCGGACCCGCCTCAGCGGTGAAGTTGCTATTTCCGGGGCTAAAAACGCCGCCCTGCCGATCTTGTTCGCCGCACTGTTAGCGGAAGAACCGGTCGAGCTGCAGAATGTCCCGAAGCTGAAGGACATCGATACCACCATTAAGCTACTCAGCCAGTTAGGCACCAAGATTGAGCGCAACGGTTCCGTGTTTGTTGACGCCAGCGGCGTGGACGAATTTTGTGCGCCGTACGATTTGGTGAAAACCATGCGCGCTTCCATTTGGGCGCTGGGGCCATTGGTTGCTCGTTTTGGTCGTGGTCAGGTTTCACTGCCGGGTGGTTGTGCGATCGGTGCACGTCCGGTTGACCTGCATATCACCGGCCTGGAACAGCTAGGTGCAGAGATCAAACTGGAAGAAGGCTATGTTAAAGCTTCCGTCGATGGCCGTCTGAAGGGCGCACACATCGTGATGGACAAGGTGAGCGTCGGCGCTACCGTGACCATCATGAGTGCAGCCACTCTGGCGACGGGCACCACCGTGATTGAAAACGCCGCACGTGAGCCGGAAATTGTTGATACTGCCAACTTCCTCAACACGCTGGGTGCGAAAATTACCGGCGCGGGCAGTGACCGCATCACCATCGAAGGTGTTGAGCGCCTGGGTGGCGGTGTTTATCGCGTTCTGCCTGACCGTATTGAGACCGGTACCTTCCTGATTGCCGCGGCAGTTTCTGGCGGTAAAGTGCTGTGCCGCGACACCCGTCCAGATACATTGGATGCCGTGTTAGCCAAACTGCGTGAAGCCGGTGCAGATATTGAAGTGGGTGAGGACTGGATCAGCCTGGACATGCATGGCAAACGCCCGAAAGCGGTCACCGTGCGTACCGCGCCGCATCCGGGCTTCCCGACCGACATGCAGGCCCAGTTCAGCTTGCTGAACCTGGTCGCGGAAGGAACCGGTGTGATCACCGAAACCATCTTTGAAAACCGTTTCATGCACGTGCCTGAATTGATCCGTATGGGTGCACACGCAGAGATCGAGAGCAACACGGTGATTTGTCATGGCGTTGAGCAACTGTCAGGCGCTCAAGTGATGGCAACCGATCTGCGTGCTTCTGCTAGCCTGGTGTTGGCCGGTTGCATCGCCGACGGCGTGACCGTTGTCGATCGTATCTATCACATTGACCGTGGTTATGAGCGTATTGAAGACAAGCTGCGTGCGCTGGGTGCCAATATCGAGCGTGTGAAAGGCGAGTAATTCGTTAAACGCCGGGGCGTTGCCTCCGGCGGAAATGCAGTATGGGGGCTCGGCATTGCCGGGCCCTTTTTAATTGCTGTCTTCCGGGAACTCACCGACCGTCATCTTCAGCGTGATACGTTTTCCTTCTCGCAGCACGACTACCGGAATCTCAGTCCCTGGGCGGATTTCTGCCACTTGGTCCATGGTTTCCAGCACCGAGATTGCTGGCTTGTTATCCACATTGATAATGACGTCGTTGATATGGAAACCCGCATTGCCTGCGGGGCCGTTCGGCGTAATTTCTGTCACGATAATGCCCTGCAGGCGATCAATGCCAGAATTGGACGAACGCAGGGGAATAATCTCTTTACCCTGAATACCAAAATAGCCACGGATGACGCGACCGTCGCGGATCAGTTTATCCATGATTTTGGTCGCCAGTTCGATAGGAATAGCGAACCCTAAACCTTCCGGGGTTTCACCGTCGGTGATTTTGTCGTAGGTCAGCGTGTTTATACCGATGAGTTCACCCAGTGAGTTGACCAGTGCCCCCCCTGAGTTGCCACGGTTAATCGAAGCATCCGTCTGCAAAAAGGTCTGGCGGCCGGTTGTGCTCATACTGATACGCCCGGTGGCGCTAAGGATCCCCTGGGTAACGGTCTGACCGAGATTATAAGGGTTGCCGATCGCCAAGACGACGTCACCGACGTGTGCCGTGCGGGCGTTATTAAATGGGATTACCGGGAGATTGCCTGGGTCTATTTTCAGTACCGCCAGATCGGTCAGACTGTCAGAGCCGACCAGCAGCGCTTCATAGCGGCGGCCATCCTGGAGTACTACCGTAATTTGCTGTGCATCTTTAATCACGTGGCGATTCGTCAGGATATAACCGCGATCGTTCATGATCACGCCAGAACCTAGCGACAGCACGTTGGCGGCGCCACTCATATTACGGTTATAGATATTCACTACGGCAGGCGCGGCACGGCGTACCGCCTTGTTGTAGCTAACCGGCGTTTCATCACGGGTATTGTCATGTTTTTCTGCGAACAGAGTATTGGAAGAACGTAGCGCAGGCAGAGCAACCAGCAACAAACCGGCAACGATTAGACCAATAACGACGGAGCGCAAGAGCTTAGCAAACATGGAGTTTTAGTACGTGAGATGAAAGATACACGGAGGATAACATGAGAATACCGGGCGCAGTATGTCACTGAGCCCGGTTTTTAAACAAATTACTGATTAACGCAGCAGCAAATAAAGGGTTTCACCGCCACGTACGATGTTCAGCGCCATCACCGGCGGTTTGGCTTCGAGGACCTTACGCAGCGCCGTGATGTTCTCAATGCGCTGGCGGTTGACGCCAATGATCACATCGTCTTTTTGTAGACCAATCTGCGCGGCCGCAGAGCCTTTATCTACCCGGTCGATCTTCACGCCCTTATCGCCGCCAGGAAGGGCACTGTTGCTGAGTGAAACCCCCTGCAAGGCCGGTGACAGCGTTTCGGCATTGGTGGAAGCACTTTCGCTGTTATCCAGCGTAACGGAAACTTCCTGCGGCTTGCCGTCACGCAGCAATCCAACCTTGATGGTTTTGCCCGGTGCGGTAGTCCCTACTTTGGCACGCAGCTCGGCGAAGCTGCTGACCGGTTTGCCGTCAACAGAAACCAGAATGTCGCCGGCTTTGATCCCCGCTTTGGCGGCGGCTGATTTCGGGAGCACTTCACTGACGAAGGCACCGCGCTGGGCATCGGTATTAAATGCTTTGGCCATATCGGCCGTCATTTCACTGCCTTTAATGCCCAGCAAGCCGCGTTTCACTTCACCAAACTCGATCAACTGCTGGCTGAGGTTTTGCGCCATGTTGCTCGGAATGGCGAAGCCGATGCCGACGTTACCGCCGCTGGGTGCCAAAATGGCGGTATTGATACCGATCAGCTCGCCATTGAGGTTAACTAATGCGCCGCCTGAGTTACCACGGTTGATGGAGGCATCGGTCTGGATGAAGTTCTCCAGCCCTTCCAGGTTCAGGCCGCTACGACCCAACGCAGAAATAATACCGGAAGTGGCGGTTTGGCCGAGGCCGAATGGGTTACCGACGGCCACAGCGAAATCGCCGACCCGCAGTTGATCTGAGTCCGCTATTTTAATCGCAGTCAGGTTTTTCACGTCGCTCAGTTGCAGTAAGGCGATATCGGACTGTTCGTCACGACCAACCAGCTTGGCGTCCACTTCACGGCCATCATTCAACTGCACGCTGATTTTGTCGGCGTTGTTGATCACGTGGTTGTTGGTCAGCACATAGCCCTTGGCGGCATCGATAATGACGCCAGACCCTAGCCCTTCAAATGGACGTGAGCTTTGTTGCTGTCCAGGACCGCCTGGGCCGAAGAAGCGTTTAAACTCCTCCGGTACTTGTTGGCGCTGCACCTGAGTCCCTTCAACATGCACGCTGACTACTGCAGGCAAAACTTTTTCCAGCATCGGCGCCAGGCTTGGCAGCGGCTGCCCCTGAACGGCGACGGGCATCGCCGCGGTGGCTGCCGGTACGGAGGTCAGTGTGAGGCCAATGCTCATTGCCAATGCACTAAGAATTAACGACTTTTTCTTCATTGATAATAACTCTCTCAATACCTGCCGGTGAAATAGTGATGATAAAGCCGCAGCAATACCATAGTGAAGGGTAAGACCGTGAATTTGCGTGAAAAGTTCACTCTGTCGCCAGCGTTAAGGATAGTTCAGAGTGGGATAAGCAGTAGGAGAAGGGTAAAAACCCGTGGGGTTGGCCCACGGGTCAAGAAAAGCGTTTAGTCGCGACGTGGACGTTCGCCACGCAACAGGCCAGATGCGCCTTCAGAGTAGTCACGCGGCATTTCTACCGGCGCCTGATCGTTGTCCGCTTCGGCTTCGGTCAGGCGATAGCGGAACGGGTTTTCCTGCATCGGCAGGTCTGGCAGCAGGTTGTTAGAGCTTTTCGCCATATGTTGGTACAGCTGACGATAGTCACGTGCCATATTGTCCAGCAGCTCAGCGCTGCGGGCAAAATGGCCGACCAGCTCCTGACGATATTCTTCCAGCTCGGTTTTGCTTTTGTCCAACTCGTTCTGCAAAACTTGTTGTTGGCGTAATTTACGGTTACCAAAACGCATCGCTACCGCACCAATGGCGATACCGACCACCAAACCAATCAGCGCATACTCCCAGGTCATGATGACTCCTATTTTGACTTCGTTGTTCCGCAGGGATTTTTCACTTAATAATATCCACTATAACCGTTAACCTTGTCCGAGTGGAATCCTGATGAGCTTTTACCTAATGTTTACAGGGTTTTTCAGCATTGCCCGGAGTAGGTATTTGTGGCGATAACGGTGCGAAGCAGCATCAACTTGCCGCCAAAATTGGCTAAATAATTTATTATGCCCAATAGGTTTCAAGCTACGACAAGGCAGCAACCGTGCGGATTTCCAACGTTTAGCTTTCTAAGCTGTTGAGATAAGAAAGAAGGTAACGCTGCGGCAGCTTGAAGATGAAGGGGATAGCGTTCTTAGGGAACATCGAACAGATGCAGGCACAATCACCGCTATCTCGCTACCAGCAGGCGCTGGACGCGGGGGAATACCAGGCCGATACGGTTCAACGTCAGGCCGTGACTCAACTGGATCACATCTATCAGGCACTGCAGCAGACACCCACTGTCAGTGCGCCAACCGGTGGGTTGCGAGGCAAGCTCAGTCGTTTGCTGGGCAAGAGTAACGAAGTGGCAAAGCAGCGTCCGGTACAGGGTCTATATATGTGGGGCGGTGTTGGGCGCGGCAAAACCTGGTTGATGGATATGTTTTTCCACAGCCTGCCGGGGGATCGCAAGCTGCGGCTGCATTTCCATCGCTTTATGCTGCGCGTGCACGAAGAGCTGACGGAGCTGCAAGGGCAGGAAAACCCGCTTGAAATTATTGCCGATGGTTTCAAGGCGCAGACCGATGTGCTGTGTTTCGACGAATTCTTTGTCTCCGACATCACGGATGCCATGCTGCTGGCAACGCTGTTGCAGGCGTTGTTTGCCCGTGGTATCACGCTGGTGGCCACCTCCAATATTCCGCCGAACGATCTGTATCGCAATGGCTTGCAGCGTGCACGCTTCCTGCCGGCAATAGATCTGATTAATGAATATTGTGATGTTATGAACGTCGATGCGGGTATTGACTACCGCCTGCGCACGTTGACACAGGCGCATCTTTACCTGACGCCGCTTGATGAGCAGACTCGGCAGACCATGGACCGGATGTTTGTGAAGTTAGCGGGCAAAGACGGTGAGTTTGCTCCGGTCTTGCAGATCAATCACCGGCCGTTGCAAGCGATCCGTGCAGTAGATGGCGTGCTGGCGGTGGATTTCCACACCCTGTGTGAGGATGCGCGCAGCCAGTTAGACTACATTGCGTTATCGCGCCTGTATCACAGCGTCATCCTGTATAATGTGCGGGTGATGGGGCCGCTGAAGGAAAATACCGCGCGTCGTTTTCTGGCATTGGTGGACGAATTTTACGAACGGCACGTTAAGCTGGTTATTTCGGCCGAAACCTCGATGTTTGAAATCTACCAGGGCGAGCGGCTGAAGTTTGAATACCAGCGTTGCTTGTCGCGCCTGCAAGAGATGCAGAGTGAGGAGTATTTGAAACTGCCGCATCTGCCATAAGGTTCGCGGGGATTCAGTCATGGGAGTCCCCGGTTTTCCTCTGCTAGCGATAAATTGTATTTCCATTCAAAAAGCGTTCGATCTTTGTGAGCGACTTCTCTATAATCTTGCGACCCCACGTTACAACAAAGTTTTTTTTCCCAAAAACTTTATAGTGCCGGCAATGGCTATTCGAAGGGGTAGGTTTGCTGGACTTGTATGGTCGTGTGAGCCTCAACTGTTTTCGAGCGTTTGGGTGTTCACCAACGTGTAACTAATTATTGGGTAAGCTTTCTAATGAAAACTTTTACAGCTAAACCAGAGAGCGTTCAACGCGACTGGTACGTTGTTGATGCAGATGGTAAAACTTTAGGCCGTCTCGCTACTGAACTGGCTCGTCGTCTGCGCGGCAAGCATAAAGCGGAATACACCCCGCACGTTGATACCGGTGACTACATCATCGTTCTGAACGCAGAAAAAGTTGCTGTAACCGGCAACAAGCGTACAGACAAGGTGTATTACCGCCACACTGGCCACATCGGTGGTATCAAGCAAGCGACCTTTGAAGAGATGATTGCCCGCAGTCCTGAGCGCGTGATTGAAATCGCGGTTAAAGGCATGCTGCCAAAGGGTCCGTTGGGTCGTGCGATGTTCCGTAAACTGAAAGTTTACGCGGGCAACGAGCACACTCATGCGGCACAGCAACCGCAAGTTCTTGACATCTAATCGGGATTATAGGCAATGGCTGAAAATCAATACTACGGCACTGGTCGCCGCAAAAGCTCCGCCGCTCGCGTTTTTATCAAGCCGGGCAGTGGTAACATCGTAATTAACCAGCGCAGCCTGGAACAGTACTTCGGTCGCGAAACTGCCCGCATGGTAGTTCGTCAACCGTTGGAACTGACCGACATGGTTGGTAAATTTGACCTGTACATCACCGTTAAAGGTGGTGGTATCTCTGGTCAAGCTGGCGCTATCCGTCACGGTATCACCCGTGCACTGATGGAGTACGACGAGACTCTGCGTGCAGAATTGCGTAAAGCTGGCTTCGTTACTCGTGACGCCCGTCAGGTTGAACGTAAGAAAGTCGGCCTGCGTAAAGCACGTCGTCGTCCGCAGTTCTCCAAGCGTTAATTTTTTACTGCCTTGGCAGTGGAATTTACGCAAAAAACCCGGTGCTTCACCGGGTTTTTTTATGCCTGAAAATCAAGTTGTCGTTACTAAAATCTTTGGTATATCAGACAATTCAATACGAATTAGCCGTACAGCCCCCACAAAACAAGCAAAATCTGGTAAACTATCACCCACTTTTGCGCCTGTTCGCCATGCAGCAGTTATCAGTTTACTTCCAAGGCCGGTTTTTAGACCTCGGGTTTAGCTGCGCGTTGCTGGCCTGCGGTCAAGATCATTCAGGATAGCAGCCTGGTATACCCGATATATTTCGTGGTGCAGCAAGGCGGTAACCGGACTCGTCCCTGGAACTTAGTGCGCTAAGTCATTGGGGTGAGACAGGTAAATCCGCGCTGTTGTGGTATGAAAAATGAAGGGAAGTTGGCTATTCGCAGTATTTTCTAGATAACTTGGAGGTTTTCATGGCTGTCGCTGCCAACAAACGTTCGGTAATGACGCTGTTCTCTGGCCCGACCGACATTTTTAGCCATCAAGTACGTATCGTACTGGCGGAGAAAGGTGTCAGCGTTGAGATTGAGCAGGTTGAGTTGGATAACCTGCCGCAGGACCTGATTGACCTCAACCCGTACCAGACGGTGCCTACGCTGGTCGATCGCGAGCTGACCTTGTATGAATCCCGTATCATCATGGAATACCTTGATGAGCGTTTCCCGCATCCACCATTGATGCCGGTTTATCCGGTTGCCCGTGGTGAGAGCCGCCTGATGATGCTGCGTATCGAGAAAAACTGGTATTCGCTGATGTACAAAATCGAGCAGAGCAACGGTCAGGAAGCTGAATCAGCTCGCCGCCAGCTGCGCGAAGAATTACTGGCGATTGCCCCTATCTTTGGCCAGACCCCGTATTTCATGAGCGAAGAGTTCAGCCTGGTGGATTGCTACCTGGCACCGCTGTTATGGCGTTTGCCGCAGCTGGGCATCGATCTGATCGGCGCGGGTTCCAAAGAGCTGAAAGGTTACATGACCCGTGTATTCGAGCGTGATGCCTTCCTGGCCTCTCTGACCGAAGCGGAGCGCGAAATGCGCCTGCAGACTCGGGGCTAAGCATTATGGATATGTCTCAGATGACTCCACGCCGTCCGTACTTGTTGCGGGCGTTCTATGAGTGGTTGCTGGATAATCAGCTCACACCGCACCTGGTGGTAGATGTGACGCGTCCTGACGTTTTGGTGCCTATGGAGTTCGCGCGTGATGGTCAGATCGTTCTGAATATCGCACCGCGTGCAGTAGGTAATCTGGAGTTAGGCAACGAAGAAGTGCACTTTAATGCGCGTTTCGGTGGTGTGCCACGTCAGGTCTCGGTACCCATGGCTGCCGTGCTGGCAATCTATGCGCGTGAAAACGGCGCAGGCACCATGTTCGAACCTGAAGCCGCTTATGAAGCGGAAGGCACGTTTGAAGGCATGGACAATGAGACGATTCCATCGGAAAGCCTGATGTCGGTGATTGATGGCGACCGCCCGGATCTGAGTGAAGATCACGATCCGGATGATGAGCCACCGCCGCCACGTGGTGGCCGCCCAGCATTGCGCGTGGTGAAATAACCCCGTAGCAGTGAATACTAAAGGTCGCCTCGGCGACCTTTTTTTTGTCTCTAAATCGTGCGTTTTCAGCTTTTCAATGACGCAATGCAGGCGTCACGCGGTGCGCTGAGATCGCCGATACGCACGGTAGTGAGTGCGTGAGTCGCGCGCTGCTTAAACGAGGTGATGGCGGTGTCACCTTGCACTTCCGGGGGGGCGGTGCAGATATCGTTGATCGGTAAGTTATTGCCTTTGTCGAGAGCATGCAATACCGCCGCAGGGTTGTAGACCAATGCAGAAGACAGCGCGGATTTGACGCCTGCGGTAAAGGCGGCGTTACCGCCGTTGGCTAGCTTGGGCGCCAATGCGATCCAACTGTCATCACCCAGTTTAATGCTGTTTTCTACCGCCGCCAGCTGGCCTGCTTTCGCCAACTGAGCGACTACCGATGCTGCGCCGCGCGCCTCAATGTTGTAACCCACCTCCTGTGAATCTAATGACATTGCCAGCGAGTTGAAGCTGACAACCAGCAAAGCGCTGGCTAATAGGGGAACGGGCAATTTCATGGTTAGCTATCCTTATCAAGATACCAGGCGCAACTGCGCCCTGAGTGATATTAATAGAATACTATAGCGCGCCAGGCGCTGGGCTGCGGGTAAGGTTGTTACAAAGCGTGTGGGGAGCGAAGTGAAAACAAAGGGCCCGCCAGTCTGAACTGCGGGCCCTTAGCGGTAAAGCGGGAGAGGATTAAACTTCCAGGTAGTTCATGATGCCATCAGCAGCCTTACGGCCTTCGGCAATCGCGGTAACGACCAAGTCCGAACCGCGTACTGCATCGCCACCGGCGAAGATTTTCGGGTTGCTGGTCTGGAAGGCATTCTCGGTGCTTTCCGGTGCGACAATACGCCCCTGTTTGTCGAGCTCAACGTCGTGAGCTGCCAGCCAGTTCATTTGGTGCGGGCGGAAACCAAAGGCCATGACCACCGCATCGGCATCGATGGTGTGCTCAGATCCCGGTACTTGCTCTGCAACCTGGCGGCCATTGGCATCCGGTGCACCCAACTGAGTACGAACCATTTTCACGCCGGCTACGCGGCCTGCGCTATTCAGTTCGATGCTCAATGGTTGCAGGTTGAATTTGAAATCAACCCCTTCTTCACGGGCGTTTTTCACTTCACGTTTGGAGCCCGGCATATTGGCTTCATCACGGCGGTAAGCACAGATAACGTCGGTTGCACCCTGACGGATAGAGGTGCGTACACAGTCCATCGCGGTATCGCCGCCGCCAAGCACCACCACACGTTTGCCTTCCATGCTGACATACGGCTCGTGTTGTTCGGCTTGGTAACCCATCAGCTGTTTGGTGTTGGCGATCAAGAACGGCAGTGCGTCATAGACACCCGGCGCGTCTTCGTTTTCCAGGCCGCCACGCATCGACTGATAAGTCCCGACACCGAGGAATACGGCATCAAACTCACTGAGCAGCGTCTCCATCGCGATGTCTTTGCCCACTTCAGTATTGAGTTGGAACTCAATGCCCATCTCGCTGAAAATGCCGCGACGTTTCACCATCACTTCTTTTTCCAGCTTGAATGCCGGGATACCGAAGGTCAGTAGGCCGCCGATCTCGGGATGACGATCGTAAACCACCGCTTTCACGCCGTTGCGGGTCAGGACGTCGGCACAGGCCAGACCGGCAGGGCCGGCACCGATGATCGCCACGCGCTTGCCGGTTGGCAGCACATGGGACATGTCCGGCTTCCAGCCCATTTCGATCGCTTTATCACTGATATAGCGCTCGATGTTACCGATAGTCACCGCACCGAACTCATCGTTCAGGGTGCAGGAGCCCTCACACAGACGATCCTGGGGGCAGACACGACCGCATACTTCCGGCAGGCTGTTGGTCTGGTGTGCCAGATCTGCAGCTTCCATGATGCGGCCTTCGTTTGCCAGTTTCAGCCAGTTCGGAATGTAGTTGTGAACCGGACATTTCCATTCGCAATAAGGGTTACCACAGGACAGACAACGGTCCGCCTGCGCCTTCGCCTGAGTTTCCGAAAACGGCTCGTAAATCTCTACAAACTCAATTTTACGGATCTTGAGCGGCTTCTTGGGCGGATCAACGCGCTGCAGGTCGATAAATTGATAAACATTCTGACTCATTAATGACCTCTTACTGCGCCTGAACCCGCAGCTCTGCTGCGGAACGACTACGGTGACCCAACAATGCTTTGACATCACTGGACTTCGGCTTGACCAGAGCGAACTTCGGCGCCCATTCCGGCCAGTTAGCCAGAATCTCTTCCGCACGCGATGAACCGGTCGCCTGCACGTGCTCGGTAATCAGCCCGCGCAAGTGCTCTTCATGAATTGCCAACTGGTCGACATCCAACACTTCCACCAGCTCTGGGTTCACACGCTTACGGAATTCGCCGTCTTCATCCATGACGTAGGCGAAGCCGCCGGTCATACCTGCACCAAAGTTGATGCCGGTTTTGCCCAGGACGCAGACGATGCCGCCGGTCATGTATTCACAACCGTTGTCACCGATGCCTTCTACCACGGTGATGGCGCCAGAGTTACGTACGGCGAAGCGTTCACCCGCCCGGCCTGCTGCAAACAGCTTGCCGCCGGTAGCACCGTACAGGCAGGTATTGCCAATGATGCTGGCTTCGTGGCTGCGGAACGCAGAACCGATCGGCGGACGTACGGCGATACGACCGCCGGCCATGCCTTTGCCGACATAGTCGTTGGCGTCGCCGGTCAGTGTCAGTTCGACGCCGCCAGCATTCCATACGCCAAAGCTCTGGCCCGCGGTACCGGAGAAGTACGCCTTGATCGGATCGGCTGCCATGCCCTGGTCACCATGCACGGTGGCGATGGCCCCGGACAGGGTTGCGCCCACGGAACGATCGGTGTTGCGGATATCGAAGTAGAAGGCTTTGCTGCTTTTTGCTTCAATATGCGGTTCCGCCTGCGCCAGCAGATCTTTGTTCATCAACCCTTGGTCGAACGGCGGGTTGCTGCTTTCGGTGCAATATAGCGCTTTGCCCGGATGTGGCGTGGCGGTTTTCAGCAACGGCGACAGATCCAGTTTGTTCTGCTTGGCAGAGATGCCGTCCAGCTCGGTCAGGAAATCGGTACGACCAATCAGATCCACCAGTTGGCTGACCCCCAATTGCGCCATGATCTCGCGGGTTTCACGTGCGATAAACTGGAAGTAGTTGGTCACACGCTCCGGCAGGCCGTGGTAGTGATCGCGGCGCAGTTTTTCATCCTGAGTCGCCACGCCTGTAGCGCAGTTGTTCAGGTGACAGATACGCAGGTACTTACAACCCAGCGCCACCATTGGGCCAGTGCCGAAACCGAAGCTTTCCGCACCCAGGATCGCCGCTTTAACGATGTCCACGCCGGTTTTCAGGCCGCCGTCCACCTGCAGGCGGATTTTATGGCGCAGGCCGTTAGCCACCAGAGCCTGTTGGGTTTCCACCAGACCCAGTTCCCACGGGCAGCCGGCGTATTTCACTGAGGATAACGGGCTGGCACCGGTGCCGCCGTCGTAACCGGCAATGGTGATCAGATCGGCATAGGCTTTTGCCACACCGGTCGCGATGGTACCCACGCCCGGCTCAGAAACCAGTTTCACCGAGATCATGGCCTTTGGGTTGACCTGTTTCAGGTCGAAGATCAGCTGTGCCAAATCCTCGATCGAATAGATGTCGTGGTGCGGTGGTGGTGAAATCAAGGTCACGCCCGGCACTGAATAACGCAGCTTGGCGATATAAGGGGTTACTTTATCCCCCGGCAACTGGCCGCCTTCACCCGGCTTGGCCCCTTGCGCGACTTTAATTTGGATCACATCGGCATTCACCAGATAGGCCGGAGTCACACCGAAGCGGCCTGACGCTACCTGTTTGATGCGTGACACCTTATTGGTGCCGTAACGTGCCGGGTCTTCGCCGCCTTCACCGGAGTTGGAGAAACCGCCGAGGCTGTTCATCGCGATCGCCAGTGATTCATGCGCTTCCGGGCTTAGAGCACCGATGGACATGGCTGCGGTATCGAAGCGTTTGAACAACGATTCAGCGGGCTCAACCTGATCAACCGGAATTGGCGTGCCTTTCGGCGTAATGGCCAACAGATCGCGCAGCATAGCGACCGGGCGTTCGTTCACCAGCTTGGCATACGTCTGGTAGTCGCTGTATTTGCCACTGTGAACCGCGGTTTGCAACGTGCTCACTACGTCTGGGTTGTACGCATGGTACTCGCCGTCGTGAACGAACTTCAGCAGGCCGCCTTGTTCTAGCGGTTTGCGTTTCAGCCATGCGCGTTTGGACAGGTTTTGCAGATCCTGTTGGATGTCGCTGAAGCTGGCGCCACCGATGCGGCTGACCACGCCCTGGAAGCACAAATCGGACAGATCGCGATGCAGGCCGACAGCCTCGAACAGTTTGGCGCAGCGATAAGACGCGATAGTCGAGATGCCCATTTTGGACATGATCTTGTACAAGCCTTTGTTGATGCCGTTGCGGTAGTTCAGCATCACATCACGGTATTTCTTGTCGATCGCTTGGGTATCTACCAGCTTGGCCAAAGTTTCGTAGGCCAGATACGGGTAGACGGCCGTCGCGCCGAAGCCCAACAGCACGGCGAAATGGTGTGGATCGCGGGCGCTGGCGGTTTCAACGATAATGTTGGCGTCACAGCGCAGGCTCTTCTCGACCAAACGGGTCTGGATTGCACCGACGGCCATAGGCGCAGGCACCGGCAAACGGCTGGTGGAAATAGCGCGGTCGGACAGCACCAGCAGCACGGCGCCGTCACGGACTTTACGTTCCGCCTCGTCGCACAGGGCGCGGATGGTCTGCTCCAGATCCTGCTCGGCCGGATCGAAGGTCAGATCAAGCGTGTCGGCGCGATAGTATTCGCCTTCCAGCGTGGTGAGCTGTTTGAAATCGGAGTACAGCAGGATCGGCGATTTAAAACTTAAACGGTGCGCCTGGCCTTCGGCCTCGCAGAACACGTTCATTTCCCGGCCGATGCTGGTCGCCAGCGACATCACATGCGCTTCGCGCAGTGGGTCGATAGGCGGGTTGGTCACCTGGGCGAACTGCTGGCGGAAATAGTCGTAAATAATACGCGGGCGGCTGGAGAGCACGGCGAACGGGGTATCGTCACCCATTGAGCCGGTAGCTTCCTGACCAATCTCGCCCAGCACGCGGATCACCTGATCCAGCTCTTCGCTGCTGTAGCCAAACTGCTTCTGGTAAGTTTCAAGCTGCGAGTCGTCCAGTTCACGGCTGCCAACCTGATCGGCCGGCAAGTCTTCAAACGGCACCAGGCGCTTAACGTTCTTTTCCATCCATTCTTTATACGGATGGCGGCTTTTCAGATCGTCATCGGTCTCGGCGGAATGCAGGATTTTACCGCTGCGGGTGTCGATCACCATCAGTTCGCCTGGGCCAACACGGCCTTTCTCTACCACTTCATCTGGCTGGTAATCCCAAATGCCGACTTCCGAAGCGCAGGTAATCAGTTTGTCTTTGGTGATGACGTAGCGCGCCGGACGCAGACCGTTACGGTCCAGGTTACAGGCAGCGTAGCGACCATCGGACATCACGATACCGGCAGGGCCGTCCCACGGTTCCATGTGCATCGAGTTGAAGTCGAAGAAGGCACGCAGATCGGTATCCATGTCCGGGTTATTCTGCCAGGCAGGCGGTACCAGCAGACGCATGGCGCGGATCAAATCCATACCACCTGCCAGCAGCAGCTCCAACATGTTATCCAGCGAGCTGGAATCGGAGCCGGTTTCGTTAACGAACGGCGCTGCCGTTTGCAGGTCCGGAATCAGCGGCGTCTGGAATTTATAAGTACGTGCGCGAGCCCACTGGCGGTTGCCGGTGATGGTGTTGATCTCGCCGTTGTGCGCCAGGTAGCGGAACGGCTGTGCCAGCGGCCAGCGCGGCACGGTGTTGGTGGAAAAACGCTGGTGGAACAGGCAAATAGCCGATTCCAAACGCAGATCCGCCAGATCAAGATAGAAGCGTGGCAGATCCGCAGGCATGCACAGGCCTTTATAGATCGTAACCAGATTCGAGAAGCTGCACACATAGAAACTGTCGTCCTGAACGCGTTTCTCTATACGGCGGCGCGCGATAAACAGGCGACGTTCCATATCACGCGGGCGCCAACCAGCCGGGGCGTTAACAAAGATTTGCTCAATACGCGGCAGAGAAGAGAGGGCAATCTCGCCCAGCACGTCCGGGTTGGTCGGCACTTCACGCCAGCCGACAACGGACAGCGTTTCATTTTGCAGTTCTTCTTCGACAATGCGGCGGCTGGCACGGGCTTCCTCTTCATTCTGGCTGAGGAACATCATGCCAACGGCGTAGTTCTTGGCTAAACGCCAGCCGCGCTCTTCCGCCACCATGCGGAAAAAGCGGTCGGGCTTTTGCAATAACAGGCCGCAACCGTCGCCAGTCTTGCCGTCAGCAAGGATTGCGCCACGGTGCTGCATACGGGCCAATGCGTGAATCGCGGTACGCACGACCTTATGGCTAGGTTCGCCTTCTATGTGGGCGATCAGGCCGAAACCACAGTTGTCCCGCTCTTGGGATTTATCGTACAACATATCAGTGAACCTCCCCAGGCTCTGCGTGACTCTCACAACCGACTCACGAGCGGGCTTCCCAACGTTGGCAGAAGTCCAATCAGCAAGCTTGATATCGCCGATCTGCTTTTCCGCCCTCCGTTAATGGCCTCTCGTGACGGTTCTCACAAGTGGTACATGACTTGTTTTAAGAGGGAGTCTTAAATTACTGCATAAATATGACGAGACGTTTGCCCGTCCAGAAAGCTTCCAGCGGACTTCCAACTTAGCGAGAAAGAATACGCAGGTCAAATATAGGCCTAAGGGGGTTTTTTATTGAATTAATGGTAATTAATGATTTGATATATAATGATTTATTTCAATTTTTGAGGTTGTGTGACGGCGCGCAAGGTCCCAGAGAAATGTGAGCTGTCTCACTATAGTGCAACGCCTGAATCTCTGCACCATGCTAGTGCGGGCGGGAATGTCAGAGTTTTATTCTAGTAATTTATTATTTTTTGTTGTTTGAAACTATTTTTCATCGCTTTGTCACACTGGCGTTAACGGTTGCGTGCAAATAAGAAAAATTCATCTCAGCCAAGATGATTTTATTTGCATTTATAATGAATAGTTATGCCTGGTGAAGCCTTGCGAGGAAAGCGTTGATCTCTGTCATCGCGGGAAAAGCCGTTTCTTATTAGCATCACGGGCTTTGAGCACAGAGACAATCAAGATTATGCAGTTGCCGCAATTAGTCAATATGTTTGGCGCCGATCTTCAGCGCCGACACGGTGAAAAGATCCATAAACTCACGCTACACGGCGGTTTTAGTTGCCCTAACCGCGACGGCACGCTGGGGCGCGGTGGCTGCACCTTTTGTCATGTTGCCTCTTTTGCCGATGAGCAGATGCAGCAACAGAGCATAGCTGAACAGCTGGCACAGCAGGCCGTCAGAGTGAATCGCGCAAAGCGCTACCTCGCCTATTTTCAGGCTTATACCAGTACTTATGCAGAAGTGAGCCTGTTGGCGCAGATGTACCAACAGGCGCTGGCACAGGCGGATATGGTGGGTCTCTGCGTCGGCACGCGCCCGGACTGTGTGCCACCCGCCGCACTGGATTTGCTGGCGAGTTACCTCGAGCAGGGCTACGAAGTCTGGTTGGAGCTTGGGTTGCAGACGGCGCACGATAAAACGCTAAAACGCATCAACCGAGGCCATGATTTCTCCTGTTATCAACATACGGCCCGGTTGGCACGCGAGCGCGGGCTGAAGGTGTGCAGTCACCTGATCGTCGGGTTGCCTGGGGAAAGCGCCGCCGACCACTTGGCTTCGCTGGAACAGGTGGTGGACTGCGGTGTGGATGGCATCAAACTGCATCCGCTGCATATTGTTACGGGGAGCACGCTGGCGCGGGCCTGGCGGGCTGGCAGGCTGCCCGAGTTAGCGCTTGATGAGTATGCCACCAGTGCGGGTGAGATGATCCGCCATACGCCGAAAGACGTGGTGTATCACCGTATCTCTGCCAGCGCACGCAGGCCGACGTTATTGGCACCATTATGGTGCGAAAACCGTTGGAACGGTATGCAGGCAGTGGGTGGCTACTTGCAACGTCACGGCGGGCAGGGCAGCGCGCTGGACGCCGCCCTGTGTTATTCACCGACGCTATAACTGCAGGCTGGCGCGAACTTCTGATCGTGCGCGTTGCAAGTCGGCCTGCAGCTGCGGGTTCGCCAGCAGCCGAGCGGCGAGCGCCGTCGCCGCCAATTTGCCGCCTTCCAAATCGCTCGGGTAGTGAACGCCGGCAATCACCCTGCTTTGCGCATTGCTCGCCGCCTGTTCAAACAGCGCGCTGCGTTTTTCCGGCACCATCTGCGCCAGCAGGATCGCCGTCAGGTAGCTGTCCATCGCGTGTCCGCTGGGGTAAGAGTCGCCTTCTGGCGGCGGCAACAGCGGCTTCACGCGGTTGTCGGCCTCATAAGGGCGCGGGCGACCATAGAAGGCTTTGGCGGGCATCAGGCTTTGTTCAAAATCTTGATAGACCCGGCGGAACAGGGCCGCGGTGATCGGATGACGATCGGCGGTGAACGTCGGGCCGAAGATATCGCGGGCGAAGGGAAATGCGGCGTCCGCCAGATGATCATCCCGCTTGGCTTTGGCGATTTGTTCCGTGGTGCGGCTAGCCTGTAGGGCCAACACCGCCTGCAGATCCGCCCGGTTCAGCGGCGTATCCATTGAGGGGGGCGGTGGCAACAACGGGGCGATTTGCCGCTGTTCCGCACTCAGATAGCCGGTAACGGCGGCTGCGGCCTTCAGGGGAAAAATAACGGTCAGAAACAGGGCGAGCAGGGTGGTGCGATAGATGGTTAACATGGTCAATCCTCACATCAGGGAAATGAGGAAGCCTGCCGGGGCCGGCCACAGCGCTGCTGCCGGTGAAAGTAAACCGCGGGATGAAATTCTTTCCCTTACTTCAAGCCTCAAGGCTTCGCTATCCGTGTCTGCGAAAGCAAGCGCATGCACGGCGCATCATTAATATATTAACGGAAAGGCGCTCTCAAGCGGCTGAGGTGTGGGGTGGGTCACAGAAAAAGTCTTTTCGCTACAAGTGATTAATCCCTAAGTATGAGCGGGTTGATTAATGTGGTTTTGGACTTCGGCAGGGCGATGAACTGCCTTTTGCACGCCAGACGCCGCTATTTTCCGTTAGCAGGACTTGACTCTCAGACACGGCGGAAAAATTTGCGGTATGATTCAAAAGATTATGTCTGATGGGAGCCGCTATGAAGCAAATCAGGGTGTTAGCCCAGTACTACGTTGATTTAATGGTAAAACTGGGGCTAGTGCGTTTTTCGCTGCTGTTGGCGTCGGCATTGGTGGTGCTGGCGATGGTGGTGCAGATGGCGGTGACCATGCTGCTGCGTGGCGAAGTAGAAAGCATTGACGTGGTGCGCTCAATTTTCTTCGGTCTATTGATTACGCCGTGGGCGGTTTACTTTCTGTCTGTGGTGGTCGAACAGCTTGAGGAGTCACGCCAGCGTCTGGCGCGGCTGGTTGATAAGCTGGAAGAAATGCGCCACCGCGACCTCGAGCTTAACCAACAGCTTAAGGACAACATCAGCCAACTGAATCAGGAAATCGCCGACCGTATCAAGGCAGAAGAAGAACGCCAGCAGGTGATGGACAAGCTGACCGAAGAGATGGAACAGCGTGAGTTGGCGCAGATCGAACTGGGTCAGCAGTCGGCACTGTTACGTTCATTCCTCGATGCTTCACCTGACCTGGTGTATTACCGCAACGAAGACAAAGAGTTCTCCGGCTGTAACCGGGCAATGGAGCTGTTGACCGGCAAAAGCGAAAAACAGCTGATTGGGCTAACGCCGTTTGATGTTTACGGCCAGGAAATTGCCGAGAAAGTGATAGAAACCGACGAAAAAGTATTCCGTCACAACGTCTCCCTGACTTATGAACAGTGGCTGGTTTATCCGGACGGGCGCAAGGCCTGTTTTGAATTGCGTAAGGTCCCGTTTTACGACCGAGTGGGTAAACGTCACGGGCTTATGGGCTTTGGCCGCGATATAACCGAGCGTAAGCGCTACCAGGACGCGCTGGAGAACGCCAGTAGGGACAAGACCACCTTCATCTCAACAATCAGCCACGAGCTTCGTACGCCGCTTAATGGCATTGTTGGCTTAAGCCGCATTCTGCTCGATACCGATTTAAACGACGAACAGCTGAAGTACCTCAAAACCATCCATGTCAGCGCCATTACGCTGGGCAATATCTTCAATGACATTATCGAGATGGACAAGCTTGAGCGGCGCAAAGTGCAGCTCGACAACCAACCGGTAGATTTCACCGGTTTCCTCGCCGACCTGGAAAACCTCTCTGGCCTGCTGGCACAACCGAAAGGGCTGCAATTTGTGATGGAGCCGCAGCAACCGCTGCCGCAACAAATCATCACTGACGGTACCCGCCTGCGGCAAATCTTGTGGAACCTGATCGGCAATGCGGTCAAATTCACCCCGCAAGGGCGGATCGTGGTGCGCGTGCGGCGCGAGGAACAGGATCGGTTGGTGTTTGAGGTTGAAGACTCCGGTATGGGGATTCCTCAGGACGAACAAGACAAGATTTTCGCTATGTATTATCAGGTGAAGGATCAGCATGGTGGTCGTCCGGCGACCGGTACCGGCATTGGGCTGGCGGTTTCCAAGCGGCTGGCGCAGAGCATGGGCGGTGATATTACCGTCAGCAGCGTACAGGGGCACGGTTCTTGCTTCACGTTGTCCATTAAGGCGCCAGGGGTACAGGAAGCGGAAAACGAAACACCGGCCGAAGAAGCACTGCCATTGCCGGCTCTGCATATCCTGCTGGTGGAAGATATTGAACTGAATGTGATTGTGGCACGTTCAGTGCTGGAGAAACTGGGTAACAGCGTAGAAGTCGCGATGAATGGCCAGGATGCGCTGGCGATGTTTGATCCGGACGAGTTCGATCTGGTGTTACTGGATATCCAACTGCCGGACATGACCGGGCTGGATATCGCTCGGATACTGCGTGAGCGCTATGCCGGGCAGGCACTACCCCCCTTGGTGGCGTTGACGGCCAACGTGCTGAAAGACAAAAAAGAGTACCTCGACGCAGGAATGGACGACGTGCTGAGTAAGCCATTGTCGGTACCGGCGTTGACCAAAGTCATTAAACATTACTGGGATCACCAATCCTCTCACACCACAAAGAAAACGGAGCAAAAGACGATGCAGATTAATGAGTCGTTACTGGATACCACCGTGCTGGAACAGTATATGGACCTGGTGGGGCCGCAGTTGATTCATCAAAGCCTGGAGATGTTTGAGCAGATGATGCCAGGTTATCTGGCGGTGCTGGACTCCAATATGACGGCGCGCGATCAGAAAGGCATCACAGAAGAGGCGCATAAAATTAAAGGTGCGGCGGGTTCGGTGGGTTTACGTCATCTGCAACAGCTTGCCCAGCAAATCCAAACGCCAACGCTGCCGGCATGGTGGGATAACGTGCAGGACTGGGTTGATGAACTGAAACAGGAATGGCGTAACGATGTGCAAGTGCTGCGGGAATGGGTAGCGAACGCTGAAAAAAAATGACCCCGACCTAAGCCGGGGTGCGCGAATATTGCGCCAACACCAGGGAAATTGTGAACCTGCGTATTGGATTTCATGTTCTGGTCGAGCAGGTTGTAGAGAATTCCTAAACATCATACAGCCAACAACATAGCAAATGTAAGCGCTCTTGTTAGAAGATTCATTAAAATGTGTGATGTAGATTAGTGTTTGTCTACTCCGAGCACTAACCAGTTGACAGTATCGACAGGAGGAAGGGTGATGAAAAACGTGGGTGTAGTGCTAAGTGGCTGCGGGGTTTATGACGGTACGGAGATCCATGAAGCCGTTCTGACACTGTTGGCGTTGGACCGCGCAGGAGCGAAAGCAGTGTGCTTTGCACCTGATAAACCTCAACTTCATGTTATTAATCACTTATCTGGCGATGAAGTACCAGAGCAGCGCAATGTTTTAGTGGAGTCAGCACGCATTGCCCGAGGCGAGGTCCGTCCGCTTTCACACGCCGATGCCAGTCAGTTGGACGCCCTGATCGTCCCAGGTGGATTTGGTGCCGCGAAGAACCTCAGCAGTTTTGCAAGCGAAGGCGCGGGATGCTGGATTGATAAGGATTTGGTTAAGTTAACGCAGCAAATGCATAAGGCAAATAAACCAATCGGTTTTATGTGCATTGCCCCTGCGTTGCTGCCAAAGTTGCTGGATCAACAAGTGCGGCTGACCATTGGCAACGATCCAGACCTGGGTGAAGTGATTGATGCCATGGGCGGTGAACCGGTGATTTGCCCAGTCGATGACATCGTGGTGGACAGTGAAAACAAAGTGGTAACGACACCGGCCTATATGCTGGCGAAATCTATCGGTGAAGCAGCCAGCGGGATTGATAAGCTGGTTTCACGGGTGCTGGATTTGGCTGAATGAGAAAGTCTGCGGGAAAATCGATTTTATCCCGGCTGGGGTTTTGGCTGAAACGTGGACTTCTTGTTCTGGTCGGGGTGTGGCTATTAGGGATTGTCGCCTTTGCTTTCCTGCCAGTGCCTTTTTCTTCCGTCATGGTGGAACGGCAGGTGGGGGCCTGGTTGAGGGGGGATTTTAGCTACGTGGCACACTCCGACTGGGTGTCGATGGACGATATTTCCCCGCAGATGGCGCTGGCGGTGATGGCAGCCGAAGATCAGAAATTCCCTGACCACTGGGGTTTTGACGTGGCGGCGATAGAAAAGGCGTTCAGCCACAACGAGAAGCGCCCGACGCGCATCCGCGGTGCCTCTACGCTGTCGCAGCAAACCGCCAAGAACCTGTTTTTGTGGGATGGCCGCAGCTGGTTGCGCAAAGGGCTTGAGGCCGGGCTGACATCGGGTATTGAGCTGGTATGGACCAAGCGGCGTATCTTGACGGTGTACCTGAATATCGTCGAGTTCGGCGACGGTATTTTCGGTGTGGAGGAGGCATCACAACGTTTCTTCAATAAACCGGCCAAGCGGCTGACCGCATCAGAGGCTGCATTGCTGGCAGCGGTATTGCCGAACCCGCACCGTTTCAAGGCGAATGCCCCTTCGGGTTACGTGATACAACGGCAGCAATGGATTATGCGCCAGATGCGCCAACTGGGCGGGGACGCGTTTTTGAAAGAGAATAATCTGGATTAACGTGCCGGATAAAGGCAAGTGCCTTATCCGGCGCCGCGGGTTATTTCACTGAAGTAAAGGCCGTGGTGACGTGTTTCACACCGCTCACCTGGCTGGCGATTTGTGCCGCTGACTGCCCTTCTTGTGGTGTCACCAGGCCCAGCAGGAACACTTCACCGTTTTCTGTGGTGACTTTCACATTCGATGACTTCACCGTATCGCTGGTGAGCAGCTGTGAACGTACCTTGGTGGTGATCCAGGTATCGGAAGAGGCCGTGCTCAGGCTGACCGGGGTACCTTGGCGGATCTCGTTATACACTTCAGTCGTACCTTCAACACCCATCGCGATTTGTTTGGCGCGTGCGGCCAGATCGGTGCTTGGCGCCTGACCCGTCAATAACACTTTACCCTGGTAAGCCGTTGCGACGACGCGTGCATCTTTTTTCAACTGCTGATCTTTACTTAGGGCGTTCTCAACCCGGGCTTCCAGCGTGCCGTCGTCTACCTGAGTACCCACGCTACGTGGGTCGGTGGCGGTTTTGGTGGCAACAGCGGCGCTGCCAACGACAACGCCTGCAATACAACCTTGTAACAGCAGGGCGCTGGACAGCACTGCAAATGTGGCTTTCAGCTTCATCTCAGTTCCTTAATCGTCCTGGTGGGGAAACAACGTACTATCTATCAGGTCGCATAGGCAATTTACGGTGAGCATATGCATTTCCTGAATGCGTGCACTGCGGTGCGAGGGGATGCGGATTTCGACATCCTGCTGACCGAGCAAGCCGGCCAATTCACCGCCGTCGTAACCGGTCAGCGCGACAATGGTCATATCACGCGTCACTGCGGCTTCAACTGCTTTTACAATATCACGGCTGTTGCCGCGGGTGGAAATTGCCAACAACACGTCGCCGGCATGGCCGAGCGCGCGGACTTGCTTGGCATAAACTTCATCGTGCAGGCGATCGTTAGTGATCGCCGTCAGCACCACGTTATCGGCATTGAGAGCAATTGCCGGCAGGCTTGGGCGCTCGGTTTCAAAGCGGTTGATCATGCTGGCGGCGAAATGCTGTGCGTTGGCTGCCGAGGTGCCATTACCGCAACAAAGAATTTTATTACCGTTAAGTAAAGATTGGACCAGCGTCATCGCTGCTCGCGAAATGGCGTCGGGTAAAGCCTCCGCCGCCGCAATCTGGGTTTGGATGCTTTCGGTAAAACAGGCTTTAATTCTATCCAGCACGTTGTATTAATCCACTCAGTCAAAGGGCCACTTGGCACCGGTATACCCGTCGTTTTTCAAGCTGTAGCGTTGTTCTCTGCACTCACTCACCCTTTGGTAAGCGCTTGGGATGAGTGCGCAGGTTGCCTAACTGCAACGTGAAATCCATAGGGTATAAATAATGTTTAATCCGCATTGAAGGCGTTGGGTATCCATTCTAACTGGCTACCGGTGATGGCCAAAACATCAAAACGGCAAGATGATGTGTCAAAACTGGCTCCGCGCCCCGCCAACCAAACGGCGGCGGCATGCAACAACCGTTGTTGCTTACGATAAGTGACGCTGGCTGCCGCACCACCAAAAGTGTCGTTGCGGCGGTAGCGGACTTCTACGAACACCCAGGTTTTACCCTCGCGCATGATGAGATCGAGCTCACCGCCACGCACCGCCACGTTGGCGGCGAAGAAGGTGAGTCCGGCGCGTTCCAGATAGTGGCGGGCTTGTAACTCATAGCCCGCCCCTGTGGCGCGTTGACTCAAGAGACCGGAACGACCATACCCTGACGGTATTGCAGCCAAGGCAGTTTTCGGTTGATCACACAACCTTGTGAGGATGTGAGCACACCCGTCGTGCCTGAGACCTGGAAGCCAGGCAGTTGGCGCATTTCAGCAAAGTGGTTGGACAATGTCCAGGCATCCATCCCCATGGCGTACAGACGTACCAGCGAATAATCACTACGGAACTGGCTGCTTGCCTGCTGCAACAATTGCGGGTTGGAACCGGCCAACAATGGAATGTCGCTGAACTGCAGACCTTCCATTTCCAGACGGAAGTCCGGGCCGGCACCGGCCTGGTAGCTGCGTGAGCTGGCGTACATGGCCGGCTTACTGCGCGAGGTGGTAGCCATGTCGATCATCGGTTTGATCAGTGTCAGCTGAGACTGTGTCGCTACGATATAGACCGCGTCCACGCCGCCACCGCTGGTTGCAGGCGTGTCGCTTGGCGGTGCAGGAATGGTCAGCCCGGCAATGGTTACCGCCTGTGGCGCAGGTGCCGCAGAGATGGGGGTGCCGGACATGCGAATGCCACCGCTGTTCACCATCTGACGCAATTCACCCGGTGACCCGATGTTTTGTTGCAACACGGTCTGACCACCCAGTTTCTGCCACTCCTGATTAAAGGCTTTAGCAACGCGATCGCCGAAGGCACCACGCGGGATCAGCAACAGCGGTTGCCGTTTCTGCTGTTCCCAGATGTGGCGTGCGGCATCACGGGCTTCGTCTTCCGGTGAAAGTGCGAAGTAGCAAATATTTGGGTTGTCTTTCGGCGTTTCCGGCTGATTGAGCGCCAGTACGTTCAACGTCGTCGTGCTGCTGGCCAGCTGGTCGACATTTTCTTTCAGCAGCGGACCGACCACCAGGGTTGCGCCATCCTGCTGTGCCTGCGTCAGCAACGCGGCCAGTGGCTGGCTGGTAGTGTCATAGACCTTAATCTGTGCATTAGCGGCTTGTGGCGGCGTAATAGGCGCAGTGGACGCTGTAGACGGTTGTGCGGCGGTGACCGGAGCAGCTTCAGCTGACGGTGCAGAGGTGCTTACCGCACCATTGGCGTTTTGGTCCGTTGGGGCAGGTGCCTGATCGGGGGCGCTGACAGGTTGTTGCTGCTGTTGCACCGGTGCCGAATACGTCACGCCATTCTTCGCCGCTTCAAAACCTTTTTGGATCGCGTCGGCGAACACTTTAGCCTGGCCGTTCAGCGGTAACAGCAGCGCAATTTTTGATGTAGACGCCTGGGTAAAGTTAAGCACCTGGTTCAATTGGGTCGGCAACGTTTTTGCCGCCGGATTCTGCGGGTAACGGTTTTGCCAGTCTTTAATGCCTGCCTTCAGTAGATCAGGATCCTGTTTGTTGTCCTGATAAACACGCAACAGATCAAGCCAGCCTTGCAGCACATTCTCATTGGCGTTGATCACCAGGCTGTTCATATCCTGGGGTGTCAGCTGCAACAATGCCTGCCAGGTTTGATCCAGGTTAGTTTGGTGTGCTTTGCCGGTCAGCAAGGGCTCTTGTGCAATATAAGCACGGATGAGCGGCAGAGAAGGTTTGCCCTGATTGGCGGCGATCTGCGCCTGATAGAAGCGCACCAACTGGTTGGCAGACAACGAGCCGGTATCCAGATGGCCTAATGTACTGCGGGCACTGACATAGCTTTTGTTCGCCACTTGGAGCTCAGCACTCAGCAGTTGGCGTTCGGTCTGCTGCACGTTGCTCAGGTTTTTTGGCAGCTGGTTCAGTTGTTCACTGGCTTGCGGCAGTTTCCCTTCGCGTAACAGCGCGCGAATAGCAAGTAATTGCCAGTCAGCCTTGTTATCATTACTGCTTTGCTGCAACTGCTGCAGATAGTAATCGGAACTGGCGCTCGCTTCGTCCTGTATATTAGCGGGCGGCGTCTGCGGGGCCTGACTCGGGCAGCCTGCGAGGAAAAGAGCTGCCGCGATAACTGCGGTAAGTCGGACAGGCTTTGAACGCCCTGCTTTGGTACGAACGAATGTTGAGGAAAGCATACTGTATCCAGTGATGTTTTTTTCAAGATGCTTAATATTAAATCGGCAACTCGGATGAAACAATGAATCAACACCAACAATCAGTCATTTCTGCATCAACACTGTATGTGGTGCCCACCCCAATCGGCAATTTAGGGGATATAACCCATCGTGCGTTAGAGGTACTGAAAAGCGTTGATCTGATTGCGGCCGAGGACACGCGCCATACCGGGTTGCTGCTGCAACACTTTGCGATTAGCGCGCGGTTGTTTGCGCTGCACGACCATAACGAACAGCAAAAAGCCGATCAACTGCTGGCGAAATTGCAGGAAGGCCAGAGCATCGCGCTGGTTTCCGACGCAGGTACCCCCTTGATCAACGATCCCGGCTACCACCTGGTACGCCGTTGTCGTGAAGCCGGCATTCGGGTCGTCCCCTTGCCAGGGGCTTGCGCGGCAACCACCGCACTCTGCGCTGCAGGCCTTGCTTCAGACCGCTTCTGTTACGAAGGGTTCCTGCCGGCGAAAACCAAGGGGCGTAAGGATACGCTGATGGCGCTGGCAGAGGAACCGCGCACGTTGATTTTCTACGAATCAACTCACCGGTTGTTGGAAAGTTTGCAGGACATGGTGACCGTGTGGGGGCCACAACGCTATGTGGTATTGGCGCGTGAATTGACCAAAACCTGGGAATCGATCACCGGCGCACCGGTTGGCGAGCTACTGGCCTGGGTGCAGGAAGATGAAGTCCGTCGCCGCGGCGAAATGGTGCTTATCGTAGAAGGTCACAAGGTGCAGGAAGATGCATTACCGTTGGAGGCGCTACGTACGCTGGCATTGCTGCAAAAAGAACTGCCATTGAAAAAAGCGGCAGCGCTGGCGGCAGAAATCCACGGCGTGAAGAAAAATGCGTTGTATAAGTACGCGTTAGAGCAACAAGAACAGTAAAGCGGTTGACCTGCCGTGAGCACGACGCTACTATCCGCGCCGGAGTTGACCAGACAGTCGCCGCTTCACTGCCGTCCCTTTCGGGGGAGACAGGTGGAGGGGAGGAAAGTCCGGGCTCCATAGGGCAGGGTGCCAGGTAACGCCTGGGAGGCGCAAGCCTACGACTAGTGCAACAGAGAGCAAACCGCCGATGGCCCGCGCAAGCGGGATCAGGTAAGGGTGAAAGGGTGCGGTAAGAGCGCACCGCGCGACTGGCAACAGTTCGTGGCACGGTAAACTCCACCCGGAGCAAGGCCAAATAGGGGTTCACATGGTACGGCCCGTACTGAACCCGGGTAGGCTGCTTGAGCCAGTGAGCGATTGCTGGCCTAGAGGAATGACTGTCCACGACAGAACCCGGCTTACCGGTCAACTCCCTCTATAAAGAAAACCCCGCGTAACTTGCGTTACGCGGGGTTTTTTCCATTCAGAAGATCATTCACACCGGCAAATCGATCAACAGTGCGCGCAGTGGCGTTTTAGCGCGGATAGTCAGTCGGTTTTCCTCATGGATAAACGCTCCATCACCGCAGGTTAGCCGTTGGCCGTCGTGACGTTCGCCATGGGCTTCAATGGTGCCGTGGATCGACTGCAAATAGGCACGCGGTCCGTTCAGCGCCAGTGTCTGCTGCTCGCCGGGTTGTAAATCCAAATGATGAATCCACACTTGTTGGCGCAGTTGCAGACTGCCCTGTGCGCCATCAGGCGAAGCCAGCAGCGTCAGACCGGCCTCTGGCAGCATCAGGCGCTGTACACGCTCGTTGCTGCGCTCTGGGCAGGCGTCCAGCCAGAGTTGCAAACGGGTCAGTGGCGTATCGTTGCTGATGTTCTGCTCGCTGTAACTCAGACCAGGCTGTGTGGACAACAGTAAGGCTTCACCAGCCTGAGCATTCACCGTGTTGCCGTCGCTGTCGCGGTATTCGGCCTTCCCCTGCAAGATCAGATTCAGGATATCCACATTGGGATAGGTGCGTGGCTGGAATGACGCACCTGGCGCCAGCACCTCCTGATTCAGCACCCGTAGCGAAGCGTAGCCCATCAGCTTGGGATCGAAATAATGTCCAAAAGAAAAGGTGTAGCGAGCCTGCAGCCAACCAAAGTCAGCTTGCCCGCATTGTTGTGCTGTTCTGCATGTAATCATGGCAATCGGCTCTCTAAATTTATTCTTCCCTTCATCGTTCTGGTTGCTGCTGTTTTGGCTTATCTCGACCACTGTCTCGCTGCCGCCAGAAACCTATTGGGTATATTAAGATGGTAAGCATCTGGACGCCGGATTGTTAGCCAGTTAATCTGGTCGGCATATTCAAATTTCCTGACAGAGAGATTCGATGGCCAGAGATCGGGCGTTAACGCTAGAAGCGTTAAGGGTTATGGATGCGATCGACCGACGTGGTAGCTTCGCTGCGGCAGCTGATGAGCTGGGGCGCGTGCCGTCGGCACTCAGCTACACCATGCAAAAATTGGAAGAAGAATTGGACGTGGTGCTGTTCGACCGTTCCGGTCACCGTACCAAGTTCACCAATGTTGGGCGCATGTTGCTGGAGCGTGGTCGGGTACTGTTGGAAGCCGCAGACAAGCTGACTACGGATGCCGAAGCCTTGGCGCGCGGTTGGGAAACCCATCTGACGATCGTCAGCGAAGCGCTGTCGCCGCCGAGCAAGTTATTTCCGCTGGTCGACAAATTAGCCCTAAAGGCGAATACCCAGGTGTCAATTTTCACCGAGGTGCTGGCAGGTGCCTGGGAAAGGCTGGAGCAGGGGCGTGCCGATATCGTTATCGCCCCGGACATGCATTTCCGCGCTTCGTCAGAAATCAACACCCGTAAGCTGTACAAAGTGATGAGCGTATATGTTGCCGCGCCGAACCACCCGATCCACCTTGAGCCTGAGCCGTTATCCGAATTGACGCGAGTGAAGTACCGCGGTATTGCGGTAGCGGATACCGCCCGGGAACGGCCGGTATTGACGGTGCAACTGTTGGATAAACAGCAGCGGCTGACGGTCAGCACCATTGAAGACAAGCGTCTGGCCCTGCTGGCAGGCTTGGGTGTGGCGACCATGCCTTACCCGATGGTCGAAAAGGACATTGAAGAGGGGCGCCTGCGCGTTGTGGGGCCGGAATACAGCCGTGAGGCTGATATCATCATGGCCTGGCGGCGTGACAGCATGGGAGAGGCAAAAGCCTGGTTCCTGCGCGAAATTCCGCGGCTGTTTGCGCAGTTGGAACGACAGTAGTTCATTCCCCCTCGCCGGTAAGGCGAGGGGGAATGTTTTAGCCGAAACGCGTGTCCCGACCATGGGGTTCGTCCAAATCCTGTGCCGGGCCGATGGAAATAATACCGTGCGGATTGATGGTGGCGTGACTGCGGTAATAATGATTACGGATGTGCGGCAAACTGACCGTTTCGGCAATGCCGGGCATCTGATAAATGTCCCGCAGGAAGCCATAGAGGTTGAGATAATCGCTGATGCGGTGTTTGTCGCATTTAAAGTGGGTGACATACACCGGATCGAAACGCACTAGCGTGGTCCACAGGCGCAGGTCAGCCTCGGTAAGGCGTTCACCGGTCAGATAGCGTTGTTGCCCCAAGATTTGCTCCAACCGTGCGAGCCCATCAAATACCCCGTTTACCGCTTCATCATAGGCTGCCTGGCTGGTGGCAAAACCCGCTTTGTACACCCCGTTATTGACCTGATCGTAAATCCAACCGTTTAACTCATCGATTTTTCCGCGTAGCTCTGCCGGGTAGTAATCGCCAGCACGTGCGCCTACGCCATCAAATGCGCTGTTGAACATCCGGATGATATCGGCGGATTCGTTACTGACGATGGTTTGCTGTTGTTTATCCCACAGCACCGGTACCGTCACGCGGCCGGTATAGTGTTTGTCGGCGCGCAAGTAAAGCTGGTAGAGGAAATCCGAGTGGTACAGGCTGTCGCCTGTCGCCTCCGGGAAGTCGGTGCCGAAGGTCCAGCCGTTTTGCAACATCAGCGGATGCACCACGGAAACGGGAATGATGTGCTCGAGCCCTTTCAATTTGCGCATCAGCAGAGTGCGGTGTGCCCAAGGGCAGGCGAGGGAAACGTACAGGTGATAACGATCTTTCTCCGCTTTAAAACCTCCGACTCCGTGTTCGCCCGGTTGACCGTCAGCGGTCACCCAATTGCGGAACTGAGAGGTTGAGCGTTTGAAACGGCCTCCGGTAGATGAGGTGTCATACCAGATGTCTTGCCAAACGCCATCGACGAGTTGTCCCATGGGAATCTCCTTCGTGTCCGAGTGAAAAAAGCAGAAGGGTCCGGCATGCCGGACCCTGAATCGGTCTTAAAATCTTACCACTTTTTGTTCAGAATGCGGTCGATGCTGAAACCGCCTGGGCCTGCTACGGCCAGGACGATGAAGCCGCCGGCGATGGTCAGGTTTTTCATGAACATCAGCTGGTTTACGCCTTCTGCAAAGTTAGTATGGAACAACAGCGCAGTCAGGATGGTAAAACCGGCGGTGAACAGTGCCACTGTACGGGTCAGGAAGCCGAACAGAATTGCCAGACCGCCGCCAAACTCCAGCAGAATGGTCAATGGCAGCAAGAAGCCAGGGACGCCCATCGATTGCATATACTGTTGGGTACCGGCATAGGCATCACCCATTTTGCCGTAGCCTGCCACGATAAACAGGATTGGCATCAGAATACGAGCAACCAGCAAACCTGTATCTTCTAATTTTTTCATCATCTACTCCAAAGTAATTTTTGTTTGCCAGTCTTGGCGTTTTCATGTCAGTGGGTGGTATGCCGGGTATCTGACCCTGTCCTGCCCGTTTCGTATCGATGGAGTGAATGTTAATCGGGAAGCGGATGCTTTGTTAGCAAGTAAAACTGTCGTATTTTTTCAAAAAAACTGAATCTTTAGCCTGCTAACAAATGGAGGGTAATCAGAATGTTGCCCAACCTTCACCGACAGAAACGTGATGTTTCTGTGAAAAGGCGGGCTTAACAACGGAAGTTTTGAAGAAAGTGAGACAGGTTATTTCGAGGAAAAGGTTTTCTGGATCAATCGGATAGTGCTAATTGCGGCAAAGGCGCGACGAGACCAGCGAATCAGCTTGCTGGGATGGCGTACACCGTACAGTGCCATCACACTTGAACCGACCACCAGATATTTACGCAGGCCAAAAATGGTTTGCCAGCCGCGATCGATACGTTCGGTCTTTTCCAGCCACAGAGTTTTGTTGTCAGCAAGATCCAGCCTTTGCTGCTGGATCTTGTTAATCAGCTTCTCTTTCCTCCATTCCAGATAGCGGCGGCGATTCATTGTTCACCCTCCAACTGGGAACGGTCTATTTCCAATTGTTTGCGCGAAGCGCCAAGCAGCGTAGAGCGCCGCGCTTTGACCAGCGTCCAAATGGTGCCGACAATGGCCAGGAACAACAGTACGCCAGTGGTGGTACCTAATGCGATCAAGCGGTAAACCGGATCGATAGCCCAGAATATCAGGATCAGTAGGCTCATCAGGCCAAATGCCGTGAACAACAGCGTCATACCGGCCATGATCAATAACTGAATAAGGTTGGCTTTCTCCTCTTCCAGCTCGACCACGGCCAGTCGTACGCGTGTTTCCACCATACCGACCAGAATAGTGATGATGCGCTGCCCGATGTCCAGGACCCCTTTAGCGGGGCCCTCGCGGCCTTGTGGTTGTTCAGCCATAATTAACGACGCGCGAGCAGAACGCCCAACACCACGCCAACGGCAGCGCCGATACCGATGCCGGTCCACGGATTATCACGCACGTAATCGTCGGCCTGACCTGCGATCTGTTTGGTCTGAGAGGCAATTTTGTCGCCAGCATCGCTCAGGCGTGCGCGGGTATCTTTCAATGCGCCTTCTGCTTTGGAACGCAGTTTTTCCAGTTCTGCTTTTGGCTTATCGGTGGAAGAGTTCAACACTTCTTCCAACGTATCGGCTAAGGATTTAAGTTCAGCGCGTAAGTTCTCTGCATTTGAATCATGTGCCATGTGATTATTCCTTAACGTTAACTTCGACAGACTTTCAACATAGCGGATTTTTTCGCCGGAGCAAAGGGCGGATGGGTAGCTGATATCACTAAGCATCCATTTTATATGCAATGAAAATCCCGTATGACGCGGCTCTCAGCGATAAATCCGCTGGTGTAAAAAAATTATTCCGCTTGGGCTTGCTTAAGCTCTGCTTGAGCTTCAGCCAGCTTTTTCTGTTTCTTGGCGACTTTTTCCAGATTGCCGGTCTGCTGAGCTTCTTTCAGCTCTTGCTGACGCTCAGTCACTTTGCGTTGTTTTTCGTCAATTTTTTTCTGACGATCGGCCTGCAGACTGGCCGGTGTGCAATGGGTTTGCACTTCATTCAACGCTTTCTTCAAACCGGCAACACGCTGGGTATTACCGTGTTGGGTAGCGTAATCGATCTGTTGTTGAATATTTTGTGCCTTGATGGCACAGCCGTCCTCTGCTGCAAACGACAGGGCAGGGAGGGCGAATAATGGGAGAGCCAGTAACATCGATTGGCGTAATTTCATGCTATCAGTTCCTTGTTAATGGGATGCATTGGCACACATCCACCGTTCCAGACTGCCACAAAGGCAGTGCGACAGGAGTCTTACGCTGCTGACTGACGCTAACCTTTAGCATAGCCATAAATCGTGAAGACCCCAAAGAATCCGCCACAGTTGAGTCTTGATTGGTGATTAATTGAGCTGCGGACGATATGAAAGGAAAACCCTTCATATGAAGGGGTATTATCCCAGATTGAGTGGGGCGCGCGCAAATTCACGCACCCAATGGGTAGGAACAGGTGATTCGCTCAGGGCGATAATGTATCCCGGCGGCAGAATGGTTTGCAGTGCCTCACGTGCCAACAATTGTTGTTCGGGTGAGTCCAAGCGAATCACCAAACCATCGCCCTCCGGGGTAATGCTTTTGATGCGAATACCACGCTGATCCAAGCGTTGATAAACATAAAAACCGTCGGGCAGCGAAAGGCCTTGCTGGCCAGCACGAATGCGAAGTTCGCTTTCAGTGCGCACCATGCAAGGCACCAAGAGCGTGGCGAGCGCCAGCAAAGCGAGCGCAATCAGCAGAACATACTGCCAGCGCGGGCGCTTTGTCATCACGCCCCTTTCCCCTGATTTTGGCTGTCTGAGCGTTTCTTACGCCACAGCACAATCAACGAGCCGACCAGCCCGACAACCAGTAACACTAACGGCAGCAGCATCAGGCAGAACATTAACTGGTCTTCATATTTGCGAAACACGGGGGTCTTGCCCAACGCAAAGCCCAGAGACGTCAGGATCACCACCCACAGCAGGCCACTCATCCAGTTAAAGAACTGGAAACGCGCATTGCTCAAACCGGAGAGGCCGGCAATGGTTGGCAGCAGGGTACGGACAAACGCCAGGAAACGACCAACCAACAGGGCGGAAAGCCCGTGACGGTGGAACAATTGATGCGCGCGTTGGTGATAGTGCGCCGGCAGATGCGATAGCCAGCCCTGCACCGTTCGCGTATTGCCGAGCCACTTACCTTGTATGTAGCTGACCCAGCACCCCAGGCTGGCGGCGACGGTCAGGATAAAAATGGTGAGCGGGAAATTCATGGTGCCTTTGGCGATCAACACGCCAACCAGGATCAGCAAGCTGTCGCCCGGCAGAAACGCCGCGGGCAGCAGGCCATTTTCCAGGAACAGGATCATAAACAGCAGGACGTAGAGGGTCCACACGAGCGAAGGGTTCGCCAGCGTCTCAAAATCCTGCTGCCATAAGGCATGTAACAGTTCTTTAATGATGTCCATCCGGTGTTCCTAAAACGTCATTGTTTGTTTGTGTCTCAGCGGCGGATCGGAAGTGGGCGAAGAGCGCGCGGGCGATCCTGACTGCTGGTAACGATGAAACGGCGTTGCTTTTTAGTGGGTTCTAATCGGTGCGACACCGGTCAAGAGTGGTAAGTCAGCGTGCCACGGTAAAGCATATTACTTTCTTTCCAGCCACCCAGCCTGTTCTGCCGCTGCGGGGCGTGCAGTGCCCAATTGACCTGGGCAAGCCGGTTTAGCGCAGGTGAGGTCTGGCGCGGGAGCCGAGTGCGGTAGCCTAAGGTTGTGGTCTGAGTATAGACCGGCAGCCATTGGGCTGAGGCTGTCAATGAACCGGGGTAAGAATGCACCCGCGGCAACAGGAGCGGCACCTTGCCGGGCGGTTTGCGCCGCAGTTCTGCAGGTGACTGGTAAACCAAGTCAGAAGAGGAAAGCGTTGTATCAGTGAGCAATGGCTGGCTGTTCAATGCTGTGGGAGTCGTCGCGCATAGCTTTTGGCCGGAGACCGAACCGGTCCAGCAGAAAAGAGCAATAAGCATGGCAAACAACCAGCGCATTTATTCGCGTCCCGCCCCGTAGCAGAGGGTAAAAAAAGTGGCTCAACTCTAACAAAATAGCACGATTGGCAACAGGGAAATCTACGTTGCCATCGGTGAAATACTACACGGCAAACTGCGGTTCAGGCATCGATTCAGCGGATTTTACAATACCTGACATAACCCGACGATTTTTGACCGCCTGGGCTATTTATTTTCTGCGGGTGCATTGTCCAGATGCACCACCGGATTATCGGCGAACAGATAGCGGTCAGCGTTATATTCGAAGTCGTCGCTGGTGGCGTTGAACAGCATCTGCTTGGTGTTTTCCAGGTGTTGCCACATGGCCAGTTTGGCAGCATGGGGATCTTTGCGAATCAACGCCTTAAGGATCTGATCGTGATCGTCACACCAACTGGCAATTGAGCGATCGTCGATGTGTTCATGCAGCTTGATCCAATAAGGGTTATTGACGCGTTGCACCCACATTTTTTCTACGATTGTGGCCATGGCGGTGTTTTGGGTAGCGAGCGCCACCTGCACGTGGAATTTCAGATCCCACTGTGAATCACGAAAGCGATCTTCCTTACGGGCTTGCTCCTGAATCTCCATCAATTGAACGATGTCTTGCTTGGTGACTTGGGTAGCCGCAAATTCCGCAATATTACTTTCGATCAGTTGGCGCGCCTGCAGAAGCTCAAAGGGGCCGGCGGTGGCGAACTCAATGCTGTCGCCCGGCACGACCAGATTTTTCTGCTGGTTGGACATCACGTGGATCCCGGAGCCTTTTCGTACGTCAACGTAGCCTTCCACTTCCAGCATGATGATGGCCTCCCGCACTACGGTACGGCTGACATTCATTTCTTCGGCAATGTAACGCTCGGCCGGCAGTTTATCGCCCACAGGGTATCGGCCACTTTCAATACGTTGCTTAAGCTCGGCGGCCAGTTGTTGGTACAGGCGTCTGGTTTCAGTGAATTCCATAGTGAATGCTCTTAGGGTAGAGAGGGGGCATAACCATAGATTTGTTATACCACTTATCCGGTGGAGCTACCAGTGACGGCTAGGGAGCGCCCGGCGCGGTGGCCGGGCGGCGGGATTAACTGCGTGCGGGTTCCGGTTGCAGGGCATCTTCTGTCGGCGGGGTTGCCGGTCGATTTTGCAAGAGTGTCCAGATAGCAATGGCGCCGAGAATATCGAATACCGACAGCGCTGCAAACAATGGGCTGAACCCCAGAGTGTCTGCCAATGCACCGACCACCAGAGCAAACAGCGTGCTGGCGGTCCAGGCAGCCATGCCGGTCAGGCCATTGGCGGTGGCGACCTCGTTGCGACCAAAGACGTCAGAAGACAGGGTAATCAGTGCCCCGGACAGTGCCTGATGAGCAAAACCGCCGACGCATAACAGCGCGATAGCCGCATAAGGGCTCGTGAACAAACCGATCATGCCGGGGCCAATCATGAGCACCGCACCCAGAGTGACCACCAGTTTGCGCGACACGATCAGGTTCACCTTAAAGTGCTTTTGGAAAAACGGTGGCAGATATCCACCAACGATGCAGCCGAGATCCGCGAACAGCATCGGCATCCAGGCAAACATGGCGATCTCTTTCAGGTTAAAACCGTAGGCTTTGAACATGAATAGCGGGATCCAGGCATTGAACGTACCCCAGGCAGGCTCCGCCAAAAATCGCGGGAGCGCGATGCCCCAGAACTGGCGGTTGCGCACAATCTGCCAGGCAGACATTTTCTTGGCATTATCGGTTTGGTGTTGAGCTTCCTGGCCATTAAGGATGTAATGACGCTCTTCATTGCTGAGTTTCTTCTGATCCTTCGGGTGTTTGTAGAAAATCAGCCAACAGATGGCCCAGATCAGGCTTAGCACACCGGTGATGATAAACGCCATTTCCCAGCTGTGCGCAACGATGGCCCAGACCACTAACGGCGGGGCGAGCATGCCGCCGATCGACGAACCTACGTTAAAATAACCCACAGCAATGGATCGTTCTTTGGCTGGGAACCATTCGCTGCTGGCTTTCAGCCCGGCGGGGATCATCGCTGCTTCCGCCATACCCACGGCGCCGCGTGCCAGCGCTAGCCCACCCCAACTGTTGGCGAGCGCGGTGCCCATGCAAAACAGAGCCCACAGGATAGCGAACATGGCGTATCCCACTTTGGTCCCTAAAACGTCCAGTACGTATCCCGCCACAGGCTGCATCAGGGTATAGCAGGCGGAATAGGCCGCGACGATGTATGAGTACTGCTGCGTAGTGATATGTAAGGTGCCTTCCAGCGTCGGTGCCGCGACGGCAATGGCGTTGCGGGTCAGGTAACCCAGCACGGTGCCGATGGTCACCAAGCCGATCATGTACCAGCGTAACCCTTTAATTTTACGCATCCGAAATGTCTCCCAGTCTTCAATAGGCAGTGCCGAGATGGCAGCAGCGTGTAGGGGGTGATCCCTTTTCGTTGTTCTGCGCCGGCCTGTCCGTCACCGACGTATTCCCGCCGCATGAACGACTGGGTGGCGAGACAATAACTTGTCATACAGATTTAAAAGTTGAGTGATATCACAAAAGCCGTTTTTCAATTGGGCAATACTGTTTGCGGGATAATTATGCGATTTGTGCCGTTTTTTGCCGCAAAAATGCCGGTTAATGGCCTTTTGAAGAGGGCCTAGTCGCTACGCAGAGTGATATTTTGCTGGACGCTCGGTTAAATTGGTGTGATAACTTTGGCGCATTGAACAGAGTCGCAGAACGACAAGCAAGGTGAGGAGCCAGATATGGCGACGTTTTTAAGTGAAGATTTTCTGTTAGATACCGAATTCTCCCGGCGTTTGTATCATGATTATGCTGCGGACCAGCCGATCTTTGACTATCACTGTCATTTACCCCCGGAACAGATTGCCGAGAATACCCGTTTCAATAATTTGTATGAGATCTGGCTAAAAGGCGATCACTACAAATGGCGCGCGATGCGCACTAACGGCGTAGCGGAACGGTTGTGTACCGGGGATGCCAGCGATCGTGAGAAATTCGACGCTTGGGCCGCCACTGTGCCTCACACCATCGGTAACCCGCTATACCACTGGACACACCTGGAGCTGCGCCGCCCGTTCGGTATCACAGGAACGTTACTTTCCCCGACGACGGCGGACGATATCTGGCAGCGCGGTAATGCGTTACTGGCGCAGGATGATTTCAGGGCGCGTGGCATCATGCAGCAAATGAACGTGAAAATGGTCGGCACGACAGATGATCCCATCGACGATCTGCGCCACCACAAAGCCATTGCCGCCGATGGCAGTTTCGATATCAAAGTATTGCCAAGCTGGCGACCGGATAAGGCGTTCAATATTGATGCGCCGGGTTTCAATGATTACCTGCAAAAGTTGGAAGCGGCGGCGGATATCAATATTGGTCGTTTCAGTGCCCTGTGTGACGCATTGAAAAAGCGTATGGATCACTTTGCTGCCCACGGCTGCAAGGTGGCTGACCATGCGCTGGATGTGGTGGTGTATGGCGAAGCGGACGAAGCAACATTAGACGCTATTTTAGCGGCACGTCTGAGTGGCAAACTGCCGACACCGGAGCAAAGCGCCCAGTTTAAAAGCGCAGTGCTGGTGTTCCTGGCTGCTGAATATCAACGCCGTGAATGGGTGCAGCAGTACCATATTGGTGCTTTGCGTAATAATAACAGCCGCATGCTGGCAAGCCGGGGACCGGACATCGGCTTCGACTCGATTAACGATCGGCCGCTGGCGGAGCCGCTTTCACGCTTGCTGGACGCCCAGGCGCGTCAAGGTGGGTTACCGAAAACGATCCTGTACTGCCTCAATCCGCGCGACAACGAGGTGATCGGCACCATGGTCGGTAACTTCCAGGGAGAAGGCACGCCGGGCAAAATGCAGTTTGGTTCCGGTTGGTGGTTCAACGATCAGAAAGACGGTATGCAGCGGCAGATGACACAGTTGGCGCAACTGGGGTTATTGAGCCGTTTTGTCGGCATGCTGACCGACAGCCGCAGTTTCTTGTCTTATACCCGCCATGAATACTTCCGTCGCATCCTGTGCCAGATGATCGGTCGTTGGGTGGAAGAGGGGGAAGCCCCGGCGGACATCACGCTGCTGGGTCAGATGGTGAGAAATATCTGCTTCGACAATGCCAAAAACTATTTTGCCATTGAACTGGCATAGCGGTTGCCCAAGGCGGGATTATGCAAAGCACGGTAAAAATTCATTCACTGGACAATGTCGCGGTGGCACTGCGTGACCTGGCCGCAGGCGAAACGCTGCGTGTAGAGGCTCAGGACATTGTGCTGTCGCAAGCGGTGGTTCGCGGACACAAGTTTGCGCTGAAACCCATAGCGGCCGGTGAGGCGATCACCAAATACGGTTTGCCGATCGGGCATGCATTGGACGCTATCGCACCCGGTGAGCATATCCACTCACAAAATGCCAAAACCAATCTGAGCGATCTGGACAGTTATCAGTACCAACCTGCTTTTCCATCACTGCCCCCGCAGTCAGCAGACCGAAAGGTACATCTTTATCGTCGTAGCAGCGGAGAGGTCGGGATCCGCAACGAGTTGTGGATTGTGCCGACCGTTGGCTGTGTTAACGGTATTGCTCGGCAGATCCAACAGCGTTTTTTAAAGGAAACCCAAAATGCGGCGGGGATCGACGGCGTGCATCTGTTCAGCCACCCGTTTGGCTGTTCGCAACTGGGGCAGGATCACGACAATACCCGAACCATGCTGCAAAATATGGTGCGACACCCAAACGCGGGCGCGGTGTTGGTGATTGGACTCGGGTGTGAAAACAATCAGGTAGATGTTTTCCGCAGTACGCTGGGTGCAATCGATGAATCGCGGGTGCGCTTTATGGTGTGCCAACAACAGGATGACGAGGTGGAAGCGGGCCTCGAGCAGCTACATGCGTTGTATCAGGTGATGCGCGATGATCGCCGGCAGCCAGGTAAACTGAGTGAGTTGAAGTTTGGCCTGGAATGCGGTGGTTCGGACGGTTTATCAGGCATCACCGCCAACCCGTTGCTGGGCCGTTTTTCCGATTACCTGATCGCTAACGGTGGCACAACGGTGCTGACAGAAGTACCAGAGATGTTTGGTGCCGAGCGGATCTTGATGAGCCGGTGCCGCGATCGGGCAACCTTCGAAAAGACCGTCAGCATGGTTAACGATTTTAAACAGTATTTTATCGCTCATAATCAGCCCATTTATGAAAATCCCTCACCGGGCAACAAAGCGGGTGGTATCACCACGCTGGAGGAGAAGTCCCTCGGTTGCACGCAGAAAGCGGGGCAGAGTCAGGTCGTGGATGTACTCAAGTATGGCGAGCGATTGCGGCAACCTGGCTTAAACTTGCTGAGTGCCCCCGGCAATGATGCGGTGGCGACCAGTGCGTTGGCGGGGGCGGGCTGTCACATGGTGTTGTTCAGCACCGGGCGTGGTACGCCCTATGGTGGCTTTGTTCCTACGGTTAAGTTGGCCACTAACAGCGAATTGGCGACGAAGAAGCCCCACTGGATCGACTTTGATGCCGGCAAGTTGATCCACGGGACATCAATGGACAGCCTACTGGAGGAGTTTGTCGATCTCATCGTGGCGATCGCCAATGGTCAGGAGACGTGTAACGAAGTGAATGACTTTCGTGAATTAGCGATTTTTAAAAGCGGGGTGACATTGTAAAGCTGCGGTATCTGCTTTGCTGGCGCCGAAAAAAAGCGCCCGATAACGGGCGCCTTGTACAATCGTATCAGGAATTAACGCACTCTCAGTGGGTCTTCATCCGCCAAACGCTGGTCTTCTGCCTGGCAGGCCGCAGCAGTGAACAGCACGTCGGTAGAGGAGTTCAGTGCCGTTTCGGCGGAGTCTTGCAGTACACCGATAATAAAGCCGACAGCAACGACCTGCATGGCCACATCGTTCGGGATACCGAACATGTTACAGGCCAATGGAATCAGCAGCAGCGAACCGCCGGCCACGCCGGAAGCACCACAGGCACAGACGGCAGCGACAACGCTCAGCAGCAGTGCAGTCGGAATATCAACGGGAATTCCCAGAGTGTGGACCGCAGCCAGCGTGAGCACGGTAATGGTGATTGCCGCACCGGCCATATTGATAGTGGCGCCCAGCGGGATAGAAACTGAGTAGGTGTCTTCGTTCAGATTCAGCTTTTTGCACAGCTCCATATTCACGGGAATATTGGCGGCTGAGCTGCGGGTGAAGAACGCGGTCACGCCACTCTCACGCAGGCAAGCAAAGACCAGCGGATAAGGGTTACGGCGAATTTTCCAGTAAACGATCAGCGGGTTCAGCACCAGCGCTACCAGCAACATACAGCCGATCAGCACCACCAGCAGTTGGGCATAACCCCACAGCGCACCGAAACCGGTGTCCGCCAGCGTCGAGGCCACCAGACCGAAGATGCCGAGCGGTGCGCAACGGATCACCGCGCGCACCACCATGGTTACCGCGTGTGACAGATCGTTAATCAGCGATTTAGTGGTTTCGGAAGCGTGGCGCAGTGCCAGGCCCAGGCCCACGGCCCAAGCCAGAATGCCGATATAGTTGGCGCTAATCAGTGCCTGGAATGGGTTGGCAACCACGCTCAGTAACAGGCCTTTTAGCACTTCAATAATACCGCCCGGCGGGTTGATATCCGCATTACCGGCCACCAGCGCCAGATTGGACGGGAACATAAAGCTGACGACAACCGCCACCAGCGCGGCAGCGAAGGTGCCCAACAGATAAAGGAACAAGATCGGACGGATGTTCGTCTTCTGGCCGTGTTTATGGTTGGCGATTGACGCCATAACCAATACCAGCACCAGCACAGGCGCTACCGCTTTTAATGCCCCGACGAACAGCGCGCCCAGCAGCCCAACGGCTGAAGCCGTTGCCGGTGAGACCAACGCAACAATGATGCCGGCCACCAGGCCGATCATGATTTGTTTAACCAGGCTGCCCTGTACGATCCGTTGTAGTAATTTTTGCATGATGCTTTTCCCGATGATGTTGCGTACAGACTTTGTCACCTCGGCGGGAACGCCACCGGACAACTTTATTTGAATCTGTAACCAAGTGTGTTTGCTTAATCAGTATTCAGTAAACGGATGGGGTTGGAAAGGGTCAGCGGTGAAATTCTGAGGGCGGATCAACTCTTGATAACATTCTGATTACATTTGTGTGATCGCAATAACATTTGGCGTTTGGGATGAATTGCCAAACAATCACGGGGCGACTAGCGCCCCGGATAACAGATTATGGTGCTTTATTATTAGCCAAACGGTCGTTACGGCGGTTAACCCAGGCGTTGATCAGCAGGGTCAGCGTCAGGATACCGGCCACGACACCGAGCGAAACGCCGATCGGGATATGGAAGAAGTCGATAATCAACATTTTGACGCCGATAAACATCAAAATGATCGACAGGCCGTACTTCAGCATCGAGAAACGTTCTGCCACGTTAGCCAGCAGGAAGTACATAGCACGCAGCCCCATGATGGCGAACAGGTTAGAAGTCAGAACGATAAACGGATCCGTAGTGACGGCAAAGATTGCCGGGATGCTGTCGACGGCAAAGATCACGTCACTCAGCTCCACCAGTATCAGTACCAATACCAGCGGTGTCGCAAACAACACGCCGTTGCGGCGCACGAAGAAGCGCTCACCTTCCAGGTTATCGGTCATACGCAGGTGGCTGCGCAGCCACTTCACCAAGGGTTTGTCGCCAATCGCCGAATCGTCTTCCTTCGCCAGCGCCATCTTGATACCGGTGAACAGCAGGAAAGCGCCGAACAAATACAGTAACCACTGGAACTGGGTTACCAGCCAGCTACCGGCAAAAATCATGATAGTACGCAGCACAATCGCGCCCAGTACGCCGAAAATCAATACCCGACGCTGCAGGTTGGCTGGTACGGCAAAGTAGCTGAACAGCATCAGCCAGACGAAGACGTTATCAACCGCCAACGCTTTTTCGATCAGATAACCGGTGAGGAAGGCCAGCGCCTGAGTATCGGCAACAGCGCGCCCTGCGGTCTGGTTCAGGTAGTACCAAAAACCCAGGTTGAACAGCAGAGACAGGCTGACCCACACCAGCGACCAACTGGCGGCCTGCTTTAGCGTCATGGTGTGTGCGCCTTTGCGGCCTTGCAGCAGTAAGTCGATTGCGAGCATCACAACTATGATGGCGGCAAAGCTGCCCCATAACCAAGGTGTGCCAACGGTATTCATCATCAGAGGTATCCTTCAAAAACAAAAACGGCCAACGTCGGAAGACGCTAGCCGCTCTTATGAACGCTGCAAGCAAACCTCGCCTTCCGGCAAGGTCTCACTTACAACGTTGATGAAGGTGCACCGAAAGTGCGCCCTGACATCAGGTTGCCCGGTAACCGGGTGCTTACGCACCGTAATGACGATTGACCGGCAAGATACCCTTCATCTTTCAAGCCGCTGCTGCGTTGTCTTCCCTCTGTCACCCTAGTCACTTACTTAAGTAAGCTCCTGAGGATTCCTTCGGTTGCCGCCTTGCCGCACCTTGAAATCTATTAGGTATAAAAGTTACTCCCCTTTGCAGGGCAGAAAGTAATGCAAAATGTGTCAGTGGTCAACGTTTATTGCGTTACCCGGCCAAGGCTTTTTGCGCACCCAAACTGACGACAAACCCTTGCAACAGCAGCCGGCTGAACGGCGTATCGCTAACCTGCTGTTGCTTAAGCTGATACTCCGCATGTTGTTCTGGGTACAGCTCGCCGAGCCAGCTCAGATACTGGTGCATCACTGCGCCGTTGAACTCTGGGTGGAACTGAGTCGTCAGCACGTTATCGCCATAACTCAGGATCTGATAAGCATCCTGCTGGGAACGTGCCAGCACTACGGCGCCGGCAGGGGGCGTTAATACGCTCTGGGAGTGGATCAGGTTCGCCTTGAAGCGCGGTGGCAACATTGCCATCCGCCGGTCATTGGCGGCGGCGGGCAACAGTTCGATGTCCAGCGTACCGACCTCCATGCCTTGCGGGTGGTAGCCGACTTCGCCGCCGAGCGCGTAGGCCAGCAGTTGGTGGCCATAACAGGCGCCAAAAATAGGCAGCTTAATGAGCATCGCCTGGCGTAGCCACTCGGCAGCCTGCTCGCTCCAGGGTAATTGTTCAGTGACCATGGCCGGTGAACCGGTAATCACCACGCCAGAATAGTTTTGCGGGGGCAAAGGTTGTTCGCCTGCAGGAAGATGCACGATCTGCACACGATCGGCGTCAATGTTTCCCTGTTGCAGGAACATGCCGTCAAAATTGGCTTTCTCCCGGCGAATAATGTCTGGGGCATCGCCGGTTTGCATCAGTAATAATGGCTTCATGTCATTCTCCATCGGCAGGAAACACGACGCCAGTCTGGCGGCGAATTTCGGTCAACAAGTTGGCGATAATCAACGAATTTTCTAACCCAGGGTGCTCTACCTGCCGTTTCTCCACCAAATCGGCGAACACCTGTGCCTCATACAGCATGGTGTTAATGTGCTGTGGCTGGGTCAGATCCTGACGATGTCCCCCGCGGGGCGTTAGCGCTACGCTCTGGCACTCCGAGATTTTCTCAATCACCAACGTGCCATCTTCACCCTGGATCTCACTTGGAATGTCCGAATTGCTGACTTTGGAATGAGAGATGGTCACGTCGAAATCACCGTAGTTGAGGCAAGCTGTGCCGAGAGCATCAACGCCGGTGTCCAGCAAACACGCGCTGGCAATGACCGACTTTGGCGCACCGAACAGCGCCACGGCACTGGCCAAACAGTAATAGCCAATGTCCATGATCGAACCGTTGGAAAACTGCGGATTGAAGGTATTCGGGTTCTCTCCTGCCAGATAGCGCGGATAGCGTGAAGAGTATTGGCAGTAATTGATATAGGCTTTACGCAGGCGACCAATTTTCGGCAGCGCTTGCCGTAACGCCAAGAAATTCGGCAGGTGAGCGCTTTTAAAGGCTTCGAACAGCACCACCTGATTCTCGCGGGCACAGGCCACCAACTTTTCGGCTTCGCGCAGGTTGGATACCAGCGGCTTTTCGCAAATGACGTGCTTTTTATGGCTCAGGAACAGCAGCGCCTGCGAGCAGTGCAGGGCGTTAGGGCTGGCGATGTAAACTGCATCTATCACGTCTGACTGGGCCATTGCCTCAAGGGAATCGAAAAACGCACTGACGTGGTAGTTGGCACCAAACGCCTGGGCCTGTTCTAACTTGCGTGAATAGACAGCGGTCAGCGTGAGTTTGCCACTTTCGTGTGCGGCGTCGATAAAGCGTTCCGTAATCCAGTTGGTGCCAACAACAGCAAAACGAATCATAGATATCTCCAGTTCCCAGACGTTAGAAATCAGAGTATCACAGGGGCTCGTCAGGTATACAGATCGCCAAACACGGAGAGGTGAGTCAGGTACAGCCGGGTATCGAACTCCAATTGATGGTAATTGGGTTCCATATGGCAGCACAGGCTGTAGAAAGCTTTGTTATGGTCCTTCTCTTTCAGGTGTGCCAGCTCATGCACGACGATCATGCGTAGAAACGGCTCCGGTGCCAATTTGAATACCGTCGCCACGCGAATTTCCGCTTTGGCCTTCAGCTTGCCGCCCTGTACGCGAGAAATGGCGGTGTGCATGCCAAGCGCGTGTTTCATCACCTGGATTTTACCGTCATAGGCCACTTTGCTCAGTGGCTGGGCGTTGCGCAGGTATTGGTTTTTCAGATCGACGGTAAACTGATAAAGCGATTTGTCGGTGGTGCAGTCATGCACCTGCGGATAGCGCTGCAACAGCACATCCCCCAACCGTTGTTGGTCGATCAACTGTTGCACCTGGCTTTGCAGATGTTCAGGGTAGCCCTGCAGGTAGGTCAGTTCTATGTTACGCATGGGTAATATTACGCCCCAATATTTCCATGATCGGACGCAGGCGCTCGCGCTGCACATTGGCCTGTCGGGCTTCCCAACGGTCGTGGGCCGCTTGCAGGTTTAGCCAGAAATCGGCGGTGGTTTCGAACAGGTCGGCAAACAGGTTCGCTTCTGCAACGCTAAGGCGGCGATGCCCATTGCATAAGCGATTGACCGTCGCACGGGTGATTCCCAAGACCCTTGCAAGATCTTCTTGGCCAATACCCAGTGGTGTTAAATACTCTTCTTGCAGCACTTCCCCGACCGTGGTGGGTTTTCGGCTTGAGGTCTCTAACATATGTTCTCCGTTGCCTAGGTATCTTGGTGCGGGTCCAGGTAAATTTGCTCAGCAGCATCATGGCGCCATTGAAACATTAAACGCCATTGAATATTCACCCGCATACTAGACCAGCCTTGAAAGGGGCCGGACAGACGTTTGTAATAATTGCCGGTCGGATTATATAAATCACATTCTTTTTGCGCGGCAGCCAGCATATCGAGTTTTCTAGCCAGTTGGCGCTCAATGGTTGAGGGGATCAAACGATCGCGCCGACCCTCCCTATAAAATTGCGCCAGGTATCCGTCTCGGAAAGATGAAATCATTTCCTTCCCCATTCCATTGGGTGAATGAGTGTAACATTTAAAGTTACATCACGTCAGGTTGAAAATTGTTCAACTCAGAATAAGCGGAATGAATGCTATAGCTTAAAGAAGCGAAAATCGGGATTGGTTTTACGCGATGCGAGGGAATGCGCAATTTATCCGAAAAAACATTTTACTGCCGGACGTTTTTAGGGGATAAACAGCCCAAATTTTATCAGTCAGGAGGGGCAATGAGCCAACTCGATCTGGGAACACAGCAACTTGAGCTGGAACGTTATCCCCAACAGGAAGAATCCACCCAATTACAGGCGTGGGAAGCGGCGGACGAATATCTGCTGCAACAGCTTGAAAATGTGAACATCGACGGTCGTCCGGTGCTGATTTTCAACGACAACTTTGGCACTTTGGCCTGTGCGTTGCACCGTCATCAGCCATACAGCATCAGCGATTCGTACATGAGCCAGTTGGCAACGCGCCATAACCTGAAGCTCAACGAACTGGATCCAGAGCAGGTTACGCTGTTGGACAGCCTTGCCGAACTGCCGGCATCACCGGCGGTGGTATTGATCCGTATTCCTAAGGCACTGGCCTTGCTGGAACAGCAACTGCGTGCGCTGCGCAATGTGGTGGCGCCGGACACGGTGATTATCGCTGGCGCCAAGGCACGTGACGTACACACCTCGACCATGCAGCTGTTTGAAAAGGTGCTTGGTCCGACGCGTACTAGCCTGGCCTGGAAGAAAGCACGGTTAATCTTCTGTGAAGTTGCAGACATCGTGCCACCAGCCGCGCCGGAAACCACCAATTGGGTGCTGGACGGTACGGATTGGATCATTCACAACCACGCTAACGTGTTCTCACGTAGCAACCTGGATATTGGTGCACGTTTGTTCCTGGATCATCTGCCGCATGACCTTGAAGGCCATATCATCGATCTCGGCTGTGGTAACGGCATCATCGGCATGGCTGCCTTGATGCAGAACCCGCAAGCACAGGTGACCTTTGCTGATGAGTCCTATATGGCGGTGGCTTCCAGTGAGCGGAACGTGGAGCATAACCTGCCGCAGGATATGGATCGTTGTCAGTTTGAAGTGAACAACTCGCTGGCGGGGATTGAACGTGAAAGTGTGCGTGCGGTGCTGTGTAATCCACCGTTCCACCAGCAGCATGCGATCACCGATCACACGGCCTGGCAGATGTTCTGTGACGCCAAGCGGTGCCTGCAGGTGGGCGGCGAACTGCGCATTGTCGGTAATCGCCATCTGGATTATTACCAGAAGCTGAAACGCTTGTTCGGTAATTGCACCTTGATAGCCTCAAACAAGAAGTTCGTGATCTTGAAAGCGGTGAAATCTGGCGCACGTTACTGAGTCGATCAAGGGGCGCAGTGAATGCGCCCCTTATTGTCACTACAGTGCCATCGCCAGCCGCGTGCCCTGATCGATAGCGCGGCGCGCATCCAGCTCGGCGGCAACATCCGCTCCGCCAATCAAATGCACCCTTTTCCCCATTTCCAACAGCGGTTGCTGCAACTCGCGACGTGGCTCTTGCCCGGCGCAGATAATCACCGTGTCTACCGGCAAGCAGCTTTCCTGCTCGGCGCGCAAGATATGCAGCCCTTCATCATCAATACGCTGATAATTCACACTGTTGAGCATTTTTACACCGCGCATCGCCAGGCTGGTGCGGTGGATCCAGCCCGTTGTTTTCCCCAAGCCTTCACCGACTTTGCTGGTCTTGCGTTGCAGCAGATAAATTTGTCGGGCCGCGTGCGCGGCGATCGGCCCCTGTGCTGCTAGCCCGCCGCGTTGGCTAAGCTGACCGTCGATGCCCCATTCACGATTAAACTCAGCCTGATCGAGGCTGCTCGACACGCCGTGCTGGCTGAGGTACTCGGCGGTATCAAAGCCGATACCGCCGGCACCGATAATCGCGACCCGTTGGCCGACCGGTTTTTTGTCGCGCAGCACGTCCAGATAGGTCAGTACTTTGGCGCTATCGATGCCGGGGATGTCCGGGGTACGCGGTATTATGCCGCAGGCGAGGATCACTTCGTCAAATTCTGCCAGATCGGCTGCCGTCACCCAGGTACCCAGTTTCAGCGTCACCTCAAGCAGCGTCAGTTGGCGGCGGAAGTAGCGCAGGGTTTCATGGAATTCCTCTTTGCCAGGAATTTGCTTGGCGATATTGAATTGACCGCCAATCTGATCGGCAGCGTCGAATAACGTCACCCGGTGGCCACGGCTGGCAGCCGTGGTGGCAAATGCCAGCCCGGCAGGCCCTGCGCCGATGACCGCCAGTTTTTTTGGTTTCTCTGTCGGGAGTAACGGCATCTCGGTTTCGCGGCAGGCGCGCGGATTAACCAGGCAAGAGGTGAGCTTGCCCTCAAAAATCTGGTCGAGACAAGCCTGATTGCAGCCAATACAGGTGTTGATCTCGTCGGCACGCCCCTCTGCGGCTTTTTGTACAAAGGCAGCGTCCGCCAGGAACGGGCGGGCCATCGATACCATGTCTGCACAGCCGTCCGCCAATACCTGTTCTGCTACCGCAGGATCGTTGATGCGGTTGGTGGTGATCAGTGGGATGCGTACTTTCCCCATCAGCTTACGGGTCACCCAACTGAAACCTGCGCGTGGCACCATGGTGGCGATGGTTGGAATACGCGCCTCATGCCAGCCAATACCGGTGTTGATAATGGTCGCGCCTGCCTGTTCAACCGCCAGCGCCAACTGCTCTATCTCCTGCCAGCTGGAACCGTCTTCCACCAGATCGAGCATCGAGAGACGGTAAATCAGAATGAAGTCGTTGCCGACCGCCTGGCGTACCGCGCGGACGATCTCCACGGCGAAACGCATACGGTTGCTGAAACTGCCGCCCCATTGGTCATCGCGTTGATTGGTGCGCGACACCAGAAATTGATTGATCAGATAACCTTCAGAACCCATGACTTCAACGCCGTCGTAACCGGCCTGTTGTGCCAGCGCGGCACATTGGGCGAAGTCGGCGATAGTCTGCACGATCTCCGCTTCGCTGAGCGCTGTCGGGGCGAAGGGATTTATCGGCGCTTGCAATGCGGAAGGGGCTACTGGCTGTGGTTGGTAGCTGTAGCGACCGGCATGCAAGATCTGTAGCGCAATTTTGCCACCGGCCTGATGGACGGCATCGGTAACGATGCGATGGTGATCGACTTGCTGCGGGTGGCTGAGGGTGGAACCACCGCGGTACACCACGCCTTTTTCATTGGGGGCAATACCGCCAGTGACGATCAGCGCTACGCCAGCCGCCGCACGTTCGGCATAGAAGGCCGCCATGCGCTCAGGGCCATTAGGCAGTTCTTCCAGGCCGGTGTGCATTGATCCCATCAGCACCCGGTTTTTCAGGGTCGTGAAGCCGAGATCCAGCGGTGCCAGCAGATGCGGGTAGTTGCTCATTGCAGTCTCCATCGTTCATCCCCTGCCTCTTTCAAACGGGTTACCGCTTGCAAATGATTGGGTATGATTAGTTGTTATTATTATGTTGCGACGCTAAGTGGTCGGATGAGACAAATCTAGCCGTTGTCTCTGCCGTTGGGAATCTGTGTTGCGCTGAATGTGATAGATGTCATGAATCTTTATTGTTGTTTGCATAGTGAACAGCAAATCGGTTAGCATTTGCGCGTTGAAATTCCTGCCCTCTGCGGAGCCATTACCGAAAATGAACACACACACCTGCTGATATCTTGTCCTGCGCTGCACGTATTCGTGCGTTGTGGGGATGTTTTGATTTCATTCAGGAGTGCTTATGGCTCATTTTGCGCAGTCCCCCCATTTTGTTTTACACCAACTGACCTGCCAGTTTGCTGACGGCGAAACGCTGTTCGGCCCATTGGATCTCACGTTTGATCAACGACACTGCGGCCTGGTTGGGCGCAACGGCGTCGGTAAAACGCGGCTGCTGCGCCTGATCGCGGGGCTAGATCAACCTGGCGGCGGGCATGTTGAATCTCATGCCTCATTGGCCTATGTGGCACAGCAGCCAGAAATTTCATCGCACACCACGCTAGCGCAACTGCTGGGTTACGGTGAGACGTTCGCAGCACTAGCCCGTATCGAGCAGGGACGCCCACTGGCGGACGATATCGATCGTCTTGAAGGGCAGTGGGATCTGATCGATCGTCTACAGATCGCCTTTACCGCCGCTGGGCTGCCAGCGTTCGATCCACAACGACCGGCACATGATTTGAGCGGCGGCGAACGCATGCGTGCTGCATTGTGCGGGGCGATGTTGAGCGATGCGGACTTTCTTTTGCTGGACGAACCGACCAACCATCTCGATGCCCCGGGGCGTGATTGGTTGCATCAACAGTTAGAACAGTGGCGCGGTGGTTTGCTGGTGGCCAGCCACGATCGGCAACTGTTGGCGCGTATGCAGCGCATCGTTGAATTGACGCCCGGTGCTCTGCACAGTTACGGCGGCAACTACCATGACTATCGCCGACAGCGTGATTTGGAACAGCAGGCGGCGCGTGCCGGGTTGGAGCATGCGCGACAGGAACGCCGCCGCACCCGCGCACGGCAGCAAAAAGAACACGACATCAGCCAGCGACGCTCTGCACAGACACTTAAAACCGTCGATACGTTGAATATCGCGTCTTTTGAGCGGGTGGCCTACAAGGCGGCGGCCAAAGAAAGCCTCGGTACGCTGCGCAAGCAGCATCAGGATCAAAAGAGTGCTCTTGATGTCGCAGTGCGCGACGCTTACCAGCGGGTGGAAGAGGACAGCCCGGTGATGCTCACGCTGCCGGGCAGCGCCGTGGCGGCGGGCAAACAGGTACTGGTGCTCGAACAGGTGGAACTGCCTTTTATCACTATGCCACCGCTGAATTTACGCATTGATGGCCCGATGCGTGTGGCACTGACAGGCCCAAACGGCTGCGGGAAGTCGACGTTGCTGAAAGTGATCCTGGGCCAGTTGGCGGCGAGAGCCGGCAGTTGTCACTGCCCGCTGCCAACGGGTTACCTCGATCAAAGTCTCTCACAACTCGATTTATCCTTATCCGTGGTTGAGCACCTGGGGCTACAGGACTCACCGCTTAATGAAGGCGTGGTACGCAGTCAACTGGCACAGCTGCAGTTAAATGCCGATCATGTGCTGCTGCCGATGGGCGCGCTGAGCGGTGGCGAGCGATTAAAGGCGGCACTTGCCTGTATGTTGTGGCGGCGGGAGCCTGCGCAGTTGCTGTTGCTGGATGAGCCGACTAACCACCTGGATCTGGCGTCGTCTTTGGCGATCGAGGCCTCGCTGGCCGGTTTCCCTGGCGCGATGCTGGTGGTGTCTCACGATGAAAACTTTCTGCAGGCGCTGAAATTGACTCATCGTTTACAGTGGCAGGAGGGAGAGTGGCAACTTCAAGCCTGGTGATACAAGCCAGTTGAATCTGCAGAGCGGCCTTGGCGGCCGCTTTTTTTTTTCAGGGATGAATGCATTCCAACAGCAGGGTAAAGGCGGCGGCCATTTGTTCTTCCGGCACGCAAGCGAAGCCCATCAGCAGGCCACGACGATGGTTGGGCAGCATGTAGTAACGTGAAAGCGGTCGCACCAGTACGCCGCGTGCGTTGGCAGCGGCGGCGATCGCCACATCGTCAGCCTCGTCCGGCAGATTAAGGATCAGGTGCAACCCGGCATTGTTGTTAAATTCGCTCAGCGCTTGCTTACCCAGATGCTGTTCGATCAACGCGGTCAGAAAGGCTCGGCGCCGGGCGTAAAGTAGCCGCATACGGCGGATATGCGCCGTGTAATGGCCTTCCTGAATAAATTGCGCCAACGCGGTTTGGATCAGTAAGTGGCCCCCACGATACAGTTCGGCATGCGCCGTTTTCAGCGCAGCCATCAGCGGCTTTGGCAAGACCACGTAACCCAACCTCAGCGCTGGATAGAGCGTTTTACTGAAGGTGCCGATGTAGATTACCGGCGCGTCGGCCTCCAGCCCCTGCAGTGCCGGTATCGGCTGACCGGAGAAACGGAATTCGCTGTCGTAGTCGTCTTCCACAATCCAACTGCCGCCGTTGCGTGCGAGAGCCAACAGCCGTTGCCGTCGCGCCAGGCTCATCACGGATCCCAGCGGATACTGGTGCGACGGCGTAACGAAGATGAGCCGTGGTGCCACAGTGGGTTTTTCCGGCGGTACCATACCGGCTTCATCAACCTCTAGCGGGCAGATATTTACGTCGTTCATCCGCAGGATGTTGCGGATCCCCCAGTAACCTGGCTCTTCAATCCACGCATCGTCACCCGGATTGCACAACATGCGTGTCACCAGATCTATCGCCTGATGAATGCCCTCCGTGATCAGAATTTGCTCTGGTGAACAGCGGACCGAGCGTGCCACCCGTAAATAATCCACCAGGGCATGTTGCAGTTCCGGGCTGCCGCCCTGATTGCTGTATGTCAGCCGTTGTGGTGTCGGACGGCGGCTGATGCGCGCCTGGATTTTGCTGAATAACTGGTGTGGAAAGGCGTTAACGTCGGGGACGCCGGGAATAAATGCCCCCCACTGTTTTGGGCTGGCGCTGGCGTGGTGCAGCAGGGTGCTACCGCGCGCTGACAGCTCTATACGCCGTTGCTCCCCGTCACTGCCTGCTGGCGCACTCGTAGTGGATAAACAACTATCCGGCACGGTTTCGGCGACGAATGTGCCACTCCCGGCACGAGCCAGAACATATCCTTCTGCCAATAATTGTTCGTAAACGGTTAATGCAGTGTTACGTGAGAGGCCAAGTTCCTGCGCCAAATCCCGTGAGGCAGGCAAGCGACTGGAGGGCGGCAGGCTGCCGTCCAGAATGCTGGTGCGAATCGCGTTATATAGCCGTTTATGCAGCTTATCTTCGGGCTGTTCGCCAAGCCGTTGCAATAACAGGTCACCACTCAGTGAGCGCAATTGGATCCCTCAATTAATCGTAACTGGCTCTCGATTATAGGGCCACATCCTGTGTAAATAAACGTCATTGTTTCACGAATGTGAACAAAACGTACAACAGGCACCGACCGGAGAGAACAACATGAAAAACGCAGAATTGAATCAACGTCGTCAGGATGCCACTCCGCGTGGGGTAGGTGTGATGTGTGGTTTTTACGCTGAGCGTGCAGAGAACGCCACGCTGTGGGACGTCGAAGGCAATGAGGTTATCGATTTTGCTTCCGGTATTGCAGTGCTCAATACCGGGCACCGCCACCCGAAGGTGATCGCTGCCATTGAAAAGCAGCTGAAGGCCTTTACCCACACCGCGTACCAAATTGTTCCTTACGAAAGCTACGTTACGCTGGCTGAACGTATCAACCAACGCGCACCGATCGACGGCCCATGCAAAACCGCGTTCTTCACCACCGGTGCTGAAGCGGTAGAAAACGCCGTCAAAATTGCGCGTGCCCATACAGGCCGTCCGGGGTTGATCACCTTTGGTGGCGGTTTCCACGGGCGTACCTACATGACCATGGCGTTGACCGGTAAAGTGGCACCTTACAAGTTGGGCTTTGGGCCATTCCCGGGGTCGGTGTTCCACGGGCAGTACCCGAATGCCTTGTATGGCGTCACCACCGAAGACGCGATGAACAGCCTGGAACGTATTTTTAAAGCGGATATCGATCCCAAGCAGGTCGCCGCTATCGTGCTGGAGCCGGTGCAGGGAGAGGGCGGCTTCAATATCGCCCCCGCCGAGTTTATGCAGGCGTTACGTACGCTGTGCGACGAACATGGCATTTTGCTGATTGCCGATGAAGTGCAGACCGGTTTTGCCCGTACCGGCAAGCTGTTTGCGATGGATCATTACAGCGTTAAACCCGATTTGATCACCATGGCGAAAAGCCTGGCAGGGGGTATGCCGTTGTCCGCGGTGGCGGGTCGTGCCGACGTGATGGACGCCCCAGCTCCGGGTGGATTGGGCGGTACTTATGCCGGTAACCCACTGGCGGTTGCGGCTGCGCTGGCAGTACTTGACGTGATTGAAGAAGAACAGCTGTGCCAGCGTTCGCAACGCCTGGGCCAGCATCTGGTGGAGGTATTGCAGCAGGCGCGTCAAACCAGCCCGGCGATTGCGGATATTCGCGCACAGGGGTCGATGGTGGCGGTGGAGTTTAATGATCCGGCCACCGGTAAGCCATCGGCGGAGATTACCCGCCAGGTACAGCAGAAAGCACTGGCAGAAGGACTGCTGCTGCTGAGCTGCGGTGTGAACGGCAACGTAATCCGCTTCCTGTATCCGCTGACCATCCCTGAAGACCAGTTCACCAAGGCGTTGGGCATTCTTTCTCGCGCACTGGCTCAATAAGGAGTGGCTACGATGAAACTGACTAATCCTGAACTGTTACGCAGCCAGTGCCTGATCAATGGTGAGTGGTGTGATGCGTTAAGTGGTAAACGCGAAGCGGTCATCAACCCGGCAACCGGTGTTGAACTGGCCAGCATACCGCTGGTCAGCGGCGAAGAGACCCAACAGGCGATCAATGCTGCGCAGGTGGCACAGCAAAGCTGGAAGCAGCTGACCGCTAAGCAACGTTCCGCATTGATGCAGGCCTGGGCCGATAAGGTGCTGGCAGCGCAAGAGGATTTGGCGCAGTTGATGACGGCTGAACAGGGCAAGTCATTGGCGGAGGCGCGTGGCGAAGTGGCTTATGCGGCCTCGTTTATCACCTGGTTTGCCGAAGAAGCCAAACGGGTCGACGGAGCGGTCTTGCAGGCGCCGTTAGCCTCACAGCGCTTGGTCGTCGTGAAGCAACCGATCGGCGTTTGTGCGGCGATCACACCGTGGAATTTCCCGGCTGCGATGATTACCCGCAAAGTGGCACCGGCATTGGCGGCAGGTTGCGCCATTATCGTCAAACCGGCCGAACAAACGCCGCTGACTGCGCTGGCGTTGGGCAAATTGGCGCAGGACGCGGGTATTCCTGCCGGCGTCCTGCAGGTAGTGACCGGCGACGCAGCCCAAGTGGGCAAAGTACTGTGCGACAGCCCGGTGGTGCGCAAACTGAGCTTTACCGGTTCGACCGAAGTCGGCCGTATTTTGATGGCGCAGTGTGCGCCAACCATTAAGAAGCTGTCACTGGAGCTGGGCGGTAATGCCCCGGTGATTGTCTTTGACGACGCGAATTTGGATGCCGCGGTAGCGGGCATTATGGCCTCTAAATTCCGCAATAGCGGCCAAACCTGTGTCTGCGCCAACCGCATCTACGTGCAGGACGGTATCTATGACCGTTTGGTGGACAAGCTGGTGGCGGCGGTTGAGCAACTTAACGTCGGTGACGGCAGCCAGGAAGGCACCACACAGGGGCCGTTGATCGACCAGGATGCGGTTGAAAAAGTGCAGAACCACATTGACGACGCGTTGATCAAAGGCGCACAGATCGCAACGGGGGGGCAGCCGCACGCGCTGGGCCGTACCTTCTTCCAACCGACGGTGGTGACAGGCGTGACGCAAAAAATGCGTTTCGCCAAAGAAGAAACCTTTGGACCGGTAGCGCCGCTGTTCCGTTTCCATGATGAGGCGGAAGCCATCGCGATGGCCAACGATACTGAATTCGGCCTGGCGGCCTATGTATTCACGCAGAATGCGTCGCGCCAATGGCGGGTGCCGGAAGCCTTGGAATACGGCATGGTCGGGATCAATACCGGGTTGATTTCCAATGAAGTTGCGCCGTTCGGCGGCGTGAAGCAGTCAGGGCTCGGACGCGAAGGATCGCGTTACGGGATTGAAGAATATCTGGAGCTGAAATACCTGTGTATCGATGTGAGCTGTTAACCACCGGGAAACTAACCTACCCCGGTGGCCAGCGCTACCGGGAGACAAAGGATGCCGCATGTCTTCTGATAATACCGCTATTTCTCCGGCGCTTGCCGCCGGGGTGCGAACGTCTGCACCCACCAAATCACTGAGCTTCCTCGAAGGGGTAGCGATGATTGTCGGCACCAATATTGGGGCCGGCGTACTGTCTATCGCTTATGCCTCAAGCAAGGCCGGTTTTTTACCCCTGTTGTTCTGGTTAGTGTTAGTGGGGAGTTTGACCACGATCACCATGCTGTACGTCGCCGAATCGACCCTGCGTACCCGCGCTCATTTGCAGCTGAGCGGGTTGGCGAAACGTTATGTCGGCGGTATCGGTGCCTGGCTGATGTTTGCTTCTGTCTGTGTCAACAGCGTTGGGGCCTTGACCGCCTATATGACCGGCAGCGGCAAGCTGTTGCAATCCCTGTTTGGCATTTCCCCGGCGATAGGCAGCCTGCTGTTTTTCGTGCCGGCGGCAGGGGTGCTGTACCTGGGGCTTAAAGCGATTGGCCGCGGTGAAAAGTTTATCAGTATCGGCATGGTGGTGATGTTGACCGCATTGGTGACGGCCACGCTGGTCAAGGACACCACCCAGATGCGCAACCTGCTGGACGGTGATTGGCGCTTTATGGTGCCGGTATTTAACGTGGTGGTGTTTTGCTTCTCTGCGCAATACATCGTGCCAGAAATGGCGCGCGGCTTCTCTGACAAACCAGAGCAACTGCCAAAAGCGATTATGGTCGGCATGGCGGTGACCTTCGTGCTGTTGGCAGCGGTACCGATGTCGGTGATCGCCCTCAGTGGGCTGAATGGTATCTCTGACGTGGCAACCATTTCATGGGGACAGGCGTTGGGGCAGTGGGCCTTCTTCTCAGCCAACATTTTTGCGCTGTGTGCGATGCTGACGTCTTACTGGGGACTGGGCGGGAGCTTCCTGACCAATATTTTTGACCAGTTCAGGTTGGGCAACGACGAGCAGCCGCTGCGCCGCTTCGGTGTGTTGATGTTGGTCGTATTGCCGCCGTTTGTGTTGGCTTATAGCGGGCTGGTGTCGTTCGTCAATGCGCTGTATTTCGCGGGGGTATTCAGCGGGGTGATCTTGTCGATTATGCCGATGTTGATCCTGCGTGGTGCGCGTAAGCACGGCGATCAGACGCCGCGTTGGCAGTGTAGCTGGATCACTCATCCGATTTTGCAGATCAGCATTGTGTTGCTGTATCTGTCCAGCGCGGGATATGCCATTGCCTCGTTATTAGGTTATCTGCCCTCTGGATGGTGACTTGCCTTCCCTCAAGAAGTGATGTTGTTTCTCGGTCATTGAGAACGGCGGCGTCGTGGCCGCCGATTTTTTACTCCCCGCTTATTTTCCCCGGCAGCGCCAACCAGGCCTGCACCGAAGGGCGTTGCCACTGTTTGTGTGCATAGTGGCGAATACTTTCGGGTACGGTATCGCCGTGTATCACCAACCGATTCAGCATCAAGGCCAGATCGGTATCGGCAATGCACCATTCCCTGAACAGGTTATCCTGGCCGTGGCTCAGAAACTTTTCGACCGCGGCGATCAGTTTGTTGGCGGCAGCCTGCGCCGTGGCGGACAACGGCGGAAACTTACTGTTAATGAATACCGCCTCGGTGGGGCGCTCGGCGCGGAGGGCCTGTAAATCGCTGCGTAACCATGCCTGAACCTCGCGGGCTTTGGCACGTTGTTTGACATCGCGTGGGTACACTGGGTGGGCCGGATGGATCTCATCGAGGTATTCATCAATGGCTGAGGATTCCGAAAGCTGAAACTCGCCGACCACTAGCGTAGGCACACGGCGCGTCAAGGACAGCGCCGCGTAGGCTGCTTCTTGGTTTTTCCCCTGTGCCAGGTCGACCGGCTTTACGGTGAAGGGGATGCCTTTTTCCGTCAACGTAATAAACGCCGACATGGCATAAGGACTGAAAAATTCAGCATCGGTATAGAGTTCGGCAATCGGCTGAGACATTGGGTTTTCCTCAAGGCAAAGGGATGCGAACTTTGATAATTGACGAGGAGTGGCTAAAGATCAATCTGTTAGCTTAAAGTTATTTCTGGCGAGTTTGGTGCGGTAAGCAGCAGAGGCCTGCGTTGTGATATATTTGTTGCCATTAAGTTGAATTTGGCAGTGCGAAGTAACATGAAGATGTCGTTGAAAGCAAGATTGAAAGTGGGCTGTGCACGTTTGTGGCCACATCCTCTGGCGGTAGGCAAAAAAGAGATTGTACTTTCCAGCCTCGGCGCCGGGCTGGGGTTGATGATTGCGGGGTGGATCAGTCATTTTGTGCTGGGCGAGGTGAACCTGTGGTTTATCGCACCTATGGGTGCATCTGCTGTGCTGCTTTTTGGTGTACCGAATAGCCCGTTAGCGCAACCCTGGTCCATCGTGGGTGGCAATATGTCGGCTGCTGCGGTGGGGGTGAGTACCGGTTTGTTGATTCCCGATCCTGGTTTGGCCTGTGGGGTAGCGGCCGCGCTGGCGATTGGATTGATGTTCAAGCTGCGTTGTTTGCATCCGCCCGGCGGCGCGGTGGCACTGACGGCCATCCTCGGTGGGCCGGGCATTCACCAACTCGGTTATAGCTTCGTGCTGTACCCAGTGCTGCTTAACTCAGTGTTATTGGCGCTGTTGGCGATTATCTTCAATAACCTGGCAGGACGACGTTACCCGCACCCTTTGGCACCGACAGAGACAAAACCGGCCAATCTGCCGATTGATGCGGTGTCTATTACCCGCGCCGATCTGCACGAGGCGCTGATGCAGGGCGAACTCTTTGATATCGATGAGGACGATTTGCAGGACATTCTGCTGCGTGCCGAACAGTTGGCGCACCAGAGGCAGGCTGGAAAAGCCTGATTACGCGAGCGTTTTTCGGTAAAACACGACGCGTTCTGTTTCGCTAAAACCCAGTGCCGCATGCAGGCGCTGGGAGTCGAGATTGGCTATGTCAGTATCGGACGCCAGTTCGCTGCACCCTTGCTGTTTGGCCCATTGCTGAACCTGTGCAATCAATCGCGATGCGCAGCCCTGGTGACGAGCTGATTCCGCAGTATAAATCCCTTCCAGAAAGGCCACCGGCGATGATTCGCAGCCGTTGACGTAATCATGGCGCAGCGCGACTTCAGCAAGGGCGACAAAAGCATCATCCTTGGTTTGGATCATAAACGCGGTGTGATGTGGCGAAGCCAATATCTCATTCATTTCTGCCCGGTGTTCTTCCTGTGGGCAAGTTGGCCACAATGCACTTCGCAGTGTCAGCCAGGCATTAAAATTGGCGTTGTTACAAATGACGATCATGGGATTTCCTGTTTTATGGGACAGCAGACCGGTACAAAGGGGGATGCAGGGTACCATACAGAATCACCGCGGCTCGATCTGTATGATGATTATAGTAACTCGGTGAATCTGTCTTGTTTTTGTGACTTGAGTCACCCTATATCCCTGAGTGACAAACGGGGGAAGGCAATGAAAAATACAGAGAGTTTGCGCGCCGACAGTAAATCGCAGCGGTGGAGCCTATGGTGCAATTGGTGCCAGTATTGGCGGCGTCGAAGTTTTAATTCTGCTGGCAGAAAGTCTTTGGATGCCATGCGTTGCTGGCAATTGCGTGATATCGGATTGCGATCTTGCGATGTCCGTCGGGAAGGTCGGGATTCGCTTTGGCAGCGCTGAGCCTGCGGAAACAAAAAACCACCTGCTAAGAGGTGGTTTTTGACGCTGTTATATCAGCTAAAATTTGGTGGCCCCTACTGGACTTGAACCAGTGACCAAGCGATTATGAGTCGCGTGCTCTAACCAACTGAGCTAAGGGGCCAAGCGGCGAGATTATACGGTAATCTTTCGGCGCAGGTCTACTGTTACCCATCTGTATGTTGCTTTTATAAGCAGTTCTAGCCTGTTGTAATTACTGACGGATTTTGCGATAACCGCTGTAAATCCTTTTAATGGACGCGCAAACCCTATGGAACTCTTGGCGCCAAACCTACGGGTGGTGTTTTGCGGCATCAACCCCGGCCTTTCTTCCGCCCATCAAGGCTACCCTTTTGCTAACGGCAGCAACCGCTTCTGGAAGGTGGTGCATCAGGCCGGTTTCACCGAATGTCAGCTTGCCCCGGAGCAGTGGCAGCAGCTGCAGGATACGGGCTGTGGCATCACGGCGCTGGTGGCGCGACCGACGGTAGCCGCCAGTGAAGTGACGCGTGGCGAGTTACTCAGCGGTGGCGAAGCGTTAAAAGAAAAGATTCTGCGTTACCAGCCGCGTTCGTTGGCGATCTTGGGCAAACAGGCGTTCAGTAGCGCTTTTGGCGTGCGTAACGCGCTCTGGGGGCGTCAAGAGATGACGATTGGCAAAACGGAGGTCTGGGTATTACCTAACCCAAGCGGATTGAACCGTGCCACGCTGGAGCAACTTACGGCGAGCTATCACGAACTGTTTCTGGCATTGGAATGAGTCCTGCGGATTTTAGGCAATAAAAAACCCCGGCATGCCGGGGTTTTTTTGCAAGCAGCGAAACCTTAGTCGTCCAGGAAGCTACGCAACACTTCGGAACGGCTAGGGTGGCGCAGTTTACGCAGAGCTTTGGCTTCGATCTGACGAATACGCTCACGGGTAACGTCGAACTGTTTGCCCACTTCTTCCAGCGTGTGGTCCGTGTTCATGTCGATACCGAAACGCATACGCAGCACTTTCGCTTCACGTGCAGTCAGGCCAGCCAATACGTCGTGCGTTGCAGAACGCAGGCTTTCTGATGTCGCAGAATCCAGTGGCAGCTCGAGGGTGGTATCCTCGATGAAATCGCCCAGATGTGAATCTTCATCATCACCGATTGGCGTTTCCATGGAGATCGGCTCTTTAGCGATCTTCAGCACTTTACGGATTTTGTCTTCCGGCATCAGCATACGTTCAGCCAGCTCTTCCGGCGTTGGCTCACGGCCCATCTCTTGCAGCATCTGGCGCGAAATACGGTTGAGCTTGTTGATGGTCTCAATCATGTGCACCGGGATACGGATGGTACGCGCCTGGTCGGCGATAGAGCGAGTGATAGCCTGACGGATCCACCAGGTGGCGTAAGTTGAGAACTTATAACCACGACGGTATTCGAACTTGTCTACGGCTTTCATCAGACCGATGTTACCTTCCTGGATCAGATCCAGGAACTGCAGGCCGCGGTTGGTGTATTTCTTGGCGATAGAAATAACCAGACGCAAGTTGGCTTCAACCATTTCTTTTTTCGCACGGCGGGCTTTCGCTTCACCGATAGACATGCGACGGTTGATGTCCTTCACTTGCTCGATGGTCAGGCCGGTTTCTTCTTCGATCTGACGCAGTTTCTGCAGGCTGCGCTGTACGTCTTCCGCTACGTCTTTCAGCTTTTCTGACCATGGCTTAGCCATTGCCAGTGCCGCTTCGAACCACGTGGTGCTGGTTTCGTTACCGGCGAACAGAGTGACGAAGTTTTTCTTCGGCATTTTGCACTGTTCAACACACAGTTTCATGATGATACGTTCTTGAGTACGAACGCGATCCATCATGGTGCGCATGCTGTTGACCAGGAAGTCGAACTGTTTTGGCACCAGGCGGAACTGCTTGAACACTTCAGACAGCTTCAGGATTTCTTCTGCTGCGCTGGCGTGGCTGCGGCCGTTCTTTTTGATGACGATGCGGGTCGCTTCGTACTGATCGCGCAGGTCGGCGAATTTCTGACGCGCCAGCTCAGGATCGATGCTGTTGTCGTCTTCTTCTTCCTCTTCGTCTTCCTCTTCGTCGTCGTCGTTCTGCTCTTCGGTCGACAGCTCAGAACCCACGTGGGTAGCGGTAGGGGCGATGTCCTCTTCCGCATTAGGATCAACGAAGCCGGTGATCAGATCGGACAGGCGAGCTTCGCCTGCTTCGACGCGATCGTACTGTTCCAGCAAATAGGTGATGGCTTCAGGGTATTCGGCAACGGAGCACTGAACCTGGTTGATACCGTCTTCAATACGCTTGGCGATGTCGATTTCACCTTCACGCGTCAGCAGTTCAACGGTACCCATTTCGCGCATGTACATGCGCACCGGGTCGGTGGTACGGCCAATCTCAGACTCAACGCTCGACAGCACTTGAGCGGCAGCTTCTTCCGCATCTTCGTCTGTGCTGTTTGAGTTTTCAGCGAGTAATAGGTCATCAGCGTCTGGCGCTTCTTCCAGAACCTGAATGCCCATGTCGTTAATCATCTGGATGATGTCTTCGATCTGGTCGGAGTCGACGATATCTTCCGGCAGATGGTCATTGACCTCAGCATAGGTCAGATAGCCTTGCTCCTTACCACGGGTGACAAGTAGCTTTAGCTGTGACTGCGGGTTTTGCTCCATAAGACGGTATCCACACTTCAGAGTATTTGGGTTGGTGTCGGTCGGCGAAACCGCCAACAATAGCATTTGGGGCGTTTTTGTTGTTGCCGCGGCCCACTGTGGCGGCATATTGCAGGGCTCTGCCCTCGCATTTATCGGCACTTAAGCCGTTGTATTCTTTATTCTTCACGTTTTGGCGGCGTTATTGGCAGCCTAAACATGAATCATTTTGGTCAAAAATTAGTTTTTCTTTGCTAACACTTGGTTAAGAGAACGGACTTCTTCACGTTCTTCTGGGCTGAGGCCGTGCGTTCTGGCCTGCGCGATCAATGTTTCCAGCCGTTGCTCCAGTACCGAGTCATAGAGGCTAGCTAAGGTATCCAAAAAGGTCTGCTCGACCCTGTCCTCAACGATCATATGGTTCCATGTCGCCAAGGTTTCAAGCTGTTGGCTCAATTTGTTGTCGCGATACTGCTCCAACAACTGACCGGTTGTCAGGCCTGGCTGGGCCAAACAGGTTTGCACCAACTCGACAAACAGCGGTAACCCCGCCTGTTTAGTCTGCTCTAACCCCTCGAGTGAAGGGATAAGTGTAGCCAGTTGCGGATTTTGTACCAGTAGCCCTATTAGTATACGCATGGTTGTGCGTTTTAGCTGGGGCGCCTGATAAGTATTCGCATTTTCAGCCTGCTTGGGCATCAGCTTGTCGAGCTGGCTATCGTCCAGCAGACCCAGCTTGCTGCCGAGCTGTTGGCGCAGGTACAAGCGCAACGTTTCGCCCGGCACTTGAGTGATCAGGGGTAGTGCCAGCGTACTCAGCTTGGCGCGACCGTCCGGGCTGCTCAAATCAACCTGTGGCATCAAGGTTTCGAACAGGAAAGTGGAAAGCGGCTGCGCCAGCTCCATTCGTTGTTCGAAGGCCTCTTTACCTTCTTTGCGTACCAAGGTGTCCGGGTCTTCGCCATCAGGCAAAAACATAAACCGCAGCTGACGCCCATCGTTGAGATAGGGCAGCGCAGTTTCCAGCGCACGCCAGGCCGCTTCACGGCCGGCTCTGTCACCGTCATAGCAACAGACAACGTTATCGGTGGCGCGGAACAGCAGCTGAATATGTTCAGCTGTCGTTGAAGTCCCAAGCGAGGCGACGGCATAATCGATGCCGTATTGCGCCAACGCCACCACGTCCATATAACCTTCCACTACCAGCAGCCGTTGCGGGGTAGGGTGGCTCTGTTGTGCTTCATAAAGGCCGTACAATTGACGACCCTTGTGGAATACTTCAGTTTCCGGCGAGTTCAGGTATTTCGGCATACCGTCACCCAATACGCGACCGCCAAAGGCGATCACTCGCCCGCGTTTGTCGCGGATAGGGAACATCACGCGTTCACGGAAACGATCGTACGAACGTCCTTGATCGTTAGTCACCAACATGCCGGCATCGTTCAATGCGCTACGGCTGTCGGCATCGCGACCAAAACGCTTTAAGGCGTTATCCCAACCGGCAGGTGCAAAGCCGATAGCGAAATGGCGGATAACGTCGTCACTCAACCCGCGCTGTTGCAGATAATCACGCGCCGGCGCACCGGAAGGTTGATGCAGTGACTGTTGATAGAACGCGCTGAGCTGTTCCATCAGTTGATACAGGCTCTGGCGCTGATGACGTTCGATTTGGGTTGGCCCGGAACCTGCCTCGTAAGGCACTTCCAGTCCGTGCATGGTCGCCAGCTCCTCGATGGTTTCAACAAACTCAAGTCTGTCGTAATTCATCAGAAAGTCGACGGCATTACCGTGCGCACCACAACCAAAACAGTGGTAAAACTGCTTTTCGCCATTAACAGTAAATGAAGGCGTTTTTTCGTGGTGGAACGGACAGCACGCGTGATAGTTCTTGCCCTGCTTTTTGAGCTTTACACGTGCGTCGATCAGATCGACGATGTCGGTGCGAGCCAGCAAGTCATTGATAAATACGCGCGGAATTCGTCCAGCCATAAGCCCTTACTTTACTAGCCTATAAACGAGAACAAGCCGCGCATTCCTTTCGGAAAGCACGGCCTTCGTATGCAACTACTCAGTCTGCGCGATTTTTAAAATCAGAAATTCACGCGGCGGGGTTACCCCCGAAGAATTAATACAGACGAGTGCGGCGTGCGTTTTCGCGAGCCAGTTTCTTCGCGTGACGTTTCACAGCAGAAGCTTTAGCGCGCTTACGTTCGGTAGTCGGTTTTTCATAGAACTCACGACGACGAACTTCAGCTAAAACGCCTGCTTTCTCGCAAGAGCGTTTGAAACGACGCAGAGCAACGTCAAATGGCTCGTTTTCACGTACTTTAATTACAGGCATGTGCCTCTCACCTCAATAAAATTCGGTTTGCTGCTGGCCAAGCGCCAGCAATTTCAAAATGGTGCGGAATTTTACTTCAACGGATGCTGCTTTGTAAAGCACCACAGCAAATTGAAACCTGCGGCCACCCTGGTAAAACATGCGCAATTTTGCATCGGGCGCTGATTATAGACTAATCAGAAAAAAATGCTCGTTTTTAATCAAACCGGCATTTATGGCTGGAATCATCAACATAGCCTATAACCTCGGACAAGATGCGCTGTGCTGGCGGTAAACAGGCCTGATTGTGCTAAACTGACGGCCGCACGTGAATGATGGGAAATGTAATGCGAGTACTGGGTATAGAAACATCCTGCGATGAAACCGGAATTGCAGTGTATGACGATCAGACCGGTTTATTAGCCAATCAATTATACAGCCAAGTGAAGCTGCATGCCGATTATGGCGGTGTGGTACCGGAACTGGCCTCCCGCGATCACGTGCGTAAAACCGTACCTTTGATTCAGGCGGCGTTGAAGGAAGCGAACTTGACTGCAGCCGATATCGACGGCGTTGCCTATACGGCCGGGCCAGGCCTGGTCGGTGCGCTGCTGGTCGGCGCTACCATTGGTCGCGCATTGGCGTTTGCCTGGAATGTGCCGGCGGTGCCGGTGCATCACATGGAAGGTCACCTGTTGGCCCCGATGCTGGAAGATAATCCTCCGGCTTTCCCGTTTGTTGCACTGCTGGTTTCCGGTGGTCACACCCAACTTATCAGCGTGACCGGCATTGGTCAGTACGAACTGCTGGGTGAGTCAGTGGACGATGCGGCCGGTGAAGCCTTCGATAAAACCGCCAAGCTGCTTGGGCTGGACTATCCTGGCGGCCCGATGCTGTCAAAAATGGCGCAACAGGGTACTGCGGGTCGTTTCACCTTCCCGCGCCCGATGACCGATCGTCCCGGTCTGGATTTCAGCTTCTCCGGTCTGAAGACCTTTGCGGCCAATACTATCCGCTCCAGCGGCAATGACGATCAGACGCGGGCGGATATCGCGCGGGCGTTTGAGGATGCCGTTGTCGATACGTTGGCGATCAAATGCAAACGCGCGCTGGAGCACACCGGTTTTAAACGTTTGGTCATGGCCGGCGGCGTCAGCGCCAACCGTACGCTACGGGTCAAAATGGCGGAAATGATGCAAAAACGTGGCGGTGAAGTGTTCTATGCCCGTCCGGAGTTCTGCACGGATAACGGCGCGATGATCGCTTATGCAGGCCTGGTGCGGTTGAAAAGCGGAGCCAACCCGGAGCTGGGTGTTTCGGTACGGCCGCGTTGGCCGCTGGCGGAACTGCCTGCAGTATAAATATGAGAAAGGCCGGAGAGTTCCGGCCTTTTTGATCACTCTTCTTTTTTCTCGTCCTGTTCTACCGCATCGGTTTTCTTTTTGCGGAAGATACCCCAAATTTTCCCTTCCTGGCCGCGCCACAAGCGCTGGATATTGTCATGGTGTCGCATCAGGATCAGGCACGACAACATGGCCACGGGGAAGGTAAATTGCGGTTTGAACCACCAGACGTAGAACGGAGCAATCAGCGCGCTGATGATGGCACCGAGTGAAGAGTAGCCGCTGAGCAACACGGTCAGCAGCCAGGTGCCGGTCATCAGGCCGGTAAGATCCCAGCCGATCGGCGCGATGGCGCCAAATGCCGTTGCTACGCCTTTGCCACCGCGGAAGTGGAAGAATACGGGATAGATATGCCCCAGACAGGCGGCGATCGCCGTTAGCCCCAGGTACAACGGTGGGACATTGAGCTTGTATGCCAGCCAGACCGGCAGCATCCCTTTTAAAATATCGAACACCAGCACTGCCGCCGCGGCGACACGACCGCCGATGCGCAGGACGTTGGTAGCCCCTGGATTCCCTGAGCCATTTGCACGCGGATCGGGCAGCCTGGCGATCCGGCAAACCAGGATCGCACTGGAAACTGAGCCACACAGATACGCGAAGATAATCATGCCAAGCGCGGTAGCACTCATAACGCGGTTCCGTTTAATAAGGGTCGTTTTACTCGCAACATATATGGATAATACGCATATTCCGCTGGAAGTGGTATCCGGCAAGGCCAAAAACAGAGAATGACGTGATGGATATCGTATTTATAGAAGAGCTTACCGTAATTACTACCATTGGCGTTTATGACTGGGAACAAAACATTCGCCAGAAGTTGGTGTTCGATATCGAAATGGGCTGGGACAACCGTCGCGCTGCTGCCAGTGACGATGTGAATGACTGCCTGAGCTATGCCGATATTAGTGAAGCCATCATCCAACACGTGGAGCCCAATCGCTTTGCGCTGGTAGAGCGGGTTGCAGAGGAAATATCTGAAATATTACTCCAGCGCTTCAATTCCCCGTGGGTCCGTATTAAGGTCAGCAAACCGGGCGCAGTTGCACATGCCAACCGGGTTGGGGTGATCATTGAGCGCGGTACTCGCCCGGCGTGACGTTCTGTCATAAAGATGCAACTTAAGACCGTTAATTTGGTCCGAACCTGAGAATAGTTTTAGCGGCAATGTATTGAACACTGCCGCTTTTTTATGTTTATAGCCGTAAATTTATAGGGTGATCGAAGCACATGGCGGACATGCATTCACTGTTTATTGCGTTTGTTCTTGGGGTTGTCGAAGGATTAACTGAATTTTTACCCGTATCTTCTACCGGACACATGATCATTGTGGGCGAGTGGCTGGGTTTTACCGGAGATAAGGCTAAAACCTTTGAGGTAATCATCCAGTTGGGGTCAATTCTGGCAGTGGTGGTGATGTTCTGGCGCCGTCTGTTTGGGTTGATCGGCATTCATTTTGGTGGCAAACCGGTTGAGCACGAAGGCAAAACGACGGGCCATTTGAAACTGGGCCATATTTTGCTGGCGATGATCCCTGCGGTGGTGCTGGGGCTGTTGCTCCATGATTTCATCAAATCGCTGTTCGCGCCGAAAAACGTGATGTATGCGCTGGTCGTCGGTGGTTTCCTGCTCCTGGCTGCAGAATGGCTGAAACCGAAGAAACCGAGTGCGGAAGGGCTGGATGACATCACTTATCGACAGGCATTTATGATTGGTTGCTTCCAATGCCTGGCACTGTGGCCGGGGTTCTCTCGCTCAGGTTCCACCATTGCCGGTGGTATGTTGGTCGGGGTGAACCGTTACGCGGCTGCGGAGTTCTCTTTCATTCTGGCAGTGCCGATGATGATTGGTGCCAGCGCGTTGGATTTGTACAAGAGCTTGCACTTCCTGACCATGGGCGATTTACCGATGTTCGCGGTCGGTTTTGCCACCGCTTTCGTTGTGGCGCTGATTGCGATCAAGACGTTCCTGTCGTTGATCAAACGTATTTCGTTTGTGCCGTTCGCTATCTATCGCTTTATCGTTGCCGGAGTGGTTTACATGGTCTTCATGTAAGCGATTCGCCAATAAAAAACCCCGCATTGCGGGGTTTTTTTATGCCTGATCCTGTGGAGTATCCAGCGTTTGCTTCCAGTCTGCCAGTGCCTGCTGGCGTCGACGTTTGAGTTCGTCGCGGATGGCTAACCCTTGCAGTCCGCTAGCCACCACCTCTTTTACCGAGACGGCATTTGCCACCTGGAAAGCCCGGCGCAGATAGTCGCCCTGCGGATAAGGGTTATTTTCAAATCCGGTTCGGCCACGGGCATCTGCTTCACTGGTGAGGATCATCTGTTCCAGGCGCTGTGGTTTGCGCCAGACGTCGATCGCGTCAAACAGCTTCAACAACGTTTCTGGGCGCAGCTTGTTTACGGTATGAATCAGATCGTGATATTCGGCGACCAATTTAGCCAGATCGCGCACTGGATTAGGAACCCGCAGCCGCTGGCAGAGAGCGTCGACCAGCAAAACACCGGCTGGCCCGTGGCCATGGTGATGTGGCCAGTGTTCTTTTGGCGTTTGCCCCTTGCCGAGGTCATGGCACAGCGCCGAAAAACGAACGTCAACTTCAGTGCTAAGCTGGGCAGCGATAGCCAGCGTCATCAGCGTGTGAATGCCGGTGTCGATCTCCGGGTGCCATTTTTCGGGGGCCGGCACACCGAACAAAGCGTCGATCTCTGGGAACAGCACGCTCAGTGCCTCACAGTCTCGCAGCACCTGAAAGTACACCTGCGGACTTTGGCTTTGCAGCGCCTTCTCCGTTTCTTTCCATACCCGTTCGGCCGTCAACGCGACCAATTCGCCGCTGCGTGCCATTTGACGCATTAACGCAAGGGTGTCTGGGGCAATGGTAAAGCCCAGATGAGCAAAACGGGCGGCAAAGCGCGCCACGCGCAGCACTCGCAAGGGATCCTCACCAAAAGCGTCAGACACATGACGCAGTACGCGTGCTTGTAGGTCGGCTACGCCGTGGAAAGGATCGATCAGTTCACTGTCGGCGCTTCGAGCGATGGCGTTGATGGTCAAATCGCGGCGTTGCAGATCTTCTTCCAGCGTGACGTCAGGTGCGGCGTAGCACGTAAACCCGGTGTAGCCCTGGCCGGACTTTCGTTCGGTACGGGCCAGCGCATATTCTTCATGAGTTTCCGGGTTGAGAAAAACCGGAAAGTCTTTACCGACCTGCTGATACCCCAGTGCTATCAGCTCTGAGGGCGCGGCACCCACCACCACCCAGTCGCGATCAAACACCGGTAACTCAAGCAAGCTGTCGCGGACAGCGCCGCCGACCAGGTAAATCTTCACGGTTAACTCCTGAATTTTTCTTAAGGCTCTGTCTATCAGATTACATGAATTGGTGGCTGGATGTTGGCGCCAATAAAAAGGGCGCCCCACAGGCGCCCGATTTCAAACCGAAGGAGACTGAAAATCAGTTCATCCAGCGGTTGTTGCTTTTACGACGTGGGATCAGGTGTGGCAACAACAAGCCAAGCAGCAAGCCTACGCCAGCGACACCGCCGCCGTACATGAACCACTGCAGGATAATGGTGCGCTGTTTGTCGTCAAGCTGCAGGTTAACCGCGTTAACCTTTTTCTGTGCGACGACCAGCTGGTTTTTCAGATCCTGGTTTTCCTGTTGCAGGCCGCTGATGGTGCTGTCGCTGCCCGCCACTTTTTGCTGCATTTCCGCAGTGCGTTGGTTCCAGCTGTTGTCGATGTTAGCCAACTTGTCGGTCAGGGTTTTTACCTGTTGCTCCAGCGCAGGGACTTGGGTACGCAGGCTTGGCGTTTGGCTAAGTTGATCCAGTGGGATCCAGGTCGTGCGGCCTTTGGCATCGCGGATCTGGCCATAATTAGTGCTGTCATTTACGCTCAACAGGGTCACTTCTTCACCGGCGTTCAAGGTACCGACAATACGGTACTGATTACCCGGGCCGCTGTGGACGTAAGTATTCAGTTCATCGGAGATATAGCGCTTATCTTCGGCATGTGCGCCCCAAGTGATGCTGAAGCTCAGCACGGCAAGGCAAATTAGGCGTAATTTCTGCATTAGTTCATCGTTTCTGTGTGAATTTATGGGAACGATAGTAGAGCGTTCAGTCTGACGACGCAACGCAAAAACCGGAATGAGAACTATCTTACTGTGGCAGATTCTGTGAGTTGCGCGGTGTTTTATAACGTAACAGGTTTTTTCTGCAGTTAGCAGGGTTAAGGCGCCGGGAATCGCGGTAAGATAAGGGTAACTGTGCGTCGCCGGGCAGAACGTGGCAGGTAAGGCTTGCCGCCGTGAAGGCTGACGCGAATGCGTAACTTATTGGTGTTAAAGACTTATGACCGTTGAAATAGAACTGAAATTTATTGCTACCCCGGATGCCGTTGCCGCGTTGCCACAGCAACTGGCGGTTTGGCCGAACCAACATTCCGCACCGCAAAAACTGACCAATATTTATTTCGAAACCGCGGATAATTTTCTGCGTGGTCATGACATGGGGCTGCGTATCCGCGGGTTTGATGACAGCTATGAAATGACCATCAAAACCGCCGGTAAAGTCGTCGCAGGCTTGCATCAGCGCCCGGAATACAATGTCGCGATTGCCACGCCAGAACTGGCACTGGCACAGTTTCCGGCAGATATCTGGCCACAGGGCTGTGATATCAACGCTCTGCAACAGGCGCTCCAACCGCTGTTCCGTACCGATTTTGTGCGTGAAAAGTGGGTGGTCACTTACGGTAAGAGCGAGATAGAAGTGGGGCTTGACCAGGGTGAAGTGAAGGCAGGTGAGCTGAGCGAAGCGCTGTGTGAGATCGAACTTGAGCTTAAAACCGGGAATACCGCAGATTTGCTGGCGCTGGCCAACGCATTGGCAGAACACGGCGGCCTGCGCCAGGGTAGCCTGAGTAAAGCGGCGCGCGGTTATCATTTGGCACAAGGCAATGCCCCGCGCGAGCGACGCCCTTTGGCGGTATTGAAGCCTGCCGCCAAGTCCAGCGTTGAACAAGGGATGATCGCCAGTTTTGAATGGGGTTTGAGCCATTGGCAGTACCACGAAGAACTGTGGTTGCGCGGCGATGCTCAGGCACGCCGTTCCGTTATGGAGGCGATTGCGCTGATCCGTCAGGCTCTGGTGATCTTCGGCGGCCTGGTTCCGCGCAAGGCCAGCGCCGATCTGCGCGCCCGATTGACGGCGCTGGAGCCGCTGCTGATCGATAAAACCACTCAGCCACAGGTGCTGTGCTACAGCGCAGAGTATCTACAATGTAAGTTGGCGCTCACATCTTGGTTGGTGACTGGCGCATGGCGCCCGTTCATTGACGCCAAGGCGCAGGCCAAACTTGACGGTTCTTTCAAACGTTTCAGTGACATTATGCTGGGGCGTAGCGCTGCGGAGCTGAAAGACGCTTTTACCCGTACGCTGAACGATGATGAATACGAAGAACAGTTGCCGCGTCTGACGCGTCAGATCTCGGCATTTATCCTGCTGTCAGGTGCTTACCCTGACGACGAAACCGGCCCCTATATCGACGGCTGGCGTGAGCTGCAGCTGGCGATAGCCGAGCGGCGCCAGGGCTGGTACGAAGGTAGCCGCAAGCAAGCCTTATTGCATGCGCCATTCTGGTTAAATGGCGCGCTCCGCTAATTAAGCTGGCCTGCGAGGCGCGGGCCGCAAAACGGATCATTCATTATGTTGCCACTCTCAGCAGCGTTACAGGCTCAGGCACAGAACATTGTGCAGCGTTTTCAGGAAACTCAGGGCGCGGGCTGCGCGCTCAGCGATCAGGAACAGCGGGTTTTAGCGTCGAGTGACTTTGTCTGTGACATGTTACTCAATCAGCCGGAATGGCTAGAGACGTTGCGCAAACAACCGCCGGTGGCGGGCGAGTGGCAGCATTACGCCGCCTGGCTGCAGGATGATTTGGAAGAGGTTCGCGACGAAGCGCAATTGATGCGCGTACTGCGCCTGTTCCGCCGCGAGACGCTGGTGAGGATCGCTTGGGCGCAGGCACAAGAGCTATGCAGCACGCAAGAGACGCTGTTGCAGCTGAGTGGGTTGGCGGAGACGCTAATTGTCAGCGCTCGCGATTGGTTGTACCAAACTTGCTGCCGTGAATGGGGAACGCCGTGCAACGCGCAGGGCGTGCCACAGCCGTTGCTGATCCTCGGTATGGGGAAGTTGGGCGGCGGCGAGCTGAATTTTTCCTCCGATATCGATCTGATCTTTGCTTACCCGGAAAACGGCCAAACTCAGGGCGGACGGCGTGAACTGGATAACGCCCAGTTCTTCACCCGTCTGGGGCAGCGGCTGATCAAAGCGCTGGATCAACAAACTATCGACGGCTTTGTTTATCGCGTGGACATGCGGCTGCGGCCATTCGGCGACAGCGGCCCGTTGGTGATGAGCTTTGCCGCGCTGGAGGACTATTACCAGGAGCAAGGGCGCGACTGGGAACGTTATGCGATGGTGAAGGCGCGGCTGATGGGCGGTTCAGAAGACGTTTACAGCGAGGAGTTACGCAAAACCCTGCGGCCGTTTGTCTTCCGTCGCTATATCGACTTCAGCGTGATCCAGTCACTGCGCAATATGAAAGGCATGATTGCGCGTGAGGTGCGGCGGCGCGGGCTGAAAGACAATATCAAGTTGGGCGCCGGCGGCATTCGCGAAATTGAATTTATCACTCAGGTGTTCCAACTGATCCGTGGTGGGCGTGAGCCTGCATTGCAGGGGCGCTCGCTGCTGCCGACGTTACAGGCCGTGGGGGAATTGGGATTACTGGAACCCCAACAGGTACAGGCAATGAGCGCCAGTTACCTGTTCCTGCGTCGGTTGGAAAACCTGCTGCAGGCGATTGCCGATCAACAGACACAAACACTGCCGCAAGATGAACTCGATCAGGCGCGTTTGGCTTGGGGGATGGGGTTCGGCGATTGGTCTGCACTGCTGGCCACGCTCGACGGGCATATGCAAGCGGTAAGGGCCGTATTTAACGACTTGATTGGCGACGATAGCCCGGATGTTGGTGAAGATCCTGATTATCAGAACTACCACAGCTTGTGGCAGGATGCCTTGGAAGAAAACGAATTGGCGCCGTTGACGCCGCACCTGGACGAAGATGCGCGCAAGCAAATGTTGCGCACCATTGCTGAATTCCGTCATGACGTCGACAAACGCACCATAGGGCCACGTGGTCGAGACGTGCTTGACCAACTGATGCCGCGATTACTGGCGGAAGTGTGCCCGCGTCAGGATGCGCCGACGGCCTTGCTGCGTTTGACTCAGTTATTACTGAGTATCGTGACCCGCACCACCTACCTTGAACTGCTGGTGGAATACCATGCGGCACTTAGCCATTTGATTCGGTTGTGCGCGGCTTCGCCGATGGTTGCCAACCAACTGTCGCGCTATCCGTTGCTGTTGGATGAACTACTGGACCCGGCGACGCTGTACCAGCCGGTGGCCCCGGATGCCTATCGTAGCGAACTACGCCAATACCTATTACGGGTACCCGAAGACGACGAAGAGCAGAGACTGGAGGCGTTACGCCAGTTCAAGCAGGCCCAACAATTGCGCATTGCCGCAGGAGATATCTCGGGCGCGTTGCCGGTAATGAAAGTGAGCGATCACCTCACTTATCTGGCTGAAGCCATCATCGATACGGTGGTGCAGCAGGCGTGGAATGACATGGTTTCACGTTATGGCCAGCCGACGCATTTGCAAGAGCGCGAAGGGCGCGGTTTTGCGGTAATTGGCTACGGCAAGCTGGGCGGGTGGGAGCTGGGTTACAGTTCTGATCTTGATTTGGTATTTATCCTGGATTGCCCACCGGAAGTGATGACTGACGGGGAGCGTAGCATCGATGGTCGCCAATTTTATCTGCGTCTGGCACAGCGTGTGATGCACCTGTTCAGTACCCGTACCTCGTCGGGCATATTGTATGAAGTTGATGCCCGCCTGCGGCCATCGGGTGCGGCGGGCATGTTGGTCAGTACCGTCGAGGCGTTTGCGGATTATCAGCAAAACGAAGCCTGGACCTGGGAACACCAGGCGCTGGTGCGGGCGCGCATTGTGCATGGCGATCCGGCGTTGCATCAGCAGTTTGACATTATCCGTCGTGAGATCCTGTGCAAACCGCGTGATGCGGAAACGCTACGGCGCGAGGTCCGCGAGATGCGGGAGAAAATGCGCAATCATCTTGGCAGCAAGCAACGCGATCTCTTTGATATCAAAGCGGATGAAGGCGGGATCACCGATATCGAATTTATTGCCCAGTATCTGGTCTTAGGCTATGCGGGGGCTGAACCGCGCCTGACGCGCTGGTCTGATAACGTGCGTATTTTCGAACTGATGGCCAATTACGACATCATGCCGGAAGAGGAAGCGCGTGCGCTGACTCAGGCGTATGTCACCATGCGCGATGAGATCCACCACCTGGCGTTGCAAGAGCATTCCAGCAAGGTCAGTAATGGGCAATTCGTTGCCGAACGTGAGCAAGTCCGCGCCAGTTGGGCGAAGTGGCTGGGCTGAGCAGGCCAGTTGCGCAATACGTTTTGCCGCTATTACAAACGTCTGTGGTAATATCTGCGCCACTAAAATTTTGTACTTTTTTGGAGTTATCGGATGAAAGTTACACTGCCTGATTTTCGCCGCGCCGGGGTATTGGTGGTGGGTGACGTCATGTTGGATCGCTATTGGTATGGGCCGACCAGCCGCATTTCACCGGAAGCGCCGGTGCCGGTGGTCAAGGTTGAAACCATTGAAGAGCGTCCTGGCGGTGCGGCTAACGTGGCGATGAACATTGCTTCGCTGGGTGCTAACTCACGCTTGGTAGGCCTGACGGGTATTGACGATGCGGCGCGTGCGCTGAGCGCCAAATTGAACGAAGTGAACGTGCGCTGTGATTTTGTCTCGGTGCCGACGCACCCGACCATCACCAAGCTGCGCGTGCTATCGCGTAATCAGCAATTAATTCGTCTCGATTTCGAAGAAGGCTTTTCTAACGTCGATCCGCAGCCACTGTTGGAACGTATTCAGCAGGCATTGCCGCAGATTGGCGCGTTGGTACTGTCAGATTACGCCAAAGGTGCGCTGAGCCAGGTGCAGAGCATGATCCAACTGGCTCGTGCTGCCAAAGTCCCTGTGCTGATCGATCCTAAAGGATCTGATTTCGAACGTTATCGCGGCGCGACGCTGCTGACGCCAAACCTGTCCGAATTCGAAGCGGTGGTAGGCCACTGTAAAGACGACGCTGAACTGGTTGAACGCGGCATGAAGCTGGTCGCGGATTTTGAGCTTTCTGCCCTGTTGGTGACCCGTTCCGAACACGGTATGACGCTGTTGCAGCCGGGTATTGCACCGCTGCATTTGCCAACGTTGGCGCAGGAAGTGTTCGACGTTACCGGTGCCGGCGATACGGTTATCGGCGTACTGGCGGCGGCACTGGCTGCCGGCAACACACTGGAAGAGTCCTGTTTCCTGGCTAATGCCGCTGCCGGTGTGGTAGTGGGCAAGCTGGGTACGTCTACCGTTTCACCGATAGAACTGGAAAATGCGGTACGCGGTCGGGCTGAAACCGGCTTTGGCGTGATGACCGAAGCCCAGTTGAAAACCGCTGTGGCGCAAGCTCGTCAGCGCGGAGAGAAAGTTGTGATGACCAACGGCATCTTCGACATTCTGCATGCCGGTCATGTCTCTTATCTGGCGAATGCCCGCAAACTGGGCGATCGCCTGATCGTAGCGGTAAACAGTGATGCTTCTACCAAACGATTGAAGGGCGAAACCCGCCCGGTTAACGCCTTGGAAAACCGCATGATTGTACTGGGTGCACTCGAAGCTGTGGACTGGGTGGTGCCTTTCGAAGAAGACACGCCACAACGCCTGATCGCCGATATCCTGCCAGATCTGCTGGTGAAGGGCGGTGACTACAAGCCTGAAGATATCGCCGGTAGCACTGAGGTGTGGGCCAATGGCGGCGACGTCAAAGTGCTGAACTTTGAAGACGGCCTGTCGACCACCAACATCATCAAGGCAATCAAAGACGGACGTGGCTAATTTCGCCTAAATAATTCGAGTGGTATCAAGGTGGCACCGGCTGATTCGCTACGAGGTTGAGCGAGTTACTGGCCATGTGTGCGGATGCCACTTGAAGTATGACGGATAAACGGCGGTGAGCAGTGAGTGGACTGAAGCAAGAGCTGAGTTTGGCGCAGGGCGTTGGGCTATTGTCCACTTCACTGCTGGGTACCGGCGTATTTGCCGTTCCGGCGTTGGCGGCTCAGGTGGCGCAGGGCGATAGCCTGTGGGCGTGGCCGGTGCTGATTGCCCTGGTTTTCCCTATTGCTATTACCTTTGCGGCTCTGGGGCGTCATTTCCCCAGTGCCGGGGGGGCTGCGCACTTCGTCGGCCTGGCCTTTGGTCCGCGCATGGCGAAAGTGACCGGCTGGCTGTTTTTGTCGGTAATCCCCGTAGGATTGCCGGCGGCATTGCAGATTGCAGCCGGTTTTTGGCAGGCCACTTTCGGCTGGAGCGCCAACGGCCTGCTGTTGGTGCAAATTGCCACGCTGGTTGTTATCTGGTTGCTGGGCATGCGCAGTGCCGGTTCCAGCGCCAATATTCAAACGTTGATCGCTATTTTGGTGGTGGCGCTGGTCACCGCTATTTGGTGGCGAGGCGAGATCTCACCGACTCAAATTCCCTGGCCGACGTTCATCGAAATTTCTCCCCCTAATCTGTTCCATGCACTGGCAGTGATGTTCTGGTGTTTTGTTGGTTTGGAAGCGTTTGCGCATTTGGCGACAGAATTCCGTAACCCGGAGCGCGATTTCCCGCGTGCGCTGCTGTTTGGCATGTTGGTCGCCGGGGCGGTGTACTGGGGATGTACCGTGGCGGTATTGCATTTTCACGCCTACGGTGAGCATCAGGCGGCGGCTGCGTCGTTGCCAGGTATTGTGGTGCAACTGTTTGGCCAGCATGCGCTGTGGGTGGCCTGTATCATTGGTTATCTGGCCTGTTTTGCCAGCGTGAATATCTATACACAAAGTTTCGCCCGGCTGGTGTGGTCGCAGGCGCAAGATCGTCCCTCCAGTGCGCTGGCCAAACTGTCCGCCGGGCAGGCACCGGTCAACGCACTCAGCGCAGTGGTCGGCAGCTGCCTGTTATTCACCTTGCTGATTTATACATTGAATCTGCCGCTGGATACGTTGCTGGTGTACGCCAATGGGATCTTCGTGTTCATTTATTTGCTGTGCATGCTGGCGGGCTGTCGGATTCTGCATGGACGTTCGCGCTTAATGGCGCTGACGGGGCTGGTGTTGTGTGTACTGTTGATGGTGATCATCGGCTGGAAAAGCCTGTATGCGCTGGGGATGTTTGCGCTGATTGGGCTGGTATTGCAATTGACGTCGAAGGCAGCGTTGAAACAGCAATAAGGGCGCGGTACTGCGCCCTTATCAATAACTTACTCTGCGTCAGGCTGCGGTGCTACCGGTGCGGCGTTCAGCTTGCTTTCCAGCTCGCTCATACGCTGTTCCAGCAACGCCAGTTTTTCACGGGTGCGCAGCAGCACCTGGGTTTGCACGTCGAACTCTTCGCGGTTGACCAAATCCAGACGGGTGAGCTGTGACTGCAATACCTGACGGATTTTCTTCTCAACATCCTCCCCGAATTCACGCACGCCTTTAGGCATGGACTCATGTACCTGGCGTGCGATCTGTTCAATTTTTTTCGGGTCAATCATGGCGTATCCCTTTCAGAGTTTAATAGCTTTCCCTTAGTGTAATGCGAGTTGCCCGCCGGATAAACCATTAACCGCATTCCCTGACGCTGGCCGAATTGTGCTTTTGCCAATTGCCCTGATTAATCATTAGCGTTATAGTCGAGAGGCTTATTCTCAGGGCGGGGTGCAAGTCCCCACCGGCGGTAAATCACCTGTTACGGTGAAAGCCCGCGAGCGCTCAGCCAATCTCTTGCAGTTTGGTTAGAGGTCAGCAGATCCGGTGTAATTCCGGGGCCGACGGTTATAGTCCGGATGGGAGAGAGTAACGGTATCTGTCGGGTTTGCGCCCGCTTGCGTTATTTTTTTAGCTATTGCTAGCTACTCCTCAAGTTCGCCCTGGTTCTGGTAATCCATAATTTTTTAATGAGGTTTTTTACCATGAATCAGACCCTACTTTCAGATTTCGGCACGCCGGTAGAACGCGTAGAACGCGCTCTTGAAGCATTGCGCAACGGGCGCGGTGTGATGGTGCTCGATGATGAAAATCGTGAAAACGAAGGTGATATGATCTTCGCCGCAGAAACCATGACCGTTGAGCAGATGGCGCTGACCATTCGTCACGGCAGCGGCATTGTGTGCCTGTGTCTCACTGAAGACCGCCGTCAGCAGCTTGAGCTGCCGATGATGGTGACTAACAACTCCAGTCAGTTCCAGACGGCTTTCACCGTGACTATCGAAGCGGCGCAGGGCGTGACTACCGGTGTTTCTGCTTCCGACCGCCTGACCACGATCCGCGCGGCTATCGCTGATAACGCCAAGCCGAGCGATCTGAATCGCCCTGGCCACGTGTTCCCGCTGCGTGCGCAGCCGGGTGGCGTGCTGAGCCGTCGTGGCCATACCGAAGCGACGATTGATCTGGTGGCAATGGCGGGTTTCAAACCTGCCGGTGTGTTGTGTGAACTGACAAACGATGACGGCAGCATGGCGCATGCACCTGAAGTTATCCTGTTTGCCAAACAGCATGGCATGACTGTGCTGACTATCGAAGATCTGGTGGCTTATCGCCAGTCTCACGAACAGAAAGCCAGCTGATATCAGACTGATATTCTGAATATGAAAAAGCCGCGTAATGCGGCTTTTTTGTGCCTGAAAATAATGAACTGATGCTGCCGCTAACGTCGGTAGAAAAACCTGGGAAGTTGCGCAGGCTGATACTGCGGGTTGCTTCTATGGCTTTAATCATTCAAATTTATTGAAAATCATCATCACGGTTATCCGGCTGTGCCGCAGTGACAAACGGCGTAGTCTAGTCCTCAGAATATATTGTGACTAACCAAGGATCCTGTATGAACACCTCTCGTATGCCTGCACTTTTCCTCGGTCACGGTAGCCCGATGAACGCACTGGAAGAAAACCGCTATACCCAGGCATGGCGGCGGCTGGGTCAAACGTTGCCGCGTCCAAAAGCTATCGTCGCTGTTTCTGCCCACTGGTACACCCGTGGCACCGCGGTGACGGCGATGGAAAAGCCGAAAACTATCCATGATTTTGGTGGGTTCCCACAGGCGTTGTTTGATACGCAGTATCCGGCACCGGGTTCACCTGAATTGGCGGCGCAAATCCAGCAACTGCTGGCGCCAGTCAACGTCACCGCAGACGTCAGCGAGTGGGGGTTGGATCATGGTACCTGGGGTGTGCTGATCAAGATGTATCCTGAAGCGGATATCCCGATTGTACAGCTCAGCATCGATGGTACCCAACCGGCAGAATATCATTATGAGCTAGGCCGCAAGCTGGCAGCATTACGTGATCAAGGGGTGATGATCGTCGCCAGCGGCAATGTGGTGCATAACCTGCGGATGGTCAAATGGCAGGGCGAAGCGAGTCCGTATCCGTGGGCAACATCGTTTGATAAATTCGTGCGGGATAACCTGACTTATCAGGGGAATAACCATCCGCTGGTGAATTTTATGCAGCACGAAGGGGCGGCGCTGTCGAACCCAACGCCGGAACACTATCTGCCGCTGTTGTATGTGCTCGGTGGATGGGACGGTAAGGAAGAAATCACCATACCGGTAGATGGCATCGAGATGAGCTCTTTGAGCATGCTGTCGGTACAGGTCGGCTAATTTGCCCCGCCAGCTTAGGCTGGCGTGGCTTTATCGGCAAAACCGCAAGATTCCCGGATCACCAATGACGGTGGCAGAATGATGCGTTTTGGCGGCTCATCATTGCCTTGAATACGGCTGTACAGCAATTCCCCAGCCTTACGGCCAATCTCGCGTGAGGCCACCGATACGGTGGTCAAACCCGGCTGCACCAACGACGCTTCGGTAATATCATCAAACCCAATCAGCGCAAAGTCTCTGCCGATTTGACGGTTGAACTTGCGTAATGTCTGCATCACACCCAACGCAACAATGTCCTGATAGCACAGCGCTGCGGTGATTTCAGGGTGGGCCATCAATAACTGTTCTGCAGCTTTGGCGCCTGAGCTTTGGCTGGCTTCACTGTCTACGATCCATTCCCCTTTTACCCCAATACCCTGTTCAACCAGCTTACTGGTGTAGCCGCCGAGCCGCTGTGCGCGGGTGGTGGAATTGATGGAGCCCCCAATAAACGCGATATGACGGTGCCCCAAATCCAACAGGTGCTGAGTCGCCAATTGGGTACCCAGGAAATTATCAGTGCCGACAAAGTCAAAGTGCGCATCGGCCACCGGGCGGACCACCATGATGGCCGGTATCTTGCGACGTTTCAGTGTTTCAAAAAACAGGGTAGGCGTTTGCCGGGCGGCACACAGCACCATACCGCTGGCACTGTTCTGTAGCAGCGAGTCGACAAACTTTTGCTGTCGGTCAGCCGACTCTTCGCTGTTAGCGAGAAAGAGCATCAACTGATGACGTTCCATCTCCTGGCTCAACCCTGCGGTCATCTCGGCATAAAACGGATTGGTGATATCGTGCAGCAGCAGGCCGACCTGGTTGCTGCTGCGGTTGCGCAGGTTGGCGGCGGTCTGATTATAAACGTAGCCCAGTTCGTCAATGGCGCTCAGTACGCGTTTACGGGTTTCATCCGAAATACGCCCACGGTTGCGCAATACCATCGATACCGTGGCGGTGGAAACTTTTGCATGTGCGGCGACGTCCGCCAAGGTGATTGTGCTCATTTTATGTCCTGTGGGTACTGCCTATCAAACTAAGGTATAACGATTAACCTTAATTTGTAAAATAGCGCAAATAATTCGTGATGGCTGTCACGGGATTTCGGTTTTTTACGCGTTTATTATCGGTTATATGAGGTTAATCTCGTTAATCAGCCTGTTTGAAATGAGGTTAATCGATTAATCTTTTGCCATGTATTCAGTTCATAGGCAGAACAATATGGCAGAGCAACAATATCAGGCTACGCGCTACGACAAGTTCCCGGAAGTGGCCGTCCAGGGGTATGACGACGCCGCCTGGCAAGGTTGGCAGGCGGTGACCGAGGCTGTCAGTCGCAAAGTTACCGCTCTTGGGCTGCGCAAAACGCTGTTGATCGTGGATTGCTACCATGGGGTCAATCTGGCAGAGCTCACAGAGCATTTCATCAATCCTCTGCAACCGGCCTGCAGTATCAACGCCGAGTCGGCCAAATATGATGAACCGCATATTCACGCGATGATAGAGCGTAATTTAACGGATGATCGTGTTTTTGGCGTGCTGTCGTGCCATGAAATGCCCGAATTTTTTGATACTGCGCGTGTACAGCGGTTACGTGACCAGATCGAACGTGTCGATAATGGGCTGGTCGTGGTCTACGGGCCGGGCGCCGCGTTGATCGCCGAAGGGGACGTGCTGGTGTATGCCGATATGGCCCGTTGGGAAATCCAGCAGCGTTTCCGCCGTGGCGAGCTGGGTAACTGGGGTGCGGGCAATGTGGATGAAGATGTGTTACGCCGCTACAAGCGGGCATTCTTTGTGGAATGGCGGGTCTTCGATCGCCATAAAACTCCGTTGCTTCAGCATGCGGATTTTGTACTGGACACGAACCAGGCCGGTAAACCAACGTTAGTGTCCGGTACGGCATTCCATGCCGGATTACAGCAGGCGACTCAACGCCCATTCCGCGTAGTGCCGTTTTTTGACCCCGGTATTTGGGGCGGCCAGTGGATGAAACACCAGTTTGATCTCGACCCGACGGCAGCCAACTACGCGTGGTGTTTTGACTGCGTGCCCGAGGAAAACAGCCTGCTAATGCGTTTTGGTGACGTTCGGGTCGAGATCCCCTCACAGGATTTGGTACTGCTGTATCCGCAGTCTTTACTCGGTGAGCAGGTCCATGCCCGCTTTGGTGCCGAATTCCCCATTCGTTTTGACCTGCTGGACACGGTCGGTGGGCAGAACCTTAGCTTCCAGGTTCACCCATTGACGGAATACATCCAACAGCACTTTGGTATGCATTATACCCAGGATGAAAGCTATTACATTCTTGCCGCTGAGCCGGGGTCTGACGTGTACCTGGGTATAAAAAATGGCACAGACCCGCAAGCGATGATGGCCGATCTTGCCGCGGCCCAACGAGGCGAAAAGGCGTTTGATGATCGGCGTTTTGTTAACCGGTTCCCGGCGCGTAAACACGACCACTTCTTAATCCCTGCGGGGACGGTGCATTGCTCAGGCGCAGGCTCCATGGTGTTGGAGATCAGCGCTACGCCATACATTTTCACTTTCAAATTGTGGGATTGGGGCCGCCTGGGATTAGATGGTCAACCACGCCCCGTGCATCTACGGCACGGCGAGCAAGTGATTAACTGGCAATGTGATACCGACTGGGCAACGAAGCATCTGGTGAACCGCATTGAACCCGTTGCCGAGGGAGAAGGCTGGCAAGAGGAACGGACGGGTCTGCATGAGCGTGAATTTATCGAAACGCGACGCCACTGGTTTAGTGAGCCGGTGCTGCACCATACAGAGGGCCGGGTCAATGTGCTGAACTTGGTCGAAGGCGAAGAGGCGGTGATCGAAAGCCCCGACGGGCATTTTGCTCCCTTTGTGGTGCATTACGCGGAAACCTTTATCGTACCGGCCGCCGTAGGCGCGTATCGCATTCGCCCTCATGGCCGTAGCTTGGGTAAAACCCTTGGCACGATTAAAGCTTGGGTAAGGGGATAAGTATCATGTTGAAAGTGATTGTGATTTCTCATGGCCCAATGGCTGAAGCGCTGATAAGCAGCGCACGTATGGTTTATGGCGAGCTGCCTGGAACCAGCCATGTCGGCCTGAGTGAAAACGCCGGTATTGAGGCTTTTAAACACGATTTTGCTGTCGAACTGCGCCGGGTGAGCACCGGCGCGGAGGGTGTACTGGTGCTGTGCGACATGCTGTGTGGCACGCCCTACAACGTGGCCTGCCGCCACGCTTTTGACCCCGAGACGCCGGTGCCAATGGCCGTGGTAACGGGGGTGAATTTCCCAATGTTGTTGATGAGCGCCGAATTGCTGGAGGGGAAGGATGTTCAACAGGCGGCACAGGAGCTGGTGGCGCAGGGGGGAGAGGCAATAGCCCTTGCCCGTCCGGTACCAACGGCGCAATTGGACGATTTCTGAGGAAAGAATATGGCCATTTCATTTGTACGTATCGACGACCGGGTCATCCACGGTCAGCTGGTAACCCGCTGGGCAAAGGAATTGCCCTGTGACGGCATCGTGGCGATCGATGATGAGGTGGCGGCCGATCCGCTGCTGTCATCGGTGATGAAAGGGGCGGTACAGGACACCAAGGTGTGGTTATTTACCGTACAGCAGGCAATAGAAAAATTGCCGAAAGTGATCGCCAGTGACAAGCAATATTTTGTGATTGGCAAATCTCCGGTCACGCTGCGTAGGTTGATGGAAGCAGGGATAGATCTCAGTAACAGGAACAAGAAGATTAACGTTGGACCTATGTCTGCCCGTAAGGAAACGGTGACGATTGGCCCGAATCAATCAGTGAGTGCCACAGAGGCCGCTGCTTTTGATTTCCTGACCGAACACGGGCATGCCATTGAATTCCGTTTGGTCCCTGACGCCAGTCATTTCAGTTGGTTGGACGCAAAAAAGAAACTCAAATAAGCCTAAACGGCAGGAGTTAACTATGTGGTTTGAAGCGACGCTTATCGGGATTCTGTGTTATCTCGGCGCGCTGAGCAGCCCTTGGCTGCTGGGGCTGACCGGAGGCTGGTATATTCTCAGCCGCCCGTTAGTTTCCGGCATGCTGGTGGGGGCTATTCTCGGCGATGTACAGACCGGCATTATCATCGGTGTTGCGGTACAGGCGGTGTATATCGCCATGGTAACGCCGGGTGGATCGATGCCGGCCGATCTCAACTTTGTGGCGTTCCCGGCGATCGCGCTGGGGATCCTCTCCGGTAAAGGGACGGAGGTGGCGGTCGCGCTGGCGGCGACGATTGGAATCATGGGGACCGTGCTGTTCAATGCCATGATGGTACTCAATTCTTACTGGAATCACCGTGCAGATCTGGCCGTAGAACGCGGAGATGAGCGAGGGATTTACCTCAATAGCGCTATCTGGCCGCAGGTTACCAACTTCCTGCTGCGTTTTGTGCCGACGTTTATCGCCGTCTTTTTTGGGGCGCGTTATATCAACGCCTTTATGGACAGCTTGCCGGCGTTGGTGCTGACCACCATGAACGTGGTGGGGGGTATTCTGCCCGCAGTCGGCATCGCCATTCTTCTCAAACAGATCATTAAAAGCTACAGCATGCTGATTTACTTCCTGGTGGGGTTCATCTGCATTGTTTTCCTTAAGCTGAATATGGTGGCGCTGGTCATCGTCGGCGCGCTGCTGGCACTTATTCACTACAACTATAAGCCAGAGCCACAGGTGGCTGCCGCTCAGGCCGCGCCTCAGGCTGATGATGAGGATGAATTCTGATGGATACGCCAACACCAAAACTGAATAAGCAGGATCTGCGCCGTTGCTGGCGCAGTTGGATGATGTACAACCTGTCATCGATGAGCTTTGAACGCCTGGAATCTTACGGTTTTTGTCTGAGCATGATGCCCGCGTTGAAAAAGCTCTATCAGGACAAGCAACAGCGCATTGAGGCCATTCGCCGCCATACCTCGTTTTACAATACCGAGCCGCAGCTGGGCGCGATTGTTAACGGCATGGTGATTGGATTGGAAGAGAAACGCGCCAACGGCGAGCCGATCGACGGGGAAACCATCAACACGCTCAAAGTGGGGCTGATGGGGCCGGTGGCCGGTATTGGCGACTCGATGGTGCCGGGCATGCTGATCCCGATTTTATTGAGTATCGGCATGGCGCTGGCGGCCGGTGGCAGTGTGATTGGCCCGCTGTTTTACATCATCGCGTTTAGTTTGATCGTCATTCCAGGCTCCTACTGGCTGTTTATGAAAGGCTACCATATGGGTTCCGGCTCGGTGGAGATGTTGGTCAGTAGCAAGTCCTCGCGGCTGCGCGAAGCCCTTTCCCTGTTGGGCGTGTTTGTCATGGGCGGCGTCGCGGCGAGTTACGTCAAACTGGGGACGGGTTTGGAGTTTGTTACCAAAGATGGGGTGAATATTCACCTGCAGCAAATGCTGGACGGCATTTTCCCTAACCTGATGCCGCTGATGGTGGTGCTGGTGACCTGGTATCTGATGGCGAAGCGAGGGCTTTCTCCGGTGAAAGCGATGCTTGGGTTATTAGTGTTGGCAGCGGCCGGTGTAGCCTGCGGTTTGTTCTCGTAAGCTATAGCAATAATGACTGACGCGTAGGGGCGAATAAATTCGCCCCTTTCTCTTTCACGGCTCAAATCGTTGCCATTTTTCTGCTACGTTACCCGGTTTGGAAATGAACTGGAAACGCGCTGGATCGACTTCAAACTGTAGGTACAAAGGGTCGTCGCTCAGACCGAATTCGTGATATTGGCGTGGCCCGATGGCATGTAGCCTACCGGATTGATAGCGCGGGTTTTGCTGCCAGATAATATTATTGCCCTGTAATAACGGATACCACGCCAGCCCTTTGTATGCGCGTACCGCATCATATTCAAAGCCATATTCACGATCGCACCAGGCGGCGAAGGTCAGTGGTTGACCGGGGTCGGCTGAAATTGTGGCGTGCGCCCATCCCGGTGGTACCAGCACTTTCTCGCCAGGGCCGGCATGGACGGCAAAACAGCGGCCAGGATCATGCTCCGCGCGTTCTTGCATATAAATGATCGCCTTCCCTTGCCAGATCTCATACAGCTCCGGCGGCGACCAGCCGCTGTGGGCGCTGATGCGGTGTATATGCCCCTGGCTGCGTACCGGCTCCTGACCCAATTGGCCTTTGGCATAGGTGACAATGCCGAACAACAACATGCGTTTCTTTAATTCAGCCAAATGCCGCTGTTTGGCGACGTCCATGGCGATGGCATAGACCTGTTCTGGTCCGCTGCAGTCCGGATCACGTAACGAACGGCGGATGTGTTCCAACGTCCGAATCTCTGGCAATGGCCCAATCACTTCATCCCCGTAGCCAAACCCCATCGGGTTGTCGTTTATGTGTACATCAAGACCAAATCGCAGCATCGACTCACTCATATTGCGCCTCCGCTTGCCAACCTTCGGCGTTGGCAAAGACCCGCAGCTTGAAGCCCTGGGGTTGCAACGCATCGTAGTTATGACCGGCAACCGTTGGCCAGACGGCCAGCGCAGAGAGTACATCATTACCGGTATTGATCAGGCGGTGAGCGGTAAAGGAAGGGATATGGTGAACGCTGCCGGGGAAAACCTGTTCCAGCACGCAATCACCGTCCCGGTGTTGCAGCAACAACAAGCCCTGACCGCGCAGGCCAAAATAAAATTCAGCCTGTTCAGGGCGCTGATGGAAATGCCCGCGGGTCATAAAGAATTCGTTACCCACCCGGCCCGGTTGTAGGTGAGTGGTACCAACAAACAGCTCGCCTTCTTGCTGGATGGAGGGCAGCATTTCTACCTGATAGACGGCAAGCTCCACAGGCATTGCGCCCCATGCGACGGGATCGGCGAAGATCCCCGCCAAACTGCCCAAGGTTGTGGATTTACGCTGAATATCAGGCGCGGTAAAGCATCCGTTCGCCAGGTTGACCTGTGGTGGAATAATGGACGTCAGTTTCATATCTGGTTGCTCCGCCCGAGGAGAACAGACATATCGAGTATAAAAGGTTAATCGATTAATCACCAGAAGGAAGACATAAAAAAAGCGCGACATTGTCGCGCCTTTTACTCACGAATGTGAGCGTTAACCGAGAATAATATGCGGGTAGAAACGCGACAGATCCTGGGTGATCATTTCGCGGTCTTCACGCAGACCGATACCGCAGGGTTGATCGTCAACTAGCCAACTGCCGATCAGCGTATAGCTGCCTTCGAACTGGGGCAGTGGGTGGAACTGCTGCACGATCATGCCTTCTTCACCGTAAGGGCCGTCAACGCGTGCCACTTCCTGACCGTTTTGCACGATCTGGATATTAGCGCCTTCGCGTGAGAACAGTGGCTTGGTCACGTAGTGATCGAGCTGTGGGTGCTCATCTTGTGCAAAGTATGCTGGCAGCAGGTTTGGGTGATCCGGGAACATTTCCCACAGCATTGGCAACAGTGCCTTGTTGGAGATAATGCTTTTCCACGCCGGCTCCAGCCAGCGCACGCCAGCATCTTCCAGCTTGGTGGAAAAGATCTCGCGCAGCATGAATTCCCACGGGTAAAGTTTGAACAGGTTACCGATGACCTGGTCTTGCAGGTCGGTAAACTGGCCTTTTTCACCCAGACCAATGTCTTCCATAAACAGGAATTCGGTCGGGACTCCCGCTTCCAGCGCACAATCTTGCAGGTATTGCACGGTACCGCGGTCTTCCTCGCTGTCCTGACAACAGGCCAGATGCAGCAGGCCAAAACCGTGGTGTGCTTTCAGATCGGCGAAACGTTCGATCAGTTTTTCCTGCAGGCTGTTGTATTGATCGGACTCCGGGCTGAGATTGCCGGCGTTGATCTGATCTTCGAGCCACAGCCATTGGAAAAAGGCCGCCTCGTACAGCGAGGTAGGCGTATCGGCGTTGTTTTCCAGCAGCTTGGGTGGGTTAACACCGTCGTAGGCCAGATCAAGACGCGAATACAGTGAAGGCTGGTTAGTACGCCATGAGCTGCGCACGAAATCCCAGGTGTGTTTCGGGATGCAGAACTTGGCCATCAGCGCATCGCTGCCGATCACTTTTTCTACGACCTGCAGACACATCTGGTGCAATTCAGCAGTGGCGCTTTCAATCTCTTCAATCTGCGCCAGCGTAAATTGATAATAGGCATCCTCACACCAGTACGGTTCGCCGTACATGGTGTGGAAGCGGAAGCCGAATTCGGTGGCTTTTTCGCGCCAGTCCGGACGCTCGGTAATCGCAACGCGTTTCATGTATTAGCCGCCCATACTGCGAGAGCTGGAGTTGGAGGTTGCGCTGCTGCGTTGCATGCTGCTTTGCTTGGCTACGGACTCACCAAAGCCACCGCGGGTAACGGTATTTGTCACTGCTGGTTTTGGCGCCATTGCGGTTTTTGGTACCGTCATGGTGCGGCCGCCGGCGGTGGCTGGGCCGTAACTCTTACCGGTCGCGTCAACGAACTTACCGTTGGCCGGGCTGGCGGCGTTTTTAGATGTGAACAGCGGCTGCTGAGCAAAGCCGGAACCGCCCATCATACGGCCCATCATGTAACCTGCCATCAGTGGCATCCAGAAGCTGCCGCTGCTCTGTGATTCAGCGGCCATGCCGGCCTGTGCCGGAGCCGGTGCCTGAGTACACTGAGCTTCACCGAACTCGGCGACGCAGTCTTCACGGGTGGCGTATTTTGGCGCGGTTTTTGCGGCTTCTTTCAGGGCGTTATTATAGGCGGTGGTGCACTGCTCGCTCATGGAAGGGTTGGTGCGCGAACAGTCGTCGGCATTCTGATACATCGAGACCGTTTCATCGCTTTTCTCGCAGCCGGCCAGCATAAAGACTGCGCTGATCGCCAAGGCTACGGGCGCAACACGGTAGTTGCGCCAGGATTTGCGGAACGTCTCTTGGTTGATGTTTTTTGTCCGTTTCATCGTTATTAATCCCATCAGTCGGGCTGTTTTCGCCCTTTCCCAGTAGTGGCCGTAAGAATAGGGGAAAGATGGTTAAAATTAAAGCTGAAACGCCCATAGAATCCACTCTTTACGCAGCTATACGTTAGGCTGTGCGCCAGTTCGCTTTACTGGCTAAAAAAGCCGCGTAAGAGTTCCATTATGAAACGTCATGGGTAAAGTGGCGTTCCACTTTGGAACGAAAAAGACGAGAGATCGCAAAGCGGCGGGCAGGCTCTATAGTCAGTCCATAACAACGCGACGGCACAAGGCCCGGCGCACCATCACCTGATATCTGAACGTTACCATCGCCAATTTCCCAAAAAGGATCCGGTTATGTTGAGAATCATCCAGTCTCCAGGCAAGTACATCCAGGGTGCCAACGCATTGGCCGCCGTGGGCGAATACGCTAAAGCCCTTGCCGACCATTATTTTGTGATTGCCGACGACTTCGTGATGAAGCTGGCGGGCGATACCCTGATGGGCAGCTTGCAACACCACGGGGTGAAGCATCACGCCTGCGTGTTCAACGGCGAATGCTGCCATAAGGAAATCGACCGGTTGGGCCAAGAGTTGAAGGCCCATGGCTGCCGTGGCGTGATCGGTGTTGGTGGGGGTAAAACGCTGGACACCGCCAAGGCCATCGCGCATTACCAGCATTTGCCGGTGGTGTTGATCCCGACGATTGCGTCTACCGATGCGCCAACCAGCGCGCTGTCAGTGATTTACACTGAACAGGGCGAATTTGCCGAATACCTGATCTACCCACGCAACCCTGACATGGTAGTGATGGACAGCGCGATTATTGCCAAGGCGCCGGTGCGGCTGCTGGTGGCGGGCATGGGCGATGCACTGTCGACCTATTTTGAGGCGCAGGCGTGTTTTGATGCGCAGGCCACCAGCATGGCGGGCGGCAAGTCAACGTTGGCGGCGCTCAGCCTGGCACGTTTGTGCTACGAAACGCTGTTGGCGGAGGGTGTTAAGGCCAAACTGGCGGTTGAGGCCGGTGTGGTAACGGAGGCGGTCGAGCGCATTATTGAAGCCAATACGTATTTGAGTGGCATCGGTTTTGAAAGCAGTGGTCTGGCTGCCGCGCATGCTATCCACAACGGTTTCACCGTGCTGGAAGAGTGTCATCACCTGTATCACGGCGAAAAAGTCGCATTTGGTACGTTGTCGCAGTTAGTGCTGCAAAACAGCAGCATGGCGCAGATCGAAACGGTGTTGGACTTCTGCCAGCGCCTGGGCTTGCCAATCACGCTGGCGCAGATGGGGGTTAGTGGCGATCCGGCAGAGAAAATCATGGCCGTTGCAGAGGCGAGCTGCGCTGCCGGCGAAACTATCCACAATATGCCGTTCAAGGTCACGCCGGCCAGCGTGCAGGCAGCAATCTTGACGGCAGATCGCCTGGGCAGCGCCTGGCTGCAACAACACTCACGCTAATCGCGCAGGGGCGCAGCAGGCTGCGCCCCATTGCTCACATGAGGAAATAACCGTGAAAAAACTGATCAATAACGTTGAGTCGGTACTGGAAGAGCAACTGCTGGGGTTGGCAGAGGCACATCCTGAGTTGTTGGTGCATCAGGAGCCGGTGTTTGTCACCCGTGCTGACGCGCCGGTTGCGGGCAAGGTGGCGATCCTGTCCGGTGGTGGCAGTGGCCACGAGCCGATGCACTGTGGCTTTGTCGGCGAAGGCATGCTCGATGGGGCTTGCCCTGGTGAGATTTTCACGTCACCCACGCCGGACAAAATGTACGAATGTGGTCAGGCGATTGACGGTGGTGCCGGGGTATTGTTGCTGATTAAAAACTACACCGGCGACGTACTGAACTTTGAAACGGCGACCGAACTGCTGCATGACAGCGGTACCCAGGTGGCGACGGTGCTGGTCGACGACGATGTCGCGGTTAAAGACAGCCTGTTCACCGCAGGACGGCGCGGGGTGGCGAATACCGTATTGATGGAAAAATTGCTCGGTGCTGCTGCGGCGCGCGGTGACGATTTGGATAGCATCGTGACATTGGGCCACAGCATCAATAACCACGGACATTCGATCGGCATTGCGCTGGGTGCCTGTACCGTCCCGGCAGCGGGTAAGCCGTCGTTTGTGCTGGCGGAAAACGAGATGGAATTCGGTGTCGGTATCCATGGCGAACCGGGCATTGCACGGCGTCCCTTCACCACACTCAATGCGGCGGTGGACGACATGTTCCATACGCTGATCGAGCACGGCCACTACCAGCGTACGATTCGCGTTTGGGATCGCCAGCAGGGGGAATGGCGCGATGAAGTGCAGACCAAACAACCGCTGACGCGCGGCGACCGAGTGATTGCATTGGTCAATAACCTGGGCGCGACACCCCTGTCCGAATTGTATGGCGTTTATCACCGCTTGGCAGAGCGTTGCGCAGAAGCTGGGATGATCGTTGAGCGCAGCCTGGTGGGTTCCTACTGCACGTCTTTGGATATGCAAGGGGTCTCTATCACGTTGCTGAAGGTGGATGACGAGTTGTTGTCCTTGTGGGATGCGCCGGTGAAAACGCCTGCGCTGCGTTGGGGTTGCTGAGGAGGAATCATGGCGTTAACCAAACAACAGGTGGTCGATTGGCTAATGCGCTGCGGTGAGGTATTTACCCAGCAGCGCGATTTTTTAACCCAGTTAGATACCGAAATCGGCGATGCCGACCACGGGCTGAACATGAATCGTGGCTTCAATAAGGTCGTGGAGAAATTGCCTTCGGTCGCGGACAAAGACATTGGTTTTATCCTGAAAAACACCGGCATGACGCTGTTGTCCAGTGTCGGTGGTGCCAGTGGCCCACTGTTTGGCACATTCTTTATTCGGGCGGCGCAGGCGGCGAACGCCAAACAGAGCCTGGATTTGGCTGAGCTGCATCAAATGGTGCAGGAAGGCGTTGATGGCGTGGTGATGCGTGGCAAGGCAGAGCCGGGTGATAAAACCATGTGTGACGCTTGGTGGGCTGTCGTTGAAAGCCTCGGCCAGTCAGCGCAACAGCAGCTGAGCGTGGCGGAAGCTTTGCAACGTGCCGGCGAACGGGCAGAACAGGCGGTCGAAAGTACGATCACCATGCAGGCGCGGAAAGGGCGAGCCAGCTATCTGGGTGAGCGCAGTATCGGTCATCAGGATCCGGGGGCGACGTCCGTAATGTTGATGATGAAAACGCTGGCAGAGGTCGCGGGTCAATAGCAGGAGGCGAGATGATCAATATCGTTGTAGTTTCACACAGTGCGCAATTGGCGCGCGGCGTTGAGGAGCTGTCGTTGCAGATGATGCGCGGCGAGGGTTGCAAACTGGTGTTGGCGGCGGGTGTCGATGATGTGGATAACCCGATAGGTACGGATGCGATCAAAGTGATGGAAGCGATCGAGTCAGTGGCCGACGGCGTGGGCATTGTGGTGCTGATGGATTTGGGCAGCGCATTGCTGAGCGCTGAAACTGCAATTGATCTGTTGGATCCGGCTTTGGCCGCTAAAGTCAGGCTGTGTTCGGCACCGCTGGTTGAAGGCACATTGGCGGCCGTGGTCGCCGCTAATGCCGGTGCGGGGTTAGAACAGGTACTGGCTGAAGCACAGGGGGCGTTACAGGCCAAACAGGCGCAGTTAGGCGAAGCAGCAGCGCCGGCCACCTCAAAGGTTGAAGTACCGTTGATCCAGGGAAAACGTGTGAGTTGGACGGTGCAGAACCCGCATGGGCTGCATGCGCGCCCAGCGGCACGGTTGGCGGAAGTACTGGCACCTTTTGATGCAGAACTGGTGTTGGAAAAGCAAGGCCAGTATGCCAACCCGCGTAGCCTTAACCAACTGGCACTTTTGCAGGTTCGCCACGGCGACACCATCCAACTGATTGCAGATGGAGTGCAGGCCGAACAGGCGCTGGCGGCGTTTCGCGCATTGGCAGAGCAGCACTTTGGCGAAACGGTTTCTGAGCAGAGCCTGCCTTCGTTACACGGCATTCCGGTGGCGGAAAGCGTAACCAGCGGGCCAGTATGGCAGGCCTACAGTTTCTGGCCGAAGGGTGTGGAACGCCAGATTGGTGCCGACGACGTACTGAATGAACAACAGCGGTTACGGCAGGCGCTACAGCATACGTTGAGTGATCTGAATCGGTTGGCGGAACGTACCGGCTCATTAATTGGTAAACCGCAGGCGGCGATTTTTGGTGCGCACAGCATGCTGCTGGACGATCCGGATCTGCAGCAGGCGGCCTACAGCCGTATTGCCCGCCAGCAATGCAGCGCCGAGCAGGCCTGGCAGCAGGAAATGGACGCAATAGCCGAGGAATACCGTGCGCTGGACGACGAATATATGCGGGCGCGTGAGTTGGATGTTCGCGATATGCTGCGCCGCACCCTGAGCCATCTGCAGCAGCAGCCATTGCCGCCGATTACACTCACAGCCCCGGCAATTCTGGTGATGGATGAACTGATGCCGTCTGATGTGGTCATGCTCGATCGTCGTTTAGTGCTTGGCATCTGCCTGAGTGGTGGCAATGCACTGTCACACAGCGCGATCCTCGCCAAGGCGATGGGTATACCGATGGTGGTGGGTATGAACGACTGTATGAGTAAAACCCGTAACGGCCAGAAAGCGATGCTGGATGCAGCACGCGGTGTGCTGCAACTCAGCCACTGAGAGGGCGTTCAGGCACGCAGCTTAAACTGGCGGATATCAATCTGATATTGTTTGATTTTCCGCCACAGCGTGGTGCGGCCAATCTCCAGTAGCTGCGCCATTTCGTTCAATTGCCCGCGGCTGATTTTAGCCGCGCGGATAATCGCCTGGCGCTCCATTTCCGCCAGCGTTAACAGCGGCATACCCGGTTGTGGTTCACTTTCTAACAAAGGTTGGTGGCTCAGCAGGTGCTCAGGTAAATCCGCCAATTGAAGGTGGTGGCCGTGGCACATCATCGCCGTGCGTTCGACGATGCCTTTCAACTCCAGATCGTTCCCGGGCCACAAATACAGCCCAAGCTGGGCCATGACTTCATCATCCACCCGGAAGCGACACTGGAAGTGTTGCTCCAGCGTGCGCAAATGGTGCTTTACCAGTAGTGGAATGTCGCTAAGCCGTTGGCGCAGTGCGGGGATCTGGATCTCAAACGCCTGCAGGCTGTAAAACAGTTGGCGGCGAAAGCGGTTCTGCTGCACCAGCAACGGGAGATTAGCTGCACTGCTGGCGATCACCCGTACATCAACCGGGATCACGCGGTTAGAGTTGAGCCGCATCACCACGCCAGTCTTCAGCACCTGTAGCAGAGCCGATTGCATTTCTGCCGGCAGATACTCTATCTGCTCCAGGTACAGTGTGCCGCCATTGGCAAGTTCAAACTTACTCAGTTGGCCCGCTTCTTCTTCGTTGGCATCGCTACCCAGCAGTTCGCGAAGCCCTTGTGCTTCCGGCAATAACTGGCAGTTGATGGCGATATAAGGCCCGGCGGCGCGCTCGCTGGCATTGTGGATTGCCTGACTGAGCAGCTCCTTGCCGACACCTTCCTCGCCGCACAGCAAGATGGGATGCTGGCCTTTTGCCGCTTGTTGGCCATAACGAATCAACCGGCGCATCTCCAATGAGGCGGACGGCATCTGTTCAAAACTGTGGCTGACGCGCCCCAATTGGCTGCTGACATACTGGTGCAGCCGTTCAATGGGGTGCAACAGGGCGATAAAGCTACAGCGCTCGCCGTCGAAGATCGGCTTTAGCGTTAATAGCGCGGCGATAAACTGCCGCTGGCTTTCGAAGGTCACTTCAACATGTTGCAGTGGCTGACGCTGGGCAATGGCCCGATTGAGTAAGGCGGGTAACGTGAGTAACTGTGTCAGTGGTTTGCCTTGGCTGTGCTGTTCGTCGAGCTTCAGCAGCGTCGCGGCACGCTGATTGATGTATTGCAGGTAGCCACGATGATCCCAGGCCATGACGCCGTCATCCACCCCATCGAGCAGACCGTAAAGCTGGTTCAGATGGCGGTTGGACTCTGCCAGCAGGCTGTCAGCATTCAGTGAATTGCCGATCTCGCGTGCCAGTGCCAGCGTCAGAGAAAGATCGCCGGCGGCACAGTCGGCCAGCAGGCAGCCCAGCGCAATGGAGCCGCGCTGACGGCCGCTGTTGTCATAAACCGGCGTGGCGCAGAAGGACCAGTCGTGCAGCGCCTGGCGCACATGTTCGCTGCCTCGCACCTGGACCGGATGCCCCTCCGCCGCCGCCAGCGACGGCGCATTGGTGCCTATATCCCCTTCGGCCCAATAGGCACCGGGGGTGAAACCCAATAGCTGCAAACGCTCGCGCGTCAGGGGATCGCCGCACAGCCATAGCATGCAGCCGCTTTCGTCGAGGATCATCAGCAAGCAGCGGCGCTGTTCCATGTATTCACAGGCGTCTTCCAACGCCGCCTGGCCGAGCGTCAGCAGGTCATTCTTACGCTGACAGATGGAGTTGAAAGTAGCACCGAGCGCACAGTGCGGCGCTTTCCAGACCGCCGGTTGCATCAGGCTGCGGCAACGCAGCCAGGACGCATAAATGGTGGGGGCAGGGCGTTGTGCCGTAGGCAGTTCACCTTCTATCAGGCGTTGCCAACGCGAAGTGTTATCCATCTGATCCCGTTTATTTTGGGTATAAAGCCATTGCCTAATGATACCACCACCGGGTGGGGGGCGGGCTGTGAGACGGCTGGCAGAAGCCGTGACAAAACAAAAAAAAACGGAGTGCGGCAAAGGCCGAACTCCGTTTTCAGCGTCGTGCGCGTATTAATTGCGGAATGGGTTACCGCTATTGCGTACTGGCTGGGTCGTGGTGCTTGCTGCTGGCGCAGAGGCGCGGGTGGCCGCAACCGGTGCTGCCGTTTGTGGCGCAGGTGCGTTGCCGTTATAGCCTTCGGCGTAAGCGTCCTGTGCGGTGGTCTGTGGCGCGACCACGTCTTGCGACGTAGAAATTGGCTTGCCCAGTGCACCGTTCAGCAGCATCAGGTCGTTCTCGTTCAAGGTACCGAGTGCAGACTTGATGTTCAATTGGTTGATCAGGTAGGTATAACGCGCGCTGGAAAGCTGCTGCTTGGCGTTATACAGCGTACTGGTTGCGTCCAGCACGTCAACGATGGTACGGGTGCCCACCTGATAACCGGCTTCGGTTGCGTCCAATGAACTTTGCGCAGAAACAACGGCCTGTTGGTATGCGTTGATGCTGCTGATAGACGCGTTCACGTTATTGAACGAAGAACGGACTGTCTGCACGACGCTGCGGTGCGCGCTTTCCAGTTGTTCACTGGCACCGACGAAGTTGTACTGCGCCTGTTGCACCTGTGAGTTGGTTTGGCCGCCGCTATACAGTGGCAAGCTCAGCGATACGCCAATTTGGTTTTGACCTGCGTTAGAGTCGCTGTAGCGTTCGTTGTTGTGGGTCACCGAACCATTGTATTGGGTATTGGTAATACCGGTTGATGCGTTCAGGTTCACCGTTGGCATGTAGCCAGTTTGCGCCGAGCGGATTTGCTCACGCGCCAGATCCTGGCTCAGACGGGCTGAGAGCAGGCTCAGGTTGCGGCTTTCGGCTTCTTTAAGCAGGTTGTTGACGGCTTCCGGGCGCTTGGTATTAAAGGACGCGGTATTCAGCGATGCCAGTTCCGGATAGAAAGTGCCGGTCACCTGGCGCAGGGATTCCAGCGCGTTATCCAGGTTGTTACGGGCGGTCACTTCTGCCGCCAACACGGTGTCGTAGGATGAACGGGCGTTCTGCACGTCGGTGATCGCTACCAGACCCACGTTAAAGCGTTGAGTGGTCTGATCCAGGGTACGATAAACCGCTTGTTTATTCGCCTGGGTATAAGACAGCGTATCAATGGCGCTCAACACGTTAAAATAAGCCGTAGCGGTGTTGAGGATCAGCGTTTGCGCGGCGGTTTGAAAAGTCACGTCGGAAATCCCGGCGGTTTTTTCCTGCAGCGTCAGCGCGCGCCATTTGGACATGTCGAAAATAGTCTGGGTCAGGGCCAGCGAGCCGTTGGCTACATTACTGTTGACGCCATTGCTGTCACGATAGCCATTATTGTAATTGTAACCGGCACTCAAACCCAACTGCGGCAGCAGCGGGCTGCGCGCTTCATTGATTTTTTCGAATGCGGCGTCACGGTCAGCGGCGGTTTTGCGCAGATCCGGGTTACTTTCCCTAGCCTGTTTGTAGACCTGCAGCAGGTTCTCTGCCTGGCTCATTGCACTGAAGCCGCCCAGGCTCAGTCCGATAAGAAGGGGGAGCAGTTTCTTCATTTGCATTCCTTGTTGTGCAGCAATATTGCTATGTTAGCGCTGACGATAGACGAAATAGTTGCCGATTCTAGCAGAGTCTCTTGTACGCCTCAGGTGGCTGAATGTGCCATCTTGCGTAACTTTTACCTTTCAGGGCGCCTGTTTACCTTAGTTCAACTGGCTGCGCACGTCACACCTGATATCATGGCTCACAATCTAACATAAAGCCGCGGAAGATTATCCCGCCGTTTCTGTCATCAAAACTGTTTATTTTATCGGCATACTCATGCAGGAGAATTCGCTTATGAGCCACTCACAGCCATCGCCCGTTACTCTCGATAAAAATGATGTAGAAATTATTGCACGTGAGACGCTTTATCGTGGTTTTTTTTCACTCAATTTATATCGCTTTCGCCACCGCTTGTTCAACGGTGAAATGAGCCCTGAGATTAAACGCGAAATTTTCGAGCGTGGGCATGCGGCGGTGTTGCTGCCTTACGACCCGGTACGCGACGAAGTGGTGCTGATTGAACAACTGCGGATCGCTGCGGTCGATACCAGTAGTTCGCCCTGGCTACTGGAAATGGTGGCGGGTATGATCGAAACCGGTGAGAGTGTCGAAGACGTCTGCCGCCGCGAGGCGCAAGAAGAAGCCGGCGTTGTGGTTGGACGTTGTAAGCCCGTCTTGAGCTACCTGGCCAGCCCTGGCGGCACCAGTGAACGTCTGTCGATCATGGTGGGTGAGGTGGACGCTACCACAGCGGAAGGTATCCATGGACTGGAAGAGGAACATGAAGATATCCGTGTCCATGTGGTTAGCCGCGAACAGGCTTACCGCTGGGTTGAAGAGGGCGCGATTGATAATGCGGCATCAGTGATTGCTTTGCAGTGGCTGGCGTTGCACCATGAATCGTTAAGAAAAGAGTGGGCCAACTAATGAAACAGCGCTATACCCCTGATTTCCCCGAGATGATGAGAGTGTGCGAAACCAACTTCGCGCAATTGCGCCGCTTGCTGCCGCGCAATGATGAAGTGGGTGAAACGGTGACTTATCAGGTGAACGGCGCCAGTTATCGTCTGACTATTGTTGAATCCACGCGCTATACCTCGCTGGTGCAGATTGAGCAGACCGCACCGGCGGTAAGCTATTGGAGCCTGCCTGCGATGACGGTAAGGCTCTATCATGATGCGATGGTTGCGGAAGTGTGTTCAAGTCAGCAGATCTATCGCTTTAAAGCACGTTATGATTATCCCAACAAAAAGTTGCATCAACGCGACGAAAAGCATCAAATTAACCAGTTTCTTGCTGATTGGTTGCGCTACTGTTTGGCGCATGGAGCGATGGCGGTTCCGGTTTGTTAGACAGACTGAGATAACAAAGGACACCATTTGGAAAGCCTGTTTAAACCGACCGTGGCAAGTGGGGCCAGGGTCAGGATTCTACAAATAACAGATACCCACCTTTTTGCCGGCGAAAATGAGACGTTGCTCGGCATCAATACCTATCGTAGCTATCATGCGGTATTGGACGCTATCAAGGCGCAACAGCGTGATTTTGATCTGATCGTCGCCACCGGTGACTTGGCGCAGGATCATTCATTGGCTGCCTACCGGCATTTTGCTGAAGGTATTGCACGATTGCCGGCGCCTTGCGTTTGGCTCCCGGGTAACCATGATTTTCAGCCAGCGATGGTCGACGCGCTGGCCGCCGCGGGCATTGCCCCGTCAAAACACGTACTGGTGGGCGATCACTGGCAGGTGTTGTTGCTGGACAGCCAGGTATTCGGTGTACCGCACGGTGAACTGAGTGAATACCAGCTCGAATGGATGGAGCGCTGTCTTCAGGCCTACCCCGATCGCTATACTTTGATGCTGTTGCACCATCATCCGCTGCCTTCCGGCTGCACCTGGCTTGATCAACACAGCCTGCGTAACCCGCATATGCTGGGGGCAGTATTGCTGCGTTACCCGAAAGTGAACACGCTGCTGTGTGGACATATTCACCAGGAGCTGGATCTGGAGTGGCAGGGGCGGCGTTTATTGGCGTCGCCGTCTACGTGCGTGCAATTCAAACCACATTGCACCAACTTTACTATCGACGACGTTTCGCCCGGCTGGCGCTACCTTGACTTGCTGCCCGATGGTTGCATCGAGACACAGGTTTTCCGGTTGGAAAACGACGATTTCCGCCCCGACATGGATTCGGATGGATATTGATGCCTTCTACATTGCTCTACCTGCACGGCTTTAACAGTTCACCGCTCTCGGCGAAGGCAACGTCCTTCAAGGCGTGGCTGGCTGAGCATCATCCGCATATTGAGATGTTGGTGCCGCAGTTGCCGGTTTTCCCGGCGGATGCCGCCGAGATGATCGAGAACATGGTGATGGAGCGTGCCGGGCAGACGATAGGCGTGGTCGGTTCTTCACTGGGAGGCTACTACGCGACCTGGCTTTCACAGTGTTTTTCACTGCCAGCGGTAGTGGTTAACCCTGCGGTGAAGCCGTTTGAGCTGTTGATTGACTACCTTGGCGAAAACGAGAACCCCTACACCGGTCAGCAATATGTGTTAGAGTCACGTCACGTTTACGATCTGAAAACGATGCAGATCGATCCCTTGGAGTCACCGGATTTAATCTGGTTACTGCAACAAACGGGCGATGAAATTCTCGATTATGGGCAAGCGGTCGCCTATTACACCGCGTGCCGACAGACGGTGGAGTCGGGTGGAAACCATGCCTTCGTCGGTTTCGAGCACTACTTCCCCCAGATTGTGGATTTTTTAGGGCTATAACCCGGCTGCGGTTTGAACCACGAAGGGAATCGAGCAGACGCTTCCGGCACCTTCCTTTAACCACGAAAAAATAATCAACGATGACTCAATCCAGCTATAACGCTGATGCCATTGAAGTACTCAGCGGTCTAGAACCAGTGCGCCGTCGTCCCGGCATGTATACCGACACGACGCGCCCCAATCACCTTGGTCAAGAGGTGATAGATAACAGTGTCGATGAAGCGTTGGCCGGTCACGCCAAGCGCATCGACGTGATTTTGCACGCCGATCAGTCACTGGAAGTGATCGACGATGGCCGCGGTATGCCGGTGGATATCCACCCTGAAGAAGGCGTGCCTGCGGTTGAGTTGATCATGTGTCGTCTGCATGCGGGGGGTAAATTCTCCAATAAGAACTATCAGTTTTCCGGCGGCCTGCACGGCGTAGGGATCTCTGTGGTTAACGCCCTGTCGAAGCGGGTGGAAGTTAACGTAAAGCGTGACGGCAACGTCTACAGCATTGCCTTTGAAAACGGCGATAAAGTGCAGGAATTGGCGGTGACGGGCAGCTGCGGCAAGCGCAATACCGGTACCAGCATCCATTTCTGGCCTGACGAACAGTTCTTCGACAGCCCTCGTTTCTCGGTATCGCGCCTCAGTCACTTGCTGAAAGCCAAAGCGGTGTTGTGCCCTGGGGTCGAAATCTATTTCATCGACAAGGTGAACAACACCGAGCAACGCTGGTGCTATCAGGACGGCCTGACCGACTACCTGATGGAAGCCGTCAACGGCCTGATCACGTTGCCGGAAGCGGCGTTCGTCGGTAACTTCTCCGGCGATACCGAAGCGGTAGACTGGGCGCTGTTGTGGCTACCGGAAGGCGGTGAGCTGTTAACCGAAAGCTACGTGAACCTGATCCCAACAATGCAAGGCGGCACCCACGTTAACGGTTTGCGTCAGGGCCTGCTTGACGCCATGCGCGAGTTCTGTGAGTTCCGTAATATCCTGCCGCGTGGCGTGAAACTGTCTGCTGAAGATATCTGGGACCGCTGCGCCTATGTGCTGTCGGTGAAGATGCAGGATCCGCAGTTTGCCGGGCAGACCAAAGAGCGTCTGTCTTCGCGTCAGTGTGCGGCATTCGTTTCCGGCGTAGTGAAAGACGCCTTCAGCCTATGGCTGAATCAGAATATCCAAGCGGCGGAACAGTTGGCTGAACTGGCTATTTCCAGCGCCCAACGCCGCCTGCGTGCCGCCAAGAAAGTGGTCCGTAAGAAGCTGACCAGCGGCCCGGCACTGCCGGGTAAACTGGCCGACTGTACTTCTCAAGATTTGAACATGACCGAATTGTTCCTGGTAGAAGGGGACTCGGCGGGCGGTTCAGCCAAGCAAGCGCGCGATCGCGAGTATCAGGCGATCATGCCGCTGAAAGGCAAAATCCTGAATACCTGGGAAGTGTCTTCGGACGAAGTGTTGGCCTCGCAGGAAGTACACGATATTTCCGTAGCGATCGGCATTGATCCCGACAGTGAAGACCTGAGCCAACTGCGTTACGGTAAGATCTGTATCCTGGCGGATGCGGACTCCGACGGTTTGCATATTGCTACATTGCTGTGTGCGTTGTTCGTGCGCCACTTCAGCTCGCTGGTCAAAGGCGGCCACGTATATGTGGCTATGCCACCTCTGTACCGTATCGACCTTGGTAAAGAGGTGTTCTACGCGCTGGATGAAGAAGAAAAGGCGGGCGTGTTGGATCAGTTGAAACGCAAAAAGGGCAAGCCAAACGTTCAGCGCTTTAAAGGGCTGGGCGAGATGAACCCATTGCAGCTGCGTGAAACGACACTTGATCCTAATACCCGCCGACTGGTGCAATTGACGGTGGATGCGGATGACGTGGATCAAACGCTGGCGATGATGGACATGCTGTTGGCCAAGAAGCGTTCTGAAGACCGCCGTAACTGGCTGCAAGACAAAGGCGATATGGCAGAGCTCTCTGTCTGACCGACTGTCAGGCCCGGCACCTTGCCGGGCCTTCTTCCCGTAGGGGCGTTGCGTGTGGCGCTTGACCACTCAGGGCGGAATGCATGAAAATCACCCTCGAAGAATTATTGGCGTTTACCACGGTTGTCGACAGCGGCTCCATCACCGCCGCCGCCGAACAGCTCGGCCAAACCACCTCCGGTATCAGCCGGGCGCTCAGCCGGTTGGAAAAAAAACTCGAAACGACCCTTATGCGCCGCACCACGCGTCGCTTGGAATTGACTGAAGAAGGGCAAAACTTTCTCAGTCATGCGCGAGACATTATCCGCTCGGTGGAGAATGCGGAAGAACAGATGGCGCTACGCAGGCTGATCCCGGCCGGCAAGCTGCGAGTCAACGCCGCCGCACCCTTTATGGAGCACGTGATCGTGCCGTTGGTCGCAGGGTTTCGCCACAGTTTTCCGCAGATTGAGCTGGAGCTCAATACCGACAATCTGATTATCGACTTGCTCGAGAAACGTACCGATATTGCCATTCGTATTGGTGCCTTGAGAGATTCGACCATCCATGCACGTTTGTTGGGTACCAGCCGCTTACGCATTTTAGCCAGCCCAGACTATCTTGCCCGTAATGGCATCCCTGGCAGTGTCGAGGCGTTACGTGACCACTGCCTGCTCGGTTTCACGCAGCCGGAATCGCTCAATCTGTGGCCGCTGCGCTATCAGCAGGCACAGCATTTTGCCATTACACCGACAATATCCGCCTCCAGCGGTGAAACGCTGCGTCAGTTGGCCTTGCGTGGTGAAGGGATCGTGCAGTTGGCTGATTTTATGACGAGAGACGATCAACGTAACGGGCGGCTCGTGCCATTACTGGCATCGGAGACATTGGACGTGCGTCAGCCCATTAATGCGGTGTATTACCGCAATACCCAATTGGCAGCGCGTATTACCTGTTTTCTGGACTATGTCAGCGCGCATATTGATACGCAGACATTGTAGGGGCCGTCAGGCGGCCCCTGAAGGGCTTACAGTGCGTTACCCAGCACGTGAATGGTTACGCCCAACACGCTGTCTTTGATGGTGTCACGATGGCGATGCATGTGAGCGATATCCAGGTGTTTTTCCAGATGCGCCTGACTGGCCCACTTTTCCAGCATAAACACCGAATCTGGCGATAACTTCTGCCAAGGTGCCTGCGTGTGGCTGTCTACCATCGGCGTATATTCGCTACAACCGTCTTCCGCCAGCACTAAGGGGACCAGTTTCTCAATCGCTTTCAGCACGGTTTCACGGTGGCCGGGTTTGGTCTTGATTTCTGCAATTACGGTGATCATCACTACCTCATTGATTGACATGCATCCTGCCAGTTAAGCAAAAATTTCTGTCAGATGCGCGCGATAACGTGCGATGTCGCTGTCGATATCCGGTTGTTTAATCACATCATTACAGATGAAGGTCGGCAGCGCTTCCATGCCCAGGAATTGATTGGCTTTATGGAAGTGCAGGTACACCCCGTCGACCCCGACGCCATGGAAAAACTGATCTGGGTCGGTAAAGGCTTCCAGTGGCGCGTTCCAGGTCAGGCTCAGCATGTATTTCTTGCCTTGGATCAGGCCACCTGAGCCGTATTTCTTGCTGGCATCGGAGCGGGTGCGACCGTCGCTGGCGTACAGGCTACCGTGCCCGGCGGTAAACACTTCATCGATATATTTTTTCAAGATCCAGGGTTCGCCCATCCACCAACCCGGCATCTGGTAAATAACCACGTCTGCCCACAGGTATTTTTGCACTTCGGCGTCGATATCGTAACCTTCATCGACGACGGTGACCTGTACCTCATGTTGCACATCGCGAAGGAAGCTTTCCGCGACGTCGCTCATGGTCTGGTTGAGTTCGCCATTAGAATGACCAAACTGTTTTTTCGCATTGATAATCAGGATATTGCTCATTTTTCACGGCACCTGTCAGAATGAAAATATGTGATGCTTTCCGCGCCAGAGGGGCGGGAAGCTTTTCGCTGATAGGGAGTGTAATTGTTAGCCGTGTAAGTAAAAATGGGATCCAGCGCACAACAGTGTTGACTCTGAGTCAACAAATGCGCGTCAAATGACGGGATTTCGAATAAAACGAGCGGATGAGCGGGCTTTACCGGACGATTGCTGCGCCATCTGTGACAGCCACCCCGCTGATGAGTTACTATCGCGGACAGAATCAACCCTTTGTCGTCCAGGGATTGCCAAGCCACGGTCTGAGGATAATTGAGTAATGAGTGATCTGACTCATGACGGTGTAGAGCGTTTACCGCTGCACACGTTTACTGAAAACGCCTATCTGAACTATTCCATGTACGTCATCATGGATCGGGCGTTGCCGTACATTGGTGACGGTTTGAAGCCGGTACAACGCCGCATCATCTACGCCATGTCTGAGCTGGGGCTGAATAACAGCGCCAAATTCAAAAAGTCTGCCCGTACCGTGGGGGACGTGCTGGGTAAATACCATCCGCATGGCGACAGCGCCTGTTATGAGGCGATGGTGTTGATGGCCCAGCCGTTCTCTTATCGCTATCCGCTGGTCGACGGCCAAGGGAACTGGGGTGCACCGGATGACCCGAAATCCTTCGCCGCGATGCGTTATACCGAATCCCGCCTGTCCAAGTATGCGGAAGTGTTGTTGGCCGAATTGGGTCAAGGTACCGTTGACTGGGTACCGAACTTTGACGGCACCATGCAGGAGCCGAAGATGTTACCGGCTCGCCTGCCCAACATTCTGCTGAACGGCACTACCGGCATTGCCGTCGGTATGGCGACCGATATTCCACCGCATAACGTGCGTGAAGTGGCCGCCGCCGCGGTGGCATTGATCGACAAGCCGGGTGCTTCGCTTGAAGACTTGCTCGAGTTCGTACAGGGGCCGGACTTCCCAACGGAAGCCGAGATCATTACGCCGCGCGACGAAATCCGCAAAATTTATCAAAATGGCCGCGGTTCAGTTCGCATGCGCGCCGTTTGGAAGAAAGAAGACGGCAGTGCGGTGATCACCGCGTTGCCGCACCAGGTTTCCGGTGCCAAGGTATTGGAACAGATCGCCAGCCAAATGCGCGCCAAAAAGCTGCCAATGGTTGAAGACCTGCGTGACGAATCCGATCATGAAAACCCAACGCGGTTGGTGATTGTGCCGCGCTCCAACCGTATCGATCTGGAGCAGGTGATGAATCACCTGTTTGCCACGACCGATCTGGAGCGAAGCTACCGAATCAACATGAATATGATCGGCCTGGACAACCGCCCGCAAGTTAAAGGGCTGGTGGAAATCCTGACCGAATGGCTGGCATTCCGCCGTGACACAGTGCGCCGCCGCTTGAACTACCGTCTGGAAAAAGTCCTGAAACGCCTGCATATCCTGGAAGGTTTGCTGGTGGCGTTCCTCAATATCGATGAAGTGATCCACATCATCCGCAGTGAGGACGAACCCAAGCCGGTGCTGATGCAGCGTTTTGGCATTTCTGATACGCAGGCAGAAGCTATTCTTGAACTGAAACTGCGTCACTTGGCGAAGTTGGAAGAGTTCAAGATCCGTGGTGAGCAGGATGAGTTAGCGAAAGAGCGCGATCAACTGCAGGCGTTACTGGCCTCCGAGCGCAAGCTGAATACTCTGATCAAAAAAGAGATCCAGGCAGATGCGCAGGCTTATGGCGACGATCGTCGTTCGCCGATTACCGAGCGTGCAGAAGCCAAGGCGATGAGCGAGCATGACTTCGTGCCGTCTGAGCCGGTGACCATCGTGCTGTCTGAAATGGGCTGGGTGCGTAGTGCCAAGGGCCATGATATCGATCCAAGTGGTCTGAGCTACAAGGCCGGTGACAGCTACCGCAGTGCGGCCCGCGGCAAGACCAACCAGCCGGTCGTGTTTATCGACTCCACAGGCCGCAGTTACGCGCTTGATCCGCTGACGTTGCCTTCGGCACGTGGTCAGGGCGAGCCATTGACCGGTAAGCTGACGCCACCGCCGGGTGCGACCATTGAGCAAGTGCTGATGGCGGCAGACGATCAGAAGCTGCTGATGGCGTCCGATGCCGGCTATGGCTTCGTCTGTACCTTCAACGATTTGGTGGCGCGTAACCGTGCCGGCAAAGCGATGATTACCCTGCCGGATAACGCCAAGGCGCTGGCACCGATGGAGATTCACGGTAACGACGACATGCTGTTGTCGATCACCGCGGCAGGGCGCATGTTATTGTTCCCGGTTGCAGATCTGCCGCAGTTGTCGAAGGGCAAGGGCAACAAGATTGTCTCTATCCCATCAGCGCAGGCCGCATCGGGTGAAGACAAGTTAGCGTGGTTGTTCGTGCTGCCGCCGCAAACCTCTGTGACTCTGCATGTGGGCAAACGTAAGCTGACGTTGCGTCCGGAAGATTTGCAGAAATTCCGTGCGGAGCGCGGCCGTAAAGGTACCTCACTGCCACGCGGGCTGCAGCGAATCGATCGCGTAGAGATTGACGCACCGGCGCGCGCCCCTACAGGTGACAGCGAAGAGTAAGCTCACTGCAGCAGGATAACAAAGCGGGCGCAGCATGCTGCGCCCGCTTGATTTCCCACCATCGGCAATTATTTTCAAATAGTTAACATTTCTCTGCATAAAATTATTGTGCGTATCGCCGGCTGGCGGGAAAATAGCAAAAAAATGCAGGGCAGGTTTTCAGCCCCTGCAATCAAAGAATGAGTTTACCCAAAATAATTGGAGTTGCATCAAGGCGGCAAGGCTGTAAATCCCTGGGAGCTTAGTAAACTAAGTGACTGGGGGGCGCGGACGCAGCCAACACAGATGTAACTTCAAGTATGAAGGGAAAAAGGGATCTACGCAGCGCATCAGGCTGCGTCGGCAGTGTGCTAATGAGGTTGTTATGTTATTAATTTTGCGTGCCATTCTTGCCACTCTGTATTGTATTTTGGTGTGCATCTTCGGTTCTATTTATTGTTTGTTCAGCCCGCGTGATCCCCGCCATGTGGCGACCTTCGGTCACCTGTTTGGCCGCCTGTCCGGGTTATTCGGTTTGAAGGTGGAAGTTCGCGTGCCGGCCGATGCGGCCAAAAACGGCAACTGCATTTACATCGCCAACCACCAGAATAACTACGATATGGTGACGGCCGCCAAGGCGGTGCAGCCGCGCACCGTGACCGTGGGCAAAAAAAGCCTGCTGTGGGTTCCTTTCTTCGGCCCATTGTATTGGTTGACGGGTAACTTGCTGATTGACCGTGATAATCGTGCCAAAGCACATGGCACCATTGCACAGGTAGCCGAACAGTTTAAAAAACGCGATATTTCGATCTGGATGTTTCCAGAGGGCACCCGTAGCCGCGGGCGCGGGCTAATGCCGTTTAAAACGGGTGCATTCCACGCGGCGATTGCCGCTGGGGTGCCAATTGTGCCGATTTGCGTTTCCACGACCAGCGGTAAAATTAATCTTAACCGTTGGAATAATGGCCATGCGATCGTCGAAATGTTAGAGCCGGTCGATATTAGTCATTACAGTAAAGAAAATGTGCGTGAGCTGGCGGCCCATTGCCATGCGCTAATGCTGGCGAAAATTGCCGAGCTGGATGCAGAAGTGGCCCAGCGCAACGCAGCCGGAAAATAATATTCCTACCGGCTTCAAAGAATGAACTTTTAAACGGCGTCAAATGCCGTTAACGCCCGGGCTCCTGCTAATCTGATGGTCAGGGGCCCGGTCTTTGCACACGGTTTATACCCGTTATAGTAAACGTTGCATCTGTGTTGGCGACGCGCGCTTACCTCAGCCACTGATTTGCGTAGGCTCTTGGGGATTCTCGCTCTTACTGCCTTGATGGAACGCCGAGTATTTTGGGTGTAGTTATTGTTTTTCATGGAGAAAATATGTCACTCAGTCGACGTCAGTTTATTCAGGCATCGGGCTTGGCGCTGTGCGCAGGATCCGTGCCGCTGAGGGCTGAGGCGAGCGGAATGCAGACCCCGTTACCTATTCCCCCCCTGCTTGAATCCCGTCGTGGACAGCCGCTGTTTTTAACGCTGCAGCGTGCCCATTGGGCATTTATGGATAACCGTAAAGCCTCGGTGTGGGGGATTAACGGCATGTATCTTGGGCCGACAGTGCGGGTTTATAACGGTGATGACGTAAAGCTGATCTACAGCAACCGTCTGCCAGAGCCGGTGGCGATGACCATCAGCGGTCTGCAGGTACCGGGGACGCTGGTGGGCGGTGCCCCCCGCATGATGTCGCCTAACGTTGACTGGTCACCTGTGCTGCCTATCCGCCAGAACGCAACCACCTGCTGGTATCACGCCAGCACGCCTAACCGTATGGCACCTCACGTCTACAACGGTTTGGCAGGGCTGTGGCTGATTGAAGATGAAGTCAGCAAGGCGCTGCCGCTGCCAAATCATTATGGCGTTGATGATTTCCCGCTGATTATTCAAGACAAGCGATTAGATAACTTCGGTACGCCGGAATACGATCCGCCGTCACAGGGCGGTTTTGTTGGCGATACGCTGTTGGTTAACGGTGTGCAAAACCCGTACGTTGAAGTATCACGTGGTTGGGTGCGTTTGCGTCTGCTTAATGCCTCCAATTCGCGTCGCTACATGCTGCAATTGAGTGATGGCCGGCCACTTAACGTTATCGCCAGCGATCAGGGTTTTCTGCCTGCGCCGGTTGCGGTACAACAGCTTTCGTTGGCACCCGGTGAGCGCCGTGAAGTGCTTATCGACATGTCTAAAGGCGATGAGGTGACAATCACCGCCGGTGAAGCAGCGGGTATTATGGATCGTCTGCGCGGGCTGTTTGAGCCGTCGAGTATTCTGGTTTCAACCCAGGTGTTGACGTTGAAACCGACAGGGTTATTGCCACTGGTGACCGATAATTTGCCAATGCGCCTGCTGGCGGATCAACTGCTGGATGGTAGCGTCAGCCGTACCCGCGAATTCCGTTTGGGCGACAGCCAGGCTGGGATCAACGGGGCGATCTGGGACATGAACCGCATTGATGTTCAAACGCAACAAGGCAGCTGGGAACGCTGGAATATCCATGCGGATACGCCGCAGGCGTTCCATATTCAGGGCGTACAGTTCCTGGTGAAACGCGTCAACGGCGCGCAGCCGATGGCAGAAGATCGCGGCTGGAAGGACACGGTATGGGTCGATGGCGACGTCGAGCTGCTGGTGTATTTCAATCAGTCCACTTCGGAGCACTTCCCGTTCCTTTTCTACAGCCAGACGCTTGAAATGGCGGATCGCGGTAGCGCAGGTCAGTTTATGGTGCAGCCGGCACTTTAAGCATGTTGTGTGGACTCCTCTTGCGTACCCGCACGCAGCATGTCCAGAAATGCCTGTACGACCGGCGTTGCGCTGTCTGCATGATAAATGGCATACAAATCTGCCGATGGCGCCTGCTGTAGCGGGCAAAAACGCACGCCAGGCCACGGAATGCGCCCATAGCTGTCCGGCAGCAGTGTGATGCCGTAACCTTCGGCCACTAGCGCCATCAGGGTTTGCGGTTCGTTGACCTGATAGGCGATATCGGGTTTAAACCCATGCTGCAGGCAGAGGTTATGCAGGTACAAGCCCAGGCTGGCCTCGTGTGGCGGCAATACCATGAACTTTTCATGCCTCAGCGCCGAGAGCGGGAGGCTTTCTGCGTGCGCCAGTGGGTGTTCCAGTGGCAGCACCACCGCAATATTCTCCCGCGCCAGTAATTGACTCGCCAACCCCGGTAATACTTGTTCTCTGGCTTCCCGCCAGACGCCAATATCGATATGACGCTTTTGCAGTGCCGTGATCTGTTGGCTGGGCGTCAGTTCGTTTAAAGCCCAGGTGATATTGGCCGTTTGCCCGGCAAAGCGCTTGAGTGCCGGTATCAACCCGCCCCATATCGAGGTACCGACCATGCCAACGACCATGTGGCCCGCCTCACCGCGGCCCAATTGCTGAACCTGATTCAGCGCATGCCCGGCTTGATCCAACAACATTTCCACGTTGCGAAACAGCGTTCGGCCAGCCAGTGTCAGCGCCATTGAGCGTGTGGTGCGTTTGAATAATGCGACGCCCAGCTGGCTCTCCAGATCTTTGATGTGTTTGCTAAGCGGCGGCTGCGAAATATTTAGCCGGAGTGCCGCCTGAGTGAAGTTCATCTCCTCTGCCACGACGCGGAAATAGTGCAACAGGCGGAAATTAATCCGGCTCGGATCGGGCATTTGCTGGGGCTGCTTCATGCTGATGATGGCCTCCTGTGACTGCCAATTTATAGGTAAATGGAATAAATAGGCTGCCAATAATGTATTGGTCGCCGTTGGACATCGCTCTCTACTATGGGGTGACTACCCCCCTCACAGAAGAGAATACAATGTTTAATCAAGAAGATGCTTTTTCCTGTGCTGATGTAATCCGCACCCGCTTGCCGGGTTTCCAACCGCGAGCGGCGCTGATACTGGGCTCGGGGCTGGGTGCTTTGGCAGAGGTCATGACCGACACGGTGACCATCGACTACGCTGAGCTGCCGGGGTTCCCGGTAAGCAGTGTAGTGGGCCATGCTGGGCAACTGGTTGCCGGTTGGCTGGAGGGCGTACCAGTCTTGTGCATGAAAGGGCGCGGACACTACTACGAAGGCCGCGGCATGCAGGTGATGACCACTGCCGTGCGCACTTTCAAATTGCTCGGTTGCGAATTCTTGCTGGCGACCAACGCCGCCGGTTCGTTGCGTCAATCGGTACCGCCGGGCAGCCTGGTGGCGCTTACCGATCACATCAACTTCATGCCTGAATCGCCATTGGTCGGTGACAATGATGAGCGTTTCGGCCCGCGCTTCTTTAGCCTGGCGAACGCTTACGATCCCGAACTGCGCAGCCAACTGGCTCAGGTGGCTGAACGCGTGGGTATCCCGCTGGCAGAAGGGGTCTTTGCCGCTTACACCGGGCCTAACTTCGAAACCCCAGCGGAAATCCGCATGATGCAAACGCTGGGGTGTGATGTGGTGGGTATGTCTATCGTGCCGGAAGTGCTTTCTGCACGCCATTGCGGGCTGAAGGTGTTGGTGGTGTCCGCGATGACCAACTACGCCGAAGGGTTGTCCGATACGCCGTTGTCTCATGAGCAAACCCTGAGCTGCGCTGTACTGGCGGCAGAGGATTTTATGCGCCTGATCCGTGAGTTCTTCAAAACGCTGTAATGCTCTAGTCCCTTCGCGGCAGGGCACAGGGGCCTTGCCGTGCAAATCATCGTTTTAATCAAAATAATAAGGTGATGGTGATGGCTATAAAAACGCGACTGAAGGTGATGGTTTTTCTGCAGTTCTTTATTTGGGGAGCCTGGCTGGTCACGCTGGGATCTTACATGATTAACACCCTGCATTTCAGTGGGCTGCAGGTGGGCATGGTTTACAGCGCGAAGGGGATCGCAGCGCTGATTATGCCAGGATTGGCGGGCATCCTGGCCGATCGTTGGATCAAAGCCAACTACCTGTATGCATTGTGCCATTTGCTCGGTGCAGGAGCACTTTACTGCGCGGCGCAGGTTGATCAGCCTATGGTGATGTTCTGGGTCATGCTGTTCAATGCCATGGTGTATATGCCCACGATTTCGCTTTCCAATGCCATCTCCTATTTCTGCCTGGAGAAACAGGGTTACGACACGGTGAAAGATTTTCCGCCGGTACGGGTCTATGGCACCGTCGGTTTTATTGTCGCGATGTGGTTGGTCGGTTTTAGCAAGATTGAACTCAGCAATATGCAACTGTATTTGGCCTCTGGGGTATCGCTACTGTTGGCTTTCTATTCGCTGACGTTACCGAACTGTCCGACCAGCAGGGTGGAAACATCAAAAAGTGTGCTCAGCGTGTTGGGGCTGGACGCTCTGGTGCTATTCCGTCAGCGACGCATGGCGTTATTTTTCCTGTTTGCCATGCTGCTGGGCGCTGCGCTGCAGGTGACTAACACCTTCGGTAATCCCTTCTTGCACGATTTTGCGAGCAATCCGCTGTATCAAGACAGCATAAGCGTCAGATACCCGGCGGTGCTGTTGTCGTTGTCACAAATCTCCGAGGTGTTCTTCATCCTCACAATCCCGTTCTTCCTGCGCCGATACGGCATTAAACAGGTGATGCTGATCAGTATGGCGGCCTGGACGCTGCGCTTCTTGTTTTTGGCGTATGGCACCCCAGCCGGTTTCGGTTTTGTCTTACTGCTGCTGTCGATGATCGTGTACGGCTGTGCCTTTGATTTCTTTAATATTTCGGGGGCTATTTTTGTTGAGAAAGAGGCGGACCATCGTATCCGCGCCAGTGCTCAGGGGCTGTTTATGACCATGGTTAACGGGATCGGGGCTTATGTGGGGGCGATTGCCAGCGGCGAAGTCGTGGATTACTTCACTAGCAACGGCATAAAAGATTGGCAGAGTATCTGGTTGATCTTCGCGTTGTATACGTTGGTCTTGGGCATCGTTTTTGCGCTGACCTTTAATTATCAGCATCGGCCCGAGGAGCATGCGGGGCCAGTACAACGGGCACATTAAAAATGAAACGGGCGCCTGGATGCGCCCATTTTGATTCAAACGTGAGGAAAGCATTGTTGCCTGCTCGGTACCTCGACAGAGCCCGGATTTGCTCCCCATTCAGCAGCGACACGGTTGGCCAGATCGACGGCCTGTGGCACGGACCAACCGGCCGACAGCCCAGCCAACAGACCGACGCAGCGAGCGTCGCTTGGGCTGGCGTCTTCAACCGAACCGCCGGCAATTTGCAGCGCTTGGGCGTCGCCATCACAAAGCCAGATACCATCGCGGTCCAATTGGCAAATCAGCGTCAGGTTATGAGCGCTGGCGAACCCTCGGGCAGCGGCAAGTACATCACCTGTACCGCACAATGTGGTCGTTTCGCTACGGTTCAACATCAGCAGGCTGTGGCTGTCGCTGAGCATGGCGAAGAAATCTTCATCGAGTTGGCCGACATAGGAACCCGGAACGATAAGACGGCGCTGGTCGAAGGGGAGGCGCGTCAGCCAATCGCGCAATGCTTCACCGTTGTCCCCAACCAATTGCTCACCGCTGATGTAGATCAGGGTGTCTTCAGTCAACGGGAGGGTGGACAGCTGGGCTTTATTCCACTGGGTTTCGCAGCCGGGCTCGATAACAAGAACCGACTCTCCGTTGGACGACGCCTGTATCAGGCACTGGCCATTGTCCATTTGGCCGTGGCGCAGCAGCACCGGCAGGCCCATCTGCTCCATTTCTGCTTCAATCGCGGCCCCCCAGTCACCGTTGCCGACTGGCATGCCGTTGATCACCGGCACCTGCAAATGCATCAGTGCTCGCGCAATGTTAAACGCACTGCCGCCAATCTTCCGTTCCTGCGTGAGCGCCACTTCACCGATCGCACTGCCCAGTACCAGGACCGGCTTTACTGCTAAAAACTCATTCATTCATGTCCTCCGCTGCCGACCGGTGGGCCGAACAGAATGCGCTATGATGACGGCGCAGGCGTGCAGAGTCGAGAGGCAAGCCCGTTGTGATGTGACTAATGTGTGAAATAACCATGCTCTTTTTGCTACTAGTGCGTATAATCGCCGCCCGGCGATTAATTAACCTGTAAAAGAGCACGAGAATGAGCACCACCAGCCTAATCCAACCCGATCGTGAATTATTTTCCTATAAGCCTTATTGGGCCGAATGTTATGGCACTGCGCCATTTTTACCCATGTCGCGCGAAGAGATGGATCAACTGGGCTGGGATAGCTGTGACGTGATCATTATCAGCGGTGATGCTTATGTCGATCACCCAAGCTTTGGTATGGCAATCATCGGCCGCATGCTGGAAGCGCAGGGCTTCCGCGTTGGCATCATTGCTCAGCCGGACTGGAGCAATAAAGAAGACTTTATGCGCCTGGGTAAACCGAACCTGTTCTTCGGCATCACTGCCGGTAACATGGATTCGATGATCAACCGTTATACCGCCGACCGTAAACTGCGTCACGATGATGCCTATACCGCCGGCAACGTGGGCGGTAAACGCCCGGATCGTGCGACGCTGGTTTACAGCCAACGCTGCAAAGAAGCTTATAAAGACGTGCCGATCGTGCTGGGCGGCATCGAAGCCAGCCTGCGTCGCATCGCTCACTACGATTACTGGTCGGATACCGTGCGTCGTTCGGTGCTGGTGGACTCTAAAGCTGACATGCTGATTTACGGTAACGGCGAGCGTCCGTTAGTGGAAGTGGCACACCGTCTGGCTGCGGGCGAGAAAATCAGCGAGATCCACGATATCCGCAATACGGCGGTGATGCGCAAAGGTGCGTTGCCGGGTTGGACCGGTGTGGACTCTACCCGTCTGGACAAGCCGGGCCGCATTGAGCCAATTCCAAATCCTTACGGTGACGATCTGCCGTGCGCAGACGGTGGCAAGCCGGAGCCGGAAGCCAAGCCGGTGACCGTACGCGCAGCCAAACCCAAGCCGTGGGAAAAAACCTATGTGTTGCTGCCGTCCTTTGAAAAAGTGAAGGCCGACAAGGTGCTTTATGCGCACACCTCGCGTATTCTGCATCACGAAACCAACCCGGGCTGTGCGCGTGCACTGATGCAGTCACATGGCGATCGCTACGTGTGGATTAACCCACCGGCGATCCCGCTGACTACGCCGGAAATGGACAGCGTATTTGCCCTGCCGTACCAGCGTATCCCGCATCCGTCCTATGGCAAGGAAACCATTCCAGCCTATGACATGATCCGCTTCTCGGTGAATATCATGCGTGGCTGCTACGGCGGTTGTTCATTCTGTTCGATCACCGAACATGAAGGGCGCATCATCCAGAGCCGTTCAGAAGACTCCATTATTCGCGAAATCGAAGAAATTCGTGACAAAGTGCCGGGCTTTACTGGCGTAATCTCCGATTTGGGTGGTCCGACGGCAAACATGTACATGCTGCGCTGCACCAATCCGCGCGCTGAGCAGACCTGCCGCCGCGCCTCGTGTGTGTATCCAGAGATTTGTACCTACATGGACACCAATCACGAGCCAACCATCAAGCTGTACCGCCGTGCTCGCTCACTGGAGGGCATCAAGAAGATCTTGATTGCCTCTGGCGTACGTTATGACCTGGCTGTGGAAGATCCGCGTTATATCAAAGAGCTGGCGACCCACCACGTGGGGGGGTACCTGAAGATTGCCCCGGAACACACCGAGGAAGGCCCGCTGTCGAAAATGATGAAGCCGGGCATGGGCAGCTACGATCGGTTTAAACAGCTGTTTGACCATTATTCTAAGCTGGCAGGCAAAGAACAGTACCTGATCCCGTATTTCATCTCCTCACATCCGGGCACCCGTGATGAGGACATGGTGAATTTGGCGTTGTGGCTGAAGAAAAACCGTTTCCGCCTTGATCAGGTGCAGAACTTCTATCCGTCACCGATGGCTAACTCCACCACCATGTATTACAGCGGCAAAAACCCGTTGAGCCGGGTGGGTTATAAGAGTGAAGACGTCGTGATACCTAAGGGCGATCGTCAGCGTCGCTTGCACAAAGCGTTGTTGCGTTATCACGATCCAGCCAACTGGGCGATGATCCGCACCGCGCTGGAAGAGATGGGCATGAAGCACCTGATCGGCAGCCGTCGCGAGTGCCTGGTGCCGGCACCGACCATCGACGAACAGCGTGAAGCGAAGCGTCTGCAACGCCATACTCGTCCAGCGCTGACCAAGCATACTGATATCACCCGTCAGCGAACACCGACCAATAAGCCACCGCGTAAGCCTATCCGTAATGGTAAGCCGTAACGGGTAGGTATTGGCTTCAGTCCCTAGGTTTAATGCCGATCAGTTAAAGCTGGTCGGCATTTTTTTATTCGGTTTCTGTAGGTTCAGTGCAGGTAGGATTGCCGTAAATACCCTCTATTTCTCTGTAGCCACAATGAACGGCAATTGGAGGGGCCGAAGGCGTGGCCCCTTTACCCCACCCACATTGGTAGCCACTGAGCATCCTGTGCCTCAGTTTGACGTCGCGCGATGAAATACAGTGGAAATGATGAGATGAGCACGCGGTTGGGCGCCCTGAAGACGTCGAACGCAAGCACAACGCATAGGCGAAACCGCCATGGACGCCTGTCATAGCCGGCCGTGATGCGGCGTGATGAAGTGAGAGCCGTTGGCGTAGCCAACCGTCTGAGTGGGCAAGAGCGCGGGTTGCAAGGGGCCGTGCTTACGGCCCCTTGCTCGGTCGAGGCGCAAGAGCCTCATGGTGCTTTGCGCGTTTATCGACCGAAAAGAACGCTGAACTTGCTAAAAACACCTTAACCGATCGGCATTCACCCCAAGGTTTTCTCTTTACGTCTGAAAATCACAATTGATCGTAGGCGGCTTCCACTTTCATCAAATGGCGCGGTGCCTGCGGGGCTGGATGATACTTACGCACATGCCAGTTAAAGGCTTCTGGCGACAGATTATTAATCATCGAAATGGCTTGCTGACGGTTACTGGAGAACGTCCGTAACAGTGCGCCCGTGCCGTTGACGTAGGCGATAATGGTGGCATAACGCAGGGTGACGGGATTGTTGATGCCTTTAAGCTGCTGTTTTTGCAAGACGGCCAGATAGGCTGCACCAAGATCGATGTTGGTATCAGGATCCAGCAAATCGTCATCGTCCGGGCAACCGCGCTTACCTTTGTAGCGATAGGCATCGCACCCCGCGGTATCTGCTTTCAACTGCATTAAACCGATAGCATTGGATCGGCTGATTGCGGCTGGGTTAAAGCTGGATTCTACTTTGATCATTGCCGTGATCAGCTTCTTATCGACGTTGTATTTATCCGCAGCATCTTCGATCGCATCATCAAAAGCATGAGCATCGTAGCTGGTACGTGGCTTTTTGCTGGAACAACCGGCCAGGATCAGCATGACGCAAAGTATGCTCAGGCGTGACCACTGTGATAGGGAAGATTTCATTGTGCTCCGTGCGTTATCTATTTTTAACGGTATTGGGCCGGCGGACGGGGCCGGGTGCCGCCATCATAACGTCAGCTGCCGGAAAGATCTTTAGTAAAAAACAGGGGGATCGGGCGCTTTCGACAGGATGAATGAGGTATCGGCAGCAATTTTGGATCTCCTTCACAGAACCTGTTCAAACACTGTAACCGGTTACTGAAACCGGTTGCTGTTTTTTCATTTTTGAAACCATACTCATTCCTCAACTGAATCATTTTCACCTATTGACCCCAGGAGAACGGATGAAAAAAATATTCTTATGCTGCGCAGCCGGGATGTCGACCAGCATGGTGGTGAATAAAATGAAAAAGTCTGCCGAACAGCAGGGTATTGAGGTTGATATTATCGCCGTCGGTATAGATGAATTTGAAGCAACATTGGAAAATTACCAGTGCTGCCTGCTTGGTCCGCAGATTAAATATAAATTGGCTGACTTTAAAAAGATCGCCGACAGGGAAAATAAACCCATTGCGGTTATAAACAGCATGGATTACGGCATGATGCGTGGCGATAAAATCCTTGCCGAAGCGTTGGCGATGATTGAACCACGCTAATCCTACCGGGGCCGCCTGCTGCAGCGCGCTGCCGTAGGCTTTCTCGCCCTGTGACCATTGACTCAGAACGTCCCGAGGGTTGAACCATGAGTATCAGCCAGGCCGCATTCAATTTTATTGAAAACCGCATCAGCCCGATTGCCGGTAGATTATCGACTCAACGACATATTATGGCGATCCGCGACGGTTTTATTTCCGCCATGCCGTTTATGATCGTCGGCTCATTTTTACTGGTTTTCGCGTATCCGCCTTTTTCTGCTGACAGCAGTTGGGGAATAGCCCAATGGTGGTTGGGTACGGCAGAAAAACATCAGGTTGCCATTCTTACCCCGTTTAATATGACGATGGGGATCATGTCCATCTATATAACGGCTGCGATTGCTTACAATTTAGCGCAAAGTTATAAACTCGATCCCTTTATGGCGGCGATGCTGGCCCTGATGTCGTTTTTATTGGTCGCCGCGCCGCAAACCGAGAAGATGTTACCGACGGCGGCCTTGGGCGGGGTGGGGATCTTCACCGCCATTCTGGTGGCGATCTATACCACTGAGTTGATCCGTTTTCTCAAGGTGCGAAACATCGGTATCTCACTGCCGGAACAGGTGCCAGCCAAGATCAAGCAATCGTTCGATCTGCTGATTCCGATCCTGGCGGTGGTGATCACGCTGTATCCACTTAGTTTGCTGGTGCAGCACCAATTCAACCTGTTGTTGCCGCAGGCGATCATGGCGTTGTTCCAGCCACTGATTTCCGCCGCCGACTCATTGCCGGCGATCCTGCTGGCTGTGCTGATTGGCCACTTGCTGTGGTTTGCCGGCATACATGGTGCGGTGATCGTCTCTGGCATGCTGCAGGCGTTCTGGCTCACCAACCTGGGTATCAACCAGGACGCGTTGGCCGCCAGCCAGCCGATGCCACACATTTTTATGGAAGCCTTCTGGACCTTCTTTATCGTTATCGGCGGATCTGGCGCCACCTTCGGACTGGTGCTGCTTTATCTGCGCAGCCGGTCGGCGCATCTGCGTTCGATCGGCAAGCTGAGCCTGGTGCCCAGTTGCTTCAACATCAATGAACCGGTGATCTTCGGCACACCGATCGTCATGAATCCCACCTTCTTTATCCCATTTATCACCGCGCCGATCGTCAATTCGATCATCGCCTATGCGGCGGTGAAACTGGATCTGATCGGCAGAGTGATCTCGGTAGTGCCCTGGACGGCACCCGCCCCGATTGGTGCGGCCTGGGCCACCGGTTGGGATTTCCGCGCGGCGCTGTTGGTGCTGTTGTTGGCTGCGGTATCAGCACTGATTTATTACCCGTTCTTCAAGGTCTATGAGCAACAGCTGTTGGACCAGGAAGTGAGCGAAGCGGATCAGATAGAACAGACGCAAGGAGTCACAGAATGATGGATATGGAAACGGCAGTCATGGAGTTGATCATCAACGCCGGTGAAGCGCGCAGCTGTGCCATGCAGGCGCTGTACGCTGCGCGTAAATACCAGTGGGATCAGGTAGACATTTTGCTGGCGGAATCGCAGTTGGCGGCCAAGCGTGCCCATGCCACTCAAACTGAATTGATTGGATTTGACGAGGGGGAAGGCAAGTTACCGGTCAACCTGATTATGGTGCATGCACAGGATCACATCATGAACGCCATGCTAGCGCGCGATCTGGTGGAGGAGCTGGTGAGAATTTACCGATTACTGGAACAGAACGGGGTGAAAAACCAATGAGCGTATTTCCGAAGGATTTTCTCTGGGGGGCCGCGACGGCATCATACCAAGTTGAGGGCGGTTTTGATGCTGACGGTAAAGGCCTGTCCAACTGGGATCTCTTCTCCCATCTGCCCGGCACCACTTATCAGGGTACCAACGGCGATGTCGCGGTCGATCACTACCATCGCTTCCGCGAAGATGTGGCGCTAATGGCCGAATTGGGTATGCAGACCTACCGATTTTCGATCTCCTGGCCACGGCTGTTGCCGCAGGGCCGGGGAGAAGTGAACGAAGCAGGGATCCAATTCTACAGCGACTTGATCGACGAATTGCTTAAGCACAATATTAAGCCGATGATCACCCTGTACCACTGGGATCTGCCGCAAGCGCTACAAGAATCTTTTGGCGGTTGGGAATCGCGAGAGATCGTCGATGCTTTCGATGAATATGCGCGTCTGTGCTATGCACGTTTTGGCGATCGGGTTGAGCTTTGGTCCACTTTTAATGAAACCATCGTGTTTATCGGTATGGGCTATATCACCGGGGCGCATCCGCCCAAGTTAACCGATCCTAAGAAGGGTATTCAGGCCTGCCACCATGTGTTTTTGGCGAATGCCCGTGCGGTGAAAAGCTTCCGGGAAATGCAGATCAAGGGGCAGATCGGCTTCGTCAACGTGTTGCAACCGAACGATCCGATCAGCGATTCACCGGAGGATCGGCGCGCTTGCGAGATCGCTGAAGGGATCTTCACGCATTGGTTGTACGATCCGGTGCTAAAAGGGGAATACCCGGCTGAGCTCTTGGCGATGGCGCAGCAGGCCTTTGGCGTACCCTATTTTGCACCTGGCGATGAGGTACTGCTGAAGGAGAACATCGTAGATTTTATCGGCCTGAATTATTACAAGCGTGAAATGGTGGCGCATAACGACGACGTGGACGGCTATGCCATCAACACCAGTGGCCAAAAGGGCAGCGGGCGTGAATTGGGTTTCAAAGGGCTGTTCAAACTGGTACGCAATCCGAACGGTGTTTACACCGATTGGGACTGGGAAGTGTACCCACAGGGGCTAACCGATGCTATTGGGCGTATCGTCAAACGCTATGGCAACATCCCCATTTACATTACCGAGAACGGATTGGGCGCCAAAGATCCGATCGTCGAGGGAGAAGTGCGTGATCAACCACGGATTGACTACCTGCGCGATCATATTCAGGCGATCGGTGCGGCGATCGAACAGGGGGCTGATGTACGCGGCTACTACCCTTGGTCGTTTATCGATTTGCTCTCATGGCTTAACGGCTATCAGAAACAGTACGGCTTTGTGTATGTCGATCACGACAACAATCTGGCCCGCAAGAAAAAGCAGAGCTTTGGCTGGTATCAGCGGGTGATTGCCACCAACGGTGAGCAGCTGTAGCGGGGAATAAAGTGGCCCTCTCAGGCGGAGAGGGCCGAGTCAGATTACAGTGAGTCTGGATCCGGCCCGAGACGGTTGCCGATATCCAGCTTGGCGATTTCGCTCAGTTCGTCTTTATCCAGTTTGAAATCAAAGACCTCGAAGTTTTCACGAATGCGGGAAGGCGTGACCGATTTCGGGATCACGATCAGACCGCTGTCCAGATGCCAACGCACCACGATTTGCGCCGGTGTTTTCTCGTATTTTTCTGCCAGGTATTTAATGACGGGTTGATCGAATACCCCTTCACCACCCTGTGCCAGAGGGCTCCAGGATTCGGTAGCGATGTGATGCGTCGCATTCCAGGCACGCAATTGGCGTTGTTGCAGCAGTGGGTGAAGTTCGATCTGGTTAATCACCGGGGCGACATTGGTTTCATCCAGCAGGCGCTGGAGATGCGGGGTATGGAAATTACATACCCCGATACTTTTAACCAGCCCTTGTTCGCGCAGTTTGATCAGCCCGCGCCAGGCGTCCACGTATTGGTCTTGCTGGGGTTTCGGCCAGTGGATCAAATACAAGTCGACATAGTCCAACTTGAGCTTTTCCAGGCTGGTTTCCAGCGCGCCCTGTGGGTCGCCCTGATCGTCATTCCACAGTTTGGTGGTGACAAACAGTTCATCGCGGGGAATCGAGGAGGTTTGCAGCGCTGCGCCGACCCCTTCCTCGTTCTTGTAGATCGCAGCGGTATCGATCGAGCGATAGCCCACCTCCAGCGCTTTAAGCACCGCATTGGTGGTTTCTGAAATACTCGCCTGCCAAACGCCGAGACCCAACTGCGGCATCAGATTACCATCGTGGAGTTTGATGATGGGTTGTTGCGTTGTCATGCGTATCTCCTTGTCAACGGATTGCCCGGTGCTGCATGCACCAGGAACAGCGATACCCGTCATACTTCAAGCTACAGCGGTGTAGGCTGCAAACGGTTACGTGGCCCATCCGTGGGCCACGCCCCTAAAGGGGCCGCTGCAAGCAGCGTTCAAATCTGCTCCCGGCAGATTTGTATCCCAAATCACTTACTTGAGTAAGCTCATCGGGATGCACGCTCTTGCCGCCCTCCTGCAACTCGAATTATTTAGGCTATATCAGTAGATTCTAGCTGGCAAACAGGGGTAGTGCTGAGTTCGCTAAGCAAATTTCAACGATATCGGAATCGTGCTTGGCACTGCGCCCGGCGAGCGTGATCGGTCGGGCGCAGGAGGGTCGTTGAAACTAAAGCCTAGCAGTAAATCGCGAGTTTGCGATTAACGCGCCGCTTCATAAATGCGTTGGCTCACTTCCAGGGTAATGTCCTGGTGTTCGCCGAGCGCGGTCATACCGTGCTGGTGCAGCTTATCGAGCAGCGCTGGGATTGAGCTGCCGTCGAGCTGGTAATCTGACATGCGGGTCGGCACGCCCATTTTTTCGAAGAAGGCGCGAGTGGCGGCAATAGCGCCGTCAATGCGGCTGTCTTCGCTACCGTCACGCAGACCCCAAACGCGATCGGCATACTGCAGCAGTTTTTCGCGTTTTTGTGCTTTTTTCTCGATCAACAACGCAGGCAGGACAATCGCCAGCGTTTGGGCATGATCCAGGCCGTGCATGGCGGTCAGTTCATGACCCAGCATATGGGTTGCCCAATCCTGCGGCACACCCGCGCCGATCAAACCGTTCAGCGCCATAGTGGCGCTCCACATCACGTTGGCGCGCACCGCATAGTTTTCCGGCTCAGCCAGCGCACGTGGGCCATCTTCCAGCAAGGTCAGCAGCAGGCCTTCGGCAAAGCGATCTTGCACCTTGGCGTCAACCGGATAGGTCAGGTACTGCTCGAGGGTGTGAACAAAGGCGTCGACCACACCGTTGGCGATTTGGCGCGGAGGCAGTGAATAGGTCACGACCGGATCCAGCACGGCGAACAAAGGCTGTACGTGTGGCGAGAAGAAATGCTGCTTATCACCACTGCTTTTACGGGTGATCACTGCGCCGCTGTTGGATTCAGAACCGGTGGCCGGCAATGTCAGTACGCAACCCATAGGCACTGCGTCTTTGATCTCGCTGCCGACGGTTTTCAGGATATGCCAGGCATCGTTATCTGCGGTGTAGCGGGCTGCAGCAGCGATAAACTTGGTGCCGTCCACGACGGAGCCGCCGCCAACAGCCAGCAGGAAGTCGATGTTTTCTGCACGCACGACCTCGACCGCTTTCATCAGCGTTTCGTAGGTTGGGTTAGGCTCAATGCCGGAAAATTCCAGGACATTGCGGCCCGCCAGCGCGGCATAGACCTGATCCAAGACACCGTTTTTCTTCACGCTGCCACCACCGTAGGTGATCAAAATGCGGGCGTCGGCAGGGATTTGTTGCGCCAGACCCGCGATTTGGTCTTGGCCGAACAGAATTTTGGTTGGGGTATGAAGAATAAAGTTTTGCATGGTTATTTCTCTTCTGCATAAGACAAGCGCCGGTGGCGCAAAATATCTGAGGGGTATTGTCAGTAACTTGGCCCCGCAGCACAATGCACATTCCTGCCCGAGTCTTGCCTATTTCTACAAAGCGTTGTAGAAAAATAGAGTTTTAAACTATTATTTATGCCGGATTATTCTTAGTGTAAGAGGGTGTTTCTGTGAGTGACATTGATGAGCTGCGCAGCCGCATGGCGCGCCAGGCAGCCTGTTTTGCCGAGAGTAACGGTTATACGCCCTCGCCAGTGCCACTGGTGAAAATCCTCTACGTCGACCGCCATTGCCCACGTCAACCGGTGATGTACGAACCCGGGGTAGTGATCATTTTCCAGGGTCACAAGGTGGGTTACTGCGGTAACCGGGTATTCCAATACGACCCGCGTAATTATCTGCTGATGACGGTACCCTTGCCCTTCGAATGTGAAACCTTTGCCAGCCCAGAATTGCCACTGGTGGGGTTATCCGTGAATATCGATAGCCAGATGCTGCAGGATTTGCTGATCGACATCGGCGACGATGACTACCTGATGAAACCGCGCCGAGAAAGCAGTGGGGTGAACCTGGCTGAATTATCGGAAGAGCTATTGTGCGCCACCGAACGCTTGTTGGATGTGATGGCCAAACCGCTCGACGCGCGGGTGCTGGGGCCACAGATTGTACGTGAAATCCTGTATTACATATTGCGTGGTGCCTGTGGAGCGTCGCTGCAGGAGCTGGTTAATCGCCATACCCACTTTAGCCAAATCGCCAAGGCGCTGCGGTGCATTGAGAACCAATACGCGGACAGCCTCAACGTCGAACAGCTGGCGGGTGAGGTGAACATGAGCATTTCGGCGTTCCACCATAACTTCAAAGCGGTGACGAATACCTCGCCGTTGCAGTATGTGAAATCCTATCGGTTGCACAAAGCCCGTTTACTGATGGTGCATGATGGTTTAAAGGCCAGCACCGCGGCGATCCGCGTTGGCTATGAGAGCGCTTCGCAGTTTAGTCGCGAATTTAAACGCTTCTTCGGCGTGACGCCGAGCGACGAAGTGGCCCGGCTGCGCGACAACCCTCCGCTGATGATGGAAGGGTAGATTGCAGGTGAATGCGGATTGAACTGTACGGGCGGCAACTGCCGCCCGTTAACGCATCAGGAAGAGGCTGCGCGTTTTTTGCGCCAGATAACCAACATGGCACCCAGCAGGCCAGCCAGCAACAGAACCAGCGGCAGGATCATCAGCCCTGTCATCACCTGGCTTTCGTAGCGTTTCACTAACGGGATCTGGCTGAAGGCGTAGCCGAGGCCAACTACGGCACCCACCCAAATTACGGCGCTCAACCAGTTAAAGAACTGAAAACGCGTGCTGTTCAGGCCAGAGATGCCGGCCATGGTGGGCAGCAAGGTACGGACAAAGCCCAGAAAACGGCCAATCACCAGTGCCATCAGGCCATGACGGTTAAACAGGTTGTGCGCCCGCTGGTGATATTGGGCGGGCAGCTGCAGCAACCAGCCTTTTACCAGTTTAGTGTGGCCCAGCCAACGGCCTTGCAGGTAGCTCAGCCAACAACCAAGGCTGGCGGCAAGGGTCAAAATGATCAGCGTAGGCACAAAGGCCATTACGCCTTTGGCGATCAATGCGCCAGATAGCAACAATAAGCTGTCACCGGGTAAGAAGGAAGCTGGCAGTAATCCGTTTTCTAAGAATAGCGTGGTGAAAAGTACAGCATAAACCACCCAAATGACGCTTGGATCGGCAAGGGCTATGAAGTCCTGCTGCCAAAGCGCATGAACAATCTCTCGTAATACATCCATTATATATCCTGTTGCATGCCGGTTGCGCCTGGAGCCACGTACCCCAGGATGCGGTGTTGACCGTATCTGACAGTTACCCGCCTAGTGTACCGCTAATAGCTTAAGCACACATTAAACGAGGCGAATAAAATTACCGCTGTAACAGGCGATGTATCAGTGCGCGTTGGTAATACGCTCGAACCCGGCGGCGAGATCGGCGATCAGATCCTGCACGTTTTCCAGGCCAATATGCAGGCGCACCAGCGTGCCGGAGAAATCGACGCCGCCCGCCGGACGGATGGCTTCCAGTTCTTCCGGTTGGTTAGCCAGGATCAGTGATTCATAGCCTCCCCAGGAATACGCCATGCTGAAGTGGTTGAAGTTATCCAGGTAATCGGCCAACTGCACGTCACTGAGACGCTGCTTCAGTACAAAAGAGAACAGGCCGTTGCAGCCGCTGAAGTCACGACGGTAAAACTCATGGCCTTTGCAACTGGGCAGCGCGGGGTGATTGACCACGGCCACCTCAGGCCTGTCGGCCAACCAGTTAGCGACCTCAATGCTGCTCTGTTGGTGTTGTTTGAGACGCACACCCAGCGTGCGCAGCCCGCGGCTGGCCATATAAGCGGTATCGGCATCCACCATTTGGCCCATCAAATAAGAGTATTCACGCAATTGATCCCAACAGCGTGGGTTTGCTACGGCAGTGCCCAGCATGTAATCGGAATGACCAATAATGTATTTGGTGCCCGCCTGAATCGAAATATCGATGTCGAAATCCAGCGCCTTGAACAGTACGCCGGCTGCCCAGGTGTTATCGATCATGATCACCACGTCCGGCGCCACAGCACGAATAGCCTGCACCATCGCCGGGATATCCTGAACCTCCATGGTGATCGAACCCGGCGATTCAAGGAACACCACGCGCGTATTGGGCTGAATCAGCCCGGCGATATCGGCGCCTATTAATGGATCGAAATAGGTCGTCGTTACGTTCATACGGCTCAGGATATGGGTGCAAAAATCCTGCGTTGGTTCATAGACAGAACCGGTCATCAACAGGTGATCCCCAGCGCTGACGAAGGACAAGATGGCGTTGGAAACCGCCGCCGCACCGCAAGGGTAAAGCACACAACCCGCTCCGCCTTCCAGTTCGACCATCGCATCTTGCAACGCGAAATGGGTCAGGGTGCCGCGCCGGCCATAAAACAGCTCGCCATGAGCACGCTTGGCGGTGGCGTGTTTTTTGGCTGCGACGGAATCAAAGACCAGTGAAGAAGCGCGCTGGGTGACGGGATTGACGGAGCCCTGTGTATAGCGCTTGCTGCGCCCGGCGCCGATCAGGGTGGTTTCGATGTTCTTTGACGTCATGGGAGCGGGCTCACCTTATTGGGTCTTCACGGGCCATTTACGAGAGTCCTTACGTTAGCATGACATTTAATAGCCATCCAGACGTTTTAACCGCCAAATGCAGAAACGGATGCAATCCTCTGCCCGATGCTGTTCCTGCACGTCATCCTTCTGCAGGGCCGCAATGACCAAGCGGATTTATCGGTAAATTCGTGATGTGACGACAAAATGCGATAAAACGATGACGTTGTTGCAGCCCTGTGCCGTAAAAGTGACGAAAAACCTTATAAAAGGTGCTTATAGGGCCGAACAGGTCGCGAATGGGTTAGCGGGAGAGCGTTGCGGACGCCGTGGCGATAATTTTCCCGATTATTTGGTAAATAATAATGAGAACTACTATCAATCCCTGAGTGGTTTGATATGATCGCACGCTGAATTATTCCTCAATTTTGATTGGTAACGGGTGGAGGCACAGCGTGAAAACGGCTGGCAAGAATTTAAATCAAGGATCGTTCGGTCAGGGCCGGGCGCAATGGGGCCAGGCATTCGGCCGCGGTCTGATCGCTTCAATGGTATTAGTGGTGGGTCTGGCCGGTAGCGCTCAGGCAGCACCGGCGGCTAATCCAGCCGTTACCGAAAGCGTTACTCCGGCTGCGGCGCCTGCTGTTGCAGCCACGCCGGAAAATGTCACGCCGGTGAACCCACAACCGACCATCCAACCGCCAGAAACCCGCGGTATGGACCTGTCCGTTTGGGGCATGTACCAACATGCGGACATCGTGGTAAAAATCGTGATGATCGGTTTGGTGCTGGCATCTATTGTCACCTGGACCATCTTGTTCTCTAAAGGCAGCGAACTGTTCCGCGCCAAGCGCCGTCTGCGCCGTGAACAGTTGGCGTTAGCCAACGTCCGCTCGCTGGACGAAGCCTCTGAGCTGGCGCAAAGCTTCTCGGATGAGAGCATCAGTTCCGTATTGCTGAACGATGCACAGAACGAGCTGGAGCTGTCGGCGGCATCCAACGACAACAACGGCATCAAGGAACGTACCGGTTTCCGTCTGGAGCGCCGCGTAGCGGGCTACAGCCGTAATATGGGCCGTGGCAATGGCTTCCTGGCGACCATCGGTGCCATTTCGCCGTTTGTCGGTCTGTTCGGTACCGTTTGGGGCATCATGAACAGCTTTATCGGCATTGCCCACTCGCAGACCACCAACCTGGCAGTCGTTGCACCCGGCATCGCAGAAGCGCTGCTGGCCACCGCTCTGGGCTTGGTCGCCGCGATCCCGGCGGTGGTGATTTATAACATCTTTGCCCGCGTGATCAGCGGCCACCGTGCACAGGTTGGCGACGTAGCGGCGCAGGTTCTGCTGTTGCTGGGTCGCGATTTGGATCTGGCCGCCACGGCGGAAGCCAAACGTTCACAGCATTCACACCAACTGCGGGTGGGGTGAGTTATGGCGATGCGCTTAAATGAAGATTTGGACGACAGCGGCGAACTGCATGAAATCAACGTGACGCCGTTTATCGACGTTATGCTGGTGCTGTTGATCATCTTTATGGTGGCCGCGCCGCTGGCAACGGTAGATATCCGTGTCGATCTTCCGGCGTCCTCCGCCAAACCGCAGCCGCGCCCGGAAAAACCGGTGTTCCTGTCGGTGAAAGCGGACAAACAGCTCTATGTTGGCGAGCAAGCTGTCAGTGCAGATCAACTGACGTCGGTGCTGGATCAACGGACGCAGGCGAACAAAGAGACCACTATCTTCTTCCAGGCGGATAAGAGCGTGGACTATGAAACGCTGATGAGCGTGATGGATACGCTGCGTAAAGCCGGTTACCTGAAAGTGGGGCTGGTGGGGATGGAAGGCGCCGCCAAATAACGGGCTGACATCACCAATGGCTGGAAGGGCGCTCAGGCGCCCTTTTTTATTGCCTGAATTTTGTACATGAGCATGACGCGCCTTCAACACATGAAAATACTAATAGATAGTAATTAACACTACTTTCCTGGGTCGGACATGCCAACGAGCATTGCTTTAAGCCCTCATTTTGAAAGGTTCGTTCATGAGCAAATTGACAGCGGGCGTTATGGCAACGTCAGTGAAGTGATTCGAGCAGGTCTACGCCTGCTCGAAGAGCATGAGCGGGCGATGAAAATTGAACAGTTGCGAGTCGCTATTGCGCAGGGAATCGAAAGTGGTGAGGGAGTCCCGGCGGAGGAAGCATTTGCGCGTTTACGGACTAAATACCAACGGATGGTGGATAATGGAAGTGGCTAATGGGGCTAACAATATCGTCGGCGGCGATATGTGACATTGAAAATATTGGCGACTCTATTGCGCAGGAAAATCCGGTGCGTGCGCTGAGTTTGTATAGCCAATGCCAGCGTATCGGCGAGTCGCCGGACACCTATCAAAAGCGCCCTGAGCTTGGCCGGAACGTCAGGATTAGCGCCTATGGCAAATACCTTATCGTTTTTACTGCGATGCAACATAACGTCAGGATCCAGCGAGTATTCCACGGTGCGAGGAATATTTTGCGTTTGCTGGCTTGTCGTTAGAACGTTAAGCGCTGGCTCATCTGCTCAGCCCCTAACGTTCAACACCCTTTAGCCGCGAGCGTGCGCCGCAGCGCGAGCGATTTGCTCATCGGTTGGGCGTACGCCGGTATAAAGCACAAACTGCTCGAGCGCCTGCAATGCAATCACTTCTGCCCCGGTAATCACGCGTTTACCGTGTTCACGCCCGTAACGAACCAACGGCGTTTCCGCGGGTAGCGCCACGACGTCGAAGACGATTTTCGCTGCATCGACAGTCGCTGGCGCGAAGGCCAGTTGCTCCGCTTCTACACCGCCGGCCATGCCGATTGGCGTTACGTTGATCACCATATCCACCTGTAACTCACCCACTTCTGCCAGCCACTGGTAGCCGTATGCGCTAGCCAGAGCCTGTCCAGCCTCCGGGTTGCGGGCGATGATATGGCCGTTTTTGAAACCGGCGTCACGCAGTGCTGCGGTGACCGCTTTCGCCATGCCGCCGCTGCCGCGCAGGGCAAAGGATGTTTCTGCCGGGATCTGATGTTGCGCCAACAGTTTGGCAATGGCGATATAGTCGGTGTTGTAAGCCCGCAGAAAACCGTTGTCATTGACAATAGTATTGACCGACTCAATCGCCGTGGCGGAAGCATCCAACGCGTCCAGGAAGGGAATACAGCTCTCTTTGAATGGCATCGATACCGCGCAGCCGCGAATACCCAATGCGCGAACGCCGCCCACCGCAGCCTGAATATCTTGGGTGGTAAACGCCTTGTAGATGAAGTTCAGATCCAGTTCCTGATACAGGTAATTGTGGAAACGAGTACCGAAGTTGCCTGGGCGGCCTGCCAGCGACATGCACAGCTGGGTATCTTTATTAATCTCACGGCTCATGTTGAGCTCCTTAACCGGGAAAAGGAAAAACCGGGTGCTGGTCGAGCAGTGCTTTAGAACCGGCATGCCGCCAGTGGATACTGCCCGGCAGGTATAGCGCATTCTGTTCTAATGGCCGCTCGTCAATCAGTGCGCTGACCATGTCGAAACTGTGTTGTGCCAGCGCGCGGCAGTCCTGCGCCACGGTGTCGATTTTCAGCGTTAGGCCGTCGAACAGATAGTGATCGTCGAAGCTGCACAGATGCAAATCGCTTTCCATCAACTGGTGCTGGTTCAGGTAACGTAATACCCCTTCCAGTAGGCCGCAGGCGGCGGTAAACAACGCTTTTGGCGGCCGGCCTAGCTGTGCGCACAGTTGAGCGAACATCTCGTAGCCGGAGCTGGGGTGATAATTGCCGTTGATGATCCATTCTGGTTTACAGACGACTCCGGCACGTTCAAGGCCGAGCTGAAAACCGGCCAGCCGGTCACGTGTTGGTGAGATGCGCGGTTGTCCGCCCAGGAAATAAAACTCGTCCGGGTGTTGGCGCGCCACGTTTTCAACCAGGGTGGCGGTCGATGTCAGCGAGTCAGTGATCACCAGCGGCAGGTCGGAGCCAGTAATCAGACGGTCCATCTGCACCACCGGCAGGCCAGCATTGATTTTTTGATACTCGGTATCGGTGAGCTGGCTGGAGGCGACAATCAGACCGTCGACCTGGCGTTGTACCAGGCTGTTCACCGCCATCATTTCTTGTGCCGGATTCTCATCGGTGCAGGCGATCAGCAACTGCAAACCGGCCTCGCGACACAGGGTTTCCAGCTCGCGTGAGATTACCGCAAAACCGTAGTTAGTCATTTCCGGCACCACCAGCCCCAACGTATGGCTACGCGTAGAACGCAGCGAACGGGCGTGGAAGCTGGGTTGGTAGTGGTGCTCGGCCGCGAGTGCCAAGATACGATCGCGGGTGTCATCAGACACCCGGTATTCCTTGCTGCGGCCGTTAAGCACCAGACTGGCGGTCGATTTAGACACGCCGGCCAGTGCGGCAACATCACTGATGGTTATGCGTTTATTTTTTTTCACTGACGGCATCTGAGTTCATCGAAGGATGCGTCATTCTAGCATGCATGGCGCCAGCGACCAGTGTTCGAGCGCCAGGTGCGCATCACCACCGAGTTGCAACAGCGGTTGCGGGCCGGGGAAGTAGCGTGCACTCATGACCGCTTCGCCGTGGTTGATAAAGATCTCCACGCTGGAGTGGTCAAACAGTATCTGCAAGTGGGCCAGATCACCGCGCCAGTAGCGGTGTTCCGGCTGCCCGTCGCGCAGGTTGTTACGCGTCAGCCGCAGCAAGGCACCGTCCCAGTCCAGCACAATGGCATCGCCGACGTTAGCGCTGAACCTCCCTTGCGGTGTCAGCAGCAGCTCCGCGCTATCGACAGGCAAGCACGGCGCACTGTCGGCGGCACCTTGCCATTGTTGGCTTGTGCCTCGCAGCTGTTGCAGTTCGCGTGCCGGTTGTTGGTACAGTTTGCCGTTCTGCAATGACAGTTCGCGCGGGCAAGTCATGGTGTGGATCCAGCCATACTGCCGCGTCGGATGATAATCCTCGTCCTGTTCTGGCACGCCCATCCAACCCACCAGCAGTCGGCGGCCGTCTTCGGCCAGGGTGGTCTGCGGTGCGTAGAATTCGAATCCGGCATCCAACTCGTGGAAGTCCTGATGGTCAAAAGTGGCCCGTTGATAATCCAGCTTACCCGTGAAATAGCCAGCCTGATAAACGTTGAGGTAACGTTCGGCCTGCGCTTCAAGCCCTTGCGGGCAGCAGATCAGCACCTCGACACCGTCCAGCGTGAACAGGTCAGGGCATTCCCACATATAGCCGAAGTCACCGATGCCGTTAAGCTGCGAACCGGCGATTTCCCCCCGCAATTGCCAACTGCGTAGATCGTCGGAACGCAGCAGCAGGACTTTGCCACGATCTTGCAGATCGCGTGCGCCGAGCACCATGTACCACGCGTCCTGATGGCGCCAAACTTTTGGATCGCGGACGTGGCCGCTATAACCTGCTGGCAGTGGCAACACTGGGCCAAGTTTGTCGTAGCCGCCTTGCGTATTCTCTTGCGCCAGGCACTGATAAGCGGTGCGAGAACCCTCGGCGTATTTCACGTTGCCGGTATAGACCAGCGTGATCTTGCCGTCCGCCACAACCGCCGAACCGGAATAACAGCCGTGGCTGTCGTAACAGGCACCCGGCACCAGGGCTACCGGCTGATGCTGCCAATTGACCAGGTCCGTCGATTGCCAGTGGCCCCAGCATTTGTTGCGGTGATCGCAGCCCAGCGGATTCCACTGATAAAACAGATGGTAGACGCCGTTATGCTGAATGAACCCATTGGGATCGTTAAGCAAGCCGACGCTAGGCGCCAAATGCCACGCCGGGCGGTGCGGGTCGCGCAGCGCCTTTGGCATGCCGCTCATCAAGGCTTGAACAGCCTGTTTCATTAAGTCGTGTTCTTCCATTATTCACTGTCCGTTTTGTATTTCAGCAGTAATGAGAGAATAAAGGCGCTACCGAAGGCGATCACCAGGCCAATGATATAGCTCACCAGTGAACTGGCCTGCACGATCGCCATCCCCGGGATTGCGGTCAGCCCGACCGCGTTCATACCGACGTGATTGGCCACTACCCAGGCACCGCCGAGCGCACCGCCCGCCAGCGCCGCCAGGAAGGGCTTCACAAAACGCAGGTTGATACCGAACAGCGCGGCTTCGGTAATACCGAGCATGGCGGAAAAGGCTGAAGGCACCGCAATCGCTTTAATCTTGGCGTCGCGGGTTTTGAAATAGACCGCCAGACAGGCACCGCCTTGGGCAATATTGGCCATCGACCAGATCGGCAGCAGGAAGTTGACGCCGATATTCGGGTTGCCGAGCAGCCCGGCTTCGACGGCGTGGAAGCTGTGGTGAATACCGGTGATCACGATGGCGGAATACAGGCCGCCGAACAGCAAACCGGCAAACCAGCCGGCATGGGTGATCAGCGTGCTGAGGACAAAGGAGATGCCGTCACCCAGCGCACGGCCGGCAGGGCCGATAAACAGCATGGCGACGAAGCCGGAAATGACCACCGTCAGGAACGGCGTCAGGATCAGATCCAGCGCGTTGGGGATCACTTTACGCAGCTGCTTTTCCAGCATGCTCATAAACCACACTGTCAGCAGCACCGGGAACACCGTGCCCTGATAGCCGATCATGGCGATCTCCAACCCGAAGAAATCCATGGTGTGGAAACCGCCGGCGACGCCCCAGGCGTTGGTCAGCGCAGGGTGGGTAAGAATGCCACCGAGTGTGGCACCGAGATAGGGGTTACCGCCAAATTCACGTGCTGCGGTAAAGCCGATCAGGATCGGCAAAATAATAAACGCCGCAGAGCTGAACATGTCCAGCATTACGAACACAGCGCTGTTGGCATCGGCCCAGCCGTAGGTTTTCACCATGCCAAGCAGGCCCATCAGCAGGCCAGAGGCGACGATCGCCGGGATGATCGGAACAAAGATGTTCGACAGCAGGCGAGCGATACGTTGCAGCGGGTTAAGTTTCTTTGCCGCGATGTCGGCGGCTTCAGACTTGCTGGACTCGCTGACGCCGGCCGCCTTGATAAATTCCGCGTGTACCTTGTTGACCAAACCGGTGCCGAAAATCACCTGGATCTGTCCGGCGTTGCTAAAGCAGCCCTTCACGCCGTCCAGCTTGCCGATCGCCACTTTGTCTACCTTGCTGTCATCCACCAACACCAGGCGCAGACGCGTGGCGCAGTGGGCGGCGCTGGCAATGTTTTCTTTGCCGCCGAGTAGCGGCAACAGCGCGTTGGCGGTTGCGGTAATGTCCATGTTCACTCCCTTAATCAATAAAAATACCGCCGCGGTTTTTCGCGGCGGAAATCAGTTCAGCAGCGTTAGAAGAAGTACTTGAATCTGGCACGCACGCCATAGCGCTGATCGTTGTTGGCGTTGGCGATCTTGTTCTCAGCATTGGCTTCCAGCATTGAAACGTAAGCGCCGAGATACAAATTGAAGTTCTTCATATTCATGATGTTTGGTATTTGGTACGAAGTATGAATGGTGTGTATGTCATATTTGCCCGGCTCGCTCAGCGGGTTGCTGATGTCGGCCGCCATACCGGCAGTATTGAACTCTTTGATGTTATTGTGGGCGTAGATATAACCCACTTCAAAGCGGCGCCACAGCACGTTTATTCCGGCGGTGAAGTCCTGCTCGCCAGAGGCGTCGAGATAGGCGGTGCTCAGGTTGGCGACCACGCCGTTGTCTGGATGGGTGGCGGTGTTGTTCCAACTGAGGGTCATGCCGTAGCCGTTACGTTTGGACTGATCGACGAATTGTCCCTGGTTGTCATGATAACCGTAGGCATTGTTGACCACGTTGCTTTCCATCGCGACGGCCGCGCTGAGCTGGTCTTTTTTCCAGGCAATTACCGGCCGCAGGTAGGTGACGTTTTTCTTCTTATCCAGGCTGTTGCCGTGGTAGGCGTCGTCCTGGAACAACGAGGTGCCGTCTTCCACCAGCGTATTGAGTTCAAAGTAGAAGTCACCGGCGTACTTGCTTAGCATCAGGTTGCCGCCGCTGCTGCTGCGGCCACGGCCTTCTTTCATCATGTAGATATAACCGAAGCCGTCTGCGTACAGATCGTTGGCGGTATTACCGGAATACTGGATGAAGGTGTCCTGATTGAGCGGGAACATGTCGTAGGCTTCAAAACGGCCAATCTTGGTCTGCCAGTTCTTTTCGTTGCCGAAGAAGAAGGCCGCATCGTCGAGGTTCATCTTGCCGGTCATGTCCGCCAGCGGCTGCACGCTAAAGCCGGAGAAATTGCCGTCCGGGTTGCGGCGGTAACCGTCAACGCCGACCAGAATACGGCCGTTGATATCCCAACGTTCCTTGTTGCCGGGCTTCCAGTCTTTATTGTCGCTGCCTTTCAGCGACGTAAGCTGGCCGCTGCGGCTGGCTCCGTCCAGGTTGAACTCGACGTCCCCGTACAGCTTCAGATCGGTTAAACCGGTGAGTTGCAGGTTGCTGGCTGGTGCGGCGTGGGTTTCCAACGTCGCGGTGCGCTGTGCCACCTGCACGGTTTGCCGCTCGGTGTTGGCGGTGCGTTGCTCCAATTGCTGGGCCTTGCGTTCCGCTGCCGTAGCACGCGTTTCTGCCTGACTGGCCCGCTGTTCGGCCTGTTGCAGCCGTTGTTCCAGTGCATTCAGACGCGCTTCGATACTGTCGTTGGCGCCTGCTGCTGCCGCAGAGGTAGAGATAAGGAGCCCTGTTGTTACTGCCAGATAGCTTAGTTTCTTCATGATTTTCTATCATCCGGGAAGGTTGTTATTATTTTTGCTAAATTGCTAAACCGGTTTTTCATGATGGAAGATAGTGAGTTGAAAGGCGGCTTGCAATCAAGTTTGCTAACCCGATTCAGCTATTGTGATCAAACCCGCAAATTACACCCTAATGATGAAAATGGTGTGCTCTGGCCCCCAGAGCCAATGGTTCAGGCGAGGGGATTGGGGGCCGGATGTACGCTTAACGGACTAACGCTGGAGGAAATCTTGCAACTCGTCGGTCCGTGGCAACGCGGTCATTGCACCTTTGGCCGTGGTGGCCAGTGCGCCGCAGGCCTGGGCCTGAGCGATGACTGCTGACCACTGTTCTTCTTGTGGCAGAGTACCAAGCTGTGCCAGTGCCGCCAGCAAACCGGCGACGAAAGCGTCGCCCGCGCCGGTGGTGTCGACGGGGGTGATCGATGGGGCGCGGAAGTGACGAATTTGCTTACCGTCGTGCATGCACACACCGTCGCTGCCGAGTGTCACCAGCAGTAAACGGAGCGGGTAGCGCTGCATCATCCAATCGATGCCGCTCTCTAACTCACCGATACTGCTGATAAAATTCAGCTCTTCTTTCGAGATTTTCACGATGTCCGCCAGTAGCAACGCCTTTTGCAAACAGGGACGCAGCGCTTCCGGCTGACGCCAAACCTCTTCGCGAATATTTGGGTCAAAACTGACCCAGCCACCGGCTGCCTTGATGTTCTCCATGGCGGTAAACGTGGTGCTGCGGCTTGGCTCCTGCGACAGGGCGATAGAGCAGACGTGTAGCCATTCATCTGCGTTGAAATCGGGCAAATCATCAGGTTGCAGGAACAGGTCGGCGCTGGGGGTGACCATGAAAGTGAAGGAGCGTTCGCCCGACAAATCGAGATCCACCACCACAGTGGACGTGTGGTGGTCGGGGTCCTGTGACAGATGGCGGGTATCGACCTGCTCTTCGCTAAGCACCTGCTGTAAGAATGCGCCAAAGCTGTCTTGACCCACACGGCCGATAAAGGCGCTGTCGCCGCCCAGGCGGGCGATACCCACCGCCACATTGGCGGGAGCACCGCCGGGACATTTAAGATAACTGTTTGAATTTTCAGGAACCAGATCGACGACTGCGTCACCCAGCACCCATACGCGATTAACCATGTTCAACCCCTGTTTTCACCCGTGTCAGATGGCGAGCTAAAATAGAAGAACCGGTTTAGCATTGCAACGAAAGAATCCGAAACCTGCTGGTAAAGTCGCATATGGCGGGCCATAAAATGCAGAAATAGGAAATAAGTTATAGCAAGAGGGAATAAGTAACGTGTTGACAATTATAATTAAAAAATAAAAGTCAGATTAATGGAAAGTGTAATTTCCAAATACGGATAATAAAATGTGGCGGTGATTTTAAATAGGATATTTCCTAAATCAAGGTGGCTGCTGAGTATAATCGCGCCGTGATGAATAATTGCATGGTTTAGATGCAATTATTCATGTTAATTAATAGATGCCTCAAGTTTATTTTAATTTTATCTTAAATATATCAATGTCTTACATGTTTCTTTTGGGTGTTATTTAGGTCGGATATATGAGTGACGCACGGTGTTTATATTAGGTGTTTTGTTATCTGGCGCCCATTACGGACCAAAATTAAGTTGATCGTGAGCTATTCGTGCGCATAATGTTTGCGTTTTTTTACAATTCTTATCTTTTATTTGTCTTTCGACAGGGAAAAAGTCATGCGCCATTCCGCCTACTCGTCGCTCAGCCTTGTTGTGCGTAAGGGTTGTATTCCATTAGGCTCCGTTGTCTTGCCGCTGTTTATATACAGCCTACCGCTTCACGCGGCAACGACAAGCAACGAACAGCTGATCATACAGCAGCAGCGACAAAAGGCGCTGGAGCAACAGCTGACACCACCGACACCGGATGTGCGTTTGTCTCCGCCTTCGTCCAGCTTTGGCCGCATTGCTTTCCCGCAGGAAAAAACCTGCTTCCCTATCGATCAGGTGGTGTTAACCGGTCAGGACAAACTCCCTCATTGGCTGCCGTTGCAGCGTATCGCCGATCAGGCGCAGGGCCGCTGCCTGGGCGGGCAGGGCATTAACCTGCTGATGAGTACCCTGCAAAACCGGCTGGTGGATCACGGCTATATCACCACCCGCGTGTTGGCACCGACGCAGGATCTGAAAAGCGGTAAGCTGAGGTTGGTGGTGGTGCCGGGCTACGTGCGGCAGGTGAAACTGACGGCGGACAGCGGCCATTACATTCAACCCTACAGCACATTCCCGGCCCATGCCGGCAACCTGCTGGATCTGCGTGATATCGAACAAGGGCTGGAAAACCTCCAGCGTTTGCCGACGGTACAGGCCAACATGGAAATCATTCCCGGTGAACAACCCGGAGAAAGTGATATTGCCCTGAGCTGGAAGCAGGAGCGCATGTGGCGCATTGGCGCTTCGTTGGATGATTCTGGCACCAAGAGCACCGGGCGTTATCAGGGGGGCTTGACGCTATCGCTGGATAACCCGTTCTCACTCAGCGATCTGTTCTATATCTCGGGATCTACCGATCTGCAAAACCAGGGTGGCAAAGGCTCCAAAAACATTACTGGGCACTACTCGGTGCCGTTCGGTTATTGGATGGCCGGGGTGACCGCTAACAGTTATGACTACCACCAGACTATTGCCGGTCAGAATCAGGATTACCGTTACAGCGGCAAGAGTAAGAACCTGGATTTCCAGCTTAGCCGAGTGCTGCACCGAAACGGCAGCCAGAAAACCACGCTGACCTACGACGTGCTGGCACGCGAATCCAGCAACTACATCAATGACACTGAAGTGGACGTGCAGCGACGGCGAACCTCCGGTTGGCGGCTGGGATTACAGCATCGCCACTATATTCAACAGGCTACGTTGGACGCGGGCGTCAGTTATCAACGCGGCACCCGCTGGTTCGGCGCATTGCCTGCGCCGGAAGAGATCTTTGGCGAAGCCACTGCACTGAGCAAAATTGTGCAGCTAAATGCCCAGCTTGACGTGCCATTCAGCCTGTTTAGCCAGAACTTTCGCTACAACGTGCAATACCAGCGCCAGATCAGCACTACGCCGCTGACGCCGCAAGACCAGTTTGCTATCGGCAACCGTTGGACGGTACGCGGCTTTGACGGCGAGCGCACCCTGAACGCTAACCACGGCTGGTTCGTCCGTAACGATCTGGCCTGGCGCACGCCATTGCAGGGGCAAGAACTGTACCTCGGTGCCGACTACGGCGAAGTGGGGGGCTACGGTTCTGACTATCTGGCCGGTCAACACTTGGCCGGTGGCGTGGTTGGCCTGCGCGGCTATGCCTTTAAGGTCGGTTACGATCTGTTTGCCGGCGTGCCGTTTTCCAAACCTGAGAGGTTCAGCACCAGCCCGGTCACCCTGGGCTTTAACCTGAGCTGGAACTACTGAGGGCACGACGATGCGCATAGGCGAATACGATATCAGAGCACCGCTGATCCTCGGTGGTGACGACAGTGAAGCGGAAGCCTTTGGGGCTGCCGTCTGGTTGTGGATGCATTCGCCGATGCATCGCGATGCGCCGCTGCACACGCTACCGACACTGTTGCTGCCGATCATCAAGCGACAACAATATGTGTTGGTTTCACAGCAAAATCAGCCGGTGTTTTTCCTCAGTTGGGCCTGGATGAGTCAAGACGCTGAAGCACGCTATTTGACGCAACCGGCAGTAAATATGCAAGAAAGTGACTGGAACAGCGGCGATCGCTTGTGGTTCTGCGACTGGATCGCGCCGTTCGGCCATACGCGGGAAATGCGTAATCTGATGGTCAGGGAGATATTCCCGCACCTGTGTGTACGGGCGTTGTATCACCGGGGGGCGCAACGCGGCAAACGCGTGGTGAACTTTAAAGGTGCACAGGTCAGCCATCAGCAAGCGCAGCAATGGTGGGCGGACCGCCCGTTAGCCGTCGAGCCATCAGAAATTCAATAAGGACATTGCCATGAACAAGAACCTGTATCGTATCGTTTTCAACAAAGCGCGTGGCATGCTGATGGTGGTGGCGGATATCGCCCGTTCCGGTCGTGCCGGGTCTGCTCGTTCACCGGGTCTGGGCCATACGCTGAGCCAGTGTATCGGCAAAATCAGCCCCGTTAGCTTCAGTTTACTGATAGCTCTGGGGGCTATACAGCCGGTGCAGGCAGCGATTATTGCCGACGGTAATGCGCCGGGTGGCCAGCAGCCGACCATCGTCAACAGCGCCAACGGTACGCCACAGGTCAATATCCAAACGCCAAGCGCCGGCGGGGTTTCTCGTAATACCTACAGCCAGTTTGATGTCGACAAGCAGGGCGCGATCCTCAACAACTCCCATAAAATGACCCAGACGCAGCAGGGCGGTTGGGTCGACGGTAACCCGTGGCTGGCGAAAGGTGAAGCCAAGGTGATCCTCAATGAGGTCAACTCCCGGGATCCGAGTCGCCTGAACGGTTATATCGAAGTGGCCGGCCAGCGTGCGCAAGTGGTTATCGCCAACCCGTCCGGCATTACCTGTAATGGCTGCGGCTTTATCAATGCCAACAGAGCCACCCTAACCACCGGCCAGGCGCAAATGAATAACGGCAACCTGACGGGCTTTAACGTTGAACGCGGCGAAGTGGTGGTTGAAGGTGCCGGTATGGACAGTTCACGGCAGGATTATACCGAGATCATTGCGCGATCGACGAAGATCAACGCTGGGCTTTGGGCTAACGATCTTCAGGTCACGACCGGTCGCAACAAGGTCGATGCGGCGCATCAGCAGATCGACAAACAAGGTGACGATCCCGCTACACGCCCGCAATTGGCGGTAGACGTGGCGAAGTTGGGCGGTATGTATGCCGGTAAGATCCGCATGATCGGTACCGAAACCGGCGTCGGGGTGCGCAATGCCGGTAATATCGGCGCACAAGCCGGTAGCGTGGTGGTAACCGCCGACGGTCGTATTGAAAACAGCGGCAAAATCAGCAGCGGCGGCGACATGCAGCTGGCGTCGAAAGGCGGCGTCGGTAACAGCGGTTCGCTGTTTGCAGCAGGTAATGCTGGTGTCAGTAGTGAAAGGGATGTGCAAAATAGCGGCTCTATCGCCGCGCGCAATAATGTGCGCATCCAGGCAGCCAGCCTGAACAGCAGCAAAGGCAGTACGCTGGCAGCCGGTGTGCAGCAAGATGGCAAGCTGGGTGGCAGCGGCGAACTGGCGTTGACCACCAGCGGCAAACTGACCGCGCAGGGCCAAAATTTGGCGGCGGGTAATCTGCACGCTAATGGGCAGGGTATGGACATCAGCGGCAGCCGCACTGCTGCTACTCAAGTCACGCTGGATGCGGGGCCTGGGGACTTGACCACGGCCAATGCGCAGGTTGAAGCCACGCAGCAGCTGACGGCCAGCAGCGGCAAGTTCCTCAATAATGAGGGTGGCAAGCTGGCGGCGAATAAACTGGCGCTGAATGCACATGATTTGTCGAACCGGAAGGGCGAAATCACCCAGCTTGGCAGTGATGATTTAACGCTGAACCCACAGGGTAAATTGGATAATGCCGGCGGTCGCATCGCCAGTAACGGTAACGGGCTAACGTTGACGGCCGAGGCGATCGATAACCAGAGCGGTGAAATCGTACATGCGGGCAAAGGCTCGCTGGCGGTGAATACTGGCCGCCTGCAGGGCGATAGCGGCAAACTGCTGTCCAACGGCCAGCTCAGTATGCAGGGTGGCGACTACGTGCTGGACGGCGGCACGACATCGGCGCAGCACATCGCGTTGGATGCCGGGAGCCTGTCTAACCGCAAGGGGCAACTGGTACAGAGCGGCACGGGTGAAATGCGCCTTAGCACCAGGAAGGGGATCGATAATCAGGACGGCCAACTGGCGGCCAACGGCAATGTAACGCTGAATGCCGCGCAGTTAAATAACCAGAGCGGCAAAGTGATTGCCGCGCAGGACGGCAGCCTGAAGGCTCAGGTCAGTGGTGCCATCGATAATCGACAGGGGCAACTGGCGGCCAGCGGCAACACGCAGCTGCAGGCGGACAAGCTGGATAACCGCAAAGGGCTGGTTTCTGCCGCGACGGGCAGCGCTGAGGTGGCGGCGCGACAGGCGCTGGATAATCACGGTGGTCGTATCGAGGCCAAACAGGCCCTACAACTGACCGGTGCCGGGCTGGAAAATCAGGCCGGGCAGGTGGTAGGTGGTGCGCTTTCACTGGCGTTCGGCAAGGGCGCGCTGAACAACCAGCAGGGCATTATCGCCGCCACAGGCGATCTGAGCCTGAGCAGTGGAGCGCTGACCAATGACGGCGGCCTGCTGCAATCTGCCGGCAACATGCATCTTGACACCCAGGGCGCAGCATTGAGCAACCGCCTGAGCGGTGAGACCGGCGGTATCCTCAGCCAGGGTACGTTGACTATCCACAGTGGTGCGCTGGACAACACCCAGGGCATGCTGGTGGGCGCGCGCGCGACCGATCTGTTCACCGGAACGCTCGATAACAGCAAAGGCACGTTGGTCGGCAAGCAAACACTGAACATCAACAGCCTGGCGCTGACTAACGACGGCGGTCTATTGCAGGCGGGTGGCGATGCGCGCATCGATACTCAGGGCCAGGCCTTGAGCAACCTCGACAGCGGCAAGAATGGCGGGATCAGCAGCCTGGGCAAACTGGCGATCACCAGCGGTAACGTGAATAACCAGGCCGGCTTTATCGCCAGTTCAGGTGACCTGCAACTGCATGGCGATCAACTGGATAACCGCCGCGGCACGCTGGCTTCCGAGAAGCAACTGTCGGCGACCACCAAGGTGACCAATAATCAGGGGGGGGCGATTAAATCCGGCCAGGATATGGTGCTGAACGCCGAAGAATTGCTGGATAACAGTAATCTGGGGGTGATTGGCGCAGGCAAAAAACTGCAGTTGGACAGCGCGCACCTGGTGAACGATCGGGGCACCTTGGTCAGCGCCGATGCGGCGAAGATTAACGTTGGCCTGCTGGAAAATCGCGCGGGCCAATTGGCGGCACAGACGGCGCTGGAGCTGCATGGCAACAGCCTCAATAACAACGACGGTGGCTTGATCCAGAGCGGTGGAGGGTTAGATCTGACTGTCGCTCGGCTGACTAATGCCAACAGCGGTGACAAAGGCGGCATCACCAGCCAGGGCGCTATGACCCTTACCACTGGTGTGTTCGATAACGGCCAGGGCGTAGTCATCGCCGGTAAAGGCTTGCAGCTTGACGCCGAAGCGCTGTTGAACGGTGGCGGCAAACTGGTTGCGCAACAGGCATTGGTGCTGAATACCACCGGCGCGGGCGGCCTGAATAATCAGAGTGGCCTGGTGCAGTCGGGCGGTGATATGCGCGTCGACACCCACGGACAGTTGTTGGATAACCTGAACGGCACCTTGCACAGCTTAGGCGAGTTGCAACTCAGCAGCGGTGACCTCAATAACCAGGGCGGTACGTTGGGCGCCAAAGGCGATTTCACCCTGACGGCACTGAAACTGGACAACAGTAACGGCGGGCGGATCATCGGTGAGAAGGCGGTCCGGCTTGCCAGCGCGGGTTTGGATAACCGTAACGGGCAAATTCAGGCGGTCGGCAATCTGTTGCTGGACAGCGCGCAGGGGCTTATCGACAACGCTCTGGGGCTGATCCGCAGCGGTGCTACCGTGACGCTTAATGCGTTGCAGTTCATCAACGACGGCACCAAGGCGGAAAATAAAGGGCTGGAAGGCCAATCCGTAGCGCTTAACACCGGTTCGTTAAGCAACCGTGGTGGCAGCATTCTGGCTAACCAACAACTCACCCTGACCAACGGTGGGCAGTTGGATAATACCGCTGGCCAACTGGCAGCGAGTGAAAACCTGCAGTTGCAGGGGGCAGGGCTTAATCTTCTGAACACCGGCGGCACGATCAAAGCCGGTAAGCTGCTGGACATCAATGCAGCAGCGGTCGGTGGCGACGGGCAATTGCTGTCGTTGGGCGATATCAATCTGGTCAGCGCACAGGGCATCAATAACAGCGGTGAGATGATTGCCAACGGTAATTTCAACTTCACCACGCCGGGCGATGTGACCAACAGCGGCAAACTGCTGGCGGGTGCGAAGCTGGATCTGCACGCCAATAACCTGTTTAACGCCGTCAGCGGCGAGATCAACGCCGGGCAGGATTGGCTGACGGTGAACGGCACCCTGACCAACTACGGTCTGATCGATGGCAAGCACACCCTGCTGACGGCCAACACGTTGAATAACATCGGCACCGGCCGTATTTATGGCGACGCCATCGGCGTGCAAACTGCGACCTTCAACAACCTGGCGGAGAACGGCACCGCCGCGACGCTAGCCGGGCGCGAGCGGGTGGATATCGGCACCCAAACGCTGAATAACGACGATCACGGGTTGATTTACAGCGGTGGCGATATGGCCATTGGCGGATTGTTGGATGCCAACTCTCTGGCCAGTGGTCAGGCAGGCACCATTAACAATCACAGCTCGACCATTGAATCTGCGGGCAACATGGCTATATCGGCTGGGCAGATCAATAACGTCAACGACCGTTTCAGTACCGAATTGGTCACCGTTTCCAACGAAAAAGTCACCGAGTACCAGCAGTCGGGCGATCCGGTGCGCTGGAAAGCAGGGGAAGAGGGCGTCTTTGTTGACCGCAATTCATCAGACTCGTTGCTGAACCTGAACACCCCCGGGAAGACCGGTCATAACAACGACAGATTCAGCCAATACGACTACAACCGAAGGGTGCAGGAAACCCAGATCAAGGAAAGCGATCCGGCCAAAATCATTGCGGGCGGCGACATGGCGATCAACGCCGGGCATCTGCTGAACGACAAGAGCCAGGTGATCGCGGGGGGGACGCTGGCGATTAACGCCGGCAGTGTGGATAACGTGGCGGTACCGGGCCAGCGCCTGACCACCGACGTCGGCGAAGTGACCAGCTACTACCGCATCAAGAAGAAAGGGAAAGACAAGCAGGGGCACGATGCCACGGCTTATACGCCGCCGACCACCATTCAGACCATTGCACTGAAACCGAGCCAACTGATTGACCACGGCCAGGTGGCAGGCAACCCGATCGCCATTGCACCGCTGACGCAGCAGGGCACCAATACCGCCATCGGCGCTGCTGGTGGGGTCAATGCGGTGGTCACCGGCACCGATATTTCCGCTGGAATGCAGACCATCGGCAGCGGTGCGCTGCCGGTGATTCAAGCGGTGGCACTGCAACCGGGCCAGCAGTTCGAAGTCGCCAACAAGGTTAATAGCCAACAGGGTGACGCGGCAGACAGCGTGGTGCGTATTGTCGGGCCAGACACCCGCTTGCCAGACAACAGCCTGTTCAAGACCAATCCGGCACCGGGTGGTCAGTACCTGGTGGAGACCGATCCGCGTTTCACCAACCAAAAAGCCTGGTTGGGTTCGGATTACATGTTGGCTAAAGCGACCAATAACCCGGACAACGTGCTGAAGCGCCTGGGTGACGGTTACTACGAGCAGCGGCTGATCCGTGAACAGGTGATCAATCTGACCGGCCAGCGCTATCTGGACGGTTACAACAACGACGAAGAACAGTTTAAGGCGCTGATGGATCAGGGGTTGGCTTTCAGTCAGCAATATAACCTGAAGGTCGGCGTGGCGCTGACGCCAGAGCAAATGGGGCTGTTGACCAAAGACATCGTTTGGTTGGTGAATGCCAAAGTCACCCTGCCGGACGGCAGCCAGCAAAACGTACTGGTGCCGCAGGTGTATGCCCGCATGCAACCGGGCGATCTGGACGGTTCCGGTGCGTTGATTGCCGGGCGTAACGTTAACCTCAACCTGGGCGAAGGCCTGTTCAACAGCGGCCATATCGCCGGGCGTGAAGTGGTGAAACTGAGTGCCGCCAATATCACCAACGTGGCGGGCAACATTCAGGGGGCTGACGTTGGCCTGATTGCTCGTACCGACATCAACAATATCGGTGGGGTGATCCAGGGCAACAACGCGCTGCTGGCCAACGCCGGACGTGACATCAATGCCATCAGCACCACCCGAACGGCGCAGAGCGTTAACGGTGCCAACAGCTTCGAGCGCACCAACATCGACAGCGTGGCGGGCATGTACGTGCAGGGGGCCGACGGCAAGCTGATGCTGCACGCCGGTCGCGACATCAAACTGGATGCGGCGCAGGTGGTCAATAGCGGTGAGAACGGCCAAACGGTGCTGAATGCCGGACGCGATCTCACCCTGAATACGGTGACTACCGCCAGCCGCGACACCCTGGTTTGGGATGGCGACAACAGCCTGAAACAGGGCAACAGCCAGCAGGTAGGCAGCGAAGTGGTGGGCAAAGGGGCCGTAACCCTCAACGCGGGGAACGATATCACTGCCCATGCGGCAACGGTTTCTGCCGGCGATGCATTGAACCTCAATGCCGGTCATGACATCAATATTCTCAGCGGTGAGAACACCCTCGATCTGGACGAGCGCCACAAGGTGACCGGTGGTAACGGCCTGATGTCGAAAACCACCACCACCACCCGCGACACCCTGGATCGCCAGACCGTGCAGGGCAGCACCCTGAGCGGCGACAGCATTAATGTGTTGGCGGGCAACGATCTGCGGGTACAGGGCAGCAGCGTGGCCGGGACTCAGGATGTGAAACTGCTGGCAGGTAACGATCTGAGCATCACCGGTGCGACCGAAAGCAACAGCGAACTGCACCTCAAGCAGGAGAAAAAATCCGGCCTGATGAGCAGCGGCGGCATCGGCATCAGCTACGGCACCGAAAGCCTGAAAACCACGGACACCGCACAGGGGCTGACCAATCAGGGCAGCACCGTCGGTAGCGTAAACGGCAATGTCACCCTGGGGGCCGGCAATAATCTGGCGGTGACCGGCTCCGAGCTGGTGGCCGGCAAGGACATGGCGCTGAGCGGCAAGAATGTGTCGGTGACGCAGGCGCAGGATGAAAACAGCCAGACCCACAAGGTTGAGCAGAAAAAATCCGGCCTGACGCTGGCGCTTTCCGGTACGGTCGGCAGTGCGCTGAACACCGCGGTAGAAACCTCGCAACAGGCAAAATCCACTGACGACAGCCGCCTGGCGGCACTGCAGGGTACCAAAGCGGCGTTGAGCGGTGTGCAGGCCGTGCAGGCTGCGCGTTTGGCGCAGGCACAGGGCGCGGATCCGGCCAATAACAACATGGTGGGGATCAGCATTTCCTATGGCTCCCAGTCTTCCACCTCTACTCAAAACAGCGGGCAGAGCACCGCGCAGGGCAGCAGCCTGACGGCGGGCAACAACCTGAGCATCACCGCGAGCGGCAACGGCGTGAAGGGCCAGGACGGCGACATTCTGGTGCAGGGCAGCCAACTGCAAGCGGGCAAAGACGTGACCCTGAACGCCAACCGCGACGTGAACCTGCTTTCCGCCAAAAACACCCAGTATCTGGACGGCAAGAACGAGAGCCAGGGCGGTACGCTGGGCGTGGGTATCGGTGTCGGGTCCGGCGGCATTGGGCTGAGCGTTTCCGCCAGCGTCAACAAGGGCAAAGGCAACGAGAAAGGCAACGGCACCAGCCACACCGAAACCACGGTTAACGCCGGTAATCAGGTCAACATTATCAGCGGGCGCGATACCAACCTGATCGGTGCACAGGTCACCGGCGAATCGGTCAAGGCCGACGTGGGCCGCAACCTGCTGCTGGAAAGCCAGCAGGACAGCGATCGTTACGATTCCAAACAGCAGAACGCCAGCGCCGGCGGCAGCTTCACCTTTGGCTCCATGACAGGTTCAGGCAGCATCAGCCTGAGCAAAGACAAGATGCACAGCAATTACGACAGCGTGCAGGAGCAGACGGGTATCTTCGCCGGTAAAGGTGGCTTTGACCTGACGGTGGGCGAGCACACCCAGCTTAACGGCGCGGTGATCGGCAGCACCGCCACGGCGGATAAAAACAAACTCGATACCGGCACGCTGGGCTTTAAGGACATCCACAATCAGGCGGACTTCGAGGTAGAACACCAGAGCGTGGGCATCAGCTCCGGCGGCAGCATCGGCAGCCAGTTCGCCGGCAACATGGCCAACGGCCTGCTGGTGGGCGCCAACAACAGCGGACACGACAGCTCCACCACCAAATCTGCGGTGAGTGACGGCACCATCATCATCCGCGATCAGGACAAACAGACGCAGAACGTCAACGATCTGAGCCGCGACGTCGAGCACGCCAACCAGACGTTAAGCCCGATCTTCGACAAAGAGAAAGAGCAGAAACGGTTGCAGCAGGCACAGCTGATCGGCGAGATCGGCAATCAGGCGATGGACATTGCGCGGACGGAGGGGGATATCCGCTCCATCAATGCGGGCAAGGCAGAGCTAGCGAAGAAAGGGATCAAAGAGCCGGAGAAAGGGGCTGACAAGGAAGAGTGGAAAGCCTACAACGAGAAGTTGCACGCGACAGACAGTTACAAAGCGACGCAGAAAGAGTGGGGTACTGGCAGCTCAGTTCAAAAAGGCATGCAGGCGGCCACGGCGGCGATTCAGGGGCTGGCGGGCAACAATCTTGCGCAGGCGATGGCCGGGGGGCTTAGCCCTTATGCGGCCGGGGTCATCAAGGCGATGACGACCAATGCTGACGGCAGCACCAACGTTGCGGCGAACGCGATGGCGCATGCGGTGTGGGGGGCGGTAGCGGCCAAAGCCAGCGGTAACAGCGCCCTGGCGGGGGCAGCCGGTGCGGCCAGCGGGGAACTGATGGCGCGCTACATAGCGGGTGAGCTTTACCCGGATGTGAAGCCCGAAAACCTGACGGAAGACCAAAAACAGACCCTGAGTGCGCTGGGAACATTAGCCGCAGGGCTGGCCGGCGGACTGGTGGGTGACGGTACTGCGGATGCAGTGGCCGGTGCGCAAAGCGGCAAGAATGCGGTTGAGAATAATGCGCTGAGTGATATTGTACAGGCGCAGTCTGAAGGTAAAACGCTGGAGCAGAAAGCTGGTGAGTACGTTGAGGCTGAAAACGAGCGCTATAAGAAGGTAAACTGCGGCGGAATGAGCGCCGAAGCCTGCTCGGTGAAGATGTACACGGAACGGCGTGAAGCGTTGAAAGATATGGTGTCAACGGGTGCAGATTTTGTACCGGTGGTGGGTACTATAAAAAGTGCAGCGGAGGCACAGTCAGCACTGGATTATCTCAACGTGGCCGCTTCCCTTATACCGGGAGAGCGTGTTGCAGCGGGTGTGCTGAAAGCGGCAGAGAAAGCGCTGGCTAAAGGGGATGTTGCTGAAGCTTCGACACTGATTAATAAGGCCAGTGATGAGATAGCAACCACAATACGCCCAGGTCATAGGCAATCAGAAATTGATGTAGGTAAAGATCTCGGTGACGGATGGCGTGAGCAAGTCAGCTTCAAGGATGGTAAAGAAGTTCCCTACGGTACAAAAGGTGGGGTTCGCCCTGACTGGTGTAAGGGGAATGTCTGTAGTGTTGAAGTGAAGAACTATAACATTGCGACTAATCAGAGCGGGCTGATCAATAATGTGTCTAAACAGGCGATCCAGCGTGCTGAGAATTTACCGACAGGAATGCAGCAGCGAGTCATTATTGATGTGCGTGGGCAAAGTGTGTCAGTAGAGCAAGAGAGAGCAATTATTAAAGGAATTGTCCAGAAATCTAATGGTGCTATCGATCCAGCTGCAATTGAATTCAAAAGGTAACTTGCATGAAACACATAGGATTTTATGGTGGTAGTTCTATCGTTGAGCTTGGCTATCCTTCAGATATGGTTGGTTTTTTTTCTATTTTAAATGAAAAGGTTAATGATAAAGAAGATGAGTGTTTACTTGCACAACTTTATCTTAGATATATTCATTTCAATGACTTAGACAAAACTTATTCATTAATAACAAAATTACGCAAACTTTTACCAAAAGACGTTGAGCAGAGGTTTTTTAAATACTTTGATGGTATTGAACATTGCATAAAATCTGCGAAAGGGTTTTATGAAGACTGGAATATTTATAAGCCGGTAAGAATAGTAGTGACTGACATGCCGGATTTTATGGTACATAGAGATCGAGTTGTAGAGGAATATGACGCATTGGCCTCTGATGATACCCCATTTTGGCTACGTTGAGTTAAAACAAATCCCGGCCTTGCGCCGGGATCTTCACATCTAAGCCCTAAAACCTCCCTCTTCCCGCCGCCGTAATCGGAGTACACTGGGTGCGGCGGTGATCCCGGATCCGGTCCACCAATCCCCACCAATAACCAGCTCGCCATTCTGCCGCACCCAGTCCGCCCCCAGATCCGTGCGGTGCTGGCTGGCCTCGCACAGTGCTTCCCAGATAGCATCTTCGGTAACGGTAGTGATCCACAGTTCATCTGGCCGCAGGGTGAGTTGCAACGGTTCACCGATGCCAAAACCCAACTCGGCCAGCTCAACGCCAGAGATTGTCAGTTCCGGGATAGGTTCAGGAATAAAAGTGATGTTCATAGGGCGCTTCCTCCCGTGGCGGGTACGATGCGGATGATCAACCGCCCCGGTTCTGTGATCACCTCGATCTGCTGGCCGGTGGTAAAGCCGCATTGCTCCAGCCATTTACCCGTAAGGGTGAGTTGCGGCGGCGGGTTGGGCCTGCCGCCGTTAGGGCGATAGCCAACAATGCATTTGCGTGCTTGGGATGCGGCGGGTTCTGACGTAGAATCTGCTCTAGCCATAGTAACTACCTCGTATAGTTGCTTGTGGTGAGCAGTAACAGCAGGTTGCACCCTGCTGTTACTGCGTTATTTTCACTACCCTTCTTTTGTAGCCTTTCTTGCTGAATCCCAACGTCGGGTTTGATAGCGGGTAATCAAACTTTCCAATACTTCGCGGATCACCGTCTGTTCGCTTTCGTTTAACTGGCTGACAGCTTCGAACTGTAATGCCAGTGCATAAGTATGCCCACGTTCATATTCATCAAAAAGTAAGTAATCAGTACTGACCTGCAATGCTATCGCTATTTTTTTGAGAGCATCCAGAGAAGGAAATGCTTGCGCATTTTCATATTTCTTCCAACTGTTTACATGAATGCCGATGGTATCGGCCATATCTTGTTGGGAAAGCCCTAATCTTTGACGTAACTCATTTAATCGGGCAGCTAATGGCATAGAAAACAGAGTCCTGTTAAAGGGAGTTACCCAAATAGTATTTCATTGTTACCCCGTGGAATGGGTTTATGTTTAAAGGGTATCATTATGTTTAAAAAATACATCCTGATGTTTTTAAGTTTGCGAGATACTTCGCAAACCGCTAGTGGTAGAGGAACTTCATATTGGTAGTACAGAAAGGTGCAGGCAAGGATGCCACGGTAGGGCGGTAGCTTGCTTTCTCCAATCAAATCATGACCGGCTCGGGCAGCATCAGCCTGAGCAAAGACAAGATGCACAGCAATTACGACAGCGTGCAGGAGCAGACCGGTATCTTCGCCAGTAAAGGTGGCTTTGACCTGACGGTGGGCGAGCACACCCAGCTTAACGGTGCGGTGATCGGCAGCACCGCCACGGCGGATAAAAACAAACTCGATACCGGCACGCTGGGCTTTAAGGACATCCACAATCAGGCGGACTTCGAGGTAGAACACCAGAGCGTGGGCATCAGCTCCGGCGGCAGCATCGGCAGCCAGTTCGCCGGCAACATGGCCAACGGCCTGCTGGTGGGCGCCAACAACAGCGGACACGACAGCTCCACCACCAAATCTGCGGTGAGTGACGGCACCATCATCATCCGCGATCAGGACAAACAGACGCAGAACGTCAACGATCTGAGCCGCGACGTCGAGCATGCCAACCAGACGTTAAGCCCGATCTTCGACAAAGAGAAAGAGCAGAAACGGTTGCAGCAGGCACAGCTGATCGGCGAGATCGGCAATCAGGCGATGGACATTGCGCGGACCGAGGGTTCGATCGCCGCGACCAAAGCCGCCAACGAGAAAATGAATAACGTTACCGATGCCGATCGCAAGGCAGCAGCGGATAAGTTGGCGAAAGAGAAACCGGGCAAGGTCATCACCGACAAAGATATCAACGCGCAGATTTACCAGACGGCCTATAACCAGGCGTTTAGCGAGTCGGGCTATGGCACGGGCGGCAAGGTGCAGCAAGGCATGCAGGCGGCAGTTGCCGCGGTGCAAGGGTTGGCCGGTGGCGATCTGAAGGCGGCGATTGCCGGCGGGGCTGCGCCGTATCTGGCGGAACAGATTCATCGTCTGGCACCCAATGAGGAAAGCAGAATTATCGCGCATGCCGTGGTGGCTGGCGCACTGGCAGAACTGCAAGGTCAGTCGGCTGCTGCCGGTGCTGCGGGCGCTGCAACGGCAGCATTGGGTACCAAGGCGATCGCCGAGGCGATGTTCGGCACCAGCGATTTCAGCAAGATGAGCGAAGAGCAGCGCCAGACGGTTTCCGCGTTGGCTACGCTGGCAGGCGGTTTGGCCGGTGGTCTGGCAAGCGTTGATACGGCGGGGGCGGTCGTTGGTGGACAATCAGGTAAGAATACCTCTGAGAACAATGACCAGTTTAGTTTCCCTCCAGGGATGATGAGTTCTGGTCAAGCTGCGTTCACTTTGGGCAAGTATATGACAGAGCATGACGCGACTCCGGAACAAATGACTACGGCACAGTCTGATTTGGCGCGTGGTTTGGGAACTGGTGCACCACAGCCTGCAACCGAGTTTGTTAAGGCTTGGGCGCTATTGATGAGTGGTGTCGGGGGGGCTGTCATAGCACCAACTGCTGGTACTGCGGCCGTTATTGGTGGCGGGGCCTTCGGTGGTATTTCTGATGCGGGTAAGCAGTTGCTTACTATGAAGCCAAATGAGACATATAGTTACACCGATACTTTAATAGCCATTGGTACCGGCGCATTAACGCAGGGTAAAGGGCTGGTACTTTCAGAGGCCGTAAATACAAGTGGTGCATATTTAGGAAGTAAAGTTAAAGGTGAGGATGCTACAGGTGCTGTAACAGGTGCTGTATTTGGTACATTCATCGGTTATAAAGGTGGCGAAAAGATAACCAAGGGAATTATATCTAAAGGCATATCACCCATTACTGCTGAAGCGGCTGGGGTTGTGGGTGGCGGTGTGGCCGGGACAGTGGTAGGCGCTGGGATTGAGGCTGGGATGAAAGCTGAGGATAAAAATAATGGAAAATAAACGTGTAGGTTTCTCAATGTTTTTATATTTATTTTTTTCATTTTCATTGTTGATAATAGCAATAGCTATTTTGGCGAGTTTTATTGCGCCAATAATTTTCTTCGTCCGTAATGGGGTTTTTGATTATCGGTTAGAGACGTTTGTTTTTGCTTGCAAAGCTGGGGCAGGTGCTGGTATTCCATTAGGGATTGGCGTTTGGGTGTTTGCGAAAATAGAAGAGATACGGAAACGAAAACTAAGCGATAAAGATAGGTGACTCTATTTTTTAACCGGTTTTTTTATGATGTATATGAGAGGGATTTTGTGGTGAGATTAAAATTAATTGCCGTTTTTCTATCAGTCACTGCTGTTTCTGGCTGTTCCGTGAACTTAACAAAATCTGTTGATGATTACGCAGGGGCGGATTTTGCCAGGATCAGGGTAAAAAACTACCTGCCACCATTAACTCTTGAAGTTTATGAAAAAGCAGGACAGTGCTACAAGCTTGTGGATGCCAAGAGCTTGACTGCGGGTGTTAATGTCATTGGTATCAAGTCTACCTACAATAAAAAATTACCGGGCATGTTGCCGCCGTCGCCTGAAATGCAGGGCATGGATGCGATAGAGTATAAAATTAAAGCGAATCAGCATGTCAGCATCACCTATAAAGAAGAGACGTTTAGATCGCAATATAATCAAACTATAGCTACGCGTTCAAGCAGTTTCATTCCGGAGGTTGGTCATGATTATGATATCTACCCAGTCAACTCGGGGGTGAATATTGTTGATCTGACTAGCAGCAACCATGCACCAAAGTCTTGGGGCAATGAAGACAAAGAGTGCAATTATAAAACAGGGCTGCTGGGAGGGAGGAATTACTATTGATGCGTGGCAGCTCGCAAGTTACCGGTTTCACTGATTAATTATTATGTCGGACCTGCTAGTCTTTAACCTTATCTATTATTGGGTTTGATAAGATTAATTCAATTATTTATGCCGTTAATACGGCATGGAAAGCTATTTTTGTACCTAAGTTGTTCCACTTACTATTAAGGATGATTGCATGAAAAAGTTAGCTATTGCCACTCTGGCCCTTTCTACCTTGGGCTTCGGTGCTGCGGCACAGGCTGGCCAAAGCACTATTACCGCCGGATATGCGCAGAGCAAGGTGCAGGACTTCAAAAACATCAACGGCGTGAATATCAAATACCGCTATGAGTGGGATTCGCCAATCAGCGTTATCAGCTCATTTACCTATATGAGCGGTGATAAGGACGAATCGTACAATGTTTATCGTGATGTGGTTAATAATCATGCCGAAGTGAAATATTACTCGCTGTCCGTTGGCCCGGCATACCGTTTTAATCAATATATCAGCGTTTACGGGTTGCTGGGTTTGAACTATAACAAGGTTGATTACACGTCCTCCTGGAGCAATTACGCTTACGACACTTACGAATATATGGGTGAAGAAAGCGGTAACCAGAAGAAAACCTCCTTTATGTACGGCGTCGGTTTCCAGGTAAACCCAATGGAAAATCTGGCGGTGGATATCGGTTATGAAGGCTCCAGCCTGGATGCAGGCGGTAAAAATCGCTCTATCAACGGTTTCAACATCGGCATTGGCTACCGTTTCTGATAGTTGAATGAGTCAGGCCTCCCCGAAGGGAGGCCGAACACGCTTACTCCATCTTCGGATAGACCCCCGGCCCGATCGGCAGGCCGAGTGCGTACCACGCCAGCAGCAGCAAAATCCACACGGCAAAGAACACTAACGGATAAGGCAGGATCAGCACGTAATAGGTGCCGAGCTGGGCATCTTTGCGGTAACGCTGCAGGAAACCGAGGAACAGCGGCAGGAACGGAGACATCGGTGCCAACGGCAGCACCGAGGAGTCGGCAATGCGGAAGATCATCTGTGCGAACGCCGGGTGGAAGCCCAGCAGCATAAACATGGGCACAAAGATCGGCGCCAGTATAGACCAGATAGCAGAGCCGCTGGCGATAAACATGCACAGGAAGGCGGAGAGGAACATCAGGCCAAGGAACGCAGGGGCGCCGCTCATGCCGGCGGCTTCCAGCATGTCGGTCAGGCCGATGGCCATAAACTTGCCCATGTTGCTCCAGTTAAAGAACGCCACGAACTGCGACAGCGGAAACACCATCACAATAAAGCCAGCCATGCTTTTCATCGGCTCTATCAAGTGGTGGGGAATATCGTCAGGCCGCTTGATCTGTTTGGTCACCACGCCATAGGTAATGCCGACGGTGAAAAAGAACAGGATGATGATCGGCACAATTCCTTTAATGAACGGCGATGGGATCACCGAGCCGGTTTTCGGATCGCGCAGCGGGGCGGCTTCCGGCACCACCAGGGCGGCGATAATGGCGATAAACACCAGTGCGGCGATGCCGCTCATCATCAGCCCGCGGTTTTGCAGCGGGGTCAGCGCCTCGATCTTGTCCTCCGCGCTGCCGTGCCATTCTGGCAGCCTGGGTTCAATAAACTTATCGGTCAGCAGTGCGCCGGCGATGGTCAGCACGATCACTGAGGTAGCCATAAAGTACCAGTTGTCGATCACACTGACGTGAACGGCGGCGTCTACCGCTTTGGTGGCCTCGGTACTGATCCCGGAGAGCAGCACGTCGGTGGTGACGATCAACAGGTTGGCGGTAAAGCCGGAGGCCACCCCGGCAATAGCGGCTAATAGCCCGGCTATCGGGTGGCGCCCCACCGCCAGAAACATCAGCGCGCCGAGTGGCGGCATCACCACCAGTGCGGCATCCGATGAAATATGGCTGAAGAAGGCGATAAACAGCACCATGTAACTGGCATAGCGGGCGCTAACGCGTGAGGCCATTTTGTACATCAATGCCTGCAACAGCCCGACTTTCTCGGCCAACCCTGCACCGATGACCAACGCCAAAATGGCACCCAGCGGCGCAAAGCTGCTGAAGTTATGAATGATATTCGGGAAGATCCACTGCATGCCCGCCACGCTCATCAGGTTATTCACCTTGATCAGCTCACCGGTGGCCGGGTTCTTCACCGCCACGTCCAGCCAGGAGAACAGCGCGGTGGCCAGCATTAAAACAACGATTAAATAGACGAACAGTAAAAATGGATTGGGGATTTTATTCCCGATGCGTTCTACCCAGTAAAAAACGCGGCCGGGGCTTTTATTCGCTGACGTTGTGACCTCACTCATTGACTTACCCTCTGTGTTTGTCCTGTTGTGTTTATTTTTTATTATTTGATTTAATTATAATTATTTTTACTGGCCCGGTTTGCGGGCCTTTGCAGCGTAGTCGTTATTTTAACGGTGAAGGTTTAATGCCCGCGGGGATTGGGCAACTGTAGGGGTGTTCTGCGCGTTGGCGTTTGAACTCTTGTCGGCAGTCTGCCAGAAGGTTGCTGTCGCTCAGCAGTTCGATGGCAGTGGCAGCCATGATCTTGCCCGCCAGGCACATGCCTTTGTGGGCGATAGAGGTACGGCCCTGTGCTACCAGTTGCCAGGTGTGCAGCGGGGTGCCGAATGCAAAGCACGGGCTGAAGCACTGCGCGGTCGGTGCCACCCAACTGACGTCGCCTACATCGGTCGATCCGTACAACAAATCCTCCGATGCCACATAAGGTGCGACCTCATCCATCAACACCTTGTCACCCAACTGCTGTACCCATACACGGCCAGCCGCACCGCCGGTACGGGCGATATTCAGCCTGGCATTGCGCAGGTCGTCCTTGTTCAGCGTTTGGCGGATCTCGGTGGCGAATCTGCGCTCCTCCTCACTGTATTCCGGCAGGCCGAAGTCACAGACATACCGATACATCACCTGCTCCATGCTGCGGTTCGGCACGTAGTTGGAGCAGGCCTTATCGAAACGCACCGTCATTTGGGTGTCGGTCATTAGCGCCGCGCCTTTAGCGATGTTGATCACCCGCTGGTAAATATCCTGCGCCTGATCGAGCTGCGGCGCGCGGATCAGGTACAGCACTTCTGCGTCGGCTTGCACCACGTTGGGCGAACTGCCGCCGGTGTTGGTCACCGCATAGTGCAGCCGCGCTTCCTGCACGATGTGCTCGCGCAGGAAGTTAGCGCCGGTGTTCATCAATGTCACCGCATCCAGCGCACTGCGGCCAAGATGTGGCGAGTTAGCGGCGTGAGCGGCGATCCCTTTGAACTGAAAGGCTGCCTGAATATTGGCTAAGGTGCTGGTGTTGAACATGCCGCTGAAGCCTTCGGGGTGCCAGGTGAGGGCGGCGTCGACGTCATCGAACAGCCCTTCGCGCACCATGAAGGTTTTACCGGAACCGCCTTCTTCGCCGGGACAACCATAGAAACGCACGGTGCCGGTCAAGCGCTGCTGCTGCATCCAGGCTTTCACGGCAAAGGCGCCCGCCAGCGCGGCAGTGCCCAGCAGGTTGTGACCACAGCCGTGGCCGTTGCCATTTTCCACTAAGGGTTCTGGTGTGGCGCAGCCTGACCGTTGACTGAGCCCGGCGAGGGCATCGTACTCGCCCAGCAGGGCGATCACCGGCTGGCCGCTGCCGAAGCTGGCGATAAACGCGGTTTCAATGCCGCCAACGCCACGTTCAAGCGTAAAGCCTTCCTGCTCCAACGCGTCAGCCAGCAAATTGGCGGAATAGGTTTCGGTAAAGCGTGTTTCAGGGTGATCCCAGATACTGTCGCTCAGTGCGCTAAAACGTGGCTGGTGTTGGTCAATGTAGTGATTGATAAATGCCAGCAGTTGCGGATGGCTCATGCTTTGCTCCTGAAAGTAGGCAGGTTCAGCGCCAGAGACGCCAGCGTTTTCACCGCAACCGCCATGACCTGTTCGTTAAAATCAAACTTCTCGTTGTGGTGCCCCGCGCTCAGTTCGGTACCGAAAATCACATAGGAGGCCTGTCCGCCGTGGGATTTGACCCGTTCCATCATGTAGGTCGCGTCTTCTGAACCGGCAGCCTGCTCACGGCGATCAACGACGGAGGACAGCTCTGTGATGCTCTGCGCCTGTTGGTGGATATAGTCCACCCAGGGTTGGGTTGGTTTGCTGCTTTGTGCCGCCCCCATCAGTGTGACGTTGTATTCCACACCGTGCATTTTGGCTGCCCCGTCGATCACGTTCAGTGCCTGTTGGTAGACAAATTCGTTGATGGCGTTGGTGGCGCCACGGGTTTCCACTTTCATAAAGGCCTGATCGGCAATCACGTTACGGCCAGTGCCGGCGTGCAATACGCCGACGTTGATGCGTGAACTGCCTTCGCTGTGGCGTGGGATGGCGTACAACCCTAATGTGGCCTGCGCCGCCGCCAGCAGGGCATTACGGCCATCTTCCGGTTTGGCACCGGCATGGGCGGCTATGCCGCGGTAGGTCACATCCAGCTTGCTGGTCGCCATAAAGCTGTCGCTGCCGCACACCAGTTCACCGGCGGGTACGCCAGTGCCAATATGCACCGCAGTGAAGAAATCAACGTCGTCCACCACGCCGGCTTCCACCATGGATTTTGCCCCGCGGGTGCCTTCTTCCGCCGGTTGGAAAATCAGTTTGATGGTGCCGCTAAGCTGTGGTGCCAGGCGCTTGAATACGTGTGCCAGCCCCAGGCCAATGGTGGTGTGGCCATCGTGACCGCATGCATGCATCATGCCGCTGTTGCAGGAGGCGAACCCTTCGCGGAACGGCAGGTGGTCCGGCTGTAGCTTTTCGTTGAGATCGAGCGCGTCCATATCCACCCGATAGGCGATCACCGGGCCAGGGCGTCCGGTGTCCAGCGTGGCAACAATACCGGCGAAACCGCCGGAAAAGTGCGGCAGCCATTTTTCCAGCGCACCTTGTTCGCGGGCGCGTTGTTCTTGCCTTTGTAAGGCTTCGGCTGATGGAAGCCCCATGCGTGCATCGGCATTAATGACTTCGCGGCCCAGTTGCAGGCGATAGCCAAGCTTGTCCAGTTCTTCAGCCACCAAAGTGGCAGTGCGGAACTCAAACCAACCGGACTCGGCATAGCGGTGGAAGTCACGGCGCCAGGCCTGGAGTTGCGGGTACAAATCGGTCACCAACATCGAAAGCGGATTATTCATTGGGAGATCTCATTAGTTATCGCGCCCAGATAAACGCTGGGCAGCAGTGGTGCTCTGAACTGGAATCAGAGGGTGAAACTATTTAATGAAAATGGCGTATTTAGTGACTAACTACCGTGAAGAGCGCTTATCGCCGCAGAAAATGTGCTTAATTAAGCGAAATAAGAATTTGGTTATTTATTATGTTTTTTTCGAATGTACACAATGGAATCAGGCTAAATAAGATGCCAATATCTTGCTATTGATAAACAACGGTTATCACCCTTTGCCTATGCCCGCCTCAATAAAATTGCACCAATTACGTGCGTTTGTCGAAGTCAGCCGACAGGGCAGCATCCGTGCCGCCAGCCGCACCTCACGCCTTTCTCAGCCCGCACTGACCAAGTCGATTCAGGAACTGGAACAGGTGCTGGGAGCCAAGTTGTTCGTCCGCCGTAGTCAGGGTGTGGTGCTGACCGACTGCGGCGATAACTTTTTCCAACATGCCAGTCTGATCCTCGAAGAACTCCGCGTAGCGCAGGAGGATATTCAGCAACGGCTGGGGCTGGCAGGGGGATCGGTGAATATCGGCGTCGGCGGCAGTATTGCGCGAACGGTGATGCCACAGGTGATTACCCAGTTTCATCGTGAATACCCGAAGGTTAAAGTCAGGATTGTTGAAGGGCAGTTGGTGTCGATGATCCCGGAGCTGCGCCAGGGTGAACTGGATTTTACCGTCAATACCTATTACCCCAGCAGCCTGGATAACGAATTGCAGTACGAACGGCTGATGGAGAAAGAGTACAAGGTAGTGGTACGGAAGGGCCACCCGATGGAAGGGGCCACGTCGCTCAAGCAATTGCAGCACTGCGACTGGACCATGCCGACGCCAAAAGGCAGCTATTACCGGCTGCTGCATGATTTGTTCGGGGATTTGGGGATGGCGCCGTCGATCAGTGTCACCTGCGAGACTTTTATGGCCTGCACCAGCCTGGTGGCGCAAAGTGACTTCGTCAGTATTTTATCGGTAGATGTGATCTCTGATCCGATATTGGGCAAGCATTTGGTGCCGCTGGCGCTGGAGGAAAGTCTGCCAAAGGCGACGTTTTATCTGATTCAGCGTAAAGACACCACGTTGACGCCGATGGGTGCACACTTGGCGCGCTTGTTTCGTCTGCACTGTCGGTGAGATTAGCGCCCCCGAAGAGGGCGCTGATGCTTAGAATGCCACGGAACCCTGCACGAAGAAGGTGCGCGGTTCACCGACGTACTTACCAAAGTTGTTGTCGTTGGAGCGGGTGAAGTAGCGCTGATCGAACAGGTTTTTTACCCCGGCACCCAGCGTCAGGTTCGACAACTGCGGCCCAAAGTTATACTCCCCACGCATATTCCACACCATATACCCGGCGATGTTACCAAACTGGCCGTCGGCGCTTTCCTGGGTCACGTAATCCGGCCCGGTGCCCGGAGAGTGCTGCTTGGACTGAGCATAGCTGTCCAGATTCCACACCCAGTTACCTGTGGCGTAGCGGGTGCCGACGGTATACACCTGGCGTGAATAAAACGGCAGGTCTTTACCGGCGAAGTCGCCTTTGTCGGTGCTGGCCTTGGTGTAGGTGTAGCTGGTATAGACGCTGGCGCCGTCCAGCATGCGGCTGAGTTCGCTGAGATCATAGCTGAGTGCCAGCTCGATCCCCTTGTGCTTGGTCGCCCCCATGTTGGTCCAACCCACATCGTTGCTGATGTACTGCAATTGGTTGTCGAAGTCGATGTAGAACAGCGTGGCTTCGGCTTTGACGATGGTGTCGTCATAGCGGGTACCGAACTCATAAGTATGGGCTTTTTCTGCTGTCAGGCCCGGTGCCGGCTGGTTGCCGTTGCCGCCTTTGGTCAGCTGGAAGTATTGCATGCTGCCGAATGAGGTATTGGCGTTGGCGAACAGCTTCCAGGCGTCCGACATGTGGTACATGACATTCAGTGACGGCAGCGGTTCGCTGTAGCTCTTCTCGCGGCTGATGTTGTTGAATGAATCATCGACATGGGTGCGGATGCTTTCATAGCGCAGGCCAGGAGTCAGCGTCCAGTTACCGACGTTAATGGTGTCGTCAATGTACAGTGCGTGGGCCGCCGTGCCGCCGGAGGTGTGCTGGTAGTAATCCGGGGTTTCCGGCGTGGAGCCGATATTCGCCGGGTTGTACCAGGCGGAGCGCGAGGCTTTCTCGTCCATGGTTTCGTTCAGGTAGCGGTAGCCGAGGGTGATCTCGTGTGCCATGTCCCAGAAGCGGAAGACCTGCGAATAGCTGGGTTCAATCGCCCAGGTGGAGTAGTGGCGCGGGTAAGACACCATGCGCTTCATACCGGCGTTTTTGCCGGTGCCTTCCGATTCGATACTGCTACCGCGATAGCTGTCGGTGAAGTAAGTCAGTACTTCGAACTGCTTGTCGTCTTCCTGGTGCTTATATTTGAACGACATGTCCTTGCGACGGCCTTCAAACTGGTCCCACGGGCGGGTCGACTGGAACGGGTTTTGTGCGTACTGCGCGCTGCTTAGCCCGCCCGGCATTCCTGCTTTGGCATCGTAATAATGGAAATTGGCCAGCAACTCATCACGATCGGTAAACGCATAGCGCGTTTTCAGCATGACGTCGTCGATATCCGTGTTGTCATTATTGTCGCGATAGCCCTGGCCGTGCAGGCCGGAATACAGCAGTTCTGCGCCGAAGCCGTTGTCAGCGGTGCCACCGAGCGAGGTGCTGGTCAGGGTTTTCAACCCGCCGTGGCTGGCCCCCTGGGTTTGCACGCTGGCTGAGCCACCAAAGGTTTTCGGAATGTCTTTGGTGACAAAGTTAATCACGCCACCGACGTTTTGTGGCCCGTAACGCACCGCACCGCCGCCACGCACCACGTCAACCGACTGCAGGCTGCCAATCGACAACGGTGCCATCGACAGCTGTGGCTGGCCGTAAGGGGCAACCGCCAAAGGTACGCCGTCCATCAAAATGGTGGAGCGGGGAGAGAGGCGAGACGTCAGGCCGCGCACACCGACGTTGAGCGAAATATCGCTACCGCCGGTGCCATTGCTGTCGCGTACCTGTACGCCAGGCACGCCACGCAGCGTATCGGCGATGGTCTGATCGCCTTGCTCATGCATCTGTTGTTCAGTAACGATGGATCTTGCACCAGGGTGGTTAAGCAATACGGAGCTGGTGTCGGGGTTATCCAGCCAGTTGCCAACAACGGTTATGTTGTCAGTGGGCGTTTGGTTTTGAGATTTATTATCAGCAGCAAGGACGGGTAGCGCCATGGCAACGGACGCTGCCAACAGAGAAAGACGAAAAAGGATTGACATAATAATGCCTTAAAAGTTTCAAACCCAGATGTGTTTTTTTAGAAATGACAATCTTAATGATAATTATTGGCAAGTAAATAACTTTGTTGCGGAATAATTCAGCGGGCAATTAAATGACGACAGGAACGTCAGGGCCCGGCTGACGGGCCCTGTGTGAGGATTATTTCGCGGTGACCCAAAACACACCGCTGTAATCCAATGCGGTGAATTTGTGGTGTACCATTTCAATATCCGCTTGCGGATCAATATCTTTAAATAAGTCCGGATGCAGGAATTTGGCGATCGCCTCGACCGCGATGAAATTCAACGGCGTATCATAGAATTGGTGATAAATCGCCATTACGCGTTTTTCTTTGACGGCCTTCAGCACGTTCAGACCGGTGCGGTTCATCAACACAGCCAGCTTTTGCTGAGTGGTGGCGGCATCTGTTGCGTAACCCAAGGGGACTGCCATCGTGCCTTTATGGCCGCGACTCCAGTCAGCACCCGTCATCAGATAGAAATCCGGGTTGCTGGCGATCATCTGCTCCACATTGACTTCGCCGCCCATTTCCGCAAACAGCGTGCTGCCGATGTTGTTGCCACCGGCGGTATCAATAAACTGGCCAAAACTGCCTTTGCCGAAGGTGTTGCAGCATTGCTCGCCTTTCATGCCGGCACTGCGTTCGATAAACACACTAGGGCGTTGCTCTGGCTTGAGCGTCGCCACCCGTTGGCGTACCAGATCGAGCCGTTGCTGATAAAGCTGAATAAAGGCATCGGCGTTCTGCTGTTCATCAAATACGTTGCCCAACAGCTGCATGCTGGCGACGGTGTTCGTGAGGGGTTGTTGGCGGAAATCGATAATCAGCACCGGGATGCCGATTTTTTCCAGTTGGGTCAACACGCCGCTGTCTTTCAACTTGCTCAACAGGCCGATGTCGAAAATGATCAGATCTGGCTTACGAACCACCGCGCTTTCAACGCTGAAATCACTGACGTATGGGTTATCGAACGTGGGGATCTGCATCACCTGCGGGAATTTCTTCGCGTAGGCCTCCACCAGATCTGGCGCTTTGACCTTCAGTGAATTGTCCCAGGCGATGATGTTTTTCAACGGCTCCTGCGGGTGCAGGATATTCAACGCCAGCAGTGCACGGGCATCAGCCAGGATCACGCGTTTCGCCGGTTGTGGCAGGGTAACCTGGCGGCCGGCAACGTCGGTCACGACGATTGGCGCAGCCTGAACGGCACTGGCTAGCAGCAGGGCGCAGGCGGCCAGCCAACGGCTGGTTTTGGCAATAAGAACGGCGAGCATGGAGATCCTTGAGCATGGGGCGTTGAATAAAGAAGCTAATGATAATCCATATCCTTTCGCTTTTTGAACACCCCAGTGCGGATATCTTATGCTTTACCCATGAGTGGGTCGCTGACGCTGTGTTCGCCCGTTTCCAGCCTGCCCGCCAACCGCCGTCGCCAGCCATGGGAACCTTCTAGTGAAAGATCGTACCAGCCGCCGCTGGTTTTGGCGTCAAAGGCTTGCTGATGGCGGCCACCTGCCGGCAGTTCAATGTGCCAAGGGCCATGTTGCGTATAGGGGCAGCGGGCGATCGTTACCGTTGTTGTCTGGCTACCGGGGTTCGTGAGCGTGAGCGACAGGCCGTCACCCTGTGGGTTCAGACGCACTTCCGGCTGTGATTGGAGAAGGGTGCCGCGTAGCTCACGGTGAAAGCCGTTGGGGCCGAGTAGCCACAGATGGTATTCGTCTGTTGTTGACCAGTTATCGCTGACGGCTTTGCCGGCCTCGACGGTATAGCGCTGTGGGATCTGATCCAGATTCAGTCGATCGTAAACGTGGAATACCGCGCCTTGCGCCCCGGTATTGTAGAGATTGAGCGTCACCCTGTGCTGCTCGGGGTAGCTGGTGGCCTCAACGTGCAGTTGATAAGGCAGTGCACGTGATGGACGCGCCAATCGGGATTGGTGTGGCAATTGCTGCTTGTCCGCGGGGGGCAGAGGTACCTGCGGCAACTGTTCCTGTCGTTGGCGCAGGCTGTCGGCGGCGTGGCGACTGATGGCCGGCAAACGGGGTAAGGTTTCTCCGTTCGGATCGACAAAGTTGAACGCGGAGGTGAGATCGCCGCACACCGCCCTTCGCCAGGCACTGATATTCGGTTCATGCACCTGAAAGCGTTTCTCCAAAAATTGCAGTACCGAGGTGTGGTCGAACACCTGTGAATTGACCCAACCGCCACGGCTCCAGGGCGATAGCACCAGCATGGGCACGCGTGGCCCGGGGCCATAAATACGGCCGTCCGGTGGGGGTTGGTCCTGCGAGCCCGGTGGAGCAACGTGTTGAAAGATTTCACTGTCGAACGGCACCGTCGATTTGCCGGCAAAGCTGCCATCTTCGCGTAGCGATGGCGCGGAAGGTGAAGGCATATGATCGAAGAAACCGTCGTTTTCGTCGTAATTGACCAGCAGTACGGTCTTGCTCCACACCTCGGGGTTGTCGGTCAGCGCATTGAGAATTTCTTGCGTAAACCAGCCCCCCTGCACCGGACTGGACGGCCCGGGATGCTCCGAATAGGCTGCCGGTGCGATAATCCAACTCACCTGCGGCAGTTTGCCCTGCTGAACGTCGGCGCGGAAACCGGCTATCATCGCGCCCAAATCATTGCCGTTGGCGGCGGGCAGGGTATTGCCATTCCCTTTGTACAGCGGCGCTTCGGCATTGAGTTCATCGCGGTAGGGCACAAAGGCGGTGAAGTCTTTCGGCGGCTGCGCCGGATTACCGACCTTAACGCTGGCGGCGCGGTATTGGCGAAAACCTGCCAAGGGGTTGTCGGTGAAGTTATCCGGCAAAAATTGATAGACCTTCCAACTGACGCCACTGGCTTCCAACCGCTCAGGATAGGTATGCCACTGGTAACCGACCTCTACGGGGCCGGGGCTGTCCCATTCGTTAACCACGACCGCGACGTCGGCCGCAGTCGGGCCGTTGGTCCCGGTCCAGTGGAACAGGCGGTTGGTATTGGTACCGGCGTGGATCGAACAATGATAGGCGTCGCACAGAGTGAAGGTTTCTGCTAGCGCAAACTGGAAGGGCAATTCGTGGCGGCGGTAATAACCCATCGAGGTCGGCGTTTTGTACGTGGGCCAGGCGCTCATGCGGCCGCTGTCCCAGGCGGACTGTTCGTCTACCCACGAGTGGGGTGTACCGCTAACCCGTTGAGCATTTCCGCGTTTGCTGTCCAGGTGATAGGGCAAGACCAGTCGATCTGTCCCTTGTTGTTGCCACACATGGCGATCGTCGGGCAATGGAATGGTAATACGATCGCTAAAGCCGCGCACCCCAGGCAGCGTGCCGAAGTAATGATCGAAAGAGCGGTTTTCCTGCATCAGGATCACGACGTGTTCGACATCGTTAATCGTGCCGGTGCGGTTATTGGCCGGTATTGCCAGGGCTTTACGGATCGAGGCAGGTAACAGTGAAAAAGCCGATCCGATGGCGGCAGCCCGCAGTACTTCTCTGCGCGAAAAATCAGGCATGCGTCGTTTTACTCCCCAAGGTTTGCTTTGAAGATAGTCGTTAACGACGGTAATGGCGAAAAATAACAAGGAGATGAAAGGGGGAGAAATAATGCCCCGCATCGGGGCATTATTGAGGAAGGCTTATTGCCTGATCAGGCGACCCAGTGTTGGTTCGGCTTCAAAATCGCTGCGGAACGGGTTGATGTCCAGACCACCGCGGCGGGTGTAGCGGGCGAAAACGCTGAGTTTTTCCGGCCGGCAGCTTTGTTTGATGTCGTTAAAAATGCGTTCGACACACTGCTCGTGGAACTCATTGTGCTGGCGGAAAGAGATCAGGTAGCGCAGCAGGCGCTCGCGATCGATTTTCCGGCCTTGATAGTGGATCACCACGCTGCCCCAGTCCGGTTGGTTGGTGACCAGACAGTTGGATTTCAGCAGGTTGGAGGACAGCGTTTCCGTCACGGTTTCCGCTTGATCGCAGGTTGCACCGTGCAAATATTCTGGTTTGAAGTCAAAGTCATCCACGGCGATGTCCAGATCGTCAATATTGATGCCCGGCAGGCGATCTATTTGCGATGAATAACCGTCCAATCCTGGATAGAGTTTGACGCCGACCTGACCGTTGGCGGCCTGCGACAGATCTTTTTGCATCGCGGCGCTCACCTGTTCAACGCTGTCAAAGCGCGTCTGGTTAAAGCTGTTGAGATACAGCTTGAATGACTTGGACTCAATCAGATTGGTGGAAGAATGCGGCAGAGTGAACTCGCCAATGCCAACCACTGGCTTGCCTTTGGCGTTGAGCCAGGACAGTTCGAAGGCGGTCCATAAATCCACGCCGTGGAACGGCAGGTTTTGTTCATCTACACCGATCAGATCACGGCCGCGTGCGCGCGGCAGGGCCTCGAGCAATTCGGGAGCATACTGGTCCGGGTAATCGGAGTTAGCGCCAAGATGGGTGATTTTATCTTGTTTTTTGATATGCATATTCGTTGCTCCTTGCAAGATCGGTATTGATATAGCGGTTAAACAGACTACGAGCGGCGTAAATCGGGCCGACGCCCACCAGGGCATAGACCACCTTGATCAGGAACTGCGACAGGATCATGGTTTTGATGATGTCCCAGCTCAGGACGTTGTAGAACGCCAGTGTACAGAACACCACGCTGTCGATGGCTGAGGCGACAACGGTACTGGTGATCACGCGCACAAACAGGTAGCGGGAGTTGGTCAACTCTTTGATTTTGCAAAGCAGGTAGGAGTTAACATTCTCGGAAATTAAATAAGCCGCAGAGGAGGCAACCAGTACCGCCATAATGCTGTGGACGATACCGTCATAAGTTTTGCTGAACTCCCATTGTGGAATGCTCGGCACCAGGGTGGTGGCCCAAACGCCCAGCACAAAAATCAGGTTGGCCATAAACGAGATGATGATGGTGCGCCTGGCCAATCGTAGTCCGTAAAACTCGTTTAAAATATCGACGAGGATAAAAGTGAGAGGATAAATAAAAATGGCTGGTGGTGTGATCAGGTTTAACGCGGGAATTTGAATCGGCTTTACGCCGCACAGCGTTGAAAAGATATAAATCACGCTGAGTGCCACGGTAATGATCAAGTAGGCGTACCAAGAGCGCTCATGGCGATCGCTAAGTTCATAAGCGGTTTGCTGCTGATTGTTGCCATAAATCTTGCGGTACAGTGCCTGCAGTTCATGTCGGCTAAGATCTTCCGATATTTCGCTGTCGGCCAGCTCATTGAGCCCCATAGTGATGGTTTTGCCGGTGGCTAATACCATGACATTGGCCGCGAGGGTGCCATGCCGGGTAAAGCCCAATAGCTTGAACTTTTGATTAGGTTCCATTTATAGCCTTTCTCCAAAGATATAACCCAGGAATTGCACGGTATCCTGATTGTTTTTCTCCATGCTGCTTTCTTCTTTGTCATTAATGACAAAGAAACCGTTTTTTCCCGAGTGATACAATAAAGGCGAATTGCAAACCAGCACCGGCGGGCGTTTTATAATAATGACCTCGCCAGGGATAAATGAACCTTTTATTTCGGTCTCTATTTTCATTGCTACCATATTTGACTCATCGCCGAAGAAATAAGTCAAAGGAAACTCTGTCACCAACTGCCCAATCTTCCAGCCCGTAACGGATAAAAATCGCGATTGAGGAATAACTGGAATGGCAGAAGGGTTTTTATTCCCTTCGGTTGAAAGGGTTTCGTTGAGCAGCTCCAGTTTTTCCAGATCATAGTCTTCGATCTCCTCACAGGAAACGCCAAAGAAGTCTGAAATCCGGTTAACGGTGGCTTGCTGCACATTGTTGACCTTGCCATCCAGGATTTTATAGATGGTGGTGCGTGTCAGGCCAGTACGGTTAGAGAAGGATGCCTTGGTTTCGCCCCGTGTGCGCATCAGATATTCAATATTCTTAATGATGTTGACTTTGCGCTGGGCGTTAGTGGTCTTCATAAGCATTCCTTACAATATTCTGGCCAGCTTTACTATATCGCACGCACCGGCATTGTCCAGAACGGACACAGAGATTATGCCGGTAACCGGCTGATTACACTTTAAAAATGAAAGGGGTTCTATCCCTTGCCGTGGTCATGAAGGCTTTTATTAATGTGCGCATAATGAGAAATAAAGGTAATCAAATACAAATCAATCACTTACGTCTTAATCTGTAAAAAGTGAACACAAAAGTGGGTTTTGTGTCTACTTTTGTGTTGACCAGGGTGGATTTTGTGAGCTAATGTTCACCCATACTGAAGTGTTTATTGACGATCAGAAGGGTTAATAGGCAATCGTCTGACTGCTTCTATAATAAAAAGCTCGGAGAGGGGGCGTTTCCATTCTCTGAGTATTAAAGGATGTTTTAGCTACTGACACCAGGGAATTCCAATTACGCCATCGGCTGTAACGCTACAGTTTAAAACCCACCAATCTATATTGATGCCAGTCGGCTAGTTAGCCGACCGATATCTATTTATGCCTTGACGTTATCACTCGGCGATTCTATTTCTTTTTCTACTTGTTTCTTATTTCCCCACTCTCCGGCAGTGAGAGAGTGGAGAATATCACTCAGGCCAGATTAGCTTTGTGCAGACGCCGGTTTCTGAGAGCGGCTCACTGTCAATTTGAGCGCCCAGTACAGCAGGCTGGCGGCCAGTAACGAGTTGATGGTAGGCACACCCCACTCAGTCACCAATCCGACGATGCTGCCGGCAATACTGGCGATGATGGCCGCCCAGCCAATGGTTGGCGTCTGGTCAGGCAATTTTCCTTCCTGGCGGCTCTCATCCAGAATTTTACGGTGAGTGCGCAACAGATAATAATCAACCAACATAACGCCGATAATCGGCGGGAATACCACACCAAGTACCGTCAGGAAATCGACAAACCGATCCAGAATGCCCAACACGGAAAGTGTGGTGCCCAACACGCCAATCACTAACGTGGTTGCGGTGTATTTCAGCCTTTTACCGGTCATGCCTTCAACGGCGTTGACGATGCCCAGTGACGATGAATACAGGTTGAGGTCGTTAACCCTCAAGGTGGAGAACACGACGACCAGCAAGCCCGCGCCGCCGGCAACTTGCGACATGATGGTGACCACATCCGCCGTGCCGAGCGTTTTGGCAATCAGCAGCGCCAGGCCGTTAACCACGAACTCTCCGGCGACAATGGTGAGAATGGTCACGCCAAATACATGCTTGCTGTTTTTTGAGTAGCGCGTTAAATCGGGGGTCATCAGGCTGGCAACAATAGCGCCGCCGACCACAATAGTGATACCGGCGCTGATCGACAGCGGATCACCCGGCGGCATAAGTTGGATAATCTCCGGCAGATTATGGCCGGTGAGGGTGATATAGGAAATATAGGCCACCAACATAATAAACATCGGCACCGCAATTCTGGCGGCAATGCGCAAGGCCTTGAAGCCAAACGCCACCAGGATGGTCAATAGGGTACCGGACAGCCCGGCCGCCAGACCAAAGCCCAGTTTATTGCCAAGAGCGAAATCCAACGATTTGGCGAAGATGGCATTTTGTATGCCAAACCAACCCAGCAGGCTGACAGCGACGACGACACCGATCAGGACCGAACCCAAGCGGCCGAAACCGCACCAACGGGCGAGCAGGCTACCGGAGATCCCTTCGCGCATCCCCGCCAACCCGAGGCCGTAGGTCACTACGCCAAAAATCAGGCTGCCGACAAAAATGGCGGTGAATGCATCGATCAGCGTCATGGAATGGCCCAACACGGCGCCAAGCATAAACTGATCCAGAGCGGTCAACATGCCCATATGCACGATAGCTACGCTTAAAAAGGAGACTCTTTTATCCTGAGGTACCCGGGTTAACGGATAGTCTTCAATTTTGATCACGGTGAGGTATTCCTTGCTATTTAAATAAACTGGATGCCTTTCGCTATCAGGCGATCGGGAATATAGCTGTCCAGACGCGCATATTTGCAAAACTCCTCAAACTGCTGCTGTGTGTGGACATCAGATTTCTGATAAATGTTATATATTCTGTTTTCTATGGTTTTATTGCTGATGTTATATATTTTGGCTATTTCTTTCACCGACAGCCGTTGCAACATTAAAAAGATAACGTCCAGTTCAGCACGGGTAAAAATAGTGCTGTTGGTTTCCGTGGTTAATACGCTGGGTTTATGATGATTGATATAATTAAGCGGGGATAATGTGTTGAGCGGCTTGGCGTTCCACATCACCCCGAAGACTTCTTTCTTATCGTTGTAGATGGGCAGTTTTTCGCTGATAAACGGTGTCAGGCTGTCTTTCCCATACCAATAATGGGTTTCTATCACGGCAACCCGATCGCGTGAGATCTCGGTCATTTTGTCATGCTCGACAAAATCGGCGGCAGATTCGGCCCAGTCGGCGGGGAATTCGTCGTCTCGCTTACCGGCTATATCAAAACTTAATGGCGTGTTGGTATAGAGGTAGGCGGCCCGGTTCATGTAAAGATGACGGGATGCCAGATCCTTGATGCCCCATGGCTCACTTAAGTGCTCCATCATGGCAATCAGGCCCTTCAAATAGAATTCATTACTTTTATCGGGCGAATCCATTCTGACCTCACCGATTAAGATTGGGTTATAACTTTTTCGCCAGGTAGTGACGCGTATGCTTTTTGGCATAATCGCCTAAGTTGCCGTAAACCTGATAGCCCAATTTTTCATAAAAGCCTCGGGCCTGGAAGTCGAAAGTATCGACATAAGCCATGTGGCAACCGCGCTTCTTGGCTTCTTCTTCGGCTTGTAACATCAATTGGCGGCCATAGCCGCTTTTCTGATATTGCTCGCCGACCCAAAGATACTGTACTTCAAGCCCGCCCCACCAGGTTCTGGCAACCAGGCCGGCGACGATTTTGCCTTCGTCATCGGTAATGGTCAGGAACAGCGGGTGGATATCGACATGTTCGGTTTTTTCGTTGTGAGCCCACAGGCTATCAATGACGAACTCTTCATCTTGTGGGTTTGGTTGATCGGTAATATTGATATTCATTGTTGTAATATAATTCCCTGTGATAATAATTGTTTTTGCAATCAATTTGATGTCTACCAACGGGTTTAACTATCACTTTTCATAATGTATTACAAGGGTGGTTTTCCCCCGTTCCCGTCGGTGGGGCAAACCTTTATATTAACTGTGACGGGGCTAGAAAATAGCGCAATACGCGGTAATAAATAGCGGTAAATCCTGTCCAGTCAATCTCTTCTTATTGTGCCTCACCAGGGCCTCCTTCAGAAAATACATTAGCCATTCAGGCTCCACCGGTAGAGCAAGCTAACTTGCCAAAGGGGAGCCGCCATGTTCAAAATTCCCCAGAGTCAGCAACTGTAATCCCATCATTTATCCTGAGCGGTACCCTTGGCGATGTCTTCCAATGCAGGTGCGATAGCCGCACTGAACATAGCACCGTGATCCAAGCCTGGCCATTCCCGGAAATCAACCTCAAGTCCCTTTAGCGTACCCAACCGTTCGGCCAACTGCTGAGCTGCATCTGCGGGAAGTGGAGCCTGCTTGACATTGGGCGGTGCTGAACGCATTTTCTCGCCACCGCCGGTCCATAACCACAGATGGGCAGATAACGCAGGATGTCGATCAATAACCCGTTGTGCTTCTTGCAGAATAAAGCCTTTGCCCCACCAGAGAGAGGGTTCAACCGCGACGTAATGTTGGAACGCCGCTGGCTGGGTTAGCAGCGTATGCAGAACGAACAGACCGCCGTAAGAGTGTCCCCACAGCGTTTGCTGTTGAGGATCAACGGTAACCTTCGCTGCAACTGCCGGTTTCACCTGACGTTCAATCAGTTGCAAGAAGGCATCTGCGCCGCCATTGGGCCGCATCCCACTGGTTTGCAGTGCGGCCGGGGTGTAATCGTAGCTGCGGCCATTGGCATCGATACGCAAATCGTTGTCATAACTGATCAGCACCAATACCGGCGGCTGTTTTTGTGCTGCAAGCCGTGCCAACAAGCTGGCATTCAGCTCCATCAGTACCGCGTTGCCGTCCAAAAAGTAGATGACCGGATACCCAGCCGGTGGCGGGGCGATACGCGGCTGCGCGATGCGGATGCGGTAATGGCGCTGGCCATCCACTGAATTGAACCGTAAATCACTGAACTGATAATCAGGTGACTGTGTATCGGCGATGGTCACGCCAATTTTACGTTCCAGATCGGGCCTGGCCTGCACCAGCATGGGGGAGCCAACGCCGATAATCAGCGAGATGACAAAGGTAAGACTGCGAAGAAAAGAGGATGCCATGCTGAGCCTGTTCAACTGAAAAACCTCGATAATAACATCTCATCAGTAAATGGGGGGTATGGCCGTTCAGCGGTCGCCATAAAAGTAAAGCAGCCCGGTGATGTGCTCAGTGGGTTGATAAGGAGGGAGGGCGAAGCTGGATTCAGAATGACCCAATCACAATCCCACTGTGCGTAGAGAAATCCATCCCTCATATTGTCGTACCTGAATATCAAAATCGGGTTCGTAAATTTACCCTATCAGGCAAGACGGTGGTATTTCTTCGCCAACTATGACGTTAATAGTTACCCAAGGGCCGTTAATGTTTTTCAATAGGCTATTGTTTTATATAAAATTATACCATTGCGTTAGGAATTTTCTTAGTCGTTGTTCTATGGTAATATAACCATGCTTAATAAAGGTGAATTATTGTTAATTAGTTTGTAGGGCAAGGGATTATGAAATATATAATTAATAATAATATTAAATATCATGAAGATAGATCTGAACTGGTTGTACTGAATGATAACATCCCGCCGGTTGCCTTGACGGCAACCCTGAATCGCTTGCTCTCCGCCTTGGTCAGAAACAATAATCTGGTGCTTTCTCGCAATACGCTTCTGATGCAGGTCTGGGAGGCGCATGGGCAAGTGGCCTCCGGCAATAATCTCAATAACACCATTTCTATCCTGCGCAAAATATTCGCTTCGCTCGGCGAAGAGGACATTATCGTTACCTTGCCCCGGCAGGGGTTTATGTTTACCGCCGCGACGCTGGAAACGGCGGACAGTTTGGCTGCCGATTTACCGGCTACAGAACTCCCGAATGACATGGCGCAGACATTGCCTGTTGTTTCGCCACGTTTTGCTCGTCTTAAAGGTGTTGCTTTGAGCACACTGGTTCTGTTGGCTGCCGTCAGTGGCGCTTGGGCCTGGTCGGACCTTGGATATTCACCGATTAAAACGAGGTCCGTGGGTAAAATAGGCAGCTGTGACGTTCAATTCATTACGTCTTACCATAAGGTGGGCTCCGGCCAGGTCGATTTGACCCATTTGAAGGAACTGTTGGCGCAAAAAAACGATATCAAATGCACCGAGCCAGCGACGCTATTTTTTTACGACACCTTATCGCTAATGCCGAATGCCGCCGGGCGATTCAGAACCTCTTATTTCTATTATTGTCCTGAGAAGCAGGTGAGTTCTAGCCAAGTGCAATGTGAGAATTTTTATGAAAATAAGGACTTATAGTTTTTTTCGCCGTTGCGGCTATGGGATGGCAGCACTGCTGGCGCTGGTTGTCTGCGGCATTTCCGCTTACGCGTTGTTTTTTAGACCCCAGCTCCCAGAGTGCCAGGCGACATTATGGGTGACTAATCAGCTAAAAGATAAAACGATGCGGCGCGTATTGCTGATTAGCATCGCACCAGAAGGTGCACGACGGGCAAAGGTGTTGATTCACGGCAGTTTTTTCGACGGATATGTCAGATACAACATTGACCGTGCGGTGATAATGGATTATCAACGCCAAGGAGATAACTATACGTTTACCGTGCGGGAAAACAACAATAGACCGGCGGATTCGCTAATAGCACCCGAATTGAATCGGCGTATGCCAATGCAGGGGCAACAGTATCATTTACGTATTGAACAAATAGACAGCCAGCGCTTCTTATTTGTTGGAAATTACGCTCCGCTTTTTGTCTGCAGCACTGTACGGTAAGTTGTATCCCCTTGGAGTAAGACAGCCAAGGGGACTAAAAATCTGACCCTGGGGGGCATATAGAATTTTAATTATTATTATTGATGTAATTATTAATACAAGGGCTGCTAATTTCACGCGGACAAAAGGTTATCTGCTCCTCATTACTCTGTGAGTTTTCGTTACGGATGTTATCGTAATAGTAGACGTCTGCTTTACTTTTACAGTTAAAGCCCGCTTGCTGAATGATGCCTCTAATCTTATCTAAACTCCCACTCCCCAATTTCATACTGTAGATCTGACAGCGCTCATAATTCCCTAGCGGATAGACGTTAATGCGAGTGCTGTTCTGATACAGCACGATGGCAGCAAACGGCACCAGGCAAGCAGCAGTGATCATGATTAAGCGCTGAAAAGGATTCCATAACCTTTTTTTGGTTGACGGAGAATATTCATCCTGCCAGGAAAATTTATTTTCATAGGCGTAGGGTTCATCCTCATTCGCTATCTGATGAATGACTTTGGCGGAAAATTTAAACCCTTGGCGTGGATAGGTAACGATAAGCTCCTCCTCCCCAAACTGTGCCAGAGACTTTCTGAGCCCGGACACGTAATTATTAAGGTTATTATTGGATGCTTTTAAACCATACTCTACCCAAACCTCATTAAGTAATCTATCTCGCAACAAGAGAACATCATTATTGCGAATAAATAAAGAGAGCAAGCGGCACGTCGGTTTCAACAACGCCAGCTTACTGCTCGCATTGTCTATATGCATTAGCGTGCCTTCCTCTTCATTATAGAGGACGTTGTCATTAATATTAAAAATCATGTCATTTACCTGTCAACTTTCCTGTCGAGAGATGATTCTGAGACCTTATGACTTTTTTTTCAATCCTACTCAATATGAGTAAATAGGATTTATCTCTATATTCTTATAATATCCGTAAATAATTGCTTATGTTATAAGTACATTAAAATAAATATGTGTAATTAATATGTCTTTTTTAGGTTTAAAACCTATCTATATGCTATTTTATTTTATAATATCCTGTGTTTTTGTCTATTTCACGCATAACATTTTATTTTGGCTTTGAAGAAGGTAACTTTGTTCCCACTGATACGGAGCGCTAAACGTTATGTATCGGCACTCAAACAACGCTTGGATAAATTAACCCTCAGCGTTGATGATCTGATGATGGAATACATTGATTTCTCTTCTTGCTAAGGAATGTAAGGGCTTTATATGAAACTGAATAAAATTATGCTGGCTGCAGTGATGGCTTTTGGTGTTTCTTCTTTCGCTAACGCAGCAAACCAGGGCAGCGGTTCAGTCACCTTTACCGGTGAAATTATCGATGCACCATGTTCAATCGCACCAGGCAATATTGATCAGACTATCGCAATGGGCCAAATCTCTAACCTGAGCCTGAAAGATGGTCGTGCGTCTGAATTAAAACAAGACTTCAAAATCGTGTTGGAAGATTGTACTTCAGCAACAGCGAAAACAGTGAAGACCACCTTTACCGGTGAGCCGGGCGGCGCTACAGGTACAGATAAGAAAATGGTTGCTCTGGGCAGCGGCAGCACTGCTAAAGGTGCAAGTATTGTTATTACCGATACCAAAAACAGTAATGCCGTTGTTGAGCTGGGTACCGCAACGACCGGTCAGGTTATTGCTGCAGGTGATACTGATGCCGAGCTGGAATTCCAGGCTTATCTGAAAGGCAATGGTGGCGCTCTGGACACCATCGTTCCTGGTGCGTTCACCAGCGTTGTTAACTTCGCTCTGAACTACCAATAAGCAATATTCATAAGCGTATTCAGCATGCGGGTAACCGCATGCTTTTTAAAATGGAACCTTATTGCCAGGAACGTGTATATGTTTGAGAAAGTCCAAACCTTAGTGGCACCTTCCCTGTTGACCCTGATTTTTATTACCCAGCCATTAATGGCACAGAGCTCTGTGATTGGGTGGGGAAGGGTCAATATGGAAGGCGCCATTGTCAATGCTGCTTGTGCAATTGAATCTGCGAGCCGTGATCAAACTATCGACATGCAAACATTACCGGTGGAACAAATTGCCCGGGATGGTAAGGGCCTGACCAAGGCATTCAGCTTGCGGTTATTAAATTGCAGTTTAACAGACGCAGGAAAAATGCAACCCGGCCGTCAACATTTTCAAATGATGTTTGATGGCAGAGCCGATAACGGATTGTTCGGGGTGGCGGGAGATGCAACGGGAATAGCATTACGTCTTTCAGACAGCGTCGGCAATGTTATTTACCCAGGCTTGACCATGCCGATAGACGGCACGGTAATAAAAGAGAATCAATTAAACTATTCAATGCAACTGGTGGCTAATCGCCAAGTGTTGCGTGCCGGGGATTATAGAACCGCTATCCGTTTTAAATTGAATTACTACTGATTATAAATAAGTTAAAGGTTGGCGGTATCATGGAATCGAACGCAAATAATTCGAGCGCACCTTTATTGAGCCTATTAGGAGTGTGCGTCGCTTTGGCGATATGCAGCTTGCCATTTCAATTACAGGCAAGTGATGAGGTGCAGTTTAACATTGACGTGTTGGATCTCAATGACAGAAAGAATATTGACTTGAGTCAGTTTGCTCGCGGCGGCTATATCATGCCGGGGAAATATGTCATGTCTATTCGTCTGAACACGCAGGTTTTACCCGAAGAGCCTATCGCATTCTATGCGCCGGAAAATGATGCAAAAGGCAGCCAGGCTTGTATATCTCCAACGCTGGTTGAAAAACTGGGTTTTAAACCGGACGCTTTAACAAAGCTGCGCTGGTGGCATGACGAACAGTGCCTGGATTTAACCAGCCTTAACGGCCTGGAAGCCAAAGGCGATCTGGCCACGTCCAGCCTGTATTTGAATGTGCCACAGGCCTATTTGGAATATTCGTCTCCGGATTGGGACCCTCCATCACGTTGGGATGAAGGTATTCCCGGTTTGCTGTTGGACTATAACCTGAATTCACAGGTTCAACGTACGCAACAAGGTGGGCAGCAGTCATACAACCTTAGCGGTAATGGTACTACCGGGGCTAACCTGGGGGCCTGGCGTTTACGTGCTGACTGGCAGATGAACATCAATCATCAGACCGGCTCCGGTTTATCTACCCAGCAGAATTTTGACTGGAGCCGGTATTACGCGTTTCGTGCACTACCTCGCTGGGGCGCTCGCCTGACGATGGGGGAGGATTATCTGGCGACGGATATTTTTGACAGCTTCCGCTTTACCGGGGTCAGTGTGAGTTCAGACGACAATATGTTGCCGCCTAACTTACGTGGCTATGCGCCTGAAGTGACAGGCATAGCCAAAAGCAATGCCAAAGTTGTTATAAGCCAGCTGGGGCGTGTGCTGTATGAAACCCGTGTCGCGGCAGGGCCATTCCGCATCCAGGACATTAATGACTCTATTAACGGCCAGTTGGATGTTCGGGTTGAAGAACAAGACGGCAGCGTGCAGGAATTTAAGGTAGATACCGCCAATATCCCATACCTGACCCGCCCTGGTTCGGTACGTTATAAATTTGCCAGCGGCAAGCCTTCCGACTGGAATCATCATGTCCAGGGGCCTTTGTTCGCCACCGGCGAATTCTCTTGGGGGGTGAGTAACGGTTGGTCATTGTACGGCGGCGCTATTGCCGGCGGGGATTACACCGCATTGTCTATGGGGCTGGGGCGTGACCTGCTGGCCTTTGGTGCAGTGTCGTTTGACTCTACGCAATCGCGAGCGAAATTACCGCAGCAGGCTGATGTTAAAAGCGGCGGGTCTTATCGGGTCAGTTATTCAAAGAGTTTTGACGAGTACGACAGCCAGATCACCTTTGCCGGCTATCGCTTCTCAGAGCAGAACTTTATGACCATGAGTGAATATCTTGATGCTCGTTATTACGATAACCGCATCGGGAAAAACAGAGAAATGTACACCATCACGCTGAATAAACAGTTTCGTGATTTGGGGTTAAGCACATATCTCAATTATAGCCACCAGAGTTATTGGGATCAGCCCGTGAGCGAGCGTTATAGCCTGGCACTCTCACGCTATTTCGATTTGGGGCCAATGAAAAATATGAATGCATCATTAACGGTTTATCGAAATAAAGATAACCGCGCCAATGACGATGGCATGTATTTGTCCTTTACCCTGCCTTGGGGCATGAACTCTAACGTCAGTTATAGCAGCTCATGGAACCGTAATGAGACTACCCAGCGAGTGGGATATTACGAAAGGCTGGATGAACACAATAATTACCAATTGAGCACCGGCCACTCACGCCGAGGCAGCTCAGCCAGTGGTTTCTACACCCACGAAGGTGATAGCGCGCGGATCGGCACCAACGCCAGCTACCAAAGTGGCGGCTATTCATCCATGGGCATGTCCTTACAAGGCGGGATGACGGCAACGACCAAAGGGGCGGCGCTGCATCGAACCGGCTCGCTGGGGGGGACACGCTTATTGTTGGATACCGACGGTGTGGCCGGGGTACCGGTGCGTGGGTTTGGTGCGACGACGAGTACCAATATGTTTGGCAAAGCAGTGGTTGCGGACATCAGCAGTTACTACCGCAGCAGGGCGAGTATCGATCTCAATACTTTGCCGGATGATGTTGACGCAACGCAGTCGGTGGTGCAGGCGACGCTAACCGAAGGGGCAATTGGTTATCGGCGGTTTAACGTCATTTCGGGGCAAAAGGCGATCGCGGTAATCCGTCTGGCCGACGGCAGTGCACCGCCGTTTGGCGCACTGGTCTACAACAGCAGGCAGCAACAGACAGGCCTGGTTAATGATGAAGGCAGCGTATATCTGAGCGGCATCCAGCCCAATACCGAGATGACGGTGAATTGGGATGGTAAAGCGCAATGCCGGATCGCACTGCCGGAGATCCGCACGGATATCGCGTTAAGCAACCTGCTGTTGCCGTGCCGGGCGAACACCGAGATGCGGTCGGAATAAGCCGTCGCTCCCATGATTATTTCAGTAAGAACAGCTTTAGGAAACGGAACAATTTTATGCAAACAAATAGGGTAAAGGCATTTTCTGTTGTTGGGGTGTTGTCGGCAACATTGTTGAGCAGCCAGGTACAGGCGGCTATTGCGCTGGATCGTACCCGTGTGATCTTTAACGGTGGCGAGAAGTCGGTGAGCATGAATATCAGCAATAAAAACACGCAATTGCCGTATCTGGCTCAGGGGTGGCTCGAGGACGCCGATGGCAAAAAAATCACCAGCCCACTGGTGGTCTTGCCTCCGGTGCAACGGTTGGAGCCGGGTGCACAGAGCCAAATAAAAGTGCAGGCGACGCCAGCGGCGAATTTGTTAGCGCAGGATCGTGAAACCCTGTTCTATTTCAACTTGCGTGAAATTCCCCCAAAGAGTGATAAGGCTAACACGCTGCAAATTGCCTTGCAGACGCGCATTAAGCTGTTTTATCGCCCCGCAGCGATTACACCCAGCAAGGGCAACGCCTTTACGCCGTGGCAGGAAAAATTAACGCTGACACGCCAAGGAGAAGGTTTCCAGGTTAATAACCCTACGCCTTACTACATCACGCTGGTGGATGCCAGCAGCAGCAAAAAAGGCAAAACGGCGCAGGGTTTTGAACCGCTGATGGTGCCGCCTAAGGGCAGTATTGCGTTAGGGGCCTCCGGCCTGGGTAATTCACCGGTGCTGACCTACGTCAATGATTACGGCGGTCGCCCTGATCTGACGTTCAAATGCGGCACCAGTGATTGCCAGGTTGTGCCAGACGCAAAAGGGTAACCGATGCCGGTGGCCTATTTTACTGGTTGAAGCGTGTGGGGAAGAAACAATGCAAAGAATGGGCAAGGGTTACAGCAATCTGCGGGACGGCTTTTTAACACGGCAAGCAGGCATAGGTACCCTATTGGCGGTGGCCTTGCTGACGGCCGGCTACGCCGAAGCGGACGAAGGGAATCACGGCGTTCTATTTGTCCATGGTGCATTAACAGAAGGTGCTTGTCGGCTGGATATGGCGTCGGCATATCAAGAGGTCTGGTTGGGGGAAACGACAACGGGCAGCCTCGCCAGGGTGGGTGAACGCACTAAGCCGGTCGCTTTCCAACTTCGCTTGCGAGACTGCCTGCGAACGGGGGGAGCAATACAAGATGACCGTTTGGGCAATCGGGTATGGGATGCCTATCAGCCGGCCGTTACGGTGAGTTTCAACGCGCCCTTAGACGCGGATAAGCCGCAGTTGGTCAACGTTCGTGGGGCGGGTGGGTTAGCGCTTCGCCTGCTGGATAGCGACAAAAAGGATGTGCGTTTGGGCAGCCGCAGCCGACCGCAGCTGTTGAAAGGTGCAAATGACGTGTTGAATTTCTACGTCTTGGCGGAACGTACAGGTGCGCCTTTGGTTGCAGGTGCCTACCAGGCAGCGATTGATTTTCGGATGAACTATGACTGAGGCGAAAACAATGGGCAACCCGGGGTACTGCGCGTGGCAAAAGGTGAAGGAAGGCATTCTGATCTGCTGCGCTCTGGCGGCAACCATGGCGACGACCTCAGCGCTAACCTTGTTAGCAGTGCTGTTGATTAGCCAGGCCGGGTGGGCCGCGACGGTGACGGTTACCGTAAAAGGCGTCATTGTTGCCAAGCCAAAATGCGAAATTAATGGCGGGCAGGATATTAACGTGCCCTTCGGTGAGCTGACCACGATCAAGATTGATGGTGAAAGATACGGCAAACGGCCGATCCCTTACGGGGTGAGCTGCAGTGGCAATACATCAGGTAGCGCAGGGTTGTTGAAAATCAGCTTGCAAGGCTTGGCACCGGATTTCGGCGACGGTTTGTTGCGTACCAATAATAACGATCTGGCAATTAAGCTGGTGCAAGAGAATGGCCAACAGCTGCGGTTGAATTCCTGGCTTAATTTTACCTACCCGAATGCACCTGCGTTATATGCAGTTCCGGTCAAGCGCAGCGGTGCCACGCTGAGAGGGGGGGATTTTTCCAGTGCCGCCACGTTACTTGTAGAGGTTCAATAAGGAGATAAACATGAAGGAAGCTAATATGAAAAAAATGAATGTGACGCATTATTCCGCCATGGCGGCAATGCTCTGCATGGGATTGCTGGCGGTTGGCCCTGCGCAAGCGGTAACTGTAAAGTTCATGGGCAAATTGGTAGAACAACCGACCTGTACGCTGAATGATGGCAAAGATATTAGCGTTGATTTCGCCAACGTCGCCATCAGTAAAATTGACGGTGTTAACTACAAAAAAATGGAAATCCCTTATACCGTGAGTTGCAATGGTGGTTCAGCGGGTTATGGTGACCTGAAAGTGAAGCTGGGATTTGCACCGGTATCCTGGGGTGATGGCAAACCGTTGCAGTCCAGTATTGGCAACCTTGGGTTGCGCATTACGCAGGGCGCGGGCGATACCACCTATGTCAGCGACACCAAACTGATCATTAATGCCGCTAACCCCACAAAGCTCTATGCGGTACCCATCGCACGGCCTGGGAGCATGTTAGTGGGTGCCGATTTTACCGGCTCTGCGACCCTGACTGCTGAGTATGAGTAATAGCGGTTTCTGCAACCGGGCAGATATGCCTGGTTGCAGGAAATAGATATCGCCGGTGTTAACTTTTTAAACGTAAATATGCCATTTAATCATGCAGTCGGTATGGTTATTAGAGGGGCTTTAGTAATATTATTTTAATAAAATGCATTGCTGCTTTTTAGGTGTGTTAATTGAGTTGGTGTTTGTTATTTATGCCTATTTAATTTCTAATACATCCATGGTTTCAAAGAGGAACTTATGAGTTTTTATAATTTTTATTTTTTTAATGACAAAGTGGCATGGGTGGGTAAAGTTATTTTATCTTCTTTTTTACTTTTTATTTTTGTGTTTAAAGCAGAGGCGGGAATAGTTTGGGAAACCACCAATGCGCCTATAATAGATGGAACTATTTCGTCCGCAAATGCCAAGTACCATGGGGCTGCTGGTAAAATTGTGAGTATGGACTTTAATGATCCAACACCGAACCCTTGTTATCAGAAAGCATGCATAGCAACTATTGGCATTTATACTAATTTCTCGAGTATACCTGCACCTTATGTACGTTCATACTTAGCCTATATGTGGGAGATGGGGCCAATATACCAATCGAAAACTATGGGGGAGCTTTATGCAGCCTTAAGCAGTAAAGCCGGAAATAATTTTCATGTTGGGGCTGAGGTAGGGGGGTATGGCAGTGTTAAATATTATTGTGACCCTGAGCTTGCTTCCGCGATATGTATTATTCAGAATAAGTGGGAGGCCTATTCAAAAGTATGCTATGCGCTTGTTTATTACCGGACTTCATCTGCATATTATAACACTTTTCCTGGACAGGGTTGTATTGGTCCAACACCGCCTAATAATGAATGCAATATTGATGCGGGCGCGGTAACACTGGATCACGGACAATTAAGTACAGATGAGGTTAATGGCCATAAGAAGCAAGAGACTTTTCGTATTTCCTGCACCTACCCGGCTAACGCAGATATTTCTTTGGTGAGTAATAATGCCAGTGAAAAAATAATGCTAAAGGGTGACGATAGCCTATATTCCACTGTCACTATCGATGGTGTACCTGGCATAACCGGTAAAAAAATCAACATTCCTACTGGTGGGGCATCGATTAACCTGGAATCTACCCTGCACACTGTCGGTGATGTTGAAGAGGGGCCGTTCAGTGGCAATGGCATTCTTATCATAAACTCTTATTAATCATCTATAAGGGGGTACATAACCTCGTAGGTTATAAAGTTTCCTGCGAGAGACACAATGACTGATGTAATTTTCATTGTTGTCTTAATGACGGGCACGGGCACGGGCATGTTCTGCGTTCTTGCAGATTATATTGCTATGCTCTTATTCTAGGGAGGTAAGGATGAAGGTAATCAATATCATCATTGATGATGATAATCGCTACTTTTCTGCTGGCCTGCAGAGCAGCATTAAGGAATATGCCCGGTGCCATAATAAAACGATTTGTTTTTTAAAGCAGGATGCTGAAATTCAGCCCGATGTGGTGTTTGTTTCAACACGTCGGGGGGCCCAGAGTTGGCGCCGAACGGCTTATGATAATGGCCGATCGCCCGTCGTCACGATCAAGGAAAGGCCCGTGGTTGCCGTGAATCAACCACCGCGCGTGCTGTACCGAACGGACAGGCCGGCTAAGTTGTTCGAACTGCTGGCCGAAACCTTAGCGAATATACGCCCAGTAAGATCGTTTGAGCATCCGCTTCTGACCCAGCGTGAGCAGCAGGTTATGAGCTATCTCAGAAGAGGGCTCGATCAATCACAAGCGGCCCGAGTGCTGGGCGTGAGCGTCAAAACGGTACACAGCCATAAACGCTCCGTTATGAAAAAATTGATGCTAAGCCGACATCATGAATTTATTTACTGGCTTTTGTCCCACGGGGATTGGGTATAACAAGAATACAGAATGTTATATCTCCAAAAAACTTATAGCTTAGCGTTTAAATAATTATCAAAATAAATTGATGGTTTTTTTATTCACTGATTGAAAAACACCAACAAGGAGCGTTGTATATGAAAAAATTAACCATTTCATTTTTCGGTGCCTGCATCATGATGGCGTCTTATGCCTATGCTGGTTTTAATGGGAACACCAATACTCACGATAATTAAGGAAACGGTAACGGCGCAGGGGACATTAATATTGGCCACTGTGATGAGGGCAAAGGCCAGAATAGGGGTAAATGCGTTGGGGAGAGTAACGGTACCACTAAGCCCAAGGAACAAGAAAAGGGCGACGTGCTTAATTCAATTTGCAAATCACCCGTTATGAAAAAGTATGCGGTAATCTGCCAGTGATAATTTCTTAACCCATCAGATGGGAAAAGCCAGGGCTATTTATAGTCCACTAAGATAATTTATTATTTTACACCAATATTGTGAATGGCTTCGTCATGGTAGCAAGCATAATTGTTTGTTATCAAGGTGACCTTTCCCGCTGCGTGTAGCCAAAGGACGGTAAAAATGATGCTATTATTTTTAGCAGTTATTATGCTTTTATTAAGTGTGTATGCATTTATTAAACATACCAAGTCAATTAATAAAAATCGTCTGGGAGGATCGGGGCGATGATGGCTTTGGTACCAGCCCATAGGCTGAGGCCTTGAGGCCGAATAATAGAACCAAGGACACAGGGTGACGGTTGACCCGCTTAACAAGCATGACCGTAGCCTGAGTGCGCACATGCTGTATTTTGGCCCGACCGGCGCGGGGAAATCGGCGACGCTGCGTGCGACCTTATCGCAACTGATGGCGATACATCGGTCGCGGTTGTTTATCGCGGAAGCGGGTATCAATGGCATCGCCCTGTCGCACACTGTATTTGACAGTGACGATAGGCACATTCGCACATTCGCACATTAGGTACCGACCGAGAGCTTGCACAACACTGCGGCCACGGAAGAACAGATTACCGCAAAAATCTAGGATTTTTGCTCTGTAAGTGGTAATACCGTTGGCATCGTGAAGTTTGATCCCAAGAGCAGAGTGATGTCGTAGCTCGCCGCTGATGGCGGTGTTCGCTGGCTCCAGTCTAGAGGGGAGCTTATCTTTACGCCGGGTAGCTTGAATGGCCACTTTGCTGGAATCGTTAAACAGTGCAAAGAGCGTTAGGAACTGTGAAGTTTGCTATTCAGCGAGCGCTCGGCGAAAGCTGATTGGACATTATATGTGGGGGGCCCTTGCGGGGCCCCTGCAGATTAACGCCCTGATTTAGCTCTTGGAAGTGGATTGTTCAGTATGGAACAGCTTGGCGCGAACGGTTTTGCGATAATCGCCGGGTGAAACGCTGGAGATGCGTTTGAACTGGCGGTTAAAGTGCGCAATATCTTGGTACCCCACCAGAGCGGCAATTTCTTGAATACTCAAATTAGTCGTTTGTAGCATATTGATTGCAGACTCAATCCGAACCTTTAAGAGGTATTGCAAGGGCGAAATATCGGTCGCATTTTTGAAGCGGCGGTTAAAGTTGCGCAAACTCATGCCTACCATATCGGCGAGCCTCTGCATTGGTAAGTCTGTCGTGCAATTTTCCTTTATCCAGGTTTGGATCTGGATTATATCCTCGTCAGGATGAGGTTTATTTTCTTCTCGGTAACACAGGCGTTCAAAGTTGCTGCGGATCTCGTGGAAGAAAGTCCGTTGCGTATGGTTAGCCACTTTTTTACCGTAGGTGGTCTCAATAAAATGAATGGTGAGATCGGAAAGGGCCTTCACGCTGGCTGCACAGAAAACATTCTCGGACTGGGTGATGAAGTATTTTGTTTTTAAATTAACCTCGGGATAATCATGTGCGAATTGTTCGAAATAGTGCCAGTGGGTGGTGGCCGGTTGGTCATCCAGTAGATGGGCTTCGGCCAAAAAGCAGCACCCCGTCCCGACGGCAGCTATCCGTGTGCCTTTTGCCGCTTGCACTGCCAGCCACTGAGTGATGGTTGTGTTTTGTCTTACGATAGGGCGCGGATTGCGCCAGATAGCGGGCAGATAGATGATATCGTAATCGGAATCGTCTTCCAATACGTCATCGGCAATCAAGCTAAAACCGCTGTGTGTAGGTATGGGATTTTTATTAATACTTATCGTACTAATATTGAGAATATTCTCATGCCTGCATAAGGTAGGTATATATTTATCTTGGTTTTTCTGATTGTTCCTTTGTTCTGCGAAATAACTACTTGCTGCTGCTTTCCACATTTCTATTGGTAGGCTGAGGCCGGAACTCAGCATGTGCTCGCACAATACAAATCCAATTTTTGTATTTATCATTTTTCGGTTAATACCTGATTTATTATTTTGTTATTGCTTTTACACCTGTCTTGGCCAAAAAGGTCTGCATTTTGGCCGGATTTTCATAATATCTTTTGCCCACGTTTTGTAAACTGATATCTGTAAATTATCTAAAGTAAGTGAAGGCATAACGATGCCGCAAAAAGGCGAGGATACTCTATGGTCAAGTTACCTGTCATAACCGCCTTCGGTGGCTACGGCCCAGCAGGGCGGAGTTCTTCGCACCACGCGTTTCGCCGCATGGTCATGGACGCTTTGCCGGAGGACCAGCAGCAAGAGACGCTGTTATCATTAGCAGTGCTGATGGGGTTGCTAAAATATCAGGATGACGGCTACCGTAACGCTGAAGGGAATTTACGTTCAGCCGCACAAGCCGCGACTGAAATAAAAGAAGCCGTATTGCAAGGTACATTGATCAGAAAGATCGCCAAAGAGTATTTTGACGTCGATGCCGTTGCCAGTCATGCCAAATTGAATATGGCAGCCGGTGCCGAACCTTTGAGTTTTGATATACCCAGCCGGCAGGTGCCCCAATCTTTGCCGCAAGGATGGCGAGCTGAACCGCTAACGGACGATCGGATGCGCATTACCGTTCGGGGCGAGATGGATTGCAAAATTGACGTTACCTTGCGTACGGAAGCGCAAGCCGCCGGCCAGTTGCCGCAAGGATTCAGACCAGGTGATCACTACAGTTCGCAGTTTCATCCCCGTGCGTTGCAGATGGCGATCGTCGCGGCTTCCGATGCTATTAATGCTCTGGGGATCCCGTTGCGTGAAATTCGGGCGCTGATTGCGCCAGACCAACTGGGGGTGTATTCCGGCAATATTCTGGGGCAGCTCGACGATCAAGGGTTTGGCGGTATGCTGCAATCGCGCCTGAAGGGCAACCGCGTCAGCGCCAAACAGTGCCCGTTGGGCCTGAACAGCATGTGCGCCGATTTTTTGAATGCCTATGTATTAGGCAGTATGGGGCACACCGGCGCTACCTTGGGGGCCTGCGCCACCTTTCTCTACAATCTGAATGCCGCAGTAGAAGATATTAAGGCGGGCAGGATCCGCGTAGCCATCGTAGGGAGCGCGGAGGCACCGATTACCCCAGAAGTGATTGAAGGTTTTGATGCGATGGGGGCGCTGGCAACGGAGAGCAAGCTCAAACGTATCGACGGAACTGAAACGGCAGACTGGCGCAACAGCAGTCGCCCGTTTGGCAACAGCTGCGGTTTTGTGATTGCCGAGTCCAGTCAATATATTGTGCTGATGGATGATGAGCTGGCATTGCAACTGGGGGCGGAGATTCACGGCTCGGTGAGCGATGTTTTTATTAACGCCGACGGGTATAAACGCTCTATTGCTTCGCCGGGACCGGGCAATTACATCACGATGGCGAAGGCTGTCGCCTCTGCCGTCACGATGGCCGGGTTGGAATGCGTACAAAAAGGCTCTTTTATACAGGCGCATGGTTCCAGCACACCAAAGAACTGCGTGTCCGAAGCCGAGATCTTTGACCGGGTCGCCGAAGCCTTTTCCATTAACGCATGGCCTGTCACGGCGGTGAAATCATATCTGGGGCACTCATTAGGGCCGGCGAGTGGCGATCAGTTGATTAGCTGTCTGGGCACCTTTAAGTACGGCATCTTGCCGGGAATCAAGAGTGTGTCTCAGGTATCACCGGAGGTGAATGACGCTCGCTTATTGATCCCGACCCAGGATCGACCTTTACCAGTTGAACAGACGCAGATCGCTTTTATCAACTCGAAGGGATTTGGCGGAAATAATGCCTCCGCTGTGGTCTACTCACCGCAACTGACGGCGCAGTGGTTGCGTAAACGGCATGGCGAACAGGCCTTTGCCGACTACCAGCAGCGTAGACGGCAGGTACAGCAACAGATAGTGGCTTATGATGCGGCGGCCTCACGCGGTGAACTGAACGTTATCTATCTTTTTGGGCAACATGAGATAAATGAAGCTGAGGTTGAGATCGACATGAACGGTATCAGGATGCCGGGATTTGAACAACCAATTCATTATTCCAAAGTTAAACGATTTACAGATTTTTAATTATACGTATTTATAATCTTATAGCGTTGAAGTTATTCAAAACTATTTTTATTTATAAGGGTATTTGCGACCTCGCAAGCACCTTGTCTGTGTGGCGATAATAATCAGGAGAAATAAAGTGGCTAATCTCAGTGAGATGCTGATTGCCTTTGGTTGGGGTGGTATTGTTGTGGGTATTATGATGGGGGGCTTAATGGGAATGTATGCCTTTAAAGGGCCTTTTCGGGCACCTAAAGGGCATGAAAATTACACTGATTTAAACCGAAGGATGCTGAGGCTGGCGCATATAGCTTTTATTATGCTGCCGTTAATATCAATGCTTTATGGAATGAACATTGACACCTTACAGGTTCCCTATGTTTACAAGTATTATGCGGCGATATGCATGGTCATTCTTTCCGTGGGTATCCCTGTATTACTGATTGCTGCCTGTTTTTACTTACCATTCAAATATATTCAAGTCATTCCTTTTAGCTGTGGGATGTTTGCATTAGTTGTTATGGCCGTAGGCAAGATATCTGCCTTGTAATCTATCAATCGTAGTCTTTATATTGAGATATAAATCATGGAAAAGTTACTGAGTGCACGCCAACTCGGCAGAGAGGCTATTGCTGCAACGGTAGAAAATAATAACTACCAGCGTAATCATAAGTTCGCAAAGAGATTAATTGATCGCGTTGAATCACATCCGTTGATGAGAAATCCCATCTTGTCAAAAATGAATAGCGGTGAGTTTGGCTTCAACCAGATGAAAGTCTTCCATTTGGAGTTTTATCATGCCTTCGCCCAGGTCTTTACTGATGCGGTGATCGAAGCGCTTAGCTCTGCAAAACAGTTGGAAGGCCGCTTGGGCGCCCGGGCAAAAATGGCCGCGCGTTTCCTGCTGCAGATTAACCTGCTGGACGAATTGGGTTTCCACCCGGGGACCGGCAGTGACGGCAGCTATAACGGGCAGCCGGCATTGGCGCACTATGTGCAATTCTTCAATACCATTGAACAGCTGGGTATGAGTGAGGATGAGGTGAAAGCCTGGTTGCCGATGTCCAGCTCTGTGGCTTGCCGCGCAACCTTTGAAAACGCCTACGGTGATTATCCGCAGCTGGTAGCGCTGCTGGCCGTAGCGGAAACGGTGTTCCATGATTTTGCGACGCCATGGGCGAAGAGCGTGGACGTGGCGACTGACATTGATGTCTCCCGCGGTTATCACAGCATTCACGTAGAAACGGAAACCGGCGAGTCGATTGAAGACGGTCACTCTGAAGATGCCTGGATTTTGTTCTGCCAGGCGATAACGGAAGATCGTTTCGAGGAAATGGTACAACGTGTGGATCTGTGGCTGAAGGTATGGAATGACTTCTGCAACGATCTCCTTGCCGGCCGCGCCGAAAAATAATTTCAGGCTAATTTAACTTTTCATATTTTATATTGAGAACAAAGAGCTAATCATTATGCCGTCTCATCAGTTGTTTAACAGGGGATTTAATTCCTTCAACCAACTATTGCCCGAACTTGCTGTTCAACATACCGACAAGACGGCATTTGAATTTTTGCGAAGTGCCAAAGAAATAAAGAATCAGAGTTACAGACAATTGCATCAGCGCGCTGCATCTCTTGCCAGCGCACTACAGCAATACGCTCATCGGGGTGGCAGGGTTATTTTACTTTATCCTGACGGTGAAGATTTTATTGGCGCTTTTTTCGGGTGTCTTTATGCCGGCATGATTGCCGTGCCTGTCCCTATGCCGGCCAAGGCCTCAGGAAGCGCGTGGGAGCGTTTTATTGGGGTTTTACGCAATGCACAAACGGAATTTATTGTCACCACAGGGAAAGGCGCTGAAACCTTAATATCACTCAGTTTACCGCTAGCGCCACTAATTTTTACCTTTGATCAACTGCCCGCCGTGGTAATACCGGCGGGGTATCGCCTTCAACAACTAGATAGCCATTTTTCAGGGACGTTCAACCCTGCACCGGTGAGCGACGACGATGTGGCTTTTTTGCAATATACCTCGGGTTCAACCGGTACGCCAAAGGGGGTCATGGTCACTCATGGCAACCTGTGGGCCAACTCTCAAGCCATTCATCGCTACTTCGGTCATCACAATGAAAGCCGCGGCATGATATGGCTGCCGCATTTCCATGATATGGGGCTTATCGGCGGCTTGCTTCAGCCGGTATTCGGGGCATTCCCCTGCCGGGTGATGTCGCCGATGATGCTGATGAAAAAACCGCTTAATTGGCTAAAACAGGTGTCGGAGTTCCGTGCGACGACGTCGGGTGGCCCTAATTTCGCCTACGACCTCTGCGTGCGCAAAATTAGCCCGCAGCAGGCCGAAGGCCTAGATCTTTCCCACTGGGATGTGGCCTTTTGCGGTGCGGAGCCTATCCGGCCAGCCACGTTGCGTCAGTTCAGTGAACACTTTGCTTCGGCCGGTTTCCGGGCGCAGGCGTTTTTACCCTGCTATGGCATGGCGGAAACCACGCTGATTGTTACCGGTAGGGAGAAAGGCCAGGGGATGGCGGTCGCCGAGGAAAAATCGGGGGATGTCGTCAACTGTGGCGAGGCGTTGCCCGGCACCGATGTCCGCATTGTCGATCCTGATACTCTACAACCGCTTGCGGCCGGGCAAACTGGTGAGATTTTGTTACGTGGGCCCAGCATTGCGGCCGGCTATTGGAATAACCCGGCGGCGACGGAGACCACCTTCCAAGCGCGGATCGAGCCTGATTCGGCGCATTGGTTACGCAGCGGCGATTTGGGTTTTCTGCAAGCGGGGGCACTGTACGTCACCGGGCGTGTGAAAGAACTTCTGATCGTCAATGGGCAAAACCATTACCCGACGGACATTGAGGAAACGATCAGAGGAGCAGATATTTTGCTGGCAGATGCAACCGTTTGTGTCTTCGCCGCCGAGATTGCTCAAACTGAACAGGCTGTGGCCTTGCTGGAGATCCCGGAACGTCTCAAAGAGACCCTGGATACCGCAGCGTTGAACCGGTGTTTGAATGCCGTGGTTGCCGAGCGACACGGCATAACCCTGGGGGAATGGGTATGGGTCGGCCGCCGGGCCATTCCACGCACTACCAGTGGCAAATTGCAACGTACCCGCGCCAGAGAAATGTACCGGCAAAATGAACTGGCGGTGCAATGGCGTAGCCGGGCCGAGCAATCGCAAAGGGTCCAGGTTGCCGATGCTGCCTCATACAGCGTGCCTGCCCTGGCCGCACTTATAGCCAGTATCATCGGTACTGCGGTCAATGGCGCTGTCGGTGAAGAACAGTGGGATGAGGCTTTTACCGTCTTTGGCCTGAACTCGTTACAGGCCGTTGGCGTGATCGGCGAGTTAGAGCAACATTTGGGGCGTGAGCTGTCGCCGGCGCTGATTTACGATTATCCGACGATCAATAAGCTGGCTGCGGGTCTGTTGCAACCCGTTGTGCGACCAGAAGCCGCTAGGACGGCCGTGGCCAGCCAGGATGTCGCCGTGATTGGCATCGGGGTTGAACTGCCGGGCCACAGTGGCGTGCAGGCGTTGTGGGCGATGTTGCAACAGGGGCAAAGTACCACGGGTGACATCCCCGCTCACCGTTGGGCCGGATCTGCACTCAGCGGTTTTAACCGCAAGGGCAGTTTCTTTGACCGCGTGAGCGATTTTGACGCCGGTTACTTTGGTATTTCGCCGCGCGAGGCGGAGTATATCGATCCGCAACATCGCCTGCTGTTGGAAACCGTGCAACAGGCGCTGACCGATGCGGGGTTACAGGCTTCGGCGCTGCGGGGCAGCGACACCGCGGTGTTTATCGGTATCAGCGCCAGTGATTATGCCATGATCTCGGGCGATCGGGTTTCCGAGTATAGCGGGTTGGGCAACGCACACAGCATCGCCGCCAACCGTATATCTTATCTTTATGATTTTAAAGGGCCAAGCGTCGCTATTGATACGGCCTGCTCATCTTCGCTGGTGGCCATCGATGGGGCCATGCAAAGCCTGCGCTCAGGGCGCAGTTCGCTGGCTATTGCGGGCGGTGTGAATCTGGCGCTGACGCCGCATTTGCAAAAGGTCTTCACCGAGGCGCAGATGTTGGCGCCGGATGGTCAGTGCAAAACCTTTGACGCGCGCGCCGATGGTTATGTGCGTGGCGAGGGGTGCGGCATCGTTGTGTTGAAACCCCTGTCGCAGGCATTGGCCGATGGCGATCGGGTTTATGCCACCCTGGTTGCCAGCGCCATCAATCAGGATGGCCGCAGCAACGGCATCACGGCGCCTAACGGACCATCGCAGCAGGCGGTGATCGCGCGGGCGCTGACCGAAGCGGGCATCGACAGCAATCATATCGACTATGTGGAAGCGCATGGCACCGGGACAGCGCTAGGTGACCTGATTGAGTATCAGGCGCTGGAAGCGGTGTTTGTCGGGCGTAGCCAACCGGCACCGGTTCAGGTGGGTTCGATCAAGACCAATATCGGTCATCTCGAAGCCGCAGCCGGTGTGCTTGGGGTGGTGAAGACCGCGTTGATGTTGCATTGCCAACAGCGCGTGCCTCATTTGAATTTCCAACAGAAAAATCCGCATATCGCCGCCATTAGCCGCCGGGTGGCGGTAGCGGGTAGCCACTCTTGCGCCTGGGAATCTGCGGCGGGCCAACGTTATGCCGGCGTCAGCAGTTTTGGTTTCGGCGGGACGAACAGCCACGTGATACTGCGCGATTGCGCGCAGGCCGCGAAGCGCTATGAGGCGGCCCAGCCGGTGGCGATGCTGCTGGTGGCCTCGCACGAAGAACAGGGTTTCAACGCGCAACGTGACGGTATTTATAACACCTTGCAAATGCAACACGACGTTGACATTCCTGCATGGTGTCGCTTGGTCAATACCCGTTATGACCACCCGCGCTATCGTGGGTTTGCTTATGGCGACAGCCGCCGGCAATTGGCAGAAAACCTGGCGCAACTCACTGCGAATAAAGTGGAGAAACCGCGCCCGCAGGTCTGGCTCTTCCCTGGGCAGGGAACGCAGCAAATCGGTATGGGGGCGGCCTTATACCAGCACCTGCCACACTACAGTTCGTGCTTCGATAGCCTGGCTGAGGTGATTCAGGACCGCTATGAAATTGATATTCGGCAAGCGCTGCATGCTCAGGACGACAATTGGCAGCATTGCGCCAAAACCTGCCAGTTGGCCCTGTTTGCCTGCAGTTATGCCACGGCGGACAGTTTGTTGCAGTTTGGGCTACGCCCGGCGGCGGTGATTGGCCATAGCCTGGGCGAGTATTGCGCTGCGGTTGTCGCCGGCCAGATTTCGTTGGCTCAGGGATTGGCGATGGTTCATCAGCGCGCACTCCTGATGGGCAGCTTGGAGCAGCAGGGCGCGATGGCGGTGGTGTTCAGCGGCGAAAACGAGGTTCGCCGGGGTATCGCCCCTTGGGCTGACGATATCGATATTGCCGCGTTCAATACGCCGACGCTGACCACCATCACCGGCAGTTCGCCGGCGATTGATGCTTGCCTACATGCGGTTTCAGCGCAAGGCGGCCATGCCCGCCGGATTAAAACCACCAACGCCTTTCATTCTCACCTGATGGATCCCATCTTGCCGGCGTATCGCCTTTGGTTGACGCAGCATATTGATTTTGCTGAAGGGAGTATTCCTTTCTACAGCAATCTGGACGCTCTGCCGCGCCGGCACACCGATGCCGACTACTGGAGCCAACAAATCCGGCAACCCGTTAATTTCCTGCAAGGCATACAGGCGCTGCGGGAGGAAGGGAAATATACCTTTGTGGATTTGAGCGCCGACAGTTCGCTGGGCAAGTTTGTCGCCGCCACCGATCGAAGCCAACAGGTTTTGGCGGCCGCGGATCATCGCCATGAATACCAATCACTGCTGACGCTGCTGGGTTCGTTGTGGCAGCAAGGGCATGACATTGACTGGTCCAGGCTGTATCGCGCAACAAGCCGTGAAGCCTTGACGCTGCCGGCCATTCAATTCTGTCGGAAAACTTATTGGCTGGCCGATAAAACGCCAACGCTGCCACCATCTTCACATGAGGACGCTATGTCAAAACAACATCAATTACACGCCGAAATCAAAGCGATCATTGCCGGGTATTTGGGGGCATCGCCCGACGCTCTGGAGGATGATCTGCCCTTCCTGGAAATGGGGGCCGACTCGCTGGTCTTGCTGGATGCGATCAATACCATCAAGGATCGCTATGGCGTTGCGATCCCGCTGAGATCGCTGTTTGAAGAGTTGAATACGCTGGATGCGGTGATCCATTACGTCGTGGAGCGTGCGCAAGTGGCGGAACCTGTCGCGGTGGCCAGTGAAAGCCGGGTTGTGGCGGTCGTGCCGCAAGCCGAAGCTTCGGCGGCGCCCATGCAGCTTCCTCTTATCGAACACGGAGCCATGTCGGCAACGGCCCCGGCCGAGTTGCAAGGAGTGATTGCGCGGCAATTAGAGGTCATGTCGCAACAGCTGCGCCTGTTAAGCGGCGGCCATGCTCAACCGCTTTCCGCACCCGCGCTGCCTTCGGTACCGGCAAGCGCGCCGATAGCCGCACTTCCTGCACCGGCAGTCGCGAGTAACGCGCCGGCTACCGCTGCACCGGCGAAAGCCGGCGCGCACACCAGCTGGTTTAAAAAGGAAACCAGGAAGACGTCATTAGGGGCCGAGCGCGACAAACACATACAGCAATTGACGCAGCAGTTTGTCAGCAAAACTCCGAGCTCCAAGCACAATGCGCAGCAGTACCGCGCCGTGCTGGCAGATAACCGGGCATCGGCAGGTTTCCGTTTATCCACGAAGGAAATGCTGTATCCCTTGGTGGGCGTGCGTTCACAAGGCTCCCGTATTTGGGATGCCGACGGTAACGAGTACATTGATTTCACCATGGGGTTTGGCGCCAACCTGTTGGGCCATGCACCGGAGTGCGTGCAACAGGCCGTTGCCGCACAGCTGGCGCAAGGCATGCAAATCGGGCCGCAGAGCGCTCTGGCCGGTGAGGTTGCCACATTGATTGCAGAGCTGACGGGCCAGCAGCGCGTGGCGTTCTGTAACTCAGGTTCGGAAGCCGTCATGAGCGCGGTGCGCCTGGCGCGTGCCGTAACGGGCAAGAACAAAGTGGCGCTGTTCAGCGGCTCTTATCACGGCGTTTTTGATGGCATCCTGGGGCGTCAGCAGGGGGGCGAAACCCCGGAGCGGGCAGTGCCGATTGCCGCAGGGACGACGGCGTCCCTGGTTGAGGATCTGCTGGTGCTCGACTACGGCAGCGAAGAGAGCCTGGCTTTGATTGCCCAGTATGCCGATCAACTGGCCGCGGTCATTGTGGAGCCGATTCAAAGCCGCTATCCCGATCATCAGCCGCGCGACTATTTGCATGCGCTGCGTAAGTTGACGGCCGAGCGCAATATCGCCTTGATGTTCGATGAAGTGATTACCGGTTTCCGCCTGGCAGCCGGCGGCGCGCAGGCGTATTACGGTGTCCAGGCCGATATTGCCACCTACGGCAAGATTGTCGGCGGCGGCATGCCGATTGGCGCCATTGCGGGGTCGGCGCGCTTTATGGACAGTATTGACGGCGGTTTCTGGCAATACGGCGATGAATCCTGGCCGCAGTCCGAACTGATTTTCTTTGCCGGGACCTTCTCCAAACACCCTCTGACCATGGCGGCCAGTAAAGCGGTACTCGACTATATCAAGAGCCACCCCGGTCTCTATGACGACATCAACCAAAAGACGCATTACCTTGCGCAGACGCTCAACACCTGGTTTGTCACGACGGGTACGCCGATCGAGATCGTCTCGGCGGGCAGTTTGTTCCGTTTCAAATTCAGCGGCAACTACGACATTTTGTTCCATCACCTCATGCTGCGCGGCATCTTCATTTGGGAGGGCCGCAACTGCTTCGTGTCCACCGCGCACTCTTCGCAAGATATAGCGCTTTTTATCGCGGCGGTAAAAGAGAGCGTTAATGCCATGCGCGTCGATGGTTTCTTCGGTGAAGCCGGTTTGTCCCCCGATACGTCTTACCCGGCCGCCGACAGCCAGCAACGTTTTATGCTGCTGGCCGCCAAAGACGAAAGCGGGCTGTGCGCGGGCAACATCGGCTGCGTGATTGAAACGGCGCGTGAGATTGACGGGGCAACCTTGGCCGAGGCGTGGGCGCTGCTGAGCGAACGTCATGAGTCCTTACGCATGCAGTTCAATGGGGCGGGGGAGTTGCGGGTGGCGTCGGGCGTTGTCAACGTTGATTTTATTGAGGAACGCAGTGAGTCCATGGACCCTGCTGCCCGCTTGGCCGAGTTTGCCGCCAAACCCTTCGTCTTGACGGCGGCGCCGTTGGCACGCCTCTTGTTGCTGAGCCAACCCGGCCAAACGGCCCTGGCGTTGGCGGCGCATCATTCGGTGGCGGATGGTTGGTCATTCATGGTGATGCTGCGCGAACTGCTGCATCTCTACGATGCGCTGGTTGCAGGGCAGCGCCCAGCGCTGTCGGCGGCACCGAGTTATGTGCACTTTATGCGTGCGGAAAAGATGGCCAATGAGGCTGACGTAGCTCAACGGCTGGCCGCTATCCCCGCGCGTCGTTTCGATCCCGCCAGTGCGCTGCCGGTTGTCCTGCAGGCCGCGCCGTATCAAGGCCAGCGTTTGAAGCAAGGGCTGGCTTACCCGAACTTGTCGACCCAACTGCGTAATGTGGTCGCCGAACTGCGCACGACCCGCTTTGTGATGTTGAACGCCCTGTTTGTACTGACGCTCGAGAAGTTTATCGGCCACTCGCTGTTGCCTGTCGCTGTGCCGAATGCCGGGCGTGACTTCGAGAACAGCGAAGGGTTGGTCGGCCAATGCGTCAGCCTGATGCCGTTGTGTTTCAACAGCGCCGCGAGCGCTTCGCTGCCTGAGTTTGTGGCCAAGGTACATCAGGCCATTTTGGCGCAGCGTGATGCGCCGGCACTGCCGTCACGCTGTTTCCATGGTGAGCAAGCGCCGCTGCCTCTGCTTGCCACGTTCAATGTTGAGCCGTCCGTTCCATTGGCGGAAATGCGCCAGTGGCAGGCCAGCCTGTCGATGCTGCCGGTCAATGCGGTCGAGTTCCCCTTGATGATCAATGTGGTGGAAATGGCCGATGAGCTGTCGATTGAGCTGGATTATCAGGCGCTTTATTTCACCGGGCAAACCGCTTCAGCGCTGCTGGAGCAGTATCTGGCTGCGATCGCGATTCTGGCGGAGCAAGGTGTGAGCGCCGTAAACCAGCAGTTTTATTCACCGGTTGCCGTGGAAGCATGATGAAAAAGTTGATGGGTATAGCACTGGCTGTCGCTGTGCTGGCGTATGTAATCAATCTGCTGTTTGACGCCGGCGTGTTCTACCGCGTTCAGGATATTAACCTGCAACAATGCCAAAAAATACCGGGGATCAGCGGAGCGGAGGATATTGCGCCGCTGAAGGACGGGGGCGCACTGATCAGCAGCCTGAATCGCCACGATAACGCACCGGGGGCGCTCTATTACTTCCAACAGGGGCAAGCGCCCCTGCGTTTACCCGGCGACTATCCGCCCGAGTTTTACCCGCATGGTATCGATGTGTGGCAAAAGGGCGCAGAGACGTGGGTTTACGCAGTGAGCCACGGCTCTCGTGGGGATCGCATTGAGACGTTCCGTTTTGAGCGGGCGGCGATGCGGTTGGTTTATCAGCCTGAGCTGTCGCGCAGCGTCGGCAAGAATATCAATGATATCAGCGTCATTGATAAATCCCGTTGGCTGTTGACGCGCGATCACGCCTTTTCCGGCATGTTGGGGCGCGTTGAAGACTATCTGCGGCTGCCACTCTCGCTGGTCTTGCTGGTAGACGACGCGGGGGAGCATACGCTGCTTGATGGGTTGCATTTTGCCAACGGCATTTACTACAACCCGCAACGAGGGCGGCTGTACGTGGCGGAAACCACCAACGGCACCGTGAGCAGTTGGGCATGGCGGCCGGGCGAGGCGTCACCCGTCTTGCTGGGGCGGTTCACCGGGTTGCACGGTGTCGACAATATCATGCCTGACGGGGATGGGCTGCTGGTGGCCGCGCATCCGCAACTGTTAAAGCTGGCCGCATTTCAAAAGGATGCGCAAGCGCGTTCGCCGTCGCTGGTTTGGCAACTGTCGCTGGGCACACAGGGTGCGGTTGAGCGTTCGCAGATTTATTACCAGAGCCATGGCCAGGCGCTGGCGGCGATCAGCGTGGCGGCACCGCTCGGCGGGCGGATCCTGATGGGCAGCGTATTTGACGATGGCCTGCTGACGTGCGGAGAGCAATAACATGTTGAAGAGATGGTTCTCGCGCCGCAGCACCTTTCGGGGGGTGCTGGAGGGGAAAGCCTTCACCTTGGCTGCGGGGGAAACGGTGCTGGAAAGCGCGCTGAAAGCCGGCGTGGCGTTGTCTTATAACTGCCAGGTGGGGTCTTGCAAATCCTGCCTGTGCCGGGTGGTCAGTGGTGAAGTGCGTTCGCTGGTGGATCTCGGCTATTTACTCAGTGCCGAAGAAATTGCGGCCGGCCATGTGTTGGCCTGCCAGTGCCTGCCCCAGTCTGATTTAACCCTGATGTCGGCTGCGGTAGCGACAAACTGGGCACCGGCTCAGATAAAACAGGCCACTCCTCTCTCAAGCCGGGTGTGGCGGATCACCCTGTCGCCCGAGCAGGCTATGCCTTTCCTGCCTGGGCAATTTTTGCAGCTGTGCCACCAGCCTGGCACCGATGTCCGCAGTTACTCGGTGAGTTGGCCCAGTAACGCGCGGGAGATTGTCGTGGATGTCACGCTGAGAAAGCAGGGGCGCGTTTCTCCCCTTTTATGCGATCGGGGCAGCGTCGGGCGCACCCTGTGGGTGTCTAGCTGTAGCGGACGGTTTGGGCAAGCCGATGACGGGAAAGGGCCATTACTGGCCATAGCCAGCGGCTCAGGTTTAGGGACCACGTTGGGGCTGGTTCGTGCGGCTCTGGCGCGTAATCCCTATCGGGCGGTGATGCTGGTGCATGCCATTCGCAAGCGGCAGGACAAGTTTGACGTTGCCGAACTGCAGCGGTTGCAACAACAGCATGAAGGCTTCCATTACTTCCATGCGTTGTCGCAGGAGAATGACGGAAAACAGCACGAACTTGTGGGACGCTTTACATCCTGGCTGGAGGAGTGGCGCAGCCTCTATCCGTACCAAAAATACGGGCTGGAGGCTCGCGACTGGCGGGCGGTGATCTGCGGTAACCCAGGGCTGGCGCAGGCGTGCCAACAGGGGCTGCTTGCGAGCGGGGTGATGGCGCGACATATTCAAACAGACTGTTTTTCTCCCGCCGGCGCCGAGGAAAAAATCCCGAATAATAAGGAGTTAGTATGTTGAGTTACCTAAGATTCGCCTTGGTGCCACTGGTGTTTTTACCCCTGACGGCGGCGGCCAACTTGCTCGGCGGCGGGTGGATATTGGCCGCCATACTGTGCGTATCCTTGAGTTATTTGATCTTTGATAATGTGACCCCGGTAGATACTGCCGATCACCGCTATCGTTTCACCGCTCTTTTGGCGCTGATCCCCTATCTGCAACTTCCCGTTGCCCTGCTGGCGTTGTTTACGTTGATCTGGCAGGCGGCGCCGGGCGATGTGCTGGGGTTTGGGGCCGGGATCTCGGCGGCGACGGGGTGGGATGTACCGGCCTTGCACGGTATGCGAATGCCAGAATTGCTGCTGGCTGCCGTATCCACCGGCTATACGCTGAGTACCAACACGGTGGTGGCTCATGAGCTTATCCACAAAACCCAGAGCTGGTTGGCGATGACCGTCGGGCGTTGGTTACTGGCATTGGTCGCGGACGCGCAGTTTTCTATCTCCCACGTGTACTCGCATCACCCAAATGTGGCGACGTACGCCGATGGGGCGACGGCACGCCGTGGCGAGCATGTTTACCGTTTCTTTATCCGCTCGTCGCTGTCGCAGTACCGTGAGTCGTGGCAGGTGGAACAGCAACGGCTAAAAGGCCAGGGCAAGCGGAGTATTACGTTGGGCAACCGGGTGATTCGCGGCGTTATCATGAGCCTGGCTGTCCTGGCCGCCTGTTATGCAGCGGCAGGGGGGCGTGGATTACTCGCTTGCCTGGTGGCCATGCTGGTCTCCAAGTTCCTGTTTGAAACCGTCAACTATATCCAGCATTACGGTTTAATCCGGGTGCCCAATACCCGCGTTGAACCACGCCACAGCTGGGATTGCAACAACCAGGCATCTTCTGCCGGCCTGTTGAATCTGACGCGCCACTCGGATCACCATACAAATCCACGTCGGGAGTTCTGGCGGCTGCAAGCGCACAGTTATGCGGTGGGGATCGATCATGGTTATGTGGCGCATATCCTGTATGCATTGGTACCGCCCCTGTGGTTTAAACGCATGGAAGCAAAACTGGCGTATTGGGATCGGCATGTCGCCACGGATGCGGAAAGGGCCCTTATTCGGCAGCTCGATAAGCGTCAGGCGGCGCAAGATGCGCCCGCGCAAGTCTAACGTCACCCACGATTCTGGAGAGTACAATGAGTGAACATTTTGACCAACTTATAGAACAAGCCTACCGGCAGTATCGTGGGCCGGCTTATATGCGCTCACCGGCCGTATCCTGCATTAAAATGGGCATTCGGTTGATGGATTTTGTGGTGCCTGGCCCCACGGCCGCCTACCTTGGCAAACGTTTTTTCACCCCACGCCGCGTCCCAACGCGTGAAAGCGATAAACAGACGATGGGGATGGCGAGTAGCATTACGTACATCACCCTGAGCAACGATAAGCAGGCGGTGGTGTACCACTGGGGGCAACAGGGGCCGAAGGTGTTGTTGGCGCACGGTTGGGAGTCGCGGGCATCGCATTTCTCGCGCTTGATCCAGATATTGGTGGAACGGGGTTTCCAGGTTATCGGCTTTGACGCGCCTGCACACGGGGATGCGGAAGGCAATCAGAGCAGCATTGTCGAGTTTATCGAAATCATTCAGCGACTGGAGCAGCAAGAGGGCGGATTTGACGCGATGGTGGCTCATTCCTTCGGTGGCTTGTCGGCGATCAACGCGGTGAAAGCCGGGCTGCGTACCAAAGCCTTGGTGATTGTCGGCGCCCCCACGCACTTTAGCGGCCTGGTGACCAAGTATGCTTCTATTCTCAATTTGCCGGCGCGCCAGCAGCAACGTTTACGGGGTTACATTGAGCGCTATTTTGGCATCGGGGATGCCGTTTGGCAGCGTTTTAGCGCCTATGAAGGATTGCGGCAGATTGAACAACCGGCGTTAATCATCCATGACAGCGCTGACGATATCGTCCTGGAAGTGGAAGCAGAATGCCTGGCTCAAGCCTGGCCTGCCGCCTGTCTGGTGAAAACTCAGGGGTTGGGGCATAACCCGTTGCGCCGCCCGGGGGAAGGCATAGATCTGGTGTTGGCGCATCTGGCTCCGCTTCAACCTTAACCGGCGCCATTCCGACGGGGCAGGGCAACAAAAGCTGCACTGATTTGCCTGATAGCCAGGGATAATGGCTATCAGGCAGACGAGTGCTCCGCCGCGAAGGGCTTCATGTTAATCACTAGCATGTGTACCGGCTTTTTCATCTTAGTGGCCTGGGTGCAAAACGCAGACGACGTCGTAAAGGGCTGGCAACAGAATGTCTGCCGCTGCTCCGCCCGGCAGCACCTAATCTGATCTGGTCGATGAATTCGTCATGAACGTGCTGGTCATCGGTCGCAGGATCAAGTGCCCGACCTGCGTGGATGACCTCACTAAAGAGTGCCTGATGGTAACCGTTATCTGCGGGATTTCAGGCGTGCAGGTCACGCGTATTCTGGACAGCATTGCGCTGTTTCGCGGCTATCCGGCTACGATAAGAACTGACCAGGGACTGGAGTTTACCTGCAGAGCACTTGACCAGTGGGCTTATAAGCGTGGCGTGGAACTGCGGCTTATCCAGCCCGAAAGCCGACACAGAGCGGATTTATTGAGAGTTTCAACGGGCGCTTTCGCGATGAATATCTGATTGAAAACGGGTTCCGTGTTGTCAGTCATGCCAGGAAAAGCATCAGTGAATGGCGTCAAGATTATAACTAATGTCGCCCGCACTCCACGCGGAATTATCAGACGCCGTCTGAATTAGCGGCGGGCTGGAGAACGGGGAATTCTGAGAGTGGAGGATCCAACATTACTAATTGAGCGTCGTATCTAATACTGGAGGCAGGTCATTTTCTCTTTGCCCAGAAACCGATAGCGGAATCGTCAGTAGAGGAGGCCGTTAGGGTGAACAAGCAAAAACATGTTGCCGCTGTCGGCAAGTTTATAAGGTTTCTCATGCGGTTTAGCTGCCCGGATTTTAGCGTCAGTCAGTGCCATAACAGGGTTCCTGAGTGATTTGAGAGTATAGAATCTTATCGAATGAGGCTATTGCCCCATATGTACCCTCGCACGGGACTTGGTGTGGGGAGAATTGAGTGGAATTGGGGTGAATGGAAGATTCGCGAGGCGTGATTTTTGGCAGGTTCTGAAAGCAAAAAACCCGCCATAGGTGGGTTCTTCTAAATAGGGTGCCCGGACTCGGACAACCGGCGCTTGCGCCGTGTTGAACAGCGCTTTAGCGCTGGCCCGTAGGGTGAGGCCTTGGGGCCGAATAATCGAACGGAGTTCGATGAAGAGTCCGTATCTCTGAAAGCAAAAAACCCGCCATAGGCGGGTTCTTCTAAATATGGTGCCCGGACTCGGAATCGAACCAAGGACACGGGGATTTTCAATCCCCTGCTCTACCGACTGAGCTATCCGGGCAACGGGGCGCATTAAACCGTATTGACCGGATGCCGTCAATCGCTTTCTATCACAAAGCCGACCGGTTGCTCTATTTTCAAGCAAGTCCCCCTGGCTTCTCTGCAATCGCTACGATTTAGTTAACACTTCAGCCCTTATGGTAAGCCTTGCGGTTACTTCAATACCGGCTCAAACGCGACAATCGTTGACTTTCTTACCTGAAGGGGGAAGTGCCGGGGCCAGAAGATTGAACGTGGCGAAACGCGGGTTTATTCACGACGGGCACCTTCGCAGCCTGCGCCGAATAATCTCTCGCTACAGCTTTCTGGCGGACCCTCCTGAAGCTTTCAACGCCAGCACAATCAGCCTAAGTTCGCGCCGTGCGGCAGACCTATGCGGTCGAGAAACCATGTGGTCGAACTGCAAGTGGATTACGCGTTTAACGTGTTCTCATCCTGTCAGTCTTGCCATGTGGTATTACCCATATGGCAAGAATTAAATAATTATGCACTTTTAGCGGTTATTAACCGGCTTGAACCGTCAAAAAAAACGTGCAATCATTGCGCACATTCACCCTAGGGTGATTCCCCCTCATCATATGTCAGAGGATTACAGGCATGACTGGTTTTGTTGCTCAAGTGCAGTTGCGCACCAGACATCTGATGATGCCATCACTCTGCCGTTACTTTTCCCGAACGCGCTCGGCCAGTAATACTCTGCCTGCCATGCGGTAAGGCTATCTGATGCTCGCTGTTAGGCATTATTAAAAATAGAACTGCGGTTCTGGTTTTACTGATGTCTATTGGTCGCTGCCGATACCAGCCCCCGATATATCCTTCATACTTGAAGTTGCATCTGTGTTGGCCACATTCACACGCCCGAGACACTGACGAATGTCAGCTCATCGGGGTTGGTTCACTTGCCGCCTGGATGCAATACCCATTATTTTGGATAGCTACCTGATAACCTCAGGAGAGTCAGCCGGTCACAATTGCGCTCTATGCTGCAACCCCGGACATCACTTTGCCGGGATAACCTTTGTTATCTCATTACTGTGCCCTGTGGCACACCCTCATCCTTAACCGTTTGAGAGTTAGCATGATGAAAGAATTGAAAATCGCCACCAGCGCCAGCCTGGTCGCTACCATTGAAACGCTGCGTCAGATCGTCCGCGTAGAGCAAACGGACTACACCGATGTTGCTGCATTAGTGGTGTCGGTTGATGACGTCAACACCGGCATCCTGACGCAACTTAAAGCGACCGGGTTCGAGATCCCGACCTTTGTGGCGGTTGCCGCGGATGAACATCTTTCACCGGACTACCTGCCTTTTATCAGCGGCGTGTTTGCACTGGACGGCGCCAGTAAGGCGTTCTATATGGCGCAATTGGAAGCTGCTGCGGATGCCTATGAGCAAGCGTTGTTGCCGCCGTTTTTCAAAACATTGAAAACCTATGTGGAAATGGAGAACTCGACCTTTGCTTGCCCTGGGCACCAGGGTGGGGAGTTTTTCCGCAAACACCCGGCCGGTCGAAAGTTTTTCGAGTTCTACGGTGAAACGCTTTTCCGTTCTGACATGTGCAATGCTGATGTGAAGTTGGGCGATCTTTTGATCCACGAAGGGTCGGCCAAGGATGCGCAAAAGCATGCTGCGCGGGTATTCAACGCCGATAAAACCTACTTTGTGCTCAATGGGACTTCTGCGGCCAACAAAGTCGTGACCAATGCACTGCTGACGCGTGGCGACCTGGTACTGTTCGACCGCAACAACCATAAGTCCAATCACCATGGCGCCTTGATTCAAGCCGGTGCGACACCGGTGTATCTGGAAACGGCGCGCAACCCGTTTGGTTTCATTGGCGGTATTGATTCACGCTGCTTTGATGAACACTACCTGCGCGAGCAAATTCGTGACGTTGCGCCGGAAAAGGCCAATGCAGCACGTCCGTTCCGGCTGGCAATCATTCAGCTTGGTACCTATGACGGCACCATCTATAACGCACGTCAGGTGATCGACACTATCGGCCATCTGTGTGACTACATCCTGTTTGACTCTGCCTGGGTAGGTTACGAAGGCTTTATCCCGATGCTGAAAGAGTGCTCCCCGTTGTTGTTGGAGCTCGATGAGCTGGATCCGGGCATCTTTGTCACTCAATCGGTGCATAAGCAGCAGGCAGGCTTCTCACAGACTTCGCAGATCCACAAGAAAGACGATCACATCAAGGGGCAGAAGCGCCACTGCAATCACAAGCATCTCAATAATGCTTTCATGCTGCACGCTTCGACCAGCCCGTTTTACCCGCTGTTCGCCGCGCTGGATGTGAATGCCAAGATGCATGCCGGGGCAGCCGGTCGGCGCATGTGGATGGACTGCGTTAAACTGGGCATTGAGACGCGCAAGCAACTCTTGGAGCGCTGCTCGCAGCTTAAACCCTTTATTCCGCTGCAGGTGGCGGGTAAGAATTGGCAAGATTACGACACCGATCTGATCGCCAACGACGCGCGTTTCTTCAACTTTGTACCGGGTGAGAAATGGCACGGTTTTGAAGGCTATGCTCAGGATCAGTATTTGGTGGACCCGTGCAAACTGCTGTTGACCACGCCGGGCATTGACGCGGCCACCGGCCAGTACACCGAGTTTGGCGTGCCGGCGACTATTCTGGCCAACTTCTTGCGCGAGAACGGCATTGTTCCCGAAAAATGCGATCTTAATTCAATCTTGTTCCTGCTGACTCCGGCGGAAAACCCGGCCAAGATGGAACAGTTGGTGGACATGTTGGTGCAGTTCGAACGCTATGTGGCAGAAGATGCGCCGTTAAGCGTGGTCCTGCCAACGGTATATCGCAAGAATGAACAGCGCTATCGCGGTTATACCTTGCGCCAACTGTGTCAGGAAATGCACGATCTGTACGTCAGCTTTGACGTCAAGCAGCTGCAAAAAGAGATGTTCCGTCAGCGTCATTTCCCACAGGTGATGATGAACCCACAAGACGCGAATGTGGAATTTATTCGCGATAACGTCGAACTGGTGCCTATCGGCCAGGCGGAAGGGCGCATTGCGGCGGAAGGCGCATTACCTTACCCACCGGGCGTATTGTGCGTGGTGCCTGGAGAAGTCTGGGGCGGGGCGGTGCAGCGTTACTTCCTGGCCTTGGAAGACGGGATTAACCGGCTGCCGGGCTTCTCGCCGGAGTTGCAGGGCGTGTATATAGAGAAAAAAGATCACGGCTGGAAACGCATCTTCGGCTATATGATCAAGCAATAGCGACAGGCGGCCCATAACGGGCCGCTTTCACATTATCGGTTCACGGGATGACAAAGCTGAAACCCACCGCTACCTTTTAGGTAAAACCATAGATATCAAGAATAAGAATAAGAAGATGAAAGAAGAGGGTTATCTGGAGTGGGTAGACGGAGAGAAAAGGCGCTCGACGCTACGTAATTTTAACTGGTTCTTATTGGTTAACGCCCTGTTCTCTGTCTATTTGTTTTTCCAACGGGGTCAGGCCTTTGCTGCCCACTCTTTCGCGCAGTTGATAGGCGAAATGCCGGCGATAAGCGCCGTGATCCCGGTGTCGTCTCTGTCCTATGTTGTTTTACGTCAGTTAGCCCCAAGAGGGGAAAGTGCCGCGTGGCGTGGCGCCGTCGTTTCTATCTCGCTGCTGGCTTTGTGCTGGTGTGCCATTTTTCACCACCTTATCGTCAACGATCTCATTTACCTGGTCTACCCGCTGACGATAGGCCTGCTGTTTTCTTCATTGGTCGCGTTTTACCTGTCGCCAAAGCTGTTTTTCTTGTTCAGCATGCCGGTGCTGCTGGTCGCTATTGCCGAGAATATTTTTATCCGCAGCGCCTTTTCGCTGGCGAACATGATTTCATATGCGCTGATGCTGTTTCTGATTTACTCGGCTCAGCGGCGGTTGAAGCAGTGGTTCCAGTTGGCGATTGAGCGTGAGCAAGAAAACAAACGACTGATTGAACGCCTGAGCAAGCTGGCGCACCGCGATCCACTTACCGGTATCGCCAACCGGCGTTACTTTGATCACTACTTTGACGCTGTGTTATTGCGGGAGTCGACGCTGCAGTCGCCCTTTGCCCTGATCCTGCTGGACGTCGATTTTTTCAAAAAATACAACGACCATTATGGCCATCAGCAGGGGGATGAGTGCCTGATCAGGCTAGCCGCCTGTCTGGAGAGCGCGACCCGGCGTTCGCAGGATCTGGTGGCCCGCTATGGTAGTGAAGAGTTTATTATCCTGCTGCCGAAATCCGATGCCCGTGAGGCTGAAAACGTAGCACAACGAATCGCGGCGCTGCTCGCGGGGTTGGCGTTGCCGCATGCAGATTCTGAGGTGGCGCAATGGGTGACGGTAAGCCAGGGGGTTGCGCAATGGCAACCGGGACAAAGCCGTGAGCAACTGCTGGCGGCAGCCGACATGGCGTTATACCGTGCCAAGGCGCTTGGTCGCAATGGCTATAGCATTGCAGAGTGATGTGGTTGGTCAGGACGGCGCGACAGGCCGCCCTGACCAAGGTGATTAACGGCGTCGATAGCTCTTCTGCGCGTTGTTCACTTTTACCAGGTAGCGGCGTGATTCACCGGCTGGATGCTTGGTCGTCAACGTCTGGTAGACGTCGCCCGGCTGCATGCCATTGATGATACCCACCGCGCGCGTCCTGTCGCTGGAGAACACCCGCAATACGCTGCCTGCGCCACCGTTATAGGCGGTGATAACGGCATAGCGGCGTGAGGTTGGGTTCTGGATGCCGCCCAAATAGTTGTTCTGCAAAATGGCCAAATAGGCAGTACCGGTGTCGATGTTGTTCTCTGGATCGAACAGGTAGCTGCGGCTTGGCGTACCCCATTTCCCGCGCATCTGGAACACGTCTTTACCGGCGGTGTGTTGTACCACCTGCATCAGGCCGAGTGCATCCGAACCGCTTACCGCATACGGGTTAAAGCTTGATTCTGTCTGCATGATGGCCAGGATCAGTGATTCTTCAACACCGTATTTTTCCGACGCTTTACGGACCATTGGCAGGTATTTATGCGCACGTTTGTCCAGGTGGTTTGGTACCAACTGGATGGTGATTGAGTAAATCACGTGCAGGCCGGAGGTGCGTTTTTGCAGTTTGGTCTGCAACAGGTAGTCAGCAAAGTGCGCCGCACGCCATTCCCAACGGATCGGCGCGCCTTTGTTATCCAGCACCTGGCCGTACAGGAACGGCTCTTTACTGATCTGGATATCGTTGACGTCGGAATAGAGATCGATAGAACCCGGATCGTCACCCATCAGCAAGGTGCTGATAATCGCCTGACGCAGGTGTGCAGCAGGATCGGTGGTGGCGATGGTTTCAATAGTGATGGCACCAGAATCAAAGTTAATGTGGCTACGGGTTTGATACTGGTCGGTATATTTAACGTAATCTTTTGGCCCGGCGATCAGAACTTCGTTCAGACCCCAGATATTCTCAATGTTGTGGGCGAACTGCCCCATCAGGATCTCAAAGCCATTGGTGTCTTTGACCCAGGCTTCGTTGACGTCTTCACTTTTTTTGCTGGAACAAGAAATCAGCAAAGGCGCTATCACTAGCAAAGCTAAAATTTTCTTCATCTAAAATAAAAGCCGTATACGAGAAGAATTTAAGGTATTGAAGAGGGCCAGCGCCTGGCCCCAACAGCGTTATTCGCTTGGCGGCGTATAGCCTTCGATGTGCACGTCATGCCCTTCGAACAGGAACTTGATCATTTCCGCTTCCAGCAGTTTGCGATCATCCACGTTCATCATGTTCAGCTTCTTCTCGTTGATCAGCATGGTTTGTTTTTTCATCCATTCTGCCCAGGCTTCTTTCGAGATCTCGTTATAGATACGTTTGCCGACGTCCCCAGGATAAAGCTGGAAGTCCTGCCCTTCGGCATCACGCTGCAGGAAGGTACAAAAAATGGTTCTGCTCATGCTAATTCCTCATCAATGGCGCTATCGCCAAATAAACCCGTCATACTTTCGACGTCTTTAGGGTATTAATCCTGCTGGCGCGGTGACTGTTTTGCCAGCTGTTGTAACAGACGGTCAACCGGCGCTGCCAGCCCGACCGATGGCGGCTGCGCTAAGTTATACCAGAGACCGGCACCCTCATCCATGCTGCTGCCTGCGTCGTCCATTTCCAGCCATATCGGCACAATATCGAGATGGAAATGACTGAAAGTATGGCGAAATGCGGTCAACTGTTGCTGGCGATTGTTTTTCAGACCGCGTTGTTGCAGCCAGAGTTCCATCTCTTCACGTTCGCTGAACTGCGGGAAGCAGAATAGGCCTCCCCACAGCCCAACGGCCGGCCGTTGTTCCAACCAGGCTTGTTCGCCCTGCTGCAACAATAAAAAGTAGGCCGTTTTTTCCGGTAAAGTCTGCTTGGGTTTCTTACCCGGGTATTTCGCCCAGCTGTGATTGGCATAGGCGATACAGCCCAGGCTGAGCGGGCATAGCTCGCATTTGGGCTTGGAGCGGGTGCAGACCATCGCACCCAGATCCATCATCGCCTGATTGAACTGGCCGACGCCTTGGGCTGGGGTAACATTTTCACTGATCTGCCACAGACGGTTTTCGACGTCCTTCTTGCCCGGCCAGCCTTCAACCGCATAGCAGCGTGCCAACACGCGTTTCACGTTGCCGTCGAGGATCGGGTAATGTTGGCCGAGTGCCAACGACAGCACTGCCCCAGCGGTTGAACGGCCGATTCCGGGCAGCGCGTGGATTTCTTCAAAGGTTGTCGGGAACTCGCCGCCGTGCTGTGCGACAATAGTCTGCGCAGCCTTGTGCAGGTTACGCGCTCGGGCGTAGTAGCCCAGGCCGGTCCACAGATGCAGCACTTCGTCCAGCGGCGCCTCTGCCAGAGCACGCACGTTGGGAAAACGGGCGATAAAGCGCTGAAAGTAAGGGATCACGGTGGCAACCTGAGTTTGTTGCAACATGACCTCAGAGAGCCATACTTGATAGGCGGTTTTATCCAACTGCCACGGCAAGGTTTTGCGGCCGTAGCGTTGGTACCAGTCAAGCACCACCTGTGCGAACTGTTGTGCTTGCATCATAAGCAGATTCGATATCCGGCAGAAAATGAAGCGCGATTGCAGCATAGAGTCATGATGCTGTAAACCGGAACTTTCCGACGTCGCACGGCAGGTACATAAGATGAACACTTGCTAAACCAATGTATCTTTGCATAATGCGCGTTTCCCTAATTAGCAGCCAAACAGACAGAAAGCACTATGATTAATGACGTCATCTCCCCGGAATTTGATGAGAACGGCCGCGCTATGCGCCGTATCCGCAGTTTTGTTCGCCGCCAGGGGCGGCTGACCAAAGGCCAGCAGCACGCGCTGGACCACTATTGGCCGGTGATGGGCGTGGAGTATCAGGCTGAACCTGTCGACATCGCAGCACTGTTCGGGCGCGATGCGCCAACCGTGCTGGAGATCGGTTTTGGTATGGGCGCCTCTCTGGTGACCATGGCGGGCAATAACCCGCAGCAGAACTTCTTGGGGATTGAAGTACATTCGCCGGGCGTGGGCGCGTGCTTGGCCGACGCCACCGAAGCGGAATTGAGCAACCTGCGCGTAATGTGTCACGACGCGGTTGAGGTGTTGGAGAATATGATCCCGGACGGTTCGCTGGACATGGTTCAGCTGTTTTTCCCCGATCCGTGGCACAAAGCGCGCCATAACAAGCGCCGCATCGTACAGACGCCGTTTGTTGAATTGGTGCGTCGTAAACTGAAAGTTGGCGGCGTGTTCCACATGGCTACCGACTGGCAGCCTTATGCAGAACATATGTTAGAGGTTATGAACGGGATCTCAGGCTACCGTAATCTTTCCAGCGATAATGATTATGTGCCGCGTCCGGATTCACGCCCACTGACAAAATTTGAATTACGTGGCCAGCGTCTGGGACATGGCGTTTGGGATTTGATGTTTGAGAGGAAAGAATAATGGCTAAGAACCGCAGTCGTCGTTTACGTAAAAAGTTACACATTGAAGAGTTTCAGGAGCTGGGTTTCTCCGTAGCATGGCGTTTTGCCGAAGGCACTTCGGTTGAAGATATCGACGGCACGCTGGACGCTTTCATTGATGAAGTGATCGAGCCGAACGGCATGGCGTTTGACGGTAGCGGCTACCTGCAGTGGGAAGGTTTGATCTGCCTGCAAACTATTGGTCACTGCACCGACGAACAGCGCGAACTGGTCAAAAAATGGCTGGAAGCGCGTAAACTGTCCGACGTTAAGGTCAGCGATCTGTTCGATATCTGGTGGGACTGATTTTCCCTGCCCGATCGGCGCGGCCCGGTGCCGCGCTAGGCTTATTGATTTTAAGGTGCCTTAACGGCGCCTTTGTTTTATGCCCAAAATATTTCAAGTTGCAGCTAGGCGGCAAGTTTGTGAGTCCTCGGGAGCTTACTCAGGTAAGTGATCTGGCGATGAAACGCAGCCAACAACGCGGCGGCTTGAAAGATGAAGGGAGACCCGGAGTGTGACCGCGGTGGTAACTACATTGGATAACGCGTTGCTGGATGACATTCTGCAACAGGTGCGCCCGCTGATTGGCCAGGGCAAAGTGGCGGATTACATTCCTGCGTTGGCGGAAGTGGCTGCTGATCGCTTGGCCATTGCCATTTGCACTGTCGACGGTGAAATGTTCCAGGCGGGTAACGCCACCGAGCGCTTCTCTATTCAGTCTATTTCTAAGGTGCTGAGCCTGACGCTGGCACTGGCGCGCTATCAGGAACATGAAATCTGGCAGCGGGTCGGCAAAGAGCCTTCCGGCCTGCCGTTCAACTCGTTGTTGCAGCTGGAGATGGAGCAGGGTAAACCGCGCAATCCGTTTATTAACCCCGGTGCGCTGGTGGTGTGCGACATGCTGCAAACCCGGCTCAGCGCCCCCAAACAGCGCATGCTGGAAGTGGTGCGCCAACTGGCCGGTGAAGATGACCTGGCCTATGACGCGCGGGTGGCACGTTCCGAGTTTGAGCACTCGGATCGCAATGCCGCAATAGCCTATCTGATGAAATCATTCGGTAATTTCGAGAACGACGTGCTCACCGTGCTGCAAACGTATTTTCACTACTGTGCGCTGCGAATGAGTTGCGTAGAGCTGGCACGCAGCTTTGTTTACCTGGCCAATCATGGTCGCGACCTTCGGGGGCGTGAAGTGATCAGCCCATTGCAGGCGCGGCAGATTAATGCGCTGATGATGACCAGCGGTATGTACGACGGCGCAGGGGAGTTTGCTTACCGTGTGGGTATGCCGGGCAAATCTGGCGTCGGCGGCGGCATTGTCGCCATTGTTCCCGATGAGCTGTCGATCGCAGTCTGGTCACCGGAGCTGGATGCCTCCGGTAACTCATTGGCGGGAACTGCGGCACTGGAACTGTTGTCTCAACGGATTAGCCGTTCGATTTTTTAGCCCATCACGGAAGGGCGTCAGGAGAAAATATGTTAAAGAAAACCGGGCTAGCCTTGTTGCTGTTGACGGCTTCACAGGCACATGCCGAGTATCAGTGCAGTGTTAAACCTCAGGACGACGTGATTATCAGCCCGCAAAATGTGCAGGTGACGGGCGCCAGTGGCAATCTGCAGATTTCACCTGATGGTGATGTTACCCGCAACGGCCAGGCCTTGAGCATAAATGACAGCCAGCGCCAAAAGGCGTTCAGCTATCAGAGCGCACTGCGCAAAGAATTGCCGTGGATCGATAAAGGTGCGCAGCAACACCTGGAGAAAGCGCGAGTGGCGCTGGACAAGGTCATTGTGAAGGAGTTGGGTAGCGACAGTAACGTGCGCAACCGCCTGACCACCCTGAATGGGCAGCTCAAGCAGCAAATGAACCGTATCATCGAGCACCGCAGCGACGGCCTGACCTTCCACCACAAGGCGATTGATCAGGTTGAGCAGGATGGCCGTAATCTCGTGCAGCAGAGCATGGGCGGTGTGTTGCAAGACAGCCTGAATGAGATGGGCGTCAAACAGGCTGCCAACAGTGGCGGTAACCCGTTGCAGGCGATCATGGGTAATCTGGGTGGCCTACAGAAAGCGATTCAGAATGAATGGAACAACCAAGAGCAGGACTTCCAGAACTTTGGCCGTGACGTGTGTAACCGTGTTACTGGTCTGGAAACTCAGCGTAAAGACCTGTTGAAGGCGTTGAAGTAACATTAGCTTTATCGCCGCTTGAGCGCTTTTTGATCTACTGACGATTATCTGACAAACTGGCTAAACTATAATCAATTGCCAAAAGGATTTTGCATTGATGCCAGTGATATTTCGTTTTAAAGGGTATAAGTTTTTCTTTTACTCAAATGAAGGCGATCCGTTAGAACCTGCTCATATTCATGTCAGAGACGCGGGGACGGAAGCCAAGTTCTGGTTGACGCCGGTTGTGCAATTGGCACGCAATGATGGGTTTAATTCCAGAGTATTAAAAGAGTTAACTGGAATTATTGAAGATCACCAGTCGCTATTTTTGGAGGCCTGGAATGAGTATTTCAGCTAAAGCTGTCAGCTTTGATGAGGTGACAATGTGGGTGGAGCTGAGCGATGCCAGGATTATCGGTGTTCCGCTAACATGGTTCCCCCGGTTGCTGAATGCAACGGATGAACAACGCGTTTGCTATGAGTTGAGTGCTTGTGGGATCCATTGGGATGCGTTGGATGAAGATATTTCCGTTGAGGGTTTGCTAAAGGGGCGTGGCGATGTGACACATCGCCCCCATCAGGCGGCCTGAGAAACAGGCCCGTTGAATGAATAAAAAAAGCGCTGAACATTCAGCGCTTTTTTCTATTCATCTGCCAGGAACAACTCCAGCAGCGAGTTAAGGAACAGTTTGCCTTTCTCGGTGATTTGCCAATACTCCGGCGTTTCTTCCAGATAGCCTTTCGCCAATGCTTCATCCAGGGGCGCACGGATGGTGCTTTCATCCAGCCCGGTGTAGTTGACGAATTCGGCTCGCGGCGCGGCTTCCAGCAAGCGGAAACGGTTCATGAAGAATTCGAACGGCCGATCGGCCGCCGTCACCTCATGCTGCTTGTCCATATACTTGCCCTGCATAAAACCGCGCGGGTGCTTGGTCTTCGCGGTGCGCAGAATACGGCCGTCGCTGAAGGTCACTTTACCGTGTGCACCACAACCAATCCCCAAATAGTCGCCAAAGCGCCAATAGTTGAGGTTGTGTTGGCACTGATAGCCTGGCTTGGCATAGGCCGAGGTTTCATATTGCTGGTAACCGGCGGCGCTCAGTAACGCGTGGCCGCGCTCGAAAATGTCCCACAACGCGTCGTCATCCGGCAATACCGGTGGACGTGAGCTGAACAGCGTATTGGGTTCGATGGTCAGTTGATACCATGACAGATGCGGCGGATTAAGGGCTATCGCCTGGCGCAAATCGTCCAGCGCCTCTTCCAATGACTGATCCGGCAGGCCGTGCATCAAATCAAGGTTAAAACTGCGCAGCCCGAGACCGGTGGCCAGGTGTGCCGCGCGTTTGGCCTCTTCCGGGCCGTGAATCCGCCCCAGACGGGTTAACTTCTCGGCGCTGAAGCTTTGCACGCCGATAGAAATGCGGTTCACACCGGCGCGCTGGTAGCCGCTGAAGCGATCGGCCTCTACGGTACCGGGGTTAGCCTCCATGGTGATCTCGGCACCCTCAACCACGTGAATACGTGCCCGGACACCGTCCAGCAGGGATTGCATCGCTTCGGCACTGAGCAGGCTAGGGGTACCGCCGCCGATAAAAATGGTACTGATTTCGCGGCCGGCAACCAATGGCAGATCGGCATCCAGATCTGCCAGCACGTGATCGACATATTCTTGATGCGGTACTTCACCCTTCAACGCATGCGAGTTGAAGTCGCAGTACGGGCATTTCTGCACGCACCACGGGATATGAATGTACAAACTCAGCGGGGGCAACTTAAGCATTACGCATTGCTTCCAGCATCAGTTTCAGCGCTTTACCACGGTGGGATACTGCACGTTTCTCATCACGGCTCAGCTCCGCTGCAGTACGGCCCAGTTCCGGGACATAGAAGATGGGATCGTAACCGAAGCCGCCTTCACCTGCGGCGGCAAAGGTGATCTCGCCGGCCCAGCTACCGTGGAATACCAACGGCGTGGGATCTTCCGCATGGCGCATATACACCAGTACGCAGTGGAACTGTGCACCGCGACTGCCCTGCGGCACGTCTTTCAGCGCAACCAGGAGTTTGTCGAGGTTTTGCTGGTCAGAAGCGTCAACGCCCGCGTAGCGCGCAGAATAGATGCCTGGTGCACCGCCCAGCGCGTCGACAGCCAGGCCCGAGTCGTCGGCAATCGCCGGCAGGCCGGTGATTTGCGCGGCATGGCGTGCTTTCAGGATCGCGTTTTCGATGAAGGTCAGGCCGGTTTCCTCTGCGGAATCCACGCCCAGCTCGGTTTGTGCGACCACATTCAGCCCGAAATCGGCCAGCAGGTCGGCGAGTTCACGCACTTTGCCCGGGTTACCGGTGGCAAGAACGACTTTTTGCATAGTGACTACCTTGAAAATGATTCGATGATGCTCTGCGTAGCTGAAGCCGCAGCGGCCTTGCTGCTGATTCAGCTACTTTGTGTATAGCGCCGCGACCACGGCGGGGATCTGTTGCGGATTAACGATGCGTAACTGTTTATGCCGCCCCAGTTCGCCTTTCTCGATGGTGACGTTGCTTTTCGCCACATTGAACTGCTTGGCAAGAAATTTGATCAAATGAGCGTTGGCCTGGCCGTCTACCGGCGGGGCGGTAATGGCGACTTTAAGTTCGTCGCCATGCAAACCGATAATCTGGTCGCGGCTGGCTTTTGGCTGAATATATAGCCTGATAGCCAGCCCGTCCAGCACCGGAGTAACAGCACTCACAGCAGGAACCAGATCTCGCCGAACACATCCATGCCCAGGTAATTGATCAGATACAAGATCAGGATCACGACCATCGCTGAGAAATCGATGCCGCCCATCGCCGGCAGAATACGGCGGATAGGGGACATTAAAGGCTCAGTCAGTTGATACATCAACTGATCGATTGGGCTGCGGCCCTGGCTGATCCAGCTCATCAGCGCACGGATAATCATTACCCAGAAGATCAGGTAACCAGCCGACTTCACCAGCGAGATCAGGCCAAACAGCAGGTTATATGGGCTGAGTGACATTGCGCCGCCTTGAATGAGCAACAGCAGCGGGTACTTGATAGTCATCAGCAAGAATGCCAACAGCAGCGAGGCGCTGTCGATTGGCCCAAGTGACGGGATGATACGGCGCAGTGGGCCAACCACCGGCTGGGTGATCTTCACGACAAACTGTGCGAATGGGTTGTAAAAGTCAGCGCGTGTCCACTGCATCCAGATGCGCAGCAGCAGTACCATGACGTAAAGATCGACAACGGTTTTGACCAAAAAAGTCAGCGTTAGCATGTAGTAGCCCTTCTCCTTAACTCTCGATTATTTAAAATGATTTTTCCATTTCCTGCGCGCGGGATACTGCCGCTTGCATGGCTTTGGCCACGGTGGCCGGCAGTTGTTGTTCGTTGAACACCCGTAACGCCTCGGCGGTGGTGCCGCCTTTGGAGGTGACCTGTTCACGCAAAGTCGACAATGGCGTATCCGGGTTGGCTTCGACCAGTGCGGCGGCGCCAGAAGCGGCCTGTTGTACCAGGTTGCGGGCGGTTTGGCTGTCAAAGCCCATACGTTCGGCTTCCTGTTGCATCGCTTCCATAAACAGGAAGAAATACGCCGGTGCGCTGCCCGCTGCGGCGATGACGCTATTGATGCCGTTTTCGTCATCCACCCAACAAACCTTACCGACGGATGCCATCAAATCGCTGGTGTAGTCGCGGTCCTGCTGGCTAACGTGCTGTGGCGCATACAGGCCACTCATGCCTTTGCCTACCAATGATGGGGTGTTCGGCATGATGCGCACGATGTTAAGTTTATCCCCCAGCAGCTGGTAAAAACGGCTGACCTGAATACCCGCAGCGATGGACAACACCAGTTTGCCGCTGAAATCGATCTGATCGTGCAGGGGCTGACACACGTCCGCCATCATTTGCGGTTTTACCGCCAGCACCACGACATCGGCAGTGCGTGCGCAGGCAAGGTTATCGCCACTGCTGATGATGCCGTAGTCTGCCGCCAACGCGTCACGGTTTTTGGCCGAGGGTGCGCAGACGCTGATGGATGTGGCGGGGTAACCCCCGGCAACCAGGCCGGCGATGATAGCGCGTGCCATATTACCGGCACCAATAAAGGTAATCTTACGGTGTTGCATTAAAACCCCTCATCTGTGTGTATACCCGTCGTCTTTCAAGCCGGCCGTAGGACGGCAACGTGAAAGCCAAGGGGCATATTAGGCCTGTGAATAATCACGGGCGCCAAAAATTGCGGTGCCAATACGCACCAGGGTGCTGCCAGCGGCAATCGCCGCCGCCATGTCATCGGTCATGCCCATCGACAGCGTGTCCACCTGGGGATACTGCTGTTGCAGGGCCAGAAAGGCCTCACGCATTTGCCCGAACACCGCCAACTGGCTCTGGTAATCCTCTTGCGGAGCGGGGATGGCCATCAGCCCGCGCAGCTTGATATTCGGCAGGGCGGCAACCGCCTCAGCCAGTGCCGGCAATTCAGCCAGTACAATGCCAGATTTACTCTGTTCATCGCTGATATTTATTTGGATCAGCACGTTAAGCGGCGGCATGTCAGCCGGGCGTTGATCGCTCAAACGTAGGGCGATACGCAACCGATCGACGGTGTGGCACCAGGCAAAGTGTTCTGCCACCAGCCGACTCTTGTTGGATTGCAGTGGGCCGATAAAGTGCCAATCCAGCGTTGCACCTTCTGGTAGTGCGGAGAAATGTTGAACCTTATCCACGCCTTCCTGAACATAGTTCTCGCCAAAGGCGCGCTGGCCTGCCGCGATGGCTTCTGCGATCGCCGCCACAGGTTTGGTTTTGCTCACTGCAAGCAGCGTCACTTCTTCTGGAGCGCGAGCGCAGCCTTGAGCGGCCGCGGCAATGCGGTTTCTGACATCCTGCAGATTCTGTTGGATAGTGCTCATTATTGACCCAGGAGATTGATATGGATATCGATGAATTCGTGGCCCTTAGTGTAAAGCATAATGCTTCGGATCTGCACCTTTGTACCGGTCATCGACCGATGTTGCGCATTGATGGCGATCTGCAGCCCTTGGAAGGGGCGGAAATGCTCACCGAGGCGAGTATGCATTTGCTGTGCAGCATGCTGTTGCAACCGGCGCAGTGCCAGCAGTTGCAACAGCAGGGCCAGCTCGATCTGGCACTTTCTCTGTCGGGCGGTATCCGGCTGCGTGCCAATTTCTTTTTGCAACGTCAGGGCATTTCCATTGCCTTACGGCTCATTGCCGATCGCTGTCCAACGTTGGCAGCTCTCGCAGCACCCGACATTATCCCGGCGCTATTGCGGCGGGAGGACGGTTTGATTCTGGTGACGGGGGCGACGGGCAGCGGCAAATCGACCACGCTTGCGGCGATGATTGACAACATTAATCAGCACCAGCGGCGGCATATCCTCACGGTGGAGGATCCTATCGAGTTTATCCACTGTAGCCAGAAGTGTTTAATCCAACAGCGGGAATTGGGCCGCGATAGCCACAGTTTTGACGACGCATTGCGCGCCGCACTGCGTGAAGATCCTGATGTGATTTTACTGGGCGAATTGCGTGATACCGCCACAATACGTCTGGCGCTGACTGCCGCGGAGACCGGTCATCTGGTACTGGCAACCTTACATACCCGCAGCGCGCCGCAGGCGATCGATCGGCTGGTGGATGTTTTCCCGGCGGAGGAAAAGCCTTATGTGCGTACCCAGTTGGCTGGCAGTTTGCAGGCGGTGATTGCCCAAAAGCTATTGAGCAGGCTGGGCGGCGGGCGTGTGGCTATTTTTGAAGTGTTAACGGTAACTGCGGCAGTCAGCAGCATGATCCGCGAAGGCAAAACCCATCAACTGGCCAACGTGCTGCAAACGGGTGGGCAGTTTGGCATGCAGACGTTTGAACAGGGTTTGCAACAGCGGATCAGCGCCGGATTACTGAGTGGGGAAGAGAACGCTTTCGTCTCAGGAGGCGATTAACCCAATTGCCGCTCAAACCAGCTTTCCAGGATCACGACGGCGGAAGCAGAGTCCACGCTGCCCTTGTCCAGCGCGCGGAAGCCGCCGCGATCGAACAGATTAGCACGGGCTTCGACAGTACTGAGGCGTTCATCATGCAGCGCGATCTGTACGCCAAAGCGGCCATGCAAGCGGTTGGCGAACTTGCGTGCTTGCTCTGTGACCAGCTGCTCCGTGCCGTCCATGTTCAGCGGGAGGCCGACGACGACCAGATCAGGTTGCCACTCTTTCAGCAGTTTCTCGATCTTTTGCCAGTCCGGCTTACCCTCTTGGGCTTTGAACGCCGCCAGTGCACGGGCGCTGCCGGTGAGCTCCTGCCCGATGGCAGCTCCAATGCTTTTGGTGCCGAAGTCGAAGGCGATAATGGTGCGGTTGGTCATCAAGCGTGTCCTGCGTGGTTGGCAATGCTACAAATGTCGATACCGAGGCGGTTAGCTGCCTCGCGCCAGCGGTTGGCGATTGGCGTATGGAACAGAATGTTGGCGTCGGCTTCAATGGTCAGCCAGGCGTTTTCCAGCACTTCCTGTTCCAGCTGCCCCTTTTCCCAGCCGGCATAACCGAGCGCTACCAGCACGTCATCGGGTTGGTCTGCGGTGCCCAGCGTCTCCAGTACGTCTTTCGACGTGGTGATCATGGTTTCTGGTGAGATCTGAATGCTTGAACCGAAGCCCTCACAAGGGGTATGCAGGATAAAGCCGCGATCGTCCGCCAGCGGGCCACCGGCAAATACGGGTTTATCCAGGCTGATGGCCGGATCACGCGCCTGTGGCATGATCTTCAGTTTGCTCAGCACCGTTCCCACCGTGAACTGTTCCATCGGTTTATTGATCACCAGGCCCATGGCGCCGTCTTCATTGTGCTCGCAGACATAAATTACCGAGCGTTTGAAGCGAGGATCCTGAAGTGATGGCATAGCGATAAGAAAATGGTGCTGTAAATTCATGGTGTTATTTAAGGTAATTGATTGGTGAGAAGTTAAACAACCGCCAGTATGCGGTCATACCCATCGCCTTTCAAGCCGCAGCTTGCTTGATGCGGGCCGAGCGAGCCGGCCCGTGAAGCCAGAATGGCGGGCGACGGTATCGCCCGCACTGCGATTATTTTGCCGCCAGACGTTTTTCTATCGCGTCCATCAGCATGCCGGTAATCGACACCGGGAAGGCGGCTTCGATTTCCCGTGCACAGGTTGGGCTGGTGACGTTGATTTCGGTCAGGCGATCACCGATCACGTCCAGGCCAACAAAGATCAGCCCTTTTTCTTTCAGGGTTGGCGCCACCGCACGTGCGATTTTCCAGTCGCTTTCGCTCAACGGGCGAGCTTCGCCACGGCCACCTGCGGCCAGGTTGCCACGGGTTTCGCCCTGTGCGGGAATGCGCGCCAGGCAGTAAGGTACCGGCTCCCCATCAACCACCAGAATGCGTTTATCACCTTCCTTGATGGCCGGCAGGAAGTTTTGCGCCATGCAGAAACGGCTACCGTGTTCGGTCAGGGTTTCGATAATGACCGACAGGTTAGGGTCGTCTTGTTTTACGCGGAAGATCGACGCGCCACCCATGCCATCCAGCGGTTTGAGGATGATATCGCCATGCTGCTGATGGAATTTGCGGATGTGCGCTGCGCTGCGACTGACCAAGGTATCCGGCGTCAGTTCAGGGAACCAGGCGGTGAACATCTTTTCGTTGCAGTCGCGCAGGCTTTGCGGCTTGTTGACCACCAGCGTGCCTTTAACCTCTGCGCGTTCCAGAATGTAGGTCGCATAGATGTATTCGGTATCGAAAGGCGGGTCTTTACGCATCAGGATCACGTCCAGATCCTGCAGCGCCAGATCTTGCTCGCTGCCAAAGCTGAACCAACTCTCTTTATCTTCCTTTACGCTCAGCAGGCGAGTGCGGGCGCGGCCGTCACCGGCGTGAAGATAGAGATCGTCCATTTCCATGTAGTGCAGTTCCCAGCCACGACGCTGCGCTTCGAGCAGCATGGCGAAGCTGGTGTCTTTCTTGATGTTGATGGAGGCGATAGGGTCCATCACGATGCCGAGCTTAATCATCTTTTCTCCTTTAACCCAGATCACCGAAACGTACCTGCAAAGCGGTAATCGCGGTGAGCGCTGTGGTTTCTGTACGCAGAACGCGTGGCCCCAGCAGGATATCAGTAAATCCGTGGCCTGTGGTCATCGCAATTTCGTCGGCGGATAAACCGCCTTCCGGCCCGATCAGCAGGCGGACATGTTCCACCGGCAGCGGCAACGTATTGATACTGTGGCTGGCGCGCGGATGCAGGTTAAGTTTCAGGCTGCCATCTTGCTCGGCGCACCAGTCTTCCAGTTTCATAGCTTCGCGAATTTCCGGAATACGGTTACGGCCGCACTGCTCGCAGGCGGCGATGGCGATCTTCTGCCATTGCTGAATTTTTTTCGCCAGGCGTTCACCATCCAGCTTCACACCGCAGCGCTCGGAAAACAGCGGAGTGATGACATTGACGCCAAGCTCGATGGATTTCTGAATGGTGAATTCCATCTTCTCACCGCGAGAAATCACCTGGCCCAGATGCAGATTGAGCGGCGATTCACGGTCTTCCTGTTGGCCGGCACCGAGTCGCACCAGCACGTTTTTTTTATCGACCTGGGTGATCTCGGCGTCAAACACCTGGTTGCTGCCATCAAAGAGCTGCAGCGCTTGGCCAGCGCTCATACGCAGTACACGCCCGATGTGGTTGGCTGCGTCTTCGCTCAACGCGACTTCCGCATGATCGTTCAACGACTGCGGGTGATAAATGCGGGGTATACGCATAGAAATATTCGATCCTGACTAATGTGCAGTCATCAGTGCTGCAGCTTAAAAAAAAAGAGTATATACCCAAAGTAATTGAAGCTGCAGCAAGGCGGCAAGTGAGCTCATCCCGATGAGCTTACTGAGGTAAGTGATTCGGGATACAAATCTGCCGGGAGCAGATTTGAACGCCGCTTGCAGCGGCCCCTTTAGGGGCGTGGCCCACGGATGGGCCACGTAAGCTCATGCAGTCAACACCGCGGCAGCTTTAAGTACGAACGGAGTTAGCCGTTTCGTTGCTGGCAAGCCTGTTGAATATAGGGATTATGATTGCCCTGCACCTTAGCGATGCGTGCCTCGCGCAGGCATTCCCACTGGCTTACCGGATATTGACGGTTCCACACGTCAAAAAGCTGGGTCTGTTGGCGTGAAAGCTGCAGTTGATAGCGATCGCGCATATAGAAGTAAGTACGAGCGATGGCACCGCGGGCGCGGGCGGGCGGTTCGGCCTGTTTGTTTTTGAAGTCCACTTTCATCGGACACTGGCCATATTGGCCTTCCCCTCCTTTCCACTGGCTGTACATGAAGTTGTTACGATCGCCATTCACTTCACCTATCGCGGGCTGCAGGTTGTGCAGGTCGGTCTCGATTTGTCGGTAGCCAGCATCCTTATTACAGTTTTTACGGCCACCCTGCTGCCAGCACTGTAATTGGTGACCGAATTGCCAGGCGGGTACCACATGTTCCCATTCGATACGCTGCGCGCGCTGGGCATTTTTACGCGCCTGATAGCCGCAACTGTTCAGATCGGGAATGCCTTTCTTGCCCTGCCAGTCGATCCGGCAGCCGCAGTAGAATGAGCCCGGCGCGTCCTGGTTAATTTTAGCCGCCGCCGTTTTGGCCTGAGAAAAGTTATTGATGCCGTGGGCCTGTGCGGCACCGGCAGTGAGAACCACCATAAACAAAATTTTGCGAAGCATATTCCAAAACAGCTCAAAATTGGAAAAGCAGGCAGGGTAACGGAAGTTTAAGGCAGTGGCAAATGGCGATATTTACTTGTTTTAACGTATAAATCGTTTCATTAAAGCGGATCGTTAGCGATAAATCTCAGCTTTTCGCCGCACTGACGGCAGCGGTATTCACTCTCTCCACGCAGCACCCGATTATGGCGACGCACAGTGAGCTGGTGCTGTTGGCAACGGCACAGGTAGGGGAAGGTTTTGCTCTGTACTGAGGCAATCTCAAATTGATGAGTACGGCTGGCAGGGACCTGCAAGACGCTTTCCATCATCCAACGCCATTTATTGCCGTGAGGAGGGACGCGACCAAACTGGCGAAATACCAACAGGTGTGCCAGTTCATGGGGCACCACTTCGTCGATAAACGCCTGTTGGTTTTCCATCAGCAATATGGGGTTTAGCCTGATTTCCCAAGCCTGTAGCCAGGCCGTACCCGCGCTGGTGCCGCGCTGTTGGTAAACGACTTTAGGCTCCGGAAACTCGACGGAAAAGTGCTGACGGGCCAACTGCAATTTTTCTCGCAGGCAGCGCATCACCGCTTGTTGTAGCGCAATGGGGATTCTTACTTTGTTCATTGCCGCTAGCTTAAGCAATGGCGCATCGGCTGGCAAGATGTGCAGTTGCAAGCAGGTTTTTCACCGCATTGATAACCCGATCGACGCTGATGGATTGTAATCAATGTGTTAACTGCGGGATAATAAACCGTACATGCTGAGTCTGTACCCGTTGGGGACGCCTATATTCGTCCCGATTGACGCGGGCGCAGTATACGCTGCCCCTACAAAGCAGGGGGTTATTATGCGATTTAGCGCAATAACCGACTGATTAAAAATACGTAAGGTATGGGGAGTTTTTTGACGCGGCCTGCCCCGAGCTGGCTGAGTAAGTGTGAATTTAACGCAGCTGATGTTGCAAGTGAGAGATCAATGTCGAATAAACCGTTCCATTATCAAGATCCGTTCCCGCTGAAGAAAGACGATACCGAATACTATCTGTTGAGCCGCGATCACGTTTCCGTGAGCGAGTTTGAAGGCCAGGAAGTCCTGAAAGTAGCCCCCGAAGCGTTAACCCTCCTTGCTCAACATGCGTTCCATGACGCCTCATTCATGCTGCGCCCAGCGCACCAGCAGCAGGTTGCCGATATTCTCAAAGATCCGGACGCCAGCGAAAACGACAAGTACGTTGCGCTGCAATTTCTGCGTAACTCAGAAATCGCCGCCAAGGGTATTTTACCGACCTGTCAGGACACCGGGACGGCCATTATCGTCGGCAAAAAGGGCCAACGTGTCTGGACTGGCGGTGGTGATGAAGCCGCATTGTCACGCGGGGTGTATAACACCTTTATTGAAGACAACCTGCGTTATTCGCAAAACGCCGCGCTGGATATGTACAACGAGGTCAACACCGGCAGCAACCTGCCAGCGCAGATTGATCTCTACAGCGTCGACGGTGAAGAATATAAATTCCTGTGCATCGCCAAGGGCGGTGGTTCAGCCAACAAAACCTATCTTTACCAAGAAACCAAAGCGCTGCTGTCACCGGGCAAGTTGAAGGACTATTTGGTTGAGAAAATGCGCACGTTGGGTACCGCGGCTTGCCCGCCTTATCACGTCGCGTTTGTTATCGGCGGGACGTCTGCCGAGGCAACGTTGAAAACCGTGAAGCTGGCGTCCACCAAGTACTACGACGGGCTACCGACCGAAGGTAACGAACACGGCCAGGCGTTCCGCGATGTGGCGTTGGAAGCCGAATTGCTGAAAGAAGCGCAGAACCTCGGGTTAGGCGCCCAGTTTGGTGGCAAATACTTTGCGCACGACATCCGCGTGGTACGTCTGCCGCGTCATGGCGCATCCTGCCCGGTGGGCATGGGGGTTTCCTGTTCCGCGGACCGTAATATCAAAGGCAAGATCAACCGTGACGGCATCTGGCTGGAGAAACTGGAGCATAACCCGGGCAAGTTTATTCCACAGGAACTGCGTCAGGCCGGGGAAGGTGAGGCGATTAAAATCGATCTTAACCGCCCAATGGCCGAGATCCTCAAACAGCTGTCGCAATACCCGGTATCCACCCGTTTGTCACTGAGTGGCACCATTATCGTGGGCCGTGATATTGCACACGCCAAATTGAAAGAGCGCCTGGACAAGGGTGAAGGCTTGCCGCAGTACGTGAAGGATCACCCGATTTACTATGCTGGCCCGGCCAAAACGCCGGACGGCTACGCATCGGGTTCGCTGGGGCCGACAACCGCTGGGCGTATGGACTCGTACGTTGATCTGCTGCAGTCCCACGGTGGCAGTATGATTATGCTGGCGAAAGGTAACCGTAGCCAACAGGTGACCGACGCTTGTAACAAGCACGGTGGCTTCTATCTCGGCAGTATCGGTGGCCCAGCAGCGGTATTGGCGCAGCAGAGCATCAAGAGCCTGACCTGTGTCGAATACCCGGAGTTGGGGATGGAAGCGATCTGGAAAATCGAAGTGGAAGATTTCCCGGCGTTTATTCTGGTCGATGATAAAGGCAATGACTTCTTCCAGAAGATCCAGGCCGGCCAATGTTCACGCTGCGTGAAATAACCCCCCTCTAAAGACCTACCGCCCGACGCCGGGCGGTAGGTTTCCTGCTTGTGGGGTTCATGTGTAAAGTCCTGTAGCCTGCTGGACGCCACCTTTTAACCTGTATAACCTACGCGCTAAGCAGTATCACTCGCGTAAAGGCATATTTGGAATAGAAGGTTCGGCAAACACATGGAAACGCAGGAAAATCATATCAGGGAGTTGCTGGTCTGGATTGAAGACAACCTGACTAACCCACTGTCATTGGATATCGTTTCTGCCAAATCAGGCTACTCGAAATGGTATCTGCAGCGAATGTTCAAAACGCAAACCAACCTGTCGCTGGCCTCCTATATTCGCGCTCGTCGTTTGTATCTTGCCGCCTTCGCCTTACGTTTCACACGCAAAAGCATTCTTGATATTTCAATTGAATATCAATTTGATAACCAACAGACTTTCTCTCGTTGCTTCAAGAAGCACTTTGCTGAATCCCCCAGTGTTTACCGCCATGCCCGCAAGCAGGATTTCAGCCATTTGGTGCGTTCATTGTCGGTCAGTCAACCGGGTGACATCCAAGTGGACTGCATCAAGGTCGCCAAAGGCCAGTATGCGATCCGAGGCAAAAGTTATACTTACCATCTGGACATTGCCGATCTGGATAAATCGCATCTGCATATCCGCAGTAAGCTCAGAGAGAGATTCTATGCGTCGGTGGCTAGTCGGCCGGCGTTGACCTATGCACTCACCGAGTTTATTCCGGATGGTGAACAGGTCAGGGTCGAGTATGTTCTCGGTGTTGCAGCGGACTACCCCGTCAGCGAGGATGCAGGTCTTGAGCCGCTGCCTGAAATTTACGGCGATTATTGCCGATTTTTCTACTCCGGCAAGCCTGTTGCCTTGCACGATCATGTCGTACAAATCTATACCCAGGCATTACCGGAGCTCGGCCTGGCCCGTCGTGAAGGGCCAGACATTACGATGTTCAACTATTCGCTGAATGAGCAGGAGGAGCTGCATCTTGAGCTCCAGCATCTGGTGCCAGTGACGCCCCTGGGCTGAGTGACCGAACGTCAGGCGTGCGGTTTTTTTGTTGCACAATATCGGCCATTACCGCCAGCGCAATTTCCGCCGGGGTTTTACTGCCGAGCGGCAGACCGATCGGGGCATGTATACGCTCCAATTCTTGTGGGCTGAACTCGGCAATTTGCTGCAGACGCTGGCGGCGTCGCGCACTGTTACGCAATGAACCCATGGCACCAATGTAAAAGGCGGGGGTGTGAATCGCTTCCATCAGCGTCAGGTCGTCCATGCGCGGATCGTGCGTTAGCGCCACAATCGCGGTATTGGCATGACAGCCGCCATCTTCAATAAATTTGGCCGGGAACTGGCGCAACAAGGTGACGTTGGGTCTGAGCTGCGCGGCAAAATTATCCAGCGCATCTGGGCGGTTTTCACAGACCAGCACTTCAAAACCCAATGAACTGGCGAAGTCGGCGCAATACAGGGCCACGCTGGATAACCCGGCGATCAGTAAACGCGGGGCTGCAGCGATATGCAAAGTGATGTGCGGGCCACGGCGCTCGACTTGGGTGGCGCTGGCAAAATCGGTCAGTGTCAGGCCGTTGCAAGCATCAGGTAAGGTCAGTCGTTTAATCAACGCGTGGTGCCCGTTGAGAGCACCGGCAATGGTAGTCAGATAGTCAATACTCTCATCACCGGCCGGTAAGTATTCAATCAACACTTCCAACACGCCGCCACAGGGCAGCGCGACGTTCGGTTCCAGTCCCCCTTCGCCGTAGCGGATCACCTGGCTGGCCGCCTGATACTCTCCAGCCGCCACACGCCGAAGAAAATCCTCTTCCACACAGCCGCCTGACAGCGAACCGCAATAATGTCCATCTTGGGTTGCCGCCAGTAATGCTCCCGGCGAGCGTGGCGAGGAGCCATAAGTATTCAGTACGGTGCACAGCCACACCGGTTGCTGTTTCAGCCAGTTTATCGCCTGGCTGACCACGCTGATATCGAGATGTTGCATAGATGATTTACTCGCTGACGGGGAGCTGCGACGGAAGATCAATATCCTGCACGACAGCGGGTTGTTCAACAGGAAGCAGATGCACCGGTTGCCCTTTAACTAGCTCTCGTGCCCCATTATCACCACGCAATTGGCACAGTTGTTTGCGCAATAGAGCGGAAAAACCGACCGGATGACCCGGTTGCTGCTGGAAAATGGGGCGAACAATGGCGTGTTGCTGCAGGGCGCTGGCCACCCGTTGGAAAACGGTGGGTGTAACGAACGGCATATCCGCCAAATGTATCAACCAGCCCTGCCAGTGGGGCGTTGCATTAACGCCCGCGGCGATGGAATCGCCAAGACCCGGGCTGGCGAGCAGCGTGGTCGCAACCTGATAAGTGGCGCAGATCTGTTGTACTTGCACGTTATCCGGTCGCGTGACTACCCATACCGGCAGGCCAGAAGCCAGTGCCTGACGCAGCGTTTGTTCAAACAGCGAGCGTTGTTGACCCGCACCATCCACAAACGCAGCATTTAATTTATTGCCTTCGCCACCGGCCTGGGAGAAACGTTCTCCACGTCCGGCGGCTGCGATCAGTATGCCTGCTGTCATTTTCCACGCCCGAATTTGCGCAACTTTTTATTACCTTACTAAAATTATGTGTTTTTGAGATGTATTTTTGTTGAAAACAACATGTTAATCATCACATAATTTTGGTTATAAGCATATGCTTATGACGTCTACGGCAAGGTCGTCAGCGTTTGCGCAACAACACCGCTGAATACAAAAATACAATAAAGATACGAAGGACTTTTTTATGAGCAATTTCAACCCGTCGCGGCGTCGCTTTATCAAAAGCGCCGTGATAGCGGGGGTATCCGTATACCTCGCGCCATTGTACAGCCGCGCCTATGCCGCACTGTTTGAGCAAAAAATACTCCAGTCCCCGAACTGGGATGCCCATGAAAAGCGTATACGCTTCCGTATTGATGGTCGCGCTAAAGTGATGGGGCAAAAAGTGTTCGCGCGTGACATCCGTGCGGTCGACATGCCGCATTGGCCGCAGCAGCAGGCACATGCCTTCGTTCTACGTGTGACCAAGGCCGACAGGCTGTTTGCGGGGATCGATCTCTCATTGCTGGGGGACGACTTACAACCAGACAGACTGGTAACGGCGGAGGATTTGGCCCGTGACGGCCTGGCGTTCCCAGCCTTCTACGGCGATGACATGCTGTTGCCCGTCGGCAAAACCCCAGCCTATCTCGGCCAAGCCGTGGCCATCCTGATTTATCATGATTTCGCGTGTTTCCGCTTTGCAAAAGACAAGCTGAAATTCCGTGAGGAAACCCTGAAATACGGGGCGGAAACCGGCCCGCTGCAGCGTGATCCCTGGGGGACATTCCGTTATGTGCGCGTTGGCGGAGATAAACCGTTTGACGACGATCGCTTCTCCAGCCTGAAAGACACGCCGATTTTCCCTGTATCGATGAAGAAACACCTGCCAGTTTGGCCAGAAGGCCGTGAAGGCGGCAAGCTGGATCAGGAAGGCATGTATTACGCCGGTATGATCGCCAATGAGCTGCAAACCCTGCCGGAAGACTGGCTGGTAATGTCGCGGCGCTACACGACGCAGTCAGTGGATACCTCTGCGCTGGAGCCGGACAACGCGAACGGTTGGTTCGACCCAGCGACCCAGACTTTGCATCTGGTGATACCTACCCAGTCACCGCAGGAAGTGGCAGATGAAATGCCGCGCATGCTGGCTAAGCATAATCCGCCGGTGAAACAGCTGATTCTGCACCCATGCTACACCGTTGGTTACGGTTCGAAAGATCACTATAACTTCCCGTACTACGGGGCGGTGGCGGCAATGTACGGTGACGGGCGTCCTGTACGCTTGGCCAATGACCGTTTTGAACAGTTCCAGACCGCGCTCAAACGCCACGCTTTCGACATGAATTACCGTATTGCGGTGAATCGGCACACCGGCGTGCTGCAGTCATTCCACGGCGAGATGACGGCAGACGGCGGCGGTCGTAGCAATTTTACGCCATCGGTAGTCATGGTGGCGGCAACCGCGGCGCAGTCGATCTACTACTTCCCGAAAAGCGATTTGTCTGCGGTGGGGTTAGCCTCACGTGCGATAGACGCAGGATCGGCACGTGGCTATGGCACGCTGCAAAGCATGGCTGCCACCGAAATGATGGTGGATGAGCTGGCTGCCGAGCTGAAGATTGACCCGATCGAGTTCCGTTTGCGCAACGTGCTGAAATCCGGCATGAAAAATACCCAGGGTGCGATTCCTGCCGGGGCCATTCGTGCCGATGAAGTGCTGGAAAAGGCCGCCAAGCATGAGATGTGGTTGCAACGTGCTCAGCGTAAGGCGGAATTTGAGAGCCAGCACCCAGGCAAACGTTTTGGCGTTGGCTTCGGTTGCGTGCAAAAAGACTTCGGTACCGGTGCCGAGACTTCGTTCGCCCGTGTTGAACTGGCGGAAGATGGGCGCATCATGCTGCATCACAGCGGTGCGGAGATGGGGACCGGGATGTCGACTTCGCAGTCGGTGCTGTGTGCTCAGTGGCTGGGCAAACCGGCAGATGAGGCGCACTTCTCGGTGACCGATTGGTCTGTGTTGCCAATGGTCACCAGCGGCGATCCTTATATCATGTCACAGGCCGATCAGGATCGGTTGCAAGCCAACCCAGTCTGGACACCAAGCTACTGTTCGCCGTCCAGTGCCAGCAACTCGGCATATTACTTCTCACACAGCACACGCGAAGCTGCACGGTTGATATTCGACCATGGTCTGTGGCCGGCGGCGATGGCCATTTGGCAATCCGGCATCGGCGGTGGCCAGGCTGCCCCCTTGGTGGTGCGCAGAGAAGACGCACGTTGGGTGGAAGGCGGGTTGACCGCTGCGGGTATGGAGGTGCTGAGCCTGGAACTGTTGGCGAAAAAAGCCTACCAGATGGGCGGCATCACCGGTGCGGCGGTGCACGTGTTCAACCGTTGGCAGTGGGCGGAAGCGGACTTCACCCTGGGCGGCAAGAGTGAACGTCTACCGATTGACGGGCTGGCGGTACGCAATGCCAACGGTGAGTTCAAGACGCTGGCGCGCAACCAGGTCTATTACCCACCGACTCAGCGCAATAACGCTGCGGTGACGTATTACAGTGCCGTCGGAACACTGGCGGAAGTGGCGGTGGATATCGCAACCGGCCAGGTGGAACTGTTGAACCACCATTCCATCATGGAGTGCGGCAACCTGATTGTGCCGGAACTGGTTTCTGGCCAATTGCAGGGTGGGTTGGCGATGGGTATCGGCCATGCGCTGCACGAATATTTACCGCTGTACGAAGACGGACCCGGTAACGGTACCTGGAACTTTAACCGTTATCACCTGCCGCGAGCCAGCGATGTGGCGGTCTGGAAACAGACTGATGACATCCTGCCCGCGCTGTCGGAAACCGATCCGCCAAAAGGTATGGCTGAAGTGGTGATGATCCCAGTGGTTGCCGCACTGGTCAACGCTATCGCCGACGCTACCGGCCATCGTTTCCGTGATTTGCCCGTTCGTGCAGAAAATATTCGTGAGGTATTACAATGAGCATTAAAACCCAGCCAATTTCCCTGACCATCAACGACAAGCAGTACGGCCCTATCGACGTGCCGGAAGGGCTGATGATGATCGATTTCCTGCATGAATATCTCGACCTGACCGGCTCACGCCTTGGCTGCGGGCAGGGGATTTGTCACGCCTGTGTGGCGATTGTCGATCATCCGAGCGGCACCAGTGAGGAAGTGCGTACCTGCATCACCGGCGCACATTTCTTCAGCGGCAAGAAAGTGCGCACGGTCGAAGGTCACGCCAAGGTGGATGAACAAGGCGAGGTCGTCGAGCTTTCCCCTATTCAGCAGGCTTTCCTGGAGCATTACAGCTTCCAGTGTGGCTACTGCACGCCGGGCTTTGTCAACGCTGCCACCATTTTCGTGGAAAAACTTAAGCGTGAACCGATAGCCCGCGAGCAACTGGAAAGCGCTATTGAACAGGCGCTGGACAGCCATATCTGCCGCTGTACGGGCTATGTGCGCTATTACGAAGCCGTACGTGATGTGGTGCTGAAAACCCCAGGTCTGGTGAAGGAGACTGCGCAATGAAGAAACGTCTCGCGCTGTTGATCCTGCTGGTGGTGATTGTCATCATTGCCGTGCTGTGGTGGCGTGAAAACCGCCATTATGATGGCCCTGTGCAGCAGGTGACGGCCAGTACTGAACAGGTTGCCCGTGGTCGTTATCTGGCTCAGGCTGCCGACTGTGCCGCCTGCCACACCGCCAGTGGCGGTGCGCCAATGGCTGGCGGTTATCCCCTTGATACGCCATTTGGCACGATCTACGGCAGTAACCTGACACCTTCTGCCGACCAAGGTATTGGCCGCTGGACCAAAGACGACTTCTTCCTGGCGCTGACTCAGGGTGTGGCACCCGGCGGGCGTCATCTGTATCCGGCGATGCCTTATACCTCGTATAAAGGCATGTCGCGCCAAGATGCCGATGATATCTATGCTTACCTGATGACTCGCCCGGCGGTAGATGTCGCCATTCCAGAAAACGCCATGCCATTCCCGTTCAATCAACGCATGGCGTTGATTGGCTGGAATCTACTGTTCCGCAGCCAGGATCCGCTGCCGGCCAGCTCGCAGGGTGATTCAGCCCAGTGGCAGCGCGGTCGCTATCTGGCGGATACGCTGGGTCACTGTGGCGAATGTCACACGCCGCGCGGCTTGCTGGGGCAGATGGATCTCGGCAAACCGATGCAGGGCGGTGATTTGGGGCGCTTTATGGCACCGGACATTACGCCGCATGGGTTGGCACAACGCGGTTGGACGCCGGACGATCTGAGCCGCTTCCTCGCGACCGGTATAGCACCGCAGGGTTCCGCTTTCAGCGAGATGCATATGGTGGTCGATCTCAGCACGCGTCACCTGACGCCGGAAGATCATCAGGCGTTGGCGACCTATCTGATGGGTGAGCAACCGCCGGCAGCAGTACCGGTCAAAATCGGCCAGGGTAGCGATGCCGGACGCATCAGCTATCTGGATCAGTGCTCGGGTTGCCATGCGCGTGAAGGCGAGGGTAAACCGCACGTGGCGGTGGCGATGCGCGATAACGCCACGCTGCGCCAACCGGACGCAAAAAACCTGATTGTCTCGGTACTGGACGGTTTGCCGGCGCAGCAATTCCCTAACGATGAAAGTATGCAAAGCATGCCAGCCTTTGGCGACCGGCTGGATGATGCGCAGGTGGCGGAACTGGTGAACTATCTGCGTGTGACCTGGGGCGGATTACCGGCGGATGTGACTGCCGAACAGGTGAAAGCCTTGCGTCATAAATAGGTTGAGTTAAGCTAAAAAAATGGCCCGCAGACGATCAATCTGCGGGCCATTTTGTTTTGGGAAAAGCTTATCCGCGGTGGGTTGCGCTTACTGCGCGCTGGCTACGCTGCTTGACGGCGTAACCGATGGCCAGTACCGCTACCCAAACGGGGATCAGCAACACCGAGATTTGAATCCCCGGCGTCAGGTACATGATCACCAGAATGCCGGCCATGAACACCAGGCACAGGTAGTTGCTGAACGGATACCAGAAGGCTTTGAACTTTGGTTCTACGCCTTCACGGTTCTTGGCTGCACGGAACTTCAGGTGTGCCAGGCTGATCATCGCCCAGTTAATCACCAGTGCCGATACCACCAACGCCATCAGCAGTTCGAAGGCGCGGCCAGGGATCAGATAGTTAATCAGCACACAGAATGCCGTGGCCGTTGCGGAGACGGCAATCGCAATGACGGGCACGCCGCGGCCATCGACCTTCAGCAAACTCTTCGGACCATTACCCTGTTTAGCCAAGCCGTACAGCATGCGGCTGTTACAGTAAACACAGCTGTTGTACACCGACAGCGCGGCGGTCAACACCACGACGTTCAGTACCGTTGCCACCAGGTTGCTGTTCAGTGCATGGAAGATAAGTACGAACGGACTGCCGCCTTCAACCACTTTCCCCCACGGGTACAGTGACAGCAGGATTGCCAGTGAACCGATATAGAACAGCAGGATACGGTAGATGACCTGGTTGGTCGCTTTAGGAATGCTTTTCTGTGGGTTGTCTGCTTCCGCTGCGGTGATGCCGACTAGTTCCAGCCCGCCGAACGAGAACATGATCACCGCCATTGCCATCACCAGCCCCATGATGCCGTTCGGGAAGAACCCGCCCTGAGCCCACAGGTTGGTCACGGTGGCCTCTGGGCCCCCCATGCCGCTAAACAGCAAATAGGCGCCGAACACGATCATGCCGATAATCGCCACGACCTTGATAATGGCGAACCAGAATTCCATTTCGCCATACACCTTCACGTTTGCCAGGTTGATGGCGTTAATGGCCAGGAAGAACACTGCCGCAGACACCCAGGTTGGGATCTCGGGCCACCAGTACTGCACATAGATACCAACCGCGGTCAGTTCCGCCATGGCAACCAAAACGTACAGCACCCAGTAGTTCCAGCCGGAAGCAAAACCGGCGAAGTTGCCCCAGTATTTGTAGGCAAAGTGACTAAAGGAACCGGCAACCGGCTCTTCCACCACCATTTCACCCAGTTGGCGCATGATCAGAAATGCGATAAAGCCGCCAATGGCATAGCCGAGAATAACCGATGGACCGGCCATCTTTATTGTTTGCGCGATACCGAGAAATAGCCCGGTACCAATCGCGCCCCCTAAAGCAATAAGCTGAATATGGCGGTTTTTCAGGCCGCGTTTCAGCTGGTCGCCATGCTGTTGACCATCCATTAATGAAACCCTCTGTCGTTGCAGAATTACTCACATGCTGTAAAGCAGTGGTTACGATGTGTGTTTTGTTTTATTTACGGCGTTATATCTATTAATTCCACGGAGCCGCTACCGTTTGGCAAAGAATAATGTTATGCGCTTCAGTTTGCACCTGCTTTATGTTGTGAGTGATTAAGATTTCAGCAGTTTAGGAAACAAAATGCGGGTTGTGTGACGGCAGGGGGGATTCAATGCATGAAATAAGCAATAACTCACATAATGCGCAAAAATAATTTAGATGGCGTGGGTTGTCGGTGGCGAAGTATTAACCGGTTAAATGGACCTTTTGCGATGCAAATAGGTATTCGTTAAAGCTTAATAAACATGCAGTAATATCCTGCCCTTGAGGCCTCAGTCTGCTGACTGGAAGGTTTCGCAAAAGTTAAATCAAGAACCTACCGCGTAAATGGTATTACCACGCGTGCGTTAGCGGTTTGCAGCAGGTCTGGAATTGAGGTGTTAAAATGTGCGGGTAACCTGATTTCGATCAAGGCCCATATGGACAGGAGGTGAATACTTTGTTACTTTACCGTCACGTTTTTGAAATTGGTATTACCAATTGACTCCGCGCCATTCGCAGAGAAGAATTCACCCATGGCCTACAGCAAAATCCGCCAACCCAAGTTGTCAGATGTGATTGAGCAGCAGCTCGAACACCTGATCCTCGAGGGTACACTGCGTCCAGGCGAGAAACTGCCACCGGAGCGCGAACTGGCGAAACAATTTGATGTTTCCCGTCCTTCTCTGAGAGAGGCCATCCAGCGCCTGGAAGCTAAAGGGCTGCTCCTGCGCCGTCAGGGCGGCGGCACCTTTGTACAAACTAATCTGTGGCAGAGCTTCAGCGATCCGCTGGCTGAACTGCTGGCCGACCATCCTGAATCGCAATTCGATCTGTTAGAAACTCGTCATGCCCTCGAAGGCATTGCTGCCTATTACGCGGCGTTGCGCGGGACCGACGAAGATCTGGCACGCATCCGCGATTGCCACATTGTGATTCAGCAGGCCCAGGAAAGCGGCGATCTTGACGCCGAAGCGGACGCGGTCATGCAGTACCAAATCGCCGTGACCGAAGCTGCCCATAACGTTGTGTTACTGCACCTGCTGCGCTGTATGGGGCCGATGCTGGAACAGAACGTACGTCAGAACTTTGAATTGCTCTACTCGCGCCGTGAGATGTTGGCAAAAGTGAGCAGCCACCGCGCCGGAATTTTTGAGGCGATAGTGGCACGCGAGCCGGAAAAGGCTCGTGAAGCCTCGCACCGCCATTTGGCGTTTATCGAGGAAATCTTGCTGGATCTCAGTCGGGAGCATACTCGACGCGAGAGATCGCTGCGGCGTCTCCAGCAACGCAAGGATTAAGAACGGTTCTCTTCAGGGTACACCAGCCTGTGGGGCTTACGTTCGAAGTGCTTAGTTAAGCATTTAAGCGGCAACTAAACTGATGGGCCTGTCTTCGTGTGTTTTGCCTCAGAACACAGGAAGACAGGCTCCAAAACAAACCATTAGACAGATAAGGAATACCACCATGTCAGAACGTTTAAACAATGACGTGGATCCGATCGAAACCCGCGACTGGCTGCAGGCGATCGAATCGGTCATCCGTGAAGAGGGTGTTGAGCGAGCTCAGTTTCTGATTGATCAGGTTCTGGGTGAAGCCCGTAAAGGCGGTGTTAGTGTTGCAGCCGGTGCTGCAGCTCACAACTACGTCAACACCATCGCGGTGGAAGACGAACCTGCTTACCCTGGTAACTTGGATCTTGAACGTCGTATCCGCAGCGCCATTCGCTGGAATGCGGTAATGACCGTTCTTCGTGCTTCCAAAAAAGATCTGGACCTGGGCGGCCACATGGCTTCCTTCCAGTCTTCTGCGACCTTCTATGAAGTCTGCTTCAACCACTTCTTCCGTGCACGCAACGAGCAAGATGGCGGCGATCTGGTTTACTTCCAGGGCCACATCTCTCCGGGCGTTTACGCACGTGCCTTCCTTGAAGGCCGCTTGACCGAAGACCAAATGAACAACTTCCGTCAGGAAGTTCACGGTAAAGGCTTGTCCTCTTACCCGCATCCAAAACTGATGCCTGAATTCTGGCAGTTCCCGACCGTTTCTATGGGTCTGGGTCCAATCAGCGCCATCTATCAAGCGAAGTTCCTGAAATATCTGGAACACCGTGGACTGAAAAATACCTCTGCTCAAACCGTTTACGCCTTCCTGGGCGATGGCGAGATGGACGAGCCAGAATCCAAGGGCGCGATCACTATCGCTACCCGTGAGAAGCTCGACAACCTGGTCTTCGTCATCAACTGTAACTTGCAGCGTCTGGATGGCCCGGTCACCGGTAACGGCAAGATCATCAATGAACTGGAAGGCATCTTCGCTGGCGCTGGCTGGCAGGTACTGAAAGTCATTTGGGGTGGTCGTTGGGACGAGCTGCTGCGTAAAGACACCAGCGGCAAGCTGATCCAACTGATGAACGAAACCCTGGACGGCGATTACCAGACCTTCAAATCCAAAGACGGCGCTTATGTCCGTGAGCACTTCTTCGGCCGCTTCCCAGAAACTGCTGCTCTGGTCAAAGACATGACCGACGACGAAATCTGGGCGCTGAACCGTGGTGGTCACGATCCGAAGAAAGTCTTTGCTGCACTGAAGAAAGCGCAGGACACCCAAGGCAAACCAACCGTTATCCTGGCCCATACCATCAAAGGTTACGGCATGGGTGAAACCGCGGAAGGTAAAAACATTGCTCACCAGGTGAAGAAAATGAACATGGAAGGGGTTCACCACTTCCGCGATCGTTTCAATGTGCCGGTTGCCGATGCTGACATCGAAAAACTGCCATACATCACCTTCGAGAAAGAGTCTGAAGAGTACAAATACCTGCACGAGCGCCGCCAGGCACTGAAAGGTTATGTACCGACCCGTCTGCCAGCGTTCACCCAGAAACTGGAAATGCCGGCACTGGAAGACTTCAGCTCACTGCTGGAAGAGCAGAACAAAGAAATCTCTACCACCATCGCCTTCGTGCGTGCCCTGAACGTGATGTTGAAGAACAAGTCGATCAAAGATCGCCTGGTTCCAATCATCGCCGACGAAGCGCGTACCTTTGGTATGGAAGGTCTGTTCCGTCAGATCGGTATCTACAGCCCGAACGGCCAGCAGTACACCCCGCAGGACCGTGAGCAGGTTGCTTACTACAAAGAAGACGAGAAAGGCCAGATCCTGCAGGAAGGCATCAACGAACTGGGCGCAGCATCTTCATGGCTGGCCGCAGCGACGTCCTACAGCACCAACGATCTGCCAATGATTCCGTTCTACATCTACTATTCGATGTTCGGTTTCCAGCGTATCGGTGACCTGTGCTGGGCAGCAGGCGACCAACAGGCTCGCGGCTTCCTGATCGGCGGTACTTCCGGTCGTACCACCCTGAACGGTGAAGGTCTGCAGCACGAAGACGGCCACAGCCACATCCAGTCCCTGACTATTCCTAACTGTATCTCTTACGATCCAGCTTACGCATACGAAGTGGCAGTGATCATGCACGACGGTCTGGTCCGCATGTACGGTGACGCGCAAGAAAACGTTTACTACTACATCACCACACTGAACGAAAACTACCACATGCCGGCAATGCCGCAGGGTGCAGAAGAAGGTATCCGTAAAGGTATCTACAAGCTGGACACTCTGGCAGGCAGCAAAGGTAAGGTTCAGTTGCTGGGTTCAGGTTCTATTCTGCGTCACGTACGTGATGCGGCGAAGATCCTGGCAGACGACTACGGTGTTGGCTCTGACATCTACAGCGTGACTTCCTTCACTGAACTGGCGCGTGACGGCCAGGATTGTGAGCGTTGGAACATGCTGCACCCAACCGAAACCCCACGCGTACCTTACATTGCTCAGGTGATGAACGATGCGCCAGCGGTTGCGTCTACCGACTACATGAAGCTGTTCGCAGAACAGGTTCGTACTTACGTTCCAGCCAGCGACTATCGCGTACTGGGTACTGACGGCTTCGGTCGTTCAGACAGCCGCGAAAACCTGCGCCACCACTTTGAAGTTGATGCTTCTTACGTTGTGGTTGCTGCACTGGGTGAACTGGCTAAACGCGGTGAAATCGAAGCTTCTGTGGTAGCTGATGCGATTAAGAAATTCGACATCAACCCAGAAAAAGTTAACCCGCGTCTGGCATAAGAGGTACTGAAGAATGTCTATCGAAATTAAAGTACCGGACATCGGTGCAGACGAAGTGGAAATCACCGAAATTCTGGTGAAGGTTGGCGATAAAGTTGAAGCAGAACAATCGCTGATCACCGTTGAAGGTGATAAAGCTTCCATGGAAGTCCCATCCCCGCAGGCGGGTGTGGTTAAAGAGATCAAGGTTTCCGTCGGTGATAAAACCGAAACGGGCAAACTGCTGATGATCTTTGAAGCTGAAGGCGCAGCGGCTGCTGCGCCAGCGGCCAAGGCGGAAGAAAAACCGGCAGCGGCTCCTGCTGCGCCGGCTGCCGCTGCAGCCAAAGACGTTGCGGTACCAGACATTGGTGCTGACGAAGTTGAAGTCACCGAGATCCTGGTGAAAGTGGGCGATAAGGTGGAAGCCGAGCAGTCCCTGATCACCGTTGAAGGCGACAAAGCGTCAATGGAAGTTCCGGCACCGTTCGCGGGCACCGTGAAAGAGATCAAGATCGCTACCGGCGACAAAGTCACCACCGGTTCCCTGATCATGGTATTCGAAGTGGCTGGCGCAGCATCTGCTGCGGCTCCAGCAGCGGCACAAGCACCGGCGGCTGCTGCGGCACCGGCTGCGTCTGCAGCTAAAGACGTTGCCGTACCGGACATCGGTGGCGACGAAGTAGAAGTGACCGAAGTGATGGTGAAAGTGGGCGACAAAGTTGCCGCTGAACAGTCACTGATCACCGTTGAAGGTGACAAGGCTTCTATGGAAGTGCCGGCACCGTTCGCAGGTACCGTAAAAGAAATCAAAATCAGCGCCGGTGACAAAGTGAAAACCGGTTCCCTGATCATGGTATTCGAAGTTGAAGGCGCTGCGCCTGCTGCTGCGGCACCTGCCCAGAAAGCAGAAGCTGCACCGGCTCCGGCTGCCAGCCCGGCACCTGCCGCGCAGGCTGCTCCAGCTGCCAAAGGCGAGTTCGCTGAGAACGACGCTTATGTGCATGCTACCCCGGTCATTCGCCGTCTGGCGCGTGAATTCGGCGTAAACCTGGCGAAAGTGAAAGGCACCGGTCGTAAAGGCCGTATCCTGCGCGAAGACGTTCAGGCTTACGTGAAAGACGCGGTTAAACGCGCAGAAGCGGCGCCAGCTGCTGCTGCCGGTGGCGGTCTGCCAGGTATGCTGCCTTGGCCGAAAGTGGACTTCAGCAAGTTCGGTGAGATTGAAGAAGTTGAACTGGGTCGCATTCAGAAAATCTCTGGTGCTAACCTGAGCCGTAACTGGGTGATGATCCCGCACGTTACGCACTTCGACAAAACAGACATCACCGATCTGGAAGCTTTCCGTAAGCAACAGAACGAAGAAGCGGCTAAACGCAAGCTGGATGTGAAGTTCACCCCTGTGGTGTTCATCATGAAAGCTGTTGCCGCTGCTCTGGAGCAGATGCCGCGCTTCAACAGTTCTCTGTCCGAAGATGGCCAGAAGCTGACGTTGAAGAAATACATCAACGTAGGTGTTGCGGTTGATACGCCAAACGGTCTGGTTGTGCCGGTATTCAAAGATGTGAACAAGAAGAGCATCACTGAACTGTCCCGCGAACTGATGGCTATCTCCAAGAAAGCACGTGACGGTAAGCTGACCGCAGGCGAAATGCAGGGCGGGTGTTTCACCATCTCTAGCCTGGGCGGTATCGGGACGACTCACTTCGCACCGATCGTGAATGCACCGGAAGTTGCTATCTTGGGCGTTTCCAAGTCTGCTATGGAACCGGTCTGGAACGGTAAAGAGTTCGTTCCGCGCCTGATGATGCCAATGTCGCTCTCCTTCGACCACCGTGTCATTGACGGTGCTGATGGTGCGCGCTTTATTACCATCATCAACAACATGCTGGCGGATATCCGCCGTATGGTTATGTGATAAAAAAAGGGCGCAGCATGCTGCGCCCTTACTACTTCAGTAGCAGTTTTGTCGGTTTTTGCATGACTCGACAAAATTGTTGAGACACGGGTCACTCGAACACGCTTTGCAGATTATTAACAATTCTGTAAACTGCTCGCGGTGTAAGCGTCCCGGTGGATGAAGGGCGTTATGAGATCGATTAATAACATACCTTAAATAATTGCAGTTGCATCAAGGCGGCAAGTGAGTGAATCCCGTCGAGCTTACGTCAGTAAGTGATTCGGGTGAATGAACCTAGCCAACGCAGAGGCAGCTTCGAGTATGACGGGTATAAATGACGTCTGACCCGCCGGACAATAAATTAAGAGGTCATGATGAGTACTGAAATTAAAACTCAGGTCGTGGTACTTGGGGCGGGCCCGGCAGGTTACTCTGCTGCCTTTCGTTGCGCTGACTTAGGTCTTGAAACCGTTCTGGTTGAACGTTATTCCACTCTGGGCGGTGTTTGCCTGAACGTGGGATGTATCCCTTCCAAAGCACTGTTGCACGTTGCCAAAGTGATCGAAGAAGCCAAAGCCTTGGCCGAACACGGCATCGTTTTCGGCGAGCCGAAAACTGACATCGACAAAGTGCGTGTTTGGAAAGAAAAAGTCATCAATCAGCTGACCGGCGGTCTGGCTGGTATGGCTAAAGGCCGTAAAGTGAAAGTGGTTAACGGCCTGGGCAAGTTCACCGGCGCTAACACCCTGGTTGTTGAAGGCGAAAATGGCCCAACGACTATCAACTTCGACAATGCCATCATTGCCGCAGGTTCTCGTCCGATCCAACTGCCATTCATTCCTCATGAAGATCCACGCGTGTGGGACTCTACCGATGCACTGGAACTGAAAACCGTCCCAGAGCGTCTGCTGGTCATGGGCGGCGGTATCATCGGCCTGGAAATGGGCACCGTATACCATGCGCTGGGTTCACAGATCGACGTAGTCGAAATGTTTGACCAGGTGATCCCGGCAGCGGATAAAGACGTGGTGAAAGTCTTCACCAAACGCATCAGCAAGCAGTTCAACCTGATGCTGGAAACCAAAGTGACCGCGGTAGAAGCCAAAGAAGACGGCATCTATGTCACGATGGAAGGTAAGAAAGCACCTGCAGAACCACAGCGTTACGACGCGGTGCTGGTTGCTATCGGTCGTGTACCGAACGGCAAGCTGTTGGAAGCGGGTAAAGCCGGTGTTGAAGTTGACGAACGTGGCTTCATCAACGTCGACAAACAACTGCGCACCAACGTGCCGCACATCTTCGCTATCGGTGACATCGTCGGTCAACCGATGCTGGCGCACAAAGGCGTGCATGAAGGCCACGTTGCCGCTGAAGTTATCGCCGGCATGAAACACTACTTCGACCCGAAAGTGATCCCATCAATCGCTTATACCGAGCCGGAAGTTGCATGGGTAGGTCTGACCGAGAAAGAAGCAAAAGAGAAAGGCATCAGCTACGAAACATCCACCTTCCCGTGGGCTGCTTCAGGCCGTGCTATCGCTTCTGATTGTGCTGACGGCATGACCAAACTGATCTTCGACAAAGAAACTCACCGTATCATCGGTGGTGCGATTGTCGGCACCAACGGCGGCGAGCTGCTGGGTGAGATCGGTCTGGCTATCGAGATGGGTTGTGACGCAGAAGACATCGCGCTGACTATCCATGCTCACCCAACCCTGCACGAATCCGTAGGCTTGGCAGCTGAGATCTACGAAGGCAGCATCACCGATCTGCCTAACCCGAAAGCCAAGAAGAAGTAATTCTGCTGGTTTGAAAGGGTAATAAGCGGCTCCTGCAAAGGGGCCGTTTTTTTATGGGCGGAATTCAGTAAAAGGCCGCTCAATGAGCGGCCAGTAGCTTACTTGTTCTGGAATATAACGTTCAGCGTCAGGTTGTTGCCGTTAACCGACCAACCCCCTTTGTTCACGCCAAACGCCGATCCCAGTACAATGAGCAGGATAAACATAGAACTCCCTTTCATTGCGCGATCCCTGTGGAACCACGACCACCGCGACTTCACCGGAAAAATCCCGGCGGAACAAGCGCTTTGTGGCGCTTGCATCGCAGTAGTTGCAGCACTGTTCTCAAGCCCGATGACCAGCTGCTAAACCGGCAGAACAGACCCGCATTAATAGTACGTTGAAATAAACTGTTGGACATTCTTTTTGTTGATTTTTTAATCGCTCTTGCGCACAATGTCCCTGCTTTGTGGCGCTTGTATCGTTCTTTAACGATGTAAGAAATCCGTGAGGTGCCTGCTAACACCGAACGGAACAAGAGAACCGCCTTCACCTAGGGCGGTTTTTTTGTGTCTTTCGCTCTCAACTTTCGATTTTTGCAACCATTAACCATTAACCATTGTAAGTGAGTGGGTATTGTGTTGTTCTCATCAGGCTGAATTATGATGTAGACGGAACCGTCCTACAGCCCCGGCTGGCAGGTGTAGCAGCCGATTACACTGCACTCAACGATTCAGCAAAGATTTAATGTTGCTTTTATGTGAACGAATTAACAACCAATTCAAATCCTGATATGCTGGCTGAGCGGAACCGGGCACTGTACTTACAGTCCAGGACATCGACAGCAGTGCCCCGTCAGGATCAATGGCATCAACACCGTGCGCTAAACCCGGTTTGAAGATATACCCTGTGGCTTAAAGGCGACGGGTACAAAACGCCAGGCACAATAAATGACAATGAGAGCGAGGAGAATGTCGTGCTAGAAGAATACCGTAAGCACGTAGCCGAGCGTGCTGCAGAGGGCATCGTCCCTAAGCCGTTAGACGCCACCCAAATGGCAGCGCTGGTTGAATCATTAAAGAATCCGCCAAAAGGCGAAGAAGAATTCCTGTTAGACCTGCTGATTAACCGTGTACCACCAGGCGTCGACGAAGCCGCCTATGTCAAAGCAGGTTTCCTGGCGGCCATCGCCAAAGGCGAAGCAACATCTCCCCTGATTACCCCAGAGAAAGCCATTGAACTGTTAGGCACCATGCAGGGTGGCTACAACATTCATCCGCTGATCGACGCGTTGGATAACGAAAAGCTGGCACCGATTGCTGCCAAAGCGTTGTCCCATACGCTGCTGATGTTTGACAACTTCTATGACGTAGAAGAAAAAGCTAAAGCGGGTAATCCGCACGCCAAGCAGATCATGCAGTCCTGGGCCGATGCCGAATGGTATCTGTCACGTCCAAAATTGGCAGAAAAACTCACCGTTACCGTGTTCAAAGTCACTGGTGAAACCAATACCGATGATCTGTCACCGGCGCCGGATGCCTGGTCTCGTCCAGATATCCCCTTGCACGCCTTGGCGATGCTGAAGAACGAACGTGAAGGTATCGTGCCAGATCAGCCGGGCAGCGTTGGCCCGATCAAGCAAATCGAACTGCTGAACAAAAAAGGCTTCCCTCTGGCCTATGTCGGTGACGTGGTCGGTACCGGTTCTTCCCGTAAATCGGCCACCAACTCGGTATTGTGGTTTATGGGTGACGACATCCCGTATGTGCCTAACAAGCGCGGCGGTGGTGTGGTACTGGGCGGTAAAATTGCGCCAATCTTCTTCAACACCATGGAAGATGCCGGTGCGCTGCCGATTGAAGTGGACGTGAATGACCTGAACATGGGTGACGTGATCGACGTCTATCCGTACAAAGGCGAAGTGCGTAACCATGAAACGGGCGAACTGATCGCGAATTTCGAACTGAAAACCGATGTGCTGCTTGATGAAGTGCGCGCCGGTGGCCGTATCCCGCTGATCATCGGCCGTGGCTTGACCACTAAAGCTCGTGAAGCGCTGGGCTTGCCGCACAGCGACGTGTTCCGTGTTGCCAAAGAAGTGGCAGCCAGCAACAAAGGCTTCTCACTGGCGCAGAAAATGGTTGGCCGCGCCTGTGGCGTTGCCGGCGTGCGTCCGGGTGAATATTGTGAACCTAAGATGACCTCTGTTGGTTCTCAGGACACCACCGGCCCGATGACCCGTGACGAGCTCAAAGATCTGGCCTGTCTGGGCTTCTCTGCCGATCTGGTGATGCAGTCCTTCTGTCACACGGCCGCGTACCCGAAACCGGTTGACGTGACCACGCACCACACGCTGCCAGACTTTATTATGAACCGTGGCGGTGTATCGCTGCGTCCAGGCGACGGTGTTATCCACTCCTGGTTGAACCGCATGCTGCTGCCGGATACTGTAGGTACCGGTGGTGACTCACATACCCGTTTCCCGATCGGTATTTCTTTCCCTGCGGGTTCTGGTCTGGTGGCCTTTGCTGCGGCGACCGGCGTTATGCCGTTGGATATGCCAGAATCCGTTCTGGTTCGCTTCAAAGGCAAAATGCAGCCGGGCATCACTTTACGTGACCTGGTACATGCTATCCCTTACTATGCGATCCAGCAGGGTCTGTTGACGGTGGAGAAAAAGGGCAAGAAGAACATTTTCTCCGGTCGTATCCTGGAAATTGAAGGCCTGCCGGATCTGAAAGTTGAGCAGGCATTTGAACTGACCGATGCTTCTGCTGAACGTTCTGCTGCCGGTTGTACCATCAAGCTGGATAAGGCGCCGATCCAAGAGTACCTGAACTCCAACATCGTGCTGCTGAAGTGGATGATCTCCGAAGGTTACGGCGATCGCCGTACGCTGGAGCGTCGTATCCAGGGCATGGAAAAATGGCTGGCGGATCCACAATTGATGGAAGGCGATGTGGACGCAGAATACGCCGCGGTGATCGACATCGATCTGGCCGAGATCACTCAGCCAATCCTGTGTGCACCAAACGATCCTGACGATGCGCGCCTGCTGTCCGACGTGGCCAACAGCAAGATCGATGAAGTGTTCATCGGCTCTTGCATGACCAACATTGGTCACTTCCGTGCTGCCGGTAAGCTGCTGGATCAGCACAAAGGTCAGCTGCCAACGCGTCTGTGGGTTGCTCCACCAACCAAGATGGATGCGGCTCAGTTGACCGAAGAAGGCTACTACAGCGTATTCGGCAAGAGCGGCGCGCGTATCGAGATCCCGGGCTGTTCACTGTGCATGGGTAACCAGGCGCGTGTGGCTGACGGTGCGACGGTGGTTTCCACTTCGACCCGTAACTTCCCGAACCGTCTGGGGACCGGCGCTAATGTCTATCTGGCGTCTGCAGAATTGGCTGCGGTTGCTTCGTTGCTGGGTCGTCTGCCAACGCCGGACGAGTATCAGACTTATATGGCGCAGGTCGACAAGACAGCGGCGGATACCTACCGTTATCTGAACTTTGACCAACTGGGCCAGTACACTGAAAAAGCTGACGGCGTGATTTTCCAAACCGCGGTTTAATTGAGTGATAGAGTCGTCATGTGAAGCGGGGGCCTATAAAGGCCCCCGTTTTTTATGGCAATCATGCCTGCTTGTTTTCATGCTCACAAAATGGGGTTACCCACTGTCTACTTTTTGAAGATTTCAACGTGGATGTCTTTATGGTCGCTTTCCTGGCCGGATGCACCGATAATTCGGTAGTAGCAATCTTTGCCGCTCAATCCGCTGAGTTCATTGCATTTTTGATCGACAGCGTTGGAGATGCCTTTATGTCCGACGGTTGGCACGCCGGTTTGTTGGATTGAGAGGTCGCCGAGTTTTGTATAGCTGGCAGAATCTTCAAGGGTGATCTGCTTGGCGGCAAAAGAAGACGCCGAGAAAATAATGCTCAGTGCAACGATTGGGATAATGTATTTCATGGCACACATCCTGATCTTGATGATAGATATGAAGGCGATGAAATCGCCTCTGGCCGATATTGAACTTTTATTAAAGCTCCATAATGTAAAAGCTAATCGATATTTGCAGAAAGTCAAAAGAGAGGATTGTTATAGCTATAATAATATATCTATTTTTCAATGGTATATTGTTTTCATTTGCCTTATTTTGACATGCATCTTCACTTTCTTTACATTGTTCGAATAAATAAGATTATTGAACATTTTCCATGATCCTGCCTTACCCATATCTCGAAATAAGCCGTGCTGGTTTACTTTTCTACCGGCAATAATGCCAATTCGTTCTTCTATTTTTTATAACAACTTGATTAAGTTAATCCTTAATGCCGACAGGGTGGCGAGAGGATTATCGGGGCAATTTGTGCACCGCGGAGATGGCGGTGGGCTTAGTGTCTCGCCCACGGGGAGCAAAACAAAACCGCGAGCCTATCGAGCGAGCGAAAGGCGACTTCCCATTGCCGACGCAAGCGGCTATATTGCGCGGCGATAGCGCCACCGGCGTTTTATTTTTCTCAGTTGCCAACTTTGCGAGCGCTCACTGAGTTAGTCATGAATTAATGTTTACACTAAAGGAAAGTGCTCAGGAGGCGTGCTATGGATTACGAATTTCTGCGTGACGTGACCGGCCAGGTGATCGTCAGATTTTCGATGGGGCATGAGGTCATTGGCCACTGGATCAACGAAGAACTCAAAGGCGACTTTAACCTGTTGGACCGGATAGAAGCCGGTGCGGCGGAGGTAAAGGGCAGCGAACGCCAATGGCAGTTGGAAGGCCATGAATACACGTTGCTGATGGACGGTGAGGAGGTGATGATCCGTGCCAATCTGCTGGAGTTTGAAGGCGACGAGATGGAAGAGGGGATGAATTATTATGACGAAGAAAGTCTCTCATTCTGCGGCGTCGAGGATTTCTTGCAGGTGCTGAAGGCTTATCGCTCTTTCATGCTGAAGTACTAAACGTCGGGCGCGGCATTGCGCTGCGCCCGAAAGTTATCACAGGTGCGGAATATTGCGGCCGTAATAGATTTCCTGCATCTCTTTCCACAGCAGATCGGTAATCTCTTTACGCTCGGCGGCACTCAGTGCATCCGGTTTGGCGTTAAACAGGTAGTGCTTCAGATCGAAATCCTTCAGCAGCATCTTGGTGTGGAAGATGTTCTCCTGGTAAACATTCACGTCCATCATGTGGTATAGCGCCTTCATGTCATCAGACATGAAGTTCTGGATCGAATTGATCTCATGATCGATGTAATGTTTTACGCCATTCACGTCGCGGGTAAAACCGCGCACGCGGTAATCCATGGTGACAATGTCAGATTCCAACTGGTGGATCAGGTAATTCAGCGCTTTAAGCGGTGAAATCACGCCGCAGGTCGAGACTTCGATATCGGCGCGGAAGGTGCACAGACCGCCTTCCGGATGGCTCTCCGGATAGGTGTGAACACAGATGTGGCTCTTGTCCAGGTGTGCAACCACGGTCTTTGACAATGGGCCTGGGTGTTCCGAGGTATCGACATCATTCGGATCAACCGGTTCTTCGCTAACCAGAATGGTGACGCTGGCGCCCTGAGGCTCATAGTCCTGGCGCGCGATGTTCAGAATATTTGCGCCAATGATCGAGCAGGTTTCGCTCAGGATCTCGGTCAAGCGGTTGGCGTTGTATTGCTCGTCAATGTAGGCGATATAGCCAGCGCGGTCATCCGCGGTTTTGGCATAACAAATATCGTAAATACAAAAACTCAGGCTTTTTGTCAGGTTGTTGAAGCCGTGCAGTTTTAGCTTATGCAATTTGGTTCACCTCCTTTATCTTCTCGCTTAACGTGAAACGTTCATTACCGACCTATTTGAAGCGGCCTCTGTATTGGCTGCGCTCCCTCACCCAGCTCGCTGACTGGCGCCAGCTCATCGGGGTTCGTTCACTTGCCGCGTTACTCGGCAAAGCCTCGCCCCGTTGGGGCCAGCGCAAGCGCTGTTCAACAAAGCCGTGGCTTCGTTGTGATGCAACTTCAATTATTTTGGGCGTAGTGCGTCGAGCAAATACTGCGGCAGTGCAAAGCTGCCCACGTGAATTGCTGGGTTGTAATAACGGCAGTTTAAGCCACTTTGATTAAAGCGATGTTGCAGGGTAGGTAAGTCGAGCTGGCGCAGTGCCGGATCCTGACTCGCCCAAGCGAAGGTCATAATGCCGCCGTAATAGGTCGGAATTGCGGCCTGATAGAAGCTGACGTCGTTGAAGTACTGGCTCAGTTTGGTGTGGCTATTAACCGCTTCGTCTTGCTGCAGGAAGCACACGCCGTTCTGCGCGACAAAAATGCCACCTTCATTCAGGCAGCGTGCACAGCCTTCATAGAACGCAGAGGTGAACAGACTTTCACCGGGACCGATGGGATCGGTACAGTCAGAGATAATCACATCGAATTTTTCATCGGTCTGACTAACAAAATTGACACCGTCATCAATCACAAGTTTGAAGCGTGGGTCGTCGTAGGCACCCGCATTGTGGTTTGGCAGGTATTGGCGACAGAACTCCACCACACCGGCGTCGATCTCAACCATGGTGATGTGTTCTACGCCCTGATGACGGCTCACTTCACGCAACATGGCGCCGTCGCCACCGCCGATGATGAGCACTTTCTTCACCCGGCCGTGTGCCAACAGCGGTATGTGGGTCATCATTTCGTGATAGATGAATTCATCACGCTCGGTGGTTTGCACCACGCCGTCGAGCGCCATCACGCGCCCCAGAACCGGGTTTTCAAAAATAACCAAATCCTGATGCTCGGTCTTCTCACGATACAGCACGTTCTCTACTGAGAAGTACTGGCCGAAGTTGGCATGCAGCGTCTCATACCAAATTTCTTTCTGGGTCATGTGCGGGAACTCCGTAATAACAGCCATGAAAAATGGGCGCAACATCATAGCTAACTCTGCCTGGTGATGCACGGCTGAATTTCAAACAGAGGTAGCGGAAAGGCGGAGGGGATTAGTTGGCGTAGGCCAGCAGGCTTAGCGAGTCACGAGCCAGGGATTTGCATTTGTTGGGGGTCGGGATGGCAATACCGCTAAGATCACGGTAGCTGTCTTCACCCAGCGCCTTCATATTGAAGCTATTATAGTTGGTCAAATCCCAACGGTTTTGTTGGGCAAAATAGACGATGGCGCGCTTGATTTGTGCATTAGGCAAGTCGTTGTAGCCACAGTCATTTTTCAAATAGATAAATACTGCCGTCAGATCGGCCAGATCTTCCGCCTCAGACTCATTCAGCGCCAGACTGGCGTTGGAGAACCCCAGCATGGTGAGCAGCACCACCAGTAATGTTGTTTTTTTCATCGTGAAAATAGACCTGTTTGTTGTCAACAGACGTTATCACACTTGCCTGTAAAGGCACCAAATTTTATTACCGACGGATAACATAATGGACAGCAAAGGCTTGACCTTCCGCTAAGGGGAGGGTTTAGGCTGTATAGCGTTAAGTTTAGACCCATAATCTTTCAAGCTGCAGCCTGATTGAGTTTGCTGCAGCTTAGTGAGCATTGAGTGCCGATCACTGAAAAAGGGAGTCAGCGATGTTACGCCGTGATTTTATCAAACTGACCGCTGCGCTGGGCGCGGCAAGCGCTTTACCGTTGTGGAGCCGGGGTGTGTGGGCGGCCGAGCTGCCTGCGTTGCCTATTCCGCCGCTACTGACGCCGGATGCGCAGGGAAATATCGCGCTGGCGTTACAAACCGGCGAAATGAACTGGCTTCCGGGTAAAGCGACCCACACCTGGGGCGTGAATGGTGCGCTGCTGGGGCCGGCCGTTCGACTGCAACGCGGCAAACCGGTGACGGTAGATATCCGCAACGCGTTGCCGGAGGCCAGTACCCTTCACTGGCACGGTTTGGAAATCCCGGGCGATGTCGATGGCGGCCCACAGGCGTTAATCCAACCGGGTACCACGCGCAGGGTGCAGTTCACGGTTGAACAGCCCGCAGCGACCTGCTGGTTCCATCCGCATACCCATGGCAAGACGGGGCAGCAGGTGATGAAGGGGTTGGCGGGGTTGGTGCTGTTGGAAGATGATGAGAGCAGTAAGTTGCCACTGCCGAAAACCTGGGGGCAGGATGATATTCCTGTGATCTTGCAGGATAAGCGGTTGGGCAAAGACGCACAGATTGAATATCAATTGGACGTGATGAGCGCGGCGGTGGGCTGGTTTGGTGACCGCATGTTCACCAACGGCGCGCAGTATCCACGGCATATTGCCCCACGTGGTTGGTTGCGCCTGCGTTTCCTCAACGGGTGTAATGCCCGTTCGCTGAACATAGCGGCCAGTGATAACCGTCCACTTTATGTGATCGCCAGCGACGGGGGTTTTCTGGCTGAACCCGTCAAGCTGACCGAATTGCCGATGCTGATGGGCGAGCGTTTTGAAGTGCTGGTGGATGCCTCCGACGGCAAGCCGTTTGATATTGTTACGCTGCCGGTTAAACAGATGGGCATGACGTTGGCACCATTCGACCAACCGCTGCCGGTGCTGCATATTCAGCCTTCGATGGCGCAGGGTATCAAGACGATGCCGGATAGCCTGGTGGCGCTGCCGGCATTGCCTGCGGTGGCGGGTGTGCAAGAGCGCTGGCTGCAACTTATGATGAATCCGCAGTTGGATATGCTGGGCATGCAGGCGTTGATGGATCGTTACGGCCATCAAGCCATGGCAGGAATGAGCATGGATCACGGCAGCATGGGCAAAGGTGACGGGGCAATGGCCGGCATGGGACAGGGCAGTATGAAAGGCATGGACCACGGCAATATGAAAGGTATGAATCACGGCGATATGAAGGGCATGGATCACAGCGCCAAACCTTTCGACTTCAGTCACGGCAATATGATCAACGGCAAGGCTTTCGACATGGCTAAACCGATGTTTGACGCCAAGCGCGGCAAATACGAGAAATGGACCATCTCCGGCGAGGGCGACATGATGTTGCACCCGTTCCATATTCACGGCACCCAGTTCCGTATTCTGTCGGAAAACGGCAAGCCGCCAGCGGCCCACCGCAGTGGTTGGAAAGACACGGTGCGTGTTGAAGGCTGGCGCAGTGAAGTGTTGGTGCGCTTTGATCACCTGGCCAACAGCGATCATGCCTATATGGCCCATTGTCACCTGCTGGAACATGAAGATACCGGCATGATGCTGGGCTTTACGGTAACCGACTGATTATCCCGCGGCGTAAAACGGGCGGCGCACTCGCGTCGCCAGCGGCTTCAGGCTATGCTAAACTCTGCGCCCTTCTTCCGGCAACTGACCTGAAACCTATGAAACACACTGTAGAAGTAATGATTTCCGAGCAGGAAGTTAAGACCCGTATCGCTGAACTTGGCCGCCAGATCACCGAACATTACCGCGATAGCGGCAGTGACATGGTATTGGTTGGGCTGCTGCGCGGCTCCTTTATGTTCATGGCCGATCTGTGTCGTACGATTGATGTACCACATGAAGTCGACTTTATGACAGCTTCCAGCTATGGCAGTGGTATGTCCACTACTCGCGACGTAAAAATCCTCAAGGATTTGGACGAAGACATCCGTGGCAAAGACGTGCTGATCGTCGAAGACATCATTGATTCTGGCAACACGTTGAATAAAGTGCGCGAAATCCTGGCACTGCGCGGGCCAAAATCACTGGCGATTTGTACCCTGTTGGACAAGCCTGAACGCCGTGAAGTTGAAGTACCGGTTGAGTACGTCGGCTTCCCGATCCCGGACGAGTTCGTGGTGGGTTACGGCATTGACTACGCCCAGCGTTATCGCCATTTGCCGTACGTCGGTAAAGTGGTGCTGCTGGACGAATAAACTGCGGTTGGCGCGATATACCCTTTATACTTGAAGCTGCACCTGTGTTTGACTGTCATTGTGCAACTTCAATTATTTGGGGTATATGTTCTGTTCTGGGCGGAGTTAAATGCCTTTATCTTGCTGCAGCGTAGCCATCGCCTTGCGATAGCCCATTTCCAGGCTTTCTCGGCTGGTGGCTGCAACTTCCAGATCCCGCAGACGTCCGTCCTGGATCCCATACACCCAACCGTGAATCATCACTTTCTGACCGCGTTTCCACGCCGACTGCATTATGGTGGAATGGCCCAGGTTATAGACCTGCTCAATCACGTTGATTTCGCACAATACGTCAAGGCGCTGTTCCGGTTCCAGCTCACCCAACAGTGAACTGTGTTTGTACCAAAGATCGCGAATGTGCAGCAGCCAGTTGTTGATAAGCCCCAGCTCTGGGTTCTCCACCGCGGCTTCTACGCCACCGCAGCCCAGGTGGCCACAAATGATAATATGTTCAACTTCCAGCACGTCGACGGCATATTGCACGACCGACAAGCAGTTTAAATCGGTGTGAATGACCAGGTTTGCCACATTACGGTGGACAAACAGTTCTCCTGGTTCCAACCCGGTCAGCCTTTCCGCAGGAACGCGGCTGTCTGAACAACCAATCCATAAAAAACGGGGCTTTTGCGCCTGTGCTAAACGTTCAAAAAAATCTGGATCTTCCTTACTGATGTTAGCCGACCAAGTATGGTTATTAGCGATAAGCTTTTCGATTTCTTTCATGGAGGTTATTGGCCTGTAACGAACAGATTGCGTTGGGGTAATATAGGACAAGCGTCACAGTTTGGAAATCGGAACCGTTACGCAAGACGATATTCAGCCACTTTTTATACAGCATGGCGGGATGGAACCTGAATTTTCCGCACGGATTTGCCTCAGTGAAAACGCTGCTGATGATAAGATCACCTTCATTACAATACGCAGCAGCATACTCATCGTCAGAAGGTACTTTTTAACTTATGAATTATGCACTGGAATTAGCGCAGTTAACCAAGACTTACGCCGGTGGCGTCAAGGCATTGCGCGGGATCGATCTGAATGTCGAAGCCGGGGATTTCTATGCTTTGCTGGGGCCTAACGGTGCCGGAAAATCCACGACCATCGGCATTATCAGTTCGCTGGTTAATAAAACGTCCGGCAGCGTGCGGGTGTTTGGCTACGACATCGACAAAGACATCGTCAATGCCAAACGCCAGCTCGGGCTGGTGCCACAGGAATTCAACTTTAACCCGTTCGAAACGGTGATGCAGATAGTCGTCAACCAGGCGGGTTACTACGGCGTAGCTCGCCGTGAAGCACTGGCGCGGGCGGAAAAATACCTGACTCAGCTGGATCTGTGGGGCAAGCGTGAAGAGCGCGCCCGCATGCTGTCTGGTGGTATGAAGCGTCGCCTGATGATTGCCCGAGCGCTGATGCATCAGCCAAAACTGCTGATCCTCGATGAACCGACCGCCGGGGTGGATATCGAACTTCGTCGCTCGATGTGGGGCTTCCTGAAAGAGCTGAACGCGCAAGGCACCACCATTATTCTTACTACTCACTATTTGGAAGAAGCCGAAATGCTGTGCCGCAACATCGGCATTATCCAGAACGGTGAGTTGGTCGAAAATACCTCAATGAAAGGGTTGTTGGCCAAGCTCAAGTCCGAGACCTTCATCCTGGATCTGGCCGCGAAAAGCCCATTGCCGAAGCTGGACGGTTACCGCCACCGTCTGACGGACACCTCAACGTTAGAAGTTGAAGTGATGCGTGAGCAAGGCCTGAATGGTCTGTTTACCCAACTCAGCACGCAGGGTGTTCAGGTGCTGAGCATGCGTAACAAGGCTAACCGGCTGGAAGAGCTGTTCGTCACCCTGGTTAACGGCAATGGAGAAAAAGCATGACGCGTTTGTATTGGGTGGCCTTACAGAGTATCTGGGCCAAAGAGATCAACCGTTTTGCCCGTATCTGGATCCAGACGCTGGTACCACCGGTGATCACCATGACGCTGTATTTCATCATCTTTGGCAACCTGATTGGTTCGCGCATTGGTGAAATGCACGGTTTTGATTACATGCAGTTTATCGTGCCGGGCTTGATCATGATGGCGGTGATCACCAACTCGTATGCCAACGTGGCTTCGTCATTCTTCAGTGCCAAATTCCAGCGCAATATTGAAGAATTGCTGGTGGCACCGGTTCCGACGCACGTCGTCATCGCCGGTTACGTCGGTGGTGGCGTGGCGCGCGGCATTTGCGTCGGCGTATTGGTTACCGTGATTTCGCTGTTCTTTGTGCCATTGCAGATCCACGCCTGGTGGGTGATTGTGGCTACACTGCTGCTGACGGCGATTTTGTTTTCGCTGGCGGGGCTGATCAACGCGGTATTTGCCACGACCTTTGACGATATCAGCCTGATCCCGACCTTCGTGCTGACGCCGCTGACCTATCTGGGCGGGGTGTTTTACTCGCTGACGCTGCTGCCGCCGTTCTGGCAGGCGGTGTCCAAACTGAACCCGATCGTGTATATGATTAGCGGCTTCCGTTACGGCTTCCTGGGCATCAGCGACGTTCCCTTGGCGCTGACGATGGCAGTGCTGGTGGCGTTTATTGCGGTGTTCTACCTGTTGTCATGGTACCTGATTGAACGCGGCCGCGGTCTGCGTACCTGATTAACTGGCGTCCCCGTTCAGTCGTCCGGGGACGCTTTTCTTGACCTGAAACAGACATCATGTAAATCAATAAAATTGCTCCAATAACCCCTTTCTCCCCGCTGTTCAAATCGTGCTATGCTGGCGCTCCACATTTCCTCCATTTTGTTATTACGTACTCGTAAGCAGAACATAACCATGCGGTCTAAACATAAGATAGCGGCTGGGCTTCTCGGCATTCTGATGGTATTTGCATCTCCGGCAAGTCTGGCAAATTTGTTGTCGGAAGACAGTGCTGTTAAATCCGAATATATGGAAGCGCAACGCGACAGCGAGGTCTATTCGCTGATTGGCGAGCATGTTATTCCGGTTGGTGAAGTGAAGCAGGGGCAACTGATTCAGGTGTTCCCGGCAGATGCGGAATATTACGAGTTCAAATTCGGTCACGGTACCGGTTTTATCGATAAAGACGATGTGCGGAATCTCAAAAAATCGCGCAAAGTGAAGGATGATCTTGGTGAGCTGAACAAGCCGCTGACCAACCAGAACCTGATCACCCAAAAGGTGACAAACGTCTATACCGATGCGGATAACGGCAGCGATGTTTTTGGCGTGCTGGAAGAGAACCTGCGTTACCCGATCATCGGTAAGCTGAAGGATCGGCTCAACAACACCTGGTATGAGATCAACATTGGTGACCGTCTGGGTTATGTCAGCGAGCTGGACTGTGAAATTGACACGGGTATTCCGGTACTGACTTATCATCATTTGTTGAAGAACGAAGAGAACAAGCGCTTCCGTCATACGTCGACGACCACGTCTGATGTGGCGTTCAGCAACCAGATGACCTACCTGAAGCAGGCCGGCTACGACACCATTTCCTTGTACCAGTTGGAAGCTTACCTGAACAACCAGATCAATTTGCCGGGTAAGGCGGTGGTGCTGACGTTTGATGACGGGCTAAAGTCGGTCTACCGGTACGCTTATCCCGTGCTGAAAGACTACGGCTTCCGCGCCACCGCGTTTATCATTTCCTCACGCATCAAACGCCATCCGCAGAAGTGGAACCCAGACTCGCTGCAGTTTATGAGTATTTCCGAGCTGAAGCAGATTCAGGACGTATTCGATGTGCAATCGCATACGCATTTCCTGCATCGCACTGACGGTAACCGTCAACCGATCCTGCTGAGCCGTTCCCTGCATAATATCGAATTCGATTTTGAGCACTCACGCCGTGCGCTGTCGCAGTTTAATCCGCACGTGCTGTATCTGTCCTACCCGTTTGGTGGCTATAACCAGCGGGCGATTCAGGCAGCGAAAGACGCCGGTTTCCATATGGCGGTAACCACGGTGCAGGGCAAAGTGAAGCCGGGGGATAATCCTTATACGCTGAAGCGGCTATATATTTTGCGCACCGACTCTATTCAGACGATGGCGGACAGAATAGCCAATAAGCCGGGAACGCTGGTAGTGCAGTAAGTGCATCGTGCTTCGGCTCCTTGCCGTCGCGATGCAATTCGACGTGTTTAGCGTAAAGATGAGACGGGCGCCGAAAGCGCCCGTTTTTGCGTTTAAGCGACCTGAACCGGTACGGCTTTTGCCTTACGCTGCAGGTTGTTGTCACCTTCGAAGTAGGCGACCTTTGGATGATGTTGGCGGGCATCGGCATCGCTCATCTGCACATAAGAACAGATGATCAGCTTGTCGCCCACGCAGGCGCAGCGTGCTGCCGCACCGTTGACCGAAATAATGCGCGAACCGCGTTCTGCGGCGATAGCATAGGTCGAGAAACGCTGACCGTTATCAACGTTATAAATATCGATAGCTTCATATTCCAGAATGCCTGCGGCTTCCAGGAAGTCCTGATCGATGGCGCAGGAGCCTTCATAGTGCAAGTCGGCCTGAGTCACTTTCACCCGATGTAGCTTACCTTGCAGCATAGTACGTATCATAGCTTTACCTAATATAGAGAGGCGATTGGGTTAAACATCCATACCGAAATATATCGTCACCGATAAGCCCGCCATTGTCTACTGTCAGGCCGGCCTCAACGGTGACGGTTGCACGAAAAATAACCTACAGTGTCAGATCAACCTGTTGATTGTCGATCAACCGCGCTTTACCCAGCCAGGCGGCCATTAGCACCACCGCACGTTGGCTCTCAACACCCAGCGGTTGCAGGTTGTCTGCGTCACGGATAAACAGCTCGTCAGGGATGAAACCGGCGTTGCGCAGGTGTGCTGCAGTTTGCTCCAGCAGCTCGTCGACGTGACGTTCACCGTTGCTGAGCTGTTCTGCCAGTGCATTCATGATCTTGCTGAGCTGCGGGGCGATTTTACGCTCTTCGGCGGTCAGATAGCTGTTACGTGAACTGAGTGCCAGGCCATCTTTGGCCCGTACGGTCGGAACGCCGACGATCTCGATATCGTAACCCATGTCCGCCACCATCTTGCGGATCAACGCCAGTTGCTGGTAATCCTTCTCGCCAAAACAGGCCAGATCCGGCTGCACCAGATTGAACAGCTTGCTGACAATGGTAGCCACGCCGCGGAAATGCCCTGGGCGGCTGGCGCCTTCCAGCATGGTGGAGATACCGGGTACATCGACGTAGGTTTGTTGTTCCAGACCTTGAGGATAGACATCCGCTGGCGCGGGGGCGAATACCAGTTCAACACCGCGGCGGGTCAGCTTTTCGCTGTCCTCTTGCAAGGTGCGCGGGTAACTTGCCAAGTCTTCAGGGCGTTCGAACTGCATTGGATTGACGAAAATACTGACCACCACGATATCGGCACGTGCACGCGCTTCATCGATCAATGTCATATGGCCTTCGTGAAGGTTGCCCATGGTAGGCACCAACGCGATACGTTTGCCATCTTGACGCCAGCGGCGGATCTGCTGACGCAACAGCGGCAGGGTCTCGATAATTACCATTCCATAACTCCTTGATAGGCTGTTTTGCTCGGCTGTATGCGCTTGCTGCGCGTAATCAGGCGGCGCCATTTATGCCTATTAAACCATGCCGTTAGTTAAATGAGTGTTCTTCTGCGGGATAAATTCCTTGCTCCACATCCTGCATATATTGTTGCACCGCCGAGCGGATATCACCGCTTTGCGCCAGGAAGTTTTTAGCGAATTTCGGTGTATGGCCGCCGGTAATGCCGAACGCGTCATGCATCACCAGGATCTGGCCATCGGTGGCATTACCGGCGCCAATGCCGATCACCGGAATTGCCAGGGCTTCAGTGATTTTGCGTGCCAGCTCAGTGGGTACGCACTCCAGCACCAGCAATTGAATACCGGCCAGCTCCAGATTTTGTGCGTCTTCCAATAATTGTTTGGCAGCGAGCTCATCACGGCCCTGCACCTTGTAGCCGCCGAACACGTTTACCGACTGTGGTGTGAGGCCGAGATGACCACATACGGGCACGGCACGCTCGGTGAGCATTTTCACTGTTTCACACAGCCAACTGCCGCCTTCCAGCTTCACCATATTGGCGCCGGCTTGCATCAGCTCAGCGGCATTGGTACAGGCCAGTTGTGGCGTGGCGTAACTCATAAAGGGCAGATCGGCCAATAACAGGCAGGCTGGAGCGCCACGACGGACGGCGCGGGTATGGTAGGCAACGTCGGCGACGGTGACTGGCAGCGTGGAGTCGTGGCCCTGCAGCGTCATGCCCAGCGAGTCACCCACCAGCAGTACTTTAACGCCTTGCTCTTCAAACAATTTGGCAAAGCTGGCATCGTAGGCGGTTAAGGAGGCAAACTTGCGTTGTTCCTGTTTCCACTGGCGCAAATGGGTCACGGTGGTGGGTTTCATCACTACGTCTCCTGAATCGAGCCGTGCGGCGTGCGCAGGGCTCTGGCTGCAAAAAAGTGCTGTCATTCTACTGTAAACCCTAACGGGGTGGGTAGCGCAGATCATAATGCTTAAGAGGTTCTTAAGAACCTTGTGGTGTAATGGATAGCAAGGGCTAAAAAAGGACGCGCATGCGAATTTTGCTGATAGAAGATGACAAATTAATTGGCGACGGTATCAAGGCTGGGCTGACCAAACTCGGTTTTAATCTGGACTGGTTTACCGATGGGCTGGTTGGTAAAAATGCGCTGGAAAGTGCGCCTTACGATGCCGTGATCCTCGATCTCAGCCTGCCGGGCCTCGACGGGCTGGACTTGTTGCATCAGTGGCGGCAAGCCGGCCATGACGTGCCTGTCTTGATCCTGACCGCGCGTGATGCGCTGGAACAACGGGTCAGCGGCCTGCAAAGTGGCGCCGATGATTACCTGTGCAAGCCTTTTGCCCTGGCAGAGGTTGCTGCACGTTTGCAGGCATTGATCCGCCGTCGCCATGGCCAGTTGATGCCGCAATTGGCACATGGGAATGTGGTGTTTGATACTGCCACCCGTAGCGTGAGCTGTAACGGCGAGCCTGTCACATTAACACCGCGGGAGCTGGCGGTGCTGGAGTTGTTCCTGCACAACAAAGGGCGGGTGCTGGCTCGTCCCTTGATCCAGGAAAAGTTGTACAACTGGGACGATGAGGTCAGTAGCAACGCGGTGGAGGTGCATATTCATCATCTGCGACGGAAGCTGGGCAACGGCTTTATCCGTACCATTCACGGTGTGGGCTATACGCTGGGGGATGTGCCGTGAAACATCTCAGTCTGCGGCTGCGGTTGATCCTGATTTTCAGTGTGCTTGCGTTAGTGACCTGGTGTTCTGCCAGTTTGGTGGCGTGGATGATGATGCGTAACAACATCAATGAAGTGTTTGATACCCAACAGATGCTGTTCGCCAAACGGCTGGCAACCACCAATCTGGGTAATCTGCTGGCAGAGGAAAGCGTGCGGAGTTTGCCGAAAACCAAGAGGCTGGTGCACCACGGAAAACGTGGCGAGCAGGACGACGACGCGTTGGCATTCGCCATCTTCGATCGCGACGGCAAAATGTTGCTCAATGATGGCGAGAATGGCGCAGATTTCCGCTTTGACGGTGAGCGTGAAGGCTTTACCGACGGTGAACGCAAAGGCGATGACGACAGTTGGCGTCTGCTGTGGCTAACCAGCCCCGACGGGAGATACCGCATTGTGGTGGGGCAGGAGTGGGACTATCGCCGGGATATGGCGCTAGGCATGGTGACCGGGCAACTGGTGCCGTGGTTGGTGACGTTGCCGATCCTGATGGTGCTGATTGCGCTGATGGTCGGGCGTGAGCTGCGGCCGTTGCGCACTGTCGCCGCGGGGCTGCGCAAACGCGCCCCGGATGATGCTACACCACTGGATGCGGGTCAGGTACCGACGGAGGTGCGTCCGTTGGTGGATGCGCTTAACGCGCTCTTTGCCCGCATCAATGCGTTGCTGGTGCGGGAACGGCGATTCACGTCAGACGCTGCACATGAGTTACGCAGCCCACTTGCGGCACTGCGTGTGCAGACAGAAGTCGTGCAACTGGCGGGTGACGACGAGCTGATGCGTGCGCATGCGTTGGACAACCTGACGATAAGCATCGATCGCGCCACGCGGTTGGTCGATCAACTGCTGATACTGTCGCGGCTGGACTCCCTGTCCGGTCTGGCCGAACTGGAAACGGTCGACTGGGGTCAATGGGTTCCGATGCTCCTGGCGGAGCATGAGCACCATGCACATGCCGCCAATGTCACGCTGCGCTATGAACATCAAGGTACGCCGCCACCGTTACAGGGGCAACCTCTGTTGCTGTCATTGCTGGTGCGCAATCTGGTGGATAATGCCGTGCGTTATACCCCGAAAGGGGGCAGGGTCACGGTGAGGCTGACAGAACGCTTGCTGGAGGTCGAGGACGATGGCCCTGGTGTTACGCCGGAGCATCTGGCACGGCTTGGCGAGCGCTTTTATCGTCCGCCGGGGCAGGAACAAACGGGGAGTGGTTTGGGGCTATCGATTGTGGAGCGTATCGCGGGTTTACATGGATTGCGTGTTAGCTTTGCCAACCGACCTGAAGGGGGATTTGTTGCTCAGGTGATGCTGTAGGGCGCTGGAGATGAACTGCGCCCGACTCAGGATTTCTGCTTGGGGTGATGCCAGAGTTCCATGCCATTTTTCGGCACGCGTTTCAGGCAACTGGCCAGGGATTCGCCATCCGGGAAGATCAACTCGGGGGCGATTTCCGCCAGCGGATAGAGCATGAACTCACGCTCTTTCAGTCCGTAATGTGGCACGGTCAGGCGATCGGTATGAATGACGTGATCGCCATAGAGCATCATGTCCAGATCCAGGGTACGAGGCCCCCAGCGTTCATCTTTGCGTACGCGGCCCTGATTACGCTCTATCGCCTGAGTGTGATCCAGCAACTGTTCGGCAGGCAATAACGTATCCAATGCAACCACGGCATTGAGAAAGTCCGGCTGGTTCTGTGGCCCCAGCGGTTTCGTGCGGTAAAACGAAGAACAAACGATCAACCGGGTGCGCGGGAGATGCTCCAGCGCTTCCAGTGCGGCTTTCACCTGTTGTAGCGGGTGCGCCAGGTTACTGCCCAGCGCGATATAAACGCGGATCATTATTCCCCTTCTTTACGCGGCGTCCGGCGGCGTGGGCGGCGTTGACGCGTGCGGCGCGGTGCCGGATCGTCACCCAAGGTGTTCAACATGCTTTTTTGGCGCGCTGGCGTGGCGTCCTGGAACTCGCCCCACCATTCGGTCAGACGCAGCATTTCCGGGTTTTCTTCCACTTCCGCACGCAGCGCCAGCAGATCGTAAGCGGCGCGGAACTTCGGGTGTTCCATCAGTTTATGCGCGCGCTTGCCCTGTCGGCGTGACAGCCGAAGTTGCAACTGCCAGATATCACGAACCAGCGTGGTGATACGTTTCGGGATCGCCAGCGAGCGGCACTGCTCGTCCAACACGTCATTCATTGCCAGAGCGAAGGCATCGTAATAGGCCAACCCGCTTTCCTGCGCCAGTTTCTGCGCATGTTCCAGCAGCGGATACCAAAGCATAGCAGCAAACAGGAATGCCGGATTGACGCGCATGTCATTCTGCAGACGATAGTCGGTATTCTTCAACACCTGCACCAGGATACGTTCCATTGGCGTGTCATGGTTAGGGGTGAAGTGACGTGCAATCTGTGGGAATAACGGCTGGAACAACTGGTATTCACACAGCTTCAGATAGGTCGGATAGCCGTAGCCAGCCTGTAACAGTTTGAGTGACTCCTCAAACAGACGCGCGGGTGGGATCTCATGTAGCAGGGACGCCAGACGGGGGATCGGCTCGGCGGTTTCATCACTGATGGTCATGTCCAGCTTGGCGGCAAAGCGCACAGCACGCAGCATGCGCACCGGGTCTTCACGGTAGCGAGTTTCTGGATCGCCGATCAGGCGAATCACGCCTTGCTTCAGATCGCGCAGGCCGTTGACGTAATCACGCAAGGTGAAGTCTGCGACACCGTAATACAAGCTGTTGATGGTAAAGTCACGGCGCTGAGCATCTTCTTCGATTGAGCCAAAGATGTTGTCACGCAGCAGCATGCCGTTTTGGGCCTGCTGGGAAGAATTCTTGTCCGATTCTGGCGTTTGCTGTTCGTGGTGGCCACGGAAGGTCGCAACCTCGATGATTTCCGGCCCGAACATCACGTGAGCCAGGCGGAAACGGCGGCCAACCAGACGGCAGTTGCGGAACAGCTTGCGCACCTGCTCTGGGGTTGCGTTGGTAGTGATGTCGAAGTCTTTTGGCTTTTTGCCCAATAACAGATCACGTACGCCGCCACCGACCAGATAGGCTTCAAAGCCGGATTTATTCAGGCGATACAGCACCTTCAGCGCATTCTCACTGATGTCTTTACGTGAGATGGCGTGCTGGTCGCGCGGGATCACGGTCATTGAGCCGTTTCCCTCTGCCGCAGGAAAAGGTGGGCGTTTACGCGGTGCCGGCCGGCGGGCAGGGCTTTCTCTGCCGCGATCGGCGGAACGTTGCTGCGGCGCAGCTGGCTGTTCAGCCGCCACGCTTTCTTCGCGGACTACGTTTTTATCGCTGACCGGCGCTTCATCGCGCGGCTGCTTGTCATCGCGGATTAGCACCTTACGGCAGAAATTGGCTACTCGGGTAAAAATGGTACACCTCGATAGTGTCTGATAAAAATGGCGCTAACAAAAAATAGCGGCTAATCATAGCTCACCATGGCTCTTTTGAGAATGCCGATGTGTTTCCGCCCAGGGGATTGCCTCCTGACGCGGCACATTATCCAGCTTCCAGTGTGCGATTGCCCAGCTCAATAATAACGGCAGGTCAAGATCTTGCCAGCTTTCCGGCAGGGGTTGGCGCAGAAACTTCAATGCGGCAACCAGCACGGGGCGAGGATCACCGTCGGGCAATGCTGGCGCATGGTTTTGTTTCGAGAGTTTGATGCCGTTAGCACCCAGCGCCAGCGGCAAATGCGCATACGTGGGTACCGGTGCCTGCAACTGATGATATAGCGCAATTTGGCGCACTGTCGGTTCGATCAAATCGGCACCGCGTACGATTTCGGTAACACCCTGGAAATGATCGTCAACCACTACCGCCAGGTTATAGGCGAACAGGCCATCACGTCGACGGATGATAAAGTCTTCCTGTGCCAACGCGGGATCGGCGTGCAACTCGCCCTGCAGCCGGTCGTGAAAAGCGAAAACCGGTGCGGACTGCCGTAAACGAATGGCGGCACCCTGAGGACCCAGATGCAAATGACGGCAGTGACCGTCATAGAGGCCACCTATCTGCTGGATACGGCTACGGGTACAGTTGCAGAAATAGCTAAGACCTTGCTGATGGAGTTGATCCAGCGTGGCTCGGTAGGCTTCATGGCGTTGGGATTGATAGATGACCTGGCCGTCCCAGTGGAGACCATAGTGTTCCAGAGCGGATAAGATACGATCGGCCGCACCGGCAACTTCGCGCGGGGGATCAATATCTTCAATGCGAACCAACCACTGCCCGCGTTGAGCACGAGCCTGAAGGTAGCTTCCCAGCGCTGCAATCAACGAACCGAAATGCAGATCCCCGGAAGGCGATGGGGCAAAGCGCCCCACATAATGTCTTTCTTGCATATCAGAGGGGAAACTTTCCCTTTGCTCTGTGCGGCGCACGTAGGACGCACGCCGCAGCGGTAACAACTGTATACCCGTCATCTTTGAAGCTGCTTCTGCGTTGGCGGCACTCACTTACCCTAATCACTGACTTGAGTAAGCTCATTGGGATCAGCTCCCTTGCCGCCTTGATGCAACTCCACCTATTTTGGGTATATTAGCCGGCCATCTGCTTTTCGCGGATTTCGGCCAGAGTCTTGCAGTCGATGCACAAATCGGCAGTCGGGCGCGCTTCAAGGCGACGAATGCCAATCTCCACGCCGCAGGATTCGCAGTAGCCGAAATCTTCGTCTTCTACTTTCTTCAGCGTTTTCTCGATCTTTTTAATCAGTTTGCGTTCGCGATCGCGGTTACGCAGTTCAAGACTGAACTCTTCTTCCTGAGTGGCACGGTCGGCCGGATCAGGGAAGTTAGCAGCCTCTTCCTGCATATGCGACACAGTACGATCCACTTCATCCCTGAGCTGGTTGCGCCATGCTTCAAGAATGCGCTTGAAATGCGACAACTGGGCGTCGTTCATGTACTCTTCGCCCGGCTTCTCTTGGTACGGCTCCACCCCAGCGATGGCGAGAATGCTCAAGGACGAGGTTTTACGGGTTTGCCCTTCTTGCATGTTGCTTCTCCTACATACACACGCACTATCGAATCCCCAATGCGGGGGAAAAACAGGCCGCTATAAATAACAGATGGGACGTAGGTTGGCAATTATTCCTGTCGCCTGCTTGACAATGGTGTGAAGGAAGGCGTATTTGGCGACGCGATAACCGGTTGTCGGAATATTTGTGCCCAGTCAGCGCTAATCGATAAAAAACGGTAACTTATCGCAGAGAGATATACCGTCAGGTGATAATTTAGCCCCATAACAAACGACTTCTACGCCCAATTGCTGAACCTGTGCCAACAGTGCCGCATAACGCTCATCTATATGATGTGCCGGTGCGACCTGTTCAATACCGCTATGTAACACAGCAAAGAACAAAACCGCCCGTTGCCCGCTTTCAACCACGCTTAGCAACTCACGTAAGTGCTTCTGTCCTCTGAGCGTTACCGCATCAGGGAAGTAACCACGTTGTTGTTGCAATAATGTGACTGACTTAACTTCAATATAGCAGCTAGCTCGATTTTCTGCCTGTAATAACAAATCGATACGACTGTTTTCACTGCCATATTTTACTTCGCTGCTGATTTTACTGTAACCGGATAATTCATTGATTAGATTCTGTTCGATAGCCTCGCGCACCAAGGTGTTGGCACGTAAGGTATTCACACAGATCCAGTCCCCTTGTTGGGTATGTGTCAGTTCCCAACTGTGGGCGTATTTGCGTTTGGCATTATCTGAGGTGGAATACCAAACGGTGTCGCCGGGTGTTGCGCAACCGGTCATGGCACCGGTGTTGGCGCAGTGCAGGGTAAAGGTTTCTCCCTCCGGCGTGATGACGTCCGCCAGAAAGCGTTTGTAACGTTTAATCAGCGTGGCATGGCGCAGCGGTGGCGTAAAAATCATGAGTTGTCCTGGTTGGCTAAGGGCCATTGTTCAAGCATCTGATAACGCGTGCGGCCGTTTTCAAAAACTGACTGGTACAAGGCAAATGCGTCGGCGCTGAAGACCCATCCCGGTGTAGCCGGTGGTATGGCGACGGGCTGTGTTGCAGAGCGCAATAGTGTGATGTGCGGATGAAACGGCATGGGGCTTTGATAACACCCGCTGCGGGCTGCCTGCGATCGCAAAAGCTCTGCCAACTGCAGCAATCTGCGCGGGGCGCGTCGTGTGCCTAACCAAACCACGCCGGGACGAGGCCAGTGGCCAAGGTCATCCAATACCATGCTGAAGCCGGGTTGGCGAATGCGGCTGGCCAGCTTTTTAAGCGCGGCTTCTTTTGGTGCTGAAACATCCCCGAGAAAGGCCAGCGTCAGGTGCAGATTGGCTGCTGCGACTGGCCGACCCGCTTCGGGTGTGAAGCTTTCTGCGCGCCAACGGATCACCTGCTGCTGTAATGCATCCGGTAAGGTCAGGGCGAAAAAAAGGCGGCGCGAACTGGACATAGATACCCGGCAAGTAATGAAACGCAGAGTCTAATGCTACAATGTGCGCCGTCCAATGTTAACCACTACGGAGAGTTCTGTGTCTTCACTGCCCGTCAGTGCGGTTCTTGATGAATTGCTCACTGCACTGCAATCCGCCCCGCAGGTATTGTTGCATGCACCTACCGGTGCCGGTAAATCGACCTGGCTGCCGCTGCAGATCCTGGCTAACGCCGGTTTGCCGGGCCGCATTATTATGCTCGAACCCCGGCGGTTGGCGGCGAAAAACGTGGCATACCGATTGGCGCAGCAACTGGGGGAGGAACCCGGTCAGACGGTGGGTTACCGCATGCGCGCCGAAAGCAAAAGTGGGCCGCATACCCGGCTCGAGGTGGTGACAGAAGGCATTCTTACCCGCATGTTGCAGCAGGATGCTGAGCTGCAGGGCGTTTCGTTAGTGATTCTCGATGAGTTCCATGAGCGTAGCCTGCAGGCCGATCTGGCGCTGGCACTGCTATTGGACGTGCAGCAGGGGCTGCGCGACGATTTAAAACTGCTGATCATGTCGGCGACGCTGGATAACGCTCGCCTGACGCAGTTGTTGCCACAGGCGCCGGTGGTGGTGTCCGCTGGCCGCAGCTTCCCTGTCGAGCGTCAATATCAGCCATTAGCCAGCCACCAACGGCTGGAGGACGGTGTGGCGAGCGCGGTTAAGCGCCTGTTGTCTGAGCAGGAGGGCTCATTGCTGCTGTTCTTGCCCGGCGTGGCTGAAATCCACCGCGTACTGGAGCGGTTGAGCGGTGACGTCGCGGGCGATATCGAGTTATGCCCACTGTACGGTGCCTTGCCGTTAGCACAGCAGCAGAAAGCGATTCAGGCTGCACCAGCAGGCCGCCGTAAAGTGGTATTGGCAACCAACATCGCTGAAACCAGCCTGACCATCGAAGGCATTAGGTTAGTGGTAGACAGTGGTCTGGAGCGGGTAGCGCGTTATGACGTGCGTAACGGCCTTACGCGATTGGTGACGCAACGCATTAGCCAGGCATCAATGATCCAGCGTGCTGGCCGTGCAGGGCGCCTGGAGGCCGGCATTTGCTGGCATCTGTTTGCCAAAGAGCAGGCAGAGCGGGCGGCGGAACATGCGGAGCCGGAAATCGTGCAAAGCGATCTCGCCGCTTTCTGGCTGGAGCTACTGCAATGGGGCTGCCATGACGTTGCGCAATTGACCTGGCTCGATCGGCCACCGGAGACGGCGCTGACGGCCGCCAAAAGGCTGCTACGGCACCTTGGTGCTACCGATGAAGGCGATAAACTGACTGCGCGTGGTCGCCAGATGGCCCTTCTGGGCTGTGAGCCGCGTTTGGCGGCGATGCTAACCCAGGGGGCAGAGCGAGGAGCCGATGGGCTTGCGACAGCCGCTGCGTTAGCGGCATTACTGGAAGAACCGCCACGCAGCGGGCAAATGGACATTGGCTACTGGCTGAGCCGCCCGCAGCCGAACTGGCAACGCCGTGCTACCCAGTTGGCCCGGCGTTTACAGACAAAAGCGGGGCAGGTGGATGTTGACCTGGCGCCGAGCCTCCTGGCGTTGGCGTTTACTGACCGCATTGCTCAACGGCGTGGTCAGGATGGTCGTTACCTGCTGGCTAACGGTATGGGCGCTGCGATGAATCAGGATGAGGCATTGTCGCGAGCTCCTTGGCTGATCGTACCTGGCCTGTTGCAAGGGCATAACAGCCCCGACGCCCGTATTTTGCTGGCGCTACCGGTAGAGATTGATGCGTTGGCGGCCCAACTGCCGGCGATCGTTTCCCAGCAAACCGCAGTGGAATGGGACGAGGAAAAAGGCACGTTGCGCGCCTGGAAACGTCAGCAGATTGGCCGTTTGACGCTGCGTGCACAACCCCTTGCCAAACCGGCAGACGAAGAGCTGCAACAGGCATTGCTCAACTGGGTTCGTGTTCAGGGGGTGGCGGTGCTTAACTGGGATACCGCCGCTGAGCAGTTGCGCCTACGTTTGCAGTGCGCACAAAACTGGCTGCCAGAGGCCGCCTGGCCCCCGGTCGACGATGACGCGTTGCTGGCGTCATTGGAGCAGTGGTTGTTACCGTCGCTGAGTGGCGTACGTGACATGCGTGGATTAAAACAGGTGAACATTGCCGAGGCGTTGTCACGGCTGTTGGACTGGCAGCAAAAGCAACGGCTGGATAATGCGTTACCCACTCATTACACTGTGCCGACCGGCAGCCGGTTACCGATTCGCTATGACGCCGGCAAACCGCCTGCGCTGGCCGTGCGTTTGCAAGAAGTGTTTGGTGAACAGCGTAGCCCGATGCTGGCAGAAGGTCGCATCCCGGTAGTGCTTGAGTTACTCTCACCGGCGCACAGGCCATTACAAATCACCGGCGATCTGGCGGCGTTTTGGCAGGGGGCCTACAAAGAAGTGCAAAAAGAGATGAAAGGGCGGTATCCGAAGCACGTGTGGCCGGACGACCCGGCGAATACCGCACCGACGCGGCGCACGAAAAAGTATCAGTAATCCCCGTTATACTTGACGCCGCATCTGTGTTGGCTGCACTCACTTACCCGAATGACTTACCAGAGTAAGCTCATCGGGATAAGTTCTCTTGCCGCCTTGATGCAACACCAATGATTTAGGGGATGAATTCAGATGTTTCTTCTGTTCAATGGCCTGACGCCGCGACAGATTAAGCGACTCATAATGGCCGGCAGTGCCGCCAAGTCTGGAGAGTAACAGCAATGGCTGGGGATGACCGCGAGCCCATCGGGCGCAAAGGGAAACAACCAACACGCACCGCGTCGCGCAAGCCGCCGCGCCGTCGTCGAGAAGACGATTACGATGATTACGAGGAAGACGAGTACCAGGATGACGATGATGATTATGAAGACGAGGAAGAACGCATGCCGCGTAAGGTAAAAGCGACTCCGCCGCGTAAAAAACGCCGCTGGCTCGGCCTGCTTATCAAACTGATTCTGGTGGTCGCAGTTCTGCTGGCGATCTACGGCGTCTATCTGGATTCACAGATCCGCAGCCGCATTGACGGCAAAGTCTGGCAGTTGCCGGCAGCGGTTTATGGCCGAATGGTCAACCTGGAACCGGGCATGCCGTACAGCAAAAAGGAAATGGTCGATTTGCTTGAGGGCATGCAATACCGTCAGGTAAGCCGCATGACACGCCCTGGTGAATTCACCGTGCAGGCCAACAGCATCGAGATGCTGCGTCGCCCATTTGATTTCCCAGACGGTAAAGAGGGCCAGATCCACGCGCGTCTCAATTTCCAGAACAACCGCCTGGCGAACATCGAGAACATGGAAAACCAGCGCAGTTTTGGGTTCTTCCGCCTCGATCCGCGCCTGATCACCATGTTGCAGTCGCCGAACGGTGAACAGCGTCTGTTTGTGCCACGCGCCGGTTTCCCAGACCTGCTGGTGGATACGCTGATTGCCACCGAAGACCGCCATTTCTATGAGCATGACGGCATCAGCCCCTATTCCATTGGCCGTGCGGTGTTGGCTAACCTGACAGCCGGACGTGCAGTGCAGGGCGGCAGTACACTGACGCAGCAGTTGGTGAAAAACCTGTTCTTAACTAACGAGCGTTCGCTGTGGCGTAAGGCCAACGAAGCCTACATGGCGTTGTTGGTGGATTACCGCTACAGCAAGGATCGCATCCTTGAGCTGTATCTGAATGAGGTTTACCTCGGCCAGAGCGGCAACGATCAGATCCGTGGGTTCCCGCTGGCCAGCCTGTATTACTTTGGCCGCCCGGTAGACGAGCTGAGTCTGGATCAACAGGCGCTGTTGGTGGGCATGGTTAAAGGGGCGTCGCTGTATAACCCTTGGCGTAACCCGAAACTGGCGCTGGAACGCCGTAACCTGGTGTTGAAACTGTTGCAGAACCAAGGTGTTATCGATGCAGAGCTGTATAACATGCTCAGTGCTCGACCTTTGGGCGTGCAGCCGAAAGGCGGGGTGATCACGCCGCAACCCGCGTTTATGCAGATGGTTCGTCAGGAACTGCAAGCCAAGCTGGGCGACAAGGTTAACGATCTGTCCGGTGTGAAAATCTTCACCACGTTGGATCCGGTATCACAGGATGCAGCAGAAAAGGCGGTTGAGGATGGTATACCTGCGCTGAAGGCGGCTCGCCACGTTCAGGATCTGGAAGCGGCGATGGTGATCGTCGATCGCTTTAGCGGTGAAGTTCGTGCCATGGTCGGTGGTGCTAACCCACAGTTTGCCGGATTCAACCGTGCCATGCAGGCGCGTCGTTTGGTTGGGTCACTGGCTAAGCCACCGACTTACCTGACGGCCTTGTCTGAGCCGGACAAATATCGTCTGAACACCTGGCTGGCGGATCAACCACTGACGTTGAAATTGTCTAACGGTACCGTTTGGCAGCCAAACAACTATGACCGTAAGTTCCGTGGTCAGGTGATGCTGGTGGATGGCCTGGCATTTTCACTCAACATACCTACGGTGAACCTGGGTATGTCGGTTGGGCTGGATCAAATCAGTGCTACGCTGCAACGTTTGGGCATTCCAAAGGCAGAAATTAACCCGGTGCCTTCGATGCTGCTCGGGGCGATTGGCCTGACACCGATGGAAGTCGCGCAGGAATACCAGACGATTGCCGGCGGTGGTAACCGTGCTCCATTGTCTGCAGTGCGTTCGGTGATTGCTGAAGACGGTTCAGTGCTGTATCAGAGCTTCCCGCAGGCCGAGCGTGTGGTACCTGCTCAGGCAGCTTACCTGACGCTGTACGCCATGCAACAAGGTGTCGCGCGCGGGACTTCCCGTTCACTGTCGGTCAAGTTCCCTAACTACAACCTGGCGGCGAAAACCGGTACCACCAACGATTTGCGTGATAGCTGGTTTGCCGGCATCGACGGTAAAGAAGTGGCTATCGCCTGGGTGGGGCGTGATAACAACGGCCCAGCCAAGTTGACCGGTGCCAACGGTGCATTGACCCTTTATCGCCGCTATTTGGAAAACCAGACGCCGCTGCCGCTGATGCTGCAGCCGCCGGAAGGTATTAACCAAATGGGCATTGATGCCAGCGGTAACTTTGTCTGTAGCGGTGGTGGGCGTACCATTCCTGTATGGACGGATAACCCGCAGGGATTGTGCCAGGCAAGCCAGGCCGCTCAGCAACAGCAACAACAGCAGCAACAGCAACAGCAGGCGGGTGAGCAAAAAGATGCTGACGGCGTCGCGGGTTGGATCAAGGACATGTTCGGCAAGTAAGCAGCCAAGCATGTAAAACGCTTAGGCGAAAAGTTTTTCTTTGTTATTAAGCCCGTAACTTTCTGTTGCGGGCTTTTTTATTTCTCCGCGCAGTTTATTTCCATCAGGTTAATGTGGCTAAGCGGTTAATCTCACACCAATTCACAGGCTGAATTCGACTTGCAGTTTAATTTGGCTTCTGCATAAAATGCGTCGCTTATAATAATTATTATCGTTTACATTCGTTATCAAATAATTCATCAGAGAAACCACTTATGCCGACCAAGCGTCTTCCTTCCACGGCCAAACAGAGCCGTTTTCACGTCAGTGGGTTAGCGATTACTATCGCTGCTGCACTTGGCACGCTGGCTATGCCAGCATTTTCCGCCGACACCAAATCGACTGCCAAGGAAGACACGATTACCGTGGTAGGCAGCGGTCAGTCCCAGCAGGAAAGCGCCTGGGGGCCGGTCGGCACCTATGCGGCCAAGCGCAGCGCTACCGGGACTAAAACGGATACGCCATTGATTAAAACGCCGCAGTCAGTCTCTGTCGTGACGCGTGAAGAGATGGATATGCGCCAGCCGGAAACGGTGAAAAGTGCGCTGGCGTATACGCCGGGTGTGATGGTAGGCAACCGTGGTGCCTCTACCGCCTACGACGCCGTGAACATTCGTGGTTTTAGTTCCGTGGGTACCAATATGTACCTGGATGGTCTGAAACTGCAGGACGATAACTATTCCATTTACCAGATTGACCCTTACTTCCTCGAGCGTGCCGAAGTGCTGCGCGGTCCTTCTTCCGTACTCTACGGTAAGAGCAACCCTGGCGGTGTCGTCGCGCTGGTCAGCAAACGCCCAACGACGGAAACCCTGCGCGAAGTTCAGTTCAAAATGGGCACCGACAATCTGTTCCAGACCGGCTTCGACTTCGGCGGTGCGTTGGATGATGCGGGTGTTTATTCTTACCGTTTGACCGGCTTGGCGCGTGATGAAGATCAGCAGCAGGTGGGAGAAAAGAGCAAGCGCTATGCTATTGCGCCTTCGTTCAGTTGGCGGCCTGATGATCGCACCTCGTTGACTTTCCTCAGCAGTTTCCAGGATGACCCCAGCGTGGGCTTCTATGGCTGGTTGCCGAAAGAGGGCACGGTGCAAAATGGTATCAACGGTAAATTGCCGACCAGTTTCAACGACGGTGAGCCGGGCTATAACAATATCTCACGTAAGCAACAGATGGTTGGGTACGCCTTTGAGCATGGGTTTGATGATGTGTGGACGGTGCGCCAAAACTTGCGTTACTCCAAAATGGACGTTGATTACCGATCCATCTATGGCCAGGGCATCAGCGCGACTAACCCTGCGGAATTGACCCGTGGCGTGATGAACTCGAAGGAGCACATGTCCAGTTTTGCTGTGGATACGCAGGCACAGGCCAAGTTTGCCACTGGGCAGGTCGCTCACATCTTGTTGATGGGGGTGGACTACATGCGTATGCGTAACGACGTCGTCTATCAATACGGCAGCGCTTCCCCTCTGAATGTCGTGGCGCCGCAGTACGGTAACCAAAGTTACACCATTACGGGTGGTGCAAGTCAGGTCAATCGCCAGGAGCAAACCGGGCTTTACGTACAGGACCAGGCTGAATGGAACCAATGGGTGCTGACCATGGGCGGACGTTATGACTGGAGTGATACCAACAGCACCAACCGGTTGAACCAGAATTCGGTTTCAAAGCAGAAGGACAACGAATTCACCGGCCGCGCCGGTTTGAATTATGTATTCGAAAACGGCATTGCACCTTATGTCAGTTACAGCGAATCCTTTGAGCCGACTTCAGGCACGGACTTCAGTGGTAACACCTTCGCTGCCTCCAAGGGCAAACAGTATGAGGCGGGTGTGAAATTTGCGCCGAAAGATCGTCCCATCACTGCCAGCATGGCGATTTATCAGCTGACTAAAACCAACAACAAGGTGGCGGACCCTAATCCAGACCATCCATTCGCCAGCGTTCAGGGCGGTGAGATTCGCTCTCGCGGTGTCGAGCTGGAGGCCAAAGCCGCGCTAACAGCCAATGTTAACCTGCTGGGGTCTTATACCTACACGGATGCCGAGTACTCCAAGGACACCACGCTTCAAGGCAATACCCCGGCGGCGATTCCAAAACATATGGCTTCACTGTGGGCGGATTACACCTTCCATGAAACCGCACTCAGCGGTTTGACTCTGGGCTCCGGTGTTCGCTATGTCGGTTCCAGCTATGGTGATGAGGCCAATACCTTTAAAGTGAAAGACTACACGGTGGTTGATGCCGCAATAAAATACGATCTGGCGCGTTTCAATCTGCCCGGTTCCTCGATTGGCATTAACGTGAACAACCTGTTTGATAAAGAATACGTCTCTAGCTGCTTTGCTACCTATGGCTGCTATTGGGGCGCAGAACGTCAGGTGGTCGCCACCGCAACCTTCCGCTTCTAATCGGATAACCGGGGCGGCGTTATGTCGCCCCGGACAGAGTAGGACCTATGCAGGATAAACACCCCAATCACGACGCCACTTTTACGTTAGATAGCGCCAGTTTTGCCGTTCCCGGCCGTGTGCTGTTGCAGCCATTATCGCTGACCTTTCCCGTGGGGAAAGTCTGTGGGTTGATCGGTCACAATGGTTCTGGCAAGTCTACGCTGCTAAAAATTTTGGGTCGCCATCAGAACCCGTCCACCGGCAGTGTATTGCTCAATCAACAACCACTGCACCAATGGGACAGCAAAGCCTTTGCGCGTCAGGTGGCCTATTTGCCGCAGCAATTGCCGGCCGCAGAGGGCATGACGGTGCGCGAGTTGGTGGCGATTGGTCGCTACCCGTGGCACGGTGCTTTGGGGCGCTTTGGCGTCAACGATCGCCAACAGGTGGAAGAGGCCATTGCGCTGGTGGGATTAAAACCGTTTGCCAACCGTTTGGTGGACAGCCTGTCCGGCGGTGAGCGCCAGCGTGCCTGGTTGGCGATGATGGTGGCACAAGACAGCCGCTGCCTGTTGTTGGACGAGCCGACCTCGGCGCTGGATATCGCCCATCAGGTTGACGTGCTCGCGTTGATCCAACGATTAAGCAGCCAGCGCGGTCTGACGGTGATTGCAGTGCTGCATGATATCAATATGGCTGCGCGCTATTGCGACCATCTGGTGGCGTTGCGCGGCGGAGAAATGATTGCACAGGGCGCACCATTAGATCTGATGCAGGGTGACGTACTGGAACAAATTTACGGTATTCCTATGGGGACGCTGCCACATCCAAGCGGCGGTGCGCCGGTGAGTTTTGTCTACTGATGTCTGATTCTTCTGAGTTTCATCATGATGCCGTACGCCGTCGCCTGTTGACGGCAATGGCGCTGTCGCCATTGCTGCTTTCCCTGCCGGGGCACGCCGCTGAAACGCCGCCCGACCTGACGCGCATTGTCGCGCTGGAATGGCTGCCGATTGAGCTGCTGTTGGCCCTTGGGATTACGCCGCTGGCGGTCGCTGATATTCATAACTACAACCTGTGGGTGGAAGAGCCAAAGCTGCCTGCATCGGTTATTGACGTGGGTCAGCGTACCGAACCTAACCTCGAATTGTTGCAGCAGCTTCGCCCTTCATTGATGTTGCTGTCGAAGGGCTACGGGCCCACACCACAAAAGTTGGAACCGATCGCACCATCGATGAGTTTTAGCTTCAACGACGGCAGTGGCAAACCGCTGACGGTGGCGAGGCAATCGCTGCAGGCCTTGGCGCAGCGGTTAGGGTTGGAAAGCCGCGCTATGCAGCATCTGGCGCAGTTTGATCGCTTTATTGTGGAGATGCGTCAACGCCTGCATTCATATACCCAGCAGCCACTCCTGATGTTTTCACTGATAGATACCCGTCATGCGCTGGTTATTGGCCAGAAGAGCCTGTTCCAGGAGGTGATGGATCAGCTTGGCATAAAAAATGCGTGGGAAGGCGAAACCAACTTCTGGGGCACGGCGGTGGTGGGAATTGAACGCCTGGCAACGGTGAAAAGCGCACGGGCGATTTATCTCGATCACGGTAATCAGGCGATGATGGATAAGGTCAGCTCGACGCCGTTATGGCAGGCATTGCCGTTCGTCAGACAGAATCAATTGCGCCAGGTACCGGCAGTGTGGTTCTACGGTGCGACGTTATCGGCGATGCGCTTTTGCCACCTGCTGGAACACGCGCAGGAGAGCTATTCATGAACGCAGGTATCCGCGCATTGCCGGTGACGTTGGTTCTGGTTCTGCTGGCGAGCGCCAGCGGCTTAACGCTTTATAACCTGCTGCAACAGCTGCCGTGGGCACTGTGGGGACAGGCGCTGAACGCACCGGATATCGACGATGTTCACCAAATGTTGTTCCACTATAGCCTGCTGCCGCGATTGTCCGTGTCCTTGCTGGCCGGTGCCGGATTAGGGCTGGTCGGCGTACTCTTCCAACAGGTATTGCGCAACCCGTTGGCAGAACCCGCGACGCTCGGCGTTTCCGCCGGTGCGCAGCTTGGATTGACGGTCGCTACGCTATGGATGTTGCCGGGAGGGGAACTGACCCGACAATTGGCTGCGATGGTGGGAGCGGTAGTGGTCGGTGGATTAGTGTTCGGTGTGGCGTGGGGCAAACGCATGTCGCCGGTGACGCTGATCCTCGCCGGGTTGGTGTTGGGGCTATATTGCGGTGCGGTTAACAGCCTGCTGGCCTTGTTCAATTACGATCAACTGCAAGGCGTATTTTTGTGGAGCACCGGTGCCCTGAACCAGCAAGACTGGAATACCGTGCAGTTTATCCTGCCGCGTTTGCTGGTGGCAGGGCTGTTGGCGGTGCTGTTATTGCGTCCATTAACGCTGTTGGGATTGGACGACGGTGTGGCTCGCAATCTGGGGCTGGGGTTGTCGATGGCGCGTTTTTGCGCGCTGGCCGTAGCAATTATCTTCAGTGCCATGCTGGTTAATGCCGCTGGTGTGATCGGTTTTATCGGTTTGTTTGCCCCCTTGATGGCGAAAATGCTGGGCGCACGTCGGCTGGCACACCGCATGATGTTGGCACCTCTGCTGGGTGCGCTGCTGTTGTGGTTAACCGATCAGGTAATGATCTGGCTGACGCAGGTATGGCGTGAGGTTCCTACCGGTGCCGCGACCGCACTATTTGGTGCACCGCTGCTGCTGTGGTTGTTACCGCGTCTGCGCAGCGCCTCCACGCCACCGCCAATGAATCTGGGGGATAAGGTACCGGCGGAACGTGGTCATCTGTTGGTGTGGGTTGCGCTGGCGGGGGCGGTGTTATTCGCTGGGCTGGCTGTGGCACTGATGTTTGGGCAAAACGCTGCCGGTTGGCACTGGAGTCAGGGCGCCGAGCTGGAGTCATTGATGCCGTGGCGCTGGCCACGGGTATTGTCGGCTTTGGCTGCGGGCATGATGCTGGCGGTTGCGGGGACGTTAATCCAGAAGTTGACGGGTAACCCGATGGCCAGCCCGGAAGTGTTGGGTATCAGCTCAGGTGCTGCGTTCGGCGTAGTGATGATGCTGTTGGTCGTACCGGGTGATGCCTTTGTCTGGTTGTTGCCCGCTGGGAGCCTGGGCGCTGCCGGTACTTTATTGGTGATCATGATTGCTGCAGGGCGGGGTGGTTTTTCCACCGAACGCATGCTGTTGGCCGGTATTGCGCTTAGCACGGCGTTCACCACCACCATTTTCCTGCTGTTAGCCAGTGGCGATCCGCGTACCGGTGGGCTGCTGACCTGGATTTCTGGCTCCACCTATTCGGTGACGCCGGAGCAGGCAGTGCGAACGGCGATTATTGCGACGACGTTGATTGTGCTGGCACCGCTGTGCCGCCGCTGGCTCAGTATTTTGCCGCTTGGCAGTGCCACTGCACGCTCGGTGGGTATTGCTTTGACGCCGGTGCGGTTAACCATCTTGCTACTGGCCGCCACGCTGACCGCGATGGCGACATTGACCGTAGGGCCGCTGAGTTTTATTGGCCTGATGGCGCCGCATATGGCGCGCATGCTGGGCTTCCGCCGTGCGTTACCGCAGATGGTAATTTCCGCGTTGTTAGGGGGCTTGCTGATGGTGTTTGCTGACTGGTGCGGACGGATGGTGATGTTCCCGTACCAAATCCCTGCCGGGCTGCTGGCGACCTTTATTGGCGCGCCGTATTTCGTTTACCTGTTGCGTAAACAAACCTCATAACCGACGCCGTTCCTGCCGTTTCTAGAATCAAAGGCTCAGCATCGCTGGGCCTTTATTTTTTTTCGTATTTTCATACTATTGCAACGCTTTGCGTACGGCTACGCAGAACGGATATCCCGTGCGGAAAGGGCGCGGAAATCTGGGGGAAGATAAATATACTGCGCGCGGATGCTCTGAATCCTGTCGAAAGGCAAGGAAAGAGGTACCCCTACACTCAAATTATCAAGGTGTACACAGTACATTTTCTGGTGTACTTTGTACCTCAGCATGGAGAGGGTGCCAGTGAGTCATGCGCTAGTATTTATTGAGACCCCGATGTTTACGCGGCAGGTAAGGCAAATTGCCACGGACGACGAGCTAAAAGAACTCCAGAAAGAACTCATCGAATCACCCGATAAAGGCGATCTGATCCAGAAAACCGGTGGCCTGCGGAAAGTCAGAATGGCTACAGGTTCCCAGGGTAAAAGTGGAAGTGCCAGAGTGATTTACTTTCTGGCAACCAAAGAGGTCATCTATCTGGTAATGGCCTACCCGAAAAATAGTAAAGACAGTCTGAGCGACATGGAAAGGTCAGAGCTGAAGACATTGACGAAATTGCTGAAAGATGAGGTATGACATGAGCTTTTTTGACGATATGAAAACGTCTCTTGAAGAGGCCGTCGCGATTAAGAACGGGGTTGAGGCTCCGGCCAATGTCACTCGTTATGATATCGCCGATGTGAAAGCGATCAGGGCGCAGCTTAATATTTCTCAGAGTGAAATGGCAAAGGTGTTGGGTACCAGCGTTGATACCATTAAAAGCTGGGAAACAAAAAGGCGTAATCCGACCGGTCTGGCTGCAAAGGTGCTGGCGGCGATTCAGGCTAATCCTGCCTTCTTCAGGGAGTTGGCGGCCCATTAGGTCTTGCTTACCTGCTGCTGTATACGCGGTGTCTGACGCCCTTCCTTCAGAAAAAAACGGCGAGCCTAGGCTCGCCGTTTTCACGCTGGATACCCGGGCTTATTTCAAGCCGGCAGCATCGCGCAGCAGTTCTGCTTTGTCTGTCGCTTCCCAAGGGAAGTGCTCACGACCAAAGTGACCGTAAGCTGCAGTTTCGCGGTAGATTGGTTGCAGCAGGTCCATCATCTGGATCAGGCCGTATGGGCGCAGATCGAAGAATTCACGCACCAGCAGGGTCAACTGTTCGGTAGGGACTTTCTCAGTACCGAAGGTTTCCACCATGATTGAGGTCGGTTCTGCCACGCCAATGGCGTAGGAGACCTGGATCTCACAGCGGTCAGCCAGGCCAGCCGCCACGATGTTTTTCGCCACGTAACGCGCTGCGTAGGCTGCTGAACGGTCAACTTTAGACGGATCCTTACCAGAGAACGCACCGCCGCCGTGACGAGCCATGCCGCCGTAGGTATCAACGATGATTTTACGCCCGGTCAGACCACAGTCACCCATTGGTCCGCCGATAACGAAACGGCCGGTTGGGTTGATGTGGTATTTGGTGCTGGCGCTTAACCATTCAGTTGGCAGCACGGGCTTGATGATCTCTTCCATTACCGCTTCTTGCAGATCTTTCAGAGAAATATCTTCGGAATGCTGGGTGGACAGGACCACTGCGTCGATGCCGACGATTTTGCCGTCGTCATACTGGAAGGTCACCTGGCTTTTCGCATCTGGACGCAACCATGGCAGGGTGCCGTTTTTACGCACTTCGGCCTGACGCTGCACCAGACGGTGCGCGTAGGTTACCGGTGCAGGCATCAGCACTTCGGTTTCATTGGTAGCATAGCCAAACATCAGGCCCTGGTCGCCGGCACCTTGTTCCAGCGGATCGGTGCGGTCAACGCCCTGATTGATATCTGGGGATTGCTTGCCGATTGCGCTCAGTACGGCACAAGAGTTGGCGTCAAAACCCATATCCGAGTGGACATAACCGATTTCGCGTACGGTTTTACGGGTGATTTCTTCGATATCAACCCAAGCGCTGGTGGTGATTTCACCGCCAACCAGTACCATGCCGGTTTTCACGTAAGTTTCGCAGGCGACGCGTGCTTTAGGATCTTGTTCCAGGATGGCGTCGAGGACGGCATCGGAGATCTGGTCAGCAATTTTGTCAGGATGCCCTTCGGAGACGGATTCGGACGTGAATAGGTGTTTAGCCATTGTATTCTTTACCTTGCATAAGACGGGTTAGAAATTACTGCACAGCGCTGGAGATCCGGCATCAAAGCGAAGGGTCTTCCGCTGATGGCGCGAGATACATCCTGCAACGCCCCTCAGGCAAAGCCGTTAAGCAGTTTCTTCGTTAATCAGTATAGATGGATTAACATCTGGACGTCTATTTTAGGTCAGGCCTTGACCGGATTGCCAGTATTTTTTTGCCATTTCGCTCTTTTGCGCAAAGCTGCCGACGCCATTTTCATCGCTTGAAACAGTTTCCGACAAATTTTCATTTTGCATTTTCCCCTGGTTATCGGTATAAACTGCGCGCGCGGCTCATTTGGTGCACAGTGCGGGGAAAGAAGTTGTAAACTTCTGTGACTCGCCATGGATAGCCGGATTGTCAGCTGCAGACGTCGGCCTTTTTGACGTCGCCGCTTCATAGAACGGTCACGTTCTTACACTATTAATAGAGGCTCGGTCGTTCATTGAGGACGACGTGCGTGGAGGTGGTTGGATTAATGATCCGTTGTCTACCGGTTGTTGGTTCTCAACAGCAGTGCCGTTCTGGCGCACATTCTTCTGCTATTTCCCGTCTTGTCTCTACACCACCTTTCAGGTGTGATAAACACCTGGGCGCTACTCAGGATTCTCGGGCCGGTTAACGGTCGTCTGAAGAACTGAACAAGGGTAGCCTGCAGCCTTCCTGTGGGATGTTTCTTGACCCGATTCACGAGGTTTGAACAGGGTGTCTTACAATTATATGAGTAATAAACCGATCGCTGACCGCGAACGGCAGTTTTATTCGCTGCCGCAAGGGCGGTTTGTTGGGTTGTTCTCGCGGGTTGTAGCTGCGATAGTGGCTGACTGTATCGTCAGTACGGGATGTGAGGCGAGTAATGTCTGATGATCTGTTGATTCACCGTCCGTCAGCAACGGGCGAATCTATATCTTTGCGCTCCATGCAGGAGGTTGCCATGAATGATCGTGATGCCAGCAAGATGCTGCGCACTTATAACGTCGCCTACTGGGGCAACAATTATTATGACGTCAATGAACTGGGTCACATCAGCGTGTGCCCGGATCCTGACGTCCCGCAGGCGCGTGTCGATCTGGCCGATTTGGTCAAACAACGCCAAAAAGACGGTCTGCGTCTGCCGGCGCTGTTCTGCTTCCCGCAGATCCTGCAGCACCGCCTGCGTTCGATCAACGCCGCTTTCAAACGTGCGCGTGAATCGTTCGGTTATGAAGGTGGTTATTTCCTGGTTTACCCGATTAAGGTCAACCAACACCGTCGCGTGATTGAATCTCTGGTTAATTCCGGCGAGCCGCTGGGGCTGGAAGCCGGTTCTAAAGCTGAGCTGATGGCGGTGCTGGCACATGCCGGCATGACCCGTTCCGTGATCGTCTGTAACGGCTATAAAGACCGTGAATATATCCGTCTGGCGTTGATCGGCGAAAAGCTGGGGCACAAGGTGTACCTGGTGATCGAGAAAATGTCCGAAATCAACATGGTGCTGGAAGAAGCTGAACGTCTGAATGTGGTACCACGCCTGGGCGTGCGTGCGCGTCTGGCGTCACAAGGCTCCGGCAAATGGCAGTCGAGCGGCGGCGAAAAGTCCAAGTTCGGCCTGGCAGCCATTCAGGTGTTGAAACTGGTGGAAACCCTGCGTGAAGCGGGCCGTCTTGATAGCCTGCAACTGCTGCACTTCCACCTGGGTTCGCAACTGGCCAATATTCGCGACATCGCGACAGGCGTACGCGAATCGGCACGTTTCTACGTTGAACTGCACAAACTGGGCGTTAACATCCAGTGCTTCGACGTGGGCGGCGGTCTGGGCGTAGATTATGAAGGCACCCGTTCGCAGTCTGATTGCTCGGTGAACTATGGCCTGAACGAATACGCCAACAACGTGATTTGGGGTATCGGTGATGCGTGCAACGAACACGGCTTGCCGCATCCGACGGTGATCACCGAATCCGGCCGTGCAGTTACTGCACACCATACGGTGTTGGTATCCAATGTGATCGGCGTTGAGCGCAATGAATTCAGCGATCCATTGCCACCGGCAGAGGACGCACCGCGCGCGCTGGAAAGCATGTGGGAAACCTGGCAGGAAATGAACGAGCCGGAAAACCGCCGTTCGCTGCGTGAATGGCTGCATGACAGTCAGATGGACCTGCATGATGTCCACACTCAGTATGCTCACGGTATGCTGGATCTGACCAAGCGTGCCTGGGCCGAGCAGTTGTACCTGAACATCTGCAACAAAATCCAGCAGCAACTGGATCCAAGCAACCGCGCGCACCGTCCAATCATCGACGAACTGCAAGAACGCATGGCAGACAAGTTCTACGTCAACTTCTCGCTGTTCCAATCAATGCCGGACGCCTGGGGTATTGACCAGCTGTTCCCGGTGTTGCCACTGGAAGGGCTGGATAAGCCGCCGGAAGGCCGTGCCGTACTGCTGGACATCACCTGTGACTCCGACGGTACTATCGATCACTACATCGACGGTGACGGCGTAGCGACCACCATGCCAATGCCGCCGTACGATCCGGAAAATCCGCCGGCGCTGGGCTTCTTTATGGTGGGTGCCTACCAGGAAATCCTGGGCAATATGCACAACCTGTTCGGTGATACCGCCTCGGTGGACGTGTTTGTCTTCCCTGATGGCACGGTAGAAACTGAATTGTCTGATGAAGGCGATACCGTTGCCGACATGTTGGAATACGTGCAGCTCGATCCTACTGCGCTGCTGGCCAAATTCCGCGATCAGGTAAAAGAAACCGATCTGGACAGTGGGCTGCAAGCGCAGTTCCTGGAAGAGTTTGAGGCCGGTTTGTACGGTTATACTTATTTAGAAGATGAGTAAGTCACGCTGAAAAGCCGGGCATCTCTTTGATGCCCGGCTTTTTTATTGGTTTTCTCCCGCATTTCCCCTCGCAATACCCCTTATCTCCTATCAGTTATCACAAATTTGTTAACTCTCCGTGAGGATTCGGACAGGGTTTTCTTTGTAGGTTGTCACTATCGGTTTGATCAGTCTTCGGGGTGGCAATGATGATGAACAGACGGCAGTTTATTCTGGTTGGCGGCGGCCTGTCCGCGGCGTTTTCGCTGGGGCTATTGCCAACGTGGGCCGCGCGGGCTGCGGCCACCGCGCAATTTGAAGTCAACTACACTGATCAACAGTGGCACGCGCGGTTGACCGCCGCGCAATACCATATTTTGCGCGAGGAGGGCACCGAAATACCCTACAGCAGCCCGCTGAATGACGAACACCGTGATGGGGTGTTTTCCTGTGCAGGGTGCGATTTACCGCTGTTTTCCTCCCATACCAAGTTTGACAGCCATACCGGCTGGCCGAGTTTTTATCAGCCTCTTGACCATGCCGTTGCCCAGCGCCAGGACCGTTCATTCGGCATGGTGCGAGACGAGGTGCACTGTCGGCGCTGTGGCGGGCATCTTGGACACGTGTTTGACGACGGCCCGCAACCTACCGGGTTACGTTACTGCATGAACGGGGTGGCGCTGTTGTTCACGCCGCAACAGGCATAATGGGGAGAGCAACATGTTGATCCTGATACTGGCTTATCTCGGCGGCATTCTGACCATCGCCAGTCCGTGCATACTGCCGGTGCTGCCGTTCATTTTCTCGCGTGCCGATCGCCCTTTCTTACGCTCCGGTTTGCCGATGCTGGTGGGCATGGCGCTGACCTTTGCGCTGTTTGCCACGCTGGCGGCCGTCGGCGGTGGCTGGGTTGTGGCGGCCAATCAATATGGTCGCTGGCTGGCGTTGATCCTGATGGCGGTATTTGGCATCACCTTACTGTTTCCGTCGGTTGCCGAACGCGTGATGCACCCATTGGTATCGGCCGGTAATCGCCTGTCTGACAAGATTGCGGCAGACAAACAGCACCAGGTTGGCTCGTCGTTGCTGCTGGGTATCGCCACTGGCCTGCTCTGGGCACCTTGTGCCGGCCCTATTCTCGGTCTGGTTTTGACAGGAGCGGCATTGCAAGGGGCTAACGTCGGCTCAACATTGTTGCTATTGGCCTATGCCGCAGGGGCAGCGACGTCGCTGGCATTGGCATTGTTGATCGGCGGTAAGGTATTTAGCGCCATGAAACGCTCACTGGGCGCTGGTGAATGGATCCGACGGGGACTGGGGGTGGCAATGCTCGTGGGGGTAGTGGCGATTGCCCTTGGCCTGGATACCACGGTGTTGGCACGTCTTTCCGCGGCGTCGACGGGGGGAATTGAACAGCGGTTAGTACAGACATTGACGCCCGCTACCACGCCGGTGCGACCTCCGGTGCAAACGGCAGTCGACGCTCAACCGATGTTGGATGACCTGGGCGAGATGCCGTCCCTGTCAGGGGCTGTACAGTGGTTGAATTCCCCACCGCTGACGACAGAGTCCCTGCGTGGCAAGGTGGTCCTGGTCGATTTCTGGACCTACTCCTGCATCAACTGCTTGCGCTCTCTGCCTTACGTGAAGGCCTGGGCGGAGAAATACCGCGATCAGGGGCTGGTAGTGATTGGTGTACATGCGCCGGAATTTGCCTTCGAGAGAGATATTGGCAATGTCACCAAAGAGGCGAAAAAACTGGGTATCGACTACCCGATCGCTATCGATAACAACTACAGCATCTGGCGCGCGTTCAACAATCAATATTGGCCTGCGCACTATTTTATCGATGCCACCGGGCATATTCGTTACCAGCATTTTGGTGAAGGCGACTATGCGCAATCTGAGCGGGTGATTCAGGAACTGCTGCGCCAGGCTGGGGCAAAAAATATCAGCACGGCCGTTAGCCAGGTTGCCGGGCAGGGCGTTGAACAGGCGGCGGGCAATCAGGCTGATATCTCACCAGAAACCTATCTGGGTTACGCGCGGGCGCAAAACTTTGCTTCCGGCGAGGCCGCTCAAGACCGGAGCGCCAGCTATGTCGTGCCGGCAAGTTTACCGCTCAATGATTGGGGGTTGGTGGGGAATTGGACGGTTGGTGAAGAAAACGTGATGTTGAATGCCCCTCAAGGGCGCATCGTCTACCGCTTCCATGCGCGTGATCTGCATTTGGTGCTAGGCCCGAACACCGGGGGTAAACCGGTCGCGTTCAAAGTGACGCTGGATGGCAAAGCACCCGGTGAAATGCACGGCACGGATGTGACACCGGACGGTCGCGGCGTGGTCACCGATCAGCGTCTCTACCAGCTGATTCGGCAAACAGACGGCGCTGGAGAACACACCTTCAGTATTGAATTTGAACAGGCAGGGGTTGCTGCCTACGCCTTTACTTTCGGTTAATCCAGTGGTGAATATGATGAAACGTTCAAACAGGTTAGGCATGTTGTTGCGATCTTATGCCATCACTGGCGTGTTAGCGCTGGTCGGTGTGGGCCTCTGGCAGGGAAACGCGTGGTCATTTGGCGGAGCGGAAACCGCGGTAGTGATCCCAGCCCCTGCGGTTGATGAGCCAGCAGGCACCTCGCACACTGAGACCGCTATTTTTGCCGGTGGATGCTTCTGGGGCGTGCAGGGCGTCTTTCAGCATGTGAAGGGCGTCACCAGCGCCATCTCAGGTTACACCGGAGGCACCGCGCAAACTGCCGATTATCAGCAGGTCAGCGGCGGCGATACCGGCCATGCGGAGTCGGTGAAAGTGACCTTTGACCCGGCTCAAGTGTCCTACGGCGACCTGTTGCAGATCTTTTTCTCCGTGGCGCACAACCCCACAGAGCTGAATCGGCAAGGACCGGACAGTGGCACGCAGTATCGTTCCGCGCTTTTCCCATTGAATGCTTCACAACAGCAGGTTGCCAATGCCTATATTGCTCAGCTGCAGGCCAGCCACAGTTACGATCAACCGCTGGTTACGCGTATTGAGAGCAACGGGCATTTTTACCCGGCGGAGCCTTACCATCAGAATTTTTTGACTGAACACCCTGATTCCCTCTACATCATGATTAACGATCAGCCGAAAATAAAACAGCTGGAGCATTTATTCCCGGCGCGTTATAGCCAGCAACCCGTACTGGTGAAGCAGTAGTGCCTATACTGGACGGTGACGAGTCGGCAGGATGATGATGCGCGCTCTTGAAGCGCGAACGAAATGCGGCGATAATCTGCCGTATCAGCAGTACTGAACCAGATTCTGTATCAATCCCTTTCTCGTCGGGCTAACGACGCGGGAGGGATTTTTTTTTGTCAGCGCCTGTGTGATTTTTCGCCAGGTGAAACGTTGAAATATGAGGGTTTACTATGAGCACCTTAGGCCATAAGTCCGATAATTCTTTAGTGTCCAACGCCTTTGGTTTCCTGCGCTTTCCGCTGAACTTCATGCCTTACGACAGCGATGCAGAGTGGGTCATCACCGGCATTCCATTTGACATGGCAACCTCCGGCCGCGCCGGTGGCCGTCATGGCCCGGCGGCAATCCGCCAGGTTTCCACCAATTTGGCGTGGGAAGGCAACCGTTGGCCGTGGAATTTTGACCTGCGCGATCGTTTGAACGTCGTCGATTGTGGCGACATCGTGTTCAACTTTGGCGATGCTCAGGACATGAGTGACAACTTGCAAGCGCACGCGGAAAAACTGCTGGCAGCGGGTAAGCGTATGCTCTCATTCGGCGGTGACCACTTCGTCACACTGCCACTGCTGCGTGCACACGCTAAGCATTTCGGCAAACTGGCATTGGTGCACTTCGATGCGCATACCGACACCTATGCTAACGGCAGCCAATACGATCACGGCACTATGTTCTTCCATGCGCCAAACGAAGGCCTGATCGATCCAAAGCACTCGGTGCAGATCGGTATTCGTACTGAGTTCGATCATGATAATGGTTTCACCGTGCTGGACGCCGCACAGGTTAACGATCGTACCGTTGACGATCTGCTGGCTCAGATCAAACAGATCGTCGGTGATATGCCGGTCTACCTGACCTTCGACATCGACTGCCTGGATCCTGCATTTGCTCCGGGGACCGGTACTCCAGTGATTGGCGGCTTGACCTCCGATCGTGCGTTGAAGCTGGTGCGCGGCATGCAGTCACTGAATATCGTCGGTATGGACGTGGTGGAAGTGGCACCGGCCTACGATCAGTCTGAGATCACCGCGCTGGCTGCGGCGACCCTGGGCCTGGAAATGCTGTACCTGCAGGCTGCTAAAAAAACGAAATAAGTATACCCGTCGTCTTTCAAGCTGCAGCGTTGTTACCTGCTTTACAAGCCCCATCCTTGGGGCTTGCCCCTTCGGGGCCGCTGCAAGCAGCGTTCAAATCTGTTCCTGACAGATTTATCATTCACCTCAGTGACTTACTTGAGTAAGCTCCTGAGGATGAATGCGCTGGGCGCCTGGCTGCAACTTGAAATCCATAGGGTATAGCGGGTGGTGAATGTAGAACGGAAAAATATAGTCTAAAACACTCAGTTTACCGTTCGTTACCGCACCATGAAAATGCCTGTATCTGTTGCCTCGAAGGTCTATAATCCGGGCTTACGGAGGAACCATGCTGACGAAACAATCCACACGTCTTAACAAATATATTAGCGAGAGCGGTATTTGCTCCCGCCGCGATGCCGATCGTTACATCGAACAAGGCAATGTTTTTATCAATGGCAAGCGCGTGACGCTTGGCGATCAGGTGTTTCCAGGAGACGTGGTCAAGGTCAACGGTCAACTGATTGAACCGCGCAATGAAGACAACTTGATCTTTATTGCGTTGAACAAGCCGGTCGGTATTGTCAGCACCACGGAAGAAGGCGAGAAAGACAATATTGTTGATTTCGTCAATCACAGTACCCGTATTTTCCCGATCGGGCGGTTGGATAAAGACTCTCAGGGCCTGATTTTCCTCACCAACCACGGCGATTTGGTGAACAAAATCCTGCGCGCGGGCAACGACCACGAGAAAGAATATCTGGTCACGGTGAACAAACCGGTGACTGACGATTTCATCCGTGGCCTGGGGGCCGGTGTACCGATGCTGGGCACGGTGACCAAAAAGTGCAAGGTGAAGAAAGAAGCCCCCTTTGTGTTTCGCATCGTGCTGGTCCAGGGGCTGAACCGCCAGATTCGCCGCATGTGCGAGCATTTCGGCTACGAAGTGACCAAGCTGGAACGTACTCGCATTATGAATGTGAGCATGGCCGGGTTGCCGCCGGGTGAATGGCGTGATTTAACCGACGACGAACTGGTCGAGTTGTTTAAATCCATTGAGGGCTCCTCCTCAGAGGCCAAACCAACGAAGAAAGCCAAGCCTGCGGTGAAAAAACCGGGCAACAGCGGGTCGAAAAGTGCAGAAAAGCCCAGCGGAAATGCCCCTGCGCGTAAGCGCTTCGCACAGCCGGGCCGTAAAAAGAAAGGGCGTTGAATCGCCATTAGCTTAAATATATCCGTCGGGCGTATTGTGCAGCCCGACTGTTTTATACCCGCTTTACCTCACGCGTCATCAGCATCCGACTGAACAGCACGCCGCCCGCCAGCAGTGTCACTAATTGCGACAGGATCAGCACGGCAAATCCCGAAGAAACCTTGCCCTGACTGACCATCACCATACCCATGATCATCGGTACAAACGCCGAAAACATATTGCCAATGCCGTTAATCAGCCCATAGGCGCTGCCAACCGCTTGCGGCTGCGCATAATGCTGTAACAGAGTAGGGATCGCGGCTCCCTGAGCGCCCCAGCAGGCATTGGCCGCCAGCAGGAAAAATGCGATCCAGCCGAGTTGTTCACTGTGCATCACGCCATAAATGCACAGCGCCGTTGCCGCACCGCCAAAGGCGAAGATCAACGGTGCCTGGTAGGGGCGGATGCGATCGAGCAGCACGCCGCCAAGGTATTTGGAGGCGATACTGACGACAAACGGCAGCGAGGCCATCCAGCCCATTTGTTTGATGGAAAAGCCTTTCTCGTCGGTCAGGTAGGCGGGTAACCAGGAGCTGGAACCCCACAGATAGCTGAGGGTGGCGATCTCGATCAGCATGATCCAACCCAGCATCGGTGTACGCCAGGCTAAAACAAACGTCTCCCAGACACGTGTCATGACCGGGCGAGACTCTACAGTGCGTGACGCCAGCGATGCCGGGTGTATAAACAGCCGCACCAGCGCTAACCCCAGCAGCAGATTGATCAGCGCCAGCAGGTAGAAAGAGACGGCCCAGCCGAAGTGTGCCATCAGGAAACTCACTAGCGGAAAACCGATCACTAACCCCAGTGAGACACCCAATGTACTGATCGCATTGGGTTGCCCACGTTCATGGGCGGAAAAGTGATCGCCGATATACATGGTTTTCAGCGAGAACAATGGCCCCTCACTGATCCCCAGCAGCGCGCGCACCGCAAACAGCAGCAATACCGATCCTGCCAGAGGGGACGCGGCGGTGAGCAGCGCCCACAGCACAATGCTTAGCGTCAGCGCACGGCGGTAACCCATCAGGGTTTCCAGGAACGGCGTCAGCAACATGGCGGAAAGCCCGTAACCGAGTAAGAACACTGTCATCAGCATGCCTTGATGCGCGCGGTTGCCGTCGAGTTTGAAGTGCTGCAGGAAATCGGGATTGACCAGCATCACGGCAATATTGACCCTATCGGCATAGGCGATGACGATCAGAAACAGCAGGGCCAGGACCCCGTACCAGCGTTGACGTTGTTGCAAAATGCGCTCCATGTGCGCTCCTTTGACGGGCGATTGACACATTCAGGCAGCAAAAAACTAACCCGCTGATTTCGCAGGGCTGAAAAGCAGGTTTTTGGCTGTCTAAATGTAAATTTATTGTTATTTAAAAGGGTGTTTTAGTCTGTGTGAGAGAACTTTTACTCGCATTGTGTCAGCAAGATCAATGGGTTTTTACCCATGAAATAGTGATGTAACGCACAGCTTCCAGCGGTTTTTCATATCGGTGCATTTTTTCGTGATCCTTCCCGCATTTGTCATGTTTAAACAACTTTTCATTAACAATTGCCGCTTTGCTCTCTTGACGAAAGTTTCACCAGACTTATAGTGAGTGTATTAAATAAGAAACTGAGTTTCATATATGAAACAATAAGATAGAGGACAGAAGCAATGAGCTGGAAGAAAGTGTGTGAAGTGTCTCAGGTGAAAGAAGATTTTCCTTTTTCTGCCAATGTGGAAGGGAAAGAAGTCGGGGTGTATCTGATTGACGGCAATTACTACGCACTGGAAGACGTTTGCCCACATGCCTATGCCTTGCTCAGCCAGGGGTTTGTTGATGACGGTAAGGTCGAATGCCCGTTGCACGAAGCGTTGTTCGACGTGCGTACTGGCCAATGCCTGCGTGAACCAGGCGGCCGCGATCTGCAAACCTATGCCACCCGGGTGATCGACAATCAAATCCAAATCACCTTTATTGCGGAGGAGTAATCATGCAGCACATCACCGATTTCAATCCCTGGCTACCGGACACCCAACAGGTGATCCCCGCGCGTGAAGGTGGCAATGGCCAGATCCATCAGCCAGGCCAATTCCAGAACGTCATCTGGCAAAACCGGGCCCGAGTGCCGGACGGTTTTGAGACAGCTTTAGTCGCTGCGCTGGAAGAGATCTTCGAGCAGGGCGCGGAAGAGCTGGAACAGATTGTCAGTGCGCTGAATCAACGTCGCCTGTTCGATCGCAATGGCCAGCCTTGGAATGAGACGGCGTTCCGCGAATTCCTTCACGTTAACGGTTTCTGAGCAGCATTCGGGAGAAGACAATGACAGCAAACGCAACATCCTCCGCACAGACCTTACAAGAGTATCTCGACCAGGGGCTGCGCGGCATGTGGTATCCGGTGCTGGCCAGTTGGGAAATCGGCAATAACCCGGTGGGCATTACCCGTCTGGAACAGCAGATCGTGGTGTGGCGTGATGGAGAAGGCGCGATCCACGCGTTGGAAGATCGCTGCCCGCATCGCGGTGCGCGGCTTTCCATGGGGTGGAATCTGGGCGATCGCATCGCGTGTTGGTATCACGGTGTGGAAGTGGGTGGAGACGGAACGGTTAAAGACGTGCCTGCGGTTGATCGTTGCCCGCTGGTGGGACAGAAATGCCTGCGTTCCTATCCGGCTAAAGAAGCTTACGGCGCGGTGTTCCTCTATTTTGGCGTGACGGCAGATGAAGAGCCGGTCGAACTGACCTTCCCGCCGGAACTGGCAGACGAAGCGTCCTACAGCAACTTCTTGTGTACGGCCAGTTGGGACTGCAATTACCAGTACGCGTTGGAAAACGTGATGGATCCAATGCACGGCACCTACCTGCATTCATCCTCGCACTCAATGGCGGAAGGGGATCGCAAGGCGGACATGGCACTGGAGCCAACCGACAGCGGTTTCATCTTTAAGAAGAATGGCCAGATTGGCGTGAACTTTGACTGGGTCGAATTCGGCAGCAGCGGGGCGTACTGGATGCGCTTGTCGATCCCGTATAAAAAACGGTTTGGGCCGGGTGGTCATTTCTGGATCATCGGCATGGTGGTCCCGGAAGATAAAGATCACTGCCGGGTATTCTTCTGGCGTATTCGTAAGGTGAAGGACTGGCAGCGTGACATGTGGCGCTTTATGTACCGCAACCGCCTGGAATCGCTGCACTGGGACGTGTTGGAGCAGGATCGTATCGTGCTGGAAAACATGGCGCCGAACGCGCGTGGCCGTGAATATCTGTATCAGCATGACGTCGGGCTGTCTCGCCTGCGCCGTATGATGCAAAAAGAAGCACAGAAACAACTGGCGCGGCTGAGTGAACAGGAGGCGGCACAGTGAACGGCCTGTTGACAGGTAAACGCATTGTCGTGACCGGCGCGGCGCGGGGTTTGGGGCGCAGTTTCGCTGCTGCGGTCGCCGAGGCCGGTGCCACAGTGGTGATGTGCGATATTTTGGCGGATGCACTGTCAGACAGTGCCGCCAGTCTGCGTGAACAGGGCGCGCAGGTTGAAAGCCACACGATTGATCTGGCCGATCCGGCCTCGATCAGCGCTGCGTTCAACGCGATAGCCGAAGGCGGGGCGATAGACGGGTTGGTGAACAACGCGGCGTTGGCTACCGGAGTCGGTGGTAAAACCATGATGGAATACGATATCGATCTGTGGGATCGGGTTATGCAGGTTAACGTGCGCGGTACCTGGCTCGTGAGCCAGGCAGCGGTGCCGCTGCTGGCGCAAACTCCTCATGCCAAGATCGTTAACGTGGCTTCAGATACCGCGCTGTGGGGCGCGCCGCGCTTAATGGCTTACGTGGCCAGCAAAGGGGCGATTATCTCTATGACCCGTTCAATGGCGCGTGAGCTGGGCCCGCAGGGGATTTGCGTTAACGCCATCGCTCCGGGCCTGACACGCGTAGAGGCCACGGAATATGTGCCTGCCGAGCGACATCAGTTGTACGAACAGGGACGAGCATTGGCCGGTGCGCAGCATCCTGACGACGTCAATGGCACGGTGCTCTACCTGCTGTCGCCATTGGCGAATTTCGTCACTGGGCAGCTGTTACCGGTTAACGGTGGTTTTGTCTTTAACTAATTATGCCTGTCATACTTGAAGCTGTATCTGTGTTGGCTGCGTTCGCGCACCCGAATCACTTACTTAATGTAAGCTCATCGGGATTTACTCGCTTGTCGCGTTACTCGGCAAAGCCTCGCCCCGTTGGGGCCAGCGCAAGCGCCGTTCAACAAAGCCGTGGCTTTGTTGTGATACAGCTCCAATTATTTAAGGCATGACTCTATAAGGAAACGGACATGGCGGACGATCAAGGGTGTAAATATCTGATCCCAGGACTGGATCGTGGGTTGCAGCTGTTGCTGGCCTTTGGCGAGCAACACAAGGAAATGACGTTTGCCCAATTGCATCGCTTGGTCGATATGCCAAAAGCGACCGCCTATCGCGTAGTGCAAACGTTGGAGCACCTGGGTTTTCTTGAACGTAACCCACGTACCAACACTTTTTCTTTGGGCATCAAAGTACTACGTCTCGGATTCGAATATATTGCTTCGCTGGATGTGGCACAAGCTGGTCAGCCGGTAATAGAACAACTGCGCGATCGCAGCCAGTGCAGCAGTCATCTGGCAATCCGTGATGGGCGTGACGTGATCTACATTGCGCGTGTCAGTGCCGCGGGGTCGCAAATCAACCAGGTCAGCGTCGGTACTCGCTTGCCGGTACACCAAACCTCGCTTGGCCGAATGCTGCTGACCAGCGCCACCCGTGAGGAGTTCGAGCTTCTGTATCCACAGGAACAACTGCCGGGGAGCGGCCCGGGCACCCCGGCGGATCGTGAAACGCTGTGGCAGATGGTGCAGCAGGATAAGGCGCGCGGCTATGTCATCGGCGAGTCGTTTTTCCGCCACGGCATTTCCTCGATCGTCTACCCCATCTTCAACCGCGAGCAGCGGGTTGAGGCGGTGATCAGCATCATGGTGCCGTCTGATGAAATCCCGAAAGCGGATCGCGAGCGGCTGCGGATGGAAGTGCGGGATGCTGCAGAGAAAATCTCCGGGTTCTTGGGCGCGCAGCCACAGGCTAACGCCGGTTAACTGACAACCGATAGTTTGCAATGGGGCGCTGCAGGTTGCCCCGAATTATCGGGACGAACAGCGTCCCCTATCAATCACTCAGGCAGGGATGAGGCTCATGGCAATCATGGGCCGGGGTTCGATCATGCCTGAAAACCGTATTCAGCGAGAACGTGAGGCACAATTAATGAGCGTAATCGGAATCGAAAAACTGGAGTTTGGCGTTGAAGATCTGCCAACGTGCGAGAAATTCATGCAGGACTTCGGTCTGCAGGCAGCGCAACAGCACTGGGGCGAACGTCAACGAGAATTCACCACGCTGAGCGGTGCCCGCGTGGTGCTGCATCCGTTGCAGAGCGACGCGCTGCCGGCAGCGTTCGAGAGTGGTTCGACTCTGCGCCGTATGACCTGGGGGGTTAGCAGCCCGTCCGAGTTGGCGGCGTTGCAACCGCTGTTGGCGCAGATGCCGGGCTTTCGCCAGGTGGGTGAAGAGCTGGAGTGTCTCGATCCGAACGGCATGACGCTGCGCTTTAGCGTCAGTCAGCAGCGCGACGTTGATTTACCTGTGTCACCGATCAACCAGTGGGGCGATGTACGCCGTATTGATCAGCCGAGCCCGGTGTACGCCCAGGCGCAGCCAATCAACATCGGTCATGTAGTGTTCTTCGTCGAGGATCTTGCGGCGACTGAGCGCTTTTATCGTGAGGTGTTGGGGTTCCAGGTATCGGATCGTTATATCGATCGTGCGGTATTCCTGCGCACTCAGGCACGCGGCGGTCATCACAATCTGTTCTTGCTGAAATTGCCTAATCGACCACGCGGCTTGAATCATGTGGCCTTTACCGTACGCGATATCCACGAGGTGATCGGCGGCGGCATCGCCATGAACAAAGAGAAGTGGAGTACCTTTATCGGCCCCGGCCGCCATCCGATCTCCTCAGCCTATTTCTGGTACGTCAACAGCCCGACGGGCGGTGCGTTTGAGTATTACACCAACGATGACTACCTGACCGAAAACTGGCAGCCGCGTGAGCTGGAACATTCACTGGTGTCGTTCACCGAGTGGGCTGTGGAAGGCGGAATCGACCATGACACGCGGCGGCAGCAGAAAAAACCGGAGGCGTTATGAGCCAGCCAGAACCGGCGGGCATCGTGATCATCGGTGGTGGTCAGGCTGGCGGCTGGGCAGCAAAAACGTTGCGCGATCGTGGCTATGCAGGGCGTTTGACGGTGGTCAGCGATGAACCCTATGACTTTTATGAACGGCCACCGCTCTCCAAGGCGGCGTTGCTGGACGGTAATGCGCCACTCAGCCGGCTGTTCAGCGAAGAGGTGGTCGCCGGGTTGAACATCGATTGGTGTCGCCCGCTGCGTGCCGCATCTATTGATGCGCCACAGCAAATTGTCCACCTCAGCGATGGCAGGCAACTGCACTTTGATCAACTGCTGATTGCTACCGGTGGGCGACCACGCTTGCCGGACGCCCGTTGGGCTGAGCATCCGCGCGTGATGACGCTGCGTTCCTGGGATGATGCGGCAAAGCTGCGCCAGGCGCTGCAGGATTGCCGCACGCTGGCGATTGTCGGCGGTGGGTGGATCGGGCTGGAGATCGCCGCATCGGCGCGGCGCATGGGGGCTGATGTGACGGTCTTTGAGCGTCAACCGGCCCTGTGCATGCGTAGCGTTGGGGCGGACGTCTCACAGGCGTTGCTCGAACTGCACCAGCAGCAGGGGATTAGGGTGCAGTGCGGCTGCGGCGACATTCAACTGGAGGATCGTAACGGCAGTGCCTGGATCGGCAGCGACATCAGTGATCCTCAGCCGTTTGATCTGGTGGTCGTGGGGATCGGCGTGGAGCTGAACCTGGAGCTGGCGTACGGTGCCGGGTTAAAGGTTGATGCCGGCATTGTGGTTGACGGACAGGGGCGCACCAGCCACCCCGCCATTTTCGCCGCCGGGGATGTCGCGCGCCACCCAACGCTCGGGCTGTGCCTGCAGTCCTGGGCTTATGCGCAGAACCAGGCGATCAGCACCGCCTGCGCAATGCTGGACGCTTTTGCTTCTCCTTATGATGACGTGGCCTGGCTGTGGTCGGATCAATATGACGTCAATATCCAGATCCTTGGCGTACCGGCCGGTGGCATGTATCACGTGGTGCGGCGCACGCCACAATCGCAGGTGTTCTTTACGCTGAATGCCGATCGGCAGTTGGTGCAGATGGTGGCGTTTAACGATGCACGCACCATCAAGCTGGGTAAACGCTGGTTGGCCAGCGGACGGGTGCTGGAACCGCAGCAGTTGGCGGACGCAGAGTTTTCTTTAATGGCGTTGAAATAATCATTCCCCAATGCGTTTTATGTTTCAGCTAACAAGGCTGTAGCGTGAAACGCGAAGGGGGAATCGGGAGCGTTTCATGACTACGCAAGACATTGACGCCCGCGCTGAACGGGTGGGGGAGGCTGTTGCCGAAAACCCGCAGCAGCGGGTGCGTTGGTCGGTACCCATCGCGCTATTCGCCTGTGTGTTGCTGGCGTTTTTCGACAAGATCAGCATCGCGGCACTGTTTTCCGATAGCGAATTCCAGCAGGCGCTAGGCATCAGTTTTGACCCTGCGCGGTTGGGCTTGTTGATGAGTGCATTTTTGTTCTCCTACGGCATTTCTTCAATGCTGTTGAGCGGCATTGGCGATCGGCTGAACCCGGTAAAAGTCCTGATCGGCATGATGGTGGTGTGGGGCGTATTGATGGTGTTGATGGGCCTGACGCGTTCTTATCACACCATGATGACGCTGCGCATTTTGCTCGGTATCGCCGAAGGTCCGCTGTTGCCGATGGCTTACGCCATTATCCGCCAGGCTTTCCCGCAGCGGCTGCAGGCGCGCGCCACCATGCTGTGGCTGCTCGGTACACCGCTGGGGGCAGCGCTCGGCTTCCCGGTCACGCTGTATATCCTCAATACCTTTGACTGGCAGGCCACCTTCTTCTTTATGGCGTTCCTGACGCTGCCGGTCATGCTGTTGGTGCTGTTCGGCATGCGCCATCTCAACGTATCACGTCCGGCAGCGGTCACGGTTTCAAAACCGGCCGTCGCCGAACGTAAACAGCATCGCTATGAGCTGCTGCGCAACCCGCATTTCTGGATGATTTGCCTGTTTAACATCGCCTTTCTGACCTACCTGTGGGGCATGAACGGCTGGCTGCCCAGCTACCTGATCAAGGGCAAAGGCATTCACCTGGAACATGCCGGTTACCTGTCATCACTGCCGTTCATCGCCATGCTGCTGGGGGAAGTGGTCGGCGCTTGGCTGTCGGACAAACTGGATCGCCGTGCCTTGGCCTGTTTTATCTCGCTGTGCGGCGCCGGGCTGGGGTTGGCCGTGGTGCTGCATATGCAGGGCACCTATAGCGTGATTGCCGCCATGGCCTTCAGCACCTTTATGTGGGGCGCAGGCGCGCCGAACATCTTTGCTCTGCTGGCGAAAGCGACCAGCAGCAAGGTCAGCGCCACCGCCGGCGGTATTTTCAACGGATTAGGCAATTTTGCCGGTGCGCTGGCGCCGGTGCTGATGGGGGCGCTGATCGCCGCTACCGGCAACATGGATAACGGTCTGCTGTTCCTGGTGGTGATGGCCTTTATCGGCTGCATCATTCTGCTGCCGTTGCTGAAGAAATATTGATATCCCATTGATCAACGAGGAGTACCAACATGTCCCAGGTTGAGAAACAAATCGGCGTTAAGCCACAGGATCAGTCGATAGAAAATTGGGTGGAATCACGCATCGCCCGTTTTGAAGGCCGCAAATATGACTGGAATGCGCTGAAGTTCCAGGCTGACTACGACCCGAAATACCGCCGTGCCCAGATGCGTTATATCGGTACCGGCGCCACGGGGGTGGTTAACGATACCAACACCATTCCAGCGGGTAACTTTACGTTTTCCACCATGGTGTTGCCGTCTAAATGCGAAGGGCCATTACACCTGCATGATGACGTGGAAGAAGTGTTCTTTATGCTGAAAGGCAGCATCACGCTGATGATCCAGGACGGTACCGAGTATTACGAAACCAAGCTGAAAGAGCGCGATCTGATCTCTGTCCCTGCCGGCGTCTACCGTGGGTTATTCAACCACGGCGAAGAAGAAGCGTTGATGTGCGTCATGCTTGGCACCGCCAAACCGGAAACGCCGACCTACCCGGCAGATCACCCATTATCCAAAGTGAAACGCAACTGATGAACGGCTTAGCGCAACGTCAGCAGGCACGCTGCGGGGATTACACCCTGAGCTGGCGCGAAGCGGGACACGGCCGGCCGGTGGTATTGCTGCACGGTATTAGCTCCGGTTCTGCGTCGTGGATCAAGCAGTTCAACGATCGTGGTTTAGCCGACGGCCACCGCCTGCTGGCCTGGGATGCGCCGGGTTATGGTGGCAGTTTGCCGCTGACGGTCAGCCAACCGGGGGCTACCGCCTATGCCGCTGCGCTGGCGGCGCTGGTGGCGCAATTGCAGTTGGAGCAACCGTTGATCGTGGGTCACTCACTCGGGGCATTGATCGGCAGTGCTTATGCTGCCGGTTATCCCGATGGCTTGTGTGGGCTGGTGCTGGCGGATCCGGCTCAAGGTTATGCCAGCGCACCGGAAGAAAAGCGCCAACAGGTTTATGGCCAGCGCAAACAGATGATCGAAACCCTGGGGCCGCAAGGTTACGGCGAACAACGGGCAGCCGCGCTGCTGCGCGATGACGCGGATCCGCAAGATATCGCCTGGATCCGCAACGGCATGCAGCAGTTGGATCCTGACGGTTTTCTTAGCGCAGCCTGGATGCTGGCTAATGACGACATCAGCCACTATTTGGCGCATTACCGTGGTCCGTTACAGGTGTGGTGCGGTGACGGCGATCGGATCACGCCACCGGCAGCGGCGACAGTATTGGCGCAGCAGCAGGACGCGCCCCTGCGTCTGATTGAGGGGGCGGGGCACGCCAGCTATCTCGATGCGCCAGCGCAATTTAACCGCTATCTGCAGGACTTTACGGGAGCAATCCAACCATGAATTTTCAGCTTGAGAAACGTGTCGCTGTCGTGACGGGCGGTTCGTCGGGCATCGGTTTCGAAACCCTGCGTTTGTTGCTGGCGGAAGGGGCGAAGGTGGCATTCTGCGGCCGCAACGCGGACAAATTGGCCGGTGCCGAAGCCAGTCTGCGTAGTGAGTTTCCGCACGCGGAGATCCTGGCGCTGTGTTGTGACGTACTGGACGAGTCGCAGGTGACACAGTTTGCTGCCCAAGTGATGGCGCACTTCGGCGCAGTGGATGTGTTGATCAACAACGCGGGTCAGGGGTTTGTCGCGCACTTTGACCAAACACCGCGTTCCGCCTGGCTACATGAGGCGGAGCTAAAGCTGTTCGGTGTCATCAACCCGGTGCAGGCGTTTCTGCCGGCGCTGGAACGCTCGGATATTGCGTCAATCACCTGCGTGAACTCGCTACTGGCATTGCAGCCGGAAGAACACATGATTGCCACGTCGGCAGCGCGTGCTGCCTTGCTCAATATGACGCTAACGCTGTCAAAAGAGCTGGTGAGCAAGGGGATCCGCGTTAACTCGATCCTGTTGGGCATGGTGGAGTCTGGCCAATGGCGCCGCCGTTTCGACGAGCGCAGCGATAAGGATCAAAGCTGGGAACAGTGGACGGCGGCGATAGCTGAACGACGCGGTATCCCGATGAAACGTCTCGGTAAACCGCAGGAGCCTGCGCAGGCGTTGCTGTTCTTGGCTTCACCTTTGGCGTCCTTTACCACCGGTGCGGCGCTTGACGTCTCCGGCGGCTTTAACCGCCATCTTTAATCGCAAGGGCTGAAAAGATGAAAAAGATCATGATGATTGGTTACGGCGCGATGGCCAAAGAGGTGCTTTCCCGTCTACCGGATGGGGTGAGCGTTGGCTGGATCGTGGCACGTGCGGCTCATCATCCGGCAATTGTCAGTGACTTTGGCGGCGCGGTGCAGGCGTTAACCCACCCGGATCGGTGTGCTGAACGGCCTGATTTGGTGCTGGAGTGCGCCAGCCAGCAGGCGGTGGCAGAGTTTGGTGAAGCGGTGGTCATGCGTGGTTGGCCATTGGCGGTGATCTCTACCGGTGCGCTGGCGGATGCGGCGTTGCAGCAGCGGTTGCAGCAAGCCTGTCGGTTGCATCATGGGCAAGTGATTGTGCTGTCCGGCGCGGTGGCGGGTATGGACGGATTGGCATCGGCACGCGAAGGCGGGCTAGACAGCGTGACCTATCAGGCCTGCAAAAGCCCGGCGAGCTGGCGCGGCAGCATGGCGGAACAATTGATTGACCTCGATGCCGTGAGCGAAGCGCAGGTATTTTTCGAAGGCTCGGCGCGGGAGGCGGCGCAGCTGTTCCCGGCCAATGCCAACGTGGCGGCGACCATTGCGCTGAACGGTCTCGGAATGGACGCCACCCGAGTACGGTTGCTGGTGGATCCTGAGACCCGGCGCAACACCCACAGACTGCAGGTATGCGGGAACTTCGGTGAATTTCGGATTGAGCTGAGTGGCAACCCGTTAGCGAGCAATCCCAAGACATCAACCCTGGCTGCGTTAAGCGCAGTACAAGCCTGCCGCCGTCTGGTAGACGGTGGTTTTATTGCCTGAACGGCAGGAGTGAGCATGGAAAAGTTAACGATTTTTGTGGCTGGGCGCTGGTGTGAAGGGCGAGGCGATGAGATGACCTCGGTGTTTCCGGCTGACGGCAGTGTCAATGCGCGGCTGTGTGCCGCCAGCATTGACGATGTGAACGACGCGGTGGCCGCAGCGGAACGTGCCTGGCGTGCACCTGAGTGGCGCGGGCTGGTGCCGCACCAGCGTGCCAGCATTCTGTACCGCGTCAGTAACCTGATTATGGCGCAGCAGGAAGAGCTGGCGCAGTTACAGACACGCGATAACGGTAAACCACTGGCGGAAACCCGTGGTTTGGTAGCCAGCGCCGCGGCAACGGCTCGCTACTTTGCCGCAGCCTGCGAGGTGCTGGAGGGAGAACTGCCGACTCAACGCAGTGCTGAGGTGATGACGTTGAGCCAGTATCAACCGCTGGGGGTGATCGCCGCGATCACCCCGTGGAACTCACCGATTGCCAGTGAAATGCAAAAGGTGGCGCCGGCATTGGCTGCGGGCAACGCGGTGATCCTCAAACCCGCCGAAGCCACGCCGCTGATGGCATTAAAACTGGCGGAGCTGTTTGAACAGGCGGGGTTGCCGGCCGGGTTACTCAGCGTACTGCCGGGCAAGGGTTCGGTGATTGGCGAAGCCTTGGCACGTCACCCGTTAGTGAAAAAGATTTCGTTTACCGGTGGCACCAATACCGGCCGCCATCTGGCGCATATCGCCGCCGACAAGCTGATCCCCACGTCGCTGGAGTTGGGCGGCAAGTCGCCAACTATCGTGCTGGAGGACGCCGATCTGGAACAGGCGGCACGCGGCATTTGTTACGGCATTTTCAGCTCCGCAGGGCAGGCTTGTATCGCCGGGTCGCGGCTGTTTGTGCATCGCTCTTTGTACCAGCCGTTGCTGGCACGCCTGAGTGAACTGGCGGCCGGTCTGCGGGTGGGTAATCCGCTGACGCCGGGAGTGCATCTCGGCCCGCTAATTAACGACAAGCATCGCCAAAGCGTGGCGGATTACGTGGCGCTGGCGCAACAGGAGGGCGGCAGGGTGGTGATTGGCGGCGAAGCCCCGGCAGATCCGTTGCTGGCAGGCGGCAGCTATTACCTGCCGACGATTATCGACGGGTTGCGCAACAGCGCCCGCGCCTGTCAGGAAGAGATTTTTGGCCCGGTTCTGGTGGTGCTGCCGTTTGACGACGAGAAACAGCTCATTGAACAGGCCAATAACTCGGTGTATGGGCTGGCAGCCGGTATCTGGAGCCGTGACTTCACGCGGGCGATGGCGCTGGCGGAGCAACTGGAAACCGGCACGGTGTGGATCAATACCTACAAAACATTCTCCATTTCTACGCCGTTCGGCGGTTTTAAAGAGAGCGGTCTGGGCCGCGAAAAGGGCCTGCACGGCATCAAGGCTTACATGCAGCAGAAGAGCCTGTACCTGGCGCTTAACCATCAGGTAAATCGCTGGAGCGATTAGGTTTGATCGACGGTGCGTACCCCCTTTGCCCCTGCAACTTGAAAGACGAAGGGTATACAACGAACACAATAAGAAGGCAGATGATGAGCGAGAAAATAACGGTTGGTGAGGCAATAGCCCGGACTCTGGAACAGTACGATGTGTCGGCGATGTACGGCATCATTTCGATTCATAATCTGCCGATCGCTGACGCAGTAGGCCAGCGTGGCAACATTCGCTTTGTACCGGCGCGTGGCGAAGCGGGAGCCGTCACCATGGCCGATGCGCATGGACGTTTCTCTGGTCTTGGTGTGGCCTTGACCAGTACCGGCGCAGGTGCAGGCAATGCCGTTGGTGCGATGATCGAGGCGATGAACGCCAACACGCCGCTGCTGCATATTACCGGCCAGGTGGAAAAAGCGTATCTGGATGCCGATGCCGGTTTTATTCATGAAACCCGCGATCAGCTTGGTTTCCTACGTGCCTGCTCCAAACGTGCCTATCGGGTCAACTCCCCGGAACAGGCGGTGGCAGTGATCCAACGGGCGATCCTCGATGCGCAGACCCTACCTTGTGGCCCGGTTGCGGTCGAGATCCCTATCGACATTCAGAGCAGCCTGGTCTCCAGTGCGGTGCTGAGCCAGCCTGTAGCGCCAGCTCCACTGCCGCAGGCCAGCGACGAAGCGGTTGAGCGGTTGTATCAGCGGCTGAAACAGGCCAAACGCCCGTTACTCTGGCTGGGCGGCGGTGCGCTGGCCTGCGGAGACGCCGTGCGTAAACTGGCGGATGCCGGTATTACCGTGATCTCCAGTACGCACGGGCGCGGCATTTTGCCTGATAGCCATCCCCGTAGCCTGCGGGCGTTCCATAATTCGCCGAGCATTGAGGCGATCCTGACGCAGTGCGATTTGACGCTGGTGGCCGGTTCGCGGTTGCGCAGCAATGAAACCCGCACCTGGACGCTGCCGCTGCCGCGCCCATTGGTACAGATTGATATTGATCCGGCAGCGGCCAACCGCAATTACCTGGCTGACGAATACATCAACGGCGACTGCGGTGCTTTGCTTAATGCGCTGGCTGTCCGACTGAATCCAGGTGAGAAGGTCAATGCCGAGTGGGATGCCGAGATCATTGCTGCGGTGCAGCAGGCGGAAAGCGCGTTGCGTCAGCAGTCGGGGGAATATGCCAAATTAAACGACGCCATTGCCGCTGCGCTGCCGCAGGATGGGTTGCTGGTGCGTGATATCACCGTCTCCGGTAGCGTCTGGGGCAGCCGTTTATTCCGCGCTATTTCGCCGTTGTGCAACATTCACTCGTTGGCGGGCGCGATTGGCATGGGTCTGCCGATGGCGATTGGCACCGCGATCGCCAACCCGCAGCGTAAGGTGGTTGGGCTGGTGGGCGACGGCGGGCTGGCGTTAGGCCTGGGCGAGCTGGCGACCATGGCGCAGGAGCAGGCGAATATCACTCTGCTGATCATGAACGACGGCGGTTATGGCGTGATGCGCGGCATTCAGGATAAATATTTTGCCGGTCGCCAATACTATAACGAGCTGCATACCCCGGCGTTTACGCTGGTTGCCGAGGCTATGGGGCTGAAGGCATGGAAGGTGGACAATGCGGCGCAGTTCAATGGCGTGCTGGCAGAAGCGATTAATTATCCGGGGCCGTCGGTGGTGGAAGTGGATATGAACAGTATTGGGCCGTTGACCTTCGCCGGGCCGCCGCAAAAGAGTTTGTATTGAGGATATAAAAAATGCCCGGCTCTGCCTAAACTCCGCTTACTCGAGGTGTTTTTTTGCGAGTTCAACGTTTTTTTCGGTCGATAAATGAATAACGTACCATGAGGCTCATGCGCCTCGACCGAGCAAGGGGCCGTAAGCGCGGCCCCTTGCAACCCGCGCTCTTGCCCACTCAGACGGTTGGCTGCGCTAACGGCTCTCACTTCATCACGCCGCATCACGGCCGGCTACGACAGGCGTCCCTGCCTGTCTCGCCTGAAACCGCCGTCCATGGCGGTTTCGCCTATGCGTTGTTCTTGCGTTCGACGTCTTCAGGGCGCTCAACGGCGTGCTCATCTCATTATTTTCACTGTCTTTCATCACGCAATGTCGCACTTAGGGTATTCGCGCGGCGGACAGAGGGTCTTAAGCAAAGGTGCGGGTGGGGAAGCGCCAATTGCCATTCATTGTGGCGGCAGAGAAGACTGGATTTTTATGGCAACTCGACCTGCACTGAGCCTACAGGGGCCGAATAAAAAAAATGCCAATCAGGCTTAACCGATTGGCATTGTGGCATCAGCCGGGCGTTTTATGTTACTTGCCGGCTGCGATGCGATCGCGAATATGCTGTGCACGTGCTTCGGAAGCAGGGTGATCGTCAAACATACTGCTTTGACGACCGGCTTCCATTTTAGCCAGTTTTTCGAAGCTGGTGACCAGCCCGTTTGGATCGATACCACGCTGTTTCATCAGATCGAAAGAATAGTCATCCGCTTCGCTTTCCTGTTTCTGGGAGAACTGCGCGTTAACCAGTTTTTCACCCATGTCTGCCAACTGTGACTGCGACAGCGAACCTATGATGCCGCCGGTTGAGGCTGCGGCGGTACGCAACGCCACTGTGCCATAAGCTACCTGCATCGCCTTGCGAGTATGGCCGAGCGCCACGTGACCCATTTCATGGCCCAGCACGCCTTCCACTTCATTGTCAGTCATCATGTCCATGAGCCCGCTGTAAACGCGGATACAGCCGTTAGCCATTGCCCAGGCATTCACGTCTTTGGTGACGTAAACCTTGTAGTTAGCCGGTGTGCCGTTGATATTATCCCCCAGCGCCGCAGCAATTTTGTTCAAACGCTTGGTGTAAGTGCTGTCGGCCGGCGCGATTTGTGCCTTGCTGTCCATCTCTGCGCAGGATTTATCACTCAGAGTTTTGACGTCGTCATTGCTCAATGTCGCCGCCTGAAAGGCTTGCGCGCCAGACTGCATCAACGTATCGGTATTCAGGTTTTGACAGCCGCTTACCAAGGTGGCAATGCTTAATGCAATCAAAGAGGTACGGATTTTCATAAAGCCATCTTCCTGTGATAGTAACAAGGGGGAGTGTCATTTTTAGTTTAGGGAAATCGTGCTGCACGAGACTAGTGTACGATAGCAATTGGGAAAATAGTGTTATTCCGAAAAACCGACCAATCGTGCTAATAAGTTGTGAACTCGCTCTCATTTGGTATTAGGGATTGCCGTTTTAATGCTGAGTCTGAGAAAATAGAAAACTTGACTGATTTTTTAATCCGACCTGGAGTAAAACATGTCCTCTCGTAAAGAGCTTGCCAACGCCATCCGCGCACTCAGCATGGACGCCGTACAAAAAGCAAATTCCGGCCACCCGGGTGCACCTATGGGCATGGCGGACATCGCCGAAGT
>NZ_JAFIBY010000006.1 GCF_017832355.1 Serratia sp. PL17
CATACTGAATTTGCCCAAACTCCTGAGCAAAACGGTCCACCATTTGCCAATCGGTATACTCAACTTCTTTACTGGTATCTGTTTCGCCGCCTGTCATACGCATAATAAGTTGGATCATGACGCGATCGAACCAGCGATAACGCGGATAGCGTAGTGCACCGGCAAACACGACACACTGTTTTGGCTGCCAGGGTGAGGACAACAGAAACTTGCGGGTATAAGCATTGGTCTGAGGCGAACGCTTGTCCGCCTTGCGCGCTGTCAGGTTGACACTAAAGAATGCACTTGGCATCTGGTTCAGCTGCTCGGCATGTTGCTTAACAAACTTAGCCAACGTCGGATGGAAATGGCCATAGCGTATTGAGGCACCAATCAACACCTGCTGATACTGGTTAAGGTCAACATCATCCGCTTGTTGCAAGTCAATCACGTCGCAGCGCAAGGTGTCCTGCAATTTGTTTGCTATATAAGAAGCGATAGAGCGTGTTTGCCCATCGCGGCTGGAATAAAGAATCAGTGCCTTCACGGCGTTACTCCTTCTATCAGGATCATTCGCGCCAGAACGTCGGCGTAAACAGAACCAGTAGTGTAAAGACTTCAAGGCGCCCGAACAGCATTGTCAGAACCAGGATCCACTTCGCCGGCGCAGGCATAGTCGTAAAGTTATCCGCCACCACCCCCAACCCCGGCCCCAGATTGTTCAACGTCGCGGTTACTGCAGCAAAAGCAGAGAAATCATCAACGCCGGTAGCAATGATGGCCAGCATGCTGACGATAAAGACCAACGCATAAGCCGAGAAGAAACCCCATACCGCTTCAAGGATACGTTCCGGCAACGCCCGGTTACCCAACTTGATGGTGTAAACAGCATTGGGATGCACCAACCTTTTGAGCTCACGTGAACCTTGTAGATACAGTAACAAAATACGGATCACTTTCAGCCCGCCACCTGTTGAACCGGCACAGCCACCAATAAATGCAGAGCACAGCAACAACATCGGCAGGAATAACGGCCATTTGGCAATGCTGTCCGTGGTGAAACCCGCCGTTGTCGCCATCGACACGACCTGGAAGAACGCCTGGTTGACCGTTTCCATACCGGTTTTGTATACACCATGCCCCCATAGCACCGCGGTACACACCACCACCAGCGTCAGTTGCACAGCAATAAACATACGGAACTCAGGATCGCGCCAATAGACTTTCAGGCTGCGACCACTCAGTAAGGCAAAGTGCAAACCGTAGTTACAACCAGAGATAAGCAGGAAAATAGCAATAATGGTGTTAATGGTAGGACTGGCGTAATAACCGATACTGGCATCATGGGTAGAAAACCCCCCAATGGCGATAGTAGAGAAGCTGTGGCCGATGGCGTCGAATACCGACATGCCCGCCCCCCACAACGCCAATGCGCAGGCGATAGTCAGTAACACGTAGATCAGCCACAGAGTTTTAGCTGTTTCTGCAATACGCGGACGCATCTTGTTGTCTTTCAGCGGGCCGGGCATTTCTGCACGGTATAACTGCATGCCGCCGACGCCAAGGATTGGCAGTATCGCGACTGCCAACACGATGATCCCCATCCCACCCATCCACTGCAGCATCTGGCGGTAGAACAAAATGGCTTTTGGCAGTGAGTCCAGCCCCACCAGCGTGGTGGCACCTGTCGTTGTTAAGCCGGAGAAGGATTCAAAGAAAGCATCGGTCAACGACAGGTTAGGCCGTTCCGAGAATAAAAATGGTAATGCCCCCACGCTGCCCAGCACGGTCCAGAATAGCACCACGATCAAAAAGCCTTCGCGTGGCTTCAACTCATGCTTTTGTTTGCGATTGGGCCACCACAGCATCAACCCAATGGTCACCGCCACAAAGAAGGTCTGGCTGAATGCCCGCCCTGCCCCATCGCGGTAAATCAATGCCACCAGACCAGGAATAAACATCGTCCCGGAAAACAGGATGACCAACAGACCAACGATACGGGTTATAGCGCGAAAATGCATTTCAGCACGATCCTTAGCAATTCAGTTGGGGGAATTATTGCGAAATGGGGGTTAATTGCAAATTACCGCGACTGAGATCACGTAATTTATTCCCAAACGCTTCAACCACGGTTACCGGTAAGGTCAAATGCAGCAGGACGGAAGCACCATACTCCCCCTGCACAATCCGCCCTTCTAATTGCTGCAACAAATTCTCTACCAATGCCAACTGCGCATAGTCGCATTGCAAAGTATATTCGGCCTGCGGGATCTTGTAACTGACGGCTAACTGCTTTAATGCTTGCTGCACACCACTGCCGTAGGCGCGTACCAATCCCCCCGTACCTAACTTAATACCGCCATAGTAACGTACTACCACTGCGGTGATTTCCCCTATACCACTGCCCATCAACTGCGCAAGAATCGGTTTACCCGCAGTACCGGAAGGTTCCCCGTCGTCGGAAAACCCTAACTGTTGTGAGTCAGTCGGAGGCCCGGCGACAAATGCCCAACAATGATGACGGGCTGTCGGATGTTCATCACGAACCTGCTGGATAAACGCCTTGGCCTCATCAACCCCGCCAGTCGGTGCCAGCAGGGTGATAAAACGACTCTTCTTTATTTCTTCGCTGACGCTAACGGGGCCTGCAGGGATCGGATAAGGCTGCATCAGGCCAGGTTCAGATCACGTGTCATGTTCTCGATACGCTTTTCGTGGATCACGATATTGTCTTCAATACGGATACCACCATAAGGTTTCAGAGCATCGATGCGATCCCAGGCAAAGTGCTGGCTGAATTCGCCGCTACGCCATGGCGCTAACAGTGACTCAATAAAATACATGCCCGGTTCAATGGTCAATACCATGCCCGGTTGCAATACACGGGTGCAACGCAGGTACGGATATTTGGATGGTGCAGCCAAGTGAGTGCCCTGTTCATCCTGCATGAAACCCGCAGAGTCATGTACCTGCAGACCCAGTGGATGGCCCAAACCATGTGGCAAGAACGGCGTAGTCAGCCCCTGCTCTACCATGGCCTCTTCACTTATGCCACTCACCAGCTTGTGACTCTTGAGTAATTTGGCGATGCGTTGATGCATCTGAACATGGTAATCGGTGTAGCGTACGCCCGCTTTGATGGTATCCATCAACGCCAGTTGTTCGTGGTTGAGATCTTTTACCAGCTGAGCGAAGTCACTGCCGCTCTGGCCTGCGTAAGTTCGCGTCAGATCAGCGGCGTAGCCGTTATATTCCGCACCGGCGTCAATCAGGAAACTCAGCACGTCGGCCGGAGGCTGGTGATCCAGCGTGGTGTAATGCAGCACCGACGCATGTTCATTCAACGCGACAATGTTGTCATAAGGTACATCGGTGTCACGATGCCCAGTTGCCGTGAGGTAAGCCAGGTTGATATCAAACTCGCTCATACCCGAAAGGAAAGCTTCATGGGCAGCGCGGTGCCCCATCACTGCGGTTTTCTGCGCCTCACGCATGCAGGCCAGTTCATAACCGGTTTTGATTGAACGATGGAAGTCGAGGTAGTTCAACACGGCTTTCGGGTTGATGTTTTCCGCAGAGATGCCGAGATCGCGAGCACGCTGTTGTGCATAGCCAATATAACCCACACGTTCACGCTGGGCAGGCAGTTGCTGCCCGATGTCATCGGCATTGGCCAGCGGCATCAACTCAACGGATTTGGTCCAGAAACTCTCAGGCAATGGCTCAACACTGTGCCAATAATCGACCGGCGAATAGAACCACAGCTTCGGTTTGTTAACGCCGTCTACCCACAGCCAGCAGTTTGGAACTGAGGTAACCGGCACCCAGGCTTTAAAATGCGCATTCACTTTGAACGGGTAACTGCGGTCATCCTGGAAAATCCGTTGCAGTTCTCCAGAGTGGATCAGCAGCGCGTCCAGTTTATTGCGCGTTAACACTTCACGTGCCCGTTTTTGCAGCTCTGCCAGGTGGTCGTTATACAAAGAAGCCAATGTTTCCATCACAATACCCTTTTACATACCATTAGAACGGAATGCCTCATCTTAGCACACCGTTCCAACGCACCAACCTCATCACTTCGGGCATGCGGGGCGGTTCGCAAATCGTTGTAAACGTCGTTACATCCGTAGCTTAACAATTAGCCAGGCGATCAGACCAAGCAACGCGATCGCCATAGTCCACAGGCCGTGATGTTCGAGAAAAACCGCGCCGGCAGCAGCAATACCCGCCAGACACTGCTGTAGAAAACCACACAACGCCATGGCATAGGCACCCTGTTCTTTGGCATCGCTGACGGCCATCGCCATGCTATTAGGAAACAGCACCGCCTGGCCAAAAATCGTCATGCAATATAGCGCGATGAAGATCGTCATACCGGAAAGCCCAATCAGCACATCGCTCCACCACAGCAGCATAATCGCGGCAGTCGTTACGGCGACGATGCGCGTCCCCACCTGCATCAGCCGTTTACCGCCAAAGCGTGCTACCGTCCGGTTTACTGCCATTGCTCCGGTAAAGTAAGCCACGCCGACCACCAACCCCAACGCGCCAAAAGCGGTAACGTTCAGACCAAACCCCTGCTGCATGATGAACGGGCTCACCTCCTGCAACGTTACCGTGGTAGCAAACCCCAATCCGCCGACAATGGCTGGCCACAAGAACCCTGGGCGACGCAGAATGTGCCAATAGGTTGCCACCATAACCGGACGCTGGCCCCCAGAACGACCCACCTCCAGCGGTAACGTCACCATCAGCAACAGGATCGCCAGCCCGGTCAGCCCCATCAAGATAAAGCCCATTTGCCAGTGTGAATACTCGCTTAGCAACCCGCCAATAAACTGCCCGCCACCCAACGCGGCGATAAAGGCTATCAACAGTACCGAGAGGCGCCTTGCCAACTCATCACCACTCCAGTTATCACGAACGATAATGCGCGCAATGATCGCAGCACCACCGGCGGCAACCCCCTGCAGCGCCCGCAGCACCAATAACTGAGTGCCGTTACTGCAAAACGCCAGCAGTACGCTGCAACTGATAAATATCCCCAAAGACAATGTCAGCGGTAAACGTCGGCCAAAGCGATCGGCCGCAGCGCCCCAGAACAATACCGGCAGGGCAGCACCAAGCACGAATATGGATATCGAAAGCTCGGTGGCGCGGCGCGTCATCGCCAGTTCCTGCATCACCGTCGGTAATGAAGGCAAATACACCGTCGTCGCCATTTGCGCCATAAACACCAGCAGACAGGCCAGCGTCAAGGTTCTGGCAGGAATACTCCAGAAACCACTGTGTTTTACACATACCGCTTTACTCATTTCTCACCTCTGCTTGGATAACACCCTGCACCGGCAAGTCTATGAGGGCTTTTACACTCCGACAAATCACCATAATGCATAAAATATAATTTATTTTTAAATCATCAACCTACCTCAGAGTCATGTGATCCGCCCTGCAAATATGCAATCTCTCATTTGCATATTGTTAACATAAAAACCACACTCCTCATCATCTGGTCATACCAGATCAAACGCTGATTCAGGAGATAGACATGCTCTACCAAGGCGAAACATTACAACTGCACTGGCTCGACAACGGCATCGCCGAGTTGGTGTTCAATGCCCCAGGTTCTGTAAACAAGCTTGATACTCGCACCGTTGCCAGCCTGGGCGAAGCGCTCGCGGTGCTGGAAAAGCAGACTGAGCTGAAAGGCCTGCTGCTGCGTTCCACAAAAGCCGCATTTATTGTCGGCGCCGATATCACCGAATTCCTTTCGCTGTTTGCTGCCCCGGCTGAAAAGCTGCAGGAATGGTTGGTCTTTGCCAATAGCATCTTTAACCGGTTGGAAGATTTGCCGGTACCGACCCTTTCGGCCATTAACGGCTATGCGCTCGGCGGCGGCTGCGAATGCATTCTGGCTACGGACTTCCGCATCGCTTCACCGGATGCACGCATCGGCCTGCCAGAAACCAAACTGGGTATTATGCCGGGCTTCGGCGGCTCTGTTCGTCTGCCGCGCCTGTTGGGTAACGACAGCGCACTGGAAATCATCGCCGCGGGTAAAGATGTCAGTGCCAAAGACGCACTGAAGGTCGGCCTGGTGGATGCGGTGGTCGCACCGGAAAAGTTGGTCGACGCTGCCCTTAAAATGTTGCAGCAGGCGATTGACGGCAAACTGGACTGGCGCGCCTATCGTCAGCCTAAGCTTGAGCCGCTGAAACTCAGCCCAATCGAAGCTGCCATGAGCTTTACTACCGCCAAAGGCATGGTGATGCAAACTGCCGGTAAACATTATCCGGCCCCGATGACTGCGGTCAAAACCATTGAGGCTGCGGCCAAGCTGGGCCGCGATGAAGCGCTGAAACTGGAGACCGCCAGCTTTGTGCCATTGGCGCGTTCCAAAGAGGCTCGTGCGCTCGTCGGTATTTTCCTTAATGATCAGTTTGTAAAAAGTCAGGCGAAGAAGCTCGCGAAGAACGTTGAAGCACCGAAGCAAGCTGCAGTGTTGGGTGCCGGTATCATGGGTGGCGGTATCGCCTACCAGTCCGCGCTGAAAGGCGTACCGGTGATCATGAAAGACATCAGCGACAAATCCCTGACGCTCGGCATGAATGAAGCCGCCAAGCTGCTTAACAAGCAGTTGGAACGTGGCAAGCTGGACGGCATGAAGATGGCTCAGGTGCTGTCGACCATTCAACCGACGCTGGATTATGCGGGTATAGAACGTGCGCAGGTGATCGTCGAAGCCGTTGTCGAGAATCCGAAGGTTAAGGCTGCGGTACTGTCCGAAGTGGAAGGCCTGATCGGCGAAGATGCCGTCCTGGCGTCTAATACGTCGACCATTCCAATTAACCACTTAGCAAAATCCTTGAAGCGCCCGCAAAACTTCTGCGGTATGCACTTCTTTAACCCGGTACATCGCATGCCACTGGTAGAAATCATCCGTGGCGAGCAGACCAGTGACAGCACCATCGCTGCCGTAGTGGCTTACGCCAGCCGCATGGGCAAAACGCCAATTGTGGTTAACGACTGCCCAGGGTTCTTCGTCAACCGCGTGTTATTCCCGTATTTTGCCGGTTTCAGCATGCTGCTGCGCGACGGTGCGGACTTCCGTCAAATCGACAAAGTGATGGAAAAACAGTTTGGGTGGCCGATGGGCCCAGCTTATCTGCTCGACGTCGTCGGTATCGATACGGCACACCACGCTCAAGCGGTCATGGCCACAGGCTTCCCAGAGCGCATGAGTAAAGATTACCGCGACGCCATTGATGTAATGTTCGATAACCAGCGTTTCGGTCAGAAAAACCAGTTGGGCTTCTATCGCTACAGCCAGGACAACAAAGGCAAGCCGCGTAAAGACAACGATGAGCAAACTGATGCGTTGCTGGCGACCGTCAGCCAACCGCGCCAGACCATCAGCGACGAAGAAATTATCGCTCGGATGATGATCCCAATGATCAATGAAGTCGTGCGCTGCCTGGAAGAAAACATCATCGCCAGCCCGGCCGAGGCCGACATGGCATTGGTCTACGGTATCGGTTTCCCTCCATTCCACGGCGGGGCGTTCCGTTATCTGGATACGCTGGGCACCAGCAATTATGTAGAACTGGCGCAACGTTATGCACATCTTGGCGCCCTGTATCAGGTGCCTGCCGGCCTGCGCGCCAAAGCTGAACGCAATGAAAGCTACTACCCGGTGGCAGCGCCGCTGTCTGATGTCTCCACTGGCCAACCGGCATGAGGTCATAAAGATGGAAAACGTAGTTATTGTTGATGCCGTACGCACGCCGATGGGCCGCTCTAAGGGCGGCGCCTTCCGCCAGGTACGTGCCGAAGATCTTTCCGCCCACCTGATGCGCGCGGTACTGAGCCGTAATCCGTCACTGGATGCGGCCGAAATTGACGACATTTATTGGGGTTGTGTACAGCAGACCCTGGAGCAAGGTTTTAACATCGCCCGTAACGCCTCATTGCTGGCCGAGATCCCGCATACTGTACCTGCGGTTACCGTTAACCGGCTGTGTGGTTCTTCCATGCAAGCGCTGCACGATGCAGCACGCGCCATTATGGTGGGCGACGCACATGTCAGTTTGATTGGCGGCGTAGAGCATATGGGCCACGTACCCATGAACCACGGTGTGGATTTCCACCCAGGTTTGAGCCGCAGCGTGGCAAAAGCTGCCGGGATGATGGGCCTGACCGCCGAGATGCTGGCCAAGATACACAATATCAGCCGCCAGATGCAGGATGAGTTCGCCGCACGCTCGCACCAACGCGCGCATGCCGCCACCTTAGCCGGCTATTTCAAGAATGAAATCATCCCAACTACCGGGCATGATGCCGACGGTGTACTGACCCGTTATGACTTCGACGAAGTGATTCGTCCAGAAACGACCGTCGCCAGCCTTGCTGCATTGCGCCCGGCTTTCGATCCCGTCAACGGTACAGTGACTGCCGGTACCTCTTCGGCGTTGTCCGACGGTGCGTCCGCCATGCTGTTGATGAGCGAATCACGTGCCAAAGCGCTCGGTCTGAAAGCCCGTGCCCGTATACGTTCGATGGCCGTCGTCGGCTGCGACCCATCCATCATGGGTTATGGGCCAGTGCCTGCCAGCAAACTGGCGCTGAAACGCGCTGGACTGACCGTGCAGGACATTGATTTGTTCGAACTGAATGAAGCCTTTGCCGCCCAGTCGCTGCCTTGCATCAAGGATCTGGGGTTATTGGACAGCATCGACGACAAGATTAACCTGAACGGCGGTGCCATTGCTTTGGGCCACCCGTTGGGCTGCTCAGGCTCACGCATCTCGACCACCCTGCTGAACAACATGGAACGCCGTGACGTGCAATTTGGTCTGGCGACCATGTGTATTGGTTTGGGCCAGGGGATCGCTACCGTCTTTGAACGCGTTTAGCTGTGTCTACTTGGGATGACTGCGTCACTTTTTAAACCGCAGCATCCCACCACGTTTAGTTGCCGTACTTCCCGCCTGTCAGGGGCGGGTTTTTTTATGCCTGTTATTCACCGGGCCCCAAATAAAAACGGGGCGGCCACCGGCCACCCCGCTTTCCGCCTATCCCGCAGATCAGATAAACGAGAAAGCATCCCCGAACATGTGCGCTTCCAACGCACCACGTTCGGCACAGAAACGCTCGCGAGCGATTTTTGCCATTTCGAAACGCCCGGCAATATAAATATCGTGCTCCGCCAGAGTACCGAAATCCTGCAATACCGCGCTGAGCACTGTGCCACTACGGCCACGCCAGTCTTCTTCCGGTTGCTCAACTACCGGGATCACTTTCAGATTCGGGTGTTGCACCGACAGTGCTTCCAGCTCACTCAAATCATACAGGTGCTTGAGCTCACGTCCGCCCCAATAGATAGAGATATCGCGGTTCGGCTGTTGCTCCAACGCGGCCAACAAAATCGAGCGAGCATAGGAGAAGCCTGTACCACCAGCAATCAACACCAGCGGACGGCTGCCTTCCTGACGCAACCACGCGTCACCGTGTGGCATATCAACGGTAATCGCCTGTTCTTTCAGAATGCGATCCATCACCGCCATGGCGTACAGATTCAGTTCCGAAGCGCCGATGTGCAGCTCAATATAGTCCTGCTCTGTCGGGGTCGATGCCAGTGAGAACGGACGCTTGTCACGCTCATCCATCACCACCATCAAATACTGCCCTGCCTTGAAAGAAAACGGCGCCTCTGGCACCAAACGTACCCGATAAACCGTATCGGTAATGGCCTCTACGGAGGTCACTTTACAGCTCAATATTGTCATGCGTTCCCTCTGTCGGGTCATCAATGCAAAACTGAGAACAAAGCCTGTCGCTATAGCGTCGGTTCTCTGTCACTGAAAATTGCAAGCTCATCCCAGATGTCATCGATACGCGCACGCACCTTTTCATCCATCTGAATCGGACGGCCCCATTCGCGCTGGGTTTCACCCGGCCATTTATTCGTGGCATCCAGCCCCATCTTCGATCCCAAACCGGAAACCGGCGAGGCGAAGTCCAAATAGTCGATCGGCGTATTTTCCACCATAACGGTATCCCTTGCCGGATCCATTCTGGTGGTAATTGCCCAGATCACATCATTCCAGTCGCGTGCATTGACGTCATCGTCACAGACGATAACGAACTTGGTGTACATAAACTGCCGCAGGAATGACCAGACCCCCATCATTACGCGTTTGGCATGACCGGCATACTGTTTCTTGATAGTCACCACCGCCAGGCGGTAAGAACAGCCTTCAGGCGGCAGATAGAAATCGACAATTTCCGGGAATTGCTTTTGCAATATAGGCACAAATACTTCGTTCAACGCCACGCCTAACACCGCTGGCTCATCCGGTGGACGTCCCGTGTAGGTCGAGTGATAAATAGCGTCGCGGCGTTGAGTGATGTGGGTGACGGTGAAGACTGGGAAGTGATCTATCTCGTTGTAGTAACCGGTATGATCGCCATAGGGACCTTCCGGTGCCATTTCACCCGGCTCAATATAACCTTCCAACACGATTTCCGCACTGGCAGGTACTTCCAGGTCGCAAGAGATACACTTGACCACTTCGGTCTTATTGCCGCGCAGCAACCCGGCAAAGGCATATTCAGACAGGGTATCCGGCACTGGCGTCACTGCACCGAGAATAGTGGCGGGGTCCGCACCTAACGCAACGGCAACCGGGAAACGCTCCCCGGGATGTGCCTGGCACCATTCAAGATAATCCAGCGCGCCGCCGCGATGCGACAACCAGCGCATGATGACTTTATTCTTGCTCAGTACCTGTTGGCGATAGATACCCAGGTTTTGCCGTTCTTTCTGCGGCCCGCGGGTAACGGTCAATCCCCATGTGATGAGCGGCGCAGCATCTTCCGGCCAGCAGTGCATCACCGGGATACGGCTGAGATCGACATCATCGCCCTGCCATACCTGTTCCTGGCAAGGTGCTGAACCCAATACCTTGGTCGGCATGTTCAACACTTGCTTGAACTTCGGCAGCTTATCAAACAGATCGCGAAAGCCCTTTGGTGGCTCTGGCTCTTTCAGGAACGCCAGCAATTTGCCGACTTCGCGCAACGAGCTGACATCCTCCTGCCCCATACCCATCGCAACGCGATTGGCGGTGCCGAACAGATTGCACAACACCGGCATGTCGTACCCCTTGGGGTTTTCGAATAGCAGCGCCGGGCCGCCCGCACGTAAAGTACGATCGGCAATTTCTGTCATTTCCAGATAGGGATCAATCGGCTGGCTGATGCGTTTTAGTTCCCCTCTCTTTTCCAGCAACGAGAGGAAATCGCGTAAGTCACGGTATTTCATGCTGATCATTATAACGGCCAGTGAGGAGGGCATTATAAGCCCTCTTCACGGTTGTTGCTGCACTTTTGTTAAACACCGGTAAAGACATCGCCGGTTCTCAGTGACACGTGAACGGCACCAACGGTTGTAACGCCTGCGTATCATGATGCTCCTGGGTCTCCACGCCGTGGCGGAACACCTTGAAACCTTGATTTCTGGCACTGAAGTAACGTAAATCATTCCCCTCAATGTGCAGCAGACTGCCTTCACGCAACGCCACGACAGACTCACTTGGATTGACCGCGCAAAACTCCGCCAGGCGCTCATCACGCGTTTCGCCCATGTGGCCCCTGATATGGGCATCAATGTAGTGCGGGTTGATCTGCACCGGGAACAGGTTCAATGCCGGCAGCACGACGCTGTTGCGCACCGGCATGTCATTGGTGGTACGAATGCTCGGCGTAGCAACGTTGCAACCGGCACTCCAGCCCACATAGGGTATGCTACGTTCACGCACAGCCCGTTGGATAGGGATGATCAAACCCTTCTCGTGCAACATCTGGTTTAACATCCAGGTATTGCCGCCGCTGACCAAAATGCACTCCGCCTGTTCAACCGCGGCAGCGGGAGACTCGGCATGGTGAATGCTGGTCACTTTGATACCCAACGTTTGCGACAGCTCCTGTGCACGCTGATCGTAATCACTGCGGATCATGGCATAAGGGATAAATACGGCAGACGTGATACCGCGACGTGCGATCATCGCCAAAAGGTGGTTCTTGGCATAGCCCAGCAGCTCATCCTCACCGGACAGCTTGCCGTTACTCAACAGAAACAACTCCATTTCTCCCCCTCAATCAAAAACGATGAATAGCGTCACATCTGGCAATCTCAGGCCAAGGCATACTGCGACGGTAACAAATTTTTAGCCCTCTGTTATACCCGAGCCGTGCGAATAAGTGTGTGACTCTTCGCTAATTGCTAATGATTCATGTAGATAGCGGCAGTTACATGCTGAAACTTGCACCACTATGTATCCGTAATGGCTTTTGATATGCTTACCGGCTGGCAGAAAGGCATGTGAAATTATGGAATCTTGGTACTTACTGTATTGTAAACGCGGCCAACTTTTACGGGCGCAGGAACATCTGGAGCGGCAGGAAGTGAAGTGCCTGAGCCCAATCATTACGTTGGAAAAGATCGTACGCGGCAAACGCATTGCGGTCAGCGAACCCCTGTTCCCCAACTACCTGTTTGTGGAATTCAATCCGGAATGCATCCATACCACGACCATCAGCGCAACACGTGGTGTCAGCCACTTCGTGCGCTTTGGCTCAATGCCGGCCACCATCCCGAAGAAGGTCATCGAAGAGCTGCAGACGCATACCTGCGAAACCTACTTTGATCCGGAAACACCGCAACCGGGCGATAGCGTGTTGATCGTCGACGGCATGTTTGAAGGGCTCAAAGCCATTTACACTGAGCCTGACGGCGAGGCACGTTCAATGTTGCTACTGAACCTGATAAACAAACAGGTTACCCAGAGTATCGATAACCGGCAGTTTCAAAAGTTGTAATGCAAAAAGGCGCCCAGGGCGCCTTTGTTTTTTGCTTACTGCTGTCTTAGCGTTGCATCGCGTCGTCATGCATCCACTGAGCGACTCGCTTGGCAAAGTAGGTCAGCACACCGTCAGCCCCAGCGCGTTTAAAGCACATCAGCGATTCCATCACCGCTGGCTGTTCCTGCAACCAACCATTCTGAATCGCTGCCATGTGCATCGCATATTCACCAGACACCTGATAGGCAAAAGTCGGCACACCAAAGGTATCCTTCACTCGGCGCACAACGTCCAGATAAGGCATACCCGGCTTAACCATGACCATATCCGCGCCTTCCTGCAGGTCTTGCGCAATTTCCTGTAACGCTTCGTCGCTGTTGGCAGGGTCCATCTGGTAGGTTTTCTTGTTGCCGCCTTTCAGATTGCCGCTTGAGCCCAGTGCATCGCGGAATGGGCCATAGTAGCAAGAGGCATATTTTGCAGAGTAAGCCATGATCTGAGTATTAATCAGGCCCTGATGCTCCAACCGATCGCGAATCGCACCAATACGGCCATCCATCATGTCGCTTGGCGCCACGATTTCTGCCCCGGCTTCCGCATGAGACAATGCCTGACGGACCAGAATTTCTTTGGTGATATCGTTGATGACATAACCCTGCTCATCAATGATGCCGTCCTGACCGTGAGTGGTGTAAGGATCAAGCGCTACGTCGGTCAAAATACCCAATTCAGGCACCGCGTCTTTCAACGCGCGTACCGTACGCTGCACCAAACCGTCTGGATTATAGGCTTCTTCCGCATGCAGTGACTTCAGGCCTGGCTCAATAACCGGGAACAGGGAGATCACTGGCACACCCAGCTTGGCGATGGTTTCCGCTTCCTTAATCAGCAGATCGATGCTCATGCGTGATACACCGGGCATGGATGATACGGCTTCCTGACGGTTATTGCCTTCCATGACAAATACCGGGTAGATCAGATCGTTAACCGTCAGTTGATTCTCCGCCACCAGGCGACGGCTGAAATCATGACGGCGCACGCGGCGCATACGACGACCTGGGAAGGTACCCGGAAATGCATAGCTCATAGTTTTCTCCTAACTCATTCCAGCCGGAACAGCCGGCGGGCGTTCTCATCAGTTTTCTGCCCCAGCCATTCGGGGTCTTCGTGTCGCCAGGTGGCCACCTGCCGGACGATATGAGGCAAAAAACAGGGTTCGTTGCGGCGAGATGCAGGTTTCGGATGTAAATCCCGGGGCAACAGATAGGGGGCGTCGGTTTCCAGCAACAGACGCTCAGCCGGGATCTGCGGTAGCAGTGCACGCAATTCCAAGCCACGCCGTTCATCACAGACCCAACCGGTAATACCGATCGACAAGCCTAGCGACAAACAGCCTTCTAATTCTTCAGCAGTACCCGTAAAACAGTGCACCACTGCCGCGGGCAGTTTATCTAACCAGGGTGCCAACAGCGCGGCAAAACGTGCGTGCGCATCGCGGCAATGAAGAAATACCGGCATCGCCAGCTCTGCGGCCAACGCAAGTTGAGCGCTGAATGCCTTTTCTTGTTGCTCTGGCGTGGAAAAGTTACGGTTAAAATCCAAACCACATTCACCCACTGCCGCGACGTGCGGCCGAGAGGCCAATTCATGTATGTGTTCAGCAGCCCGCTCGTCCCAACTGCTGGCATGATGTGGATGCACGCCCGCGGTGGACCAACAATAGCCGGTATGTAACAGGGCCAGCTCACTGGCGGCCTGACTCTCCGGCAGATCCGTACCGGTAATCAGCATCCCTTTCACGCCGGCGACGCGTGCGCGCTCCAGCACGGCTGAGCGGTCTTTGGCAAACTGTGAACTGGTGAGATTGACGCCGATATCAAACATGGTTTTCCCAAAGTAAAAGCCGCCCAGCGGGCGGCTTTAGACAAACAGAAATCAAGGTACAGGGGGCTCATCGCCCTCATCTTCTTCTTCCGGCTGCGGACGACGTTTACCCGTATAGAAACGGGCAAAGAACACACCCACTTCAAACAACAGATACATCGGTATCGCCAGCAGGGTTTGCGAGAACACATCCGGTGGCGTCAACAACATGCCAACCACGAAAGCCCCTACCAACACGTACGGACGTTTCTTTTTCAAATCTTCCGGTGAAGTGACGCCACTCCAACACAGCAGAATAATGGCAACAGGCACCTCAAACGCAACGCCAAACGCCATAAACAGCGCCATGACGAAATCAAGGTAGTTATTGATGTCGGTCGCAATCATCACCCCGGCGGGTGCGGTCTTGGCAAAAAAACCAAACGCCAACGGGAACACGATAAAGTAGGCAAACGCCATGCCGAGATAAAACAGCAGGCTGCTCGACACCAGCAAGGGCATCATCAATCGGCGTTCATGCTTGTATAACGCCGGTGCGATAAATGACCAGACCTGATACAGAATCACGGGTGCAGCGACAAACACCGAAACGATCATGGTCAACTTGATCGGCGTGAAGAACGGTGAGGCCACGTCGGTGGCGATCATGCTCGCGCCGGCAGGTAGCTGCTTGATCAACGGTGCAGACACCAGTTGATAGATGTCATTGGCGAAAAACACCAGCACCAGGAAGATCGCCAGTATGCTGATAATTGAGTTTAACAACCGCTTACGCAGTTCTATCAGATGACTGATAAGGGGTTGGGTATCTTCAACAGCCATGTTTTAACGATCGCCACTAGGTTGGTGAGACGCGGGGGTTTTATCCGCAACAGGTTCTGGGTTTGCCTGAACGGCTGACGCTACCGGTTGTTTAGCGGGCGTGATTGCCGGCTGTTCAACCTGCGGCGTTGCCGTAACCGCCGGCTCCGGTACTGCAGCCGGAGACGACGCAACAGCCGCAGCCTCTGCCGGCGTCACGCCGTCATGAATGGCTTCCGGGTCGGTGACCAGAGGGTTATGAATAGTGTGTGCTGGCTCGGTCTTGCTGTCGCCCTGATAAGAACGTTTCAGCGATTCCGCCGCGTCTTTCAGCTCATCCATTGACGCCTTTAACTCTGGCGACAAATTCTGCATGCCTGCCTTCTCTACCTTTTTCAGGCTGTCCTGCAGTTCCTGCAGTTTCAGTTCCTGAGTAAGTTCGTTCTGCACCGAAGCCGCCAACGAACGCAGCGCGCGGATCCAGCCCGAAACTGTTCTTACCGCTACCGGTAGCCGTTCCGGCCCGAGTACCACCAGGCCAATAACCAGAACCAGCAACAGTTCACTAAACCCAATGTCAAACACGGTTTATACCTGCTCTTTGTTCTTCGACTCTTCCGCTTTCACTTCCGGCTGCTTATCGGTAATAGGCTTGGCCGTGAAGTCAGCGTCATCCAGGCTGCTTTTCTCAGCCGTGTTGGTCGGCGGCGTGTTGTCATCGCCGATCGCCTTTTTGAAACCCTTGATTGATGCACCGAGATCGGACCCCAAGGTACGGAGCTTTTTGGTACCAAACAGCAGCACCACGATCACTGCGATGATCAACAATTGCGTAATACTAATACCGCCCATTGCAATTACCTCTATTTTTACAGGGTTTTTTCAAAATCCGTCGCATTATACGGCAGATTTTACCAGAGTTTCTAACCAATTCAGGCAGTTCGCTTCCAGCCTATCAGCCAGGAAACGATGCCGGCTGCTATCAGCCATGCGGGGAATACAGCAACCTCGCCCAATAGCAAAATCGTACCGCTGACTATCAGTGTAGCGCCAACGCCGAACAAATAACGCGATTGTCCCTGACGAACACGCTGGGCCTGCATCTGATTAGTCAGCTTATCAACACTTTGTTGCAACAGCTTATGCTGTTGCAGACTATCGTAAAATAATTCAGGCAGTTCAGGCAGTTTCTCTGCCCAAAACGGCGCTTTTTCTTTCAGGGCGCGGATCACTGCCGGTATACCGACCTGGTCACGCATCCAGCTTTCCAGGAACGGCTTGGCCGTCGTCCACAAATCCAACTGTGGGTAAAGCTGTCGGCCCAGACCTTCAACATACAGCAAGGTCTTCTGCAATAACACCAGTTGGGGTTGCACTTCCATATTGAATCGACGCGCGGTATTGAACAGGTTCAACAGCACGTTGCCAAACGAAATTTCCTCCAACGGCTTCTCGAAGATCGGCTCACACACGGTACGGATAGCGAACTCAAAATCCTCGACGTTGGTATCGCGCGGTACCCAGCCAGAATCAACATGCAACTCCGCAACCTTGCGGTAATCACGATTGAAGAAGGCAATAAAGTTTTCCGCCAGATAGCGTTTATCGTCCTTGTTCAACGAGCCAACAATACCGCAGTCGATGCCGATATAGCAGGGGTCTTCAGGATGTTCATAGCTGACGAAAATATTACCGGGATGCATGTCTGCATGGAAGAAGCTGTCACGGAAGACCTGGGTAAAGAATACCTGAACCCCACGTTCAGCCAACAGTTTCATGTTGGTGCCCTGCTTTTCCAGCGTCTCAATATCCGAAACAGGGATGCCGTAAATGCGTTCCATGACCAGCACGCTTTCGCGGCAGTAGTCCGAATACACTTCCGGCACGTACAACATAGGACTGCCGTCGAAATTGCGACGCAACTGGATGGCGTTAGCCGCTTCACGCAGCAGATTCAGCTCGTCCAGCAAAGTCTTTTCATACTCGCGCACCACTTCACGCGGACGCAGGCGTCGACCATCCGGCATCAGCTTGGGCACCCAAGCCGCTAAACGATACATCAGGCGCACATCGGCCTTGATGATTGGCCCGATATCCGGCCGAATCACCTTCAGCACCACTTCCTGCCCGGTCGTTTTTAGCCGCGCGGTATGCACCTGGGCTATCGATGCCGAGGCCAGCGCCTGTTGGTCAAAATCATCAAACCAAGTTTCCAGCGGGCCGCCCATCGCCAATTCAATATGCTTACGCGCTAGCGCACCGTCGAAAGGAGCAACCCGGTCCTGCAACAACGTCAGTTGATCGGCGATCTGTGGTGGGAACAGGTCGCGACGAGTAGACATCATCTGGCCAAACTTAATCCATACCGGCCCCAACTCCTGCAAAGCCAGACGCAGACGCTCACCCAAGGGTTTATCTGCATGGCGGTTTGGCATCCAGAAAAGCAGACGGCGGCCAAATCGCAGTGGCCACGTCAAACGCATCTTGGGGATCAGTTCATCCAGGCCATAGCTGAGAAAAACGCGGACGATCAAATACAGGCGGCGTAGTTCGCCAGGGGTCATCGTTTACCCTCCAACTTGTCCATACGGGCAATCAGCGCATCGGCGTTGCGAACGGTGGCATCAACCTCTTCATTGAACCACACAACTTCCAATGGGCCCGGTGCCACACGCCACTCTTCCGTCAGTGTTTCAGCCACATAATGCTGCTGACGCTGTAAGCCTGCTTTCAGCAGGTTCGCGCCCTTGCCCAGAACCTGCGTGACACCCTGCGCGGCAATATCGCCAATGTAAGGTGCCAGCCATTCCGCCGGATCCCACTCTGCCAGATCAAGCAACCCAACCAGTTGTTGCACGACCTGAATGTCGCCTTCGACAATCAAGTCGCCGCTGCGCATCAATGGCGAAAGCTGTTGGCGATCCCGCAATTTAAGCAGCACCGAAATACGGCTGCGCACCGTGCAGTCGGCAGTGTCATCAGACTGACCAAGCACATCCACACGCTGTTCACTGAAGATCAACACCAGCGGAGAGGCAAGTTCCTGCAGCTCAATACGTAAAACCTTGCCGGCCAGCCGCTGACGAGCCGCCTTCATGCTGCGATCGCGGAACAGCAGGCTGTTGAGGGATGTTTCCAGTACGCCGGTCAACAACGGGGTTAACAGCATCGGCATATCCATATCAGAACTTGAAGCCACGGTGCAGGGCCACAATACCGCCGGTCAGGTTAAAATAGGTCACGTTGTCAAAACCGGCGGCCCCCATCATGCCCTTCAGCGTTTCCTGATCGGGATGCATGCGGATCGACTCGGCGAGATAGCGGTAGCTTTCCGGATCCTTGACCACCAGCTCGCCGATTTTCGGCAGCACGTGGAACGAGTAGGCGTCATAGGCTTTGCTCAGTGGTGCCAGCAAGGGTTTGGAGAACTCCAACACCAACAGACGGCCACCTGGCTTGAGCACACGGAACATCGAGCGCAGCGCTTTGTCTTTGTCGGTGACGTTGCGCAGGCCAAAGGAAATGGTGATGCAGTCAAAATAGTTATCAGGGAACGGCAACGCTTCGGCATTGGCCTGTACGTAGCTGATGTTGCCGACAATGCCGCGATCGCGCAGTTTCTCGCGCCCCATCTTCAGCATGGAATCGTTAATGTCCGCCAGCACCACCTGCCCCTGTTCACCGACCATGCGAGAGAACTTGGCGGCCAGGTCACCGGTGCCACCGGCCAGATCCAACACCCGCTGCCCACGGCGCACGCCGCTGCAATCAATGGTAAAACGCTTCCAGATACGGTGGATGCCAAACGACATCAGGTCGTTCATCACGTCATACTTTGCGGCTACCGAATGAAAAACGTCTGCCACCATGGCCTGCTTTTCGTCTCGAGCTACGGTGCGAAAACCGAAATCGGTGGTTTCCTGCGGTTGATCTGCCATTGTCCTGCCTGCTATTCAGTCAATTTAGTGTGGTGGAGTGTACCAGAACCCCACGGAATACCCCACCTCGCAGCGGTTGTCATCCCTGCGATGCGGAGCGTGGCTCCTCGACGGCGTCGTCGCCTTCCGCCTCCGGCAGCGCGTCAACGTTATCGTCGTCCGCCGCCTCAAATTCTTCATCATGCTGCGCACTGGCCTGCTGAGCCAGCAGCGGATTGATCGGCCTTTTCACCTCAACCCCCAGTGCGCGGAACCCCTCGGTCTGCCCGATAAGATTACCACGGCCTTCGCTCAGTTTGTTCATCGCCAGACGATAACTCCCCTGGGCCTTGTCCAGGCTCTGTCCCAGCGACGACATATCATCAACGAACAGCCGCATTTTGTCATACAGCCGTGCCGCCCGGTCAGCAATGCGTTGTGCATTCTGGCTCTGATGCTCATAGCGCCAAAGATTGGTGATGGTGCGTAATGCCACCAATAGCGTGGTTGGGCTGACCAGCATGATGTTGTGTTTTAGTGCATCGCTAATCAGCTCCGGCTCACGGTCGATAGCCAACAGGAAGGCCGGCTCCACTGGAATAAACATCAGCACGTAGTCCAGCGAACGCAGGCCAGGCAATTGCTGGTAATCCTTGCGTCCAAGCAGGCGGATATGGCCGCGCAACGAAGCAATATGTTCATTCAACGCCGCCTCACGCTCTGCTTCATCTTCACTATTGAAGTAACGTTCGTAGGCCACCAACGACATTTTTGCATCGATCACCACGTCCTTGCCCTGAGGCAAACGCACGATCACATCGGGTTGCATGCGGCTCTGGTGATCCACCCGCACGTTAACCTGGGTTTCATACTCATGTCCCTCACGCAGGCCAGAGGCTTCGAGCACCCGGCTCAGTACCACCTCACCCCAGTTACCCTGAGTTTTATTATCCCCTTTCAAAGCCTTGGTGAGGTTGATGGCTTCGCGCGCCATCTGCGCATTGAGCTGCTGCAGATTACGTATTTCGTGGGTCAAAGTATGGCGTTCGCGTGCTTCCTGGCCGAAACTGTCCTGCACCTGACGGCGGAAACCGTCCAGTTGCTCACGCAGCGGCAGCAACAGGCGATCCAAGCTTTGCTTATTCTGTTCGTCCACCTTGCGCCCGCTATGTTCAAAAATGCGGTTGGCCAAATTTTCGAATTGGGTGGTGAGGCGTTGTTCGCTGTTAATCAATAGACGCTGTTTTTCCTCCGCCGCCATACGGGTTTCTTCCAGACGGATTGTCACCTCACGCAACTCGGCTTCCTGAGCGCTGTTCACCTCACGTTGGGCTCGCAGTTCCTGGTTCAACTGCTCACATTCTGTACGCCAGTGATTAAGCTGCTGAAGCTTTTCATGCCCGGCCGCCAACTGACTGTGCAGATTACGTAATTCCAGCTCAGTCTGGCGCATGTGTTGCTCATTACGCTGCAGTACTTCCTGTCGGGATGCGGTTTCCTGCTGCGCCTGTTGCAGCGATTGTTCCAGCAGTCGTAGCTCGGTTTCATGCTGTGCCTGTGTCTGTTGCACACGCAAGCTGGCAATAAGCCACCCCAATAGCAGACCGATAGCTACCCCACCTATACCGTAAATTAAACTGGTATCCACCCTGCCTCCTGTTACACCTGACTGTTCCGGCTTTTTATACGCCTATTGCCCGTCACGTTAAGGGGAGGCTGTATGGATGTCCAGCTTGATTGTGTCTCGATGGCGTAATATTGCGAAACGCTGCGCAACTCAGCTAAAGATTAGCTAAACCACTGGCTTAACCATTTAATGCCAAACGCACCCGGCGCGAGGATACCGAACGCCCAGATCATCGCCGACGTGACATTGGCCACCTGGAAATAACGCTGGGGCATGCCGCAAATGCCACCAACCAGCGGTACCACGGCACGCAATGGGCCGAAAAAGCGACCGATGAAAATACCCAGGACACCCCAACGTTCAAAAAACGCATGGCCCCGCGTCAATAATTGCGGATTGCGCGATAGCGGCCACATGTGCGCAACGCGATCCTGATAGTGGTAGCCAATCCAGTAAGAAAGCCAATCGCCGAAGAATGCACCGGCAGCCGCAGCAGCCCAAATCGGCCAAAATGCGATGCCGCTTTCGCCAATCAGCGCCCCCAAGGCGAGCAAAATCACCGTAGCCGGTAACAACAGCGACAAGAAAGCCAGCGATTCGCCAAATGCCAAGAAGAAGATAATCGGGATGGCCCAGTTTTCGTGCTGGCGCACGGTTTCGCTGACCCAGTGGATAATGTCATTGAGGCTCAATACAGGCTCCTGATATGGGATTTATCCCCCAAGAATACTGAATGCCAGCCGGGGCAGATTAAACCCCGGTTAAACATCAGCACGGTTTACTCGAGGTAAAACGCCTGCAGCGCTTCACGCTGTTCCTGGCCCAAGCCGTATTCCGCTTCAAGCCAACGATCGGTAGAGCCATGTTGCTCACGAATACAACTCAGTGCAGTCATCAGGAACTCTTCACGGGCGCTGAGCACGTAAGCAAACTGTTTCAACGCAGAATCATTCAGGCGAATCGACAGTTGATCCAGCATGTGTTCACGGAACGTTGCCAGCGTGGTTTCAGTTAACAGGTAATCTTCCACAACCGTCGCTTCATCAGCTCCCAGTGCAAATAACACCAACGCCGATCCTATCCCCGTGCGATCCTTGCCGACCGCACAATGCTGGACGATCGCCCCGTGATCCGCCTTGCTCAGCAGTTGTGCCAACTGTTTATACGCCGCATTGCCGAACGGTAATCGGCGGTACAGTTCCAGCATAAACATTTGGGCATCGAAACCGGCGAGCGTTTCACTGTTTAGCTTTTCCAAATTGGCGTTGACTTCATTGCTCAGCGGGTTGGCCGGGAAATGATGATAATCGGCACCGCGCCACAGAACATCAGGCTTGGCCTGCACTTCATCGGCATCACGGTAATCCAGCACCGAACGAACAGGCACGCCGGCCAAGAAAGTGCAGTCATTTTCCGTCAGGCGCTCTAGCGAGCCGGAACGAAACAACAGGCCACGTTTGATACGGCGACCATCGGTGACGCTATTGCCCCCAAGATCACGAAAATTAATGCCGCCATCAAGCGGTGCCAATGAAGGATGAAGCAGGATCTGAGCGGTCATAGACGTCCTCGTTGTTACTGTCTGAAAAAACGCAACCTCTGATAGCATCGGTAGAACCGGGCTCAACGGATTAAAGAGGTGGCCAGGTCGGGCACCCTCAGGCGCTTACTCAGGTAAGTCACTGGGGTGACAAATCTGCCGGGAGCAGACTTGAACGCTGCTCGCAGCGGCCCCGTAAGGGGTTTGACCCAAGAACGGGCCACATAACTGACGGCAGCCAACAACGCTGCAACGTGAAAGACGATGGGTTATAACCGTAACAGATTACGACTGAATGACAAAACGGGCCGCGGGACGGCCCGTTGAATTGCAGAGGAATTACAGCAGGCGGCGTGCCGCATCAACCACGATCTGCACCGCTTTGCTTTCGGTGTTTTTCATGGTTTCCGCGTTCGGGATTTCTTGCTGGGTGCGGTTAACGATCACACCGGCAACCATACCCGCACGCAGGCCTTGGCTTGCACACATGGTCAGCAGCGTGGCCGATTCCATTTCATAGTTCATTACACCCATCGACTGCCACTCTTCCATCGAGCCTTTGAAACGGCTAACAACCCGGCCGGAGTAGGTATCGTAACGTTCCTGACCTGGATAGAAGGTATCGGAAGACGCGGTAACGCCAATGTGCGTGGTCGCACCCGCAGCTTTAGCCGCTTCGACCAATGCCGTGGTACAGGTGAAATCGGCCACGGCCGGGAATTCCATCGGTGCAAAGTGCAAGCTTGCGCCATCAAGGCGAACTGCCGCAGTGGTCACCAGCACGTCACCGACATTGATGTTTGACTGGATCGCGCCCGTGGTGCCGATACGCAAGAAGGTCCGGATACCCAACTGCGCCAGCTCTTCAACGGCGATAGACGTAGACGGGCCACCGATACCGGTGGAGCAGACGATAACGGCCTTACCGTCCAGCTCTGCACGCCATGAGGTAAATTCACGATGGGAAGCCAGATGCACCGGATTTTCCATCAGCTTGGCAATTTTCTCTACGCGCTGTGGATCGCCAGGAACGATGGCAAGCTGGGCCCCTTGTAAATCGTTTTTAGTGAGGCCGAGATGAAAAACGTCAGATTGAGACATGCGAGACTCCTCATAGATCATGTTTATTGGGAGGAACAAAAAAGTACTCTACTGAAAATCGCCACTCAATTTAGTGACGACCATCACTTTGAATAAAGAAACAAAATGCAATCTACATAATTTTCGTGACTATGGTCACAAAAATAAGCCAAAAGGCCGATATATGCACCTCAGTTGCCACAAGTCTAGCTGACAAACTGTACGGCCGTTTCCCGCGGTGCGTCTCCGATCGCAAAGGCCTGTTCTCTAGCCCACTATTTACGCGACCTCAGAAAATACGCCCCGTTTATCGGCAACTTAGCCATATAAACGGCAGCTAACGCACCTTATGGCACTCCTACGTGTCAACATGCGTAATAGCATGATAAAAAGACAACAAAAATGCAGTAAAGCCAGATAATTAACCGTTTTTTACAGACTTGACCGAAAATGCTCAACTCGATGCCAATAACGCGTAATCTTTCCTATAGTTAATCTCAGCGCTTTTCTCTATTGCACGGAGACCGCAATGAAAACCGATCATGTGATGACATTAAAACAGGCTCAGGGGGGATTCACCCCTGCCGTAACACCGTTGGCTGCCTCAACCATTCTTACCGATGAACAAGGCATTCATGCAGGGGAAACCACCATTCCTTCGCAGGGCGACAATCTGCCGGCCTATATCGCCAAACCGGCAGATCACAGTGGCCCATTCCCGGTTGTGCTGGTGGTACAGGAAATTTTTGGCGTCCATGAACATATCCAGGACGTGTGCCGTCGTTTGGCAAAGCAAGGCTATCTGGCGATTGCACCTGAGCTGTATTTCCGTCAGGGGGATGCCAAAGATTACACCGACATCGGTGAACTGTTTCAAAAGCTGGTGAACAAAGTGCCAGATCGCCAGGTATTGGCGGATTTGGATCATGCAGCACATTGGGCGACCCGTCACGGCGGGGACGCAGGCAAGTTGGCCATTACCGGTTTTTGCTGGGGCGGGCGTATTACCTGGCTGTATGCGGCCCATAACCCGCAGTTAAAGGCTGCCGTCGCTTGGTATGGCAAACTGGTGGGTGAAAAAACGCTTAACTCGCCAAAGTTTCCGGTCGATATCGCCACGCAGCTCTCCGCCCCCGTGCTTGGGTTGTACGGCGGTCAGGACAGCAGTATCCCACTGGATACCGTAGAGAGCATGCGCCAGGCGATCCGTGCGGCTAACGCCAGCGCAGAAATCGTGGTTTACCCTGAAGCCGGCCACGCCTTCAATGCCGACTACCGTCCAAGTTATGACGCCGAAGCGGCAGAAGATGGCTGGCAGCGCATGCTGGCATGGTTTGCTCAGCATGGCGTACCTGGCATTAAATAACGCCCAGTCCCTCAGCAACGGCTGAGGGCATAAGAAAGGGCGCCGAGGCGCCCTGAATCATCACATCAAACCCTCACTCCATTTTTTGCGACGATTAATCCTGCAGCTCACGCAAGCGCTGTGCAGCCAACACCATGTTGGCCAATGATTGGCGGGTTTCCGGCCAACCGCGGGTTTTCAGGCCGCAGTCTGGGTTAACCCACAGGCGCTCTGCCGGGATGTTCTGCGCGGCCTTACGCAACAACGCTTCGATCCATTCCACGCTTGGCACGTTTGGCGAGTGAATGTCATACACGCCCGGGCCGATTTCGTTTGGATACTCAAACTCTTTGAAGGCTTCCAACAGGTCCATATCGGAACGCGAGGTTTCGATGGTGATCACGTCAGCATCCAACGCGGCAATCGAATCCATGATGTCGTTAAACTCGCAGTAACACATGTGGGTGTGGATCTGCGTGTCATCTTGCGCCACAGCGGCATTCAGTTTAAACGCATCTACCGCCCAGTTCAGGTAAGCTGCCCAGTCAGATTGACGCAGCGGCAGACCTTCACGCAGTGCAGGTTCATCAATCTGGATGATACCGATACCGGCCTTTTCCAGATCTTCCACTTCATCACGCAGCGCCAGAGCGATCTGTTTGGCAATCACTTCACGGGTCACGTCCTCACGCGGGAATGACCAGCAAAGAATGGTCACCGGACCGGTCAACATGCCTTTTACCGGCTTGTCTGTCAGCGACTGGGCATACTTCGCCCACTCAACGGTGATGGCTTGCGGTCGGCTGATATCTCCGATGATGACTGGCGGCTTCACGCAACGGGAACCGTAGCTTTGCACCCAGCCGTTTTGCGTGAAGACGAAGCCGTCGAGGTTCTCGCCGAAATATTCCACCATGTCATTACGCTCGGCTTCGCCGTGTACCAACACATCCAGACCCAGACGTTCTTGTTCAACGATCGCCTGTTTGATGTGTTCGCTGATGCTGGTGCGGTAGTTGCTACCGTCCAGGCGCCCCTGCTTGAAGTCCAGACGCAGGCCACGAATTTCGGTAGTTTGTGGGAATGAACCAATAGTGGTTGTCGGCCAGGCCGGCAGATTGAAACGCTCACGCTGTGCCTGAGCACGTTCGGCGTAAGGGCGCTGGCGTTCGCTGTCCTGTGCGGTAATCGCAGCCAGACGCTGGCCTACCTGCGCATTGTGCACGCGGCTGGACTGACGGCGAGCACGGATTGGCGCGCTGTAGGCGTCCAGCTCAGCCTGTTTGGCGGCGCCAGGCGCATTCAGTGCCGCGCTCAACAGAGCCACTTCGGCACATTTTTGCAGGGCGAAGGCAAACCAGCTTTTCACTTCTTCATCCAGGCGGGTTTCCACGCTGAGATCGATTGGGCTGTGCAGCAGTGAACAAGAGGTACCAATCCACAACGGGCGGCTGCCAACCAAGGGGTGCAGGCGTTCGAACCAGGTGCTCAAATCGGCGCGCCAAACGTTGCGCCCATTAATGACGCCCAGAGATAATAGCCACTCTTTTGGCAGAACCTGGTTTAAGGCGGCGATATCATCGTGCCCGGCAACCAGATCAATATGCAGCCCCTGTACCGGCAGTTCACGGACGGTATCCAGGTTGTGGCCAATGCTGTCGAAGTAGGTCGTCAGCAACAGTTTGACCTGGCCCTGCAGCGCGTCATAAGCCGGTTTGAAGGCATTTAGCCATTCTGGTGGCAGTTCAAGCACCAGCGCAGGTTCGTCGATCTGCACCCATTCAACGCCGCGTTTTGCCAGTTCCGCCAACACCTGCTGATAAACCGGCAGGATCTCTTTCAGCAGCGACAGGCGGTCAAACTGCTCGCCCTTCACTTTGCCCAACCACAGGTAGGTTACCGGGCCCAGCAGCACCGGTTTAATTTTGTGGCCCAAGGCCAAGGCTTCGTCAACTTCATCCAGTAATTGAGTCCAACCCAATTTGAACTGCTGGCCTTTATGGAACTCAGGCACCATGTAGTGGTAGTTGGTATTAAACCATTTGGTCATTTCCGCCGCTGCTGCCGGTTCCCCGGTCGGCGCGCGACCACGGCCAAGACGGAACAAGGTATCGAGATCGATGGAACCGTCTTGATTCTGATGACGCGCCGGTACGTTACCCAGCAGTAAACTGGTGGTTAATACATGGTCGTACCAAGCGAAATCGCCGACCGGCACCAAATCCACCCCGGCCTGCTGTTGCTGTTGCCAATGACGAGCACGCAGCTCGCGGCCAACTGCCAGCAGTTCTTCCTGCGTTGAGCTGCCTGCCCAGTAGCTTTCCTGTGCTTTTTTCAGTTCACGTCGTAGCCCAACGCGAGGAAAACCCAGTGTGTGATTTAAAATTGCCATCGTCATATTCCCCATTTAGCCGTCCAGATGTTTACACATCCATAATCCGCAGGTACTGTATTCACCACAAGCGCAATTTATTCACTGTCACTGTGAAGGACTCTCATGATCGAACTGAAACACTTACGGACGCTGCAGGCTCTGCGCAATACCGGTTCGCTAGCGGCCGCCGCGGCCCAACTCCATCAGACACAGTCTGCACTGTCACATCAGTTCAGCGATCTGGAGCAACGTCTGGGCTTCAAACTGTTCGTTCGCAAGAGCCAACCGCTGCGCTTTACCGCGCAGGGAGAGATCCTGTTGCAGCTGGCAGAACAGGTGCTGCCGCAAATTCAGCAGGCGTTGCAGGCGTGTCACGAACCTCATCAGACAACGTTGCGTATCGCCATCGAGTGCCACAGTTGTATTCAGTGGCTGACGCCAGCGTTGGATAATTTCCGTCAGAGCTGGCCGCAGGTCGTGATGGACTTCAAGTCTGGCGTCACCTTTGATCCTCAACCCGCCTTGCAACAGGGTGAACTGGATCTGGTACTGACCTCCGATATTCTGCCGCGCAGCGGTCTGCACTATTCGCCGATGTTTGATTTCGAAGTGCGACTGGTGTTGGCACCGGATCATCCGCTGGCCAGCAAGTTGCACATTACGCCTGAGGATTTGAGCGACGAAACGTTGATGATTTATCCGGTACAGCGCCAACGGTTGGATATCTGGCGCCATTTCCTGCAACCGGCAGGCATTAACCCGGCATTGAAAAACGTGGATAACACCCTGTTGCTTATCCAGATGGTGTCAGCACGGATGGGGATTGCAGCGTTGCCGCACTGGGTGGTGGAAAGCTTTGAGCGCCAGGGATTGGTTGTGACCAAAACCCTGGGCGACGGTCTGTGGAGCCGCTTGTATGCCGCCGTGCGCGACGGGGAGCAACGGCAGGCAGTAACGGAAGCCTTTATCCGTTCGGCACGCCAGCACGCCTGTAATCATCTGCCTTTCGTGCGTGATGCCGAACGCCCAGGCGCCGGTGTCACCAGCGTTAAACCGCTGGCTTCACAACCTTGACGATAAGGGCTTCCTGCGCTTGAGGAGCCCTGTCTATTTACTGATTATTTTGGGCGCCACCCAACGGCGATGTACCCACAGGGAAGCAACAATCACTGCCCCACCGATAATAAAACTTGGCCAGTGTGGCTGTTGCTGCCAGATGGCCAGATTTACCAGCAACCCAGCAGGCACATGCATGTTATTCATGATACCCAGGGTTCCTGCATCCACCTGCGTTGCGCCGTAGTTCCACATGAAATAACCCAGCCCGGAGGCCACCACGCCCAGCCACACCAGAATGCCCCATTGCAGATTGGTCGTCGGTAACTGATTTGGGTTGCCCCACAAGCACCAGGCTACCACCGCCACCACTAACGCCCCCAGGTAGAACCAGGAAAACGCGGTATGCTGTGGCAACGGGTGCACTTCCATCAAGCGCTTGTAACCCACCATGCCGATGGCAAAGCTGATATTCGCCGCCTGCACCAGCAGTAATCCCCACCAGAAATGTTCACTCAGTTGATGGTAGCGGATGATCGCCGCCCCCAATACCGCCAGCAATGCACTGAGCACATAGCTCCAGCGCAAGCGTTGACCGCTGATCAGATCGTAAATCAGCGTGACATACAGCGGCGTCAGTACGGTAAACAGCAAGAATTCTGGCACAGTTAAATACATGTACGCACGGAAGCTGAACAGGTACATGATGCCAAGCTGACAGGCCCCCACCAGCATGTACATCAGAATTACTTTCGGTTTTATATTGCGCCAACGCAGGAAAGGCAGGAACACCAGTGCCGCAAGGCCAATGCGCATCAGCACCGAGAACCAGCTGTCGACATGGCCCGCCAGATATTCGCCAATGAGGCTGAAAGAGAACGCCCACAGGATGGTAGTAATTACCAGAAGCAGCACGATGGGTTCACCCTAGAAAGTCGGAAAGGGCGATTGTAACGGAAGGCGGGACAGGTCGCGACGAAAAGGCAGTTTACATCTGCGCAAAATACAAACTATCAGCAAGTTTTCACCAATAGGTTAGGCTTAATGAAAACGAAGTCGAGGTAAATGCCATGAAAAGCTATCACATGCTGTACAACCTGTTATTAGTGTCAGGATTGGCCACTGCGGCCAACGGTGTCACCGATCTCAGCTCGCAGCAGCAGTTTCTCAACCAACGTAATCAACACGTACAACAACAGCGTATGCTGAATAACCAGCAGTTGGATCAGCGCCGTTTGCAGCAACAGCGGCAATTTGACAACAACCAACAACAATTGCTGCGAAATTCGCCGAACGGTGGCCAACTGCTGCCAAATGGTAACCAACCGCGCAACCCGTTCGATCGCACCACACCTTCGGTACCCCAGGCGCCGCTGCCGACGCCTGTCAACAGAGGTTAACCGTTTGGAAAATCAGGCCCGATTAAATCGATCCGGTCAGTACAAATGCAATCAACGCCCCAGTTCAACAGCAGGCGCGCACGCGCCGGCTGGTTAACGGTATAAACCAGAATGCGCAAGCCTGCGGCTTTCAGTGCCGCAACGCGTTCGGCAGTCAGCTCTTTATGGTTGATGTGTAATGACACACAACCCAACCGTTGTGTCAGCGCTTGCCAGTTGTCATCCCACTCATCCAGCAACAAACCACGCGGCAATTCCGGTACGGTGCGTTGTGCCGCCTCAAGCGCTTCAACCGAGAACGAAGAGAGCAAAGGATCGGTCTGCCCCTGCCACAGCAGGCGTGCCGCCAGCGCCACCACCCGACCTGTTTCGTCGTCACTGCCAGTAGTGGGTTTGATTTCAATGTTCGCCATCATGCCATGCTGCAAACAGCGTTCAGCCACCTCAGACAACAAAGGCAAACGTTCGCCCTTGTAGGCGGAGTTATACCAGTTGCCGGCATCGAGTTGAACCAGCTTGTCCCAAGGTAACTCACCCGCCACACCCCAGCCGTTGCTGGTGCGATCCAGGGTATCGTCATGCAAGAGAAAAATTTGCCCGTCCTGCGCCAGCTTCGCGTCGAACTCAATCATTTTGTGGCCGTGACGCGCGCCAACGTCGATCGCCGCGAGGGTATTTTCCGGCGCCAGAGAACCGCCGCCGCGATGGGCGACAATATGTGGATAAGGCCAGGCTGTGGTCATTGTTCCATCCGTAATCCGCTATCGGTATCAAAAAAGTGCAGCGCCTGTGCAGGCAGATGCAAATATAGCGTGCTGCCCGCTGCCGGCATAGCCTCATGCGAAAGCCGGGCGATCACACCGTGCCCGCCCCACTGCCCATGAGCCAAATTGTCCGCCCCCAACAGCTCCAGCGTTTGCATCGTCAAGGGCACGCCACCCTGTTCATCAGGGGCCAGTTGAATATGCTCCGGGCGGATGCCGAGCGTCAACTGGCGTCCCCCCCACTGTGCTTTTGCCTGCGGTAATTTCAGCATCATGCCATCCGCCAACCGCAGCTGGCTGCCGTCAGCGCTCAACGTTCCGGGCAACAGGTTCATGGCCGGTGACCCAATAAAACTGGCGACAAACAACGATGCCGGGCGCTGATAAACCTCGCTCGGTGTACCAATTTGCTCCGCCACGCCTTTGTTCATCACAATCACCCGCTGCGCCAGCGTCATCGCTTCCACCTGATCGTGCGTCACGTACAGGCTGGTGGTTTTCAGTCGGCGATGCAATTGCTGCAATTCCAGACGCATCTGCACGCGCAGTTTGGCATCCAGGTTAGACAATGGCTCATCAAACAGAAACACCGCGGGCTCACGCACGATAGCGCGCCCCATGGCCACCCGTTGACGCTGGCCACCGGAAAGCTCACGCGGTTTGCGTTGCAACAGCGGCTCCAGCTCCAAAATACGTGCCGCGTCTTCGACCCGTTGTTGGATATGCTGTTTGCCAAAACCGCGAATTTTCAGGCCATAGGCCATGTTGTCATACACGCTCATGTGTGGATACAGCGCGTAGTTTTGGAACACCATCGCGATGCCGCGATCTTTGGGCTCCATATCCGTCACGCGCTGGCTGTCGATGTAAATATCGCCGCTGGTGGTACGTTCCAACCCGGCGACCATGCGCAATAGCGTCGATTTACCGCAGCCGGACGGACCGACCATCACGATAAATTCACCGTCCGCCACGTCGAGATCGATCTGCTTAATCACCGGCGTTTTTCCGTCGTAGGATTTGGTGACTGCCTGTAGTTTTAAACCTGCCATGTGAACATTTCTCTCATTACTTCTCGCTGTCGACGAGACCGCGCACAAACCAGCGCTGCATCAGAAGAACCACCGCCAACGGTGGGATTAAAGTCAGAATCATCGCCGCCATAACCTGATTCCACTGGGTCGGGGCACCAGAGGTGGAGATCATGCTTTTGATGCCCGCCACCGCAGTACCCATTGAGGCATCGCTGGTGATCAGGATCGGCCACAGGTACTGGTTCCAGCCGTAGATAAAGGTAATGACAAACAACGCCGCCAGGTTGGTCTTCGACAGAGGCAGTACGATGTCCCAAAAGAAGCGCATCGGCCCAGCGCCATCAATACGCGCGGCTTCCAGCAGCTCGTCCGGTAGCGTCATAAAGAATTGTCGCAGCAGGAAGGTGGCCGTCGCAGATGCCATCAGCGGCAGCGTCAGGCCGGTGTAGCTGTCCAATAGGTTGAGGTTGGAGATCACCTCTACCGTTGGGAAAATGCGCACTTCCACCGGCAGCATCAGGGTGAGGAATATCAGCCAGAAAAACAGGCTGCGTAGCGGGAAACGGAAATACACGATGGCGTAGGCCGACAGCACCGACACCACAATTTTGCCGAAGGTGATGGCCAACGCCATGATCACGCTATTGAGCAACAGCAGCGAAAACGGCACCTTAAGGTTGCCCACACCGCCCTGCCAAATGTTGCTGATGTTTTCCCACAGATGCCCCCCCGGGATAAGGGTCATCGGCACTTGAAACACCTCTTTATCGTCCAACGTAGCGGCGACAAAGGCCACGTACAGCGGGAACAACACCACCAGCACGCCGATAATCAGCATTACGTGGCTGAAGATATCCAGCCCGCGTCGGTTCTCAATCATTGGTAACGCACCTTACGTTCGACAAAACGGAACTGGATCACCGTCAGACCAATCACCAACAGCATCAGGATCACCGACTGCGCCGCTGAGCTGGACAGATCCAGGCCCGCAAAGCCTTCGCGGTAGATCTTGTAGATCAACGTGGTCGTGGACTGTACAGGCCCGCCGCCAGTCGCGGCATCGATCACCGGGAAGGTATCGAAGAAGGCATACACCAGGTTCACGACCAGCAGGAAAAAGCTCACCGGCGTGATCAACGGCAATACCAGGTTGAAGAAACGACGTACCGGGCCAGCACCGTCAATGGCTGCCGCTTCGACCAGAGAGCGCGGAATGGACTGTAACGCCGCCAGGAAAAACAGAAAGTTATAGCTGATTTGCTGCCATACCGACGCCAGCACTACCAAGAACATCGCTTGTCCGCTGTTCTGCGCATGGTTCCAGTTGTAGCCCACCCCATTGAGGAAGTGGGTAATCAACCCCAGACCCGGGTTAAACAGGAAGATCCACAGCACCGCCGCCACCGCAGGGGCCACGGCATAAGGCAAAATCATCAGCGTCCGGTAAATCCGGCTACCGCGCAGCACATAATCCACCAACGCGGCGAAGAACAACGACACCACCAGCCCGATACCTGCGACCAGGAAACTGAAAATCAGCGTGGTATAAAACGAATCGAGGTAGTACGGGTCGTGGAACAACTGAGTAAAGTTATCCAGCCCGACAAACTGGCTGGACAGACCAAACGGATCGAGGCTTTGCACTGAATACCACAGCGCCTCACCGGCAGGCCACAGGAAGAAGATTGCGGTAATCAACAGCTGCGGCAGCACCAATACATAGGGCAACCAGCTACAGCCGAAACCGGGACGATGTGAGCTCATAATCAGGGACTCATGAAGACAAAAGACGGGCGACTCGGCCCATGGCGTCGCGAGCAAAGCCAGTCTGGGTACGGACAGCGCACGGCTTCCGGAGCGGACACAACGTCCACGAGGAAAGCGAGCACTGCCCAATCCCAGAATGGCGAAACGCAGTAGCCGTTATTACTTAGTCTGAGACTCGAAACGGCGCAGCAGGACATCACCACGCTGCACAGCGGCATCCAGCGCCTGTTGTGGCGTTTTCTTGCCGGTCCACACGCTTTCCAGCTCTTCATCCACGACGGTACGGATCTGCGGCATGTTACCCAGACGCAGGCCCTTGGTGAACGGCAATGGCGGCTTGTTCAGCATCTGACGCGTTGCTACATCAGCCCCAGGGTTCTTCTCATAGAAGCCCTGTTGCTTGGTCAGGTCGTACGCTGCGGTTGTGATCGGCAGATAACCGGTTTTCTGATGCCATTCGGCAGCGATTTCCGGTTGGGCCAGATACTGCAGGAATTCAGCGACACCCTTGTAAGTAGCGGCATCTTTGCCGTTCATCACCCACAAACTCGCGCCACCAATGATGGCGTTCTGTGGTGCATTTTTGGCATCAGCGTCATAAGGCATCATGCCTACACCGTAGTTAAATTTGGCGTAGTGCTTAATATCTGCCAGCGAACCGGAGGAGGCGGTAGTAATGGCGCAATCACCGCTGTAGAACTTCTCGGTAGATTCGTCTTTACGGCCAAAGTAGGTGAAATCACCCTTCTTGTTCATGTCTTCCAGCAGTTGGATATGCTTGACCTGAAGCGGTTTGTTGAACGTCAACTGAGCGCTGGTGCCACCGAACCCGTTATTTTCCGTGGCGAACGGCACACCGTGCCAGGCACTGAAGTTCTCGAGTTGGATCCAACCCTGCCAGCCACTCGCGTAGCCGCACTTCATACCGGCTTCACGCAGTTTAGCGGTATCCGCAGCCAGCTCTTGCCACGTTTTTGGTGGCTGGTCCGGGTTCAGGCCAGCCTTTTTGAAGGCATCTTTGTTGTAATACAGTACCGGGGTAGAGCTGTTGAACGGCTGAGACAGCAGGTGACCGCTCTTGTTGTCGGTGTAATAACCTGCCACCGTCGGCACGAACACCGACTCATCAAAATTGATACCGGCATCTTTAAACACTTCATACACTGGCTTGATCGCCTTACTGGCCATCATGGTTGCCGTGCCCACCTCATACACCTGCAAAATCGCCGGCGCTTTACCAGAGCGATAGGCTGCGATACCCGCCGCCAGGTTCTGTTCGTAGTTACCTTTATAAACCGGAACAATTTTGACGTCGGGATGCGATTGGTTAAAGCGGTCCGCCAGGGAGTCCACTTCTTTACCCAGTTCGCCTTCCATCGAATGCCAGAACGGGATTTCGGTCGCCGCCAGTGCATGAGTGCTGACCGCCAGGGTCAACGCGACGCACAGCGTAGTTTTGCGAATAGCGTAGGTGAGCATGCCTAACTCCTGAAAAAAGCTGGTGTATCCCCTGCATCTTTCCAGTTGCCGCTGCGTTGGCTTCCCTTCATCACTCCTGTCACTTACCTCTGTAAGCTCCAGAGAATTATGGCGGTTGCCGCCTTGCTGCAACGTGAAATCTATTGGGGCAATAAGCGCGTGAGCGAAAAGAATCAGTTTTTTGTTCGGAAGCTAACATGCCATGTTCGAATGACAGAAAAATAACCGTGAGATGACAGTAATGTGACGAGAGGGTGAAGTGCAGGTTGCGGTTTGATGTCAGCGGCAGGGAATACTCCCCCGCCGCCGCGGGAATTACAGTGAGCGACGCAGGCGGGCTACAGCTTCTTGCATCTGCTGTTCAGTGGCCGTGGCAAACGACAGGCGGAAAGTCGAACGGTCCGGGTTGTCAGAGAAGAAGTATTCTCCTGGCACAAATACCACGCCCTGTTGCAGAGTGGTTTTCAGCCATTCGGTGGCGTTGAACGGCTGACGGAAACGCGCCCACAGGAACATTCCGCCTTTCGGCATATCGAAGCTGATATGCTCGCCCAACTCTTTCCCCACCAGGCCAGCCAGGATCTCACCTTTTTGCTTGTACGCCGCACGGATCTTTTCGATCTGCGCCGGTAAACGATCCAGTCCCAGATAACATTCTACAATGCTCTGCGACAACGCACTGGCATGCAGATCTGCCGCCTGCTTGATGATTGCCACTTTATGCAGCAAGAACGGCGGCAAAATCGCCCAACCCAAACGCAAGCCCGGTGCCAGGATCTTGGAGAAGGTCGAGGTGTAGATAATATTATCGGTATGGCCCAGCAGCTGTTGGGAAACCTGGTGCAAGGTGGCGTTACGCTCGTCGGTGAAACGCAGCTCACCGTACGGGTCATCCTCAATAATCAGGAAGTTGTGCTCGGCCGCCAGCTTCACTAACAGCTCGCGGCGCGGTGCACTCAGCGTAATGCCGCTTGGGTTGCCGAAATTAGGCACAACGTACACACCTTTAATGCGCTGTGTCTTGAGCAGTTCTGCCAGTTCTTCAACCACCATGCCATCACTGTCTGATGACACCGACATGATGTTGGCCTCTGCCAGTTCCAGCGTCTGCAATGCCGCCAGATACGTCGGGCGCTCCACCACAAACACGTCGCCTGGGTTAACGATGGCACGCATCACCAGATCCAGCGCCTGCTGGGAACCCGCAGTCACCATCACTTCGTCGGCGGTAGCAGAAACACCGCGCTGGGCGCACAGCGCACAGATACGCTCGCGCAGCACTGGGCTACCTTCGGTCAAGCCATACTGGAAGGCACTCTTCGGTTGTTCAGTGATTGCCTGATGGGTTGCGATACTCAACCCTTCGAAATCAAACAGGGCATCAGAGGGGATGCCGCCCGCCAGCGAAATGACATTTTCCATCTTACTGTGCTTGAGCAATTCACGAATTGCCGAGCTTTTTACTTTTACGATGCGCTGCGCGAGTAACCCTTCTGTGTTCATTTCTTCTTCTCGTAATCGTTAAAAACTTTGTAGGGGCGCTGTATATTGCGCCCGAATCACTCGGGACGAATATATTCGTCCCCTACGGCTTTGACGGGTATTTCAACCGCCCAGATACGCCGACCTCACTGCTTCGTTTGCTAACAATGCGGCTCCCGTATCTTCCAACACCACGCGCCCGTTTTCCAGTACATAACCACGATCGGCCAATTTCAGCGCCTGATTGGCGTTTTGCTCCACCAGGAAGATCGTCATACCCTCTTCGCGCAGTTGCTGAATAATGTCAAAAATCTGCTGAATGATGATCGGCGCCAACCCCAGAGAGGGTTCATCGAGCAACAGTAACTTCGGCTGGCTCATCAGCGCACGACCAATCGCCAACATCTGCTGTTCACCGCCGGACATGGTGCCAGAGCGCTGAGTACGGCGCTCCAACAGGCGCGGGAACAGGCTGAATACCCGTTCAATTCGCTGCTGATACTGATGACGATCGGCAAAGAAACCGCCCATCGCCAGATTCTCTTCCACGGTCATGCGCGAAAACACCCGCCGCCCTTCAGGCACAATCGCCACGGCCTCACGCATGATGCGCGACGTTTGCCACTGGGTAATGTCCTGATCGAGAAAAGTGATACTCCCCTCGCTGGCACGCGGTTCACCGCACAGCGTGCCGAGTAACGTGGTTTTACCGGCACCGTTCGCGCCAATCAGGGTGACAATCTCACCCTGATTGATGTTCAGGCTAACCTGATGCAACGCCTGGATTTTGCCGTAATGGGCGGACACCTGATTAAATGACAACATTAAGCTTCCCCCAAATACGCCCGGATCACGTCCGGGTTGTTACGAATTTCTGCCGGAGTGCCCTGTGCCAGCGGCGTACCCTGGTTTACCACGTAGATGCGATCGGAAATGCCCATCACCAACTTCATATCGTGTTCAATCAGCAACACCGAGACCTTATGCTGATGACGCAGTTCGATAATCAGGTGATCCAGCTCGTCGGTTTCCTTCGGGTTCAGACCCGCCGCCGGCTCATCCAGCATCAGCAACTCCGGCCGTGTAACCATGCAGCGCGCAATCTCCAAGCGACGTTGTTGGCCGTACGCCAGGTTACCTGCAGACCGGTTAGCCATCTCTAACAGGCCAACCCGTTGCAGCCACACCGAGGCACGTTCCAGCGCGTCGGCTTCGGCGCGGCGAAAGGCCGGGGTTTTCAACAGCCCGGCGAAAACGCCGCTTTTCAGATGTTGATGCTGTGCAACTAACAGGTTTTCAATCACGGTCATTTCACGGAACAGCCGCACGTGCTGGAAAGTTCGCACTACGCCCATACGGGCAATCGTCTGGCCAGGTAACCCTTCCAGATGGCGTTCGCGCAGTTTGATGGTGCCGCCGGTCGGGCGGTAGAAACCGGTCAGGCAGTTAAACACCGTGGTTTTACCCGCGCCATTCGGGCCGATGAGCGAAACAATCTCGCCTTCATTGAGCTCCAGCGCCACGTTATTGACCGCCAATAAGCCGCCGAAACGCATCGACAACCCTTCGACCTTCAGTAAAGGTTGCATGCTCATGCTTGCTCCCCCTTACCTGCGTGGATATCCGCCGTCTTCAGTTTTAACTGTGGCCGCTTCATCGGCAGCAGCCCCTGCGGCCGCCAAATCATCATCAACACCATCAGGGCACCCAGCAGCAACATGCTGTATTCGTTAAGATCCCGCATCAATTCGCGCGACACAACCAGCAGAATCGCCGCCAGGATCACAGCAAACTGCGACCCCATGCCGCCCAATACCACGATCGCCAAAACAAAGGCCGACTCGACGAAGGTAAAGGATTCCGGGCTGACAAAGCCCTGACGCGCGGCAAACAGCGTACCGGCAAAACCGGCGAAGGCGGCGCTGATGGTAAAGGCGGTCAGCTTGATTTTGGTCGGGCTGAGGCCCAATGAGCGGCAAGCGATTTCGTCTTCACGCAGGGCTTCCCAGGCGCGCCCAAGCGGCATGCGCAGCAGCCGGTTAATCACAAACAGCGTCAGCACCACCAGCAGCAGTGCCACCAGATACAGGAACACGATGCGATCGCTCGGATCGTATTTCAGGCCAAAGAAGTTGTGGAAGGTATCCCAACCGCCATCACGCACGCTGCGGTTGAACTCCAGCCCAAAGAAGGTCGGTTTCGGGATCTGACTGATGCCGTTAGGCCCGCCGGTGATCTCGGTGTTGTTCAACAACAGGATACGCACGATTTCACCGAAGCCCAGCGTCACAATCGCCAGGTAGTCTCCACGCAAACGCAGCACCGGGAAGCCGAGCAGGAAACCAAAGATAGCGGTAACAATGCCCGCCAGCGGCAGGCTTTCCCAAAAGCCGAGGCCATAGTAATGGTTCAACAGCGCATAGGTGTAGGCGCCTATGGCGTAGAAACCACCGTAGCCCAGCACCAGCAAGCCGGATAGCCCAACCACCACATTCAGCCCCAACCCCAGCATCACGTAGATCAGCGTCAGCGTGGCAATATCCACCGTGCCGCGCGACACCAAAAACGGCCAAGCAACCGCAGCGACAATAATCGCTGCCGCCAGCAGTTTCTGGCGTGCCGTCGTACCGTCAAAGCTCGGTAATACGAATGACGGGCCTGAGATTTTTTTCAGCCCGTGCTGCATCAGCGGGCGCAGCAACTGGAAGAAAAACACGATGACGCAGCCGATACCGATCCACATCCAGCGGACTTCCGCCGCGCCATGCACCACCAGTTTGGTACCCTCGAGGCTCAGCTGCATTCCCATCAGGAATGAAGCCATCACAAACAGCACCAGAGTGGCGATCAACGCATTGAGCAGATTGAGTTTCATACCTTCTCAACCTCCGGACGTCCAAGGATGCCGGTTGGCATGATCAACAACACGACAATCAGCAGCGCAAATGACACCACGTCTTTATATTCAGTGCTCAGGTAAGCCGAAGTCAGCGCTTCCGCCACGCCCAGAACCAACCCCCCAATCATCGCGCCGGGGATGCTGCCGATACCGCCCAGCACTGCCGCGGTGAAGGCTTTCATACCGGCCATAAAGCCGATATAGGGGTTAATCACCCCGTAGAATTGCCCGAGCAGTACACCGGCGACCGCTGCCATTACCGCACCGATAACGAAGGTCAGTGAGATCACCCGGTCGGTGTTGATGCCCAGCAAGCTGGCCATCTTCAAATCCTCGGCGCAGGCACGACAGGCGCGGCCCATACGTGAATAGCGAATAAACATCGTCAGCGCCAGCATCGCCAGGAAGGTCACGCCCCAGATAATCAACTGCATGGTGCTGATAGTGGCCGCGAAACCGTTGCTTTCACCCAGTACCCATTGGCCGGTGACCAGGCTTGGTAACGCCAGATCGCGCGATCCCTGTGTCAGGCTGACGTAGTTTTGCAGGAATATCGACATCCCGATGGCGGAAATCAGTGCGATCAGCCGCTTGGAATTACGCACCGGCTTATAGGCCACTCGTTCGATGCTCCAGCCATAGGCACTGGCAATGACGATCGACACCAGGAAAGCGGCACCAATCAGCAGCCAGCCGACGTCGATACCGAGCATCATCAGGGCGGCGATCACAATAAAGGAGACATAGCTGCCGATCATATACACCTCGCCATGGGCGAAGTTGATCATGCCGATGATGCCGTAGACCATGGTGTAACCGATGGCGATCAATGCATAGGTGCTGCCCAACGTGACGCCGTTGAACATCTGCTGCAGAAAATAGAGAACCTGCTCTGACATACTCTGACCCTTGGCTTCGCTTTTATACCCATCATACTTGAAGCTGCATCTGTGTTGGCTGCACTCACTCACCCGAATCACTTACTTAAGTAAGCTCATCGGGACTCACTCCCTTGCCGCCTTGATGCAACTCCAATTATTTTGGGTAAAGCAAACCTGAAATGACAATCATTAAAAACGCTTATACCCAATGGATTTCGCGTTGCAGCTAGGCGGCAAGCGGGTAAATCCCCAGGAGCTTAGTAAGCTAAGTGACTGGGGTGCGCCCGTGAAACCAACAACGCTACAACGTGAAAGACGACGGGTATATTATTTAATCGGCGTTGATGTGCCGTCGGCATGCCATTCAAACACGCCAAATTCAAAGCCTTTCAGGTCGCCTTTTTCATCCCAGCTCAACGGCCCCATCACGGTATCCACCGGCTTACCGGTTTTCAGATCCTTGACGATATCAGCCGGTTCCTGGCTGCCACTGCGTTCCATTCCGGTGGTCAGAGATTGCAGTGCGGCGTAGGTAGTCCAGACAAACGGACCGGTCGGATCCAACTTCTTGGCTTTCAGCGCATCAACAACAGGTTTGTTGGCTGGCACCTGATCGTAGCGTTTAGGTAAGGTCACCAGCATGCCTTCAGAAGCCGCGCCGGCAATGTTAGACAGTGAAGAGTTACCCACACCTTCTGGCCCCATAAAGCGGGTCGTCAGGCCGGCTTGTTTTGCCTGGCGCAGGATTTGGCCCATTTCTGGGTAGTAGCCACCGAAGTAAACGAAATCGACGTTTTCTTTCTTCAGACGCGCCACCAGAGTGGAGAAGTCTTTATCGCCGGCCGTGATACCTTCAAACATCACCACGTCGGTACCCTGCTTTTTCAGGCTATCACGCACCGAGCGTGCCAGACCTTCACCATACTGTTGCTTGTCGTGAACCACGGCAATGCGCTTAGGCTTGATCTCACTGAGGATGTATTTCGCCGCCGTCGGGCCCTGATCGGAGTCCAGGCCGGTCGTACGCATGATCATCTTGTAACCACGGGTGGTCAGATCGGCGTTGGTGGCCGCCGGGGTAATCATGATCACGCCTTCATCTTCATAAATATCGGAAGCCGGCTGCGTCGAAGACGAGCACAGGTGGCCAATCACATAGCGAATACCGTCGTTGATCACCTTGTTAGCGACCGCGACCGCCTGTTTCGGATCACAGGCATCATCGTATTCCACACCCACCAGCTTATCGCCCTTGATACCGCCCTTGGCATTGATATCGGCAATGGCCTGACGAGCACCGGTGAACTCCATGTCGCCATATTGTGCGACTGGGCCTGACATCGCCCCAACAATGGCCACTTTAATGTCTTTCGCCATTGCCGTATGACCGATAGCCATCGCAATACAACCCGCCAACAGCGCCTTACCTTTTGTTAATTTCATCCGCAAATCCCCATCTGTCGTTGTGAACGTACCTGTTGTGTTTACCCGCACCTGACCCTTATTTACTGCTTTTATTCATAAGTAATAATGATTTAGGTATTTTACAGGCAATATTTTCTAATAAGACTTTATTTTTCATATCATTAAACAGGAATTTTCTTCTGCAAATCAACTTCATTGCTCAGAAACAAGCGGTGTAAACAGGATAAAATTCGGATTAAATCCGCGCCATTTAGCCCGTGGCGTAGCGCATCGTGCTGGTTAACAATCCATTTACTAACTATTTACTCGGAAAATGGTCCGTGCAAAAAACATTTTGCGCAGTAATCGTACAGAAAAACTTACACAACGCTCTGCACAAGATCTATTACACTGTCGGCATCATTTAACTGCGCGGAAATTCTGCATGAAACTGACCATTGAGCGCCTGACCGCGCTGTCCCCGCAAGATCTTATCGACCTCGGCAAAATCTGGCCGCATCAGCAGCCGGAAGAGTGGCAGAGCTGGCTGAACGATGGCAAAGCGCTGTTCGCCGCCCGTTTTAACGAGCGACTGTTAGGCGCAGTGAAAATTGCGATAGAGGGTGAAAAGGCCGAGTTACGGGATCTGCTGGTGCGCGAAGTCACACGCCGCCGTGGGGTTGGCCTCTATCTGGTGCAGGACGCGCAGCGCCAATTGCCGCAGATAACGCACTGGCAGCTTTCAACTGCAGGCCTGACGCCCCGCGAACGCGGTGAGGTGGATAACTTTATGCGCGCCTGCGGTTTCACTCAGCAAGGCGAACTCTGGCAGCAATGAAGCGGGGGCTAATAACGCTATTCGTACTGGCGCTGGCGTTAACCTCATGGTTCGGTGGCCGTCATCAGGCGCTAGGGTTATCACAACCTTGGGATAACGAGGTTTATGTCTGGCAACGGGTCTGGACCCCACAGCATGCCGCCGCATTGGCGCAAAGCCGTGATTTGTTCCCCGTGTTGCGGGTGCTGGGAATGCAGGCCCACCCGCGTGAAGGCTGGCGGGAAATCCCGGTTAACCTCCCGTTACTGAAACAAGATGGCCGCCCGTTGTGGCTGGTGGTCCGTCTGGACGGGCAGTTGGCGCAACTGGATGAGTCTGCCATTCGCCAGCGTCTACTCGAAACAGTGCAGCAGTGGCAACGCGCCGGGCTGCGGGTCATCGGCGTTGAAATAGATCATGACGCCGCAACCGCTCGACTGCCCGCGTATCAACATTTCTTGCAGCAACTGCGTCAGCAATTGCCCCATACCTTAGCGCTAGGCATCACGGCATTACCGACCTGGATCGGCTCAGCCGCGTTGCCCGGTGTATTGCAACAAGTCGACAGTTCGGTACTGCAAGTGCATGCGGTGCTGTCGCCTCAGCAAGGGCTCTTCGTCAGCCCGCTGGCACTGCGTTGGGTAAATCAATACGCGAAAATCACGCCAAAACCTTTCCGGGTGGCATTACCAGCCTACGGTATGGGTCTGATGGGGGTCGATGCTCAGGGTGCCCAGGTTGAAAGCGAAGCGTCATTGCGCGTTGCGGGCACATCGCGTGAGTTAACCGTTGCACCGCAACAGGTGGCTGATTTTCTGCATCAACTGAATTCGCGGACCACGCCGCGCTTGCGTGGGATTATCTGGTTCCGACTGCCCTTGGCTGACGATCGCCGCGCCTGGTCGCTGGCTACGCTGCGGGCGGTAATAGAAAAGCAACCGCTCGACGCCAGCTGGCAGGTAAAATTTAGCCCTCAACCACAGCAAAATGGGCTAAATGATCTGATAATTCACAATAACGGCCCTGTTGACGCCCCATTGCCACATGAAATCATCATCACCGCGGGTGAGTGCCTGGCGGCGGACGCTGCGGGCAACTACCGGCTGGAAAGCGAGCCTCAACGGCAACGCTTTGTGCTCATTCACAGCGACCAGCTTCGCGCCGGACAATCCCGGCCGCTGGGCTGGCTACGATGCCAACAACTGATGCCAGGAGGCACCCTTGTCATACCTTAATGCGCACGCCGGACGGAGTCTCTGCGGACGTTCTCTCTCTCTGGCAGCCCTGATCGGTTCTGCGTTGGCGATGCCGATTAACAGTTATGCTTGCGGGCCGGACTTCCCTAATCGCCTGCTGGTCGATCGCAACGGCACACTGCTGTACATGCCGGAAGGTAACTTCGCTTTTGAAGCAGGCCGTCTGGTCGCCGTGGATAAGCAGCTACCGCTGTGGAAAGCGCCACCGCCGGCCATGCCGCCGAAACCTATGCCACTGTCACCGGAAACCCTCATCATCGATAAAATGCGGGCGGCCAAGACCGTTGAAGAGGCCGATGCCGTCAATACTCAAGGGTTATCTGACGCCGCCCGTCTTTACCAACTGGGCGCAGTGGCTTTTGCCGGTGAAGACCCACGCGCGGGTGAGTATTTCCAGCAGGTACTGGCGCTACCCGCCGCAGACCAGGGCGACTGGGGACTGCGGGCACAATATTCACTCGGCCGATTGCTAATGGGTGATCACGGCACGCCAGAGAATGAAACTGGCGCATCGGCCGTGGCGGTCAAACACCCTGGTAAACCGCAGCTCGAGCAAGCGTTAGCCGCATTCCAGCAGGTGATTGAGCGGGTGAAAAGCGGCACGACTGACCCTGACCAACTGGCGCTAAGCAGCCTTGGCCAGCAAGCACGTATCCACCTGTGGTTGGGTGAGGTCGCTCAAGCGGCTCATCTGTATGCGCAGCAGGCAGCACAAGGCGACCAAGACGGTGGGTTGTCGTTGCAGTACGTCTCCAGCTATCTGGTCAACCCTGACCACTTCGATGTGCTTAAACAGACCATTACCGATCCGTTGATCCAACAGTTGGTGACCATTGAACTGTTTGCCCGCAGCAGTAATTTACAAATGGCAGACACTGACGGCACCGGCAGCCGTTCTACACAGATTGTCAGCCAAATTCTGACGCTGTTGGATGCCTCGGTGAAAAGCGGTTTCAGCGGCAGCGATCGACTGGCGGCACTCGCGTACCGCGCAGGGCAATATCCGATGGCAGCCAGCCTGCTGAAACACGCCGGAGACAGCGGCCTGGCCTGGTGGCTCCGTGCCAAGATGGCGTTGCGGGACGGGGATGTTAAAACCGCTACCGCAGACTACGCCAAAGCAGCAGCCGCTTTCCCATCCAGTGAAAGCTGGGGTGAACAGCGCAATGCGGACTTTACGCCAGAAACCCTCGTACCCGAGTGCCGGGTTGCGGGGGAACAGGCCATCCTGGCCCTGGATCGCGGCGACTATCTGCAAGCCATGGACTTCTTGTATCGCGGCAAAGATATTTACTGGGCGGACGTCGCCGACGTGGCGGAGCGCGTGCTTACCGTCGACGAACTTAAAGGCTTTGTCGATAAGCATGTGCCGGCACCTGCTACACCGCTGAAACCTGTTAATCCGGACGAGTATAACGGCCAAACGCTTACACCGGACGTGCAACTACGCGAACTGCTGGCGCGGCGGCTGATGCGTGCCCAACGCCCTCAAGAGGCAATGGGCTATTTTGACATCCCTAACTACCGTCAGGTTGCCCAACAGTACGCAGATACACTGAAAACAGCCCAGGACAAAACTGCCGATAAACTGGTGCGGGCCAAAGCCTATTATCAAGCCGCAACGCTGCTGCGCACCCAAGGACTGGCGTTTACCGGTTATGAAATGACACCGGATTACGCCATTTATGACGCAGGTTATTCCTATCTGGGCGATGCCTTTGATACCCGAGCGCTGAAGCATAAAAGTTGGATCAGCAGCGCAGAAGCCGCGCGAGCTAAAGCGGCATTGCCGTCGCAAGACAATCGCTTCCTGCACTACCGTTGGCAAGCGGTCGATCTGGCTCAACAGGCGGCTGACTTACTGCCACCGGCGAGCCAAGCCTATGCCGCCGTGCTGTGTAATGCTGCCGGGTGGGTGATCAAACGTGATGCCAAAACGGGTCGAGCGTTGTATCAGCGCTATATCACTACCGGGACCCGGTATAGCTGGGCCAACAAATTTGGTTATGACTGCCCTGCACCGGACTTCTCCACCGTAACGCGATAACGCCAAATTTCAGGCACAAAAAAGCCCGGCTAGCCGGGCTTTTTAACGCTTATGCGGAATTAGGCTTCGATCGCCATTTTCAGTTTCTTCATGGCGTTCTTTTCTAGCTGACGCACACGTTCAGCGGAAACGCCGTACTGATCGGCCAGCTCTTGCAGCGTAGACTTGTTGTCGTCATCCAACCAACGGGCGCGGATGATATGCTGGCTACGCTCGTCCAGACCTTCCAGCGCGTAGGCCAGTTTGTCTGCTGCGTTGCTTTCCCAGTTATCTTCCTCGATACCCTCGGCGAAGTCCGAGCTTTTATCCTGCAGGTACAGCACAGGTGCCATCGATTGACCATCACGGGCTTCATCATCCGGTGTTGGATCGAAAGTCATATCCTGCGCCGCCATGCGGGATTCCATCTCACGCACGTCTTTACTGGTCACACCCAATTCACGGGCCACCAGTTCCACTTCATCCTGATTGAACCAGCCCAAACGCTGCTTGGTTTTACGCAGGTTAAAGAACAGCTTACGCTGAGCCTTAGTCGTGGCAACTTTGACGATACGCCAGTTACGCAGTACGTACTCGTGAATTTCTGCCTTGATCCAGTGCACAGCAAAGGAAACCAAACGCACCCCAACCTCTGGGTTGAAGCGGCGAACAGCTTTCATCAGGCCGATATTACCTTCCTGGATCAAGTCCGCCTGCGGCAAGCCATAACCAGAATAATTCCGGGCAATATGAGCGACAAAGCGCAGGTGAGACAGGATCAGCTGCTTAGCGGCTTCCAGATCGCCCTGATAATGCAGCCGTTCAGCCAGCTCCCGCTCTTCCTCTGCCGTCAGCATAGGATAGGTGTTGGCGGCCCGAATATAGGCTTCCAAACTGCCCTGGGGCACTAAAGCTAAAGTTTGCATTTCTTTGGTCATTCAAACCCTCTCTTGAAAAAACAGGTCATGCAGGTGATTATCACGGCGGGTAAATGATTGATTCTACGGCAGTTGCTATTGCAAAAGCGGTCCACACGCCGGGCACCATAACATTTTGCTGCAGATTTTGACCGCGTTCCGCCCTATTAGTTCACAGTTTTTCGATCACGCTGTGCATGACAATACGTGACGAAGACTTAAGCCGATAGGGAATTTGTGCGCAAAGAAGAGACTGGATGATGCTTAAGTTATTGTCGGTAACTCTTCTCCCGCAACACGCTCAGAGCAGCAGAAGAAGAGTATACCAAAAAAACGTTATTGTGGTGTAAATCGACGTAAATGTTGCACGGTGGCTAACCAGGCGGCGATCCAGCCGATCATCGCAGAGACAATCAGCAGCAACAAGGCTTCATCCCAACCTAAACCGTGTAACGTAAAGGTGGTACCAAAGACCTTGGCCACGCCGGTCACTACCGACTCCAACCGCCACACCATCGCACCGGACAAGAACAGCGACAGCAATGCGCCGAAGAAACCCAGCATCGCACCGCCATTCAGGAACGGCCGCAGAATAAAGCCGTCGGTCGCGCCGATCAGTTTCATCACGTTTATGGTGTCGCGACGGCTGAAGATGCTCAACCGCACGCTGTTGCCGATCACCAGGAAGACCGCCACAATCATCAGCACGCCGATCATCGCGGCCACTTGCCCCACCAGCCCGGTCAGTGCGGCCAGACGGGCAAACCAGCTGTCATCCATCCGCACTTCATCCACACCCTGTACCGCTGCCACGCGATCGCGCAGGGTATTAAGGGTATCTGAACTTTGGAAGCTCATTTTCGGCGTGATAATCGCGACCGCCGGCAATGGGTTCTCTTCCAGCATATCCAGTGCGCCGCCAAAGCCGGACCAGTTGCGGAATTCGCCCCGGGCCTCTTCACGCGACAGGTAATTCACTTTCTCTACGCCGGCTTCCGCCTTGATGGCGTCGAGCACTTTCACCGCCGCGTCGTCATCGAGGGATTTATCCAGATACACCGTCAACTGCGGCGTTGGGTACCACTGGGTCGCCGCGGTGCTGACGTTTTTCCACACGATGTAGCACACACTCGGTAACGTCAGGGAAATGGCGATCACCATTACCGTCAGCAACGTCGCCAACGGCTGACGCAGCATATCCTTGATGGCGTTCATCCACGCGTAGCGCCATTGTTCACGCCAGCCGCCGCGCAGCGCTTTGCTCTTGGCGGTTTTTGCATTATTCGCCATGATGCGCTCCTCCAGCCATGCGGCCCTGACTCAGACGCAGAATACGGTAATTGCGACGAGCAATCAGCCCGGTATCGTGGGTGGCCATCAGTACGGTAACGCCGACACGGTTAAACTCCTCAAACAGACGCAGAATGCCTTCAGACAGCGCATCGTCCAGGTTACCGGTTGGCTCATCCGCCAACAGCACGGCAGGCTTGTTCACCACCGCACGGGCGATGCCCACACGTTGTTGTTCACCACCCGAAAGTTGAATGGGGAAGTTTTTCGCCTTATCCAACAGCCCAACCTTATCCAACGCAGCGGAAACGCGGCGGCGAATGTCTTCGGTGCTGGCACCCGCGATGATCAGTGGCATTGCCACGTTGTCATACACCGTGCGATCCAGCAGCAGATGGTGATCCTGGAAAATCATGCCGATCTGGCGGCGCAGGAACGGCACCTCACGGTTTTTTAACCGACTGATGTCGTGCCCACCAAACCAGATATGGCCGGCGCTTGGCCTTTCGATACCACAAATCAGTTTAAGCAGGGTACTTTTACCCGCGCCGGAATGGCCGGTCAGAAACGCCATCTCTGCCGGGCGCAGATGGAAATCTACCCCCTGCAGTGCCTGCCGTCCGCCCAGATAAGCTTTACTGACCTGTTCAAAGCGAATCATCCGTATTAATCCTCTCGGGCAAAAAGTGCCTCAATAAAATCGTCAGCCTTAAACGGCCGCAAATCTTCGATGCCTTCCCCAACGCCGATGTAACGAATCGGGATAGAGAATTGATCGGCAATGGCGAAGATCACCCCGCCCTTGGCGGTACCGTCCAATTTAGTCAGTGTGATACCGGTTAAGCCCACGGCTTCATTAAATAATTTCGCCTGGCTGACAGCATTCTGTCCGGTGCTGGCATCTAGAGTCAGCATAACCTCATGGGGGGCCTGGTCGTCCAGTTTTTTCATGACGCGGACGATCTTCTTCAGCTCTTCCATCAGGTGCGCTTTGTTCTGCAAACGCCCCGCCGTATCGGCAAGCAGTACGTCGATACCACGGGCTTTGGCGGCCTGCACGGCATCGTAAATCACCGAGGCAGAGTCCGCGCCAGTATGCTGCGCCACAACCGGAATACGGTTACGTTCACCCCACACCTGAAGTTGCTCCACGGCCGCCGCACGGAAGGTATCCCCTGCCGCCAGCATCACCGATTTGCCTTCAGCCTGGAATTGGCGAGCCAGTTTACCGATAGTGGTGGTTTTACCGACGCCGTTCACCCCAACCATCAGAATGACATACGGGTTTTTACCGCCAACATCCAGTGGCTGATCAACTTTAGCCAGAATTTCAGACATTTCCTCCTTCAACTTACCGTACAACGCCTCGGCGTCTTTCAGTTGCTTGCGGCTGGCATGTTGAGTCAGGGATGTAATGATTTTACGCGTGGTTTCCACGCCAACGTCGGCCACCAACAATTGCTCTTCCAATTCTTCAAAGAGATCGTCGTCGATTTTCTTGCCGCGGAACAGGCCGATGAAGCCTGAACCCAAATTTTGCTTGGTTTTTACCAGGCTGCGTTTCAGGCGGGCAAAGAAGCCTTCTTTGGTCGGGCGTTCTTGCTCCTGAGTCACTACAGGTGCCTGCAGCTCAGGTTCTTTTTCTTCTTCAACGTCTTCTGCAACGACCGGGGCGGCGATAATCGGCTCCAAAGCCACCTTAGCCGGTAAAGGCTCTGGCTCCGATGCAGTCACTTCCGGCTTAACCTCAACAACGGGCTCCGGTTCAACCACGTCCGGCGCAATCTCGATAACCGGCTCAGGCTCAACCACGTCCGGCGCAATCTCGATAACCGGTTCAGGCTCGACCACGTCCGGCGCAACCTCGATAACCGGCTCAGGCTCAACCACTTCGGGTTCAGACACAATCACCGGCTCAGGTACAACCACTGCAACCGGTTCTGGCTCAACGTCAGTAATCGGCTCTGCGGTCTCTTCTACTGCTGCCGACTTCTGTTCTAAGGCCACCTGTTCAGTAACGGTAACAATGTCTTCCGCCAACGTGTCTGCCGGTGCAGGGTGCTCGGCAACAACCGGCACGCTTTCTGCTATATGTTCACCGGTCAGGCTACCGTCCCATTCTCCTGGGGTATCTACGGAAGCGGCAGGTTCAGATTCCTGGGCGGGGAGCTGGTCATCCAGCTTGGGGGCAACCGGTTCAGCCGGCGTCTCCACGGCCTGATTATCCGCCGGTTCTACCGACGTCTCAGGTTGCTGTTGCTCTTCTTCCTTCTGGCCAAAGCCCAGCCAGGAGAAAAATCCGCGTTTCTTATCTTTTGCCATGTTATGACTCTACTCCGTACCGAAGGCTTGCTTATACTGATAATTATTCCGCCGAGTCTATCACTTTCCCTCGCGCAGCAACACGCATCCGGTATGCTTTCCGCTGTGAAATCAGGCAACAAAGTTTTACCGTTTCCCCCGGCGCGTCTCACCGGTAGAATAGAGACAACTTTTCGTTAAATCATGCGGCCTCGCGGCCATAGAAAGAAATAAAGCAAACCTATGACAAGAATATCGCCACGGGCATCGGCAAAAAAACCGTCCCAGGCTGCGGCCGGGCAGATCCGTATTATCGGTGGCCAATGGCGCGGACGAAAACTGCCCGTACCGAACAGCCCGGGGCTGCGCCCGACAACCGATCGCGTTCGTGAAACTCTGTTCAACTGGCTGGCACCGGTGATCCAGGGCGCACGCTGCCTGGATTGTTTTGCCGGTAGCGGTGCACTCGGGCTGGAAGCCTTATCGCGCTATGCCGGCAGCGTCACCTTGTTGGAGTTCGAACGCCCAGTGGCACAACAACTGGAGAAAAATCTGGCGCTGCTGCAAGGGAAAGGCGATGTGGTCAACACTAACGCCCTGACCTGGCTGGCACGCAATGCCCAACCCTTTGACGTGGTGTTCCTCGATCCGCCGTTTCGCAAAGGGCTGTTGGCTGAAACTATTGCGCTGCTGGAGCACCAAGGCTGGCTGGCCGATGAGGCCTGGATTTACGTAGAAGCCGAAGCCGAAAGCGCCGCAACTGACGTCCCGGCCAATTGGCAGCTACACCGTGAAAAAGTCGCCGGTCAGGTGGCTTACCGTCTTTATATCCGTTCGCAAGAGAAAACCGACAATGCTGATTAATCTGGGTCGCCTGCTGATGCTGTGCGTGTGGGGCTTTCTGCTCTCCAATCTGTTCCACCCTTTTCCCAAGCCGCTGAAGTACTTCATCGACGTGGCGCTGTTCTTTATGGTGGTGATGCACGGGCTGCAATTAGTTTTGTTGAAGTCCACTCAACCGAAAGATCAACCGATAAGCTACTGGCAGGAAGCCAAGATCTTCATCTTTGGCGTTTTCGAGCTTCTGGCCTGGCAGAAAAAACAGCCCCCCATCAAAAGAAAATAGTTATTGCGGCGCAGGCTGGGCGGTAAAGGAGAGGTAACGCGTTCCTTGCATGCTCAGCATGCCCTGCGTGCCCTTTTCGATCGGATTGTATTGCCACTGTTTCAACCGTAGCCGAATCGCCTCACCGCCATCCAATGGGCTGAACACAACTTCATAGTGCATTGGTTCGTTGACCATGGTTTCACGCTGTGGCGAGCGGGTCTTGGCGACGGGAAATTCGTGCTTATCGCTCACGATGACCTGCAGATTGCGCACCGATGCGCGATCGTTCTCCGCTTCCAGCCGGCGCTGATGAAAATAGCGCTGTGTCGCCAGCACAGCGATCAATGCAATCACAGCAATAAAAAACAGTGGCGGTTTGCTCATCCTAATTTCTATTCCCTGTTGGCTGTATCAGCATAACCATAACAACAACTTTCACGTTGGAGTGCCACCCGTTTTTTGTCATTACCTCACCAGACACATTAAGCGCGCGTGAGTTTCCAGGGTTTAAAGGTTAGCCACAGCAGCAAACCGGGCAATTGCAGCGCGATCAATAAGGCCAACGACCACTGGTAAGCGACCACCGGGTAGCTACCAGCCACCGTAGCCCAATTGCCGATCACCGCGCCCACCAGCCATTGCACGACAAATGCCAACACGAAGACAACCAGATTAAATGAAGCGCTTACCCGGCCAGCTAGCGCAGGTTCGACGGACTTAGCCACAATGGCATAGTTCATGGTCGCTGCCGTACCAAAGAAACTGAATCCCATCGTGATTACATAAGGTGATACGGAAATCCCGCTTAACATCAGCACCTGAAACAGCACAAAAATCGCTACGCCGTAGCCACAGATCATAATCGGCTGCACGGCATATTTACGCAGGTAATCCGTCAACCAGCCAAAACTGAGTGATCCTGCAACCATAGCGACCGTACCTAGCATCAATGCATTGGCCATTTGTGCATTGCTCAGGCCAGCAACATCGTGTAGCCAAGGGCCCATCCAAAGCGCCAAGATCGCCATGTAAGTCGCGTGGGCAAACACCGAATAGAGCCCTAATCGCCAGAAAGTCCATGAGCGATATAAGCGTCCCACTTCGCGACACATATCGCTAAAACGCGTATTTTTCGGGGTAAAGGCACCACGTACCGAAAAATGAATCACCGCACTCACCAATACGGTTAATACAGCCAACAGCAGGAATGCTTCTCTCCAGGTAATCCACGTTAACGCTGCATGCAACGGCGTCGTCGACGCCATGGCTCCCAAACCGCCAACAGAAAGTAGACAGGCGGTACTGAGTGGCAGCCTGTCTACCGGCAGCCAGATTGAGCATGCCTTGATGGCACTCATCAGGGAACCGGCAACCCCCAAACCGATCAAACCACGCCCAATCAGCAACCCCGCCTCGCTATGTGACATTGCAAAAATCACTGAGCCGGCAGCCGCGATCAACAGCATCGGGCTTTGCACCGACCGGGGACCATAGCGATCCAGCATCACACCAAGGGGCAATTGAGCCGCGGCGAACGTGAGGAAATAGACCCCGGTCAACACCCCCAAACTTTCCGCCGGCAGGTGTAACTCATTGGCAAGGTCGTTATAAATCACGGCGTTCACGGTACGGTACAGGTAAGAGATAAAATGGCCCATACCGAAGGGGATAAAAATCGTTAAGAACAGCATGGCGAAGCTTTTTTTCGCTTCCTGTACCGCTACGCTAGAAACCTGTTCATTTGGCATTCTCAGAAGCCTCCTGCTTAATGGGGGAGAATGTGGTACGTATCTCGCAACAGACGCGGCCACGAGCATCATTGAGCCATAGCTCATCAGGTGTCGGCAGCATTTCCGATACGTGAATCACCCGTGCTTTTTTCAGCGCCGTCGTCAGCGTGTCTAAAGAAAGCGGATTATCGAAATCGATAAATAAAGGTTTAGGTTCGCTGTCACACTTGATGAATACCCAACGCGGTAGTGCCTGTTGCTGCTGCCATTCACGCCACTGGATAAACGCCAGAAACTCATCGGAAACTGCTTCAGGCCACCCACCGATGTTAAACGCCCAGGTGCGCCGCTTGTATAGGGTACGGTTCACGCGAATGCGGCGTGGCTCGTGGCGTGGCAACATATCTCCCGCCAGTTGAAACAGCAATTGATGCAGCGCAGTGCTGTTGACACAAAGCAAGTCCTCGTGAAAAGCACCCTCCATGTCCTCTACCGTCAGGCGACCAGCCTTGCAATGTAAGCGGGCACGCCCCACGGGATAACGTTTTTCAGCGGCCACACTCCCCCCGCAGCCAGGCAATAATAACTGAGCATAATGCGGTACCAAGGGCCAATCGATATGCGAACGCTGATAACTCTCGGGCGAGTCGGCCAATACCAGCCGCTCCCGACCCAGTAGCCCATTAACCTCCTGTTCAATCTCCGCCGTAACGGGGCAAAAAGAATGTTAACTAAGCATTAAAAATGTAAACAATGTTTATTAATTTAATAAGTTTTAAGCAATATCCACGTTTGATTTATTTTTTTGTTTTAGTTCCCAACACCTCGGAACCCTTCCGCGAGCAGCGCCATCACTGATATATTCTATTTTCTTATGATTCGGTCGGGTCATCTGAGGTCTTGTTATAAAGCACCACTTTCCAAGGGGACAAATACGCGCAATAGGTGCCATTTTCCTGATGCACCTTCGCTATAGATCATTCCTGATCACGCCAGATGAGTTACCCTTCACTCGCAAGAAAGCATTGTCGATTGCAGCCGTGCTGCCTACACTGCAATCAGGAAGTGACACTGGTGACAATTTAGAGCCGGATGCTGCGGCTCCCATAATGAATAAGGAAGACATAATGAGTTGGCCGTTCCTTGCCGTATTCTTTTCCGGTTGGCTGTTCGTCGATGCCTCCTACCGCGGGCCGCGCTGGCAACGCTGGGTGTTTAAACCGGTTACCCTGCTATTACTGCTGCTTTTGGCCTGGCAAGCGCCAGTACTGGGTGCCGCAGGCTATCTGATTGTCCTGGGTCTGGTGGCAACACTGATCGGCGACGCCCTGTTGTTGTTGCCGCGAGAGCGCGTGCTCTACGCCATCGGGGCTTTTTTCCTGTCTAACTTACTCTATACCCTGAGTTTCGCGAGTCAGATGACCTTCAGTCTGTTTTGGCCGCTGCCGTTGGCATTGCTGGTAATCGGCATGCTGTTATTGGCAACCATCTGGACCCGACTGGAAGAAATGCGCTGGCCTATCGCCACGTTGGTCGCAATGACGCTGCTGATGGTGTGGTTGGCAGGTGAACAATACTTTATGCGCAGCACAGATTTCGGTTTCTCTCTGCTGGCCGGCACCTCTCTCCTGCTGCTTGCCAACATCGTGTGGTTGATTAATCGCTATCGCTTTACCTTCCGTGCAGCGGATGCGCTCGTGGCATTCTGCTACTTTTCCGGCCATTTCCTGATCGTACGTTCGTTGTACCTGTAATGCTCAGGGCGGGTTCGGCTATCGAACCCGCTGTATTATGCCAACGCCTTCAGCGTCAAACCGTCATCTGCACCGAGTTGATTACGATAAATATCCCCGTCTCGCGAGAAGAAGACCAATGTGCTGCCGTCCGCCTGCAGCAAAGCGATACCATCGGGCGCAGGGCGCCAACCTACAACCTCAGCCGTAAGCACCTTTTTCAAACACCCCTGCCGATCCACCAATTGGTAGCCGTTGGTTTCACTCTGCTCGCTGGCTAAAAACGCGATCTGACACTGGTGTTCAGCATCGGCGACTTGCCACTGCCCCGCCAAAGACTGCGCGGTGGGAAGAACTAAACTGCTGGCCATAACGGTCCCCGTAACAATCATGCCCCCCGCCATCGCGGCGGCACAGGCTAAGCTGCCTTTCATATCGACTCCTGCATAACGCCCGGCCAGAGTGCGCCGGGCGCTATTATCTTCACTGTTACACGATAAAGTCAGTGGCAACGTCTACCTGGCCCACGATCTTCACCAGGAAGTCCGGTGCCTGATGGCCACCGATGTTCAATGCCAGATCGCTGACGTTATTTGACGCATTGTAGGACAGTAAAGCTTCGCCCGCTGCGCCGCTGAAATGATCAACAAAGTGGATCTGATCGCTGCTCGATACACCCTGATTGAAGAATGACAGATCGATCTTATCGATACCTTTCTGGAAGTCCTTGATCCAGTCAGACGCACCTGGCGTAGAGTCGCTGACCGCAGAGAAGACAAAAATATCCTTGCCCGCACCGCCCCACAGCTCATCGGCCCCACCACCGCCGAACAGAATGTCGTTGCCCGCGCCGCCTTTCAGCACGTTGTTGGCCGCATTGCCGACGATCACATCATTGCCCGAGCCACCAATCGCATTTTCAATCGTCACGCCGGCGGCGATAGACACGTTACCTTTCAGCCCGCCCACGTCGGAGAAAGACTTTTCGTTCAGGTTAATGCGCTGATTGGCGGTGTAACCGGAGAAATCGAAGGTGTCATTACCACCCGCATCCCAGGCCGCAAAGATCACTTTTTGCGAATTGCTGGTCGTACTGAGGAAATCACGGCCGGTATTGGAGTTGAAGCCATACACCGTGTCACCGGTACGGGTCGACAGGTTAGCGCCATACAGGTGCTGAATGGCTGAAATGTCATCCAGCAACGGTGCCGCAGCGTAGTGACCGCCGTTATCACCGCCGGTATTGGTTTCACTCCAGTAGCTCATCAGACTGAACCCGCGAGTATCCTCGGCATAACTGGCGTTGTTATAGGTTGGATTGCCTTCTCCGGCGTTGTAATCACCCGGATGGCTCAGGCCCAATGCATGGCCAATCTCGTGAGTAAACGTCTGGCGGCCATAATCTTCGCTGGCGGGATGCTTAACGTTGGACTGGTTGACGTTGTACCAAGTCTGACCACCCAGATCCTGCCCTTGGTAGATCGTGTTCGGCAAGAACGCATACGCCTGCGTGCCGTAGTCGTAATGACCAGGGCGATCCTGGCTGTAGTTGCCAAACGTGATATTGGCCTTTTGGCCGGCGGCAACTTCAGTAAAAGTGATATTGGCCACGTCAGACCACGACTGCAGCGACAGTTTGGCCTGCTGCTGCTGTTCCGCGCTGAACTTGCTCAGCCCGGTATCGCCGGCAACGTTGGTGGAAGAGAATTTATAGTCCGGGAAAGAGAAAGTTAATTTAACCGACTGGTCAAAAACTTTATAACCGTTCCAGGTTTGGTTGGTGCGGGTAATAAACAGCCCAGCTTGTTCGGTAGAAAATGAGTCCTTGCCATTAACCTGAATCCCGTTGCCACGTTCGTGGTAATGCAACAGATCGTCTACAGCATTATAGCCGGAGCCGGTCGCCGCGAGAGCCGATTCAGTAACTTCAATTGCCTTTTTAGTAGATTGCATTGGTTCGATTCCACTCATTAGCTGATCGTTATCAATCAGACAGATAGACATAACCTGCCCGCCAGCGACGGAGAACGATCCGGCAACTAGCGGGAAGGGACTTATGCGCCGTTACCGGCAGTGTGTTAGACAGAATTAATGCATATATATCAGCAAATAAGATTACCGCCATAAATGGTAATCGATTCCAATTATAGGCAGGGGTTGGAAACTGAACATAAAATAATCAGCTATATATTCATGTAACGAAGGAGAGTTATGCTGGTTTTTACCGTTATTTACAATGTAAATGAAACTTAAACTTCATAAGTTGGCAACAAACTTCAACAAAAATGCGGCCTGTAGGTTCAAGCGGATCGTGCTGGCATTTAAGTGACATAAAGTTAAATTTAGCTAAAGAGTTATAGATTAATAACTCTTTATTATTAGCCGGCGGGACTTTTTAGTTTGTATAGGAATAACATTTTCTTATTTTGACTAACGGCCGTGTTTCACCAGACCGAAATGTGCTTATTAAGCCAGTCAATACGTTGAAACGTACGTCACTGACGTAAAAACCCCCTCCGTCTCACAGTTAGCAATAATTCTCATCCCCTGCTTGACTCTGGAGTTGGCTCCAGGGTGTAGAGTCTGCCCAATGAACTTCATTAACGGCCCGGAGGGGGACGCTATGACTCACCATGAAAACCATAATCATCAAGAACACCATCATGCGGAAGGCGGTTGTGGGTGCAATCACAGCCACAGTAAAACCCAGCACGGTTGCAGCAGTGAAAAACAGAGTGGCGACAGCCACAGCGGACATACGCACGCACATGATCATGGCGCTGGAAGTTGCAGCACGGAAGATCATGAGGATCCGGATGAGGAAAGTGACAGGCTAGCTGCCGCCCCTCTCTCCGGAAGTCAGCGCTATAGCTGGAAAGTTACAGGTATGGACTGCCCAAGCTGCGCCAAAAAAATTGAAAACGCGGTGACCGCCATCCCCGGCGTCGACAACGCTCGCGTGCTGTTCGCCACAGAAAAATTGGTTGTCGACGCGCAATCCGATATTAGCCTGCGTATTCAGGACGCGGTAAAACAAGCCGGATTTACCCTGCTCGGGGCGCAAACAGCCCAAGCCGAACAGCCAAAATCGTCGCGCCTTGGCGAGTTCGGTCCGCTACTGCTGCTTACCACGCTGATGATCGTCAGTTGGGCGCTCAGCATGGTCAACCCTGAACTGAGCCGCATTGCTTTTATAGCCACCACATTGGTAGGTCTGGCACCGGTCGCGACCAAAGCGGTTCGACTGATCCGCTCCGGTACGCCATTTGCCATTGAAACGCTGATGAGCGTGGCCGCCATCGGAGCACTGTTTATCGGTGCAACGGCCGAAGCGGCGATGGTGCTGCTGCTGTTTATGGTCGGTGAAATGCTGGAGTCCTATGCCGCTAACCGCGCGCGCCGCGGCGTGAAAGCACTGATGGAATTGGTACCGGAAGACGCCCTGCTGCTTCAAGGCACGCAGCGCAAACGGGTACCGGTATCCAGCCTACGCCCTGGCGATGTGATTGAAATTGCCCCCGGTGGCCGCCTGCCGGCAGATGCCGAACTGATCAATGCGTTCGCCAGCTTCGACGAAAGCGCCCTGACCGGCGAGTCGGTGCCCGTCGAACGCCAGCAGGGTCAAAAAGTCGCTGCGGGCAGTTTGTCGGTCGATCAGGCCGCGCAGATGAAAGTGGTTTCTGAACCTGGCAAAAACGCCATCGACCGCATTCTGCAACTGATTGAAGAAGCTGAAGAACGCCGAGCACCGATCGAGCGTTTCCTCGATCGTTTCAGCCGGTACTACACCCCAGCTATCATGCTGCTGGCTATCGCAGTGATCCTGGTACCACCGTTAATGTATTCACAACCCTGGGATACCTGGATTTATCGTGGCCTGACCCTGCTGCTGATCGGTTGTCCTTGTGCACTGGTGATCTCCACCCCGGCGGCGATCACATCCGGGCTGGCCGCCGCCACCCGCCGTGGTGCGCTGATTAAAGGCGGTGCGGCGTTGGAACAATTGGGCCAGGTACAAACCATTGCTTTCGATAAAACCGGCACGCTGACTGAAGGCAAACCCACAGTCACCGATGTACTCCCGCTCAACGGCATCAGTGAACAACAATTACTGACCCTTGCCGCTGCGGTTGAAGCAGGTTCCCATCACCCGTTGGCGCAAGCAATTATCAAACGCGCCGAGCAATACGGTGCGCCTCTGCCACTGGCACAAGGCCGTCGAGCATTGGCTGGCGTAGGGGTAGAAGGTATTGTCGACGGTAAAACCCTGCTGATCAGCGCACCTGCCAAGCTGGCCGCAGGTTTGCTGCAACAACAGGGTATCCAGCAGGTGGAGCGGCTGGAAAATGCCGGTAAGACAGCGGTGGTGGTACTGGAAGAGGGTGTCCCTATCGGCCTGTTGGCGCTACGCGACACCTTGCGCAGCGACGCCAAACAGGCGATTGCCGAACTGAATGCATTGGGGATCAACGGGGTCATGTTAACCGGCGATAATCCACGTGCGGCGGCGGCAATTGCCTCTGAGCTTGGGCTGGATTACCGGGCTGGATTGTTGCCGGAAGATAAAGTGAAGGCAGTGACGGAACTGAGCGAATTGCGTCCAACAGCGATGATCGGCGACGGCATCAACGATGCCCCGGCGATGAAAGCCTCCAGCATTGGCATCGCGATGGGCAGCGGTACCGATGTGGCCCTGGAAACAGCCGATGCCGCGCTGACTCATAATCGCCTGCTGGGTGTGGCGGAAATGATCCGCATCTCACGCGCCACGCATGCCAATATCCGGCAGAACATCACCATTGCATTGGGGCTGAAAGGGGTATTTCTGATCACCACGCTGCTGGGCCTGACCGGGCTGTGGCTGGCCGTACTGGCAGACTCTGGCGCCACCGCGCTGGTCACCGCCAACGCGCTGCGGCTACTGAAGAAACGCGACTAGGCAATAACACACTGTAACCACGTGGCCCAGGAATGGGCCACGCCATCTATTCCCCGGGCAGAGGTTAGACGCCCTTACGTAACAGGTAGCGGTACGGTGCCTTATCGGTTTCCTGCGCCACCAGCGTATGTTCCATAAAACGGCAGAACCCCGGAATGTCGCGGGTTGTCGCCGGATCGTCAGCAATAATCAACAAGGTTTCACCGTTATCCATATGGCGCACGGTTTTGCGCACCATCATTACCGGTTCTGGACAGCGCAATCCCAGCGCATCAAGCGTCTGGTCAGCCTGGGAAAATAAGTCAGTCATGCATTTTTTCTCGTTCAAAAACGATCGGCGAACGCTCGCCGCATCTCATTAGCGCCTAGTTTACGCCGGTAGTTTTTCTGCGCAAGATGCGTTAACGTTTGCGTTAAAGAGGCTGCGTCTCCCGATGAAATGTGGTGCCGTCACTGCCCCCAACTGCCGTTATCACGGCGGAGGGTGCAGCCCATAGTGGGCCTATGAGCAAACCTGACAACACAGAGAACAGTTGTTGGAGGCGTGACCTTTCAGGCTGGGGCCAAATCACAGTGCTGCTGCATTATTCGCCGCTTATTTGGCCCACTAACCGTTGCATTGGTTGCGCAAACGCGTATCATGCGCCCGCGCAGCTTATTTCGTTGCACAGACAAGACATTTTTGGGTTCCCTCACCCCATTATTAAAAAGGCTACAACATGTATTCGTTTACTGCTCAGCAGCGCTTTACCGCGTTGGTCTGGCTATCGCTGTTCCATATTGTCATCATTACCTCCAGCAACTACCTGGTGCAGTTGCCGATGTCCATTTTCGGCTTTCATACCACCTGGGGTGCATTCACCTTCCCGTTTATTTTCCTGGCTACCGATCTGACAGTACGTATTTTTGGCGCATCACTGGCGCGGCGTATCATTCTTTCGGTGATGGTGCCGGCGCTGTTTATTTCGTACGTGATCTCCACGGTGACCTATCAGGGCGAGTGGCAGGGTTTTGCCGCGTTGGGCAGCTTTAATCTATTTGTTGCGCGTATCGCCGTCGCCAGCTTTATGGCTTACGTACTCGGTCAGATCCTTGACGTCCACGTATTCAACCGCCTGCGTCAACGCAGCGCCTGGTGGGTTGCTCCCGCTGCGGCCATGTTCCTCGGCAATATCAGTGATACCCTGTCGTTCTTCTTTATTGCTTTCTACAAGAGCAGCGACGCCTTTATGGCCAATAACTGGGTTGAAATTGCCCTGGTGGATTACAGCTTCAAAGTGCTGATCTGCATGCTGTTCTTCCTGCCAATGTACGGCGTATTGTTGAACATGCTGCTTAAGCGCATCGCTGCACGTCAAAACGACGGTAGCCTGCAACCGAGTTAACCCGTGTTATCATTGGCGGCCTGCACTTACCCGGAGGCCGCCAATGACAGTGACCACCCGCTACGCCACCCTCGAAGAAATTCATCGCCTGTACCAAGGCATCCCTGAGTTCGGTAACTTACACAGTCTGGCTGATTTGCAGCAACGTATTGGATCTGCCTCGGCTAACGCACTGATCGCCGAGATCGACGGCCAACCCGCAGGGTTCAAACTCGGTTATCAACAGCAGGAAAAGGTGTTCTACAGCTGGCTGGGCGGCGTATTGCCGAGGTTTCGCCGTTATGGTGTCGCACAGGCTTTACTCGTGGAGCAAGAGCAGTGGGCACGGGCTCAGGGTTATCGACTGTTGGCGGTAAAAACGCGCAATCAGTTCCGTGCAATGCTGATGATGCTCATCAGTCATCACTATCAGATTGTTCAGCTGGAAAAGAAAGGCGAAGTGGCTGATTATCGGCTATTACTTGAGAAAACCTTGTGACAACATCTGCCTTGCATTTCACCCTGGAATAGGGTGCGATAAGGCAGTGAAACCCTACCTGAAAGGAAAAAGGAAGCCCAATGCGTAAAGTAGCAAAATTGATGGGTATCAGCCTGTTAGTGCTTGGCCTGGCGGCCTGTGACGGCGACACCAAAGACACCAAGGCATCAGCGGCTGATGCTGCTGCCAGCGCCCCGGCGGGGCAACAGGTAAGCTTGCTGGAGGGTACGCTGGCCTTCACCCTGCCCGTTGGCATGGCGGACCAAAGTGGCAAACTGGGCAATCAGGCAAACAACATGCATGTCTACGCCGACAGCACCGGTCAACGTGCGCTGATCGTGATCCTCGGCGACAAAACCCCCGACAGCTTGGAAACGCTGAGCAAACGTCTGGAAGATACCCAACGTGCGCGTGATGCCAACCTGCAGGTGGTCACCAACAAAGCCATCGACGTTGACGGCGTGCCACTGCGTCAGTTAGACAGCATCATCACCAGCAGCGGCGAGAAAGCCTACTCTTCTATCTTGATTGGCACGCTGAACAATAACATGCTGACTATTCAGGTGACCCTGCCGGCGGATAACCAGCAGCAGGCACAGGCTGAAGCCGAAGGCATCATCAAAACGCTGAAGCTGAAAAAATAAATACGCGACTGTGTCCCTCCATTGAACCTGGAGGGACACAGCCTGCGGTGCCTTACGCCAATGCCTGCGCCAGCAGAGTGATCGGATGTTCGCAGCGCTTGCTGGTCGACATTTCGATTTGCCATTTGCAGGTTTCGCAGTCGGTGACCACGACATCCACGCCACTTTCCTCTATCTGGCGGAACAGCGATGCACCGATCCCCTGTGAGGTCGCATAGTTTTCCGATTTAAAACCGTAGGTGCCGGCAATCCCACAGCACTGCGAGTCCAGCACGATCAGCTCCAGCCCCGGGATTTGCCGCAACAATTCCAGCGTATAAGCAGTCCAGCCCATTTTCTCCATATGGCAAGGCGTATGGTAAGCCACCCGTAATGGCGTGTTTTTCAATGGCAACTGACGTCCTTGATTGATCAGGCGATACAGATAACGTGTCGCCAGCTCTACCCGTTCACGCACTGCCGAGGTATCCACCTCCAGCAAATGCGGATATTCATCGCGCAGAGTAAAAGTACAGCTCGACGACGTTGCCACGACAGGAATACCGCGCTCCAGCACCGCTTCATGCAGCGACTCTGCATTCACCTTGGCCTGCTTTTTGGCCTGGGCGATAAAGCCGTTGGCGATTAGCGGCACGCCGCAGCATTTTTCACGCTTTAGCAGCTGCACGCCGATATCCATCGCATTAAAGACCTTGATCAGATCCTTACCCAGTTGCGGATGGTTGTAATTGACGAAGCAGCCGTGGAAAAACGCCACCTGCTCAGCGTAACGCTGCTGGACCTGCGCTTGCTGGCGGTACCAGCGCCGGAAGGTGCCAAACGAATATTTAGGCAGTTCGCGACGATGGTCAATTTTTAACGCCTTATCCAGTAAAGCGCGTACCGGTTTCAACCCGGTAGCTGCATTAACGATCGGTGCAAACGGCGTCGATAGCGAGCCCATAATATCGGTGTGGCTCAGGATGGCATCGCGCAACGTAGGTTTGCTTTGGGCATAGTCGGCGCGAGCCCGTTGAATGATATCGCCGATTTTGACGTCTGACGGGCAAGCCACCTCACAGCGTTTGCAGTTAGTGCAATACTTAAGCGCTTCGTCGTACAACGCCGGATCCTTGAGCCTCAGACGTTCACCGTCAGGCCCCGCCTGCTTTGGCCCCGGATAGAGTGGGTTGACTTTGGCCACGGGACAATAGGTGGTGCACACCGTACACTTGATGCAGTTCTCAAAACTATTGTCTTTCTGTAGGCTCATGGTTGCTCCTCCTGCGCTGCAATCTGTTGCGCAACATGCAGCGCTCCAATCAGCGAAACACCCGCGCCGCAACCCTGCTGCAGCGGATCGTAGCTACCAGTCACCGCACCAATCGCGAACAGGTTGCTCAATGGCTCCCCGTGTCTTATTGCCCGTAACTGGCTATCGGTACGCACCCCAAATTGCAGATAGGGTTGCGGAGCAAACAGATCGCTATGGCACCAATCTGCGCGATCGGTTCGGCTGTCGACATCCAACCCCAATACCGGTTCACGTATACCGTCGAAGTCCGCCACCAGCCCATTACTGAAAAAGCTGCCGCTGGCCAGCACCACGTGTTGCGCAATGAGCGGAATATCGGTGTGGTTGCGGGTATAGAGACCCGTCACACGCCCAGCGTCGATATCTGCCCGCAGTACGCTGTCACCTGGCATAAAAACGCCGCCCAGTTGCTGTAAACGCGATCGCAGAGCCTGGTGCAAGCGCATGCCCAACACCGAAGGGGGGAGCGTCGGCAACACGCGGATAGGTTTCCCCACCGCCGCCTGCAGCGCCGCCAGCGGCTTATCGTCTTCCAACCCCAAGCAGGCGGGCAAGAAAATCGCCTCGGCATCCCCGGCAAGTCGACGCACTTCATCCGCCATCAATGTCAGGTTCTCAGCAAGATCCAGCACTCTGGCAATATTCACCGCCCGAAACTCACTGGGGTTGTTACGCAACCGGTCCAGCACAGGCAGGTGCATATGAGCCACTTCGGCCTTGATCCCCAACGCCTGCGTCAAGGAACTGGCAACCAGCTGGGGCTGAAAATCTAAAAATCCTTCGATACCAATTACCGCGATGTTTTGCCATGGAAGCTCCCCTTCCAGCGGCGTGACGGGTATCGCCTGCGGGCTGAGCCAAGTGGCTCGGCGCGTGCCAAGCGGCGTAACGCGCAGATGATTACGTTCGCTGCCCCCCTGTAAACTGAGGCCGCAGCGATGCAGCAACCGTGCTGCTTCGTCAGACAACGTGGCTACCCGTTCCGCCCCCATCAATGAATAGGGGTGCTGAGGGGCTTGTATGGCAAGCGCAGGCAACGCTGCCAGGGGAGCCTCTACCGGCGTGCCGTCGGGTAACTGTGCCAGCAGATCAAGCGAGCCGGAGGAGAAATAGAGGGCACTCTGGCCTGAACTGACGACGGCACAACGCTTGCCTTGCTCCGACAAGCGAATCGCACAGGTCATGCCCGCCAACCCGCCGCCAATCACCACTACGTCAAATCGCATCATCGGCCTCCTGTTCCTCCCGGGCATCAAGCCCGCACAATCCCTGGTAAACCCAACTGGTAAATTCGCTTTCGCGTAGCGCATCCCCCCAAGCGATAGGTCGTACCCCTTTCCAACGCTCATTGAGGAAATGTGATAACTGATCGATAGACTGCTGCGGGGTGGTGACGTTAAAACGCGTGAGTAGCCCAGCGGCGCGACAGGCGCAAAGCTCACCTTGGCAGGTGCCCATGCCAACGCGGGTACGACGGCGCAGATCGACCAGATTATTGACGGTGAGCGTGTTCACCGCATAACGCACCTCGCCAGCGGTAACGGCTTCACATTCGCACACCAGGCTGTTATCCAGCCGATCGCCAGCCGGTACCCGACTGGCACGGTCACCGTGACGATAAACCGCCGAACCGCGAATGCTGGCGGGGAGAGAAACCACGCTGCGTACGGTTTCTTCCGCCGACTGGCGGGAACCCGGTAGGGCCTCTTGCGCAGTGGTGCAGGGGCTAGTTAACCCGAGCTTTTCGCATACTTTATCGGTGGCCCACTGTGCCATCAGCCGGTAGGTCATCAGTTTGCCGCCGGTGATGGTGATAAACCCTTCCAACCCGTCACGGCTGGCATGATCTAGCAGCACAATGCCACGGCTGACGTTACGGCCACTCGGATCATCATCACTGGCCACCAGTGGACGCACGCCGGCATAAGCTCGCAGAATACGGGTCTGCGCCAGCTCCGGTGCCAATAACGCGCCTTCACGTATCAGGATGTCCACTTCTTGTGGTGTCACCTGCATGTTGTCAATCTGGTCATAGTCAATGTGGGTGGACGTTGTGCCAATCAACGAAATGGTGTCGCCCGGAACCAGAATGTCGGCATCTGCGGGCTTGCGGCAACGGTTGATCACCATGTTATTGATGCGATGCCCGAGGATCAGCAAAGCACCTTTCGCCGGGAACATGCGAATACGCAAATCGGCATATTCCGCAATCTGCTGGCCCCAAATGCCGGCGGCGTTAACCACTATTTCGGCATGAATATCGTAGCGGCGCGCAGATTTATGGTCGAAAACGCGCACGCCTGTCACGCGATCGCCCACACGAATCAAACCAACCACCTGATGATAGGTCAGAATTTGCGCCCCGTGCTCACGGGCATCGAGCATATTCGCGGCGGTTAGTCGGAACGGATCAACAGTGCCATCGGGTACGCGCACCGCACCTATCAATGTTGGATTCGCCGCGGGCTCCAGGCGCAGTGCCAACTGTGGGTCAATCGCTTCGGCGTTGATGCCGGCACTGTGACAGGCGGCAATAAACTCTTGTTGGTAGGCCAACGAATCCTGCGGCAACGTAATAAACAGCCCATCGGTACGCTCAATGCAGTGATGTGCAATGCGTTTGAGGATACGGTTTTCTTCTATACACTCGCGTGCCGACTCGCCGTCGGTCACCGCATAACGCGCACCACTGTGCAACAGGCCATGGTTGCGGCCCGTCGCGCCAGTCGCGATGTCGTGGCGCTCAAGCAGTATGCAACGCAGTCCACGGCGCGCACAGTCACGCGCAATGCCCGCGCCGGTTGCGCCACCGCCGATGATGATCACATCCGTTTCGTTAGCCGGTGAATGGCTGCTCATGACACTCCCTCATGATCCGTGGTTATGCGTCTATTGAGCCACAGTCACTGGGGTCTTTGTTTGATAAGGAACAATAACGAACCTGAAACGAAAACATAATGTCCACAAAAAACCATGAATGTGATCATAATCACGATTTTTGGGTGTTTTTCTATTTCATAACGTTAACGAATCGCTCAAAATTCGCCGGTGCTTCATAAAAGTGTAACAATTGCGCCATTCATCACAGCGACACCAGGCTGATTTGACTAGGATGGCGCTCGTTATGGAACATAAAAACACCACATTCGATATCCGCTCAATCATCAAATGAACGTACAAGATCATATTGATGTGATAACTAGATAAAGCCATCGGAGGCGCTCATGTTGAGTATTTTTAAGCCGGCAGCACACATTTCCCGTGTGCCGGTCGACAAAGTCGACCCGCTGTACCGTAAATTGCGCTGGCAAATTTTTATGGGGATTTTCTTCGGTTATGCCGCCTATTACCTGGTGCGCAAGAACTTCACCCTGGCCATGCCTTATTTGATTGACCAAGGTTTCAGCCGCGGTGACCTCGGTTTCGCGCTGTCCGGTATTTCTATCGCCTACGGTTTTTCCAAATTCATCATGGGGTCGGTGTCTGACCGCTCCAACCCGCGCGTATTCCTGCCCGCCGGCTTGATTTTGGCCGCAGCAGTGATGTTGTTCATGGGCTTCGTGCCTTGGGCAACGTCTAGCATCGCTGTCATGTTCGTGCTGCTGTTCCTGTGCGGTTGGTTCCAGGGAATGGGCTGGCCGCCGTGTGGCCGAACCATGGTGCACTGGTGGTCGCAGAAAGAACGCGGCGGTATTGTTTCGGTCTGGAACTGTGCCCACAACGTAGGTGGTGGTCTGCCGCCACTGCTGTTCCTGCTCGGTATGGCATGGTTCAACGACTGGCATGCTGCGCTGTATATGCCGGCCTTCGGTGCCATCCTGGTCGCCCTGATCGCCTTTGCCCTAATGCGTGACACCCCACAATCTTGTGGCCTGCCACCGATCGAAGAATACAAAAACGATTACCCGGACGATTACAGCGATAAAGCGGAAGAAGAGCTGACTGCCAAGCAAATCTTCATGCAATACATTCTGCCGAACAAGCTGTTGTGGTACATCGCCGTAGCCAACGTGTTCGTCTACCTGTTGCGTTACGGCATCCTGGACTGGTCACCGACCTACCTGAAAGAAGTGAAGCATTTTGCGCTGGACAAGTCTTCCTGGGCTTACTTCCTGTACGAATATGCCGGTATTCCGGGCACCCTGCTGTGCGGCTGGATGTCGGACAAGGTGTTCAAAGGTAACCGCGGTGCAACGGGCGTGTTCTTTATGACCCTGGTGACCATCGCCACCGTGGTTTACTGGCTGAACCCGGTCGGTAATCCTGGCATCGATATGGCCTGTATGATCACCATCGGCTTCCTGATTTATGGCCCGGTGATGTTGATCGGTCTGCACGCATTGGAGCTGGCGCCGAAGAAAGCAGCCGGTACCGCTGCGGGCTTCACCGGTCTGTTCGGTTACCTGGGGGGTTCCGTCGCAGCCAGCGCCATCGTCGGCTATACCGTTGACTACTTCGGTTGGGACGGCGGCTTCATGGTGATGATTGGCGGCAGCATCGGTGCGGTAGTCCTGTTGTTGCTGACCATGATGAGCGAGAAAAAGCACCACGCAGAAATCGCTGCCAATAAACGCGGTTAAGTTTCATATCACTGTCGCATTATTTAAAGGCCGCATTGCGGCCTTACACTGCTGACAAAGCCTGTTATTAGGGAAAGTGTGCCGATGGGGTCGTAGCGGCTTGTCCGCCGGAGCGCCCCTCGGCGCGCTAAGCCCGGGCATCTCGGGTTCAAAAACCACTTTGTCATCAAACTCAGGCCGCATTGCGGCCTTTTTACTCCCCTCTGCCCCTACAACACGGAGAACAACAACATGCGGACTCAAGTCAAAGCCCTGCTGACAGGGATCATCCTGGCGACCTCAATGGTCAGCGCGGCGCACGCCGCCGACAAGGTAGTCATTGCCCACCGTGGCGCCAGCGGTTATCTGCCGGAACACACGCTGCCCGCGAAGGCCATGGCCTATGCGCAGGGGGCAGACTTCCTCGAGCAGGATCTGGTGATGACCAAAGACAACGAGTTGGTGGTGTTGCATGACCACTATCTCGATCGCGTCACCGATGTGGCAGAACGTTTCCCAGACCGTGCGCGCAAAGATGGTCGCTATTACGCCATCGACTTCACGTTGCCGGAAATTAAATCGCTGAAGTTTACCGAAGGCTTTGAGATCGAAAACGGCAAGAAGGTACAGGGATACCCAGGCCGTTTCCCGATGGGCAAATCCGACTTCCGTGTTCATACCTTCCAGGAAGAGATCGAGTTTGTTCAGGGCCTGAACCATTCAACCGGTAAAAATATCGGTATCTACCCGGAAATCAAAGCACCCTGGTTCCACAAGCAGGAAGGCAAAGACATCTCCAGCAAGGTGCTGTCAGTCCTGAAGCAGTATGGTTATACCGGCAAAGGCGATAACGTCTATCTGCAATGCTTCGACGCCAACGAACTGAAGCGAATTAAAACCGAGCTTGAACCGAAGATGGGTATGGATCTGAAACTGATCCAACTGATTGCCTATAACAAGTGGCAGGAAACCTATGAGCAAAAGGCCGATGGCAAGTGGGTGGAATACGACTATGACTGGATGTTCAAACCAGGCGCGATGAAGCAAATTGCTCAGTACGCCGACGGTATCGGACCGGACTACCACATGCTGGTGGTAGCGGAGAAATCCAAGCCCGGCAAGGTGGTATTGACCGACATGGTGAAGGAAGCCCATGCCAATAAACTGGCGGTGCACCCATTCACCATCCGTGCAGATGCGCTACCGAACTACGTCACCGACGTGAACCAACTGTATGACGTGATTTACAACCAAGCAGGCGTTGACGGCGTATTCACCGACTTCCCTGACAAGGGCGTGCAATTCCTGCAAAAGCAGGGCCAGCACAAGTAACCATCAGGGCGCCGCAAGGCGCCCCATGATAAGTCACAACCCAATGGATTTCGCGTCCCGGCGAGGCTGACAAGTAAACGCATCCCCGGGAGCTTACTCAAGTCAGTGACTGGGGTAAGTGCGCGTAGCCAACAATGCTAAACGAAGGGTTATCAGGCCAGGAACATCTTACGCAGATAGTGCGGTACCGCGTCGTCGACGTTGGAGCCAATCACTTCCAGCTCAGGCAGCTTGTCTTTCAGACGCTGGTGCGCGTCACGCATGATGCAGCCTTTACCGGCCATCGACAGCATTTCCAGATCATTCATACCGTCGCCAAAGGCAATGCACTCTTTCAGCGTATAGCCGATGATCTTGGCCACTTCTTCCAGCGCATGCCCTTTTGACACACCGCCCGCCATCACTTCCAGACAGGTTGGAAACGAGAAACTGACGTTAACCCGATCGCCCCAACGCGCATTGATGGCATCTTCCAGCGGCAGCAGTTTTTCGTGATCGTCACAGGTGAAGTACACCTTGCACACACCGTCGGTTTCCAGCAGTCCTGGCTCGAACAGTTGGTAGGTGAAGATCGACTCGCGGAAGAATTCCTCCTGCTCCGGGCTTTCGCGGTTGATGTACCAGTCGTCGTTACGGTAGACGTTGGTGGTGATGTCCGCATCGTCATGCAGCATGCCGTAGAGATCACGGGCAATGTCTTCGGCCAGATTATGGCTGAAAATCAGCTCGCCGTCGGTATTGTGCACTCGAGCGCCATTAGAGGTGATCATAAAGGCATTGATATCGAGGCTATCGCGGATCTGCGCAACGTCGATATGGTGGCGGCCGGTAGCAAAAACAAAATGCACGCCACGCTGGGTCAGCAGCTTCAAGGTCTCTTTGGCGTAAGGTGACAGCGTATGGTCAGGTGATAGCAGCGTGCCATCTAAATCGGAAGCAACGACGTGATACATAGCGGTATGTTCTAACCTCTGATGGAGTGGTCGGCGGTAGGTGCACCACCTAAGTGTTGAGCATAGAAACGCAGGATTGCGCTCAATGCTTCGGCGCGCATCGCGTCCCGCTCAAACAGGATCTCATGCCGTGCGCCTTCGATAACCTGCGGTTTACCCCCTTCACAGGGATGACCCGCGTCTGACAATGCCTGACAAAAAGCCTGGTGGGAACGGTTGTCGACCACCCGTTCTTCCCCGGCCTGTAATAATAATAGCGGCGTGGTTATTTTAGCCGCTTGAGCAATAATCTCTCGCCCAGCCTGCAGGCTTTCCCTTACCCAATGGTAAGTCGGCCCGCCCACTTGTAACTCGGGATAATCGGCGTAATAACGCAAACAGCGCCGATAGCGCTCCCGGCTGTGGGTCAATACATTGACGACATAGGGCAGTGGCCGCCACTGGCCAGTGCCTATTGCATAGTAGTCGCGTACTACGGGGTATTTCTCCGCCCAATTCAGGATACGGTTTGCCATCCAGTCGGGCATTGGCAAATAAATACCGAACATGGGTGCACAAAACGCAGCTGCGTCAAAGCTCTGAGGCTGGCGTACCAGAAACTGCGCCAGGATCGCTCCCCCCATCGAATGGGCCAACGCAAAACGTTGCCGGTAGCCACCTGGTGCCACTTCTTGCTGATAGAATTGCGCGAAATCGTCAACGTAATCGGCAAAGTTTATCACATGACCCCGGTGCGTATCTGCCAGCAAACGGCCTGAACGGCCTTGCCCGCGGTGATCCAGAATCATTACGTCATAGCCGCAATGAAACAGATCGTAAGCAACCTCAGGATATTTAACGTAACTTTCGATGCGGCCGGGGCTGATCACCACCACCCGCTGGTGACGTGCAGAGCGGAAACGTACGAAACGGATTGGCACACCGCCAACCCCGCTGAACTCGCCTTCTTCACGCAGCCGCCAAAAATCCAGCAGCGGTCCGGTGGCGAAGGCAGCGAACTGCGTTTCACGCGTTAACCAGTCATCAGTGCTGAGAGTAAACGACGTCATCAAGAGCTTTTCCCTGAGCCGCCAGCGGCAAAAATGTGACTTCTGGCACAAGAAATAATACTAGCGTATTGTGATTCAATTCTTACAAAAACCGAACCATTTTGGCACAAATTGGCGCTTTCAGGGAGCACTGCGATGACCTTAGACTGGTGGTTAACCTATCTGCTAACAACCCTTATCCTCAGCCTGTCACCCGGTTCAGGGGCGATCAACACCATGAGCACCGGCATCAGCCACGGTTATCGTGGCGCGGCAGCATCGATCGCCGGCCTGCAGGTTGGGCTGAGTTTGCATATCGTTCTGGTCGGCATTGGCCTGGGCGCGTTGGTGTCACAATCGCTGATGGCGTTTGAATTGCTGAAATGGCTGGGTGCTGCTTATCTCGTGTGGCTCGGTATTCAGCAGTGGCGCGCCGCCGGTGCCCTGGACCTGCATACGCTGGCGGGTACGATGCCGCGCCGCCGCCTGTTCCGCCGTGCGGTGCTGGTAAATCTGACCAACCCAAAAAGCATCGTGTTTCTGGCCGCGCTGTTCCCACAGTTTATTTTGCCCAACCAGCCGCAGGCCGAACAGTACCTGGTGCTGGGTGTCACCACCGTGGTAGTGGATATCATCGTGATGATTGGCTACGCCACGCTGGCAACCCGCATTGCAGGTTGGCTAAAAACGCCGCGCCAAATGCAGCTGCTGAACCGCATCTTCGGTTCGCTGTTTATTCTGGTGGCCGGGTTGCTCGCCACGGCAAGAAAAGCCTGATAGCGCATTCTACGCCTAATTATCGCAAACAGGTTGGAGAGGATCAGCGCATAAGACCCGGAGCCTACACGGAGTACGTGAGGCTCCTGAGCACTGCTCGGGCCCAACCTGGCAAGTAAAATAGCCTAGCGGGTAAAAATCAGGTGCAAGCCGAAGCCGGTGAACAATACGCCCGCCAGCCCGTCGATCCACTTAGCCAGCCGCTGATAGCCGCGGCGCATCGCTGGCAGCGCAAACACCACCGCAACCAGGCTGAACCAAACAAACGTCTCAGCGATGATCAACAAAAACAGGCCCCAGCGCGCACCGGCCCCCACATCGTCACCCACAAACAGTGAAAACACGCTGCCGAAATAGATAACCGCCTTCGGATTAGACAGGTTAGTCAGGAAACCACGAATAAAGCTGCGTCCCGGCTTGGGCAAGGCGACTTTCACTTCCGGTGCCAGCGCAGATTGCGCGTTTTGGGCGCGAGCGGAACGCAGCAGCTGCCAGCCCATCCAGCACAGGTAAATCCCACCGCCGACCATAATAATCTGATGCAGCCAGGCCATTTTTTGCAGGATCAAGTGCAGGCCCATCAGCGCCACCCCCGCCCACACCACGATGCCGAGCGAAATGCCCACCACGCCCATCATCGCCTCACGGCGCGAACGGCTGGCGGCGGTTTGCGACACAAAAAAGAAGTCTGGGCCCGGGCTCATCAGCGCAATCAGGTGCACCAGAGCCACGGTTAGAAATAGCATCAACATGATTTATTGCCCTTAATCTTCGTCATTATCGAGGTGCTCGCGGATCATCGCCATAAACGGGGCGCCAAAACGCTCCAGCTTGCGCTGACCGACACCGTTAACACTCAACAGGTCACCGGCCTTAATTGGCATCTGTTCCGCCATTTCCAGCAGCGTAGCATCGTTGAATACCACGTAAGGGGGGATATTTTCTTCGTCGGCAATCGACTTACGCAGCTTGCGCAGTTTAGCGAACAATTTGCGATCGTAATTACCACCGTAGGATTTTTGGTTAGCGCTACTGCGGACCTTCAGGCTCTGGATGCGCGGTACCGCCAGTTGCAGCTCCAGCTCACCACGCAGTACCGGGCGTGCGGCCTCGGTCAGTTGCAGCGCCGAATGCATAGCGATGTTCTGAGTGATAAAACCCAGGTGGATCAACTGACGCAGTACGCTCGTCCAATGCTCGGTGGTTTGATCGCGACCAATGCCGTATACCGGCAACTTTTCATGCCCGTATTCACGGATACGCTGGTTATTGGAGCCGCGCAACACTTCGACAATATAGCCCAGCCCGAAACGCTGGCCGACACGATACACGCAGGACAACGCCTTGCGGGCATCTTCCAGTCCGTCATAGCGCTTGGGCGGATCCAGGCAGATATCGCAGTTGCCGCAGTTCTGGTGTTTACCTTCACCAAAATAGTTGAGTAACACCAATCGGCGACAGGTTTGCGCTTCAGCAAACGCGCCCATGGCATTGAGCTTATGTCGTTCAATATCCAGCTGCTGCCCGGCCGGTTTTTCTTCCAGACAGCGACGCAGCCAGGCCATGTCCGCCGGGTCATACAACAAAATGGCTTCAGCCGGCAGGCCGTCGCGACCGGCGCGACCGGTTTCCTGGTAATAAGATTCGATATTGCGTGGAATATCAAAGTGAACCACGAAACGCACGTTGGGTTTGTTGATGCCCATGCCGAAGGCAACGGTAGCCACCACCACCTGCAAATCGTCACGTTGGAAGGCTTCCTGCACCTGTGCGCGGCGCTCATTATCCAGCCCTGCGTGGTAGGCTCCCACGCTTAGGCCACGGCTTTGCAGGCGCGCGGTGGTGTCTTCAACCTTGGCGCGGCTGTTGCAGTAAATAATACCGCTCTTACCCCGTTGGTCCTGCACAAAGCGCCACAGCTGATCGAGCGGTTTGAACTTCTCCACCAGCGTGTAACGAATATTCGGTCTGTCAAAGCTGCTGACCTGGACGAGCGGATCCTGCAGCGCCAACAGACGCACGATATCGCCACGCGTCGACTCATCTGCGGTCGCGGTCAGGGCAATCACCGGCATATCTGGGAAGCGTTGCTTCAGCAGCCCCAGCGCGCGGTATTCTGGACGGAAATCGTGACCCCACTGAGAAATACAATGCGCTTCATCCACCGCCAACAGGGCCGGTGGATAGCCCCCGAGCTGATCGAGGAAACTGTCCATCATCAATCTTTCAGGGGCGATATACAGCATTTTGATCTGGCCATTGCGGCAACCCGCCATCACTTCAAGCTGTTGCTCGCGTGTCTGAGTCGAGTTATAGCAAGCGGCAGAGACGCCATAGGCCAGCAGTTGATCAACCTGATCTTTCATCAATGAGATCAATGGGGAAACCACTAATGTCAGGCCGTCCATCACCAGCGCCGGGATTTGATAGCACAACGATTTACCGCCACCGGTCGGCATAACAACCAGGCAATCCTGCCCAGCGATCGCCGTATTGATAATCGTTTGTTGACCCGGTCGGAATTGCTGGTAGCCGAAGGTATCGCGTAATACCTGCTCTGCCAGCAACTCTTTGTTTATCACTGCTGCGGTTGACACACACTTCCCCACTTTGAACGGTATTCCCAAAGTCATTGGAGCTGCGGCAAGGCGGCCAGTAGGTGAATCCCCGGGAGCTTGGCCAACCAAGTGAGCGGGGGTGAGTCTACGCAGCCAACACAGCAGCAGCTTCAAGTACGCAGGGTATGATTACATAATATCGTTTAGCATGACACCAACGCCAACCCGTGTCTGCCGGAAGTTGTAATCAATCAAGGATTCGCCGTAGCCGCTGAACACCTGAGTGTAGAAACGCACGTGCTTGCCGATCGGGTAGCTCCAGCCCATTTCCGCGCCGCCGTAGCCGCTGTTCCAGTTATAATGGCTGTCGACGCTGAATATGCTGTCACCCCAGGCATAACCGACTTTCAGGCGGTAGTAACCCATGTATTTGGTGATATCCGGGTTGTCGTCGCTGCTGTCGCTTTCCGAGAAACGGAACCAGGGTTTGAGATCCACCTGCCAGTTGCCATTTTGCGCCATAAAGCGCGCGTAACCGCGGTTCCAACTGCGAGAAGTGGGATCAGAGCGGCCGTTGGATTGGTGGTTAAGACCAACTTCAACGTCACGCAGTGTCCAACCGGCAAAGCTGTAATCCGTCGCCCAGCCCAAGAATACCTGTGGTTCATAGTTGGTCTCACGGAAGGGCGATGACTCACTGTGGTTGGAAAGCTGCCACCATGAGCGTTGCGTGTAAGAAGCGCCCAGCACAGAGTTGTCGCCGGCAATACCGCGCCACAGTGGAAACGCCAGGCTGAGCTGGTATTTCACTTCATCCTTGCGTGCATTTTCGGCCCAGTTATAGGACTTGATGGCTTCTTTGTTGATATTGCTGGTATCGGTGTACAACACGTAGTTGGTATCGTACGGGTACAGCGTAAATGGGTTGTCGTGATCCTGCAGCATGTTGGCAATAATGCTGCCGCGCACCGCCGGTTTATCATGAATTTGCTGCTCTTTGGCCTCTTCCGCCTGAACCACCAGCGGCACCGCCAGCGTGGCTAAAACGATCCCTGACAAAATGCGCATAACGTTCCTCACCCCAACAAAAAATGACAAACTCTGAAATAAAAACAGGCCATTTTACACACAAAGGCGGTTTTACAGCAGCGTGACGTGTATTTATTGGATTAGTCTGGAAAGCAACAAAATATAGGCATAATATCAACAAACAGTTAACCTGGACTGACCAGTTACCTTCCCTACTACACAGAACAAGCATAGGTATTTATGTCTACCACACCACTGACTCTCGAAGCCGCACGCCAGAAAATTGGCGAAATCTTTGTTTATCACATGCCGTTTAACCGCGAGCTGGGCCTTGAGCTCCGCCGCTTTGACGACGACTACGTGGAGCTGAGTTTCACCAACCAGCCCAAGTTGGTGGGCAACGCTGCCCAGAAGATCCTGCACGGTGGCGTAATCGCGTCGGTACTGGACGTCGCCGCAGGGTTGGCGTGCGCCGGCAGTGTGTTGATGCGTCTGGATCCTCTGCTCAAAGAAGAAGTCGCTACTCGCCTGTCACGCATGGGGACTATCGATCTGCGCGTTGACTATCTACGTCCGGGTCGCGGTGAGCACTTCGTGGCTGCGGCCAGCGTCTTGCGCAGCGGCAACAAAGTTGCTGTCGCCCGCGTTGAACTGCATAACCACGATGGCCTGCATATTGCCAGTGCCACCGCCACCTACCTGGTCGGGTGATTGTATGCGGTGAGCGTCTTCAGTACACTCACCGCACCTCCGTTTTACCCATCTGAGTATCGTCATGGACGCACAGCAAACGCGGCAGGGCATCTTCTTTGCTCTTGCTGCCTATTTTATTTGGGGCATTGCTCCGGCCTATTTCAAACTGATCCAACAGGTCCCTGCCGATGAGATCCTCACTCACAGGGTCATTTGGTCATTCTTCTTTATGCTGGCGCTGATCTCACTGGGCCGCAATTGGCCACAGGTGCGTGCCGCCTGCCACAACCGCAAACGGCTGTTGCTGCTGGCGGTGACGGCACTGCTGATCGGCGGCAACTGGCTGCTGTTTATCTGGGCGGTGAATAACCACCATATGCTGGAGGCCAGCCTGGGGTATTTCATTAACCCGCTGGTGAACGTGCTGTTGGGGATGTTGTTCCTGGGGGAACGTTTCCGCCGAATGCAGTGGCTGGCGGTGGTATTGGCGTTCGCCGGCGTACTGATTCAGCTATGGCAATTTGGCTCTCTGCCAATTATTGGCCTGGGGCTGGCGTTCAGCTTCGCGTTCTACGGCTTGCTTCGCAAGAAAATTGCCATAGACGCACAGACCGGTATGTTGATTGAAACCCTGTGGCTACTGCCCGTGGCGGCGGCGTATCTGTTCCTGTTTGCCGACAGCCCGACCAGCCACCTGGGCGCTAACCCTGGGTCGTTAAACCTGCTGCTGGTGGCTGCCGGTATCGTCACCACCGTGCCGCTGCTGTTCTTTACTGCCGCAGCGACCCGCCTACGCCTGTCGACACTTGGCTTTTTCCAGTACCTCGGCCCCACGCTGATGTTTCTGCTGGCCGTCACCTTCTACGGTGAAACTGTGGGTCAGGACAAACTGGTGACCTTCGGCTTTATCTGGGCAGCGTTGATTCTGTTTATCATGGATGCGCTTTACACCCAACGCAAACTACGCTGAACCAACGTTAGGTTGATGCCGGCGCAGCGCGGTTGGAAATAAACCGCGCCATCGCCGGCCCCGTCAGCAAAATGGTGAAAAGCCGCAGTGTCTGCATCGCCATCACAAAAGACATATCTACCCGGCTGCCTGCGGCAATGATCGCCACGGTATCCAACCCGCCAGGGCTGGTTGCCAGATAGGCCGTCATCATATCCACCGGCAGGAAATGCGTCAGCATCCATGCCAGCAGGCCGCAAATCAGCATCAGCGCGATGATCGACACCACCATTTGCGGCAAGGTACGCAGCGCCAACAAAAATATCGGTCGGGTGAAACGTAGCCCAACGCTCCAGCCAATCAGAGTATAGGCCAACGCCAGTAGCCATTCCGGCACCTGCAGGGCCATCGTCCCGCTGGAATGCAGCGCCGCACCGATGATCATCGGCAACAGCAATGCACCAGAGGGAATACGCAGCCGGGGCCCCAACCACGCGCCGATCATAGCCACTCCCAGCGTCGCCAGAAAGCGCCAATCCAGCGACGGGAACCATTCCAATGCTGCGCTACCCTGGCCCGCTTCATCCCCCAAACCAATACGGGCCACTAACGCTGCCGCCGTCGCGACAAACAGCACCCGCAAGTACTGCATGAAAGCCACCAGCCGGACATCTGCACCAAAATCTCCGGCCATCGCCACCATCGCCGACGCACCGCCGGGCGATGAGCCCCAGGCCCCCGTAGGCCCCGGCAAACCGCTAAAGCGCACCAGGCACCAACCGGAAATCCCACTCGCCAACAGTGTCGCGATCAGTACCAACAGCACCAGAGGCCAATCATCGAGTAACGGCGTGAGAATCGCAGGGGAAAGGCTTTGCGCAATCATGCAGCCCAGTACCGCCTGCGCAGCGATAAAAAGGGCGCTGGGAATACGTACCGTGGCACCCAATAGCCCCATCGCCACACCGACAATCATCGGCCCCAGCAACAGCGCAGCGGGAATATGAAAGGTTTGCAGGCCAAACCCCAGCACCAGCGAGGCCAGCAGCAGGATTGACCATTGAATCAAACGGGGGGACTTCTCCATCAAAACTCACGCCTTACAGACAGATAAGCTGAGGGAGCATTCTACCCCTTTTTTGCAGGCTAAGACTGGGGTTAGGCAGAAATATCGGGCGAACAAGTTCGCCCCTCAGGTTAAAGCCAGTTCTTGCGCTTGAAGTACAGATAGGGGGCTAACCCTGCCAGGATCATCAGGCTGATAGCACCAGGGTAACCAAACGACCACTTCAGCTCTGGCATAAACTCAAAGTTCATCCCGTAGCTTGAGGCCACCAGCGTTGGCGGCAGGAACACCACGGACACCACCGAGAAGATCTTGATGATGCGGTTCTGCTCAATATTGATAAAGCCCATCGCTGCCTGCATCAGGAAGTTCACTTTCTGGAACAGCGATTCGTTGTGTGGCAGCAGGGATTCGATATCACGCAGCACTTCACGCGCCTGTTCCAACTGACCGGTCGGTAACCGCGCCTTACGCACCAGGAAGTTCAGAGCACGTTGGGTATCCATCAAACACAGGCGCACTTTCCAGCCGATATCTTCCAGCTCTGCCAGCGTTGACAGCGCTTCGTCGTATTCGTCACCCTGATGGCCTTCCATGATCACCCGGCTGAGTTTTTCCAGATCGCTGTAGACGTTTTCGATCTCGTCGGCTAACTGTTCGATCTTGGTTTCGAACAGATCCAGCAATAGCTCGTAGGCATTGCCGTCGACCATCGTCAGGTTACGGGCACGCATACGATACAGGCGAAACGCCGGCAGCTCGCGCTCACGCAGGGTATACAAGCGGCCATCACGAATGGTGAAAGCCACCGTGGAGTTACCGGCATGATCTTCCGCATCTTCAAAATAGAAGAAAGAGTGAATATGCAAACCGTCTTCGTCTTCGAAAAAACGCGCGGAGGCTTCGATATCGTCTAGCTCCGGGCGTGTCGCCAGGCTTTGGCCCAGCTCGCTTTGAACGCGCTCACGCTCGCCTTCTTCCGGCTCAACCAGATCAACCCACAATGACGTGGTCAGATCATCGGATTCATCCAACTCCAGACGGGACAGGCGGCCGTTATCTAATTTAAACGCGCTTAGCATGTGCCAAACTCCCTTAGGGTGACAGGGGTAAACAACGCGTGGAAGCACAGAAACAGAGGGGGTGTTGCATCACCAGCTTGTTTCAGACCATGAAGGATCTGACTCGTAGCGACACTTAAGAGGTCGCCGACAACCACGAAGGCTATCAGCTCAATAGGATAGCCTTAGAAGTTGTACCTGTTGTTGTCCAGGTCAGTGAGCCAGTATCTACTGGGTGTGTCCAAGGCGTATGTCCTCATTGATAATAGTGCGCGCATGTTACGCCGAGAAGAAAAAGTCTGTCAACACGTTAGGCACGATAATTGCGCAACAATTCATCGCTATGACGAATAGGATAAATTCGGCTTAATCCGCGATAAACGGTAACGAAAAAGTCGCGGCGATCTCTGACCACGCCCAAGAATGTTGCTAAGATTACGCCACGATAAGCTTGCGGACTTTACGAATGAAACAGATTACTGCCCACGACCTGACCACCATGAGTGAACAGGCCGCCAAAGTGGCACGCCTGCGCGCGCACCGCACGTTACACGACGAGTTGAGCGATCCGGTACAACGATTGGCGATTGCCATGGAACCCGGCACCTATATCCGCCCACACCGTCATCCGCAAACCTGGGAACTGTTAACCCCGCTGCGCGGACGCTTTGTAGTACTGCAATTTAACGAAGAGGGCGTCGTCACCCAGCGAACCCTGCTCGGTGAAGAAACCAAAGTGCTGGAAATGCCGGCATATACCTGGCATGCCGTGCTGTCGGTTGATCCAGGTGGTGTGGTTTTTGAGGTGAAACAAGGGCCTTATCAGGCGCTGTCTGAAGAAGACTGCATGCAGTGGGCACCGCAAGAAGGGGCTGAAGGCACCGAAGCGGTGATGCGTTGGTATGCCACTGCGCAAGTGGGTGACCGTTTCGCTCACTGAGGCGGTTCTTCAAACCGCCGCAATATGCTCGGCTTAATTCGAGTCGCATGAAGGCCGCGAGCCCCTGAATCCCCAGGCGTTGAGTGAACCACGTGCCTGGGGTAAAACGGGTGCAACCTGCACACATAAAGCGTGCGGTACAACGAGTATAAGTTACACCGTTTCCAGGCGGGCGTAGGCGGCGACAAGCCACTTAATCCCTTCCCCTGGAAACGCAATCTGCAGCCGGCTGTGTTCACCACTGCCTTCCAGATTGACGATGGTCCCTTCACCAAACTTGGGGTGACGCACTCGCTGGCCCAGCTTATAACCGGTGTCGTTTTCACTGATCGGCGTACCCATACGGCGATGACTCACCGGCCGCGAGACACTGGCGCGCAAACGCACTTCTTCCACGCAATCTTCCGGCAGTTCACCGATGAAACGTGAAGGGCGGTGATAAACCTCTTTGCCGTACAGACGGCGTGTTTCGGCGTAGGTCAGCGTCAATTTCTGCATGGCACGCGTCAAGCCAACGTAGGCCAGACGGCGTTCTTCTTCCAAGCGCCCACCTTCATCCAGCGACATTTGGCTTGGGAACATCCCCTCTTCCATACCGACGATAAACACCAGCGGAAACTCCAGCCCCTTGGCCGAGTGCAGGGTCATCAACTGCACCGCATCCTGATAAGCATCGGCCTGCCCCTCACCCGCTTCAAGTGCCGCATGTGAAAGAAATGCCTGCAGCGGCATCAGATCCTGATCTTCATCCTGATAGCTGTACTGGCGCGTTGCGGTTACCAGTTCCTCGAGGTTTTCGATACGCGCCTGGCCTTTTTCGCCCTTCTCCTGTTCATACATAATGAACAGGCCCGAATCACGGATCACCCGGTCAGTCTGAACGTGCAGCGGCATATCGGCGGTTTCGTGCGCCAGTGCGTCCACCAGTTCGGTAAAACGTTGCAACGCAGATGCCGCGCGCCCGGCCAGCACTTTGTCCTGCAACAGCGCGCGGGTGGCCTGCCACAACGTCAGTTGGCGATCGCGTGCTGTACGACGCACTTCGTCCAGCGTCCGGTCACCAATGCCACGCGTTGGGGTATTTACCACACGTTCAAACGCCGCATCGTCGTTACGATTGGCGATCAACCGCAGGTAGGCCAATGCGTCCTTGATCTCCTGACGCTCGAAGAAGCGTTGTCCGCCGTAAATGCGGTACGGCATTGCCGTTTGCAATAACGCTTCTTCCAATACACGTGACTGGGCATTGCTGCGGTAAAGAATGGCACAGTCATTCAGTGCGCCACCGTTCTCCTGCCAGGCCTTGATGCGGCCAACCACAAAGCGCGACTCGTCGAGTTCGTTGAAGGCACAATAGATGGAAATGGGTTCACCATCCCCGCCTTCGGTCCACAGGTTTTTACCCATGCGCCCGCCGTTATTGGCGATCAGGGTGTTGGCTGCTTTCAGAATATTGCTGGTCGAACGGTAGTTTTGCTCCAGAAGGACGCTCTGGGCACCAGGGAAATCCTTCAAGAAACGTTGGATGTTCTCCACCTGAGCGCCACGCCATCCATAGATGGACTGGTCGTCATCACCCACGATCATCACGTTGCTGTTATTGCCGGCCAGCAAGCGGATCCAGGCATATTGGATACTGTTGGTGTCCTGGAACTCGTCCACCAATATGTTGGTGAAGCGTTCGCGGTAATGATTGAGGATATGCGGCTTGTTCAGCCACAGCTCATGGGCACGCAACAGCAGTTCGGCAAAGTCCACCAGCCCGGCACGGTCACAGGCTTCCTGATACGCCTGATAGATACGTAGCCAGGTTGCCTCTACGGGGTTGTTATAGGTTTCAACATGCTGTGGGCGCAGGCCTTCATCTTTTTTGCCGTTGATGTACCACATCGCCTGACGCGGCGGCCACTGCTTTTCATCGATATTCAACGCTTTGACGATACGTTTGAGCAGGCGGAGTTGGTCGTCGCTGTCGAGGATTTGGAAGTCTTGTGGCAGGTTGGCGTCCAAATGATGAGCACGCAGCAGACGATGAGCCAAGCCGTGGAAAGTGCCGATCCACATCCCCCCCTGGCTGGTCCCAATCAGGTGTTCGATACGGTGGCGCATTTCCGCCGCCGCCTTGTTGGTGAAGGTCACCGCCATAATGGAATACGGCGAACAGTTCTCTACCGACAACAGCCAGGCGATGCGATGCACCAGCACTCGGGTTTTACCACTGCCCGCGCCGGCCAGTACCAACAGGTTGCCACGTGGCGCCGCCACGGCTTCGCGTTGTTTTTCATTCAGGCTGTCGAGCAGATCGGAAACGTCCATAGGCACCATTAATTGGTAAGGGAAAGCGCGTCAGAAATGCGATTCCACTGTGAATTTATACAGAGTCAGTTTGGGATTATACCCGAAATAATTGAAGTTGCAGCAAGGCGGCCAGTGTGCGAGCCCCAGGAACTGACTCCAGTCAGTGGCTGGGGTGACAACACCGCTGCGGTTTCAAGCATGAAGGGCTATAACAATGCCGTCAGCGATGCCAACTGATCGATCTCAATGTGTGGCAGCAGGCGACTGTCAGCGGCCTGCATCAGGCTGCGTTGACGGTCGTTGATCCAACAGGCTTGTAAGCCGGAACGTAACGCCCCGGCGACGTCAGTGGTCAAGTCATCACCGACGTGGAGAATAGATTGAGGCGCGATCCCTAACCGTTCGGCGGCCAGCTGGTACATGTCCTGATAAGGTTTGGCGCGGCCATCCGGCCCCGAACGCAACACAAACTGAAAGTAACCATCCAGCCCGCAGAGCGCAGGATCGGCATTGCCATTGGTGATCGCCACCAGCGGAAAACGTTCACCCAAGGCTTTCAACGTCGCATGGGTTGCTTCAGGCACATCAATGCGGCTACGCCACAGCGCAAAGTTCTGCATTGCCGCATCCGCCCCATCGGCGGCTTCAGCATCACGCAGCCCCTGACGGCTTAGCGCCAGGTGGATCGCCCGCCAACGCCATTGGGTGACGTCGTGATAAATTTCCGGGTCCTGTTCACGCAGTTCCTGACGCAGGCGATGAAAATCCGCCGACTGGAAGTGGTTCAATCCAGGATGGTAATTCTGCAAAAAGGCCACAGACTGCAGCTCAGTCTGTTTGATCACCGGACGGTTGTCGTACAGCGTGTCGTCCAGATCAAAGGTCAACGCCGCCAACGGCCGCAGCGGACGATAAAAATGCATCAGGATTTCCCCCGTTTGGCACGTGGATGCGCTGCATCGTACACGGTCGCCAGATGTTGAAAGTCGAGGTGGGTATAGATTTGAGTGGTGGTCAGGTTGGCGTGGCCCAGCAGTTCCTGTACCGCACGCAGATCGCCGCTCGATTCCAGCATATGGGTTGCAAACGAGTGGCGCAGTTTGTGCGGATGAATATGGCTGTTAACGCCCTGCTTGATGCCCCACTCGGCAAAACGCTTTTGCACGTTGCGGGTCGAGATACGCTTACCTTGATTAGACAGGAACATCGCATCGTCTGACGGCCCAAATAAATCGCGCATCGCCAACCAGTGTTCAAGCCAAGTCACCGCGGTGCGACCTACCGGCAGCTTGCGTTCCTTGCTGCCCTTACCCAGCACCCAAATTTCACCCGCACCCAGATCGACATGGCGGCAATCCAGCCCAACCAGTTCCGAAAGACGCAGACCGGCACCGTACATGACCTCAAGCATGGCCCGATCGCGTACCGCTAGCGGATCGTTAAGATCGATATCCAGCAACTGATTCATTTCATCGACGTCGATGTTTTTCGGCAGATGCCGACCGCTACGTGGCGTTCGGATACCTTTCGCAGGGTTAGCAATCAGCATACCCTGGCTGACCTGCCAGTCGAGAAAACTGCGTAACGCCGACAGGCGCAACGCGAGGCTAGAAGACTGTAACCCGGCACGTTTACTGCGCGCTGCCAGCATACGGACTTTGGCAGCATCCAAAGCCGGCCATTCCGTCACGCCCATCTCTTGCGTCAAGACCATCAGCGCCTGCAACTGGCGCGAATAGCTTAACTGTGTCAATGGACTGAGCTGGCGTTCCACCTTCAGATAACGCAAGAAAGCGTCCACCGGCTGTTGCAGGCTGGCCGCCAACGGGATCATGCGCGTTCGATCCAGCGTTCCAGCAGTTCAGGCAACATACGCGCCAGCTGATTGAGCATCACCGTGCCCATGCCCTGCTGATAGTGTTGGGTATCACGGCTACTGAAAATCACCATGCCAAGCTCACCATTATCACCCAGCATCGACAGCGCTACCGAACCGACCAGCTTGGCCTGTGGCAGTAACAGCAACAACTCAGGACCGTTAAGGCTCCCAAGGAAATGTTGCTGATCGCCCAAGCGCTGAATACGCAACGGCTCAAATGACGAACGCGTCAGGCCAAGATGCGTAAAGTCGGAAGGCGCGCCAATTTTCCAGCTTTCTGAAAACAGACGGATATTGGCACCGGCCAGACCGAATCCGCGAGCCCAGCGTTGCAGGCGGTTGAGCATATCCTGCAAGCTACTGGCCGTGGCCAGATTGGCCTGCAAATGCAACAGGCTGGCAAACAGCGTTTCGTTCGCACTGGCCTGCTCCATCAGCAGCGTGATTTCTTCTTCCAACTGATTGATATGATTACGCTGGCGGGCCAGATGCCACTCGACCAACGACACAGTGCCGCGAACGGGATGGGGAACGCGCATCTGTTCCACCAAACGCGCATTGCGGATAAAGAAATCTGGGTTTTGCAGTAAAAACTGCATTACGGCGTCATCGTCAAGCTCAATGCCCGCGACAGCCTGGTCCTCAACGCTCTTCATAGATGAATAAATCCGTCATATACATGGGTTGCCGGACCGGTCATAAACAGCGGGCTGCCCGGTCCTTTCCAGCGAATATGCAGGCTGCCACCCGGCAGTTCTACATGCACCTCTTCTGACAGCAATTCTTGTTGAATCCCCACCGCCACTGCAGCACAAGCGCCGCTGCCGCAAGCTTGCGTTTCGCCAGCGCCACGTTCATAGACGCGCAGCTTGATATGCTCACGGCTGACAATTTGCATGAAACCGATATTGGCCCGTTCCGGGAAGCGCTCGTGCCCTTCCAGTACCGGTCCAAGCAACTCCACCTTGGCGGTTTTTACATCATCCACCTGTAAAACACAATGCGGATTGCCCATCGACACCACGCCACACAACACCGTATGTTCGGCCGCACGCATGATGTACGTCTTTTCTTCTTTGGTCGCACGAAAAGGGACGGCCTGAGGATCGAAGTTTGGCTCGCCCATATTCACACAAACCAGATCGTCATCGGTGACGCTCAGCACCATACGCCCCGTTTGGGTACTGACGCGAATATCACGCTTATTGGTCAGCCCTTTCAATCGCACAAAACGGGCGAAACAGCGGGCACCGTTACCACACTGCGCCACTTCGCTGCCGTCAGCGTTAAAAATACGGTAGTGAAAATCCAGTTCAGGATCGTAAGGCGGTTCTACCACCAGCATCTGGTCAAAGCCAACGCCCAAGTGCCGATCGGCCAAACGGCGGATCAGCTCGGGTGAAAAATAGACATTCTGTGTAACGGCATCGACCACCATAAAGTCGTTGCCCAGACCGTGCATTTTGGAGAACTGCATATCATACTCCGCTATCCGTCTTGAGTTTGCGATGGCCCACGCCGCCGCAAACAAGATGTTACTGGTCGCTCATCGACGGTTTTTGCTGAGACCCAGAAAGCTCCTGCTGATTTTTCTGTACTTGATCGCCAGTCTGAACCTGAGGTTTCTTGCTGGCCGGATCGGCTGGAGGGAAGTACAGCGGGCCTTTCAGACCGCAGCCAGAGAGCCCGGTAAACAGCACTGCCATCAGCGCATAGCGTAGTTGTTTTTTCATTTGCATTAATGCCTGTAATTCATGCGTCCAAGGTCTCTATAATCGCAGGTGGATCATGAAAAGCAATAGGAATTGAATATGAACGACAGTGAGTTTCACCAGTTGGCTGACCAACTGATGCTTAATATTGAAGAGACACTGGACGATTTTGACGGCGATGCAGACATCGATTACGAAACTAACGGCGGTGTAATGACGTTAAGCTTCGAAAATGGCACCAAAATTGTGATCAATCGCCAGGAGCCGCTGCATCAGGTTTGGCTGGCGACCAAAACCGGCGGCTACCACTTTAACTACCGTGACGGCGTGTGGGTCTGCGATCGCAGCGGTCGCGCCTTCTACCCGTTACTGAGTGAAGCGGCCAGCGCACAGGCCGGCGAAGATGTGGCATTTGCCTAAGTATGGTGGCGTTCACAGGGGCTCAGCACGTTGAGCCCCTGTGAAATCAATGCAATTGAAACTGCTGCTTCAGCGGCAGCGTTGCACCCTCGGTCAGGGGAACGCACAGGCTCGACAATACATTGCTGCGGAACGGGATGACCTGAGTGCGGCCATCGAGCTGCACGATCTGATAAAACTGGGGCAGGTTGAAGTTGATAAAGCTTGAACCGTACGTGAAGCGGTCATGTGAGGAAGAGTAGAACCGGCTGACATCGCGTACCAGCTCCTCTTTACTGCCTTCACAATGGTGGTACACCTCGACCCGGTTAGACTCATCCAGAATATAGATGTTAAAGCCTTTATCGTCCGACGTGTCTTCGAAGAAGAACTGGATGATCCCTTCACTGGCAAAGCCATCCACTACCGGAGGCAAATGCACCTGATCGGTTTCTACTTTGATCGACAGACCATGCAATTTGTTGTTCGAAATGGCGCCGTAGAATTCCACCGCATTTTCCAACTTCTGCACCGACACGCTCAGGCGCTCGAAGAACAAGCCCCATGTTTGTCCGGCAACGCGAACCGCTTTGAAACGACCCGGTTCCAGGCGTGTGCTGGACAAGCGCAGCTCAATGCATTCAGAAACCAGCTGCTGTATACGCGTACGGATGAGGCCGCGCAAATGCTGGCTATAGCAGAACACCTCGACCGACTCCGGCGGAGCGGCATCCTGATGCATTTTGCCAAGAATAGTCTTCAACGCTTCCAACACCGATTGCTCACCGCTGAAATGCAAAGTACGCACTTCGTTCCACGAATTGCGGTACAGCAGATCGATACTGCCTACCAAACATTGCTGCTGCTGGCCAAAACTGAACACATCGAGCTTACGGAAATCGAAATGCACCACCTGATTACGGAAGGCTGCGGTCGGATCGTTTTCCAGATTGACGATAATCGCCAAATGGCGGATTTCACACGGGCTGTACAGCGCTTTTGGCGTAGGCGCCGCCAGCCGCAGCGGGAAGTGGTGCGACACGTCGGCCACCAGCTCCTGCAGTTTGGCCGTGTCGCACAGGTTACCGCTTTTGATGTGCAGCCGGGTCTTCGGCGTCAGCAGGCCGTTGAAATAGGCCCAGGCCACCAATTTATTCAGATAGCGGTTATATTCGAGCGGCTGATGGCTGACGATAGAGTCCATGGCCGGAGCCTGATTGTACAGATACCAGCCGGTACGGTTGGCGCGGCCAACCGGGACATGAATGAAGGTTAAGTCGTCTTCCGACAGATCTGGCGAAATCTGCGGGTTCACCAGCGTTACCTTGCCGGGCAGGGCTTCAAACGCGGCATACAGCTTACGGGTCAGCACGCCAATATCCTGCGGGCTGGCGCTGACGCTAAGATTGTTACGACGGGCGAAACGGATCAGGTTGCGATAGCTTTGCATCATCGCGTCCAACAGTTCGTTGTGCGCTTCACGTACCCGTTCGATTTTCCAGCCGGCGCGATTATCCAGGATCGCCAGGCGCTCTTCGTCCCAGCCCCATTCGCTAACCAGCTGGCTGAGAATTTCACGACGCCAGCCAACGCAGGCATTGGCACGCGACAATTTTTCACAGACTTTGAGATAGAAGCAGCGGCGGACCAGATCGAGGCGGGTAGTGTCGTTGATTTCAGTCAGATAATGCGTGACGCGTTCAAGCATCATACAGTAAGCGTCGAGACCAAAGCAGACGATCTCGCCCTGATGCAGACGCTGCTTGATGCCCATCGCCAACAGCTGCGTATTGGGGTATTCCCAGGAATAGGCTTCCAGCAGCAGGGTTTTCAGTACCGCTTTGTAAGGCGAGTCGATACTTTTATACAGTTGCCACAGGCTGGCACCAAAGTATTCCTCTGCCGACAGCGTACTCAGGCCGCCGAGATCCAGCCATTCGTTCGGCGTTAACGCCCCTTGCGAGTACAGCGACAGCACATATTCATCGTAATGCGCTTCTTCTTCGCCCGGCACCATATTCCATAAAATGCGTTTGCCGGCCAGCCGCACCGCGGTGCGATAAAACTCGTCCAACAGCAAAATATGCTGGGTAGAGCCACAGTCTTCACCACCCAGACTGCCGCTTTCGTTGTGACGGAAGCGGTTTTCGTCGATCAGGAAGAAGCTAACCTCAACCCCCATCGACGCAGCCCATTTTTCCAATAGGCTGCATTTCTGTTGCAGACGATTACGTTCTTCGTTGTCCAGCCAAGACTGGTGGCATACCCAGATGTCGAGATCCGAACTGCAACTTTGACCGATCGACGAGGTGCTGCCCATGGAGTAAACCCCGGTAATCGGCAGTTCACCGCTGGCCAGCTTATCAAACGGGCTGCCCCATTTGTCTTCTAAATCATTGAGGTATTCTTGCTGGGTTTCATCAGGCGTGTAGAGGCAAACGCCATGGGGAACGTTACCGTTCAGATAACCTGGCATCAGTGGGTGGTGGTGGTGCAATAAGGTAGGCAGCAGACTGTATACCCGTTGGAACGCGGGCTTCATGGCCGCTAGGGCGCGATCGATTCGTAATTGATTGATCGCATCCAGTCTCTGCTTCAGTGTCTCGATGTAGAGGTACAAGACGTCTCGCCTGATTATCCCGGTGTTTAGAAAAAAACCCGTATTCCATAAGCGCCGTTAGTGTTGGAAGAATATTTGGCAACTTATTGCTGGAAACGTGATCAATTTAACACCTTGCTGATTGACCGTAAAGGAAGTAACGCTTCACTATTATTGTAGCGCCACTCTAAACGATTTACCCGCAGTGTTAACTGCCCCAAAATACATCACACGTCCCGTTGATTCCGTTGTCCTTTATCCGCCTGTGGCTTCTTGCACTGACACTTTTCGTACTCAGTGGTAGGATGAATAGCGAATTATAAAAACGGTAACAACCATGTTAGACAAAATTATTCGAATTGCCACCCGCCAAAGCCCACTCGCTCTCTGGCAAGCACATTATGTGCAGCAGCGACTGATGGCCAGCCACCCGGGCCTACAGGTCGAACTGGTGCCAATGGTTACGCGGGGCGACATTATTCTGGATACACCACTGGCGAAAGTCGGTGGTAAAGGGCTGTTTGTTAAGGAACTTGAATTGGCGTTATTGGATGGCCGTGCGGATATCGCCGTCCATTCGATGAAAGACGTCCCGGTCGATTTTCCCGAGGGTCTGGGTCTGGTGACCATTTGTGAGCGTGACGATCCGCGCGACGCATTTGTTTCCAACCGTTTCGACTCACTCGATCAACTGCCGCACGGCAGCGTAGTCGGCACGTCCAGCCTACGCCGTCAGTGCCAATTGCGTGAGCGCCGCCCGGATCTGATCGTGCGCGATCTGCGCGGTAATGTCGGAACACGCCTGGCAAAACTGGATAACGGCGATTACGACGCCATTATTCTGGCCGTCGCGGGGCTGAATCGCCTGGGGCTGGAACAGCGTATCCGCAGCCCGCTGACCCCGGAAGAATGCCTCCCGGCTGTCGGTCAGGGTGCTGTCGGCATTGAGTGCCGCCTCGACGATGAAACTACCCGCGCCTTGTTGGCGCCGCTCAATCACGCGGCAACCGAAATCCGTGTGCGCGCAGAACGTGCGATGAACACCCGTTTGGAAGGCGGTTGTCAGGTACCCATCGGCAGCTATGCCGAGCTGGATGGCAATAGCCTGTGGCTACGGGCGCTGGTCGGCTCCCCCGATGGCAGCCAGATGGTACGCGGCGAGCGTCGCGGCCCGGCAGCACAAGCTGAACAGATGGGCGTTGAGCTGGCAGAAGAGCTGCTGGCGCAAGGCGCACGTGAAATTTTGCAGGATGTTTATCAGGGAAATCCCCCGGCATGACGATACTGGTGACCCGCCCCTCTCCGTCAGGAGAAGAACTGGTAAGCCGACTGCGCGCGCTCGGCCGGGTTGCCTATCATGCACCGCTGATCGATTTCGCCCCCGGCGGCGATCTGCCAAAATTGCCACAGGCATTGCAGCAGCTTAACGATGGCGATCTGGTGTTTATCCTGTCTCAGCACTCGGTGAGCTACGCCAACTCGGTGATGGGCCGCGTCGGGCTGTCATGGCCCGCCAGACTGACCTATTATGCTATCGGCCGCACCACCGCGCTGGCGATGCACCGGATCACCAGCCTGCCGGTGGAGTACCCACGTGAGCAGGAGATCAGCGAAACCTTGTTGCTACTGCCTGCCTTACAGAAACTCGACGGCAAACAGGCACTGATCCTACGCGGCAACGGTGGACGCGAGCTGCTCGGCAATACCTTGAGCGAGCGTGGCGCTGCCGTCAGCTATTATGAATGTTATCAACGTAGCCCGGTGCATTATGATGGTAGCGAACAAAGCGCCCACTGGCAGCGCGCCGGTGTTGATACACTGGTCGTCACCAGCGGTGAAATGTTACAACAGCTCTATACTTTAGTTCCTGATTACTACCGTTCTTCGTGGCTATTACGTTGCCGCCTGGTCGTCGTCAGTGAACGTTTGGCTACCCTCGCCCAGGAATTGGGCTGGAGCACAATTCGGGTAGCTGATAATGCCGATAATGACGCGCTGATCCGCGCGCTACAATAAACCTGACTATGGGATGTGCCACTATGACGGAACAAAATACCCCATCCGCACCGGTTGAAGAGCCAACCACAGCGGTTGAGAGCCCCCAGCAGCCAGACGCTGACAAGCGCAAAGGTAAAAATACCGGCCCGGTATTAGGCGCAATTGCCATCGTGCTGGTTATTGCTTTGGCCGCCGGCGGTTATTACCACACACATCGACAAGCACAGCAGCTCATTGCCGCCAATCAAACCTTGCAGCAGCAGCTTGAAGCCCTGAAACAGAGCCAACAGCAAGAAAGAGGGGCGCTGGAAGGGCTGCTGCAGCAACAGGGTAAAACGCTGGATGCTGCCGATCGTGAGCAAGCGACCCTGGCACGCCAGCTTAATGAGCTGCAAGAAAAAGTCGCCATTATTTCCGGCAGCGACGCCAAAACCTGGTTGCTGGCGCAGGCCGACTTCTTGGTGAAAATGGCCGGGCGTAAACTGTGGAGCGATCAGGACGTCACGACCGCCGCAGCCTTGCTAAAAAGCGCCGACGCCAGCCTGGCTGACATGAACGACCCAAGCCTGCTCGAGGTTCGTCGCGCCATCACCGAAGATATCAGCACGCTATCTACCCTTACCCAGGTAGATTTCGATGGCATCATTCTCAAAACCAATCAGCTCTCCAACCAGGTTGATAATCTGCGCCTGGCGGATAACGACCGTGACGAAGCGCCAATGGACCAAGACAGCACCGAGCTGTCCAGTTCTATCGGCGAATGGCGGCAAAACCTGGCGAAAAGCTGGCATAACTTTATGGCCGACTTTATTACGGTCCGCCGCCGTGATAGCAGTGCAGAGCCCTTGCTGGCACCGAATCAGGACATTTACCTGCGCGAAAATATTCGCTCACGCCTGTTAGTTGCCGCCCAGGCAATCCCACGCCATCAAAACGAAGTGTATAAACAGTCGCTGGAAACCATTTCTACGTGGGTCCGCGCGTACTTCGATACCACCGATCCCGCCACGAAAGCGTTCCTGGAAGAGTTGGATGCGCTGAGCCAGCAGTCGATCACAATGGACGTGCCGGACCACCTGAAAAGCCAGCCACTGCTGGAAAAACTGATGCAGACCCGGGTGCGTAATCTGATGGCCCAGTCCCCTGCAGCCCACCAGGAGGGATAAGCCATGTTACGCGTGCTATTTCTGTTTCTGGTGTTAATTGCCAGTGTGGTGGTTGGGCCGATGTTGGCCGGCCATCAGGGCTATGTGCTGATTCAGACCGATAACTACAACATTGAAACCAGTGTCACCGGTCTGGTGATCATGGGCGTCTTGTTGTTTGTGGTGCTGTTGGTGATCGAATGGATCCTGCGCCGCCTCTTCCGTACAGGAGCCCGTACCCGTGGCTGGTTTATCGGCCGTAAGCGCACCCGTGCTCGCAAGCAAACCAAGGCTGCACTGATCAAACTGGCCGAAGGTGATTACAAACAAGTTGAGAAACTGCTGACGCGCAACGCGGATCACGCGGAGCAGCCGGTCGTAAACTACCTCTTGGCCGCCGAAGCTGCACAGCAACGCGGCGACGACTTCCGCACCAATCAATATCTGGAACGCGCCGCCGAAGCCGCCGACACCGATCAGTTGCCGGTAGACATTACTCGCGTACGCATTCAACTCGCACAGGGTGAAAACCATGCTGCGCGTCACGGTGTCGATCGCCTGCTAAACCAAGCGCCCCGTCACCCAGAAGTGTTAAGACTGGCGGAAATGGCTTATCTGCGTACCGGTGCCTTTGCCTCATTGCTTGAGATCTTGCCATCGATGAGCAAGATCAATCTGCATACCGAAGCTGAACTGCAAGCATTGCAGCAACAGGCTTATATTGGCCTGATGAATCAGGCAATGGCAGATGAAGGCAGCGACGGCCTGAAGCGTTGGTGGAAAGATCAAAGCCGTAAAACCCGCCATGAAGTTCCGTTGCAAATTGCGATGGTAGAACATCTGATCGAATGCAATGATCACGAATTAGCGCAGGAAATCGTGCTCGACAGCCTGAAACGTCAATATGACGAGCGACTGGTGTTGCTGATCCCTCGTTTGAAGTCAGGGAATCCACAGCAGTTGGAGAAAGCGTTGCGTCAGCAAGTGAAACAACACGGTGCCACACCGCTGCTAAACAGCACGCTGGGGCAGTTGTTGATGAAACACGGTGAATGGCAAAAGGCCGCCGATGCATTGCGGGAAGCATTGAAACAACGCCCGGATGCCTACGATTATGCCTGGCTGGCTGACGTGCTGGATAAGCTGCACCGTTCAGATGAGGCAGCTCAGATGCGACGTGAAGGTCTAATGTTGACTCTGAAGCAAAACGGCGACTAACGCGACAATGCTTTGTCTTCAAGGCGCGCCACTCGGCGCGCTTTTTTTATTCTCTTTATCCTATGCCTGAGGCGCACAAACGCAGCGGCACAGATGCAGCTTCAAGTATGGCAACGATGTATACCCGAAATAATTGCAGCTGAATCACGGCGGCAAGTTTGTAAATCCTCAGGAGCTTACTCAGGTAAGTGACTGGGGTGCGCAAACGCAGCCAACACAGATGCAGCTTCAAGAATGGCAACGATTTATACCCGAAATAATTGGAGCTGAATCAAGGCGGCAAGTTTGTAAATCCCCAGGAGCTTACTCAGGTAAGTGACTGGGGTGCACAAACGCAGCCAACACTGATACAGCTTCAAGAATGAAGGGTATGGGCAAAAAAAAACACTTGCCGCGGTGGCAAGTGTATAAAAAAGCAATCAGGTCTAGGACAACAGGGGCGGTGCCTCACTCAACGTTATGCCCGGAGTGTGATGTCAGTGGCTGTAAGCAACGCTGACATCGTTCTGGTGGGCAATAGGCACCCTAAATCGGCTCTGCGTCATTCCCAGGGTTTATGAAGCCTAAGGCGAACATAAGAAGTGGAATGAGCATCTACGAGGTAGATATTGCACTTGGCGTGCCAACTTTTTCAAACAGCATCAATGTTTATAAATATTTCATCTATCACACTGAATTAAAACAGATTTAATCACACTAACATGCATCGTGCTTTCAGCCACCTGTTATCCGCTCCATCACGCTATGCCAGAAGATATGTCGCCTTATAACGACGACTTAAGCTAAAGCGATTTTTATATATATAAATCAATGCATTATATGTCTCATCCTGGCGACAATGCACCATGCGATTGTCGTGGAAAACCAACACGCCTGCGAGAGTGCGGCGAAAACATTAAACAGCGCTGGGACAGTTGGCCGAATGGCAGAAAGCGAAAAGCCCGCTCATTGCTGAACGGGCTTTTCTGAATATGGTCGCCGAGAGAGAATTACGCGCATCTTCGATGCTTGCCCTACGGGCCAACGCTAAAGCGCTGTTCAAAACTGTTCCAGACAGTTTTGCCTCATCCCATAAACTCCAGGCGTAAAAAAACCGACTTTCGTCGGTTTCTTTGAATGTGGTCGGCGAGAGAGGATTCGAACCTCCGACCCACTGGTCCCAAACCAGTTGCGCTACCAAGCTGCGCTACTCGCCGATTTCTTGTTGCAGATACTACTAAATTTTATCGCTTATGTCTATGTAAATATTAAATTTATTAGACATTTTGTGTGTGGTGCGAAGAGAGGGACTTGAACCCTCACGTCCGTAAGAACACTAACACCTGAAGCTAGCGCGTCTACCAATTCCGCCACCTTCGCACAGTCACAAAACAGCTTAAAATTCTTCACTTCTCTTAGGAAGTGGGGTGGCTAATGGGACTCGAACCCACGACAACTGGAATCACAATCCAGGGCTCTACCAACTGAGCTATAGCCACCATTTCTACTTCTTACTACTTCACGCGGTAATACTACCACCGCAGCTCTTGCACACAAACTTAATGGTGCGCCCGACAGGATTCGAACCTGAGACCTCTGCCTCCGGAGGGCAGCGCTCTATCCAGCTGAGCTACGGGCGCATAGCGCCGTTGCGGGAGGGGATACTACGGTTTTAACCTAATCCTGTCTAGTGCTTTTTCGCAGAAATGTTGCGTTTGATTACGCTTTGCTCACTCCTGCGCAGGAAAGGGCTATCCGTAGCCCCTTTTCACCGCTTATTGCTGGGTTTCTGTCCGTTTTTCAGCCGGATGATGTTTCTTGTGCATACCGAAAGCAAAGTAGCACAGGCTGACTGCCGCTAAGAATATCGCACCAACCAGCAGAGAAATGCGGGTATCCGGGTTAATTCCCATGCCGATCAGCACGCAGACCAGGAAAGCGATGGTCAAATAGTTCACATAGGGGAACATAATCGACTTAAAGCTGTGGGTTTTGATCGCTTCCTTATGAGCACGACGGAAATACAGTTGGCTAATCAACACCACAAACCACGGCACCATACCCGGCAGTACGCTGGCGCTATAGACATAAACGAACACCGCCTGCGGATTGGGAATCAAATAATTCAGGCCAGAGCCGACCAACAGACAGGCGATGGTCACAGCAATACAGTTCACCGGCACGCCGCTGGCAGACAACTTGGTCAGTGAGGCCGGCAGTTGACGGTTCTTGGCCAATGCGTACAGCATGCGCCCCCCGCTATACATACCGCTATTGCAGCCAGAAAGCGCAGCGGTCAACACCACGAAGTTAATGATACCCGCGGCAGCAACGATACCGATTTTGGCAAAGGTCAGTACAAACGGGCTGCCGGTGGTGCCGATACCGTTCCATGGGAAGATGGTGACAATGACGAAAATGGCACCGACGTAAAAAATCAGGATGCGCCACAGGATGTTGTTAATCGCGCGTTTTAACGTCACCTGCGGGTTCTTGGCCTCACCGGCGGTGATGCCAACCAGCTCAACCCCCTGATAGGACGCCACGACAATACAGAGCGCAAACAGGAAGCCCTTCCAGCCGCCGGCAAAGAAACCGCCGTGCTCTGTCAGGTTGGCAAAGCCGATAGGCTGCCCCCCATTGCCGAAGCCAAACAAGATAACCCCCAGCCCGACCAGAATCATCACAATGATGGTGGTCACCTTAATCATGGCAAACCAAAACTCCAGCTCGCCGTACAGGCGTACCGCCGCCACGTTAGCCAGCGCGACCATCGCCACGGCAATCAGCGCGGGTATCCATTGCGGGATCTCCGGGAACCAGAACTGCACGTAGACCCCAATGGCGGTGATTTCTGAGATACCAACGGCAATCCACATAAACCAATAGCCCCAGGCCGTCAGGTAGCCAAAATACGGGCTCATGTATTTATGCGCATAAACGGCAAAAGAGCCTGCGACCGGCTCAAGGAACAGCATTTCGCCCATCGAACGCATAATAAAGAACACGAACAACCCGGCGATGATATAAGCCAATAATACCGACGGCCCGGCCCATTTCAGCGTGCTGGCGGAGCCCATAAACAGACCGACGCCAATGGTGCCACCCAGCGCAATCAGCTCGATATGCCGGGCTTCCAGCCCCCGATGTAGACCTTGCGGTTTTTCTTTGTGTGCCATAAATCCTCAGTATTATTTTTTTGATTGTGTTTGCATGCCGGCCGTTACCGGTCGTTATTGTTTTAATTAAAAATAGCGTAAATCATCTCCCGTCGCGGTGACGGACATCAACTGGCGATCGAGGCAATCTTACGGCGGAGAAAAACGTCGTTCAGTGCGGCCATATCTGGCGCCAACAGCTGGGGATAATTTCAGGGCGGTATCGTTTCGCATTTTGCCGCTATAAGCAAACCGCAATTTAAAACTTTATGGAATAAATGCAGGGGAGTTTAGGAACTGAGGTTATAGAGACGCTGGATAAACAGCCATAAAGCAGGTTATTTGAACAATTTGTTGCATCAGGGCGGAATAATCCGCCCCAACGTCGTGATTACATCTTACCGCGATAGTAGTAGCCAACAAACTTGAGCAATTTCAGCTGGCGGCCAAGGCGGCTCGGCTGGCTCAACAGCCGATACAGCCACTCCAGACCGAGGTTTTGCCAGATCTTTGGTGCACGTTTTACGTGCCCAGTAAACACGTCGTAGGTCCCGCCAACCCCCATATAGAGCGCTTTTGGATGGATCTTGCGACAGTCTCGCATCAAGATTTCCTGTTTCGGCGATCCCATGGCAACCGTCACAATGGCGGCGCCACTGGCGCGAATCCGCTCAAACAGCGCTTCACGTTGTTCAGGTTTGAAGTAACCATCTTGGCTACCGACCAGATTAACGTTCCACTGGCTACGCAGCTTCTGTTCCGTTTCCGCCAATACCGACGGCTTGCCGCCAATCAGGAACACTGGCGTACCCTCACGCCCCGCGCGTTGCATCAATGCTTCCCATAAGTCGGCTCCCGCGACGCGAGACACATCGGCACCCGGATATTTACGACGGATAGACCGAACCATGCTGATGCCGTCGGCGTACTTATATTCCGCTTCGTCCAGCAGGGCATGGAGTTCTGCATCCTGTTCGGCCGTCAGAATCTTTTCGGCATTCATGGCAACTAACGTGCCCTGTTTTACCCGGCCACCGTCAAAGAGAAAATCCATGCACTGTGCCATATCGCGAAATCCCCAGAGGCTGAAACCGCGCAGCTCATATTTGGGGACCGAGATTTTTACTTCCATCTTATTATTACCCTTACCTTACAAAAGGCTGTCGGCCTGAACGGATGACGCAGGCGCTCTCAGCGTGCGCGAACGCAGCACACGCGCCTTAATCAAGCCAGCAGTGTCAAACAACCAGTACAGCAATTTTGCCATCAGCAAACAGGCACCAAAAATAAGGCAGAAGAACACCACGCGTGAGACAAACGAATCCACGCCCTCGCGAGCCAACACGATGATGTTGAATACTGCGCCGAAGCAGAAACTCTGCAATATGGCAGCCTTATAACGGTTCGGTTCGCTTTTGCCCATCTCATACAACCAGTCGAACCATTTGATAATCATACCCACCAAGACCGCGCCAACCGGAATGAACAGCGCGCCCCCCATGACCACCAACGAACCGATCAGCGTCGGTGAAATTGCCAGGCCTGAATGGTTATTCAACACTTCCCAGGTGAAGTAGTTGGCGGTATTTAGCACGGTATCCGGCCGCCCCGGCCAGAGCCACGCCGGAATAAAGACGTAGAAATCACGCACTATAGGTGCCAGGCCCTGGAAATCAATCTTGTCGTAATTTTGCAGCAGTAACGCCAGGTTTTCCCATGGCGAGAACGTATCACGCGTCAGATAGAGGAACGTATAAAACGCCTCGGGGCCGCTGACGTCCAGGCTGTAGCGCTTCAACGCCAACCAGAACATACCAACGATACCAAACACCCCGGCGGCTACCAGCATCCACAACGAGATCCATCCCCGCACAATGCCGATGAACAGAAATAGCGAGAAGGCAATAATGATATTGGCGCGAGTCCCACCGACAATCACGTAGGTCAAAATGCCAAAAGCGACCGTTGCCGCCAGGAAAAAGAACCAGGCACGCAAATCTTGTTTCAGGAAGTAGACCACCAGCATCGCCGGGATAAAGAAATAGAAGAACCGCTTGAGCGCCACGCCAGAGACATCACTGGAGAAAATCTGGCTGTAGGAATTGAGCTTGAACAGCAAGAAACCGTTTTGCATAAAGAAAATGCCAACAGTGACAATGGCGACTAACGCCAGCAATACCCACGTCAGGTTGGTTTCCACCCGGTTCATGGTAAATACCGGCTTACGCGGCTGCACGCTGCGCTTTCGCAACCGGGTTTTATAGCTGACGTAGTAAATCGCATAAAACGCAGTGGCGGAGAGAATGGCGTACAGCAGGAACTCCACAGGCACCACCTCAACGTCGAACTGAAATACCAGCAAGCACGTCAGTGGGAAACCGAAGTAAAACGTCAGCAGATACAGCAGCGAAAAAAACACGTTGAAGTTAAAGCGGACGCGCCGGAACTCCTGATAGGTCAATGTCAGAACAAACAACACGCCTATCAGGTAGACAACAAATAACCCGCCAAATTGCGCCAGCGTCATGACTGCTCCCCTGCTGCCAGGGTTAATGCCTGCTGCCAGCCATCAACGTAGTTAGGATTGAAGAAGGCGATCGCCTGCTTATCCACCGATGCCAATTGGCGTTGCGCTTCTCGTACCACCGCCTCATCCAGTGAGTCGCCATAAAACAGCACCGGCAGATGCTGCTCGGCCAGATCCTGCCAGAATGGGTTCTGTCGACTCAGGACGAACGGCACACCGAACTGGATCAGCAGACACAGGGTGCCAATACCCTGCTGACGGTTAAAGATGAAGTAACCGAGATCGCACTCACGCAGGATATTCAGGTAATCGTCAAATGCCACCTGCTGCGTCAGTATCTGCAGGTTCCTGGCGCTAAATAACGCCAGCCCGGCTGCACGTACTTGCTCAATGTAAGCCTCGTTATTGGCCGGATACCCCATCGGCAAGATCACTCGAACATCGGCACCAAACTGCTGATGAATCGCTTTCAGCGCCTCCACATGCCGGTTGGTACGATCGCCCGAATTCCCTACCAGAATGGTCATTGGGCCAGCCAGGTTTTTCTCTACGTTAATGCCGGTTAACGCCGGATCCATCCGTGTCGGGAAATACAGCAGAGAAGCAGGCACACGCGCATGGCGCTGCTGATAGTGGATGACGTCACCACGGGTGGCGAACACGTGCCCCACCCGGCCCTGCGCAATACGGCGCAGTAAATAGAACAGACGGAATTTCCAACTGGTGGCGTCTTCATAAAGATCGGCCCCCCAGATGTGCCAGCTCACCTGATGCGCTTTGATCTTCCCACTTAACAATGCCAGCCACAACGTAGGGTTAAATTGGCCATGCAGAAAGAAACGCTGGTTTCGATCGGCCTGAGCACGGGCAATGACCGCCATCGCCAGACTTTTTTTGTCCGGATAGCTTTCAATGTTCAGATCGGGGAACGACCCTAGCGCAGCGGCGTCTTTCGCCGCTACCATGAAATGGCGCGTCTGATCGGACGGCAGGCGCTTCGCCAACACGTCGTTGAAGAAACGCAGCACCGTCTGATTGTGATGCGGGATATCAGATCCCAATACGTGAATCAGTGTGGTCATACTCGTCTACGATAAAGAATAAATACGCAGCTACAGAGCGCGAAATACACGATGTAGGTTGCCATGTAAGCCTGCGTCGCGCCCAACGCACCGTGCAAGGGTATCAACCAATGCGAGAACAGCGTCAACAGCAGGAACTGACTGACTTCGGTCAGGATATAAAAACGCAGCGACGCTTTGGCAATAACCAGGTAGCCAAACACATAAGCGCCAACTTTCAATACGTCCCCCACCAGCTGCCAGGCAAACAGATCGCGCATGGCGATGAACTTGTCCGTAAACAGTAACCAGATGGCGAAATCACGTAACAGCCAGACGGTGAAACTTACCGCGGCCACCGCAGGCAGCACAAATTTAAGTGAACGCACGATCTCCTGCGAGATGGCGCTTTTTTCCTTCAACCGTGACAACGTGGGTAACAGATAAACGGTAAATGAAGCGGTGATAAACTGGAGGTAAGCATCGGAGATACTGCTCACCCCCTGCCAAATCCCCACTTCATCCCAGCTGTAATGGCTCGCCAGCAAGTTACGCATCATCACGTAGGCCACTGGCAACGTCACCGACGTGATCAACGCCATAATAGTGAACTTGCCAAGATGGCTGGCTAATGCCTTGTCCCATGCCAGCGCCAAATAGCGCAGCGGCAGGGTTTTGCGTCGCCACAACATAAAGCCTGCGGGCAACACCACGAGTGCAGGCACCAGCGCCAACCCTGCCAGTGCGCCTTCATAACCCCCGAGCGTAAAGCACAGGTAGTACGCCACGACACCAATCAAGCTGCCGGCAATCACCGCCAGTGCGTTGCCCATCGCATCACGATAGCCCTTCAGCACCGCCATAAACAGGTTGGCGTAGGCAATGCCCATCTGTATAAACGCCACCGCCCGCACCACGTTCACATACTCAGCATGGCCGAACAACCCGATACTGATGGGTTCAGCCGCGAACAGAAACACCAGTGCCAACAGCGTGGAAAAACCCAGAACGATAGTCGATGCCGTGCCAACAGCCAGCCGCAGCCGTTGTGGATCCTGATGATATTCGGCAACGTATTTAGTGATACCGTTAAAAATCCCGGCGCCGGACAACACGCCCAACACGGTAATCAACTGGCGGAAGTTACCCGCTTGCCCAACCCCGCTGGGACCAAACGCCACTGCCAGCAGTTTCACCACCAACAGCCCTACGCCAATCTTGATTAGCGTAGAGCCGGCAGTCCAAATCGACGCTTTTGCCAGTGACATATCAAGCGCAGAAGTTAAGAATGGTATTGATCACCGTGCGTTGAGTGACATCAGACATATTGTAGAACAATGGCAAACGGACCAGACGTGCACTCTCTTGGCTGGTGAAGCGATCTTCACCGGCAAAACGACCGAAGCGATCGCCCGCTGGGCACGCGTGTAGCGGAATATAATGGAATACCGCCATGATTTCGGCTTCTTTCAAATAATTGATAAACGCCGTGCGGTCCTCAATATCGCGCAATTTGATATAGAACATATGCGCATTTTGTACGCAGCCCGTCGGGATAGTCGGCAGAACGATCCGACCCGCTTTGGCTAATGGCAGGAGGCTGTCGTGATACTGTTGCCACAACGCCAGGCGACGGTGGTTGATGCGATCGGCCGCTTCAAGTTGCCCCCAGAGATAGGCCGCTTGCAGGTCTGACATCAGGTAGCTCGAGCCAATATCACGCCAGGTGTACTTATCAACTTGACCACGGAAGAACTGGCTGCGGTTGGTGCCTTTCTCACGGATGACCTCCGCCCGGTCGATCAGCGCCGGATCGTTAATCAGCGTGGCACCGCCTTCCCCACCCGCAGTGTAATTTTTGGTTTCGTGGAAGCTAAAGCAGCCAATATGGCCGATGGTGCCAAGCGCCTTACCTTTGTAGGTAGACATCACGCCTTGCGCGGCATCTTCCACCACGAACAGGTTATACTTTTTCGCCAGCGCCATGATAGTGTCCATTTCGCAGGCCACGCCAGCATAATGTACCGGCACAATAGCGCGGGTCTTGTCGGTGATCGCGGCTTCGATTTTAGTTTCATCGATGTTCATGGTGTCTGGACGCAGATCGACAAACACCACAGTGGCGCCTCGAAGCACAAAAGCGTTAGCCGTTGAAACAAAGGTGAAACTCGGCATGATCACTTCATCGCCCGGCTGGATATCCAGCAGGATTGCCGCCATTTCCAGCGACGCGGTGCAAGATGGCGTCAACAACACCTTCGGGCTACCAAACCGCTGTTCCATCCATTGCTGGCAGCGGCGGGTAAATCCACCGTCACCACACAGCTTGCCACTGCCCATCGCAGCCTGCATATAGTCAAGTTCGGTACCAACAACCGGTGGTGCGTTAAATGGGATCATGTTTTCCTCTGTATAACCAATACGAGGTGCTTTCAATCACAGCACCCTGTCGTTGATAGAGCCGTAATGCGGCAATGTTTCCGAGCTGGGTCGCAACCCGCAGACGCTTTAGCGACCGGCATTCAGCAATGGCCGCAGCCATCAATCGCGCGCCAATCCCTTTACCAGACGCGCCGGGGAATGCCGCCAGTAAACCGATTCGCATTTCTTGGTTGCCAATATCGCGCAGGCTGACAAACCCCTCGGGCTGTCCGGTAGCATCCAGCGCCAATAGACATTGATGGTCAAATGTCCCCAAGACCGCTTTTTCGATCCAGGCGGCATAGAAACGACCGCTGTCTTGAACATCATACCAAGGGGCACGGAAACGGCTGGCAGTGAACACGCGGGCCGCGGCAGCACGCAACGCCGGAATATCGGTAGGCACAGCCAGGCGGATGCCCTGCGGAGACACATTTTGGGATGAGGCACATTCCGTGCCGATATTCAGCACAAGATCAACTTCACCCTCAACCAATTGAAAACCTAGCTGAGCCAGTCCGTCAGCCCACGCTGTTTGATGCGCCGGGATTTTGGCCTGTACCAAAGCCCAGCCAGCCAGATCGGCCTCGGTTAGCACTGGAGCCGTCTCGGAAAAGTTGAGTTTTGCGCTAGTAAGGGCGAAAAACTCAGATTCCCATGCTAATGGTTCAATACTGGCGTGGGCGTGCATGCAACAAATCCAGTAAGTACTTACCGTAACCGGTTTTGAGCAACGACTGTGCGGCACGTTTCACGCCCTCATCGTCCAGCCAACCGTTACGCCAGGCAATCTCTTCCAGGCAGGCGATTTTGAAGCCCTGACGTTTTTCTACCGTCTGCACAAAGCTACTGGCCTCCAGCAGGCTGTCATGAGTACCGGTATCCAGCCAGGCAAAACCACGGCCTAGCAGTTCAACGGTCAGTTCACCCCGCTCCAGATACATCTGGTTAATACTGGTGATTTCCAGTTCACCGCGCTCAGAGGGTTTTACCCGTTTGGCGAACTCCACGACTTGGCTGTCGTAAAAATACAGGCCGGTTACCGCCCAGTTGGATTTAGGGACTTTCGGTTTTTCTTCGATCGACAGCGCGCGGAAATTATCGTCAAACTCTACCACCCCGAAACGCTCAGGATCCATCACCTGATAACCGAACACAGTAGCACCTTGCGTACGCGCAGCAACGGTCTTCAGTTTTGGGCTAAAACCCTGGCCAAAATAAATATTATCGCCCAAGACCAAGCAGCTCGGCTCACCTGCCAGAAATTCTTCACCAATGATAAACGCCTGTGCCAATCCATCTGGACTCGGTTGCTCGGCATAGCTGAGATTAATGCCAAACTCTTCACCATTCCCCAACAGGCGCCTGAATGAAGGTAGATCATCGGGGGTAGAAATAATCAAAATGTCGCGGATGCCAGCCAACATCAGTACCGATAACGGATAGTAAATCATCGGTTTATCGTAAATGGGCAACAGCTGCTTAGACAAGCCACGGGTTATCGGATGTAAGCGCGTGCCAGAACCGCCAGCCAGAATAATGCCTTTCATACTCGCTCCAGACTCCACAGGGTCGCTTTGTTATCAGCGACCCCGCTATATTTAGTCGGATAAACCTAAACGTTCACCCGTATAGGAACCGTCCTGAACACGACGCCACCAGGTTTCATTGTTCAGATACCAGGAAACCGTTTTGCGGATGCCGCTTTCAAAGGTTTCCTGTGGGCGCCAGCCCAGCTCCCGATCAATTTTTCCGGCATCGATCGCATAACGCATATCGTGGCCCGGACGATCCTTGACGTAAGTAATCAGGTCACGGTATTTGTCCACGCCCTGTGGTTTATTCGGCGCCAACTCTTCCAGCAGATCGCAAATGGTATGCACGACTTCAATATTCTTGCGCTCATTGTGGCCACCGATATTGTAGGTCTCACCGACCACGCCTTCGGTAACCACCTGGTACAGTGCACGCGCATGATCTTCAACATACAGCCAATCACGCACCTGTGCGCCATCGCCATACACCGGTAAGGGTTTGCCGGCCACGGCATTGAGGATCACCAGCGGGATCAGCTTCTCCGGGAAGTGATACGGGCCGTAATTATTGGAACAGTTGGTGACCAGCGTCGGCAAGCCATAGGTACGCAACCAGGCGCGGACCAGATGATCGCTGGACGCCTTGGAGGCCGAATAGGGGCTGCTCGGCGAGTAAGGCGTGGTTTCAGTGAACAAATCGTCCGTACCGTGCAGATCGCCATACACTTCATCGGTGGAGATGTGATGAAAACGGAAACTCTGCTTCTTCTCTGCATCCAGCGGTTGCCAATAATGGCGGGCCGCCTCCAACATGGTGTAGGTACCCACCACGTTGGTTTCAATAAATGCCGCCGGGCCATCGATAGAACGGTCAACATGGCTTTCCGCCGCCAGGTGCATGATCACGTCCGGCTGATACTGGGCAAATACCCGATCCAATGCCGAACGATCGCAAATATCCACCTGTTCAAACGAATAGCGTTCGTTATCGGCAACCACCGAGAGCGACTCCAGGTTGCCCGCGTAAGTGAGTTTATCTACCACCAGAACGCTGTCCTGCGTAGCTTCAATGATATGCCTCACAACCGCGGAGCCAATAAAGCCAGCGCCACCAGTGACTAAAATACGTTTCAACGCCATACCCCTTTGGTATCCACTACCCAGGATTGCGTGATTTCTTCCGGCTTAATGGCCTTGAACTGCTTGTGATCGACCAACATCACGATCACATCTGCCTGTTGCAATGCGTCAGGCAGCGTTTTCAGCGTCCCATGGCCCGCCAGTGATTTCGGCAACTGCTCAACGTTAGGCTCAACGACCAGCGTTTCACCAACGTGCCAATCGGCAATCAGGTGTGCCACTTCAACCGCAGGGCTTTCGCGCAGATCGTCGATATTTGGCTTAAAGGCTAAACCAAAGCAGGCAATTTTCACTTCGGATGCACGCTTGTCGGTCGCCGCCAGGCAGTCAGCAACCGCCGCCTTAACGCGATCCACCACCCACAGCGGTTTTCCGTCATTCACCAGGCGCGCAGTATGGATCAAACGCGCCTGCTGCGGATTTTGCGAGACAATGAACCACGGATCGACCGCGATACAATGGCCTCCAACACCAGGGCCTGGTTGCAGAATATTTACCCGCGGATGGCGATTCGCCAGCCGGATAAGCTCCCACACGTTGATGCCCTGTTCCGCGCAAATCAGCGACAGTTCATTGGCAAACGCGATGTTCACATCGCGGAAGCTGTTTTCAGTCAGCTTGCACATCTCAGCGGTGCGCGAATTGGTAATGACGCACTCACCTTCGAGGAAAATTTTATAAAGCGTGCTGGCACGCTCTGAGCATTTTGGCGTCATGCCACCAATAACGCGGTCGTTCTGAATCAGCTCAACCATCACCTGCCCTGGCAACACACGCTCTGGGCAGTAAGCGATGTTCACATCGGCAGACTCACCTGCCTGCTGAGGGAAGCTGAGATCGCTACGCGCCTCGGCCAGCCACTGGGCCATCTGTTCGGTGGCGCCGACCGGAGAGGTCGACTCCAAAATAACCAGATCGCCCTTTTTCAGCACCGGAGCCAGGGATTTTGCCGCAGCTTCGACATAAGCCAGATCCGGCTCATGATCGCCTTTAAACGGCGTTGGCACCGCGATCAAGAAAGCATCTGCGGCAAGAGGTTGAGTTACGGCTTGCAGATAACCGCCATCGACCGCGTCTTTCACCACTTTATCTAGGTCGGGTTCCACGATATGGATCGCGCCGCGATTGATGGTATCTACCGCATGTTGGTTAACATCTACGCCCACCACTTTTTTCTTACGGGAGGCGAACGCCGCCGCTGTTGGCAGGCCGATATAACCCAGGCCGATAACTGAAATAGTGTTAAAACTCATAGTGTCACCTGATGGTTCTTCAAAGCTTCAAGAATACGCTGGCAGGCATGCCCGTCACCGTAAGGGTTATGCGCCCGGCTCATGGCGTGATATTCACTTTCATCCGTCAGCAAGCGGGTTACGGCGTCGACAATTTTTGCCACGTCGGTGCCCACCAGACGCACCGTGCCTGAATCTACCGCTTCCGGTCGCTCGGTGGTGTCACGCATTACCAGCACAGGTTTGCCCAATGACGGCGCCTCTTCCTGAATGCCGCCAGAATCGGTCAGGATCAAATAAGACTTGGCCATCAGATACACGAAGGGCAAATAATCTTGCGGATCGATCAGAATAATATTATCGATCCCTTTCAAAATGCGGTTGACCGGCTCGCTGACATTTGGATTGAGATGCACCGGATACACCACCTGCACATCGGGATGCGTGCGTGCAATTTCTGCAAGCGCGCTGCAGATCCGCTCAAAACCGCCACCAAAGCTTTCGCGACGGTGGCCTGTAACCAGAATCAATTTCTTATTGGCATCCAGGAACGGATAACGCTGTGCCAGGCTGTCATGCAATGCGGTATCACCCATCACCCGATCGCGTACCCAGAACAGCGCGTCGATCACCGTGTTACCGGTGACGAAAATATGATCGTCCGGCAGCAGTTCCCGCAACAGATTCTGACGCGAATTTTCCGTCGGAGCGAAGTGATACATCGCCAGATGGCCGGTCAGCTTACGGTTAGCTTCTTCTGGCCACGGCGAATAAAGGTTGCCGGTGCGCAGACCTGCCTCAACGTGTCCTACGGGAATACGCTGATAAAACGCCGCCAGACTCGTCGCTAGCGTCGTGGTAGTGTCACCATGAACCAGCACTACGTCCGGTTTGAACTCCTCGAGAACGCCTTTCAGACCTTCCAGAATACGGCAGGTAATCTCACTCAATCCCTGACCGGGCTTCATGATATTCAAGTCGTAATCAGGCACTATTTCAAATAACCGCAATACCTGATCCAACATCTCACGATGCTGTGCCGTCACGCAGACTCTTGATTCAAAGGCTTCATCCTGAGCCAGGGCATGTACCAGCGGTGCCATTTTGATGGCTTCAGGTCTGGTGCCGAAAACAGTCAACACTTTCACAGCGAATCTCTTTTGGTCGGTTAACCGCAGGCGTACCTGCGAATTGGGCGCTTACGCGCCCATCAGCGAATTATTATATTATTTTTAATTACGCGGCCGACGCACCAGGGCAACACCTGCGCCAACCAAAGCACCCATCGCGCCCCACATGATCAGCCAGAATATCCGCCGCGGGCTATCACGTTTTACCGGCTCTTCAGGCGTCCGCAAATAGCGGTAAGTCTGAAACTTTTCGTCCAACGTCGGGCCAACGTTCAATGTCGACAGCATCGCACGATTTTGATCGTAATCCAGATCGAATGTAGGCCCCGAAGCCTGTAACCCCTCCAGGCGTGCCTGCAGCATAGGTTTGCCCAGCAGGAACAGATCGGAGTCTGGCAGCTGTTCTGCCGGTGTATCGGTTTGAGTCCGGCTGATGCCCTGTGTTTCGGCAATTTTCAACGCCTGTTGAATGGTATTCAACTCGCGCTTATACACCGCCTCTGCGACCGCTTCCTGGCGCTTGACCTGCGCTTTCATCGAGGTGGTACGGGCAGCCCAAGCCCCCTGGATCTCTTCGTTCAAGTGCTGTGCTGCACGGTGGCTGGCAAAGGCGACGTACTGGCGCAGCAGACGGTTAGCATCTGCCGCCGTTTCCGCCGTCAATTTCACACCGTCGTTCGGCACTTTTTTATCATCACGCGCAGTAAACTGTATGTTGTTAATCAGTTCGTCGAGCAATGCCGCATCAGCGCCCGCATCGCCTTCCTGACGCTGCTTGTAATAATCGCTCTGCAGCCAAAAATCACGACGTGTATCGTAAGCGGCCAACTGCATAATGAATTCATTATACGCTTCGTCAGCAATGCCTGGCTGCTCACTGGCAGCGGCTGGCATGGTTCTTACATCCAGATTGCGCAGGAATTGTTGTTGGGAGTAATAACCGCCCAATGCATTTACGGTTGGCCTGTCAGTAATCGCCGTTGCACTCCATTCCTGTTTCACCAGGTAGGAAACGACCAGCGCAACCACGGCAAACAATGCCGCAATACCAATAATCCATGGTTTACCGCGCCACAGGGTACAACACAGGCCACGGATATCGAGTTCGTTATCCACTGCCGGGGCGTTCTTGTTAGACATTGTTTCTGGATTCATCACTGCCCAAAAGCCTCTGATTAAGATACTTGCTTATTGCTGTTCGAACGCCGCAGACGACGTTTGATACGCTTAATGTAACGTGCAACACGCCAGGCGCGTTTAATGCAGTAACCGTATAAGAAGAAAGCAAGCAAGAATAATGCCAACATTACCCATTCAGGGATGAAAGTAAGGCGTTCACCCAACACACCGATGGCAGCCAGCAGCGCAGCTGCCAGCGTAATCAGCACAAAAGCCTGCCGCGGCGTGAAGCCCGCACGCATGATCAAATGGTGAATATGTTGACGGTCTGGGGAAAAGGGACTCATCCCCTTACGTAAGCGACGGTACATGATGGCAATCATGTCCATCAGCGGAATAGCGATAATCCACAACGCAGTGACAGGGTTAATAGAATGAGCTTTACCCTGCGAGCTTTGCAGCAGCAGCCAAATGGCGGTGAAACCGATCAACGTACTGCCGGCATCGCCCATAAACACCTTATACCGCCGACCAAGAATGCCGAGGTTAAGCAGGATATAAGGCACGATGGCGGCAATCATCGCGAAACACCAGAAGGCCAGATCAGAATGACCGCTCAGATATAACAATACGCCCAGCGCACCGAAAGAGACGCATGACAGCCCTCCCAGCAGGCCGTCAATGCCATCCACCATGTTAAAAGCATTGATGGCCGCCCAAACGGCGAACAGCGTCACCAGGTAGCCGAACGGCCCCAGCTGCATTTCCCAGTCACCCAGCACATGGCCAAAACTGCGCAAGTAGAGCCCAGCAAAGACCATCATCGCAATGCCAACCAGTGCCTGAACCAGCGCACGAATTTTAACGCTGATGTCGAAACGATCGTCAAGAGCACCAACGAACACTAATATCCCCGCACAAGCGAGGTAGAGTTTGCCATGCGCAATCGTTTGGTCAGAAATAAGGAAGGCAAAGCACAATCCGGCATAAACAGAAATACCCCCGACCAGAGGAATGAGCCCCTGATGCCGTTTACGGTAATTCGGTTTATCAACCAGACCAATACGTTTTGCTGCTTTACGGGCAACAAAGAGAAAAGCCAAAGAAAACAGGAAAACAAATAGAATTTCAGTACTCATAGTGAGTAAGTTCACAGTTAACAAGATCTCTGTAGAAGATAAGGCAGCTTAACACGGGCGACAGGTTGCGCCATGGGATCCCGCTACCTTTCAGTCATTTCCTATGACAACAGCCACTCATTCTTATTTCACCTTGCCTGCTTGCTGTTTCGACAGTAACAAAGCGCGAACGACGAAACATCGACCGCAAATAAGATGAATTCTCAGTAAGTCACGAAAATGACTTACGTTTCCATTTCTGTTACTTATCGTATCTGCCAAAAGCAAAAAACGCCACGACTAGGCGTGGCGTTCTCTGAATTTTTTACTCAATTATGAGCGCATCGTCATTATGAGCGCTTCATCATATCGAAGAATTCATCATTGGTCTTGGTCATGGCCAACTTGTTAATGAGGAACTCCATCGCATCAATCTCACCCATTGGGTGGATGATTTTACGCAGGATCCACATTTTCTGCAGTTCTTCAGACGTGGTAAGTAATTCTTCTTTACGTGTACCAGAGCGGTTGTAGTCGATCGCAGGGAATACACGCTTCTCGGCGATTTTACGCGCCAGGTGTAATTCCATGTTGCCGGTACCTTTAAACTCTTCGTAGATAACTTCGTCCATTTTCGACCCGGTATCGACCAGCGCGGTAGCGATGATGGTCAGGCTGCCGCCTTCCTCAACGTTACGTGCCGCACCGAAGAAACGCTTAGGACGATGCAGGGCGTTGGCATCCACACCACCGGTCAACACTTTACCGGAAGCCGGTACTACGGTGTTGTAGGCACGCGCCAGACGAGTAATGGAGTCAAGCAAGATGATAACGTCTTTTTTGTGCTCGACCAGGCGCTTGGCCTTCTCGATCACCATTTCTGCAACCTGAACGTGGCGCGAGGCTGGTTCATCAAAGGTAGAAGCAATAACTTCGCCCTTAACCAGACGCTGCATCTCGGTCACTTCTTCCGGACGTTCGTCGATCAGCAGAACCATCAGCACGCAGTCTGGATGGTTGTAGGCGATGCTCTGCGCAATGTTCTGCAGCAGCATGGTTTTACCGGCTTTCGGCGGAGCAACAATCAGACCACGTTGACCACGACCAATCGGTGAAGCCAGGTCCAGCACGCGTGCGGTCAAGTCTTCGGTTGAGCCGTTACCGCGTTCCATCCGCAGACGGGAGTTGGCATGCAGTGGTGTTAAGTTCTCGAACAGGATCTTGCTGCGGGCGTTTTCCGGTTTGTCGTAGTTAACTTCATTAACTTTCAACAGGGCAAAGTAACGCTCGCCTTCTTTTGGCGGACGAATCTTACCGGAAATGGTGTCACCTGTACGGAGGTTGAAACGGCGGATTTGGCTAGGGGATACGTAGATGTCGTCGGGGCCTGCAAGGTAGGAGCTGTCTCCAGAGCGGAGGAAACCAAATCCATCTTGCAATATCTCCAACACGCCATCGCCGAAGATATCTTCTCCACTTTTCGCATGCTGCTTAAGGATAGAGAAGATAATGTCCTGCTTGCGCATACGGGCAAGGTTTTCCAGCCCCATATTTTCGCCGAGAGTAATCAGCTCAGAAACCGGCGTATTCTTTAATTCGGTAAGATTCATAGTGGTGGGTTCTTAAACTCGGGGTATGTCTCGAACTTATATCGTGAATGGTATGGCAGCGGGATATATCTTTCGGCTTTCTGGTGGTTGCGTTGGCTTCCCGTGTTAACCCCAGCCACTTAGCGGACTAAGCTACGGAGATTCGTTCGGTTGCCGACTGGCCACACCCTGAAATCCATTGGATATTCGTGCCTGTTTACTGGACGTTCGATCACCGGGCGCTGAGCTGTCACGGTAAGAAATGGCTTACAGAGGACGCGCGCATTGACGGTTTAAGATCGAAGGTACCTTAAAATTGATTTTGCAAAACCGTTTGATTGTTAAAACACGGGCTGAGTTCATTTTTCTTTCAACGCCAGCGGTTCAACACAGAGTAACGCTTTAGATTTAGACTCTTTAGATTTAAAACTTCGGGCAAGTTCTATATGCAGTATGGTTAAACTTAACACGCTTCTTGGCAGGCGTCTAGCGGTGAATTGAACATCCCCGCCAGACGCCTGTATATCCCCGTTGCCTCTCACACTGCGACGTTGTGAACCGCAGTGTCAAATCCATTGGGCATACGGCTTCTCGCCCAATTACAGATTCGCGTTAAGGAAATCTTTGAGCTGGCCTTTGGACAACGCACCAACCTTGGTCGCAGCCACTTCACCGTTCTTGAACAACAACAGCGTAGGGATACCACGGATACCGTACTTAGGTGCGGTTGCCGGGTTTTGGTCGATATTCAGCTTGGTGATGGTCAGCTTGCCTTCGAACTCCTCGGCAATCTCATCCAGAATCGGAGCAATCATCTTGCACGGCCCACACCATTCAGCCCAGAAATCGACCAGGATTGGCCCTTCAGCTTTCAGCACGTCGGTGTCGAAGCTGCTGTCAGTCAGGTGAATAATTTTATCGCTCATGTTCTACTCCAAAGGATTGTGTCTACCTTGTTGGTGTAGCATTAACCAACCTAAGGTGACTTTATTTCACCGGATACGCTTTCGTAAAGCAATAGTTAGCTGATATTCTACCACACTATGAGCAAAACACACTTGACCGAACAGAAGTTTTCCGACTTCGCCCTGCACCCGTTAGTCCTTGAAGCCCTTGAAAAGAAAGGGTTTCAACATTGCACGCCTATCCAGGCGTTAGCATTGCCGCTCACGCTCTCTGGGCGTGACGTTGCAGGTCAGGCGCAAACCGGTACCGGAAAGACGCTGGCATTTTTAGCGTCTACTTTTCACTATTTGCTTTCTCACCCGGCGAAACAGGATCGCCAGACCAATCAGCCGCGCGCCTTGATCATGGCGCCAACGCGTGAGCTGGCGGTACAGATCCACTCCGACGCAGAAGCCCTGTCCAAATCTACCGGCCTGAAACTTGGCCTGGCATACGGTGGCGACGGCTACGACAAACAGCTGAAAGTGCTGGAAAGCGGCGTGGATATCCTGGTCGGTACTACCGGTCGTTTGATCGATTACGCCAAACAAAACTATATTGACCTGAGCGCAATCCAGGTTGTGGTATTGGATGAGGCCGATCGTATGTACGATCTGGGCTTTATCAAAGATATCCGCTGGTTGTTCCGTCGTATGCCTCCGGTCGATCAACGCCTGAACATGCTGTTCTCTGCCACGTTGTCTTATCGCGTACGCGAGCTGGCTTTCGAACAAATGAACAACGCTGAATATGTTGAAGTGGAACCGGAACAGAAAACCGGCCACCGCATTAAAGAAGAGTTGTTCTACCCGTCCAACGAAGAAAAAATGCGCCTGTTACAGACGCTGATCGAAGAAGAATGGCCTGACCGCTGCATCATCTTCGCCAACACCAAGCATCGCTGTGAAGACATTTGGGGCCATCTGGCCGCCGATGGTCACCGTGTAGGCCTGTTGACCGGCGATGTCGCGCAGAAGAAGCGTCTGCGTATTCTGGACGATTTCACCAAGGGTAACCTGGATATTCTGGTTGCCACCGACGTCGCCGCCCGCGGTCTTCACATCCCGCTGGTTACGCACGTATTCAACTACGATCTGCCTGACGACTGCGAGGACTATGTCCACCGTATTGGTCGTACCGGTCGTGCCGGCGAAAGCGGTCACTCCATCAGTCTGGCCTGTGAAGAGTATGCGCTCAACCTGCCGGCGATCGAAACCTATACCGGCCACAGCATTCCAGTGAGCAAGTACAACAGCGATGCGTTAATGAGTGACCTACCTGCACCGAAGCGCCTGGCTCGCCCACGCGGTGGCAACGGCCCGCGTCGTAACTCTTCGCCACGTCGTGGCGGTGCACCGCGCAACAACCGTAAACGTTCAGGCTGATAGACAATGCTCAGTTCCAGCGCACTTTATGCCGCGATCGACCTTGGCTCCAATAGCTTCCACATGTTGGTGGTGCGCGAGGTAGCCGGCAGTATTCAAACACTGGCGCGCATTAAGCGCAAAGTGCGCCTGGCAGCCGGGCTGGATCAGAACAACCACCTGTCGCAAGAAGCCATGCAGCGCGGTTGGCAATGTTTGAAGCTGTTCTCTGAACGCCTGCAGGACATTCCCCGTGAACAGATTCGCGTAGTCGCCACGGCTACGCTGCGTCTGGCGTGCAATGCCGATGAATTCCTACAGACTGCCGAGCAGATCCTTGGTTGCCCGATCCAGGTGATCAGCGGCGAGGAAGAAGCCCGCCTGATCTACCACGGTGTTGCCCATACTACCGGTGGACCAGACCAACGTTTAGTGGTCGATATCGGTGGCGGCAGTACCGAATTAGTCACAGGTACCGGCGCACAAGCAGCCCAGCTGTATAGCCTGTCGATGGGGTGTGTCACCTGGCTGGAGCGTTTTTTCAGCGATCGCAATCTGGGGCAGGAGAATTTCGAACGGGCTGAACAGGCTGCGCGTGAAATGGTGCGCCCTATTGCGCCACAGCTGCGTCAACACGGTTGGCAGATCTGCGTCGGCGCTTCCGGCACCGTCCAGGCACTGCAGGAAATCATGGTTGCGCAGGGTATGGATGAACGAATCACCCTGTCCAAATTGCGTCAGTTGAAACAACGTGCCATTCAGTGCGGTAAGTTGGAAGAGCTGGAAATTGAAGGGCTGACGCTGGAACGCGCGCTGGTATTTCCCAGTGGGCTATCCATCCTGCTGGCGATTTTCCAGGAACTGGGTATTGAAAGCATGATGCTGGCTGGCGGCGCACTGCGCGAAGGCTTGGTCTACGGCATGCTGCACCTGCCAGTGGAACAGGATATTCGCAGCCGCACGATTCGCAACCTGCAACGTCGCTATCTGTTGGACACCGAGCAGGCCGAACGCGTCAGCCAATTGGCTGCCAACTTTTCGCAGCAGGTCAGTAATGAATGGCAATTGGATGCGCGATGTCGCGAGTTATTGCACAGCGCCTGCCTGATCCACGAAATTGGCCTCAGTGTTGATTTCAAGCAAGCGCCGCAACACGCCGCTTATCTGATCCGCCATCTGGATTTACCCGGTTTTACCCCGGCGCAAAAAAAGCTGCTCGCCACCCTGCTGCAAAACCAAAGCAACACCATCGATCTGCCGCTGCTCAGCCAGCAAAACGCACTGCCACCGCGTATGGCGCAACGTTTATGCCGGATTCTGCGCTTGGCCATTATCTTTGCCAGCCGTCGTCGCGACGACACACTGCCTGCGGTACGCCTGCGTGCCAATAATGATGACGAACTGACAGTGATCCTGCCACCGGGCTGGCTTGAACAGCATCCATTACGCGCAGAAGCGCTGGATCAGGAAAGCCATTGGCAAAGCTATGTGCACTGGCCGCTCATCCTGGAAGAACAACGTTGATATGACAAGGGCGCTTACCGCGCCCATTCTTTTAGTTTCCGCCTTTGGCCTTGGCCAACTGGGCACGAATATTGGCCAAATGGCTCTGCCCTTTTTGCATTCGCTCTTGCGGACTAACCACCTTACGTTCACTTTCCCACGCCAGATCATCCTGCGGCAGTTCTAGCAAGAAACGGCTCGGTTCCGGTCGCACCAGCTCGCCATACTGGCGACGCTCACGGCACAGCGTGAAAATCAGCTCTTTTTGGGCTCGCGTGATCCCCACATAAGCCAGGCGACGCTCTTCATCAACGTTATCCTCGTCAATGCTGCTCTGATGTGGCAACAGCCCCTCTTCCATCCCCACCAGGAAGACATAAGGGAACTCCAACCCTTTGGAGGCATGCAGTGTCATTAACTGAACCTGATCCAGCTCCTCATCACTTTCACCGCGTTCCATCATGTCCCGCAGCGTAAAGCGCGTCACCACCTGCGTCAGCGTCATGGGTTCATCCAGCTCGCTGCCTTCCAGCATTTCCGTCATCCAACCAAACAGGGTATTAACGTTTTTCATGCGCATTTCGGCGGCTTTCGGGCTGGGCGAGGTTTCAAACAGCCAGCTTTCATAGTCTACGCCATGAATTAAATCGCGTACCGCGGCTACCGGCTCGCGCTCCGCCAACTGGGCAATGCCGTCCAGCCAATGGGTGAAGCGCTGCAAAGACTCCAGCCCACGGCCGGTCAGATGCTGACTCAACCCGAGATCAAAACTGGCACGGAAAAGGCTTTTGTTACGTTGGTTAGCCCACTCTCCCAGCTTTTGCAGCGTTGCCGGGCCAATTTCACGCTTCGGCGTATTGACGATACGCAGAAACGCGCTGTCATCATCCGGGTTAGTCAGGACGCGCAGGTAGGCCAGCAGATCCTTGATTTCTGGTCGTGAGAAAAACGAGGTACCGCCGGAAATCTTGTAAGGGATACGGTTTTGCATCAGCATTTTTTCAAACAGCCGCGACTGATGGTTGCCGCGATAAAGAATCGCATAATCACCGTAATTGGTTCGTTTCACGAAGTGATGGGCAATCAGTTCCCCCACGACCCGCTCAGCCTCGTGATCCTCGTTATTGGCGGTCACTACCTTCAGTTCTTCGCCATAACCCAGCTCGGAAAACAGCCGTTTTTCAAACACGTGTGGGTTATTGGCGATCAAAATATTCGCCGCCTTCAGAATGCGCTCACTCGAACGGTAGTTCTGTTCCAGTTTGATCACCTGCAACGCCGGGAAGTCTTCCTTCAACAGCACCAGGTTCTGCGGACGTGCACCGCGCCAGGAGTAGATCGACTGATCATCGTCCCCCACCACGGTAAAGCGCGCACGGTTGCCCACCAACAGTTTCACCAGCTCGTACTGACTGGTGTTGGTATCCTGATATTCATCCACCAGCAGGTAACGAATACGGTTCTGCCAGCGTTCGCGGACCTCTTCATTACGCTGCAACAGCAAGGTTGGCAGCAGGATCAAATCGTCAAAATCCAGCACGTTACAGGCACGCATATGCGCGTGATACAGGCCATAGCAATGCGCAAAAAGTTTGTCGCGTTCCGAACGCGCCAGTTCCATAGCCTTTTTGGGATCGACCAGGTCATTTTTCCAATTGGAGATAGTCGAGATCAGCTGCGCCACCAGCGTTTTGTCATTCTCCAGCCATTTCTCGGTCAGGTCTTTCAGCAATGCCAGCTGATCCTGATCGTCGAACAGCGAAAAGTTAGACTTCATCTGCAACGCGGCATATTCACGTTTAATGATTTCCAGGCCCAACGTGTGGAAGGTGGATATCATCAGCCCGCGCGCTTCTTTGCGCCCCATGGTTTGCGCCACACGCTCTTTCATCTCTCGTGCGGCCTTATTGGTAAAGGTCACGGCGGCGATGTGCCGCGCCTGATAACCACAGTTGTGGATCAGGTGAGCGATTTTGTTGGTGATGACGCGCGTCTTGCCGGAACCTGCACCGGCCAGCACCAGGCAGGGCCCGGTAACGAATTCGACGGCTTGTTGTTGGCTGGGGTTTAATCGCATGGCGCTTTATTGCTCGACTTTATAACGTGGAAAGGGATTGTAGCAGAAAGCCCCGATGAGATTTAACGGGTATACCCGTCATACTTGAAGCTGCACCTGTGCTGGTTGCATTCACTCCCCCGAATCACTGACCTGAGAGCGCCCTTACCGCCTTGATACACCTCCAATTATTTAGGGTATATAATCAGCGCAATTTCTGTATCGATAAAGGCAATACCATGGCAAAGACGGCGTGCGCCCTGCACATTCTGGTAGACAATGAAAAACTGGCCGATGAACTGCTGGCCAAGCTTAAACGTGGTGTCAGCTTTGACACGCTGGCGCGCAAATACTCGACCTGCCCGTCAAAACGCAACGGTGGCTCTTTGGGTGAATTCAACAAGGGCACCATGGTGGCCGCCTTTGATAAAGCGGTGTTCAGCATTCCATTGTTGAAGCCCTACGGCCCGGTGAAAACCCAGTTCGGCTACCACATCATCAAAGTGCTGTACCGTAACTAAGGGGGCAAACGCCCCCTCTGTCGTTACTGTGCGCTGGTCTCTGGTGCGGGTGCGGTGTCAGTCGGCTTGACCTCTTCCGACACCACGGCAGGGGCCGGAGACATAATGCCGCTATAGGTTTCCTGTAGCTGCTTCATGCTCATCTCTGGCTCGCCCTTCGGCTGCATCAACACCAACGTCGCATCTTGCGAAAGCTGTAGTTTCAATTCCTGATTCAGCGCCTCAAGCGTTAACCCGCTCAAGAACTCCTGACGCAGTTTCTGATACTGCTCCGGTGCGATATCCACAACGCCACTCTGCTGCGAGCGCAGGCGCTGGCTCATCAGCACGTCCGTATCGGTACGGGCATAGGTGGCGAACAGCTTGCTCAGTTGATCGGTTTTCTGCGCCAGCAGCGCGTTAAACTCATCCTGCGACAGGCCATTGTCACGCACGTTAGCCAGCTCTCGTGCAATAAAGCTCAGGCTGTTGTTCAGGTTGTTATTCGGCGTGTCGAGATGAATAGCACATTGGGCACGCTGGTATTGCACGCGACAATCAAAGCCCAAATGCAGGTTTTTCTGGTCGCTTTTTTCCAGCACCTGTTGGAGATGCCAGAACAACGCCTCACGCGCCATATCACCACGCCAATAACGGCTCAGGTTTTGCGAATCGCGGATCGGGTGCCATGGCGCATCCCACATAATCGACAACGTATCCTGCTTAACCTGTTCACTGATCAGGCTAACCGGCTGCGGTGGCAGCGGCGTCAACGTCGGCATCAGAGCGGGAGTTTCACGCTTGCCTTTCAGTGGTGAGAAAGCTTTGTTGATTTGCTCACCCAAGCTGCGGCTGTCCACCTTGCCCACAACGTATAACGTCATCGCATCGGGGGTGTACCATTGCTGGTAGAATTTCTTCAATTGGTCGACATTCACAGGCCGTTTCGGCGGTTGAGCCGGATCGTGCGCCAACAGCGTTGAGCCTTTTAGGCGATAGCGCCACCAGGCATCTTTTGGGTTTGGCGGGAACGTGCCAACCGGATCGACACTAGCGTTCATCACCGCGTGCAACGTATGTTCGTCAATCGCCAGTTTGCCGGTGGTGTCGGAAAGCCACGTCAGCGCCTCTTTCAGCAAGTCTGGGCGGTTATTCGGCAAGCTGAGATTATAAATGGTGAAGTCATAAGAGCTGATGGCCGGAGGCAAAGGTCGCTCGCTGTCCACGCTCTGTTGCCACAGTGAACGTAACTGCGGTGGGGTAAAGCTTTCGCTGCGCGCCAATGACAGGCGCGGCAGCAGATGGGCAAAGCCAATCTGCTGCGAAGACTCGACGAGCGAGCCAGTGTTGACCATCAACCGCAACTCGACGCGATCGCTCGGCCGTTGCGGCGTATCGAGTATCTGCCATGAAAACCCGTTGGCCAACGCCCCCTGCTGCCAGGCAGGATCGGGTTGTAGTGCTTCAGCCTGCACGCTGCTGTTGGCTGCAGCCAACAGCAGCCCACCTACTATGAGATGAATTCTGGTGCCCTGCATGTGAACCCCTACTTAATTACTATCCAATTTCTTTATGCAAATGCGGATATTCCATTCACCGGAATATTAGGCTGCGACAAACAACCTACAAATACGCCCTGAGTTTCACAGTGGGGCGGAAAGCAGAAAGTGTACCATCGAGTTAGACCGCGCGCCTTTGCGGATGTCACTCATTAGTGTGAAAAATAATGGATAACCGATTTTTTAATGCAAGAATTCATTACGCGGGGGGATAAAACGTCACCGGTTGCGGCTGCAACCGGTGATTTGAGGAGTCAATCAGGCTGAAGGCAGCGTTTTATCGGCACCTGTTACCTGCTTGTTGGACAGGGTGTCTTGCAACTGCTTTTCATCCAACTGTTTACACCATTTAGCCACGACGACCGTTGCCACACCATTACCGACCAGGTTAGTCAACGCACGGGCTTCAGACATGAAGCGGTCAATGCCCAGAATTAACGCCAGACCGGCCAGCGGCAAGTGGCCGACAGCAGAAATAGTGGCAGCCAGCACGATAAAGCCGCTGCCGGTAACCCCTGCAGCCCCTTTAGAGGACAGCAACAACACCACCAACAGCGTTACCTGATGCACGATGTCCATATGGGTGTTGGTCGCCTGCGCGATAAACACGGCCGCCATAGTCAGGTAGATAGAGGTCCCGTCCAGGTTAAACGAGTAGCCGGTCGGAATCACCAAGCCCACCACCGATTTCTTACAGCCCAGCTTCTCCATTTTGTCGAGCATGCGCGGCAGCACCGACTCGGAAGAAGAAGTCCCCAGCACGATCAGCAGCTCTTCTTTTATATAACGAACGAATTTGAAGATGCTGAAACCGTTGGCGCGGGCAATGGAGCCCAGCACCACCACCACAAACAGAATGCAGGTAATGTAGAAACAGGCGATCAGCTGACCCAGTTGCAACAGCGTACCCACGCCATATTTACCGATAGTAAACGCCATCGCCCCGAAGGCACCCAGTGGCGCCAGGCGCATAATCATATTGATAATGCCGAAAATCACGCGGGAGAAGCTGTCGATAACGTTGAAGATCAGCTGGCCTTTATCACCCAGACGATGCAGGGCAAAACCGAACAGTACGGCGAACAGCAACACCTGAAGAATGTTGCCACTGGCGAAGGCACCGATGACGCTACCAGGGATGATATCCAGCAAGAACGGAATAATGCCCTGTTGCTGGGCCTGTTCAGCATAAACGGCCACCGCCTTGGCATCCAAAGTCCCTGGATCGATGTTCATCCCGGCGCCCGGTTGGGCCAGGTTAACAATTAGCAGGCCAATCAACAGTGCAATGGTACTGACGATTTCAAAATAGAGCAGTGCGATCGCACCGGTACGGCCGACGGCTTTCATACTCTCCATACCCGCGATACCCGTCACCACGGTACAGAAGATCACCGGCGCGATGATCATTTTAATCAGTTTAACGAATCCATCGCCCAGAGGTTTCATCTGTGCGCCAATGTCAGGATAGAAATGACCAAGCAGGATGCCCAGCGTAATCGCCGTCAACACCTGAAAATAGAGGCTCTTAAAGATAGTGAATTTCATATGAACATCCTTTGGGGGGGAAGACACGCACCAGGCGGTATTCTCGTTATCTCGCCTGTTCATCGCTTGCGCGGAAAATAACACCCACCTAACAACATGGAAATAATTTGTTGCACCAATAGATACATGTTGATACGAATTTAAGAGCTGAAACGCGCCAGCCCAAATGCAAGGCTGTAAATTGCGTAAGCATTTCTTTGCATTAACTCAAAAGCGGTAGTAAAGACAGACATTCTCGGACGAGGCAGCGGGCGGGCGACACAGGAATCGCCCGAGAGATCAGAAAGGTAAAATCAGGCGGGTGGCTGGCAGAATTCGGCTTCAAACTCACTGCGCGGCAACGGGCGGGCAAACAGGAAGCCCTGCCCGCTATGAATACCGTGTCGTAGCAGCCAATCGCGTTGTTCGGCATTTTCGACACCTTCAGCCATCACCGGCAGCGCCAATACCTCAGAAATAGAACTGACGATACGCACCATGGCGTCATCTGTCGGCAGGCCCTGAATAAAGCTCTTGTCGATTTTAATCAAATCGATCGGCAGGCATTTCAATCGGTTCAGATAATTCAGGCTGGAATATCCCATACCAAAGTCATCCAATGCGATGGACAGCCCCAGGTCGTGCAATTCACGTAGCAAGGCCAGTGCACGATCGAGATCGTCAATACGTACCGTTTCGGTAATTTCCAGCAGCAACTTGCGCGGATCAATGTGGTGCTGCGCAAGCACACTTTTCAGATGCGGGACAAAATCTTCATGCTGCATCTGGATGGGAGACACATTGACCGCCAGCGGCATGCTGATACCACGGCTCTGCCAATCAGCCAAAATACGGCATGCCTCCTCCAGCACCCAGTTACCGAGTGGCACAATCACCCCAAGCTCTTCAGCTAACGGGATTACATCTGCCGGAAGGGTATAGCTGCCGTCATACTGCTGCCAACGCAGCAGCGCTTCTGCGCCTATCACCGCATTGGACTGCATATCTATCTGTGGCTGCAAAAATAGCGTAAATCGACGCTGTTCAATGGCCTGCAGAATTTCACTTTCCTGCGTCAGCCGCTTTTGGGTACGCTCCGTCAGGCTCGGCTCGAAAAACAGCACCTGATTTTTACCTTCACGATGTGCTGACATCATGGCCGAAGTCGCGCTACGCAGCAGTTGTTCCGCACTCTCTCCCGAATTAAGGTAATGCGCGATACCGATGCTGGCACTTGGCCTCAACGGCATTTCCTGCAAGCTCAGCGGCGCATTGATCTGCGCCATGATGCGGCGTGCCAGCTGCATCGCATGGAAGGGGCGCTCAACGCCTTTGGCCAGAATGGCAAACTCGGTGTTGCTCAACTGCGCCAATACGCCGTTTTCATCGATACACGCACGTAGCTTTTTGGCCAGTGTCAGTAACAGTGACTCTCTCATCGCCGGATTGAGCACACCCGATGCTTCGTGCAAGGTTTCAATGCCAATCACCAGCAGATTAAAACGCTCGGGCCGCAGACTGGAGGCAATATGCTGTTCCAGCAACGCGGTAAACAGCGCCTGGTTCGGCAACTCTGTCACCGGATGGCGAGTGCTCATGCGGCTCATCTCCGCATAGGCTCTTGCCAACCGCTGCTGATTGCGGTTGTAGTTACGCACCAACAACCCCAACTCATCGTCCTGATGCAACGCTGGCAGCATCAGTTGGTGATAGGGTGCTTCTTCCTGCGAAATATTTTCCAGCTCTTTGGCCATTGCGCGCAGCGGGTGCACCATCAGTCGGTTCATACACCAGCTAATGGCAATCGACAGGATTAACGCCAACAGTAAGTAAGTCGACAGCATGGTCGACAATATGCTGAGAATAAATTGGTACATGCGGAACGAATCGGCCTGCAGTACCAAATAAGCCAATGGCTGTGGGTTAGCCGGCACGCGCTCCAGTGAATAGAGCGGAACAGAAATCTGAATTGGCAGCTCAAACAGGCGAGCGATCAGCGTGGGTACTGGCCGTTCCGGTGGGAAATTGGCGTGTAACGCCTGAAATTCATTCGGCAGCACGATATCTGCACGCGTCAGAATCCCTACCGGCAACAATGTGTTCAACACACGTTTGGTTTCGGGTATATCCATGCGCAGCACCGCCTCCGCCAGAGGCTGGCGCACGGAGTGAGCAATATTTTCCAGTTGCTGGGCATAGTCATCCCTGCGCTGCTGCACAAAATGGAATAACTGGATCACGATAAAGATGCAGATCGTCACCAGCGCCACACCGGACACCGTTGCCATCTGTTTAATCGTTAATGAACGCCTGACCCGCAAACCTGCTCTCCGCTAATTCGGGCTGAAATAAAAAAGGGATGAATAATACCCATCCCTTGAACCGGTCTGAGTATACTCGATTGTCTAACGCTTTTACCCTGCCAAACCGCTGGCCCCCTAAGAAAACCGCGGGTTTCAGTCTTTTCCTAATGAAAGGCCGCGCCCCGCCATTGTCCGTGAACGTCGCTGGCGGGACGCAACCTGAACTCAGGGTAACAAAACTACCTCGTGTTCAGGCTGCTGACAAAGTCCGTTATTAGGGAGAGCGTGCCGAAGGGGCCGTCGCGGCTTGTCCGCCGGAGCACCTCCGGGGCGCTAGACCCGGGAATCTCGGGTTCAAAGACAACGTCGCCTTCAAACTCACACAGGGTAGCAAAACTCCCCTGTGTTCGACACTCCGAATCCACCTGAGGAGGGTTACTTAAAATCAGCGTACGGCGTCAGCGGTTGAGGCGGTAAATCCAGGTCGCCCTGCCAACCGGCCATCGAATAGCGTAAATAGAGCAATGCATGGCTCGGCGTATAGTCTTTCGCCTGTTGAATATCGATCCCGGCGCCCAGTGTCCAGTGTGAACTGAGGCGACGCTCAACAATGGCCCGCAGGGTATAACCGAAACCGGAAGAGGAACTGCCATCCTCCACGGCAAACTTGTCCGGCAACGAGTCCGGAATCAGCCCCTGCAACGGATAACGCGCCTGGCTGTTGGTTTTCGAATGGGACAAGGACACCGATCCACCCAGCTCCCATGACCAGTTCTCGGTACGCTGGCGATAATTGACCGGCACCGCCAGCGACATATATTGCTGCGGACTGTAGTAACCGCCCTGGCCGAGAGAGTAACCGCTCAAATCCTTCTGATAATGCCACAGCATGGTGTTCAACCCGACGGTCACTCTGCGGTTATCTTCGTTGATCAATTTGTAGTAATAACCCGCCATAAAACGCTCGCGCTGGTTATCTTCGACATTTTTACCGGTCAGTTGATGCGCACTGAGGTCGGCCCAAACGCCGTGTGCCTCGCCGCGATCGTAACTGGCGCTCAGACTGACCCCAGTGGCGCGTACTCCACCCCAGGTCGTGCCGGTGTTCGGATCTTTGGTACCGCCAAATGCCAGCAGCGAGCTGGATATCGGCCGGCGCGAGGCCGACAATGTCCAACCAATGTGGTTCCAGTCGTTGCTGTAAGCCAGTCCGCCCACCCAATCGACGACATCAAAACCCATAGGTGTAGTGCCGACATCACCTTCCCAGCGATCGTTCTTCCAGCCAACCGCCACGCTCGTTCCGGTGGCTTTCTGATGTTCGTCGCCGCTACAGCCCTGAGTATTACAGGTGCCAAAGGTCTCATAATATTTGCCGTTGCTGTCGGTGGAGAATCTGCCGGCATCCAACTGAACGGTATCCGAACGGAAAAATGCCCGTCCGTCGTACAATGGCATGTCCACCTGCAACATGGTGTCGTGGGCTTTGTAATCAGAGATACCACCGGTACCGCTGGACCCCCAGTAGTCATGATCGAGCGTGACATTAACATCCTGCTGACGGTAGAGATCCGCCGCATCCGAACGGATACCGCGTTTGAGCCAGTCATCACCCGGGTTGTTACGCGTCAGATAGGTATAGCTGTCGTTATTCGACGGAAGCTTCGGTGCAATACCACTGGCCACCATCGCTTGTTTATAGTCCTGTTGCGCCAATGCCGGCTGTAATTGGTCGCGTTCGAGCCGTGCCGCATCGCGATAAATCAGCGCTTTTGCCTGGCTTGGCGGCGCTTGCTGTGCCGTCGTTTTCAGCCGGGTAAAGATATCCGTCGCTTTTTGTGGCTCACCAACGGCGTACCAAGCGTTAGCCACCCGTCGCTCAGTGTTGCTGGATGGATTGGGCGCCGGCGTTTCTGTTTGTAGCCGCTGGCGCGCCTCGCTCAGTTTACCTTGCGCCACATACGCCTCGATTTCACCCAGTTGCACATCCGGGTTATTCGGTTCGCGCGCCCGCACCCGTTGATAGTCCGCCAGGGCTGCATCATAGTCACCACGTGCCAGCGCCCAATCTGCCAACTGGAGATCGATACGGGTATCTGTGGGTTGCCGACGCAGATAAGCGATCGCACCTGGTTCGTCGCCTGCGGCACGCAGTTGCTCGGCATGATCCAACGTCTGCTGCATTTTCAGTCGCTGCGCCAATTCCCGCATATTGTCGTTCCACTGTGCGCCAGGCAATGTATTCAACTCTGCCAGCGCTTGCCGATCGCGATCGCTACCGGAAAGATACAGCGCGTAGGCATACGCCAGCTGCGGGTTACCCTGCTGCTTTTGCGCCAGTCGCCTGAACAGGGTATCCGCCTGCCCAGGTTGCCCTGCCTGACGCAAAGTCTGCGCATAGTGATACGTCAGCCACACATCATCAGGATCCATCTGCTGGGCACGGCGATATTTCTCTGCCGCCTGGTGCCACTGTTTTTGCTCTGCAAGCCGATCGGCCTGTTCTTTGAGCACGTCGAGCTGCAAACCCTCTAAGGTGCTACGCAATTTATTTTGCTGGCTACGCGGCAGACTATTGAGATAAGCCAACGCCTTTTCAGGCGATTGGCGCTGGTAGATATTGACTAAACCGCGTACCGCGCTGCCGCTGCTCGGATCCAGCCGAAGTGCCTGCTGATAAAAACGCTCGGCCGCGGCGTCATCTTTACGCGCCACGGCAACGTCACCCAGACCGATCGCTGCGCTGCTATCACTGTTGTCTATCTGCCGTGCCTGTTGATATTTCTGCTGTGCCAACGTCAAATTGCCGGCTTTCAACGCCTTGTCACCTTCATCGACCGCCAACCAATAGCTGTTGCTCTTGATCAGGCTCTGCCATTTACTGCTGCCGTAACCGCTTTTATCAGCCTGTAATGCCTGACGGAACAAGCTTAATGCTTGCGGACGATTGCCGGCACGGGAATAGGCCTGCCCGAGTGCGCCAAGGACTTCAGCATCGTTGGGGGAAGCTGCCAGCGCTTTTCTCAGTTCAGGAATGGCAGCGCGGCTTCCTCCTTTTTCCACCTGAGCCAACCCGCGCACCCGTGCCAGATAGGCCGGATCCGACAGCAGTGCCTGTTGCCTCGCCAGCTCCTGCTGGGCACTGACGGCCTGATCGCCGGTTTCAAATACCCCGAGGAAACGGTTAAGGGCCGCAACACTTTGCGGGCTGACCGGCATCGCTTTCACTTTTTCCAACCACAGATCCGCAGCATCACCGCGCCCTGCGGGATCGGCCGCCACTTTCTGCAATAAATCGTAAGCCTGTGCGTCACGGTCCTGACTAAATAACATCCGTGCCAACGACATCCGCAGCGGCACGTTGCCGGAATATTGCTGATCCAGCGCCTGCAGTTGTTTCAGTGCTGCGGCTTCTTGCCCCGGTAACCGCGCAACCAGTCGCCAATATTCCACCGCCAGTTCAAGCGTCGGCGGATCACCGTGGAACAGGTCGTCATACTGGGCCTTCGCCTCCGGCAGGCGGCCGGCTGTCGCCATTAAGCGCGCCTGTTGCAGTTTCTGTCGGGTTTCGGGTTGCGTCAGCAGCATATTCATTTCTGCCTGACGATAAGCGCTGGACTGCGGTGCAATCTTTTTCAGCTTATCTAACTGCTGCTGCGCCAACGCCTGATTCCCCTGCCGCAACGCCAAACGCATACGAGCCGAAATCACGTCTGGGTTGTTTGGGTCCATTAACTCGAGCCGGTAAAGCGACTGACGGACCAATTCATCCTTATTGCTGGCCTCCCCAACCCGTACCTGTTCCAACAACCATTGCTCCGGCGCAACGGTTTCCGCTCCCTGCGCCTGCGGCAGCATTGCCAGACTTAAAGGCACCAGGCCTAGCCAGTTTATTCTGAAGTTACGCATTGGCTGCCCCAGGAGGGTTCAAGTTCACCCTGCCGATTAAAACGATAACGTTGTTGATCCCATCCCTGACCGAACAGCACCAGCGAGGCACTGAAATAGGCATCATCACCCGGTGGATTTTGCTTAATGCGTTGGCGCTGTACCTGCAACGCCTCGGGTAGGTTCGCCAGCATCGGCAACAAAGCAGCAGAGAAGCCCACCGGGCCGTCACCGCTGGTTTTGCCACTGGCCGTATCCGTTTTCTCCGGGGGGACGCCCTGTGTCAGTGTGGCTTGCGCCATTGGCTGCAATTGCTTGAGTAGCGCTGCCTTGTGTTTATCGTCATCCGCCAGCATGCCGGCCCACAGATAAACCCGGATAGCGTCATAACTGCCCATGTTCGGCTTGACGGTATCCGGTTGCCAACCTTTGCCGACCTGCCACACGACCCAGTCGGGTGAGAAGCCGTGTGGCGCGGTTTCCAGCCACAGTCGCAGATAGGTTTGCTCCATCGCCCGCCACGGGCCATTCAAGGCGGCAAAGCGGGCCAGCAGTTGGGGTGGCAGGTAGCTCGGGTTGAGTCGCCAACGGTCTTCAGCCACAAACCCTACCTTTCCCGGCAACAGCATCAGGCCCAGACCGGGAATATCTGCCACCTCTTCGCGGGCAATTCGCTGCAACAGCAACGTGCCAAGGGTTTGATAACGGCGACTGTTCCATAAGCGCCCCGCTTCCAGCAGATTGTAGGCAATCCATAAATCCGCGTCGGATGCAGAATTACTGTCCAGTACCGTCCACTGTTTTTTATCATTCTCGCCCCACAGCCAGGCGGGTAAATGGGCACTGAGATCGCCCGCGGCCAAATTGTTTTCCGTCCACGTCAGCAATTGGTCGAACGCAGGCCGATCGTTCGCTACCAGGGCGAAGAACATGCCATAGCTCTGCCCTTCCGAGGTGGTGATACGGTTCGGACTACTCGGGTCGATCACCCGCCCCTGCTCGCTGATATAAAATTGTTTGTACTGTTGCCAGGCTGGCCATTCGCAGGCCGCCGCCGCGCTGAAAGCGCACAGCAGCAGCATGCCGAATGTCAGACGTTTCAATGCCACAGGCATCGCGGTTAATCCCGATCTTCAGGCGACAGGCGACGGCGGCTAAAGATCCTCAAGCCACGCCACAGCATCAGCGCCAGAATGACCACCACCACGACCGCGATCACTGCAAGCCACACCGGATGGGTCGACAAGGCATGCCAGATGCGCTCCCACCACGGCAAGTGGCCGACATAATAAATGTCGCCCACGCGTAAGCTGTTTACGCCAGATTCACGAATCACCGCTACAGACCCAAACACGGCCGCACGCTTGCCGCTGTCCAACAAGGCGTTGTTCAGCAGATCGTAGCCACGCGGGCTGTCAGCCAGTAACGCGACTATGCTGCGTTGATCGTTAAACGGTGATTGCACCCCGATAATCGCCGACATCGCCCCTTCCGAACTGATGGTGGTTTTGCTGTCCGGCTTGGTGTCCTCCGCCAGTACGTCCATCGTCGGTAACGGCAACTGGCGTGTGGGCTGCTTCACCCAGCTTTGGGTGGCATCCACGAGCAGGCTGATTTTTTTGTCGTCCCGCAGCTCTGGTGGAATGGTGCCGATCATCAGAATATCGGCATCCCGATCCTTCGCCTGGGACCAATCGTCACTCACCGTCACCGCCAGGGTCGGATAACCGGTCTGTGCACCAATAACCCCCAGTGCGTTCAGCAACGCGCTGACCTGTGGCGGCTGCGGCTGCTTGTTCACCAAGACCAGCGTCTGCGACAAATCAGCTAAACGGCTGAAAGGGAAACCGGCATTCGCGAAGGCTCGTAGATCCGGCATCGCCATAAAGTGGCGGTAACCGGAGAAATCGATCGTTGATGCACCATCGATTACCGCATGGTTAGCGGTAAAGGAGTAAGTTTCACAACGCCCTTCCGCCCCGCTGGCCAGCAGCGTGGTGTAGTCGAAGTCGAAACGCAGTTGGTTAGTCGCGCCCAGCCGCAGCGCCGGAATATTGACGTTTTTGTCCGAGTCGATCAGCCCTTGGGTCAGTGGCAAACGCAGCAACTGGGTACCCTGCTCGTGTTCAGGGACCAAAGAGTACGCCTGCACAAACTGGTTATTTAGGCTGACACTCAGACGCGAACCATCCTGAATACGGGGTGCGGTGTAGCGGTACTTCAAATGCATATCAATGCCGGTACTGCGAATCAGGAACAGGTCCGGCGGCAAGTTCATGGTTAGCGAGATCGGACCCGGTTCGATGCCACTGGTCTGCAGTTGTTCCGCATACTGCTGCAGCTCGGCAAAAGTCATAGGGCGATCGGTACGTACCCAGTTAGGTGCATCGTAAGGTTGACGGGGTGCCAATTGTTCGACTTTATCGACCGTGACGTTCTGCCCACGGAACAGAATGTTGCCCTGTGCAATACCTTTCACCGCAGTGATCAAATCGTTGTCATCACGCCCCTGCACCAGCAGCAGTTTGATGTACGGGTTGTCTGGATGGCTGATCATTTCCACCGTAGGGCCATTGACCGGCGGATAATCGCGCAAGAAGTCCGGGCGTTGCTTATTGGTGGCAAAGACGATGGCATGCTGTTTCGGCAGCTGGTTATAGAGCACCGGGAACGATTGGCCACGCCACTGGGCTTTGCTGCCAAACCACGACGCCAGAATGCCCGCAGCACGTTGTTGGGTAACATCAGGCTGACCCGCAAACACCACTGGCAACGTCAACGGCCGATTGTCGCGGCTATCGAAGAAGGGTTCAGGGAAATGCGATAACTCGTTTTTCACCGGCAAGGTCTGGTAACGCAAGTTCAGTGAGCTGGATTTACTGATTTCAAGCCACAGCGTTGTACTGGCCGGGTTTTCACAAATATTCTGATAATGTCCGACGAAAACTAACCTTACACGGTTAAAATCGGTGATATAGCGGGGATCAATCGCCATCTGGATGCGATTCGGCTTGCCGAGTTGCTCTTTGGCAATGGTCGTCACGCCCATCAGTTCATCGTTGAGGTACACCTTGACGTGCGATTCCACCGGAATCAACGAAGGCGACGGGGTGAACTCCAAATCGAGCATCGCCTGCGACACCACTTCATCGCTGCGCACACCAAATTCAACCTGACCATCAGGCCGAGTACCACGCAGGGTAAAGGTTCCGGGCGGTGGGGCAATAGTGGCAAACGGCAGTTGTACGTCACGTACCGGTGCATTCGGATCCTGCGGTGCACCCGCGCCCATCGGTGTCGTCACCGACGCGTCGACGGGCACCGTCACCGGCGGTTGTGCCGCAACGGTCGGTGCGGTGGCAGTTTCAGCCTGAGACAAGGTGCTGATGCCTAAGGCCAGGGCGGTAAACCAGGTTATTTTTCTCGTCATCGTATCATCATCAATGTTAGAGCCTGATCACCAGGCAAGTGAACGGGCGATTTGCCTATACCACTGTCTCTTTTTGGCTGAAGATCGGAGCCCTACCGACACCGTGCGGGATAAATGACACTATCCACGCAATCAACGTCGTGAACCCGACCAGCAGGCGGCGCACCATCGGCGGTGCGTAATCCGCCATACGTACGTAACCCCGGAAGCCCAACGCCAGAACGTCGCGCAGGCTTTCGATCGGTTTATCTTCAGGGAACCCGTCCTGCCACAGCGCCCAGGTATCGGCACGGGCAAAGGTACACTGAATAAAATCAATATGTTCGCGGGTGCTTAGGTTAACCATGCGGACCCCGACCTTGCTGCCGAAGGCGCGGGTCACAACACATGGGAAACTGTATTCTTGCTGGCCACGCTTGAGTAACAGCGACACCTTGTCACCGTCTTTCAGCACATCCGCGACGCGCATCTCAATCCCTACACCACCGTCGGAATAATCGCGTAACGTGCAGGGGAACAGGTGCCCATCGGCCCGCGCGATCGCGGCCGGCATGGCAATCTCCACCCTATGTGCTTGGCGTACCTGCTTGGCCTCGACCGCCACCGCCACCGCACCCCCGAGTATCGTCATGTTGTACAGCACCCATACCAGGCTGATGATCACCGTCATGACCTCGTCCGCCGGGCCGTAACCCAAGCGCCAAATACCGAAAGCCAACCCGGCCAGATTTAATATCACCAGGAACATGTAGGGCCGGGTGATCACCCAGTCGACATGTTCTTCCTCCACCAATCCGCCTTTCGCTGTAACGTTGAATTTCCCTTTGTGCGGATTGAACAACGCCACCGTGGTCGGTCGGGCGATATACCAAGCCAATACCGTTTCGTAGATCTCACTCCAGAAGGAGTGGCGGTATTTCCCTTGAATACGTGAGTTAGTCAGGCTGGCGTGGATCATATGCGGCAACACATACAACGCGATCGCCAGCGCCGGGGCAAAGATGATATAGGCGTGCAGTAACAGGAAGGCCAAAGGCGCGGTAAGGAAAATCAGTCGAGGAATGCCGGACAAGAAGTGCAACATGGCGTTGGCATAGCACAGGCGCTGCGCCAGCTTCAGCCCTTTGCCGAGCAGGGGGTTATCCAGCCGGAAGATTTGCACCATTCCACGCGCCCAACGAATACGCTGGCCAATGTGTGCCGACAGACTTTCTGTCGCCAACCCCGCCGCCTGCGGAATGCGGATATAGGCCGAAGTGTGTCCGCGGCGATGCAAACGCAGTGACGTGTGGGCGTCTTCAGTGACGGTTTCCACCGCAATACCGCCGATTTCATCCAGCGCACTCCGGCGCAAAATGGCACAAGAGCCGCAGAAGAACGTCGCGTCCCACATATCGTTGCCGTCTTGGACCAAGCCATAGAACAGCGTGCCTTCATTAGGTGTTTGACGAAAACGCCCGAGGTTACGTTCAAACGGATCCGGCGAGAAGAAATGATGCGGAGTCTGCAGCATCGCCAGTTTCTTGTCTTTGAAGAACCACCCCATTGTCAGTTGCAGGAACGAGCGTGTCGGCACGTGGTCACAGTCAAAAATCGCCACAAACTCGCCGGTTGCCTGCTTTAACGCGTTATTGATATTACCGGCCTTGGCGTGTTCATGGGTGGGTCTGGCGATATACTTCACGCCCACCTCTTCGGCAAACGCCTTAAACTCTGGCCGGTTGCCGTCATCGAGGATGTAGATAGTGACTTTCTCTTTCGGCCAATCGATGCCCAGCGCAGCGTAAATGGTGGGTTTCACCACCCCGAGATCTTCGTTATAGGTGGGCACCAGCAGATCGATTGTTGGCCAGGTTGCGCTATCTGCGGGCATAGGCACCGGCTGACGGTTGAGCGGCCAGACCGTCTGAAAATAGCCCAATACCAGCACCACCCAGGCATAGGTTTCCGCCACCAGCAGCAGCAAACCGCAGGTCAGACTGAGCGGGTCGTCCCAGTTCAGCGTGGCGGTATAGCGCCACCATAAATAGCGGCAAGAGACAGTCAGCGACAGCACAATCAGCATCAGCCCAGGCAAACGCCCCGGCACCCGGCGCACCACCATGGCAATCGCCCACAGCAGCAGCACAAACACAAACTGCGCCGGCAGGTCGAACGGCTGCGAAATGCACAAAATAGCGAGGGCCGCCGCCAAGACGCCGACAATGATAAAGAGTACGCGGCGCAAGCGCCGGTTCATCCGACCCAAACGTGCCACCGAGCGCTGCTCCAACCCGGCGCTTTCTAACCGTTGTGGGATAGTTTTCAACCAATGAGCATAGCGTAGCTGCAAGCGCTGCCAACCGGCGAAACGAGTGTGTTCTCTCGGCGCGCGCTCAGTGCGGAATACCAGCAACCACAGGCCTTGTACCAGATAACGCAACGCATCCGCCGGGCGTGGGCGGTTAGGCGACAGATGCGGGAACCAATAGGTCCGTCCTGCCCGTAAACGCTGCCAACCGGGGGATTCCAAACGCAGAAAAATCCAGCTCAACGCCACCAGTAACGTGGTGAAAAAAGCGGTAAACGCCGATGCTCCATGACGGCGGTAGGCACGATAACGCGCCTGTACCGCATGGTGAACAGGCGGTACCAATAGCAGGCTCATCACCCGGCTCATGGCGCCTTATCCTTCAGGTTGATCAAACACCAGTTAGCCAGCGTCAGTACCTCATCGGCAGCCAGGCTTTCCGGGCGATACTCGCCCAATGGCTGCTTCACGGCCATGGCTTCAGCCATCGCCTCATCGCGGTGAAGCACCACCGGCAACAGGCCGCCCAAGGTTTGCAACCACAGTTGGTGCAAATCCTGCTGCAGCTGACTGCCGGCAACGTAGTGATTAATCAGGAAATGGCAGCCGTCCGGCAATGCCTGCTGATGCAGACGCACCTGACAGTTGGCGTCTGGGGCAATCAGCATAAAGACACAATCTGCCAGCGGCAGCGCCTGCCGTGACAGCGCCTCATCATCGGCTGGCAGATCCAACAAGATCCAGTTGTACTGAGCACCGGCAGTTAGCTGTGCCAGATTGTCCTGCCAGCGGGTGGGGCGTTGCCGACACGATTGTTGTACATTCAACCGTTCCGTTAGGGTGAGTTGGCCAAAGGGCAAAAAATCGAGGTTTTCGCAGTAGTGCATCGCGCCCTGCCGCCAATCCCCACCATCCTGCTCGGCACGTGCCCAACCGCGCGGCAGCTCAAACGGCATATTAAACTGCAGGCGCAGCAGGTTGTCCGGCGCAAAATCTATCGCCAATACCGACTCGCCCAACTGTTGTAATGCCCAAGCGAGCGCTGCGGTGACCGACGTCGTCCCCATGCCGCCTCGCAAACCCTGCAGTGCAATCACTGGCATAAACTAGCGGCTCCCCGTTGTTTGCACTAATTCAGCAAGCAAGGGCCAGCGCGTCATCATTTGCGTTAAACGCTCCTGACGCGAAATATCAACATAACTTAATTTTGGTAAAGAAAAGGCGCGGCTGAGAGCCAGCAGATCATCCTGAGTTTCCGGCGGTGCCACTGCATGAAAGCGCGTTAATTGATTATTCATTCTTCCGCCTTTAAAAAATAGGCTAATGTTAATTAACTATAGCAACGTAAAAAAAAAGACATGGCCAATAAGATGATTCCTAACAGATATTATTACACAGTTTGTTAGATTTGTTATTATTATCCCAACGACACTATAACTGAATAGCGACACTCAGTTAGCCACTGACGACACTTTCAACGAAAGTAGAAACATATCCTATGGCGCAATCTTTCTCGTTAGGTATTCGGCAGATTTGGGAAGAACTGTCTGTTATGCAGGCCCCGGGGTTTTATTGGGTGAATGTCGATCGTCAAACCGACGCCAGTTTGCTCTGCCAACAAATCTTAGCCGCCCAGGCTGCAACCAGCCAGGTGGCATTGATTTGCAGCGGAGACAAACCCGACGGGCTTTTGGCTGAGCTGGCCTCCCCCGCCCTGAAAAAAATTCCGCTGTACCAATTACCAGAAAAAAAAGCCGCGCTGACGCATTTCAGCGACGACCTGATGCGCGCCTTAAAACCGCAAAATCGCTTATTAATCCTGTTGGCCCATGCCAGCTTGTGGCAAACCTTCACCAGCGAAGAGTTGCGCAGCTGGACGCGCGCCACCGCCATTTGGCTGCGGCAGCAGGGCTGCACGCTGCTCATCCTCAGCCACGGCGGGGGCGTCAACAAGCTCAAAGGGCAGCTCAGCGCACAACACCGTATTCTCAACGGCCTGTCCAACCTGCAGTGGCAACAAGATAGCGCACAGTATCTGGTGAATTGGTGGAGTACCGAAAACGGCATCAATGCCAACCAACTGCTGACTCTCTATGCCGGTGAACACGGCTGGCAGGGCGATGATGACAGCAACAAACCTTCACCAACCTCTATCCGCAGCGATGAGGGCCGTTATCTTGCTCAGCAGAGTATCCTTGAAGGTGCGCCCCCACTCTCCGCCAACTGGCAACTGCTGGAAAGCAACGCCCTGCTGGCACAACACGGCATGCTGACCCTCTCGGCCACACTGATCTTTGCGCTCTACCAGAGTGATGAAATCGATGCGCTCGCGCATCAAATTCACAGCCTGCGCCGTCAACGAGGCAACGGCTTGAAAATTGTGGTGCGCGAGATGAGTGCCAGCCTGCGTTACAGCGACGAGCGCCTGCTGCTGGCCTGTGGTGCAAACCTGATTGTGCCGCACGTGGCGCCGCTGTCGCGCTTTTTAACCATGCTTGAAGGTATCCAGGGTCAACGCTTTTCTCGCCACGTTCCGGCAGATATTGATGCCCTGTTGGCCGGTTTGCGCCCATTGCAACTGAAAGGCTATATGCGGCCAAATGACTTTAGCCAAGCGGTGGTTTCGCTGATGGGTAACACGTTACTGCCAGAAGACGGCAAAGGCGTGATGGTTGCACTCCGTCCGGCACCAGGGCTACGCGCCGAACAGGCGATGACCCTCTGTCATCTGCGCCGTTTCGGTGACGTCATGACGGTGGTACAGGGCCGGCTGGTGCTGTTTCTCTCCACCTGTCGGATTAACGATCTGGATACTGCGATGAAGTTTATCTTCCGGCTGCCGGTGGACGAGGCGTTCAGTAATCGGGTCGTGTGGCATCAGGATGTAGATATTCTTTCAGAAATCAAACGGATGGCGCACAACGCCACTATACCGTTAGCCACCATGGCCGCACCTGCAACGCCGCGCCACGCTACCGCTGCCGCAGACAGCCCACAGGAGCGTCGTCAACCGGTGCCCTTCACGTTGGCTAGCGATACACAGGAGAATAAACATGTTGAATCTTAACGATATTATTCAGTTGATTATTCTGTGTGCGATCGTTTTTATTCCGCTGGGTTATGCCTTTCACCGGCGCTTCCCTCACTGGCGTCAATACTGGCAAAACCTGTTGTTATCACCGCGCTATTTAAAATCCGTCGGGTTATGGGTGCGCGAAGGTTCTTCATCTCAGATTAAGCGTAAGAAACAGCCATGAAGCCAACAAACAACCCGCTTTCCGATAATTCCCTGTGGCGCTACTGGCGTGGGCTGGGCGGCTGGAACTACTACTTTCTGGCCAAGTTTGGCCTGCTGTGGTTCGGTTACCTGAACTTCCATGCGCTACCGAATCTGGTGTTCATGGCATTCCTGCTGATGCCGATACCGGCGCTTCGCCTGCACCGCTGGCGTCATTACATTGCCATCCCGATAGGCATCGCGCTGTTCTACCACGATACCTGGCTCCCCGGCATCAACAGCATTATGAGTCAGGGTTCGCAGTTGACCGGCTTCAGTGCCCAATATCTGCTAGAACTGACAAACCGCTTTATCAACTGGCAGATGGTCGGCGCCGCCTTTGTGATGCTGATTGCCTATCTGTTCCTGGCCCAATGGGTGCGCGTCACCGTATTCACTGTCGCTGCACTGGTGTGGCTCAACCTGGTTAACATCGCCGGGCCGGCAGTATCGCTGCTGCCAACCAGCGTCACCACCGCGTCCACCAACAGCACACCGGCGACGACAACCCCGGCGGCCGGGGAAAATAACGCACCGGCAGACAGTGCGCCGCCAACCAGCGCGAATCTGACGGCCTACCTGAACCAGTTCTACGACAAGGAAAAAGCCCGCGCCACCGCGTTCCCGGCGACCTTGCCTGCCGATGCCCAACCGTTTGACCTGTTGGTCATCAATATCTGTTCGCTGGCCTGGGCCGATATGGATGCGGTGAATCTGCAAAACCATCCGCTGTGGTCGAAGATGGACATCATGTTCGACAACTTCAACTCCGCGACCGCCTACAGCGGCCCGGCCGCGATACGCCTGCTGCGCGCCAGTTGCGGACAGCTCTCGCACCACGACCTGTATCAGCCGGTCAATCAGCAATGTTATCTATTTGATAATCTTGCCAAACTGGGCTTTAAAGAACAGCTGATGCTGGATCACTCCGGCGTGTTTGGTAACTTCCTGAAAGAACTGCGTGAGCAGGGTGATATGCAGGCACCCTTGATGTCACAGGCCGGTATCAGCAATGAGCTCGCCTCATTCGACGGTGAACCGATATACAACGATCTGGAGCTGCTCAATCGCTGGTTGGATCAGCAGCAAAAAGCCGGTGACGCTCGCACTGCCACCTTCTTCAACATCATTCCATTGCATGATGGCAACCGCTTCGTTGGCGCTAACAAGAGTGCAGACTATCAGCCACGCGCGCAAAAGCTGTTTGATCAGCTAAACACTTTCCTTGAACAGCTGGAGAAATCCGGTCGCAAAGTGATGGTGGTGATTGTGCCGGAACACGGCGCAGCGCTGGTCGGAGACAAGATGCAGATGTCCGGCTTGCGTGATATCCCAAGCCCGAACATTACCCACACGCCCGTGGGTATCAAGCTGGTTGGGATGAAAGCCCCACATCAGGGGAGCCCTCTAGAGATCAAAACACCAAGCAGCTATTTGGCTCTGTCAGAGCTGGTCTCTCGTTTGGTCGACGGCAAAGCATTCACGGCACCGAGTGTGGACTGGCAGGCGCTGACGCAAAACTTGCCGCAGACTGCGGTTATTTCGGAGAATGACAACGCTATTGTGATGCAATACCAAGGCAAGCCGTATATCCGGTTGAACGGCGGCGATTGGGTGCCTTATCCACAGTGACTCAATGCAAGACACTCAGGCACGCCTTCGGGCGTGCTTTTTTTATAGGGGTATTAATTCAGGGAGGAACAATGAGTAGCCTCACATTAACATCGGGCATTTTCTTTCATCCCTGACAAACAAAAAACACGAAAAGAAATCGCACTCTCTCGTTAATTATGACCCTGCGAAGATTCCTAATAGTGGCAATTATTCGTAAGGAAATCGTTAAGGGAAATAAGCGAAATTAATAAAGATAAAATATCCAATCAATAATCTAATTCATCGACTGACTCCCTAAATAAAAAAATGCCGGCATAAATGCCGGCATTTAAATGAATGCTCAGTAATAACAATACTATGCCGCAGGATTTTCATCCTGATCGACCGCAAAGCAGGCCACCATCTGTTCGCCGTATTGCTTCAACTGAGGTTGTAACTGGGTGCAGGGCCCAAACGCACGACGGCACCGGGCATTGAAAGCGCAACCTGGCGGCGGGTTCATCGGGCTAGGCAGCTCGCCGGTCAACTTGATGCGCTCGCGACGCATATCCGGGTTCAGACGCGGTGTCGCAGAGAGCAGCGCCTGGGTATACGGATGTCGTGGGTTGTTGAAAATGGCGTCTTTACTGCCTTTCTCCACGCAACGACCGAGATACATCACCATGACTTCGTCGGCAATGTGTTCCACCACCGATAAATCATGTGAGATGAACACATAGGACAGCCCCAGATCCTGTTGCAGGTCCATCATCAGGTTCAGCACCTGCGCACGCACCGACACATCCAGAGCGGAAACAGGTTCATCGGCAATTACCACGTCAGGGTTAAGCATCAACCCGCGCGCGATTGCAATACGCTGCCGTTGACCGCCAGAAAACATGTGTGGATAGCGATCGTAATGCTCGGTTTTCAGTCCAACCTTGGCCATCATTTCCAGCGCTTTCTCACGACGCTCCGCACTGCTCAGCCCGGTATTGATCTGCAACGGCTCCTCGAGGATCTGCCCAACCTTTTTGCGCGGGTTGAGCGATCCATAAGGATTCTGGAACACGATCTGGATCTTCTGTCGGCGCAGTTTCTCGGCGGTCACATCCGGCTTCAGCAAATCCTGCCCCTGGTAGTACAGCTCACCACCCGTCGGCACTTCAATCATCGTCAGCAGGCGTCCCAGGGTCGATTTGCCGCACCCGGACTCACCCACCACTGCCAGCGTTTTTCCACGCTCAAGCGTGAAAGAGACACCGTCCAGCGCTTTAACCAGCCTTTCCGGGGCAAATATCCCCTTCTTGACCGGGTAGTGTTTCTTCAGGTCAATCGCCTGCAATAAGGGTTGGTTCTGGCTCATACGGTCGGCCTCCCCGCATCATCCAGCGGTGTGTGACATTTAACCTGGCGGCCGGGAATGCTACGCAATTCCGGCTCCTCAGTGCGGCAACGCTCAGTGGCATAGGGGCAACGTGGGTTGAGCAAACAGCCGCTTGGACGGTCATATTTACCCGGCACCACACCCGGCAACGAAGCCAGACGCGCCTTGTCGGCAGCGAATTCCGGCAGCGCACGCAACAGCGCTTGAGTGTAAGGATGACGCGGCGCGCGGAAGATTTCTGCCGCCTTACCGGACTCCACCACCTGACCGGCATACATCACGATAATGTGATGCGCGGCCTCGGACACCAGCGCCAAATCATGGGTGATCAGCAACAGCGCCATATTTTCACGCTGCTGCAACTCCAGCAGCAGTTCGATAATTTGCGCCTGAATGGTCACGTCGAGTGCCGTGGTCGGCTCATCGGCAATCAGCAATTTCGGCCGACAGGCAATCGCCATGGCGATCATCACGCGTTGGCTCATACCACCAGAAAGCTGATGCGGGTACACGTCCAAGCGCGAGGCCGGATCGGGGATGCCCACCTGCGTGAGCAGATCAATAGCCCGTTGGCGACGGGTACGACGATTGCCGCCCTGATGCACCTTCAGCGCTTCCATAATCTGGAAGCCGACGGTGTAACACGGGTTAAGGCTGGTCATCGGATCCTGGAAAATCATCGCCACTTCCGAGCCCACCAGTTGGCGGCGCTCTTTTTCGGAAATTTTGCGCAGATCTTGGCCGTTAAACTCCAGCTTTTCGGCCATGACCTTACCGGGGAAATCGATCAGCCCCATAATCGCCAGCGAACTGACCGACTTGCCGGAGCCGGATTCACCGACAATACCTACCACCTGACCCTGCTCCACGCTATAACTGATACGGTCTACTGCACGGAAGGGAGTGCCTTCGTCACCGAAGTGCACCGAAAGCTTGTCTACATTTAATAACGCCATCTCTCTCGTCCTCTGTTACTGCTTGAGTTTGGGGTCGAGAGCGTCACGCAAACCGTCCCCCATCAGGTTAAATGCAAGCACCGTCAGCAGAATCGCCACACCGGGGAAGGTCACCACCCACCAGGCGCTTTGGGCAAACTGCAGCACGTCGGAGAGCATGGTGCCCCACTCCGGCGTTGGCGGTTGCGCACCCATACCCAGAAAGCCGAGAGCGGCCATATCCAGAATGGCGTTTGAGAAACCAAGAGAAGCCTGAACGATCAGCGGTGCCAGGCAGTTTGGCAAGATATTGATAAACATTTGGCGCAGCGCACCGGCCCCCGCCACCCGCGAAGCGGTGACGTAGTCGCGGTTCACTTCCACCAGCACCGCCGCCCGTGTCAGTCGTACGTAATGCGGCAAGGCGACGAAGGTTAACGCCAGCGAAGCATTGACGATCGACGGGCCGAAAATCGCTACCAGCACCAACGCCAGCAGCAGGCTCGGCAACGCCAACATGATGTCGACGATACGCATGATGATAGCATCCACCACGCCGCCGAAATAACCGGCCAGCAGGCCCAACACCACGCCCATGATCAGCGAAAGCACCACCACCAGACAGCCGACCAGCAGCGACAGTCGTGCGCCGTACATCAGGCGTGACAGCACATCGCGGCCCACATCATCGGTACCAAGAAGATATTGCCAGCTGCCGCCTTCCTGCCAGACCGGGGGCTTAAGCAACGCATCACGGAACTGATCCGCCGGTGCATGCGGTGCCAATACCCCGGCGCCAATGGCAATCACGAACATCAAAATGATGTAAACCAGGCCAACGACGGCCCCTTTATTGCGCTTGAAATAGTGCCAGAACTCCTGAAACGGGCTCATTGGCTTCGGCGCACCTTTAACTACAGACTCAGTGATTTGAGACATCAGAGCGCCCCTTATTTCTTGTGGCGAATACGCGGGTTGACCACGCCGTAGAGCACATCTACCAGCAGGTTAACCAGAATAATCATACAGGCGACCAGCAATACGCCGCCCTGAACGACCGGATAGTCGCGACGTTGCAGCGCATCCATCAGCCAACGCCCCAGCCCCGGCCAGGAGAAGATGGTCTCCGTCAGAATCGCACCGGCGAGCATCGTACCGACCTGCAGACCGATCACCGTCACTACCGGCAACAAGGCATTACGGAGCGCATGCACCACAATCACTCGCATGCGGCTCACACCTTTCGCACGCGCGGTACGGATGTAGTCTTCGCCGAGCACTTCCAGCATTGAGGAGCGGGTCATACGCACGATAACGGCCAGAGGAATGGTACCCAATACGATAGCCGGCAGAATCATGTGCATCACAGCATCAATGAAGTCGCCAGGCTGGCCCCAGATCAGGGTGTCGATCAGCATAAAACCGGTTAACGGCAAGGTATCGTCCAGGAACACCGTGTCGCTGACCCGTCCCGAGACCGGCGTCAGGTTTAACTGCACCGACACCAGCATGATCAGCATCATGCCCCACCAGAAAATCGGCATCGAATAGCCGGTCAGTGAAATGCCCACTGCGGTATGATCGAATATCGAGCCTCGCCTGACCGCCGCCAGTACCCCCACCGGGATCCCGACCAGCACGGCGAAAAGCATCGCGCAGACGCCGAGTTCCAACGTCGCTTTAAAACGCGGGACAAACTCTTCCCATACGGAAATACGGCTTTTGAGGGACGTACCCAGGTCACCATGCAATACGTTGGATACGTAAGTGAAATACTGTTGATAGAGCGGTTTATCCAGCCCCATTTCCGCCATCAGCTGTGCATGGCGTTCTGCGGAGATCCCGCGTTCCCCGGCCATGATGGTCACCGGGTCACCCGGGATCATATGGACGAATGCAAAAGTCAGCAAAGTGATGCCGATAAACGTTGGGATAACTAACCCCAAACGTCGGAGTATGAACTGCAACATATCCCGAACTCTCTGTATCAATGCCCGGCAGCTCATCGTCCGCCAGGCTTATTAAAGCTCACACACTTTGAAAAACCCTGATGCCGTACGCCGGAGACTGCTCAGCAGGAGCGCAACCTGTTGCGCCCCTGCCAAGTCCATTCGTGTGTCGCCGACTGAACGGTCAGAATTAATCTAGAGAGACATTCTCAAAGTGATGCTTACCAAGCGGATCCACGACGTAGCCCTTCACTTCCTTACGCACTGGCTCGTACACGGTGGAGTGGGCGACAATCAGTGCCGGAGCCTGATCGTGCATCACTACCTGAGCTTGCTTGTAAAGTTCTACACGTTTTTCGTGGTTCGATTCGGCGCGCGCCGGTTGGATCAGATCTTCAAACGGCTTGTAGCACCAGCGAGAATAGTTGGAGCCGTCCTTCGCTGCGGCACAGCTAAACAGCGTGGCGAAGAAGTTGTCCGGATCCCCATTGTCGCCGGTCCAGCCCATCATCACCGTCTGATGTTCGCCCGCTTTAGCGCGCTTGAGGTATTCACCCCACTCATAGGTCACGATTTTGGCTTTCACGCCGATTTTCGCCCAGTCGTTCTGGATCATTTCTGCCATGCGACGTGCGTTCGGGTTGTACGGACGTTGTACCGGCATCGCCCACAGATCGATGGAGAAACCGTCTGCCATGCCCGCTTCTTTCAACAGCTCTTTGGCCTTGACCGGATCGTAGGTGTAATCTTTCACCGCGTCGTTATAGCCCCACATGGTCGGTGGGATCAGGTTTTTAGCCGCCTGGCCTGCACCCTGATACACCGCATCGATGATCGCCTGCTTGTTGACGGCCAGGGTCAGCGCCTGACGCACTTTCAGGTTATCCAGCGGTTTTTTCTCAACGTTGAACGACAGGTAGCCCACGTTCAGCCCCGGTTGTTCCATCAGGTTGATGGTTTTGTCCTGCTTCATGCGTGCGATATCCGCCGGATTCGGGAACGGCATGACCTGGCATTCGTTTTTCTGCAGCTTGGCGTAACGCACTGAAGCGTCAGGCGTGATGGAGAACACTAAACGATCGATTTTCGGCTTGGTGCCCCAGAAACCGTCGAAGGCCTTATACAGAATTTTGGAGTCTTTCTGGTATTGCAGCAGTTGGAACGGACCGGTGCCGATAGGATTCAGGTCGACTTTCTCTGGCGTGCCGGCCTTCATCATCACATCGGCGTATTCGGCAGACAGAATGGAAGCGAAGTCCATGCCCAGATCAGCCAGGAACGGCGCTTCCGGACGGTTCAGCACGAAGCGCACGGTGGAATCATCCACTTTTTCGATTTTGGCGATCAGCTTCGGCATGTCCATGCCTTCAAAGTACTCATAGCTGCCGCCGGAGACTTTGTGATAGGCATTATTCGCGTCCAACTGGCGTTCGAAGGAGAACACCACGTCGTCGGCGTTGAAGTCACGGGTCGGCTTGAAGTCTTTGCTGCTCTGCCACTTCACGCCTTTACGCAGGTGGAAGGTGTAGACTTTGCCGTCTTCGCTAACGTCCCATTTTTCAGCCAGGCCCGGCTGCAGTTCGGTGGTACCGATTTTGAATTCGACCAGACGGTTGTAAATTGGCACCGAGCTGGCGTCATAGGTGGTACCCGAGGTGAACAACTGCGGGTTAAACCCTTCCGGGGAACCTTCAGAACAGTAAACCAACGTCTTGGCTTGCACGCTGGCCGCAACGGTCAGCGCAATCAGCCCGATACCGAATTTCAGAATCCCTGTTTTTCCCAAGGAACTTGTCATCGCGAGTGCTCCATTATGTGATGTGATGTGTGTATACCCTGCATCTTTCAAACTGCTGCGGCGTTGTCTGCGCTCTCTCACCCCAGTCAACTAAGCTCCCGGGGATTCATTCGATTGCCGCCTTGCTGCAGCTCGAAAGCTATTGGGTAATTACCGCCAGAGCCTGTATTTTTTATTGCGCGGCCTGTGCAGTCAGTGCCCGAAGGCTGGAAGGGATAATTGCTCGAGAGAGCCGGGTGGAACGTATCCCGGTGGGGGCGTCTGAGCGCGTGGAATTCACTCAAACAACTCTCGCTCTTACCCCTGAGGCTACCAAATTGCCAACTGTTTGGGGTGTCGTCAATATAACCAGTAGGGATTTACACAGACTGTGAGAAACAGCAAACAAACATAAAAAAAACCTTTCTTTAACAGTTACAGCATTAAAAATTATGCTATGCGGTTATTTTTAGTTCGATAGGCTACATGCCTGAAAGTTACTGGTGTTTAACTCCGATAAAAAACGGAAAAAGTTTGTTGCTGAATGATGAATATCTGAACGGTTATTTTTGTGATCGGCGTTAAAGACAGGATGAAATGCTGATTCCTTACCCGAAAGGGTGAGGCATTCCCGCACTTTTTAATCGAAGAGACGCCACAATCACTGCGCCGTAAAAAAACTTTCCTCTACCAAAAAGCCGGGGGCAAAGAAATATCCCCCGGCAACGTCGTACAACCGATTTATGGCGTGCCAGCACTGTTGCCCAGGCTGCTATTCATGTTGTTCAGAATGTCGCCGTTGTCAGCGTCAATCTCCCAAGAGAACAACCCACCCAACTGCTTATCCAACACATACTTGCCCTTTGCCTGCACCGAGCGTGCATCGTCGAACGTGATCAAATCGCCCGTTGAAGGTTTGAACACGTAAGGCGCTTCGGCGGTGGCGTCGTAGCTGTACTGCCATTCACCGCTCATGTACTGATTGGCGATTTGGCGATAATCCACGATGCCATTTTCCCAGGTCCCTTTTACCGGACCGGTCGCGGTGCCAGTGAACGGAATGTTGTTCTGGTAGCCATTCACACCGGTCCAGCCACGGCCATACATGGCCGTACCCACGACGATTTTGCCCGGCTTCACACCCTGCGTCAGCAGCGCATTAACGCCATTCACCGTGGTATATGCCGTATCCGGTTTCCAGGATGGTGCTTTCAGTGCCGTCTGGTGGCCCAGGTTTTTCAGATCGAACGCGCCATAGAAGTCGTAGCTCATCAGGAAGATGTGGTCCATCGAGTTCTGTGCGGTGTTGTAATCTACCTTGTCGATCTTGTCCTTGCCGGCGCTGATGGCAGAGGTCAGTTCATACTTGCGACCGGTTTCTGCCGAAAGCTGGTCCAGCATGGCCCGCAGCTCTTTCATCAATTGCACATAGGTCGCCCCATCCTGCGCATTGCCCAGTTTCGGGTTAGCACCCTGTCCGCCCGGGAATTCCCAGTCGATATCCACACCGTCAAAGAACTTCCAGGTTTGCAGGAACTCCTTCACCGAGCCGACGAAACGATCGCGCTTCACCTTGTCGCCCATGAAGAAGAATGGGTCAGACAGTGTCCAGCCGCCGATCGATGGCAGGATTTTCAGGTCTGGACGCGCCTGCTTCAGCGCCATCAACTGACCAAAGTTCCCTTTGTAGGGGTCATCCCAGGCGGTAACGCCCTTTTGACCTTTCTGCAGCGCCGCGAACGGATCGTGGATCGACACTTTAAAGTCTTCACGGCCCTGGCAGGAACGCTGCAACGCCTGGAAACTGCCTTCGATCTCTTTCAGACTGTCGTTGATGCCATCACCGCCACAGATCGGGATAAACCCATACAGCAAATGCGTCAGGTTTTGCGCCGGCAATTTATCGACGGTGAAATTACGGCCGTAAACGCCCCATTCAACAAAATAAGAACCGACCACTTTCCCGGAGTCTTGCTTATAAGGCTTATTTTTTTCCAACAGCGGTTCTTTTAAGGGAGCCAAATGACTGCCGTCGGTATCGGCCACAACAATTTCGGTTGCGTCACTGGCGGTACAACCATCGGCATTGCATAAGGCTACCTGCATTTGATAACGGCCACCTTTATTCACCTTAAAGTTTGCCGTACCTGAAGCGCCGGTTGAGGCACCGCTCCAAACTTCTTTGCCATTTAATAAGACTTTTGCCGTAGTACCGGTATCGCCATTCCATAAATTCCATGAAACAGAAACATCAGCGGCATTTTTTACCTTCACCAGATTATTATAAGCCGTCGCAGCCTGATCGACCTCGACAATGGCGAACTTGGTATTGCCCCAGGCCAACGTCGGTTTGCCCGGTGCGGCGGCCTGGGCAGCAGAGCAGAGCGTGCTGCCGATCAACAGTGCCAACAGAGGTTTATTAAATTTGCGCATAACTGATTCCTTTATTCCGAGAGGATAAACGTAAACTATTTAATGACGGCCGCCCATTATCGGAGCAAAACAATCCCGCAATAATCCTGGCCGATTAAAGTAAATAAAAACGCATCTTTTCACGCAGCGGGAATTATCATTCTCGCGTTGTGCATTCAGACTATAGATAAAATAATCGTTAAAACAAGATGGCTATCAACCGGGTTTTATTAATCAGCGATGAATTTATTTAATAATGAATAACTGCTGCCAATAGGAATAAGGAATGTGAATTAATTACAGGGAAAGGACAACTATTTTTCACCCAACCAGTGTTGTCATCATTGACAACACCCGAAATGTGCGGTTATTTTAAACAACATGAAGGAGACGGAAGTGCCTTCTCGATTGATCTATCAGGACAAGATTCAGCTAACAAATAATGAATTCATACAGCTGGTTATTTGGCATGTCGAGCCACCCGTTCAGGGTAGTACTCATCACTATAAGTACAGGTTTGCCTATGTAAAAGAAGGCATTTGCCGTTTACGTTATGACAATGAGGCAGGTAAAGGCGATCACAAACATTTGGGCAATACAGAACAGCCGATTACGTTTACCCATCCCTTGGCATTGAAGCGAAGTTTCTTCAGTGAAGTGGCGCAACTAAGAGGAGAAAAGGAATGAATAGAGTCACCATCCGGGTAGCTTCTCTTGAGAATGTTCAACGCAATATGGAAGAGGCCCTACAGGGTAATAAACAGCAGCAGGGAAGCTACATCACATTTTTAGATTGGGAAAGTCTGTGGAAAACCCTATCGCCTAAGAAAATGCAAATCCTGCATACCATGACCGGCAGTGGCAAACTTTCTATTAGAGAAGTGGCGCGCCGCGTTAAACGGGATGTGAAAGCGGTGCATACCGATCTACAAGCTCTGTTAGGCTGCGGTATTGTAGATAAAAGCGAACGGGGTGTCATTTTCCCCTATGACGAAATCCATTTTGACTTCGTGGTCGGCAAAGCGGCCTGAAGGACAAATAACAGACGAAAAAAAACCTGCTTTTTAAAGCAGGTTTTCGAATGTGGTCGGCGAGAGAGGATTCGAACCTCCGACCCACTGGTCCCAAACCAGTTGCGCTACCAAGCTGCGCTACTCGCCGATGCGGGGCGCATCTTACTGCTGACGATAATACGCGTCAATCACTTTCTTGCCCCGGCCAATCAAGTGGTGATAAAAGCGGCATAAAGCGCAGTACAGAGCCCTGTACCGCGCTTTGACGTTACGCCTGCGCGGTTTTCAACGCCGGTGATTGGGCGCGCAAGAACGGCAGCAGGAACAGCGCTGACAAACAGGCGGCGATTGAGATCACCACGAAGAAACCGTTCCAGTGCCAAATTTCCATGATCCGGGCAATCGGATAACCGGACAACGCCGCACCCAGATAGGCAAACAGGCCAACAAAGCCGGTTGCCGCGCCAGCAGCGTCCTTGTGCGAACATTCCGCCGCCGCCATACCGATCAGCATCTGCGGGCCAAAGATGAAGAAGCCGATGGCAAAGAAGCAGGCAGCCTGCAGCAGGAAGGTCACACCCGGCATGAGCCACAACGCGGCGACTGACAGGAAGATACCGATAGCGAAAATCAGGTTCATTGGCCCACGGTTACCGCGGAACAGTTTGTCAGACCCCCAGCCCGCCACCAGCGAGCCAATAAAGCCGCCCACTTCAAACAGAGAGATGGCCGAGTTGGCGGTCATCAGCGAATAGCCTTTTTCCTGCGTCAGGTACAGATTACCCCAGTCGTTGATGGCGGTACGCACGATGTACACCAGGACGTAAGAGACCGCCAGCAGCCAGATGTATTTGTTGGTCAACACGTAACGCTTGACGATTTCCCGGTTGCTCAGCCCCTGGCCTTCCGATTCTTGCACCAGCTCCATGGCGTCGTTACGCCACTTACCGACGCTAGGCAACCCCATGGTGGACGGCTTGTCGCGTAGGCGCCAGCACATCAACAGCCCCAACACCACACCGATGATGCCCGGAATAATCATGCCGTAGCGCCAGCTGAAGTGCAGCGAGATAAAGCCGACCAGCAGGGGGATCAGTGCGCCACCAAAGTTGTGCGAGGTGTTCCAAATCGCCCACCAGCCGCCGCGCTCGGAGCGGGAGTACCAGCTGGTAAGAATTTTGGAGCATGGCGGCCAGCCCCAGCCCTGGAAGAAGGCGTTGAGGATCCACAGCGTACCCAGCATCAGCAACGAAGAGCTAAGTCCGAAGAAAATATTGAGTATGCCGGTCATGATCAGGCCCAATCCCATAAAATAACGCGGGTTGGAACGATCGCTGATCATGCCTGAGATAAATTTCGAACAGCCGTAGGTGATGTAAAACAGCGTGCCAAGGATGCCGACATCGGACATCGTCAGCCCAAGATCGCTCAGCATCGCCGGCATGATGAAGTTGAAGCTTTTGCGCGTAAAGTAAAACGCGGCATAACCGATGTACATCGTCCACATCAGTTGGATACGCCAGTATTTATAGCTGGCATCGATCTGTTTTTGATCGGTAACCGGCGGCACATCCTGGCGGCTTTTAAGGAAAGACCACATGTGAAACCTCAGAGAATAGGAAAAGTGCCGCTATCATGCTGCGCGCGCGCGTAAATGACGTACGCCGGATTCCCGACGCGGCTAAGAGTATTTCCTAGTTTTGCCCTTCTGCCGCTGAAACTGTGGGTAAGATCACATTCAAACAGGTGCCGCTCTCCGACGTCAGTCGCAGGCTGCCACCCAGTGCGCTGATACGCTCTTGCATACCGCGCAGACCATAGCCCGGCTCATGATTGGCCAAATCGATACCGATGCCGTTATCGCGAATGGTCAGCAAGATTTGCGGTGGTTGCCCTTTACGATGGCGAAGATGTGCATCCAGCTCAATGCGGCTGGCGGCGGCATGGCGGCAGACGTTAGTCACCCCCTCTTGGCAGACCCGATACAGGGTAATTTTCAGCGTTTCATCCAGCAACGCATCCGGTACCTGCCACTGCATCGTACTCACCAACGACGTATCTTGCGGCAACGACTCACGCAGCATTGCCGCGACCGCCGCCGACAGCGGCAGATTATTCAGCGCAGCGGGCCACAATTGCGTCAGTACGTCGTGGACGCCGTCATACACCCGCAGCGCCAACGTATCTATCGCCTCGGCACAGCCAATGACCTGCGGCTGCGGCGCCAGACGCTTGATAATACTGGCTTGGGTACGGATCACGGTGATAGTTTGCCCGACTTCGTCGTGTAGCTCCCGCGCAACCTCACGCCGAGTCTGCTCTTCCGCTGTCACCAACGCGCGTGCCAGTTGACGGTTCTCTGCCAAGCGCAAACGGAGTTGTTGATTTAGCTCTCGTTGGCGCTGTATCCCCGCGCCGAGCAGCAAACCGGTGAGACTCTGGGCCAATAGCGACAGCAACAGATCGCGATGCGATTCCGGTTGAGGCGGCTCGTTGGCCACCAGCACCACACCGTTGAGCAGCGTCGCCAGCAGCGCCCCCTGCCAGCCATAGCGATAGGACATAAAAACGATCGGGATGGCCAGACAAAACGGCGCGAATCGGCGCAGTTCGGCGGCGTTCACCTGCTGTTGCAGCCAGATACTGAGTGCGAACAACAGCAAATAGCTGGCCAGATGGCGCAGCCGCAAGGTCACAGGTTTATGGATCAGGCCCGGCTCGAGCGGTACCCAGATCTGCCGCGCCAGATAATGCCACAGCAACAGACAGGTCGGGGCAATAGTGAAACCGCCCGCCAACCCAAGCAACAGCGCACGGGCACCTTCACCGTTAACCACCTGCCACACCAACGCCTGCAGCAATGCGGCAGCCGCTACCACCGCCCCCTGCATCAGCGGCCATTGCCATTCGCTGTCACTTTGTTGATGCCGCAGCAACCAAGGGGAAGCCACCAGGCTGAGCAGTACCGTCAACACCAGTACCACGACCGAGGCCCACAGCGCCGGCCCGTAACCGAATTGATCCGCCAACAACACCATCAGCAGTAAGTCAGCCAGCAAAATACCCGGCCAGAAGCGGTAAGGGCTTTGCAGCAGAATGCCCATGCGCAGGCCAAACGGGAATAACAACAGCGCCTGCCACGGCGGATCGATTAGCGCCGTGCCGATACCCCACAGGCAAAATGCACTGGTGGCATAGATAAAAAACAGCGCCAGTTGGGTAATCAGGCGCTGCATCACAGGTTTAGCATCCGCTTCGCCAGTTCGACATTATTGTTAATGCCCAACTTGGCAAACAGATTGGCGCGGTGTACGTGTACCGTTTTCGGCGATAATCCCAACGCCGCAGCAATTTCCCGCACCTCTTGTCCCTGCGCCAGCAACAGCGCGATTTCACGTTCGCGACGCGTCAGGGGATCGACCTTGACTCGCGCCAACTGCTGGGCAATTTCAGGCATCAGGTATACGCCCCCACTGGCGACGGTGCGCACCGCGGTGATCAGGTCTTCTGGCTTACAGCGCTTGGACAAAAAACCACAGGCACCGCGTTCCAGGGCCATTTCCACCAGCGCCGGGTTATCATGCATCGACAGCATCACCACGCAAATACCGGAGGGAATATCCGCCAATAAATCCAGCCCGCTGCCGTCCGGCATCGAAATGTCACAAATGCAGATCTCCGCCTCCAAACCCGGCAAACCGGCACGTGCCTGCGTCGCGCTGCTGAATTCCCCGACCACTTGAATGTCCGCCTCCAGCGACAACAGTTGCACAAAGCCCGATCGCACAATGTCATGATCGTCAATAAACGCCACGCGCAAGGTCATGGAAATCTCCAGTTCGAGGGGGAAAGTGCCCAAGTATACCCTATAGCTTTCAAGTTGCAGCTAGGCGCACAGCTCGTTCATCCCCAGGTATTGTAGGGGCGCCGCATGCTGCGCCCGCATTAATCGGGGCGAATTTATTCGCCTCCTACAGTAACTGGGGTGAACGACAAATCTGTCGGGAATAGATTTGAACGCTGCAACGTGAAAGATGACGGGTATATACCGCAAGCCTGAGCCGGATTAATTGATGAAGGAAAGGTATTAACAGATTTTACCGGGCGCTGTGCGCGCCCGGTATTGTAGAGGTTACAGCGGTGTTGCCGGCGTTTTGTCCTGAGGAATATTACACCAGTTGTTTTTCGCCACGATGCCGCCGTTTGGCGAGGTGTAACCGAGGCAGCCGAGAATGGTATCGAACAGCTCGACATGGCGATGTGTCTTGCCAACACGCTGTTGAGCCTGCAATTGCTCAAATGCACTGCGATGCTGCGGGTCTTCCAGGAACTTGTCAGACGCCCACACCATCATTGGCACGCGGAACTGCTCCGGTGGGGCCATTTCACGCGGCGTGCCATGCAGGTGCGAGTTCTCGCCAATCGATTCACCGTGATCGGACGAATAGAACACAATCGCCTTCTTCTCCCGCACCTGATCAATCACGTTAGCGATAAAGCTGTCGGTATACAGTACCGAGTTATCGAAGGCGTTGATCAATTGATCCTTGGAACAGAAGTCATCGACGCCGATACACTCAGGCTGATAGCGCGCATAGCTACGTGGATAACGTTGGGAATAGAGATAATGTGAGCCTTTGGTGTGCAGGATCACCATGTGTTTGCCCTTTGGATAGCGGGCCAGCGACTCCTTCATTTCATCCACCAGCAACATATCGTCAACCGATTTACCGTCGTTACGTTTCTCGGAGGCAATCATCTCGCGGAACGAATAGTTGTTAACTTCGGTATTGTTGTAGAACCAAACCTCGCTCTGCATGGCGAACAACTCTGAAGTGAAACCCAGCTCCTTCAGTACCGCAAACACGTTTTGTTCTTTCAGGGTACGTTGCGGATTATCGGCCGCTCCACCTTCCCGCACGAACATACAGCGCAGAGAAAGCTTGGTGGCGGTATCACAGGACTCACCGCGGAACGCCGCCAGATTTTTCTCTTTGGACAGCCGTGGGGTGGTGTCACGATCGTAACCAAGAATACCCATGTGATCCCAACGCGTGGTTTCGCCAATGATAAACACGACATAGGTGTCATCAATATCGGCTGGCGGCACATAGGTAAAATTTTTGGCCGGGTCGAACAGCGTCGCCTGATCCTGGCTCTCGTCGTAACGGGTATAGGCAAACAACCCCAGCGCCGACAGCCAGTTGGATGGCAAATAGGAATGCGCCACGACGCCGCCGTAACTTGGCAGGTCTACATTGGTGATTTTTTCCTGAGCACTTTGTTCGTCGTCCAGCATACGCAGCGGTAGCCACACGAGTGCCACCACGGCCACCAGCACCACCAAGGGCTTCACTCGGTGCCCAGGCGTTTTTAGCTGTTCAATCAGCGTGTAACGCAGATTGTTTTTCCAAATACACAGCAGCGGCAATGCACTGAGCACCACCATCCACAATACAAAGTGCATCCCAACCACTTCTTTAGACAGATCGATATCCGTGGTCATCACCGAAACGACAATGCCGTAACCAATCACCACGTTAAAAAACGTCATGTAATAACTGGCCGCAACGGAGATCAGAACCAACAACGAAGCGGTGATGCGGTAGAACAGCCGGCCGCCAAGCGACACCAGCCGCATAATAAAGAAGGTGAATAGAACGATGGCGATAACCTCAGTTACCGCGGAAATAACCTTAATCCCCTGAATGCCGTGTGAAAACGAATCAAAGCGACGATAAAAAACGGAAAGGTTTAAAAATATGCCGATATAGATCGCTAACAATAACGATAAATTCTGCTGTGATAGCGATTTAACTTTGTTCATTTAACGCGGTGGCTCCGGGGACTGTAACAGTTCTGAATCAATCAGACATTGAATGTGGCCTCAGGTTCAGCCGCTCGGCAATAAGCGCTATTTTGGGGGTAATAATCAAGCGAACTCTCAAATGGCAGGCATTTTTTGCTGCTTTTTGTGAGACGAAACCGGCGTGGGCAAAACAAAAAATGGAGAGATTAAACCCTCCATTTTTTAATGGTATCGGTAAGAGACTTATTTAATGTTCAGCGTGACATCAATATTGCCGCGGGTAGCGTTGGAATAGGGGCAAACGACATGGGCTTTTTTCACCAGGTCTTCCGCCACACTGCGCTCGATACCCGGCAGAGTAATATCCAGTTGTACTTCGATACCGAACCCATTGGGGATTTCACCAATGCCAACGGTGCCGTCAATTTTGGCATCGGCCGGGATTTTCACTTTTTCTTTCGCCGCGACAAACTTCAGCGCACCCAGGAAGCAAGCCGAATAGCCGGCGGCAAACAGCTGTTCCGGGTTGGTGACGTCACCGCCTGCACCGCCCATTTCCTTCGGCACGCCCAGTTTGACATCCAACACGCCGTCGGATGAGGTCGCACGGCCATCGCGGCCACCGGTTGCTGTGGCATGAGCGCGGTAAACAACTTTTTCAATCGACATAAATCATTCCTTCTTTTGGGTTGGAGGCATGACATCGGATCCCATTGTCTGAATCCGGTCACAGGTATATCTTTTGCGATTAAATCGCACACTACTTATATTGACCACGTATTCTCAGTGTAGCGTAGGATTGTCGATCCTGCGTCTGGCACCGGTCGTCAAATCTGATTGATCAACTTGCCACGCAGCTTTTCCAGCTGCTGCTTGATATTCACGATTTCATCGAGGCTGCAATCGGTGGCACACATCACCGCTTCCGGCACCGCCTGCGCTTTCTCACGCAGCGCGCGCCCGGCATCGGTCAACGCGATGATCACCTGCCGCTCGTCGGCAGTGGCACGGTAACGCACCAACAGCCCTGAGCTCTCGAGCCGTTTCAGCAATGGCGTTAACGTTGCCGAATCGAGAAACAGCCGCTCGCCAATGTCCGTGACTCTGACTTCGTCCCGTTCCCACAGCACCAGCATCACCAAATATTGCGGATAGGTGAGCTCAAGCTGGCTCAGCAGTTTGCGATACACCTTGTGCAGCGCCAGATTGGCGGAGTACAGGGCAAAACACAGCTGCTGATCGAGCAGCAGCAGGTTTTTCGCAAGGGGTTGTTCGGCGTCTTTGATTTTCATATTGTGAATATAGGTAGCACACGATGTAATCGCAAGCTATTTTTAAACCCTGTGCTACGTTTTTAAAACAGAGGATGTCACAGCAAAGTGCTGTGTGGAGGGAATGGACATGACAAACACATTGGCAGAGCGTGCACGCCGTTACGCCACTAAAGCGCATGCGGCGATTGATCAGCGTCGAAAATATACTAATGACGCTTATATTGTTCACCCGCAGGCAGTGATGGAAATTGTCAGTAGCGTGCCGCACAGTGAAGAAATGCTGGCCGCGGCCTGGCTGCACGACACGGTAGAAGATACACCCACAACGCTCAGCGATATCGAAAGCCATTTTGGGCCGCAGGTCGCCGCCCTGGTTGCGATGCTGACCAACGTCAGCAGCACCGGCGGCGGTAACCGCTTCGAACGCAAAAATCGCGATCGACGCCACAGCGCCACGGCTTCTCCAGAGGCCAAAACCATCAAACTGGCAGATATGATCGACAACACCCGCTCACTGCTTGAATACGATAGCCATTTTGCACGGACTTACCTGATCGAAAAACAGCGGTTGCTGGACGTGCTGACCGAAGGCGATCCGACGCTGTGGAAGCAAGCACACCACATTGTCGAACAGGGGCTGCAAAAGCTGCAATTACCGCCGCATAACGTCCCGGCGAGCTGGTTCGAACATACGCGCCAGCGCTACCGGGAAAGTGACGCGGCGTAACCGTCAAAAAGTCACCACCGTTTTAAGCGCCGTCACCCAGGCATCTTGCGTTTCGTTGACGCCCGCCGGATGGTGCCAATATTGCACCCCCGGTTGTAACTGCAGCCACGGAGTGACGTTGAAGCGGTAATAGAGTTCCGCCGTCACTGAGTGCCCCGGTACCGGGTGATAGTTGGGATCGTTATAGTCGGTAGCCTTGTTGATCTGATTCAAATAGCGCTGGTTATCCTGATAATGGCTGCTCAGCTTGACCATCGATACGCCCAAGCCCAGCCAATCATCCGGGCGCGCATCAAACAGCCCGCGATAACGAATGCCGGTCGAAGTGGAGTAATGCATATAGTTGGAGCGCTGATCCGCCAGCCCCAGGCTGTAGAACAGGCTAAGACCGCGATTAGCGTCATCCGGGTGGCGCGTTACCTGCTGGTTAAAGCCGGTGTACAGGAACCAGGTGCGATCATGGCTGCGATAGCCGTTCGGATCGCTCGCCCCTGGGCCACCAGAGGCTCCCTCATACAAATCCTGCTGGCTGGCATTGGTAAATAACACGCCAATATTGTAGACCCCCGGCAACTGATTGACCGCGTTGGTTTTCAATTCCAGTTCCATCGGCAACAACACGCCCTTGCTGCCCTTGGTCGACCAACTCCAGGCATGGCTGCGGCTTGGGGCACTCGGGTTTTGCTCCAGCACACCGGTTTTAAAGGTCAGCCCATCGGTCAGTTTATATTGCAAGGTGGTGCCCCAGTAGTGGACGTTCCAGTTATACCAAGTCAATGAGTTGGCCGATTTGCCGCCGCACAGGGTCAACGTTTGGAAATCGCAGGGAATGATCTGATCGAAATCCTGCACCTTGTTCATCATGCCAATGCGCCATTGCAGCCGGCGATCGAGAAAACTGCGGCTAAAGGTCAGCCAACCCAACCGGGTGATCGACTGGCCGCCATAGCTTTCCTGCGACAGATCGGTCGGGTTGACGCGGGGATCCTGCAGGCGATCGCGTGTCAGGTTGTTATCATGGTTGCGGTTAACGATATTGCCTTCAATTACCGCATCCGGAATACCCGTCAGCGCCTGCAGATCCTGACTGAAGGTCAGCGAGAACTGATCGATATAAGAAGCCTGCTTGTCGTGGTTATATCCACCGCCGGCGTTATAAGAAAGCTGGCTGAGGTAACCCAGATTATAGTGAAAACCATGATCTTCCAGGATCGGCCTGATCCCTAACATATCCCCCAACAGCCCTGCCTGCGGCGGTTCAAAGCCAAGTGCGACACCTTGCCATTTGGCAGTGGGTGCCTCCACGTCTTTGGCTGACTGCAAGGTTTCGGCCTGTGCGCCGGCGCAGGCCAGCAATAACCCGGCGAGGGTAACAAAGTGAGGTAATGGGTATTTCATTATTATATTTCTCCAACATATTGATACCCGACGGATTTCGAATTTCAGCAAGGCGGCAAGCGTGGGAGTCCCCTGGAGCTTACTGAAGTAAGTGACAGGGGTGAGCACGCGTCGCCAACAATGCGGCGGTTTGAAATACGGGGGTAGCTGCGGGCAACAGCATTCCCTGGGGGTAATTCCCCAAACATTGGCAGCAGTAGATAAAGGTAATAACCCGGTGGTTGCCACCGGGGGATGGATAAAACTTAGGCTTTGTCTTTCAGGCTGTTACCGTTGCTTTGGATCACATCACGATACCAGTAGAAACTCTTTTTGCGGCGGCGTTCCAGGCTGCCGTTACCGGCATCGTCGCGGTCGACATAAATAAAGCCGTAGCGCTTGGACATTTCGGCTTTCGAGGCACTGACCAGATCGATCGGCCCCCAACTGGTGTAGCCCATCACTTCTACGCCGTCGTCGATCGCTTCCGCCACCTGTACCAGATGGTCGTTAAGATAATTGATACGGTAGTCATCGTTGATGCTGCCATCAGCTTCAATGCGGTCCTTCGCCCCCAGTCCGTTTTCCACGATAAACAGCGGTTTTTGGTAGCGGTCATACAACACATTCAGCAAATAGCGCAGACCAACGGGATCGATCTGCCAACCCCATTCTGAACTGGCTAAGTGCGGATTCGGCACCATATTGAGAATGTTGGCGCGGGCGGCGTTGTTTTGCTGTTCGTCGGTAGTGACGCAGCCGCTCATGTAATAGCTGAAGGAGATAAAGTCGATGGTTTCGCGCAGCGCGTGGCGGTCTTCGGCGGTGATCTCGACCTGAATGCCGTTTTCGCGGAAATAACGCCGCATATAGGCCGGATAATCGCCGCGTGCCTGTACGTCGCCAAAGAACAACCAGTCACGGTTTTGGCGCTGGGTTTCCAGCACATCCTCCGGTCTGCAGCTCAGAGGATAGACAATGCCGCCCAGCAACATATTGCCAATTTGGCCGCCCGGCACAATGTCATGGCAGGCTTTTACCGCTTTTGCGCTGGCCACTAACTGGTGGTGGATCGCCTGATAAATCTCGCTCTTGCTGCTGTCTTCCTTCAGCCCGACACCGGTAAAGGGCGCGTGCAACGACATATTGATCTCGTTAAAGGTCAACCAATGCTTGACCTTATGCTTATAGCGTTCGAACACAGTGCGCGCGTAGTGCTCGAAAAATCCGATGGTCTTGCGGTTACCCCACCCGCCGTAGTTCTTCACCAAGCCATCCGGCATTTCGTAGTGTGACAGGGTGATCAATGGCTGAATGCCGTACTTTGCCATTTCATCGAACAGCCGGTCATAGAACGCCAAGCCGGCTTCATTCGGGACATCCTCATCGCCCTGCGGGAAAATACGCGTCCAGGCGATAGAGGTGCGCAGGCACTTAAAGCCCATTTCAGCGAACAGCGCGATATCCTGGGGATAACGATGATAAAAATCGATCGCCACGTCCTTGATACCGCTGTCGCCCTCGACCCGCGGTGTTATCGCGCCGAAGATGCCGTGCGGCTGCAAATCAGAGGTCGACAGCCCTTTGCCGTCGGTCTGATAGGCTCCTTCCACCTGATTGGCCGCGACCGCACCGCCCCACAGAAAATGGTCTGGGAATTTGCTGCTCATCGTTTTCTCCTCGGTTAACGTAATAAAGTCAGCAGTGGCGCCTGTTCCTGCACCCTGCTCTCGCCGCTGGCCAAGACCTCGACGTAGTCATCGCTGTTGCTGATGATGATCGGTGTCGTCGTGTCGAAGCCGGCGGCATGGATCGCCGCCTGGTCAAACTCAATCAGTAGATCGCCTGGTTGCACCCGGTCCCCCTCGTGCACATGAGCGCTGAAATGCAGACCGTCGAGCTTGACCGTATCTATGCCGACGTGGATTAAAATCTCCGCGCCATCGTCCGACTCAATGCCGATGGCGTGCCGGGTTTTAAACAATGAGGCCACACGCCCGGCGACCGGCGACACCACCCGGCCTTGCTGCGGGGCAATCGCTACCCCCTTGCCCAACAGACCGCTGGCAAAAGTGGCATCATTGACCTGTTCCAGCGGCATCACGTCACCGGCAATCGGGCTAACAACGCACTCTTTGCGGTTAAGGGGGGCAGGAGGTGTCGGTTCCTCGTGAGTTTCGGCAGGTGCAACACCGAACAGATAGCTGGCCACCGCCGCGAAACAAAACGACAGTAAACTACCGGCGATTGCGCCCCACACCGTGGCGTCAAAGCCAGCGGAAGGAATGATCTGCGCAAAGGTGAAGATGTTCACCAGGCCAAAGGAGTAGGTAGCGGTATGGAAATAACCGATCACCGCCCCACCAAGCGCACCGCCAATACAACCAAAGATAAACGGCCGTTTGTTCGGCAAGGTCACGCCGTACACCGCCGGCTCGGTGATACCAAAGATCCCGGCGCCAATCGCGGAACCTGCCAACGCCCGCAATTTGGCATCACGGGTACGCAACATCACACCCAGCGTCGCCCCAACTTGCCCCATCACGGCCGGCAACAGCAGCGGTACCATGGTGTCGCGGCCAAACACGCTCAGGTTATTGATCATCAACGGCACCAGCCCCCAATGCAGACCGAAGATCACGCACACCTGCCACATCGCTCCCATAAAGGCGCCTGCAATGATGGGATTGAACGCGTAGATGCCCTGATAACCGTTGGCCAACAGGTGGCTAAGCCAGGTCGCCGCGGGGCCAATCAGCAGGAATGTCAGCGGAACGGTAATCACCAGGCACAACAAGGGCGTGACAAAATTGCGCAACGCACTGTGGATCACCCGGTTAAACAGCGGCTCCAACCGGCATGAAACCCAGGCAGCGAAAATAATCGGAATCACCGACGAGCTGTAGTTGATAAAGGTCAGCGGAATGCCGAAGAAATATTCACGCACCGCGTCAGGCTGCTGTGCGGCATTGAATGCCGCCATCATCAGCGGATGGGTCAATGCACCGCCGATTGCCATGGTAATAAAGGGATTACCGCCGAACTTTTTACCGGCGGTATAACCCAGCATAATCGGCAGGAAATAGAACAGGGCATCGCTGGCGGCAAACAACATTTTATAGGTACCGCTGCTCTCCAGCAGCCAGCCACAAGCCAGACTCAACGCCAGGAAACCTTTCAGGATCCCCGAAGCCGCCATCACCCCCAACAGCGGTGTAAAAATGCCGGACACCACGTCAATGAATCGGCTGAACAGGTTTTCCTTTTTTCCGTCATCATCCGCCGGCACGCCATCACCCAAGCTACCGACCTGATTGACCGCGTTATAAACTTCCGCAACGTGATTACCCACAACCACCTGAAACTGCCCGCCACTTTCCACCACCATGATCACACCGGGATTTTTTTTCAGCGCAGCGGCATCGGCACGCTGGTTGTCGCGCAGTTTGAACCGCAGGCGGGTAGCACAGTGCACCAAACTTCTCACGTTGTCGCGGCCACCGACGCCGGCCAAAATCTCACGGGCTAATGTTTCATATTTCATCGCGTTACCCTTAAAATCCACGTTCTGCCGACCTCCGTAGCGCGATGGCCCATCGCCGTTACGGAATTCAGCGCAAAAAAAAACCTAAACCTCATGGTCTCTGCGCCCAGACGGGAACAGAAACACGAGGTTTAGGTTTTGCCTGCCGAAGCAGTGACAACCCTAAATCGGTTGAGCTAAGACGTTAACACTCCCTATTTTGCTGGAGCAAGACCCTACGGCGCCAAATTATTGAACTGTGACCCAGCAGACAAAACCACGTCAGTGGGCGAAATAGTGCATACCGCCGTCTACCGGGATAACCGCACCCGTGATATATCGCGCGAGCGGGGAACACAGAAACGCCGCCAGATTGGCCACATCTTCCGGCTCGCCAAAGTAACCGATCGGGATGTTCTGAGCGATAAACGCCAGGCGTGCCGCCTCGGTCGGGTGCAGCTTTTCACGTACCTGTTCGCTGTTAATCCGCCCGGGTTGCAGCGTATTGACGGTAATGCCTTGTGCCGCCACTTCCCCCGCTAACCCTTTGGCCCACAAATGTATTGCCCCCTTGGCAGCCGTCGCAGCATTCAGACTGCGTGGTTCCATCGAGCCGCTGATGTTGATGACCCGCCCCCATCCCTGCGCCTGCATGCCGGGCAACAGTGCGTGAGTCACCCGACGCGCCGGCGTGAAGTTCAGGGCAAACGCCTCTTCCCAACCCGCATCGCCTTCACTCAATGCGGTCGGGCGGGCACCGCCGACGGCATTAATCACAATATCAATGGTTCCAAATCGGCCCATAGCTTGCGCAAGCATGCGGTCGAGCGCTCCCGCATCGGTAATATCCGCCGCAATCACCCAGGGCCGTACGCCACCCGCTTGTTCTACCTCATCAGCCAGAGCCAGTAAGCGCTCTTCACGGCGGGCGGTCGCCACCACGGATACCCCCTGCGCAGCCAGCACCCGGACCATACCCGCACCGATCCCCTCACTCGCACCGGTCACCAGCGCGATACGCCCCTTCAGCCGCAAATACATAAGATTACCTTATTGAATAATTCAATCTGGTTACAACGATAATGCCATTGAATCACACCCCACTCTGTGTGAATATTCCATAAATTTGCAACGATACTGTGCAGGAATTCACTGATGTTCGACTGGCAGGATTTAAAACACTTTGTGGTGTTGGCACGCACCGGCTCATTGTCGGCAGCGGCGCGGGAGTTGGGCTGCGATCACGCGACGGTTGGCCGGAGAGTGGCGGCACTGGAGAAATCGCTTGGGCTACGGCTGATTCACCGCCTGCCGCGCAGCACGCCGTTGACCGAGGACGGAAAAATGATTGCCGGGCTGGCAGCCGACGTTGAAAATCAAAGCCATGCCATTGTGCGTCATGCACGCAGCGCCGGGGACACACCGCAAACCCAGGTGCGCATCAGTGCCCCGCCGTCGGTCGCCGCCCGGGTTATCGCTCCGCATATTGCGCAATTTCATCAGGCTTTTCCGCATATTACGTTGGTGCTCTCTGGCGAGTCGGCGATCGCCGAACTGGATCGCGGCGACGCCGAAGTGGCAGTGCGCATGGTGCGGCCACAGCAGCCGGATCTGTTGATAAAACGCATCGGCATCATGCGCTACGCGCTGTACGCCACGCGGCAGCACGCCGCCTTACCAGAGGCCGCCCGGGCTTTTATCGCCTACGACCATCACTACCAACACCAGCCCCATCAACAATGGCTGCAGCAGCTGTTGCAGGGTCGCCCGGTAGTCTTTGAAGCCAGCGATCTTTTCTCTCTGCAAGAAGCCGCACGTTCGGGGCTAGGGGCCGTAGTATTGCCGACGTTTGTTGCCGATAGCGACTCAGAACTCGTGACACTGCCCACGTCAATTGCCGCGCCAACACGCGAGCTATGGCTGGTCACTTATCCCGATCTGGCGCGCTCCCCAGCCATTCGCGCAGTGATGACGTTCCTGACTGAAATCATCGAAAAAAAATGTCCGCCCACGCCATAAAGCATCAGAGATGCTAATTGAATGCTGGACAAAACTCACGCAGGGGATTATTACTGATCGCGGCATAATGGACTTTAGGACTGGCTGAGATCATGACTTTACGTACAGAGTTTGGACGAATTTTGATTACCGGCGCAGGTGGCCGGGTCGCGACGGCATTCCGTCAATCGGTAGGAAATCGCTATCAGCTGCGGCTGGCGGAAAAAGAGCTCGGTCTGCTGACCGATCTGCAACCGGGCGATGAGGTGATCAGTTTCGACATTGCCGATATCGCAGCCTGCCGTGAGGCCTGCGCCAATATCGATACGGTGCTGCACCTGGCGGCCGATCCCTCGCCCGATGCGGACTTTTGTCACTCGCTGATGGATAACAATATCCTCGGCACCTTCAATATTTTTCGGGCAGCCAAAGACGCAGGCTGCAAACGCGTGGTCTTCGCCAGCAGTGCACAAGCGGTGGAAGGTTACGCGCTGGATTACCAAATTCGGCCACAAGATGCCCCCAAACCGAAAAACCTCTACGGGGTAAGCAAAGCATTCGGCGAAGGTATCGCCGCCTATTTTGCCCATCAAGAGGGGCTGTCTGCCTTGTCGGTACGCATCGCCAATTTCACCACGCTAGAATATGGCGAACAGCTCAGTGCTCGTGATATGAGCGCTTTCCTGAGCCACCGCGACGCGGCCGATCTGCTGGAACGTTGCCTGCGTATCGAAGGTGTACACCATGCCGTGGTGCACGGCGTTTCCAACAACCGCTATAAGCGGCTGTCGCTGGAGGAAACCAGCCGCTTGCTCGGCTACTACCCGCAGGATGATGCGTTCAGCATTCTCGGTTTTGCCTAAAGCTTGTTATCAATCCGCTGGAGCACGTAAGGGAAAAATGGGTTGGAGGCAATGCGCATCAGCGAGTCGAGATCGACCACCAACACCGACCGTTCGCCGCGCGCGGCGATGGTGCCAAGGCTGATGCCGAACTCATCGCGCTGCTCGGGGAACCGGCCATACAGTGAATCACTCACCGGGAAGGGCAACGCCACGTGCGACAACGAATAAATATCCGTCGGGTAGGTCATACCTAGCGGTAGATCGCTTTCGGTGGTCGCTCCAGCCGGTGTAACACGGGCGATCGCCTCACTGCTTTCTGGTGAGACATTAGCGATCACCGTGGTCTGGTAACGACGTGGCGGTGGTGGCAGCAGCTGACTGACCGCAGCCGCCGCATTTGGCCGCAGCAGTGGTCCAAAGTTTACCGTACGATTAACGTCAAATAGCACCAGTTCGCTGCCGTTAGCCGGTAGTTCGTTATATAACGCCCGGATCACCGCCCGGGTGCTCACGGTGGAGTCCATCACAGACTGGAAGGTCAGCACAGGGGCTAATTTCTCCAGTTTTCCGTCGCGTGCCGCCAGGGCAATTTGCTGTTGCAGCCCGTTACTGAGCAGATAAGACTGGCGTGCACCATTGACTGGGAATGAATTGTATTTAAAGGGATTAAACTCCGGCAGCACACCGAGCCACGCCGCTTTGGCAAAGGCAGGGAACACGGCAGGCCAGCCGGCAATGCCAGCGAAACGAGCAAAACTGGTGACGCCGATCATCGGTGAAATCAACACCAACCGCTGCGGCGCCGCCAACTGCGGATCATCCAGTGCATCCAACGCATACTTCATCGCCAGCGCCCCGCCGTTGGAAAAGCCTACGATATGCAACGGTTTATCACCACCGGCCTTACTCCGCGCCTCACGCACGGCCAATCGCGTCGCCGCCAACCAGTCGCGCCATTCAATATTGGTCAATGCGCCCGGCACCGTGCCGTGTGCCGGCAGACGAATACCGACCGCCACATAACCGTGTTGCCGATAGTTCTCAGCAATGTGCCGCAGGCTGTAAGGGGAATCGGTCAAGCCGTGCAGCAACACCACAGCGCCACGTGGCTCGCCTTGCGGCATCAGTTCGTAAGAACGGTTCCAGTCCCGGACAAAGTGCTCCGGATACACCGGGCTGCCATCAAAATAGCGGTTAAGGGGGATACGTTCGCTGGCGGAGAGTTTGTCCGTGACGTTAGCCTTCACGTCATCAAATACCCGGCTTTCGGCAGCCAGATAACCCTGCCAATTGGTCTTATCCATCTCGGCGGCAGACAGCTCATGCGGCACAAAAGTATGCCACGGCTCCAGCGCCGGACCGCTTTGGGTGTCGTAAATACGTACCGCAAACAGTGTGAGTAACACGGTAACAACCACGATTGTCAGCCGTTTAGTCCATTTGATTATCGCCCTGGAAGGCATACCCACTCCTGAATTCACGGTTATCCTGCAGCGATTATAGGTGCTAAATGCCATCAGCGGCAGCAGTCGCTCGCACTTTCCAAAACCGGTTGGAACCAGCAGGCCGGGCGAATAACACTATTCACAGCAAGCCACTATCCGTAGTAAGTGTGTTTTTCCTTGGTCCAGTTGGTTTTGGCACCATTCCACCATTGCAAATGTACGTGATGAAGAAAGCTGTCGGCGCGCCAATTCTGGCCTCTGCGGCCAATATCTCAGCGTGCAATCTGGGTGCCTCTGGCGGTGTTTGGCTTGGGGGGATCGCTATTAATGCTGGTTATGGTTTTACTTCACCCAACTGGGTGGGCGCCATCACAACCAGCCTTGGTCTGCTAATCGCTGTCTATGCGTTACGGTGAAAACAGGATCTGCCGTTGGAAAATCACGGCTGAATCCCTGGATAAAGGGGGGGCCATGAGCGCCCCCTCTTTCGACACATAGTTGATGTTAGTGACTTAATTACGGTTTTTCGGAGATTTTGCGCAGGTATTCGTTATTTTTAAACGCAATGATGATCATTTCGAAGCAAACGCGAGTGAACACGCCGCCGATAATGATAGCAAACAGACCACGGAAGAACTCACCGTAGAACATAGAACCGATCCCGCCGAGAAGAATGCCCAGCAGGCAAAGCCAGTAAACGCCGGTGATGATTTTCGGTGTCAGCATCGCGTCAAAAAAGAAAATGTTTTTCATTGTAAATCCTTCCTTAGGCCAGTATTTAATTATCCCAGAGGCGCCGCATCGGTGCGACACGCCCTTTTTTGTCACACCGGTTATGATAACGAGTAACGCGACGAAAAGCGCACTGAAATCAACAAGCCATTACATAAGGGTTGAGGATGCTTAACAAAACGGGCAAGAAAATACTCGGCGGTTTGGCGGCGTTGTTGCTGTTCAGCCAAAGCGCACTGGCACAGGAAACGCTGATCTTCGTACGCCACGGTGAAAAACCCGCCGACAACAGCGGCCAGTTAACCTGCAAAGGGCTGAACCGCGCGCTGGCGCTGCCAGACGTGCTACTGAACCGTTATGGCAAGCCGGACTTTATCTTTGCCGCCGGGCCGAAAGAGAATAAAACCGGCAGTTCGCTGCGGGCGCTGTCGACCATTATGCCCACCGCCGTACGCGTGGGGTTACCGATCGGCCTTCAGTTCCACGCCAATGATATCGCCGGGTTGCAGCAAGAGCTGCTCAGCGATAAATACCAGAACTCGCGTATCTTCATCGCTTGGGAGCATAAGAATCTCGATAAGGCGGTGAAGAACATCGTTGCCGCACGCGGTGGCGACGCCAGTCTAGTGCCCGAATGGCCAGGCAGCGACTTCGACAGCATCTTTGTGGTTACGCTGGATCAGGGCAAGGTATCATTCAGGCAGGAAAGCGAGGGTTTGACCCAGTTGTCAGAAAATTGCCCTTCTGCAGGATAAGTAAGATTGCAGGCAACTGCTCTGAGAGCTTGATCGTGGGGTCTATTTATAATGGCACCCCCTCTAGAAATAAAAGGGTTATTATCCGTTTAAAATCATTTTGAACAACTCAGGTGGATGGCTTATTGATTTGGCATAGCCAAATAATTATTAACCTGCGGCCCTCTCTTACCCAGACTCAGCCGACTGCCCGCAGTATTCACAAACAAGATCTCATCATCCAGCAGAGAGAAAGTTATTGTACAAAGCGGGAATTTCGACACCCGAGTTCTCTTTTAACTTCCTGCATGATCTTGTTTTGATCGCCCAACATAAAATCTTTGTAGAATACCGGCAGGCTGTTTGAAAACCGCAATATATTCACGCTAATAATAAAAGGGTCATGGAATGCTTGAACTATTTGATATCAGCTACGAAGAGCTGAGAATGACACACTCTAACGAGCTCTACCGGCTGAGAAAGAAAACTTTTAGCGATCGGTTGGGTTGGGACGTAGCATGCAACCTCGATATGGAGTTTGATGAGTTTGATAACTCCGGCACGCGCTACATACTCGGCTTGTGCAAAGGGCAGCTGGTCTGCAGCGTGCGTTTTACCGCGCTGAGCCAGCCCAACATGATAACCCACACATTCCGCACCTGTTTTGACAGCGTGGAGCTCCCCATAGATGGAATAGAATCAAGTCGCTTTTTTGTCGACAAAGCTCGGGCGCGGCGGCTACTTGGCGAGCGGTACCCAGTCAGTCAGGCTCTGTTCCTGGCCATGATCAATTGGGCCCAGCACCATAAACGCAATGACATTCACACAATCGTGAGTCGGGCGATGTTGAGGATACTCGAACGCTCAGGGTGGCAAATCCGCGTACTTAAAGAAGCTTTCCTCAGCGAACGCGAACGTATTTATCTGATAGTTCTACCGACAGGGCAAGAAGATCGGAACCAAATGGCATCAGGGATCATTAGCATGCTTGGTTGTTCGGCACCGTCTGTTATCACCTGGCCGCTGTCGCTGCCGGCGTTATAAGCTCCAGCTCAACGCCCAGCCGGATGGCCTGCCGGGCGTTACTGACGCCCAACTTAACCACAATATTACCCATATGAAACTTCACCGTACTCACGGAAATGCCTGCAATGGCAGCAATCTCTCCATAAGTTTTTCCCATACTGGCCCAATAAAGCACCTCATTCTCCCGATGAGTAAAAATGGGTTTATCCTTGTCTACATGGTGTTTATGACTGTTGGATGAAGCGGAGCCAGCAAGACGATACATCTGTTCATTAATATCGATCAGCAACATCTGCATGGCTCCGCGATCGGACGAGAGCCGCTTTTCCAGTTCACCTTGTCCGTTGTTGGCGATAATGACAGACAACAACGCCAGATTGTTCATATGGTCATGCAGCACAAAAGTGAAGCCGTTCACGATGTTGTACCGTCTAGAAAGCGAGAAAATCTTGGTGAACTTCAGATCTGACATGAGAGTGATATTTTCATCCCACGCAAATGGCGAGGTGCGTTTGAACGCGGTCAGTATCACCGGATCGGTGAGTTGAAAATTATTGGCACGGTAGAGGTCCACCCATTCATCAGGGTAACTGGAAATGATAAGCACATCTGACGGATTTTTCTTTCTAACAACCGTATAAGCGTATTCCGGGCTACCGAGTGCAGACAGCTTTCTGTCGATATGATCTCGGAGCGTTTCCGTTATTGTTTGATTTTCATTGAAGATAGAAAACATACAGGCTCCGTGGCGGTCTGGCTTTCCCTTTAGTGAGACAACCTGAACTTAAGTATAGGTATGGATGGGACTTAAGTACAACTTACGGATTCGGAACCGCAACATATAATGAATCTCGTTAGGCGCTGGAAAAAAAACCTGACCTATACGGTCAGGTAGCCAACACAGCCAACACCAGGGAAAAATTTCCGGTCAGACAGGATATCCAAAAAGTCACTGCTGGCCGGGAGCCTTACTTTAGCACTGCTAATTTATCCTTTCAAACCCATCTTCGCAAAGTGCGCTGATAGAAACTAAGCGTTCCGGTACCATTCAGGTAACAATAATTACTAGAAACAAAGTCGACGCCCAAAGAATCAGGAGGAAGAGCGAAAATTATTATACGTGACACCGTTTTGGTAAATCAGATCGCTACTTGAAAAGAATAATAATTTAATATAGTTATTAAGCAGATATAAAGGCGTTATAAAAGACTTACCTTAACCTTCGCTGAATAAGCAAAACCTATCCTGCATCAGAGATTTCCATTGCCGTTAAAATAAATCCATAACCGCCTAGCGCCATTGCCTCAACCAAGGATTCTGATGCTGAATCCTATTAAACCCATTGAAATTCCCCGTTACCTATCTGTCAGCCGCGTAGTAACTGTAACCATTCACGGTAGCGACGGGTAATACGCGAGGTTCGCCACTGATCCACTATCAATGTGAACAACGGCGAATAGCGTACATTCTTAGAGCGGGCACGCCCCAAGGCGCGGAGACGCCGCTTGATCAATGCCATACGGGCAAGCGCCGCCATCATTTGATTCTTCCATGTTACCGGGGTTGGTAATGCATGCGGTTCATGGCCGGCTTTCCATTGCAGCGGCAGATCCGGCACCTCCGCCATGGCCGTCGCGATACCCACAACAGCGACGCCGCTATCCAACACCTGTTGAGCCACAGACTTACGCGCAATACCGCCTGTCGTCATCACCGGCATGCTGGCGACGGCGGCAAGTTCGCGGGCAAACTCCAGAAAATAAGCCTCACGTGCTAGCCGACGGCCGTCTGCGGTCTGGCCTTGCATCGCTGGGCTTTCGTAACTGCCGCCAGACAACTCGATCAGATCGACCGGCAGTTTATTCAGCAGCATAATTACCTGTTTCGCATCATCTTCAGAGAATCCACCGCGCTGGAAATCGGCAGAGTTCAACTTAACCGCGACGCAGAAATGGGGAGACACGCGCTCACGTACTCGCTGTACAATCTCCACCAGTAAACGAGCACGGTTATTGAGATTATCCCCCCACTGATCGGTACGCTGGTTAGTGAGCGGTGACAAAAATTGAGAAATCAAATAACCATGCGCCGCGTGGATCTCCACCCCGGTAAAACCTGCCTGCTCGGCGGCATAGGCGGTGGCTGCAAAGCGTTCGATCACCTCGTCGATTTGCTTCAAGCTCATGGCAATGGGTTGCGCAAACAGCTTACTGTGCTTCCCCAGCGCCAGCGGAATCGCGGAGGGTGCCCAAGCGTTGCCACCCATGCTGGCCATCACCTGGCGACCCGGGTGATTGATTTGCATCCAAACCTGAGCCCCGTTTTGGCGTGCGACTTTTGCCCACGCCCTGAACGGTTCCAACGGCGTATTTTCCTCAAGCACCACCCCGCCAGGGCCGGTCATGGCTCGGCCATCAATCATCACGTTGCCGGTAATGATCAAACCGGCACCGCCATCAGCCCAGGATTGATACAAGCGCTGCAGCGTGAGGCCAGGCAGTTGGCCTGACTCAGCCATATTCTCTTCCATCGCGGCCTTGGCCAAGCGATTCGGCAAAATACTGCCATTGGGCAGGGTAAGTGGGGTGAACATGATGCTGACTCCTCAATCGACAATAGAATAGTTATACTAAGTTTAAAGTTAACTTTAAGGTCAATAGGGCATGAAGATAGGCGAACTGGCGGAACGTTCCGGGCTAGCCGCATCGGCGATACGTTACTACGAACAGCAAGGGTTACTGCCCAAGACGGTGCGCGGTGCCAATGGATATCGCGTCTATGAAGAAGGTGCTCTGGAGCGCTTGCATATGATTCAGATTGGACAAAATCTGGGTTTCACGCTGGGAGCTATCCGCAAGGTGCTTGCCCTGCAAGGCACGGCATACCAGGATGGGTTGATGCAAGGCATGGATCTACGCTTGGTTGAGATTGACCAACTGATGGAAACCCTGAGTCAACAACGTGAGGCGTTGCTGGATGCCCGACAGAAACTGCTCGAATTAGGGCTGACAGGGATTTGCCAGAACACACCCGAACCAATATTGCCCCCCAAAAGAAGAAGATAAAATCCAAACGATCCTTCTCGTTTTCCTTCCCGCGGGGCTTCGACGTTATTGTTGAAAAGATTAATACCGACGGCCGGTTTCATCTGCACCTCAACCATGGTTGATGCCGCAAGGCAGCTAATTTGGGCTCTGGTAGCGACAGAGATCGGCGTAAGGGTCTTTAGTGCATCTAGTATATCAAGTATGTCCCTTGTCCAAGGTGTGTCTACAACCTTACGTGCCGATAAGGGAACATAAATTAAGCTTCGAGTATAAATAAATGCCCTTAGATTAATATTTCACATCCTATTTCCATCCATTCTATACCTATCTTGAAAATGAAGGCTGTTTTATAACCAATAAATAAACAGCATCAACCTTACCACATGCTGGATTATTTCATTTACGCCAGGCCGCTTGATAATATTAAAAAATCCATGATTTCCTGAGTGTATAAACGCTATCAGCAATCGCACCACATTAAATAAAATTTGTTTTTATCGATAACATAAAAATATTATCACTTACGTCTAATAGGCCACGCGCCCTACGCCTAAAAGCTAATTTTCATAAGAGAACCATCATCTTAAATAACTCCAATCGATTACGAATACCGAATTTTTTGCCAACGTTGTTAAGGTGTGAGTAGACAGTTTTTGGGTTCAGATTTAACCGTCTAGCGGTGATCCCAACATCCCAAGTCCGAGCAGTTTCGCACAAAACCGCAATCTCCCCACGTGTAATATGCGCCGTTTTACTTTTTTTTAACCCGCAACTATTCGCTGGATGTCCCTGGTCAATCAATGAAATGCATGTTTCCTTTATTACTTTCAGTGATGAACTTTTATTTAAAATCGCATCAGGATTTGCTTCGGAGATAAGAGAGGATATGAGAGGCGATGTCCTATCTATGAAAAATAGTAATTTTACAGATAAATACTTATAACGAAGCAAATTGATAAATCTCAAGTAATCCTCAAAAGAATAAATTTCCCTAGGGAAATCCATAATGATCAGATCAGGATCTTCTTTTATTCTTTCCAATATACTTTCAGAGGGTTTATGAAAAAACAAAACTCCACCAAGTAATTCTTTTACGCCTATTCTACACAGCGGTGAGCTATCAATATAAATCACATTCAATTTAATTCTCCTTAAAAACACAAAACACTCTTCCATACCAAATGAATTTTGTCGCTGTTCTTTTTTGTGGAGATTAGCACGCTAATCAAATAATTAATTACATTCTCATAACATATTTATACACACTTCACATCGATTGCAGCAAGGATATTTAGCCGCAAAAAAGACATGAATGTTTCTAGATGTTTCAAATTAAAAAAACACCAATCTAGAGATATCGCAACATAATGATATAGATCTATTTTATATTTTTGGTGATACGAAAAAAATGAAAACAAATGTAACAAAAGAGCGCCAGGATTATTTTTAAGATCAAAACTCCTATAGAGAAAATTCTTAGTTTGTTAGGATAAAAATCCATGCTTGCAGAACCGTTTAAAAGACAAATTTGCAACATGCTTATTCAATAGACGCACGTCAGCACATGTCAGTAATTTATTACTGCCAGGACCGCTTTTATCTAAAGTAAATTAAAGGGCATTTCATATGAATGTTAAATTAGTTGCATTATCAATGCTGCTTCTATCTGGCACCTGCGCGGCCGCTTCTTCAAACACAGTTCAATTCAAAGGTGAAGTCAGCACACAGACCTGCTCGGTGAATATTAATGGCAACGAATCCAACCCGGTCGTCCTATTACCTACTGTCGCAGTAAGTAAACTCGCAACTAAAGGCGCAACTGCCGGTGACACCTCATTTACCGTCAATGTGACAGGTTGTGCTGCAGCGAGCAGTGATACGGCGATTAAAACCGTGCTTGCAGGCAATAACCCTACAGCCAATGGCAACCTCGGCAACGCGGGCGACGCTGCCAAGGTATCCATTCAACTTCTGGATAGCGACGCTTCGACACCATTATCATTCGCTACTGGCTCTACTGTCACCACCAAGGCGATGACACTGGCACAAGGCGCCACTTCCACCTCACAAAACCTGGTGGCCCGCTACTACGCGGAAGATACCGGCGCGGCTGCAGGTTCGGTGATCGCCACGGCACAATTCGCCATTAGCTACAAATAAATCGACCTTCAAGCGCAATACCTGCTGATGCCAGCGCCGCCCCGCTCCTGGGCGGCGCTGAATGATTCGCCACCTTTATCGGTTCACCTTTATGCCGCAGATAACCCGTTTCGTTCGCCGTTGGGCAGTCCTGTCAATTTGCCTGGTAAGCCTATCCTTCACCAGCGCATCGGCCAGTGTCACGCTGCTCGGTAATCGCATTATCTATCCTGCCGACGCGCGGGAAAAAACGCTGCAGTTCACCAACGATGGTGACACTCCGGCCCTAATACAAATCTGGCTCGACATTAATAACCCGAAGTCCACCCCGGAAAACGCCGATGCGCCTTTTATCACATCGCCACAAATCTTTCGTATTAATGCGCACAGCGGGCAGATGGTACGGCTGTCGTTTGTAGGCCAGCAGCTCCCGAGCGACCGCGAATCCCTGTTCTATTTTAACTTCTTGCAGGTTCCCGCTATCCGTCAGGCGGACAGCGACAAAAACAAGTTGCTGTTATTACTCACCAACAGGCTCAAGGTGTTTTATCGCCCTGCAGGTCTGGCTGGCGACGCCAATCACATTATCGATCAATTAAGCCTTCGCCATATCGGTAACACGCTGTATGTCAGCAATCCGACCAGTTACTACGCCAACGTTAGCCAAGCCGTGATCGCAAAGGGCGCAAAACGTACCGCGATCCCGCAGGCAGACCTAATACCGCCTTTCTCACAAGTTAACTGGCCGTTAAATAGCGATGCGCAACAGGTCGACCTGAGCGTGATCAATGACTATGGGGTGGAAATATCGCGAACCCTGAACGTCACGCGCTGAAACCAAACAGGGAGGTTTCCATGTTCGATGTCCATAAGACGGTTTTTTTTCCCTCGCGTTGGTGTTGCGCGTTCCTTGCGCTGCCAATGAGCTACGCCACCGCCGACAAATACGCTTTTGATCCAACACTGCTGCGCGGCAGCGTACTGAGTAATAGCGCCTTGAGCCAGTTCAACCAGCAGGATGTCGTCACGCCCGGAAGTTATCAGCTCGATCTCTACCTCAACGGCCAGTTTCTCGAACGTGACCAAATCCGCTTCGTGCGCGAAGGAAAACAGGTGTTACCCTGCTTCGATCAACGACAGCTGGCACGCTTCGGGCTTAAAAATCCGCCGGCGACGACGGGAACTGCCTGCCTGTTGCCCGGCCGGGATCTCAAAGATATCGCAGTGAACACCGATATTTCGCAACTGCATCTGGATCTGAGTATTCCACAAGCTTTGTTGAACGGCAGCCCGCGTGGTAGCGTCAATCCCGCTAGCCTGGACAGCGGCGAATCGATGGCCTTCATCAATTACAACCTCAACCAGTACCACGTCAGCTATCGCCAAGGCCAGACCCGCAATCTTGACTCGACCTACGCCAACCTGAACGGCGGTTTTGCCCTCGGGCTATGGCGCTATCGCCAACAATCCAGCTACCGCTACGATCACGAGTTCGGCGGACATCTGGATACTAGCCGTCGCTACATACAGCGCGCTATCTTGCCGTGGCGCAGCGAAATGTTGCTTGGGGAAGGTTTTACCGACGGGCACTTTTTCTCCGGTCTGGGGTTTCGTGGTGTTCAGTTGAGTTCCGACGACCGTATGCTTGCAGATTCGCAGCGTGGCTACGCGCCAGTGGTTCGCGGTGTAGCAAAAAGCAACGCCCGAGTGACGGTACTACAGGGAAAAAGCACGCTGTATGAAACCACCGTAGCGCCAGGGCCGTTTGCAATTAACGATCTGTATGCCACCAACTACGCTGGCGATCTCACTGTAATGGTGACCGAAGCGGACGGCAGCGTCACTACCTTCACTGTCCCATTCGCCGCCGTGCCTGAATCTATACGCCCTGGTCAGTCCCGGTATTCAGCCACCGTCGGACGCTCCCGATACGTCGGCGATAACGATCTGTTCAGCGAAGTCACATGGCAGCATGGATTGACCAACGAATTGACATTCAACCTCGGTAACCAGTTATCGGACGGCTATCAGGCGATACTGTTGGGCGGCGTTTACAGCAGTTGGCTTGGCGCGTTCGGCATGGACACCACCTATTCGCACGCCAGCCTGCCCGAGGGCGGCACGTCTGGCTGGATGCTGCACCTCTCTTACAGTAGAACCTTCAGTCCGACCGACACCACCTTGTCCATCGCAGGTTACCGCTACTCCACCGAAGGCTTTCGCGATCTCAGCGACGTACTCGGCGTGCGGCGTGCCGCCGTCATAAGCCAGCGCTGGCAGTCCGACTCCTACCGCCAGCGTTCCCGCTTCGAGGTCGCCATCAACCAAGGCATGGATATGTTGGGTAGCTTGACGGTGTCTGGCTCCACTCAGGACTATCGCGATCAACGCGGCCGTGACAATCAGCTCCAACTGGGCTGGGGGAAAACCTTCGGTAACGGCGTGGCACTCAACCTCTCCATCACCCGCACCCGCAACTTGGGGTACCGCGTCGGCGACGACAATTATCGTGGTTACGGGCCGCAGGATAACGTTTACAGCGCCCCGCTCGCGCAGAGCGCGCAAACAGTGACCGCTTTCTCGCTCAGCTTCCCGATCGGGCGTTCATCATCTGCCCCCAGTGTCTCTCTGCTGGCCAACCATAGCCAGGGGCAGGGAGGTAACTACCAGACTGCACTGTCAGGCAGCGTTGGTGAACAGCAACCGGTAAGTTACGGCCTGAACTTCACCACCGACGACAACCGAAGACAAAGCGTTTGGGGGGGGAACCTGCAAACCCGCCTGCCTTACACCAACGTCACCGGATCGTTATCTGCAGCCCGTCAGTACCGGCAGGGTTCCCTATCGCTGCAAGGCGCAGTGGTGGGGCATCGTGGTGGCGTGACTCTAGGCCCGTATGTTGGCGACACCTTTGCCCTGATCGATGCACCAGGCGCCAGCGGTGCATTAGTGATGGACGGTCAGGGCGCACGCGTAGACCGCTTCGGTTATGCCCTGGCGCCTGCACTGGTGCCCTATCACTACAACACCATCGCACTGAATCCCGAGGGCATGAACGATAAAACGGAGCTAGAAGATGGTCAGCGGCGCGTGGCACCTTATGCCGGCGCAACGGTTCGCTTGCGGTTTAACACCGTACGCGGCCAGGCGCTGCTGATCACCGCGCAGCGGCCCGACAATGCGCCGATCCCCATGGGCGCCAACGTTTTCGATCCGACAGGCAAAAGCGTGGGCATGGTCGGCCAAGCTAATCAGATTTATCTGCGCAGCGACCAAACCGCAAGCGAGCTGACGCTGAACTGGGGCGATGCGCCCAATCAGCAGTGCAAATTGCGCTATCAACTGCCTGAAACTGAAGACAGGCCGATTCAGCGACTCAACGCCCGTTGCCGCTAATCTATTCAACTTATCATCAGGAGAAACGATGAAACGCATTTCTTATTTTGTCGCCGGCCCGGCACTATTCACCGTGTCGCTGCTCGGTACAGCCACTGCGCTGGCGCAATGCACTCGGGTCGCCCCCTGGGTCGATTCCGGCTGCGATCCGTGCGGCGTAGGCACGGCGCTGGGCCGGGTAAACCTGACCAGCACCTATCTGCAGCCCGTCGGAACGCCACTGAGCACCAGCGTGTTCAATCTAACGTCTGGCACACGTTATCCCGATCCCAATAAGGTGCTGTATGAGTGCGACGCAAGTGACGCCGGGCAGATCTATGAAGTCTTCGCCACCAACGGCGACGATCGTGTCGGCGGTTATTACGATCTGGGTGCGCAGGACGGTAATCCCAACTATTATGCCACCTACTTTCCCTACGTCGGCATACGCTTGACCCACCTGGACTCCGGCAAGATTTTTACCCGGTACTGGCAATCTGCACCAATTACGCGCTACGCGTCCGTCGGCAACAAAATTCAGGTCAGGGTGAAAGATTTCAGCACCATCCGCGCCGATCTGATTCGGATCAGTTCATTGCCAGGCGCGGGTGCCAGCAACTACTGCGGTTACAACGCCAGCAATCCACTGGATGGGATGGCATCGACTAACGGCAACTCAAACTATACCTGCACCCAGCCAAACGGCTATGTCACCTTTCAAGGGCCTGGTATCCCCTCAGACCCTATCGGCAGTGACTCCGCCACCAACTACTCAACCTGGGGTACCGGACGTTGGAACGCGATAGGCATGGGCACCTCGCCTATCTCCACACTTACCTATACCGCTACCTGTGTGGCGCGCAACGTCACACCGTTGGTGATTCTACCGACCATATCAGTCAGCCAACTGACCGCAGGGCAAACCTCTCAGGCGCAGTTCACTATCAATATAGAGTGCGATAACGCCGCCGTTTCCGGCGTCAACATCAACAATACAGCCCTTGGCTTGCAGGTCCCATATGAAAGCTATGTGGCCGCACAGCAACTCGGCCTGGTCAGCGCCAACGGCGGTGTGAGTTACCTGCTATCAAGCGGCTACGGCGCAGACAGTAGTGTCGCCACCGGTGTTGGCATCGCGCTCTCTAACGCTGGCAACGGCGCACCGATGAACTTCGTCGGGTGGGCCCGCTGCAATGCAGGGCAATGCCCACTGGGCAGCAACGCTGGCTGGTATCCGGTACTCAGCGGCACCAACAGCGGTGGCAGCACGGCGGCAGGTTTCACACACTACACCACCCAGCTCACCGCCACGCTTGCCCGGCTGCCCGGGCAAACTGTCACCGCCGGCAAAGTGGACGCCAAGGCCTACGTCTGGGTTAAGGTGCAATAATGAGAAATAAATTTCTGACAATAGGATGCACGCTGTTGCTGGCGCTGGCGCTGGCGGCAATGGATGCGCAGGCGGGCATCATCGCTTCCGCCACCCGGGTGATTTTCCACGAGGGAGATACGGAAAAGACCTTGATGTTGCTCAATACCAACGACTATCCGATTGTGGCTCAAACTTGGGTCGACAACGGAGATGTCAACGCCGCACCTGAACTATCTAACGCCCCCTTTATCACACTGCCCAGCGTATTCGCCATGCAGCCAAAGGCGTTGAAAGGGCTAAGAATAATTTTTTCCGGTGAAACCATGCCTGCCGGAAGGGAGTCAGTGTATTGGCTCAATCTGTATGAAATCCCACCTAATTGGCCTGCTACACCGCCATTGACGTCGCGCGTGACGTTGGCGATGAACACGCAGATGAAAATTTTCTACCGGCCGAAAACGCTAAAGGGTAAAGCCAACAACGCAGCCGAAGCCGCTTCGTTTACGCTAACGACATCGCCGAATGGTTACTTGCTGCGCTGCAACAACAGTTCGGCCTTTTACCTTTCTTTCTCACGCCTGTCCGTTCAAATAGGTAATCGCGATTACCTGATACGGCAAGAAAGTGACATGATGACCGCACCATTCAGCATCCGAGATTATCAGCTCAACAATATTGCCGAGCTCGACATCCCTTCCCAAGTCACAGTCCAGACAACCATCATTAATGATCAAGGCCAGCAAGTCTCTAAATCATACTCAGCAAATAAATAAATATAAAAGCAATAAGTTTTTAATTACAGGAAATAGAAAAATGAGTCTAAGCAGATTTCAATTACAGTTCCAGATGGAGAATCAGGCAAAAAAAATAAGGAACTCACAAAATTTTCACGCAGCAATCGTCAAGCATGGCGAATTACTGAAGGATACTTACAAGAAACATCCGCTGTTTTATAAGATCATCTTCAGAAACAGTCGATTTATTGTTTGCTCAACCATACTATCTATTTATTATCTTCAGAGTAATGCCAGCTTGAAAGATATAAAAAAATTCTTCAAAGGAAAAAATATTATCAGCGAAAGTTCCCTGGACTCCTTCCTTTTCTTTTTGCGGGTGGGGCGTAGATTGGAGATTAAACCCTGCGACCGAGACAGGCGCCTAATGTGTTACAAGCCAACGCTCCATGCATTGTTTGAAACACAAGCACTCATCGCCTCAATAGCATTACCTTATCAGATGTTGACACCAAAGATGCCTATAGTGGCATTGCTCGAGAACCCTGGTTTTATACCCGATTTTTTCGCTGCCTATGGCCAATTTATGCTCAAAGAAATCTATCTGATCGATTTGGTACCGCAATCCGAATTATTCATCAGCAAAGATGCTGGCCACATGATACTGTTGATGCTATTTATTGAAAGTATCAAGCAGGATTCACCATTGCTTCTTCTCTCTTCCGCCAAAATCGCTAAATGCTGTTCCGTATCGCGTGCTCATATCAATCGAATACTGAAAACGGCGGAAAAATCAGGCTTGCTGTCGACTATAAATAATGTCGTCATCGAACTTAATAGATCGTTCTTCATCATGGCAGAGCGTTATTTAAGTTTATATTTTTCGATGATCGAATTTGGACTTGAAAATGTAGAAAACAATCAGTACGCGTTAAAAGATAAATAACATAGATGTTTCATTAATAGTGAGTAAATAACCACGGTCGAACGAAAATCAACTGGGCTATCATTCAACCCGCAGCCAAGGCCCCTCTTAGGCAAAAATGATGATAATACTGTACTCCAAGCAGATATTGAGGCTAGAGATAAGATCTTAGGCATTTTTGATATTTTACAATGCGCCACTTCCAGTACACTTCGCAGCTCACTATATACATAAATATCGTCAAGAAGAATTTTTACTCAACATCTTAAAATTAGCATTGGAAGAAAAAAAGCTCACAGTAATCGCTTTAAAAATTTATTATTATAGACCATGGGACTATGGCATTAGTGGCTATATCAAGCTATGCATAACAGTTCATTTAAGAGTGAACAGCGTCAGAAAGCATTCTGTTCACACAGGGCTAAGTGAGGCGCTGGTTTCATATTGTTCCGGGAAAAGATCTCCCAAGGCACAAGGACGGTGCCAAAGATTATGATCACACTCGATAAAACAAAATATTACCGCATTCCTTACTTAATAACAATCCATTTACTTGCATAAAATGCAATCACACTTTAAATATATTACATCCAAAGTCTATCTATTTTATAAAAATTCACGAAAACCAATTAACACTTAAATGCAAATCGGTTCGTAAATAAAACCTTCTATAGGTAAATCGACCTGCTCCCTTCCTATTTTCATATGTCCACCAATAAACAAACCGTACAGCTGAGCTGTAGTTGATATACGCATTTTACTCATAGCGTTTCTTTTGTGTGAACTAATTGTTTTATAATTTAATCTATTTCTTTTTGACAAACAAGTAATACTATCTCCCTCAAGCAGACTTGAAAGAACAATGACCTCACTTTGGGTCAGGTTTGATATGGGAGGACCAATACACAGATGTGTGCTTGGTGCAGAAATTAATTTATTATCAATTAATAACAAGAAAAATCTTAAGAACCTTTCCAGGCTGATTTTCTTATGTAATTGCCACGGCCGTATTGCTAGACATTCATTGCTGAATTTCCTAATAAACATAGTGGGTTTTGATGACCAAACCAAGCAGTACGATGAGGGGGAGTTTAAAGCGATGAAATCCGTAAAGTGCCCCCAACTTCTATAGCTTTCATACTTTCCATAAACTTCCATCACGTAAATATCTGCCGGACCATCATTTACTGTGATGCGGATTAACTCTGAAACATCCTTAGCAACACCCACAATATTAATCATTGTGTTAAAATATTTTTCTAGAACATTAATTATGCTATCCCGATAAACCTGCACAGGATCCATAACGATAATCTTTATCTTTTCTTTACTTCCCATGAGCCTCACCTAGATAGCAATTTTATTCTTAAAATAAAAACAACCTTATATTTTTTAAAATGAGGTGTCATTATGGAAAACTGAAAAAAACCATTGACATGCATTGGTTTAATATCAATAAATACTTTATAAAATATAGATATGGGATAAAAAATAGAGATTCCTTTTAAGGGCTATTGATAAACAAATGTCACCCCAACAATGGATTGAACATTTCCCGCTACAACTTGCCCACTGGTTCTTGCATAGCTAGCTGTGAGTCCTAGACTTACAGGGCTTGAACCAACAGTACCCAAAGAAATATTTTTATTCGTGGCTATAATTCCGGTACGATTAGAAAGTTGCACACCCACGCCTGTAGCCGAATTTGAGGATGATGTATTTGAAAAAATAGTATTACCTGTGTCGGTAGTTGAGCCAGTTAGGTAATAGGCCAACTGTTGATTCTGGGCACAGCGAGCGGTCAATGGTATAGCAGCGGTACCTGGATAGTCAGGGAGTGTTACAGTCACATTCCTAGATGAGACATCGCAACCACCAGTGGGAATTATCACATTATTATTAGCATAAATATTCCACGTGAAATTTTTTGGATAACCTCCACCAAAAGTAGCTATTTTATACATTTTCATAACAGCTATTAACTCTCCTGACTGAATCGCCTTGCCTCCAGCTGCCCCCAGAGGGGTCAGGTAAAGACGGAAAGGTAATCCTTGGTAGTAAGTTTGAGTTATAACAACGTTTTCTGTATCAGTGTTTAGTGGCATAGGGTAAGAATTCCTGTTCCAATAAACAGTACCATTGAAGTTTTCTAACGCGCCCCCATATGCCGAACCACCAGTCAATTTCACATAGTCAGTATCTATATTAGGCGGAGTTGAATCATTTTTGCACAGGATTTCACTCGACAGATCTACAATTAGATTCTGCCCCACCCCTATAGACGGAGTAAGATTAACATAAACGTTCGCCGAACCGGCCCCGACAATCTGACCAGTAGAATTGATTTTACAAGTAAATGCTAAGGAAGACGATGAATAAGCCATCAGTAAACATGATGAAATTAATACCACTAAGTCTTTTCTTTTGAGCATGCTTTTTGCTTTAGAAGCAAGTTTCATTTCTGGGCCCCTTGAAAATTAGGCATATGTATACGTGACATTAATTACGGCCTGGATACTGCCTTGCTTTGCGTTGCCATTGACTGATAGTGCACGAACCTGCAAAGGAAGAATTGCGGACTGATTCGAGTCATTAACCTGAACTGCTTTTGTTTTGCCATTATTCAGATTATTTCCACTTGTGTCTTGGAGTTCCAGTTGAAGGTTGGTGGCTCCACCTTGGTTTTTGTAATAACCGGTGCTATCCGTTGTTCCCGTAAAAGTCGCAGTCACTCTTGACGTGCCTATAGGGCAGTTCGTCAAATTCAGCGTGACTGGATGCCATGGTGATCCAGCCCCTGCCTGCGCATAATTGAAGGTAAACAGATCGCCCAAATCTACCGCCGCGGATGGAGTTGATACAGTGCAGGGCTTGGCTACAACGCGCCCGTTTATCGTAATAGTTACGTCAGCAGCATAAGCACTCAATGCCCCATTAATAAGCAGCATCCCCGTCAGAAGGACTTTCTTTATATTCATTATCGTCAGGCTCCTTTACTCAAATTCCAAGGTGAAATTAGCCATCGCAGTTACGGTTCCCGCAGTTACGGGGGAACGTGTTGCCATCAGGCGTGCATAAAAACCTAGGGTATTGGACTGGCCTGGCGTTAATGAAGTCCAGTTAAGAGACGCTTGAGCGGCGTTCAATGGAATAGGATTCTTATCTTTGTCCAATATTTGTATTCCCATACCGCGTGCCGCATTATTTCCAGTATCGATCTTAAGCAGAGTTGTATTGTCCCCGTCTGAAGGCCCCACATATCCCACTCTTACTGCTGTTGCCGAACCTCCACATTTATCGAAAACAATCTTGAATGGGACGGCAAGAGTGACGGATCCTACGCGATAAAGTTGTTTGGCTGCATTACTCATCAAATCTACGGTAAAGTCTTGAGAATCCACCGAAACTGAGCAAGCATTGTCTTTTAGGTAACCTGTAATGGTGATCGTACTGTCCGCGCCATGGGAGTTCGATACGAAAAACGGAAGCAGGCACAGAATTGGAAGGTATTTTCTCATTGATTCATCATCTCCTGCTTTATCACTGGCAAATGGCTGAGGCATAACTCAGAGCCTGCTTCTGACTGTCAGTCGGCAATTCATAAATCGCTGTACAATTCTCAGTTGCCCCATTGCCCCATTTCGCTTTTACAGTCCCCTTTGGGGAGAGACCAGTCAGATAAACTTGGCCACCGTCAGCAACAATGCTGCCTGACTGACCATCGCCGTACGAGACGACGGAACCGAATGGAACAGGCTTACCGTTACTTGTTAGCGTCATTAGGACCTTCAAGCCGACACGAGCCTTGAAGGCTGCACGAACTACGGCTCCACGCGTAGGCACTACACTTAGCACTGGCTCTTCAAGCTCAACATTATTCGCCAGAGTATCGGTATTGAGTGATATCCGATTTTCACGATAGTCCATGGCGTACGGGAGAACGGCATAACCTCTCCAGTCAGTTCGAACTCCGGTCTGATTCTCAACAGAAACGTTCTTCGCCCCGGGAGCCTTTATCAGTACCATAGTGTCGTTTAGCGGTTGACTGAGAGTGACACCATCCTCATGAGCTAAAACGCCGCCACTGACGCCGTAATACACTTGTTTATAATCACCGCTGTGGCTATATCCGACATTGGCATTACCGTAAGCTCCTCGGTAATTAAGAGCTGTATTGCCAGTTGCGCCGGAATTGCCGACGCCCCCACGGGCATAACCAGTCTGTACGCTATAACTGAGGTTATTATCCTCAAGCAATGTCCCATAAAGCCCCGCAGTGTTTGTCGTGCGGCCCTTGAAATCAGTGGAAGTGTTATAACTTGCATTGGCGTTCCTGAACGCGGACCGGGTATCTGAACGCATCCAATGACTTAACGGAATATTGATGTTGAACGCGAGTAATTGATCTTTAGCTTCAGCCCAGGCATTTTTGGAGAGACTGTAACTTAGGCTCCAACTAATATCCTGTATGGTGCTGTTATAGCCCACCTGAAGCTGCTCATCCGAGCGTCCTGTATTCCAGTAGTTTTGGTGGCTACCAGTCAAATACAGCGTAGAAGTGCGCCCCACTTGCTGCGTTACTGTCGCCTGCAGCCGTCCTCTCTTACTGTAATTCAGGTTGTAGTAATCAGTAAGCTTCGGCTTTATATTCACAATACCGTCTTCACTGATGACGGTATATCCGCTCATACGGTTCCACGCCGTATCAGCCAGAGAATAAAAACCTTGCGTTGAATAACGATATCCGACTAGTTGGAAATTGGTGCCCAACTCATTTAGGGATTTGTTATAAAGGAAACGTAGTGATTGTCCTTGATGCTTACTACTATCAGGCAAAGTAGCATTAGCCTGGGTGAGGTCCGCAGATACAGCGCCGAGATAACCGAGATTTTTTCCCAGACCAAGGTTAAAGGAGCGATAATCATTTGACACACGTGTACCACCATAAACTGTCCAACCCTCAGGTAGACCCCAAAAAGCAGTACCTTGAAAGAACTCAGGCTTATTTTGCTGCGTATTACCGCTACGATATTGACCTGCAGTTACCGCGTAATTCACCTGGCCTTCACGCTGTAACATAGGTACAGACGAGAAGGGCACGGTAAAGACTTGAGCGGAACCATCCGCTTCTTTCACCGTAACCTGTAAGTCACCACTATTTCCTGCTGCATATAGATCACCAATGGTGAATGCGCCAGGTGATACAGTGGTTTGATAAATCTCATAGCCATTTTGTTTTATCGATACACGCGCAGTGCCCCGCGCTATTCCATGGATAACTGGCGCGAAACCGCGCTGGCTGTCAGGAAGCATATTATCGTCGGAAGCCACTTGAATACCGCGGAAATTAATTCCTTCAAAGATATCTCCTGTCGTGTAACCGTCACCAATCGTCAGTCGGCTGCGCCAATTTACGATGTCACGTTCCAGCCAGGTATTGACGTGTTGCCAACGGTTTTCGTTATACCCCGTACCGCTGCTGTAACTCCAGGTTGTGTTATCACGTAGTCGCCATGCCCCCAGATTTAAGCCAGACTGTAAATTGAGGTACGAATAGTTGCGTGTATCACCATTATTATTGCTCCGTACTTCACTGCCAGTATAGTTATAGTTGAGCAAGCCAGCCGTAATACCATTATCCCAAAGTTCGGGGGAAATATAGCCACGTGCTTTGCTACCCATGAAAGCCTGAGGTATACTTATAGATAGGCGCTGACGTCCAACTTCGAATGAGCTTGAGGCGTCGGTAATAAGCCTTGTAAATGGCACACACGCTGTACTCTTCATAAGAGCAATATTTGGCAAGGTTAATATATTGACACCCAGCGATGATAACTGAGAACGCGTCAAGCATGGCTCTAACCTTTTCCCATCATCGCTTTTTTCGAAAGTGACATCACGAGTTGTCATATAGCCATCATTCATATAGATGTCTACACGGTAAGTGCCAGGTGGAGCTTCCAGTCCCTTCTCGAAACCGGACAAATCGGCAACCGACTCCGGGTCATCAGACAGAAACCGGGGGTTGAAGTAATTATCTGCACGAGCAGAAAATGTCGATGCTATAAAAAGCAATGTCAGCGGCGTTAGCATTGCTTTTTTAAGGGCCAATTCCCGGATGCTGTGTTTGGTCATATTATCCGTGCCTGCTCCATAATCCAGGTATGACATAGTCCCTCCTGCACGCAATTATCCATGCCGGCTTTATGTTTACCTGCGTTATTGAAATCCATTTTCCCAATATAAATATCGAGATAGTTACTGCATGGTGCCTTTCATCACTGCAGTCAGAGCACCGTAATCGTTAATTGTACGATAAGTTATATCACTACCTGCATCATTTGGAATTTTAACTTTCGCATTCCCCATTGGCGGGACCATGGTATTAGCCAATATACGGGAACCTGAATTCAATTCCGTGACAGTCAAAAAGTAAGGTGTGGGATTATTAATCACTAACGAACCTCCACTCTTATTGAATGTTAATTTACTTGGTGCTTGATCAGGTGCAACACTAAGGTTTCCCGGACGATAGAATAATTTTATACGGCTCGTTATCGCCAGTTGTAGAGTATTCTCTTTTTGTTGATTTTTATCTAATGAGGGAATAGCTTTAACATTCACCCAAAAAAGACTTTCTTTGTCTTTTGGCAAGGCGTTATTTGTAGCATCAATAATACGTAACGTATTTTCTTTCTTACCTTGCATGACAAACAACGGGGGTGTTATGACGAAACGAGCCTCTTTTTGACCGTCATTACTCTCAACCCAAGATTGAATCAGAAAAGTGTCCTTTTCATTATTGTTGCTGACACCTAGTGTAACTTGCTTCTGTCCAGCCGGATAAATAACGCGTGTTGCACCAAGAGCCACACCCGCCTCCGCACGGCTGGTGCATATAATCACTGCCAAGGCCAGCAGTGTTCCCATGACTTTTCCGGTCATATTAATTTTTGTCACGTTAACCTCTTGGGCGGATAGCCGCCGTCTCATCATTCTGCGAGAGCACTTATCTCTAACGGATAAGCGTGAAAACGCACGATAAAGAATTCTATTGGTACGTCAGAGAAAACCAGGCCTGTGCGTTGGCTAAACCACCGGTAACGGAATTTCCGGTAGCCCGGTATTTGGCAACAAACTGCAGGACACGGGGTCCCTTGGTTAGTGGCCTCCAAGCCTGGGGTTCAGAATTGATAGGTATAATCTTTCCGGTGTCATCGAAAAGGGCTACGCCAATGCCTGAAGCAATACCTTCCCCCTCACCAACAGAGAGCACATCAGGGTTTTTGCCATCAGCAATCCCATGAAAGACGATACCGACTCGGTCACTGACATTTGGATTACAATCCTGGAGGTGCAGGGCGAATGAGACCGGAGCTGCGTCGTCACCTGCTGCCCTGAATCGATTGCTGCTGACTTGCCCCATCCGGACAGTCATTTGCCTGTCTCCTGCCTCAACCGTGCAAGCCTCAGCTATAAGCTCACCTTGGAAACGCATCTGACCACCTGGGAGAGTGACGTTCCACTTGTTACCTGCGATAGACAAAGGTGCCAGAAACATAAGAAAGAGTCCCAGTCTGTTTTTTAGCATCGCGTTATCCCTCCTCGATCACTTAAAACAGGCCATCCTGGCCTGAGAATGCATCCTTGCAGACCAGAATTACTCGTACTGAACTTTGAAATTGGCGTTAGCGTTGGCGGTACCAGCTGTCGCCACACCGGTCGCGATATAGCGAGCCTGGAATGGCAAAGTGTTCGTACCATCAGTCAGGGTGGCAGCAGTGCTGAAAGTTGCACCGTCAAATGCCAAGGCTTTTCCTGCGCTATCCAGAACCTGAACGCCTACGTTAGTAGCGCCGCCCGCAGAAGAGCTTTCAAGAGCCAGTGCGGTTGGGTTGTCTCCAGCTACGGCCACGCCTGAGAAGGCGATAGCAGCTTTGGTGGCCACAGTCGTGTCACAATCGTTCAGTTGAATGTTGAAACCCACTGAAGAGCTAGTTTTACCTTTTTCGCTCAAGGTCGCAGTTTTCACCTGACCCAACTGTACGGTCTGGTCAACAGAACCAGCATCAACAGCACAAGCCGCGTTAACGACTTCACCCTTAAAGTGTACAGTGCCGCCATTGACGGTAGTTGTTGCTGCATGAGTAATGCCTGCAGTGAGCAGTGAGGCCGCGATCAGGGTATTGATGAGACGAATCTTACGCATAGGTTCAAACTCCATGTCTTTAGTAAATTGCCATTAATTGGCATAACGCGTTGACTCACAATCCCCATGAACTCGTTAAAACACTGCCTAAGTGAAGAACGGCTTGCCGTTTTTGCGATGTCCAAAGTGGTCAAAATGAGCCAAAATGACTAGTTAAGTCATATACTCTGAAATGAATCAAAGCATTGGTAATCGTCGGAGTTAATCACTGAAAAATGAATTAATAATGGTTGAATGATTCTATTGTTCTGGTGCATGAACGTAAGGTAGAAATGGGGTTGTCAGTGCGGCTATGAGCTAAAATCAGAGCTGACTTTACTATTGGATTTACAAAAATTTGATAACAAAGGAATTTTTTATTTACGAATTTTTTAATTGACGCAGATTGAACTTTAGATAAGTATATTTACAGTTTGGCTCATTTTGACCTATTTCTTTATGTTTTTCTTTGCCATACCCCTATAAATCTCGCTGCATTACTCGAAGTATATAAAACTGTGTGCTGTATGTTTCTGTGACCAAGATAGTCTTGGATCAAGCGAGTATCGGCCCCTTTGTTTGCTAAAGCGTATCCACATGAGTGACGTAACATATGTGGACTAAGGGACACAGGAATTCCAGCCTGTATGCCATATAGCCTCAACAGTTGGTAAACTTGCTGACGAGATAATGGTCCCCCTTTTCGTGACAGGAAAACCCAAGGTGTATCAGCATCACGCCATGTTAAACGTTCTTTAATCCATTTTCGTAGAAGAATAATCTCTGATTTAAGTAAAGGATGCGTAGTTTTCAGCCCATTTTTCAACCTATTAACGTGTACTATCCCATCTTCCAGATTGATATCAGAGAATGTCAGATTGCACAGCTCACTCACGCGAAAACCATGGATAAAACACATCTTTATAAAACACTCATCTCTTCTCGGATAAGTCCCATTGCGAGATGCGTGCAATACAAGCTTTATTTCTTCATTAGTAAGGTATTTTCGTTTATTCAAGGAGTGCTCCAACTAGTATCTATTTTGAACATTTGTTATAAAAAAGAGAAATGTTAATATTTCACTTAGTGTAATTATACTCTCAAGAAAGGATTGGTAGTGCAATACGCCTTAACGTAACAAGAAATTCACACATTAACAGAATTAATTTCTTATACACATACCTTCATCTTCCGTCAGACGGAACTATGTTTGTTAATAAACTGATAAATAGGTCCTACAGTCTTCCTGATTTGAAAAGCAACGACAGGAGGCTATTTTAATAATATTCCACTCTAAGTAGTGTGAACCAACTGTTCTTGGTAGCGTTGTGGGCTCACACTCAGAACTTAAGTCAACTATGCGTATGTAACAGACTACACTCAGATAAGTACTTTATAGCATATAATCATGCATAAAAAAGCAAACCAAGACAAATAATATCAACAAATACAGTGATTTATAGATAATTATGATTCGAACACAATTAAAAAACCAAAGGGCATGGGCAATTATTCAACCTCAAAAAATAATATACCCGGCACACTTAGTTAAACAATTAAATATAAACACCAAGAAAACCTTCAAGAAATTATAGTTGCCTTTATAAAAGTGAAAAATTCACTAGCATCCGATATTTACACTCAAAAAATCATTCAGCCTTAGTCATAGCGCAACAAGATAAACCCCTTCCATACCATTAAATAAAATAACTAATTATTGATTTTTTAAGGGAATTATTTTTAATTAAAAAAACACATTGAAATATAATTATAATTTTATAAAAATTTAATTAACCAGATATTAAAATCAACCTTAAATAAAATTTATTTATAATAAACCATTGCAAAAACAGGATGCATACACTTAAATTTACATTAATTATACATATAATTGCAGAAAGCGATTATACGGTTAGTTGATTATCTCACTAAAATATTTACTAGATACAATCAATTTTATAAGACTATAGAGTGATGATGTTACCAATAGACATGCCTATGTTTAGAGATACCATTGTCAACCATACAACTCATACTCATCTCATGTTAATGACATTAATCATTAGCCGGTTATGATCAGTGGGGAAACAAACAACCATGAGAATAAACTTATATAGCCCATAGATACCTCAATTTTCTATACTCACTATGAAATCACTACAGGATTTAATAGTATTAAGTGAGTTTTGAAATTCAGAACAACATTAAACATTACCTAAACCACTCAAGAAAAATTGTAATTAAACATTAATTCGCCACCCTTAAGAAAACACAATAAATTTAAATTCAAGAATGTTCCAATATTTACTTTGCATATCAATCAACTTCCTGACATTATCTAATGGCTGTGTCTTAACATAAGTTATTATGCATTTTATAAGTTAATGACAGGAATTTGTCACTATGAATCCATCTTTGAAAAGAAAGTATCTTACGCAGAATGAGATAATACAACTTATGAAGGCTTCAAGAAACGGACGATATCCAGAAAGAGATGAATGCCTTATATATTTATGTTTCACTCATGGGCTTAGAGTTAGTGAAGTCTGTCACTTACGAGTTTCTGATATTAACCTTGCTGATGGTGTAATTCATGTAAGACGACTAAAGAATGGTCTTACAACCTCTCAACCTCTTTTACCCAACGAGATTTCTTTATTAGAAAAATGGTTATCCATAAGAAAGGAATGGAGAGGGGAAGAGCTATATAATCTTTTTTTATCGCAGAAAGGCAGGAGTTTATCTCGCCAGCAGATTTATAATATTTTACGTAAATACGGTCTAGCGGCAGGGATTTCCATCCCCCTACATCCTCATATGTTACGACACTCATGTGGCTTTGCATTGGCTAATACTGGTGCTGACACCCGACTTATACAAGATTATCTTGGCCATAGGAATATCCATCATACCGTGTTATATACAGCAAGTAACCATGCAAGATTTCTAGGAATTTGGAACTCAAGTTTTATTATTGAAGAGTAACACTGTCAATATTAAATAAAATCACCATTAAAGATTGTTATTTATTAAATTACCCCCCTGTTTGTGATTTTCCAACAGGGGACTCACTCATAAGATCTATTTATATTAATTAACACATTGGATTAATCTAGTGACAAATTAAAAAACCGACTTACTGCCAACCAGACATTTAATTTTCACGAATTTTCAATAACCATTTAATTGCTATCAAAAAAGAATATTCCATAAGCGATAATAGTTGTTATGAATAGTTTATAGTTAAAGTAGTCAACTTGACTTATCCTATACCAGTAGATATTTCCTGTCCGCACTACTAGGTTTGTTCGAAAATCTCGGGATTGACCACTCCGCTACGCTATTATTTCAGCAGTTGCCACATCGACTCACATTCAGCGCATTCAAAGCCAGTTCCCGCAAAAAGGTAGGTTTCATTGGCCAATCAACCAAGTTTCAGATGAGGAAGTGGATGATCACCGCCAGATATAGTCTGCCCGCACGTAATCCGGTCCCTCTGGTAATGCCAGAGGCACTTAACCAGAACTGATCCATCGATTTTATGCATGATGCGCTGATGTGTGGCAGGCGCTTTAGGATCTTCAATGTCGTGGATGACTTTAACCGCGAGACGCTGGGGATAGAAATTGACCTGAATATCCCGGCACAGCGTGTTGTCCTGCTTCTAGACAGAATGGTGGCAAACCGAGGTTATCCACTGAAAATGCGGATGTATAATGGACCGGAACTTGTATCCCTAACGCTGGCGCAATGGGCTGAAGAACATTGTGTGATGCTGGATTTTATTAAGCCGGGGAAACAAGACACAGAATGCCTTTATCGAACGTTCTAACTGTACATACCGTACAGAAATCCTGGATTTTTACCTGTTCAGAACGCTAAATGAAGTTCGAGAAATCACTGAACGCTGGCTGACTGAATATAACAGCGAGTGGCCTCATTAATCCCTGAACAACCTGATGTCGGAAGAGTACCGGCTGATGGCTGAAAAACCGGAAATCTCAAAAAGTGCGTGGAACTAAAACAGGAATGCTTAATTACTGCCGTCTGTTTTTGATAAGAATGGACAGGCCTTGGCCGTCGTTGAGGGTGTAGGGTTTTTCCTGGGGTTTGGAGCGGCGAATTTGTATATCAGTTAGAAGCATGCGTATAAGTGGATTCTGTGTATAAAAACTTTATACACATCACTATGCACATTTTTCTCGGATTCAGGCAGTAGCACACGGACTTATACGGGCAATCTTTGGCGGAAGATCACAGGAGTCGAACCTGCCCAGGACCGCTGGCGGCCCCAACCGGATTTGAAGTCCGGCCGCCCCACCGGGGACGATGATCTTCCTTCGGGAATCGGAAGCAAGGGGCTGATTATAGCGCAGTTTGCCCTTGGCGCTAAGAGGGAAATGGCGGTAGCCTCCGGCAATGCACCGGAGGCATACAGGGTTAAGGCTTCAACAGTTCCTTCACGTCCAGCAAGATAAATTCGTTGTCATCCGCCACGTTTGGCTGGCGGCTGGATGAGAACGGGAAGTTATTATCGTTACCGACGATGATATGACTGCCGTCCACCACGTCCACGTTTTCAATGGTGAAGAACGGGAAGGTCAGTACACCGTCGTTCAGCGGCTTGCGCGCCAGCTTGTTCGGGTCCTGAATGTTCAGCAGATCGATATATGCCAGTTTTTCTACCGGTTTGCCGACGTTGGCATCCGAGAAAGCGATTTTATACACCCGTTTGAACTTCGCTACCTGGCTGAAGCAATTGTCGGTCGGCGCACCCGCAACGCAGGCTTTGTCCGGCGTGCCTTCGCCGTTGTCGCGCTCGATCACCAGCCCGTGGGTGGCGTCGATCATATTGAAATCACCGATGGCGTTTTGGTTGTCTTCCAACACGTATTGCCAGCTGCGGCCGGTCCAGGCCTGCTGTTTCACGTCGAACTCCAGCACCCGCAGGTAACGTTTGCCGTCGAGGTTTTCAAACTTCTCGCCATCCCACAGCGCGCCCTCAAGCAACGGGTACAGCTTGCTGCCGTCCGGCGATGCCGCCATGCCTTCAAAGCCTTTAGAACGCGCCACCTGGAAGTTCTGTTTGCCGTCCGGCGCCCCCGGCAGCGTCAGCGTCGGGTTATCTGGCGATTTGACGACTTTGCCGTCCACCCTGGTGTCAAACACCGCCAGCACCTTGCCGTTCAGGTCGGCCTTGATCAGATAAGGGCCGAATTCGTCGCCGATCCACAGGGCATTGTCGGCGAACTGGAAGCTTTCCGGATCGAAATCGCTGCCGGTCAGGTAACGCTTGTCGGTACTCTCATTGATGATATGGAAGGGTACATTTTTATCGGGATCGTGCAGGAATACCGTTTTCAACGGCGTCACCGTGCCGTTGCTGAAGTCGATTTTGTAATGATTGAGGTACAGCATGGCATCCGGCGAGTTGGCCTTGCTGCCAAAACCGTTGTCGGTCAGTACCCAGTAGGTACCGTCTGGCATATGTTTGATGCCGGAATGCCCCTGTAACGGCTGGCCGTTGATCGGCAGGCCAATACCGGTCATGCGATCGGCGGATTTACCCGCTACGCTGCCCAGTTCGGTCACGCGTTTGCCGCTGGTGTATTTGCCGCTTTGCTGTAAATCGGCAGGCGCATCCTGCGGCGCAGTGACGCTGGATTTTACGGCCAATAGCGCGTGCCCGGCCAAGGTCGCCGGCACCGGTTGGGCGTCAGCCCACAGGTTGGTGCTCAGCGCCATACAGCCAGCCAACAGCGCCAGACGGGTTTTGGTGATGTGCATGTCATGGTTCCCTTTTTGTTGTTATTACCCAGAGGTAAAAGCAACGTCACTATAGGGAGCCGCAATGACAAAAATATTATTCGGCGAACGCCCGCCGGTAGCTGTGCGGGTGGAAGCGCCAGGTAATCGCAATAAGCACCACCACCAGCAATGCATGGATTTGCCAGTCCAGCACAAAACCACCGCTGTAATCACGCAGCAGGCCGGAAATATAGGGCGTGGTGCCCGCCAGCAAGAAGCCGATGCCCTGCATAAACGCCACCAACCGCCCCGCTGCCGCAGGGTGAGGTATATGGTCGAGCGCCAGCACCAGGCACAGCGGGAAAGCACCGCCCAATCCTAAACCGGAAAGCAATACCCATACCCACGGCAGTGTCTGCGGCAGGTAGATAAGCCCGACGAAACCAATCAACTGCATGACCAACGCCAGTAATAACAGCGGGCGACGATCCGCCGAACGCGCCAGCGCCGGCAACAGCAGCGCCCCCACCACCTGCCCAAAGGTCATCAGTGCCAGCAAAGTTCCGCTGGCCTGTGGTTGCCAGCCGAGCTGCATATAATAGGGCGGTAGCCAAGCGATCAGGCTGGTATAACCGCCATTGATCAAACCAAAATAGGCACCAAGTAACCAGGCTCGGCGGCTGAACAACAGGCTCGGTCCGCGGGAAGTCCCCGACGGCGTCAGGCGTGCCAAGCTACGGCTCACTGGCCACCAGGCGATCAAGGCAACTAATGCCGGCACCGCCCACCACGCCAGTGCGCTGTGCCAGTCATGGCCGATGTTCATCAGCCAGGGAGTAATCGCTGCCCCTAGCCCGCCACCGCCCATCAGCGCCGCAGACCACAACCCGGCCACCAATGCCATTTGTTTTAGAAAGTGATGTTTGATAATGCCGGGCATCACCGCCTGGATCACACCTATCCCCAGCCCACCCAGTACGGCACTCAGCATCAATTGCGTGCTGCCTGGTGCCAGCTCCCGCCAGGCGGCACCCACGCCAATCGCCAGCAAGCTCAACACTACGCTGGTCCGCTCGCTGAACAGGCGGTTGATCGCCCCACCTGCCAGCGCCATCAGCCCCATCATTAACACTGGCAAGGTGGTCAGCAGTGCCGCACCGCCAAAACTCAGGCCGCTCGCCTGCCGCAACGTCGGCAACAGCGGGCCGATAGAGGTCAGCAACGGCCGCATATTCAAACCAATAAGCACCAAAACCCACAGCAGAGGGTTGAACCAGCGGCGTAAAAGGGGGGGAACTGCAAAATGATTTAACACGGTCTATTCCTGAACTTCCGGGATGAGGAGTGCGGGGTCACAGAGTCACCGCCGCAGCGTTGCCTAACTGTAGGCTCCCCCGTTAGTATTGGGAAATTAAATAATAAAATAGCCAACAGTGGGAAAATGAATCGCTACCCGATGTTTAATCCACAGCTACTGCTCAGCTTTGTCGCCGTGTGTGACAGCAACAGCTTCACTCGCGCTGCAGAACGGGTATTTTTGTCGCAATCCACTGTTAGCCAACAGGTGCGCCGGCTGGAGGATATGCTGGGTAAGCCGCTGTTTGAACGCTCGTCTCATCAGGTGCTTCTCACCGAAGAGGGGGTGAAACTGTTGAGCTATGCGCGGCGGATCATTGCACTGAATGAGGAAGCGCACGATGCCTTAACCGGCATCTGGCGTGATGGCGTGTTAAGACTGGGAATGCCCGAGGATTTTGCCGCACCGACCACCGAATTGCTGGCAGAGTTTAGCCGCGCCCACCCGCATTTGCGGCTGGACGTCACCAGCGGCCTGAGCGCGGATCTGCACAGCGCCTACGCCCGTGAAGAACTGGACCTGATTTTGGTAAAACAGCGCCGTAACCAACCGCCGCGCGCCGCCAGACCGGAACCGCTGCTGTGGCTCGATAGCCTGGCCTTCCCGGCGATTGAACAATCGCCAGTGCCGTTGGCGGTGTTCCCGCTCAATGGGCTATACCGCGACGATTTGTGTCAGGCATTGGATAATCTGGGCAAGCGGTGGCGCATCGGCTACAGCAGCACCAGTCTGGCAGCACTCACAGCCGCTTCTGCCGCCGGATTGGGCGTAACGCTGTTACCCGCCGGCTGTCGCTTGCCAAGCCACCGGGTACTGGGCATCGCCGAAGGATTGCCGCCGATAGACAACATTGAACTGGCGCTGTATTACCGCGACGGCGCCCCCGCTGCCACCCCGGCACTGGCCGAACGGTTAAAAGCGTTTTGTGGGTTGGTGTGAGCTAACCTGTTGCCTTATCAGCTACACATGTAGCCATTATGGCTACATCCGGCCTAATAGCTAACCTCGCCATAGCGCTCGCGATACTCTTTGGGTGTCATGTCATAGCCTTTTTTGAACACCGAATAGAAATATTGCAACGACGGGTAGCCGCACATTTGCGAGATTTCGTTGATGGTCAACGAGGTTGCCTTCAGCAGGTTACAGGCTCGATCCAGCTTTTCCTGATGGATCACATGGTGGATGGTTTCGCCGGTTTCATCCCTGAAGCGTTTTTCAAGATTGGAACGCGACAGGCCAACCGCATCCAGCACCTGTTCGACCTTGATGCCCTTGCAGGCGTGGTGACGAATATAATGCATCGCCTGAATCACCGCCGGGTCACGTAGCGAACGGAAATCGGTAGAACGACGCTCGATCACCTTCACCGGCGGCACCAAAATGCGTTGTAACGACATCTCGCGGCTATCAAGCAGTTGATGAAGCAGCTTGGCGGCACGATAGCCCATCTGGCGGGTGCCCTGCGCCACCGAAGACAACGCCACCCGCGACAGGTAACGGGTCAGTTCTTCATTGTCGATGCCAATTACGCACAGCTTTTCGGGCACCGCGATATCCAGATGTTCGCAAACCTGCAGCAGATGGCGCGCACGCGCATCGGTCACGGCGATAATGCCGGTCTGCTGTGGCAACGTCTGCACCCAGTCCGCCAGCCGGTTTTGTGCGTATTGCCAGTTCTCCGGCGCGGTGGCCATGCCCTGATACACCACGCCCTGATACTGCTCCAGCAGCACCCGCTGACGAAAAGCATATTCACGTTCCTGCGCCCAGCGCTTGCCGCCTTCGCTCGGTAATCCGTAGAAGGCAAACCGATTAATGCCCTTTTCCTTCAGGTGAGTGAACGCCGCCTCTATCAGTGCCTGATTATCCGTGGCGATATAGTGCACCGGCGGGTAATCCTCTTCACGGTGATAAGAACCGCCCACACCGACAATCGGCACCTTGACGTTATGCAGCAAATGTTCGATTTCGCGGTCGTCGAAATCGGCAATCACCCCATCACCCAGCCAATCCTTGATATTGTCGATACGGCAGCGAAAATCCTCTTCGATAAAGATGTCCCAGTCGCACTGTGAAGCCTGTAAATACTCCCCAACGCCCTCAACCACCTGGCGGTCATACACTTTATTGGCGTTGAACAGCAACGTGATACGAAAGCGCTTTTCGAACATGCGACATCCCCGGTAAGTAGACTGCTCTCTGGGATAACACAACCTCTCTGTGGGAGCAGCAGGCCTCACCTCATAACTGTGATCTCTAAAGCTATATCCAAAATAATTGACGTTGTATCAAGGCGGCAAAGGAACTCATTCCGATGAGCTTACTCAAGTAAGTGATTCGGGTGAGTGACAAATCTGCTAGGAGCAGATTTGAACGCTGCTGGCAGCGGCCCCGTCAGGGGTGAGGCCCAGGGATGGGCTGAATAACGCAGCCAACACAGCTACAGCTTCAAGTATGAAGGATATATTCTTAAGCCCGGCGTTTGCTGGCGGAGTCCATCCATACCGCCAGCAGCAAAATGGCGCCCTTGACGATGTACTGCCAGAACGTCGGTACGTCCAGCATGCTCATGCCGTTGTCCAGCGATGCCATAATGAACGCCCCCATCACCGCCCCGGCCACGCTGCCTATGCCGCCTGCCAGGCTGGTGCCGCCGATCACGCAGGCGGCGATAGCGTCCAGCTCGGCGATATTGCCCGCCGAAGGCGAACCGGCGCCTAACCGCGAACTGAGGATAAGACCGGCAATCGCCACCATGAGACCGTTAATGGCGAATACCGCCAGTTTGGTGCGCTCGACGTTGACCCCCGATAAGCGCGCAGCGTCAATATTGCCGCCAATAGCGTAGATCCGGCGGCCAAAGGCGGTGCGGGTAGCCATAAATATTCCCGCCAGCATCAACGCGGTCAGAATTAACACCGGCGTAGGTACCCCGCGGTAATCGTTGAGCAAATAGATTGCGCCGAGTACCAGCAGCGCCAAAATGCTTTGTCTGGTCACGTCACCGGCAGGCGCCGCTACGGGCAAGCCAAGCTGTACGCGTCGGCTACGCCGCCGCCATTGCCATACCACAAACAGTGTCAGCCCCACCGCGCCGATACCGAACCCCAGCCCACTCGGCAGATAACTCTGGCCGATTTGCGACATAGCGCCGCTGGTCGGTGCCACCGTGGTGCCATTAGTGATGCCGATCAGGATACCACGAAAGGCCAGCATCCCCGCCAAAGTGACGATAAACGAAGGGACTTTGCGGTAGGCAACCCACCAGCCGTTCCAGGCACCCAACAACAGACCGGCCAGCAGTGTCACCACGATGGTCAGCGGCAGCGGCCAACCGAACCAGACGTCAAAAATCGCCGCTGCGCCGCCCAATAACCCCATCATCGAACCGACCGACAGATCGATTTCAGCCGAAACGATCACAAACACCATGCCAACCGCTAAAATGCCGGTGATCGCCGTCTGGCGTAGCAGGTTGGAGATATTACGCGCGCTGAGATAGGCCCCTTCGGTGGTAAAGGTAAAGAACAGCATAATGACGACTATCGCCGCCAGCATGACAAACACCTGCAAATTAATGGCGTTCCGCTTCACTGTCGGTGTTTTCTCCACCCTTGGTGGCGCGATCGCCTCAGACTGCGTATTTTTCGACATCTGTTTCACTCCTCAATGCGGCTTCCATCACCTGTTCCTGGGTAAGGCCGCGGTTGATCAACGACGCCTTGATGCGCCCCTGGTGCATCACCAGTACCCTATCGCTTAATCCCAGCACTTCCGGCAACTCGGAAGACACCACAATCACCGCAATGCCTTGCTGTACCAGTTGATTAATTAACTTATAGATTTCCTGTTTTGCACCGATGTCGATGCCGCGCGTTGGTTCATCCAGAATGAGAATCTTCGGCTTCAGTAGCAGGCACTTGGCCAGAATCGCCTTCTGTTGATTGCCACCGCTCAACCGGGCGATAGCCAATTCAGGAGAGGAGGTTTTCACCTTAAGTTGAGCCAGGGATTGGCGAATGGTCGCCTGTTCCCGGGCATCGTCGATCACGGTTAATACGCCGCTGAAGTCGTTCAGCGCTGCCAATGTCATATTGGCTCCCACGCCCATCACAGGAACGATGCCATCGCGCTTGCGGTCTTCCGGTACCATAGCGATGCCGTACCCTATCGCCTGGCGGCAATTATTGATGATGGCCGGCTGACCATTGAGGGTGATGCTGCCCTGCCAACGGCCAGGGTAGACGCCGAACAGGCACTGCATGGTCTCGGTACGCCCAGAGCCGACCAGCCCAGCCACGCCGAGTATCTCGCCGCGCCGCAGGCTGAAGGAAATATCATCCACCCGGCGAACCTGACGGTTTACCGGATGCCAGGCGGTCAGATTGTCCACCTGCAAGATCACCTCGCCTATCTCATGCTGTTGTTGCGGATACAGCTCGGTCAGCTCACGCCCCACCATCATGGAGATAATGTCGTCCTCGCTCATCAACGCCGCCGAACCTGTCCCTATATGCTTGCCGTCGCGGATCACGCAGATCAGATCCGAGATCGCCTTCACCTCGTTCAGCTTGTGCGAAATATAGATGCAGGCGATGCCGTGATCCCGCAGATCGCCGATGATTGCCAGCAGCGTTGCGGTTTCGCTTTCAGTCAGCGACGCCGTAGGTTCATCCAACACCAGCAACCGCACCTGTTTGTTCAGCGCCTTGGCGATCTCCACCAGCTGTTGCTGCCCCAACCCCAATTCGCCAATCGGGGTATTGGGATCGACCTCCAGCTTGACCTGCGCCAGCATGCGTCGGCAGCGCAGGTACATGGCGTCATAATCCATCACGCCGTACCGCCGCCATTCATTGCCGAGAAACATGTTTTCCAGCACCGTCATTTGCTTTACCAGCGCCAGCTCCTGGTGAATGATGGCGATGCCTTTCTGCTCCGTGTCGCGGATGTTTTTCGCCGCCAATAAATCATCAGAGAAATAAATATCGCCCTGATAACTGCCGTGCGGATATATTCCGCACAGCACTTTCATCAGGGTGGATTTTCCCGAACCGTTCTCACCACACAGCGATAATACCTGGCCAGCCTCCAATTTCAGACTGACATTATCCACCGCCTTAACCTCACCGAACTGCATGGTAATATTTTTCATTTCTAATAGGCTGGGCATTATTCCCTCCACATTACCGGCTGTCTTGATTAATTAATGTCGGCTTTTTTATGGAAACCGTCGGCAATAATGGTGCTTTCAATATTCGTCTTATCAACCGGGATCGGTGTTAATAACCAGGATGCCACTTCTTTGTTGCCATTATTTAAGGTGGCGTTAGTTTTCGGCTGTTCGCCCTTGCCCAATTGCACGGCAATGTCCGCGGCCTCATCGGCCAATTTGCTGATCGGCTTATAGACCGTCATGGTCTGGGTACCGGCGACAATGCGCTTCACCGCAGCCAGATCGGCGTCCTGGCCGGAAATGGCCACTTTGCCCGCCAGGCCCTGTGCGGCCAGGGCCTGGATCGCGCCTCCGGCAGTGGCGTCGTTAGAGGCGACCACCGCGTCAATGTTGTTATTGTTGGCAGTCAGCGCATTTTCCATGATTTTTAATGCGTTTTCCGGCAACCATCCGTCGACCCACTGATCGCCCACCAGCTTGATTTTCCCGTCGTCGATCAGCGGTTGCAGCACCTTCATTTGGCCCTGACGGAACAGTTTGGCGTTGTTATCTACAGGCGAGCCGCCCATCAGGAAATAATTGCCCTGCGGTACCCGCTGTACCAGACTTTTCGCCTGCAACTCACCGACCTTTTCATTATCAAAGGAGATGTAGAAATCAATGTCAGCGTTATTGATCATGCGGTCGTAAGCCAAGACCTTAATGCCTTCCCGCTTGGCTTCGCTGATGACGTTACTCAATACCTGGCCGTTGTAGGGAATAATCACCAGCACGTCGACACCGCGGTTGATCATATTCTCAATCTGCGCCATTTGGGTTTCTTCATTGCCGTTGGCTGATTGGACAAACACGTCTGCTCCCAGCGACTTGGCTTTGCTGACGAAGATGTCGCGGTCTTTTTGCCAGCGTTCAAGACGCAGGTCATCGATCGCCATGCCGATTTTGACTTCTTTGCTGAATGCCGGTTGGCTGGCCAGCGCCAGCAGTGCGCAGACCGAAAGGAACACAGGTTTAAATTTCATCTTATATACCTTTGTTATTTAACGTGTAAGGGCAATAATTGAAACAGGCTGGTGATGCAACTTAGAGCGGATTGTTATCGCTTATTTATTATTCGGCAATTACTGATTTTTACCGGCCAATTATGATTTTTGGTTTAATGTTATTTTTATGATGGCGGTCATGCTTTCACGCTGAAAAACAGCAGGTCGACAAATAAAAACGAATTAAGCCTTAAATAAACTGAGGTTATATTCAATTATGAGATCTGCCGCACATTTAATAATTCTGTGAATTTAACTGTGAAATAACGTAATTGAGCCTCCTGTCGCAAACTCCGAAGATAAAGCCATCCCGTAAACCGGGCATTGCTACCCAGGAGTCGATAATGCAATCTTATTTTGATCAGCTTGAGCAAGTGCGCTACGAAGGCCCCACCAGTCATAATCCGCTGGCCTTTCACCATTACAACCCGGATGAACTGGTGCTCGGCAAGCGCATGGCGGAGCACCTGCGCTTTGCCGCCTGCTACTGGCACACCTTCTGCTGGAACGGTGCGGACATGTTCGGCGTCGGCGCGTTCGATCGCCCCTGGCAGCAACCCGGCGACGCACTGGCACTGGCCAAGCGCAAAGCCGACGTGGCGTTCGAGTTTTTCCACAAGCTGAATGTGCCCTACTACTGCTTCCATGACGTCGACGTCTCGCCGGAAGGCGCCTCGCTGAAAGAGTATCTGCACAACTTTGCGGTCATGACCGACGTGCTGGAAGAAAAGCAGCACAGCAGCGGCGTGAAACTGCTGTGGGGAACCGCCAACTGCTTTACCCATCCGCGTTACGGTGCCGGTGCCGCCACCAACCCGGATCCGGAGGTCTTCAGTTGGGCAGCCACTCAAGTGTTCACCGCCATGAACGCCACCCAGCGGCTGGGCGGTGAAAACTACGTGTTGTGGGGCGGTCGTGAAGGCTATGAAACCCTGCTCAATACCGATCTGCGGCAGGAGCGCGAACAAATTGGTCGCTTTATGCAAATGGTGGTGGAGCACAAGCATAAAACCGGCTTCCAGGGCACCCTGCTGATTGAACCCAAGCCGCAGGAGCCGACCAAACACCAATACGACTACGATGTCGCCACCGTCTACGGCTTCCTCAAGCAGTTCGGCCTGGAAAAAGAGATTAAGGTGAATATCGAAGCCAACCACGCCACGCTGGCGGGTCACTCATTCCACCATGAGATCGCCACCGCCATCGCGCTGGGTATCTTCGGTTCTGTCGATGCCAATCGGGGTGACCCGCAACTGGGCTGGGATACCGATCAGTTCCCGATCAGCGTAGAAGAGAACGCGCTGGTCATGTTCGAGATCCTCAAGGCCGGGGGCTTTACCACCGGCGGGTTGAACTTCGATGCCAAGGTCCGTCGCCAAAGCACCGACAAGTACGATCTGTTCTATGGCCATATCGGCGCCATGGATACGATGGCTCTGGCACTGAAGGTTGCGGCAAAAATGGTGGCTGACGGTCAGCTACATCAGCAGGTATCGAAACGCTATGCCGGCTGGAATGGTGAATTGGGCCAGCAAATTTTGCAGGGCAAACTGTCGCTCGAAGCGCTGGCACAGTACGCTGAAGGACATGCACTGGCGCCACAGCACGTCAGCGGCCGCCAGGAACAGCTCGAAAACCTGATGAACCGCTATTTGTTCGGCTAATTGACCCCGCGCGGCACTCGCCGCGCCTTTAAGGATCTTTTCAATGTATATCGGCATCGATCTCGGCACGTCCGGCGTAAAAGTCATTTTGCTCAGTGAGCAGGGCCAACTGCTTGCCAGCCATGGTGAGTCGTTGCCTATATCCCGCCCCCATTCCCTGTGGTCAGAACAAGCGCCGCAGGACTGGTGGCTCGCCACCGATCGCGCCATGCTGGCGCTGGGTAAGCAGCACAGCCTGCAACAGGTGAAAGCCATTGGCCTCAGCGGGCAGATGCACGGCGCCACGCTGTTAGATGCGCGGCAACAGGTATTACGCCCGGCAATCTTGTGGAATGACGGCAGAAGTGGTGCGCAATGCCAGGCGCTGGAACAGGCGGTGCCGCAATCACGGCAAATCACCGGTAACCTGATGATGCCGGGTTTCACCGCCCCTAAACTGCTGTGGGTACAACAACATGAACCCCAGCTATTTGAACAGGTCGATAAAGTACTGTTGCCGAAAGATTATTTACGCTGGTGTATCACCGGTGAATTCGCCAGCGACATGTCGGACGCCGCTGGCACCGGCTGGCTGAACGTGGCGCAGCGTGACTGGAGTGACGAGATGCTGGACGCCTGCGGCCTGAACCGTCGCCAAATGCCACACCTCTTCGAGGGCAATCAGATTACCGGGCAAACGCATACCGACCTGGCCCGGCGCTGGGGTATGCCGCCAGTACCCGTCGTGGCAGGCGGGGGGGATAATGCCGCCGGGGCTATCGGTGTCGGGTTGTATCAGGCCGGACAGGCAATGCTGTCGCTTGGCACTTCCGGCGTCTACTTTGCGGTCAGCGACGGCTTTCTCAGCAACCCGGCCAGCGCGGTGCACAGCTTTTGCCATGCGCTGCCTGACACCTGGCACCTGATGTCAGTTACCCTCAGTGCAGCATCCTGTCTGGACTGGGTGTGCAAACTGACCAACGTCGAAGACGTCGCCACTTTGCTGCGCAATGTCGAACAGGCCCCCCCGGCGGCGGCCCCGCTGTGGTTTTTGCCCTATCTGTCCGGCGAACGTACACCACACAACAACCCCAATGCCAAAGGCGCCTTCTGGGGCCTGACCCATCAACATGGGCCGAACGATCTGGCGCGAGCCGTGCTGGAGGGCGTCGGCTTCGCCCTGGCGGACGGTATGGATGTCTTGCATGCCAGCGGCTTGCAACCCTCTGGCATCACCCTGATTGGCGGCGGCGCACGCAGCCCATTCTGGCGGCAAATGCTGGCAGATATCAGTGGTCAACGGCTGGAGTATCGCACCGGCGGCGACGTTGGCCCGGCGCTGGGTGCCGCCCGACTGGCCCAGATTGCCCTGAACCCGCAGCGCCCACTCAGCGCGCTGCTGCCTGAATTGCCGCTGGAGCAGGTGCATATCCCCGATGCCGAGCGCCACTCGCATTACACCGCGCTGCGCAGCACCTTCCGCGAACTCTATTCCCGCCTGTTACCCTTGATGTAAAACCGGGAGGGGGCAAACAGCGTCCCCAGATTGATGACAAACACCCGAAAACGTGGTTTTCGGGTGTTTGGGGTAAATCAGAAGATATAATCCTTTGTTCTTATTAGCCCTCAGATCAGAGCTTTTATCCGCAATGGACTTTGTCTGCAGTCTCAGGGGGTAAACAGCGCCCCCTTATTATTGCCAAATCGAATAGTCGCCAGTGGCAAATGTCACTGCCACCCCATCGGTTCCTCTCCTAAATTGGTGGCTGTCTTTTGACGCACCTCACCTCTGGATTAAGGAACTGAACGTGGAAAAAAACCAACAACAAAGCCGCAGAGCTTTCCTCAGCCAAACCGGCAAAATCACCACCGCCTGTGCAGTAATCGGCCTGACGGGGGGCGTGGCGCAGTCCGCCACACCAACGGGCAGCGCATGCGTCCCGGAGACCACACCTATGACCCTGACCGACAGCCACTACTGGTTGAGCGACGTTCGGCTGGAAGAGGGTTTTGAGTATGACGGCGACACCGTCATCGGCACCCGCACCGCGCTCTATCAGCTTGAAATCAAAGACGGCAACATTGCCGCTATCCACGCCAAGGATGCGCCGGCACCTGCCGGTGTACCGCGCTATCAGGCGCAGGGTCAGTTGCTGCTGCCGGCATTTCGCGACATGCATATCCATCTGGATAAAACTTTTTACAGCGGCCCATGGCAGGCACCGCGCCCGCGTCAGGGCAAAACCATCATGGACATGATCGCGCTGGAACAGACGCTGATCCCCAAACTCTTGCCCACCTCGCAACAGCGCGCAGAAAACCTGATCGCCCTGCTGCAATCCAAAGGCAGCACCGTGGCGCGCAGCCACTGCAACATCGATCCGGTCAGCGGGCTGAAAAGCCTGGAACACCTGCAACTGGCACTGGAAAAACATCAGGCAGACTTCAGCTGCGAAATCGTTGCCTTCCCGCAGCACGGCCTGCTGCATTCGAAAGTCGACGGTTTGATGCGTGAAGCTATGCAGATGGGGGTGCAATACGTTGGCGGGCTGGATCCGACCAACGTCGACGGCGCCATGGAGAAGTCGCTGGACGCGATGTTCCAGATTGCGCTCGACACCGGTAAGGGCGTCGATATTCACCTGCATGAAACCAGCCCGGCCGGCGTGGCGGCAATCAATTACATGATCGCCACCGTAGAAAAGACCCCCTCTTTGCGCGGCAAAGTCACCATCAGCCACGCCTTTGCCCTGACCGTGCTAAACCCGAAAGAACTGGAGGAAACCGCCACCCGACTGGCAGCGCAGCAAATCACCATTGCCTCTACGGTGCCGATTGGCGGGCTGATGATGCCGTTGCCGCAGCTCAGTGAAAAAGGGGTATTTGTGATGACCGGAACCGACAGTGTGATCGACCACTGGTCGCCGTTCGGCACCGGTGACATCCTGGAAAAGGCCAACCTTTACGCCCAACTCTATCGGGGTTCCGACGAGTTCCACCTGTCACGCGCCATGGCGATTTCCACCGGCGGCGTGCTGCCGTTGAACGATAAAGGCCAACGGGTCTGGCCCAAAGCCGGTGATAGCGCGGAGTTCGTGCTGGTCAATGCCAGTTGCTCCGCCGAGGCCGTCGCTCGCCTGCCGGCGCGCAGTGCGACCTTCCACCGGGGACGCCTGGTGGCAGGTCAGGTTGGCAAAGCCTGATGCTGGTCCGCTGATGTCACTATGATGGCCGTTTTTGGCCTTCTGTCATGAAAGATAACGGCGCAGTATGGCGTTATACCTAATTGGCGGAGGGCCGAAAATGTCACGTAGCGCGTTATTGATCATCGATGTTCAGCAATCATTCCAGCACCGTCCATTCTGGCAAGAGGAGGATGTTCCTGCTTTCCAACAGGCGTTGACGCGGTTGATCGCGGGGTGTCGCCAGCAAGGTGTCGCGCTGGTTGATGTATTCCACGTGTCGCCACAGGGGCCTTTTTCATTGGCGTCAGGTTGGGTAAAACGCCTGCCGTTCCTCGATCATCAGGCCGATATCACAGTACACAAACACGTACACAACGCGCTGACCGAATCCGGCCTGGACGCCTGGCTGCGCGAACGGAATATTGATCATCTCATTATCTCCGGTATCCGCACTGAACAGTGCTGCGAAACCACCACCCGGGTAGCGTCCGATCTGGGTTATCGGGTGACTTTCGTCACCGAAGCCACGATGACGTTTCCAATGCAGCACCCCAACGGTGAAGTCTTTACCACTGAACAGCTCAAACGGCATACTGAGACCGTGCTGGTCGACCGCTTCGCCCAGCTCGCCAGTGTGGATGAGGTGCTGGCGCAACTCTCATAGGAGTCAACATGCTGCAGGCCGTCTACTTTCTGATGCTGCCCAACGTGCTGTCACTGGACGTGAGTGGCCCGGCAGAAACCCTGCGTCTGGCCGGGCAGTTCAGTCTGCACTACATAAGCCCACTACCGCAGATAACCTGTTCTATTGGCATGACGCTGAGTCAGCTGCAGCCCTTGCCCGAACGGCTGGAAGACGGCGCTATTTTGGTGGTCCCTGGGGTGGGTGAGTCGCAGCGTTTCTTCGCCAATGAACCGGCAGAACAGGCCCGCCACTGGCTGGCGACACTGCAACCCGATTTGCAACGGCAGCGTATCACGCTGGTCTGCGTCTGCTCCGGTGCGCTGCTGGCAGCACAGGCGGGTTTACTCGACAACCATCAATGCACGACGCATCACGACGTGATCGAACGCCTGCGCCAGCAGGCACCCCGCGCATTAGTAAAAGAAAACCGTATCTTTGTTGAAGATCGCAGCCTATTCACCAGCGCAGGCATTACCGCGGGGATCGATCTGGCGCTGCACCTGATTAATCGCCAGTGCGGTGCCACACGGGCGATGGAAATCGCTCGCGAGATGGTGGTCTATTTTCGCCGCTCCGGCGACGACCCACAGCTTTCGCCCTGGCTGCGCTACCGCAACCATTTGCACCCGGCGGTGCATCGCGCACAGGATGTCATGGCCGCCGAACCGGAAGCCGAATGGTCAGTGCCACAGGTGGCGGAAAAAGCCCACGTTAGCAGCCGCCATCTGGCGCGCTTGTTCCGCAGCCATATCGGCATCAGCGTGCGAGAATATCATGAGCAGCTGCGGCTGGCGGTGGCGCAACAGCGCTTGCAGCAAGGGTACGGGCTGGAGAAAGCGGCGTTGGCCGCCGGGTTTTCCTCTGGCCGCCAACTGCGCCGCGCCCAGCAGCGCGGTGCGACGCTGTTATGATACCAGCCGTCGGCCGTCTATTTTCTGTAACCCCATCGACAGCAGTAGACTGAGCGCCAGTGCCACACCGAATACCCAGAAAATATCCAATAACGGGTGGGGCGTCAGCTCCAGGTGTCGGCTACGCATAAAATTGACGATAATGGCGTGAAAACCGTATATCGCCAGCGAATGTCGGGAAAAAACGCTCAACCAGCCAATCGGCTCCGGCAAACAGTTCTTAAACCAGATCATCAGTGATACCGCCGCGATAAACACCAGTGGGCCGCAGTAGATGTAGTAGGTATCGGCGAAGTTGCCGTTGATAAACATCTGGCTTTTAGTGCCATGGATGATCAACACCACGCTCACCACAAAGCCCAATGCCGCCAACCCGCTGACACCGCGCCCTTGTGTGTTCATCATGCCAATGGCTCGGCCAGCCAACGCATACAGCAAGTAGTAAAAAGTATCGCCGTAGATGTACAAATTGACCGGCAGTAAGTGAGTATTCCCCAGCGTCATGGAATGGGTATTGGGGTTGGCGATGACCGCCAGGATCACCAGTACGCCGGCCAGATAGCGACGTGATACCGGTTTGACGTTGATCAGCGGCGACAGCAGATAAATCACTGCGATCGCATAGAAGAACCACAGGTGGTAAAACACCGGCTTCAACAGGATGCCGCGCAGCGACGGCCAAAAACCGATTTTAGTGAACGCAGCAATATAGATTAGCGCGATGGCGCTGTAGAACAGGATGCAACAACCAATGCGAATGAAATGCTTTTTGCCGGCACTTTTTTCACCGAAAAACAGATAGCCGGAAATCATGAAAAATAACGGCACCGAGACGCGCGACATAGAATTGAGCACGTTGGCAATGTCCCAGTTATGCTCACCCACAGTCACCCCGCTGGTGACGTAATAGGTGGTCGCGTGGATCATCACCACCATCATGCACGCCACCGCACGCAAGTTATCTATCCAGCCAATTTTATTACTCAAAAGGTCGTCCGCAGTGTTGTCATCTTTGTCTGTTAAAAAGAGGTTAACGAGCGAAAGTGTGGGTGGCAACCCTGGCGGGTAATATCAGAATGTGCTGAAACAACACCTTATTATTGCTAAGGTGAACAATTGGCGGCAAAATAGCCGCCACAACTCGCTCAGATTGCGCTTCCCGCCCTGACAGTTCCTTATTTTCTCTTTACTTTCAGTACAATAAATATGAAAACAACATTACCACCTGCGGCTCGCTTGGGTCGACAGGCGCTTTTATTCCCTCTTTGTCTGGTGCTGTTTGAATTTGCCACCTATATCGCTAACGATATGATCCAGCCGGGCATGCTGGCCGTGGTGGCAGATTTCAACGCCGGTGAAGAGTGGGTGCCAACCTCAATGACCGCCTATCTGGCTGGCGGTATTTTTCTGCAATGGCTACTGGGGCCGTTGTCGGATCGCCGTGGTCGTCGTCCGGTGATGCTGGCTGGCGTGGCATTCTTTATCGTTGCCTGTCTGGCCATTTTGCTGGTGACCAACATCGAGCAGTTTATCTTTATGCGTTTCTTGCAGGGGATTGGCTTGTGCTTTATCGGTGCGGTGGGGTACGCCACGATACAGGAATCCTTTGAAGAGTCGGTGTGCATAAAAATCACCGCGCTGATGGCCAACGTGGCGCTGATTGCCCCGCTGCTCGGGCCGCTGGCCGGTGCCGCGATGATCCACGTCGCGCCGTGGCAGAGCATGTTCGTGCTGTTTGCGGCATTGGCGGCTTTTGCGTTTTACGGCCTGTGGAAAGCCATGCCGGAAACCGCTTCGCTACAGGGTGAAAAACTCTCGGCAGCCAATCTGTGGCGCGACTATCGCCAGGTTCTGGCCAACCGCCGCTTTATCTGTGGAGCGCTGGCTATCGGCTTCGCCAGCCTGCCGCTGCTGGCCTGGATCGCCCAATCACCGGTGATCCTGATCAGCGGCGAGTCACTGTCGACGCTGGATTACGGTCTGCTGCAAATCCCGGTATTTGGCGCGCTGATCCTCGGTAACCTAACGCTGGCACGCATGACCGGTAAGAACAGCGTACAACGCCTGATCAAACTGGGTGCGGTACCCATGATGCTGGGGCTGCTGATTGCGGCACTGGCTACGCTATTCTCTAGCCACGCTTACCTGTGGATGACTGCGGGCCTAAGCCTGTACGCTTACGGTATTGGGCTGGCTAACGCCGGGTTGTACCGCCTGACGCTGTTCTCCAGTAACGTCAGTAAAGGCACCGTCTCCGCCACCATGGGTATGCTGAGCATGATGGTATTTACCGTCGGCATCGAACTGGCAAAAGTGGCTTACGTGTGGGGCGGCAGTGGGCTGTTCAATCTGTTCAACCTGATAAGCGGCCTGTGTTGGCTGGCACTGGTGGCGCTGTTCCTCAGCAAACGCCGCAATGGCGACGCAACCTCGACGCCGACCGAAGCGCTTTAAACCAAGCGGGGCCTTCGCCCCGCTTACCCGCCAAAAAGACCAGCATCTCGCAGCAGATGCTGGTTACCCTTGCGGCGGGTAAAACCGCTGCGATCGAAGAATTCCAATACCTGAATGGCCAGCTTGCGGCCGACGCCGAGCCGATCGCGGAAGTCCGCCGCGTTCGCGCTGCCCTGCGCCGCATCCAGCTCACGAATCAACGCGGCAAACTGTTCAATACGCCGACTTGAATAGTACCGATCCACCACCACCGCCGTAACCTGGCCTAACTGTGCGGCTTTACGCAATGTCGCCCGCATGCGTGCCTCGTCCTCGCCCAACTCAGCAGCCAGATCGCGCACCCACCAGGCTTCGTCGCCGAACAGGGGTTCGATACGTGCCCACAGTGTCTGTTCTTCTGCACTGAACGCCAGGCCATGCTCCGGCAAGTGCAACCAGCCTCGCGTATTAATGATCAACCCGGCTGACAGCAGCCGATCGATCATCATAAACACCAGTGGTTCAGAGAGCTGTGGCAGAGCCATACGCCTCAGCCGGGCACGCCCGAGACCGAGTTGATCGGCATGCTGTTGGTGATACTCAGCCAATACCTGCAACAACCTCTGTTGGCTCTGCAGCGCATTCTCCTGCGCTAACGCCATATCGCCGGCAATCAGCAGCTCGTGATCCGCCAACATCGCTGCCAGCTCGCTGTCGGTGAGCTGCCGTGCCCAGGCAAACGCCGCCAGATCCAGCACCCCATTGGGCAGATGCAGTGCCAAGGCCTGTCTGTCGTCGTCAGCCTGCGCCAGTGATGCCAGCCAGGCCAGATATTCCGGTTGGCGCTTGCCACGCTTCGGCGTCGTCAAACTCAACACCCTTGCGCCGCCCAGTGTCTGGCGTGCGCCAATATCCCGCAGCACCAGCCGGTCGTTTTCCGCCAACCACAGCGGGCGATCGAGGATAAGCTCCGCCAACGTCTCATTCAGCAGAGAAATCCGCCCGGTGATATGGCTGGCAGCATGATGCAAATGCAAAGGCTGCCAGTGCCGTATCGGTTGGTCGGCATCCAACGCGACAAGAATACGCTCGGTGGCCACCCGCGGTTTCTTGGCCAGCAGCCAGTCGCCGCGCGCCACCTGTTCTTTACTGATATCACCGCTGATATTTAATGCGATACGCTGCCCGGCCTGCGCCTGCTCAACCGATTGGTTTTGGGCGTGTAAACCGCGTACCCGCACGGGGGCATCTGCGCCCGTCAGCCACAAGGTATCGCCCACCGCGACCTGCCCTCCCAACGCGGTGCCTGTCACCACCAAACCTGCGCCTTTCACGCTGAACGCGCGATCCACCGCCAGGCGGAAGCGGCGCGTTAACGCGTGTTCATCAGGTTGCAACGCCAGCAGGTGCGTACGTAATGCGTCGATACCCCGAGCCTGTTGTGCAGCCGTCACGAACAGGGGGGTTTGAGGCCAGCCCTGCCGCGTCAGCACGTCGTCAATCTGCCGTCGCACTTCATCAACACGCGCTTCATCTACTCGATCGGCCTTGGTGAGTACCACCGTCAATGCCGGGCGCCCGCTCAAACGCAGGATGGCCAGATGCTCTCGGGTTTGTGCCATCACGCCGTCGTCGCAGGCCACCACCAATAAGGCATGATCGATGCCGCCAACGCCCGCCAGCATATTGGCGAGGAATTTTTCATGGCCAGGCACGTCGATAAAGCCCAGCACTCGGCCATCAGGCTGTGGCCAGTAGGCATAGCCCAGATCTATGGTCATGCCACGGCGTTTTTCTTCCGGCAGGCGATCTGCGTTGATCCCGGAGATCGCCTGTAACAGGGTGGTTTTGCCATGATCGACATGGCCGGCGGTGGCAATAATCATGCGCGCAATGCCTCAATCAATGCGTCTTCCTGCTCCAGACAGCGTAGATCCAGCCAGAGCCTGCCGTCGTTAATCCGGCCAATCACCGGCTGCGGCAGACGGCGCCAACGCTCAGCCAATGCCTCCAGGGTTGCCCCACGGCCATCAAGCGGCTCAAAGGTCAATGCATAGCTCGGTAGCCGATCCACCGGCAACGAGCCACTGCCAATCTGCGACCAACAGGGTTCGGCGCGCAGGCGGAATTGCGCACTGAACTGCGGTGTGAGCGCCTGTAACAGACGCTGTGCGGCGTCTTCCATTGCCTGCTGTGGGCGCGTCAATAAACGCAGCGTCGGCAGATGTTGCGCCAGCAGTTCGGGTTGTTGATAGAGGCGCAAGGTGGCCTCCAGCGCAGCCAGCGTCAGTTTGCCAACGCGCAGTGCGCGCTTCAGTGGGTGCTGCTGCAACCGGGCAATCAGCGCCTTTTTGCCTAAGATAATGCCCGCCTGCGGGCCACCCAGCAGTTTGTCGCCGGAAAATGTCACCAGATCCACCCCGGCCGCCAGCAGCCGTTGTGGCATAGGTTCGGCCGGCAGGCCGTACTGCGCCATATCAATCAGCGAGCCACTGCCCAGATCGGTAGCCGTTGGCAGGCCATATTCTGCGCCAAGCTGCGCCAGCTCAGCTTCGTCTACCGCAGCGGTAAATCCTTGAATACTGTAATTGCTGGTATGTACTTTCATCAGCAGGCCAGTCTGATCGTTAATCGCATTGCGGTAGTCTTTCAGATGAGTGCGGTTGGTGGTGCCCACTTCGACCAACTGGCAGCCCGCCTGGCGCATCACATCGGGGATACGAAAAGCCCCGCCAATTTCTACCAGCTCACCGCGTGACACGACCACCTGCTTACCCGGCGCGATCGCCGCCAACATCAGCAATACTGCCGCCGCATTGTTATTGACGATGCAGGCATCCTCCGCCCCCGTCAGCTGACACAGCACATCTGCAATAGCACGGTCGCGATGCCCACGACCGGCACCATCCAGATCATATTCCAGCGTCACCGCTGAGCCCATCGAGCGCGTTACCGCCTCGATAGCCGGTTGCGCCAGTAAGGCGCGGCCAAGGTTAGTGTGCAGCACGGTACCGCTCAGGTTAAACACGGGCGCCAATGCTGAACGCTGCCGTTGCATCAACGCGGCGCCAAGCGCCTGCGGCCAGTCACCGCACCAGCCGGGTAACTGTTGCTGTTGTTTGATCGTCTCACGCGCCTGCAATTGCAGTTGGCGCAACAGTTCGCTTATCAGCGTTTGGCCATGCTGCGCCACTAAGGGCTCGATCGCGGGGTCACGCAGCAGACGATCAATGGCGGGTAACTGGCTGTAAAGGTGCTGGGATTCAGTGCTCATGGTCGCTCGGTTTAAGTGTTGTGGTCTCGGCATAAAGCAGAACCCCGCCGCAGCGGGGTGAGAGAAAATCAGGGGGGCATCGTGCGGGCAAAGCTTTCGCGGGCAAACAAGCGTTCGGCCAGTTTGATTAACGCTGGGCGCTCAACGCACCAGTTAGGCATGATACGGCGAAAATTGAGATAACCCAGCGCGCAACCGGTCGCTATATCCGCCAGCGTCAGCACCTCGGCATTCAGGCGTTTTTTTTCCTGCGCCAGTTTTTCCAGCGCATCCAGCCCGTGTGTCAGCTTGTCACGGTGGCGCAGGATCCAGTTTTCGTCCTGTTTCTCCGATGCCCGTTTGCTCTCGCGAAACAGCGTGGCGGCGGCCTCAGTCACGCCATCGGCTAAGGCTTCTACCTGGCGGATATGCAGTGCTGCCATGCGGTCGGCCGGTAAAAACGCCGGCGCCAGGGGCAAGGTTTCCAGGTATTCGGCGATCACGCGCGAATCGTAAAATACCGCGCCGTCATCGGCCACCAGCACCGGTACCTTGGCAAGCGGATTTAGCTCTACTACCCGGCTGCCGGGCTCATAGGGCGGATCGTTAACAAATTCGAACGCGATCTCCTTTTCCAGCAGCATCACGGAAATCTTGCGGACAAAAGGGCTGGTGTAACTGCCTATAAGCTTCATCAGTCTTCCCCTCGGCTTGCAAACCACAGCGTTGTTATTTCACCGCCAGCGAGTCAATAATCCGCTGAACCAGCGCCTGATGCGCCTCCGGCGTTTTGGCCGGCGACAACATTTGCAATGTCACCACCCGCTTATTGAACACCGTTAACACGATGGTAGACACCACCTTCTGCCCATTGACGCTCTGCTCAGTATCCACCCGGTGGAATTTCTGTTTACCCACGGTAAACGTCTCTTCTTTGGTGGTCTGGATATTTTGATAGCGATCCCCCAGCTCGGTAATAATGCTCTGGGTGAGCTCTTTGAGCATTTTATCGCTGGTATTGAGCTTCATGTCGTCAGGCGGGATCACCTCAGAAGATACCGTACTCTGGCGCGATTTTCCGTCGAGGAAGCGTTGAATCGTCGACTTGTTGTCGTTAATGATGCCGCTGTTCTTGGTCTGATCGCTAAAGCCCGGCGGCAGTTCAAAGCTAATACTGCCTTTTTGCAGCAAGACTTTCAGCCCGGGAGCCGGTGCCGGTTGGGTCTCCACTACCGCGGGTGGCGGCGCGGGTTGCGTGACGGTCGGTTTGGTATCCGGTTTTGGTACTGCCGGTTTGGTATCGTCCTTGTTGTCACAGGCCGCCAGCCCGATAGCGACAACAGCAACCGCAGTGAATTTCGCAATGGTCTTCAACATCGTCCGTCCCTTTCCTTTCGCTTTGCACGTCATTGCGCATACCTTAAATAATTGGAGCTGCATCGAGGCGGCAAGTCTGCAAATCCCCGGGAACATAGCCAACTATGTGACAGGGGTGAGTAGGCGCAGCCAACAAAGATGCTGCTTCAAGTATGACGGGTATAAACGTAGCAACTCGCCCGGGCGAATGCCAGAAGCCCAGTCTGAAATTGATCATTGTTGTTCACTGCCGAAGACGCGTAGCGAGCAACGGCAGTGTGAGCGCGGACAGCGCACAGGCCCCGCAGCGTACACGCAGTATCTGAGGAGGCCGGCACTGCCCAAGGTCAACATGCCGCAACGCAGTAGCCGGAGGCCATCATTCCCCAGGGAACAGGAATGGGTTGATGCTGCTACGGGCAAAACCTTCGTCTTCCATTTTGGCATCGAGCACCAGCGTGGCCAAATCGTCCGCCACCGCCTCAACCTGCGGGTCTTTTTCCTGATAAAGAATTTTCAGGTAGGTGCCGCAGTCGCCACAGCTCTCCGCCTTCACCGCAGCCAGTTCGCTGTCCAACGACCAGTAGTTGAGATCGCGGGTCTGTTCGCAGTTGCTGCATTTTATCCGCACCACATGCCACTCGCTTTCACACAGGTTACAGTGCAAATAGCGCAGACCGCTGACGGTGCCAATATGCACGACACTGGCTACCGGGATGCTGCCGCACACGGGGCAGAATTGGCGATGCTCACCATATTCAGCCCGTGCCTTGCCCGGGATCTGGCTGGCCATCTGCGCCCAATAGAGCGATAACGCCGCCCAGATAAAGGGGGCCTTCTCACTGCCGATTTTGCTGAACTCTTGGTTAAGCAGCGCCTGAGCCATCAGTTCCAACTCATGTGCCGATGCCTTTTCCAGATTATCCAGCACCGCCAGAACATGCTCTGGCGCTTCCGGGCGCAGCTCCGCGATCAGCGAGTTCAACAGCTTGTGCCAATGCTCACTACGCGGGTAAATGCTCAAATCCAAGGGCGGTTTGCCGCTGGCGGCCCCTTGCTGCAGGGCTTCGGTAAGATCAAGCTGTAGCGGGTTGTCATGCAGCGCGTGGTGCTGCGCTTCAGCCAACTGTGCGGCAAAGTTCAGATAGTCGCCCAGCGGATTATCAGTCGCCAACGTGCGAAGACGTTCAGCGCGGCGGCTATACAGGCTTTTCAGATTCGCGAAAAGTAACGGCGGGATGGTTTCCGCCGTTGTGGACTTCTCGCGCTGTGCCCCTAGCTGCTCTTTAGGAACAATGCGGATACTCATTCAGGGTTTGTCTTCCTGTTGTTTCTCGCGGACCTCTCGGTACCAGCGCGGGTGATGTTTTTTAGCCCAGGCCGCCGGCACCCAGCCTTCCACCATGGCAGTAATGGTGCCTTTTACCCAAAGCGCGGCGTAAATGTGCACCATAATCACGATGATAAGACCCACCGCCGCCAGCGAATGCACCAACAGCGCGATACGGATCAGCGGTATCGGGAAGGCTGGCGCAAAGTATGGCCGCCAGATCACTACACCGCTGGCCAACAGCAGCACCAGGCTAATGATTGCCGCCCAGAATACGCACTTCTGACCGAAATTATAACGCCCGGTGTCACCCACTTCCTCGTTCATGACGATTTTTTGGATGTTTTTAGCCCAGACGATGTCTTCACGGTTGATCAGATTGTGCTTCCAGTAACGCAGGAACATCAGCAGGAAGGCCGCAAACATAATCACCCCAACAAAGGGGTGCAGAATACGCGCCAACTGCGGCGTACCGAGAATGTTCATCAACCAGTTGAAGGAGGGGAAAAAGAACCCCAACCCACTGATGGCGGCAAACACAAAGCAGAACGCCACAATCCAATGGTTGATTCGTTCCGGCGCGCTATAACGCTGAATACGCTTTTCCTTCTTCATTTGCGCGTCTCCTCATCGTGCGGCTCATCGTCTTCGTCCTCGTCGACGCGGTTAGGACCGACACCGACATAGTGGAACACGCTGGCCGCAAAGGTGGCGGCAAAGCCGATGGCCGCCAGGGGCTTCCACACGCCTTTCCAGAACGTGATCGCCGGGCTGATCGTCGGGTTATCTGGCAAACCGTGATAGAGCTGCGGTTTGTCGGCATGGTGCAGCACGTACATCACATGGGTGCCGCCTACGCCTGCCGGATCGTACAGACCGGCGTTCTGATAACCACGGCTGTTCAGCTCGCTGACGCGTTCGGCGGCGATCTCCTTCATGGCGTCCTTGGTGCCGAAATGGATGGCACCGGTCGGACAGGTCTTCACACACGCGGGCTCCTGGCCGACATCAACGCGATCGACGCACAGGGTACATTTGTAAACCCGGTTGTCGTCCTTGTTCATGCGCGGCACATCAAAGGGGCAACCCGCGATGCAGTAACCACAGCCGATGCAGTGCTCTGACTGGAAGTCGACAATGCCGTTGGCGTACTGGATGATCGCCCCTTCCGACGGGCACGCCTTCAGGCAGCCCGGATCGGCACAGTGCATGCAGCCGTCTTTGCGGATCAGCCACTCCAGCTTGCCGTTTTCCTCCACTTCGGAGAAGCGCATCACCGTCCACGACTTGGCCGTCAGATCGGCGGGGTTATCGTATACCCCGACGTTGTGACCGATTTCATCGCGGATGTCGTTCCATTCGGAACAAGCCACCTGACAGGCCTTACAGCCGATACAGGTGGTGACATCGATCAGTTTAGCCACTTCTTCCTGGTGGTCACGGGCGCGGGGCGCCGGCGTGAAGCCATTGGTGGCGGATTTACGAATGATGTCTTGAGATTGCATTGCCATAATTCGTCTCCGTTACACCTTTTCCACGTTAACCAGGAACGCCTTGAACTCTGGCGTCTGCGTATTGGCATCACCGACAAACGGCGTCAGCGTGTTGGCAATAAAGCCTTTCTTCGCCACCCCTTCGTAACCCCAGTGGATCGGGATACCGATGGTGTCCACATCCTGACCGTGCACCTGCAAGGTACGAATACGCTTGGTCACTACAGCCTTGGCCTTGATAAAGCCGCGGTTGGAGCTGACCTTCACCGTATCGCCATGCTGGATGCCTTTTTTCGCCGCCAGCGACTCGCCAATTTCCACAAACTGCTCCGGCTGCGCGATAGCGTTTAGCACCGCATGCTTGGTCCAGTAGTGGAAGTGTTCGGTCAACCGGTACGTCGTACCGACATACGGGAACTTGTCGGAGGTTCCCATCGCCGCCAGATCGTCCTTGAACACCCGCGCCGCCGGGTTGGAAACCACGTTCGGGTGCAGCGGGTTAGTGCCGAGCGGCGTTTCAAACGGCTCGTAGTGTTCCGGGAACGGCCCTTCCGCCATTTTATCGACGGCAAACAAGCGGCCCATGCCTTCTGGCTGCATGATGAATGGTCCGACGTCACTGCCTGGTGCAGCGGCACTGTAGTCCGGGATATCCACCCCGCCCCACTTGGCACCGTCCCACTCCAGCAACTGACGTTTTGGATCCCAAGGCTTGCCTTGCGGATCGGCCGAAGCACGGTTGTACAGAATGCGGCGATTGAGCGGCCAAGCCCAGGCCCAGCCCAGCGTATTGCCGAGGCCAGACGGATCGGCATTGTCGCGTCGCGCCATCTGGTTACCGGCCTGCGTCCAGCTACCGGCGAAGATCCAACAGCCGCTGGCAGTGGTACCGTCATCGCGCAGATGCGCAAAAGTACTGAGTTGCTCACCCTTCTTCGCCAACACTTTGCCGTCAGCATCGAGGATATCTGCCAATGCCTTGCCGTTGCTTTCCATCGCCACTTCTTCCGAAGCGGGATCTTCCGGCGTCAGGTAATCCCAGGTCATGTTCAGTACCTGCTCCGGCACTGCACCGCCATCACGCGCATACATCTCACGCAGACGCATGAAGATGCCCGCCAGGATTTCCCCGTCGTGCTTCGCCTCACCTGGGGCATCAGCCCCTTTCCAGTGCCATTGCAGCCAGCGCCCGGAGTTCACGATAGACCCGTTTTCTTCGGCGAAGCAGCTGGACGGCAAACGGAATACCTCGGTTTGAATCTTCGACGGATCGACGTCGTTAAATTCGCCGTGGTTCTGCCAGAAGTTGGACGTTTCGGTATTGAGTGGATCAATGGTCACAAGGAACTTCAGTTTTGACAGCGACGCCACCACCTTGTTCTTGTTCGGGAACGACGCCACCGGGTTGAAGCCCTGGCAGAAGTAACCGTTGACCTTGCCTTGTGACATCAGCTCGAAGTACTGCAACACATCGTAGCCTTTGTCCCACTTCGGCAACCAGTCAAAGCCCCAACTGTTGTCCTTCTGCGCCTTATCACCGTAGAAGCTCTTCATCATGCTGACGAAGAATTTCGGGTAGTTGCTCCAGTAGTTCACCTGGCCCGGCAACACCGCTTTCGGCGTGTTTGCTTTCAGGTAAGTGTCGATATCGGTCTGCTTTTCTGAAGGCAATGTCATATAGCCTGGCAGGCTCTGTGACAGCAGGCCCAGATCGGTCAGCCCCTGGATATTGGAGTGGCCACGTAGCGCATTGACGCCACCGCCAGCCATACCCATGTTGCCGAGCAACAGCTGGATCATTGCCATGGTGCGAATGTTCTGTGCGCCGACCGAGTGCTGAGTCCAGCCCAGGGCGTACAGGAACGACGCGGTTTTATCCGCCACGCACGTTTCGGCAATGTATTCGCACACCTTGATGAAATCGTCGGTAGGCGTACCGCAGATGTTGTTCACCACCTCTGGCGTATAACGGCTGACGTGCTGTTTCAGCATGTTCCACACGCAACGCGGATCCTGCAGCGTCAGATCACGCTTGGCAAAGCCGTTTTCATCGAGCTGGTAGTTCCAGGTGGTTTTATCGTACTTGCGGTTTTCTGCATCGTAACCGCTGAACAGGCCATCTTCGAAGGTGAAGTCTTCTCGCACCAGCAAGCTGGCGTTGGTGTAGGCGTGAACGTATTCGCGGTTAATTTTGTCGTTGGTCATCAGGTACAGCAACACACCCGACAGGAAAGCAATGTCGGTCCCGGAACGAATAGGCGTGTAAAAATCCGCCACCGATGCGGTACGGGTAAAGCGCGGATCGATCACGATCAGCTTGGCTTTATTATGAATTTTGGCTTCCATCGCCCAGCGGAACCCCACCGGATGCGCTTCCGCCGCATTACCGCCCATGACGATAATCAGATTCGCGTTCTTGATATCAACCCAGTGGTTGGTCATCGCACCGCGACCAAATGTTGGAGCAAGACTTGCTACCGTTGGTCCGTGTCAGACACGTGCTTGGTTGTCTACGGCAAGCATGCCGAGAGCGCGACTAAATTTTTGGGTCAAATACCCGGTTTCGTTACTGGATGCGGAGGCACACAACATGCCGGTGCTGAGCCAGCGGTTGACGGTCACGCCCTGTTCGTTCGTTTTCACGAAATTGGCGTCACGGTCTTCTTTCATCAGCTTGGCGATGCGCGTGAAGGCGTCGTCCCAAGTGAGGCGTTGCCATTTGTCAGAGCCTGGCGCACGGTATTCTGGATACTGAAGACGGCTTGCACTGTGGATAAAGTCGACCAGACCCGCGCCTTTCGGGCAAAGCGCGCCGCGGTTGACCGGGTGATCCGGGTCCCCTTCAATGTGGAAAATGCTTTCTTTGGCGTTTTTGGCGCCATCACCAAGGCTGTACATCAACAGCCCACAGCCGACGGAACAATACGTACAGGTATTACGGGTTTCACGGGCGCGCAGCAGTTTGTACTGCCGGGTTTCCGCTAACGCGACTTCTGGGGCAAAACCCAGCGCAGCCACCGTCGTTCCTGCCATACCGCCAGCGCAGATCTTAAAGAACTGCCTTCTGCTGACCTGCATGGGGGTCTCCTTTCACTCGCGATTGTCACATTGTTTCAAATGGCGCTTTCCCCCTGGAAGCGGGAAGCGCTAAAATTACTGTTGTTTTTACGGTGGCAATATTACCACAGCGTGTATGTGGTTGTTACAAACAGGTGCCAGTTAAGTGAACAATATAAACTCAGACCAACTTATAAATGAGACACAGCTCACAGGGGTGACCCAGGCTCAGGTTCATCAACGCGGGCAACTCGCCACCGCACAGCCGGACTGGCTGGCGGAAGAAGTCCCGGTCGCGCTGGTCTATAACGGCATCTCTCACGTGGTCATGATGTGCACGCCCAAAGATCTGGAGGCATTCGCCCTGGGTTTTTCCCTGTCGGAAGGCATCATCGAATCACCACGCGATATCTACAGTATAGAGATTAACCAAACCTGTAACGGGCTGGAGGTACAAATAGAGCTCTCCAGCCGTCGTTTTACCGGTTTGAAGGCACGCCGTCGCGCCATGGCAGGCCGCACCGGCTGCGGCGTATGTGGTATTGAACAGTTGGCGGATATTTTCCGTCCGCTGCCTGCACTACCTTTCACCCAGCGCTTTTCCCTCACCCATCTTGATTCCGCATTGAAACAACTGCGAGAAGTGCAGGAAGTGGGGCAACTGACCGGTTGCACCCATGCCGCCGCCTGGTTATCGCCGCAAGGGGAATTGCTCGGTGGATGTGAAGACGTTGGCCGTCATGTTGCCCTGGATAAGCTGCTCGGCGTCCGTGCACAACAGGGTTGGCAGCAGGGTGCGGTATTAACGTCCAGCCGTGCCAGCTATGAAATGGTGCAGAAGGCTGCGATGTGTGGCGTGGAGATTTTGTTCGTGGTGTCTGCGGCAACCTCGCTGGCCGTGGAGATCGCCGAACGCAGCAACCTCACGTTGGTCGGCTTCAGTAAACCCGGCCGTGCCACGGTGTTTACCCACCCGCAGCGCATTGTTGATTAGGCTAAAGCCACACAATAAGTAGGGCATTGATAATCATTTTCAATATCATTTAAATAACTATAATGATCCGACTGCTTACGCGGTGCTCACATAATGCGCCGCCCATATACCCTTGGAGATGATGATTATGAGTTACTCACTGCCATCCCTGCCGTACGCCTACGACGCACTGGAACCGCATTTCGACAAGCAGACGATGGAAATCCATCACACCAAACACCACCAGACTTACGTTAACAACGCCAACACCGTGCTGGAAGCTTACCCAGAACTGGCTCAATACAGCGTTGAAGAACTGATCCAGGATCTGGATAAAGTGCCTGCTGACAAGCGCACCTTCATGCGTAACAACGCTGGCGGTCACGCTAACCACAGCCTGTTCTGGAAAGGCCTGAAAATCGGCACCACCCTGGGTGGCGATCTGAAAGCGGCTATCGAACGTGATTTCGGCAGCGTTGAGAAATTCCAGGAAGAGTTCGAGAAAGCCGCAGCGACCCGCTTCGGTTCAGGTTGGGCTTGGCTGGTGCTGAAAGGCGACAAACTGGCTGTAGTCTCTACCGCTAACCAAGACAGCCCGCTGATGGGCGAAGCCGTTGCCGGCGCTTCAGGTTTCCCAATCGTGGGCCTGGACGTGTGGGAACACGCTTACTACCTGAAATATCAAAACAAACGTCCAGACTACATCAAAGCATTCTGGAACGTGGTTAACTGGGATGAAGCCGCTGCACGCTTCGCTGCGAAGAAGTAATTCGCACCCGGCAATAAAGATACCCGCTTAATGCGGGTATTTTTTTGACCAAAATTCGCTAAAGTTTGACCGCTCTTTGCCGATGGTTTGTTCAATTGACGTTCGCCCGGAAAGGAAAATCATTATGGCGGCATTGCAAACATTGGCAGGAAAGTTCGTTCATCTCACCGTCGGTAAAAAGCTCGGTCTCGGATTTGGTCTCATGCTGTTGCTGACCGCAATCATCGCCGGTACTGGCGCACAGTATCTCCATATCATTGAATCACGGGCCTATCGCATCGATTTTAGCAATCGTCTGAACGACGAAATCAATCAGGCCAAATATAACCGTGCGCTCTTCGGGCAAACCTACAAACCGGAATACCTCAACAATAACCGCACCAGCATCGAAAATGCGGTGAAGCTGATCAACCAGGGCCAGAACCTGAATTGGGATCCTCAGAGCAAAAAAGACCTTCAGCGTTTGGTCGTGCTGATCAGCCAATACCAGCAGCAGCAAAACGCCTTCGAAAAGGCGGTGGCGGCGAAAGATGCCGTGCGCCAAAGCTGGAACATGTCGGAAGTGCAGGACAACCTGAACCAGGTGGAGCGCCAACTTACTAATGGTGACCTGCAGCTGGCCTTTATTCAGTTGAACCAGAAGCTGACGCTGGTGCGCTACGGGGCACGCGGCCTGTTACTGAGCCTGAGCGCCGAATCCGAAGCACCGCTGATCGCAGCAATTGACGACGCACGTAGCGCCGCAAATGCGCTGAGCCGACGGCTCAGCGACGCCCAACGTCCTCTGCTGCAACCCTTGCTGACCGCTCTCGACGACTATAAAAACCGCATTGAAGCCTACCTGCCGGCCTATCAACAGGAACAGTTAATCAGCCAGCGTCTGGGCAACAGTGCGCAGGAAGTCGGCACACTGGTCAACGCCTTCTTACAGGATGAATTGACGCAAACCCATAACGACATCAATTCGGCACAGATGCAAATGGGCATTACCACGCTGATTGCCATCATCGTCGGCTTGCTGGTTGCCTGGCGTATCACATTGCAGATCACCCGGCCGCTGCAAAGCACTCTCGCGCTGGCGGAACGCATCGCCAGTGGCGATCTGCGGCAGGCACAGACCAGCACCCGTCGTGATGAACTGGGCCAGTTACTGAACGCCGTCGCGGCCATGAGCCAAAACCTGCGCGATATGATTGAGAAAATCCAGATGGGGGTCAGCCAGGTGTCCACCGCCGCCGCAGAGATTGCCGCGGGTAATACCGATTTGTCCTCACGTACTGAACAACAGGCTGCCGCAGTGGAAGAGACGGCCGCCAGCATGGAGCAACTGACCGCTACGGTGAAACAAAACGCCGAAAACGCCCACCACGCCAATCAGTTGGCCACCGATGCGTCACAAACGGCCCAGCAGGGCGGCAAGCTGGTCGAGAATGTGGTTAGCACGATGCGCGACATTTCCAGCAGTTCGCAGCGAATCGCCGAAATTACTACCCTGATCAACGGCATTGCTTTCCAGACCAATATTCTGGCGCTTAACGCGGCAGTAGAAGCCGCGCGCGCCGGGGAGCAAGGCCGCGGCTTCTCGGTAGTGGCCAGCGAGGTCCGTAATCTGGCACAGCGCAGCGCCCAGGCAGCGAAAGAGATCGAAGGACTGATTACCGAATCCGTCAGTCGGGTACAGACCGGTACCACCCTGGTGGAAAACACCGGCAATACCATGGAGCAAATTGTCCTGTCAGTTACCCATGTGCGTGACATTATGGCGGAAATCGCCGCAGCCTCCGACGAGCAAACCCGCGGCATCGCCCAAATCGGCCAAGCCATTGTCGAAATGGATCACACCACCCAGCAGAACGCCGCGTTGGTGGAAGAATCTGCCGCCGCTGCCGACTCCCTGGAAGAACAGGCGGAAATGCTGCTGCAAAGCGTGTCGGTGTTCCGTTTGGCGGAGCAGCAGGCACCTGCTGCGGTGAGAACCTCAGCACCGAAAGCCTCAACCAGTAAACAACCTGTCCCCCATACCGACGCACAAGACAACTGGACTACGTTCTAATGATCTCCCGCCCGAAACCTCTCGGGCGGGTTATTGTTCCCCTCTACCAACTCAGGCTATGCTTGTCCATCGACGCGAGACATGGAGGCGCATATGCATCAACCTGAGGTTTATATCGGCACTGTCCAACCCTACGAAGGCGGGCGGCCTAGCGGCATCGCCAAGCGCTTGGTGGACGGTGCAGTCAAGCTGACCCCGCTTGGCCTGGAAGGCGACGAACAGGCGGAGAAAAGTTATCACGGCGGGCCAGACCGCGCGCTGTGCCACTATCCACGTGAGCATTATGACCACTGGCGTGAACAGTTCCCGGCGCAGGCCGAACAGTTCAGCGCACCCGCTTTTGGCGAGAATATCTCTACCCTGGGGCTGACCGAACACAACGTGTTTATGGGTGACATCTTCCGCTGGGGCGAAGCGCTGATCCAAGTCACCCAGCCACGCTCCCCCTGCTTCAAGCTCAACTACCATTTTGATATCGATGACATTTCAGTGCTGATGCAGCAAAGTGGCCGGTGTGGCTGGCTGTACCGCGTGGTGTCTGCCGGTAAAGTCAGCGGCGATCATCCGCTGGAACGGGTCATGCGCAACAGTGATGTTTCTGTCGCAGAAGCCATTAGCATCGCCTGGCATATGCCGTTTGATGAAGAGCAATATCGCCGCCTGCTGGCCGTTGCTGGGCTATCTGCCAGTTGGAGCAAAACCATGCTCACGCGTATCACCGAAGGCCGTCTCGAAGACTTTAATCGCCGTTTGTTGGGCCGCTAAATAGGTTGTTGGGAATAAACGTGGCGCGGCATGCTGCGCCACCCCTTTTCATCCGCCTATACTGTTCAGCGTCGGTCGTTCCGACAACCTCTTTCAGGCAGGAGCAACGTTATGAACACCTCGTCTCATCCGATCCACCATGCCGCAGCCGCGGGTTACCAGGCCAACGCCGATCGTTACGTTAAAGGACGGCCGGATTATCCACCGGAGATCGCTGCCTGGCTGCGCGATACCATCGGCCTTCATGCAGGTATGACGGTGATCGATCTTGGGGCCGGCACCGGCAAGTTCACCCCACGCTTACTGGAAACGGGGGCGCAGGTCATCGCCGTTGAACCCGTGGCACAGATGCTGGAAAAACTCTCGGCAGCGCTGCCGCAGGTGAAGACATTGGCGGGCACGGCCGAGTCGATCCCGCTGCCGGATGAGTCGGTTGACGCAGTGGTCTGCGCGCAGTCTTTCCATTGGTTTGCCACGCCGAAGGCGTTGGCCGAGATCCAACGTATCCTCAAGCCCGGTGGCAAGCTTGGTTTGGTGTGGAATATGCGTGATGCTCGCGTGAGCTGGGTACGTAAGCTGAATCAGATTGTCGACCGCCACGAAGGCGACGCGCCGCGTTTCTACACCGGCGAATGGCGTAAACTTTTCCCGTTCAAAGGGCTGGATGCGCTACAAGAGCAGGTATTTATGCTTGGCCATCAAGGCGCGATAGAGGATGTGATTTATAACCGGGTGCGTTCCACCAGCTTTATCGCCGCGTTGCCGCAGCAACAGCAAGAACAGGTGATCGATCAGATTCGGCAATTGGTGGCAGAAGAGGGGGAGTTGCAAGGCAGAGAAACCGTCACTGTGCCCTATCAGACCAAGGCGTATTTCACCACCAAGCTATAACGCTGGGCGCCACATAGCCAAAATAATCGGCGTTGCGGCAAGAACTCCCGTCACAGACGCAAGTCAGTGACGGGGAATTCAACGTCAGTGATGACGGGTACCGGCGATCAGAAGGCTTTTTTGGCGTAGCCGGTGACCACTTTCAGGCCCATCTCACGGCCCAGCGCAGTCATCGGATGCACCACGATCAGGCCGCGCACGTTTTTCTTCAACGTGCCCATATCCGCCTGTTCTTTCTTGGTGATTTCACGGCTGAACGGCAATTGGTTCAGCTTTTGCGCTTCTGCACTCAGCTTCTCAACGCGAACGCCTTTCAAACGTTCGATTTCCGCTGCCAGCTTCTCTTTTTCTTTGGTGTGCTGCGCAATCAAATCAAGATTACCCTGTTGGATCACAAGGGTGTCTTTGTGGTTCAGTGCGTCCAGCAGGTCGCTAAGGCGCTTAATCTCTGCCTTTTCTATCTCTTTCATGGTGTCTGGCCTGTTGTGCCTGTACGGCACGCTAATCAATGATGCCCACATTGTAGCAAAATGCGCGCGTGGTTACCCGTCTTGCGCAATGCCCGGCGGCAGGCCACTCATCTCGCAGGCTTTGGCACCGACACGCGCCAACGCCTGGCTGTAACGTGCATTAAACGGATAACAACAGGAGAGTCGCAGCGCATTGCGGTAACGACCGCTGGGAGAGTACAGCGTACCCGGCGTCAGACAGATCTGCTCCTCCAGTAACTGGTGGAACAGTGCCACGCTGTCGACCCCGCTCGGGAATTCTACCCAAAAGACAAAGCCGCCTGCAGGCTGCGTGGCTCGAGTCCCCTGCGGGAAGTGACGTGCGATCAACGCCCGTGCCTCATCCACCTGGGCTGCGTAGCGTTTGCGCAAGTTACGCAGATGATGATCGTAGCCGCCGGTTTCCAGGAACATCGCCAACGTTTCCGACAGTAACTGTGACTCGGACATCGACGATACCGCCTTCAGTTTGCGCAACGCGTCGTTGAAACGCCCACCGCTAATCCAGCCGATGCGGAAATCCGGAGCCAGCGTCTTGGTAAAGCTGGAACAAAACAGCACCCAGCCACCACGATCGAAAGACTTCACCGCGGGAGAAAGTGCCCCCCCGAACTGGATCTCCGCGTATAACCCGTCCTCAATGAGCGGCACCTGATGATCGTTCATCAGCCGCGCCAGGCGTTTTTTCGCCGCCAGCGGCATGGTGCAGCCCAGCGGATTCTGTACCGTTGGCATGGCAATGACCGCGTTCAGCCGCTTCTCGTTCAGCAGCAGTTCCAGCGCGTCAAGCGACAGCCCGTGTTGCGGATCGGTTGGGATTTCCAACGCCTTTAGCCCCAGACTGGCCAGCAACGGCAACAGGTAAAAATAGGTCGGCGACTCCAGCCCGACGCAGTCCCCCGGCTTGGTCGTCACCCGCAGCGCCAGCTGCAGCGCTTCCATACAGCCGTGCGTCAGCGTGATGTCGTTTGGCTCCAGCAACATGCCCAGCGCCATCGAACGCCGTGTGATCTGCTGGCGCAGCCGCAGGCTCCCCGGCGGCAGCGCGTACTGCCCGATCAGGTTTGGTTGACGGCGCAGTTGCGACGACAGCATCCGCCCCAACTTGCCGCCGGGATAAAAATCTGAGGTTTGCGGACAGGCAAGCGAAAGGTTGGTGAAGGCCGGATTCTGCTGGGCGGCAAACACGGTGTCGATCAACGCCAGCACATCGTCCGCCGGAGGCTCTATGCGGTTACTGGTCGGCGAGGCCGCCTTTAACGCCGGTAGGGTGTTGCAGACATAAAAGCCCGACTGCGGTCGTGCCTCTATCAACCCGCGATCTTCCAATGTGCGGTAAGCCGCCACCACGGTGTTGATACTGACGTTATGGGTCTGCGCGCAGCGGCGCACCGAAGGTAAACGGCTGCCGGGCAGCAAGGTACCGCGGCGTATGGCTTCCGCCAACGTATCCGCCAGTTGCTGGTAGCGCGTTTCCGGTATTTCATCGAGCAGGGTCACAGTTTGTCTCCAGGCAATGGGTACAGTTTCATATTGCAGAAACTGTACCCATGACAATAGCTTGTTTCTGGTTCTGTCACCATCCGTCCACAGGTTTTATGCTGGTTCCTTTGCTCCCGTCCCCTTTAAGGAACCCGTTATGTTGGACTCAGCCTTTATCAGTTATGTCACCGTTATGTCGATTACGCCGGGTCCCAACAACCTGCTGCTGGCATCGTCCGGAGTGAACTTTGGCCTGCGCCGCACGCTGCCGATGGTATTTGGCATTAGCGTCGGTTGCGCGGTGCAGCTGGCCCTGACCACCACCCTGCTGGCGCTCATCCTGAGTTGGGCCGGTATGATTCGCTTTCCGCTGGCGGTGATCGGCTGTACCTATCTACTCTGGCTATCATGGAAATTATTCCAGGCCGCGTCACCGGACGGCAAACAACAGGCGCAACCGATGCGCTTAATCAACGGCGCCCTGTTCCAGGCGGTAAACCCTAAGGCCTGGCTGATGGCAATTAACGTGGCTATTCTCTTCACCCCACGCGAAGGGACCAGCCTCAGCCACACGCTGATGATCATTGCCGGTTTTACCGCATTGAACATTCCTTGCGTATTGGTGTGGGCGATATTGGGCGATCGTCTGCGTGATGCGCTACGGGTGACCTGGAAACTGCGGTTGTTCAATGGCGTAATGGCAGGATTGATGGCAGCCACGGCGCTGTGGCTGTTATTCGACGAGTGGCGTGCGGCCTTTGCTTAACTGCGACCGAGAGGTGAAAGCCGGGAGGGTTGTTTGGCACCGATACCGGCGATCAAATCGGTCACCGACAGCACCATAGTAGAGCGCAACACCTGCTGGTATCGCTGACGCTGCATGGCGATCAGCGATTCTTCCGCTTCGCCGGGCTGCAGGAAGGTCGGTACCGGCGGCAGCGCAGCCACGCAGTGCAGTTCGCCAAAGGGCCCGAGGATTTCATCATCGACAAAACGGTATTCCGAGCCGTCGTGGTTCAGCTCTTCACGCATTGCCATCAGCAGCTCGGCGTCTTCGTACTCATGGCGAGAGATCACGCCCAGCCCATACATCAGCTTCAGACGCACCGACAGTTCACCCAGCGGGCCCGCACCGGACAATAGCGGTTCGACGGCATACTTCACCGCATAGTCGTCCTTACGGAACACCTGCACCACCAGCACGTTGAGCGCTTCTGCCAACAGCTCTACCGCTGCGATCAGAAAACTGCGCACCGTCTTGCCTGCGTTCAGCCTTTCCAGAACCTTATTTTCAAATGCCTGTGCTTCTTCCATCGTCGCTTTTCGAATGGCGTGGGAGGGGTATGCTGTATCGGTCACTAATTTAATACCATAGGCGTTATTGTCGCAGCCAGTTTGCGAGCGGACAGCGCGCAGAATCCGGAGCGTACACGTAGTACATGAGGAATTCGAGCACTGCCCAACCGTAAAATGGCAAGTAAAATAGCCTATTGGCGCTGCATGGCGTTATACATAGCAATGGCCTGTTCTACAACCTCACTTTCAGCCGGCAGACCGGAAATTTGCGCCAGCGCGGCTTTCGGCCCCAACTCGGCCAACAGTTCTACCAGCTCTTTTGCCTGCGGATCCTGTTCGCTGCGGTAGCTCATCGCGGCAGCAATGCCCTGAATCAGATTGGCATGCGGTAAGCCATATTCCAGCGTACCGAGCAGAGGTTTGATCAGACGGTCGCCGGCACTCAATTTACGCAGCGGCTGACGGCCCACACGCTCAACGTCGTCATGCAGGTACGGGTTCTCAAAACGGCTGAGGATTTTGTCGATGTAAGCAGCGTGCTTGGCAGCATCGAAGCCGTAGCGTTTGATCAACACGGCACCGCTCTCTTCCATCGCGCCTTTTACCACGCGGCGGATCGCCGGGTCGAGAATGGCATCGCGGATCGTCAGCAAGCCAGCCTGTTGCCCGAGATAAGCCGTGATTGCATGGCCGGTATTGAGCGTAAACAACTTGCGCTCAACAAATGCCATTAGGTTATCGGTCAGTTCCATGCCGGCGATCGCCGGTGGTTGGCCTTTGAACTGGGTCTGGTCAACAATCCATTCGCTGAAGGTTTCTACCGTCACTTCCAGCGGATCGCTGCTACCCGCTTCCGCCGGCGGCACAATACGGTCAACCGCCGAATCAACGAAGCCAACATGCTGTTCGACCCACGCCTTATCTTCCTGCGGCAACACATCGAACACGTGCTGTTTTAACTGGCTGGTGCCACGCACCATGTTCTCGCAGGCAATGATGTTTAGCGGTTGGCTGTTACCCTGCTGATGACGTTTGCTAAGCCCTTTGGCGATCGTGCCCGCAATTTTAGCCAGGATTTGTGGGCCCACGGCGGTGGTCACGATATCCGCTTCGGCGATCAATGCAACCGCCTCGTCACTGCCGCTGTTAACTGCACTGACATTGTTGACCTGTTCGACCCGGGCCTGCTCGCCAACCACGTGAACCTGATAGCTTTTACGGCTGTTCAGCAGGTCCAGCACCGTCTGGTTAACGTCGGCAAAGGTCAGTTCGGCGTGCGCATCCGCCAACAGCTTGCCGATAAAACCTCGCCCAATATTTCCCGCACCGAAATGTAATGCTTTCATAGTCCTACCTTTCTAATGTCGAAGGGTGCAGCAAGCTGCACCCCTTAAAATGATTCTGTTATCAGGCTTTTTTGCCGCCCAGCAGATCCAGCACTTCCTGCACGCTGGTCGTGTTCGCCAGCCGTTCGATGACACCGTCGTCATCCAATGCATTGGTCAGGCTGGTAATCACCTGGATGTGTTCGTTGTTGCGTGCTGCGATACCGATAACCAACCGCGCCACTTCATCCTCTTCATCACCGAAACGCACACCCTGCGGGTATTGGCAGAACACCACACCGGTACGCAATACCCGGTCTTTGGCTTCGATGGTACCGTGCGGTACGGCGATCGACTCACCCAGGTAGGTAGAGGTCAGTTTTTCGCGTTCCAGCATCGCCGGGACGTATTCCGGCTCAACGTAGCCGCCTTTGACCAGCTGTTCACCGGCAAAGCGAATCGCCTGCTCTTTGTCGCTGGCCTGTAAGTTAAGGAACACGTTGCTTTCACTGAGTCTGAACAGGTTTTGTTCGGACGCCTCAAAGCTATCGTCCAGTGTGCTGATGACTTTCTGCTGGTTATCCGTGGTTTTGTTAGCGGCCACCAGGCGCTCGGTCAGATCGCTGTACAGCTTGCTGTCGAGGAAGTTGGTCAGCGAAATATGCTGAGCCTGAGGCGCATGGCGCATCGCACGCTCAGTCAGATCACGGTGGGTGATCACCAGATCGACATCATCCGGCAGGCTGTTGATGGCACTGTTGGTCACCGAAATGTTTTTCAACCCAGCGTCCGCCACCTTCTTGCGCAGTACGCCAGCGCCCATCGCACTGGACCCCATACCGGCATCGCAGGCGACGATGATTTTGCGCACCGTCGTCAGATCACCATCTACCGCTGCGTGTGCCGCTGCACCCCCTTTGGACTGAGACTTCATTTCCTGCATGCGGCGAGTCGCTTCTTCCAGATCATCCTCTTCTTTCACTTTTGACGTTTTCAGCAGGAACGCTGACACCACGAAGGACACGGCAAAGGCCGCAACCACGGCTGCAATGTTGGCGAAGTAAGCGCCTTTTGGCGTCATTGCCAGCACCGCCAGGATCGAACCCGGTGAGGCCGGGGACACCAGGCCGCCGTTCAGCATGGTGAGCGTGAATACGCCGGTCATGCCGCCCAGGATTACCGCCAGCAGCAGGCGTGGATTCATCAGCACGTACGGGAAGTAGATTTCGTGGATACCCCCCAGGAAATGGATGATTGCCGCACCGCCCGCAGACTGCTTGGCACTACCGCGACCAAAGAACATGTAGGCCATCAGCACGCCCATACCCGGGCCTGGGTTAGCTTCGATCAGGAAGAAGACAGATTTGCCGGCTTCGGTCGCCTGCTGGATGCCCAGCGGCGAGAAGATGCCGTGGTTGATAGCGTTGTTCAGGAAGAGAATTTTCGCCGGTTCGACGAAGATCGACGCCAGTGGCAGCAGGTTGTTCACCACCATCACATGCACGCCGGCTGCCAATAGCTTCGACAGCACTTCGACCAGTGGGCCTATGCCCAAGAAGGCCAGAATTGCCAGCAGCATGCCGATAATGCCGGCAGAGAAGTTGTTCACCAGCATCTCAAAACCGCTTTTGATCTTGCCGTCTACCCAGCGGTCAAAATGCTTTATCGCCCAGCCACCCAACGGACCCGCAATCATCGCGCCGAGGAACATCGGCATGTCAGCACCGACAATCACACCCATGGTGGTGATCGCACCGACCACGCCACCGCGATCGCCACCGACCAACCGGCCACCGGTGAAACCGATAAGCAACGGCAGCAGATAGGTGATCATTGGGCCAACCAGCTTGGCTAAGGTTTCGTTAGGCAGCCAACCTGTAGGAATGAATAAGGCAGTGATGATACCCCAGGCGATAAATGCGCCAATGTTGGGCATCACCATGTTGCTTAAGAAGCGGCCAAAGTTTTGAACTTTGACTTTGATGTCTGGTGAAAACATAAAACACACCCCTATTGTTACGCGCTGACAATAGAGCGCGTGATTATTGTTGTTACGATCCAGCCGTGTTGTTGCTGTATGCGCAATGGACTCTATCACGCTGTTTTTACCGCGCGAACTTCACGGATTTTTTGTGATTAACATCACACAAACACCCCCATAAACAGGTTACTTATAGTGATGCAGCTCACATTTAATGAGTGTAAAAAAGCCACAACGAGAACAAAATGCGCCTAAAACTCAATTAAATGTGATGCTGGTCACATTTAATTGATGCGTGTTTGTTTTTAAATTGTGATGTTTATCACAATCTATTTTTCGGTCACTACCGAATCCTGGCTTGGGGGTGGTCTTCCCTGTGAGCATTCATCCCGTCGGGAAATAACGGGGCGATGAATGAAAGAAAACTACATGTCGAAAAACGATGATTAATTGAAGTGTAGTACAGAAGCGTCGCGCAAGAAGTGGGCAAGCCGTTGGAAAGACTGGAAGGGAATACCTGGAACAGAAAGGCAGAAGCCGGAACATCGGCTTCGGCCTTTCTACAATTACTGGGTCACGCTTGAGACGGTTTTCTGTGCATTCAGTAAATCCTGCTGCTTGGCCACCAGATTCGACATCATGGTGTTGTACTGCGTCGCCTGCTGGGAAGTACGGAACTGCACGCCGTTATTGTTGAAGCTAACCTGATTACCTTGGGTACGCAGGAAATCCCCGACCTGAACCAGATCCTGGACGAAACTGGCGGTGGTAGGAATAACCGGCATCAGCGCATTGGCCGGCCCGGTGACAATCTTGTCATAAGCCTGGTTATATACGGCTTTCAGATCGTCGGGTTGCTTCAGTGCTGCCCGGGCAGTGTCTGCCTGTGACTTCGCCGACTGAATCTGCTGCCCCAGCAGGTTCAGCGCTCCAACGGACTGCTGCAACGTATCACGTTTGCTCATGTAGTCCTGTGCGGTGCGGATCTGGTTAATCTGATCCAACGCCGGTGTCAGGCTCGCATCCAATGACTTGGACAATTGCTGGGAAAAACCGACCAAGATGGCGTAATCCCCGGCATAGTTACCGAATTTCTGTTTCTGGTCTTCGCTCAGCGTCGGGATTTTCGCGCCGCTGCGCATCACCGTATTCTGTAAGTAATCAATAAACGCCTTGCGTTGTTCCGGCTCTTTATCGCCGCAGGCAGTCAGCTGCATGACCACCAACAATGCCAATACCGGGGCCAACCAACGCGCGAAACTCCTGCTCTGGATCCCTACCGCCATGTGACATAACTCCTGTTATAAACCTGCTTTTTCATCGGACTCCGTCCCTTTTGCTGCACTCCTTGCGCCTATAAGAATAGATCAACTGAGTGCGATCCGATACGCGATTCACCGTTCAGGGGCTATTCTTCAGTGAAAGGCCCACTTACCAGGCTATGAGCTCGGTGCCAAGAGGCTACTGTGCCGGCTCAGGGGCATGATACACTTTTGTTTCATTTATCACCGGGCAAAGCTGCGTATGTCATCTTATCAGCCACCCTTGACCATCAGTTCACGCATTCTGCATCTGGTAACCGATGTCGGCGCTCGGCTTGCGCACTTAAAAATGCAGGCCGAACAAGAGCATGCTTTACGGCTGCGCCGCATCAACCAGATCCGCACTATTCAGGGCTCTCTGGCTATAGAGGGCAATACGTTGAGCGAAGAACAGATCACCGCCATCATCGAGGGTAAACGCATTATTGCGCCACCTCGTGATATCCAGGAAGCGCTCAATGCCATTCGTTGCTATGGAAATTTGAGCAACTGGCATCCCGTGCTAGAAGAGGATTTACTCGCTGCACACCGCGGGCTGATGGAAGGTCTGTTACCGGATGCCGGGCATTATCGCCATGGCGGAGTCGGGGTCATGAACGGCAACGTCGTCATTCATATGGCACCGCCGGCTGAACGGGTTTCCCTGTTAATTCGTCAACTGCTGGTCTGGTTAAAAGAGACAGATCTTCCCCCCCTGATCAGTAGCTGCGTATTTCATTATGAGTTTGAATTTATTCATCCTTTCGCCGACGGCAACGGACGAATGGGCAGGCTGTGGCAAACGCTGATCCTGTCGCGTTGGGATCCCTTGTTTGTCAACGTACCCGTTGAAAGCCTGGTGCATGACAATCAGTCCGGCTATTACCAGGCCCTGAATAACAGCAACCAGCAGAGCGACTGTGCCCCCTTTGTCGAGTTTATGCTGGACATGATCTTGCGAGCGCTGGAGCAAAGCCTTACCCCCCAAGTCACCCCCCAAGTCACCCCCCAAGTCGGTGAGCTATTGGCGATACTGGAAGGGGATTTGTCACGTGAGGAAATTCAACACGCACTGCAACTACAGGACAGGAAATCTTTCCGGGAGCGCTATTTACGCCCAGCGTTAAACGCGCAACTGATTGAAATGACATTACCGGAAAAACCCAACAGCCGCCTGCAGAAATACCGGCTCACCGCGCAGGGCAAGGCTTTACGTCAGCAGCAATAAAAAAGGCGCCCTAAGGCGCCTTTTCCTGACAGGACGGTTTACTGCAGTACGGAAATATCCGCCACCTGCAGGAACAGCTCACGCAGCTTGCTCAGCAACGTCAGACGGTTCACACGCACCGCGTCGTCTTCTGCCATCACCATCACGTTGTCGAAGAAGGCGTCGACCGGTTCACGCAGGTCAGCCAGCTCTACCAACGCATCTTGATAGTTGCCTGCGGCGAAATACGGCTCCAGCTTATCGCGCAACACCACCAGATGGGTCGCCAGTTTGATCTCAGCCGATTCTTTCAATATCGAGGCATGTACACGGTCATTCAAGGTATCGGTAGACTTAGCCAAGATATTGGAAACGCGTTTGTTGGCCGCAGCCAACGCTGCCGCGGCTTCCAACGTACGGAAGTGCGTTACCGCCTTCACACGCGCATCAAAGTCAGCCGGTTTGGTTGGACGGCGTGCCAGCACAGCCTGAATGGTGTCAACCGCGTGGCCTTCTTCCTGATACCAAGCGCGGAAACGACCCAGCATGAACTCGACAACGTCATCGACAACCTTGGCGTTGGTCAGCTTGCTGCCGTAAAGGCGCACAGCCTCTTCGGTCAGCGTCTGCAGATCCAGCGTCAGGTTCTTCTCAACGATGATACGCAGCACGCCCAATGCGGCACGACGCAGCGCAAACGGGTCTTTATCCCCTTTTGGATGCTGCCCGATGCCGAAAATACCGGCCAGGGTGTCCATCTTGTCGGCGATCGCCAGTGAGCAAGCCACCAGTGATTCTGGCAGCGCATCACCAGCAAAACGTGGCTGGTACTGCTCGTTCAGCGCTACGGCAACGTCTTCCGCTTCGCCGTCATGGCGCGCGTAGTGCATACCCATCACGCCCTGGGTGTCGGTGAATTCGAAGACCATGTTGGTCATCAGATCGCACTTCGACAGCAGGCCTGCACGGGTAGCGTGGTTAACGTCGGCACCAATCTGGCCGGCAACCCAGCCTGCCAACGCCTGAATACGGTCAGTCTTGTCACGCAGGGTCCCCAGTTGCTGTTGGAACAGCACGGTTTCCAGACGCGGCAGATTGTCTTCCAGACGTTTCTTGCGGTCGGTGTTGAAGAAGAATTCGGCATCAGCCAAACGCGGACGCACTACCTTCTCGTTACCGGAGATGATTTGCTGCGGATCTTTGGATTCGATATTGGCGACGAAGATAAAGTTCGGCATCAGTTTGCCCGCGGCGTCATACACCGGGAAATACTTTTGGTCGCCCTTCATGGTGTACACCAACGCTTCCGCCGGTACTGCCAGGAATTTTTCTTCGAATTTAGCGGTCAATACCACCGGCCATTCTACCAACGAAGCCACTTCTTCCAGCAGGTTTTCGCTCAGATCGGCTTTACCACCAAGCTTCGCTGCCGCCAGTTCAGCGTCACGCTTGATCAGCGCTTTGCGCGTATCGTAATCGGCGATGACCTTGCCGCGTTCCTGCAGGATCTGCGGGTATTGGTCGGCGTTATCGACAGTGAATTCAGCTTCGCCCATAAAGCGATGGCCGCGAAGGGTGCGGGCAGAATCAATACCCAGCACGGTGCCCGGGATCAGCTCTGCACCCAGCAGCATCGTCACGGTGTGAACCGGACGCACGAACTGCACGTCGGAATCACCCCAGCGCATCAATTTCGGGATCGGTAACTTGGCCAGCGAACTGCTGACCATGCCCGCCAGCAGCGCTTGTGCGGACTGACCTTTAACATGGGCGCGATACAGCAACCATTCACCTTTGTCGGTAGCCAGGCGTTCGGCCTGATCGACGGTGATACCACAACCGCGAGCCCAACCTTCGGCCGCTTTGCTGGGTTTGCCTTCGGCGTCAAACGCCTGAGCAATTGCCGGGCCGCGTTTTTCGACTTCGCGATCGGCCTGTGCAGCGCTCAAGTTAGCCACTTTCAACGCCAGACGGCGCGGAGCGGCAAACCAGCTCACTTCGCCGTGTTCGAGATTGGCGTTATCCAGCTCGGCGGTAAAATTCGCGGCAAAAGCTTCTGCCAGTGAACGAAGAGCCTTCGGCGGCAGCTCTTCCGTGCCGATTTCCACCAGGAAAGTCTGTTGAGTCATGGCTGCCTCTTAGCTCTTGTTCTTTTTGCACATTGGGAAGCCCAGCGCTTCGCGGGAAGCGTAGTAGGCCTCAGCAACGGCTTTGGTCAGCGTGCGGATACGCAGAATATAACGCTGGCGCTCAGTCACGGAGATCGCCTTGCGCGCATCCAACAGGTTGAAGGTGTGGCCAGCCTTCAGAATACGTTCGTACGCCGGCAACGGCAGTGGTTTTTCCAGCGCCAGCAGCGACTGAGCTTCTTTCTCGTACTGCTCGAAGCAGGAGAACAGGAAGTCCACGTCAGCGTATTCGAAGTTGTAAGTGGACTGTTCCACTTCGTTCTGGTGGAACACATCGCCATAGGTGGTAACGCCCAACGGACCGTCGCTCCACACCAGATCGTAAACGCTGTCCACGCCCTGAATGTACATCGCCAGACGTTCAAGGCCGTAAGTGATCTCACCAGTGACTGGCTTGCACTCCATACCGCCAACCTGCTGGAAGTAAGTGAATTGCGTCACTTCCATGCCGTTCAGCCACACTTCCCAACCCAGGCCCCAGGCGCCGAGCGTCGGGTTTTCCCAGTTGTCTTCAACGAAGCGGATGTCGTGAATGGTCGGATCCAGACCCAGCTCTTTCAACGAGCCCAGGTACAGTTCCTGAATGTTGTCCGGCGATGGCTTAATCACTACCTGGAACTGGTAGTAATGTTGCAGGCGGTTCGGGTTTTCACCGTAGCGACCGTCGGTTGGACGGCGGGACGGTTGCACATAGGCGGTGGCCATTGGCTCCGGCCCCAGTGCGCGCAGGCACGTCATCGGGTGTGAGGTTCCCGCGCCAACTTCCATGTCCAGCGGTTGAACGATGGTGCAGCCTTGGCGCGCCCAATAGTCCTGCAGTGTCAGGATCAGGCCCTGAAAGGTCTTGGTATCAAACTTTTGCATGTTGAATTCGCACGCGATACAAGTGGATTTAAATGGGATGCGCCAGTATACCCGTTGACCGTAAGATATACAGCCTGAATCCAGCAACAAGTGCGAATCTTCGAGAAGAAACCGGTTTAATACCGCCTTTTAGAGCCGTTAAACTCAATGGACCGCATCATTTTTCCACATCAAGGAGCACCGGCCGGATAAGCTGCAGCTCCATCCCAAGCCTAATGGCGTGTTTGGCATTGGTAACACCCAATTTTTTTACTGCGTTACCAATATGATATTTTATCGTCGTCAGCTTCACCCCCAAAATAAGAGCTATTTCCTGATAGGATTTCCCCATACTTGCCAGGTAAAGCACCTCATTTTCACGCGCAGAGAAGATTTCCTTTCCATTTATTCTTTCAAAGTACCCGACGCTATTTATATTCTGGTATTTTGTGATTAATGACTCATGGGTAATTATTAATAACATCTGCAGTTTATTTTTGTTTTTCTCTAATTTTCCCACGTCACCAGAATGGTGGCCATCCAGAAAAAAAGATAACACAACAAGGTTATGGTGATGGTCATGAAGCACAAAAGTATAGCCATTAACGATGTTATACCCTTTTGCCGCGTCGAATAACGTAGAGAACTTCACCCCAGGCTCAACAATGAGGTTTTCATCCCAAGAGAAAGGTGTTAGACGATTGGAAGCGGTGATAAGCACAGGATCAATAAACTGAAAGTTATTTTTTGTATAGAGTTCAAACCAATCTGTTCTGTTTGAGATGACAGAAAAATCAACCGGATTCCTTTTGTTCATTATCGCATAAACATATTTTATATTATTATACTTCGTAAGCTCACTCTCTAAATCTCTTTTGATTTCATTATTGATAATTTCATTATCGAAGAATGATCTAGACACCTACACACCTCCTTGAAACAAAAATATAACATAGCATGATAATGCCAATAGGATTAGCACAATATATCGAAATGATCACACTGATAGTTATATTAACTTGCCTAAGATTTTCCAAGATAAGGCTAAGGCAAGGAATGATTGGGTATGCTGAGAAATCAGCAAGCAATGTGGTGAATTGGCCCAGGATGAACATGTCTGGGCAGTGCTGAGAGGAGGAGGATTACCGACAGTCCACTCATGTGGCTTGAGCGACTAAAAAAACGTTATCTTGTTGATAGATAATGATTCCCTGGCGTTGGAGCATAAGTTGTAAAGCGACCTTTTTTTAAACTTCCTATTTCGTCGCTGTTAGCGCTCAAATCACCAAGCACCCTACTAAAGTACAGTGCTTACACTATGCCTTTTCATCAGATATGTAAATAGCTCGAAAGGGTAGCCACTCTGGAATCTTCGTATCTGATTCCAAGAAAACGCTTTTTTTAACACCACAACGATAAAGATCCCCTAACTGGGAAAACACACAGGAAGTTTTATCAAACTGAAATTTAATGATTTATCATCAAATGACACGCTATATCAGCCCGTCCCAGAAAGGACCGTACCTTGTGGCAATTCTGTGATTTTTGTCGCATAAGTTGACGGGCTTAATCGCAATAAAAATTCTGTGGGTGGGCCCCGCACTTAGGTCCCACCCAAGCTTTTAAAACCGCGCGCTAACACCAACGTTATACATAAACTGTTCGCCGCTGCTCAGGCCGCCGGTTTGTGAAACGGTGGCGAATGCCGCGACCTGATCGGTCAGTGGCATGTTCGCTCCCAACGTCACGTCCACCCAATTCTTATCCTGGTTGGCACTGTCGCGGGTAAACGAAGTCTGCGTGGATTTTAGCCCGCCGCCAGCGCGATAAACATCATCACCAAACTGATGTTGGTAGCTCACCTCAGCGTACGGGTTGAACAGGCCAAATTTCGTGTCCAGCCGCCAACCCAAGGCACCGATCTGCGAATGGTAGGTCTGGTCATTAAATCGCATCGCCGTGCTGTCGTTGCCGTCCTCGCTGTAGCCAGAGACATTGCTGTAATCCCAGGCAAACTGCGCCATAGGCCCCGTAGTCAGGTAAGAGGTAATGGGGAAATCGTAACCGGTCGTCACGCGAGCCCCCCATTGCTTACCATCGGTACTGCCGGTTTCAGTACGGGTTAGCGATCCAAGCTGCATGCTGCGGCGAATATCATCGTAATTCATCGTCGCATAGTGCACATCGGCATTCACCCAACCGTGCTCAAACACGCTGAGAGAGGTAAAAGCCGAAAACAGCAGGCCACGCGCTTTGTATTCATAGCGACTAGAGGGTTGTTGGTCATCATTGGAGCCCGAGATCAGCGCGCCGACCAGCCAGGCATCCGTCAGTTGGTAATCCACCCCAACCGTCAAGTTATGGGTGGTGGCGTTGCCGTCACCCGCTGCAAGATTGGAAGAGTAATCATAGTGTTGCCCGGCGTAACCACCGAACACGCCCAACGCCCCTTGCGGGTTATTATCGTTACTGCGCAACTGTTGGAACCGGCTGTCGAGGGTCGCGCGGCTGTCACGTGCCATAGCCGCTGTCGCCTGATTCAGCGCCACAACCTGTGCCGGGCCGTCCAGCACCGCCTGAATGTAATCGGCGATCAGCAGATGAGCCTGCGGGCTGGGGTGGAAATGGTCAGCAAACAGATAGGACTGGCTACTGTCGAAACCAGGCATGGCCGAACTGCACACTGCTGAAGAAACACCCGGCGGGCACGCCATGCCTGCGGTATTGGTGAAACCGAACTGCGCCGGATTGGCGATCGCCTCACTAAACAGTTTGTTCACGTCAACCCGAACGATATTACCGCCCCCCTGCGCCAGCAGGCGATCTTCGTTCTGATTATAAAAATCGGTCAGTTGCCCGGCTTGCGCACTTAGGCTGTCAAAAGCGGCAATCAACTGTGCGGCAATTGCCTGCTGTACCTGTGGGATTGTGCTGCCCTGCGCCGCTGCGGCCGTCAGGGCTTGGTGGATAGCCTGAGTCCGCGAGGCATTATCTGGCGTGGCCAATGAATTAAGCGTGGCATAGGCAGCCTGTACCGCCGCGTTTTGCACCGGGGTTAGCGCCTGCTGGATAATCAGCTCCATCAACTGTGGCGTAGATCCAATATTCGGTACCGTCGGTACGATCACCGTTCCGGCGCCAGCATTCAGCAACGAGTGAACCTGCGCCGCCGCTGCCGCCGCGCTGTTATAGGCAACCCCCGGCGCGGTTGCCGGATTTAACGCCGCCGCTGCCAGATCGTTACCGCCAATCCAGTGAATATACAGACCCTCGCCATCTGCCCGGCCATTGACCCGGTTGAGGTAGCTCTGTACCTGATCCTGAGTGTTGTCCGCCGGGTTGAGTGCCGGTACCGCGACGCCACCACCCGCAGCGTAGTTATAGCCCCCATCATCTGAAGCCACTAATGCAGCACCAATGCGCTGCGCCAGCACTTCGTCATATAACGGATGCTTATTGCTGTCGTAGGTAAAACGGCCATTGTTGCCCGTGTCGCTCAGGCTGTCGCCAAACACATAAAGTTGGTCATAAGCCTGTGCCGGGGTAGTCATACTGCATAATATCGCCACTGCAAGCGCCGCTGGGCGGGACATGCACGTTATTTTTAGAGGCATGAATAGACTCCTGAGAGCCAGCAAATGAAGGAAAATACGGTCTTATCATTGGCCTTTTTAATTGCCGGCCATGTAGTAAATATTGCTGGCTTTTTCGTCACGTCAAGCTGGCTGATGATAAAACAATCAGGGGCTTGCCAAGTTCACCGCTTCGGGCGATGATTACTGTAGATAAACACAGCATAAGGACAGTCAGTATGACCAGCGAACGTTGCGGTTGGGTGACGGCAGATCCGTTATACCTCGAGTATCACGACAAGGAATGGGGGGCGCCGACCACGGATGCGCACGAACTGTTTGAAATGCTGTGCCTGGAAGGGCAACAGGCTGGCCTGTCCTGGATCACCGTGCTTAAAAAACGTGAAAATTACCGACGTGCCTTCCACAATTTCGATCCGCACCGGATAGCCGCCATGGGCGAACAAGAGGTGGAAGCGCTGATGCAAAATAGCGGTATCATCCGCCACCGGGGCAAACTTGAAGCCATCATTGCCAACGCCCGGGCCTATCTGGCGATGGAAGCGGCCGGTGAGGATTTTGTCACCTTTATTTGGGCATTTGTCGATGGCGAGCCTCAACTCAATCGCTGGCAAGAACTCGCCCAGGTGCCAGCGAAAACCGAACGTTCAGACGCCTTGTCCAAAGCGCTGAAAAAGCGCGGCTTCAAATTTATTGGTTCCACCACCTGCTATGCCTTTATGCAAGCCAGCGGGCTGGTGAACGATCATCTAACAGGGTGCCTCTGCTACCCAAAGCCGCATTGATCCACCCTTGTCAGCCGTCCGATATTGAACGGTTGATGGCCCTGTGGTTGCCCAGCACTGTCGCAGCCCATCCATTTGTAAAAGAAAGCTACTGGCAGGAAAGCGAAACCCTGGTGCGGGAAAACTACCTGCCGCGAGCACATAGCTGGGCATATTGGCATGCGGGGGAGATCGTCGGGTTTATCAGCGTATTGGATCAACGCTTCATTGGTGCGTTATTTGTTGAACAGGCGTTTCACGGGCATGGCGTCGCTCAGGCGCTAATGGCGCACGTACAACAACGTTACCCTCAGCTAAGCCTGGAAGTGTACCAGCAAAATCTTCGGGCCTGCGCGTTCTACCACAAGCAAGGTTTCCAGGTCACGCAACGCCTGTTTAATGAAGAAACTCAGGCCTATACGTTGATCATGAACTGGGCATCCACGCGTTAAACTCTGTCACTTTTGGCTAAAAATGGCGCACTCCGCTCCGAAGTGCGCTCAATTCAGAATCCGCTGCATAGTATTCCCCTGCTTTTTCCCGGATAACTGCCGCAGCCTGTAGCTACTTATAATTTGTCACGTTTCTTTCCGGAACTGCTGGAGAGGATACGCGTCATAGTAGCGCCGCAGCTCGGTATGCCGGGTTGCCAATGGTTTTTTTAGCGTCCCCCAAATTGGACTGACGCACACAGATTCTGATGCCACAAAGGAAAAAACATGAAAAAACGCATTGCGATTATTGCCGGCGCGGTGAGCGTTGCGCTCACGCTGTCTGCCTGTACCACTAACCCGTATACCGGGGAATCTGAAGCCGGCAAATCCGGTATTGGCGCAGGGATCGGCGCGGCATTGGGCGCAGGCGTAGGCATGCTGTCCTCATCGAAGAAAGATCGCGGCAAAGGCGCGCTGATCGGCGCGGCGGCCGGTGCAGCCCTTGGCGGCGGCGCAGGGTATTATATGGACGTGCAGGAAGCCAAACTGCGCGACAAAATGAAAGGCACTGGCGTTAGCGTCACCCGTCAGGGCGACAATATCGTGCTGAACATGCCGAACAATGTCACCTTCGACAGCAGCAGCGCCACCCTCAAACCGGCAGGCGCCAACACCCTGACCGGCGTTGCCATGGTTCTGAAGGAATATCCGAAAACGGCAGTTAACGTGATCGGTTATACCGACAGCACCGGCTCCCGTTCACTGAACATGACCCTGTCGCAGCAACGCGCCGACGGCGTTGGCAGTGCGCTGATCACTCAGGGTGTGGCGGCAAACCGTATCCGTACGTCAGGTGCCGGCCCGGATAACCCGATCGCCTCCAACAGCACGGCAGAAGGCAAAGCGCAAAACCGTCGCGTTGAGATCACGCTCAGCCCACTGCAGTAATCTCGTGCGGGGTGTTATGCCCCGCCGCTACTTATCCCCGCATTCCTGACTGTCTCCCATTGAACATTCCCGGCTCCGCATCGGGTGTGTTAGTCTCCTTGGCAATTAACCACAGGGGAGATCGGCTGTGAGCAGTGTTAAGGCAATACGCGCCTCGGGGCGAGCCACCATTAGCGATGTGGCGAAAACCGCCAAGACAGGTAAAACCAGCGTGTCGCGCTATCTGAATGGTGAGCAGCACCTGCTTTCTGACGATCTCAAACAGCGTATTGAACAGGCGATCCACCAGCTCGACTATCGGCCCAGCCAGATGGCGCGTAGCCTGAAGGGCGGACAAACCCGGTTGATTGGGCTCATCATCGCCGATATCACCAATCCCTATTCAGTAGACGTCATGCGCGGCATCGAAGCGGCCTGCCGCCAGCACGGTTTTACCCTGTTGGTATGTAACACCAACAATGAGGTCAACCAAGAACAGCACTACCTGCAACTGCTCAGCAGCTATCGGGTAGAAGGCATTGTGGTTAATGCCGTTGGTATGCGCGAAGAGGCACTGTCGACACTGCAACAATCCATGCTGCCTATGGTGCTGATCGACCGCAAAATTCATGATTTCGCCTGTGACGTCGTGGGCCTCAATAACCACGAAGCGGCAACTGTCGCCACGGAACACCTGCTGCAACAGGGATTCGAAGCCATTTTGTTCCTCAGCGAACCGATCGGCACGGTGAATACCCGGCTGGAGCGACTGCACGCTTTTAATCAAACCATGGCGCAACATGCCGGATTATTGGCTGAGCAGGCAGAAACCCCGCTTAACGACGTGAAGCAACTGGAAGACGTACTCAGCAACTTCAATACCCGCCATCGTGGCATGCGCAAAGCGGTGATTTCCGCCAACGGCGCCCTGACGCTTCAGGTGGCACGTGCCATGCGCCGCCTGGGTATCCAATGGGGTAGCGATATTGGCCTGCTGGGTTTTGACGAGCTGGAGTGGGCCGAACTGGCCGGTGTCGGCATCACCACGCTGAAACAACCCACCTATCAAATGGGCCATGCCGCACTTGAACAATTGGTGCAACGTATTCAAGGGCTGGATACCCCCATCAGCGAACAGATGTTCCCCGGCGAACTGATCGTGCGCGGCTCCACCACCCGATAACTCTCTTCTTTCCTGTCAGGGCGCGGTTTGTGGCGCCCTCACTACACTACCCAGATTATTTTTTGCTCATGTTCGTGATTGCGATCATATTTTTACATTCTGTCGCTTTCGAATGGAACCGGTACCATTTAACGTGTAGTTAACAGCAGCGGTGGGAATAACGCCACCTCAGGAGCACAAAAGATGACAAGAGAAATTATCGTGGTGACCGGTGCCTACGGCACCGATACCGTCCGGCAGCTCGGCGGCCAAAGCGCTTTATTGCCCATTATTGCCGATGCCGATGCCGACGGCGTCGAGATCCGCCGTGAACTGTTTTCTGAACAGGAATTGCAAAGCCTGCCAGCGCTGGCCAAGGCCATCGAACAACACCAGCTGTTCGCCGTTTATTCCGCACCTGAAGCCCTGTTTACTCCGCAGCACCAGCTGAATCCTAACTTGCCGGCACTGCTGGCAGAAGCCCAAATCCTGAATGCACGTCAGTTAAAATTATCGTTGGGCCACTACCAACCGGGCTTCGATTTTACTGAACTGAAAGTGGCGCTGGAACAGCATCCGGTCAGCCTGGTGGTAGAAAATGACCAAACCCCTGACTGCGGCATTTTGTCGCAGCTCAATGCCTTTTTCCACGCTGCGGAAGATAACCGTCTGCCTGTCAGCATGACGTTCGATATGGCCAACTGGCTCTGGGTGGGGCAAGACGCCTTCGCCGCTGCCGAACGCCTGGCGCGCCACGTCAGCTATGTCCACGTTAAGGCTGCAACCCATGGCCAACGCGGTTGGCGAGCCGTCGCGCTGGACGACAGCGATGGGAGTTGGCGCGATCTGCTGACCCGTTTGCCGCTGGATGCACCCCGCGGCATTGAATTCCCGTTGCAAGGCGACAACCTGGAAGAGGTCACCCGCTACTACGTTAACCTTCTGCGTGCGGAGTAAACATCATGACCATGCTAGCAACTGCACATAACGGGCCATTGGATGTCGTCACCTTGGGTGAAGCCATGGCGATGTTCGTGGCAACACAAACCGGGGATCTGGCGGATGTAGAAACCTTCACCAAACGCATTGCAGGGGCCGAGCTGAATGTGGCGATCGGCCTTGCACGCCTGGGGTTGAACGTCGGTTGGGTCAGCCGGGTGGGCAACGATACTTTCGGTCGTTTCACCCTGCAACAGCTCAAAAAAGAAGGCATTAACGCGCAACAGGTCACGGTAGATGGCAATTACCCGACCGGTTTTCAGATCAAATCTAAAACCACGGATGGTACCGATCCCAGTGTGGAGTATTTCCGCAAAGGCTCGGCAGCCAGCCACCTATCAGTCGACGATTTCAACCGCGATTATTTCGGCTCCGCACGCCATCTGCACTTGAGCGGCGTTGCAGCAGCCCTGTCCGGCCAATCGTTGGCGCTGTGTCACCATGCCGCCCGAGAAATGCGCGCCATGGGAAAAACCATTTCATTTGACCCGAATCTGCGCCCGGTGCTGTGGTCCAGCCAGCAGGTGATGATCGAGCAATTGAATAAACTGGCGTTTGCCGCCGACTGGGTGTTGCCGGGGCTGAAAGAAGGACAAATCCTCACGGGCCAATCAACACCAGAAGGCATCGCCGATTTTTACCTGGAGCGTGGTGTGCAGGCAGTGATCATCAAAACCGGTCCAGAGGGCGCCTGGTTTAAAACTGCAGCAGGCGATCAGGCGGCGGTCGCCGCAATCAAAGTCAACAACGTGGTGGATACCGTGGGGGCGGGAGACGGTTTTGCCGTCGGCACGATCAGCGCCCTGCTGGAAGGCAAAACGCTGAAACAAGCGGTACAACGCGGCAATAAAATCGGCTCGCTGGCGATCCAGGCCATCGGCGACAGCGAAGGGCTACCGACCCGCGCGGCATTGGCCGAATAAATATACCCGTCATGCTTCAAGCTGCAGGTGAGTGCTCTTGCCCTGCCTGCAACTCGAATGATTTAGGGTAATAACAAACATAATCGGTAAACAGACTTCTCCTTATGACGTGTACCTCTGGCCCTACAACCAGATTGCGTTGGGAGATAACGATACCCAGTGACTTTCATGCTGCAATCCGTTCGCTTACCCCAGACGCTGAATTAAGCCACAGGGATGGGCAAACGCAGTCAACAGCGCTGCAGCGTAAAAGACGACGGGAATACGACACCACTGAAGGAATCTGAACATGAACAAAGCGACTATCGCGGCTAAACGCTGGTGGTACATCATGCCCATCGTGTTTATCACCTACAGCCTGGCCTATCTCGACCGAGCCAATTTTAGCTTTGCCTCCGCTGCCGGCATCAATGACGATCTGGGTATCACCAAAGGCATGTCGTCATTGCTGGGCGCCTTGTTTTTCCTCGGCTATTTCTTTTTCCAGATCCCTGGCGCAATTTATGCCGAACGCCGTAGCGTTAAAAAACTGATCTTCTGGTGTCTGATCCTGTGGGGGGCTTGTGCCTCCCTGACCGGCATGGTCAGCAATATCCCAATGCTGGCTGCGATCCGTTTTATTCTCGGCGTGGTAGAAGCCGCCGTGATGCCGGCGATGCTGATTTATATCAGTAACTGGTTCACTAAATCAGAACGTTCACGTGCCAATACCTTCCTGATCCTCGGCAACCCAGTAACCGTGCTGTGGATGTCCGTCGTTTCCGGCTACCTGATCCACGCCTACGGCTGGCGTGAAATGTTCATCTTCGAAGGCATTCCTGCGGTTATTTGGGCCTTCTGCTGGTGGGTGTTGGCTAAAGACAAACCAGCACAGGCCAATTGGCTGAGTGATGACGAAAAGCTGGCCTTGCAGCAACAATTGGCAGAAGAACAAAAAGGCATTAAAGCGGTGCGTAATTACAGCGAAGCCTTCCGCTCACGCAACGTGATCTTGCTGTGCGTTCAATATTTTGCCTGGAGTATCGGCGTATACGGCTTTGTGCTGTGGTTGCCCTCCATCCTGCGCAGTGGCATGCAGATGGGAATGGTGGAGGCCGGTTGGCTATCCGCGGTACCTTATCTGGCAGCGACTATCGCCATGATCCTGGTGTCCTGGGCTTCCGACAAAATGCAAAACCGTAAGCTGTTCGTCTGGCCGCTGCTGTTGATTGGTGCGCTGGCTTTCTTCGGCTCTTACGCCGTCGGTGCCAACCATTTCTGGATCTCTTATACCTTGCTGGTCATTGCCGGTGCGGCCATGTACGCCCCTTACGGGCCGTTCTTCGCTATCATTCCTGAGATGTTGCCGAAAAACGTTGCCGGTGGCGCTATGGCGCTGATCAACAGCATGGGGGCACTGGGTTCTTTCTTCGGTTCCTGGTTCGTCGGTTACCTGAACGGTGCGACCGGCAGCCCGGCGGCCTCCTATATGTTTATGGCCATTGCCCTGTTGGTGGCGGTCGTGCTGACGCTGGTCGTCAAGCCGGCTCGTAACGAGGCCCAACCGCAATTGGCGTAGTCTCGTTATAATTTACTTTCTGTTGAACAAACCCAATGGATTTCAGGCTGCAGCCGGTGTTTAAAGCCAACAACGCTGCAGCCTGAAAGACGGAGGGTACTGCTGGAGTTCGTGATGAAGCCTTCTATCGTGTTGTACAAAAGCATTCCCACCGATCTGCGTGAACGACTGGAACAGCACTTCACTGTGCATGCCTTTGATGGCCTGAACCCGGATAACCGCGATGCACTGCGCCAAGCATTGCAACAAGCGGAAGGGATTATCGGTTCCGGCGGCAAAATTGATGAGGCCTTCCTGCAGCAGGCACCCAAACTGCGTGCGGCCTCAACCATTTCCGTCGGTTACGATAACTTTGACGTTGATGCACTGAACGCCCATCACGTCTTGCTGATGCATACCCCTACCGTACTCACCGAAACCGTCGCCGACACCATCATGAGCTTGGTACTGGCGACAGCACGCCGAGTCGTGGAAGTGGCAGAGCGAGTAAAAGCCGGCGAATGGCAAGGCAGCATCGGTACAGATTGGTTTGGTGTCGACGTACACCATAAAACTATCGGCATCCTTGGTATGGGCCGTATCGGCCTGGCGCTGGCACAACGTGCACACTTCGGTTTTGGTATGCCGGTGCTGTATAACGCGCGCCGCACGCATGAGGAGGCAGAGCAACGCTTTAACGCCCGCCGTTGCGATCTCGATACGCTGTTGGCCGAGTCTGATTTCATCTGTATTACACTGCCGCTGACCGATGAAACCTTCCATATGATCAGCCGTGATCAATTAGCGAAGATGAAAAAAAGCGGCATTCTGATCAATGCTGGCCGTGGCCCCGTCGTGGACGAAGCCGCGCTGATCGAAGCGCTGCAAAATGGCACCATCCACGCCGCCGGGCTGGATGTATTCGAAAAAGAGCCATTGCCGGTGTCATCACCGCTGCTGACGCTGCCAAACGTGGTGGCACTGCCGCATATTGGGTCCGCGACCCATGAAACCCGCTACGGCATGGCCGCCTGCGCCGTGGACAACCTGATAGCCGCATTAACCGGCACGGTAACTGAAAACTGCGTTAACCCGCAGCTGTTGAAAAAATAGTGTTAACGGGCGGGCGTTTTCCCGCCCCTCTCTTTTTCTTATATCCCCCCACCTTCTCCTCCCCGAAAATCTCTCGCTGGGATGAGGCGATTTATTCGTCACTTGTCACACTGGGCATTACCCTACAAAAAAACGCTTCCTGCCACGCGTACGGAGAGCTATGAAAAATTTAACCCTGCCCCTGTTGATGCTGCTGTCACCGCCCGCAATGGCAAGCTGGACGCTGCAAAGCTTCCCGACGTTTGGTGAATCCACCAGTGGCTTATTCACCAGCCACGCCACGCTGGCCAAAGGCGAGCTGCCGCTGAAGATTTATCAGGATCAGCAGTGCTGGCAGCCCACCGAGCCGGTGAAACTGAATCAAACCCTGTCGCTTCAGCCTTGCAGCGATAACCCACCGGCCACCTGGCGGTTGTTCCGCGCCGGGGAATACCAGGTGCGTGTCGACACCCGCAGCGGCACTCCGACGCTACAACTCAGTCTAAAAACCGCACCGGAAACCACGACCGCTGCAATCGCGCGTACCTGTCAACGTTGGGACGGCAAACCCGTCACCCTTGACGTAACGGCAACCTTTGCCGAAGGCGAGTCGGTGCGTGATTTCTATTCAGGCCAAACGGCAAAGGTCAACCAAGGCAAAATCACCCTGCTGCCCGCCGCCAACAGCGGGGGATTGCTGTTGCTGGAGTCTGCCGGCAGCGAGAAGCCTGCACCTTTCAACTGGCACAACGCCACGGTCTATTTCGCCCTCACCGATCGCTTTAACAACGGCAACCCTGCCAACGACCACAGCTACGGCCGTCGCAGTGACGGCATGCAGGAAATCGGCACCTTTCACGGCGGCGATCTGGCTGGCCTGACGCAAAAACTGGATTACCTGCAACAACTCGGCGTCAACGCGCTGTGGATCAGTTCGCCGTTAGAGCAGATCCACGGTTGGGTTGGCGGCGGCACCAAGGGCGACTTCCCGCATTACGCCTATCACGGCTACTATGCGCTGGATTGGACACGACTCGATGCCAACATGGGCAGCGAACAAGACCTGCGTACTCTCGTTGAGCAGGCTCACCAACGGGGTATTCGTATCCTGTTTGATGTGGTGGTGAATCATGTCGGTTATGCCACGTTAGCGGACATGCAAACCTTCCAGTTCGGTTCGCTGTATCTGAAGGGGACAGAGATTGAAAAAACGCTGGGCAAGAATTGGGGGGACTGGCGACCCGGTGCAGGGCAGAACTGGCACAGTTTCAACGATTATATCAACTTCAGCGACAAGGCCGGCTGGAGCCAATGGTGGGGCAAAAATTGGATCCGTACCGATATCGGCGACTATGACTCGCCGGGTTACGACGATCTTACCCTGTCGCTGGCCTTCCTCCCGGACATCAAAACTGAAGCGCCCGGAGCCAGCGGTTTACCGCTGTTTTATCGCCATAAACCTGATACTGCCGCACGGGATATTCCCGGTGCCACCCCCCGCGACTACTTGACCATTTGGCTTAGCCAATGGGTACGTGACTACGGCATCGACGGCTTTCGCGTCGATACGGCCAAGCACGTGGAGAAACCCACGCTGGCGCTGCTGAAACAACGCGCCACGGCAGCGCTGGCTGAGTGGAAAACCGCCCATCCGCAACAGGCTTTGGATAACAGCCCATTTTGGATGACCGGAGAAGCCTGGGGCCATGGCGTGATGAAAAGCGACTATTACCAGAATGGCTTCGACGCGATGATCAATTTTGATTTCCAGGACCAGGCGTCACAGGCACTGAGCTGTTTCTCCAGCATCGATGACACCTACCAGCAGATGGCGGACAAGTTGCAAGATTTCAACGTGCTGAGCTATATATCCTCACACGATACGCGATTGTTCTTCGCCAGCGATGCCAAAGGGTCATTGGCGCTGCAGCAACGTGCCGCCGACCTGCTGCTGTTGGCCCCCGGCGCGGTCCAGATTTACTACGGAGATGAAAGTGGCCGCCAACTTGGGCCCACAGGCTCAGATCCGCTGCAGGGCACGCGTTCCGATATGAACTGGAACGAGCTCAACGGCGACAAAGCCCCGTTACTGGCGCACTGGCAACGACTGGGGCAATTCCGCGCCCGCCACCCGGCGATTGGCTCCGGTACACAGCAATCGCAGCACACTGCACGCTACTACGCTTTTAGCCGCCAGCTCAATGGCGATAAGGTCATGGTGGTGTGGGTCGGCGATCGGTCACAATAATTTAGCGTAATATGCTTAATTAAAACCACCAGGTAAAATTTACTCCTGGTGGTTGATTTATGAACTGCATTGCACCAGAAATTGTCTGGCGGTATGGTGGGCGATTACCTGCTAAAAACAATACAGCTGCACCTATGACTTTTTCACTTTTCGGCGACAAATTTACCCGTTATGCGGGCATTACCCGTTTAATGGATGACCTGAACGAAGGCCTGCGCACCCCCGGTGCCATCATGCTCGGCGGCGGCAATCCGGCACAGATTCCAGAGATGGAAAGCTACTTCAAACAGCTGTGCCAGGACATGCTCGATCAAGGCAAACTGACTGAGGCTCTGTGTAACTATGACGGCCCGCAGGGCAAAGACGCTTTACTGAAAGCGCTGGCCAATTTGCTGCACGATGAACTCGGCTGGCAGATCTCACCACAGAATATTGCACTGACAAACGGCAGTCAGAGTGCGTTTTTCTACTTGTTTAACCTGTTTGCCGGGCGTTACGCCGACGGCAGCCGCCGCCGCGTGCTGTTCCCGCTGGCACCGGAATATATCGGCTATGCCGATGCAGGGTTGGACGAAGGCCTGTTTGTGTCGGCCAAGCCTAATATCGAATTGCTGCCAGAGGGCCAGTTCAAGTATCACGTTGATTTCGAACATCTGAATATTGGCGATGATATCGGCATGATCTGTGTGTCACGCCCCACGAACCCAACCGGTAACGTGATCACCGACGAAGAGCTGATGAAGCTCGACCTGCTGGCGCAACAACGTAATATCCCGCTGGTGATCGATAACGCCTATGGCGTACCCTTCCCAGGCATCATCTTCAGCGACGCAACACCGCTGTGGAACCCCAACATCATCTTATGTATGAGTCTGTCGAAACTCGGCCTGCCGGGTTCACGCTGCGGTATTGTGATCGCTGACGAGAAGGTGATCAGTGCGCTGACCAACATGAACGGTATCATCAGCCTGTCACCGGGCAGCATGGGCCCGGCAATGGCGACAGAAATGATCGAACGTGGTGATTTGCTGCGCTTGTCCAACGAGGTGATCCGTCCGTTCTACAAACAGCGCGTTGAGCACACGATCGAGATCATTCGCCGCTACCTGTCACCAGAACGCTGCCTGATCCACAAACCGGAAGGGGCAATTTTCCTCTGGCTGTGGTTTAAGGACCTGCCGATCACCACCGAATTGCTGTATCAACGCCTGAAAAAGCGTGGTGTGCTGATGGTGCCAGGGCACTACTTCTTCCCGGGGTTGGAGCATGAATGGCCACACACCCATCAGTGTATGCGCATGAACTACGTGCCTGACCCAGAGAAGATTGAGCGCGGCGTAGCCATACTGGCGGAAGAGATCGAACGCGCTCACCAAGAGGCGAACTGATCATAGCGATGGGGCACCGTTCAACACCTGTGCCCCATCGTCTTACATCGCCCAGAACAGCACCGCCAGCAACTGCGGTGACATGATACGCAGGAACATCGCTAACGGATAAACCGTGGCATAAGACAACGCAGCAGCGCCGCTGGTCGGGTGCAGGCCGTTGGCGAAGGCCAGCGCCGGTGGATCCGTCATTGAACCTGCCAGCATGCCGGACAGTGTCAGATAATTCATCTTACCCACCCACCGCGCCAACACGCCCACACTGAGCAGTGGGATAGCCGTAATCAGCGCGCCATAACCGATCCACTCCAATCCTTCGCCATTAATCAAGGTATCGACAAAGTTCCCCCCTGACTTCAACCCCACCACCGCCAGAAACAGCACAATGCCCAGTTCGCGCAACGCGAGGTTGGCGCTCGGTGGCATAAACCAATACAGCTTACCGATGCTGCCAATACGCCCGAGGATCAAGGCCGCCACCAACGGCCCACCGGCAAGCCCCAGTCGCAATGCCGCCGGGAAACCCGGTACAAACAGTGGAATAGACCCCAGCAGCACACCCAAACCAATGCCAATAAATACCGGCAGCATTTGCACCTGCTGCAGCTTCTGTTGAGCGTTGCCGACAATGGCCGCCACCGCCTCGATGGACTCCGGCCGCCCAACCAGGTTGAGGATATCGCCAAATTGCAGCGTGACATTGCTGCCGGCAACCAATTCCACCCCAGAACGGTTGAGACGTGAAATCACCACGTCGTATTTTTGCTTCAGGTTCAGATCGCGGATTTTGCTGCCCAAGACTTTTTCATTGGTCACCACCGCTCTCACCACCTGCAGCTCCGTACCGCGTGTCGACAGTGAAACGTCTACTTCTTCGCCAATCACCAACCGGGCATTTTCCAAATTTTCACGCTTGCCCACCAGATGCAGGTAGTCGCCCAGCTCCAGCTTCTCGAGCGGTGCCGGTACCATCAGCAGCTCGCCGCGTTTCAGGCGTGAACAAATGATGTCTTCACCGTTCAATAGCGGCACATTTTTGATTGCCATCCCCTGCAGGTTGGGGTTACGCACCGCGACGTTCATGGTATGCAGCAGCTCGCGCTGGTTGCCCAGGCTGCTTTCAAAGATCTGCGCCTCTCGCTCGATATTGATGCGGAAAAACAGGCGTATCAGCCACATCACCAATAAAATGCCGCAAATGCCGAACGGGTACGCCATGGCGTATCCCATCCCCATGCGATCGACCAGTGCAGGATCTGATCCTAAATCGGTAAGAATTTGCTGCCCGGCCCCGAGCGCTGGCGTATTAGTGACCGCGCCGGAGAACACGCCCAGAATGATTGGCAGTGGTACGGCAAACAATTTGTGAACCACCGCCGCCACGCCCCCACCGAGCAACACCAGTAAAATGGCAAAGCCGTTGAGCCGCAGCCCGGATACCCGCAACGAAGAGAAGAAACCAGGACCGACCTGAATACCAATGGTATAAACAAACAGGATCAGGCCAAACTCCTGAATAAAGTGCAGCATGTCGCCATTAAGATTGAGCTGCCAGCTCTGGGCGAAATGCCCAACGATGATGCCACCGAACAACACCCCACCAATACCCAGCCCAACTCCGTAGACCTTCCAGTTACCCATCCACAGCCCGAGAACGGCCACCAACGCCAACATACTGACGGTCAGGGCGATTTCGCTCATTGGTCACATCCTTGCCAGAAGTTTAACAACCGGTTTTGCGGTTAAATACGCACAATTAACAAGGATTTTGGCATAAGCGGGAAGGTACGACTGTGGGGTGCGCCACAGAATGCAACGGGGGAAGCCCGTTTGGACTTCCCCCGTATAATTTTGCCGTTTTTCAGTCGGTTATTTTGATTCCAACCCCGGCGTGGTGCCGATGGCAATACGCTGCGGCTGCAGGGCTTCCGGAACCTGACGCACCAGATCGATATGCAGAAGGCCGTTTTCAAACTGGGCTTCTGACACCTGCAGATGCTCAGCCAACGTGAAGGTCAACGTAAACTCTTTACACACCAGCCCTTGATGCAGATATTCCACCTGTTTTTCTGGTGGCGTCGGTTTGCCCCGCACAGTCAGCCGTGGGCCTTCAACCTCAATATCCAGCTCGCTTTGCTTAAACCCGGCCAACGCCAGAGAAATGCGGTAATGGTTGTCGTCGCTTTTCTCGATATTGTAAGGCGGGAACCCTTGCGGTTCCTGACCGCCCATTGAACTGGCCAGTTTGTCAAAACCAATCCACTGACGCAGCAGTGGGGATAAATCGTAATTACGCATAGTGTAAACTCCTTCTATGAAGCGAGATTATGTTTAATTTGCCCCCTGACGGCAGGCAAGTTAACTAACGTCCCACCGGCGATTCATTCCACCGATGAAATAGGAATTATTTAATTTCGATCCGGCGCGGTTTTAATGTTTCTGGAACAATTCTTTCCATATCTATATACAACAAACCGTTTTCCAGCTTGGCGCCTTTAATTTGGATATGCTCGGCCAGCTGGAATTTACGTTCAAAGTTCCGCTCGGCAATACCTTGATATAAGTAGGTTCTTTCCGCCGGTTCATTATTATGAGCGCCGCGAACAATCAGCAGATTATCCTGGCTGGTTATTTCCAGCTCCTGCTCGGCAAACCCGGCTACCGCTATCGCAATGCGGTAATGATTTTCATCTACCAGTTCAACGTTATAAGGAGGATAACCGCCATTACTCTGGCTTTGGCTTGCCTCTAACGTGTTAAACAAACGATCAAAACCAATCGCGGAACGATAGAGTGGGGAAAGATCAAAATTGCGCATAAAACAGCCTCCTAAGACACTTCAGCGAGGTTTAATAATTAAGCCTTCCACACGGGACAGACTAAATAATCGGAATTCCCTTACGGCGAATTCTTAATTGGGTACTGATAAGAAAATGGGGATTGCTTTCAGCATTTCAACTGGCGACGATCAAAAAAATGACAATCAGTTCGGCGAAATTTTTTTTATCCCTTACAATAAACTGAGACTACTGCCACAGAGCGGGTCCTTGCTCCTTTTAAAACATCCACAAGATGTTATAGATCAGCAGATTTTGGGGAACAGCACCCTGCAGGATGGAATAATAATGAAAACGATGAGAGTGATAGCAACCAGTTGCATGCTGTTAGCGACTAACGGCTGCTCAAGCGTGATGAGCCACACTGGCCCAAATCAGGGCTATTACCCCGGCACTCGCGCCAGCGTGGATATTCTGAAGGATGACAACACCAGTTGGGCAATGATGCCACTGGTTGCGTTGGATCTGCCGTTATCAGCCGTCATGGACACGGTATTGCTGCCTTACGACTATATGCGATCTGGCAGTGACGCGACCTCAGACTCACCTAAGGCGCGCATTCTCCGCGGTGAAGAGCAGAATCTGGCCGCCAGCGGCGATCCTGCCCACGCAGCCACCACAACCCCACATTAACGTATCAGACGCGGGCCACTTGCCCGCGGTTGATTACAGCCCGACCACAAAAATCTGGCTGAATCCGCCAATCTCACGCATAAACGCCACTTTATTGCCGTCCGGTGAGAACACGATAGCGTCCCCCGACGGCGGTAGCGCAGTACGCTGTGTCAGGCGCTGCATTCGGCCACTTGCGACCTCACACACCATGAGGCTGTTATCACACACCAACGCGATCCTGCCCCCCTGTGGATGCCAGCTAAATGCCGACTGAATCCCGTGTTCACCATGGGTGATCTGCCGCGGGTCACCGCCATTGGGTGAGATTGTCCACAATTGCACAACCCCTCTATCATCCTTCATTAGAAAGGCGATCATGCTACCGTCGGGCGAACTGCGCAGCCAGTGGCGAGGCGTGGTCACAACACCGGGATAACAGCGTTGGCCGGTAAACGTCAACCGGCGTTGGCGCACTCCCAACGGCGGTGCAGGCAAATGGCGGGCGGTGCCCTGTAACGGCCTGGCTCCGGCTTTGGCATAATCGGTATCATCCTGTGGCAGATCTACAATAAAAACCTCAGGTAGCTTCTCACCGCTGCTGGAAAGCGTATCGCCGATAAATGCCAGCGCCCAACGCTGTTGCCGCCCATCAGGCCGGGTATAACCACGCTGACCGACCCAACCTTCTTCATAGGCGCGGTTAATTTGGTCGCTGCCTGGCTGTGGCTGCGATGTCGTCTCGCTCACCAATACACAGTAATGGCTACCGTCATATTCACGCGGATGTTGCTTCGGCGGGTTCACTCCCTGCAATGGCACAGCCACACCCACGTTGCGCAAATCCTGCGCCGGGTCCAACTCGTGCATTACGTGGTCATTGTAGGTGAAGCTCAGGCGGCTACCGTCCGGGCTAAAGACATGCACGTGAGTGCCGCCACGTAGCGCACCAGGGGTAAAGGGGGCGGTGATATCCATCGCATCGAGGGTTATGGCCAATTCACGATCCGGCTCGCTGACGATCACCCCACGACGGTGGTGAAAATCATAATGCCAAACGCTGTCCGGATACTCTGGCCCGTGAATAAAGGCATAGCGAGCCGGCGCATCCGGGCTGACGGTTACCACGCCAACGTGGGCACCCTGCTGCGCGCGATAGACCACCTCTACCACGCCGCTATCGACGTTCACCCGCTCGATACTCAAGCCAGTGAAGGAAGCCCCATTCGGGCGTACATCGTAAGCCAACCACTGGCTGTCCGGCGTCCAGACGTTAATATTGGTTAACTGATGTCCACGTGGATCAAAAGTCAGTTGTTGTTCCCGATGGCTCATGGCGGCTCTCCTGCATAGGCTGGTACTGAACAGCCATCTTACCGGAATGGGCTGTGGGTTCACATTGCCCATTGGCACACTGTGTCCACGCACAAATGAAGGTTTACAGACAATACTAAAAAGTACACACTGGATTTTAAAGTCTACATTAATCTTTTCTACAGGAGCCTGTATGAGCAATCTATTCGATGCCATTGTTTCCGCCCATCAGCACTTGCGCCCGCAGGTTCGCGTGACCCCGCTGGACCACAGCGTATTGCTGTCACAGCAGTTGGGCTGCGAGCTGTATCTGAAATGCGACCATCTGCAACATACCGGCTCCTTCAAGTTTCGTGGTGCCAGCAACAAACTGCGGTTGCTCAATGACCAACAGCGCAGCTGCGGGGTGATCGCCGCTTCTACCGGGAATCATGGCCAAGCCGTCGCGTTGGCAGGCAAACTGATGGGTGTCAGCGTGACGGTGTATGCCCCAGAAACGGCGGCAGCGATCAAACTGGAGACCATCCGTGCGCTCGGCGGTAAGGTGGAATTGATACCGGGCGATGCACTGAATGCCGAACAGGCGGGAGAAAAGGCGGCCATTGAGCAAGGTAAAGTCTATATCTCACCCTATAACGACCCACAGGTGGTTGCCGGTCAGGGCACCTGCGGCATGGAGCTAGTGGAGCAGCAAGCGGATTTGGATGCGGTGTTTGTCGCAGTGGGAGGCGGCGGCTATATTTCAGGAATTGGTACCGTTCTGCAGCGATTGTCTCCCAAAACACAGCTTATCGCCTGCTGGCCAGAAAATGCCACCAGCATGTATAGCGCACTGGAAGCCGGCCATATTTATCCGGTGGAAGAACGGGACACGCTGTCCGATGGCACCGCTGGCGGTGTCGAGCCGAACGCAATCACCTTCCCGCTGTGCCAGCAGGTGATTGACCGAAAAATATTGGTCAGTGAAGCGGAAATCAAGCAGGCCATGCGCCAGATTGCCGCCAGCGATCGCTGGATTATTGAGGGCGCAGCCGGAGTAGCCTTAGCTGCCGCCATCAAACTCGCGCCGGAATTTCAGGGGAAGAAAGTGGCGGTAGTGCTGTGTGGCAAAAACATCGTACTGGAAAAATACCTCAAGGCCATCTCCGATGAGAATCATTAATAAACGGCAGATTCTTGACGCTTTCGATGCTGATGCAGTCACTTTGTTGCTTAAACAGGGGTTTATTGCCTATTCACAGCAACGGGTGCAACAGCCGCCAGTTCAGCACTTCCTCTTCGAGCAGGCGTCGGGTGACTGCTGCATTAAATCAGCGTGGCTGGAAGGGGACGAACAATTTGTCATCAAGGTTTCTTCCGGCTTTTATCACAACGCGTTGCAGGGCCTGGCCAGCAATCAAGGGCTGATGATGGCCTTCTCGGCGCAGACCGGCGTACCGCAGGCATTATTGTTGGACGAAGGTTGGCTGACCGCGTTACGCACCGCGCTGGCCGGACGTATTGCCGCCGAACTGTGCGCACCAGCGGATATCCCGGCGATTGGCCTCATCGGTTGTGGCATGCAGGCCAGGCTGCAATTGCAACACCTCAAACCGCAGACGACCTGTCGCGACGTTTGGGTGTGGGGCCGTAACGAACCGGCGTTAGACGCTTTCCGTCGCGAAGCGGAGGCGGAAGGATTTCGGGTACAGACCACGCAGGATGCCGCAGAATTGGCGGGACACTGCCGGTTGATTGTCACCACAACACCCAGCCGTGAACCCATTCTGCGGGCAGCAGATATTCAACCCGGTACCCACATCACTGCCGTCGGCGCCGATGCTCAGGGTAAGCAGGAACTGGAGAGCAGCCTGGTTGCCAGCGCGGATGTGTTGCTGGTCGACGCGGTGTCCCAGTGCACAGAATACGGCGAGATCGCCACGGCTTATCGGCAGGGTTTACTTCAATCGACGCCAATCGTCGAATTCGGTACGGCATTGGCTCAGGGGATAAAAGTGCGCAGTGATCCTCGGCAAATCACCCTCGCCGATCTCACCGGGCTGGCGATTCAGGATGTGCAAATTGTGAAAGGCATTTTGGCACGGCTATAACGTACAAGGGCGCAGTTGCGCCCCTGTAATGCCAAACAGCATTAGGCATTGAGCACAAACTTCTCAATGGCGCGCGCTACGCCGTCTTCCGTGTTGGTGGTGGTAACAAACTGTGCCACCGCCTTCAGTTCCGGAATAGCGTTACCCATTGCAACGCCGACACCGGCATACTCGATCATCGCGGTGTCGTTAGCCTGGTCGCCCAACGTCATCACGTTTTCACGCGCAATGCCAAGATGATCGGCCAGCATTTTCACGCCGGCACCTTTATCCACATTTTTATGCAGGAGCTCCAGGAAATAAGGCGCGCTTTTCAGGATGGTGTAGCGCTCATGCGTTTCGGCCGGAATACGGGCGATAGCGCGATCCAGCAACTCAGGCTCGTCAACCATCATCAATTTCGGGAAACGAATCGAACGATCCATCTCTTCCACACTGCGGTATTTGAGCGGGATACCGGTCATTTCCGACTCGTGCACGGTATATTTGCCGATATCTTTGTTCGGCGTATACAGCGTATCGAAATCAAATGCCTGATAGTGGACGCCGAATTCACGCGCCATCTGCTCGAAGTAGAGATAATCCTCAAAGCCCAGCGTTTCCTGCAGGATGCAGTCACCGTCAACCGCCTTCAAAACCAGCGCGCCGTTATAGGTAATACAGAAATCACCGGGACCCTGAATGTCCAACTGACGCAGATAATCCTGCACGCCGACGTAAGGTCGCCCGGTAGCCAGCACGACATGCACCCCTTTGCGGCGTGCCTCGGTGATCGCCTGCTTTACCGCCGGCGTAATCTGGTGCTGCGGGTTGAGCAGCGTGCCGTCCATATCAATTGCAATCAGTTCAATAGCCATTCGAGCCTCTCCCAGTGGTTTTTTCCATGCTAACGCGTTTCAGCCGGTAATGTCAGCGCCAAAAAAGCGTAAAAAAATCCGCGCAAGTCACCCGGCGCGGATTTTCAACGATCCCCTTCATATTTCAAGTCGCTTCTTATTGGCTGCCTTTACTCACCCCAGTCACTTCGTTATCTAAGCTCCCGGGGATTCGCTCAGTTGCCGCCTTGATGCAACTCGAATTATTTTGGGGGATAAGGACGTCAGATATCGATGTTTGCCGCTTTCAGGGCATTTTCTTCGATAAAGGCACGACGAGGTTCAACCGCATCACCCATCAGGGTGGTGAACAGTTGGTCAGCAGCAATGGCGTCCTTCACGGTCACGCGCAGCATGCGGCGGCTTTCCGGATCCATCGTGGTTTCCCACAGCTGCTCTGGGTTCATTTCACCCAGACCTTTATAACGCTGTACTGACAGACCACGGCGCGACTCTTTCACCAGCCACTCCAATGCCTGTTCGAAGCTTTCAACCGGCTGACGACGCTCACCACGTTCAATGAAGGCATCTTCTTCGATCAAACCGCGCAGCTTCTCACCCAGGACACAGATTTTGCGGTATTCGCCGCCATGGATGAAGTCAAAGTCCAGCGCGTAATCGGTATCCACACCGTGAGTACGAATGCGCAGTACAGGCTCAAACATCTGGCGCTCACGGTTCTCAAAGATCACCGAATCATAGCTGCTGCCGTGCTGTTCTTTGTCGTTCAGCAGTTTCACCAACGAATCAATCCAGGTCTTAACCTTGGCCTGATCGCTCAGATCGCCCTCTGCCAGAGTTGGCTGGTAGATCAGGTTGTTCAGCAACGCGCGCGGGTAGCGGCGTTCCATACGGCCGATCAACTTCTGCACGCTGTAATGCTCAGCAACCAGTCTTTCCAACTGCTCGCCCGCAAGCGCCGGTGCACTGGCGTTGGTATGCAGAGTGGCGCCGTCCATCGCGATGGCGATTTGGTATTGATCCATCGCCTCGTCATCTTTGATGTACTGTTCCTGCTTGCCTTTTTTCACCTTGTACAACGGCGGTTGGGCAATGAACACGTGACCGCGCTCAATGATTTCCGGCATCTGACGATAGAAGAAGGTCAGCAGCAGCGTACGGATGTGCGAGCCATCGACGTCGGCATCGGTCATGATGATGATGCTGTGATAACGCAGCTTGTCCGGGTTGTACTCATCCCGGCCGATACCGCAGCCAAGTGCAGTGATCAGCGTGGCAACTTCCTGTGAAGACAGCATCTTGTCGAAGCGGGCTTTCTCAACGTTGAGGATTTTACCTTTCAACGGCAAGATCGCCTGGTTCTTACGGTTACGCCCCTGCTTGGCAGAGCCGCCCGCTGAGTCCCCTTCCACCAGGTACAGTTCGGACAGTGCCGGGTCGCGTTCCTGGCAGTCCGCCAGTTTGCCCGGCAAGCCGGCCAGATCCAACGCGCCTTTACGGCGAGTCATTTCACGCGCTTTACGTGCGGCTTCACGGGCACGCGCTGCATCGATAATTTTACCGACGACGATTTTCGCATCGCCCGGGTTTTCCATCAGGTAATCGACCAGCTTCTCGTTCATCAGGGTTTCAACAGCGGTTTTCACTTCGGAAGAAACCAGCTTGTCTTTAGTCTGAGAAGAGAACTTAGGATCCGGTACTTTTACTGACACAACGGCAATCAAACCTTCTCGCGCATCGTCACCGGTAGCGCTGATCTTGGCCTTTTTGCTGTAACCTTCTTTATCCATGTAGCTGTTCAGGGTACGCGTCATCGCGGTACGGAAACCGACCAGATGGGTACCGCCATCACGCTGCGGAATGTTGTTGGTAAAGCAGTAAATGTTTTCCTGGAAACCGTCGTTCCACTGCAACGCCACTTCCACACCGATGTCGTCTTTCACGGTAGAGAAATAGAAGACGTTCGGGTGGATTGGGGTTTTGTTTTTGTTCAGGTACTCAACAAACGCCTTGATACCGCCTTCGTAGTGGAAGTGGTCTTCTTTGTCCGTACGTTTGTCTTTCAGGCGGATAGACACGCCAGAGTTCAGGAATGAGAGTTCGCGCAGGCGCTTGGCCAGAATGTCGTACTCAAATTCGGTATTGTTGGTGAAGGTTTCGTAGCTCGGCCAGAAACGCACTGTGGTACCGGTCAGATCGGTTTCACCGACCACTTTCAGGGGTGACAGTGGCTCGCCCATCGCATAGGTTTGTTCGTGAACCTTGCCTTCACGGCGGATAACCAGTTCCAGCTTCTCGGACAAGGCGTTAACAACCGATACGCCTACACCGTGCAGACCGCCGGAAACCTTGTAGGAGTTGTCATCAAATTTGCCGCCGGCATGCAACACAGTCATGATCACCTGTGCCGCAGAAACCCCTTCCTCTTCGTGAATACCGGTCGGGATACCACGGCCGTCATCCTGTACCGAAACGGAGTTGTCGGCATGGATGGTCACCTGAATGTCACTACAGTGGCCAGCGAGTGCTTCGTCGATAGCGTTGTCCACAACCTCGAATACCATGTGGTGCAGACCGGTGCCATCATCGGTGTCGCCGATATACATGCCCGGGCGCTTACGCACCGCGTCCAGCCCTTTTAATACCTTGATACTTGAGGAGTCATAAGAATTCGACATCAACGTTTCTCGCTCATTTTAGTCCTGTGGTTGAACCTCTATTTTACCCTGTTCCACGCGGAACATCTTGCCCTTTTCACCGGCCATGTCGGTCACTTGTTCAGCGCTAACAGCACTGACAAAGACCTGGGCCTGGGTGGCTTTCAGGCGATCGGCCAGCAACCGGCGACGGCCGGTGTCCAGCTCGGAGGCAAAATCATCAATCAGATACAGGCAACGCCGCCCGCTCTGCCGGGTGAGAAACTCACCCTGCGCTAAGCGCAACGCGCACATCAGCAGCTTAAGCTGACCGCGCGATAACAAATCCTCTACCGGCGTGCCGTCGGCACGAATGCGAAAGTCCGCTTTATGCGGCCCCACCGCGGTATAGGTTAACGCCCTGTCGCGCTCAAACTGGCGCTCCAGGAGCTCTCCGTAGTCGCTCTCTTTGTCCCAGCCACGCTGGAAAGAGAAACTCAGGGCAAATTCGGGCAAAAACTGCGCGCATGTCGCGGTAATATCCGCGGCAATCGCGTCGCTGTAAGCTGCCCGCCATTCGCTGATGCGCTCGGCCAAGGGGATCAGTTCCTGATCCCACGCGCGGATCTGCGCATAGCGACTGACCTGGCGCAGCGCGGCATTGCGCTGCTTCAGTAACCGTTTCAGGTTGCTCCAGGCGGTGAAAAAACCGGGTTCGTTATGAAAACAACCCCAGTCCAGGAAGGCGCGCCGGAATTTCGGCCCGCCGTTTAGCAGGGTAAAACCTTCGGGGGTAATCAGTTGCATCGGCAGTAGCTGCGCCAGTTCAGCCACTTTGTGGCCGTCGCTGCCATCGACACGTACCTTGCTGTCCCCCTGACGGCTCTTGCTTAATCCTACGGATATTTCACGCTCTGCACCGTCAATGCGGCCGTGCAAAATGAACTCCGGCTGGTCGTGACGAATCACGCGCCCCGCCTGCAGGCTGCGAAATGCCCGCCCGTGACCGAGGGTATACACCGCCTCAAGCACGCTGGTCTTGCCGCTGCCATTGGCACCCACCAGGAAATTGAACCCCGGCGCCAGCGCCAAATCCGCAGCTTCTATATTGCGGAAATCTTTAATCAGTAAACGCGTTAATGCCATGCCAATTCCATCACCGGGAAATTACGCTCAATGTGAGGGCGTTATCGGCGCTGGCAGTTTACGTGCAGGCAGCGCACAGCAACCGGAGCGTACACAGAGTACGTGAGGATTGCGAGCACTGCCCAAGCGTAAAATGGCAAGCAAGATAGCCCGGATATCGATCACAACCGCATTGGCATGACGACATAGGCGGCAGACTTACTGGCACCGTCTTCGATCTGCACGCTAGAGACCGAGTCGGTCAGCAACAAGCGTACATCTTCACACTTGAGTGCATTCAATACGTCCAGCACATAACTGACGTTGAACCCAATTTCCATCTCGGTGCCGTCGTAGCTGACGTCGAGGATCTCTTCCGCTTCTTCCTGCTCAGGGTTATTGGCGGTGATCTTGAGTTGGTTTTGGCTGACGTACAGGCGCACACCGCGGAACTTTTCGTTCGACAAAATGGCCGCACGGGCAAAAGCCTGCTTAAGCAAGTCGCAACCGGCTTCCAGCGTTTTGTCCGGGTTCTTCGGCAACACGCGACGATAATCAGGGAAACGGCCGTCAACCAGCTTGGAAGTGAAGATGAAATCACCGACGTGCGCACGGATGTTGTTACTGCCGATCTGCAATTGCAGCAGCGTATCGCCACCGTCCAGCAGACGCACCAGTTCCATCACCCCTTTACGCGGCACGATCACCGAATGCGACGGTAATTGCTGGCCAATAGGCATCGAACACACAGCAAGGCGGTGACCATCGGTCGCCACGGTACGCAGTTCTTCACCTTCGGTTTCGAACAGCATGCCGTTTAAGTAGTAGCGCACGTCCTGATGAGCCATCGAGAACTGCGTGGCTTCGATCAGGCGCTTAAGGGTCGCCTGCGGCAGAGAGAATTCAACTTCGCTCTGCCAATCGTCCAGGTTCGGGAAATCTACCGCCGGCAGCGTAGAAAGGGAGAAGCGACTGCGGCCAGAACGCACCAGCATACGCTCGCCTTCCAACGTCACAGTGATCTCAGCCCCTTCAGGCAAACCACGGCAGATATCAAATAATTTACGCGCGGGGACGGTAGTCGCGCCCGCTTCATGAGGTTGGGACAGGGCAACGCGCGCCACCATCTCCATCTCCAGATCGGTGCCGGTCAACAGCAGGCAGCCTTCTGTGACCTGCAACAGCAGGTTACCCAGAATAGGCAGCGTTGGGCGGCCGCCCAGCGGGCTGCTCACCTGTTGCAGCGGTTTTAGCAGATGCTCACGTTCAACGATAAATTTCATAGCGCTAGGAAGATAATGTTCTGATTAAATTGGAGAAATCTTCTTTGATGTCGTGACTTTCCTCACGCAACTGCTCGATCTTCCGGCAGGCGTGCAACACCGTGGTATGGTCGCGGCCACCAAACGCATCGCCGATTTCTGGCAGGCTGTGGTTGGTGAGTTCTTTCGCTAACGCCATCGCCATTTGACGTGGACGGGCAACGGAACGCGAGCGCCGCTTGGACAACAAATCTGCGATTTTAATTTTATAGTATTCCGCCACCGTCTTTTGAATATTATCGATGGTGACCAACTTTTCTTGCAGTGCCAGTAGATCGCGCAGCGCTTCACGCACGAAATCAATGGTAATGGCACGTCCGGTAAAGTTTGCGTTGGCGATCACGCGGTTCAACGCCCCTTCGAGCTCACGCACGTTGGAACGCAGGCGCTTGGCGATAAAGAACGCCACTTCTCCTGGCAGACGGATATTGTTTTCGTCAGCCTTTTTCATCAGGATCGCTACGCGGGTTTCCAGCTCCGGCGGTTCGATGGCTACCGTTAATCCCCAACCGAAGCGGGATTTCAGACGGTCTTCCACCCCGTTAATCTCTTTAGGATAACGGTCCGACGTCAGGATAATCTGCTGATTGCCTTCTAACAGCGCGTTAAAGGTATGGAAGAACTCTTCCTGCGAACGCTCTTTATTGGCAAAAAATTGTATGTCATCGATCAGCAGCGCATCGACCGAACGGTAATAACGCTTAAATTCTTCAATGGCATTGTTCTGCAACGCTTTGACCATGTCTTGCACAAAGCGTTCAGAGTGCATGTAGACCACTTTGGCGTTAGCTTTGCGCGCCATGATGCCGTTGCCAACCGCGTGCAACAGGTGGGTTTTACCCAGACCGGTGCCACCATAAAGGAACAACGGGTTATAGGCGCCGCCTGGGTTATCCGCAACCTGGCGAGCCGCCGCGCGCGCCAACTGGTTGGATTTACCTTCAACAAAGTTATCAAAGGTATGCTTTGGGTTAACGTTGGAACGGTAAGAAAGCTCCGGCTGCGGTGCCGCGTTGTCCCAGCTTGGGCGGGTAGGCGCAGCAACGCGCACCACGGGTGCACTCGGGGCGCTAACACTGGCGGTGACGGTTTGGCTGATGATTTGGGAAAGCGGTTTGCTGCCCACTTCAAAACGCAGCAATGGCGCATCCGTACCGCAGAAATCATTTAACAGGCCATTGATATTGTTTAAGTACTTATCGCGAACCCAATCCAGCACAAAACGATTTGGCGCATAAAGCGCCAGGGTGTTGTCACTCAGTTCCGCCTGCAATGGGCGTATCCACATACTAAATTCTGTGGCAGGTAACTCATCCTGCAATCGGGCAAGACACTGCTGCCAAAGCGAAAGTGACACGGCGGACTCCACTCGAACAAGATCAATAAAAGAAAAGAATCAGGCTACTTTTTTATAACTCATGATTTTTGACACATACCCGGCATCGGCAGTTTGCCTGTGGGGGATGCGAACCGCCTTTCACGGTTTATGTCCCTCACGATCCCCGCTTGAGAGATCGCGATCGGAATGACGGATCATAGCGCAATCCGCGCAAGAGATCCTCCCCTTCATCACAGATTAGATCCATTTTATCCACAGGCCCCGGCCTGCGGCGATCTTTTCGCCAGTCACGCTAAATTGCAGGCAAAATACCGTGTGAGTAACGGTATTTTTTACATTGTCAACCGGTTATACCCTGTTATCCACGCCGGATCCTGGGTTTTCACGCTAAGGATCGCATCGGGATCCTTGCGATTTACCCCTGAGTCCGTATAATCTTCGCCCTACGTGTGTACCTGGTTCCTTAATGGTGAGTCATTAACCGGACAGGATTCTGCGGTGACCACGGGCCAAGACCGGATTTTACTCCGAATTGGCAGACAACCAGGTAGGCTAGCGCAATGTGAATTGACTCAGGACTGTACAATTATTACAATCCCGCCTCTTTATATATTGCGATTGAGGCGTCGGTCGTCTTCACGCCGAGTAGCCAAACGCGTTTACTGATCAGTAATTATTTTAAGTTTAGGTAGAAATCGCCATGAAACGCACTTTCCAACCGTCCGTATTGAAGCGTAACCGTAGCCACGGTTTCCGTGCTCGTATGGCCACCAAAAATGGTCGTCAAGTTCTGGCCCGCCGTCGTGCGAAAGGCCGTTCTCGTCTGACTGTTTCTAAGTAATAAAAGCTAACCCGCTGAGTGGTTAAGCTCGCTTTTCCCAGGGAGTTACGTTTGTTAACTCCCACTCACTTCACTTTCGTCTTCCAGCAGCCACAACGGGCTGGCACGCCGCAAATCACCATCCTCGGCCGCCTGAACCAGCTGGGGCATCCCCGCATCGGTCTTACTGTCGCCAAAAAACACGTCAAACGCGCGCATGAACGCAATCGGATAAAACGCCTAACCCGCGAAAGCTTCCGTTTACGTCAGCACGAGTTACCGGCGATGGATTTTGTCGTAGTGGCCAAAAAAGGGATAGCGGATTTGGATAACCGCGCGCTGACGGAAGCTTTGGAAAAATTATGGCGTCGCCACTGTCGCCAGGCTCCCGCATCCTGATCGGGCTGGTGCGAGCTTACCAGCTCGTCATCAGTCCGCTGCTTGGGCCTCGTTGTCGCTTCCAGCCGACATGCTCTCATTACGCAATTGAGGCATTAAGCAGGTTTGGCATGATAAAAGGCAGTTGGTTAGCATTGAAACGCGTATTAAAATGCCACCCTTTGAACCCAGGTGGCGATGATCCCGTGCCGCCGAAACCCGACGATAACAGAGAACACTAACGATGGATTCGCAACGCAATCTTCTCCTCATCGCTCTGCTGTTCGTGTCTTTCATGATCTGGCAAGCCTGGCAAACGGACAATGCTCCGCAACCAGTCGCTCAGACCACGCAACAGACTTCGAACACTGCTACCGGTGATGCCGCAAGCTCAGCAGTTCCAGCCAGTGGCCAGGGTAAACTGATTACCGTTAACACTGACGTGCTGTCGCTGACCATCAACACCCGTGGTGGTGATATCGAGCAGGCTAAACTGTTGGCCTACCCGGACACTCTGGGTTCATCGACGCCATTCCAGCTGCTGGAAACCACACCGTCATTTGTTTACCAGGCGCAAAGCGGCCTGACTGGCAGAAACGGTCCGGATAACCCGGCAAACGGCGAACGTCCTCTGTTCCAGGCGGCGCAGGACAGCTACACCCTGCCAGAAGGCCAGGATGAGCTGCGCATTCCGCTGACCTTTACCGGTAAAGACGGTGCGATCTACACCAAGACTTTCGTGCTCAAGCGTAACCATTACGCAGTTGGCGTTGACTACAACGTTGACAACAAAGGCACAACTCCGCTGGAACTGACCCTGTTCGGCCAACTGAAGCAGACGACTGAGCTGCCTAAGCACCGTGACACCGGCAGCAACAACTTCGCTCTGCACACCTTCCGTGGTGCGGCGTATTCATCCAGCGATGACAAATACCAGAAGTACGCGTTCGATAAGGACGAGAACCTGAGTGTCACCACGCAAGGCGGTTGGGTTGCGATGCTGCAACAGTACTTCGCCACGGCTTGGGTACCGGCAACGCAGGGTAGCAACACCTTCTATACCGCCAAGCCTGGCGATAACCTGTCTACCATCGGCTTCAAATCTACGCCGGTAGTGGTACAGCCTGGTGCGCAGCAACAACTGAATGCGACCCTGTGGGTTGGCCCAGAACTGCAAGATCAGATGGCCCAGCTGGCACCGCATCTGGATCTGACCGTAGATTACGGTTGGTTGTGGTTCATCTCCCAGCCGCTGTTCAAACTGTTGAAGTTCATCCACGGCTTTATCGGTAACTGGGGCTTCTCAATTATCATCATCACCTTCATCGTGCGTGGCATCATGTACCCGCTGACCAAAGCGCAGTACACCTCGATGGCAAAAATGCGCATGCTGCAGCCAAAATTGCAGGCGATGCGTGAGCGTATTGGTGATGACAAACAGCGCATGAGCCAAGAAATGATGGCGCTGTACAAGTCTGAGAAAGTGAACCCGTTGGGGGGTTGTCTGCCGCTGGTTATCCAGATGCCAATCTTCCTGGCGCTGTACTACATGTTGATGGGTTCCGTTGAGCTGCGTCATGCGCCGTTCGCCCTGTGGATCCATGACCTGTCGGCGCAAGACCCGTACTACATCTTGCCAATCCTGATGGGCGTGACGATGTTCTTCATCCAGAAGATGTCGCCGACCACCGTGACTGACCCGATGCAGCAAAAAATCATGACCTTTATGCCGGTAATCTTCACAGTGTTCTTCCTGTGGTTCCCGTCTGGTCTGGTGCTGTACTACATCGTCAGTAACCTGGTGACTATCCTCCAGCAGCAGTTGATTTACCGCGGTCTGGAAAAACGTGGCTTACACAGCCGCGACAAGAAAAAAACCTAAGCGTATTGTAGGGGTTCGGCATGCCGAACCCTTGCAGTAACACCAAGAGGCGGTCATTAAGACCGCCTTTTTGCATATTGAATTGTCAGAGCCGCGTTACCCGACAGCGTTAAAGCTTGCAGGTTGGCGGCAACGGAACGCGTCCCCGAGAGCCTGGTAAGCCAGGTGACCGGGGTAAGAGAAGGCAGCCAACACCGCTGCAACTTGAAGGATAAAGGGTATATGAGCACTACCGATACCATCGTAGCCCAAGCCACCCCGCCGGGACGCGGCGGCGTCGGCATTTTGCGCATTTCCGGCCGTGGCGCCAAAGATGTCGCCCAAGCGCTGCTCGGCAAACTGCCCAAGCCGCGTTACGCCGATTATCTGCCATTCCGTGATACCGATGGGGCGACGTTGGATCAGGGCATTGCATTGTGGTTCCCTGGCCCCCATTCGTTTACCGGTGAAGACGTGCTGGAACTGCAAGGCCACGGTGGACCGGTTATTCTCGATCTGCTGCTAAAACGTGTACTGGCGTTGCCTGACGTGCGTATCGCACGGCCCGGGGAGTTCTCCGAGCGCGCATTCCTCAACGACAAACTCGATCTGGCACAGGCGGAGGCAATTGCCGACCTGATCGACGCCAGCTCAGAGCAAGCAGCACGTTCAGCAATGAACTCGTTGCAAGGGGCATTTTCTACCCGTATCCACCAGCTTGTGGAAGCACTCACTCACCTGCGAATCTATGTGGAAGCTGCAATCGACTTCCCTGATGAAGAAATCGACTTCCTGTCTGACGGTAAGATCGAAGCGCAACTCAACGGCGTCATGGCCGACCTGGACAGCGTACGTGCCGAGGCGCGCCAAGGCAGTCTGCTGCGTGAAGGCATGAAAGTGGTCATTGCCGGGCGACCAAACGCGGGCAAATCCAGCCTGCTGAACGCATTAGCTGGCCGTGAAGCCGCGATCGTCACCGATATCGCCGGCACCACACGCGATGTACTGCGCGAACATATTCACATCGACGGCATGCCGCTGCATATCATAGATACCGCCGGTTTGCGTGAAGCCAGTGACGAAGTTGAGCGTATCGGTATCGAACGTGCATGGAACGAGATCGAACAGGCAGACCGCGTCTTGTTTATGGTCGATGGTACGACCACCACCGCTACCGAGCCGGTAGAGATCTGGCCTGAATTTATGGCGCGTCTGCCACACCGCCTGCCCATTACCGTTGTGCGCAATAAAGCCGACATCACGGGTGAAACCTTGGGTATGACCGAAGTAAACGGCCATTCGCTTATTCGCCTGTCGGCGCGTACCGGTGAAGGTATCGATCTGCTACGTGATCACCTGAAGCAAAGCATGGGCTTCACCAGCAATATGGAAGGTGGCTTCCTGGCGCGCCGTCGCCATCTGCAGGCGCTAGAGCAAGCGGCACAGCATCTGGTAGAGGGTAAAGAACAGTTAGTGAGCGCTTACGCGGGGGAGCTGTTGGCCGAAGAACTGCGCCTGGCACAGCAGGCGTTAAGTGAAATCACCGGTGAATTTACCTCTGATGATCTGCTGGGACGCATTTTCTCCAGCTTCTGTATCGGTAAGTAAACAACCGCAGGTATTAACGATCGGAGCAGGCGACGCACTGCCGCCTGTTCCACCGTTGGCTTATCGCATAATGTCTGCGCGATATGTCACAGCCCCTTCAGAATAAGCGCTATATACTGAGCAATAAGGGATCCCCTCTCAGGAAAGAGCGAACATGCCGTTAACCATCAAGGTATTACTGGAAAACCGGCGTGCCGCTGGCGTAGACAAATCGCTAAAAGCGAAAGCCGGGTTGAGCCTGTGGATCCAGGATGAAACAGACGCGGTTTTGTTCGATACCGGCCCCGATGGCAGTTTTCTGCATAACGCAGCGCAAATGGGCGTCGACCTCTCCCGAATGACCGCAACGGTGCTTTCACACGGCCACTACGACCACTGCGGTGGCGTACCCTGGTTACCCGATAACAGTCGCATCATCTGCCACCCGCACATAGCTAATGAACGCCACTCAGCGGTAACATTTCTTGGATATACCAGGAAAATCAAAAAATTATCACTGAATATTGATTACTCACGCCATCACATGGAATACAGCAGTGAACCTCTGCATATCAGCGAGCGCTTTATATGGTCAGGGGAAATCTCGGTTACCCAACCGCAGGCCTATGGTGTGCTCAGTGGCAAAACGGAGTCTGTGGATTACGTGATAGACGAAGGTGTACTGATTTATAAATCTGACCGCGGATTGGTGATCATTACAGGCTGCGGACATCGGGGGATCGTTAACATCGTTCGTCACTGCCAAAAAATCACCGGGATAAATCAGATCCATGCGCTGATCGGCGGTTTTCATCTGCGCTGTGCGTCACCGCACACAATATGGCAGGTCAGACGGTTTCTAAACCAGCAAAAACCGGAAAAATTAATGGGATGCCATTGTACCGGTGCATGGGGCCGGCTATGGCTGCCGAAAGTGATTGCGCCAGCAACGGGAGAGACTTTCGTTCTGGAATAAATACCGTCTCCGGCGGCGGCCCCTCATGGCCTCCGCCCTCTTTCCTCACGGGAAAATACATAGCAAAAACCAATAAATAGGATAAAACGCATACTGTTTTTTGATGATAAATCCTAGGCTTATGCTTAATCTAATCCCCCAGCATTTTCAGTGAACCCTCTGTCATGGAGTGAATAATGGCGTGTCATTTTGCCCGATGGATCCCCACATCCACCGTATTGGATACCCGTAGACTCCCCACCGACGTAATTGCTGCAGCTACTGCTTTTTCCGTTAAACGCCGCCAGAGATTCCTGCAAGGGCGTGTTCTGCTCGCAGAAATGATGTTTTATCTTTACGGGCTACCGACACTCCCTCCTATTGCCACTACCCCCACCGGACGTCCTTGTTTTATCGACAATCATCTGCCCGATTTCAGTCTGGCCTATGCCAGCAATACGGTGGGAGTTTTACTCAGCGAAGAAGGCAAGGTTGGCCTGGATATTGAAGTGATGCGCGCACGAGGCGGGCAACATAAAGAGCTTCAGCACCAATATCTTACACCAGCTGAAAGTGCCTGGATAAGCGCACAGTACGATAGACTGGAGGCAGAAACGCAACTGTGGAGCATCCGCCAGAGCGTGCTGAAACTTTCCGGCCAGGGCAACAGCGGCCAATCAACCCTACGTCTGCATCCTTTTTCCGGCCACCTGCGTTCCAGCACTACACCAGATGTCCATGTGATGAGCGACGCCGATGAGTACCTGAGCTGGGCCTGTGCCCACACTCCCGGCTTGGAACGCTTGGTGTGTTGGCAATATGCAGAACAGCAGGGCCTGCAAAAAGACGGCGAGATATCACCGCGCAACCCAGCCGTTTCAACGCGCTTCGTCAAACTGACCAGCCTGGCGACGCCTGGTTAAAAAGGGCGGAAATAGCGCAAAAACCAAGATAAAACTTTCTTTACCATATAAATTTCTTAATAAAAATGTAAAGTCAGCTAAATATTCAGAAATCGTCTATTCTCTCCGCACGCTTTGCCCTACTATCTTCAGGTGTTCTAAGCTGAATCTGTTCATTCGAAAGGGAGAATCACCATGTCAGACCAAGCATTAAAAATCGTCACTCTGCTCGGTAGTTTGCGCAAAGGTTCGTACAACGCGATGGTTGCGCACGCGCTGCCAAGCCTTGCGCCACAAGGCGTCACCATTGAAGCGCTTCCTTCAATCCGTGATATCCCGTTATATGATGCAGATATGCAACAGGAAGAGGGTTTCCCTGCTACGGTGGAAGCCATTGCCGAGCAAATTCGTCAGGCTGACGGCGTTATCATCGTAACCCCGGAATATAACTACTCTGTGCCAGGCGGATTAAAAAACGCTATCGACTGGCTTTCTCGTCTGCCAAATCAACCCTTAGCCGGTAAACCAGTCGCCATTCAGACCAGTTCTATGGGGCCTATTGGCGGCGCACGATGCCAGTATCACCTGCGCCAGATTCTGGTATTCCTTGATGCCATGGTGATGAATAAGCCGGAATTTATGGGTGGCGTGATCCAAAATAAAGTGGATTCTCAGGCGGGTGAATTGATCGACCAAGGTACGCTGGACTTCCTGACCGGGCAGCTCTCCGCGTTCAGCGATTATATCCGCCGCGTAGAGTAAATGTTTTTTGACGCCCTCAGCAGAAAGCCGAATGGGGGCGTCACGCTATTGAGAGAACCATTGCCAACCCATTAAAAATAAAGTCATTACATTATGTATTTTTTCATTTTAGCCATATTACTGGCTTTCATCACCAGACCATTATTAGCCACAGAAATGCGCTACCCCGCCGGAGAGGAGCCCATCGCGCTGCCGGTACATAGCCCACTCAATGCTCAACTGTCGCGCACGGCTCAGAATCAGGAAGATAAAAAGATCGCAGCCATGTCGTTATATCTGACGCTCATGCGAGAAGACGGTCGCAACATCTGGGCCCCCTACCAGTTGGCGGCTTCGTCAGCGGAAAAAGGCCAAACCGAACTGGCAGAGCGGTACCTGCAGCTGAGCGCCGATCGCGGATTATGGTATTACTACAATCTGCTGGAAGACGACGCCTTCAATAGTATTCAACACAGCAGCACCTATCAGTCGATCTTGGCCGTTACCAAGGCCCGCTATCTGCAGCATGCGCATTGGTTCGAAGGCAAAGCCAGCTACGCCATTCCGGCTGGCACACCGCCCCCCGAAGGCTGGCCAGCGGTGGTATATCTGCATGCCTATGGCAAAAGTGCCGGTATATCTCCCGAGGAGCGCGTGCTGTTTAGTGAGATGGGCGTCGCCTATATTGAAATCAACGGCACCCAGATGCTGTCGGAAAACAGTTTCCGCTGGTCGAATTACAGTGACGAGAGCACCCAAAGCGCCATTCAGCGGGCACTGCAACCGTTAATAGTGGAATTAAAACTCAACCCACAACAGGTCTATCTGAGCGCTCGTGGCCAGGGAGCGCTGCATGCCGCCAATCTGTTAGCCAAGTACCCACAGCATTATGCTGGCGCACTGTTAATTGCGCCTCAGGGCGAGATCAAACAGGCACAGCAATCTCTGGCGAAAAATAAACGGATGGTGGTGGCGTATTACGATCGGCAAAAATTTAGCGATCAAGCGCTGGCAATGCACTTTGCCAATCTGTTCAGCGAAGATAATCAGGTTGAGGCACTGCATTTTGCGCAGGGAGAGAACCCAGATGCGGGCTGGCAGGCACGCTTCAAACGGCCATTACAGTGGCTACTGAATCAGGCGCCGGATGCAACGCCTGACGCATAGAACACCGGGGCCGACGCTTGTCGGCCCCGGTGGCATCAATGTCCGTCGACAAAGACAATCTTCAGCACAAACAACAGCGCGACAACGACCACGCATGGGCTGATTTCACGCCAGCGGCCGGTACCCAATTTCATCACACAGTACGAAATAAAACCGAGTGCGATACCTTCGGTAATAGAGAAACTGAACGGCATCATCACCGCAGTAACAAACGCCGGTACGGCTTCGGTCAGGTCATCCCACTTCACCCGTGCCAGACTGGATGTCATCAGTACGCCAACGTAGATCAGCGCACCGGCAGCGGCATAAGCCGGAACCATACCCGCCAGCGGTGACAGGAAAATCACCAACAGGAACAAGATACCGGTCACCACTGCGGTCAGGCCGGTACGGCCACCGACAGAAACCCCGGCGGAACTTTCAATGTAGGCTGTAACGGAAGACGTGCCGACAAACGAACCTGCTACCGAGCTGATACTATCAACATACAGTGCCTGCTTCATGCGCGGGAACTTGCCTTTGTCATCGGTCAGCCCAGCCTTGTCAGTCACCCCGATCAGAGTACCGGAGGAGTCGAACAGGTTTACCAGCATGAAGGAGAAAATGACCCCTGCCAGACCAATGTTCAGCGCGCCTGCCAGATCAACCTGACCCACGACCGAAGTTATGTTCGGTGGCATGGAGAACAGACCGCCGTATTTCACATCACCCAATGCCCAACCGATCAGGGTTGTCACCACGATAGAAACCAGCACCGCCGCGTGGAAGTTACGCGAAGACAGCACAGCGATGATAAAGAAGCCCAGCGCACCTAACAGCACGTTGTGCGAGGTCAGGCTGCCTATGGTCACCAGCGTGTCCGGATTAGCCACCACGATACCGGCATTTTTCAGCCCCATCATGCCGATAAACAGGCCGATACCACTGGTAATCCCCACCCGCAGGCTCATGGGAATATTGGCAATCATCCAATAGCGGATACGGAAAATAGTCAGCAACAGTAAACCGACCGCGCCCCAGAAAATGGCTCCCATGCCAACCTGCCATGAAATGCCCATTGCACCCACGACCACAAAGGCGAAGAACGCATTGAGGCCCATCGCGGGTGCCAGCGCAACCGGCAGGTTTGCCAGCAAGCCCATCAAAATACTGCCGAAAGCGGCAATCAGACAGGTTGTGACAAACACGGCCTGCGTATCCATGCCCGCCGCGCCCAGAATTTGGGGGTTAACGAACACGATATACACCATAGTCAAAAAGGTCGTAATACCGGCAATCGTTTCCGTACGCGCCGTAGTTCCATGCTGCTTGAGTTTAAACACGCGCCCAAGCAAGCCTTGCTCAACGTCAAGGCCAGATACTGGTTTGCTCATTATCAGAATTCCGAAGAAGGGAATGGAGAGTCGCCGGCTATCCTATAACAAAAAGTAGGGGTTTTGACGCCGCTCACAGATTTTTTTCGCCGTCTTTACGGCTATAACCCTCAACAGATTGTATTTACTGAAATTGATAGGCAAACCGGGATTCTGATGTCGCAATCGCACCCGATCTGGGTAAAGTGGCACTATCGCTGCTTAATTAAAGGACATGACACTGATGAACCAGGTTGACTGTATTTTGTTTGATTGTGACGGCACGCTGGTAGACAGTGAAGTGATATGCAGCAAAGCCTATGTGCACATGTTTGCTCACTACGGTATATATCTGTCGCTGGACGAGGTGTTCAGAAAATTCAAAGGGGTGAAGCTGTACGAAATTATCGAACAGGTTAATGCAGAACATGGCATCAATCTGGCAAAGGAAGAGCTGGAACCCTTATACCGCCAAGAAGTGGCCCGTCTATTCGACAGTGAACTGCAGCAGATTGCCGGGGCTCGTGAACTGCTGGCACAAGTAACAGTGCCTATCTGCACCGTATCCAATGGCCCGGTCAGTAAAATGCAACACTCGCTCGGTCTGACCGATATGCTGCACTATTTTGATGACCGGTTGTTCAGCGGCTATGATATTCAACGCTGGAAACCAGACCCAGCCATCGTATTCCACGCGGCAGAAAAAATGCAGGTACCGGTCGAGCGTTGCATTCTGATCGACGATTCCGCCGCTGGCGCCCAGGCCGGGATCGCTGCGGGGATCCCGGTATTTTACTTCTGCGCCGATCCGCACAATAAACCGATCAACCACCCGCTGGTTACCGTATTCGACGATCTGGCGCAGCTGCCCGCGCTGTGGCGCGAGCGGGGTTGGCAGCTAACGGCAGATTAACTGGCCGGTAGCGGTGGCTTATTACGCCACCAGCGCCATGACCGTTTCAGCGCTCGGGTCTGTGGGCTGAAACGGCGGTTGGCCGCATTGGCCAGTAAATCCAGCGCCAGACAAAACACGAAGTACACCCATGCGACAAACAGAAACACTTCCATCGGGTACACCATGCTGCGGTTATTGACCTGAGTCGCCAGGAAGGTCAGTTCTCCGACGCCGACGATATAAGCCAGGGAGGTGTCTTTGATCAGCGAAATCCATTGGTTGATAAACGACGGCACCATCATACGCAGCGCCTGCGGCAGCACGATCATGCACAGTGTTTGCCAGCGGGTCAGCCCCAGTGACAAGCCGGCTTGCCACTGCCCAGCGCCGATGGCGACAATGCCGGCCTTCACCGCATGGGCCAAATACGCGGAGGCGATCAGCGCCAGCGCGCATACCACGGTGGTGATTTCCGGGATATCGACGCCAAACACCATCGGCAATAAGAAATAGGTCCAGAAAATCAGCATGATCACCGGGATGGCGCGGAAGAAACCCAACACCGCCGCCAGCAAGCCAGCCGCCACACCGCGCGACATTGCCAATGCCACCCCCAGCAGCGTGCCGAGAATGGCCGAGGCCACACCGGCCATCAGACTGATCGCCAGCGTCAGCGCCGCACCGCCCAATGGCCCGTCGGGCCAGGTTCCCCACAGCAGATAGCCCAGGTTGTCATGAATAATGCTGAAATCCATCTTAATGCCCCCTCAGCGGCTTGCGCTGCTGTCGCCACATTCCCCAGCCTTCCAGCAACGCAATGATGGCGATGTACAACACCGTCGCCACACCAAATGCCTGGAAGGTGCGTAGTGTCTCGGTTTCCACCTGACGCGAAGCATAAGACAGTTCGGCCACGCCGATCGCCATCGTCAACGAGGAGTTCTTTATCACATTCATATACTGACCCAGCAGCGGCGGCATGGCGATGTTTAGCGCCTGCGGCAACACCACATAACGCATAGCCTGCCAGCCAGTTAATCCCAGCGCATTGGCCGCATATTTTTGCCCACTGGCAACGCCACGAATACCGGCTCGGATCTCTTCGGCGATAAAGGCGCTGGAGTACAACGTCAGGCCAAAGAAACCGGCAAGAAATTCAAACGACGGCCATTCAAGCGGGCCAATGTGATGTGAGGTGTTAAGCCATTGCATCGTGGCTGAAGGCAGGATCTGCCCGGCGGCGAAATACCAGAAGAACAGCTGTACCAGAAGCGGCGTATTGCGAAACAACGAACTGTAGCCCATCGCCAGCCATCGCAATGGGCGCAGGTGGCTGTCACGCATCGTCGTCAGTAAAAAACCCAACAACGTGGCGGCCAGGCTCGCACAGGCAGAAAGCCACAGCGTCAACAGAAAACCCTGCCACAGCCAGTTTAGGTATTGCGGCGCCAGCAACCAGTCCAGATTCATGGTCAATCCTTGTCTTACAAAATGCGTCAGGGGCGCAGCAAGCTGCGCCCCTACAAACAGATCTCAGCCCCGCAAAAAATCAGGCCTTCGGCTGTTGATCCAACGGCGCGATTTTGAAATCGCCGCGCGGTTGTGCGGTTTTGGTTTCCGGGCCGAACCAGCGATCGTAGATCTTCACCGCTTCGCCGTCTTTTTCCAGCGCGATCAGCGTGTCGTTAACCGTGGCCGTCAGGCGATCTTCCCCTTTTGGAATACCGACGCCCTGGTACTCTTTGGTAATGCTGAACGGGGAGATTTCGAAGTCCGCTTTCTGCGCGGCCGGCAGGTTGCCTAACAGGCCCACCAGCTTGGCGTCATCCTGGGTGATTGCCTGCACGTTGCCGTTACGCAACGCAACGAACGCCAGCGGGGTGTCATCGTAGGAGATCACTTTCGCCGTTGGATAATGCTCACGCAGCGTGATTTCCTGCACTGTCCCCTTGTCCGCACCGATACGCAGCTTTTTGATATCTTCCGGGGATTTCAGCACGCCTTTATGGGCAATAAATTTCTGGCCGGTAGCAAAATAGGGCACGCTGAAGTTCACTTCCTTGGCGCGCTCATCGGTAATGGTGAAGTTGGCGGCGATCAGATCGACCTTTTTCGAGACCAATAAAGGAATACGGTTAGCTGGATTGGTGGCACGCAACTCCACCTTTACACCCAGCGCTTTACCAATCGCATCGGCCACATCAACGTCATAACCCACCAGCTTTTTAGTTTGCGGATCGATATAACCGAACGGCGGGTTACTGTCGAATACCGCGATACGCACTACGCCAGCTTTCTTGATGTCGTCGAGTTTGTCCGCATGCGCGGCACCGGTAGCGAGGCTGGTCAAGCTGGCTAATAGCGTTAAGGCCAAAACGCGATGTTTCATGGGAAGCTCCTAAGGGGTTGATGTCCTGCTGGCTGCTACGCTAGCAAGACCCACTTAGGTCAGGAAATAATATAAAAAGCTATATTTATAACCATTTTGTATTTAAGGGTTTTAAACGGCATAAAGGCGCAGTTTTCTGCGCCTTTATAGGGTAACTCGCGAAGAGAATTACTCTTTTTTCTCGTCTGTACCGTCGGAAGACAACAGTTTTTCCAAGGCATCACCACCAATATGGCGGAAGTCCTGGCCTTTCACGAAGTAGAAGATGAATTCGCAAATATTCTGGCAACGGTCACCGATACGCTCAATAGAACGTGCGCAGAACAATGCAGTCAGCACGCTTGGAATGGTGCGTGTGTCTTCCATCATATAAGTCATTAACTGGCGTACAATGCCTTCATATTCCTGATCGACTTTTCTGTCTTCGCGATAAATTCGGATCGCTTCGTCCAGATCCATACGCGCAAAGGCATCCAGCACATCATGCAACATCTGCACGGTATGGCGGCCAAGAGACTCCAGACTGACCAGCAGAGGCTGGTGCTGGTGCGAGAATTTCTCCAGTGCCGTGCGACAGATTTTGTCTGCCACATCGCCGATACGCTCCAGCTCAGAGATAGTTTTGATGATCGCCATCACCAAACGCAGGTCGCTGGCGGTCGGCTGGCGTTTGGCAATGATGCGCACACAGGCCTCATCGATTGCCACTTCCATCATATTGACCTTGGCATCGCCTTCGATCACCCGCTTGGCCAACTCACCGTCCTGGTTATGCATCGCGGTAATGGCGTCAGTCAGTTGCTGTTCCACCAGCCCACCCATGGTCAACACCTGGGTACGGATGTGCTCAAGTTCTGCGTTGAACTGGCCGGAAATGTGTTTATTTAAATTCAGGTTATCCATGATGCATCCTATCAACCATAACGGCCAGTGATGTAGTCTTCGGTCTGTTTTTTCTGTGGCGCGGTGAACAGGGTATCAGTATCACTGAACTCGATCAGTTCGCCCAGATACATAAATGCCGTGGAATCAGAACAACGCGCGGCCTGCTGCATGTTGTGAGTGACGATCACCACGGTGTAGTCAGACTTCAGCTCGCTGATCAGCTCTTCAATTTTACCGGTGGAAATCGGATCCAGCGCCGAGCAGGGTTCGTCCAGCAATAAGACGTCAGGGCGAATAGCAATCCCGCGGGCGATGCACAAACGCTGTTGCTGGCCACCAGACAGGCTATAACCGCTCTGGTGCAGCTTGTCTTTGGTCTCGTTCCACAGCGCTGCCTTGGTCAGAGCCCATTGCACGCGCTCATCCATATCGGCACGCGAAAGCTTTTCAAACAGACGTACACCGAAGGCGATATTGTCGTAAATCGACATTGGGAACGGTGTCGGTTTCTGGAACACCATACCAACCTTGGCGCGCAGCAGGGCGATATCCGAGTTATCCGTCAGAATATTTTGCCCATCCAGCAAGATGCCGCCTTCAGCACGCTGCTCGGGGTATAACTGATACATCTTGTTGAAGGTGCGCAGCAGGGTAGATTTGCCGCAGCCGGACGGACCGATAAACGCGGTGACCTTGTTTTTGGCGATATCCAGCGTGATGTTTTTCAGCGCATGGAATTTGCCATAGTAGAAGTTCAGATCGCGTACCTGAATTTTGCTGCTGGAAGCGTCAGTAACCATACTCATCAAGACTTCTCTCTTTTCATCAGCGCCGCCATGGCAGCGCTCAAAATTTTATGAATGCTTTTGCTTGGCGAAAACCACACGCGCCAAGATATTCAGTAGCAGTACGCACAGGGTAATCAACAGCACCCCTGCCCAGGCCAGCTCTTGCCATTCGGCAAACGGGCTCATGGCGAATTTGAAAATAGTCACCGGTAAGTTGGCGATCGGCTGCATCAGGTCTGTGCTCCAGAACTGATTCGACAGCGAGGTAAACAGCAGCGGTGCTGTTTCCCCTGCAATACGCGCAATCGCCAGCAACACACCGGTGATAATGCCGGAAACCGACGCTTTCAACGTGATGGCGGAAATCATGCGCCATTTCGGCGTACCCAGCGCGTAGGCGGCCTCACGCAGCGTATCCGGTACCAGCTTCAGCATATTCTCGGTAGTTCGGATAACGATCGGCACCTGCAACAGCGCCAGCGCGATGATCCCAGCCCAGCCGGAGAAGTGCTGCATCTTCGCCACCACGATGGTGTACACGAACAGGCCCACGACGATCGACGGGGCTGATAGCAGAATGTCGTTAATAAAACGGATCACCTCTGCCAGCCAGGATTTACGGCCATATTCCGCCAGGTAAATGCCAGCCATGATGCCCAGCGGCGTACCGAACACGGTAGCCCACAGGATCAGCAGACCGCTGCCGGCGATGGCGTTCGCCAGACCGCCGCCTGCGGTGTTCGGTGGTGGCGTCATTTCGGTGAACAACGCCAGCGACATGCCATCAATGCCTTTGGTCACGGTAGAGAACAGGATCCACACCAGCCAGAACAGGCCAAAGACCATGGTCGCCATCGACAAAAACAGCGCCAATCGGTTCTTCTGACGGCGCCATGCCTGCATTTTGCGGCGGCTTTCTAACAGCGCCAGGTCGTTTTGCATTTCCATAGTCGCCACGTTAGCGTCCCTCATTCTTGGCCAGACGCATAACCATCAACTTCGACAGCGCCAGGACGATAAAGGTGATAACAAACAGAATCAGCCCCAGCTCCATCAGCGCTGCGGTGTGCACCCCTGATTCTGCTTCAGCGAATTCGTTGGCCAGTGCCGAGGTGATGCTGTTACCCGGCATATACAGTGAAGCACTGTCGAGCTGATAGGTGTTACCGATGATGAAGGTCACGGCCATCGTTTCGCCCAGCGCGCGGCCCAAGCCGAGCATCACGCCCCCGATCACACCATTCTTGGTAAATGGCAGCACGATACGCCAGATCACTTCCCAGGTGGTGCAGCCGATGCCGTAGGCCGACTCTTTCATCATCACCGGGGTTTGTTCGAACACGTCGCGCATTACCGCGGCGATGTAAGGAATAATCATAATCGCCAGGATCACCCCAGCAGCCAGAATACCGATACCGAATGCCGGGCCAGAGAACAGCTCACCGACAATAGGGATACCCGACAAAACGTCGCCGACCGGGGTCTGGAAATATTTGGCAAACAGCGGGGCAAACACGAACAGGCCCCACATGCCGTAGACAATACTCGGGATTGCTGCCAGCAATTCAATGGCGATACCCAGTGGGCGTCTCAACCAGTTAGGTGCCAGCTCGGTCAGGAACAACGCAATACCAAAGCTGACAGGCACGGCGATAATCAGAGCAATCAGCGAGGTGACAACGGTGCCGTAGATAGGTACCAATGCACCGAATTGCTCAGCAGGTGCATCCCACTCTTTTGTCCACAGGAAGGAGAAGCCGAATTTCTGCATGCTCGGCCAGGAGGCAAAGATCAGTGAAACAATAATGCCGCCCAGCAACAATAGGGTAATCAGCGCTGCCAGTTTTACCAGCGCGCTGAAGATAACGTCACCATTTTTACTCGGTGCTTTAATGGTCGGCTTGTACTCAGCCATAGATCACTCTCTATTTTAACCCTGGCAGGCCCAACATGGGTTAGACCCTGAAAACTGAGTGGGGCGCGCTGAAACACGCGCCCCTGCGTTGTTAGTACAGCGCTTTACCTGAACTGTCTTTTACGTTGGATTTCCATGCTGCGCGCACCTGCTCGATAACTTCTTTCGGCAGAGTGGCGTAATCCAGGTCATTAGCCTGTTTGGCACCCGTTTTGTATGCCCAGTCAAAGAACTTCAGGACTTCAGTGCCCTGAGCTGGGTTTTTCTGCTCTTTGTGCACCAGAATGAAGGTGGTGGACGTGATTGGCCACACATTGTCGCCTTTCTGGTCAGTCAGATCCTGAGCGAAGGTTTTGCTCCAATCCACGCCTTTGGCGGCAGCGCTGAAGCTCTCTTCTGTTGGGCTAACAGCTTTGCCGTCGGCAGAAATCAGCTTGGTGTAAGCCAGGTTATTTTGCTTGGCGTAAGCGTATTCAACGTAACCGATAGAGCCTGGCAGACGTTGTACGAAGGCTGCGATGCCGTCGTTACCCTTGCCGCCCAGACCGGTTGGCCAGTTAACGGTAGAGCCTGCACCGATTTTCTCTTTCCACTGTGCGTTGGCTTTTGACAGGTAGCTGGTGAACACGAACGAAGTGCCTGAACCGTCAGCGCGGCGGACAACGGCAATGTTCTGATCCGGCAGCTTAACGCCTGGGTTCAGTTTGGTGATCGCCGGGTCGTTCCATTTCTTCACGTTACCCAGGTAGATATCGCCCAGGGTTTTGCCGTCCAGGATCAGTTCGCCGGATTTGATACCCGGGATATTCACCGCCAGTACGACGCCACCGATCACGGTAGGGAACTGGAACAGGCCATCAGCAGCCAGTTTTTCGTCAGTCAAAGGCGCATCAGAAGCACCAAAGTCAACGGTGTTGGCAACGATTTGCTTCACGCCGCCAGAAGAGCCGATGCCCTGATAGTTAACTTTGTTGCCGGTTTCTTTCTGATAAGAATCTGCCCACTTGGCATATACCGGAGCGGGGAATGTCGCACCTGCACCGGTCAGGCTAGCAGCAGCGAACGCGGACACGGCGGTCAGGGAGAAAGTCGCTGCCACAATACTGGCGACGGTGGTACGCATCAGTTTCATAATCCCTCCTAATGGGATATTTAAAAATCGACTTCGAGTCGTTTTCATCAGAGTAAGTATTGCTGCAGGAGGGAAAATAGGACAGTTTGGTGACAGTAAAATGTACGAAATATGACAGTTATATTACAACGCAAAAAGAAACACAGTAATCAAATAAAAATCATGCAGTTAAAGACAAAAACACGCAATAATTAATCAATAAAAAAACACATTACATCTCATCTATCCGCTTGAATATGACAACTTTTATCCCGGCTGTCGCATCATTGTTATATTTGATTAGGCCATGAAAAAAGCCGGCGCAGTGGCCGGCTTCCAGAGTCTAACAAAGAGGGATTACTCTACTGTGACAGACTTCGCCAGGTTACGCGGCTGGTCAACGTCGGTGCCTTTGATCAGCGCAACGTGGTAAGAGAGCAACTGCAACGGCACGGTGTAGAAGATAGGAGCCACGATCTCTTCAACATGCGGCAACGGGATGATGGTCATGCCTTCGCTGCTGACGAAACCGGCGTCCTGATCGGCAAACACGTACAGCTGGCCGCCGCGCGCGCGCACTTCTTCAATGTTGGACTTCAGCTTTTCCAGCAGTTCGTTGTTTGGCGCAACCACGATCACTGGCATATCGGCGTCGATCAACGCCAGCGGGCCGTGTTTCAATTCACCGGCGGCATAGGCTTCCGCGTGAATATAGGAGATCTCTTTAAGCTTCAGCGCCCCTTCCATCGCGATAGGGTACTGATCGCCACGGCCCAGGAACAATGCGTGATGCTTGTCGGAGAAACCTTCCGCCAGCGCCTCGATGCTCTTATCCATCGACAGCATCTGTTCGATACGTGCCGGCAACGCCTGCAGGCCATGCACAATGTCATGCTCAACGCTTTCTGCCATGCCTTTCAGACGGCCCAAACGCGCCACCAGCATCAGCAATACCGCAAGCTGTGTGGTGAAGGCTTTGGTCGAAGCAACGCCGATCTCTGTACCGGCTTTGGTCATCAGCGCCAAATCGGACTCACGCACCAGTGAAGAACCCGCCACGTTGCACACCGCCAGCGACCCCAGATACCCCAGTTCTTTCGACAGGCGCAGCGCCGCCAGCGTATCGGCGGTTTCACCGGACTGCGACAGCGTAATGATCAGGCTACCTGGACGCACGGCAGACTTGCGGTAACGGAATTCAGATGCAATTTCGACGTCGCAAGGGACGCCAGCCAGGGATTCGAACCAATAACGCGCAACCATCCCGGAGTGGTAAGACGTCCCACAGGCGATAATTTGCACGTGCTGAACCTTCGCCAGCAGTTCGTCGGCACGCGGGCCCAGCTCGCTCAGGTTGATTTGGCCATGGCTGAAACGCCCTTCAAGGGTATTCTTCAACGCCAGCGGCTGTTCATAGATCTCTTTTTGCATGTAATGGCGGTAAGCGCCTTTATCACCCGCATCGTACTGCACCTGGGATTCAATCTCAGGACGCTCAACGGCGTTGCCCTGCTTATCGAAAATGCTCACGCTGCGGCGAGTCATTTCTACCACGTCACCTTCCTCAAGGAAGATAAAGCGGCGGGTAACCGGCAACAGTGCCAACTGATCGGATGCCAGGAAGTTTTCACCCACGCCACGACCGATAACCAACGGGCTTCCGGAACGTGCGGCCACCAGCACGCTTGGGTCACGGCTGTCCATCACCACGGTACCATAAGCGCCGCGCAGCTGAGGGATCACACGCTGAACGACTTCCAGCAAAGTGCCACCCTGGCGCTGCTCCCAATGCACCAGGTGAGCAATAACCTCGGTGTCGGTCTCGGAGCTAAAGTGATAACCGCGTTCGATCAGCAGTTCACGCAGCGGTTCGTGGTTTTCGATAATGCCGTTATGCACTACCGTAATGTAATCAGAAACATGCGGGTGCGCGTTAGCTTCGGTAGGTTCACCGTGCGTTGCCCAGCGGGTGTGAGCAATACCGGTGCCCCCATGCAATTCATGTTGTTCTGCGGCTTCGGCCAGTTTATTCACTTTGCCTACACGGCGTAAGCGGTTGACGTTCCCTTCAGCATCCACCACAGCCAAACCCGCTGAGTCGTAGCCACGGTATTCAAGGCGGCGTAACCCTTCCAACAGAATCTCTGCAATATCACGTTGCGCTACTGCGCCTACAATTCCACACATCAGTTGTATTCCTAATTAAACGCCTTTCAGGGCGCTTTCGATGTCTTGACCTGATTTTGCCGGTTTTTACCGTGCTTCCCCGAGCCTGTAGATGGTGGGGATTATCCTCTTCATCTTTCGCGCTGCTGCGTTGTTGGCTACGAGTGCTCATCCCAGTCACTTAGCGAACTAAGCTCCTGGGAATTCACACTCTTGCCGCCTAGCAGCAACGCAAAATCTATTGAGGACTTTTATGTTTTGTATTGGGCTCGTAAGCAGAGCCCAACGCAAAACACACTCGTTATTTCTTCTTCACCGGGCGCTGCCAGCCCTGAATATGCACCTGCTTGACGCGGCTCAGCACCAGTTCGTCATCAGCGATATCACTGGTTACTGTAGTACCGGCAGCAATCGTTGCGCCTTTACCCACAGAGACCGGTGCCACCAGTTGGGTGTCAGAACCGACAAACACACCGTCGCCGATAAGGGTTTTATGCTTGTTGGCGCCATCGTAGTTACAGGTGATGGTTCCAGCACCGATATTTACATCATCGCCAATCTCGGCGTCGCCAAGGTAACTCAAATGACCTGCTTTTGAGCCTTTGCCCAAGCGCGCCTTTTTCATTTCTACGAAGTTACCGACATGAGCACCGACAGCCAGCTCAGCCCCAGGACGCAGGCGAGCAAAAGGACCCACGGTACATTCAGCGGCCAACACCGCGTCTTCCAACACGCTGTACGGACTGATCTCGCAGTCATCGCCGATCACGCAGTTTTTCAACACGCAGCCGGCACCGATTTTCACGCGATCCCCGAGCTTAACCGACCCTTCAATAATAACGTTGGCATCAATAGAGATATCACGACCGTGCACAAGTTCCCCGCGGAGGTCAAAACGCGCCGGATCCAGCAGCATTACGCCCGCCAACAACAACTTTTCAGACTGTTCTGCCTGATAAATACGTTCAAGCCGCGACAACTGCAGGCGGTTATTCACGCCTTCTACTTCGCTCAGGCGCGATGGGTGCACCGCTTCAATTTTCTTACCGTCAGCATGAGCCAGCGCAATAATATCGGTGATGTAGAACTCACCCTGCGCGTTGTCGTTGTCCAGCATCCCCAGCCAGCGTTTTAGATCGCCGCCATTAGCCACCAGGATACCGGTGTTGATTTCATTAATTTGACGCTGGGTTTCGCTGGCGTCCTTATGCTCGACAATCCCCACCACTGCATCGTTCTCACGCACGATACGGCCGTAGCCGCTTGGGTCAGCCAGTTTCACCGTCAGCAAGCCAATGCCACCTTGTGGCTTCGCGGCCATCAAGCGTTGCAAGGTATCGACAGAAATCAGCGGGACGTCGCCGTACAACATCAGCACGTCTTCGTCATCGGCAAAATGTGGTGCAGCCTGTTGCATGGCATGACCCGTACCCAATTGCTCGGCCTGTAACACCCAGTTCAGTGCGCCGTCAGTCAACGTACTTTTCAGCAGATCGCCGCCGTGGCCATATACCAGATGGACATTTTTCGCGCCCAATTTCATTGCGGCGTCAATGACGTGCTGCACCATGGGCTTACCGGCTAATGGATGTAACACCTTGGGAAGATCGGAATACATGCGTGTTCCCTTGCCCGCGGCGAGGATCACCACACTCATTGTGCTGTTAGACATAAGCAACCTGATAACTCCATTTTAATAGACGAAAGTAGAACCCTTTAGTCACGATATTACTACATATTTCTCTTCACGAACCCGGCCCAGACCATGGGGCACTAAGCACGCCGTCGCTAAGACGCTCACAGCCCAGAGATTGGCAGAACTGTCGGCGATCGGAGACATTATTAGCCTCTATAACCGGTTATAACACCACTGTGCCAACCTGGCTGAAATGCTTATTTTAAAGCAAAAAAAAAGCGACCAAATAGGCCGCTTTCTTAATTTTGACTGCGTTATAAACGAGCCAAAATATTACATCGTTCTTCTGGTGAGCTCGATAACGCGCAATTTTGCGATCGCTTTCGCCAGTTCTGCAGATGCCTGAGCATAGTCGACATCGCCATGAGAGCTGTTGATATGTTCTTCAGCTTTACGCTTAGCTTCCAACGCTCTCGCTTCGTCGAGGTCCGTTCCACGGATAGCAGTGTCAGCCAGCACGGTAACCACGCTCGGTTGTACCTCAAGGATACCGCCGGACAGGTAGATGAACTCTTCTTCACCGTGTTGTTTAACAATACGCACCATGCCAGGCTTGATGGCAGTCAGCAGCGGCGCATGGCCAGGGAAAATCCCCAGTTCGCCTTCGCTACCTGTCACCTGGATCTTTTGTACCAGGCCGGAAAACATATGTTTTTCCGCGCTGACTACATCCAGATGGTAAGTCATAGCCATATCACCCTCCTCTCAAGGCGTTACAGTTTCTTGGCTTTTTCCACTGCTTCTTCAATGGCGCCAACCATGTAGAACGCTTGTTCAGGCAGGTGGTCATAGTCGCCGTCCATAATGCCTTTGAAACCACGGATGGTGTCTTTCAGCGATACGAACTTGCCCGGAGAACCGGTGAAGACTTCTGCCACGAAGAACGGCTGAGACAGGAAGCGTTGGATTTTACGCGCACGGGATACGACCAGTTTGTCATCTTCTGACAGCTCGTCCATACCCAGGATTGCGATGATATCTTTCAGTTCCTGGTAGCGTTGCAGAATGGACTGCACGCCACGCGCTACATCGTAGTGCTCCTGGCCAACTACCAGCGGATCCAACTGACGGCTGGTGGAATCCAGCGGGTCAACGGCCGGGTAGATACCCAGAGAAGCGATATTACGGCTCAGTACCACGGTTGCATCCAAGTGAGCAAAGGTGGTGGCTGGTGACGGGTCAGTCAAGTCATCCGCAGGAACGTAAACGGCCTGTACGGAGGTGATAGAACCGGTCTTGGTAGAGGTGATACGTTCTTGCAGAACGCCCATCTCTTCCGCCAGCGTTGGCTGATAACCTACCGCAGATGGCATACGGCCCAGAAGTGCGGACACTTCGGTACCGGCCAGGGTATAACGGTAAATGTTGTCAACGAACAGCAGAACGTCGCGGCCTTCATCACGGAATTTCTCCGCCATGGTCAGACCGGTCAGAGCAACGCGCAGACGGTTACCCGGTGGCTCGTTCATTTGGCCGTAAACCAGGGATACTTTGTCCAGTACGTTGGAGTCGTTCATTTCGTGGTAGAAGTCGTTACCCTCACGAGTACGCTCACCCACGCCTGCAAACACGGAATAACCGGAGTGCTCGATCGCGATGTTACGGATCAGCTCCATCATGTTTACAGTTTTACCCACACCCGCACCACCGAACAGACCGACTTTACCGCCCTTAGCGAACGGACAGATCAGGTCCATAACCTTGATACCGGTTTCCAGCAGGTCCTGGGAGTTGGACAGATCTTCGTAGCTTGGCGCCGGACGGTGAATCGCCCAACGTTCTTCTTCGCCGATGTCGCCTTTCATGTCGATTGGTTCACCCAATACGTTCATGATACGGCCCAGGGTAGCTTTACCTACCGGTACTTCAATTGGGTGTTCCAGATCGTTCACTTTCAGACCGCGGCGCAGACCATCTGAGGTCCCCATCGCGATACAGCGAACTACGCCACCGCCCAACTGCTGCTGAACTTCCAGCACCAACTTCTCGGTACCGTTTTCTACCTCAAGAGCATTGTACACTTTTGGTACGGCATCCTGAGGGAACTCGACGTCCACTACGGCGCCGATTACCTGGATAATCTTTCCAGTAGCCATCTTGAATCCTCTACGTAATTCGTTTACCCGGCCTAGTTCAAACTGCTGGTGCGTTGACTGTCTTATCTCACCCCAGTGGCTTACTTTAGTAAGCGCCTGGGGACGTGCCAGTTGTCGCCTTCCCGCAATCTGAACGATTTAGGGTAATAACCTGGTTAAACCGCGGAGGCTCCCGAAACGATCTCGGTGAGTTCCTGAGTGATGCTGGCCTGACGAGCCTTGTTGTATACCAACTGCAGCTCTTTGATCAGGCTACCGCCGTTATCGGTTGCGGCTTTCATCGCTACCATTCGTGCGGCCTGCTCGCTGGCCAGGTTTTCCACGACGCCCTGATAAACCTGCGATTCCACATAGCGGCGCAGCAAGGTATCAAGCAGCACTTTTGGATCGGGTTCATACAGGTAATCCCAAGATTTTTTCTTCAGCTCACCGTCATCGGAAGGCGGCAACGGCAGCAGCTGAACGATCTGCGGTTCCTGGGACATCGTATTGATAAATTTGTTGCTGACAATGTACAGCTTGTCCAAACGACCTTCGTCGTAGGCTTGCAGCATCACTTTCACCGGTCCGATCAGGTCTGACAGGGAAGGTTTATCCCCCATGCCGGTGACCTGGGCAACAACGTTACCGCCAACGGAACCAAAGAAAGAGGCCGCTTTAGAGCCAATCAGCGCCAAATCAACTTCAACGCCTTTTTCGGACCAGCCTTTCATCTCTGCCAACAGACGCTTGAACAGGTTGATGTTCAAGCCGCCACAGAGACCACGGTCAGTCGACACCACCAGATACCCGACGCGCTTAACGTCACGCTCATCCAGGTACGGGTGCTTATATTCCAGATTACCCAGAGCAAGGTGACCAATCACTTTGCGCATGGTCTCTGCATAAGGACGGCTGGCCGCCATGCGTTCCTGCGATTTACGCATTTTGGAGGCGGCGACCATTTCCATCGCTTTAGTGATCTTTTGCGTGTTTTGCACGCTCGCGATCTTACTACGTATCTCTTTTGCGCCGGCCATCTCTGCTTCTCCTCATTGCCAGACGGCCTGCTGTCTTTCAACTGCAGGCCGCTGAGCGTTACCAGGACTGGGTTTTCTTGAAGGTCTCGAGGATGCCTTTCAGCTTGCCCTCGATCTCATCATTGAAATTGCCAGTTTGGTTGATGTGGTTCAGCAACTCGGCATGCTCGCGGTCTGCGTAAGCAACCAGCGCGGCTTCGAAGCTCACGACTTTCGCGACTTCAACGTCGTTCAGGTAGCCACGTTCTGCGGCAAACAGGACCAGAGACTGTTGTGCGACGGACATCGGCGCATACTGTTTCTGTTTCAGCAGCTCGGTCACTTTCTGACCGTGGCTCAGCTGTTTGCGGGTCGCATCATCCAGATCGGAAGCGAACTGAGAGAACGCAGCCAGTTCACGATACTGTGCCAATGCGGTACGAATACCACCGGACAGTTTCTTCATGATCTTGGTTTGCGCTGCACCGCCCACACGGGATACAGAGATACCCGGGTTAACTGCCGGACGAATACCGGAGTTAAACAGGTTGGATTCCAGGAAGATCTGACCATCGGTAATCGAGATTACGTTGGTCGGAACGAACGCGGAAACGTCACCCGCCTGGGTTTCAATGATTGGCAGAGCAGTCAGTGAACCGGTTTGGCCTTTGACTTCACCTTTAGTGAAGGCTTCAACATACTCGGCGTTAACACGCGCAGCACGCTCCAGCAAACGGGAGTGGAGGTAGAATACGTCGCCTGGGTAAGCTTCACGACCTGGTGGACGACGAAGCAGCAGGGAAATCTGACGGTAAGCAACGGCCTGTTTGGACAGGTCATCATAAACAATCAGCGCGTCTTCACCGCGGTCACGGAAGTATTCGCCCATCGCACAACCGGCATAGGGTGCCAGGTATTGCAATGCAGCAGATTCAGACGCGGTAGCAACCACAACGATGGTGTTTGCCAGTGCACCGTGCTCTTCCAGTTTGCGCACCACGTTAGCGATGGTAGACGCTTTCTGGCCGATAGCCACGTAGACACATTTGATGCCTGAATCGCGCTGGTTGATGATCGCATCGATTGCTAGAGCAGTTTTACCTGTCTGACGGTCACCGATCACCAGCTCACGCTGGCCACGGCCGATTGGGATCATGGCGTCAACAGATTTGTAGCCAGTTTGAACTGGTTGATCTACAGACTGACGCTCGATAACACCAGGGGCAATAGCTTCAACCGGGGAGAAACCGTCGTTATCAACCGGGCCTTTACCGTCAATAGGTGCGCCCAGGGTGTTAACTACACGGCCCAGCAGGCCACGGCCAACCGGAACTTCCAGAATACGGCCAGTACATTTTACCTTCATGCCCTCGGCCAGATCCGCGTACGGACCCATAACCACGGCACCTACGGAGTCGCGCTCCAGGTTCAATGCGATTGCGTAACGGTTACCTGGCAGTGCGATCATTTCGCCCTGCATAACTTCGGCCAGACCGTGTACGCGGATGATCCCGTCACTGACGGAAACAATAGTACCTTCATTGTGAGCTTCGCTCACCACATTGAACTGAGCAATGCGCTGCTTGATCAGTTCGCTGATTTCGGTGGAATTCAGTTGCATGCTCCAGTCCCCTTAAGACTGCAAGACGTCTGTCAGGCGTTCAAGACGACCGCGAACGCTGCCATCAATCACCATATCGCCAGCACGGATAATTACGCCGGCCAGTACAGACTTGTCAATTTTGCAATTCAGCTTAACTTTGCGTGACAGACGTTTTTCCATCGCAGCGACAATATTTGCCTGCTGTTTGTCGCTCAGTGCGCTCGCAGAGAGCACGTCGACTTCGACGGTGGATTCCAGCAAGGCGCGCAGTTCGGTGAACTGCTGCAGCACGGCAGGAAGAACCAGTAAACGTCCATTTTCGGCCATTACACGGATAAAGTTCTGGCCATGTTCGTCGAGTTGATCGCCACATACCGCGATGAACGTCTTGGACAGCATCTCTGGCGCCATAGCGCCAGACAGCAGTTCAGAAATCTGTTCATTGCGAGTGACATCAGCAGCAAACGCCAGCATATCCTGCCAGCGCTCTACGCTTTGATGCTCAACGGCAAAGTCAAAAGCTGCTTTGGCGTAGGGGCGAGCTACAGTTACAAATTCAGACATCAGCCCCTCCCTCCTTACAGTTCAGCGACCAGTTTATCAACGATGTCGCTGTTAGCAGCTTCATCCACGGAACGTTCGATGATCTTCTCGGCGCCGGCAATTGCCAGCATCGCGACTTGCTTACGCAACTCTTCACGAGCGCGCTTACGTTCGGCTTCGATCTCAGCCTGAGCCTGCGCCACGATTTTGTTACGTTCCTGCTCGGCTTCGGCTTTCGCTTCATCCATGATCTGAGCTTTGCGTTTGTTTGCTTGCTCGATGATCACCTGAGCTTCTGCTTTAGCAGTTTTCAGCTGGTCGGTCGCATTGGCTTGCGCTAAGTCCAAATCTTTTTTGGCACGTTCTGCAGAAGCGAGACCGTCAGCAATTTCTCCCTGACGCTTCTCGATGGCTGCCATAATCGGCGGCCATACGTACTTCATACAGAACCAGACAAACAGAACGAACGCGATGGCCTGGCCGAGGATTGTTGCGTTAAGATTCACAGCACAATGCCTCTTTAAAAGTTAAATAGTGTGGTTTCAGTGTAGAGAAATTCTCTACTTACGCGACAGCAAACATCACGTACAGACCCAGACCAACAGCGATCATCGGGATGGCGTCAACCAGACCCATAACGATAAAGAACTGTGTACGCAGCAGAGGAATCAGGTCAGGCTGACGTGCAGCGCCTTCCAAGAATTTACCACCCAGGATGCCGATACCGATCGCAGCACCGATTGCCGCTAAACCCATCATCACAGCGGCAGCCATGTACAGCAGATCCATACTCAGGTTTTCCATGACAGTCTCCAGTTTGTTTCAGTTTAAAAGTGCAAGTGTTTTAAGAAAATCAGTGCTCTTCAGATGCCATCGAGAGATAGACAATCGTCAGAACCATGAAAATAAAGGCTTGAAGCGTAATGATCAGGATGTGGAAAATAGCCCAAGGCAAGCTCAGGATCCACTGTGACCACCACGGCAACAGACCAGCAATCAGGATGAAGATCAACTCACCCGCATACATGTTGCCGAACAGTCGCAGGCCGAGTGAAACAGGCTTGGACAGCAGGCTGACACCTTCAAGAATCAGGTTGATAGGAATGAATACTGGGTGGTTGAACGGCTGCATGGTTAACTCTTTAACGAACCCACCAACGCCTTTCATTTTAATGCTATAGAACAGAATCAGGATAAACACACCCAACGCCATCGACAGGGTGACGTTTACGTCAGCTGTTGGCACCACGCGTAATGCCGGCAGACCGATCTGAGCCCCGATGAACGGCAAGAAGTCTACCGGGATCAGGTCCATCATGTTCATCAGGAATACCCAAACAAACACCGTCAGCGCCAGCGGAGCAATGACCTTGCTCTTGCCGTGATACATATCTTTAACGCTGCTGTCGACGAATCCAACGACCAGTTCCACTGCGGTTTGCAGTTTGCCCGGCACACCGCTGGTGGCGTTTTTGGCAACCTTGCGGAAAATCACCAGGAACAAAACCCCGAGGACAACGGAGAAAAACATCGAGTCGAGGTTAATCGACCAAAAACCAGTCCCGACCTGAAGTTGCGTCAGGTGGTGACCGATATACTCCTGTGGACTGTTGTATCCCTCTGCAGACATGATGCCTCTACCCTTATTTAGTTAATTTCGGTAACTGTTAATCACGGCGGGTGCCACTATCTGCACCACTAACACCGCTAAATAGGTCAGGCCAAGCGGTATAAACGCCGCTTTGAACACCCCAAGCGCCACGATCAACAAAACTATGGTGATCAAGACCTTCAATCCTTCGCCGATGGCAAACGACCAGGCAACCCGACCGGGTGCCGGCGTCTGCGCCTGATGGCGCAAGGCAAACAGCATAAACATGGTACTCGGCAACCAGGCAGCCAGACCGCCCGCCAGTGCCGAACCGCTCCATTCCAGGCTTTTCAGACCGAAAGCAGCGCTGATCAGAACAAAAGTCATTAACTGCAGAAACAGCAATTTGCGAGCAACTTTTCCGCTGTAAAGGGACACAGACATGACGTTTGTTCTCTCCGTACCCCAGAGTGGGTATGCTGAGTGACGTATAAAACTGTCTTTACTGCTCTGAGTCAAGCTGCAAAAAACGAGCAAATTATACGGGGCATACCAACGAATTCAATCGATAAGTAGCGAAAAGGTGAACAATTATTTAAATTTCCCCATTTGAGGCTATTTTCACAAGAAAACAGTCGGAATAATAGGGCTCATTTAATTGTCTGATTATTCCAGCGTTACAGTAAGAAACGTGGTACTGCTCACAGTAATACCTGTTTCTGATTTATAGCCCATCAAAAGCAAAAGCGTCTTTAGCAAATTGGGTGATCAAAAAGATATTATAAATCAAAATATTACAAGTTAACTGTTCAAAAACAATCCGTATACCCGATAAAAACCTTTTATTGACAGCTTCGGGGACAATATTACAACAGGCAATTAACATTAGCAGTAAAGCAAGATCCTTCACTTATCGTTGCTAACGTAACTATTACGATCTGCAATTACCTTATTGTCGCTAATTGGCGGCTATTTTTGTGTTAATAAAAAGTAAATTAACTAAAAAAACCATCATTTAATTAGCCTGCTTATCTTCCCTATTGCCACTATCTTTTAATTCACGCTTATTTGATCAAAAACAAACTCAGTTTGCCTTAAGGATGACCAGGTGGCGTTCACCTTCAAGCTCCGGCACCTGCAGACGTACCACCGATTCCAGTTGTATGCCTTCTGGCAGCTGTGTCAGTTCTTCGTCCGGACGCACCCCTTTCAGCGCATAGAAGCGCCCCTGCCCTTTTGCCGGCAGATGATGACACCAGGACAGCATATCTTGCAGAGAAGCAAAGGCACGGCTGATAACACCGTCAAACGGCGGCTCCGCCGGGAAATCCTCAACACGACTTTGCACCGGTTCAATGTTAGTCAGGCCAAGCTCATGTTGTACCTGGCGCAAGAAACGCACGCGCTTGCCCAAACTGTCCAGTAAGGTGAAGTGAGCATCAGGACGAACGATCGCCAGCGGAATGCCTGGTAAGCCAGGGCCGGTGCCAACGTCGATGAAACGAGAACCTTGCAGATGTGGATTTACCACAATGCTGTCGAGAATATGGCGTACCAGCATTTGCTGCGGATCACGCACTGAAGTGAGGTTGTAAGCTTTGTTCCACTTGTCCAACATACCAACATAACCCAGCAACTGCTGTTTTTGCTGATCGGGAAGCGCAATGCCTGCTGCCGACAGCAGCGAGTCTAATTTTTTCTGCACAACGTGTCCTCTGACAGGCGCGGAACGGCAAGCCGGTTAGGGCTGGCCAAGGTGGCGACTATGATAATTCAGGGTTGGGGTGATGTCAGCGATCGTTTGTTTATCAAGTAAACAAACGATCGCCTAAAAGCAGTATTTATGCGCTGCGGCGCAGCAGCCCCTGCTTTTTCAGCCAAATCAGTAGAATTGAGATTGCCGCAGGGGTAATGCCTGATATACGTGAAGCCTGGCCGATCGAGTTCGGCTTATGGTCATTCAGTTTGGCAATCACTTCATTCGACAGACCGGAAACTTGCTGATAATCGAGATCCAAAGGCAGCACCGTATTTTCATTGCGCTGCTGTTTTTCGATCTCTTCCTGCTGGCGAGCAATATAACCTTCGTATTTTACCTGGATCTCAACTTGCTCAGCGGCTTGAACATCAGCCAGCGGTGGTGCGAATGCCGCGACAGAGGTCAATTGGGTGTAATCCATTTCTGGACGACGCAGCAGCTCTTCACCGTTGGCTTCACGCGATAACGGCGCTTTCAACAGTGCATTGACCTGATCGACGTTCTCAGCATGCGGATGCATCCAAATGTCACGCAGGCGCTGGCGTTCTTGTTCGATACGCTCGAGTTTTTCGCTAAAGCGTGCCCAGCGGGTGTCGTCAACCAAACCCAACTCGCGGCCTTTTTCGGTCAGGCGGAGATCGGCATTGTCTTCACGCAACATCAGGCGATATTCGGCACGAGAGGTGAACATGCGGTACGGCTCTTTGGTACCCAGCGTGCTGAGATCGTCCACCAAGACGCCGAGGTAAGCTTGATCGCGGCGTGGAGACCAACCTTCATCTTCGTTGGCGTAACGGCCTGCATTCAGACCCGCTAATAAGCCTTGAGCAGCCGCTTCTTCATAGCCGGTAGTACCGTTAATTTGCCCAGCGAAGAACAGGCCCTGGATAAATTTGCTTTCCAGTGTCGGTTTCAGATCGCGTGGATCGAAGAAATCATACTCGATGGCATAGCCTGGTCGAATGATCCGGGCATTTTGCATCCCTTCCATTGAGCGAACGATCTGCATCTGCACGTCAAACGGCAAGCTGGTGGAAATGCCGTTTGGATAAATCTCATTGCTGGTCAGGCCTTCTGGCTCGAGGAAGATCTGGTGCGCGTTACGATCGGCAAAACGCATCACTTTGTCTTCGATCGACGGGCAGTAACGTGGGCCGATCCCTTCGATGATCCCGGCATACATCGGGCTGCGATCGAGGTTATTGCGGATCACGTCGTGCGTTTTTTCGTTGGTGTAGGTGATGTAGCACGCCATTTGTTCTGGGTGCTGTTCCGCATTGCCCATAAACGAGAATACGGGGATAGGAGTATCACCGTGTTGCGGTGCCAATACGCTGAAATCGATAGTCCGGGCATCGATACGCGGAGGCGTACCGGTTTTCAAGCGGTTAACACGCAAAGGTAACTCACGTAAGCGCTGTGACAATGAGATCGACGGAGGATCCCCTGCACGGCCACCGCTGTAGTTTTCCAGGCCGATGTGAATCTTGCCGTCCAGGAAGGTACCGACGGTCAGCACAACCGCCTTGGCGCGGAATTTCAACCCCATTTGGGTCACCGCCCCGACGACGCGATCGTTTTCCACAATCAGATCTTCGACGGGCTGTTGGAAGATCATCAGGTTTGGCTGGTTTTCCAGTGCGGTGCGTACAGCTTGGCGATACAGCACACGGTCTGCTTGAGCACGAGTGGCTCGCACCGCTGGGCCTTTGCTGGCGTTTAGTATCCTAAACTGGATACCTGCATGATCGATCGCAGTCGCCATTAGGCCGCCAAGTGCATCAATTTCCTTAACCAGATGCCCTTTACCAATACCGCCAATCGCCGGGTTGCAAGACATCTGCCCCAACGTATCGATATTGTGTGTCAATAATAAAGTCTGACGTCCCATGCGTGCCGCAGCCATAGCGGCTTCGGTACCGGCATGTCCACCACCGATGATGATGACGTCAAATTGCTCTGGATAAAACATGGAACTGCACCTCGCCGTATTGCGAACGATCGTTGTTTGCCCTGGGGTGGGCGATTCTACTCAAGTTTAGTCGATCGACCAAGTGGTCAGGATCGTAGGTAATTAAAAGAAGATCTTTTTTATTTAAAGATCTCTTTATTAGATCTCTTATTAGGATCGCGATCTTCTGTGGATAAGTGATTATTCGTGATTGAGATCAGCGAATTAAGGAGGATCGTTAGCTGTGAATGATCGGTGATCCTAAGGCTTATAAGCTGGGATCTAAATGGCATGTTATACACAGGACAAAAAGCGACCTAAGGTTGTTATTGGGATAACTACTGGTTTTACCCTGCTTTTAAGCTTAGTTATCCACAATCGTTCGGGTGATCTTTGTACGAATTAGAGTAAATTAATCCAATTCTTCACCCATTCCTCCGCTGGATCCTCAGGAATTTCGTGTTCAGTCACGTCGATCTCTAGCCGATCGCCGATCCTTTTCGCTCCACGAGCAATCAGAAGATCGTCGATCCGTTGGATCGCACCACAGAAAGTATCGTATTCAGAGCTGCCTAAACCCACTGCACCGAACTGCACCTGGGATAAGTCAGGAAGCTGTTCTTCTATTTGTTCCAGCAGGGGTTGCAGATTATCCGGTAAATCACCGGCGCCGTGGGTAGAAGACACCACCAGCCAACGCCCGGACAGGGTCAGTTCATCCAATTCAGGGCCATGCAGGGTCTCAGTCGTAAAGCCCGCGGCTTCCAGCTTTTCAGCCAGGTGCTCGGCTACGTACTCAGCACTGCCAAGGGTACTGCCACTGATCAGAGTAATGTCTGCCATGAAATGAATGATCCCAACCTTCTCAAAGTGGCAGCATTGTACGCTGTGAATCGGCTGGGATCTACCTGTGGATAATATGGGTATAGTAAATAATTGGCTAAGGAGTGATGGTACGCATGATGGGGTTCTGCAGCGAGATCAGGGTTTCAGTAGACTGGATCTCGTCTATCGTCTGGATCTTGTTGATAAGTACTTGTTGCAACGCATCTATCGAGCGGCACATCACCTTAATGAACACGCTGTAATGGCCGGTGGTGTAATAAGCCTCTACCACTTCTTCCAGGCTTTCGAGCTTTTTCAGCGCGGAAGGATAGTCTTTAGCACTCTTTAATATAATGCCGATAAAACAACAGACGTCGTAACCCAATCGTTTGGGATTTACGTCTACCCGCGCACCGGTGATGATACCGGCTTGTTTCATCTTCTCTACCCGCACATGAATAGTGCCAGGGCTCACTGCAAAATTCTTCGCCAGTTCGGCATACGGTGTGCGTGCGTTCTCCATCAGGGCGTTAAGGATGCCGCGATCGAGATTATCGATCTGATAATTTTCAGCCATTTAATCCCCCACTCATTGCTGATTATTGAATTATTACCGTATCAAAATGAATGATTAAAAGTGAAAAGGCAATATTGATTAGTGGATATTGAATTACGGTGCGGTTCTGTTGCTTAATCAGTGGCAACAGAGACAGATTTATAAGAGATACGGCAATGAAAAAACAGTTTATCCAAAAACAACAACAAATCAGCCTGGTTAAATCCTTCTTCTCTCGCCAATTAGAACAGCAGCTGGGTTTGATCGAGGTGCAAGCACCGATCCTCAGCCGCTTGGGCGATGGTACTCAGGACAACCTGTCTGGCAGCGAGAAAGCTGTGCAGGTAAAGGTAAAAACGTTGCCGGATGCGACCTTTGAAGTGGTGCATTCACTGGCCAAGTGGAAGCGTAAGACGCTGGGCAGCTACGACTTCGGCGCTGGTGAAGGCCTGTATACCCATATGAAAGCGCTTCGTCCGGACGAAGATCGTCTGAGTGCGATCCATTCGGTCTATGTCGATCAATGGGACTGGGAGCGAGTGATGGGCGATGGCGAACGTAGCCAGGATTACCTCGAAAGCACCGTGCGCAGCATTTATGCGGCGATTAAAGCGACCGAAGGTGAGGTCAGCCGCGAATATGGCTTAACGCCGTTCCTGCCAGAACAGATTCATTTCGTGCACAGCGAAACCCTGTTACAACGCTACCCTGAGCTGGATGCCAAAGGCCGCGAACGCGCGATTGCCAAAGAATTGGGCGCGGTATTCTTGATCGGCATTGGCGGCAAACTGTCACACGGTAAATCACACGATGTACGAGCGCCGGATTATGATGACTGGACGACGCCAGCAGCAGACGGCCTGGCCGGTTTGAACGGCGATATTCTGGTATGGAACCCGGTTCTGCAGGACGCGTTTGAGCTTTCATCCATGGGGATTCGTGTTGATGCCGGCGCACTGAAACGTCAGTTGGCGCAAACCGGTGATGAAGACCGCTTAGCACTGGAATGGCATCAATCACTGTTGCGTGGCGACATGCCGCAAACTATCGGTGGGGGTATCGGTCAGTCGCGTCTGGTGATGCTGCTGCTGCAACTGTCTCATATCGGCCAGGTACAATGCGGTGTGTGGTCACCGCAAGTACGCGAAGCGGTCGACGGGCTGTTGTAATTATCAGCGCCGCCAGCGGCGCATCAAACGGCTTTTTAACCCGGTATCAAAGCGCCAGATATGATCGAATATGCGCATGATGCCGGGTTTGCCGTAGCTGGACATGGCCACCGCGTGAAAACGCTGTTGGTGGCTCTGCTGCTGCTGTTTCACCTTCTTTATTACGTCTTCCGGCAACCGCTGGGCGATAAAATCTGAAATGATCACCGCGTCGGCGTCAAACCAACCGCTTTCAGCCATTTTGCTCACCGTGGCGTTCAGGCATGCCGCCAGATCGGTACCGCCGCGAAAGTGTTGACCAAGAAAACGCACTGCTTGCTCAATACCGCTGGCCGCCGTGAGTTCGTAATGCACGATTTGATTGGCGAATAACATGATGTAGCAGCGGCGGTTATCTGCTAACGCAATGCGTAACAGCGCCAGGCAGAAGGCTTTTGCGCACTGTTCATTAAACCCGCCCATGGAACCTGAAGTATCCACACAGACAATAAATGGCCCGCGAGGCTGTTGATCCTGTTGCTGGTGGGTAACCTGACGGATCGTGATCTGTTCCTGCCAGACATCGCCTTGCAGACGATAACTTAACAGCCGTTTTTCCAGCAGCCGGCGATAAAATTCAAACTCCAGCTCTTCAATGCCCAACGTAACCAGCTCGGGCGGCAGCAGACGAAGAATGTCGTCGCTTTGATGAATACCGCTAACTTCCTCAGGCAGCGTGGCCGGCACCTGCACCATCACGCGAAACGGCTCCGGCAGCGCATCCTGTTGCTGCACTGCTTTGGCCTGATAGCTGCGACCAAGCTGCTGCGCCAGCTTTTTCAGCTCGGGCTGTTGCTGCAAAAAGTTGCCGTACTCCACCAGCCGCTGATAGTCACCGCGCTGCAAATGGCCTTTACTCATATCCCACAACCGCCCCGCGGCAGTGTCATTTTCCGACAAGAGCGGCTCTAGCGCGCCACTCAGCGCCAGGCGTTCCTGCAATTCGGCCATCAGTTGTTCACGTTCCTGTTCCAATAACTGATGATGCATCATGGTAGCCTGCAGCGTCAGACTGATACGCCAGCGCTGTAGAAACAGGGTTTGGAAGCTGTCATCCAGCGGATGGTTAGGCAGATCCGCTGCATCCACCAGCGTGCGGGCCTGCTCATAGAAAGGAGAAACCAGTTGGCGCAGTAGGTCCAGGGTGTCATTAAGGTTATGAAAGAACTGGGTGTTGTTTTCTAATTGGCACTGTTGGTAGCGATAAAATTCCTGTGCCAGCGCGGGCGGTACCATGGCCTCATGAAGGCGTTCTTTGAGTTGCAGCTTCCAGCGCGGTAGATCGTTATCCAACGCTCGACGTATTGCGGGAAACTTTTTGAAGAAAACCGTCAGCTGCGGCGCGGCCAGCATGCCGATGATCATCTCCTCGATCAGCTCACCTTCGGTGATCGCTAACAGCAGATCGAGTGTTTCCAGACTGAGCATAATTACTGGCCGCGCATCTGCTGGTGCTGCTGTTTGATTTGTTCCGCCACTTGCAACAGGCTGGCTTCAATTTTTGCCAGGCCAGCCGCGGGGGTAAACAAGCAGGGCTGATGCTGACTGAACAACCGACGTTGCTCCGCCAGGCGCTGCGCCAGTGCGTCCATTTCATCCAGCATCGCCTGGGGTGTTCCGCCGGTCTGTATGCCGGGCAGGGCCAACAGTGAGGGCTGACGGCTAACATCCAACACGGTGAGATGCAGTTGTTCGTCTACTTCCAGATCAATTTGTTGTGCAAAGCCAATGCCATTGAGCTTAGCGCGTACGTCACCGCCTTTTTGCAGCCAGTTTTCCAGAACGCTATTTTCAATACTCAGATGGTTAACCTGAATATCATGCAGTTGCAGTGGTTTTTGCAGTAACAAGGTCAGGGCGCCGGTCCCAAGCGGTGTTGCCAGGGCATACTGCGGTTTCCTGCTGAACATGCCGCCTTTTTTTACTAAGGCGATCGCTCGGCTGTCACTCTGCTGTTGCTGATGCTGCACCCAACGGGTGTGAATCTGTTGAAGTTGAATCAATAACGTTTGCTGTTGATAGGCTGACTCGGTCAGCAACTGGTCAATTTGCTGTTGCAGCAGTTTCAATGAGGTGAGGTCGTGCCACAGGCAGTCTTTCAATAGCATCAGGTCAAGCGGAGCCACGGCATCGCGGCCGCTGAAGAAAGCACAGGCCTGTAACAGCCGAAGTGCTTTTTTCCACCGACGATCGGAGACATAAGGGGCGTGGTCTAATGCATCCAGCCGTTGGCGCAACTGGAAGATCAGTTCAAAGCACGTTTCTGGCAGCTTGATTTTGTCTATCTGTGGCTGCCATTGATGATACTCCTCGTCACTGATGCTCAGCGCTTCCGGCACCGGGTTTTCATTCTCGTTCTGACGACTGACCAGCAGTGAGCGGAAATTCTGTTTGTCCTGCACTTTATCCAACCACAGACGTATCAGCATACGGTCGTACAGGGCTTCCAGGCTGTTATCGGATTCCGGCAGTTCGTTAGAGGCCGTGACCAGCAATCTTAGTGGGATCGGCTCTTCCGCGTTACCGTTACGGAAGCGACGTTCGTTGATCGCCGTGAGTAACGTATTGAGGATCGCCGGGCCCGCTTTCCAGATCTCATCCAGGAACACGATTTCTGCCTCGGGCAGATAACCGGCGGTCAGGCGCTGATAGCGGCCTTCATCTTTTAATGCCTGGATAGACAATGGGCCGAACACTTCTTCTGGCGTTGAGAAACGCGTCATCAGATATTCAAATGAGCGCGCGCTGCGAAAGGCAAATTTTAACCGGCGTGCGATCAGGCTCTTGGCGATGCCGGGTGGGCCAAGCAGAAACACGCTTTCACCGCTTAGCGCTGCCAGCAAACACAGGCGAATTGCTTCCTGTCGTTCATAAAGGCCGCTCTCAAGCGCGTTGCTGAGGCGGGATATCCGTTCTGCCAGAAGTGATGATGGCGCCATATTATTGCCGTGTTGTCCGAGAGTTAGCCAATCTTGGTGGATAATCCGATGATAAACCACCATTATTTTTAATGGTATAGCTTGTTGATTAGTAAAATCTTTCTATTATCAAAAGAGCGGCTGGTTCACATTTTGTTTATTTTTAGGGTCTGATATAAGAGTAGGCAAGCAGTATAAATCGTGCATACTGTGCGCCTTTTAGTGGGCGTAACGGATCTTAGAGCCCGTATCTCTGGCTGATGCGGATGCATCGCTAACGGATGTTCTAATAAAGAAACGAATTATGAGCACAGAGCATAAACAGTCTTTATCGGCGGTAACCCTTGCAGCGATTGGGGTCGTTTACGGTGATATCGGCACCAGCCCTCTCTATACTCTCAGAGAGTGTTTCTCCGGCCATTATGGCTTCGATGTTCGTCCAGACGTTGTTTTCGGCTTCCTGTCACTGATTTTCTGGATGCTGATCGTCATTGTTTCCCTGAAATACCTTACCTACGTCATGCGAGCGGATAACGCCGGTGAAGGCGGTATTCTGACGTTGATGTCATTGGCTGGGCGCCACACGTCGGCGCGCACCACCGCTATATTGGTGATTCTGGGCCTGATTGGTGGCAGCTTCTTCTATGGCGAGGTGGTAATCACGCCAGCAATATCGGTGATGTCGGCGATAGAAGGGCTGGAAATTGCAGCCCCGTCGCTTGATCCCTATATCGTTCCGCTGTCTATCTTGGTGCTGACGGTGCTGTTTGCCATTCAGAAGCACGGTACGGGGAGCGTCGGTAAGCTGTTTGCGCCAGTGATGTTACTGTGGTTTATCGTGCTGGCTGTGTTGGGTGCACGTAGCATTATGGCCAACCCGGAAGTGCTGCAGGCGTTAAACCCGAAATGGGCGCTGAACTTCTTTATTGAATATAAGAAGGTTTCGTTCTTTGCGCTGGGGGCGGTAGTGCTGTCGATCACCGGTGTCGAGGCGTTGTACGCCGACATGGGGCACTTTGGTAAATTCCCTATCCGCCTGGCCTGGTTCACCGTCGTGTTGCCTTCACTGGTGCTGAACTATTTCGGCCAAGGTGCGCTGCTACTGAAAAACCCTGAGGCCATCAAGAACCCATTCTTCCTGTTAGCCCCGGACTGGGCGCTGATCCCGTTATTGATCCTGGCGACGCTGGCCACGGTTATCGCCTCTCAGGCGGTGATCTCCGGCGTATTCTCACTGACGCGTCAGGCAGTACGTCTGGGTTACCTGTCACCGATGCGCATTATTCATACGTCGGAAATGGAGTCGGGCCAAATTTACATTCCGGTGATCAACTGGACACTGTATATCGCGGTGGTATTAGTGATTGTCGGGTTTGAACACTCCAGTAATTTGGCCGCGGCATACGGTATTGCCGTAACTGGGACCATGGTACTGACCAGTATTCTGGTGACCTCCGTGGCGATCAAAAACTGGCATTGGAACCGCTTCTTCGCGGTGGGCATTCTGGTCATCCTGCTGATTATTGACGTGCCGATGTTCGCTGCAAACGCCTTGAAGCTGTTCTCTGGCGGTTGGCTGCCGCTGCTGCTGGCGCTGGTGATGTTCATCATCATGACAACCTGGAAAAGCGAACGCTTCCGCTTACTGCGTCGCATGCATGAGCACGGTAATTCCCTTGAGGCGATGATTGCTTCATTGGAGAAATCACCGCCGGTGCGTGTGCCTGGTACTGCGGTATTTATGTCGCGTGCCATCAACGTGATTCCTTTTGCCCTGCTGCATAACCTGAAGCACAACAAGGTGCTGCATGAGCGGGTGGTGCTGTTGACGCTGCGTACTGAGGATGCGCCTTACGTACATAACGTACGCAGGGTGACTATCGAGCAACTGTCACCGACCTTCTGGCGGGTGGTGGCCAGCTATGGCTGGCGCGAAACGCCGAACGTTGAGGAGGTGTTCCACCGCTGCGGGCTGGAAGGGCTACCGTGCAGGATGACGGAAACCTCGTTCTTTATGTCGCACGAGTCGCTGATTCTCACTAAACGCCCCTGGTATTTGTTCTTGCGTGGCAAGTTGTTTATCGCATTGAGCCGTAACGCGCTGCGCGCGCCAGACCAGTTTGAGATCCCACCGAATCGGGTGATCGAACTCGGCACCCAGGTCGAGATTTAACTCTCCCTCAAGGGCTCAGCAATCGCTGGGCCCTTTCTGTTGATGTTCTCGGTAACACGAGCGAAACGTTTCGATAATGATCACATTTCTGCATTATCCCGGTTGCCTTCTCCTGACGTTTTTTTAAACTCCAGACACAAGCGAAACGTTTCGCTGGCGGAATGAGAAAAAGAAAATGAAAAAAGGCGTGCTGCTGAATGCTGATGTCTCTGCCGTGGTTTCCCGCCTCGGCCATACCGATCAGATCGCCATTTGCGATGCGGGGTTGCCTATTCCAGCGGCAACGCAGCGTATCGATCTGGCGCTGACGCAGGGAGTGCCGACGTTTTTACAGGTGCTCGAGGTGGTGACTCAGGAGATGCAGGTAGAAAGCGCCATTCTGGCAGAAGAGATCATCAAACAAAATCCGCCGCTCCACAACGCATTGTTGGCTCAACTGACCGAACTCGGCCAACATCAGGGCAATACCATTAGCGTGAGCTATATCAGTCACCGTGCCTTCAAAGCGCAAACTGAACACAGCCGGGCGGTGATCCGCAGCGGGGAATGCTCGCCATACGCGAATGTGATCCTCTGTGCCGGCGTAACTTTCTGAGGCGTCTATGCAACCTTTACTGCAACTGAAAGGGATCGATAAAGCCTTTCCCGGCGTGAAGGCGCTTTCCGGCGCTGCGCTCAGCGTTTATCCCGGCAAGGTGATGGCGCTGGTGGGGGAAAACGGTGCGGGAAAATCCACCATGATGAAAGTGCTGACCGGCATTTATAACAAAGACGCCGGCAGTCAGTATTTTCTCGGTAAAGAAGTGGCGTTCAACGGCCCGAAGGATTCGCAGGAAGCGGGTATAGGTATCATCCATCAGGAACTTAATCTGATCCCGCAATTGACGATTGCGGAGAACATCTTTCTCGGGCGTGAGTTTGTCAACCGTATCGGCCGCATCGACTGGAAACGCATGTATGCCGAAGCCGACAAACTGCTGGCGCGGTTGAACCTGAGTTACAGCAGTCACCGGCTGGTGGGTGAACTGTCGATTGGCGATCAGCAGATGGTGGAAATCGCCAAGGTGCTGAGCTTCGAATCGAAGGTCATCATCATGGATGAGCCAACGGATGCGTTGACCGACACCGAAACCGCTTCTTTATTTAAAGTGATCAACGAACTTAAGGCCGAAGGGCGAGGCATTGTTTACATTTCACACCGGTTGAAAGAGATTTTTGAAATTTGCGATGACGTTACGGTATTTCGTGATGGGCAGTTCATCGCCGAACGACCGGTCAGCGAGCTGCAGGAAGATTCGCTGATAGAAATGATGGTAGGCCGCAAGCTGGAAGAACAATATCCGCGTTTGAATCAGCCGCGTGGTGAAAAACGGCTGGAAGTCAGCCAGGTCTCCGGCCCGGGCGTGCATGACGTCAGCTTTACGCTATACCGCGGCGAAATACTTGGTGTTGCCGGGTTGATGGGCGCTGGGCGTACCGAGTTGATGAAAATTCTCTACGGCGCCGCACCGCGTAAAGCCGGTACCGTCAAACTCGACGGACATGAGGTGGTCACCCATTCTCCACAGGATGGCTTGGCAAACGGCATTGTGTATATCTCCGAAGACCGTAAGCGCGATGGCCTGGTGTTGGGGATGTCAGTGAAGGAAAACATGTCGCTGACTGCGCTGCGTTATTTCAGCCGTGCCGGTGGCAGCCTGAAACAGGCCGAAGAACAGCAGGCGGTGGGCGATTTCATCCGCTTGTTCAATATCAAGACACCGTCGATGGAACAGCCGATAGGCCTGCTCTCCGGCGGCAACCAGCAGAAAGTGGCAATTGCCCGCGGCCTGATGACGCGGCCAAAGGTGTTGATCCTCGATGAACCAACGCGGGGGGTCGACGTCGGTGCCAAAAAAGAAATCTATCAGTTAATCAACCAGTTCAAGCAGGAAGGGTTGAGCATCATTCTGGTGTCGTCGGAAATGCCGGAGGTTATGGGCATGAGTGACCGTATTCTGGTCATGCACGAAGGACATCTCAGCGGCGAGTTCCCGATTGAACAGGCCACCCAGGAAGCGTTGATGGCTGCGGCTGTTGGCAAGCAATACGGCGTAAAGCAGGAGTAATCAGATATGAGTTCCCAGAGTGTGGCAAAGCGCTGGTTCAGTAAAGAGTGGCTGTTAGAGCAAAAATCACTGATTGCTCTGCTGGTGCTGATCGCCGTGGTTTCTTCAATGAGCCCGAATTTCTTCACGGTAAACAACCTGTTCAATATTCTGCAGCAAACGTCGGTGAACGCCATTATGGCGGTAGGGATGACATTAGTGATCCTCACTTCCGGCATTGATTTGTCGGTAGGATCGTTGCTGGCATTGACTGGCGCAGTGGCGGCGTCGATCGTCGGTTTTGAAATTAACGCGGTGGTTGCCGTCGCGGCGGCATTGGCATTGGGTGCGGCAGTGGGGGCCTGTACCGGGGTGATCGTTGCCAAAGGCAAGGTTCAGGCATTTATTGCCACCCTGGTCATGATGCTGTTGTTGCGCGGGGTCACCATGGTGTACACCAACGGCAGCCCGGTGAATACCGGCTTTACCGACGTGGCGGATACTTTCGGCTGGTTCGGCATCGGCCGCCCATTGGGGGTTCCAACCCCGATCTGGATCATGGCGATCGTATTTATCGCCGCCTGGTACATGCTGCACCATACCCGTTTGGGCCGTTATATTTATGCCCTGGGCGGTAACGAAGCGGCGACCCGCCTGTCCGGTATCAGCGTCGATAAAGTAAAGATTATCGTCTATTCACTCTGTGGATTGCTGGCTGCGCTGGCGGGCGTGATTGAAGTGGCGCGTTTGTCTTCGGCACAGCCAACCGCCGGTACCGGCTATGAGTTGGACGCCATTGCAGCAGTCGTGCTGGGCGGTACCAGCCTGGCGGGTGGCAAAGGCCGCATTGTTGGCACGCTGATCGGGGCGCTGATCCTTGGCTTCCTGAATAATGGCCTGAATTTATTGGGTGTTTCTTCCTACTACCAAATGATCGTGAAGGCAGTGGTGATACTGCTGGCGGTTCTGGTAGAGAACAAAAGCAACAAATAACCTCCCCCTACAGGAATCACGATGATGAAAATGAAAAAATTGGCAATTCTGGCTTCAGCCTTCGCGCTGAGCGCTACCCTGAGTGCTAACGCACTGGCTAAAGACACCATCGCGCTGGTGGTCTCTACCCTGAATAACCCGTTCTTCGTTTCGATGAAGGAAGGCGCACAACAAGAAGCGAATAAACTGGGCTACAACCTGGTGGTGCTGGATTCGCAAAACAACCCGGCGAAAGAGCTGGCAAACGTGCAGGACCTGATGGTGCAAGCACCTAAGTTGCTGTTGATCAACCCAACGGACTCTGATGCCGTTGGTAACGCTATCAAGATGGCCAATCAGGCCAAGATCCCTGTCATCACATTGGACCGTGTGGCGAGTAAAGGTGACGTCGTCAGCCATATCGCGTCTGATAACCGTGTCGGCGGTAAAATGGCCGGTGATTTTATTGCCAAAAAAGTCGGTGCAGACGCTAAAGTGATCCAGCTGGAAGGGATTGCCGGTACTTCTGCGGCACGTGAACGCGGCGAAGGGTTTAAACAGTCTCTGGATCAGAACAAATTCAAACTGTTGGCTAGCCAACCGGCAGACTTCGACCGCACCAAAGGGTTGAACGTGATGCAGAACCTGCTGACCGCTCATCCAGACGTGCAGGCCGTTTTTGCACAGAATGATGAAATGGCGCTGGGTGCACTGCGTGCTCTGCAAACCGCCGGTAAAACCGATGTGGTCGTGGTAGGCTTCGACGGCACTGCCGATGGCGTGAAAGCGGTTGAAGGCGGCAAACTGGCGGCAACCGTGGCACAGCGTCCAGATCAAATTGGTGTGATCGGCGTAGAAACTGCCGACAAAGTGCTGAAGGGCGAAAAAGTACCGGCCACGATTCCGGTAGATTTGAAACTGGTCACCAAATAAGACACACCCGCGCCATCTTATGATGGCGCGCAATTCAGGAATCAATGCGATGGAAACAGGTAAGCTGGTGGTTCTGGGCAGCATTAATGCCGACCATATCCTCAATATTGAGCATTTCCCACATCCGGGTGAAACGGTGATCGGGAAACAGTATAAGGTGGCGTTCGGTGGCAAGGGCGCTAACCAGGCGGTGGCTGCAGGGCGCAGCGGGGCAGATATCGCCTTTATCGCCTGCGTGGGGGCTGACGATATCGGCGAACGCATCCGCAAACAGCTGGCGACCGATCGCATTGATACCCAACCGATTGAAGCTATTGCCGACAGCACCACCGGCGTGGCGCTGATTTTCGTCAACGCGGAGGGCGAGAATGTGATCGGCATTGATGCCGGCGCCAACGCCGCAGTGACACCAGACTATCTGGCGCGTTACCAGCAAAAGATTGTGGATGCCGATGCGCTGCTGATGCAGCTCGAATCTCCGTTGGAGACCGTTATTGGCGCCGCCAAACTGGCGAAACAGCACCAAACTCAGGTGATCCTCAATCCGGCACCGGCACGTGAATTGCCGGATGAGCTGCTGGCAATGGTCGATATGATCACGCCAAACGAGACAGAAGCCCACCGCCTGACCGGTATTGCGGTCAACAATGACGATGATGCTGCACAAGCCGCCCAGGCTTTGCATGATAAAGGCATTGCCACGGTGATCATCACTCTTGGTAGCCGAGGTGTCTGGCTGAGTGAGCAGGGTAACGGCAAATTGGTGCCAGGTTTTAAGGTCAAAGCGGTAGACACCATCGCTGCCGGTGACACGTTCAATGGCGCACTGGTAACGGCGCTATTGGAAGGGAAAGTGATGGCTGATGCGGTGCGTTTTGCTCATGCGGCGGCGGCGATTGCGGTGACCCGACCGGGCGCACAGCCTTCCGTGCCTTGGCGCGAAGAGATTGATGCCTTTTTGCAGCAGCAGGAGTAACCCCTTTGGCCACCATGAAAGATGTCGCCCGTCTGGCGGGTGTTTCAACCTCGACGGTCTCGCACGTCATTAATAACAATCGCTTTGTCAGCGACAGTGTGCGAGCTAAAGTCATGGCGGCCGTTGAACACCTTAACTATGCCCCCTCTGCACTTGCGCGTAGCCTCAAACTGAATCAGACGCGCACCATCGGCATGTTGGTCACCTCCAGTAACAACCCTTTCTATGCTGAGGTCGTACGCGGCGTTGAACGCAGTTGCTATGAGCGTGGCTACAGCCTGATCCTGTGCAATACGGAAGAGGACGCCGCGCGCATGAATCGCAACATGGAAACACTGCTGCAAAAACGTGTCGATGGTTTGCTATTAATGTGCACCGAGAACCACCGGCCATCGCAAGATGCGCTGAGCCGTTATCCCTCACTCCCTATAGTGATGATGGACTGGGCTCCGTTCGAGGGGGCTAACGACATTATCCAGGACAATTCGTTGCTGGGCGGTGAGATGGCGACCGATCACCTGATCGCCCGCGGGTATCGCAAAATTGCCTGTATTGCCGGGCCACAGGATAAAACCACGGCACGCCATCGGTTAGAAGGCTATCGCCGGGCGATGCAACGCGCCGGGTTGGCTGTCCTGCCGGGATATGAAGTGCACTGTGATTTTGAATTTGAAGGTGGCGTTGATGCCATGAAACAATTGCTGGCGTTGGCTGAGCCACCGCATGCGGTATTTGCCGGTAATGACGCTGTTGCGGTAGGGGCCTATCAGGCCTTGTACCAGGCCGGGTTATCGGTACCGCAGGACATGGCAGTGATGGGCTACGATGATATTGAGCTAGCCAAATACCTGGCTCCGCCACTCAGTACTATTCACCAGCCAAAGGATTCTCTGGGGGAGCTGGCGATCGATGCGTTGATCAACCGCCTGCAAAACCCAGAACGTGACGCTCAGGTTTTGGTTTTAACGCCTGAGCTGGTGGAGCGCGCCTCGGTGGGGTGGCGTTAACCTGAGACCTTTGCCGGTTTCTTTGGGTCTTGGCCGCTGATCAGGTTACGGCCGTCTTTTCTTCTTAATAATAGAAACACAAATGCCGACGCCACGGTGACAATGCCCATGGTAATAAAGGTGTAGTGGAAGTGATCAACCATGGTGCCGAGTGACATCGTTTGATAGAAACGCAGTACCGCCGCACTGATCGCCACGCCGAAGCTAATGGATAATTGTTGCGTGACGGCCAGCACGCTGTTGCCGGAGCTGGCATTGCTGTCGTTCAGGTCAGCCAGGCTGATGGTGTTCATGGCGGTGAATTGCGTAGACATGGCCATTCCCAGCACAAACAGCGGCAGAATCATCAACCACAGCGGCATGCCAGGGCTTTGCAGTGCGAACTGAGCTATCAGTACGCCAATAATGATGGTGATACCAACCAATGTTTTGCGATAGCCAAACCACCGCAGCACTTGAGTGACGGTGGATTTTGCCATCAACGAACCGACGGCTGTCGGTGCCATCATGCAACCGGCAATAATTGCTGAGTAACCAAAACCGACTTGCAGCATCAACGGCATCAAAAACGGAACACAGCCGGTACCAAGGCGTGAGGCAACATTACCGGCAATGCCTACCGAGAAGGTCCGGGTCTGGAATAAATCCAGGCCAATGAGAGGCTGGGGGTGTCTGCGGGCATGGGCGATATAGCCAAACAGCATCACCACGCCGCTGAGCAGAATGCCCAGAGAGATATAGCTGGCCAGGACTTGTTCACCAAACAGCTCCAACCCAGTGGAAACCAGCACCAGGCTCAAACCAAACAACATAAAGCCAATAAAGTCGAAGCGGCGCTTGGGCGTGGTGAAATCCGGCATATATTTGCGTGCATAGAAGATGCCGAGCAGGCCAATGGGGATATTGATAAGGAAAATCCAGTGCCAGGTGGCATAGGTTACCAGCCAACCGCCCAGCATCGGGCCCATGATCGGACCAACCAACCCGGGCATGGTCACGAAGTTCAACACCGGTAACAGTTCGCTGCGCGGGTAGGCGCGTAGCAGCGCCAAGCGTGCCACGGGCATCATCATCGCACCGCCGACGCCCTGAATGACGCGTGACGTCACCAGAACGCTTAACGTCGGGGAAAGGGCGCACAGCAGGGAGCCGAGAGTAAACAGCGAAACCGCGATGATAAACACGCGGCGGGTGCCGAAGCGATCTGCCAGCCAGCCGCTCACCGGGATCAGCATGGCAACCGTCAAGGTGTAGCTGATCACGGCCGACTGCATTGCCAACGGAGAGCGCTCCAGGCTTTGAGCTATTGCCGGTAACGCGGTATTGAGGATAGTGGCGTCCAGCGCCTGCATAAAGAACGCCATTGCGGCGATCCAAGGTAGCCCTGCCATACTGCGCGCGGATTTAATCATTATGAGTCCTGGTTAACCGTCGTATTCGTCCCTTTCATCTTTCTTCTATATATAAGTAGGGAGTGAGCTAGTCTTTTTCTCTGAGCAAAATTTGGCAGGCGGCTAATGCCTCTGCGCTGTCACCGGCGAGTATTGCATCGACGATGGCCTGATGGTGCTGCAGCTTAATCACTTCGTTACCGGTAATGGCACGGAAGTAACTTTGATACACCGAACTGAACAGATTAGCGAACGACGTTAGAAACGGATTGCCGCTGGCCTCATAGATGAGCTGGTGGAACTGGGTATCAACCTGAATCCAGTGTTCGCGATCGAACTGGATATGCAGTGCTCGCATCTCTGCCATCAGTTCAGCCAGCCGGGCGGTTTGCTGAGTGCTGGCATGAGCCGCCGCCAGTGAGCAGGCCTGAGGTTCCAATGAGGTGCGTAGTATAAGGAAGTGTTGCATCACCTGATCGAAGTTCTCTTTGGTCATCCACCAGGTCAGTAAATCCTGATCGAGAAAATTCCATTGGCTTTGCGGCATCACACGGGTACCGATGCGTGGCCGAGGTAACAGCATGCCTTTGGCTGCCAGCATCTTCACAGCTTCGCGTACCGCTGTGCGGCTAACGCCGAATTGTTCACCCAGCTCCATCTCCCCGGGCAGGATACTACCGGCCTGATAATCGCCTGCCAGAATTTGTTGGCCGAGTTTTTCTGCAAGAAGATAAGAAAGATTGCGTTGGGCGGCCTGTTGTTGAGCATTAAATTGCATGGCTGCGATTCCTTTACTGACATTGTTACTCTTATTTTACTCCACGGACCGCCAGCTTTTGTGGCTGTTTACCGGA
>NZ_JAFIBY010000007.1 GCF_017832355.1 Serratia sp. PL17
GCGGGTAACTACATCCACTACGGCGTGCGCGAGTTCGGCATGACCGCCATCACCAACGGTATCGCGCTGCACGGCGGCTTCCTGCCGTACTCGGCAACCTTCCTGATGTTCGTGGAATACGCCCGTAATGCGGTGCGTATGGCGGCACTGATGAAAATCCGCAACGTCTTCGTCTACACCCATGACTCCATCGGTCTGGGCGAAGATGGCCCGACGCACCAGCCGGTTGAGCAAATGGCCAGCCTGCGCGTGACCCCGAACATGAGCACCTGGCGTCCGTGTGACCAGGTGGAATCGGCGGTGGCGTGGCAGTACGGTATCGAACGTCAGGACGGCCCGACCACGCTGATTTTCTCCCGTCAGAACCTGACCCAGCAGCCACGTACCGCGGAGCAACTGGCCAACGTATACCGCGGCGGCTATGTGCTGAAGGACTGCGCCGGTACCCCGGACGTCATCCTGATTGCCACCGGTTCGGAAGTGGGCATCACCGTGGACGCGGCAGACCAGCTGACCGCAGCGGGCCGTAAGGTGCGCGTGGTATCCATGCCGTCCACCGACGCGTTCGACAAGCAGGACGCGGCGTACCGTGAATCCGTGCTGCCGGCGGCAGTGACTGCCCGCGTGGCGGTAGAAGCGGGTATTGCGGACTACTGGTACAAGTACGTGGGCCTGAACGGCGCAATCGTGGGCATGACCACCTTTGGTGAGTCGGCGCCGGCAGAGCAGCTGTTCAAAGCGTTCGGCTTCACCGTGGAAAACGTGGTGGCCAAGGCGCAGGCACTGCTGAAATAAGCCCTGCCCTATCGCGTTACCCTAAGCCCGGCACATTGCCGGGCTTTTTCTTGGCGTTGTATTTTGAACAACAGTGATGGAGCTGATACGAGCTCGGGGTTCATCGCCCTTGAAGACGCTGAACGCAGGAACAAAGCCTCTGACCTTTATCGACCGAAAGCTTCACTAGCGCTATAAAAAACGCGCGCTGACAAACATGACGGCGATGCTGATTTTTTTAATCCATGATTCGGTGAATTTGCAGGTACTGCAACAACATAATGGTCTTGCCGTCTTTAATCCGCCCATCGGCAATCATCGCCACCGCGTCGGTGAACGGCAACTCCACCACTTCAATATCTTCGTCTTCGATACCGCCACCGGACGTGTTGCGTTCGTTGTCATGGTATTCAGCAATAAAGAAATGCACGATCTCCGTCACGCCGCCCGGGGACATATAGGCTTCGAAAATCTTCTTCACGTCGCCAACCTGAAAACCGGTTTCCTCCACGGCTTCACGGCGCGCACATTGCTCCGGCGAGTCAGCATCCAGCAAGCCTGCACAGGCTTCCAGCAGCATGCCGCTCTCGTTACCGTTCACGTAGGTCGGCATACGGAACTGATTCGTCAGCACTACGGTACCCTTGGCACGGTTGTACAACAAAATGGTTGCGCCATTGCCACGATCGTAGACTTCACGCATCTGCTGAACGGAACCGCCATCCTTACGCTTCAAATCAAAAGTATATTTGTGCAGCACATACCAGTTATCTGATAACAGCTCTTTCTTCACATTCTCAATTTTCGCGGACATGAACCCTTCTTCTTTTCCGTTAGCTGAAACGCAAAAATGATACCGCGATTAAGCCCCGAAGTGACAACGGATTTGCAACAAAAAACCCCGCGGCTCATGCAGAGCGACGGGGTTTTTACGGCTACCTGCGTTAGAACCCGTTAGGGACGTCGCGCATATCCGGCAGCTTGTGGGCGATGCCTTTGTGACAATCGATACAGGTTTTCCCCTCGGTGATCGCTTTGTCGTGCATCTTTGCCGCTACCGTTTTTTGCGCGGTGAAGTCCATAAATTCAAAATTATGGCAGTTACGGCATTCTTGCGAATCGTTGGCCTTCATTCGCGCCCATTCGTTACTCGCCATCGCCAACCGATGCTGGTCAAATTTCTGTGGCGTGTCGATCAAGCCGAATGCCTTGGCATACAACTCCTTGCTGGCTTTCAGCTTGCGCAGCATTTTGGGCGCCCACTCATGCGGCACGTGACAATCCGGGCAGGTCGCACGCACACCGCTGCGGTTGTTGTAATGCACCGTCCCCATGTACTCCTCATAGACGTTTTCCCGCATTTCATGACAGCCGATGCAAAACTGCTCGGTATTCGCCGCTTCCATGCCGGTATTAAAACCACCCCAGAAGATAATCCCGGCGCCAAAACCCAACAGCAGCAGCGTACCCAGCGCCAGGCGGCTTGGTCTGCGCCACCAGCGCCATAGCCGCAGTAACAGCCCGGGCTTTTTTTCAGTCGTCGTATGTTTGCGTTCGCTCATATCTTCCCCGCTTAATGCCCAAAGCCCGGCATGGGTTGGAAATCATTGCCGACAATAGGCGCCGCGTCGGTTTGCGGTACGTGACACTGCAAGCAGAAATAGCGACGCGGCGCGACGTCACTCAATACTTTGCCGTCTCGATCCATAAAGTGCGTCGGGCTGATACGCGGGGCACCGGTAGTGCGGTAATGCTCTACTCCGTGACACTGCAGGCAACGATTGGTATTCTTGCTGATCTGATACCCCTCCACGCTATGCGGGATCATCGGCGGCTGATTGACATAGTTCAGTGCCATCCGTTCCTGCTGTTTCGGCATTGAAATTGGCCCACCCACGGTGGCGGACACTTCCGGTGACTGACTGAGATCGACATCACCGGCGGCAAACGCCAGGCCGGCGAACGCCAGCGACAATAGGGTCACCCACAGGGCAAGCGTCTTTTTCACAACAGGGCTTTTCATTTTTATTTGGCTCCTGGGTAATAAAATAGGGTCGTCATCACGCCTTCTCCAACTTCACCGCGCATTTCTTGAAATCGACTTCTTTCGAGAGCGGATCGGTGGCATCCAGCGTCAGGTTGTTCACCAACTGCGCAGCGTCAAAAAACGGCATATAGACCAGCCCCTTCGGTGGACGGTTACGGCCACGGGTTTCGACCGTGCTGATCAGTTCGCCACGGCGTGACTTCACCTTGACCTTGTCTCCCCGACGCAAATTGCGGCTTTTTGCATCCAGGGGATGAATGAACAGTACCGCCTGCGGGAAAGCACGGTGCAGTTCGGGGACCCGTCTCGTCATTGAGCCGGTATGCCAATGCTCCAACACACGCCCCGTGGATAACCACAGATCGTATTCGCTATCCGGGCTCTCTGCCGCCGGTTCAAATGGCAGCGCAAAGATCACGGCCTTGCCGTCCGGTTTACCGTAGAAACGCACCGCGTCTCCGGCTTTCACGTAAGGATCGGTGCCTTCGCGGTAGCGCCACAGCGTCTCTTTGCCCTCCACCACGGGCCAACGCAGGCCGCGCGCCTGATGGTAACTGTCGAACGGCGCCAGATCATGGCCGTGACCACGGCCAAAACCGGCATACTCTTCAAACAAGCCTTTTTGCAGGTAAAAACCGACGTCACGCGCTTCATCGTTTAACTGGTCTGCCGGAATTTCCGTTAACGGGTATTTATTGACCTCGCCGTTAGCGAACAGCACGTCATACAGCGTTTTACCGCGATACTCCGGTTTCTGTGCCAGCAGGTCGGCCGGCCACACGTCCTCCACCGTAAAACGCTTGGAGAACTCCACCAACTGCCACAGATCGGACTTGGCCTCACCCGGCGCTTTCACCTGCTGGCGCCAGAACTGGGTGCGGCGCTCCGCATTGCCGTAAGCCCCCTCTTTCTCTACCCACATGGCTGTCGGCAGGATCAAATCGGCAGCCAATGCGCTGACGGTTGGATAAGGATCGGATACCACCACAAAGTTACGGGCATCACGCCAGCCCGGCATCCTATCTTGATTGATGTTGGGGCCGGCCTGCATGTTGTTATTACACATCACCCAGTAAGCATTCAGCTTGCCGTCTTTCAGTGCACGGTCCTGTGCCACCGCATGCAAACCGACTTTTGCCGGAATGGTGCCCGCCGGCAGTTGCCATTTCTGTTCAGCTGTCTGACGGTGCTTTTCGTTAGTGACCACCATGTCGGCCGGTAAGCGGTGAGCAAACGTGCCCACTTCACGCGCGGTGCCGCAGGCAGAGGGTTGGCCGGTCAGTGAGAACGGGCCACAGCCCGGTTTGGAAATCTTGCCGGTTAGCAGGTGCAGGTTGTAGCACAGGTTATTAGCCCATACGCCACGGGTATGCTGATTGAAGCCCATGGTCCAGTAAGACACGACCTTGATGTTGGGATCGGCATACAGCTTCGCCAACGCTTCCAGTTGGTCTTCCGGTACGCCGCTCATTTTCGCTGTTTTTTCCAGCGTGTAGTCCGCCACGAACGTTTTATACTCTTCGAAGCTCATCGGTTCTGAAGCATCGCTGCCCGGGTTTTTCGCCGCCTTTTCCAGTGGGTCCGTCGGACGCAGGCCGTAGCCGATATCCGTCGCCCCACGGCGGAAATTGACGTGCCGATTCAGGAAGTCCTGATCCACTGCGTTGTTTTGAATAATGTAATTGGCGATGTAATTCATGATCGCCAAATCGGTCTGCGGCGTGAACACCATGCCGTTATCCGCCAGTTCAAAGCTGCGATGCTCAAAGGTAGACAACACCGACACGTTGACGTGTTCGTTGCTCAGACGGCGATCGGTGATGCGTGACCACAGGATCGGGTGCATCTCCGCCATGTTGGAGCCCCACAACACGAAGGCGTCAGCCTGCTCGATATCGTCGTAGCAGCCCATAGGTTCGTCCATGCCGAAGGTGCGCATAAAGCCGACCACCGCTGACGCCATACAGTGACGTGCGTTCGGATCCAGGTTATTGGAACGCAGCCCGGCTTTGAACAATTTGGCTGCGGCATAGCCTTCCCATACTGTCCACTGGCCGGAGCCAAACATGCCGACCGCCTCAGGCCCTTTCTCTTTCAATGCCTGCTTGAACTTATCGGCCATGACGTCGAAAGCCTGCTGCCAACTGACAGGGGTGAACTCGCCTTCTTTATGATATTGACCGTCTTTCATGCGCAGCAGCGGCTGAGTTAAACGGTCTTTGCCGTACATGATTTTTGGCAGAAAATAGCCTTTGATACAGCTCAGCCCACGGTTGACCGCTGCGTCGGGATCCCCTTGTGAGGCAACAATGCGACCATTTTGGGTCCCGACCAGCACACCGCAGCCGGTACCGCAAAAACGACAGGGCGCCTTGTCCCATTTAATGGCGTCAGCACTGCTTGCTACCGCCTGTGCTACCGTGGGAATAGTCAACCCGGCAGCTGCCGCAGCCGCGACTGCAGCATTGGCTTTCATGAAGTCTCGACGACTGAGTTTCATGGCGTTACCTCACCTTGAGTGTCCTGCTGGTGATAAACCAGCGATACCGCCAGCACGCCGTCCAGATTGCGTACCGACTCAATTTTTTCCAGCAGCGCATGTGAACAGGCGGCCTGCATGATGACCACCAATTTGCCGTGCTCCTGATCCTGCGCCGGGATTTCCGTGTCCGTTATTGCCAGTAAGGCCGACGTCAGACGTGGCATTTTTTCCGGTCGAGCCTGCACCACCAGCCCGCTGACGTGCCATTCGTTATTCATCATTATTTTCGCTCCGGGTTAAGGTGACAGCGCCGGCCGGGCAGCCGGCAACACAAGCCCCGCAACCGTTGCAGGCCGCCACATCCAATATCGGTCGCGCCATCTCGCCCAGACGAGGTCGGAACGCTATGGCTTGGGGTTCACAGCTATCCTGGCAACTGCGGCATTCCACGCCCTGTTGCGCCAGGCAAGCGCTAGCGAACACCGCATGTTGCTGCCAGGGCGTTTCCGTTAATGGGCGAAATAACGGCTCCGTGCACGCCTGCGCGCAAAGCCCGCAAAACGTACATTCTGCACGCTGGAAATTCACTTCAGGAAAGCCGCCGCTACCGACGATAAGGACGCCCGTTTCACAGTGTTGAACACAGGCCTGACAACGGGTGCAACCCGCAATAAAAAGGGATTCTTGCCGCGACCACGGGGGGCGAATCGCAGCGGTTGGCTGACGCCATTGTCCACCAAGCAGTTTGCGTCGTGACAATACGGTCATGCTGTTTTTCCTCGACATTGCAAACACGCCACCGCGTGTAAATATCCCCGTCATCTTTCAAGCTGCAGGGTATAGAACCTGTTTTTTGTATTGTTATTGTTGCCGTTGCCAAGGAACGTTCAGTTGCCGCCATGACGTGAAAAATGACAGACATAAACCTTGAGAAAGACGGGGGTAAGATAAAAGGAGCGCGGGGGGTATATAATCACCCTAAAGGGGTAAATGCGGGGGGAGTTTGCGCCAGATCAATCTATTACCGGGTGCTCTGCGCTTTTAGCCACGCTATTCCCAACTAGTCGCTATTTACTTGATTATATAACGTCTATTGATGGGTGACATGACAGGCAACTTAATGCGAGACACGCGCATTTTAGTTGCAAAAGTTATAATTTTGCTTTCGAATGAAACTCCACAATGTCCATCGCACGCGAGAAAAGGATGCATGATTGCTTGTTAAACGTTCAGTGACCAGCAGCCTGGCCAAGGCGCTGTTTTGCATTGTCATTTTGTCCGTGCTCTCCACTGGCTTGGCGTTGACTACCGTCGCTGACAGCCTGCGTGATGCCGAAGCGGTCAACATTGCCGGCTCACTGCGTATGCAAAGCTACCGACTGGCGTACGACCTTACCCAACAGGCCCCGGAACAGAATCAGCATCTGCGGCAATACCAAGAGTCTCTGCAAGCCCCGGTATTGCAAAAGTTGGATCGTTTTTACGTGCCTGCGGATGTACGTGAAAAATACCAGTCTCTGCAACACGCCTGGCAACCGCTTGCGCAGCAGATCCAGGCTGACCAAGCGGCAGACTATCAGGCCAACATCGCCGGCTATGTGAATCAGATTGACCATTTTGTGCTGGCGCTACAGCGTTATTCCGAACTGAAACTGACCATCGTGGCCGCTATCAGCGTGGTGGGGTATATCGCTATCATTGGTTTGGTGCTGTTTTGTATCCGCTTTATGCGACGCCAGGTCGTCACACCGCTTAAGCACCTGGTGGAAGCCAGCCAGCGCGTACAACAACGGGATTTTAATTACCCGCCGCTGGACACTGAACTGCCCAATGAACTCGGGGTACTCTCGCAATCCTTTACCGCCATGTCTGGCGATCTGGCCAAGCTGTATCGATCGCTCGAGCATAAAGTGCAGGAGAAAACCCAGCGCCTGCAGCAAGCGAACAAAACGCTGGAGGTGCTGTACAACTGTTCGCAAGCGCTGAGCGTACGGCAAATAGATCAGCAGGCCTTTGAGCAAATCCTGCACATCGTGCGTCAAAGTGAACAGCTGCACTGCATCAAGCTAAAAGTGGCGGACAGCCTCAGTGAATGGCAACTGCATAGCGGCTCACCCTCAACGACGCTGGACTGGCAAACGCTGATCATCACCCAGGGCGACAAGCCGTTGGGCGAACTGAGTTGGCAACATCAGGATCATCCCCCTCACCCGCATTTGATGCAGAGTGTCGCCAACATGCTGAGCCGCGGAGTGTATTTTAACCGCGCGCAGAAACAGCACATGCAGTTTTTGTTGATGGAAGAACGTGCCACTATCGCCCGCGAGTTGCACGATTCTCTCGCGCAAGCCCTGTCGTTTTTGCGTATTCAACTCACGCTGCTCAAACGAACGTTGGCGGGTACCGCCCCGGATGCCCATGAGATTATCAATGACTTCGATCAGGCGCTGGCTGACGCCTATCGCCAATTGCGCGAGCTGCTGACCACCTTCCGCCTGAACATTCAGGAAGCCGATTTAAATACCGCACTGGACCAGTTACTGGCGCCATTAAAGGTTCTTACCGACGCGCGGATTCAGTTACACTGTCGGCTTTCTTCCCAGGCGCTGAATGCCCAACAGCAAGTGCATGCGTTGCAAATTGTACGCGAAGCGGTACTCAACGCGATCAAACATGCCGATGCACGGGAGATCGTGATTCGCTGTGGCGTGACGGCCGAGGGTGACAACAGGATTAGCATTGCAGACGACGGTTGCGGTATCGCCAGCCTGAGTGAACCAGAAGGTCACTATGGACTGACCATCATGAGCGAGCGCGCTGCGCGACTGGGAGGAACGCTGCGCATCCAGCGAGGTGAGCCAGAGGGCACGGAAGTCCAGCTGACATTCCCGCCATAAAATCAGGACTGTTCACCCTTCGTTACGGTTTAGCGAAGTCTAACGGTCATTTAAGGATGTTTGTGGCGCTAATTACCACTACTTTATAAGAGGCTGTCCCACTGTGAAGCGTGCTGCACGGCACGTTTGAGTGGCTTTACTCGCTACAGGGAGCATATTTCATGGTGATGAAGAATTACCGAGTGATGATCGTCGACGACCACCCACTGATGCGCCGGGGCATCAAACAGCTGCTGGGGCTGGATCCGCTGTTTACGGTAGTCGCCGAAGCCAGCAACGGCAACGAAGCCATTACGTTTGCGTTGCAACAAACACCGGATGTGATCCTGCTGGATCTGAACATGAAAGGGTTGTCCGGCCTGGACACGCTGAAAGCACTGCGCAATGAGAGTGTAGATGCACGCATCATCGTGCTGACGGTTTCCGACTCACGCAACGATGTTTATGCGCTGATCGACGCCGGTGCCGACGGCTATCTGCTGAAAGACAGTGAACCAGAACAGTTGCTGGAACACATTCGCGCCGCAGCGGAAGGCCAAAATGTGATTAGCGACGCGGTGGCCGATTATCTGTTGTCCCGCAGCGAACAGCACGATCCCTTTGCCGAACTGACAGAACGCGAGCTGGACGTATTACAAGAAGTCGCACGCGGGATGTCCAATAAGCAGGTGGCTGCACAATTGCACATTTCTGAAGAGACGGTGAAGGTGCATATCCGCAACATGCTGCGCAAACTGGATGTGCGTTCACGCGTGGCGGCGACAGTGATGTATCTGGAGCACAAGAGTCAATAAGACGTCCCCGGCACGCCGGGGAACCTTTATTCGATGGCGGCGAGCAGCGCCTGATGATGCTGGTGAACCCAGCCCTTGTTGATCGGCCCCCAGTTTTCCAACTGGTAAAAACCGTCATTGTTACGTACACCCTGCTGAACAAATTGCAATTCGACCCCCAAGCCTGGCAAGGCTTTCAACACGTCTTGCAGGGTACGGCGCGGCCACCCCGTCAATTCCATCAGACGTGGGACGTTTGGCCGTTCGCTGTGGCTGATCAACCAGCACAGATAAAGACGACGGGCAAATACCGGGTTAATTTCCATGCCAAGCTCCTGCTTAAATATGAGTCCTGATTATTTTTCGGGCACCCTGTTCGGCCAGGCCCTTGATAGTCATAAAATTGTCTTAATGACCGTTTTAACAACAATAGCGCTGTCCTTGCAGGTTTCTACTACCGTTATTTACATTATCTCCTTTTTTTCTCCACGCTTTACTCCCCCTTCCCGAGTAAAGTGCATAAGCGCCGGAATCCTTCCCAGCCGCTGAGAAACGCAACGCCGATGCGTCTTAAAGATAGAACAAGTCATAACGAGGTTCGCGCTGCATGGCTAATTTTTTTATTGATCGCCCGATTTTCGCCTGGGTTCTGGCAATTATTCTTTGCCTGACGGGCGTTTTGGCGATTTTTTCATTACCTGTGGAACAGTATCCGAACCTCGCGCCGCCGAACGTTCGCATTAGCGCCACTTACCCTGGTGCCTCTGCGCAAACGCTGGAAAACACCGTCACCCAGATCATTGAACAAAATATGACCGGCCTGGACAACATGATGTATATGTCGTCGCAGAGTACCAATACCGGGCAGGCCACCGTGACACTGACCTTTGAAGCCGGCACCGATCCCAACGAAGCGATGCAACAGGTGCAAAACCAGCTGCAGGCGGCCATCAAGCGCCTGCCGCAAGCCGTACAAACCCAAGGCGTGACGGTATCAAAATCCGGCGACACCACGTTGATGATGGTGGCCTTCGTTTCTACCGACGGCAGCATGGACAAACAGGACATTGCCGATTACATCGTCTCCAACCTGCAGGACCCGCTAAGCCGCATCAACGGCGTGGGCAGCATGGACGTTTACGGTTCGCAATACGCCATGCGTATCTGGCTCGATCCGAACAAGCTCAACAGCTATCAGCTCACCACCCAGGACGTCGTCACGGCGATTCAGTCCCAGAATGCGCAGGTGGCGGTCGGTCAGTTAGGGGGCACACCGTCCGTCGATAAACAGGCGCTTAACGCCACCATTAACGCACAGTCCCAGTTACAGACACCGGAACAGTTCCGCAAAATCACCCTGAGGGTCAATCAGGACGGTTCGGTGGTCACACTCGGTGATGTGTCCACCATCGAACTCGGTGGCGAAAACTACAACTTCCTCAGCCGCTATAACGGTCTGCAGGCTGCCGGTATGAACATCAAGCTGGCCTCCGGCGCCAACGAACTGCAAACCGACCAGTTAGTGAAAGACAAAATCGCCGAGCTGTCGCAGTATTTCCCGCACGGGCTGGAGGCCAAAGTCGCCTATGAAACCACCCCGTTCGTGAAAGCCTCGATCAAGGATGTGGTGAAAACGCTGCTGGAAGCCATTTTGCTGGTGTTCCTGGTCATGTACCTGTTCCTGCAAAATTTCCGGGCCACGCTGATCCCGACTATCGCGGTCCCCGTGGTGCTCATGGGCACCTTCGCCATTCTTTCCGCCTGTGGATTCAGTATCAATACCCTGACCATGTTCGCCATGGTGCTGGCGATCGGGCTGTTGGTGGATGATGCCATCGTGGTGGTGGAAAACGTCGAACGCGTGATGAGCGAAGAGGGCCTGCCCCCCCGTGAAGCCACACGAAAATCCATGGGGCAAATTCAGAGCGCCTTGGTCGGCATCGCGATGGTACTGTCGGCGGTGTTTATCCCGATGGCATTCTTCGGCGGCACGACGGGCGCAATTTATCGCCAGTTCTCGATCACCATCGTTTCCGCCATGGTGTTATCTGTGCTGGTGGCGATGATTCTGACCCCTGCCCTGTGCGCCACACTGCTCAAACCTATCGCCAAAGGCCACCATCATGGCAAACGCGGGTTTTTCGGTTGGTTCAACCGGATGTTCAACCGCAATGCCGCACGCTACGAGCGTGGCGTGGCGCGCGTGTTGCACTTCAGCGTGCGCTATATGGCAATTTACCTGCTGCTGCTCGGCGGCATGGCGTTTCTGTTTATCAAGCTGCCAACTTCGTTCCTCCCGCAAGAGGACCGCGGCGTGTTTACCGTGCAAGTACAGTTACCGCCAGGCTCCACATTGCAGCAAACCACCAAGGTGGTGGAAAAAGTTGAACAATACTTCCTGACCCAAGAAAAAGAGGACGTGCTGTCGGTCTTCTCCACCATTGGTGCGGGGCCAGGCGGTAATGGGCAGAACGTGGCACGTATGTTTATTCGTTTGAAAGACTGGGATCTGCGCACCTCGGGGGCCAATAGCTCTTTCGACATCATCAATCGCGCCACCAAAGCCTTTAACAAGATTAATGAGGCGCGAGTGATCGCCAGCAGCCCACCGGCAATCACCGGTCTGGGTAACTCCTCCGGTTTCGACATGGAACTCGAAGATCACGCCGGGCTGGGCCACACCAAACTGATGGCGGCACGTGACCAGCTGTTGCAACTGGCCAGCGCCAACCCGCTGCTGTCCCGAGTCCGCCACAATGGCCTGGACGACAGCCCACAGCTGCAAATCGATATTGACCAACGCAAGGCACAGACACTGGGCGTTTCCATCGATGACATCAATAACACCCTGTCAACGGCCTGGGGCTCAACCTATGTGAACGACTTCGTCGACCGTGGGCGGGTGAAAAAAGTCTATGTGCAGGCCGCTGCCCCGTTCCGTATGCTGCCTGGCGATATTGATAAATGGTTCGTTCGCAACAAATCAGGTGGCATGGTGCCGTTCTCGGCCTTCGCCACGTCCCATTGGGAATATGGTTCTCCGCGCCTGGAACGCTATAACGGCAGCTCTGCACTGGAGATTGTTGGCGAGGCGGCAGAAGGTGTCAGCAGCGGTACTGCAATGGCCGAAATGGAAAAGCTTGTCAGCCAGTTGCCGACCGGCTTCGGTCTGGAGTGGACCGCTATGTCCTATCAGGAACGTCTGTCCGGTTCACAAGCACCCGCACTGTACGCGATTTCCCTGCTGGTGGTATTCCTCTGCCTGGCAGCGCTGTATGAGAGTTGGTCAATCCCATTCTCGGTGATGCTGGTGGTACCGCTCGGGGTGATTGGTGCCGTCGCGGCCACCTGGCTGCGCGGGCTGGAGAATGACGTTTACTTCCAGGTGGGGATGCTCACCATTATTGGGCTCTCGGCGAAAAACGCCATTTTGATCGTCGAATTCGCCAATGAGTTGAACCATAAAGGCCAGGATTTGATGTCGGCCACGCTGGAGGCCTCACGCATGCGTCTGAGGCCGATTTTGATGACTTCGCTGGCCTTTATCTTCGGCGTACTGCCAATGACCATCAGCAGCGGCGCAGGCTCTGGCAGCCAACATGCGGTAGGTACCGGGGTCATGGGCGGCATGATTTCCGCGACCCTGCTGGCGATCTTCTTCGTGCCCTTGTTCTTTGTGTTGGTGCGCCGCCGCTTCCCCGGCAAGCACGCGATAGCCGCCAAAACGCAAGACCAAGGGGAATAACAGGCATAAAAAAGCAGCGTCGGGAAACCGATGCTGCTTTATCTCGAACGTGTATTCCGTTCCCAAGGTGCTTCAATGTCTGACAAATAAACCAACCTTGTTATCAACCTCACCGCAGTGTCAGTTACCTAACATCTCATCGATGAAGTCTTTCCAGTTTCCCAACTCACGATCAACCATAATAATTTACAACCTCAATTAATAGACGAAGCGGATTCTACGCCTGTTTTTTGAGCAAGTGAAGAGGTTCGGGAACGATGCCGCCCGCGAAAACCGGGGGTAGTGCACATTTTCGTACTTATCCGATCGCTGGCGAATCTTGGCTATTCCCTTCCGGTATCAATCCGTCAATCCCACGGCATAAAAGATCTAAACCGACAGTATCTGGGCACGCCGGCTTGGGTTTAATACCCTGGCGCTTAGCCTTGCCAATCCAAAAAGCATCACCCCATTAGCCATTGTTGGCTGTACTTTTATTTACAGTCTTTCACAGGTTACTGGCATACAAAGTAGAAAACCCCCTCACATCACATCTCAACAAAAATTATCGCATTACAAAAAAGTGTCGAACAATAATGTGACAGCCAGAAATAAATCCCATTTTTTCAATGAGTAACAAACTCACTCTTACATCACTCAATAAATGATATTGATATTAATTATCAATATCATTAGCATTCGCGCATCTTAAGTTAATGTAAAGGAATGTATATGAAGATGCACCTATCCGCTTCAGGTAAAGGTTTCTCCCTCAGCGCACTGGCTTCCGCCATGCTGCTGCTGTCTTGTTCAACGCTGGCCGCTGACCTTCCCGAGAGCCAATTCCAAACCCAGCCTATCGGGCATGGCCTGTATGAACTGGCTTTTGATGGCACCAGCAACACCCTGTTTGCCGCCTCTACGCCCTCCTTCGCCAAAGAAAAAAACGGCGGTATTGTCTTTAAAGTCAACCCGTCCACGCTGGCAACCGACGCCAATATCGCCACCCAACGTCGCGCCTTCGCCACCGCCCTCGATGAGCAACGCCACCTGTTGTACATCGGTAACACCGTCGACGGCTCGGTCACGGTTATCGATACCCAGAGCGGTAAAGAACTCGCGACCATCCAGCTCAGTGAAGGCATGAAAGAAGACCAATTCGTCCCAACGCGTGAAATGGTGCTGGATAAGAAAAATCAGCGATTGTATGTCTCCGGCACGTCACAGAAAGGCGTGCTGTGGATCATCGATACCGCCAAGCGGGAAAAAATTGCGACGCTGAGCAACATGGGTGAATACCCAACCGGCATTGCGCTGGATACTGAACGCGGCCATCTCTATTGCGTCAACGGCAGCGGCGAACTGATTACGCTGGATACCACCAGCCATAAGATCCTTAAACGCGTCGTGGTTGAACCGAGTAAAAAACACTTCTTCCTCAACATCGGCCTCGATACTAAAACGGGGCGCGCCTTCATCACCGATCCAGACCTGCCAAACGTGCTGGTTGTTGATATCGACAGCGGCAAAATCCTGCACCAGATTGACGTGATCAACGCGCTGGCGGTGTTATTTAACCCGATACGCAGCGAGCTTTACATCACCCACCGCGAAGCCAAACGCATCAGCATCGTCGACAGCAATAGCTACCGGGTGAAAAACAGCATCACGACCCGCGCATTGCCTAACAGCCTGGCGCTCTCTTCCGACGGCCAGCAGTTGTTCGCCAGCATCAAGCAGTCCAAGGAAGAGATGGAGAAAAAGCAGGATTACCTGCTCAAGATTAACCTCGGCGGACTGTGAGGCAGGAAATGGCTAGTTTTATGATTCGCCTTTCCGGCGGTGCATTGCTGTGCCTACCGGTCATGATTGCACAGGCCGCAGGCAACGAGCAGACTCCCCGGCCGCAGAAAGAAGAAACCCTGGAGGTGGTGGCTTCGCCGTTTAGCGATGACGGCAGTACCGAAAATACCGGTTCCTATACCACCCACCAAATGAGCACCGCAACCGGCCTGCCGCTAAGCATCAAGGATACGCCACAGTCGGTTTCGGTCATCACTCGTCAACAGATTGATGATATCAATGCGTATTCGCTAAAGGATATTCTGCGCTGGTCAACGGGCGTCAGTGAAAGCAATTACGATAGCGAACGCTCCTCGTTCAACTACCGCGGTTTTAGCGTCGATAACTATCAATATGACGGTGTTCCCACCTTCTTTGATTCCGGTTATTCCGGCGGTGAATCTGAAATTGATTCGATCACGCTGGATCACGTGGAAATCGTCAGAGGTGCCGCCGGTTTGTTAAACGGTGTCGGTAATCCGGGTGCAGCCATCAATTTGGTCAGAAAGAAAGCCTCCAGCCTTTCTCCTTTTGCCCGCGCCGAGCTTTCTGCCGGCTCTTGGGATCACTACCGCACGACGATAGATGCCGGTACACCGCTCAATGATGAAGGTACCGTCAGGGTACGCGTCGCGGCTGCTGCCGACCGCAGCCATTCTTATATGGAACGGCATCAGGAACGCAAGGGGGTGATTTACGGCACGCTGGAAGCCGATCTGACCAGCGAAACATTGCTGCGACTGGGTGCGGATTATCAGCAAAACCGGCCTAAAGCCTCAACCTGGGGCGGTGCCTTGCCAACCGGCTGGTTCAGCGACGGTAGCGAAATCAACTGGGATCGTCACTACAGTGGGGCATCTGACTGGTCAAGTTGGGATACCACGCTGAGTACTCAGTTCGCCACGTTGGAACACCAGTTCGACAACAACTGGAAAGGCGTAGCGAACTACACCCACAGTCGCCAGGCCTTCGATGCCAAAATGGCAATGAGTCTCGGCGGGCTGATCGCTCCCGATACCTGGGCGGTAAAACCCTCAAGCCCGTATGCCGGGCGCTATGAAGGCTACCGCGATCAGCATGCGATAGACATGAAGCTGAACGGTGACTTCACCCTGTTGGGCCGTAACCACACCTTTGTGGTAGGCAGTTCCTCAGCCTGGCAACACAGCTACAGCACCTATCGCAGCGCCAGCACCTCCCGGCTATTTAGCGGCAGCCTGCGTGATTGGAACGGCGGTCTGGGTGAACCCGAGTGGTCGGACAAAATGCCGCAAATGGATTACCGGACGCGCCAAATCGGGATTTATAGCAGTGCTGACTTCTCCGTTACGGAACGCTTGGATCTGGTACTCGGTGCCCGCTTCAACAGCTTCAAAAACACCACCACCACCACGGCAAACAAAGTGACGCCATTCGCTGGCACGGTGTATAAGCTGACCGATCAGGTATCTGCCTATGTCAGCTACACCAATATATTTAAGGATCAGACCTATCTCGACAGCAGCGGCCATTACCTGGCCCCGATTGAAGGGGTAAATAAGGAAGTGGGCATCAAAGCCGCGCTGCTCAATGACCGACTCAATCTGTCGCTGTCTGCCTTCCGCATCACGCAGGACAACCTGGGCGTGCAGGATGAAGACACGAGTAATCTGGATTGGTTACAGCAGACCTATCATGAGAGCCAAGGGGCGACCAGCAAAGGGTTCGAGTTCGAACTGAACGGTGAACTGGCGCAAGGCTGGAATGCACAGCTAGGCATTACGCACTTCACGCTGAAAGACAAAGATAACGTTAATCTCAACACCGAGCAGCCGCGCACCCACATCAACCTGTTCACCACCTACCAACTGACTGGCGCCTTACGCGACCTGACTCTGGGCGGGGGCGCACGCTGGCAGAGTCGCATTTATGCCAACGTTGACGGGGCCAAAAACGGCGAAATGGTCCAGCGTAAAGCCGAGCAAGGATCTTATGTTCTGGTCGATGCGATGGCACGTTACAAACTGACGCCACAAACCTCGGTGCAACTTAACCTGAACAACGTTTTCGATCAGAAATATTACTCGCAGGCTAATTTCTACAGCACCCGCAACTATGGCGATCCGCGCAACGTCATGCTGACGCTCAAACACGAGTTCTGATCGTCTTTCTCCATAAACGGCCCCGGATAACGGGGCCGATTTTATGCCAACGCCTATATTCCTTGTGTGATGAATTCTTCCGTAGTAGCGTGCCAAAGGTATCAAAAAACCCCCACGTCTCTGAGGCCATGTCATGTCCCCTACGCTGACCATCGAACAATTGAAAGAATTGGGCCGTTACCAAGAAGCCACCGAACTTGCGAAACAACAACTTTTGCAAAAGCCGGAAGAAGCCACCCTGCACTACCAACTGGCATGTCTGTATGACGTACAAGGGCTTGAGCAGCAGGCCATTCCTTGTTATCTCTCGGCGCTGGCGCACAGGTTGCCGCCAAAGCAACGGCAAGAAGCCTGGCTTGGCCTGGGCAGCACCTATCGCGCGCTTGGGCTGTATCAGCAATCGCTGACGACTTTCGACGACGGACTCGCCGAATTCCCGCAGGCGAAAGAATTGACCCTGTTCCGCGCCATGACGCTGTACAACCTGGGTGAAACCAAACAGGCTGTAGCAGACCTGTTGCTGTTGCTGGCGGAAACGTCTTCATACAGCGATATCAGCAGTTACCAACGGGCAATCCGCCAATATGCCGCCGATCTGGATCGCATTGGCTAAGCGAGGTCGATATGGAGATAGTCACCGACCCAAACCGTTATGGCGTCGACTGGCAGCAGTTAGCTGAACTCTTGCACGCTGCGGGATTGGGCCAACGAGACCCGCAAGTCCTGCAACGGATTTATCAGCACAGCCAATTTTGCTATTGGGGCTACTACGATGGCAGGTTGGTCGCCACCGCACATGCGATAAGTGATATGACCTCCGTTGCCTATCTGGCCGATGTGGCTCTCCATCCTGACGTTCAGGGACGGGGATGGGGGCGGCTATTGATGGATCGGGTGATGCAGGATTTGGCACCGCTCGGAAAGGTGTTTATCTACTCGGTGCCCGACAAGCTGGATTTCTACAAAAAATACCACTTTCGTGAGCTGACCACCGGCATGGTTTATGCCGACAGCGCGTCATTGGAACGCCTGCAACAGAATGGCTACCTGCGTTGAACAAACCTTAAGGGAACACCTCAATGAACATTGAGAACCGTCTGCTTCCGCAAGAGTGTGCGGATATGAACGATATTCGCGCAGAAATAGATATGATGGATGAAAACATCATCACGCTGATCGCCAAACGTTTCGACTACGTAAAGGCAGCGGCAAAATTCAAGACCAGTCCCGATGCGGTGCGCGCCAAAGAGCGCTTTGACGCCATGCTGTTGCAAAGACGCGTCTGGGCCGAAGAACAAGGTTTGAGCCCGGAAGTGATAGAAAAACTGTATCGCGATCTCGTCACTTACTTTATCAACGAAGAGATGAAGCATTGGTCCAAGGACCAGGACAAAAAGTGAATGCAACGGGGTTTTCTCCCTCATCGACCACGAATGGCCGATGGTGAAAAAAAGTCTGGGTTATCAATTGCGGCAGCTCAGACCATAGCCTTGACCAGAAAAACTACAGCGCCTTCATCATAAAGATACGATGGGTGCCCGCCGGCAGGCAGGGCACTTCACCAAAGCGCGTCCAGCCATTCAGCTCATAAAATTTCGGTGCCTGGAAACTGAGGGTGTATAACACCGCAGAAACACATCCCCTGCTCCGCCCTTCCCGTTCAAAACGACGCAGCAGTTCGCTGCCCAGCCCCGAACCTCTCAGCGATTTTGGCAGATAAAACAGATCTAAAAACAGCATGCCCAGTGATGAACGTCCGGTGATCCCACCCAACACCGCTCCGCTCACGGAATCTCTCACCACCACGGCCAGCGGGCGTCGGTCGTTGCTACCCGTGATCTCATCGTTGTACTGATTCAAACCCTCAGCGATCAGCGCGTGTATTTCATCAATCGCGCTTTCGGTGATGTCGATACGATATTTATCCATGCTTTTCTTCTTGTGCAGGCAGACTGGGTACCACATTGAGATTAGCAAATAATCCGCCGCGGTAAATTCGGCCGGTGTTTTTTCAGCTTTTCCTCGCCTTTCAGACCATTGGACGGTGGAACTCCCCGCCATTTTTCGGCATTCTGGTCGCTGGCTTTCATTTCACCGCCACCGGCGGTTTACCACCGGCCACACGCGCCGGTGTTGGGTTGCAGAGAAGGTTCTTACTCCATGACGTTAACCATGTACGGCATCAAAAATTGTGACACCATCAAAAAAGCGCGCCGCTGGCTGGAAGAACAGGGTGTGGCTTATCAATTTCACGACTACCGCGCAGACGGGCTGGACGAACAGCAGTTGCGTGGTTTTGTCGATATTTTGGGCTGGGAGCCGCTGCTGAATACCCGCGGCACCACCTGGCGCAAACTGGACGAAGCGCAGCGTAACGCCTGCGACAATCCCGATGCAGCCATCGCGCTGATGCTGTCCCAACCGGCCATCATCAAGCGTCCGTTGCTGGTCGACGGCAAAGGTCATGCTCTGCTCGGCTTCAACGCCGAGGGTTATCAGCAATTTATTTCCGAGGTGGCAGCATGATTTGCCCGGTGATCGAACTGGCCCAACAGCTGATCAAACGCCCTTCTCTCAGCCCACATGACGAAGGCTGCCAGGCGCTAATGATTGAACGTCTCGAAGCCATCGGTTTTACCGTTGAGCCCATGCCTTTCGGCGACACCCTGAATTTCTGGGCCTGGCGCGGCGAGGGGCAAACCCTGGCGTTTGCCGGCCACACTGACGTGGTGCCGACCGGCGACGAAAAACGCTGGGACAACCCGCCATTTGAACCGACCATCCGCGACGGTATGCTGTATGGCCGCGGCGCGGCGGACATGAAAGGTTCACTGGCGGCCATGGTAGTTGCAGCCGAACGCTTTGTCGCGGCTAACCCGCACCATCAGGGGCGTCTGGCATTCCTGATCACCTCTGATGAAGAGGCCAGCGCTACGCACGGCACGGTGAAAGTGGTAGAAGCCCTGATGGCACGCAACGAGCGCCTTGATTACTGCCTGGTTGGCGAGCCGTCCAGCACCGAACGCGTCGGCGACGTGGTGAAAAACGGCCGCCGCGGCTCAATCACCGCTAACCTGCACATTCACGGCATTCAGGGCCACGTCGCCTACCCGCACCTGGCGGATAACCCAGTACATCGTGCCATGCCGGCGCTTAATGAACTGGTGGCCATTGAGTGGGACCACGGCAATGAATTCTTCCCGCCAACCAGTATGCAGATCGCCAACGTGCAGGCCGGCACGGGCAGCAACAACGTGATCCCAGGCGAGATGTTCGTCCAGTTCAACTTCCGTTTCAGCACCGAATCGACTGACGCCACGATCAAACAACGCGTAGAAGAGTTGCTCGAACGCCATCAGCTGAACTACAGCATCGAATGGCGTCTGTCGGGTCACCCTTTCCTGACCGCGCGCGGGGCGTTGGTAGACGCGGTGGTGAATGCCGTCGAACACTATTCCGAACTGACACCGCAATTGCTGACCACTGGCGGAACCTCCGACGGCCGCTTTATCGCCCAAATGGGCGCGCAGGTGGTTGAGTTGGGGCCAGTCAATGCGACTATCCATAAAGTTAACGAATGTGTACACGCGGCTGACCTACAATTACTGAGTCGCATGTATCAACGCATCATGGAGCAATTAGTCGCATGATCACGCCAGAAATGCTGACTGGGCGCTCGACTGACCACCTGGCGCCGCTTAGCGGTCACCACCGCCTGCAACCCGCAGCGGTCGCGGCGTTCCTTGCCATGCAACAGGCGGCGCTCGAAGCCGGGTTTACTCTACAGCCCGCCAGCACATTTCGTGATTTTGAACGGCAACAGGCGATCTGGAATGGCAAATTCTGCGGCGAGCGGCCAGTATTAGATAAGGACAGTCGGCCTATCAACATCACGCCGCTGTCCGCGGCAGAACGTTGCGAGGCGATCTTACGCTGGTCGGCTTTACCGGGCGCCAGCCGCCATCACTGGGGCAGCGATCTGGACGTTTACGATCCCTCTCTGTTGCCCGCTGGGCAGAAGTTGCAACTGGAACCCTGGGAATACGAACAAGGCGGCTACTTTTATCCACTCAACCAGTGGATGACGGATCATATGGCCGAATTTGGCTTTTACCGTCCGTTCACCGAAGAGGGTGACGGCGTGGCGGTGGAGCCTTGGCATTTGAGCTACCGCCCACTGGCGCGCGAGGCTGAACATTTGCTGACGCCAGCACTGTTGCTGGCAGCCTGGAAAGATAAGGACGTTGCCGGTGCAGCATGGCTTGAAGAGCATCTGCCATCGATATTTTCGCGTTTTATACGCACTGAAGGAAAGGAGTAAATATGGAATGGTTAGCTGACTATTGGTGGGTAATCTTACTGATTCTCGTCGGGATGATCATCAGTGGGATCAAAGAGCTACGTCGCGTTGACGTCAAACGCTATCTGGCCGATAAACCGGAACTCCCCCCTCACCGCGATAACAACGCCGAGTGGGATGATGAAGACGATTGGCCGAAGAAAAAATGATATCAGGGCGCGTAATGCGCCCTGACGTTTACTTGAAGGCGATTAAATCGCCCCGCTTACCAAACAAAGCCTCTTCCCAGTAACGTTGTGGCACGTAATAGTGCAGTCGTTCGAGGGCGCTATTCATCATCGCCTGATTAATGGCATGCCCAACGTCATCCACGACATCCAACGTGACGTCGACGCCCTTGGCCTGCAGCCGTTCTGCCGCCGCCCTGGCGTGCTGCACTGCAATTACCGCATCTTGTTCACCGTGGATCAAATGTACCACGCTCTCACCCAATGCCTGCTCCGGCAAGCTGGCAAAACGCCCACTGAAAGCCACCACGCGGCCGGCAAGTTTTGGTTCTACCTTCAAGGCTTCCAGCGCCATGATTGATCCTTGAGAAAAACCTATCAGCGCGGTGCCCGCATCATTTACGCCACTGTGTTTCTGCCAGTAACGTACGGTTTCGACAAACTGCGGCATGACGTCTGCGATGCGCTCGGCGCGGTTATCTTCCGTCACACCCTGTACCGAAAACCACTGGCGACCACTGCCGTTCCCGAAGGGGAAAGGGCCGCCGATGCTCACCACCAACGCCTGCGGAAAATCCTTGGCGAAGTAACTGCCAATCTCACCCATCGCGACCGGGGTGTCGCCGACACCGTGAAACAGCAGGATCAGCTGCGCAGCCGGGGTTGCCGGGCTTTGGACAACGAAATGCTCATGTTTCATCGGTGACTCCTTCATTCATCAGATTCTGCCCAGTACCCAATGTCCGGGTTTCTGCCAGCTACTATACGCCGCTGAGGAATCAGGAAAATCGGGTTTTATTGAGCAACATCTTCAATTTATTCCAACGATTGAGACCAGTCGTGCCAACGCAGGCAGTGCTGTGCATCGAGCTGTTCGAGGGCCAAACCCGCCTCTTGCCGCCAACGACGCAACAAGGCTTTCTGTCCGCTGCAACCCAGCTGTACCACGCAGGCTATTGGCGTTGCTTGTTGCTGCAAATGCAGACGCAAAGCGGGCAGCGGTAAGGTGCTGGCTAACAATAAACGCTGTAGCGCGCCCAGACTGGCCTCGAGTGGCCGGTGGGCGAAAGCAAACCCGGCCAGCTCGCGCCAGTCGTCCTCACCCAGTTGTGTATCACCATCATCACCGGTGATCTCCAGTTGCAGATTGATACGTGGCTGCAACCAGCGCCAATCACGTGCAAGATGCTTATGGGCCGCATGTTGCAGCGCTTCACCCTGTTCGGTTAACGGCAGGATCGCCATGGCGGTGTAGCAACCGCTGCTGGCCTCCGTTTTGCTACCGATGCGTACCAGCTCAAAACCACAGGATTGCCAAAATCGCCACAGCGGCTCGGTGTAACCAAAACTGACCGAAAGGTAATCCAGCCCCTGCGCTTGCTGGCGTTGCTCCGCTATCATGCGGCGAGCAATGCCCTGCTGGCGTAATGCAGGTAACACCGCAATGCGGGTAATACGCCGTGAACGCAACGTCGGTGCCCACCACTGCCCGCCATGCGCCGCCAGCGATTGTGCCACCAGATTGCCGCGTGGCCGCCGTCGCCCCGCCCAGACGTCATGAGCCAGCTCGGCGCTCAATCCGCCTTCCTCTACCAGCCACAGTGCACCGACGACGTTGTCCTCCACCTGCGCCATGCCGAAATGCATGCCGGGGGCATCCATCAGCCGCCGTAAATCGAGCGGCGAGGTGCGATAGTGGGCACTGCTCAATAAGGCATAAAAACGTGCCAGCCGTTGGGGCTCGGCACACAACCCGCGTTGTTCGGCACTGCTGATACTGACCGCCTCCCCTGAGGCCTGCCAGGGGGATTGCTCGGTGAACAGTAACGCGTTATCTATTACGCGCTCCAACGCATCACCGCGAGCCCAACGCATCGGCTGTTCCAACCCCAATGGCTGAAACGCAGGAAGCCCAGCACAAAACTTCAGTAAAAAACCACGGCCGGTGCCTTCATAACCCTGAACCGTGGTGGTCAGCAAAACGCGGGAGAAATGGCTCACCAGGCGTTGCAATAACGGTCCGGGGATCGCCGCCGCTTCATCCACCAGCAACCAACCTACGTCGCTGACATCATGTTCACGGCAATGGGCCAGCAGCGCGTCCGGCGCCCAAAATTGAGCACGGCCCTGCGCCCATTCACCGGCGACTTCGGTGGCAGCACGGCTCGGCCCGGTAATCCAACAGGTGAGTGGCGTATTCGCCACCAGCATGCCCGCCACCGTTGATTTACCGCGCCCACGTGCCGCCGTCAGTACCCAAATGCCTGATTCGGCGCCCAACAATTGCGTCAGCAACCTTTGTTGTTCCGTGGTAGGGCGACCATTCGGGGCATGCCAGTCCGGGCGTGACGGCAAGGGGGCCAGTGCCAGCGCCTCTTCCTGTCGCCAGACCGTTACCTCAGTGTCTGACACCAAGTGCTGTTGCAGATGATGAATAAAGTTTGGGGTCGTGATCGGTTGTGGGCAATCGCTCCAGCGCAGGCTGTCATGATCCGGCTGCTGATGCCACTGTCGCCAGGATGGCGTCAATAACAGTAACCAGCTGCCGGCACGTAACGTACCGGCTAATGCTGCCAGCGCTTCAACATCCAAACCGGCTGTTGCGTCAAAGGTCGCGTGCAACCTCTCTTGGCCCAACAGCGTTTTCACCGCGCTACTCGCCAACGCCTGCACGCCCGCGGGCGGGTTTTCCCCCACCCACGGCCAGTCACCCGGTAGCGTCGCTGCCAGGTGTTGCGCCTGCTGGCGGCACCATTGCGGTTCGCCACTGAGCACCAGCAGGCGCCTGATGCCCTGCTGCTGCATACGTTGCTGCATTGCCTGTAACAAGGCGGTGTCCCTTATTTACGACGGTGCCACGTCCACAGGTGGGACATAGCCTGATACTCAGACTTAAAAAAATGCCGGAGTCAGGCTCCGGCATAGCATGTTAACGTGATGCGAAGGTGTTGCAGGTGTTAGGATCGCCGCTGTCAAAACCCTGCTTAAACCAGGTATAACGCTGCTGTGAGGTACCGTGGGTGAAACTGTCCGGTACAACACGTCCTTGCCCCTGCTGCTGCAAACGATCATCGCCAATCGCCTGTGCGGCGTTCAACGCCGACTGCAAATCACCCTCTTCCAACATCTGTTGCTTCTCGGCATATTTGCCCCAGACACCGGCAAAACAGTCCGCCTGCAGTTCCATCTTCACCGACAGGCGATTCACTTCCGCCTGGCTGGCGCCCTGTTGCATCTGACGTACTTTTGCTTCAATGCCCAGCAGGTTTTGTACATGGTGGCCGACTTCATGCGCCACCACATAGGCCTGCGCAAAGTCACCGCCGGCACCCAGTTTAGTTTTCATATCCTGATAGAACGACAAATCGATATACACGGTTTTGTCACCCGGGCAATAAAACGGCCCCATTGCCGCCTGGCCCGTACCACAACTGGTGCGCGTTACGCCGCGATACATGACCAGTTTAGGCGGCTGGTAGGTTTTCCCCATACGTTGGAAAACGTCTTTCCAGTTATCTTCGGTAGAGGCCAGCACCACCGAGGTAAACTTGGCCAGCTCATCGTCTTTTGGACTGATGCTGGCACTCTGTTGTTGAGTTTGCGGGCCCACGTCACCGCCATTGAGCAACGGCGAAAGATCGACACCGTAATAACCGGCCACCAGCACCACCACTAAAATGACGATACCGCCTTTGCCGCGAGGCACACGGAAACCGCCACCACCGCCACCCAGACCTGAAGACTGCCCGCGACGATCCTCAACATTGTCACTTTCCCGACGCCCTTGCCAACGCATAAGTAAACTCCAGATTAGGTTTTTGTCATGTTACGTTGATCATTATAAATGCTCAGCGGCAGGGGAAATGTAGAATTTTTCTGGAAATGCAGGCAAAACGGCGCAGACGACGAGAAAATGAAGGGAATGACGGGGCCAGATGACCCCGTTTGCAGCGAAAACCCTTAGTCGAGTTTGACGCCAATGCGGCGAGCCACTTCTTCGTAGGCTTCGATCAAACCACCCAGGCTCTGACGGAAGCGGTCTTTGTCCATCTTGTCCAGGGTGTTCTTGTCCCACAGGCGGCTGCCGTCTGGCGAGAACTCATCGCCCAGCACGACTTCACCGTTGAACAGACCGAACTCCAGTTTGAAGTCGACCAGGATCAGACCCGCATCGTCAAACAGCTTGCTCAGCACGTCGTTTGCCTTGTAGCTCAGCTCACGCATGCGTGCCAGGTGCTCTTTGTTCACCCAACCGAAGGTTTCACAATAGGATTCATTGACCATTGGATCGTGCATCGCATCGTTTTTCAGAAACAGGTCGAACAGGGGCGGATTCAACACCAGGCCTTCTTCAATGCCCAGACGCTTCACCAAAGAACCGGCGGCACGGTTACGGATCACACACTCTACCGGCACCATGTCCAACTTTTTCACCAGCACTTCATTGTCTGACAGCAGGCGTTCCATCTGCGTCGGGATGCCAGCTTCTTCCAGTTTGCTCATGATGAAATGGTTGAACTTGTTGTTCACCATGCCTTTGCGATCGAACTGCTCAATACGCTGACCATCCAGTGCTGACGTATCGTTGCGGAATTCCAACACCAGCAGGTCGGGGTTTTCGGTGGTGTAGACGGTTTTTGCCTTTCCGCGATACAGCTCAGCTATTTTTTGCATCTCACTTACTCCAAAAAAATTTTTAAAAACGCTTCAACACACAGGCGTGATATACCCAAGATAATTGGAGTTACAGCAAGGCGGCAAGGGCAGGAGTCCCCGGGAGCTTACTCAAGTAAGTGACCGGGGTGAGTGCACGCAGCCAACACAGCTGTAGCTTCAAGAATGATGGGTATATTGTGCCAAATCTGCGACGCAAACGATACCGTAACCATCAAACAAAAAGGGGCCGAAGCCCCTTTTCCGTTATTTAACGCTGGTTTTACTGAATGCTGCCTGGAATGCCGCAACCAACCCGTCGTTTTGCGACTGGGTCAACGGCTTACCTTTAGGATCGATAAATTGCAGGCTGGTGCGGTTGTTCAAGTCCCCCACCTGCAGTTTGTAATCGCCTTCTTTCAGTTCAGGGTCCTTGGCACCCAACGCATCCCAATCGCTGCCGCTCAGGGATTTGTAGGTCACAGCGACGGTACCCTGCGGACGGCTGCGGTCACCCACTTTCATCCCCAGTTTTTCCAACGCTGCCGGCAGGCGATCCCACACCACAGTGTACGGACCACGCACAACCAACATTGGCAGGCCGGTATCATCTGCCGCGCTCTGCACGTCCAGCGCGCCGAAACGATTAGCAGACTGGCTGCTTGCCAGGTTGTCTTGTTTGTCCAGGCCTTCAACGATGGTATTCATCATCATACCGTTGTAGCGCTGAACTTCAGACGGGTCGGTAACCTGATCGGTTTTGCCCTGCTGCTGCAGACCCACGGTTTTAACCACCAGCGCCTGCTGATAACCCTGCTGCTGCACGCTGATCTGGTAGCGGCCTTCGTACTGGTTGTCTTCATCCAGACGGTTCCACTTCACCCAGTCGGTAGTCAGAGTCTGACCGGCGTCTTGGCGTGAGGCAATCGCGATATTTTTCGCCTGCAGCATGCTGACAACGCGTGACCACAGGTTCTGGTTTTGCGGGCTGTTCTCAAGCAGCAGCGTACCGCTGTCGCCAGCATATTGCGCGCGTGAACCGCTCAGCAATGCCAGAGGCTGTACCGGCGGACGAATATCCAGTTGCTTGCCGATCCCGCCTTTCAGTGTGGTAGCCGGAACATCGTAGTTACCGCTTTGCACCGGCAGGATCATACCCGCGGGGGCGTTCAGTGCCTTCAGCGGTGAAGCGTCAAGATACGCTTCATCGCCGCTGACCTGGCGCTTGTAGCGCTGGTCGCTGCTACAGGCCGCCAACATCATAACCAGCGAGATGCCAACGACTTTTGCTACCCTCGACTTTTGCAATGAATAAACCATCAAATTTCCCTTAGAGTTACAGCAAACCGGCGCTTTTCAGTGCGCGTTCCACTACCGGACGGGCAGCGTCGGTCAACGGCGTCATAGGCAGACGCAGCGTATCGGTTGCCATCAATCCCAATGCCTTGCAGGCCCATTTCACCGGAATTGGGTTTGCTTCTACAAACAAATCCTGATGCAACGGCATCAAGCGCTGATTTAAGCGGCGTGCTTGGGCAAAATCGCCCTGCGCTGCCAGCGCGCAAAGTTGCGCCATTTCACGCGCCGCCACGTTGGCCGTCACGGAAATCACCCCTTTGCCGCCCAGTTGCATGAAATCCAGACCGCTGGCGTCATCGCCGCTCAGCAAAATGAAATCTTCATCATCAACCAGCACTTGGATCTGACTTACACGACTTAAGTTCCCTGTTGCCTCTTTAACAGCAACAATATTCTTAATTTTTGCTAAACGCGCAATCACCGGCGGCAGCATGTCACACCCGGTGCGCGAAGGCACGTTATAGAGGATTTGCGGCAGTGCGGTGCTTTCGGCAATCGCCTTGAAGTGCTGGTACAGCCCTTCCTGAGTCGGCTTGTTGTAGTACGGCGTGACCGTCAGGCAACCCGCGACACCCGTATTTTCGAAACGCTGCGTCAGAGAAATGGCTTCAGCGGTGGCGTTGGCCCCCGTGCCGGCAATCACCGGAATACGGCCTGCGGCCAGCTCCAGCGTCTGCAATACCACGTCGACATGCTCGTCATGGGCAAGCGTTGCGGACTCACCGGTAGTCCCTACGGAAACGATAGCCGCAGTTCCACTGGCTACATGATAATCAATCAATTTTTTTAGGCTCGCGCGATCGACAGCACCTGTGTCATCCATCGGCGTAACCAGTGCAACAATACTTCCCGTAAACATTGGCCGTCCCCTCCACAAACAAGTCACTCATGGTACTTTTGCTGCCTATCCAAAAGCAAGCAAACAACGGTGTTGTAAGCGCTTGGCAGGCGGTTTTTTTTATGTTTACCATGGTAACCCCATTGAGCACGACAGGAAGCTCCATTTTGCCTAAGCCAGATGAACACTATCTCGTAATTACCGCGCTCGGCGCCGATCGCCCCGGAATCGTCAATGCCATCACTCGTCACGTCAGCAGTTGCGGATGCAATATCGAAGATAGCCGTCTGGCCATGTTGGGTGAAGAATTCACGTTCATCATGCTGCTTTCAGGCAGTTGGAACGCCATTACCCTGATCGAGTCCACCCTGCCGCAAAAAGGCGCAGAACTGGACCTGCTCATTGTAATGAAACGGACCAACTCACACGAAAGGCCGCCGATGCCGGCCACCGTATGGGTACAGGTTGAAGTACAGGACTCCCCACACCTCATCGAGCGTTTTACCGATCTGTTCGACTCCAGCCAGATGAACATTGCCGAGTTGGTGTCCCGCACCCAGCCGGCGGAAGGTGGACTGCCGCCGCAGCTGTATATCCAGATCACGGCACACAGTCCCGGCAATCAAGATGCATCAAATATTGAGCAAGCCTTTCATCGCCTATGTACAGAACTGAAAGCACAAGGCAGTATTAGCGTTGTTAACTATCCACAGCATGATGAGAAAGATGGAGAGTAGTTATGAGCCCATTGAAAGCCGGTGACACAGCGCCGAACTTTAGTTTGCCTGACCAGGACGGTGAGGAAATTAACTTAGCCGACTTCCAAGGACAGCGAGTGCTTGTTTATTTTTATCCCAAGGCGATGACGCCAGGCTGTACCGTACAGGCCTGCGGTTTGCGGGATAACATGGATGACTTGAAAAAAGCCGGTGTCGAAGTGCTTGGCATCAGCACGGATAAACCAGAAAAGCTGTCGCGTTTTGCCGAGAAAGAGTTGTTAAACTTCACCTTGTTATCCGATGAGGATCACCAGGTAGCAGAGCAGTTCGGCGTTTGGGGCGAGAAAACCTTTATGGGGAAAACCTATGATGGCATTCACCGCATCAGCTTCTTGCTCGACGCCAAGGGTAAGGTTGAAAAAGTGTTTGATGATTTCAAGACCACCAATCATCACGACATTGTTCTGAGCTACCTGCAGCAATAATTCTCACGAAGCGCAGCGGCCTGCTGCGCTTCGTTATTTCCCTTCCCGCTTATTCTATTCTTGTTCCGTTTCTACACGCAATTCGTCCGGCCAGGCGTGAATGACGGCCTTCACCAACGTCGCCAACGGGATAGCGAAGAACACACCCCAAAAGCCCCACAACCCACCGAAAATGATCACCGACAGAATGATCACTAACGGGTGCAGATTGACCGCCTCGGAGAACAGAATTGGCACCAACAGGTTACCGTCCAGCCCCTGCACCACAAGATAAGCGACGATCAGCGTCCAGAAATCAGCGCCGATGCCCCATTGGAACATGGCCACCACCACCACGGGAATGGTCACCAGCACTGCGCCGATATAGGGGATCAGGACAGAGAACCCCACTAATACCGCCAGCAGCAGCGAATAGCGCATGTCCAAAATCACGAACACCAGGTAAGTCGCGACGCCGACAATCACCATCTCCAGCACTTTGCCGCGAATATAATTGGTGATCTGCTGATTCATTTCGAGCCACACCTGCCCGGCCAGCCCGCGATTGCGCGGTAAGACACGCCGCACGGCGTTGAGCATCTGCTCTTTGTCCTTCAGCAGGAAGAACATCATCATCGGTACCAGGATCAGGTAAATTGCCAGCGTAAGCAGCCCCACCAGCGAAGCCAGCGAGAATTTCACGACAGACTCGCCCATACCCGACAGCCGTCCGCGCAGGTTCTCCGCCATCATATCGATGATGCCGGCATCCACCAGCGCCGGATAACGCTTCGGCAACGTCGCGGCAAAGTTATAGAACTGATTGAGCATCCCCGGCAAATCCGTCATCAGGTTGATCCCCTGCTGCCAGGCCGTGGGGGCGACGACAAACACCAACAGCATCGCGATACCGGCAAACATGATCATGACCATGCTCGCCGCCCAGTTACGCGAACACCCAATGCGCTGAAGCCGCGCGGTCGGCCACTCCAACAAATAGGCCAACACAATGGCCACCAACAGCGGGGTCAAAATGCCATGCAAAAAATAGAGAATGAGGAACCCGGCGACCAGGATCACCAACAGCGCAATGGCTTGTGGATCGGTAAAGCGGCGACGGTACCATTGTAATAACATCTCCAGCATCAGAGAGTGCTCCTAGAGGTTTGACTGGCAGGCATTGCGGTTCCTGTGGTGGGGATTTTCTCAATCTATCGACAAACCCCAGCATAAAATGGGGGTTCAAGCGTATGGTTGTACCATGCCGGCCATTTACCATCCAGCATGACCTGCTTTCTTCTGCAAACAGGTATCTGGGCATTCGTGATGACCCGCCCCAATGAAACGTCCCGTAGTTCACACAATGTCCCACAGGCATTGGTAAAGAAGATGGAAAATAGCCATTCTGTATGGCAACCCCATTATGTCTGATCCAGGAGAATTTATGTCAGTATCTGCTCGTAACCAGTTATCCGGAATCGTATCCGCAGTTGCCAAAGGCGCCGTCAACGATGAAGTGGAAATCACCCTGCCGGGCGGGGAGAAGCTGGTCGCCATTGTGACTGTCCAAAGCCAGCAATCTCTTGGCCTGGTGACAGGTAAGGAAGCGGTGGCGCTGATCAAGGCGCCTTGGGTCATTTTAGCGTCAGAGGATTGCGGGCTGCGTTTTTCAGCGCGCAATCAATTTGCCGGTACCGTCAACGCCCTAGAACAAGGCGCCGTCAACAGTACGGTGCACATCAAAACTGACGCGGGTTTCACGCTGACATCGGTAATCACCAATGAAAGTCTGCAGGACATGGCGTTGGAAAACGGCTCACGGTTAATCGCGTTGATCAAAGCCTCTTCCGTGCTGCTTGCTGTCAAAGCATAACCGTAGACACCCGTTCAAGCCCGCTAGTACTCAGCCAGGCCTGACGGGCATTTTTCATTCAGTATCGGTAAGCTCAGTGCACGTAGAATTGCCATCAATACCCTACCTTTCTCTGTAGCTACAATGAATGGCAATTGGCTACCACCGGGCAACCCACCCCCTCAGCGTGACGTTAGCTGATGAAAGACAGTGAACATGATGAGATGAGCACGCGGTTGGGCGCCCGTCGAACGTAAGCACAACGCATAGGCGAAACCGCCATGGACGGCGTTTTCAGGCAAGACAGGCAGGGACGCCTGTCGTAGCCTGCCGTGATGAAGTGAGAGCCGTTGGCGCAGCCAACCGTCTGAGTGGATTTGTTGATGACGGCACCTTCGCATTATTTCAACGCCTGCTCGGCGAACAGCCCAATAGCGATGAGTACCATGGCAGCGCCAGAAAAACGGCTGACAACCCGCGCGGCCTGCGGACGCGCCTGCAATATCGATTGCGAGCCAAAACCCACCAGCAAATAAACTAACCCACAACTGACCAAGTGCAACAAACCCAGCGCGAGGATCTGCATGGGAATTGACCATACGGCATGGGGATCGGTGAACTGCGGCAGCAGAGCCAGAAATAGCAGAAAAACCTTGGGGTTCATGCCACTCACGCAAACCCCTTTACCCGCCCAACGCACCCATGAACCCGAACTTTGTTTCTCACCGCTGCCGGGCACAGACGGGTGAACCAGCATATTAACGCCAATCCACAGCAGGTAAGCCGCCCCCAGGATAGTGAGCCCCGTCAGAATGAGCGGGTTGCCGGCAACCAGCACACCCACGCCCGCCGCCACAATCAAAATGGCCAGCAAGTGTCCAAACAGCAATCCCGCCACGGCAGGCACCACCACCCGGCCACGTATTCCTGCCGATATGACATAGGCCCAGTCCACGCCCGGCGTGATAACAAACAAAATCGAGACGGCCCAAAATGCAGCGAAAATGGCAAGCGTCATGGTTGCGCGCTCCCTTGTCCAGGTTGCCCTGTCATGCGTATTTTCACCTGTTCTTCCTCATTCTGCGGACGTACGCATCACGTAAAAATCGCTCAGTCCGGGCCGTTTAATTATTGGAAAGAATATCTGCAAGGCGTTAAAATGTGTTGCCAATTACTTGCTTGAAAATGGTTAATTTGGGGAGATTTTTCCAAATGGATAAGATAGATCGCAAGATTCTTGCTGAACTACAGGCGGATGGGCGTCAATCTGTTACGGAGCTGGCAGAACGGATCGGGCTTAGCGTTTCCCCCTGCCATCGCCGGGTACGCGCACTGGAAGAGTCTGGCGTGATCCGCGGCTACCGCGCTCAACTTGATCCGGGCAGCCTGGGTTTTAACTTTTCCGCGCTGGTTTTCGTCACCATGCGGGAAGGTGACCGCCATGCTGTCGCGGCCTTTGAGGACGCAATGGTAGATATCCCTCAGGTGGTACAGGCACAAAGGCTGTTCGGTGATCCTGACTACCTGCTGCATGTTATTTCCCGAGATCTGCCGGCTTTTCAGCAGTTATATGACGAAAAACTTTCCGCCCTGCCCGGCGTTCAACGCCTCAGTTCTACTTTGGTGATGAAAACCGTCGTGCCTGAGCGCTCTTTTCTGCCGTTGTAGATTTACATCAAAATTAAGAGGAAACAGTTATGAGCAGTGGTTTTGAAGACTCCAAAGCCTTGTACATCGGCATTTGTACCGTGGTCGGCGATGCCTTCCTGGCGTTAGCCAATCAAGAACATGAAACCCAAAAAGCGGACGTGATTAATGAGCTAAAAATAGCCATTACCCGGGAAGGCCGTGATGTCAGTCTGGATGAAGCGCGAGAATTGGCGGTTGAGTGGCTGGAGCGATAGCTCGCCGTACGTTGTGACGAGGCACGTTTAACAACCGCGTAGTCTGCATTACCAGGGCAACTGTTTCACTGCAGGCAGGCCTCTATCGGCTCACCCGGTCACCCTGGTCATAAAAAAGGGGAGCATTTCGCCCCCACAGGCAATTTAAGGCACAATCACAAAGTCCGGATTGGCAATGGCAAACAACGCATCGCGATCCAATGCCGGCGGATAGATCCACTGGGTGTTGATTTCCTGTTTGATCTTTTTGCCCTCTTCACGCGTGAAGCGTACCTGACGGTCCCAGCCTTCGGTGTAGAGTGCGCCCCAAGGGCCAAGATCGAGGCAGGTCACGTACTTTGGTTGGCTATAAGGGTGTGCAAGTAACCCCACCAACTCCGCAGCGGCATTGTGCCCGGCAACACGGCCCAGGCTCATCGCATGCTGGCAGGTCATAAGGTTATGATTGCCCAGTTCGTCGGTCGCTGCCTTGACGGTGTCCCCGGTAACAAAAACCCCCTCAACAGCAGGAGCATGCAGGAATGCATCGCCGAGAATACGCCCGGCACTGTCTCGTTCTCCTGGGATTTGTGCAACCAATGGGTGCGCCCGTACGCCAGCGGCCAATATCACCGTGTTGGTTGCGATGCGCTCACCGGTCGACAGCGTTACGCTGCCTGCATCGATCGCCGTAACACGGGTTCCTGCCCGCGGCTCAACGCCACATTCGTCCAAGGCTTGTCGGATCACGCGGGCGGGTTCAGCCCCCATTCCAGCACCCACTTCTTCCGCGGTATCAACAATCACGACGCGGATATTGGCTTCATTGCCCAGAATGGCACGCAGGCGCATCGGCATTTCTGCTGCGCTTTCCAGCCCGGTGAGCCCCCCCCCCACCACCACCACGGTGTTACGCGCCGGGGTTTCCGGTTGTTCTTTCAACGCCTTTAAATGGGCGTCCAACCGCTGCGCGCTTTCCAGCGTATCGACATTGAATCCATACTCGGCAAAACCGGCAACCGGGGGAATAAACAACTGGCTCCCGGTCGCCAGCACCAAACGATCATAAACCAGTGGGTGTTTGTGTCCTTCAGCACTCACTACCTGCAATGTTCTGTTTTCGCTGTCGATATGCTCAACCAACCCGGCAAAATGGCGGACGCCAATTGCCGCAAGCTGCGCCGAGATGTCCGGACTCATATTTTCCAACACCGCTTCATACAATCTCGGGCGGATGGTGAGATTCGGGGTCGGCGAAACCATCGTCACTTCGACAGCCCCTTCTTTACCCGCAAGCGACACCGCCCGCATGGCGGAAACGGCGGCCCAAAATCCAGCGAAACCAGAACCGGCGATCACTATTTTCTGCGTCATGGAATGACTCCTTCATACACGTTTATCGGGTTGTTGAATCGCCCGAATTATTTTCCAGGCGAGTTGGGCCGTTCCGCCGCCTGTCAAAAGGGTGCAGAAGGGCTACCGCCTGTGGCACACAGGCGGGGAAAAAAAGAAGTAGAGGAAATACTGAGACGTTATTGAGGCTTTGCGCGGGCGGGCTTGCCGCTACGCGTCGTGCGTTCACTCATGCGTTCGTCAATCCAGATGTCGATCTCGCCAAAGAACCCCTCTGGTGCCTTGCGCCCGAAGCGAGCGGCAACGGCCCCCAACGTTTGCACTGCCAGCGCATCACGCATGGCCTTTTCGGCCTGCAGCATCACCGCATGGATGGCACACTTGCCGGAAACCGCCCAGTCTGGCGGGCTGTCGTCAAACACCGCACAACGGCCACGCACCTCCTGGCAGTCAAACAGCGGCTTGTGCCCTTCAATCGCGTCAATGATCTCCAGAAAAGTGATGTCATCCGCAGGACGAGCCAGTCGATAACCGCCGCGCACGCCTTCACTTGCGGCGACAATCCCTGCCTTCTCCAGCTTAGGGAAGATTTTGGCGAGAAAACTGGGTGAAATCCCCTGCAGTTCGGCAAGATCGCGGCTGCTGAGTGCGCGCTGATTTTCACCGACCAGCCAAAGTAAACAATGGATGCCGTATTCAACGCTGGTAGTTATGTATGCCATGTGGGTTTGAGCTGCACGTATGAATTCAATAACGCAGACTATATTAGTCCACGTTTTTCTTGTCAATTAAAACACGGACAAAGTTAGTCTTTGTTTTTATCGAGCCGACAGAACGACGCAAGTTCAAGATCACACCAGAGAGATTCAGAAATGAAAAATAAAGCATTTCTGTTCGATTATTGCCGTACAGACGTTTCCTTGTCGCTTTCGGCTGACTATGATGTTATCTGCCAACAGGCCGCCATAACCCAGGCATTTTTGTGAGCTAACCCGCTTTCGTGCTGATTGTTCTGGTAAGCCCGGTAGGTAAGAAGAACTCTTAGGTAATGCTGACGTCTTAGAAATGACTCTTTAAGGGAAAGGCCTGACTATGACCACCCGGTTGACCAAAACAGCGATTGCAGTACTGTTGCTTGGCACACTCAACGCCACAGCGATGGCGCCGGTGCAGGCGGAAACCCAGGATCAACTGCCGGATATGGGCACTTCTGCGGGCGGTACCCTGAGCATTGGCCAAGAAATGGCGATGGGTGATTTTTACGTTCGTCAGCTTCGTGCCAGCGCACCGCTGATCAACGACCCACTGCTGACCCAATACATCAACCAGTTGGGCAACCGACTGGTGGGGAGCGCCTATTCAGTGCGTACGCCCTTCCATTTCTATCTGGTACGCAACGACGAAATCAACGCCTTCGCCTTCTTTGGCGGCAACGTGGTGTTGCACTCTGCCCTGTTCCGCGAAACCGATAACGAAAGCCAGTTGGCGTCAGTCTTGGCGCATGAAATCTCACACGTCACCCAGCGTCACCTGGCGCGAGCCATGGAAGATCAACAACGCAACGCCCCGCTGACATGGGTCGGTGCGCTTGGCTCTATCTTGCTGGCCATGGCCAACCCGACCATGGGGATGGCGGCGCTGAGCGGCACCTTGGCCGGCACGCAGCAAGGTATGATCAGCTTTACCCAATCAAATGAGCAAGAAGCTGACCGCATCGGCATTCAGGTGCTGCAACGTGCCGGTTTTGATCCGGAAGCCATGCCCGACTTCCTGCAAAAACTGTCTGACCAGTCGCGTTACGCCTCAAAACCACCGGAAATGCTGCTGACTCACCCCTTGCCCGACAGCCGCCTGTCTGACGCGCGCAACCGTGCCAACCAAATGCCTAAGCACCTGGTACAGTCCACGCAGGACTACCTGATGGCCAAGGTCCGTTCACTGGGCATGTACAGTTCAGAGGGTTATGGCCTGCGCGAAGAGTTGCTCGATACTTACAGCAAAGGCAACGTGCGCGAACAGATGGCCGCCAAATATGGCCGCGCTATCCTGTTTTATGAGGCGAAAAAGTATGATGATGCCCGTAACATTATTCAGCCACTGCTGGCACAAGACCCGAAAAACGTCTGGCTGCTCGATCTGATGACCGACATTGATCTTGGGCAGAAGCGTGCGCCACAGGCCATTGCGCGCCTGCAAGCCGCCAATGCTGCCCAGAGCAATAACCCGGTGCTGCAGCTCAACCTGGCGAACGCCTATGTTGAAGGCAACCAACCGGCACAGGCGTCAAAAATTCTTAACCGCTATACCTTCGCCCACCCGGACGATCCCAATGCCTGGGATCTGCTTGCTCAGGCCAGCGCCGCACAAGGTCTGCGCGATGAAGAGCTTTCTGCCCGCGCCGAAAGCCTGGCGCTGACCGGCCGTCTCGATCAGGCCATCGGCCTGCTCAGCAACGCCAGTTCGCTGCAAAAACTCGGCAGCCTGAAACAGGCGCGTTATGATGCGCGCATCGACCAATTGCGCCAGTTGCAAGAGCGTTTCCGCCAGTACCAGCGCAGCTGATTTTGAAAAGGATGAGTTCAATGAAAAACGTCACGATTTACCACAATCCACGCTGCTCTAAGAGCCGTGAAACCCTGGCACTGCTGGAACAACAGGGCATAACGCCTGACGTGGTACTGTATTTGGAGACACCGCCATCGGTAGCCCAGCTAAAAAAACTGCTGAAAGAGCTGGGTTTCACCTCGGCACGCGAGCTGATGCGTAAAAAAGAAGAGTTGTACAAGGAATTGAAGCTGGCAGATGAAAGCCTGAGCGAAGACCAGCTGTTAGCCGCTATGGTAGCGAACCCAAAGCTGATCGAACGTCCTATCGTGGTCAAGGGCAGTAAAGCGCGTATCGGCCGGCCACCGGAGCACGTGCTGGACATTCTCTAAGCAGGATAATGGGCACTGACGTGTGGTGCCCTATTTAGCCCCATTGACCGGTTAGAGCCCCAGGATCTCTTTCACAAACGGGATGGTCAACTTACGCTGTGCGGTGATCGACGCGTGATCGAGCTGATCCAATGTCATAAACAGTGTCCGCATTTCGCGATCCAACCGTTTCAGCAGAAAACGGCCGACGTCCTCCGGCAGTTCAAAACCGCGCAGTTTGCCACGCAATTGCAGAGCCAGCAGTTTCTCTTCATCCGACAGCGGCTGTAACTTGTAGATCTGACCCCAGTCCAACCGTGAAGCCAAATCAGGCAGATGGAGATTCAATTGCCGTGGCGGGCGATCGCCCGTGATAAACAGACGCGTGCGTCCGGTTTCCAGAATGCGGTTATAGAGGTTGAAGATGGCCATTTCCCACTCTTCATCGCCCGCGATACATTCGATATTATCGATGCACACCAAAGCCAGCTGCTCCATGCCGTCCAAGACTTCTGGCACGAAATAAGCTCGCTTATCCAGCGGCACATAACCCACGGCTTCGCCGCGTTGTGAAAGCTCCGCACAGGCTGCATGTAACAGGTGGCTACGCCCACCACCCTCGCGTGACCAGAAATAGATATAGCTGCCATGTTCCTGACGAACGGCGGACTGGATCGCGGCTAATAGGGATGGGTTCTCCCCCGGATAAAAACTGGCAAAAGTTTCATCATCGGGAAGATAAAGTGGCAGTGAAAGCTGTGCCGGCGTATTCAGAAAAGCACCTCAACCAAAACTGGCAGGAAAACGCGGTAAGTCTACCACAGAAAACAGGCTCTGTTGAATCGGCAGGATTTTATGCCGTAATAGTGAACAACGGCTCCGATAAAGCCCCGCGGACAGCTCGCCTGGCCAGGCAGAATTTGTACTTTATCCAAGAGTTATCCTAGTATAGTGGGGCAAAATGCAATCGCCGTTAATAAGATTTCTACAAGGATATGGACAATGAAAGTATGGAATAAAGTGCTTTTGGCCTCAATCATTGGGCTATTGCTTGCCGGCTGTGATGATTCATCCAAAGTCGACGCCAATCTTGAAAAAGCCAAAGACAGCGCAGAGCAGATGAAAGACGCCGCACAGAAAAAAGCGGACGATCTGACCGATAAGGCCGCTGCGGTGGCCAAGGACATCAAGAAAGAGGCCGCCACGCAAGCCGATCAGCTTAAAGACAAGGCCTCTGCGATTAAAGATGATGCCGCCAAGCAGGCAGATGCCATCACCAACGATGCGAAAGCCAAGGCTGACGCACTCAAGGAAGATGCCAGCAAACAAAGCCAGCAGTTGGTCGATCAGGCTAAAACCATCAAGAACGATGCCATTAATGGTGCCAACGATTTGACCGAGCAGGCCAAAGCGAAAACCGAAGCCATTAAAAACAGCGCTGAAAATAAAGCTGAAGAATTAAAAGGTGATGTCGACTCTGCGGAAAAAACGCAGCCGGCTACCCAGCAATAACGCCTGATATCACAAAGAAGGAGCGGTAAATGGGGATTATTTCCTGGATTATCTTCGGCCTCATCGCTGGCATTTTAGCCAAGTGGATTATGCCGGGCAAAGACGGCGGCGGTTTTATTCTGACCGTCGTATTGGGGATCGTCGGCGCTGTGGTGGGGGGCTATATCAGCACCTTCTTCGGCTACGGCAAGGTTGACGGTTTTAACTTCGGCAGCTTCGTGGTCGCCGTCATTGGCGCCATCGTCGTGCTGTTTGTTTACCGCAAAATCCGCAGCTAATGTCTTGCGTATTAACAAAACGGGCAGCCTATTGGCTGCCCGTTTTCTATTATGGCTTCCGTTCAGCCAGCTCGTCCGGCGCGTCGATCACGTCCTCTTCCTTACGGTACAGGCTGATGACCTTGAACAACAAGCTGAGACCAATGCCGACAATGGTCGCCAGCGCCATGCCTTTCAACTCAGCGGCACCAATATGCACCTTGGCACCGCTGACGCCGATGATCAGAATCACCGAGGTCAGGATCAGGTTCTGCGCCTTGTTGTAATCCACTTTGGATTCAATCAGCACACGAATACCCGATGCACCAATCACGCCGTACAGCAGCAGGGAAACCCCACCCATCACCGGCACAGGTACAGCCTGAATGGCTGCCGCCAACTTGCCGACGCAGGACAGCAAAATGGCCAGAACCGCCGCACCGCCGATCACCCAGGTGCTATAAACCTTGGTGATGGCCATCACGCCAATATTCTCACCGTAGGTGGTGTTTGGCGTTGAACCGAAGAAGCCGGAGATTACCGTCGAGATGCCATTGGCAAACATTGAACGGTGCAGGCCAGGATCGCGGATCAAATCTTTCTTCACGATATTGGCCGTCACAACCAAGTGGCCAACGTGCTCAGCAATCACCACCAACGCCGCCGGCAGGATGGTAAAGATAGCAAACCACTCAAAACGCGGCGTATAGAACGTGGGCAGTGCGAACCAATGCGCCTCTCGGATCGGAGTCAAATCGACCACGCCCATGAAGAACGACAGCGCATACCCGACCAGCACGCCAATCAGGATGGGGATAATCGCCAGAAAACCGCGGAACAGCACGGACCCCAGGATTGTCACGCCAAGCGTCACCAAAGAAATGGTTATCGTGGTCGTGTCTGCGCTGACGCCATCGGCCGGCAGCAAACCTGCCATATTGGCCGCCACACCCGCCAGCTCCAACCCGATGACGGCAACAATCGCCCCCATCGCCGCTGGCGGGAAAATGACATCCAGCCAGCCGGTCCCGGCTTTTTTAACGATCAGCGCCACCAGGCAAAACAACACCCCGCACATGATGAAACCGCCCAGTGCGACCTCGTAGCCTAGCGGCAACAGCAGCAACACGGGGGAAATAAACGCGAAGCTGGAACCGAGATACGCCGGGATCTTGCCCTTACAGATAAACAGATACAGCAGCGTGCCGACGCCGTTAAACAACAGCACCGTCGCCGGGTTGATTTTGAACAGGATCGGCACCAACACGGTCGCACCAAACATGGCGAACAGATGTTGGAAACTGAGCGGAATAGTTTGCAGTAGCGGCGGGCGTTCGCTTACGCCTATCACACGACGGGTCATGGATGTTTTTCCTCTGCTATCCCCGTCATATTTGCCGCTGCCTCTGCGTTGGCTACGCTCAATCACCCGAATCACTTACCTAAGTAAGCTCATCGGGATTCTGTCGCTTGCCGCCTTGATGCAACATCAATTATTTGGGGGGTAGATATATTTTATGCAAAAAAAACCGACTGATTAAAGTCGGCTTATTTTTTATTTAGTACCAAATATCTTGTCGCCCGCATCACCCAGGCCCGGCACGATGTACCCCTTCTCGTTCAGGCACTGATCGATGGAGGCCGTGTACAGCTCAACATCCGGGTGCGCTTTCTCCAGCGCGGCAATACCTTCAGGTGCAGCAACCAATACCAGCACCTTGATGCTGTTGCAGCCGGCTTTCTTCAGCAGATCGATAGTCGCGATCATCGAACCACCGGTCGCCAGCATAGGGTCGACAACCAGCGCCAAACGCTCTTCAATATTGGAAACCAGCTTTTGGAAATACGGTACCGGCTCCAGCGTTTCCTCGTCACGGTAAACACCCACCACGCTGATACGCGCACTTGGGACGTTTTCCAACACCCCTTCCATCATACCCAGACCGGCACGCAGGATAGGCACAACGGTAATTTTTTTCCCTTTAATCTGATCTATTTCAACCGGGCCACACCAGCCATCGATGGTCACCTTCTCCGTTTCCAGATCGGCGGTTGCTTCATAGGTCAGCAAACTACCGACTTCCGAAGCCAACTCACGGAAGCGTTTGGTGCTGATGTCATTTTCACGCATCAGGCCAAGCTTGTGTTTCACCAGCGGGTGTTTCACCTCAACGATCTTCATCATTTTTCTCCTATTAAGGTGGTTGACGGCCAAAAAAATCGCCGGATTATACCTCCTTTTGCCGACAGCGCCACCCACAATAGCCCGATCGGGATCAACAAAAGATTGAATAACAGTATAGATGACGAAAAAGCAGAGCTGCCTCACAAGCCACTCGCAAACGTTTGCCTGCGCTGTTAGAATTGCCGCGCCTTATTCCGGAATCAAAGCCGGAAGCACAGTTTTCAAATCGCAAACCGTCGTGGGGATCGCGCAGTGACCGACAAAACCTCTCTCAGCTATAAAGACGCAGGTGTCGATATCGATGCTGGCAATGCATTGGTAGACCGCATCAAAGGTGTAGTTAAACAGACCCGCCGCCCGGAAGTCATGGGTGGACTGGGCGGTTTTGGCGCCCTGTGTGCGTTGCCGCAGAAATACCGCGAGCCAATACTGGTTTCCGGTACCGACGGCGTAGGCACCAAGCTGCGTCTGGCGATGGACCTGAAACGACACGACACCATCGGCATCGATCTGGTCGCAATGTGTGTGAACGACCTGGTAGTACAGGGCGCCGAGCCGCTGTTCTTCCTGGATTATTTTGCCACCGGTAAACTGGACGTGGACACCGCGGCCAGCGTGATCACCGGCATCGCCGAAGGCTGTAAGCAGTCTGGCTGTGCGCTGGTGGGGGGTGAAACCGCCGAAATGCCGGGTATGTACCACGGTGAAGATTACGACGTGGCCGGCTTCTGCGTTGGCGTAGTCGAAAAATCCGAGATCATCGACGGCAGCAAAGTGCAGTCCGGCGATGCCTTGATCGCCCTGGGCGCTTCCGGCCCGCACTCCAATGGCTACTCGCTGGTGCGCAAAATCCTGGAAGTCAGCAACACCGACCCAAGCACCACAGATCTGGACGGCAAACCGCTGGCTGACCATCTGCTGGCACCGACCAAGATTTATGTGAAATCCGTGCTGGAACTGGTCGAGAAAATCGACGTGCACGCTATCGCCCACCTGACCGGCGGCGGTTTCTGGGAAAACATCCCACGCGTGCTGCCAGAAGGCATGCAGGCCGTGATCGACGAATCCAGCTGGCAATGGCCGGCAGTATTTAACTGGTTGCAGCAAACCGGCAATGTCAGCCGTCACGAAATGTACCGCACCTTTAACTGTGGCGTGGGTATGGTGATTGCACTGCCAGAAGCGTCCGTTGAATCTGCTATCGCTTTGTTGACCGCAGCCGGTGAAAAAGCCTGGAAGATAGGTACACTGACCGCTTCTTCTGACGAACAACAAGTGGTCATCAACTGATGAAAAAGATCGTGGTGTTGGTCTCTGGCCAGGGGAGCAATCTCCAGGTACTGATTGACGCCTGCCAACAGGGCCGGATTGCCGCCGACATCGTGGCGGTATTCAGCAATCGGGCGCAGGCTTACGGCCTGCAACGTGCAGAGGCGGCAGGTATTGCCGCCCATGCGCTGGATGCCAAAGCCTTTGCCGACCGTGCAGCGTTCGACGCCGCATTGGCAGAGGCTATCGACCAATACCAGCCCGATCTGGTGGTGCTGGCCGGTTATATGCGCATCCTCAGCCCAGAGTTCGTGCAGCACTATGCCGGGCGTATGCTGAACATCCACCCTTCTCTGCTGCCTAAATACCCGGGATTGCATACCCACCGGCAAGCCATCGATAACGGTGACAGCGAACACGGCACCTCAGTGCATTTCGTGACCGAACAGCTCGACGGCGGCCCGGTAATCCTGCAAGCCAAAGTGCCCATCTTCCCCGGTGACGAGGAAGATGAGGTGGTTGAGCGGGTGCAAGCTCAGGAACACACTATTTATCCGCTGGTGGTAAATTGGTTTGTTGAGGGCCGCTTGGCAATGCGCGATAACGCCGCTTGGCTGGATGGCGAACGCCTGCCTGAACAGGGCCATGCCGCCGATTAAAACGGCGCAGTCTGAACATTGCCTAAACGGTGCCCATGCGGCACCGTTTTTTTTTCGCCGGCATTCATTCTCTGACGTTATACTTTGCACAATTTCACGACATAGAGGAACCCCCATGTCCAGCACTACCAACGTCAAACTACGCCCACTGGAACGGGATGATTTGGCGTTCGTCCACCAGATGGACAACAATGCCAGCGTGATGCGCTATTGGTTTGAAGAACCTTACGAAGCCTTTGTCGAGCTTTCCGATCTCTACGACAAACACATCCACGATCAGAGCGAACGCCGCTTTATCATCGCCCACGAAGGCGCCAAGGTCGGGCTGGTGGAACTGGTGGAGATCGATCACATCCACCGCCGCGCGGAATTCCAGATCATTATTGATCCGACTCATCAGGGCAAAGGCTACGCTACGATCGCCGCCAAGCTGGCGATGGAGTACGGTTTCTCGGTGCTGAACCTGTACAAGCTGTACCTGATCGTCGACAAAGAAAACCCGAAGGCGATCCACATCTACAGTAAGCTGGGCTTTGAAGTCGAAGGCGAGCTGATTGACGAATTCTTCGTTAACGGCGAATACCGGACCGTGCTGCGCATGTGCATCTTCCAGCCGCAGTACCTGGCAAAGTTCAAAACACCCGCCAGCGATAAACCTCTGGTGAAGTGAGAGCCGTTGGCGTAGCCAACCGTCTGAGTGGGCAAAGGCGCGGGATTGCAAGGGACCCCGCCCTGGGTCCCTTGCTCGGTCGAGGCGCATAAGCCTCATGGTGCTTTGTGCGTTTATCGACCGAAAAGAACATTGAACTCGCTAAAAAAACACCTTAAGTGACCAGCATTACGTGAAAGCGGTTTTTTTAGATAATGGCGTATAGATTCTATTTCACTGTCAGAGAGGAATGATACGCCCTCAACCATAACGCCCAGTAATATAATCCTCGGTACGCCGCTGACGCGGTGAGGTGAAGATGTCGTCGGTGTCGTTATATTCCACCAGCCTGCCCTGATGAATAAACGCCGTATAGTCGGATACCCGTGCCGCCTGCTGCATGTTGTGTGTCACCAACACCACGCTGTACTGCTGTTTCAGCGCGGAAATCAGCTCTTCGATTGTCAGGGTCGAGATCGGATCCAGCGCCGACGTGGGCTCATCGAGCAGCAACACCTCAGGTTCAATCGCTATCGCGCGTGCAATCACCAATCTCTGCTGCTGGCCGCTAGAAAGACGAAATGCGTTCTCACGCAGTCGGTCTTTCACCTCATGCCACAGCGCCGCTGCACGCAACGAACGCTCAACCGCCTCATCCAGGATCCGTCGGTCACGCACACCTTGCAGACGCAAGCCGTAAACCACATTTTCATAAATCGACTTCGGGAACGGGTTCGGCCGCTGAAACACCATACCCACTCGGCGTCTTAACGCCGCAACGTCGATTTGCGATCCATAAATACCCTGGCCATTAAGCTGCACGTCGCCCTCAATGCGGCAATTATCCACCAAATCATTCATACGATTGAAGCAGCGTAACAGCGTTGATTTACCGCAACCCGACGGGCCAATCAGCGCCGTCACCCGGTGTTTGGGAATACGCAGAGAAATATCATGCAGCACCTGCTTTTCACCATAAAACAGGTTGAGATCCTTTACCGCCAACGCGGTATGTTCATCATCAAGATGCTGGACATCCAGCCGGGGCAAACTGCCTGGCGTCATCAAACCCATTACGCACTCCCCAAGAATAACGTCATAATTACTGCGACCATGCTCTGTACCGCTCCCTTAGCGAGTGTCGGATGCCCATCGCCGCCAAATTCAACCCTACCACAATCACCACCAGCAGGAAGGCGGTGGCAAAGACCAAAGGACGGGCCGCTTCCACGCTTGGGCTCTGGAAAGCCATATCGTAAATTTGGAAACTCAGATGCATAAACTTCCGCTCCAGGTGCAGATACGGGAAAATGTCATCCACCGGTAGCACAGGGACGGATTTCACTACGCCAACCAGCATCAGCGGTGCCGTCTCTCCGGCTGCGCGCGCTACCGCCAGGATCAACCCCGTCATCATTGCTGGCGCAGCCATTGGCAAAACAATGCGCCACAGCGTTTCCGCCCGGCTGGCCCCCAGCGCCAACGAGCCCTGACGCAGTGAGGCTGGAATGCGCGACAACCCCTCTTCAGTGGCAACAATCACCACCGGCAACGTCAGCAACGCCAAGGTCAACGCCGCCCACAATACGCCCGGCGTACCAAAGGTTGGGTTAGGCAGAGATTCCGGGAAGAACAACTGATCTAGGCTGCCGCCAATCATATAAACAAAGAAACCAAGGCCAAATACGCCGTAAACGATCGACGGCACACCGGCCAGATTAACGACCGCGATGCGTATCAGACGCGTCAGCACGTTATTACCTGCGTACTCGTGCAAGTAGACGGCGGCGATCACACCAAACGGCATCACCACAATCGACATCAGAATCACCATCAGCACCGTGCCAAAAATAGCCGGGAATACGCCCCCTTCGGTATTGGCTTCACGCGGGCTATCACTAAGGAACTTCTTCACCTGCTCACCCCAATGCACCAGCTTTTGCGTGGTGTTCATCGCATTGGGATACCAGGCATCACGCACCTGACTAAGCGCAATGGTGTGAGTCTGGCCGTGCATATCACGCAACAACAACGCATCACGGTGGCGATCGCGGTTCAATCCGTCCAACCGGTCAGACAGCATGCGATACTGGCGTTGTAACTCCAGTCTTTCAGCATTGATGGAAGCCTGAGCACGCGCGCTCAACTGTTCGCCGTGCTGCAAGCTTTTCTCGCGCAGGCGCAACGCGTCAAACCGTTGGTTGATGCGCGCCATATCGCGGAACTGAATATCATGTGCCTGGCGTGAAAGCGCAGCAATTTGCGGCAAACGCTGTAACAGCGCTTGGCTGAGGTTACGCCCGGTCAAGGGTTGACCGTCCTGTAGCATACCGGCCAAATAGCCATAGGCTGTGCCGTTGCTGTTTCGCTCCAGCACCAGTAAATCGCGCGGCGTGCTTTGACGAAGAATATCGCCAGCCAGCAGCGTGCGGAAATCCTGCCCTTCACTCTCGCGATTGCCTACCTTGATCAGATAACGTTCAAAGCTCGGTGCATTTCCTGGCGGTAATTCAACGCCAGACGCCTGCAATTGACGGCGCGGAATGCTCTGTTGCTGGTACAACTCACCGATCATCGTCACCGGTCCGGCAGCGCTTTGGTTGAGTTCAAATTGGTAGACAGGGCTGGGCCAGAAATAACGCATACCCTGCCCAGCCAGCAGCAGCAGAATACCGATCAACGCTAACAGACTGACGGCGACCGAACCGGCGGTCAGCCAGATCCACGGTGAACCGCTCTTCGCCCAACGTCTCATGGCGCCTCCTGGTTCAAGGTATAACGTTCACGCAAACGCAGACGAATGGCTTCCGCCAGCGTGTTGAAGACAAAGGTGAAAATGAAGAGCACCAGCGCAGTCAGGAACAGTACGCGATAATGGCTGCTACCGGCAACGGCCTCTGGCATCTCAATGGCGATATTGGCAGCCAAAGCGCGCAAGCCCTGGAACAGGCTGCCGTCGATAACCGGTGTATTTCCGGTCGCCATCAGCACGATCATGGTTTCGCCTACCGCCCGGCCAAAGCCAATCATCAGCGCCGAGAAAATACCGGCGCTGGCAGAAGGTAAAACCACTCGCATCACGGTTTGCCATTGCGTTGCCCCCAAGGCCAACGATCCCTGGCTCAAGGTTGCCGGCACGCTGAACAAGGCATCCTCCGCCAGAGAGAAGATAATCGGCACCAGCGCAAAGCCCATCGCCACGCCGACCACCAGCGTATTACGCTGGTCATAATCATCACCCAGCCAAAAATGCAGCGGTTCGCCGAACAGTTTCACCTCCAGCCAAGGCCCAAGGGTGAACGCCAACCAAACGGTGAGGGCTATCAGCGGTAATAGGATCAGCTGGTCAACCCCCGGCGGCAGACGACGCGATGCCAAGCGGTTCACCAGCGCCCCGCTCGCCAGAACGACCCCGGCCAGCAACAGCGGCAACGACAAGACCGCCAATAAATAGTGTTCAATCACCGGGGCCAGCCAAATACCGGCCACCAGCCCGATCACTACCGTCGGTAAGGCGCCCATGACCTCAATCGCCGGTTTGATCACCCGCCGCAACCCGGCGGACATGAAATAGGCCGTATAAATTGCCCCGGCTAGCGCCAGTGGAATGGCAAACAGCATGGCGTAGGCCGCGGCTTTGAATGTACCGAAAATGACCGGAATCAGGCTGAACTTGGCCTGGTAGCTGTCCTCCCCAGAGGTTGACTGCCAAACGTAAGCCGGTTCGGGGTAATTCTCGTACCACACCTTGTGCCACAGTGAGCGCCAGGTGACATCGGGATAAGGGTTATCGATCGCATAGTGTTGCCAACCCTGTGCCGTTTCCAACAGCAGGCCATCACCACGTGGGGCGAATGCCATCTGCTGTACCCCAGCGGCGAGTCTGCCATTCAGCAATGGCTGTGGTTGGATACTGGAAAATAACGAGAAGCCACCGTCGGGCCTCAGCGTAGCAAACACTCGGCGATACGGTTCAGCCACCAGTAAATCCTGTGGTTCGGACTGATGGTCGAAATGTTGAACTGGCGTCAACTGCCAGCGCTGATCTTTTTCAACATCAAACCATTCACGCATAACGCCATTGGCCGCTTCAATCAATAACGCACTGCCGCCGGGCAACGCCGTCAGTTGATAAGGGGGATGATCGCCGAGAATACGGCTCTCTTTTAGCTGTAACTGGGTATCGTTTATTTGATAGCGGGCCAGCCGATTACCTGCCAGCAGGTACAGTTGACGGCCGTCCGGCGTTAATACCAACTGCTGCACCGCGCTATTAAGCGGGTGTTCACTCAGTTGTGGGGGTTGATCGTGGCTAAAACGGCCGAACACCAAACGGCGATCGGCGGTGATCCCCGCCAGCAAATACTGCCCATGCCGCGCCTGGGACAGTGTCAACAAGGCCAACGGCTGCCCCTGTTTGTCCAGCGTTAACGGCCGCTGTCCAAGCGGGAATAACCACTGCGGTAACGACGTACCTGCGGCAGCAAAATCCGCGCTGGCGACAATAAATCGACCGTCGGCCTGCGCCAAAGCAAACAAATCACGCTCGCCAGCCGCCTGGGTCAACAGCACAGGTTTGCTCAGCAACGGTTGTTGCGTCAACGGCGCACCCGTTTTAGTACCTTCTTGGGACGCTAAGCGGTAAAACTGTCCCACCCCCTGGTCGTCAATGCGATAACCGATACGCTGCTGCACATCCATACCCAGCGCCAACGCCGGTGCAGCTGCACTGAGCGGCAACGGCGTTGCCTGGCCCATCGCCGCCGGTTTAAACAACGGGAGCACCGCAAACAGCAGGTAAACGAAGATCAGCATTAACGTCATCAGCACCAGCAACCCGCTGACGGTGACCGCCGCCTGCACGCTACGGTCGATGCGCGCTCGCAGGCGATCCCGGGGATGTTGGTTTACCGTAGTCTGTGCCATGTCTCTCGCTATCGCTGATATAAGCAGGCTTGCGCCATAGAATAACCGGGCATCTTATGTCAGTTTTATGACGTTTGCATGACAAAGTTACCCGGAGCTTTCATCGAATTTTACGCTGCAATACTCATCATTCATCACATATGTTGCTGAAAAATGATGGCAATACCGATCACATACATAAATATAAAGCACAATAATCACAACTTTATGCTACGCAAACAGCCCCTTCCGCGCTGATACCACAGTAAATATTTTTACGTATTAAAATGCCTCACGCCAACGTAATGGATATGTTGGACTTTCCTGTCAATCTCTCGCAATAATGATGCAAGATAGTAGGCTGTGTCCCGCAATGGGTCATGGCGCCGTCGCAGTCCCAAAGCCCGCAGTCAAGGCGCTGGGGGCTGGGTATAGCGAACCTAGGTTCAAGCCCGACCACGCAGCGCTCGGGCTTTAGGGACGCGACCTGAAGCGGCATCCGGGCTAGGTCCCGGATCCTTTTCTAAAATTGAACTGGAGTGGCAATGGGTCAGGAAAAGCTCTACATCGAAAAAGAATTAAGCTGGTTATCCTTTAATGAACGCGTGTTGCAGGAAGCCGCAGATAAGAGCAATCCCCTGATTGAGCGCATGCGTTTTCTGGGCATTTACTCCAATAACCTTGATGAATTCTATAAAGTCCGTTTTGCCGATCTCAAACGACGCATTCTGATCAGCGAAGAACAGGGTTCTGGCGGCACCTCTCGCCATTTGCTGAAAAAGATCCAGGCCAAGGTATTAAAAACCGATCAAGAGTTCGACAGCCTCTATAACGATTTACTGCTGGAAATGGCGCGTAATCAAATCTTCCTGATCAACGAACGCCAGGTGTCAGAGAACCAGCAGATTTGGCTGCGACAATACTTCAAACAGCATCTGCGCCAACACATCACGCCTATCCTGATCAACCACGAAACCAATCTGGTGCAGTTCCTGAAAGACGATTACACCTATTTGGCCGTTGAGATCATCCGCGGTACGCGTATCGATTACGCGCTGCTGGAGATCCCGTCCGACAAGGTGCCGCGCTTTGTCAACCTGCCACCGGAAGCTCCGCGTCGCCGCAAACCGATGATCCTGTTGGATAACATCCTGCGTTATTGCCTCGACGATATCTTTAAGGGCTTCTTCGACTACGATGCGCTCAATGCCTATTCCATGAAAATGACCCGTGACGCGGAATATGATCTGGTCACAGAAATGGAATCCAGCCTGCTGGAACTGATGTCTTCCAGCCTGAAGCAGCGTCTGACCGCCGAACCGGTGCGTTTTGTTTATCAGCGTGATATGCCAAATGAAATGGTGGAACTGCTGCGCGGTAAACTTGGCATCTCCAACTACGATTCGGTGATTGCCGGCGGCCGCTATCACAATTTCAAAGATTTTATCGGCTTCCCTAACGTCGGTAAGGCCAACCTGGTCAACAAACCGCTGCCGCGCCTGCGCCATATTTGGTTCGATAAGTTCCGCAACGGCTTTGACGCCATCCGCGAACAAGACGTGCTGCTTTACTACCCATACCACACCTTTGAGCATGTGCTGGAACTGCTGCGCCAGGCGTCCTTCGACCCCAGCGTGCTGGCGATCAAAATCAATATTTATCGCGTAGCAAAAGACTCCCGCATCATCGAGTCGATGATCCACGCAGCCCACAACGGCAAGAAAGTCACGGTGGTGGTTGAGCTACAGGCGCGCTTTGATGAAGAGGCCAACATCCACTGGGCTAAGCGTCTCACGGAAGCTGGCGTGCACGTTATCTTCTCGGCGCCGGGGCTGAAAATCCACGCCAAGTTGTTCCTGATCTCGCGCCGTGAAGGCGATGAGATTGTGCGCTATGCTCATATCGGGACCGGTAACTTTAACGAGAAAACCGCGCGTATTTATACCGACTATTCGTTGCTGACCGCCGACTCACGCATCACCAATGAGGTGCGTCGCGTGTTCAACTTTATCGAAAACCCATATCGACCGGTCACGTTCGACAACCTGATGGTGTCGCCGCAAAACTCGCGCTTGAAGCTGTATGAGTTGATCGACCAGGAAATTGCCAACGCTGAGGCGGGGCATCCGGCTGGCATTATGCTGAAAATCAACAATCTGGTGGATAAAGGGTTGGTAGATCGGTTATATACCGCCTCCGGCGCCGGTGTAAAAATCCGCCTGTTGGTGCGAGGGATGTGTTCTTTGATTCCCAACCTGCCGGGGATCAGTGACAATATTCAGATAATCAGCATCGTCGACCGTTATCTGGAACACGATCGGGTTTACGTTTTCGAAAACAAAGGTGACAAACTGGTTTATCTGTCTTCCGCAGACTGGATGACCCGTAATATAGATTACCGCATCGAAGTCGCGGTCTCGCTGCTGGATCCAACGCTGAAACAACGGGTTCTGGATATTCTGGAAATCCTGTTCAGCGACACGGTCAAGGCGCGTTACCTCGATAAAGAACTGAGCAACCAGTACGTACCGCGCGGCAATCGCCGTAAAGTCCGTTCTCAGGTTGCCATTTATGAGTATTTAAAAGCTCTGGAACAACCAGGACAGTAGGCCAGCAACTATGCCGCTAAAAAGCACAGCAACGAACAAACCGCAGGAAATCGCTGCCATCGATCTCGGGTCGAATAGTTTCCACATGGTGATTGCCCGCGTCGTCAACGGCGCCTTACAGGTATTAGGCCGTTTAAAGCAGCGGGTACACCTCGCCGATGGATTGGACAGCAACAATGTGCTCAGTGAAGAGGCAATAGAACGTGGCCTGGCCTGTCTGGCGCTGTTTGCCGAACGGCTTCAGGGCTTCCCGGCGGATAACGTTACGATCGTCGGTACCCATACATTACGCCAGGCCGTAAACGCAGAGGTCTTCCTCAAGCGCGCGGCCAAAGTTATCCCTTACCCCATTGAAATCATCGCCGGGCAGGAAGAAGCACGTCTGATCTTTATGGGCGTGGAACATACCCAGCCGGAAAAAGGCCGCAAGTTGGTGATCGATATCGGCGGCGGTTCCACTGAGCTGGTGATCGGCGAAGACTTTGAGCCCCTGCTGGCAGAAAGCCGCCGCATGGGTTGCGTCAGTTTCGCCCAGCAGTTTTTCCCTGGCGGGGAAATCAGCAAAAACAACTTTAAACGTGCACGCCTCGCAGCAGCGCAGAAACTGGAAACCCTGGCCTGGCAGTACCGCATTCAGGGCTGGCAGTATGCGCTAGGCGCGTCCGGCACCATCAAAGCGGCACACGAAGTGCTGGTGGAAATGGGTGAAAAAGACGGTCTGATTACGCTTGAAAGGCTGGAGATGTTGGCGGAACAGGTGCTGCAGTTTAAAAACTTCAGTGCACTGAGCCTGCCGGGGCTGTCAGAAGACCGTCAGTCGGTGTTTGTTCCGGGTTTGGCTATCCTGTGTGGCGTATTCGATGCGCTGGCAATCCGCGATCTGCGTCTTTCCGACGGTGCTCTGCGTGAAGGCGTCCTGTACGAGATGGAAGGCCGTTTCCGCCATCAAGATATTCGCAGCCGCACCGCCAAGAGCCTGGCCGATCACTACAATATCGACCGTGAACAAGCCAAACGGGTGCTGGAAACCACGGAACTGTTGTACGCACAGTGGATGGCGCAAAACACCAAGCTGGCGAACCCGCAGTTGGAAGCCCTGTTGAAGTGGGCCGCCATGCTGCATGAAGTAGGCTTAAGCATCAATCACAGTGGGATGCACCGCCACTCGGCCTATATTCTGCAAAACACCAACTTGCCTGGCTTTAACCAAGAGCAGCAGTTGTTGCTGGCTGCACTGGTCCGCTTCCACCGTAAAGGCATTAAGCTGGAAGAACTGCCACGCCTGAACCTGTTCAAGAAAAAACATTACCTGCCGCTGATCCAACTGTTGCGTCTGAGTACCCTGCTCAACAATCAACGTCAGTCGACCACTACCCCAGAAACGTTGCGTCTGAGCACTGACGACAACCACTGGACACTGCGTTTCCCTGCGGGCTATCTGGCGCAAAACAGTCTGGTGCAACTGGACTTTGAACGTGAACAGGCCTACTGGAACGACGTCGTGGGCTGGAAACTGATTTGCGAAGAAGAAGGCTCTCAGGACGAGCAGCGCTCAGCCTAAAGCTATCGCCCCCGCTTGGGGGCGATAATCACCGTTGTGCCGGCAGCAGTGCCGTGAGCGGCTGAGGTTCACTGATAAAATAGCCCTGCATATAATCCACGCCAGCGCCCTTGAGCGCCGCCCACTGTTCCGCGCTTTCAACATACTCCGCCACAATGACCAATCGCTTCATCCGTGCGACCTTGCAAATCGACATGATTACCTGAAAATCCACCGGATTGGTCAGCATATCGCGTACAAAACTCCCGTCTATTTTCAGCATGTCCACCGGCAGTATCTTGAGCCGATCGTAGCTGGCATAGCCCGTGCCAAAATCATCTAACGCTATACGGCACCCCATTTCACGTAATACCTGCAAATTGGTACCGGCGTAGTCGGTATCCTGCAGCAAATGCGACTCGGTCACTTCCAGTGTCAGTTGATAGGGTTCAATCCGGTACTGCTTCAGCAAATTCTGCACGTCATGGCACAGCATGGGCCTGCACAGCGAAGAGGGGGACACATTGATCGCAAAGCGTACGCTGGGCAGTTCGGTACGGTGTTTGTCCATAAATTTTAGCGTATTGCGCAGTACCCACATGTCCAGCCGATAGGACAGACCGAACTCATGCACCACCGGTAAAAAGTCGTTCGGTGAGACGATCGCCCCCTGATCATCGCGCATACGCAGCAGAATCTCGTGGTACCTATCGCCGCGCAGACCCAGGATCGGCTGCGCCATCAGGATAAAGCCATCGCTATCCAGCGAACTCTGCACCCCATGCAGCAACGCCACCTTGCGTTTGATTTCGTCCTGTATCAAATGACCACCATTGTGTGCACTCTCCGGCTTGCCACTGGTCAGCGAGACTTCGGCCAACGAGCTGAGTTCCCCCAGCAGAAGATACAGATGCTCAAAATCGGCAATCACACTGCAGTACCCGAGTCCCAACGGCGGATGGATTGGCAACCCATTCCAAACCAATCGGAATTTTTCCAACCCGCGGTAAATCTCAGCGACCTTTTCTTCACTGTTACTGCCGTCCACTCGCAACAACAGGTCATAGCCCGGCAAATGGTAAACCCCCTCGCCCGGCGCCAAGATTTGGTGTAAAAGCGCGGCCAACTGCTGCTTAAAACGAATGCGCAACTGCATGCCGTAATTACGACTTAGCAAGTCCAACTCACTCACGCGCAGAAAACACAACGTCGAAGGCGGTGATTGAGCCAGATCCCGTTTAAGGGCGCGCAGATTGGGCAAACCAATCACCGGATCCTGCAGCGCGGCGCTTTGCGCCCTGGCATGACTCAACCGTTGGCGAGTATTGAGCGCAGACATCAAGAAAATGCATAAGGTAAACACCACCATCATCGAAGAAATAACGGCAAGGTTATGCAACAGGTTTTCGTGCTGGGCATAGTCAGGATGATGGGAAAGCAACACCAAAAGCGTGGAGGACCAAATGATGCAATTGAATTGGTAGCCAAAACGCATTGCGCCGTACAGCATCACCGGCAGCAGTAATATCAGACCGTAGCCCCCCAACAACAGAGGATTGGCATCTTTTGCATGATAAGACAGCAATACGACCATTGCACACAGGATCAAAAACCACAGCGCCAGCTCTTTTTTATCGACGTCTGGAGCCATTTCACGGCCAACGCGCCGCCAAAGTCTTAACATGAACCCAGGCTTTTTCAGCAGGCGCAACATAAAGTAGAACAGTGGCACTGCGGAAAGGCACCCTAATAACAACGCCTGGAAATTAACCAACGCGAGCAGATAGCCATTATCGCCCGGCATCATTCCCAGCTCGTCAGGCAATTGTTTTAACCCCACCAACAGCTTCAATCCGAGAATAAACAGCAGCGCCGGCAACACGATCAGCCAGACCAGCCTTGCCTTGACTAACCTGGGCACGCCGGGAGCCGCACACCAGCGGCGCTGGGTTTGGTTGCGATACCCCAGCCAACATAGGCTTAGGCATAACAGGTATAACGCCGTGAGCAGCACGCCGCTTTCCAGGCCAAGTCGGCAGCCGTAACGCAGCAAAATGGCAAGCGCGATTCCCGGCAGCGCCCGCCAGTCATAAACCATCAACAACGCAATACAGGCTGCCAGCGGCAGGTAGAGCAGATAAACCTTGCTCTCGGGTAACATGATGCGGGGGGAGAGCCAACCGGCGAACGGGATCAACAACAAGCTCCAGATCAGGGGGTATCCCCACCAGCGCTCACGCAACTGTTTCCAAAATGTCGGTTTAACCATAAAAATAATGAGTCCTTCAGAGCGCAATTCCATTCACGCGTTCAGGTGGTAAGGCAGGTTCCTTTTCATACCTCTATCCATTCATGAGGCAAACTGAAAGTACCATATGCGACAGGGGAACGGGGGGGAATTTTATGCACGAGGGCCGTCTCAGGCTTGACGCCGATCAACCAAGGAGGAAAAGTTGGGTAAAAATATGTCAGCCATTTTTTGTCATCTCTTAACATGCTGATCCCACAGATAAACTCAAACCCAAGCTAAACACCGGTCAAATACTCTGTTTGGGTCGCCGGAAATAAATAGACAATATTTGTCACCAATCGCTAGAATCCCATTTACACTTTATCGGCTTTCATTACTCGCTCTCAGTACGGTAAAAGCACGGCCTATTACGCTCATATGAGCCGTTGGCTCCACACAGCCGCTACAGTGGCTACCGTTTGAAAGGCAGCGGGTATAACACAGGAAACCGGCATGCCGGGTGATATATGCGTAAAAAAACTACCGGACAAATGACGAAAATAGTGCTGCTTATCAGCTTTATCATTTTAGTCGGCCGTCTGCTGTATGCCGCCGTCGTTGCGGTGCCCCATCATCAGGAAAAAAAGCTCGCCCCCTATCAAGAGACCACCGAGGTAGAGGGAGAAAACCAGGACACTCCCCCCTGAACCGACAGACCCAACACCTCCTGCAGAGCAATCGAATAGTTAAGCAGCCTGCCGTCGGACCGCATTTCGGCATGCCAGGCCCCTTACTTATTCCTTGGCATCTGTGCCCATTTCATAAAAATGACGCCTGCATTCACTATGCTCTATCTTGTGTAGCGATCGCCCGTAAGGATCACTGAGTGCCAGTAAGGAATACCATGTCCGCCGCAACGCATAATGTTAAAAAAGTCGCTGAGCATCGTCAGCGCATTCTTTCCCTGCTGTTAAACAACAAAGACCTGATAGACGGTATTCTCGGCAGACCAGGGGATGAAAACGCCCTCAGTAAAAGTGAACTGCTAAACCAGACCGCCGAAATTACCGGGCTGCTGGACGACATGCATGCCGCTGACCTGGCCGACTTACTGGAAGCGTTACCGCAGGACGAACGCCTGGCGCTGTGGCGTTTGGTTGGCAATGCCAAACGCGGCCAAACACTGGTGGAAGTGGCCGAACCGGTGTGGGACAGCCTGATCGAAGAGATGAGCGATAAAGACCTGCTCAAGGCGATCAAAACGCTGGATGTCGACGAACAGGCTTATCTGGCTCAATATCTGCCGCGTAACCTGATGGGCCGCCTGCTGACCTCGCTGGAGCCGGATCAGCGTGCGCAGGTGCGCGAGATGATCCACTACGGCAAAGACACCGTCGGCTGGATGATGGATTTTGAACTGGTCACTGTGCGCCCTGACGTTACCCTCGGGGCCGTGCATCGTTTCTTGCGGCTGCGCAAAACCATCCCGGACGCTACCGATAAACTCTTTGTCACGGACCGTAAAAATACGCTGCTCGGTGAACTGCCGCTGACCGCGGTGCTGCTCAACGATCCTGAAACGCCGGTACACGCAGTCATGGACAACGATCCCACCCGTTTTCTGCCTGAAGACAAAGCGGAGGCTGCAGCCAGCGCGTTTGAACGTTATGACCTGATCAGTGCCCCAGTTGTCGATGCCAAGGGCAAACTGATGGGCCGCCTGACGATTGAAGAGATCGTCGACGTCGTCAATGAAGAAAGCGACAGCAACCTTCGCCGTATGGGGGGGTTGAGCCCGGAAGAAGACGTGTTTGCCCCTGTCAGCAAAGCGGTGAAAACTCGCTGGGCTTGGTTGGCAATCAATCTGTGCACCGCGTTTATCGCGTCACGTGTCATCGGCCTGTTTGAACACACCATTTCGCAGTTGGTGGCATTGGCGGCGTTGATGCCCATCGTTGCGGGTATCGGCGGCAATACCGGTAACCAAACCATTACCATGATTGTCCGCGCACTTGCGCTACACCAGATCGAAGTTGGCAATATTTCTCGCCTGATGCTCAGGGAGCTTGGCGTCGCCATCATTAACGGCGTCGTATGGGGCGGCATTATGGGGATAGTCACCTGGCTGCTCTATGGCGACTGGGCTATGGGTGGCGTCATGACGTTAGCCATGATCCTCAACCTATTGGTGGCGGCGCTGATGGGGGTGGTGATCCCAATGACCATGCTAAAAATGGGCCGAGATCCTGCCGTCGGTTCCAGCGTACTGATCACAGCATTAACCGATACCGGCGGCTTCTTTATCTTCCTCGGCCTGGCCACGCTGTTCTTGCTCTGACGCTGTCGAGCCGGCGGCAACGCCGGCTTTTGCGCTCGCTCACTAAAGCCGTTTGATCCAGTAGGTTTTCTTGCTGTGCTGTACTACCCTTTGGCAATAAACTTCTCATCCCATCCGCGTCATGACGTAGTTCAGTGACAGATGCCAGCGTTAAGGTTGTCTATGGATATCAGCGCACCGAATCATCTCACTACGCGTAAAAGCGGGCTGTTACCGCAGACTTTGCTGGCAACCGTAGCCGTTTTTCTGTTGGCCTTGTTGTGCCTGACGCTGTCGAACGAATCCAGCCATTTTACGCCACTGTGGTTCCCTACGGCGGCCATCATTACCCTGTTGTATCGCCATTCGCCGCGCCAATGGGGATTACCCTTGCTGGCCTGTGGGCTGGGTATCATAAGCGCCAGCGTTATCCTGTACGGATTTAGCTGGTTGCCGGTAAAGCTTGCGCTGATCAACCTGCTGGAAGCCTCCGTCAGTACCCTGCTGCTACGCCGCATGCTGTTGTCTGACGATCCCCTGAATAATCTGGCCAGTTGGCTAAAGTTCGTGGTCTGTGCGGTCATTTTCACCCCGCTATTTAGCGCCTTGCTGGCCGCCTGGTGGGCCCCTGCCCCGGAGCAATCCTTCTGGCAACCCTTCAATACCTGGTTTATTTCGGAAGCCATTGGCGTCCTGTCACTGGCACCGATTGGATTGGTCTATCGCCGGCGCATGCTGGAGCAGTTAAACCTGTTCTCCTTGCTGCTGACGCTCATGATGGCGCTGATTTTTTGCTATCTCGCGCTGACCTATCTGCCTTTCCCGTTTACCTTTGTCATTCTTCCTCTGCTGTGGGCGGCGATCGCACTGCCACGCCTGGAAGCCTTTGTGACCTGCTTTTGTACCACATTGATGATCACCGTGATGATTTCACTTGGGCTGCTGCATTTTAATGTTCCCGCCGAACCGCTCAGTGACATCGAAATCTACTTACCGATTCTGTTGATTTTGATCCCCGCACACGCCATGGCGATGGTCATGCACGCCTTCCGGGTAGAAAAACAGCATATCGTCGAGAGCGAAGCCCGCTTTCGTAATGCGCTGGAATACTCCGCTATCGGCATGGCGCTGGTCTCTCCGCAAGGGAAATGGCTACAGGTCAATCAAGCACTGTGCAACCTGCTGGGCTACACCCCGGAAGCTCTGCGGCGCTTGACGTTTCAGGAGATCACTCACCCGGATGATTTGAATGCCGACCTGATGCAGTTACAGGATCTGCTCGAAGGCCATATCAGCAGCTACACCCTGGAAAAACGCTATATTCGCAGCGATGGCGAACACGTCTGGGCTCTGCTGGCCGTCTCAATGGTGCGCGATGCCGAAGGCCTACCGCTGTATTTTATTTCTCAGGTGGAAGACATCAGCGAACTGAAACGCACCGCCGCAGAGAATCATCGGTTGGTTGAACGCATCACGCTGGCCAATCAGGTGGGGGGTATTGGCGTTTGGGAATGGGTCATGGACGGTGAGGAACTCACCTGGGACAAGCGCATGTTTGAACTCTATGACCTCAGTCCAGAGCAGACGCCTACGCTTTCACTGTGGCGCACCCTCCTTCTGCCGGAAGATCGCGAGCGAACCGACCGTGAAATGGCCTCTTTGCTGGACCAACCGCGTCCTTTTATCCTCGAATTCCGGCTGCTTTCCCGCCAAGGGAAAATCCGCCATATCCGCGGCCAGGGCAACGTCATTCTGGATGCACAAGGCCGCCCGCTGCGCATGATCGGCACGAACATTGATATGACGGAAGTCCGTAATCTGACCGAAGCGCTGCACCAAGAGAAAGAACGTCTGCACATCACGCTGGATGCCATTGGCGAAGGGGTGATTTCAACTGACGATGCCATGCATATCACCTTCATGAATCCGGTGGCCGAACAGATGTGCGGCTGGCCGCTGAGTCTGGCTGTTGGCATGCCGATTGCGGGAGTCGTACGCATGACTAACGGCAAAGATGGCATGGAAGTGGAAAACCCGGTCCAGTGCTGCCTTCAGGAAAATCGTCAGCTTTCGGCGGATTATGCCCTGGTGCTGCACAGTCGCGACGGCCGTCACTTTGATATTCAACAATCGGTATCGCCGCTGAAAACCCTCGGGGGTGGCGTGATGGGGGCTGTGATGGTGTTGCAAGATGTCACGGCTTCACGCGAGTTGATGCGTAAACTGAGTTACAGCGCCGCCCATGACGCCCTCACCAGCCTGCCCAATCGCACCAGTTTTGAGAAGCGGCTGAAAGCCGCCATCCTGGGCTCCGGTGAAAAACAGCGGCAGCATGCGCTGGTGTTCCTCGATCTCGATCGTTTCAAGGCCGTCAATGACAGCGCCGGGCATGCCGCAGGCGATGCATTGCTGAGGGATATTGCTCAACTGATGCAACGCCACGTGCGTGACAGCGACTGCCTGGCAAGGCTGGGAGGGGATGAGTTTGGGCTAATCCTGTTTGATTGCGCCAGCGAGCAGGCAAAATCCCTGATGCAGCAGCTGGTTAACAACATCAGCCAGCACCCGTTCTATTGGGAAGGAAAGGTTTATCACGTAGGTGCCAGCGCTGGCATCACCCGTATAGAGAGCGGCAGTGGTAAAAGCGGCGAGCTGTTGGCGCAGGCGGACATTGCCTGTTATACAGCCAAACATCGCGGCCGCGGGCAGGTCTATCTGTATGAGGCACGGCAAAAACAGATGCTGGAACGCCAGCATGAGCTGCTGACGAGACAGGAAGTGATGAGCATTATTGCCGACGGGCAGTTGATGCTCAGTGTTAAGGCAGTGGCACCGCCGAAAACGCCACTGGCAGTGTGTTTCTATCAGCTAAAACTTCAGGTCATGCCGCTGGATCCACGCCCGTTGAACGGAGAGGCGTTTCTCGCTGCGGCACAGCTCTATGGCCTGCTGCCGGACGTCGATGACTGGGTCAGCCGGCAGATTCTTGAGCACCACGCCGCAGAGATCGGGGCCAAAGGCCTGACAATCGCGCTCCCGCTCTCGACAGACAGCCTGCTCGACGCCGGGTTCCGGCAACATCTGATCACACGGCTTAATGCCTCTCCATTACAACCACAGGCTTTGCTGCTGGTGGTCGATGAGGCGGCGGTGCTGGAACACGATGACATTTGCAGGCCGTTTATCCACCAACTGCAACGAATGGGCTGCAAGCTGATCGTCAGCGGCTTTGGCCACAGCCTTAACGCCTTCGACGAACTGCATGATCGTCGGATTGACTATATCCGCATTGATGAGCGCTTTATCACCCAGGTTCACTGCAATCAGATGGATGAACTGATGGTTTCCATGCTTAACGGCGCAGCCCATCGTATCCACGCGCAGACACTGGCAGGCCCGGCACACCAGCAGATAACCTTGCATACGCTGCAGGCTCTGGGCGTCGACCTGGCAGACGGTGACGCCGTGGCGCGGGAACACCCCCTTACCGAGCTGCTCAGCGGCGGTTATTTCGGCATAAGATAACCGCCTCAGCACGGCGCTCTCCTGTGTTCTTTTGCGTTGCGGCATCCTGTGCCGCACGCCCCCAGCACGTTTTTGCTTAGCCAATCAGATGTTAGTGGTATAACTAACGGGTGAAAGTTAATCCTTCGTACAATCACTTTGATACGGAAATCAGCACGCCCGTTAATTTCCAGGAACCATCTTTGCACGTAATTGCTCAGGGATAATGGCTATGAAAAACGAGTGGTTTGCCGCCAGGGAGCTGACAGGCATAGCAGGACTGCCCTCTTCACCACAGGGAATCAATTTGATGGCGCGGCGCGAAGGTTGGATCAGCCGCCGCCGTAAAGGCATCCAGGGGAAAGCGGTGGAATACCATATCAACAGCCTGCCTATTGGCCCGCGCAAGCTGTTGATGTTACAGGAAGAACCCGCAGAATATCAGGTTGAACGCCAAGAGCCACTGGCAGTATGGGTGCAGTATTACTATCACCTGAGCGAAACCGAACGCGAGAAGGTGCTGGCATTCCTGATGCGTGAAGGGATAGAAAGCCTACTGGCTCGTATCGACAACGAAGGATAACGCCACCGCGCTAATTGTCGACATCCGCCAGCGGTACCCATGCGTCGTTATGCCACAAATGGAGCGTGGCGTAAGAACGCCACGGCCGCCAGCGTTCGGCATATTTTTCAATTTGGCGCGGCGTCAGGTCAGGGAAGCGTTGCTTGATCAAATAATCCCCCGCCAAAAACACGTCTGGCCATGACCAGGCACGCATCGCGATATAACTGGCCGTCCAACTGCCAATCCCCGGCAAGGCGGTCAGCGCCTTAATACCTTGCTCAATATCCAACACGTTATCCAACTGGAGCCGCCCTTCGGTTACCGCACGCGCAATCGCAATGATTGCCGCTGCGCGTTTCAACTGCACCCCCAGCGGACGCAACGCCTCAGGGTGTAACAGCGCGACCTGCTCAGCATTGGGGAACAGATGTGTAATGCCGCCATAGGGTTGTTCCAGCGGCGTCCCCCACTGTTCAGCCATCCGCCCGGCAAAAGTCGCGGCCATCTTGACGCTCACCAACTGCCCCAAGACGGCACGGACCGCCTGTTCAAAACTGTTCACGCAACCGGGCAGCCGCAACCCTGGTGCATCGGCAGCCAATGCGCCCAAGGCATGGGCAATCAAATCCGGTGCGGCGTCCAGATCAAACAGTTGACGGATCCGGCGCAGCACTTCCGTGGTCACCCGGCTTAATGAGGCGGCAATCTCTACTCGTACCCGGTTGCGCGTCTCATCCGGCTGGACGCTCACCCAGCCGCAATACTCGACGCCCCCTTGGGTAATGGCTATCGCTCGCAGATACTGCTGCCCCTCAACCCGTTCGACACCGCTCACCGCACGCGCATGCAAAAAACCCAACATGCGCTGCCAGTCATAGGGCGGTCGGTAGCCCAGATGAAACACCAGCCCGCTGGCAACGGTGGGCGCATTGCGTTCGCAGCTGCTGCGCAGCGCCGATGGAATAAGCCGGTAGCGTGCCTTGAACAGCTCATTAAAACGCCGCAGGCTGCCAAAACCGGCCGCAAATGCGACGTCACTCAATGGCATGTCGGTATCCGCCAGCAGGCGTTTGGCCTGCAACAACCGGTGCGACTGGGCGTAATCAATCGGCGATGCCCCAAACTGATCGGCGAAGATACGCCGCAAATGACGATCAGAGATCCCCAGCCGCGCGGCCAGTTGCTCGCAACTGTGTTCTGACAGGTACCCTTGTTCAATCAACTGCACCGCCACCTGCGCATAGCGATTGCCAAGATCGATCAGCGCCAACCCCGGTGCCAGCTCCGGCCGGCATTTCAGACAGGGGCGGAACCCCGCCAGTTCCGCCGCCGCGGCGCTGGGGTAAAAAGTGCAGTTCTCGATTTTCGGCGTACGGGCACTGCACACCGGCCGACAATAAATGCCGGTCGAGGAAACACCGACGAAAAAGCGGCCGTCGAATTTGCGATCGCGCGCGCTCAGTGCGTCGTACAGCGCCTGTTGTTGGTTTTTCATGGCAACGCTCGGGGTCAGTTTTTTGTTCATTATGCGACTCGGCTGGTGCGCTGACGTGCGGAATTCGGACATTAAGTTAAGCATGCCATGCTGGTCGCCGCTAAATTTTTCGTCAGTTAAGCGCCCACACGTTGCCCAGGAGCCAAGTCTCGGGTAAAGTCGCCCCCCTTCATTGGCATGGGGATTGAGAAAAGACATGTTTATTGGATTCGATTACGGAACAGCCAACTGTTCTGTCGCAGTGATGCGTGATAACGGCCCCGAGCTACTGACGTTGGAAAACAACGAACCTTACCTGCCGTCGATGCTTTGTGCGCCGACGCGTGAAGCCGTGAGCGAATGCTTGCACCGCCACTGGCAGGTACCGACCGGCAGCGAAGAGAATCAGCAACTGCTGCGCCGGGCCATTAGCTACAACCGCGAAGAAGACATTCCCGTCGGTAACGACAGCGTGCTATTTGGCCTGCAGGCACTGGCGCACTACGCCGAAGATCCGGAAGAGGTGTATTTTGTTCGCTCGCCGAAATCCTTCCTCGGCGCTAACGGCCTGAAGCCACAGCAGATTGCGCTGTTTGAAGATCTGGTTTGCGCCATGATGTTCCACATCAAACGTCAGGCGGAAAACGTGCTGCAAGACAGCATCAGCCAGGCGGTGATCGGTCGTCCGATCAACTTCCAGGGGATTGGGGGGGAAGACGCTAACCAGCAGGCGCAGGGTATTTTGCACCGTGCTGCCGAGCGCGCCGGTTTCAAGGACATTGAATTCCAGTTTGAACCTGTAGCGGCGGGACTGGACTTCGAAGCGACGCTGAACGAAGAGAAAACCGTGCTGGTGGTAGACATCGGTGGCGGTACGACCGACTGCTCGGTACTGCTGATGGGGCCACAATGGCGCGACCGTGCCGATCGCCAGCAAAGCCTGCTGGGGCACAGCGGGTGCCGCGTCGGCGGTAACGACCTGGACATCATGTTGGCGTTCAAACAGCTGATGCCGCTGTTCGGCATGGGTGGCGAAACCGGCAAGGGTATCGCGCTGCCCGCGCTGCCTTATTGGAACGCGGTCGCCACCAACGACGTGCCGGCACAAAACGACTTTTACAGCGTCGCCAACGGTCGCATGCTGCGTGATTTGATCCGTGATGCCGCCGAACCGGAAAAGGTCAAACGTTTGCTGAAAGTGCACCAGCAGCGTCTGAGCTACCGGTTGGTACGCGCGGCGGAAGAGAGTAAAATCGCCCTGTCGGCGCAGCAAAGCATCAGCGCGCCATTGGCGTTCGTCCAGCCTGACTTGGTGGAAACCATCAACCAGGATCAGCTTGCCGACGCTATTTCGCAACCCCTGTTACGTATTCAGGAACAGGTCAGTGCCGCCCTGGCGAGCAGCCAAACCGCACCACAGGTGATTTATCTCACCGGCGGTAGCGCGCGTTCACCCTTGCTGCGTGCCGCGCTGGAACAACAGTTGCCGGGCATCCCTATTGTCGGTGGCAACGACTTCGGCTCGGTAACTGCCGGGTTGGCGCGCTGGGCGCAAACGCTGTTCCGTTAATGGCCTGAGGGCGCGGTATATACCGCGATCCAGACGGCAGACAAAACCGCATAAGGGCTAAACAGGTAAGGGTCGAACCTGTTCGATCCGATTTAACCCATTGATTATGCTATAGGGCGTAGCATGCAGCGCCCCTACCATGAAACCAAGGAATGCTTGGTTACTGGAGGAAAGTCGATGTGTGAAATATTTCCCCTGGAAACTGACAGGCTGCGGTTGCGTGCCTGGCGTGACGATGATCTGCCCGCCTTCGCTGCCCTTAATGCCGATCCTCGGGTCATGCGTTATTTCCCCGCCCCGCTCAGTTCCACGCAAAGTGACGCACTCGCCGACAAGATCCGCCTGTTCATGCAACAGCATGGTTGGGGCTTATGGGCACTGGAAGTGAAAGGCGGTGCGCCTTTTATCGGCTTTGTTGGGTTGGCTATTCCTGCTGATGATCTCCCCTGCTCGCCCTGCGTAGAAATTGGCTGGCGGTTGGCGGCAGCGCATTGGGGTAAAGGCTACGCCAGTGAAGCGGCCGAGGCCGCATTGCACTATGCCTTCGAACACCTGAATCTGGCAGAAGTGGTGTCCTTTACCGCCGACGCTAACCAACCGTCGCGCCGGGTGATGGAACGCATCGGCATGACGTCCAAGGGTGAAAGCTTCCTTCATCCACGGCTACCCCAAGGCCATCCGCTGCAAAAACATGTACTGTATCGGCTGGGGCAACAATTATGGCGGGAGCAACAATGCTGATCGTTTTTTCCGGGCTGCCGGGCAGCGGCAAAACTACGCTGGCACGGGCGCTGGCAGGTGCCCTATCGGCAATTCATCTGCGAATCGACACCCTGGAACAGGCAATCCGTGACAGCGGTGCCTTAGCCAGTGACGTAGGCCCATCAGGCTATTTTGCCGCCTATGGCGTCGCTGAGGATAACCTGCGTCTGGGCCACACCGTGATCGCCGATTCGGTTAACCCACTGCCTGTCACCCGTGAAGCCTGGCATCAGGTTGCGCTCCGGACTGGCAGAACCTGTATTGATATTGAAGTGTTCTGTTCAGACAGTGCGGAGCACCGCCGAAGGATCGAAACCCGAGGCGGCGACATTGCCGGGCTACGATTGCCCAACTGGCAGGATGTCAGTAACCACGATTACATCCCCTGGAACATGCCAGTGGCCTCTATTGATACCGCAGGATGTACAATTGAAGCCTGCCTGACGCAGCTGCTTCAGTTGATCGATACCGCCCGCGGTTAATCTCGATTACCAGGCGCTGGCTTCGTTCAAGGTGCTGATATCATCCGCATCCAGCCGAAGCCGGGTGGCGCTAACCAGCTCATCCAACTGTTTTAAGGACGTGGCGCTGACGATAGGTGCAGTGATGCTGGGCCGTGCGATCAGCCAGGCCAGTGAAACCTGTGCCGGCGTGGTGTGATGCTTCTTCGCCACCTGATCCAAGCCTGCCAGAATGCTAAAGCCCCGCGGATTAAGGTACTGCGCGATCACTCTGTCGCCACGCTGACTTTTGCCGATATCGTGTTCACTGCGGTATTTCCCCGTCAGAAAACCGCTGGCCAGCGAGAAGAAGTTAATCACGCCCAACCCATGACGCTGCGCAACGGCCTCCAATCCCTGCTCATAGCCCGCCCGCGCATACAGGTTATATTCCGGTTGCAGGGTTTCATAACGCGCCAGCCCTTCCTGCTTACTGATATTGAGGGCTTCTTCCAGACGATCGGCCTGGTAGTTAGACGCCCCTATTGCCCGTACTTTGCCGGCCTTGATTAAGGCATCAAACGCCGCCAACGTTTCCGCAAGCGGCGTATCCCGATCGTCATCATGGGACTGATACAGATCGATATAGTCGGTCTGCAGGCGGCGCAGGGAATCCTCCACCGCTTGCTGAATATAACGTGGTGACAGCCCCTGTTTACCCTCGCCCATCGGTTTGCCTACTTTGGTGGCGATAATCACCTGGTCGCGCTTGCCGCTCTTTTTCAACCATTCGCCAATCGTGGTTTCCGATTCCCCCCCCACATTGCCCGGCGCCCAGCTCGAATACACGTCCGCGGTATCGATAAAATTGAGCTGATTTTCCACCAGCGCATCTAACAGGCTGAATGAGGTTTCACGATCCGCCGTCCAGCCAAACACGTTACCGCCGAAGGTCAATGCTGGTACTTTGATGCCTGAACGGCCCAGTTCTTTATGACTCATTGCATGCTCCATGGAGTTAATGATTTGCAGATTAATTATTAGCGTGAAGGCATAAAGTTCGCTAAAACCTATTCGCTATAAGCCGGATGGCATCGCTTATAAACATAGCACGATCAAATCTACAACTTATTCGGACAATGCTGACGGTTCCTCCATATTTCCTTCATTTTTATGCCGTCTTTCCTCGCTAAACTAGTATTCTGTAAGGAGTGTATTTTTTTGGCAATGCGTGCCCACGCACCTGCCCTTTGGAGAGATTTTCGCCACCATGAATGCAAAAAACCCTCGTCGTTCACTGATACTGCGCCTGCTGGTGGTCATCATCGTGGCGATTGCCGCCGTATTGATTTGGCGTCACTTCAGCGCAGCGCAGCCAGCCGCAGAGACGGCGCCGAGTGCCCGTCGCGCCGGTGCGAATCCAGCGGGTGCAAGCCACGCAGGTGGCCGACGTGGTGGCTCTATATCACCGGTACAGGCCGCGACGGCTACCCAGCAGACCGTTCCCCGCTACCTGATCGGTCTGGGCACGGTCACTGCCGCCAATACTGTCACCGTAACCAGTCGGGTTGACGGACAATTGATGTCATTGCATTTCACCGAAGGGCAACAGGTAAAAGCTGGGGACTTGCTGGCCGTGATCGATCCTCGCCCTTACCAGGTTCTGTTAACTCAGGCACAAGGCCAATTGGCAAAAGATCAGGCCACGCTCGCTAACGCGCGACGCGATCTGGCACGCTATCAGCAGCTGGTCAAAACCAATCTGATTTCACGCCAAGAGCTGGATACCCAAGTGTCGTTGGTCCAGCAAACGGAAGGGGCCATTAAGGCAGACCAAGGCGCCGTCGACAGCGCGCAGCTGCAGTTGACGTACAGTAAGATCATTGCACCTATCTCAGGCCGCGTCGGGTTGAAGCAGGTGGATATGGGGAATTACATCACCAGCGGCACCACTGCCATTGTAGTGATCACGCAAACCCATCCGATCGACGTGGTGTTCACCCTGCCGGAAGGCAATATCAGCGATATCGTCAAGGCGCAGAAGGCCGGCCCGGTGAGCGTGGATGCCTGGGGCCGCACCAATAAAGCCCTGTTGGCGCAGGGCAGCCTGCTCAGCCTTGATAACCAGATCGACACCACCACCGGTACGATTAAATTGAAAGCGCAATACGCCAACGAAGACGATGCGCTGTTCCCTAACCAGTTTGTGAATGCGCGCCTGAAAGTCGCAACATTGCAGGACGCGGTCGTGGTGCCTACCGCCGCCGTGCAAATGGGCAACGAAGGTAACTTCGTCTGGACCATGGATGCAGAAAATAAGGTCAGTAAGCATCTCGTGACCCTGGGTATTGAAGACAGCCAAAATGTGGTTATCGCCAGCGGGCTCAACGCCGGACAACGGGTAGTGACCGACGGTATTGACCAATTGATTGAAGGCATGAAAGTGGAAGTGGTCACACCGCAGACCAAAACGGCTGACAGCAGTGCCAAACCGCATACCAAGCGGGAGAAATCCTGATGCAGGTGATGACACCGAACCCCGGTGGTGGTCCATCCCGCCTATTTATCCTGCGCCCAGTAGCCACCACGCTGTTGATGGTGGCTATCTTGCTGGCGGGGATTATCGGTTATCGCTCACTGCCAGTATCTGCCTTGCCTGAAGTAGATTACCCCACCATTCAAGTGGTGACGTTATACCCCGGCGCCAGTCCAGATGTCGTGACATCGGCAATTACCGCCCCGCTGGAACGCCAATTCGGCCAAATGTCCGGGCTTAAACAAATGCTGTCGCAGAACTCCGGCGGCGCATCGGTGATCACGCTGCAATTCCAATTGGCACTGTCGTTAGATGTCGCCGAACAGGAAGTGCAGGCAGCGATTAACTCTGCCACGAACCTGCTGCCGACCGACCTGCCCTACCCCCCCATTTACAGCAAGGTTAACCCTGCCGATCCGCCTATTTTGACGCTGGCCGTGACCTCAACCGCCATGCCGATGACCCAGGTGGAGGATATGGTGGAAACCCGGGTCGCACAGAAAATATCCCAGGTGACCGGCGTTGGGTTGGTGACGCTGTCCGGCGGTCAACGGCCTGCCGTACGCGTTAAACTCAATGCCCCCGCCATGGCCGCCAATGGACTGGACAGCGAAACGGTTCGCACGGCCATTACCGGTGCCAACGTCAACTCGGCCAAGGGGAGCCTGGACGGCCCGGCGCGTTCAGTCACGCTGTCCGCCAACGATCAGATGAAGTCAGCCGATGAATATCGTCAGCTGATTGTCGCTTATAAAAATGGCGCGCCGATTCGGTTGCAGGATATTGCGACCGTTGAACAGGGTGCCGAAAATACCCGGCTGGCCGCCTGGGCCAACAAGCAGCCGGCGATCGTGCTGAACATCCAGCGCCAGCCGGGGGTCAACGTCATTACCACCGCCGACAACATCCGTGAGATGTTGCCCACGCTGATCAAAAGCCTGCCGAAGTCAGTCGACGTCAAGGTGCTGACGGACCGTACTACCACTATTCGCGCCTCCGTCAGCGACGTGCAATTTGAGCTGCTACTGGCTGTCGCCCTGGTGGTGATGGTCATTTACATATTCCTGCGTAACGTACCTGCCACCCTAATTCCGAGCGTTGCGGTGCCGCTGTCACTGATCGGCACCTTTGCCGTCATGTACTTTCTCGGCTTTTCGATCAACAACCTGACGTTAATGGCGCTGACTATTGCCACCGGGTTTGTGGTCGATGACGCGATTGTGGTGATCGAAAACATCTCTCGCTATATCGAAAAAGGCGAAAAACCGCTCGATGCCGCGTTAAAAGGTGCCGGTGAAATCGGCTTCACCATTATTTCATTGACCTTCTCACTGGTGGCGGTGCTGATCCCGCTGCTGTTTATGGGGGATATTGTCGGCCGCTTGTTCCGAGAGTTTGCCGTCACGCTGGCCGTTGCGATTTTGATTTCGGCCTTTATTTCCCTGACGCTGACGCCAATGATGTGCGCACGCATGCTGAGCCATGAATCGCTGCGCAAGCAGAACCGTTTTTCTGCTGCTTCTGAGCGTTTCTTCGAGCGCGTGATTGCCGGCTACGGCGTTTGGCTGAAAAAAGTGCTTGATCACCAGTGGTTAACGCTCGGCGTGGCACTGAGTACCATGGCGCTCACGGTGCTGCTGTATCTGTTTATTCCGAAAGGGTTTTTCCCCATTCAGGATAACGGTTTGATACAGGGCACGCTGGAAGCACCGCAGTCGGTATCCTTCAGTAAAATGGCAGAACTGCAACAACAGGTGGCCGCCCAACTGCTGCAAGATCCGGCGGTGGAAAGCCTCACCTCGTTTATCGGCGTGGATGGCACCAATGCCGCCCTTAACAGCGGCCGTCTGCAAATCAACCTCAAACCCCTGAGCGAACGCAGCGGCAGCCTGCAAGAAATCATCAACAGGATGCAGCAACAGGCCGCTAAGCTACCCGGCCTGAATTTGTATCTGCAACCCGTGCAAGATTTGACCATCGATACGCAGGTCAGCCGTACCCAGTACCAGTTTACCCTGCAAGCCATGTCGCTGGAGCAGCTCAGCCAATGGGTGCCACAGTTGGTCGATGAACTGCGACAAACCCCGGCATTGCAAGACGTCAGCAGCGACTGGCAAGATCAGGGGTTGGAAGCCTATATCAACGTCGACCGCGACTCAGCCTCTCGGTTGGGTGTCCAAATGAGCGACGTAGACAGCGCGCTGTATAACGCCTTTGGCCAGCGGTTAATCTCCACCATCTACACTCAGGCGAACCAGTATCGCGTGGTGCTGGTGCATGACGTGCAGGCTACACCGGGCCTGGCGGCCTTGAACGATATCCGCCTGACCAGCAGTAACGGCACCATCGTGCCGCTGAGCACGATTGCTAAAATCGAACAGCGCAATGGGCCGTTATCCATCAACCATCTTGACCAATTCCCAGCCACCACGGTGTCGTTCAACGTGGCGGAGGGGTATTCACTTGAGCAGGCGGTCAATGCCATTACCCAGGTTGAGAAAAACCTCAACATGCCGAAAGACATCACCACCAAATTCCAAGGGGCAACGCTGGCGTTTCAGGCCGCACTCGGCAATACGCTGTGGCTTATCCTGGCCGCCGTGGTGGCAATGTATATCGTACTGGGCGTGCTGTATGAGAGCTTTATCCACCCGGTCACTATCCTCTCCACGCTGCCAACCGCCGGGGTCGGTGCGCTGCTAGCCTTGATGATGGCCGGTAGCGAGCTGGACGTGATCGCCATTATCGGCATCATCTTGCTGATCGGTATCGTGAAGAAAAACGCCATCATGATGATCGACTTCGCGCTCGCCGCCGAGCGTGAACAGGGCATGACGCCGTATGACGCGATCTATCAGGCTTGTTTGCTGCGCTTTAGGCCAATTTTAATGACCACGCTGGCCGCGTTGCTAGGGGCACTTCCGCTGATGCTCAGTACCGGTGTGGGCGCAGAGCTGCGCCGCCCGCTCGGCATCTGTATGGTGGGCGGCCTGATCATGAGCCAGATACTGACGTTATTTACCACCCCGGTGATTTACCTGCTGTTTGACAAACTGGCGCGCAATACTCACGTCAAAGAAGAATCGCAGGAGACACCGTGAAATTCTTCTCGCTGTTTATCTTTAGGCCGGTCGCGACGACCCTGCTGACGCTGGCGATTGCGTTAGCCGGGGCGCTGGGGTTTAGCCTGTTGCCGGTCGCCCCTTTGCCGCAGGTAGACTACCCGGTGATCTCTATCACTGCCACTCTGCCGGGCGCCGATCCAGAAACCATGGCGACCTCTGTCGCCACGCCATTGGAGCGCGCACTCGGCCGCATCGCCGGGGTCAATGAAATGACCTCCATGAGCTCACTGGGCAGCACCCGCATTATCCTGCAGTTTGATCTTAACCGTGATATCAATGGCGCTGCGCGTGACGTGCAGGCGGCGATCAACGCGGCACAAAGCCTGCTGCCCTCCGGCATGCCAAGCCGCCCCACCTATCGCCAGATGAACCCCTCCGACGCGCCGATCATGATCCTGACGCTGACGTCCGATACTTACAACCAGGGGCAACTTTATGACTTCGCGTCCACCCAATTGGCGCAAAAAATCTCGCAGACCGATGGCGTAGGCGATGTCACCGTCGGCGGGAGCTCCTTGCCGGCAGTGCGCGTCGAGTTAAATCCGTCCGCGCTGTTTAACCAGGGCGTATCACTGGACAGTGTGCGCCAGGCTATCAGCAACGCCAACCTGCGTACGCCGCTGGGGTCGGCGGAAAGCCAGGACAAACGCTGGCAGATACAAAGCAACGATCAAATCAAGAAGGCAGAAGGCTACAAGCCGCTGATCGTGCATTACAACAACGGTTCAGCCGTACGCCTCAGCGACGTCGCTGACGTCATTGATTCGGTCCAGGACGTCCGCAATGCCGGGATGACCAATGCCCAACCGGCCATTCTGCTGGTGGTAAGCCGTTCGCCCGATGCCAACATTATTGATACCGTCGATCGTATCCGCGCGGAACTGCCAAACCTGAGGGAAAGCATCCCCGCGTCGATCAAATTGAACATTGCCCAGGACCGTTCTCCGACCATTCGTGCCTCACTGGCCGAGGTGGAACAATCGCTGGTGATCGCCATTGCGTTAGTGATCCTGGTCGTTTTTGCCTTCCTGCGCTCCGGGCGCGCCACGTTGATCCCGGCTGTCGCCGTACCGGTTTCACTGATTGGTACCTTCGCCGCCATGTACCTGTGCGGCTTTAGCCTGAACAATCTGTCACTGATGGCGCTCACCATCGCGACGGGCTTTGTGGTGGACGACGCCATCGTGGTCCTGGAGAATATCTCGCGCCACGTCGAAGCCGGTATGAAACCGCTCCAGGCCGCTCTGCAAGGGATCCGTGAAGTCGGTTTTACCGTGCTCTCGATGAGTATGTCGCTGGTGGCGGTGTTTATTCCGCTGCTCTTGATGGACGGTCTGCCTGGCCGCCTGTTCCGCGAATTTGCCGTCACCTTGTCAGTGTCGATCGGCCTGTCATTACTGATATCTTTGACCCTGACGCCAATGATGTGCGCCTATTTGCTGCGCCAGCAACCGGCACACTCGCAGCGGCGGGTTCGGGGTTTTGGCAAACTGTTGTTGAAGCTGCAACAAGGCTACGGGCGTTCGCTGAACTGGGTGCTCAATCATTCGCGTTGGGTGCTGGTTGTACTGTTGGCCACCGTGGCACTGAATGTTTGGTTGTACATCAGCATCCCAAAAACCTTTTTCCCGGAGCAGGATACCGGTCGCCTGATGGGGTCAATTCAGGCTGACCAGAGTATCTCGTTCCAATCGATGCGCGTGAAGCTGCAAGATTTTATGACCATTGTGCGTGATGACCCCGCCGTGGATAACGTCACAGGCTTTACCGGCGGTTCGCGCACCAACAGCGGTTCAATGTTTATCTCCCTGAAACCGCTGTCCGAACGCAAGGAAAACGCTCAACAGGTGATTGCCCGCTTGCGCGCAAAATTGGCGAAGGAACCGGGTGCCAGCCTGTTCCTCATGGCCGTTCAGGATATTCGCGTGGGCGGCAGACAGGCCAATGCCAGCTACCAGTACACCCTACTTTCTGACGATTTGAGCGCCCTGCGCACCTGGGAGCCTAAAATCCGCACCGCCCTGGCCGCGCTGCCCGAATTGGCAGACGTCAACTCGGATCAACAGGATAAAGGCTCGGAAATGGACCTGATTTATGACCGCGACACCATGGCACGACTGGGTATCTCGGTTTCCGACGCCAATAACCTGCTCGACAACGCTTTTGGCCAGCGCCAGATATCCACCATTTACCAACCGCTCAATCAGTACAAGGTGGTCATGGAGGTGGCTCCGGCCTATACGCAAGACGTCAGCTCTCTGGATAAAATGTTCATTATCAACAGTGAAGGCAAAGCGATCCCCTTGTCCTACTTTGCCCACTGGCAGCCGGCCAACGCGCCTTTGGCCGTGAACCATCAGGGGCTTTCTGCCGCCTCGACCATTTCGTTTAACCTGCCGCTCGGTTACAGTCTGGGGGATGCGACCGATGCCGTAACCCGTGCCATGACTGCGCTCGGCGTTCCCTCGACCGTGCGCGGCGCCTTTGCCGGGACGGCTCAGGTCTTCCAGGAGACGCTGAAATCCCAGGTGATCCTGATCCTGGCGGCGATAGCCACGGTATATATCGTGCTCGGCATTCTCTATGAAAGTTATATTCATCCGCTGACTATCTTGTCCACCCTGCCCTCCGCAGGGGTGGGTGCATTGCTGGCGCTGGAGCTTTTCGGGGCGCCGTTCAGCCTGATAGCATTGATCGGCATCATGCTGTTGATCGGCATTGTGAAGAAAAACGCCATCATGATGGTCGACTTCGCTCTTGATGCGCAGCGCAACGGCGGTATCAGCGCACGTGATGCCATTTTCCAGGCATGTCTACTGCGTTTCAGACCGATCATGATGACCACATTGGCCGCGTTGTTCGGCGCTTTGCCGCTGGTGCTAACCAGCGGTGACGGTGCTGAATTACGCCAACCGCTGGGGATCACCATCGCCGGTGGGCTGGTGATGAGCCAACTGTTGACGCTGTACACCACGCCGGTGGTCTATCTGTATTTTGACCGATTGCAGATGAAGTTACGTCGCGGCAAGAAATTGGTCCCGCTGCCTCAATAATGGTTGCCTGATGCTCATAAAACACACCGCCTCAGTGAGGTGGCAACTCTGGATTGTGGCGTTTGGCTTCTTCATGCAGACGCTGGACACCACCATTGTCAATACCGCCCTGCCGTCGATGGCCGTCAGCCTGGGGGAGAACCCGCTGCGCATGCAGTCCGTGATCGTTTCCTATGTGTTGACGGTGGCGGTGATGCTGCCCGCCAGCGGCTGGCTGGCGGATCGGGTTGGGGTGCAGCGGGTATTTTTCAGCGCCATCGTCCTGTTCACGCTGGGTTCCATCCTGTGTGCCCGTTCCGAAACCCTCAATGAGCTGATCGCTTCGCGGGTCATTCAGGGGATTGGCGGGGCGATGATGGTGCCGGTTGGCCGGTTGACGGTGATGAAAATCGTCCCGCGCGAACAGTACATGGCAGCGATGACCTTCGTCACCCTACCCGGCCAAATCGGCCCACTGATGGGGCCGGCACTGGGTGGGTTTCTCGTCCAGTACGCCAGTTGGCACTGGATTTTCCTGATCAATATTCCAGTCGGCATTGCCGGGGCCATCGCCACGCTATTGTTAATGCCTAACTACCGTATGCAGACGCGGCGCTTTGACATCAGCGGTTTTATCATGCTGGCGATCGGCATGGCGACGCTGACCCTGGCGCTTGATGGACACAAAGGGATGGGGCTGTCGGCGACCGCTATCTCAGGCCTGGTTGCAGCCGGTGTGGCGGCGTTGGCCGGCTATTGGTGGCATGCGCAAGGCAACAGTCGCGCGTTATTCTCACTCAGGCTGTTCAAAACTCAGACCTACAAGGTGGAGCTTACGGCAAGCCTGCTGGGCCGTATCGGCAGCGGTATGTTGCCGTTTATGACCCCGCTATTTATGCAAGTTGGCATGGGGTTTTCCCCGTTCCACGCCGGATTGATGATGATCCCGATGATCATCGGCAGTATGGGAATGAAGCGGATTGTGGTACGCGTCGTTAACCGATTTGGGTACCGCAATGTGCTGGTGGCCGCCACGCTGATGCTGGCGCTGGTCAGCCTCAGTTTCCCGTTGGTGGCCATGATCGGCTGGATCTGGCTTTTACCCGTGGTGCTGTTCTTCCAGGGAATGGTCAATTCACTGCGCTTCTCGGCAATGAACACCCTGACGCTCAAGGACCTGCCGGACAGGCTGGCCAGCAGTGGGAACAGCCTGCTTTCGATGGTGATGCAACTGTCGATGAGCCTCGGCGTCAGCCTCGCCGGTATTCTTATCGGCAGCTTTGCCCATCACCAGGTGGTCACCGACAGCCCGGCAATTCACAGCGCATTTATTTACAGTTACTGCTGCATGGCATTGATCATCGCCCTACCCGCACTGGCCTTCGCCCGCGTCCCGGCTGATACCGCGCCCAACCGAACGCTGACCAAAGAGCCGGGGACCGGCACCACGAGGTTGCAATAATGAAACTAGGCATTACCGGCAAGCTGTTCATGGCCATTTTCGCCACCTGCATGCTGGTGTTAATCACCATGCATTGGGGCGTTCGTGTCAGCTTTGAACGCGGCTTTATCGACTACATCAAGAACAGCAACGAACAACGTATCAATATGCTGAGTGAAGGGCTGGAAGAACAATACAGCCGCCACGGCAACTGGGTTTTTCTGCGCAATAACGATCAGGTGATTTACCAGATCATGCGCTCGTTCGAACAAAACAGCGACAGCAGCCACAACTTGCCGCCCAAGGGCTGGCGCACCCAGTTCTGGGTGGTAGACAGCCAGTTTAACCGCCTGGTGGGCCATTCAGGCCCGGTGCCGAAAGAAGGCCCGCGCCATCCTATTCGTTACAACAATGAAATTGTCGGTTGGGTGATCACCACCCCAATAGAGAGGCTAACGCGCAACACCGACATTAATTTCGATCAACAGCAAAGGCGCACCAGTTGGATGATAGTCGCCCTTTCCACACTGTTAGCGGCGGCCGTTACCTGGCTAATGTCGCGCGGGTTGCTGGCCCCGGTCAAACGGTTGGTTGCCGGTACTCATCGGCTGGCCGCGGGGGATTTCAGTACCCGTGTGGCGGTCAGCAGCCAGGATGAGTTAGGGCGGCTGGCACAGGACTTTAACCAGCTTGCCACCTCTCTGGAAAAAAATGAACAGATGCGGCGCGCCGTTATGGCTGACGTCTCGCATGAGTTGCGCACTCCGTTGGCGGTATTGCGCGGCGAACTGGAAGCGCTACAGGACGGCGTGCGCCAACCCACCCCCGCTTCACTCAATTCGTTGCAGGCAGAAGTCTCTACCCTGACCAAGCTGGTGGACGATCTGCATCAGCTGTCGTTATCCGATCTGGGCGCACTCGCCTACCGTAAATCCCCGGTCGACTGCGTGCATCTACTGCAAATTGCGGTTGCCAGTTTCCGCGAGCGGTTTCGTGCCAAGGGGCTGGAGATTGTGACTCTGCTGCCTGAACAGGCACCGCTGTTTGGCGATCCCGATCGCCTCAACCAGCTATTTAATAACCTGCTGGAAAACAGCCTGCGGTACACCGACGCGGGCGGTAAGTTGGAAATCGGCGTTGAACAATCGCCAGACTGCTTGCGTGTTTACTGGCAAGACAGTGCACCTGGCGTCACTGACGAACAGTTGGCGCGTATTTTTGAACGTTTCTACCGCACCGAAGGTTCGCGCAATCGCGCAAGCGGCGGCTCGGGTCTGGGGCTGTCGATCTGTCAAAATATTGTGGAAGCGCACAACGGGACGATCCACGCACAGCACTCGCCTTTAGGCGGCGTGCGGATTACAGTAGAATTTGCCACCCCGTTAATGAATAAGGCGTCATGATGGAAACCCAGAATCAACCGTTGCAGATTATGATTGTTGAAGATGAACCCAAACTCGGTCAGCTGTTGGTGGATTATCTGCAGGCCGCAGGGTACGCCACGCATTGGCTGACCAACGGCAGCGAGGTGGTGCCTGCGGTACATGAGCATAGCCCTGCACTGATCCTGTTGGATCTGATGCTACCGGGGGCCGATGGGTTGACGGTTTGCCGCGAACTGCGCCGCTTTACCGATGTCCCGGTTGTGATGGTGACGGCGAAGATTGAGGAGATCGATCGCTTGCTGGGGCTGGAGATCGGTGCAGACGATTATATCTGCAAGCCTTACAGCCCGCGTGAAGTGGTCGCTCGAGTAAAAACCATCCTGCGCCGCTGCCATCGCCCGCTGGATAATTCGCAGGAAGAAACGCAGCTTCACATCGATGAACCGCGTTTTCAGGCCAGCTATCAGAACCATATGCTGGATCTCACGCCCGCAGAATTTCGTCTGCTGAAAACCCTCGCCAGCCAGCCGGGTAACGTATTCTCACGCGAACAGCTGTTGAACAACCTGTATGACGACTACCGGGTAGTGACCGATCGCACCATCGACAGCCATATCAAAAACCTGCGGCGTAAGCTGGAGCTGATCGACGGAGAAAAATCCTTCATCCGTTCGGTATACGGTGTGGGATACCGCTGGGAAGCCGAGGCCTGTCGGCTGGTAAATGGACTTTAACCGGCCGGACGTCCGGTCTTCTACCGCCAACCCCGGCACCATGCCGAATGCCCGGTAGTGAGCCACTCACGTCGCACCGCGACTCTGCGCGTGTGCGGCGGTAAGCCACGCCGCCTTGTGCCATCACAATCCTCCGTTAGCTTCCTGTGCTACAGCACGATTCGCTGATTGAAACTCAACGCCAGCGCAAAAAATTTGCACGTTTTTTGCGCTACGCTTCTCAGATAAGGTTTGTTAGCCGCTCAGTTTCACGCTATTGGCTACACTTACATCACTTATCGGAACCCACAGGAGAGGAACCATGGCAATCGGTCACTATGAGCTGAAAAAAGCAAAGAATGGACAGTACCACTTCAACCTGAAAGCCAGTAATGGCGAAATCATTTTGGCCAGTGAGATGTACGCCAGCAAAGCCTCGGCGGAAAATGGCATTGCCTCTGTGCAAACCAATTCACCTCACGAAGCGCAATATGAACTGAAACACAGCACCAGCAACCAGCCTTACTTTGTCCTTAAAGCCAAAAACCATCAGGTAATCGGCGTCAGCGAAATGTACAGCTCTGAAACTGCGGCAAAAAACGGTATTCAGTCGGTGATCAAGAATGGCCCGAGCACCGACGTGCGCGATGTAAGCGCATAACAGCATCTGTGCGGCGCGCGATGGCCGCCATCGCGCGTTTTTCTTATGACCAGGATCAATCTCCCTGTAATAAATCCGGTTACCTGCTGATTTCTTGCCGCGCTACCGCTACAATTCCCCGCTTTTACTGCGCCATTTGGGGCGCGTTATACCCACTGGCTTTCCTACCGTAGCCAGGCGGCAAATTCGTGCGTCTCCAGGCGCTTGGTAAGCCCAGTGACCAGGGAGAACGAATACCGCCAACTGCGCTGCGGTTATAAAGACAGAGGTATACTGACCTGAAATCAGACCGAGACTCACTATGTTTACTCCGGAACTCCTCTCCCCGGCGGGCACGCTGAAAAACATGCGTTACGCCTTTGCCTATGGTGCTGACGCGGTTTATGCCGGCCAGCCACGTTACAGCCTGCGGGTGCGCAACAACGAATTCAATCACGAGAACCTGGCGCAGGGCATTAACGAAGCCCACGCACTGGGTAAGAAATTCTACGTGGTCGTGAATATCGCTCCGCACAATGCCAAACTGAAAACCTTCTTGCGCGATCTTAAACCTGTGATCGACATGGGCCCTGACGCGCTGATCATGTCCGATCCCGGCCTGATCATGATGGTGCGTGAGGCCTTCCCGCACATGGATATTCACCTGTCGGTACAGGCAAATGCGGTGAACTGGGCAACGGTGAAATTCTGGCAGCAAATGGGGCTGACGCGGGTGATCTTGTCGCGTGAACTGTCGCTCGAAGAGATCGCCGAGATCCGCACTCAAGTGCCAGACATGGAGCTGGAGATTTTCGTCCATGGCGCCCTGTGCATGGCCTACTCCGGCCGCTGCCTGTTGTCCGGTTATATCAACAAACGCGATCCGAATCAGGGCACATGCACCAACGCCTGTCGCTGGCAGTACAAAGCGGAAGAAGGCAAAGAAGACGATACCGGTAATATCGTGCATATCCATGAGCCTATCCCGGTACAAACCGTTGAACCAACATTGGGTATCGGTGCGCCAACCGACAAAGTGTTCATGCTCTCAGAAGCCCAAAAACCGGGCGAGTATATGAGCGCCTTCGAGGATGAACACGGCACTTACATCATGAACTCGAAAGATCTGCGTGCCATTCAGCACGTGGAACGTCTGACACAGCTCGGCGTACATTCGCTTAAAATCGAAGGCCGCACCAAATCCTTCTACTACTGCGCCCGCACTGCACAAGTCTACCGCCGCGCTATCGACGACGCGGTTGCCGGCAAACCGTTCGATGCCACATTGCTCACCACGCTGGAAGGCCTGGCGCATCGCGGTTACACCGAAGGTTTCCTGCGTCGCCACGTGCATGACGCGCAGCAAAATTACGATTACGGCTCTTCATTGTCTGAACGCCAGCAGTTTGTCGGTGAATTTACCGGCGTGCGCCGTGACGGTTGGGCTGAAGTCGATGTGAAAAACAAGTTCCTGCTCGGTGATAGCGTAGAAATGATGACCCCCGGCGGTAACGTCCTGTTTACCCTGGAGAGCATGCAAAATAAGAAAGGCGAGGCGATCGACGTGGCGCCTGGCAATGGGCATATCGTTTATTTGCCGATCCCACAAGATATCGATCTCAATTACGCGCTGCTGATCAGAAATTTGCCGGATACCAATAGTCCTGCGGCGTAAAATGCAGATTACGCGGCTTTAAGGGCGTTTTTTAGCAAATATTAGAATTGGATCACATCAATTAGTTCGCAGCTTGGTTACCATCAGGCTGCTTAAAACTAAGAACGAAAAATATTTGCATAGCAATACTAGGAACCACCTCCTTAGCCGGTCCAATCTCCCTTGGACTGGCTTTTTCTTTGGTAGAAAAGAAATATCTATAGATATATATCCATGATATTTCAATTACATGCCACATCTGTCTTTAATAACGCTCACGACTATTTCGATATAAAAATAATGCTGCAGCGATAAGTTAATTCATTAACTAAAATCGTTAACACGGCTACGACATATATCTCAAATTAAGCCAATCATTCAGAGATAACCACTGTGTAATGGTTATTCATCCGAATTAACTGAATATTCTTATGGTCTGCCGCCGATAGGTAGTTTATCGTTGATCACTATCTGTTTTTAGCCGGGAGATATCAGGAATGCATCCATCAGCACCCGCGCTTCTTATCATTAATGGTAAAAGCGCCGGCAACGAAGAGCTCCGTATTGCAGTACAAACGCTGCGGGATGAAGGCCTGACACTGCATGTTCGCGTTACCTGGGAATATGGGGACGCCGCGCGTTATGCACAGGAAGCCTGCCAACTGGGGGTAGCCACGCTGATTGCCGGCGGGGGCGATGGCACGATCAACGAAGTCGCCGCCGCGCTGACCGCCTTACCCGCAGATAAACGGCCCGCGCTGGGTATTGTGCCTCTGGGCACGGCCAACGACTTCGCCATGGCCTGCAATATCCCACCGATGCCGGAACAGGCGCTACGGTTGGCGATGAAAGGCCGCGCCGTCCCTATCGATTTGGCGAAGGTGAATGATAAACGCTATTTTATCAATATGGCGACGGGCGGCTTCGGCACCCGAATCACTACCGAGACGCCAGAAAAGCTAAAGGCGGTGCTGGGCGGTGTTTCCTACTTTATCCACGGCCTGTTGCGCATGGATACGCTCAAGGCCGATCGCTGCGAAATCCGTGGGCCGGATTTCCATTGGGCCGGTGATGCGTTGGTGATTGGCATCGGTAACGGCAAACAGGCCGGAGGTGGACAGCAATTGTGCCCAGATGCCCTTATCAACGACGGATTGCTGCAACTACGCCTACTGATCGCGGACGAGTTATTGCCGGCATTGGTGGCTAGCCTGTTTAACGGTGAAGAAAACAAAAACGTGATCGGCGCCGCGTTACCCTGGTTGGAAATCAGTGCCCCCCATGAGATGACGTTTAATCTCGACGGAGAACCGCTGAAGGGAACCCGCTTCCGCATTGAAGTCCTGCCCAATGCCATCGAGTGCCGCCTGCCCCCTAATTGCGAACTACTCGGACAGACGTCTTCACGTTAATCGCTGCCAGCGGCGCCCAACAGAACGTTGAGCGCCCCAGGTAGGCTGGCACAGCCTCTGTGCCCCCCCTTAACATCCCCCTGTCCTCTGCACTTTATTCTGCGATGAAATGTGATCTTCTCCGGCAAATTCTTTAAATCATACTTGTATGGTAGTTAGTTCATGGCGTATTTTTTGCCCATTCAAATCACCCTTGGGAAGAGGATTAGCCGTTATGAAGATCATTAACGCAGAGGTATTTGTGACCTGCCCAGGCAGGAATTTTGTCACGCTAAAGATCACCACTGACGACGGAATTACCGGTATCGGCGACGCAACGCTTAATGGCCGTGAACTGCCGGTCGCGTCCTATCTGAAAGATCACGTCTGCCCACAATTGATCGGGCGAGACGCTCACCAGATCGAAGACATCTGGCAATTCTTCTACAAAGGCGCCTACTGGCGGCGCGGCCCCGTCACCATGTCTGCCATCTCCGCAGTAGACATGGCCCTGTGGGACATCAAGGGTAAGGCCGCCAACATGCCGCTGTATCAGTTATTGGGCGGCGCATCGCGCACCGGTGTGATGGTTTACTGCCATACAACCGGTCATTCCATCGACGAAGTCCTCGATGACTACGCCAAGCATAAAGAATTGGGCTTTAAGGCCATCCGCGCGCAGTGCGGCGTACCGGGCATGAAAACCACTTATGGCATGGCCAAGGGCAAGGGGTTGGCGTATGAGCCGGCCACCAAGGGCAACTGGCCGGAAGAGCAGTTGTGGTCAACGGAAAAGTACCTCGACTTCACCCCCAAGCTGTTCGACGCCGTGCGCAACCGGTTCGGCTTCGATGAGCATTTGCTGCACGACATGCACCACCGGCTAACGCCCATTGAGGCTGCGCGCTTTGGTAAAAGCATTGAGCAGTACCGGCTGTTCTGGATGGAGGATCCAACGCCTGCGGAAAACCAGGAATGCTTCCGCCTGATCCGCCAGCATACCGTCACGCCAATCGCCGTCGGCGAAGTGTTCAACAGCATCTGGGACTGCAAGCAACTGATTGAAGAACAACTGATCGATTATATCCGTACCACCCTCACCCACGCTGGCGGGATCACCGGCATGCGCCGCATTGCCGATTTTGCTTCGCTGTATCAAGTGCGTACCGGCTCACACGGCCCCTCCGATCTGTCGCCCATCTGCATGGCGGCGGCGCTGCACTTTGACCTGTGGGTACCGAACTTCGGCGTTCAGGAATACATGGGGTATTCCGAGCAAATGCTCGAGGTCTTCCCACATAACTGGAGTTTCAACGACGGCTATATGCACCCCGGCAACAAACCGGGCCTGGGCATTGAGTTCGATGAAAAACGGGCGGCCCGTTATCCCTATGAGCCCGCTTATCTGCCGGTCGCACGCCTGGAGGATGGCACCTTATGGAATTGGTAACAGGAGGACGCACCATGCACAGCGTGGTTATTGAACAGCCCGGTCGGCTGACTATCCAACAGCGCCCCTTGCCGCAGCCCGCCGCCGATGAAGTGCGCGTAAAGGTTAAATTTGCCGGTATTTGTGGTTCTGATGTACATATTTATCATGGTCACAACCCGTTCGCCCGTTATCCGCGCGTGATCGGTCATGAATTTTTTGGCGTGATTGACCAGGTCGGTAGCGAGGTTGATCCACAACGCCTTGGCGAACGCGTTTCCGTCGATCCGGTCGTCAGCTGTGGTCATTGCTACCCGTGTTCTATCGGTCGCCCCAACGTTTGTACCGAACTACAGGTGATCGGCGTACATCGGGACGGCGGGTTCAGCGATTATGCCTGTGCCCCGGCGCGCAATGCCTACCCTATTGCAGATAACATCAGCGACCGTCACGCCGCTATGATAGAACCCTTCACCATTGCCGCCAATATTACTGCCCACCTGCAACCCAACGCCGACGATATTGCGTTGATCTACGGGGCCGGGCCGATGGGGTTAACGGTGATCCAAACGCTGAAAGGCGTCTACGGCGTGAAGCACGTGATCGTCACCGATCGTATCCCTGAACGCCTGATGATGGCACAGGAGAACGGGGCCGACTGGACATTCAATAACGCCGACGCGTCGCTGCCTGCAGAACTGGAACAACGCGGTATCCGCCCGACGTTGATTGTTGACGCAGCCTGCCACCCGAGCATTTTGCAGGAGGCCATTCATCTTGCTTCACCGGCAGCGCGTATCGGTATTATGGGGTTCTCCGGTGACGCCTGTACCCTGACCCAACAAAGCATCACCAGTAAAGAGCTGTCGATTTTCTCCTCACGCCTTAACAGTGCACGCTTCCCGCAGGTCATCGATTGGATGGCCAGCGGGAAAATCAGCCCACAGAAATTAATCACCCATTGCGTACCCGCCGAAGACGTCGAGCAGGCAATGTTGATGTTCGAACAAGACCAGCGCACCTGCTGCAAAGTGTTACTGCAATTTAGTTAGTTTTTTCACCGGGGCATCGGGCGGTGATACCGCCCTTGCAGACAACAAAGCATCGCGATTAAAACAACATCAAGTGGAGTGCTTTCATGTTTAAGAATCTGCGTTGGACCATCGTATTCCTGCTGTTTATGGTTTACATGATCAACTACCTCGACCGCGTCGCGCTGTCGATTACCGTGCCAATGATCGAGAAAGATCTGATGCTGAATGCCGAACAGTTCGGCATCATCTTTGGCAGCTTCTTCTTCGGTTACGCCATCTTTAACTTTATCGGCGGGCTGGCAGTAGACAAATTCGGCCCAACATTGGTTCTCGGCATCGCCGTTGGCCTGTGGTCAATCTTCTGCGGCATGACGGCGTTAGCCACCGGCTTCTATTCCATGCTGATCTTGCGCGTGCTGTTCGGCATGGCCGAAGGGCCGATCTGCGCCTCCGCCAATAAAATGATCAACGGCTGGTTCCCGAAAAAACAGGCGGCGACCGCAATGGGCCTGCTCAGCGCCGGTTCCCCTTTGGGCGGTGCCGTCGCGGGGCCGATCGTCGGTTATCTGGCGCTGGCGTTCGGTTGGCGGCCCGCGTTTATGATTATCTGCTCGATCGGCATTGTCTGGATGCTGGTGTGGTTCTTTGTGGTGGCAGATAACCCGGCGAAAAGTAAACGCGTCAGCGATGAAGAACTCGCGCTGATTAACCAAATGAAAGAAGAGACTCACAGCGCAGAGGAAGAACTGAGCCATGCCGCACACGGCCTGGGCTACTACCTGAAACAACCGATTATCCTGGTCACTGCATTCGCCTTCTTCTGCTACAACTATATCCTGTTCTTCTTCCTGAGCTGGTTTCCGTCCTATTTGGTGCAGGCGCATAACCTGAACATCAAGGAAATGAGCCTCACCACCATGATTCCGTGGGTTGTCGGTTTTGTCGGGTTGGCGCTCGGCGGGTATATCTCTGACAAGATTTTCAATATTACCGGCAAGCTGCTGCTGTCGCGCAAGATTGTGTTGGTCACCAGCTTGCTGGCGGCAGCTATCTGCGTAGCACTGGCTGGTACCGTCAGCAGTGTGGTCCCGGCGGTAATGCTGATGTCAGTGTCGATCTTCTTCCTGTACATCACCGGCGCTATTTACTGGGCAATCATTCAAGACGTTGTGCATAAATCCCGCGTCGGGGGTGCCAGCGGCTTCATCCACCTGGTCGGTAGCGTTTCCGGCATTATCGGCCCGATAGTTACCGGCTATATTGTGCAAAACACCGGCAAATTCGACAGCGCCTTTATGCTGGCAGGCGGCGTGGCGGCGCTCGGTGCGGTACTGGTCTTGTTGGTGATCAAAGCACCGCGCAACACCGCGCAACCGCAAATCTCAAAATCCTAATGCAATCGGGCGGCCATCACCGCCCGGTCCCTCTGTCAGGAATTCCAGCATGATACTTTCCCCTAACAGCGCACTGCCGGCGGCAATTGCCCAGCCGAATTACGATCGAGAACGGCTTAAACCACGCATCGTGCACATTGGCTTTGGCGCATTTTTCCGCGCGCATCAGGCGGTGTATGCCGAACAACTGGCTAATGATCACGCCAGCGACTGGGGTTACTGCGTGATCAGCATGCACAACGGCAGGCAAAAAATCGCCGATCTACAGCAGCAGGATTTGCTGTATACGGTTGCCGAAATGAACGATACCGATTGGCACGGTCAAGTGATTGGCGTTGTCAGGCAGGCTCTGCACCTGCAGGTCGACGGATTGGACGCCGTGTTGGACGCCATGGCACAACCGGAAGTGGCCATCGTTTCGTTAACAATCAGCGAGAAAGGCTATTGTTATCACCCCGCCAGCGGCCAGTTGCTGTCAGAACACCCGGATATTCAGCATGATATTGTTCATCCACAGCAACCACGTTCCGCGCCGGGATTGATCCTGGCCGCACTGCGTCTGCGCCGGGAACGTGGGTTGCCTGCGTTTGCCGTGATGTCCTGCGACAATATGCCCGCCAACGGCCAGATGACTCGCAACGTATTAACGCAGCTGGCACAACGGCAAGACAATGGCCAAGCAGCGTGGATCGCACAGCATGTCGCGTTTCCCTCAACGATGGTCGACCGCATTGTCCCGGCGGTCACGGCAGAAACCCAGCAACACACGGAGGCATTGCTGGGTGGCGTCGCCGATCTGCTCGGTGTCGCCTGCGAGCCGTTTCGCCAATGGGTGATCGAAGATAACTTCCCACAGGGCCGCCCCCAGTGGGAAAAAGCCGGTGCCGAGTTGGTGAGCGACGTGCTGCCCTACGAAGAAATGAAGCTGCGGATGCTCAACGGCAGCCACTCGTTCCTCGCTTATTTGGGCTATTTGGCAGGCTATACCCACATCAGCGACAGTATGCAGGATGCCTATTTCGAGCGTGCGGCGCGCCATCTGATGCTGGCGGAACAGGCCCCGACGCTGCAAGTCTGCAGCGTGGATCTGGCGCAGTACGCTGAGTCGCTGCTGGCGCGTTACCGCAACACCGCACTGAAACACCGAACCTGGCAGATCGCCATGGACGGTACCCAAAAACTGCCGCAGCGCTTGCTGGACGCCATCCGCTGGCATCTGGCACGCGACGGCAACGTTGACTGCCTGGCGTTAGGCGTTGCCGGTTGGATGCGATACGTCGGCGGTCAGGATGAGCAAGGTCAGGCCATCGAGATCAGCGATCCATTACGGGAACGCCTCGCCAATGTGGTCAGCAACAGTCGCGAAGGCCCTGAACGGGTGCTGGCCTTACTGCAACTTGATACCGTCTTCGGCCATGATCTGCCCGATGATCCGCGTTTTGTCGGGGCGGTGACCGATGCCTATCGGCAACTGCTGACACAAGGTGCCAAGGCTTGCGTGGCAGGATTGCCGCTCGGCTGTTCCTCACCGACAGCGTAAAATGGCTTTGTTCGTCAAGCTGCGGAAGGATTTATCCGTCCGCAGCCAGCGGATAATCTGCTAGTATGGTGGCATTCACACTCAAGCCTGGTAATGCGTTGTCACCATGTCTGAATCCTACAGTCTCACCAATAATCTCCCGGTCAATCAGCAAGTCTACCGTTTCCTGCGCAAGGATATCGTCGATTGCACCATTCCCCCCGGTACACTGTTGTCCGAGAAAGAGATTTCTACCCGCTTTAGTGTTTCTCGCCAACCGGTGCGCGAAGCCTTTATCAAATTGGCAGAGGCTGGATTGGTGCAGATCCTGCCGCAACGCGGGACGTTTGTGATGAAGATTTCTGCCAAGCGGGTGGCCGACGGGCGCTTTATCCGTCAGGCGGTGGAATGCGCGATCGTGCGGCGTGCGGCGGAACGGATCACACCGGAACAACTGATGACGCTGGAGCATAACTTGCATCGTCAGGAGCTGGCGGCACAAAACCAGCAGACGCGTGAGTTTCTGACGTTGGACGATGAATTTCACCAACTGTTGACCCAGTTCGCGGACTGCCCGTTGGCCTGGGAGACCATCGAAACCATCAAGGCCACCATGGACCGAGTGCGTTTTCTCAGCCTGAGTGAGGTCTCACCACCGGAGAGCCTAATCCAACAGCACTACCGTATTTTTGCCGCGCTGAAGGCGCAGGATGCAGACGCCGCCGAGCGTGCCATCCACGAGCATCTACAAGAAATGATTTACTCAATCACCCCTATCGCCCTGCAAAATACCGAGTGGTTCGACGCAGAATAATCAGCGGCCTGGCCGTCAAGGGGGCGATCGCCCCCACGTATTTGGCCATGCAAATGGCATTTCCTCTCAATCGCATCTATTGTTTCTCCTTGCTGTCAGGATTTCATTAATATCGTTCTATCAGCTTCAATCACCGCTTTTTACTGCGCCGGTGGTCAGATACCTTGCCCTACCGGTGTTATGAAGAAGCTAATCGGGAGTTAATCATGACTGATATTGCACAGTTGTTAGGAAAGGAAGCGGAAGACCTGTTGCAACACCGCTGTACTACCATCCCTGCTGAGAATCTCTACCTACCGGGCGCCGACTTTGTTGACCGGATAATGATCGATAACAACCGTCCCAACACCGTTTTGCGTTCCATGCAAAGCCTGCTTAATCACGGTCGTTTAGCTGGCACCGGCTACCTGTCAATTTTGCCGGTCGATCAGGGCATTGAGCATTCTGCCGGTGCGTCGTTTGCTGCCAACCCGTTGTACTTCGATCCGAAAAATATCGTCGAACTGGCCATTGAGGCCGGTTGTAACTGCGTCGCCTCCACTTACGGCGTGCTGGCGTCCGTGTCACGCCGCTATGCGCACAAAATTCCGTTCCTGGTCAAACTGAACCATAACGAAACCCTGAGCTACCCAACCCAATACGACCAGACGCTGTATGCCAGCGTCGAGCAGGCTTTCAACATGGGTGCCGTCGCGGTCGGGGCCACCATTTACTTTGGTTCTGAACAGTCACGCCGCCAGATTGAGGAAATTTCTAGCGCCTTTGAGCGTGCTCATGAGCTGGGTATGGTCACCGTGCTGTGGGCCTATCTGCGTAACCCGGCATTCAATAAAGACGGGGTGGATTATCATTCCAGCGCCGATCTTACCGGTCAGGCCAACCATATTGCCGCCACCATTGGCGCCGATATCGTTAAGCAGAAAATGGCGGAAAATAACGGCGGCTACCGCGCGGTGAAATTTGGTTATACCGATGACCGCGTCTACAGCAAGCTGACCACTGACCACCCGATCGATCTGGTGCGTTACCAGTTGGCCAACTGCTATATGGGCCGCGCCGGGCTGATTAACTCCGGCGGCGCTGCCGGTGAAAACGACCTTCAGGAATCGGTGCGTACTGCCGTTATCAACAAACGTGCCGGCGGCATGGGCCTGATCCTGGGGCGTAAAGCGTTCAAGAAATCGATGAAAGAAGGTGTGGCGTTGATCAATGCCGTTCAGGACACCTATCTGGACAAGAAAGTGACCATCGCCTGATCACGGCGACAGTAAGTAGAGTTCTCTCCAGCCCGGTACGCCGGGCTTTTTCATGTCTTTTATCTGCTGATTCCCCTTTCCCGCCTCACGGCCACCATGCTTTGATGTTATTTTTCTTTCATAATTAACTTTCACAATAAAATATTTATCTTTCAAAGTGTGATCTATTTAAAACAAATGAATCCGTGAAGTGATTAGTGTAAGGCCCATGGCGACAGAGCTGCCGTTTTGCTCCAGGCCATACCTTCCATCACAGGAGAACAATAATGATTGAGCTAATCACTCAGGGTGCCGAATGGTTTATCGGCCTGTTTCAGAAAGGCGGTGAGGTGTTTGTCGGCATGGTGACAGGCATTTTACCTTTGTTAATCAGCTTGTTGGTCATTATGAACGCGCTGATTAAATTTGTTGGCCAGGAACGTATTGAACGCTTGGCGCAGCGCTGCGCGGGAAACCCGGTTTCACGTTATCTGCTGCTGCCGCTGCTCGGCACCTTTGTTTTTTGTAACCCGATGACCCTCAGCCTCGGTCGTTTTATGCCCGAGAAATATAAACCCAGCTACTACGCAGCAGCATCTTACAGCTGCCACTCCATGAATGGCCTGTTCCCGCATATCAATCCCGGCGAACTGTTCGTTTATCTCGGCATCGCCAGCGGGCTGACCACCCTCGGCCTGCCGCTGGGGCCACTGGCCGTGAGCTATTTTCTGGTCGGGCTGTTTACCAACTTCTTCCGCGGTTGGGTAACCGATCTCACTACCAGCCTGTTCGAACGCAAGATGGGCATCCGCCTGGATCGTCAGGTGCAACTTTAACCCGTGGAGTGCAGCATGAGTGCTTATATCCGTATTGAGAAAGGCGCCAGCGGCTGGGGCGGCCCATTACAGTTGCCGATCGAGCCGGGCAAAAAAGTGGTGTACATCACTGCGGGCACCCGCCCATCGATCGTCGACCGGCTTAGCGAACTGACTGGCTGGCCCGCCGTCGACGGCTTCAAGGAAGGTGAACCGCCGGCGGACGAGATTGGTGTGATGGTGATTGACTGCGGCGGTACCCTACGCTGTGGCCTGTACCCTAAACGCCGTATTCCGACGGTCAATATCCACGCCACCGGACAATCCGGCCCACTGGCAAAGTTTATTCTCGAGGACATCTACGTTTCTGGGGTGCGCGATAACAACATCAGCCGGGTAGCGTCGGAAACAGATGCGGTGCAAGCCGCCCCCGCCACTCAGTCAAGGGGACGGGATTACGACACCAGTAAAAAAATCACCGAGCAGAGTGACGGCCTCTTGGCAAAAGTCGGCATGGGCATGGGATCTGTGGTGGCCGTGTTTTTCCAGGCGGGTCGCGACACCATCGACACCGTCCTGAAAACCATTCTGCCGTTTATGGCGTTCGTCTCGGCGTTAATCGGTATCATCATGGCGTCCGGTCTTGGGGATTTTATCGCCCACGGTCTGACACCGTTAGCCAACAGCCCTATTGGCCTGGTGACGCTGGCGCTGATTTGCTCCTTCCCGCTGCTGTCCCCCTTCCTGGGCCCCGGCGCGGTGATCGCTCAGGTAATCGGTGTGCTGGTCGGGGTACAGATTGGCCTGGGCCATATTCCGCCGCAGCTGGCACTGCCCGCCCTGTTCGCGATCAATGCGCAAGCCGCCTGCGACTTTATTCCCGTGGGCCTGTCGCTGGCAGAAGCCAAACAGGACACGGTGCGGGTCGGTGTGCCTTCGGTATTGGTCGGGCGTTTCCTGACCGGCGCGCCCACCGTGCTGATCGCCTGGGCCGCCTCGGCCTTCATCTATCAATAACACTTACCGCCAGGGGCTAGTTATGAACACCATTTTTCAAACCACCATCACCCAGATTGGCGGCTCTGCCCGCGATGCGCTGTGTGATGACATGCTGATCACCTTTCGTGAAGGAGCACCGGCAGACATCGAAGAGTTTTGTTTTATCCACCAGCACGGCAATACCCTCGGTGAACTGCTCGCGGGTGGATGGATGGAGTTGGCGGATCAACGCTACCCGATCACAGCCGTCGGCAGCGTCGCTAACCAGAATTTGCGTGAACTGGGCCACCTTACCGTGCGTTTTGACGGGGAAACCCAGGCCGAATTTCCCGGCTCGATCCATGTTTCCGGCACCACGCCGATTGATATTCCGATAGGCAGTACGCTGAAATTTATCGCATAAGGAGTAGACCATGTCTGAAGTAGCAGTAGTGATTGGCGGTGGCCAAACATTAGGCGCATTCTTGTGCCTGGGACTGGCGCAGGCGGGTTACCGCGTGGCGGTGGCCGATTTAAACGCGGGGAACGCCCAAAACGTGGCGCAGCAGATTAACGCTCAATACGGCGCAGGCTGTGCGCAGGGCTTTCAGACCGATGCCACCGATGAACAAAGCGTGATGAAACTGGCAGCGGCAGTGGATGGTGCATTTGGACAGACCAACCTGCTGGTGTACAGCGCGGGGATCGCCAAGGCGGCACCAATCACCGATTTTCCGTTGGGGGATTTCGACCGCTCGCTGCAAGTGAATCTGGTGGGCTATTTTCTTTGCGCCCGCGAGTTTTCCCGCCTGATGATCCGCGACGGCATTGCCGGGCGCATCATTCAGATCAACTCCAAATCCGGCAAGGTCGGCAGCAAGCACAATTCAGGCTACAGCGCTGCCAAGTTTGGCGGCGTCGGGCTGACCCAATCACTGGCGCTTGATCTGGCGGAGTACGGCATTACCGTCCATTCGCTGATGCTCGGCAATCTGCTGAAGTCGCCGATGTTCCAGTCGCTGCTGCCGCAGTACGCACAGAAACTGGGGATCGCCCCCGATCAGGTTGAAAAGTATTACACCGATAAAGTGCCACTGAAACGCGGCTGCGACTATCAGGATGTCCTGAATACCCTGCTGTTCTATGCCAGCGATAAGGCGTCTTACTGCACGGGCCAGTCAATTAATATTACCGGCGGTCAGGTGATGTTCTGATCGGATTATCCCTCCCTCTCCTTCGGGAGAGGGAAACCAAACAGGAGACGACATGACCCAGGCATTCATTATTTTTGCCGTGCTGGCCTGGCTACTGCAAATTGCTTTCGGCTGGTGGCAACTTCAACGTTTTAACCGCGCCTTCGACGGCCTATGCCAGCTGGGCACCGTCGGTGTCGGGCGTTCTGGCGGGCGCTTTCGGCCACGGGTGGTCTTGGCACTGGCTTTCGATACCGAGCAGCGGGTCTGCGGCAGCATGCTCATGCGTGGCCTGACCATTTTTGCGCAACCGCGACAGCTCGCCCGTCTGCACGGGCTTCATCAGAGAGACCTTATCCCGGATGTGATCTTCCCCGAGGATCGCGCATGCCAGACTGCACTATCGTTAGCGATTGCCCCTAAATCATGATATTTTCACATTAAAAGACATTACCTTTCATATTGAATTATTCGTTGAAGGGAAATGCTCAACTCTTGTGAACAGGACAGGCTATGAAACCAAAGCAGCGGCAGGCCGCTATCCTTGAATATCTGCAGCGGCATGGCAAAACGGCAGTGGATGCCCTGGCAGCACACTTCGCCACCACGGGCACCACCATTCGTAAAGACCTCACTCTGCTGGAGGACGAAGGCGAAGTGATCCGTACGTATGGCGGTGTCGTCCTCAGCCGTGACGATGGCGATCAACCGATCGACCGTAAAACCCATATCAATACCGAAAAGAAACGCCAGATCGCCTACGCCGCCATTGGGCTTATCAATGACGGCGATTCACTGATTTTTGACGCCGGCAGTACCGTGCTGCAAATGGTGCCGCATCTGGCGCAGTTCAATAACATCACCGTGATGACCAACAGCTTGCATATCGTCAATGCGCTCGTGGAGCTGGACAACGACCAGACTATCCTGATGCCCGGCGGTACCTATCGCAAAAAATCGGCCTCATTCCACGGCAGCCTGGCAGAATCCGCTTTCCAACAGTTCAGCTTCGACAAACTGTTTATCGGCGCAGATGGTGTAGACCTCAACGCAGGCGTTACCACCTTTAATGAGGTGCATAACGTCAGTAAAGCGATGTGCGAGGCCGCCAGCCGCATTATTCTTCTGGTAGACTCGTCGAAATTCGGCCGTAAAAGCCCGAACGTGGTCTGCGACCTGGCCGCCGTAGACACGCTGATTACGGATAAAAACATCAACCCGGATTATCTCGCCGCGCTGCAAGCGAAAGGTATCAATATCATTCTGGTAGGAGATTCTGATGAGTAACGCCTCGGCCCTTCTGGCCTTTGCCCGTGAAACACTGGAAATTGAGCTGACAGAAGCACAACGTCTGCTGGAACGGCTTGACGATAATTTCGTCCGCGCCTGCGAACTGCTGCTGAACTGCCGTGGCAAGGCCGTGGTTTCCGGCATTGGCAAGTCCGGTCACATCGGCAAAAAAATCGCCGCCTCTCTGGCCAGTACCGGCACACCGTCGTTCTTCGTACACCCGGCGGAAGCGCTGCACGGCGATCTCGGAATGATCGGTGCCGATGACGTGGTGATCTTTATCTCTTATTCAGGCCGAGCCAAAGAGCTGGATCTTATCCTGCCGCTACTGGCGGAAAATACTATCCCGGTGATCGCCATCACAGGCGGTAAAGAGTCACCGTTAGCACAGGCAGCGGCCTGCGTGCTGGATATCAGCGTTGAACGTGAAGCTTGCCCAATGGGGTTGGCACCGACCTCCAGCGCAGTCAATACGCTGATGATGGGTGATGCATTGGCCATGGCGCTGATGCGTCAACGCGGTTTCAATGCCGAAGATTTTGCCCGCTCACATCCTGGCGGCAGCCTGGGCGCACGTTTACTGAATCGGGTACATCACCTGATGCGCACAGGCGATCGCCTGCCTCAGGTCAGTGAAAATGCCAACGTCATGGAAGCGATGCTTGAACTGAGCCGCACCGGGCTGGGCTTGGTGCCCGTGTGTAACGCACAGCAGAAAGTGGTCGGCGTCTTTACCGATGGTGACCTGCGTCGCTGGCTGGTGAAAGGGAATAGCCTGCAGGATGCGTTAAGCCCGGCGATTACCCGCCCCGGCTACCGCTTGCCAGAACAGTGGCGCGCCGGAGAAGCGCTTGAGGCGTTACACGAACAGCATATCAGCGCTGCCCCGGTGGTCAATTTGGACGGCGTACTGGTAGGCGCGATCAACCTGCACGACCTGCATCAGGCCGGCATCGGCTGACGAAAAGGACAGAAACCCGCATTGTTTGCGGGTTTCTTTCTATCCTCAGCGTTGACTTAGCTGGGCACTGCCTCAACGATCGAGACATAACAACCGGTGTTGATTATCCGGTTCAGCTTCAGATCGGCAGTGGCCAGCAACGCCCTCAGTTCTTCTTCGGTACGCGCTTTCCCGCCGTCAAAACTCCCCATGAGCAGCAGATCGATCTCTCTGGCACTGTCCCAATCATGACCCTCTGGGATCACCGGTTCCATGATCAACAGTGTCGAATCAGGATGCATAGCATTGCGGCAGCTGCGTAATATCCGGCTGGCCAGTTCGTCCGGCCAGTCCATGGTGATGTATTTCAATAAATAAAAGTCCGCCGTCGGACACGACTCGAAGAAGCTGCCGGCACAGGTTTCCCAACGAGAATCGTCCCCGAGTTCACCGAGCCGATTTCTCGGCAAGATCTGCGGCTGATCGAAAAGGATACCTTTGAGCGTCGGGTTAGCACGCAATACGCTCAGCAGCAATCCGCCCAATCCCCCCGCAATATCCACCACCGTCGCATTTTCTGGGAAATGATAATTTCGCACCAGGAATTTATTTTCCACCGATGACATGGACGACATTCCGGCATGAAAATCATTTTCCGACGCGGGAATATTTTCCCTCGACCAATATTCATAAAAAGACATTCCGAACAGCTGTTTGAACACCGGGTCACCCCGAACGGTTCCCGTCAACTTGCCCAAAGGCAGCCAGAATGTGTCATCAGTAAGCATGATGACTGCAGCACGCAAAGAATCCCTGGCATCGGAGCGCAGGCATTGTGCCACCGAATTTAGCGCGAAATGGCCGTCGTTAGAAACGGTAAAAATATTGCGAGATACCAGCGTGCGCATAACGCGATGCAATAAGTCCTGATCCACCGCCAGCTGACTCGCCAGCTCCCGGGACGTTTTGGGCGTATCAATCAGAGCGTCGGCCACGTTCAGCTCCGTCGCGACCCGCAATGCGGCCTGCACGGTGAACCCCATCGCCTGATCCAACAAGTATAATGACGCTTTTTCATCTTCAGAAAGAGTAATGTGATTTGTTTCCATGATCATAATGCTCCGCTTACATATTTATCTCCAGACACCATTGCAAAAAGCTGCAATGCCTATTTTTCCGGTGAAAATAAATTCGCCAAACAAGATCATAGACACTAAACAAAATAAAACCACAAAATAAAAGTGGTTATTTTTTAAGAAAGAAAATAAAACTCACAACCCATTAAATACTAAGGAAATAAATATAATTACGCACAACAAAATAATACAAAACAGATATAACCAAATAATAAAATTATTATTAAATAACATTTATCCTATTTAGACATTGTTTTATATGGGGTTAATTTTAATGTTCTATATTCATCGCAAAAAAACGGCCAAATGCGTCAGCATTCAGCCGAATACTGATTATTTCCAGTCTGGATTATTCTCGAACTGTTGTTTCAACAGCGCCTTCATGTCCTCGTCCGGCTTGCCCAACCATTGGTATTTAGCGTATTTCTTCGGATGATCAACCGCTTCCGGTTTATTCGCCACTTCGACGCGCACCGCCCATGCCTGTGACTTGTCTTCTTTAAACGCCACCATCATAAAATTGTTGGCACAGTCGTGGGGTTTGCACAGATTGCCCACCAAATAATTTTGGCCCTTCCAACTCAGGCTTTGCGCCGGGGTTGATGTCCCCATTCCCTTACGCGCCCACCCCGGTAAACGGGCCTGGCCTTTCACCATGTTCTGCCAACTTGTCTGGTAGCCCGGCTGCTGGATCACATCGGAGGTAGTGACAATTTGTTGGGCAACGCTGCCCACGCTGAAGCTGAGTAACACGCCGAAGATGGCACCGCGAAGTGCGTTTTGTCCTGTCATGGCCTTCTCCTTTAATAAAATTCATCCGCACCCGGCCAAAACCGGGCCTGAATCTAGTCAGACCACAGTGACGGCAAAAAGTTGACTCACCACCAGGCGTGAAAATGATGCACCGGTCCGATACCCTGCCCCACTTCCAGGGTGTCGGCTTGCTGCAACGCTTTTTGTAGGTAATCTTTGGCCGACGCCACTGTGCTGGCCCAATCATCATGGCGCGGGCGCAATGCGGCTAACGCGGCGGAAAGTGTACAACCGGTACCGTGCGTATGACGGGTCGCCACACGTGGCGCAGTGAAACGCAGTTCCTGCCCATCACTAAACAACCAGTCCGGGCTCTCACTTTCACTCAGATGACCGCCCTTCATCAGCACTGCCCGACAGCCCATCGCCAGCAGCGCCTGGCCTTGCTCACGCATTTGCCGTTCATTCTCCGCCGGCGCACATTCCAGCAAAGCCGCAGCTTCCGGCAGGTTCGGCGTAATAATCGACACCAACGGCAACAGTTCGCGACGAATAGAGTCCACGGCCTCTGGCGCCAACAGGGGATCACCACTTTTCGCCAACATCACGGTATCCAGCACCACAAATGCCGGTTGGTAATGACGCAAACGCTCCGCCACCGCCTGCACAATGTCAGTGTTAGCCAGCATACCGATTTTGGTGCTGTCGATACGCACATCGCAGAACACGGAATCAAGCTGAGCGGCGACAAAAGCAGGGTCAATATTGTAAACCGACTGCACCCCGCGGGTATTTTGCGCCACCAGTGCGGTAATAACGGAGGCCCCGTAGGCACCCAGCGCAGAGAAGGCTTTCAGGTCAGCCTGGATACCTGCACCGCCGCTCGGATCGGTACCCGCGATGGTCAATGCGTTAATTCGTTTCATTGCAGATCCTCCGGCCGCAGTTGATACAACGCGTCGAGGAACGCAGGGGTGAAACTGCCCGGCCCTGCGGCATCGCGCGTGGCACGTTCACCACACAGCGACATCACCCGGCAGGCAGTCGCGACGTTGTCCAGCCGATCGCCCGGCAGGCTGCAAAATGCCGCCACTACGGCCGATAAGGCACAGCCGGTTCCCACGACCCGCGTCATCAGTGCGTCCCCCCCTGCGACGGCCCACTCACGCTGGCCGTCGGTGACATAATCCACGACCCCGGTTACCGCCACGACAGCGCCACTGCTCCGTGCCAGCTCACGCGCGGCGGGTAAAGCCGCCAGCGAATCGTCCGTGCTGTCTACGCCGCGCCCACTTGTCTGCAGACCGCTCAGCGCCATGATTTCGGAAGCATTACCGCGGATCGCCGCGGGTTTTTTACCTAACAGGCAATGGGCAAAGGCAGTGCGGTACACCAACCCACCAACCGCCACCGGATCCAGCGTCCATGGCGTTCCCGCCGTATTGGCGGCCTCCACCGCCGCCAGCATGGATTCGGCACGTGAGGCATTGAGAGTACCGATGTTAATCAGCAAAGCATTCGCCAGCAGGCTGAACTGCGCTGCCTCTGTCGGTTCCACCACCATCGCAGGGGAAGCGCCGAGCGCCAGCAACACGTTAGCCGTCAGCTCCTGCACCACTTCGTTGGTCAGGCAGTGAATCAATGGGGGTTGGTGCTTAAATTGGGTCAAACAGGCCGCGGCACGGGCGCCGGGTAAAGCATCAGGTCGAGCGAACATATTCCTCCCAACCGGCGTTCAAGAAGGCGGGTACCGGTTGGGGCACCGAGACTTCCCTACGCTGGCATAATCCAGATCAGGTAATACGGGTAAAATCTCAGCCCCTTGGGGCACCCCGAGTCTTTGAAAGTGTTAAGTTTTTCACTGTAACCACTAAGAGATAATCATACCCTATAAATTAACCTGTTGACCACACCATACTCCAGATTGTTGTACAGTTATATTCGACAGGTTTTAGGCCTAACCCAAAACGAGCAATGGATTGTCCATGCGAAAAGAAATATCGAACATTACTAGTATAATAAAAAACAAACCAATAAAATTTCAACTTTATCATTAAAATAAACAAGACCTTATGACACTAAATAAAACCCTCTAAAAGCCAATACCCAATTATTGGTTCAGGGCGTTTACACTTGATATCTTCCTTAACTCAACCAAGAGATCATGATTATTACCCAAGCGCCAGTGTATCATTTCATGGTTATATATTAATGTATTTATTATCTTGCTTAACATTCAATGGCGTAAATTTTTAACACTTGAAATAATATACATTAAACTTTACATAGTTAATTTTAAATTAACACATAATCATAACCCCTCGAAATTATTTTTAAAATCAAATAAATTGACTCTGTAAGCCCCCCCTGTAGCAGGCTGTCGACTTTACAGCCATTTAACTTTCCATGGAGATAAGACCATTACCTTAGTTGTTTGAATACCTCACTCGTGACTTGTTATCTACCGTTCCGCACAATAGACACACTTTATATTTTTTAAATGCCGGGTATGAAAATCGCGCATTGATTATAGAATCCGAATATATTTCATCGGCGATTTAATTCGGCGTTCAGAAACGGGATTAGGGTTAAAGGTATTATATATCATAACGCATGAACGCTGGTTGTTTCTGGTCACGGCTTTATATACCTTCCATAAAAATCAATCCGTTATGCTATACAGACCCGGATGAAAAATATAGTACTAAATACTTTCCTGATGGCCATGCAACAAAATAAATCGCAAAAAAAATTGCTAATAAGGCCGTCCATCGAGCGGCCTTGTCGGCACTAGCGTTTGTAATTACCTTTGCTCGCAACCTTGGTACATAGATGACTCAGTTAGCCATTGACCGCCATAGACTTTATTGCCCATCTACAATACGAGCAGGAACACCTGCAACGGTTTTACCCTCAAGTACGCATTCCAGAACAACTGATCCTGCAGCTACCTTGGCATTATCCCCAATCTTAATGTTGCCCAATATTTTGGCGCCAGCACCAATGGTAACGTTATCCCCAATTTTAGGATGACGATCACCCTGTCCTTTTCCTGTACCACCCAATGTTATACTGTGGAATAGCGAAACATTATTGCCAATAATTGCCGTTTCACCAATAACAAGACAATGTGCGTGGTCAAACATAATACCCGAGCCGATTTTTGCTGCAGGATGTATATCAATTGATAAAACTTCTGACATGCGGCTCTGAATAAATAGCGCCGTTTCTTTTTTCCCTTGAATATATAACTCATGAGCTACGCGATAGCATTGCAAGGCGATAAACCCCTTGAAAAAAAGCATTACCTGCAGGTATCCATAACAAGCGGGATCTCTTTCTCTGAAAGCATGTAGATCAGACAGCGCCTGATTAATAATTTCAGGGTTATTATTATAAACTTCAACGACAATTAGATACCAGTCTCTAAACCGGTCTTCATCCTTATTCAGTTTGTCCACGACACACCACGCAAGAGACGCATTAAAATTCGAGTGTGCAAGAATAGACTTATACAAAACCTGATTGATAAGTGGATTTTTTACAAGAGCCTGACTAGCCTCTTGCTTCAAAATATTAAACATATAGGTAGATTCACCTACTTCAAGATATTCATCATTTTTAAAAAAACGCATGTATATGCTCACCTTAAAGTAAATTAAATTGTAGCCAAACCCACGCAGGTCGCCAGCTCATCAATAGCAGAAAAAAGCGTTTCGATTTCTGACAGTTCATTATAAATACAGGCAGAAATACGAATAACTTCACCCTGTGCTTTTTCAGTTACAAAGGGCTGTGCGCAAAGATAGCCACTGCGACACATGATGCCCCATGAATCACTCAGCAAACGAGTCAACTCCCCCGCCGGAATACTGCTGTCAAACTTCACGGAAAATATCGCATGCCGGTCCTTTGTATCGTGCGGCCCAAGTAACGACAGGAATGGGCGTTCTGCAATAGATTTCAACATCGCCTCTGACAATGCCCTGTCATGAGCACTTCTCAGGCTTTCATCACATTGCAGCAAGTAACGCACAGCAGCCCCAGTGCCTAATACAGAAGCGATAGCGGGGGTGCCGGCTTCAAGGTGGTATGGCGCACGTCTATTTATCTGCTTTTTCGCATCAACCCAATCCACAGTTCCACCGCCGTATTGCAGCGGTTTCAATTTTTCCAGTAAGGCATATTTTCCATATAGAAGACCCACTCCTGTTGGACCATACATTTTATGGGCGGAAAATGCCGCAAAGTCGACATCAAGCTGGTGAAAATCAATGCGCTCATGCGGCAGTGACTGAGCAGCGTCCAGGACGATAACAGCGTCAGAGGACGCCCTGATTAATTTCACCATCAGCCCGACCGGATGCACCGCCCCCGTGACATTTGAACAGTGAGTTAATGCCACAACGCTTGGTTTTAGCGACAGTAACTCGCGAAAATGGTCCAGATCGAGCCGCCCTTCCGCAGTAGTGCGAATAAAGCGCACGTCAGCGGTTTGCCGCCAGGGAAGAATATTTGAATGGTGAGCATCCTCATTGACCAGAACAATGTCCTGCTTGCTGAGCTGCAGCCCATGCGCAACGATATTCAGAGAATGCGTAGTATTTCCGGTAAAGACCAATTCATTGGCTTGCGCGCCAATATAGTTAGAAATATCCAACCTTGCATGTTCATAATCATTCGATGCTTCATCGGAAAGTCGATGCTTACCGCGATGTATATTGGCTCCATTAAAGGTATAAAAATCACTGACCGCCTTAATAACCGCGCGAGGCTTTAGCGTAGTGGCGGCATTATCGAGATAAATAATGCTATTACCGTCAATCTCTTGCTGTAGGGCTGGGAAATCAGATTTACAGACCGGGGAATGGCTCACGGTTTTACCTCATGAAACTGAGAAATACAGGACTGGAATTTTCCACTGCGCTCACAGGGGATATAATCCACCGATAGATATTCAATATCATCGGTGCCAATCAACGTACCGACGACATCCTTTATTCGAGCCAGGGTTAACGCATTAAACTGCTCATTAGCGATAAAGCGGAAGGTGAGTTTCCCTGCCTGGTTTTGCTCCATTTTGTAGAGGTCGATCCCCGGAGCATCACCCACAGCAGCATCTAAATCGGTCGGCGAAATACTCCTATTCCCCACCAGCAGATTCTGCGTTGCCCGCCCCTCGATCACCACGCGGGGTAAGGTACTACCGCAGGTACAAGAACCTGCGACAAAGCGATAGAGATCGCCAGTGGCATAGCGAATACGCGGGATGAGTCCATCATCGATAGTTGAAATGACCAATTCTCCTGGCTGGTTCTCCTGTACGTCCTCCCCATTTGCCAGCAGCTCAACGAAATAATCCTGGTTGTTGAGATGCAGGCTGCCGTGGTGGCATTCAAAGCCCAAATAACCCAGCTCTGACATGCCCAGCATGTTGCCCACCGGCACATCGTCACCGAAAAACTGGGTGATTTGCCGCCGCGCCATGTGGGTCAGTTGCGTGTAACCGCAGATGATGTGCAATTTGTTACTGCTGCTGATAGTCCTGCCCAGCTTCGCGGCCTGACGCGTCAAAAATGCCAGATGTGTGGGGTCCACCACTAGAATGTCCGGATTGTAAAGCGCGATTTCATCCAGCGCTTGATTGATCATCCGCAGAGGGGTCGCCAGCAGGTCGTGCGCCACCGGTAGGACCAATGTGCCATCTGCTAACGTGCGTTCTTCCATTGTACTCAAGCCAATACCACACTCGACATCTGAACAGTTAGGCGGCGCATAACGACACAGCTTGAGCTTTTTCCCGGGCAGCCAAAGCGAATTAAACTTCTCATTTACGCTCAGGCTGGTAGCCTGCCGACGCGCCAGATCAAAGGAGAAAATCGCGCTGTTCAACCGCTCACCCGACGTCCCCGAACTTTGAAAACGCATGACGTGCGGTGAGTTCAGGGTGTAACCCGCTGCCAATACGCCAAACGGATAATTTTTTCGGTAATGCATCTTACGCGTGACGGGCAGGCGCTTAAACGCCTGTACTGAGTCAATGGCATCGGGCACGATGCCCGACTCATCGATATGGTTACGGAAAAAACGCGCATGCTGATAAGCATATTCAATCTCGCGTTTTACATCCTCAAAATTACCTGAATCGATCATGTCATTGCCACCATAATGGAACGTGGAGTTTTGAAAGGTCGCCGCCCATGTGACATCGTCTCGTTATCAACTATCAGAATGTCCCCTTCTTCCCAGTCGAAGACTAACTCCTCCTTCTGGTAGGCCGCCCGAATGGTGGCCAAATCCGCTGCTGGGATCGGAGTACCGTCACCAAACAACGTGTTACGCGGCAGATCAATTTCACAAAACTCGAGACGTAATTCCCGCTCCGTCTCCAGAGGGAGGCTACTGACATGAAACAGGTGGGCCTGGTTAAACCAGATCCCCTGACCGCTGTGTTTATCGCGTATCGTAGCCTGACAAACCTGACGCGTACGAAGCCTTCCCTCGCTCAGCCACTCAAACTGGATGCCGTTTTCAGTACAATAACGTTCAACTTCGCTGACTTCCTCCGTCTGGAAGACATCCTGCCAGCTCAAATCAAGCCCCAGGCCATAGTTACGCACATACATAACGCCATGTCGGTCAAAGCGTTCGATCAGATCTGCCGGTAGGCATTGGTACATTATTTTACTGTCTGCTAAAGGGGTTTGTCCCCCGTCACCCGGTTTAACCGCGCAGTAGAAAAATAGACGCGTGGGCCAGTTCTGCGTGTAGGACATTTCGTTGTGCTGAGGAATATACTGATCCGCCGGGTATTCGGTTGAGCTGTAAATCCCCGCACTGATGCTTTTACGCGGCGTTGACCGGTGGGTGTAGTTCAGCAACGTGCCCTGTGTCGCCTCAACCACCTGACGGAAAGCGTCGGCATCGGTTACGTTAAATCCTCGTAACAGCAGCGCGCCATGCGCGTTCAGCCATTCGGTCATCTGCTGCAGGTGCTCCAGCATCCAAGCGTGTGCAGAAACGTCTTTACGATCGGGTATGACCATTTTTCCCCGCCGTGTTTCATCCACCAACGGCACCAGTGTTACGCCTTGATGCGATGAGACTTTCACTACCTGGCGACGACCACCAAATCGCGTTTCGGTTAACATGATTTTACCTCCTGATTTTGTGCCAGCGCCGTCTCGATCTGCGCACTCAGTCCACTAACAGTGGCATCCATAAAGACAGAGCGCAGGTTAAAAGGGATCGTGAACTGCTGACGGATCGCAGCCACCAGCCTTGTTGCAACCAGTGAATGGCCACCGATATCAAAAAAGTCATCGTGCTGGCCGACTGAGGCGACCTGAAGCAACGATTCGAATATTCCGGCAACTGTTTTCTCTGTGTCACTTTTCGGCGCCACGTAATGGCTGTTATCGCCGGAATGCAGCGATTCGGGATGAGGAAGGAGTGAAATATCAATTTTCCCGTTATGGTTGAGCGGGAAACGAGACAACGCGACGACGTACGACGGCAACATAAAGTCCGGCAATTGCGTATTAAGGTAATCGCGCAGCGCAGGTTGCAGACCAACCGAACAGTCCTGCAACACCACATAAGCCACCAGATATGCGCTGGCAGACTCCCCCTGTTCAATGACGCAGCTATCCAGCACTTCGGTATGACGACGCAAAATCGCTTCGATCTCGGCAGGCTCCACCCGGAATCCACGGATTTTCAACTGTCGATCGATGCGTCCCAAGAACTCAAACCGTCCGTTTGGCAAGCGGCGAACCTTGTCTCCGGTTCGGTATACGCAACCTTCGTCATGCCACGGATCCGCAATAAAGCGCGCGACATCCCGCTCTTCCGCGAACACATAGCCGGTGCTGACGCTTTCCCCCCCGATATATAATTCACCAACCGCACCATCCGGCAGCAAATGGCCATACGCATCAACAATGTAAGCACGCACGTGGCCTAACGGCTGCCCCAACGGAACGGTAGATGCCAGTGCCACATCCGCGTCAGTTTCGACAACGCCGGCAATCACCCCCACGCAGGTTTCGGTCGGGCCATAATGGTTGAAAATCTTGCTACCGTGGCTGAAGGAATTGAACAAACGCCACATCCCCCAGCTCAGCATTTCTCCGCCCAGCACCAGCGTTTTTTCTGGCATCAAGCGAGCCGGCTCCTGGCACAGAGCAAACAATGAGGCTAAATGTGAAGGCGTGATCTTCAGAACATCAAATTGCGTTATTTCCATAAACGCGATTTGTTCCTGGGCTTCTTCCGCTTTAGAGTGCGGAGACATGATGATGCAACCACCGCTGGTTAACGCCGGGAAAATCGTCGTGTTACCTAAATCCGTGGTCAATGGGCCGACAGAAAGATAGACTAACGGACCTTTAATGCCGATACGTGTCTTAACCCCATCAATGTAGCGCGCGAGCGCGCGGTGCGTTACTTTTACTCCTTTAGGGTTACCCGTGGTGCCAGAGGTGTAAAGAATGTAAGCAAGCGCATCGGGGTGGATCGTCACCTCCGGCCCGCTCGACGGATACACTGTCGCGGCATCCAGCACGGCGGACAGACGAAGTGTAGCCTGTTCGCCAATAACATCGATTTCACTGCCGTCATCCTGAATCAATAACACTGGCGTGGTTTGCTGGAGCAGGGTTGCAACACGCTGTTCAGGCATAATGATATCTAACGGCAGATAGGCGGCCCCCGCTTTATTAACGGCGATAATCAGTGCTAAAAGGTAATCACTGCGTTCCAGCCGTAAAGCCACAGTGGAGCCGGGAACAACCCCTTTAGCGACCAGCGAATTGGCAATCTGGCTGGTCAGTACATCAAGCGAACCATAACTCCAGATACGATCGTTAAAACGTAAAGCAGGCGCATCGGGCGTTTCCTGCGCTTGCCGAGCAAAAACCTGCGTCCAGGGTTCAGAGGCAGCCAGTGCAACAGGAGCAACCGTATTCTGCAACAGCTGTTGCTGTTGAGCCGTGTTAAGAAGAGCGAAATGCCCGAGAGGTTGTCGCGCATTCGCCAACAGTGCATTGACTGATGCATTAAAGGCTTGAGAAATCGCCTGTATGCCGGCATCGGGAATAGTGCCATTGCGCACATTCAGCGTGCAGCGTAATACCTCACCGACCTGTACCCGCAACATCAGATCGGTATCAAAATCAACGCGCGGCTGCGACTGGTTACACCAGTTAAGTTCTGCCAGACTGATTGCCATTGCTGCTTCATCAAAATCAAAAGCAACATTTACTTTCTTGCTAATCTGATGAAGACCACTGGAACGTATCTGCACCAGCGGCTCATAACGTGATAAAGCGTCCTGACATTGCGTCAATAATTGTGAAAAATCATGGGTTGGTAACGGAGCCAGATTGAGCGTGACCGGCGCGCTATAACGGCCGAGTGAATGCTGCAATTCAGCAAAAGGCCTTCCGAGCATGTTCACGCGAATGCTGACAGCATCAGGAGAGCCACAAAGTCGCCACAGACCCGCCGTCCAGCAGGCCAGAAACACCGCTTTTTGCCCCACCCCCAGCCGATCAGCAACCGCCATCAGGCCAGACTGTTGCTCCACGCTCAGCGACAGTGGATGACGGCTAAAATCCGTTCTCTCTGATTTCATCTCCAACGGCAGGTTCAATGCAGTGGCGTTTGCCAGCTGAGTCTGCGCGTAGGTATCACCTTTATTAACGCGGTTTTTCTGATCTTCTTCCCGCTGCCACTGGGCAAAATCCACATATTGCACAACATGGTTTTCACCCACGGCCATTTGCTGGGTCAACGCATGATATTCAGCCGCAACCTGCTGCATCAGCAAATTCCCGGATAGCCAATCAAAGCCTATCGCAGGTACCTTGAGCAGCAATGTGTGATGATCCTTCCAAGTGAGTAAGCTCGCATTAATCGCATCATCACGATTGACAACCTCACCGCTTTCTAGAGCAGCCATTTCGCTTGCAATCACTGACTGTCTTTCGGCTTCCAATAATAAAACTATCTTATCGAGATGCAGTAAGGCAGTCTCACTGATTACCATCAGTGGATTTTTACTCTGACTTTGCAGTGTTCGATAGTGGGTGCGAAGGATTTCATTTTTCTCAACAATGTTATTTAGCGCCTTATTAAGAAGAATCTTATCAAGCACACCTTTAATATCGAATCGCAAACACAGGGTACGGAGCTTTTCATTTACGCGCTCAGCACAAAACGCGTCCTGCTGGAAAGATAATGGGAAACCCTCCCATGTATTATCGGGCATTAATGTCATTTTATTTCCTCCAAAGAATTTGAGTTAGCTGACTATCTCACTCCAGACACGTATCTTATTGCCACCAAAATACTCTGCGACCATTTCCCAGAATGCGCCGTATTGGGCAGGAATATTGGTGCAGGTATGATTTTTGTGCATGGGAGCATGTGCAAGCACATCCGCTAATTTTAAGGTCAGCAGTTTTTCGAAATATTCACGAGTAACAATAATGGCTTCGCCGCTACGGCGATCTTTTAATGCGGGTATGCCATCGGCTTTCAACAGGTTGCGAAAGCTTTTACTGAGCGACTCATAACTCATCACCGAAAAATGATAAACCAGGCTTTCAACCTGAGTACCCGCGCAATTACGCACTATCTGGCGCTGGGTTTCAGGAATATCACCGATTTCATCCGTATGCAGGCCCTGTGTGCCATAACAGCCGTGGAAAAGACCGGCCAGGCACACCTGCTCCTCACACGACATCCGGCACAATATTTCGTAAGTACGGATCAGATGATTCATCAGGGGTTCATCCAGATGAGCAACCTTGTGTACGCCAAGCGTAACGAAGTCATTCTGATAACGTTCAACGACTGTAGCTGTTTCCATCATAAGATCCTCGAACAGTTTGGTTATCGATTAATGTTTTTACGATTCTTTTGGAGTTGCATAACGCGTTGCCTGGCTGTCAGGTTTTTATCTGTCGGCACGAGCTGAGTTGCAGCTTGTTTTTCTGAATGTCCTTTTAACCACTGAGCCAACGAACGAATTGTGGTGTACTGGAATAAACCCATTACTGGGAAATTAAACCCTATTTCATCCTGTAATGCCCGATGCGTTTGGATAAGCCTGGCAGAGTCTCCCCCTGCATCAAAAAAGTTGTCCGTAAGACTAATTTCATTTCTATTTAAAACAGTTCGCCAGACGTTCTTTACTTTCTCCTCAATACACATTCCATTTTCCGACGACATCTCATTATCTTTTACATTCAACTTAGGTTCTGGCAATTTACTTTTATCAAGCTTTCCATTTACCGTTACCGGAATTTCATCAATCGTAATAAACAAAGCGGGAATCATATATTCAGGCAGACTCTGACTTAACGTTCCTTTAATCAGCGCAATATCTGGCTGAGTCATTGCCTGAACGACGATGTAGGCACAAAGCCAGTAATGGTGTCGTTCACCTTTTCTTGATACGTGCGTCGCCACAATGCCTTCACATCTCAGGATCGCCGCTTCGATTTCATCGATTTCGATGCGATAGCCATTGATTTTGACCTGTGAGTCCTGCCGCCCAAGGAACTCAATATTACCGTCGCCAAAGAACCGCGCCCGATCTCCAGTGAAATACATTCTGGCTGAAGGAGCGGCGACAAAAGGATCGCGACAGAATTTCTCCGCTGTGCGATGTGCATCACCGTAGTAACCCTCGGCCAGCACATCACCACCAATATACAAGTCGCCCTCAACCCCGACCGGTACCGGCAACTGATGCGGGTCCAGAATGTAGTAGCGTGCATTCTGAATTGGCTTGCCGTAAGGAATGCTACTCAGCTCTCTTTGATTGCCGGATGTCGGGAAAAAGTTGGACCAAATAACGGCTTCAGTGGCGCCACCCAGCGCGATCAGCTCTGCTTTAGGGCATTTTTCCGCCAGCCGGGTCGGCAGCGACACCGGGATCCAGTCACCGGATAAAAATGCCAGCCGGAGATGCGGGTTACCTGTTACATCCAGATAAGGGATAAGTTGATCGAGGATCACCGGCGCCGAATTCCAGAAGGTTATCGCTTCCCGACTGACAATCTGGCTCAGTAGTTCAGGGTTACGAATTTCTTCCCGGCTCGCTACGCGCAGCGTCGCACCTGCTGCCAGCGTGCCCAACATGTCATAAACAGAAAGGTCGAATGCGATCGACGTGACAAATAGAAGTTTATCCACGGGAGAAACCGCAAACGTGCGATTAACCCAGTCAATCAAGTTGACCGCCGGTCGGTGTTTCACCGCGACGGCTTTCGGTATTCCCGTGGTACCGGAGGTAAAAATAATATAGGCACGATCATCCGCCGTAGCTGGATTGTCCGGCGGCGTGTCACACTGCATGCGATGTGCATCAGAGTCCGCCCAGATCAGCGTCAGCGGTACTTCAGCCTGAATGCTCAGCGCTTTATTACGCAAAGCGTCATCACTGATCAGGCCAGAAAAGTTGGCAACGGTGGCCATAAGCCGACAGCGTTCTGCAGGTGTCGACGGGTCGATCGGCACATAGACACATCCCGCCTTCAGCACTGCCAGTACGGCAATAACCATTGCCGCACCGCGTTCACATAAAATCCCTACATGAGCCCCCACCGGCACACCAGCATCACGCAGGCTCCAGGCCAGCTGGTTCGCACTCCGATCGAGCTGCTGATAGCTCAGCACATCCTGACCCGCAATCAGAGCGGTGTGGTCGGGTTGCCCGACAACACGTTGCGAGAAAAGCATGTCGATGCGCCCTTCAAACGCCACAGCCGTTTTCGTGTTGTTCCAATCCTCCACAATTTTCTGATAAGACGCCTCAGATAACAGACCGACCTGAGACAGCGGTGCTCTGCTATTTGCCGTCAGATTCGCGCAAAATCCGGCCCAGGTCTGCGACAAACTCCTCGCCATAGCATCACTAAACCGCTGCGTATCGTATTCCAGGTTCAGCACCAGCCCGGTATTGTCGTAACGGAAAAACAGGCCAAGGTCAAAACGGCTGGTGCCAAGATCTACAGGCAAGAAGGTTGTCTGGCAGCCCTCCAGTTCCAGAAGTGCCGGAGATACTAATAGTGATAGCATGACATTCACGGACGGTACGCCTTCAGCGGAACGTAACCCTTTCACCGCATTCAATACTGACTCAAAAGGCACATCTGCATGCCGCAACAGCTGAAGGGTGTTCTCTTTCGCGGCCTGTAGTAACTGTTCAAAGGTCATGGCGGCATGTGGCCGTCCGCGCGCAATAGCAGTATTAACAAAATTTCCGACCGTTCTGGCGTATTCCGACGGACGGGTATGTACTGGCAAAGCCAGCAACACATCGTCACTTTCTGACAGTTTGCCCAGAAATGCCCAGGTAACGGCCAGCAGACCGTGGAACAACGACCCCTGATGCTGCTGACACAGCTTCAACAAAGAGTGTACCGTCTCCTGATCCACCGTAATGCTTAGCAGTTGCCCAACACCAGTCGTGCTTCGTTTAGCCGGTTTGTCAAAAGGTAAGCGTAAAAGCTCTGGTGGATTGGCGAGCGCCATTTGCCACCATTGCAGCGACTTTTCCTGCTCCATTTGCAGCGACGGAGTCAGCAAATATTGGGCGTAGTCATTATACGATCGGCAGCTCTGTATGGGGGCGTGCGGGCGGTTATAGCGGAACGAGATCTCCTCCACTAGCAGCTCCATCGATCCATCGGCCGCAATGTGATGGGTTTTGATATCCACCAAGTGCAAGGTGGGAGCAACAGTGATAATTTGCACACCTAAGGGTGCATTGCTACTCAGTTCAAACGGCTGTCGCTGGAAAGCGCTGGACAGAGTTTTGGCCTGCTCCAGTGCCTGAACCAGCGGCATCTGGCTCAAATTTTTCTGCAACACGTTCACGCGGTGTTTGGCCAGTGGCACAGGTTGCAGGCCACGGTCGGACTCACCATATACCGTGTGCAGCATGGCATGGTGTGCCGCCGTTGCGGTCAGCGCCGTAATCAGCCGTTGGTTATCCAGCTCGCCCTGCAGTTGGAAGGTGTTTGCAATATTGTAACGCGGCGATCCCGGCAGCAGCTTTTCCAAGGTCCACATTCTGCGCTGAGAAGGTGTGCAGGACAGCTCTTCGCTGCTTCCGGCGCGATTGTCGATCACGTCGGATTGAGCTATCAATCTGGCTTGTTCAGCCAATGTGGACGCTGACATCAACGTTGCCAGCTCAATGCTGACCGAGAAGATTTCACGGATGTGATACTGCAAACGGGTGAACAACAGGGAATGCCCACCCAGAGCAAAAAAGCTGTCATGCCGGCCAATCGTCGGCTGCTCTAACAAATGACGCCAGCACTGTGCCAGGGTTTCTTCAGTCTGCCCCATAGGATGCTGATCGTCGGTTAAGTGTGCCCTAACAGTTGCGGCTTTACGCAGGTAAGCCCTATCAATTTTGCCGTTTGGCAGTCGCGGAAGCTTGTCAAAGACCTGCCACTCTGAGGGGATCATAAACGCCGGCAAGCGTGCGCTCGCCCACGCGGCGATATCGGCTTGGTTTGTGCTGTCGCTCAGTTCGAGCGCACAGCGCAGAAATTTTCCGCGTGCGGGTGAATCGACCACCACCACCGCAACCTCTGCCACCGCGGGATGCTTTCGCATTGTTGCGTCCACCTCACCGATTTCAACGCGATGACCACGAATTTTCACCTGATCGTCACGTCGCCCCAGACACAAGATCCGCCCGTCGGCAAGCTGGCGACCAAAATCACCGGTACGGTACATGCGATAGCTGTCTGGTTGCCGTTTATCCGGCATAAATACGCTCTCAAGGTCGGGGCGTCCGTAATATCCGCGTGCAACACCCGGCCCGGCCACGTAGATCTCTCCAACCTCTCCGTGCGCGACCTCATTACCACTTTCATTCAGCAAATAGCAGTGGCGTCCCAGCATCGCAAGGCCAATGGTAGGCTGTTCATCGCTCGCCAAAACCTCGCTTACGGTGGAATAGGTCGTATCTTCCGAAGGTCCATATAAGTTGAAAATCTGCGCATTGGGGCACTGCGCGCGCAATACCAGCACTAAGCTTGCAGGCAGCGGTTCACCGGCTAGGTTAATCACCGAAAGCTGCTGTGGTAAATGCCCCAGCGTCGCCACTTCATTGAGCACAGAAGGCACTGTATTCAGCAGCGTCAGCACGTCGCGCCACTTCCAGTCAAGCAGCGATAAGCCATTTTCCAGGATGTGGATCATTCCCCCCGCGCTCAGCGGCACAAAGATTTCAAACACCGAGAGATCAAAGGTGATCGAAGTAGTAAATGCGACACTTGCCAGCTGCGATGACGAATAGAAATGATGCGCCCAGTAAAGAAGTGACAGTGCATTGCCATGCTCAATCATCACTCCCTTTGGCACCCCCGTTGAACCCGAAGTAAAAATAAAGTAAGCCAGTGAGTTTGACTGCGCAGGGTCGTTATTCAGAACATGGTCCAGATCGACCAGCGCAATATCTTCAATGCAAATGGCCGTGATATCACCAGGCAATGTCTCCGCCAGCAATCGCGTGGTAATGACACACTGAACCTGCCCTATCGTGATTAACTGCTCAATGCGCTGCTGCGGGTAACGTGGGTCAAGCGGCAAATAGGCGCAGCCAGCGGCCATAATGCCGATCAATGCAGCGGGTAAATTGCGATCGCGGGGTAAATACACCCCGACCGCCGTTTCCGGCATCAGTCCATGACTGCGCAAAGAGGAGGCAATAGCGCAGGCTTGCTCCCGTAACTCAGTGTAGGTCATCACACCGGCATCATCGCGAAGAGCAATTGCCGCGGGCGTGCGTATTGCCTGGCGAAAAAACGCGTTGTGTAAGCTGTATCCATAATCCGACGGACAGAAATGCCCGACAACGCTTGGAGGGTTATTCATCACAGTTCCTTCACTCGACGACGGTTATTAGAGAAACTCCATGGCGGGAGAGCGTCAACGGGGTGCTGCTGGCGTTTGAGTCGCGCTTTTTCAGTGTCCAGCCACTGCATTAACTGACAGAGGGGCGTTTCCGTGTTGGTTACAATCCGAGCCACTAAACCGACGAAACAATCACACAGCACCCCGACATCTTCCTGAGCAAAAAGGCCGTTACGATAGTCAAGCCCACCCTCCACTCCCGCACTATTACTGACGAGTGACAACTTGATGTCATGGACGTCCAGTAGGAATTCAGCATCCAGCAAGCGAGACGCGATCCCATCGATATCCCACTGAGGAACCGGCACATCGTGCAAAACGAACCAGGAACGATAAATAGGTGACGATTCCGCATCGGAACGACGCGGACGGAGAAGACTCACCACCTGATCAAAGGGGATATCCTGATTGATGTAAGCATCAAGGCAGGTAAGACGTACCTGCTGTGCCAGTTGAGTAAAGGGCTGCTCACGATCAAGATGAGTGCGGATCGCCAGGCTGTTGACCATGAAACCAATAACATTGGTCAATGCCGGATCCGCGCGGTGGCCCGCAGGTGTACCGACAATGATGTCATCCTGATGGCACCACCATCCCAGAACCAGCTGCCAAACCGACATGTAACCCATGAAAGGCGTAACACTCAGCGCAGAACACAGGTCAGTGAATGCCGTGGCAACCGGTGTTGTGATATGGAAGACATGGCGCTGTCCCCCCGTCGCCGGCTCACCCGTAACGATCGGTAATGCCAGGACGGGTAGTACACCACCCAGTTGCTTCAACCAATATTCACGCTGTGCGGCAAACGCATCGGTCGCAATCTGGCTTTGTTCCCAGCAGCAAACGTCAAAGAAATTGAGCGCGTCAGCCGGCAAGTGCAGCGGTTGGCCATTGAGCAAGGTGCGATAACGTTGACTCACTTCTTTGATCATGATGGCTGTAGACCAGCCATCCCAGATGATATGGTGTGCAACCACAATCAACACATGTTCACGCTGAGAAAAACGCAGCAGATGTAATTTGAACAACTCACCCGCATTAGCTTTAAGCGGGGTGTTCGCTTCGCGCTGAATATGCTGCCCGATAAAGTAATCGCGTTTGTTTTCTGCAACATCACTACAGTCGCTCATACGGATAAGTGGTTGAGCGTCCGGGCGCAGCACCATATACGGCTCAGCGACATCGTCAGAGATCGCGCAGGTCAACACCGGATGCTGCTGAATAAAGCCGTTCAGCGCCTGGGTGAACAACGCCACATCCAGCTCCCCCTCAAGGGCAAAAGGCTCCACCAAGTTATAGGTGGTATTACCTGGATAGCATTGATCGTGGAACCATAAGCGTAGCTGCGCTGAAGACAGCGGATAGCTATCACGCCGCTCTGCCTTTTGCACACCGAATTGACTTGTCTCATCGGAGCAAGCAGCAGGCTGATACTCTTCAACCACCTGGCTGATAGCACGCACGTTCGCGTGTTCGAACGCGGCCCGTAGCGGAAACAACGGGCACATCTCATGCCGGATGAGTGTAACCAACTCGGTCAATCGGCGAGAATCCATGCCCAACGTAAACAGATCCTGCTCAACGCTGAACGTCGTGCATTGCATGATGGCCTGCACCAGCCCCGCCACCTGCGCTTCAGTATCATTTTTCGCGGCAATCTGCCGTGGTGCCAAGTCAAGCAGAACAGGGGAAGGTAGCTGCTTAACATCGACTTTTCCATTTGCGGTTAATGCAAAGCCCGGAACAACCGTGATCAATTTCGGCACCATGTATTCGGGCAGTCTTTCGGCCAGATGCCGCCGCAGCCGTGCAACGCCATTCGGGCAATCTTCATTCAAGGTGACCCAGGCCACCAACAGCTTCGCTCCTTGGTGCTGATGAGCGCCGACGATGCAGCCTGTCACGCCATCGTATTTCAACGCAATCGACTCAATCTCACCCGTCTCGACCCTGAAACCATTTATTTTGAGCTGGTTATCCAGTCTGCCCAGAAATTCGATGCTGCCATCAACCATCCAGCGCCCCATATCCCCGGTGCGGTAGAGTTTCTCTCCGGTACGAGGGTGGCTGATAAAACGTTTCGCCGTTTCTACCGGATTGCCAAGATAGCCCAACGAAAGGCCGTCACCACCAATATACAACTCTCCTGCAACGCCTATTGGACGGATGCGCATTTGCTGGTCAAGGACATAGAACTTTTGGTTAGCCAGCGCTTTGCCGTACGGAATGCTGGCCCGCTGACGATCCTCGCGCACAATGGGGTGGAAGATTGACCAAATCGACGCTTCCGTCGCGCCGCCAAGGCTGATTTGCAACGCCTCTGGCAGAGTTTTTTCAATACGCGCAGGCAATGAAACCGGTATCCAGTCGCCACTCATCATGATCAGCCGCACAGAGGGCAGTGTTTTCCGATGGGATTCAAGCGCTGACACCAGCAGCTCCATCAGTGCGGGAACGCTATTCCATAGCGTGACTTGATACCATTCAATACGGCTGATCCAATGTTCCGGATCTTTACTCAACCGGGCATCCGGTATAACCACGGCACCACCGACGCTGAGAGGTCCAAAAATGTCGTATACCGACAGGTCAAAAGTCGCTGAGGAAAGGGCTAATACCCGGTCATTACGATTTAGCTGATAACGGCGGTTGATATCTGACACCGTGTTATGCGCAGCGGCATGGCTGATCATCACTCCCTTCGGGGTACCGGTGGTCCCGGAGGTAAAGATGATATAGGCCAGTGCATCCGGTGACACCGCCACCTCCGCACAGATCGCCGCGTGATGGTATAAGGCATCAGACAACACAATCCGCTGCAGCCCTACAGGCCATTCGGTGGCCGCTGCACACTCCTCGGTAACCACGGCAATATGGATATCCGCCATGTTGAGTAAGGTATGCAGGCGTTCTTTTGGAAGCGAGGGATCTAACGGCACATAAGTGCATCCCGCACGCAAGATTGCCAGGATGCCCGCAACCTGCTGCCAACTCTTCTCCGCCACAATCGCCACCGCCGATGACGGGACCGCGCCCGCGCTCTGGATCCGTTCCGCCACTGCGGAGGTGAATCGAGCCAGTTCACCGTAGCTGATGGTGTCATTCCCAATGAGTGCGGGCGCTTCTGGCGTCACGTCTGCCCAACGCAGGAAAGCCTGATGCAATAAAACAGGAACGACCTCGCATGCGGTCTGGTTCGATGCAGCCACCACGCCTCGGTTAAAGCGCTCGGCCCACTGCTCACGCCAACTGTTGTCTTGCCAAAGTGCCGGGTGGTGAGCCATTTTCAGCAACAGCGTGCGGTAATCAGCGAACATATTTGCCAGCATCGCGGGGTCAAAAATACCGTCTAATACATCCCAGTTAATCAGCAGATCACCGCCTGCTTCGTACACCTGACAATCCAGCCAGACATGCGGCGTCTGTGAGATGCCGTCGATCAGCTTGCCAAGACGGCTAATGATCGGTTTATCCTGCGCAGAAGGGAAAATCAGGCTGGTAAAGACATAAGGCATCAGCACCCGCTGCTCGCGCTGTTCTGCAATGTCCCGCAGCACTTTAATTCCGTTATATTGCAGCGCTGCCAGATCATCCCACAGCCTTTTTTGCATCGCGCGCGCGCGGTCGATAAATGTTGACTCTTCACGTAGATCGGCTTCAAACAGCAGTACCGAAGTAAAGTCTCCCATCACGTTATAAATGCCGGGATCAACCTCTAGCCGGTTAAATGCCGGAAGATTCAGGCAGAAGTGCGGCGATTCAGCCCAGACGGCCAGCACTTCCGAGTAGGCAGTGAGTAACAGGGTTGATGCCGTAACACCGTGGCAACTGGCACTCTTTTTGATCTGCTGCCATACATCAGCTGGCAGTCGTGTTTCTCTGCGAACAAAACGATGCTGCTCTAACGTGTCGGGATCGGCAATTAAGGGTAACGCCGGGGCGGAAGGAAAACCCGCGATCCGCGACTGCCAGTAAGCTTTTGCCGTGGCAAATGCACCACTGGCTTCCAGACGCTGTTCGGCCAAGACGTAATCACGAAATTCAACATCACAGCGCTCTGGCTGGTAGCTGGCATCCTGATAACAAGCTTCCAGCTCACTCCAGAACAACGTGATACTCCACGCATCCAGAATCAATAAGTCGAAGCTGATATGCAGGCGCGATGTGCTATCCGGCATATGCGAGATTGATAAATCAAACAGTGGCCATTGACGATAATCCATCACCTGATGGGATTTGCCCTCACGCCACGCACTGAGGTAGTCCGTAGCCTCCTGATGGGATCTGCTGCTGTAGTCGTTGATGGTAATGCGGTATGGCGGTACTTCAGGCAGCGTCCGCTGCATGCCATTATCATCGAACACCGTGCGCAGCATACTGTGCCGCTTGATCATTGCGTTTAGCGCCATCTCCAGGCGCGCTACATCGAGTTGATAGCATTCGAACTCTTCATAAGCATGAGCAGCCATGCGCCTTTCCGGGTTCCCTGTATTGCGGGCAATCCAGTAGGCATACTGAATGTCCGTCAGCGGAAACGGTTCGAACGCGTCTTGTGGGGCCTTTAACAAGGCGGCCGCTATTGCGGCTGCCTCATTATCCTCAACCAACGCTGATGTACCATCAGCGCTTTCAGGAATACGTTGGTCTACCTCGCTAACGAAGGCGTCGAATGTAGGGAAATCTAAAATCATGCCCGGCGGGAAGACGCAGCCATACGCTTTAGCGCGGCTGGCGATCTGAATACTCAAAATCGAGTCCCCTCCGAGTGAGAAGAAATTATCAGTGGGCTCCAGCGTTTCGATACCCAGCGCATCACACCACAGCTGCTGTAACCGCTCTGCTCTTGTTGCGGGTTCCGTACGAGAGTCGGGTATGCTGATCTCATCACTCACGGTTTCGCGTTGATCCGCCAGCGGGGTAGCTTCAACCCAATGGCGCGTGCGATCAAACTGATATCCCGGTAATGGAAGTAGCTGACCGTCGGTGGTCAGAACGTCTGAAAACTCTTCACAACCGCAACACCACAGCCCTGCCTTCAGACCCAATAGGGTTTCATCCGGGTTCCGCATTGCCCACGTGGCAGGCAGAACAGAAACGACATTGATTCCTTCCCGCTGCTCGACACGCGTGATTTCCTTTATTGCGCCGTTAAGAGATGTACCAGGCCCACATTCAATAAAGTGATAAGAGGGATTGACAAGGAGTGTGCTTATCCCATCAGCAAAACGTACGGTTCCCCGTAGATGTTGTACCCAGTATTCAGGATCCGTGGCCTGTGCCGTCGTAATCCACGTACCGGTTAAGTTAGAGATGAAGGGCTGTTGCGGTGCAGCTAACGTGATATCTGCCAGTACGCCGCGATAAGCCTCCAGGCATGGCTCCATCATCGATGAGTGAAACGCATGTGAGGTTTCCAGCATGCGGCAGCTGATATCGTCATTTTCGAGCTGCTGACGCAGTTTTGCGACCGATTCCTGCGGCCCCGAGACCACACAGAGTGACGGCCGATTAATTGCGGCCACCGAGATATCTGCTGGCAGGCACGGGATCAACTGCTGTTCATCCAGCGACACTGCCATCATGTCGCCCGGCTCCATTGCCTGCATCAGACGCCCGCGTGCCGCAACCAGCCTGGCAGCTTCAGGCAACGACATAACGCCGGACAGTGTCGCGCAGATATACTCGCCAATACTGTGGCCAATAAAGGCATCAGGCTGAACGCCCATCGCCATGAGCTGTTTTGCCATCGCATAGGCGACAGAGAACAACGCCGGTTGTGCGACGGCAGTCTGTTCCAGCAGTTCAGCCCCATGCTCATCAAAGACCACAGTCCGCAGATCGAACTGAAGATGATCGTTAAACAACTCAGCGAGCTGGTCGAACGTTTCAGCGAATACGCTGCCAGACTGATAAAAATTACTCCCCATACCGGCAAAATGCGTCCCCTGGCCGGGGAACATCAATACCCAACTGACAGGCTTCTCACTGCACATCGCCATATGTTTAGTACGCTGCGGATCGTCCCCCAATCGTTTGCTGGCTTCCTCCAGCGTCTGTGCCATAACCACTTGCCGGTAGGGGAAGTCCTGATAGCGACGCCGCAAGGTATAGGCTACATCGCGCAGGGACAGATCAGGATGGGATCCGAGATAATCGGCTAATTGCCGAGATAAAGATTGCAGTGCCGTTTTGCTCTGCGCTGCTAAAGGTAAAACCAGGTAATCGCCTTGATGCGTGTTTTGTCCCTCGAGTACTACGGGCGGTTGTTCAAGAACAACGTGCACGTTGGAACCACCAATACCGAATGCGCTTACCCCCGCACGCCGCACGCCAGGTCGATACCAGGGCTGAAACACATTGACGACGCGAAAAGGCGTTTGAGAAAAATCGATACCGGGATTTGGGCGTTCAAAATGGAGTGTCGCCGGAACGAAACCCTGCTGTACAATCCTGGCGGTTTTGATTAGCCCCGCAATCCCGGCCCCCACATCCAGGTGGCCTATATTGGGCTTCACCGCGCCCAACAAACAACTGTCGGCCTCAATATGCGGATAGAAAGCCTGACTAAGCGCAGCGATTTCAATAGGATCACCCATCGCGGTGCCTGTACCGTGGGTTTCTACATACCCAATTGAGTCAGGTGTCACATCAGCCGCAGCATGCGCCATGCGGATAACCTGCGCCTGCCCATCGACACTTGGCGCCGCGTATCCAACCTTCTGCGCACCATCGTTATTGGTGGCCGATCCACGGATAATCGCGTAAATCCTGTCTCCATCGGCCATTGCATCTTCCAGGCGCTTCAGCAGGACCACTCCCCCACCATTGCCTCTCACCGTGCCTGAGGCCCGATCGCTAAAAGGCCGGCAGTGGCCGTCACGCGAGAGAATGCTGCCTTCCTGATGGATATAGCCTTGCGAGAGTGGAAATTCCAGCGAAAACCCGCCGGCCAAAGCCATATCACACTCTCCCGCCAGAAGGCTTTGCGCCGCCTGATGCACTGCCAACAAAGACCCTGAACAGGCTGACTGGACCACCACGCTAGGCCCTTTCAGATTGAGTTTGTAGGAGATACGGTTAGCCGCATAGTCTTTGTCATTGCCAATCAGCAATTGCATCTGGCTGGTCTGGGACTTGATTTGTCGGTTCGCTAACACTTGCTGGGTCAGATAGCTGGCGGGACCGCAGGCAACATAAACCCCGACAGGGCAAGGCGGCTCATAACCGGCGTACCCGCCATCTTCGAGTGCATGCCAGGCGCACTCTAATAACAAGCGTTGTTGTGGATCGGTAATATCAGCTTCACGCGCTGATATTGAAAAAAACTTCGCATCGAAGGCATCCACATCATCGACCAAAAATGCGGCAGGAATGAAGTTGTCATCATTTTCAAATCGCGTATCTTCGGTTTTTTCGAACCACGTGACAGCCTCTTTCGAATTACATAAATTATCCCAGAATTCATTAATATCTTTCGCACCCGGGAACTTTCCCGCCATTCCAATTATTGCTATTTCGGTGCCGGCATAAAGCGTGGCTACTGCCGAATTCAATTCAGACATATTCACTTGCCTCATTAATCAGAATAATCAGGAATGATTAGCGCACACAACCTTCGCAACATCACTTAACCAAATATCCAGATTTTCATCCATCAGGAAATGGCCAGCATTATGTTCAGTCACATTAATAGACGCATGGCTCATCGTCGCCCAAGAATCAATATAATTACGGGGTATCACTGGATCTAAATTCCCATAACTAATATAAATTGGCGCATTTAGAATTCTGGGTTGTGCTGGTTGGAAATTGTCACTGGCACACAAATCACGCCTTATTGTATCGGCAAAAATAGAGAAGTATTCATCATCCGTGAATCCAGCATTACTTCTGTCACTGAGACTCGTTAAAGCATCAACCAATGCTTTATTAGATATATTTTCCCAGTCGATAATCTCTTTGCATACATAGGGTGCTCGTTGACTTGCAATAAAAACGCCATCAACAACTATGCCCTGTTTTTCGAAACGATTAGCCAGTTCGTACGCCAACAGTGCACCATAACTCACGCCACACACATAAAGTTTTTCAGCTGAAGCTGGCCTGATCCTCGCATAAATATCATCAATAACAGATTCGACGCTGTTCATTGCCCGCTCAGGAAAACGCTCTTCTCGACCCGCAATAACCGGGGCATAAACATTGGCGTATTTCCCAACCTCACTCCCCCAGCGATGGTAGCGACCTGTACCACCTCCAGCATGCGGAAAGCAGATTAGATTATGCCGATTTTCAGGCGAGTAATGGCACTCACGAATAAACTGAGTTTTCATAATTATCATCTAGTTACTTATTAAATAAAGACTCTGGCTTTGACCCTTTCAGTGCCAGTATGAAGGCAATTACCGCAAGACATGCTACTGACCCCATCAAGATATGCGGCGATCCGTCATTCACTTCTGCAGCAAACTGCGTCGCAATACTGGCCAAAATCATGCTGATAAACATGCAAAACCCGGCGGCTGTGCCCGCTAATGCACGGTTAGCGCCGATTGCGCTGGTCTGTGCAGCAGGTGCCGTTACACCGAAAAAGAAGCAAAACAGTATCGCAGGAATAACAAGCACATAAAGTGAAAGCGGCATAATCAGTGTGAGAACCAAACCCGTAAAGCTAAATATAGCGCCGAGTAGACTGCCCCATTTCAGGCGCTGTGCCAGCAGAACAGAGTCTGGCAAACGGCCCGACAAAAGATTGCCAGCAATGACACTGAGTGAGCAAAGCAACAGCACAATACTGGATTCCGCTGCAGTAAAGCCAAATGTTGTCGTCAGCACAATGGGTGAGGTAGCCAGTATTATCATAAATGCTGACTGGGACAGTCCAAACTGGAATGCATTTCCTGAGAAAATATGATTGCTGATTAATTGTTTATAGGCTTGCAACAAGCTGAAGTTAGCATTATTTTCGGTAGTATTTCTGACAGTCGGTACCATAAGCACTACGCAAATCAATGCGACACAGGCAAATAAACCGATAAAGGTAAAATTAGATCGCCATCCGTAGTTATCCGTCAATACCCCCCCCAATGGCACGCCAATTAAAGGAGCTGCCATCATTGCAGCAACTAGACGCGACATTATTTTAGCTGCTTTCTCCCCTTGATATAAACGCATAATCATTGCTCGTGCTGCAACGACACCTGCCGCCCCACCCGCTGGTTGAATAACCCTGCCTAATATAACCATTTCGATATTATTAGAAAAATACCCGATAATGCTCCCCAAAATCAGAACAAGCATACCAATAATCAGTAGTTTTTTATTTTCAAATCTGTCAGCCATTCTTCCGTAAAAGAGCGAAAAAAATGCAAAGCTCAACATAGAGAGCGAAATTGTCAGATTTGCTACTCCTGGAGTGGACGATAAATCTTTAATGATATTAGGCACAGAAGGCAAAAAAATCTGAAATGAAGCTGGCCCTAAAGCAGAAAGTAATACCAGCGTAAAAATGGCCGTTCGTTCTTTGTAACTGCTCATTTGATTCTTCACTATCCCAGGTACAACCTTAGAATTATCACTCATGAACGCTCCCTATGTTGCTATCACAGTCACTATGTAAATAAGATTCAGCCAATCTTCAGCTTTTGTAAGTTTGATTAGTAAATCTGTATTGATAGACCTTGTCAATCACATGGCATTAACTTTATACCCACCTTTTTACCTTACAAAAAGTAACAAACAGCACGGAACCCATAAAAAATGCGGCCCGCGAGGAAACGGCTGCATTTTCTTGCTAAAAAATAAGAAAGGATAAATCACTTATTAAAAACTGTAATTTGCAGTTAAAAAAACAAATTATATTGAAAAAAAATAGAATTTTTAACCTAAAAAACAAACAAAAGCAGTCATTTGATCCATAGTGATTTATCAATTAACACTATGTTACGGTGATCTTATTCAAATAAAATGATTATAAATACATAAATTACAGATTTTATTTGATTGAGAATGTTAGACTTAGATCTAATCCAGCCAAACACATATCTTAAATTGACTATAAAAATCTACAAAACAATATTATTAACCATAAAAATTACAATTATTAGCACAAAAAACTAGAGTGGTAATTTGAGTACAGGTTTAGTAATACCGAACGATCTGTAAAGGTGTCTATTAAATGAACTAATATAATTCACATCCTCTAATGATTTCGAGTGGAGGACTTTCGAATTTAGGAACATCAATAATTTGGCCGATTTTACGTTAACGCCATAAGTTTTCGGTCAGGTAATTCTGCTGAATTTTTTTGGTAACTTGTGAGGGGAGTAAAATATTTATCGGGATTAAGACGCAGCACATTTTTGATCGTTGGCCTATAAGCAGGCCCCTGTAACCATTGTAAAAATTTCGCCAACTCTTTCTCAAGGAGCATTCTCGCTTCACACTTACTGCTCGCTCAGGCGGAGATTTAATTGCACCTGCAACGCAGAGTTTGACTCATCGAATCTGTGTACCCAGCTTCAGGCTCCAGAATTGCTCGTTGAATGGCTTAAAATCGTTCTGGGTAGCAGAATGGCACATGATATCCGAAACGGCCATTTCTATTGAGGAGAGCATAATCCAGATCAGGTAATACGGGTAAAATCTCAGCCCCTTGAGGCACCCCGAGTCAAGGCGAAAATTAGTGGGGTTGCTGACGGTGAGGTCAATTGCGCTATAGTGTCAAAAAAATAAAAAGGAGATGCCATGCAGATAAGACCCTACCAAGAAGCCGACCGCCCCTTCCTGCGCACGCTGTATTTGGCATCACGCAAAGCGGCGTTTCCGTGGCGCGATACCGACGATTACCGGCTAGAGGATTTCGATCGTTCGACGTTGGGTGAGGATATCTGGGTAGCGGAGGATCAGGGGACGCTACTGGGATTTGTATCGATTTATCGCCAAGATAATTTTATCCATAATCTGTATGTTGATCCTCACCTGCCGCCCCTTGGCGTAGGCAGCGCCTTACTGCAGGCGGCAGAACAGACATTTACTGCCACCGGTTCATTGAAATGTCTGGTGAAGAACGAAAAGGCGTTGGCGTTTTACCATAAACACGGCTGGCAAAAGATAACCACCGGCAACGACGGCGCGGAAGACTACTACCTGCTGCACTCGCCTAAAAAATAGCGTCATCCGCTGTGAGCCAAACCTGAAAAGGCCTGACATCGTCAGGCCTCTAAAACGGTTCAGGCTACAAACCGCCGATTACCCTTGCAAAACGATATCCTGCATCGCCGGGATATAACCGTAATCGTACACCTCGCGCACAAAGGAACGGTCGCCTTCCAGCACAATCCGCACCGTTGGCGCTTCCGTCCCGCCGATACGGTAATCCTGGCCGCTGGTTGGCACGCTGTCGATGAACGACGTCACCAAACCATTTGGCATCACGCAGTGCGAATACGTCTGGAAAGGCTGTTCCGGCGGGTTACCCAGCACCAGGCCTGAGGCGTTCATCGGCGTGTAAGGCCCGGTCAGACTATCGCTGACGAAACCGTACACCCCATCCGGCCCGGTCAACCCTTCGGCATAGGTGAATTTATGGCTGATGGTGAACAGGTAATATTTGCCGTCCTGGAACACATAGTGCGGGCGTTCGGTCTGATCGTTGACGCCCACAGCCGTAACCAGCGGCGGCAAAATCTCCCACTCTTCACCGCGATTATCCTTCGCCACCGCCAGGCCGATACAGCCCACCTGGAAACGTGCGCCGCCTACCTCTTCATGGCCCGGCGGCACCAGCCCCAGCTCTTGCGGGCCAACCACATGCGAACCGCGATCGCCGGCTACGTTACCCTCGAACACCATATACAGTTTGCCGTCCTGCGGATCGATAAACGGGCTGGGGTCGCGGAAGTTCCAGTAGGGATTCTGCGCTTCGGTCTGGTAATACACCCCGTCGGCCTCGAACAGCGATTTCACCTCGTTGAAATCCTGCAGTTGCACGCCGTCATCCGACGTCACAATGCGGCCGCGCACTTTGGCAATGGTGGCACCCGGCGTCACGCAGGTGTAATACAGATCGATATCGCCTTCGTTATTCAACAGGATAGGAGTACCCGCCCATTCACGCGTCGTCGGTGAAACCCCTTCCGCCATCACCCGGCCGCCGAAGATCCAGTCTTTACCCGTACGGGAATACCAGTAGCACATGCGCGCACGGCCGTGGCGATCTTCCCAGTCGCGCTTGATGTCGTAATTGCCGTTGCCATCAATATACTGCGGGTCATGAGGATGGCGATCGGCGGTCAGCGTTAAAATCACTGACCAGCCGTTGACGGAAACCACGGAGCCCTCCAAGGTGCGCAGCGGCATGGTGTCCCAGATGAACACGCTGTCACTCATTACCGGAAAATCGGCGCTCACCAAGGGTTGCGTGGTGGTCGGATCGTTTTCGTTGACTTTCAGCGCCTCTGCGCGGGTCCAAATGGTCGGTTTGTAATTTAGGTTTGTCATAATGATTTCCTCTTAGCAAGTAAGCTCCCCCATGCCGGGAACGACGGCGGCAGGAGCGATGGGCGCGGTAAAATGTGACCGCTGCGGCTGATGAGTGGCCGTGCCGCTATATTGCTAAATCGGTTTTGCTAATGCATGCGGTTGGGTTTGTGTGGTGCACCAGACAAAATCTAAGGAGAAAGAGGGGGAAATGAGTGGGATAACCCTCGGCGCGCCGCAATTGCAATTACTGTGCGACGCACTGATTTCCCAACTGTTATTGCTCTACCACCGCGCCTGAGGCCGGCATGCCGCGTAATGTCAGCCACCAGAACAGCAAGGCGACCAGGCTAACGCCCGCACCGAGCCAACACACACCACTCCACCCCGCCCAAGCGTAAGCATGCGTGCTGGCGAAGGCCCCCAGCCCACTCCCCACAGCGTAGAACAGCATGTAGCAACCGACCAATCGGCTGTGGGCCTGCGGATGTGCATTGAAAATCAGGCTCTGATTCAGTACGTGAATGGCTTGACCCGCCAGATCGAGCAACACAATACCCATAATCAGCCAGCCCAAACCGTAACTCAACATGCTCAGGGGAACCCAAGCCGCCACCAACAGTAACAGGCAGACACCGCTCGCCACCTGCCCCAAACCGCGATCGGCCAGATGCCCGGCACGCACCGCCGCCAGCGCACCCACCGCCCCCACCAGACCAAACGCACCGATCACCGAATGCGAAAAGTTAAACGGGGCCTGACTGAGTGGCAGTACCAGCGCACTCCAGAAAATACTGAATGCCGCAAACATCAGCAGCGCCAGCATACCCCGGATCTGCAACGTGCGATCACCCCATAACAACGTCAGCATTGAACGCAACAACGCCGGATAACTGAGCGTCGACGACGGTGTGCGTGGCGCAGGTAACAAACGCGCCAACACCGGCAGCAGAACCAAGGTTACCGCAGCGGAGAAGAAATAGACGGCTCGCCAGCCCCCCATATCCGCCAGTGCGCCAGAAAGCGTTCGCGCCAGCAACAAGCCCAATACCACCCCTCCCTGTGCAGCCCCCACCACCCGTCCTCGCTCATGCGGCGCTGCCAATGTCGCGGCAAAAGCGATAAGCCCCTGCGTCATCGCGGTGCCAAACAGCCCCACCAGCAGCATGCCACTCAGCAGTAACAGGCTGTTGTCCGCCCAGCCGACCACGCACAGGGCAGCAATCAACAGCAGTTGTTGAACCGCCAACAGCCGGTGGCGATTAATCCGATCCCCCAATGGCACCACCAGCAATAATGCCAGCGCACACCCCAACTGGGTTGCGGTGATCACCATGCCAACCGAGGCCAGGCTGATAGTAAAATCGTGGGCAATGGCGTCCAGCAAAGGCTGAGCGTAATACACGTTTGCCACGCTGAAGGCACTGGCTCCCGCCAGCAACAACACCAACGACGCAGGAAGCCGGCCCAGCACTTCCCCCTGTGACGTACAGATCGGATCCAGTGCTTTATCACTCATCCTTCACCCCAAAGTGGTTTCATTATTAAACCCAATGAACTTTACGCACAGAGGTTTTATAATGCAACCAGATCTTGCTGCAGGAGTTGAACGCTGTGAAACGTAAAAGTCTGGAAGATGCGCAGTGCCCGGTCGCGCGCACGCTGGATGTGATTGGCGATTGGTGGTCGCTGCTGATCGTGCGCGACGCCTTCGACGGCGTGCGTCGCTTCAGTGAGTTTCAGAAGGGATTGGGGATGGCGAAGAATATTCTCTCCACCCGTCTACGCACGCTGGTGGCGCACGGCATTCTGGAAATTGCGCCTGCTTCGGATGGCAGCGCCTATCAGGAATATCTCCTCACGGATAAGGGACAAGCTCTGTTCCCGGTGATCGTCGGATTGCGCCAGTGGGGTGAGGATTATCTGTTTAAAGAGGGAGAAACAAGGTCAACGCTGGTAGAAAGCGACAGTGGGTTAACGATACCGCGCATGACGCCGACGGGCAGTGACGGGCAAACGCTGACGCCGCTGAATACGCGTGTGGTGAAGGTTGATGAACTGGCGTAGCCTTCGCAATACACCCCGGGTAAGGTATAGTCCGCGTTTTACGGGGTAACTATGCTGACTCACTCATCCATTCGCCTTAACAAGTACATTAGCGACAGCGGCATCTGTTCCCGTCGCCAAGCCGATCGTCATATCAAACAGGGCAATGTCTTCATCAACGACAAACGGGCTGACGTAGGTGCGCAGGTGTTTTTCGGGGATAGCGTGAAGGTGAACGGGCAGCAGATAGAACCTCGTGATGCTGATGATTTGGTGCTGATCGCACTGAATAAACCTGTTGGTATCCTCACCAGCATGGGAAAGCATGAGCGAGATAACATCGGCGATTTTGTTAACCACCGTCAACGTACCTTTCCTGTCGGCCGCCTGGACAAGGCTTCTCAGGGGTTAATTTTCCTGACCAATAACGGTGAGCTGGTCAATAAAATCCTCCGTGCCGGCAACAATCACGAAAAAGAGTATCTGGTTACCGTCGACAAACCGCTGACCGACGCATTTATTCAAGGCATGAGCGCAGGTGTGCCCGTGCTGGGCAAAGTGACAAAAGAATGCCGGGTGGAGAAAGAGACCGAACAGGTATTCCGCATCACATTGGTACAAGGGCTTAACCGCCAGATCCGCCGCATGTGCAAATATTTTGGTTATGAGGTCACTAAACTTGAGCGCGTGCGCATCATGAATATTGATCTGACAGGACTGCCGCTGGGCGAGTGGCGGGATTTAACCCATGATGAGCGAACCACCTTATTCAAATTGCTAGAGCACTCCACGTCCGAAGACCACGGCCAGCCCCAGAACGCCGAGATATCGCCAGGCAACGAGGGTCTGTTGCCTAACGATATTCCGCTTTAACCAATACCTCACTTTTCAGAAAATCAGAATGACCATCTGATATTGGCATTGACCGCATTCACCTGGGTATCAGCGCCGTATTGCCCCTGATAACCGAGATCCAAGGTGGTGGAACGCGTCAGTTTCACACTCACCCCGATGTCCGCCACCATCAGGTTGTCATCAACCGCAGTGCCTTGGGTGATAAATGCGTCGCTGCCGGCAAAGGCCATACGTGAAGACGTGGATTTATCACCGTAGGCATGCTGCCAGCCTAATGAACCGTATAAGCTGACGTTCTTCGGCAGCTCGGTGAAGCCGCGCACACCCAACGTTGAGTAGAAGGTATTCATCGTGTCATTACGTACGCTAAGTGCTGCAGCCCCGCCCTTTTCCTGGAAATTATCGGTATGCAGGCGGATATAGCTCAGATTGACGAAGGGCTCAATGTTCGCATCCGATTGTCCAAAACGGTAACCCGCTTCGGTAAACGCCAGCAGTGAGTCTGCATCATAGTCAGCCTTGAGCCGATCCGAGTAATTGCCAAAGTTAACGTTGCGTTCATTTTCCAGACGGTGCCAGGTGTAGCCCAGAGCACCACGTAGCGAGAAGGCATCCTGCTGCCCTGCGGCGTAAAGGCCGAGGTGGTAATTATCGCTGTCAGACTTGGAACGACGGCTGTCAATCTTGTAATCACCGCGGCTATAACCAAAATATCCCCCAACGCGAACGCTGTGATCGGCTAATTTATGATCCGCGCCCAGCAGGAAACCACTGGTGTTGCCATCGAGTTTTCCGACGTTCTCATTGCCGCTGTTTCTTGCCCAAGATCCAAACGTCTGCCCCCATACACCATTATTTTCAGCTTGAGCCGGCCGAACCAGCGTCATCGCCAGCGACGGCACAGGTAACGGATCATTATCAAACACGCGTAACATGCGTTGATTCAGCACATTGAACAGCATGGTGCTGCCTGCGATCAAATTGGACTGCATGGACGGATACACTTCGCCAGACAACTGATTGAACGCCTCGCGCGCTTCCGGTGCACTCAATAACAACACGGAATTATACAGCGCCAGTGAAGGGCCACTTTGTGTCAATGACGAAAGTGCACCCGCGGTATTCCACTGATTATGGGTTTGCGCGACCGTCTGGAAAATACCTGGTTCGCCCGGGTTTTCACCCCCCGGATTTTCGCCACCTGGATTCTCACCGCCTGGATTCTCACCGCCCGGATTTTCACCGCCAGGGTTCTCGCCCCCCGGATTCTCACCGCCTGGGTTTTCACCGCCCGGGTTCTCGCCGCCGCCCTTTTGCGCGATGGTCAGATCCACGGCGTTGGCGCTGTGATGAAGCGCAACGTCGAGGAAAGCAGATTTTGAGATAGCTTCAGCAAACTGACCGTCAATTCCGCCTTGCGACGTTAAAATGCGGTAGCTTTGGCCCGTCTGATAACTGGTTTGTGGATCCAGCGCAGTCACCTGCACTTTGGCTTGATCACTGATGGTGGTCTTCCCGGCGACCACCAATTTGTCACTGCTGCCGTCGCCAGCAATATCGACGTCGTAGAAGGACTCACCGATGAAGTTCAGATAGCGTTGCAGCGTCAAGGTGCCGATGTTGCCGTCACCGGGCGAAATATGGCCGCCAGACAGAATTTCCGTTTGGCCCAGAGTACCGTTGCCTCCCAGCGTACCGCCGGCTTTTATCGAGGCCGCACTGCTGTAACCTTGACCGTTGTTAACATCGGAACCGGCTGTCGCATTGAGGATCAGCGTGCCGCCATTTTCGGCGCTAAGCGTTTGAATATCAAAAATGTTGTCTTCTTTCAGCGTATTGATATCGCTGGCGATGATGATTTTTCCGCCCCGGGCGCCCACATTGGCCTTGAGCCCGGTAAGATCGCCGCTCAACGTCGTTTGCCCGGCAGTATTGATGACCTCGCCTTCGCCAACCATCTTGTTGCGGAAATCGTAGTTGTCGGAGGTATGGTTAAAGTACACATAGCTGCCGAACAGCCCACCCCGCAGGTTGATCGTCGTCTGTGCGTCAACGGTGCCCGCACCACCCGCCGCACCTATCGTGGGATCGGTCAATCCGGTACCGGTATCCATATTGCCGCGGCTGCCGATGATTAACGCGCCACGGTTCGAGCCGGAGCCGGTATCCCCCAGCCGCAACTCGTTAGCGCCAGCGGAAAATACGCCGCCGTCTACCACCGACAGCACAGCGTTGCCATAATTCCCCACGTTGACGCTGCTGCCGCTGGTAAAGCGCGAGCCCTCGCCAGCGATATACAACTCGGCGGTTTTGCGTGAACCTGAAACACCGGCAATCTCTGCGCTGCCAACGTTGACCACTCCACCGTTTAGCACGTCCACATCACCGTTAGCCGTAAGCGTTTGGGTAATGTTCCACTGGGAGTTATTGCCCGTCACCGTGGCTTTAGGGTTCAGTTTGTCAGCTTCGCCGGGTATAAAACCGCTGTCGATCCTGGCTGCGGCGGTTGTTGTTACCACCCCGCCGTCTTCAATCAATAGGGTGGATCGCGCGCCCTGACCAAAACCAATGCCAAGCCTGTCGCTAATGACCCTGGAGCCGGCACCTTTAACATTCAAATGGCTGTCATAACCGCCCGTGGTGCCGACAATAATTTCTTTCGCACTGGCAAGTGCACCATCTTCAACCCGTAATGTCCCCAGACCCAAATTCAGGCTGCCGCGCAAAACGGATTGATCGTTAACGGCGCTCAGTACCGCATCAGGCCCCCTGACCGTTACCACGCTGTCATAAATTTTGCCGTCAGAACGGGTGCCAATATTGATGTTATAGGCGTTGATTTTGCCATTATCGATCAGCAGGTTCGCACTTTGATTGCGGCCGACGTAAACATTCCCGGTGTAGGCTAAAGATTCTGTCATTTTGGATTCACCATCAAAAACAGCATCGTCGGCACGTGCAATATCAACAGGCCCGATCAATATCAATGGTGCGGAAAAGAGTGCGAGGTAAAGCTTGGAAAGCGGTTTTCTTACCGCTAAAGGGTACGATATTTTATCTTTCATGTATTCTCTCCGGCTCATTACTTTGATGCCATCAACGTTATTATTTATATGAAAAACTCAATGTATTAGAGGAGATATGAAACGCGATACGCGAACACAGATTGATTGGTATCGATGCGCCAGCTTATTGCCCCCCAGCGCTAACACATCGATACCAAACTTATTGGATTGCCCCAATCCGCGCCTTAAGAAGGGTTATTTATGTGTGACCACCGGGGTACAGGTCGGCGCGCTTAGCGAAGGCGAAGAGCCTAAGATTCCCGGCATCATCAGCGATGAGCAATCGAAAATACGCCCTTTTTCCGTGGTCGCGCGGTAAGAAAGTTTTTGTCCGCCCAATGCATCGGGTTGGCCACCATTAACATTGGTTACGGTAATTTCATCCGACGATCCCAGGCCCAGCATTTTAGCCGTTTCGGCCTGCAGTAGCGGTATTGCCTGATCGGTTTTCAATGTTGAACACCCGGCTACCAGAAAAGTAACGGCCAAAGCAATAAGTGGTTTTCTCATAAATTATCCTTTTCAACCAAACAGATCCAAATGCTGAATGGTTCTATGTTTTGTCTTATCAAAGTCCCCGAATAATATATTTCTCTTTCCTAAACGAAAAAACCCTCCTAAAGTAGGGAGGGTCAATAATAAAAAATTATCAGAACCCCTCTGATATGTTTATGCGAAAGGAGATTGCTTTGGGGCAGGGTTATGCACTGGTCGTTGATGACCATCCTTTGGTGGCGAGTGGTATCGCCAATTTCCTTAATACGCATTGTCGATTTAAGCATGTTCATGTGGCGACCAACGAAGATCACTGTTATCGCCACATTCTTGAACATGGCGCCCCAGGCTTAATCGTTATCGACTTTTGGCTATCCGATGGTACGGCTTTAAAATTACTCAAAGAGATCAAACAGCTCTACCCTAACGTGCGTTTGCTGGTAGTCAGCGGTGATGAGAACAATGAAATATGGCAAAAAGTCCGTGATGCCGGCGGCCATGGTTTCGTGCTTAAAAATGAAACGCCAGAATTATTTGCGAGCGCGGTCACCGCGCTTATGAATAATCAACCGTGGTTCCCTCTTGATAATGACAACAGCCTAAACAGCACACAAAACCATCTACAAAAATTCAACTTAACCCCACGACAAGTGGATGTATTAACCATGATGATGCGTGGTTTCCCCAATAAAAGAATAGCCTCAGAGCTTTCTATTTCAGAACCCACGGTCAAGGAACACATCGGTAACATTTTAAAGAAAATAGGCGTTAGCAGCCGGGTGGAAGCCATTACCTTGCTGCATGGCAGACCGGGCCAATAGCATGAAGCTACTTCAATCTTTACAAGATGATGGAATCTCTCCACGCGCGCAAATTCGCCTGCTAGACAACACATTTATACGGTTAGTCTTTAGCTTTACTGCGGTGCCTTTTGTTGGCATCCCTTTTGCGATCTGGATTTATTTGCTGGGGGAAAACCTGTGGCCCATCATCATCTGGATCCTGTTGTATTTTCTCTGCGCATTAGCCATTAGGTTTTGGCACCGCAGCTATCAACATGAATCAAATAAAAAAGATGCAGAGGTTATTCTCAATCGCTGGTTACCCCATATTAATAAAGTCGCATTTGTGCATGGGCTGGGTATTTCATCATTATATTTAATCACCCCACAAATAAATAATTTTGATTTTTTCTTATTATTAAACATCAGTATCGCGGCAATCGTCGCAGCAAATGCGACGCACCTGACACCAATAATTAGCACCTTTACACTTTTCTTCTTCTCCTGTTGGGGAATGCTTAATATTGGCATTATCTGGCGTTTAAACGATGTCATGCTTATTGTGCTGATGCTCAATTTGCTTTATGGATTCGCCATTTACCGTCATGCACTTAGCTCTCATAAATTCTTTATCCAGCAGGCCCGTCTTGAAGAGCGCAGTTCCCGTCTTGCAGAGCAATTTAGGCAGGCCAAAGAAGAAGCGGAACAGGCATTGCTGGATAAGAATCAATTTCTTACTACTGCCAGCCATGATTTACGCCAACCGGTGCATGCCATGGGTTTTCTGATTGAAGCCATTATTCATAAAAATCGCGATACCACACTTATCCCTCAACTCCTGGATTTACAACAAAGCGTGCGGTCGGTGCATCTCATGTTTAATTCTTTACTCGACCTCAGCAAGATTGAATCCGGAAACGTCAGCACAGCGACCACCCATGTGGATATTGGAACGCTGCTTGATTCCGTCATTACCCTATTTCGTGAAGAAGCAAACAGCCGGACGCTATCATTGCGAACATGGCGGCCAAAGCGAAGAGTTCTCGTCATGGGCGATCAATTACTTATCCGACAATCCCTGATTAACCTGATACAAAATGCCTTGCGTTACACACAAAAAGGGGGAGTTCTGATAGCCATCCGCCCTCATGGTGGGGAATGTTTAATCGAGGTTTGGGATACCGGTGTTGGCATTGCCGACGAAGAAAAAGGCAAAATATTCTCCCCCTATTATCGCCCCGAACTGGCGTGGAAAATCGACAGTGCCGGCCATGGGTTGGGGTTGGCGGTAGTGGCGCGCTGCGCAAAATTGATGAAGGTGAAGTACGGCATGCACTCCGTTGAAGGTAAAGGATCCCGTTTCTGGATGCGTTTTGCCCTCTACACCGGCGAACACCCACGACAAGAAAGCACCAACACATACTCAAACACCGTCACACCTGCCCGCTATGCCCCTCTGTCCGGCGCCTGTCTGGTCGTGGACGATGATCCGCTGGTCACCTCCGCCTGGTCGAGCTTGATGAGCACATGGGGTATAACCGTGCGCTGCGCCGCTTCCGCCGAAGAGGCTTTCGCTATCGTTGATGAAGGCTTCAGGCCCTTCGCCGTGCTGTGCGATCAGCGGCTCCGCTCTGGTGAGAGCGGCTTCGACATACTGAAAGCGCTGTTTGAACGTTTGCCGAATATCAGCGGTGCGATGGTCAGTGGGGAGTTCAACTCCCCTATTCTGCAAGAAGCCGAGCAGGAAGGTTACCTGGTATTAAGAAAGCCGCTGGAGCCTGCCAAACTGTACGCACTGTTAACCCAGTGGGTATCTTGCTAGCGACGCTTTACGTAAACGCCCCATGCCGAAACGCCCTGTCTGCACGGGTCTGATGTTCAGACCCGTGCAACACCAAGATTACGCAGCAGCTCCTCAAGGTTACGCTCACCGTCCGGCGTTTGGGCCCCCGCTTGTAGCCCACCGCGAATAAGCCTTTCCGCTGCTGGGCGTGCAAACAATCCCGCCCAGGCATCGTGTTCACGATGAAAACCCTCCCGCAAGTCTGGCGCGGGCATCGCCTGCTTGGCCGCTGCGATAACCCCCTCTGGTAAGGCCGCGATATTACGCGCTAGCCGATTGACGAAATCATCGAGCTCGACGGCGGGCAATGCACGATTAACCCAGCCGTAGCGTTCTGCGGTCACTGCATCGATAAGATCGGCACCCAGGATCACTTCAAGCGCGCGGCCGCGCGTCATTCGACTGGTCAGGTACTGCGTCGCACCGCCGCCAGGTGTGATACCCATCAAGGCTTCGCACTGGGCAAGGCCTGCACGCCCTTCAGCGGCAAATGCCATATCGGCCGCCGCAACAAATTCGGCACCGCCGCCACGCGCCAACCCAGCCAGTTTAACGATCGTGACCTGCGGCTGGCTGCGCAACAGCTCCCCGAACGCCTGGAATGGATTTAGCCCTTCCGGCGCGTTACGCGCCATCTCGTCGAAGGCATTCGGCTCATCAATTAAAGTCATATCGACATGAGCAATGAAGAACTCTGGATTCGCGCTCTGAAAAACCAGCACTTTCACATCAGGATCATTTCGCACAGAAACCAGAAATCGACTGATTTCCGACATCAAAGACACATCAAGAACGTTTACCGGAGGATTGTCGATCGTAACCGTCGACACGCCACCGTTATGGGAAATACTCAGTCGGCCAAAATCGGTATCCGTCATGTCAATTTCCTTTATCGTTTGAGAGAAATGAGCACCGCGTTTTGGTGCTCTTCACCGCATGGTATACTTTGCATACCTAGGGTCAATTACGCACTTTAACCATCCCAGGGATACTGGAGGATACCGATGAAAGAGACCGATCCTATCTACAGGGCCGATTGCCCAAGCCGAATTATTCTCGATCAGATCGCAGACAAGTGGTCAATGATGGTGCTGGAAGTGTTGCGTGAACCACGGCGTTTCAACGCTATCAAGCGCCGTCTGGATGGCGTCACCCAGCGTGTACTGACCCAGACGCTGCGCAAGTTGGAACGCAACGGTATGGTGACGCGCAAGGTGTTGGATGGGCGGGTGCTCGGCGTCGAATACTCACTGACGCCGCTCGGTGAATCGTTACAAGGGCCGTTCTCGATACTGTTCAATTGGACGCTGGGGAATATAGACGCGATTCAGGACTGCCAGCGCAAGTATGATGAGCAAAGCCAACAGGCTGAAAACTGAGGCTGGCAGCCTCAATTTTCCCCGCGATGAATAGCCGCGTACATCCAATAATCTCGGCCCTGCCCACGCACGCGACGGTACTGTCTCATTAATCCCTCGCGTTGCATCCCCACTCGCTCCAGGACGGCGATCGATAATAGGTTGCTATCAAGCACGGTAGCCTGCACACGCTGAAGGCCCAATGCCATGTGTGCCCAATCAATAACGGCACGCGCCGCCGCCGTTGCTAAACCCCGGCCACAGTGGCGAGGGTCAAGATCGTAGGCAATTTCAGCGCGACCATGTTCTCGGGTGATGTTGTTCAAACCCACAGTACCGAGCAAACTGTCATTCGCATCCACGATGGCCCAACGAAGGGCATCCTTGCCTTCGGTATAGTCCGAAATGAGCGTATCCAGGCTGGTCGGGCCGACATCGCCCCAGCTCGTATGTTCAGTGACACCAGGCTCACTCAAATAGGCTGACCACGCGTGCGCATCATCCGATCGCAGCGGCCTTAAAAACGCGTGTAGCTCGCCAGGTAATGATATTTGTATTGGCAATACCGTCATGGAACCTCCGTCGAGCTCGTCACTGGTACAGAGATATAAAGTACTGTGGTTTACATGCGCTGTGAACTTACACAAATTCATACCACAAAATATCTATGCATTAGCGTGGATGTGTTTTTTATTTGGAGCCAGTGCAAGCCAGCAACCACATTATCCCCACTCAATTATCAATAGCGTGAAAATGCTCAAGAAAGCAATGCCCTGTCACACCATAATTCAAACCCTTTTCGATGAAGCCATGGCATGCGGGCAACCGAGCCTTACCTGGCTTTTATAATAATAAGCAGGCTCTGTTTTAAGGGCGCCCCACCGCATGGAACATCGCTTCGGATTCGATGAGGTGCGGTGTGGAAAATTTATCCAAACGTATCAATACTGAGTATGTACCGGATAGTAACAATGTGATTTTTAGAGAAGAAAAATAGCAATTAAGAAATACGATTTTATTTTTAACACTCGCATAAATATCTGTTCGAACCATGTTCAGATGGGCTTGCGCGTTGAAAAATAACACATGGTTTAGACGGGGAAAACTATGGTTCAGTTGGTAATGATTTTACTTGGCGTTGACTATTTACGTGCTCGCTGGAAAGGATTGTTGATTTCTGGCTGCCTGGGGGTAATCGCCGGACTATGCATTTTCATTGACGCTTTGGATAATGTCATCTTTTTTCCTTTACAGCCATTTGCCTTAATGTTGCTAATTGAAGGGCTGGCAACCTTAGGGGTCGCGCACACCGGGATCGGCGGTCAGCGTACTTTACGCTATGTAAAAGGCGGTGCATTTTCTTTGGCTGCAACATTAGTGCTCATCGGACAATATAATGATCATGGTCATTTTATTTTATCGATGATTTTTGGCACCTTGTTTTTGGCCGATGGATTATTACAGATAACCACGGCTACTGTGATCCGTTTTAGAAAATGGAAGCTGGTCGTAACGGGCGGTATCATCGAAGTCCTTATCGCCATTTTCTTCTATCAACCTTATCCCTCACATTATGTCGGTGCCATCTCTTATTGTTTGGGATTAGGGCTGATCTTTGGTGGCTGGAATATCATATTACTGGCGATGCGAGTCAAAAAGATGCGAGCAAATCCTGCTTTCCGAGATGACGCCGCAGCAGACAAAGCGAGTAGCGTAGATACCCATCCGCAACTGGTTGAATGGTGGGATGGCCCACCAGCAGATAGTGAACCGGCTCTCACGGTCCATGTTTGGACGCCTGCAGGAACATCAAAGAGTACCGTCGTTCCTCATCCTGTTATTGACCGCTATATTGCTGCTGTTGACAGAAATGGCGTAATTTCAACCGGTCACGCGGCACTCGAATCACCAGAAGGCGTGTATATCAGTCTGTATCCCGCCGAAGATCTTGACCGTTCACCGGATCAATTTAGCCGACTGCTGCGTGCGACCACCGACAATGATGTGCCCGGCGTTTTTCAACCTGACTATGCCACTGAAGCGAATAAATGGTGCCACTCAACCATAAAAGTGAGGATCAGAAACTACGATGCTCAGAGTTTGCAAATATTCTGGGATGCTTATCAGCGAGATGCGACTTATAACCTCACACATCGAAACTGCTCAAGCAGCGTTTCACGGGGGCTTGAGGCCGCACTTGAAGGCGTGATAGGTAGGATCTGGGGCAAGCGAGGGCATTGGTGGGTCCTTAGTAAAGTCCTCACCACTCCCGAATTGTGGGTGGCAGTACAAATTCGCAAGCGGGCCAAAACAATGGCCTGGACGCCAGGACTCACATTGGATTATGCACGTGCATTAAGCATGCTGGCAGACCCTCGTCGTGCGGGTTGGATAGCCACCATAAAACGCGTGGTGAGAAAAATGTTTGCTTTACGTAAACAATGGCGTGAGGAAAAAATTCATGGAAAGAGTATGCCCATCGACGACCGCCCCGAGCTCTTAAATAACAAAGGTGAATAACACTTATGCCAATTTTACCCGGATTGACATCAGCAACACCAAGCAATGAGCTCGATTGCATTCTCGAGTATGCAAAATTACCTCAGGTTGAGTGGCGTACCGACGGTAAGGTATTTCTGCGCAACATCAGAAATTTCAGATACAACGGGACAAAAGATGACTATCTGCCGTCATGGTATGATGATGAATTCACTATAGATGAACTGACGTCAGTTGATGTTATTTCGTCTTATTGGTCCGGCGATAGTATTGCCCATCTTTTTCTCAGTTTTGGTTTTAAAGATGGTCGCCATTTGGCTATATCTATCGAAACACGGCGCAGAATCAATCAAATCTATTCCACATGGCGAGGTTTTTTCAAGCACTACACGCTCACTTATGTTCTTGCAGACGAAAGAGATTTGATTGGTGTCAGAACGGACGTGAGAAAAGAGCGGGTTTATCTTTATTCTGTCAAGATCCCTGCAGAAACGGCACAGGCTCTTTTTATAAACTATTTAGGGCGCATCGAGAAACTGAGCCTGAAACCTGAATTTTACAATACCTTTAATAATAACTGTACCACCAATATTTTACATCACGCCGCGTCAGTGTCCCCCAGTATAAAATTTAACTGGAAGGTGTTAGTCAGCGGGTATGCCGACAAATATATTTATGAACTGGGTTTATTGGATAACGACCTGCCCTTTAAAAAATTGAAAGAGAGGAGTTTAATACGGAGGCCTTATGATGCGGTCATTGCGGACGACTATTCAAAATCGATCAGGTTATCAAGCTAAGCGCATGGCATCAGGTTCAGGAAATACAATCCACCAGCCATAAAAAGGGATTATTGGTGATGTAAAAAATTGCCAAAAAATGCCAGATAAAAAAAAGCCCGCAGTTACGCGGGCTTAAGTGTATTTTTTATTATTCAGCGCCAGCCTAAGCCAGCGACCAAATTATTCCCACTCAATGGTCGCCGGTGGCTTGCCGCTGATGTCATAAACGACGCGGGAAATACCGTTCACTTCGTTGATGATGCGGTTGGATACACGGCCGAGGAAATCGTACGGCAGGTGCGCCCAATGCGCGGTCATAAAGTCGATGGTTTCTACTGCACGCAGTGAAACAACCCAGTCGTATTTACGGCCATCGCCCATCACGCCAACCGAACGTACCGGCAGGAACACGGTGAATGCCTGGCTGACTTTGTTGTACAGGTCAGCTTTGTGCAGTTCTTCAATGAAGATAGCGTCAGCACGGCGCAGCAGGTCGCAGTACTCTTTCTTCACTTCGCCCAGCACGCGCACGCCCAGACCTGGGCCTGGGAACGGGTGACGGTACAGCATGTCGTACGGCAGGCCCAGTTCCAGACCAATCTTGCGCACTTCGTCTTTGAACAGCTCTTTCAGCGGCTCGACCAGGCCCAGCTTCATCTCTTTAGGCAGGCCACCCACGTTGTGGTGTGACTTGATCACGTGCGCTTTGCCGGTAGCAGACGCGGCAGATTCAATCACGTCAGGGTAGATGGTGCCCTGCGCCAGCCATTTCACGTCAGCTTGCTTGCAGGCTTCTTCGTCAAACAGCTCAACGAATACGCGACCAATGATCTTGCGCTTGGCTTCTGGCTCATCAACGCCAGCCAGTGCACTCAGGAAGCGATCTTCTGCCGCCACGTGAACAATGTTCAGGCCGAAGTGGTCACCAAACATTTCCAGCACCTGGTCTGCTTCATTCAGACGCAGCAAGCCGTTGTCGACGAACACACAGGTCAGGCGCTTGCCAATGGCACGGTGCAACAACATCGCCGTCACGGAAGAGTCAACGCCGCCTGACAGGCCGAGGATCACGTGATCTTCACCCACCTGCTCGCGAATGCGTTCAACCGCATCTTCAATGATGGTTGCCGGGGTCCACAACGCTTCACACTGACAGATATCCAGAACGAAACGCTCCAGCATGCGCTGGCCCTGACGGGTATGAGTCACTTCCGGGTGGAACTGCACGCCGTAGAAGCGTTTTTCTTCGTTGGCCATAATGGCAAACGGGCAGGTATCGGTGCTGGCAACGGTCACGAAGTCAGACGGGATAGCGGTCACTTTGTCGCCGTGGCTCATCCACACGTCCAGCAGCGGTTTGCCTGCTGGGCTCAGCGCGTCTTCGATATCGCGAACCAGCGCGCTGTCGGTGGTGATTTCCACCTGCGCATAGCCGAACTCGCGCTCGTTGGAACCTTCTACCTGGCCACCCAACTGCATTGCCATGGTCTGCATGCCGTAGCATACGCCCAGCACAGGCACGCCTGCGGTGAACACGTATTCTGGTGCGCGTGGGCTGTTGGCTTCGGTGGTGCTTTCCGGTCCGCCGGACAGGATGATGCCGCTTGGATTGAATTCGCGGATTTGCTCTTCGCTAACGTCCCAGGCCCATAGTTCGCAGTAAACGCCGATTTCGCGCACGCGGCGTGCGACCAGTTGAGTGTATTGCGAACCAAAGTCCAGAATCAGGATGCGATGCTTATGGATATTTTTTGTCATGTGAGGCGAATTCCAGCAACAGAGAAAAAGGAAAATCTAAATCGTTAGGACGGTTTCAGTCGGCGAGGCCAAACGGTTGATTGTCGCCCGCAGCACCGCATGCACAGTTGACATAAAGTCAATGAGCAATGCGAGCAGCGGACGGCAAACAAATACGCCGGCCGCAGCCCCTGAAATTAACCCATGCGGTAGTTCGGTGACTCTTTGGTGATGGTCACGTCATGCACGTGGCTTTCCTGAATGCCGGCACCGCTGATGCGCACAAATTCAGCCTTGGTGCGCAGATCGTCGATGGTGGCGCAGCCGGTCAGGCCCATGCAAGAGCGCAGACCGCCCATTTGCTGGTGAACAATGGCTTTCAACATGCCTTTGTATGCCACGCGGCCTTCGATACCTTCCGGCACCAGTTTGTCCGCCGCGTTATCGGTCTGGAAGTAACGGTCAGAAGAGCCTTTGGACATCGCCCCCAGTGAACCCATCCCACGGTAGGATTTGAACGAACGGCCTTGATACAGCTCGATTTCGCCTGGAGATTCTTCGGTACCCGCCAGCATGGAGCCGACCATGACGCAAGAAGCACCCGCCGCGATGGCTTTAGCAATGTCACCGGAGAAACGGATACCGCCGTCAGCGATAACCGGGATGCCGGTGCCTTCCAGCGCTTCAACCGCGTCAGCGATAGCGGTGATCTGCGGAACGCCTACGCCGGTTACGATACGGGTGGTACAAATAGAGCCCGGGCCGATACCCACTTTAACTGCGCTAACACCAGCATCCGCCAGCGCTTTAGCGCCGGAAGCGGTCGCGACGTTACCGCCAACGATCTGCAGATCAGGGTATTTTGCACGGGTTTCGCGAATGCGCTGCAATACGCCTTCGGAATGGCCATGGGAGGAGTCAATCAGCAGGACGTCAACACCGGCAGCAACCAGCGCATCAACACGCTCTTCGTTACCGGCACCGGCGCCAACCGCGGCACCTACGCGCAGGCGGCCATGCTCGTCTTTACAGGCGTTTGGCTTACGTTCTGCTTTTTGGAAGTCTTTTACGGTGATCATGCCCAGCAGGTGGAACTGGTCATCCACGACCAACGCTTTCTCAACGCGCTTTTCGTGCATTTTCTGCAGTACAACTTCACGCGCTTCGCCTTCTTTCACCGTAACCAAGCGCTCTTTTGGCGTCATCACGGCGGTAACAGGCTGGTTCAGATCGGTCACGAAGCGAACGTCACGGCCGGTAATGATACCAACCAGTTCGTTTTCTTCGGTCACGACCGGGTAACCGGCAAAGCCGTTACGCGCGGTCAGCTCTTTCACTTCTTTCAGGGTGGTGGCAGGCGTTACGGACTGTGGATCGGTAACCACGCCGCTCTCATGTTTTTTCACGCGGCGGACTTCTTCAGCCTGACGCTCGATGGACATGTTCTTGTGAATGAAGCCCAGACCGCCTTCCTGTGCCAGCGCAATGGCCAGACCGGACTCGGTTACGGTATCCATGGCTGCGGACAGCATAGGGATGTTCAGGCGGATAGTTTTGGTCAATTGGGTGCCGAGCTCAGCGGTATTAGGCAGAACCGTAGAGTGAGCTGGAACCAGGAGAACGTCGTCGAACGTTAGTGCTTCTTTTGCGATACGTAGCATGGGCAATATCTCACCAGAGTGGGCTGTGAAAAAGATAAAATATTGCCGCGGCATTATACAGAGCGTAATCGGTTGCCTCCAGCACTTTCTCACAAAAACTCTTGATTACCTTTTTCAGCCATGTAGTATCGACCAATTAAGTGCTTGTTTTGAAATTTGATCTGGGTCACATGTCGCTACCTGTTTCGCCGTCTATTTTTACCGTAAGCCGCCTAAATCAGACGGTTCGACAGCTGCTGGAAATGGAAATGGGCCAGATTTGGCTCTCCGCCGAGATCTCCAACTTCTCCCAGCCGTCTTCTGGCCACTGGTATTTCACGCTGAAAGACGACCGCGCGCAGGTGCGTTGTGCCATGTTCCGCAACAGCAACCGCCGCACCACTTTCCGTCCGCAAAATGGCCAGCAGGTTCTGGTTCGTGCCAGCATCACGCTGTATGAACCGCGGGGCGACTATCAGCTTATTGCCGAAAGCATGCAGCCCGCCGGCGACGGCCTGCTGCAACAACAGTTCGAACAGTTGAAAGCACGCCTGAGCGCTGAAGGGTTATTCGATCAGCAGTTCAAACAGCCTCTGCCCAGCCCGGCCAAACGCGTCGGGGTGATCACCTCCGCCAGCGGTGCGGCGCTGCACGATGTGCTGCAGGTACTGCAACGTCGAGATCCTTCACTGCCCATCGTTATTTACCCGACGTCAGTGCAGGGTGCAGAAGCGCCCTTGCAGATTGTGCGTGCCATCGAAACGGCCAACCGCCGCGACGAATGTGACGTGTTGATCGTCGGCCGTGGTGGCGGTTCGCTGGAAGATCTGTGGAGTTTCAACGACGAACGTGTGGCACGCGCGATTTTCGCCAGCTGTATTCCGATCGTCAGCGCCGTCGGCCATGAAACCGACGTCACCATTGCCGATTTTGTCGCTGACCTGCGTGCGCCAACCCCTTCTGCCGCCGCCGAACTGGTCAGCCGCAATCAGTTGGAGCTGCTGCGCCAATTGCAGGCCCAGCAGCAGCGTATGGAAATGGCGATGGATTACTATCTGGCGCAGCGCCAGCAGCAGTTCACCCGCATCAACCACCGTTTGCAGCAACAGCATCCGCACCTGCGTCTGGCGCGTCAGCAAACGTTGTTGTTCAAACTGCAACGCCGGTTAGAAGAGGGTATGCAGAACCAACTGCGTCTGTCCTCACGCCGCAGCGAACGCGCGCAACAGCGCCTGGCGCAGATGCAACCGCAGGCACGCATTCACCGCTACCAGCAGCGCGTACAACAGCAGGAGTACCGTTTGCAACAGGCCCTGGATCGCCAGCTCAACGCCTGGCGCCAGCGCTTTGGCGTGGCCTGCAGCCAGCTTGAGGCGGTCAGCCCGCTGGCCACGCTGGCGCGTGGCTACAGCGTAACGCAAACCCCGCGCGGCGAACTGCTAAAAACCACCCAGCAGGCGCAGGTGGGGGAATTGCTGAAAACCCGTCTGCAGGATGGCTGGGTGGAAAGTGAGGTGAAAACCGTCATCGTCGCCAAGAAGCCGCGCAAGAAGCGCGCAGCCCAATAACCGCCCTATTCCAACGTAAAACTGTCGCCCGGTACACCGTTGATCCACAGCTCGCGCGTTTCTCCGGCAGGCAAACTGAAGGTCAAAGTGCGCCATGCCGGTTTGAACCGCCCTTCGGTGGTGATGTTCAGCATGATGCGTTGATTGTCACTGAGCATCTCCCAGCGCAGCCACAGCGCGTCGCCCCGCTGCCAGCCATAACTTTCCCCGTCATCTTCAAATAACAGCCCTGAAGTGCTGCCACAGCCTTTTAGCGGATACAGTTTAAGCTCACGTCGATCGTCTGCCTCCACGTCAACATGCGCCAACCGGGATGACAGCGGCAGGGCCGCGCCAGCACGGACCAGCAACGGCAAACGTTCCAGCGGGGCTTCCAACACCACCGTCTGGCCGCCAGTGAACCATTGGCCGCTGTAAAAGCAATACCAGCCATCGCCGTTATCCGGCAGATAAACCGGTCGCTGACGCTGCCCCTGCTCCACGACGCTAGCCACCAGCAGATCGCGGCCAATCATAAAGTCATCGGTTTCTTTCAGCGTCTGTTCATCATGCTCATGGTCCAGGAAGGTCGGGCGCAGCATCGGTTCGTCATCCGCGCTGGCCTGCCACAGCAGCGTGTAGAAATACGGCATCAATCGGTAGCGCAGGTTGATCGCCTCGCGCACCGCCGGGGTGGCAGCCGGGTACATCCAGGGTTCGTTAACCGTGGCGTCGTCGTTCCAGGAGTGAATGGTGAAACGCGGATGCATCACGCCGTTTTGTACCCAACGCACCAAGAGTTCGGCGTCTGGCTTGTCGCCAGAGAAACCGCCAACGTCGTGCCCCAGGTTATACAGCCCGGACAGGCTCATCCCCAATCCCATGCGTATGTTATAACGCAAGGTCTGCCAACTGGTGCGGTTGTCGCCGCTCCAGGTCTGTACATAGCGCTGCATGCCTGCACAGCCGGAGCGTGAGATCAGGTAGGGGCGCAGCGTGGGGGCAAAACGCTGCTGAGCCTCCATCGACGCGCGCATCATCAACAACGGCATCACCGGCCGAATATGCTTGATGGCAATCGGTCGGCCGAAACCCTGGCAACGAGCTTCCCCGTCCCACACTTCGTATTCGTTATTGTCATTCCAGGTGGCATCGATCCCCATCTCCAGCAACTGCTGCGTCACGCCCTGCTGCCACCAGTGCACCGCCGCCGGGTTAGTGAAGTCGAGGTGTGACCCCTCATCATCCCAAAAACTGGAGCGCTCCGGCCGATCGCATTCAGAATCGCGAATAAACAACCCCTGCTCTGCCACCTGCTGATACTGCGGGTGATCCTGCAACAGGCACGGCTTGATGTTAGCTGCCAGTTTTAACCCGGCGTCGTGGAACGCCTGGCTCAGTAGCTTCGGCTGCGGCACCTTGTCGTAGTTCCAGTTGAACACGTAGCGCTTGTTGCCGATCGAGGTGTAGCCCGAAGACAGTTGGAACGAGTCGCAGGGAATATCGTGCTGCTTGCACAAGGCGATGAACTGCTGCAACTGCTGCTGGGCGTCCGGCGCATCGGTGTAGTGCATGGTGGAACCGCTGTAGCCCAGACTCCATTTCGGCCCGAAGTGGCTTTTCCCCGTCAGGCGCACAAATGCCTTGGTCACATCCAACACCCTTGGCCCGAGGAACAGGTAATAATCCAGATCCCCCGCTTCGGCCTGGTAACGACGATAAGCCAGATGGTAGTTGTCTATCTCGTTGCCCAGATCCAGCCAGCAGCTGCTCAGATTGTCGTAAAACAACCCAAAGCTGGCCTCTTCACCACGGGTGATGGTGAACGGAATATGCTTGTACAGCGGATCCGTACTGGCTGCGTTATACCCCATCGCGTCCAGGTTACGCATTTCAAAACGGCGTCCACTGCGCTCCAGGTCTCCGGCCTTTTCACCCAAGCCATAGTAACGCTCGGGGGCATAGCGGCGCTGATAATGAGCCACGCCGTCACCCTGTGGATTAAGCAGGTAAGCGCTGGTGGGGCGATCGGCCGCCAATGGCCGCCATTCTCCGGCTGCGTTGCAATGTTCCCACTCCAGCCACAGCGGCTGATGTACGGTAACGCGTAACATTGGCGTTGCCACGACCAAACGATCGCCTTGCTGCTGCATCTGATAACCCGGCAAGCCGAAACCCGCCACGCTTAACCGATCGCGCCCTTCCCACGGCACATCATTTTCCGGCGCAATGCTCCAGGTACGATCCAGTGCCAGCTCTCCGTTGCGTTTGATCAACACGCGAAACAGGTTGTTTTCCAGCACGTACAGGCAAAATAAGTGGCGCTCGTCGACCAACAACTCAATGCGATCGGTGTACTGACCCGCCAACGTCCAATTCTTTAAGGTTTTCATAGGCATCCAACTTAGCTATTACGTGTTTTTTTGCCGCCGCGTTCGGCGATCAAAGCAATCAGGAACAGGGCGCCTATCAGGTCGAAGAAGCCCATGGCGATAAACAGCGGATTGAAGCCGACAGTATCGGAGACGGCGCCAATCAGTAGCGTGAACAGGAAGCTGGCGATCCAGGCGCTGGAGCCGCGCATGCCGTTGACGGTCGCCATCTGGTTTTTATCGAACGACTCCACCACCAGCGCACTGAGCATGCAGGAGATCACCTGATGGCCGAAACCGCCGATCGAGATCAGGGCGATCGCCACGTAGGGATCTTTAGTGATCGCGACAAACGCCAGCGAAACCATCATAAATGCGCCAGTGACCGAACTGGCAACCACCGAGTTAACCCGGCTACAGCCGAACCATTTGCGGTACAGCGTCGTGAGATAACCACTGGCAACGCTGCCGATATCCGCCGCCAGAAATGGCAACCAGGCAAACATGGCGATGTGTTTTAAGTCCATGCCACGCTCAGTGGCCAGGTAGAGCGGCACCCAAAAACTGAACACCGCCCAAGCGGGTTCGGCGAGAAAGGCTGGTATAGCGATGCCGTAAAACTTCTTGTTACGGCACAAAATGGCCAGAGACTTGAAGAAGGGTAATCTGGGTAACACGGGCTCGTTATCTTCGCGGATCAGATCCAGCTCCTGCTGGCTCAAATTGGGATGTTGTTGCGGTGAGTGGTAGAACAGCCACCACAGCACCACCCAGATCAGCGCCAACGCACCAGAGAACAGAAAGGCCCCCTGCCAACCAAAAGAAACGTGAGCGATCACGATGATCGGCGGTGCCAACATGGCACCAATAGAAAAACCGACCCCCGCCCAACCGGCGGCAATTGGCCGTTCCTTTTTGGGGAACCAATCAGAAATCGCTTTGGCGTTAGCAGGTGTCGCCGCCGCCTCCGCGCCGCCCATAAAGAACCGCAAGATAGCCAACTGCACCCAGGTACCCGCCCCGGCATGCATCATGCAGACCACTGCCCAGATACTGGCGCAGATTAAAAAGCCCATTTTCAGGCCGATCACGTCGATCAACCAGCCACAAATGGGTTGAAACACCGTATAGGCCAATTGGAAAGACGCAACGACCCAGGAGTATTGCTCGGTGGTCATATTCAGGCTGGTTTTCAACTCTGGTGCCAGAATACCCAGCGAGTTGCGGGTGATGTAGTTAACCGTTACACCCAGTAAAAATAGCGCCAGCATCCACCAGCGCAGAGATTTAAATTTGCGCCGACCGCTCGCCACGGCCGTCTGATTAATTTCCACACTCATCTGTCTGCTCTCCACAACGGCTGCCCGGTGAAACAGCGCGTTTTTTGGTAGGGTACGTTTGGGTATTGAAGGTATGGATCGGTGAAAACGGCGTTGCACTTCAGAGAGACGGGTGCACCATGATCACAACCACATGATTTATTTTCATTTTATTTATAATTCAGTCGAATAATTGGACTGATAAATCTATAAAGTTGGCATACCAATTCAGACTATCTAGCAGAGAACGAGAGCGAAACGTCGTTTTTTGCAAAAATTTTCATGCATAGGCTGAAAGATCGCCATAATGGCGAGAGAAACCTGACAGTACGCTGAAAAAACACTGTGAAAATATTTTCACAGCCAAATTTGAAGGAGATCACAGAATGAACGGAAAGCTGAAAATACAGGAAATCGCCCACCAAACGGGGCTATCGATCAGCACCGTTTCACGCGTACTCGCGGGCAAATCCAACACCAGCGCCGAGGCCCGCCAGAAGGTGCTGGCCTGCGCGCAACAAAATGGCATCCTGCAAGGGATATCCAGCGGGCGACTGATGCTGAACAGCGTCATGGTCTTTGCCCCACAGCGTGCTTTTGACGTTCGTACAGACATCTTTTACTACAAGGTGATCCAGGGGATCACCGCCGCATTGGCGGAACATGAGGTGCGTATCCGCTATTGCGGGCTCGAAGAATTGCACAGCGACGGCGCACTGTTTTTGGAAAAAATGAGCGATCCGCAGACACAAGCCGCGCTGATTATCGGCATCGATGATGAACACATTCATCAATTGGCCGCCGACCTGAACAAACCCTGCGTCTTGATTAACTGCACAGACCGCCAAATGCGGCTCGATAGCGTCTCACCCGACCATCAACTGATTGGGGAATTTTCTGCCAACTATCTGATCCAGCAGGGACACAGCCATATTCTTAACCTGCAATGCCTGCGCCGACACACCATGGAGCTGCGGCTGACAGGCATTAAGCATGCCTTCGCGCGGCATAATATCGCCTTTGATGATGGGCGCCATCTGGTGACAACCTCTGGTTTTGGCAGCGAAGAGGCTGAACAAGCGCTTACCACCTTTATCAACCGGGTCAGCGACCGTTCGCAGCTACCCACAGCCATTCTCGCCGGTGGCGATTACATGGCCGTTGGCGCAGTCAAGGCACTCAACACATTGCAGTTGAGCGTGCCAGGCGATATTTCGGTAATGAGCACCGATGGTTTTAATCTGGCAGAGATTCACGACGTTCCCCTCACCTCGGTACATGTGCCACGCGACGAACTGGGCTATGAGGCCATTCAGCTACTCCAGCGCCGCATGCTGCGGGCCGATGCGCCACCGTGCAACCTGCTGCTGCACGGCAAGCTGGCGGTACGCGCGTCGGTCAAACGCATCAGTGCCCATAAAACCAGCCCGGCGGTGAGCACTCACGATCACCGCCTTTACGATGTCTGAACTACACTTAGTGGCAGAATCTTTATAGATACCCTATAGCTTTCACGCGACAGCCCGGCGATCAGCTCGCTTATCTTCATATTTTAATGTTGGGGGCGCTGTATGCTGCGCCCACACTCATCAGGGCGAATTTATTCGCCCCCAACAGTAACTGGGGCGACAAATCTGTCGGGAACAGATGTAAACGCAGTCGCTAGAAAGACAACCGGGAATTCTTTTGCCTAAGGAGAGCCACTATGCCAAGCCTGACAGCGCGATCGGTCATCCCCCCCTATATGTTGCGACGCATCATTGAACACGGCAGCCTGCCGCAGCGCGACTGCGCATTGCACACCCTGAACCATGTCCAGAGTCTGCTCGGTAACAAGCCGCTGCGCGCACCCGGTGCGAAAACCTCCCGCGCCGGCGTCGTCATCCGCGATATTTTTGATGCCGAAAACGGCACTCAACTGCCCGGCAAACAGGTGCGTAATGAGGGCCAGGCCAGTAATCATGACGTGGCGGTGGACGAAGCCTATGACTATCTGGGTGTCACCTACGATTTCTTCTGGCAAGCATTCAAGCGCAACTCGTTGGACAATAAGGGACTGCCGCTGACCGGTAGTGTGCATTACGGTAAGGAATACCAGAACGCCTTTTGGAACGGCCAGCAGATGGTCTTCGGCGACGGTGACGGGGAGATCTTTAACCGCTTTACCATCGCCATCGACGTGGTTGGCCACGAACTGGCGCACGGTGTGACTGAAAGCGAAGCCGGGTTGATTTACTTCCAGCAGGCCGGCGCGCTGAATGAGTCTCTGTCTGACGTGTTCGGCTCCCTGGTCAAACAGTTCCATCTGCAGCAAACTGCTGACAAAGCCGACTGGCTGATTGGCGAGGGGCTGTTGGCAAAAGGCATCAACGGTAAAGGCCTGCGTTCAATGTCGGCACCTGGCACTGCCTATGACGATCCACTGCTGGGGAAAGATCCGCAGCCGGCCAGCATGAAAGACTATATCCAGACCAAAGAAGATAACGGCGGCGTCCACCTTAATTCCGGCATTCCCAATCGTGCTTTTTATCTGGCGGCAACCGCCCTGGGGGGCTTTGCCTGGGAGAAAGCCGGTTATATCTGGTATGACACGCTTTGCGATAAGGCACTGCCGCAGGACGCTGACTTCGCCACCTTTGCGCGAACCACGGTGAAACAGGCTAAACAGCGCTTCGACAGCACGGTTGCGGACAAGGTACAGCAGGCCTGGCACCAGGTAGGAGTGGAAGAGTGAAACCTTTACCGGCGCTCAATCAGGACACCGTCATTGAGCTGGCGCGTGAAGGCGGCTTTGCCTTTATTCCCAAACTGGCAGGCCAGCGGCGCATTGCGCTGGCCGACATTACGCCGGAACAACGGCAGCGCCTAAACCAGTTGTTGAACCAGACGCTGCCCTACGCGCAAGAAGAAGGCAAACCGGATTCGCCCGGCTGCGGTGACCAACGCTATTTTCGCGTGCAGATAAACTATTACAGCCAAACGCTGAGCAGCGAAATCGTGTTGTTGATTCCTGAAACCAACGCCCCACAGGCGCTGGTCGATCTGTGGAAGACCGGACAAGTGGATGAGTGAATGCTTACAACGGCTGATAACTGAATAACACCCGCTTTTTGGATATCAGCCCGTGGCCGTTCTGGCACAGGTAGTCCACCGCACCGCAGGCCTTCAGCTCTTGCAACGGCTGCCCACAATCCGGGCAAGTGGCCAACTGCTGATAGTCGCTGTTACAGGCGGCGCAATGGTAGTGCCCCTTCATCCACTCCATCGTTTGATCGCATTGCGGACAGTGCGCTTCCATAAAAACTCCCGAAGCCTAATCAATAGGCGTCATTGTCGCAGCCAATTTGGGTGCGGGCAGCCCGTCGCGAGCGCTACCGCAATCCCAGTGTGGCCATTAAAATAGCCTGGTGTACAGGCGTTAGATCACGCCCCATGAGCGTAAGAAGTATATCCCCAGCGCGGTGGTGAAAAACGAACCCACCGTGGTGATGGCGATAATGTTTGCTGCCAGGGTCGCGTTGCCACCCATAGCGCGCGTCATCACATAACTGCCGGAGGCGGTTGGCGTGGCCGAGAAAAGGAAAATAATCCCTAACGCCGCGCCGTGAAAACCGCACAACCAACCGCCGAGGGTCATCAGCATGGGCACCACGAACAGCTTGGCCGATGAAGACAGCGCCGCCACATTGGAAGAACGGAACATGGCGCGCAGATCAAGACTGGCACCGGTACACAGCAACGCCAGCGGCAGCGACAGTGCAGAGATATAACTGCCGGTCTGCTTGATCACTGGCGGAATACCCAAGCCCGTCTGCGCATACACCAGACCGCACACCAAACCGATGATTAACGGGTTAGTCACTATGCTGCGCAACAGCGATAAGCGGCTGATGCGCTTCCCCTGCCCGCCTTGTAAGCTGCGCGTCAGCGTAATCACAGACAGTACGTTGAACAGGATCACCGTCACCGTCAGGTATAGCGAGCCCAGCGCGATCCCTTCGCTGCCATAGGCCGTCATGGCGTATGCCAATCCAACAATGGCAGTATTGGCGCGGAAGCCACCTTGCACGAACACACCCCGTTCGCGCGGCTCCTTAACCAACCACACCGCCGCCATCTCCAGTAACAAGAAAGTGGCCAAGGTCCCAACCGCGCCAAAGATCACCAGCGGCAGGTTGCCCAACAATTGCGGGTGGTTGGTGGCGATACTAAAGAACAGCAGGCAGGGCAACGCCAAATTGAACACCAACCTGGTAGCACCGTCGATAAAGCGATCGTCCATCAAACGCCAATGGCGTAACACTATGCCCAACAACATCATTAAGAGATTCGGTACGGTGACGTTGAATGCAAAACTCCAGGTTTCCCAGGACATGGCGTTCCTTCATCTGATGGCGATAATCTACGGATAATAAAACGATTTCAGACCAATAAAAAAGGGGCGCGGTATCACTACCGCGCCCCTCATACTGATTATTTGCTTTTCTTCAGGTGGCTCATCAAGCGTTTACGCTTGCGCATCTGGTTCGGCGTCAGCAGGTTACGCTTGCCGGCAAACGGGTTCTCACCCTCTTTGAACTGGATGCGGATTGGCGTACCCATCACCTTCAAAGAACGACGGAAGTAGTTCATCAGGTAACGTTTGTACGAATCGGACAGATCCGTCACCTGGTTGCCGTGGATCACGACAATCGGTGGGTTATAACCACCGGCGTGCGCATATTTCAGCTTCACGCGGCGGCCACGCACCAGCGGTGGCTGGTGATCGTCGGCAGCCATCTGCATGATTTTGGTCAGCATTGAGGTGTTCACGCGACGGGTCGCACACTCGTAGGCTTCCAGTATCGATACGAACAGATTGCCAACACCGCTACCGTGCAGCGCAGAAATGAAGTGAATACGGGCGAAATCAACAAAGCCCAGGCGTAGATCAAGCATCTCTTTCACGTGATCACGATCTTCCTCGCTCATGCCGTCCCACTTGTTGACCGCAATCACCAGTGAGCGCCCACTATTGAGGATAAAGCCAAGCAGCGAGAGATCCTGATCGGAGATGCCTTCGCGTGCATCCACCACCAGCAATACCACGTTAGCGTCTTCGATCGCTTGCAGGGTTTTGATGACTGAGAATTTCTCTACGGTTTCCGTTACCTTGCCGCGTTTGCGCACCCCGGCGGTGTCGATCAACACGTATTCGCGTTCGTCGCGTACCATCGGGATATAAATGCTGTCACGAGTGGTGCCCGGCATGTCGTACACCACAACACGTTCCTCGCCGAGGATACGGTTAGTCAGTGTGGACTTACCCACGTTAGGGCGGCCAACGATAGCCAGTTTGATCGGCAAATCTTGCGGGTTGAAGTCGTCTTCCGGCTCTTCTTCGTCTGCTGGTATTTCACCTTCTTGCTCAGCCCAATAAGCGGCGTTAGCCTCTTCTTCAGTCAGCTCAACTTCTTCCGGCTTTTCACCAACAAACGGCACCAGCACGTGTTCGATCAACTGCGCGACACCACGGCCGTGGGAAGCGGCAATCGCATGCACGTCACCCAGGCCCAGCGAGTAGAAATCGGCGGTGGCCATGTCAGGATCCATACCGTCGGTTTTGTTCGCGACCAGGAAGGTGGCCTTCTGGCGGTTACGTAAGTGCTGGGCAATGCCGAGATCGGCAGGCATCAGACCGGCGCGGGCATCGACCATGAACAGCACGATGTCTGCTTCTTCGATCGCCAACAGCGACTGACCGGCCATGCGTGTTTCAACGCCGTCTTCGGTACCGTCAATACCGCCGGTATCGACGATGATAAATTCATTACCCTCAACTTCTGCACGACCATACTTGCGGTCTCGCGTTAGCCCGGGGAAATCCGCCACCAGCGCATCGCGCGTATGTGTTAAACGGTTAAACAAGGTGGATTTACCCACATTCGGGCGCCCAACTAGCGCGACGACAGGTATCATTGTGAAGCCTCATTACTTAATAATCAATGCGTTACTGCACTATGGATAGACACCAAGAGTGCAGCTTATAAAATACGAAACGGCCCCTGAACCCTCAGGAGCCGTTTTCCCCTTTATCTTTCGTGTCGCAGCGGCGTTGACTGCACCCCGAAATTTTGGGTACTGAAAAGGTTGCGACGATCGGCGTTATCGGGTGAAAGCGTAAACTTTTCCGCCCTTCGCCTGGATGACCAGCTTATCGCCAGCGACCATCGGTGCAGACAGGAAGCCGGAGCTGTCCACTTCCTGCTGAGCAACAAAACGGCCGTCCGTGGTGTTGATCCAGTGCAAGTAACCTTCAGAGTCACCCGTCACCAGGAAACCATTATACATGACTGGCGGGGTCAGGTTGCGGTGCAGCAAATCGCTCTGCGTCCACACGGTCACGCCGCCTTCGGTGCTCAACGCCACTACGCGGTCGTTTTGATCCACCAGGTAGATGCGACCGGCATCAACGATGAAATCGTTCACGGAGCCCAGTTCACGCTTCCACATGATCTGACCGGAACGCAGATCCAACGCCGTCAGGTTACCATTGTAACCTAATGCGTAGACAACGCCTTCAACAATCACCGGCGTCGTGTCGACATCGTTCAAACGATCGATTTCAGTCGCGCCGCTCGGTTGAGAAATACGTTGCTGCCAGATCAACTGGCCCTGCTGCATCAGCACTGCGCTGACGCGGCCGTTATCACCGCCAACAATGGCTGCGCCAAAGGCAACGGCCGGTGCAGACTCACCGCGCAGTGACAGCGAAGGCATATCCAGATTAACTGTCCACTTCACCGCACCGTCAGATTCGTTCAGCGCCTGCAGCAAACCGTTCGAGGTGTGGATCAGTACCATACCGTCGCTGATCACCGGACGCGAAATCGCTTCACCGGCAACCTTGGTCTGCCACGCCACTTTACCGTCTGCGGTATTGAGTGCGTAAACGACGGCTTTCTCACTGCCAACATAGACTTTGTCGCCGGCTACCGCCATGCCACCTGACAGCAGCGCCGGCAGGTTGCTGGACAAGAAACCGGTTTTCTCAGAGAGATCGACCTTCCACTTTTCATTACCACTGTCCGCGTCCAGCGCTTTCACGATGCCATGGCGATCGGCGGCATAAATAGTGTTGTCCTGGAAAGCGGGACGCAGGTGAGAATAAAACTCACCAATACCATCACCCACCGAGGTGCTCCACGCTTTGTTTGGCGTGAACTGATTTTCAACTTTCGGCAGCGGCGACATGGTAACCACGTCTTCTTCACTGTTAAACAGTGAGCAACCACTCAGCAAGGCAACGGAAACCAGTCCGACCAAGAGTGTTTTACGCAATTGCATGGGAATTCCCCTTAGCTGGACAAGTTATTCAATTTCATGCGCAGCAGAACCTGCAGCGCCTGAGAAGCGTTAGACTCAATGCCTTTACTGTAAGCCTCGCGTGCACCTTTGGTGTCACCTTTAGCCAACAGCACGTCGCCGCGCGTATCTTGCGCCATCGCCGCCCAGCCTTCGCCTTTCACGCCATCCAGCGTTTTCAGCGCGTCATCCAGCTTTTTCTCCTGCATCTGAACACGAGCCAGACGCAGATTGATTATCGCAAGCAGGTTTTCGTCTTTGGTCTGACCTTGAGCCAGCACCAGTTGTTGATCCGCTTTGGCAAAGTCATTCTGCTCAACAAAATGCTTCGCCAGCTCCAGCGAGGCCAGCACGCCGTAGCTGTTGCTGTTGGCCTGAGCAAACTTCTGCGCAGCGGCCACGTCGTCCGGCTTACCGTCAGCCAGACGATCGCTGGCTTCCTGATAGGATTGGGACGCAACCATCATGTTGGCATTTTCGTGGCTCTGCCAGTAACGCCAGCCGACCAGGGCACCAATTCCGAGCACCACGCCCACTGCCAGCGCTTTGCCATTTTCGGCAAAGAACCGACGCACGGCGTCGACTTGTTCGTTTTCAGTGGTATAGACTTCCACGGTGTCCTTCTCCTTAACCTAACATCAAAGCCAGGCGCGCAGCGACTTCGCTTTGCGCCAGCGTTTCTTGTTCACCACTGCGCAGGTCTTTGACGACAACCTGCTGGGCCGCGACTTCGTTCTCGCCCAGGATCAGAGCAATACGCGCGCCCCACTTGTCTGCACGGGTGATCTGCTTCTTAAAGTTGCCGCCACCGTAGTTGGTCATCAGTTTCAGCTGTGGCGCCTCATCACGCACACGTTCAGCCAACTGCATCGCCGCACTTTGGGTACCGGCACCGGAGGAGATCACGTACACGTCAATGGTCGCCGCGGCTTTAAACTCTGGGTTAACTGCCTGAACCAGCAGCACCAAACGCTCCAGGCCCATCGCGAAACCGACAGCCGGCGTTGCACGCCCGCCCAGTTGTTCGACCAGCCCGTCATAACGACCACCGGCACACACCGTACCCTGAGCCCCCAAACTGTTGGTCACCCATTCAAATACGGTACGGTTGTAATAGTCCAGACCACGCACCAGGCGTTCATTGATGGTATATGGGATACCCGCCTGAGCTAAAAGTTCACACAGGCCGTCGAAGTGAGCCTTGGATTCTTCATCCAGGTACTCGGAAAGACGTGGCGCGTCGTTCAACAGCGCCTGCACTTCCGGGTTTTTCGAGTCCAGAACGCGCAGCGGGTTGCTGTACATGCGGCGTTTACAATCGTCGTCCAGCTTCTCTTGATGCTGTTCCAGGAACGCCACTAAAGCATCACGGTAGTTCGCACGCGCTTCCAGCGAACCGATAGAGTTCAGCTCCAGCTTGACGTGCTCGGAGATGCCCAGGGCTTTCCACCAGCGGGCGCTGAGCAAAATCAGCTCGGCGTCGATATCCGGGCCTTGCAGGCCAAACACTTCTGCACCCAATTGATGGAACTGGCGATAACGGCCTTTTTGCGGGCGCTCGTAGCGGAACATCGGACCGACGTACCACAGACGCTGCTCCTGATTGTACAGCAGACCATGTTCAATGCCGGCGCGTACGCAGCCAGCAGTCCCTTCTGGACGCAGCGTCAGGCTTTCGCCGTTGCGATCGTCGAAGGTATACATCTCTTTTTCTACGACGTCGGTCACTTCGCCGATCGCGCGTTTGAATAACGGGGTCTGCTCTACAATCGGCAAGCGGATTTCGCTGTAACCGTAGCCGCTAAGCACCTGTTTCAGGATGCCTTCAATACGCTGCCATAATGCCGTTTCTTCCGGCAGGTAGTCGTTCATGCCGCGAATGGCTTGAATGTTCTTTGCCACGTGAGTTCTCTGTCCGTTGTCTATAAAAATGAACCCGATTATAGGGACTTTGCCGCCCTGTATTCAACGCGAATACAGCGTTCTGCTCCCGGGTTCATAAACAAGCGGGCTAAAAAGCCCGCCGTATCGATATAATGCTTATTTTTCCAGCAAGTTGACCGCGATGCGATTGCTTTCATCCATCATCGACGCCTTGGCGCGGATTTTGGCTTCCAGTTGGTCAATCATCTGTTCGTTGTCAAAGCGTTCTCTCTGACGCACACCGTCTTCGTAGAAGCCGCTCTTTTTATGGCCACCGGTTACACCCAGCGTGGAAACCAACGCTTCGCCCGGGCCATTGACCACACAACCGATAATTGAAATGTCCATCGGGGTGATGATGTCTTCCAGACGCTGTTCCAGCGCGTTCACCGTGCCGATAACGTCAAACTCCTGGCGTGAACAGGTTGGGCACGCGATGAAGTTAATGCCGCGAGCGCGAATACGCAGAGATTTCAGAATGTCGAAACCGACCTTCACTTCTTCTACGGGATCGGCGGCTAATGAAATACGCAGGGTATCGCCAATGCCTTCTGACAGCAGCAGCCCCAAACCGATTGCCGACTTCACTGAGCCACTGCGAGCACCGCCCGCTTCGGTGATGCCCAGATGCAGCGGTTGATCGATGCGTGCGGCCAACAGGCGGTAGGATTGCACGGCCAGGAACACATCGGATGCCTTGACGCTGACTTTAAACTGGTCAAAGTTGAGACGATCGAGGATATCCACGTGACGCATGGCAGATTCGAGCAGCGCTTCCGGCGTAGGTTCGCCGTACTTTTCCTGGATGTCTTTTTCCAGCGAGCCACCATTTACCCCGATACGGATCGGGATATTTTTATCGCGTGCGCAGTCCACGACTGAACGGATACGCGACTCGTTACCGATATTGCCTGGGTTGATGCGCAGGCAGTCAACGCCGTATTCAGCAACTTGCAGCGCAATGCGGTAATCGAAGTGGATATCAGCGACCAGCGGCACGTTAACCTGCTGCTTGATCAGCTTGAACGCCTCGGCGGCATCCATGGTGGGAACTGAAACGCGGACAATATCAACGCCCACACGCTCCAGCGCTTTGATCTGATTAACCGTTGCTTCAACATCGGTGGTACGGGTGTTAGTCATCGATTGCACGGCAATCGGCGCACCATCACCAATAGGCACATTGCCGACGTAAATTCGCGTTGATTTTCGACGGTTGATGGGCGCTTGGTTATGCATTACTTACTCTCCATTGTTGCCCTGACTCAACGACAATGGCCGCGCAATTACTGCGCGGCAACGGTCAGACGAGCAACACGGTTTGACTTAACAAACCGGCTTAAATCAACCGGCTTACCTTGATATTGAATCTGTACTGCGGCCGGTGCGCCGATGGTCAATTTGTACGGCGCGGTGCCTGCCAGGCTCAGCTTGCCGCCATTCTTCTGGCTGCCGCTGTACAGCGTTTTACCGCTAGCATCGGTCACCTGCAGCCAACAATCGGCGGTAAAGTTCATCACCAATGCGTTAGGATCAACAGCCGCTGCAGCCACGCCCGCGTCTGCGGTCGGCAACGGTGAGGCTGGCGTTGCAGGCGTTGTCTCAGGCAGCGTCGTCTGGCTTGGTGAAACGACAGCAGGCTGCTGCGCAGTTGCACCGCCGGTAACGGCCGGAGTCTGTGACGGTTGTGAAACAACGCCGGTATCAACCGGCGTAGAACCATTGTCAGCCAAAGGTGCACTGTTGTCCGCATTGCTGTCGGTCAACGGCACTGATTGGCCTTCACTGTTTTGTGAAAGCTGGGCAGAGGATTGATCAGCCATCGTGACGATCTCTTCCTGCTGGGCCTTGTGGTTTTGCCACCACCAGGCGCCGGTCAGGCCAACCACCACGAACACGATCAACCACGTGAAGCTCATCAACCAACCGTCGCGTTTCTTGCGACGCTTGCCCAATGAGAAGCTCTGCATTGGCGCAACCTTTGCCACCTTCAACGGAGCCTGCTTGGCCAACATCGGCAGCAGTTCATCCTCTGGCAAACGCACCAGCTTGGCGTAAGAACGGATATAACCGCGCACAAACGTAGAAGCCAAATCTGCGGAAAGATTGTCTTCTTCGATGTCGCGCACGGTAGACATTTTGAGGCACAGGCGTTCTGCAACGGCCTGTTGACTCAACCCGAGTTGTTCACGGGCCTGACGCAGACGTTCGCCTGTCGTCATTGATACGGTTTTATCTTGGGAGGCTTCAGTATTCATTAGCTAAGAACTGCTGGTACTGTTTGGATTGTGGAAAACTTCGCGATAACTGCTTGCCATAGCGTTGCACGCTATCTTGGCGCCCGGCTAACGCGGCGAAACGAATCTGTAACCATAAGCTGTCGGCGCTAGCCGGCAAAACATGTTGATAACTATCCAATAAAAGTTGCGACTGCGCGCGCTTCCCTTCTCCAAATTGCTTTTCTGCCTCCACCAACAGTGGAGTGCCTTTGTCCGGATCGACCTTCAGCGCACGCGTCAACAAGATGCGTGCTTCGTCGTTCTGTCCGGCCTTGAGAAAACAGTAACCTGCGTTTTCCAGGCTGTCGGCAACCTGACCGTAATCCGGTGCTACTGCCGCAGCGCTAAACTGCTGTTGTGCCGGTACATACTGCCCTAAACTGCAAAGAAACGCACCGTAATTATTCAGCACAGTGCCATTGCCCGGCGCAAGTTTGAGCGCCTGCTGATAGCGTTGTTCAGCTGCGACATTCTCGCCAATCTGCTGCTCGTAGAGCGCCATCCCCAATTGGGTCCGGTAATCCTGTGGGGCAGCGTCCGCCGCCTTCTCCAGATTCTGTCGCGCGGCATTTAAATCGCCCTGCTTCAGATATTCCAAACCCAGTTGCAAACGCGTTTGGCCCGCTTCCGGCTGCGCGTTTTTTTCTTCCGGTGCTGAACCGGAACAGCCAGCCAGTAAACCAGCCGCCAGCAACGTACCCCACAGAGTCAGCTTCATGCCTGCATTCATTTCCTTGTCTAATGTTACCTTGGCGTCAATTCGCATAACAGACTGTAAGATAACAAAAAAATCATGCTATAGGATTCAGACCGCACGCACGTTGATAGGTTCCCCGGCCATTTTCTTTTTCAGGGTACGCTTGGTGCGGTCGATCACTTCACCCGCCAATTGCCCGCAGGCGGCATCAATATCATCACCACGGGTTTTACGAACAATAGTCGTAAAGCCGTATTCCATCAACACTTTGGAAAAACGATCCACGCGGCTGTTGGAGCTGCGGCCATAAGGTGCGCCAGGGAACGGGTTCCATGGGATCAGGTTGATCTTGCACGGCGTATCTTTGAGGACTTCCGCCAGTTGGTGAGCGTCGTCAGTGCTGTCGTTGATATGATCCAACATGACATACTCGACCGTCACTCGCCCCTGATTTGCATTGGATTTTTCCAAATAACGGCGGACCGCAGCCAGGAAGGTTTCGATATTGTATTTGCGGTTGATCGGCACGATATCATCGCGGATCTTGTCGTTCGGCGCATGCAGGGAGATCGCCAAAGCAACGTCGATCATATCGCCCAATTTATCCAACGCAGGCACCACACCCGAAGTAGACAGGGTCACGCGGCGCTTGGACAGGCCAAAACCGAAGTCGTCCAGCATGATTTCCATCGCCGGAACCACGTTGTTCAGGTTGAGCAATGGCTCGCCCATGCCCATCATCACCACGTTGGTGATCGGGCGTTCGCCGGTGACTTTCAGTGCACCGATGATTTTCGCCGCACGCCACACCTGGCCAATGATTTCGGACACGCGCAGGTTACGGTTGAAGCCCTGCTGCGCAGTCGAACAGAATTTGCATTCCAGCGCACAACCCACCTGGGAAGACACACACAGGGTCGCACGGTCGCCGTCCGGGATATACACGGTTTCGACCTGCTGGTCGCCAACTTTGATCGCCCATTTAATGGTGCCATCGGCTGAACGTTGTTCTTCCGCCACTTCAGGTGCGCGGATCTCGGCAACGCTTTGCAATTTATTGCGCAGGACCTTGTTAATGTCGGTCATCTGCTCAAAATCATCGCAGCAATAGTGGTACATCCACTTCATTACCTGATCGGCACGGAAGGGTTTCTCGCCCATTTTGGCGAAGAATTCACGTAATTGCTGACGGTTCAAATCCAGCAGGTTAATTTTGGCCACAGCCGGTGTTTCCGCGTTAACGGATTGAGTAGTCAGCGAATTATTTTCAGACACGATGTGCTCGGACGTGATGGGTTCTAACATAATTGATCTCTGGCCTCGTTGTTACACTTTATGGCGCGAAAGAGTTGAAAGTAAGTGCGTCGTTCAACCCGCATAGATTGCGGAGACGGCGCTAAAAGCGCGCCCCTGACAAGACGACTCATCAGGGGCGCGGCATTGTACAAATTTTAGTAGCAGCTTTCCACGTCTGAAAGGCATTCAAGGCATTTTTATTGTTTCAGCCGGTGAATGCCTTGTTGAGTGGAGACGCTGCAGGCTGCGCCCGTGCCAATCGGGGCGAATATCTTCGCTCCCGCGGCCTGAAGGGCGGCGGCTATATTAACGTGCGCAGATTTCGCTTTCGTTGAAGAAGTAAGCGATTTCACGCTGAGCAGATTCTACTGCGTCAGAACCGTGCACGGCGTTAGCCGTGAAGCTGTCCGCGTAGTCAGCACGCAGGGTGCCGGCCAATGCGTTGTCTGGGTTGGTTGCGCCCATGATGTCACGGTTGCGCTGTACTGCGTTTTCCGCTTCCAGAACCTGAACCACGATCGGGCCAGAAGTCATGAACTCAACCAGACCATCGAAGAATGGGCGACCTTTGTGCTCAGCGTAGAAGCCTTCTGCTTGCTCGCGAGTCAGACGCAGCATTTTGGATGCGATGATTTTGAAACCTGCGCGCTCAAAACGCGCATAGATTGCGCCGATGTCGTTGTTAGCTACAGCGTTTGGTTTAATGATGGAAAAGGTACGTTCTACAGTCATGATGGCCTCTATAATAACTTCCAAAATAGACCGGTCTGCAAACAGGGTGCCGGCCTTCTCAAGTGGCGCAGATTATATGTGTGCTGTTAACGCTTGCCTACGGGAAAATCAACATTTCATTAAAAAATTATTATCTTCATTCTTCACTTTGCGGCCCAATGCCCAGGTTGCCAAAATCCCGCCTAATCGAGCGTAAATTCACGCAGCGCGACCTGGCCGCTTTCATCCAACACGCTGAGCTGATAGCGGCCCGGTTGTGTCAGTGTCTGCAACAACGACTCCCCTTCCCCGGCTAACTGGCCGTTCAGGAACCACCAACGCTGCCCACTGCCCCCCTGAGCACTGACCCGCAAATCCAGCGTGTGCTTACCGGGCAAGCGACGCAGCAATGCGCCGTCGCGCACACCCAGCATCAGTAACGGTGGCGCTTCCTGCTGCTGCAACGGCGGGCACTGTGGATCAACCGCCGGTAAACGCTGAGCACGGCGTTCAGCCAAAGGCAGCCAGGGTTCCAATGGCGTGGGCCACAGCGCCAACCGCCGCGGCGTTGCCCCTGGACAATCTGCGGCAACCCGTTGTCCACGCGGGTTTAACCATATCAGCGGTTGGCTGCCCAGAATGCTTTCCTGGCCCGGTGCGGGCAACGTAGGGGGAATAGTTCCGTCAAGGATCCAACTCAGGCGACGCTGGCGACAGTTACTGTCACCCGCGGGGAGCGGTTGACCGCCCGGCCAGCAAATCACCGCACGACTGACGCTGGCAGGGCGTGGATCCACCGGGATCCCTTCGCCACGCTGCCGTAAGGAGGTCAGCAGCAGGTTATTGACCTGATTCAGCAGTGGCACCGCCGTGGCAAAGCCGAACTGCCCGGCGACGGGTGTCCCATCAGGCCGCCCCACCCAAATCCCCAGGGTATAGCGCGCATTGACACCGATGGCCCAGGCATCGCGATACCCGTAACTGGTACCGGTTTTCCATGCCAGGGGGACCGTGGCGGGCAATGCATCATCCGGCAACGGGCGAGCCTCTCCCGCCAGGATTCGCCGCACAATCCAGGCGGCCCCCGGTGACATCAATTGGCGATCATACAACCCTTGCTGAGGCGTAAAACGCAGCGGTGCCACCCTGCCTTGCCGAGCCAGGGAACTGAACCCGGCGACCAACTGATCCAACCGTGCACCGGCCCCGCCCAAAATCAATGCCAGACTCGGATCGGCGTGCGCAGGCAGGCGCAGTTCAACGCCTACATTACGCAGGTTGGCAGCAAAGCGTTTCGGCCCATAGGCCTCCAGCAGTTGTACCGCAGGCAGATTAAGCGAACGCGACAGTGCGTCACTGGCGCTGACCGGGCCGTGGAAACCGGTATCAAAATTGCCGGGCCGATAGTCGCCAAAACGGCGCGGCACGTCCTGCAACAACGATTCGGCGTGGATCAGGCCGTCATCCATCGCCAACCCATACAAAAACGGTTTGAGCGTTGATCCCGGCGAACGCCAGGCTGAAACCATATCGACATGACCAAAACGGCTGTTATCGTTCAAGTCTAACGAGCCCAGATAGGCACGCACTTTCATATTGGCGTGATCAACCACCAGCACGCCCACAGAGGTTTTCTCAGGCAATTGGCTCTTCCAGCCGCGCGCCAACTCCTCCAGCCGCCGCTGTAACGTGGCATCCAGCGTGGTGGTGACAACCTGATTGTGGTTGCCCTGTGTCATGCGCCTCGCCAGCAACGGAGCCAATTGTGGCACCTGACGCGGGGCAAGCCACAATGCTTCCTGACGAATTTCAGCCACTTGCTGAGCCGGCCAAACCTGGTAATACGCCAGCCGTTCCAACACTTTGTCACGCGCAGCCTGTGCCCGCTCCGGGTAGCGGTCCGGCCGTAAACGGCTGGGTGCCTGGGGCAGTACCGCCAGCAATGCCGCTTCGCCGCGTGTCAGCTCCGAGGGGGGCTTGCCCAGATAAGTCCAACTCGCGGCACCGATGCCCTGCAACGTGCCGCCATAAGGTGCGCGGTTCAGGTAGATTTCGAGGATCTGATCCTTCGACAAATGCCATTCAAGCTGCGCTGTGCGCCACACCTGCCGCAGTTTACCGCCCAGCGTACGTGAATGGGGATCAATCAGACGCGCAACCTGCATCGACAAGGTGCTGCCGCCAGAGACAATTTGTCCATTCCGCAAATCCTGCCAGGCCGCACGGGCCAGCGACAAGGGGTTAATACCTGGGTGCTGATAGAACCAACGATCCTCATAGGTCAACAGCGCCTGCAGATAATAGGGCGATACCTGTTGCAGGCTGACCGGATAACGCCATACGCCGTCACTGTCTGCATAACGCCACAATGGCGTGCCGTCTTCCGCGACGACGACGCGCGCCATCTCGGCATCTTTTAAGGGGAGCGGCCACAGCCGGTCCGCCAGCCACAGCAAAGCGGGCAGCAGGAAAATCGCCAGCAACCCGATTGCGCCACGGCGACGTAGAGGGGTGAAAAATCGTTTCATCGATAAGGCATCACTCTCTTACCCCGCCGCCGGAGAAGCTACCGGGGCGGGGCAAAAGGGATTATTGGGCGATATCAAGCCGTTGCGGCGTCGCACCCAGCGCACGCCAGGCAGGAACATACATCGACTCCACCTGCGGTGCTGGCACCAGATAACTGCCCGGCGTCACCGCACGCGCTAAATACAGCAACGTGGTATGACGGTAACCGTCAATATTCACCGCCGCCACATAGCGATCGTCACGGAACTCCTGATGTTTGATGTCGGCCTGCTGCATGTCCTGCAACAGCTCAGTCACGCTGCTGGCGCTTTCACCCAAGCTGGCGCTGCTGTCGCCCAGGTTCTGGTTCTCCAGTTCCAGCCCGGCGGGCAGCAGATCAACCACCAGCGCATCCGGTACCTGGTTATCTGCCCAGACATCCAGGTGTACCAAGATCAATTGGCCACTTTTCAGTTGGGTCAGATCCACCGCTTTGCCGTCAAGCCCAAGGAACTCACGACGAATGTTCAGCACATTGCTTTGCGGCTGTGGTGCTTGCTGCGGATAACCGACCAGATCAACGCGGCTGTACAGCGTACCCTTGCCGGTATTTGTGAGCGGTAATCCGGAGGATAGTTGTTCCGCAGAGAGGTTCTGCGTCAGCGCCTGGCTGCCAGACAGGGTCTTGCCCTGCGCCGTTTGCGCTTGCCATGGCGTTTCCGCACTGCCAATCAGGTTGCGCGCAGCCAGGAATAACGCATTGCTCTCCTGCGTAGACAGATAACGTTCACCGTTAAGCCGCTCTGACAACGTCAGTAAACGCTGGTCACGCTCGGCCGGCAGCAGATTATTTTCGGTCAACAGCGCCAGGATCATCGCATCATCACGCAATGGACTGCCGTAATCTTCCAGCCAGTAATCCTTGGCATTACGCTGCGTAGCCAACCCTTGTTCGATCGCCTGATTAGCTCGCGGCATATCCCCCATCAACTTCAGCGCCACGCCAAGTTGCACCAACGGCAGGCCAGAGCGAGCATCCGCACGGCGTTCGTACAGCTGTCGCAGCGCACCCAGAGGAGCCTGTTGCTGGCGCGCCAGTACCAAACCAGCATAGGCCTGCACAGCAAACCGGGTGTGATCCGGGTACTGAGTGGAAGCAACGTCGATCTGGCTGCGATCCTGCAAATAGCGCTGCAGGCGGTTGTTGGCCGCCGTCAGGGCGTCAGCCGGTACGCTGTAGTTTTGCTCACTGGCGCGGAACAAGAAATCAGTGGCATAAGCCGTCAGCCAAAACTCCTCTTGGCTGTCGCGGTTCCATAAGCCAAAACCGCCGTTATAGCGCTGCATGCTGAGCAGATGCTCGATGCCTGCATCGATACTGCTGCGCCGGCTTTCATCGCTGCCGGATTTGATGCCCAGCGCACTAAGCTGTGCCCGGTTGGTATACAGCGACGGATAAAGCCCACTGGTCGTTTGTTCCAGGCAGCCGTAAGGATAAGCATAAAGCTCGCTGATATAGCGGGCGAGGTTGATTGGAGGACGGCTGGTCAACAACAACTGCCCTTCCGTTGTCGCCTGCACAAGCCCTGCTGCGGCATCTGCCGGTAGACCCCAGCTTTCACCGGCATGAATGACGCTGGCGAACTGGCGGGTTTGCGCCGGATAGGCCGGCCGCACGCCAATCTTCCAGGTATGCTGGTAGTCTTTTAACGTTTCTCCCGGTAGCACCAAACCGCTGACCGTCAGCGACACGTCGCCCTGCCCAAAGCCCGCCAACGCCTGCACAGGGATGTGTAGCGTGGTGCGCTGGCCGTTTTCCAGGCTAACCTGTTGCTCCGCGCTCCCCTGCAATGCCACCAACCCACTGGAAGCCAGTTTTATCGCCAAGGTTTGCGGTTGCCCGGACAGGTTGTTGACATCCAGCGCCAATTGGGTGGTATCGCCCCCCGCCAGGAAGCGCGGTGTCGCCAATTCGGCCACCACCGGTGCGGCAACAACGGTCTTGCTTTCCGCCTTGCCAAAGTCTTCGTCGCTCCACGCCTGCGCCATCAGGCGTAATTCGCCGTTGAAGTCCGGAATCGCGATCTGGATTTCACCTTCACCGTTGGCGTCCAGCTTAACCGGCTGCGCCTGCTGGGCGACAATGGTTACTGCGGTGATCGGCTTTTTCCCGCCACGCGACAATGCATCTTCGTCATCGCCGTCGCCGCCGTAACGCAGGTTAGCCAGACGCCCTTTGCCCTCGATCAGTTGGCCGTAAACATCGTACTGATCGGCACTGTAGCGCTTGCGGCCAAAGAAGGCCTGATACGGATCCGGCGTCGCATAGTCAGTGATATTGAGGATGCCGCTGTCCACCGCGGAAAGCAGCACGTTGATTTGTTGCGGCGGTTTACCATTGCTGTGAGCGGCCTTCACTTTTACCATCAGCATCTGGTTCGGGCGCATACGCTGCGGAGCGTCCAGCTTCAGCGCCAGCTTGCGCCCCTCATCCACCAATGGCAGATGCAACAACCCTACGGCTCGTTTCGGCGTCGACTGCTGTTGTTTATCGCCCGGGCGGATCACCAATGCGCTGAGATACAGATCATGGCGTTTCCAGTCTTGGTTGATTGGCACCTCAACATCAATCCCCTTGGCAGGTACGTCCAGCTCCTGCCACCACAACGGGCCGTCACTGGATTCCACCAGCAGATAGCCCTTGCCGGCGGCGGGCGCTTCGATATGCAGTTTCACTTTTTCGCCCGGCTTGTAGGCCGGCTTGTCCAACTTCAGCTTCACTTGGTCCGGGCGCACTGCGCCACTGCCGTTGGTGTTGTCCTGCCAGCTGTAGCCAGCCCAAAAACGCAGGCTGCTGATCAGATTGCTTTGCGGATCCACCACCTCAATGCGATAGGCGCCCCACTCCACCGGGAAGCTGACCTTGGCGCTGCCATTGGCAGCAATATCGATGGTTTGCTCCGCCAACGGCAGATCTTTCTTGTCGTACAACGACTGCCAGCCCTCACCTTCTGACCACTGCCAGTAATAGTCGCGACGTTCACGCACCAAGCGGGCTTTCAATCCATTGACCGCCAGCTTTTCACCGGCAGCATTGGCATAGACGATATCAAAACCGGCCTGGGTATTTTCATCCACCACGGGCTGGGCCTGATAGCTGTTGCTACGATAATCATAAATCTGTTGTTTGTTGAACAATGGCCGAATGCCAGGCAGCGCATCGGCAGGCCAGATCGCCTGCTCGGCGCGGCGGGTTACCGGACGCCCCCCAGACTCCAGCAAGCTGGCCTGCAAGATGGCCTTCAGTGGTGATTTCACCTCTGCCCAGCTGCTGTCTATCGCCACCTGTGCCTTGCCGGCATTATCCAACGCCTGATCGAACTCATCCATATTGCGTGACAGGCTTTCTTCTGTCACCGACCCGAATTCATACCCCGGCAGGCTACTGACCGCTTCACGCTGTGGCCGCAGGAATACCTGCCCTTGCAGGCGATTGCCCGAAGCAGGAGCGCCGTAGAGGTAACGGCCGGTAATATCGAACACCAGCTGCGCGTCAGGACTCAGCGGGGTTTTCTCTGCGGTGATGTCCAGCGCCATACGCTCCGGCAGGAAATCCTCTACCTTAAAGCTGTACAGCCGCGGCTGGTTATCGCCCAGATTAAAGCGCAGCGACCAGTTGCCTGTCGGCCCATTTTCGGGGATTTGATATTGGTATTGGTACAGGCCATCCTGCGGCTGCCAGACAAAGCTCCGCGCCACCTGATCGTCCGGCTTGACGATATCCACCTTCACCGGCTGAGCCGGCAAGGGCTTGCCGTCAGCGTCACGCAGCAGGCCATTAACGATCAGTGTTTCACCTGGACGGTATAAATCGCGCGGACCGAAGGCGAAGAACTGCTTGTTGTAACCTTCAGGCCCGGCAATGTCGAACTCAGCCAAATCCAATGCCGGCGTCGACAGATCAATCATGCTGGTCTGGCCCTGCTGGGTCGCCAACAACAAACGCGCCTTACTGCTTTTCGCCAGTTGAGCATGCCCTTGCTTATCGGTGGAACCTTGAGCCAGCGTTTGGCCTTTTTCATCCAACAGGCGCAGTTCAACGGCACCCAATGCTGCGCCGCCGTCCAGCGCCTGGGTGAACACGTCCAGACGGTCGTGATAGCTGTGGAGTGAAACGCCGATATCACTGAGGGTAAACAGGGTCGCCGGATTGGTATAACCGTAATGCCCGGCCTGTTGCATCACCGCCAGATAAACCCCTGGCTGCTGCAAGGCTTCGATGCCACTGAGCGGCAATAGCAGGCGTTCGCGGGTATTACGTTGCGGGTTAAGATCAAACCGACCGCTGTAGACCAGGTCGGCCATTTTCAGCAGCTCTTCCGACTCCCAGCTGGAAAGCGCGTTGCGGTATTCCCAGTTAGCCAGAAATGCCGGTAAGGCATCCGCTTTCACCCTGAAGAAATTAACGTCGACATTGTCGACGTTCAACGCCATGACCGGCAAACCTGCAGCCAACTTAGTCGGCAGCAATGAACCTTTCCCGGCAAAACCGACGCTCGGTTTGATGTCGCGGGTGGCAATGGTCTGTTCCTGCTGTTTACCCAGCTCAGCACCATTGACCGCTTTAAGGCCACTCTCAATGGTCAGCACCAGTTTGCGGTTAGGCTGCAAATGACGCAGCCGCAGCTCCATCAGGTTGTCTGACAGTTCCCAGGCACCGTCAATTTTACCGCTGACACTGTCGACCAAATGGACGCGTGCGGCAAAATCCTGATTAGGCTCCAACGGCAAAGAAAACGTCAACACCATGGCACTCGCACCGTCGAGTTGCAGTTCGGAGGCATCAAGCAACGTCAGTGGCTTGCCGGCATCGCGCTTCGCCAACGCCGCCAGCGCAGCAGCATCAGGCCGTTTGGCCTGCGTGACGCCGCTTGCCTGTGCATCAGCTTGCGCTGCTGTTGGCGTTTTACCACCGTCATCACAGGCGGCCAGCAGCAGCAGGCCCCCCGCCAATGCGATCCCCTGACAAAGTTTCTTGCCTGATGCGAATGCCCCTGAACGGCATGGTTTCATCGTTTAACTCCCTGGCAGCGTTTGCGCGACATAGATCTATACCCTAAATAGTTCGAGTTGCATCGAGACGGCAAGAGCGCGAGGCCCGATGAACTTACGCAAGTAAGTGATTCGGGTGAGCAAGCGTAGCCAACAAAGATGCAGCTTGAAATATGACGGGTATACGCAATATCCGAATATGGATGAATAATAGCAGTGCTGTTAGCATCAGACCCAGCCCAATTTCCCCTTTAATGGAAAGCGCAACCACAGCCTTGTGCAGGAGACGATATGGCCACGATGAAAGAGGTTGCCCGACGCGCTGGCGTATCAACAGCCACCGTCAGCAGGGTGATCAATAACACCGCCTATGTTGAGCCGGTAACCCGCGAGCGCGTTGAGAAGGCCATGCGTGAGTTTAATTACCACCGTAATGCCGCCGCGCTGGCTCTGGCCAAAAGAAGTGGGAATATGCTGGGTTTATTGACCGGTAATCTCGACGACCCTTTTTTTTCACGGCTCGCACGAGGTGTGGAGGATGTCACCCGCAGAGGCGGTGTAAAACTGATGGTCTGCAGTGGGGGGCATCAAGCCGAGCTGGAGAAGAACGGCCTCGACTTTCTGATTAATCAGGGTTGCGAATCCATTGTTGCTCACGTTACTCGAATGAGCGATGCCGACGTTTTGCGCTACGCCGCCCATACCCCTGCCATGGTGGTGATTAATCGCTATTTGCCCGCCATCGCCAATCGCTGCATTTGGCTGGACAATGTCAGTGCCTCGCGGGCCGCCACCCAAATGCTTATCGAGCATGGTCACAGGAATATCGCCTGTATCACCACAGACTTACCGATCGATGACCGAAAACAGCGTCTGGAAGGGTATCGAGGGGCCATGGCCCATGCCGGGATCTCGGTACCGGGTTCTTGGATCATCAGCGTCCCCTTCAACGAACAGGGGGGTGAATTAGCCGCGGAAAAAATACGGGCCAGCAAGCACCCGTTCACCGCAGCACTGACATTCAATGACGTGATGGCCGCTGGCATGATGCGCACCTTCCGCCAACATCACATGAACCTGCCAGGGGATCTCTCGATCGTCGGGTTTGATGATGTCGCTTTAGCAAAATACCTTCATCCGTCACTCACCACCGTGCATTACCCAGTTGAAAAAATGGCCCGACGCGCAGCTAATTTGGCACTGCAGCTTAATTCCGGTACCGCTGTAACCCCCCAGAACAACATGTTTACCGCTGAGCTTATCCTGCGAGACTCGGTCGCTTCCCTCGAAAAATAGGCTAAATCAAGAAAACAAGGTCATTAAGCGAGAGATGGCTCACAGAACCCCACGCCATGAAACCGATTACATGGACAGTTGCCCGCGCTCACAATTCATTCATAACGAATTCACTAGGCTTGCATCACACCCTCATCCCTAACCGGAGTTGTAAATGAATGACAAGAAGAAACTCAACCTGGGGCTAGCGATGCTGCCCATTGTGGCGATGCTACTGCTGCTCATCGTAGGCTACGGTCAGTTTGGCCTGCGTATCGAGCCGTTACTGTTGGTCTCCGCCGGTATCGCCGCCGCCCTGGCCTACTGGCAAGGATACGAATGGAACGACATTATTGACGCTATCGTTGCCAAGTTAGCCAAGGCAATGCCGGTGATCATGATATTGATCTGTGTTGGTGGGCTGATCGGTACCTGGATGTTCAGTGGCACCATTCCTTACATGGTGTATTGGGGCTTAAAACTGATCAGCCCACAATATATCCTGATCGCCGCGTTCTTCATTACCAGTGTGATCTCCGTATGTACCGGGACGTCCTGGGGCGCCGCAGGGACCGTGGGGGTCGCGTTGATGGGCGTCGCTGCCGGCCTGGATGTGCCCTTGGCCGCCGCTGCCGGCGCAGTGGTTTCCGGCGCCTACTTTGGCGACAAAATCTCCCCGTTGTCTGACTCCACCAATTTCGCGGCTATCGTCGCGGATACCGATCTCTACAGCCATATTCAGCACCTGATGTATACAACATTACCGAGTTTCGTTTTAGCCGCGGTGGTGTATCTGATCGCCGGGCACACCAGCGCCGTTGGCAGCGCGGCTACGCCGGAAAAAGTAACCGAGATCGTCACGGCGCTGGAAGGTCTGTATCACTTCAACTTGCTGTTAATCTTGCCGCCGGCCTTAGTACTGTGGGGCGCCGTCACCAAACGTCCCGTGATCCCCGTCATGCTGGCGGCCTGCACTCTGGCGATTGCCATTGGTGTATTCCTTCAGGGGTTCAATCTGCAGCAAGGCCTAAACGCGTTGATGGATGGTTTTAATCTTTCAATGTTTACAGTGCAGGGGCAAAGCATTACCGGCATCGTCGAGGATGTTCCACGTCTGCTCAACCGGGGCGGTATGTTCTCCATGATGAGCACCATTCTGCTGGTCTTCTGCGCATTTTCCTTTGCGGGTGCATTAACGCTAACCGGAGCGCTGACCGTGATCATCAATCGGTTGCTGAAAGTGGTTCATACCACCGGCCAACTGATCGCCGCAACGGTTGCGACCACGATCCTGGTTACCGGTGCCACCAGCGATGGAAAGCTGGCCTTGCTCATCCCTGCCGAGCTTTTCAAAGGAGCCTATCGCCGCATGGGTTTAGACAATAAGAATCTGTCACGAACCGTGGAAGATGCAGGCACCGTCATCGAACCTTTAATCCCATGGACCGCCGCCGGCATTTATATGGCAACTACCTTGGGTGTCAGCACACTGGATTTACTCCCTTGGGCAATCCAATGCTACGCCGCTGTGGTATTCGCTTTGATTTATGGGTTTACCGGATTCGGGATTGCCAAAATACAGCCACAGAACGATTTACAGCGTGAGGAAGCCTGACGTGAAACAGACCGATTTTAATCAGATCATCAACCGCCATAATACCGGATCGGTGAAATGGGACTTTATCGATCGCTATCTGCAACTCGATGAAACAGACCTTTTGCCGATGTGGGTCTCTGATTTTGACTTCCAGTGCCCTATGGAAGTCCGGCAAGCGCTGTACAACCGTGTTGAACACGGCATATTTGGCTACAGTGAACGTGACGCTCAGTACTACCAGGCAGCTATGGATTGGTTCGCTAACCGGCACAATCTGCCTTTGCAACGTGAGTGGTTCACTTCTATCGAGGGTGTCGTCCCAGGCTTGGCGATCTTGATCCAACTGCTCAGCCAGCCTGGAGATCCGGTCGTGATCCAGGGCCCTTACTATGGATCTTTCGCCAAAATAATTTCCATGAATGGCCGAGAAGTCCTTGAAAATCCGTTGAGAGAAAGCGCACAAGGCTATCAGTTCGACTTCGATCATCTGGAGGCCTGTTTCGAGCAGCGGAAACCACCGCTACTGCTGCTTTGCAACCCGCATAACCCGACGGGGCGCTGCTGGACCCATAGTGAACTGACTCAGTTGGTGACGCTGTGCAGCCGCTATGGCGTAACGGTTATTTCCGATGAAATTTGGGCCGATTTATTGCTGCCGGGCGAGACCTTCACCTCGGTACTGCATCTGGACAACGCCTGGCATGACAATCTGATTTCGGCGACGTCCGCCAGCAAGAGCTTCGGCTTGTCGTCACTGCGTATCTCAAACTTCCTCATACCCAATGTTCACACCAGAAATGCGTTTATCGAACGCCTCAATGCGCATGGCTTAGATGTATTCAATGCGCTGTCGATGACCGCCGCAACGGCCGCGTATCAACAGGGCGAAGCTTGGCTTGATGACTTGCAAGGTTATCTGGCCGATAACCGGCGTTGGTTTGAACAAGCGTTAGCCCATACCGCGCCATGGTGCAAAATGACTCGAGCCGAAGGCACTTACCTTGCCTGGCTGGATTGTCGCGCTTTGGGCCTGGATGATAACGCCCTACAACAAGCGCTGATCCAGCATTCAAAGATCGCCGCCTCAATGGGCATCAGCTTCGGTGAGCAGGGAAAAGGGTTTATACGCATCAACCTCGGTTGCCCGCGTCAATATCTTGAAAGGGCCATTGAGGGGCTTGCCCGGTTAAAACCTTAATGCCGTTTGGTACAACGAGATAACGGCTACCGGCGGCCTGCGCGCCGCTCGGTAGGCCAAAGAGGTTACTGCGTCTTATCGGTCGACGGGATAATGTTACGCAACCAGCTGCCCCAGCGGCGTTGATAGAAAGGCTGAGTGTGGGTGATCAGGTAGTGGCTGACCCCGCGCTCCTTTTCCGACACCAGACAAAAATCCACGGGTTCATCATTAGGCGCCGTTTCGCTGGCTACGCTACCCGCTTCGTTGATCAGTGCTTCGATATCGCCTTGCTCGCCATCCACTTCCAGCCCAATCAGCAGATTCGGTTTTTCATCCACCGCCTGATCATGCATCAGTGCCAAAAAGGCGCGGCGTACCGGCTTGCGTTGACTGAAAAGCGTGGTCAAGGCATCGATCATCGCCGACGGGTACTCTTCCGGCTGGCCCAGCAGGATCTGCGTATCCTTGTCGATATAGCGTTCTGCGGGTTTGCTGACACCACCAGTCGCCAACAGCATTGCCACTTCTTCAGGATAAAACTCTTTGCCGTACTCGGCCTTCGGGTTGAGGAACAGATCCGCACCCTGGGTAATCTCAAATAATACCCGGGCCGGCATAGCGATGAACGGCTGTTCATCCTCAACGGCCTTTTGCAGCACGTCGACCGAGGTAAAGAATGGAATGATGCTCCCGCCGTCTTGTTTCTCCCAGTGTTGAATATTCACCGGTGTATCGGCGTTCAATGTGATGTCACCACCCTGCTGTACCTGTTCGCTGTCACCGAGGATCAGTACCGTAGCGTCAAGCAATTCGCGGAAGAATGCCGGACGGTGGGCCGGCTCTGACACCGCCAGCTTCAACAGGCGTTCAAGTTCGTTTTCGCCTGCGGCGGTATCGTGATGGTGAGAACTCATGCAAACTCCAGCAATCAAATAACGGGGCCCAGCATGCTGGGCCCCGAGGGTAAACGGCATTCTATACCTTATAGCTTTCATTTTGCAGCTTGGCGCCCAGCTAGCGCAGGTAACAACGCTGCAACGTGAAAGATGACGGGTATAACGCCCACCTGGGTGGGCATTCAATTATTTGGCTTTACTCAGCAGCAAGTTGGCCACGGCACGGACACCCAAACCGGTTGCACCCGCTGACCATTGCTCCACCGCGCCTTTACGGTAAGTCGCAGAACAGTCGATGTGCACCCAGCCTTGCTGGTAGTTTTTCACGAAATGTGACAGGAATGCGGCAGCGGTGCTGGCACCCGCAGTGTAGGCAGGACCGGCAACGTTGTTCAATTCAGCAAAGTTAGACGGCAGTTGGCTGCGGTGGAACTCAGCCAGCGGCAGACGCCAGAAAGGCTCTTGCTCAGCGGCAGCACTGGCCAGCAGTTCTTGTGCCAGAGCGTCATCAAAGCTGAACAGCGCATGGTAGTCATTACCCACCGCCGTTTTCGCCGCCCCGGTCAGGGTGGCGCAGTCGATGATCAACTGTGGGTTTTGCTCAGACGCGTCGATCAGACCGTCGGCCAACACCAGACGCCCTTCTGCATCGGTGTTCATCACTTCAACGGTTTTGCCGTTACGGTAACGGATGATGTCGCCCAGTTTGAAGGCGTTACCGCTGACCATGTTGTCGGCACAACACAGGTACAGTTTCACACGTTGCTTCAGACCACGAGCCGCCGCCAACGCCAATGCACCGGTAATGGTCGCCGCACCGCCCATATCCGCTTTCATGGAGTCCATAAAGGCGCTTTGTTTCAGGCTGTAGCCGCCGGTGTCAAAGGTGATACCTTTACCCACCAGGCAGGCAAACACAGGCGCTTCCGGGTTGCCGGTCGGGTTGAAGTCCAGCGCCAACAGCACAGGTGAGCGATCAGAACCCCGGCCCACGGTGTGAATACCGGCGTAGTTTTGCTCACGCAGGTCCTCACCCTTGGTAATGCGGTAGCTGACGGCGTCGCAACCGACATCGCACATCAAGTCGACCGCACGGGTAGCCAGTTGCTCTGGCCCCAACTCTTCTGCCGACATATTGATGGTGTCGCGCACCCAATCAACGATCTTCAGGCGCTGTTCCAGCTCTTTGCGGTCTGCTTCCGGCAGCTCTGCCCACTCAACGGTGCGCTTGCCTTTTGGCCCACGGAAACCCTGCCAAAAAGCCCAGCTGTTTTCCAGATCCCAGCCTTCTCCCGCCAGTTTGACGTTTTTGACGCCCTGGCCGTCGATCTTGCGGGCGGCACGTTGAATGCCACCCAGTTTGTCGTTACCGGTCAGATGGATGGTCATCCCTTCTGCACCGGTGCTCAGCAGCGCTTTTTCGCCCCAGCGAGCGTCGGCAGGTTGGTTCGACAGCGTGACCAGCATGAATTCAGTTGTCATAGCCTTCTTACTCCGGATTATTCTTTTATTAATAGTGTCGGATACAAAATAAACGGGCCGCCATTGGCAGCCCGTTACGCTATTTACTCCGCTTCATCTAACCAGACCAGCAGGATCGCTTCCAGTATTTTTTCATTGGAAGCCTGTGGATCGTCGTCAAAATCTTCCAGATCGCAAATCCACTGGTGCATGTCGGTAAAACGTACGGTTTTCGGATCGGTATCCGGGTATTGGTCGTACAGGGCTTCGCCGATGTCACGGCTGTCGGTCCACTTCAGTCCCATTTCTACTGTCTCCTCACCCTTCACGCGCATGGTTGACGGTGTAGCGTGGCATTTCAACCACCAGATCTTCGTCAGCCACCAGCGCCTGACAGCTCAGACGGCTTTCCGGCTCCAGCCCCCAGGCCTTGTCCAGCATGTCGTCTTCCAGTTCGCTGCTCTCTTCGAGAGAATCGAAACCTTCACGCACGATGCAGTGACAGGTGGTGCAGGCGCAGGATTTCTCACAGGCATGCTCAATATCGATACCGTTGCGCAGCGCAACGTTGAGGATTGACTCCCCTTGTTCGGCTTCCAGTACTGCCCCCTCCGGGCATAAATCTTGATGGGGCAGGAAAACAATTTTAGGCATGATTAAACCTCATCCACAGAATGGCCAGCCAGCGCACGGCGAATGGAAGCATCCATGCGGCGCGCGGCAAAGTCTTGCGTTTGTGCATCTAGTGTTTTTATTGCGGCTTCGATAGCGGCAGGATCGGTGCCCTGCGTCGCCTGTTGCAACGCTTCCACCGCTGCGGTAATTGCCGTACTTTCGGCGTCGCTCAGCAACGCGGCGTCGCTAGCCAGTGCACCCTGCAGGCTTTCCAGCACCCGGGATGCCTCGACCCGCTGTTCGGCCAGCATGCGTGCGCCAACGTCGCTCTGCGCATTGGCCATCGAATCTTTGATCATCCCGGCGATTTCGGCGTCAGACAGGCCATACGACGGCTTCACCTGAATCGATGCCTCAACGCCGGTGGATTTCTCCATCGCGGTGACGCTCAGCAAGCCATCGGCATCCACCTGGAAGGTGACGCGAATATGCGCGCCGCCAGCAGGCAATGGTGGCAGACCACGCAGCGAGAAGCGGGCCAGCGAACGGCAATCTTGCACCAGCTCACGCTCGCCCTGCAGCACGTGGATCATCATCGCGCTTTGGCCGTCTTTAAAGGTGGTGAACTCCTGCGCACGCGCCACCGGAATGGTGGTGTTACGCGGGATCACTTTCTCAACCAGACCGCCCATGGTTTCCAGACCGAGTGACAATGGGATCACGTCCAGCAGCAGCATGTCGCTGTCTGGCTTGTTGCCCACCAAAATATCAGCCTGGATCGCGGCGCCAATGGCGACCACTTTATCTGGGTCGATCGACGTCAACGGCGTACGGCCGAAGAACGTACCTACCTGCTCACGCACTAATGGCACGCGGGTAGAACCGCCAACCATCACCACTTCCAACACGTCTTCGGCACTCACACCTGCGTCTTTCAGCGCACGTCGGCAGGCCATCAGGGTGCGCTTAACCAGAGTGGCGATTAACGCGTCAAACTGCGCGCGGGTCACTTCCCCCTGCCAGCCGGCGATCTCAACGGTGGTGCTGTCGGCATCGCTCAGCGCAATCTTGGCGGCGATGGCGGCATCCAACAATTGGCGCTGCACACCGTGATCGCTACGGTCAGCCACACCGGCTTGCTCACGCAGCCAGTCGGCCAGCAAATGGTCAAAGTCGTCGCCGCCCAGCGCAGAATCGCCGCCGGTAGCCAACACTTCGAACACGCCACGGCTCAACCGCAGAATAGAAATATCAAAGGTACCACCGCCCAAATCATAAACCGCGATGATGCCTTCTTGCCCAGAATCCAGACCGTAGGCAATTGCCGCAGCCGTAGGTTCATTCAGCAAACGCAGTACGTGCAGCCCGGCCAGACGCGCCGCGTCTTTGGTCCCCTGACGCTGTGCATCATCAAAATAGGCAGGAACCGTGATCACCACGCCATCGAGATCCCCTTCCAGCGCGGTTTGTGCGCGAGCGGCAAGCGCTCTGAGGATATCGGCGGAAACGCCAACCGGGTTAACCGGACCAGCGGCGGTAAGGATCATCGGCAAGCCATTTTCGCTGGCCTGGAACTGGTACGGCAGGTTCGGGTAACGCTGCTGCACGTCGGCCAGGGAGCGGCCCATCATGCGCTTGATTGAGCTGATAGTGTTGGCAGGATCCTGTGCCGCCTGCTGACGGGCATCCCAGCCAACACGCAGCCTGTCTGCCTGGTAGTGCACCACCGACGGCAGCAAATCGCGCCCTTCGGCATCGGCCAGCGTTTCCGCCTGCCCACTGCGCACGGTAGCAACCAGAGAATTGGTGGTGCCCAGATCAATACCGGCTGCCAGACGACGCTGGTGTGGCGCGGCACTGAGGCCGGGTTCACTAATTTGTAATAAGGCCATATTGAAGCTTCCCATATCCTTCATACTTGAAGCTGCATCTTTGTTGGCTGCATTTATTCGCGCCAGTCACATAGTGACCTATGCTCCTGAGGACTCACAAATTTGCCGCCTTGATGCAACGCCAATTATTTTGGGTATAAATGAAAAGAATTACTCAAAACCCAGCAGTTTTTCTTCGAGTTGTTCAACCTGTTGCTGGAGTTTGTCCAAAAAGCGCAGCTTACGCACGGTATCGGCGGCATCAACCCACTGCTGGCTATCCAGCTGTTGCACCATCAGCGCACTGCGCTGTTTGACCGTCTCGTTCACCCGTGCACCAAAGCTGGCCAACAGGCTTTCCGCGTCCGCTTTGCGCTCAATGGCATCGAGCTCTTCACGTAACTCAAGCTGTTCCATCAGAAACGCGGTATCACGCAGAGTGTGCTGCTCGTTGCTCAAATCAAAACCGTGCAAAGATAGCATATACTCCGCGCGTTTTAATGGGTGCTTCAGCGTTTGGTAGGCTTCATTGATCGTTGCCGCCTGTTGCAACGCCATCAGGCGTTCGCGTTCTGGCTGACTGGCAAAACGATCGGGATGGAATTGGCGCTGCAGATCCTGATAGCGAGATGCAAGCAGGCTGCCGTCCACGGGATAGCGAACTGGCAGCCCGAATAAAGTAAAGTAATCCATAGCGTGCTCTGGGCGTTATCGGATGAAGTTCCCCCGCGCCTGGCGGGGGAGCACGATGGACTGTCAGACGTTGAAACTTTCGCCGCAGCCGCACTCGCTTGAGACATTTGGGTTGTTGAACTTGAAGCCTTCGTTCAGACCTTCCTTAACGAAATCAAGCTCGGTGCCGTCAAGGTAGACCAGGCTCTTGCCGTCAATGATCACCTTAACGCCTTTGTTTTCAAAAACGATGTCGTCATCGTTCATTTCGTCAACAAATTCCAGCACGTACGCCATCCCGGAGCAGCCAGAGGTTCTCACCCCCAGACGCAGGCCAAGGCCTTTGCCACGGTTATCCATAAATGCCTGAACGCGCTGTGCAGCGCTGTCGCTCATGGTAATTGACATCACAACCTCATACTTAATATCCCCAACCCGTAGCAAAACAGGTGTGGGGAGCTAACCGGTGCAGGGGGTGAATAGACTCGCCGCGCTGAATGCGGGCGCGACATGCAACGCCCCTACACAATGATTACTTGGCGCTATGTTTGCTCTTGTAGTCGGCAATCGCTGCTTTAATGGCGTCTTCAGCCAGGATAGAGCAGTGAATTTTTACCGGCGGTAATTCCAGCTCTTCGGCGATCTGGGTGTTTTTGATCGCTTCAGCCTGATCAAGAGACTTGCCTTTCATCCATTCGGTCACCAGCGAGCTGGAAGCGATGGCGGAACCGCAGCCGTAAGTCTTGAAACGCGCGTCTTCAATGATACCTTCATTGTTGACCTTGATCTGCAACTTCATCACGTCGCCGCAGGCCGGTGCACCCACCATGCCGCTGCCAACGCTAGGATCTTCGTTGTCGAAGGAACCCACGTTACGCGGGTTTTCATAATGATCGATTACTTTTTCGCTGTAAGCCATGACCTTGCTCCTGAACCCTGAGAATTAATGATGTGCCCATTCGATGCTGTTGATATCCACGCCCTGCTTGAACATGTCCCACAGTGGAGACAGATCGCGCAGACGGCCGATGGATTTACGCACCAGTTGAATGGTGTAATCGATCTCTTCTTCTGTGGTGAAACGCCCCAGAGAGAAACGGATCGAGCTATGCGCTAACTCGTCGGTCATTCCCAACGCGCGCAGCACGTAAGATGGCTCAAGGCTAGCGGAGGTACAGGCAGAACCCGAAGATACGGCCAGGTCTTTCAAGGCCATGATCAGCGATTCACCTTCAACATAGTTGAAGCTGACGTTCAGGATGTTAGGAACGCCGTTCTCCAGCGAACCGTTCAGATACACTTCTTCCATATCTTTCACGCCGTTCCACAGACGATCGCGCAGTGTGCGCAAGCGTGCCATTTCTGTCGGCATTTCTTCTTTGGCGATACGGTAAGCTTCGCCCATACCGACGATCTGATGCACAGGCAACGTGCCGGAACGCATACCGCGCTCGTGGCCACCGCCGTGGATCTGGGCTTCGATACGGATACGTGGTTTACGACGCACGTACAGCGCACCAATGCCTTTCGGGCCATAAATTTTGTGGCCGGAGAACGACATCAGGTCGACTTTCAATTTGCTCAGGTCGATAGGCAATTTACCTACGCTCTGGGTCGCATCAACGTGATAAATGACACCGCGTGCACGGCACATTTCGCCGATGGCTTCGATATCCTGCACCACGCCGATTTCGTTGTTCACGTGCATGATAGAGACCAGAATGGTGTCTTCACGCATCGCCGCTTCGAGATCCTGCAGGCTGATGATACCGTTGCTCTGCGGTGCCAGATAGGTCACTTCAAAGCCTTCACGCTCGAGCTGGCGACAGGTGTCCAGCACGGCTTTGTGTTCGGTTTTGCTGGTGATGATGTGCTTGCCTTTCTTTTGATAGAAATTGGCCGCACCTTTGATCGCCAGGTTGTCGGATTCGGTTGCCCCGGAAGTGAACACGATTTCACGCGGGTCAGCGCCAACCAGTTCAGCAATTTGGTTACGGGCGATATCTACCGCCTCTTCCGCCTGCCAACCGAAACGGTGGGAACGGGAAGCCGGGTTACCGAAAGTCCCGTCCAGAGTCAAACACTGCATCATTTTCTCAGCAACGCGCGGATCAACCGGCGTCGTTGCTGAGTAGTCCAAATAAATCGGTAATTTCATTGCTCTTGTGCTCCGTACATCACTTCCAAAAACTAAAAAAATATCGCCAGCTGCTTATGCGCGCAGATTAACGTTGATAGTTTCTTGCGGACGACCGTTGGCCGTGCGACGGGTATCATTATTTTGACGATCCGCCACCACCAGCACTTCCTGGTTGTTCACCAGTTCAGCCAGCGTAATGTTGTTCAGGAACCCGCTGATGCGCTCGCTCAGATCGCGCCACAGGGTATGGGTCAGGCAGCGATCGCCACCCTGACAGCCTTCTTTACCCTGGCAACGGGTTGCATCTACCGATTCATCGACAGCAGTGATGACTGCACCAACGGCAATCTCACTCGCGTCTTTCCCCAGCAGATAACCACCGCCCGGCCCACGTACGCTGGCCACCAGGCCATTCTTACGCAGACGGGAAAATAATTGTTCCAGATAAGAGAGCGAGATACCTTGGCGCTCAGAAATATCCGCCAGAGGTACGGGCCCTTCCTGGGAGTGCAATGCCACGTCAAGCATAGCGGTTACGGCATAACGGCCTTTGGATGTCAGTCTCATAGCTAATGGTTACCTGTTGGTCAAACATGGCCGAAAGTCTGACATTCCCGAGTAAATCAGTCAACTATTTAACCTAGTAATTTACTCAAGTATTAGCACATTTTGAACTAAGCTAGATAATATGCATAAAAAATACATATTATAACCATTGGATAACTAATACTATTACCGCGAGCCGTTACAACGCATCAAATTAATTACCTTGATGTTTGTCCTGTTTCTCGATCGACGTCAGCATACCGCGCAGGATATTCAACTCTTGCGCTTCTGGTCGCGCGCGGGTGAATAAACGACGCAAACGGCTCATGACCTGCCCCGGATGTGACGGGCGAATAAAGCCACTGTGCTGCAGCGTTTGTTCCAGATGCTGATAGAAACGTTCAAGATCGTCCACCAGCGGATATGGCGTCTCTTCCAACGGCGGCACGCCTGCCTGTTGGCGATCGAGATAAGCCACACGGACTTCGTACGCCAGGATCTGCACTGCCATCGCCAAATTCAGCGAGCTGTAATCTGGGTTAGCCGGAATGGCGACGTGATAATGGCATTTTTGCAGCTCATCATTCGTCAGACCGACACGTTCACGACCAAATACCAACGCGACTGGCGCGTGCTCACCTTCGTGCACGGCGCGTACACCGCATTCACGCGGTTCCAGCATCGGCCATGGCAAGGTACGTGAACGCGCGCTGGTGCCGACCACCAGGCTACAACCGGCTATGGCGTCATCTAACGTATCAACGATAGTGGCGTTGCCAATCACGTCACTGGCCCCTGCGGCCAGGGCGATCGCCTGAGAATCAGGTTTTATCAGTGGATTAACCAGATAAAGGTTAGTTAACCCCATGGTTTTCATGGCTCTGGCGGTCGAGCCCATGTTGCCGGTATGGGAGGTTTCTACCAGAACAATGCGGATGTTATGCAGCATACAAACTCTGAGCGTAGCGGAAAATCACAGCATCTTAACACAGCCATAGGCAATTTGCCGAACACCTGCTATACTTCGCGCCGTTTCCTGTTCTTTAACATCCTAGTTGGAAGATACCCATGCATCCGATGCTGACTATCGCCGTGCGCGCTGCGCGCAAGGCCGGTAACCTGATTGCCAAAAACTACGAAACCCCGGACGCTGTAGAAGCGAGCCAGAAAGGGACCAATGACTTCGTCACTAACGTCGATCGCGATGCAGAGCATCTGATCATCGACGTCATCCGCAAGTCCTATCCGCAACATAGCATTGTTACCGAAGAACGCGGCGAATTGGTCGGCGAAGACAAAGATGTACAATGGGTGATCGATCCACTGGATGGCACATCAAACTTCATCAAACGTTTCCCACACTTCTCAGTTTCCATCGCCGTACGCATTAAAGGCCGTACTGAAGTCGCTGTGGTATACGATCCAATGCGTAACGAACTGTTCACCGCAACTCGCGGCCAGGGCGCGCAGCTCAACGGTTATCGCCTGCGTGGCACCAATGCCAAAGATTTGGATGGCACCATCCTGGCTACCGGCTTCCCGTTCAAGGTTAAGCAGCACGCAACACCTTACATCAACATCGTGGGTAAACTGTTCACGCAGTGTGCCGACTTCCGTCGCACCGGTTCTGCCGCGCTGGATCTGGCCTATGTGGCTGCCGGTCGCGTTGACGGTTTCTTCGAGATTGGCCTGAAGCCATGGGATTTCGCCGCAGGCGAACTGCTGGTGCGTGAATCTGGCGGCCTGGTGACCGACTTCGTCGGCGGACACAACCACTTAAGCTCCGGCAACGTGGTAGCGGGTAACCCGCGCGTAGTGAAAGCCATGCTTTCTACCATGCGTGAAGAACTGAGCGAAGCGCTGAAGCGTTAATTCAGGCTATTACGCTGGCCGTCCGCAAACTGCCGGCGCTCACGACGCCTGAACCTGTTTTGAATATTGAAGCGCTGCAATGATTGCAGCGCTTTTTTTATGCCCATTAGCGGGAGAAAGGCCGGATACCGCCACCGAACTCCGGTTGGGCACTGACGTATAACAGCAGCCCAGCGAATAACAAAATCAAACCACCGGCCAACGCCAACGACCCCCACGCCACGGCACTCCAGGCAGCAGGGGCACGTGAACGGCTTAGGCGCACCGCCAGTCGACGGCTGTAATGCACCAGTAGAGCCAACAATGAAATGGTCAGCGAGGTGCCCAGCGCCATCGCCAACGCCGAAACAACGCCCCAGATAAAGACACCAATCACTTTGGAAAACAGCAACACCAATATCGCCCCCGAACATGGGCGCATCCCCATAGCCAGCACGATAGCGGCCTGTGTGCGCCAGTCGCTGCCCGCCTGTAATTCACTGTCGCTTGGCATATGCCGGTGGCCACAGCCGCAATGTTCATCGTGAACGTGATCCGCCGGCAACGGTTGCAGGCTGTTAATTCGCAGCGACGGCGACGGACGCAGGGTTTTCACCGCGCGGTAAAGTCGCTTCAAGGCACGCCAGCTCAGTAATACCCCAAGCAGCATCACCAGAATAAAACTGCCCTTCTCTAGCCAGAAGCTACTTTGGTGCAGTTGCCGTGATGACAGTTGCAACACCACCAGCATCAGCGTCACCAGTGCAATCGCCACCAACCCCTGTACCAACGACGCAGCAAAGGTCAGTTTCAGGCTGCTTTTCAGCCGTGCCGGATGGGTAGCCAAATAGGTGGCAATCACCACCTTGCCGTGACCAGGCCCCAGCGCATGCAGCACGCCGTAGCTCAGGCTAAACAGCATCAACGCCAGCCCGGCCTGCTGCGGTGCAGCTTTTACCTGCTGTAGCAGACCGGCCAACTGCTGGTGCAGCCCTTTCTGCCACACCACACTTTGCATCAACAACTGCGGCCAATAGTGCCACGCCAACTGCGCACCCAACGCCAGCAACAGTGCAAACAAAAGCAATGGCCACAGACTGAAAGCCCAGTGTCGCTTACGCGCCGCCTGCTGGCTGAGGTTTATTGACATTGCAGACTGACCCGTTGGGCGAACTGTTGCCCCAGCGCCATATCTTCGCCGGGTGAATCGTTCTTATCGAGGGACAAGGCATAGGCCTGCAAAGACGAATTGGGTTTAGGTGTCATCAGCTTGAACTTGCATTGCGATGCCATTTCTGGCGGCAAGTGCAGTGCGGCCTTATCTTTGTAGGTCATATCGACAAAATAGGTGGGGTCATACGTAGAGATTTCAAACGGTTTGCCCGCCAGCGGTTGCGGCTCGGCCAGCGGTAACACAAACTCCAGCACCGCCTGATGCCCCTGGCGTGACAAATGGTATTCCGTCGGCAAATTCAAATATTTCACCCGCTTGCCGTCGCGGTACATATCCGTGAAATAATGCTGACCAAGCACATTGGCCATGACCTGCGCTGCCAACTTTTTCCATACCTCTGAATCGCTTTTGGCATTCTCCGCGTCGTACAGCAAATCTGCCGAGGTGATTTCATCCATAACCCAAACCATTTTCAAGCCAACCAGCTGTTGATCCTTCACCACAAAGGTGGTGTTCATATCAATAAAGCTGTGCGGGTGAGCGACAGCGCCGGCACTGCATAACAGTAGAAAACCAGCCAGAATAAAACGTAACTTCATCATCAAACGATACTCATTATTGTTATAAAGTAACATCAACCAATCTTAAACCACCGCTATTCCGCCCAATAATTGTGACGAAAGTTGTAAGCCGAAGTAAAACCGGGTGCCGTAGCCACGCCGCGCATCGCCTTTTGCTATGCTTATTCATAATTTAAACGTTACCTGCCTGAAGGTGATATGAGCCTGGACACTGCCCCTGTGCCTGAGCTCTCCGGTCAACAACGACGCTGCCATCTACTATTGATGCTGTATGCGCCGGTGCCCGCAGTACAACTGGAGACTATCAGCCAAATTAATGGCGTCGCCCCCCCTATCACCCGGCAAGATATAGCCGAGGTTGCCAGTGAAATCCAGCGTTTCCACCATCTGGAGATCGACGGCAATCCCGACGAGGGATACCGGATTCGGGGCACTACGCTCAATCAACGCCTCTGCCTGCTCCACTGGCTGCGACGAGCTCTGCGCTGTAGCCCAGAATTTATCGAGCGGCATTTTTCCCCCTGGCTACGGCAGGCGCTGGGAATAAGCCAGGATCTGACCACGCCGTTGGAGCAATACATCAGTGCATGTGAACCGCTGATCAACCGCAGCTTTGATCGGCGCGATCGTCAGTTCTTGCAGCACTACCTTCTGTATTGCGCGTGGGAAGCTCGGAGCCAGCGGCATCCCATGTTTAATCCTGCCCAGCGCGACTGGCTTCATCAGAAGCCAGAACATCAGGTGGCGAGCAGGTTGCTTCAATCGCTGAATCAGCTTTTTGCCCTGCAACCCGAAGACAGCGAAAGCGACTTTCTTGTGTTGATGTTCACCATGCTGAAAAACCACAGCTATCACAGTAACGACTCTGCAGAAGACCTGCGGCTGATGGCTGCGATTGAAAATATGGTCGAACGCTTCCAACAGATATCCGGTATGACCTTCAGCAGTAAAGACGATTTGATCAGCCAGCTGTTTGCGCATCTGGCACCAGCGGTGGAGCGTTGTCGCTTTGAAATTGGTATCGACAACACACTGCTGGAAGAGGTCGAACGCAAATATCCGCGCCTGATGCGTACTGCCCAGGAAGCGCTGGCCCCCCTTGAACAGGAGTACGGCATTCACTTCTCCAGTGAAGAAGCCGGGCTGGTTGCGATCAGTTTTGGTGCCTGGTTGATGCAAGGCAATGCGTTACAAGAAAAGCAGGTACTGTTGCTGACGCTGGACAATCCGCAATTGGAAGAGGAAGTGGAATATCAAATTCGCGAATTAACGCTACTGCCATTGAATATCAAATATTTACCGCTGCGTGATTACCTGCACTCCGGTGCCCCACAGGGGGTAACGCTGGTCATCACCCCGTACGCCACGGAGCACGGTGCACTGCAACCGCCACTGATTTACACTGAATTACCGCTAGAACGCCAGCAGCGCAAAGCCATACGTGCGCTGCTGGAAACCTCTTAGCGGTTGCCGCTGATCGCAACGGCCGGCGGACGAATAAACAGCGCCGGCAACGCCACTGCCGCCATCACCCAGAACACCCCGCCATGCAGATGCTCGAACAGGAAGCCGGCAATCACGGTCATAATCGCAATCCCGCCCCCCATCGCCAGTGCCGAGTAAACCGCCTGCAGGCGGATCACTTCCGGCCCTTTGCGCGCCGCGATAAAGCGCATTGCCGCCAGATGGCAAACCGTAAAGGTGCCGCAGTGCAGAATCTGAATCACCAGTAGCCACCCCAACTCGGTGCTGGTGGCCATCAGGCTCCAGCGCAATATTCCGCAACAGGCGGAAAGCAGCAGCAAATTGCGCGCATTCCAGCGACGGAACAGGAAATTGCTGCTGGCGAAAATGATCACCTCTGCCACGACGCCCAGCGACCACAAGTAACCGATGGTCGATGCCGAATAACCTGCCTCTTGCCAATAAATGGACCCAAAACTGTAATAACCGGCGTGTGCACCTTGCAACAGGGTTACGCACAACAAGAAGCGCCAAACCGGCCCTTCTTTAAGCATCTCCCGCAATGAACGATCTGCTTCATTGTGGATACGCGCTTCGCCCTGTGGCATCACGCTCGGTTTCAGCATCATGCCCAACAGCATGGCTAATATGCTGATAATCAAGCTGTAGAGAATAGCGTTATGGCCCCAAACGGAAACCATCTGACCGGTCAACGCCGAACCAATCACAAACGCCAGCGATCCCCACAGCCTGACACGACCGTAATCCATAGCGATCTGTTTTTGCCAGGTACCGGCCAACGCGTCTGTAAGCGGGACTAACGGCGAAAAGAACAGATTGAAGCCGGCGATCACTAACATTAGCCAGCCCCAGCCATTACCAAAACAAAACCCGATGGCGAAAGCCAGTGTCAGCAATGCCAGCAGGCGCAGTGCCGTCACCAGATGAGAGGGATCTTTTACCCGGGGGGCTATCAGCAAACTTCCCAGGAAACGTGCAACCAGACCTGCGCCAAGCAGAATACCGATAGTTTCAGGCGGTATGCCCTCACCTTTTAACCAAACGCCCCAAAAAGGTAAGAAGATGCCATAAGAAAAGAAGTAGGTGAAATAGCTAAGAGCGAGCCAACGCGTTGATTGCAAAACCATGATCCCTCCGGTGTGAAGGCGATACTTTGACAGAGGTCACACTGGCTAGCAATGTACATTCACCGTCTAGGGGGTAGAGTGCTAGGTAGTTCACAGTTTGTCTGCAACAGGTATAAAAAAACCCGCCGAAGCGGGTTTTTAAAGGGAAAGCAGAGTTATGCGTAAACCGGCAGGCGGGCGCAAATATCCAATACTTTCTTCTTGGTACGTTCGATGGTGGCTTCATCGTTGATGTTGTCCAACACATCACAAATCCAACCCGCCAATTCACGCACTTCAGCTTCTTTGAAGCCACGGCGAGTCACTGCTGGCGTACCGATACGCACACCGGAGGTGACGAATGGGCTCTTAGGATCGTTTGGCACGCTGTTTTTGTTCACGGTGATGTTGGCACGGCCCAAGGCTGCGTCAGCTTCTTTACCGGTCAGGTTCTTGTCAACCAGATCCAGCAGGAACAGGTGGTTATGCGTACCGCCGGAAACCACTTTGTAGCCGCGGTCCAGGAACACTTGCACCATGGCTTTGGCGTTATCAGCCACTTGTTGCTGGTAAATCTTGAACTCAGGCTCCATCGCTTCTTTCAGCGCTACCGCTTTACCGGCAATCACGTGCATCAGCGGGCCACCCTGGCCGCCAGGGAACACTGCAGAGTTCAGTTTCTTGTACAGCTCTTCATCACCGCCTTTCGCCAGGATCAGGCCGCCACGCGGACCCGCCAGGGTTTTATGCGTTGTGGTGGTGACGATGTGTGCGTGTGGTACCGGGTTAGGATAAACGCCAGCGGCGATCAGGCCTGCAACGTGCGCCATGTCAACGAACAGGTAAGCACCAATGCTGTCGGCGATTTCACGCATTTTTGCCCAATCAACGATACCGGAGAAGGCCGAGAAGCCACCGATGATCATTTTTGGTTTGTGAGTCTGTGCCTGTTTGGCCAGATCTGCGTAGTCGATTTGGCCTTTTTCGTCGATGCCGTAAGGCACCACGTTATACAGCTTGCCGGACAGGTTGACAGGTGAACCATGAGTCAGGTGACCGCCGTGTGCCAGGTTCATCCCCAAAATGGTGTCGCCCGGCTGCAGCAGCGCGGTATAAACAGCAAAGTTTGCCTGAGAGCCGGAGTGCGGCTGTACGTTGGCATAATCGGCACCGAACAGTGCTTTAGCACGGTCGATAGCCAGTTGCTCAACGATATCCACGTATTCGCAGCCGCCGTAATAACGCTTGCCTGGATAGCCTTCAGCGTATTTGTTGGTCAACTGGGAACCCTGAGCCTGCATAACACGCGGGCTGGTGTAGTTCTCAGACGCAATCAGCTCAATGTGCTCTTCCTGGCGCACAACTTCTTGCTCCATTGCACGCCACAGTTCGGCATCGTAATCAGCAATGTTCATTTCACGCTTTAACATCCGGCTTCTCCTGACTTAAATCGGCTAACTAAAAAATCACCACCCGTTTGGGCTCTGGGACACAGTGTAAACTGTTTCCCCCTACCGAGGATAGGTCTTGACAGAGGTTTTTACGCAAACGATTGGCTTTAGGCGCAGCAAGGTTTTGATCCGATAAACAGTGCCATTGGGCAACGGACTTTTACTCATGCTAAGAATGCGGTTTTTTCATGTTCTGTGAGCGGGATCGCCGCTGAGCGACCCCGCAAAAAAATCAGGGGTATTTACAGCCGCAACAGAAACCGCTAGGATGCATTCAAACTTAAAGATGCATTTAAAATGCATCATTACAAAACACCAATAATGATCGACCAAGGAGCGCTACCATGCTGGATAGCCAAACCATCGCCACCGTAAAATCTACTATTCCCCTGCTGGCCGCTACCGGGCCGAAACTGACCGCGCATTTCTACGACCGCATGTTCGAACACAACCCCGAATTAAAAGATGTGTTCAACATGAACAACCAGCGCAATGGCGATCAACGCCAGGCACTGTTCGACGCAATTTGTGCCTACGCCGCGAATATCGAAAATCTGGCGGCCCTGCTGCCTGCCGTAGAGCGTATTGCCCACAAACACACCAGCCTGAATATTCAACCGGATCAATATCAAATTGTCGGCGGTCATCTGCTGGCCACATTGGACGAAATGTTCAGCCCGGGCCAAGAGGTACTGGATGCCTGGGGCAAAGCCTATGGCGTGTTAGCGAATGTGTTTATCCAGCGCGAAGACCAAATTTATCAGGCCAGTGCAACCGCCAACGGTGGTTGGCGTGACCTGCGAGCTTTCCGCATCGTCAAAAAACAGCCGCAAAGCGACGTGATTTGCAGTTTCGTCTTGGCGCCCGTTGACGGCGGCAAAGTGATCGACTTCAAGCCGGGCCAATATCTGGCGGTCTACATCAAACATGACAGCATGGAAAACCAGGAAATACGCCAATACTCACTGACCACCTCACCTAACGGCGAATACTACCGTATCGCAGTCAAACGTGAAGATCAGGGGAAAGTCTCTAACTTCCTGCATCAGCAAGCCAAAGAAGGCGACGTGATTTACCTCGCCCCACCGCACGGGGACTTCTTCCTCGACGCGCAGCCGGAAACACCTGTGGCGCTGATTTCCGCCGGTGTCGGCCAAACCCCGATGCTCGGCATGCTAAATACCCTGCACGATAGCCAGCATCCGGCGGATATACACTGGCTGCATGCAGCGGAAAACGGCAGCGTTCACGCCTTTGCCGATGAAGTTGCGGATATTGCCAAACGTATGCCAAACCTGAGTCGTCACGTGTGGTACAACCAACCAGGTGCAGACGATGTAGAAGGCCGTGACTACCAGAGCCGTGGTCTGATGAATCTGAGTGCTCTACGCGAAACGCTCAGCACCCCACAGATGCATTACTATTTCTGCGGCCCGGTCCCCTTCATGCAGTATGTGGCCAAGCAGTTGCTGGAGATGGGGGTAGATGCCGATCGCATCCACTACGAATGCTTCGGCCCACATAAAGTGATGTAATTGAAAAGGGCGCGGCCCCGATGAGCCGCGCCCGTATTGCGCATAATTGGCATTGCCTCGCGACGGCAACCCAGCGCATCCCCAAGAACGTACAAATAGTCCATGACGGGGGAAGCGCAGGCAGCCAACAATGAAGCCGCTTCAAATAGGACAGTGTCTGGTTATTTCTCCGCCAGCTTGCGCGTCTCCTGCACCTGCTGCGCCGTAACCGGTGCCGACTGGTTGCCCCAACTTCCTCGTAAATAGCTCATCAGATCGGCAGTTTGCTGGTCATCCAATGCCCAAGCGTAACCCGGCATGGCGATCGCCGTGGCGTGTTGTGTGATAGGCGTATGCGCGCCTTCCAACACCACGCGCAGCGCGGTGAGTGGGTTCTCCGCCGTGACCGTTGCATTGCCCGCCAGTGCCGGAATGGTGTTGTCGCTCCCCTCGCCCTTATTGCCATGGCAGGTTGAACAGTACATGGCGTAGGTGCTTTGCCCCGCTTTCCAGTTGTCGACCGCCATTGCGACAGGTTTGTCCGCCGACGGTTTTTCTGCCGCCAGGCTGTGCAAATAGGTGGCAATGGCATTCAGATCGCCGTCCGTGAGGTACTGCGTGCTGTGGCTTACCACCTCACTCATCGGCCCGGCGACCGCAGCATGTTGGCTGCGCCCTGTTTTCAGCAAAGACACCACCTCGTCCTGCTTCAGACCGCGTAATCCCGATGCGTACCAACCATCCAGCTCAGCGCCACTCAGGAAGGTAGGTTCTTTGCTGTCCAGCCCTTTCTCTTGCATCGCCCAGCCGCGCGGCGTATGGCAACTGCCACAGTGCCCAGCCCCTTGCACCAAATAAGCACCACGATTCCATTCGGCACTCTGACTGCTGTCCGGCTGGTAAGGCGTATCGTCATGGAACAGTTGGTTCCAGACCGCCAGCGGCCAACGCATCGACAACGGCCAGCGGATATCACTGGCACGGTTGGCCGTATTCTGCGCCGGGACTTCCTTCATCAGGTAGTCATACAGCGCACGCATATCTTCCGCGTTCATTTTGGCGTAAGAGGTATACGGCATCGCGGGATACAACCGATGGCCATCTTTGGCGATCCCCTGGCGCATAGCGCGATCAAACTCGTCAAAAGAATAGCCACCGATGCCTTGCTGTTTGTCCGGGGTGATATTGGTGGCGTAAATGTTGCCCAACGGCGTGGGGAACTTCATCCCACCAGCAAACAGAGCGCCACCCGGCGTGGTATGACAGGCGGTACAGTCCCCGGCCTTAGCCACATACTCCCCCGCCGACATTGCCTGGGCCGAACCGCCCGCTGCCAGTAAGGTCAGCAAATACAGTGAACGCATTCTCATGCTCCCTCCTTCGCCGCAACATGGCTGAAGGCCAACTCATTGACCGCACGCCATGCCTGGTCGATCGCCGAGTTGGCATACGGACTCCAGTCAGAGTCCGAGTTGGCAATCACAATCTTGCCGATCGGCTTACGCGCTGTCGCAATGATTTTCTTTGCTTCATCCTCATCATCAAACAGCCCATTGAGGAAGTAGGAATAGCCATGTGACCAGCGGTTTACGGTAATGGCTTCAATATCTCGCTGATGATCGAACCCGGCAGAACCGAGCATGCCCTGTAGCTGCTCACGGATCATCTGCTCATGCACCTCAAACGGCGTGCCCAGCAGTAAGGCGCGCCCCTTGCGAGACTGCTCACGTGGGCTTAACCCGCTCCCCGCCAGCGTCGGCACATACACCATGTGCAGGCCGATCGGTTGGTTCGGATCGCGCGGGTGCTGATAGCCGCCCATGCTCACCGGGTAATCCAACTTCACGCGGCAATACGGTGCCGTTGGCGAGTACACCTCATGCACGCCCAGTTTGATAAATGGCTGCCAGTTGCGGATCACCACTTTGCTGTACACCAACGGTGACTTCACGTTCTGCTTGAGCGCTTCTTGCTGTTCCGACGACATTTCCGGCACCAGATACGGGATCATCATATTGTACCCGGCCATCACGACCTGTCCGGCGCGGACCTTGGTCATTTTCTCGCCGGTCATATAGGTCACTTCAACCTTGTCGCCGACGTTAGCCGCATGCAGGCCCGTGCTATTGAGCCGCAGTTTTACCGGTGACGCCGCGCGATCAAGCTGGCTGTAGTCGAACTTCGCCAACACGATGTCATTCATGTCCTTACCGCCCGGTGAAACCGCCGGGATCAAATGACGCACCATCAAGCGCGTCAATGTGGCGTTGCCGTCAGGGAAATGGAACACGTAGGGATCGTCGAGATCCGCCTGCGACTCTTCGTCCAGCGGCGGTAAATTCATGCCATTGAGCCCAGGCAAGTCGCAGATGCGTGCGTCACTGCATGATGTCGCATCAATGCCCACAGCCTGAAAGTCACTGGTGGTTTGCTGGAAATAACGGATCGCCATTTCGCTCAGGCCGACCTTATCACGCAGGAATTCGGTATAGCTGTGCTTGTCGAGCCATTCACTTTTCTGTTCCTGATTCATCTCCGGCAGGTAATCCTTATCCACCGTGTGCAGCGCAATCAGCGCCTGACGATCAGTTTCCGGCAGTGGGAAATCACCAATAAAGGCTTCGTAGGAGCGACCATTAAGACGATCGTGCGGGATGTCGTCGGCAACCATGCGGCCCGGATCGCCACTCACGACTTTGTCGACGCCGAAGTTTTTACGATCGAAATAGACACCGCGACTCAAATTCAGGTTCGGGTAGAAAGTGGTATCGAACGCTTTTTCCAGATTGTCGATGCTGACACCCAGCTTTTGCAGCAGGCCCATCGCCACCGGGCTAAAGTTGGATCGCGGTGACTGCAATGACTCGCTACCGCCATAACCAAGAATAGTGCCGTTTTCACTGCTGAATTCATTGCGCTTGGCGTGCCCGCCGAAGTCATCGTGATTGTCTATCAGCAAAATACGTTGCTGCGGGCCCTTCATTTGCTGCCAGAAGCAGGCCGCAGCCAGCCCGCTGATACCGGCCCCCACGACCACCAAATCGAACTCTTCCGTCGCAGGCACGGCAGCAAAATCGAAGGCCTTGCCATCGCGCCCCAGTTGGTGTGCATGCTCGAATGAACCAGGATGGTTACCACGAAGCCCAGTCAGCGTCGGCGGGTAATAGAGGGTTTGATTGGCGGTTTGCGGCGACGCTCTTAAGATCTGCATCGGCGTCAACCCGGCGGCGATAGTGATCGCCACCCCGTTAAGAAAATCGCGTCGGGTGATGCTCATAATTGGCTTCCTTTCAGTTTTTCCCCCGTCGTATTTAAAGCTACAGCGTGGTTACCTGCACTTGCTCACCGTAGGGGACGAATACCTTCGCCCCGATTGATACGGGCGCAACATGCAGCGCCCCTACCTGACCTGGGCCGCCTAGCTGTAGCTTAAAATCCATAGGGGATATTATTATCAGGCCAGTAGTAACCAGCCTGAAAGCCGCGTTATTTTGCAGATAAAACCTAATGAATCAATGTTTAAACATCACATGCCGTATAGCAGTATAGTCTTCCAATCCATACATCGACATATCCTTGCCGTAGCCGGACAGCTTCTGCCCCCCGTGCGGCATTTCACTCACCAGCATGAAATGGGTATTCACCCAGGTGCAGCCATACTGCAAACGGGCGCTTAAACGGTGTGCCCGGCCAACATCCCGCGTCCACAGCGACGACGCCAGTCCGTAAGTAGACTCATTAGCCCAGGCCAGCACCTGCGCCTCATCGTCGAATGGCGTTACGGTCACGACCGGGCCGAACACTTCACGCTGCACAATCTCATCTTCCTGACGCGCGCCAGCTAACAATGTCGGCTGGAAATAGTAGCCAGGGCCGTCGACCCGCTCACCGCCCGTCACGACCTGTACATGCGGCAAGGCTTTTGCTCGCTCGACAAAGCCCACAACCCGCTCCAAATGCTGGGCGGTAATCAATGGGCCCAGCTCACTGCTCTGATCTTCCGGCGGCCCGATCTTTAGGCTGCCAATGGCCTCGCCCAACGCCTTCACCAACTGTGGGTAGATGTCTTTCTGCGCATAAATGCGGCAGGCAGCGGTGCAGTCCTGACCCGCGTTGTAGAAGCCGAAGCTGCGGATCCCGTCCACCACCTGTTGCAGATCGGCATCGTCAAATACCAGCACCGGCGCTTTCCCCCCCAATTCCATATGGGTGCGTTTAATGCCGGGTGCAGTATGCGCAATAATGTGTTCCCCGGTGGCGATGGATCCGGTGAGCGACACCATGCGCACTTTGTCATGGCCGGTCAGCCGGTCGCCAACGCTGGCGCCACGGCCGAACAGCACGTTGAACACACCCGGCGGGAACACGCCGGCGGCCAGTTCAGCCAACTTGAACGTGGTTAGCGGGGTTTGTTCCGATGGCTTAAGCACAACGCAGTTACCCGCCGCCAAGGCCGGGGCCAACTTCCATGCCGCCATCATCAGCGGATAGTTCCAAGGGGCAATCGAAGCCACCACGCCCAAAGGGTCACGGCGGATCATTGAGGTGTGTCCCGCAAGATATTCACCCGCCGCCAGCCCGCTCAGACAGCGGCTCGCACCGGCGAAAAAGCGGAAAACATCGGCTACGGCCGGCAGTTCGTCGTTCAATACACAGTGGTAGGGTTTGCCGCAGTTAAGCGACTCAAGGCGAGCAAAGGTTTCCGCATGGTTGTCAATCATATCCGCCAGCGTCAACAAATATTCGGAACGCGCTTTCGGCGTGGTTTGTCCCCATTCGGCAAATGCGGCGTCGGCCGCCAGCACCGCCTGATCAACCTGCTCTGCGCTGGCTTCAGCCACCTGTAACACTACTTCTCCGCTCGCCGGGTTATACACCGGCAACAACGTGCCCTGGCCGGTCACCAGTTGGCCGTTAATCAACAATTGGCTTTGCATAGGGTTATCCTTTTAAATTTTACAATTCAAAATGTTAATTAAGGTTCACTGAGCGTAACGAGCGTAGGCAGGCTGAGTGCTGACAGCGCGCAGGGCCCCGGAGCGTACACGAAGTACGTGAGGAGGCCGAGCACTGCCCAATCTCAGGATGCCAAGCGCAGTCGCCCAGTGGGCCTGAATTCTATTTGCCACTGCCGGCGACGCTTTCGCCACCCTTAGTCAGGTAATAAGCCCCCAAAATCGGGATCATGGTCAGCAACATCACGGACAGCGCGACCACGTTGGTAATCGGCACATCACGCGGGCGGCCGAGCTGATTGAGCAGCCACAGCGGCAGCGTGCGCTCATGCCCGGCGGTAAAGGTGGTGACAATGATTTCATCAAACGACAGCGCGAAGGCCAACATCCCACCGGCCAGCAACGCTGAACCCAGATTGGGTAACATGACGTAGCGGAAGGTTTGCCAGCCGTCAGCACCCAGATCCATTGACGCTTCAATCAGGCTATGGGAAGTCCGGCGGAAACGAGCGATGACGTTGTTGAATACGATCACCACGCAGAAAGTGGCATGCCCGATAACGATGGTCAGTACGCCCGGTTCGATATTCAGCGCCTTGAACGCGGCCAGCAACGCCAGACCGGTAACAATGCCCGGCAGCGCGATCGGTAACAGCAGCAACAGTGAAATGCTGTCTTTACCGAAGAAATCACGCCGGTACAGCGCCGCAGCCGCCAGGGTGCCCAGTACCAGCGCCACAGCCGTGGCCAATGCAGCAATCTGCGCGGAAAGTAGCATCGCATCGATAATGTCCTGCCGCCCGGCGGCAACGCTGAACCAATGCAACGTGAACCCCTTCGGCGGGAAGCTGAACGCCGCGTCCTCGGTGTTGAAGGCGTAAATGGCGATAATCGCCAGGGGGAAATGCAGGAAAATCAGACCGCCCCAGGCGGCCAATTTCAGCCCTAACGGCGCGCGCTCAGAGTGCATCGAAGGCCCCCAGACGTTTCACAATGGAAAGATAAATCGCGATTAACACAATCGGCACCAGAGTAAAGGCCGCGGCCATCGGCATATTCCCGATCGCCCCTTGCTGCGCGTACACCATGCTGCCGATGAAATAGCCCGGCGGGCCCACCAGCTGCGGCACAATAAAGTCCCCCAGCGTCAGTGAGAAGGTGAAGATCGACCCGGCGGCAATGCCCGGCACCGCCAACGGCAGGATCACATAACGAAAGGTCTGCGACGGTCGTGCGCCCAAATCCGCCGAAGCATGCAGCAACGAAGGTGGCAGACGTTCCAGCGCCGCCTGGATCGGTAAGATCATGAACGGCAGCCAGATATACACAAACACCAGAAAACGCCCCAACCCGGAGGTCGACAAGGTATTGCCCCCTACGCCCGGCACGGTCAGGATTGCCGCCAACACCGGCTCCAGCCCAAGATGCTGTAGGAACCACTGCGCCACGCCATCCTTTGCCAGCAATAGGGTCCAGGCGTAGGCCTTAACGATATAACTGGCCCACATTGGCATCATCACCGCGATATAGAAGAACGCTTTGACGCGGCCACTGGTGTAACGTGCCATGTAGTAGGCAATCGGAAATGCCAACATCGCGCTGGCCAGGGACACCAGCACCGCCATGGTCAATGTGCGAAGAATGATGTCGTAATTGGCCGGGTTGAACAGCGCCCGCAGGTTGTCGAAGGTCAGATCCGGCGTCACCGTCATGGTGAAATCGTCGAAGGTGTAGAACCCCTGCCACAACAGCGTCAATAATGAGCCAAGGTACACCGCGCCAAACCACAACAGCGGCGGGACCAATAACAACAGCAGGTACAGCGTCGGTCGGCGATACAGCCAGGTCGACAGCGCGCGCAAGGTACCGCGGCGCGGCGCGGGATAGTCAATGCTCATCTCCATCTCACCTCTCCTCCAGCAGTGGCACCATCGCCTCGCGTGACCAGCAAGCGGTGACCGGCTGACCGATCAGGTGTCGCTGCCCGTCGGCATGCCACTGAGGATTCGCCTCGCTGACCAGCAGTTTCTCCCCGCTGTTCAACGCAATTTCATAGCGCGTTGCGGCGCCTTGATAATGGATCTCTTGCAGCGTGCCCTGCACCTGGACGTCACCCTGTGCCGCGCCGGCCTGATTGGCTAAACGGATATGCTCGGGACGGATTGAGAAGGTGGCGGCCTGGCCCAGTAACCGCTGCGCCAGATCGCTGCGTACCACATTGGACGTGCCGACAAACTCGGCGACAAAGGGTGTCTTCGGCCGCATGTACAACTCGCGAGGCGCATCCACCTGCTCAATACGCCCATTGTTGAACACCGCCACCCGATCGGACATCGATAGCGCTTCGCTCTGATCGTGGGTGACGAAAATAAAGGTGATCCCCAGTTGGCGCTGCAGCTTTTTCAGCTCGCCCTGCATCTGCTCACGCAGCTTGAGATCCAGCGCGCCAAGCGGTTCATCCAGCAACAACACCCGTGGCCGATTGACCAACGCGCGCGCCAGTGCGACACGCTGCCGCTGACCGCCTGAAAGGTGTGCCGGTTTACGTTCGGCCACAAATCCCAGCGCCACACTGTCCAGTGCTTCCTGCGCCCGCGCCAGGCGTTCACGTTTGGCCACGCCTTTAACCATCAGCCCGTAGGCGACGTTTTCCAGCACTGACATATGCGGGAACAACGCGTAATCCTGGAAGACGGTATTCACGTCACGTTGATACGGTGGCAGATTGGCGGCTTCCTGGCCGTGAATACGAATCGAACCGGCACTGAGCTGTTCAAAACCGGCGATCAATCGCAGGCATGTGGTTTTGCCCGAGCCGGAAGGCCCGAGCATGGAGAAGAATTCCCCATCCTGTATTTCGATAGAAACCCTGTCCACGGCGCGAACATCGCCAAAACTCCGAGAAACATCGATAAACTGCACGGCAATGGTCATGATCTGCTCTCCTAAACATGGCGTAAACTCATCAGGTGTAGCCAGCAAAGCCAGTTTGGCTACCCCCGACACAGACCTATCGCCAAAATAGTTCGGGCTACATCAAAGCGACAACCCAACGCATCCCCGAGTGCGTACAGGTCGTACGCAACCGGGGTTCGTGCGGGCAGCCAGCAAAGAGGCAGCTTGAAATATGAAGGTGATATTAGCGGCCGCCCATGATGGCGATATAATCCTGAGTCCAGCGGCTATAGGGTACGAACTTGCCACCCTGCGCCTGTGGCGTTTTCCAGAAGGCAATCTTGTCGAACTGGTTGAAACCATTGGTCTCACACCCTTTATCGCCTAACAGCGTACTGGCCTTACAGCCTGCCGGTGATGCCGGTACAGAACCGAACCAGGCAGCAACGTCACCCTGCACTTTCGGCTCCAGCGACCAGTTCATCCACAGGTAAGCACAGTTGGGGTGTTTGGCGTCGGCGTGCAGCATGGTGGTATCCGCCCAGCCGGTAACGCCCTCTTTCGGGAACACGGTGCCAATCGGCTGGCCTTCCCCTTTCAGGGCATTGGCCTGATACGGCCAGGCGCTGGAGGCGACCACGCCTTCATTTTTGAAATCGCTCATCTGCACTGAGGTGTCATGCCAGTAGCGATGAATCAACGCATGCTGAGTGCGTAACAGTTTCAGTGCCGCCTGATATTGCGCTTCGTTTAATTGATACGGATCGCTGATGCCCAACTGGGGTTGTGTCGCCTTCAGGAACAGCGCCGCGTCGGCGATGTAAATAGGGCCATCATAGGCCTGCACCCGCCCCTGGTTGGTTTTGCCGTCTGGCAGGTTCTGTTGCTGGAACACGACAGCCCAGCTATCCGGTGGCGTTGGGAAGGTTTTGGTGTTGTACATCAGCAGGTTTGGCCCCCACTGATAGGGGGTACCGTAGGTTTTACCGTCCACGGTATACCAGGCGCCCTTCAACAGGCGCGGGTCGATGTTTTTCCAGTTGGGGATCAGTGCCGTGTTAATTGGCTGCACCCGTTTGCCGAAGATCAGTCGCAGTGAAGCATCGCCGGAAGCGGTCACCAAGTCGTAACCGCCCTTAGCCATCAGGCTGACCATTTCGTCTGACGTGGCAGCCGTTTTCACATTCACTGCACAGCTGGTCTGTTTTTCAAACTGGGTGACCCAGTCATAATTTTTATCGGATTGGCCGCGTTCGATATAGCCGGGCCAGGCAATGATATCCAGTCGTCCTTCGCCTTTACCCAGAGCCTGTGGCAACTCGGCCGCATGAGCCAGGCTGCAAAGCACAGTGAGACAGAGCGCGGAAACTGTGGTGGTGACTGCGGTCGTTTTTCCCATCGTAATTACCCCTGTGTTGCGTATCTGTATGCGGCAGGGAACGGCTGCCGCCCTAATCTCATTAAAAGCTGGCTTTAAACTTCGCCATTACATGTCTGACTACGCTGTAGTCCTGCAGTGAATCACTGGAGAGATCCTTGCCGTAACCGGAACGTTTCAGGCCCCCGTGTGGCATCTCACTCGCCAGGGTGAAATGGGTGTTGATCCAGGTGCTGCCGTATTGCAGATGCGCAGCGATGTGCAGCGCCCGATCGATATTTTGCGTCCAGACCGACGAAGCCAGACCGTATTCGGAATCATTGGCCCAGTTGACCGCCTGCTCCAGATGTTCGAAACGGGTAACGCTCACTACCGGGCCAAACACTTCACGCTGGACGATTTCGTCGCTTTGCAGGCAGCCGGCCAGCAGCGTGGGTTGGTAATAGAAACCGGGGCCCGAATGCGCGGCGGCGCCGGTGATCAATTCAATGTGCGGCTGACTGAGCGCCCGTTCGACAAAGCTGGCGACACGATCGCGCTGCCGGTTACTGATCAGCGGGCCAATTTCGTTATCTTCATCGCGTTTGCGGGCAAAACGCAGGCTTGCCACCGCCTCACCCAGCGCTTCTACCAGTTTTGGATAGATCCCCGCCTGCGCGTAGATGCGGCAGGCGGCGGTGCAGTCTTGCCCGGCGTTGTAATAGCCATAGGTGCGGATGCTGTTGACCACTTCGTCCAGATCCGCGTCGTCGCAGACGATCACCGGTGCTTTCCCCCCCAATTCCAGGTGGGTGCGTTTGACGCTTTTAGCTGCCGCCTGCAAGATTTTTTGCCCGGTGACGATATCGCCGGTCACCGACACCAGACGCACCTGCGGATGTCCGACCAAATGGCTGCCGACCCCTTCTCCGCCGCCATAGACAATATTCAGCACACCCGGCGGCAGGATATCTTGCAGCGCTGGCACCAGCGCCAAAATCGTCAGGGGAGTATGTTCGGAAGGTTTGAATACCACGGTGTTGCCCGCTGCCAGCGCGGGCGCGATCTTCCATGCCGCCATCATTAGCGGGTAGTTCCATGGCGCAATCGAGGCCACCACACCGATCGGATCACGGCGAATCATCGAGGTGTGTCCTTCAATGTATTCACCAGCCAGTTGCCCTTGCTGGGTACGCACCGCGCCGGCAAAGAAACGAAAGACGTCGACGGCCGCCGGCAGATCATCATTGAGCGCCTGATGCAACGGCTTGCCGCAGTTGAGGGCTTCCAGACCGGCTAACCGCTCGGCCTGCCGCTCTATGGCGTCGGCAATGCGCAGAAGAAGAGATGCACGGTAGGCTGGCGTAGTGCGCGACCAGTGGCCGAAGGCTTGCTGGGCCGCTTTAACGGCGCTGCCAACCTGCGCGGATGAGGCTTCGGTGATGGAAACCAGCGTTTCGCCATTCGCCGGATTAACGATGCACTCTTGCTGGCCTTCACCTTCGACCGACTGACCGTTAATGAATTGCTGACAGGATAAACCTGAAAGGAGGTGCACATCTGCCATCGCGAATCGCCTCTAAGTGACAAAAACGTTAACTAAATGTGAATAAGTTAGTTTCAATCAGACTAAGCGAGCATCAGGCAGCCAACAAATTCTAAATACTGAACGCCGCGTTCGATTAAATCGAATGCTTCAGCCCAGCGGCGTGCATATTCCCGTTCTCACGCGCAATGGTCAGGAAAGGAGTGACCAATTCCGGCCGTGCGCTACCGCGCCGCCATGCCAAGCCGATGTCCAGCGGCTCCAGCAGATCCACCAGCTTACGCGCTTCAATCATATTGCCTTCCAACGACCAGGCGCGGTAAGCCATATCCGGCAAGATTGAGACCCCCATCCCTGCCGCCACCAGGCTGCGTACCGCCTCCGTCGAACCGGTTTTCATGGCGATCTCCGGTTTCAATCCCACGCGTGCCCAGATGCGGCGCGCATGTACGTCCATTTCGTCGGCATTAAGCTGGATAAGCGGCAACTTCGCCACATCTGCCAGGCTAATGCTTTCGTGATCCAGCAGCGGATGCAGCGGTGGCAGCCACAGGCGATAAGGCGAATGCATCAGCACTTCGGTCTGCAACGCGTCACGGTCTTCGATATTGGACAGGATCAGGACGCCGATATCGATCTCCCCGCTTACCAGCAGGTGCTCAATATAAGGACGTTCATCTTCGATCATCTGGATGGTGACGTTGGGGTAAGCCGATTTAAACCGCTTGAGCAGCTCGACCAGGAAGTACCCGGCCACCAGACTGGTCACGCCGATAGTCAGCTTGCCGGTCAGGCTTTCAGTCCCCAATTGCAGGCTGCGTTTGGCGTTATCCACCGTGGCGAGGATCAGATAAGACTGGCGTAAAAATTGGTGCCCCTGATGTGTCAGGTTCATGCCCTTGGCGTGGCGATCGAACAATCGCACACCGATGTCGGTTTCCAATTGCTGGATAGCCAACGTCAACGAGGACTGGGAAACAAACACCGCCTGGGCGGCGGCGGAGATCGAACCGGTTTCGGCCACGGCGATAAAATGGCGGATTTGGCGCAGCGTCATCATCCGCATTGCCTTCCAAGCCACTGCGTTGTTGTCTGCGTGCACTTGCCGCCCGGCCGCAACGTGACATTCATTGGGGATTGCCTTAATCAAAATAGTGGAATTGAGTTAAGTGTAGCTATGGGCGCAGTGAAGCGATCGAGAAAAGTATCAAAAACGCGATAGCCTTCGCTTTTTTAGAATGCTTCTGATGAGAATAATCAAAACGGTGGAGAGGCGGGAGACGTTCAGGGATATTTGGGGCGTACACGTAGTACGTGAGGAGGCCGAGCACCGCCCAAGCTCAATCTGGCGGTGCTCGGTAGACGATCACATTAAATCGCTTCTTCGTCCTGTTCGCCGGTACGAATACGGACTACGCGCGCCACATCGAAGACAAAAATCTTACCGTCGCCGATTTTACCGGTTTGCGCAGTCTGCATGATGGTTTCTACGCAGGTATCGACGATATCGTCGGCCACCACGATTTCAATTTTCACCTTCGGCAGGAAGTCGACCATATACTCTGCGCCACGGTACAGCTCAGTGTGGCCTTTCTGGCGGCCGAAACCTTTCACTTCGGTGACGGTCATCCCGGTAATGCCCACCTCAGCCAGCGCTTCACGAACATCATCCAGTTTGAACGGCTTGATAATAGCGTCGATCTTTTTCATCTTCTTTCCTTTACCAATTTTTGCGGCCAAAGCCGGATGTGATTGGGTAGCGGCGGTCTTTGCCGAAATTGCGGGCGGTAATACGCGGCCCGACGGCGGCCTGACGCCGTTTGTATTCGTTAATATCTACCAGGCGAATAACCTTGCGTACTATCGCTTCGTCGAAGCCTTCAGCCACCAGATCGGCAACGGACTTATCGCGTTCGACGTAGCCTTCAAGAATCGCATCCAGAATGTCGTACGGAGGCAAGCTGTCCTGATCGAGCTGATCCGGCGCCAGCTCAGCGGACGGCGGACGATCAATAACGCGCTGCGGGATCACGTAGGAGACGGTATTGCGGTATTCGGATAACTTGAATACCAGTGTTTTCGGGACGTCTTTCAGTACGTCGAATCCCCCCGCCATATCACCATACAGCGTGGCGTAACCTACGGCCATCTCGCTTTTATTGCCCGTCGTCAACACGATACTACGGCGCTTATTGGACAGCGCCATCAGCACCACACCACGGCAGCGTGCCTGCAGGTTTTCTTCCGTGGTATCGCGTTCGGTACCGGCAAACATTGGCGTCAGTTGGCCCATAAAGGCATCAAACATAGGCTCAATGGAGACGATATCAAATTCAATACCCAGGATTTCGGCTTCTTCTTTAGCGTCGGCAATGCTGATATCCGCGGTGTAGCGGAACGGCATCATGAGCGCCTGCACCTTGTCTTTGCCCAATGCATCGACGGCAATCGCCAGCGTCAGCGCCGAATCGATACCGCCAGACAACCCCAGCACTGCGCCCTTGAAGCCATTTTTCGTCACATAGTCGCGCACCGCCAACACCAGGGCTTCGTACACCTGCGCCAACTGCGGTAACTCGGCGGCCGGTGCCGTCATGGGCACGACGTCCAGCTCATTGAACTCAAGCAACGTCACCTGTTCGGCGAATGCCGCCAGACGGTGGGTCATGTTGCCGGCAGCATCAAATACCTTCGAACAGCCGTCAAAAATCAATTCATCCTGCCCACCAATCTGGTTCAGGTACACCAGAGGCAAATGGGTGCGTTGGCAATGGCCAGCCATCAGCGTTTTGCGGATATACGGCTTTTCACGATTGTAGGGTGAGGCATTGATCGACAAAATCATTTCGGCGCCAGCCGCCTTGGCAGCATCGACAGGCTCCGGGAACCACAGATCTTCACAAATCAGCAGACCCAGGCGATAGCCTTTCAGCTCGATCACGCAGGTTTCATTACCCGCCTGGAAGTAGCGTTTCTCATCGAAAACACCGTAGTTCGGCAACTGCTGCTTGAAGTAACGCGCCAGCAGCGTCCCTTCGGAGAACAGCGACAGCGCATTATAGAGTTTGTCGCCTTCACGCCACGGGTGGCCGACCAGAATGGCGACATCAACCGACGCCTGCTGCAAACGATGCAACTGCGCGTCACAGCGCTGATAAAAATCATTGCGATACAACAGGTCTTCCGGCGGATAGCCAGACAGCGCCAGTTCGGTGAACATGACCAGATCGGCTCCCGCCTTCTGCTGCTCTTGCACCGTTTGCAACATGCGCTCGGTGTTGCCTTCAATGTCACCGACCAGCAGGTTTAACTGGGCCAGTGCGATGGATAGTGATCTGCTCATTGTTTAGGATCCCGCTTAATACGTTCCATGGTTCTCTGTGTTGGGCCGCGCCACAAACAAGAGAACGGAGTGTAAATCATTCCGCTGCGTTTGTTGAGAACCTGCGTAAGCAGGCCGCAGCGGAAAACATCATTCTTTAAAATCGTTGGCGTCCAGTTCATGACGCGACAGCAATTTATAAAACTCGGTACGGTTGCGGCCTGCCATACGTGCGGCCTGAGTCACGTTACCTTTGGTGATCTGCAACAGCTTGCGCAAATAATGTAATTCAAACTGATTACGCGCCTCGACAAAGGTCGGCAAGGCGGTGTTTTCCCCTTCCAGCGCCTGTTCCACCAGCGCTTCACTGATCACCGGCGCGGAGGTCAAGGCCACACACTGTTCGATTACGTTCACCAGTTGGCGCACGTTACCCGGCCAGGTCGCGGTCATCAGGCGTTTCATGGCGTCCGAAGAGAAGCTACGGACAAAGGGTTTGTGGCGTTTGGCAGACTCGCGCAGCAGATGATTAGCCAATAATGGAATATCCTCAGCGCGCTCATTCAGCGCAGGGATTTTCAGGTTCACCACATTCAGGCGGTAGTACAAATCCTCACGGAATTCGTTTTTCGCCATCGCCTTTTGCAGATCGCGGTGAGTAGCGGAAATAATACGAACGTCAATGTCCAGGTCACGGTTGCTGCCCAACGGGCGTACCTTACGCTCTTGCAGCACACGCAACAGCTTAACCTGGAGCGAAAGCGGCATATCGCCGATCTCATCGAGGAACAGCGTACCGCCAGCTGCCGCCTGGAATAGCCCTTCACGGCTGCTGACTGCACCGGTAAATGCCCCTTTGGCATGGCCGAACAGCTCTGACTCCAACAATTGCTCGGGCAATGCGCCGCAGTTAATGGCAATAAACGCCTTTTTACCCCGCGGGCTGGCACCGTGGATCGCTTGCGCCAACACCTCTTTACCGGTGCCGCTGTGACCGTTGATCAAGACGCTGACATCGGACTGCGCCACCATTTTTGCCTGCTCTAGCAAGCGCAGCATAATCGGGCTGCGGGTGACTATCTCTTCACGCCAGCTGTCATCACCCGCAGGTAACGACAATGACAGCGCTTCGTCGATGGCCTTATACAACGCATCGCGATCCACCGGCTTGGTCAGGAAGCTGAACACCCCTTGCTGGGTGGCTGCCACCGCATCCGGGATAGAGCCGTGGGCGGTAAGGATGATCACCGGCATGCCGGGCTGATGTTTCTGGATCTCGGCAAACAGCGCCATGCCGTCCATTTCATCCATCCGTAGATCGCTTATCACCAGATCGATTTTTTCGCGCCCTAACAGGCGCAGCGCTTCCTGACCGCTTTCCGCGGTGGTGACATGAAAACCTTCGCTGGTCAGGCGCATTCCCAACAGCTTGAGCAGGCTGGGATCGTCGTCAACCAATAATAGATTGGCCGGTTTGCGTGCTGTCATTGCGCGTGGGACTCCTTGTTAGCAGGGGACGGCGCATAAGTATCTTCCGGTTCCACCGGCAAGGCTGTGCCCTTCTCCGGTTCCGCGTCCGACTCTGCGGCTTTGTTTGGGGTCACTTTCTTCGCGGAGTCGGTTTTTTGTTGCGTCGCGCTATTGTCCGGGATGTCAGTTTGCAGCTGCTTGCGCGAAGAGAGCTGACGCTCAATATCGGTCAGGTTTTCCAGCTTGCGCGACGTATCCTGCAACTGTGCCTGTAAACGTATCTGGCTCTGGCGCAACTGATCTATCTGGCTGTCGGAGCTTTCCTGCAGATGTTGGTAGCGAGCCTTTTCATCAAACAGCGTTATCTGTAGGACCTGCTGCTGACGCCACAATTGCAACAACGGGCGCAATGAACTTGGGAACTCCAGGCGGTAGCTATTCAGGCGATCGATCATCTGGCGGCGCTCACCCGAGGTTGGCTCAGCACTACCCAACAGGATGCTTTGTTTGAAAATCCCAGCCCAACTGTCTCCAGGCAGGGTTTTCGCCAGTGCACGCGCCTGAGTGGAACCGATACGATCGGCACAATCCATGGCGCGCAGCCAGTAAAGAGAGTTATTCAACGCATCTTTTTCGTCGAGAGGCCACAGGGTGTCACACGCCGCAATGCGGTAATCCACCACTTTTGTGTCCGGGATCGCTTCCTGCTGCGGCTGGCTTAAGCCGCCGCTGACCGCGCGATCAACACACCCAGCCAGTAGAAAAGGGACAAATAGAACGCTGCCTAAAAAGGAAAAACGACGCTTGCCGAGCGGCGTACCCAGTGTGGCACGCGGTGAACGTTCGGTCTGTGAGAGACGAAGGCGTTTAGACCATGTGTACATTATTATTCATTCTCGGCGGTTAATGGCAATTCAATGCGGAAGCAGACGTCTGCGCCAGCGACTTCAACCAGCTGCAGCTCCCCGCGCATCCGGCGGATACAATCCTGCGCGATACTTAGCCCAAGACCGCTTCCTTTTACCGCCCCTTTTCGCTGGTGACTACCTTGGAAAAAAGGCTCAAAAATCATGATTTTCTCAGCGTCGGGGATCGGCGTGCCGCTATTGGCGACATCAATCTGTACCCGTTGCCCAACCTGACGGCTGCGGATCCAAATGTTACCGGATTCCTTACCGTAGTGCACCGCATTGGAGTAGAGATTATCCAGTACGCGCATTAATAGCGTAGGCTCTGCCCAGCAGATTTCCGCATCCAGTTGGATCTCGGTGCGGATCATTTTTGCCCGGGCCGGTAAACTGTGCGCAGCAACGACCATTTCGACCATCTCCTCCAACGCCACATTCTCATGTTCCGCCGGGCCATCCGCCAGTTTACGGTTGTAATCCAGCAGTTGTTCGATCAGTTGCTGCAAGTGACGGCTACTCTGATCGAGAATGGTCACCACTTCTTTTTGATCGGAGGTTAACGGGCCGGCGACTTCGTCCGCCAGCAACTCCGTCCCCTCGCGCATGCTGGCCAGCGGCGTCTTCAATTCATGCGAGATATGGCGCAAAAACTCATGGCGCTGCGATTCCAACCAGGCTAACCGCTCGCTCAGCCAAATGATGCGTTGCGCCAGCGAACGTAGTTCACGCGGCCCTTTAAAAGACGCGGTACTCCCTAATGCTCGCCCTTCCCCTAATCGGTTGATCATCCGCTCTACCGCTTTTACCGGGCCGATAATCATGCGGGTAAACAGCACCACCAGCATCACACTGACCAGAAACAGCATTAGCGCCTGCCAGCCGAAGAACTGGCCGCGTTCGGCAATCGCCTGCTGCAACTGTTGGCCACGGGAATACACTACGGCACGCGTGGCCTGCACCATTTCGGCATTTGAGCGTGAAAACGACTCCAGCAGTGCCGACGCCTGTGCGTCCGGGCCGCTGCTTTGACATTTGATCGCCGCAAGCTGGGTCAGCAAATTACGCAAGGTTTGATAATAACGTTCATCAGGCAGGATGGGGGCATGTGCGTCGAGCATCTGCGAATACTGTTTTCGTTGGTTCTGATACAGCTTCTCCAGGGTCGGATCGACCAGTACACAATACTGGCGATAGCTGCGCTCCATTTCCAGCGCCACGCTGGTCATGGCCTCGCTGCGTCGCGCATCCACCAGCGTGGTGCGGTTGATGTCAGCCGCCTGCGCGCTGAGGTGATCCAGGCTCTGGTAGGCCTGATAAGCCAACACCAGCAGCGGCAGCAGCACCAGCAGGAACGCCATCAGCACCAGTTGACGCAGTGAGCGGGGAAATAAACGCCATCTTTTCAACGAAATCATCTCATTGTCTCTAGTCTGCTTTGATGCTAACCGAGTCGCCGATGAGAGGAAAGCCCGGCGTTCAGCGGAGCGTCAGGAAAATACAGGCAAGCGTGCCGTGCGTGAGTGATGTCTGCGATTGGGGTTATCGTGATACCCAAAATAATTGGCGTTGCATCTATGATGGGTATTTGACGTTGGGGCAGAACTGCCCCACGCAAGAAAGTGTGGATGCCCTTAAACCTCGTCCCCAGGGTGATGTAGCACAAAGCTGGCATCGAACAGGACGAATAGCATCCGTAAGTATCCGTAATTGATGAAGACTCATCACAGGTGGATACAGGCGGTGCCTCACTCCACGTGTCGCCCGATGCTTGATAAAGCGCTTGCGCGTCTATTATCGGTTTGGTTGGACGATAGGCACCATTTCTTTGGCATCATTCGGAGGCTTATGAGGCAACTATTCCGTTTAATTACGGGGCCGTCATAAAAAGGTGAATGAGCAACTGAAGAGAATAATGCACTTATCGTGCCAACTTTTCAACATATTTATTAAACACATGAAATTAAACAACAATAACTTAATTCAATGCTAAAACAGCCGCTTTACTACGGCATTGGATGAGGAAAAAAACACCACCCTGTCTCAAAAACCCGACAGCTTAACGCAATTAATTTTTCACCATTAAAAATCAATAAGTTATGTGTCTCTTTTTAGAGACAATGAAAATACCCTCTGTCGCAAAATGCAGACAACTCACCGACATCATGATAGAGAAAGGGGGAGCAATCTCTTGCTCCCCCTTTGGCACTACAGCGTTCTCGTTTAGCCCAGCTGTTTACGGGCATTACGGAACATGCGCATCCACGGGCTGTCTTCGCCCCACTCTTCTGGATGCCATGAGTTACTGACGGTGCGGAATACACGCTCTGGATGCGGCATCATCACCGTCGCACGGCCATTAGTGCTGGTTACCGCGGTGATACCGTTCGGCGAACCGTTCGGGTTAGCAGGGTAGGTTTCCGTCACGTGGCCCATATTATCAACAAATCGCAAGGCTACCAGACCATGGTGCTCCAACGCCGCCAGGTGTGCAGCATCGCGCACCTCGACATGCCCTTCACCGTGAGACACGGCGATCGGCATGCGTGAACCCGCCATACCTTGCATGAACAGTGACGGGCTGGCCGCCACTTCCACCAGGCTGAAACGCGCTTCGAAGCGGTCAGACAGGTTGCGTACAAAGCGAGGCCAATGTTCTGCCCCTGGGATCAGATCACGCAGGTTAGACATCATCTGGCAGCCGTTACACACACCCAATGCCAGGGTTTGCGGACGGTGGAAGAAAGATTCAAACTCGTCGCGAACGCGATCGTTGAACAGAATCGACTTCGCCCAACCTTCACCGGCACCCAATACGTCGCCGTACGAGAAGCCACCACAGGCGACCAGGGTATGGAAGTCCTGTAGATCGCGGCGCCCTTCGAGCAAATCGCTCATATGCACATCTACCGCATCAAAACCGGCGCGATGGAATGCTGCTGCCATTTCAACATGGGAGTTAACCCCCTGCTCACGCAGCACCGCCACTTTAGGACGTGCGCCCTTGGCAATGTACGGCGCTGCAATGTCTTCTTCTGGCGCGAAGCTCAGTTTGACGTTCAGGCCAGGATCGCGTTCATCCTGCTTGGCCTTGTGCTCCTGATCGGCACACTCAGGGTTATCACGCAGGCGCTGCATCTGCCAGGTCGTTTCCGCCCACCAGGTACGCAACGTCGCGCGGCTTTCGCTGTACACCGTTTTATCGCCCTGAGCGATCACAAAGCGGTCGCCAGCCTGTACGCTGCCGATGTGGTGCACATTGTCCGTCAAACCATGCTGTGCAAACACCTGTTGCACCGCGTCAAGCTGGTCAGCCGTGACCTGGATCACCGCGCCCAACTCTTCGTTGAACAGTGCAGCCAGTGCATCATCGCCCAGCGCTTTAATATCCGCCTGCACACCGCAATGGCCGGCAAACGCCATTTCTGCCAACGTGACCAGCAGGCCACCGTCAGAGCGGTCGTGATAGGCCAAAAGTGCGCGATCGGCCACCAGTTTTTGCATGGCGTTAAAGAAGCCCGCCAATTGCTCGACGTTACGCACGTCGGCCGGTTTATCGCCTAACTGACGGTAAACCTGTGCCAATGCGGTGGCGCCCAGCGCGTTATGCCCGTTACCCAAGTCGATCAACAACAGCGCGCTGTCGCCTTTATCGGTACGCAACTGCGGCGTCACGGTGTGACGCACGTCTTCCACGCGGGCAAAACCAGTGATGACCAACGACAACGGCGAGGTCATTTCGCGCTGTTCGTTACCTTCCTGCCAGCGAGTTTTCATCGACATTGAGTCTTTGCCCACGGGAATCGTGATACCCAGCGCTGGGCAAAGCTCTTCGCCGACGGCTTTCACGGCTTCATACAGACCGGCATCTTCACCCGGGTGACCTGCCGCTGCCATCCAGTTTGCGGAAAGCTTCACACGTTTGAGCGAACCAATCTCAGTTGCTGCCAGGTTGGTCAGGGCTTCCCCTACCGCCAGACGGCCGGAGGCGGCGAAGTCCAGCAGAGCAACCGGTGCACGCTCGCCGATCGACATCGCTTCACCGTAGTAACTGTCCAGGCTGGCGGTCGTAACCGCACAGTCCGCTACCGGGATCTGCCACGGACCTACCATCTGATCACGCGCTACCATACCGGTCACGGTACGGTCGCCAATGGTGATCAGGAAAGTTTTCTCGGCGACGGCCGGCAGGTGCAGAACGCGTTTGACCGCATCAGCCACCGTGATGTTGTCGCGCTGTACCGGCTGGCCTTTGGCCTGCAGACGCGTTACGTCGCGGGTCATCTTCGGCGTTTTGCCCAGCAGCACGTCCAAAGGCATATCGATCGGTTGATTGTCGAAATGACTGTCGTTCAGCGTCAAATGCTGTTCTTCGGTCGCTTCACCAATCACGGCATAAGGGGCGCGTTCACGGCGGCAAATCTCATCAAACTGCGCCATCTGTGCTGGCGCAATCGCCATGACATAACGTTCTTGAGATTCGTTACACCAGACTTCCAGCGGGCTCATGCCCGGTTCGTCGTTCAGAATATCGCGCAGTTCGAAACGGCCGCCGCGGCCACCGTCACTGACCAGCTCAGGCATGGCGTTGGACAAGCCACCAGCACCTACATCGTGAATAAACAGAATGGGGTTTTGTGCGCCCAGCTGCCAGCAGCGGTCGATCACTTCCTGGCAACGACGCTCCATTTCCGGGTTGTCGCGCTGTACTGAGGCGAAATCCAGATCGGCGTCGGACTGGCCGGACGCCATCGAAGAAGCAGCACCACCGCCCAAACCGATGTTCATTGCCGGGCCACCCAGCACCACCAGTTTGGCGCCTACGGTGATTTCCCCTTTTTGCACGTGATCGGCGCGAATGTTGCCGATACCGCCCGCCAGCATGATCGGCTTGTGGTAGCCACGCAGTTCCACGCCGTTATGGCTGTTGACCTGCTCTTCATAGGTACGGAAGTAACCCACCAGCGCCGGGCGGCCAAATTCGTTGTTGAATGCCGCGCCGCCTAATGGGCCTTCGGTCATGATGTCCAGTGCGGTAACGATGCGATCAGGTTTACCGAAATCCTGCTCCCACGGCTGTTCAAAGCCAGGAATACGCAGGTTGGAGACCGAGAAACCGACCAGACCCGCCTTGGGTTTTGCACCGCGACCGGTAGCCCCCTCGTCACGGATCTCACCGCCGGAGCCGGTAGCTGCGCCAGGCCATGGGGAAATTGCTGTCGGGTGGTTATGGGTTTCTACCTTCATCAGAATATGTGCTTCTTCCTGATGATAATCATATTGACCGCTTGCCGACTCAGCGAAGAAGCGCCCGACCTGCGATCCCTCCATCACTGCGGCGTTATCTTTATAAGCCGACAGCACATAATCCGGCGTCTGCTCAAACGTGTTTTTGATCATTTTGAACAGCGACTTCGGCTGTTGCACACCGTCGATGATCCAATCGGCGTTGAAAATTTTATGGCGGCAGTGCTCAGAGTTGGCCTGCGCAAACATATAGAGTTCGATATCCGTCGGGTTGCGCCCCAGACCGGTAAAGGCATTCAGAAGATAGTCAATTTCATCCTCGGCCAGCGCCAGACCCAACTTGATGTTGGCCTGTTCCAGCGCGCTGCGCCCTTCACCCAGCATATCGATTGCCTGGTAAGGCGCAGGCTGATGCTGAGCGAACAGTTGTTCCGCCTGTTGCAAACTGCTGAAGACGGTTTCCATCATGCGATCGTGCAACAGTACAGCAAGCTGCTGCCATTGCGCTTCGGTCAAGGTCGGCGCTTTGACGTAGAACGCCAGGCCACGCTCCAACCGCAATACCTGCGTCAAACCGCAGTTATGGGCGATGTCGCTGGCTTTGGAAGACCATGGAGAAATAGTGCCCGGACGCGGCGTCACCAGCAGCAAGCGGCCTTCAGGGGCATGTTCGGCGAGAGAGGGGCCGTACTTGAGTAGACGCTGGAGCTTGGCATGCTCTTCGGCGTTTAGCGGCGCGCTAACATCAGCAAAGTGGACGTACTCGGCGTAGATATCACTAACAGGAAGTTGAGCGTCCTGACAGCGGGACAGCAGTTTGGTAACACGAAAAGCCGACAAAGCGGGCGAACCACGCAGTATTTCCATAATCAAAGTTCTCTCGTCTTCGAAGCAACTGACTTCAGCACTTCATTGGGCGCAACAGGGGGAAAACGCGCGCCATTATAGAGAATCTACGCCGCAGACGAAACCGTTTGCGTAGCTATTATTGATAAAAGCTGTTTGCGCCATCGAATTGTCATAACGTGTCAATAAAGTTGCACGCTGGCGTTTTGTTGCGCAAAATGCCCCCGCACTGGTGATTTAACCATAAGAAAATACTGGTTTGCTGTCGGCAGTGTACGTGTGCCACCACTGGATAACTATTTGAAACGCCTTAAAATAAACTACATTCTAATCGGTGTTGTTACCTTGCTTCTGGCGCTCGCCCTGTGGCCCAATATTACCTGGCGCGGCGGTCAGGGTGGGCAACTCGAAGAGATTAAATCCCGCGGAGAGTTGCGTATCAGTACGCTAAACTCGCCGTTAACCTATTTCACGACCAAACAGGGGCCAAGTGGTCTCGACTATGAGTTGGCAAAACGCTTCGCCAACTATCTGGGTGTGAAACTGGTGGTGATCCCACATAAGAATATCAATGACCTTTTTGACGATTTAGACGACGACGATGCAGACCTGCTGGCCGCGGGCCTGATCTACAATCAGGATCGCCTGAGCCGTGCGCGCACCGGTCCGGCGTATTATTCCGTCTCCCAACAGTTGGTCTACCGTTTGGGAACAGCGCGGCCAAAAACCTTTGCCGATATTAAAGGCAAGCTGGCCGTTGCCTCTGGCTCCGCGCACGTCAGCACGCTGAAGCAGCTTAAGCAAAGTAAGTTCCCGAACCTCAGTTGGGAATCCTCCAGCGACCTCACCTCAAAGGAGCTGTTGGAGCAGGTCGCTGACGGCAAGCTGGACTATACCCTCGGGGATTCAGTGACCATTGCCCTGCTGCAACGTATCCACCCGCAGCTGGCGGTCGCCTTCGATGTTACTGACGAAGAACCTGTCACCTGGTATTTGAAACGCGGCACTGACGACAGCCTGTATGCAGCCATGTTGGACTTCTACAGCCAGATGGTTGACGACGGGACGTTGGCACGGCTGGAAGAGAAATATCTCGGCCACGTCGGCAGCTTCGATTACGTTGATACCAAAACCTTCCTGTCAGCTATCGACTCAGTCCTGCCGACATTCCGCTCGCTGTTTGAAAAATACGCCAACGAGATCGACTGGAAACTGCTGGCTGCCATTGCCTATCAGGAATCGCACTGGAATCCCCAGGCAACCTCACCGACGGGTGTACGCGGCCTCATGATGCTCACGCGGGCCACTGCCGACGGTCTGGGGGTTAATGATCGTCTCGATCCCGAGGAAAGCATCCAGGGTGGCGCACTCTATCTGCAAAGGTTGATGGCCAAGGTCCCTGACAGCGTGCCGGAAGATGAACGCATCTGGTTCTCACTGGCGGCCTACAACATGGGCTGGGGCCATATGCTTGATGCCCGTAAGCTGACCAAGATGCAAAAAGGCAACCCGGATAGCTGGGTGGACGTTAAACAACGCCTGCCGATGCTCAGCCAAAAACGCTACTACCCGCAGTTGACCTACGGTTATGCACGCGGGCGTGAAGCCTATAACTACGTAGAGAACATCCGGCGCTATCAGGTCAGTTTGGTGGGTTATCTACTGGAAAAAGAGAGAAAGGCGGCACAGGAAGCAGCCGAACAGGCTGAACTGGGGAAAGGCTATCCGGCCGTCACACCGGAACTGGCACTTAACTTCTGATTAATCTGGGTTCTTATCCAGACCTGTGCGCTGTGCCAGTTTCAATGCTTTTTGCTGCTCACGACGCATGCGGAAAAAGTTGCTCAACGTGGCAGCGCACTCCTCGGCCAACACGCCGGACAGAATTTCCACCTGATGATTCATGCCAGGGTGACGCAAAATATCCACCAGGGATCCTGCCGCACCGGTTTTTACATCGGGTGCGCCGTATACCAACCGGCGAATGCGGCTATGCACCATTGCCCCGGCACACATCACACAAGGCTCCAGTGTCACATACAGCGTGGCGTTCAGCAGACGGTAGTTCTGCAATACCGAGCCCCCCTGCCTCAGAGCCATGATCTCTGCATGCGCCGTGGGATCGTGGCGACCAATCGGCCGATTCCAGCCTTCGCCAATGACCTGGTTATCCAGCACCAGCAATGCCCCCACGGGGACTTCACCTTCTTCTTGCGCACGCAAGGCCAGCTGCAATGCCTGACGCATCCAGTATTCATCGTTATATTCAGTCATTGCATCATTCCTCGTGCACTTTGCGGCGGGCATTATACACACTAGGGGCGCGGCATGCTGCGCCCGCGTTAACCGGAACGAAGATATTCGCCACCGGTAAGCAGGTGCCAAGGTGAAGTCTGCAGCTTGCATTGCAGCGGGTATATACTGAGTCAATAACGGTGTTTTTCAGGGACAGGAAACATGAAATTCAATAAAAAAAATGCCGCCGTAGTGCGTAAAGCACTGGACGGCTGGGTGAGTGAAGGCGCACTGACGACACAGCAACAGCAACAACTGCTCCAGCATGTCGAAGTACAGCCCTTCGACTGGCGGCGGCTGGCACGCTATGCGTTTCTTGCCGCACTGGCTTCACTGGTTATCGCCGTCAGTAGCCTGTTCGCCGACAGCGCGCTGCTTTATCGGCTCAGTGAGCTGTTCCGCTTTGATGCCCCCGTGCGTATGACGATTGCCGCCATCCTCGCTGCCCTTGGCTATGCCTGGGCATTGCGACGTCGCCAAAGGTATCCGGAGAAACGTTACGGCAATGAAGCTGCGTTATTTGTTGCCGTATTGCTAACCGCCTGCGCCCTGTGGCAGATGGGCGTTTGGCTGGATAATGGCAGCGGCCGAATTTCACTCCTGCTGATGTTTGCCGCCCTGCTGTATGGCGTGATTGGCTGGTTCAGCCGCTCGGGACTGGTGTGGTGGTTTGCTCTGCTGTCGCTCGGTAACGCCTTCGGCGCGGAAACCGGATATCTGTCGGGCTGGGGTGCCTACTGGCTGGGCATGAGTTTCCCTATTCGCTTTATCGCCTTCGGTGCCGTACTGATCGCTGCCGCATTGCTGCTGCAACCGCAGCTCGCTCGCCGTGGTCTGGAGCGGGTTTCACTGGCGATGGGGTTGTTATACCTATTTATTGCCCTCTGGTTACTGTCTATCTTTGGCAACTATGGCGATCTTGACAGTTGGTACAGCGCACGCCAGATCGAACTGTTCCACTGGAGTCTGTTGTTCGGTATCGCCGCGGTGGGGTGCATTGGGTTGGGACTCAAACGTGACGACGCCATGTTGCGCGGGTTCGGCCTGACCTTTCTTGGTATTAACCTCTACACGCGTTTTTTCGAGTTTTTCTGGGATGCCATGCCGAAGGCTATTTTCTTTGTGCTACTTGGCCTCAGTCTGTGGGCATTGGGACATTACGCAGAGAAGATATGGCAACTGGGCCGTAAACCTCATGATCAAACAGATGATTAAGGCCCACCAGCTTAACGGTTAAATTTACTACTGGATTTGGTTCGGAACGAGCCAAATCCACACCTTGTAAATGGTTAAATCAAAATAAAATCAATCACCTGACTTATCCACCTCGATATTGCGATAGATCATGATCATTGAATAATTAGCATAGTAGTGTTTGAGGCAAGCAATAAAGCGTTTATCAAGGAGTGAGTTATGGCTGCTTCAACTTTCTTTATCCCCTCCGTCAATATGATTGGTTCTGGCTGTCTGGAAGAAGCAGCGAACACCATGAAACAACAGGGGCTGGGTTACGCACTGATCGTGACCGACAAAGTATTGAATAACATTGGCGTGGTCGCCCAGGTTCAACAATTACTCGCCGCACAGCACATCGAAAGCTGCGTTTATGACGGCACGCATCCAAATCCAACCACCCTGAACGTGAAACAAGGCTTGGCCTTGCTGCAAGAACACCAGTGCGATTGTGTCGTCTCGCTCGGTGGGGGCTCACCGCACGATTGTGCCAAAGGTATTGCACTGCTGGCGACTAACGGTGGGGACATCAAGGATTATGAAGGTGTTGATCGTTCTGCCAAACCGCAGCTACCGATGATTGCCATTAACACCACCGCAGGTACCGCCTCTGAAATGACCCGTTTTTGCATCATTACTGATGAAGCGCGTCACATCAAAATGGCGATTGTCGACAAACACGTTACCCCAATCCTGTCCGTCAACGATCCACACCTGATGGCTGGCATGCCAAAAGGGCTAACCGCCGCGACCGGGATGGATGCGCTCACCCACGCGATAGAGGCCTATGTTTCCAGCGCGGCTAATCCGATTACCGATGCTTGCGCACTGAAAGCCGTCACCATGATCAGCGAGTCGCTGCGTGACGCAGTCGCCGACGGCAACAATATGCAGGCGCGTGAAAACATGGCCTACGCCCAGTTCCTGGCTGGGATGGCCTTCAACAACGCCTCGCTCGGCTATGTGCACGCCATGGCGCACCAGCTCGGCGGTTTCTACGACCTGCCACACGGGGTGTGTAATGCCGTGCTGTTGCCGCATGTGCAGGAGTTCAATGCGAGCGTTTGTGCACCACGGCTAAAAGACATCGCTGCCGCCATGGGCCTCGACGTGACGCACCTCAATAGCCAACAAGGTGCCGTCGCCTGTATCGCCGCCATCCGTTTACTGGCGCAAGACGTCGGCATCCCGGCTGGGCTGCGTGATTTAAAGGTGAAGGAACAGGACTTTGATACGCTGGCAACCAACGCACTGAATGACGCTTGCGGCTTCACCAACCCGATACAAGCGACCCACAAACAGATTGTCGCTATCTTCCGCGCGGCAATGTAAGCCATCAGAAACAGCAAAGGGCGGAGATTCCGCCCTTTACTGTTATTCCAACTGTTGCAGCTCACCCAGCTTACTGACCCGCCAACGGTGCTCGCAGAAATACAACAAGGGGTTATCCTGCTTGCTGTCGCTGTAGCCGCTGTATAGCTTGAGCGGTGCGCCAAGACGCTGCTCCAACTGGGTGACCTTCTGTTCACCTAAACAGCGTAGAGTCAGAACCCAACCACCGTAACGCCGTACAATACGGCTACCGACCAATTGCACCTGCGGCAAGAAAGCGGAATCCTGATAAACCTGTTCCACAAGCCGTTCTGGTGAGCCCGTGATCAACCATACTTGCGCATCCTGGGCATCGAGGTATTGCCGCAAGCGCATTTGCACCACCGGAAAAGCCGTCACTCTTTGCCGGAAATCACTGACGAAACGCCGCTCCAGCGCCTTTAGGCTGGCCTCCGTTCGACCAAAGGTGATCGCCCACAGCAGTACACTCATGGGCCAGCGCGCGGCACGTCCCATCACCAACAGCGTGACTCCAATAACCGGTAGCAAGGGCACCACCAGCAACAGATTGAGCGGCAAATGACGTAACAAGAAGCGCAAGAAACTGCCAAACATATCTTCCTGATGCAGCGTCCCGTCCAGATCAAAGAACACCACGCGGCGACCTTCCACGGCCTGTTGGCTTTGCTTCTCGCTCAAACGCTACTCCTCAGGATCGTTGAATCCCATTATCCAGGTGAAAATAAATCCAGCGGCAATGGTAATCACCAGACCAGCCAGATACAACATCACCTTACCCGAGACAATGGTTAACGCCAAAGGTAAACCTGAGATACCGAAGGTGATCACCGTCGCCACTTTCCAGTAGCTGATCAGCGCCCCTCCGACCGCACCACCGAGGCAGGCGGCGATAAAGGGTTTACCCAACGGTAGCGTCACACCGAAAATCAAGGGTTCGCCAATGCCGAGAATGCCGACCGGCAACGCCCCTTTGATCACCTTTTTTAGGCGCGCATTGCGGGTTTTCATTAATACCGCCAACGCGGCCCCCACCTGACCGACTCCCGCCATCGCTAAAATCGGCAACAGTGGGTTGGAACCGTGGGCCTGCACCAGTTCGACGTGGATCGGCACCAGCCCTTGATGCAAACCGGACAACACCAGCGGTAAGAACAGCCCGGACAACACCGCCCCCACCAGCAAGCCACCCTTGTCGATCGCCAGATTAGCACCGTGGGCAATGGCATCAGAGATGTAACCCCCCAGCGGCTGCAGGATCACAATGGCCAACGACGCCGTCACCAACGTGGTAATCAGCGGATTGAGGATCAACTCAATGGATTCCGGCAGCCAATTGCGCAGGCGTTTTTCCACCCAGCACATCAATGCCACCACCAACAGCACCGCAATTACCCCACCGCGCCCGGGTTGCAAGGCTTCGCCAAACAAAGTGATCTGCGCCAACGCCGGGCTAGAGAGAATACCGGCCATCACGCCGCCCATGGCCTGGGAACCGCCAAACACCCGTGCGGCATTCACCCCCACCAAAATATTCATGATGGCGAACACCGCGCTGCCGAAAATCGCCAGCAACCCCAGCACGTTGGGATAATTCACCGCCAGCTCGCCGGCAATATCCGGCCGCTTCAGCACGTTGATAATGCCGGTAATCAGACCGGAAGCGATAAACGCCGGTATCAGGGGAATAAAGACATCGGCCAGTTTTTTCAGCGCTCCGCTCATTGGTGCCGAATACTTTTGCTTAGCCTGCGCCTTGTTGCGAGCGATACTGTCCTCAGCGGCCGCAGGGGCACCGCTGAGCAGTGTACGCATGGCGTCCACCACCTTGGCCGCGGCACCGGGGCCAACGATGAATTGATGCTGTTCGCCTTGCTTGATGTAGCCCTTAATACCCGGTAACTGCTTGAGCAGCGCTAAATCAAGACGTTGCTCATCGTTAACCTCAACGCGAACCCGTGTCATGCAGTTTTGCAGCAGGAGGATATTCCCCTCACCGCCAATCCCCGCCAGAATCTGTGTTGCCAGTGCCGTTGTTTTGTCCATCGCCCGCCCCAGGTGTGGTTTAGCGCGTCAGTGCCGCGCGCAAATAGCCGTCATGTTGCTGTAAGCGCTGCTGCGCCTCATCTGCATCAACGCCAGCCAGAATCATCAGGATTGCCGGTTTGACCTCAAAGCGGGTCTGCTTCAGTGCAGTTTCAGCCTGACTGCGCTCGGCTCCGGTGGCTTCCATCACGATGCGACAGGCACGATCCACCAGTTTTACGTTGGTGGCTTTCACATCCACCATCAGATTTTCATACACCTTACCGAGCTTGACCATCGCACCTGTCGACAACATATTCAGCACCAGCTTCTGTGCTGTACCGGATTTCATGCGCGTTGAGCCAGTCAAGGCTTCCGGCCCCACGACGGGCGAAATTGCCACCTGCGCCTCATGCGCGATCGGTGAATCCGGGTTGCAGGAGATGGCTACCGTTGGGCAACCCAGTTGCCTTGCGTAGCGCAACGCACCGATCACATAGGGTGTGCGCCCAGACGCCGCCAACCCCACCACGATGTCGGTCGCCGTCAAATTCAATGCCAAGAGATCGGCCTCACCCAGTGCGGCATCGTCCTCCGCACCTTCTACCGCTTTGAGCAACGCCCCTGGGCCACCGGCAATCAGTCCGATCACCATGCCATGGGGCACACCGAATGTCGGTGGGCATTCAGACGCATCCAACACGCCAAGACGGCCGCTGGTCCCTGCCCCCAGATAAATCAGCCGGCCACCAGCCTTCAGCGCGGCCGCAGCCAAATCCACCGCTTGAGCAATAGCAGGCAACACCTTCTCAATTGCCTCTGGCACCTTTCGGTCTTCCCGGTTAAAACAACTCACCATCTCCAGCGTCGACATTTCATCCAGCCCCATGGTGGCTGGGTTGCGGGTTTCGGATACCAATGCGCCTAAGTTCATTTCTTCACCTTTGAATTTTTAATTCACAAACTAATTTATTATCTGAATATTTTATTCAGCAAAGCGAGCGTTTTTTGCTATTTTAAAGACTCGGTCACAAAAATTTTCACTGCGCGTTTTCGCCGCCCACGTGGCAGAATGGCCGCTGGCCTCCAGAGAAAGATGAATGAGTACTCTTCTTCGTATTCGCCAGATGTATCCAACACTGGCTCAAAATGACCGCAAGCTGGCGGATTTCCTGCTGCATAACGCCGAGCAGGCGCGCCACCTTAGCTCACAAAAGCTGGCCCAGTTGGCTGGGGTCAGTCAGTCGAGCGTCGTGAAGTTTGCGCAGAAAATGGGTTACAAAGGCTTTCCTGCGTTAAAGCTGGCGTTGAGCGAAACGCTGGCTCACCCACAAGCAGAACCCGTCGTTACGGTGCATAACCAGATCCTCAGCAGCGATGCATTGAAAACCGTCGGTGAAAAGTTACTGGTAGAAAAGCAGGCTGCTCTGCGAGCTACACTGGATATCAACAGTGAGGAACGCCTTCATCAGGGACTGGAAATGCTGCGCCAGGCGCGAAGGGTCATCTTGCTGGGGATTGGCGCTTCCGGGCTGGTTGCCAAAGACTTCTCTTACAAGCTGCTGAAAATTGGCGTTATGGCCGTTGCCGAACCGGATATGCACGTCCAATTGGCAGCGGTTCAGGCACTGGATAAACGGGATTTACTGCTGGCCATTTCGTTTAGCGGTGAACGCAGAGAAATCAATCTGGCGGCCGAAGAAGCCCGTATGGCAGGCGCGAAAGTGTTGGCGCTAACCAGTTTCTCGCCCAATGGCCTGCAGCAACGCGCCGACCATTGTTTGTATACCATCGCCGAAGAACCCAACACCCGCAGCGCCGCTATTTCTTCCAGCACCGCTCAATATGCTCTTACCGATCTGCTGTTCATGGCCTTGATTCAGCACGATCTCGATCACGCACGAGACCGCATCAAACACAGCGAACAGTTAGTGAAAAAGCTCGTTTAAGCCGTATAATGCCCGAGCCACAAATACCAAGGTATAAAAACCTGTATAATAATAGAGTATGTGGCTTTTATTGTTTAAATCACGCCCACGATTTGAGCAGGCATGGACAGCACTATATTGACATTTGAGCTTAATGAAAACGCACACAATAACTTTAAATAAATCCCACATATCTATAACATCATCCACGATCCGCAGCTTTTTAATCTTCGTTGCCACCGCATTTATCTTAATAAGATCGATGGGCTACGGCGGTGCGAAGGGGATTGATATTCTTTTCATTTCACTTACGTTACTATTATTATCTGCAATCCCCCTCACCCGATACTTTTTGGTTACCCCCTATATTATATTATGTGCGTTCTATGCCCCCGTCGGTGTAATATATGGCCCCCCTTCGGTTGTCGTGGTATCGGCGCTGTTTCAAACCAACAAGGCAGAAGCCGTCGAATTCCTGCACGCCATACCGGCAGGCTGCTATCTATTACCTTCTGCTACATTGCTGATGCTGTTTCTTCTTGTTCGCTATTGCTGGCGCTATCCGCTCCCGGTCCGGAAAGCACTGCCATTTCTGCTGATTTTAATCCTGCTGTTATTTGTCAGAATACTCAGCGGGAACATAGAGAACCTTAGGTTGGTGAATTTCTTTTCCTCATTTTTTTCGTCGTACCAGAGCTACAACCAACAAATGATGGAACTTGATGCCGGTATGCAAGCCCAACCCCGTTGGACTATTAACAGCATTGATAATAACAAGGCTAATTATGTCATTGTCGTCGGTGAAAGTATGCGCAGAGACTATATGTCATTATTTGGCTACCCTACGCCGACAACGCCATTCCTTGATCAAGTAAACGGGACATTTTACAGTAATTATATTTCTACTGCGCCGAATACATTCGAATCACTGCCAAGAACTTTGGCATTGAGCGACGAAAAAAAAAGCTATATTTCAGATAATATTATTACTTTGGCAAAGGCCGCTGGATTACGTACTCATTGGTTTTCCAACCAAGGGTTGATTGGCCAATTTGATGCACCTGTCTCCAAAATAGCCCTGTTCAGCGATGAGTATCAGTTCCTGAAGAAAGGGGACTATCAGTCGCGGAACACCGACGACGATGAGCTGCTGCCCTTGTTGCAAACCGCATTGGATACCCATGGTTCCGGGAATTTGTATGTTCTGCATATCATGGGATCGCATTCTGACTTTTGCGAACGGCTCGGCGGCGAGCCACCGGTTTTCACCAGCAACAACGCTGAATTGGCCTGTTACCTTTCAACTTACCGCAAAACGGACCGCTTTATCGAACATGCCTACCATATGCTGCAAGAGACCCATGAACCCTTTAAATTAATCTATTTCTCGGATCACGGCCTTTCTCACCGCAATGTTGACGGTAAACTGTACCTACGCCATGGCGGCAATACCCGGCAAAATTACGAGGTGCCGCTGTTAGTGCTTGCGGATACCGATCGACAACGAACCTTCATTGACGCGCCACGCAGTGCCTTTGATTTTATCAGTCTGTTTGCCCAGCAGGCAGGCATAGTTGTCACACAACCACAGCTGCATCAGACAGTAACCGGGACAGATAAGCGACAAGTCTTTAATGGTCAGGAAAGGGTTGATTTTGATCAGTTGGCCAATGACCCGCCGGAGTTACTATGACAGCCGTCTAAACCGACTAAACTCACCGCTGCAACACATTGGCAGCCGCAGGTGGAAAAATGCCCAATAAAACGGGTTCTATGATAGATTGCGCGCCTGTTCGTGTGCACCGATTAAAAGATAACTGAAATGGCACTGCTGATTACCAAGAAATGCATCAACTGCGACATGTGCGAGCCGGAATGCCCCAATCAGGCGATTTCGATGGGTGATGATATCTACCAGATTGATACCGATCGCTGCACCGAATGTGTCGGTCATTACGATACGCCCACCTGCCAGCAGGTGTGCCCCATCGACAATACCATTGTCGTTAACCCTCAGCACCGCGAAACCAACGAACAGCTGTGGGACAAGTTTGTGGTGCTGCACCACGCCGAGCAGCTGTAACGGCCCAGGTTCCAGATCGAAAAGGGCGCCAACAGGCGCCCTTTTTTTGTGGCAAAGCCAGGCTGTTATCCTTCGATAATCACCGTAGCGCAGGCGTAACGCCGTTCATCGGCCAGCGAAACGTGGATGGATGTCACCCCCATTTCCTGTGCCAATTCGGCAGCACGCGCGTGCAGACGAATATTTGGCTTGCCGAGACCGTCGTTAAAAACTTCAAACTGATTAAACGCCAAGCCATTGCGAATACCGGTACCAAATGCCTTGGCAACGGCCTCTTTCACCGCAAACCTTTTGGCCAGGAAACGCACCGGCTGCTGATGCTGCTGATACAGCGCCCACTCGGCATCGCTCAGCACGCGCCGCGCCAGACGATCGCCGCTGCGCTCAACGACGGCTTCGATACGCGCCATTTCGACAATGTCGGTGCCCAGCCCCAGCACGGCCATTAACGACGTGCTTCGCGCATCAGCTGTTTCATATCCGCGACGGCAGCAGGTAGACCACACATCACCGCCTGCCCGATAATCGCGTGGCCGATATTCAACTCATGCATTTCCGGCAGTGCCGCGATAGGCTGAACGTTATGGTAAGTCAGACCATGCCCGGCATTCACCTTCAGGCCTTTTTCTGCCGCGTAAGTTGCAGCAACCGCAATACGATGCAGCTCGGCTTTCACCGCCAGCTCGCCTTCGGCTTCCGCATAAGCGCCGGTATGGATTTCAATGTAAGGGGCTCCTACCGCCACCGCGGCATCGATCTGCCGATGGTCAGGATCGATAAACAGCGATACCAAAATGCCGGCCTGCGCCAGTCGCTCAACTGCAACGGACATTTTGTCCTGTTGTCCGGCAACATCCAGCCCACCTTCAGTGGTCACTTCTTCACGTTTTTCCGGCACCAGGCAACAAAAATGCGGCTTCAGCTCAATCGCGATATCCAGCATTTCATCCGTCACAGCCATTTCCAGATTCATGCGCGTCTGGATGGTCTGACGCAAAATGCGAACGTCGCGATCGGTGATATGACGACGATCTTCACGAAGGTGTACCGTGATCCCATCGGCTCCTGCTTGCTCGGCAATAAATGCGGCCTGAACCGGATCCGGGTATTGGGTTCCGCGCGCGTTACGTAACGTGGCGATGTGATCGATATTGACGCCCAGCAGCAAATCAGCCATGACAACCCTCTAAAGAATTGATTTTCAGTGGCCGTAGTTTACACGTGGGGGCTGCGCGGCAAAAGGGGAAAAGGTCAGGCGTCGTCGACCGGGGTATCCGGCTGTTTACGGACGAACTGACGAAATAGTTCACGGCTCTTCAACGGCTTTCCACCCAGATAAGGCTTGAGTGCCATACGCGTGAAACGCTTGGCCGCACGTAATGTCGACACATCAGGGAACTGACGCTCTGCCAACGCACGTAGCTCACGACCGGTAAAGCTGTAATGGTCTACCACCAGACTGGCGATAAAACCTTTTTCTTCGCGGTAACGGTAGGTCATACCCTCATCCACCGGCAACCCGCTGCCGGCGCAATGCAGAAAATCCAGACCGTATCCCAGATGGTTCAACAACGCCAATTCGAACTGACGCAATGCCAGCTCCGGCGAAACCTCTTCAGCCGCCAGCGCCTGCAAACACTGTAAGTAATCGAAGAACAATACCGAGTAGTTGGCTTCTTGTTCTAACACCCGTGACAGCAATTCGTTCACGTACAGGCCGCTGTACAACATCATGCCACTGAGAGGCAAACCCAGGGAGACCGCTTCGGCGTTACGCAGCGTTTTGACTTCGCCACGCCCACCCCAGCGTACCAAGAGAGGAGTAAAGGGTTGCAGGCAACCCTTTAAATTGGAGCGGCGGCTGCGCGCGCCTTTTGCCAGCAAACGCACCCGCCCATGACCTTCCGTGAACATATCCAGCATGAGACTGGTTTCACTGTACGGTCGTCCATGCAGGACGAAAGCGCGCTCCCAGCCGTCCATTGGATAGGTTATTTCAGATCGTCGGTATAGCCCAGGCTACGCAGCGCACGTTCGTCATCCGCCCAGCCCGATTTCACTTTCACCCACAGTTCCAGATGCACTTTGGTTTCAAACATCTGTTCCATATCCTGGCGGGCTTCGATGCCGATCGTTTTGATCTTCGCACCTTTGTTACCGATGACCATTTTCTTCTGGCCTTCACGCTCGACCAGAATCAGACCGTGTACGTTGTAACCACCGCGCTCGTTCGGTACAAACTGTTCGATCTCAACCGTCACAGAGTAAGGCAGTTCTTCACCCAGGAAACGCATCAGCTTTTCACGGATGATTTCCGACGCCATAAAACGCTGGGAACGATCGGTAATGTAATCGTCCGGGAAGTGGTGTTCCGCTTCCGGCAATAACTTGCGTGCGATAGCCGCGATAGTGTCCACGTTCATGCCTTTCTCGGCAGAGATTGGTACCACGTCGAGGAAGTTCATCTGCTGGCTAAGGAACGCGATATGCGGCAACAGTTTGGATTTGTCGGTAACGTTGTCGACCTTGTTGATCGCCAGCAATACCGGACATTTCAAACTACGCAGCTTATTGACCACCATTTCATCATCAGGGGTCCAGTTAGTTCCTTCCACAACGAAGATCACCAGCTCGACGTCGCCGATTGAGCTGCTGGCTGCGCGGTTCATCAAACGGTTGATGGCGCGTTTTTCTTCGATGTGCAGACCCGGGGTGTCGACGTAAATCGCCTGATAGGCGCCATCGGTGTCGATACCCATGATGCGGTGACGGGTCGTCTGCGGTTTACGCGAGGTGATGGAGACTTTTTGCCCCAACAGTTGGTTCAGCAACGTGGATTTACCCACGTTGGGACGACCGACTATCGCGATAAAACCACAGTATTGTTTTTCTTCGCTCATTCAAGCTCCAGCTTTTTCAGCGCTTGTTCCGCTGCCGCCTGTTCAGCTTTACGGCGGCTTGAGCCTGTTCCCACGACGGGTTCGCTCAAACCACTCACCTGACAGTGGATAGTAAACTCCTGATCGTGCGCCTCACCGCGAACCTGCACCACCAGATAAGAAGGTAACGGCAGATGACGACCTTGCAAAAACTCCTGTAAACGGGTTTTTGGATCTTTCTGCTTATCACCAGGGCTGATTTCGTCCAACCGGCTGCGATACCAGTCCAAAATCAGTCGTTCAACAGTTTGGATATCGCTATCCAGGAACACGCCGCCAATTAATGCCTCTACCGTGTCCGCCAGGATTGATTCGCGGCGGAACCCACCGCTTTTCAACTCACCCGGGCCCAGACGCAGACATTCTCCCAGATCGAACTCGCGTCCCATCTCCGCCAACGTATTACCACGCACCAGCGTGGCACGCATGCGGCTCATATCGCCCTCGTCTACGCGAGGAAAACGATGGTAGAGCGCGTTGGCGATGACAAAACTAAGAATAGAGTCACCCAGAAACTCAAGACGTTCATTGTGTTTACTGCTGGCGCTACGGTGAGTTAACGCTTGCAGTAAGAGCTCCTGCTGTTGAAAAGTGTAGCCCAGCTTCCGCTGCAGCCTATTTATTACGATGGGGTTCATGAGTTACCAATAGATCAAGAATGCGTCAAAAACTTGCAGCATACGGAACAGGCCTGCTTCGCCGAAAGCCAATCCAAAGCTGTTTCGTTTGCAGTGGCTCCCAACAGGGAGCCAACTTTTTATCGCTCGAGCCGGTATTCTACAACGAGTGGAAATATAATGCTGCGTTAATAGACGCCTGATTAATGAATTCCACCGATGCGGCTAAATCTTACGCCGGTAGGCCATTCGCCTTCCTGCTTTTCAAAACTCATCCAGATAGCCGTGGCTTTACCCACCAGATTTTTCTCCGGTACGAAGCCCCAATAACGGCTGTCAGCGCTGTTGTCGCGGTTATCACCCATCATGAAGTAATGACCCGCAGGCACAACCCACTCCGCCAGCGGTTTACCTGGCTGCTGGTAATAAGCCCCCACCTGATCCTGCGTGCCCGGCACGGTCAGAATATGGTGAGAAACAGTCCCCAGCGTTTCCTGACGCTCACGCAGACGGATGCCACCCTGCGGCACATTGTCGCTCAACGGAATCTGGTAGAAGCCGTTGCTGGCCTCGCCCATGCCGCTGCGGCTAAACAGCTGCACAAAGTCGCTAGGTTGCGCATCGTTGTAAGTCACCGCCAATGCGGTATCGCATGATTGACCGCTATTACACGAAGGCTGGACGGTCACACGCTTATTGACGGGATCGTAACTTACACGGTCGCCCGGCAAGCCAATGACGCGTTTGATATAATCCAGCTTTGGATCCAATGGATATTTAAATACCGCAATATCACCACGCTTCGGATGGCCGGTTTCAATTAGCGTCGTCTGGGTAATAGGATCTTTAATGCCGTAAGCATATTTCTCCACCAGAATAAAATCGCCAATTAACAACGTCGGCATCATTGAGCCCGACGGGATCTGGAAGGGTTCGTAAATAAACGAACGCACCACAAAGACCAACAGCAATACCGGGAAAACGGATGCACCGGTTTCAACCCAGCCTGGCTGCTTCGCCACTTTCGCCAACGTTTTATCGTCTACAGCGCCTGCAGTTTGTGCATTCACCGCCGCAATTTTCGCCCGGCGAGCCGGCGCCCATCTGAAGCGCTCAAAGGCCCAAATGATCCCGGTGACTAACGTTGCCAGTGCCAGGATCAGGGCAAACATATTCGCCATGCAAACTCCCTAGTTACGCGAACTTGTCGCTGTTACTTACTGTCTTTGCCAACGTGCAGAATGGCCAGGAACGCTTCTTGTGGCAACTCAACGTTACCCACCTGCTTCATGCGTTTCTTACCGTCTTTCTGTTTCTGCAGCAGTTTTTTCTTACGGCTAACGTCACCGCCGTAGCATTTTGCCAACACGTTTTTACGCAGCTGTTTCACCGTTGAACGCGCGATGATATGCGTACCGATAGCGGCCTGAATGGCAATATCGAACTGCTGGCGTGGGATCAGCTCTTTCATCTTCTCGACCAGTTCGCGACCGCGATACTGCGCATTGTCACGGTGAGTGATCAACGCCAACGCATCCACACGCTCGTTGTTGATCAGCACGTCGACGCGCACCATGTCGGAGGTCTGGAACCGCTTGAAGTTATAATCCAGCGACGCATAGCCACGGGAGGTGGACTTCAGGCGATCGAAGAAGTCGAGCACCACTTCCGCCATCGGGATTTCGTAAGTCAGCGCAACCTGGTTACCGTGATAAACCATGTTGGTCTGCACGCCACGCTTTTCGATACACAGGGTAATCACACTGCCCAGGTATTCCTGCGGCATCAGCATGTGACACTCGGCGATCGGTTCACGCAACTCTTCGATATTATTGAGCGGAGGCAGCTTGGACGGGCTATCAACGTAGATAGTCTCTTTGCTGGTGGTTTCCACTTCATACACTACCGTCGGTGCGGTGGTGATCAGCTCCAGATCGTATTCACGTTCCAGACGTTCCTGGATGATCTCCATGTGCAGCAGGCCAAGGAAGCCACAGCGGAAACCGAAGCCCAGCGCGGTGGAGCTCTCTGGCTCATAGAACAGGGAGGCGTCGTTCAGGCTCAGTTTGCCCAACGCATCGCGGAAGGACTCATAGTCGTCAGAGCTGATTGGGAACAGACCCGCGTAAACCTGCGGCTTCACTTTTTTGAAACCTGGCAAGGCTTTGTCTGCCGGCTGACGTGCCAACGTCAGGGTATCGCCTACCGGCGCGCCAAGAATGTCTTTGATAGCACAAACCAACCAGCCTACTTCGCCGCAGTTCAATACGTCACGATCGACACGTTTTGGCGTGAAGATACCCAGACGATCGGCATTATAGGTTTGGCCGGTGCTCATGACCTTGATCTTGTCGCCCTTACGCATGGTGCCGTTCTTGACACGCACCAGGGAAACAACGCCCAGGTAGTTATCGAACCAAGAGTCGATGATCAGTGCCTGCAATGGCGCGTCTGGATCGCCTTCTGGCCCTGGGATATCGCGCACCAGACGTTCCAGAACGTCGGGCACACCCACACCGGTCTTGGCCGAGCAACGCACTGCGTCGGTCGCATCAATACCCACGATGTCTTCAATTTCCTGCGCAGCGCGATCGGGATCGGCAGCCGGCAAGTCAATCTTGTTCAGTACCGGCACCACTTCCAGATTCATATCCAGCGCGGTGTAGCAGTTAGCCAACGTCTGAGCTTCTACGCCCTGCCCGGCATCAACCACCAGCAGTGCACCTTCACAAGCAGCCAGTGAACGAGAAACTTCATAGGAGAAGTCAACGTGCCCTGGCGTGTCGATAAAGTTGAGCTGATAGGTTTGGCCGTCTAGCGCTTTATAGTCCAGCGTCACGCTTTGGGCTTTAATGGTAATGCCACGCTCACGCTCCAGATCCATAGAATCGAGCACCTGCGCAGCCATTTCACGTTCAGTCAAGCCACCGCAAATTTGGATAATACGGTCGGACAGCGTCGACTTACCGTGGTCAATGTGGGCAATAATAGAAAAGTTTCTTATGTGTTTCATTTAATTAGATTTTTCTCAGATTAAGCGCTTACGTTTTTAATCGGTGGACACAGTGATGGACATAAAACCAAAACTACCCACATAGCATGTGGCGCATCTTACACTGTCTATGCGCCGCGTGAAAGCCAGAGCAGGACTGCGGTTTGTAATATCAAGTAATGTTAATCCAAAATAGCCGGGGTCCATCCCGGCACATTCACTCTCTCATTACAGGAAGGACTGCACCAAGGCTTTCCATAGCTCGTTCGTGGATCGCTGTTGTTGCATAGTGAACAGCCCAAATCAACTCATCCTTCCTGAGTTTGTACTCGTTTCCTGCTGGCTTGTACTCCTGCACGAGTTCTCGTCCAGCCTCGATAGCCTTTTTGACAACGACCTGACTATCAGGGATAGCCTCAGTGACAACGACACCGTTTTCAATGACTGCTGCACGACCAGGAACAGTTTCATAAACGGCAGGTTCCGCTTCCCATTCACGAAACACTTCAGGCTGCTCTGGCCATTCGTCATAACCAAACGCACCGTATTCGCTCCATACCAGCCCGTATTTTTCCATAATGGCAATGCAGGCTTGTACAGTCGGGCCGGAGTGTAGTCTGGCATCATTGCCTTCTTCTTGCAGGCGCTGTATCCACTGCCAAAAACCCGGTAATTTCCCGATAAAATAAAATGCCAGGATTTCATTCTCAGTGAAGATGCGAGGGCGTGACTTAAGCCGTTCGTCTGATGTTACATTCGGTGCGTTTTGGAAGTACCCACCCAGCCATGGATATGCGGCAGTGCCACAATAAAGCTGTTTTGAATTACGGTTAGTAAATCCATCGGTAGTCAGCATCACCCCTGTTGTATTGTTATTCACGTAAACGGTGTCGGAATATCCTTTAAACGATGCGCCATTACTGCTCCAACCCCAACGGCGCACGGCATCTTCCAGTCGCCCTCCTGGAGGGACAGTAACGAAGTTAAACCCTTTTCTATCGTCATCAGGTATCGCAATAAACAAAGAGTCAACACCATTACCCCGCATGCGCCCTATATAGGGGTATGAACCGCCCAGCATTCTGTCTGCCGCATTAGGGTCATACAATGACGGCTTGCAATCAGCCAATGTGGTATCTTTAAAATTACCAAATGGCCCACCCCGGTTACTGAAAATAAACGTTGCGGGAACGCCCAGGCGTGGCGGTACAGGCGCATCAATAGTCATTGTGCCGTTGTAATAAATTAAGTCCCCATGAACGTGCCACCAACTGTCGTCGGTGCATTTCAGTATGAAGTCTCCTTCACACGTTATGGTTCCGAATGAATTATCACAGGTGACATTCTCTATATCCAATAACTTGCAACCCGAACCACCGAACGCGCGAATATCGAAACGGCTGTGATAAATATGTCCACGGCGACCAGCAGGGATATCTGATTTTATGCCAGAGCCACTATTGATTGGATTGGCTGGGTCAATATACATCTGCATTTGGCACGAAATAAACTCAGTGCCATGGAATGAATTATCGCCGTCCGTTATTTTGAATATCACAGAGTTTTTGCAGTTATGTAATCGCCAACCAATAAACCGGTTGAACTCCGTAAAGCTGGTCTTCCGTTTATTGTGCAGCATGACGGCGGCATACATATCTGTTGCAATACAGTTGTAACTCAGTGTCCCGCAAGAGTCTCGGTTCTCATAAGCAATACCCATCCCGCGCGATGAGGGGTGCGCAATAAAGGTAATGCCATCAATGCCACGAGACGTAAAGGAGCCGGAACCGCCTGTATTGATGATGCAGGTCGTCTCATTATCGGGAGATTTAACGAAAAACCGCGCCAGACCTTGCCCCACCGACACTATCTTCACACCCCTTGCACCTGCTTGTGAGTTATCGCCTTCGAAACCGATGCCGCCGAGATTAATAGGGCCGGATTGGGTTCTGTCGAGGAAATAGTCATAACCTGCCGGAACCTGAACTTCGAGATAGCCATTTTGCTTGGCCTTCTCAACCGCATTAATAATAGCCGGCAAGTCGTTAGTCCCTATCCCTGTCTCCGGGTTATAGTCTCCTTTGGCACCTTCTGAGAAAATATTGACATACTTAATTGCATCTCCGGTTGTCCCCCCCTGCTCAAGAGCGACAATATACCCTCCACGACCAGCACCGGCAGATTTTAAATCCGAGCGAAGGGTTAAATCATTAACATCAACCCAGGTATTCGGAGTAAAACCGCCGGTTGTCTCCGGTGTGGAGTTTGCTGGAACAGTTTTGGGGTAATCTCCTCTCCAGGAGTAAAATGCATTATTATATTTTAAACGCAATGCCTGGCTGATATTCGTCAATATGAAACCATCTTCGAACGAATCAACAGGGGTATATCCTGAGTTTCGAATCGCGTTTTGCATCTCCTCAAGGCTTCTATTTAACTCGTCAATGGCGTCTTGCGCCTTGGCATCAGCTCCATTTTTAGATTGTTCCGCTCTATTTGCAGAGCCTGCCGCGTTCTCCGCTGCTGCTTGAGCCGCTAACGCCGAGTCAGATCCAGTGGATGCACCAGCAGTCCGGCGCTGCCCTAACGTCACGGAAACCCCTACCACATCAGTTACTGGCAAACCGTTATTTAACATTTTCACTCCCGTTATTTATGGGGCAACAGGCCATTCAATATTTTGATCTGAGGATGTATCCAGTCTGCTCAAAATGACAACGTATTTCTCCAACTCCATCAGTTTTCGTTTTTCTTCCACGGTGGACATCTGATGTTTATCAGCCAGTTCTAACGGTTTCATCAAATAATAAGCATCTTCAATTAGCTGAGCCTTTCTTTTCTCTGCTTTATTGCGACATTCATCATCTGTATATTCCCGCGAGATAAGCATTAAACCATCAAACACCCACTCCCCAGAATCTGATAAGTTGGATGGAATTTCATTTAAACTCAACTCTACAACTGATAGATTAATTGGCCAAAGCATTGATATATCTTTGGATATGGCAACTACAACACCATTTTCATCATAGGCAATTTTGACTGTATCTGGGGAGAATTCCTTTTGATTTTCATACCAGTCATTACCATCCTCATCACAAAGGTAGGAAACAGTAACACCTAATGCTGGATTGTCCGGGATGTACTGTTTTAGTTTCTTTAAGTGTTTCATAATTAAATCGTCCCGATAGTTGCCCACTGACCATTAATCAATACCTGAACAGCCGAGTACGAAGCCCAGATACTAGGGGCATAATTAGAACCTGACATGCCGGTGTAAACACAGCCTGATGGTAAATCAATGCGCCCTCCGGTGTCGGGAATAACTGTTCGCCCAGACAGGCGGACACCCTGGACTAAGTTTTTATATGCCCATTCTTGTGCTTTGTTTTGTGCGTTATTTATATTGTCATTGAGCCAGTTATGCAGATAGCCGCCCCACAAGTCTCCAGAGACATCCCCGTTTGGATAAAGCTTTGAACCGTCGCCACCTCCAGCACCTACTGTACCACTGGCATTAAATGAACCATCATTTCTAAGTTCAAACCACCCTTCATTCCCTCCATTGGCAACATGAATACCAAAGAAGTGATATTGATTCATGCGTTCAACATGGTAAATATCGACAAACAAATTACCATTTCCTTGTATACGCATTCCGTTCGTTTGCCTTTCATTATTTACAGGGTCTTGAAGACCGCGTTTAATAATGAAATTCTGACCATTAACGTATAGGGTTCTTCCGGCGGTTAAATCATTCCCTGTTGATAATCCATCACTGACATTTAGCCAATTTATCGTATCGCCAGATTTTTTAATGTACCGAACATCTAGCTTACCCACAGAATAAAAAAATATAGCTTTAGCAAGAGAATCTTTAATCTTTGCTAAATTTCCATCATCCAGCACATCGTCACCAGACTGTTCAGCTATAAATCCCGCAAGCACTGCAGCCATCACTGTTGATTGCCGCCAAACCTTATTTAGTTGCTCACTTTTAGCTATCCCTGAGTTGAAACCAGCTCCGACAGCAGGAAGTGCCTCATATTCTTCCTGCGTCAGAACGTTCGCATATTCACCGATGGCAAACGGTTTAAATTCGTTCTTCGCCATTTATCCCTCCACGACTTCATAGTTGACGGTAATCCCCATCGGTTTAATCGAGAGATAACCTTGCCGAATAATTTCTTTGGTAATTGCTGGTATTGCAGCACCGCGCGCAGTGATCGTCATGCTCATGTCGAGATTGTCTGAAAAAGAGATAACGATACCGCCCTCCGGGTAAATTGACGCCAGCACCGCGGGCAGTGTTTCTACAGTGCCGTCCCAGTTGTTAGCACCAATCTTGGCACGCAACACGGTTAGGTATGTGTCATCATCCAGATCGATATACTCATCTCCGGAGTCATAGCGCCCTTTCCAACTCCCCAGATCAAAACCCAGCTCTGGATCATCGAATGAAAAATAATGGTTCACTGCTGGCGCACGTATGCGTCGCCCGCGTCCCACCCACAAGCCGACGACGTCAAGCTGAAAGCCGACGGCATCGTCGAGATCAAACGCCGATACGATGGCCCGTATGCTTTCCTGCTGGCGAGTGAATGCCTCAGTAACAGAGTTGACAGTGGCGTAATACTTGGGAAACTGGCAGTGATAGGCGGGAATTAATGCGGTGTATTTGTTGGTCATTATGCCACCGTGATAATTGCGATATTCTCCGGCGAACAGGTCGCAGACTCGTTAAACAGGATCGGAATATTAGCCTCGCGCATCGTGACCGCATCTTTGCCAATGCTCACGGTCATCAGGTCGTAGGTTTTCCCGCTGGCGGCGTTTCCCAGCGTGGCAGGAACGTAGAGCCGCGAAAAATAAACGGTGTCGCCGATGTACAGCGTGTTGATGTAGTCGGACACGGCTTTTTTGATGTCCTCGCCGATGTCACTGGTGTAGCCAGGAAGCACCTTAATTTTGATAGCCCCGTAAATCGGGACTTTAGTCGGCCGGAAAAAATGGATCGACTTGTCTACGGCGTAGGCATCCTTAACAATCACCGTCGTCGTCCCGAACGTCGGCGCGCCAGGTGATTTTTTTATCGCGATAATCCGGGCAATCTCTTCAGCGTCGCCGCCGTCCACCACCATCGAAACCGCATGCGCTGGAACACCGTTATCATCGGTTTCCGAAGTGTCGTTGTCGTAGCCCTTATAACGCGTCACGCCAGTGATATTGGCAATGGCGCCTACGAGTCCCTCCATGACGGTTCGGGACGGTAGCGCGACGCTGAGCGCCTGCCGCTGTCGCAGTTCCGCATCAGTTTCCACCGGTTTACCGGCGGTGGCCGCTTCAGGGTTCGTGACGGACTGCCAGCCGCGCGTTGGTGTAGCAATTTGCGAAACATCGCCAGGTAGTGCAGTGATGGCGCCAGCCTTCTGCGCCGTTGCGGTTACCACCGCCTGACCGTGAATGTCGAGTTCTACCTCTGCAGGTAAATCCCAGAGGTTCCCGGCGCTGTCGCGTACTGAGGAATTTCTGATGACTATGCCAACCTGGCCGATCAGTTTCACATCAACCGTGGAATTTGACGGCGCCTTGCGGCTGATGCCGTTGATTTTGACGTTACTCGCCAACCCCGCGCCGATGCCTGTCACCGGGCTAAACGCATTCCAGGTTGCGATCGCCGCATTGTTGCCGCCGTGCATCGCGTAGGCGATCAGCGACAACAGCACGCCGTCTTTGCTGTCTGGCTCGATGTAGATGTCATCGCCATAGATACCGCGAAAAATTGTCTGCCAACCGGTGAGGATGGTCTGGAATTCAGGCGTGCTCATCCCTGCCGCCGTTATTTTTGGCAGCATCGAATCGATAATGTCTTCATACATAGGTGGTTACCGAGGTTTGCCCGAAGGCGGTGTTTAGGGTGGCGGTGACCAGCAAGTCGCGGGTTTCTACGTCGCGTTGGCTCTGGTACTCAACTATCTCGGTCACATTCGGCGTACCGAGGATGCGCTCACGGATCACGATGTCGTAGAGGCCCGACGTGTATTTACCGAGTATCTGCGTCCAGTCGGTGCCGGCAGTGGTATCGAGGAACCACTCGCCCTTTCGCAACTGCAGGCGGCTGATCACCGCCATGCCCACCGCCTCGGGCGTGTTGATGAAGAAATCGCCCTCGCCGCGCCCGAAGCTGTAATCGCCGTTCTTGTCTTCTTTGCGGTATCTCATAGCGGCTCACTCGTCTCAGGCCCGTCATGTTCACGATGTTTATGAGCCATCAGGCTCTTCCCACCGGCTTTGACATCGTTGGTCACGCTCACTGGCCCCAGCATCGTCGCCGTACCGCCGCCATCGCCCATGCCCTGCGACAGGTTGCCGTTGATGGTCACGTTGCCATTGAGCACGATTTCGGGGGAGTTAATCTCCGTGCCGCCCTGCGCGCTGGCGGTCAGCTTTCCTGAGGTGGTGACGTTCACCGCGTGGCTACCAGGGTTTAGCTCAATAAAGGCCGCACCGTCGTCAGTGCGCAGTTGTGCGGCGCTGGTACTGATACCGCTGATTTTCTGTGCCTGTGACTGCGGGCCGACAATCGCGAAGGCATCGGATAGATCGTGCATTCTCTCGGCGCCCGACTCCTGCACGCCGCCGTTTTGCCACCAGAAATCGATGCCACGGTCAGCAAACACAATAAGGCACTCATCGCCAGCCTTAACCGGAAACGTAAGCGTGACACCTCCGCCGCGCGGGAAAGTAACCGGGATGTCTACCAGTAGCGGCAGACTGGCTGAATTGCCGCCTCCAGCGCTCTCCGGCTCGTAACCTTTCACCGCCGGCAGCACTACGCAAGTCACCGCGTCAGCGTCAAAGGATTGGATGATGCCGGGGATTGATACGCGCATTCCTGCGCTGATGGCCGCAGCTAGCGCCTGGTCGGCCTGTTGCTTGTCGCCGATCTGAGATTGGAGTGATACAGGCATGAATTTTTCCCATAAAAAAACCCGCCGAAGCGGGTCTGGTATGCCAACAGGGGGGCGCTTATAGAAGCCCCGCTTTCTCTGCTACTGATATATACAACACATCACCATGACCACTGCATGGAACAGCCACGGTCACCATTGCCGCATATCCGGAGTTATTTTTCCGAGAACACATTTCTTGATGCATTTTGGCTAGTCTGGCCGCATGGTCAAAATCAATGATGCGTCCAAAAGTCGCTTCTCCAAGTGCAGTATTTTTCGTTAAGTCAGGAATGCTCTTGTTTTTAATTATCGAAGCAAAATTAGACAATCCATTTCCAACTTGGTTAAAGCATGGGTTTTCGATCTCCAGTCCAGTGTATGCTGAAACCCGCTGACACTCTGTCAATAGCTCTTTTGTGGAAATTTCGACTTGATTTAGAGTTAGCTTATACTTTCCGATTTTTGCATAGACTTGTCTCGGATCGGTGGAGTTTGGTGTTCGTGTTACGAAAGGCATGCTATTAAATGCCTTTCTCAGAGCAGGGGCCTTCTCAATAGAAATAACATTGCCAAGTTCAGTTACAGCAAACTCAGGATTGACTTTGTCATAATCCGCCATTCTTTTTACTTCAATCTGCTCAGCATTATATCTAGCTTGATCTCTCATGGAACTAATCGAAATAACAAATTCATTCCTTCTTTTATAGAGTTCAGCGATTGATTTTTTAAAATCCAGCTCACTAACATTGTTAAGGCCCAAAAACTCACGATCTTTGGAAAAATCACGATACAAGTCTGATGAATGACCTGTATCTGATAAAATACTCGAACCAAAAACAGCAGAGAAACGGTTCAGTATTTCCGCCATTGTTGGATTTCTAACTGATGGGTCTTCAATTTTATACAGCGAAGGTGCTTTCCCATCATAATCATGTATTGCAACATAGAATGCAGTTATACCTAACGCATTATTATTTGCTTTATCTATTGCATCATTAAGCGAGCAACCACCTTTACATAGCGACTCCCCACCTTCACTTGCCGTTATCTTGTCATCTTTTAGAACATACTCCAGTGCTTTCATCCCAGAACTCGAAAACACAGCCTCTTTTTTCTGTTCTTTATACTGTTTGTCTGATTCCATTTTCTGGGCCAAACCGCACCCAGAAAGTGACTGACAGATAATAAATATAGAAACGAGTTTTTTAATTTTCATATCGTTTAAGTGGTCCGATTAACGGTAGCGCTAGTTTGCAAATCTGCCGAGCCGCGCGCAAAGCACATTAAATCCATGTACCACGCTTGGCCCCTTGTGTCGCCAGTATAGTCGATCGCTTTCACGATATACACGCCATCCGTCGCAACGCTGGCCGGCTGCTGCAGGCTACCAGTAACAACCCGGTTTCCGTTCTGGTCGGTTTCGCTGATGCGTCCACCAGACTGAGCAACTTCACTATCGGAAAGCGCGACACGGTATACCGATGCCTGGTCGAGTTGGATCAGGCCGTTAATGCGAATGTTCGGGTTGATGAGGCAACGCACGTTAACACCAGCGCCCATCGTCTGCTGTGGCATACCGATCAGCCCGGTATTGCTGTTTAGCACAATGGCCTCATGAATGTATTTATCCTCGTTAACCATCTGCAACTGGCCGTCGATCAACTGCCAAGTGGCCTTACACATGCCTGCAACCGAGTCCATAACGTCGCGCGCAGACTTGAACAACGACAACCCTCTGGGGAAAACCGTGTCTGGGAAAGTTCCCGTGATCCCTTGGGTGATACCGTAGGCCCCAAAGCTTTTCAGCGCCACATTGTACATGTCAGCCACCGTGTAGCCGGCGGCGAGAGTCGTGTTCACCGTCGCATAGAGAAATGCCTCATGATCGCCCACGGCCTGAATAAGCACCCAGGAATCAGTGGGGTTGTCTTTGCCGGTGATTGTAAAACGGAGATCACCCTCAAAAATCATCCCGAAGTTCTGCCCGTCACGCTGTCCGGGTTTCACCGGGTCCACCGGGCGCGCCACACCGACCTGATTGGCGTCTGCATCCGGCGCGATCCCATCGTAACCGGCAATCATTCGAATCTTGGAAAACTCGCTGCCCAGAATGCGGTTCTGGGTATCGGGTGACAGGTTGTAAATTTTTATGTTGGCGACACGCGGCCATTTCGTATCGGCCCACTCAATGCGAAACGTGACTTTAAAATCTGAAAGGCTAATGCCGCTACCCTGCTGGTCGAGCAGCTGCAGCTCAAAATGGCGCATCCAGTTCTGACTCATGGCCTACCCCTGCACATAGTAAAGATGGCTGCCAATACCCAGATTGGTTTTCGTCGGCAGTTCCGGTTCGTTATTGTCAACCATGACGACCAGCGCACCGGCGAACTCCAGATGTGCATGTTGCGCCAGTAGGTTCGCGCCAGGCACCAACGAAATACTGTTCACCAGCGCACCTCCAGCGCTATCCATAAGGTCGAGGATCCAGCCAGCTTCATCACGCCAGGTGAGCCGCATATTCATCTGTTGGCCGCCAAGCGTGATCCCGAATTGCTGATTATCAGGTGTCAGGGGAATTTCCTGAATATTCATCCAAATCCTCCCAACACACCCAGAACGCCACGCTGCGCCTGGGAGAGCAAACTTTCATTAACCGGCTTGGCAGATTTCGTGCCGGAGTTCTGCACCGCTGACGTGCTGGCGCCATCGGCCATATTGGATTTATCGGCTACCGAAACGCTATGGGTGCGGGAAATAATGACATTTCGTAGCGTGAGCGAACACATCAGTACGTTCTCACTGATTTTGTCGGTGGTGACATCCAGCGACTTGATCAGCATGTTCTGATACTGACGTTTTCCGGTGGTGACATCAAAAGGAATTCGGCTTTCCTGTAACGCCACCAACTGCTGATAAACCTCACGCGGGCCGGTACCGAGAGACAGCCCACTATTTAGATTCAACATCTGCGTAGTGTCTACCCCATCCAGTAGCGAACCTCCACCAGCAAAGCCCAGTTCCATCGTCACTTCAGGAGGTCGCTTGTAGGCGTGGTCGCTGACCGGAGCGCCATCCTCGATCGGGTGCTCAGTGATTTCCAGCGTGTCGCTGTGCTTTTCTGAAATCGCAACACTGGGGACAATGGCGCCGATCTTCCGGGTCTGCTGTGAAAACAGAACGGAGAGAATATCCATTATTGCGGCCTCGCATAGAGTTGCTGGGTAAGGCGGGAATTAACACCGGTTTGACGGTCAGCGACTTCCATCCCGGCGCGCGCTGGGTCACTTACGCCGTGAATATGGATGTTGGTTTCTTGCTGTACCGTCGCGCCGCCGGCACCCGGCATATTGCTGCGCACTTTCGGGATGTAGTTCCGCGTCTCCGCCGGCATCAGATCCATGCCGTGCTTTTGAACGTTGCCGATCCCCCAGTTGTAGGAAGCCAGCGTTTTATCCAAGTCGCCGCCGTTCATGCGCAGCAGCATGCCAAGATAGCGCGCCGCGGCCGCCGCCGACTTGGACGGGTCGAATACGTCGTCGCCGCGCAGTCCCATATCTCGGGCCGTTCCAGGCATAAACTGGAATAAGCCTTTCGCGCCGGCACCGGAAACAGCGAACTGATTACCGCCTGACTCCGTCAACGCGACGCTGCGCAGTAGGCCAGCCGGCAGGTTGTACAATGCCTCGAGCTGCGTCAATTTTGGTTGCAGCCATCCCAGCAACGCGGCCCCCGCCTTGGTGGCCTGCGGCCGGCGCACCGACTGGCCGTGTTGCGCCGCCTCTCCCTGGCGCCATGGCAGCAGCTTGCGGCCCCATTCGTCCACCGTATCGCTGCCCGGCAAGTTGTTGAGGAGATTCGCGACAACGTTGTTTTTCAGCCAGGGGTATTTTTCCTCAAGCGGCTTGGCGACATACTCCTCTAGCGCCAGCGCCCCACCAATCACCCCTGCTCGGCCAATTCCTTTAAAGGCTTTGGACAGACCGCCGACGCTTTTTGTCACAGAGCTGATGGCGCCAATCATTTTTGCTGCCCAGCTTACCGCGATAAACCCAGCCAAGATTTCCAGAGCCGTTTTCCATCCACCCACGGCATCTTTGAGATCGAGCAGTTTGTCACGCAGCCAGATTATCGCCGCTTTCGCCTGGGTAATTGCTGGCTCCCACGCTTTCCAGTCAATCAGGCTCTTGCCGCCCTCTTTCCACGTCTGATAATCGTCCCAGAGCAAGCCCATGGCGACCACCAAAGCGGTGATCATGCCGATAGGCGACATCAGGAACGCGCTATTTAACATGCGCCAGGCCACCAGTAACGCACCAAAGGTTCCCAATAGTTTTTTAGACTCGGTATCAAGCCCTTTCCACCACTCGATCACCTTGTCGATTGCCTGATAGCCGCGGTAGAGCATTCGCCCAAATACTTCCGCCAGCCAGAGAACCCCCTTCACCGTTTTGGTGATGAAGCCCTCTATCTTGGGGAAGTTGTCCATGATGCGCTTGCGTAGCGAGTCCAGCGAGCCGCTAAGCCCTCCGGCGAGGTCAGAGCCTATCTTGTCCTTTGCCATGCCCAGCAAAGCCGTCAGGCTGCGCATGGATGTCATAAATTTATTGGATTGTGCGGCTGCCTTGTCCGAGTCCAGACCAACAGCTTTCAGCATGCCCTGATAATCTGCCGTAAATCCGGAAATCCCCCGGCGCATTGCGAGCAGCGTGTTTTCATCAATGCCCAGCATCTGCGCATACTGATTGGCACGGTACTGCGGCATGCTGCGCAGTTTGTCGCCTACACCGGTAAAGATGGCAGCGGTGTCGCGCATCTGCCCGTTCGCGCCGCGCGTCTGCACGCCCAGGCGGTTCAGGAATCCTTCGGCCCCTGGGTTATTACGTATGAAGCGTGCAAGGCTTTCCAATGAGCCCTGCGCCGCGGCAGCATCGGAACCGGTTTGTGAAGCGGCGTAACCCAGCGCGCGGATGCCTGCTACGGATGCACCAGTGCGCTGTGATGCCCAATACAGTTTGTCGGACGCCTGGGCGACCTTCGTAGTAAAGGCAATGACTGACAGCGCGGCTCCTTCTACCGCCACACCCATTTTGAGCACGTTCGCCGTAACGCCAGCGACGACGGCAGAAAATTTCCGCTCGCCGGCAGAGTCGATTTCGAAGCCCAGCGAGATCAGAAAGTCCTTGATGGTTTCAGCGTTCATTGTCCTGTCTCCACTTCTCTATCTTCGCTTCGTTATCGGCTTTCAGGTCCAGATAATCATTCATCAGTGCAATGTCGTAGAGGTCAATGCGCCCGTCCTTGAGCGCCTCAAAATTGCACATACCCGCATCTACAGGCCGCATGATGTAATCCTCACCGCCCGGCAGAACGTCCAGCGTTATTCCTCCGTGTGGTCGTCCTTCTCGCTGCCTTGGAGTTCTTGCAAAAAATTTCCCAGCGAGTCCCCAACCACCTTGCCGACAATCTGCAGCATGGTCATCAGATCGATGTCATCAAACATCAGCTGGCCGCCGGTGAATACGGCGTTAAAGTTTTTTCCGTTCTTCCGCGACACCACCGCAAGGCATGGGTGGATGATGGCGTTGCAGTCTTCCTCCTTTAGGTCGGCAATAGACTGAGCGATGATCGGAAGCGCTGATTCAATAGTGATTTTCCCACCCTTCAGTTCGCCCAGAATCCCCGCCAGCACCGGCAGCAGTTTGCGAGAGACTTTCAACTGGTCGAATACGCCCAGCTTCACCGCGCTGTACTTCTCACCCTTAATTTCAAATTCCATGTATTACCCCTTAAAACGTGCCGAGCAGTTGGTCAATCTTGCCGCAGTCGAATACCCAGGCGACGGTGTTACCGTCTTTGGCGTTCGTGTGATCTGGTTGTTTCTGGAAAGCCACGCTCCGCGCGGTGGTGACGTCATTACTGGATTTGTTACGTACCACGATGACGTTGTTTCCCCATGTCGCAGAGGAAAGAGACTGGGCGTTGTACATCACCGATAATTTGGCGTGCACCGGGCTGGTTTTCAGCAGACTGACAGTAATCGTGCCGGATTTGCTCGCATGAAGGCTGTGCATCACCTCACCGTCAGCACCGGTCACCATGGTGTTCTTGTTTTCCGACATGGTGATGGTGATCCCCTCGTCGGAAGTCGCCGCGCCGTTGCCGAGGTCAATTGAACCGCCGACGCCGGTGATATTGGCCGATACGTCCAAAAAACTATACGTTGACATTTACCGGCTCCTTAGCGGTTAACGTTGATGATGACGTCGCCAAAATGCACAGCGCCGGCCAGTTTGATCGCAACCTGCATTACCGGTGCTTTACGTGCCTCACGCTCTGCCTGTGCCTGCTGGGCAATCGGTGGTGCATAGGTGTAATACCCCTTGGTCAGCGTGTCGCCATTGCTCAACGCGCCGAAACTGTCACCACCCCAGACACCCGGAGCAATCAAACCGTTATCCGCACCCTGCGCCAGTGATGCCTCGACGTTGGTCAGTAGATCGGTGATACCTTCATCGGTCTGCGGGACTTTCGTCGCACTGGTGTAAAGACGGTTGTAGTAGTTGGTCTGGACGTAGTTCTGCAGCCAGTCCAAGCCGTGGCGTTCGTCGAAGAAATCGGCGTTGCACATCACCCCTTCCTGCAAAATGGCTGTGTCGTTGTCGTAATTGACAAACACGTTGCAGTTTTTCGCCTGTAGCGTCAGCGCCTGGGTTTGAGTCAGCGTTTCAGCAACAATCCCCGGCTCTTGCTTAAACTTGATAGTGATTGTTGTGCGCCAGCCGGCAAAGTTGACAGTAAAGGCACGGCCCAGAATCGACACGGCGGCGTAAGGACTATGGCTGGAGTACTGCACACAGGTAGTGCCAAGGAACGCCGCTTTCAGGCGGCTGGCAATGTCCGTGTTGTTGTCTGCATCCAGCACGGCGGTGTTCTGCGTGGTGTGGGCGTAGATGCGCGAAACGCTGTCGGACTGGATCTGCTCAGCAACAGCCAACACCTGGTCATCAGTGATCGTATCGGCGATAAACAGACCGTACCACTTCGATGAGAAGTCGATAAATTTCGCGACGCACTCCTCAATAGTTTCCGCCGGCTGCCGGGCGATAGCTTTCGCTCCGGTGCCCTCAAGGATCCCCATCAGCACAGAAATATCGGTGCCCGTGGCGTTAGGTGTCGCATAGCTAACCGCGGACGCCTCGCCTGTGGTTTTCGATGTCACCACAAAGCGCGCGTTGTTCGCATCCCAGACGACGGTCGCCGTGGTCAGCTTTTCCGCCACGCGGGCAGCGACGCCGTTCAGATTTGTTTCTGCCGACAGGTCCACGCCGGAAACCGTTTTAACCGTGCCATCGACGCTGATTTTCATCGCGCCATCTGTTACGGCTGTAAAGTTGGTCATTGCCTGCTGCGCCGTGTTCAGGATTGCCCCACGCAGCACCGCAGCGGTGTCCTCTTTCACCCAGCGGCCGACATACAGGTCGATCGGTTGTGGCCGCTGCCAGTAGTAGACCTGCGCAGCCATTGCCTCCGGTGCCTGAATACCGAAGTCAGATTGCACACCAGCAATGCCGGAATAGGCGCGCATCCGCTCGCTGGCGTCGATCACAACTGAAGAGCCGATAATCAACAGCGAACCAAAGTTTCGAGCCTGCGCCGCGCGCAAGGCCATATTTACCGTGACGCCGACGACGTTACGGACAGGTAATCCCTGTGCCATAAATTATTCTCCGAAGAATTTAACAGATGCATCCACCAGCGACTTGATGTCGTATTCGCGGATCACTTTGCGGCGCAGGCGCACGGCGATGTCATACCGTCGCACCCACTGGTTATTGATGAGTTCTGGAAGGTTTAATATCCGACCGCAATCCAACAGGGTCAGACCGATTTTTTGCAGTTCGTCGTTGTTCTGCGAGACAAACAGCCCATTACGGAATTGAGTCGCGACAGACATCCCCTGCGGGCCATAGAAGCAACATAGAGTTTCGATAGTTTCATGCGACCACTGCTCGGCACTTTCATCTCCCTGAACATGTGCCGGATACATATCATCAGGCAGACTGGTAATGCCGAACGCACACCAGGTGGTTCCGTTTTTCGGTATCTGGATTTGTGGGTCAGTCCAGCGGGGATAGACGACGTTTTTATCCAGCCCAGTCACTCCACGGATCCAGCGACTAAGTAGTCGCTCCAGTTCCTCGTCGTAGGCAGGGCCGTTACCAGTCGGAGTGAGATATCCGGGTGTTGTGCTGTCGTTACTCACTTAGCCCCCTTCCTGCCCCACCAGCTCACAGTGGGCCTGAACAAAACCGGCGCCATAGCGGGTGTACGGATCGACAAACGTTACCCGATACAGTCCGCCGTTATAAACGACAAGGTCGGCATCAAGATTTGGGCCATCAGCGGCGCTCTTGCGGCCCTGAGTGAGCCTGAATTGCGTCACGATAAGAATGGCACCGTTAATGTTCTGGCCGGCAGCCATACGCCTTGCTTCCAGAGAGCGATCGACAGTTACTACGCCGGTGAACGGGATTTCCTGAGGGGTGTTGATCGGAAAGTTGTCATCGTCCGTCGTCTGTATCTGCCGACGGCAAACCAGAGAGAAATCGACAAAATCCGGGTCGAGCAGCACCTCGGTCACATCGAGAAGCGGCATTACTTACTCCTTACCACGTAGGTGATTGAGCGCAATAGGTAGCCGTGGGCATAGAGTGGCTTATCGCCGGGAAGGCCTTGAGCGCGGCGGTTGGCCTTCGTCGCATCCGATAGCGGATGAAGTCGATCACCAGAGCCGATAACAGCCTTGGCGCCATCACGCGCAATCTGTCCAGCGCTTTCAAGTTCTCGCTGCGCCGCCTCCGCTTTACCGTTCAGAGCAGCCACGGCCGCCGCCTTCAGGTGTTCAGTGGTTCGCTGCTTGGTGTCCTCGATACCCATATCCAAAAACGGCCGTGGCGGCAGCGTGACGGTCTGGCCGCCAAGCTGCACCGTGGCGCCAGTAGACTGTAGATACCCGATCTCCGCGTTGTTCAGGGCTTCCCCGTCCTCACGCGTCGCGTTGGCCTCTGGTATGCCCACCAGCACATCCATTTTTGAAAGTGAGCGCAGGGAGGACAAAACTGATTCGGCATTATCCTTCCTGACCTTGAGCCCGCTTTTCATAGCAACTGCCTCCCACCCGCTCCGAACATCGACCACCACCAGAAGAATTCACGGCCATAACCGGTGTTATTCCAGAAGCCGGCATCCGGGTTAATCACCCCAGACACGTCATAGCTGACGCTGACCTTATCGACCGATTTGGATGTCGCCACGCCAGCAGAGCCGTTGCTGTTGACCATGCCGAGAGAAGCCCCAGCCAGTGCGCGCCCGCGCAGCTCAGTGTAATGCGCTGTAAAAAGCTCAGCGAGATACACGAACTGATCACTCAGCACGTCCTGATTGAGGATGATGTCGGCCTGGCCAAGGTAGAAATTTACTGCGGCGTCGGGATAGCGGGTTTTGTCAGCAAACTCGGGGAAGTCTTCGCGAAATTTATCATTTGTTGGCAGCAGGCTGTTTTTTGGCATTCTCGGCCCCTTTTTCACCGTCAGGCTCTTTAACGGGTTCCTTTTCTGCCAGCAGATTCTGCAGGTCGGCGATAGTGGCCAGGTGCTCGTCAATGGTCTGATCGCACGCATTACGCTGTTCGGTCAGCTCAGCAACCTTGTCTTTTTCCAACGCCAGCAGCTTCTGCAGGTCGGTTACTTCACCTTCCAGCGAGGCAACACGCAAAGATAAATCGACAGATTGCTGCTCTTGTTCCAGATCTGATTCATTCAGAGGTGCTACGTAAGCGCTGAATGCCCAGTGCTCTTTGACCTTCGCCGGGAAACCATCATGGATCCCTGGTGATAATTCAAATTTTGTGCCGTCGGCAAAGCTGAGTGAAGCGGCTGCAGATACGATGTATTTCATTTTGTTACTCCATGAGTTGGCGGGTTTCCCCGCCATCGGTTATCAGGCTGCCGGAACATCCAGATAAGAAATCGTATTGGAATACGGGGTTTCCACCTGGCCCAATTTGCCGTAGTACACGGTGAGCTGCTGCATACCGCGATACTCCAGCGGAGTGCTCAGCAGTGGCACCATAGGGAAGCGCACAAACTTTTCGTCCTGGGTATAAGCGACGATACGATGCGCGCCACCAGCACCGCGTTTAGAAGCCCACTTCATGGAGACGATTTCCAACGATTCGCCGTTCTCCTGGAATGCAATGGTGTTGATCTTCACGTATTCCAGAACAGAGATGTTACCGGCAGAAGAAACCTTCTTGCTGGCCAACAGGCCGAACAACTCAGGTGCCAAACCGATTTTTGCCGGGCAAACGGCATAACCAGAGCGCACCCAAGCATCAATCAGCACCAGGTTAATATCCTGAACGATCACATCAGGGTCAGTGGTTGCAGTCCAGGCGGCAGCAGCAGCGGTGGGAGTTACAGTTGGCAGGTTAAGCAATCCAGGAACACCCAGCTCACTATCTCCGATGTACACTTGCTCATCAGTGTCCATGTTCCACTTCATTCGCATGCCTTCATACTTTTGCACGTCGATCGGACGTCCCATTTTCTGAGCAGAGGCCAATTCTAAAACTGTCCAACCTACTTCCTGTGCCCACGGGGTCAGGTTGTTACGAGTCGGTTGGATATCTAGGTCGATACCAGGAATTGCAGTCGCTTTCTTACCCATCCAGTTTTTGCCGTGTGGGTTCGGGCCGCCAACGCTGGCGAAGTCTGAGTTGGTAAAGGAAGACACTTCATCTGCGATAGAAATGTCGCTACGCAGTGGCATGTCGCGCGTCCACTTTTGGGACGTCAGCGGCATGTTCAGCGTTTGATCCATGCGCTCCAGTTCACCGACGAGGAAAGCGCCGGAGGAGTCAATGGTGGCTCGGTCTACAGTAAACATTCAGAATTCCTTAGATGTTATAGGCGATTTCAACACGGCCATCGGCTTCACCTGGGCCCATTAACTCAGCATTTGGCAACTGAGGTGTGTTCTCGGCAGTGGCGTCTGGTGTCAGCACAAACGTCCCTACAGGGCTTCCCGTAGTGCCAGCAGCAACACGGACATAAATCGGGTCACCTTTCTTGGCGCTTGGCGCGGTACCAGCAGTGACTTTCACGCAGATGTAGCCGCGTTTCAGGTTGTCGCCCACCTGGTTAACATTAACGCCCAAATAAGCCAGGTCGGCATAAGAGGTAATCGGGTACGGACGAACCAGAATCCCTTTCACCTTGTCGATGGTGTCGCCAGAGGCCAACGGGACGAATTTGTCACCAACGTATTTTCCCGCCAGCCCGTAGGAAGCAAATTGCTTCTGGTAGTCCAGGGTTACCGGTTCAACGGTGGCGTCGCGGGGACGAGTGATAGCGCCGGCAATACCCATAGGCATCCGGTACAGATATGCATTTCCTGCCATGTTGATTACCTTATTTGCGATTTTTCCAGAAATCGGCGTTGAGCTTGTTCAGCTCGGCCGGGGACATGTGTTTTGTTGTTGGGGCACCGTCTACAGTCCGGGTGACAAGTGATGGCGGCGCCATTTTGTTTTGAACCTTGCGGATCTCCAACGCAGCGGTAAACGCAGCGTCAACCGTCGCCTTTGGTGCCTTGGTGAAGTCTTCAACACCGAACGCTTTCATGCTGTCGCCTGTGCGCAAAGCATGGTTAAGCACCTGACGCTTGAGGCCTTTGTCACCTTTTGGCTGGAATCCTGGACAGATAATTTCAGCGTCGGCAATAATGTTGCGCTTGAACGCAGCATCACCGGTTACCTTCTTATCTTCCTCGGCGTCTTCATCACCCGTAGGCGTGTCATCGTCCGGATCAGCGTCGGTGGTTTTACCTTCCAGCTTGTCCAGTCGAGACAGGATGGCGCTTGCCCACTCAGGCACTTCTGCATCACCGGTTTTCGCTGGGTCTTCTGGATCTTCATCGGTGGTCGTGCGGTTCTCTGCTGGCAGCGATGTTGCCTGCGAAGGCATGTTAATGTTGATAGTGGAACCGGGGATGGAGCCCATGCCGTCAGATGGCAACTCCGGCGCTTCGTCGATGAGTTTATTCAGCGCGTCCTCATCTTTCGTTTTAATGGCCTTAGCCAGGTTTTTAAGCCATGACATTATCGGCTTCTCCTTTTTGGTTGATGGGGCAGAATCCCCGATAGCACAACGGCCACCAGCCCGACCGCGATCAATAGCGACAGCCAGATGGTTTCCTGTGATTTGGTATTGTTTGCCCTTTCCGGGCGACAACTGCTTGTACTGCGCGTCGTAACCGCAACTGACATCGGTTAGTCCTGAGTTAATCCCGTCGATGGCCTCTTGCCGCTTCACCAACACATCGGCGATCAGCAAATCTGATTGGTCACCAGTGCCACGACGGACGTTCTGGATATGACCGTGTGCCAGCTCCGAAAAGTTGGATGGGTTAACAAAAACGATATTGCCTTCATCGTCTTCCGGGTGTCCTACCGTGACAGCCACCCCCTCGAAACTCGCTATGGTTTCAGGAGAGAAAACTTCGTCTTCGGTGCGGTAGACGTGCACCAGGCCATCCAGTCCCGGATCCAGGTCTATCTCCTCGGGCAGGTACGTTTGCACGCCGGTGCGAGCGATCGGCACGTCTTTACACAGCAGTGAGTCATCCGCCAGCTGATAGCGGGTTTCGCCCAGGCGGGTCGTGAAGAAATATTTCATGGGTTACCTGCTGAATGGCGGGCATTGAAAAAGGCCGCTTATCGCGACCTCTATGGGGTTATTATTTTCTCTTTCTGCTTACGTCAGGAGGAGTTTCAATAGCTCTTTCAACACTCCACCCTGAATCAATTCTTCGGCGCAATGTAGTCCTTGGGATGCCGTATTTTTCTGCCATATCTTTGGTCGATAGTGTATCGCCTTTATATGTGATCCACCGGGTGTCCCTACGGTTTAGCCCCTACTCTTTTGCTGTTGCCCACCGGCAGTTGTCAGGAGTGTAATCACCATTGACATCAATCCTGTCTATGCTGTGCGCGTTTGATGGCCTTTCGCCCATGTCATGCAGGAAATTATCAAAAGCGTCCCACCTGCCACAAACCTTAATGCCTCTGCCGCCATATAGGGGGTAATGTAGATCATCAGATTTGTTGCAACGGGATCTCATCGACTGCCAACTCACATAGGTCGGCGACCGGGTAGCACCGTGCTTTTTAGAGCGCGCTGAGGTTAATTCATTCCTCAGGCAGCCGCAGCTTTCAGATGCCCCGGAAGTTAACATGGTCCCGCGTAGAGATTTGGTATTGCCACATTCGCATTCACACAGCCAGTATCTATGCCCGTGGTCTAACCTTTCCGCGCGACTGATAACTCTCCACCTGCCAAATTTGAGGCCGGTCAGGTCTTTCGCTAAACTATTTTCAGCCATTATTTACCTCGATTAAGTAATGGTTAGGCTCTCACGCTGTTACAGCAGCATGGGAGCCGTTATTTTATCACTTTCGAGGCTCGGGAACCTTCACTCTCGGCCAACATTTACAATTTGGCAGTGCACCGCAGTGGCCTGTCATTCCATCTAATGTGGGCGGGTCATCCCACCTCACAAATTTCCCTTTCATTTCTTTATGGGATGGCCTGGTGCCAGTTCCCTCTATCTCCCACCAGTAACCCTCAGAACCAACTGACAGCGCACGCGCCTGTGTCAGAGCTCCAGTTGCGCGCCCTATCTCAGTACGGGCAATCATCCTTGCTCTACCGGCCGCTACGTCGCCTGACTGCATAATCATTTCGTACAGCGCGTCGGGGCGCTCGCCGTTGATGGTTGCCTCTATCGCGCGTTGCTGTATATCTCGGACGCGATCGGCGGCTTCCAGTGGCAGGGACTTCATTAATTGGATTTGCCGGTAGACAATGTCCTGCGTCACCTGGCCGATCGGAGTGTTACCGACTACATCCCGTAGCCCCTCGGAAATCTGCTGTGATACCGATTTCCACTGGTTCCACTCTTCGCGCTCCACCTGCAGAAACATTTTCTGACCCACCATTGCGGCCCAGTCGTCCAACACGTGTGAGTAATCAATGAGGTGATCGGCGGCTGTATCAGCGCTGGCCTGGGAACCATCGTAGGAGCCAGTTACGATTTGGTTTATTTGGCTGACTATCCCCAGTAGGCTTTTCTGATACTGGATTTCCGAACGCCGGTGGAGGGCCGGTTTCAGATTCAGACTCCGCATACTGCGACTTCGCATCTTCAATATCCTTGTCGGTGATAGAACCGCCAATGCCGATCACGTCAGACAGGTTGCGCAGGTCGTTCAGTGCTGCTGCAGGCGACATGCCAATATCACGAACGGCCGTTGCAAGCGCACTGGCCACGTTGTTTGCCATCGTCGCGCGGTCGGTATCCGACATCTCCCAGAGCTTATTGAACTCGAAGGAAAAATCCTCCGGCAGCTTTTCACCGAACTGCGAGCGCCAGGTGATATCCATGAGCCAGCGAATATGACGACGTAAACGGCGCTCCTGCAGCGAGTTAATCCGGCTGTAGTAGTTCTCCAGATCCCCGTCACCGGTGCTGAAACCGGATGGAGACTGACCGAACAAACGCACCAGGGGAATGCCTGTGGCACCGGAAACCTGCTCAGCAAAGCGCAAGATGACATCAGCGATGCCAGAGAACGAGTAGCTGTGCGTCGCGAACTCATCGTTTTTGTCCATGAGGGTCATGCCTTCGATGGTCTGGAACTCACGGATCATGTCCATGTGCTTCATCAGCCCCTCTTCCAGCGCGCCACCGGTGGCCAGAATCTTGCGCAACCCTTCAATGCTGTACGTGCGCAAATGCGCTTTATGGATCAGTTGCGTCACACCAGCCGTTGCGGTGTCGAAACCTTCGATGCGTTCGAAGATGCGTTCAATAACCGACATGCCCCAGCCGTTTTCTGTTATCGACTGCTGATAAGGCAGTGAGTCACCATCCATGCGGATCAGGCGGCTGTGGTGAATATTCCAGGCGGGAACCCCCTTCTGGTTCGTCACCACCTTGTAATACTTCGGCTTGCCAAACTCTGGTCCGTAGTCGGTAACCGGGTCGTTGTAACTCGGATCGAGCTGCCAGCGGTCAAAGCACATTAGCCCCTTGAACTGCCCCTCTTTGATGCGGTCGAGGTTCAGAGGCGTGCTCATGTTTTGCCCTTCAATCAGCACCACAAGTACCGCACCACCGTACAGACGCGACCATTTAATCAAATCGTTAAGGCCGTCCCAGACTGCTGCGGAATCCCAGAAGGTTTCTACCTGGCCTTTCTGCCCCGGCTTGAGCTTTGAGCTGATGTTAATGCCCTTGCGGGTCATGTCGTCAGCGACAGCATCAACGGCAGCACCTACCAGAAACGATGAACGGTAGGCGAATTCCAGCATTACTCTGTTGCGGGTGATATACCCCGGCGTGTAGGTGCCAGCGGACTGGATATTTTGTGCCTGTGCGCCTAACTTGGCGGGGAAATTGTTATACCCGTCAGCAGTCGCAACGGGCTTTTTAGCGCCGTTTCGGCGATTTTTGCGGGCCATCTTTCCCTCACTGAAAATTGTCGTTTTTGGGGACTTTTTAACATAATGACCGTTACGCGCCCCGACGCGACAGCACTCACCCGCTGATTGCTCTCAGTGGCTGATTTATCGTGGTTTTATCGTCGGAATGGCCGGAAACGGACTGCATAAACAATGCTTAAATCGGGGGTGAATTTGCATAGCCGTTTTATTGCTCCAAACGGCTATTTGTCAGGCTTAATGCTGTTTGCCGAGTGCGGCCCATACGCCCAAGTCGCCCTCACTGGTGATGTAGCCATCAAGTGAGTAACGCACCGCGTCCCACATGTGATTGTGCTTGTCCAGAACGACGGGGAGCACTTCACCTGTCAATCGGTCGGTTTTGTACGAGTAGAGACGTGCCTCATCGACCATGTGTTTGCAGCGTTCATGAATGATGATTTCTTCAAAACCTTTTAGATACGCGATACCGTCTTCAACACTACCAGGCCATTTAGCTGCAGCGTCGATAACGAAACCTTGGCGGGATAAGTAACTGATCGTCTCAGGGCGGCTGCCATCGCCGTGTATTGGCCATCTGCGGGCTAATGGAATGCCGGGATACTTTTTCTCATCACCGGTTTTCCACTGGCTTAACTGATCGGCCGTTGCGCCTTCCTTCCCTGCGTAAAACTTCCACAGGTCGTCCAGCTCAACGCCTACACCGTATGCCTCATATTCGATATAGAGCTTTCTACCGATAATGAAACAGCGCACCAAGGTTGATGGATCGTTAGCAAAACCGAAGTCTGCACCGAAGAACAACCTATCAGCTTCACGCCATAACTCATCAGAAAATGCCTCTACGCGATATTTGCCAGAGAAGATCACCGCTTCACTGATGGCTCGCGGCATCCCTAACCAAATGTGCTCGTAGGCCTCAAAGTCAATGCGCTTGCAATACGCCATTTCCTGCCGGAGTACGTCCGGGAAAAAGGCGTTATCACAGTAGTTGACCTTGCGGACAATCACGCCACCGTCCGGCGGATCATCCTGGTGCCTGGTCATCAGTTTATAGGTCGGGTCGCTTTCCTCCCTCGGGTTGAACGATACCCAGACCTCTGACTTATTGGCACGCACCGTAGGGCCGAGAATATCCCAGCTATCCTGCGATACCGTCTGCGCTTCCTCCACCCAGCAAATTTTGATGCCGAACATCGATTTAATGGACTGAATATTGTTGCGCAGACCTTTGAAGGTAAATCGGGTGCCGTTCCGCCCGGTAATTTCGTTATTTTTTACGGTGTAGAAGTGATTGAGGCCCAGCGCATAAATCTCTGCCTCCAGCAGCGCCAGCACGGAATCACCGATTGAGTTTTGGAACTCACGCGCGCAGAGGATGATCATCGGGTCGATGGCACCATGAATAACCAGAGCGCGCGCAATCTCTACCGACTTACCACCACCACGGCCGCCGTATGTCCAGCGCCAACGCACAGAACCGATCGGGGCGTCGTACAGAACGTCTGTCGCCCAGTCACTACTAAAGGCATACAGAACGCCGTCAATTATGACTGGGCTGTCTGCTTTCCCTCGCGCAGCTTTTCCATGTGAGCGGCCCAGACGTCAGCTGAGCAGTTCGCCGGGGTCACAATGCAAACCTTGCCGTAACTCAACCCAGCCAGATCGACATTCACCTCGGTTTTATTCGTGCTCATGTCGATGCCGGTCAGTTGCGCGGCATTTTTAACGTTCGGTGCAACCTGTCCGAATTTTTGATTTTTCAGCGCCTGCTGCGCAGATTTGTACGACAGCTCAGCCAGGTGTCCAGCGTTGAACGAAACCAATAGTGCGGCATCGTTGCGCAGCTCCTTCACCCTGGCTTTTATATCCGGCCGTCGCAGTAACACTGAGGCCTGAGATTCTGCGTTCGTTGGTGCGTAGCCTGCGCAGACAGCAGCATCCTTCCCCGGCATGCCCTGCGCAATATTCTGCGCAAACTGTTCATGCTGAGGTTTTAACAGGCTTGGGTTTTCTTGGCGGTCGCTGGCTGCTTCACTGCCAGTGGCAGGCTCACCGGCCTTAGGCGCAGTTGGGGTTTGACTGTTTTGCGCACTCTGCGCACTGCGCACTTTCTTCTGCGCAATTTGCGCATCACCTTGCGCAGGTAATTTGATATAGCGGCGGGCTGATGTGTAGTTTAGTCCGTTTGCCTCACACCATGCCTTGGGGGAAACGTTACTCTTGGCATGCTCGGTGAGGAACTGATTTTGCAATGCCCCCCAGTCCGGTTTTGCCATTGTTCCACCTTTACTCCGAATTGATAATGATTCTGTCAAAGGCACTCAGCGAATGCCTTTTGCAGAATTTTCTATTTTTTGTCTGCATCTAATTCACGTATCGCCAGCAGCTGGTTGTTCGCCTTATCGAGCGCCGCAAGCAGCGGGTCAATCCACAGCACCGCCTGGCAGTATGTCAGCGGACTGGAGGCAGTGGTGCCAGCACCGGTTGCGTCAGCGTCGCCGGTATCGGCTGGCATTGCGCGGGAACGTAAACGGTGCGTGTAGTTGAGCAGCCCACCAGCAATAGCAGCGGGAACAGCCAGATCGCACGTCGGCTGATTCTTGAGGATCGTCCGGTATTCAATTTCTTTCCCCTGAGTAGCCGCGTCGGTGTTGATTCCGTATTGGCCCGCCGCGGTGCTGATCTCGTTGGCGCGCTGGAACTGAAACGCCTGGGTAGCAATGGTGGTTGCCTGCAGGCTGTTATCACTCTGAAGCTGCTTAACCTGCTCACCAGCCTTTACCGCATTACCGTGGAAGTAGAACGCCAACCTGCCAGCAACAATCAACGCCACCAGCAACAGACCGATAATCATTGTCCGAATGCTGAACGATGTGCTCATGATAGAAACATCTCGCGTTCTGCCGCACGACGTTTCACCAACCCAGGCATAACCTTGCCGCCAGAGTTTTTCCATTTGGGAAATTCATCTGCCGCGCCATTTGCATCACCGGCGTTGAATTTCTTCACCAGCGTTGAGCCAGCAAACGCAGAGCCGCCTATGTTGAATGCCAGCGACACCATGGCATCAAACTGGTTTTGCGTCATTGGGCGCTTAATGGCACTATTTACCGTCAGCTCAAACACTGCCAAGTCATCAGAGAGGAATTGCTCTGCCTGCTCCTGTGTGATGCGGTCGCCCTGCTTCACTCCCTTGGTATGGCCCCAGCCAATCGTCCACGGCTTGCCGCCAGTGCCAGGGTCTGGGTATGCCGCCAGGCGAAGGGATTCAAACCCCTTGATGAAGTTGCGCCCCTTGTTGCTAATCTGCATTTGCTTCTCCTGATGCTTTATTAAGAAAACGTCTTTCCAACGCCTTGATAAGCGAAGCACCAGACCAGCCAGCCATCCCGCAGACACCGCCCATCACCTCAGGCGGCCAATCGTAATGCAGTGCAATCATCACCATGGTCAATCCAGCAAAGATAGACACGAAGAGTTGCAGAAACAGCGTGCGCCAGCTGAAGGCCTCGCCGTTCAGTACCTTGAACGAGTAACTGGCAATGGCACCCAGCAGGGTCATACCAAACGCAATCAGCATTGATAGGATGTTGGGTTCGTTCTTCCAGGGCATTTTCATAACCTCCCCCTTCCGGGGATTAGTCCCGGCTCCGGGTGATAGATAGGGGTTAGCGCCGCGAATGCGAGGCGACATACGTCAGTGAGTGAGGCATTGGGCGCTAAAGACGGAAAAACCCGCACGGAGGCGGGTTCTTTTGATGTGGCTGTGGTGATTTGTCAGCCCGTAGGCATTTAAATCCCATCATTAAGAGCAAATCTAGCCAATTTTATTCAAAAATGCAAGAGTTGGTTGATAAAATTTTAAAATGTGCCGCTATCTTATTTAATTATGCGTATTTGAAGTTACTCTACCCAACACACCCTCCGCCGCCTCGGCATCCTGGTAGCACTTACTGATCAGCATCTGATAGAAGCGCTGCCAGTTTCTGTTCCATGTCGGCTGGCTCAGGTCAGGTATTAAACCTTTCACCACCTTGTAAGCAGGCGCTGTTGTGGTTGGCTTTAGGCCCGTCCCATGACATCTAATGCAGGTTTTCTCAACTGCCTGTCCGCCAGCTTTTGTGCCCGCTATGTCGTATACCTTTCCACTACCACCACATCTACACCTGGCCCGCTCAATGTCTGCCGTTCTACAGAAGTCATCCACTGCCAGTTTCGAAAGCAACACCATGCAGCGAGCCATTTGTCTACCCGCAGCCTTTCCCACCAGCTTTGGGGCCTGCTTAATCGCATGTTGTGCCAATCTCTCTATCGCTTTTTCTCTCTCTGATTTGTCTTTATTAAATTTGGCATAGAGAAGGCTAAGCCCCTGAGCCTCTCTGGACTGCGTGATCCCCAACGCTACCATGACATCGGTATAACCACCCTGCCCGCCGCCTTGGCATTGTGATGCGCGAACCACACGCCGCTCCTGCTGTACGCCGTCCTTATCAGTCGTCAATTTTGATTGAGGTTTGGTTTCCGGTGCCATGCTCATAATCGAAGGAGATTTCGGGCTGCTGGCTAAAAGTGCGTGCTCTATTCTCATGCTATTTCTCCAATAATTATTTGGCCTACTTCGCCCCAAACCTTTGTTACTCGACCGTCCCAGATCCGGCAGTCGTCCTCAAAAATGGCATCCAACAGAGCCTTTTCCAGATTGTCTTTATCAGGCTTCTGCTGATGCGGTTTACCGGCCATCTCAGCGCGTTTCTTCTTGTTCCAGCTATCTGGCATGGGTAATACAAACGTTACGTGATAACCGCTTTCAGGCAGCGATATGCGATGCAATCTCACCTCGTCGCAGAATGCCCGATATCGGAGAACTGGCGGGCGCTTGGCCCACCGGTCCTTTTGAGTTTGGCGGGGCTTTGGGATTGGTGTGATCAGGTACTTCTTCATGCGATAGCCCCGATGCCAAAAGAGAAATCCAGGAACTCAAACAGCACCTCGACCTGGCTACCATGTTGCGCTTCCCACGCAGCCATATCCTCATGCAACGCGTCGTGGCATTTACGGCACATCGGGATAGTGAAAAAATCGTGGGCCTTGGTTCCCATTCCGCCCTGCCCGTGGCCAATTATGTGGTGGGGGTCGTCAGAGCGTCCGCCACAACTGCAGCATGGTCGGGACTTCACCCAGCGTGTGTATTTGCTGTCTTCAGCACGGGTTTTCTTTGGACGTAGTACAAAAGCACCAGGTACTTCATGATCGACTTTGAAGCATTTAACAGCCTGTTTAGCGATGATTTCCGTAACCGCAGGCATGCAGTCCATATCGGATTCTTTGCGGGTACCCGTAATCACTTTAGGCTCAGGAATGTTGGTGACAGTGCGCGCCACGCCCTCTGGGATCAGATCGAACACGCCTGATAGCATGGCCCACAGCATCAGCTCAGGGATCGTTAACTGCCCATCAGATTTCAGGCGATGCTTGGCTGTTGCCACAATCCAGCGCGTGGTATTGCGGGCGGCGATTCTGTCCAGCTTTTCAGAGTTAACACCCTGCTTGTAGCACCCTGGGCAAATGCGAACTGCTGAATGACCTAAGCGCTCTGTGTCCAGAATTGTCGATGGTTGCTCATGTTTCTTGTACTGACATTTCGTGAACTGAGTAGCCCAGGCTTCAATAGAGTTGATGCCTCCGCAAGCGTTCGTAACCCGCTCATGCTGGAAGAATGATTGCAGTCGTGGGTCATTCGCAATCTCATGCTCTACCGCAGGAAGAATGCCCTCTGGGGTATCCTTGAACTCTTTCGGCAGTGTTGAAACCATGACACGCCCTGTCATGTGAAGCGCCAGTTCATCATTCACAGGGATCAGGGCAATACCCATGTCACGCTGTAATGCTGCTTTGACAATCGCTCTCATCAGGCAATCCTCGCTAAATCGTTCTCACTGGCCCTGGTTACTGCTTGAGCCCAAATCCCTACAAATGCGCGGCGGGCATCGTATTCCGTGATAGTTCTGCTCAGCGAGCCAACCATTTCTTTCGCCAGTCGCTCTACTTCGTTGCGGGGCTGTTGCTTCTGGGATACCAGACGGGTATAAGCCTCATCACGTGCTGCATTGTCCAACCGCTGAACCTTCGGCAGGTCGTTTGCCCGTTCCTCTTTAACTTTTAGGTAACACACCTCAGTAATCAGGTAATCAAAGTCCTTTTTACGCCAGGTCTTGCCTGTGTGGGTGTCTGCGCGGTCTTCCAACATCCAACGGCATTTCTTCGCGATGTAGCGCAGGTAAGCCCCCCACCTGTCCTGGTTAAGGTCGTACCCCTTCCAGAGCTTACGCAGTCCCTTACGGCGTCCATCAGTCATCTTGAGCACAACAGGCAGCTCTGGCAGCGTGGTGTGAAATGCTTCCAGCACAGCGGTGTAATCAATTTTTAAAATATCTTCCTGCGACTGGTCGGTTGGCGCAGCCGACTGACGTACAGTCTTTTTCTCTGTAGTAATCTCTGTAGTATTCTTTGTTGTATTCTCTGTAGGATCGAAATGGGCTTTCCCGTCCCCGCCAACGAGGCTTTCCCGTGTTGGCGAATCAGGGTTTCCCGTGTTCGCGAAATGGGCTTTCCCGATTTCCCGAGATGGGCTTTGCCCATTTGGGGAAATATCAATATCTTGCGTTAGTATTGCGTCCAATTTGTCAGTATCAATGCGATAGTATATTTTGTGCTCAAGGCGCTTATTTGTTTCTATCAGCACGCCTTTACGCTTCAGTTTTTTGCGCGCGTTCAACTGCTCTTCATAGGTAAGCCCAGTTTCCACTTCGATCTCCTCAGTGGTCTTGTATATCCCTAATTCGGACGTCTCTTTACCGGTCCAGTAGAAGAACTGGCAGAACAGGACAACCGCGTTTACGCTACCCAAGTGCTTCACCAGCCCAGGGTAATACGCAACCGGGTTGCCAAATTCGCGCACCAGATCGGATGGCTTCATACTTCGACTCGCTTAAATTTCTCTTTAAATCGCTCAAGTGGCTGCATGCATTCATACGGGTAGCCCTCTCGCATAAAAATCACCTGTTGCGCCGCCCGATCCCAGCGAATGACAGTCACGCGATTACCGTGATCATCAAGGTATGGCCGGTTTAATGGGACTGATTGGCTCATGGTTAACTCGCCATCAGTTCGGATGCGTAGCGCTCAGCGATCCACTGAATACCGCGTGGCGTTACCCTGGTCTGTGTAAAGGCGTGACCAGACTGCTCGGCGGTACCGGTTTTGACGGTGAAGTTTCCTGAGTGATGATGGCTGGCATATGGCAACAAATTCCCAGACTGACGGAACAGAACCTTGTCACGGATAAGTGCGTCGATCATGGCTCTTTCTGGCATGTTGAGAACCTTGGCCGTTGCGCGGAGGCTTTTGGAACCAGCGGTTTCGACGTAGTGATCAACAAAAGCCACTTTCGGGGCATCAGCCTGAACCTTCTGTTCAAGCACGGCTTTTTGTTCAGCAATATCAGCGGCTAGGCGCAAAGCTTCAGGGAGGGTCTGCGGCAATGCTGGACCCCGTTTCTGTTTCAGAATTTCAAGAACACTGCGGCGGACAGCCTTGGATTCGCGCATACCGACCAATACAGCCTGGTCGTTGGAAATACGGAGTTGCTCCGACTTTGTTCCGTTCAAATTTTGAACTACGAAAGTTTCGTAGTGGTCACCTTCAAGCTCATCTTTCACACGCAAAACAAAATCGTTGTTACGTACCGGCTTCTCTCCGTGAACAGAACGCGCCTTATTGATAATTCCCAGAAGCTCATCAGTGCCGATGAAATCGCCACCAGCCAGAGCAACGTTATTGCCAGGTGCTGGACTGTTTGCCATAATCAGGTTCTGGTTTGTCATATCGACCTTGCTATGGTTGCTTTGATAGTTCATGACATTCCTCTCTTAGTTAGAAAAGTGATGGCCGACCAGTTGCAGCTGCTCGGCTTTTTTTCTTCCCTGCCACAGGCTTCTCGTCCTTTGTGCAACTTCCCAGCACATGCCGCCGAGCCATTGCGAGACAGTCGTCATACATCGCACCTTTCTTGCTCGCCTGTGACTTCCGGCGATACAGATCCGCTGCGTACTGCCCCCCCCTACAGCTAACGCCTCACTGAAACCCTCGGCTATCAGCTGTTTCCTGACGTTTTCATAAACGAATATGTCCCAAGCCATTTAGTCCCATCCCAGCGGCCCTGGTCGGCTGCGCTCTGCTTTCAATCCGATATCAGCCAATGTCTCGACTGATGCCAAATAATCCCGAGATACCAGCACTGCCTCAGGTGGTGCGGCCTGAATACCCAGAAACGCCAACTCCTTAGCCATCGCTGCGAAGTGCCCCTCACCTTTACGGCGACTTGCCGTTGACTCACTAATCCCGAGGTGCTCGGCGTAGGCCTTCTGTCCCACTGATGCAAGACGGTTGAGTAACACCCCCTCAATCTCAACCGGGTTGATAATCGGCGGTTCTAACTTGCGTGCTATTGCATTGTTTTCCATTGATAATTGTCCTTATTCACTGAACTAGCAGTGCATCCTGTCTGGGTTAGCTTTCTCCAGAAGATCCGCAGCGATGATTGCGCCATTAGAATGACTGGCCAGAATTTCCGCGTAGTTCGTTTTGCCGGTGTATTCAGTCCGAGGTAAACAACCTTTGCTTTGCCATTTCTGAATCGCAGTAACAGACCGTTCGCAGATTTCTGCTGCTTTAGCAGGGCCACCTACAGCTTTAATGGCTTTCTTTACTTCGTTCATGGTTTATCTCCACAACCAAAAAATAACTATTGGTTGATGTTATAGCACAACTGATAGTTGAGTCAATCTATAAGAGAATCAACCAATGGTTACTAAAAACGAATTACGCGAAAGATTTGCAGAGCGGCTAAAGCTGGCCTGCGATGAGGCTGGCGTAAGGCTTCATGGGCGAGCGGTAGACATTAAAGCGGCTCTTAAAAAGCGCGGCATTAGCGTTACTACAACTGCTGTTGGGAAATGGCTTAATGCTGAATCCAGTCCTGAGGGTGATCGTATCGTTGCTCTTTCCGAATGGCTCGGCGTTAGGGCTGAGTGGCTCGAGTATGGGCGTGGGAATAGCAGGGATAGCGCTGTAATCCCCTTCGATGATGACTCGGGGGATGATGCTACTGCAGAAGTAATCGATGACGAGGAGCATATCGAACTCCCCCTCCTTGATGTGCGATTTTCTGCAGGTGATGGCACATACGACATGGTTGAGAAACCTGAATCCACGTTCACATTCAGGCGTCAATTCCTCCATGAAATGGGGGTATCTACAACAGCAGCAAAGCTTGTAAAAATATCAGGATCTAGCATGGAGCCTCGACTGCAGGATGGCGACGTGGTGGGGATAAATACCAACGATACCCGCATCCGTGAAGGTAAGACCTACGCGATACGCCACGGTAACCTGCTGCGAGTGAAGGTTTTAATAGAGCATCCTGACGGCGGTGTAACCATCCGCTCACTCAATAAAGACGAGTACGGTGATGAGCATCTCAGCTACCAGCAACGCAAAGAGCAGCTGGTAGTTCTGGGCCGTGTATTCTGGTCGTCCTCAACCTGGTAAATACTCAAATCAACAAACCGGCCGATTGGCCGGTTTTTTTTCGTCCAAAAATCCTCTCTCGCCTCCAGCACGATTTATTTTAAAAAAATAACAAACCAAACATCAACTACATAAATAAAAATCAACCACAAAATCAACCAATGGTATTGACTAAAAATAACCAATGGTTGATTATTGGTTCATCGACAGCAACAACGTCACCGGCAGGAAGCCAAACAGGTAAGACGCCCAGGGGTGAGCGATGTAATCACTCCCCGGCCCCGAGAGGGATCGACCGGAGACGTTCTTTAGGGAAAGAGTGAACCTATAAAGCGTTCTGTGGGGCGCTTCATTAAGACCACTGAGGAGTAACACGATGAAAGCGATAAACGAGCATGTTGGTTGGGGAGTTGATGGGCACGGCATAAAAGTTCTTTTCTGCAACAGTTGCCGCGCAGTTTTTTACCGCACCGAGAACGCAGGTAAAGCAATTCAGGCTCAGCGCATCTTCAGCAAAAAGCACCAGTGTGCCGCAATCAATTAACACCTCCCGCGCCCTACGGGGCGCCAATAAGGAAAATGCGTATGAAAAAGATCGCCTTGGCCCTGTCCCTACTAGCTCTGACTGGTTGCGATAACGACGCTAACGTGGTTTCACGTAATCTCAGCACCGCATCTGACAACTTTGAAGTTAACCGAAGGGTTGTGTTCTATAACGGCATCACCGGCGACTACATGTTATCGATTGAAGGGCTTTGCTCTAAGGACAACAGCAGCACAGCCAATACACTTGGAATCGTTTGCAAGGTCGGGCCAAGCCAGTACAAAAAACACATGCTGGGTTTATCCGATAACGTAACTTTCTTTATCGAGCAGATAGATGGTGTCAAGGCCAGCCCTTACTTCTACCGCGTGACATTCAAACCATCAGTGATCATCCCTGATATCGACGTTCGCTAATCGCACTGCGCAGGCGGCGCACTGAGGCAATCATGACTTTTAATCAAATCGTCTGGCTGGGCGTGGTTGTCATCTGCGTCGCGTTATGGTCAGTGGTTGGCTTTTACGTAGCCAGATAAAGCTTTCAGCCCGGAGGGATGCGGTTTTTTATTGGGCTTAAAAGTAAAGGCATCTGAAGCCAGGCATCATCCTGGCCCCCACCATAACACCCTCTTATCTTCCAATTTGCCCCGTTGTTCGGGGCTCTTTTTTCACATCACTAAGCGTTCCGTTCGTGGTGCGCTTACCCATGTGAATTTCTACCGAGAGGACATGTCATGATACCAATCCCCATGACCACCACCTGCGAGCACTGCAAAAAAGTGCTGCCGAAGTCTGACTGCAAATATGTGAAGGTTCAGCGTTACGTCTTCGGGCGATTTCAAACTGTGGACATACTAGTTTGCGCTGATCGTTGCGCTAACTACTACGCAGTCCGCCAAAACATCAAAACGCTTCAGCATCGCCTGCGCTGCATACAATCACAGCGGAGGTCAACATGGTTAGCCTAAATGCACGGATCCAGCATAAACACGATTTGAATGGCGGCCACTTTGCGACAAAGCGTCGAGGCAAACACGTTTTTTATCTGACCGTTCTTTCTTTGTGCCTGCTGGCAGTAGGCGCTGTATGGAACTGACGATTATTGAAACGCCGACGCGTCAACAGCTCGCCGCAGAATACCTCATCCTTTCCATTTGCATCGCCAACAAACTGGACGCTTCCGACCTAGATCGGTTAGCGAGCCGACTGGCTCAAATTGACGCCGTCGCCGATGCCCGAACTGTTGGAACAAATCATGAGCATTACCTTTCGTGTAGTTGATACTGAAACCACCAGCTTTGAGGGCGGCGTGGTCGAGATTGCCAGCGTCGACATCGTTAACGGTGTTATTTGCAATCCCATGAGCGACCTTGTGCGCCCTCCTGAGCCCATCGGGTTCGAGGCCATGGCCATACATCACATCACTGAGGAAATGGTCGCTGACGCCCCGCTGATTGACGAGGTGATAGGCCGCTACCTTGGTGCCGATCTCTATGTTGCACACAATGCCGCTTTTGACCGTGAGAAGCTTCCGCAAATCGCGGGCCCATGGATTTGCACGCTGAAGCTGGCACGCAAGCTGTGGCCTGAAGAGCGGCATGGCAACCAGTATCTGCGCTATCGCTTCGGGCTTAAGCCCGATGTGCCTGAAGGTCTCTATGCCCACCGTGCGCTCTATGACTGCTACGTTACGGCAACCAACCTGCTTTACATGAACAGCATTGCGCGCTGGAGCATTGCGCAGATGCGCGACATAACGACCAACCCGTCTCTGTTGCACGCCATGCCATTCGGAAAACACAAGGGCAAGACCTTCGTTGATATCGCCGCCGAGGATCCTGGTTACTTCCGTTGGGCCCTGGCAAATATGGATTTGAACGAAGACCAGGAATACACGATTAAACAGGTTATGGGAGCAATGTTCTGATGGGCATACCCGTGCTAATTCTTGGCGATTCCGGCTCTGGAAAGTCTGCCAGCATGATGAAACTAAACCCCGAGGAGGGGTTTCTCATCAACCCGGAAAATAAACGCCTCCCCTTTAAATCGTCCGGTTGGACACCCCGAAACTTCGACAAAAAAACCGGCAATGTATTTTTCACCGATTTAGCCAGCGACATCGTGCTGATTATTCAACACGCAAGGCGTGCAGGTAAACGGTTTGTCGTAGTAGACGATTTTCAGTACGTCATGGCGAATCAGTTTATGCGCCGGCGCAGTGAAAAATCTTTCGAGAAGTTTACTGAAATTGGGGGCGGAGCCTGGGACGCCATACGGGCCGCGCAATCAGCGGACGATAGCCTGATTGTCTACTTCTTGGCGCACACCGAAGAAACACCCGGCGGCCGCGTGAAAATGAAAACCATCGGCAAAATGCTTGATGAGAAAATCACCGTAGAAGGCATGTTCACCATCGCGCTCAGAACCGGTGTTGCCGACGGCCGTTACTACTTCACCACGCAATCCGATGGAACTGACCCAGTTAAATCACCTATCGGACTTTTCGACTCATTTCAAATCGACAATGACCTGAGCGCCGTAGACGCGGCGATCCGTGACTATTACGAACTTAACGACGGAGTAACCGAATAATGCAACCAATGTTCACTTTTGACGACGAATCAGCGCGTACCGCTGGCGCAGGCGGAGCATCAGAAACTGGTGCTTATGCAGGTAATATTAGTGCCGCCATCTTCACCACCGGCAGAGACTCGCAATCTGAAGCCATGGAGTTCTCTATCGATTCCGATGTGGGGAAAATTAACTACCTACGCATCAACTACAAAGGCCGTGAGGGCCAACCATTGAAGCATGGTGCAGCGCTGATAAATGCGATCATGGGACTCACCAAAGTGAAGCAGTTAAATGCCGTCGAGATGACCAACGGTGACGGCGAAATTGAGTTGCACTGCAAAGAACTGGAAGGCAAGCCGATCGGTTTCGTATTGCAAAAAATTCTCTATACCAAAAATGACGGCGGTGACGGTTATAAGTTCGATGTTAAGCAGGTTTTTGGGGCCAACACACGGAAAACCTACAAAGAAGCAATCGACAACACCCCTGCAGAAGCTGTTGCCAAGCTGCTGGCCGTTCTTAAGGACAAAGATGAGCGTATTGCTAATGATGCCCCGCAACATTCGGGCAGCCAGCAACAGCGCTCCATGCTGGGAAATAACGCCAACCAACAACCTCAATCCAGACTTCAGCAAGCATCCGCCAACAGGCAGAATCAGAACACCCAAAGCGCTCCTGACTTCGACGACGATATCCCCTTCTGAGCTGGCCTCTATAAAACATAGCCCTGCCATTCAGGGCTAAGGCTTCTCTACGCCTAAATTTCACAACCTTGATTAAATCGGCAGGAAAACCAATGGCTAACTCATTTAAGCAGATGTTCAACAACGGAACTATCAAGCGTCCTGATGGCCGCATGACGATGCTTCTGGATGACATTCACGTCCAGGAGGGGTTTAACAAGCGAGTCGAAAACGAACACACCCTGGCGGAAGACGAAAAACTTTTTCAGCACCTTATGAAGGGTAAGCAAGTCCCGCCATTAGAAGTCAGGCCGCGTGATGATGGCGGTGTTTGGGTCGTAGAAGGCCACCGCCGTCGCCGTGCATATAGTCGCTGCCGTGACGCTGGCAAGCCGATACAACGCATACAGATAATTCAATTCACCGGGAACGATGTAGAGCGTATCGCACGCATCATGAACAGCAATACCCAACTCCCCTTATCCCCTTACGAGCAATCACTCGTCGTGAAAGAGCTGGCTGGGTTCAACCTTTCCCCTGATGAAATCGCCGCATTGGTCGGCAAGAGCCGCGCTACGGTCGATAAGCTGCTGGCATTCAGCCAAGCAAATCACGATGTTCAGGCGCTTGTTAGAGAAGGTTCTGTTGCCGTTGATGCTGCTGTAGACCGTGTGAAAGAGCATGGCGAAGCGGCAGGAAAAGTGCTTGCCGTTGACGTCGAAAAGGCAAAGAAAGCAGGAAAAAAGAAGGTCACCAAGTCCTTCATCACCCCCTTATTCAGCGCGACACGTGCACGCAGATTATGCGAGCTGCTCTATGACGCCTCGCCAATGCTCCGCGAAGAGGGTGACGTTCTGCTGCTCTTGCCGGGAACCAGAGAAGAAATAAACAAAATCCTCAACGAGTACCGGCAACAGAACCCTGCTCAGGAGGCCTGTGATGATCAAGCGCTTTAATCCTGACTTTTTGCTGAGCATTTCTCATGAGAACGCTTATATGCGTGAAACCCCGGAGGGTGGTTACGTGGACTATCGCGACTATGCATCCCTGTTTGCTGAACTGGAGGCTGTGAAGGCCAAGTGCGATGCGCTGGCTGTGGAGAGTGGGAAACTCAAAGAAATGAACAGCAGCCTGTGCGCTGAACTGCAGGAGTATGAGAGCGATAACGATGATTTCGGGCCAGCACCGCAGTCGGTTGTTAACTGCTTCGCACTGCTCACTCCCAACACTGACGCCGCCCTTGCCTGCCCATGTCATGGAGGTCCGAAAAAACCATGAATAAATGGATATGGCCTATCAGCAAGTTCTGGACATTCACCCCGCAAGGCTGGGTATTAGCCGTGGCATGGAATATCTGCGAACTGCTGCAAATCAGGATGCCGCATGCGGAAAAAGCTTTCGGCGTAATCATCGGCAGGAAAGGTAACAAAGTGCGGGAGGCCAAATGAAAGAGCGCCCAGTGATGCAGAAGCAAGCCAAATACCCCGGCGACTTTGACAGTCTGGAAATCCGCAAGCTGTTAGATGGCCTGGTGTCTGCGCATATCTCCGCCGCCATTGCCGGTGAAAAGATGAAGACAGCCGACCGCAATCGCGACCTGGCCACCATCAAGGAAAGCATCGTAAGTGCCGCGCACCTGGTTCGCTCGATTATTGAAGAGCGAGAAGGCGTCTGGCTGAACGGCATTAACTCTGCTGAGGATTTCTGCAAGGAGGCCCAGCATGGCTAAGCGTAAGAGCAACATCATCGAAAGCGCATGCAGTTGTGGTGAGCTTATCAGTATCGAAATCAACTGCACTCAGCGCATCGGACGTACTGACGGGAAACGACCATTTTATCCTGATGAAAGTGTTGAAGAGAAATTGGCCGGGACAAACCTTGACCCGAAAAACTACCCAGAGAACGGCGTTACCACCTATCGCTGCCGTAAGTGTGGTGAGTGTGTAGATGAAACTGTTCCAGGCGCTGGATTTGAACGGGCTGAAGCCCAGGAGAAAGCATTATGAGCAAGCAGACCTACATCGAAGATTTGCAACATGCATACCTCAATGAATTACAGGCTCGTCGCATTCGCACGTTCTCTCCATACAAAGGCATGTGCCAAGAGCGCTGGCTTGAAGTCTGCAATGCGTACAACAGAAACCAGACGCGCAAGGCACGTCGCAACATCGGCAAAAGCAACAAGATTGGCGGCAGAAAGACTGGTAAAGGCATGTGCGGATTTTTGCTTGAGTTGAAAATGTGGTCGGGTTTTACCACCAGAAATCGCGAATCACTTGGCTTACCAAAGCGAGTCTACCGCATCAGCCATAGCGGGGTAATTTCTTGTGAACAATAAGCTGAGCGAACTGAGCAAGCCGGTGTGTACCGACGAGCGCCCATGCATCAACTGTTTTTCGGGGAACGGGCCATGCACCGTTGAAAATGTCACCGCTGCCTGTGACATGAAAGATCCCGTAGCTTATAGCTGGATAGGGTATCCCAATCGAAAGAAATTAACTCGCCTCGAACCTGAGCAGTGGAAGCAGCCGAGAAATATTGAGCGCCTCTACTCGCAAGAGTACGTATCCGCCCTGCTGGCAGAGCTGGAAGCGAAGGATAAGCGCATCGCTGAACTTGACGGCATCCTTGAGGTTTCTCAGGGGGATTTATCCGACACAGAAGACGCTATGCATTTATGGGCTGAGCGCGCCAAGACAGCGGAAGCCAAGCTGGCTACGCCGGTGCGGTTGCCAAAAACAAACGGCTATTGGACGGAGCAAGAAAAGGCGTTTGAGAATGCGATTACGCTGGCTAAACGCGCAGTGCGGAAGGCTGGCTTCACCGTAGAGGGGGATGAGTAGCCATGCCGACACATTCCGAGCTGATCAGCTTCACGCGGGACAGAAAGGAGAACACAACGACCAGCATCTATCACACCGAGCAGCATTCACACAATGCCAGAACGGTGGTTGAGCAGGAGCTGATTATCAAAGGTGAAGGCATGTTCCGGCGATATACCGCCGATATGCGCTTTGATGACTTCCCGGCTTGCGGCTCTGAGCGAGAAGCGGCCCTGAAACTTGCCGATTGGATGCAACGCCTTAGCGCTGCAATTGAAGATCACTGGAGCCAGCCATGACAAAGACACTAACGACTGATCGTTTGAAGCAGATTACCGACGCGATATCGGCAGAGCCGCACGATTACGAATCAATCTACGACTCTATCAAGCATGGTGAAATTGCTGCAATGGCCCGCGAACTCCTGGCTAACCGGGAGGCGCAGCCGGTGGGGTTCTATACCACCGTATCAGGTCGAAAAGGTGTGGTTTGGCATAACGGCGCGCCTGAAGATGACACCGCCATTTACACCGCCCCGCCTGCGCCAGCAGTGCCGGACGAAAAAGCAATTACGCCATTTTTCGACACCATAGCACTCGACACTGCGAAGATGGTTATGTGCGATGTAAATCGCCGTAGTGATTTCCTTGGAGGCGACATTCAGCTACTGGCCCGCATACAATGTCGTGTAGATGACGCCTGCCGCGCCGCAATGCTGGCTCAACCTGTTAGCCAGGGGTGCGAGTTGCCAGACAACGTGCGCGAAGCCCTAACCTTGGCGCTTCAGGCTATGGAATTTATGGGCGACACACTGAATAACATCGATGCGGTATGTACCGAAGATGTTGAGTATGTGACTCCAGCCTTCACGGCGGTACGCGGGTTGCTGGCAGCAGCTCCGGAGGGCGGCAATTGACTCCCGCCAAACCATAATTATACTGTATGCATAAACAGTATTTTTAATGGTGAATATCATGGCTTCAAATGAACTCGGCTATCAAGTCGTCTATCGCGGTGAAATGCTTCCCTACTTTGTCGATGGCGGCTGGGTGTTCTTCCAGCGTCTCAAGGAGTACGGCGGCGGCTACTGGCTCGGGCGCACATACAACGATGCATTTATCTTCGGCTTAGAGCGGCCAACGTCGCTGTTTGAAGGCATCCATTTCATCTTAGCTACGAGGTATGTAGAGGGAAACGCAGATAAGTTTGACGACGATTTCACCCTCACTTAGAAGGAAATCACACATTGCAGTTAATGCCTGACGATAACGAAATCCTCGAACGGCTCAGCGCTACCGGCTCCACCCCTGATTCAGTTGCAAACCTGCTCCGCTGCGCCGGTTACAAAAGTATGACCGGAATAGCCATTCGCAGGCGATTGCAGAAACTGGAAAAAGAAAAAGCTGTTGAGCGCGTTCGCCGCCCAGACATCAAAAAAATCTGTTGGGCCCCAACCACAAAATAACACTTCCCCACCGGTAAAAAATGAAACCTCGAATTCCGCAACGAATCAGCATCAAAGCTGATGGGGTTCTGTGCGCCTACAGAGAGGGCCAAAAGACACCCACCCGAACCTATCAGCACAACTACTTAACGCTGCCAGTAGCCCGCTGCTGGCGAATGCTATCGAAAGACAACGGCAATTCATGGGAGGTCATGTCCCATGAGCGATACAACACCCAGATAAGGATTTGAAATGAGCAACTTTGAAATAATTGAATGGCTGATTAAAGACGGTGGTCACTACACTCGGGATCAGCATATTTCTTTACTGCAGATGAATTTTCCTGATGTTGAAATCACTGAGACGAAAGTAACCGCGATTCGCCAGTCCATGACCACTTCACGCTTTGTAAAAGTCGATGTTATCCCAACAAAAAACAGTGGCCGGTTAGTAAAGGTTCTTTCCGTAGACCCCGAGTACAAACGCTATTCACGGATACGTAACCGTGAACCTGAAATTGTCCCGCGAGCATGGTTGAACGACGAACCGAAGAGCGTTGTTGATTGCATCAAGCGCGTCCAATGGTTCAACCAACTTCTTTCCCCAGTAACCCACCAGCGCACCTACTAACACCGGAGCATCATCATGACATTTGGATATAAAAACTTAGCGCACCAGGCCGCTGAGGCAGAACGCCGCGCCCATTATTCTGACGCGGCCAGTATTTGGCTTAAAGCATTCGAAGTGGCTCGGGCAGTCGATGTGGTGTGGGTACAAATCCGCATCGATTTTTGTGTCAACGCGGCATCGCGCAACTGGGGCAGATAAAATGCAACCTGTCGCTGATACCGGCAGCATTCAGAAAAACCTTCTCCGTAGCACAGCCAGAGAGCTTCTAAAAGATTTCGACTCCCCCACTAACAAACTCACCTTTCGACAGCTACTCGACAAACACGCAGTGAAAATCGCTCCCTATTGGCCTAAGCATCCACCGGCATGGCTGCGGCTTAACTGTGAGGTTCATCGGGTGCGGGAAGGGAAATAGCAGAGGTAATCATGAACGACCATAGCTGGATGACAACATCGAAAATTTGCAGTGAACTGGGGTTCTCTTCACGAACTCTCGAACGATATCGGAAAAGAAACCCAGAAAATAACCCATTTCCTGAACCGGACATAACTGCGGTCGGCGCACCGAATAAATGGTATCGCCACAAGGTCATTACTTGGCAGGAGGCAGAAACCAAAATAGAGCGAGATAAACCGCTGGCATCACTCCACGCGGCACGTAGCAATAGAGGCAGATTTACCCAGCGGAGCGGGGCTTGAACTCAACGACGTCAGGCTCAGTTATGCTCATCAGCCTTGCCCACCACTTCGAATACGCCACCCTCATTTCATCTAAATAAGTATGTTTGTCATACACAGCCCATACCCCCGGAAGCATGTGACCCAGCATTATCTCAGCAATGTGTGGATCAGTGAGATCAGAAAAGTTGGTACGGGCTGTGCGGCGCAAGTCATGCACGGTGAAATGAGGGACATTCACGCCATACGCTTTAATCATAAACAAACGCAGATTAGCCGGAAGGCTGAGATGGTTTCCCGATCCCATAGGCCCATTTTTTTTGCTCGAAAATAAAAACTCGCCTTCAGCAAGTGATATCACTCTTTTGATAAGTGGCACTATGTCCGCGATGATAGGTCGAATAATCGCACGTTGAGTTTTCGCCCCTGTTTTGTGGTTTTCTGGCGGAATAGTCCACACACCTTCCTCAAAATCGAAATGTTGTTTCTTGGCCAGCCGCAACTCGGATATACGGCAACCATAGAAAAGGCAGAGCTTGAGCATGATCTTGTTACGCTCGCTCATTCGACACTCATCACACCCCTTCCAAAATAGCGCAATTTCATCTCTCGAAAGTGTTCGCTTACCCATCCCTTTTTTCAAACCAAAATCTCGGCCCGTTAGCTCTGATAGTGGATTTGTTGTTAGAAGCTGACGCTTCACTGCCCAAGAATAACACTGCTTCCCGTTGCTGATGATCCGCCTGGTCACCTCGGAATAGGCTTTAGCCAGATTATCCAAAATGGTTAGCCAGTTATGCACTGTGATATCAGCCGCCGGGTATTTTCCCAGGCGAGGGAACACATGGATCTCAAAGGAGCGCAGTACCTGAGCCTCATTGCCTTTCTGGATACATACTATGCCGTGCCACTCTCGGAATAATTGTTCGAAAGTATATCGAGTGGAGATCTTCCCTCGCTCCAGGTCACGCTTAACTTTTGGATTGTCCCCCCCCACCAACACAGAAGCCCATTTTTCAACATCATCGCGTGCAGCTTTGAGGCTAAGGGCTGGGTAGCTGCCAAGAGTCATCTTGTCTTGTTTGCCGAGGAATCTGTATCGGTAGAAGAAGGTTACAGTGCCTTTTTTGGACACGCGAACCCAAAGGCCATCACGGTCGGCCTTCTCCTCTACTTTCTCACGCTCTTTGTTTAAACACGCTTTCAGGTAACTATCTGATATAGCCATTGATTTCCCCGCATCGTGTCCACGGTGGACACAGTACATATGGGCAATCATAGAATATGGACACGGATATGGACACAAAAATGATGGCTTATGTTGTCGTAGCTTGTCGGAGGGTGTCGCAGTTTGTTTTTGATGAGGCCTTGCTGTTAAAGGATTTTTTAGAAATTTTGGCGGGAGGTGTCGGAGGATGTCGGAGAGTTAGTTATCGATGTGGGCAATAATGGAGAAATTTCGTATATGCTTCATTATAAAAGTTTTTCTGCCTTGGTATTTCTGAATTACTCGCCTATAGAAACCCGCATGGACCTAAAGCGACAGTGAATGGGTTCGGCCGTCTTGCGCCTGAATCGCTGCATTCTACATGTCACAACACTGAAAACCTAGCGATCGGTGCAGTGAAGGCATTCTATTATGTAGACTTTAATGTTACAGAGCGCTCCGGGTTATGAAAGCGGATGTTAACAAAACCCAACGCCGTTATAACGCTAAGTTTCAGCAGCCCATACCGCCTCCCTTCCCTCAGGGGCTATCGTCAGGATCCCGCGTTAATACATAACCGCGAATAACGCAATAAACCCGCTCCTAATTATGGATAAAATAATATCCGTATCAATATCTTAGAATTGTAATTTGACCCAAGGGGTTTAGGAAAAAACCCATATACGCTTCCCAACGGCTTCTATAGAAATGGGGTGAACACCGCGATAAAACATAATTCAGGGCACTACATCGGCACGCCCAGCGGGGTTCACCAGCATATCTCTGCATGTTGATTGGAAGGTGCACAATGATCGATAAAGGGCAAATGCTGAGCCGGCACGATTTTTCAAAGGTCAATTGGGGCATTCTGGCAGCCGCAGCGCTGCTATTAACCACAGGGGCGGCGCTGATATTGCTGCCCCTGCTGAGCAATATGGATGAAAATGCGGTTCTGACCTTACTGCAAACCGGCGCAGCCACTATTTTACTCGGCTGTATTTTGCTGGCGCTGCGCCACTATCTGCGGCCAGCGCTAACCTATCGCCTGTACGAACAAGGTGTTCGGGTGATTAACGACCATAGCCACAAAGAACGGTTTATCCCTTTTGAAAAAATTGAGGATATTTATCGTTTCCGAGGGGGGCGTCTGTTTGGCGGATTGTTCGATGTGATGGCATTTCGTACCTCAGCCGATCAGCCTTGGTGCCCGGTCTTCAGCAACCTGTCTCATTCCTGGCGGCTGGCGGATACTATTATCAATCAGCAGATCCAGCAACGCGGGCCACAGGCGTTAAATGCCCTCTACCAAGGGGAGGTGCTGTCCTTTCACTACCTCCGCTGCGGGGCGCGTTGGTTGAACCATATGTTTCCTGGTTACCGGAAAGGGCAATCAGCTCAAACGCTACGGCTAAGTGCGACAGCGCTGATCACCTCACAGGGGGCAATTCCGATAGAACAGATACGCGAAATGGAAAATAACCCGCAACGCGGCACCATTCGCCTACTGGATAACCAGGGCAATACATTGTTTACAATAGGTTATTTTTCGCTGATCAGTGCCGATCTGTTTATGGCACTGTTGGAGCACATGATCTACAACCGCATCCCCGCCTACCATAACCCGGCGATGACGCGGCAGCCGTTTTAACGCAGAGGTTCGTTGTCCGTTTGCAGGCGCATAGCCCCAGGCGGTAAACCAATTTGCAGAACGATGGGTTGGTAATTGGCTTGCTCGCCGAGGCGATGCGCCAGGCTGCGCGCCAACATAAAGGCCGCGCCGCCACCAAGCAGTGCGCCAAGCGCGGCTGAAGCATCGGTACCCAACCAATATTGCAGCACACTGCCGCCGAGCATCATACCCAGCAACGGCGTCAAATAAACCAGCATTGCCGAACGCAACAGACTGCCTTCGGCAATGCCCACCTCAACCCGCTGACCCGGCTCGAGTGGTTGCTCGATACGCACTTGCAGTTGGTGTTCGGTTTCCGGCACCAGTTCATTCAATGCACGTGCGCCACAACCTGAGCGGGCGGTGCAACTGCCACATCCTGCTTTCGGCTCACAACGCAGCAGCGCCACACCCTGCTGCCACGAAACCACCGTGGCCCACTCTTTCATCATTATGGTGATACCTTGAAGGAAATACTGTCAGCAATACGTTTGGCCGTCGCTGGCGGCAGTTCGCCAACGATGGTGATCTCGTTACCGCTGCGCACTTCGGTCTGGATAGTCCGCCGGCCCTGGCGATAATACTGCTGGCCAGCACCGCTGCCCGCGGGACTGACATTGACCGAGAAACTGAACAGGCCATCGCTATATAGCCGCGACTCAACAGGTTCCGACACATTAGGCAATTTACGGCGGTTGCGCGCGACCTCATCAACCCCGGCCGGTAGCCAGCCCGTACTCCACCCCAACTTGATATTCTCTACAGCCGGGAGTGACAGCAACGGCGGCAGGTTAGCCTTGATCAGCCCCTGCATGGCGCTTTGCACTTGCGGCCCAACCACGAACGAAATCACCCGATATTGCTCCAGCGTTTCGCCGTCGCGATCGATCAGATCCACCCGCAGCGGCAGCTTGGTATCTTCGTCCATCCAGACAATATAGCTATAGCGAGAACCATCGCGTGCAACCACGCGGAGGACTTCACAAGGACGGTCGGAAATACGCGTGCTGCCAACGGAGATGAAGTCGTAGTATTTCGCCAGACGGTTGAAATCAGCATAAACAATGGCCGGTAACGCATCGACGATATGATCGCCAGATAACGTAAAGGGTTCCAGACCGGGTTCAAAATAGCTGATCCCACCACCGCGTTGCAGCACTTCGCGACGTGGGCCATCCATATGCAGCAATTGACCAAGAGGCTGCTGGTCGATCACCGCATGACGATAACGCAGCGACTCGATCCCCTGCTTGCTAATGCTGATATAGGCGAGTTCATAATTGAGCGAACGGCTAGCACTGCTCATCTGTTGTAACAACGCCCCGGACGCAGTGGGCTGCGCCGGGGCGATGTTTGAGTAGAGCAGGCTGCCCGTCAATAGACAGACGGAGAACCAAAGTTGCTTCATTACTGCTGTTGCATTCCTAAAGACTGGGTTCCAGGAACCTGGACGGCAGCCTGTTGTGGTGTGCTTTGCTCAAGCTGCAGCTGATCGGAATGCAAACGGCGTTGCAACTCATAATCTTGCAGCATAGCGTTAATGCGTTTACGTTGTTCCTGCACCTGCTGCTGTTGACCGCTGCCGGTTGAGAAACTGTCTGCCGGTACGCCAAGGCTAACCGGTGACGCCTGCCCCATGATCGGCAGGGTATTGAATGCCGGTGATTCAGCGGCACCAGATTGTGCAGCCGGTTGATTGTATTGCTGTACGCCTACAATCACTGCCAGCGACACGCAGGCCGCCATGCCAATCTGTGTGATCTGGCTGGCCCAAGGACGGACTTTGTCCCAGAACGGCATTTTCTGCCAGGTATGTGGCTGCGGCTGAGATTCCGGAACTGCAGAAGGAACCAGGCGCGCCGGTTCTTTCTCTAACGCAGCAGCTACACGATCTGCGATATCGAAATGCATCACTTGTCCGATATCACCCCGTAGTGTGTCACGTATCAGGTGATAGCTCTGCCAGCTTTGTTGAAGCGCTCTGTCTTTAGACAATGAACTCAGCAGCTCATTGTCGAGCGATTCTCCATCCATCAGAGCGGAAAGCTTTTCTTTCTGCATGTCTAAGTACCCTTCCTGTGTCCGCCATTGCTAACGTTGAATCAGCGGTTGAACTTTATTATCGATAGCCTCCCTGGCGCGGAAAATACGCGAACGTACGGTTCCGACCGGGCAATCCATGATGGCAGCTATCTCTTCGTAGCTTAGACCATCCAGCTCCCTCAGGGTAATCGCCATGCGAAGATCCTCAGGGAGAGACTCAATGGTACGGAAAACTATCTGTCTCAGCTCTTCTGACAACATTAAGTTCTCAGGGTTCGAAATTTCTTTTAGTGCGCCCGCACTTTCGTAATTTTCGGCGTCATTGGCATCCACATCGCTCGATGGCGGACGACGACCTTGAGCAACCAAATAATTCTTTGCCGTATTCACAGCAATTCGATACAACCAGGTATAGAAAGCGCTATCCCCACGGAACGATTCCAGTGCGCGATAGGCTTTAATAAACGACTCCTGCACCACATCAGGCACATCGCCTTGTGGCACATACCGGGAAACGAGGCTCGCAACTTTGTGCTGGTAACGAATTACCAGTAAGTTAAACGACTTCTGATCGCCCTTTTGGACCCGCTCAACCAGAACTTGATCCGTTAACTGCTCGCTCATCCGAGGTAAACTCTCCCCAAATCCGTCTCCACGCGTAAAATTGTACTGCCAGCCATACATGATTTTCCTGAGCAAGCACTCGCTTGGAGTTCATACAGAACACGAAGTTCCGTATTGCCATTGTTTTTTATGTTGATGTCACCCATCCGTGGCTTTTGCCCGGACAATTAGGCTAACATGAATTTCACTCTTCTTCTGCACACATCATACGTTATGCAACCATCATCTGAACATGTTAGCGATGTACTGATTGTCGGCAGCGGCGCTGCAGGCCTGTCATTGGCGTTGCGTCTGGCGCAGCATTGCAAGGTTACCGTACTCAGCAAGGGGCCTCTCAACGAAGGCGCCACATTTTATGCCCAAGGCGGGATCGCCGCGGTTTTCGATGAAACGGACAGCATTGCCTCACACGTTGATGACACTTTGATTGCCGGAGCCGGCCTGTGTGACAAAGACGCCGTTGAGTTTATCGCCGGCAATGCGCGCCACTGCGTGCAATGGTTGATCGATCAGGGCGTCTTGTTCGACACTGAAATCAACGCTCAGGGCGAAGAACATTACCACCTGACACGAGAAGGTGGACATAGCCACCGCCGCATTCTGCATGCCGCCGACGCCACAGGTAAAGAAGTAGAGACCACCCTGGTAGGGAAAGCAAGCAACCACCCGAATATTTGCGTGATGGAACGCCGCAATGCGGTTGATCTGATCACATCAAACAAAATTGGCCTACCAGGCACGCGCCGGGTTGTCGGTGCCTATGTCTGGAACCGTGAATTGGAACAGGTAGAAACCTACCGCGCCAAGACGGTCGTGCTGGCTACCGGCGGTGCCGCCAAGGTGTACCAGTACACCACCAACCCGGATATTTCTTCTGGCGACGGCATTGCCATGGCCTGGCGCGCAGGTTGCCGGGTCGCCAATCTGGAATTTAACCAGTTCCACCCAACCTGCCTGTTCCATCCGCAGGCACGCAACTTCCTGCTGACCGAAGCATTGCGCGGTGAAGGTGCCTACCTCAAGCGCCCGGACGGCAGCCGCTTCATGCCCGATTTTGACCCACGGGGCGAACTGGCACCGCGTGACATCGTTGCGCGCGCCATCGATCACGAGATGAAACGTCTGGGTGCCGACTGCATGTATTTGGACATCAGCCATAAACCGGCTGAATTCATTACTCAGCATTTCCCAATGATCCATGAAAAACTGCTGACGCTGGGCTTCGATCTCACCACACAACCGATCCCCATCGTCCCTGCTGCGCACTACACCTGTGGCGGCGTTATGGTTGATCAGCACGGCCGTACCGATCTTGACGGGTTGTATGCCATTGGAGAAGTCAGCTACACCGGTCTGCACGGTGCTAACCGTATGGCATCCAACTCCTTGCTGGAATGCCTGGTCTATGGTTGGTCCGCGGCGGAGGACATCAAGATGCGTCTGCCGTTTATCACGTTGGCGAAGCAACTCCCCCAATGGGATGAAAGCCGCGTAGACGATGCCGATGAACGGGTCGTGATCCAACACAACTGGCATGAGCTGCGGCTGTTTATGTGGGACTACGTGGGGATTGTGCGCACGACCAAACGCCTGGAGCGCGCACTGCGCCGTATCAATACGCTGCAGGCGGAAATTGACGAGTACTACGCAAACTTCCGTATCTCCAACAATTTGCTGGAACTGCGGAATTTGGTGCAGGTGGCGGAATTGATCGTCCGCAGCGCTATGGAACGCAAAGAAAGCCGCGGGCTGCACTATACGCTGGACTACCCGGATCTGCTGCCGGAAGCGCTACCGACCATCCTGCAACCCTAAAAGTTTTACCAAGGCGCCCGAAATGGCGCCTTTTTCATTTCAGTAAAACAGATAAAAATCAGTTATCAGACGGCGGAAATCATCCGTATAGCTGCCATCAGCCAGTTTAATTGCCAGCTTCTGCTCTACATTTGCATCCGTCGGCTGACGCGTCAGGGCCAACAATACCCGGTGTAACGGCGTATCTGCGCGATCGCTGACATTCAGCCGCTGCGCAGTGTACCAACCTCGCTCATGCGCATTGGTTTCGAAAGCTTCACCAATATCATGCGGCAACACCACGCAAAAAGCCCCGCTCGGCGCGAGCAGCTGTTCTGCACTGGCCAACAAGGCATCGTGGGTCAGGGTTTCCGTATAACGTGCATTGTGGCGTGCCTGATCGCGGCAGGCGACCGCCGGCTCAAAATACGGCGGATTGCTGACGATCAAATCGTATTCACCGGCATGATGCTGCGCGAAATCGTGAATGTCTTGCGCATGCACCTCAATACGCGGCGACCACGGTGACGCCAAAACGTTATCACGTGCCTGACCCGCAGCCGCCTCATCAAGCTCGACCGCGTCGATCAGCACGCTGTCGCTTGAACGTTGCGCCAGCATCAGCGCAATTAATCCGCTGCCACTGCCGATATCCAGCACTCGCTGTGCCTGTGCCAACGGCGCCCATGCCCCCAGCAGCACACCGTCCGTGCCCACTTTCATTGCGCAGCGATCGTGAGCAACAAAAAATTGTTTAAAGGTAAAGCCACCGCGACGTGGCGTAAAATTCGCTTTCGATTGAGTGCTCACAATAACCACCTGGATACAAAACTGGCGTAGCATAAGGCAATCTGATTTTTGGGAAAAGAGATGCTTTCCGCTTAAATAGGTGAAGAAAGCGGCCAACCCGTCTATAATCGGCGCCCCAAGTAGAGGTAGACCATGACAGTAACCAATTTTTCCGAGCTCGAACTCGATGAACGCCTGATAAACGCCCTGCGCGATAAAGGCTACGAACGCCCAACCGCCATTCAAGCCGAGGCGATCCCGCCTGCGATGGATGGGCGCGACGTATTGGGTTCGGCGCCAACCGGCACCGGCAAGACCGCCGCATTTTTGCTGCCGGTATTGCAGCATCTGCTCGACTTCCCACGCAAGAAGTCCGGGCCACCGCGCGTACTGATCCTCACCCCGACGCGCGAGCTGGCGATGCAGGTAGCCGATCAGGCACGTGAACTGGCTGCTCATACTTCGCTGGATATCGCCACCATTACTGGCGGCGTCGCGTACATGAACCACGCGGAAGTCTTCAGCGAAAACCAGGACGTGGTCGTCGCCACCACTGGTCGTCTGCTGCAATACATTAAAGAAGAAAACTTTGACTGCCGCGCAGTAGAGACACTGATCCTCGATGAAGCCGACCGCATGCTTGACATGGGCTTCGCACAGGACATCGAAACGATCTCTGCCGAGACGCGCTGGCGTAACCAGACGTTGCTGTTCTCCGCAACGTTGGAAGGCGATGCTATCCGCGAATTCGCCGAGCGCATTCTGAAAGAGCCGGTAGAAGTCGAAGCGGATCCATCACGCCGCGAACGCAAAAAGATCCTGCAGTGGTACTACCGTGCCGACGACGTGCAGCATAAAACCGCCCTGTTGGTGCATTTGCTGCAACAACCGGACGTACAAAAATCCGTCATCTTCGTGCGTAAACGTGAACGTGTACATGAGCTGGCGGCCTGGCTGCGCGAGGCGGGTATCAATACCTGCTACCTCGAAGGCGAAATGGTGCAGGCCAAGCGTAACGAAGCGGTAAAACGTATGATGGATGGCCGCGTCAACGTGCTGGTTGCGACCGACGTTGCTGCCCGTGGTCTGGATATCCTGGATATCACCCACGTGTTCAACTTCGATATGCCGCGCACCGCAGACACCTACCTGCACCGCATTGGCCGTACCGGTCGTGCCGGGCGCAAGGGGACGGCAATCTCGCTGGTTGAAGCACATGACCACCTGCTGCTGGGCAAAGTCGGGCGTTACCTGAACGAGCCATTGAAAGCACGGGTCATCGAAGAGCTGCGACCGTCGACCAAAGTGCCAAGCGAGAAAAGCAACGGCAAGCCGTCGAAGAAGGTGATTGCCAAACGTGCCGCCGACAAAGAAAAGAACAAAGAAAAAGCCAAGGTAAAAGTGCGTCATCGCGATGCGAAAAACGTCGGCAAACGCCGCCAGCCAAAGGCCAAACCTGAAGACAACGGCGCGAAGTAATGCCGCCGCTGTAAATAAAAACCGCCTCCAGTTATCTGAAGGCGGTTTTTTTATGCCCGTTTATGGCTGCGTATAATGCGTTGCCTGCTGATGGGCTTTCAGCCACGTATTCAGTTGATGATAACGATCGCGCATTTCCTCATTCTGCAATGCCGTCGGCGTCTGCGAGAAATAGAACTGGAAAGTCATCCCTTGCTGATTACGGGCTTTGGCATCCGCCCCTGCCTGCAACAGCATCAGCGCCAATTGCGGTGCATTGATTTTTGCCGCTACGTGCAAAGGAGTATCCCCTAGCCGATCGCTTAGCGTGACATCCGCACCGGACACCAGCAACAGTCGCAGTTGCTCCTCCCTTCCCGCCAATACCGCAACGGCCAATGGCGTGGCCCCGGTTACCGCATGACGTAGGTTAACCGGCACACCACAAGCCAACAGCAAGCGCAGATACTGTGGGTCTTGCACTGCCGCAGCCGTATGCAATGCGCTGTTTCCATCCAAACCCGGGGTAGAAGCATCCGCCCCCAGCGCCAACAACGCGCTTAGGCTTTGCGGTTGTTGTGACAGTATTGCCCACTGCAACAGGGTGACCTGATGATCGCCCTGCCCATGCAAACGCGCCTGCGTTGCCTGTTCAGCAATACCCTTTACATCGCCACGTGCGACGGCCTGAGCCAATGCCGCATTGCTGTGCCCGTTGAACGGGGTCATATCCTGATTCATCTGTTGTCCCTTAGCCATCATCAGTAAACCGACAATCGCGATCAGCGCCAGTATGGCAATCATCACCGCCTGCCACCATGCCCGCCGCCCGTCAGGCATTGGCTTTGGTCTCCCATGGCTTTTGCTCCGCCATCGAACTGATGACCTTGTCGATACCGTGCGCCGTCAGGCTGCGATCGACATGTTTGCTCGGTCGCCAGTCGTCAATACCGCTTAAGGTGTCGTTATTGGCCAGCGTGATTTTATGTCCTATGGCATCAGGGATTAGCGAAGTGGATTCCTGTGCCCCGGTCAGCATGTCATATTGTTCGCTATAACGACGGATCCCGCCGGCTTGCGCATCCTGTTTTGCTGCAGCTGGATCAATCCCCATACGGTTCAACGTGTAATCGGACACTCCCGCAGCGTTAAAGGTAACCGCCACCGTGCCCGTCGCCAGCGCCGCCGTTGCCGCAAGGCCACCACCCAGTGAATGGCCGGCAATGACCAACGCATCGCCAAACGCCGCCTTGGCACTCTTAGCGACCGCGACGGCCTGATTGTACTGCACATCATCATACCCCGTCGCTTGGCGTACATTGCTCAGCCAGTCGCGCATATCATTGGTGCCCGCAAAGGCCAATACGTACTGTTGATTGTCACTGTAGATCCCAGCCTGAAAACCCGATGCTGTGTCATGCAGGCTGGCAGGATCAATACCCGCGCCGAGCAAGGCGCTGTCGCTCAAGCGGCTGAACCCGTCAACACCCTGGCTAGTGGTGCTGTAAACGTCTTTGGCCAACAGCGCTAGCGTGTAATCCCCTTGTTGCGATTGCTGACCACGCGTCACGCCCGAATGCGCTGCAGCCGGCGCCGTTACCGACATGTCGCTCACCAGCGTATTCAGTAGATTCTGTGCATTTACAGTGTGCGACGACACTGTGGTCGCGGGGGCGTTTACCGGGGCGGATTCAACAGGTTGGGGAGCATTCAGCGGTTCCTGTGCCGTGCGTGTTGGCGGGAGCTGAATAGCCGAGGGACTGACCGCAGAGGTAAAGCTCAAAGACATACTCATGCCGACTCCTTGTCGATAGACTTATTAATTAGCGCACCTTATGTGTGCTGTTGTAGCTATCGGCAGGTCGGAGCAGTTCTGTAATGCAGGCGGTTATCTTTGCAAGGAATGTGATCCGGATTCACTTTCTGTCCAGTTTCGACCATCACATAAAAAAAAAGGGAGCCGAAGCTCCCTTGTAAACAATACGGGTAATTACAGGCTTTCTGTAAAGGTACGTGTAATCACGTCACGCTGCTGTTCTGGCGTCAACGAGTTGAAACGCACCGCATAGCCAGACACACGAATGGTCAATTGCGGGTATTTTTCTGGGTGCTTCACCGCATCTTCCAGCGTTTCGCGGCGCAGTACGTTTACGTTCAGGTGCTGACCGCCTTCTACACGCACGGTAGATTGCATTTCCAGCGGCACTTCACGGTACTCGATCTGGCCCAGTTCGCTGACCGGTACAACCTGGTCTTCCGCATAGTTCGCTTTAGCGCAAACACAGCGAGCTTCTGATGTTTCATCGTCCAGCAGCCAGAAAGAGTTCACCAGCGCCTGGTCGTTTGCTTTAGTAATTTGAATACCAGTAATCATTTTGTTGCCTCCGTACAAGGGCGAAAAATTCTACGTCGAAAAAACCCAATGTTGGTTTCGGCCATTTGGTAAAACCATTGTTGTCTTGTTGTTCTGTATACCAGCCTGGAGTGGGCAATTCTTTGATTTAAGTCAATTTTTACGGGGTACCCACACGGCACAAGTGGGCAAGTTTATGTTTTATGTCAATTTTCCCCATAAAGCGCATCGCAATTATTTTTGTAAATTTTCAAAAATTTTTGCATTCACCACAGTAACGTAAAAATAAAAGCGGGTTTCACTGTGTGAAGCTAAACGGTAAGCTATGCCCAGTGAATTGTTAACGAAAACAAAGGAGAGCGTTTATGTCCACCTCCCTCACCTGGCATGACGTCATCGGCAAGGAGAAAGAGCAGCCCTATTTTCATGAAACGCTTGCCTTTGTTGCTGCTGAACGCCAGGCCGGTAAGACCATTTACCCACCGCAAAAAGATGTGTTCAACGCGTTCCGTTTTACCGAACTGGCGGACGTGAAGGTGGTGATTCTCGGTCAGGATCCCTACCACGGCCCGAATCAGGCACACGGCTTGTCTTTCTCCGTACTGCCCGGCGTTCCCGCCCCCCCTTCGTTAGTGAACATGTATAAAGAACTGGCGACGGATATCCCTGGTTTTGAACGCCCTAATCATGGCTGCCTGCAAAGCTGGGCGGAACAGGGAGTGCTGCTGCTGAATACGGTATTAACCGTGGAAGGTGGCCAGGCGCACTCCCACGCCAAGCTTGGTTGGGAAACCTTTACCGACAGAGTGATTGCGGCGTTGAACGAAAACCGCGAAGGCGTGATATTCCTGCTGTGGGGCTCGCATGCCCAGAAGAAAGGCAACTTTATCGATCGTAACCGCCACCATGTGTTGAAAGCGCCACACCCTTCACCACTGTCCGCCCATCGCGGTTTTCTCGGCTGTCACCACTTTTCGCAAACCAACCAATTGTTGGAGCAGCAGGGGTTAAAACCTATCGACTGGATGCCCCGACTGCCACAGGCATAACACCAGACGCAAAAAAGGCACCCGAGGGTGCCTTTTCTTTACTTAATTTCGCTTAAGCCTTGGCTTTGGAAACCGCAACCATCGCTGGGCGCAACAGACGGCCATTCAGCGTATAGCCTTTCTGCATCACCATCATGACATGGTTTGGCTGGTGATCGGCTGATTCCATCAGGCTCATGGCCTGGTGCACGTCCGGGTTGAACGGCACGTTAATGTCACCAACAATTTCGATCCCGTACTTACGCACGACGTCCTGCAGGGACTTCAGCGTCAGTTCGATACCTTCGATCATCGCTGTCAGTTCCGGATTGTTTTTATCCGCCATTTCCAGCGCGCGTTCCAGGTTATCAAGCACTGGCAACAGATCGCCGGAGAATTTCTCCAGCGCAAATTTGTGCGCTTTTTCGATATCCAGTTCAGTACGGCGACGAACATTTTCCATCTCCGCTTTGGCACGCAGCAGGCTGTCGCGTTCATGCTGCTGGGATTCGGCCAGTTGAGCTTCCAGCTCAGCAATGCGCTCATCCCGCAGATCGACGCCCTCAGCCGCTTCCGGCAGGGCTTCCTGCTGTTCCATTTCTTCCGAGACTTGCTCGTTTGGCGTCTTCTGTTCTTTACTACTCATGAATATCTCCGCGTTTTAGCATTAATCTCGCAACTTGGCTTATTATGGGGATCAAAACCGGGGTTTCAAGTCAACCGGTCACAATGTGGGGCATAAACTGGTCCCGGTGAGGAAAATCACAACAATGAATAAAAAATTCGGCTGTATTGGCATTGTTGGCCACCCGCGTCACCCTTCGGCGCTGGCAACGCATGAGATGTTATTTCACTGGCTGGTTGCCCGAGGCTATTCAGTAATGGTTGAACGGCAGATTGCCCAAGATTTGGGGCTAAAAGACGCCGTAACCGGTAGCCTGGCCGATATTGGCCAAAAGGCCGATTTGGCCGTGGTCGTTGGCGGTGACGGCAATATGCTTGGCGCTGCGCGCGTATTGGCCCGTTACGACATTAAAGTGATCGGTGTTAACCGCGGCAATCTCGGTTTCCTGACCGATCTCGACCCCGATAACGCATTGCAGCAACTGGCCGACGTGCTGGAAGGCGAGTACATCGATGAACAGCGCTTCCTGCTGGAAACCATCGTGCACAAAGAGAACCAACAGTGCCGTATCAGCACCGCCATCAACGAAGTGGTACTGCACCCCGGCAAAGTGGCGCACATGATTGAGTTCGAAGTGTATATCGACGATCGCTTTGCCTTCTCGCAACGTTCCGATGGCCTGATTATCGCTACGCCGACCGGTTCGACCGCCTACTCGCTTTCCGCCGGTGGGCCAATCCTGACGCCGTCGCTGGAGGCCATTGCGCTGGTGCCGATGTTCCCGCACACCCTTTCGGCCCGCCCGCTGGTGATCAACGGCAACAGTACTATCCGATTGAAGTTTTCCCAAATTGGTAGCGATCTGGAAATCAGCTGCGACAGTCAAATCGCGCTGCCTATTCAGGAAGGTGAAGAGGTTTTGATACGCCGTAGTGATTTCCATTTGAATCTTATTCATCCGAAGGACTACAGCTATTTCAATACGTTAAGCACCAAGCTCGGTTGGTCAAAAAAATTATTCTAAAAATTGCGCCAGCCTCTTTACTGTATATAAAACCAGTTTATACTGTATGAAACTACAGTTATGTGTTTATACACAGGAAGGTTCCCATGCTGGCGCAATTGACCATCAGCAATTTTGCTATCGTTCGTGAGTTGGAAATAGATTTTCAACCGGGTATGACTGCGATTACCGGTGAAACCGGCGCCGGTAAATCGATCGCCATCGACGCGCTGGGGCTATGCCTCGGTAACCGTGCCGACGGTAACGTCGTTCGCTTGGGAGCCGCCCGTGCCGATATCTGTGCTCGCTTTTCGCTGGCAGACACCCCGTCCGCCCGCCAATGGCTAGAGCAAAATCAATTAGACGACAGTAATGAGTGCCTGCTGCGCCGGGTGATCAATGCAGATGGCCGCTCACGCGGTTTTATCAATGGCACTGCCGTCCCCCTTTCGCAACTGCGCGAACTCGGTCAGCGTTTGATTCAAATCCACGGCCAGCATGCTCACCAATTACTGCTCAAGCCCGAGCATCAAAAACAACTGCTCGACGCCTATGCCGACGAACCTGCTCTGCTGATCCAGATGCAGCAGGCTTACCAGCGGTGGCACCAAAGCTGCCGCGAACTGGCTCACCATCAGCAACAATCCATCGAGCGTGATGCACGTAAACAGCTACTGCAATACCAATTAAAAGAGCTGAACGAGTTTGCACCGCAGGCGGGCGAATTTGAACAAATCGATTCTGAGTTCAAACGCCTGGCCAATAGTGGCCAGTTGTTGACGATCAGCCAGCAAACGCTGCAATTACTGGCCGATGACGAAGAAAACAACATGCTGAGCCAGCTTTATACCGCCAAACATTTGCTGGTTGAGTTGATCGGGATGGATGAAAAGCTAAGCGGTCTGCTGGACATGCTGGAAGAGGCTTCAATCCAAATCAGTGAGGCCAGTGATGAACTGCGCCATTATGCCGATCGCATGGATTTGGATCCGAACCGCCTGCAAGAACTGGAGCAACGCCTGTCGCGGCAAATTAATCTGTCACGTAAGCATCACGTGGCACCAGAGGAGCTGCCTCAATTGCACCAACAGATGCTGGATGAGCAACAACTGCTATCGCAGCAAGAAAACGATCACGAGCACCTGAACGAAGCAGTCACGCAGCACCATCAGCACGCCCTGCTGTTGGCAGAGCAATTGCACCAGAAGCGCCAGCATTATGCCGCCGAACTGACCACGTTGATTACTGACAGCATGCAGGCGCTCTCTATGCCGCACGGTAAGTTCAATATTGATGTGCGCTTTGAGCCGCAATATTTGAGTGCGGAAGGTGCAACGCGCACCGAGTTTTGTGTGTCCACCAACCCAGGCCAACCGCTACAGGCATTAGCGAAAGTAGCCTCTGGTGGCGAATTGTCCCGTATCGCATTGGCGATCCAAGTTATCACGGCGCGCAAAATGGAAACGCCGGCACTGATTTTCGACGAAGTGGACGTCGGTATCAGTGGCCCAACCGCCGCCATTGTTGGCCGCCTGCTTCGCCAGTTAGGCGAGTCCACGCAGGTGATGTGCGTCACTCACCTGCCGCAAGTCGCAGGCTGCGGTCATCAGCATCTATTTGTCAGCAAGCAGACCGACGGCACAGAAACCGAAACACAGATGTCGCCATTGGATAAACGAGCCCGTTTACAGGAATTGGCACGCCTTCTTGGTGGCAGTGAAGTCACCCGGAACACGCTGGCAAATGCAAAAGAACTGCTTGCTGCATAAAAAAGCTCAACTTTTTTACTTTCTTGAGGTCTGACTTTGGCGCTGTTTGCCCGACAGACCTCAAATTGTAGCAACGTCACAATTAAGCCCCTCCGGGAACTTAGTCACCCTCAGTGACTGAGGTCAACGAGGGTAGCCAACACCGCGACAATTTGAAGGATCACGGATATACCCAATAGATTTCACGTTGTAGCAAGGTGGCAACCAAGGGAACCCCCGGGAGCTTAGTCACCTCAGTGGCTGGGATAAACGAGGGTAGCCAACACCGCGACAACGTGAAGGATCACGGGTATACCCAATAGATTTCACGTTGTAGCAAGGCGGCAACCAAGGGAATCCCCGGGAGCTTAGTCACCTCAGTGGCTGGGATAAACGAGGGTAGCCAACACCGCGACAACGTGAAGGATCACGGGTATACCCAATAGATTTCAC
>NZ_JAFIBY010000008.1 GCF_017832355.1 Serratia sp. PL17
ACTTCGGCGATGTCCGCCATGCCCATAGGTGCACCCGGGTGGCCGGAATTTGCTTTTTGTACGGCGTCCATGCTGAGTGCGCGGATGGCGTTGGCGAGTTCTTTACGAGAAGACATTACGGGACTCCAGAGTGATTACAGTTCAGCGGCCAGCATGTCTTCCAGCTTTTGCTGGTCAACGGCGAACAGGCGGATACCTTCAGCCAGTTTTTCAACCGCCATCGCGTCTTGATTATGTAGCCAGCGGAATTCGGCCTCAGCCAGCGGGGCAGGTTGGTGGAAGGCTTCAGTGGAAGGCGTCAGCTTACGCTCGACCGGTTGATTGCTGTGCTTAAGCTGTTCCAGCAGATTCGGTGCGATGGTCAGGCGATCGCAACCGGCCAATGCCAGGATCTGCTCAACCTTGCGGAAACTGGCTCCCATGATCACCGTCTGATAACGGTGCTGTTTGTAGTATTCGTAGATGGTGCGTACGGATTTCACGCCTGGATCTTGGTCGGCATCATAGTCAGCGGCAGGCTGTTTGGCCTGATACCAGTCATAGATACGGCCGACGAAGGGAGAGATCAAGTAGACCCCGGCTTCGGCGCAGGCACGCGCCTGGGCGAAAGAGAACAGCAGTGTCAGGTTGGTATTGATGCCTTCTTTTTCCAGTTCCTCGGCGGCTTTAATGCCTTCCCAGGTAGAGGCCAGTTTGATCAGGATACGTGACTTGTCGATGCCTTGTTCTTGATACAGACCGATCAGTTTGCGTGCTTTGGCAACGCACATGCCGCGGTCAAAGGAGAGGCGGGCATCCACTTCGGTGGAAATGCGCCCCGGTACGCTTTTCAGAATTTCGACGCCGATGTTCACGGCGAGTTTGTCGCTGGCGTTGATCAGTTGGGTTTCTTTACTGCCACCCTGCTGGCGAGCATAGCTCAGGGCTTCGAGGATCAGTGGCTTATATTGAGGCAGCGCAGCGGCTTTCAGGATCAGTGAAGGGTTGGTGGTGGCATCTTGCGGTTCGAACTGGCGAATAGATTCGATATCGCCGCTGTCGGCCACAACCGTGGTTAGCTGCTTGAGTGCGTCTAATTGGTTCATTTATAAGCTCCTTGACCAAACGTCAATGTAGGGAAATGAGAACGTTTTCCATCATAGGCTGAACACACTGCATCAGAAGCGTAATGATTAAAATGCGCTTTTTCTGATTGTTGCGATGGATAAGAACAATGGATCCCGTTCGAAGCCAGGCAGAGTAAGGCTTGTTAGCCATTGGCATGTGCCGAAAAGCGGCCTCATGGGCATGCGAGGGAGAGGCCTATGCGGCATCAGACAATAAAAAAGGGCCCAGCCTTGGCTGAGCCCTAGGGTATTCCTCTTCTTATTACTTGGTCAAATTAACGTCAATGGCCTGATAGAAGGCATTGGCCGTATCTGCTACATCCCACACGGCGAGGATGACGTGCGAACCGCTACGGTCTGCCGGTATGTTGCACTGGTGGGTGACCTGCGCAGCAGGGATGGCACCACCGTCGTTTTGCTGACAGAACGGCGTCAGATCAAACGAAGCGCGGGTCAGTGGCTGCGATGCATCCCAGTTTGGCTTGGTAATAAAATAACGCCAGCTGCTGGTGCTGTGACGTGCTGTCAGCGTCCAGGTGAAGGAGTTCGGGCCAGTATGCAGGTTGATCTTGTTCCAACGGGTAGGTGTTTGCTGATCCAACTCGAAGAAGGTGGATTTGTCGGCGCTGGCAATGTGCCCATCAGCCGGACCGGCCTGCGGGAAGCCTTTCAACCCTTCAACGCTTTGTGGTTCATATTGCACGCTGCCGCAATGAGTATTGAGCTGCAGTTTGCACTGATAGGCGCGGCTGGCGGGTGTTTCGACATAACCGTGGGCTGAAGCCTGTTGAGATACGCCGAACAGTGCCGCGCTCAGCAAACCAAGAGACATAAGGGTACGGGAAGTATTGTTCATAAGTCACTCCTGACTGAAGTTGTATTGTAAGTTGGGTTTATTTTCACCGGTAAAATGAGGGGTCATTAATGGAATTAAAAACATCATTCTTGGCGGCTTGATTTATTTTTACGCGTAGTCTCTCTCGTCAGGGTGGAATGTTTTATAGGCTATTAACTAAAATTGTTATGATGATTGTCTTTTATTTCTTTGTTGAATTTATTTAAACGCTACAGTCTAAAAAATCGATGCCATGATGAATTTTATTTAAAGGATTGATGAATACTCTTTCAGATGATTTTCTCTGATATGGAGTATATTGCTTGTGGTTTTACTTACTCTTGTGTGACTTGAACGACTTTACGCGCCAACCACTTGGGAATTTAGTGTCAATTTTTTCTTATTTTATGTCAAAGAGGAATTTGTATGACTAGATTATCCCTGGATGCGATTAAAATAATCAGCACCATCAAAAGTACGGGCTCTTTCTCAATGGCGGCGGAGGCGCTGCATAAAACGCCTTCGGCAATATCCTACCGTGTGTCCAATATTGAAAGTAAGCTCTGTGTGAAACTTTTTCATCGTAATGGCCCGATGATTACCCTAACAGATGAAGGGGAATTTCTGTTGCAGGAGGGCGGTTGGATTTTAAATGCGGTACAGGATCTCGAAAGTAGGGTAAGAAACATCCCCAAACTCGATAATAATATCCGCATCGTCGTCGATAATTTCTTTCCGTTAGAAACGATCACTCAGGATATCCGTGAGTATATTCAGCACAGCCCAAACGCCAACATTTCTGTGCAGCGAGAAGCACTGAACGGTACCTGGGATGCCTTGAAGAACAACCGGGCGGATTTGATTATCGCTATCGGCCAGATCCCGGACAGCGTGCAGGCGAAAACGCTGATGCTGGGCAAGCTGAACTTTGTGTTATGTGTCTCGCCTTCACATCCGTTTGCGGCGCAGAAAAAGCCGGTGGACAAAAACCAGCGGCTGAACGACATCGTGGTGGTGATTGCCGACAGCAGTCACGAATTGCCAAAGCGTAATCACGGCACCATGCCGTTACAGCGTCAACTGGTGGTGTGCGATGTTGAGAGCAAACTGGCGCTGTTGAAACGGGGTATTGGTCATGGTTTCTTGCCGCCAGCGCTGATCGAAAAAGAGTTGGCAAGTGGTGAACTGGTGACGGTTCCGGTTGATATGCAAAAAGGTGACGAAATGATTTGGCTGGCTTGGCATCCGGCCAGTAAAGGGGCTGGTTTTACCTGGTGGCATGAGCGCCTGACGCGTAAAAGCGACGTTTTTAGCCTGATGGGGCGCGAAGTCATACGTGATGGAGGTTACCCTTGGTGTAACAACTAAGGGAACAGTGACGAAGGGATGCGAAAATTAAACAATAAAAACCCCGTCGCCGTCGGCTACGGGGTTTTTTTATGGTGCAACCGGTTGTTATGCCACGCGGCCCACTTTCAGCCAGGCAGTATCCGAGCCAGGTACCGAGGTGATGTAACCCCATTTGGTCTGCCAGACATAGCCTTGATAAGACACTTGCGCACCTTGGTTATAGACGGTGCCGGCGACGTAGGCAGGCGCGCTCATGAACGGCAGATTACCGGGACCCACGCCGGTATAGCGCAGACCAGTGCCCATATCCAATTGGCTGTCATCGTAGTCCGCAGCATTGAAATAGCGGTCCAGCGAGGCCAGCAGGTCACCATTGCGGTTGTCCTGGCCCAGGTGCCAGAACATGACGCCACCCAGTTGCTGTTGTTTGATGTACTTAGCCTTGTACTTGAAGCTTTCGGCATCGTCGTAGGTGACGAACAGGCCTTTGGCCGCATGGTACAAGTACGGCGTTTTGGTTTTGTCGTTCCACAGGCGCTGATAACCGTAGTTGCCCAACAGCATTTGTTCCAGCTGACGATAAGAGGCAATGCGGGGATCTTTGTCGCGGACGCACTCTTCACACCCCACCAACCAGTAGTCGGTGCCTGGGAACGGATCTTCCCCCGGTGTGCTGTGAGTGCTGTACTGGCCGCCGTTGCTGCCGCTGACGCCTTTAAATGCGCGGCCGTAGAAAGGCACGCCCATAACGATTTTGCTGCTTGGTACGCCTTCCAACATCAGGTGTTGTTGTACCGCGGCGTCCACCGTCAGGCTGAATGGGCTAGGGAAGGCGCGAGTCAGTTCTTCCCAACTCCAACCCAGATTGGCTTCACGCAGTGCGTTATAGAAGGTTGGCCCGGCGCTGTCGCCGAACAGCCCGGCCTGATGGTTAGCGATTTTTTCCCATGGGCCCGCCAGATCGTAGGTCATCAGGTTGATGTAATCGAGTGAGGCGACGATCTGCGGCAGCTTGCTGTAATAACGTGACAGGAAGAATGCGCCGCCGGCACCGGCAATGGTCAGTTGATAAGGCAGTGCCTGGCGGCCATCGGCCAGGGTCTGCTGATTGAGCAGGGTACGGATCTCTTGCAGTGCAGCGACAAAACCATCCACTTCGCTGCTCTGTGGGTATTCCCAGTCAATGTCTACACCGTCAAAACCATAGTCTTTCATGATGCGGACGCAGGATTGCGCGAATTTGGTGCGTGACGCCGGGGTCTTCACCGCGTTGACATAGTTGGCGTGGGAAACGCCCAGATCGTTGGAGTAATACCAGCCACCGATGGAGAACATAATGCGCAGGTTAGGGTTATGCGCTTTTAGCGCCGTCAACCGACTGACGACATCGCGAGCTTTGACGTCATTGGTTGCCGGATCCCAGGCACATTCCAGATTGCTGTTAATGTCGAGGAACGAGAAATTAATGTGGGTGAGCTGCCTGGCCTTGGCCGGTGTAATGTTCGACACCGGGAAAGGCACGACTGAGGTATCAGATTCGGTATAGTTATTAATTTGGTTAGTTGGAATAAAGTAATAACCAATAACGGCTTTGCGTTCGGACATGGTATTTCTCCAGGTTGAGGTTTTTTGTTATTGAGAGTGAATCTCCCGCCGCTATTAATGTTTATTTTTAAGGTAAATAAAAGTCGAAATAAATCACAGTAAGGATGAATTTTTTCATCGAGCAGTGTCGTTATTTACTGGGCATTGTTGTGTCATGGTTGAGCGTGAATGAATTTGACCTTAGAGGCTGTATTTATTCATTTGCTTTGTTATAGCATCCTTAACTAGATTCTGATGGTACCGATATTCCACCGGCCGTGATTGGCATTTAATTAAAGTAAAATAGGAGTGTAGCTATGTCCAGCTTAGAGCCAGACGCTGTTGGCTTAATTATCCAGCGAGCATGTGAATATCTTCAGCCGGTGATGAATGCCATTTTGGCAGGCCTCATGGCGTTATTACACGGGGCCTATCGTAACGTGGGTATGCGGCGACGCCTATTAAATGCAGGAATGTGCGCTTTATTGGCCTGGACGGTACGCGATGCATTGGCACTGGCCGGGCTGGAATTAAAATGGGCGAATCTTGCCAGCGTACTGATTGGCTTTCTTGGGGCCGATTATATCAGCGGTTTAATTAAAAAATTCATTGGAAATAAAACGGGGTTCAAAAATGATAAATGAAATAGAAGATATTCGCTTCACCGCCCGCAGCGAAGCCAATTTAGTGGGTGTTCACCCGGATTTGGTACGGGTGATTCGGTTGGCATTGCATTATTCGCTGGTGCCGTTTTCCATCACCGAGGGATTACGCACCATGGCACGTCAGCGTGAACTGGTGCGCGGGGGGCAAAGCCAAACGCTGAAAAGCCGTCATTTGACCGGTCATGCAGTGGATGTGGTGGCCATGCCCGCGGGTGTGGTGTCCTGGGAATGGGACTACTACGCGCAAATTGCTGTGGCAGTGCGTCGTGCGGCGCGCGAGTGTGCAGTCAACGTTGAGTGGGGCGGCGAATGGAAAACCCTGAAAGATGGGCCGCATTTCCAGCTTTCCTTTAGGGATTATCCGGCATGAGCGGTTGGTTAAGCAGGTTGTCACAAGGCGGATTGCTGCTGCTGTTGATGGTGGCAATTTGCCTCGGTGCATACAACTCACTGCTGTCGCACAGGCTGGATCTGGTGCGACAGCAGGCGAGCGAACAGCAAAAGACACTGGCGCAGCAGGCGGGGTTGATTGTCACACTGCAAACCCAGGATGCGCAGAACCGTGCGCTGATGGCGGCTCAACAGCAACAGGAACGTCAGCTGCGTCAGCAAAGCGACGTTTACCAGAGGAAATACCGTGAAGCGATTAAAAATGACGCCTGTGCTGGGCAGCCTCTGCCTGGCGCTGTTATTGAGCTCCTGCGCCCAACCGCCGCAGGCGGCAGCGCCGGTGGTGCTGTTGCCCCCTGAGTCGGTGTTTACCCCGTGTGAACAGCCGCAGTTACTGGGTAACACCTGGGGCGATGCGCTGAGTTACACCCTGGCACTACAAACCTCGTTACAAATTTGCGCAGGCCGGGTGGCGACGCTCAATGCCTGGCGAGCTGAACTGCCGCTGCACTGACGGCCGTGTTTTTTGTCTCGTCCTGTGGTACTTCTTTTTTTACTTTTAAAAAACAATTTCGATCAAGGTTATGGGCCGCTTCAAAGTTTGTGACGTTTCTCTCACTATACTTAAAGGCTGTGCCCTGCCATTGTACGTGAGCGCCGCTGGCGGTCATTTGAACGCGCAACAAGGCGCGGCCATGGGGTTTGGTGGGCCAAATAAGCGGTGCGTACAGCCTCATAGCCTTAAAGATTTACAAGTCTTACCTCAACATAAAAGCAAAAAGCATAGGAACCCATAATGGACGAACAGCTCAAACAGAGTGCGCTTGATTTCCACCAATATCCGGTCCCAGGCAAGATCCAGGTCTCCCCAACTAAGCCGCTGGCTACGCAACGCGATCTGGCGCTCGCATACTCGCCGGGCGTTGCTGCACCCTGTCTGGAAATTGCCGCCGATCCGTTGGCAGCCTACAAATACACTGCGCGTGGCAACCTGGTGGCGGTCATTTCCAACGGCACGGCAGTGCTGGGGCTGGGCAATATTGGCGCATTGGCCGGTAAGCCGGTGATGGAAGGGAAAGGTGTCCTGTTCAAGAAATTTTCCGGTATCGACGTATTTGATATCGAAGTGGATGAACTTAACCCTGACAAGTTGATTGACGTTATCGCCGCGTTGGAACCGACCTTCGGCGGTATTAACCTGGAAGACATCAAAGCGCCAGAGTGCTTCTACATTGAGCAGAAACTGCGTGAGCGCATGAAGATTCCGGTGTTCCATGATGATCAGCATGGCACGGCCATCATCACCACGGCTGCGGTGCTGAACGGCTTGCGGGTAGTGAAAAAGAACATTTCCGACGTGCGCCTGGTGGTTTCCGGTGCCGGCGCGGCGTCGATTGCCTGTTTAAACCTGTTGGTGGCCTTGGGGCTGCGTCAGCAGAATATTACTGTTTGCGACTCTAAAGGGGTGATCTATAAGGGACGCGACGCCAATATGGAGCAAACCAAGGCGGCTTACGCCATTGAAGATAATGGCCAACGTACGCTGGGGGATGCTATCCCTGATGCGGATATCTTCCTGGGTTGTTCTGGTCCGGGTGTGTTGACGCAGGATATGGTGAAAACCATGGCCAAGGATCCGCTGATCATGGCGCTGGCCAACCCAGAGCCTGAGATCCTGCCGCCGTTGGCGAAAGCCGTGCGTCCAGACGCCATCATCTGTACCGGCCGTTCTGACTATCCCAACCAGGTGAACAACGTCCTCTGCTTCCCGTTCATCTTCCGTGGCGCGCTGGATGTCGGCGCAACCACCATTAACGAAGAAATGAAACTGGCTTGCGTACATGCGATTGCCGATCTGGCGCTGGCAGAGCAGAGTGACGTGGTGGCTTCAGCCTATGGCGATCAGGACCTGTCATTCGGCCCTGAATACATTATTCCAAAACCTTTCGACCCACGCCTGATTGTAAAAATTGCGCCTGCGGTCGCCAAGGCGGCGATGGAGTCTGGTGTCGCGACGCGGCCGATTGAAGACTTTGATGCCTACGTCGAGAAACTGTCGGAGTTCGTCTATAAAACCAACTTGTTCATGAAGCCCATTTTTGCCCAGGCGAAGAAAGAAATAAAACGTGTGGTGATGGCAGAAGGTGAAGAAGAAAGGGTGCTGCATGCGACGCAGGAACTGGTGTCGCAAGGGCTGGCTTACCCTATTTTGGTGGGACGCCCGAGCGTAATTGAAATGCGGCTGAAAAAACTTGGTTTGCAACTGACGCCGGGTAAAGACTTTGAAGTGGTGAACAACGAGTCCGATCCGCGCTTCAATGAATACTGGGGCGAGTACTACCAGATCATGAAGCGTCGTGGCGTTTCGCAAGAGCAGGCACGCCGTGCGGTCATTGGCAACCCGACGTTGATTGCAGCCATCATGCTACATCGTGGTGAAGCGGACGCGATGATCTGCGGCACCATCGGCAGCTATCACGAGCATTACGATGTGGTAGAGAAAGTGTTTGGCTTCCGCGAAGGGGCACACGTCGCCGGGGCAATGAACGCGTTGCTGCTGCCTAGCGGCAACACCTTTATTGCTGACACCTATGTCAATGACGATCCGACGCCGGAACAACTGGCAGAAATCACCCTGATGGCAGCGGAAACGGTGCGTCGTTTCGGCATTGAGCCGAAGGTGGCGCTGTTGTCCCATTCCAGCTTTGGTTCTTCGGATAATCCTGCAGCCTGCAAGATGCGTAAAACGCTGGAACTGGTGAACAAGATGGCACCGGAGCTGGAAATTGACGGTGAGATGCACGGTGACGCCGCGCTGGTCGAAAGCATTCGTAATGATCTGATGCCAGACAGCCCGCTGAAAGGGGCGGCCAACGTGTTGATCATGCCCAATATGGAAGCCGCACGCATTAGCTATAACCTGCTGCGCGTTTCGTCTTCCGAAGGGGTGACCGTCGGGCCAGTGCTGATGGGGGTATCAAAACCGGTACACATTCTGACGCCAATCGCCTCGGTGCGCCGCATCGTCAACATGGTGGCCTTGGCCGTGGTAGAAGCGCAAACCGAACCGCTATAAGCCTTGAATGATAACCCGCCCCCTGCATTTCGGTGCAGGGGGCTTTTTTATATTGGCATGTTATGGTACAAATATTGTTCAAATATGTACATGTACAGGTGTTGAGGTATGACAACCATAAGTTATACGGCGGCCCGAAGTAATCTGGCCGAAGTGTTCACTGAAGCCCAGAATCAGCCGGTAGAAGTTACGCGTCGCGGGCATGATGAGGTCTACATCATTAGCAAGGCGGACTACGAGGTTTTGGTCAAAGCTAAAATCAAAGCGCGTATTCAGGCTAAACACGCCACGACGATAAAAGCACTTGCCGATAAATGATTTTTTTAACCGCAGAGGATATTGCGGAATTCAATGCTGAAATTGTGCCCAACGGCCGCCAGGAAGGCGGCAAAGTTGAGGCCGTGGCCAATCGGGTGCTTAATGCCTTTCACTATGATGGGATAAGCGATGTTTATCGGCTTGCCGCTATCTATCTTATTGCCATCAGTCACGGACACATTTTTCTCGATGGTAACAAGCGTACCGCTTTTCAGAGCATGGCGCTGTTTCTGGGCATTAATGGTGTTTCGTTGCGCGAAGACGCGCAACTGGTTGAATTAACGATCGAGGCAGCCCAGGGGCATCTCAATACAGAACAAGTTGCCGACCAATTACGCCAGCTAACAGAAGCGTGAATTTATGCCTTACAGCGGGCGGCGATCTGATGGATGTCCTGCGGCGTCGTGCGGCAACAGCCGCCAATCAGCCGTGCGCCTATACGTTGCCATTCGCTAATTTGATCAATCAGGTTGCCGTGCGCGCCACCACAGGCATGCCAGGTTTTGGTTACCGCATCGTAGTGTTCACCGGAGTTCGGATAGACCAGCAGCGGCTTGTCAGCCAGTGCGGCAAACTGCTGCAGCGCTGGGGTGACATTTTCCAGTGCAATGCAGTTAACGCCGATAGCCAATACCTGCGGATTAGCGTGCAGTGCGGCCATGACCCTGGTTAACGGCGTGCCGTCGCTGAGGTGTTGGCTGTCACGCAGGGTAAAGGCAAACCATGCACCGAGCGTTGGGAATTCGTGTAGCAGGGCCAACAAGGCCTGCAGTTCACCAAACGACGGCAGGGTTTCACAGGCCAGCAAATCAACCCCGGCTTCGGCCAACGCTTTGATGCGTGGGCGGTGAAAGGCCATCATTTCTTCCTGCGGCAAGGCGTAGTCACCGCGATATTCGGACCCGTCGGCCAGATAAGCCCCGTAGGGGCCGACCGACCCGGCGATCAACAGCGGTTCCGCCTGCGGTTGTTGTGCCAGATAGTCGTTGCGTGCCTGCTGCGCCAACTGCACGCTTTTGGCGATCAACGCCAGGGACTGTGCGTGATCCAAACCGCGGCGTAAAAAGCCGTGTGGGGTGGCCTGGTAGCTGGCGGTGATAGCGCATTGTGCACCCGCGTTGAAATAGTCGAGATGAACCTGATAAATCAGTTCAGGGTTCTCAATCAGGACTTTTGCCGACCACAGGGGATTGCTGAGATCGCAGCCGCGCGCCTCCAGTTCGGTGGCCAGTGCCCCATCTAAAATCAGCGTGCGCTGAGTGGCTAATAAGGTCGCGACAGGGTTGTTAACCGGCATGATTGTCTCCCAAAGAGGTTGTTTGCCCGCTGCGGCGGGTCAGATAATAGGCGGCGTAGCACAGGGCCACAAACGGCAAGCCGCAATACAGTGCAATGCGTTGTTCCGGGTCGAATGCCAGCCCGACGCAGGCCAGCAGGCACAGCGCAAAACCCAGGATCGGCGTTAACGGATAACCCGGAGCGCGGTATTTCAGGCCACCGATCGGCTGACCGCTACGCAGGTAATGGCGGCGGAACGCGTAGTGCGACGCGCAGATACTTAACCAGACCACCACCACCGCAAAGCCGGAGATTGCCGACAGGGCAACAAACACCGTGTCTGGTGCGATTACGCTGGTCAGCAGGGCCAGCACACCGCCAAGCATGCTGAAGGTCAGGGCATTAATGGGGATGCCGCGTTTATTGACGCGTGAGAAATAGGCCGGCAGGGTGCGTTGGTTGGCCAGCGACCACAGCATGCGGCCTGACGCGTACAGGCCCGAGTTAGCGGCAGACAGGATGGCGGTCAGGATGACAAAATTAAAGATATCGGCAGCATAAGGGACACCGATGCGTTCAAATACCAAGACAAACGGGCTTTTGACAATCCCGGCCTGATCCATCGGGATCAGCGCAGCCAAAATAAACACGGTACCGATAAAGAACAGCATCAGACGGATCACCGTGGTGCGTATTGCCCAAGGGACCACCTTTTCCGGGTTTTCTGTTTCGCCGGCGGCAATACCGATAAGCTCGGTGCCGGAGAACGCGAAGTTCACCGCGACCATGGTCATCAGGATCGGCAGTGTGCCGTTTGGCAGCCAGCCAGAGGCGGTCAAGTTATGGAGGAAGGGCGCAGGAGTGCCGTCTTTCATCGGCAGCACGCCGAACATTGCCGCACCACCGAGGATAATAAATGCCAAAATGGTGACCACTTTGATCAGCGAAAACCAAAATTCGCTCTCAGCAAAGAACCGGGTAGTGACCACATTGAGCAGGAAAATCGCCGCGCAGAAGATCAAGCACCACAGCCAAACTGGCGATTGCGGAAACCAGTACTGCATGCAGAAACCGGCGGCGGTCAGGCTGGAACCCAGCGCTACCGTCCAGGTGAGCCAGTACAGCCAAGCCACGGTATAACCGGTCGCCGGGCCAAGATAGCGGGAGGCGTAGACATGAAAGGCGCCGGTTTCCGGCATCGCTACCGACAGCTCACCCAGGCACAGCATCACCAGATAGACCACCAGCGCACCGATCAAATAGGCCAGCAGGGTTCCGAGGGCACCGGTAGTCGAGATGATATAACCGGTGTTGAAGAACAGTCCGGTACCGATGACCCCCCCCCAGCGACAGCATCACCAGGTGACGGGCTTTCATGGTGCGTTTGAATTGCCCTTCGGCGGGAACAGGTGAGTGCATGATATTCTATCCGTATAGACGTCTAAGCAGCTAAATGGCTATTGGTTATACCTGCAATACCTCATGAAATCAATGTGAGACCAAAACCATAGCGTAAAAATAGTTATCGGCATCTCAGGATAGGTTATCGCCTATATGCAAATGATAATTATTATCTATAATGTCGCCACTTTTTATTACAGGGCAGCATCATGAGATTTTTGATTTTACTGGCCGCGCTGGCGCTCGGTGCCTGTAGCCAAACTCCCGCTCCAACGCAAAAAAATACGCTTGCCGAACGGGGGAAAATTACCGACTTGCGCAGTGGGGAAAACCTGACGCCTGACCAGCTATTGGCCCGACTGTCTGCCGAGCAACGGGTGATTGTTGGGGAGAAACATGACAACCCTTACCACCATCAGATTGAACAATGGTTGGTACAGCAATTGCCTCGGCAGCGGCCACAAGGCAGCGTGCTGATGGAAATGCTAAACCCGAACCAGCAGGCTAAGGTGGATCAGGTGAAGCACTGGCTGCAGTCAAATCCGACGGTGCGTGACAGTCGTGTAGCAGAGCTGATTGATTGGCAGCCAGGTTGGAAGTGGTCGCTGTACGGTGATGTGGTAATGGCGGCAATGCGCGCGCCTTATCCACTGTGGTCTGCCAACCTGGATCGTAATGAAATCATGGCATTTTATCAGCAGCCGAGTTTCCCGCAGGGGACGTTGTCGGTGCGGCCAGTGGTACAAAAAGCGCTAGAGGAAACGATTCGCACCTCACATGGCGGAAATATCGAACCTCAACAATTGCATGCGATGCTGGCAATCCAGCAGCAACGCGATCGCCGTATGGCCGAACGTTTGTTGGCCGCACCGACGCCGGCATTGCTGATTGCCGGTGGTTATCATGCGTCCAAATCGGTGGGGGTGCCACTTCACGTGCAAGATCTGCAACCGGCAGCGCTGCCGACGGTATTGATGCTGGCAGAACCCGGTGTGCAGGTCGATAAACAGGTGGCAGATTATCTGTGGATTACCCCGGCCCTGAAGTAATGAAACCATTACCGGTGCCTTTCAAGTTGCAGCGCTGTTTGTTGCAACTTGAAATTCATAGAGTAAACACGGCGAAAAGAACTGTTAATAACAGTTACAAATGATTATCATTAGCAAATGTGATCTGCAATCATTCGCGATTAAGTATTCTAATGTCCCTATGTTAAGTCAGTCTTTATTTTATCCGGTCGTTGCTATGCCGCAGCCGCGTTGGGTGCGTGGTTTTTTGTGTGCGATAGCGGCCCACGTCGCGCTGGTATTGGTGTTTTACTGGCCGTCACAGCCATTGCCGATGATGCAATTACCTCCGCCGGCAGTGATGATGAGCTGGGCGGAGCAGGTTGAGGCCCCGGAAAGCCCCAAGCCACTACCGCTGGGTGTGCAACAGGCGGAATCCTCTGCGGCGCAACCGGCTGAGCAGCAGGAGCAACCTGATTTACCGACGTTGGCGCGCGCCGAAAAGACCAAGATTGCCGTGGCAGAAAAAAAACGCACGGAACACCGGCCGCCGCAGAAAGCCCAGCCGAACCCGGAAGAGCAGGCCAAAGAGATGCGTCATGCCGCGGCCTCCAGTGCTGCTGCGCCAAAGGCGCAGAACATTGCCCGCCAAACCGCTGCGCCGCTCAACAGCGATTCCAACAGCAGCGTTCAAGCCAAGCTGTCATGGGAAAGCCGGGTGAAAGGCTATCTGAACAACATTAAACGCTATCCGCCAGATGCTCGCAGTCGTCGACGTACCGGCATGCCGCAGGTGACGTTCCGCGTTGATGCTCAGGGCCGAGTGTCGGAGGTGACACTGTTGGTTCGCTCGGGCACCGCGTCACTCGATCGTGAAGCGCTCGCCGTGGTAGAGCGGGCGCAGCCGTTGCCCGTCCCCCCGTCTGACATGTTACGAAATGGCTCCGTCAGCGTGACGATGCCGATTGATTTTAATCTGGCGGCGTTGAATGCCGGCAAATAACATCTGCAGGGGCTATCCCAACGGGGTACCTGCAGCTCCAAACTTCGTGAGGGATTATGAATCACCCGCTGTCGTCCAATAAGCAGTGTCGCCTGGTCACCGCTTTCGTGCTTTCGTTCGGATTTTTAAGTTCTGCGGTCGATGCGCAGCCACAACCGCCGCAGGCAGAAAAAGTGCCCAAGCTGCTGGTTGCGCAGGGGGAAACACGCACCGATGACTATTACTGGTTGCGTGACGACAGCCGAAAGAACAAAAAAGTGCTGGATTATCTGACGGCGGAAAATCGCTATACCGAACAGATGATGCAGCCCTATCAAGCACTGCGCGATAAGCTGTATCAGGAAATGCTGGGCCGCATTAGCCCGGAAGACCGTTCGGTGCCTTATCAATTGAACGGCTACCGTTATCAGGAAAGCTACGCAGCCGGTAAAAACTTCGCGCTGTATCAACGGCAGGCACTGACTGCCGATGCGCCGTGGCAAACCTTGCTGGACGCCAATCAGCGTGCGGCAGGCCATGATTATTACCGCGTCGGCGGGATGGACATCAGCCGAGACAACCGGTGTATGGCGGTATCTGAAGATGTGCAGGGGCGCCGCCAGTATCGGATTTCCCTGCAGGATATTGCTGACAAACGTTGGGCGCCGGAAGTGATAGAGAACACCTCCGGCAATATGGTGTGGGCTAACGACGGCAAGACGCTGTTCTATGTGCGCAATCACCCGCAAACCTTGCTGCCCTATCAGGTTTATCGGCATACGTTTGGCACGCCGGTAACGGAAGATCAACGGGTGTATCAGGAAGACGATGCTGCGTTCTATCTGAGCCTCGGTAGCTCCGCTTCCCGTGACTACGTCATTATCACTATCAGCGGCAATACCACCTCTGAAGTGCGTCTGATCGACGCCAATCGTCCGCAACGTGCGCCGCAGTTGTTTGCGGCCCGGCACAGCGGGCGTGAATATTATCTCGATCATTATCGTGGCGAATTCTATCTGCGCTCCAACCACCAAAGCCCGCATTTCGGTCTGTATCACACCGCGTCTGCGCAGCAACCTTGGCAGACGCTAATTGCACCACAGGAAAAGCGTGAGGTTGAAGGCTTTACTCTGTTCCGTGATTGGCTGGTGGTAAAAGAACGTGGCGATGGATTGGTGCAATTGCGGCAGATGAGCTGGGACGGTAAGACCCAACGCAGTATTCCGTTTGACGATGCCAGCTACATGGCCTGGTTGGGTTATAACCCCGATCCTGACAGCGATCGCTTACGTTACGGTTATTCGGCGATGACAACCCCAACCCGTACCTACGAGTGGGATTTGAATAAGGGCAGCCGAACCTTACTCAAGCAGCAGGACGTGAAAGGCGTTGACCCGAGCTTGTATCACAGTGAGCGGGTGTGGATCAGCGCGCGCGACGGTGTGAAGGTGCCGGTCTCGCTGGTCTACAACAAGGCAATGTTCAAGCCGGGCCACAGTCCGCTGTTGGTGTACGGCTATGGTGCTTATGGCATGAGCATGGATCCGGCCTTCAGCGCGAATCGAATCAGTTTGCTGGATCGCGGTTTCGTCTATGCGCTGATTCACGTACGCGGCGGCGGAGAGTTAGGGCAAAACTGGTATCAACAGGGAAAACTGACCCATAAGCCGAATACGTTCAGCGACTTTATCGACGCCACCCAAGCCTTGATCAAGGATGGCTATGGCCAACCGGGCCGTATCTACGCCATGGGGGGCAGCGCGGGTGGATTGCTGATGGGGGCCGTGATCAATCAGGCGCCACATCTGTATAACGCGGTGGTGGCGCAGGTGCCTTTCGTTGATGTGGTGACCACCATGTTGGACGACAGTATTCCATTGACCACCGGCGAGTATGAAGAGTGGGGCAATCCGAACGAGCCACAGGCCTACGCGTTGATGAAGTCTTACAGCCCGTATGACAACGTGCGCAAGCAGCATTACCCGAACCTGTTGGTGACCAGCGGCCTGTATGATTCGCAGGTTCAGTATTGGGAACCTGCCAAGTGGGTGGCGAAGCTGCGACAGTTTAAACAAGGGGATTCGTTGCTACTGTTGTCCACCGATATGACCGCAGGCCACGGCGGTAAATCGGGCCGTCTGGCACGGTTGGAAAACAGTGCGCTGGAGTACGCTTTTATTCTGGCGATGGATCAACAGGCGCAGAAATAATATCTAACGCCGCAGTAAGCTGCGGCGTATTAAAACAATAACAATATTTACCGTCTTTTGGGGCGGGGATTTTTGCTGGGCATTGTCGGCCATCAAACCTTTTTGGCAATTTCTGGGGATATATGAAAATTAAATTAATAGTAAGCCTGATCGGCGCGGGAATAGCGCTGAGCGGGGGGGCGGCGGCTGCACAGAGTGAGGCAAAAGAGGGCAGCGGTAAGGTGGTTTTCAGCCCGTTAAATGTGTCAGCGGCAGACAACAGTAACAGCAGTGAAAGGGACGCGTTGGAGAAACCGGGGGCGTTCAGTTCACGTGGGGAAAATAAAAATCTGGAATCGGTAGACAGTATTCTGCGCAGCATGCCGGGTACCTATACCCAAATCGATCCGGGCCAGGGATCGGTCAGCGTCAATATTCGCGGTATGAGCGGTTTTGGCCGGGTTAACACCATGGTAGATGGTATCACTCAGAACTATTACGGCAGCTCGCCGAGTGATGCCGCGCACGGTGGTTTACCTACCAGTCAGTTCGGTGCGCTGATCGATCCTAACTTTATCGTCGGCGTTGATGTGGCGCGTGGCAATGCGACAGGGTCCGCCGGGGTGAACGCGCTGGCAGGCAGCGCCAACTTCCGTACCATTGGCGTGGACGATGTGGTGTTTTCCGATAATCCCTTTGGTATACGCACCAAATTTTCTGTGGGCAATAACGGCATTGGCCGCAGCGGCATGGTTGCCGTGGGCGGAAAAACCGATGCTTTTGGTGATGGCGGTAGCCTGGGCGCGATGGCGGCCATCAGCGGCAGTTCCATCACGTCTAATTATAAGAACGGTTCGGGTTTCGACAGCGAAGCCTTTAATGTCGATAAAACCTATCGCCAGAACCCAAAATCTCAATTATTCAAAGTGGATATTAAACCTGATGCCTTTAATAGCATCGAACTGTCAGCCAGAACCTACCAGAATAAAATAACCCGCCGTCATATCGACAGTAATGACTTCTATATTAAATACCACTATGCGCCTTTTTCTGAGCTGATTGACGTTAACCTGACCGCCAGCACCAGCCGCGGTGAACAGAAGTTCATGTCGGACAATATGGCGGGGTTTAGCGACAGCAAAGCCAAAAATATCTCGGACGCGCTGGATTTAAATAATACCAGCCGTTTCAGCCTGCAGGAGGTCGATTTTGCCTTCAGCTATGGCGGTAAGCTGATCCGCAATGAATACAAGAAACACGCTTCCGGGCTGGTGACGGATGAGAACCAGGCGGAAAGCTCCCCGGTGGGGATCGCGGGCAAACAAAATATTGCCAGCCTTTACAGCGGGCTGCAGCTTAACTATGGGATTTGGCAGAGCAACGTTGATCTGAACTATAGCTCTTATGACATTTCCGGGTATAAACCTGCCTGTGATGAGCGTGTGGCTTGCTTCCCGCAGGGGGCCAGCAATATCAATTTGAAAGAGCACGGTTTTAACCCGTCGGTGCTGCTGTCAGCACAGGTGACGCCGTGGCTGCAGCCGTTTGTCAGCTACAGCAAATCCATGCGAGGGCCGAATATTCAGGAAGTCTTCTTTGCCAACAGCGGCGGGCAGTCGATGAACCCGTTCCTGAAGGGTGAAACCGCAGAAACGTACCAGGCGGGGTTCAATGCCAATGCGCATGATCTGTTGTTTAAGCAGGACAGCTTCCAGCTCAAAGCCGTGTATTTTGAATCGAAAATCAAAAACTACATTTCCAGCCAAAGTTACATGGTGTGCAACAATCGGCAGAAGTGCAATCGCAGCCAGGCGACGGCGCAAGAGTGGGAAGATGCGAGCCCTGACGTCGCCATGACCATGTACAGCAACGCCTACGAGCCGGTCTGGTCACGTGGGGTTGAAGTGGAAGCGATGTATGACGCCGGATTTGCCTACACCAAATTGTCTTTGAGCAAGGAGCACACCAGCCAGCCGACCAATCAGGCCAGCAATGTGTTCGGCGCCGGCGACATCAGTGAATTGCCGGAGCTGTATTTTACGCTGGACAGCGGGGTGCGCCTATTGGATGAGAAACTGACGCTGGGCGGGTTGGTGAAATATACCGGCAAGGCGGTGCGTCTTTCCCCGGATTCCAACGTTGATGAAAATGAGCAGTTGCTGAAGGAACCGGCGCCGCATATCCCGACCGTTATCGATCTGTACAGCACCTACCAGTTTAACCGTAACCTGCTGCTGAAATTCAGCGTGCAGAACCTGATGGACAAAGATTATTCGGATGCCCTGAACAAGATGAATTCGCTGCCGTCTCAGTCACAGGATTTCACACCGACCAACACCGCCCGCGGTCGAACCTATATCTTCGGCGGGGAGGTGCGATTCTAACCTAGAGTACGGGCGCAATTACTGCGCCCGTTTTGCCTGCTGTAACCACTTGTCCAGCTCGTTGGCGAACTGCTGGCGGTCACGCTGGTTCAGCGTATTTGGGCCACCGGTCTGGATACCGCTGGATCGCAGCGTATCCATAAAGTCGCGCATGTTCAGGCGTTCACGAATGGTGTCCGGCGTGTAGCGTTCACCGCGTGGGTTCAGCGCCACCGCACCTTTCTCAATCACTTCCGCTGCCAGTGGGATATCGGCGGTGATCACCAGATCGCCTTTCTCGCAGCGGCGCACGATTTCGTTATCCGCTACGTCAAAACCGGCCGCCACTTGCAGCGTGTGGATATGCTTCGACGGCGGCGTTCTCAGTGGCTGATTAGCCACCAACGTCACCGACATGGCGGTGCGATCCGCCGCGCGGAACAGCACGTCTTTGATCACGTTCGGACACGCGTCCGCATCAACCCAAATCTGCATTATTCAGGCTCCTTCAGCCAATCGCGTACCGGTAAGAAATCGCGGTACAGCGCCGCTTCCGGGCTGCCTTCTTCCGGTTGATAATTGTATTCCCAGCGAACCAGCGGCGGCATCGACATCAGGATGGATTCGGTACGTCCGCCGGTTTGCAGGCCAAACAGCGTGCCCCGGTCCCAAACCAAATTGAATTCTACATAGCGGCCACGGCGATACAGTTGGAACTGGCGTTCGTTATCGCCCCAGCTCAGCGTTTTGCGTTTTTCTACGATCGGCAAATAAGCATCAAGGAAGCCTTCGCCCACCGCCTGGGTAAAGGCAAAACAGGTGGCGAAATCCGGAGTGTTCAGATCGTCAAAGAACAGACCGCCGATACCGCGCGCCTCGTTGCGGTGTTTGATAAAGAAATAATCGTCGCACCACTTTTTATATTTGGGGTAGACCTGTTCACCGAAGGGCGCGCACAGCTGTTCGGCGGTACGATGCCAATGGACAGCATCTTCTTCAAAGCCGTAGAACGGCGTCAGATCAAAGCCGCCGCCAAACCACCATACAGGTTCTTCACCGGGTTTCTCCGCGATGAAAAAACGCACGTTGGCATGGCTGGTGGGAATATAGGGGCTACGTGGGTGGATGACCAGCGACACGCCCATGGCCTGGAAGCTGCGACCGGCCAGCTCAGGACGGTGTGCGGTAGCGGAGGCCGGCAGGGTGGCGCCGGAAACGTGTGAGAAGTTGACGCCTGCTTGTTCGAACACCGCGCCGTCGGTCAATACCCGGCTGCGGCCACCGCCGCCTTCTTCACGCGTCCAGCGGTCTTCGTTGAAAACGGCACCGCCGTCGGCTTGGGCTAATTGCGTGCAGATGCGATCCTGCAGTGCCAGCAGGAAGGATTTTACTTCTGCGATGGTCGATAAACTCATACGGAATAATTCACAGCGTCTGACTGAACAAGGCGCAGAGTATACCTTTAATCGCCGTGGCTGGCAGTATTAGCCGGGTTTTCGTTGGTGCGCATCGTAATAACTGAAGAAACTGATGATACCGTCGGCGATGGCGCGGGCGATTTTTTCGCGAAAAGCGGTGGTACCCAGCAGGCGTTCTTCCGCCGGGTTGGTAATAAACGAGGTTTCGACCAACACCGATGGAATTGACGGGGATTTCAACACGGCAAACGCCGCCTGTTCCGTACTGTTGCTATGCAGATGGTGCACCGGGCGAATCTGTCCGAGTACGTGGCGACCCAAGGTCAGGCTGTTATTGATGGTATCTGTCTGCACCAGATCGAACAGCACCTGTTGCAGGTAGTTGTCCTGGTTTTTGTATTTCCCGCCCGCCACATCATCGGCGGCATTTTCGCGGTTGGACAGGTAACGTGCCATGGCGCTGCTGGCGCCGCGATTGGACAGGGCAAACACCGACGCGCCAGAGGCTTCCGGGCTGGTAAAGCCGTCGGCATGAATGGAGATAAACAGATCGGCCTGATGCTGGTGGGCAATCTCAACGCGTTGGAACAAGGGGATAAACTCATCTTCTTCCCGTGTCAGGCGCACTTCGACATGCTCTTGTTCGTGCAGAATACGGCGGACATGGTTGGCTATCTCCAGCACCACGTGCTTTTCCTGCGAGCCTTCGCTGCCAACCGCGCCGGAGTCGATACCGCCGTGACCGGGATCGATCATCACCAGCCTTTTACTGCCTGACGGTTTAGGCGCGGGTTTGCTGTGCGGCTTGCGCAGCATCCCGCCGGATTCGGCATTAGCCGTTTGGCTTTTGCTGCCGAGCAGCACCAGAGCCAGGCCGGAGAGCAATAATTGGCGTCGCGTGGGGGAAGTGGAAAGCGGCTTAAAATTGAGGAATTGATTAACCTGCTTTTTCATAACGCGACGCTCCATCGACAAATTCTATTTTGCGACGTTATATCGTATTGATAATCATTAATCGACCTTATAACTATGTCCATTTATTACGCGTGTAACGGGGTATTTCCCGGTCATTGATAGGGGAAATCCCAGTGACACGCGTCATCGTTGAAGCTATATGCCCATTCACCCCGGTCATAATAGTTGTCAATGCTCCCGGAGGCTAACGGGCCTGCCGCCGGGATACCACGCCAATTATTTAGGATATAGATATTGCGTAAGTAAATAATCACGCGATAATCAGATAAACATCTTAATTAACAGCGGCGAACATCGATGGAAATTCGCGTATTTCGACAAGACGACTTTGAAGAAGTCATTACTCTGTGGGAGCGCTGCGATTTGCTGCGACCGTGGAATGATCCTGAGATGGATATTGAACGTAAATTGAACCACGATCCGGCGCTTTTTCTGGTCGCCGAAGTGGGCGGGGAAGTCGTGGGGTCGGTGATGGGGGGTTACGACGGTCATCGTGGCTCGGCGTATTATCTGGGGGTTCATCCGGATTATCGCGGACGCGGCATTGCCAATGCGTTGATTAGCCGTCTGGAGAAGAAACTGATCGCGCGCGGTTGCCCTAAGATTCAATTGATGGTCCGTGAAGATAACGACACGGTCATTGAGATGTATGAAAAACTCGGTTACGAGATCCAGAACGTGACCAGCCTGGGTAAACGGCTGATTGAAGATCAAGAATATTGAGTCGTACTCTGGGCGGTGACGTTTCACCGCCCGTTGCTATGCGTTATGGCAATTTTTTGATGTTTTTCACATCGACTTCCACGCTGCTCCAGTCTTTATCGACTTTCCCTTCCAACTGCACTTTGTCTTTCGGGGTGATGGTCTGACCGTTCCAGCGTTTTTTGTCGATCTCTACCGTCAGGGTGCCGCTGGCGTCGCGGAAGGTATAGGTATCGTCGCCGACGCGCTGCTCAATGTTGCCCTGCAGCATGACCCAGGTGTCATCGCTCATTGATTTCACCTTGTCTACGGTGGTCAGCGCGGCACTTGGGCCAGAGAAGCCCCCTTGCTGGGTAGTTTGTGTTTGCGGCGCGGCAGGATCGAGGAACCCACCTTGTTGTGCCAAAACCGGTGCGCTGCACAGCGCGATTAATGCGGCCAGGGTATATTTTTTCATCTTAAGCTTCCTTATCTCAATCGAGAATCAAAGCCCTGCCAATCAGGACTGCTGGTTTGATGGGATTAAGTAAAGCATGGAAATCTTAAGAGGTTCTTAAGCGTGCGCATTGAAAACCATAAATGTGACTCCCATCTGAAGAAATACTCATGAGATTGATAAGGAATCGACGTTGAAGTCCTCCCCACACCGTTTTTCCCCCGACGATTACGATCATCACGGTGCGCTGCGTTTGCCACTGTGGTTTTGGGGGGTACTGGTTTTACAAGCCCGAACCTGGATCCTGTTTGTGATGGCCGGTGCTTCACGCCAGCAGGGGGAAGGGTTGTTGCAGCTGTTCTACCCTGATACCCAAAGGTTCTGGTATGGGATCATGCTTGGGTTGCCGGCCGCGTTGGCATTTTTGATTGCCCCACGTCGTCATCAATGGCCGCAATTGTGGCGTATCTGGCGGTGGGTCCTTTGCGTTTCGCTCCTGGCGGCGCTGGGGGGTTCTCTGTTCAGCCTGTGGCAGCAAGCGGACAATCAACCACCGTTGGATATCCTGTTGGTATTGCTCGATGGGCTGGCGCTGGCTTACCTGTTGCTGAACGCACGCCTGAAAGCCTGTTTCACCGCGCAGGACGAGCTAGGTTAATTGCCGCGTTGTGCGGCACTTTTCTTATTTTCCGCACTCCAAGCTCGCAACTGATGGCGAAGCGTGGGCAGTTGTGAGAGGCTGACACGCAGAAAAACGCCGAGCGCGGCAGGCTATGCCTATGCCTTTGATGTTAAGGAGCTAAAGATGAATATCCGCCCACTGTTGCTAGGGCTCCCGCTGGTACTGACCGGCTGTTCGACGATGTCCAACTTCTCTTGGTCGAGCCTGTCCCCCTTTAACTGGTTTGGCAGCAGCATTCAGGTCAGCGCGAAAGGCGTTGGCGATCTCAATGCCGGCACGCCAATGTCAGAAAGCGCGATCAACGACGGGCTGAACGGCAATTATCGTCTGCGTGGCGGCATGGCCACCAGTCAGGGTCAGATTGTTTCTTACTATCAGGCGATGGACGGCAACGATGTGAAACTGGTGATCACCGGTGAGCCCAAGGGCCACGTGCAGCGTGTTGACGTGATGGACAGCAAAGTGGCGACCGAATGGGGCAGCAAACTCGGCACGCCGTTCAGTGACATGTACAAGAAGGCATTCGGTGCCTGTAAACCGGCCGGTGGCGAAGACGCAGGCAAAGTGGAGTGTGTGGCAGAACAGAGTAAGTCTGTTACCTACATCTTCAGCGGAAAATGGGCTGGCCCGCAGGACATTATTCCACCGGATGACACGCTAAAAAGCTGGACGGTCAGCAAGATCATCTGGCACGCCAAACCTCAGTAATCCTTTCTTTTTGGGCGCCCAAACCGCGGCGCCCATGATTTATCGGGTTTTAATCCCTGCTGCACTCCCTACTACCGTCGCCTCAGCGCGGATTTTTTCGGTAACGGGTATCCCTATTTTCTTTGCGCTGATGCAAGGCAATCCCGTTTTCATGGGGTATGATACTGCGCATTCGTAACAGGAAATCCGTGCGCAAACAGTAGCCTGTTACTCGATTTTGATTTGAGGATAACGACAATGACACAGGTTCAGAGCGGCATTTTGCTGGAGCACTGCCGTTTCGCCATTTTTATGGAAGCCACCGTACAGGGCGAATTTGCCGATTTGCGCCAGGGCTGTAAGCAATTTTGCCAAACGTTGACCGAGCTGCAACAGCAGTTCCCGGACGCCCACTTGGGTGCGGTGATCGCCTTTGGGTATGACGTTTGGCACGATCTGTCCAGCGGTCAGGGTGCCAAAGAGCTGAAGCCCTTTACCCCCTTGGGTAAAGGTTTAGCGCCGGCGACCCAGCGCGACATGTTGATCCATATCCAATCTTTGCGTCATGACGTTAACTTCACGCTGGCGCAGGCTGCGCTTGCGGCGTTCGGCAATGCGATCAAAATCGAAGAGGAGACCCACGGTTTCCGCTGGGTAGAAGAGCGTGACCTGAGCGGCTTTATCGACGGTACCGAAAACCCGCAGGGCGACAAACGTCCTGAAGTGGCGGTGATTGCCGAGGGTGAAGAGGACGAAGGCGGTAGCTACGTGCTGGTTCAACGTTACGAACACAACCTGCGTCAGTGGCAGCGCTTTACTACTGAACAGCAAGAGCAGATTATCGGCCGCACCAAACATGACAGTGAAGAGTTGCCGCCAGAGCAGCGCCCGGACACCTCTCACGTTAGCCGCGTTGATCTGAAAGAAGAGGGCAAGGGCCTGAAAATTCTGCGCCAGAGCCTGCCTTATGGCACTGCCAGCGGTAAACACGGATTGTATTTCATCGCCTATTGCGCCCGTCTGCATAACATTGAAAAGCAACTGCTGAGCATGTTCGGCGATCTCGACGGCAAACGCGACGCCATGCTGCGTTTCAGCCGTGCCGTGACCGGTAGCTACTATTTTGCTCCATCGCTGACGCGCTTGCTGTCGCTGTAATCATCCCTCCGGAGCCGGCTACCCTCGGCTCCGGCATCATCACCCCTCCTCGCCAAAACCGCCCCGGCCCTGCCTTATAGCGTTTGATGCTTGAAAATCACTAAACGGTATATAAAAGCGTTACAGCTCCGCACCTAGTTATAAATACACTGGTCAACATCAGGGCGAAAGCCCGACAGATTGACTCAGTTAGCTAAGGTGCAGAATGAAACAAACGCGGGTTAAAAATATTGTGCTGAAAGGTTGGTTGGCAGCGGCGCTGTTAGCCAGTGGCACCGTCTCGGCAACTGAATTGCTGAACAGCTCTTATGACGTTTCCCGTGAATTGTTTGCCGCACTGAATCCGGGCTTTGAGCAGCAATGGAACCAGCAGCATCCGGGCGACAAGCTCACCATCAAACAGTCCCATGCAGGTTCTTCTAAACAGGCGCTGGCGATCCTGCAAGGGTTGCGTGCTGACGTGGTGACTTACAACCAGGTGACTGACGTACAGATCCTGCACGACCGTGGGCAGCTGATACCGGCCGACTGGCAGAGCCGTTTACCGAACAACAGCTCCCCATTCTATTCCACCATGGCTTTCCTGGTGCGCAAGGACAATCCAAAAGGCATTCATAGCTGGAATGATTTGGTGCGTGACGATGTGAAGCTGGTGTTCCCGAATCCAAAAACCTCCGGCAATGGCCGTTATACCTATCTGGCTGCCTGGGGGGCTGCGAATCAGGCCGATGGCAATGACCAGGCGAAAACGCGCGCCTTTATGACCCGTTTCCTAAAAAACGTCTTGGTGTTTGACACCGGTGGCCGCGGTGCGACAACCACCTTCGTGGAGCGGGGGTTGGGGGACGTGCTGATAAGTTTTGAGTCGGAAGTGAACAATATTCGCAAGCAATATGGTGAAGACAAATACCAAGTGATCGTACCGCCGGTCGATATTCTGGCGGAGTTCCCGGTGGCTTGGGTAGACAAAAACGTGGAAAAAAACGGGACTGAGCAGGCAGCTAAAGACTACCTGAATTATCTCTACAGCCCGGCAGCGCAGCAGGTGATCACCAGCTACTACTATCGCGTTTACGACAAACAGGCGATGGCAGCAGCGAAGGGCCAATTCCCGGATACCAAGCTGTTCCGGGTCGAAGATCAGTTTGGCGGCTGGCCACAGGTAATGAAAACGCATTTCTCGACCGGTGGCGAGTTGGATCAGTTATTAGCAGCAGGGCATAAGTAATGTTGTCGTTGTCCAGCAAACGGGTTCTGCCTGGGTTTGGTTTAAGCCTCGGGAGCAGCCTGTTTTACACCTGCCTGATTCTGCTGTTGCCGCTCAGTGCGCTGGTGATGCAATTGGCGCAAATGAGCCTGGCGCAGTATTGGGACGTGATCTCCAATCCGCAGGTGGTTGCAGCCTATAAAGTTACGCTGCTTGCTGCGGGGGTTGCCAGTCTGTTTAACGCGGTGTTTGGCATGCTGATGGCCTGGATCCTCACGCGCTACCGCTTCCCAGGGCGCACGCTGTTGGACGGCCTGATCGATTTGCCGTTTGCATTGCCGACCGCCGTGGCTGGCCTGACATTGGCGGGGCTGTTTTCTACCACGGGCTGGTATGGCCAATGGTTGGCGCATTTTGACATCAAAGTGACCTTTACCTGGTTGGGTATTGCGGTGGCGATGGCATTTACCAGCCTGCCCTTTGTGGTGCGTACCGTTCAGCCGGTGTTGGAAGAGCTGGGGCCGGAATACGAAGAGGCGGCAGAAACGCTGGGTGCCACTCGCTGGCAGAGCTTTCGTCGCGTCGTGATACCCGAATTGGCGCCGGCGCTGTTAGCCGGCACGGCTATCTCATTTACCCGTAGCCTGGGTGAGTTTGGTGCGGTGATTTTTATCGCCGGTAACATCGCCTGGAAGACGGAAGTGACCTCACTGATGATTTTTGTCCGTTTGCAGGAGTTCGATTACCCGGCAGCCAGTGCGATTGCCTCGGTGATCCTGGCGGCATCGTTGCTGTTGCTGTTCAGCATTAACGTTCTGCAGAGCCGCTTTGGCCGACGCATCGGGGGGCACTGATGGCGGATATCTCTGAGTTCAACGGCGTCGAACGGCCGCGCGTCAACTGGGGCAAGTGGACACTGATCGGTATCGGTGTGCTGTTCTCGGTACTGCTACTGGTGGTACCGATTATTTCGATTTTCGCCGAGGCCTTTTCTAAAGGCGCTGGGGTGATGTGGAGCAACCTGGTCGATCGCGACATGCTGCACGCCATTTGGCTGACGGTGCTGATTGCCTTGATTACCGTACCCTTCAACCTGGTTTTCGGTACGTTATTGGCATGGTTGGTGACGCGTTTTACCTTCCCAGGGCGTCAACTGTTACTGACGTTGATCGACATTCCTTTTGCCGTTTCACCGGTGGTGGCGGGGCTGATTTACCTGTTGTTTTACGGCAGCAATGGCCTGCTGGGCGGTTGGCTGGATGCGCATAACATCCAGCTTATGTTCTCTTGGCCGGGCATGGTGCTGGTGACCATTTTCGTTACCTGTCCGTTTGTGGTGCGTGAGCTGGTGCCGATGATGCTGAGCCAGGGCAGCCAGGAAGACGAGGCCGCCATTTTGCTGGGCGCTTCTGGCTGGCAGATGTTCCGCCGGGTGACGCTGCCAAACATTCGCTGGGCGCTGTTGTACGGCGTGGTACTGACCAACGCGCGTGCCATCGGCGAATTCGGTGCGGTATCAGTGGTGTCCGGTTCTATTCGCGGTGAAACCTTCAGCCTGCCGCTGCAGGTTGAGTTATTGCAGCAGGATTACAACACGGTTGGCTCCTTTACCGCCGCCGGTTTATTGACCCTGATGGCGATAGTGACCCTATTTTTGAAGAGTGGCCTGCAATGGCGTCTGGAACGTCAGAATGCACGTCTCGAGCGGGAGGAAAATCATGAGCATTGAGATTAACGGTATCAATAAGTTTTTCGGTCGTACCAAGGTATTGAACGATATCTCGCTCGACATTGCTTCTGGCGAGATGGTGGCATTGTTGGGGCCGTCCGGCTCCGGTAAAACCACGCTGCTGCGTATTATCGCGGGGTTGGAAAACCAGAGTAGCGGTAAGTTGGGCTTCCACGGTACCGACGTCAGCCATGTGCATGCGCGCGACCGCCGGGTTGGCTTCGTGTTCCAGCACTATGCGTTGTTCCGTCATATGACCGTATTTGACAACATCGCCTTTGGTTTGAGCGTGTTACCACGTCGTGAACGCCCAAATGCGGCGGCGATCAAACAAAAAGTGACCCAGCTGCTTGAGATGGTGCAATTGGCTCATTTGGCTAACCGCTACCCGTCACAGCTTTCCGGCGGTCAGAAGCAGCGCGTGGCGTTGGCGCGCGCCCTGGCGGTAGAACCGCAGATTTTGCTGCTGGATGAACCCTTTGGTGCACTGGATGCGCAAGTGCGTAAAGAGCTGCGCCGCTGGTTGCGCCAGTTGCACGAAGAGCTGAAGTTCACCAGCGTGTTCGTCACCCACGATCAGGAAGAGGCGATGGAAGTGGCTGACCGTATCGTGGTGATGAGCCAGGGCAATATTGAGCAGGTCGGTTCACCGGAAGAGATTATCCGTGAGCCTGCCAGCCGTTTCGTACTGGAATTTATGGGCGAAGTGAACCGCCTGAGCGGCGAGATCCGTGGTTCGCAGCTGTTTGTTGGTGCACACCAGTGGCCGCTTTCGTTCCAGCCAATGCATCAAGGCAGCGTAGACTTGTTCTTGCGGCCTTGGGAAATGGAAGTGGGCACCGAGAGCAGTGAGCGCTGCCCGTTGCCGGTACAGGTGCTGGAAGTCAGCCCGCGTGGCCACTTCTGGCAATTGACCGTACAGCCAATCGGCTGGCATCAGGAGCCTATCAGCGTGATTTTGCCAGAAGGCAACCCAACCCCGGTGCGCGGCGGTCGTTATTACGTTGGCAGCCTGAATGCACGCCTGTATGCCGGTGACCAACTGCTACAACCTGTTGCGTTAGCTAAAAGCGCCTGATATACCCTTTATCTTTCAAGTTGCAGGTGTGTTGGCTGCCTTTACTTGCCCCAGTCGCTTACTGATATAAGCGCCTGGGGACTCGTGCAGTTGCCGCCCTTCCTGCACCCTGAAATATTTTGGGCATAGGTTTTAACTGACGTTAAAGGCAACCCCGGGGTTGCCTTTTTATATTACGTACTTCAACACACAGGCAAAGATCGTGACAACGCTTGAACAATGTATCGGTAATACCCCGCTGGTAAAATTACAACGTCTGGCTACAGGACTAAACAGCGAGGTTTGGGTCAAACTGGAAGGCAATAACCCGGCGGGCTCGGTGAAGGATCGTGCCGCGTTGGCGATGATTCAACAGGCGGAGCTGCGCGGTGAGATACAGCCCGGTGACCGTCTGATCGAGGCCACCAGTGGTAACACCGGTATAGCGCTGGCGATGATCGCGGCGTTGAAAGGCTATGCGATGACGTTGTTGATGCCGGAAAACATGAGCCTGGAGCGTCAGGCGGCCATGCGTGCTTATGGCGCAGAATTGATTCTGGTGAGCAAAGACGTCGGGATGGAAGGCGCGCGCGATCTGGCATTGGAAATGTACAATCAGGGGCAGGGCAAAGTATTGGACCAGTTCAATAATTTGGATAACCCGTATGCCCACTTCACCACCACTGGCCCGGAAATCTGGCAGCAGAGCGAGCAGCGTATCACCCATTTCGTATCAAGCATGGGCACGACGGGCACGATAACCGGTGTGGGCGGATACCTGAAGAGCCAGAATGCCCAGGTGCAGATCATCGGTCTGCAACCGGCAGAGGGCAGCCATATTCCCGGTATCCGCCGCTGGGCGCCAGCCTACCTGCCGGGCATATTCCGCCCGGATCTGGTGGACCAGGTGTTGGACATTGAGCAAACGGACGCTGAGCAGACCATGCGTCAGTTGGCGCAGCGTGAAGGTATTTTCTGCGGCGTCAGTTCCGGTGGTGCCGTTGCCGGCGCATTGCGGATTGCCGCAGACAACCCCGGCAGTGTGATTGTGGCGATCATCTGTGATCGCGGTGATCGCTATCTTTCTACCGGCGTTTTTGGCTGAGTGCTATTCCCTTTCCAACGCATGTATCGGATCCATCCCGGCGGCCCGTTTCGCCGGGAAGAAACCAAAAATCACCCCGATTAATGTCGAGCAGATAAAGGCGGCGACGATAGATGCGCTGGAATAAACCATCGTGAAGTTATCGCTGAATTGGCTGAATACCACGCCGATCGCCAGTGATAATAACACCCCCAAGGTGCCTCCCAGCAGGCACACCAGCACGGCCTCAATCAGAAACTGTTGCATGATGTCGCTGGCACGTGCGCCAACCGCCATGCGTACGCCAATTTCACGGGTGCGCTCGGTGACCGACACCAACATGATATTCATCACCCCAATGCCGCCAACCACAAGCGAAATCAGCGCGATCATCGACACCAGTAGCGTCAGGGTGGCGGTGGTCTGCTCAATGGTTTGGCGAATGCTGTCGGTGTTCATCACGAAGAAATCCTTGCCGCCGTGGCGCTGGCTCAGCAGACGCGTGACGCCATCTTCAGCGCTGGCAAGATCGATATCATCGTTTACGCGTACGGTAATGCTTTTCAGGTAACTCTGGCCCAGCATGCGTTTCATCGCGGTAGTGTAGGGGATCCAGACATTCAGGTTTTCATCACTGCCGAAGCCACTCTGCTTTTTGGCCGCGACGCCGATAATGCGGCACGGCAGCGAACCGAGCAGGATCACTTCGCCCAGCGGGTTGGCTCCGTGAGGAAACAGCGTGTCGCGGGTATTTTCGTCAATCACCACTTCCTGCATCAGCTGGTCAATGCTACGGCGGTTAAATGCCATGCCGCTGTCGATGTTATAGCCACGGACCAGAAAATACTGTTCCCCGACGCCATTGACGGTGCCGCTGACCGATTGGTTGCCATAGCGGAACGTGGTGCTCGTGGAAAGGGTCGGTGTCACGCTGTGCACGTATCCTTGCTGGGCTAACGCGTCAGCGTCGGTCGCACGCAGCGTTTGCACTGCGGCTGAGCGCATATCGCCGAAATCCTTGCCCGGATAGACTTCCAGTGTGCTGGTGCCCATGGCGTTGATATTGGCCAACACCTGCTGTTGAGAGCCTTTGCCCAGAGCCACCACTGATACAACCGAGGCGATGCCAATGATAATCCCAAGCATGGTGAGTAGGGTGCGCAGGCGCTGAGAAGCCATCGCCAACAGCGCCATTTTGAATGCTTCGCGCAGGCGATCGCGTTGTGAATGCCAACGGCCGCTGGTGTTATCCAATGCTTTTGGCAGGCGCACGACGCGTTGGACGGTTTTCTGTCGATCGGCAACGATCTCGCCATCGCTGAGTTCAATAATGCGCTGAGCATGTTCGGCGATCTGCATGTCGTGAGTGACGATCACCACCGTGTGACCGCGTGCGTGCAGGTCTTTCAGGATGCTCATCACTTCCTGCCCACTGTGACTGTCCAGCGCACCGGTCGGTTCATCCGCCAGAATCACTTCGCCGCCGTTCATCAATGCGCGGGCGATGCTCACCCGCTGTTGTTGGCCCCCGGAGAGTTGACTCGGTCGGTAATTCAACCGTTGCGCTAACCCAAGCCGCTGCAAGAGATCGGCTGCCCGCTGTTGTCGCGAATGGCGTGGATGGCCGGCATACACTGCGGGTACCTCTATGTTGCCTTGCGCACTCAGATCGCCCAGCAGATGGTAGCGTTGGAAGATAAAACCGAAGTGTTCGCGTCGCAGTTCAGCCAGGCTATCGCGATCTCGCTGTCCGGTACTGCGGCCAGCTACCTGATAATCGCCTTCGCTCGGGCGATCAAGACAACCGAGAATGTTCATCAGCGTCGACTTACCGGAACCGGAAGCGCCGACGATCGCCACCATTTCCCCCTGATCAATGTCGAGGTTGATATTGTTCAATACCGTTACGTTTTGTTCACCGGCTTGAAAACGGCGGCTGATGCCGCGCAGTTGCAACAGAGGTTGTTGGCTCATTGTTACATTCCCATTGGTGGTGGGCCCATACGGCGCGTGCTGCTTTTGGCCGCCGTATTCACCTGGCTGACAATCACGCTCTCACCGGCCAATATGCCGCTGATAATCTGTGCATCAACGTTGTTGTTAATCCCCACTTTTACCGGGCGTCGATCAACGTTTCCCTGTTTATCGACTACCTGCACCCAGTCGCCTTGTAAGGCTGTCGCAGGGATGACCACTGCGTTTTCAGCCTTGTCCAACACGATATACACCTGTGCGGTCATTGAGATACGCAGTGCGCCGTCAGGGTTGGCCACGTCGAACAGACCGTTATAGTAAATCGCGCTACTTGAGCTGGAGGCGCTGCTGGAACTGCTGGTACTGGACGACGTGGTCTCATCGTTGATGGAGTCTGGGGCCGGTTCTATCGCCCGCAGTGTGGTGCTGTAGCGCTTACCGGGTTCACCAAGGATAGTGAAATAGACCGGCATGCCGGTTTTTACCTTGACCACGTCAGCTTCAGAAATCTGCGCCTCAATGGTCATGGTCGCCAATTGAGCGACTTTGACGATGGTTGGAGCGCTTTGTACCGCATTCACCGTTTGCCCAGCTTCCACCGGCAGCGCGACGATGGTGCCATCTATCGGCGAGGTGATTTTGGTGTAACCGAGGTTGACCTGGGCTGTGTTGACGGCAATCTGCGCCTGAACGATCTGGGCATCCAGGGCATTGACATCGGCACGAGTGGCAATCAGTGTGGCCTGAGCATTGTCCAAATCTGCCTGTACACCGACGCCATGCGCCACGATGGCTTGCTGGCGTTGATAAGCGCGCTGATTGTTATGCAGTGCCGCCATTTTTGATGCGCGTTGCGCCTGAACGTTTTTCAATGCTGCTTCTGCGTCCCTCAGGGCGTTCTGCTGGGTTAAGTCGTCAATCTCAGCGACCCGTTGGCCTTTATGCACTTTATCGCCCAGCGCCACGTACAGGGCCTTAATTTGACCAGACACCTGGGCGCCGACGCTGACCTGTTTCTGCGCCTCAATGGTGCCGTCAGCCAATACCGTTTGTTCCAGGTCGCGCGTTTGCGCCACGGCGGTGATATAACGGGGCGTCGCGGTATCGCCTTGAGATCTGAAGTAGAGAAATAGGGCGATAGCGGCCACAATAACAGTTGGCAGCAGATAACGTTTTGAGCGTTGAAACGATGGCATGACGATGGGATTCCCTGGCATGAAAGCGCGGTAAAAATCTGTTGGCACTAATTTAACGCGCCGCCGACGGGCCTGCGGTTAAGTGGCGTTCAGGAATATGTAAGGATTGAGTAAAACCGGCTGCGAAGCAGACAAATAGGCGTGAAAATGGCGAAAATCCGCGAAGGAGCAAGGCATGAAAATTTTATTGGTCGATGATGACCTCGAACTCGGCACCATGCTGAGCGAATACCTGACCGGCGAAGGTTTTAACGCCACGCTGGTACTGACTGGCAAAGCCGGTGTGGAAGGCGCGCTGTCGGGCGAGTACACCGCGATGATCCTCGACATCATGTTGCCGGACATGAGCGGCATTGACGTGCTGCGCGACGTGCGTAAAAAGAGCCGTATGCCAATCATTATGCTGACAGCCAAAGGCGATAACATCGATCGGGTTATCGGCCTGGAAATGGGCGCTGACGACTACATGCCTAAGCCGTGCTATCCCCGAGAGCTGGTGGCGCGTTTGCGTGCGGTGCTGCGCCGTTTTGACGAACGCCCGGATGAGGTGGACGACGGGATTGCCATTAATTTTGGTGAGCTGAGCCTCAATCCGTCTACTCGCAGCAGCGAATGGCGCGGTAAACCTTTCGATCTGACCGCTTCCGAATTCAACCTGCTGGAGTTGCTGCTGCGTGCACCTGAGCGCGTAGTGTCTAAAGATGAGCTGTCAGAAAAAGGCTTGGGGCGCCCGCGCGAAGCTTATGACCGCAGCGTTGATGTCCATATCAGCAATATCCGGCAGAAGCTGGGTGCATTGACGGACAATGCGTTAAGTATTGAAACGGTGCGCAGCATCGGCTACCGAATCCGATAATGCCCATGCGCGGAAGACTATTCTGGAAAATCCTGCTCGGTTTCTGGCTGACCTTTATCATCATGACCCAGGCATTGTGGGTGGCTTTTTCATTGTATGGCGATCGCTACGAGCCGCCGGAAAACGCTATGGCGCGGCGAGTGATTGCGCTGCATTTAACCTCTGCCGCCACGCAACTGCGTAGCGGCGGTATGCCGGCACTCGAGGCAATGCTGAAGGACTGGCCGGAAGATGACCGGCGCTTGCTGTCCGTGACTGCATTGGCGCAGCCGCCCGCCCCTGCACCGGAGGAGCCGGCATTTGAAGGCCGCCGGATGCCGAAAGCCGTTACGGAATGGGTCGCAGACGACGGGGACGGTAAAGGGTATCTGCTGAGCTACGACATGCGTGGGCTGCGGGAGGAATACCGCCCGAACAAACGTTCGCATTTCTTCAACATCCCCGCCCCGATGCTGTGGGTCGGTGGGTTGGCAGGGTTGTTATTCAGTGCCGTGCTGGCCTGGAACCTGACCCGGCCAATGCGCAAATTGCGCGACGGTTTTGATCGCGTGGCGCAGGGGGATTTATCGGTGCGTTTATTCCCTGCGATGCGCCGCAGGCATGATGAGCTTTCTGAGGTTGCGCGTGATTTTGACAGCATGGCTGAACGGTTAGAACTGCTGGTTAGCGCCCGGGAACAGCTGTTGCATGACGTCTCCCACGAGTTGCGTTCACCGCTGGCTCGCCTGCAGTTGGCCATTGGTCTGGCGCGGCAGAATGAAGGCAATGTAGAAAACTCGCTGCAGCGTATTGAGCATGAAGCGGGGCGGTTGGATAAAATGATTGGCGAGCTGTTGGCACTGTCACGCGCCGAAAGCAACAATCTGCCGGATGAAGAGTATTTCGACTTGTATGGGCTGGTGGATGCGGTGGTCAGTGACGCACGCTACGAAGCGCAGATCCCCGGGGTGGATATTGTGCTGCAGGCCAGTTCGGACGTGGAATATACCGTTAAAGGGAATGCCGAGCTGATGCGGCGTGCGGTGGATAATATTGTGCGCAATGCGCTGCGTTTCTCCAGCCACGGTCAGCAAGTGACGGTGGTGCTGACGCGTATTGATCAACTGTTCCAGATAGAGGTCAGCGATCAGGGCCCGGGTGTGGAAGAATCGAAACTTTCCAGCATTTTTGATCCGTTCGTCAGGGTTAAATCGGCGATGTCAGGCAAGGGCTACGGGCTGGGGCTGGCGATCACCCGCAAGGTGGTGCTGGCACACGGTGGCCAGGTTGAAGCGCGCAATGGTGGACAGGGGGGGTTAGTTATCACCCTCCGCATCCCGCGCTGGGGGTAATAAGCTCTCTTACTTGCCATTTTGAACAGGGCTTTGCGCTGTCCAAACTGTTTGCGCCGATGGCGACTATTACCAGGGTATTCCCAAAGGATTTCGAATTGCAGCTAGGCGGCAAGCGTGGGCATCCCCAGGAGCTTACTTTGGTAAGTGACTGGGGTAAGCACGTGCAGCCAACAACGCTGCAGTTTGAAAGACGAAGGGAATAAGAAAAACGGCGCCGAGGGCGCCGTTTTTATGTCCATCCGCAATTACTTCTTGATGCGGATGATCGGGGTCTCACCAACGGTTACGTTACCGGACAGTTTGATCAGCTCTTTGATCTCGTCCATGTTGGAGATAACAACCGGCGTCAGGATAGACTTGGCTTTCTCTTCCAGCAGTGCCAGGTTGAACTCGATAACGACGTCGCCTTTCTTGACGCGTTGACCTTCTTCAGCGATGCGTTTGAAGCCTTCGCCTTTCAGTTCAACAGTGTCGATACCGAAGTGGACAAACAGCTCGATGCCGCTGTCGGATTCGATAGAGAAAGCATGGTTGGTTTCGAAAATTTTGCCGATAGTGCCGTCAACCGGGGCAACCATTTTGTTGCCTGTTGGTTTGATAGCAATACCGTCACCAACGATTTTTTCAGCAAATACAACGTCAGGTACATCTTCGATATTAACGATTTCGCCAGAAAGTGGAGCTACGATCTCGATAGTGCCCGTGTCTTTCTTGTCATCAGAAACCAGAGATTTCAATTTATCGAACAAACCCATGATCTTCTCCTAAGCATTAAATTGGGCGGCGTTCCAGTGTCGTGGAAGTTTAGCAGAGCGTCTTTTCTTCGATGAATTTATTCACGCAATTCATCAGGTCTTGCGCCGTTGGCTGTGCCAAGGCTTGCGCTGCCAACGCCTTCACATCTTCGAAATTAGTATTACGAATAATTTTCTTGATGCGCGGGATTGAAATCGCACTCATGCTGAACTCATCCAGCCCCATGCCCAATAACAACAGTGTAGCACGCTCATCGCCAGCCAGTTCACCGCACATACCGGTCCACTTGCCTTCTGCATGAGATGCATCAATAACCTGTTTGATCAGGCTAAGTACTGATGGGGACATCGGGTTATAGAGATGAGAAATCAGCTCGTTGCCGCGATCTACTGCCAGAGTATACTGGGTTAGATCGTTTGTCCCAATACTAAAGAAGTCGACTTCTTTCGCCAGGTGGTGAGCAATCACCGCCGCAGCCGGTGTTTCGACCATCACGCCGACTTCAATTGTTTCGTCAAACGCCTTGCCTTCTTCACGCAGCTGGGCTTTCAGCGTCTCGATTTCACCTTTCAGATCGCGGACTTCTTCCACGGAAATGATCATCGGGAACATGATGCGCAGTTTGCCGAACGCGGAGGCACGCAGAATAGCGCGCAGCTGAGCGTGCAGGATTTCTCTGCGGTCCATGGCGATACGGATGGCACGCCAGCCGAGGAACGGGTTCTCTTCTTTCGGCAGGTTCATGTACGGCAGGTCTTTGTCGCCGCCGATGTCCATGGTACGGACAATCACAGCCTGTGAACCCATGGCTTCCGCAACGGCTTTATAAGCCTGGAATTGCTCGTCTTCGGTTGGCAGTGAGTCGCGATCCATAAACAGGAATTCGGTACGATACAGGCCGACGCCTTCAGCGCCGTTGCGCTCTGCACCTGCGACGTCGCGCACGGTGCCGATGTTGGCGCAGACTTCAACCTGATGACCGTCCAGCGTAATGGCCGGCAGATCTTTCAGCTTGGCCAGATCGTTTTTCTCGGTGACGTACTGGTTCTGTTCTGCTTTCAGCTGATCGATAACGTCAGCGGTTGGGTTAACGTAAATTTTATTGTTAACCGCGTCCAGAATCAGGTAATCGTCGTTCTTCACCTGCTTGGTCACGTCGCTGGTGCCTACGATTGCCGGCAATTCCAGAGAACGCGCCATGATGGAGGTGTGAGACGTACGGCCGCCGAGATCGGTGATGAAACCCAGCACTTTGTCCAGGTTCAACTGTGCGGTCTCAGACGGAGTCAAATCGGTAGCGACCAGGATAACTTCGTCCTGAATGGCGCTCAGATCGACGATAGCCAGGCCCAGAATGTTCTGCAGCAGGCGTTTACCGATGTCACGTACGTCGGCCGCACGTTCTTTCAGGTATTCATCGTCGAGTTCTTCCAGTGCTTTCGCCTGGCCTTCGATGATGGTGTAGGCAGCTGCGTCCGCAGAAGCCAACTCATCTTTGATTAGGGCTATGATTTCCTGCTCAAGCTCTTCGTCTTCCAACAGCATGATGTGGCCTTCGAAGATCGCTTCTTTTTCTTCGCCGAAGGTTTCGCCAGCTTTGGTCTTGATCGCTTCCAACTGCTCGGACGCTTTGGCGCGGCCAGCAAGAAAACGTGAGACTTCCTGCTCTACATCATCTGCAGAGATTTTCTTCCGGTTGATGACAATCTCATCTTCTTTCAGTAGGAGAGCCTTACCAAAAGCGATACCCGGTGATACTAAAATGCCTGAAATCATAACCCTACCTTACTCTTGACTGGTGTTAACTAAGAAGACGGGCCGATTACTCAAGCTCTGCCATCAGTTTTACCAAGTGCTCAACGGCTTTCTGCTCGTCTTCACCTTCAGCGGAGATGGTCACTACGGTCCCTTGAGTCAGCCCCAGAGTTTGCAGTTTGAACAGGCTTTTGGCGCTGGCGCTTTTACCGTTAGAGGTCACGGTGATGTCAGACGTGAAGCCTTTAGCTTCTTTTACGAACTGAGCGGCAGGGCGAGTGTGCAGACCATTAGGAGCGGTAATAGTAACTTCTTGCTGGAACATTGATGTTTCCCCAACTTATTGGTGTGTTGTGGAGCTAAAGTTTAGCCCAAGGGTGTGACTTTAGCTTGTCTGGTTAGCGCCTGACTATGGTACAGGGGCGAGCATTGATGCAACAGAAAACGACGAGTTAGGCACTTCAGATCAAAAAATTCAGCTTCTGTCGTCGTTTCAATCAGCTCCCCATTATGCCGTGTTTAACGCATCACCGACAAATGAGTAAATCGATTCAGCTTAAACAAGGAATGATGAGTGATTAATTTTGCGCACCGAAATAATGCACCGTTAAATACTAAAGCTGGCAGGTAAAATCAATCTTTGACTGCTATAAACTTTGATCCAGTCCACAAAAAAGCACCCCGAAAGGTGCTTTTTTAGCGATTTGTGCACAGTGGCACTACTGTTGCAATTCTTGCTCAGTGAACAAATCAGCGAACAGAGCGGTGCTTAAATAGCGCTCGCCGGAGGACGGCAAGATCACCACGATGGTTTTGTCGGCGAATTCAGGTTCTTCGGCCAATTTCACGGCTGCCACCACTGCGGCACCGGAGGAAATGCCCGCCAGAATGCCTTCTTCGTCCATCAAACGGCGCGCCATGCTGATGGCTTCGTCGTTGGTGACTTGTTCGACGCGGTCAACCAACTTGAGATCCAGGTTGCCCGGGATAAAACCTGCACCGATGCCCTGAATCTTATGGGGACCTGGTTTGATCTCTTCACCGGCGAGCGCCTGGGTGATGACCGGTGAGTCGGTAGGCTCCACCGCGACAGTGGTGATTGCCTTGCCTTTGGTATTCTTGATATAGCGGCTGACACCCGTCAGCGTACCGCCGGTACCCACGCCGGAAATGAAAACATCCACTTCGCCATCGGTATCGTCCCAGATTTCTGGGCCGGTAGTTTGTTCATGAATTGCTGGGTTAGCCGGATTGCTGAACTGCTGCAGGATGATGTAGCGATTCGGATCGGTGGCGACAATTTCTTCCGCCTTGGCGATCGCGCCCTTCATGCCTTTTGCGCCTTCGGTCAACACCAGGTTGGCGCCCAGCGCCTTCAGCAGCTTACGGCGTTCGATGCTCATGGTTTCCGGCATGGTCAGCGTCAGCTTGTAGCCACGCGCCGCGGCGACGAACGCCAGAGCGATACCGGTGTTGCCGCTGGTCGGCTCCACAAGTTCTTTGCCGGCGACCAGGATGCCGCGTTTTTCCGCGTCCCAAATCATATTGGCACCGATGCGGCATTTAACGCTGAAGCTAGGGTTGCGAGATTCAACCTTGGCCAGAATGCGTCCGTTGCCGATACGGTTCAGACGAACCAGCGGCGTATGGCCGATTGTTAATGAGTTATCTTCATATATCTTGCTCATAGCCCGTCCTTTAACTCTATGAAAATGTGGGGAACATCGAAAGCATACGCTAACAGTACCGGCAGGGAAGTAAAGAATTGGTATATCTATATGTTATTAGGAAATAAGTTTTAAGCACAAGGATAAGGGCGCATATTGCGCGCCCTGTCGAAGAATTAATCGTAATGCGGGGCCGAAAATGGCTTAGGAACGTACGAATTGCGTACGATAACGGTCGACCCACATGGCGGTGGCGCCGCAAACCGCGACCGGCAGGATAACCAGATTGAGGATGGGGATCATGGTGAACAGGCTCACCATCGCGCCAAACTGCAGGTTATCGGTTTTATGCTGACGCAGTGCGCTGCGCATATCGGCAAAGCTCACCTTGTGGTTATCGAAAGGGTAGTCGCAATACTGAATTGCCAGCATCCAGGCGCTGAACAGGAACCACAGCACAGGCGCCACGGTTTGGCCAATGCCAGGAATGAAATAAAGAATCAGCAACAATAAGGCGCGTGGCAGATAGTAAGCCAGCTTGCGCCATTCACGCGCCATAATGCGCGGCAGATCTTTCACAATGCCGAAGATACCGGTGTCCGGTAACGGCTTGCCGGTCAGGCTGCCTTCCAACTGTTCGGCTAGCAGGCCACAGAAGGGGGCAGCGATCAGGTTGGTGATGGTGCTGAACAGATAGCTGAACACCAACAGCACGGAAATGACCGCAAGTGGCCACAGCAAATAGCTCAGCCACTGCAGCCAACTGGGAACATGGCTCATCATGCTCGGGATCCAGTCGCCCAGTTGGCTGAACAACCACCAGAAAGCGGACCCCATCAGCAGTACATTGACCAGCAACGGTAATACGACATAGCGTTTAATCCCCGGGCGCGAAATCAGGCGCCAGCCTTCGGCAAAATAATGAAGGCCGTTGGTGGAGTGAGAAGGTGACTGCGAATAGGACATATCTTAAGTTATCTCTTTGTCTGAACAGGCATCGCTATCATATCGGGATGATTTTCTACTGGCTAGGGTGACATTGGCTGAAAAAACAGCAAAAAAAGGCAGTGTAATCATCTTTATTGGCATAAAGTTCAGCACGGACTTGCACTTGTGTGCTCGGGCAAATAGAGTTAAAGAGTGAATGTTTGCCGCGGTGGCAATGTATTGGAACAACAGAGATAGCAATGATGCAGGATTTGCGTCTGATATTAATCGTTGTTGGCGCGATCGCCATAATAGCGTTGTTATTGCACGGTCTTTGGACCAGCCGTAAGGAACGCTCATCGCTTTTCCGCGATCGCCCAGCCAAACGTTCTAAAAAAGAACGTGAACAATCCCCGATCGACGATCTCGATGAAGGCGTGGGAGAGGTGCGTGTACGCTCCGCTCACCCGCAGGATGAGCCGTCCTTTGGTCATTTTGATGCCGCTCGCGAAGAACCCGTGGTTGCGCCCAAGCCTGCTCCAGCGGCTGAGCCAGCACCGCGTGCCGTTCAACCGGCTGCTCATCAGTCTCCGCCACCGCTGTCTCAGCGGCCGGATTATGATGACATCCTGTTGGACAACTACGCGCAGGACGAAGACGATGAGCCGCAGCAGCCTGCGACACGCCGTGAACCGCGCGTTGACGATCTCCCGCCAGTGGCGCATGCAGCAGAACCGGTGTTCCACACCGAGCCTGCTCAGCAGCCGCAGCCGGAAGAGAAGCCAGCGGTGGTGCACGAGCCTCAGCCTGCTCCTGCCGCCATCAAACCGGCAAAACTGAAAGAAACCGTACTGGTGTTGCACGTTACTGCACATCAGGGTGGCGTGATCGGCGGCGAAGTCTTGCTGCAGAGCGTGCTGCAAGCGGGCTTCCAGTTTGGCGAAATGGGCATTTTCCATCGCCATATCAGCCCTGCGGGCAGCGGCCCTGTGCTGTTCAGCCTGGCGAATATGGTTAAACCGGGGTCCTTTGATCCTGAGATGATGTCTGATTTCTCCACGCCAGGCGTGTCGATGTTCATGATGGTGCCGTCTTATGGCGACGCTAATCAGAACTTCAAGCTGATGCTGCAGTCGGCTCAGCGAATCGCCGACGATGTGGGTGGTGTGGTGCTGGACGATGAGCGCCGCATGATGACCCCGCAGAAGCTGGAAACCTACAAAGCGCGCATTCGTGAAGTGTTGGATAACACCGACTGATCGGCTGCTACGCGCACTCAATACCCGTAATCCTAAAGCCCCCGCTAGTCGGGGGTTTTGTTACCCTAAATACGTCGAACTGCATCAAAGCGGCAACGGAGCGAAGCCCAGGGAACTTAGCTAACTAAGTCACGGGTCAGTAAAGGCAGCCCACAAAGATGCAGCTTGAAATATGACGGGGATATCTTTGATGGTGAGCCATGGAATCGATAATCCAACAAATCAATCAACTACGAACCTCCCTGCGCCATCACGAATATCAATATCATGTGCTGGACGCGCCGGAAGTGCCGGATGCGGAATATGATCGCCTGATGCGCGAATTGCGTGAGCTGGAAAGCGCGCACCCGGAGTTGATCACCGCGGATTCGCCCACTCAGCGCGTGGGTGCAGCTCCGCTGGCGGCATTCGATCAGGTCCGTCACGAAGTGCCGATGCTGTCATTGGATAACGTCTTTGACGAAGAAAGCTTCCTGGCGTTCTACAAGCGAGTGCAAGATCGCCTGAAGAGCAGTGACCCACTGACCTTCTGCTGCGAGCTGAAACTGGATGGTCTGGCGGTCAGCTTGTTGTACGAAGAGGGGGAATTGGTTCGTGCGGCCACGCGCGGCGACGGCACCACCGGTGAAAACATTACCTCCAACGTGCGCACCATCCGCGCTATTCCGCTGCGGTTGACCGGCGAGAATATCCCGCGTCGGCTGGAAGTGCGTGGCGAAGTCTTTATGCCGCAAGCGGGTTTTGAGCAGATGAACGAAGAAGCGCGTCGTAAAGACGGCAAGATCTTCGCTAACCCGCGTAACGCAGCCGCCGGATCGATCCGTCAGCTTGATCCGCGGATCACCGCCAAGCGCCCGCTGACCTTCTTTTGCTATGGTGTTGGCCTGTTGGAAGGGGGCGAGTTACCGCGTAGCCACTGGCAGCGCCTGATGCAGTTCAAAGACTGGGGTTTACCCGTCAGCGATCGCGCTCAACGTTGCACTGGCAGCGATGAGGTACTGGCGTTTTATCGCCAGGTGGAGCAAGACCGCACGCAACTCGGCTTTGATATCGACGGCGTGGTGGTGAAGATCGACGATATCGATCTGCAAGAAACGCTCGGCTTTGTGGCGCGTGCGCCGCGCTGGGCGACGGCATTTAAATTCCCGGCGCAAGAGCAAATCACCGTGGTGCGTGAGGTGGAGTTCCAGGTGGGGCGCACCGGGGCAATTACGCCGGTAGCGCGTCTGGAGCCGGTACTGGTTGCGGGTGTGATTGTCAGCAATGCCACCTTGCACAATGCTGATGAAATTGAACGGCTGGGCCTGCGTATCGGCGACACCGTGATTGTCCGTCGCGCGGGCGACGTGATCCCACAGGTGGTGGGGGTGATGACCGATCGTCGCCCAGCGGACGCGCGTGAAATTTTGTTTCCTCAGCATTGTCCGGTCTGCGGTTCTGACGTCGAACGAGTGGAAGGCGAAGCGGTAGCGCGCTGCACCGGTGGGCTGATCTGCGCCGCACAGCGCAAAGAGTCGCTGAAGCATTTCGTCTCCCGTCGTGCGCTGGACGTCGAAGGCATGGGGGACAAAATCATCGAACAGCTGGTGGAAAAAGAGTACGTCAAGAACCCGGCCGATCTGTTCCGTCTGTCCGCAGGAATTCTGACCGGCCTGGATCGCATGGGGCCAAAGTCGGCGCAGAATCTGGTCAATGCGCTGGAGAAGTCCAAGCAGACTACCTTTGCTCGTTTCCTGTATGCGCTGGGTATTCGTGAAGTTGGCGAGGCGACGGCCGCGAATCTGGCTGCGTACTTCGGCACGCTTGAGAAGCTGTTTGCCGCCGATATTGAGGCGTTGAAAGAGGTGCCGGATGTCGGTGACGTGGTGGCGAAGCACACGCGCCATTTCCTTGACGAAGCGCTTAACCAGCAGGTGATCCAGGAACTGGTCAGCGACGAAATTGGCATTAACTGGCCAGCCCCGGTGGTGATCGTCGCTGAAGAGATCGACAGCCCATTTGCCGGTAAAACGGTGGTGCTTACCGGTTCGCTTAGCCAGCTTTCACGCGATGAAGCCAAAGATCGCCTGACGGCGCTGGGCGCGAAAGTCAGCGGCAGCGTATCGAAGAAAACCGATCTGGTGATTGCCGGTGAAGCCGCCGGTTCCAAACTGGTGAAGGCACAGGAACTGGGTATTGAGGTGATCGACGAAGCGGAAATGATCCGCCTGCTGGGTGCCTGATGGAAAAAGAGAACCTGATCGAAATTGCCAATACCGTGATGCCGTTCGGCAAGTATCAGGGAAGGGTGTTGATTGACTTGCCTGAAGAGTATCTGCTGTGGTTCGCCCGCAAAGGGGAGTTCCCCAACGGCAAACTGGGCATGCTGATGGAAATGACGTTGGCGATTAAAATCGAAGGGCTCGACAACCTGGTCAAGCCGCTGAAGAAAAGCTGAGTTGCCGGGCGCGGTGTCTTGCCGCGCCCATTTCATTATCCCCGTGCCGTTTCTGCGTTTGGCACCGCCTGTTTTTCCTGCTGTTTCTTCTGATAGCGCCGTGCCAGTACTGCGCAGGTCATCAACTGCACCTGATGGAACACCATCAGCGGTAGCACCATAATCCCAACGGTCGCGGCCGGGAACAGGATATTGGCCATCGGGATGCCGTTTGCCAGGCTTTTCTTCGAACCGCAAAACACAATGGTGATCTCATCGGCTTTGCTAAAGCCCAGCCAGCGCGCCATGTAGGTGTTGACCACTAACACAATCGTCAACAATACCAGACTGCCCACCACAATAAACACCAGCGACCCAATGCCGACCTGATGCCAGATACCGTGTGTAACTGCCTCGCTAAAAGCGGCATAGACGACCAGCAGAATCGACGTCTGGTCGGTTTTGCCGATCAACTTGCGGTTACGTTCAATCCATTTGCCAATGAGTGGCCGTGACAGGTGGCCAGCGACAAAGGGCACCAGCAGTTGCAGCACAATGGAGCCGACCTGTTGAAGGCTGCCGGTTTCACCGTGGACATTCATCAATAGCCCGACCAGCAGGGGAGAAACGAATATTCCCAGCAGGCTCGAAGCTGAAGCGCTGCACACCGCAGCAGCAACGTTGCCACCTGCCAGCGACGTAAATGCAATGGCCGATTGCACGGTGGCAGGCAGGATGCACAGGTAAATAAAACCGGAATACAATTCAGGGCTGACGTTGACCGGTGACCACCATTTGAACAGCACACCGAGCACCGGGAAAATAATAAAGGTGCTGAACATCACCCACAGATGCAGCCGCCAGTTATTGCTACCGGCCAAAATGGCTTCGCGCGACAGTTTGGCACCGTGCATAAAGAACAGCAGAGCGATGGCGGCGATGGTCAGGGCGTTCAGCCAACCGACAAACTCGCCGCGTGCCGGCAGAAATGAAGCCAACAGCACGGTGGCGATCAGCGTCAGAGTAAAGCGATCGGGCAGAAATCTCATGGTGGCGCACTCGGGAAAGAAATCAATGCACGCATTGTCGCGCGGCGAGATATAATAATTAAATTGATTTATTTAATTCATTTATGAATAAAAAACATGAATTACTCGATTAAGCAGCTCAAAGTGTTTGTGGCCATTGCGCGGCATCGCAGTTTCAGCCGGGCGGGTGAGGCGATTGGCTTGACGCAGTCGGCGGTCAGCCATAGCGTGAAAGAGTTAGAGGCGGAGATAGGTGTGCGCTTGCTCGATCGCACGACGCGTGAAGTGCTGCTGACCGATGCCGGACAGCGTCTGGCAAACCGCGTAGAGCGCTTACTCGATGAGTTACAATCGTCATTGCTTGATGCACGCAGCTTTGGTGTGCAGCGCAGCGGTACGGTACGCGTCGCATCGAGCCAGACTATTTCCGCACATCTGATGCCGCAATGTATCGCTGCGGGTGAAAAGAAATACCCGGATATTCGCATTATGCTGCGTGACCAGGCACAACAGCAGGTGCTTCACAGCATTAGAAACGCTGAAGTGGATTTCGGTATTGTGGTTGATCCGGTGCAGGCGATGGACCTTGATTGCGAGCCGATTCTGTACGAACCCTTTCTGTTACTGTGCCGTAATGATCACCCGTTTGCCAGCCAACCTGAAGTCCATTGGTCGGCGCTGACCGGTAGCCGCCTGGTATTGCAGGATTATGCTTCCGGTAGCCGGCCACTGATTGACAGCGCACTGCGCCAGCAAGGGGTGGACGCCACGGTGGTGCAAGAGATTGGCCACCCAGCGACGCTGTTCCCGATGGTGGCGGCGGGCATAGGTATCAGCATTTTCCCGGCGCTGGCGTTACCGTTGCCGGAAGGCGGCCAGCTAAAAGTGCGTCGATTGGTGCCGGAAATCAACCGCGCATTGATGTTGGTGCGGCGCAAAAACCGCTCGCTGACACCCGCCGCGGAAGTCATCTGGCAGGTGGTCGGGCAGCAGGCGGCGTTATTGCAACAGCAGCGCGGCCAACAGGCAGATTACTGAGTCAGATATACACGTCCACCGCGTTGTGCGCGGTTGGGCGGTTAATACCATCGCCTTTAGCGGGGGAAACACCGCCAGCAGCCTTGGCCATTTGCGCAGCTTGCTGCTTTTCCATCTCTTCTCTTTGAATTCGTGCGATCTCGGCTTGCAGCATTTTAATCAACGCCTGGATCTGCTGTTTTTGTTTTTCGATCTCTTTGGGATCGGCGTCTGAGTCTTTCAGATCCACCAGCTTCTGTTGCAGATCCTGAATCTGTTTATTCAACACCTTGATGCGTGCCGAGGCGTTGCTGTCGGTGATTTTTACCCGGTCGTTAAGCCCACCTTCCTTGGCTTCCTTCATTTTGCCGCCTTCCGGTTGCTGGTTGACCGGTTTGGCCATCAGCAACTGGCCTTCGTTACCCGGGGCGCTAAAAACCTTGCTGACACCGGGTATGGTGTTTTTCACTGGGACAATCATGGTGATATTGGTCGACATATTGCTCTCCCTGCGTCTTGATGTGGCTGTTCAGGGTATCGGCCGTGCGGGGTAAAACTTTACCCACGAATTTGTCGCAGACGCGGCCAGTGTTGCAACCAGCCCTTGCTTGCCACACGCTGTTCATAGGTGTCGAGGTTGCCGTTTTTGGTATTGAAGGTGATGGTGTCATCAAACAACCCATCGAGGCCGAATGGCGCGACCAATGTAATGCTGTCGTCGGCATTCAGGCGTGCGCCAACCGCCGTTTCTCTCTCGGTCCAAAAGCTGATGGCCTCTTCGCTGTTGAGATAGGGTGCTCGGCCGCTGCGTAAGTGCATACGCGCCTGGTTCTTGACCGACCACGGCTGTGGCATCCACTCCTGCAGCCGTAGTTCCAGCATTTGATCACGCTCTGCCTCTGGCCGCTGCGGATCAAAATGTATCACGTCGATGTCGTTGAGCGGTGTCGGTGTGGCGTACCCATGCAACTGGTCCCACACCAGATTACGCACAAAGCCAGCGCCCAGGCACCAGTCATTCAGACCGAGTCGCCGCGCGGTACGCAATGCGGCCATTCGTCCACTATCTTGCTGTAACCACTGGATAATTTGCTGTTGCCGGTTCATTACCTCTCCTTTGTTGCGGCTACTTTAACCCGAAGCGCCTGCGGGCGGAATGCCGTGCATGATTTTAGTGCATTGGTTCTGGGGGCGAAGTGGTGTCAATAGAGGTTAATCGGATGATTTCCGGTACAAAATAATTTCGACTGTGGACTGACTACACTTGGTACAGGGTTTGCAACTTTAGCTGTGTCATCAGGGCAGAACAGGGGGTGCAATGTATCAGACAACGCTTAGCCGGCGCAGCTACCGCTTTAGTGATTTACGTCAGTTGATGGCCAAGGCATCGCCGGCTCGTTCCGGCGACTGTCTGGCGGAGGTGGCGGCGGACAGCGCAGAGGAGCGTATGGCGGCGCGCATGGCCTTGGCGGATGTGCCGCTGAAGGCTTTTCTCCAGCAGGTGCTGGTGCCGTATGAGCACGATGAGGTCACGCGGCTGATCATCGACAGCCACGATGCCCAGGCCTTTGCATCAATTTCTCATCTGACCGTGGGGGATTTCCGTGACTGGCTGCTGAGTGAACAGGCAGATAGCGCGATGTTGGCGCGGGTGGCTCCAGGCATCACGCCGGAAATGGCGGCAGCAGTGAGCAAACTGATGCGCAATCAGGATCTGATTTTGGTGGCGAAGAAGTGCCGGGTCGTCACGCGCTTCCGCAACACCATCGGTCTTCCTGGCCACCTCAGCGTGCGGTTACAGCCGAATCACCCAACCGACAGTTTGCAGGGTATTGCAGCCAGTATGCTTGATGGCCTGCTGTATGGCAGTGGTGATGCGGTGGTCGGCATTAACCCCGCCAGCGACAGCTTGCCGTTATTGGAAAAGTTGAACTACATGTTGGACGACGTCATTCAACGTTTCGCTATTCCTACCCAATCTTGCGTGCTGACGCATGTAACCAATACGCTACGTTTGATGGAGCGCGGTGCTCCGGTGGATTTGGTGTTCCAGTCTATCGCCGGCACTGAAGCGGCCAATAGCGGCTTTGGCATTAATCTGGCGTTGCTGGCGGAGGCTCAGCAGGCAGCACTGAGCCTCAATCGCGGTACCCTAGGCAATAACGTCATGTACTTCGAAACCGGACAAGGCAGCTGTTTATCCTCCAATGCCCACCATGGCGTCGATCAGCAAACCTGCGAGGCGCGCGCCTACGCGGTAGCACGGCATTTCTCCCCGTTGTTGATCAATACCGTGGTGGGTTTTATCGGCCCGGAGTATTTGTTTGACGGTAAACAGATTATCCGCGCCGGGCTGGAAGATCACTTTTGTGGCAAGTTGCTTGGCCTGCCGCTGGGTTGTGATGTGTGTTACACCAATCACGCCGAGGCGGATCAGGACGACATGGACACGTTGCTGACGCTGTTGGCTACGGCCGGGTTGACCTTCTTGATAGGCGTACCGGGCGCGGATGACATTATGCTCAATTATCAAAGCACCTCATTCCACGACGCGTTGTACATCCGTGAACTGCTGGGGTTGAAGCACGCGCCGGAATTCGCCGACTGGCTAACGAAAATGCATATCACCGACGAACAGGGACGATTGCGCGACACCGCCGCCAATCACCCGCTGTTGCTGGGGTTACAAGGAGAACGGGGATGAGCAAACCTGTCCACGTCAACAGTTGGGACGCGCTGCGCGCCTTTACCGATGCACGTATTGCACTGGGGCGCACGGGGTCCAGCTTACCGACCCAGGAGTTACTTAAATTTGGCTTGGCGCATGCGCAGGCGCGCGATGCGGTACATCAACCCTTCGACAGCGATACGCTGGCGGAGGCGATACAACAACAAGGCTGGCAAACGTTGACGGTGCACAGCCAGGCCGCCGATCGCACCGCGTATCTCAGCCGGCCAGATCTGGGGCGCAGGTTGGCGTCGGACAGCCGCAATCTGCTGCTGGGCTTAACGGGCAAGGCTGCGGATGTCTTGCTGGTGGTTGCCGACGGTTTGTCCTCCAAAGCGGTACATCGTCAGGCGCTACCCGTGTTACAGGCATTGCGGCCTTATCTCGAACAGTTATCACTTTCGGTGGCACCCGTGGTTTTGGCGCACCAGTCCCGGGTCGCGCTTGGGGATGATATTGGTGAGTGTTTACGGGCCAAGGCGGTGGTGATGTTGATCGGCGAACGACCGGGGTTATCATCACCGGACAGTCTGGGGATCTACCTCACCTGGGGACCGAACACCCAGCGGCGTGAATCGGAGCGTAATTGCATTTCCAACGTACGCCCTGAGGGGCTGGATTACCCGCAGGCGGCGTTCAAACTGGCATGGCTGCTGGAACAGGCTTTTCAGCGCCGATTGACCGGAATAGAACTGAAAGACGAAAGCGATAACCCAGCGCTGTATGGCCGAATATCACCCCTTCATTCCCAGCTGGGTGGCTGACCGATGCTTTGCTTCAGTAAGGTAATGAACAGGTTCAATCGGACTGACATTTTTGCTACGGGCCGCAGCAGGTAAATCCCTTGCTGCTCCTGACGCGGATCTTCAAGTACCTGCACCAATCGACCGGCCTGAATATCCGGTCCGACGACCCAATTGGGTAAGAAAGCGATCCCCATGCCCATCAGCGCCGCCTGATGTTGAGCGGTGAAGTCGTCGCAACGCAGTACCATACTGCATCGGCTCATGAGCGGAACACTGAGAATTTGTGCCCAGCAGGCGGGCTGCTGTTTGTGGTAGCGGGCAATCAGCCGATGCTCAGGTAACGCGTTAAGGTCGGCCGGTTGGCCGTAGCGAACGAGGTAGTCGGGACTGGCGCACATCACCCAGCGTTGGGTCGCTATCCGGCTGGCGTACAACCCACTGTCTTTTTGTTCGCCGATGCGAATGGCGGCATCCAAAAGCTCTTGTGTCGGGTCGGTTTGACGCTCGGTTAAATCCAGATCAACAAATAACTGCGGATAGCGTTCAGCCAGCGTCGGTAACAGCGGCAAAATGTATGTCTTTCCAAAGGTCGGCAAGCAACTGATACGTAAGGTGCCCTGCGGCATATCACTTAACGATGCCAGTTCGGCACGAATATCGGTGATATCTGCCAGCAGCGTGGCCGCTCTGGCCTGGAGCATTTCCCCGGCGTCCGTCAGCATCAGACCGCGTGTTGAACGGATAAACACCGTGGCGCCTAGCGCGCTTTCCAGCGCATCAACATGGCGAACCAGTGAAGAGGGCACCATTCCCAACTTGCGGGCAGCGGCGGAGAAGCTGCCTTGCAGGGCGACCTCAAGAAAGATGGGGAGATGTTCGACATACCGTGCGTCATTCATCTTTGCATTATATGCAAAAGCGTTTCTTATGAATACCAGGTTCTCCGTTTACCCTATTGCAGCTACTCTTTTTGAGGGCTTACGGCAGGCCAGAATTGGCTGTGATCCCACCGCTCAGAGAGAAAATGCATAAAACGTGCGGTTATAAGAACGTTAGATAACAGAGTTTTCTCAGGCTCCAGCGTGTGCCTGTGACATTGATGACTGCTTCAACACCAGATAAACCGTTCAATTTGACACTCTATTTACCAACAATGATTAGTGAATCTAAACCGTTGTTGATGTTGAGTGTCGCCGGCCAGCCGTGCCGGTTTTTTTGTCGCCATGAGCTGAATCGTTCCAACCGAGCGGGCTACAGGCGACATCTTTGCTCACCCTCATGTGAGCATTTTTGAACACGCGGGGTATTTCATCCCGTGCTGGTGGAGGAGTAGGTTATGAACGAAAACCACGGCTGTTCCTGTGCGCAGCATTTGGCGCAGGGGTTTGCCAGGCAGTCGCTGAGCGTTGGGGAGGGCGAGATTTATCAAATCTCGCTGATGAGCGCGTTAATCAGCGGCGTTTACGAAGGGGATACCACCATTGCCGAATTGCTCAGGCACGGTAACTTCGGCCTGGGGACTTTCAATCACCTTGACGGTGAGCTGATCGCCTTCGACAAGGAAATTCACCAGCTACGCGCCGACGGTAGCGCGCGGCCGGCCAGCTTGCAGCAGAAAACCCCGTTTGCCGTTGTCACCTTTTTCCAACCGAGCGTCACCCAACACTTTGACAGTCCGATCACCAAGGCACAGCTGCACCAGTGTATTGACGAGCAAGTTGCGTCACCAAACCTGTTCTGTGCAGTGCGTGTTGACGGTGAGTTCAGCCATGTGGAAACCCGCACGGTGCCTCGTCAGGAACGCCCCTATCGCCCAATGTTAGAAGCGATCGAGGAGCAGCCTACATTTGCCTTCCATCAGCGGCAGGGCACGTTAGTTGGCTTTCGTTCGCCTGATTATATGCAGGGCGTTGGGGTTGCTGGCTATCACGAACATTTTATCACCGACGATCGTAACGGTGGTGGTCACGTACTGGATTACCAGCTTGACCACGGCCGGCTGCAATTTGGCGTGATCACCCGTCTCAATCTTCAGTTGCCGCATGATGCGGATTTTCTGCGTGCCGACCTCTGTCCAGAGGATTTGGATCGCGCGATTCGTTCTGCCGAGGGTTAATTCCGCGACAGTCTTGGGTTTATTTTCAGGAGGTATTCCATGAGCAAGGCAAATACAGACCATAACTGGTCATGCGGCGCAGATTTAGTGGTGAAAAATTTGGAGGCGCAGGGCGTCAAACACGTATTCGGTATCCCAGGGGCCAAGATCGACCGCGTATTCGATTCGCTGGAAGACGCGCCATCGATAGAAACCGTCGTCGTGCGTCATGAAGCCAATGCGGCATTTATGGCGGCGGCGGTCGGGCGCCTAACCGGCAAGGCCGGGGTCGCGCTGGTGACCTCAGGGCCGGGCAGTTCCAACCTGATTACCGGGCTGGCAACCGCGACCTCGGAAGGGGATGCGGTGGTGGCGTTCGGTGGCGCGGTGAAACGTGCTGATAACCTGAAACAGACTCACCAGAGTATGGACACTGTCAGCATGTTCCGGCCGGTGACCAAGTATTGCGCCGAAGTCCACGCCGGTTCGGCAATTTCTGAAGTGATCGCCAATGCGTTTCGTCACGCCGAATTTGGTCGCCCGGGGGCTTCGTTCGTCAGCCTGCCAATGGACATCGTCAATGAACCTGTCAGTGCGCCTGTGCTGGCAGGGTGCCGATTGCCGCGCATGGGCGCTGCGGCTACCGAGGATATCCACGCCGCAGTAAAACTGATCCAGCAAGCGAAATGCCCGGTGCTATTGTTGGGGCTACAAGCCAGCCGCCCGGAAAATAGCGAGGCGGTGCGCCATTTGTTGCACCGGACTCATATGCCGGTCGTGGGGACTTATCAGGCGGCGGGGGTGATCGACGTTAACCACTTTGCGCGTTTTGCCGGCCGCGTCGGGTTATTCAACAACCAACCTGCCGATCAGCTATTGCAGAAGGCAGATTTGGTGGTCAGCGTCGGTTATGGCCCGATCGAATACGATCCCTGCATGTGGAACAGCCAGGGCAAATTAAAACTGGTGCATATTGACGTGTTACCGGCAGACATTGATACCTGTTACCGCCCGGACGTTGAGCTGGTGGGCAATATCAGTGCCACTCTCAACACGATGACTGAAGCCTTTAATACGGTCGTGAGTGTGCCTGCGGAGGTGGAGTTGATCCTCAGTGATCTTGGCCGCCAGCGCACCGAATTGGCGGAACGCGCCGCGCGCCGCGGTGGCATGCCGATCCACCCACTGCGTATTGTGAAAGAGCTGCAGGACATTGTCAGTGACGACGTGACGCTGTGCGTCGACATGGGCAGTTTCCACATTTGGATTGCGCGCTATCTATACAGCTTCCGTGCACGTCAGCTGTTGATTTCTAACGGCCAGCAGACCATGGGGGTGGCGTTGCCGTGGGCGATCGGTGCGGCGTTGGTACGCCCGGGAGACAAAGTGGTGTCGATTTCCGGTGACGGTGGCTTTATGCAATCGAGCATGGAACTGGAAACGGCCGTACGGCTGAAAAGTAATATCGTGCACGTGATATGGGTCGATAACGCCTACAACATGGTGGAAATGCAGGAGGTAAATAAATACCAGCGTAAATCCGGCGTGGAATTTGGCCCAATCGATTTTAAAGCCTATGCGGAAGCCTGTGGTGCGGTCGGTTTTGCCGTGCAGTCGGTGGAGGATTTACGCCCGATGCTGCGTAAAGCAATGGACATTCAGGGGCCCGTCGTTGTGGCTATTCCGGTCGATTACGCTGACAACTATAAACTGATGGCGCAGATGAACTTTGACCAGATGATTTAATTTCAGCAGGCGTGTTAACCACGGGGGGCGCAGCATCCAGCACTCCCCGTTTTTTGTGTTCATCATTTGTCCTTTACATCCCTAACTGCATGATTTATTGGTATCCATCGAGTCTATTTTCTATACCGGGGATGGCAGGATGAAAACAAAAGCAATGCTGGGATTGTTAGCGATGGCAGTGATGAGCGGTGCGCACGCCAATACGCTGGTTTATTGTTCCGAAAGCTCGCCGGAAGGGTTTAACCCGCAGCTCTTTACCTCTGGCCCAACGGTAGACGCCAGTTCGGCAACGATTTACAACCGGCTGGTGGACTTCAAAACGGGCACCGTTGAGCTACAGCCCAGCCTGGCGGAAAGCTGGCAGGTGAGTGAAGACGGCAAAAATTACACTTTTCATCTGCGAAAAGGGGTGAAATTCCAGAGCAATAAATATTTTACCCCCACCCGTGATTTCAACGCCGATGACGTTATCTTCTCCTTCATGCGGCAAAAAGACGCCAATAATCCGTATCACAAGGTCTCTAACGGCGCTTACACCAACTTTGAGTCAATGGAGTTTGGCACGCTGATCAACCAGATTGTCAAAGTGGATGACAACACCGTGCGCTTTGAGCTTTCGCGCGCCGAAGCGCCATTCGTGGCCGATCTCGGCATGTACTTCGCCACCATCCTTTCCGCCGAATATGCTGATGCCATGTTGAAAGCCGGTACCCCGCAGCGGGTGGACAACGACCCGATCGGCACCGGTCCTTTCCAGTTGGTGCAGTACCAGAAGGATGCGAAAATCCTCTACAAGGCGTTTGATCACTATTGGGAGGGCAAACCGAAGATCGACCGGTTGGTGTTCTCTATCACCCCAGACGCGGCAGTGCGCTATGCCAAGCTGCAAAAGAATGAGTGCCAGGTGATGCCGTTCCCTAACCCGGCGGATCTGGCGCGCATGCGTCAGGATCCCAATATCCAGCTCATGGAAAAATCCGGTCTGAATATCGGTTTTCTGGCGTTCAATACCCAGAAAAAACCGTTGGATAACGTCAAGGTGCGGCAGGCGCTGGCGCTGGCTGTGAACAAACCGGCGATCCTGGAAGCCGTGTTCCACGGCGCCGGTCAGCCGGCGAAGAACCTGCTGCCGCCAACCCAATGGGGCAGCAACGATAACATTGAGGATTACCCGTATTCGCCGGAGAAAGCCAAACAGTTACTGCAGGAGGCGGGGTTAGGGCAGGGTTTCGCTATCGATCTGTGGGCGATGCCGGTGCAGCGCCCGTATAACCCGAACGCCAAACGCATGGCGGAGATGATCCAGTCTGACTGGGCGAAGATCGGCGTGAAGGCAAAGATTGTCACCTTTGAGTGGGGTGAATATCTGCAACGGATAAAAAATGGTGAGCATCAGACGGCGCTAATGGGGTGGACCACCGCTAACGGCGATCCGGATAACTTCTTCGGGCCGCTGTTTACCTGCGTTTCGGCCAACGGCGGGTCAAACTCGGCCAAGTGGTGCTATCCGCCGTTTGATAAACTGATTCTGCAGGCGCGTGAGGAGAACGACCATACCAAACGGGTGGCGATGTACGAGCAGGCACAGGTGATGATGCATGAACAAATGCCGGCAATGATGATTGCCCATTCGACCATTTTTGAACCGGTACGCAAAGAAGTGAAAGGCTACGAGATCGACCCGTTTGGTAAGCACATCTTCAAACAGGTCTCACTGGAGAAATAATAAAACAGGGGCTGCATTGGCAGCCCCTGTTTACTGTAGCGATTAGAAGTGGGTGTTTACGCTCATATAGTAAGTGCGGCCAGGTTCGTTGTAGGTTGCAGCCCCTGCACCGGCAATGTTAATGGTGCCGGTTATTGGGTCGCCGACGTTCTGCGAGTTACCTTCACGGAATTGGCGTTTATCGAACAGGTTGTCGATACCGGCAGTCAGGCTGACGTTTTTGGTCACATCATAAGTTGCACTGGCGCCAACCACAGCGTATGGGCTGACTTCTTTGGTTTCGGTACCGCTAACCGGTTTACCCTGGTAGTTGTATTTCTTCGGCTTCTGACGGCCGTACCAGGTCAGGGTCGATTGCATCGACAGTTCCTGGGTTGCCTGCCAGCTCAGCGTCGAGTTGATGGTGAACTTAGGAATAATCGACAGGTAATCACCAGTGCTCTTATTCTTGTTTTCAATCATATAGGTGGCGTTGTTGGTCCAGGATACGGTCTCGCTGACCGGGACGTTCAACGTACCTTCCAACCCTTGCACAACCGCTTTTGGTACGTTTTCCCATTGGTAAATGGCGGTACCGGTGCTGCTGATGCCGATTCGGCTATTACCCGCTTCGATTTTGTTGTGGTAATCGTTACGGAAGTAAGTCACACCGGCCAGCCAGCCGTCATTATGGAACTCCAGGCCAATCTCTTTGTTGACGCTGGTTTCCGCCTTCAGATCGTCGTTACCGAGCAGGTAACAACCATTTTTGACATCGCTGGAGGAACAACCTTGGCCTTTGCTGTAAAGCAAATAGTTTTGGTTGGTCTGGTACAGGTTAGGCGCTTTATAGGCGCGGGCGATGCCCATCTTCAGCGTGAAGAAGTCGCCCAGTTCCTGTGACAGATTCAGGGACGGGCTCCAGTTGTTGCCGGACTCAGAGTGCAGATCGTAACGCAGGCCCGGTGTCAGCATGGTGGTATCCGTCAGCTCCATGTTGTCTTCGGCAAACAGCGAGAAGATATGCGCGGAGGCGTAAGGGCTGCGGGTTCCTGTTTCTTGACCAAGAATGGTTCCGCCCATCAGCGTTTGGCTGGTGGAAGATCCATCCTTCATTCTCTGTTGGTTCCACTCGGTTCCCACCGTGGCAGTTTGCGTCACGCCCAGTTCAAATGGCACGCTGACTTCACTGTGCGCCAGGAAGTCGTCCAGTTTGGTCGTACCGAAACCGTTATTTTTAGGATCAAAGATGCCTTCGGTACCGCCGGCTAGACCTTCGCTCAGACGCGTATTACGCGTTCGTTCGAACTGAATATAGTTGTTGGTGCTGACACCGTTATCCCAGGCACCGCGGTGGTTGAGGCCGAAGGTTTCGCGGTAAATGCGGTTGGTCTCTTTACCGTAGTTGCTCTGTACCAACGCATTGGCGTTGGTGTTTTGAGTATCACCGGCATACAGGTTGCCCTGACGGCCGTAAGCATACTCAAACTCCAGTGACTGCAAGTGCGCAAAGTCCCAATGCAGCATGGCATCGATATTTTTGTCTTCTACGCCTTCGCGTCCGGCGGGGGTGCTGTTGGCGTAGGCTGGCGCACGGTAAGATTTATGCGATTCGTTAATATCCCACGCATCGGCCTGAGTTTTGCTGTAACCACCGAACAAGCGGAAGCTGAGTTCATCGGTCAGCGGGCCGGAGAGGCTGAAGTCGGTACGCTTGGTAGCGCCTTCTTGCTTATGCTGCGGTACGTTGAAGAACGCATTCAGAGAGCCGTGCAGCTCTTTGGTGTCCTTCTTGGTGATGATGTTAACCACGCCACCGGCAGCGCCGTTGCCGTAGCGTGCCGCAGCCGGGCCGCGCAACACTTCGATGCGTTCAATCATCTCTGGAGGTACCCAACCGGTGTCGCCGCGGGTATCACGTTCGCCACGCCAGCCCTGGCGCACGGAGTTGCGGCTGGTTGCCGGTTTGCCGTCGATCAGGATCAGGGTGTTTTCCGGGCCCATACCACGGATATCAAGCTGGCGGTTGTTGCCGCGCTGACCGCTGGTAGAGTTACCGGTCAGGTTAACGCCAGGCATGGTACGGATCAGTTCGCTGATATCGCGTGCGGGTGGGCGTTTCTTAATTTCTTCGGCCGTGATGGTGGATACCCCCGGCGCCTGCAAATTCTGCTTGGCGGCGGTGACGACGATGGTGTCCTCGTGGGTTTCTTTTTTGTTTTTGGCGACGTTGTCGGTTTCGGCGGTGGTATCAGTTTGCTGTGCGGCGTGCGCAAAGGCGGACGCGCCTAACCCTAACCCGATGAGTGTGGCTAAGGAGTAACGAGATAATTTGCGGTTCATGTGAGAGTTCCTACCTTGCTGCCTTTCCCGGGGCACCGACGCAGTAGGCCACCGGCTGAGAGAAGGGCGGTTGTAGTTTTTGTGTTTTCGAAAATAAAAATCCAACTGGCCGAGACGCAACGGCAACAGCATCGGATTCAGCGCTAAAATCCGGTATCCATCCCTGTTGAAGAATACCTGCCCTGTTTGCGAGCCTACACACACTATTGCAAACGCAAATAATTATCAATAGTATTCGGTTTACCGTTTTCTTGGGCAGCGCCTCGCGCCGCGAATTTACCGGCTTTCCTGAAGCTGCCAGCTAAATAGTGAATAGGCGTTTTGAAAACAAAATCCGAGTCAGAAAGCAGCAGATTATTATCGAGCAAGCACGCCGGGCGCCATGGATGGTGGCTGAATATCGCCAAACGCGGCACGCCGCTGGTGGAGCTGCAAGGGGATGGGCGAGGGAAGGTCACATTTTTATGGCGTGATCCTCAGGGATGTGAGCTCACTTCAGCCTATCAACGCGTCTGGATCCACATCAATTGCCTGACCGACCACCATCAATCATCGCCGCCGCAGAGCCTGCAACGATTAGAAGGCACCGACGTCTGGTACTGGCAAACGGAACTTAGCGCCGACTGGCGTGGCAGCTACTGTTTTATCCCCTGTATGGACGACCGCCCTTTGGAACACAGTGATGACGATGCGCATGCAAATATGCATTCGATTCGTCACTGGTGGCATCAGGTGTTTGCCGGCGCGACGCAAGACCTGCTTAATCCTCACCGTTCTTGGGCCGGTGTCAGCGGCAATGTACTGTCGGGTTTGCATATGCCGGAAGCGCCGCCGCAACCCGCCTGGCAGGATTTTGATCGCTACGCGGTCGCCAGCGGTCGTTGTACGCCAGCACCGCCGGCGAGATTGCAGCGCCACCCTTGGCACAGCAAGCGGTTGGGCAACACCCGTAATGTCTGGGTGTATACCACTGGCGACAGCAATCCGGGGCAGCGCCCGTTGGCGGTGTTATTGGATGGCCAGTTTTGGTCGAGCAATATGCCCGTCTGGGATCCGCTGATGCAGTTAACCCGAGAAGGCACACTGCCGGAAGCGGTTTATTTACTGATCGACATTATCGATCTCAAGCACCGTACTCAGGAGCTGGCCTGCAATGAAGATTTCTGGCTGGCGGTGCAAGAGGAACTGTTGCCGCAGGTTGCCGAATGGGCACCGCACAGCCGCGATCCGGCCCGCACCCTGGTGTGTGGCCAAAGTTTCGGTGGTTTATCTTCACTGTACGCCGGGTTGCACTGGCCACAGTGCTTCGGCGGGGTGATCAGCCAGTCAGGCTCTTTCTGGTGGCCACGACGTGATATGTACCAGCGCGAAGCGATACCGGCCGATGCGGGTTGGTTGCTGCGTCAAGTCGAGCAGGGCGTTGGTAAAGGTAAATTGAACGTGTTTATGGAAGCCGGCGTGCACGAAAAAGTCGCGCACCGGGTAAATGACCGAATGGCAGATTTGTTGCGTGATGCCGGTCACCGGGTGCAATACCGGACGGTGGCGGGTGGGCATGACTACCTCTGTTGGCGTGGCGGTTTGATCGATGGACTACAGGCGTTGTGGGCAGATCAGTACCCTGCGTCTGCGGCCAAGCTAACTTTTTCTGCCCAAGGAGTCCGCGATGGAAACTCTGAACCCGTTCGATGACGAACAACAAATCTGCCTGATTGTGCGCAATGACGAGCAGCAATGCAGCCTGTGGCCTGATTTTAGCGCAGTACCGGCGGGGTGGACGCCGGTATTCGGCCCGGCAGCACGGTCACAATGCGTGAACTGGCTGGAACAGCATTGGCAGGATATACGGCCCGCATCACTGCGTAAGGCGTGATGGCGTCAATACCGAAAACAGGAGTCAGTACCTTGTCAGACAGCACTTTGTTATCGGCCGAACAGCAGCTCGCCACTGAGCTGCCGTTGGTCGCCGCGCAACCTGGAATTTGGGTTGCCGATCAAATTTCACCGCATGCCAATGCGTATGCGGTTTCCCACTACATCGAACTCAATGGCGCGTTGGATCAGGATCGTTTGATGCAGGCGATTGCACAGGGCTTGTCCGAAGTGGATACCCTGCAGTACCGCTTTGACGAGCGTGATGGGGTTCCTGTGCAATGGCATGATCCGTCACTCGCGATCCTGCCGGTAGAATATCTTGATCTCAGCGATTCTCCTGATGCCGCGGCGGCGGCACGCGCTGTCATGCAACTGGATATGTCCGGTGATTTACGTATCGGCAGCGGCAATGCGCTGTATCGGCATATCTTGATTCGTCTGTCGGAACGACGTTGGTTCTGGTATCAGCGTTATCACCATATTCTGGTTGATGGCTTCAGTTTCACTGCTATTGCCCGTAGAATTGCCCATATTTATACCCGGATGTTACGTAATGAACAGCCGGATCCGACGCCGTTTAGCGCATTCAGTGAGGTGGTCGAGGAGTATCAGCGCTATGCGCAGTCGGCTACGAGCCAACGCGACGCCGCGTTTTGGCTCAATAAGGCACAACAGTTGCCGGCACCGGCAACCCTTTGCCCGCAACCCTTGGCTGGACAGACGCCGACCACCCGTATTCATCGGTTGTCGCAACTGTGCGACCAGCAGGACTTTAGCCAACTGGTGAACGCCGGTCAGCAGCAATTTAGCGTGGCAGATATGGCGCTGGCACTGGTGGCGTTATGGGTGTCTCGTCTGAGTGGCCACGCCAGTTTCAGCGCCGGTTTCATCTTTATGCGCCGTACCGGTTCGGCGGCGTTGTGTGCCAACGGCCCGGTGATTAACGTATTGCCGATCGAAATGCACCTCGAGCCGCAGGCGACCTTGAGCGACGTTGCCGGCAATATTGGCCGCGAGCTGAAAATCGTCCGTCGCCATCAGCGCTATGAGGCGGAACAGGTACAACGGGATCTGGGGCGGATTGGCGATGCTCAGCCGCTGTACGGCACGGTTTTCAACTTTAAAATGTTCGACTTCCAGTTGGACTTTGGCGGTATTGACGGTATTACCCATGAATTGGCATCAGGGCCCGTTCGGGATCTGGAGGTAGCGCTGTACCTGGATGAGTCCGGTACGCTGAAGGTTGATTTGCTGGCCAATGCCGAGCGCTATCAGCGTGATGAGTTGGCTGCGCATTTACAGCGTTTGCCGTTATTGTTGCGTCAGTTTGCCGCACAGCCCCAGATGCCGATTAGCGAAGCCGATTTGCTTACCGAGCAAGATCATGAACTGCTGGCCAGGGTTAACGACACTGCGCATCCGGTGGCACCGCAAACGCTGACAGACCTGTTGGCAGACCAGGCGCTGAAAACCCCGGATGCCCCGGCACTGGCTGATGCGCAATACCAGTTCAGCTACCGGGAAACGCGTGAACAGGTTATGGCGTTGGCGCGCCAATTGACCGCTCAGGGCGTACAGCCTGGGGATATCGTCGCCGTCGCGTTGCCGCGTTCCGTGTTCCTGTCGTTGGCATTAATGGCCATTGTTGAGGCTGGCGCGGCTTATTTACCGCTGGACACCGGTTATCCTGACGAACGCCTCAGCATGATGCTGGAGGACGCCTCCCCACGCCTGATCATCACCGAACCTGGCCAGCAAGCGCGTTTTGCCGGCAAGGGCGATATTTTCCTGTATGACGCACCGCTGGCGGCTGACAGTGCAGCGGATGCTGTGCTCCACGGGCCTACGCCGTATCATCCGGCCTACATTATCTTTACCTCGGGTTCGACCGGGCGGCCAAAAGGTGTGCTGGTGGGTCACCAGGCGATCGTCAACCGTTTGTTGTGGATGCAGCATCAGTATCCGATGACCGCGGGCGACGTGGTGTTGCAGAAAACCCCTTGCAGCTTTGATGTTTCGGTGTGGGAGTTTTTCTGGCCGCTGATGGTGGGGGCGCAATTGGTGATGGCACCGCCGGAGGCGCATCGCGATCCGGAACAGCTGCTGCAATTGATTGACCGGTATCGGGTGACCACCATGCACTTTGTGCCTTCGATGCTGGCGGCCTTTGTGGGGGCGCTAGACAGCCGACACGCGGTGGCCTGCTGCGCACCATTACGACAGGTGTTCTGCAGCGGCGAAGCACTGCCTGCCGAGCTGTGTCGCTTATGGCAAAGCCGCACCGCTGTCCCGTTGCACAACCTGTATGGTCCGACCGAAGCCGCTGTGGATGTCAGTTGGCACCCGGCTTGGGGCGAGGCGTTGGCCGCTGTCACGGGGGCTAACGTGCCGATCGGTTTGCCGGTGTGGAATACCGGGTTGCGCATCCTTGACGCCCGTCTACGTCCGGTGCCGCCGGGTGTTGCTGGCGACTTGTATCTTACCGGTGTACAGCTGGCACAGGGGTATTTGGGGCGACCGGAGCTGACGGCCAGCCGCTTTGTGGCCGATCCTGAGGGTAAGGGTGGCCGAATGTACCGCACGGGCGACGTTGCCCGCTGGTTGCCAGGCGGCGAGGTCGAATACCTTGGCCGTAGTGACGATCAATTAAAAATTCGTGGTCAGCGCATCGAACTGAGTGAAATCGATCATGCGCTGCTGTCGTTGCCGGGCATCAAGCAGGCGGTTACGCATGCGCTGGTGCTGAATAATACGCCAACCGATTCTGCCGGCGGCGATGCCCGCCAACTGGTGGGGTATTTGGTGGCGCAGCCGGACGTACGTCTTGATCTGGACGCGCTGCGTGCTGCGCTGGCCGATCGTCTGCCGCCACATATGGTGCCGGTAGCGTTGGTTGAGATGGCGTCTCTGCCGCTGAGTGCCAACGGCAAGCTGGATCGTAAAGCTTTACCGCAACCGCAAAGCGGCGTCAGAGCCGCAGGGCGTGAACCTGCAGCGGGGCTGGAAACGGCAATCGCCACCGTGTTCGCCCGGTTGCTGCAGCGTGAAACTGTCTTTGCCGACGACGATTTCTTCGCTCTCGGCGGGCACTCGCTGCTGGCGATGCGCCTGGCGGCGGAACTGCGTCGTGATCTGGGCAAGGCGGTGTCTGTCGGGCAGGTGATGGTCGCTTCTCGCGTGGAACAACTGGCGCAGTTGCTGGCGCAAGAGCGCACGCAGGAAGAAGCGGACCAGACGGGTTTTGACAGCATATTGCCACTGCGTACCACCGAGGGGCCGACGTTGTTCTGTCTGCATCCGGCCTCTGGATTCTCCTGGCAGTTCAGCGTACTGCCGCGCTATATCGATCAGCATTGGTCGCTGGTGGGGATTCAGTCACCGCGCCCCGACGGCCCGCTGGCGCTCAGTGAGCACATGGATCAGGTGTGCGACGCGCATCTGGAGAAAGTATTGCAGGTGCAGCCGCACGGTCCGTATCACTTTATCGGTTATTCGCTGGGTGGCACGTTGGCACAGGGTATCGCAGCCAGGTTGCAGGCGCGGGGTGAAGACGTGGCCTTCCTTGGGTTGCTGGATACCTACCCGCCGGAAACGCAGAACTGGGACGTGATGCTGGATGACAACGTGCTAAAAGAAGTTCAGCGCGAACGTCAGCAATTCCTGGCAGTGTCCGAGGATGCGCTTGATCCGGCATTGGGTGAAACCCGTGTGGCGATGTTCGATAATATCGAAGCCAACTACGCCGACTCGGTACGCCTGCTTTCTGCGACCAATACGGCGAACTTCAAAGGGCAGGCGACGCTGTTTGTTGCACGTCAGACCTTGCAGGAAGGGATGGATGTCCAGCAGACCTGGGCGAAATACGTGGATACCTTGCAGGTGCATGAACTCGATTGTGCGCACGTAGATATCGTTTCACCCACCTCATTCAAAGTATTGGGGCCGTTATTGAACCGCATACTTCGAGCGTTGTAATCCCCAGTGAGGGTAGGGGATGAATACATTCGTCCCGATTAACGCGGGCCCAGCATGCTGGGCCCCTACAATCTCGATTACTTACCCAGTGGTACCACCAACGGCGTGTGCGAAACCGGATCATCAATGATCATGCAGCGCAGGCCGTACACCTTTTCGATCAGTTCCGGCGTCACAATATCCTTAGGCGCACCTTCGGCAACGACCTTGCCGTCTCGCATGGCGATCAGATGCGTGGCATAACGGCAGGCATGGTTAAGATCGTGCAGCACGACCACCAACGTATGACCGTTTTCACGGTTTAACTGGCGCATGAGCTCCAGCAAATCTATCTGATGGGTGATATCCAGCCAGGTGGTCGGTTCATCCAGCAGCAACAGCGGTGTTTGCTGCGCTAATACCATCGCAATCCACACGCGTTGGCGTTGCCCGCCAGAAAGCGTATCCACCGGCTGTTCGGACAGCTCAAAAACGCCGGTCGAACGCATGGCCTGTTCCACTGCCTGTTGGTCTTCCTCACGCCAGCGACTGAACAGACGCTGATGCGGATAGCGGCCTCGGGCCACCAAATCAAACACGGTAATGTCGCCCGGCGCTGTTGAGCTTTGCGGCAGCAACCCCAGTTGGCGTGCCACCTCTTTGGTCGCATATTCGCTAATCTGTTTGCCGTTTAGCCAGACCGCGCCTGCCTGTGGTTGGATCAGACGGCTGAGGGTGCGCAACAAGGTAGATTTTCCACAGGCATTTGGCCCGATAATGACCGTCAGTTCACCGTGCGGGATGGAGACGGAAAGGTCGCTTGCGACGATTTTTTTGTCATAACCGAGCGTCAGGTGTTCAGCGCGCAATGGCGCGGTCTGCAAGGGATCAGCATTCATTTTGTTCGTGACTCACGGATTAATAACCAAATCAGGTAAATGCCACCCAGGCTGACGGTGAGTACACCGACCGGCAACTGATAAGGCATAAACAGGCGTTGTGCGGCGACATCGGCGAGCAGCAGCAGCAGGGCGCCCGTCAGAGCAGTCAGCAGCAGTACGCTACGGTTGGCGCACAGGCGTCGCGCAATCTGCGGTGCCACCAGTGCGATAAAGGAGATGGGCCCCGCCACGGCGGTTGCGGCCGCCGTCAGGACGACCCCGACCAGCAGCAGCAATACGCGCGAACGTTCCACTGACACACCGAGCGCGCAGGCGGCGTCATCCCCCATTTCCAGCAGCCGCATACGGCGAGCCAGCGTCAATAACAGCAGGCAGCACAGTACAATCACGACCAGTACGGGCAGACTTTTCGCCCAACTGACACCGTTAAGTGAGCCCGCGTTCCACAGCCCGGCAGACATCGCTGATTCCAGCGAGGCGCTGATAAGAAGCCAGGTATTACCGGCGACCAACAGGGCACGCACCGCAATGCCAACGATAATCAAACGGAATGATTCGACACCATTTCGCCACGCCAGCAAATAAATCAACGCGGCGGTGAGTAAGCCACCGGCCAACGCTCCAGCGGTGATGCCGAAGACACTTCCATTAAACAATACGATGGCTACCAATACGCCGCTGTAGGCGCCGGTGTTAAAGCCAATTACGTCAGGGCTGCCGAGCGGGTTGCGCAATATCGATTGGAAAATGGCCCCGCTGAGGCCGAGCGCCGCCCCCAGCAACAGAGCCATCATCACGCGTGGCAAGCGCCATTGGGTGACGATCACCGCCAGGTTTGCCGGGCCTTCACCGCGCAAGGCGTCGATCACCTGCGAGGCACTCAGCGACAGTGCGCCAGAGCCCAGGGCGTAAATGGCGAGCCCCAGAGCGGCCAACATGAGCAACATCGCGGTCAGCGTCGGACGCGACAAGGCGCGAATTTTGTGGTTAGCCATCCGACGGGCTGCAGACATCGACATTAGCGCTGCCTCCTGAACATATGGCGCTGACGCACCAGCACGATCAGCAGCGGTGCACCAATCAGGGCGGTGACGATGGAGACACGTAATTCACCGGCAACCAGGAAACGACCGAGGAGGTCGGCGCTCAGCAGCAGGATAGGGGTCAATACCAGCGTCCAGGGCAGCATCCAGTGCAGCTCTGAACCGGCCAACCGACGGGCAATATGCGGCATCATCAGGCCGACAAAGGCAATCGGACCGACGGCAGCTGTAGCACCGCCGCACAGTAAGGTAATCGCCAGCAGGCCCAACAACTGGGTACGAACAATGCCGGTACCCAGTGCGGTAGCCAATTCATTGCCCATGCTCAGGCTATTGAGCGACTTACTCATCCACAGCGTAATCAGCGTGCCCAATAAGATCGGCAGGGCGACGGTACGCACCACCTGCATATTTTGAATATCCAGAGAACCGGCCTGCCAAAAACGCAGCTGATCGAACACCAGCGGGTTTAACAGGGAAATCCCAGAGGTCAGTCCCTCAAGCACCGCCGCCATTGCGACCCCGGCTAGCGTCAGGCGCACCGGGTTCAAACTGCTGCCACCCAGAGCACCGATCAGTGCGACAAGCAGCGCGGCAAACATCGCACCGGCAAAGGCGAACCACAGATATTGGCTGATGTTGGCGGCACCAAAGAAGGTGATACCCAGCACTACGGCAAAGCCCGCACCGGCGTTAACCCCAAGAATACCGGGATCGGCCAGCGGATTGCGGGTGAGGGTTTGCATCAGTACCCCAGACAGACCCAATGCGATACCCGCCAACACGCCAACCAGCGTGCGTGGCAGCCTGGCATTGGTAATGATGGTGCAATCCGCCCCGCTGCATTGCCCATTCAGCGCCTGGATAACCGTATCAAAGGGAATAGACTTGGCGCCAAGCGACAGGCTGAGCAGCATGATGACCAACAGTGCGAAAAGAGCAATCAGCAGACCAAACAGCCTGCGGCGAAATGAACGGGGAGTGCCCCCAAGGTGACGCCCCCCTGAGGTGGGAACGGGCTGTGTGCAATGGCGTGTAATCCGTAACATAACAATCCATTATTTAATTGAATATAAATGATATTTATTATCATTATTGATTGTTTTCATCTATGGTACCATGAGTTCCTTCGCTATTGCAGCACATACCCTTCATTCTTGAAGCTGCATCTGTGTTGGCTGCGAGCGCTGGCCCGGTGGCTTACTTGAGTAAGCACCCTGGGGATGCTCGCTCTTGCCGCCTTGATGCAACGCCAATTATTTTGGCTATAGACGCTGCCCCTTTTCTTTAGTTGTGGTGAGAAAGCTGATGAGTAAGCCCTCTATTTTGCTTGATTTTGGCCTGCTTAAGACCAATGGCGCTTTTCGCGCCGTATTCTGTGCGCGCTTTATTTCCATTCTCGCACTGGGATTGATGGCCATTGCGATCCCGGTTCAGATTCAAGCCTTGACCGGATCGACGTTGTTGGTCGGGTTGTCCGTAACGCTGGCAGGTAGCGGCATGTTTGCCGGGTTGCTGATGGGCGGTGTACTGGCCGATCGCTACGAACGTCGCCGTCTGATTTTGTTTGCGCGCTCCACTTGCGGCATTGGTTTTATCGGTCTGTGTCTGAACGCCGCGTTGCCAGCACCTTCATTGACGCTGATTTATCTGTTGGCGGTCTGGGACGGTTTCTTTGGTGCGGTCGGCGTTACGGCACTGTTGGCGGCAACGCCCGCGCTGGTAGGGCGTGAAAATATCGTGCAGGCCGGGGCTATCAGCATGTTGACCGTCCGCTTTGGCTCAATCCTTTCTCCGGCGATCGGGGGTTTGGTGATCGCCAATGCCGGTGTGACGTGGAACTACGGTTTGGCGGCGTTTGGGACCTTGCTGACGTTGATCCCTTTACTGCGTCTGCCTCAGCTGTTGCCGCCACCGCAGCCGCGTGAGCACCCGCTGCGTGCGCTCGCCGGCGGTTTCGGCTTCCTGTTCCGCAACCGGGTGATCGGTATGGTGGCGCTGATCGGCGCATTGCTGACCATGGCCAGTGCAGTGCGAGTACTGTATCCGGCCATGTCCGGCATGTGGCATGTCAGCGCAGCACAATTGGGCTTTATGTACTCTGCTGTTCCACTGGGTGCGGCTATAGGGGCTTTCACCAGTGGGCGAGTTGCCCAGGTTGCACGTCCGGGTTGGATGATGCTGATGACGGCGATTGGCGCCTTTATTGCCATTGGTCTGTTCGGTCTCATGCCGTGGTATGGCCTGGCGCTGTTTTTCCTGGTGGTTTTCGGTTACCTGAGTGCGTTGAACTCACTGTTGCAGTACGGGTTGATCCAGAACCTGACGCCTGATGCGTTCCTTGGGCGTATTAATGGCTTGTGGACGGCGCAAAACGTGGTAGGGGATGCTCTGGGTGCGTTGCTGTTAGGGGCGATGGGGGCGTTTATGCTGCCGGCGATGACATCAACCAGCTTTGGTTTTGGTGTTGCGGTACTCGGCGTAGTGCTGGCTTTCGCGATGCGTGGTTTGCGTCAGGTTGGCAGTGGCGGGCAAGAAAATGATCTCCAGCCCGCCGCAGAATCTACTGAGAAATAAACTGTTTTTCCAACAGCGTCAGCAGATTGCTGGCGCTGTAATAATCCAGTCGGAAAGTATCATTCCCCAGAGCATAAACCCGCTTGTGTTGCACTGCCGGCAGATGAGCCAGGAAAGGATTCGCCATCAGCCGCTGCGCGTCACTGTCGTTGTTGGCAAATAGCATCAGCGTCTGGCCGTTCAGGCCTTCCGCCAGGTTCTCTCCACTAAGTTGAATAATGTCTTTGCGCATTCCCATGCTGCGGCTGTTGTTCAGCTTGGCGGGTGGGACGGCCAGCGTAAAACCAAGCTGCTTGAGCATTTGGCCCTGGGAAGATTCAGCGGTCCATAGATTGGCAGACTTACCGTCGGCGCTGAATACCAAGGCGGAGACGGGTTGTTCCGGCAGGGTCATACGCTGTTTCAGCGATTTCTCGCGGGCATCGAAATCACTGACGACTTTTTGTGCCTGGGCTTCATGCCCAGTGGCCTGACCCAATTGAGTCGCCAACGCCTGCCAGCTTTTGTCGTCGTAATTGACGACCAACACCGGGGCAATGGCGGAGAGTTGATCGTACAAGCGCAGGGCGGAATCGGCACCGGTTGCCGAAATAATGATCAGGTCCGGGGCTTCACCGGCGATGGCCTCGGCGTTGGGTTCACCAATGTACAGGCGTTTAACGCCGCGTTGCGCCGCAATAGCGCTCCACTGGTGGAAGAAGCCCTGTGAATCAGCCAGACGGCTGCCGGGCGTAGTGGCACCACTGGCGACCACCGGCGCGTCGATCGCCAACAGGGTGCCGGTAACGGTAACGCTGGTGGAAACGATACGGGCAGGGGGCTGTGCGAGCGTCACCACGCCGTGTGACGTTTCAATTTTACGCGGCCAGCCAGCGTCTGCGGCATGGGCTGCACCGATAGCCATCATGCCAAATAGCGCCAGGCTGATGAGCAGATTCTTCTTCATAAAGCATTCCTCAGACGTTAAATAGTAATACTTATCATTTATATAATTAAAGCTGCTGGTTTTATATCATGATTATGATTGGAAGAACTGTTTACATTTATTGACATAGCATATTCACGAGGGTAATTTAACGCGATTCAATACAAATGATAATCATTATTATACAGGTTATTGTTAATGATACGAAAGGGAGAACCGATGAGTGTGACAGCAAAGGGTACCGGGCAGAAGAAGCCACAAAGCAAGGGCAGCGAACAGCCTGTCGCAGGTGTGTCGCCGACTTCCGGCTTTTTCTTTACCTCTCCTTTCCGTAGCCTGAGCACGCAAGGCTGCTTCGCCAAAATCACGCTGCCGGCCCTGGATGGCGACCAATTGAATGGCGAATTCCAACAGGCGGTGCAGCATGCGTTTGCCGAGGCCAAACTGGCGGGAGTTAAGAACCCGGTTTTGTGCGGTGCGATCCCTTTTGACACTCATCAACCCTCAGCGCTGTTTATTCCCCAGCGCACCCAATGGTTTGAACGCGATGCCTTTTTGGCCAGCGTGACATCCCCACAGGACGCTTTGCCGGAGATTACCCGGCAAAGAGAAGTGCCTGCCCAGCAACCCTTCATGCAAATGGTGGCGGATGCGGTAGAGGCGACCAAAGGCGACCAGTTGGATAAAGTGGTCCTGTCGCGTCTGCTGGAGATTGAAACGCGTGAGCCGGTGGACCGCCAGGCGTTGATGGCGCGTATCATCGCCCAGAACCCGCATGGTTTCCACTTCCACGTACCGCTGGATCAGGGGGCATTGCTGGGCGCTAGCCCAGAACTTCTGCTACGTAAGTCCGGCGCACAATTTTTCTCTAACCCATTGGCAGGATCCGCTCGACGCCATGCCGATCCACAGCGAGATCGCGAGATCAGTCAACAGCTGTTGGTATCAGAAAAAGATCGCTATGAGCACCAGTTTGTCACCGAAGGGATGCGGCAGGTGCTGACAGAACGCTGCAGCTATCTGAATATCCCAACCACGCCAGAATTATTGAGCACCACCACGCTGTGGCACCTGTCCACACCGATCGACGGTGAGGCAGCCAGCCGTGCGGAGAATGCGCTCTCGCTGGCCTGCCTGCTGCACCCGACGCCTGCGCTGTGCGGTACGCCGACGGCATTGGCACACCAGGTGATTAAACAACTTGAACCCTTTGATCGCGGCCTGTTTGGCGGGATTGTCGGCTGGTGTGATGCTGAAGGTAACGGTGAGTGGGTGGTCACGATTCGTTGCGGCACGGTGCAGGGCAACCAGGTGAGACTGTTTGCCGGTGCCGGCATAGTGCAAGACTCTTCGCCGGAATCTGAATGGCATGAAACCGGCACCAAACTCAGTACCATTTCGCGGGCGTTTGGCCTGAACCAAGGATAGACATTCCCATGAGTATTGCTTTTACCCCCTGGCCTGATGATTTAGCCCGTCGTTATCGTGAACGCGGATATTGGACCGATCGGCCCTTGACCGACATCGCCACTCGTCAGGCCAAAAATGACGCCATCGCGTTGATCGACCCACAGCGTAGCCTGAGCTATCGCCAGCTTAACCAGCTTTCCGATCGGCTGGCTGCCGCCCTTCAGCGCCGGGGCATGCAAAGCGGTGATACCGCGTTGGTACAGCTGGGTAACGTGGTCGAGTTCTATGTGACGTTTTTTGCGTTGCTGAAAATGGGTGTTGTGCCCGTAAACGCATTGTTCAGTCATCAACGCAACGAGCTAAATGCATATGCTGCGCAGATCAAACCGGCATTACTGATTGCCGACCGTCAGCATGCTCTGTTTGGTAACGACGAATTCCTGACGGCGTTCCGTGCCGAGCATCCTTCCTTGCGTGTGGTGGGGTTGCGTAGCCAGGAGGGGGGCGAACTGTCACTGTCAGCCTGGCTGGAAGAGGACAGCGGTGATTTTGTTGCTGCGCCAACCCCGGCGGACCAGGTGGCATTTTTCCAACTGTCTGGTGGCAGCACCGGGACGCCAAAGCTCATTCCACGCACCCACAATGATTACTACTACAGCATCCGCCGTAGCGTGGAGATCTGTCATTTCGACGTGGATACTCGCTACCTGTGCGCATTGCCGGTTGCGCATAACTACCCAATGAGCTCGCCGGGTGTCCTGGGGGTTTTCTATGGTGCCGGGTTGGTGGTGTTTGCCAGCGATCCCGATGCCGGACAATGCTTCCGACTGATCGAACAGCATCAGATTAATGTGACGGCGCTCGTACCACCGGCGGTGACGCTGTGGCTGCAGGCTATTGAAGAGTGGGGCGTTTGCCAACAACTGACCAGCCTTAAGCTGCTGCAGGTGGGCGGTGCCAAGCTGGGGGAAACGCTGGCGGCGCGTATTCCTGCGGAAATCGGCTGTCAGTTACAGCAGGTGTTCGGTATGGCTGAAGGCCTGGTGAATTACACCCGGCTGGATGATGACGACCGGCATATTCTGACGACCCAGGGCTGCCCAATGTCACCGGATGACGAGTTATGGGTGGCCGATGATGATGGCAACCCGCTGCCGGTAGGGGAAACCGGGCGTCTCATGACCCGCGGGCCCTATACCTTCCGCGGTTATTACCAAAGCCCGGAGCATAACGCGGCGGCTTTTGATCACGACGGGTTTTACTGTTCCGGCGATCTGATCAGCCTGACTGAAGACGGCTATGTGAAGGTTGAAGGGCGACAGAAAGATCAGATCAACCGCGGCGGGGAAAAGATCGCCGCCGAGGAAATCGAAAATCTGCTGTTGCGTCATCCGGAAGTGATCAATGCGGCGCTGGTATCGATGCCGGATGAGCTGATGGGCGAAAAAAGCTGCGCCTATATTATCGCCACCACGGCACTGAAACCGGTCGTGCTGCGTCGCCATTTACGCGCCGAGGGCGTGGCCGAATTCAAATTACCCGACCGTTTTATACAGGTTGATACGCTGCCGCTCACCCCGGTTGGCAAAGTGGATAAAAAACTGTTGCGCCAACGCCTGGAAGCGCAACAACTGACTCTGGTCCAGGGAGAATAAGTCATGGCCATTCCAAAACTTAATGATTACGCGTTGCCGACTCAGGCTGAGCTGCCAACCAACAAAGTGACCTGGGCGGTGGAACCGCAGCGCGCTGCACTGCTGATCCACGACATGCAGCAGTATTTTCTGAATTTCTGGGGCGAAGACAGCCCGTTGATCAAACAGGTGGTGGAGAACATTGCCAACCTGCGCCGTTACTGCAAGTCACAGGGGATCCCGGTGTTCTATACCGCCCAACCGAACCAGCAAAGCGATGAAGATCGCGCTTTGCTCAATGACATGTGGGGACCGGGTTTGAATAAACATCCGGAACAGCAGGCGGTGGTTGCCGCGTTGGCGCCGGAAGACGACGATACTGTATTGGTGAAGTGGCGCTACAGTGCTTTCCACCGCTCACCATTGCAGGACATTCTGCAGGAATCAGGCCGCGATCAGTTGATTATCTGCGGTGTGTACGCGCATATCGGTTGTATGACCACGGCGATTGATGCCTTCATGCGCAATATTCAGCCGTTTATGGTGGCTGACGGCCTGGCCGACTTCTCTCGTGAAGAGCATCTGATGGCGTTGCGCTATACCGCAGGCCGTTGTGGCCGTGTGGTAACGACCGCCGAACTGTTGCCAGGAATCGCCAGTAAGGCGGCACTGCGTCAGCAAATCATGCCTTTCCTCGACGAAGACAGCGAGGACATGGGTGACGACGAAAACCTGATCGACTACGGTTTGGATTCGGTGCGCATTATGGAGCTGGCCGCGCGCTGGCGTAAAATCCGTGGCGATATCGATTTTATCGCCCTGGCCAAGAACCCGAGCATTGATGGCTGGTGGGCGCTGTTGTCAGAGGGGAAAGCCTGATGGCGCAACCGGGCGATTTTGCAGGTAAACGCGTCTGGGTCACTGGTGCAGGGGCCGGGATTGGTTTGGAAACGGCGTTAGCCTTTATGCGGGCCGGTGCCGAGGTGATTGGTTTTGATAAGCACTTTGGCGAGCCGGAATATGCCTTCCGTACCGAAGTACTGGATATCGCCGACAGTGATGCTGTCGATCTTGTGTGCGGACGTTTGTTGGCTGAGCAGGGTGAATTAGACGTGCTGGTGAATGGGGCGGGTATTCTGCGTATGGGGCTGACGGATGAAACCAGCGCTGCGGATTGGCTGGCTTGTCTGGCTGTCAATGCGGGTGGGGCATTCAATATGTTCCGCCATGCCTTGCCGGTGTTCCGCCGTCAACGGCGTGGTGCGATTGTCAGTGTGGCGTCCAACGCAGCCCATGTGCCGCGTGTCGGCATGGCGGCCTACTGTGCCTCCAAGGCGGCATTGCGTAGCCTGTGCCAGACCGTAGGGTTGGAAATGGCCCCTTATGGCGTTCGCAGCAACCTGGTTTCGCCGGGTTCAACCAATACGCCAATGCAGCGTGGTATGTGGCAGGACGAAACGGGTGAGCAGAAAACGATTAACGGTTTCCCGGAACAGTTCAAACTGGGTATTCCGTTGGGGAAAATAGCTCAGCCGCAGGAAATCGCCGATGCGATTTTGTTCCTGGCTTCCGATCGTGCCGGTCATATCACCATGCAGGATATTGTGATTGATGGCGGGGCGACGCTGGCGGCCTGATATACCCGTCATACTTCAAGCTGCAGGGGGCGTTAACTGCAAGCGTTCACCCGAATCAGCTAAAGCCGATTTGTCTCGCTCTTGTCGCCTTTCTGCAACTCGAATTATTTATGACCATAGGGCGCTGCTTGCAGCGCTTTTTTCATGGGCTTAGCAAGGAGGGAAAAGGTAATGGGGGGGCCGAACGACAGATGCGAAAAAAGCGCCTCAGACTGCTGATAAAGCCCGTTATTAGGGAGAGCGTGCCAAAGGGGTCGTAGCGGCTTGCCCGCCGACCCATTTGCCGGGAGCAAATGGGAACGACTTCCAGTCGGCCCGAAGGGTGGGACACACGGACGTGTCCCATAATGGCCCCTCGGTGTGCTAGGCCCGGGTAGCTCGGACGTAAAGACAACGTTGTCACCAAACTCAAGCGCTGCTCAAAATTGTCAGGCCAATTTTGTCTCCTCCAGCACGACGCTGTGCACGTTGAGACAGAGGTGTTTGGGAAATTGAGTGGGGCACAGATGCGAAAAAAGCGCCAAAAGGCGCTTTTTTCTGTATTGGTGGGTCGTGCGGGATAGATTCGGCCTTTGGCCTCACCCTGCGGGCAACGCTGCGCGTTGTCGTCTCGCTTCGCTCGGCTCGAACCTGAACGCAGGTTCTCCTCCAGCACGACGCTGTGCACGTTGAGGCAGAGGTGTTTGGGAAATGGAGTGGGGCACAGATGCGAAAAAAGCGCCAAAAGGCGCTTTTTTCTGTATTGGTGGGTCGTGCGGGATAGATTCGGCCTTTGGCCTCACCCTGCGGGCAACGCTGCGCGTTGTCGTCTCGCTTCGCTCGGCTCGAACCTGAACGCAGGTTCTCCTCCAGCACGACGCTGTGCACGTTGAGGCAGAGGTGTTTGGGAAATGGAGTGGGGCACAGATGCGAAAAAAGCGCCAAAAGGCGCTTTTTTCTGTATTGGTGGGTCGTGCGGGATTCGAACCTGCGACCAATTGATTAAAAGTCAACTGCTCTACCAACTGAGCTAACGACCCGCAGAAGTGGTGGGTGATGACGGGCTCGAACCGCCGACCCCCTCCGTGTAAAGGAGATGCTCTACCAACTGAGCTAATCACCCACTTCAGGACTTCCGGGTACTGCTAAACAAGAGAATGAGTGGTGGGTGATGACGGGCTCGAACCGCCGACCCCCTCCGTGTAAAGGAGATGCTCTACCAACTGAGCTAATCACCCTCATTCTTCTCATTTCTTACTGCTTTACTGCTCAACAAGATGGTGGGCGATGACGGGCTCGAACCGCCGACCCCCTCCGTGTAAAGGAGATGCTCTACCAACTGAGCTAATCGCCCCGTCTTGTTGGAGTCGCATTATAGGGATAGTTGAAAGTGAGTCAACGGTTTTTAAAATGATTTCAATCGTTCGCCGCAAATTTAAACAGGATGCGATATTTATAACCGGCAATGATGATTCTTTGCACATTGTTATGCGAAACGCGTTTCAGAGAGAGCGAAATCAGGCGCAGCAATATCGTGTCGGCGTTGAGGAATTAGCGCGTGGTGATACAATGTTGCCCACTTTTTTAAATTCCGAGCAATCGTCGGCAACCGCTGACACGCGTTGCGTAATAAGGCAGTGAACCCAATGAAAATCAAAACCCGTTTTGCACCGAGCCCAACCGGCTATCTTCACGTCGGTGGCGCCCGTACTGCGCTTTATTCCTGGTTATTCACTCGCCATGCGGGCGGTGAGTTCGTTCTGCGTATCGAAGATACCGACCTGGAACGTTCAACCCAGGATGCGATCGACGCAATTATGGATGGCATGAACTGGTTAAACCTGGATTGGAACGAAGGCCCGTACTTCCAGACCAAGCGTTTTGATCGCTATAACGCGGTAATTGACGACATGCTGGTGCAGGGTACCGCCTATAAATGCTATTGCTCGAAGGAACGTCTGGAAGCGCTGCGTGAAAAGCAAATGGAAAACGGCGAAAAACCGCGTTACGACGGTCACTGCCGGGACAGCCAGTGCAGCCATACAGATGACGAGCCACACGTGGTACGTTTCCGTAACCCGCAGGAAGGTTCGGTCATCTTTGATGACAAGATCCGTGGCCCGATCGAATTCAGCAACCAAGAGCTGGATGATCTGATCATCCGTCGTACCGACGGTTCACCGACCTACAACTTCTGCGTAGTCGTAGACGACTGGGATATGGAAATCAGCCACGTGATCCGCGGTGAAGACCACATCAACAACACCCCGCGCCAGATCAACATCCTGAAAGCGCTGGGCGCACCGGTACCCGAATACGCGCACGTTTCGATGATCCTGGGCGACGACGGCAAAAAACTGTCTAAACGTCATGGGGCAGTAGGTGTGATGCAGTATCGTGACGACGGCTACCTGCCGCAGGCGCTGCTGAACTACCTGGTACGTTTGGGCTGGTCCCATGGCGACCAGGAAATTTTCTCTATTGATGAGATGAAAGAGTATTTCACTCTGGAAGCGATCAACAAATCTGCCAGTGCCTTCAATACAGAGAAGCTGCAGTGGCTGAACCACCATTACATTAACCATATGCCGGCTGAAGAAGTGGCGGTGTACCTGGCGTGGCACGTTGAACAACAGGGTATCGAAACCCGTAATGGCCCTGAGCTGAAAGACATCGTTAAGCTGTTGGGCGAGCGTTGTAAAACCCTGAAGGAAATGGCGGAGTCTTGCCGTTACTTCTACGAAGACTTCAGTGAGTTCGATGCTGACGCTGCCAAAAAACACCTGCGTCCGGTTGCACGCCAGCCGCTGGAGGCCGTACGTGCCAAATTGGCGGCTATCACTACCTGGACGCCAGAAAACGTGCATGACGCCATTCAGGGCACGGCTGATGAGCTGGGTGTCGGTATGGGCAAGGTCGGCATGCCGCTGCGCGTAGCGGTCACGGGTGCCGGCCAGTCACCGGGTATGGATGTTACCGTACATGCTATTGGTCAGGCACGTTCTCTGCAGCGTATTGATCTGGCGCTGGCTTACATCGCCGGACGTGAAGCCCAGGCCTGATCGTTTCTGAGCCTGTAAATAAAAAAGCCCCGTGGAGTTATCCCGGGGCTTTTTTTTATCTGCGCCGATCAGGCCTGTTCGCTGGCAGGAACGGCAGGGCGGTAAGCGAGGAAGTACATCAAACCGACGAAGCCTGCACCTCCCAATGCGTTACCGAGGAATACGGCGGTGAAGTTGGGCAGATATTGGCTCCAGCTCATGCCACCGGCAAAGATAGCGGCCGGGATTATAAACATGTTTGCCACCACGTGTTGAAAACCAATAGCCACAAAAGCCATCACCGGGAACCACATGCCAATCACTTTGCCCGGCACGTCTTTGCTGGCAAAGGCTAACCATACTGCCAAACACACCAGCCAATTGCAGCCGACGCCGGAAATGAATGCGTGCAGGAAATCGGCATCGACCTTGGCTTGTGCGATGGACAGGGTTTTGTGCAGGAATGCGCCCTCTGTAAGGCCAAGCAGGTGGCCAAAGAAATAGGCGACAGCCACGCTGCCGACGAAGTTGGCCAGCGTGACCCAGAACCAGTTGCGCAAAATGGCGAAAAACGAAATCTGGCGAGCAAACCAGGCTATCGGTAATGTCATCATATTACCGGTCAGTAACTCACCACCGGCAAGAAGGGTCAGGATCAGCCCGATCGGGAAGACAGCGGCGCCAAGCAATGCGCCGAAGGAGCCCCATTCGGCCGGTAAGGTGCCGATAACGTGGATGTCCAGCAGGAAGCCGGTCGCGATAAAGGCCCCGGCGAGAAAGCCCAGAATGAGCAGGTTGGCGAGTGACGCCTGGCTTTTGTTTACGCCTGCCTGAATGGCTAGCGCAGCGATTTCTTTTGGTGAATGCAACGACATAACTGACTCGGTTTATAGTTGTGGAATTTACGACGGGGGCAGTCTATGCCTGTGGGGCGGGTGACTCAAGCCTAAATCGCTAACATTCCATTAATTAAAAATCAACACAATGGATAAGGTTTTTTGGTTTTTGTGATATGGCGCTTGCTGCGGCTGATTTTTACCCATAAACGCGATTTTTTAGCGTGAAACGCGCTGATTTGGCGGCTTTTTCAGCGCTTGGCTGAGTAATTCAATTTAGCCGTTGACAGTGTTTCAGGGGTTTCATATTATGCGCCCCGTTCACAGGATTTTGTGATTGTGGATTGGGGCTATAGCTCAGCTGGGAGAGCGCTTGCATGGCATGCAAGAGGTCGACGGTTCGATCCCGTCTAGCTCCACCAACCTTTATCTCAGAAAGGTTGGGGAATACCGTAACGCCGGTTAAAGCGTACCACTTTTGTGGGGCTATAGCTCAGCTGGGAGAGCGCTTGCATGGCATGCAAGAGGTCGACGGTTCGATCCCGTCTAGCTCCACCACCATTTGAAAAGCCGACCTTAGGGTCGGCTTTTTGCTTTCTGTCTTTCCTGCCTGATGTTAAATCCCAGACAATAAAAAAGGCCGCCGAAGCGACCTTTGTGTCATAGGGTTTTGGCTTAGCCCAGAACCAGGCCTGCGATGGATGCAGACAGGATGCTGACCAGTGTAGAACCATAAACCAGCTTCAGACCGAAGCGAGACACCACGTTGCCCTGATGCTCATTCAGCCCTTTAATCGCACCGGCAACGATACCGATGGAAGAGAAGTTGGCGAAGGACACCAGGAACACGGACAGAATACCCATGCTGCGTGGTGACAGTTCAGCAGAGACTTTCTGCAGTTCCATCATCGCGACGAATTCGTTGGAAACCAGTTTGGTCGCCATGATGCTGCCAACCTGCAACGCTTCGTGCTTAGGAATACCCATAATCCAAGCGAATGGATAGAAGAAGTAGCCCAGAATTTCCTGGAAGCTCAGGCCAAAGATGGCGCTGAACAGGCCGTTGAGCGCGGCGATCAGGGCGATAAAGCCGATCAGCATTGCGGCAACGATAATAGCTACCTTGAAACCAGCCAGGATGTATTCACCCAGCATTTCGAAGAAGCTCTGGCCTTCGTGCAAATTGCCCAGATGCAGTTCTTCTTCTTTACTGGTGTCGTACGGGTTGACCAATGACAGCACAATAAAGGTGCTGAACATGTTCAGAACCAGTGCCGCGACCACGAACTTGGCATCCAGCATGGTCATGTAAGCACCAACGATGGACATGGAAACCGTAGACATCGCGGTTGCCGCCATGGTGTACATGCGCTTTTCTGACATCTTGCCCAGAATATCTTTATAGGCAATGAAGTTCTCAGACTGGCCCAGGATCAATGAGCTAACGGCGTTGAACGATTCCAGCTTGCCCATACCGTTTACTTTTGACAGCACGGTACCAATAATCCGGATGATAAACGGCAGTACTTTAATGTATTGCAGAATACCGATCAGTGCGGAGATGAAGACGATTGGACACAGAACCTTCAGGAAGAAGAAGGCCAGACCTTTATCACCCATGCCACCGAATACAAACTCAGTCCCTTGCCCAGCAAACCCGAGCAGCTTGTCAAACAGCGCTGCGAATCCTTTTACAAAGCCTAAACCCGCTTCCGAATGCAGGAAAAAATAGGCCAGCAGTACTTCAATAACCAACAGTTGAATAACGTAGCGAATGCGGATGCTTTTACGATCGCGGCACACCAAGAGTGCCAGGATCGCGACCACCACTAACGCCAACGCAAAGTGCGCAATATGGGACATGTTTGCTCCAAACTTGAGGCAGGCTGAATTTCGGATGTCATTTTATGTAACGCCACGTTTAAAAACGAGAGCTCTATTGCAAATATGGAAAATCATAGTGGGAAACGTCTTAAAATAGTACGGTAAAGCATAAAAAATCAATAGGTTAATGAATGCATATGAAATTCCTATTCATGCATAAATTTGATTATAAGTCCTTTTATGCTCTGAATTCGGCCCGGAAGAGTGCGGAAAATGTTCACCTCTGGCCGAAACCCTTCGTTAAACCCGTCGTTTTCCTCTATTACAGAGATAAGTATTACCGCTCTAAATGCACTTGATAATTATTATCATTTACATAAGATAACCACAGGCTTATTAGAAGTAAGGGTTCAGAAAATGCTGAACAGTCGTGTGGCTGAAAGTCCCCAGGGCTCATCCAGGAAGATCAAACTTTCTCTGATGGGGCCCGCCTTTATCGCGGCTATCGGCTATATCGATCCTGGCAACTTCGCCACCAATATCCAGTCCGGTGCCTCTTTTGGTTATACCTTGCTCTGGGTGGTGGTGTGGGCCAATGTCATGGCGATGCTGATCCAGCTGTTGTCCGCCAAACTGGGTATTGCTACCGGTAAAAACCTTGCGGAGCATATTCGCGATCGTTTCCCTCGTCCGGCCGTCTGGGCCTATTGGGTGCAGGCAGAAATCATTGCAATGGCAACCGATCTGGCCGAGTTTATCGGTGCGGCGATCGGCTTCAAACTGTTGTTGGGTGTTACGCTGCTGGAGGGCGCGATCCTGACAGGTATTGCCACCTTCCTGATCCTGATGTTGCAAAAACGCGGTGAGAAACCCTTGGAATGGGTGATCGGCAGCCTTCTATTGTTTGTCGCGTTGGCGTACATGGTGGAACTGGTGTTTTCGCAGCCGCAGTTGGGGCCATTATTAAAAGGCATGGCGATACCGGATTTGCCGAACGGCGATGCGGTATTTCTGGCGGCAGGTGTGCTGGGGGCGACCATCATGCCGCATGTTATTTATCTGCATTCATCGTTAACCCAGACCGCTGGGGAAAACTCAAAGGCCGATCGTTACGCGGCCACCAAGGTTGACGTTGCTATTGCCATGACCATTGCTGGGTTTGTAAATCTGGCGATGATGGCTACCGCCGCTGCGGCTTTCCACTTTAATGGCCACAGCGGGATTACCGATCTCGATCAGGCCTATTTGACGCTACAACCCTTGTTGGGCCAGGCGGCGGCAACCATTTTCGGGCTGAGCCTGGTAGCTGCTGGGTTGTCTTCCACCGTAGTGGGAACACTGGCGGGGCAAGTGGTGATGCAAGGTTTTGTTCGCTTTTACATACCGCTGTGGGTACGCCGGGTCGTTACCATGTTGCCGTCGTTTATCGTCATTATGTTGGGGATGGATGCGACGCGCATTCTGGTGTTGAGCCAGGTTTTACTGAGTTTCGGTATTGCATTGGCTCTGGTGCCGCTGCTGTCGTTCACCGGTAATCGTGAGCTGATGGGGGATATGGTGAACAGCCGCACTATACAGGCGACAGGTAAGTTGATTGTGCTGGTGGTGATTGGGCTAAATGGTTATCTGTTGGTGAGCAGTGTTCTTTGAGCGGGCACCCAATAAGGTGTTTTTAGCGAGTGTCACGTTATTTCCGGTCGATAAACGAGCAAGGCACCCTGAAGTTCTTAGGGGCCTTGCTCGACCGAAACGTTGCCCACATTTTGGATAAACATTAACTTACCGGCATTAGGGGATCATGCCGGTTTTTGCCGTTAATCGTCGCGATCGTCATTGCCATGGCGGCGATGATCACGGTCATCATGACGCCGATCTTTCCAATGGTGCTTATCATGATGCTTATAGTAGTGCTTATCGTATTTACGATAGCGACCATCATGATAGTAATAATTTTTGCGCCAGTAGTCGTTGTCGCGCCAGCGATAACCGTCCCAGTAATATCCCCGCCGGCTACGGTCGCCCAGATAGCGGCCTTGGTGGCCTTGCCACCAGTCACGGTCGCGCCAGTCGTAACCGTCCCAATAGCGGCCGCGGTTGTCTTGTTCGCCTATGCGTAGTGAAACGCCTGGCATCAAATCGATATTGATGCCTTCAGCCTTTGCCTGCTGTACGGCGGGCACTGTCGATACCACCAAGAGGGCGGCCAATAACAGAGGTTTAAACATGAATACTCCTATCCGCCGCAGCGGTTTGGCCGGTTTTATCGATAATGAAGCGCGTTCATCAGTTTATAAAACAGCCTTATAGTTTTACCTGCAATATTGGCATATTAACCGTTGCGGATAGGGTTGAATCTTAGAGGGATTCTGAAAAGCGGGGTGGGGCGAACGATTTAAGATTTGTCTGTCGTCGTGGGGTTATCGCCGGGAGGTATTCCGGCGATAACTGTAAGCGATTACATTAGTATCTGTTCAATTTGGGCGATTTCATCTTCGCTGAAGGTGCGGTTGTTCAGCATGCCAACGGCGTCTTCAATTTGGCTGGTTTTACTGGCACCAATCAGCACTGAGGTGACGCGATCGCCACGTAATACCCAAGCCAATGCCATCTGCGACAGCTTCTGCCCCCGTTGTTGTGCCAGCGCATTGAGTCTGCGGACTTTCTCTAGCTTTTCCTCTGTGAGCTGACCGGGTTGAAGGAACTGGCTGCTGCTGGCGGCGCGCGAGTCTTGCGGGATGCCATGCAGGTAGCGATCGGTTAACAGGCCACCTGCCAGCGGTGAAAAGGCAATGGAACCCACGCCGTGCTCTTCCAGCGTATCCAATAATTCGGGTTCAACCCAACGCTCGAACAGAGAGTATTTGGGCTGGTGGATGACACAGGGCGTGCCCAGCTTTTGCAGAATGCCGAACGCCTGGCGCGCACGGTCGGCGGGGTAGTTGGACAACCCGATATAGAGCGCCTTGCCCTGACGTACCAGCAGATCCAGCGCGGCCATGGTTTCTTCCAGTGGTGTATCTGGATCAGGGCGATGGTGGTAGAAAATGTCGACGTATTCCAGGCCCATGCGCCGCAGGCTTTGATCCAGACTGGCAACCAGGTACTTTTTCGATCCCCAGTCGCCATAAGGGCCCGGCCACATGGTGTAACCGGCCTTTGAGGAGACGATCAGTTCATCACGCCAGGGCTTCAAATCCGCGTTAAGAATGCGGCCGAAGTTTTCCTCGGCGGAGCCGGGAGGCGGGCCATAATTGTTTGCCAAATCAAAGTGCGTGATGCCGTGATCGAACGCGCAGTGGATCAGTTTACGCGCATTGTCATACAGCGTCGTGTCACCAAAGTTGTGCCATAAGCCCAGTGAGATTGCCGGGAGTTTTAGACCACTGCGTCCGCAGCGGCTGTATTCCATACTTTGATAGCGTGAAGAATCAGCCTGATAAAGCATACAAACCCTTTTCAGCAGAGATGAAATGAATTTTAGTGTATGCGTTTTCACTGTCTTTGTCAGAGCGCTTGATCACGCTTGGCGGGTGACGATTCACCCCGTTGATGGGGGATTTATCATAAATGCCAAAGCGGGGGATGTAACGCAAGGTTGCCAATTGCCTTTTAAGCGCAAAGTTCGAAATTTGTGCAATTTCTTCGATACTTAGTAGTAGAAATTACAACCATTGGTAGGTGATGATCATGAGTAAAAACTATACGGTGGCTGATTATCTACTCGATCGTTTAGCTCAGATTGGTATCCGGCATTTCTTCGGTGTGCCTGGGGACTACAATCTGCAGTTTCTCGATCACGTCATCGCTCACCCGCAGATCACCTGGGTGGGATGTGCCAATGAACTTAACGCTGCCTATGCAGCAGATGGTTATGCGCGTTGCAAACCGGCGGCGGCCTTGTTGACCACTTTTGGCGTCGGTGAACTCAGTGCGGTCAACGGCATTGCGGGCAGCTATGCAGAATATTTGCCGGTGATCCATGTCGTTGGTGCCCCGGCGCTACGCGCGCAGCGTGCTGGGGATTTACTGCACCATTCGCTGGGGGATGGGGATTTTGGTCATTTTGCCCGGATGGCGAAAGAAGTGACAGTGGCGCAGGCCAGCCTCACTGCCGACAACGCAGAAGCAGAGATCGATCGCCTGCTGACCACCGCGCTGTTTGAGCATCGCCCTGTCTACCTGTTGCTGCCGAGTGAGGTGGCAGAAGCGCCGTTGGCGTCCCGACCCACACCGCTTATGTTGCGGCAGGCTAATCTTTCACAGGCATCACTGCAGGCATTTGTCGCGGCCGCACGTGAGATGTTGCTTCCTGCACGACGGGTTTCTTTGCTGGCCGATTTTTTGGCGGAACGTTTTGGTGCTGAAAGGGGGTTGGAACAGTGGATGGCGGAGGTCGACATGCCGCATTCAACGATGCTGATGGGAAAGAGCGTGTTGGACGAAACGCATGCCTGCTTTACGGGCACCTATGCTGGGGCAGCCAGCGATCCGCAGGTGAAACAGCTGATTGAGAATGCAGACGTGGTAATTACCGTCGGCGTGCGTTTCACCGATACCATTACGGCTGGTTTCACCCATCATTTGCCTGTGGAGAAGCGTATTGATGTGCAGCCATTTGAAGCACGCGTTGGGCATCAGGTATTCAGCCAGATCCCGATGCATGATGCGATCATCGCCCTACACCAATTAACGTTGTCGCTGGCGAAACAGTGGCAATTACCGACTATCCAGCGCCCAACGTTGCCGGGCCCCACGGGGACAGGGTTGGATCAACATGGCTTTTGGCAGCAGATTCAGGACTTTTTACGGCCAAACGATATCCTGATCGTCGAACAGGGCACCGCCTGTTTTGGCGCAGCGGGGCTTAGCCTGCCTCAGGGATGCAGGTTTATCGTCCAGTCGCTGTGGGGGTCTATCGGTTATACCCTGCCGGCGGCGTTCGGCGCACAAACGGCGGAGCCAGATCGGCGGGTGGTGCTGTTGATCGGCGACGGTTCGGCGCAGCTTACGGCGCAAGAACTGGGATCGATGTTGCGTGATGGGCTAAAACCGGTGATCTTCCTGCTGAATAATGACGGTTATACCGTTGAACGGGCAATCCACGGCCCGCAGCAGCGTTATAACGATATCGCTCAGTGGAACTGGACGCTGCTGCCGCAGGCATTGGCGGGTGAGCATCCGGTGAAAACGCTGCGAGTCACCGAACCGGAACAGCTACGCCAGGCTTTAAAAGCGTTAGCGGACAGCCAGCAACTGGCTTTTGTTGAAGTGGTGCTGCCGAAGATGGATATCCCCGAATTACTGGACACCATCTCGCGCGCGATTCAGTCACGTAACGTGGCGGCCTGATCTTGATCGCTTTCCAGTAGCCGCTCCAACATCCAATACCCCGCCGGCCCCGGCGGGGTCAGCTTTGACCACACCGCATCCACCGATATCAGCTTGGGCCAGCCGCGCGGGCGTAACTCGGTCAGTTTGTTGTGGCCATATTGCTTAACCAGCCAGTGTGGCAGTACCGCCCAACCGAACCCTTGCTCTGCCATTTCCAGCAACAGCAGGTAGCTGGGTGCAGACCATACCAAACCGCCAGAGCGGGGGGGAACAGCCCCGGTATAGGTGTTCAAAATAAGTTGACGCGTACTGGACAGTTGTTCAGGCGTTGGGGTGACAGTCTGCGCCAATGGGTGCGTATGCGCGATGAACAACCCCATTTCCGTCTGCTCCGGCAGCCGTGCAAAACCAATGTCAGGTGGGTAACTGGCCTGTACTTCAACCATGCCAATGTGCGCGCGACCGCTTTGTAGCAGATCTAGCACGTCGCCTTCTTCGGCGATCATCCACTCCAGTTCGATATCCTGATAGCGTTGCTCGAAAAGTTGCATCAGTCGGTCATGGTGCTTCGGCTGATAGGTGTCGGAGAACACCAGGCTGAGGCGCGGCTCGATGTTGTCCGCCAACCGAATGCTCAGTGCGTCCAATCGCTCGCTGGCGGCGAGGATTTCCTGCACGTGACCCAAGACTTTGTGCCCGGCAGCGGTCAAGACCGGTTGCCGGGCCTGGCGATCGAACAGGATTAACCCGAGATCGGCTTCCAGGTTGGCGATGGCCGTGCTGACCGTTGACTGGCTTTTGCGCAGTTTGCGGGCGGCGGCAGAGAAGGAACCGAGGGCGGCCGCTTCGACAAACGCCTGTAAGGCTTCGGGGGAATAACGCATGATGTATCTACTTTATCGATGGAACCTATCTTTAATCTAATCAAAAATACGATAATAATCACCTGGTTTTCGTCAGGGGCGAATAAGTTCGTTCCTGGTCATAGGGGCGCGGATTACAGCGCCCTTACCAATGAATAGGGTAAAAAATAGGTGATGTATGCAACTGCAAAACAAGTCTTTCATTGAACGTATCGTCCATGCCGTCGGGTTTGAAGCCATCGCAGTGATGATCTGTGCCCCATTGGGTGCGTGGTTGCTTAACCGTTCGATGGTGCAGGTCGGTGCGTTGGCGGTGATGTTGTCCACCGTCGCTATGGTGTGGAATATGGTTTATAACACCCTTTTTGACCGTTTGTGGCCTGTGGGCCGTGTGGTACGTAACCTTAAAGTGCGGGTGTTTCATGCCCTGGGCTTTGAGGCGGGATTCGTGTTGATCGGTGTACCTATCGCCGCCTGGATGTTAAGTATTTCTTTACTGCAGGCGTTTATGCTGGAGATCGGTTTCTTCCTGTTCTTCCTGCCGTACACCATGCTTTATAACTGGGTCTACGATACGCTGCGCCAGCGTTGGTTTGATGCGCGTCAACCCGCCAACTCTTCCGCTAAATAAGGCGTCGTCATCGCTGTCATTCTCAGGTAATGTCGAGCAGTGACCGCAATATGACTGAGGAGAAAACGATGAAAGTATTGGGCCTGCTGGGGGGAATGAGTTGGGAATCGACCATTCCCTATTACCGCATGATCAATGAGCAGGTGAAAGACCGGCTTGGGGGTCTGCATTCGGCCAAAATCGTTCTCTACAGTGTTGATTTTCACGAGGTGGAACGCCTGCAGCATCAGGGCGATTGGGACGGCGCAGGGCGCTTGTTAGCCTCGGCGGCGGCCTCACTACGTGCCGCGGGGGCGCAGGCCATCGTCATTTGCACCAACACGATGCACAAGGTGGCGGATGCGGTTGAACAGGCAAGCGGATTACCGCTCATTCACATCGCCGACGCAACGGCGCTGCAGGTACGGCAACAGGATATTCGCCGTGTCGGGCTGCTCGGTACGCGCTTTACTATGGAGCAGGCGTTTTATCGCGGGCGGCTGCAGGAAAAATTTGGCATAGAAGTCGTGACCCCGGTGGCGGCCGATCGTGACATTGTGCACCGCATTATTTATGAAGAATTGTGCCTGGGGAAAATCCGCGATACGTCACGCGACGAATATCGCCGTATTATCGGTGACCTGGAACAGCAGGGGGCGCAAGGCATTATTTTCGGCTGCACCGAGATTGGTTTGCTGGTTGGCGCGCAGGATGCGTCAGTGCCGGTATTTGACACGACCGCCATCCATGCGCGCGCTGCGGCGGAATACGCGCTGGCCTAATCGTCGTGGGGCGGTTGGCGTCTGCCCACCAACATCAGGGGTTTGCCCGCCAGTACCAGCCATGCGGGCAACATCACGACGCATAACACAGGCAGCAGGTGCAATTCTGGCACGACGGCAACGGCCATAAACAGGCTAAGCCAACCATCACGCGTTACCACCAGCACTAACCCCATAATGGCGCAGGATACGGTAATAGCAGCCGGTACCGCCGGGACGTGCTGATGCAGCATCAGGCCCAACGCCACCCCGATAAAGACCGCAGGGAAAATACGTCCGCCGCGAAAACCGCTGGCGGCAGCAATCACCAGTGCTGCCAGTTTGGTCAGTGTAATCAGCAACAGCTCCGTGACGGAGAAACTCTCGTCAATCGCCAGCCGTTTCATTTCATCAAGCCCTTTAAACAGGGTGATATCACCGCCGATCAACGCCAGCAATCCCAGTACAAAGCCACCTAGCCCCAACATCAGCACCGGATTTTTAATGGAGTGGAATAGGCGATGGGCATGAGGAAAGCTCCATACGGCCACCATGCCCAGTGCGACGGCGATGAGGGCGACGATCGAGCCACTGAAAATATCCGTCAGCCGGGTAGCGGCATAGGCATCGATCTGCAGTGCAAAGTTTGGGGTGAAAAAGAGCTGCGTGGTGACGGCACCGGCCGCCGCCGCCATCAACGGCGCAAACAGCCTGTCCCACAGCGGTACATCATTATTGCCCGCCAGGGTTTGGGAGAAGATCAAGGCTGCCGCGACCGGGGTACCAAACAGTGCGCCGATGGTGCCGGCCGCAGCCAGAATAATCCAGTCCATCCGTGGGACTTTGGGTAGCAGACGCGAGCCCATGGCCACGACAAGCGCAATATTGATGGCGGTGATCGGGTTTTCCGGCCCCAGACTGACGCCGCCCACCAGGCCAACGATCAGTGCCAGCGCAAGACCCGGCAGTGCCGAAAGCGGCAGTGGCATGCCGATCAGCGATTCAGTGGCCGGATCAGGCCCCGCATGGCCAGGCATGTAGCGGATAATCAGCCCAACGGCGACGCCGGTCAGCGTCAGAATGCCGATCAGCCACCAGGGCGAATGGGTATCGATATTCATCGCCGCAGGAATATTCACCCAGAGCAGCCGCTGCAATGCATCGGCGAATTTCATCACCAGAATGAGGACCAGGCTTGAGGCCGAACCGATAACGAGAGCGGGCAGAGCGAAAGCCAACATGGCATTGGCGCGCGGGTGCAGCATGCAGGGATCCCTTATCAATGGCCCTGGATGGCAGGCCGAACGGGTGATGGTTGTGGCCACAGCTTGCCAGACAATCGGCACGCAGGCACGCAAAGATATTTCTGGCCGGGCGTAAAGGCCGCAGCCGGTTAATAGTGCCTTTCTGTCATGACGGTTAACAGTGACCGTGGCCCGTTTTTTGCCGCAATTTGTTTCAAATGGGGTTGGAAAGGGTTGGCTGAACCGTTTTTTGTGATCAAGATCGCTAATGGATGGCCGCGCAGAGGATGGTGATTGTTGTTTTTGCAGTGGGATTTTACAGTGTGGGCAGCTTTCTATTATTCATTTTGCGGAGAAGATACTGATGACTTATGCCCTCGTAGGTGATGTAGGCGGCACCAATGCCCGCCTTGCGTTGTGCACTGTGGCGACGGGTGAAATTACCCAGGCGAAAACCTATTCCGGCCTGGAGTTCGACAGCCTGGAAGCCGTGATTCGCCAATATTTAAAAGAGCAGAATATCCAGGTTCAGGATGCCTGTATTGCGATTGCCTGTCCTGTCACTGAAGACTGGGTGGCCATGACCAATCATACCTGGGCATTCTCAATCAAAGAGATAAAGGCCAATCTGGGGCTGAGTCATCTGGAAGTGATCAATGACTTTACCGCCGTGTCGATGGCGATCCCGATGTTGTCGCAAGACGACGTATTGCAGTTTGGCGGTAGCAGTGCGCAGAAAGATAAACCGATCGCGGTATATGGTGCCGGTACGGGGTTAGGGGTCGCGCATCTGGTGCACGTTGACCGTCGCTGGGTGAGCTTGCCGGGTGAGGGGGGGCACGTTGATTTCGCACCGAACAGTGAAGAAGAAGATATCATTCTGCAAGTGTTACGCGCTGAAGTTGGGCATGTCTCCGCAGAACGCGTGCTATCTGGGCCAGGATTGGTCAATCTCTACCGCGCTATCGTCAAGTCAGATAAGCGTCTGCCAGAAAAACTGGAGCCGAAGGACATTACCGAACGCGCCTTGGCTGATAGCTGCATCGACTGCCGCCGTGCTCTGTCGTTGTTCTGCGTGATCATGGGCCGCTTTGGCGGCAACCTGGCGCTGAATTTGGGCACCTTTGGCGGTGTTTATATTGCCGGTGGTATCGTGCCGCGCTTTATGGCGTTCTTCAAAGCCTCCGGTTTCCGTGCGGCGTTCGAGGATAAAGGGCGTTTCAAGGATTACGTACAGGATATCCCGGTATTTATGATCACCCATGGGCAACCCGGTTTACTGGGTGCTGGCGCTCACTTGCGCCAGACGCTGGGTATGCATTTGTAACCGAAAGCCGTGATAAAAAAAGGGGCGCAACCCGTGGGTTGCGCCCCTTTTGTCATTCAAGGGATTAGGCTTTGACCAGATCCGCCTGTGGGAAGTCTTCTTCTTCCTGCGCCACCGCTTTTGGTGCCTTGATGAACAGGGTGATAGCCAGAGAAACAACAGACAGTCCGCCAATCACCATAAAGGTCGCGTGGAAGCCGCCGAAGTATTTGGCGACAAACGAACCGGCCAGTGCGCCCAAACCGAAACCTTGGTAGATGATGCCGTAGTTTTTGCTGTGGTTTTTCAGGCCGAAGAAGTCACCGACAATCGCTGGGAATACGGTAATGTTGCCACCAAAGCAGAAGGCGACGGCGCCGACGCAGATAAAGAACAGCGTGTGGTTCAGGGTAAGGAAGCTCAGCGCCACAATCGCCAGCACGGTAACCAGCATGGTGAAGCTAATGACGCGCATGCGGCCCACTTTATCTGACAGCGTACCCAGAATGATGCGCCCTGCGGTGTTGAAGATAGCAACGGCGGACACGGTATTGGCGGCGGTCGCTAAATCCATCCCTGCAAGTTGAACGCCCATGTCTTTCACGATACCAATCAGGTACAGGCCACTCATGCAGGCCGCGAAGAAAATGGTGAACAGCAGGTAGGCTTCTTTGGTCGCCAACATCTGACGTACGCTGAAGTCATTGCCCAAACTGCCTGCGCTTTGATGTGCAGATTTGCTCACCAGCACCGGTTCTTTCAGCAGCAGGGAACCCAGTACAATCAGCGCCATCACAATGGCACCCCAGTAGAAGAAAGCGGACGAGACGCCGATGTCGGCAATCAGCGCGGCGTTAACGTATTTGAACAACAGGCTACCGCTGCCGAAAGCACCCACAGAGATACCGGAGATCAGCCCTTTGTTGGCTGGGAACCATTTGATCAGGTTAGACAGGGTGGAGATATAAGCAATACCGACCGCAAAGCCGACCACTACGCCGGCCAGCAGATAAATCATGTCCAGTGAGCTGACGTAAGCGCTGGCAATCAGACCCAGGCCAACCAAAATACCCGAACACAGTGTCAGGTTGCGGATACCGAAACGCTCTTGCAGCTTACCGGCAAACAGCGTGGCAAAAGCCAGGAAGAAACTGGTGATGGAGAAGGTGGTCGCGACGTCGCCGAGGCCCCAGTGAAACTTGTCGACCAACGGCTGGTTGAACAGGCTCCAGGTGTAGATAGTACCGAGGCCCATCTGACAGATGATGGTACCCAGAACGATTAAGCTGCGATTTGCCGGTTTGGTGTTCATGGCCGGGCTCCTTCCTGTATGTGCATTGCCGGGCGTTAGCCGTTGGCTGAAATTTGCGGGCGGTGTCGTGAACCCCGCGGTATGGGCATATTATATGGCTGGTAGTACCACACGACGGCGGATCGGGAATGAGTTGCACAGGGGAAGGAATGAAATGCATCTGGCGGTGCATGAGTTGCCGTTTTAGGGGCTAAAACGGGATGAAATGCACCTGATGCCACGTGATCTACATCAAGAATGTTAGCGATTTATCGCGCATCTCCCCATTACGATTGTGTTCGAATTGTGAAGGATGTGTGTGAATGGCGTAAATGGGCATTGTTCCTATAGAGCGGGGCTTGGCGCAGATCTATGTTATCTGTGAACGGACGGGTTCCGCTCTGCAGGAGTCGTTGAAATGAAGAAAATAGTGTTGTTATTGGCCGCATTGCTGTCACTGCCGTTGGTGAGCCATGCGGACGTCTCCATCGGCGTGAATGTGCCAGGTTTGTCATTGCACATTGGCGATCGTGATAACCGTGGCCATTATTGGGACGGTTACCGCTGGCGCGATCCTCGTTGGTGGTCTGAACATCGGGTTTATGAGCGCCCGCGTGGTTATTATTATGGCCCGCCGCCACGGGTGATTTATTACGGCCCGCCACGGCGTGAATGGCGCGATCGACCGCATTACCGTATGCCACCGCCACCCCCTCCGGGCTATTACTATGCTCCTGGGCCGCGCTGGTAATCGCTGGCGATCATAACCGCATGAGTTTGCGAAACTCTTTGACCTTGCTGCGGCTGACCGGCACTTCGAAATCCAGGTCGCTCAGCCGCAGAATATAGGTATTGTTGAACCAGGGCACAATTTCGCGAATCTTCGACAGATTGACGCAATAAGAGCGGTGGCAACGGAAGAAATGTTCTTCAGGCAGGCGGCCGTAAAACTCGGTGAGGTTCATCGGCATCACAAACTCTTCGCGCCGGGTGTAGACCCGCGTCACTTTTTCATCGGCAGCGGCATAATAGATGTCGTTAATGTCGGTAACGATAATCCGTTCGTCTTTGATTAAATTAATGCTGTTCTTGTTGCGGCTTGGTGCGCTGGCTTGTTCCGGCAGGGCCGCGGGGCGGTTATGCAACGCTTCGAGCTTTTGCAACATGGTGACGATACGCGCTTCATGATAAGGCTTGAGGATGTAATCAAACGCTTCTATCTCGAAGGCTTCAACCGCGTGCTCTTTATAGGCGGTGATAAATACGATCGAAGGGCGGTGGGCAAACTTACTGATGTTTTGCGCCAGCAGAACCCCATCCAACGACGGGATGTTGATGTCGAGGAAAATTGCATCGACCTGATGGTTTTGCAGGTATTTCAACACATCCAATCCATCCTCGAAGGTGGCTTCGATGACAATATTGCTGTGTTTTTTGATCAGGTAGCTGAGTTCTTCCTGGGCGAGGAACTCGTCTTCAACAATGATGGCTTTCATGATGGCTCCCCGGCCGGCAGTCCGCCGTTTTCCACCTGCAGTTTGCCGCCATTTTTGCTGATGTAAAAGGCAATTTCAGTGCCGGGTTCCAGGCGGCGGATACGCAGCCCTTCACCGTACAGCAAAGAGACCCGATGATGTACGTTCAGTAAGCCAATATTGTGCCCCGGCATTTCGTTGCGGGCGACGCGGTCGATGACCTTCTGATCGATACCGTGCCCCGTGTCTTTGACCGAAATTTTAACCCTGTCGCCCTGATCTTTCACGGCAATCACCACGACACCTTTGCCTTTACAGGGTTGGATGCCGTGTACAATGGCATTCTCCACCAATGGCTGGATCAGCAGGCTGGGAATACGCACCGAAATATCGTCATCGATGTCATAAATCACCGTCAATTTGGCGCCAAACCGCGCTTGTTCGATCGCAATATAGTCTTGGATCTGATGCAGTTCCTTACGGATGTCGATCAGTTCGTCGTTCAGTTCCAGGTTATAACGCAGGTAGCGTGACAGATTGATAATCAACTGCCGCGCGGTGTCTGGATTGAGGCGGATTGAAGAGGAAATGGCGTTCAGCGCATTAAACAGAAAGTGCGGGTTAATCTTGCTCTGCAGGGCGCGCATTTCCGCTTTATCCGCCATCTGGCGTAGATGCTCAATACGCGACACCTCCATCTGGGTCGAGATAATCTGCGACAGGCCAACGGCCATGACTTTCAGCGTATTGGTGATCTGGTGGGCATGGCAGTAGTAAATTTTCAGCGCGCCAGTCACCTCACCTTTTTCCCACAGCGGGATCACCAACTGCGAGTGGATTTGCGGCGTCGCGGGGTTCTCCAGGTTGTTTTTGATGATGATCTTGCCGTGCCGGATACTTTCCCGCGTCACTCGGCTCAACCCTTCACGGCCCATCGGATAAGCTTCTTCGCCCACGCCAACGTAAGCCAACACCTGGTGAGTATCGGTGATGGCTACCGCATCGGCCTGAATATCATGGCGGATGATGTCGCAGATGGTCGCCAGCGATTCGCTGTTAATATTGCGGAAATAGGGCAGGGTTTTGCGGGCAATGTCCAACGCCAGCTTGGCCTGGCGGGCGGCGATCACTTCTTTTTCGTCTTCAACGCTTTGCACCAGCAGCACGATAAGGCCGATACACACCGTGCCAAGGATCATCGGTAGCGCAATTTTGGAAACGATATCCAGCCCTAACTCGGTCGGCTTAGCCCACAGCACAATCAACAGCATGGTCAGGCATTCGCACAACATGCCGCCGAGGATCCCGGCGCGCCAACGCTGCTCCTTTTTTACCTTCAGATTGATATAACCGGCGCTGATACCGGCAATAATGCTGGTGATCAGGCAAGGAATGGAGGTAATGCCGTCGATATCGATCAGGTAGCGGTGCACCCCGGCGATGATGCCGGTGATGACCCCCACCCAAGGCCCGAACAAAATGCCGCCAGCCATAATGGCAATCACCCGCACGTTGACCAGCGAGCCTTCAACATTGACACCGGAGTAAGTACTGAACAGCGCAAACAGCGAGAAAATGGCGGTAACCATGCCCAGCTCAAGCGGCGTATGGTCCTCTTTTTGCAGCAATTGGCGGAACAGCCGGGTGCGGGTGAGGAAGAACAGGCAAATTAGCATCAACGCGGCGCGGTCAAACACCGCTAGCAGCATTTCAAAAAAAGGGTGCACGACAGGCTCTCGTTGCGGTGGGAATAGGGAGGGAAGTATATCACAGCCTAGTGACCCCGTGGCGGCCGAGCGGCGCACCACGGGGATAACGTTACTTGATACCTAACTGTTCCTTGCCGAGCGGCGTCAGCAAATCGACGGTGGCACGGCCAATGAAATCCACTTCGAAATCATCTGGCGCAAAATCCGGCGGTGTTCTGCCCGAGATAAAACTGGGCAGTTGGCGTTGCAGGTAGGCATCGTTTTTCTCGCAACCTGGCGCGGCGGCGATGTACATCACGTTGCTGTCGAACTCGCCGTTATGTTCGTTTTCTACCGCATGGATGACGTCGCAATGCCAAAAAACGGTGTCGCCGGGCTCTAAATCAGGAATAGGGGAAATCCCACTTAATAAAAGGGGATGCCATTTTTCCGAGATTGACAGTGCGCGGCCAGGCGCGGCATCGCACAGATCGTCATCGGCGACGTCATCTTGCAGCGCACGCAGCAGCACATAGGCCATGGCGTTGGCGATGGGGACCAGATTCAGTGTGCCTGCGTTGGTTCGCTGTGGCGTCAATGCCGTCCATCCCTGAAAGGTACGGAACATCGAACACACAGCCGGAGAGGCGATCTCACGTACTTCAGTACGGCCATCGGCGGCGAACGGGTCATACGATTGCCAATTGCCGGAGAACACGTGACGATAGACATAGCGGAAGTTCTCATCCAGCCAACGCTCAATGGTGCCGCTGTCTACGTGCGGCGACAGGCCCAGCGATGAAGAGTTTGGCGGACGGCGACGAGTACGATCGGCATAGGTCGTGACGCGCGTTGGATCAAAATGTTGTCTACCGTTGCTTTCGGTTTCCCATAGGCTGTTGAGGAATACTTGTACCGCATGCATGCGTGCGTCCTGGCGCGCTTCTACCTGCGGTTTTGACCAGTAAATACCGTAAATCTGCGGCTTGCTGGCAGCCAGTTTGCCGAAATAGTTGTCTTCGGCCGCGCCTTTCAAGCGTTCGACGAAATTGTTGCGATCGAGGTAGTGACCGATTTCACGGTTCCAGGCCGCGGCTTTTTCACGGGGAAATACGCCACGGATGGCGCATGCGCCACGCTGTTTAATCAGTTTTTTTTGCTGTTCGCTGACGCGTTGTTGCAGGATATCTTCGGCATCGATTTGCGGAACCGGGTTCTCACCCGCTGCCAATTCCTGGCGGATTTTCTCGACTTGCTGGCGGATATTGTCCTCCAGCGCCAGGAAAGTCTCTCGGTAATTTGGTAATGCTTGCCGCAGTTGCTGTTTGACGTTTTTAATCGCGCTTGGAATATCGTCAATGCGTAAAGAAGCCATGGTGTTCTCCTCTCGCTGCCAGCAGGCAACGACGAACGGTTGTAGGGGACCGGGTAAGGCGTTATGGTTTTGTTGTTTTAACGTTAATGATTATCTGGATTTAATAGAGGAAAATAAAGGGATATCTTTCATTCGTAACTTCCTCATTTTCGTTTTTCGGAGGTCTATGTTTTTAGGAGATAGAAACAATGAAACTGGTCACTGAACGTTTGATCCTGGAGTCAATCACTGCCGACGATTGGCCGCTGTTCCTGCGTCTGTATCAGGATCCAGAGGTGATTCGTTATATTGCCGACCCGCTCAGTGAAGCAGAAATTCGCACGCGTTTTGAGGCCCGACTCCCCGCCTGGGACAAATATGGGGAGCAGTGGCTGTGCCTGGTGATGAGAGAAAAGGCCAGTGAAGACGCGGTTGGTATGACCGGTTTTCGCCCACAATGGCACCCCTACCGGCAGGCAGAAGTGGGATATGGCAGCCTGCCGCTCGCGCAGGGTAAGGGTTATGGCAAGGAATCTCTGCGGGCAGTGCTGGATTTTGCTTTTAACGCCTGCGATTTTCATAAGCTGACAGCCACGGTGACCGAGGGCAATATTGCTTCGCGCCGACTGCTGGAATCCTGTGGCTTTCTGTTGGAGGGCACGTTGCGCGAGAACTACCAGTTGGCGGGGCAATGGCGCGATGACTGGCAGTTCGGGTTATTGGTGTCGGAGTTTAGGGGCGTCAAATAAAAATGTTGTGCCGGGTATCGACAAGCCTGCCAAGGCTGAGATATGTTCAATATCCGGTCAATCTTAGGTTGGCCAGCGTCGCTCGGATGGTCCGGGCGCTAACGTCTCTTCGAGGTATCTATGGCTGATAATAGTCCGCAACGCCGTTTCACGCGTATTGAACGTCTCCCCCCTTATGTATTTAACATCACCGCCGAACTGAAGATGGCCGCACGCCGTCGCGGCGAGGATATTATCGATTTCAGCATGGGCAACCCCGACGGGCCAACGCCGCCGCACATTGTGGAAAAACTCTGCACCGTTGCACAACGTGACGACACCCACGGTTATTCCACCTCGCGCGGCATCCCGCGTTTGCGCCGTGCTATTTCACGCTGGTACGCCGATCGCTACCAGGTGGAGATCGACCCCGAAAGCGAAGCCATTGTCACCATAGGGTCAAAAGAAGGGCTGGCGCACCTGATGTTGGCGACGCTCGATCACGGCGACACCGTGCTGGTGCCAAATCCAAGCTACCCGATCCACATTTACGGTGCGGTGATTGCCGGGGCCCAGGTGCGTTCGGTACCGCTGGTGGACGGTGTGGATTTCTTTGGTGAGCTGGAGCGTGCCATACGCGAAACCATTCCGCGCCCGAAAATGATGATCCTCGGCTTCCCATCGAATCCGACGGCGCAATGCGTAGAGCTGGACTTTTTTGAGCGCGTAGTTGCGCTGGCTAAACAATACAATGTACTGGTGATCCACGATCTGGCCTATGCCGACATCGTGTATGACGGCTGGAAAGCGCCATCCATTATGCAGGTTCCTGGTGCCAAGGACATTGCGGTGGAGTTTTTCACGCTGTCGAAAAGCTACAATATGGCAGGCTGGCGAATTGGTTTCATGGTCGGTAATCCTGAGCTGGTCAACGCACTGGCGCGTATCAAGAGTTATCACGACTATGGCACCTTCACCCCCTTACAGGTAGCGGCTATTGCGGCACTGGAAGGCGATCAGCAATGCGTGTTGGATATTGCAGAGCAATATCGTCAACGCCGTAATGTGCTGGTAAAAGGGCTGCATGAAGCGGGCTGGATGGTGGAGAACCCGAAAGCCTCAATGTACGTTTGGGCAAAAATCCCAGAGCCTTATGCGCACCTTGGTTCACTGGAGTTTGCCAAGCGTCTGCTGGCGGAAGCCAAGGTCTGCGTATCGCCAGGCATCGGTTTTGGTGACTACGGTGATACCCACGTGCGTTTCGCGCTGATCGAAAACCAGGACCGTATCCGTCAGGCCGTGCGCGGTATCAAAGCCATGTTCCGGGCTGACGGGCTGATTAAGCCAGCCAAAAGTAGCCCGACGCCAACCAAATAATTCCTCTAGGCCGGTGCATTCGCTCCGGCCTTTTTTCTTTCTGCTAAGGTTTTCTTCATCATTTACCCACTATCCTTCAATAAGATTTTCTTTATTTATCAGGAAGAGTGTATGGGCAAACGTTACGCGAAATCACAGATTGTTTTGCACTGGCTGACGTTATTGATGGTGATCCTCACTTACTCAGCCATGCTGCTGAAAGATTCGGTACCGGATGATATGGCGTCACTGGTCAAAAATCTGCATTTTAACTTTGGCCTGATGGTCTTCTTGTTGATGTTCATCCGGCTTGGATTGCGTCGGCGTTATGCCACACCGCCGACCACGCCACCCCTTGAGGAATGGCAGGAGTGGGGGGCCAAAATTTTCCACGTGCTGCTTTATGTGCTGTTCCTGGCCTTACCGGTGCTGGGTGTTCTGACGCTGGTTTATGGGGGTAAAGAGTGGGTGTTGCTGGGCTGGCAAGTTCCGCAAGTCGTCACACCCAATCCGGTGCTGCGTAGCGTGATTAAAAGCACGCACGAAACGCTCGCCAATACCGGCTATTTTATTATTGGCGCACATACGCTGGCGGCGCTATACCACCATTATCTGCGCAAGGATGACACCTTGCGCCGCATGATGCCGGGAAAATAGCCGCGTGCAGAAACAACAAAGGGGCGCTTATGCGCCCCTTTATCTATGTTCCTGGTCATGCCTTGGTTATGCAACCATCAGCATAAAGGTGCCAATCCATGTAACCAACATGAATGAAACGCCCATAACAAAATATTTCACTGAACAACTCCCTTTTGGAGTCCCTCGCAAGCCAATGATCCCGATTGTTGTGCTGAGTATTTTGTGGATACTTTGTGGCGATTAGGCGGATCCTTCAACATGAAGAACAACGTCCTTGGCCACAGATTATCCGGTTGTCGTGTTTCAACGTCCGTGAGGTAAAACATGAACCACGACAGGATCGGGGCTAATGTACTCCCAATATGAGCATGATTACAATACTGTGTTTTTGATCACACTTTTTGACGGTTTATTAACCAAGGATTACTGTTTTGAAACGATTTTTATTTACCTTTTTTATCAGGTAAAAGAAGGGAATAGCCCGTTGAAACGGGCTTTATCATTATGTTTGCTGTGATGTTATGAAAAGGGATCAGGCGACGGCGTTTGCGCCCGTCAACAAGATGACCCAGAAGACAAGGCACGACAGCAGAATAACGGTCCAAATATTACGGCGACTCCACTCCATTTTTAGCCTTCACTTTTGCTCTTGATGGTTCGGTAATGAACACATCGGCGAAAAATGAAGAATATTTAGCCCCCGCAAAAAATATTTATCTTATTGCTGGCGAATCTCTGCTACCGAGGTTTGAACTTCATATCCTAACAGGTAGAGGGCTTGCTCCAGCGCTTCCACTTTTGAGGCGTAGGCGACGTCCAGCAGGCGATCCATCTGCCCAGCGTTAAACCCTAATTGACGTGCCAGAGAGGCTTTAGAGGCGCTGCTGGACAGCATAATGTTATGCAGTTCGAGTTTGAGTTTGACCAATACGGGCACATGGATCGCTAATTCTTCCGGTAAGGCGCGGGAAGGGGGAGGTACCGGTCGGCCCTCTTCCATTTCCAGCTTGATGGCAATCAACAGGCTTTCCTGGGCTTCAAGCTCTACATCTTCACGCTTATAGCAGGCGGCCTGTTGTTCAGGAAAATCACGAAAGTGGATCTGCCAGGCATCGCTATCGTTATCAAAGCTGTAATGGGCGGGGTAGTGGCAAGACATGGTATTTCCTGTTTGGCGCGAAGTAATGCGGCATTGTGACCGCTCGGCGTGCAGATAGCCAGTGGCGATGGTCAGGCCTTCATCGGTTTACGCGTGCATAATCCCGTAGGCAACAACAACGCGCATAACAGGCCAATCAGGCTAATAATGATGAGCCAGCGCGTCACTGGGCCGGGGTAATAATTATTCACCACGCTGAGCAGATACAGGGCTAACGCCAGAGGCCAACCAGGTGTACCTATGTCATTAAGGCGAAATGCGGTGCGGGCTACCAGCCAAAGGGTTAAACCTATCCAACACAGTGACCACAGCATAATGCACAGCAGGTAGACAAACACCGCAAAAAACGTGCTGATATCACTGTGCGCGTAAGTTCGGAAGAGATTTTGATCGAGATAAGGTGACAGGTATAACAACAGTGCCAGGCCCGCGGCGAACACCATCACGGAGAAAACATACTCCTTGCGTGCTATGCGGCGTTTAAAGACATTTTTAGCGATCTGTCCGAGAGAATCCAAAATAACATTCCGTTGTATCCGTCATTGCTGACAGGGTTGCAGCCAAAAAGAGGGGCAGTGTAGTGATGCGCTGTGGCGTGTCAATATGATAATTGTTCTCATTTAATCAAGGTTTACGTTTCGGCGGAATAGTTGCCTACCCTAACTAATTCTTTGTTTCTGTGCTTCAAATCACGTTTTTGGCTATTTTGGCTTACCGCCTTGTGATGAGCGACATAATCCAGTTTGTTCGCACCAGACAATGGATTAACATAATCACCACTTATCACTGGCCTGGCTTATATGGATATCCGATGCGTCATTTAGTTGCTCTTCTCCCCCTGCTTACCTTACTCACTGCCTGTAGCAGCGGGCCGAAGCCGACCCCAGCTACGCCTCAGGACAGCACGGTGAAAGGTGGGTTCCTGCTGACGCCAGCGCATTCCGGTCAGCCACTGGGCGGTGATTTTGCCAATAACCCCAATACGGCCCGTTTTATCGATAAAATGGTTCAGGAACACGGTTTTGATCGTCAACAGCTGCATGATGTACTGGCCCAAGCCAAGCGACTGGATTCCGTGTTGCGGTTGATGGATCGCCAAGCGCCAACGCCATCCACACAGGCACCCTCAGGACCGAACGGCTCCTGGCTGCGCTATCGCAATAAATTTATTACGCCGGATAACGTGCAAAATGGCGTGCAGTTCTGGAACCAGTATCAGGATGCGCTGCAGCGTGCTTATCAGGTCTATGGCGTACCACCCGAAATCATTGTCGGTATTATCGGTGTTGAAACCCGCTGGGGCCGCGTGATGGGTAAAACCCGTATTATTGATGCGCTGGCTACCTTGGCCTTCGACTATCCCCGCCGTGCCGATTATTTTGCCGGCGAGCTGGAAACCTTCCTGCTGATGTCACGCACTGAAGGGGATGATCCGCTGGATCTACGTGGTTCATTTGCCGGAGCGATGGGGTACGGCCAGTTTATGCCATCCTCATTCAAAAGTTACGCTGTAGACTTTAACGGTGATGGTCACATTAACTTGTGGGATCCGGTGGATGCGATTGGCAGTGTGGCTAACTACTTTAAAGCACACGGCTGGGCCAAGGGCGAACCTGTTGCGGTGCAGGCTAACGGCCAGGCGCCAGGGTTGGAAAATGGGTTTAAAACGCGTTACTCCGTTGCCAGCCTGGCAGCGGCAGGCCTGACTCCACAGGGTTCCTTGGGCGATAACCAAGAGGCCAGCCTGCTGCGTCTGGATATTGGCACCGGCTATCAGTATTGGTATGGATTACCTAACTTCTACACCATTACCCGCTATAACCACAGCACCCACTATGCGATGGCAGTGTGGCAGTTGGGAGAGGCGGTGGGCCGTTCGGCGCGCGGCGGGTTCTAAACTCGTGAGCACTGATGAGAAAGGCCGCTGAAGCGGCCTTTTTTACGTCGGTAGGGATTAGAAATCGTAACGCAGGCGTACCAGTGTCATATCACCGAGATTGTCGGTGCTTGACGTCAGCACGTGTTCCACATCGACGCGGAAGCCGTAATCAAACTGTACGGTAACGCCCAGACCGTTATCGATACGCTGATAATCGCGGCCGCTCACGTACTGCAGGCGGTCACCCATAAAGTATGGCATCACGGATTTCACCGCATATTGCCCCACAGGTAGGGTGTAACCGGCCAGATACTCAATGCCCCAAGCGTCACCGGCGAAGTAGTCGTTAACGTTGGCTTTCTTGGTGGTCAGGAAGTTGTTGTACCAACCGCCGCCGAAGGTCAGTGTCCAGTTATCTGGTTTCCAGCTCAGCGCAGTACCCAGAATGTTTTGGTCATAATCTTTGGTGGTGTGGGTAGCGGGATCGCGCATCTCTGCACGGGTATAGTTCCACGCGGTGCCCCAGGTCAGATCAGGCGTCAGGTGGTAATCCACGCCCAATGAACCGCCGCCTTCACGCTTGTAGCGCAGGCCATTACCCGGCAGATATTCGTTGTCGCTGAACAGATAGGACGCATAAACGTCCGCGTCACCGAAGGTATTTTTGTACTTCAGCATTTTGCGTGAGCGGTAAGAACCGTCGTAATCGCCGTTGATGCCGTTCCCCGGAGCCTGGGCCAGCATGTCATAGTCCCAGATATCGGTTTTGGCGCCGACTACGTCATAGTACACGCTGTTTTGCTGACCAAAGGTCAATTGTCCCCAGGTTTTACTTTTCAGACCGGTATATAGCATGCGGCGGCTGGTGTTGTTGGCACCATCGGCATAGTGATTATCCCAGTTGAAGAGTGCAGGAATGTTCACGCCCAGCTCGTAATAGCTGATCCAGCTAATGTCATCGAACAGGTAGTAATCAGCGGCAAAGCGGAAGCGGGTGCCTCCGTCGAACCCGTTACGCTTGTAAGAGCCCTTATCGCCATCGCCGGTCATATTGTTGAACTGCGGACGGATACTGCCACCGACCGTAAAGTTAAGGCGGCTCAGCGGATCGCCCGCCTGCGGGTCCTGCTTCAGCAAAGTGATTTCAGCTTGGGCAGCAAAAGAAGTACTACCCACGATCAGTCCCAGAGCAACGGCCTGGGTTAATGCGCGCAATGTGTATGTCATTTTATATCCCTGTGTATGCTTGCCACTCTCACTGGACCTTCGGGTATCAGTGATTGGCTCAGTAAATTTCCTGAGCGTTTTCATCGCTTTTCTTGGTTTTGTAAAAGCGGGCGCATATTTAACACGATTTTGATCACAAAAAGTTACTTTTCTTGCTAATTATTTGATTTGTTTTTAATCACCTGCAAGGGCGGGCGTGCAAGAAACCGGCGTTATGGCGGGCTTCAACGTATCGACCGGTTAGGGGGACAGCGTTCGGATGAACTCAGCTAACACAAAGCATTATATTTTTCACTTGTCAGAGAATGCCATATGCCGTGTAATTTCATTGCGGCCAGAGACAGTTTAATACGTGGTTTTTTCGTTTTATTTTACAAAATTTACCGAGCTAACAAGGGACGTTTAGAACGCTATGAGATTTTATTTCGCACTGTTGATAGGGCTTTTTTCATTGCCGCTAATGGCGGCGGAGTCTCACGTCTGCCATTCGCAGTCATATGATTATGCGAGTATTGGCAAGTTAAGGTTGAGCGATGATACGACTTTTACTTGCCGCGGAGTCGGTCAGTTCACTATTCCTGACTTAGCTAAGCGTGGTTGGAAGGTTATTCACGTGGCACAGCAGACGGAATATACCGGTGACGTGGACAGTGATAGTGAGGTGATTAAAATGTACCAGGAAATAGTCGTCTATAAAGAATAAAGACTACGTGTTTATCAGGTTCACATATCGCCATTTTTTATTCGTGGTGAGGATGTGTCATATTCTTTTTTTCCATGTTGACAGAAGGATAGTACCAAAAAAATATAAATTATGGATGTTGATATTCACAGCTACCAAATGATCTGCGAAAGCCAATTCACTATTACTCTGCAAATATCCAAATATGCCTGGGGTTATCCTTTAATAACCTTAAGTGATAACGGTGATTTTTTTGTGATGGAAAACACCCGGCGAGGGCGATTGCCTAATCAGATGCCGGTGGAAATAATAACCTTTACTAATAATGACTCTGTAGCATGGGATAACAACCGTAAGCATATTTATTATTCGAAGTCAGGGCGTTTGTACAGCTGTGCGCTGGATTTTTCCTATGTTCCAAAGAAATGGTAATACGCACTCTGCTCATACCTCCGGCCATCAGGCCAGAGGTGCTATCTTCATCATCCACTGTTTGAAAGCGATGATCTTCGGCCACTGGCGTTCGGTGGTGGTTGAAATAAAATAACAATGTTCGCAAGGCAGAGTCATATTGGTAAACGGAATAATCAGCTCTCCGCTTTTAATCCAGTCTTGCACCAGATTAAGCCGGCCCATTGCGACGCCAAGATGCTGCGTTGCCGCCAGCACGGCCAGATCTGAGCGATCGAATTCCATGCTTTTGCTGTCGGTATCCAACCCCAGTTCAAAATGTTGTGACCAGGTTAGCCACTCGTCTTCACCCGAGTTGTATCGGTCGTGCAGCAGAGTGCAATCGGCCAGGTTTTCAGGCGCATTGTAGAGATTATGCTTTTGGGCGTATTGCGCAGTGCAGATTGGGACCATAGACTCGTGCATAAAGGCTTCGTCCAGTTGCTTGCCCGATGGCAGGCGACCGAAATACAGCGCTAAATCAACGCCTCGATTGGCCAGATTGATATTTTCTTGGCCCGTGAGAATGTTTAAATGAATGGTGGGATACTGAGCAGTAAAATCGCTGATTCTGGGTATCAGTAAACATTGTACAATCGAAGGATGCGAGTAAATGGTCAAGGTGCCCGTCAATTCACGGTTTCTAATATCAAGAATTTCTTGGGTTAGGGCGTCGAAGGAATGGCTTAACGACCACTGCATACGCTCGCCTTCAGGTGTTAGCGTAATTCTGCGATGAAATCGTTGAAATAAAAGAAAACCCAGTTCTTTTTCTAACAGGTTAATTCTATGACTTACAGCGCTGGGGGTAATTGAAAGTTCCTCTGCCGCCAATGAAAAGGATAAGTGGCGGGCAACACATTCAAAAGTATGCAAGCGAGAAAATTGATAGCTCGTCAGTGGACTTGCTCTTTTTGAATACTTCTTGTTGGGGAACATGTTATTACTCCATTCACGTGATGTAATAATGGTAACATTTTAATGAAGGTAACTAAAATACGAATTGACGTGTTTTTTAGCCACGCTGGCATGTGGGGGTAATATTTTTTATGACGTGTTTTTTATGCAGAAAATTCAACGGTACGGAAGGGGGCGGGCAAGGATGACAGTCCATTGCCCTAAGGAGCTTGGTTACCACATCAAATCATCAGGGACAACAAAATCTGCGTAAGGATCTTCCTCGTCTTGCGCTTCCTGAGTGAGTTCAGCGCTTAATACAATGTAGCTCGCATCCCGTTGTGCGATTTTATTGGCTACGACCGCAGGTATAATCGCATACTCACCCTCACTGTTATTGTCAGTAATCAGGCGGGCAATGGCGAGGCGACCATTGATCAATTGGGTTTGAGTCGCCTTATCTACAGAGATATTTTTGATCAGATTATTATCTGTGAAGTTATAGCTAATATCACCCTTTGAAATAACGATTCTGTTCATTTCAATGAGTTGTTTAATCTGCGCTTTATACTCTTTCGATAAGGCCGCTTGTTTTTGTTGCTCACTTAACTGTTTGTCACGCTCGATTTGCGTCTTCTTGTTTAATTCTACGGCTTCTCTCGCCTCACGAGCCTGGACGCGTGACTTTTTAGCCGTTCTTTGCACTTTTTCTAGCTTCTTGCTGCTGACGAGTCCAGCTTTAAGCATCTGCTCTTGTAATGTGAGTTTTGTCATGTTCGTTTCTAAAATCGATTAAATCGTGTCTGGGATTATACCTTTAATAGTCGACACTGTGCCAGATTCTGAAACCGGGTCATGCGTTATCCTGGTAACCCTGAGAGGCCTTTCGAAGGCTTCAGGACCAATGCCACTGAAATGACTGTGGCGGGTGCCGTTGTAGAATGCTGCAATGCAATGTTTTCGTTTCAATGCCCCTCAAATCCCTTTATGCCACTGGATTAACTGGACAAAACTTAACCCAGATCAACCCAAATGAGAATAATTCTCCACTCGTTTAGCGATTAGCAATTACTTTATAGAAACAAGAAAACGTCTTCGGGAGTGATAATGATGAGGCAACTTTATATCCGCTTTACCACTGCGCTGAACAAACCTGATCTGGCCATTTTACTGCTGAGAATCACCTACGGTCTGCTGATTTTCCATGGCTGGCACAAGGTGCACGATGGCCTCGCCGGGATTGAAGGCATGCTGGCAGGCTATGGAGTCCCGGCGTTCGTGGCGTATGGTGTGATCATCGGGGAAGTCATTGCCCCGATCATGATTATGCTGGGCATTTTCACCCGTCTTGCAGCGCTGTCAGCCGCAGCCACTATGGTTGTTGCGTGGTTGATGGTCGGTATCCACCAAACTTTCGCGCTGTCACCGGTCGGCGCGTGGGCGATTGAAGATATCGTGTATTACTTCATGGCAGCCGTTGTGATTGCGCTGTACGGCAGTGGCCGTTATTCCGTTATGAGTAACCCGGTATATCGCTGATTTTCTCTCTCAGCGTGTTTTCTAATGAAACACGCTGAGTTTTCCATTTAACGTGATTTATGGCTGTGTGGCGTAAATCGAACCTGCCATACCAACTTTTGTACCGACAATTAAGCGTGGCTGTGGGTAGAATTCGGTAGAGTTTCGGTAGAGTATAGAAGACAAAGTGAGTTGGTTAACTCATTGTTTTTTGAGTAAAGTAGATTTTGTTCGGCATCGGAATGGTGTCCCCGACTGGAATCGAACCAGTAACTAGCCCTTAGGAGGGGCTTGTTATATCCGTTTAACTACGGGGACGCTGCGGGCTGGCAACCTGAGGCTGCCGGGGTAGTATACCTTTTTTTACCCGCAGAATAAGCGCTTAGCGGTGCGTTTGCTCATTACATCGCCAATATGCGTTGAATTTTGCCTGCTGCGCTGATCGCGATCACGGTTTCCTTGTCTTGTCGGTTTGTTTTTCTGCCTTTAGCCGCTCAGCCTTGTTTTTGTCACTCATGTCGTTGCGGATCTGCGCATGGCTGATTAACGCAAAGATAAAGGTGCCGCCAATAATGTTGCCTGCTAGCGTAGGGATAGCGAACGGGTAGATGAAATCGTGCCACGGAATGATGCCGCTAAACACCAGATAAAGGATCTCTACCGATCCGACCACGATATGGGTGAGATCGCAAATCGCCACCAGGTAGGTCATGAGTACGATCACCCAAATCTTGGCTGCGCCAGCGGACGGAAACATCCACACCATGGTTGCAATGATCCAACCGGCCAGAATGCCGTTAGCGAACATTTCCGACGGTGAGTTTTGCATGACCTCTTCAGACAGGCTAACGAAGGCGTTCCGGGTATTTTCATCAAAAATCGGCATATGGATAAATGCCAGCGACGCCAGCCCGGTGCCAACCAGGTTACCCAGCAACACGACACCCCACAGGCGAAGCAGGATGATGATATTTCTCGGTGTCGGTTTATGCATGATCGGCAGTACGGCGGTCACGGTATTCTCGGTAAACAACTGCTGACGCGCCATGATCACGATGATAAAGCCAAAGGTGTAGCCAATATTTTCGATAAAGAAGCGGCTGGGGTCGTCCGGCAAGCGGGCGTGAAAAATGCCTTTCGCCATCAACGAGGCGCCCATCGACAGCCCGGCAGCCACCGCTGACCACAGTAACGCCCAGCCGTCGCGTTCCAGCTCTTTCTCACCTTCCATGCGGATCTGCTCATGTACTGCCGCCGCGCGTGAAGGTAAATTCTCTTCTTTTATCTCGATTTCGCTCTTGCCCTGCTCATGCTCCTTGCTTTCGACTTGCACGTCATTATCCGTATCTGCCTGCGGGTGAGGGTGTTGGTCGCTCATTATCTGCTCTCTCCATTGATGCTGCCAAGGCCACGCATTAAGCGTAGTTGGCCCAGCGCTCCCGCGAAAGCCATGCTGCAAATGGCAGAAAAAAGTAACAAGACTTTAACGCCGCCGTTTTTTTCTACGCATTCTTGATCTGGTACGCAATATTACCCCTATTGGAGTAGCTGAGCGGCCTGTCGCGGGGTACGTGCTGCAGATGGCTTATGCTATGATCGCTATCCCAAAGAAAAATATGAGTTCTCCCGATGCTGGAAGCTAAAAATCTGAGTTGCGTCCGAGATGAACGCACCCTGTTTAGCGCGTTAAGCTTTAGGGTAACGCCGGGCGATATTATTCAGGTTGAAGGGCCAAACGGTGCGGGTAAGACCAGCCTGTTACGCATTTTGGCCGGTTTGGCTCGGCCAGATAGCGGAGAGGTCTGCTGGCACGGACAAAATACGTTACGCCAGCGCGAACGCTACCATCAGGATTTACTGTTTCTCGGCCATCAGCCGGGGATTAAAACCATGTTGACCCCTTTTGAGAACCTGCAGTTTTACCAGGCAGTGCGCACGTCACCCGATCGCCAGGCGATTTGGCAGGCGTTGGAGCAAGTGGGGTTGGTGGGCTATGAAGATTTACCGGTGGCGCAGCTTTCCGCTGGGCAGCAGCGCCGGGTTGCGTTGGCTCGCCTGTGGCTCAGCGACAGCCCACTTTGGATCCTGGATGAGCCACTAACGGCAATCGATAAGCAAGGCGTGGCTGAATTGATTAGCCTTTTTGAGCAACATGCGCAGCAGGGCGGCATGGTATTGTTGACTACGCATCAGGATTTGGCTGGCGCGACACAGGCTGTAAGGAAAATCAGCCTGACGGAAAACCGCGTGGAGAACTTTTGATGTTTCTGACTGTATTGCGCCGTGAGCTGAAGATTGCCTTTCGCAAAGGGTCGGAAATCGTCAATCCACTGTGGTTCTTCCTGATCGTTATCACGCTGTTTCCGTTAGGTATTGGGCCAGAACCACAGCTGCTGGCGCGCATTTCGCCGGGGATAATTTGGGTCGCTGCGTTGTTGGCGGCGTTGTTGTCGTTGGAGCGCTTGTTCCGCGATGACTTTCTTGATGGTTCGCTAGAGCAACTTCTGCTGTTGCCGACGCCGCTGCCAATGACGGTGTTAGGCAAAGTGTGTGCTCACTGGGTCGTCACCGGCTTGCCCTTGTTAATCCTGTCGCCGCTGGTGGCCTTGTTGCTGTCGTTGAACATAAATACCTGGCAGGCGGTTGCGTTGACGCTCTTGCTGGGTACGCCGACGCTCAGTTTGATTGGTGCTATCGGTGTGGCGTTGACCGTTGGGTTACGCAAAGGTGGCGTGCTGCTGAGTCTGCTGGTATTGCCACTGTATATACCGGTGCTGATATTTTCCACCGCCGCCATCGACGCCGCCTCTATGGGCATGCCAATAGACGGTTACCTGGCAATTCTGGGGGCGATGTTGGCGGGCAGCATCACGCTGGCGCCTTTTGCCACCGCAGCAGCGCTGCGAGTGAGCGTGCACTAGCTAACTTATTGAAACGCGGGTTAACGCCACAAAGAGCGTGTTCCACCGCACAAGTAATTTTCGTCGCCTCGGTAGACGGGGCGGCCACCGTATAAATTTACCGTGAGCAATGACGACAATGTGGAAATGGTTACATCAATTTGCCCAGCCTGAACGGCTGTATCACGTCTGTGGACGTTTTATCCCCTGGCTGGGGCTAGCCGGTGCAGCCTGTCTGCTGCTGGGTTGGGTATGGGGCTTTGGCTTCGCCCCGAAGGACTATCAGCAGGGTGATAGCTTCCGCATCATGTATATCCATGTGCCGGCTGCCATGTGGTCGATGGGGATCTACGGTTCGATGGCCGTTGCCGCCTTTATCGGTCTGGTGTGGCAGATGAAAATGTCGGATACCGTTGTCGCTGCGATGGCGCCCGTGGGGGCGGTATTTACTTTTATTGCCCTGGTCACCGGCTCTGCCTGGGGTAAGCCGATGTGGGGGACCTGGTGGGTGTGGGATGCGCGTCTGACGTCCGAGTTGGTGCTGCTGTTCCTTTATATCGGCATTATTGCGCTGTACAACGCCTTCGAAGACCGGCGTCTGGCAGGCCGCGCCGCGGGCATTTTGGTGCTGGTCGGGGTGGTGAATATCCCGATTATTCATTTCTCTGTCGAATGGTGGAATACGCTTCATCAGGGTTCGACTAATATGCAACAGAGTATAGCGCCAAGCATGCGAACCCCGCTGCGCTGGGCAATCCTCGGTTACCTGCTTTTCTTTATCACCCTCACGCTGATGCGTTTGCGTAATCTGATCCTGTCTCAGGAACGTCAGCGTCCGTGGGTTGCCAGCCTGATCAATAAGGAGCGCCAATCATGAATGCCGCATTTACGAGCTGGCAGGCGTTCTTCGCTATGGGGGGGTATGCCTTTTACGTCTGGCTGGCGGTGTCTATTACGCTGCTCTCGTTGTTGGGCCTGGTCGTCCACACCTTCTGGCAGCGCCGGCAATTGCTGGGTGAGATTGGCCGTCGTCAGGCGCGCGAACGACGGATTCGTCAGTCGCAGCAGTCGAAACAAAAATCCGCTAACTCGCGGGAGAAATCATTGTGAATCCACGTCGTAAAAGTCGCCTGTACCTGGCGATTGTAGTGCTGATCGGCGTCGCGCTTACTGCAACCCTGATGCTGTATGCGCTGCGTTCCAACATCGATCTGTTTTATACCCCGAGTGAAATTCTGCTGGGCAAGGGCGAAAATCATGAAAAACCGGAAGTGGGGCAACGCCTGCGTATCGGTGGCATGGTGATGCCAGGATCGGTGAAGCGCGATCAGAAAACATTACAGGTCAGCTTCAAAGTCTACGATGCACGTGGCGCGATTGATGTCACCTACACCGGCATCCTGCCGGACCTGTTCCGCGAAGGGCAGGGTGTGGTGGCACAAGGTGTGCTGGGTGAAGGCAACGTGGTCAATGCCCGTGAAGTGCTGGCGAAACATGATGAAAAATACACACCGCCGGAAGTGGCTGATGCAATGAAAGAAAACCATAAAGGACCGGCGTCGACCTATGCGGCTCCGCAGAATGAGGGCGCTAAATCATGATGCCGGAAACGGGAAGTTTTCTGCTGTGCCTGGCATTAGCGATCTCGCTCCTGCTGAGTATTTATCCACAATGGGGCGCTGCGCGTCAGGACCGTCGCATGATGGCGGTCGCCCGCCCGTTGACCTACGGTATGTTTGCCGCCATTGCGATGGCTTTCATCTGCCTGGTATATGCTTTTGTCGTCAATGACTTTACCGTGGCCTATGTGGCCGCCAACTCTAACACCCAATTGCCGGTGTATTACCGCATTGCCGCTACCTGGGGCGCCCATGAGGGGTCGCTGTTACTGTGGGTGCTGTTGCTGAGCTGCTGGTCGCTGGCCGTGGCATTGTGCAGCCGTTCGATGCCACAGGATGCCGTGGCGCGCGTGTTGTCTGTGATGGGCATGATTACCGCAGGTTTCCTGTTGTTTATCATCATGACGTCCAATCCGTTCACCCGCACACTGCCGAACTTCCCGATCGACGGCAGCGATCTCAATCCGCTGCTGCAGGATATCGGTCTGATTTTCCATCCCCCGTTGTTGTACATGGGGTATGTCGGTTTCTCGGTGGCGTTCGCGTTTGCCATCGCTTCATTGATGGCCGGCCGGCTCGATACCGCCTGGGCACGCTGGTCACGCCCCTGGACTACGGCGGCCTGGGTGTTCCTCACCATGGGAATCGTGCTGGGTTCTGCCTGGGCGTACTACGAGCTGGGCTGGGGGGGCTGGTGGTTCTGGGATCCGGTCGAAAACGCGTCATTTATGCCGTGGTTGGCCGGTACGGCGCTCATGCATTCACTGGCAGTGACTGAGAAGCGCGGTACCTTCAAGGCCTGGACGGTATTGCTGGCCATTACCGCTTTCTCGCTGTGCCTGCTGGGGACCTTCCTGGTGCGTTCAGGCGTGTTGGTTTCGGTGCACTCCTTTGCGTCCGATCCGGCGCGTGGCATGTTTATCCTCGCCTATCTGGTCATCGTAATCGGTGGTTCTTTACTGCTGTATGCGGTCAAGGGCGGGCAAGTGCGTAGCCGGGTGCAGCACGAAACCTTCTCGCGTGAAACCTTCCTGTTAGGTAACAATGTGCTGTTGATCGCCGCCATGCTGGTGGTGCTGTTGGGTACGTTGTTACCGCTGGTGCACAAACAGTTGGGGCTGGGTAGCATCTCAATTGGCGAGCCCTTCTTTAATACCATGTTCACCTGGCTAATGGCGCCGATGGCGCTGTTAATGGGCATCGGGCCTTTGGTGCGCTGGCGCCGTGATGAGCCGACCAAGCTGTGGCGCCGTCTGAGCGTAGCGCTGGTGATTACGCTGGTGCTGTCCATTCTGTTGCCGTGGCTGTTGCAAGACAGCATTGCCGGGATGACGGTGGTAGGGCTGATCATGGCGGTTTGGGTGATTATCCTGACGCTGATGGAGTTGCACGAACGTGCGACGCATCGTCACGGGTTCTGGCGCGGCCTGCGCCATCTTTCCCGTAGCCACTGGGGTATGGTGTTGGGCCACCTTGGTGTCGCGGTGACGGTGATCGGCATCGCATTTAGCCAGAACTACAGTGTGGAACGCGATGTGCGCATGAAGGCCGGCGACAGCGTAGACATTCATAACTATCACTTTGTATTCCGTGACGTGCATGATATTCGCGGACCGAACTACAGCGGTGGTGTTGGCATCATCGATGTCACCCGAAACGGCAAGCCGGAAGCGACTCTGCACGCAGAAAAGCGCTATTACAGTGTGGCACGCAGCATGATGACCGAAGCGGCGATTGACGGCGGTTTTAGCCGCGATCTGTATGCGGCATTGGGTGAGGAGCTGGACGACGGCTCTTGGGCCGTGCGGTTGTACTACAAACCTTTCGTACGCTGGATCTGGTTCGGTGGGGTGTTTATGGCGCTGGGCGGCATCCTGTGCATACTCGATCCACGCTATCGTATGAGCAAGAAACTCAAGCGTGAAGGCAAACTGGAGGAGCAGGCATGAACCGTAAACTGCTGTTTATTCCGTTAATCCTGTTCTTGCTGTTAGTGGCGGCATTTATGGTGCAGTTGACGCGTAACGCCGGTGGTGAAGACCCGACGATGCTGGAATCGGCGTTGATCGGCAAACCTGTACCGGCCTTCAAGCTGGAATCCCTCGATCAACCCGGCAAGACCTACGATCAGGCCGTGCTGCGCAACGGTAAACCGATGTTGCTAAACGTCTGGGCGACCTGGTGCCCAACCTGCCGCGCCGAGCACCAATATCTCAATACCCTGGCCACGCGTGGCATCCGCGTAGTGGGATTGAACTACAAAGATGATCGTAGCAAAGCGGTCACTTGGTTGAACTCGCTGGGCAACCCCTACGCGCTGAGCCTGTATGACGGCGATGGCATGCTGGGGCTGGATTTGGGGGTGTACGGTGCACCGGAAACGTTCTTGATCGACGGACAAGGCATTATTCGCTATCGCCACGCTGGGGATATGAACGAACGCGTGTGGCAGCAGGAAGTATTACCACTGTACAGAAAGTACGGGGGTGAGGCATGAAGCTGATTGTCTTGGTATTTGCCGCATTGCTGAGCTGGAGCGCAGCAGCGGCTATCGATACCTATCAGTTCACATCGGTGGAGCAGGAACAGCAATACCGTGAACTGACAGAACAACTGCGCTGCCCGAAATGCCAGAACAACAGCATTGCCGACTCTAACGCCATCATCGCGGCAGACATGCGTACCAAAGTGTACGAATTGATGATGCAGGGACAGAATAAGCAGCAGATCATCGATTACATGGTCGCGCGTTACGGCAATTTTGTTACCTACGAGCCCCCGGTGACCCCGGCGACGTTGATCTTGTGGGTTGGCCCGTTGCTGTTCGTACTGATTGGCGGGGCGGTGGTGATACTGCGCACTCGCCATCGCCGTGCCGGTACCGCTAATGCGAGCGATGAATTCTCCGAGCAAGAGCAACAGCGTCTGGCGGCGCTGCTGAAAGAGACTGACAGGAAGAAACCCTAATGGCTTTTTGGCTGATGATTATTGTGTTGCTGGTTGGCGCTGCGGCGTTGCTGGTGGTGCCGGCAATGCGCCACAGCGGCAAAAACACGGCCGCGAGCCGGGATGCGTTGAACAAGGCATTTTACCAGGATCGCCTGCACGAGCTTGAGCAGGACGAAGAGCAGGGCGTGGTTGCAGAGCGCCCGGAGTTGGTGAAGGAGCTTCAGCAAAACCTGCTGAACGACATACCTGGCCAGCAAGAAACGCAGGCCAAGCCGATCAACCGTTGGGCTTTGGTGCCGGGTGTTGTGCTGCTGGTTGTGGTCACTGTGGGTTTTTATCTGAAAACCGGCGGATTGGCGCAGGTGCTGGACTGGCAACAGGTGGAAGCCCAAATGCCAGAACTGCGCGCGCGCGTTGTCAATGAACGCGCCCAGCCGCTAAGTATGGAAGAGATCGCCCGTCTTGGATTGGGCCTACGCACTGCGTTGCAGCAGGACGATCGCAATATCAATGACTGGATGATGTTGGGGCGTGTCGGCATGGCGCTGAATAATGCGACCACGGCGACCCAAGCATTTGCGCATGCTTATCAACTGGATCCGAATAGTCTGGAAGTGCGCCTCGGTTATGCAGAAGTCTTGACGCGATCCAATGATCCAGAGGATAACAAGCAAGCCACACAGATGCTGCGCAAGATGATCGCCGAAGATCATACCAATTTGCGGGTGCTGAGCCTGTTGGCGTTTAACGCCTTCGAGCAAGGGGATTTCAAGCAGGCGATCGGTGCCTGGCAGGTGATGTTGAAGCTGCTGCCGGCTAACGATCAACGTGCTGAAGTGATAAAGCGCAGCATTGAACAAGCAAAAACCCAGGCGGGCGGAGAAACTGTTAAACTTGCTGTTAACGTGACGTTATCGCCGCAGGCGACTAACGCTTTGCCGCAGCAGGGTACGCTGGTAATCTCGGTGACCGATGGCACCAATCCGGTGCCGGTTGCAGTAAAACAACTGCCTTTAAGCCGCTTCCCACTGTCGTTTTCGTTGGATGACAGTAACGCCATGATGCCTGAACGGCTGCTTTCGGCCCAGCATCAGGTCAAGGTGCGGGTACGAATTTCTCAGGATGGTCTGGCCACGCCGCAGGCGGGTGACTGGTTCGGTGAAAGCGCGCTGCAGAATTTCAGCGGTAAAGAGCAGATTGACGTTCAGATAAACAAGCAGGTCCCCTGAATAAAAAGACCGAACGCGTTTTCATGGAGAAGAATATGAACTTTCGCCTGACTGGGCTGGCTTTCACAACGGTATTATTGGTGGGCTGTGCCAGCACGCCACAAGATGAACCACAAGGGCGATCCGATCCTCTGGAAGGATTTAACCGGACGATGTTCAACTTTAACTATAACGTCCTGGATCCGTACGTTCTGCGTCCTGTCGCAGTGGCATGGCGCAACTATTTGCCGATGCCTGCGCGTAATGGCATCAGCAATTTCACGTCCAACCTGGAAGAGCCGGCCAGCATGGTAAACTCCTTCCTGAAAGGCGATCCCTACAAGGGGATGATCCACTTTAACCGTTTCTTCCTCAACACCCTTTTGGGGATGGGCGGTTTGATCGACGTTGCAGGGATGGCCAACCCGAAACTGGCGCGCGAAGAGCCGAACCGTTTCGGCAGCACCCTAGGGCACTATGGTGTTGGCTATGGCCCTTATGTGATGTTACCGGGCTACGGCAGTTTCACCTTGCGTGAAGAGGGTGGCGACTGGGCGGATACGGTTTATCCCGTGCTGAGCTACCTGACCTTCTGGATGTCAGCAGGCAAATGGGTCATAGAAGGGATTGAAACCCGCGCCGAGCTGTTGGATTCAGACGGCCTGCTGCGCAACTCTTCTGATCCGTACTTGATGGTGCGTGAAGCTTATTTCCAGCGGAACGACTTCCTGGCGAACGGTGGGTCATTGAAACCGGAAATCAACCCGAATGCTCAAGCGATTCAGGGTGATTTGGACGAGATAGACTCGCAATAACCTCGGTTAGCGAATGGAATGTAAGAACCCGCCCCTGGCGGGTTTTTTTATATGCGGCGGATAACCGGCAATAAAAAAGCGCCCCGAAGGGCGCTTTTGGCTTCTGTATCGACAGTATCGATAGTATTAGAAGCGATAGTTGAAGTTAGCACCGTACAACCAAGCCTTGCCCACGGAGTCGAAGGTGTATGGGCCTTCTTTGATGGTCACTTTCTGGCCGTGCATGTAGGAAATGCCGACGTCAACCGAGGCGTCTTTGTTGAACGCGTAGGTGGTACCTGCGCTCAGCCACAGACGGTCCTGATCCGGAATTGAGATAGAACGGTTTTGCGCGGGCACCGGGCTGTCATCGAAGGCGATACCGGTACGGAAGGTCCAGTTGTCGTCGTAGAAGTAGCTGGTACCCAAGGCAATACGGTAAGAGTCTCTGAAGCCTTCATGTTTCTCAAACAGGGTCTGACCGCCGTTGCCAGTAGCCTTCAGCTCCTGGAACTGGCTCCAGCTGGTGTAAGCCATGCTGTAGTGGATCGCCCACTGAGGTGCAACTTTGTTATAACCTGAGATTTCCCACATTTCCGGTAGGTTCAGGTCCAAAGAGCCTGGAATGGTGCTGCCATTGGTGCCCATAGGCAGGCCGAGAGCCCCCAAGAGTGGGTTATAGGCGGATGGCAGGCTGCTTTTGTAATCACCGTCGAACTTAATTTTTACTTCAGAGCGGTAGGTGAAACCGTAACGGTTGTTTTCATCCACTTCGTACAGGATACCGGCGTTCCAGCCATAACCCCATTTGTCACCCTTCAGATGAGATATTTGGGTATCTGCCGGGATTTGTGAAACCGGGCCTGCTAACTGAGGTGGCAATTGGCCAGAACCAGCGATCAGTTTCGGCAGTTCGCCAGCATAACGCTCGAGTTTGGCTTTGGCATAAACGGCATCGAAGCCCAGGCCGAAGCTGAAGTGTTGATTGAGGCGATAAGCACCGCTCAGGTTCAGGTTCACGGTGGTCAGGTCGGTTTTACCGCCGTAAGCACCTGCGGTGTAACCGTCGTTAAATTCGGTAGCCAAGCCATAGTTGCTCGTTACCGAGCCGCCCACGGCAAATTGATCGTTAATCGGCTGAACGTAGTGCAGGTTTGGCACCCAGGCTGTTGGGGCAATGTTTTTTGCATCCAGGCTGGCACCAGAAGGTGACTTGCCTGAAATGTCTACGTCCGGATCGATAAACACCGCACCGATAGACAGCTCTGGGCGGGTATACATCATCAGGAGGGCCGGGTTGCGGCTGGCAGAAGCCGCGGTATCTGCCATGGCGCCTTCGCCAGAATACGCACGTCCTAAACCAGCTGCTGAGAACTCATTCAGCTGGAATCCGGCGGCAGACACGTTTGAAGAAATAATTGCCACTGCAGCTGCGAGAGCTGATTTAGTAAATAGGTTTTTCTGGCTCATGACCAAAACCTCATTTTATGTGTTTATTATTTAAACATGTTACATAAAGTAACAAGGAAGCGCGCGATTGTAGGGTCCGATCTCATTCAGACAAATCAGACCAGTGGCTGAATTATAGGTCCGACCTGTGAGAATGTTGCAACATTGTTTTTTAAATATTTCCAAATTGATATCAAAAGAGAGATCTGGCTAACAAAAAACCACCCCTACATAACAAAATTCTTACCATTCCTTAGCAGACAACGATTTTCGTTTGTGATTTCCATCACTTAAAACACCTATAAAAAGTAAGTGCTAGTGATCGGTTTCGCCGCAGAGTAAAATAAGCGCAGAATCTTGTATCTTTGCGCCATTCGCTAAATGGCAATTTGGACTCGCGTGATGGCGGTCCCTGAGGAGAATCAACCATGTCAAATTCGCTGAATAAATGTAGTGCCCAGGAAACGGCCGCCTGTTGCTGTGTCGATGTGGGTACCGTGATGGACAATACGGATTGTACCGCTTCCTACAGCCAGGTATTTGCTAATCAGCAGGATGCGGAGAAAATGCTGGCCGTGTTGACCGAAAAAGCCCGCAACGTGGAATCTGATCCTTGTGACATCAGCAGTAGCATTAAACCGGTTGACGGTGGCGTGGAACTGGCGGCGGATTTCACCTTTGCCTGCCAGGCTGAAACCCTGATTTTCCAGCTCGGCCTGCGTTAATCACTGCTGTAAAACGGTGTGGGGCAAACCCGCACCGCTGCCTTTCCCTTTATCCCTCTGTAGAAAGTTGCTCCTGCTCTCAGTTTTCACTTCTGACGGTTTGCCAAATGTAAACATTTGGTTAACAATGACCTCATCAGGTCAGACCTCTTTTTTTGGCCGTTGCGCTGACGTTATTTTCTTCAGGAGCGTTTATGAGTAAGGCACTGCCGTTGGTGACCCGTCACGGTGACCGTATTGCTATTGTAAATGGACTGCGTACCCCCTTTGCCAAGCAGGCAACCGCTTATCACGGTATTCCTGCGGTGGATTTGGGTAAAACGGCGGTGAGCGAACTGTTGGCCCGCAGCGGGATTGATCCGGCCCTGATCGAACAATTGGTGTTCGGCCAGGTCGTACAAATGCCAGAAGCGCCGAACATTGCGCGTGAAATCGTGTTGGGCACCGGCATGAGTGTGCATACCGATGCGTACAGCGTGTCGCGCGCGTGCGCCACCAGTTTCCAGGCGATTGCCAACGTAGCGGAAAGCATTATGGCGGGCAGTATCAGTATTGGTATTGCCGGCGGCGCTGATTCCTCTTCGGTATTGCCTATTGGCGTCAGCAAAGCGCTGGCGCGTACGCTGGTGGACGTCAACAAAGCACGCACCCTGTCACAGCGTCTCAAGTTGTTCAGCCGATTGAAATTCCGCGATCTGATGCCAGTACCGCCGGCAGTGGCTGAATACTCAACCGGCTTGCGCATGGGCGATACTGCCGAGCAAATGGCGAAAAGCCACGGTATCACCCGGGAAGAGCAGGACGCGCTGGCGCACCGTTCTCACCAATTGGCGGCCAAAGCCTGGGAGCAAGGGCTGTTGCATGATGAAGTGATGACCGCCTACGTACCGCCGTATCGCACACAGATTGCTGAAGACAATAACGTCCGTAAAGACTCCAGCCTGGCTTCCTACGCGAAACTAAAACCGGCCTTTGACCGTAAGCATGGCAGCGTCACTGCCGCGAACAGCACGCCGTTGACTGACGGTGCAGCCGCCGTGTTGATGATGAGCGAGTCGCGTGCAAAAGAGCTGGGCCTGCAACCCTTGGGCTATCTACGCAGTTTTGCTTTTGCCGCTATCGACGTATGGGAAGACATGCTGCTTGGGCCGTCCTACGCCACGCCGCTGGCGTTGGATCGCGCTGGCATCGGCTTGGCCGATCTGCAACTCATCGACATGCACGAAGCGTTTGCTGCGCAGACATTGGCGAACCTGAAAATGTTTGCCAGTGACGAGTTTGCCCAGAAAAAACTGGGGCGCAGCCGGGCGATTGGTGAAGTGGATATGGACAAGTTTAACGTATTGGGTGGCTCGATAGCCTACGGCCACCCGTTTGCCGCTACCGGCGCGCGCATGATCACCCAAACGCTGCACGAGCTGAAGCGCCGCGGTGGCGGGCTGGGGTTGACCACGGCCTGCGCGGCTGGGGGGTTAGGGGCAGCAATGATCGTAGAGGTGGAATAATGAGTTTTGAAAACGCATTGCACGAACAGCGCGCCAAACCCTCGGCCTTTCAGCTGACGTTACGTCCAGACAACATTGGTGTGATTACTATCGATGTCCCAGACGAGCGGGTGAATACGCTGAAGGCGGAGTTTATTGATCAGGTCAATGATGTTCTGATTCGTGCACAGCAACATCCGGCCCTGGAAGGGCTGGTGATCATTTCAGGCAAACCTGATTCGTTTATTGCCGGTGCGGACATCACCATGATTGCCGCTTGTACAACGGCCAAAGAAGCAGAGGCGTTGGCAAAAAAAGGGCAAAGCACGCTGGCGCAGATTGCTGCGTTCCAGGTCCCGGTCGTGGCGGCCATTCATGGTGCTTGCCTCGGTGGTGGACTCGAGCTGGCGTTGGCTTGCCACAGCCGCGTTTGTTCATTGGACGATAAAACGGCACTTGGCCTGCCGGAAGTGCAGCTGGGGTTACTGCCGGGGTCGGGCGGCACTCAGCGCTTGCCACGTCTGATCGGCGCCAGTAAGGCGCTGGATATGATCTTGACCGGCAAACATATTCGGGCGCGTCAGGCGCTGCGCATGGGGCTGGTTGACGATGCCGTACCCCAATCCATTTTGTTGCAGACCGCGATTGAACTGGCGAAGCTGGGTTGGCGAACCAAACGCGATTTACCCTGGCAGGAACGGCTGCTCAATGGCCCGCTGGGCAAGAGTTTGCTGTTCAGCATCGTGCGTAAAAAAACATTGGCGAAAACCCACGGCAATTATCCGGCGGCGGAACGGATCATTCAGGTGGTGCGCACCGGTCTGGATCACGGCAGCGCCAGCGGTTATGAGGCCGAGGCCCGGGCCTTTGGTGAGTTAGCCATGACGCCGCAATCGGCAGCGTTACGCAGTTTGTTCTTTGCATCCACGGCATTGAAGAAAGAGCGGGGTGCCAATGCGCTACCTCATGCCCTTCACCGGATTGGTATTTTAGGCGGTGGTTTGATGGGGGGAGGCATTGCCTGCGTCACAGCCACGCGCGGTGGCCTGCCGGTACGCATTAAAGACGTTAATGAAACGGGTATTAACCACGCGTTGAAATACAGTTGGGATGTGCTCAGCAAGCGGGTACGTAACAAGCGTATGCGTCCGGCTGAGCGGCAAAAACAGATGATGTTGATCTCCGGTTCGACGGATTACACCGGCTTTGAGCAGGTGGACGTGGTGATCGAAGCCGTATTTGAAGACCTTGCCCTGAAGCAACAGATGGTGGCGGAAATAGAACAGCACGCTGCCGCTCACACCATTTTTGCCTCCAATACGTCATCGCTGCCTATTGGCCAGATCGCAGCCAAGGCACAGCGTCCAGAGCAGGTGATTGGGCTGCACTATTTCAGCCCGGTGGACAAAATGCCGTTGGTTGAGGTTATCCCGCACGCTGCAACCAGCGAAGAAACCATTGCCACCACTGTGGCGTTGGCACACAAGCAGGGCAAGACGGCGATTGTGGTTGCCGATCGCGCAGGTTTCTACGTTAACCGTATTTTGGCGCCCTATATAAATGAAGCGGCACGTTGTCTGCTGGAGGGCGAGCCGATTGAGGCGTTGGACAAAGCCTTAGTGGACTTTGGTTTCCCGGTCGGTCCGATAACGCTGCTTGATGAAGTCGGCATTGACGTTGGCACCAAAATCATCCCGGTGCTGGTTGAACAGTTGGGGCCGCGTTTTTCTGCACCCGCTGCCTTTGATGCCGTGCTGAAAGATGGGCGCAAAGGGCGCAAAAATGCCCGTGGTTTTTATCTGTATCCGAGTGAAGGCCAGCAACGGCAGCGGAATAAACGTGCCGATACGTCAGTGTATATTTTATTGGGCATTACGCCTAAGTCACATTTGCAGCAGGCGGTTATTGCCCAACGCTGCGTGATGATGATGCTCAATGAAGCGGCGCGTTGTTTGGAAGAGGGCGTGATCCGCAGTGCGCGTGATGGTGATATTGGTGCCGTCTTCGGTATTGGTTTCCCGCCGTTCCTGGGGGGCCCCTTCCGCTATATGGATCAGCTTGGTGCCGATAAGGTGGTTAAAACGCTGGAGTACCTGCAGCGCCAGTACGGTGAACATTTTGCACCTTGCGAACGCTTGCAGCGCATGGCGCAGCAGGGTGAACGCTTCTATCCGCAGGGCACGTGAGCGGCGCGGTGATGTGATTTGTACTAGAGTAGGATCAAGGATGCATTGTGATCGTTATCACTCCTTGGAATACCGGCAATTCCGGACTCTATACAGGGAGATGAGGACGGGGTAACGTAGCCTGATGGCGGTGAAAAACCGGCCGCCATCAATAAAATTCATGCTAAGAAGGTTAAAATTTAACCTGTTGAATTGGTTGTTATGTGAGCGTCAAATCCGTATCAAGGCGCCATTGATGTAAAAAACAGCGTTTTCTTTACGTGAACTTTCAGGCAAAATGCCCGGCCGCCATAAAGAGACGGCGCGTTATCGTTTCAAAGCTTTTGCTTTAGGGTTGTAAAACTCGGCGATACAGCACGCTCGGCGTTTCTGTATAGCGTTATTTTGTCAACAACAGCGGTGCAATATGCAAGTTTTGATTATGCGTCACGGAGAGGCGGCACTCGATGCGGCCAGCGATTCGGTAAGACCTCTTACTGTTTGTGGCCGTGATGAGTCACGTCAGATGGCGGCCTGGTTAAACACCAAGTCTGTGGATATTGAACGCGTGCTGGTCAGCCCTTATCTGCGGGCAGAGCAGACGCTGGCTACGGTACGGGAAGCCTTAACGTTGCCGGCAAGCGAAGAAGTGTTGCCCGAGCTGACGCCGGGTGGGGATGCCAGCCTGGTGGGCAGTTATTTGCAGGTGCTGGCGCAGCAGGGGATCAACGCTGTGCTTATCGTCTCTCACTTACCGCTCGTGGGTTACCTGGTGGCTGAACTTTGCCCGGGGGAGTGCCCGCCAATGTTCGCGACCTCTGCGATCGCCAACGTTGATCTGGCGGCCGATGGCAGCTACGGTAAGTTTGAATGGCAAGTCAGCCCATCGCAGGTGATGGCTAAAGTGTAGGGCGCCGCATGCCGGGTCCAAAACGAAAGGGCGATGTTACCATCGCCCTTTGTCATTTCTGCTGTTTACTCGGCCAGTTCGACCAGCAATAAAATCGCTGCGGTACCGCCCCATTCTTTGGGGGCCTGATGGAACACCAGCACGTCGGGATGCTGAGCCAACCACAGTGGGGTTTGTTGTTTCAGAATATGCTTACCGTGGCCGTGCATGACGCAGGCACAGTGTACGTGTTCGCGCTTGCAAGCGGCGATCAGCGCCCCCAGTTCCTGCTTGGCTTGCATCTGGGTCAGCCCGTGCAGATCGAGAAACAGCTCTGGCGAATAATCGCCACGGCGGAGCTTCTTGAGTTCAAACGCACTGTATCCCGGGCGCACGTAGCGTGTTGGGCCTTCCTCTTCCAACTGTGGTTGGTACTCATCCGAAAAATAGTAGCTGGCGTCGACTTGTTCCTGCAGCAGGCGCTGCGGCGCAATCTGTTTGGTTTTTGGTTTGGGTTTACGGTGGACAATGGTGTCCTGACGCAGCTTCTTTGCGTCTACTACCGACTCTCTGAAGAGCTGCAATTCATCTTTACTCAGAGGGTGCTTGTTCTTCATTTTTTATTCACCGGAAATCATTTATCGCGGTAGTTTACCGTGTCACGGGTATCTGTCGACGCAAAATTCGCGCCAAATTGAAAAGCGCAAGCGGTTAGCGTGATTTGTCGCGGGCTTCATGGCAAACTATGCGGCTAAATCATGAATCACAGTGCCTGCCGGAGGGCAAATTGGACAAAATTTTCGTCGAGGAAGCAGTGAGTGAACTGCACACCATTCAAGATATGCTGCGTTGGACGGTAAGCCGTTTTAATGCCGCCGATATCTACTATGGTCACGGAACCGACAATCCGTGGGACGAAGCGGTGCAATTGGTGCTGCCAAGCCTGTTCCTGCCACTGGATATTCCTGAGGACATGCACACCGCACGTTTAACCTCCAGCGAGCGCCACCGCATCGTTGAGCGCGTGATCCGCCGCGTCAACGAGCGCATCCCGGTCGCCTATCTGACCAACAAAGCCTGGTTCTGCGATCTGGAGTTTTATGTCGATGAGCGCGTGCTGGTACCGCGTTCCCCGATTGGCGAACTGATCAACGATCGCTTTAGCGCACTGATCCCGCACCCGCCGAGCCATATTCTCGACATGTGTACCGGCAGCGGCTGTATCGCCATTGCCTGCGGCTACGCTTTCCCGGAAGCGGAAGTGGACGCAGTAGACATCTCCGCCGACGTGCTGGCAGTGACCGAACGCAATATTCAGGCGCTCGGTGTTGAACAGCAAGTGACCCCAATCCGTTCCGATCTGTTCCGCGACGTTCCCGCGATCCAGTACGATCTGATTGTCACCAACCCACCGTACGTCGATGCAGAAGACATGTCCGATCTGCCGCAGGAGTTCCGCTTTGAACCTGAGCTGGGTCTGGCGGCGGGCAGCGACGGCCTGAAGCTGGTGCGTCGTATTCTGGCCTGTGCACCGGATTACCTGAGCGACGACGGCGTGCTGATTTGTGAAGTGGGTAACAGCATGGTACATCTGATGGAACAGTATCCAGACATTCCGTTCACCTGGCTGGAGTTTGAAAACGGCGGTGACGGCGTGTTTATGCTGACCAAGCAGCAATTGGTGGATTGCAAAGAACACTTCAGCCTCTACCGCAGCTAAGCATTCTTCGGGCCTGCTTTGGCGGGCCCCACAAAGATAATAATTAAGGGTAAGGAGCCGCGATGGCAGGAAACAGTATTGGGCAGATTTTCCGCGTCACCACATTTGGTGAATCTCACGGCGTGGCGCTGGGATGTATCGTAGACGGTGTGCCGCCAGGCATTCCGCTTACCGAAGCTGATTTGCAGCACGATCTGGACCGTCGCCGTCCGGGCACCTCGCGTTATACCACCCAACGCCGCGAGCCGGATCAGGTGCGTATTCTTTCTGGCGTGTTTGAAGGCGTGACCACCGGTACCAGTATTGGGCTGATGATTGAAAACACCGACCAGCGTTCGCAGGACTACGGTGCAATCAAAGACGTGTTCCGCCCGGGACATGCAGACTACACCTACGAACAAAAATACGGCGTGCGCGACTATCGTGGCGGCGGCCGTTCTTCGGCGCGTGAAACCGCAATGCGCGTTGCGGCAGGGGCGATTGCCAAGAAATACCTGCAGCAGAAATTCGGCGTGCAGGTGCGCGGTTATTTAGCTCAAATCGGCGACGTAGTTTGCGAGCTGAAAGACTGGGAACAGGTCGAACAGAACCCGTTCTTCTGCCCGGATCCGGACAAGCTGGAAGCGTTGGACGAACTGATGCGTGCGCTGAAGAAAGAGGGCGATTCGATTGGCGCCAAGGTCAGCGTCATTGCCGAAAATGTGCCGGTTGGCCTCGGCGAGCCCGTTTTTGACCGCCTCGATGCAGATCTGGCGCATGCGCTAATGAGCATCAATGCGGTGAAAGGCGTAGAAATTGGTGACGGCTTTGCCGTCGTGACCAAGCGTGGCAGTGAAAACCGCGATGAAATCACCCCGGAAGGTTTCCAGAGCAACCATGCGGGCGGTATTCTCGGCGGTATCAGCAGCGGCCAGGCGGTGATTGCCCACCTGGCATTGAAACCGACTTCCAGCATCATGGTGCCGGGTAAAACCATCAATCGCCAGGGCGAAGCCGTGGAAATGGTTACCCGTGGCCGTCACGATCCTTGCGTAGGCATCCGTGCGGTACCGATCGCCGAAGCGATGATGGCGATTGTGCTGATGGATCACCTATTGCGCCAGCGTGCGCAGAACGGTGATGTGGTTTCTAACGTTCCTCGCTGGTAATCACCATGAAAAACTGGATGTTAGGTATCGTTGCCCTGATGGCATCGGGCTCTGCCATGGCGTTGACGCCTTGGCAGAAAATTGATCACCCGGTGGCCGGCGCACCACAGGCCGTGGGGGGGTTTGCCAACGGTTGTATCATCGGTGCCCAACCGTTGCCGTTGAATTCACCGGATTATCAGGTGATGCGCCCCGATCAACGTCGTTATTTCGGTCACCCTGATCTGCTGGCGTTTATTCAACGTCTGAGCAATAAGGCGAACCAAAAAAATCTCGGTACGGTGTTGATCGGTGATATGGCAATGCCGGCTGGCGGGCGCTTCAGTAGCGGCCATGCCAGTCATCAATCCGGCCTTGATGTCGACATCTGGTTACAGCTGCCGCGCCAGCGTTGGAGTGCACAACAACTGTTGAAACCGCAGCCCATCGATTTGGTTTCCAGCGACGGCAAGCAGGTGGTTGCACGCCAGTGGCAGCCGCAGATTGAATCACTGATCAAAATGGCGGCTCAAGATCAGGAAGTGACGCGGATCTTCGTCAACCCGGCGATCAAGCAGCGCCTGTGTTTGGATGCCGGTGCCGATCGCGATTGGTTGCACAAGGTGCGCCCGTGGTTCGGTCACCGTGCGCATATGCATGTGCGGCTGCGTTGCCCGGCAGGCAGCCTGGAGTGTAAAGAACAGGATACGCCGCCACCGGGTGACGGCTGTGGTGCAGAACTAGCAAGCTGGTTCGTCCCGCACCAGCCAAGCGCCAAACCGGGTAAACCGGTGCCGCCGCCATTACCGCCTACCTGTCAGGCCTTGCTGAATAACCATTTCGCTGCGGAATAATATATCCAAAGTCATTGGAGTTGCATCAAGGCAGTAAGAGAATGACAAATCGGTCGGGAACCGATTTGAACAGTGTTTACGCTGGCCCGAAGGGTGAGCCTCAGGGAAGAGGCTCATATATCCCGATGGTCTCACGTCAGTAAGTGATTCGGGTGAGTAAGTGCAATCAACACAGATGCGGCTTCAAGTCAGAGGGATATAAATGGAGTGGTTCGTCGTTGGCCCCGAGATGCTCGGGGTTTTGTTTGTGGTGGCATTGCTGGCAGGCTTTATCGATTCCATTGCCGGTGGAGGTGGGCTGTTGACCGTGCCGGCACTGCTGGCGGTGGGCGTTCCCCCGGCGCAGGCGCTGGCGACCAACAAGTTGCAGTCGGTGGGTGGTTCTTTATCCGCCAGCCTGTACTTCATCCGCCGACGAGCCGTTGATCTTAACGATCAAAAACTGACTATTCTGTTGGCGCTGATCGGCTCCGTCGCCGGGGCGATCCTGGTGCAGCACATGCGCGCCGATTTGCTGCGGCAAATGCTGCCGTTATTGGTGATCGGTATCGGTCTTTACTTCCTGCTGACTCCGCGTCTGGGGGAAAACGATCGGCAGCGCCGTTTGAGCGCCTTGCCGTTCGGCCTGGTGGCCGGTGGTTGCGTGGGTTTTTACGATGGCTTTTTTGGGCCCGGTGCCGGTTCATTTTACGCGTTGGCCTATGTGACACTGTGTGGCTTTAACCTGGCCAAATCTACCGCACACGCCAAGGTACTGAACTTCACGTCCAACTTTGGCAGCCTGGTGTTGTTTATCATCGGTGGCAAAGTGCTGTGGGGGATAGGCCTGGTGATGTTGGTGGGGCAGGTGCTGGGCGCCCGTCTCGGGGCGCATATGGTCATGACCCGCGGGCAAAAGCTGATCCGCCCGATGATCGTCATCGTTTCGCTGGTGATGAGCTGTAAGTTGCTGTACGACAATCACGGTACAGAAATTCACCAGTGGCTGGCGTTGCATATGTAGTATGCCAAAAGCGCGGTTAGGGTATAATTACCACTTTAAATTTGTGGTTATTTGAGTCTTTTATGTCTGATACACACCAATATTCCCAACTGATTGAGATTTTTAATCAGTGCTTCAGTGATGACTACAACACCCGGCTGGTTAAAGGTGACGATGAACCCATCTACCTGCCAGCCGATGACGAATTGCCGTACAACCGTATTGTCTTTGCTCACGGCTATTATGCCAGCGGCATGCATGAAATTTCACACTGGTGTATTGCCGGTGAACAGCGCCGCAAACAGGTTGATTTCGGTTACTGGTACTGCCCGGACGGGCGAGATGCGCAGACGCAAAGTGAATTCGAAGCGGTAGAAATTAAACCGCAGTCGCTGGAGTGGATGTTCTGCGTCGCGGCCGGTTTCCCGTTCAACGTCAGTTGTGACAACCTGAACGGCGACTGTGAACCGGATCGCATCGCCTTCCAGCGTAAGGTACGCGAGCGGGTGCTGCTGCTCTTAGAGCAGGGAATACCCACAAGACCTGCGCGCTTTATTCAGGCGTTACAATCGTTTTACAATACGCTACCGCTGACGGCTGAGCTTTTCCCCTATCCGGAAGATCTCAACTGACTGTATATTTAACTGGAAATAGATACCCAATAGCTTTCAATACGTAGCCAACAACGCGGCGGTTTGAAAGATGCAGGGTAATAGAGGAAATTTGATGATCGCAGAATTCGAAGCGCGCATTTTGGCGCTGATTGATGACATGGTAGAGCACGCCAGCGATGATGAACTGTTTGCCGGTGGCTACCTGCGCGGTCATCTGACGTTGGCGGTTGCCGAGGTGGAAGAACAGGGTGAACACACCGCCGAAGCGCTGAAGGCACAGGTGGAAGGCAGCCTGCATAAAGCCATCGCTGCCGGCGAGCTGTCCCCACCGGACCAGGCATTGGTGTATGGCATGTGGGAAAACCTGTACCAAACGGCATTGCCGACAGCCTGAACCCGTTTGCAGGGCGCAGTTCATAACAGCGCCCTGCAAAACTGCGATTAAACCGCACGTCCCTTCAGTAGTTTTCTTACCCACATCCGGTTCGGATTCACTGCCGCCAACATGTCTGCGTTGCCCGGCAAGGGTTCGCCGAACAGCTGCGCTGCCAAAATTTCAGCCGCCAGCGGCGCAGAGCACAGCCCACGTGAGCCTAATGCGCCAATCATAAACAGATTCGGATAAACCGGAGCATTGGCGATAACTTCGCCGCGTTGATGCTGGCGCTGGAGATCCTGATACTGCGCCAACGTGGCTTGATAATCCGGTACTGCACCGATCATCGGTAAATGATCGCGCGTGGCGCTGCGTACGCCGCAACGGGCCTGACGACCGCTGACGTCTACCTCTCGTGGCCAGGCCTGGTCCGGCAGGCAGCGTAACAGACGAGCGCGATTGTCCTGCTGTTCTTCTTCGCGATATTCGGTGGTGGTTTCGCCACGCTGGTAGCTGGCGCCTATACAGTGCTGTTGGTTATTGGCGTTGACCGGGGTCAGGTAGCCGTCGTAACACAGCACCTGCTTCAATTCGCTTAGCGCTGGGGTTGTGGGAATATGGGATACCTGACCGCGTACGGCATAAACCGGCAGGGCTTCACCTTGCGCCAGTTCAGAAAGGCGGTGGCCGTTGGCCAAAATCACTGTTGCATGCTGCCGGCTTTCACCGTTGCTGAAGCTGAGTTGCCAACCGGTCTCAGTGGCTGTCAGCGTTCTGAGCGTAAACCCATAATGGCAGCCCAGCCCCTGACGTTGTGCCAGCGCAAGGGCATTGCGTGTCAGTTCGGCAGGGCACAACCAACCGCCTTGCGGGTAGTTAATGCCGCCAAAACCGCTGTCGATACCACACAATGCGCTGAGCGTGGCGCGATCGGCGGGCATTGCCAGCGCCGGAGGCCATTCAACCGCCTGCATTTTTGCAATTTTCCCGGCACTCTTCTCGTCAAAGGCCAACTGACTGACGCCACACCATTGATGGTCAAACTCGACACCTTGCTGCACTAACGCATCGTACTGGCGGCGGGCAAAAGGGAAAGCCGCGCTGAAGAAGTTTTCCAGCGCGTCCCCACGGCCATTCAGCAGGGGATAAAGCGCGCCCTGTCGGTTGCCGGAAGCCCCCTCGGCGGGGTGAGGATCGGCACAATACAGCCTGACCTTCGCACCGCGGCGTAACAACGCAAGTGCGGTTAATGCGCTGGCGATACCACCACCGACGATCGCAATGTCGTCGTTACTGTCCGCCGCCGGGCGGAGTGACCAAGGGAAAGGATGCGTGATGGCGGTGACATCTTCAGGCAGCGTGCCAATCAGCATTTCACGTTTTTGGCCGAAGCCTTTGCTCTTTATTACTTCAAATCCGGCCTGTTGCAATCCGCGTCGCACAAAGCCTGCGGCGGTGAAAGTGGCAAGGCTGCCGCCAGGCCTGGCGAAACGAGCCATCGCGGCGAACAGCTGTTCCGTCCACATGTCCGGATTTTTCGCCGGCGCAAAGCCGTCGAGGAACCAGGCATCGATTTGGCGGTTCATGCTGGGGTCGACGTGCGGTAATAACGCGTTAACGTCGCCGAACCACAGATCGAGCGTAATGCGGCCTTCCGCCAGCAACAGACGGTGGCAGCCCGGCAGCGGCAATGGCCATTGGGCGCGTAACTCATCGGCAAAGGGAGCCAGCTCCGGCCAGCGTGCGTGCGCAGCGGCGAGGTCGGCCTGCACGAGAGGGAATTTTTCAAAACTGATAAAGTGCAGCCGTTGCAACGTGGCGTTAGGCGTTGTCTCACGGAAGCTGGCAAAAGCCTGCCACAAGGTGAGAAAATTAAGCCCGGTGCCAAAGCCCGTTTCCGCCACAAGAAACAGGGGGCGGGGGTGGCAGCTAAAACGTTGAGGGAGTTGGTTGCCCTTGAGAAATACGTAGCGGGTTTCTTCCAGCCCATCCTGATTAGAAAAGTAGACGTCATCAAACTGTTTCGAAACAGGTGTACCCTGTTCATTCCAGGATAACGCTGCGGTTTGGATCGGGGCGTGGCTCACGGTTAGTTGCTCATAACTCAAGGGGTGACGGGATTCTAACGGCGCTGGCGCTATGGCGCAAACTGGATAAGAATAAAGCTGAAAAACGCTGATCGGACTTGTTCGGCGTACATCTGTACGCTAAAGTGCGATGCAAAATCCCGAATGTAAAATTGTGGAAGAGGTATTGAATGAAACGTGCAGTGATTACTGGCCTGGGAATCGTCTCCAGCATTGGTAACAACCAACAGGAGGTCCTGGCGAGCCTGCAGGAAGGTCGTTCTGGGATCACGTTCTCCCAGGAGCTGAAAGATTCCGGCATGCGTAGTCACGTATGGGGCGATGTTAAACTGGACACCACGGGTCTGATCGACCGTAAAGTCATGCGCTTTATGAGTGATGCGTCCGTTTATGCCTATCTTTCCATGGAAGAAGCCATTAAAGACTCCGGTCTGGCTGCCGATCAGGTTTCCAACGATCGCACCGGTCTGGTGGTTGGCTCAGGTGGCGGTTCACCGCGCAACCAGGTTGCTGGATCTGACGGTATGCGCGCCAAAGGCCTGCGTGGCGTTGGCCCTTATATGGTGACCAAGGCGATGGCTTCAGGCGTTTCTGCCTGCCTGGCAACCCCCTTCAAAATTCGTGGCGTTAACTACTCCATCAGCTCTGCCTGCGCAACCTCTGCACACTGCATTGGCCACGCGGTTGAACTGATCCAACTGGGTAAGCAGGACGTTGTCTTTGCCGGCGGCGGTGAAGAACTGTGCTGGGAAATGGCCTGTGAGTTTGATGCGATGGGCGCACTGTCCACCAGCTACAACGACACCCCAGAAAAAGCCTCCCGTACTTATGACGCAGCGCGCGATGGTTTCGTCATTGCAGGCGGCGGCGGTATGGTCGTGGTAGAAGAACTGGAACACGCTCTGGCACGTGGCGCGCACATTTATGCTGAAATCATCGGCTACGGTGCAACGTCCGACGGCGCAGACATGGTAGCTCCTTCTGGCGAAGGCGCAGTGCGTTGCATGAAGATGGCGATGCAGGGCGTTGATACGCCAATTGACTACATGAACGTGCACGGCACTTCAACGCCGGTTGGCGACGTGAAAGAATTGGGCGCTATCCGCGAAGTGTTTGGCGATAACACCCCGGCAATTTCGTCCACCAAGGCCATGACCGGTCACTCACTGGGCGCCGCTGGCGTGCAGGAAGCGATCTACAGCCTGTTGATGGTTGAGCACGGCTTTATTGCACCAAGTATCAATATCGAAAACCTGGATGAGAAAGCCGTAGGCATGAACATTGTGACTCAGCCGACTCAACGTGAGCTGACCACTGTTATGTCTAACAGCTTCGGTTTCGGTGGTACTAACGCCACGCTGGTCATGCGTAAACTGCAGAAGTAATTCCGGCTCAAGGTATTAGAATAAAGCCCGCGTATTCGCGGGCTTTTTGCTGTCTGCAGGCCAACGGGTTAGCCGTTCAGAGTTATCCCAAATTACATCTGCTGACGGATCATTAACGCTTTGTTCAGTCTTTTGGGCATACAATGGCTCAATAGCGCGATTGTCACTCGGCGTAGTTTTCAGAGTGATCGAACATTGAGGCAATAGTATGAAAAAGTTAATTGCAGTTGGGTTACTGTCGGTCATTTTGGCTGGGTGCGCGACTGATTCACCTTGCGTACCTGTCTATGATGATCAGGGGCGTTTGGTGCACACCAACACCTGTATGAAAGGCACGACACAAGATAACTGGGAAACCGCAGGCGCAATCGCCGGTGGTGCAGCAGCGGTTGCGGGTTTGACGCTGGGTATTATCGCGTTAACCAAATAACCTTCCCATCGGTGAATTTACCCGCATAAAGCCCAGTGACCCTGGGCTTTTTTTTTGAGCTGACGCGATACCTGTTGATTAACATCAATGCATTTTGGTTTCCCTTACGTGGGCGCGCACCACTTTGTCAGCGGGTGTAAATTCCATTCCTGCACAAGCACTTGGTCGATATACTTCCGCTATCTCATCTTCTGGAATCACCTGATGTCGGCGTTGGCGTCCATCTCCTTATTCATGCACCGATTGCGTTTCGCTAAAAAGCGAGCCTGTGCAGGGCTATTGGTCGTCAGTTGGTTACTGCTAAATACCCAGATGGCGCTGGCCAGCCATAATTGCAACCTGCAGTTCAGTGGTGAAGCGCCGATGGCTCAGCATATGATGCATATGCAAAATAGCCAGCCGTCATCAGAGCAGATGCAGACACAAGAGCCGCTGTGTGAGAAACACTGCGTGCCGGAATCAGCCCAACAGGATCACGCTAATCTGGCATTAGCCGCTTTGCCAGCCAGCAGCGAACTGGCGGTGATCGCGCCCGCTCTGTCACTTTCTATCCCGTTTAACACCTGGCAAACGCCCCCGATAACAGGCCCGCCGGCAGAGATCGTATTCTGTCGTTTCCGTGAATAGCCCTGACAACCGCTTTACCGTCTCCGACGGTCATTCGTGTTCGTTAACTATTTCATGGAGTACCCGTTATGCGTAATTTATTTGCCGCTGTATTAATCACCTTATTTTTCTCCTCTGTCGCCAGTGCCGCTGATAGGGCGATGCAACATTCCGCTGTCAAACCTACCGTCGAAATCCACAGCCAGGGCGTGATAAAGGCTTGGGATGAGCGGAAGGTGTCTATCAGGCATCAAGCCATTCCAGCCCTTAATTGGCCTCCAATGACCATGAGTTTCCTGCTCCCTTCATCGCCTTCGCTTACCGTATTGCCGGTGGGAACTGCGGTTGACTTCAGCTTCCTGCCGATTGACGGCGGTTATCAGTTGATTGCTATCGCCGCCACGCGGCAATAACGGAGGCGTCATGACCAGGATTATTTCTCACCCCTTGCGGGTGGGCTGGCTGCTGCTCGTTTGTTGGGTATCAGCCACCCAAGCGACGGAGCTCACGCTACAACAGTCACTGACGGCAGCGGAACGTTATTCCGCCGAACTCTCGGCCAATCGACATCAGGTCAATGCCCTGGCGAGCATGGCAGATTCGGCAATGCAATTGCCCGATCCCAAGCTGAAGTTCGGTATTGAGAACGTGCCGGTGCAGGGGGGAAATGCCCGGCGTTTCACTCGCGAAGGTATGACGATGGGGCGGGTTGGCATCATGCAGGACTATGTCAGCAGCACCAAACGCCAGCGCAAGGCTGATACCTTGCGCGCCGAAGCCAGCAAAACAGATGCAGGCAGCGCCACCATCCGTGCCCGTTTGCAGCAGCAAACCGCCCAAGCGTGGCTTGAGTTGGCATTGAGCCGGCAAAGCCTGCGTGATGCGACAGCCTTGGTCACGGAGAGCGAACGTCAAATCACCACTCAGCGCGCGGGCGTAGCCGGTGGTGGCACGCCGGCCAGTGCGGTGTTGGACGCCCGACTGACGTTGCTGGCCATGCAAGATCGCATCAGCGAAGCACAGCGGGACGTTAGGGTGGCACAGGCGCGTTTGACGCAACTGACCGGCGTGGCGGCGACGGATACGTCAGGAACCTTGCCGCGCTTTGAACGTTTGCCGGCTGACAGTGACGTATTGCGACAGGGGATCAGGCAGCACCCCGAAGTACTGCAAGCCAGCCGTGAGGCAGATGTTGCCAAGGCGCGTTCTGCACAGTCAGAAGTGGCGGCAATACCGGATGTCGGCGTCGAGGTGTATTACGGCAAGCGTGCTGATGATTACGAGGATCTGGCCGGGGTGATGTTTACCGTGGATCTGCCGCTTTTCCGCTCGCAACGCCAGGATAAGGACTATGCCGCCGATGTGTCTCGCAACATGGAGGCCAACGATCGACTGACGCTGCTGATTCGCGATCATCAGGCGCAACTCGATACGCTGTTGGCGCAGTACCAGGCGGCGCAGTTGCAGTGGCAACGTCAGCAGCAGCAGGCCATCCCCTTGCAGCAACAGCGGCTGACATTGGTGTTGGCGCAATATCGCACGGGTAAAAGTGACCTGTCCGCGGTGCTGGAAGCGCGGCGTGCGCTGCTCGACAGCCGCCTCAACGCCGGCAAAGCCGCTCGTGGGCTTGCACAAATCTGGGCCGCTATCCGCTACCTCACCCCACAGGAATCGATGCAATGAAAATACAATTCAAGCTGGCGTTATTAGCCGCGTTGATCGGCAGTGGATTGGCCGGATATTGGTTTGGCTCGCAGGGTGAAACGGCACCGCAAGCAAGCAAGAGCGAGCGACAGGTACTGTATTGGTATGATCCGATGATGCCAGCTCAGCGCTTTGATAAACCGGGTAAATCTCCCTTTATGGATATGCAACTGGTGCCACGCTATGCCGATGAAGCTGAATCGGAAGGCGGCGTGACCATCAGTGCGCGCCAGCAACAGAATCTGGGGGTGCGTATCGAGGCTGCGCAGTTACGCACATTGGAACCGCAATTTAGCGCCTTTGGCAGCGTTGCGACGGATGAGCGCGGCATTCAAATTATCGCTGCTCGTGCCAATGGACTGGTGGAGAAGCTCTATGTTCGTGCCAGCGAGCAACAGGTGAAGAAGGGGGAAGCGCTGGCGCAGTTGTGGATACCGGACTGGAGTGCGGCGCAGCAGGAGTATCTGGCGATACGCAAGCTGGGTGATACCGAATTGACTGCGGCAGCACGCCAGCGGTTACAGTTGCTGTTTATGCCCGAGGCGGTAATTCGGCAAGTGGAGCGCACGGGAAAATCCGAGCCACGCGTTAAGATAGTGGCCCCGGAAAACGGTTTCGTTAACAAGCTGACCGTTCTTGAAGGTGCGCAGGTGACCGCGGCGCAGAGCCTGTTTGAGATAGCTCGCCTCGACCCGGTGTGGATCCTGGCTGATTATCCGCAGGCGCAGGCCGGCTTGTTGAAGGTGGGTGATAAGGTACAGGCCGCCTCCGCCAGTTGGCCGGGGGAGCGTTTTGAGGGAGAAGTAAGCGAACTGCTGGCCAATGTCGATCCGCTGACCCGTACTTTCAAGGCACGTATTTTATTGAAGAATCCGCAGCAAAAATTGCGGCCAGGCATGTACCTGCAATTGACGCTGTCGCAGAGCACGGTGGGTAAACCGGTGCTGGCGATACCGCAAGAGGCGCTGATCGGCAGCGGCGATCGTAATCGGGTATTGGTTGCTGAAGGGAGTGGGCATTTCACGCCGGTTGAGGTGGTCGCCGGGCGTACACAGGATGGCTGGGTGGAGATCAAACGCGGCCTGAGTGTAGGGCAACAGGTCGTGACTTCTGGCCAATTCCTGATCGACTCCGAGGCCAGTATGCGCAGTGCCTTGCCGCAGATGGCGGCAAAGTCAGAGGTTAAACAGTACCAGGCCGAAGGCGTGATTGAGGCGCTGAATGGCGACACGATTACGCTGTCCCATGGCCCTGTACCGGAATTGCAGTGGCCGGCAATGACCATGGACTTTGCCCTGCCTCCAGGAGGATTGCCGACCGGCATCACCTCGGGCGACAAAGTGCAGATCCGCTTTACTGTGGATGATAGGGGTTCGCATATCAGTCAGATAGTACCGATTCACGCTGAGCACGGGGGGCACTTATGATTGCTTTCGTGATCCGTTGGTCGTTGCGTAATCGACTGTTAGTGCTGTTGGCCTCGGCGCTGCTGGCTGGCTGGGGGATATGGGCCTTGCAGAAAGCGCCACTCGATGCGTTGCCTGACCTGTCCGATGTGCAAGTCATCGTCCGTGCCACCTACCCAGGCAAGGCACCGCAGGTGATTGAAGATCAGGTTACCTATCCGTTGACCACCACTTTATTAACGGTGCCGGGTGCCAAGACGGTGCGTGGTTTTTCCATGTTTGGCGACGCCTATGTTTACGTGCTGTTTGAAGACGGTACCGATCTGTACTGGGCACGTTCTCGGGTATTGGAATCGCTCAGTCAGGTGCAGTCTTCATTACCGGCGCAGGTCAAGGTGGCGCTGGGGCCGGATGCTACCGGGGTTGGCTGGGTTTATGAATATGCGTTGGTCGATAAAAGCGGGAAACACAGCCTGGCTGATCTACGGGCCCTGCAAGATTGGACGCTAAAATTTGAGCTTAAAACTGTCCCCAACGTGGCGGAAGTCGCCAGCGTAGGCGGTATGGTGCGCCAGTATCAAGTGGTGTTGGATCCGCAAAGCCTGCGTGCGTTGAATATCACCCATCAGCAGGTCGTGAGTGCCCTTCAGGACGCCAATCAAGAGGGTGGCGGCGCGCTGCTGGAGATGGGCGAGGCGGAATATATGGTGCGCACCTCGGGTTACCTGAAAAAACTGAGTGATTTCTCCAACGTGGTAATCACCGTTCGTGATGGGGTACCCATCCTGCTTTCACAGGTGGCGACCTTGCGTGAGGGGCCGGAGATTCGCCGTGGTGTCGCGGAGCTTAACGGCGAGGGGGAAGTTGCAGGCGGCATTGTCGTGATGCGCTACGGCAAAAATGCGCTGGAAACCATTAATGCGTTGAAGGTGAAGTTGCAGGCGATCCAGCAGAGCTTGCCGCCTGGCGTGGAGATTGTGACGGTTTATGACCGTTCTCAGTTGATTGAGCATGCCATTGAAACCTTGTCCCATAAGCTGCTGGAAGAGTTTATCGTGGTGGCGCTGGTGTGCACCTTGTTCCTGTTCCATTTCCGTTCGGCGCTGGTGGCGATGATTACGCTGCCGCTCGGCATCCTCGGGGCCTTTGTGGTGATGCATTACCAAGGGGTGAACGCCAATATCATGTCACTGGGTGGGATAGCCATCGCGATCGGTGCCATGGTGGATGCCGCGATCGTCATGATCGAGAATATGCATAAGGTGCTGGAGCAGTGGCGACAGCGCCATCCGGGGCAGCAGCCGACATCGGCGGATTATTGGCGTATTTCAGAGCAGGCGGCGGTAGAGGTCGGGCCCGCACTCTTTTGCAGTTTGCTGATTATTACCCTGTCCTTTATCCCTGTCTTCACATTACAGGCACAGGAAGGGCGGATGTTTTCACCGCTGGCCTACACCAAAACCTATGCCATGGCGGTGGCCGCCGGGTTAGGGATTACGCTGGTGCCGGTGCTGATGGGGTATTTTATTCGTGGTCGCATTCCCGACGAGCATGCCAATCCGATCAACCGTTGGTTGATCCGCCTGTACCAACCGGTGTTGGCTGCGGTGCTGGCGAGGCCCAAAACCACGCTCGGGGTTTCACTATTACTGCTGCTGTTAACGCTGTATCCGCTCAGTCGTTTGGGCAGCGAATTTATGCCCCAGCTCGACGAAGGTGATCTGCTGTATATGCCATCGTCATTGCCGGGGATGTCGGCGCGCGAGGCGAGCCGGTTGCTGCAACTCACCGACCGGTTGATTAAAACCGTGCCCGAGGTCGCGACGGTATTTGGTAAAGCAGGACGGGCGGAGAGCGCCACCGATCCTGCCCCTCTGACCATGCTGGAAACCACCATTCGTTTCAAGCCGCGTGACCAGTGGCGGCCTGGCATGACCATGGACAAGCTGGTGGCTGAACTGGACGCTGTGGTCAAGGTGCCAGGCATTGCCAACGTTTGGGTTCCACCTATCCGCAACCGTCTGGATATGCTGGCCACCGGGATAAAAAGCCCGGTCGGTATCAAGGTGAACGGCAATAACATGGCCGATATTGAACGGATTTCCGGGCAAATTGAGCAGGTGGTGAAGCCTGTGCCGGGCGTCACCTCAGCGCTGGCGGAACGTATTACCGGCGGGCGCTACGTGGATATTGATATTGATCGCCAGCGGGCGGCACGTTATGGCGTCTCGGTAAAAGAGCTGCAATCTATGGTGGCAACGCTGGTGGGGGGCGAAAACATCGGTGAAACCATTGAAGGCCGAGCGCGTTATCCCATCAATGTGCGTTACCCGCGTGAGGTTCGCGACTCGGTGCAGCAACTGCAGGCGTTACCGGTGCTGACAGCCAGCGGAGGGCAGGTGCCGCTGTCTATGCTGGCTGACATTCGGGTTACTGAAGGACCGCCGATGCTGAAAAGTGAAAACGCCCGACTCTCCAATTGGATTTATGTTGACCTGCGTGGACGCGATCTTAAATCGGCGGTGGAAGAGATGCAGCAAGCGGTGTCACAGCAGGTTAAGTTGCCTGCGGGAGTATCCTTGAGCTGGTCAGGGCAGTTTGAATATCTGGAGCGCGCTAGCGCCCAGTTGAAGGTCGTGCTACCGGTCATGTTGGCGATCATTTTCGTGCTGCTGTTCGTCACCTTTAGCAGCGTGCGGGATGCATTACTGATCATGGCGACGTTACCATTTGCACTGATCGGCGGCGTGTGGTTGTTGTATTTGCTCAACTACAACCTGTCGGTGGCGGGGGCGGTGGGCTTTATCGCGTTGGCCGGTGTGGCGGCGGAATTTGGCGTAATCATGGTGCTGTATTTAAACCATGCGTTGGAGAAACACCGTCAGCCAGGGCAGCCGTTAACGCAACAACAGCTGATGGATGCAATTAGCGAAGGTGCCGTATTGCGGGTCAGGCCAAAAGTGATGACGGTTGCCACCATTATGGCGGGATTATTGCCGATCATGTGGGGCAACGGCGCCGGCTCTGAAGTGATGCGACGTATTGCCGCACCGATGATTGGCGGGATGCTTAGTGCGCCCCTGTTGTCGATGTTGGTGATACCGGTGGCCTATTTGTTACTGCACCGCAAAGGATGACACCATGAGGGTGCAGTTTTACCTACTGCACCCTCGTTATCACTATCCCAGAAATTATTTCACCAGGAACGCTGTAAACTGCGGTGTCATCACCGCGCTGAAACCGTCATCGGTTTTGCTGATCAAATACACCGCCAGCCCTTTATCTTCCGCCAGTTTGAGCGCTTTTTCTGTGCCCAGAACCATCAGCCCAGTGTCCCAACCGTCGGCTTCCAATGCGGTGGGGGCGATCACGGTGGCGGATACCAGGCGGTGGGTGATCGGCCGGCCCGTCGTGGGATCGATCACGTGCGAATAGCGTTGCCCATCTTGTTCGAAGTAGTTGCGGTAACTGCCGGACGTACTGATGCCGTAGCCTTGCAGATCAACCAGCGCCTGCACGGCATTTTCACGATCGGTCGGTTTTTGGATCGCCACTCGCCAGGCGTTACCCTTGCCGTTAACACCGCGCGAGGAGACTGCACCACCGACGGACACCAAATAGTTGGTGATGCCATTGCGCGCCATCAGTTGTACCAGTTGGTCGACGCCATAGCCCTCGCCCATTGTCGAGAGGTCGACATACATTTCTGGCAGGTCTTTCTGTAGCCATTCGCCGCGATTGTCGCTGATCAGTTTGAGGTGTTGCAGGCCAACATTTTTTTGCGCCGCCTCTATTTGTTGTTGGCTCGGTACTTTTACCGCGCGCTTATCCGGCCCAAAGCCCCACAGATTCACCAGGGGGCCAACGGTAATATTCATTGCGCCCTGAGTATCGCGGCCAATACGTTGAGCCATCAAGATGATGTCTGCCATGCCGCGTGGGATGGGCTGTGGATCAGCGCTCTGCGTTTGATTAAAACGCGACAGTACCGAATCAGTACGGTAAGTAGAAATATCGTCATTAGCCCGTTCCAACACGGCATCGACCTGCTGCTGTAACTGCTGCTTATCGACGGCGATATCCCCGCTGACTTTGACGCTGTAGAAGGTCCCCATGGTTTTGCCCTCGAGATCAATCTGCGGGCGGGAGTCCTGGTCATTACAGGCGGTCAACAGGCTGAGCGTCACACTCAGCAAAAGCCCTTTGGCAAAAACGTTAGCCATAAAAAATCCTTTGAAACAGAGGAGGGCGCTACAAATAAAGCAAAGTGCGACAAATGAAAAGCAGAGATAGCCAAAATAACGGGCGGTGCATCGAGGTGGCCACTGAACGCACCCCGGTAGTATGCAGACAATACGTGACCGAGGGCGTGCCGGCAGCCCACAAAGAGGTGGTTTCAAGAATGGCGGTTAAAAGGTAACAAAGCATTTTTCTGGCGTTACTTGTGTGCTTGGGCTAACGTCTGCTTCCCGATCCTTGATTGTTTTTTGAAGCGCTCAACATGAGTTCAAACGCCGCTGTTCGGCTGATTCAGCCATTCCTGAAAGATCGTTTCTTACATATCCTGTTGCTGGCCGGTGTGCTGATGGCCGCCTTCAATCCACAACAGCTGCCAGAGCTTAACCGTTTTATTGACTGGCGTACCATCATCACGCTGCTGGGGTTGATGTTATTGACCAAAGGGGTTGAGGTCAGTGGCTATTTTGATTTTATCGGTCGTCAGATCGTCAACAGGCTGCACAGTGAACGACGGCTGGCGCTGTTTTTAGTGTTTTCTGCCGCGCTGCTGTCGTCGTTCCTGACCAACGACGTGGCGCTGTTTATTGTCATTCCACTAACCATCACGCTAAAAAAACTGTCTTCGTTGCCGATTAGCCGGTTGATTATCTTCCAGGCGCTGGCGGTTAATGCCGGCTCGTTGTTGACGCCAATCGGCAACCCGCAGAACATTTTGCTTTGGAGTAAATCCTCGCTGTCTTTCTTGGGTTTTATTGCCCAAATGTTGCCTTTTGGCGCGGTAATGCTGGCTAGCCTGTTGTTGTTGACCTGGTTCAGCTTCCCGCCACGGGAGATCGTTAAGGTTCCGCACACCGAAGGCTACCCGTATCAACGGCATTTGTTGTTGAGCTGCGTGGTGCTGTATGTGATTTTTCTGCTGTCTCTGGATATGGGATTGCCGCTGTACGGTCTGTTGGCTGTTTTCGCCGGCTTTTTACTGCTGGCTCGCCGGGTGTTGCTGCAGATTGACTGGAGCCTGATTTTTGTTTTTATCGCCATGTTTATCGACGTGGGGTTGTTCACCCGACTTGAGGCGATCCAATCCTGGTTCGCTGGCCTCTCTTCGTTGAGCAACGGCGGAATTTATGCGCTGGGAATTGGCCTGTCACAGATAATCAGCAATGTGCCTGCCACCATTCTATTGCTCAATTATGTGCCTTCAAGCCAACTGTTGGCTTATGCGGTGAATGCCGGTGGCTTTGGGTTGGCGATCGGCTCGTTGGCGAACCTGATTGCTTTGCGTATGGCGGGCGAGCGTAAAATCTGGCTGAAATTCCATTACTACTCATTGCCATTGTTGGCGTGGGGTGGGGTAGTGGGCTGGTTGCTGGCCTAAGCGCGATATCTTTGCATGAAATATCGCGCTGGGGGCCGTGTGGCTGCTACCCGCGGGCAGCCAGTAAACAAATGCTGCGAGTCACCTGATATGACTTCATAAACGCACTGACCGGCAGGAACTCAAAGCGTGAATGGAAATTGTGTGCACCGGTGAAGTAATTGGGGGTTACCAGCCCGCGGCTGGAGAGCGCTGCGCCGTCAGTGCCCCCTCGCATGGGGATAACTTTTGGTGGAATGCCGTGGGCGGCGAGGGCGCCGAATATCAGCTCAATGGCGCGTTTATCATCACCGATAGAGTTGCTGATGTTGCTGTAGATATCGGTAACAGTACAGCTCACTTTGGCGCGCGGGTAGTTTGCCGCCACCTGCTGTACCACTTCTTGTATCCGTGCTTTACGCGCATTGAACGCCGCCAGATCAAAATCACGGATCGACACTTTTAAGGTGGCGAGGTTGGCGTTGGCCACCATGTCGTTGAACCAGAAATAGCCCTCGCGCCCTTCGGTATGTTCTGGCGTGTCTCGACTGTCGAATTGGTTAATGATGTCATTGGCGATGCGAATCGGGTTGATCAGGATATTCTTCGCCGACATGGGGTGCGCAGTAACGCCCTCAATATGGATCTCCGCCGCTGCGGCGTTGAAGTTTTCATAGACCACTTCACCCAGCTCGCAACAGTCAATGGTATAGGCGAAATCTACGTCAAAGCGCGTCAAATCCAGCGCCTTGGCACCGCGCAGGCCAATCTCTTCGTCCGGTACAAAGGCCACCAGAATATCACCGTGGCGATCTGTAGCGCTCAGGTTAGCCAGCAAGGTCATCACGACTGTCACTGCCGCCTTGTTGTCCGCGCCGAGCACGCTGGTGCCGTCGCTGAAAATAATATCTTCATTTGGATAGGCGAGAATTTCCGGGTGCTCAGCGGTACGCAGCCAGATGTCATGTTCCGCGTTAAGGCAGAGATCTTGACCGCTAAAGTGCAGGCACTGTGGGTGGATATGCGCTGACAGGCCGACGTCAACGGTATCGATATGGGTGATAAAACCGATGCGCGGTGCGCCTGGTTGGTTACCGGGCTTGCGTGCGGTGACGGTCGCATGATCATCGATCTGTACGTCTTGCATCCCCAACTGGCGCAGTTCGGCCGCCAGCAGCTTGGCCATGTCATGCTGCCCCGGCGTGCTGGGCAGGGCCGGGGCAGCGGCATCGCTCTGGCTGGTTACCGCCAGATAGCGGAAGAAACGTTCGGTGAGCTGTTCGGCTAAGGCGCGGGTCATTTGGGTTCCTCTCGATAAGCGGTCTATCGGTTTTAAAGCTAATTCAGCCGGTTGTCCAATGGTGCAATACTTTCACTGTCGGAATGCGAGATGCGGCGCAGAATAAAAAAATAGCGAGATAACTAGGAAATAGTCGCGGGTAACTGCGGCAAAATCATTGTTAGCTGTGGGGTGCGGGTGCCCCAACAAAAATCTGAACGCTAAAGGAGAATTCATGCGCTCACGTCATGCTTTGCTTATTACTCTGTTATCCCTGGGAATATCTCATACGGCCTGGTCCTCTACCGACGGCGGCCATGCCAACAGCAATGCCAATAGCCGCGAAGTGGCCAGCGCACTGGGTGGCTTGAAGAACAAAACCTATAACCTGGAACAGGCCCCGAAGATCCGCGTAGCCAGCTTTAATATTGCTGCCGGCAAGGTCAGCGATATGACCGCCATCGCCAAGGCCATCAAGGCGATGAACGTTGACGTGGTGGCATTACAGGAAGTGGACAAACTGACGGGCCGCAGCGGTAAATTGGATCAGGCTGCGGAGCTGGCCAAGCTGACAGGCATGCACGTGGTCTTTGGTCGCGCGATTGACTTTGACGGCGGCGAATATGGCCTGGCGTTTCTGTCAAAATATCCGCTGCATGACAGCAAGATTTACCCACTGCCGTCCGGGCAGCGTGAACAGCGCATTGCTTTCAGCGCCCAGACCGACGTGCCCGAGTTCCCGGCCCCCATCACCCTGATCAATACTCATCTGGATACCAAAGAAGATCCGGCCATGCGTTTGGATCAGGTGCGTGAGTTAAACGACCGTACCATTGAAATGCGTGGCATCAAGCTGTTGTTCGGCGACATGAACGATGTCCCGGGCAGCGTTACCTGGACTGAACTCAGCCGTTACTGGAACGACATTATGCCTGCCGCACAAGATGGTCGCAGTTGGCCGGCGGAAAATGCCGAAATTAAAGTCGATTACATCTTTAGCGGCAATGCGCAGCGCTGGCATCTGGACAGCCTGACGGTGCCAAACGCCAGCGGTGACTGGAATGGCATCCACTGGCCGGCGGTTAGCGATCATCTGCCGATAGTGGCAGAACTGCGGCTGACCGAGCAGTAATGTCACCGAAAGCGATGTTGCAAATTTAGCGGGCAGTAATCCGTGCCAGCCGTTCGACGGCGGCACGGATCTCACCCGGTGTCAGGGCAGAAAAGCCCAATAGCCAACCGTCGCGCCGCAGGTTTGCTGTTTGATACAGCGCCGCCAGTCCGGGTGTTATCACACCTAAACGCTGTGCTTGCTGAGTGAGGGCGCTTTCTTGGCCCGGAGGTAGCCAAACGCTGAGCTGCAATCCCCCGGCGGCCGGTTGCGGGGTAGCGTAATGCCCTAGCTTTTCGTGCACTTGCGCCAACAACTGGTCACGTCGGCTAGAATACAGCTGGCGCATATAGCGGATATGCGCGGCAAAATGCCCCTGCAGGATAAATTCGGCGGTGACTGCCTGCATCAGTTGGGCGCTGTGACCGTCATAGACTGTGCGTGCGGTGGTAAAGGATTCGACCAAGGCAGGCGGGACCACTAAATATGCCAGCCGCAACGAGGGAAATAGCGCCTTGGAAAACGTCCCCAGATAAAGCACGTTGCCGTGCCGATCCAGGCTTTGCATCGCCGGCATAGGCTGGCCGTCATAGTGAAACTCGCTGTCGTAATCATCTTCAACAATCCACGCCCGATGCCGTTGCGCCAGAGCCAGCAATTCGAGCCGCCGTGCCAGGCTCAGCGCCACCCCCGTAGGGTATTGGTGCGAAGGCGTCAGATAAATTAGCCGGGGAGCAGGGAGCTTGTCATCTGCCCGCATACCGGCTTCATCAACACTGACCGGTACCAATTCGCCGCCTGCACTGGTAAAGGCATTTCGGGCGCCGCGATAACCGGGTTCTTCCATCCAGACCTTGTCGCCATTATCCAACAGCAAAGTAGCAATCAACTGCAGAGCCTGTTGAGAGCTGGTCAGTACCAGGACCTGCTGCGCGTCACAATTCACGCCGCGAGTTTGGCTGACATAGCCGGCAATGGCCTCGCGTAGGGGGCGGTAACCCTGCGGATCACCATAGCGCAGCAGGGTTTCGCCACGTAAGCGTAACTGCTGGGCAGTGAGGTGCTTCCACAGTTTTAATGGGAAGACGCGCAGGTCCGGCGAACCGGCGGCAAAGGGCAAGGGGTGCTCGGGATCGCGGCAACCCCCGGTTTGTACGATCTGCCTGCCGCGGAGTGACAAATGCGGTTCACCGATCACGTTGGCGACGGGCGGCGATTTAACAATGCATATTGCGACGAAGGTCCCTTGGCCCACTCGGCGTTGCAGATAGCCTTCGGCCTCGAGCTGGCTATAGGCTGCCTCCGTTGTCACGCGTGATACGCCCAAATCTTTGGCCAGTATTCGGGATGAGGGTAAACGTTGACCACGGGTTAACGCCCCGTTATGAATCGCCCGGCGTAATGTGCTGCACACGCGCTCACGCAAGGTACCGCTTGTGTGTTCTGGCAGGTAAAAAAGGGTGAGCAGCGCATTTGCCATAATGGGACTTATCAACGTACAAAAATGGGTATCAATCATAAGACCAAAATCAGGCAGTATTGTCATCAGTCTTTATCAACAGAGGTGAATTCCATGGCGGTATCTTCATTGGTTTTGGCATTCCCACCGGGAACAGCGGCGCAGAGTCTCGATTATCTGGCGGCGAAACTGAGTTATTACGCGGACGCATGGGACGTGGCGGAAGATCTGCGTAATGGCATCAGTGAAATCGTAGTGATCGATACCCGCGCAGAGGCTTTGTATGCCGCCGGGCATATTCCCGGCGCGATCAGCTTGCCACACCGGCTTATGGACGAAGCTGGCACGGCGCATCTGGATCGCGGTAAAGTTTATGTGACTTACTGTGACGGCATTGGCTGTAACGGTTCAACCAAGGGGGCGTACAAGTTGGCGCAGCAGGGGTTCCAGGTGAAGGAGCTGATTGGCGGACTGGACTTCTGGAAACGCGATGGCCATCCATTGGCCACCGGTGAGCAGCCAGGTTCGCTGCTGGGAAAGACGATTGGAGAAGACTGCGGCTGCGGCTGATAGGTTAAAACACCAGCGCAAATACCAAGGCCAGCACCAGAATGAAAAGAATGAATACCGCAGCGGGTTTGCTCAGCGCTTTTTGCAGCGGTTGGGGCAGTACGGCAATCAGTGGATTGAGCAACGGCTGCGGCTCGGCTGCGCTGCCGGTTATCGGCTGAGTAGGGCCCGCTTTTTCCAGACGACGTGCAAACAGTTGGTTGATCACATCGCTCATCTGCGGATGGGTTAGCGGCGCCGTTGCGTTGCAGTGAAAACGCGATTGGCAGTAGTCATTGAGCTGCTGCTGCTCCTGCGGATCTGCCGGTTGTTTGAGTACGGCCAGCAGGTTGTTTAGCGTTGGTGCTGTCTGTGGACTCAATGCCACCTTCACCTGCAAAAACTGGTTCAGCAGCTGGAAGTGACGAGCCGGAAGAGGATCATTGGTTTTTACCCCAGCCAGATCGAACAGGGTTTGCCAGATTTTAGCCGGTGATTCGCCGGTCGCGGCGCTGAGCTTGGTCACCTGCTGTTGCAAGCTCTGGTGTTCGGCAGGCAGCAGGGGACGATCGCTGGTCGTCGTCTGCTGCGGGTGAGGAATGGTCAGGCTACCGGTTTGCAACAGGTTGAGGACCTGTTGCAACTGTGGGTGGCTCAACTGGCTCAATACCGTGTGCCCAAACTGCTGGCGAATAAAATCGCTGACGGCCAGGCGATTATTGCCCTGCGGTAACAGTTCGGTGAGTTGTTGCAACAGTTGTCGGCTGGCGTGGCTCTGTTGTGCCTGAGCCAAGCGATTCTGCAACAGTTGTTCGGCCGGCTGAAAATGGCGAGCCAGCAGTTCACTGTTGTTGTCTGTCTGCAGATCATGGCGCAACGTAACCCAGATCTCGGCGGACTTGGCTGGGCTGAGTGCCATGATCTTGACGACCAGTTTCTCCAGCGTCGTGCGTTGTGCCGGGGAGAGCGGGCTGCCGTCAGTGGTTGTGGTTTTATCCGGGCTTGGGGGGCGATCGCTGGCGATCGGGGTACCCGGTCCACTCAAAGGTTGCATATCACCTGTCCTTCGCTGTGTATCCCCAGCTTACTTGGCGTTACCGCTGTGTTGGCTGCGCAACTTCACCCGAATCCCGTACTGTCGTGCGTTCATCGAGCCCATGTGCTTGCCGCCTGGCCGTAACACCCCTTACTTTGGGGAGAAAATAATCGTCGTACCCGGCGAAAAGCACAGGTTTGCGCTTATGATACCTGTAAACGGCCATCATCAATACCGTCGACAGACATTTCTTTACAGGCAAAACATTGCTAAACGCGCCTGCGCCGCTAAGATAAGCGCAGACTTGGAATTGAGGACGGCATGGTTAAACAGCAGCGGATTGCAAAATGGTTTTTATGCTTGGCTTGCCTGGTGGTGCTGGTCTGTATGACTCAGCGCATGGCGAGCCTGCATGCATTGCAACAAGCGCTTGGCCTGCCTGTCGCTAGCGCGGTAGCCTCTTCTGCTGATGATGCTGCTGAAACCCAACCGACCCCTTGCGAACTGAGTGCTAAATCCTTATTGGCCTCACCGCCGGTGATGTTTGAAACGCTGCTGTTCGGTCTGGGGTTGTTATTGGTGCTGCTGGCACCTACCGTGGCTGCGCGCCTGCGTATTCCGCCTCCCAGAGTGATTTCCCCCACCACCCTTAGGGTGCACCTCCGATTATGTGTCTTCCGTGAATGAGTTAATCGCCCCTTCCCGTTGGTGATTGATTTATTTTATGGAGAAAGAACATGTTGAATATCATCAGGTCGGCGTTAGCCTGCCTGTTAATGCTATGGCTGCCTGCTTTGCAGGCGGCGGATAGCGGCTGGCTGCAAAGTCCGACGAATGATCACGCGAAGGTGCGACTGCGTGCCGATACCTCGCAAAATGGGGAAACCCGATTACTGCTGGCAATAGCGCTGCAAAAAGGCTGGAAAACCTATTGGCGTTCGCCCGGTGAGGGCGGTATAGCACCGGCCATAACCTGGCAGGGCAATCCGCCACCCGCCACCTGGTTTTGGCCGACGCCGCAGCGCTTTGATGTTGCCGGTATTTCTACCCAGGGTTATCACGATCGGGTTGAACTGCCTATGGTGATGAAGGGGGCAGCACCGCGCAAGTTGGCAGGGACCCTGACGCTGTCAACGTGCAGCAACGTCTGTATCCTGACCGACTATCCATTCAGCCTGGATCTTGGTACCGCCTCTGACGCGCAATTTACCCATGATTTTGCCCAGGCGATGGGGCAGGTGCCGATTGCCGATGGGTTGGTGGACAGTATTAAAGCCGGCTACCAGCGTGGCGAACTGCACATCAGCGCTGAGCGTGGCGCCGGTTGGCAGCAGCCTGAACTGTTCTTCGATACGCTGGAAGATGCTGATCTCGGTAAGCCAAAGGTGAGTCGCGAGGGTACGCACATGTTAGCGCGGGTGCCGGTCAGCGATGGTTGGGGGGACAGCGCACCGGATTTGCGCGGTAAAACCTTGACGTTGGTGATCAGCGATAACGGGTTGGCGCAGCAGGTGACGTTGCCGATTGGCGGGCCGCTGGCCTTGCCGGCTGCGGCGAGCTTCTCGCTGTGGCAAGCGGTGCTGATGGCGCTTGCGGGTGGGTTGATTCTCAATCTGATGCCCTGCGTCCTGCCGGTTCTGGGGATTAAACTCGGTTCAATTCTTCAGGTAGAGCATCGCGACCGTCAGAGCATCCGGTTACAGTTCCTCGCGTCGACCCTGGGTATTGTGGCCTCGTTCATGGCGTTAGCGTTGCTAATGACGCTGCTGCGGTTGAGCAATCAGGCGCTGGGTTGGGGTATCCAGTTCCAAAATCCGTGGTTCATTGGTTTTATGGTGCTGGTTACGCTGCTGTTCAGCGCTAACCTGTTTGGCCTGTTCCATCTGCAACTTTCCTCTTCATTAAATACCAAACTGGCAACCCACAACGGCCGTGGCTTGGGTGGGCATTTCTGGCAGGGCGCTTTTGCTACCTTGCTGGCAACGCCGTGTTCTGCACCTTTCCTGGGGACCGCAGTGGCCTTTGCTCTGGCAGCACCCTTGCCGGTGTTGTGGGGGATGTTTGTCGCACTGGGTATCGGCATGAGCCTGCCATGGCTACTCATTGCCGCCTGGCCGGCACTGGCGCTGCGCTTGCCAAGGCCGGGCCGTTGGATGAACAGCCTGCGGTTGGTGATGGGGCTGTTGATGCTTGCCTCTTCACTGTGGTTGCTGAGCCTGATGGTCAACCATATTGGCATGGTGCCAACGTTGGTGGTGGGCGGTGTCGCACTGCTGGCGTTGTTGTTGGCCGTTGGCTGGCAACATGGCGTGCGTCTGGCTGCTAAGTTGGCGGCTGGCACGCTGGTGTTGGTCGGTGTCGTGTTGTTGGCCGGTTCTCTCACTGCCGGGCTGTGGCGTCAGCCGCTGCACGACAACGTGGTTTGGCAACCGTTGAGCGAGCAGGCAATCACCCAGGCATTGGCCCAAAATAAACGGGTGTTTGTCGATGTGACCGCCGACTGGTGCGTAACCTGTAAAGCCAATAAATTCAACGTCCTGCTGCGTGACGATGTGCAAAAGGCACTGAGCGCCGATGACGTTGTTGCTCTGCGTGGCGATTGGAGCCGTCCATCGGCCGAGATTAGCGCCTTCCTGCAACAGCGCGGCAGCGTTGCCGTGCCTTTTAACCAGATTTATGGCCCCGGCAGCCCAGATGGCGTGGTGTTATCCCCGCTGTTGACCCGCGATGCCGTATTACAAACCCTGTCCGCCGCCAAAGGAAACGTACAATGAAAAAATTAATGATTTTACTGATGCTGATTGTTACCCCTGTTTGGGCCGCTGCGCCATTTACGTCTGAACAAGAGGCGCGCATTAAAGAGCTGATCCGTGAAACCTTGGTGTCTAATCCGGATATTCTGGCACAGGCGGTAGACGCCTGGCAGCAACAGACAGCGGGACAACAAATTAGCCAAGCGATCAAACAAAATGCCAGCGTGCTGTACGACGATCCTGCCAGCCCACGCTTAGGGGCCGCCAACGCCAAACTGACCATGGTGACCTTTACCGATTACAATTGCCCGTACTGCAAGCGTTTTGATCCGATGCTGGAGAAGATCGTCAAACAATATCCAGATGTGGCGCTGGTAGTGAAATTGCTGCCTTTTAAGGGGGAAAGCTCGGTCAGTTCGGCGCGTGTGGCATTGACGACCTGGCAACAGCATCCGGACCAATTCTGGGCGTTGCACCAACGTCTGATGGCTAAAAAAGGCTTCCACGACAATGCCAGCATTGCCGCTGCACAGCAGAAAACCGGCGTAAAAGCGGTCTCGCCGAGTGAACTGAGCATGACCACCCTGCGCACAAATATGGCGTTGGCAGAGAAACTGGGTGTGCAAGGAACGCCAGCGACGCTGATCGGCGATCAGATGCTGCCGGGTGCGGTCTCTTATGAAGACCTGGAGACGTTGGTGAAACAGCAATTGGCGAAAGTGAAAAATGGCTAGGCTGCGGCGCTGGGCGCGCGAACTGCTGGTCTTGCTGTTGATCCTGCTGGTGGTGGCGTTTGGCATGGACTGGTTACGCGCCCCGCAGGCACCGGCAGCGTTTGATTCGCACATGTTGACGACGCTAAGTGGCCAGCAGGTGTCACTGGCTCAGCTCAGCCAGGATAAGCCACTGCTGGTCTATTTCTGGGCCAGCTGGTGTGGCGTATGCCGTTTCACCACGCCGTATGTTGCCAAACTGGCTGACGAAGGGAGCAACGTGCTTACCGTGGCACTGCGCTCCGGCGACGATCGTCAGGTGGCGCAGTGGATGGCGGGCAAACGCGTGACGTTACCTGTGGTTAACGATCCGCAGGGGCAGTTGTCTGCGCAGTGGCAAATCGGCGTCACACCCACGCTGGTGGTGATTTCCAAAGGCAAGGTGGTACAGAGCACCACCGGCTGGACCAGCTATTGGGGGATGAAACTGCGGTTGTGGTGGGCCGGGGTGTAACCCGGCCTATGTGATATAACGCCCATGATTTAGGGGGGAGCGGCGTGTTCTGACGTCATCACCTGACGAATCGCCCGGCATAGTCGGGCGATTCCTTCTTCAATCAGCGGCGGCGTATTGGCCGCGAAATTTAATCGCATGCCATGGGCGCCACGTTGCTCCTCGGCATAAAAGCATTCTCCTCGCGCAAAGGTCACTCCTTCTTTCCAGGCTACCGGCATCAGTGCTTCGGTACTGACGCGGGTAGGTAGCGTCAACCAGATGAACAGCCCGCCTTCCGGCGTTTCAAACTGACAGCCATGCGGCAGGTGTTGCTGCAAGGCTGCCACCATGGTGTCGCGGTGCTGCCGGTAGATGCGTCCGGCGCGTCGCAGCTGCTTGTCGTAGCGCCCAATGGTAACGAATGCGTCCAGCGCTCGCTGGATCAGGTTCGAGCTGGTGAAACTGTCAACGTGCTTTAGTCGGGCGATCCGTTGGTAGTGTTCGCTGTCTGCCACCAGATAGCCGATGCGCATGCTGGGCAGCAGCATTTTGGAAAAAGTACTGACATAAATCACCGTGCCTGGCTGTGCCAGGGCCCGAAGCGAGGGCAGCTGTTTGCCGTTGTAGCGCAGATCACCGACAAAATCGTCTTCCAGTATCATCACGCCAGCCTGTTGGGCCAGCGCCAGCAATTGCCGACGGCGGGCTTCACTCAGACAACGGCCGGTGGGGTTTTGGAAGTTGGGAATGGTGTAAATCAACTTTGGGCGGTGCTTTTCCAGCAGGGCGGGCAGTTGTTCAACCCGCATACCGTGACGATCGCTGGGGAGGGTAACGATATTAATGCGATGCAGGCGCAGTAACCCCAGAATTTCGGCGTAAGTGGGTTGTTCGACGATCACCGTATCACCCGGCTCCAGCAGGCTTTGTACAATCAGGCTGATGGCGTGCTGCGAGCCGTTGGTGATCAACAACTGTTCCGCATGAGTAGGAATGCCCTGGGCGGTGAGAATGCGCCCCAATGTATCGCGCAGAGGGTAATACCCGCAGTACTCGCCATAGCTGAAAGCGTCCTCTGCATGGCGGTTGAGCACCGACAGCAATATCTTGCGGAATTCTTCCTGAGGAAACACTTTTGGGCTGCCAACACCGGCCGCAAAGTTGATGACATTGTCCGGCAAAGGCGTATCGGGGTAGCCATCCAGCCGCGAGGTCAGGGTGGTGAAACGTTCTGCCGGGAACAGCACATCGGGCTTTGGGCGCGGCTGAGCGGGGTGTTGCAGCGGGTGTAATACATAGGCACCGCTGCCGCGCCGTTGATGCAGAAAACCTTTGGCGGCCAGTTCGGCATAGGCATTCTCTACCGTCAGCCGGCTGACAGCCAATTCGCCGGCAAGCGTACGGGTGGAGGGGAGTTTATCACCATCGACAAAAACACCGCTTAGGATTGCCCGCCGCAGCGCCTCTTCAATTTGCAAATACAGCGGAACATCCTGCTGACGGTCTAACGGAATATGCATGCGCAATTGGCTCGGTTAACGGTGCGGATTTTTACTATACCCCATAGCGACTGGCCTTCAAGCGGATAAAAGTGGCCTGCATAACATCAGGGCAAAGTGGCTCTGGCGGCAAAGTTGTGTGGCGTTAGAATCTCTGCCCAGGTGTATTACCGCAGTTTTTTGAGGGTGTCATGTCATTACCATCAGGTATTTCAGCCAGGCCGGTTTTACCGGGCGCGCGTTTTTTACAGGGCAGCAGTCAGGGATATGCGATCGCGATTATCAGCGCCATGCTACTGGCTTTTACCGCCATCATTATTCGTGTACTTACGGAGTATTATCACCTGCCGACCTTTGTGCTGGCCTTTTGGCGAGCGGCGCTGGTTGCGTTGGTGTTATTGCCGATTCTGTTGTTATTCAAGCCTGAGTGGGCGCGCTTACAACGTTCACAGGTGCCATTTTATGCTTGTTATGGCCTGTTACTGGCGGTGTTCAACAGTTTGTGGACATTGTCGGTGGCGCTTAACGGTGCGTCGGTGGCAACCATCCTGACCTATTGTTCGGTCGGTTTTACTGTGTTCCTGGGGTGGATGATGTACAGCGAGCGCCTGAGCCTGCGTCAATTGGTGGTGATTGTGGTCAGCCTGGGGGGCTGCTTCTTGGTCAGTAACGGCGACAGCATGGGCAACAGCCATTTCAATGTATTGGGATTGCTGGTGGGCATGTTGTCAGGCATTGGTTATACCCTTTACACGTTGGGGGGGCGGGTGGCGACAGAGCGCCATTACCCGGTGTGGAATACAATTTTGTATGTGTTCGGTTTCTCGGCGATCTATCAGTGGTTGTTCAATGCTGCGCTGACATTATATCCGTTGGCGGCATTCCATGGCATGACCGGCTCGTTGTGGTTCTTGTCCCACGGCGTTGAAGGCATCGAGTGGCGTGGTTGGTTATTACTGCTGACTCTGGCGGCAGGCCCGACGCTGTTGGGATTCGGTTTGTACAACATCAGCTTGAAAACCTTGCCATTGGCGGTGGCTAACCTGATTTTGTCGCTGGAATTGGTATTCACGGCGGTGATCGCCTATTTCCTGCTGGGGGAAAACATGAATCAGTTGCAGTTGCTGGGCAGCGCGCTGGTGATGGGCGGAGTATTGATGCTGAAGAGCAAGACGGCGGAGGCGTGATTTGTTACCCTTGGGCCGAAATTTGGAGGCATCAATGACGAACAACCCAAGATTAAAACGGGCGTTAATCGCTTAATCAGGCAGTGTTTTGTGACCTAAAAACACTGCCACAGACACTAGGCTGTGGCTCTTGTAACAGATTACAGAGAAAGCGCCATGACTGAAAAACACTGGTCAAAAACAGAATTACTGCACCAAACGGTGACCAACCCCAACATTATCGTCAAGGGAACCCACAGCTATTACAGCGACTACCTGGATGACGGCTTTGAACGCTCCGTGGTGCGTTATTTACACGGGGATGCGGTGAGTCAACAGTGGCCCCCGCTAGGGGCGATAGACCAATTGCTGATTGGCGATTATGTCTGTATTGCCGCAGAAACCGTCATCCTGATGGGGGGTAACCATACCCACCGCATCGATTGGTTTTGCCTGTACCCGATGATGGAAAGCATCCAGGCTGCCTATAAGCCGAAAGGCGATACCCGTTTGGGGGATGGCTGCTGGATAGGGATGCGGGCGATGCTGATGCCGGGCGTGACCATTGGTGAAGGGGCGATAGTTGCCGCAGGCAGTATTGTGACGTCGGACGTTGAGCCTTACACCATTGTGGGCGGTAATCCGGCGCGACCGATAAAGCTGCGATTTACCCCGCAGATCATTGCTCGGTTACTGGCTTTGCGCATTTATGATTTGTCAGCCGAGGATTTTGCCTGTGTGCAGCCCTTGCTGGCGGGCAATGATATTGCGGGCCTGGAGCGAGCGATAAGCGAAATTAAGCGTTAAATGAACAGGGCAGGGGCGTTATCCTGCCCTGTTGACTCACTCAGCCTTGGTTGTTTCAAACGCCAGGCGGCGTTTGTGAATATACCGCAACCCGGCTTGATTCAGAGTAAGGCTAAACAGTGTAATGTGGTGGTCAATATAGGTTGACTACCGGGGTTATGCAGCAGACACCTAGAGGAAGGCAATGTAAATAATAGCATTCCCCGAGAAAGGTCCGGGACTGATGATTTCATTGGCTGTCATTTTTGCTTTCAGGCTTATATTTTTGGGTGTTTTACCCATTAAATAGTAATCAACACCCGTCCATGCGGACTTCCCATCCAAAAATAGCGTAGAATAAAAATTCTTGTTGCCATTTAAATAAATTCTATCTTCGCCTAATGTCGACTGTGAATATATTTTTACAGTTCCTGTTAGGGAGCACTCAACTGTTCCCTGAATGTTTCTTTCCGCCCCGTAAATTTCATCTTGCGTAAGCGTACCAAAATCTATCACCGTTGGGATATTCACATTACAAGATTGGTTTGGTGGGGGTAATTTACCGCAAACAGAATTGGGCCATAAAAGTGCACCTCCGGATATTGAGGGTGTCCGTGTATAAAAAAGCCCAACGCAGCTGGCATCACTGCCATTTACTTTATAAGGCCTTGAGGTCCAGGGAATGCCAAAGGAAGCTTTCCACGCGATCTCTACTTCTTTTGCCGTTCTGTAATTTTCAATTCGGAGACAGTTGTTAGACTCTATACAGGAACCATATAGCCCCGGATATCGGGTACTGTATTTTACATCCGGACCAATAAAACAAGAGGCCCATCGATAGCAAGGGTTGAGATCGGATGTACTCTCATCCCATGCAACCAAAGATTGAACCACCGTCCAGTTAACAAAAGAGACAGGAAGCATATATGCGCCAGCGACAGCTTGCTGAGAGAATGAAAAAACAATAAAAAAAATGAAATTTTTATACATTGCAATCCCTGGTTTCATATTAATTCCCATTCCATTGTGAAGTTTTTCATGCAGATCCGTTTGTGTTTAAGATGAAAATGATATTCGATGTATGAAGCGGTTTCGTGCAGCGGTGAGGCGTGTCATTTATAATCCTGATTTATAAATGGCAATCATTAGATTGGCCGATTTAATAATTTTATTATAATGAACGCTGCAATTTATATATTGACTAATTTTTGTCCTGTGGCAAATCACTTATACCGATCGATAAAATTCAATCAATAGTCAGATTCTATCAAATTTGTTTTATGAATCGGTTATATCGATCGATTGGTTTCTTGCGTTTTTCCGGGGGCAGAGCAGATAAGATGATATCTGGATGAGGGACGCCCGCTATCCCGTGCATTGCCAAGTTTTAGGCTGTGTTTGGGTGGCAATGCGGGGACAAGGTAGGGAAAAAAGCATCAACAATGAAATCCATACCGTGTTCAAACAAAAAAATCCGGCGTCAGGGGGCTGACGCCGGATTTGTCTCTCGCTGGTCGGATCGTTCAAGCACGCTTAAACGATCGGTCTTAGGGTTATTACCCGCCCCCCTGACGACTTAGTCGGCGTTAGCCGCTTCCGCCGACACGCGGCGTTTGCGCAATTTACGCAGCAATGGCGGCAGCACCAATACAGACACCGCCAATACCAGCAGCGTTTGCGCGATGCTGCTGCTCCACAAGATGCCAAACTCTCCGTTGCTGATCGACAGCGCCCGGCGCAGGTTTTGTTCTAACATCTCTCCCAATACGAAACCCAAAATGAGCGGTGACATCGGGAAATGCATTTTCCTCAAAATGTAACCAAACACCCCAAGTCCGATCATCAACAGCAGGTCAAAGGTTGTGCTGTGTACGGCGTACACCCCTACCGCGGATACGGCGGCAATCGCAGGTACCAGGAACCACAGTGGTATGGTCAACATACGGGTAAACAGGCCCACCAACGGCAGGTTCATGATCAGCAAGATCACGTTGGCAATCAGCAGTGCGGCAATCAACCCCCAGACTATATCGGGCTGTTCAGTGAACATCGCCGGGCCTGGCGTGATGTTGTACAGCGTCAGCGCGCCCATCATGACTGCGGTGGTACCAGACCCAGGGACACCCAGCGTTAACATAGGGATGAATGAGCCACAGGCTGAAGCGTTGTTGGCCGCTTCTGGCGCGGCAACCCCGCGAATATCCCCTTTACCGAAGGTGTCGCTGTTGCCGCTGATTTTCTTTTCGGTCATGTAGGTGAGGGCGCTGGCAATCGTGGCGCCGGCACCCGGCAGGATGCCGACAAAGAACCCCACCACGGAAGAACGCAATGTAGGGCCCACGCACTGAGCGGCCTCTTTGCGGTTGAACAATAACCGACCGGTTTTGCGCACCAATTTTTGTCCGCCGCTGGTGCTTTCCAGCATCAACAGAATTTCACTGACCGAGAACAGACCGATAACGACCACAATGAACTGCACACCGTCGGAGAGGTGGATGCTGTCGAAGGTGAAGCGGTAAACACCCGTGTTAGCGTCCACCCCGACCGTTGCCAGTCCCAGACCAATCAGCGCCGCCAGCAACGATTTCAGTGGATTTTGACTCATCATGCTACCCAGACAGGCAATAGCGAATACCATCAGAGCAAAATATTCGGCCGGCCCGAACGCCAGCGACCAACGCGCCAACAGCGGAGCGAACAGGATAATCCCGCCGATAGCAATGAGTGAACCGGTAAAGGAGCTGACCGCCGAGATCGACAGTGCCACGCCGGCACGGCCTTGCTGCGCCATGGGGTAGCCGTCCAATGCGGTCATGATTGCTGCGGCGTCACCCGGGACGTTAAGCAGTATTGAGGAGATGCGGCCACCGTATTCACAGCCGATATACACCGTTGCCAGCAGGATCAGTGCAGATTCGGCCGGCAGCTTAAGGGCAAACGCCAGTGGCAACAGGATTGCCACGCCGTTGATTGGCCCCAGCCCCGGCAGCAAGCCGACAATCGTGCCGACGAAGCAGCCGATCAGAGCGATAATCAGGTTCTGTGGCACCAGTGCCACCTCGAACCCTTGAGATAAGTACATCCAGGTATCCATCGTCGCCCCCGTTAGCTCAGCCAAACGCCGAGTGGCAGTGTTACATCAAGTAAGCGGTCAAAGGCGTAATACAAGGCTACGCCCATGAATGCGCCGGACACCAAAGCTGCCGGTAGACTGGCCTGGAACAACAGGCCAATGCTAAAGGTCAGCAGCGCGGTTGCCAGCGGAAAACCCAGCCATTCGAAGCCCCAGGCATACAGCACCAACGTAATGACCAGTACCAGCAGACGTTGCATCACCTTGTTATGTGGCCACTCAACGGCCTGCGGTTTGTTCAACAGCAACAGCGCAGCACACAGTGCCATCAGGCTGAGAATGGCCAGAGGGAAGGGACGTGGCCCCAGGGGTTCGTAGCTGTATTCGCTCTGGATCCCCCAACCGATAAACAACCCCCCAATGCACAACAGCAGCCAGAGACCGGCGAAAATGCGATCGCTCATGGTATCCCCCTGTTACTTGGCCAGGCCGAAAACTTTGGCTTGTTCGCGGTACTGATTGACCTGGTTTTTCACGTAGGCATCCAGTTCTTTGCCGGTCAGGTTGAATTCGAACAGGCCACGCAGATCACGTTGTTTTTTGAACTCTTCGGTCGTCATCATTTTCTGGAAGGTATCGAGCCACCACTGGTATTCCTCTTCGCTGACCTTCGGGCCGACGTAGAAGCCGCGGATAATCGGCCAGACCAGATTGAAGCCCTGTTCTTTGGCGGTGGGGACATTCGCTAACTGGCCAGGCAGACGTTGGTCAGCATAGACCGCCAGTACGCGAATTTTGTCACCCTGCAAGTAGGGAACCATTTCACTCAGATCGCCTGATACCGCCTGAATGTGGTTGCCGAGCAGTGCGGTCACGGGCTCGCCGCCGCCTTCGAACGCGACGTAGCGCATTTTATGGGGATCGATACCCACTTCACGTGCCAGCAGGGCCGTTTTCATCCAGTCCTGGCTCCCGATAGAAGCACCGGCACCGAACACCACGCTGTTTGGATCTTTTTTGAAGGCATCCATCAGGTCTTTCAGCGTTTTATACGGCGAGTCGGCGCGGACGGCGATCATGCCGTAGTCGGTACCGACAGCGGCCAGCCATTTCACGTCATCCACGTTATAACGGCCGAATTTTCCTTGTGACAGATTCAGCAGTGATCCACCGGAAAAGGCAACCACCGTGCCGAATTCTGCCGGCCGCTGGGCGACGATGGCGTTATAGGCGACCGCGCCGACACCACCGGGCATATAGGTGACGCGCATCGGTTTATCGATAGCGTGGGTTTCCTGCAAGGACACCTGAATCAGCTTACAAGTGAGGTCAAATCCGCCGCCGGGCTTGGCGGGGGCGATACATTCGGTACGTTTCGGTGCTTCCACGGCAAAGGCTTGATTGGCTGCCAACAGCAGAGCGGTAGCGGTCAGAGTGCGGGTGATTATTTTTTTCATTGCTTTCCCCAAGGTATTTTTCTGTCGTTGCGGATCCCCGCCGATACGGGTTGCTGGATTGTTAAATCAACAACCTTTCATTTACCTTTCAACGGACGAAAAAGTTTTCGGGATGTGATATGCATCTCCTGTTGGGGGCAAAACACCTGTGCTGAAACAGCAGATTGCCTGTGCGCTAACACATGTCAGGGCGCAAGAACAGCCTGTAAACTTGGCTTAAAGGCTGCGTAATGTCAGTTTTACCCTTTTTGTCTTGAGATAAAATGATTAAAAATAAAATGATGATGGGGGGATTGATATGTTTTCATTAGGGAAATTATTCGGTGGCAGGGACAGCGCCAAAGTCAGTGCAATCAAGATGCTACCAACGGCCTATGATGAGATGACAGGGGCCTCGGGGCATTGCCGGTTGAAGCGCCTGCGCCCGGATATCGGTGTTTTTGAACTGCACTTCTCCAAAGATAATGGCAAAAAGTATGCTTGCCAGATGACCGCCTGTGTCACCGGCATTGATATTGTTTTTTCCACCAATAATCGCACTGTGCTGGTTTCACCCCCGTTCAGTCCTGCCAAATTACAGCCGGTATTTGATATTGCCCTCGCCGACAGCGAAAAATAATACCTCGACCACGACGTTAGCCGCCCTCGTCGACAGTTCAGGGTTTATTCAGTGCCGCAATTGTGTTCCAGCTCCCAAAACTGGTCCGGCATAACCCTTCTATCACAGCGGCTTCCATGCCATCCTTCTGTTATAAACATGTTAATTCGTATGACGCCGGATCCTGATGCGATAGCGCAGCATTCGGCCTGCGAGCATAGATAAATCAATGGAATGGAAGCATGCGTCTGTTATTGGTTGAGGACCACCCTGAGTTATCCCATTGGTTGCAAAAGGCGCTGACCGGTGTCGGCTTTGCCGTCGATATTGCGCCAGACGGGTTGGCAGCCGACCATTTGCTGTTAAATGAAACCTACGCGTTGGTGGTGTTAGACGTGGCATTGCCGCGCCTGAATGGTCTGGAACTGCTGGCCCGATTGCGCAAACGTGGGCAGGACTTGCCGGTATTGCTGTTGACGGCCAGAACCGACGTGGCCGATCGGGTGAAGGGACTGAATCTGGGTGCCGACGACTATCTGACGAAACCCTTCGAACTCGATGAGCTGGAAGCCCGCATTCGGGCGTTGCTGCGCCGCAGCGTCGGTGTCACTCAGCAAGCGCTGCAATACGGTGCGCTGACTTATCACGATGAGGGCTATTTCCAACTGGACGACAAGCCGCTGCAACTGACACCGCGTGAACTGGCGGTGCTGACGGCATTGATTCACCGCCGTGGGCGTCCGGTTGCCAAACAGCAGTTGTTCGAACAGGTATTTACCTTGGCCGATGAGGCTAACCCGGAGAGCATTGAACTCTATGTTCACCGGTTGCGGAAAAAGCTGCAGGGCAGCAATGTGGCAATTATCACTCTGCGCGGTCTGGGCTACAGCCTGGAGCTTTGCAATGAGGTGGTTTAACGCGCCGCAATCGTTGTTTTACCAACTGTTATTGTTCTTTGGCTTACCCCTGCTGGTGTTAGGCAGTATCTCGATTTATACCCACTATTTCAGTGCAATGAACGCCGCCACGCTGGCTTACGATCGTACGCTGCTGGCATCGGCGCGCACCGTGGCGGAGCGGCTGGTGGTGCGTAATGGGCGTTTGGAAGCGGACGTCCCCTATGTCGTGCTCGACAGTTTCGAGCGCAACATGAACGATCAACTTTACTACGAGGTGATCTCGCCAGAAGGCCGAAGCATTTCTGGCTATGACGATTTGCCGCCGATGCCGCCCCATATTCTGCGTTCAAGCTTGTATCCCGCATTGGTGCATTTTTATGATGCCGAGTATCGCGGACGCCCGATTCGCGTTGCCGCCTTGTACCAACCCATCAACGAATCTGGCGTGATGGGCATGGCAACCATATTGGTGGCTGAAACGCTGGAGTCACGCCGCTATCTGGCGCGGCAGATGATGCTCTCTGCGCTACTCAGTCAGGGGACCGTGGTCGTGTTGACCATGATCCTGGCCTTTGGGCTTCTCAAGCGGGTGCTCAAACCGATGCGCAAGCTTTCAGGCATCATGTTGCGACGTGATCCGGGGGAATTAACGCCGCTGCCAATGGTGTTGCCCTGGTCGGAAATGCAGCCGCTACTGCTGGCGTTTAACCGTTATATCGAGCGGTTGCGAGTGATGGTGGCACGTCAGGAGCGCTTTAGCGCCGATGCTTCACATCAATTGCGGACGCCGTTAACCGTGCTGAAAACGCAGGTAGGGGTTGCGCTGGCAAGCGATCAGCCGGAGCAGTGGCGGGAAAGTCTGGTCGCGATGAGCGCCACATTGGATAACACCGTGGCGTTGACCGATCGTCTGCTTTATCTCTCAAGGCTCAAAGCCCATGAACACGATGCCGATCGCAAGTTGCAGCCGGTGAACCTGGCGCAGGTGCTGCGAGATGCGTGTTTTTCGCGTCTGCCACAGGCGCGCAGTAAACGTATCGATCTTGGCTATGAGGGAGAGTCGGTATGCTGGGTGGGGGGAGAAGCGCTGCTGCTGACGGAACTGTGCGCCAACCTGTTGGATAACGCACTGAAGTATACGCCGCATCAGGGCATGGTAACGGCAAGGCTCATCATGGACAGATTGGGCGGGGAGGGGGTACTGGAAATTGAAGACAGCGGCCCAGGCATTGCCCAACAGGACACTGCGCAGGCGCTCCAGCCGTTCCATCGGCTGGATAACGTGGGCGGTCAACCCGGCGCAGGGCTGGGGTTGGCGCTGGTGAGCGATATCACCCGTTACCATGGCACCCGCCCAGAGTTGTTAACCTCGGCCACACTGGGTGGCTTACTGGTGCGGGTGCGTTTTCAACTGTTACCTTAGCTTTCGCACTCTGCGGCTTGTTTCGCTTTACGCGCCAACGGAGTACGTAGGCGCTGTGACAGGATTACGCCGAGCAGAGTAATGCCGCCGCCGATCAGGTGGTAACTGTGCAGGTGTTCATGCAGGAACAACACTGCAATGATGGCGGTAAATACCGGTGCCAGATTCATAAAGATAGATGCCGTATTGGCCCCCAAGCGCATAACCCCGTGGATCCACAAGTATGGCGCGATAATCGACGCAGGGATGCCGGCGAACAAGACCAGGGGGATATTCTGACGGGTTAACGCGACGTCTTGCGCCATCAGGAAATTCGGCAACAACAACACCACGCCGAACAGTATCTGTACATACAATGACTGCCAGTTTGGCAGAGCAATCGCCCAGCGTTTGGTCAGCACGCCGTACAGCGCATAAGAGGCGGTAGCCGCAAACATCATCAATTCACCTTTGCCGATACCGTGGTGCAACAATTCCGCCGGGTTACCGGCGCTGACCAGCCAGATCAGGCCCCCCAAAGACAACAGGCTGCCGATAGCAATACCCACCGTTGGCGCGACGCGCAACAGCACAATGCTGATCAGAATGGTCAGTAATGGGATCAGCGAGACAATGATGCCCATAAACAGTGCGCTAACGCTGTGTGCTGCGTAGTACGCCAGGCTCTGATACAGCACCATGCCAAGCATGCCGAGAATCATCAATTTCCACCAGTTGGCACGTATTGCCGACCAGTGACGAACTACGCCAGGCAACACGAAGGGGGTCAGGGTGACGAGCGCCAGGAGCCAGCGATAGAAGGAAATGGCGGCCGGATCGATTGCGGTGGCCGAGAGCTTGCTGACCACGGCATTGATTGACCAAATCAAGACCGCCAGCAAAGGGAAGAGCATATTCATGATAATTATTCTCATTAACGACTGACATGCTGGCTAGTTTACGCGTGTCCGGTTTATTATATATAGTGATATCCAGACAATATTTATCCTAAACAAGACAAGTAACGGGACGAAACCATGCCAGAAATCCGTCATTTCCCCGAAGCGCTGATCCCTGCACCGCGTCCGGTGCAATTCCGCTGCGAGGAATTCAATGCGCGTACGGAGTTCCAGCCCCACCGTCATAGCTGGGGGCAATTGATGTGGGTAAAGGCTGGGGTCATGGTGTTACGCATCGGCGGCCAGCGTTTTCTGGCTCCGCCGGAGTTTGTGCTGTGGGCACCGGCGGAAATTGAACACTCCTGTTATAACCAACGTTTGGCACAGTGCCGCATGGTGGATATTGCCTTGCCGCTGTGCGCCGGGCTGCCGGAGGCGCCTTGTCTGGTGAGTGTCACCCCGATTTTTCGGGCCATTGCCGAAGACTTCTACGCCCGCAAACAATACATTCCGCAAAGCAAACAGGATCTGCGCCTGTGTCGTGCGCTGATCGACCAATTGCATGTTTCGCCGGTGCAACAAACGTATTTACCCACATCCGAAGACAAGTTCCTGGCACCGGTACTGGAAGCCCTGGAGCACTGCCCATCGGACAATACCTCACTTGCCGCCTGGGCTGCCCGCGTCTATACCACCGAGCGCACGCTATCGCGCCGTTGCCAGCAGGATCTGGGCATGTCGTTCAGCGAATGGCGCCAGCGGCTGCGCTTCTTGCACGCCGTTTCGCTGTTGGAACAGGGGAAAACCGTGCAGGAGGTCGCGCTGGACGTGGGGTATAGCTCGGCATCGGCGTTTATCGTCATGTTTCAGCAAATCGCCGGCACGACTCCCGAGCGCTTTCGCCGGGCCTGATTCAGTGGCACACTATTTCCCAGATAACCCTTCATACTTGACGTTGCCTCTGTTTGGCTGCGAGCACACCCCCGTCACTTACTTGAGTAAGCCCCAGGGGATTGCTGCGCTTGCCACCTCGATGCAACGCCAATTATTTTGGGTATAAATAGCCGTAAACCGTCGGAGCAATAAGTGAAAATCCTGGTCGATGAAAATATGCCGTATGCGACTGAATTGTTCAGTCGTTTAGGGAATGTGCAGGCCGTGCCTGGGCGCCCGATCCCGAGCGATGCGCTGGCAGATGCCGATGCGCTGATGGTGCGTTCGGTCACTAAAGTGAATGAAGCGCTGCTGGCCGGCACCCGCGTTGGTTTTGTCGGTACCGCAACCGCGGGCACTGACCATGTCGATGACGCCTGGTTGCAACAGCAAGGTATCGGTTTCTCTGCGGCTCCGGGCTGTAATGCGATTGCCGTGGTGGAATATGTGTTCTCTGCACTGATGCTGCTGGCAGAACGCGACGGTTTTCAATTGCGCGATAAAACCGTCGGCATTATCGGTGTCGGCAATGTAGGGTCGCGTCTGGACGCCCGCTTGAAAGCCTTGGGTGTGCGTACGTTATTGTGCGATCCACCGCGTGCTGAACGGGGCGATAGCGAGGAATTCTGGCCGCTGGAGAAACTGGTGGCAGAAGCCGATGTCCTGACCTTCCACACGCCACTGAATAAATCCGGCCCTTATCACTCGCTGCATTTGGTGGACGCGGAGCTGTTGGCGGCGTTGCCGGATAACCGCATTTTGATTAACGCTTGCCGCGGCCCGGTGGTGGACAATGCTGCGCTGTTGCAGGCGCTGGAAAAAGGTAAAAAACTCAGCACGGTACTGGACGTTTGGGAGCCGGAACCGGAACTGTCTCTGCCGCTGCTGGCGCGGGTGGACATAGGTACTGCACATATCGCTGGCTATACGCTGGAAGGCAAAGCACGCGGCACGACGCAGGTGTTTGAAGCCTTCAGCCGCCACCTGGGGCAGCCTCAGCAGATCGCGCTGGCCTCGCTGTTGCCGGTGCCCGAATTCAGCCAGATCCAACTCAATGGGCCGCTGGACGAAGGCAAATTAAAACGATTGATGCACTTGGTGTATGATGTGCGCCGCGACGATGCGCCGCTGCGTAAAGTGGCCGGGCAACCGGGTGAATTCGATCGTCTGCGCAAGCATTATCAGGAGCGCCGCGAGTGGTCTTCATTGCGCGTCCAGTGCAATGACAGCGCCAGTGCGGAGCTGCTGAACGCGCTGGGCTTTTTGATAGCGTAAGGCTTTCTTAAGCCACAGCGACTAATTTTGTTATCAGGGCGGTGCATTAGCCGCCCATTTGCATTTGAATAAATACTCTGGAGAAACCCAATGTCTGACGGCTGGAATATCGCTCTACTTGGTGCCACTGGCGCGGTAGGTGAAGCGTTGCTGGAATTGTTACAGGAACGCCAGTTCCCGGTGGGCGAACTCTATCCTTTGGCCAGCGAACGTGGTGCAGGTGCGACCGTGCGCTTCAATGGCAAGTCAGTGCTGGTGCAAAAAGCGGAAGAGTTCGACTGGTCGCAAGCTCAGTTAGCATTCTTTGTTGCCGGTACTGAGGCCTCGGCTCGCTATGCGGAAGAAGCAGGCAATATGGGGTGCCTGGTGATCGACACCAGCGGCCTGTTTGCGCTGGAGCCGGATGTTCCACTGGTGGTGCCTGGGGTTAACCCGCAGGTGCTGGCCGATTACCGTAACCGCAATATTGTTGCCGTGGCGGACAGCATGGTCAGCCAACTGCTGACCGCAATCAAACCGCTGACCGAACAGGCCGGGCTTTCTCGCCTGCACGTGACGACCCTGATGTCGGTATCGTCACGCGGCAAAGTGGCTGTCGACGATCTGGCGGGCCAAAGTGCACGCCTGTTGAATGGAATTCCCGCTGAGCCTGGCGTTTTCGCCAAGCAGTTGGCATTCAACCTGTTGCCGTTGCTGACCGACGAGCAGGGCAGCGTGCGTGAAGAACGTTTGATTGTCGATCAGGTGCGTAAAGTGCTGCAGGACGAAGGGTTACCGATTTCCGTGAGCTGCGTGCAGTCGCCGGTGTTCTATGGCCATGCACAGGTCGTTCATCTGGAAGCCCTGCGCCCGATGTCTGCGGAAGAAGCACGTAGCGAACTGGAACAGGTGGATGATATCCAACTGAGCGAAGAAGACGATTACCCGACTCAGGTGACGGAAGCTTCCGGCAGCGACGCGCTGAGCGTTGGCTGCTTGCGTAATGACTACGGCATTCCTGAAATCCTGCAGTTCTGGTCGGTAGCTGACAACGTACGCTTTGGCGGCGCATTGATGGCGATCGAAACCGCAGAACGTCTGGTGCAGGAGCAGATGTACTGATGTCCGAGGTTGTCTTGCCCACCCAGCCGACCTTGAAAATCGCGCTGGGGATTGAATATGACGGTAGCCGTTATTACGGCTGGCAGCGTCAGCAGGAAGTGGCCAGTGTACAGGCCTGTCTGGAACAGGCGTTGAGTAAAGTGGCCAATGCGCCGATCAACGTGCTGTGTGCTGGACGTACCGATGCCGGGGTGCATGCTACCGGCCAGGTGGTGCATTTTGAAACCACCGCGCAGCGTAAGGATGCCGCCTGGACGATGGGGGTAAATACCCATCTGCCGCCGGATATTGCTGTGCGTTGGGTGACCGGCGTTGCTGAAGATTTCCATGCACGCTTCAGCGCTACGGCACGCCGTTACCGCTACATTATTTATAACCACCGTTATCGTCCGGCGGTATTGCAGCAGGGGATGACGCATTTTTATCACCCGCTGGATGCCGAGCGCATGGAGAGGGCGGCGCAGGCGTTGTTGGGCGAAAACGACTTTACGTCGTTTCGCGCCGTGCAATGTCAGTCACGCACGCCATGGCGTAACGTAAAACACGTTAAGGTTACGCGCTATGGTGAGTATATTGTGGTAGATATCAAGGCGAATGCCTTTGTGCATCATATGGTTCGCAATATTGTCGGTAGCCTGATGGAAATTGGCTGCGGCAATCAGGATGAGAATTGGATGGCCGAATTACTGGCACTGAAAGATCGTAATCTGGCTGCGGCGACGGCGCGGGCCGAAGGGTTATACCTGGTTAGCGTTGATTACCCTGAGCACTTTGCCCTACCCCGGCCCCCGATGGGGCCACTGTTTTTACCCGACGATTAAACGCCGGCGCGCCTGACGCGTTGTTCCCTTGTGTACCTGCCGAGTGGGTGAGACACCCGGTAAAAGAGAGAACCTATGGACATCATCAAGTTTGTGATTGATTTTATTCTGCATATTGACGTGCATCTGGCTGAGCTGGTGGCGCAATACGGTATGTGGGTGTACGGTATTTTGTTCCTGATTCTGTTTTGCGAAACCGGGCTGGTGGTGACGCCGTTCTTGCCAGGGGATTCTCTGTTGTTCGTTGCGGGGGCGTTGGCGGCGTTGCCGACCAATGATCTGAATGTACACACTATGGTCGCGCTGATGATAGGTGCGGCGATACTTGGGGATGCGGTGAACTACACTATTGGACGGCTATTCGGAGAAAAGCTTTTCAGCAACCCGAATTCGAAAATCTTCCGTCGCAGTTACCTGGATAAAACGCATCAGTTTTATGAGAAGCATGGCGGGAAGACGATTATTTTGGCGCGTTTTGTACCGATCGTGCGCACATTTGCGCCGTTCGTTGCCGGAATGGGGCATATGTCCTATCGCCATTTTGCGGCTTACAACGTGATTGGTGCGCTGGTTTGGGTGCTGCTGTTCACCTATGCTGGTTATCTCTTCGGCGATTTGCCGATCGTGCAGGAAAACCTGAAACTGTTGATCGTGGCTATCATCATTGTTTCAATTCTGCCGGGCATCATTGAAATTTGGCGCCATAAGCGCGCGGCTGCCCGCCAGCAAAAACAGTAAAAACATCGCTTAACCTGTCGGTTCGACCAGTTTTTTGTCCACAGTGCCGGGCCGATATGGTTTAATGAGCGACATTTATGGTCTGTTCCTGTGAACAACCTTGAAATCAGTGCCTCTGTCGCGCGCTTGTCGCGTTTTACTCGGGCACTTTTTCATTGGGTCTGTTTACGGGGGGATTGTTAAAGCATGAACTGCGGACTGGCGTCTGCCAGGTTCAAACAGAAAGGTCATCGATGAGCTGGATTGAACGAATTCTTAACAAGAGCAATATTACCCAAACCCGTAAGGCGAGCATTCCTGAAGGGGTTTGGACCAAATGCGATAGCTGCGGTCAGGTTCTCTACCGCGCCGAGCTGGAGCGTAATCTGGAAGTGTGCCCAAAATGCGACCACCACATGCGCATGACTGCGCGTATGCGTCTGCATACTCTGCTGGATGAAGGCAGTGAAGTGGAGCTGGGTAGCGAACTGGAACCGAAAGATGTTCTGAAGTTCAAGGATTCCAAGAAATACAAAGATCGTCTGGTTGCCGCACAGAAAGCAACCGGTGAAAAAGATGCGTTGGTCGTGATGAAAGGCACGTTATATGGCATGCCTATTGTCGCCGCGTCGTTTGAATTTGCCTTTATCGGCGGTTCCATGTCGTCTGTAGTCGGTGCACGCTTTGTGCGTGCTGTTGAGCAGGCGCTAGAAGATAACTGTCCGCTGGTGTGTTTCTCAGCCAGTGGCGGTGCCCGTATGCAGGAAGCGCTGATGTCGCTGATGCAGATGGCGAAGACCAGCGCTGCGCTGGCGAAACTGCAGGAGCGTGGTCTGCCGTACATTTCAGTACTGACTGACCCGACCATGGGTGGCGTTTCCGCCAGTCTGGCAATGCTGGGCGATATCAACATCGCTGAGCCGAAGGCGCTGATCGGCTTTGCCGGTCCACGCGTTATCGAACAGACCGTACGTGAAAAGCTGCCGCCGGGCTTCCAGCGCAGTGAGTTCCTGATTGAGAAAGGCGCGATCGACATGATCGTGCGTCGCCCGGAAATGCGCCAGACCTTGGCGAGTATCCTTTCCAAACTGACCAACCAGCCACAGCCACATTTCGATGAAGCTGCGCCGGTGTCTGCACAGGAAAATCAGGCCGACGCCTGAGGCAAGTCAGTCACCCGTGTTGGCGCAAGCCAACGCGGAGTTCAGCCGCCATTTTGTGGCTAAGTGGCGGCTGGAAATACCCGATGGATCTCGAGCGACAGCGAGTCACGCTGCGGCTTGAAAACATGGGGTATCATGCAGAGCATCGCCTTTACCGCGGTGAGGGTGGTGCCCTGATGGATTAATGAACCCAAGTTCAGTGACGGGACTCATGCAAAACCACCAAATTCCCCAAGCCACGTCGCCATTGAGCTCGTGGCTTTTTTATCTGGAACGTCTGCACAGCCAGGCGATCGAACTCGGCCTGGAACGCGTACAACGCGTTGCGGAGCACCTTGATTTACTCACTCCTGCACCGACGGTGTTCACCGTTGCCGGCACTAACGGCAAGGGCACCACGTGCCGCACTCTGGAAGCGATTTTGATGGAGGCGGGGTTGCGCGTTGGCGTCTACAGCTCACCACATCTGGTACGTTATACCGAAAGGGTGCGCATTCAAGGTGATGAGCTGAGCGAAGCCGAACACAGCCGTTCATTCGCCGTCATTGAAGCGGGCAGGGGTGAAACGTCACTGACCTATTTCGAATTTGGCACTCTGTCGGCCTTGCAACTGTTCAAACAAGCTAAGCTTGACGTGGTGATCCTGGAAGTTGGTCTTGGTGGGCGTCTGGACGCGACCAACATCGTCGACCCGAGCGTGGCAGTGGTGACCAGCATTGCACTGGATCACACCGACTGGCTGGGCAGCGACCGCGAAAGCATTGGCCGCGAAAAAGCCGGGATTTTCCGTGGCGGTAAGCCCGCCGTCGTGGGGGAACCGGATATGCCGGCAACCATTGGGCAAGTGGCGGACACTCTGGGTGCGCAACTGTATCGCCGCGGCGAGGCCTGGACCTTTAGCGAACAGGGTGAGCGCTGGCAGTGGGAAGGCGGCGGTACCTTGCTGACTGACTTACCGATGCCAAACGTGCCCTTAGCCAATGCGGCGACCGCACTGGCTGCATTGCATTATTCTGCGTTGGAAATTGATGAGCGGGCGATTTTCGCCGGTCTGCAGCAGGCGACCTTACCGGGACGTTTCCAGATTGTGGGGCGTGAACCGACATTGATCCTCGACGTGGCGCATAACCCGCACGCGGCAAGTTATTTGGCTGGTCGCCTGGCGACGTTGCCGCGTAATGGTGGCAAAGTACGTGCCGTGGTGGGGATGCTTTCGGACAAAGATATTGCCGGTACGCTGGCCTGTCTGAGTGAGCAGGTCGATGAATGGTACTGTGCGCCGCTTGAAGGGCCGCGCGGTGCCAGTGTTGAGCTGTTGGCGCAATATTTAACGGAACCGCGGCAGTTTACCGATGTCGAAACTGCCTGGCGTCAGGCTATGCAGGACGCTGAAAAACAGGATATTGTGATCGTCTGTGGATCGTTCCACACCGTTGCACACGTGATGGCGGCGTTAGACGAGATGCGGGGAGTGTGAGTGGCAAGTAAATTTCAAAACCGATTGGTGGGTACCGTGATTCTGGTTGCGCTGGGGGTGATTATCCTGCCAGGGCTGTTGGACGGTAAAAAGAAACATTACGAGGATGAATTCGCAGCCATTCCATTGGTGCCGAAGGCCGGTGATGTGGAAGAGAACGACGTGGTGCCACCGGTAAGTCAGCCATTGCCGGCACAACCGCCGGAAGGCGCAGGTGCATTGGTTGAACAGCAGGCGGCTAATGAGGCGGCGACGCAGCAGGCCGCGCAGAAGCCGGCTCAGGTCACGCAGGCACCGGTCGAGACGCGTCCGCAACCGACGCCGACGCCAACGCCACAGCCGAAACCTAAACCGGTAGAAACCAAGCCGGTGGAAGTGAAACCAAAACCGGTGCAGCAGCCGAAACCGGTGGAAGTGAAGCCGGTAGCCAAACCTGAGCCGAAGCCAGAACCGACACCGAAGCCTGAACCTGCACCTGTGCAGAAACCGGCGGAAGAGAAAGCACCGGCAGGGCAAGCGTATGTGGTGCAACTGGGGGCGTTGAAGAATGCTGCCAAGGTGAACGAAGTGGTCGCGTCGCTCAGGCTGTCCGGCTATCGTGCTTTCACCGTGCCATCCACACCGGTACAGGGGCAGATTACTCGGATTTACGTCGGTCCAGACGCCTCGAAACAGAAACTGCAGTCTTCATTGCCTGCGCTGAACTCCCTCAGCGGTTTGAGCGGCCAGGTGAAGCCATACGGCGTACGTTAAGAGAAAGGGGCACAGCATGCTGTGCCCCTAAACCTATGCGTGCCAGTATAATCATTAAATAAACTGTGCCTTTCGTAGCTGAAATGGCCTATGTAGGCGCGGCGGTTGGGAATTTTTTTATCGCCGCTTTTTATTTGTAACGTGGTAGGAAAACCCCTACGCAAACGTTTTCTTTTTCTGTTAGAATTCGCCGCGAATTGGATCACCCGTTAGATTTCATGTCGTATCAAGGCAGCCAACGCAGATGCGGTATGAAAGATGAAGGGGGCAGGGGCGATTCATTATTGGAATAGTTCATGGTCTGGATTGATTACGTCATTATAGCGGTGATTGGATTTTCGGCTCTGGTGAGCCTGATCCGAGGGTTTGTTCGCGAAGCATTGTCACTTGTGACATGGGGATGTGCGTTTTTTGTTGCCAGCCATTTCTACTCTTACCTTGCGGTCTACTTCACTCGTTTTGAAGATGAACTGGTGCGAAACGGTATCGCGATTGCAATCTTGTTTATTGCGACCCTGATCGTAGGAGCTATTGTTAACTATGTGATTAGCTCACTGGTAGAGAAAACCGGGTTATCAGGCACCGACCGGGTGCTGGGCGTCTGTTTCGGCGCACTGCGCGGCGTGTTGATCGTTTCGGCGATACTGTTTTTCCTGGATACCTTTACTGGTTTTTCACAAAGTGCCGATTGGAAACAGTCGCAGCTTATTCCCCAGTTCAGTTACATCATCAGGTGGTTCTTTGACTACCTGCAGAGCACGTCGAGTTTCTTACCGACCCATTTACCAGGGCGGTAGCGCTGATGAGGAAAAGACAACATGTGCGGTATTGTCGGTATCGCCGGTTTTATGCCGGTAAACCAGTCGATTTATGATGCGCTGACGGTGCTTCAGCACCGTGGCCAGGATGCCGCAGGCATCGTCACCATTGATGCCCATAACGGGTTCCGCCTGCGTAAAGCAAACGGTCTGGTGAAGGATGTGTTTGAGGCACGCCATATGCAGCGTTTGCAGGGCAACATGGGTATTGGCCATGTGCGTTACCCGACGGCTGGCAGCTCCAGTGCTTCAGAGGCTCAACCTTTCTATGTAAACTCACCGTTCGGCATTACGCTGGCACATAACGGCAATCTGACCAATGCCCATGAACTGCGCCAGACGTTGTTCGAAAGCGGTCGCCGCCATATCAACACCACATCCGACTCTGAGATTCTGCTGAACGTGCTGGCCAGTGAGCTGGACCGCTTCCAACACTATCCGCTGGAGTCCGACAACGTCTTCACTGCCGTTGCCGCCATGCATCAGCAGCTGCGTGGTGCTTACGCTTGTGTCGCGATGATCATCGGCCATGGCCTGTTGGCATTCCGTGACCCGCACGGCATCCGCCCGTTAGTCATCGGCAAACGCACGCTGGAAGATGGCCGTAATGAATATATGGTGGCTTCCGAAAGCGTGGCGCTGGATACGCTGGGCTTTGAGTTCTTGCGCGACGTGGCGCCGGGCGAAGCGGTGTATATCACCAATAAGGGCCAATTGTTCACGCGCCAGTGTGCAGAGAATCCGAAAACCAACCCATGCCTGTTCGAGTACGTTTATTTCGCTCGTCCTGACTCCTTTATGGACAAGATTTCGGTCTACAGCGCCCGTGTGCGTATGGGGCAGAAGCTGGGGGAGAAGATTGCTCGCGAGTGGGAAGATCTGGATATTGATGTCGTGATTCCGATCCCGGAAACCTCCTGCGATATCGCACTGGAGATCGCACGCATCCTGGATAAGCCGTACCGTCAAGGTTTCGTGAAGAATCGCTATGTCGGCCGTACCTTCATCATGCCGGGCCAACAGGCACGCCGTAAGTCGGTACGTCGTAAGCTGAACGCCAACCGTGCTGAATTCCGCGACAAGAATGTGCTGCTGGTGGATGACTCCATTGTGCGCGGCACGACCTCAGAGCAGATCGTCGAGATGGCGCGCGACGCTGGCGCCAAGCGGGTTTATCTGGCTTCCGCGGCACCGGAGGTTCGTTTCCCTAACGTCTATGGCATCGATATGCCGAGTGCCAATGAGCTGATTGCACATGGGCGTGAAGTGGATGAAATCCGCCAGATCATCGGTGCTGATGGCCTGATTTTCCAAGACCTGGACGATCTGATCGAAGCCGTGCGTGAAGAGAACCCGGATATCGTTCAGTTCGAATGCTCGGTATTTAACGGTATTTACGTCACCAAAGACGTCGATCAAAGCTATCTCGAGTATCTGGAATCGCTGCGTAACGACGACGCCAAAGAAATGCGTGGTCAAACCGAAGCAGAAAATCTGGAAATGCATAACGAAGGTTAAGCGCTTGCGTTGTGCTACCAAGGTGCACTGCGGCGTCTGTCGCAGTGCATTATCCCTCCCTGACTTGCTTATCCCTCGCCATTGCGGCAAAGTCTGCCTGATCTTATCTTTTTCGTGGCAGAGGCCAGTTTTATGAAACGACTCATCATCGGTATTTCCGGCGCCAGTGGCGCAATCTATGGCGTGCGCTTGCTGCAGGTATTACGCGACGTTGCAGAGGTGGAAACCCATTTGGTGATGAGCAACGCCGCGCGGCAAACGTTGTCGCTGGAAACTCCGCTCAGCCTGCGTGAAGTGCAGGCGCTGGCCGATGTAGTGCATGATTCTCGCGATATTGGCGCCAGCATTTCGTCCGGTTCGTTCAAAACGGCAGGTATGGTGATTTTACCTTGTTCGATCAAAACGTTATCGGGTATCGCCAATAGCTATAGCGACGGTTTACTGACACGTGCTGCGGATGTGGTGCTGAAAGAGCGCCGCCGGTTAGTGTTGTGCGTGCGTGAAACGCCATTGCATATTGGCCACCTGCGGCTGATGACCCAGGCTGCGGAAATGGGGGCAGTCATTATGCCGCCAGTGCCGGCGTTTTATCACCGCCCTGAGAGTGTCGAAGACATTATCGATCAAACCGTAAACCGGGTGGTTGATCAATTCGACATTGAATTACCGAAGGATTTATTTGCCCGCTGGCAAGGTTCTAATTAACAAATTTCTCCCCAATTTGGTACATTTGTGCAACACCGCACTGATTTAGGGCGGCGCATGCACCATAATGATCCCACTTCATCACGTTCACTGTTTCAAGGCTTTGGTATTTATCCACTGCCCGTGGCGCGGCCAAGACTGGCCGATTTAATTTTGCAGTTATCGTCCCAGGAAACAGTTTTGTGAAGGCCGGAGCCGTTCCCTCCGCCTACAGCAACAAATGTGGCACGATTACTGCAAATTGATTTGGTGGAAAAGTAATGCCCGCAGTGGCATCAAAAAATCAATTTGAGGGTAATTTATGAAAAAGCTGGTTAAGGTTCTTCCTTTAGTCTTGGCTTTGAGCGCGGTAAGCAGCGCATTTGCCGCCGTACCATCGACGCTGAAGATAGGTACCGATCCGACCTATGCCCCCTTTGAGTCTAAAAATGCCAAAGGTGAGCTGGTCGGTTTTGATATCGATTTGGCCAAAGAGCTGTGCAAACGCATAAATACCCAATGTACCTTTGTGGAAAGCGATTTTGACGCGCTGATCCCTTCCCTGAAGGCGAAGAAAATTGACGCCATTATCTCTTCTCTGTCGATCACCGAAAAACGCCAGCAGGAAATTGCCTTCACCGACAAGCTGTATGCCGCTAACGCCCGTCTGATCGCGCCGAAAGGCTCGAAGCTGCTGCCTACCGTGGATGCGCTGAAAGGCAAAAGTATCGGCGTGCTGCAAGGTACCACTCAGGAAGCCTATGCCAACGCTATGTGGCAGCCTAAGGGCATTACCGTTGTGCCTTATCAGAACCAGGATCTGGTTTACGCCGACCTGGCATCTGGCCGTATTGATGCCGCTTTCCAGGACGAAGTGGCAGGCAGCGATGGCTTCCTGAAGCAGCCTCCAGGCAAAAACTACGCGTTTGCCGGCGAGTCGGTGAAGGATGACAAATTCTTTGGTGTCGGCACCGGTATGGGCTTGCGTAAGACAGATACCGAACTGAAGGCCGCATTAGATAAAGCCTTTGCCGACATGCGCAAAGACGGTACTTACGACAAGTTTGCGAAGAAATACTTCAACTTTGACGTCTACGGCGGGTAATTCCGCGCACCGTTCCATGTTGTGACTTCGGGGCCGGTCCACCGGCCCCGATGGTTCGGGATCCAATGACGACAGGGTGAAGTAAATGCTGCAAGGCTATTCCCAATTGATATTTGAGGGCGCTTTGGTGACGCTGGAGCTGGCCCTCAGTTCCGTAGTGCTGGCGGTGGTGATTGGTCTGATCGGCGCTGGCGGTAAACTTTCACATAACCCACTGATATCGATGATTTTCGGTGCTTACACTACGCTGATCCGCGGTGTACCCGATCTGGTGCTGATGCTGCTGATTTTCTACGGCCTTCAAATTGCGCTCAACAACCTCACCGAACTGCTTGGCTTCTCACAAATTGATATCGATCCGCTCAGCGCGGGGATCATTACCCTCGGGTTTATCTACGGTGCCTACTTCACTGAAACTTTCCGTGGTGCCTATATGGCCGTCCCGAAAGGGCAGATCGAAGCAGCAACCGCCTATGGTTTTTCCGGTTCGCAGATTTTCCGTCGCATTCTGTTCCCTGCGATGATGCGCTTCGCCCTGCCGGGCATCGGCAACAACTGGCAGGTGATCCTGAAGGCAACGGCACTGGTGTCTATTCTTGGTCTTAATGATGTGGTGAAAGCCACTCAGTTGGCCGGTAAAGGTACCTACCAACCGTTCTTCTTCGCGATTGTGGCTGGCGTGGTTTATCTGGTTTTCACCACGGTTTCCAACGGGGTGTTGCTGTGGCTTGAACGGCGTTACTCACTGGGCGTGAAGAGGGCCGAGCTATGATCGATATTTTGCACCAATACTGGCAATCGCTGCTCTGGAGCGACGGCTATCGTTTCACCGGTGTGGCGGTCACGCTGTGGCTGCTCATTGCGTCGGTGGTGATGGGCGGTCTGCTGGCCATTCCGATGGCGGTGGCGCGTGTCTCCTCCATCAAATGGGTCCGCTTCCCGGTATGGCTTTATACCTACGTATTCCGTGGTACACCGCTGTATGTGCAGTTACTGGTGTTCTATTCCGGTATGTACAGCCTGGAGATTGTGCGTGGCAGCGAGTTCCTCAATGCGTTCTTCCGCAGTGGGTTGAACTGCACCATTTTGGCGCTGACTCTCAACACCTGCGCGTACACCACCGAGATCTTCGCCGGGGCTATCCGTTCGGTGCCGCACGGTGAGATCGAGGCGGCCAACGCCTACGGTTTTTCCCGCTTTAAGATGTATCGCTGCATTATTTTGCCTTCGGCGTTACGGACCGCGTTGCCGGCCTACAGCAACGAAGTGATCTTGATGTTGCACTCCACCGCGCTGGCGTTTACCGCCACCGTACCGGACCTGCTGAAAATCGCACGCGACATTAATGCGGCGACCTATCAGCCGTTCTATGCCTTCGGGATTGCGGCGGTGCTGTATCTGATTATCTCTTACGTGTTAATCAGCCTGTTCCGCAAAGCGGAGAAGCGCTGGATGGCGCATGTTAGCCACTGATAAATGACGGGAAGAAACTATGTCTGAAAATAAATTAGCCGTCACTGAACTGCACAAGCGCTACGGTGACCATGAAGTGTTGAAAGGCGTATCTTTGGCGGCCAACGCCGGGGATGTGATTAGCATCATCGGATCTTCCGGCTCCGGTAAAAGTACCTTTTTGCGCTGCATTAACTTCCTGGAGAAACCGAGCGAAGGTTCTATCAGCCTGAACAACGAAGACATTCGTATGGTGCGTGACAAAGATGGCCAGTTGAAGGTGTTTGATAAGAAACAGCTGCAACTGCTGCGTACCCGCCTGACGATGGTGTTCCAGCACTTCAACCTGTGGAGCCACATGACGGTGTTGGAGAACGTGATGGAAGCACCGGTGCAAGTGTTGGGGCTGAGCAAGACGGAGGCGCGTGAGCGCGCTGTCCGCTATCTGGATAAAGTGGGCATCGACGAGCGTGCCCGCGGCAAATATCCTGTGCACTTGTCCGGCGGTCAACAGCAACGCGTGTCGATCGCCCGGGCATTGGCGATGGAACCAGAAGTCTTGCTGTTTGATGAACCGACGTCAGCCCTGGATCCTGAATTGGTTGGCGAAGTGCTGCGAATCATGCAGAAGCTGGCTGAAGAGGGTAAAACCATGGTGGTAGTGACACATGAAATGGAGTTTGCACGCCATGTGTCCAACCACGTGATTTTCCTGCATAAGGGGCTGATTGAAGAACAAGGTCCGCCGGCCGAGCTGTTTGGTAATCCGAAGAGTACCCGGTTGCAGCAGTTTCTTTCCGGCGCATTGAAATAGCCGTTTGGCGGGGCCGGATCTTTCTGGCCCCGTTCCGATCTTCAGCGATCGTCTTGCCGCTGATTGATAACATCATCCAAGGCTTGTTCCAATTCCAAAAAACGGAAGCTGAAACCGGCCTCTTCCAGACGTTTCGGCACTGCCCGTTGCCCGCCCAGCACCAATACCGCGGCTTCTCCCATCAATAAACGCAGGGCGAATGCCGGCACGCGTAAAAATGCCGGCCGATCGAGGACGTTAGCGAGTTGCGCGGTAAACTGCTCGTTGTGAACGGGATAAGGGGCGACCATATTGAACGGCCCTTGCAGGGTCTGGTGATCCAGTAAATAAATAATGCCGTTAATCATGTCATCCAGATGGATCCACGGCAGATATTGGCGACCCGTACCCATTGGCCCACCGAGCCCGATACGGAAGGGGGGCAGCATTTTCGCCAGTGCGCCGCCTTTGGCTGCCAAGACGACGCCGGTGCGCAGCAGACAGACGCGGGTGGCATTGCTTTGCGCTTGGAGCGCCAATGACTCCCAGCGTTGACACAGCATATGGGTGAATTCGTCGTGCGGAACTTCGTCTTCGGTAACGACGGCCTGGTCTTGATCGCCATAGTAGCCGGTTGCTGAGCCGGAAATTAGCACGCTGGGCGGCGTGCTGCTGGCGTTAATCAGCTTTGCCAACTGTTCGGTCAGATCCCAACGGCTGTGACACAGGCGTTCTTTCTGCGCCTTGCTCCAGCGCTTGTCGGCGATCGGCTCACCGGCCAGGTTAATCACGGCATCAAAGCCCTCCAGCGAGGACTTATCTTGCAGCGTTGACCAATAATCTACCTGTTCGCCAAAACGTTCACGCGCGTGCTGCACGTTGCGGCTTAACACCGTAATTTGGTGAGAAAGGCCCAGCAGCCGCTGCGTCAGGCTGCTCCCTATCAATCCTGTGGCGCCGGTGATCAGGATCCGCATGGTCGATTCTCCCTGAAGCTGTAGTTTCAGGCCCGGCGATAGCTCATGGTCATCGAAACCGAGTCGGCGTAGCGCAGAGCCAATAGTTTATCTATTTCTACTTCAGCATAGGTTACCCAGGCGTGTTGTTTCACGATATCGAGCACATCCTGAGTTAATTTTTCCAGCAGGGCAAAGCGGTTATCTTCCACATGACGGATGATGGCTTTAGTGATGGTTCGGTAGTTAAGAGCATCGTCAATGTTTTCGCTGTCGCGCGCTTTATCCGCCGGGTAATGGATCACGACGTTAATCAGGATGTCCTGACGGTTGTTGATTTCTTCTTCCTTGATACCGATGAAAGTACGCAACCGCAGGTTTTTTATACGAATAATGGCGTCGGGTTGACTGAATGACATCAGAGAATCTCCACAGGTCTGATTATTTGCGCCCAGAATACACGGAAAGTAAGGAAAAGATAACGAGCCGGGGGAAACTCCCCGGAGGCCGGGGAGTTGGACATTTAGCCCTGCTCAGCCAGTTTGTAAGCCCGCTCGGTTGCCGGGCGGTTACTGATACGCTCGAACCAGTTACGCACTGCCGGGTAATCCGCCAGATCGATACGTTGACGGGGGTGTGACACGACCCAAGGGTAAGTCGCAATATCGGCGATGCTGTAGTTGTCACCGCCCAGGTACGGGTGCTTTTGCAGCTCGGCTTCCAGAACGGCATACAGGCGCTTGGTTTCCAGATGGTAACGTTCAATGGCGTAAGGGACGGGTTGTGGGGCGTAATGGTTGAAATGGTGATTCTGTCCAAGCATCGGCCCAAATCCGGCGACCTGCCAGAACAACCACTGCAGCGTAGCGGCGCGTTCACGTAGCCCTTTGCTCAATAGCTTGCCGGTTTTCTCAGCCAGATACAGCAGAATCTCACCGGACTCGAACAGGCTGATAGGGGCTCCGCCATCAACCGGCTGCTGGTCGACGATAGCAGGGATTTTGTTGTTGGGGGAAATGCTCAGAAATTCCGGCTTGAACTGATCGCCGGCGCTGATGTTTACGCGGTGGATACGGTAGGGTAAGCCAACCTCCTCCAGAAACAGGGTAATCTTGTGACCATTTGGAGTAGGCGCGTAATACAGGTCAATCATGTTGCCTCCTGCGGTAAGGTGATCTGTAAATCATTACACGGTGTTGCGGTCTTCGCCGCGCACAAAGGTATATCAAAGATCTTTCTATAGGATTACCTACAATAGCAGCTAAGAATAGCAGGCTATGTGAGATTCGTCTGATGCTATCTCCACAAGATGCCTCACAATTCTCCGCAGGTAAATCTGCGGTTTGCCGTGCACTGGCGGCGCGCTAAAATAGCGCTTATTTCCTTATTAAGGACAAGGTTATGAAGCTGATATTTGCCTCGGATATTCACGGTTCGCTCCCCGCCACCGAAAGCGTGCTGGATCGTTTTGAACAAAGCGGTGCTGACTGGCTGATTCTGCTGGGTGATTTGCTGAATCATGGGCCACGAAACGCGTTACCCGCGGGATATCAGCCGGCGCAGGTTGCTGAACATTTGAATCGCTATAGCGACAAGATCATCGCCGTTCGCGGCAACTGTGATAGCGAAGTTGATCAGATGTTACTGTCATTTCCTATCACAGCGTCTTGGCAGCAGGTGCTATTGCAAAAAAGACGATTGTTTTTAACCCACGGTCACCTTTATCATCCTTCCGCACTGCCGCCGTTATCTGCCGGAGATGTGCTGGTCTATGGACACAGCCATTTGCCGCAGGCGGAACGGCAGGGGGATATTTACTGCTTTAATCCAGGGTCGGTCAGCATTCCGAAAGGGGGCTTTCCCGCCAGCTATGGCATACTGGAGGACGGCATTTTAAGTGTGGTCACGTTGGACAGCGGCAAGGCTGTTGCAGAGGTGGCATTAACGCACTAATTTATACACACACAATAAAAATCTTTGAAAAACACTCATTGATTAACCAGTGCGCGGGATGCATCGCGCCAAAATAGAAGGTTTTAGAGGATGGCGGAACAGGGTCAGGCTGCAGATACCGAGTGGGTTGATATCGTCGACGAGCAAAACGAAGTGATTGCTCAATCCAGTCGCCAACAGATGCGTGCTCAACGGCTACGTCATCGTGCTACCTATATTGTGGTGCATGATGGAATGGGAAAAATTCTGGTGCAACGTCGCACCGACATCAAAGACTTCTATCCGGGCTGGCTGGATGCCACTGCGGGTGGCGTAGTGCAAAGCGGGGAGAATGTGCTGGATTCCGCGCGCCGCGAGGCAGAAGAAGAGCTGGGTATTGCTGGCGTGCCTTTTGCCGAACATGGGCTGTTCTACTTCGAAGAAGAGCAGTGCAGGGTGTGGGGTGCACTGTTTAGCTGTGTTTCCCATGGCCCGTTTGCTTTGCAAGAAGAAGAAGTGGCCGAGGTGAGCTGGCTGACGCCGGAAGAAATCACCGCACGCTGTGACGAATTCACGCCCGACTCACTCAAAGCACTGTCGCTGTGGCTGACACGCAACAATGAGCAGGCCTATGGCAAGCCGCTACGCGATAGCGACGAAAATGCCTGATGGGCTTTTGCAATGAATAAGCCGGTCAGTCGACCGGCTTTTGTTTAACCTTGTTTATGCCAGCCGTGCAAAACCCGCTTCCAGATCGGCAATTAAATCTTCGATATTTTCAAGGCCAATGTGCACACGCACGAGTGTCCCGGTGAAATCTACTTTGCCGGCAGGGCGAATTTCGTTGAGTTCCTCAGGCTGGTTGGCCAAGATCAGTGATTCAAACCCGCCCCACGAATACGCCATGCTGAAGTGCTCAAAATTATCCAGATAATGGGCAACCTGTTCATCGGTTAACCGCTGTTTAAGCACAAAAGAAAACAATCCGCAGCTGCCGGTGAAATCCCGCTGATAGTATTCGTGCCCTTTACAGGAAGGGAGTGCCGGATGATTGACTTGCGCCACCTCGGGGCGATTAGCCAGCCATTTTGCGACGGCGATACTGCTTACCTCGTGTTGCTTTAATCGTACGCCCAACGTTCTCAATCCCCGGCTGCCAACATAGGCTGTATCGGCATCGGCCATTTGCCCCATGAGATAAGAATTCTCGCGCAGTTGATCCCAACAGCGTGCATTTGATACCGCGGTGCCTAACATGGCATCGGAATGACCAATGATATATTTGGTCCCGGCCTGAATAGAAATATCCACGCCGAAATCCAGCGCTTTAAATAAGATGCCTGCAGCCCAGGTATTATCAATCATGATTACAATATCAGGATTAACCGCGCGGATAGCCTTTACCATGCCGGGGACATCTTGAACCTCCATGGTGATGGAGCTCGGTGACTCAAGAAATACCACTTTGGTATTTGGCTGAATAAGGTCGACAATGCCAGCGCTTATCAGTGGATCATAATATGTCGTCGCCACACCCAAGCGTGCTAATACCTTATTACAGAAATCCTGTGTGGGCTCATAAGCTGCCCCAGTCATCAGAATATGATCGCCACTGGCGACAAAGGCCAAAATGGCATTGGTCACTGCGGCAGCCCCGCAGGGGTAAAGAGAGCATCCTGCGCCACCCTCTAACTCCGTCATGGCGTCCTGGAATGAAAAATGTGTCAGGGTACCTCGGCGACCATAGAATAACTCACCTTTGGCACGGTTTGCCGTGGCCTGTTTTTTCGCTTTAACTGAGCTGAAAATTAATGAGGATGCGCGCTGTATTACCGAGTTTACCGAACCCTGGGTAAATTTCGGTTTGCGACCCGCAGTGACCAAGGCAGTTTCTATTTTTTTAGACGTCATAATTTACCTGCTTATTATCGATTATTAATCCAATGGGTAACGAATGGGGTTCTATAAAGCGCTTTCTTCTTTTATTAGGGGAACATTTGTCTGATGTGCGGTAACTGCCGATTTCTTGCCAGAAAAACGTTCAACAATCTGCGCGGCATTTAAATCATGGATGACGTTGATTAAGGTGGCGGGGGCATCGGTAATGGTACCGAGAACCACCAACATCGGAATGGTTTCCAACGGGAGCCCCAGTGTCGTCACAATGAAAATTTCGCCAAGGAATGCTCCGCCAGGTACGCCGCCAACAATAATCGCCGAAAGTACAGAGATAAGCATGGTCAGTAAGAAGGTCTCCATCGTGAAGTCCAACCCCAACACGGCAAAGATGAAGACGATTTTCAATGCGGCAATCATCGCCACACCGCCTTTATTCAGGTTTACCAACAGAGGCAAGGCAATATCGACGATTTCCGGATCGATACCCATGGCTTTACCGGCGCGAATATTGACGGGCAACGTTCCTAGAGAAGAGCAGGTTCCCAATGCCGTTGCTGAAGGCTCGATGGCATTTTTCCAGAATGCGCGTACCGCAGGGACGCCGCCGCCAATCCAGGAGTAAAAAATGGAACCGAACACGAAATACAGCAGTGTTGCCAGGAAAAACAGGCCAATAGCTCGGGCAAAGGTGATCAGTAGTTGTGAGTCCTGGCTTGCCATGGTTGAAGCAAAATAACAGCCTAAACCGACGGGGGCCGCTTTCATGATGATGGACACAATCTTCATGATGACTGCATTCAGATCGTTTAACGAGTTGGAAATCCGTTTGCCTTGCTCACCGGATTGCCCAATGGCGATCCCGGCGATAACCGACATGATAATCAACGCCAGAATGTTGGATTTGGACAATAACCCAACAAAGTCATTGGCGGTAACCATGCTGACAAAATCCATCTCACCGCCCCCGGCGTTGAACTTTTCCGTCAGCTCAATCACCACGCCCTGTGCCGGATCAAACAGCGTTGCCAAACCCACAATACCTGCCGCCGGTATCAGCGCCATCATAATGGAAACGGCGAAGATAATTCCCATGATGCGGCCGAGTTTCTTCAGGTCCGTCATACCTGCAATTGATGACATAACGCTAACGCTGACCAAAGGGACAATTATCATAAATAATAAATTCAGGAATATTTTGCCTATAGCCTGTAATTTCAACGCTATCTCAGGTGCATAGATACCTAATGCTCCCCCCAGTGTTAATGCGAGCAATAGAATAAGTGAGGATCGGTAAGGCTCTAAATGTTTCCACATATTGATTCCTTTTTCATCATTTTTTCACGTGTGACTGAAGTCACTTTTTTATTGGCTATTTTTATTGATTATTTATTTTGTGATTGCGATCACCCTTTGGTGCTGTATTTAAAATTAAAAACGGATAATGTTTCTGTTGTTAATAATTACATTTTATTTCAATCAATGTAATGCGCCATTCGTACCATTTAATGAAATCACTCGTGAACGAAAGGAAAAAATGAGCAATCCGGCTTCGTTAAAACAACTAGAGATCCTGGTCAAGATCGTCGAGTGTGGTGGGTTATCGGAAGCCGCAGTTCAGCTGAATGTCTCGCCGTCTGCGGTGAGCAAAAGCCTATCGCAGCTGGAAAATCAATTAGGGACAACGTTACTGAAAAGAACAACGCGGAGTTTTACCCTTACCGAGCCCGGGCAGTATTTATACAATAGAGCATCGCAACTGTTGTTGGATTTTGATGAATCAATAAATACAACGGCAGGTTACTATAATCACCCTCAAGGGGAATTAAGGATAACCTGTTCTATAGCCTTTGGTTATACACACCTGGTGACACTGGTTAATCATTTTCGCAAGAATTGTCCTGATGTTGATTTTCATATCGATCTTAATGATAACTTTGTTAATCTTAATGAAGTCAATGTTGATATTGCATTGCGGGTGTCTTCGTCCCCTCCTGATAATTATGCCATGCGTAAATTGGCGACTATTAACTGGGCCTATTGCGCCAGTCCTAATTACCTCAGAAAATATGGGAAACCCAAATCCGTTCAAGAGTTAACTCGGCATCATTGCCTTATTTATCCGGGTTTAACCCCGAGAGAAAGGTGTATCGATGAGCAGGGCGTGACGCACCAGTTAAAAAAACGAACGCCTATTCAAGCAAACAGCAGCCTGGTGCTACTCAAGTCAGCTATTGAAGATCAGGGAATTGCCTATCTCCCGACCTATTTGTTAAGTGATTCTATACAACAGGGAGCCCTGGTCCCCTTGGCACTGGATGGCGAATTGACTCACGACACCCATGCTCTCTATGCCCTCTATTTTCCCAGCAGATATAGCAATCCGAAGGTGCGTTCATTTATCGACTATCTGTTGGATGAGCTCCAGCCGATCCCCGTCTGGGATAGCTGGATAAGCGAGTTCTCGACGCATTAAAACCGGACGCCGCAATGAGAAGCATGTTTTGGCGCACAGGAGAGGGACTTTATGAAGAGGGGGGAAACTGCAGTAAGCGGTGTGGAAAAGAAAAAGCCGGTCAATTGACCGGCTTTTTATCTGATAATTCAGGAATTATCAGGCTTTGGCTGCTGCCGCATCAGCCTGGGAAGACTGGATGGCGGTCAGTGCGACGGTGTAAACGATGTCGTCTACCAGCGCGCCACGGGACAGGTCGTTCACCGGTTTGCGCATGCCTTGCAGCATTGGCCCGATGGACACCAGATCCGCAGAACGTTGTACTGCCTTGTAAGTGGTATTACCGGTGTTCAGGTCTGGGAAGATGAACACGGTAGCCTGGCCTGCAACCGGTGAGTTAGGGGCTTTGGACTTGGCTACGTCGGCCATGATGGCTGCGTCGTACTGCAGTGGGCCATCGATGATCAGGTCAGGACGTTTTTCCTGTGCCAGACGCGTCGCTTCACGCACTTTCTCAACGTCGCTACCCGCACCGGAGTTACCGGTAGAGTAGGAGATCATGGCGACGCGTGGTTCGATACCGAAGGCGGCAGCGGAATCTGCTGATTGAATAGCGATCTCAGACAGCTGCTCTGCCGTTGGATCCGGGTTGATCGCGCAGTCGCCGTAAACCAGAACCTGGTCAGGCAGCAGCATGAAGAACACGGAAGACACCAGCGAACTGCCCGGTGCGGTTTTGATCAACTGCAACGGTGGACGGATGGTGTTGGCGGTGGTGTGAACCGCGCCAGAAACCAGGCCGTCGACTTCGCCTTTCTCCAGCATCAGCGTACCGAGAACGACGTTGTCTTCCAGTTGCTCACGAGCAACCACTTCGGTCATACCTTTGCTTTTACGCAGTTCAACCAGACGTGGCACGTATTGTTCGCGAACGGCGACGGGATCAACAATCTCGATACCTTTGCCCAATTCAACGCCTTGAGCGGCTGCGACACGCTGGATCTCTTCTGGGTTACCCAAAAGCACGCATTCTGCGATACCGCGTTCGGCACAGATGGCTGCTGCTTTCACGGTACGCGGCTCGTCGCCTTCAGGCAGCACGATGCGTTTGCCGGCTTTACGCGCCAGTTCGGTCAGTTCGTAACGGAATGCTGGCGGAGACAGGCGGCGTGAACGCTCGGAGGTTGCCGTCAGTGATTCGATCCACTCGGCGTTGATGTGGCTGGCCACGTAGTTCTGCACTTTCTCGATGCGCTGATGGTCATCTGCCGGCACTTCGAGGTTGAAGCTTTGCAGGCTCAGCGAGGTCTGCCAGGTGTTGGTGTCGACCATAAATACCGGCAGGCCGGTTTGGAAAGCACGTTCACACAGTTTTCTGATCGGTTCGTCGATGGCATAGCCACCGGTCAGCAGAATGGCGCCGATTTCTACGCCGTTCATGGCTGCCAGACAGGCGGAAACCAATACGTCAGGGCGGTCCGCTGAGGTGACCAGCAGTGAGCCTGGACGGAAGTGTTCCAGCATGTGCGGGATACTGCGTGCGCAGAAGGTCACAGACTTCACGCGGCGGGTCATGATGTCGCCTTCATTGACCACGGTGGCCTTCAGGTGACGAGCCATATCGATAGCACGGGTCGCAATCAGATCGAAGCTCCACGGCACGCAGCCCAATACTGGCAGCGGGCTGTTGGCAAACAGTTGCGCCGGCTCAACATGAGTGATGCTGGCCTTGGTGGAATCGTCGAAGATCTCGGACAGGTCAGGGCGGGTACGGCCTTGCTCATCAACAGGAGCGTTAAGCTTATTGATGATCACGCCGGTGATGTTTTTATTTTTGCTGCCGCCGAAGCTGCTGCGAGCCAGCTCAATGCGCTCTTTCAGCTGTGCTGGGGAATCGTTGCCCAGCGCCAGCACGAAGACGATTTCCGCATTCAGCGTTTTGGCAATTTCATAGTTCAGCGCATTGGCGAACTGGTGCTTACGGGTCGGTACCAGGCCCTCGATCAACACCACTTCTGCATCTTTGGTGTTTTCGTGGTAGCGAGCCACGATTTCTTCCATCAGCACGTCTTGCTGGTTGGAGCTCAGCAGGCCTTCAACGTAGCTCATACGCAGCGGTTCAGCGGCTGTAATCGTGGAGTTGCTGCTACGGATGATGGTGGTGGTCTGGTCAAGCGAGTCGCCGCCAGTGCGTGGCTGAGCGATAGGTTTGAACACGCTCAGGCTAACGCCTTTTTGTTCCATGGAGCGGATGACACCCAGGCTGACGCTGGTCAGGCCGACGCTGGTGCCAGTGGGGATCAACATAATTGTACGTGACACAGAATAGTCCTCTTCACGATTTGACATGAGGCTATAGCCAAAATAGTTGAAGTTGCAGCCAGACGGCAAACGCGTGCAGTCAATGTGGCTGCGGCTTCAAGTATGAAGGCTAAAACAGCACCGCCAGCCTGGGCTGACGGTGTCGGAAAGCATTACGCGGTCAGACGGGATGCGTCTTGCGCGATGACCAATTCTTCGTTGGTCGGGATAACCAGCGCCAGGCGGCTGCCGTCTTTGGTGATGGCACCGGATTTACCGAAACGCGCAGCCATGTTGCGCTCGTGGTCAATCTCGAAGCCCAGCAGGCCCAGTTTGTCCAGGGTCAGCTCACGCACCATGCCGGCGTTTTCACCGATACCGCCAGTGAAGATCACCGCGTCCAGACGGCCATCCATCAATGCGCTGTATGCGCCGATGTACTTGGCCAGACGGTGGCAGAATACGTCCATTGCACGCTTGGCGTCGGCTTTGGTTTCGTAGTTGTCTTCGACATAACGGCAGTCGCTGGTGACTTCGGTCAGGCCCAGCAGGCCGGATTCTTTGGTCAGCATTTTGTTGATTTGATCAACGCTCATGCCCAGTGCGTCATGCAGGTGGAAGATGATAGCTGGATCGATGTCACCGCTGCGGGTGCCCATGACCAGGCCTTCCAGCGGGGTCAGACCCATGGAGGTATCAACACATTTACCGTTGCGCACTGCAGTTACAGAACCGCCGTTGCCCAGGTGGCAAGTGATCAGGTTAACTTCTTCAACGGGCTTGTTCAGCGCTTTTGCCGCTTCTTGAGTGACATAGAAGTGGCTGGTGCCGTGTGCGCCATAGCGACGAACGCTGTGGTCACGGTACAGGCTGTACGGCAGGGCGTACAGGTAGGATTCTTCCGGCATGGTCTGGTGGAACGCCGTGTCGAACACAGCCACGTTTTTATCAGCCAGTTTAGGGAAGGATTTCAAGGCTTCAGCGATACCAATCAGGTGTGCTGGGTTATGCAGTGGTGCAAAAGGTACTGCATCTTTGATACCCTGCAGGACATCGTCATTGATTACAGCAGAAGCGGTAAACTTCTCGCCGCCGTGCACAATACGGTGGCCGATAGCGGTCAGCTGTGCTGAAAGCTCCGGTTTTTGTGCCAGAATAGTATTAACAATGTAGTTCAGTGCTTCGCTGTGCGCAGCGCCGGCACCCAGAGCAGCTTCATGTTTGGCGCCGTCCATCTTCCACTTGAGGCGAGCCTCAGGCAGGTGGAAACATTCGGCTAAGCCGGAGAGGTGTTCTTCACCGTTGACAGAATCGATGATAGCGAATTTCAGGGAAGAACTGCCGCAGTTAAGGACCAGTACTAGCTTACTCGACATGGAAGTACCTACTTAAATAGTTCGTGTTGTTAAAGGAAATACCAAAACACGTGGTGAATTAATCGTCAATCAGACAACAAGCGTAGCGCATAATGCCGTTGACATTTATGATTAACATCATGTGAATTGCACAAACCACATGACGATGAAAAAACCGATGATTTCTCTGCGGTTTAAGTAATCTTGATTTTTATAGGGCTAAAAGTTGACAGAATTCTTGTCATCTTCTACCGGCCAAAAGGCCGGCTTAGGATACCGATAGCCTGAGGCAAACACAAAATAAATTTAAAGCTTCAAATTTTTTAGTATTGTGTTTGCCGTGCCCTTATTTTTCTTTGTGACGTTGAGGTACGCGATGACGAGCAAACCGTCCGGTTCCGTAAGCTGGTTTCAGGTATTCCAGCGCGGGCAGCATTACATGAAAACCTGGCCGTCAGACAAACGTCTGGCTCCGGTCTTTCCGGAGAATCGCGTTGCGAGTGCCACCCGTTTTGCCGTCCGCTTCATGCCGCCGCTGGCGGTGTTTACCCTGACCTGGCAGATTGCCCTTGGGGGGCAGTTGGGGCCGGCCATTGCCACGGCGTTGTTCGCCTGTAGCATGCCGATGCAAGGCTTGTGGTGGTTGGGGCGTCGTTCGATCACGCCATTGCCGCCAACGCTGTTGCAGTGGTACCACGAGGTACGCAATAAGTTAACGGAGGCTGGCCAGGCTGTGGCGCCGGTAGAAGGCACACCAACGTACCAGGCTCTGGCCGACCTGTTGAAGCGCGCCTTCAAGCAGTTGGATAAAACCTTCCTGGATGACCTGTAACATCAAAAAGGGCCGCATTCTTCAGCGGCCTTTTTACTGCGGTGACGAATAACCCCCGTTCAAATCAAAGAACCGGCGAGTTGTGATTTCCTGTGATATTGCGCTGTGCGATGCTTCCGTCATAAGCAATTTATCGAGGAAATTACGATGGAAATGACCCACGCCCAACGGCTAATCCTGTCCAACCAATACAAGATGATGACTCTGCTCGATCCGGATAACGCCGAACGTTACCGTCGCCTGCAGACCATCATTGAACGGGGGTTCGGTCTGCAGATGCGCGAGCTGGACCGCGATTTTGGTGAGATGAGCGAAGACGTGTGCCGCACCATTATTAATGTGATGGAAATGCACCATGCATTGCAGGTTTCCTGGGATAACCTGAAGGAAAAGCAGGGGATTGAAGCACGTCGGCTGGCGTTTCTCGGTTTTGACGCTGCCACCGAGGCTCGTCATTTGAGCTACGTGCGTTTCCTTGTTAATACCGAAGGACGTTATACTCATTTCGATTCCGGCAGCCACGGCTTTAACGCCCAAACCAAAATGTGGGAAAAGTACCAGCGTATGCTAGCGATCTGGCTGTCATGCCCACGTCAGTATCATTTGAGCGCCGTTGAGATAGCGCAAATTATTAATGCCTGAATAAAGAGGTTTCCTGTGGAGTGTAAGGGTTTTCTGTTCGATCTTGATGGGACGTTGGTGGATTCGCTGCCGGCGGTAGAGCGCGCCTGGATCAATTGGGCCACACGCCGTGGCATTAATCCGCAGGACGTACTGGATTTTATTCACGGTAAACAGGCCATTACCTCGTTGCGTCACTTTATGCCGGGTGAAAGTGAGGCTGCCATTCAGCAAGAGTTCCTGCTGTTGGAACAAGTAGAAGCGCAGGACACCGATGGTGTGACTGCCTTGCCAGGGGCAGCGGCGTTGCTGGCGCGGTTGGATCAACTCGATATCCCGTGGGCGATCGTTACCTCCGGCTCGATCCCGGTGGCGACCGCTCGCCGCCGCGCGGGTGGTTTGCCGGAACCTGACGTTTTCATTACTGCCGAACAGGTAAAACATGGCAAACCGCAGCCGGATGCGTATCTGCTGGGTGCCGAACGTCTCGGGTTGGCGCCGCAGGATTGCGTCGTGGTTGAAGACGCCGCTGCCGGTATTCTTTCTGGCTTGGCCGCGGGCTGCCAGGTGATTGCAGTCAATGCACCTGCCGATGCGCCAAAGCGGGACCAGGTCGATCTGTTGCTGACTTCGCTTGAGCAGATTGCCGTAGACAAAACGGAACAGGGTGCAGAGATTCGTCAGGTAGTCTAACGCGACGTTCCCTATCTTCACCCTAATTGATTAGACCCCGCATCGGCGGGGTTTTTTTATGCTACTTTTTAAGCCCTTGGATATCTCTGCCGGATGAGGCCGTTTTGAACAGCGAATTACTGTGGGTGCTGAGTTTACTGTTGATCGCCATTGTGCTGTTTACCACAAATAAGCTGCGCATGGACGTTGTGGCGTTGTTGGTCATCATCGCCTTTGTGCTGAGCGGCACACTGACCTTGTCTGAGGCGACGGTGGGGTTTAGCGACCCCAACGTGATTCTGATCGCTGCGCTGTTTGTGATCGGAGAGGGGTTGGTACGCACCGGTGTGGCTTATCAGGTGGGCGACTGGTTGGTGAAAGTTGCCGGTAGCAGTGAAACCAAGATGTTGATGTTGCTGATGGTCACCGTGGCGGGCCTGGGTGCGTTCATGAGCTCGACAGGCGTGGTGGCAATCTTTATTCCGGTGGTGCTGAGCGTCGCGGCACGGATGAAAATTGCCCCGGGCAGGTTGATGATGCCGCTGAGTTTTGCCGGTCTGATTAGCGGTATGATGACGCTGGTGGCGACGCCGCCTAACATGGTGGTGAACAGCGAATTGGTGCGTGAAGGCATTAGCGGTTTTGGCTTTTTCGGCGTGACGCCCGTCGGCTTGGCGGTATTGGTGCTGGGCGTGGGTTACATGCTGGTGGCCCGCCGCTGGCTGAGCAATGACGACGGTGATAAAACCCGGGAAACCTGGCACCGGCGTACTTTCCGCGATCTGATCCGTGACTACAAGCTGACGGGCAGGGCGCGCCGGCTGGCTATCCGAAACGGGTCTCCGCTGGTGGGGCGTTCGCTCGACGAAGTGCACCTGCGAGCCCGTTACGGCGCAAACGTGGTGGGGATTGAACGCTGGAAGCGCTTCCGGCGTGTGATGGTAAGCGCATCCGGCAGCACTGAACTGCGCGAAGGGGATGTGCTTTTGCTCGACATGTCGGACAGCCAGGTGGATCTCCGCGAGTTTTGCAGCGAGCAGCAACTGGAGCCGATGGTATTACGCGGCGATTATTTCTCCGAACAATCGCGCAACGTGGGTATGGCGGAAGTGTCGTTAATCCCCGATTCAACGCTATTGGGCAAAAGTTTGCGCGAATCTGCCTTTCGAAGCCGTTACGATCTGAACGTAGTCGGGATCCGTCGCCATGGTGTAACCCTGTCTGGCAAACTGGTGGATGAGCCCTTGGCATTGGGCGACATTTTGTTGGTGATAGGCGACTGGAAAGCGATTCGTCAACTGCAGGCGAAAACCCACGATTTTATCGTGCTCAATCTACCGGCTGAGGTCGACGAGGTCGCACCGGCGATCACCCAGGCTCCACACGCATTATTCTGTTTGGCGTTGATGGTGGCAATGATGCTGACTGACGAGATCCCAAACCCGATCGCCGCATTGATTGCCTGTTTACTGATGGGCAAGTTCCGCTGCATCGACATGGAAAGTGCCTATAAGTCGATCCACTGGCCGAGCATTATCTTGATTGTCGGCATGATGCCCTTTGCTCAGGCACTCCAGAAAACCGGCGGGGTGGATTTGATCGTCCGCGGATTGATGGACGTTGCCGGTGGTGCGGGGCCGCGGGTGATGCTGCTGTGCCTGTTTGCACTGTGCGCCACTATCGGGCTGTTTATCTCCAACACGGCGACTGCGGTACTGATGGCACCGATAGCCATCGCGGCTGCGCGCGAAATGGGCGTTTCGCCGTATCCATTCGCCATGATTATCGCCATTGCCGCGTCGGCTGCGTTTATGACGCCAGTTTCTTCGCCGGTAAATACGTTGGTGCTGGGGCCAGGGAACTATAAGTTTGGTGATTTTGTCCGCATGGGCGTGCCATTCACACTGCTGGTGATGTTGGTCAGCGTGATCATTGTGCCGTGGCTGTATGCCTTTTAATTAACGGCGCAGCGTGCTGCGCCATGAAGATTACAGAGAGGAGTCCAGGCTGATTTCATCCAGGGATAGGCTGAAGCTGGGAATAAACACGTTCATAAAATAATCCATCTCCGGGCTGCTGCGCTGCTGCAGGGTCTTTTCCAATCGGGCTTTCGCCAGCTTGAATTCGTTATTACCGGCAGACAATTCCTCCAGACATTTCAGGTAGGCACAGAGCGCATCTGCCTGCTTGACCACCAATTTTTCGTCTTCGGTATAATAGTGCTCGTCAAGAATAGAGCGGAAATCGTTGCGTAATTCGGCAGGAATCATATCCAGCAACTTCTGCTGAGCGATTTTTTCTATCTTCTTATATTCGTGGGCGATCTGCGGATTGTAATACTTGATAGGCGTCGGCATGTCACCCGTGATCACTTCGCTGGCATCATGATACATCGCCAGCAGGGCGACGCGATCGGCGCTCAGGTTGCCATTGAACTTTCTATTTTTAATCACGGCCAACGCATGGGCGACAAACGCCACCTGCAGACTGTGTTCGGAAACATTCTCGGTACGGACATTGCGCATCAGCGGCCAGCGATTAATCAGTTTCAAGCGGGACAGATGGGCAAAAAAGTGGCTCTGGCTCATGGTGCTCTCTTTTACAACGGCAAGTGAGGGTTCCATTGTGAGCAGTGACGGCGGCTTATGCAAATATCCTTCATGCTTCACGTTGCCTCTTTGTTGGCTGCCTTCGCCCACCCCGGTCACATAGCTCTCTATGTGACCGGACATGTGCTCAGTTGCCGCCTTGATGCAACGCGAAGCATTTCGGCTATTACGAGGGTGCCGTTAATTTTTACTGGCGGTAGCCTTCGAGGAAGCGGCCCAGTTTACCCACCGCCATTTCCAACTCGTCGACACGCGGCAAGGTAACGATTCGTACATGATCCGGGTATGGCCAGTTGAAGGCGCTGCCTTGTACCAGCAGCACTTTTTCCTGCAGCAGCAGATCCAGGACCAATTTCTGGTCGTCGCGAATATTAAACCGCTTGGCGTCGATGCGAGGGAACATATACAGCGCACCCTGAGGCTTCACGCAGGAAACGCCGGGGATCTCGTTCAACAGTTCCCAGGTGCGGTTGCGCTGTTCATACAGGCGGCCGCCGGGCTGAATGAATTCGCTGATGCTCTGATAGCCACCCAGTGCCGTTTGGATCGCATGCTGCATTGGAACGTTGGCGCACAGGCGCATTGACGCCAGCATTTCCAACCCTTCGATGTAGCCCTTGGCGTGTTTCTTCGGCCCGTTCAGTACCATCCAACCCTGACGGAAACCGGCCACGCGATAGGTTTTAGACAGCCCGTTGAAGGTGACTGTCAGCAAATCCGGCGCCAGCGCGGCGATAGAGTGGTGCTCGGCTTCGTCATACAGGATTTTGTCGTAAATCTCATCGGAGAAGATAATCAGGTTGTGTTGACGGGCGATCTCAACAATCTGTTCCAGCAGTGCTTTGCTGTATACCGCGCCGGTCGGGTTATTCGGGTTGATGATCACGATACCGCGGGTGCGGGGGGTGATCTTGCTGATGATATCATCCAGATCTGGGAACCAGCCGGCTTCTTCATCACACAGATAATGCACGGCTTTACCACCGGACAGCGAGACGGCAGCGGTCCATAACGGATAATCCGGTGCCGGCACCAGCATTTCGTCGCCGCTGTTCAGCAACGCCTGCATCGATTGCACGATGAGCTCGGAAACCCCATTGCCGATGTAGATATCCTCAACGGTCATGTCACGTATGTTACGCGCCTGGTAGTGCTGCATGATCGCTTTACGTGCCGAGAAGAGCCCTTTGGAGTCAGAATAGCCTTGCGCCGTGGGCAGATTGCGGATCACGTCGACCAGGATTTCGTCAGGGGCGTCGAAACCAAACGGGGCAGGGTTGCCGATGTTCAGTTTCAGGACTTTATTGCCTTCTTCTTCAAGACGTTTAGCTTCTTTGAGCACCGGGCCGCGAATGTCATAGCAGACGTTGTCCAGTTTGTTGGATTTCTCAATGGGGGACATAAAAAGTTGAGCCTTTTGCTGGGATGGGGGCGTTCCTACCGTGGAACACCGCAACCTGCACAATGTACTCCTGGCGTTAGCGCTTTTGAAGGGTTGTGCACGCCTTTGGTGCAAACGAAGGGGGCTGAGGGCAATTTCAGGGGGTATAAACAACGCTAAAGTAATTTGATGGGTTTTAACTCTGGTTTTTGTTTTTTTTCTGGTTTTTTGCTCTGTCATGACGGGTGCGTACAGGTATAATTGCTCAAGGCCATCGGCGTATCAGTGCTGAGGTGTCAACGATTGTTAAGCTGGACCGAGGATTAAAACAGATAAAATGTAAAGAAATGATAATGCCAGAGTTGTCTGATGGCGAGTTGTCAATCGGCGATCCAAACTCAATGTTAAGGCCAAATTACATTAGCAATATTACAGTTTTTAACTTAAGCCGAATTTAAGTAGTTATTCCGGGATTATTTAAAGAATAAATGTTACTGGTTGAATTTATTAAATTCGTTAAAAAATGAACCGAAAGATACGGGAAAAAAAATTTACGTTTTACCGTATCGATGGACGCCGAGGCCAGTCTGGGTGCGGAAGTTGTGCAGCACAATTGGAGTGGAAATCAGGCGCGGTGAATGAGTAAAATATTTACGCTGGTAAAAATTAAACACTTTAACCACGAATAAAGTACGGTGTTCTATAAGCATCTGCGATAGATCACATTTTAAAAGGCGATAGAGGTAACGAATTAAAAGTAATTTTTTTGCCCTCCACTAATGAGTGGGGTACTGTCATGTCTGGCATCGTCCCTTTTAAACGATGTCTTAGAAACACACCAGGGTAGTTTGTAAATTAGAATTCAAAAAGTGAAGAAAACACTATGACAACTGCAAATCGTCCGATACTTAATCTCGACCTCGATCTGCTTAGAACCTTTGTTGCTGTTGCTGATTTGAATACTTTTGCGGCGGCGGCAGTTGCCGTTTGTCGTACCCAATCAGCCGTCAGTCAACAAATGCAGCGGTTAGAGCAACTGGTTGGCAAAGAGTTGTTTGCCCGTCATGGGCGCAATAAATTACTGACCGAACACGGTATTCAGCTTCTCGGCTACGCCAGGAAAATCCTGCGCTTCAACGACGAAGCCTGTACTTCACTGATGTACAACAATATAAAAGGTGTTCTGACTATCGGTGCTTCTGACGATACCGCCGATACCATCTTGCCTTTCCTGCTCAACCGCGTCACGTCAGTGTATCCAAAGCTGGCAATTGATGTTCGGGTGAAACCTAGCTCGTTTATGAACGACATGCTGGAAAACGGTGAAGTCGATCTGGCGATTACCACAACGGCGACCGAAGACCGCCCGCATATTGTGCTGCGGACTTCGCCAACCCTGTGGTATTGCTCGGCAGATTACCATTTCCAGGCGGGGGAACCTATCCCGTTGGTGGTGATGGACGAACCGAGTCCGTTCCGCGCCATGGCGATCAAGCACCTGGATGACGCCGGGATCCCATGGCGAATCGCCTATGTTGCCTCGACACTCTCTGCCGTTCGTGCTGCATGCAAGGCAGGGCTGGGGATCACCGTTCGGCCAATCGAAATGATGAGCCCGGACTTGCGGGTGTTAGGCGCGGTAGAAGGTTTGCCACCGTTGCCGGATACCCAATATGCCTTGTGCAAGGATCCAAAGTGCGCCAACGAGCTGGCAATGGCAATTTTCAGCGCCATGCAGAACGGTACGAGCAACTACAGCTTCAGTGGGCCAGGTGCTTCGCTGCAAGATGATGCTTGTCTGGTTGATGATGAGGAATAACGCCAAAACGCGTTAAACCGGATGAAAAACCTCCACCTCGGTGGAGGTTTTTTTTGGCCTAAAATCACAGAGAGTTCTATTTATAAGCAGTTAACATGATTTGTTATCTGAAAAGGTTATTTCTTCTGTTTTTATTTATGGGTGAGAACCTTTATCAGTCGAAATAAAACGCTTTCGATGATTTTTTGAACGATTAATTGCGCCAGCTAAAGGCCTGGAATCAATATGGTTATTTTGGTAGTTTGTCACGGGCGTGTTTGACCGCCGAAATTGACAAAATTTATTAAAGGGCCACACTTTTTTTGAGGATTTATGCTGGAAACGTGTCCTGGATCAAAAAAATACCCCTAGGTAGTGAGTGGAAGAACAGGAGATTCCTGAGACAATGGTATAGTAAAACTGAAATGAGCATGTTGGTTTATATCTATCTGTTTCTACACAGCAATTAACTGACACGATTTAGCCTAAGCCAGGCGCATGAAATGTTAATTAAATGATATGTATGTAAACTAGTGTGTAGATACTTTTGTCAAAGTTGACAAAAGGTTATAGAAAGGAGTAAAAAGCCCACAGTAAAACGCTGCCTAACTCGCTGTAAAAGCAGTTTGTTTGTGTGGTTAATTTATCCTTCCCTTAAATCGATGTGGTGCACTAACTGCCAGATACAAGAGCAGAGCGATCGACGCCACTTTTGATGAGTAAGCATAGAGTATGTCAACAACCACTGAAGTTATCGCTCATCACTGGGCGTTCGCCGTATTTCTTGTCGTGGCTATCGGGCTTTGCGGCTTAATGCTGCTGGGTGCGTTCTTCTTGGGCGGGAGAGCCCGCGCACGCGCCAAACACACCCCATTTGAATCAGGCATCGACTCCGTCGGCACGGCGCGTATGCGTCTGTCCGCCAAGTTCTACCTGGTCGCCATGTTCTTCGTTATTTTCGATGTTGAAGCCTTATACCTGTACGCCTGGTCGGTCTCCATTCGTGAGAGCGGTTGGGTTGGCTTTATCGAAGCCGCCATTTTCATTTTGGTGCTATTGGCTGGTCTGGTTTACCTGGTGCGCATTGGCGCATTGGACTGGACTCCGGCGCGTTCCAAGCGTCAGAGCAAACCGGGCACAATCAAGAACGCCACCAACAGTCATCCGCAGTAGTCGGTTAAAAACGAGGCATTAAGATGGACTATACGCTCACCCGCATAGACCCGAACGGTGAGAACGACCGTTACCCCCTGCAAAAACAGGAGATCGTCGCTGATCCTCTGGACCAACAGGTTCACCGCACGGTTTACATGGGTAAACTCGAGCATGCATTGCATGACATGGTGAACTGGGGGCGTAAAAACTCTATATGGCCATATAACTTCGGCCTTTCGTGCTGTTATGTGGAGATGGTGACGTCGTTTACCGCCGTTCACGACGTGGCCCGTTTTGGTGCTGAAGTATTGCGTGCTTCACCGCGTCAGGCTGACTTGATGGTTGTGGCCGGCACTTGCTTCACCAAAATGGCCCCGGTCATTCAGCGCCTGTACGAACAGATGCTGGAGCCTAAATGGGTGATCTCCATGGGCGCCTGCGCCAACTCTGGCGGCATGTACGACATCTACTCCGTTGTGCAGGGCGTGGACAAGTTCCTTCCGGTCGACGTGTATATCCCTGGCTGCCCACCGCGCCCAGAAGCGTACATGCAAGCACTGATGCTGCTGCAGGAATCCATTGGTAAAGAACGCCGCCCACTGTCTTGGGTTGTCGGCGATCAGGGCGTTTATCGCGCCAATATGCAGTCTGAAAGAGAGCGTAAACACGGCGAGCGTATCGCGGTGACCAACCTTCGGACGCCTGACGAGATTTAAGACGTTCATTTAACGTCCATCTTAGTGCGCTATTGGTTAACACAGCGAAAAGTGAACTTGCGGCGAAATAACCCTTTAGTGTGGTGAAAAAAAATTATGACAGATTCAACGACGCACGACGCCTTGCCTTCTTGGCAAACCCGGGATCACCTTGACGATCCGGTTATTGGCGAACTGCGCAACCGTTTTGGGCCGGAAGCCTTTACTGTTCAGCCCTCCCGTACCGGAATGCCCGTGGTATGGGTCAAGCCTGACCAGTTACTGGAAGTAATGACGTTTTTGAGAAAACAGCCGAAGCCTTATGTCATGCTGTTCGATCTGCATGGCGTAGACGAGCGTCTGCGTACCCACCGCGACGGCCTGCCTGCTGCGGATTTCTCTGTTTTCTATCATCTGATTTCTATCGAACGTAACCGCGATATCATGCTGAAAGTGGCACTGTCTGAAAAAGACTTGCACGTGCCCACAGCGACGAAGGTATTCCCGAATGCCAACTGGTATGAGCGTGAAACCTGGGAAATGTTCGGTATTACCTTCGACGGCCACCCGCACCTGACGCGCATCATGATGCCGCAAACCTGGGAAGGCCACCCGCTGCGTAAAGACTACCCGGCGCGTGCCACCGAATTCGATCCTTTCGTGTTGACCAAACAGAAAGAAGATCTGGAAATGGAAGCGCTGACCTTCAAGCCAGAAGATTGGGGCATGAAGCGTGGTACCGAGAACGAGGACTTCATGTTCCTTAACCTCGGTCCGAACCACCCCTCTGCGCACGGCGCATTCCGCATTATTTTGCAGTTGGATGGCGAAGAGATCGTCGACTGCGTGCCGGATATCGGTTACCACCACCGCGGTGCCGAGAAAATGGGCGAGCGCCAGTCCTGGCACAGCTACATCCCGTACACCGACCGTATCGAGTACCTCGGCGGTTGTGTGAACGAAATGCCTTATGTGCTGGCCGTTGAGAAACTGGCCGGGATCAAAGTGCCGGATCGCGTAGACACGATTCGCGTGATGCTGTCAGAGCTGTTCCGCATCAACAGTCACTTGCTGTACATCAGTACCTTTATTCAGGACGTCGGTGCAATGACCCCGGTGTTCTTCGCCTTTACCGACCGTCAGAAAATCTACGATTTGGTTGAAGCGATTACCGGTTTCCGTATGCACCCGGCCTGGTTCCGTATTGGCGGTGTTGCACACGACCTGCCACGCGGTTGGGATCGTCTGCTGCGTGAGTTCCTTGAGTGGATGCCAAAACGTCTGGACTCTTACGTCAAGGCTGCGCTGAAGAACAGTATCCTGAAAGGCCGTTCCGTTGGGGTAGCCTCCTACAATGCTAAAGAAGCATTGGAGTGGGGCGTCACTGGCGCCGGTCTGCGCGCCACCGGTATCGAGTTCGACGTGCGTAAATGGCGTCCTTATTCTGGCTACGAGAACTTCGATTTCGAAATTCCTGTCGGCGACGGCAACAGCGACTGCTATACCCGCGTGATGTTAAAGGTGGAAGAGCTGCGCCAGAGTCTGCGCATTCTTGAACAGTGCCTGAACAACATGCCGGAAGGTCCGTTCAAGGCCGATCACCCGCTGACCACGCCGCCGCCGAAAGAGCGTACGCTGCAGCACATTGAAACGCTGATCACCCACTTCCTGCAGGTTTCCTGGGGCCCGGTGATGCCAGCCAACGAATCATTCCAGATGATTGAAGCCACTAAAGGGATCAACAGCTACTACCTGACCAGCGACGGCAGCACCATGAGCTACCGCACCCGGGTACGTACGCCAAGCTTTGCGCACTTGCAGCAAATCCCAGCGGTAATCCGTGGCAGCCTGGTCTCCGACCTGATCGTCTATCTGGGTAGTATCGATTTTGTAATGTCAGATGTGGACCGCTAACTATGCATGATCAAAAAGACAATCACGCGAATAACGAAGCGCTTGAACCCATCAATGCGGCCGCTCCCCAGAGCGGCGTTGATGCATTTGAGTTGAGCGCGGAAGAACGTGATGCGATCGAGCACGAAAAGCACCATTACGAGGACCCACGCGCTGCCTCCATCGAAGCACTGAAAATTGTGCAGAAGCAGCGTGGCTGGGTTCCGGACGGTGCGATTTATGCCATCGCGGAAGTGCTGGGCATTCCTGCCAGCGACGTAGAAGGCGTGGCCACGTTCTACAGCCAGATTTTCCGTCAGCCAGTAGGACGTCACGTGATCCGCTATTGTGACAGCGTTGTTTGTCATATCACCGGTTATCAGGGCATTCAGGCTGCCATTGAGAAGAAGCTGAGCATCAAACCAGGTCAAACGACCTTTGATGGTCGCTTCACTCTGCTGCCAACCTGCTGCCTGGGCAACTGCGATAAAGGGCCAACCATGATGATTGATGAGGACACTCACAGTCAGCTGAAGCCTGAAGATATCGAGACGCTACTGGAGCAGTATCAATGATTAAAGACATTGTACGCACTCCCGAAATGCACCCGCTGACCTGGCGGCTGCGCGACGACAAACAGCCTGTTTGGCTGGATGAATACCGCAGCAAGAACGGTTACGCAGGCGCTGAAAAAGCCATTAAGGGCCTGGCCCCGGACGAGATCGTCACCCTGGTAAAAGACGCCGGGTTGAAAGGTCGCGGTGGCGCCGGTTTCTCCACCGGTCTGAAGTGGAGCCTGATGCCGAAAGACGAATCCATGAACATCCGTTACCTGCTGTGTAACGCCGATGAAATGGAGCCGGGCACCTATAAAGACCGCCTGCTGATGGAGCAACTGCCGCACCTGTTGGTTGAAGGCATGTTGATCTCTGCGTTCGCGTTGAAGGCTTACCGTGGCTATATCTTCTTGCGTGGTGAGTACATCGAAGCGGCGGTGCATCTGCGCCGTGCGATCGCTGAAGCCACCGAAGCCGGTTATTTGGGCAAGAATATTATGGGCAGCGGCTTTGACTTTGAGCTGATTGTTCATACCGGTGCGGGTCGTTATATCTGTGGCGAAGAAACCGCATTGATCAACTCGCTGGAAGGCCGCCGTGCCAACCCGCGTTCCAAGCCACCTTTCCCGGCTTCTTCCGGTGTTTGGGGCAAACCGACTTGCGTGAATAACGTAGAAACCCTGTGTAACGTTCCGGCGATCCTGGCGAACGGTATTGACTGGTACAAGGGGATCTCCGCCGGTAAGAGTAACGACGCCGGGACCAAACTGATGGGCTTCTCCGGCCGGGTGAAAAACCCAGGCGTTTGGGAACTGCCGTTTGGCACCACCGCGCGTGAAATTCTGGAAGATTACGCCGGCGGCATGCGTGACGGATTGCGTTTTAAAGCCTGGCAGCCAGGCGGCGCAGGGACAGACTTCCTGACTGCCGATCACCTTGATCTGCCGATGGACTTCGAGAACATCGGTAAAGCCGGCAGCCGTCTTGGCACTGCGCTGGCGATGGCGGTGGACCACGAAATCGGCATGGTTCCGTTGGTGCGCAACCTGGAAGAGTTCTTCGCTCGCGAGTCCTGCGGTTGGTGTACGCCATGTCGCGACGGCTTGCCGTGGAGCGTGAAGATCCTGCGTGCGTTGGAAAATGGCCAAGGGCAGCCGGGGGATATCGAAACCCTCGAGCAGCTGTGCCGTTCCCTCGGCCCGGGCAAAACCTTCTGCGCCCATGCGCCAGGTGCCGTAGAGCCACTGCAAAGCGCAATTAAATATTTCCGTGAAGAGTTCGAAGCGGGCATCGCCGTGAAGCATTTCAGTAACGCGCATGCGATTGGCGGCATTCAGCCGAACAACCTGCTGAAGCAGCGCTGGTAAGCCGAACTCGCCCGAACACGGCCAGAATTTTTGATTAACGCCTGCCGTAAGGCAGGCCACTTGGAAGCATGCTGACTATGGCTACGATTCATGTAGACGGCAAAGAATACGACGTAGATGGAGCTGACAACCTGTTGCAGGCTTGTCTCTCTCTCGGCCTCGATATTCCTTACTTTTGCTGGCACCCGGCGCTGGGAAGCGTCGGCGCTTGCCGCCAATGTGCGGTAAAGCAATACCAAAACGCGGAAGATACGCGTGGCCGTTTGGTGATGTCTTGTATGACACCGGCATCCGATGGAACCTTTATTTCCATCGACGATGGCGAAGCCAAACAGTTCCGTGAAAGCGTGGTTGAGTGGTTGATGACCAACCACCCGCACGACTGTCCGGTATGTGAAGAAGGCGGTAACTGTCACCTGCAGGATATGACAGTAATGACCGGCCACAGCTTCCGTAAATACCGCTTCAGTAAGCGTACCCATAACAACCAGGAACTGGGGCCGTTTATCTCGCATGAGATGAACCGCTGCATCGCCTGCTACCGTTGTGTACGCTACTACAAGGATTATGCGGACGGTACCGATTTCGGTGTGTACGGTGCTCACGACAACGTCTACTTTGGCCGCGTCGAGAGCGGTACGCTGGAAAGCGAGTTCTCCGGTAACCTGGTAGAAGTGTGCCCGACCGGCGTGTTCACCGACAAAACGCACTCCGAGCGTTATAACCGTAAATGGGACATGCAGTTTGCGCCAAGCATCTGCCAGCAGTGCAGCATCGGCTGTAACACCAGCCCGGGTGAGCGCTATGGCGAACTGCGTCGCATCGAAAACCGTTATAACGGCAGCGTGAACCACTATTTCCTGTGTGACCGTGGCCGCTTTGGTTATGGCTACGTGAACCAGAAAGATCGTCCGCGCCAGCCACAACAGCTGCGCGGTGACGACTGGATCACCCTGAATGCCGAACAAGCCATGCAGGGCGCGGCGGACATTCTGCGTCAGGCGAAGAAAACCATCGGTATTGGTTCACCACGCGCCAGCCTGGAAAGCAACTTCGCACTGCGCGAACTGGTGGGTGCCGAGAACTTCTACACCGGTATCTCGCAGGCCGAACAGGGTCGTTTGAACCTGATGCTGAACGTGCTGCAAAACAGCGGCGTTTACACGCCGGCACTGCGTGAAATCGAAGGCTACGACGCGGTATTGGTGTTGGGTGAAGATCTCACCCAGACCGGTGCGCGTATCGCGCTGTCGGTACGTCAGGCGGTGAAAGGCAAGGCCCGTGCCATGGCGGCGGCCCAGCGTGTTGCCGACTGGCAGATCGCTGCGATCCAAAACATTGGTCAGCATGCCAAATACCCGCTGTTCGTGACCAACGTGGACGACACGCGTCTGGATGACATTGCGGCATGGAACTACCGTGCACCGGTGGATGAGCAGGCGCGCTTCGGCTTCGCTATTGCCCATGCGCTGGACAATGCGGCACCTGCGGTTAGCGATCTGGCTGGCGGTCTGAACAAGAAAGTCGACATCATCGTGCAGGCGCTGACCGACGCGCGCAAACCGTTGATCATCACCGGCAGCAACGCCGGTAGCGAAGCTATCATCGAAGCGGCGGCCAACATCGCCAAAGCGTTGAAGGATCGCGGTTCTGACGTGGGTATCACCTTCGTAGCCAGCGCTGCCAACAGCATCGGTTTGTCGATGATCGGCGGCGGTTCACTTGATCAGGCTTTGACGCAGTTGGAAAACGGCGAAGCCGACACCGCTATCGTCATGGAAAACGATCTCTACCGGCATGCGTCGGCGGCGAAAGTGGACGCGGCGCTGGCCAAGGTCAGCAACCTGATTGTCGCGGACCATCAACGCACTGCTGTGATGGAAAAGGCTAACCTGATCCTGTCGGCGGCAAGTTTTGCCGAGAGTGACGGTACGTTGGTCAACCAGGAAGGCCGCGCACAGCGCTTCTTCCAGGTCTACGATCCTGCCTACTACGACGATGCCAAAAAGAATCAGTTTACCGTGATGCTGGAAAGCTGGCGCTGGATGCACTCGCTGCACTCTACCTACACCAGTCGCCACGTGGATTGGACGCAGCTCGACGACGTGATCGCCGCCTGTGTTAATGCACTGCCGCAACTGCAGGGTATCGTCGATGCAGCACCGGACGCGAGCTTCCGTATTCGTGGTCAGAAACTGGCGCGTTCTCCAATTCGTTCCAGCGGCCGTACGGCCATGCGCGCCAATATTAGCGTGCATGAACCGCGTCAACCGCAGGATAAAGACACCATGTTTGCCTTCTCAATGGAAGGGAACAACAGCCCGCTGGCCGATCGTCAGCAGATCCCATTCGCCTGGGCGCCAGGTTGGAACTCACCGCAGGCATGGAACAAGTTCCAGGCCGAAGTGGGTGGCAAGTTGCGTCATGGTGATCCGGGTGTACGCCTGATCGAAGCAGGGGAGGGCAAGCTGGGTTACTTTACCAACGTGCCTGCCGCCTTTGGTCATGAGCAAGGCTGGCGTGTTGCGCCGTATTACCATTTGTTCGGCAGTGACGAAATGTCACAGCGTTCTGGTGTAATTCAGCAACGTATGCCAGAGGCTTATGTCATGGTGAACCCGGCGGATGCGGCTGCGCTTGGCGTCAATGCCGGTGCGCTGGTGGAGTTCAGCTGTGCGGGCCAGACATTGCGTCTGCCAGTACGCCTGAGTGAAGCCCTGACCCAGGGACAGGTGGGGTTACCGCTTGGCTTACCTGGGATCCCGCCAGTACTGGTGGGTGCGACGGTTGAAAATCTGCGGGAGGCGACACGATGAGCTGGTTTACCCCTGAGGTGATCGACATTCTGATTGCCATTCTTAAAGCGGTAGTGATCCTGCTGGTCGTAGTGAGCTGTGGGGCATTCATGAGCTTCGGCGAACGTCGTTTGCTCGGTTTGTTCCAGAACCGTTATGGACCAAACCGTGTCGGCTGGGGCGGCTCGCTGCAGCTGGTCGCCGACATGATCAAAATGTTCTTCAAGGAAGACTGGGTACCGAAATTCTCCGACCGGGTGATCTTTACCCTGGCGCCGATGATCGCCTTTACTTCCCTGTTGCTGGCATTTGCCATTGTTCCGGTCAGCCCGACCTGGGCAGTGTCCGACCTCAATATCGGTATTTTGTTCTTCCTGATGATGGCTGGCCTGGCGGTATATGCCGTGCTGTTCGCTGGTTGGTCGAGCAACAACAAATACTCGCTGTTGGGGGCGATGCGTGCTTCCGCACAAACCCTGAGCTATGAAGTGTTCATCGGCCTGTCGCTGATGGGTGTGGTCGCGCAGGCGGACTCTTTCAACATGCAAACCATCGTTGAATCTCAGGCGCATCTGTGGAACGTCATCCCGCAATTCTTCGGCTTCGTGACCTTTGCGATTGCCGGCGTTGCGGTGTGCCACCGCCATCCGTTTGACCAACCGGAAGCTGAGCAGGAACTGGCTGACGGTTACCACATTGAATATTCCGGCATGAAGTTCGGTCTGTTCTTTGTGGGTGAGTACATCGGTATCGTCACCGTTTCTGCCCTGATTGTGACGTTGTTCTTCGGTGGCTGGCAGGGTCCATTCCTGCCGCCATTCATCTGGTTCGCGCTGAAAACGGCTTTCTTCATGATGATGTTTATTCTGATTCGTGCTGCTCTGCCGCGTCCGCGCTATGACCAGGTGATGGCCTTCGGCTGGAAAGTGTGCCTGCCGCTGACGCTGCTGAACCTGCTGGCGACCGCCGCAGTCATTTTGTACAACGCTCAATAAGGGGTGAATAAACCATGACATTGAAAGAGTTATTGGTTGGTTTCGGCACCCAGGTGCGCAGCATTTGGATGATAGGCTTGCACGCCTTCGCCAAGCGCGAAACCCAGATGTATCCGGAAGAACCGGTTTACCTGCCACCGCGCTACCGTGGCCGTATTGTGCTGACGCGCGATCCGGACGGTGAAGAACGCTGTGTGGCATGTAACCTGTGTGCGGTTGCCTGCCCGGTGGGCTGTATCTCGCTGCAAAAAGCAGAACAGAAAGACGGCCGCTGGTACCCGGAATTCTTCCGCATCAACTTCTCGCGCTGCATTTTCTGCGGCCTGTGCGAAGAGGCTTGCCCGACTACCGCGATCCAGCTGACGCCGGATTTCGAAATGGGTGAGTTCAAGCGCCAGGATCTGGTGTACGAAAAAGAAGATCTGTTGATCTCGGGGCCGGGTAAATATCCGGAATATAACTTCTACCGGATGGCCGGTATGGCGATTGACGGCAAAGCCAAGGGCGAAGCCGAAAACGAAGCCAAACCGATCGACGTCAAAGGTCTGTTGCCTTAAGGAGCCAGCAAGCATGGAAATTGCCTTTTATCTGGCAGGTTTGATTGCGGTGGTCGCGACAGTTCGCGTGATCTCGCATACCAACCCTGTGCATGCGTTGCTGTATCTGATCGTCTCGCTATTGGCGATCTCTGCAGTCTTTTTCTCACTCGGCGCGTATTTCGCCGCAGCGCTGGAAATCATCGTTTACGCGGGCGCCATCATGGTGTTGTTCGTGTTCGTGGTGATGATGCTGAACCTCGGCAACGCGGTGCAGCAGCAAGAGCGTGATTGGCTGAAGCCGTCTGTGTGGATTGGCCCGGGCCTGTTGTCGCTGGCGCTATTAGCGGTACTGATTGTCGCTATCCGTAGCGTGTCTGATCAGGGCATCAGCGGTGACATGGTCGACGCGAAAGCGGTAGGGATCAGCCTGTTTGGTCCTTACGTTCTGGCGGTCGAGCTGGCTTCAATGCTGTTGTTGGCAGGTCTGGTTGTTGCCTTCCACATTGGCCGTGAGCACAAACCGGGTGAAGTGTTGAGTAACGCCCCGGCCAGTAGCGAAATGGCGAGAAGAAAATCGGAGGAGCAAGCATGATCCCTCTTCAACATGGTTTGATCCTGGCGGCGATCCTGTTCGTCCTTGGTCTGACCGGGTTACTGGTTCGCCGCAATCTGCTGTTTATGCTGATCAGTCTGGAAGTGATGATCAATGCTGCGGCATTGGCGTTTATCGTCGCGGGTAGCTACTGGGGCCAACCGGATGGGCAGGTGATGTACATCCTGGCGATCAGTTTGGCGGCAGCCGAGGCCAGTATTGGTCTGGCGTTGCTGCTGCAGCTCTACCGTCGTCGTCATACCCTGAATATTGATACTGTCAGTGAGATGCGCGGATGAACCTATTATATTTAACTATTCTGCTACCGCTGATCGGGTTCCTGCTGTTGGCCTTTTCCCGTGGCCGCTGGTCTGAAAACGTTTCGGCGACCGTTGGCGTAGGCTCTATCGGCCTGGCTGCGTTGGTTACTGTGCATGTGGCGATGGACTTCTTCGCCCAGAAAGCCACCGGCGTACAGCTGTTTGAGCAAAGCCTGTGGAACTGGATGACCGTCGGCAACTTCAACATCGGCGTGACGCTGACGTTGGACGGGCTGTCGTTGACCATGCTGTCAGTGGTCACCGGTGTGGGTTTCTTCATCCACATGTTCGCGTCCTGGTACATGCGCGGTGAAGAAGGCTACTCACGCTTCTTCGCTTACACCAACCTGTTTATCGCCAGCATGGTGGTATTGGTTCTGGCAGACAACCTGTTGCTGCTGTACCTGGGTTGGGAAGGCGTGGGCCTGTGCAGCTACCTGTTGATCGGTTTCTACTATAAAGATCCGGCCAACGGTGCGGCGGCGATGAAAGCCTTCATCGTGACCCGCGTTGGTGACGTGTTCCTGGCGTTTGCGTTGTTCATCCTCTACAACGAACTGGGCACGCTGAACATCCGTGAACTGATGATCCTGGCACCGCAAAAACTGGCGGTCGGCGATACGGCGATCACCTGGGCTACCTTGATGTTGCTGGGCGGCGCGGTCGGTAAGTCGGCGCAGCTGCCGTTGCAGACCTGGTTGGCGGACGCAATGGCGGGTCCAACCCCGGTTTCAGCATTGATCCACGCTGCAACCATGGTAACCGCGGGTGTCTACCTGATTGCACGTACTCACGGCCTGTTCCTGATGGCACCGGAAGTCCTGCATCTGGTGGGTATTATCGGGGCAGTGACCCTGGTACTGGCGGGCTTTGCCGCACTGGTCCAAACGGATATCAAGCGCGTACTTGCCTACTCCACCATGAGCCAGATTGGTTACATGTTCCTGGCGTTGGGCGTACAGGCGTGGGATGCGGCTATCTTCCACCTGATGACCCATGCCTTCTTCAAGGCGCTGTTGTTCCTGTCCTCCGGTTCGGTGATTTTGGCCTGCCATCACGAGCAGAACATCTTCAAGATGGGTGGCCTGCGCAAGAGCATTCCGCTGGTCTACGTCTGCTTCCTGGTGGGGGGCGCTGCGCTGTCGGCATTGCCACTGATCACCGCGGGCTTCTTCAGTAAGGATGAGATCCTGGCCGGCGCGATGGCCAACGGACACATTAACCTGATGATTGCCGGTTTGGTCGGTGCATTCATGACCTCACTGTATACCTTCCGTATGATTTTCATCGTGTTCCATGGCGAGGAGAAAATCAAAGCGCATGCCGGTAAAGGCATCACTCACCACCTGCCACTGTTGGTTCTGCTGGTGCTGTCCACCTTCGTCGGCGCGATGATTGTGCCGCCGTTGCAGGGTGTACTGCCAGATACCACCGAGTTGGCGCACGGTAGCGTGCTGCAGCTGGAGATCACCTCCGGCGTAGTGGCTATCGTCGGCATTCTGCTGGCGGCGGCGCTGTGGCTGGGCAAACGTAGCCTGGTTACCCGTATCGCCAAAAGCGCACCAGGGCGTTTCTTCTCGACCTGGTGGTTCCATGCCTGGGGCTTCGACTGGCTGTACGACAAAGTGTTCGTCAAGCCGTACCTGGGTATTGCGAAGTTGCTGCAACGCGATCCGCTGAACTCGATGATGAACCTGCCGGCCATCTTCTCCCGCTGGGGGAACCGAGGTCTGACAGTCAGCGAGAACGGTCAGGTGCGTTGGTATATAGCGTCTATGGGTGTGGGTGCAGTGGTGGTGCTAGCTCTGTTGATTTTGGTTTAACAGAGAGTAGACACAATTATCGGGCGTAGCGTCCGTTAACACGGCGCTATGCGGAATGTTTTATACCGTATGAATTTCGCGTTGTGGCTAGGCGGCAAGTGTGCAAATCCCCAGGGGCTTACTGAAGTAAGTGACCGGGGTGAACAGACGTAGCCAACAACGCCACAGCGTGAAAGACAACGGTAGAATAGGGACACAAAACGCCATGCTATTACCTTGGCTAATTCTTATCCCCTTTATTGGCGGTCTGCTGTGCTGGCAGTTTGAGCGCTTCGGTACTAAGGTGCCGCGCTGGATTGCGTTGATCGCAATGGGGCTGACATTGGCGCTTTCTCTGCATCTGTGGATGCAGGGTGGCTACACGTTGACTACGCCGAAAGGCATTCCGCAGTGGCAGTCTGAATTCCTGCTGCCGTGGATCCCGCGTTTTGGTATTTCCATCCACCTGGCGCTGGATGGCCTTTCACTGCTGATGGTGGTGCTGACCGGCCTGCTGGGCGTGTTGGCTATCCTCTGTTCCTGGCGTGAAATCCAGAAATACCAGGGCTTCTTCCACCTGAACCTGCTGTGGATCCTGGGTGGGGTAATCGGCGTGTTCCTCGCCATCGACATGTTCCTGTTCTTCTTCTTCTGGGAAATGATGTTGGTGCCGATGTACTTCCTGATTGCACTCTGGGGTCACAAGGCGTCGGACGGGAAAACCCGCATCACTGCGGCCACCAAGTTCTTCATCTACACCCAGGCCAGCGGTCTGGTGATGCTGATTGCCATTTTGGGCCTGGTGTTCGTGCACTACAACGCGACCGGCGTGTGGACCTTTGATTACGAAGACCTGCTGCAAACGCCAATGTCACATAACGTGCAATACCTGCTGATGCTGGGCTTCTTCATCGCCTTTGCGGTGAAAATGCCGGTAGTGCCATTGCACGGCTGGTTGCCGGATGCGCATAGCCAGGCACCAACCGCGGGTTCTGTGGACCTGGCGGGGATCTTGCTGAAAACCGCGGCCTACGGTCTGTTGCGTTTCAGCTTGCCATTGTTCCCGGAAGCTTCACATGAGTTTGCGCCAATTGCGATGTGGTTGGGCGTGGTCGGTATCTTCTACGGTGCCTGGATGGCGTTTGCACAGACCGATATCAAGCGTCTGATTGCTTATACCTCCGTTTCCCATATGGGCTTCGTACTGATTGCCATCTACACGGGCAGCCAACTGGCTTACCAGGGCGCGGTGATCCAGATGATTGCGCACGGGCTGTCAGCGGCCGGTATGTTCATCATCTGCGGGCAATTGTATGAACGTCTGCATACCCGTGACATGCGTGAGATGGGTGGCTTGTGGGGACGTATTAAATACATTCCTGCGCTGTCGCTGTTCTTTGCAGTGGCGACGTTGGGGATGCCGGGTACCGGTAACTTCGTCGGTGAATTCATGATCCTGTTCGGCAGCTACCAGGTTGTACCGGTGATCACCGTGATTTCTACCTTCGGTCTGGTGTTTGCTTCGGTTTACTCGTTGATCATGATGCAGCGCGCCTACTACGGCAAAGCCAAGTCTGACCAACCGTTGCCGGGCATGACCGCGCGTGAGCTGTTCATCATTCTGCTACTGGTGGTGTTGCTGGTTCTGCTGGGGGTTTACCCGCAGCCGATTCTGGACACTTCTCATGCGGCGATGAGCAACGTGCAACACTGGTTTGGTTCATCAGTTTCAGCAATTTCAACAACAAGGCCGTAATTCGCCATGACAATAACTCCTCAACAACTGATCGCATTGCTACCACTGTTGATCGTCGGATTGACGGTGGTGGTTGTGATGCTTGGCATTGCGTGGCGACGCGACCACTTTATCAACGCCACTCTCACCGTGATCGGTCTCAACCTGGCGCTGCTTTCGCTGTACTTTGTCGGCCAGGCTGGCCCAATGGACGTCACCCCGCTGCTGCGGGTTGACGGCTACTCGATGTTCTATACCGGGCTGGTGATACTGGCGAGTCTGGCGACCTGTACCTTTGCCTATCCTTGGCTGGTCGGTTACCCGGACAACCGCGAAGAGTTCTACCTGCTGGTGCTGATTGCTACCCTGGGTGGCATTCTGCTGGCGAGCGCCAACCATCTGGCGTCGCTGTTCCTCGGTATTGAACTGATCTCGCTGCCGCTGTTTGGCCTGGTGGGTTATGCCTACCGCCAAAAGCGCCCATTGGAAGCGGCCATCAAGTACATGCTGTTGTCCGCTGCGGCATCATCATTCCTGCTGTTCGGTATGGCGCTCCTGTATGCAGAGTCTGGTGACCTGTCACTGGCTGGCCTGGGCAAGAGCCTGCAGGAAAACATGATGCACCAGCCGCTGATCCTGGCGGGTATGGGCATGATGATTGTCGGTTTGGGCTTCAAACTGTCTCTGGTGCCGTTCCAACTGTGGACACCTGATGTGTATCAAGGGGCGCCTGCGCCGGTTTCAACCTTCCTGGCCACCGCCAGCAAGATTGCAATCTTCGCGGTAGTGATGCGTCTGTTCCTGTATGCCCCGGCTGCCGATAGCGAAGCGTTGCGTATGGTACTGGCAATCATTGCGGTTTGTTCGATTCTGTTCGGCAACCTGATGGCCATCAGCCAGACCAACATCAAGCGTCTGTTGGGTTACTCGTCGATTGCCCATCTGGGTTATCTGCTGGTGGCGTTGATTGCGGTGCAAACCCATCAGCTGTCGCTGGAAACCGCCGGTGTTTATCTGGCAGGTTACCTGTTCAGCAGCCTGGGTGCGTTCGGTGTGGTCAGCTTGATGTCCAGTCCGTACCGTGGTCCAGATGCTGATTCACTGTTCTCTTACCGTGGTCTGTTCTGGCATAAGCCAATCCTGTCTGCGGTGATGACGGTGATGATGTTATCACTGGCCGGTATTCCGATGACGCTGGGCTTTATCGGTAAGTTCTTTGTTATCGCGATGGGTGTCAGTGCTCACCTGTGGTGGTTGACCGGCGCAGTGGTGCTGGGCAGTGCCATTGGTTTGTACTACTACCTGCGTGTCACCGTCAGCCTGTTCCTCAGCGCACCGGAAGCATTGCAGCGTGATACCCCGAATAACTGGGCGTTGACCGCCGGTGGTGTCGTAGTACTGATTTCTGCCGCGTTGGTGTTGCTGTTGGGTGTTTATCCGCAGCCGCTGATTACGCTGGTGCAGATGGCACAGCCGATGTTCTGATAGGCATCACGGCAGTAAAAAAGGTCGCTTCGGCGACCTTTTTTTATGGTGAGTGGGGAAGTCGGGGCCAATGTTCAGCCGGGATTGTTTTTAAACGATTCTTCCAGAACCTGTACGACAGCACGCACGCGCGCCGCACGTTGCAGGTCAGGGTGCAGCACCAACCAAATATCGACCCAGTCTTTATTCTCCGGGAAGATGCGTACCAGGTCTGGGTCTTTATCCGCCAGGAAGGAGGACAGCAGGCCAATTCCCAATCCGTTGCGTGTCGCCGAACGCAGAAGCAGCTGCGAATTGCATTGAAGCACCACGTTAGGGTCGATCAGCGCTTCGCCACAGAAGTCGTTCCAGTGGCGGGGTACCAGTTCGCGTGGGAACATCAACAGATCGTGACCGCGCAGATGGTCGCCTTTGGTCGGCATCCCGTGCTTGTCGAGGTAGTCCTGCGTTGCATACAACCCCATCTCAATGGTGGCCATGCGCTTGATAATGAGTTCGTCGGACTCTGGCCGTGCCCCCCTGATCGCTAAATCGGCACCGCGATAAGAGATATCAGAGATATTAACCGCCGTCAGCATCGTGACCGTAATTAGCGGGTGTTGCTCCCGCAGCACTTTCAGCGCCGGGATGACAAAGGCTTCAGCCATGGTATCTGTCGTGGCGATGCGTACATTACCGCACAGGCTGTCGTCACCGCTGGTGGCTTTGCGGCCAATCGCTTGTACGGCGTTTTCCATATTCATCACGTCGGCCAGCATCTCTTCACCCAATGGACTGAGGGAAAAGGATTTTGGCGTGCGGATAAACAGCTTGGAGCCCAGGCTCTCTTCAAATGCAGTAATGCGCCGCCCGACGGTGGCCTGATCGACGTGTAGTTCATTGGCGGCTTTTCGTAAAGTGCCGCAGCGCGCGACCGCCAGGAAGAAGCGTGCATCATCCCAATTCATCATGCCATTTCCTTTGTACAGGCTTATCGGTCTTGTCAGTGTTCATTCTTGCGCAACCGTACTGGCTCTGGTTTAGGCTGCAAATGAGGCCCACGTATCATAATTATTTATTATGTTTCAGGATATGAATAAATGCATCAACGTGAAGCACTTTTGCATCTTTATTTTTACCCGACAATCTTTATGCTTATCAACGTTTATGCTGTGATCTGGCGCACATTTTGTGCCAATGTTACCTTAAACGCGTAAGCAGATACGCATGAGAGCCTGTCTCTGTGGCTAATCGCCTGGTGGGATCGACTCTATATCAGGTTGACCCACCACGACTGGACATTAAAAATGGAGTCTCACGCAGAGAAGTTATACACCCCCGTTGCGCTGGCAACGGCGGATGGTGTTAGGGTAATTGCAGCACCCGGCGCGAAAGCGGCAACGCAAAGTAATGCTGATGTGATCATCCAGGGTATTGAAGCTCGCGGCATTCAGCACATCTTCCTGGTACCCGGTAAACTGGTGTACCCACTGATTAAATCCATTGAACATTCAGGCATCACCGGTATCGTCGGTGCCCACGAGACCGCCTGTGGTTTTATGGCGGACGGTTATGCCCGTGCTAACCGCAAATTTGGCGTTTGCCTGGGGATCTCCGGCCCCGGCACAATGAATTTTTTGCCCGCGATGGCCGCTGCACAGGCTGATAAAATCCCGGTGCTGTATCTGGCTGGCGGTATCGCCACTTATCATGAAGCACAGGGTGCTTTCCAGGATGGCAGCAATAGCGGCATCGATGAGCTGACCATCGTCAAGCCATTGCTTTCCGCCGCGATAGAAGTGAAAAACAACCTGACGTTGCAACACGAGCTGCGACGCAGTTTGTCGTGTCTGAACACCCAACGTAAAGGCCGCGCTTACTTGAGCGTACCGGTCGATATGCAAAAGAACGTGGTTGCCGGCAATCATGATGCCAGCCCGCCGCGCACAACGCCGCAGTGCCGCGAAGTTGCCATCGATCAGCAGGGGCTGGATCAGGTGCTGGACGACTATCTGTTACGCGGGTTGAAGGTGGCCTGTCTGGCCGGTAACCGGATGAATAACCCGCAAGATGCGGCATTGCTGCTGCGTCTGGCGGAGAAATACCGTTTGCCCGTCGCCACGACGCTATCCGGCAAGGGCGCCTTCCCGGAAGGGCATGAGCTGGCATTGGGTCTGTATGGTTTTGCCGGCCATACCCGGGCTGTGGAGACCATCAATGGTGATGACGTTGATGTCCTGCTGGTGTTGGGCTGCGATCTCAGCCAGCGCGATAGCCTCAATTGGAACGCACGGTTGCACGGTACGAAAACGCTGGTGGTGATCGATGAGGATTTTGACAAGGTCAGTTCGCACTACCAGCCGGATATGCAGATTTTCTCCAGCCTGACCGGGGCGCTACAACACCTGTTAGATGCGGTCAGTGACGAAGATGCGCATCTGGCCGATATCAACGTGCTGCGCGATGGCTGGATTGAGCAGGTAAATCAGTTACCCTTGGAACAACCGCGCCCTGACTTGCAGGCACGTCTGGCCGTGGCAGAGGCAAACATGTACCCCGGCGATGCCATTAAACGCATTCGTCGCCATATGGACCAGGATACTAACGTCGTGGTCGACTCTGGCGCGCACCGTATCTTTATGGCACATCACTGGCTGGCCAGTGGGCGTGGTGATTACCATACATCAAGTTCGTTGGCCCCGATGGGCTGGGCGATTTGCGCGGGTATTGGCATCAAGCTGGCGGCACCGCATCGTAACTGCGTGGTGGTCACCGGTGATGGCTGTATGCTGATGCACGGCATGGAAATTCAGACGGCTGCCCGTTATCAGGTCAAGATGACCTTCGTGGTGATGAACAACTGTGCCCACGGTGCAATGCATATCGACACGTTGCAGAACCGGGGGGTATCGGCAGATTATACTGCGCTGCCCAATCATGACTGGAAAGCCTTCGCCAACAGTCTGGGCGTCTCTTCGGCCAAAGCGGCAACGTTGGAAGAGCTCGATGACGCGCTGGTTGCCGCGGCCGAACACGACGGCCCGTTCCTGATAGAAGTGTTAGTAGGAAATCATGTGGCGCCTAATCGATACTATGCCGAGAGCATCGTAGAATACGAGCAGCGTATCAAAGGCGTGTAAGAGCGTTGCCCTGTTAATCCGGGAGCCGTCATTATTATTGTCCTTTGCATCACGCCATTCTATTTTACTCACAGTAGTCATGGAGCGATAACAATGTATAAATTGACACTTCTGGCAGTATTAATGATGGCATTTCAAGGCCATGCACAGGCCGCTGACGATCATGGTGAAGGCATTACCAAAGAAACGCTTCTGAAAACAGAAACGTCGTGGGAGGGGTCGCCCTATCAGCATTATCCTGCCGGCGCTCCGCAGATCACCATGTTGAAGGTCACCGTTGAGCCGAACAAGGTGCTGGCCTGGCATACTCATCCGTGCATCAGCGCAGTGTATATGACAGGGGGGAGCGTCTCGCTGACGGTAAAGAAAACCGGCGTGAAGCACACCTTTAAACAGGGTGACTCTTTTACCGACACGGTAGATATTGTTCATCAGGGGGTATCGGGTGATAAAGGTGCTGAAATGCTGGTGTTCTTTGCCTGCGCAGACAATAAACCGCTGACGGTAAAAGCCGCCGAATAATGCCGGTGTCGTCTTTCAAGTTGCCGCTTTACCTGGCTGCAGCTTGGAATCTACGGGTATAGATTATTTTTTGCAGCCTGTTTGGGCTGCATTCTGAGGAAATCATGGTTGCTTTATGGATGGTTGTCGCCAGCGGGTTCTTTGCGCTGATGGGGGCCAGCATCAAATTGGCTTCGGCCAAAGTTGGCTTTTTCGACATCATTTTTTACCGTTCCGTCATTAACGTCCTGATCGTTGCCGCGCTGATTCATATTAAAAACCTGGGTTTTCGTACCCAGCACCTGGGCCTGCATATGAAACGTGCGGCTATCGGTAATGCGGCGATGTACTGCGGTTTTTATTCATTGATCCATCTGCCGATCGCCACCGCCACTACGCTGGGTTACACCAACCCGATTTTTCAATCGGCGATTGCCTTTGTTACTTCCAAAGGTCAGTTAACCGGAAAACTGTTGTTCTCGGTACTGCTGGGATTCATCGGCATTTTGGTGTTATTGCGCCCTGACGCGCCGAACGGCGAGTATGCGGCGACCCTGATCGGCCTGTTTTCTGGCTTGCTCACGGCATTGGCCTATTTTAACGTCGGCAAATTGGTACGTAGCGGGGAACCCGAACTGCGAGTGGTATTTTACTTCTCACTGGTGGGCACGCTGGTCGGTGGCGTAATGACGTCAGTGGTGGGGTTCACGGCGTTGGATAGCGCGATGATACTGTGTGTCTGTGCCATCGGCGTATTCGGCAGCCTGGGGCAAATTACCATGACTCGCGCCTATGGCAGCGGTAATGCGGTCATTGTTAGCATTCTTTCCTATAGCACTATCATCTTTTCCACCTTGCTCGGTTATGTGCTGTTCGGCGAAAAACTGTCTTACATTGCCGCCGGGGGCATGGCATTGATTATCCTTTCTGGTGCGCTGGCTATTTTGAAACGTGCTCCCGCGAAGGTCCAAAAAGCGGAGGCGGTGTAACCACTTTCTGCCCGTTTCTTTCATAAAGACCAGCGAGTATTGCCAGCGCGAATGCATTAATGAATCACTATGATGCATTCTTGGCTATTTTTACGGTTATACCCGAACGGTATGATAAACGCGTTTCCTGATGAGTTTGGTTTTCAGGGCTTAGTGTTTATCCAGATTGTTTCGGGAGAGAAAAATGTCTGAAGGGGTGGCTGTTGATAAAGCAGCTCAAGCGAATTCGGGCGAGTCACATTTTGCCATCTTATTGTTTCTAGCCTTGGCATTAATGTCTGCATTGCTCAACAGCAGTGCGCCGACGCCGCTTTATCCGCTTTATCAACATGAGTTGGCATTAAGCTCGGTCAGCCTGACAGTCATTTATGGTGCCTATGCTGCGGGTGTGCTGATCTCATTGTTCGGCGTGGGCAATATGGCCGGCAAAGTGAAGGACCTGCGCAGCATGATTGTTCCTGCGCTGCTGGTGGTACTGGCGGGGGCCTTGTTATTCTCGATGGCCGATTCGTTCCTGATGATGTTTATGGCGCGTTTGCTGGCCGGTATTGGTACCGGCGCCCTGACAGGGGCCGCGAATATTGCGCTGGTGCGTTTTGGGCCGAAAGACGGCGGTAAAAATGCGGCACTGATTGCGACATTGTCTTTTACCACCGGTCTGGCATTAGGGCCGATTTTCAGCGGCGTTGCGTTGCAAACGGGGTTCCATACCACCTCATTGCCGTTCATTATCATTATGGCGGTGGCGGCAATCGCTGCGTTAGGTGTGATGCTCAAATGGCCCGCTATTGCTCCGGTTGTCCCCCTGAATGGAGCCGTAGAAACAGGGGCCGAAACGGAAAAGAGTTCTCTGGGAGATGGCTTGCGAGCGACAGGGGGCAAGTTCTTCCTGTGTGCCGGTGCGCTGTTTATCTGTTGGGCTGTGGCTGCCAGCATTCTGGCGATTGGCCCAAGCGTGTCGGAAAAGCTGTTGGGTATGCATAGCCGTGGTGTTTATGGGTATGTGATCGCGGTTTATCTGGTGATTGCCGGTATTAGCCAGATTCTGAGCCGCCGCGTTAATGCTCGTCACTCGCTGATGTTTGGCTGCCTGGCGCAAGCGTTGTCAGTCGTGGTGTTCGCCGAAGCCATACAGATTCATTCGTTGGGTCTGGCCAGTGCCGGTATGGTGATTGCGGGTTATGCCTACGGGGCTATCTTTGTCGGCAGTGCCACATTGGTGAATCTGATTTCACCGAAGGCAAGCCATGCAAGACTGATTTCGCTGTTTTACGTTATTGCTTATATCGCCAACTGGATCCCTATCCTGTTGGGGGTAGTGATCGACCATGCCAGCTTGCATCTGGCGGTCAACCTGTTATTCCTGGTCAGTGCCGTGGTGTGCTTAATGTTAAGCCTCATGGTGACCCGCGCGGGCTTCCCACGCTGAGATTTCAGCGCCCGATCTCATTTGGGCGTGAGTGAATCTGGTAAACGATTTCCCTGGTGTTGTTGTGTGTCATTTCCAGCGTGCTTGCCACGCTGGTTTTTTTTGTGACAAATTCCTCAGTTCTGTAATTACCATGTTTCTCATTACATATTTTATGTGATGCCCATCATATATTTTTGCCGATTTTCGCGTAAACTGCGCGCTTCCTTTTCAGCGGGTCGGTTTATGAACGTTATTTTTGCCATTGCTTTGACTACCGGGATCCTCTCTGGCGTTTGGGGATGGGTTGCGGTGAGCCTGGGGTTAATCAGCTGGGCCGGTTTTCTCGGCTGCACAGCCTATTTCGCCTGCCCGCAGGGGGGATTAAAAGGGTTGTTAATCAGCACATTGACCAGTTGCAGCGGCGTCTTTTGGGCTATGGCGATCATTCACGGCAGTGAGCTCGCTCCAGGCTGGAGTATGCTCGGTTATCTGCTGACCGGCGTGGTGGCTTTTTTGATGTGCATTCAGGCAAAGCAACAGTGGCTGGGGTTCGTGCCTGGTACCTTCATTGGCGCTTGCGCGACCTTTGCTGGTGGCGGTGACTGGCCGTTGGTGACCCTGTCTTTACTGGTTGGGCTGGTGTTCGGTTACGCGATGAAAAACAGCGGCTTGTGGTTGGCGGCACGCAATGAGAAAACCAAAGCGACCGCTGTTGTTACCGAGAATGTTAACCGCTGATTCAAATGGTACCGCCGAGGGAAATGCGGTAGTGCAGGTCCACGCGCTCAATGCAGGGTAGCCCTTTTATGCGTTTGAGCAAGATCTCCGTAGCGACTTTACCCATATCAAACCTTGGTGTGATCACGCTGGCGATGCCCGGTGTGGTGGCTTTGCCGATATCCAAACCGTGAAAACCGGACAGGGCGACGTCCTGTGGAACTTGTAACCCGAGCCGGAGACACGCCTGCAACACGCCAACGGCCAGATCGTCATTGGTGCATAAGATACCGTCCAAATCAGGATAGAGTTGACGGGCCATCGCCAGCATATCGGAACCCACACTGACAGACGACACCCGATGCGGTGTGATTTGACGCGGCGCTAACCCTTGGTTTTCCATCGCCTGGCAATAGCCTTGAAAGCGCTTGTTATCGCGGGCATCAGACATGGCACCAAAATAAACCACCTGACGTTTTCCGCTGGCAAGCAGCGCTTCTGTCATGTCATAACCGGCCTGATAGTTATCGAACCCCACGGCAATCCGCCCCTCCGGGGCTTCAAGATCCATCACCTGCGCTACCGGGATTTTTGCTGCCGCCAAGTATTTCTCTGCCCGTAATGTGTGCTCTGAATCCGTAAGAATCAGCCCCGCGATGGGGTAGGCCAGCAGTTGGACGATGTGCTCTTCCTCTCGTTGGCGGCTGTAATCATAGTTCACCACCAGGGTCTGATAACCGTGTTCCAGCGTAATGGATTCGATACCGGCTAACAGGTCGGCAAAAATCTGATTGTTGAACGAAGGGATCAGGACGCCTATACGCGGTTTTTGCGTTGAGCGCGCTTCATCGCTGTCGGTGAAATTAACCTCTTTCATCACTTGGGCAATTTTCGCGGCGGTTTCTGCAGCCACCTTTTCTGGCGTGCGCAGATAGCGGCTGACGGTCATTTTTGTCACACCGGCGAGCAGCGCAATATCCTGCAGCGTGACGCGTTGGTTCTTCATTCTGATGCCTTAGCTGGGGGGCGGAAAGAGCCCGCATGATGTCATGTTAACAAATCGATCTGGCGATAACAATCCGCCTCATAAAGTATAAAAACTATATTTTTCAATAAACTATGTTGATGTGTTTTCTCGGCGGAATGCGTAGCTTCACGTTAAAGGTAACAGGTTTTAGTAACACTGTTTTAAGTGATCTCAATCACATTTTTGCTGGCAGCGATCCGCTGAGATAGACGCCTGTTCTTTCTGAATGACATGGCCGGGGTGCGTTATGAACAACTTGTTTTCACTGGATAATAAAAAAATACTGATTACCGGCGCTTCTCGGGGCATTGGCTTTCTGCTGGCTCGTGGGCTGGCGCAGTATGGTGCCCATATTCTGGTCAATGCGACCACTCAGGAAAATGCGCAGCGTGCGGTTGAAGCGTTGCGACGCGAAGGTTTCCGCGCCGACGCCGCGGCCTTTGACGTGACCGACTCTCAGGCCATTCATGCTGCTATTGAGCAAATCGAGGCAGAGTGCGGTGGAATCGATGTGCTGATCAACAATGCGGGCATTCAGCGCCGTCATCCGTTTACCGAGTTCCCGGAAAAAGAGTGGGACGAGATTATTGCCGTCAATCAAAAAGCGGTCTTTATGGTCTCGCAAGCCGTGGCGCGCCATATGGTGCAGCGCCAAAGCGGAAAAATCATCAACATTGGCTCAATGCAGAGCGAACTGGGCCGTGACACCATTACACCCTATGCCGCGTCAAAGGGGGCGGTAAAAATGTTGACGCGCGGCATGTGTGTAGAGCTGGCGCGCTATAACATTCAGGTAAATGGCATTGCTCCGGGCTACTTCAAAACAGAAATGACCCAGGCGCTGGCAGACAATGCGGAGTTTACCGCGTGGCTGACCAAACGCACTCCGGCTGCCCGCTGGGGTGATCCGCAGGAATTGATTGGTGCTGCCGTATTCTTGTCATCAAAGGCATCCGATTTTGTTAATGGCCACCTGCTGTTTGTCGATGGCGGCATGTCTGCTGCGGTATAACCGCCTGCTTAATGGAAAATAATGATGAAAATTCAAACCCAATCCTGCGTGGTTAAAGGCAAATATGACGTCGCAGTGGTGGAGCAGGAGGTGGAATACCAAGGGACGGGCACGCTGGTGAAAATCACGCGTGGTGGTATCTGTGGGTCAGACCTGCATTACTACCAAGAAGGCAAGGTTGGCAGCTTTCAAGTGCGCCAGCCGATGGTGCTTGGCCATGAGGTGATTGGTGAGGTGGTGGCCAGTGATACTGCGCGACTGGCTGTTGGCCAAAAGGTGGCGTTGAACCCCAGCAAACCCTGCGGGCTGTGCAAATATTGCCTGGCGAACCAGCAAAACCAGTGTACCCACATGCGTTTCTTCGGCAGCGCCATGTATTTTCCCCATGTGGATGGTGCCTTCACCCAATACAAAGTGGTTGATAGTGCGCAGTGCATTGCCTTTGACGCCGATCGCGATGAGAAGGTGATGGTGTTTGCGGAACCTTTGGCCGTCGCGATTCATGCCGCAAAACAGCCAGGGGAGGTAAACGGCAAAAGGGTGTTTGTTTCCGGTGTAGGGCCGATCGGGTGCTTACTGGTGGCTGCATTGAAGGCACTGGGCGCCAGCGAAATTGTTTGTGCCGATCTTAGCCCACGTTGCCTGGATATCGCCCGTGAGATGGGGGCGTCTATCTGCATGCATGCAAGCAATGACGATTTTAGCCGTTACCAACAGGAAAAAGGCTATTTTGACATCGCGTTTGAAGTTTCCGGCCATCCGTTATCCCTGTTGCGCTGTCTGGAGGTCACCCGTGCCAAGGGGACGGTCGTGCAAGTGGGCATGGGCGGCAGTTTCCCCGATTTTCCACTGATGCTGCTGATCGCCAAAGAGTTGAATTTACTGGGCTCATTCCGTTTTGTTGAAGAGTTTGATATCGCGGTTGCCTGGCTGTCCGACGGGACGATCAATCCGTTGCCGCTGCTCTCCGCTGAGTTTAACAATCAGCAACTGGAACAAGCTCTGGCATTCGCCGGCGATAAGCGCCTGGCCGCCAAGGTCCAGCTGGTGTTCTAATTTTAGCCAATAGTCTGATGGCGGGGAGCGGCTATCCTTGTCTATAGTTAAGGGCCGCTTCATTTTTTAAATACGGAGAACTTAACATGGCGAGAAATACGGATGCAGATCAAACCACGCTCGACGACGATCTGAGAATGCTGAGCGACACGCTGGAAGAAGTGTTGAAGTACTCCGGCGATCGCGCCGATCAGGCCTATATCGACATTAAAGCCCATGCCGAAGAGGCGTTGAGCGAGGTCAAGTCACGGCTGACTGACTCTACCGAATCCTACTATGCGCGTGCCAAGGACGCGGTTTGCCGCACTGACGGCTATGTGCGTGAAAAACCGTGGCACAGTGTCGGCATTGGGGCGACGGTCGGATTGGTGCTGGGTCTGTTGTTGGCGCGTAAATAACGACGTAAAGGTATTGGGCGCGGTCATTCACCGCGCCCTTGGTTTTACTGCCCCAGCATGACGTCCACGTGATGGATTTTCCCGTCATCTACCAGCGTTATTACGGCCTCCGGCTGTTCTTCACCATCAACGGTGATCTGTGTCGCTCCCATTCCCTGCCGGATAATCAAGTGGTACTCGCTGCCACCCTCCCGGTAATTCAGTGTCACCTGTGGCCAGTCCGCAGGCAGACGGGTGTTGATGGACAACTGATTGCCACGGCGTTTCAATCCCAGCAGTGACTCGACAATCAGCCGGTACATCCAACCGGCAGAGCCGGTATACCAACTCCAGCCGCCACGACCGACGTGCGGCGCGACCGCGTATATATCGGCGGTCGCCACGTAAGGCTCAACCTTGTAGCGCTCGGCGGCGGTGCTGTTCAGGCTGTGGTTGATCGGGTTGATGAGCGCCATCAGTTCCCAGGCGCGTTCGATATTGCCCATTTCGGCGAAGGCCATGACCGCCCATACTGCGCCGTGGGTATACTGACCGCCATTTTCCCGCACGCCAGGCAGATAACCGCGGATATAACCCGGATTAGGGCCGTTGCCATCGAATGGCGGTGTCAGCAGTTTTATCAGGCCAGCTTGGTTGTCTACCAGGTGTTTATCCAGCGATTGCATCGCCTGCAGGCTGCGTGTTTTATCCGCTGCACCGGACAACACAGACCAGCTCTGGGCGATGGCGTCGATGCGGCACTCAGTTGATTGTTGAGAACCTAGCGGCTCTCCACTGTCAAAGTAGCCCCGACGATACCATTCGCCATCCCAGGCATGGTCACGCAGGTTATCGCGCAAGGTATCGGCCTGTTGTCGACAGAGTGCCGCCAGTTCGTTGTCGTTGCGCGCAGCAGCGACGTTGCCGTAACGCTGCAGGATATGGAACAGGAAGAAACCGAGCCAGACGCTTTCACCTCGCCCCTCCAGGCCCACCATATTCATGCCATCATTCCAGTCACCTGCTCCCATGAGCGGCAGGCCGTGCTCACCGAAGGTTAATCCGTGTTTTAACGCCCGTACGCCGTGCTGATACAGGGTTTCCTGTATTGCGCTTGACGCGGGTTGCTCATACGAGGATTCCTCACCCGGCGCCAGTTTGCGCGCCTCCAGATAGCCGACGGACTCATCGAGAATGGACCGATCGTCGGTGGCATCCAGGTAATGACAAATGGCCAGCGGCAGCCACAGGTAGTCATCCGAACAGCGCGTACGCACCCCGTTGCCCTGTGGCGGGTGCCACCAGTGTTGGACGTCGCCTTCGATAAACTGGCGCGAAGCGCACAGCAGGATCTGTTCGCGCAGACGTTCTGGGGCCGCATGGGTCAACGCCAACGTGTCTTGCAATTGGTCGCGGAAACCGAAGGCCCCGCCGGACTGATAGTAACCGCTGCGTGCCTGAATACGGCAGGAGAGGGTTTGGTACAGTAACCAACCATTGGCCAGCAGGTCGACGGCGGGATGCGGCGTCCCGATTTGCACCTTGTTGAGAATGCTGTCCCAATGTGCCGTAACGCGTTGCAGTTCATCTTGCAGGTTGTCTTCCCGCAGGTATTTTTGCAACAGGGCCTCAGCCTCATCGGCGTTTTGCCCCAACCCAAGGGCAAACACCAGACTGCGTTGATCGCCATCGATCAGGCTGAGCGCCGACTGAACGGCCCCACAGGGATCCATAGCTGCGCCCACTTTGCCCGACAGTCGCCGCAGTTTCAGCACCACCGGGTTGGCCAGCGAACCGTTGCGTCCGATAAATTCACGCCGATCGCCACTGATGGAACAATGCACGCCGGTGACACCAAAGAAAGCGGTGCGATCTGAACCGCTGCTGCCGTAATGGTTGGTGGCCAGGATGCCACAGCCGCTTTCAGGCGATGCGGCCTGTGTGACAATGTGCATGGCCGATTTTTGCCGCAAATCACCCAGAATAAATTCCACGTAGCCGGTTGCCGACAACTTGCGCGTGCGCCCCGAGGTATTGGTCAGGGTTAGCAGGAACAGTTTGACCGGTGCATCTTTGGCCACCAGCACGGTGAACTGACTGTCGATACCGTTTTCGCGGTGGTCAAAGACGCTGTAGCCGAAACCGTGGCGGGTCAGGTAGTGCCCACGGCCCCGGGCAGGTAGTGGTGTGGGGGACCAGAAGTGCCCGTTCTCTTCATCACGCAGATAGAAGGCCTCCCCGCTGCGGTCGCAGATAGGGTCGTTATCCCAGGGGGTCAGGCGGTATTCATGGGCGTTTTCGTACCAGGTGTAGGCCTGACCACTTTCCGAGACAACGGTGCCGAACATCGGATTAGCGATCACGTTCGACCAAGGGGCGGGCGTGATCTTACTTTCGTTCATTGCGATCACATATTCGCGGCCATTCTCGGAGAAGCCGCCGAGACCATTGTAAAACTGCAACGCGTCAATGGCGGGCAGCTGTGGCGAATGCAGGTTACGCGGCAGATTGTCCACCGTGGCCAGTTTCGACGACGCGGTGACTGGCGACAGAGGTTGCTGCAGAACCTGCGGCATTTGCAGACGCTGGTTGAGTTGCTCCGTTAATCCACCGCGACGATCGTCGAGATAAATCCGCGCAACGCTGAGCAACAACCGGTGGTCTTCCGGTGCCATATGCTCGCTGGTGCGCACGAAGATGCCACCGGGCTTATCTGTTTGGGTGGATTCCATACCGGCGGCGATCAGGCCCATGATCTGGTTTTGCAGATCCTGGCGGTAGCCGCCGACGTCTTCATTGAGGATCACCAGGTCGACCTGTAACCCTTTCAAGCGCCAATAGTTGTGGGCTTGGATCAGTTGCCGTACCAGCTCGATGTTCTCGCTGTCGGTCACCGTAAGCAGGACTATCGGCAGATCGCCGGAGATAGAGTGGCCCCACAGTCCCGATTGGCCGCGGCGGTTGTTAATGATTTCACTGCCGGCGGCCCGCATTTCTTGCGCCGGGAAGACCACTGCGCCCGCCAAGCGATTAAACAGATTGGCGTCCTCTTCATTGGCGTTCAACTGGCGCAGGACCACCTGGCTATGCGACCACGCGAGTTCAAATACACGATCTGCCAGATGGCGATCGCGGTATTTTTCCAGCATGACCATTCCACTGGCGCGGTCTTCACTGACGCCATAGAAGATATCCAGCGTGAGAGGTACGTTCGGTTCCAGCACCACGCGCTGACGGATAGCGATGATCGGGTCAATGACCGGCCCGGCACTGTTACTGAGCGGCGCATTTTGATACAACGCCTGCGGATTGGTGGGCGTGCGCCCGCGGCCGATAAATTTGGCACGGTCGGTTTCAAAGGATGTTTGGCTGGAACGGCCCTGTACCGTCATCATATGCAGCAACCACGGGCATTTCTCTTTGGGTTCGCGCGGGCGACGATGGCACAAAATAGCATCCTGCTCCGGCAGCAATTCGGTCTGCACGAACAGGTTACTGAATGCCGGATGAGCCAGATCGTTGCTTGCCGGTGCCAGCACCACTTCCGCATAGCTGGTGATTTCGATGGTGCGTGGTTGTTTGCCGCGATTTATCAGCGTCACGCGCCGCAGTTCAATATCATCTTCCGGTGATACCACCACCTGGGTTTTTACCGTCAGCGCACCCTGTTGGCGCTGGAACTCGGCCCCGGCATCGTTGAATACGGCGCTGTACCCCTTGGCGGCGCCACCGATGGGTTGCCAGGTATTGCTCCAGACTTCACCGGTTTGCGGATCGCGCAGGTAGCAGAAGGCGCCCCAGTTATCGCAGGTAGCATCTTCGCGCCAACGGGTGAGCGCGAGGTTCTGCCAGCGGCTGTAACTGCCACCAGCCTGGGTGAGCATCAGGTGGTAGTTGGCGTTGGACAGCAGCTGCACTTCCGGGATTGGTGAGTCCACCCGGTTAAATTCACGCGCTACGAAGCTGGCTGGGGTAATGGTGCCCTCATGGGTCTCAAAGTGGCGACGCGTGCTGTACAACTCGACGGCATCCGGCACCCGTTCTTGCAGTAACAAACGTGCTGATTGGAAGGCCGGGTAGTCGGCGAAACGCGCCACCATCGGCGCATCCAGCAACAGGTGCGACAGGGCCAGGAAACTCATGCCCTGATGGTGCGCCATATAGGAACGGATAATTACGTACAGTTGACCGCGGCTGAGGCGTGCGGTGGTGTAATCCAGCGCTTCGTAAAAACCGTAGCGGCCTTTGGCACCATTTTTTTCCAGCGTGACCAGGTTATTGCAGGCCGCATCCGGGTCGACAATCAATGCCATCACCGTCGCATAAGGGGCGACCACCATGTCGTCACCCAGACCGCGTCTCAGGCCCAAACCGGGTACGCCAAAAGCATGGTATTGGTAATTTTGATCGGCATCGAAACCAAAGTAGCCGGACTCGGAAATACCCCAAGGGACGCCGCGTTCTTTGCCCCAGGCAATTTGTCTGTCTACCGCAGCACGGCACATTTGTACCAAGAGCGAATCGGGGTACGCGGGCATCACCAATTGCGGCATCAAGTATTCAAACATTGAACCGCTCCATGACATCAGCGCCGGTTCATTTTCGATCAGGGTAAACAGACGGCCAAGTGCAAACCAACTGCGTTGAGGGACTTGGTTGGTAGCGATGGCGACGTAATTGGTCAGCCGGATTTCCGATGCCAGCAGATCGTATTTACTGCTGTCCATCCGGTTTTGATCGCAGTTAAAGCCGACGGTCAGCAAATGGGTCGATTCGTCATACAGGAAGTGGAAGTCCATCTGCGCCATTTTTTCCAGCCGCTGTTGCAGGCTGTCCAATTGCGTCAGCTTTTCTTGTGCCTGGATGCTGACCGCATCAAGTTGACTCCGTTGCTCCACCGACAGCGTCAATGACGAGGGGGGATTCGCCAACCAATGCAGGCTGGGGACTGTTTCCAGTTCAGATACGTTGTCGCTCAGCCAGCCGAACCATTGCGCCCACTCGGCGCAGAGCTCATTAAGTTGCTGGTGCAGTGCGCCGGCCCAACGTCGGGTTTCATCGCCATGGTTTAGCGCCGGCTCTTGCAGGCCGTTACTGTAATTGCGCATTGCATTCAGTTCGGCTAACAGGGCGGCAGGGTGGCTGTGATGAGCCTGTTCCCAGTGGTTACGCAGTTTTGACAGGTTCTTTGGTGCGGCGTCGCCCCAGTGCTGTTCCAGCAGTTGCAGGCTGTCGCCGAGTCCGTCCAGAACCCGTTGCGGTTCAATGAAGGGTTGGTGGGCCAGCGCGGGCAGGCCGGCGCTGAGCGTTAACAGATGGCCTGCCAGGTTGCCGCTATCGACGCTGGAGATATAGCGCGGGTTTAGCGGCTCCAATGTGCGGGTGTCATACCAGTTGTAGAGGTGTCCGCGGTAGTGTTCCATGCGGTCCAGCGTATTGAGCGTGAGTTCAATACGCCGCAGCGCTTCACTGAGTGTCAGATAGCCAAAGTCGTAGGCGGTGATATTGGCCAGCAACGATAGCCCGATATTGGTCGGTGAGGTGCGGTGCGCCACCACCGGTTCCGGTATCTCCTGATAGTTATCCGGCGGCAGCCAGTTTTCTTGCTGATTGACGAAGGTATTGAAGAAGTCCCAGGTCTGTCGACTGGTGTGGCGCAGGAACCGCCGTTGTTCATCGTTAATGGCGGTTTTACTGCGCTGAGGCTCTTGGCTGAGGTAATACAGCAGGAATGGCGCCAGGATCCACAAGCTGGTGATGGGCAGTGTAATAAACAGCGCCATTGGGTTATGCATGAGGGTGAAAATCAGCAGCGCCAGCCCGGCTAACGGGTTGATCCACATGGCGCGGTAGAAGTTTTCCAACGTGACCTGCTGACGGGCTTTGGATTGATCGTAGCTGGTCCATTCCTGCAGGTTGCGTTTAGTGATCAGCAACCGCCACAAGGTAATGGCGATGGCGTTGAGGCTGTACAGCGTTTCATGCGGCAGCGTTGCCAATCGTAGACCGATCTGCGACAGACGGTGGAGTGAGCCGTTCAGTACCAGCAGTATATGCTTTAGCAGCGGCCTGCGGGGGGGCTTACGTACGATATCTTGCACCAGTCCCAGCAGGGTCGGCAGCAGCAGAATAATGGCGAATACCGCCAACCAGTAAGGGGTGTTGGGCAACCAAACGAAGCCGCAAAACAGCAGTAATAGCAGGCTGGGGGCCGTCAGGCTGCGGCGCAGGTTATCAAACAGTTTCCAGCGTGACAGGGTGCTCAGTGGGTTGGCGGTGCGCGTGCCGTCTTCAGTTTTCACCCGTGGCAGTAACCAGTTGAGTAATTGCCAGTCACCGCGGATCCAGCGCATACGACGTGCAACGTCCACCAGATAATTACTGGGGTATTGTTCATACAGCAGCACGTCGCTCAACAGGCCGGAACGGGCATAGCACCCTTCCAGCAGATCGTGGCTGAGCACCAAATTCGCTGGACAGGTCCCTTTCATGCTGTGCGAGAACACATCGACGTCATAGATGCCTTTGCCGATAAATGAACCTTCGCCAAACAGATCCTGATAGATATCCGACGCCATCAGCGTATAAGGATCATTGCCCGGCGTGCTGCTGCACAGTGCGGCATAGCGTCCCTGGCCGTAGCTCGGGATTTCCTCGGCCATACGAGGTTGCAAGATGGCGTAACCTTCCACCACCCGTTGCTGGTTCATATCATACTGGGGCTGATTGAGCGGGTGTGCCATGGCGGCGATTAATTGGTGGGCGCTTTCGCGTGGCAGAACGGTATCGCTGTCCAGCGTAATGACGTATTTGACGTTTTTCAGAACCTCACGGCCGTCACCCACCAGTGTGCTGAAGGCGTTTTCCCGGTTACGCAGCCAGTTATTTAGGGCATTCAGTTTGCCGCGTTTACGTTCAAGCCCCATCCAGACGCCTTGTTTTTCATTCCATTGGCGATCGCGGTGGAACAGGAAAAAGTGGCTTGGGCCTTCACAAGGGTAGCGTCCGTTCAGCGCTTTCATCTGTTGGCAGGCATAATCCAGTAAGGCCGCATCCTCAGTATGGTGCTGGTGGGGGGCATCGTTGAAGTCGGTGAGCAGGGCAAAGTGCAGATGCTTCATCGCGTTGCCCAGATAACAGACCTCAAGCGTATTGATCAGCTTATCAATGTCGTTTTTACTGCCGATCAGCGTCGGTATTACCACCAGGGTTCGGAACTCGGCGGGAATGCCACAGGAGAAGTCGAGTCTCGGTAGTGGCTGTGGTGTACGACTACGGGTCGTGACCTCACTGAGCAGATTGAGTACAAATTGGCTGACAACGATGGCCATCGGGAAAAACAGCAGGACCAACCCCCAACTGATGCCGGTGCTATAGGCATGGCGCAGCAGTTCCGCACAGCACGCGGTGGTGATTAGGCTCAGGCTACCGAGCCAGGAAAGCAGTGGGGCCTGATTCAACGTATGGCGCAGTTGGGTAATGCGCCCAATGTGTACATCAAGCTGTTGTTCCAGCTCTGGGCGGCCATCATCAATCAGGTAGTAGCCGATGTGGTTACGGCGCGGATCGCCGGAGGGATCTTCGGCCGCGACGCGCGCCATGTTGAGCACGTGCTGGGCAACCTGTACCTCATTGTGCGGACAGTGGCGCGCCAGCATTTCAATCACGTGGCGGTAGTTATCGCGCGTGTTGAAGTGCATTAAGGGATAAACCCCGGAGGGATCTTCACGCAGGGTTTGCTCGACCTGACTCATGGTTTCGACAAACTCTGCCCAGTCCATTTCGCTGAGCTGACGCAGGCCGGAAATACTGTTGCTGACCGACAGTTGGCTAACCGCCAACTGCTGGTTAAAGCGATGGATGAGTTCATCAGAGGTCAGACCGACTTCCGCCAGACGCTGTTCTACCCAGGTAAGCGGCAATGCCAGCATGGTGCCATGGCCTTGCAGGCGACGTACCAGCTCGGCAACAAAGGCGCTGGTACGAGGGGGATTGGAGCGTGCCATGTCGGCGATCACGATGATCAGGTTGGCCGGGTCGTTCTCTGCCGATTCCAGCATTTTCGTGACCCAGGCGTCGGCTAAATTGCGTTCGCGTTGTGCCTGTGCAACTTCCACGCTGACGCGTCGCAGGTTTTCGATTAACGCCAAGCGCAACATACCGGGCAGTGCCCAGAGTTCGCCCAACGTCAGGTTAACTTCTTTTTGGTAAGCGGCAATATAACGGGTGAGGCTCTCCGCATCCCACCGGCCGTCACCGTGCGTAATCGCCTCGGCAGCGACGTCATAAATACGCGGGCAATTATGCGGTGGGCCCAGCTGTGGCAGGCCACGGCCAAAGGTTTTTGGCAAATGATGACGCACGACACGGATTTGTTCTTCGATCAGATAGTAGTTATCCAGCAACCATTCACCCGCGGGTGTCATGCTGGCTTTTTTGCCGTTGCTGAGTTGGTGGCAGCTTTCTGCCAGAATTCGCTCGTTATCGTCCAGACGCTTCAGCAAATAGTAAGGTGTTTTACGCGTTGCCAGCTTGTGCGAGCGTGCCAGACGCTGGCCGTAGCGCTCCATTTGATCGACAGAAAACAGTTCGGCCTTGATCGTTCCACCGGTCGGTTCAGGCTCCCCTTTACTGCGGCGTAGGGGCAAAGGTTTGACTTTGGTTATTCTGCGTTGTTTTTTCAACCAATTGATTAGTATTTCTTTCACAAAAAAGCTCCTTACATCTGACCAAAAAGGCAGCCGGAAAAAATCGCTTGGAGATTGTGAACATCCCATTAAAGCCGATTTTTAGATTTGGCGAGGGTTCGCAACAGGCAGGGATATGCTCACTTAGTATAGTCGGTTAATATCTTGCTGGGCGTTTTTTGAGCTAATTGTTTAATTTTAATAAACAATAAGGTGTTGTTACCGATGATCCAACGACACGATTTTTCCGCCGCTCTGCGCTGATTTACCGTATAATTCCCTACATTAGGTTTGGTTATTGAGGTCGCTGTGGAACAACTCTCTGCATTGTTAGGACGCTTACGCCAGCAGCTTGAACACGATGTACCTGCTGATGGCGGTTTCCAGCAACGTTCACTTCCTGTTCCGGCGCCGTTGGCCAACCACTTGCTGGAGTGGCTGGCGGCACAGCCGGCATTCCCGCAGTTTTATTGGCGCCATCGCGATGGGCATGAAGAAGCCGCGGTGTGCGGTGCAGTGCTTCAGTTCACCCAGCCTCAGCAAGCGCAAAGTTTTCTCAGAACCCATCAGAACGCACGCGTATGGGGGCTGAACGCTTTTGATAGCGCTGCGTATTTATTTTTGCCTCGGCTGGAAATATGGAATGGTGGCGAGGATGCGCACTTAACGCTCAATCTGTTTTCTGAGAACGCGCTGCGTGACGATGCGGCGTTGGCCAGCCAGTGGCTGGATCAACTGCTAGCAGCCGTGCCCATCACACCCTTAAAAGTGCAGGTGGATCAGGTTCGGCATCAGCCGGAACGCGCCGGCTGGGAAGCGATGTTGCATGAAGCGTTACAAGCCATCGACAGTCAGCAGATGGAAAAGGTGGTGTTAGCACGCAGCACGCTATTAACGCTGGATAGCCCGCTGTCTGCTCCGGCAATGATGGATGCCAGCCGACAGGTGAATCACCGTTGCTACCACTATATGTTGCGGTTTGATGCACGCCGCGCATTCCTTGGCTCTAGCCCGGAAAGACTGTATCGGCGCGAAGGGCGCCTTTTGCTGACTGAGGCGCTGGCAGGTACGGTGGCCAATCACCCCGATCGGCAACAGGCGCAGGCATTAGCGCAGTGGTTGCTGCAAGACGGTAAGAATCAGCATGAAAATTTACTGGTGGTAGATGATATCTGCCAGCGCTTGCAAGGCGGTGCCGACGCGGTGGATGTCTTGCCGCCTGAAGTGGTGCGTTTACGTAAGGTGCAACACCTGCGGCGGCGTATTGAAGGCCGTCTCAACCACAGTAGCGACGCCGATTGCCTGCAACGCTTGCAGCCAACGGCCGCGGTGGCTGGCTTACCACGCCAGGCTGCACGTGAGTTTATCCTGCAACATGAACCTTTTCCCCGTGGCTGGTATGCCGGTTCTGCCGGCTACCTGTCCTTTCCCCGCAGTGAATTTTGCGTGGCGCTGCGCTGTGCACAAGTCGATGAGAAAGCCTTACGTCTGTATGCCGGTGCCGGCATTGTGGCAGGTTCCGATCCGGCAGAAGAATGGCAAGAAATCGAAAACAAGGCCGCCGGACTGCTGACGCTATTGCAACCCGATGCGTTGAGCTGAATTTCCCTGCTTATGATCCGGATTTATTGAGTGGATGCTGCCGGGAGTGTAAACTGCTTGTGATTTTTGTGTTTATTTTTTGTTCTAAATCAATTGATTGTCTACCATAAAGTCACCGGGATATACGGCGTTTTTGCGCTGGCGCAAAAGTCGTAAAGATAACTACTCATATAATGCAGAACATCATTTTTGGCATGCTGCCAATCGGCACGCGCCAAAGGCAGATTCTGTTAACCGACTTGTGAGCGAATTATGTCGACAAGTGTTTTTAATCGCCGGTGGGCGGCGTTGCTGTTGGAAGCGCTGGCTCGCCATGGGGTGCGGCATGTCTGTATCGCTCCGGGATCGCGCTCGACACCGTTGACGCTGGCTGCGGCGGCTAACAAGTCTTTTATCTGCCATACCCATTTTGATGAGCGCGGGCTGGGCCATTTGGCGCTTGGTCTGGCCAAGGCGTCACGGGAACCGGTCGCGGTGATTGTGACCTCCGGGACCGCAGCCGCCAACCTTTATCCTTCCCTGATCGAAGCCGGCCTGACTGGCGAGCGGCTGGTGTTTCTTACCGCTGACCGCCCCCCTGAGTTGATCAACTGCGGCGCCAATCAGGCGATCCGCCAAAACGGCCTGTATGCCAGCCACCCATCCCTGAATATCGATTTGCCCCGCCCGACGCCAGACATTCCCGCCCGTTGGTTGGTGTCTACTGTCGACAGTGCAATGGCACGCTTGCAGCACGGTGCGTTGCACATTAATTGCCCGTTTGCCGAACCCCTGTATGGCGGTGATGAGCAACAGTATGCGGATTGGTCAGCGGCGCTCGGTGACTGGTGGCAAGACAGCCAACCCTGGCTGAGAGAAGTGGATCCACACGTGGTGCTCAAGCAGCCGGACTGGTTCTTCTGGCGGCAAAAACGTGGCGTGGTGGTGGCTGGGCGTATGAGCGCGGAAGAGGGCGAGCAGCTGGCACAATGGGCAGACATGCTCGGTTGGCCGCTGATCGGTGACGTGCTGTCTCAAACCGGGCAACCACTGCCCTGCGCCGATTTGTGGCTGGCTCAGCCGCAAGCGCAGAAAGTGTTGGCCGAAGCGCAGCTGGTGGTGCAGTTCGGTAGTAGCCTGACCGGCAAACGTCTGTTGCAGTGGCAGGAACAATGCCGACCGGCGGAGTATTGGCTGATCGACGATTTACCGGGACGGCTCGATCCGGCACATCACCGTGGCCGCAGGATCCGTTCCAGCGTGGCGCAGTGGCTTGAGCTGCATCCGGCGCAGCCGCGTTCCCCGTGGGCTGACGAGCTGACGGCGCTGGCAGATAAGGCATTGGATGCCGTTTCCGGCCACTTGGTCAACCGCTTTGGTGAAGCGCAGTTGGCGCACCGTTTACCGGAGTTGTTACCGGAAAATGGCCAACTGTTTCTCGGCAATAGCCTGATTGTCCGGCTGATTGATGCCCTGACCCGCTTGCCGGCCGGTTACCCGGTATTTAGCAATCGCGGTGCCAGTGGCATTGACGGGCTGATTTCTACCGCCGCAGGGGTACAACGGGCGACCGCCAAACCAACGCTGGCCGTGGTCGGTGATCTGTCCGCGCTGTACGACCTGAATGCGTTGGCGCTGCTGCGTCAATGTTCTGCGCCGACGGTGTTGATTGTGGTCAACAACAATGGCGGCCAAATTTTCTCACTGCTGCCCACGCCGGAAGAAGATCGAGAGCGGTTTTACTGTATGCCGCAGGATGTCGAGTTCAGCCATGCGGCGGCAATGTTCCACCTCGCTTACGCCTGTCCGGAAAACTGGGGGCAGTTGCTGCAAGCGGTGGAGCAGGGCTGGCGCCACAGCGGCGCTACGCTGATTGAACTGCAGGTGCCACCGAGCGATGGTGCGCAAACACTTCAGCATCTGGTGCAATTGATGGCGGAGCAATAATGCTGGCAACAAAGGTATTGCAACAGGGCGAGGCCGATCGCCCATGGTTGATCTGGCTGCACGGCATGTTGGGCAACAATAATGAATGGCGGGTGATTGCCTCTCGCTGCCCTGAGTGGCCATCACTGGCGATCGACTTACCCGGCCACGGAGACTCCGTCGCGGTGGCCTGTAACAGCTTTGACGATATCAGTGCGCAGATCAGCGCAACCTTGCAGATGCATGGTATCGAGCGCTATTGGCTGGTGGGCTATTCACTCGGCGGGCGCATTGCCATGTATCACGCGTGCTACGGGGAAACTACCGGCCTTCAGGGTGTGGTTATTGAAGGCGGCAACCCAGGGCTGGCTGACACTGCGCTGCGAGCTCAACGCTTGGCACATGATGCTGCCTGGGCCGAGCGTTTTCGTCGCGAACCTATCGCACAGGTTCTGGCTGACTGGTATCAACAGCCCGTTTTCGCCAATCTCAGTGCGGTGCACCGTACTGCGCTGATAGACGCCCGGTCTGATAATTCCGGCCCAGCGGTCGCGGACATGCTGGAGGCCACATCGCTGGGCAAGCAGCCTTACCTGGTACCGCAATTGCAGCAACTGACGGTCCCGCTGGTGGTGCTGTGTGGCGCGGATGATCACAAATTTCAACAGCTGGCGCGCGACGCTGAGTTGCCGTTACGCATCGTGCCACAGGCCGGGCATAACTCGCATCTGGCCAATCCGCAGGATTTCGCCGCTGAGCTGCACGACTTTCTCGTTAACCCTGGTTAAAGGAACAGAACATGCTCTATCCGAATGAAGAACAACTGTATGCCGCCATCGACTGGCAGGATTGCTCCGGTGATTTCGAAGACATCCTGTATCACAAGTCCAGCGACGGCATTGCTAAAATCACCATCAACCGTCCACAGGTGCGTAATGCGTTCCGACCGCACACGGTAAAAGAGATGATTGAGGCGCTATCCAACGCGCGTTATGACGACGGCATCGGTACCATTATCCTGACCGGTGCGGGCGACAAAGCCTTCTGCTCCGGTGGTGACCAGAAAGTGCGCGGTGACTACGGCGGCTACCAAGATGAAAGTGGTGTGCATCACCTGAACGTGCTCGATTTCCAGCGCCAGATCCGCACTTGCCCGAAACCGGTTGTGGCAATGGTGGCCGGTTATTCGATCGGGGGCGGTCATGTATTGCATATGATGTGCGATCTGACCATCGCCGCAGACAATGCTATTTTCGGCCAGACCGGTCCGAAAGTGGGCTCGTTCGACGGTGGATGGGGTGCGTCTTACATGGCGCGCATTGTTGGCCAGAAGAAGGCGCGTGAGATTTGGTTCTTGTGCCGCCAGTATGATGCCGCAGCCGCCCTGGATATGGGCCTGGTCAATACCGTAGTGCCGTTGGCAGACCTGGAAAAAGAAACCGTACGCTGGTGTCGTGAAATGCTGCAAAACAGCCCGATGGCGCTGCGTTGTCTGAAAGCGGCCTTGAATGCCGACTGTGATGGACAGGCTGGTCTGCAAGAGCTGGCGGGGAATGCCACCATGCTGTTCTACATGACTGATGAAGGCCAGGAAGGGCGCAACGCATTTAACGAAAAGCGTCAGCCGGACTTCAGCAAATTCAAGCGCAATCCGTAATGATTTCCCCTATCCGTAACGCCGCTGTTTACCGTTACAGCCTGCCGATGGACGCTGGCGTGGTGCTGCGCAACCAGCGGTTGAAAACCCGTGACGGTTTACTGATCCATCTGCAACAAGGTGAGCAGGAAGGCTGGGGGGAGATCGCACCCTTGCCGGAATTTAGTCAGGAAACGCTGGCGCAAGCCGAGCAAGACACGCTGAACTGGGTACAGTGTTGGCAGGCCGGAGTATTACCGCCAGACAGCCTGTTACCCTCGGTGGCATTTGGCACAAGCTGTGCGCTGGCGGAGCTGGAACAGCGGCTGCCGCTGCAGGCTGACTACCGCAAAGCACCGTTGTGTTCGGGCGATCCCGATGAATTGTTTGCGGTGCTGACGGCTTTACCGGGCGAGAAGGTGGCGAAGGTGAAGGTCGGGCTGTATGAGGCAGTACGTGACGGTATGATCGTTAACGTGCTGTTGGAGGCGCTGCCGGATCTCAGACTGCGGCTGGACGCCAACCGCAGTTGGACGCGGGTCAAGGCGGATGGGTTCGCTAAATATGTGGCTCCGGCTCTGCGCGAACGCATTGCCTTCCTTGAGGAACCTTGCAAAACCCGTGATGAATCACGGGATTTCGCTCGGGCAACCGGCATTGCCATCGCCTGGGATGAAAGTGTGCGTGAGCCGGACTTCGTGGTGGAGGCCGAGCCGGGCGTGGCGGCGATCGTGATTAAACCGACGTTGGTCGGCAGTCTGGCACGCTGTCGTGCGCTGGTGGAACAGGCGCATGCGGCAGGGTTAACGGCAGTGATCAGCTCCAGTATTGAATCGAGTCTGGGGCTAACGCAGTTGGCACGCATTGCGCACTGGCTGACACCGGCCACGGTCCCCGGTCTCGACACGCTTGATTTGATGCAGGCTCAACTGTTGCGGCGCTGGCCAGACAGCACGCTGCCACTGCTGGACCGGCAGGCGTTGGAGTGTGTATGGCACAGTTAAACGACTGGCCGTGGCGGCATTGGGCGCAGCGACGCCCGCAGGCCACGGCGGTGATGGTCGGTCATCAGCCGCTTAGTTGGCTGGCGTTGCGGCGTCAGGTGGACAAACTGGCGGCAGACTTTCAGCATCAGGGCGTTGAGCCTGGCTGTGGCGTTGCGCTATGTGGCAAGAACAGCTATCCACTGCTGTTAGCCTATCTGGCGCTGTTACAGTGTGGTGCACGGCTGTTGCCGCTCAACCCGGCATTGCCAGATTCTCTGCTGACAATGCTGCTGCTCGATCTGGATATGGATTTTGCCTTCAGCCCAGATCTTTTGCCGACATTACCGGCAAAGGTCATCCGTTTAAACCCACCCTCGACTGAGCACCGTTGGCTGAATCCGCCGCGCTGGGATGCCCAGCGGTTGGCGACATTGACGTTGACTTCCGGCTCCAGCGGCACGCCAAAAGCGGCTGCGCACAGCTATGCCGCGCATATTGCCAGTGCCGAAGGTGTGTTGCAGCTGATGGATTTCCAAGCTCAGGATCGTTGGCTGTTGTCATTGCCGTTGTTTCACGTCTCCGGTCAGGGCATTGTCTGGCGTTGGTTGACGGCCGGTGGTGGATTGGTCGTCCGCGACATGCATCTGCTGGCTGACGCGTTAGCGGGATGTACACATGCATCCCTGGTGCCGACTCAGCTTTGGCGCCTGCTGACGCAACCCTTAGCGTCACTGACGTTGAAAAAAGTGCTGCTCGGTGGCGCGATGATCCCGGTAGAACTGACCGAACAGGCGGAAGCGCTGGGCATTCGCTGCTGGTGTGGTTATGGTCTGACCGAGCTTGCATCCACCGTCTGTGCCAAACGCGCTGATGCACGACCTGGCGTTGGGGTGCCGCTGGCTGGACGGGAAATTAAGCTGGTCAATGAAGAGGTCTGGATCCGTGCGCAGAGCCTGGCGCGGGGATATTGGCAGCACGGCACCTTACAGCCCCTTGCCGATGATCAAGGCTGGTTCCATACGCGCGATCGCGGCGTGATGGAACAGGGTGAGTTACGGATCCTCGGGCGATTGGACAATCTGTTTTTCAGTGGTGGAGAAGGCGTTCAGCCAGAGGATATTGAGCGCGTGTTGTCGGCTCACCCGCAGATTTCCATGGTGGTGGTGGTGCCTGTGAATGACGCTGAGTTTGGTCAACGACCGGTGGCGGTGATCGACAGCGAAGAGCCCCTGTCGTTGGAAGCGCTGCTGGCCTGGTCGCAGGAGCGATTGGTGAATTTCCAGCGGCCGATGGCGCTGTTGGCGATGCCAACCGAATTGAAAAGCAGTGGTATTAAAGTATCGCGCCGGAAGTTGCAACAATGGGTGGCGCAACAGATAGCAGGTCGCTAAGAAAAGGCCGCCGAAAGGCGGCCTAAATGATCACGGTGGGGGCTATTTCAGGCCAAGTGCTTTGGCTACACCTGCACCGTAGTTCGGATGCACTTTAGTAAACAAGTCAACCTGACGACGTTGGATCTGTTCCGGCACTTGCGACAGCTCCCCGGCGATGCGGGTAAACATGCGCTCATGCTCTTCGGCGCTCAGCAGGTTGAAGAGTGCGCGCGGTTGGCTGTAGTAATCATCGTCTTCACGATGGTTCCAGTGGTCGGCTGCCCCTTCAATGCTCAATGGCGGTTCGCTAAAGTCCGGTTGCTCCTGGAACAAACCGAAGCTGTTTGGCTCATAGGTTGCGCCGTTGCCGCTATTGCCATCCACCCGCATGGCACCGTCACGATGATAATTGTGGAACGGGCATTTCGGGCTGTTGACCGGGATCTGGTGATGGTTCACGCCCAGACGATAACGGTGCGCATCCCCGTAAGAGAACAGACGCCCCTGTAGCATTTTGTCCGGCGAGAAGCTGATGCCTGGCACCACGTTGGCCGGATTTACAGCCACCTGTTCCACTTCTGAGAAGTAGTTTTCCGGGTTGCGGTGCAGTTCGAAGAAACCGACGTCGATTAACGGGTAGTCGCCGTGCGGCCAGACTTTGGTCAGATCGAACGGGTTATACGGGGTCTGTGAGGCTTCGTGTTCCGGCATAATCTGGATTTGCAGTTTCCAGCGTGGGTAATCACCCCGTTCGATGGCCTCATAGAGATCCCGTTGCGAACTTTCACGGTCTTTGGCGATGATGGCTTCCGCTTCATCATCCATCAGGTTTTCAATGCCTTGTTCGCAGCGGAAATGGAATTTTACCCAAAAACGCTCGTTGTTGGCATTGATAAAACTGAAAGTATGGCTGCCGAAGCCGTGCATATGACGATAGGATTTCGGGATGCCGCGGTCGCTGAAATCTATGGTCAACTGGTGCAAACTTTCCGGTGACAGCGAGAAGAAATCCCACTTGTAGGTTGGATTGCGCAGATTAGTGCGGGGATCGCGTTTGACCACGTGGTTGAGATCGGGGAATTTCAGTGGGTCGCGCAGATAGAAGACCGGCGTGTCGTTACCCACCAGATCCCAATTGCCTTCCTCGGTATAAAACTTCATGGCGAAACCACGAATGTCACGTTCGGCATCCGCGGCACCGCGCTCACCGGCAACGGTAGAGAAGCGGATAAACATGTCGGTTTGCTTGCCGATTTCAGAGAAGATTTTTGCGCGGGTGTACTGGGTAATATCGTGAGTGACGGTGAACGTGCCGTAGGCGCCGGATCCCTTGGCGTGCATGCGGCGTTCAGGGATAACTTCACGGTCGAAATGGGCCAGCTTTTCCAGGAACCACACGTCCTGTAGCAGCATCGGACCGCGTTTACCTGCGGTAATCACGTTATTATTATCGACAACCGGTGCGCCGGCTGCAGTAGTCAGTCCTTTCTTGCTCATTACTTGCTCCTTATCGTATTGCAATCGAGTAAAACTCGGGTGGCTTAAGCATTCATCATATAATCCTGCAAGGGGGCTTACCCTGACCTCGGTTAATGCCACTACTAGTTGTAGACCTATTGAACGCTCGCGGCAAATAGGTCTGAGTTATCGTTGTCATTGCCATCAAGGGTGATGCCTTTGTTTGCACAACTTTACATTCATTTGATTAATTAAGGATTTTTTCGCCTTTATCCCTTAAAGACTGGTTGTGCTTTGGTATAGACTCGTGACGGTATTATTACGGGTTAACTCATATCGTCCGTAATGGATGAAGTAGCAAGAGGGATAGATGATGAAAAAGACGTTGGTCGCCTGCGCAGCAAGCATGCTGTTTGTGACGGGTGCAGCGAGTGCGCTTAGCCTGTCGGGCGAGGCCGGGCAGCATTACACCAATCTTGGCTTTGGCCAGGATACCGGCACTTCCGGGTTGGGATTAACAGGCAACTGGGCGCGCAGTGACCATGACGGCAACGTTGGTAGCCTGGGGTTGAATTTCGGCCTGCCACTGGGGCCGTTGACCGCGACGGTAGGCGGTAAGGCACTGTATCTGAGCCCGAAAGACGGTAAAAGCGGTGGTGCAGTAGCATTGGGTGGTGGTCTGGATTGGGCCATCAACCGTTACTTCAGCCTGCATGGCGAAGGCTATTTTGCACCAGACTCGCTGACCAGCGGCGTGAAGGCCTACAACGAAGCCAGCGGCGGCCTGCGCTGGAATATCTTCCGTCCGCTGAGTGTGGATGTGGGTTACCGCTACATGAAGATGGAAGGAAAGGATGGGCGTCGTGACAACACCTTGGCCGATGGCCCGTATGTCGGTGTTGGTCTGAGCTTCTGATCCAAACGACAAGGGGCCCAGTGGGCCCCTTGTTTTACTGACAATCGATCACCCCACCGCAGGCAATATGCCGCTGGCGATGCCCAACTGAATGGCAATCACCGTTATCCCGCAGACAAACACCAACGCCAATGCAGGCGTCCCACCCCAAACACGGTATTTCGCTTGATGCTGCTGGCGTGTTTTCCATACCAACAGCGACGGCAGCAGCAACGCCAATATCGCCAGCGCAATGGCGGCAAAACCCAGAGCCAGTACAAAGCCACGTGGGTAGAACAGGGCGAAAGCCAACGGCGGCAGGAAAGTGATGGCACCGGTTTGCAGACGACCGCGGACGTTATCCTGGCGTTTGAACAAATCGGCGAGGAAATCAAACAACCCGAGAGCGACGCCAAGGAACGAGGTCGCCAACGCAAGATCGGCAAACAGATGCACGGCCAGCTCTACGTGTGGCGATGCGACGACGTCACGCACTGCCTGCAATAAACCGTTCAGACCCGCCTGTTGCGCCAAAATACCGACGAAGGTGGTTGAGCTGATGCTACCGAGGGTAGCCAATTGCCAGAAGATATAGGCTATCAACGGAATGGCGCTGCCGATAATGAACACCCAGCGCAGTTTGCGGATGTTGCCGCCCATGTAGTTTACGATGCTGGGTACGCTGCCGTGGAAACCAAATGAAGTGAAGATCACCGGGATGGCAGACAGTGCCAGCCCTTGTTCCAGGGGTAACGTCATCAGGTTGGTTTGGTGAATATTTGGCAGCATCAAACCCAGCATGACGATCAAGAACACCACTTTGGCACTGAACAGGATGCGGTTAAACAGATCGACCGAGTGGGTGCCGATGCAAACGACGCCACCAGCAACCAGAGTAAACAGCAACACGCCTAACGTGGTGGGGAAATCTTGTGAGGTCCATTGGCTGATACTGGCCGCCAGCAATTCGCCGGCCCCGCTAATGTAGGCGGCGGTCAGCGCGTACATCAGAAACATCATGCTGAAACTGGTTAGCCATTGGCCCCCACCACCAAGGTAGCGCTTTGCCAGGGTCCCCAGGCCGGTATCTGCTTGCTCGTGCTGATAGACTTCGACCAGCAGCAGGGCGGTATAGCACATCAAGAGCCACAGTCCGACCAGCAGACCCAGCGTGACGCCGAAGCCTACACCTGCTGCCGCCAACGGCATTGCCAACATCCCGGCGCCAATGGTGGTTCCTGCCACGATAAAAACACTGCCAAGCGTGCGATTTTTCACGTTTTTCTCTATCAGCAAAAGATTTTGGAAAATTATAGGTATCCTATTCTAAGTGCGGCAGGATAGTTGATGCATTATTTTGTGTCAAACAGGCGTTACGGATGGTGTTCAGATATATTTACACCGTTAAGGGCCGCGTGATGTCGTAAAAAAATGCCTCCGACAGAAATTATCCGGCGATGCTTAGTGAAAACTTATTTACGGGCTTCTATAGTGGAAAGATCAGAAAATGTGGGAGAGATCAATGTTAAGGGTGGAGATGCTCAGCACCGGTGATGAGGTGTTACACGGGCAAATTGTAGATACCAACGCTGCCTGGTTGGCTGACTATTTGTTCCAGCAGGGCATGCCGATGAGCGGCCGTGAAACCGTGGGGGACAACCTCTCCTCTTTGATCGAGACATTGCAGGAGCGCAGCCATATCGCCGATGTTCTGATCGTAAACGGGGGGTTGGGGCCGACCAGTGACGATCTCAGCGCCCTGGCGGCGGCGACAGCCTGCGGCGTTGAGCTGGTTGAGCAAGTGGAATGGATGGCCCGCATTGAGGCCTATTTTGCCGAGCGTGGTCGGCCAATGGCCGCCTCCAACCGTAAACAGGCGCAGATCCCGGCTAACGCAGAGATGCTCGACAATCCGGTGGGGACGGCCTGCGGTTTTGCCTTGAAACTGAACCGATGCATGATGTTTTTCACGCCGGGGGTGCCATCTGAATTTAAAGTCATGGTCGAGCAGCAGATTGTGCCGCGTTTACGTGAGCGATTTACGCTGCCTGAACCGCCGCTGTGCCTGCGCTTAACCACCTTTGGCACGTCTGAAAGCGATCTGGCTGCGGAGCTGGACGGCATGCCGTTGCCACCTGATGTGGTACTCGGTTACCGTTCTTCCAGCCCGATTATTGAACTGAAGCTCACTGGCCCGGTGACCCAACGTGCGGCGATGGAACAGGCGTGGGAAAAGGTTCGCCAGGTCGCCGCTGACAACACCTTGTTTGAAGGCACACTGGGTTTGCCTGCGGTGCTGACGCAGAAGCTGACCCAGCAGGGGTTGAAGCTGGCGTTGAGCGAGCAGTTTAGCGCCGGGTTGATCAACCTGCAGTTGCAGAGTGAAGGTGCACCCTTGGCCGGTGGCGAGTTATTGCCGTCGCACTGTGTAGAAACGCTGGAAACCACGCTGGCGCGTGCGCGTTCGCTGGCTGAGCTGACCGGGGCGCAACTGGCGTTGGCCGTCAGTGCCATGCGCGGTGATCAGGTCAGCGTGGTGCTACATACGCCGAAAGGCGGTATGGGCCAGACGGTGCGTTATCGGGCTGCACGTCACCATTTACGGCTGCGGCAGGAGTCGGTCGCCATGCTGGCGTTGGACATGTTACGACGTTGGCTGAACGGTGGGCCCGTGTGTGGCAAGAACGCTTGGCTGGAAATCGTCGAGAGTATTGAGTGATGCGCCGAATGGGGGATTTTCCCCCATTCGTTTTTTAGGCTGCGGGAACAGTGCCCAATGATAGCCGCGCCGATGCCTGACGCGATAACTGCATAGCGCGTTGCGCACGGTCCCTCATTTCCTGCTCATAGCCCCTCAATGCCGCGATGCCTTGCTGTACGGTCCTGGCGCTGCTCAGGCAATCAGCCAGGTTGGCGGCATCAGCCAGAGCGGTATTCGCCCCCAATCCACCCGCAGGGCTCATGGTATGTATGGCGTCACCCAAGAAACTGACCCGTTCATTGGGCCATTGCGGGATATCCTGTGCGATATAAACGGGGCGGGCGCTTAGCGAAAGAGGGGCGCTTAGTGCCAGTAATGCCCGTAACTGCGTGTCCCAGCCATGGGTGAGCGCGAGTATCCGTTCTTTTAGCTCGATGCCGTTATCGGCTAACGCGCCACCAAGGCGTGATGACGTGCCAATGAAGGCCCAATAAAGATAATTATCTATCGGGCTGAGTCGGCAACGAGGCGCGTATTCTGCCGCTAATTGTGGCATTGAAGCCTGAAATATCATCGGCTCAATCACCAGGGTAAAACCCTCGGCGAAAACCACGGAAACCTTTTGCAGCCAGGCCGACGCGAGTTGGGCTTGCGTTTCTACGGTTATTGGCGTTTTGCCATAGAGCGTGATGGTATCGCTATCCACTGGCTCTGCCTGAGGCAAACACTGTTTGCGCACCACTGAATTTATGCCATCGGCCGCAATCAGCAGATCAACTCGCATCTTTTGCCCTTCTGCCAATTGGAGTTCAATGCCCTGAGACGTTTCCTCAAACGCGCTTAATGCTTGGCCGAAACGCACATGATCTTGCAGGCCATCAAGAAGAATCTCCCTTAGCGTTTGCCGATTAACCGCTAGATCGCCGTTGGGCACTGCCATTTTCACTTTACTCGAGGGGAGCCAATGTTCAGGGCGGCGATGATGAAGTTGGTTGAGGAAAGGATCCAGCAAGCGGCTTTCACCCAGATTTTGTGCGCAAGTCGCGCAGAAAAGTTGGTATTGTTCAGCCGACAGGCATCGGGCAAGTGCCTGTTGGCCTGTGGGATCGACGCGTAGCCGATAACCTTGATTGCGGATCTGCGGTGTGGCATCGCGCTCAATAATCACGACGTCGATACCGGTTTTGCGCAACCCTTGCGCAAGACACAAACCGCCTAGCCCGGCCCCTACAATTCCAATGCTGAATGTTGTCATGACATCTCTCCATATGTGTTCTTTTCTATTGAGATCGTGAGCGTATTGCCGTGACGCTCTGGAAAGATTTCATTATGCGAGTCATGGCAAAAGCCGATATAACGGCATATGGACTATAAATAGTGATTAATGGCCAATGTGAGGGATGAAAACGTGCAGTATCAACATGACTTCAGCGAATGGTTGGCGGGGCCATCGTTGATTGCACTTGGCGGCGATGATGTGCCAGATACGGAGTTCCGGCTCGGCACGCGTGAGTACGACTGGCATCAGCATGCTCGCGGTCAGGTGTTTTGTGTCGAGACGGGGCTGATTCACGTTCAGACTGTACAAGGTTCCTGGGTACTGCCGCCGCAGCGGGCAGGATGGATCCCGCCAGGGACAGTGCATAAAGTGCAAGTTTGCGGTGCTCTGACCGGTTGGAGCCTGCTGATCACGCCAGACGTTTGTGCTGATTTGCCATCAGAGCCCTGTGTCATTGGCACCAGCGAACTTCTCAGGGCCTTGGTCAAACGGGCGGTGACGTGGGAAAAACACGACGTGTTGCAACCCGAACAAGAACGGATGGTATCCGTGATGTTTGACGAAATACGCCGTGCACCGGATGAACCCCTCCATTTACCGATGCCGCGGCATCCTCGCCTTACTCGCATTCTGCGTGCATTACTGGAAGAACCTGGCAGTGATCGTTCATTAGAGGAGTGGGCAAAATGGGGGGCGATCTCGTCGCGCAGCCTGCGGCGGTTAATGATGGCAGAAACCGGGTTAAGTTTTGCACAGTGGCGGCAACAGGCCCGATTATCCTATGCCTTGGCCCGCCTAGCTAACGGTGAGGCCGTCACGCAGATCGCGGAGGCGCTGGGCTACGCGTCGCCGAGTAATTTTATTGCCATGTTTCGCCGTGCTTTTGGCGAGCCGCCCGCACGCTATTTTACGGGACGCCCCTAAAAGGCCTCAATGCGAGTAAGGGCTGGGGTTTTACAAGGATATAGGGATTGAGGCATGTTTGAGACTGTTCGTCTTGGGCATGGTGTGGCAAGGCGGATAATTTAGGTGATTGAAGGTTATTTTTGAAAATCAAATTTCCAGCTCGATGTCCGTCAGCGGCATGCAGCAGCAGGGCAGGATCTCGCCGTCATTGATAAACGCCAGCGGCTGTTGGTGATAGGTCACTTCGCCTTTTACCAATTTCAGGCGGCAGGCGCCGCAATAGCCTGAGCGGCACTGGTATTCCACTTCGACGTTGTGCAATTCCAGGACATCGAGCAGGCTGCGTTCATTCTTGGGGCAGGATAGCTGCGTACCTGTGGTACGCAGCGTCACATTGGATGATGACATCGCTTAGAGTTCGAAGTCGCTCAGGTCGTCGGCATGCACTTCCGAGTCGATCTGGCCTACCAAATAGGAACTGACTTCCACTTCCTGCGGCGCAACCTGGACGTTGTCGGAGACTAACCAGGCGTTGATCCACGGGATCGGGTTAGAGCGGGTTGCGAACGGCAGGCCGAGGCCCACTGCCTGCATGCGGATATTGGTGATGTATTCCACATACTGACACAGGATGTCCTTGTTCAGGCCGATCATAGAACCGTCACGGAACAGGTACTCTGCCCACTCTTTTTCCTGCTCTGCCGCCAGCACGAACAGGTCGTAGCACTGCTGTTGACACTCAACGGCGATTTCCGCCATTTCCGGGTCATCTGCACCGGAACGCATCAGGTTCAGCATGTGCTGTGTGCCGGTCAGGTGTAACGCTTCATCACGGGCGATCAGTTTGATGATTTTAGCGTTGCCTTCCATCAGTTCGCGTTCCGCAAAGGCGAATGAACAGGCGAAGCTGACATAGAAGCGGATAGCTTCCAGGGCGTTGACGCTCATCAGGCACAGATAAAGCTGTTTTTTCAGCGCACGCAGGCTGACGGTGATAGTTTTACCGTTGACTTGGTGTGTGCCTTCCCCCAACAGGTGGTAGTAACCCGTCATCTCGATCAGATCGTCGTAGTAGCCGGAAATGTCTTTCGCGCGCTTGAGGATCTCTTCGTTGGTGACGATATCATCAAACACGATCGCCGGATCGTTGACGATATTACGGATAATATGGGTGTAAGAACGGGAGTGGATGGTCTCGGAGAATGACCAGGTTTCCACCCAGGTTTCCAGTTCCGGGATCGAGATCAGCGGCAACAGCGCCACGTTAGGGCTTCGGCCCTGGATCGAGTCCAGCAGCGTCTGGTATTTCAGGTTGCTGATGAAAATGTGCTTTTCATGATCCGGCAGTGCCTGATAGTCAATACGGTCACGGGAGACGTCAACTTCTTCAGGACGCCAGAAGAAAGACAGTTGCTTCTCAATCAGTTTTTCGAAAATTTCATGTTTTTGCTGATCGAAACGCGCAACGTTAACGGACTGACCGAAAAACATCGGCTCCAGTAACTGATTGTTTTTGTTCTGAGAAAATGTGGTGTAAGCCATAAGCCTGAATCCATTAGTGCCGTGCTGAATTAAGAGGGGCCGGAAGAGTTCCGGCCCGCTGTGTCAAACTTTAGATCTTGCAGGCGCCGCTTTCGCAATCATCATCGCCGTCTTTAGCCGGCAACAAATCTTCCTGGACATCTTCTGCACCGTCGCGGGTGTTCTGATAATACAGCGTCTTGACACCAAACTTGTAGGTGGTGAGCAGGTCTTTCAACAGCTGCTTCATAGGCACCTTGCCGCCAGGGAAACGGGTCGGATCATAGTTGGTGTTGGCAGAAATCGACTGGTCGATAAATTTCTGCATCAGACCGACCAGTTGCAGGTAACCGTCGTTGTTCGGCATTTCCCACAGCAGTTCGTAGTCGTTTTTCAGACGCTCATATTCTGGCACTACCTGGCGCAAAATACCGTCTTTCGACGCTTTGATACTGATGTGGCCACGTGGTGGCTCAATGCCGTTGGTGGCGTTGGAAATCTGCGAAGAGGTTTCCGAAGGCATCAGCGCTGACAGGGTGGAGTTACGCAGACCGGTTTCCACGATCTCTTTACGCAACGTTTCCCAGTCGTAGTGCAGAGGCTCCTGGCAAATGACATCCAAATCTTTCTTGTAGGTGTCGATTGGCAAGATACCCTGCGAATAGGTGGTTTCATTGAACCACGGGCAGGCGCCTTGCTCCTGAGCCAGACGGTTCGATGCCTTCAGCAGGTAATACTGGATAGCTTCGAATGTCTTGTGGGTCAGAGCGTTAGCGCTGCCGTCAGAGTAACGCACGCCGTTCTTCGCCAGGTAGTAAGCATAGTTGATCACGCCAATACCCAAAGTACGGCGGCCCATCGCGCCACGGTGAGCGGCTTTGATTGGGTAGTCCTGGTAGTCCAGCAGGGCGTCCAGCGCACGTACTGCCAGGGTAGCCAACTCTTCCAGATCGTCCAGGCTTTCGATAGCGCCCAGGTTAAAGGCCGACAGCGTACACAGGGCGATTTCGCCGTTTTCGTCGTTGACGTCGTCCAGCGGCTTGGTCGGCAGAGCGATTTCCAGGCACAGGTTAGACTGGCGCACCGGTGCGATCTGCGGATCAAACGGGCTGTGGGTATTGCAGTGGTCGACGTTCTGGATGTAGATACGGCCGGTTGAGGCACGTTCCTGCATCATCAGTGAGAACAGTTCAACCGCTTTCACACGTTTCTGACGAATACTGTCGTCTTGTTCGTACTGGGTGTAAAGACGTTCGAATTCGTCTTGATTGGCGAAGAACGCATCATACAAACCAGGGACATCAGACGGGCTGAACAGGGTGATGTCCTGGCCCTTGATCAGGCGCTGGTACATCAGGCGGTTCAACTGCACGCCATAGTCCATGTGTCGAACGCGGTTGCCTTCAACGCCACGGTTGTTCTTCAGTACCAACAGGCTTTCAACTTCCAGATGCCACATCGGGTAGAACAGGGTGGCTGCGCCACCGCGAACGCCGCCTTGAGAGCAGGATTTTACCGCGGTCTGGAAATGCTTGTAGAACGGGATACAGCCGGTATGGAAGGCTTCACCACCGCGGATCGGGCTACCCAGTGCGCGGATGCGGCCAGCGTTGATACCGATACCGGCGCGTTGCGAAACATATTTCACAATGGCGCTGGAGGTCGCGTTGATGGAATCCAGGCTGTCACCACACTCGATCAGCACGCAAGAGCTGAACTGGCGGGTTGGGGTGCGTACGCCGGACATGATTGGCGTTGGCAATGAAATCTTGAAGGTGGAAATCGCGTCGTAGAAACGTTTGATGTAATCCAGACGGGTTTCACGCGGATAGTTGGAGAACAGGCAAGCTGCCACCAGGATATACAAGAACTGCGCGCTCTCGTAGATCTCACCGCTGACGCGGTTCTGCACCAGGTATTTCCCTTCCAGCTGCTTAACGGCCGCGTAGGAGAAATTCATATCACGCCAGTGATCGATAAAGGAGTCCATCTGCTCGAACTCTTCAGAGCTGTAGTCTTCCAGCAGATGCTTATCGTACTTGCCCATTTCTACCATGCGCGCTACGTGATCGAGCAGCTTTGGCGGCTCAAATTGGCCGTAAGCTTTTTTGCGCAGGTGGAAGATAGCCAGGCGTGCTGCCAAATACTGGTAGTCCGGCGCATCGCGCGAGATCAGATCGGCTGCAGCTTTGATGATGGTTTCATGAATATCAGCAGTTTTGATGCCGTCATAAAACTGAATGTGGGAACGCAACTCTACTTGAGAAACCGAGACGTTATTTAACCCTTCCGCGGCCCAGTCGATGACGCGGTGGATTTTGTCGAGGTTGATGCGCTCTTTACGGCCATCGCGTTTAGTTACAAGCAGACTTTGGTTCATGTGGTGTTTTACCTGTCCGTATGGTGCCCCTAAGCAGAAGTGTAGTAGCTCTGCTCAGTATGTAAACACTATATATAGGGGGTGTATGTCGGTGAGGTAACAAGATAGTGAGAAAACAGGGCGTTTGCAAGTGAACAAAAGTGGGCTAATTTGTGGATAACTTGGGGGTGAAATGTGACTTGTCTTTGGAAGTGCGCGCTGTGACTGGCGCGACAAGCTTGTCAATAAGTGGGATAAGAATTTCCCTATAATCAGAAAAACGTGATCGTTTGCCGCTTTATTAAACGTTAGAAAAAAACGGCATATTGATCTGATTTAATATTCTTAAAAACTGTTTACAACGGTGATTTTGATCGAAAGCGGATAAATTAGGTATTTATCTTACTGTTAGCTGCGCACCGGAGCTGGCAAGCCAGTCCCGGCGCGGGACGGATGACTCAGCCTTCGTGCTGAGTATGTACCATATAGTTCACATCAACGTTACGACCCAGTTTGAAATGGTCGGTAATCGGATTGTAATGCAGACCAATCATGTGTTTTTCGCGTAGCGGTGTGCCATCAACCCAGCCGATCAGTTCAGAAGGGCGAATGAACTTCTTGTGATCGTGTGTACCCTGCGGCACCATTTTCAAGATGTATTCTGCACCAACCACCGCCATCAGCCAGGCTTTGGTGTTGCGGTTGATGGTGGAGAAGAACACGTGGCCGCCCGGTTTCACCAGGTGAGCACAGGCGCGTACCACGGAGGCCGGATCGGGGACGTGTTCCAGCATTTCCATGCAGGTGATGACATCATACTGTTGCGGGTTGGCCTGCGCATGGCTCTCTACCGTTTCCTGTATGTAATTCACGGCCATGCCGCTTTCCAACGCGTGCAGCCGAGCGACCTGCAGTGGTTCAGCACCCATGTCCAACCCGGTGACCAGAGCGCCTTCACGTGCCATGCTTTCCGCTAAGATGCCGCCGCCACAGCCCACGTCGAGCACTTTTTTGTCAAAAATGCCGCCGGCACGCTGCAGGATGTAGTTCAGGCGCAACGGGTTGATACGGTGCAGCGGTTTGAATTCACCTTCCAAATCCCACCAGCGTGAGGCAACGGCCTCGAACTTGGCGATTTCATGATGGTCTACGTTTTGCGCTTGGCTGGATGATTCTGCATTCATGGGCGTATTTGGCTCCTGGTTCTCGTTGCGCGGATTATACATGTTCCGGCGCAGCGCCGTCTGCGCCGATGCATTTTTACCGCACATATATGCACAATTTCAGTTAAAGAGCGGCGGTTATTTTCCCGTAAAGCGTGCTTTGTGATATAGTTTTACACCTTTGCCACTATGGCAGCGGGCAGATGAATCATTAGTAGAGGGATAGCAGCTCCATGAGCGACCTTGCCAGAGAAATCACACCGGTAAACATCGAAGACGAGTTGAAAAACTCGTATCTGGACTACGCGATGTCCGTCATTGTCGGACGTGCGCTGCCAGATGTTCGTGATGGACTGAAGCCGGTGCATCGCCGCGTACTGTACGCGATGAATGTACTGGGTAACGACTGGAATAAACCATACAAGAAATCGGCCCGTGTCGTCGGGGACGTGATCGGTAAATATCACCCTCACGGTGACAGCGCGGTTTACGACACCATCGTGCGTTTGGCCCAACCGTTCTCGCTGCGCTATATGCTGGTGGACGGTCAGGGTAACTTCGGTTCCGTCGACGGCGACTCCGCTGCGGCGATGCGTTATACCGAAGTGCGCATGTCCAAAATTGCTCACGAACTGCTGGCGGATCTGGAAAAAGAAACCGTCGATTTTGTGCCTAACTATGATGGCACCGAACAGATCCCAGCGGTTATGCCAACCAAGATCCCGAACCTGCTGGTCAACGGCTCGTCCGGTATCGCTGTGGGCATGGCGACCAATATTCCGCCACATAACCTGTCAGAGGTTATCAACGGGTGTTTGGCGTATATCGATGATGAAAACATCAGCATCGAAGGCCTGATGGAGCACATCCCAGGGCCAGACTTCCCGACGGCAGCGATCATCAACGGCCGTCGCGGTATCGAAGAGGCCTATCGCACTGGGCGTGGTAAAGTTTACGTCCGCGCACGCGCTGAAGTAGAAGCCGACGCCAAAACGGGTCGCGAAACCATCATTGTTCACGAGATCCCGTATCAGGTGAACAAGGCGCGTCTGATCGAAAAGATCGCCGAACTGGTCAAAGAAAAACGCGTTGAAGGCATTAGCGCGCTGCGTGACGAGTCTGACAAAGACGGTATGCGTATCGTCATTGAAGTCAAACGCGATGCGGTCGGTGAAGTGGTGCTGAACAACCTGTACTCGCTGACTCAGCTGCAGGTGACCTTCGGTATCAACATGGTGGCATTGCATCAGGGGCAGCCAAAACTGCTGAACCTGAAGGATATTTTGCAGGCGTTTGTTCGCCACCGCCGTGAAGTGGTTACCCGCCGTACCATCTTTGAACTGCGTAAAGCGCGCGATCGTGCCCATATCCTGGAAGCGTTAGCCATTGCGCTGGCGAATATCGATCCGATTATTGAAATGATCCGTCGTGCGCCAACCCCTGCGGAAGCCAAAGTTGCGCTGGTTGCTCAAGCGTGGGAGCTTGGCAACGTGAGCGCCATGCTGGAACGCGCCGGTGACAATGCTGCTCGCCCTGAGTGGCTGGAGCCGGAGTTCGGTATCCGTGACGGTAAGTACTACCTGACCGAGCAGCAAGCCCAGGCGATTTTGGATCTGCGTCTGCAGAAACTGACCGGTCTGGAGCATGAAAAGCTGCTGGACGAATATAAAGAGCTGCTGACGGCGATTGCTGAGCTGATCTTTATTCTGGAAAACCCAGACCGTCTGATGGAAGTGATCCGCGAAGAGCTGATTGCAATCAAAGAGCTGTATAACGACGGTCGCCGTACTGAAATTACCGCCAACACTTCAGATATCAATATCGAAGACCTGATCAACCAGGAAGACGTGGTCGTTACGCTGTCGCACCAAGGCTATGTGAAGTATCAGCCGTTGAGTGACTATGAAGCGCAACGCCGTGGCGGTAAAGGCAAGTCAGCTGCACGTATCAAAGAAGAAGACTTTATCGATCGCCTGTTGGTTGCCAACACCCACGATACGATCCTGTGCTTCTCCAGCCGTGGCCGTTTGTACTGGATGAAGGTGTACCAACTGCCTGAAGCCAGCCGTGGTGCGCGCGGGCGTCCAATCGTCAACTTGTTGCCGCTGGAAGCCAATGAGCGTATCACCGCTATCCTGCCTGTACGCGAGTACGAAGAAGGGCGTCACGTGTTTATGGCGACGGCCAGCGGCACAGTGAAGAAAACCGCCTTGACCGAGTTTAGCCGCCCACGCAGTGCCGGCATCATCGCCGTTAACCTCAATGAGGGTGACGAGTTGATTGGTGTTGACCTGACCGACGGCAGCAACGAAGTCATGCTGTTCTCTGCCAATGGTAAAGTGGTTCGCTTCCCAGAAACGCAGGTGCGTTCGATGGGCCGTACTGCTACCGGTGTTCGCGGTATCAATCTGGGTGAAGGCGACAGCGTTATTTCCCTGATTGTGCCACGCGGTGAAGGCGATATCCTGACCGTCACCCAGAACGGCTACGGGAAACGTACAGCCGTGACCGAATATCCGACCAAGTCACGCGCCACCCAAGGGGTTATCTCCATTAAGGTGAGCGAGCGTAATGGTCAGGTTGTGGGTGCGGTGCAGGTTGAAACGACCGATCAGATCATGATGATCACCGATGCCGGTACGCTGGTACGTACTCGCGTATCTGAAGTCAGCGTGGTGGGTCGTAACACCCAAGGTGTTACGCTGATCCGTACTGCTGAAGACGAGAACGTCGTCGGTCTGCAGCGCGTTGCCGAACCGGTGGAAGACGAAGAGCTCGACAGCTTGGAGCCGGGTGCGGAAGGCGCAGAAGAAGACGCAGCGCCGCTGGACGAAGGCGATGATGATTCTGACGCGGTAGACAATGCGGATGATGATAACGCCTAAGTTGTAGGGGGCGTGTCTCCCCTGTTGCATTGGTATGAAGGGCCTGGCAGCGATGCTAGGCCCTTTTTCAGTTATATGGTTTAATTACCAAACCCAAACCAGAGATACCGTCTCTGATATGAATTCGCTGGTCGCCACTTACTTCTGTATGGTATCCGATTGAAATATTTAGCCTCTTTTCGCACCACGTTAAAAATATCCCGCTATCTGTTCCGGGTACTGGCGATTATGTTGTGGTCGTTGGGAGCGTTGCTCACCACCTTCTATATCCTGAATATCCTGCACCAGAAAGAGTCTGACATCCGCCAAGACTATAATTTGAATTTTGATCAGGCGCAGGGATATATCCGTCATTCTGCCGATATCATTCGTGATATTAAGTACATGGCAGAAAATCGTCTCAATGGTTCGGTCAATAGTCTGGACATGTTCAGCGGCATCTTCCCCGGCAAGAGCAGCGCCCCGGAGTTTTTCCCGTTGTATCCTGAGTCCAACTGTTCACTTAACACCACATACCGCAGTTCGCTTACGTCGCTGAGCGGGCTGATTCAATACTGGAAAGAGAATTTTGTCGCAGCCTATGACCTCAATAGGGTGTTCTTCATCGGCGGCGACAGCCTGTGCATGGCGGAGTTTGGTGGCAGCAGCGGTGTCGCCAACCGGGCAGACGCGCTCAAAACCCTGCATGAGCGAATCCTCAAATACCGTAACGCCAAAAACCAGGACAAAGACAATAATCTGTACTGGATAAGCCCAAGCCAACAGCGGCCGGATGTCGGCTATTTGTATGTGCTGACCCCAATTTATATTGGCAACAAGCTCGAGGCGTTGCTGGGCATTGAGCAGACGATACGTTTAGAAGACTTCGTCACCGCTGGCAACTTGCCGATTGCGGTGACTCTGCTCGATGAGAATAACGATCCGATATTGCGGCTGGCAGATGGCGAGCGCGATGTGCAAGCGTCCAGCAGCTACCCGGACGAGCAAGCCTACTTTGGCTATGTGGATAATTACCGCGATCTCATCATGAAAAAGGCGCTGCCACCGTCATCGCTCAGCATTGTGTATTCCGTGCCGGTGAAGACCGTGGTTGAGCGTTTCAAGATGCTGATACTCAATGCGATATTGCTTAATTTGCTGTCCGCTATTGTGCTGTTCACGCTGGCCTGGCTATTTGAGCGGAAAATGTTTTTGCCAGCGGAGGACAATGCGTTCCGGTTGGAAGAGCATGAGCAGTTTAACCGCAAAATTGTTGCTTCGGCGCCGGTGGGGATTTGTATTTTACGTATCAGCGATGGCACGAACATTCTGAGTAACGAGCTGGCGCATAACTACATCAATTTACTCACTCATGAAGACCGCGATCGCATTACACGCATCATTTGCGAACAGCAGGCAAATTTTGTCGATGTGATGACCAGTAATAACAATAACCTGCAAATCAGCTTTGTTCATTCCCGCTACCGCAACGAGGATGTGGCGATCTGTGTGTTGGTCGACGTCAGCGCCCGCGTGAAAATGGAAGAGTCGCTGCAGGAGATGGCGGCGGCGGCTGAGCAGGCCAGCCAGTCGAAGTCGATGTTCCTGGCGACGGTGAGTCACGAACTGCGCACCCCCTTGTACGGTATCATCGGCAACCTCGATTTGTTGCAAACCAAGGAACTGCCGCAGGGCGTCGATCGGTTGGTCAATGCGATGAACAACTCCTCGGGACTGCTGCTGAAGATTATCAGTGATATTCTCGACTTCTCCAAAATTGAGTCCGAACAGCTGAAAATTGAGCCACGCGAGTTTTCCTGCCTGGAAGTGATCACCCATATTGCCGGCAACTATTTGCCGCTGGTGGTGAAGAAACGTCTGGGCTTGTACTGCTTTATCGAACAAAACGTGCCGGAACGTATTTCAGGCGATCCGGTACGGTTGCAGCAGGTCTTATCTAACTTGTTGAACAACGCCATTAAGTTTACCGATACCGGCTGTATCATCTTGCAGGTCTGCACGCGCGGCAGTTATCTGGAGTTCAGCGTTCGCGATACCGGCGTCGGCATTCCTGAGAAAGAAATCACCCGCTTGTTCGATCCGTTCTTCCAGGTGGGGACTGGCGTTCAGCGTCATTTCCAGGGGACTGGGCTGGGGCTGGCGATTTGTGAAAAGCTGATTAACATGATGGACGGTGACATTGCTGTTGAATCCGAACCGGGATTGGGCAGCATGTTTACTATCCGCATCCCCCTGTTTAATGCACTGTTCCCGATCCCGCAGGCCAGTGACACCTGGCAGGGGAGAACACTGTGGCTGGATATCCGCAATCAACGGCTAGAAAGCTATCTGATGGCGATCCTGGGCGGTTATGGCGCTACGATGTTACGCTATCAGGGGGAGAATACTGCCGCGAGTGATGTGATGCTCAGTGACCATCCACTGATGATCGGTACGCCGCTGCTGGCGCAAATCCAATTCTCTATTGAGCATATTGGTCCGTCGCAGGAGACCCGGCCGGGTTACTGGATGCACAGTACTTCGACGCCGCGTGAAACCATCGCATTGCTTAACCGGCTATTTGGTACTCTTGATGAAAGTGGCAATACTCTGATGCAATTACCTTTGCCGGTTAAGGCCAGCAAGGTAGACAACGGCGATATTCATTTGCTGGTGGTGGATGACCATCCTATTAACCGCCGGTTGTTGTCCGATCAGTTGAGCTCGCTGGGTTACCAAGTGGTGACGGCGAATGATGGTGTCGATGCATTAGATGTGCTGAATCACAATAGGGTCGATATTGTGCTGACCGACGTTAACATGCCGAACATGGATGGGTATCTCCTGACTCAGCGTTTGCGTCAATTGCACTTTACCTCACCGGTGATCGGCGTGACGGCGAATGCGTTGGCGGAAGAGAAACAGCGTTGTATCGAGGCAGGGATGGACAACTGCCTGTCAAAACCGGTGACGTTAGAAACGTTAGAACAAACGCTGGCATATTACAGTCAACAGGTACGTCGTCTGCGCGCTGAGCGGGAAGAGAAATAAAAAGCAAAAGGGCGCAGCATGATGCCGCGCCCTTTGAGCACCACCGGACGGTTTTAGTCTTTGTCCAACGGTGCCATGCTGACGGAAGAGAGGTAGTTGAGCAGCGCGATATCGTTCTCAACACCCAGCTTCATCATGGCCGATTTTTTCTGGCTACTGATGGTTTTGATGCTGCGATTGAGCTTCTTGGCGATCTCAGTCACCAGGAAACCTTCGGCGAACAGGCGCAGTACTTCGCTCTCTTTCGGTGACAGACGCTTATCACCGTAACCACTGGCGCTGATCCTCTCCAACAGTTTGGAGACGCTTTCCGGCGTGAACTTTTTGCCTTTCTGCAATGCGGCCAGCGCTTTCGGCAGGTCAGTGGGTGCACCTTGCTTCAACACGATGCCTTCAATATCCAGATCCAACACGGCACTCAGAATTGCCGGGTTGTTGTTCATAGTCAGAACGATGATCGACAATTGCGGATAATGGCGTTTGATGTATTTGATCAGCGTAATGCCATCGCCATACTTATCACCAGGCATCGAAAGATCGGTGATCAGGACGTTAGCGTCCAGTTTGGACAGATTGTTGATCAGTGCTGTTGAGTCTTCAAACTCCCCAACGACATTCACCCATTCAATTTGCTCAAGTGACTTCCGGATGCCAAACAGTACGATAGGATGGTCATCAGCAATAATTACGTTCAGGTTATTCATGTTGTTGGCTACCTTGCTGCAGCAGTCTACTGACGAAAAAATCAATCTGACTGATGTTATTCTCGATCTTGAGCGCATCACCGTCTGCGATGTGCTGTTCTAACGATTCACACAGTTGCTTACCGGGAAGCAGATTTAACATGGCAAACACGCCTTTTAGGCGATGTGCGGTCTGTGACAGAGCATTGAAATCACTGCTGCCCGCCTCAGTATACAGTTTTTTGACATCGTCGGGTACTGTATCGACAAACAGGCCATAGTAATCACTTGATTTCAATTGTTTTTCATAGAGTTGGATGTCATTTGCGGTCAGCGAAAGCGCACTTTCCTGCTGTTCCAGAGCGGCCATTTGCTGCTCAATCAGCATGAGAACGGCGTCGATCATTGCACCACTCAGGTTATAGTTTACTCGAATGTACCGTTTTTCAAGCTGTTGCCACCCGGCCTCATCGCTGGTCAGCAGCAAGGTATAATCGTCAGCCCGTTGTGGGTTATCCGTCAGTAGCACGTCGTAATCGCGATTAATCTGTCGTTCATCGGTTACGATGCAGCTTGCACCATAGGCATGCAGCAGGTGAGTGACAATGCCGCGGACTTCCTCAGAAGTAATGTCCAGCAGCGCCGTTACGCCATCGAGCAGTTTTTCCTGTGCTTCCGCGTCTTTTTTCTCCATCTCCATCGGCACACGGATGGTATAGCGCGTGCCGATATCCACCTTGCTGCGTATATCCAACTGCCCATTAAGCTTTTTGCACAGTTGGTTGCACAGGAAGAATGTGAGGCCGGAGCCATGATTAAAGCGATCCACCAACGTCTGGCTAAGGAACGGGTAGTTCAGATTGCTGATTTCCTCATTGGAAATTCCAGAGCCGGTGTCGTTAATATGGAACACCAGGCGATCGGGGTGTTCGGGTTCATGATCGACCACCAGCGAAATCTTGCCGCAGGACGTGGTGATAATGGCGTAATGCACCAACAGAGAGAGCACTTTGCGTAGCGCGTTGGCGTCACCGACATAGTGCTGCTCAACATCGAGTTGGAAATGGTTAAACAGCGTCAGCCCTTTTTGATTGATGGACGGCAGGGCTTCACGCAGTAATTCATCAATCAAGACAGACGGACTGAAAGGATGGCGCGAAGGCTGCCAATCCTGGGTTTCCAGGCGGGTGAGCAGGGTGATATTTTCAATCAGGCCCAGCACCGATGAAGACTGTGCCGTCAGCTGTTTCAGCAGTGCTTGCTGCTGTTCTTCATCGGGTTGGGTGCGTAGGCGGTCGGCCAGGTCGTGCATTTGACGCACCGGCTGATTCAGCTCAATACCCAGGTTATGCAACATCAGTTTACGCGCCTGCACGTTCTTGTCGTATTCGCGCTGTGCTTGCTGCAGGCGCTTGTTCACCATCACTTCTTTGTCCTGATCATTGAGCAGGAACAGATACGTTTCCGGCGACAGCTGGCTGCGGAAGATGCGAATCTCATACACCTCGTTGTTGACTGTCGCCTGGATAACGCCGTGGTGCTGTTCGGCCATATGGGCAATTTTTTGCAGGCTGAGGTGAGGTAGCAGGTGCTGGGCAATCTTATTACTGGCAATGACGGTGTTACTGGTGAAGTTATACACCAGCAGGCCCGAAGGTAAACTGGCGATGATTTCCTGATTCAGTGCGCGCTCGGTTTCCAGCTCCACGGCCATATTTTCGCTCGGGCGAATGTATTGGCGACGAATAAAGTAAATGCCCACCATCGACAGCGCCAACAGCAACAGGTTGATGGCGATCAACCAGATATTGTTGCGCAGCAGATCAATGGCGAGGTTGATCGCGGAGACGCGATAAACCACTTTCAGCGGTGCATTGGGCAGTGGGGCACTGAACTCGACCCAGTTGCCGGTCATTGAGACACCGGCATTGGTCGCGGTATCTCCCGAAACCGCGCTGTCATCCAGAGTCATATCATCAGGCAGCAGCATAAAGTTGGCGCGTGCCATATTGATAGGAATGATGTCATTAATCGGCAGATCAAAGGCGATCACCGTGGCCAGATGCCCCGGTTGGTTAAAGGTGGTGCGGATTGAAAATGAATAAGCGTTTTGGAAGCGCTGCTTACGCAGTGCAGAAAAGCTTTCACGTTCATCGAGCATGTTGGCTTGCTGCAGCATCTCGGCCCGGCGATCCTCCGCCGAGGTTGTCAGGTAACTTTCTTTGAAGCGTGAGGCCAGTTCTTTTAGCGGTTGAGTGGTGATCAAACTCAGGCTGTTGTCTTGGCCATTGAGGTAATACATGGCGTAATTTTCGGTCTTGGCTCCCCAGCGGGTATCCAGATAATCTGAAATGTTGGCGATCATCGCCAAGGTGCCTTCGTCATGGCTGCCGAAAATTATCGCATCCGTTTTCTTATGCGGTTTTTCCAGGTAATAAACGTCCGGACGCAGTCGAGTTTCCTGCAGGCTGGGATCTACGTTTAAAGAGGGGGCATTGCCGAACTTGTCGTAAATTTGATAGGTGATGTAACGGTAACTATCAATACGTTTTTGCAGGGCGTTGGCGATGCTATTCAGTGCATACTTTTTTTCTGCCACCCAGGCATTGGTATAGTTGTAGCCGTACAGGCCGATAGCAATCGTCAGCAGTACAGCAAATAACAGGAAGCAGCGGGTGATATTGCTTGAGCTAATCGTCAGTTGTTTATTTTGCATAGTTGACTGCGTATTCCTGAATCAACGGGTTACGGCTCTGGCGCTGGCGGTGACCGCCAGAAGTAATACTGCAACGCAGGCAAAAGCCGCTGTCAGACTCGAGAATTGTGCGATGAATCCGATCAGTGCAGGCCCCGCGAGAATACCGGCATAACCCACGGTGGTGACGGAGGCAATGGCCAGGTTTGCGGGCATATCGTGCTGATTGCCAGCGGCACTGAACAAAATCGGCACCACATTAGAGGCTCCCAGGCCGACCAACATAAACCCCATCAACGAAATGATGGCATTATTGAAGATAATGGCCAGACTGAGGCCAATCGCGGCGCACAGGCTGCCGAGCAGCAACACTTTGTATCGACCCAGCGTGTTCACCACCCGATCGCCATTCAGCCTGCCGATGGTCATGGTGATAGAGAATAATGCATAGCCTAGCCCTGCCTGACTGTGATCGACACCCCGCAAGGTGGTGAGGAACAGAGCACTCCAGTCGAGCATCGAACCTTCGGCGAGGAACATAATAAAGCACAGAATACCGATAAACATGACCCAACCGCGTGGCAGCACGAACATTGGGCCACCTTCTTCGCCGCCGCTTTCACGCAGTAAATTGCGGCTGGCGAGCATCAATAGCGCGGCGATGGTTAATACGGTGATCCACGTTGCGACTAAGGGCGATAATCCTAGCCATAGCATCACGCTGACTCCACCAGCACCGGCAATGCCGCCCACACTGAAAAAACCGTGGAAACCCGACATCATCGCTTTGCCACTGGCGCGTTCGACCACCACGGCTTGCACGTTCATCGCCACATCAATCATGCCGATTGCCGCACCAAACAGCAGCAGGGCAAGCGCCATACCTGTCGTGGTATTCATCAGCACCAGCAGGGGTAAATCAATACACAATGCCAGACCGGCCAGCAAAATCACCGGGCGACACCCCAGCTTACCTGTCAGATAGCCGGTTAATGGCATTGCCAACATCGAACCGGCACCAATGCACAACAGCAGCAACCCCAGAGAACCGTCATCTATACCGATGCGCGCTTTGGCAAATGGCACAAGCGGTGCCCAAGCGGCCATGCCGAAGCCGGCGACAAAAAAGGCCAACCGCGTGGCTATCTGCGCCGGAACGCCAGGTTTTTGCTGTTCATTGCACAAGGTGGATGTCATGTGGGCATCAGGATCTGTTGTGGGAGTATGGGCTGAAAGTTATGGAGTGTTTTTATCACAATCCGCGATCCGGGTCGAAAGGATTTGCGCTGTCATCGGCCTTTACGCTGGCTCTGCGTTCCAACCACAAAGCAATGACGGCCACAATATAGTGCTTTTGCTGTTCGTCCAGGGCTTGGCCTGGTGGAATATTATGCCATTTGGCCAGACAGCCGCGACAACAGGTGGCCGTGGCGTGCTGCGCGACAAACACCGGATGCCCGCGCATTGGCGTTTGTTTGCCGTCGTTTTTTGGAAACGGCGCGGCAAGTCGTTGCTCGATAAAGTCTCGAGCGTGGCTGAGGATCAGCGGCAGACCTTTGATTTCAAAATAGAGTTGGTCTTTGGCGTTAAGACGGAACTTGGCGCGGAAAGGGGAGCTCTGTAGCCGACGCCATAGTGCTTCGGGTTGCAATAGCATAGGTCATTTTCTTTTGGGTATTTATTGCAGACTATCAAAATAGACACTGTGCGGCCAATGTTGCCGTCTTAAACTGTTCTATACCCCAATGGATAGCTATTTAATCAATACAACGCTTTCCAAATTAATGCGCTTAATATGTAGACGATAATAGAAGAAAAGATTAGCGATTAGTGCGGAAGTTAATTGGCGGGATGATATCTGTAGGTGATTATTTTTTAGCGAAAAGTGCGCTTAACGGCAGAATGTGGCGAAAATGTGAGGAAATAAAAAACCGGCCAGAAGCCGGTCGAAGTGTTCAGAAATTATCTTACAGATAATGAAGGTAATAATGAAAATAATGATGATAGCGGGATTATTATAACGGCAGTGTTCAGAGGCGCTTTTGGCACAATGTGCTTATTGGGTGTGACTTTTGTATGCCAGTCTGTTTTTTCTTAAAGTTTTGTATAAATGCATGATTTTATATCTATAAGTGTATTTTTTGGCATTGTGTGCCTTATTTTGTTTGTCTGTAATGTTTTGTGAAAGTTCGCTCAGGTTTACATTTGGAAACCTTTATTAATCACAATGAAACACTATCGGATACTTGGTATCATTTTCTTTCTGGATTAATATTACCCTTGTTACCAGAATGGTAATGCACAGTCGTGCTAATAATGCTCAAAAGAGCAGTGGCCATAGCTCGACATAATTAACGAGGATAATAACAATGAAACTTCGAGTACTCTCTCTGATAGTACCCGCTCTGCTGGTTGCAGGCACAGCAGGCGCGGCGGAAATCTACAACAAAGACGGTAATAAACTGGATTTGTACGGTAAAATCGATGGTCTTCACTATTTCTCCGATAACAGTGGCTCCGATGGTGATATGTCTTATATGCGTTTCGGCCTGCGCGGCGAAACACAAATCAGCGATCAACTGACCGGCTATGGCCAGTGGGAATATCAGGCAAACCTTAACCACGCGGAAAGCCAGGATAACAAAAACTTTACCCGTTACGGTTTTGCCGGTCTGAAGTTTGGTGACTACGGTTCATTCGATTACGGTCGTAATACCGGCGTGCTGTATGACGTAGCTGCTTATACCGACTTGCAGCCTGAGTTTGATGGGTCTACGTACGGCGCTGACCAGTTCATGTTCCAGCGTTCCAGCGGTTTGGCAACTTACCGTAACACCGACTTCTTCGGTCTGGTGGACGGCCTGAACTTTGCCCTGCAGTACCAAGGTAAAAACGGCAGCGGTGAAGAGTCTAACAATGGCCGTGATGTGCTGGGTCAAAACGGCGACGGCTACGGTATGTCGGTGAACTACGATCTGGGCTATGGCATTAGCGCCGCAGGTGCTTTCTTCAACTCTAAACGTACTACTCAGCAGAACGGCGGTGACGGTTATAGCGGCATCATGGGCCGTGGCGATCGCGCTGAAGGTTATTCAGGTGGTCTGAAATATGACGCGAACGACACCTACCTGGCCGTGATGTTCACTCAATCCTACAACGCTGCCCGCTTCGGTTCTTCAAGCAGCGATGCCTATGGCTATGCCAACAAGGCACAAAGCTTCGAAGCCTATGCACACTACCAGTTTGATTTCGGCCTGCGTCCATTTGTTGGTTATAACCAAACCAAGGGTAAAAACCTGGGTCTGGCAGCTAACGGCAAGGATTATGGCGACGAAGATCTGGTCAAATTTGTGGACTTGGGTACCAGCTACTTCTTCAACAAAAACATGTCCACCTATGTTGACTACAAAATCAACCTGCTGGACGAGAATGACTTCACCAAAGCTGCCGGTATCAACACCGACAACGTGGTTGCCGTGGGCCTGGTTTACCAGTTCTAAGCAACAGAGTGTGAATGTGACCAACGCGGCCTTCGGGCCGCGTTTTTTTTGCCTGTGATTTGGCACGAATTGACATAACTGTGGCACGGATTGCCATTTTGACGTTCTGCCGTTTACCTACACTTCCTTCATCTAGATAAATCAGGAGGTTAGTATGAAACTCAATATTGAGCGGGTGATTGAAACGGTGTTGTATGTCAAAGATATCGAGCGCGCCGCCGCTTTCTATCAGCAAATATTAGCGTTGCCGGTTATGGTCGCCAACGCGCGCTTCCGCGCCTACAACGTGGGCCAGCAAAGCGTGTTGCTGTTGTTTATTGAAGGAGATTCGGTAAAGGGGGCACATTATCCTGAAGGGTATATTCCCCCACATGATGGCAATGGACCGCTGCATATTGGACTTGCGGTGACGAAAGAGCAGTTGCCGCATTGGGAGCAACACCTAACGGCGCATGGCATAGAGATAGAAGGGCGCATGAGTTGGGAACATGGTGGAGAGAGTATCTATTTCCGTGATCCCGACAATCATCTGTTGGAGCTGGTTACGCCGGGGATCTGGGCCAACTACTGAGTGTTCCAGGTTGCGGCTAGCGTCTTCAACATTTCTTCCAGCAGCTGCAGTGCATGTTGTGCCTGCTGCTCAATCTGTACTTTAACGATCGCGCCGTCAATCAACATCGCCAGCATCTCTGCCCGTTGTTCCCGTTCTGGGCCAGCGGGGAGATGGCGGGCAATCTCTTCAGACATCTGTTTCTTGTGCCGGTGCGCGATGTTCAGGCTTTCAGGCAGCATATCTGCCAGTTCGACCGCCGTATTGATAAACGCACAGCCGCGATACTGTGGATCGTTAAACCACTCTTCAAAACAGGGCACTAAAGCGAGGAGAACATCCCCACGTTGCGCGACATGTTTCTCTAGCGATGCGCTGAACCAAGTTAACCATTGCGCATGGCGATAAGCCAGGAACGCTTCAATCAGCTCATTCTTGCTAGGGAAGTGACGATAAAACGTGACCTTGGCCACGCCTGACTCGCTAATAATGCGATCGATACCTGTCGCACGTATCCCTTCACGGTAAAACAAATCATGGGCTGTCAGCAGAATACGCTGGCGCGGCGGTAGAGTGTTGCTGACAACAGACATCAAACATCTCCAGAAATATTGGTCACAGTGATTGTAGACAAGTCTGTCTACATGCGCTAGCTTATTTGTGTAGACAGACTTGTCTACATTACTAAAACCCAAGAGGTGAGTGATGAGCATTAAACCCCCGTTTACCCGTGAGTCGGCAATTGAGAAAGTCCGTTTGGCTGAGGATGCCTGGAACAGCCGCGATCCTGAACGGGTTTCGCAGGTCTATTCTGTCGACACCCACTGGCGCAACCGGGCTGAGTTCGTTGATGGCCGGGACGCCGTGTGTGCATTCTTACAACGGAAATGGGCGAAAGAGTTGGAGTATCGGTTAATTAAAGAGCTTTGGGCATTTGATGAGGCGCGTATTGCGGTCCGTTTTGCTTATGAATGGCGTGATGACTCCGGTAACTGGTACCGCAGTTTTGGCAACGAGAACTGGGAGTTTAATCCAGAAGGCTTGATGATTAACCGACATGCCTGCATCAACGATATGCCTATCCGCGAGCAGGACCGCAAATTCCACTGGCCGCTTGGCCGTCGCCCAGATGATATTGCGGCCCTGAGCGAGTTTGGCTTCTGATCCTTGTTACTGATAGTAGGGCCGTAGTTCTGCATGAAGAGTGGATATAAGCCTTTTTTTCCACTCTATTTCACCTTGGCGATAATGCGAGAACAGATGGCCCACTGCCAGATTGTCCTGAATGGGGAGGGTTCGCAGTCCCTGTTTATCCGGTTGGGCACTGAACCAAGGTTGTGGAACGACAGCCATTAAAGGGGCCGTCCGCAGCACTGGGGGTAATTGAGCATAATCGGCGCAGCTGAGTTGAATTCTACGCTGCAGCCCCTGCCGTTTTAGCTGGCGGTCCAGCTCATTTTCCTCTTGTGGCCACGGGTGGCAGTAATAGTGCGCATAGTCCGCTAATTCGCTGAATCTCAACCCACTCTTGTGCTGTAACGCCTGATGCAAAGGCGGCCCGAATACCGCCACCAGACGCGTACTGCCAATAAGTTCATACCGTAGTGCGCTGGTGCGTTGTTGATGATCGCCGACCGCGATGACCATATCGATACTGCCTTCCAGCAGTTCGTTGCGCCATGAACGGCGCTCAAAATTCTGGCAGCGGATAGCTGCATTGGCGAGCGTACTTTTCTGCGCTAAAAGCGGCAGTAAAATCGGGTACAGTGCGGGCGGGGCGACCAACGTGAAGTGTCGTGGCGTGTCCTGCACATGGCCGAACAGTTCATTGTCCAGTGAAGAGAAGAGCGGCGTCAGTTTTTCTTTCAGCGACAGGGTAAACAGGGTCGGTACTTGAGTGTGCCCTTCTCTGCGGAATAACGGTTCATCCAGCACTTCGCGCAGGCGGGCTAACGCGTGGCTGACCGCTGAGGTGCTGATACCCAGTTTATCTGCCGTTTTTTGGCTGGAGCCCGTGGTGGTCAAAAGATAGAGCACTTTCAGCAGGTTCATGTCCATTTGTAGGATATTCATTAATGGCCTTATAAATTGAATACGTCTCAATATTGCTCTGAGTATACTTCAGCCCCGTTTACCTCCATAGAATTGGAATATGAAAAAGAAATTGGGTTATTTGGCCGCCATGACTGTCACGTTGTGTTTCAACGTGCAGGCACAACTCAATCCTGCACAGCCGCTTTCCAGCGCACCGCCGTATATCTTGTTTGAAGAGTGGGCGCAGCCAGTGGCGCCATTTCAAATGTTCCCGCATGTTTATTACGTCGGTACCCGCAATCTTTCGTCCGTATTGTTGAGTACCCCTGAAGGGCTGATTTTGATCGACGCTGCATTAGATGCCAGTGCGCCTACGATAAGGGCGCACATTGAGGCGCTGGGCTTCGACATTAAGGATCTACGCTATATCCTCAACAGCCATGCGCGCCTTGATCAGGCGGGGGGCATCGCGCGGTTGAAGGCATGGAGCGGGGCAAAAGTGGTTGCCAGTGCCGCAAATGCCAGGCAGCTGGCGCTGGGAGGAAAACACGATTTTGCTCTCGGCGATGCGTTGAGCTTCCCCCCCGTGAAGGCCGATATCATCGTCGGTGACGGCGACAGCATTACATTGGGCGGTTTGACGTTAACAGCCTTGATGACGCCAGGCCATCTGCCAGGGGCGACCTCGTGGTTGGCCACGCTGCGGCAAGGGGAGAAAAACTACCGGCTGGTGTATGCCGACAGCCTGGCAACGCCGGATTACTATTTGATCGACAATAAAAATTACCCCGACCTGGTGCAGGATATCCGCGGTAGCTTTGCCCGGCTTGCCAAACAGCAGGCGGATATTTTTATCGCCAATAAGGGAACGCGTTTCGATCTGGAAAATAAAATGGCACGTCTGCGGGCCGGTGATTTGGATGCTTTCGTCGACAGTCAGGGGTTGCAACGCTATGTGAGAGAATCACAAAAAGCCTTTGAGGCGCAGTTGCAAAAACAGCAGAAGGAAATGTAAATCCTGCAGTTGAGGGGGCCGTGACGCCAGGACGATGAGGGCGGCCGATCGACGTTAGCTGACGAGCGGTTTTAGGGAGTCGCCTGCTGCGTTATCCACTAACGAATGGGAAAAGCGCACCGAGAGATAAAGCGAAATTTGTCGAAAAGCCTTTCTTCTTCTAGAGTTAGGGGACAATAAACGCACTCTAAGAGGACAAGCTATGACGAAGAAGCTGGTTTTAGCCGTTTGCACAGCGGCGGCATTTTCCATCCTGGCTGGCTGTACTGCGTATGACCGTGCCGCCAGTTATGTTGATGAGCCGGTGGTCAGCGACGTAAAAGTAGGGATGACCAAGCAGCAAGTTCGGGCCATTGCGGGCCCACCGTCAACCACGGCTACCCTGGTTCATGCGCAGGGCACTTGCGACACTTATGCTGTGGCACCGCGTGACGGCAAGGTGCAGACCTATTTTGTCAGCTACAACGACACGGGCCATGTAATGAACAAAGGGTATCAGACCTGTTCAGACTATGACTCCCAGCCTAAATAATCTGAGTGTTGTTGAGTAATCGAGCCCCGTTTATGCGGGGTTTTTCATTTTTTAACCACTGATGGTGCGAAGTTTAACCAAACGCACTTTTTCCTGCATTTTTTTGAATGAAACGATAGACATTTCATAACGGTAGCGCTAATATCTGCGCCCATTGGAAGGATGGCCGAGTGGTTTAAGGCAACGGTCTTGAAAACCGTCGAGTGTAACAGCTCCCAGAGTTCGAATCTCTGTCCTTCCGCCAAATTTAGCCGGCTTAGCTCAGTAGGTAGAGCAACTGACTTGTAATCAGTAGGTCACCAGTTCGACTCCGGTAGCCGGCACCATATACGCAGTACAGACGTTTAACACGTCTACGAACCCCAGTAATCTTTAAGATTACTGGGGTTTTTTGTTTTCTGGTTTTGTCACAATGAGTGTTGTTGGCCCGGACAAGCCAAGCTTGGGAATAATAAAGAAAAACCCGGCAAGAAAATGCCGGGTCGCTGGGTATAGACTTATCTTCCTTGATTAGTTCGTTACAATAGGACTAGAATTTTTTGCCTCACTGCGACTAATCACATGTTTACCCAGTTTGATTCCTGGTTTTTCGATAAATCTATACAGTAGAGCCGCTATCCCATAAGTCAGAGGGATAATAATCGCTGAGGCGGCAATAAATCTCATGAAGGGAGATAACCCAGAAAATTGAGTATTTGACAGCAGGAAGGCGACGACTGGAAGTACGATTAACAAATGCAACAAGTACACGGAGTAGGAAACATCCCCCATGTAAACGCTGACTTTATTCGTTAGCATCCAGCGAGGGAGGCGTAGCATGTTTTTCCATGTACTCCCTTCGTGTCGAGGCCAAAGAATGACCGCCATCATTAAAATCATGCCGTTCTGGGCAATCAAGTGATACTTATTCACATCATTTGGCATATATATACTGCCGAAAGCTGCAACTAGCGCAAAAATAACAAACCACATGCTTTTTCTGCGTATGGCCTCAGCAATAAACATGCCTGCAATGAACAAGTGCAGTTTAATCAGAATCATTGAGGGCATTGGAAAAGCTGCAAAGTAATTCGGGGTTAGGTATTTGGCGAGCGCGCAAAGAACAATGACCGCGAAACAGGCTCGGACAAAGCCCAGCTTCATTACGGCTAACATAATGAAGGGGAATAGGAAATAAAACTGCATTTCCAGACCGATACTCCAGTCAGGCAGTACAGTATTAAATGAGTAGCTTGGTAGAAAACCAAATATAAAGGTCACATGAGTAAATACGTTTAAGAACGTAGAGTCACTGTAACGTGAACTATTAGTTTGGGTTTCGCTGTAGAAATGACCGATAACGTCACGTGCTTCACCGAAATAGTTGCCAAACCCAATGGCTACAATCAGGAGCACGTAGTAAAGCGGTGCGATACGAAAGAAGCGGCGCAGCCAAAATTTCTTGAAGGTGGCCATTGCAGTCCATGGTTCCTTCTCTTTACGCTCCACATAATTTTTTGCCATCAAGTACCCAGAGAGCAAAATAAACAAATCGACGCCGATTGCTGGATCCGAAAGGATAGGAAAATGGAAACTGGTTAAAATACAAATATGGCCCAAAACAACCCAGAAGGAAGCTAGACCACGCAGCCCCTCCAACTCCTGTGACCATTTTTTAGCAGGTTGCATTGCTGAGCCTCGTGGAACAGTACTTCATTATTGTTATCTGCGTGCAGGTGAACTTTTTGTAGATATTTAGTATAGAAGGACAATTTGAAATGTTCGTTGATATAAAAAAACCAACCACAAAGGGTTGGTTTTTCTAAGGATTTTGGTCGGCATGAGAGGATTCGAACCTCCGACCCCCGACACCCCATGACACCGACACTAAACCGCTGAAAGCCCCGCCAAGACTGACTCTCCTCTGTTTTGACTGTTCATACAAACAGTGCATTTCTCGCCAAAATCGGTCTATATACATCAATGGGTTAGAGTCGCTTTTACCATCACCCTGTTTTGATTTCACCGTGGGGAACCACCACCCAATCGATATGGTTCTGGGTATAAATCTTCGTGGATTTTGCATCGCTGTGAGCCATGCGCCCCTGTGGATCTATCCCTTGGTTATCGAACAAGTGTGCGGCTAATGCCCGGATCTCGTGGAACGTTGGACGCTCTTCCATTTCTAAATGATCGGATAACCCAAGCTGATCCCGCAGCTTTGAAAATGAACGGCTAAGATAGTCAGGTGCTACCTGGGTAGGGTGCGCGACTTCTTTGCTGCGTTTTACGTTACGTTCTGGTATGCGGTGTACTATGTACGGGCTGGCCACATTGTCTCGACTATCGTCAATAATTCGCTTCAACTCATCCCCGATCGGAATCGCTACATGAGATGCCTCTTTTTTCTGCACTTTCTGGCGGTGGATATAGAGGGCGCCGTGAATGCCATTTAACGGTTGGTCCAACCATACGCAACCGCAAACGCCGTTTTTAGGCTCCCGTATAGAATACCGGATCCGTGAAACCTCAAGCCGGGCATGGGTTGTCTGCAATGCTAAATCCATGGCCGTTCTTAACCATGGGGCTGCAGCTCTGCGAATGGCCATAAAATTGTCGAATGACAAACGCTGTCTTTTCTTCTCTTCAATTCTGCGCATTTTTTTACGGGTGGCTGGGTTATCCAGCATCAGCGATTCATCGACCGCATAGCTGAAAAGCTTCTTCAGAAAACTGACTTTACGGTTTTGCACGTTTGCAGATGAATCAGCGTGGTATTCCTTTATATACGCGTTGACATGTTCCAGCTCGATATCGCATGCCGGGATCTTGTCGAAAAACTCTTTCACACGGGTCGCATTGTTATTCCAGTCATCCCGGGTGCTCTCGGACGGTTGCTCGTCTTCTATCGCGCGCGCCATAATGCGGTCGACATGCTCAGCGAATGGCAATGCCTCACCTTGAATTCCGCCAGATTCCCGGATCAGCGAGTCGATAGATACTGACGTTTCAGGGCGCATCCTATTGTTATATTCACGCGCGATAGCGATCGCCATAGCGCGATCATTGCCGAGTGATTTACGCTTCCCGGTTACAAGAGTGAAGCGATAAACGCCCGTCGCCTTATCAAAATAGAGTAAATCAGGAAGATGCCGATTTTCCCGTCGGCGCGGGCGGGCAGCCATTACGACTCCCTGATCAGTTGATTAACGGCGTGGGAAACTTCGGATTGAACTCCCCAACGCTCAGATGAATAAACCCATGACATACCGTCTATTACCCTTCCTCGAAGTTGTCCGTGCTCAATCCAACGTTTAACAGTACGTTTATCAGGGATTGAACCCTCTTCAAATTCACGCTTTAGCCATTTGCTGGCGCGCATCAATTTGTCTTCATTCGCCATGGTTTTGTCTCCACACGATAAAGGCCCGCTGCAACGGGCCGGTAAGAATTACAGCTCGGTCGGTTGCTGGTGGGGTGCCAGTAATCGCTGGTGGATTGCCGACACATACCGCGCCTGGTGAATGGCATCAGCCAACGCATTATGACGTTCGCCGTCGAATGGCAGATCACGTTTCGGGTCAAAGCCTATCTGCCGGCCGAGGCTCACTATAGTGCGCACGTCCAAATCGTTGTACCAGTTCCAGCATGGCGCAATGCCGCAACGCTCATATGCCCCGCGCAGGATGACATTATCGAAGGCGGCACCGTTGCCCCAGACCTTCAGGTACTTCGACTGCTCGCAGCTGAGAGCAACAAAACTGGAAAGGGCATTGAGGGCATCAGCTATTGGTTTCGCCTGGTCATTGGTGATCGCCGCCCGGGCCTCGCTGCTTTGCATCAACCACCAGTTAATGGTGTCGCCATCGGGAACGGCACCAGCGGCCAGCTCACTGACAAGATTCACTGCGGTATAAAACTGCGGACCCAGTTCACCGGTGGCAGGGTCGAAGAACACAGCACCGATCGCCACGATTGGCGCGTTGGGCTTGTTGCCCATGGTTTCCAGGTCTACCATCAAATTATTCATTAACGTTTGCCTTCTTGCTATCCATGGCCCGCTCAATCATCAGGCGCTCTGGGTCTTCTAAGTAATGGGTGCACATCTTGGCCACCTCACGATGTGCGTTGTTCTGAGTAAGGATCACCACCAGTATTGGGCTCAGCGATCGACGGTCGACGTTCCAGCCGTATCTGGCCAGCGTGCCGATCAGGTCATCGACAATGGCCGTATCAGGTAGCTGTGGTGTGGCTGTCATCGGAGCCTCCTGGGGGCGGAGCAACTTCCACCATCGCTCTATATGCGAGAGTGACTTTATCTATCCCTCCATCCATGGCCTTACGTCCAGCTGCCCACTGCTTTGTGGTCGGTTCGTTCGGCACCATCTTCCAACCATCCGGTATTTCCGGAGAGTTCAACGTGTAACCCTGACTAACAGGTTGAGCCAGCATTTCGGCGCGGCAGGCGTTATAACCATTTACCGTTGCGTTAAGCTCTTCTTCTGTCATCAAATAGTTGAATAGCTCCTTGGCTTCCTGAATACCAATTTTCCCAGGCACTGCTGGCGCTGGCGGGGTGGTGTAGATAGGGGCATAAATCGTAAAATTTGGTTGCTGCTCTATCACGCATACCCCAGAAAATTTTTTCAAGTAGCGCACCGACTGCACCTCCGGCGGCACTGCTGGCGCTGGCGGGGCGGTTCCTTCTTCTCCTTCATCCAGGTCAACTGGTGCCTCGCAGTGCGGGCAATATCCATCACATTCAGAATGCTGTGCGTAGGTGAAAAACTTACCGCATGACCAACAATTTTCACCGCTGGCAACGGCTGGGGCGTAGGTGAATAGCGGCACTACATCCCGATACTCTTCTTCAATAAACGTCGTGGTTTCAGCGTCTTTATGAATAAGCGCCGCCTGTCCATGCGAGAGCAAATCCAATGCCGCTGCTGATGTGTACCCCACCGGCTGCGTCTCCCGGGTAGCTAACAACTCGGTAGCGATTTTTTCAGCCTCACCCCATCGCAGGCTTGGTGATCTGCGCTCTGCGATTTCGCGCAGTCTTTCAGTTGTTAGTTTCATGCCTTCGCTCTCCCATAATCTTCAAGTTTTATGTTTGTTCGAAAAGTGAAGTTTAACCAGCGGGTCACCGTGCTCTGGTTAACTTCCATCTTCTTGGCAATCTCCCGCTGTGTGATCCCTTCATCGTACAGATGGCGCGCCAATTCGACTTCGTGATCCGTAGCTTTGCAGCACGGGTGGTGCTCTCCCTGCGGTGTACCTGCCCCGATGCCTTTGGCATGCGCAATGGATGCTACCGAGGATTCCGTGCGGCCCAGGTGCTGAGCCATTTGTTTATAGGTCAGGAGTTGTGCGTTACGCCGAATAAATGCCAGCTCTTGAGGTTCATAGGATCTCCATGTTCTGGGCAATTGGATTCCCAACTTTGCCGCTTTCTTGCTTACGGTCGCTGGATTTAGTCCGAACATCGTTGCAAACTTCTTCGCCCCTATCTGTGGGCCTAACCGGTACAGCATCGCCGTGCGCATCGGGTGCCAGCGCTGCTGCCGAACCTTCCCTTCGGCCCAATCGCTCCAAACTACTCGCTTTATGTTGGGATATAGATTCCGTTCATTTGCTGGCATCACGCACCTCAACCTTGTCCATGAACACCGCGCGTGAAGGTGACCAGTCGCAATATGTGTCAGTTTCAACGTGGCCGAAAATTGCCTTGCAGCGGCGAATGTGCGCACAGTCTCCGCACGCCTTGCCCGAAGGGAGTTTCATTTTGTCCGGATCGGTTGGGTCAAAGTTGAGTTCTTTCATTTGGCCTCCGGAGGCTGAGCAGAAATAACACCATCAACAGGCAAGCACTCATACTGAGGCGGTAATCCCTGCTGGTGGATATCCGCCAGGCAGTTGCTTTGATCTGGATACACCCAGCCTTGCGGCACGAATTCGCACGGCTGGTACGTGTAGCAGACGAGCAGGAACAGGCCGAACATCACGCAGCCCTCTCAGAGGTCAGCTGGTGGAAGCGGTGCAGGAACATGGTCCGTGCCTGCACCGGGTTTACCGGAGAGACAAGAAAGTCTTCAGAAGGGGCGATCCCTTCTAGCATTGGCCACGGTGTACCGTCGTCAATATCGAGGTCACGGCGCTCGGTGGCCAGCATCACTAGATCCGCATGTTTGACTGCTGGGCTATTCGTAGCTGGGAGATTAAATTTATAACGAATAACGAAATCAATATTGTTTTCAATGCCACGATAGTCAGGAATTAATTGCTTAAGCGGCGATGGAATATCTTTGCAATAAGCTTCATGAGCATCATGCAATAATGCTTCAAGTGCGTACTCAGGAGGCACTATCTGGCTTGCAATAACACAGTGCTGAGCCACGCTATAAAATTCAGGGATATGCCCGTTAAAGCGGCATTCATGTGATAACGCTTGAGCGATATCTTCAATGCAAATATCGTCCACAGATGGCGCGGCGTAATCAAAACGCTTGCCAGTAAATGTTAGAATCCAAGACATAATTTCTCTCCACACAGTTTTTGGCAACACTTCACCAAATACCCCATTGCTGGGGTATTTGAGGCTGTATTATTCAGGTCTAATTAAGCTTTAAATTTACCAATGAAGGATTCAACTTCAACGCCATCAAACTTACTGATCAGCAGGTCGCGGAATTCAGCGGCAATTTCTTCCTCCGCTGTTTCCAGCTGAACAATTCGCAGCACCAAGATCGGCTTGTCGCTGGTGATAATGCTGTAGCGCAATTTGAAGGGGCGTTCGCTCAGGCCTTCATAAGGTACACATTTGAATTCGAAGGCCGCCGGCATAACGTCTTTGCTCTTGGCTTCAACGCTTTCCATCAGCGAGCGTTTGCCACTGAAATCGTTCTCTTCATGATCGGAAGTTGAGATTGACTCAATGGTGATGCGGCGAACGGCGCCAACAGCCTGCTTGATATCCAGCACAGTGCCGTCAGCATCAAAGGCCAGCAGGAAATCACGGTTATCTTCCAGCCATTCAGCCAGTTCTTTCTGGCCCTGTTTGCGGCCGTTGATCTCCAGCAGGCCAGTGAATGGCGCTGTTTTCTTCAGGGTAATGGCCGCTTTGTTGTCGGCATGGCCTGGGTTATCCAGAGTGCCCAGATTGAAGATGGTTTCGGCCTGCATGCGGTCGGCATCGATGAAGCAGCGGACGCCTGCACCAGCGTATTCCGAAGAGTATTTAACGAAGTCTTCAATGCTGGTAGTGGTCATGTTTCCACGGAAGCGGAAGCGGTTTGCGTTGAAATGCTCGAGGCTGTGCAGATCAACATCATTCGGCAATACAGCTACAGGGCAATCAGTGGTTTCAACTTTATGAATGAAAGAAGCCGCAAGGGTGAGGCTTTTAATTTGTTCGATGGCTGATCCGTCTAATTGAGACATAAATATAATCCTATATATTGAAAATAACTGTGTTGATTAATAAGTCGCGGTATTACTTAGCGACGCGTAATTTACCGTCGGTTTCTCCGTTAACAGTAAATAGCTGGCCTTGGTCTTCTTGCAGAATTGTTAACTTTCCACCTTTACCGACATACATTGGTGTTTCAGTGGTGTCTTCTTCTGAAACTTTACCGCGTGGGGTAGGGGTTACAAATTTAAGTTGGTGCTTAATGCCAACACGTTTCTCTTCGACTGAATTGCTTAAGCGGTCGAGGTCAAGGGTAATAACAATTTTTCCCTTACCACCGTTATTGAGAACACCCAGAGCTGTAGCGTTTAAAGCTGCTGAGATTTTATTTTGAAACACACCGGCATCCAGTTCGCCCAGAAAGTCCGGTACGTTGGTCTTGCGGTCTTCACTCATTGAATACTCCTCACACGAAGCGGCGAACGCCGCGGTTTTCTCCACACACCTGGTAGCGCACCGGTACAGGGTTTTTATACTGTGCAATATGAAAAATTGAACTGCCCAGTGCGCTACCTGATGTGTAAAAAAGGGCGGCCAGCCTACGAACATTATCTTCACCTCCGAGGGGTAGAAGCTCGGCGTGGCCGCCAAAGACTACACACAGCACTTACTTGGTTGTGGTGGCCGGTGCTGAACTCCGGCTTGCCCGTGTTCAAGGGGCTACCCTCAGTTACTGAACCATCCAGCGGCTTTACCCGGTTGAGGTCATTTCCAGAGGCCACATCGCGCATCAGCCTGCGCATTCACCACAACTGAAACGGCTTTATCTCCGGTTCTTTCGTCACGCTGCCAAGCAGACCGCGCCCCCTAAAAACCGTTTCAGTTGGGTGCTCCGTAACGTGGAGCGGACGGGCGATGTTTAAGCCTCACGGGGCATTCTTTAACCGGGATTACGCCGTCAACCGGTTTCACTGCCGTGACAGGGAGGGTTACTTGCCGTTCGCCTTCTCCAAAACACACCGGCTTACGCCGGGCGGCCCGTTTCGAATCAAATTAGGTGCTGGTCTTTCCCAGCTGTCAGCCGTCTACTTCCGAGCTGTCACTGCCGTCGAGAGTGCTGGCATCTCACCTTCCTGATAACGCCCAGGTCGACTGGCGGCCGGTGTGACCGGCGTACATGCTCCGGCGGGGATGTATCCCGCGGTTCGCATCGGGTTGTGGTGGCCGGCGGACAACGCCCCGAAGTCCACCAGCCAGATCCACAACGGCATGCTCACTCATGAGTTAGGATCCTCCACCGCTCCCAGAACTGAGGGAAAGGGCGAGTGAGCATGCCGTTGTGTGCCGGGAAGTATCAAACAAAACAACTATAACATCGATAAGTTGTAATCTAGATGGCTGGTAGATTCATGTCAACAACTTTTTGTAGTTAATTTGGTTGAGCGTATGGTGGTGAAAGTTGTGAAGAGAGAAACGAGAGGGGATCAAAAAAGGGGCGATTGCCCCTTAAAGTTTACCAGCGACGGGATGACCAGAACACGCGGCCAATGATTTGAATTCTATCTCTAACTTGTTGAAATGTTAATGTTTCATCTTTGTATTCTTCGCGATTAAAGCTTCTTATCAGCACGCCACCATCTGGCTGGCTTATCAACAGTTTAACGCGTAACAACACACCGTCACGGATAGCATACAGATCACCATCCTTTATTGGCCAACGTTTAGATATATCAACAGCAACAAGATCACCATCTGTAAGTACAGGGAATAAGCTACTTCCGATGATTTTTACGATTCTGACATCATGGGGAGTAACGCCATGTGTTCTTAACTCATCGCGGCGGAATGGGTATTTTTTCGCGTCTTCGATGATTTCAGCAGTGCATCCGTCCCCGGCCGATAGTTCTATATCCAATATTGGAACCTCAACAAATTCTGACGGATCAAAACCACCATCTTCCCATTCTTCTACCTGATAATTGGTACGTTTTGCATTGTCATACTCTTCTGGCTCCCCAAATTGAAGCCACTGAGGAGAAACACCTAGCGCAAATGCTATTGCCTTAAGGTTTCTTGGGTTAAGCGTTTTACCTGATTCGATCTTACCTATTGATTGCTGGGATACCCCCAGTTTAGTCGCCAATTCATCTTGGCTAAGACCTAACTCAGTTCGCCTGTTTTGTAGTCGTTCTGCGAGTGTCATCACGAGCGCCCCTAATTGATTGCACTGCGAGACTACAACTTTATGTTTTAGCATTCCAACACCCTAATGTTGTTATTCTGCCTTGGGTAATGCTACTATCTAACAACCTTTAACAACTAATGGTGGTTGCGTGAACAGCGTTATCTCAAATACCCCGGAGCAAGAAGCATTGATGAAGGCGATCAGCCTCGCTGGCGGCCAATCCGGCCTTGCTCGAAAAATGTCTGATCAGTCAGTAAAGCCGGTGAAACAACAACAGGTATGGAACTGGCTGCATCGGGAGAAAAAAACGCCTTCGAATCAGGTCGTTCTTATCGAAAAAGTGACAGGAGTACTTCGCACTGAATTACGTCCCGATTTGTACAAATAATTTATCAATAAACGACTCAAGTCATAACTACCAAAGGAAAAACAACATGGTAGAGCCAAATTTGAAAGATGTAGTGAAGGGCATGTGTAAGGCGGTTGCTGGTGGCCGATCGGCTATGGCCGGCGCACTGGGCATGTCTGAGACGGGCTTCAACAACAACCTGTACGAGAAGAACGGCTGCCGCTTCTTCGAGATCGGCGAGTTGGAAGCCATGGAGGATATTTCCGGCACCAACTTGCTGACCGAGTATTTCGCCCGGCGCCGTGGCTTGCTGGTGGTTGAGATCCCGGCCCTGGAAGAATTGGACCAGGTGGAGTTGTTCAGCAAAAGCATCCGCACCGCCGCGCACCGTGGCCATGTGGATCAAATCATTCAGGAGTCACTTGCTGATGGAGTCATTGATGAGAAAGAAGCTGCCGAGATTATGCGCTATCACCGCAAGCACCTGCAGGCGCGTGATGCAGAGGTTAGGGCTGTACTGGCGTTGTTTGGCAAAAAAGCCAAATGTCAGAAAGGGTAACGCCCAGAGGTTGCAGCCCCTGGGCGTCGGCGCGAGTAAATCAGTGTGTGGAGAAATAATCGCATGAGCAATTTAACCAGAAATTCAGTGGTGCCGCAAATTCGTTGCCGTGCAATGACTGGCGGTAAATCTGCGTCTCCGTTCCGGTATGAAGTAAATGTAATGGGTCGGTGGATTGCCAGCAACTACCAGTTTGCGCGCTGGGTGGTAGATAGCGGTCACTGGCTGGCCCGTGGTCAGGAGGGGATATGAACACTTTAACCAACTCCGTATTGCCAACCATGAGCAGCCGCGAAATCGCCGCTTTGGTTCAGAGCAACCATTCAGATGTGAAGCGCTCGGCTGAACGTCTCCATGCAGCTCATCTTTTAACCCAGCCGTTGGCTGAGTTCGAATTTGTCCACAATGGCAACACCTACACCGAGTACCGTTTCAATAAGCGGGATTCTTTGGTGCTGGTTGCCCGCCTTTCCCCTCAGTTCACCGCCGCAGTGGTTGACCGTTGGCAGGAGCTGGAAGAAGGGCGCACCCCGTCGGTACCTCAGTCACTGCCTGAAGCATTGCGTTTGGCCGCTGATATGGCCGAACAGAAAGCCGCCCTGGAGCAGAAGGTGCAGGCTGATGCGCCGAAAGTGGCCTTTGTCGATCACTACGTTGACGCCAGCGGTGCCAAGAGCCTGCGTGAGACAGCAAAAATCCTGAACATGCCAGAGAAGGCAATGATTGAGGCGCTGATCCGCGATCGGGTTTTGTTCCGTCAGTCCAATAACCTCCTTCCGCATTCGCAACGTCAGCGTGAGGGGCTGCTAACTGTGAAAACGGGCACCTCCGACCATTCAGGCCATGCCTATACGCAAACACGCGTGACGCCGCGCGGAATCCAGTGGATTGCTGAGCGTTACGCTTCTGAGCTGATGGGAGGCTGATATGGCGAGCTTACTTATTCAGGCTGGCTGCCATTACCGCGACCGCAATAACTCAGTGGTACTGGTGCACAGTACGGATCCGGAGCGCGAGACGGTTACATACAGTCCAATCGGGCAAGAATGGGCGATCACCACGGCGATGATTATTTTTCGGTCCCGATTTATCAGGTTTGAAGTATGAGCAGAATATTTGAAGTTGTTCAGGCCATGTCTGGGCAGAAGAACTGCATTGTGATCCCTGGCCCGTACTTGGATTTCTTTTCCAGTGATCAGCAGTCCTTTGCTTTGGCCGCCGTGCTGAATCAGCTGGTGTTCTGGACAGGGAAGTCATCACAAGATGATGGCTGGTTTTACAAGACGCATGAAGAGCTTGCGAGTGAACTGCGCGGGGTCAGTGAAGACCAGGTGCAGCGCGTTGTGAGCAAGCTTCGTAAGAAATATTTGCCGGGTGTTATTGAAGTATCTACACGTAAGGTAAATGGCACTCCGAAGAACCATTATCGTATCGACGGCGACAAGCTAATTGCTCTGATTTTCCCACCAGCAGTGGACTCCGCAGAATCACGGAATGGAAAACGCGAAGTTACGGAGTCCATTACGCAGAATCACGGAGTGGAAAACGCAGAAGTGCAGGAACAACGCCGCGATTCTACGGAATCCTATCTCTATACAGATCATTACTCAGATCAGAACAAACAGATCATAAAACCTGTTGGTCAACTGGCTGAGCCAGCCGACCCGCAAGCGGATGATTCTCTGAAAATTGACTACCAAGCCGTGCTGGACGTATTTCACACCACGCTACCCACCATGCCAAAGGTTCTCAAAATCACTGATGGTCGCCGGAAGGTGCTGCGCAAACTCTGGAAGGATTACGACCTAAACCAGGACAAGTGGGGCGCCTACCTGCGTTACATCGCCAAGAAATGCCAGTGGATGCTGGAAGACCGTCCGGACACGAACAGCGGCAAGACGTGGCGCAAGAAGGATTTCGACTACCTGATCACCGAGAAATGCTACCTCAAGGTCAAGGAGTTTCGTGCTGACGATCTGCCCAAGGTTCATAGGTTGGACACCACAGCCCGGGACGACGCGTACACCCGTCTGATCTCCCAGCGCCGTAAACCACAAAACGAGGTAGAACGCCTTGCCAAGGAAATGGCTGGATCACTGGGGCGCATGACAGATTACGACGCCCGCCGGGCATGGACAGGTATTTGGGCGAAGGCCGTGGACCAAGCCAGCGAGAACGATTTGGGGAGATTGGCAGGATGAAACCAGTAACACATCAAATTTTAGGCGTCACCGTATTCCCGCTGGTGGCCGTACTGCAACAGGTTCGCCGCTGGTGGTCATTGCGGTATTTGCGCGGGTATTGGGCTGATAATCAGGATCTACGCCGTATCGCCCGGAAACGTAACTGGGTGCGCGTACTGACCCAGTTCAACATCGAGGCGCGTTATCGCCTCATCAAGCTGCTGGCCACCGCTGAACAGCAAAGGGGATTCCTGTGATTTATCAACTCAATGTAGGCCGCTGTGAGGATGTTCTCCGCGGTATGGCTGATAACTCTGTTGATTCCATTGTCACAGATCCGCCGTATGGGCTGAGCTTCATGGGTCATAAATGGGATTACCAGGTACCGACTGTTGACCAGTGGGCAGAATGCCTGCGTGTTCTGAAGCCCGGCGGCCATCTGCTGGCATTTGGTGGGGCGCGTACTTATCACCGCTTGGTGGTGAACATCGAGGATGCCGGCTTTGAGATCCGCGATCAGCTGATGTGGATTTATGGCAGCGGCTTCCCGAAGTCGAAAAACCTCACCGGTGATAACCAGGGGAAGGGTACCGCCTTAAAACCCGCGCATGAGCCGATCGTAATGGCCCGTAAGCCACTGGTTGGCACGGTAGAAGGCAATGTTGTCCAGTTCGGCACTGGTGCTCTAAATATCGATCTTTGCAGGGTACCGACAGAGGAAGATTTAACCGGTGGTGTTGGAGGCTTACTGTCGCATGTGCGTGACGAGAAAGCCCCCGAGTGTGGGGAGTGGAAAGCGGACCAGTTCGGCCGGTGGCCTGCAAACGTCCTGCATGATGGAAGTGAAGAGGTGATCACCGAGTTCCCACAAAATGCCGGCGCCCGGGCGCCAGTAAAGGGAACCGAGCCAACAACCAATGGTTTCAGCGGCCCTGTTAAGTTTGGCGGCATGATTGATCGGGTTGCCAGCTACCACCATGGTGATCAGGGTAGCGCTGCGAGATTCTTCTACTGTGCAAAGGTCAGTAAATCAGAGCGTGACGAAGGGATGGAGCGTTTTGTGCCGTACACGGCCAGTGATATGACCGGTGGAAGAAAAGAGGGAAGTGCAGGCCTTAATGACCCACGCGCCGGCGCTGGCCGTACAGGTGGAGCCAGAAATAACCACCCGACAGTGAAACCTGTTGAGTTGATGCGTTACCTTTGCCGGCTGGTTACACCTGCTGGTGGCGTAGTCCTTGATCCATTCATGGGTTCAGGCTCCACCGGTAAAGCCGCCTTGCTTGAAGGGTTGGGTTTTATCGGTATTGAGCTGGACCCTGATCACCTGACAACTGCCGCGGCGCGGATTGCGCATTCCGCTAAGGCGGTTAGTGAATTATGAGGATGTTACTTACTTCTTACCTGCAGCGTGAGCTGGGTGTGGTGCTGCTACGCCCAGGTAGTGAGTTGCTGCATTATTTCAGCGGGCGCAGCCGTCTGCTGATCGCCAGTGAGCCGGAAGAGTTAAAACCGCTGCCTTCCGGCCTGCTGCCAGCAGTAGATCAGAACCTGGCGGCGGATCCGCGTTTGTCCTCTTTCTTCCAGAATGAACGGGTCATAGATGCAGCTGGTGGTATTGCAGGCCTGAAAGAGTGGTTGATGCGCAGCACAGAATGTCAATGGACCACCGGCGACGATTACCACCATCATAATATGGACATCCTGGACTATGACGGTCGACCGATCCGCCTGTGCTGGCACCATGAGCACCTCCTGCGGGAGCAAACGTTGCCGGAGCTGGATGCCATCGCCGCGCAGAACGTCGCGGACTGGGTAGTTTACCGCGCTCGCTCTCATTTCATGTTTGGTGAAGACCACCAGCTTAGCTTGCCGGAATTGTGCTGGTGGGCGGTACTGAAAGAGGTGTCTGATCTGTTGCCTGATGCGGTAGCCCGCTTTTCTCTACGCCTTCCACCAGCCACCATCCCAACGGGAACACGCAGAGAGGCCGATATTGTGTGGGAGAAAGCCCCACAGGCGATCATTAACGAGTGCGTGGAGAAGGTTAAGCCAGCGCTGACCATTGATGTCGACCCCGCGCCCCCTGAAGGCTTTATGCTGCTGCCTAAGCTTACCCGCTGGGAGTGCGTGAAATACACCCAGTGGGTGAAGTCACAGCCGTGCTGCTGTGGCTGCAAGCGGCCGGCAGACGACCCGCACCACATTATCGATCACGGGCTCGGCGGCACCGGCACCAAACCACACGACATTTTCACCATCCCCCTGACCCGTGAATGCCATGACGAGCTGCATGATGATGTGGACGCATGGGAGGCCAAGCACGGCAGCCAGTTATTCCACCTGGTGCGCACGTTGAACAAGGCATTTGGTATTGGGGCGATCAGCACGGCAAACAAGCGCGGGGCAAAACGATGAATCTCGAATCAGCACTGAAACACTTCAGCCCTAAAAGTCTGAATATTTCCGACTCGTCCAGAGCCACGGCGAGCGAAGCATTAACGGGTACTGACATCATGGCAGCACTCGGCATGGTAGAAGCCAAGGCAGTATTTGGCATGGCACTTTGTCTCGGCAAGTATGGTGTCAGTGAAGAGGATCGCCAGCGGTCGGTTGATATGCTGACTCAATTTGCCAGCAAGAAAGCGCCAAGGGCGATAAAGCGAGCCGCCGGGGCTAAGTTTGGTCGTTGCCTGCGTATCATGGCCGCAATGGCTTACGGTGAGTTTTGTCGTTCGGCATTGTCAGCTGAGTCGTGTTCGGGCTGCCAGGGTAGAGGGTTGGTGCGTAAAACCCAGATTAACCGCAACGAGCTGGCAATCGAGTGGGAAGAGAACAAATTCAGCATCAAGAATGGGTTGTGGATGATAAAAGACCAATGCCAGCCACCCGCAAAGACAATTTGGGAAGACGTTATGATGGTGGCCTGCCCAGTATGTAAGGGTAGAGGCAATATCAGCGCACGTTGCCGCTGCCAGGGTACAGGTACCGTGCTGGATAAAAAGAATAGCGAGCTGCAAGGTGTGCCGGTAATGAAGGAGTGCCCGAAATGCAAGGGGAGAGGCTTCAAACGGGTTCAGCCGTCAGTGATCCACCACGCGGTTAAAAAGCTAATCCCTGAGCTGCCAGAGCGCACATGGCGGTATAGCTGGAAACCCTTCTATGAGTCGTTGCTGACAAAATGCTATCAGGAAGAGAGTGAGTTAGAGCGTGTCTTCAGCAAGGTCACGCGGTGATGGAAAACGTGCACTTGCAATAGTTGCCGTTTTTTCCTAATATCAGCTTTAACGATGGGGTATATACGCCCGTTACAGAAAACCTGCCGATGTGCAGGTTTTTTTATGGACGCAGCAGAAGGGCGCATTTAGTTTTGATACGCACTATCGAACCCTTTGGTGGGGAGTTTCTAAGTGCGCCCCTCGATGTGAAGTGACAGCCGGGAAAGACCGGCAACCATTCAAGCCCTGGCTATAAACGCCGGGGCTTTTCCGTTCTTGGGCTGCGCTAGCTGCGTGGCCTTTTCTGTTTTTATCACCCGTAGATCGGGCCAAGCCCCGGCAAGGGGGAGGGATGAAAATGCCAAACAGTCCCCATAGCTGGGCGGATATCAGTGAAATTCTCGCTGCCTGGTGGCGCGGTGACGTGCCGATCGGTGGCGTCATCATGGCTATCGTGATGGCGGTATTGCGTATGGCTTACTCCGGCAGCAGTTGGAAAGAAACCATTTTCGAAGGGCTGATGTGTGGCGCCCTGGCACTGACGACGTATTCCGCACTGGATTACTTCGATGTGCCGAAGGCACTTACTGTCGGCATCGGCGGTTTTATCGGGTTCGTAGGTGTGAAAAAACTCAGCTCGTTCCTGTCCGGGTACGTTGGCAACCGCTTTGGTGGAGGCAATCAGGATGCAAACAAGTAAAAAGGGTCGTGATTTTATAAAAGGGTTCGAGTCCCTTGAGCTGGTGGCTTATCCAGACCCAGGCACTGGTGGTAAACCGTGGACGGTTGGTTGGGGCCATACCAAGGGAGTGAAGCAGGGTGACCGCATCACGAAGGAGCAGGCGGAGCAATTCCTGTCCGATGATTTGGCCGTGTATGAGTTGACGGTAAACAGCGCTATCAAGCGTCCAATGACGCAGAACCAGTTTGACGCGATGGTGTCGCTGGCGTTCAA
>NZ_JAFIBY010000009.1 GCF_017832355.1 Serratia sp. PL17
ACGTGCGCGTAGTGACGAGTCGGGGTGTCATATTCAACGTGAGAAGTGTTGATGGTGATACCACGAGCTTTTTCTTCTGGCGCGTTATCGATCTGATCGAAAGCACGTGCAGAACCGCCGTAGGTTTTAGCCAGAACGGTGGTGATTGCTGCAGTCAGGGTAGTTTTACCGTGGTCAACGTGGCCGATAGTACCAACGTTAACGTGCGGTTTGGAACGTTCAAATTTTTCTTTAGACACGGCTATATTCCTTACTCTTATGCTCTCCCCTCATGGAGAGAGCACTGATCAATGTGTTAAACCCGAAAGCTTATTTACCACGGGCTTCAATAACGGCCTGAGCGACGTTGTTCGGCGCATCATCGTACTTCAGGAACTCCATGGAGTAAGAAGCACGGCCTTTGGTCAGAGAACGCAGTTGTGTCGCGTATCCGAACATCTCGGACAACGGAACTTCAGCGTGAATCTGAACGCCAGTAGCGTTAGATTCCTGACCTTTCAGTTGACCACGACGACGGCTAAGGTCACCGATGACGTCACCAGTGTTCTCTTCCGGCGTTTCAACTTCAACCTTCATGATTGGCTCAAGCAAAACAGGTTTCGCTTTTTTAAAGCCATCTTTAAAGGCGATAGACGCGGCCAGTTTAAACGCCAATTCGGAGGAGTCAACATCATGGTAAGAACCGAAATGCAGACGCACACCGAGATCAACTACCGGATAACCGGCCAGTGGACCAGACTTAAGCTGCTCCTGGAGGCCTTTATCAACGGCAGGGATGTATTCCGTTGGGATCACACCGCCTTTAATGTCATTGATGAACTCGTAGCCTTTCGGGTTTGAGCCCGGCTCCAGTGGGTACATGTCGATAACAACATGACCGTACTGACCACGACCACCAGACTGCTTGGCGTGCTTACCTTCGATATCGGTAACTTTCGCGCGAATCGCTTCACGGTAAGCAACCTGTGGTTTACCGACGTTCGCTTCAACGTTGAATTCACGCTTCATGCGGTCAACGATGATGTCGAGGTGCAGCTCACCCATACCTGCGATGATAGTCTGGTTAGTTTCTTCGTCAGTCCAAACGCGGAATGATGGATCTTCTTTAGCCAGACGACCCAGAGCCAGACCCATTTTTTCTTGGTCAGCTTTGGTTTTTGGTTCTACCGCGATAGAAATTACCGGCTCTGGGAATTCCATACGCTCCAGAATGATCACATTGTCTGGATCACACAGAGTGTCACCGGTAGTCACGTTCTTCAGGCCGATTGCCGCAGCAATGTCGCCCGCGCGAACTTCTTTGATCTCTTCACGTTTGTTCGCATGCATCTGAACGATACGGCCCAGACGCTCACGATCCGCCTTCACGGAGTTCAGTACGGTGTCACCGGAGTTAACCACACCTGAGTACACACGGAAGAAGGTCAAGTTACCTACGAACGGGTCGGTAGCGATTTTGAACGCCAGCGCCGCGAACGGCTCATCATCGGTAGAGTGACGAACAGCTGGAGTATCTTTACCGTCATCCAGCATACCGTTGATTGCAGCAACGTCAGTAGGAGCTGGCAGGTAATCAATTACCGCATCCAGCATCGCCTGTACGCCTTTGTTCTTAAATGCAGAACCACAAGTCACCAGGATGATTTCGTTGTTCAGCACGCGCTGACGCAGAGCTTTCTTGATTTCTTCCTCGGTCAGCTCATCGCCGCCCAAGTATTTGTCCATCAGCTCATCTGAAGCTTCCGCTGCAGATTCAACCAGGTTCTGGTGCCATTCAGCAGCCAGTTCTTGCATGTCTGCAGGGATCTCTTCGTATTCGAAGGTCACGCCAGCATCAGCTTCGTTCCAGTTGATAGCTTTCATTTTCACCAGGTCAACAACACCGGTGAATTTCTCTTCCGCGCCGATAGCCAGTTGCAATGGAACTGGATTCGCGCCCAGACGAGACTTGATCTGACCAACAACTTTCAGGAAGTTAGCACCCATGCGGTCCATTTTGTTAACGAACGCGATGCGTGGAACTTTGTATTTGTTAGCCTGACGCCATACGGTTTCAGACTGCGGCTGAACACCACCAACAGCACAGTAAACCATTACCGCACCATCAAGAACACGCATAGAACGTTCTACTTCGATGGTGAAGTCAACGTGCCCTGGGGTGTCGATGATGTTTACGCGGTGCGGCTCGAACTGCTTGGCCATACCAGACCAGAAAGCAGTAGTCGCTGCAGAAGTGATGGTAATACCACGCTCCTGCTCCTGTTCCATCCAGTCCATGGTGGCTGCGCCATCATGAACTTCACCGATTTTGTGGTTTACACCGGTGTAGAACAGAATACGTTCGGTAGTGGTCGTTTTACCGGCGTCGATGTGGGCGCTGATACCGATGTTACGATAGCGCTCAATGGGTGTTGTACGAGCCATTTGATTCCTCTATTGCCTTAGGCGTTCAAGTTCAGTTAACCCAAGCGGGTTGGCTTCTTGAAGCGCCCGCTTGGTTAGCATAACTACTGCGTGGCAATTACCAGCGGTAGTGGGCGAACGCCTTGTTAGCTTCGGCCATACGGTGAACGTCTTCACGTTTCTTAACAGCAGAACCTTTGTTCTCAACTGCGTCAGAAAGCTCGTTCGCCAAGCGCAAAGCCATGGATTTATCACCGCGTTTACGAGCAGCATCAACGATCCAACGCATTGCCAGAGCATTACGACGGACCGGGCGAACTTCAACCGGTACCTGATAAGTAGAACCACCAACGCGGCGAGACTTAACTTCTACAGTCGGGCGTACGTTGTCGAGAGCTACTTCGAAAGCTTCCAGGTGATCTTTACCAGAACGCTGAGCCAGGGTCTCCAGCGCGGTATAGACGATTGCTTCTGCAGTAGATTTTTTACCATCTACCATCAGGATATTTACAAATTTGGCCAACAGTTCGGATCCGAACTTAGGATCTGGAAGGATTTTACGTTGGCCGATTACGCGACGACGTGGCATGGAAATACTCCGTTGTTAATTCAGGATTGTCCAAAACTCTACGAGTTTATTTTGACATTAAAGTGAAAATGTTTGGCCTTACTTAACGGAGAACCATTAAGCCTTTGGCTTCTTCACGCCGTACTTGGAACGAGCTTGCTTACGGTCTTTAACGCCGGAGCAGTCAAGTGCACCACGAACGGTGTGGTAACGCACACCTGGCAAGTCTTTTACACGACCGCCACGGATCAGGATCACGGAGTGTTCCTGCAGGTTATGACCTTCACCGCCGATGTAGGAGGTAACTTCAAAACCGTTAGTCAAACGCACACGGCATACTTTACGCAGTGCGGAGTTTGGTTTCTTAGGAGTGGTGGTATATACGCGAGTACATACGCCACGTTTCTGCGGGCAGGCTTCCAGCGCTGGAACGTTGCTTTTAGCAGCCTTCACAGAGCGTGGTTTGCGTACCAGCTGATTAATTGTTGCCATTAAAAAGCTCCTGGTTTTTGCTTCGTTTGTTGCTTCGTAAACATGTGATAAATCCCCCCGTATGCACTACTGGCAAAGTACGGGACGCAGAATTTTATGGCTGAGCAGTTGAGGTGTCAAGAAATATACAACATTACTCTCATCACCAAGCCATTTGGCTGCGGTGTTTTTCGGTTAATTCGACGAAATGATTATAGCCGACAACAGTAATATTGTGCGAAAAATGACCAACCAATCCTCTGGCTTCCAGGTCGTTCTGCAGCGCATAAAGGGATATGGGGGCGCTGAGTAGCAATTCAAGGTGCGCGCTGCCAGCCAAGCCAGCCAGCACGCCATCTTGCAACAACAGCAAGTCATCACCTGGGGCAGTTAAGCGCAGCAATGCTGGCAAATCACATTGTGTGGGGGAACGGCTAAGGGTATACAGCATCAGGATTTCCTAAAAAGTCATCACCACGTCATAGCTGGCCAACTGCAGGCGCAACGCATCCGGTGGCAGTATTTCAGCACCCAATACCCAGTCGGTCACCTGACCCAAACCGCGTTCCTGTAAGGATGCCTGGCACAGATAGCATTGCTCAACGTCATACAACGGCAACACGCCGAAGGTCGCAATGTAATTACGCGCCAGAATTTTTTCCGGCTGCTGCCCTGGCAAAAGCTGCAGTACGCCGTCGCCAATAAAAAACACACCCACCTCTTCGCTCAACGCAGACGTGGCCAGCAATGCATCCAGCCCTTCTCTGCCACCGGCACTACCATGAGGACTCTGGGTAAAAACAAAAGCGATTCGTTTCATAAACTCTCTCAGAACTGCACCAAACGGTCACAGCTCAGCGAAGCCTCCGCCAATGACCCCAGCCCGCTGAGGATGAAACCCGGCTGAAGATTGGCGGTAGCCAGCCCTTGCTGCGCGGCCTCTTGCTCGTCGGTCACTCCACGTCGCAGCGCGGCTGCCACACAGACATTGAGTGCAATACCGTGCTGCTGCGCCAGCTGCGTCCAGCACCGTACCAAATCGAACTCATCACCGGCCGGTGCCGTCAGTTGATTGGCGTTCAATACGCCTTCACGGTAAAAAAACACGCTGGAAAGGCGGTGCCCTTTAGCTAAAAGGGCAAGTGCAAACTGATAGGCACTGCTAGCCTGCTGGGTGCCATACGCCGGGCCAGTGACCAAAAGACAGTAATCCAGCATCAACGTTCGGTTCCCAACAGATCGCCGCTTTTGAACTGGCGAATGTACAAGTACACCGTGTGTTTGGAGATATTCAGCCGATCCGCCACCTGGTTAATCGCATCCTTGATATCAAAAATACCCTTCTCGTAGAGGTTCAGTACCACCTGGCGATTTTTCGCATTGTTGGAGACAGTGCGATCGGCATTCACTTCTTCAATGGTGAACTCCAGCGTTTGCGCCACCAAGTCGTCAACGGAGGACGCAAAGTTGACCGACGGGGCAACATCTTGCGTTTCCGGTGGCATGAAGGTCTGCATGACTTGGGAGAAGGGAACATCGAGGTTCATGTTAATGCACAGCAAACCAATCACTCGCTGCTCGCGATTGCGAATGGCGATAGTTACCGACTTCATCAGCACGCCGCTCTTGGCGCGGGTAAAATAGGCTTTCGACACGCTGCTATCGTCACCCGCCATGTCGTGCAGCATACGCAGCGCCAGGTCAGTGATCGGCGAACCGATTTGCCGACCGGTATGTTCGCCGTTAGCAATGCGCACCGCAGAGCATTTCAAATCTTCCAGTGCGTGCAGCACAATTTCGCAATGCCCGCCGATTAACATCGCCAGGCCATCAACAACGGCTTCGTAAGACTTCAGAATTTCATGATCCGTCTGAGTAAACGGACGTTCATTCAGCAAATCAAGTTCGCTGGCTTCGCTGGATAAAAGCGAATTAGACATCGAAAATACCACCCTCAAAGATCGCCTGTGCCAGGGGGCGCAGCTAAAACTGCTCGTGCAGGCTGCTTTCCACAGGCGGCGCACCCTTGTGATAAAACAGGGTGGGCTGGCTGATATCAGTCTGAAACAGCACGACGAACGTCCGCAGGCCGAAACGACCAGGAACAGTTTTAGATACACGCCCTAAGGGGCAGGCGCATGACTTATAAGCCCGGATTATTAGTCTAGCAAAACAACCAGAGTAAAATCCTTGCGTTTGCGCGTGGTATTGACGTTAAGCCCGATGCCCGGCAGGCGTCAAGCGATCAGTGGGTAAGGCGTGAAAGTGGCACGTAATTGGGTGTGCTAAAATAAAGCCGCCGCGAAGAATATTCGCGGCGGTGAGGTACTCAGACAGGCTTATTGCGCTTTAGCATCAGCCGCTGCGTCAGCGGGCTTCTCTGCCTTAGCGTCGGCTTTTGGTGCCGCTTTCACGTCCAGCAGCTCAACGTCGAATACCAGGGTGGAGTTAGCCGGGATGCCCGGAACGCCAGTTTTACCGTAGGCCAGTGCCGGTGGGATAACCAGCTTGATTTTGCCGCCTTTCTTGATGTGTTTCAGGCCTTCAGTCCAACCTGGGATCACACCGTCCAAACGGAACGACAGCGGCTCGCCACGGGTGTATGAGTTGTCGAACTCAGTGCCGTCGGTCAGGGTGCCTTTGTAGTTCACCACAACGGTATCGCTGTCTTTAGGCGCAGCACCGGCACCTGGTTTTTCTACCTGATACAGCAGGCCAGATTCAGTTTTCTTCACGCCTTTTTCTTTAGCGAAGGTGTCGCGGTACTTAGTGCCTTTCGCTTCGTTATCTTTCGCGTCCTGCTCCATCTTCGCCTGAGCGGAAGCCTTCACGCGTGCTTCAAAGCTCTGCAGCGTTTTTTCGATGTCTGCGTCGTTCAGTTTGCTCTTGTTAGCAAAAGCGTCTTGAACGCCTGAGATCAACTGGTCTTTATCCAGTTTAATGCCAAGCTTTTCTTGCTCTTTCAGCGAGTTGTCCATGTAACGACCCAGTGATGCACCCAGTGCGTAAGCCGCTTGTTCGTCATCATTCTTGAACTTGCCAGTGCTTGGCGCCGCGTCAGCAGGTTTCGCCGCTTCTGCCGGTTTAGCTGCATCCGCAGCCATGACGTGGGTCGCATTCAGAGCAAAAGCCATGGTGGTTGCCAGAAGCGTGACTTTAAACAAAGATTTCATCCATTTCTCCAGTGTCTGAAGCGGTGCCCCAAACAATCATTAAGTAAGATAACCGGGCTACTATAGCTGTCCGAAAGAAAACAAAACAGTCACACAGGTAACCAATCGAGTCAAAGTGTGACTCCCGCTTTAAACAGAAGTTTCGTTTAATGTGCTACCCGCATGATAAATCAGATTTTTCTTTCATCCCGCAGCGCAACAGTAACAAATACCGTCAAAGCAAGCGCTCTATTTTTCAGCACTTTACACAGGCCCCGCGCTTTCGTGAAGTTGCCTCACGGAGCGGGTGAAATAGCACAGCGCAAAGCCAGCGGTAGCTGTTAACATAGTGTCAGATCCAGGATTAAACCGTGTCAGAGGTAGCATCATGCACAACGCCGATACCCAAAGCCTGTTAATGCGGCTTGAAGAGCTGGAAAGCCGCCAGGCCTTTCAGGAAGTCACCATCGAAGAACTCAACCAAACGGTGGTACAACACCAGCTTGAAATGCTGAAATTGCAGGACCACCTGCGCGTTCTGACCGACAAACTGCGTTCGACCCAAACGTCGATGATCGCCTCGCAGTCGGAAGAAACGCCGCCGCCACATTATTGACAGACCATAAAAAAGGCAGCCCCAGGGCCGCCTTTTTTTGCCGTTACTGCGCTGCGATTAGTGGCAGCCGCAACCGCCGTTACCGCAACCGCCTTTCTTAGCCTGATCCTGGCCATGCGCGTGGTCATGGTCGTGATCGTGGCCATGGCCGCCGCAGCAACCTTCACCGTGTTCGTGGTGATGATCGTGCTCGCCGTGTACGTGACCGTGCGCCAGTTCTTCAGCAGTAGCTTCGCGAATCGCGACAACTTCTACATTGAAGTTCAGGTTCTGGCCAGCCAGCATGTGGTTGCCGTCAACCACGACGTGATCGCCGTCCACTTCGGTGATTTCGACTGGAACTGGACCCTGATCGGTATCAGCCAGGAAACGCATGCCAACTTCCAACTCGTCAACGCCCATAAAGACGTCTTTAGGCACGCGCTGCACCAGGTTTTCGTCGTAGTTGCCGTACGCATCGTTAGCGCCGACATTCACGTCAAAACGATCGCCAGCTTCGTGGCCTTCAAGTGCTTTTTCCAGACCTGCGATCAGAGAACCATGCCCGTGCAGATAGTCCAGCGGCGCACTCACCGGAGACTCATCAACCAACACACCGTCTTCTGTACGTACTTGATAAGCCAGGCTGACCACCAAGTCTTTTGCTACTTTCATGATATCTCCTACCGTTAGACACTTGGCGCAACTGTCTTTGGGCTACGCCTTAACCGGACAGATTGTATCGGAAATCTGCCCCGCTGTACCCTCCAGCATAAAAAAACGCGCCCGATAACGCTACTCAGGATGGAAAATACCGATCACCTGCTCCTGCGGCCTCACGTGTTTTGCGACCTGCTCTTCGGTCTGTCGCTGATGGTGACCACACTTAACGCACTCGACCACTTCAACCTGGTCTTCGCGCCAAACGGCCAGCGTATCCATGGCTTTGCAGCTTGGGCAAACGGCTCCGGCAATAAATCTTTTGCGTGTTGCAGACATCTCAGTGCTCCAAATTATTCGTATTCATCCCAGCCGTCGAACTGGCGACTCTCTTTTTGCATTTCTCGGTGGAAAAGTTCTTCCAGCTCGCGCCGCGCTTCTTTCACGCGGGAAATCTGCGCCACATCGCCGTGATGTGGTGGCATCAGCTCACGTAGCATCCGCATATCCAACCGACGGAAGTGTTGCTGAGCACGATAGGCCTGATGCGGATGCATGCCCTGCTCCATTAGCGCTTTGCGCCCCAGTTCCAAGGCACTGGAGAAGGTTTCACGAGTAAACTGTTTGACCCCCGCCTGCAATAATTCGTGCGCCTCCACGCGACCACGTGCACGCGCCAAAATGCTCAGTTCGGGAAAATGCTGCTGACACAGGCGCACAATTTCCATCGTGTCCTCCGGCTCATTACAGGTGATCACAATCGACTTGGCCTTCGCTGCCCCGGCTGCCCGCAGCAATTCCAGCTCGGTGGCGTCACCGTAATACACCTTATAACCGTAGCGACGCAGCACACCGACGGCGCTGACGTCCCGTTCCAATACGGTAATACGCATCTTATTGGCCATCAGCAGCCGGCCGATCACCTGACCAAAACGCCCGAAGCCGACGATAATCACCTGCGGATCGTCATCTTCCACGTACGGCGTCTCTTCGTCTTCGTCTTTGGCGTTGTAACGGCGTACCAAAATACGGTCGATAATCTGCATCAGTAACGGCGTAGTCATCATCGACAACGTTACTACCACCAACAGCAATGCAAGCTGATCGGGCTGCAAGACCTTCTGTGCACCCGCGGCCGAAAACAGCACGAAGGCAAATTCCCCACCTTGGCTAAGCACGCCGGCAAACTGCAAACGCACGGAACTGCGCAGCCCAAAAATACGCGACAGTGTATAAAGCACGCCTGACTTGATCGTCACCAGCACCACAACACCGAGCAACACTTCGACCAAATGGGTATAGAGTACGCCGATATTTAACGCCATGCCCACCGAGATAAAAAACAGCCCCAGTAACAGCCCTTTGAACGGCTCGATGGCGATTTCCAACTCATGGCGATATTCACTTTCCGCCAGCAGCACACCCGCGATAAAGGTGCCAAGCGCCATCGACAGGCCAAGCGCATCCATAAACAACGCGGCCCCGAGCACCACCAACAATGCGGCGGCAGTAAAGATCTCACGCACTCCAGAAGAAGCGATGTAGCGGAACAGTGGCCGCAGCAGGAAACGCCCACCGATCAGCATGCCGCCGAACGCCGCAACCTTGAGTGCAATTTGTGCCCAATCGTCACTGCTACCACCGGCACCGGCCAAAATCGGGATCAGGGCCAGCGCCGGGATCACCGCCATATCCTGGAACAACAACACCGAGAATCCCAGTTGCCCGCCCTCATTGCGGTTCATACCTTTTTCGCGCATTAATTGCAGCGCCATGGCCGTTGAAGACATCGCCAGTCCTATGCCCCCAATCACAGCGGCCTGCCAAGCGAAATGGGTAAGGTAGAGCAACGCCCCCAGTACAGCGGCGGTAATCAGCACTTGTCCCGCGCCGACACCAAAAATGGAACGCCGCAGCTCCCACAGCTTGCTCGGGTTCAGTTCCAGCCCGATGATAAACATCAGGAACACCACACCCAACTCGGAAAAGTGCAGGATCTCGTCAACGTCGCGAATGAAGCCCAGCCCCCAGGGGCCGATGGCAATGCCGGCGATCAGGTAGCCCAATACGGCGCCAATCCCTAACCGGCGGGCGATCGGTACCGTAACCACCGCGGCGAACAGAAACAGTAAAATTGCGGTCAATAAGGCGGAGCCTTCCATGTTCATCTCCCTCCCTGTGGCAGCGGATGACGCAACCAGTCACCGTACGCGGCAGCATGGCTTTCCAGCACCTCTGGTTTCTGCCTGCGTGCCCAATACACCAGCATCGGCGTCATCCAGTGCATGTGGCACATGGCGGCGGTCAGTTCGAACGGCCGCAAAATATCTTCCATCGGATAACGGTTATAGCCGCCAGTACGGTAGGCACCCTCAGGCTCACCGGTGGTGATCACCGAACGCCAATACTTTCCCGTCAGCGCATTGCCGCCGATACCGCTGGCAAAGCCGCGCGACAGCACGCGATCCAACCATTCTTTCAGCAGGGCCGGGCAACTGTAGGTATAGAGAGGATGTTGAAAAACAATGACCTGGTGTTCACGCAGCAATTGTTGTTCGTGGTGAATATCAATAAAAAAATCAGGATAGTGCGCGTATAAATCGTGCACGGTGACATGTTCCAACTGCTGCGCCGGTCGAAGCAAAACCCGATTCGCTACCGAGTCCTGGGATTCCGGATGGGCATACAGCAGCAAGACCTTCGGCGGCTGTGACATCATTCCCCTCCAAAGCGTCGTCAGAGTAGCGGTTTTCCGTTACCATGGTCCGCAAAGACTAATAATAGGACAGCATACCCGTCGCTTTTCAAACTGCAGCGGTGCTACCTGCGTGCGTTAACCCCAGCCACTTACCTTAGTAGCTCCTGGGATAAGCGCCCTTGTCGCCTGGCTGCAACGTGAAATTCATAGGGCATATAAGGCCTGTTAATTTAGAATCACCTCAATTTAACATACTCTGAACATACGGCGCTTTATGATTGTATTCTCCTCGCTACAAATCCGACGCGGCACCCGCGTCCTGTTGGACAACGCCACGGCGACGGTTAATCCAGGTCAGAAGGTCGGTCTGGTGGGAAAAAACGGCTGCGGAAAATCAACGCTGCTGTCATTGCTGAAAGGCGAAATGACCGCAGACGGCGGCAGCTACACCTTCCCAAGTAACTGGGCTTTGGCCTGGGTAAATCAGGAAACCCCTGCGCTGGATGTACCGGCGCTTGAGTATGTGATCGACGGCGACCGTGAGTTCCGCCAACTTGAAGCCGAATTGCAGTTGGCAAACGAAAAAAACGACGGCCACGCCATCGCCACACTGCACGGTAAACTGGACGCACTCGACGCCTGGACCATTCGCTCACGCGCCGCCAGCCTGCTGCATGGTCTGGGCTTCTCCAACGAGCAGTTACTCAATCCGGTTCGCGCCTTCTCAGGCGGCTGGCGTATGCGTTTGAACCTGGCGCAGGCGCTGGTCTGTCGCTCAGACTTACTGCTGCTCGATGAACCGACTAACCACTTGGATCTGGATGCGGTGATCTGGCTGGAACGCTGGTTGAAGGGTTATCAAGGTACGCTGGTGCTGATTTCGCATGACCGTGACTTCCTTGATCCTATCGTCGATAAAATCCTGCACATTGAGCAAGAAACCATCAACGAATATACCGGCAATTACTCCTCATTCGAACGCCAACGCTCGACCAAATTGGCACAGCAACAAGCGCTGTACCAGACCCAACAGGAGAAAGTGGCGCATCTGCAAAGCTACATTGATCGCTTCCGGGCACAGGCGACCAAAGCCAAGCAGGCGCAGAGCCGCATCAAAATGCTCGAACGTATGGAGCTGATTGCGCCGGCCCACGTCGATAACCCGTTCAGTTTCAGCTTCCGTCAGCCAGAAAGCCTGCCAAACCCTTTGCTACGTATGGAAAAGGTCAGCGCAGGTTACGGCGACAAAGTGATCCTGAAATCGATCAAGCTGAACCTGGTACCCGGCTCGCGTATCGGCCTGCTGGGCCGCAATGGGGCAGGTAAATCCACGCTGATCAAAATGCTGGCCGGCTCGCTGGAGCCACTGAGCGGTGAGATTGGTCTGGCGAAGGGCATCAAGCTGGGTTACTTCGCCCAACATCAGTTGGAGTTTTTGCGCGCCGACGAATCCCCCTTGCAACATCTGAGCCGTATAGCACCCCGAGTGCTGGAACAACAACTGCGCGACTATCTGGGCGGTTTTGGTTTCCAGGGCGATAAGGTCACCGAGGTCACCGAGCGCTTCTCCGGCGGCGAAAAGGCACGACTGGTACTGGCCTTGATTGTCTGGCAGCGCCCTAACCTGCTGCTGCTCGATGAACCCACTAACCACTTGGACCTGGACATGCGCCAGGCGCTCACCGAAGCGTTAATCGACTTCGAAGGCGCGTTGGTTGTGGTATCGCACGACCGTCACCTGTTGCGCTCCACCACAGACGATCTCTATCTGGTGCACGATGGCCAGGTCGAGGTGTTCGAAGGCGATCTTGACGACTATCAGCAATGGCTGAGCGACCTGCAACGGCAGGAAAACCAGCAAGATGCGCCAGACAAAGAAAACAACGCCAACAGCGCACAGGCACGTAAAGATCAGAAACGCCGCGAGGCCGAATTCCGCACCCAAACCCAGCCGCTGCGCAAGCAGATCGCCAAGTTGGAACTGCAGATGGAAAAACTGGGTGCCGAACTGACGGCGATAGAAGAAAAACTGGCGGACTCGGCGCTGTACGACATCAGCCGTAAAGCTGAGCTGACCGAATGCCTGCAAAAACAAAGCCAGACCAAATCCGCACTGGAAGAGACGGAAATGACCTGGCTGGATACGCAAGAGCAGTTGGAAAGCCTGGCCCAGGAATTTGAATCTTAACATTCAAGGCAGCTATCGTTATCGGAGAATGCCTGTGCGGGGGCGAGCTCACACCGCCGCTGCGCCGTGCAGACATTCTTACGCGCGATAAAAAGGTTTATCCCCCAGAATGGTCGCGCGGTGCATGATGCGCCGCTGCGGCAGATAATCCGCGTTGGCGTAATGCTGCGTCACGCGGTTATCCCAAATGGCAATGTCATTTTCCTGCCAGCGCCAACGCACCTGGAATTCCGGTTTGGTAATATGCGCAAACAGGAAATTCAGCAGTGCATCGCTTTCCTTTGGTGCCAAATCAACAATCCTGGTGGTAAAGCCTTCATTGACGAACAGCGCCTGACGACCACTCACGGGATGGGTCCGCACCACCGGATGCAACAAAGGGGGATTTTTCTGCACCGCCAACTGCCAGCGCTGGTGTTCCTCTTCGCTACCACGATGCTTATGCTCCGGGAATGACTTGGTAAAATCATGTTCCGCCCTCAACCCCGCCAACAATTGCCTGAACGGTTCAGACAGCGCGTCATAAGCCGCAATACCACTGGCCCACAGCGTGTCACCACCGGCAGAAGGCAGCGTTTTCGCCGCCAAAATTGCCCCCAGCGGCGGGTTTTCGATAAAGGTCACGTCGGTATGCCAGTTATCATTGTCCGGCGGATTATTATCATGGGTATCCAGCACGATGATCTCTTTCACATCGGCGGCCTGCGGGTAGACCGGGTGGATGTGCAGATCACCGAAGCGACCGGCTAAATTACGCTGCTGCAAGGGTGTAATTGGCTGATTACGCAAGAACAGCACTTGGTGTTTCAGCAAGGCATGGTAAAGCTGCTCGAATTGACCGTCGCCCAGCGGTCTTGCCAGCTCAACGTTTTCCACCAGCGCACCGATATAGGGGCCCAACGGGATGATATTCAAACGTTCGTTCATTGTTGTACTCCATGCCACGGGGTCAATCGGCGCTGCAAGGCGCGCAGCCCCAGCTCCAACCCAAATGCAATAATCGCAATCACGCCAATGCCAGCCAGCACCACATCGGTAGCCAGAAACTCACCGGCGGATTGCACCATAAATCCGAGGCCGCGAGTGGCGGCAATCAGCTCCGCGGCCACCAACGTCGACCAACCGACCCCGAGCCCAATACGGATGCCGGTCAAAATCTCAGGCAGCGCGCTCGGCAACACCACAAAACGCAGCACCTGCCAGCGGCTGGCGCCCAAGGCTTGGGCAGCCCGCACACGAACCTGAGCCACACTGCGCACGCCAGCGACGGCCGACAATGTTACCGGGGCGAAAATCGCCAGATAAATCAGTAATATCTTTGAGGTTTCGCCGATGCCGAACCAAATCACCATCAGGGGTAAATAGGCCAATGGCGGCACCGGCCGATAAATTTCAATCAGCGGATCGAGAATGCCACGCACCGTCTCATTCAATCCCATCGCGATCCCCACCGGGACCCCGATAATCACCGCGGCCAGCAGCGCCACCAGAATGCGCCCCAGGCTGGCGGCCAAGTGTTGCCACAGCGTGGCATCCATAAAGCCCTGCGGGCTGGCAATCGTGATGAGCTGATGCAATACCTGCTGCGGAGCAGGCAAAAATAATGGGCTAATCAGGTTCAGCGCCGTGACACTCCACCAGGCGGCCAATACCACCAACAAGGTCGCACTGCTTAGCCAGACATTACGCGGTACGCTAAACCGACGACGCACAACCACCTGCGGCTGAGCAACCTCTTTGAGAGCGGAATGCAGACTCATAGCAAGGCCTCGCGCTGTTGGAATACTTTGCTCAGCACATATTCGCGCTGCGCGATAAATTCGGGATCGGATTTGATTGAACGGCAAGCCTCGCCGTCGGCATAACGCTGGCCGAAGTTCAGCGACAAACGTTCCACCACCTGGCCCGGCCCCGGCGACAACAGCAACAGCTCGCTAGCAAGGAACACCGCCTCTTCAATATCATGGGTGATCAGAAGCACCTGCTTGCCGGTATCACGCCAAATGGTCAGTAACAGCTCCTGCATTTGCTCACGGGTAAAAGCATCCAGCGCGCCGAACGGCTCATCCAACAATAGCAGGCGAGGATCGGCTGCCAGCGCACGTGCAATACCCACCCGCTGCCGCATGCCACCAGAAAGCTGCCAGATGAAATGCTGTTCGTAACCCGCCAACCCGACGTGCTGTAACATCTGCTGCGCCACCTGGCGACGCTGTTGTTTGCCAACGCCGGCCAGCTGCAGGCCAAACTCAACGTTATCCACCACATTGCGCCACGGCAGTAAACCCTCATGCTGGAACACCACGCCCCGCTCGGCGCCAGGGCCATTCACGGTCGTTCCATCCAGCGTGATGCTGCCAGCTGAAGGCTCAATAAACCCGGCGATCAAATTCAGCAGCGTGGTTTTGCCGCAGCCCGAGGGGCCAAGCACCACCACCAGTTGCCCTGCGGCAATTTGGAACGAGACGTCGCGCAGCGCTGGACGCCCCTGATATTCTGCTGAAAGGTGATTAACGTTTAGCATTCTGCTCCCTTACGACTGCGGCGCAGCCTGCACCTGTTTTACAAAACGATCGGTGACATAGGCACTGTAATCACTGTCGACCTGTGGAATTTTGCCCTGTTGTTTGAGGAATTCCGCCGTATCGTGAATAGCCTTGTCCACCGGCTGACCCAACTGGGTGATCTGCTCCGCAACCGGCAGGTAGGTATTGCCCTTCACCAAGACCGGTATCTGCTCTTCCGGCACACCGCTTAGACGGGCCAGCGTACTGAGATTTCCTTTGTCCTTCAGCCACTGATCCGGCTGCGCCAGATAGGCTTTTTGGGCATTCAGCGCACTGGCAGCAAAGGCCGTTACCACTTCAGGATGTTTTTCTGCAAAGTCTTTACGCACCACCCAGACATCAAGGGTCGGAGCCCCCCACTGTCCGACCTCGGCAGAATCCGTCAGCACCTTGCCTTGTTTGGCCAACTCATTGACCACCGGTGCCCAGACATAGGCCCCATCGATATCACCGCGTTGCCAGGCAGCGGCAATGGCCGGTGGTTGTAAATTAAGAATGTTGACCTGCTCAGGTTTGATACCCCAGTGCTTCAACGAGGCTAGCAGGCTGTAATGGGTGGTAGAGATAAAGGGCACAGCGATGCGTTTGCCGATCAAGTCCTGTGGACTTTTAATCGTCTTCTTCACCACCAGGGCCTCGGAGCTGCCAAGTTGTGAGGCGATCAAGAACACTTCGATAGGGAGTTTCTGGCTGGCGGCTACTGCCAGTGGACTGGAGCCGATATTACCGATCTGCACGTCGCCGGAGGCTAGCGCACGTAACACGCTTGAGCCGCTGTCAAACTTACGCCAGTCAACGGTGGCACCGGACTGTTTAGCGAAGCTATTTTCCGCCTGCGCTACCTTGGCAGGTTCCGCCGACGTTTGGTACGCCACGGTCACGTCCACTGCGTAGGCGCTGGCCGTACTGAGTGAGAACACCAGAAGTGCCGCGCTGCGTAATGAAAAGAGTTTGCTCGCCATGGTCCGCTCCAATGATAAAAGTCTGTTCAGTTGCTGACAGTTTTATCTGAGCGGTGACGAGCTATAAAAGAATAAAAAAAACTTCGTTATTACCCTAGAGAATATGAATTACAGGAAATCATCATCACGCCAACAGTTCCCCACGCAGGAAAACCCGGGCGTAACCACCAATCAAGGTGCGATCCCCCTTCAGTTCGCAGAACAATTCACCACCGCGCACTGAAACCTGGCGTGCGCGCAGTTGATGACGCCCCAGACGAGCGGTCCAATACGGCATCAACGTGCAGTGTGCTGAGCCGGTTACCGGGTCTTCGCCGCCGTCGAGGGTGAAATAGCGGGAGACAAAGTCTACCGTTTCGCCCGGAGCACTGACGATCACCGCACGGCCGGTCAGGGCAATTAATGCCGGGACATCGGGGTGTACTGCCCGTACCTGCGCTTCATTTTCCAGCACCACCAGCAGCGCATTGGCCTGCCACACTTCCTGCACAGGGATCCCCAATAGCGCCGCCAACCCGGCAGGCTCTTCGATCTTCTGCGGTGGCCGAGACGGGAAGTCCAAAATCAAACGTTCACCATCCTCGACATCACGCTTAACGTACAGGTCGCCGCTTGCCGAGCGGAACCGAATATCTTGCAACGCCGGGTTTACCGCACTGAATATCACGTGCGCCGCCGCTAACGTGCCATGGCCACACAGATCGACCTCGCGCTGAGGTGTAAACCAGCGAATAGCCGACATATCGCCATCGTCCCAGACAAAACTGGTCTCCGGCAGACTCAGTTCATTGGCGATAGCCTGCATCTCTGCGGCCGACAATGGATGCTTCAGCAGGCAGACGCCGGCAGGGTTACCGCGGAACCCTTCGCCGGTAAAAGCCGCCACGTGGAAGTAATTTTCTGCCATCTGCAATTCCTTAATGCCAGATGAGTAACACACAGGCCGCCGTCAGCAGCCCCATAGAAACATTAAAGATGATCCAGGCCTTTTTGCTGCGTAACAGGCGGCCAATCACCGTACCAAATCCCAGCCAAATCACCCCGGCGACGATATTCACCACCAAAATGCCCAGCGAGATTGCCAGAATCGACGTATTGTATTTATCGCCCGCCAGGCTGAAGCTTGCCACCGCCCCCAATGCCATCAACCAGGCCTTGGGGTTAAGGAACTGCAACAGCCAGCCCTGGTACAGACGTATCGGTTTGGGTGGCGCCACATCGGTTTCCAGTTTTTCATAGGCTGCCGTCGCCACTTTCCACGCCAGCCACAGCAGGTACAGGCTACCGAGAATTTTCAGCACCAGGTGCAATGCGGGGTAAACCAGTATCAGGCTACCCACGCCGAACGCCACCAGCAGCAAAATACTTTGCATGCCCAACATGATGCCAATCATCAGCAGCAGTGAGCGCATAAAACCAAAGTTGGCGCCGGAAGTTGTCAGTAACATATTGTTTGGGCCAGGCGTGATCGCAGCAACCCACAAGAAGCCTAACATCGAAAGAAATAAACTCGGTTCCATGAGGTGGGTGCTCCTCACCCAGGGGGATTTTTTGCAGTATTATTGTTAACTCAGGTAGTGAAGCTAACAGCGCACTATTAATCTCACAATAGCCGCCAAAAAGATTTTTATTCACGTTATGCATGAATCCTTTCGCCCTTTGACCGGGGCCAGTAATCCACATTTACAGACACTGTTGCCACGGTTGGTGCGCCGCCGCGTGCAGCTAAAACCGCACTGGCAAAGGCTGGAATTGCCCGACGGTGATTTTGTCGATCTTGCCTGGAGCGAAGATCCCGCCCTGGCCAGCCACAAGCCACGCGTGGTCCTGTTTCACGGGCTGGAAGGGAGTTTCTATAGCCCCTATGCCCACGGTCAGCTCAGCGCCTGGCGCGAAAAAGGGTGGCTCGGCGTGGTGATGCATTTTCGCGGCTGTAGCGGCGTCCCCAACCGTAAATCACGTATTTATCATTCCGGCGAAACGGAGGATGCACGCTTCTTCCTGCAGTGGCTACGAACCACCTACGGAGAAGTACCAACCGCCGCGGTGGGCGTCTCGCTCGGCGGCAACATGTTGGCCTGCTATCTGTCCCAGCAAGGAAACAAGAGTTTGCTGCACGCTGCCGTCGTGGTATCTGCGCCGCTGATGTTGGAACCTTGTTCATGGCGAATGGACCAAGGCTTCTCACGGGTTTACCAGCGATACTTGCTCGGGCAATTGAAACAGAATGCCACCCGTAAATTATTGCACTACCCAGACACCCTGCCGCTTAAGCTGACGCAGCTTAATGCGTTGCGCCGCATCCGTGACTTTGACGATGCCATTACGTCACGCATCCATGGTTTCAACGACGCCACTGACTATTACCGTCGTTGCAGTGCCTTACCGCTGCTGCCGGCGATCCAAACACCGCTGCTGATCATCCATGCCAAAGACGATCCCTTTATGACCGCCGAGGTGATCCCCGACGTGGCCACACTGCCACACAATATCGAATACCAGTTGACCGAGTTTGGCGGCCACGTCGGCTTTGTCGGCGGCACGTTGAACAAACCCCATATGTGGCTGGAATACCGTATTCCATCCTGGCTTGCCCCTTATCTGGAAACAACCTCGTGATTATCCCCTGGAAAGAACTGGAAACTGAGACCCTTAATAGCCTGATCGAGTCCTTTGTGCTGCGAGAAGGGACGGACTACGGTGAGCACGAACGCTCGCTGGAGCAAAAAGTGGAAGATGTGCGCCGTCAGCTGAAAAATGGCGAAGTATTGCTGGTGTGGTCAGAACTGCATGAAACCATCAACATCATGCCGCGAGGGCAGTTCCGGGCCGGGCAAGAAGAAATTTAGTCTTGCTCGGTTCTATGACTGACGGAAAAAATCAGGTAACAATGGGCTATTGCAAACCAACGCGCGGAATTTTGCCCTTGGCGAAAGGGCGTCAAACAGACCAATAACCATAACTGACGCCTGCGCATTTAACACGGAGTGAGCACCACTATGTCCGCCAAACATCCCGTTATCGCAGTGACCGGTTCTAGCGGAGCCGGCACTACCACGACCAGCGTGGCGTTCCGTAAAATCTTTCAGCAGCTGAATATCCGCGCCGCAGAGCTGGAAGGCGACAGTTTCCACCGCTATACCCGACCGGAAATGGATGCAGCTATCCGTAAAGCACGCGATCTCGGCCGTCATATCAGTTATTTCGGCCCCGAAGCCAACGACTTCGGCCTGCTGCAACAAAGCTTTCTCGACTACGGCAAGAACGGTACCGGCCGTTCACGCAAGTATCTGCATACCTACGATGAAGCGGTGCCCTATAACCAGGTTCCCGGTACCTTTACACCTTGGGAGCCTTTACCGGCACCGACTGACGTGCTGTTCTATGAAGGGCTACACGGCGGCGTTGTGACCGAACACAACGACGTGGCCAAACATGTCGACCTGCTGGTTGGCGTGGTGCCTATCGTGAATCTGGAATGGATTCAGAAGCTGATCCGCGATACCGGTGAACGCGGCCACTCCCGTGAAGCGGTGATGGACTCGGTGGTACGTTCGATGGAGGATTACATCAACTACATTACGCCGCAGTTCTCACGCACCCATATCAACTTCCAGCGGGTACCCACGGTCGACACGTCGAATCCGTTTGCCGCCAAGGCGATCCCTTCGCTGGACGAGAGCTTTGTGGTGATTCACTTCCGCGGCCTGGATCAAATCGACTTCCCTTATTTACTGGCGATGCTGCAGGGATCCTTTATCTCACACATCAATACGCTTGTGGTGCCGGGCGGCAAAATGGGGCTGGCGATGGAGCTGATCATGGCACCCTTGGTGCAGCGTCTGCTGGAAGGCAAAAAAATCGAATAAGTGGATAGAGCGCGGCGATGGGCCGCGCCTTTTCGCCATTAGGCCACGTCGCGGATTTCAAAGCTGTGAGTCACGCTGGCGGCCTTACTCAGCATCAATGACACCGAGCAGTATTTCTCCGCCGAAAGGTTCACCGCCCGCTCAACGATTTTGTCGCTCAGATCTTTACCGCTCACGATAAAGTGCAGGTTGATATGGGTGAACAGCCGCGGTGCTTCTTCACGTCGTTCAGAAGTCAGCTTGACCTCGCAATCACGCACATCATTACGCCCTTTTTGCAGGATCGACACCACGTCGATAGCACTACAGCCCCCTACCGACATCAGCACCATTTCCATCGGGCTGGGCGCTTTGTCGCCCGCATTGCCGTCCATCAACACCTGATGGCCAGACGCGGATTCACCCAGAAACGTTAACCCTTCCACCCACTTAACTCTTGCCTGCATACTGGTCACTCCGGTTAATTTCTTAAAATCAGGGTACGCTTTCGCATAGAAACTGGCAACGGAACCTGATGCTAATCATGCTGAAGCGAGACAACACAAGACACCCGCCTCACTCTGTGCTACAAACAGAGCCGCAATAAATCTTTCCGGGACACTGATTTCAGGGAAACTCCCAGGGAAAGGCTCCTTTACCGGTATGTTAACAGAATGTAGCTTGCAGCTCTCCCGGCAAGTTAATATGCTAGAGCGACAGCGTATATTTATGACACGCCTCAAAATCTGCTGATAGCCACCATTAAAACAACGGCGACAACAGGTTTTACAGGGAACTCTGACCCCTGTGACACAAGGCAGCGATAACAACAGAGGATAACAGCGAATGGTTCTCGGCAAACCGCAAACAGACCCTACTCTCGAATGGTTCCTGTCTCATTGCCATATCCACAAATATCCATCCAAAAGTACGCTGATTCACCAAGGTGAAAAAGCCGAAACGCTTTACTACATCGTCAAAGGCTCCGTCGCGGTGCTGATTAAGGATGAAGAAGGTAAAGAGATGATTTTATCCTACCTTAACCAGGGGGATTTCATCGGCGAGCTTGGATTATTTGAAGAAGGTCAGGAGCGTAGCGCCTGGGTTAGGGCGAAGACCGCCTGTGAAGTGGCTGAAATTTCCTACAAGAAATTCCGCCAGTTAATTCAGGTCAACCCGGACATCCTGATGCGCCTGTCAGCCCAGATGGCAAACCGTCTGCAGATAACATCTGAGAAAGTGGGTAACCTCGCCTTCTTGGACGTTACAGGCCGTATCGCGCAAACACTGCTGAACCTGGCGAAACAACCTGATGCCATGACCCATCCTGATGGTATGCAGATTAAAATTACTCGTCAGGAAATTGGCCAAATCGTCGGTTGTTCACGTGAAACCGTTGGCCGTATTCTGAAAATGCTTGAAGATCAAAACCTGATCTCCGCCCACGGCAAAACCATTGTCGTTTACGGCACGCGTTAATCACTGAAAAAACGGCGCGATGATTCGCGCCGTTTTTTTATGCCCCAAGTCATCATGTGGCGCAGACTGATTTACCACCCGGAAGTCAACTATGCACTGCGGCAAACGCTGGTGCTGTGCCTGCCAGTGTTACTCGGCCTGTTGAGCGGCCAACTGCAATACGGCCTATTATTTTCCCTGGTTCCTGCCTGCTGCAATATTGCCGGGCTAGACACCCCTCACAAACGCTTCTTCAAACGTCTGATCGTCGGTGGCTCTCTATTTGCACTCAGCAGCCTGCTATTACAGCAAGCATTGCTTTGGCACTTGCCGTTGCCGGTGTTGATGCTTGGCCTGGCACTGCTTCTCGGCGTCAGCGGTGAAATAAGTCCGTTACATGCCCGCCTGTTGCCCGCCTCGCTGGTTGCCGCCATTTTCTCCCTCAGTATGGCCGGTACAGTTCCGCTTTGGCACGCACCGCTGCTATACGTCGTGGGTACCGCCTGGTACGGGCTGTTTACCTGGTTTTGGTTCACGCTGTGGAAAGAACAACCGATGCGCGAATCGCTCAATCAGCTCTATTTGGAACTGGCGGACTACTTTGAGGCCAAATATTCGCTGCTGACCCAGCATACCGATCCACAGACCGCATTACCGCCACTGTTGATACGCCAGCAAAAAGTGATGGATCTGATCACCCTGCTGTATCAGCAGCTTAACTTTCTACCGCACGCCAGTAACCTCGAACAAAAGCGCCTACAGCGTACTTTTCAGGTCGCACTGGATCTGCAGGAACACATTACCGTCAGTCTACATCTGCCGGAAGAAGTGCAAAAACTGGTGGAGCAAAGCCAGGCCGAAGCCATCATCCGCCGCAATGCACAGGTGATTGCCGGCCGGCTGCGCACGGTGGCACACGATATTCTCTATCACCAGCATTCTCAGCGTTTCAATATGGACAATGAACTGGCGGCGCTAGAGAAAGTGGCAGCGCAGCACCCGGATAACCCCGTTGGGCAGTTCTGTTACTACCATTTCAGCCGTATTGCTCGTCTGTTACGCACCCAACACCCGCTTTACCGACGCGATCTGATGGCCAATCAAAACCGTTTGCCGTTCTGGCCTGCGCTAGTTAGTTATCTGTCATTTAAATCCAACGCCCTGCGCAATGCGGCACGCCTGGGTGTCACACTCGCTGCCGGCAGTAGCCTCGGGATGATTTTCAACTTACCGAAGCCTTACTGGATACTGCTGACCATCATGCTGGTGAGCCAGAATGGCTACAACGCCACCCGGGTACGTATCCAGCACCGTGCGCTTGGCACCCTGGTTGGGCTCGTACTCGCCGCCGGCCTGCTGCAACTGCAGTTGCCTGAGGCTGAAACGCTGAGCGTAATGCTGGTGATCACCCTGCTGGCCTACTTGGTCTCGCGTAAAAACTACGGGTTGGCAGTGATTGGTTTTACGGTAACGGCGGTCTACACCTTGCAATTACTGGCGCTAAACGGTACCCATTTTCTGGTTCCACGCCTGATCGATACCTTGATCGGTTGTGTGCTGGTGTTCGGCAGCACCATCTGGTTATGGCCACAGTGGCAAAGCGGTTTGCTGCGTAAGAACGCTCACCAAGCGCTGGAGAACGATCAACAGGCATTGCGTTTACTGTTGGAAGAGCAAGAACCCGATCCCAGTGCGCTGGCCTATGCCCGCATGCAGGTCAATCAGTCACACAATGCGCTTTTCACCTCGCTTAATCAGGCAATGCAGGAGCCGGGGTTTGAATCGAGCTATCTGGCGGATATGCGCCTGTGGGTGACACACAGCCAGTTTATTGTTGAGCATCTTAATGCAATGACCATTCTGGCGCGTGAACACTATATGCTGACGCCAAAGCTGGCGGAGGAGTATCTGCAAACCTGTGAAATCGCGCTGCAAAGCTGTCAGCAGCGCCTGGAATACGACGGGCCGAGCAGCAACGCCATCATGCAGCCGCCGGATCTCCACCCAGAGATGCCGATTACCGAGATGGAACGCCACCTGCGGCGCATTTTGTCGCACCTGAGTGTGATGCACACCATTTCGTCACTGGCCTGGCGCCAGCGTCCGCACCACGGCATCTGGCTGAAGCGTAAATTACGCGATCAATAAGGGCGCCGTAGGGCGCCCTTAGGTTGATGACATAGTGCTCTGTTGTTTAGTGGGAGGGGCGCGCCCCGTAATCCATGCGACGCATTAAGCGTTAATCACATCCTGCACGGCCAACTCAAACAGTGCCATACCCTCGTCAATATCCTGAATCTCTACCACCAGCGAAGGAGCAAAGCGGATCACATTTGGCCCGGCGTTAAGAATCATCAGCCCACGTGCAGCGGCAGCGGTCAGGAAGTCACGCGCTTTACCCTGATATTGCGGTGTCAGCTCAGCACCAATCAGCAGGCCCATGCCACGAATGTCGCTGAAGATACCGTACTTCTCGCCCACCTTCTTTAACGCCTGCACGTACAAACCATGGCGCAGTTCAATGCCGCTCAGCACCTCTGGCGTATTGATCACGTCCAGTGCGGCTTCTGCCACAGCACAGGCTAGCGGGTTGCCACCGTAGGTGGTGCCATGAGTGCCTACCTGCATTACCGACGCAATGTCTTCGGTGGTCAACATGGCGCTGACCGGGAAACCTCCACCGAGAGCTTTGGCTGTGGTAAGAATGTCCGGCGTCACACCATAATGCATGTAAGCGAACAGTTTGCCGCTGCGCCCCATACCGCTTTGTACTTCATCGAATACCAGTAGCGCCTGGTGCTTGTCGCAGAGTTCACGTACGCCTTTGAGGAATTCGGCATTTACCGGGGTAATACCGCCTTCACCCTGAATCGGTTCCATCACTACCGCACAGGTGTGGTCATCCATCACGGCTTTTACCGCGGCCAGATCGTTGAACGGCACGTGCACGATATCCGCAGGCTTCGGCCCAAAGCCGTCAGAATACTTGGCCTGCCCACCCACTGAGACGGTGAAGAGCGTACGACCGTGAAACGCGTTATAAAACGCGATGATTTTGGTTTTGTATGGACTATGCCGGGTAATCGCGTAATGGCGTGCCAGTTTGAAGGCCGCCTCATTGGCTTCCGCACCGGAGTTGGCGAAAAACACCCGATCGGCAAACGTGGCCTGGATCAATTTGGTGGCCAAGCGCAGCGCCGGTTCGTTCGTGAAGACGTTGCTGGTATGCCACAGGGTTTCACCCTGCTCTTTCAGCGCCGCCACCAGCGCCGGGTGGCAATGCCCCAACGCCGTCACCGCGATGCCACCGGAGAAATCGATGTACTCTTTCCCCTGTTGATCCCATACACGGCTGCCTTTACCGCGTACCGGCACGAACTGAGCAGGTGCATAAACAGGCAGGATAACCTGATCAAAGGTACTGCGGCTTACTGCGGATTTTTCGGTCATTATTGGGTCCACCCTAGGGGTTCTTCAGCGTAATCTTGATGATCAAGTGAAAATATAATCACAAAATATGCATAAAAAACCAATAAAGGGCAAACGCAAATCACCTTCCCGGCGAAAAAAAAGCTAACGGTTTAACTTTTAAGGAAATTATCCAGCAGTTGGTGCCCCTGTTCGCTGAGAATGCTCTCAGGATGGAACTGCACCCCTTCCAGCGCCAGCTGGCGGTGGCGAATGCCCATGATCTCATCGTGCACACCGTCGCGCTCACTCCAGGCCGTCACGTCAAAACAGTCCGGCAGCGTCGCGGCTTCAAGCACCAACGAGTGATAACGGGTCACCGTCAGCGGATTGAGCAACCCGTGAAAAACACCAGAATCAAAATGGCGGATCGCCGAGGTTTTGCCGTGCATGACTTCACGCGCCCGCACCACCTTAGCGCCAAAGGCCTGCCCCAGCGCCTGATGGCCCAGACAAACACCGAGGATCGGCAATTTACCGGCAAAATGACGGATGGCATCCAGCGAAATGCCGGCTTCGTTCGGCGTGCAGGGGCCGGGAGAAATCACTAAACGCTGCGGCGCCAGCCTTTCGATGTCGGCCAGTTGCAGCTCATCGTTGCGCTTTACCACCACCTCGGCGCCCAATTCGCAGAAGTACTGGTAAAGGTTATAGGTAAAAGAGTCGTAGTTATCGATCAACAGCAGCATAGTCTTTCCAACGGGCATCATCGTAGGGGGCAAATACCTTGCCCCGATTTACACGGGCGCAGTATACAACGCCCCTACAATACCGCCGCTACCGATAATTTCAGCTTACTTTTTGCGACCGCCCATAATCGAGCCCAGTACACCGCGCAAGATCTGACGGCCCAGATCGCGTGCCATGCTTTTGGCCGCAGTCTGGACAATGCCATCATGCTTGCCGCCGCGCGGGCCGGTAGAACCAAACAAGATTTCATTCAGCCCCCCCATCAAGCCGCCCCCCGCCTGCTGTTGTGCCTGAGGTTGCTGTGCAGACTGGCCTGCTTGCGGGGTGCCGACGGTAGAAAACCCCTGAGCCGACAGCTTTTCATAGGCCGACTCACGGTCAACCATATCTTCGTAACGCCCATACAACGGCGACTTATTGATCGCACTGTTGAGCCCTTCCGCCCCCAACATCCCCATTTTGGATTCCGGCGCGATCACCATCGCCCGCTCCACCACATTAGGACGCCCTTTTTCGTCGAGGAAAGAGACCAACGCCTCGCCAACGCCCAGCTCAGCGATCGCCGTTTCGGCATCAAAGGCCGGGTTGGCACGCATGGTTTGTGCCGCGGCCTTCACGGCTTTCTGATCGCGTGGCGTAAAGGCCCGCAACGCATGCTGCACGCGGTTGCCCAACTGCCCCAGTACGCTGTCCGGGATATCCAGCGGGTTCTGGGTCACAAAGTAAATTCCGACACCTTTGGAGCGGATCAAACGCACAACCTGTTCGATTTTGGTCAGCAAGGCCGCCGGCGCATCGTTGAACAACAGATGCGCTTCATCGAAGAAGAACACCAGCTTTGGCTGTTCTGGATCGCCCACTTCTGGCAGGTGTTCGAATAGCTCGGCCAGGAGCCACAGCAGGAACACCGAATACAGCTTCGGCTGATTAATCAGCTTATCTGCCGCCAGCAGGTTGATAACACCCTGCCCATTGGCGTCAGTTTTCATCAGATCATTGATGTCCAGCATCGGTTCGCCGAAGAACATATTGGCACCCTGTTCTTCCAGCGTCAGCAACCCGCGCTGGATCGCACCTACCGAAGCGGAAGAGATATTGCCGTATTGGGTCTGGAACTGTTTGGCGTTGTCCCCCACATACTGCACCATCGCGCGCAGATCTTTCATATCCAGCAGCAGCAACGCATTATCGTCAGCAATTTTGAATACCAACTGCAGTACACCGCTTTGTACGTCGTTCAGATCCAGCAAGCGGGCCAGCAGTAACGGCCCCAGATCAGACACGGTGGCGCGGATCGGGTGGCCCTTTTCACCGTAGATGTCCCATGGAATGATGGTGCAAGCTTGCGGCTGCCAGTCGGTGACGCCTATTGCCGCCAAACGCGCCTGCAATTTCTCCGAGGGCACGGCTGCGGTGCCAATCCCCGAGAGATCGCCCTTTACGTCCGACAAAAACACCGGCACGCCAATACGTGAAAACTGTTCAGCCATTTTTTGCAGCGTCACGGTTTTACCCGTCCCGGTCGCACCGGTGATCAGACCATGGCGGTTCGCCAACGCGGGCAAAATAACCAAATCTTGTACCGGTTTCCCGTCTTTCATCGCTTTGGCAATAATCCGTGCTTCACTCATTTTCGTTTCCTTGGGCGCTCTGACACGGCGCAAAAAGCGCCTGTTGATGTCAATAAAGCTATAAGCGCGGCGTAACCCCGTCAAGGACAAACAAAAAGGGCGTCATCAAGACGCCCACAAAGCCAATATTTTCAGAATCTACCTAGCCCCGCAGCCCCAATTCTTCCTTCAGGGTTTTCAGGTAGCGGCGGCTGACTGGCACCGGATCCCCTACCGGCATGATCATTTCTGCCGCACCACTGTCATCGAACCGAATTTCACGCACCTGCTCCAGGTTGACCAAATACTGACGATGGCAACGAACCAACGGCGTTCGGAGTTCCAACGTCCGTAGCGTCAGCTCGGTGAAACACTCCATGCCGTCATTACGTACAACAAACACCCCACTCAATCGTGAACGGACAGCCACCACCTCATCAAAACGCAGTAGATAAATACGGCTGTGGCCCGTGCAGGGAATGTATTTCAGGTCACCGACGCTTTCATCCAACACGGCCATATTTTGTTGCCCGCGATGCTGTTGCAAACGCTGCAACGTTTTGCTCAACCGCTTGGGTTCCGCCGGTTTCAACAGGTAATCAAAGGCATGTTCTTCGAAAGCCCGCACCGCATATTCATCATAAGCGGTCAGAAAGACGATATGCGGCATGCGGTTGGGATCGAGCATGCCGACCATCTCCAACCCAGTGATTCGCGGCATCTGTATATCCAGAAAAACAACGTCAGGCTGCAGCCGATGGATGCCACTGATGGCTTCTATTGCGTTAGCACATTCACCAACAATGCTGATCCCCTCTTCTGCTTCCAGTAAATGCCGCAGGTTATCGCGCGCAGAAGGCTCATCATCGACAATCAGTACGTTTAACATCAGGCTGCCCTCGCCAAGGGTACATTGAGCGTAATACGGGTGAATAATTGCGGCTCACAGGCCACCTGCACGCCATAACCATCGCCGTAGCGTACACGAATACGCTTATCCACCAGGTTCATTCCCAACCCGCTGTTATTTGCCTTCGGTTGGAATAGACCTGCATTGTCAGTCACCTGCAGGAGTAAACACCCATCTTCAAGGCGCGCACCGATATCGATTTTCCCTACGCCCAGCAGCTGAGACGTGCCGTGCTTAATGGCATTTTCAACAATAGGTTGCAGTGAAAATGCCGGTAACCGCACCGCCAGCAACTCTTGCGGCAACGACATGGAGATCTCCAGCCGATCGGCAAAGCGCGCCAGTTCGATCTGCAAATAGGCGTTCACATGTTCAAGCTCATCGGCCAGGCTAACCTCGTCATCTGAACGTTTCAGGTTCTTGCGGAAAAAGGTAGAAAGGTACTGCACCAACTCGCAGGCCCGGTTACCGTCGCGGCGGATAACCGCCACCAGCGTATTCAGCGTGTTAAACAGGAAGTGCGGGTTGACCTGCGCATGCAGCAATTTGATTTCCGACTGCGCCAACAACTGTTTATGGCGCTCATACTGCCCGGCCATAATCTGTGCGGATAACAGGCTGGCAATCCCCTCGCCCAACGTCCTATTGATGGTGCTGAACAAACGGCTCTTGGGTTCGTAGAGTTTGATGGTACCAATCACCCGTTGGTTTTCACCACGCAGTGGGATCACCAGCGTTGAGCCCAGTTTGCAAGCGGGGTTGATCGAACAGGAGTAGGAAAGCTCATTGCCATCAGCGTAAACCACTTCGTTGTTGTCGATCGCGCGGTGTGAGTGACATGATGAAATCGGCGTGCCAGGCAGATGATGGTCGTCACCGATGCCCATAAACGCCAGCAGCTTCTCGTGGTCGGTGATCGCCACGGCGCCAATCCCCAGCTCCTGGTAGATAACCCGTGCCACTTTCATGCTATTTTCCTGATCAAACCCCTGCCGCAAGATACCTTCGGTACGCTCCGCTATCTTCAACGCCTTGGCCGAAAACGCCCCGGTGTATTTCTCGAACATCGCTCGTCTATCGAGCAGGATTTGCATAAACATCGCGGCACCCAGGGTATTGGCGATCAGCATTGGCAACGCGATGTGCTCCACCAGCCGCAGCGCTTCGTCAAACGGACGGGCAATCGCCAGAATAATTGCCATTTGCAGCACTTCAGTGACGAGCGCTACCCCCGCGACAAACAGCGGATTAAACAGCAAATCGATGCGACGATGGCGCATCGCGATACTGTGCACGACGCCGCCCACCAACCCTTCAGCCACGGTGGATACCGCGCAGGCAACATCGGTCATGCCGCCCAGGGTGTAGCGATGCAGCCCCCCCGTCAGCCCGACCAGAAAGCCGACCGAAGGTCCGCCCAACAGGCCACCCAGCACGGCGCCGATCGCGCGGGTGTTGGCAATTGAACCTTCTACATGCAGGCCGAAATAGGTACCCATGATGCAGAACACAGAGAAGATGACGTAGCACAATAGCTTGTGCGGCAGGCGAATGGTCACCTGCGTCAGCGGAATGAATAACGGGGTTTTGCTCAGCAAATAAGCAATGACAAGATAGACGCACATTTGCTGTAGCAACAGCAGAACCTGGCTAAATTCAAACATGGCAGCAGCTCATCCCTTAACAAAACAAATGCATCCCCACGTGGTTGACGTTGCAGCAAGGCGACAAGGGCGAAAATCCTCAGGAACTTACGCAGGTAAGTGACTGGGGTGAACGCACGTAGCCAACAATGTTGCAGCTTCAGGCAAGAGGGGTATAACGCCGGGTTTCCGGTCTGATTATGAGCTGGCGATTAAAGCATGTGGCGGGGGAAAAAACAGTGATGCAGGCAAGGCTTCCAGGGGAAAGCAACGCAGCCGGCCCGCTTGGGGCCGGCGCAAAATCATTATGGCAGCACTTTTGCGGACAGAATGACGATAGGCTTACTCGGGACATTCTGGTACGGACCAACGTTACCGGTGGGTGCCTGGGAGATTTTATCCACGACATCCATACCTTTGATCACTTTACCGAACACCGCATAGCCGAAATCACGTTGGCCGTGATCCAGGAAGGCGTTATCCGCCACATTCAGGAAGAACTGGCTGGTAGCGCTGTCTTTGTCGGCAGTACGCGCCATCGAAATGGTGCCGCGCAGGTTACGCAGGCCGTTATCCGCTTCGTTCTTGATTGGCGCCTGGGTTGATTTTTGCTGCATATCCGCAGTAAAGCCACCGCCCTGAACCATAAAGCCCGGGATCACGCGGTGGAAAACGGTGTTGTTGTAATAGCCGCTGTTCACGTAGTCGACGAAGTTCTTGGTGGAAACCGGAGCCTTCTGACTGTCGAGCGCTAGTTCGATATTCCCTGCCGACGTGGTCAGCATGACATGAGTTTCACCGGCGGCGAACGCAGCGGGCGCCATTGCTGTCAGGGAACACAGCGCAACGAAGGTCACTAAAGTACGTTTGAACATTAACGGGTCCTTTCTCTGGGAGACAAACAACGGAAAAGCGCCTTGATTCTAAAGAGCTGCACCTGCGAGTGCCAGCCATTTACCTATATTTACGTAATTGTGGGATATATCTCAGTCACCCCCGAAATTTACTGCCAAAAGTATGATCGCCTTAGACCTTTTTGCCAACCGCATCACGCATTTTTTGCCCTTTTTACCCCTTCGTCACTTTTTGCGACACAACTCCCGGTTTCGTTTCTCATTCTGGTTAATCTAAACAAATGAGAGCGCTCTCATTTTGAGGCGACACTGAAAACAATGACTATCCGCCGGCATGACTGTCGCGCAATAACTGGAGAAATAATGTGAGTGAATTGATGACTGAAACTGAAATCAGCCCCGATTTTGAAAGCACCATCATGGAGCTGCTGGTGTTCTCCGGTGGTGCCCGCAGCAGTGCGCTGATGGCGCTACAGCAAGCGCGTGCCGGCGACTTTACCGCCTCGGCCAAGCATATGGCCGAGTCCAAAGCATCGGTAAAAAAAGCCCATCGTATTCAGACCCAGCTGATCGGTCTGGACGAAGGCTGCGGCAAACTGACTATCAACCTGATCACCGTTCATGCCCAAGATCATTTGATGAATGCCATGGTGATCCAGGATCTGGCGGACGACATGATTGAACTGTACCGCCGTCAGGCCCAGTTGGAGGTTCGCGCATGAACGCGTTGAAAATCGCTGTTATTGGCGGCGGCAGCAGCTATACACCTGAATTGGTCGATGGGTTGATCCAACGTATCGAAGAGCTGCCGGTGACTGAATTGGCACTGGTAGACGTTGAGCCTGGGCGTGAGAAAGTAGAAATCATTGCCGCACTGACCCAACGCATGTTGGCACGCCACGGGTTAGAGCAAGTGAAGGTTAGCGTGCATTTCGAGCTCGATGACGCGATTCGCGGAGCCAGCTTCGTATTGACGCAGTTCCGCGTCGGGCAACTGCCGGCACGCGCCGCCGACGAGCGTTTAGGGCTGAAATATGATCTTATCGGCCAGGAAACCACCGGCGTTGGTGGCTTTGCCAAAGCGCTGCGCACCATTCCAGTCATGCTGGATATTGCACGCAGAGTAGAAAAATTGGCACCCGATGCCTGGATCATCAACTTTACCAACCCTGCCGGCATTGTCACTGAAGCGGTCTCTCGTTATACCAAAGCGAAAATTATCGGCCTGTGCAACGTGCCGATCAGCATGCATCACATGATCGCCAACATGCTGAAGGCACCTTATAGCGAAGTACAGCTGCAGTTCGCCGGCCTCAATCATATGGTGTGGGTACATCAGGTTACGCAAAACGGTCTCGACGTGACCGACCAGGTCATCAACATGCTGTGCGACGGTGCCGCTCTGACGATGAACAACATCAAGGAAGAGCCGTGGCAGCCTGATTTCCTGCGTGCCGTCGGTGCGATCCCATGCCCGTATCACCGCTATTTCTATCAGACCAAAGAGATGCTGGCCGAAGAAATTGCCGCAGCGGCCGAACGCGGCACCCGCGCCGAGCAGGTGATGAAAGTAGAGAAAGAATTGTTTGAACTGTATGCCGATCCACATCTCGACAGCAAACCGGAGCAGCTCAGTTTCCGTGGCGGATCATACTATTCAGAAGTCGCGCTGGAGCTTATCCGTGCGATCCATAATAATCTCGGTACGCAATTAGTCGTCAATACAGCAAACCGTGGCGCTATTCGCGGTTTGCCAGACGACGCTGTGATAGAAACTAACTGTATCGTCGATGCGCAGGGCGCACATCCGCTGACGTTTGGTACCTTGCCAGACGCCATGCACGCGCTAACCCAGCAGGTCAAAGCCTATGAACGTCTGACCATCGACGCTGCCGTACATGGCTGCCGACGTAGCGCTCTGTTGGCGCTGGTTACCAACCCACTGGTAGGCAATGCTAACGTGGCACAACCCCTGCTGGATGAAGTGCTGGCGGTGAATGCGCCTTATCTGCCGCAGTTCAAATAACTGTCTGGCAAGCCAGAGTCGCTGATAGATTGCTATAACGAGTATGTCGGGGTTCGGTTCGCCGGACCCGTTTTTTGCCGTAATCAGGAGTCGGATGATGGTGACACTGGAAGATGTCGCAGCTTTGGCAGGCGTGTCCCGCGCCACCGTGTCACGCGTAGTGAATGGCGATACCAACGTTAAAGGGCAAACCCGCGAGAAGGTTGAGCGCGCGGTGACTCAGCTCGGCTACACCCCCAATCCTGCCGCCCGTGCGCTGGCCTCCAGCCACAGTAATACCTTGGGACTGGTCACCACCTCGTATCGTGGCGGCTTCTTCGGCGCACTGATGGACTGCGTCCAAACCGAAGCCGAATCTCACGGCAAACAACTGCTGGTAACCCAGGGGCGTAACAGTGCGGAAAATGAATGGCAGGCGATTCAGCGGCTGTTCAGCCTGCGCTGTGATGGCGTGATCCTGCACGTACGCTTTCTCAGCGATGACCAACTGCGCCAATTGGCGACAGAGCAACGCCGCTTTGTGCTGCTCGATCGTCTGGTGCCTGGCCTGGAAGACCGCTGCGTCACCTTCGATCATCCACGCGCCAGCCAAATGGCAACACAGCAGTTGATCGATGCCGGTCACCGACATATCGCCTGTATCAGCGGGCCGCGAGACCGCCCTTCCAGCCGATTGCGGCTCGACGGTTTTGAACAAGCGATGCAGTCCGCACATATCAAACCGGTCGCCTGCGTCGAAGGGCTCTACGATCTTGAAAGTGGCTATCGTTGCGCCGACCAGCTGCTGCAAATGGAAACTGTCCCGACCGCAATCTATTGCTGTAACGAAGAGATGGCTATAGGTGCTTTATTGGCGATCAACGAGCACCGTTTGCGGGTACCGCAAGATATCTCATTAATTTGTTATGACAGCGGTGAACGCGCGCCCTTCGTGCGGCCTGCTCTGACCAGCGTACATTTCCCCATTACCGAAATGGCGCAGTACGCTGCACGTCTGTTGATTGACCCGACCACCGCCGGTGCGCACTTCTCGCCAAAAGTCATCAGCCGTGATTCGATCGTGACGGCAAGCAAATAGATCACAAAAATATCTCAGCAGCTTTCATTGATTGCATCAAAAAATCGACAGCCATCACAAAAACTCCCGTTGTCTGTGCTAGGATCCGCTCCCTGGTGGCTTGATCGGGACTTTTTTCTGCTTTTGCCAGGAAAAACCAGCGGCCTTAATCCAGCGTTATACCCTATGAATTTCAAATTGCAGCCAAGTGCCCAGTGCATTTATCCCCTGGTATTGTAGGGGTGTTGCATGCAGCGCCCGTGTTAATCGGGGCGAATTTATTCGCCCCCTACGGTGACTGGGATCAATGGACGCAGGCAACCACGCTGCGGTTTGAAAGGCGACGGGAGTAATCCTAACAGACATAATCAGGCCTATATAATGAATGACAGCAACCGTCTACGGCTTACCTGGATCAGCTATTTTTCTTACGCGCTGACCGGTGCTTTAGTTATCGTCACAGGGATGGTGATGGGAAACATTGCAGAGTACTTTAATCTGCCGGTTTCCAGCATGAGTAATACGTTTACCTTTCTCAACGCCGGTATTTTGATTTCGATCTTCCTTAATGCCTGGCTGATGGAAATTATCCCGCTGAAACGCCAACTGATGTTTGGCTTTATCTTGATGGTATTGGCTGTCGCAGGACTGATGGTGAGCAAAAGCTTAACCATGTTCTCGTTATGCATGTTTATCTTGGGTGTGGTCAGCGGTATCACCATGTCGATAGGCACCTTCTTGATTACCCATATGTACGCGGGCCGTCAACGCGGTTCACGTCTACTGTTCACTGATTCCTTCTTCAGCATGGCGGGGATGATTTTCCCGATTGTCGCCGCAATGCTGCTGGCGCGTCAGATTGGTTGGTACTGGGTATACGCCTGTATCGGCCTGCTGTACGTAGGCATCTTTGTGCTGGCCTTGTTCTCCGAATTCCCGGTACTGGGCAACAAAGGCGCCGACGCGGGTCAGCCGGTAGCGAAAGAAAAATGGGGTATCGGCGTGTTATTCCTGTCGATCGCCGCACTGTGCTACATCCTCGGTCAGCTCGGCTTCATTCAGTGGGTACCGGAATACGCCACCAAGTCCTTCGGGATGGATATCAGCCAGGCAGGTAAACTGGTGAGCGACTTCTGGACGTCGTACATGGTCGGTATGTGGGTGTTCAGCTTTATCCTGCGCTTCTTTGATTTGCAGCGCATCGTCACCATTCTGGCCGCGTTGGCGACTGGCGCAATGTACCTGTTCGTCAGCACCGACAACCCGGAACACCTGGGCTACTACATTATGGCGCTGGGCTTCGTTTCAAGTGCGATCTATACCACGCTGATCACACTGGGCTCGTTGCAGACCAAGGTTTCCTCACCGAAACTGGTTAACTTCATCCTGACCTGCGGCACCATCGGCACCATGCTGACCTTCGTGGTTACCGGCCCGATTGTCGCAAAAGGTGGCGCGCACGCGGCGCTCACTACCGCTAACGGCCTCTACCTGGCGGTATTCGTGATGTGTCTGCTGCTCGGTTTCGTGACCAAGCACCGCAGCCACGGCCACGTAACGCACTAATCTGCTACCCTGATGTGAAAAGGGCGCCTCGGCGCCCTTTTTTATCAGTTCAGTCTGCACCTTAGCGCCGGAAATCCACCTTCTCATCCTGCGTCAGGTACAACGTTGTCTCCGCTGGCTGGGTTTCGGCAATCACCGCCCCTTCACGTATCGAATAGCGCACTGGCGTCTGCCGGCGCACGGCATCAAACCCGCTTTCTGCAGGCAGGATCACCAGATTGGCACTGTTGCCTGCCACCAAGCCGTAATCCGTCAGGTGCAACGTCCGCGCACTGTGGCTGGTGATCAACTTCAATCCGTCGTCTATCTGGCCATACCCCATCAGTTGGCACACATGCAGCCCCATGTGCAGCACCTGCAGCATGTTGGCGGTACCCAGCGGATACCAGGGATCGAACACGTCGTCATGACCAAAGCAGACATTAATCTCTGCTTCCAGCATCTCCTTCACCCGGGTAATACCACGCCGTTTAGGGTAGCTGTCGAAGCGCCCCTGCAAGTGAATATTCACCAGCGGATTCGCAACAAAGTTGATGCCGGACATTTTCAGCAGGCGGAATAGCCGCGACGTGTAAGCACCATTGTAAGAATGCATCGCCGTGGTGTGGCTAGCCGTCACCTTGGCTCCCATACCCAGCTTCAGCGCCAGGGCGGCGACGGTTTCAACAAAGCGTGACTGCTCATCATCAATCTCGTCACAATGCACGTCCACCAGCCGATCGTACTTTTGCGCCAGGGCAAACGCCTTGTGCAACGACTCCACGCCGTATTCACGGGTGAACTCAAAGTGTGGAATGGCCCCCACCACGTCAGCCCCCAGCCGCAGTGCCTCTTCCAACAGCGCCTCTCCGTTGGGATAAGACATGATGCCCTCCTGCGGAAAAGCGACGATCTGCAAAGTGACCCAGGGCGCGACCTCTTGCTTCACTTCCAGCATCGCTCGCAACGCCGTCAAGGTAGGATCCGAGACGTCAACGTGAGTACGCACATATTGCACGCCATTGGCGATCTGCCACTTCAGCGTCTGCCAGGCCCGTTGCTTAACGTCTTCATGGGTGAGCAGCGCCTTGCGTTCAGCCCAGCGTTCAATGCCTTCGAACAGGGTACCAGACTGGTTCCAGGTCGGCTGTCCGGCGGTTTGGGTCGTATCCAGGTGAATATGCGGTTCAACAAATGCCGGCATCGCCAACCCACCCTGCGCATCCAGCACATCACTTCGCCACTCCGGCCCTTCCGGCTGCGGCACGATATGAGCGATGCGCCCCTGTTCAATGGCCAGTTGCCAAAGACCTTCATGCCCGCTTAATCGCAGGTTATCGATAAACTTTAATGGACTCTTGGCCACCCTTCACCTCTGCTGTTCCAACCTGTTTTCTTCATCATACTGGTAGCGGATCATACTGACAAAGCCGCCTTGGGGTGGCTCCCCCCACCATTACTCCCAAATGAGTAAAATTCGTATCAACTGGCTCGTTTCAGCTAAAGATGAATAAAAACCGCAACTTATCAAATATCGATAAAAATCATCTATATACCACATTAGAGGTATATGGAGGGACGATTGATTTGCATCAATAAATTGCCCGTTGGGAAGAATAAGGTAACCCTAGGAAACCAGAATTTTGAGGCAATAATGAGCAGAGTCAAACTTGCTGTCATCGGGAACGGCATGGTCGGCCACCGATTCATAGAAGATCTGTTGGAAAAAGCAGACAAAGACCAGTTCGACATTACCGTATTTTGTGAAGAACCGCGTATCGCTTACGATCGCGTTCACCTGTCTTCTTATTTCTCTCACCACACTGCCGAAGAGCTTTCGTTAGTGCGTGAAGGCTTTTACGAAAAACAGGGCGTTAAGGTATTGGTTGGCGAGCGCGCCATTACCATCAACCGCAGCGAAAAAGTCATTCACTCCAACACCGGCCGTACGGTGTACTACGACAAGCTGATCATGGCCACCGGTTCTTACCCGTGGATACCGCCGATCAAAGGCGCCGAAAGCCAGGACTGTTTCGTCTACCGCACCATTGAAGATCTGAACGCCATCGAAGCCTGCGCACGCCGCAGCAAACGCGGTGCGGTCGTCGGTGGGGGCCTGCTGGGATTGGAAGCTGCAGGCGCATTGAAAAGCCTGGGTGTAGAAACCCACGTCATTGAGTTCGCGCCGGTACTGATGGCAGAGCAGCTCGACCCGATGGGTGGCGATCAACTTCGTCGCAAGATCGAGCGTATGGGCGTAAAAGTCCATACCGGTAAAAATACCCAGGAAATCATCAACGGCGGGGAACAGGCACGCAAGACCATGCAGTTTGCCGACGGAACCGCGCTGGAAGTCGACTTTATCGTTTTCTCCACAGGTATCCGGGCCCAGGACAAGCTGGCCCACCAGTGCGGCCTGGCGACCGCACGCCGGGGTGGCATCGTGATTAACGACAGCTGCCAGACGTCCGATCCAGACGTTTACGCCATCGGCGAATGTGCGTCATGGCGTGAGCGTACCTTCGGTCTTGTCGCTCCTGGCTATAAAATGGCGCAGGTCGTGGCCGACCATCTCCTGGGCCGTGAAAACACCTTCCTGGGTGCAGACATGAGCGCCAAGCTGAAACTGCTGGGTGTCGACGTCGGCGGCATCGGTGATGCTCACGGTCGTACCGAAGGCTCTCGTAGCTACGTTTATCTGGATGAGAGCAAAGAAGTTTATAAACGCATCGTGGTCAGCGCAGACAACAAAACCCTGCTTGGCGCGGTGCTGGTCGGTGACACCAGCGATTATGGCAATTTGCTCCAATTAGCGCTTAACGCCATCGAGCTGCCAGAAAATCCAGATGGCCTGATCTTACCAGCGCATGCAGGCAGCAAACCGGCTATCGGCGTCGACTCACTGCCGGAAACGGCCCAAATCTGCTCCTGTTTCGACGTCAGCAAAGGCGACATTATCAAAGCAGTCAGCATGGGCTGCCACACCGTCGCGGCGATCAAGTCCGAAACCAAAGCCGGTACCGGGTGTGGCGGCTGTATTCCACTGATCACACAGGTGCTGAACGCCGAGCTGAGCAAACAGGGCATCGAGGTTAATCACCACCTGTGCGAACACTTCGCCTATTCGCGTCAGGAGCTTTACCACCTGATCCGCGTCGAAGGCATTAAATCCTTCGATGAACTGCTAACCAAATACGGCAAGGGCTACGGATGCGAAGTCTGTAAACCGACCGTCGGCTCGCTGTTGGCTTCCTGCTGGAATGAGTACGTGCTTAAACCGCAGCATACGCCGTTGCAGGACACCAACGATAACTTCCTCGGCAATATCCAGAAAGACGGTACCTACTCGGTGATCCCACGTTCCGCCGGTGGCGAAATCACACCGGACGGACTGATGGCCGTTGGCCAGATCGCCAAGGAATATAATCTGTACACCAAGATGACCGGCTCCCAGCGTATCGGCATGTTCGGCGCGCAGAAAGATGACCTGCCAGCCATCTGGAGCAAACTGATTGCCGCCGGTTTTGAAACCGGACATGCCTACGCCAAGGCGTTGCGTATGTCGAAAACCTGCGTCGGCAGTACCTGGTGCCGCTTTGGCGTCGGCGACAGCGTCGGGTTTGGCGTCAAGCTGGAACACCGCTACAAAGGCATCCGCACCCCGCACAAAATGAAGTTTGGCGTTTCTGGCTGCACCCGCGAATGTGCTGAAGCCCAGGGCAAAGACGTCGGCATTATCGCCACCGAGAACGGCTGGAACCTGTATGTGTGCGGCAACGGTGGCATGAAACCACGCCACGCCGACCTGCTGGCGGCGGACCTCGATAGCGAGACGCTGGAGCATTACCTCGATCGCTTCATGATGTTCTATATTCGCACCGCCGATAAGCTGCAGCGTACGTCGGTATGGCTGGAAAGCCTGGAAGGCGGCATCGATTATCTTCGCAAAGTGATCATTGACGACAAGCTGGGCATCAACGCGCAACTGGAAGCCGAGATCGCCCGCCTGCGCGATGCGGTGATCTGCGAGTGGAAAGAAACCGTTGAGCACCCGGAATCCCAGGTGCGTTTCTCCCACTTTATCAACAGCAACCTGCGTGATCCGAACATCCAGGTCGTCGCCGAGCGCGAACAGCATCGGCCGGCGCGTCCAGATGAACGTATCCCTGTCACCTTACTGGAAGCTGAGGAGAACAACGCATGAGCCAGTGGATAACCCTTTGCCCCATCACCGATATCCTGCCCGGTACCGGCGTATGTGCCCTGATCGGCGACCAGCAGGTCGCGATATTTCGCCCTTACAATGACGAACAGGTCTTTGCTATTAGCAATATTGACCCCTTTGCCCAGGCCAGCGTGTTATCACGCGGCCTGATCGCCGAGCATCAAGGGGAATTGTGGGTTGCCAGCCCACTCAAAAAACAACATTTCCGCCTGCACGACGGCCACTGCCTGGAAGATGACAGCCGCTCCGTTGCGCATTTCACCAGCCGGGTTCTGGACGGCATGGTGCAGGTCGCGGCCTGATTTTTTTACTTTAACCTCAGGGGAAGCAGCATGTTCACCGATACCATCAACAAATGCGCCGCCAACGCAGCGCGGATCGTCAGGCTGGCGAAACACAGCCCGCTGGGCTTTTGGATCAGCTCGGCGATGGCCGGGGCCTACGTCGGCCTCGGCATCATTCTTATTTTCACACTCGGCAATCTGGTCGACCCGTCCATCCGACCGTTGGTGATGGGGGCCACCTTCGGCATCGCACTGACTCTGGTGATCATCGCCGGTTCCGAGCTGTTCACTGGCCACACCATGTTCCTGACGTTAGGCGTCAAAGCTGGGACCATACGCCAAAGTCAGATGTGGGCAGTTTTGCCACAAACCTGGCTGGGCAATCTGTTGGGCTCAGTGCTGGTCGCGCTGATGTACTACTACGGCGGGGGCAGCCTGCTGCCAGTGGACACCAGCCTGGTGCATACCGCAGCGTTGGCAAAAACCACCGCGCCGGCAGAGGTCTTATTCTTTAAGGGTGTGCTGTGTAACTGGCTGGTCTGCCTGGCAATTTGGATGGCGATTCGCGTTGAGGGTGCCGCAAAATTCATCGCTATTTGGTGGTGTCTGCTGGCCTTCATTGCGTCCGGCTATGAACACTCCGTCGCCAACATGACGCTGTTTGCCCTGTCCTGGTTCGGCCATCACAGCGACGCCTACACCCTGAGCGGAATAGGCCATAATCTGCTGTGGGTGACATTGGGTAATATTGTGTCCGGCTCTGTGCTGATGGGCCTGGGTTACTGGTATGCCACACCGCGTGCCGAACGACCTCAAACCGAAAAAGCGGCAACACGTCAGACCGCGTAACATTTTTGGGGCGCCTTGCGCCCCTCTGCTGATTGCCCCGAGGATTGCCGATGGACTACCTGCCAATTTTCTGCCAACTGCAACACAAAGCCTGCCTGCTGGTCGGTGGCGGTGAGATTGCCGAACGCAAAGCTCGCCTGCTGCTGGACGCCGGTGCAGCACTGACCGTCAATGCCTGCACATTCACCCCACAGTTTCATGAGTGGGCCGCGCAAGGACAGGTTACGCTGTCAGAGGGCGAATTTAGTGCGGCATTGCTGGCAGAGAAATGGCTGGTGATCGCCGCTACCGATCGGGTCGAAGTCAACGCACTCGTGTATCAATGCGCCAACCAACAACGGGTGTTCTGCAACGTGGTGGATGATCCTAAGCGCGCCAGCTTTATCATGCCGTCGATTATCGATCGCTCACCTATTATGGTCGCAGTGTCCTCCGGCGGCAAAGCGCCGGTGCTGGCACGTCTGCTACGTGAAAAGCTGGAAGCGGCTCTGCCCCAACATCTGGGTAAGTTGGCGCAATTGGGCGGTTCATTGCGTCAGCGGGTGAAAAAGCACTTCAGCGACATGGGCTCTCGCCGTCGTTTTTGGGAAAAGCTCTTTGCCCATGATCGCCTCGCGCAGTCGCTGGCCAATAATGACGCAGCACTGGCGGAACGGCAGATCGAGGCGTTGTTCAACCATCAACCGCAAGATCACGGCGAAGTGGTGTTGGTGGGGGCTGGCCCGGGCGATGCAGGTTTGCTGACGCTGAAAGGCCTGCAGCAAATCCAGCAGGCTGACGTGGTGGTTTATGACCGGCTGGTCTCTGATGATGTTATGACGCTGGTACGCCGCGATGCCGAACGTATTTTCGTTGGCAAGCGTGCGGGCCACCATTGCGTGCCGCAGGAACAAATCAATCAAATCCTGTTGGAGCAAGCACAGCTGGGTAAACGTGTTGTACGGCTGAAAGGCGGTGATCCGTTTATCTTTGGACGCGGTGGTGAAGAACTGGAAACGCTGGCGGCAGCCAATATTCCGTTCTCCGTAGTGCCCGGCATTACTGCCGCCTCCGGCTGTTCAGCCTACAGCGGTATTCCTCTCACTCATCGAGACCATGCGCAAAGCGTACGGTTAGTGACTGGCCACGCCAAGCGTGACGGCGGGCTAGATTGGTCAACACTGGCTGCCGGGCAACAAACGCTGGTGTTTTATATGGGTCTGACTCAGGCGGCAGACATCCAACAGCAACTGATCGAACATGGCATGCCTACCTCAACCCCAGTTGCGCTGGTTGAGAACGGAACGTCCTGCCGCCAGCGGGTGATCGAAGGGACATTGAGCCAACTGGGAAGTTTGGCTCAACAGGCTGCCAGCCCAAGTTTAATCATTGTCGGCAGCGTGGTGAGCCTGCGTAGCAAGCTGAATTGGTTCTCCAGCCAGGAACTCGCACCGCCGCTGGCCCAGATGGCCTAGCCCCATACGTAAAAAAAGCGGCCAATGGCCGCTTTTCTTTTTTTCACCAAGGATTACTGCGGTGACACAAACCCGACAGCCTGGTAAACCTTCGCCAGGGTTTCCTGTGCACGCGCACGCGCTTTGGCCGCGCCGTCACGCATCACCTGTTGCAACAGGGCTTCGTCGTTGCGGAAACGGTGATAACGCTCCTGAAGCTCACCTAACATACCGGATACCGCTTCAGCCACAGCGCCTTTCAAGTGACCATACATTTGGCCTTCGAACTCGGCTTCCAACTGGGCGATACTTTTGCCGGTCACGCCGGAAAGGATATCCAACAGGTTAGACACCCCCGCCTTGTTCGCCACGTCATAACGGACTACCGGTGGCTCTTCGGAATCGGTCATCGCACGCTTGATCTTCTTCATCACCGCTTTCGGATCTTCCAACAGGCCGATAACGTTATTGCGGTTATCGTCCGACTTGGACATCTTCTTGGTCGGTTCTTGCAGTGACATCACGCGAGCACCAGACTTAGGAATAAACGGCTCCGGCACTTTGAACACATCACCGTATAGCGCATTGAAACGCTGACCGATATCACGGCTCAGCTCCAAGTGCTGCTTCTGGTCTTCACCGACCGGTACCTGGTTGGTTTGGTACAACAGGATATCTGCGGCCATCAGCACCGGATAGCTGAACAAACCGGCGTTGATGTTCTCGGCGTAACGCGTGGACTTGTCCTTGAATTGAGTCATGCGACTCAGTTCGCCGAAGTAGGTGTAGCAGTTCAACACCCAGCTCAGTTGCGTGTGCTCCGGTACGTGCGACTGCACAAAGATGGTGCTCTTTTGCGGATCAATACCACAAGCCAGATACAGCGCCAGCGTATCCAGCGTAGCCTTGCGCAACTTGTCTGCATCCTGGCGTACGGTGATGGCGTGCAGATCGACGATGCAATAGATGCAGTCGTAATCGTCCTGCATCTTAACCCACTGACGCAGCGCACCCATGTAGTTGCCGATAGTCAGTTCGCCGGACGGCTGCGCGCCGCTAAATACGATGGGCTTACTCATGTTTAAAATTCCTGATTCTCTAAAGAGGACAGCCCAAGAGCGGGCAACAAGTCGGCAAAGCGCTCCAACACGCGGTCGGGATGGCTCAGGGCAATAGCTTCGCCGTAGTTATAACCGTAGGTCAGCGCGGCGCTTGGGCAGCCTGCGCCCTGTGCAGCCTGAATATCGTTACGGGAATCGCCGACGAACAGCAGCTCGTTGGCGCGCAAGCCAAGCTTGCCAAGAACCAGATACAGCGGTGCGGGGTGCGGCTTTTTTTCTACCACATCATCACCGCCGATAATCAGCGAGAAATAATCGATAATGCCCAATGCGGTCAGTAACGGCGCAACAAACGGCGTAGGTTTATTCGTCACCAGAGCCATTGGATAACCTTGCGCGGCCAAACTCGCCAGCGTTTCCTTTACCTGTGGAAACAGGCGGCTGCCGCTGTCGACCGTTTGTGCGTAAAAATGGTCAAAACGCGCGCGCAGTTGCAGGCAATGTTCCGGTGTGGCTTCAACTTCGGCCCAACGCAGTGCACGTTGCACCAACACGTCGGCGCCATTACCAATCCAGGTGCCGACCCGCGCTTCACCCGCCTGCGGCAGACCCATTTCTGCTAACGCCAAATCGATAGCGGCGGCAAGCCCTGGGGCACTGTCGACCAGAGTGCCATCAAGATCAAAGGCGAGCGCACGGATCGCGCCGAAATCAGCCATGTGTCACCTTTGCCAATTCACTGCGCATTTCATCAATCACGCGGCGGTAGTCCGGCTTACCGAAGATAGCGGAGCCCGCAACAAACATGTCTGCGCCTGCCGCAGCGATCTCGGCAATATTATCGACTTTGACGCCGCCATCCACTTCCAGACGGATATCGCGGCCGCTTTCGTCGATCAACTTGCGCACCTGACGCAGTTTATCCAGGGTGCCGTGAATAAACGACTGCCCGCCAAACCCTGGGTTGACCGACATCAGCAAAATCACGTCGACCTTGTCCATCACGTAATCAAGGTAACTCAACGGCGTTGCCGGGTTAAAGACCAGACCGGCTTTACAGCCGTGCTCTTTAATCAGTTGGATTGTACGATCGACGTGTTCGGAGGCTTCCGGATGGAAAGAGATGTAACTGGCACCTGCTGCGGCAAAGTCCGGCACAATGCGGTCGACCGGTTTTACCATCAAATGCACGTCAATGGGTGCGGTAATGCCGTAGTTACGCAGCGCCTGACAAACCATTGGCCCGATCGTCAGATTGGGGACGTAATGGTTATCCATCACGTCAAAGTGCACTACGTCGCCACCAGCGGCCAGCACATTAGCAGTGTCCTCACCCAGACGGGCAAAGTCTGCTGACAAGATGGACGGGGCAATCAAAAATTTTTTCATCCGCTCTCTCCAAACGTAGGGTTCGAATCGTTATACCCCTCGTTTTTCAAGCCACAACCTTGTTGGCCGCGACTCGAAATCCCTGGGGTAAATACACCGGGGTGTTCCCGGCTTAGCGATACAGCGCCAAAAGCTCATTCACTTTGCTGCGACCGAGAATATTTCTGCTGATGGTACGCCGCGCTTTCACCACGTACAACGATGCATGCTGGTACCAGTCACGCGTCAACTCGGTATCATGATTGGAAATCAATACGGGCACTTGGCTTTCTACCGAAAGCTGATGCGCCATCAACGCCAGGCTCTGCTGGTCCGCCATGCTGAAGCTATTTGTGTGGTAAGCGGTAAAATTCGCCGTCGCCGAGAGTGGCGCATAAGGCGGATCGCAATACACCACCGTACCGCGCTCAGCTTTTGCCATGGTATCGCGGTAATGCTCACAGACAAAAGTCGCGTTGCGGGATTTTTCAGCGAACCAATATAACTCTTCCTCAGGGAAGTACGGTTTCTTGTAACGTCCGAATGGAACGTTGAACTCACCACGCAGGTTATATCGGCACAAACCGTTGTAACAGTGGCGATTCAGATAAAGAAACAGCAGCGCACGGCGGTAAGGATCGTTACTCGTATTAAACTCTGCGCGCAGCAGGTAAAACTGATCCGACTTATTGAATTCATCGGTGAAAAGAAGGCGGGCATCACGCACGAAGTCATCCGTACGTAGCTTAACGATGTTATACAGATTAATAAGATCGCTGTTGATGTCGGCGAGAATATAGGCGTCGTATTCTGTGTTCAGGAAGACTGAACCCGCACCCACGAAGGGCTCGATTAAGCAGTCGCCTGCTGGTAGATGACGACGAATCTCGTCCACCAGCGGGTATTTTCCACCAGCCCATTTTAAAAAAGCGCGGTTTTTCTTCATGCCGTCAATTAGCTACTTATTATACAATTCAGAGCGGCGGATTGTACTCTGTTTCAGACAGCACATCAGCGCACAAATTTAAGTGATTGATACCCTTCATCCTTCAAGCCGCAGCATCATTGGCCACGCACAGTTATTCGACCTGTCCGCAGGCCACTTCAGTCATCTGTTACGAGTAAACAGGTACCCGCCGATTAACACGGGCGCAGCATGCTGCGCCCTTACAATGCCTGAAATTTCTGCTCTTGCCGCCTGGCCGCAGCTTGAAATCTATCGGGTTACTTTTTCAGATCCTGTTGAACCTGACCTACAGGCCGGACCCAAGGTTTTTTCGCCTGAACATCCGCAGGCAACGTCGCGATTGCGCGCTTCGCTTCTGCTGAAGAGGCATAGTTGCCGCTTACCAGTACATACCAAGGTTTGCCGTTACGCTGGGTTGAATACACCAGGTAATGCTGCAACTTCTGCTGCTTGGCGTAGGCATTAAGCGTATCGGAGCGCGAGGCACTGCTCAGTTGCAGAGTATAATGGCTCGCCGGTGCAGACTGAAGTGAGCCACCATTGCCGCTTACCGTGCCCGCTTTCGCACTCGCTGCCCCCGCTTTGCTGGAGGATGCTGGCGCTGGCGTATACACCGTGGTTGGCGTTTTATGCTGTGTGGCCGTAGCCGCTGGCTTACTGACGTTTTTCGCCGGTACTTTATGTTGCTGTGGCGCCGTGCCCTGCACTTGGCGTGCAGCTTCTTTCGCCGCAGCCCCGTTCATCAGGGTAGCCGGTGCTGTCGGCAGCGTTGACATCGGGCCGCTCATGCCCTGCGTCGCCGCATCAACCTGGCCCTGCTGCGCTGACAGTGCATCCGACATATTGCCTGGCAGATCAACACGCTGTTGCGCGCCGCCCTGCGCTGGCTGCGGTTGCGCTTCCGTCGGCGTACTGGAGATAGGTGGAACGTTGACCGTTTGCGGCTGAGACGTGCTGCTCACGCCGTTATTGTCATTGGTGTCAGTGGTACCGCCTGGCACACCGGTATTACCGGCAGTCAGCGACGACGAGCCCGACAGGTTGATGTCCTTGGCTGCGCCATTCTGTGCCCCTTCCTGTGCCGCCTCGTGCTTGGTTGGCGCCTTCAGCGCTGAACCAATACCGACAATCAGCAACAGCAACACCAGAATACCGATACCAATCATTAAGTGCTGACGTGAAACAGCAAAGCGTGGTCCCGGAGCCGGTTTACGCGAACGTGCAGGACGACGATCGCTGCTATCAGGTCTGAGATCGTCTTCCGGTTTAAACTCATCCATCTGAAACCCTCCAACTAGAGGCAAAAGCCCACCACTGTAGACCTACCGTGGCACGAGCAGATTAACCCGATCATGGCAAAGCGACGCCAGTCATGCTTTGCACATTAATTAATATAGATGTAAACGGCGGCTAAGCCACTGTTACTTCGTCCGATTTACTTAGACAGTCTGTTCAGGAAGGCAAGCTGCGATCGAAGCAAGCACCGTTTCATGCCCCACTCCGCCACGGACCTCCGCCTGGCCAATAGCCGTCGGCAGTACCAGGCGCAGTTCACCGGCCAGTACCTTCTTATCACGCATCATATGCGGCAGATAGGATTCCGGCGTCATTTCCTGCGGACCACACACCGGCAAACCCGCGCGCAACAACAGTGCTTTGATACGTTCAATATCGTCGGCACTGAACTGCCCGAGACGGTGCGCAGTTTCCGCCGCCATGACCATACCGGCAGCAACGGCTTCCCCATGCAACCATACACCATAGCCCATTTCGGCTTCGATCGCATGGCCGTAAGTATGACCCAGATTCAGCAGCGCACGCAGACCGCTTTCGCGTTCATCGGCAGCAACCACCTCGGCCTTCAGCTCGCAACAACGGCGGATACAATAGGCAAGTGCCTGCATATCCAACGCCATCAATGCATCGATATTGTTTTCCAGCCAGACAAAGAAATCGCGATCGAGAATAATCCCGTACTTGATCACTTCTGCCAGACCCGAGGAGAGTTCACGCGCCGGCAAGGTTTTCAGGCAATCCAAATCAACCACCACAGAAGCCGGTTGATAGAACGCGCCGATCATGTTTTTACCGAGCGGATGATTGACGGCGGTTTTACCGCCAACGGAAGAGTCCACCTGCGACAGCAGCGTGGTAGGAACCTGAATAAAGCGGACACCACGCTGATAACAGGCGGCGGCAAAGCCGGTAAGATCGCCAACCACGCCGCCCCCGAGGGCGATTAGCGTGGTATCACGACCGTGCGGCTTTTCCAACAGTGCCGAGAACACCTGCTCAAGCACGGCAAGGGATTTATACTGTTCGCCATCAGGTAAAATCACCTGATCCACCATGACGCCAGCCTGCTCCAGCACCTTCCGGACGTGGTCCAAATAGAGTGGTGCCAGGGTTTGGTTGGTGACCAGCATGACCTGTTCACCTGACTTCAGCGGCATAAAAGAAGCCGGATCGTTAAACAATCCGGCGGCTATGGTAATCGGGTAGCTGCGCTCCCCAAGCGTTACGGTAATTCTCTCCATGTCGCGCTCAGTTCTCAATGTGGTTTATCCCCGCTACTGCGGGGAACACAATCAGTCTTTCCGCATTTGCCGTGGCGAACACGGAAACCGCAATCAGTTACTTTCCAGCATGTTGATAATCTGGTTGGCAACCACTTTGGCGCTTTGATCGTCGGTGCGGATGGTGACATCTGCAATTTCTTCGTACAACGGATTACGCTCTTTCGCCAGCGCTTCAAGCACTTCACGCGGAGGAGAATCAACCTGCAACAGCGGACGCTTTTTGTCGCGCTGAGTACGGGCTAACTGCTTCTCGATAGTGGTTTCCAGGTACACCACCACGCCACGGGCAGACAGACGGTTACGCGTTTCACGCGATTTAACCGAACCACCGCCGGTAGCCAGCACGATGCCTTGCTTTTCCGTCAGTTCATTAATGACTTTTTCTTCACGATCGCGGAAACCTTCTTCACCTTCCACGTCGAATACCCAGCCCACGTCAGCTCCGGTACGTCGCTCAATTTCTTGATCGGAGTCGAAAAACTCCATATTGAGTTGCTGAGCTAACTGACGGCCAATAGTGCTTTTGCCGGCACCCATAGGCCCAACCAGAAAGATATTGCGTTTCTCTGCCATGTTTTTCGGTATTACTAAGACAATTCGTTAATGTTAACCCGCCCCGCCAATCAAATCAGCGGCGGGACCTAAACTGAAACCTCATGAACGATAGTGCGAGATCAGACGGAAAATTATCTCAACACTCTTGGTAGTTTGGCAACCGAATAAATCGCAATCCACGCCGCAGGAGGGAAACCATACGTTTTTAACGGCGTCTTGGCGCTAACAAAAAAACCTCGGTGCTCAATTCGGTAACCCTTGTAAGCTAAATCGGCCGCAGCGTCAAACGCAGATGCCCCCAAGGTGATAAAAAAGTGCATCTGCTCATCAACTTTAGGCGATTTTCACCAAACCGGGCACCTTGCCGCTCAGGCCTTAATCAATGTCGGAGTAATAAATATCACCAGCTCGCGCCTTTTATGCTGTTTGCTGCTTTGTTTAAACAAGGATCCCAGCAGTGGTACATCCCCCATACCGGGCACTTTGTCCGCCCCCTGAGCACTATGACGTTGAAAAATACCGCCTAAAACCACGGTTTCTCCGTCTTTTAGCGTCACTTGGGTTTTGATCTCCTGTTTATCTATTGCCAGTGTCTCGCCTGCAGCACGGCTGATTGAACGTCCGGGCATGTTCTGGCTGATGTGCAATGTCAGGGTGATTCGCCCGTTGGGCAAAATTCTCGGCGTGACTTCCATGCCCAGAACGGCCTCTTTGAACTCCATCGAGGTTGCCCCGGTGGAGCCACTGCTCACCTCGTAGGGGATTTCCGTGCCTTGTTTAATACTGGCAGTTTGCAAGTTCGCCGTCAGCAAACGCGGGCTGGCGATGATTTCCACCCGATTTTCCTGCTCCAGTGCCATCAGTTCCAAATCCAACAGACGCCCACCGATCCGAGCCAGGTGAAAACCGGCGCTGAGTGCACTACGTTCCAGCGGCAAATTGACATTAAAGCCGTTCATCCGCCAGGATGTCGCCGGTTTTTCATCCGGTGCCAGGCCCCAGCGCACGCCAAGCTCACGCAAACTCTCGCTATTGATGGTGACGACATGCGCCGCTAGCTGTACCTGTGCCAACGGTGCATCCATTTCCGCAATGCGCTGCGTTAACAGCGCCACAACCGGCGCAGTATCGCGAACCAACACCGCATTGGTGCGCTTGTCCGCCACCACGCTACCACGCTCACTCAGTAACATACGGTCCTGGGCGTTGAGGCTTGCGGCAACCTCAGTGGCATCAGCATGGCTCAACGGCAGAGTCACGCTGTGCAGTGGCTGTTTTTGTGCCAAGGCTTGTTGTTGTCGCTGCTTCTCCTGCTCATTGGGTTCTGGGTGCACCATCATGACATTGCCCTCCTGAGTCATCGACAGCTTCCCCATACGCAGGATCACGGCCAATGCTTGCTGCCAGGGCACGTTATCCAGCCTCACCGTCAGATTGCCCTCCACACCCACAGCAGTAACCACATTCAGTTGCCGGTAGTCTGCCAACGCCTGTAACACGACGGTAACCGGTGCATCCTGAAACGCCAACGAGATAGGGCCTTGATCCTGTGCGGCACCCGTAATGGCCGCCCCCCATAACAGCACTCCCACCCAACGGCATCCTTTCATTTTTTTTCTTCCTTATGAGGGGTTCCCAGCACCAACACCACCGTATTCTCAGTGGCCGGGCACTCAGCATCTACCTCGACCTCTTCCCGTTTTAGGGTTAATCGTTTTGCCTGCACCTTATCCACCTGCCAACGCCCAGCCAGCAAGGTTTGATGAGGCGCCAACCGCAACCATTGCCCACTGGGGGTGATAACCCAGGCATGGCGCAATGCCCCCAGCCCGATGGTCCCCTTCAATTGCCAACTCGCCGGTGACTCGGCCGCTGACACGCAGCCTGACAAGGGCAATGGGCTAAAGGGATCCCGCTGCTGCGCCATTAACCCCAGCGGCAATAACAACAACCAGACTACACAGCGTTTATTCATTGATATTCAACGCCGTAGCCTCTGCCAACGCCGCGTCCTGAAAAGTAAAATGCGTGGTGAGCCTCCCCGCCTGCGCTTCAACGGACATTTCAGCAAGGCGCAGGTGGGCAGGTAAGTTCTCCAACAGTATTAATAACCTGTCGTAATTGAGATGCAGCCTCAGCATTCGCTGCGACGAACCTTCTTGCTGGTGCCAGCGTTGCAGCTCCGCACCGACGCGTTGCAAAACCGCCATCAAATCCCCCTGGGGGGTTGGTCGCTGTATGATCTGTTGAAGATTTTGGTGCACCGCTTCAAGCGTTGGCATGCGAGCCACCTGTTCCGACAACAATTCAATGCGTTGTGTGAGCCGCCGATGCTCTATCGCGGTCTGTTCCAACTGCTGCCATTCCCCCTGCAGCAGCAGGACAAACAACAATGCCAGTCCACTCAGCACCAGACCCTGTATCGCCAGCAGCGAGCCCCGCGGCAGGCTCGACCATCTCGCCATCCAACGCGGCGGTGGCTTAGTCATCCCGGCGGCTCCATTGCGCGACCAACGCAAATGAAAATAGGCCATCCTGGCGCCGCGCCACGTCTGCCAGACGGTAACTCTGCAATAACGGCACTGTTGCCAATTGCTGCTCAAACTGAACCACCGCCTCATAACGGCGGCTGAGCCCCCGCAGATTGATGTTTTGCGCCTTGCTCTCAAATGCAATAAGCCACATCGATGAGGGCAACAGCGTTGAGAATTGCTGTAACAACCGCAGATAACGTCGGTTATATGCCAGGTTCTTATCGTGCTGTTCCGCCAGCGCGGTTAAACGGGACAGGCGCGCCATCGCCTGTTGCAAGCGCTGATGACGGTCGGTCAGCTCCGCTTGCTGGCGGACCAACACCAACAGTGCCTCATGCCGCTGTACCTGTTGCTGACGCAGCAAACCCATAATCACCGTCAACACAACCAGCATGAGCGCCCATTGCAGCGCAAACACGCGCAGCCAAAAGGCACCGCGCCGACGCTGAACCTGTATGCGCCAGGGCAAAAGATTCACTTGATACATCAGCTATCTCCTCCACGCAGCGCCAGACCGCCCGCCAAGACGAATGCCGCCGGCAAGCGGGGTAACGGGGGCCGGAGCTGGCTAAAAGCACTGAACGGCGACCACGGCACGCACCCTGACGGCGGTTGCTCATCTATTACGCTGCTATAGTAAATCTGATGCTCACCGCATGATGGGCTGGCAGCATGCATTGCCGCCAGAGCCTGGCGCACGCCGTCCGTCTCCCCCGCCGACACAAGGCCATAGGCGGCACGTTGCGGGGTGGCCCACAGCCATTCTTGGTCGAGGCGATGCAACAGACCGGCATTGGCCGGTAGCCCTGCCGCTGCCGCCATAATGCGCAGCGCGCAAGGTGTGATATCCACCACCTGTGGCTGTAAATTGGCTTGCTGCAGGCAATGCAGCCATTGTTGCAATTCCTGTTGACGTGCCGCGGTAAGCAGCAGCGTGGTGGGATCTGAGGGTGAACAGCGGTAGTCCAGCGCCATTGTTTGGCTATCCAGTGGGAACTGTTTGAGCCCCTGACTGGTGATGTAGTCGCCACGTGCGGGTTCTTTTAGCCTGGCATCCGGCAACGGCAAGCTATGCTGTAAAACCCGTTGTGCGGGCAGAGCAATGCGTAAGGAAATATGTCTTGGTAACTGAACTCGCCATTGTCGCAGTGCTTGAATTAATGCATCGGTCTGCACCAGACAACCTTCACGCAGCACCGGTTGTGGCAACGTTTGTTGCCACCAGTGACGCAGTTGCCAGCCATGCCGGCGGCGCTGGGCCGCCAGCGCGCGAACGCAGTGGCTTTGTATATCCAGCCCCACCTGCCATGCTTGAGTGAACATATTTCGCCCGACCTCCATATCGTCAGATGATAAAAGAACATATCCATGTTGCAGGCTTGCCTTTATACTACCGCGCGGTTGTTTATAAACTGCCCAAATGACATGAAAATGGGAAATCTCAGGTGAAGTTCGTAAAGTATTTACTAATCCTTGCAGTGTGTTGCATCGTGTTGGGGGCAGCCTCGATCTTTGGCTTGTACAAATATGTCGAGCCACAGTTGCCTGACGTTGCAACGCTGAAAGATGTGCGGCTGCAAATACCGATGCAGGTTTACAGCGCCGATGGCGAACTGATCGCCCAATACGGTGAAAAACGCCGTATTCCGCTAAAACTGGACCAAATTCCGCCGGTCATGGTGCATGCGTTTATCGCCACCGAAGACAGCCGTTTCTATGAGCATCACGGCGTCGACCCCGTCGGTATCTTCCGTGCAGCCTCTATTGCGCTGGTCTCCGGCCATGCGTCACAGGGGGCGAGTACCATTACCCAACAGTTGGCGAGAAACTTCTTCTTAAGCCCGGAACGCACCCTGATGCGCAAGATCAAGGAAGCCTTCCTGGCCATTCGCATTGAACAAATGCTGACCAAAGACGAAATTCTTGAGCTGTATCTGAATAAAATCTATCTGGGGTATCGCGCCTATGGCGTAGGGGCTGCGGCTCAGGTTTACTTCGGTAAAGACGTCAGCCAACTCAGCTTAAGCGAAATGGCGACGATCGCCGGTCTGCCGAAAGCCCCATCAACCTTCAACCCGCTTTATTCACACGATCGCGCGGTCGCGCGCCGCAACGTGGTGTTGTCGCGCATGCTGGATGAGCACTACATCACCCAGGCGCAGTTCGATCAGGCACGCAGTGAAGAATTAGTGGCCAATTACCATGCGCCGGAAATCAGCTTCTCCGCACCTTATCTCTCCGAGATGGTACGCCAGGAGATGATCAAACGTTATGGCGACAACGCCTATACCGACGGCTACAAGGTCTACACCACCATCACCAAGAAACTGCAGTTGGCGGCGCAAGAGTCTGTACGTAATAACGTGCTGGCGTATGACATGCGCCACGGCTACCGCGGCCCATCCAACGTGCTGTGGAAAGTCGGTGAAGCGGCATGGGATCAAAAACAGATCGTCGATTCACTGAAAAATCTGCCTAACTACGGCCCGCTATCACCTGCTGTGATCACAGCAACCAGCGCCGAAGAGGCGACGGCAATGATGGCAGACGGCAGTAATATCGCCTTGCCGATGTCTACCATGCGCTGGGCCAGACCCTACAAGTCCGATACTCAACAAGGCCCGACGCCGAAACGCGTCACCGATGTGGTGCAAGCCGGCCAGCAGGTTTGGGTGCGGAAGGTTGGCGAAAACTGGTGGCTGTCACAAGTGCCGGACGTCAACTCAGCGCTGGTCTCAATCAACCCGAATGACGGTGCAGTAAAAGCACTGGTCGGTGGGTTTGACTTCAACCAGAGCAAATTTAACCGTGTGACTCAGGCGCTGCGCCAGGTCGGTTCCAATATCAAACCCTTCCTGTACACCGCCGCAATGGATAAGGGCCTGACGCTGGCAACTATCCTGAATGACCTGCCGATCACCCGTTGGGATCCCGGTGCGGGTACCGACTGGCGTCCGAAGAACTCCCCACCAACCTACGATGGTCCGATTCGTCTGCGTCAGGGGCTGGGGCAGTCGAAGAACGTGGTCATGGTACGTGCGATGCGGGCGATGGGTGTCGACTATGCAGCAGAATATCTGCAGCGCTTCGGCTTCCCGGCTCAGAACATCGTGCATACCGAATCGCTGGCTTTGGGCTCTGCTTCATTCACCCCAATGCAGCTGGTGCGCGGTTACGCAGTATTGGCCAACGGCGGTTACCTGGTGGATCCGTACTTCATCACCAAGATTGAAGATGATAACGGCAACACCGTGTTCGAAACCAAACCGCGAATTGTCTGCAGCAGCTGTAATTTGCCGGTAATTTATGGTGATACTCATCGTTCAGCCGTGCTTTCCGAAGACAACATTGAAAATGTCGCGACGTCGCAAGAAGGCAACAATGGCAACGTGCCAATGCCGCAATTGGAGCAAGTGACCCCAGCTCAGGTGCAGCAGGACGGCGATCAGCAATATGCGCCACACGTTATCAGCACGCCGCTGGCATTCCTGATGCACGATGCGCTGAACAGCAACATCTTCGGCGAACCGGGCTGGATGGGCACCGCCTGGCGTGCGGGTCGAGACCTGAAACGCCATGATATCGGCGGTAAAACCGGTACCACCAACAGCTCAAAAGATGCCTGGTTCTCCGGCTATGGCCCGGACACCGTGACATCAGTATGGATTGGCTTCGATGACCATCGGCGTGATTTGGGTCGTTCAACGGCTTCCGGCGCGATCCCGGATCAAATATCTGGTGGTGAAGGCGGTGCCAAGAGTGCACAACCGGCATGGGATGACTTTATGAAAATCGCACTGGAAGGTATCCCAGAGCAGAAGGTCACCCCACCACCGGGCATCATCAGCGTAACCATCGACAAGAGCAGCGGTAAGCTTTCAGGCGGCGGTGGCGGCAGTCGCTCCGAGTACTTTATCGAGGGGACTCAGCCGACAGACTATCCATCACGGGATACCGGCACAACGCTGACGGACCCCGGTGGCGAGAGTCACGAGTTGTTCTAACAAAAAAGGGCCAGAGAAATCTGGCCCTTTTTTTATTTGGCTATTGGCACTTAACGTGAGCCGCGTAGAAATGCCTCGGTAAGGAACAGCGCACAAACATTGCGTGCTTCGCGGAAATCAGGCTCCGCCAGCAGCGCCATCATGTCAGCGATGGGCCAACGCACCTGCGGCAATGGCTCAGGCTCATCCCCTTCCAGGCTTTGCGGATAGAGGTCCTGTGCCAAAACGATGTTCATTTTGCTGGAAAAGTACGACGGCGCCATGGTCAATTTACTCAGAAAATCAAAGTTTTTTGCACCAAAACCCACTTCTTCCATCAGCTCACGGTTGGCCGCTTCCAGCACACCTTCACCGGGATCAATCAACCCTTTGGGGAAACCCAGCTCGTAAGATTCGGTGCCCACTGCATATTCGCGGATCAGCAGTAAATCGTCACCGATCACCGGCACAATCATCACCGCCTCACGCTCTGAAGGCCGCATCCGCTCGTACACCCGCCGCACACCGTTACTGAATTCCAGATCGACCGACTCAACGTTAAATAAACGCGAACGTGCGACCGTTTCCACTTTCAGAATTTTAGGTTTTTGCAGGTGTTTATCCATGATTGCCTCAAATGAGTTATCCGGCGGTACGCCACAGCACCGGGCGTGATGAGACGGATAACCAGAATAATGACTGGTGTGACGCGCACTTCATATACGCTTAAACGCTGACCAAATCCGATCTTGATCACATTGTGCGTTAATGAGAACCTTTGCTGCAACGAGCACAAGCAGTAATTTACTTTTTTTTAACAAGCGTAGCCAGCACCCACCAACTTTCTATCTTCTTTAAGCAAAAAACAGGGCATTAAATAAGATAATGCCGATATCGATAGGGCAACCAGGTTGCTATCATCACGCAGGTAAGACACAACCATAAAACCAAGCGTTTTATGAAGAAATGAGATCCCGGTGGAGAATCTGTTCTCCCACGACTGTTCAGGGTGTCTCTTGGTCATTTGACTGCGTATAATGCGCCACGATTCATCAGGTTGGTGAGGTTCACGGGTACAGAATGGGGATAGCATGAGCACAATAGCGTTGATATTGGCCTTAGTGCTTGCCTGCCTGATTGCTGCCGGCCTGTATCTTTGGTTTAAAGCTCGCAATCAGCCGCTGCTGACGCGCGCCCTGCCCTTTATCAAACCTACTCACCGTAAGCTGACCGGCGAAGAACGCGCCGCTGTTGAGCACTATCTCGGCCAGCAAAATAAGCCGAGCAACAAGCTGTTGCCCGGCAGCACCGCGTTGCCGTCCGCCAAACTGGCGTTAACGCCGCAAAGCGACAACGTCTACCCCATTACCCACGCGATTACCCGCTACGGCTTGGCCAGCGATGAACCCAATAAATGGCGCTATTATCTGGACGCTGAAGAGGTGCATCTCCCCCCGTTTTGGGAACAGTACATCAGCGCCGATAACCATGTCGAAGTGATTAAAACCCAAACGCTGCCGCTGGTGATCTCGCTCAATGGCCATTCACTGAAAGATCATATTCACGATCGGCCACAGCCGCCGGTGGTGAAGGCGGCGCCGAGCCAAAACGCATCGATCCGCAAGGAAGAAAGCGAGCACGTCGAGCTGGTCAATATCCGCAAGGAAACCCAGGAAGAGCATGCGCTAAATCGTCCGAACGGCATCAAAGAAGCCGCGATCATTTCAGCGGCCCTGCTACTGCTGTTCTTCAGCCTGATTAGCCCGGTCGTGGTCATCCCCTGGATGATTATCGTCGCCGTGCTGATGATCGCCTGGGGCTGTTGGAACCTGTTCCGTCGGCCATCTGCGCGCGAGCTGAAAGAAGTACACTGCCTACGGGGCACGCCCAAGCGCTGGGGATTGTTTGGTGAATCCAACCAGGGGCAGATCAGCAACATCTCGCTCGGCATTATCGATCTGATTTACCCGCCGCACTGGCAGCCTTACATCACCCAGGACTTGGGTAAAACGACTGACGTAGACATCTATCTTAACCGCCAGGTGCTGCGCCAGGGGCGGTTCCTTTCGCTGCATGATGAGGTCAAAAACTTCCCGCTTCAGCAGTGGGGAAGAAACGCAGTGTTGATGGCCAGCTCGCTCTTGGTTCTGGTACTGTTGTTGACCTATATCCCGCTAAGCCTGCCGCTCAAGCTAAGCATGGCTTGGTTACAGGGCGCGCAAAAAATTGAAGTGAACACCGTACAGGCACTGGAAGGTGCGACGTTGCGGATCGGGGATACCCTGAAAGCCCAAGGCAACGGTATGTGTTATGTGCCGCCGCTGGTCAATGGCGCGCGTGACGCCAACTTTATGCCTTTCGACTGTTCAGGTATTTACTGGAACAATGCCGCACCATTGCCTCAGCCAGAGTCGGAAGTCATCGACAAGGCCTCGGCACTGCTGGCAACGGTCAATGCCCAGTTACACCCTGACGGCACAGAACAAAAGCTCAATCCACAGTTGGCCAGCGCCATTGAAAAATCCGGCATGATCCTGCTGGATGACTTTTCCGATATTGTGCTGAAAACGCAGGATCTGTGCCAAACGGACAATGACTGCGTCCGGCTGAAGAACGCACTGGTGAATCTGGGCAACGTTAAAAACTGGGCCACGCTGGTGAAACGCGCCAAATCGGGTGCGCTGCAAGGCGTTAACGTGCTGCTGCGGCCGGTAAGTGCCGAATCCCTGGAAAGCCTGGCCAAAGTTGCCGCCTCGTCGTTTGTGTACAACGAAACGCGACAGGCTGCTGCTGCACTCAACAGCCCACCACCCGGCGGTTTTTTGATCAGCAGCGACGAAGGTAAGCAGTTGGTCAATCACCCGCAACCGACCGTGCCGCTAAACGAGTACAATGCACTTGACCAATGGAATGAACTGCAGCGCCTGTCCAGCATGCTGCTGCACACGCCGTTTGAAGCGCAGGGCATCATCACCAATATCAGCGTAGATGCCAACGGCACGCGCCACATTGCGCTGCACAGCGAGCCGGATATTATCACGCTCTGGCGTTTTCTCGGCACCAGTCTGCTACTGCTCGCGGTCGCCGTCATTCTGGGTTACAACACCTGGCGACTCATAGAACGTCGCCGCAGCAATCAACACAGAATCACCGATATCCAGCGCTACTACGAAAGCTGCTTTAACCCGCAGCTCTCCCCGATGTCATTAAGGCCAATGCCCTAAACCACATTCGTCGGTCTGCGCTCTGTCATCTGCTTATGTTAGGCTATCCACTGATCCTGCGGACCGCAGGCGGTTCGCCTATGGAGTTTTCATGGTTCCCAAATTTGACTGGTCAGAGATTGATACCGTACTGCTGGATATGGACGGTACTTTGCTCGATCTGGAGTTCGACAGCCACTTTTGGCTCAGTCTGGTGCCACAAGCCCTGAGCGAGCAGCGCGCGATTCCCTTTGAAGAAGCGCGTAGCATTATCCATCAGGAATATCTGGCGGTGCAGCACACCATGAACTGGTACTGCTTCGACTACTGGAGTGAGCGGCTGGATCTTGATATTTACCGCATGACCAGTGAAGTGGGCAGCCGCGCCCGTCTGCGTGAAGATACCGAACCGTTTTTACAGGCATTACGTGCGGCAGGTCATCAGACTATTTTGTTGACCAACGCCCATCCACACAGCCTGGCGGTAAAAATTGAGCATACCGGTTTAGATCGACACCTTGATTTATTACTTTCTACCCACACATTTGGTTATCCGAAAGAAGATCAGCGTTTGTGGCAGGCAGTACAGCAGCACACCGGTTTCGATCCTCAGCGCACGCTGTTTGTCGACGACGGTGAACCCATTTTGGATGCGGCCCGCACCTTCGGCATTCGCTACTGCCTGGGCGTACAAAACCCGGACTCCAGCATGGCGGAGAAAACCTTCCAGCATTACCCGTCAATGCGCGATTACCGCCTATTGATTCCGGCGCTGGCCAAGGGGGAGTGAATGAAAGATAAAGAAACACGTGAGGACAGCGTCCGGCTGGACAAATGGCTTTGGGCGGCACGTTTCTACAAGACCCGTGCGCTGGCGCGGGACATGATCGATGGCGGCAAGGTGCACTACAACGGACAGCGCGGAAAGCCGAGCAAGCTTGTTGAGCTCAACGCCGAGATCAAATTGCGTCAAGGCAATGAAGAACGCACGGTGATTGTACTGGCGTTAAACAGCCAACGGCGTGGTGCCGACGAGGCGCAGCAAATGTATCAGGAAACTGAGACCAGCATCGCCAACCGAGAAAAAGTGGCGCTCGCACGCAAGATGAATGCGCTGACCATGCCGCATCCGGACAGACGTCCAGACAAGAAAGAGCGGCGTGACCTGATTAAATTTAAATTTGGTGAGCAGGAATAAACCCTCACCGCAATGAGAGAAAACTATGTCTAACCATGACCAATTGCACCGTTACCTGTTTGAAAACTACGCGGTGCGCGGTGAGCTGGTTACCGTCAGCGAAACCTATCAGCAGGTTCTGAACAACCATGACTACCCGGCTCCGGTAAAAAAACTGCTGGGTGAACTGCTGGTAGCCACCAGCCTGCTAACCGCCACCTTGAAGTTCGACGGCGACATCACCGTGCAATTGCAAGGCGACGGCCCGCTGAAACTGGCGGTGATTAACGGCAACAACCGCCAGGAAATGCGCGGTGTAGCTCGCGTACAAAGCGAAGTCGCCGATGACAGCACGCTGCACCAGATGATCGGCAATGGCGTCATGGTGATCACCATCGCACCAACCGAGGGTGAACGCTATCAGGGCGTGGTGGCACTGGAAGGTGAAACACTGGCTGAATGCCTCGAAGCCTACTTCCGTCAGTCAGAACAGCTGCCAACCCGTCTGTTCATCCGTACCGGTGAATCCGAAGGTCAACCGGCCGCAGGCGGCATGCTGCTGCAAGTGTTGCCAGCGCAGGACGGCAATGCCGATGATTTCGATCATCTGGTGCAACTGACCAACACGGTGAAAAGCGAAGAGCTGTTCGGCCTGCCCGCCAACGAAGTGCTGTATCGCTTGTACCATCAGGAAGAAGTCACCTTGTATGAACCGCAAGACGTGATCTTCCGTTGTACCTGTTCACGTCAACGCTGCGCCGATGCATTAATCACGCTGCCAGCGGAAGAAGTGGCTCAAATGCTGGAGCAAGATGGCAACATTGATATGCACTGCGATTATTGCGGCAATCACTATGTCTTCGATGCCATGGATGTGGCCGCTTTGTACACCGGTAACACCGGCGAAAGCGACCAGTTGCACTAAGTAGCACCTCATATCGGCGGGCGCACCCAGCGCCCGCCTGCTCACGCCGTTTGCACGTTTGCTTTTTTCCGTGTGCTATCTCTCATAACGTAACGAAAAACCGACTAAAACGTTAATTATTTGATACCTATCGCGGTTACTCGCGGCTGAATCCCTACAATTGGCGCCAGAAATTCTGTGACCAAGGAGTAGTGACATGCGTGTTAAAGGTATAACCCCTCAGGATCTGGCCGCTTATGGGATTCATAACGTTGGCGAAATCGTTCACAACCCGAGTTATGACTTGCTGTTCAAGGAAGAAACAGACCCATCTCTGGAAGGTTTTGAGCGTGGGGTCGTAACCAAGCTGGGTGCTGTATCCGTCGACACCGGTATTTTTACCGGCCGTTCCCCGAAAGATAAGTACATCGTCCGTGACGACATCACCCGTGACACCGTCTGGTGGGCCGATCAGGGTAAAGGTAAAAACGACAACAAACCCCTTAGCCCGGAAACCTGGGCAGACCTGAAACAACTGGTCACCACGCAACTCTCCGGCAAACGCCTGTTTGTAATGGATACCTACTGCGGCGCCAATGCCGACTCCCGTCTGAAAGTCCGCTTTATTACCGAGGTAGCCTGGCAGGCGCACTTCGTTAAAAACATGTTCATCCGCCCGACCGACGAAGAACTGCAGGATTTCGAGCCAGACTTCGTTGTCATGAACGGCGCCAAATGCACTAACCCGAACTGGCAGCAACAGGGCCTGAACTCGGAAAACTTTGTCGCCTTCAACCTGACCGAACGCATGCAACTGATTGGCGGCACTTGGTACGGCGGCGAAATGAAAAAAGGTATGTTCTCTATCATGAACTACCTGTTGCCGCTGAAAGGCATCGCTTCCATGCACTGCTCGGCCAACGTGGGCGAGAAAGGTGACGTGGCCGTATTCTTCGGCCTGTCCGGCACCGGTAAAACCACCCTGTCCACCGATCCAAAACGCCAGCTGATTGGCGATGACGAACACGGCTGGGATGACGACGGCGTGTTTAACTTTGAAGGCGGCTGCTACGCAAAAACCATCAAGCTGTCTGAAGAAGCGGAGCCGGATATCTATCACGCCATCAAACGCGATGCGCTGCTGGAAAACGTCGTCGTTCTGGCTGACGGCACAATAGACTTCAACGACGGGTCGAAAACCGAGAACACCCGTGTTTCCTACCCAATCTATCACATCCAGAATATCGTGAAGCCGGTTTCCAAAGCGGGTCATGCCACCAAGGTGATCTTCCTGACCGCGGATGCTTTCGGCGTATTGCCGCCGGTATCTCGCCTGACAGCTAACCAGACTCAGTACCACTTCCTGTCTGGCTTTACCGCCAAACTGGCCGGTACCGAGCGTGGTGTAACCGAGCCTACCCCAACCTTCTCCGCCTGCTTCGGCGCAGCCTTCCTGTCGCTGCACCCAACGCAGTACGCTGAAGTGCTGGTGAAACGCATGCAAGCGGCTGGCGCTCAGGCTTACCTGGTCAATACCGGTTGGAACGGCACCGGCAAACGCATCTCCATTAAGGATACTCGCGGCATTATCGACGCGATCCTCAGCGGTGAAATCGATAAGGCAGAAACCATTACTCTGCCTATTTTCGACCTGGCGATGCCAACCTCACTACCAGGCGTTAACCCGGATATCCTGGACCCACGCGCCACTTACGCCAGCATTGAGCAATGGCAAGAGAAAGCACAGGATCTGGCCGAGCGTTTTGTCACCAACTTTGACAAATACACCGACACCCCAGCGGGCGCAGCCCTGGTCAGCGCCGGTCCAAAACTGTAATACCTTCTTTTAGAGCTTCAGCTAAGGCGTGGATACCACGCCTTTTTTTTTGATGGTTGTTTTTAGCCAGGCCAAAGTGGTAATAATGCAGTGCAATCATTGATAGCAAAGGGGGTTCAATGGCGACCATAACCGTTAGAAATCTGGACGACGAAGTAAAGGAGTTACTGCGGATCTCGGCAGCGAAAAACGGCCATTCCATGGAAGAGGAAGCACGAATGATTCTGAAACAGGCCTTAGTGAAACAACCACCGCGCTATGGTTTGGGCACCTGGATGCATCAACACTTTGCCGAGTTGGGCGGTGTTGAACTGGAGATCCCACCGCAAGATGAAACGCCACCCCGCACGGCCACCTTTGACGACGACCAGGTATGATTATTCTCGATACCCATGTGATTGCAGAAACGTTGCGCCCCAACCCACACTACAACGTCCTCACATGGCTGAATGAAAAAGACAACGATGAACTTTATCTGAGTGCGATAGTTCTCGCCGAGTTATTCGGTGGCGTTGCCTGTATGCCCGATGGGAAACGGCAGCGCATACTCAAACATAAGCTGGCGGAGGCGGTACAGATAAGATTTGACGAGCAAACTCTGCCCTTTGATACACTCTGCGCACTGCAATATGCGGAACTTATGGGTAAAAATCAGCGTGAGGGCCGGCTAATGAGCAGGGTGAATACTCAAATTGCCGCGACCTGCCTGCATTACGGTGCCGCCCTGGCCACGCGTAATACCAAAGACTTTATCCATTGCGGAATTGAATTAATCGACCCTTGGCAGGCCAGTACAGACCGTCGTCTGCATGAAGATGCGGCGGAATACTACGTCATGAGCAGAAAACCCTGACAGGGCAGCTTCACTGTCAGGGATTAGGCGTTGTCTTTTGCTGCCTGATGCCCGTTAGACGACTCTTTTCTCTCCATCGGTAACGGAATATACGCCCTGATCAACAGCCCGCCACGTTCGCTGGTGCCTATTTCCAACGCGCCATGGTGCCCATCTATAATGCGCTGAACGATAGCCAAGCCCAGACCGGTGCCACTGGTACTGCGCGCGCTGTCACCGCGGACAAAGGGTTGCAGCAGATGTTTCAACTCTTCAGGTTTAATGCCTGGGCCGTCGTCTTCCACCTGGAACCAACCGCGTTGCAGTTCACGACCGCTGCTGACTTTGATCCAACCGTTGCCGTAACGTGCCGCATTCACCACCATGTTGACTGCCGCGCGCTTGATCGACAGCGGATGCACATTCATCATCAGTTCACCCGGTGCCATGGCCGTTTCGATAACCCGCTCATAACCACTCTCGGCCGCAACCACTTCGCCCAGAATGCCATTCAGATCGCAGAGCTCCGTTTGCATTTCCTGGCCGGTGCGCAGGTAATCAATAAACTGCTCAATGATGGCATTACACTCTTCAATGTCTTTATTGATCGACTCCGCCAGATAACCGTCTTCGGCGCTCATCATCTCGGTGGCCAGACGAATGCGCGTCAGCGGTGTGCGCAGATCGTGGCTGACCCCCGCCATCAACAGCGTGCGGTCATCCGCCAGCTGCTTGACGCCCGACGCCATCTGATTAAAAGCCCGCGTGACCGAACGCACTTCGGATGCGCCATACTCACGTAACGGCGGGGGAATAATGCCTTTGCCGACCTGCAAAGCGGCGTGCTCAAGTTCAACCAGAGGACGGTTCTGAATGCGTATAAACAGCCAAGCGCCACCTATCGCCAGCAGCATGATCGCCAGGGTATAACGGAACAGCGGCGAGAAATCGCCCTGGTGAATTTCAGTTAACGGGACACGAACCCAAATATCCGGCTGCAACCACGTCTTCAGCCACACGACCGGCGAGTTCTTGTTCACTTCCACACGAACGTCGGTCGGCCCACCCAGTTGCTGTGCCATTTGCTGACTGAGGAATTGATAGTGCTGCGCCCAGCGCAGACCGCTCTCCTCCGCCGCCGAGTTGGTGTAGAGAGAAATTCCCAGTTCACGATAGATTTCGCGGCGGAATGCCGGTGGCACTTCCAGCAAGGTGCCATCCTCCAGTTGCAGCCGGTCAGTCATCAGCATACGAACTTCGTAGGCCAATACCTTGTTGAACTGCTGCAGACTGGGCAAGATGGCAAAGTTTAGCACCACCAGATAGGTCGTCACCAAGCTGACGAACAGCAAGGTGACGATCAAGAGCAGGGTTCGGGCAAACGAGCTACGCGGTGAAAAGCGCAATCGCCTCATGCCTTGCTGCCGTCCGGGACGAAGACGTAGCCAAGACCCCAAACGGTCTGGATATAACGTGGATGCGCGGGATCTTCCTCAACCATGCGACGCAGACGAGAAATCTGCACGTCGATGGAGCGTTCCATTGCACTGTATTCACGACCACGAGCCAGGTTCATCAGCTTATCGCGTGAAAGCGGCTCACGCGGATGGCTTACCAGCGCTTTGAGCACGGCAAACTCACCGCTGGTCAACGGCATCGGCTCGTCTTCGCGGAACATTTCGCGGGTACCCAGGTTCAGTTTGAATTTGCCAAAGGCTATCACCGCCTCTTCTTGTGAAGGGGCGCCCGGCAGTTCATTGGCCTGACGGCGTAAAACCGCACGGATACGGGCCAGAAGTTCACGCGGGTTGAACGGTTTTGGAATGTAATCGTCGGCACCAATTTCCAGGCCAACGATACGGTCGACTTCTTCACCTTTGGCGGTCACCATAATGATCGGCATAGGGTTGCTTTGGCTGCGCAAACGACGGCAGATGGAAAGCCCATCTTCGCCAGGCAGCATCAGGTCCAACACCATCAGGTGGAAGGATTCACGTGTCAGCAAGCGATCCATTTGCTCAGCGTTGGCGACGCTGCGAACCTGAAAACCCTGCTCGGTTAAATAACGCTCTAAAAGCGCACGCAGGCGCATGTCATCATCGACGACCAGAATCTTATGATTCTCTTGCATTGTATTACTCCCAAAGGCTTTATTGCCTGACGTGAATATTGTTAAAAAACCCTGTCATTTCGGACAGCGTTTAATGGTATATATTCTAGACGAAATTGTTACAAAGCTTATTCTTTTGCCCATTTATCAACAATTTTCATCAAAATGCCCGCGAAGGTTCGCCAAAATCCCGATGCTCATTGGTTAAATTTATGATCGCTGTCTCTTCGCCCAACGGGCACGCCCGGTATTTGATTCGCAGTGTAACTCAGCCGGCGCGATAAGAAACGCGAGCGCCAGCAATTTTGCGCACTGCGGATGGTTGAACTCACATTTCTTTATGCAACGGCAGCCTACAGCCCAGCGTGAGTTTGTGCGACACTCTGCCAACGCAATGACTCCCTTCCCTTTGATATGCTCATGAAGGCGGAAAAACGATGAGAACGCAGCTGATAACCCGTGAAGGTTATGACAAGCTAAAACAGGAACTGGATTTCCTCTGGCGCGAAGAACGGCCCGAAGTCACCAAGAAAGTGACCTGGGCAGCCAGCCTCGGCGACAGAAGTGAAAACGCCGATTATCAGTACAACAAGAAACGGCTGCGGGAAATCGACCGCCGGGTGCGTTACCTGACCAAATGCCTCGAGCAATTGAAGATTGTCGATTACTCACCGCAACAAGAAGGCAAAGTGTTCTTTGGCGCCTGGGTTGAAGTGGAAAACGAGGGCGGTGAAATTAAACGCTTCCGCATCGTCGGCTATGACGAGATTTTTGGTCGCCGCGATTACATCTCCATCGACTCACCCATGGCCCGCGCCTTATTGAAAAAAGAAGTGGGTGACGCTGCCACCGTCAACACCCCTGTGGGTGATGCATTGTGGTATGTGAACGAGATTGAGTACGTTAAATAAGATTTCAGTTTTATCCGAGCGGTCGCCCACCGCCGCAGTACAGGCCGCTTTGCGCGTCATGACTGCCGAGAGGCGGCCTGCTCCACTGGCATTTTCCCCGATCAATCCGTATAACTGTCCCCCTGTTTACTCACCGTTCTCAACAGATACCAGACTTATGAATGACCCACTGAGCCGCATTATTGCAACAGAACTGCAGGCCCGGCCGGAGCAAGTTGACTCCGCCATCCGTCTGCTGGATGAAGGTAATACCGTGCCTTTTATTGCACGCTATCGTAAGGAAGTCACCGGGGGTTTGGACGATACCCAACTGCGCCAGCTGGAAACCCGTCTGGGTTATCTGCGTGAACTGGAAGACCGCCGTCAGACCATCCTTAAATCGATCGACGAGCAGGGCAAACTGACCGAACAGCTGGCGGGGGCGATCACCGCCACGCAAAGCAAAACCGAACTCGAAGACCTTTACCTGCCCTACAAGCCCAAGCGCCGCACCCGTGGTCAGATCGCGATAGAGGCCGGTCTGGAGCCTTTAGCGGACACATTGTGGCAGGACCCTCAGCAGCAACCAGAACAACTGGCCGAAGGCTACGTTGACGCAGACAAAGGCGTTGCAGACGTGAAAGCCGCCCTCGACGGCGCGCGTTATATCCTGATGGAACGCTTTGCCGAAGATGCTGCATTGTTGGCCAAGGTGCGTAACTACTTGTGGAAACACGCACATCTGGTCTCCAAAGTGGTGGAAGGCAAGGAAGAGGCTGGCGCCAAGTTCCGCGACTACTTCGATCACCACGAACCTATTTCTCAGGTGCCGTCACACCGTGCGCTGGCGATGTTCCGTGGCCGCAACGAAGGTGTACTGCAACTGGCACTGAATGCCGATCCTCAGTTTGAAGAAGCCCCGCGCGAAAGCCAGGCGGAGCAAATCATCATCAGCCACCTCGATCTGCGCCTGAATAACGCCCCGGCGGATGCCTGGCGTAAAGCGGTGATCAACTGGACCTGGCGCATCAAGGTGCTGCTGCATCTGGAAACCGAACTGATGAGTACGGTGCGCGAACGTGCGGAAGACGAAGCGATCAACGTCTTCGCCCGTAACATGCATGATCTGCTGATGGCGGCACCTGCCGGCATGCGCGCCACCATGGGGCTGGATCCCGGCTTGCGTACCGGCGTAAAAGTCGCCGTCGTGGATGCGACCGGCAAGCTGGTCGCCACCGACACCGTCTACCCGCACACCGGTCAGGCCGCTAAAGCCGCCGCGATCGTCGCTGCACTGTGTATCAAACATAAAGTGGAGCTGGTTGCTATCGGTAACGGCACCGCATCACGCGAGACCGAGCGTTTCTACCTTGACCTGCAACAGCAGTTCAGCGAGGTCAAAGCACAAAAGGTGATCGTCAGTGAAGCTGGCGCTTCGGTGTACTCCGCTTCCGAGCTGGCGGCGCTGGAATTCCCTAACCTTGACGTTTCGCTGCGTGGTGCCGTCTCCATCGCCCGCCGTCTGCAAGATCCCCTCGCCGAACTGGTAAAAATCGACCCGAAATCCATCGGCGTCGGCCAGTATCAACACGATGTCAGCCAAAGCCAATTGGCGAAAAAGCTGGACTCCGTTGTTGAAGACTGTGTAAACGCCGTCGGTGTCGATCTGAATACTGCCTCCGTGCCGCTGCTGACCCGTGTGGCTGGCCTGACACGCATGATGGCGCAAAACATCGTTACCTGGCGTGATGAGAACGGCCGCTTCAGTAACCGTGAACAACTGTTAAAGGTCAGCCGCCTAGGGCCAAAAGCCTTTGAGCAGTGCGCTGGCTTCCTGCGCATCAACCACGGCGATAACCCGCTGGATGCCTCAACGGTTCACCCGGAAACCTACCCCGTGGTCGAACGCATTCTGGCCGCCACCCAGCAAGCGCTTCAAGATCTGATGGGCAACCCGGCTGCCGTACGTAACCTGAAAGCCGGCGACTTCACCGACGAGAAGTTCGGTGTGCCGACGGTAACCGACATCCTGAAAGAGCTGGAGAAGCCGGGCCGCGACCCGCGACCTGAATTCAAAACGGCGACCTTTGCCGACGGCGTTGAAACCCTCAATGACCTACAGCCGGGGATGATTCTGGAAGGTTCGGTCACTAACGTCACCAACTTCGGTGCCTTTGTCGATATTGGCGTTCACCAGGATGGCCTGGTGCACATCTCCTCACTGGCGGACAAGTTTGTCGAAGATCCACATACCGTGGTGAAAGCCGGCGACATCGTTAAAGTGAAGGTGATGGACGTTGACCTGCAGCGCAAACGTATCGCGCTGAGCATGCGTCTGGATGAGCAACCGGGCGAAGGGTCTCCGCGCCGGGGCGGCAATACCGCACCGGCCAAAGACAATGCAACCCGTGCACCGGCTAATAAGGCCAAGCCGCGTGGCGGCAACACACCTGCGGGCAACAGCGCAATGGGTGATGCATTGGCGGCAGCATTTGGCAAAAAAGGCTAAAGACGCCGCAAATTTGAACGACCAAAGGTACCAAGGGCGGAGTTAACTCCGCCCTTTCCCGCAAAAATATCCCCCAGCCTTTTTTGACCCGCCTCAATAAAGCTGCAATTTTTTTTGTTCTTCCCGGCGGGAATAATATTCGGGTGGATTACGCCATAAAAGAGTGGTGAATAGCCATTTGTTAACATCGTTATTAACACCGCGTTCTCATTTCAGTATTTCCCTGCGAAACACAAATGGTTACTGCTCGTATTCAGCCCGAGAAATGTTGCCAAATAAATACGGATTTTGACGCTGTCGGATCAAAGCTGCCGAATCTGTCGCTAATTTTTTCAAAGTAGAAAAAAACGCTGCAATTACGTAACTGATTTAACTCGCCATTCGCATTTGCACCCCACGAAACCGGGTGATAAAAGAGTCCTGCCAGGCAACCCTGAGCGCTAAATGTGATCGCTACAACCTTTGGTTACCAATACCCCTATTTTTTGTATTGAATACGATAATTATTCTCACTATTATTATTTTGCGTGTTCACTGCATAGCCTCATGGATTGAAAACGTCGGTAACCCTGTGTGGTTACTGCGGCATTTCCTTTAGAACGTTCTTTTATCATCACCAGCCCAATAACAAGGGCTCAGAGAAGGTTATATGCATCTTCTGCCTAAACGGTCATATAAGATTGCCGGCTTCGCTACTGACATTGGCCCCGCTTATCGCCAGAAACTTCTCTCACTCGGCATGCTACCGGGGTCGTCATTTGAGGTCGTCCGCGTCGCGCCATTGGGCGACCCGATAGAAATCAAAACTCGCCGCGTCAGCCTGGTGCTGCGTAGAAAGGATCTGGCCTTGATTCTGCTCGACGGCCAATCCTGATCCTGAGCCATTTTGCCTTGGCCATGCGCATCGCCTGGCCCAATTTCCATTGACTGATATCACGCTAAATTATGAAAAAACTCACTATTGGCTTAATAGGCAACCCCAACTCCGGTAAGACTACGCTGTTCAACCAGCTTACCGGGGCGCGCCAGCGGGTCGGTAACTGGGCAGGCGTGACGGTAGAGCGTAAAGAGGGCCTGTTCACTACACCACAGTCACAGGTCAAACTGGTTGATCTTCCCGGTACCTACTCTCTGACCACCATCTCGGAACAAACCTCACTCGATGAGCAAATCGCCTGCCACTACATTCTCAGTGGCGACGCCGATTTGCTGATCAACGTGGTCGATGCGTCCAACCTGGAGCGTAACCTGTACCTGACGCTGCAACTGTTGGAACTGGGTATTCCCTGCATTGTCGCGCTGAATATGTTGGATATCGCCCGAAGCCAAAAGATTGAGATTGATATCGCTGCGCTGTCTGCCCGCCTTGGCTGCCCAGTGGTACCGCTGGTGTCCACCAAAGCCGACGGCATTGGTGTGCTCAAGCAAATGATCGACAATCATCAGTTCAACGAATTAAAAGCGCTGGTGAACTACCCGCAGCTCCTGCTAAAAGAAGTGGCAACGCTGACCGATGCCATGCCGCAAACCCTTCCAAACGAGCAACGCCGTTGGTTGGCCCTGCAAATGCTGGAAGGCGATATCTACAGTCATACCTTAGCCGGTCCTGCGGCTGCACTGCTGCCGGCCGCTCGGCAGGCGCTCCAACAGCAACATCAGGAAGACCCGGCACTGGTAATAGCCGATGCGCGTTATCAGTCGATTGCCTCCCTGTGTGACGCGGTCAGCAACTCACAACACGCCATGCCAAACCGCCTGACCGAAGCATTGGACAAGGTGATCCTGAATCGCTGGCTGGGCGTGCCTATCTTCCTGCTGGTGATGTATTTGATGTTCCTGCTGGCGATTAACCTCGGCGGCGCCCTGCAGCCGATTTTCGATATCGGCTCGGCAGCGATCTTTATCCAGGGCATTCAATGGCTGGGTTACACCCTGCATTTCCCTGAATGGCTGACCATTTTCCTGGCTCAGGGCGTCGGCGGCGGTATCAACACCGTGCTGCCACTGGTGCCGCAAATCGGCATGATGTACCTGTTCCTGTCTTTCCTCGAGGATTCCGGCTATATGGCACGGGCGGCATTCGTGATGGACCGCTTGATGCAAGCGCTCGGGCTGCCGGGCAAATCTTTCGTCCCCCTGATTGTCGGCTTCGGCTGCAACGTGCCATCCATCATGGGTGCCCGTACGTTGGATGCGCAGCGGGAGCGTTTAATTACCATCATGATGGCCCCGTTCATGTCCTGCGGTGCCCGATTGGCGATCTTCGCCGTGTTTGCTGCCGCCTTCTTTGGTCAGGACGGCGCAGGCGTGGTGTTCTCACTGTACATGCTCGGCATTGTGGTCGCGATCCTTACCGGATTGGTGCTCAAATACACCATCATGCGTGGGGAAGCGTCTCCCTTCGTCATGGAACTGCCGGTTTACCATGTCCCACACTTGAAGAGCCTGCTATTGCAGACCTGGCAACGCCTGAAAGGCTTCGTGCTGCGCGCAGGTAAAGTGATCGTGATTGCCAGTATCTTCATTGGCGGCTTGAACAGCTTTTCGTTCAGCGGCAAGCCGGTAGATGACATCAATGATTCCGCGTTGGCGTCGGTATCCAAGGTGCTGACACCGCTGCTGCAGCCAATGGGCGTACATAACGATAACTGGCAGGCCACCGTCGGTCTGGTGACCGGTGCTATGGCAAAAGAAGTCGTGGTCGGCACATTGAACACCCTGTACACCGCCGAGCGCATCAATAATACCGAGTTTGATGCTGCTAACTTTAACCTGTTGGACGAACTGGGCGGTGCGGTGGAAACCACCTGGCAGGGTCTGAAAGACACGTTCAGCCTGAGCGTACTGTCCAACCCGATTGAGGCGAGTAAGGGTGACGGGGAAATGGACGTCGGTTCAATGGGGGTGATGAGCAGCAAATTCGGTTCCGGGGTTTCCGCCTACAGTTACCTGATTTTTGTGCTGTTGTACGTACCTTGCGTCTCGGTGATGGGAGCCATCGCCCGTGAGTCCAGCCGCGGTTGGATGACGTTCTCCATTCTCTGGGGGCTGAATATCGCCTACTCGTTGGCCACGCTATTTTATCAAACCGCCACTTTTGCCCAGCACCCGCAGTACAGCCTGACAGCAATCACCATTGTGGTGCTGTTCAATCTGTTGATCTTGTTTGGCCTGCGTCGCGCTCGCAGCCGGGTCACCGTGCGTCTGGGCAATGCTACCCCAGCGGCCTGTTGCCAGGGCAGCAAGGGTGACTGTCACTGATGGCAAGCCTGTTGCAGATCCGCGATGCCTTGGCGCTGCATGGCAGCGTGCAGGCACTGCAGCTAAGCCGCCAGTTGGCAACCCCATTGCCGCTGGTGCAGGCCATGCTGGAACGGTTAATGGCGATGGGTAAAGTGGAGCGTATTGAGCAAGATAACAGCGCCTGCCTAAGCGGCAGTTGCAAAAGCTGCCCGGAAGGCCAGGGGTGCAGTACGGTGGTGTACCGTCTGAAGAAGTGAAGATGGGGGCGCAGCACAAAGGCGCGCCCCTTCTTAATCAATCGTTATTTCTTGTCTTTGTACACGTCAGCGATAGCGCTGAACTTGCCGTGCTCACGACCTGCCAGAATAACGTAATATTGCCCACCTTTTTCATCAGCCAGTTTGGACAATTCCTCTTTCGCATCCATCGGCGACGTGGTTTGGGCGGTGGTGGTTACGGTACCCACTTTCTCGTATTTACCTGGGTTCTTGTCCAGATCTTCCTTGGTCAGCATGGTTGCTGCCAGGGTGCTGAAAGACACTGAACCCACAACCAACGCGGCAATAATCATTTTCAAAGATTTCATTACAATACCTCTCAATGGATAATTTATTTATTATGAAAGCCGTCCAGAGTAAATGCGTAATAACACCGGCTGCCGCGACATCTTCAGACCTCGTTGCTTTCCCTGACGAGAGCCGTTTTCCCAGAGACGAAACGTCAAAATGAAAAAACCGTGAGCGTTTTTTTCATTTTCCAGCCAACGCAGTTACCCCCCTAAGTATTGAACAGGTTTATTTTTTATCCACTAAGCGGCTCTTTTTTTAGCGCTTTATTGTGCGTTTTGGCGTCGGATCCCGTTTTCAGCCACAAAGGTGCAAATAATTTCTGCGAACTCATCAGGATGGGAAATAAATGGCGCATGGGCCGCTTTCGCAATGATGACAGAGGGCGAGTGCGGCCACATGACATCCAGCAAACCAGCGACTTTACGTGGCACCAACCCATCCAAATAACCGTAAATGCGTAGTAATGGGAGCGTCAACCCCGCCAGCGGCTCGCGAAAATCGGTGGTACGCAGCATCTCCAACCCGCCGTTCAGAACCTCAACGCCAGGCATCGGCTGGTCAAGCACCACAGACTTCAACAAGCGGGCATCCTGCCGCGCGCTTTCCGTACCCAGCGTTTGTAATGCCAAGAAACGCTCTACGGTACGCTGAAAATCTTGCCCCAGCTGATGCTGAAAACCACTCAACACGTCAGGGCGGATCCCTGGCCAGTCTTCCTGAGCCGCAAAGCATGGCGAAGACGCCACGGTAATCAGCCCACGTACCCGTTGCGGCTGCATGAGCGCAATCTGGCTGGCCACCAGCCCGCCGAGCGACCAGCCTAGCCACCAGGCATTTGCCGGGGCGGCAGCTAACAGGGTCTCTGCCATTTGCTCAAGCGACATAGCCCCAAAACCTTGGCTACGGCCATATCCAGGCAGATCAACCAGATGCAGGCGAAAATGCGGCGTCAGTCGCTCTAGCATGCAACTCCACACCTGCGCATTCAGCCCCCACCCGTGCAACAGCACAAGATCGCGATCCCCTTCACCTAGGGTTTGCCAGTACAACGCAGTCATCAGTTATTGTCCTTCATTCTCATCCGTCAGGGAGGACGGCTATGCTATCAATCCAAAGCCGTTGTTGGCTATGCCGACAACCACTACGCCTTCATTGTCACGGCATCTGCAGCTACTGCCTGCGTCATTTACCCACCAAACCGCTTTGCTGTCCACGTTGCGGCCTGCCTGCAGGTGACACCGTGCGGCCCTGCGGTCGCTGCCTGCAACAACCTCCCCCCTGGCAGTCACTGGTGTTCGTCGGCGACTATCAAGCCCCGCTGCGCCAGTTGATCGGAAAATTCAAGTTTCAACACACACCAGAACTGGCCCCGCTGTTGGCACGGCTAATATTACTAAACTGGCAGCAGGCACATCGAGAGCAATATCTGAACAGACCCGATGTCATTTTAGCTGTACCCTTACAGGCAAAACGTTGTTGGCAGCGCGGCTATAACCAGAGCGACCTGCTGGCACGGCCTTTGGCCTACTGGTTAGGGTGCGACTATCGCCCCGCGGCCCTGAGTCGGGTACGTAAAACCGCACCACAACAGCACCTAACGGCTCGTGTGCGGCGGCGCAATTTGCACGGTGCATTCCGCTGCAATGAACCCTTGATGGGTCGGCATGTTGCTTTGTTGGATGATGTGGTCACGACGGGCAGCACGGTGGCGGAAATCGCTAAGCTACTACAGCGGCAGGGCGTTGCATCAATACAGACCTGGTGCGTTTGCCGCACGTTGTAGTGCCACGGCAATGGGCGTATTATAACCTAGTATAGAAGTCAACTATTTGAACTAACGAGCTAATGCCATGATTCGTATAACAGATACTGCACAGGAACACTTTGCCAAACTATTGGCAAACCAAGAGGAAGGCACCCAAATCCGCGTATTCGTGATCAATCCGGGTACGCCTACGGCCGAATGCGGTGTCTCTTATTGCCCGCCGGACGCCGTTGAAGCGACAGACACCGAGCTGAAGTTCGAAAAACTGTCTGCCTATATCGACGAGCTGAGCAAACCGTATCTGGACGATGCCGAAATCGACTTCGTCACCGACCAATTGGGCTCCCAGTTAACACTGAAAGCGCCAAACGCCAAAATGCGCAAGGTTGATGACAATGCCCCGCTGATGGAGCGTGTTGAATACGTGCTGCAGTCACAGATTAACCCACAGCTGGCAGGCCACGGCGGCCGCGTGACGCTGATGGAAATCACCGACGACAGCTTGGCTATCCTGCAATTCGGCGGCGGTTGTAACGGGTGTTCCATGGTCGATGTGACCCTGAAGGAAGGCATCGAGAAAGAGCTGCTGCAGAAGTTCCCTGAACTGAAAGGCGTGCGCGATCTGACCGAACACCAGCGCGGCGAGCACTCCTATTACTGATACCCTTTTGACGTGAAGTTGCAGCGTTGTTGGCTAGGTGCGTCCCCCCAGTCACTTACGAAAGTAAGCTCCTGGGGATTGAGGCACTTGCCGCCTGGCTGCAACTCCAATTAATTCGGGTATCCCAACATTAAGGATAAGAATCATAGTGTTCAGATCTCATCTTTAATGCAATCTTGGACCCATGATTAGCCTACCGACACCTTACGCCGCCGCTTGTCCAAATCCTTAAGCAGTCGGTTAACCTGCTGATCGGCAAACATTTCCTCCAAAGTGTGCGTCAGTTTTCGCCGCCAGTTAGGGTATTGATCGCTGGTCCCGGGAATATTGACCGGGTCAGCCATGTCCAACCAATCTTCCGGCTGAAGCCCCAATAACGCGCTGGCACTGTCGGCAACATAGCGCTGCAAGCCCCGGTTAAGTAATGGGCTCATCTTCAACAATGCCGCCTTTTCACCCACCTTCAGCGGTACACAGCCATAGTGATGCAGCCCGTCCAACAACCCTTGCTTGGCACGTTCGCGATCGGCAAACAGCTCTTTCAAGACCTCGGCATCTGGATACAACCCCAGCGAGTTGCCAAGCTGCAGATCGCCACTTTGCCAATAGCCACGCAGCGTGGGCAGATCGTGCGTGGTGATGGTCGCCATGGCCTGCACAGGATAGGCCTGCGGCGCACGGAAGTGATTCTCACCGTCGCGTTCGAAATACAACACCTTATAGGAATAGACACCGCTGTCGCGCAGCTTGCCCACAATCTCAACCGGTACGGTGCCAAGGTCCTCACCAATCACCATGCAGCGATGGCGCTGGCTTTCCAGCGCCAATACCGCCAGTAAATCATCCACCGGGTATTTTACATAGGCACCGTGAACGGCGGTTTCACCATAAGGAATCCACCACAGACGCAGTAGCGCCATCACATGGTCGATACGCAACGCACCACAACTGGTCATATTGGCGCGCAACAGATCGATAAACGGCTGGTAGCCGCGCGCTGCCATTACGTGCGGGTCCATCGGTGGCAGGCCCCAGTTTTGTCCCAGTGGCCCCAAAATGTCCGGCGGCGCCCCGACAGAGGCTTTCAGGCAATACAGCTCACGCTCACACCAGGTTTCCGAGCCGCCTTCTGCCACGCCGACCGCCAAATCGCGGTACAAACCAATCGGCATGTGCTGTTGCTGGCTCTGACGAAAACAATCCGCAAACTGGCTGGCAGCCAGCCACTGCAACCACAGGTAGAAGGTTACCTGATCCTGCTGTTGCTGGCAGAACTGCTTAACTGCCGCGCTGTCCCCTTGCTGATAATGTTCCGGCCAGGCAGGCCAACCCCACAGACTCGTGTCTTCTGCGGCAAGATGGGCATGCAACGCGTCAAATGCAGCCTGCTGATACAGGCTGTCACCCCCCTCGATAACAAACTGTTCAAATGCCTGACGCAGTCCGTCACCGGCTTTACGCGTCTGGAAAAGCGGGAACGCCAACTTCAGCGCCGCCAGCTTCAACTGCGTTACCGTGCTGTAATCCACCAGCTTGCTGTTGCGCGCTTGGGCCAGCTTTTTTTGCGTGGCCGGCTTCAGCCACCATTTTTGTGCGGCGTCATTGCGCTGAAAATCCTCTACCGCGTTGACATCGATGTAGATCACGTTCAGCCAACGGCGCGATGACGGGCTGTACGGGCTGGCGCTGTCGGGGTTGGCAGGGTACAACGCGTGGATCGGATTCAGCCCGACAAAAGCGCCCCCCCGCTCCCCCACTTGCTCAACCATCTGCCGCAAATCGCCGAAATCGCCAATGCCCCAGTTACGATCGGATCGCAAGGTGTAAAGCTGGACACAGGCCCCCCACAGTTTTTTTCCGGTCAGCAAGGCATCGGGCTCAAAGCAGCGTTTCGGTGCCACAATCAATCGGCACTGCCACTGCTGTTCACCCTGTGTCAGCGTCAGCTGGTGATAACCCGTCGGTAACTCACCTGGCAGGGTAAATGTTTTGCGTGCGCTGGCACGCCCCTGTTGTTGACCGCCGTCCTCACGCTGTAACGCCCAGAGATATTCGCCACTGCCCGCGAGCGGTAACGCCACCGGCGCTCCTTCATAGAATACCTTCACCGCCGGAAGCGGCGTCATTACCGCTTCCAACGGGGCCGTACCCCGCCCCATTGCGTCTAGCAGTCTACGCTTGGTGTCCTCGTCAATTGCCTGTTGTTTACCATGAGCATTAATATAGTCAGCAGCGATACCCGCCTGAGCAGCCGCCTGATCGATGACCTTGCGATCCATTCACTCTCCTTAACGCTTGGCTTGCCAGATACGCTGCTGGTAGTCGCGGATCGAGCGATCCGAACTGAACATACCGACACGCGCGGTGTTAAGAATAGTACGTCGCGTCCATTCATCACGGTCACGGTAAAGTTCATCTACCTGCTGTTGAGCTTTGCAGTAAGAAGCAAAATCCGCCAGCACCAGATAAGGGTCCCCCCCTTCCAGCAGGCTGTGCAGCATCATGTCGAATGCATGCTTGTCGCCATGACTGAATGCACCACTCGCCAGTTCGTCCAGGATTGCCTTCAAATGCTTGTCTTTCTTACGGTAACTGAGCGGATCATAGCCTTTCGCCAGCAGCGCCTTCACCTGATCCACGGTATTGCCGAAGATAAAGATATTGTCTTCACCGACTTGCTCGGCGATTTCCACGTTAGCGCCATCCAACGTGCCAACCGTCAGCGCACCGTTCAACGCCAGCTTCATATTGCCGGTGCCTGAGGCTTCCTTGCCCGCGGTGGAGATCTGTTCAGAGATATCCGTAGCCGGGATCATCAGTTCAGCAACAGACACGCGGTAGTCAGGAATGAACGCCACTTTCAGCCGATCCTTCACCAGCGGATCGTTGTTGATCTTTTCCGCCGCCTGGTTGATCGCGTAAATGATGTTTTTCGCCAAATAGTAGCCCGGAGCCGCTTTGGCACCGAACAGGAACACGCGCGGCACAATATCCAGCTGCGGGTTATCACGCAGTTGACGGTACAGCGACAGAATGTGCAGCAGGTTCAGATGCTGGCGTTTATATTCATGCAGGCGTTTGATCTGCACGTCGAAGATGGCGTCCGGGTTCAGCTTCAGCCCCATGACGTCGTGCACGTAGTTAGCCAACACCACTTTGTTATCACGTTTGATCTGCTGATAACGCTGGCGGAACGCCGCATCATCGGCGTATTTCTCCAGCCCTTTCAGCGCGTCGAGATCGTTAGCCCACTCCACCTTCAGCGTTTCATCAATCAGCCCTGACAGCGCCGGGTTACACTGCTTCAGCCAGCGGCGTGGCGTAATGCCGTTAGTGACGTTATGGAATTTGTTCGGCCACAGTTGGTGGTATTCCGGGAACAGATCTTTCACCACCAGATCAGAGTGCAACTGCGCCACCCCATTGACCGCAAAACCACTGACGACACACAGGTTAGCCATACGCACCTGCTTATCATGGTGTACCGCCAGCTTGGCCCACACGGCGGCATCGCCCGGCCAGTGTTTATCCACCAGCTTTTTGAAATTGGCGTTGATCTGCTTAATGATGGAGAAATGGCGCGGCAGCAGGCTGCGTACCAATTTCTCATCCCAACATTCCAGCGCTTCAGGCATCAGAGTGTGGTTGGTGTAGGCGAACGTTTTGCTGGTAATTGCCCAGGCCGCATCCCAGTCCAACTGGTGCTCATCCAGCAAAATGCGCAGCATTTCCGGGATGGCGATGGTTGGGTGGGTATCGTTAAGCTGGATCACTTCGAATTTCGGCAGGTCTTCAATCTTGCGGCCCGCCAGATGGTGCTTACGCAGGATATCTGCCACCGAACAGGCGCATTGGAAGTATTGCTGCATCAAGCGCAGACGCTTGCCCGCCTGATGATTATCATTCGGGTACAGCACCTTCGTCAGTTTGGCCGCTTCTACACCCTGTTTCTCCGCCTGCAGGAATTTACCGTCGTTGAAGTCGCTGAGATCGAATGGATGCTGATGGGTTGCTTGCCACAGACGCAGGGGCTGAGACACGCCATTACGGAAGCCCAGTACCGGCAGATCCCAGGCTTCACCGCGCAGGGTAAACGCCGGGCGCCACAGTTCGCGGCCATCGGCCAGTTTTTCCAGTTTGCCGCCAATGCCGACATCGACGGATAACGCGGCATTGTGACGGAACCACGGGTAACTTTCCCGTTGCCAGTTATCCGGCGCTTCTTGTTGCTGCCCGCCGCTGAACGACTGACGGAACAGGCCATATTGGTAATTCAGCCCGTAACCGGTGGCCGGTTGCTCTACCGTTGCCATCGAATCCAGGAAACAGGCCGCTAAACGCCCCAGCCCACCATTGCCCAACGCCGGATCGGTTTCTTGCTCCAGCAGATCTGCCAGCTTGATATCCTGTTCCGCCAATGCCTGCTCGACGGTGTCATACCAGCCCAGGTTAATCAGGTTGTTGGCCGTCAAACGGCCAATCAGAAACTCCATCGAAATGTAGTTCACATGGCGTAGCGGCTTACTGCTTTTGCGCGGTGCCGGTTGCGCTGCCAACTGTTCGGCCAATGCGCGGCTTACCGCTTCCCACCATTGGTGCTGGGTCATCTGTTGTGCGGAACTGAGGCCAAACTGTTGCCACTGACGGGTCAGTGCCGCCAGAAAAGCATCCTTTTTAAGCGTAGGCTGTGACATAAGGAAAACTCTCTATCCAGTAAGTGGGTCAAATTACCGTTATCGTGCCGGGGAGAAAGCGTGAAGGCATCATCCCGCTTGGGGATTAGCTGGGGAGGAGGATTGGGGCGTAGCTAAAATTGTGATCTCAGGCACTTTTTGACTCCCTTGCATCATGCAAAAAAGCCCACCGACGAACGCGACGAGCACTGAGAATACGGTGAAAACTTGTTCAATAACGTTAGCATAGTTATTGCAGCGTCTGTAGTGTCGCACACACCCGGAAATGCTTTCCTGCACCTGCGTCACCAAACCGCGCCACTGCCCTGCGATTCGGCAAGGAATTGCCTGAAAACGTAAAAAAGTGTGATCAATAGCAATATAACTCCAAGCCAATGCTGAACCTTGTTGCAATACGTTTAACGTTGTCAGAACTTAGGAGGGGGATTAATTACGAGCCATAAAATAATTAACCCCCTCAGATCCCGGCAGGCGTAGTGATGACATAAACGCCATCGGGCAAGCCTCGGCGGCGGGCACCGCGATTTTCACTCTGGAATACTATGCTGATCCCATCGAAACTGAGCCGTCCGGTACGGCTGCAAAATACCGTGATCCGCGATCGCCTGTTGGCCAAATTAGCCAGCGCGGCCAACTATCGCCTGACATTGGTCAATTGCCCTGCGGGATACGGGAAAACGACGCTGGTCGCACAGTGGGCGGCCGGCAAGTCAGATTTAGGCTGGTATTCGCTGGATGAAAGCGACAACCAACCCGAGCGCTTCGCCAGCTACCTGATCGCAGCGTTGCAGCACGCCAGCGGTGGCCACTGTGTGAAGAGCGAGGCACTAAGCCAAAAGCATCAGTACGCCAGTTTGTCAGCGCTGTTCGCCCAGGTGTTTATTGAACTTTCTGATTGGCATCACCCCCTATACCTGGTGATTGACGACTACCACCTGATCACCAACGACGTCATCCACGAAGCCATGCGCTTCTTCCTGCGCCATCAACCAGAAAACCTGACGCTGATCCTGCTTTCGCGCACCCTGCCACCGCTCGGCATCGCCAACTTGCGCGTGCGCGATCAGTTATTGGAGATGGGCACGCAGCAATTGGCATTCACCCATCATGAAGCCAAGCAGTTCTTCGACTGCCGTCTGGTTGCCCCCATGGAACAGCAAGACAGCAGCCGCCTGTGTGATGAGGTCGAAGGCTGGGCCACTGCGCTGCAGCTGATTGCGCTGTCCGCACGGCAATCCACCTCTTCCGCACAGCAATCGGCCAAACGCCTGGCCGGGCTGAACGCCAGCCATCTGTCCGATTATCTTGTGGACGAAGTCCTGGATCACGTTGATGCCGATGCGCGTGCCTTCTTACTGCGTTGTTCGGTACTTCGCTCGATGAATGATGCGCTGATTGTGCGTCTGACCGGCGAAGACAACGGCCAGCAACGGTTAGAAGAGCTGGAGCGCCAGGGGCTGTTTATCCACCGCATGGACGATAGCGGTGAGTGGTTCTGCTTCCACCCTTTGTTCGCCACCTTCCTGCGTCAACGCTGCCAATGGGAGCTGGCGTTGGAATTACCGGGCCTGCACCGCGCCGCTGCCGAAGGTTGGCTGGCGCTGGGCTATCCGGCGGAGGCGATTCATCATGCACTGGCAGCCAGTGATGTCAGCATGCTGCGTGATATTCTGCTGCAACACGCATGGTCACTGTTCCACCACAGTGAATTGGCCCTGTTGGAAGAGTGTTTGAATGCACTGCCCTATGAGCGCTTGATCCAAAATCCTAAACTGGCGCTGCTGCAGGCCTGGTTGGCACAAAGCCAGCACCGTTATATCGAAGTGAACACGCTGCTGGAACGCGCAGAGCAAGCAATGCGCGAACAAAAAATTGACGTCGATCGCACCCTGCATGCCGAATTTGACGCCCTGCGTGCACAGGTCGCCATCAACGCAGGTAAGCCGGAAGAGGCCGAACGCTTGGCCACTGAAGCGCTGAAGTTCTTGCCGCTTTCCAGCTATTACAGCCGCATCGTCGCGACCTCGGTGACCGGCGAAGTCCATCATTGCAAGGGTGAGTTGGCCCGTGCGCTGCCGATGATGCAACAAACGGAACAAATGGCTCGGCGCCATCAGGCTTACCACTACGCACTGTGGGCGCTGTTGCAGCAAAGCGAGATCCTGATTGCTCAAGGTTTCCTGCAGGCCGCTTATGAAACACAGGACAAAGCCTTTGAACTGGTACGTGAACAGCATCTGGAACAGTTACCGATGCATGAGTTCCTGTTGCGCATTCGCGCGCAGATCCTGTGGTCATGGGCGCGCCTGGACGAAGCGGAAGATGCCGCTCGCGAAGGCCTAAAAATCCTGGCGAACTACCAGCCTCAGCAACAGTTGCAGTGTATCGCCATGCTGGCCAAGTGTTCGCTGGCGCGTGGCGATCTGGATAATGCCAATGCGCATATGCAACGGTGCGAAGTGCTGCTGCACGGCACCCAATACCACCGCGACTGGCTCACCAACGCGGACAAACCACGCGTGATCCACTGGCAGATGACCGGCGATACTGCCGCTGCGGCTCAATGGCTGCGCCAGACGGAAAAACCCGGTATGGCGGATAACCACTTTATGCAGGGCCAGTGGCGTAATATCGCGCGGGTGCAAATCATGCTGGGTCAGTATGAAGAAGCCGAAGTGGTGCTGGATGAACTCAACGAAAATGCCCGCCGCCTGCGGCTGGTCAGCGATTTAAACCGTAACCTGTTGCTCAGCAACCAGCTTTATTGGCAGATGGAGCGCAAAAGCGACGCGCAAAAGGTCCTGATGGAAGCTCTGTCATTGGCCAGCCGCACCGGCTTTATCAGCCACTTCGTCATTGAAGGCGAAGCGATGGCGCAACAACTACGCCAACTGATCCAACTCAATACGCTGCCGGAGTTGGAAAACCATCGCGCCCAGCGTATTCTGCGCGACATTAACCAGCATCATCGGCATAAGTTCGCGCATTTTGACGAGAATTTCGTCGATAAACTGCTGACCCATCCGCAGGTACCCGAACTGATCCGCACCAGCCCGCTGACGCAGCGTGAATGGCAGGTGTTGGGGCTGATTTATTCCGGTTACAGCAACGACCAAATCGCTGGCGAACTGGACGTGGCGGCCACCACCATCAAAACCCATATCCGCAATCTGTACCAGAAGCTGGGCGTGGCCCATCGTCAAGAGGCGGTGCAACAGGCGCAGCAACTGCTGAAGATGATGGGCTACGGCGCCTAAAAACCACATTAATGCTCTGGTCTTAATTGCCGCGAAATTGACTACAATGGCGGCATATTCATATTACGAGGCAGTCCGAAGTCATGGAACAGTTTGAAGCGATCAACGTTGAGCAGGCGCACAGCCGTTGGAAAGATGACAGCGCCGCCCTGGTCGACATCCGCGATCCGCAAAGTTTTGAAGCCGGGCACACGCCAGGCGCCTTTCACCTTACTAACGCCAGCCTGCAAACCTTTATGCAGCAGAACGACTTCGATCGTCCGGTGATGGTGATGTGCTATCACGGCAACAGCAGCCGCAGCGCGGCGCAATATCTGCTGCATCAAGGGTTTGATGCGGTGTACAGCATCGACGGCGGCTTTGAAGCCTGGGCTCGTCAGTATCCGCAGGACGTTGAAACCTCTGCCTAATTCTCCCCGCCGCCGGCGGGGTTCTTTCTCGCGTCGTTAGTGCGTGTTTTTGCTGGTTTTACGCAGATCCGTTGCCTGCGCTCAGGATTTCGACGGTATAATCAGCCGTCAACGCCGCCGGGGTAAACCGACGGCTAAAATCATCTCATTAAACGGAATACCTATGGTTCGAGTTATCGCCGTCTCCAATCCCCGCCTGGCGCAGGCCTTTGTCGATTACATGGCGACACAACACATTGAGCTTAGGGTGCACAATACTGACGAAGCGGCAGAAATCTGGCTGGCTGACGACAGCCATCTGGAGCAAGTACAGCACGAACTCCAGCAGTTCCTGGTCGATCCGCTCAATAGTCGCTATCGGGCGGCCAGTTGGCAGGCCGGAAGTACCAACGCCGAACTCCACTATCAGGGCTATTCCTATCTGCAAACGCTGTACAGCAAAGCCGGGCCACTGACGTTGAGTGTGATGGTGCTGTGCATTGCGGTGTATATCCTGATGCAAATACTGGGTGACGACACCGTGATGTACTGGCTGTCCTGGCCACAAGACAGCAGCCAATACCTGCAATTGTGGCGCTGGGTCAGCCACGCCTTCCTGCATTTCTCACTGCTGCATATTACCTTTAACCTGATGTGGTGGTGGTATCTCGGTGGTCCGATGGAAAAACGTCTCGGTGCCGGCAAACTGTTCGTACTGGCGGTGGTTTCGGCCTTCTTCAGCGGCTGGGCGCAGTCGCTGTTCAGCGGAGCCCTGTTCGGTGGCCTGTCCGGCGTGGTCTACGCGTTGATGGGTTACTGCTGGCTCAGCGGGGAGCGGGCACCGGAACGTGGCCTGATGCTGCCGCGCGGCCTGATGGTGTTTTCCGTTCTGTGGCTGGTGGCCGGGTATTTCGATATTTTAGGAATGTCGATCGCTAACGCGGCACACGTTGCCGGTTTAGTGTTAGGGTTATTGATGGCATTTTGGGACACGCGTCATCGCGCGCACAACGAACAATAACAGCCAGGTACAAGCCGGGCGTTTTAGGGGATTACCGTGAAGCAAACACAGCGTCATGACGCAATTATCGAGCTGGTGCGCCTGCAAGGTTATGTCAGTACGGAAGAACTGGTCGAACATTTTGACGTCAGCCCGCAAACGATTCGCCGTGACTTGAATGACCTGGCCGATCAAAACAAAATCCAGCGTCACCACGGTGGTGCGGCGTTGCCTTCCAGCTCAGTTAACGCCGCCTATAACGATCGCAAGGTGATGTGGTCGGAACAGAAAGCGCGTATCGCCCAACGCGTCGCCAGTCAAATCCCTGACGGCGCCACGCTGTTTATCGACATCGGCACAACCCCGGAAGCCGTGGCTCATGCGCTGATGAATCACAAGAACCTGCGCGTGGTAACCAACAACCTGAACGTCGCCACCCTGCTGACCGCCAAAGAAGATTTCCGTCTGATCCTGGCTGGCGGTGAAGTACGTACGCGTGATGGGGGCATCATGGGCGAAGCCACGCTGGATTTTATCTCTCAATTCCGTCTCGATTACGGCATTCTGGGCATCAGCGGCATCGATATGGATGGCTCACTGCTTGAATTCGACTATCACGAAGTGCGCACCAAACGCGCAATTATCGAAAACTCGCGCTGCGTCATGCTGGTGACCGACCACTCCAAATTCGGCCGTAATGCCATGGTTAACCTCGGCAATATGAACCTGATCGACTACCTGTTTACCGATCAACTGCCGCCGCCAAGCGTGATGAAAATCATCGAACAGTACGATGTGCAGCTGGAGTTGTGCTGAGTCTTTTACCGTTCATTTAACCCCACTCCGCCCCGCCAGACCTGCCGTTATAGACAGGGTTCAGCCTGCTGAACCCTGCAGTTCCAGAACGAAAATACCCCTTCACTTTGTATAACTACCATCATCAAACTGTTACCTCTATCACGCCTAAATGTTTTTGTTTGGTTAAGTCTTGGCTTGTTTGTTGGTTTTTGATTACAATCATGAGCGAAAACGAACATGAAAGAGCTATTTCGAACATCTGGAGGAAGTTGACGTGGAAACCAAAGACTTGATCGTTATCGGTGGCGGCATCAACGGTGCCGGCATCGCGGCGGATGCTGCCGGGCGCGGCCTGTCCGTTCTGCTGCTGGAAGCGCAAGACTTGGCCTGTGCTACGTCTTCCGCCAGTTCCAAACTGATCCACGGTGGCCTGCGCTACCTGGAGCATTACGAATTCCGTCTGGTGAGCGAGGCGCTGGCCGAACGTGAAGTGCTGTTAAAACTGGCACCGCATATTGCCTTCCCAATGCGCTTCCGCCTGCCGCATCAGCCTCACCTGCGCCCAGCCTGGATGATCCGCATCGGCCTGTTCCTGTACGATCACCTGGGTAAACGCACCAGCCTGCCAGGCAGCAAGGGGTTGCGCTTTGGACCAGAATCGGTGCTGAAGCCAGAATTGAAGCGCGGTTTCGAATATTCTGACTGCTGGGTCGACGATGCTCGCCTGGTGGTACTCAACGCCCAGGAAGTCGAAAAACGTGGCGGTGAAGTCCGTACCCGTACCAAGGTGACCCGCGCATGGCGTGAAAACGGTCTGTGGATGGTGGAAGCGGTTGACGTCGACAGCGGTAAAACCTTCACCTGGCGTGCCAAGGGCCTGGTGAATGCCACTGGCCCATGGGTGAAACACTTCTTCGATGATGGCCTGAAGCTGAAATCCCCTTACGGTATCCGCTTGATCAAAGGCAGTCACATCGTGGTACCGCGTGTGCATGACCAGCCGCAGTCCTATATTCTGCAGAACGAAGACCACCGTATCGTCTTTGTCATCCCATGGAACGATGAGTTCTCCATCATCGGTACCACCGACGTGGAATATCATGGCGATCCAAAAGACGTGAAGATCGACGATAACGAAATCAACTATCTGCTGAAAGTGTATAACGACCACTTTAAGAAGCAGTTGGGCCGTGACGATATCGTCTGGACCTACTCCGGCGTACGCCCGCTGTGCGATGACGAGTCAGACTCGCCACAGGCCGTTACCCGTGACTACACGCTGGACGTGCATGACGAACAAGGTAAAGCCCCACTGCTGTCCGTGTTCGGTGGCAAGCTGACGACCTACCGCAAGCTGGCAGAGCATGCGATGGAAAAACTGGCACACTACTACCCTGGCTGCGGCCCGGCATGGACCAAAAACGGTTCACTGCCAGGTGGCGACATCGGTGGCGATCGCGACAGCTACGCGGCGAAACTGCGTCGTGAACACAGCTGGTTACCTGAGTCATTGGCTCGCCGCTATGCACGCACCTACGGCAGCCACAGCGAGCTGATTTTGGCCGATGCCAAAAACCTCAGCGATCTGGGGGAAGAATTCGGCCACGGCTTGTACGAAGCTGAACTGCGCTACCTGATCGACAAAGAGTGGGTGGTGGAATTGGAAGATGCTATCTGGCGTCGTACCAAATTAGGTATGTGGTTGGATGAAGCACAGCAGGCACGGGTCAAAACCTGGCTGGCGGAACACGCGAAAGCGAAAACGCTGTCTCTGGCATCGTAAATCGCTGAACGTAAAAAGGGCCGGATATCCGGCCCTTTTGCATTACAGCTTGATGGGTTTGATGTTCCAGATTTCGTCTGCGTATTCCTGAATGGTACGGTCGGACGAGAAGTAGCCCATATTGGCAATATTCAATATCGCTCGCCGCGTCCAGTCATCCTGATTGCGATACACCTCATCCACCTTATCCTGCGTATCGACATAGCTGCGGTAATCGGCCAGCAGTTGGTAGTGATCGCCCAGGTTCACCAGCGAATCAAACAGATTACTGTAGCGCTTTGGCTCTTCCGGGCTGAAAGCCCCGGTGGCAATCTGGGTCAACGCCTGATGCAACTCGGGATCCTGCTCATAGTAAAGATGCGGGTTGTAACCGTTGCGTCGCAGCTCCTCGACCTGCTCGGCGGTGTTGCCGAAGATAAAGATATTCTCCTCACCCACGTGCTCCAGCATCTCGACATTGGCACCGTCCAGCGTACCTATGGTCAGCGCACCATTGAGAGCGAACTTCATATTACTGGTGCCTGACGCCTCGGTGCCCGCCAGCGAGATCTGTTCAGAAAGATCCGCCGCCGGAATGATCATCTGCGCCAAACTGACACCGTAGTTCGGGATAAACACCACTTTCAGTTGGGTATGCACCCGCGGATCGTTGTTGATCACCTTGGCCACGTCGTTGATCAGGCGGATGATCTGTTTGGCGGCGTAATAAGCCGACGCCGCCTTACCGGCAAAGATCACCACCCTCGGTACCCGTTCAGTTTCCGGATCCTCCAGCAGCCGGTTATACAGCGTGATCACATGCAACACGTTGAGCAGTTGCCGTTTGTATTCGTGAATGCGCTTAATCTGTACATCGAATAACGCATCTGGGTTGACCACCACATTCAGCGTTTTGGCGATGTAAGTCGCCAGTCGCTCCTTGTTCTTTCGCTTGGCAGCCTGCACCGCCTGCAAGAAGCTCGGGTAATCAACATTCGCCTTGATCTCACTCAGCTGGCTGAGATCGGTGCGCCAGGTCTGGCCAATGCTGTCATCCAGCACGGCGGACAGCGGCGGGTTAGCCAACCCAAGCCAACGGCGTGGTGTTACCCCATTGGTTTTATTGCAGAAGCGATCGGGGAAGATACGGGCGAAGTCGGCAAACAGTGACTGCACCATCAGTTCGGAATGCAGCGCGGACACACCGTTAACCTTATGGCTGGCCACCACCGCCAGCCAAGCCATACGCACCCGGCGGCCATTGGTTTCATCAATGATCGACACGCGTGCCAGTAATTCATTGTCGTCCGGTATCACCTCCTGCACGTGTTTAAGGAAGTGATCGTTGATCTCGAAAATCAGCTGCAGGTGACGCGGCAAAATCCGGCCGATCATATCCAGCGGCCAGGTTTCCAGCGCTTCGCTCATCAGCGTGTGGTTGGTATAGGAGAATACCTGCTCCACCACCGCCCAGGCATCAAGCCAGCTAAATTTATGCTCGTCGATTAACCGGTGCATCAGTTCCGGGATAGACAACACCGGGTGAGTGTCATTCAGGTGAATGGCAATCTTATCGACCAGGTTATCGAAGGTTTTGTGCATCAACCAGTGGCGGTTGAGAATATCCTGCACCGTGGCCGACACCAGGAAATACTCCTGTCGCAGGCGAAGCTCGCGCCCGGAAGAGGTTGAGTCGTCCGGGTACAGTACGCGTGATACGTTTTCCGAGTGGTTTTTATCCTCCACCGCCGCAAAGTAATCGCCCTGATTAAATTTGCCCAGGTTGATTTCATTACTGGCCTGCGCACTCCACAGCCGCAGGGTGTTGGTAGCATCGGTATCAAAACCGGGGATTACCTGATCGTAAGCGGTAGCAATGATCTCTTCGGTTTCCACCCACCGCGCCTTGGCACCCTCTTGTTGGATCCGACCGCCAAAACGCACCTTATAACGGGTATTATGGCGTGGGAATTCCCATGGATTACCGTATTCCAGCCAATAGTCTGGCGATTCCATTTGCTGGCCATTGACGATATTTTGTTTGAACATCCCATATTCATAGCGAATGCCGTAGCCACGCCCCGGCAATGCCAACGTTGCCAGCGAATCAAGAAAACACGCGGCCAGACGCCCCAGCCCACCGTTGCCCAGACCCGGATCGTTCTCTTCCTCCAGCAAGTCACTCAGACTCAGCCCCATCTCATTGAGTGCATCGTCGATATCCTGATAAATTCCCATCGACAGCAGGGCGTTGGACAACGTGCGGCCAATCAGAAATTCCATCGACAGGTAATACACCTGACGCACATCCTGTGAAAGTTGTGCACGGTTAGAGCGTAACCAACGTTCCACCATACGGTCGCGCACCGCGAACAGCACGGCGTTCAGCCAATCATGCTGGTTGGCGATAGCCGGGTCCTTGCCGACAATAAACATCAACTTATAAGCGATGGAGTGTTTCAGCGCTTCAACACTGACCGTGGGTGAGGTGTAACTAATCGGTGAAGTCATAGCTTTTCGATCCCAAGTTCGTGACTGCCCGTCGCCTTTCAAACCACAGCCGTGTTACCTGCACTCAGTTACGTGGCCCATCCGTGGGCCACACCCCTTAAGGGGCCGCTGCAAGCAGCGTTCAAATCTGTTCCCGACAGATTTGACACCCCAGTGACTGACTAAAGTAAGTATCTGGGGATGAGTAAGCTGGCCACCTGGCTGCAATTTGAAATTCATAGGGCATTACAATAGGTGTTGATATACCCAAAATAATTGGCGCTGCATCAAGGCGGCAAGGGAACTTATCCCGAATCACTTACACGGGTAAGTGATTCGGGTAAGTGAATGCAGCCAACACTGAGGTAACGTCAAATATGACGGGAATAAAGCGACAAATATTCCTTTGCCGCGACTTGCCAGCCAAAATCCACGCTCATCGCGTGGCGCTGGACGTGACGCCAATGCTTAGGTCTACTCCACAGCACCATGGCGCGCCGAATGGCGTTGCCCAGTGCGGCGGCATCACAATCATCAAAGACAAATCCGCTGGCGCTGCCATCGGCCAGATTCTCCAGCGCGCAATCGACCACCGTGTCCGCCAATCCACCGGTGCGGCGCACCAGCGGCAGCGTGCCGTATTTCAGGCCATAGAGTTGGGTCAGCCCGCAGGGTTCGAAGCGACTGGGCACCATGATCACATCCGCTCCGCCGATAATGCGATGTGAAAAGGCCTCATGGTAGCCAATCTGAACGCCGACCTGTTCCGGGTAGTCCGCGGCGGCAGCCAAAAACGCCTGCTGCAACACCGCATCACCGGCCCCTAACAGCGCCAATTGGCCGCCTTGCTCCAGCAGTGCAGGCAGCGCTTCCAATACCAGATCCAGCCCTTTTTGGCTGGTGAGACGGCTCACTACCGCAAACACCGGCAGCGACTCGTCCACCTTCAGGCCCATGGCTTTTTGCAGGTGCAGCTTGTTCTTGGCTTTGTTTTTCAAATTGTCGGCGTCATAGCGGGCGGTCAGGCGCGGATCGTGGGACGGGTCCCAAATCTTGTCATCCACGCCATTGAGAATGCCGCTCAACCGCCCTTGCCGCTGGCGTTCTTGTAATAACCCTTCCATGCCGTAGCCGAACTCCGGTCGGGTAATCTCACGCGCGTACGTTGGGCTAACGGCAGTGATGTGATCGGCGTAATACAAGCCTGCTTTCAGGAATGACATCTGGCCGTAAAACTCCAGACCGTAAACATTGTAGAACGATGGCGGTAGCCACAATTCCGGTACGTGGTGGGCGGAAAACAGCCCCTGATAGGCCAGATTGTGCACGGTAAAAATGGAACGTGCAGGGTGGCCGTTAGCCGCCAGATAGGCGCAGGCCAGCCCGGCGTGCCAGTCATGAGCATGCACCACCTGCGGGCGCCAGTAGCGATCCAGCCCCTTAGCCAGTTCACAGGCTATCCAGCCCAGCAGGGCAAAACGCCGATGGTTATCGGAATAGGCATTCATGGATTGGTCGTGATATGGGCTGCCCGGCCGCTCGTACAGCCAAGGGGCATCAATCAGGTAGATGCCCACACCGTGGTAGGTACCGTAACGCAGGCCAACGCGACCGGCGAACGAATCGATCTCCGCCACCAGCACCGAATCCGGTATGCCGTTGCGCACGTCAGGAAAAGCGGGCAATAACACCCGAACATCGCCGCCTTCGGCGATCTGAGCCGCCGGTAATGCGCCAACCACGTCTGCGAGCCCTCCGGTTTTCAACAGGGGGAACATTTCAGAACATACGTGTAAAACCTGCATTATCACTCCTGAGAATCGGCTAAATTACTCTGGAAAAGCAGGCTTGCCGCTGTTATTAATCCCGCGTTGTGCAAGCCATCAGTCCGTTTATATATGGCGGCAGGTCTACCCTTCGCCTTTAAAACCGCTGTGTTGTTGGCTGTGTTGACTCGCCCCAGTCGCTTACCTGAGTAAACTCCCGGGGCTTCTCGTCCTGGCCACCTAGCCGCGACTAAAAATTCGTTGGGTCGTTATTGCTGCCGACTACCTTAACTCACAACTTTGACAACATTTCGCGCGTGACCAGCACGATGCCGCCTTCTGAACGATAAAAGCGTTTGCTGTCTTCGTCGGCGTTTTCGCCAATCACCATGCCCTCGGGAATATGACAGGCACGGTCGATGATGCAGCGCCGCAGACGGCAGGAACGACCGACGTTAACGTCGGGCAGCAATACGGTAGAGTCGATGGTGCAGAACGAGTTCACCCGCACTCGCGGGAATAGCACCGAATGCACCACCACCGATCCGGAGACGATGCAGCCACCGGATACCAGCGAGTTCATGGTCATACCGTGGCTACCGGAACGATCTTGTACGAACTTGGCAGGTGGCAACGGCTCCATATGGGTGCGGATTGGCCAGGCGCGATCGTACATATCCAACTCCGGCGTCACGGAAGCCAGATCGAGGTTGGCACGCCAGTAAGCTTCCAGCGTGCCCACATCGCGCCAGTATGGCGGAAGATCGGGGTTGGACGTGACGCAGGACAACGTGAACGGATGTGCCCATGCCGCCTTTTGGGCCGTGATTTTCGGGATCAGATCCTTGCCGAAGTCATGGGTGGAGCCCGGCGTAGACATGTCCTCCTCCAGCAATTGGAACAGGTAATCGGCGTTGAAGATGTAGATCCCCATGCTGGCGAGCGACATATCCGGGTTACCCGGCATCGGCGGTGGATTACTGGGTTTCTCCAGGAACTCGAGGATCAGGTCGTTTTCGTCTACTTCCATCACACCAAACTCGCTGGCCTCCTCGCGCGGCACCGGCAAACAGGCCACGGTACATTGCGCCCCCTTTTCCACATGGTCGATCAGCATGCGCGAGTAATCCATCTTGTAGATGTGATCGCCTGCCAGGATCACCACATACTCGGCCTCGTAACGACGGATGATATCCAGGTTCTGGTATACCGCGTCCGCCGTGCCCTTATACCAGTGCTCGGTACTGAGGCGTTGTTGTGCCGGCAACAGATCGACAAACTCGTTCATCTCTTCATTGAGGAACGACCAGCCGCGCTGAATATGCTGTACCAAAGTATGGGACTGGTATTGGGTGATCACGCCAATGCGGCGGATCCCCGAATTCAGGCAGTTCGACAGGGCAAAATCGATGATGCGGAATTTACCGCCAAAATGAACGGCTGGCTTGGCCCGGGTTGAGGTTAAATCTTTCAAACGCGAACCGCGGCCCCCCGCCAGAATCAGGGCGACAGACTTAATCGGCAGTTGGCGTGCCAACATCAGGGGGTCTTTATTTTCAAACCTAACCATAGCTGACTCCTTTTATTATTTCTTTACCAGCACGCAAATCGAGTGCGCAGCCTGGTTCCAGGCGGGTAAAACCGCCCGCGAATCTTCCTGAGTAAAAGGGGCGACAAGCTGCCAATCGCCGTCGGGCAACGTCATCTCCGCGGCTTGCTGCGTGGCGTTTACCACCACCAGCCAGCGTTGCGACAAGCGGATCTGCAACTGCAGAGCCCCTTGCTCCCACTGTTGTGCGTCGAGCGGCTGCCCCTGCGCGTTCAGCCACTGCACGTTACCGTCGCCTTCCTGCCACCAGCGGTCATGCTGCAAAGCGGGGATTTGTTGACGCAGACGGATCAATGCAGCGGTGTACGTGGTGAGTGAGTCATCCGCCGTGGCCCAGTCGAGCCAGGTGATAGCATTGTCCTGACAATAAGCATTGTTGTTGCCCTGCTGGCTGTGTCCATGCTCGTCGCCGGCCAGCAGCATCGGCGTACCCTGGGACAATAACAGCGTGGCAAGCAGTGCCCGCTGGCTAGCCCTACGGCGTTGCAAAATGGCGTCGTCGGCAATCGGGCCTTCAACACCGTGGTTATTGCTAAAGTTACGATCACTGCCGTCACGGTTGCCTTCACCGTTCAGCTGGTTGTGTTTGCGGTTAAAACTGACCAGATCCTGCAGGGTAAACCCGTCATGAGCGGTCAGCATGTTGATGCTGGCGTACGGCGCACGCCCGCGTTGGTTAAAATGATCGCTGGAAGCAGCGAAACGTTGGGCGAATTGCCCCAGCGATACGCCGTCCTGCAACCAAAAACGGCGTATATCGTCGCGATAATGATCGTTCCACTCGGCGAAGCGCCCTGGGAATTGGCCTACCTGATACCCACCGGGGCCAATATCCCACGGCTCGGCAATCAGTTTGCAGCGCGACAGCAGATCGTCCGCCAGCATCGCCTGGAACAGCGGTGCATCACGATCAAACGCCGGCGTGCGACCGAGTACGCTGCCCAGATCAAAGCGGAAACCATCAACATGGCATTCGCCGACCCAAAAACGCAGGCAGTCCATCACCCAAGCCACACCTTGCGGCTGATCCAATCGCAGGGTGTTACCACAACCGGTATCGTTCACGTAGCCGCCATCCGGTGTCAGCCAGTAGTAGCCCGGGTTATCAATACCGCGTAACGACAGCGTTGGCCCGTCGATATCAAGCTCGGCGCTATGGTTGAACACCACGTCGAGAATCACTTCAATGCCGGCTTTGTGCAGCGCTTTAACCGCATCGCGAAACTCACGCAGCGGCGTCATCTCTGTCCGCAAACTGGAATAACGGTTGTCCGGCGCAAAAGGCGCCAGCACGTTATAGCCCCAGTAGTTAATCAACCCGAGGCGCTGCAAACGTGGCTCGGAGCTGTGCTGCTGGACCGGCAGCAGTTCCAGCGCGGTGATGCCAAGGCGCTTGAAATAGGCGATCATTACCGGATGGCCGAGCGCAGCGAAACTGCCGCGCAACACCGGCGGAATATCCGGGTGCTGCAGGGTCAGACCGCGCACATGCGCCTCGTAGATCACCGTTTTCCCCCACGGCGTGGCCGGGGGACGATCATCTTGCCAGTCGTAAACCTCGTCGATCACCACGCATTTCGGCATCAATTCAGCGCTGTCATGCTTATCCGGCCGATCATAACCCCCATGCAGGTAAGGATCGTCCGCCACGGGTCCCTCTACCGCCCGGGCCGCGGGATCCAACAACAGTTTATTGGGATTAAAACGCAACCCGTGCGCAGGATCGAACGGGCCATGCACCCGGTAACCGTAACGCTGACCCGGCTTGCCACCCGGTAAGTAACCGTGCCAGATGTCGCCGCTCCGCGTCGTCAGCGGCAGGCGGATTTCGCGCTGCTGTTCGTCAAACAGACACAGTTCCACGCCCGTGGCATGGGAGGAATACAGGCTAAAGTTGATGCCATTACCGTCATAATGCGCCCCGAGAGGCGCGGCGATACCCGGCGTCAGCTCAGTCATGGCGCCTCCCGCAGCAGGTAGATGGTCGCCAGCGGCGGTACGGTCACGCTAATAGAATGCTCGCGGCCGTGATGGCCAGTTTGCTCGGACACTACGCGGCCCTGGTTGCCGGTATTGCTGCCGTGATAATGGTGTGAATCGGTATTGAGAATTTCTCGGTATTCACCGGCGCGTGAAATACCGATGCGATAATGATGGCGCGGGACTGGGGTAAAGTTGCTGACGGCGATCAGTTCATTGCCATGTGCGTCATAGCGGGCAAAGGCAAAAACCGAGTTATCGTGGTCATCCACCACCAGCCACTCGAAGCCGTCTGGGCGGTAATCCCGCTCATACAACGGGGCGTGTTGCTGGTAGCAATGGTTCAGATCTCGCACCAGCCGCTGCACACCGTGATGCCAGTTATCTAAGCCTTCCAGCAGATGCCAGTCGAGGCTGCTATCAAAATTCCACTCGCGCCCTTGGGCAAACTCACACCCCATAAACAGCAGTTTCTTGCCTGGGTGCGCCCACATAAAGCCGTAATAGGCGCGCAGGTTAGCGAACTTTTGCCAGGCATCGCCAGGCATGCGATCGAGAATGGATTTTTTACCGTGCACCACTTCATCGTGAGAGATTGGCAGCACAAAATTTTCGGTGTAAGCGTACAACATGCCGAAGGTCATCTGATTGTGATGATACTTGCGGTGCACCGGGTCACACTGCATGTAGGTGAGCGTGTCATGCATCCAGCCCAGATTCCATTTGTAGTGGAATCCCAACCCGTTGGATTCCGGCGGCAGCGTTACGCCCGGATAGTCAGTGGACTCCTCCGCCAACGTGACTGCGCCGGGGCGCTCCTTACCAAGGGTATGGTTGGTGTAACGCAAGAAGGCGATGGCCTCCAGATTCTCGTTACCGCCGTAATAGTTTGGCACCCACTCACCGTCGGCGCGGCTGTAGTCACGGTAGATCATTGACGCCACCGCATCGACACGCAACGCATCTATGCCATAACGCTCAAGCCAATAAAGCGCATTGCCCGCCAAATAGTTGCGAACCTCATGCCGGCCATAGTTATAGATCAGGGTATTCCAGTCTTGATGGAAACCTTCGCGCGGATCGGCGTATTCATACAATGCAGTACCGTCGAAGTTCGCCAGACCATAGGTATCGCTGGGGAAATGCCCCGGCACCCAATCCAGGATCACGTTAATCCCTGCCTGGTGTGCGGCCGCCACAAACGCCTTAAAGTCGGCCGGGGTGCCGAAACGCCGGGTCGGGGCATACAGCCCCAATGGCTGATAACCCCAGCTGCCGTCAAACGGGTGCTCGTTAATCGGCAGCAACTCGATATGGGTGAATCCCATATATTTAACGTAATCGATCAGCTGTACGGCCAGTTCGCCATAGCTGAGCCAGAAGTTATCGTCGGTGTGACGACGCCACGAGCCAAGATGCACCTCGTAGATCGAAATCGGTCGATCAAAATCATTCGCACGCCGCCGTTCTGGCGCGTTTTCCACCACCGCAGGTAACGGCGCCACCAGCGACGCGGTATCCGGTCGCATCTGCGCTTCAAAAGCGTAGGGATCGGCCTTCAACTGGGTATTGCCATAGCAATCAATGATTTCGTACTTGTACAACTGCCCGGCTTTCACCCCCGGCAGGAACAGCTCCCAAATGCCGTTTTCACGGCGCAGTCGCATTGGGTGACGTCGGCCATCCCAGAAGTTGAACTCACCGACCACCGACACACGCTGGGCGTTCGGTGCCCAGACCGCAAAGCTGACACCGTCAACGTCATCAAGCGTAGCGAGATGCGCACCCAAGCGTTCATAAGGACGTAAATGGGTACCTTCGGCCAACAGCCAGCTATCGATATCTTGCAGCAGCGTGCCAAAACGATAGGGATCGTCGACGATCTGCTGGTGATCGTGCCAGCGGACGTCGAGTTGATAGCGGAACGGGGTTTTGCGGCGTGGGACCGTGGCGCTGAAAAAGCCGCGCTCATCGTCGCAGTTGAGCTGTACCAACCGGCGGCCTGTTTGCTGTTCCAGCAACCAGACTTCACTGGCGTCAGGCAATAGTGCACGTACCTGCAGGCCGTTATCAGCCGCATGCATGCCCAGCAGAGAAAAGGGATCGGCAGAGTTGCCGGAGAAAAGCTGATCAATCACGTCACGATCGGGAAGTACAGGCATAGTCTTCTTCCTAAGATTAAGAGCATGATTTATAAGAGGCCGCGCAAGCCCATCGCCTTTCAGGTTACAGCGAAGAAGCTGTACCTTGAGATCCACAGGGCATAACGCTTAATCCATAGCCGTTTTGGTTATCATGCAATTCATTCGGTATCTAAAGCGTGATTGCGGTCGGTTATTGATCAATTCTCACCTTCCCGGTCCGAATTCCGCTCTTTATGCTTATTTTTAGCGCTGGTTGAAATTTATCCGCCAGTCCTTTAAGCATAGCTAATGTCAGTTAAAAACATTGCCCATTACCAAGGAAAACTCTTCATTAAGAAAACTGCCAGCCTGACAACGTCTTTGCGCTGCTGCCCGCATGGAGATGTACCGATGTCTGGTGCGCTTTATCTCCTTTACAACGGCATAGACCATAGCGCGCAGAAACGGAGAAAAAGGAAGAAAATAAGGCTTTTGGGGGCTGAAAGAGGCCAGCCCCCGGGAAGTACGGTTCAGGTTACAGCAGGATGCGCAGCATGCGGCGCAGCGGTTCAGCCGCGCCCCATAGCAACTGGTCACCCACGGTGAACGCAGACAGATATTCCGGCCCCATATTCAGCTTACGCAGACGGCCGACCGGCGTATTCAACGTCCCGGTTACCGCTGCTGGCGTCAATTCACGCATAGTCAGTTCGCGGTCATTCGGGATCACGCGTACCCAGTCATTGTGCGTCGCCAGCATCTGTTCGATTTCCGGCAGTGAAACGTCTTTTTTCAGCTTCAGGGTGAACGCCTGGCTATGGCAGCGCAACGCACCAACACGCACGCACAAACCGTCGACAGGGATCAGGCTACCGCTGTTCAGGATTTTGTTGGTTTCCGCCTGGCCTTTCCACTCCTCGCGGCTCTGGCCGTTATCGAGTTGCTTGTCGATCCACGGAATCAGGCTACCGGCCAGCGGCACACCGAAATTATCGGTGGGTAATTTACCGCTGCGGGTCGCGGCGGTGACTTTACGTTCGATATCCAAAATGGCCGAAGCCGGGTCCTGCAGCTCCTTCGCCACATCGGCGTGCAGCATACCCATTTGGGTCAACAGCTCACGCATATGGCGCGCGCCACCGCCGGAAGCCGCCTGGTAAGTCGCCACTGACGCCCACTCAACCAGATCATTGGCAAACAGGCCACCCAGAGACATCAGCATCAGGCTAACGGTACAGTTGCCGCCAACAAAGGTCTTGATGCCTTTATCCAGACCCTGCTGAATTAACGCACGGTTGACCGGATCCAGAATAATAATCGCGTCGTCTTGCATACGCAGAGAAGAAGCTGCGTCGATCCAATACCCTTGCCAGCCAGTTGCACGCAGCTTCGGGTAAATTTCGTTGGTATAATCGCCGCCCTGGCAGGTAATAATAATGTCGAGCGCGCTCAACGCCTCAACATCGTAAGCATCTTGCAGCGTGCCCTGCTGGCCGCCAAATACCGGCGCCGCTGAACCGTGTTGCGAGGTAGAGAAGAAGACCGGGCGAATGGCGTCAAAATCGCGCTCTTCCGTCATGCGTTGCATGAGTACGGAGCCGACCATTCCGCGCCAACCGATGAAACCAACGTTTTTCATAATGACTGTCCTGCCTTGGAGGATGACTGCTATAAGTTGTGTGCAATATCTCTCCACCTTACAAAATGTCGGCGCAGGCGCAAAGTGAATTTATTCGATGGGTGAGCGATTCTCAGCAATCCTTCTTATAGGCAAGGACGCCGTCGGGATGACCGAGGTGTTTTTCAGATCCAGAGGTAATGATGACAGAGATGATTTCAGTCACAGTTTTGCTGTTTTTAATCATGGACCCGTTGGGCAATTTGCCCATTTTCATGTCGGTGCTCAAGCACCTGGAGCCGCGCCGTCGGCGGATGGTGCTGATCCGCGAGCTGCTGATCGCCCTGTTGCTGATGCTGATTTTCCTGTTTGCCGGCGAGAAAATATTGGCGTTCCTCAACCTGCGTACCGAGACCGTGTCGATTTCCGGCGGGATTATCTTGTTCCTGATCGCCATCAAGATGATTTTCCCCTCGCAAGAGGGCGATAGCAGCGGGCTTTCCGCCGGTGAAGAACCTTTCCTGGTGCCGCTGGCCATCCCACTGGTTGCGGGGCCTTCGATTCTGGCATCGTTGATGCTGCTTTCGCACCAGTATCCAAACCACATTTCGTATCTGGTGGGGGCCCTGCTGATTGCCTGGGGGATTTCCGCCGCTATCCTGCTGATGTCTAACCTGTTCCTGCGCCTGCTGGGCAGCAAGGGGGTCAGCGCGCTGGAACGGCTGATGGGGCTGATTTTGGTGATGTTGTCGACCCAGATGTTCCTGGACGGCGTGCGGGCTTATATGAAGTTGTAATGGGGTACTGGCGCCAGCTCGGCGCCGGTACAAAATGGCAGCCCGGTTTACTGGGCTGCAACACGCCGAATATAAGCGAGCGTATCCGCGACCACAGCGTCCAGCGGTTGATCTATCTCGATCGCCTGCACGTCTTGTTCTTGCTCGTTAGGCTCTTCTAACGTGGCAAACTGGGAAACCAGCATCTGTGGCTTGAAGAAATGGCCCTTACGCTGTTTCAAACGCTCCTCAATGACCGCCTTGTCACCCTTCAAATAGATGAAATGCAGGTTGCGGTTGCCTTCACGCAGGCGGTCACGATAGCTTTTTTTCAGCGCGGAACACACTAACAGGGAAACGTCGTTGGTACGCTCCATGGCAAAGATCGCGTCATTTAATGCCGCCAACCAGGGGGCGCGATCGTTATCGTCCAGCGCATGCCCGGCCGCCATTTTGTTGATGTTGGCACGCGGGTGCAGGTAGTCGCCGTCCAGCATCGCGGCATTGGCTTCATGAGCGACGGCGTTGGCCACTGCGGATTTACCGCTGCCTGAAACCCCCATCAGAATAAATACGTGGTGCTGTGAATTACTCATATGTCATGCCCTTATGGGATCAGATGTACGTTCCGGCGGCGGGTTACGCCCCCTGCGCCATCAAATGCGCCCCAAACTCCAAAGAATGTCCGACACCCTGGGGGTGTCGGATAACCTAGCTCTATACCGACTTGAAAGGCAGCGGATATATTAAACGACCGTCGCCAGCAGCAAACAGCCCACCAGGCCGCAGACTGAGATGATGGTTTCCAACACCGACCAGGACTTGATGGTTTCCATGATGCTCAGGTTGAAGTACTCCTTGAACAACCAGAAACCAGGATCGTTGACGTGAGAGAAAATCACGCTGCCCGACCCAACGGCAATCACCATCAGTTCCGGGCTGACTCCGGTAGTCGCGATCAGCGGTGCGACAATCCCCCCCGCGGTTATTGCTGCCACGGTAGCAGACCCCAACGCCAGACGCAGTGCGGCGGCAATGGACCAGGCCATCAGAATCGGCGAGACGTTGCTGCCTTCCATCAGAGCGGCGATATATTTCTCTACGCCGCTGTCGACCAGTACCTGCTTGAATGCACCGCCACCGCCGATGATCAACAGCATCATGGCGATAATTTTGATTGAGTCGGTGATGGTACCCATCACTTCATCCATGGTACGACCGCGGTTCAGACCAAAGGTGAAGATAGCGATCAGTACTGCAATCAGCGTCGCCATGACCGGATCGCCGAAGAACTCGGCAAAGCGCAACAGGCTATGGCCCTTCGGCAGCACCATTTCCGCTACCGCACGCAGTGCCATCAGGATCACCGGTACCAAAGAGGTGGCAACGCTGATGCCAAAGCTTGGCATTTCTGCTTCGGTGAAGATTTTTGGGTTATACAGGCCTTCAGGTACGGGCTTGTCGATGCCTTTCAGGAAACGGGCATAGACCGGGCCTGCCAGGATCACCGTTGGAATAGCCAACAGCGTGCCATACAACAGCGTTTTGCCCATATCCGCATGGAAGATGGTGGCGATCGCCGTTGGGCCTGGGTGCGGCGGCAAGAAACCGTGGGTCACAGACAGCGCAGCCGCCATCGGCACGCCGACATACAGCAACGGCACGCGTGCAGAAGCGGCGATACTGAAGACCAGCGGCAGCAACAGCACAAAACCGACTTCATAGAACAGAGCAAAACCGACGGTAAACCCGGTCAGTACCACTGCCCATTGAATATATTTTTGGCCAAACTTCTCGATAAGCGTAGTGGCAATGCGCTGAGCACCACCGCAGTCCGCCAGCAGTTTGCCGAGCATGGCGCCAAAGCCCATGATTAACGCCAGGCTGCCCAACGTGCCGCCCACGCCGGCCTTGATGGAACCGATCACTTTATCGACTGGCATTCCCTGAGCGATACCTACCGCCAGAGCAACCAGAACCAGAGAGATAAAGCCGTTCAGCTTAAAGCGGATCATCAGCAGCAACAGCAGCGCTACCCCGCCTGCAACAATCACTAATGGCATAATTTTTCTCCAACCTTTTTTATCGCAGACCCTCTTTACGATAGGCCGTAAAGCGCGCGTTTGTTGTATTTTTAGGCTCTTCCCGGTGTTAGAAGACGAGCTGTAGGTGGTGCTGAGGTAAAGGTTCTATCTTGAGCAAGATAACCGCACACTCATTGTTACCGGTATCATGATACCGGTAACAGCATGATTGCCGGAACCGGGGGGCGGGCTAAAATTCGCGTTCTGGGATAGAGATCAAACTTATGAAGGTAACGGGCGGCAAACTTACAGGCAGGAACGAAAACGCGCCAAACGGCGCGCTTTCATCATTAAAATCGTTCAAACATCGTGTTAAACCCGATCAGATGCTGCCGCCGGGGATCACGGTAAAACCGACATCCACCATGCGTGGGCTGACCGTTTCGCCACGCAGGCGAGCCAGCAGGCGTTCAGCGCCGATTTGGCCCATGCGTTCACGCGGCGTCAATACGCTCGCCAGTTTTGGCACCATCACCTGGCCGATATCGTGGCCGTGGAAACCGGCAATGGCCATGTCATTAGGGATCGACAGCCCTTGTCGCTGGCACTCAAAGGTCGCACCGATCGCCAGGTCATCGTTTGTGCAAAAGATACTGTCAATCTGCGGATAATCGCGCTGCGCCTGGCGCAACAGCTCACCACCGGCAGAATAGGACGACGATCGTGCCGTCATGACGCTGTAGGGTTCCAGACCGGATTCGCGCATCGCCTGCTCATAGCCCTGCTGTTTGATAAGGGTACGTTCATCCTGGCGTGCACCGAAGTACACCACGTGCCGATGGCCGTGTGCGATGATTTGCTGGGTCATCTGGCGTGCCGCCTCAAAGTTATTGAAGCCTACGGCCAGATCAATACAAGGTGATACGCAGTCCATCAGTTCGACGACCGGGATCCCCGCAACCTCAATCATCTTCATGGTACGGGGTGTATGGTGCCGCTCAGACAGGATCAAGCCATCAATATTGTAAGACAGCAACGAGGTCAGGCGCTGTTCTTCGCGCTCCGGCAAATAGCCGTAGTGCGCCAGCATGGTTTGATAATTGTGCGCATCAGTGACGCTCTCAATGCCGCGTAGCACTTCGGCGAACACCTGGTTGGTCAACGACGGCAACAATACGCCAATAGCACGGCTGGTTGAGTTGGAAAGGATATCCGGCGCACGGTTGGGGATGTAGCCCAGCTCATCAAGCGCGACGGCAATTTTTTGCTGCAAGGCGACAGAAACCTGATCGGGATTACGCAGATAACGGCTCACCGTCATCTTGGTCACGCCTACCTTGTCTGCGACATCTTGGAGTACCGGCCGTTTTTTCTTCATTATCAATGAACTGGCTAACCGTGAATGGGCGCTCATTTTAGCAAAAAAAAACCGGGGCCGATATTGTTGGTTACTGGGAAGCGGAACGCAAAAAGGGCTCACCTTGTGAGCCCTTGATATTTACCGCTTAATCAGACGGGTGGCAGATCAAACAGCAGGATTTCACTGTCTTCATCGGCATGAATCGACAACTCGGCTTCATCCCACACCGCGAAAGCATCGCTGGTGCCGGCCTGCTGGCCATTAACCACAACCTTGCCACGTACCACCTGGATCCAGACACGACGCCCTGCTTCAATTGGGCACGCCGCCTGTTCGTCTTTATTCAACGCCCAGCGGGACAGTGTCATATCCTGGAACACCTTCAGCGAACCTTCACGCGCATCCGGTGACAACACCAACTGACGGCCCTGTGGCGCATCAAACATGCGTTGTTCATAGCGTGGCTCCAGCCCGACCTGATCAGGGATGATCCAAATCTGGTACAGGTGCAACGGACGATCGTTGTTACCGTTGTACTCAGAATGACGCACTCCGGTACCCGCGCTCATGATCTGGAATTCACCGGCCTGGATCTGCTCTTTGTTGCCCATGCTGTCCTGATGCTCGACCGTGCCGCTCAGCACGTAGGTCAGGATTTCCATGTCTTTATGCGGGTGAGTACCAAACCCCTGCCCTGCATCGATCATGTCTTCGTTGATCACCCGCAGCGCCGAGAACCCCATAAAATCAGCATCGTAATAGTTGGCAAATGAGAAGGTGTGCCAGCTGTCCAGCCAACCATGATTGGCATGACCACGATCTTCTGCCTTACGTAAATAAATCATATTCAACTCTCCTCAATGTTTTTTACAGTCTAGTCCTGGCAGCAGAATAAGAAAGCGTAAAAAACTCATCCCTCTGTTCAAAAAATTAGATGGAGTGGTGAAACTATTGGCAGGGAATTTGTTGAGGGCTTGCCGGGCTGAAAACGGGCAAAAAAAAAGCCAGCACCCGAGCTGGCTAAGTAATACTTGGAAGCAATGTGAGCAATGTCGTGCCTTCGCAGTGAGGATATCAAAGGTTGATACTCTCCCCGGAACGCATCGCAATAATAATCATTATCATTCGCACCTGTAAAGCGTTTTTTTAACCAACACGTAATAATATTGACTCGACACAATAAACGGATAAATTCAGAGGTTATTCAACCGGTAAGCCAAAGGAGCAGCGTAATGAGTGAAATCGTAGTTCGTCACGTGGAAACAACAGATGCACAAGCCCTGCATCAGCTTTACTCTCAACCGCAGGCCTACCGTGACACGCTACAACTTCCACTACCGTCAATCGAGCTGTGGCACAAGCGCCTCGCCAATCTCGAACCGGGCACCCACAACCTGGTGGCTTGTATTGATGGGCAAGTCGTCGGCCAACTGAGCGTGATGCTGAACCAGCGCGTGCGCCGCCGCCATGTGGCGACCTTTGGCATTGGCGTCGATAGCCGCCACCACGGCAAGGGCGTTGGCAGCAGCCTGATGAAGGCAATGATCGATCTTTGCGACAATTGGGCGGATATCGAACGCATTGAACTGACAGTATTCACCGACAATCAGGCCGCGATTGCGCTCTACCGCAAGTTCGGCTTTGACATTGAAGGCTCCAGCCGCGCCTATGCGATGCGCGACGGCAAACTGGTAGACTCCTATCACATGGCACGCTTTCGCGGTGAACAGCAGAAAAACGCATCATCATGAAGGATGCCAAAAGTAGATCAGGGGCGGTATACCGCCCCTTAGCCGTCAGCCGCCGCACCTTTGTACAAACGCTGGCCTGCGTAACGGGTGCTATTGGCATCCTTTCTCCTACTGCACTCTTGGGGGCTGCCATGCCAACCTCTCCTGCCGTACGTACCGGCACCCGTAACCTGATTACCGACGTGCCTGGCCTACGGGTCGGCATCGCCCAAGACAGCCGTGTACGAACCGGCACGACGGTGATCCTGCCGGATCACCCGGCGATCGCCGCGGTCGACGTGCGCGGTGGTGGCCCTGCCACCCGAGAAACCGATGCGTTGGGAGAGGATAATCTGGTGCAGACCATCGATGCCTTAGTGCTTAGCGGCGGCTCGGTATATGGCCTGGCGGCAGCGGATGGGGTGGCCGCCTGGCTGGGGCAGCAAGGCAGGGGTTACGCCCTTCGTCCAGCTCCGGGTGTGCCGGTGTCCCCAATCGTCCCCACGGCCTGCCTATACGATTTAAGCAACGCAGGTGATAAAGACTGGCAGCTCACCCCGCCTTATCGTCAACTGGGGATAGAGGCCGTCGGCAAAGTGGGTCTCGACTTCCCGCTAGGTACCGTTGGCGCGGGTTATGGTGCCATGACCGGCATGGGTAAGCTGAAAGGCGGCCTGGGTTCAGCTTCTATCGTTGCAGCGAATGGTGCTACCGTCGGTGCACTGGTGGCGGTAAACAGCCTGGGCTCCGTCGTTGCTCCGGGCACCCGTGCGTTCTGGGCCACACCTTATGAAATCAACGGTGAGTTTGGCAACGGGGGTGCAGCCGCGCTCGCGCAATTGCACGGTCAGGGCGAAGACTGGATGCCAGAAGCGCCGACAGGCGGTAGAAAGAACACCACTTTGGCCTGTATCGCCACCGATCTGGCCCTCACTCGGGTAGAACTTAAACGCGTCGCGATCATGGCACAGGATGGTATGGCCCGCGCCATCCGCCCACTGCACAGCCCGTTCGACGGCGACGTGGTATTCGCCTTATCCACCGGGCAGCGCAACGTCGAGGGCAGCCGAGAACTGGCGGTGCTGCAAATTGGCGCACTGGCAGCGGATACGTTGGCACGAGCGATAGCCCGTGGCGTTTACGCAGCCACCCCCTGGCCTGGTGAACACGTCACTACCTGGAAAACACTGAGCTGATACCCATTAAAAAGGGCGCATTGATTGCTCAAGCGCCCCTCGACATTCTCAACCCGGTTAAATACCGGCTGTCTCTTTGATATAACGACGCGCTTTCACCGCATATTCAAACGGGTTAGCCAACGCCGGATCCTGCTCAGCCTCGACCACCATCCACCCTTTGTAACCGCGCTCATCGAGTAATTTAAAGACCGGCAGGAAGTCGATCACCCCATCCCCCGGCACGGTGAAGGTGCCTTTCTTCACGCCGTCGAGGAAGCTCAATTTGTTGGCCTTCACCTCTGCAACAACCTCATCACGCACGTCCTTCAGGTGTACGTGATTAATACGCGGCAGGTATTTTTCCAGTATCGCCATCATCGCCTGCTGGCTGCCTTCCGAATAGTAAGCATGCCCAGTATCAAACAGCAGGTAGACGTCGTCGTTCACCATGCTCATGTAACGATCGATCTCTGCGGTCGTCTGGATGCCGGTGCCCATATGGTGGTGCAGGCAGACCTGCATCCCCTTGTCGGCAGCAATTTTTGCCAGTTCATTGTACCCGTCGGCCACCCGCTGCCACTCTTCATCGCTGAAATACGGCTTCTCTTCAAACACCCCTTTGGTGGTGCCCTGAATACTCTTGCTCTGCTCGGAGCAGCCAATCACCTTTGCCCCCATCGCATGCAGGAAATTCATATGGTTAATGAATTCATCGACAGTTTTGTCTTTCAGGCCATCGGCAAAGAAGGTGCTGAACCAGGCATTGCAGATTTGAATGCCGCGAATGTCCAACATCGGCTTCAACACGGCCGGATCGCGCGGGTACTTGCTGCCCACTTCGCTACCGGTGAACCCGGCCAGTGCCATTTCACTGACGCACTGCTGGAAGGTGTTCTCTTTGCCTAACTCGGGCATGTCGTCATTGGTCCAGCCGATCGGGGCGATAGCCAGTTTTACGTTGTCTTTATTCATTTTCAGCCTCAGTAATATACCGTCGTCTTTTAAGCCGCAGGGTATAGAGCCGCTCTGTAGGCTATTTTCACCCGCGCAGCCGGGAAATTATTTACCCAACAGCTCTTTTTCGATGCGCTCTCGGGTCGCTACAGCCTGGGTTTTCATTCTTTCCGGGTAACCAAACAGTGACGTGCAGATAATCGACTCGCCGCCGACCTTAAAGTTGCGGGTCGCAAACGCCATATCACGCAAGGTCTGGAACAAGGTTTCGAAGTCCACCTCCCCTTCGCCGATACCCATATGCTGATGTACGGCGGCGTCTACACCCGGCGGGTTGACGATATAGCGACAGTGTTTGGTATGGTTCATGGTGTCGGCAATCAGCACATGCGAGAGATCCTCACCGGCATATTGCAACATGCCAGCCACGTCACCCTGGCCTTTGTCGTAGTAGAAGGTATGGGGAACGCTGTAGAGGTATTTAACGTGATCGCTACGCAGCGACTTGACGATATCCGCGGTTTCGTTGCTCAGCTCGCAGAAGTCCCATGGGTGTGACTGGATCTCCATGCGGATACCTTCCCGCTCGATAATCGGCAACAGTTCCTCCATTGAGCGATACCACAACTCTTCACAGATTTCCGGCTCATTGGGATTGCCGGCCAGTTCGGTATTGATCACCTGCACACCCATTTCTACCGCGATTTCGATCATCCGACGCCAATTTTTGACTGCCGCCTGACGGCGATCTTCACCCGGGCCAGACCAGCGATAAACGACGATAAACGAGGAGATCTCCACGCCGGTAGCCTTCAGGACGTTTTTGTACTCCGTCATGACCTCACGCCCGGCTTTCGGATGCTTATAGAAAGGATTGATCTGCGGGTGCGGTGACTGCTCAATATATTGATAGCCCCAGTCCGCCACCTGCTGAACCATTTTCGTGATGCCCAGGTCCCTGATGACATCAACATCAAAAGCAATCTTCATGGTCATTCCTCGTTAAACGTGGATACGGCGGTCAGCACACTATTTGTTATAAAACGACGGACGTGGTGGCAAGGTCACAGGGACAATCTCACCGCTGAGCTGCGCGGCTATGCAAGCATCAGCCGTCACCGCCGCCGCATAACCGTCCCAAGCGGAGGGGCCAGTCAGCGAACCTGCCAGGACGTCATTGATAAAGCCTTGTAACTCAACGTCGTAAGCATCAATGAAGCGATCTTTCCAGTCGGTCAGAATTTCGGTCGACAGTTTGGCACCGCTGCGCATCTGCACTGATGAGGGTTCTGGCAGCTTGGCAATACCACTTTCACCCACGACCTCGCACTGGATGTCGTAACCGTATTGGCAGTTAACGAAGATTTCGACATCAATACGCGTGCCCTTCGCGGTTTCAAACAGCACAATTTGCGGATCTTTCAGGTGTGGGAACGCCTTGGGGCTTTTACGCGGGAACACGACCTGTACCGAAACATAGTCGTCATCCAGCAGCCAACGCAGGACGTCAATTTCGTGGATCAGGGTGTCGGTGATCGCCATATCCGTGGTGTAAGCTTCGCCAACGGTCGGGTTGCGGTGCGCGCAATGCAGCATCAACGGCTCACCAATTTGTCCACTGGTCAGCACCTGCTTGAGCGCTCGGTAGCCCTGATCGTAAGGACGCATAAAGCCCACTTGCACCAGACGTTTGCCGTGTTTTGCTTCAGCCTCAACGATGTTTTTGCATCCCTGAGCCGTCACCGCCAATGGCTTCTCGCAGAACACCGGCTTGCCGGCAGCAATGGCTGCCAGTACAAACTCTTCGTGGCTTGGGCCCCAGGATGTGACCAACACCGCCTGCACGTCCGACGCGTTGATCAGGTCGTGACCCTTGTCATAAACCTTGGCGTCCAGTTTCAGATCGCTCACCACCTTAGCGGCGTTGTCACGGTTGATATCGTTGACGGCCACGATACGACTGCCCTGCAACACTTTGCTGCAGCGACGAATGTGATCCCGACCGATTGCGCCGGTGCCAATAACCCCAATGTTCAGTGTCATTTTCGTTATCCTCTTCAAATAGTTGCGGCAGACGCAAGGTCTGGGTAATCAAGCAATGCGTAAATCAGTAGTCGCGGGCCTTGTCGATGTTCTCTTGCAGCTTGCGAGCCACGGCGACAATTTTTTCATTGTCGGCAACCTGGGCTCCCCCCACGCGCCACCAGCTGAGATATTTGTGCACCATGGTTTTTGGCAGCACCTTGATATCCAGCAGGGTAGATAGGGTCTGCTGACGGGCATCGGCCAAAGCGTCGATCAGCTGCTGTTCGGTCGTTATGCTGTAGGTTTTACAGCCGTAGGCTGCCGCCAGCATGGCGAAGTTGACCGGTACTAACTTGCCGTCAAGCTTGCCCCCCTGCGGGTTTCGGAAGCGGAACTCGGTGGTATAGCTGTCCATGCCATGTTCCATCTGCAGGTTATTGATGCACCCGTTGGTCATGTTGTCGAACAGCACGACGTTGATTTTGCACCCTTCCTGAATCGACGTGACCAGTTCAGAATGCAGCATCATAAAGGCACCATCGCCCACCATGGCGTACACCTCACGCTGCGGCTCGGCCAGTTTGACCCCCAGTGCTGCATTCACTTCGTAACCCATGCACGAATAGCCATACTCCACGTGGTAGCCATGCTCACCATGGTTCTGCCACACGCGTTGTAAATCGCCCGGCAAGCTGCCCGCGGCGGCCACGATCACGCTGTCCTGCGGCAAATGCTGATTCAGTACCCCCAGAACCCGGCTTTGGGTCAGCAGCGAGTCGGTTTTTTCGATGAACTCGGCAAATACGCTGTCGCGATCGAGATGATCGTCAATTTCCGGCACAAAACCCTCTCCGGTGTATTCCACCGCGTAAACGCGAGCTGTTTCTTGTTGCTGAGCGCGACGCGCGTCGCTAATCGCATTGCCCCAACCCGCACGGTAATCGGAGGGTGCCAACAGCGCAGCCAACGCGGACAGCGCTTCCCGGGCATCGGCCAGTACCTGCACGCCGTCGAGCTTGCCGGCATCAAAGGCACTGACGTTAATATTGAGAAAATCGACGTCGGCATTTTGGAACAGCCATTTTGACGAGGTGGTGAAGTCGGTATAACGGGTGCCCACGCCAATCACCAGATCGGCCTGCCGGGCAAGGGTATTGGCCGCCAGGCAGCCGGTTTCGCCAACGCCCCCCAGGTTAAAGGGATGGTTGGACGGCACGGTCCCCTTACCTGCTTGTGTTTCCACAAACGGAATCTGGAAACGTTCGGCAAACTCGCGCAGCGCCTGACCAGCCTGTGAGTATTTCACCCCACCGCCGCACACCAGTAATGGTTGGCGTTTGGTCGCCAGCAGCGCCAGGGCATCGGCCAACATACCTTCCGTTGCCGGTCGGCGATCGAGCCGGTGCACTCGCTTCTGGAAGAAATAGTCAGGGTAGTCGTAGGCTTCGCCCTGCACGTCCTGCGGCAAACTCAGCGTTACCGCCCCCGTTTCCGCCGGGTCGGTCAACACGCGCATCGCGTTGATACAGGCGCTCATCAGTTGTTCTGGCCGTACAATACGATCCCAGTACTTGCTCACCGCGCGGAAGGCATCGTTGGTGCTAATGCTGAGATCGTAAGTTTGTTCAATTTGCTGCAACACCGGATCTGGCTGACGCGACGCGTAAACATCGCCGGGTAGCAGCAATAAAGGAATACGGTTGGCGGTGGCGGTGGCAGCGGCGGTGATCATATTGGCGGCACCCGGACCGACGGAAGAGGTACAGGCGTAGATCTGCTGGCGCAGTTTCTGCTTGGCAAACCCCGTGGCTGCGTGAGCCATGCCCTGCTCGTTTCGCCCCTGGTGCACGATCAGGTCGCCGCTGTCTTGTTCCAGCGCTTGCCCAAGACCGAGAACGTTGCCGTGGCCAAAAATCGCAAAGATGCCTTTAACGAATTTGGTTTCCACACCGTCGACCAGCAGATACTGGTTGTCGAGGAACCTGACGAGTGCCTGTGCCATGGTTAACCGAATCTTGCCCATTTACTCACCCTTTTAGATTAGTCACGCCCGCTCCGGCACCACCCGCGTGCCGAACCCTGGAAACTCTGTGATGCCTGTCGTTTTCACGCGAATTGTTCAACTTAAGCGACGATGTGAAACGTGAAGCGATTATAAACAAATATATTTTTCATAAAATCACATTACAGAAGAAACATTTCATTTTGCGATAAAGATCGCATTATGATGAAAACCCCGTTTCATCCATGCCTTTATAATTCACTGACTTAGCCGTCCTTTCCTCCGTTGCAACCGACTGCCCGTCGTCGCTGAAATCACCGCAACCCTTGATAGGGTCTGGCCGTCATGCAAGGTCTGTCTCCGCCGTTGGCGGAGGCTTTCCCGGCAAGCAGGGCGCTGTTTTACGCTGATTAAACCGCGATAGTGAGGCTGTTTTAAATGCATCACATTTCCGGGGTATAAATTTCATTCAATCTTGAAATTGAAATTTTTATTCCTCATACTTCGAAATATGCTTTGCAGTCGGGGTTTGGCTTAATACAGAAGGAAACGGGTATGGCTACACAAGAAAAACAGCTTGATGTCATTTGTCTCGGGCGTATTGCCGTCGATTTCTATGCACAACAGATCGGCGCACGCTTGGAAGATGCCAGCACATTCTCAAAATATCTCGGCGGCTCTTCCGGCAACGTGGCCTATGGCACCGCAATCCAGGGCCTGAAGTCCAGCATGTTGGCCCGCGTCGGCGATGAACATATGGGCCGTTTTCTGCGCGAAGAATTGCAACGCGTCGGTGCCGACACACAAAGCCTGATCACTGACCCACACCGTCTGACCGGGCTCGTGATCCTCGGTATCAAAGATCAGGAAACCTTCCCGCTGATTTTCTACCGCGAAAACTGTGCCGATATGGCGCTGACGCCGGACGACATCGACGAATCCTATATCGCGTCATCACGCGCGCTGGCGATTACCGGCACGCACCTGTCACACCCAAATACCCGCGCCGCGGTATTAAAAGCACTGGAATACGCCCGCCGCCACGGACTGCGCACCGCACTGGATATCGATTATCGGCCAGTACTGTGGGGCCTGACGTCCCTGGGCGACGGAGAAACCCGCTTTGTCGAGTCAGAAAAAGTGACCCGCGAGCTGCAGGAAGTGCTGCACCACTTTGATCTGGTCGTCGGCACCGAAGAGGAATTTCATATTGCCGGTGGCAGTACCGATACCCTGACCGCCCTGAAAAACGTGCGCAAGGCAACACAGGCGACATTGGTCTGTAAGCGAGGCGCACAAGGCTGTTCAGTGTTCGAAGGCGAGATCGCCGCCGACTGGCAACAGGTAAAACTGCATTCCGGCGTGCGGGTTGAAGTCCTGAACGTGTTAGGTGCAGGTGATGCCTTTATGTCGGGTTTGCTACGTGGCTATTTGAATGATGAAGGCTGGGATCAGGCCTGCCGTTATGCCAATGCCTGTGGCGCACTGGTGGTTTCACGCCACGGTTGCGCACCTGCGATGCCCAGCAAACAGGAACTGGATGATTATCTGCAACGCGAACAGGAAGTGAAACGCCCTGACCGTGATGAGCGACTTAACCATCTTCACCGGGTCACCACGCGTAAACAGCAGTGGCCCGAACTGTGCGTGTTCGCCTTTGATCATCGCAAACAATTGGCGGATATGGCGCGAGAAGCCAACGTCAGTGAAGAACGCATCCCTAAACTGAAGACCCTGCTGCTGACCGCGGCACAACAGGCCGCTGAAGTGGCCGGGCTACGGGGTAATAGCGGGATTTTGGCCGATACCACCTATGGCCAGGCCGCACTGAACGAGATTACCGGTCAGGGATGGTGGATCGGTCGGCCAGTCGAACTGCCAGGTTCACGCCCGCTGCGGCTGGAACACGGTAGCATTGGATCTCAACTGATCGATTGGCCACAGGAACACGTGGTGAAATGTCTGGTGTTTTACCACCCACATGACGCCGTTGAGCTGCGTCGCGAACAGGATGAGCTGATTAGCGATGTGTATCGCGGTTGCTGCAAGTCTGGCCATGAACTGCTGCTGGAAGTGATCCTGCCGGAAAGCAACGCCGACAAGAACGAAACCTATTATCTGGACATGCTGCAACATTTCTACGCGCTGGGCATTAAGCCGGACTGGTGGAAATTGCCGCCGTTGAGTGCAGAGAACTGGCAGCAGGTCGGCGCCTTGATCGACGCTAACGATCCTTTCTGCCGTGGCGTACTTATCCTGGGGCTGGACTCACCGGAAGAAACGCTGAAGGCCGGCTTCGCTGCGGCTGCCGACGCACGCTGGGTGAAAGGTTTTGCCGTTGGCCGCACCATCTTCGGCCAACCTTCACGGCGTTGGTTGCAGGGTGAACTCGATGACGCGGCGTTAATTGAGCAGGTGAAACAAAAATACCTGACGCTGATCGGTTTCTGGCGCCAATATCGCCCAACCTCCCACCAGCCTTAAGCGCAGAACCCGCCCCTTAAACGGATTTTCGCCGCTTTAAGGGGATTTTTTTGCCTGTTTTCTGTGAAGTCACGCAACTTGCAATCGAATAAATCGCTTTTTGGTGAAATGAAATTTCCACTCCATCTGTTAGAATGTCATGTCAATAATTCAGGCGTCAGGCCGATACGCCTTAGCCCACACTGCGAGCCGAATGGATGAACAACCCAACTCAACTTTCGCTGTTACAGGACGAAATCCGCCACCGCTATGAAACGCTGAGCAAGCGTTTAAAGCAGGTGGCGCGTTACATTTTGGATAACAGTAACAGCATTGCTTTCGATACCGTCGCCTCCATTGCCGCACAGGCCAGCGTCCCGCCTTCCACCCTGATCCGCTTCGCCAATGCCTTTGGCTTCAGCGGGTTCAACGAAATGAAACAGGTTTTTCGCCAGCACCTGATGGAAGAAACCGTCAACTATACCGAGCGGGCGCGCCTGTTCCGTCAGACCTCGACCGACGATAACGTCGCACCGGAAAAGCCGGCGGAAATCCTTAACGTTTTCACCATGGTCAACGCCCAGGCGTTACAGCAGTTGGCAATGCAAACCAGCCCAGAGCAGTTGGATCGGGCGGTTGAGTTACTGAACAACGCCGAGAATATTTACGTGATTGGTTTGCGCCGCTCATTCAGCGTTGCCTCCTACCTCACCTATGCGTTGCGCCACCTGGAACGCAGGGCATTTCTGATCGACGGATTGGGCGGCATGTTTACCGAGCAGCTCAGCATGGTGAAACCTAATGACGTCGTGATCGCCATCAGTTACTCGCCTTATGCTCAAGAAGCGCTGGAACTGGTTGAATTGGGTGCCAAGAGCGGCGCACAACAAATCGCGATTACCGACAGCCAGGTTAGCCCGCTGGCCGCCTTCAGCGACGTGTGCTTTGTCGTGCGTGAAGCACAGGTGGACGGTTTCCGTTCCCAGGTCGCGTCAATGTGTCTGGCGCAGACGCTGGCGGTATCGCTGGCATTGAATAACGCCAAAGAAGAGTAATATACCCGTCATACTTGAAGCTGCCTCTGTGTTGGCTGCACTCACTTACCCGAATCACTGACCAGTGTAAGCTCATCGGGATAAGCTCCCTTGCCGCCTGGAGGCAACTCCAATTATTTTGGGTATAGCCAAGCCCGGAAAACCGGGCCTGATAAGGATTATTTAGCCGCCGGGTAACCGTCGGTGTTAATCCAGGCGTGGTCTTTTTCCCAAGTGAATTTCCACAGCCGCACCGGCCCTGCCATCACATTGAGATAATAGTTGTCGTACCCGGCCAACGTCGCCACCGGATGATAGCCGCGCGGTACCTTGACCACGTCACGGTTATACACCGGCATGCACTCGTCCAGTGAGCGATCGTCGGTATACACCCGTTGCATACAAAAACCCTGTTCCGGCTGAATCCGGTGATAGTAGGTCTCTTCCAGATAGGTTTCATCCGGCGAGTCTTCCTGATCATGCTTGTGGCTAGGATACGAACTGGTATTGCCTTCATCCGTATACACCTCTACCACCAGCAAACTGTCTGCCGGTTCGCTATCAGGCAGAATATTGTGTACCAGACGCTGATTGCGTCCCTTGCCTCGACGTTCGACGCCGACCTCCGCTGGCGTGATCAAGCGCGATGGCAGGTGGCCATGACCCGGTGCGCTGCAGACCGCCAATTCCAGGGCGCTTTCCGCCCGCACTTCAATCTTGTCGTGATGCGGCACGTATACCGCATAAGGCGGTGTGCGTTCGAACGGGCTCATACGTTTGCCGATGCTCGGGTATTCCGCCCGCAGGGTGGAAACGGACGCGATGCCCGCGACTAACACCAGGCACAGTTCTTTGTCGCCACTTTCCAGGCGCAGCGATTGGCCAGCCTCAAGGCGATAAACATCGAACCCGACAAAGCGCCAGCCGGCATTCTCTGGGGTGACATGCTGAATGCGGCCCTGTTCGTCCGGCTGCTGACACTTGGCAAGTAGTGAAGACATGGAAATCCTCCCTTTTGAGAATAAATATACCCAAAATAATTGGAGTTGCATCATCGTAGGGGCGCTGCATGCTGCGCCCGCATTCATCGGGGCGAATTTATTCGCCCCCTACAGGGTGACTGTGAAGGGTATAAGGACGTTAACCCAACGTCGGCATACTGTATTCAGACACCGTTTGCTGCCCCGCCGGCCAACGGGCAGTGGCCGTTTTCATGCGTGTGTAAAAACGCACGCCGTCAGTGCCATGGACGTTCAATGCCCCAAACACCGAGCGCTTCCAGCCACCGAAGCTGTGAAATGCCATCGGAACCGGAACCGGGACGTTAACCCCGACCATGCCAGCCTGCACTTCGTGTACAAACTGACGCGCGTAGTGGCCGTTACTGGTAAAGATGGCGCTGCCGTTGCCAAACTCATGGCTATTTACCGTATCGATCGCCGTCTGGTAATCCGGTACGCGGACAATGCCCAGCACCGGTCCGAAGATCTCTTCACGGTAGATACGCATGTGCGGTTTGACGTGGTCGAACAGCGTGCCGCCAACATAGTAGCCGTCCGGGTAACCCGGAACCTGATAACTGCGCCCATCGGCGACCAGCGTTGCGCCCTCTTCGACGCCCAGATCGATATAACCCAGTACCTTCTTCTGGTGAGCAGAGGAAACCAATGGCCCCATTTCGTTTTCTTCACCGCCCTGCTGGATCCCAGGACCCACACGCAATTGGGCGATCAAGGGCTTCAACCTGGCAATCAGTTTATCCGCCGTGTCATCACCGACGACCACGGCAACGGGCAACGCCATACAACGCTCACCGGCAGAGCCAAACGCGCCGCCCATCAGGGCATTGACTGTTGCATCCAAGTCGGCGTCCGGCATAATGATGGCCTGGTTTTTTGCCGCGCCGAAAGCCTGCACCCGTTTGCCGTGGGCACTGGCCGTCGTATAGATATGCTCCGCCACGGCCGACGACCCCACAAAGCTCACCGCCTGAATGTACGGGTCGGTACACAGCTGCGCGGCGTCTTCGTTAGCGCAATGCACCACGTTGAATACGCCGTCCGGCAGGCCAGCCTCTTTCAGCAGTTCCGCCATCCGTACCGATGCCGAAGGCACCAATGCCGGTGGTTTAAGTACGAAAGTGTTACCGCAGGCCAACGCGATAGGGAACATCCACATCGGTACCATTGCCGGGAAATTGAACGGGGTGATGCCCGCCACCACACCTAACGGCTGCATCAACGAAAAACTGTCTACGCCGCTGCCTACATCCGCTGAATATTCGCCTTTGATCAAATGCGGAATGCCGCAGGCAAACTCAACCACTTCAATCCCGCGGGTCAGCTCGCCCAAGGCATCAGAGTAAACCTTGCCGTGTTCACTGACGATTAACGCCGCCAGCTCATCGCGATGCTGTTCCAGCAGTGCCTTAAAATTGAACATGATGCGCGCACGGCGCAGCGGTGTGGTGCGTGACCAATCGGCAAACGCCTGGTGGGCCACATCGATGGCCTGCTTTACCTCGGCGGCGGTGCTTTGCGTGACCCGACGCTCAACCTGCCCAGTGGCCGGGTTGTGCACGTCGACGGTTTGATTGCTGCTGCTCAGGCACACCTGCCCGCCAATAAAGTTACCCACGGTTTTCATGTCTCGCCCTCTTTTAAGTCTGCTGTCGCCGAGCGCTGTGCGCTGTGCCGCACACCCTGGCGTTTTCATCACACCGCTTACCGGGTTAACCCCATAAGCAGGCTAAATCCTGACCTGATGAAGCAAACTCTATTTCATTGAAAAAAAAGTTTCAAATAAATTATTTTAGAAAATTTGTTTTTAGTGAGAGAGGTAGCAGTTTTGCCAGGACATCAGGCACGCCGGTTACATTTGAGGAAAAAACCTGTGATGTCGGCCCGCCGTAGGGTCGTGGGGATTAGCCCTGACTTTTATACAGAAATAGGCGATCCGCTCGGGAATACGTTGAAAAGGGTTGATCAAGGATAGTGCTGCCGTGCTTGTGGGATGTGCGCGTTTTTTTTTGAACTGGATCTAAAAATCAATATTTCATTATTCACTAATTATGGAATAAATGTTCTTGTTTAGAGAAGACCTATTCCAATATCACCGCCTAATGACAGGCACGGTTCACACCCTTCCGCCTCCCTCTTACCGACAACCTACTGCGCGGGTGGAAGCCAGGATAAAAATCGGAGCAACACATGTCATCTCAGCGTAAACACAACACCGGGTATATATTGCGAATTTGCGGCATTGCGGCACTCGGCGGCATTTTATTCGGTTACGATACTGCCGTGATCTCCGGCGCAATCGAAGCCCTAAAAGTCTATTTTAATCTCAGCCCGGTCGAAACCGGCTGGGCCGTCTCTAACGTGGTAATAGGTTGTGTGGTCGGGGCTTTTGGCGCCGGGCCGCTGGCCGCGCGCTACGGCCGGAAAAAAGCGTTGATGCTGGCAGCCTTGCTGTTCACCATCTCGGCCATTGGTGCGGCCCTGGCTAACACCTTCAGCTGGTTTGTGATTTACCGCATTATCGGGGGGTTGGCCGTCGGTATTGCCGCCACCGTTTCCCCAATGTACATGTCGGAAGTCTCACCAAAAGACATGCGTGGCCGTGCGCTCAGCATGCAGCAATTTGCCATCGTGTTTGGCCAGATCGTGATTTTCTACGTTAACTTCAAAATCGCCAGCATCGCCAGTGAAGCCTGGCTGGTCGAAATGGGCTGGCGCTGGATGATCGGTTCAGAAGTTATCCCCTGCATTTTGTTCTTGATGTTGGTATTCATCATCCCGGAATCACCGCGCTGGAGCGTCATGGTCGGTCGCGACGATCAGGCTTTGGCGATGTTGACCAAAATATCCAACGCGACGCATGCGCAAAGATTGCTGCAGGAAATCAAAGACTCACTGCATCAAGACCAGAAACAACACCAGCAGAAGCTGAACTACGGTGACATACGGGTACGTTTCATTCTGTTTGTCGGCTGCATGATCGCCATGTTGCAACAGGTTACCGGTGTTAACGTGATGATGTACTACGCGCCAATGGTGCTGAAAACCGTCACCGAAAATGCCCAGGAAGCACTCTTCCAAACGATTTGGATCGGCGTGCTGCAATTGGTGGGCTCTGTGATCGGCGCCATGCTGATGGATCGCATCGGTCGTATTCCGCTGATGCGTTACGGCACGCTCGGCGCTATCGCCGGGTTGCTGATCACCTCTTATGCACTCTACACCCAGGCTACCGGCTATTTCGCCTTGTTCGGTATGCTGTTCTTTATGGTGTTCTACGCGCTGTCATGGGGGGTCGGAGCATGGGTTTTGGTATCAGAAATCTTCCCTAACCGCATGCGGGCACAGGGTATGAGCATCGCCGTCGGCTGCATGTGGCTGGCCAACTTTGTCGTGTCGCAAACCTTCCCGATGATCAACGACAACCCTTACCTGTTCTCCAGTTTCCACGGGGCCTTCCCAATGTGGATTTTCGCCGCCTGCTGCCTGTTCAGCTACTGGTTTATCGGCCGCTATATTCCCGAAACCAAAGGCGTATCGCTGGAGAAAATGGAAGACGTGGTGATGGCCAAACGCTATCGCCAGCCACGGCCCGAAACACAACGCACGCCGCTGTAAGTCGGTAAATCTTAGGTTTTCGCCCCTATCTCAGGAGTCATGCACCATGACCATTGCGCCAGACCGCTTTTGCATCAACCGTAAGATCGCGCCAAATCTCGATATAGAACACTTTTTCGCGCTGGTGAAAAAGTGCGGGCTCAGCAAAGTTGAGCTGCGCAACGATATGCCGAGCGGCAAGGTGACCGATGACCTGAGCAACGATCAAGTCAATGCGTTGGCAGCACAATACGGTATCGACATTATCACGATCAACGCCCTCGGTATGTTTAACCTCTTGGACGATCAGACTCGGTTGTTAGCCAACGCCGAGGCGCTGTTGTCGCAAGCTCGGGCCATTCATAGTCAGGCGGTGGTATTGTGCCCGCATTGCAGCGCAGGGGATTCACGCAGCGAAGAGCAGAAAAAAACCGATACATTGGCCGCCCTGAAGCTACTGGCGCCCCTGTTCAAACAATACGGTGTGCAGGCCTATGTTGAGCCCCTGGGGTTCGGTATCAGTTCGCTGCGCTCATCGTTACTGACACAGTCTCTGATCCGCGATTCCGGCGCACCCTATAAAATCGTGCTGGATACCTTCCACCATTATTTGAGCGGTGTCGCACAGCCTGAGTTTGATGCGCAGATTCAGATAGAGGGTATTGGTTTGGTGCACCTTTCCGGGGTGGAAGATCCACGGACAAAAAATGCGTTAAGCGATGAAGAACGCATCATGCTGAGTGACAAAGACAGGCTGGAGAGCAAAGCACAGGTGCAGAATCTGGAGCGCCTCGGTTACACCGGCATTTACGCCTTCGAGCCGTTCTCTTCACAGTTGGACACCTGGACAGAAGCCGATATAGCACGTGAGATCCGCCAGAGTATCGCCCTGCTGCAAGGGTAATGCGCACGTCAGTGTCAAAGGGGTAGGGGTCGAGCATGCTCGGCCCGATTTAGCCTGGCGCAGCATGCAGCCCCTCCCCTACCCTCTGGCCGTTCGGGGTTATTTCAAGTGGCTAATCACCAATTGGTGACGCGTATTGTAGAACTTACGGTACGCCAGATAGCAGGCAATAATCGTCGACAGGCTAGCGGTAGAAAGCAACATAAAGGTGACCATTATCTGGTACTTAATTGCTTTGACGGGATCAATGCCGGCGAAGATCAAGCCTGACATCATGCCCGGCAGGCTGACCAGACCCACGGTCTTGGCCGAATCGACCGTAGGGATCAACGACGCGCGGATGCTGTCGCGGATCAACGCCGCCGAGGCAAACTTCGGCGAGGCCCCCAGGCTGAGCATCTCCTGAATCTTTTGCTGATCGCTTTTAAAACGCTGCCCAAGGTTGTTGTAGCACAACCCGACGGCGACCATCGCGTTGCCGGCTACCATGCCGGATATAGGGATCACCTGCATGGGGGTAAACTCTATCGAGCCGGTCAGCACCAACACCACCAAGGTCAATACGGCCCCGGTAGTGATGGCAATAAACGACGTCACAAACGCATGATCGATATATTTACTGCGTTTTTTCGCGTTGTAAGCGGCGTTAACACAGATGAACAGCACCATCAGCACCGTAAGAATGGCGTTATTCACATCAAAAATATATTTCAGTACATAGCCGACAATAATCAGCTGCACCACCGCCCGGCAAATGCTCCAGATAATGTCTTTTTCCAGTGCCAGCTTTTCTTTATGGCTGATTAAAATGGCAATAATCACCAACACCATCGACAGGGCTAAGGATTCATTGCTGATGTTATGCTGATTCATCGGTTTTCTCCTGTGCCCGAGCGCCGTGTGCACGCAAGGTAATCACATCGTCCGCATGGGTGATTTCATCTTTATCGTGTGTCACCCACAGCACGGCGACGCCCTGCTGCACGACCAACTGATGAATAATTTCATTGACGTTGCGTTTGTTATCTTCATCTAACGCGCTGGTAATCTCATCCAATAACAACACTTTGGGCATAAACTGCAGATTACGGATCAATGAAATACGCTGCTTCTCTCCACCCGATAATTCGTTAACGCTTTTTTTCAGCATATTCTCCGGCAAACCGAAACGCGCCAGGTCGGACCGCATTTTTTGCTCATCCGGCTTTTGCTTACGAATCTGGTAAGGCAATGCAATATTGTCATACACGCTGTCGCCAAAAAGCGCGGGGGTTTGAAAACAATAAGAGACCTGTTGGCGGTATTCTTCTGGGGATATATCGGTAATGGGCTTACCGGCAAAAATAATGTGTCCCCGGGTCGGGTCGATCAGAGAGGAGACGATTTTAAGCAGGGTACTTTTTCCACAGCCAGAGGGGCCGGTAATCAGTTTAAATTCCCCCTGATTCAAGCCGAAAGAGACAGAATCCAGAATAACCTGCTCGCCTATTTGATAATGAATATCATCCAATAACAGTAGTTCTTTGCTTTCCTTCATTATTAGCCCGTATCCCTCATAGCAATATTTTCACTCAGGCGGCCAGTATAGGGCTTCGAAAAACACACTGGCAATGGCTGGTCATGAGTCGTAACAAAGGATTCGGGCTGAGGAGCGTGTCGCCCCACAGCCCTCTATTAATCTAATCCGCTGTGAAAGATAGTCAAAAACACAAGGCAGGAAAGGAATTACACTTTTTTTGGCGATACGCAAATATACCAGCGTAACGAGTTATTGATACTGCGATGGGTACAGCTCACTTTACCCTCTTTTTCCAATGCCAATAATAATGTGCGCGTGGTGTAAATATTCTCGCCACATTTATCCGCCAGTTCCCGGGTTTTAGGCCAGTGTTCCGGCGCGGGTGGATGGTGCCCTCCCGCCCCGGCGGCACGTTCCATACACAGTTTTCGTAACACGTTTAGCATATGTGACTTCCTGATTTCATATGTTACCGGCACCTTGGCCATCGCGTTCTCCTTGAGTTACTTTCGCCTACTCCTGTCCTGCGGTAACGCGTCGGCTACGCGCAGGGTGTAAATCATGGTTGCTCCCGGTGGAATAGCAGGTGGACTTCCCTTATCGCCATACGCCAGCGCAGGGGGGACCACCAGCGTAATGGATCCGTGTTTGTTCAGTTTGCTGATGGCTGCGCGAAACAACGGTGGGTATTTTGCTAACGGCTGTGAAATCACCGTGCCGGCGACGTCCATATCCTTAATCACTTGCCCACCCGGCAGGCTCTCGCGCACCACAATATCGACGTTGTCATCTGCAGCTATCTCACCACTGCCGGCATAATCCACGCGGTAATAGAAGCCGAGCGGATCCTTTTGCACCCCAGGTTGTTTGGCGAAATCGGCAAGGTAAGCCTTGCCATCCTGCCCAATGGCCTGCTGCCGTTTCTGCTGAACCTGTTGCAGTACCTCGTCTGCCGCCTGCAACGCGCTGTCAACGGCCGCATCATCCAGCCGCGGCTTGCCCGTCAGCGTATCGGCGATGCCCGCCAGCAAACGTGATCGATCGACATCGATACCCAGTAGGCGGTTCTCTTCTTGCAGCTGCACGATGTCACGCCCAAGCGAAACGCCAGCGGCATAGGCCTGTTTATCCACATCGCTGGCCAGAGATGGCGGTTGCCGCAGGGTTGCCAACTGATGGCGAAGCCGCTGCAACTGCCGATCTTGCTCTGTGGCGACCCGTTGTTGCCGTGCCAAGGATGCCGCCATGGCGACCAGCGCCGGGGGAGGTGCGATGGCCCGACGGATCCCCTTCAGCGCCGCCACCAGTGGTTGAATATCAACCACGGGTTCCTCGATGACTGGCATAGGTAGCGCATTCTGAGCCGCCAATTTCTGCTCCAGCAGACGGATAGTGTCAGCCTGTTGCTGTAAGGTCTGATTCAACGCTGCCAACCGAGCCCTCTCCGCCCCTATTGACGTGGCAAGTTTGGGCTTGGCGATAGCCGGCTTCTGCGTCTCCGGTGGGGCTTTTTCCGCCACCGGCGCCGCCTGCTGCTCGGCAAATTTCAACAGCGCGGGAATACCGTCATCCCCCGCAAACGCCGTCTGTCCCGCCAATAACAACAGCAAAGCAGCGGCTCCTTCCGCGCACTTTCTCATCGCTATAAGCTCTCTACCCGGCTGGACAGATCGGACATCAGCTCATGTTCAACGTCAGCGCAGAATTTCTCGGTTTTATACTTATAAAGCGCGTCTATCGCCTTACGCGTGCTTTCATCAACATTGCTGCGAATACCGGCATATCCAGAAGCGTTGGTCAGTAACCCGTTAAAATAAGCAATCCGTTTCTGATAGCTTTGCGGATTAATATTCTTAAGTGAATTAACCCGCTGCTGGCAGAGCGCGATACGTTGCTCATCGGTTTTTTCCTTAGGATTGTTCTGTGAAACATTTTTCACAGCAACAGTACCAACACTGTTTTTCCCTGCACAACCTGACAGCAGTAAGAAAGACATTATCAGTACAGATGTAGTGACTGCAGAACGGCGCATTGAATCATTAATTATGGTAATCATTCCGTTTATCATCTCTTAATTATCACTTAGGTCATTATTATGTCGCGAAGCCCTGCGGGATCTGACCGTTTCTGATTAATCCTAACGAGTTAAATAACAAAAAATCGCAATAACGGAAGGGAATGGGTAATAATCCCGCCCCACTGAAATTGTTATAATTTTGTTAAGCACCGAAAAGAAGTTATCGTCGCAACGATGAATAAAAGCCGCATTCCAAGCCAGTATTACTGACCTGCTTACCTTTCAAAACAAAGAGTTAACTTTTACCCCAAGATTAACAGCCAGAATTCATCATCTGCTGTCTGATGGCGATATTATCAAAACAATATTGTTAATTGTAGTGTGAACGCTAATTATGGCGATCTAATATCTCGCATATTGCCATTTATATAGTCATTTATTCTGGATAATATTTGTATACGATCTATTGATTTTCAATCATATATATTTCTTTTTCCTTTTGGTTTTATATTCTGTATTTGACTTAAATTAATAAAAGCTATTCCCAATCACGCCTATTATTTGCAAGAATAATCCCAGCAAGACGCTATGGTGATATACCTATTTTTCTTTTAAGGATTTCGATTTTACGAATTCTGAAAACTTTCGTTATTCACTCATGAATAATGGAGGGTGGCGTATTGCCCAGAGCAAAAGGATCTGGCTCCAACTACGGCGTCGGCGACATGACGTTGCTGCTGTTGTGGGGGATTTAGATGTGCTGTTCTTTTTATTTAAATACTCTCTACAGGAACTTGAGAAATGAAACTGAATAAATTAATGCTGGCAACTGTGATTGCTTTCGCTTCCGCATCTGTTGCTCATGCCGCATCTAACCAGGGTAGCGGTAAAGTCACTTTTACCGGTGAAATTATTGATGCGCCATGCAGCGTAGCACCGGAATCTGTTGATCAGACTGTACCTATGGGCCAAATCAGCAGCCGTCTGCTGGCTAAAGAAGGTAAATCCAGCTCCGAGCCATTCAGCATCGAACTGAAAGACTGCTCCATCGCGACGATGAAGAACGTCCAAGTGACCTTTACAGGTACCCCGGATCCAGATAACAACAAACTTCTGGCTCTGAGCGGCACCGCAACCGGCGCTGGCATCATGATCTATGACAACCTGCATTCCAAAGATGTTGAGCTGGGTACAGCAACCGACGGCCAGGGCCTGACCGAAGGCAACAACTCCCTGAAATTCGCCGCCTATCTGCAAGGCAGCAGCGCTTCTGGCGCCGTGGTTCCAGGCGAATTCACCAGCGTTGCAAACTTCACTCTGGCATACCTGTAATCCCCTCGGGGACGCCGTATTGGTGTCCCCGTTTTACCTGTACGGATAGTGGGTAACGGGACCAAAGGCAACAGGGAGACGCCAGCATGACAAACCCAATTTTGGGCGTACTGCTTATCGCGCTCAGCGTGTGTAGCGCAGAAGCGGCGGCAAAAAATCAGGGCCACGGCACGCTCAGTCTGGGCGGCGAAATCGTCGAAACCCCGTGCGGCATTGCCAGTGAAAGCCTGGATCAGACCGTCGATTTCGGGCTGGTATCCATGACCGATGCCTCCTTGGGTTCACAGCCGGTCCTGATCGGCAGCCGACGCAATTTTGAGATCAAGCTGGTGAATTGCGAACTGGCCAGCATTGTAAAACCCGACTTTATCTATCGCGCCGCCACCGTCACTTTCGACGGTACCGCAGACAGCCGGGATCCCGCGTTATTGGGTGTTTATGGTGAAGCACAGGGCGTAGCCATTGAGCTGCTGACTGCAGCCGGTACCCCGATCCCCTTAGGTAGCACCACCGCGGATTACCAGATCGTTGCCGGCGACAATACGCTGCGCTTTGGCGCCCAGCTACGCATTCAGCCTGACAGGGCCCGAGCCGGCGGATTCAACTCACTGGCAAAATTTACCCTGTCTTATCTGTAACGCCTTGATAGGCGAGTGCCAATTTTTGGCACTGAATGACATCACGTATTACGTATTCAGGTCGTACAGGATGACCTGCTATTGGGCGCGGATTTGCCATGAGTGATTATTCTATGACGTCATTACTGACACGGAAAAAAATACCCCTCACCGTCATTCTATCTTTCCTCTGGGTGCATTCGGCTTTTTCCGCCACGGAATTTAATACCGACGTATTAGATATTGGCGAACGCAGTAAAGTGGATTTATCACGCTTTTCCGACGCCGATTACGTCATGCCCGGCGCCTATCTGCTGGATATTAAAATCAACCAGAAAACCCTGCCCCAGCGCAGCATTCACTATTATCCGTCGTCGGATAAACAGGATCGCTCCCGTGTATGCCTGCCGCCGGATCTGGTCGAAAAAATGGCGCTGAAAGAAGAGGCCGCCAAGAAAATCACCCTGTGGCACGACAACAGCTGCGCCGATATCAGTGGCATCAAAGGGGCGACGATTTCCGATCGTATCGGCGGCGGCGTACTGGCGATCACTATCCCCCAGGCCTGGATGAAATATTCCGATCCGGATTGGACGCCACCGGAACAATGGGATGACGGCATCCCCGGATTGCTCCTGGATTACAGCATCAGCGGCCAGGTCGGTAAACAGAGCCACAATAACAACACCGCAGAAAATCTCAGCAGTTACGGGACCGTAGGTGCCAACCTGGGTGCCTGGCGCCTGCGCGCTGATTATCAGGCCAATTACAACCAGCAGGCCGGTGAACGCGACAGTAATTTCGACTGGAACCAGATCTACGCCTACCGCGCGCTGCCGATGCAGGCCGCCAAACTGACCCTTGGCGAAATTTTCCTCGACTCGGGCGTGTTCGATTCCTACCGTTTTACCGGCCTGAATCTGGCCAGCGACGAACGCATGCTGCCGCCAAACTTGCAGGGCTATGCGCCGGAAGTTCGCGGTATTGCCAAAAGCAATGCCAAGATTACCGTGTCGCAAGAAGGCCGCACCTTGTATGAAACGACCGTCCCCGCCGGGCCGTTCGCCATCCAGGATCTCAACAGTTCGGTACGTGGTCGACTGGACGTGAAAGTGGAAGAGCAGGACGGCAGCGTGTCCACTTTCCAGGTAGATACCGCGACCATCCCTTACCTGACGCGCCCTGGCTATGTGCGCTACAACGTCGCCGTGGGCAAACCCTCAGCTTACGATCATCGCATGCAGGGGTCGTTGTTCTCCGCCAGTGATTTCTCCTGGGGGCTGACCAGCGCCTGGTCACTGTACGGCGGGGCACTGATTGGGGGTGATTACAACGCCTGGGCTCTCGGCCTGGGCCGTGACCTGAACGTGTTTGGCGCCATGTCGGTGGATGTGACTCAGTCCATCGCCCGCCTGCCCAACGAACCGACCGCCAGTGGCCTGTCATTCAAGGTCAACTACGCCAAACGTTTCGATGAGTTGAACAGCCAGATTACCTTCGCCGGCTACCGCTTCTCACAGCGTAAATTCATGAACATGTCGCAGTATCTGCAAGAACGCTACAGCGACTACGATGAACGCTACGACGGGCGCCAGAAAGAGCTGTACACCATTACCGCCAGCAAAACCTTTATGGCGGAAGACAGCGCCAAAGCGATCACCGCCTACCTGACCTATTCGCACCAAACCTATTGGGACGCGAGGGCACAGGATCGTTACGGATTGTCCGCCAGCAAATTATTCAACGTCGGCAATGTCAGCAACATCACCGCATCGCTGTCGGCGTATCGCACGACCTACCACGGCCGTACCGATGACAGCGTGATGGTGAACTTCAGCGTGCCCATTGGCGATCGCCGCCGAGTGGGTTACTCGCTGCAGACCAGCAACAGCGACGTTACACAGATGGCGTCCTACAACGACTACACCGATCCGAACAACACCTGGCAGGTCAGCGGCGGCTTTAACCAATCCGGTAAATCACTGGCCCGTGGCTACTACAGCCATAACGCGTCATTTGGCTCGCTCAACGCCAGCGCGTCTTACCAGCAGGACAGCTACTCGTCGATTGGCGGTACTTTCCGCAGTGGCATTACCGCTACCCGACATGGCGTTGCCGCGCACCAAAACTCCAGCAACGGCGGCAGCCGGATGATGCTGGATACCGACGGTATTGCCGGGGTGCCAATCAACAACGGCCGCGCCTACAGCAACCGCTTCGGCCTGGCGGTGATCTCCGACATCACCAGTTACTACAACACCGACACCCGTATCGACGTCAATACGCTGGCAGACGATGTTGAAGCCACCCGCGCGGTGGTGCAAGGCACGCTGACCGAAGGTGCCATCGGTTACCGCCACTTTGAGGTCGTGAAAGGCAGCAAACTGCTGGCCACCATCAAACTGGCCGACGGCAGCGAGCCGCCGTTTGGTGCCACGGTGCTGAGCGAGCGTGGCCGCGAAGTGGCGGTAGTGAACGACGGTGGCTCGGTCTATCTGACCGGTGTACAGCCGCAAGAGCAACTGGATGTCGCCTGGGAAGGCCAGCGCCAGTGCCGCATTGTCATACCGGGCGCCGCCAAGCCGCTGGACCAGCTGTTGCTGCCGTGCGCCAAACTGTAATCCGTAACACAGAGAATTGATGACTATGAATAACTCACCGTTAGCAAAAATGGCCGCGCTGGGCCTGGCATTGGCCGCTGCAGCCCCTGTCGCCAATGCGGCAATATCGCTGGATCGTACGCGTGCCGTCTACCTTAGCGACGCGAAATCCATCAGCCTGAATATTGTCAACGAGAACAAGGAACTGCCTTTCCTGGCCCAGTCTTGGCTGGAAAACGAACAGCACCAGAAAATCACGTCGCCTCTGGTGGTGTTGCCGCCATTGCAGCGGGTTGAGGCCAACGAACGCAGCGTAGTGCGTATCACCAAGACCCCGGAGGCCGATCGCCTGCCGCAGGATCGCGAATCGGTGTTCTATTTCAACCTGCGTGAAATTCCGCCAAAAAGCAGCAAAACCAATGTGATGCAGTTGGCGCTGCAAACCCAGATCAAACTGTTTTACCGGCCAAAGGCTATCGTCGCGCCAAAAGGTGACGTGTGGCAGGAAAAGCTGGTGTTCCACAAAAGCGCTGGCGGCTTCACCGTTGAAAACCCTACGCCGTTTTATATCACCCTGACCGGCATGACCCGTCAGACGCAGAAACAAGGTGGCGGCGCACTGAGCGATTTCCAGCCCGTCATGCTGAAACCGAAATCCAGCGAAACCCTCAAGCTGCGCGACAACGGCCTCAACAGCTTTGTCATCACCTATATCAATGACTACGGCGGCCACCCTGAGCTGCGCTTTGCCTGTAATGGCAGCGTCTGCAACGCCGTGCCCGATGCGAAAAAATAAGGAGATCCCACATGGCTGAATTCACCGGCGGCCGTCTGCGGCCCCTGCTGCTCGGCGTGTTGCTGTTCACCGGCAGCGCAACGGCGGCGACGCCACTGGGCGTAATCCAAGGCACCACGGGCACCGTCAGCTTTCATGGCGGCCTGCTCAGTTCCCCCTGCAGCCTGACGCCGGACAGCCAGGATCAGGCCATTGATTTGGGCGACGTCAACGCACGTGACTTCCAAAATGCCGGCGACCAGAGCACGCCGGTGCGTTTTCGCCTCTCGTTCCGCAACTGTCTGCTGGGAGCCAAGGCACTCGCGGATAACCCGGCAGGCCAGCGAAACGGCGATGCCGGACAGCTTTATTTAAAAGGTGAGCAAGCGGCCACGCTGGTGTTTCTCGGCGACAGCGATATCAACAACCCGGATCTGCTGAAACTTAACGGCGGCGTGCAAGGTATTGGCCTGCGGTTGAAGGATCAGCAGGGGCGTGCGCTGTCACTCAACCAACAGAGCCAGCCCTACATTCTGCAACCCGGCAGCAATACGTTGTGGTTCAGCGCCAGCGTGGAATCAACGCAGCGGGCAGTGATGGCGGCCGGCTTTTCCGGCGTGGCGCACATTCAGGTGATTTACCTGTGAGGTTCAAAAACGCGATGAAAAAAACCTACCTGAACGTTTGCCTGCCGCTGGCACTGGCGCTGTCGGCCCCGGTGGTTTGGGCTAACGGCTATGTGACGCCAGACGGCGGCCCGAAGCCGTTTTATATCGATCTGAACGAAACCAACATTACCAATACCGTCGGTTTTACCAAAGAGTTCACCTACTCATTAGGCGGTCAATATACCGGCAAAGCCTATTGTGATACGCCAATCCCCCGCAGCCCACACTTTTATAAGTCGGATTCGGCGTTGCCGCCTTCCGAATACGGCAACGGTTATTTAAAACTGAATGACTACCTGGATTTAAAAGCCGAGGTGTGGATTGCCGGTAATAAAAAGGCCTATGTCACCGTGCCTTTTTACAACGTCTCCAATGAATACACCAACCACTCATGTAATCCGCCTTATGCGCAGATCAATAACTATGAAAGCGGATCCAAGGGCAAGGTCACCTTCCGGGTGCGCAAAAAAATCATCAACGGCGTGCAGATTAATGACCGGCAAATCATCGAGATGTATGGCCGGTTAGGATCAACCGACGCAGGGTTCGGCCCTAACCCGATGGCGCAGGTGTTTATTCAGTCCGCCATTTTGTATGTGCCGGATAAATGCGTGGTGAATGAGGGCCAGCTGATCAACGTCGAATTCGGTGAAATCAGCGGCAGCAACCTGAACGGCACCAGCTATCCACAAAGCATACCGGTGCGTTTTCAGTGTGAAGGCGGCAGCTTCGAAGACGGCACGCTGAATATCAAACTGGCGGTCTCCGGCACCCCCGCGTCCTTCAGCAACAACGCGTTTAAAACCGATAAAACCGATCTCGGTATCGAGATCAAACATAACGGTAGCCTGGTGATCCCCAATGAGTTTTACCCGGTGCCCAACATCGGTAACGGCGGCAGTTGGAATTTGGTTGCCGCACCGTTGGCCAGCGGCGGTAAGGAAATCGCGGAAGGGGAATTTAACGCCTCAGCCACCATAGTGGCAGCCTTCGAGTAGCCCAGGGAGAAAAGACGATGCGTTTGCGTGCCTTAGCACTATTGAGTTGCACACCCTTATTGTTTGCAACGCTGCCCACCCTGGCAGATACCGAACTGGTCGGTTCGCCATTACAGTTTCACGGCACCGTCGTGAGCCGGCCGTGCAATATTGAGCCGCAATCGGCCGATCAGGTGGTGGAGATGGACACCGTGATCGTCAAAACCCTGTATCGCTACGGTCACAGCAACCCGGTGCCGTTCAACATCAAGCTGACCGACTGTAAAACGTCGGTGTTCAAATCGGTCAATGTCACCTTCAGCGGCACCGAAGACAGCGAACTGCCGGGCAAACTGGCGATCAATAACGGTACCAACGGTGCCGCCATCGCCCTGTTTGACAGCAAGGGGGCCGACATTGATTTGAACCAGGCCACCAGCGCAGTGGCATTGCAGGACGGTGCCAATATCCTGAATTTCACCGCCTATGTGCAAGGCCACCCCAGCGCGATACAGAATAAAACCATTACCGAGGGTGAATTCAGCTCGGTGGCCAACTTCGTACTGGCTTACCAGTAAGCCCGGCGGTTGCAGGAAAACGTCATGATGTCCAAACCCAAAGCGGCCTGGTTATTCGGGCTGGCGGCATTTTATTGCCTGATCGCCATGCACATTTACTGGCCCAATCGCGGCGGCAGCGGGTTTTACCTGCCGTGGAATCTGGTCGGTGGGATTTTCATCGCCCTGACAGTTATCGGCGCGATGTTGTTCAGCCGCCCGCCGTTAATGACCTCGGCCTTTTTTAACCGGCTGGCGCTGGGCGGCCTGATTCTATTATTGCCGTTGTTATGGGCACAGCAGCCCTGGCTCAGTGAAGCCCTGCCGCGTCTGATGGGGCTGGTACTCGGCGTGCTCGCTTACTTTGCACTGCTGCAAATTCCGCTCGACCGCGTACGCAGGCGCAACCTGCTGATGCTGTTATTGGCAGCAACGGTGATCGAAGCCGTGTTCGGCCTGGTGCAATACGCGCTGCTGCAACCGGGTAACTGGATCGGTTACAACAGCCTGAAAAATCGCCCTTACGGCATCTTCCAACAATGGAACCTGATGGCCAGTTTTATGGCCACCGGCCTGGCGTTGGCGCTGTATCTGTTGAGCACCCGTCGCCCTTTGCCGCGCCATCTGCAATGGCTGGCAGCAAGCATGCTGGTGCTGGCACCGCTGCTGTTGATCGTTATTGCCTCACGCGTTGGGGTGCTGGCGGCCCTATTGCTGTCGCCGTTCCAGCTGTGGGTGCTGTACCGCCTCCATCGCCGCCGTGCCGCCGTCGCCGTGCTTTTACTGATTGCTGGGATAGCCGCCGGACTGCTGCTGGTAATGCTTAACGGTGCCACAAGGGCAATCACCGTGGCGGAGCCGATTGTTTATCGACTGGCCTACTGGCTGGAGGCGTTGCGCATGATCGCCGAGCGCCCCTGGTTCGGTTGGGGCTATGGGCATTTCCAGCACGATTTCCTGCATCACTTTTACACCACCCATAGCACGGGTATGGAAACTGTCGCTATCAGCCACCCGCACAACGAAATATTGCTGTGGGGCGTCGAAGGCGGCTTGTTGAGCCTGGGTGGTGTCGCCGTGATCTGCTGGGGGTTTTGGCGCTTGCTGCAACGCACGCGCGCGCTGCCTTTGCGCCCTGCCCCCTGGATGGCGGCGCTGCCCATCCTGCTACATATGATGGTGGAGTACCCACTTTACCTTTCTGCTGCCCATGCGGTGCTGCTGCTGGCGATCCTGCGCGCCGCCGACGTGCGCCGCCGTTTGCCGCTGCGCTCCCGTGTTCAAACCCCGCTGCGGCTGGCCGCCGCAGGCATCGCGGCATTGATGGTGCCTTATCTGCTCAACGGCCTGCACAGCGCGTTGATTATTACCGCCGTGGAAAAAAGTGGCCTGCGGCAATTCGACCCTATGGGCAGGGTCATCACGCCGACGCCCTGGCAGGTACGTTACGACTACGACGTGCAGTTACAACGGCTGCTGCAATACCCGCAAACCCGTGATACGGCGACGTTGCTGAGCTACCAACAGTGGGCGGAAAACGAAATCCGCGTGCGTCCGGAAGCCAATATTTACATCAACCTGATGGCCGTCAGCCGATTGCTGCAACACCCCGAGCGAGCCACCAGTCTGCAACGTCAAGCCAAGCGACTGTTTCCGCACGATCTGCGCTTTGAGGAGTAACTATGCTTAATATTCGGTTCACCCTGTTGGGTAACGATAAATTTTATCAGCTTGGTCTGCGCCTGTTGGTCGAAGATTACCTTAATGGTCTCAATGCAAGCCGTCGTGGTTATTCGGCTGATTTGCAGGAACTGGAGCCGATAGAAATTATCTTCCGCACGCTGGAAGAGGGTTGCGGCTGTGCCCGCTGTTATCAAAGCCCTTATCAGACGCCACGCCACCGGCAAATGACCGTGCTGATCCTCAACGATCGCGAAGCTCACTATGCGCATAAGCATCCGGCGCTGTTTTGCATTAATCGGCGCGACGATGACGCCGTCATCCGTAGCAAGCTACAACTGGCATTGGAACGTTTCTGCCAGCAACCCTGGGTCGCCTTGCACGCCAGCGGCATCTGGAAATGCCGGCAGTGCCGCATCGCCGCCCTGAGCCACTGCGAAAAAAAAGTGCTGAGGCTGATGAGCACCGGCATGTCTGCCTGCACCATCGCCGGCATGTTGCACCGCAGCCAAAAGACAATCAGCGCCCATAAACGCTCGGCAATGCGCAAGCTCAACGTCAACAAGAGCACCGAGCTGAACAAAATGTTGCTCAATCAATTGGGATTAGGCTGAGTATGGGCCGTCTCAGGCCAGCGAGAGCTTCTTTGGCAGGAAAATCTCCGCCAACATGCAGCGCGCCCCGCCGCCGCCGAGATCTTCAATGATATCGATCGGCCCTAACGCCAGGCGGGCATAGCCGCCGATCAGCGCTTGCTGCTGTGGCGTGAAGCTGGCCCAGGCCCGGGTCGACATGGCGTAAACCGGGTGGCCGTCTTTGGCTCGCAGTTCCAGCACGTTACAGGCAAAGGCCTCCATCTGAGCGAAGCTGACGTCAATAACGGTTTTTCCGCTGCGCTTCAGCGTGGCGATCAGCACGCTTTTTTGCGCTTGGTCGCGGATGCTGGCAAGGCAAACAACGGCATATTGCGCGCCGACGCTCAGCATCACGTTGGTGTGATAAATGGGCCGCTCGAGGCGGTCTGCAGCGTCAAACCAGATAATCCGGTAGCCGGAGTGATGCTCAAATTCGCGCCCTACGTCCGGCGAACTTCGTGACGACAGACAGGCGTAAGCCAGCTTGTGAACGTGATCCAGGATCAGCGAGCCGGTGCCTTCCAAAAAACGCCCTGTCAGCTCGTAGGCGGAAAGATCAATCTGTCGTTCAACCTTAAAATCGTTGGCGAGCTGCGCAATAATGTCCTCGCGGCGCTCCCGTCGTCGGTTGTTGGCTTCCATCGGAAAGGTGTACAGGCTGCCGTCAGCCAGCAGTGCAATCCAATTATTGGGGAATAACGCATCCGGCGTTTCCTGTCCGCCAGTATCCTCTATCACCGTCACCTCGATGCCAGCTTGCGTCAGCGCGTCGACATAACCGTTAAAGGCAGCTAAGGCTCCCACCGCGTGATCTTCATGATTCACCGCGTCTTTCTGGAAGAAATTACTGTGCCGGGTTTCTTGATTGGCGGCAAAGCCAGATGGCCGAACCATAAAAACGGATTGGGTGGTTTGCATGCTGTTTCTCACTGGGATCGGGGATGAAAATGCGCCCCCATTATGGAAAATCAATTTGACGCCAAACAGTGTGATAACTGGCTAAATTGCTCTATATTTTTACAAACCGACACCAACCCGTGACACTTTGACAACATGAATGACACCGACCGCCAGATCCTCGCCCTGCTGCGTGAAAATGCCCGTGCTTCGATCACCGAGATCGCCAATAAGGTGCGAGTTTCGCGCGCTACGGTACAAAAAAGAGTTGAGGCGCTGGAAGCGCAGGGAATCATTACCGGCTACACCATCCGCATAAAGCCAGGCGTGGAACATAACCGCATTCGCGCCTGGATGTCTGTGGCCGTTGAAGGCACCCGTGCACAAAGTGTGTTGCAGCAATTACGTATCGAACCGTCGGTCTTCACCCTGCATACGACCAACGGTAAATGGGATATTTTGGTGGAAATCCGCACCGACAGCCTGGAGAATTTCGATAAAATTTTGGGCCGCATCCGCCGCATCGATGGCATTTCCAGCACCGAAACCAGCATTCTTCTCTCGACGCACAAGGCTTAACGGCTCGCGGCAGGTTTGACTACCCCACATTTTAGACAGGCAATACCACAGATAATGAATAAAAAACCCAATAGCTTGAGGGGCGATACCGAATCATGAAACAGCAGATAACTCAAAGAAACGATCAGTATAATGCCAATGCCTTCCCATAGGGCATAAGCAATGCCCAGAGGAATGGTTCTGATTGCTTTGGCAAAGAAAAAATAGGAAATGCATATCGCTATTAATGTAATAAGGTAAAGTTTATCGCACTCATAGACCTGCGCGTATTTAATGCAAATGGTTCCCATCACCTCAAATAATATGGCCAGCAACAGCATAATCCATTGCATTATCCTTCCCGGTATTTTGTCTATAAATTAAGGAGGCGTTAACTTTAGATCGGCTGGGCGTGCACAAAACCTGTCTTTATTATGTTCACTCCAGTCAGGGTCTATCAGGCTTAACTTTCCTTCGGTTATTTTAATAATACTTTCACCCGCGACCGCCGTACCATAGACCGATGACAATGCATCGGCCATGCCTCTGCCGTATTTCTGGATAAAAGCCACCGCCAGACGAGGCGTTTCCGTCCCCTGATTGATGTCGCAAATTCGCCCCTGAATAAAACGAGTCAGTTCTCTCTCACAAATGACGATCGCTATTGTCATATCTTTCATGATTTCATAACCTGGAAAATTAAACGGCGGGATTAGTCGTGGATACGATGCTGCATCTCCAACTCAAAGATAATCGCTTCTGCCTGGCAGGAAAACGTCATGTCGATCCTGGCAATATACTTTTTATTCAATATCTTGACGGTATGAGACAAATGGCAGGGGTACTTTTCAGATGCCACGTTGTTGGCACGGATCTTCATCTCCTCAAAGTGTGCCATGGCCTGCTCATAGGTATCGAAATGGTTAGTGACGGTCACCGTGCAATTCTCGTTGTCCAGTACCGAGCCAATATCGATGGAACACCCTTTATCACTGCATTTATCCAGCAAATCTTTCATCTTATTTCCTCGTCAGTATGTTGTTGGCATCATGTTAATAATAAATTTTTATCGTTAAAAAATGAGGGAGCAAAAGTCGGAAGTCATCACTCCCCCAAAACCAGAAAATTGGATTCACAAATTGCATACTTAACGCCAGCTACCTAGGATTAACGGATAATCACCTCCTTTGATATTACGCTTCTCGATGACTTTGCTTTCGACGATTGATAATAAACATTGTTAACCTTTAAATTCAACGACCACATTAATATAAAAAAGTCGTTACCCTGACCGGTTATTCAGGTTTGATTTAAAACCCTTCTGGGTAGACGCTATTATCAAGACAATCAGAATAGAAAAGGAGAGCCGTATGCTTTATAAAAATATACTTGTGGCATTGGACTTAAAAGACAACAACAAGAAACTGCTCGACCGCGCCCTTTCTCTCAGCCATGCCACTCAGGCGAAGTTGTATGTCGTGCATGTCGGCGTCGATGTCAGTGAGCTGTATTCTGGCGTGGTTATCGATCCTCTGGATAGCTTTCAAACCCGGGTGATTAACGATGACGTTAACCTGTTAAAGAAATTTCTACTCGATGGCGGCTATGATACATCCTCGATTGTCGAAGCACTGGAGGTCGTCGGTGACTTTAATCGGGAAATCGAAAAAATCCTGTTTGAAAAACATATCGAGCTGCTGATCTGCGGGCATCGGCATAATTTCCTGAGCCGACTCATGCCGACATCCCGTCATTTGATTAACAATGCCAAAACCGATGTCTTGCTGGTGTCACTGCCCGAAAAAAGCGATAGCTGAGCGTCCGTTCTTCCGGGGCTCAAGCCTTGAGTCATTCCGTCTCTGCGGAGGCGGAACACCGCCTCCGGTATTCCGGCGATCGGCGCCACGTAGCCGCCATCAGGATCAAGCCGCAACATAAGGGATTGTATCGGTTAGGCGTTAGGCTGTTTGTACGCTCAAATGCACCAAAGCAGACCTTGATAGCAAGAGCGCCCGACGTAAAGATCATCCTTACCCTACACGAATGCCATCCCCCCCTGATGTACGGATCCCCGTCGTTCTCATTATGCTTATGGCTGGTCAACATAACGCCATAGAGTGGAAAGCCATGATTAAGCAATTTCTTTACACTGCCCCGACGAGCCTATTAACGCTGGCAGTAGTTTTATTCGGCTCAATATTAACCTGGGTAATGACTGCCATTTTGCTATTGTAAGGCAACGCAACAACACACCGAAATTAGACAACGACTTCCATGCAGGGGTGCGTTTACGCACAAGCTTTCTTCACATAAAAAATCATAACTACTAAAAAGATAAAAAATGACACTCGAATTATTTAAAATAGGCACACTGCTGTTAATCAGCATATTTAGCTTTTATCGCCACAATAAGATTATCCGCAGCCGAACCCTGATCACGGAAAACAAACGACGGTGGCGAACCCAATAAAACGCCATCACCAGAACGTCATGCCCGCTAGCTGTGTTGGGCATGGCGTTTTACCTTCCCCCTGTCATCTCTAATCATGGAAAATCCACCGCCAGCCATTTAAGCTAAAAATGGTTCTATCTGAACACGCATAAAACATTATATTTTCCGGCAAACGCCTTAAAGTTAAAATCAGGAATGGATGTTTATCCTGTAGGGGAAAGAGTAAATTAATGTAGGGGAAATATGACAAAATTAATCATTGCCAACATTATGTTATTTATTTACTCTTCTAAAAACAACAGCACCTGCAAACTCTATTTTATCGACAGACATTAATTAACAGGACAGTAATATGAAGGATGTTCTTATTGTTGATGACCATCCGGTTGTTCGTCTGGCGGTCAGATTACTGCTGGAGAAAGATAAGATGGTGGTCTGTGGTGAGACCGATGACGGTCTGGAAGCTCTGGCGCTGACCAGAAAATTGTCGCCTGGCCTGATTATTGTCGACATTGATATGCCCTCCCTTAACGGCATCGATTTGGTTCAGCGGCTGCGGAATAATGGTTACACCGGCGGCATTTTGGTATTAAGCGGAAAAGATCTCGAGCATTACGTAAAACGTTGCATCAGCGTCGGTGCCGATGGTTTTATCAGCAAACGCAATAACTTAACCGAACTCCATGATGCGGTTCGCGCCATTAAAGGCGGCTATGGTTATTTCCCATTAAACCGTGGGCGCTCGGGAATGGCCGGTAATGAACTGAGCGATCAGCAAAAAATGGCCAGCCTTTCGACTAAGGAATTGCAGGTCCTGGCATTCTTGGCCAGGGGAGTAAAGGTCATTGAAATCTCGCAGCTAATGAAAATTAGCGATAAAACCGTCAGTACCTACAAGCGCCGGATGATGCAAAAGCTGGAAATACACACCATGGTTGAACTCTACGAATTCACCCAGCGTAATAATATCGACTAATAGCACCATGCATCGATTATTGGTCCCACTCTGCCTGATCCTGAGTCTTGCCTGCGCGGGGCTCAGGGCCGAGGCTCCCTCCCCAATGCGTCTGCACAGCCGGGAAGCTCTGGTCCCCCTGTTCTTCACCCTTGAAGATAGCGATTGGCGCTGGCTTGGCGAAAAACGAGAATTAAACGTCGCCGTTTATGCGCCGGATAATCCCCCTTTTGATTTGGTGACAGACAGCGACACGCTGGAAGGCATATCGGGAGACTACACCCTGCTGGCATTACGTTATCTGGGGCTGCGCTTTCAAATTCTCTACTACCCCAATCGGCATTTGGCGCTGGAGGGATTAAACAACGGCGACAGCGATATGCTGCTCGACGATGCCGGCGGCCAAAGCCTGCCCGAGACGGGTTTACTGCAGAGCCGTCAGTTTGTTGCCGATCATCCGGTTCTGGTCTCCCGTGAAACGGCAATGTCGGCTCTGGCTCCCCTGCCTGCAGGGAGCCGCATCGCAATGCCGAGTGGCTACCTGAGTGACGCATGGGTTGAGGAACACTACCCCGGCGCCAGTATCACTCGCTATCCTTCTGCCCAAAGCGCGCTTTCATCGGTCGCCTTTGGCGAGAATGACTACTTTATTGGCAATCTGATTTCTGCCAGCTATTTGATTGAGCGTAACTATGCCTCGACGCTGTCTATAGTGAAGGTTTTTCAGGATCAGAATACCGGCCCAAGATTTGTTTTCCCCGCGGGTAATGCCCCGCTTCAGCGAAGTGTGAATACGGTTCTTGCGGCTATTACGCCACAGCAGCACGGTTCCATTTTCAGGCACTGGAGCCAGGGGCAAGGCCTGGGGCAACCCACTCCCCGCCTTCAACTCAGCGAAAAAGAGCAACGCTGGCTTGAGCAACACAAAGAGCTGCGGGTGGTGATTAATTCGCTGGATGCCCCATTTACGCTTTACGATAGCCATAATAAATTTAACGGCATGACTGCCGATCTGCTGCGCCTGATCCACCTGCGTACCGGGATAAATTTCACGATGGTCGAGGCCGCGACCCTCAACGGTATGCTGGCCATGGTCCAGCGCCATGAGGCCGATTTTATTGGTTCCCTGGCATTCAGCCCCGATCGGGAAAACAACGTTCTGTTTACCCGCCCCTATGTCCTGCCACCCTATGTCATGGTCAGCCGGGACAGATTAGCCCTGCCTAAAACGCTTGCTGATACCAGCACTATAGCCATTACGCCGAACCATGCATTAACGGGCTGGCTTAACGAAAACTATCCCCATATCAAACTGATACCGGTCGAAAACACCAGCGTAGCGATGCAGATGGTCAACGAAGGACTCGTGGACGGTGCGGTCAATAACCTGATTGGGGCACGTTACATGATTGACCGCTACTTTCGTGGCCGCCTCAGTATCGCCACTCGCCTGGGGGAAGACCCGGCAAGAATAGCCTTTGGCGTTGGCCGCGATAGCCCCGAACTCTTGAGTATTTTGAATAAAGCGTTGGCGGACATTCCGCCCAGAGATATCTCGCAGTTGGCAACCAAATGGCAAGGCACACCGGATGTTAAGCTGGAAACCTGGCTCGCCTACCGCCAGGAGTTTTACTGGTTAGCCGGTATCTTTGCGCTGCTGGTGCTGACCTCATTGTTCTGGAATTACCATTTGCATCGCGCTGTGTGTCTGCGTAGAGAAGCGCAGGCGTCTCTACAGCAGCAGGCTACCTTTCTGGAAACCCTGTTTAACGGCACGCCGGTGCCGGTCTGCGTCATCGATAAAACGGGCACAATGGTCAATAACAATCCGGCCTGGGACCAGTTCTTCAGCCATGGTTCGGCGGAAGTCAATCAATTGCAACCTTGCGTATCGGGTCATCCGCTGCACGCCATCTACCAGGAACAGATGACGCTGCTGATGAACAGCGGCCATGGCGTGATGCCGCAGCGCGGCACTATCTACAACGGCGTTGAAACACGGGATGTGATTTATCAAGCCGAAGCCTTCCACGATTATCATGGCCAGATAGCCGGGTTAATTTGCAGTTGGCAGGATATCACTGTACATCAGCGCTTACTGGCCGATCTCTCTCAGGCCAGGGAACGAGCAGAACAGGCGAACCGAACGAAAAGTACCTTTCTCGCGACCATGAGCCACGAAATCAGGACGCCGATCAGCGCCATTATCGGTTTGCTGGAGCTGGCGGTAACCAGCAAAGGGCAGCCGGAAAACGATACCGAAGCCGTACGCGTCGCCTATGACTCGGCGCAATCGCTGATGGGGTTGATTGGCGGTATCCTGGATATCGCCAAAATTGAGTCCGGCAAGCTCGAACTGGCACCGGAATGGGTGCGCTTTGACGCCCTTGCCAAGCCGGTTGTCCGGGTTTTTGAAGGGCTGGCTCGCCAGAAAGGCTTACGGCTGCACCATCAGGCCGATCTGCTTCATCCCGATGAGCTGCTTTTGGATCCGATGCGGCTGAAGCAAATCCTCTCCAACCTTATCAGTAACGCGATTAAGTTCACCGAACGCGGTTCGGTTGAGGTGCAATTACACTGCCAGCCCGGAGAAAATCAACAAACGCTGCTGGAAATCACGATTACCGATACGGGAATCGGTATTTCTGAGGCGGAACAGGCGTTGATATTTAATCCTTACGAGCAGTCAGAGTCCGGCAAAAAACAGAGTGGAACCGGGCTGGGCCTGGCGATTTGCGAACAGTTGGTCTCTATGATGGGCGGTACTATCCGGCTACGAAGCAAGCCCAACCGGGGCACCAGCATCTGCGTGCGCCTCCCGGTGCTCACCCGCGAGAGGGAGGCTGTCGCGGGCGAAACCCTTCCGCTGCCGGGCAACATTCATCTGCCGCTCACTATTTTAACGGTGGACGATCACCCGGCTAACCGCCTGTTGCTCAAGCGCCAGCTAAACCGGCTGGGACACAGGGTGATTGAGGCCGAAGATGGCAAGCAGGCGCTCAGGCTATGGCATAACCACGACGTTCATGTAGTGATCACTGATTGCAATATGCCGGTGATGGACGGGCTGGCGTTGACCCGGCAGTTGCGCAAACTGCAGCACGAACCTTTAACCATTCTCGGCCTTACCGCTAACGCCCAGCCTGAAGAGCGGGCACGCTGTCTCTCCGCAGGAATGGATGATTGCCTGTTTAAACCGCTGCGCCTGCCACAGCTGGAGGCCTTGCTTCAGGGTATCCATCATCGCCAAGGCTCCTCCTCGCTTAAATACAGCGACCTGGAAAATTTGCTGGATATCAATGCGCTGCGTGAGTTGGTGCACCAGGACAACGAAATGCTGCTTCACCTGCTGCGCACGACACGCGATGAAAACCTGCGGGATATGCAAATGGCAGTGATCTGCTTTGATGATAACGATACGCAAGGCCTGACCCGTAACCTGCATCGCATAGCCGGCTCGGCGCAAATTATCGGCGCTGCGGCCGTGGCGATGCAGTGTCGGCAACTGGAGAACCATTATGCGCGACAGGATAATACTAAGCTTGCCGGCCAGAGGCTGGATGAAACACTGGCCGGTGTCCAAAGGCTGAATCAGGCGATTGACGACTTTATTGCCACAGATTCATGACGATATTAACCAATATCCGATATCACTTGACGGTATAACATGTAATACCATCACTTCCTTTTAGTCTCTGTATAGAGATGCAATATTGATAAAATAAACAAACGATAATAACCAAGTTTATATTTTACACGTTAAATTACGCGGCATCTTAACCAACAAACACAGGCTAATACCCAGAGAAAAAGCAATGTAGTCTCCCCCCTACAAGATCATCATGGGTCGACTACAGAGAACACATCCTCCGCCGACTATTCGGCATCATGGCCTTTACCTTATTATTCAGCAACACGAGAAAGCCTAATACACGCTCGTGAAAACATGAAATATTCGGCTCAATACTTTGGTTTTTTACTGTCAGTTCTTTGCTGCACCCTCTGGTTATTTCATGTTTGAAATATTATTTATCTCACCGTTTTAAAAAGCGGAACATTGAAAACTTAAAAAGTATTAAGGAAAGAAAAATGCGTAAGTCTTTATTCACTCTTGCCCCTGCGGCACTGCTGCTGATGTCTGTTGCAGGTATTTCTAACGCTGCAGACAACGCCGTGATCACCGTTCAGGGCAATATTCAGGCTGCCACCTGTGATGTGACTTCATCAACCAGCCTACTGGATCTGGGTACCCACAAACCTGCCGCATTTACTGCGGCCGGAGCGAAAACTCCCGTCCCTGCCAGTACCAAAGGCTTCACTCTGCACTTGTCTAACTGTGACGTAGCAACTGACACCGTGGCACATACCGCCAGCCTGATCATTGACGGCAACACCCTGTTCGGTAACAACAACATTTTTTCTGACGATGCAACCGGCGGCTACGGCGTGATGTTCAACAAAGCCAGTGAAACTACCTATTTCGATGCCGGTACTGAGATTGAAGTGGCGAAAACCAGCGATACCCCGGCGCCAGGCGACCTCAATGGCAAAATATTGTCCATGGAAGCCTCTCTGGCCGGCCTGACTGCCACTCCAGGTACCGGAAGAATGAAAGCGCCGGTGTCATTCCAATTCGCTTACAACTGATTGCCTTTTATCAGCGGGTCGTCAGACCCGCTTCACCTGGCAACACAGGATACCCACATGTCCCGTTTCATTTCACCAGCTCTCTTCGCCACCGCGCTGCTAACCGTATCCGCTGCCACACAGGCGGCAGGGTTTGGCGTCGATGCCACACGGTTGATTTACCCGCAGGGTGACGCCAGCATCAGCGCCACAATTCGGAATACGGAGGCCAGCACACCTTATCTGGTCAAGGCAGAAATCAGCCGTTCGGTTACCCATGCCAAAGCCGCGGTGTTCGATGTCATTCCCCCACTTGTACGCCTGAATGCCGGCAGCACAAACCAATTACGGATTGTCGCGCGAGATGTCTCTCACCTCCCGTCTGACCGCGAATCGGTGTTCTATTTCCGTACCACCGCCATCCCCGCCAGCCAGCAGCCGGATATGACCGAACAAACGGAACATGCGAAGGGTATGGTGCGCTTCGGCGTTGGCGCGATAATTAAACTGTTCTACCGCCCGGCAAGCCTGCCAGGCTCCTCGCATGACGCCCAGCGCGACCTGAAATTTTCACGAACGGCAAAAGGGATACAGGTAAGTAATGCTTCTCCCTATTTTGTCAGCTTTGCCAGCATCAGTGTGGGTGGAAAAGCCCTCCCATTGTCCACGCCCGAACAGAAAATGATCGCCCCCTACGCTACCGCAGAATGGGCCATTTCCAGCGTAAAAGGCACCGTGAAATGGAAAACCATTAATGATGGAGGCGGCGTCCATGCGTTCAGCCATCAACTCCCGTAACACGCTGAAACACGGCATAATCTTCATTCTTTCAGGGCTTTTGAGTCCCCAGGCGCAGGCTATTGATCTTAACTTTTCGGCGGTGCTGACGTCGGGCACCTGCACCTTCGATCTGGATAAAAACACCCTGCCGCTCGGAAGAATTCATCTGAAGGAAATGGCGGCCTCAACCCTGAAAGCCGTCCAGCCTTTTACGTTGACCGTGAGCCGCTGTACCGGCTCAGTCCCCGGGTTAAAACCGGCCGTGTACGTCAGCGGCGAAGGCATCAATCAGGCAGGTAAATGGCTGTTTCGCAGCAGTGCGGGCTCAACCGCAACCGGCATGGGCGTCATGCTCGTAAAAAGTGATACCCCTCCCGATTACAGCTATCAGGCAGTAAAAGATGGCAGCAAATTCGAGCTGGCCGCCTCTGGCGCTGTCCCTGCCGACCAGGACCTGCAGTTCTACGCCGGGCTGACCTGCGGTAATGCGACAACCTGCAGCACAGCGACAGCAGGGATCGTCACCGCCCGCATCGTATTCAAACTGGATTTTAACTGAGGTACATATGACATCAGGATCCATTCTTTCCCTCGCGCTTTTTGTCGCTGGGGCAGGCCTGCTGCTGCCTGTAACGAGCAGCGCCGCCAACGGGGAAGCCGACAAGGGCGGTATCAGCCTGAATCAGACCCGGGTAATCGTTGACGCCAAAGGGAACATAAAAAATCTGACGATAACCAACACCAGTGACAGAACGTTTCTGGTTCAAAGTCGCGTTGCACAGACGCTGGATGGTGCTCACGCGGCACCTTTCATCGTTACGCCGCCGTTGTTCAGACTCGCCCCGCACAGCAGCCAAATTCTTCGCTTTTTACCGCAGGGAATCTCTTCACTGCCGGTAGATCGCGAGTCCCTGTTCTCTCTGTCGGTACTGACCATTCCTGCCGGAGAAAACCAAAACGACTCTCAACTTCGTATGTCGGCAGGTATGCGTTTCGGTCTCAAATTGTTTTATCGCCCGAAGGGCCTGGACGCTCCGACAGAATCACAGATATGTGCGTTGCGATTCACTCAAAGCGCCCAGAACGTCCGTATTGAGAACCCGACGGCCTATCACCAGACGCTCGGTACGCTGATCCTGAATGGGGCCCCCGCAGATCTGCAGACACACCCATTAATGCTCCCTCCATACGGGGTGCTGACTTATCCCACCAAAGTCAATTTAGAGCATATCCGCTGGCAGGCGATTAACGACTACGGGGCTCTTTCCACCTCCTGCCAAAGGTCTCTTAACCAGAAACAGGAGACGCTATGAAGCTGACACTGTTGTTCCGCCGTTTAACGGCGTTTTGCTGCCTGGGCCTGATGGCCGGTATTCCTTCCTGTGCACTGGCCTCAACAGAAAACACGGGCATTACCTTCTACGTACTTCGCGTGATCTACCCAGCAACAGAAAAAAAGGGGGTCACGATGAAGATATACAACAAGACAACCACTCCGTATCTGATGCAGTCCCTGATAAGGCCCGTCGATCCCGTGACCGGTGAAGTGAGCATGGATGTGGCGGAAGGTGCGCAAATGCCTTTCATTGTCACGCCGCCGCTATCCCGGATGGAACCGGGCGGAGAGCTGGGGCTGCGCATCCGGCGTAACGATGTCGTACTGCCGACAGACCGGGAATCGGTATTTTTCCTTTCGATGAAAGGGATCCCGGCTCAAATAGCGCCTGAGCAGCGAGTACAAAACGAAACCACCAGTCAAGTCACACTGGCCGTCGTCAACAGCCTCAAAGTGTTTTATCGCCCTGAAGGGCTGGCTAAACGTGCTGTAGCAGATGTTGCCGGGAAATTACGCTTTCGCCTCAACGGAACTCACCTGACGGCAGAAAACCCGACGCCTTACTGGCTCACCTTCTCTCGTCTGAAAGTGGGAGGAACCGCTCTGGATAACACGCAATTGCGACAGATGGTCCCACCGAAAGGGCTGCGGCATTACACAGTACCGGAGGGTGTTTCCGGTGCTATCGAGTGGCAACTGATTGATGAAGATGGCTGGGATACTCCCGTGAAACGCCAGAATTGACCCTTTTACCGACATCGAACCATTGCAGATGAGATGTGATATCCCACTGAGTAACATCATGAAAAAATTACACACTGACACAATATTGCTTCCCATGTTGGCGAGTGTCGCCCTGATAGCCTATGGCTCGCCGGTGGAAGCCCGCGATTATTTCGACCCTGGGCTATTAACCCTGGCAGGGGGAGAGTTAAAGGATATTGATCTCAGCAGCTTTGAAAACGCTGACCATATTCCCCCTGGAAGCTATCTGGTCACACTGGTTATTAATCAGACCGACGCCGGCCAGCATACTGTCCATTTCAAGGCGGATGACAACGGTAAAGTACAACCGGAACTGACACCCGCACTCCTGCAGGAACTGGGAGTGAATGTTCAGGGCTTACCCGCTTTTAGCAACTTGCCTGCGGATGAACCGGTCAGCGATCTGACGTCGTTAATCCCGCAGTCCCGCATTCAGTTCGATTTCACCCAGCTACGCCTGGCATTGAGCATTCCGCAGATCGCGATGCAGCCTGATAGCCAGGGAAATGTGGATCCTGCGAAATGGGATCATGGCATACCGGCCCTATTGCTGAACTATAACCTTAACGGGGGGCGCAACTGGCAGGACGGGCAATCAGGCACCGGGAAAAGTGAGCAATCCAGTCTGTTCGCCTTGCTGAGCGGCGGTATCAACCTTGATGCCTGGCGGCTACGCAGCAATATGAGCTGGACACGCAACACCCGCGAGCAGGAAGGACAGAGCGGTAGCAGCGAACAGCACACACAATTTTCAAACACCTACCTGATGCGCGATATTCATGCACTGAGGGCAGAAATACTGGCCGGCGAAAGCTCAACATCCAGTGATGTCTTTGACAGCATTCCCTTTCGGGGAATGAAACTCAGTTCTACGGACGATATGCTGCCCTATAACCAGCGCGGTTTTGCGCCTGTGGTTGAGGGGATCGCACAGAGTAACGCCCGGGTCACCGTCAGCCAGAACGGCAACGTTATCTATCAGACCTACGTGGCGCCTGGGCCGTTCAGCTTCAGCAACCTGAATCAGACAGGACAGGGAGGGGAATTAACCGTCACCGTCACAGAAGCCGACGGTACGGTACATACCCAAACACAGGCAATCGCCTCATTGCCGGTCATGCGCAGGGCCGGGAGCCTTAAATATGAGCTGACGGCGGGCCGGTATGACGGCGGCGTCACTGTCGGCTCGCGGAAAGCCGGGTTTATTTCTGGGACCGCTATTTACGGATTGCCCTGGGACATCACTCTGTACGGCGGCGGATTGCTGGCCGGTGATGACTATAGCTCCGTTGCCGCAGGTGCAGGGGCATCGCTGGGGCCCCTCGGCGCACTGTCTGCGGACGTCACGACATCCAGTGCAAAGTTACATACACAGGATAACCGTCAGAAAGGCAACTCCTACCGCATCCGGTATGCCAAAAACCTGCTGAGTACCGGCAGCAGTGTCGATTTGGCGACTTACCGCTATTCAACGCGTAATTTCTATAGTTTCGCCGACTTCAACAATATGGGCTATCAGCTCAATGAAGATCAGGCACCCTGGACACTCGCACGCCAACGCTCAAACGTTCAACTTAGGCTCAGCCAGCAATTGGGAGGATTCGGAGCGGTCTATCTGTCCGCCGCCCGTAATGATTACTGGGGAAGCAAACAGGTCATGAACACCCTATCTGCCGGATATAGCAGCAACTACCGAGGTATCAGCTATGGTCTGACGTACAGTGTCGACCGCACCAAAGGCGACGGGAACTGGCCTGAAAACAAACAGTTATTTTTTAACGTCCAGGTTCCACTGGATCTGTTCAGTTCATCCCTGTCTTCCGCCAATGCCTATGCAAATTACCAGGCAACCCACGACAACCGGGGTCGAGTCCAGCAACAAGCAGGAATTAACGGCAACGTGCTGGACAGTCGCCTGTCTTACAGCGTGATGCAGGGCTGGTCGAATAACCCGCAGGACAAGAATACCAGCACCATGAACCTGGGTTACCAGGGCAGTAAAGGCATTGCCAATGCCGGTTATAGCTACAGTAACACCAGCCGTTCACTGAATATGGGTGCCAGCGGCGCGGTTATAGCGCATCAGGACGGCGTCACGTTGAGCCAGATGCTGGGCAATTCTGTCGCTATCGTCAGTGCTCCTGGGGCAGAAGGAACCCATCTAACGACCGGTAACGCCGTGACAGACAGCCGCGGTTTTGCCGTGATGCCTTATCTGTCCAGCTACCAGGCAAACACCATCAGCCTAAACCCGTCAACGCTGCCGGATGATGTGGATATCACCCAATCAAGCACCACCCTGTACCCCACGAAAGGGGCGGTAGTCATGGCGAAATTTGCCACCAAAGTGGGTTTTCAGGTGCTGATGACGCTGCAACAGCGCAGCGGTACCCCGGTACCCTTCGGTGCGATAGCCGCCGTAAATCACGAAGACAAGAGTGACGAGAATACCGGCATCGTCGGCGACGCAGGGCAAGTGTACCTGAGTGGCCTGCCTGAACAGGGCTCGCTGCAGGTGAAATGGGGTCAGGATGCATCACGTCAGTGTCGCGTGACTTACAACCTGAAGGACCTGCCAGCCCCTTCCGAACACAACCCGGTGCGTAGCCTGACGGCACGCTGCGAATAACCCAGCCTGCGGGCATAATGAAAAGCCACGATGAATACTGATATGAAAAAGAATCACGCCAGAAAAATACGTTACCTGAGCCTGCTCGGCCTTTTCCTTACGGCGCATGCCATGCCCGTTAAGTCCGAAACCATTACGATTGGTAAAGGCTCTGGTGTCGCCTGGGAAGGACTGCCGTTCGATGTCACGCTCACTGGACCACTGAAAGAAAGTTACCTGGAGCCTGGAATGGGCCTGGCAGCCATCTCAAACGTTTCTCACCAGTGTATTGGTGACTATAACCTGGTCACATACAACGGTATGAAAGTACTGCAAATCGCGCCAGGTGTCGGCCTGGTTCCCCGCGCCACGGCCACGGCAAGTTATACCTTTGATCACAATGGACAAATTGAAACCCTGACGGGAACAATCGGACTGCCGAAAACCGAAGCGGATGTCAATGCCGGTGGCACTAATATTAAGATTACCAATCCGCTACGTTTTGGAGAGGAAGGCTGGTGCCTGCCGCCACGCATGGAGCGGGTTGCTAATTTTTATCGTCCATCAGTCGACCGGACCGTCACAATAAAAGGCACATGGGTATTAGTCACCAATGGTAACCAGACCAGCAGTGAAATCAAACTTCATCCCATGTGGGCAGCCAGTTTTTCCTATACCGGACAAGGAACCAAGAGTGCGGTAATCCTTCCGTCCACTATTGATTTACGCATCTCCAATCTGGAATGCAATGTCGCGACCCCCACCGCCATTAATTTTGGGGCGGTTCAACGGAATATATCCAAAGATGCCGAGTTGGCAAAAATGAGTAACCACTTCAACGTTAACTGCACTCAGGATACTGACAGGATCAACGCGAACATTGGCGTGCAGTTCCGCGCAAAAAGTGGGTTGTATGATGCTTTACCTTCCCAATTATCCCTGCAGCAGGGCGGCGGCTATATTACCGGTGAAATCAGCGGAGTCACCACGGATGGCATGTGTGGCGGAACGGGTGGGATCACATTTGACAGGACAAAGATTAAGCTGGGCGAAATCAAAGATACTGAGGCTAGCAAGGCATTTCCAAACCAGATCATCTGGCGCCTCTGCTCGGGGGGAGCGGACCTGCCATCCGGTCAAGTGAATGCCAGCGCTGAAATGCTGGTCACCTATAACTAAGAGACGTCGTGGTTGCCGTACGGGAAAAATCCTCCAGCCGGATAAACCTGTTCAGGTCGGAGGATAACAGCGGCCAGCCATCAAGCTGTCATTCTTAACGCGTTAACCCGGCCTGTGGAAAGATGATTCCGCTGCGGAAACACCGATCTCAACGGCCTATTTAGCGCTTCGCTCAGCGGCCAGCCATTCTCGCAGGCCTTTTTTACTTTTCTAAACCGATAAACGCCGTTATGGCGTGGTTTAAATCGGCCACCGCTTGCTTAATCTTGGCAAAATGCGCGTTGATCATTTCGCTGTGCGGCTCCCCTTCGCAGGCGTGTTCAAGGGTGCGGCATTCACCGGCGACGTCAGAGGCCCCAATGATCTGCGCGCTGCCCGCCAACCGGTGCAGGCTTTGCGCCAACGCGGTCCAGTCCCCCGCCGCAAGCCACTGCTCCGCCCGCAGCAGGTCACGCTGGTTTTCATCACGTGTAGTTTCCAGTAGCCCGTATAACAGGTGGGTATCGTTATTTGCCAGTGCGCGTAATGCCGGTAAGTCCAGCCGTTGTTCCAGCGTGGTGGCTGAAGCAGCATGCTTTTCCTTGCTGCGTGGAATGCCTTTCAGCAGCGTTTCCAACTGCGGCAGGCGTAACGGTTTAAACAGGCAATCATCCATCCCCGCCGCAATACAGCGTGCCCGCTCTTCAGGTTGGGCATTGGCGGTAAGGCCAAGAATGGTTAACGATGTGCGCTGCTGTTTGCGTAGCTGCCGGGTCAACGCCAGCCCGTCCATCACCGGCATGTTGCAATCGGTGATCACCAGCTCAAAATGATTCTCACGCCACAGTGCCAGCGCCTGTTCGCCGTTTTCCGCCTCGGTGACACAATGCCCCAGGCGAACGAGTTGCTGTTTCAACAACAGCCGGTTGGCCGGATGGTCGTCAACCGCCAGAATCCTCAGCGGTTGAGCCCTATCCTCGGCCTCCAGCAGCACCGCATCCTGCACGGCCGTGGCCTCGCGGGAATTAACCGGAATGCGGACTTCGATGCGTGTCCCGCGTCCAGGCTGGCTGTGCAGCTCAATTCTGCCCCCCATCATGGAAACCAACTGCTTGCAAATGGCCAGCCCCAGGCCAGTACCGCTCTGCTGCTTGCCCTCTTCTGCCTGCACATAAGGGTCAAAAATAGTGGCCTGATCTTGCTGCGCGATACCGATGCCGGTGTCCGTGACGGACAGGTTAAGCTGTGCCTGTTGTGGGTTATCCGCCATACAGTTCACCTGAACCACCACCGATCCTTGCTCGGTAAATTTAATGGCATTGCTGACAAGATTCGACAGGATTTGTCGCAGGCGCATCGGATCGATCCAGATCTCATCCGGATGCAGCAGATCGATGTTGCACTGCAACACTATCCCTTTTTGCCGCGCCAGGCCGTCGAAAACCCGCACCACCGGCGTAACCAGCGACTCAAAGCTCACCCACTCCGGCGTCAGTTCCAGCCTGCCAGACTCAATTTTAGCCATGTCGAGAATGTCGCCTATCAACCCCATCAGCGATTGCGCCGAGTCATAAGCGACACGCACCGCTTCGGTATCGCTTTCCGGCTGCCCTTTGCTGGTCACCGCCAATTCAAGCAGGCCTATAATGGCGCTGATTGGCGTGCGGATTTCATGGCTCATGGTAGCCAGGAAGGTACTTTTACTGCGATTCGCCTGCTCCGCACGTTCGCGGGAGTCGGAAGCATCCGCCAATAGCTGTTCGTATTCGGTCATGTCTTGCCAACTGCAAATCAGCCCGGCGACACGCCATTCATTGTCCCGAAAGGCCACGGCCCGGTGGGCGATAACCCGCTCTTCCATGCCGTTATTGACCCTAAAACGCTGCGGCAATGCGGCCAGCTTTTCCGGGCTGTCGAACACCGGCCCAAGCACCTGCCAGATTGCGGCTAGCGGGTGTTTCTCCGCGCTCAGTGGCAACAGCGTCAGGGTTTCCGGCGTCTGTTCAAAAAAACGGTTCCAGGCTGAGTTACGGTTGAGGATGTTGCCGTCACGCCCTATTACGTAGACCGGAACCTGTATTCCATTGAACAGCGTCTCAAGAAATGTCGCCTGCTCCTGCAGGCGAGCCTGCGCTTCTTTACGAGAGGCATTGGCGCGGTGCAAATAGTAAATCCACACCAGCGAGGTCAGCACCAGTACCGCGAAGATCGCGGCCAGCCAATAAAATTCGTCGCGGTATTCCGACCAGGTATTTAATTTAACCTCCGGCGCGGTTTGCCATTTATTGACGATCAGAGAAATATCGCGCGGTGGAATATCAGCCAGCGCTTTATTTAAAATACTGTACAGCTCAGGTTGAGAGCGCCCAACGGCAAAACTGATAAGCGCGGGTTTATCTGCCACTCTGGCGGCAATTTTAAGTTTGCCGGGGAAGACATTTTCCACCATATAACGGGCGCCAATCAGGTTGTGTATCGCACCTTCGGCTTTGCCATCGGCCACCATCTTCATGGCAACACTGGCACTTTTGGCATCAATAAATGTGACCTGCGGGTACTGCGCCACTAACCCGGCACGCAGCACATTATCAGGCGTAATGGCAACGGTGGTTGCGTGTTCAAGATTTTTAGGGGAGTGGGAAGAATCCTTTACCACCAGAACATATTCCGGCTGTACGTAAGGACGCGTCAGTAACAGCTGTTTATCGCGTTCCGGGCTGTAACTGGCGGCAGCAAAGAAGCTGGCCTTGTGGTCCCGCACTGCCTTGAGCATATCCGGCATTGTCGTCGCCACTACGGCGTTAAAGTTCAGCCCCGTTCTCAGGTGAATCAGCCTGAGCACATCCGCAGCTATCCCCTGGAATTGCTGCTGTTCATCAAGCTGGGTAAAGGGGACGTCCAGGGGGTTGATCACCACGCCGATATCTTTGTTCTGCGCCAGCCATTTTTTTTCACGTTCGTTTAGCGGCAGCGTGGATTCAAACAGCCAGAGGTTTGGCCCTTGGCTCCAGTGGCGGAATATCACCTTATGCTCAACCGGCGTGAGTGCCTGTAATACCGCACTCACGGCGCGAAACAGCACAACATTGTCCTGTTGAAATACAAAGCGCGGGCCGATTTCGCTTTCCGGGTAGATATCTGCAATTGACAGAATATTGGCGAAATTACGTTCAATCAGGAAATTGGCCAGGGTCAAGCTGCCAATGTAGTAATCATTTTCGCCAAAGGCCACCGAGGACATGGCGTTTGGTGCCGTGGAAAAAAATGTCACTTTGGCATCGGGGTAAAGCTTTCTGACCCACTCCCCGCACTGGCAAACACTCGCCAGTGCGATCCTTGCGCCAGCCGGGATCTTCAACGGATCCTCGATGCCGGAATGGCGAAAAACCAGCACCGGATGATCGGGAATAAAGGGTTTGCTGCTCACCAACCCCGGTAATGCGTGTATCTCACCGCCGCCGTCATCGACCAGCATATCGGCTTTGCCCTGGCGCAGGGCCTCGAGCGCAGCGGATCGACTAGAATAGTTAAGGATCTGGAAGCGCATGCCCAAATACCGCATCACCAGTAAGACGTAGTCCGCGGAGACCCCTTCGTAGGTATGTTCGTCGGGCGACAGATTAAAAGGTGGGGTTCTTGGCTGATAAACGGCGATATTGAGCAAACGTTTTTCACCCAACCAGCGCCAATCGCCGTCGCTTAATTCAAACTTTAGCGGCGAGACGGTCTCCCTGCTGTAAAGCGTCATGGTCTGCGGCTCGTCGGCACGCGAAGAAGTGCCTACCAGGCAGAGCAGCAGAGAGCACAGCAGCAGGAAATAACGCATGGCGGTATTAGTCCAGATTATGTCTTTGAGTAAAGTCGTAAATCTCGACCATGTTTTTTAACCCGAGCTTGCTCATCAGCCGACTTTTATAGGTACTGACGGTTTTATCGCTAATATTCATTTCCCTGGCAATTTCTACGACCTTCATCCCCCGAGCCAGATAGCGTAATACGTCCAGCTCTTTCGCAGAAAGCTCCGCCATTTTGCCCTTGCCGCTATCTTTCAGGCCCGAAACCGCATCGAGACGGGCAAGGTTGCGAGGAAAATAGCCATAACCACCACGAATGGCTCGCACGGCATCACTCAGCTCCGACAGGTTATTACGCTTGCTCAGAAATCCGTCCGCTCCGGCACTGGCGCAGCGGCGAATGTAGTGATCGCCCTCTTTACCGGTCAGCACCAGAATTCCGCCGTTAAAACCGTTAGCTCGCAGCCTTTGCACCACATCGATACCGTTGACCGAAACAATGTCGATATCAACAATCAGCAAATCCGGACTCAATTGCTTTGCCAACTGAATAGCGTGCAGACCGTCCTCGGTTTCGGCTACGACCGTCAGGTTCTCCTTCTCCAGCACCATTCGGACGGCCAACCGTGCGACAGGGTGGTCATCGACAATCAGTACATTTTTCATTTTTTTATCCTGATTACTGAAAGCAAAAGCCGGGAAATATAATAGTTAGTCTTTAAATATCAGTATAATAGAACTTCCCTGACAAGCAATCTTCCACGCTGTAATCCATGCCCTACCACACTTTCATTCTTTGACTACGGGCAAAACATCGTCGGCCGATACAATCGACCGGGCCTATTTCGCATACTGAGAATAGTAAACCCGTTGATAGATAGATAGTTATTCTTTGAGGCTGGGAAGGGCCCAATAATGTTCAATGAATTATATGCAGGGAAGGAAGTTGGGGAGGGTAAAAAGCATATTTTACTGTTCGACCGTTGCCAGTATACCGCTCAAGGCCTGCGTGCTTTGTGCGAAAATACATTGAATGCAACTATTACTATTATGAGCGGAGCCCACAGTTCGCAGCAAATGTCAGCACTGATCATCAACAGTCAGATCGATATGGTGATTTGCGGCATGAGCGGCCAGCCTGAAGATTTTTTGCGGCTGTTAACTATCCCGTCCCATCTCGCGACATGTAAATATATTTTGCTCACGAACAAAAGTTCTTCGGCACTCAACAATACGTTCCGTACCGCAGGTTTTTGTGCCGTACTCAATAAAAATATGCCGATTAATGCACTAAACACAAGAGTGCAAAAGATCCTGCTCGGTCCTCCGCCTTTTCGCAGAACGGAAATAGACCCTAAACTTTATTTGTCTACAGAGCGCCAGATATTAGGCGCTCTGCTAAAGGGCGAACGGCCGGCCATCATTGCCCACAGGATGGGGATCTCATACCGTGCAGTCAGCCGTTTCAAGCAAAACGCGCTGCGTAGAGCCGGGTTGAAAAGTCTCAATGAAATTCTGTTGCCCGGACCGCACCGGTGACGTTTCACCTGATGATCAGACTTTACGATCTCGGCACCGCCGCCAGCGCCTGAGCGCAGGCCCAGGCTGAGCTCCAGGCCCACTGGAAGTTATATCCCCCCAGCCACCCTGTCACATCCACCACTTCACCAATGAAATACAGACCCGGCACCTTGGCAGCTTCCATGGTCTTGGAAGAGAGCGCTTTGGTGTCTACGCCACCGAGCGTCACTTCCGCCGTGCGATAACCTTCGGTGCCGTTAGGCTGTACACGCCAGTTTTGTAATGTTTCCACCAGCGCAGCCTGCTGCGTCGGGTTTAGCTGTTTGAGCGTGGCTTCCGGCAGTTGCCCCAACGTCTGTAAACACTCCACCAAGCGCTTTGGCAGGTGCAGCGCCAGGGTATTCTTCAGGCTTTGGTTAGGATGAGCCTGACGTTGCTCATTGAGGAAGCCCGCCAAATCAAGCGCAGGAAGTAAGTTAACGCTCACAAACTCACCAGGTTGCCAGTAGCTGGACAGCTGCAGTACCGCCGGGCCAGACAGGCCGCGATGGGTAAACAGAATGCTTTCTCGGAAGCTGACGCCGTTTTCTGCGGTGATCACCGCCGGCACAGACACACCGGACAAGGTCTGTAGGTGCTCCAGCAGCGGTTTATGCAGCGTGAAAGGCACCAGCGCGGCGCGCGTTGGCAGCACCTTCAGGCCAAACTGTTCGGCCAACTTGTAGCCAAAGGGTGAAGCGCCCAGGCCCGGCATCGACAGACCGCCGCTGGCCACTACAAGTGAGCGAGCCCTTACTTTATCGCCATTCAGCGTCAACTCGAAGCCATCCGCGGTTTTTTCCACGCTCAGCACTTCGCTGCGCAGACGGGTCGTCACCTGGCCCAACTCACATTCTTTGACCAGCAGTTCGACCACTTGCTGTGCCGAGTCATCGCAGAACAGTTGCCCCAGCGTTTTCTCGTGATAGGCGATGCCATAGCGGTTGATCAGATCGATAAAATCCCACTGGGTGTAACGCGCCAATGCCGACTTACAGAAATGTGGGTTATTCGACAGGTAAGCGGCCGGTTCCGTGTACATATTGGTAAAGTTACAGCGCCCGCCGCCGGACATCAGGATTTTACGCCCCGGTTTTTTGCCGTTGTCGAGCAGCAGCACCCGGCAACCCAGTTGCCCTGCCTGAGCCGCGCAAAACATACCCGCTGCGCCCGCACCTATTACCACGACATCAAACTGTTCCACCTGCGCCTCTCTGAATATCCCCTGCATACTTGAAGCTGCAGCTCCAATTATTTTGGGTGTAAAAACCACAATCGCGACAAAAGGCCGCCATATTACGCCGTTTCGCCACCGGTAACCGGCAACTTTACGGCGGCAGATTGTAAAGCCATGACGCCGGCAACGCCATAGTAAGAAAATATTACAACGAGCCAGACAGCATAACGCGCTGATATTTCATATCTTTGTCATATCGGTGCCATCGTTTCGTCATATCTAAATCAAAAAAACGTCATATTTTCCTTTTCCCCGGCCCCGGTTGTCACTGATAATGCGCGGCGTTCATGTCCACAAACTGGCGTAACGCTTATGCTGCATTTGTTCGCTGGCCTGGATTTCCATACCGGCCTGATGTTAATTCTCGCATTGTTGTTCGTGTTGTTTTATGAAGCCATCAATGGTTTTCATGACACGGCCAATGCGGTTGCTACAGTAATCTATACCCGTGCCATGCGCTCGCAACTTGCGGTCGTGATGGCTGGTTTGTTTAACTTTCTTGGCGTTATGCTCGGCGGTTTGAGTGTTGCTTACGCCATTGTTCATCTGTTGCCAACAGATCTGTTGTTGAACGTCAGTTCAGCACACGGATTAGCCATGGTGTTCTCCATGCTGCTGGCGGCTATCATCTGGAACCTCGGCACCTGGTATTTCGGTCTGCCGGCTTCCAGCTCCCATACGCTGATTGGCGCAATTATTGGTGTGGGTTTGACCAACGCACTGATGACACACACTTCGGTGGTGGATGCGCTTAACGTCCCGAAAATGATTGGTATTTTCCTGTCATTGCTCATCTCGCCGCTGGTTGGCATGATGGTCGCCGGGTTGATGGTGTTTGCCTTGCGCCGCTATTGGAGTGGCACCAAGAAACGCCAGCGTATCCACATGACCCCTGCGGAACGTGAAAAGGTCGACGGCAAACGTAAGCCGCCGTTCTGGACGCGCATCGCATTGATCCTGTCGGCTATTGGCGTCAGCTTCTCGCATGGCGCTAACGACGGCCAGAAAGGTATCGGCCTGATTATGCTGGTGCTGATCGGCGTGGCGCCAGCGGGTTTCGTGCTCAATATGAATGCAACCGGCTATGACATCACCCGTACACGTGATGCCGTTGCCCACCTGCAGCAATATTACCAACAGCACGGTGATGCCTTGTCGCATGTGGTCGCTCTCACTCCGTTGGTGCCAAGCCCGGACGAGGACGTATCGTCGGATAAACCCGCCGAGTTCCACTGTGACAGTGCCCGCGCTATGCCGGCGATTCAGCTTGCTTCCGGCTTGCTGAACAACCTGCAAAGTTACGATCAACTGACGGTAGATCAGCGCAGCCATCTGCGTCGCCTGCTGATGTGCGTAACGGATACTGCAGACAAGATCGCTAAGCTGCCTGAAACCTCAAGCCAGGACCAACGTTTCCTGAAAAACCTGCGTCAAGATCTGCTGCAAACCGTTGAGTATGCACCGATCTGGATTATCGTCGCGGTTGCTCTGGCGTTGTCACTCGGCACCATGGTGGGTTGGCAGCGTGTGGCGACCACCATTGGCGAGAAAATCGGTAAGAAAGGCATGACTTACGCCCAAGGCGTGTCGGCTCAGATGACCGCAGCCTTGTCGATTGGTGTTGCCAGCTATACCGGCATGCCCGTGTCCACTACCCACGTACTCTCTTCGGCGGTTGCCGGGACGATGATCGTGGACGGCGGCGGCGTGCAAAGCAAAACCGTGAAGAACATCCTGTTGGCCTGGTTACTGACCTTGCCGATCTCGATACTGCTTTCCGGTTCACTGTATTGGTTGGCACTTAAGCTGATCTAAGCAGTTTGCTCCATGAGAAAGGCGGCCCTGGTGGCCGCCTTTTCTTTGTCTGCTACGCGGAAAACAAACGGCCTTAATACCAGATCATCAGCGCGATAAGGCTGATAAACACCAGCCCGCTCAGGGCGGACGTCAACATAAACTGCCCGCGCACCCGCTCACAGCGGCGAATAAATTCCGGATCATGATGCTCGACATAGCGCTGCGAGAAGATATAGCGCACCAACCTTATCTGTTTGCTCGGCTGGCCATGAGCGGTAAAGAAGCCGCCACCGTCGACATATTGGTACAGCAGCGGGTCGCAGCCGCGCAGAACCACCAGCAGCGCACGCAGAGAAGAGTAATACCGCACCATGTTTAACACACACACCACACACAGAGCCCAAAATAGCGCGACGGTACTGATCATGATTGCCTCCTCAAGGCGTTGTTATCCACGGCGCTCCGCCGGGTCCAACTGCCCTACCTCTATACACGCATTACTGCTGGAGCCTACCGCTCCGATCCCCTTGTCACCGCACAGGCCGCGCATAACCCACCGCCTCTGGAGACAGCCTATCGCCATGCGGATACCTATCGCGCAGCTTTAGCTCAGAGGGGAAATGATAAGGCCCATAGTCATTATTGTAGGTTAACGAAACACAAACTGGCCTGAGCAGTAGATAAAATTTACCGCAACCCGCCATTTTGTCATCTGCCGATGGGTTATAACTCATAACCGCCCTGACAGACGCTGACGGTCTTTTCTTCTGTCCAAAGGGGTATTTAGGGCTATACTCTGTTCAAGAATGCTTATATTTCAATCGGTCAACCTTCACGCAGCCCTATAGGCGATAGGATTTCCTGCCTGGTGGGTGTACAACTGACTGAGTAGAGATAAAGAGATTTTTTGATGCGATGCAGTGTGATCGCCCCAACATATCATTACGTTATCTGAATGATAAAATGCAGGTAAACCTGAAGCGCCAGGCTGGTACGCTGAATGCCTGCTAACCTTTTAATCGGCATTATATGGAAGGAGTATTCTCATGGCTTACAAACACATTCTGATCGCGGTAGACCTATCACCAGAGAGCAAAATCCTGGTGGAAAAAGCCGTATCTATGGCGCGTCCGTACAACGCCAAAGTTTCCCTGATCCACGTAGATGTTAACTATTCCGACCTGTACACCGGCCTGATCGACGTTAATCTCGGCGACATGCAGAAACGTATCTCGGAAGAAACGCACCACGCGTTGACCGAGTTGTCACAAAATGCCGGCTATCCGATTACTGAAACCCTGAGCGGCAGTGGCGATTTGGCGCAGGTGCTGGTCGATGCCATCAAGAAATACGATATGGACCTGGTACTCTGTGGCCACCATCAGGATTTCTGGAGCAAGCTGATGTCCTCCGCACGTCAGTTGATCAACACCGTGCACATCGACATGCTGATTGTGCCGTTGCGTGACGAAGACGAAAAAGCCGAAGACTAAGTAAGCGCACACTAACTTAATTAGCCTACGCCCGCTTTCGCGGGCGTTTTTTGTTCCACCGCCATCATTAATCGCTTGATAATCAACCGCCCTCCAATGATATAGTCGCTAAAGACACAACATCCTCCCCCAGAGGTTATCCATGCCCATATTTATAAAAATAATGGGGGAAAAATCACGCTATACCCAATCGCTTACAGGTTACAGCCAGGTGGCAAACGCATGAATCCCCAAGAGCTTGGCTATATCAAGTGGCTGGGGTGAGGGCGGGAAGCCAACCACGCCGTAGTGTGGAAGACGAAGGGTAAAAAGGAGTTATCCATGGAAAATGCTTCATCGGTAGAATCATTCCTGTCTTCGTTACAACAGCATAATCCCCATCAGCCGGAATATTTGCAGGCAGTCAGAGAGGTTTTCACCTCGCTGTGGCCGTTTATCGAGCGCAACCCGCGCTATCGCGAATATGCACTGCTGGAACGCTTGGTGGAGCCAGAGCGCACCATCCAGTTCCGCGTCAGTTGGGTAGACGATCGCGGCCAGGTGCAGGTCAACCGTGCCTGGCGCGTGCAGTTCAACTCCGCCATCGGCCCCTACAAAGGCGGTATGCGCTTCCACCCATCGGTGAATTTGTCGATTCTGAAATTCCTTGGCTTTGAGCAGACGTTTAAAAATGCGCTGACCACCCTGCCAATGGGCGGCGGAAAAGGCGGTTCGGACTTTGACCCCAAAGGCAAAAGCCAGGCAGAGATCATGCGTTTCTGCCAGGCACTGATGACAGAGCTGTATCGCCATCTGGGGCCAGATACCGACGTGCCTGCCGGGGATATCGGCGTTGGCGGCCGGGAGGTCGGCTTTATGAGCGGCATGATGAAAAAACTGTCCAACAACACTGCCTGCGTGTTTACCGGCAAAGGGCTGTCATTTGGCGGCAGTCTGATTCGCCCGGAGGCTACCGGCTATGGGTTGGTGTACTTTACCGACGCTATGCTGCAACGCCATGGGCTAGGTTTTGAAGGCATGCGAGTCGCCGTTTCCGGTTCAGGTAACGTGGCGCAGTACACCATTGAGAAGGCGCTGGAGCTGGATGCGCGTGTGATCACCGTGTCAGACTCCGGTGGCACGCTGGTCGATGAGGCCGGTTTCACTACCGAAAAACTGGCCCATTTGGCGGAGATCAAGAACCAGCGCTATGGCCGGGTGGAAGATTACGCCCGCGAGCGCGGTCTGACGTATCTGGCCGGTCAGCAGCCGTGGAGCGTGCCGGTGGATATCGCCCTACCTTGCGCCACCCAAAATGAGCTGGATCTGGACGCCGCGCAGATGCTGATCCGCAACGGCGTGAAAGCCGTGGCTGAGGGCGCCAATATGCCAACCACCATTCAGGCAACCGATGCATTCCTGGACGCCGGCGTGCTGTTTGCGCCAGGCAAGGCCGCCAACGCCGGTGGCGTGGCGACGTCTGGTTTAGAGATGGCGCAGAATGCCGCACGCATTGGCTGGCGGGCGGAGAAAGTGGATGTACGTTTACAACATATCATGGCGGATATTCATCAATCCTGTGTGGAATATGGCGGTGAAGGGAAGCAAACTCACTACGTACACGGCGCCAATATCGCTGGATTCGTCAAAGTCGCCGACGCCATGCTGGCACAGGGCGTGCTCTAACATCGCTGTAAGGTGATCTTGTTCACACAACCGATAAATGCTTCAATGCCGGCCCCCAGGCCGGCGTTTTTACCCCCTCAACATCCCCGCATCGACACTCATTTTGTTTCTTATTTGTTATTTTTAGTTTAATTAATTGTTAATTTTATGGTGTTTTTACGTGGTAAAATTACCACCCCTAAATTATTAAACATTTAATTAACATTAAAACCGTCATAATTTTACCTAAATGTGTGTAGATCACACTTCCCTAACTCTCGTTACGCGCCCTCTTCCATTCCTTTGTAATCTGCTCCGGTGGAATAAAACCACCCCTACAGATAAAAAAGGTACAGCGAATGAAATTTAACCTCGCATTATTAAATGCATGTGTGGTTTCTGCGTGCATGTTATCGACAACACCTGCCTTAGCGGCTGAAAAGTACGAGATTGCCGTGGTCGCCAAAGTGACCGGCATTCCCTGGTTTAACCGTATGGAAGTCGGCGTCAATGACGCGGCCAAAAAGCTCGATGTGAATGCCTATCAGACCGGGCCTTCTACCCCAGATCCTGCCGCACAGGTCAAAGTGATTGAAGACCTGATCGCCAAGAACGTTAACGCCATCATCGTCGTACCCAACGACGCCAAGGTACTGGAGCCGGTACTGAAGAAGGCACGTGAGAAAGGCATCGTGGTGCTGACGCATGAATCACCGGATCAGCAGATTGGCCAGTGGGACATTGAAACCATCGACAGCGAGAAGTATGCACAGGCCAACGTCGATGAGCTGGCAAAAGACATGGGCGGCAAAGGCGGTTATGCCATTTACGTCGGGTCACTGACCGTGCCGTTGCACAACGCGTGGGCGGATTCCGCCATCAAGTACCAGAAAGCCAAATACCCGGACATGTTCGAGGTCACTTCGCGCCTGCCGGTGGCGGAAAGCATCGATAAATCCTACGCCACCACGCTGGATTTGATGAAAACCTACCCGCAGATGAAAGGCATTATCGGTTTCGGCTCTCTCGGCCCGATCGGTGCCGGCCAGGCAGTCGCCAAGAAGCGCGCCAAGGACAAGATTGCCGTAGTCGGTATTGCCATGCCGGCACAGGCTGCACCTTACCTGGTACGCGGTGACATCAAGAAAGCGCTGCTGTGGGACCCGAAAGACGCGGGTTATGCGCTGGTGACGGTCGCCGATCAGTTGTTACAGGGCAAAGAAGTGACGAAAGACTTGTCGATCGAAGGGTTGGGTAAAGCCGACGTCGATATGGATAAGAAAGTGATTCGGTTTAATAAAATTCTTGAAGTCACCAAAGATAATGCCAAATCGCTAGGTTTCTAATTTTATCCACTGTCTTTCACGTTACAGCGGTAGCACATTGCTACTCTCGCTCCAGTTACTGTAGGGGACGAATATATTCGTCCCAATTGATGCGGGCGCAGCATGCAGCGCCCCTACAATACCTGGGGATGAGTGAGCTAGGCGCCTGGCTGTGCTGTACAGGGATGTACAAATGCCGCGAGCGCATGGACGCGCTAGAGCGGCCAACTTGAAATTCATAGGGTAGGATTGATTACGCCACACCGGGAAAGTTATTAAATAACGTCGGTGCGCAGCCTACCGCGCCCGACAATAATAAAAACCTGCACAGGTTAACGCTATGGCTACATCCTCCGCATTTATTACCCTGGAGAATATCAGTAAAAAATTCCCAGGGGTGCTGGCATTGGACCAGATCAACCTGACGCTAAATATTGGCGAAGTGCACTGCCTGGCCGGACAAAATGGCTGTGGCAAAAGCACCATAATTAAAATTATTTCCGGCGTTTATCAGCCGGAAAAAGGCGCCAATATTTCGTTGGAAGGAAAACTCTTTCATTCCCTGACACCGCAGTTGTCTGGCTATTACGGTATTCAGGTGATTTATCAAGATCTGTCTTTATTCCCCAACCTGACCGTGGCGGAAAATATCGCCATTCACCGTTATCTGCCGGGCGGCCATTTCTGGGTGCGAAAACGGGTTATGCGCCAGACGGCACTGGACGCCATGGCACGCGTCGGCGTGCATATCGATCCCGACGCGAAAGTCGAAAAACTGTCGATTGCCGACCGCCAACTGGTGGCGATTTGCCGCGCCATTGCCGCCGAAGCACGGCTGGTGATCATGGATGAACCCACTGCCTCACTCACACGCCAAGAGGTCGACGGCCTGCTGCGGGTCGTTAACGAGCTGAAAGCAGCAGGCATCTGCGTGGTGTTTGTCAGCCACCGACTGGACGAAGTGATGGAAGTCGCCGACCGTATCAGCGTAATGCGCGACGGTAAACTGGTCGGCACTTACCCGGCAAGCCAGCTGGACAGCCATGAGCTGGCGTTCCTGATGACCGGCCAACGCTTCCACTACAGCCAACTGCCCGCGCTGCCACCGACCGACAGCGCTCCCTTGCTTGAGGTTCGCAACCTGAGCCGGCAAGGAAAATATCAGGCGATTAATCTGTCACTCCACGGCGGCGAGATCGTCTCGATCGTCGGGTTACTTGGCGCGGGCCGTACCGAGCTTTGCCTTAGCCTGTTCGGCATGACGCGTCCGGACAGCGGTGAAATCAGGATAGGCGGCCAGCCGGTGCAACTGCATAACAACCGCGAAGCTGTACGTCATGGGATCGGCTATGTGTCTGAGGATCGCCTGACGCAAGGGCTGATCATGGATCAGTCGATCTACGACAACACCATCGTCACGGTGTTTGATCAATTGCACACCTCACTCGGGCTGCTGGATCACGCCAAAGCCACAGAGTTGGTCAATCGGCTGATCCGCGATCTGAACATTAAAGTTTCCGACAGCGCGTTGCCGGTCAAAACCCTGTCAGGCGGCAATGCCCAACGCATCGCTATCGCCAAGTGGGTCGCGACCAAACCGAAGATTTTGATCCTCGATTCCCCCACCGTGGGGGTCGATATCGCTAACAAAGAGGGGATCTACCAGATCGCCAAAGATCTGGCCGCACTCGGCATGGCCGTATTGATGATCTGCGATGAGATCCCAGAAGCCTACTACAACAGCCATCGGGTGATGGTGATGCGTAAAGGCGAGCTGATCGCCGAATTTTCGCCGCACCAGAGTACCGAACAACAGATCGCCGAGGTGGTGAATGGATAAGTCATTACTGGCCCGCCTGGCTGGCCGGCACGAGTTTTACCTTGGCTTGTTGGTGTTACTGCTGGCCATTGGCCTGAGCGTCAGCACCAGCGAATTTCTGACGCTGGGCAACCTGACCGATGTTGCCACCAGCTATGCCATTCTCGGCATCCTCGCCTGCGGCCTTTTCGTGGTGTTGATTGCCGGGGGTATCGATATTTCGTTCCCGGCCATCACCGCCATCGCCCAGTATGTGATGGCCAGTTGGGTGATTCAGCACGGCGGCGGCTTCCCATTGGCCTTTGGCCTGGCGATCGGCGTCGGCTTGCTGCTGGGCCTGGTGAACGGTTTTCTGGTTTACTGGCTGAAGGTGCCGGCGATCATCATCACCATTGCCACACTGAACCTGTTCTACGGCCTGTTGGTGTATGCCACCAAGGGTACCTGGTTATACGGTTTCCCCGACTGGTTTATGGATGGCATCAGCTGGTTTTCGTTCCAGGGGAGTGACGGCTATGACTATGGCCTGACGCTGCCGCTACTGTGCCTGCTGGCGGTGATTATCGTCACTGGCGTGCTGATGAACTTTACCCGCCTTGGTCGCCAGATCTTCGCCATGGGCGGCAACCGCGATGCCGCGTCGCGCCTGGGGCTAAACCTGCTGCGGTTGCATTTCTACGTTTACGGCTACATGGGCATTCTGGCGGGCATCGCCGCCGTGGTGCAGGCACAGATCACCCAGTCGGTGGCGCCCAATTCCCTGCTCGGCTTTGAGTTGACGGTGCTGGCGGCGGTGGTGCTGGGCGGTACCAGCATGACGGGCGGTCGCGGTTCACTGACCGGCACGCTGCTCGGTGTGGTACTGCTGGCTTTCCTGCAGAACGGTTTGACGCTGCTCAGCGTATCGGCCTATTGGCACCAGGTGTTCAGCGGTGCGATCATTTTGATCAGCATCAGCAGCACCGCCTGGAATGAAAAACGTAAGCTGGCCAAGGAGCTATGACATGACTCAGTTAACCCGCCTGATCCCGAACGATCGGATCATCCGCCTGCAGAGTGCGATCATTGTCGTTGTGGCGCTGCTGTTCGCCGGGCTGCTTGGATCGCGCTTCTTCAGTCTCGGCAATTTCCAGTCGATCGCCTCGCAGTTACCGATCCTCGGCATGCTGGCGCTCGGCATGGGCATTACCATGCTGACCGGCGGCATCAACTTGTCGATTATCGCCGGTGCCAACGCCTGCTCACTGGTGATGGCTGCCATTATTGTCAGCCATCCGGATCACCCCCTGTTCCTGGTGCTAGCCCTGCTGGCCGGGCTGCTGGTTGCCGTCGCCATTGGTGCACTTAACGGTGTGCTGGTGGCCTGGATCGGCGTTTCGCCGATTCTCGCATCGCTCGGCACCATGACGCTGATCACCGGCCTGAATATATTGCTGTCCAACGGGGCGGTGATCTCCGGCTTCCCGGCAGCGATTCAGTATCTGGGTAATGGCAGCCTGCTCGGCATCCCGGTGGCGCTGCTGCTGTTCCTGCTGGTCGCCGTTGGCCTGTGGCTGCTGCTGGAACACACCACGCTGGGGCGGAGCCTGTATTTAATCGGCTCCAACGAGCAAGCCACCCGTTTTAGCGGGGTGAACACGGCCAGAGTGCAAATCGCGGTCTATATCCTGTCCGCCCTGCTCGGTTGGGGCGCGGCGCTGCTGATGATGGCCAAATTCAACTCGGCCAAGGCCGGTTACGGCGAATCCTACCTGTTGGTGACCATTCTGGCTTCGGTGCTAGGCGGCATTAACCCAGACGGCGGGTTTGGTCGGGTGCTCGGCTTGGTGCTGGCGCTGATCGTGCTGCAAATGCTGGAAAGTGGTCTCAACCTGTTGGGCGTCAGTAGCTATCTGACCATGGCCCTGTGGGGTGCGGTGCTGATCTTGTTTATCGCGTTACAGAATCGAAAAGTTTAGGTTGCGGACACAACCTTTAGGAGAAAAATAATGGCGAGCTATTTTATTGGCGTAGACGTAGGCACCGGAAGTGCGCGCGCAGGGGTGTTCGATCTCAATGGCCACATGGTCGGGCAGGCCAGCCGGGCTATCGATTTGTACCGCCCGAAGGCGGACTTTGTTGAGCAGTCATCTGACAATATCTGGCAGGCGGTTTGCAACGCAGTGCGTGATGCGGTCAACCAGGCCGACATCAACCCCATTCAGGTCAAAGGGTTGGGCTTTGACGCCACCTGCTCTCTGGTGGTGCTGGACAAAGAAGGCCAACCGCTGACCGTCAGCCCATCCGGCCGTACCGAACAGAATATTATTGTGTGGATGGATCACCGGGCCATCACTCAGGCCGAGCGTATTAACGCCACCAAACACCGGGTGCTGGATTTCGTCGGCGGCATCATTTCGCCGGAGATGCAGACCCCCAAAATGCTGTGGTTGAAGCAGCATATGCCGACCACCTGGGCCAATGCGGGTTACCTGTTCGACCTGCCGGACTTCCTCACCTGGCGTGCCACCCAGGACGCCACCCGTTCGCTGTGTTCGACGGTATGTAAATGGACTTATCTTGGTCATGAACAGCGCTGGGACAAAAGCTATTTCAAACAAATTGGGTTGGAGGACGTGCTAGAGCACGATGCGGCCAAGATCGGCAGCGACGTCAAAATGATGGGCGAACCGCTCGGCCACGGCCTGACTCAGCGTGCCGCCAGTGAAATGGGGCTGATCGCCGGCACGGCGGTCAGCGTGTCGATTATCGATGCCCATGCCGGCACCCTCGGCACGCTGGGCGCCACCGGAGCCTCCGGTGAAGTGGCAGACTTTAACCGCCGCGTCGCACTGATCGGCGGCACCTCCACCGGCCATATGGCCATGTCACGCACCGCCCGGTTTATTCCCGGCGTGTGGGGGCCCTATTACTCGGCCATTCTGCCGGAATACTGGTTGAATGAAGGCGGCCAGTCCGCCACCGGTGCACTGATTGACCACGTCATCCAGTCGCACCCGTGTTATCAGGAACTGTTGGCGCAGGCAAAAACGCAGGGTCAGACCATCTATGAAGTGCTGAACGCCCTGCTGCGCCGTATGGCTGGCGAGCCGGAGGATATTGCCTACCTGACCAAAGACATTCATATGCTGCCGTATTTCCACGGCAACCGCTCGCCGCGCGCCAATCCGACGCTGACCGGCACCCTGACCGGGCTAAAACTGTCCCGCACGCCGGAAGACATGGCGCTGCATTATCTGGCAACGATCCAGGCCATTGCGCTCGGCACTCGCCATATTATTGAAACTATGAATCAAAGCGGTTACAGCATCGATACCATCATGGCCAGCGGTGGCGGCACCAAGAACCCAATCTTCGTGCAGGAACATGCCAATGCCACCGGCTGCGCCATGCTGTTGCCGGAAGAGAGCGAGGCGATGCTGTTGGGCGGCGCAATGATGGGAACCGTGGCCGCCGGGGTATTCGATACCCTGCCAGAAGCGATGAGCGCCATGAGCCGTATCGGTAAAACCGTCACGCCGCAAACCAACAAAATCAAACAATACTATGACCGTAAATACCGCGTGTTCCATGAGTTGTATAACGACCATATGAAATACCGCCAACTGATGCAGGAGGATGCCTGATGCAACAGGAATGGCAGCGGGCAACTGAGGCCTGGGCAATCTACAGCCGGGAGCTGGCTCAGTTGGGACAACGCATCGACGCGCAGACCTGGCAAAAGTTGCTGACGTTGTTGGCGGAGTGTCAGGGCAAAATTGTGGTCACTGGCGTCGGCACTTCCGGCATCGCGGCGCGCAAGATTGCCCATATGCTGGCCTGCGTGGAACGACCAGCCATTTATCTCAATGCCACCGACGCGGCACACGGCGATCTGGGTTTTCTGCGCAGTGATGATCTGATGATTTTGATTTCACGCGGGGGCAATTCCGATGAACTGACCCGCCTGTTACCCACGTTGCAAGCCAAGGGCGTACCGCTGATTGGCGTGACGGAAAACCCGGATTCGGCGATCGCCAAAGCCTCGCCATTGGTGATAAGCACAGGCGTGGAAAATGAAATAGATCCGCTGAATATGCTGGCAACGACCTCTATCGTGCTGGTATTGGCAATTTTCGATGCTGCCTGCGCCTGCCTGATGGAACGCAGTGGCTACGACAAAGAAACGCTGCTGGCGGTACACCCTGGAGGGGACGTCGGCAAGCGCCTGCTGGAGGGGAATTAAGCTTTAGCCGGTATGATGTGGGCTCAGCATGCTGAGCCCCTACGCATGCTGAGCCTGCGACTATCAGGCCTTATTAATCGCTTCAATAATCACTAACCGATCGCTCAGACGTTTTTTCTCCACCGGATCGCTGGCGGTGGCTAACTGTGCCTTCAACGCTGCCTGTTGCTGTTGGCGTGCTTGTGGCTCACCGATCAGTAGCTGTTTCACGTTGAATGACGCGACATTACCGTAACGCCCATCTTCGCTGGTTGGCACGCTGATTTTGCCGTCGTTCAGCAACTTTTCGACAATTTTACGCTCACGGTCATAACCTTCCAGCCCAACCAACTGCCAGCGCTGCACCGCCTGTCCCTGATACTGACCTTTTTTCACCTCGGTCAAATAACGGATAGTCAGATTGCGGATGGTGCCTGCCTCTTCGCCGTATTCCACCTTGCTGTCCGACAGGACCGGGAACTGCATGCCTTCCAACGCACCGCCTTTTTGCGTCAGGTGCCCCATGCGGTAACTGTTCATGCCCAGACGGATCGGCGTGCTGTCGGTCACTGGCGTGCCGTCGGCCATGCACAGATCGCGGATACGCTGCCCGGCCGGTTGGCGCAGGTCGATTTTGTAGGTCACGCCATCGAAGAAATCATTGGTGGAGTATTTTGACGCACGACGCTGCGGGTTGAAGCTGTAAGTCACATCGCCATCATGCAGTTGGTTAAAGTAACCTGCCGACCATTCCATGTACTTCTTCAATTCTTTGCCGCTGAGTTGATAGACGGTGATCTCACCGCCGGCATACTGGTAGTTAAAAGCGATGTCTTTGGCCGTGATCGTACCGACGTTCAATTTTGGTCGGTCGTTATCAATCTGCAACGCAATCACCTGCGCCTTAGGCGCATAGTAACGGCTGGCTTCCTGATACAGTTTGCTGATGCCGGTGTCCTGCACATGAACCTGCGGAATCCCCTTTACCGCATCCGGTGGTACCAGATCCTGGCCGGTCAGTTGAGCAATAGGTCGGTTGGCGTTCGCTCGCAGAATCTTGTGGTACGGCCGGTAAATCTCTTCCAGCTTTTTATCCGACGTGATGCCTTTGATCGGGTAGGTATAACTGTCTTTGTTGATCAGCACGTACTTGCCGTTGTGCTGCTCAAACTGTAAATCGATACGCGACAGTGCGCGGCCATATTTGTCCGGCTCGGTAACGATCACGCCGTTGATCACGTCTTTATCGACTTTCACGTGCATATGCCCGGCAACAATCGCCGCCAGTTCCGGGTTAGCGCGAGCAATGTCGCCCACACCGGTGCCTGGGCGTTGGTTTTCGTTGTCGATCCCCATGTGCGCGGCCAGCACAATGGCATCTACTTCACCCTGAATCTGCTGAATCACCTGCTTTACCGCCTGCACTGGGTCGGTAAAGTTGAGCCCTTTCACCCGGTCGGTGCCCTTGGCAAATTCTGCGGTCATCGGCGTATCCATGCCGATAATCCCGATTTTCACGCCTTGGCGTTCAATGATTTTATACGCCGGCAGGTAGGGTTTACCGCTGTCCCACAGAATGTTACCGGCCAATGCCGTGCCCTTGAACTGGTTCAGTGAGGTGGAAAGGGGTTTGAGGCCAAAGTCGAATTCATGGTTACCCATCACCCAAACGTCGTAGTTGAGCGCGTTAAAGCCGAGGATCATCGGGCTGGTTTTATCGTTCTTGAAGGTTTCGACAAAGTTACCCTGAAGGGTATCGCCAGCATCGACCAGGATCACATTCGGCTGCTGAGCGCGCACCTGATGCACCTGAGTCGCAATTTGGCTCAGGCTGCCGGCCAGGTTTTCGGTATCGGTTGAGTAATCCCAGGGCACAAAGGTGCCGTGCAGATCAGACGTGCCAAGAATGGTGATATTGACAGGTTCAGAGGCCATCGCAGAGGTACCCAGGCATAGCAAAGCGGCAAGGAGTGTCTTCTTCATATTTATCTAATTATAGGAAGGGAAATGAAAAGGAATCATGCGATCTGGAACACAAGCTTGCTAGTATCTTTGCAAGGTAAAAAATAAAATTGGGAGGTGGATCAATGAATACCTCCCTATTTCGCCCTCTATGCCCTAAATAATTGGCGTTGTATCAAGGCGGCTTGCAGGGACGCAGCATGCTGCGTCCAAATTACCGTGGATAGGGCATATAAATATCGAAACGGTGACTCTTGGTGGTCGAAGCCGCATGCGCCGGCACGTTAGCCAACGGCGGGGCGTAATCCGGGCGCTTTACCACTACGCGCTTGGTCGCCAGACGGCGTGCCGGTTCCAGCAGGCCATCGGCGTCATCGTCGCTGCCCACCAGCGACTGGAATACCCGCATTTCTTTCTTCACCAGCGCACTCTTCTGCTTGTGCGGGTACATCGGGTCCAGATACACGACCTCCGGCCGTGGCTCAATATCACCCAACGCCGTCAGGCTGGAAGCGTGCAACAACGTCATACGCTCACGCAACCACGGGCCGATTTCCGCATCCTGATAGCCGCGCTGTAGGCCATCGTCCAGCAATGCCGCCACCACAGGGTTACGTTCCAGCATCCGCACCTTGCAGCCCAGCGACGCCAGCACAAAAGCATCGCGCCCCAGACCGGCAGTGGCGTCCACCACGTCCGGCAGATAGCTGCCCTTGATGCCGACGGCCTTCGCCACAGCCTCACCCCGTCCGCCGCCAAATTTGCGCCGATGCGCCATAGCGCCGGAAATGAAATCGACGTAGATCGCCCCGAGTTTGGGTTCGTCACGCTTACGCAGCTCCAACCGTTCAGGCGTCAATACCAGCGCCATCAGCGCGTCGTCGTCCGAGGTTAACTGCCAGCGTTCCGCCAGAATAGACAAGGCGCCGGGATCGGCGCCTTCTTCACACAATAAACACACGCTCACCGGTGGGGTTATCCTTTAATGCCGTAATGGCGCAGCATAGCATCCAGCTGCGGCTCACGGCCACGGAAGCGTTTGAACAGTTCCATCGGTTCTTCAGAACCGCCGCGCGACAGGATGTTGTCGAGGAAGGACTTGCCGGTTTCGGCGTTGAAAATCCCCTCTTCTTCAAAGCGCGAATACGCATCGGCCGACAGCACCTCCGCCCACAGGTAGCTGTAGTAACCCGCTGCGTAACCACCGGCAAAGATATGGCTGAAAGCATGCGGGAAACGGCCCCAGCTTGGTGAAGGCACGACTGCTACCCTTTTTTTCACTTCCGCCAGTGTTGGCAAGATCTGTGCGCCCCGTGAAGGGTTGTATTCGGCGTGCATGCGGAAATCGAACAGACCGAATTCCAACTGACGCAGAATGAACAGCGCCGCCTGGTAGTTTTTGGCGGCCAGCAGCTTGTCGAGCATCTCTTTCGGCAACGGCTCGCCACTCTGGTAATGACCGGAGATAAACGCCAGCGCTTCCGGCTCCCAGCACCAGTTTTCCATAAACTGGCTCGGCAGTTCGACGGCATCCCATGGCACACCGCTGATGCCGGAAACGCCCGCGGTGTCGATCTGAGTCAGCATATGGTGCAGACCGTGACCAAACTCATGGAACAACGTAGTCACTTCGTTATGCGTGAACAGCGCTGGCTTGTCGCCCAGCGGCCGGTTGAAGTTACAGGTCAGGTAAGCAACCGGTTTTTGCAACTCGCCGTTGGCCTTGCGCAGGCTGCCGACACAGTCGTCCATCCATGCCCCACCGCGCTTGTTCTCGCGTGCGTACAGGTCAAGATAGAAGCTACCGCGCAGCTCGCCGCTCGCGTCGAACAGGTCAAAGAAGCGGACCTCTGGATGCCAGGTATCCACATCCTTGCGCTCTTTGGCAGTGATGCCGTAAATACGTTTAACCACTTCGAACAGCCCTTCCACCACGCGCTGTTCCGGGAAGTAGGGGCGCAGTTGCTCGTCGCTGATCGAGAACAGATGTTGCTTCTGCTTTTCGCCGTAATAGGTGATGTCCCAGGCTTCCAGCTCATCCACACCGTAATGTTGTTTGGCAAAGGCACGCAGTTGAGCCAGCTCTTGCTCAGCCTGAGGACGGGCACGTTTGGCCAGATCGTTCAGGAAACCGAGCACCTGCTCCGGGTTTTCGGCCATTTTGGTCGCCAACGACTTGTCGGCGTAGCTGTCAAAGCCCAACAACTGGGCCAGTTCGTGGCGCAGCGCCAGCGTTTCCGCCATCACGTCGCTGTTGTCCCACTTGCCGGCATTCGGCCCCTGATCGGAAGCACGGGTAGCAAACGCGCGATACATCTCTTCACGCAGTGCACGGTTGTCCCCGTAGGTGAGCACGGGCAAATAGCTCGGCATATCCAGCGTCAACAACCAGCCGTCCTGCTCTTTGGCCTGCGCCATTGCCTGAGCCTGAGCCAATGCGCTTTCCGGCAGGCCGCTCAGCTCAGCTTTATCAGTGATAAGCTTGCTCCAGCCCATCGTCGCGTCGAGAACATTGTTGCTGTATGTGGAACCCAGCTCGGACAGACGCGCGACGATCTCGCCGTAGCGACGCTGTTTTTCCGGTGACAGGCCGATGCCTGACAATTCAAAATCACGCAGCGCATTTTCTACCGACTTACGCTGTGGTGCACTCAGGTCATTGAATGCCGCCCCTTCTTTCAGGCTGCGATAAGCCTGGTACAAGCCTTCGTGCTGCCCAACCCAGGTGCCGTACTCAGACAGCAACGGCAACGCCTGCTCATAGGCCGCGCGCAACTCCTGGCTGTTTTTTACCGAATTCAGATGCCCAATCGGCGACCAGATGCGCGACAGGCGATCGTCAGACTCCGCCAGCGGCTGACACAGGTTATCCCAGGTGAATGGCCCCGGCTGCGCGACAACGCGCTCTACCGCAGCGCGGCAATCGGCCAACGCGGATTGCACCGCAGGCACGATATCTTCAGGGCGAATGGCGGAAAACGGCGGCAGGGAAAACGGGGTCAGCAACGGATTTGTCATAGGGCAGTCCTGATTAGCGTTGGGGCCCGCCGCAACGGGCAGGCCTTAAAATGCGTATGAATATCTAACATGGAGCCAAGTAGCAGGAAAATCAATGGCCGGGCGTTGATAGATAGTGCCGTCTAACGGAACGGTACACCACTTAGCCTCACTTTGGCTTTTTCATCGCGGCTAAAACGAACGGTTATGCGGTGGTCTTTGAACGGCTTGTTGGCCTGGAAGCGCCATTTGCTCATCGCAATAAACACTTCATTATCAAACTCGCGCTCAGACTGCGCCTCCATCACCCGGATATTTTGTACCTTGCCCGCGGCATCAACGTCAAAACACAACACCCTATATCCTGGTTCAGTATTCGTCTGTAGCGCTGGCTCGGGGACGGCGGAGAGATCAACAGACAGTTGATGCGGAGGATTGCCCTGCTTATTGGCCGTGCAACTCTCCGTTGCCTGAACCTGAAACGCAGCCAGACAAAACAGGGCCGCACACAGCCGCCCTATAAACCTATCCATCGATTCAGTCCTGATAACCACGGATCTGCGCTGCCAACGCGGCCAGATGCTCGTCATCGGCACGCGCTGCGTCGTGGGAAGACAGGTAGCCTTCATAGCGTTCGAAGAACTTCACTGATTTCGATTCAATCGGTTGCCACTCCGCCAGCACAGCGGTACCGTGCATCGGAATCAGCTTGGCATGCACATGGTCGACGCCAAAGCCTTCAAATACCATGCCGCAGCGCCCCACGTCGTCAAACGCCCGGTCGAGCAATTGCGCGACCCGCTTGGTGGCCAGCATCAGTTCGCTGAGCACCTCATCCGGCAGTGCAAAGGCGTAGCTCTCATAATGCGCCTTGGGGATCACCACGCTGAAACCCTCGGTATTCGGGTAGATGGAAAGGAACGCCATATGGCTATCGTCCTCCCAGATTTTATGGCACGGCACCCTGCCCGCCACCATTTCGCAAAATATGCAGTTCATCGTCCCCTCCTGAATGCAGCGGCGAGCCAACGGCCCGCCGTAAAAGGCCCTTCAGCAACATAGCCGATATTTTGCCTTTTGACTGCTATTCCCCTGCATTTCCTGCCCAAATGGCCGGAGACCGATGATGCCAGGGCGCTGCCCGCTCCAGTTGCCCTGCCAGTTGCAAGAGCTGATCCTCACGGCCAAAACCGGCCACAAATTGCATGCCTATCGGCAGGTTATGTTGTTTATCGTGCGCCAGGGGGACTGACATCGCAGGCACGCCAGCCACATTAAATACCGGCGTAAAAGGCGAGTGATCGAATAAGTGCGCCGTCCACTCCAGGCCGCTCATGTCCGCCGTCCCTGTGCCGTAACGGCCGATCCGCCAAGGCAAGTCAGGCAGGGTCGGCGTCAGCAGCAGGTCGTACTGCTGAAAATACGCCGCGACGGCACGGGTCACCCGGTTACGCACCTCAAGCGCCGCCACCATATCCACCGCCCTGGCGGCCAACCCGTAGCGGTAACAGGCCAGCGTTTCCGGCTCCAGCGTGTCGGTTGATACAGGCCGCCCTGTCGCCTGGCTCAGGCCATCGACCCAACCCACCAGATTGGCACACCAGATTTGCGCATTGGCGAACACCAACGCCTGCCAACTGACGCCAATCGCCATGTCGACTTCGCTCACCTGATGGCCCAACTCACCCAGCAGCACGGCGGTATTGGCCGTGGCCTGGGCGATTTGCGGATCGGTTTTCCCGCCGTTCCACGCCTGAGTCATCATACCAATACGCAGTCGGCCGGGTTCGGACGTAACCTGTGACAGCCAAGTGTGCTCTGGCGGTGCCGTGTAATAGGGTTCGCCGGGATGCGGATGCTGCAGGGCATCCAGTAGCGCTGCGCTGTCGCGCACTGTGCGGCTGAGCCCCAGTTGAACACCAAAACCGTTGAACACTTCGTCCATCGCCGGGCCATGGGATACCCGCCCACGTGTCGGTTTAAGGCCAAATAGCCCATTTGACGAGGCGGGAACCCGGATCGATCCCGCGGCGTCGGTGGCATGAGCGATTGGCACGATCCCGGCGGCAACCGCCGCGCCGGCGCCCCCACTGGAGCCACCCGCGCTAAAATCCGGGTTCCAGGGATTACGCGTCGCGCCGTAAAGCACCGCTTCGGTGGTGGTGCTGAACGCCATCTCTGGCGTAGTGGTACGACCGAAAGTCACCAGCCCGGCTCGACGAACATTGCTCATCAGATGGCTGTCTGCCGCTGCGATATTGCCCTGCGCCAATCGACTCCCCAACTCGAGACGCTTACCGGCCATGCTGATGGCGATGTCCTTAATCAGGAAAGGCACGCCTGACAGTGGGCCTTCACCCTCAGGTTGCGGCTGCCCCCAATGTTCCACCACCGCATTAATTCTTGGGTTTACCGCCGCAACGGCGGCCTGTGCCGTCTGTTGCAACTCTTGCGCACTGACTTCGCCGTGCTGTACCAGTTCGGCCAACCCCAGCGCATCGTAGTTAACGTACTCGCTCAATTTCATCATCTCGCCCTTATCCGTTGCGGTTTCGTCGGCGTTTCCGACGTCCATTTCACGGTAGGGGGATTAGCGCTATAGTTGAAATTGATAGATTTAATACGAGGGATAGTTATCAACAATTTAAAGCGAGTCGATCTCAATTTGTTGGTCACGCTGGAAGCGCTGCTCACTGAACGTAACGTGACGCGGGCGGCGGCACGCCTTAATCTTAGCCAGCCTTCGGTCAGCATTCAGCTCGCCAAACTGCGCGAGATTTACCATGATCCGCTGCTGCTGCCTGGCTCACGCGGCATGTTGCCCACGGCACGCGCACTCGGTCTGCTAACACCGCTGCGCCAAACGCTGGCCGATCTCGGCCGTTTAGTGGCCGCAGAACAGCCGTTTGATCCGCTGCAGGCCGAAATGACCTGGCAAATGGCCGCCGCCGACGCGGCCGAATACGCCATTCTGCTGCCGATGCTGCCCACACTGCGGCTGGCAGCGCCGAAATCTCGTCTGGCGATCCGTGAAGCCTCACCCAAAACCATGAGTCGCGACCTGGCCGACGGCGTGATCGATCTGGGCTTTCTGGCCCGTGAAGAAGCACCCGCCGAGCTACGTCATCGCCCGTTGTTTCACGAGAACTACCTGCTGGTGGGCCGTCGCGACCATCCGTTATTGCAAACCCCGCCCTCGCTGGAGCAGTTCTGCCAGCTTGAATTTGTCATGGTTTCACAGGACGGAGGCGGTTTTCGTACCCTGATCGACACGCTGTTGGAGGCGCAGGGATTAGCACGGCGCGTCGTGATGTCGCTGCCGCACTTCCTGTTTATCCCCACGCTGCTGGCAAGATCCGATATGGTGGCCATGCTGCCTTCACGCATGCTGGGTGAACTGCTGGGCGATCTGCGCACCTGCCCAGCACCGCTGGCACTGCCAGGCTATGACATGGTGATGGTCTGGCATGAACGTTCTCACCTCGACCCAGCCCACAGCTGGTTGCGCGAGCAGGTGGTTGCCGCCCTGGAGCCACCTGCGGCATCACTCTAGGACGTCAACCAACTCGAACTGTTGAAACATCAACCACATCTGCGGCGAAAAGGTGCCTTCCCGGGTAAAAAACGCCTGATGCTCCTGCCGCCAAAATGCCAGGCTCAGATCTCCCTCGCCTTCCAGCGCCGCCATTTCAGCCGTGACATCGGCATAGCGAACCCGCCTCAGGGACAGGATCCTGATAACGCAGGCCGGTTTGCCGCGGCCATCAAGAACGACGTTATAATCCCCGACCAACGGCGCCTGCTCTTGTTGATAAGCGGCATATGAACAACAGGTTGCGGTTTTTTGGCCGTCGAGCACCAATTGCAACAGCGCGTCCGCCAGTGCCGGGCTGTCGCCGAATGACCAGCGCGATGCGCCGGGATAATTAGCTAAAATTGCCGATTCAGTCATTGCCCTGCTCCTTGATAGAGGGTCTGCGGTAACGCATTTCAGTTTTTCCCGCCCAGACAGTTTATACTGTGCAGAATATAAGCCTTATTCTGTTCAGCCGGCTCCGTCAGGAGCACAAGGAATTACCACAAGCCATGTTAAGTTACCGCCACAGTTTCCACGCCGGCAACCACGCCGACGTCCTCAAGCACACCGTTCAGAGCCTGATCATTGAGTCGCTGAAAGAAAAAGAGAAGCCCTTCCTGTATCTGGATACCCATTCCGGCGCAGGGCGCTATCAGCTCAGCGGTGAGCATGCCGAACGCACTGGGGAATACCTGGAAGGCATCGGTCTGCTGTGGCAACGAGACGATCTGCCGGAAGAACTGGCGGCCTACATGCGTGTCGTGCACCACTTTAACCGTACCGAAAAGCTGCGCTACTACCCTGGCTCACCGCTGATTGCCCGCGAATTGCTGCGCCCGCAGGATAAAATCCACCTGACAGAACTGCATCCGAGCGACTACCCGCTCCTGCGCGGTGAGTTCCAAAAGGACGAACGCGCCAAGGTGCAACGCGCCGATGGCTACCAACAGTTGAAGTCGCAGTTGCCCCCCCTGTCACGCCGTGGGCTGATCCTGATGGACCCGCCGTACGAGATGAAAACCGATTACCAGGACGTGATCAAAGGCCTGCAGGAAGGCTACAAGCGCTTTGCCACCGGCACCTACGCGCTGTGGTATCCGGTGGTTATGCGCCAGCAGATCAAGCGCATGCTAAAAGAGCTGGAAGCTACCGGTATCCGCAATATTCTGCAGATCGAACTGGCGGTTAAACCCGACAGTGACCAACGCGGTATGACGGCTTCTGGCATGATCGTGATTAACCCGCCGTGGAAGCTGGAACAACAGATGAAAAACGTGCTGCCATGGTTGCACAAAATATTGGTGCCGTCAGGGCATGGCCACCATTTGGTGAACTGGGTGGTACCGGAATAAGCGTCCGGGGCGCGGCCAGCCGCGCCTTTATCCGACCTATCACAACCATCGACGCAACCTTTGCGACAAACCTGGATCAGGCGTTAAACTCTTACGCTCTTCGATTCACACAATTCATGGAAATCCCAGATGACCAAACATTACGATTATCTAGCAATTGGCGGCGGCAGCGGCGGCATCGCATCGATCAACCGGGCAGCCATGTATGGCCAGAAATGCGCATTGATTGAAGCCAAAGAACTGGGCGGCACCTGCGTCAACGTGGGTTGTGTACCGAAAAAAGTCATGTGGCACGCGGCGCAGATCGCCGAGGCCATCCATATGTACGGCCCAGATTACGGCTTCGATACCACCGTCAACGCGTTTGACTGGAAAAAGCTGGTCGCTAACCGCACCGCGTATATCGACCGTATCCATACGTCTTACGACAACGTGCTCGGCAAAAACAAAGTCGACGTGATCAAAGGCTTTGCACGCTTTATCGACGCGCACACGGTGGAAGTCAACGGTGAGAAAATCACCGCCGACCATATCCTGATCGCCACCGGCGGCCGCCCGAGCCACCCTAATATTCCGGGTGCAGAATACGGTATCGATTCTGATGGCTTCTTCGACCTGGACGCCATGCCAAAACGCGTTGCCATTGTCGGCGCGGGCTATATCGCGGTGGAAATCGCCGGCGTATTGAACGCACTGGGGGCCGAAACGCACCTGTTCGTGCGTAAACACGCACCGCTGCGCACCTTCGATCCGATGATTGTCGACACCCTGGTGGAAGTGATGAACACCGAAGGGCCAAGCCTGCACACCGAATCGGTACCGAAAGCCATCGTCAAAAACGCTGACGGTAGCCTGACGTTGCAGTTGGAAAACGGCAAGGAATTCACCGTCGACAGCCTGGTATGGGCGATTGGCCGCGAACCTGCGACCGATAACCTGAACCTGGCCGTAACCGGGGTGAAAACCAACGAAAAAGGCTATATCGACGTCGATAAATACCAAAATACCAACGTTAAGGGTATTTACGCCGTGGGTGATAACACCGGTGCCGTCGAACTGACGCCTGTCGCCGTGGCCGCCGGCCGTCGCCTGTCCGAGCGCCTGTTTAACAACAAGCCGGAAGAGCACCTGGATTACAGCAACATCGCTACCGTGGTCTTCAGCCACCCGCCGATCGGCACCATTGGCCTGACCGAACCGGAAGCGATTGAGAAGTTCGGTGCAGACAACGTGAAAGTGTACAAATCTTCCTTCACCGCCATGTACAGCGCCGTAACGCAGCACCGCCAGCCGTGCCGCATGAAACTGGTGTGCGTGGGCAAAGAAGAGAAGATCGTCGGCCTGCACGGTATCGGCTTCGGTATGGACGAAATCCTGCAGGGCTTCGCCGTGGCCATTAAGATGGGTGCAACCAAAAAAGACTTCGACAACACCGTCGCGATCCACCCGACCGCCGCGGAAGAGTTCGTTACCATGCGTTAAGCATTAAAAACGGCATAACATCAGGCCAGGGTAATTCCTGGCCTTTTCTTTTCGTGCTCTTTACCATTCCCCTCAACACAAACCGTCATTTTCTGCCATTATTTTGCCTGACCACATGGACGGCGCTCATATAAGCACCCGCAACACTGGAGAACACCGATGCTGTTCACTCTTTTTAAAAACTTCACGCTGGCACTTTTTTCGCTGGCGATCGTCCAATCCAGCGCACTCAGTTTTACTTTGGAGGTTGCGGGAGACATCCAAAATACGACCGATCCGGTAAAGAAAAGCTATCTTTTTACCGATAAACAACTGTTGGCAATGCCGGTGCACAGCATCACCACGTCAACCTCTTGGACGCCCCAAAGAAAGTTTGAAGGGATTGCCGTCGCGGACATTTTGGCCCGGGTTGGCGCCAAGGGCAGTACGCTGACGTTTTATGCGTTAAACGATTATTACATCGACGTCCCGCTGTCTGACGTTGAGAAATACAATATGATTTTGGCCTACAAGATGGACGGCGAAATGCTGAAGATCAGAAACTTCGGACCGCTGTTTTTGGTTTATCCCAGGGATGCCGCTGGGCCTGAGTTGAACTCCCCGCTCTACAACTCACGCTTTATCTGGCAAGTGGACAGGATCGTGATTAAATGAAATTCACAGGGTTTAAAAACAACAGCAGGCTGGCAATACCGGCTATTTTTGCTGCCCTTTTCCTGGTTGCCTCCGCGGTGACGCTGTATTACTACAGCGCAACGCTGTCCAAAAAAGGGTTGTATGCTATTGCCGGCACGCAGGAAAATTATTCTTGGTCGATCGCCAAATTTGCTATCAAGCTTGCCGAATTTGAAACGCTGGTCGAACAGCAGAAAAACGCACCACAGGTCGATAGCGAAGATCTGCGTCTCAAATTTGAAATCCTTTATTCCCGTTTCTACGTGTTGGAAACGGTGTCTGAGTCGACACAACCTCTGTATGCCGAACCGGGCTACCCCGAGGTTGTCGCACATATGCGCCAGAAAATGGATCAGATTGATAATTTGCTGAACAGCCCGAAGATTGATTTCTCACTCATTTCGCAGGCCATGAGGCAAATCAAGCCCTACTCGATTGAAATGGCCAACCTGACCGATCACGCAGAAGTGAAGCAGCGCACCGCCGCCTACGAAGACTATATCGAAAAACGACACATCATTTTTTATGGTCTGGTGATCGTGATGTTTTCAGTGATTGCGCTTATTGCCATTACGCTGATTATGTTCCGCCAGCAGCGCCTGACCATCCGGCAACAAGCCAAAGCAATAGAAGCGGAGAAAGCCACCCGCACCAAGAATGCCTTTCTGGGCGCCATTGGCCACGAGTTACGCACATCGCTGCAGAGCATTATGTCTGCCATTGACGTGCTGGTGAATACCAAGGTGTCGGCCGAACATGCGGATACTTTCCAACGGTTGGAGATTGCCGCACAGCAAATTGAAAGCCAGATGAAAGACCTCACCGATTATGCCCATTTGGACAGCGGCATGATGGAGCTGCGTCTCGCACCGTTTGACGCTCAACGGCTGATCGAAGACACGGCGCATGAAATCGAGACGCTCAGCCAGGAAGAACAGGTGACGCTGTTGTGCGAAATTGAATGCGGTCATCTGCAGATACATTCCGATCCGCTGCGCATCAGGCAGATTATCGTCAACCTGCTGACTAACGCGTTCAAATATACCGAAAGCGGCACCATCACGCTGCACAGTTGCCTGCGACGCCAGCCCACGGGTAATTCATTGATTATTGAAGTGACTGATACCGGTATTGGTATTGAAAAGGAGATGCTTGACCAAATATTCAGGCCCTTCACTCAATTGGATCAATCTCATACCCGCCAGTATGGCGGCGTAGGCATGGGATTAGCGATTGTGCATGGGCTGGTGACGCTGCTCAATGGCACGATCACTGTCTACAGCGAGATCAAAAAAGGCAGTACCTTTATCGTCAGTATTCCCGTCGACATTACCGACGACGAGGAGCAAGGCGAAAAACTGCCGCACCAGCGCGGCCTGATGGACAAGCAGCAACATATTTTAGTGGTGGATGACAATAAATCCGTGAGCGACGCCTTTGCCGCGCTGCTGGACAAACTGGGCTATCAACATGAACTGTGCAATTCACCCGAACGTGCGCTGCAAAAGTTGCTTAGACGTCCTTACGACGCGTTGCTGTTAGACCTGCAAATGCCGGGTATTGATGGCGCTGCGTTGGCGAAACAACTGCGTAGCCAGCGTGGGCCCAATCGTCATATTCCGATTGTTGGCATCAGCGCCTATACCCCGGAGCAGCTGTCTGCCGAGCAGCGGGCGCTGTTCGACAGCTATTTAATGAAGCCAGTACGGCTTGACGCCTTGTCAACAACGCTGGCTTCACTGCTCGTTAAAGATTAAAACACCGCAACAGTGCGGCTTCAATGACATGGAGCCGCACGGGTTTTTCATACGGCCCCAATACGTCATAGTCACGCATCGCCCTGGCGATTTCGGATTCGCGCTGATCGGTCCCCAATTGGCCCGTGAGCACCAGAACCGGCGCATCCGGGTTGTCCGAAGCACGGATGGTTTCGATGCATCGCACCACCGTTTCCTGGCCAATCAACCAGTCGACCACATAACCATCGAACAGACTTTGTTGCAGCGCCAAACAGAAACTGCTGACATCGTAAAAAGCGACGGCATGGAAACCACGCCCGTTAAGGTATTTTGTCAGTTCGTCAGCGGCCTGGTGTGAGTCGTCGAGTACCGCAATGCTTAACCGCTCGTCTTCAACGGCAGCAGGACGGAGCTCAATCAGCTCCACACAATACCGTTGCCCTTGCGGTGCATCATCTGAACGATAAAGACACCACTGACCAGCCTGTTGTAACGCGACATATTCCGATGTCCGCCCGCCAACCAACTCATGACCGATATAGCCAACGCAGGCTAATTCCACACCGCCAACATAAAAGATGGCATCCCGTGCAATAGTTTGTGCAGAGATGTCATGTTCTGTACCCGTATCCACTATCGCTGCCGGGCTTTCCCCTAATGCCGCCGCGACGTGGCTAATTTGTTCCAGCGTCCAAGGGCTTTGGCCCTTCAGCTTACGATGTGCATGTGAAAAACTGAGATCCAGAATCCGACTGAGCTCTTTCGCATGCTGACGCTTACCAATCCCATAATGTACAAACAGTTCCCTAACCCGGTTTGCAATCGACTGTGAATCGAATTTCTGGTGATTATTATCCATTTTTTCCTTCGATTTTTTTTTGCTGTTTTTTCAGTCGTTTTCGTACTTGCCGTGCAAAAAAAGCGCTCAAAAACTGGTATATCATACAATGTACAATCTAAACATTGCTTGACATACCACATTATATAGTCAAACATGGTACCAGAAGAGACACACAGCAACACCACAATAAAAATATAACAACAGTAAAATCGCACCACCAAATAATCATAATGACACCAGGGAAAGCTCGTTTCGGTTGTTACTCTGAGAGAATGTATGCACCAGACTCTCTCCGAAATATGGGCCGTAAGCGCTAATCTGTTTTACCCGCATTTGAACCGGGATCCGCAAGGGTCCCGGTTTTTTCTTGCCTTTTTTACCCTAAGACGACGAGAGATAAACCTGCGCCCTTCTGAGCATGAGCGGTTAATTCATGCAAAAAAGGGGGCCAGCAAGCTGACCCCCTTATGACCACTCAGGTAAAAGGATTAGAAGCGCCAGGTAAAACCGGCGTTAACGCTGTTGTCCTGGTAGTTTTGCGACAGCAGACCGCCATAGCCCAGCGACAGGGTAGCGTTCTTGTTCACCGCCACTTCTGCACTGGCCTTCAGCACCGCACCGTCACGCGATGCCGACACGCTGTTCACCACAAACGGGGAACTGCCGCCGTTGAATCTCAGCCCGGTACCGCGATCCAGATCCCCGTACTGATGCTGCCAACCCAGTTCGCTGCGCAGCGCCACCGACGTGGTTTTGCTCGCCTGCCACTCGGTATCCGCACGCAGACCCAGCGTTGATACCGTGGCGTCGGTGTGCTGTTTGTCGCCGTGCAATGCCGCCGCCCCGCCGTCTTCCGCGATACCGTTGTTCTGGAAGTTGATGTACGCCAGGTTGGCGAACGGCTCCAGATTGACCCAGCCCGCCTTCACGCTGTAACCCGCTTCGGCAAACACCTGCTCCGTGCGTGCACTGTATTGCGCGGTTTCACGATCTGACTGCATGCCGTAATTGACCGAGCGTGAGGTGTCGAAGCGGTGCCAGGTGTAACCCCCGCCGGCACGCAGCGCCAGTTCACCGAACTGTTTGCCGCCGTACACCGCCAAGTGGTAGTTGTCGCTGTCCGCGTTCGAGCCGTAGCCGCCGTCCAGTGACGTCCGGGTGTAGCCCGTTGCCACCCCAAGCCGCCATTCATCCGCCAGCGCCGAGTCCAGCCCCACCAGCACGCCGTAGGTCGATGCCTGATAACCCGTGGCATTGGCATCACCCGACGCATGGTCCCAGGCGCCCAGCAGCTGCGCCCAGGCACCGCCGTCGTCGTCCGCCTTGATGTCTGGTGAGGTTGCCAACCCTTCTGCCTGACGCAGGCGGCCGTTCAATGCATCACGCAGGTAACGGCTGTCGTTAACCTGTGCCGAGGCGATGTCCGCGTGAATTTGCCCCGACAGCTGGCGGAAGGCCTGACGGGCCTCCCCGGCTGAACCGGCATTCAGGATGCTCTCGAACACCGGGTTGCCCGCCGCCAGCGCGTCTGCCGCTGCCGCCACTGCACGCTCGTTTTGCGTTTGCGCCACGCTGGCAAAGGAGGTGTCGTTACGGCCGACGCTCAGCGTGACCTGATTCGGTTGGTAAGTCAGGCCGGTGCCGAGGAACAGGTAATTTGGCACCACCGTATCAAACCGCCCGCTGACGCCCTGCTGGGCGGTCAGGATGTTGTACTGCTGGCCGAGCAGGCTACGGACGTCACTTTGCGACAGCAGGTTGGTGCTGTTCTCCAGCGAGACCGCGACTTCACCGCCGCCGATCGTCGCCGATCCGCTGCTTTGGATCCGATCGCTCTGGCCGTTCGGTGCCACTTCCACCGCGTAGCGCGAACCCGGTTCGAAGCTGACGTTATTCGTCACATTCAAGGTGCCGATCGAGTTGCCGGGTGCCACGGTGCCGCCACTGCGCGCGGTCAATGAGCCCACCGTACCAGAACCGCCCAGTACGCCGGCGTTTTGCACCCTAACGTCCGACGTGACAGAACCGTTAATCGCCAGCAGACCGGTATTGACCCACGTTGGACCGGTGTAGGTGTTGGTACCGGTCAACACCAGTGCCCCCTGACCTTCCTTCGTCAGGCCGCCGTGGCCGTGAATATCGTTGGAGTACACTTCCACCGAACAATGGTAGTCATCACAAATACGCGCCTGCAGCGTGCCGCGATCGATCTCAGCTCCTTGGCCTGGAATGTTGGCGATAAACTGCGAGGAACCATACGCAACCCCTGTCGGATCCGGAATGCGGAATTCTTCAGGAATATCTTCGACGGTGTAGAACATCCCTGGCCCATTAATCGCCTTGCCCAGGTTGATCATCCCCCAGCCGTACAGCGCATCGATGCCCGGAGCGCCCATATCGGTCGCGGTGGTTTTCAGCACGTCGGCAATTTGCGCTGACGTCATGTACGGGAAACGTTGGAGTAATACAGCAACCGCACCGGTTACGTGTGGCGTCGCCATTGAGGTGCCGTTCTTATTGCCATAGTCAGAGACCAACTGATGAGGATCTGAACCGTTGGCCACGGTGCTGTAGATTTTACTGCCCGGCGACGAGACGCAGAAACTGGCGGTATAGCCACAGCGTGAAGAGAAGCTGCTGATGGTATAAGGCACAGTGTTGGTGGAAGCATCATCCTGCGCGACGCTGGCAACAGACAGCCAGTTAGGCGCAATATCCGGCACAAAATAGGCCAAGCCGCTGATCACATCCGGTTGGTTGTAGTTACCGTCGTTACCGGCAGCGAACAACACCAGAATGTTTTTACGGGCGGCGTCAATCGCGCCCTGATAACCCGCTCCCGCCAGGCTACCCAGCAAAGGTTTCACCTGATCAAACTGTTCCTGTGCATCTTTTAGCTCGAAATGCAGGGCATCCGGTTTTTTGCCATTATCCGAAAGGAAATCCGGAATACTGACCCCCCAGCTGTTGTTGATCACCCGTACGCCGCTTTTGATCATCGCCTGCCAACCCGCATTGGTCACGCTGCCATCCAGCCCGAGGAACTCGCCATAGGCCGGGCCGTCATTGTCGTTATCAACACTGATGATCTGTGAGTCAAACGCCACGCCGTGCATGCCGGTTCCGTCACGGTTAGCCCCGCTGATGCCGGCCACGTGTACACCGTGATTGCTCAGCAGGCCTTGAGTACCACTGTAGAAGTGGAAGGTTCCATCGAAGTAGAAACGATCCCCGGCCTTAATCCCATCACGGTGCGGATCGGTATAGGCGCGGTAACCCTCGGTAACCACATTCACCAGCTTGCCGTCACCCGCAAATTCAGGGTGTTTGTTCACTGGGGTATCGAAGATCCCCACCTTTTGCCCTTTACCGGTATAACCTGCCGCATAGGCTTCATCAGCGTGGATCGCCCCCAACCCCCAGTTCGCCTTGAATTCATCGCTGCGCCAGCTGGCTGGATCGCCCAACTTACCCCCTTCCGTATAAGGCGCGGCCTGTACACCTCCGGCTGCCAGCAACGCACACAATAGGGCGTTCAGTTTCCACGTCGGCGCCAACACCGGTTTATTCTTTCCTGTAGCTTGCTTCATTCCCTTATCCTTTTTGTTTTAGTCAAACCGCCACCCAGTGAGGCGGTTTGTCCCTCAGTTTTTTAAGATCAGAAATGCCAGGTAAAACCGGCGTTAACGCTGTTGTCCTGGTAGTTTTGCGACAGCAGGCCACCATAGCCCAGCGACAGGGTGGCATTCTTGTTCACCGCCACTTCTGCACTGGCCTTCAGCACCGCACCGTCACGCGATGCCGACACGCTGTTCACCACAAACGGGGAACTGCCGCCGTTGAATCTCAGCCCGGTACCGCGATCCAGATCCCCGTACTGATGCTGCCAACCCAGTTCGCTGCGCAGCGCCACCGACGTGGTTTTGCTCGCCTGCCACTCGGTATCCGCACGCAGACCCAGCGTTGATACCGTGGCGTCGGTGTGCTGTTTGTCGCCGTGCAACGCCGCCGCCCTGCCGTCTTCCGCAATACCGTTGTTCTGGAAGTTGATGTACGCCAGGTTGGCGAACGGCTCCAGATTGACCCAGCCCGCCTTCACGCTGTAACCCGCTTCGGCAAACACCTGCTCCGTGCGTGCACTGTATTTCGCGGTTTCACGATCTGACTGCATGCCGTAATTGACCGAGCGTGAGGTGTCGAAGCGGTGCCAGGTGTAACCCCCGCCGGCACGCAGCGCCAGTTCACCGAACTGTTTGCCGCCGTACACCGCCAGGTGGTAGTTGTCGCTGTCCGCGTTCGAGCCGTAGCCCCCGTCCAGTGACGTCCGGGTGTAGCCCGTTGCCACCCCAAGCCGCCATTCATCCGCCAGCGCCGAGTCCAGCCCCACCAGCACGCCGTAGGTCGATGCCTGATAACCCGTGGCATTGGCATCGCCCGACGCATGGTCCCAGGCGCCCAGCAGCTGCGCCCAGGCACCGCCGTCGTCGTCCGCCTTGATGTCCGATGACGTTGCCAGCCCTTCTGCCTGACGCAGGCGGCCGTTCAATGCATCACGCAGGTAACGGCTGTCGTTGACCTGTGCCGAGGCGATATCCGCGTGAACTTGCCCCGACAGCTGTCGGAAGGCCTGACGGGCCTCCCCGACCGAACCGGCATTCAGGATGCTCTCGAACACCGGGTTGCCCGCCGCCAGCGCGTCTGCCGCTGCCGCCACCGCACGCTCGTTTTGCGTTTGCGCCACGCTGGCAAAGGAGGTGTCGTTACGGCCGACGCTCAGCGTGACCTGATTCGGTTGGTAAGCCAGATTGGCATCCAGGAAAGGAGAGAACGTTGAAGCAGAGGTAAACTGCCCGCTAATACCCTGCTGGGCAGCCAATATGTTGTATTGCTGGCCGAGCAGGCTGCCCACGCTGCCTTGCGACAACAGATTAGTATTTTGCTCTTGCAGCACCACGACCTGACCGCCGCCGATCGTCGCCGATCCGCTGCTTTGGATCCGATCGCTCTGGCCGCTCGGTGCCACTTCCACCGCGTAGCGCGAACCCGGTTCGAAGCTGACGTTATTCGTCACATTCAAGGTGCCAATCGAGTTGCCGGGTGCCACGGTGCCGCCACTGCGCGCGGTCAATGAGCCCACCGTACCGGAGCCACCCAGTACGCCGGCGTTTTGCACCCTAACGTCCGACGTGACAGAACCGTTAATCGCCAACAGACCTTGATTGATCAGCGTGGGTCCGGCGTAGCTGTTATTGCCGGTCAGCACCAACGTGCCGATACCCTGTTTGGTCAAGCCACCATGCCCGGCAATGTTGTTACTCCAAACATCCAGCCCACAATGAATATCGTCACACACACGTTCGGTCGGTTTGCCCTTGTCCAGCACCGCGCCAACACCCGGCAGATTCACGACGAACTGCTCAGGGCCGTAAGCCCCACTAACCCGAAATTCTTCAGGAATATCCTGCTCGGTAACAAACATGCCCGGACCGTGAATCGCCTTGCCCAGGTTGATCATCCCCCAGCCGTACAGCGCATCGATGCCCGGTGCCCCCATATCGGTGGTGGTGGTCTTCAACACCGTGGCAACCTGCGCACCGGTCATGTACGGGAAGCGCTCCATCAGCACCGCGACACTGCCGGCCACGTGGGGTGCCGCCATTGAAGTCCCGCTGTATTTGGCATAGCCGGTGGTCAGGTTATCAACGCTGTTACCTTCGATAATCGAGCTGTATACCTTGGTGCCCGGCGCGGCAACGCAGAAGCTGGCGGTATAACCGCAGCGTGAGGAGAAGGTACTGATGCTGTAATCACCGGTGTTCTTCGGATCCTGAAGGCTGGCGACCGACAGCCAGTTGGGGGCGATTTCTGGCACAAAGTAGGCCAGCCCGGCCATCGCGTCCGGGTTATTCAGGTTGTAGTCGTTGCCGGCGGCAAAAATGGTAACAATGCCGCTGCGTGCTGCATCGATCGCACCCTGATAGGCACCACCGGCTTTAGTACCCAGAATTTGTTTGATTTGATCGAACTGTTTCTGTGCGTCGGCGAGCGTGAAGTGGGGATAGGCCGGATCCTTGCCGCCCTGATCGAACTTCTCGGTGATGCCGATACCCCAACTGTTGTTGATAATGCGTGCACCGCTGGCGATCAGCGCATCCCAGCCCGCTTGATACACCGCACCATCGTTGCCGAGAATGATGCCGTCCTCCGGCCCCGGGTCACCATTTTCTGCACTGATGATCTGTGCATTGAACGCCACACCGTGCATCTCGCCGCCATCGCGATTACCGGCAGCGATGCCGCCCACATGTGTGCCGTGTGAACCCAGCGTGCCGTCAGAATCTACGCTCGGCGTACCGTCATAGCGGAATGCATCCCCTTTTTTCACGGGAATATAGGGATCGGTGTATTCGCGGATACCCGTAGTGACCAGATTGATCACTTTGTCTTGGCTGGCGAACTCCGGGTGCTTGGCATATACCGGTTGATCGAAAATGCCAAGCTTTACGCCTTTTCCGCTATAACCGGCGGCGTAGGCCTGATCGGCGTGAATTGCCCCCAGGCCCCATTCTGCGTTGAATTCTTTACTGCGCCAGCTGGCTGGATCACCTGATTTACCGCTCTCTATATAGGGTGCCGCTTGCACTCCACCGATCGCCGCCAGGCAAAAAAGCATCGCACTCCACTGTGCACGATTAACACCAATTTCAGGCCAGCCGAAGGCCGCCTGAACAGGCTTGACTCCTTTACGTCTATTTTCCATCCCAGATACCGTCCATTGTTGTTTGCAAATGTCTCATTGATTTTTTTGTGTAACAGTTTCGTAACACCAAATAAATAAAGCACAACAATCTCAAGCACGCCTAATGTGTCAAAGGCGCAGGGACGTCACAGGAGAATGCAATTAAGGGGCAAATAAGGTGGGGAGATATAAGGAAATTCAATGGTTAAAAAAGGCGGGGAATGCTCCGTTTTTCGCAGCAAAAAACAGAAATAATTATCTGATAAATATAGATAATAGAAACAAAAAAAGCCGAATGGGGCCCCCCATCCAGCCTATTTAAAAATGCTTAAAACGCTCTTTTTATCACTTTAAATTATAACAATTGCCAATACTCACTCAGTGAAATCTGCTGGTTTTCGCTGAGAATGGCTATAAAAATTGGACTATCATGCTAGCGGTTTTCTGCTGTTCATCGCATCTTCTTCGGCCTGACGAATAATGGCTTTCGCCATCCACTGCGTTACATCCTGAATGCCGTCGAGATCCAACCCCCAGATATCTTTCAGTACCAGGAAAACTTCCGAGCCATAAATCAAAGAAAAAGAATGAATGACTCGTTGCAGAGCTTCAGACGGCAGTTTATCCCGGAGTGGTTCGACCGCCAGATTAAGCAGGCGCTTACGGTTACCGCGGACAAATTTTTCACCCGGTGTCGCTTTCGCCCACTGCTGTAACGAAAGCTGCAACGCGGCACGCAAAGCCCCTTCATGCTGCTCCATTTGGGGATAAGCAAAAGTGAGCAGTTGCTGAATGCGTTTCAGCGCGTCCTGATCCTGTGGCTGCCATTCCAGAATCGGCCCCAGGCTTTCGGCCACAACCGCGGCAATCAATTCACTTTGGGTGGGGAAATAACGATAGGCAGTAGCACGAGATACCTGCGCATGTGCGGCAAGCTCGGTGATGGAAGGAAATACCCCTTCGTCATACAACGCCATGGCACTGGCCAGCAATAAACGATGGGTTCTTGCTCGTGTCGACGTCAGAGTTTGGTCCTGTTTCATGGGAAAAGCAGTTATTACCACAGCTACCTCATCATACTTGTTCGCTTCCCCCGTCCCGGGACAACACGCGATAACCACAAAACCGACAGTATTCCACTTCGTCGGTGGCATTCGATGGCCAAAATGAGACTAGCATCTCATTTTGAACTCACCTGGCCTTGCATAAATAACACTACCGTCTCATTATGTAGATATATTAATCATTCAGAATTAAATAGCCAACACCAGGGATTCAAATTAATAAATAACACTATAATTTTAATAAATAAATTATAAATTCCGCAGGAATAAGCAGTGATTGATACTTCAAAATTTATCTACATTGCTACCACAGCAGATACCAAAGGACAAGAACAGGAGTATATTCGCCAGGCACTCGCCAACCTCGCTTTACCTACTTTGACCGTCGATCTCTCAACGCGTCTTCTTCCCACGCACTCACTCACCGATATCAGCGCTGCGGACATTGCCCGTTATCACCCCGAGGGAGCTAACGCCGTATTTTGTCATGACCGGGGCCAAGCCATTGCCGCTATGGCCGTCGCTTTCGAACGCTTTATTTTGACTCGTCACGATATTGCGGCCCTGCTTGGCCTGGGTGGTTCCGGCGGTACAGCCATTATCACCCCAGCAATGCAGCAGTTGCCTATTGGCCTGCCAAAATTAATGGTCTCAAGCATGGCAGCAGGTGACGTCTCGGCCTATGTCGGCAACAGCGATATCACCATGCTGTACTCCGTCACAGACATCGCCGGTCTCAACCGTATTTCACGGCGCGTCCTGAATAATGCAGCGTGCCAGATTGCAGGAGCCGTACGCTTTGCTTCCCACGATGATGCCGAGGGTAAACCCGCGCTCGGTTTGACAATGTTTGGTGTCACCACGCCCTGTATACAAAACGTTGTTGCCGCGCTTGAGCCCTACTGGGACTGCTTGGTATTCCACGCAACGGGCAGCGGTGGTAGAGCACTGGAAAAGTTGATCGACAGCCGTTTGCTCAGTGCCGCGTTGGATCTGACCATCACTGAGGTGGCCGATTATCTGTTCGATGGTGTTCTGCCCTGCAATGAAGAGCGTTTCGGTGCCATCGCCCGTACCGGTATCCCTTGCGTACTGTCTTGTGGCGCAATGGACATGATCAATTTTGGGTCGCCCGACACCGTGCCGGCACGCTATGCCGGACGCCTACGCCATCAACATAACCCCCAGGTTACACTGGTGCGCACCACGCCACAGGAGAATGCGCAGATAGGACGTTGGATCGGGGAAAAAATGAATGCATGCACCGGCGAAATACGTTTTGTGATCCCCGGAGGCGGGGTCTCCGCGCTGGATGCGCCAGGGCAGCCCTTTTGGGATCCGTTAGCTTTAGACGCTTTTGTTCAAGCGCTGGAAAGCACGATGCAGCCGACAAAAAAACGGCAGTTGATAAAAACGGATTATCATATTAACGACCCGCGATTTTCGCAGGTTATTACCGAGCAATTTCAGCACATTGCCAGCAAACTGGATGCAACTTATCCATTACCCTCGCCGGAGTGAATATTTTCGCCACGAAAAATAAAAAGGGCCAGATTATTATCTGGCCCTTTTTACTTACCTCATGAAATTATTACTGTGCAGTCGTAGTTTTCGACTTCATATTATTCATGTGGTCCATCATTTTCTGTTCGCGTTTCTGATAATTCTCATTGTATTGTTTTTTCTGCTCAGGCGTCAGCAGGTTATACATTTTATTTTCAGCTTTCGCGCGTTCCAACATATGTTCGGATTGCGTTTTGCTGATGGCATCAATTTGCGTTTTCGCTTTGGCTTCGTCGAAGCTGTCGGAAGCGACCAGACTATGTAGTGCCTGACGCTCCTCTTTCATTCCTGCGCCACGCTTCTGGTGCGATTCCTTCATGATGTCGCGCATCTGTTGGCGCTGTTGTTCTGTCAGGTTCAGGCCCGCAAATGGCCCACCCTTGCCTTCGCCTTTATGGTGCATCATTTTCATCGGTGCAGCCGATGAGTCAGCCGCCGCCGGTGCCGTTGTGGTATCCGCAGCAAAAGCCATAGAAGCAGAACCCAGCGCCAGAGTAGAGGCAACAAATAAAGCAGTCAGTTTACGCATAATCATTTCCTTAACGTTATTCTTCATCAGGAGCGCTGTACGTGAACAGGCTCTTCTTTCTTCGGAGATAATAATAGTCTGATAAATATATAGTAATGCGATGGAGTGTAAATTTATTAAAGCCCAAAACAGTTTTAGTCACCAATAATGAGTGAATTATGAAGATAGTGCCTGGTATGCGGAAATTTTGATTTCACACTGGCTTAACACCCACCTCAACATGACGTTCAGCGCTATAGGATTATTCCTGACAACCACTCGCTTCATTATAATTTAGTCCCCTCTGCTACAACCGTCCTGCAACAAGACGATGAAGGCATCTGTGCGCAAAAATCGTACTAACCTCTCGAATCAGCAGGTTCTCACTTACACTCTAAGGCAACGGGTGGCAATGTGTCGTTTACAGGGCAAAACTAATTATTGCTTATATAATAGTTTCGTCCACCGACAGTGAAAAACGTGTTATATGATGGAGATACGTGCACTACGGCCACTAACGGGCCAGAAACCTGCTGTTGCGCTCATCGCACAGCTCTGGCTGTCGTGCCCATTTGAGGAATCATCATGTTCGCAGACCAAGGCCCTATGCTTCTTAACGCCCACTTTGGCACCAACAGCCCTTATTGGCGGTTGGCGTTTGACAGCAATGCCCTGGCGTTATCGGCAGTCAAAGGCAAAACACATATGGCTGTGGCGCTCAACGCCATGCAGGCTGCAAAAATCCGCCGTCTTAGCGGTATTACCGCCAGCTTGGATATCACGATAACGCTGGGCGGAGAGCCAATACACCTGCACCTGGTCGGTCGTCGGATCAACAATCTGGAGTGGGCGGGCACCGCTTCCGCCTTCAGTGACACCCAATCGGTCGCTCGCGATCTGGTGCACGGCCTTTCCTTTGCCGAGCAAGTGGTGTCAGAAGCCAACTCCGTGATTGTGATCGTCGATCAGCATGGCCGCATCCAGCGCTTCAACCGTCTAAGCGAAGAATACACCGGTCTGCACGAACATGATGTTATCGGCAAAAACGTCTTTCAATTATTTATGAGTCCGGAAGAAGCCACGGCGTCGCGACGCAATATCGCCGGTTTTTTCCGCAACGGATCGTCCTATGAAGTCGAGCGCTGGATCAAAACGGTGAAGGGCGAACGGTTATTTTTGTTCCGTAATAAGTTCGTGCACAGTGGCAGCGGTAAAAATGAAGTCTTTCTGATTTGTTCCGGTACCGACATCACCGAAGAGCGTCGCGCCCAGGAACGCCTGCGCGTGCTGGCCAATACCGACATCATTACCGGCCTGCCCAACCGCAATGCCATCCAGGACAAAATCACCCAAGCGATAGCCACGCGCGATGGTAACAACATCGGATTGGTGTATCTCGATCTCGACAACTTTAAAAAAGTGAATGATGCCTACGGCCATATGTTCGGCGATCGTTTACTGGTGGAAGTGTCACTGGCGGTTCTTGGTTGCCTCGAACCAGACCAAACCCTGGCTCGCCTGGGGGGCGATGAGTTTCTGGTGTTAGCCCAAGAAGCCGACCGTGAGACGTTACAACAGCTCGCTCAGCATATTATCGACCGATTGAAAACGCCCTTCCGTATCGGCCTCATCGAGGTTTATACCGGTTGTTCCATCGGCATCGCGCTGTGTCCTGAACATGGCAACGATATCGACAGTCTGATCCGCAGTGCCGATACCGCCATGTATGTCGCCAAAGAACAGGGTAAACGCACCTACACCGTGTTCTCGCCAGAGATGAACAAACGCGTCGCAGAATATATGTGGCTGGATACCAACTTGCGTAAGGGGTTGGAGCAGAATCAACTGGTGGTGTACTACCAGCCCAAGATTGAAGCGCTCAGCGGCAAGGTGTGCAGCGTGGAAGCCCTGGTACGCTGGGATTCGCCCGAACGCGGCCTGATTCCCCCCCTGCAATTTATCTCTTACGCGGAAGAGTCCGGCCTGATCGGGCCACTCGGCCGCTGGGTTCTGCAAACCGCCGCCAAACAGGCCGCACACTGGAAACGCCATGGGTTAGCACTGCGGATCGCGGTCAACCTTTCTGCACGGCAGTTGGTGGATGACTCCATCGTTGCGGATCTCGCACAGGTATTGCAACAGAATCAGTTGATGCCCTGCCTCTTGGACTTCGAGCTAACAGAAAGCAGCCTGATTGAGGACGAAAAACGGGCGCGAGAGGTGATCACCCGGCTACGCGAGCTGGGCGCGCAAGTCCATCTGGATGACTTTGGCACGGGTTACTCTTCACTGGCACAGCTGTCGCGTATTCCGCTGGACGCCATCAAACTGGATAAAAGTTTTGTTCGTGGCGTGAATTTCAATCCCGTTTCACAATCGCTGGTACGCGCTATCGTTGCAGCGGCAGAAGCACTCAAATTCCGGGTGATTGCCGAGGGTGTAGAGACCGAAAGCGAGAACCAGTTCCTCGACCAGGTCGGCGTTGATGAAAAACAGGGTTTTTTGTTTGCGCGGCCAATGCTCCCGGAACAGCTGGAGCATTGGCTGCAGTCTTATCGCCCGCAATCCCCCTCAGCGTGATGCGGGCGGAGTCATATTAGCCTGCACGACGCAGGTTTAGCGTGTGACGATCCTGCAGCATAACCAAGCGTTCAATATAGGCGCGATCTTTCTCCTCAATGGTGAAGGCCGAATGCACCCAATCCTCGGTAATATCCATCAATTCCGAACGCGTCAATTGCAGCACCCGCTGGCGAGCACGCAACATGGCACGCATGCCGTTCAATTTAGGCCGGATAGTATCAATGAAGGTACGCGTAGCCACGTAGGCATCGCCGGGTTGGAATAGCTGATCAACCAGCCCACGGCTTTCAAACCACTCCGCCGTGTGCGACTCACCGCCCCAAATCAGTTCTTCCGCCAGACGCATACCTGCCTTGCGCGCCACCAGCGAGTAACCGCCCATGCCGGGAAACAGGTTAAAGGCAATTTCTGGGAACCCCATACGTGCATTGTTCTGCGCCAAAACAAAATGGTGCGCCAATGCGGCTTCGAAACCGCCACCCAGCGCGCTGCCCTCCACCATGGCAATGCTGACTGCGCCGGTGTCGAATCCGCGTGCTGCCGCATGTACACAGTCGATGCAAGCACGTGCGTAAGCCATCATGGCCTCACGTTTGCGGTTTTTAATGGCCTCCGCAAAGAACTGCAAATCGCCGCCGACGTTGAACATATTCGGCACCAACGAGCCGGTGACCCAAAAATCAAACTGTAACGATGACTCTTTGGCCGCCTGCGCCAACGTCATGATGTCTTCAATTAGCGCCTGGTTGAAACAGGGGCGCGGCTCAGCGCGCAACAGCATCCACATGATGTGCCGACCCTCTTCATAGTAAGCAGAAATCTGTGTCAAATTGCCCGCCTCGGTAAACGGACGACAGGTGGGATGATTTAGCAATTTCATATGACCTTCCATTTTATCTATTGATGACAGTTAAAACCGTTCCAGCCCCTACGGCTGCAGCAACGCGACGGTCGATAAACCGCAGCGCCACATCATGAGTAAACGCTTTCTTGGTGATGAAACAGATAAAAATTGGAGGTCAGTGAATGAAAAAAACCGCGCTGGCACGCGGCTGGCATAAGAATTTTACCTAACGATGGGCAGTAGCATTTCACTCGTGCGGTGAACGCGCTAAGCTCAAAAACTGGCCAGTTGCCGCCCTTGCGGCCAAACCGGCGTGCCTTTTGGCTATAATCAAAGCTGAAAGAGCCTCTACCCTAAATAATTCGAGTTGCAGGAAGGTGGCAACTAGGCGTGTCCCGATGAGCTTACTTGAGTAAGTGACTCAGGTAAGTGATAGCAGCCAACGCACAGGTAATTTGAAATATGACGGGTATATTTATCGTTAAGGAAATCGTGACGTAATGCCTATAGGATCAGATAAAGCCCCCCATCAGCCCAACAGTGAAGCGGCACAAAAACCGCTGATCGCCATCAAAACCGGCCATCAGAAAATCGACCGGCGTATTTCCGGTTTTTCACGCCTCGTTGAGCGCATCAAGGCCCGACCAGGCATCGCCCACCTGCTGCGTGCCACCGAGCGCTTTAACGATCGTCTGGGCAGCCAATTTGGCGCCGCCATTACCTATTTTTCGTTTCTGTCGCTGATCCCGATATTGATGGTGTCCTTCGCCGCCGTCGGTTTTGTGCTGGCGTCCAATCCCGACCTGCTGACCGAGCTGATTAATAGAATTGTCGGTAGCATCAGTGACCCGACGCTGGCCAGCACGCTCAAAAATACCGTTAATACCGCCATTCAGCAGCGTACGACCGTGGGGCTGACCGGCCTGGCGCTGGCGCTGTATTCGGGGATCAGTTGGATGGGCAACCTGCGTGAGGCGATCCGCGCACAATCGCGTGACGTCTGGGAACGCAATCCGCAGGACCAGGAAAAAATCTATTTCAAATACACCCGTGACTTTATCTCACTAACCGGTCTGGTGGTGGCACTGATTATTACGCTAACGCTGACGTCCATCGCTGGCTCGGCGCAGGCGACGATCGTCCGTGCTTTGGGCCTGGAAGGTATCGATTGGCTGCGTCCGGCGCTGACGCTGATCGCACTGTCTATCTCTATTTTCGCTAACTACCTGCTGTTCCTCTGGATATTTTGGATGCTGCCGCGGCATAAACCAAAGAAAAAGGCGCTGTTACGCGGCACGCTGCTTGCCGCTATCGGTTTCGAGGTGATTAAGTTTGTGATGACCATGACGTTGCCGCAGGTGGCTAAATCGCCTTCCGGCGCTGCCTTTGGTTCAGTCATCGGGCTGATGGCCTTCTTCTATTTCTTCGCACGTTTGACGCTGTTCTGCGCCGCCTGGATTGCCACGGCACAGTATAAAGAGGATAAAACGTTACCCACATCGGAACGCACCGATCCCTGAAGCAACGCAATCATACCGGCCAAACTCTGATGGCCGGTTTTTTATTTCAACAAACAGCGACAAAACCAGTATATAAAACCAAAAATAAGCAAAAAAAACCACCGAAACCAGCACAACAAACTACCCACTCACTTTTCTTTCCGACTTTTACAGATATTCAGTCTGCATATCATTCATTTTGCAACGTTAAAAACCACGTAGAAACACGCCAGTGAAACATTAAGCTTTTTAACCGGTTAATCACGCTATTGTGCAAAGTTTCAGCATTGAAAAGGCATATTGCTATGACTAATATGGATTTTTACACATTCAAAATATAAGAAAAATTATGCAAGCCTCCATCGCACCAACTCTGGACGCCGACGACGCGTCAACGCCAGTCAACTCACGCGGAAAAGTGATTGTCGCCTCGCTGGTCGGGACCGCCATCGAGTTTTTCGATTTTTATATCTACGCCACCGCTGCGGTGATCGTATTCCCACATATCTTTTTCCCGCAGGGTGATCCCACCACCGCCACGCTACAGTCGCTGGCTACGTTCGCCGTCGCCTTTATCGCACGCCCGATTGGTTCGGCACTGTTCGGCCACTTCGGCGATCGTGTAGGCCGCAAGGTGACGCTGGTCGCCTCGCTGCTCACCATGGGGATTTCTACCGTACTGATTGGCTTGCTGCCAAGCTACGAAACCATCGGCATCTTCGCCCCTATCCTGTTGGCGCTCGCGCGTTTTGGCCAGGGGTTAGGCCTGGGTGGCGAATGGGGAGGCGCCGCCTTGCTGGCTACCGAGAACGCCCCAGCCAGAAAACGTGCGCTATACGGTTCGTTCCCGCAACTGGGGGCACCTATCGGCTTCTTCTTCGCCAACGGCACCTTCCTGTTACTCTCCTGGCTGCTGACAGATCGGCAGTTTATGGAATGGGGCTGGCGCGTGCCGTTCATCCTGTCCGCTGCACTGGTGTTGATCGGCCTGTATGTGCGTGTATCACTGCATGAAACCCCGGTATTCGCCAAGGTAGCCAAAGCCGGCAAGCAGGTGAAGATTCCGCTCGGCACCTTGCTGAGCAAACACCTGAAGGTGACCATCCTTGGCACCTTTATCATGCTGGCAACCTATACACTGTTCTACCTGATGACGGTTTACTCCATGACCTACGGCACGACGCCGCAGCCGCTGGGGTTGGGTTATTCACGCAACAGTTTCCTGTGGATGCTGATGGTGGCGGTGATTGGCTTTGGCGTGATGGTGCCAATTGCCGGCCTGCTGGCTGATGCCTTTGGCCGCCGCAAGACCATGATCGTCATCACCCTGCTGATGATCGCCTTTGCTTTCCTGTTCCCAAGCATGCTGGGTTCCGGCAACCAAGCGCTGGTGATGGGCTTCCTGCTGTGCGGCCTGAGCATCATGGGCCTGACCTTTGGCCCGATGGGCGCACTTCTGCCCGAGTTATTCCCGACCGAGGTGCGCTATACCGGTGCGTCGTTCTCATACAATGTGGCCTCGATCCTCGGCGCAGCGGTAGCGCCTTATATCGCTACCTGGCTGGCGACCCATTACGGTTTGTTCTATGTCGGTCTCTATTTGGCCGCGATGGCCAGCCTCACGCTGATCGCCCTGTTGCTGATGAAAGAAACCCGAGATAAATCGCTTTAATCCTGCGTCTGCGGCCCCGTCATACGGGCCGCACTTCCCGCACTGTCACCTGTCATAAAACCAGATTATGCTGAACCCTTCTCTTTTTACGGAAACGGAAATCAATCATGTCTCTGCGCCGCAGGCTCTTTTTGTACGTTGCGCCGTTGGTGATGGCCGCCATTGCGATTACCGCTGCGCTCTGGATATGGGTAAAGCCTCCCCAATCGAGTGCGTTGTGGCGTATCGTTAGCCAACAGTGCCTGCCCAACCAGCAGGCGCATAACAATCCGGCACCTTGTGCGCAGGTTGACCCACAGGCCGGCTTTGTGGTGTTCAAAGACCGTAACGGGCCACTGCAGTATCTGCTGATGCCAAGCACCAGAATCACCGGTATTGAAAGCCCCGCGGTACTGGCGGCCACCACCCCAAACTTCTTTGAGCAAGCCTGGCAGGCGCGGCACTTTATGGCCGATAAATATGGCAAGGCGATCGACGACGCCGATATTTCGCTGGCGATTAATTCAGCCTATGGCCGCACTCAGAATCAGTTGCACATTCATATCTCCTGCCTGCTGCCGTCGGTAAAAACGCAGTTGGCGCAGTATGCGGCAGATTACAGCGAGCAGTGGGAGCCAATACCTGGCGGCCTGCTGGGCCATGATTATTTAGCGCGCCGGGTAACCCCTGAGGAGCTCAATAAACAGGGTGCTTTCCGCTTGTTATCTGAGGGGGTTGCACGCGCAAACGGGCGTATGGGGAGTTTTGGATTGGCAATGACCGCATTACCGAGCGGTGATTTTCTGTTGCTGGCCACTGAGCGCAGCCTGCTGCCATTTACTTTGGCTTCGTCAGAAGAAATCCAGGATCATGACTGCCAGGTATTGAAGTAAAACAGCCCGCGGGTTATCCGCGGGCTTTTACACTCATTTCTTCTGCTTCATCTGCCGTAAGATTTGTCCGCACTGGTTTTCTTCGCCGCCTTCGCTTGGGGAAACCAGTGCCAGCAGGGCCGCTGCCGGCGTCAGCACGACGCCCAACGCCACCGCAGCTGCACCGCGCGCAATGAGCGGACCGGCCTTCACGCCAGCATCCGGGTGCGCGAAGGTGCCTTTTACGTAGAGCGGTGAACGCAGCGTCAACACTCGCATGCCTTTGCTTTCTGGATCAATGGACAGGTCCAACCGCTCCGTGGCGAAGTTAGTATTGCCGCTGATATTGATAATGGCATTCTCCGTGTCGAACACAAACAACCGCGGCGCCGCCACACCGTTACGAATGCCTACATCCGCTGCCGCGCAGTTTATCCCCACCACGTCGTCACCAAACAGCTGTGCCACCAGGTAGTTACCCACGTTCAATCCGAGGATTTCCATCAGGCTACGGCTGATTACCCCATTGTTAATCACCATGCGTAAATCGCCACTGCTGGTTGCCAGCAGGTCAGCCACCGAATTGCCGCTGCCGGTCAGTTTGGCATCACCGTTCAATTGCCCCAGGCTGCGCTTCATCGATCCTACATTCGGCAACAGTTCCTTCAGCTGGAATTTACGCGCATGCATATCCACCCGGCCCTGCATCGGGTTTTTGCCACCGTCGAGATGGAGAGTCGCATTGAGGTTACCGCCAGCGACGCCGAACCGCAGCGGATCCATCAAGATGGCACCGTTTTCCAATTGCAAATGGGTATAGAGATCGCTCAGTGGCAGTGAACTGCCGCGTTCAATGCGCTTGGCAGTGAATTTGACGTCTGCATCCATCACCTTCCAGCTTTTGGTATCAAACTTCTCCACCGGCAGCACTTTGCCTGCTGGCTGGCGGCTCTTCTCACCGCGACTGGCTTTTTCAGTATTGGAATCTGCACCAATCAGCGGAGCCAGATCGGCAAAACGCAGCTGTTCCGACTGCACTTCCCCACTCAATTTAGGCCGGGGTTTGCCGGCGACATATTTCAAATCACCGTGAATATCGCTATCGCCAATTTTCCCATCAAACTTTTGGTACTGGAACACCGCCCCCCCTTTCTCATGAAGGCGGGCGATCAGGTGGCCATCGGTAGAATACGCTGGGGTATTGGGCAACAGCACGCCGGTGAGGGCATACAGGTTAGCCAAACTGTCACCGGAGAATTTAAGTTGCAGATCCAGACCACCAAGATTCATCGGATCGGACAGCGTGCCGGCCACCACCACCCGGGTAGCGCCAGAGCGCACGTCGGCCTGCAGTGGAAAAGGGAGCTCGGCATTTTGTAGGGATAACATGCCGCCCACCTTGCCACTGCCCGACAGAGGCTCGCCGTTGTATTTACCCTTCACCTTCCAGCCGAAAACATAGTCAGGGGTGACCGTAGCACCCGCCTCTTTTTTACCCGTCACTTCACTGAATGATAAAGGTTTGCCCAGCGGATCAATCACCGCACGGAAATCCGCTTTCAGCGTGGCATCTTTGAAATCAATCTGCCCACGATCAAACACGATGTCATGGATATTTACCGACCAGGCAGACGGCGGTTGGTCAGGATCCCCCGCGAGGGTGAAGGTCCAGTTATTATCGCCATTGGCCAACCGCTGTAAGCTGGCACTCGGCTGCGTCAGCCAAATCCGTGGGATCAACAGTTCCTTGCCCAGCAGTGCCAAGGGGGAAATGCTGGCATCAACGCGCTGCAGTTGGGCCATGCTGTCGCCGGGGATATTTTTCGGATTGCCCAGCACAATGTCTTCAGCATGAATTTTTGGCCACGGTAGCCAGGCACGCCAACCAGGCTCATCTTTATCACGCGCCCAGCTAACCCCCAGATCGCCACGGATAGCGAACGGGCGGTGCAGCTCGGCAGACACCTTGTCATTGATCGTCGGTTTGAGGCGGTTCCAGTCGAAGGTCAGCACAAAGATCACCAACGCGGCGATGATCAACAGCACAATGCCACCCACCCACGTGAACGCTTTACCTGTTCTTGTCATTATGGCTCCCTGAACGCGATAACTTGCTAGTCAATTGATAAGCAACCTTTACCAAGCCTAGCCGAGGATAGGCAAGAGTTCACGCTTTAGGGCGGCGGGCGATCAAACAGTCGGTGCAGAAAACAATGTAGGCAGGGTTTGCAGGGTTTCAAAACGGGCCGGGCGGGAAAGGTAATAGCCTTGGGCAGCCAGCGCGCCGGAGCGCTGTACCAGCAACCACTCTTGCTCTGTTTCCACCCCTTCGACGATCACCCCTTCGCTGTGTTGGTTCATCATTCTGACCAAGGTTGCGAGCAGCTGGATGCCATCCTCCGTTTGCTTCAGCAGGGTAAATAACTCTCGCGCCACCTTAATATATTGATAGCGCCAGGTGCTAACGGCGGAGAAATTTGCCAGCCCACTCCCAAAATCATCCAACCATAATCGTTCCGCGCCCACAATTTGATGCAATGGGCCATTCAACGCCATTCCCGCATGTTCCACCAGCTCAAAGCGCAGGTAAGGCATGTTGGCAATCTGACGTTGCAACGCGCAGTGCCGCTGCAATGCCTCCAATGCAATCCCGTCAATATTAACCGAGACCATCAACCCGTGGAGAATCAGCAACGGTTGCCAGCGCTGGAGCAATTCAAGCTGTTCCTGAATGATCTGCAGCCGTTTATGGACGTTGAGAGCAGCAAAATAAAGCTCTGGCGAAAGGGGTTTGTCTGGCGCAGACGGATGATAAACCGCCGTCAGCAGCTCGAGCGCCAACAAAGCACCGGAGGTACGGTAGATCGGTTGGAAAGTATACTGGCGCCGGCATTGCCGCCAGTAATGCTGCGCTTTTATATGCGAGCAGACGGCAAAGAGTGGCGCCAGCAGACCAGAAGTCATCTTGGTTGTCATTGGTACTATCGCCATCGAAGGGAAATGAAAACGCTCAGGCTGCGTGATTGCTTCCCTTGATTTATCGGCAGCAGGTAATAAAACTTTAAGCGGCAGTGAAAGCCTTTTACATTGAATAGACGTCTCAAAACCCAAGGAAAAAACATGCCCTACGTAAATATCAAAATTACCCGTGAAGGCGCGACACCGGAGCAAAAGAAACAGCTGATCGCTGGCGTAACCCAACTGCTGGTGGATACGCTGGGGAAAAACCCGGCCACCACCGTGGTGGTCATCGACGAGGTAGAAACCGACAACTGGGGTATCGGTGGTAAATGCGTGACCGATCTGCGCGCCGCCGCTAAATAACGGCAGGATCCGGTCACCCGATCGGGAAATTTTTGCGTTTCCCGATCGGCGTCATAATTAAATTAAAACGTTGTTTTATTTTCATTGACTCCCCCCACCCCTTGCGTTGAGACTGGTTGCATTCGCATCAATTCACCTTCTTCTTTCAGCCAGGGCTCAGTGACTATGACCACCCAGAATCTTGCCGTGATCGGCGAATGCATGATTGAACTGTCGCAGAAAGGCGCGGACCTTAGCCGCGGTTTTGGCGGCGATACGCTAAACACCGCCGTTTACATCGCCCGTCAAGTGGCAGAAACGGCGCTGCAGGTGCATTACGTTACCGCACTCGGCACCGACAGTTTCAGCGAGGAAATGCTGCAGGCCTGGCAGCAGGAAAAAGTGAAAACACGCCTGATCCAACGATTGGAAGACAAGCTGCCGGGGCTATACGTGATCGAAACCGATGAGACCGGCGAACGCACCTTCTATTACTGGCGTAATGATGCCGCAGCCCGCTACTGGCTCGCAGGGCCGCAGGCAGAGACGTTGTGCGAACAGCTGGCCCAATTCGATTATCTGTATCTCAGCGGTATCAGCGTGGCGATTCTCGATGCCAGCAGCCGTGCCCGGCTGCTGACGTTACTGCGCCAGTGCCGCGCCAACGGCGGCAAGGTCATTTTCGATAACAACTATCGTCCACGGCTGTGGCAAAGCAAAGAAGAAGCGCAACAGGCCTATCGCGAGGTGCTGGCTTGTACAGACATTGCTTTTCTGACGCTGGATGATGAAGACCTGTTGTGGGGCAAACATCCGCTGGATCAGGTGGTGCAGCGCACGCAGTTGCTGGGCGTGACCGAGATAGTGATCAAACGCGGCGCAGATAGCTGCCTGGTGTTCAGTGCCGAAGGCACCGAATTCGAGATCCCGGCGGTACATTTGCCGAAAGAAAAAGTGGTAGATACCACCGCAGCGGGCGATTCCTTCAGCGCCGGTTATCTGGCGGTGCGTTTAACCGGCGGTGATGCCGTACAGGCAGCGCAGCGCGGCCATCTGACCGCCAGCACGGTGATCCAGCATCGAGGTGCCATTATTCCCCTCGCCGCCATGCCACAATGATTCCTGTGCCGTAGAAAGGCGAAAGGCCAGCAACGACGCTGGCCTTTTTATTGGACTCGAAAACCCATCTTAATACCCTATGGATTTCAGGTTGTAGCTAGGCACCAAGCTATCTCATCCCCAGGAGCTTACTTTAGTAAGTGACTGGGGTGTGATAGTGCAGGTAACAACGCTACAGCCTGAAAGACGACGGGTATTTAGCCTGCCACCGCGATACGTTTCATATCCGTCATATAACCACGCAGCTTGCGGCCAACGGATTCGATTGGGTGATTACGCACCGCTTCGTTCACGTCGCGCAGTTGCGCGTTATCCACTGACGTACCGGCAACAGATTTACCCAAGTCACCCGCCTGCAGAGTGGTCATAAACGTTTTCAGCAATGGCACTGCCGCGTTAGCGAACAGGTAGTTACCGTATTCCGCAGTATCAGAGATAACCACGTTCATTTCGTACAGACGCTTACGCGCAATGGTGTTGGCGATCAGCGGCAGCTCGTGCAGTGATTCGTAGTAAGCAGACTCTTCGATGATGCCTGCGTCAACCATGGTTTCGAACGCCAGCTCAACGCCGGCTTTCACCATCGCAACCATCAGTACGCCATGGTCAAAGTATTCTTGCTCGCTGATTTTGCCTTCGAACTGCGGCGCGTTCTCGAATGCTGATTTGCCGGTCTCTTCACGCCAGTTCAGCAGTTTCACGTCGTCTTCTGCCCAGTCAGCCATCATGCCGCTGGAGAAAGCACCGGAGATGATATCGTCCATGTGTTTCTGGAACAGTGGCGCCATGATCTCTTTCAGTTGCTCGGACAGCGCAAAGGCGCGCAGTTTGGCCGGGTTAGACAGGCGATCCATCATCAGGGTGATACCGCCCTGCTTCAGCGCTTCGGTGATGGTTTCCCAACCGAACTGAATCAGTTTTTCCGCATAAGCCGGCTCGGTGCCTTCAGCAACCAGTTTGTCGAAGCACAGCAGTGAACCCGCTTGCAGCATGCCACACAGAATGGTTTGCTCGCCCATCAGGTCAGATTTCACTTCGGCAACGAAGGAGGATTCCAGTACGCCGGCACGGTGACCGCCGGTCGCTGCGGCCCAGGCCTTGGCGATCGCCATGCCTTCGCCTTTCGGATCGTTTTCCGGGTGAACCGCGATCAGGGTCGGTACGCCGAAACCACGTTTGTATTCTTCGCGCACTTCGGTACCCGGGCATTTTGGCGCAACCATCACCACGGTGATGTCTTTACGCACTTGCTCGCCCACTTCGACGATGTTGAAGCCGTGTGAGTAACCCAGCGCTGCGCCGTCTTTCATCAGCGGCTGCACTGCACGCACAACAGAAGTATGCTGCTTGTCCGGCGTGAGGTTAACGACCAAGTCTGCCTGTGGGATCAAGTCTTCGTAAGTCCCTACCTTGAAGCCGTTTTCGGTCGCTTTGCGCCATGAAGGACGCTTTTCATCGATGGCTTCTTTACGCAGGGCATAGGCAACATCCAGGCCCGAGTCACGCATGTTCAAGCCTTGGTTCAGGCCCTGTGCGCCACAGCCGACAATCACCACTTTTTTGCCTTTCAGGTAGCTCGCTTCGTCAGCAAATTCTTCACGTGCCATAAAGCGACACTTGCCTAATTGCGCCAACTGCTGACGCAGGTTCAAGGTGTTGAAATAGTTAGCCATGGTGGTACTCCAGTTAGATGTTGTGTCTTGCTGTTATTTTTCATTCCCCGCCCTGTCTGTGCGGAGATTCGTTAAACTCAATGTATAACAGGAAACGCGTTGCTTAAATTGATATATTACGAATGTGACATTGCAATTTTTGCAACACTCTTGCTGCGAGCGTACTGATATGGATTTGCGTGATTTAAAGCTGTTCCTTCATCTGGCCGAGAGCCATCACTTTGGCCGAACAGCCAAGGCGATGCACGTCAGCCCGTCGACACTTTCCCGCCAGATCCAACGGCTGGAGGAGATCCTCGGGCAGCCGCTATTTTTGCGTGACAACCGCACTGTGCAGCTCACCGATGCTGGTGAACAGCTGAAAGACTTTGCCCAGCAAACGCTGTTGCAATACCAGCAACTGAAACATGCGCTGGGCCAACATGGCCCCTCTCTGAGCGGCGAGCTGCGGCTGTTTTGCTCTGTCACCGCCGCCTACAGCCACTTGCCGCCAATCCTCGATCGCTTCCGCGCACAGCATCCGTTGGTAGAGATCAAACTCACCACCGGTGACGCCGCCGACGCCGTCGATAAAGTGCAATCCAACGAAGCCGACCTCGGCATTGCCGGACGCCCCGAAACCCTGCCCACCAGCGTGGCCTTCACTAAAATCGGTGAGATCCCACTGGTGCTGATTGCGCCGGCGCTGCCCTGTGCTGTACGCAGTCAGGCCTTTGCCGAGCAGCCCGACTGGGCCAATATTCCGTTTATCCTGCCGGAGCATGGCCCGTCGCGAAAACGTATCGAACTGTGGTTCCGCCGCCAGCGTATTCCCAACCCACTGATTTACGCCACCGTTGGCGGCCACGAGGCCATTGTCTCGATGGTAGCCTTGGGCTGCGGTATCGCACTGATCCCCGGCGTGGTCGTAGACAACAGCCCAGAGCCAGTGCGCAACCGTATCTCGCAGTTGGAGAATATATCGATGGTCGAGCCGTTCGAGTTAGGTGTCTGTGTACAGAAAAAACGCCTCAGCGATCCGTTGATTGACGCGTTCTGGCGTTTACTTTGAGACGCGGCTCGAAAGACAACGGGCATTTATAAATCAGCCGGATCGACTTGCTTCATCGCCTCCACCTGCATCAGCCAGTGGTACAGCGGTTCTAGCTGTTGAAAACCCTGGGCCAACATCTTCGTCAGGTCGGCACTAAACAGCTTTTCCACCTGGCTATCAGTCGCCATCACCGCAAAGGATTTACGGTTGTACCAGGTGGCAATGTCTGCCGCCTGCTCTTTAACCAGCGGACGCTTGTAGCTTTCCCCCACCAGCTCGAACGGCGGTTGACAGCAAGCGGCCACCTCTAAAAATGGCTGCGGGCGGCGCTGCAGCGTATGACGAAACAGGTCCATGGTGGCTTTGTTGGCACTGTAATATCCCAGCCCATAGCGCAACATGTCCGGCCCCAGTTCGAAGAAGTAAACCGGCGCATCCTTCCAGTCTTTGCTCGGCCGTTTGAACGTCAGCCACATGCGGCTACGGTAGCGCGATTTATCATGAGAAAAACGCGTGTCGCGGTGAATGCGCGACAGCGTTTTACCGATCGCCGGCCGGGTTTCAAACTGCGGGTCAATCGCCAGCATCGTCGGGGCAAGTTCAGCCACCAGCGAACGGAACGGCGTCAGCAGTTCGCTATCGTAAACGCTGCGATTAGCCTCAAACCATTCCTTGTCGTTTTCGATACGCACCTGCTGGAGGAAATTCAGGCCTTGCTGGCTAAAGCCACTAAATTTATCCGTCATACGCCATCCTTGTTAACGCCTTTAGCCCTGCAAAAAGAAGCGGAATGCCGGGTTATCCGTTTCATCGTGGCAGTCGTAGCCCAAAGCCTGTAGGTGTTGCTCAAACTCGGGTTCAGTCTGCGACAGTTCAAAACCTGCCAGCACGCGACCAAAGTCAGTGCCGTGGCTACGGTAATGGAACAGTGAAATATTCCAGTGGGTCCCCAGGGTTTGCAGAAACTTCAGCAATGCACCTGGCGATTCCGGGAACTCAAAGCTGTACAGACGCTCACGCAGTGGTTTTGAAGGACGCCCACCGACCATGTAACGCACGTGCAGCTTGGCCATTTCATCGTCGGACAGATCCACGACCTGATAACCATCGGCGCGTAACTCATCGAGAATTTCCTGCCGTTCGGCATGGCCGCGCGTCAGACGAACACCGACGAAAATGCAGGCATTATCCGCATCGGCGTACCGGTAGTTAAATTCCGTTACCGACCGGCCACCCAGCAGTTGGCAAAACTTCAGGAAGCTGCCTTTCTGCTCTGGAATGGTCACCGCCAGCAGGGCCTCACGCTGTTCACCTAATTCGCAGCGTTCCGACACATAGCGCAAACCATGGAAATTCAGGTTGGCACCGGACAAAACATGAGCCAGACGCTCACCCTGAATATTGTGCTGTTGCACATACTTTTTCAGCCCGGCCAGCGCCAGCGCACCGGACGGTTCGGCAATGGCGCGCACATCTTCAAACAGATCTTTGACCGCGGCGCAAATGGCGTCACTGTCGACGGTGATGACGTCGTCCAGGTATTCCTGACACAGGCGGAAGGTTTCGTCACCGATACGCTTCACCGCCACGCCTTCGGCAAACAGCCCAACACGCGCCAGGTCCACCGGATGCCCAGCATCCAACGCCGCACGCAGGCACGCGGAATCTTCCGCTTCCACCCCAATCACTTTGATCTGCGGCATCAGTTGCTTGATTAATACCGCCACGCCCGCCGCCAAGCCGCCACCACCCACCGGCACAAACACCCGGTCAAGATGCGCATCTTGTTGCAATAACTCCATGGCCAGCGTGCCCTGCCCGGCGATCACCGTTGGGTGATCAAAGGGTGGCACGAACGTCATGCCCTGTTTGAGTGAAAGCTCAATCGCTCTGGCCTTGGCTTCATCAAAGTTGGCACCGTGCAGCAACACTTCACCGCCAAAGCTACGTACCGCATCCACTTTGATATCTGCGGTGGACACCGGCATCACGATCAACGTTTTGATACCCACGCGTTTGCCGGAATAGGCTACGCCCTGGGCGTGGTTGCCAGCCGAAGCCGTCACCACACCGCGGGCCTTTTGCTCTTCGTTCAGGCTGGCAATCATGGCGTAAGCCCCGCGCAGCTTGAAACTGTGAACCGGCTGACGATCTTCACGCTTCACCAAAATGGTATTGCCGAGGCGTGAAGATATTTTACTCATGGTCTGTAATGGGGTGACCTGAGCCACCTCATAAACCGGCGAGCGGAGCACCGCTCGCAAATACTCCGCGCCACAGGGAGCGTCGGGTAGGGGTTGCGATACCGCCATGATGTTTAGCCTCCCAGCTTGCTCTTGTCGCGCACGGCGCCTTTGTCGGCGCTGGTCGCCAGCATGGCGTAAGCGCGCAGGGCGAAGGAAACCTGACGCTCGCGATTTTTCGGTGTCCAGGCCCGATCGCCACGTGCCAGCTCAACTTCACGACGCGCCGCCAGTTCGCTGTCAGTGACGTCCAGCACCATGCTGCGCTTTGGAATATCGATGTCGATCATGTCGCCATCTTCGATCAACGCAATCAAACCACCGCTGCCCGCTTCTGGAGAAACGTGGCCAATAGACAGGCCCGAGGTGCCGCCGGAGAAGCGGCCGTCGGTGATCAGCGCACAGGCTTTGCCCAGCCCCATGGACTTAAGGTAGGTCGTTGGGTACAGCATTTCCTGCATGCCCGGCCCACCTTTAGGCCCCTCGTAGCGGATCACCACCACGTCGCCGGCGACCACTTTGCCGCCGAGGATCGCTTCCACCGCCGAGTCCTGGCTTTCGTACACTTTGGCCGGACCGCGGAAGGTCAGGTTCTCTTTGTCGACGCCCGCGGTTTTAACGATGCTGCCGTCCAGCGCCATGTTGCCGTACAGTACGGCCAGCCCCCCCTCCTGGCTGAACGCATTTTCCAGCGAACGGATACAGCCCTCTGCACGGTCATCATCCAGCGTATCCCAACGACAATCCTGCGAGAACGCCTTGGTGGTGCGGATACCCGCCGGACCGGCACGGAACATTTTCTTCACCGCGTCATCTTGGGTCAGCATGATGTCGTATTTATCCAGCGTCTCCGGCAGTTTCATGCCCAGGATATTGTCGACGTCACGGTTCAACAGGCCAGCGCGATCCAGCTCGCCAAGAATAGCCAGTACACCACCGGCGCGGTGTACGTCTTCCATATGGTATTTCGGGGTGCTTGGTGCCACCTTGCACAGGTGCGGTACCTTGCGTGACAGGCGGTCGATATCTTCCATGGTGAAGTCGATTTCACCTTCCTGTGCGGAGGCCAGCAGGTGCAACACGGTATTGGTCGAGCCGCCCATGGCGATATCCAGCGTCATGGCGTTTTCAAATGCCGCCTTGTTGGCGATATTGCGCGGCAACGCGCTTTCATCACCCTGCTCGTAGTAACGTTTGGTCAAGGCTACGATGCGCTTACCGGCGTTAATAAACAGCTCTTTACGGTCGGCATGGGTCGCCAGCAACGAGCCATTGCCCGGCTGTGACAGGCCCAGCGCTTCGGTCAGGCAGTTCATCGAGTTGGCGGTGAACATGCCGGAACAGGAGCCGCAGGTCGGGCAGGCGGAACGTTCGATCTGCTCGCTGTCGGCGTCGCTGACGTTCGGGTTGGCACCCTGAATCATCGCGTCCACCAGATCCAGTTTGATGATCTTATCGGACAGCTTGGTCTTGCCGGCTTCCATCGGGCCGCCAGAAACGAAAATCACCGGAATGTTAAGGCGCAGTGACGCCATCAGCATCCCTGGGGTGATCTTGTCGCAGTTGGAAATGCACACCATCGCATCCGCGCAGTGGGCATTCACCATGTATTCAACCGAGTCGGCGATCAATTCACGAGATGGCAAAGAATAGAGCATGCCGCCGTGGCCCATCGCGATACCGTCATCCACCGCAATGGTGTTGAACTCTTTGGCAACGCCGCCTGAGGCTTCGATCTGTTCTGCAACCAGCTTGCCCAAATCACGCAGATGCACATGGCCCGGAACGAACTGGGTAAATGAGTTAACCACCGCAATAATGGGTTTGCCAAAATCGTCGTCGGTCATTCCGGTCGCGCGCCATAATGCGCGGGCACCCGCCATGTTGCGGCCGTGGGTTGTGGTGGCGGAACGGTACTTAGGCATGCTCTTTACTCCAAATGTATTTATTACAGGCGGCGAACGAACCGCCTGAATATTATTGTCTGTCTGTCGTTTACCCTATGGCTTTCAAGCTGCGGCCAACAACGCGGCGGTTTAAAAGACGACGGGTAACATTGTTATTGGTTTACCGGGTCCAACCAGCCGTACTTGTCTTCAGTCTTGCCGGTAAACAGGCCAAAGAACGCCTGTTGAATCTGTTTGGTTACCGGGCCGCACTTGCCAATGCCGACCTGGATGCCGTCAACGCTACGCACTGGGGTGATTTCTGCGGCGGTGCCGGACATGAAGACTTCGTCGGCCAGGTACAGCGATTCACGCGACAACACCTGCTCACGCACTTCGAAGCCCATGTCTTTCGCCAGTTTGATGATGGCATCGCGGGTGATGCCCGGCAGTGCAGAAGACGTAAACGGCGGGGTAAACAGCACACCGTCTTTCACTTCGAACAGGTTCTCGCCCGCGCCTTCGGAAATATACCCGTGCACGTCAAGCGCAATCCCTTCTTGGTAACCATGGCGGCGCGCTTCGCTGCCTACCAGCAGCGAGGAAAGGTAGTTACCGCCGGCTTTGGCCGCGGTGGGAATAGTATTTGGCGCCACGCGGTGCCAGGACGAAACCATCGCATCGATGCCTTGATCCAGCGCCTCTTCACCCAGGTACGCGCCCCAAGGAAACGCCGCGATAATCACGTCTGTTTTATAACCGGCTGGCGGGTTCACCCCCATGCCAACGTCGCCCACAAAGACTAACGGACGAATATAGGCGCTGCCCAGATTGTTTTTACGCAGCGTCGCGCGGCAGGCTTCCATCAACTCATCAACGCTTTGCGATACGGGCATACGGTAGATCTTTGCCGAGTCATGCAGGCGTTGCATATGCTCACGGTGACGGAACACCACCGGGCCTTTATGAGAGTCGTAGCAACGGACGCCTTCAAACACCGAAGTGCCATAGTGCAACGCATGTGACATCACGTGTACTTTGGCGTCAGCCCAAGGAACCATCTCACCATTGAACCAAATGTAATCGGCTTTCTTCGTCATTGTTCTTTATCCTTCTCACGCATCAGGCGCGTATTTGTTGTGATGTTTGTTGCTGGATCTCAACGCAGGAGACATCCATCAGTTTGCTCAACTGAGATGACAGTAGATCCACCGGGCGCTGGCTGGCAACGGTCAATTCAATATTAATCTTGTCGGTATTTGCAGCCGCAGCCATATTCATAGCACAAACCTGAAAGCCGCGATGACGCACGACGCGCAATACACGCTCTAACATTTCAGGGCGAAAACGGGCCTGGATCGAGAGTTGATGGTGCATCATGATATTTTCTCCAACATGGTTTCGTTACCGGCACCCGGCGGCACCAGCGGCCAGACGTTTTCGAGTTCATCAATCGACACATGCAGCAGGTAAGGCCCGTCGCTGTTGAATAACGCATCGAGCGCATCTGCTACCTGATCTTTGCGGGTGATACGCTGGCCAGGGATGCCAAAGGCATTGGCCAACATCAAGAAATCTGGGTTATCGGTGAGGGTGGTTTCGCTGTAACGCCCGTCAAAAAACAGCTGTTGCCACTGACGAACCATGCCCAAACGTTGGTTATCCAACAAAACGATTTTCAGCGGCAGCTGTTTACGTTTTATGGTGCCTAATTCCTGCACGTTCATCATGAAAGAACCGTCGCCCGAAATGCAGATCACCGTATCTTCCGGGCGAGCCATCTGTGCGCCAACCGCAGCCGGTACGCCAAAGCCCATGGTGCCCAGCCCGCTGGAGGTGATGAAATTCTCCGGGCGTTCAAAGGTCATGTGCTGTGCAGTCCACATCTGGTGCTGGCCCACGTCTGTGGTGACCACGCTATTGGCCGGCTTGCGCTCAGACAGCTGTTTCAACAGCAGCGGCGCGTAAATCGGCTGGCCTGGATGATCATAACGACAAGGGTGTGTTTCTTTCAGTTCAACCACGCGGCGCTGCCAGGCGGTGATTGTCAGCGGCTGCTGCAGCGCGGGCAATAACGCCTTTAAATCACCCTGCAGCGCGACATGTGCCTGACGTAATTTGCTCATTTCCGCCGGGTCGATATCCATGTGGATCACCTTGGCGTGTGGTGCAAAAGCATTCAGTTTACCGGTCACGCGATCGTCAAAACGTGCGCCGACAGCGATTAACAAGTCGCATTCTTGCACCGCAAGATTGGCGGCCTTAGTGCCGTGCATCCCCAACATACCGAGGTAATACGGTTGCTCGGCATCCGCTGCCCCCAGCCCTTTCAACGTGACGACGTTAGGCATTTGGGTCGCCGCGATAAACTCGCGTAACTCCGGTACCGCCTGCGCCATGCCAACGCCACCGCCGATGTACAACATGGGCTTGTGTGCCTGCGCCAGCAACTCAACGGCTTGTGCCAACTCTGCCGCCGGGTAGTTCAGTTCTTCCACTACCGGCATCAAGTGTGGGTGCAATTCGCCGTGAGCCAGTTGGATGTCTTTCGGGATGTCGATCAGCACGGGGCCGGGACGGCCGCTGCTTGCAATGGCAAAGGCTTCCGCCATGATGCCCGGCAGCGCATCCAGTGATTCCACCAGGAAGCTGTGTTTGGTGCAGGCCAAAGACAGGCCGAGAACATCGATCTCCTGAAAAGCATCGGTACCTATCAGCGCAGAGCCCACCTGACCGGTAATCGCCACCACGGGAACGGAATCCAGCAAGGCATCGGCCAGGCCAGTGATCAGGTTGGTAGCCCCGGGGCCAGAGGTAGCAATGCAAACGCCAACTTTACCGGTTGAGCGAGCGTAACCAATAGCGGCCATCGCGGCACCCTGCTCGTGGCGGCACAGTAGGTGTTCCACCCCGCCGTCATACAATGCATCGTAGACCGGCATGATTGCGCCACCCGGATAGCCGAATACCGTATCAACCCCCTGCGCACGCAACGCTTGTACTACCCACTGAGCCCCGTTCATGGTTATTTCCCCGCCTTACTTCGACAATTGCAGGATTTTGTTCTGTTACTCATATTTTTATCCTCGCTTCACTTTTCTCTTGCCAATAAAAAACCCCCGGACCTTACGGTGCGGGGGTTCTCTTGCGATTCCGGCTTGTTTTCTAAGCCATTCTTCGTCCAAGTGCAGCCCCGCACGGTGGGATAATAATCACCACCACGCTAATTACGACTAGGCTAATCACTTGGGCAAAGGCTTTCATAATAGGTTTGTTCACTGTGCTCGTTTCGAACTAATACCTACAGAGGTACCATAGTCCCGCGCGGCATGACAACACTTTTTTTGCGTTATTATTCGGCGCAATCTGGTCATACCTCGCGCAACATGCCCGGTTTTCACACGCTGGCGTGCGGGCCGGAGGGCTTCACTGCCCCCGAGATCGCCTTGCCGCGCGTGTCCTTACCAAAGAACACCAACAGCGCAATGATGATCGCTACCGTACCGGCGATGATTGCCATCGCCAATCCATAATTTTGGCCATTATGCTCGGCGATCGTTGCCTGCAGCGTGGCATTGACGGAGGCGATCAAGTTACCCAACTGGTAAACAAACCCTGGCAGTACCGCGCGGGTGTTCGCCGGGACCAACTCAGTGAGGTAAGTCGGTATTACGCCCCAAGCCCCCTGTACCATGAACTGCATCAGGAACGCGCCAATTCCCAGCATCAGCGAGCCGCTGGAAAACGCCCATAACGGGATCACGGGCAACGCCAAGAGCGCGGCAATAATAATCGCTTTCTTGCGGCCGATTTTTTCCGACAGCGCCCCAAAGAAAACGCCCCCAATAATTGACGCGATATTGTAGCTAATGGCGATGATACTGACGGTTTTAGGATCGAAACCATGTTGAACTTTCAAAAATACCGGATACATATCCTGGGTACCGTGCGAGAAGAAATTGAACGCCGCCATCAGCAATACCAGGTAGCCGCAGAGCTTCCAATGGCTTTTCAGCACCGGCAGTAATGCGCTGCTTTCCTTGCGTTCACGCGCCGCCAGCCACACCGGTGACTCCTGCACGCAATAATAAATAAACGGCAACAGCAAAATGGGTGCGGCACCAATCACGAACATGCCACGCCAGCCAACCACCTCAAACAACAGACCATACACCACTGCCGCCAACAGATAGCCGAACGGGTAACCTGCCTGAAAAATCCCTGACATGAGGCCACGTGAGCGATCGGGAATCGTTTCCATCGCCAGTGACGATGCCACGCCCCAGATCCCGCCCATTGCCACGCCGTATAACACCCGCAACAACAGGAACACCGTCAATGACGGTGCCGCCGCAGACAGCAGTTCAAATACCGAGAAGAAGACAATATTCAACATCAAGATCGGTTTGCGACCGTACTTTTCGGCCGCACGACCAAAGATTAACGCGCCAATCGGGCGTACCGCCAAGGTCAGCAAGATCGCCAGTGTCACTTCTTCCATTCCGACATGGAAAGACTGTGCGATATCGCTGAGCAGAAATACCAGCACGAAAAAATCGAAAGCGTCGAGCGTCCAGCTTGAAAAACTGGCGATGGCTGCATTGCGTTGCAGCGGGGTCCAACCAAACATATGTTATCCCTACTCTAGAAGACGAGGTCATGAGCTTTAGCGGCTGCCGTGGCGGATGCGTTGGCGGTCGGAGATTGTTAACGAGGTGATCTTTATATTAACTAATTGTTAAATACACCCATTCCCCCTCCTGCCGCAACAGGATTGGCCTGCTAATGTGTTGCTGCATTCACGTAATTGTTAAGGGGTATTGCCACGCCTTGCGCAGTGCAGCACAAAAACATCTCTATCCACATGAAATTTATTATTTTAATTACGATTCACCCCGCAAATACTCTAAGGTTGCCGCGCCTCTAATGCGCATATTCCGCATCATGTTGCCTTCAGCGAGGAGAGCAATATGTCATTGGCGGTTATCTATACCCGGGCCACACTGGGCGTTCAGGCCCTGTCAGTCACGGTAGAAGTGCATATCAGTAATGGGCTACCCGGTCTGACCCTGGTCGGGCTCCCGGAAACCACGGTGAAAGAAGCGCGCGATCGGGTGCGCAGTGCTTTGATTAATAATGGCTTCACCTTTCCTGCCCGGCGCATCACCGTCAACCTGGCCCCCGCAGACCTGCCCAAAGAAGGCGGCCGTTACGACCTGCCGATTGCTCTGGCGATCCTGGCCGCCTCCGAGCAGCTGCCAGCCGACAAGTTAGCTCGCTATGAGTTTCTCGGGGAACTGGCGTTATCCGGCGCATTGCGGGCTGTCAGCGGGGCGATCCCCGCCGCGCTGGCGGCACTGGATGCAGGTAGGCAGCTGGTTTTAGCTACCGCCAATGGGCGAGAGGTGGGGCTGATTACGCAAAGTGAAACACGGGTGGCGGAACACCTGCTTGAGGTTTGTGCGTTTTTGTTAGGTAAAAGCGATTTACCCGTAGCCACTGCCCCGCTTGCAGCGGATACGGCACAAGAAACCGCTGATCTGCAGGACATACTGGGCCAGGAGCAGGCAAAGCGAGCGCTGGAAATCGCCGCTGCCGGGGGCCACAACCTGCTGTTGGTCGGCCCTCCGGGGACGGGGAAAACCATGTTGGCCAGCCGCCTAAATACCCTCCTCCCTCCGCTAACCGACCAGGAGGCGCTGGAAAGCATTGCCGTAGCCAGCCTGCTGCAACATCCCGCACAAGCGCTGCCATGGCGACAGAGGCCATTTCGTGCGCCGCATCACAGTGCTTCTATGGCCGCCCTGGTCGGTGGTGGTTCACTGCCACGGCCAGGTGAAATATCGATGGCACACAATGGTGTCCTGTTTTTGGATGAACTGCCGGAATTCGAACGGCGCGTGCTGGATGCCCTGCGTGAACCGCTGGAGTCCGGCGAGATAGTTATTTCACGCGCCAGCGCCAAAATCCGCTTCCCGGCGCGGGTACAATTGATTGCCGCGATGAACCCCAGCCCTACCGGGCATTATCAAGGCATGCATAACCGCGCATCGCCACAGCAGGTGCTGCGTTACCTCGGGCGGCTTTCGGGGCCGTTTCTCGATCGCTTTGATTTATCGATTGAGGTGCCATTGTTGCCACCTGGCGTGTTGAGCAAACGCCGTATCGTCGGTGAAAACAGCATAGACGTAAGAGCGCGCGTGCTGCTGGCACGTGAAAGGCAGCTTAAGCGGGCGGGGAAGATCAATGCCCTGCTGAATAATAACGAGGTCGATCGGGATTGCCGGCTTAGCACAGCAGATGCCGACTTTCTTGAAACAACGTTAACCACGTTGGGATTATCGGTTCGCGCCTGGCAGAGGATTTTAAAAGTGGCCCGTACGCTGGCTGATTTGGCAGGAGATCGAGATATTGATAAGCGTCACTTGAGCGAAGCGCTGGGTTACCGCAGTATGGACCGCCTATTGCTGCAGCTGCATCGCAGCCTGGCGTAAAAATGGGGCCCGCAGGCCCCATCGTTATCAATCGTCACTGTCGGTGTAATCTTCCACCGCATCAGCTTGCGGCTTACCGCCAGACAAGGTATGGAATTTTTTCGGGCGGCGTGTGCGCACCAGATATTTCGCCCATACTTTTTCCTGTTCGGTAACCGGCTCGCGCTCACCGTGGCACACTGCGACGAACAACTGTTCTTCTTCAGTGGCCGGCTGGCGTTTACCCGTGTCCAGCTCGTTAAACGCATACCCGAAGCGCTCTAGCAATTGCGCTTCTTTAATGGTGAAATCGCCGTGACGGGAGAACCCGCGAGGGTAATGTTTATTATCAAAAAAACGGTTGGTCGTGGTGAAGCTATCCGCCATCTGACACGCTCCTAATTCTCTCATGGCCGTGCTGTTTATGGCGCGGAGTATTAGATAGGCTTGACATTGTGTAAAACAAAACATTTAAATCTTAACGATAAAAATTATTGGAGATGGGTGTGGATACCGAATTACTGAAAACCTTTTTGGAGGTCAGTAGAACGCGTCACTTTGGCCGAGCCGCAGAATCCTTGTACTTAACGCAGTCTGCTGTCAGTTTCCGCATCCGCCAGTTAGAAAACCAATTGGGTGCAAATTTATTCACCCGACACCGTAACAATATCCGCCTGACGCCAGCCGGGGAGCGGCTTTTGCCCTACGCTGAGAGCCTGATGATGACCTGGCAATTGGCGAAAAAAGAGGTGGTGCGTTCACTGCAACATACCGAGTTGTCCATCGGCGCGACCGCCTCGCTGTGGGAGGCTTATCTGACCCCGTGGCTGCAATCGCTCTATCAGCAGCGTGAGGCGTTGCAGCTGGAAGCCCGGGTTGCGTTACGGCACTCTTTGGTAAAACAGCTGCATGAAAGACAGCTCGATTTGCTCATCACCACCGAGCCACCGAAGATGGATGAACTGGCCAGCCAACTGTTGGGGAATTTCTCGTTGCGGCTGTTCTCTTCCACTCAGCGCGATAAGCTCGCGCCAATGCCTTATATCAAACTGGAATGGGGGGCTGATTTCCATCAGCAGGAAAGCCGTATGCTGGAAGGCGACACGCTGCCGGTGCTCACGACGACCTCTGCGCATCTGACCCGACAGCTACTTGAAACTACCGGCGGTTGCGCCTTCCTGCCCAGCCAATGGGAGAAGGACTATCCGCAGTTAACCGCAGCCGCCGAGATCCCGGCCATTATCCGCCCTCTCTACGCCGTCTGGCTGCAAAATAGCGACCAGCAGGCGCTGATCAGACAATTACTGAAAATACCTTTGAATACCACAGCATGAGCCGCTATAACGGCTTCAAACGGGGATGCCGGGGTTTTGTTCGTCTGCTGAGCCAAAACGCGCTCATCGCCTTCTGAAGGCCGATAAAGCAAAACAGCAGAATACCGATCACAATCTTGGTCCACCATGAGCTGAGCGTGCCGTCGAAAGTGATGTAACTCTGGATCAGCCCCTGAATCAGCACGCCAAACAGCGTGCCCAGGACCGTGCCCACGCCGCCAGTCAGCAAGGTGCCACCAATTACGACGGCAGCAATGGCATCCAGCTCTACACCGCTGGCCGCCAGCGCATAACCCGCTGAGGTATACAGCGAGAAAATAATCCCTGACAGGGCTGCCAGCGTGCCTGAAAGCATATAAATCAGCACCGTGGTGCGTTGCACCGGTACCCCCATCAACGCCGCAGATACCCGGTTGCCGCCGATGGCGTAGACGTTATGTCCAAAGCGAGTACGGTGCGCCAACACCATGCCGACGGCCACCACGAATAGCATCACCAGTGCCAGCAACGTAAAGCGGCCACCGCCCGGCAGTTTCCAGGCGTAGTTAGCCAGCGTCGCATACAGTGGATGATCGATGGGAATCGACTCCTCCGAGAGGATAAAACTCATACCCCGTACGAAGAACATGCCGGCCAATGTGATGATAAATGCCGGTAGCTTCAGCACATCAATGATCCAACCCATCAATGCGCCAAACGAGGCCCCCATCAACAACGCAATAACGAATGCATAACCCGGCGCAATACCGTAAGTCCCGATCAGTTTGGCCAATAACACCCCGGTAAAAGCGATCACCGAGCCGACCGACAGATCGATGCCGCCTGAAAGGATCACGAACGTCATGCCGACTGCAACGATGCCAAGAAAAGCGTTGTCGGTCAGCAAATCACACCATACCCGCGTAGAGGCAAAACTGGGGAACTGAGTAAGGCAAAACCCGTAACCCACCAGGAACACCAGTACGGTCATCAAGAGGGGCAGATTACGCTTGATCATGGCTTTCTTCTCCTGAGCAGTTGCTGCAGCGAGATGCTTGGCGATTGCGCCATTAACACCGCCAACACCACGATTGCCTTCAACACCAGATTAAACTCCGGCCGATAGCCGGACAGCAGGATGCCAGTATTCATACCCTGAATGATTAATGCCCCCACTACCGACAGCAGCAGGTTAAAACGGCCCCCCAGCAGTGAACCGCCACCAATCACCACGGCCAGGATCGCATCCAGTTCCAGCCACAGCCCGGCATTGTTGGCATCTGCACCACGGATATCTGCCGTGACGATAATTCCGGCTACGGAGGCACATAGCCCACAGATCACATACACCGCCATCACCACCCAACGCGTACTGACCCCTGCATTACGCGCCGAACGCAGATTGATACCTACAGCTTCGATAAACAGTCCCAGCGCCGTTTTACGCGTCAGCAACCAGATCAACAGCAGCATCACGGCGGCAATGATCGCCGGCATCGGCAAATACATCAGTGCACCGCTGCCGAGCCGTGCGAACCCTTCTCGCTCAAAGGTGACAATTTGTCCTTCAGTGATCAGTTGTGCAATACCGCGCCCAGCCACCATCAACATTAGCGTGGCGACTATCGGCTGTATCTGCAGCACCGCCACCAGGAACCCGTTCCACAAACCACACAGGGCTCCCACAGCCAAAGCGGCGGCCAGTACGTAACCCAGCGGATAACCAGCGCTGGTCAGCGTTGCCGCAGTGGCACCCGCGATAGCCATCACTGCCCCCACGGAAAGATCGATGCCACCTGTGGCGATCACCAACGTCATGCCCAATGCCAATAATGCGACCGGTGCGCCACGGTTAACAATGTCAATCACGCTGCCAAACAGTCGGCCATCCTGGATGTGTATGGAAAAAAAATTCGGGGCGACCAGGCTGTCGATCAGCAAAATCACCGCCAGGGCCCCGAGTTGCGTCGCCCCAACGGGCATGACCCATCTGACTTTACGCGGTCCATTGGTCATGGAGAAACTCCTGAGGTTCATCCTGCCTCCTGCTGTGCGGCTATCGCCTGCATGATCGCAGGCACTGAAATGGCATCATGCTCAAGCTGTGCCACATGCTTTCTATCCCGCAGCACCAGGATACGATCCGCATAGCCCGCCAGTTCCTCCAGTTCGGAAGAAATAACCAGCAGCGCCAATCCTTCATCGCACAGTTTTTCGATTAAACGAATGATTTCAGCATGTGCACCAACGTCAATGCCGCGCGTTGGCTCATCCAGGATCAGAAAACGAGGTTTAGTCGCCAGCCAGCGTGACAGCAGTACCTTTTGCTGATTGCCACCGGACAAATATTGGATTTGTTGTTCTGGCCCCGGCGTGCGGATGCCCAACAGTTGGATATAACTCTCGGCAATACGGGTTTGCTCCCGCAGCGGCAGCGGTTTTAACCAGCCGCGCTGGGCCTGCAGCGCCAAAATAATATTTTCCCGCACCGTCGCAGCACCAACGATTCCATCGGTTTTGCGGTCTTCAGGGCAATAGCCAAAACCGAGGCTGGCGGCTTTGCGTGGCGTGCGGATATTCACTCTGCGCCCTCCAACCTTGGCACTGCCGTTATCGCACGATTTAATACCGAATATTAACTGGGCAGTTTCAGTGCGCCCCGATCCCAGCAAGCCGGCCAATCCCACGATTTGCCCCGGACGAATCTGCAGGTCAAAGGGCTCAATCATGCCACGTCGCCCATAACCGCTGAATTCGACCAACGGTGGTGCTTCGGTTGGCGTATGCTCGCCGCGTTTCAGTAGCGACTCGTCAAACGCGTGGCCAAGCATCATCTGTACCAGCTCCAGACGCGGTAAGTCAGTCGTGGCTTTCGTCCCTACTAGCTTACCGTTGCGCAGTACAGTGATACGATCGCTAATGCGGTAAACCTGATCGAGGAAATGGGTCACAAAGATCATCGCCAATCCCTGAGTGCGGAGCTGGCTCAGGATATCCAGCAGCATGCTGACTTCTTTGGCATCCAGACTGGCGGTTGGCTCATCGAGGATCAAGACTTTGGCAGACAGGTCTACTGCCCGTGCAATAGCGATAATCTGCTGGATCGCAATGGAGTAATTACCCAACGGCTGACTGACGTCCACCCCCAATCCATACCCCAGCAAAAGCTGCTGAGCCTGATGCAGCATCTTTTTCTGATCAATCAGGCCAAAGTGCGTTGGTTCTCGCCCGATAAACAGGTTGGCTGCCACCGAGATATTCGGCAATAAGTTAACCTCCTGATAAACCGTACCAATCCCCAGCACCTGCGCTTGCGCGGTGCTCTGCGGGGCAATGGCAGTACCTTCCAGCAATATCTCACCGGCGGAACGCTGATAAACCCCGGTCAGCGCTTTGATTAACGTGGATTTCCCCGCGCCGTTTTCGCCTAGCAACGCCATTATCTCTCCGCGCTGCAACGTGACATCAACCTGATCCAGCGCCTTTACGCCGGGGAATTCGACGGATAATCCCTTAATCGTCAACAAACTGGTCTGAGATGTGGCCATCTTCTGTCCCGTCGGTGAGTAGATTAATAACCCATGCTTTTCTTCAGTTCGAATTCCTGCTTAGCGGTATCCGGTTGCAACAGCTTGGATTCGGTCTGGATAAACTTCGGCGGCTGGCTACCGTCTTTCTTCATCGCCAACAGTGCGTCAAACGCCGGACCGGCCATATTTGGCGTCAGTTCGACCGTGGCGTTGGCCTCGCCATTCATCATCGCCTTGAATATGTCAGGTACTCCGTCGATAGAGACAACTTTAATTTGCGAGCCCGGTTTTAAACCCGCCTCTTTGATCGCCTGAATAGCGCCAATCGCCATGTCGTCGTTGTGCGCATAGACAGCGCAAATGTTTTTGCCGTTTTGCTCTGCCTTGATGAAACTCTCCATGACCTCTTTGCCCTTACTGCGGGTAAAGTCGCCAGATTGTGAGCGGATGATTTTAACGTTGGCGGCGTTAGCTATACCGTCGGCAAAGCCTTTTTTGCGGTTAATAGCAACGCTGGAACCCACCGTGCCCTGCAGTTCCACCACGTTGCAAGGCTTGCCGGCAACCTCTTTCACCAGCCATTCTCCTGCAACTTTGCCTTCATGCACGCTGTCCGACGCCACTGCCGCGGTATACAACGAGGGATCGTTCACCTCGATCATCCGATCGAGCAAAAAGACCGGGATCTTGGCTTCTTTGGCTTCCTGCAGCACCGGAGTCCAACCGGTGGCGACAACCGGCGCGATAAAAATGGCATCAACACCCTGGGCGATGAAAGATCTCACCGCTTTGATCTGGTTTTCCTGTTTTTGCTGCGCATCGGCGATTTTCAGCGTGATACCCCGCTTTTCCGCTTCCTGTTTCGATACCTTGGTTTCCGCCGAACGCCAACCCGATTCGGAACCAATCTGCGAAAAACCGACGACCAACGGTGCTGCCTGTACCGTACCTACCAAGGCGCCAGTGATGGCGGCCGCTAACAGCAGACGTTTAACCATGTTGTTCTCCTCGAACTGCCGTGGCATGAAACATGCCTCCGACAGAGTTGCCATTGTTGTATATGCTGCATTTTTCCTGGTGAAGCGGGTGTGCAAAGGGCTGGGCACACATAAGGTGTAGTTGAAAATTGGGCAGGAATAATGAGCGGCATCACATCATGGCAGAACAACCATTTTGTACATGGATCCAGCTAAAAATGTCTAAATTGGGAACGATTTCGGTGGGGTTTTTGAACAGTTTTTCGGAGGAATAGTGAGGAATGGGGGAAACAGAAAGCAAAAAAAACCCTTCGCTTTCGCAAAGGGTTTCTAATATGGCAGGGGCGGAGAGACTCGAACTCGCGACACCCGGTTTTGGAGACCGGTGCTCTACCAACTGAGCTACGCCCCTAAATCGTGCTTAACATTATGCCTGCTAAAATAAGCAGGCATAATTTAAATAAGTGGCGGAACGGACGGGGCTCGAACCCGCGACCCCCTGCGTGACAGGCAGGTATTCTAACCAACTGAACTACCGCTCCACCGGTTCTTTCACGT
>NZ_JAFIBY010000010.1 GCF_017832355.1 Serratia sp. PL17
GCGTACCGTGAATCCGTGCTGCCGGCGGCAGTGACTGCCCGCGTGGCGGTAGAAGCGGGTATTGCGGACTACTGGTACAAGTACGTGGGCCTGAATGGCGCTATCGTGGGCATGACCACCTTTGGTGAGTCGGCGCCGGCAGAACAGCTGTTCAAAGAGTTCGGTTTCACCGTGGAAAACGTGGTGGCCAAGGCGCAGGCACTGCTGAAATAAGCCCTGCCCTGTCGCGTGACCCTAAGCCCGGCACATTGCCGGGCTTTTTCTTGCCCAAAAATCGTCCAACCTCACAAAACACGAAGATAAAAAATCAACGGCGTTGCTTAAGAACACTTATTAACTATATGTTAATTTTTGGTTTATTAAATGTAACCAGGAGTTGATCATGTTAACAAGAATCAGCATGTCGGTCGTAGCGATGGCTGTGCTGGGCGCAGTGCCTGCTTACGCTGAGTTCCCGGCAGGCTATCCCGCTGACTATCAAAAAATCGTGGACGGTGCGAAGAAAGAGGGCAAGGTCGTGGTGTATTCCACCACAGATACCAAAGCTGCCGGGCCGCTGATCCAGGGATTCGAAGCGTTGTACCCGGGCGTTAAAGTCGAATACAACGATATGAACAGCACCGAATTGTACAACCGTTATATCAGCGAGCAGGCTGCAGGTGGCACCAGCGGCGACGTGGTATGGAGCTCGTCGATGGATACGGCGCTGAAACTGGCCACTGACTACGCGCAAGAATATGCCTCGCCAGAGCAGGGCCAACTGCCCAAGTGGGCGGTATGGAAAGAGAAAGCCTACGGCACAACCTATGAGCCGGTGGTCTTCATCTATAACAAACGACTCATCCCGCAGGGTGATGTGCCGGACTCACATGCTGCACTGGCAAAACTGATCGCCAGCCAAACCGACAAGTTCAAAAAGAAAGTCACGACCTATGACATTGAAAAGTCGGGGCTGGGGTTCATGCTGTCGGTACAGGACTTTAAGGCAGATCCCCATTATTTCGCCACGTTGGCAGACATTGCTAAAGGGGGGCTGGCGGTTCAGTCGTCTACCGGGACCATGATGGAAAGGGTGTCATCCGGTGAGAATCTGATTGGTTTCAATATCCTGGGTTCATACGCTGAAGCTCGCGCCAAAACCGACCCTTCACTCGGTATCTCTTATCCGAAGGACTATACCCTGGTGCTGTCGCGCGTGTCCTTTATCAGTAAAGAGGCGACCAACGCGAATGCAGCAAAACTGTGGCTTAACTTTGTGCTGTCGGAAAAGGGCCAGAGCATTCTCGCCAATCAGGCGGATATTCCCTCCATCCGTAATGACATTGAAGGCAAAAACGATATCGATGGCATGACCAAAATGCTCGGTAATGCGCTGAAGCCGATTCCGGTGGATGAAAGCCTGCTGGAGTATCTGCAACCGGCCAAACGTCTGGATTACATTAAACAGTGGCGTGCCGCCGCGGCCAAATAAGTTCAATATCCGGACGCGTGTCTGCCACCGTGGCGCGCGTCCTTTGGTGGTTTATGACCAGGGATAAATTATGAATGCATGGCGCAGAAAGTGGCAGAGCCTGCCGCGCAGCTTGGTGGTGGTGATAACCGCACTGGTTATTTATGTGCCACTGTCATTTATCGTGATTCAAAGTTTCCTCTCCGCTCCCTTTTTCTCTCCCTCCAAGGTTTTTAGCCTTGAGGCGTTCCAATTTATTTTCACCGATCCGGACTTTTACAAGGCGCTGAAAAGCGGGTTTATCCTGGCTTTCGGCCTGGTGGTGATCGCGATTCCGCTGGGGGGGATCCTGGCCTTTTTAATGGTCAGAACCGATTTGCCCGGCCGCCGATTTATTGAACCGCTGATCCTGGTGCCAATCTTTGTCTCGCCGATGGTCTTGGGCTTTGGCTATGTGGTGGCCGCCGGGCCGGTCGGCTTCTTTTCACTGTGGGCGGAATCGCTGCTGGGGTTTGTGCCCTGGAATATCTATTCGATGGCCAGCATCGTGGTGATCGCCGGGTTGACGCACGTACCGCACGCCTATCTCTATATCTCCTCGGCGTTGCGCAGCGTGGGTTCAGACGTAGAAGAAGCCGCCCGAACGGCGGGTGCTTCACCTTTGCAGGTAATGACTGCCGTTAGCTTGCCGATGGTGCGGCCTTCGATTCTGTACGCCGGGGTTTTGCTGTTCTTCCTCGGGCTGGAAGTGTTCGGTCTGATGCTGGTACTGGGGGATCCAGAGGGCAATCTGGTACTGGCAACCTACCTGTATCAATTGACCAACAAGCTGGGGACACCGTCTTACCATTTGATGGCGGCGGTAGCGGTGGTGCTGATCTGTATCACCATTCCATTGGTCATGTTGCAGCGCCGCCTGATGCGTACCGCCAACCGTTTTGTCACGGTTAAGGGTAAGGCCTCGCAGGCGCGGGCGTTGCCGCTGGGAAAATGGCGCTGGGTGGCCGGTGCGGTGGTGGTGTTTTGGCTGACGGTGACTATCGGTGTGCCACTGGTGGGTGTGGTGCTGCGTGCCTTTATTTCTAATTGGGGGGTGGGCGTTTCAATCTGGGATGAGCTGTCGCTCAACACTTTCCGCACTATCTGGCAGCAGCCGAACTTGCTGCGAGCCATCGTCAACTCGATGGCGATTGGGGTACTCGGTGGCGCGCTGGCGGTGGTCTGTTACTTGTTCATCGGCATTGCCATGCATCGCAAACCTGACGGGGCTACCCGTTTTCTTGATTACAGCGTGCTGGTGCCGCGTGCGGTACCTGGCCTGTTGGCGGGGTTAGCCTTCTTGTGGGTCTTCCTGTTCTTGCCAATGTGGCTGGATAAGTCGCTGAAAGAGGGCTGGCTTTCGGTGCTACCGATGGCTGAATGGCTGCGGGAAAACCTGATCGTCTGGCTACGTTCCTTACGCAGCACCATCTTCAGTGTCTGGCTGGCGTACACCGTCGTTTGGATGGCGTACGGCCTACGGCTGATCTCGTCGACGTTGCTGCAAGTCGGCCCTGAGCTGGAAGAAGCGGCGCGCAGCGCTGGGGCGTCCCGTGGCCAGATCACCCGCCACGTCACCATTCCGCTGTCGCGTTATGGCTTGATTGGCTCGTGGTTGCTGATGTTCCTGATTTTCGAGCGTGAGTATTCCACCGGGGTCTATCTGTTGTCTCCGGGCACTGAAACCATAGGTTCGATGCTGGTGTCTCTGTGGGCGGCGGGTGCCATTGATATTGTCGCCGCACTTTCCTTCATTAACATCCTGTTGGTGGTGTTAGGTCTGGGTATTGCCCTGCGCTTTGGAGTGAAATTACATGATTGAACTTTCGGTAGAGGATCTGCATTTAACTTACGGCGACAACCCGGTACTGAAGGGCGTCTCTATGCAGCTAAAGCGTGGCGAAGTGGTTTCGTTGCTGGGGCCGTCGGGCAGCGGTAAAACCACGTTGCTGCGTGCGGTCGCCGGGCTGGAAAAACCGACTCAGGGCCGCATTATCATTGGCAGCAATACCGTGTACAACGGCAGCGCGCGCAGCGAAATTCCTGCGGAGGAGCGCAACCTGGGGCTGGTATTCCAGTCCTACGCCCTGTGGCCACATAAAACGGTGTTTGAGAATGTTGCCTACCCGCTGAAATTACGCAAAGTGGCTTCGGCGGAAATCAACCAGCGGGTACAAGGTGTGCTTGATCAACTGGGGCTGGGGCATTTGGGTAAGCGCCATCCGCATCAGTTGTCCGGTGGCCAGCAGCAACGCGTGGCAATTGGCCGGGCGCTGGTGTACAACCCGCCGGTCATTCTGCTGGATGAGCCTTTGTCGAACCTTGACGCCAAGCTGCGCGAAGAGGCGCGGGTTTTCCTGCGTGAGCTGATCATCAAGCTGGGGCTTTCGGCGCTGATGGTGACGCACGATCAGAACGAGGCGATGGCGATTTCCGATCGCATTTTGCTGCTTAACAACGGAAAAATTGAGCAGCAGGGCACGCCGCAGGAAATGTACGGTTCGCCGTCGACCCTGTTTACCGCCGAGTTTATGGGCAGCAATAATCGCCTGAACGGCAAGATCACCGAGGTGGTTGACGGCAAAGCGCGCATTGAAGGCAAAGACTGGGCGTTGTGGGGCATGGCGGGGGCAGGGGTAAAAGCCGGCGAAGAGGCCACGGCGGTGATCCGCGTGGAGCGCGTACGCCTGGGGGATGACCCGCAGGGTAACCAGCTTGAGTTGCCGCTGCTGACCAGCATGTATCTGGGCGATCGTTGGGAGTACCTGTTCCGCACCGTCGCTGAGGATTTTGTCGTGCGGGCCTATGGCACTGAAGTGCGCGGCCAGACGCTGTGCCGGCTTTCCCTGCCGGCCGAGCATCTGTGGATATTCCCGAAAGCCTAGCGGTCCACACCTCATCGTTACCAAGATATCTGGCGTATCACAGCGGATTGAGATTGAAAAAGTGTGCGCTAGATCATCTTATTCTCGCAAAATGCCGTTCGGTTGTCAGGCAGGCTGTCGCATCTGTTCCTTTTGGCAAAACTTTGGTTTATGCTCGGCTGAAGCGTTTCAGTTGTAGCTGTATTCAACAGAAACGTCAGAGTGAAGGTAATGAGTGAAGGCTGGACCGAAGGAATAATGCGACGCGACGATTCACAGCAGGTGGTGCGCTAAAGTACTCTATGCGGGTTATCTAGATGACCCAGTCAGCGCCCTCTCAATAACGGTGAACGCGCCCGGGGAGAGTAGGCCCTTTTTCAGGAGCAGCATGACAATCCGCATAGCGATAAACGGTTTTGGCCGCATAGGCCGCAGCGTTTTACGCGCACTGTACGAATCGGGACGACGAGCGGAAATTTCCGTGGTGGCAATTAACGAATTGGCAAACGCCGAGGGGATGGCCCATCTACTGAAATACGACTCCAGCCATGGCCGCTTTGCCTGGGATGTGCGTCAGGAATGCGACATGCTGACCGTCGGGGACGACCGCATTCGCTTGCTGCATCAGCCCGCACTGGAACAGCTTCCCTGGGGTGAGCTTGGTGTAGATGTGGTGCTGGACTGTAGCGGTGTCTACGGCAGCCGAGCCGATGGCGAGGCCCATCTGGCTGCGGGGGCGAAGAAAGTGTTGTTCGCCCACCCTGGCGGTAACGATCTGGATGCCACCATCGTGTTTGGCGTCAATCATCAGACGCTGCTGCAGGAACACCGCATCGTTTCCAATGCGTCATGCACCACCAACTGCATTATTCCGGTCATTAAGCTGCTGGACGATGCCTTCAGCATCGAATCCGGAACGGTAACGACCATTCACTCTTCGATGAACGATCAGCCGGTGATAGATGCCTATCATCAGGATTTACGGCGTACTCGTGCGGCGAGCCAGTCGATTATTCCGGTCGACACCAAATTGGCTGCCGGAATTACCCGTATTTTCCCGCAGTTTTGCGATCGTTTCGAAGCGATTTCCGTACGCGTGCCGACCATCAACGTGACGGCGATAGATCTCAGCGTCAGCGTCAGTTCGGCGGTGAAAGTGGCAGAGGTCAACCAGTTGTTGCAAATGGCCGCACGGGGATCTTTTCGTGGTATAGTTGACTATACAGAACTACCATTAGTCTCGATCGATTTTAACCATGACCCGCATAGCGCTATCGTCGACGGTACGCAGACCCGGGTCAGCGGTCAGCACCTCATCAAGACCTTGGTCTGGTGTGATAATGAATGGGGCTTTGCCAATAGGATGTTGGATACAACACGGGCAATGGCCGCAAGCGGTTTCTAGTACGGCGGCATCGGCATTGGTCGATGCGCCGCTCAGGCAACTTTATAGTTTCTAGAGAATCAACCAAGAGGGTTCACCATGTCTGTAATTAACATGTCCGATCTGGATCTGGCAGGTAAACGCGTTCTGATCCGCTCCGATCTGAACGTTCCAGTGAAAGACGGTAAAGTGACTTCCGATGCACGTATCCGTGCCTCCCTGCCGACTATTGAAGCTGCGCTGAAACAAGGCGCCCGCGTGATGGTAACGTCCCACCTGGGCCGTCCTACCGAAGGCGAGTACAACGAAGAATTCTCCCTGCTGCCAGTTGTTAACTATCTGAAAGATCACCTGAAAACCCCGGTTCGTCTGGCGAAAGACTACCTGGATGGCGTTGACGTTGCAGAAGGTGAACTGGTTGTGCTGGAAAACGTCCGTTTCAACAAGGGCGAGAAAAAAGACGACGAAACCCTGTCCAAAAAATATGCGGCGCTGTGCGACGTGTATGTGATGGATGCTTTCGGTACTGCACACCGTGCGCAGGCGTCTACCCACGGTGTAGGTAAGTTTGCACCTGTAGCTTGTGCGGGTCCGCTGCTGTCCGCAGAACTGGAAGCACTGGGTAAAGCGTTGAAAACCCCAGCTCGTCCGATGGTTGCCGTGGTTGGTGGTTCTAAAGTTTCGACTAAATTTGATGTGCTGAACTCGCTGGTGAAAATCGCCGATACGGTGATTGTGGGCGGCGGTATCGCTAACACCTTCGTGGCTATCGATAATAACGTCGGCAAATCCCTGTACGAACCTGACTTCGTCGAGGCAGCGAGAAAACTGCGTGACGAGTTCAAAATCCCGGTTCCTACCGATTCTCGAGTAGGGACGGAGTTTTCTGAAACTGCACCTGCTACCTTGAAAAAAGTCAGTGAAGTCAACGATGATGAAGAGATCATGGACTTCGGTGACGAAACTGCGCTGGCTATGGCTAAGTTGTTGAAAGAAGCCAAAACCATTCTGTGGAATGGTCCGGTTGGCGTATTCGAGTTCCCTAACTTCCGTAAGGGCACCGAAATTGTCGCAAAAGCTATCGCAGACAGCGAAGCCTTCTCAATTGCCGGCGGCGGCGACACTCTGGCAGCCATCGATCTGTTCGGGATCGAGGATAAGATTTCCTACATCTCAACCGGCGGCGGCGCCTTCCTGGAATTCGTGGAAGGTAAAGCGTTGCCAGCGGTAGTGATGCTGGAAGAGCGCGCTAAGCAGTAATTCAGACAACGGGAGGCGAAAGCCGCCCGTTTGTTTTATACCGCGCGGCATACTGCGGCGCGGCATGAAAAAATCGATTTACATCCATCTACGGCCGACGAAACAGGACAAAGTAACATGTCTAAAATTTTTGATTTCGTAAAACCGGGTGTCATCACTGGTGATGACGTTCAGAAAGTATTCGCAGTAGCTAAAGAGAACAACTTTGCGCTGCCAGCAGTTAACTGTGTAGGTACCGACTCTATCAACGCCGTGCTGGAAACAGCAGCGAAGGTACGTGCTCCGGTTATCGTACAGTTCTCTAACGGCGGTGCTGCGTTCATCGCCGGTAAAGGCGTGAAGACTGACGTTCCTCAGGGTGCAGCAATTCTGGGCGCAATCTCTGGTGCACATCATGTTCACCAGTTGGCTGAGCATTACGGCGTGCCGGTTATTCTGCACACCGACCACTGTGCCAAGAAACTGCTGCCATGGCTGGACGGCCTGTTGGACGCTGGCGAAAAACACTTCGCAGCGACGGGCAAGCCACTGTTCTCTTCTCACATGATCGACCTGTCTGAAGAGTCCCTGGAAGAAAACATCGAAATTTGCAGCAAATACCTGACTCGCATGGCGAAGATCGGTATGACCCTGGAAATCGAACTGGGCTGCACCGGCGGTGAAGAAGATGGCGTGGACAACAGCCACATGGACGCATCTGCACTGTATACCCAACCAGAAGACGTTGCTTACGCGTACGAAAAACTGAACGCGATCAGCCCACGCTTCACCATCGCAGCGTCCTTCGGTAACGTGCACGGCGTTTATAAGCCAGGCAACGTTAAACTGACACCGACCATTCTGCGTGATTCTCAGGACTACGTGTCCAAGAAATTCAATCTGCCACACAACAGCCTGAACTTCGTGTTCCACGGCGGTTCCGGTTCTACCGACGCAGAGATCAAAGAATCCGTAGGTTACGGCGTGATCAAAATGAACATCGATACCGATACCCAATGGGCAACCTGGGACGGTATCCTGCAGTACTACAAAGCGAACGAAGCTTACCTGCAGGGCCAGTTGGGCAACCCGAAAGGCGCCGACCAGCCGAACAAGAAATACTATGACCCACGCGTATGGCTGCGTTCAGCTCAGACTTCCATGATTACTCGTCTGGAACAGGCTTTCAAAGATTTGAACGCAGTTGACGTTCTGTAATCTTGCCTAGCTGTTAGCCATAAAGGCTCCCTTCGGGGAGCCTTTTTTGTTTCTAGCTCAGCAGGCTGGCGCCGACGTTGATCGACAGCCCCAGGATCACCAGGTTGAAGACAAAGGAAATGACCGACTGTAGCAGGGCGACTTTGCGTACTTCTGCTGCGCCAACCGCGACGTCGGCGGTTTGCGAAGCGACTGCAATGGTAAAAGAGAAATAGGCGAAGTCCCAATAGGTCGGCTCTTGAAGGTTACCGGGGAACAGCAGCGGTAGAGGATCCTGCGGTGCGCCCTGGCGGTAAAACTGGTGCGCATAGTGCATGGTAAATGCCGTCGGTAGCAGTAGCCATGACACCACAAGCGTGGTGCCGGTTAACACCAGGTGCAGTGTTTTCAGTGAGTCGCTGACCTGCTTGGCCGTACTCAGTTCAAACAGAATGGCCAAAATGCTCACCAGACAACCGATGCTGACCAACGCCAAAACCATGCTGGCGCTTTCGTCCTGCGCGCGGGCACGTTGGCGAATGTGCTTGGGAGTGCTAACCAGCATCAGCCGCCAGAGAAACAACAGATAGAGCCAGGCCAGCACGTTCCAGCCGAGCATCAGCCGTTGCAGTTGAGACAGCTGGGCGGGGAGTAACAGATAGCACAGAATACCTGCGCCAACAGAAAGTAACAGCCGCGGACGGACCTGCCAGTAGTGCCTGAGCGGGGAAAGTATACGCATTGCGGGACAGGTTCCTTGTCTTAAAAAAGTGAGGGTGCTGTGTTCAGCATAGAAGAAGTCGAGCCACCGTTTTGGCTATTTTTAGCGCTTACGCTTGGCATGCTGCGTGAATGTTGGTTAACCTATGGCGGTGGTTTCCTACTGACATCTGATGTCGGTGTATTTTTGAGAGTTTACCCCTTTAGGGGCTGAGTTAGGACGACACGAATGAAAGATCTGAACGTAGTAGACGGCATTAATGGTGCCGGTAACTGGCTGGTGCAGAACCAGGATTTATTGATTCAGTATGCAGTGAACATCGTTGCGGCGATCGTTATCTTCATCATCGGTTCGATCATTGCTCGTGTGGTCAGCAATGCGGTAAATCGGGTAATGAAGCTGCGCGGTATCGACGCCACAGTCGCTGATTTCCTGTCGGCAATGGCGCGTTACGGTATTCTGGCCTTCACCTTTATCGCTGTGCTGGGGCGCGTTGGCGTACAGACCACCTCAGTGATTGCGGTGCTGGGTGCTGCGGGTTTGGCTGTGGGTCTGGCTTTGCAAGGGTCGCTGTCCAACTTCGCCGCAGGCGTGTTGCTGGTGGCCTTCCGCCCGTTGCGTGCCGGTGAGTATGTCGACTTGGGCGGTGTGGCCGGTACTGTCGACCAGGTGCAGATTTTCTCTACCACGCTGCGTACGGCAGACAACAAGACCATCGTGGTGCCGAACGGTAAAATTATCGCCGGTAACATCATCAACTATTCCCGCGAGCCAAATCGTCGCGTAGATATCGTGGTCGGCGTGGCGTATAACGCTGACATTGATGTAGTGAAAAAGGTACTTGGCGATGTGATCGCGGCCGACAAGCGCATCATGCACGCCAAAGGCGTGACTGTGCGCCTGACCGAGATGGCACCGTCCTCACTGAACTTTGTGACCCGTTCCTGGACCACCAATGCAGAATACTGGAACGTGTACTTTGATCTGATGGAAAACTTCAAGCGTGCGCTGGATGCCAACAACATCGGCATTCCGTTCCCGCAGATGGATGTTCATCTGTATCGCAACGATGCGACCACAGCGAAAGCAGAATAAGTGAGAAGGGGCCACGGCCCCTTTTTTACTGCCGGCCGAGGCGAGATCCCAGGGATGTCGCCTCGGCTTTTTTGTTGGATCAGTGTGGCAAAGCGGACGCTGGCGTGGGTACGCGGCGGTGCGAGCTGAGCCGGTAGAGCAGGAATATGGCGGCAGAACCCACCAACACCGGCATCGCCAGCCAGATAAAGAACACCTCAGACGAACCCGCAGTGACAATCATCCAGGCACCGAGCATGGATCCCACGATTGAACCGAAGCGCCCGCTCGCCATCGCCCAGCTGACCCCCGTGACGCGGGCCGCGGTGGGATAGATCGTGGCGGACACCAGGTTCAGACCGTTCTGCGCACCAGCCACGCCGAAACCGATCAGGAACACCGTGGTCGCCAGCGTGTAGACATCCCCCATCAGGTAACCGGTGGCGCCGACAACCAGCGCTGCACCCAGGTAGGACAGAGCAAGTACCCGGTATGGCCCGACGCGGTCCATCAGCAGCGCCATAAGGATAGCTCCGAGCGTCCCACCCAGTGGCACCATTGCCCCAATGCGCGACGCGTGCACGATATCGTAACCGGCATCTTTGAGAATACTCGGCAGCCAACTGGTGAGCTGGTAAAACACGAACAGCGAACAGAAGAATGCCACCCACAGCAACAGGGTGCGCACCGCACGGCCTTCGATAAACAGGTGCGATATCGGCGATCTGGCCTGTACTGGACGTTCGTCATCGACAATCGTTACGCCTGCCCAGTTTTTGCCGGTGATGCGTTCGACCACGTGGCGCAGGCGATCGGCATGTTTTGGGCTGGAAGTCATAAAGCGTACTGATTCGGGCATTTGCCAGGCCAGCAGCGGCAGCAACAGCAGCGGGGCAATGCCGCCGAACATCAACAGGCCACGCCAACCGAATGCAGGGATAATTTGCCCGGCGAGCAGGCCACCCAGCGCCAAACCGGCGGTAAAGCCGCTCCAACTCAGTGTGACCATGATCATACGGCGACGCGCCGGCGAGTACTCCGAACTGAGGGTGATGCAGGTGGGCATCGCACCGCCTAAACCGATGCCGGTGATTAACCGCAGCAGAGTCAGCGACTCGATTGAATGGGTATAGGCAGAGGCCAGAGTGCCGCCGCCAAAGATCAGTATCGAAACGAGCAGTACGCGTTTGCGGCCGATGGCATCGGCGACCGGGCCGAAGACTAAACTGCCAATCAAAAGGCCGAACAACCCGGCACCGAATGCGGGAGATAACTGCGCAGGCAGCAGGCCCCACTCTTCACGCAAGGCCGGGGCGATATAGCCGATGATGGCCGTGTCAAAACCGTCCAGCAAGACGATCAGAAAACACAGCGTGAGGATCAGAATCTGATAGGGCGAGATCTTGGCGCTGTCGATGATCTCGCTGATACGAGCGGTGTTTTGGCTCATGATAGTTCCACTTTATTCGTCTGGTGTGGAGCTGGCTGGAGGGCAGAGTAGGCGTCAGGTTCCTTCTGAAACGGGCCTGATCCAAAGCCGCTTTGGCTGGCGTGGTATAGAAATACGAGTATACCTCAGAGAGGAGACATTGAGAGGGGGGCGTGGGGGAGATGATGCGGGTGAGCTTGCAGTGACTGGCAATTACTCTGACACATAACCAACCCGGCACCCTCAAATCCTAGCGTCAGCTCAGTGCCAGAAACAGATGTTGCTAATACAACAGCGAGCTGCCTCATGAATACCTGAATAGCCGGTCACTCAGAAGAGTACCGGCTGATGATAGAAAAAACGGAAATTTCAAAAAGTGAGTGGAACTAAGGTGGATATGATTACCGTGTGTTAAGGTGAATCATTGATAACTTTACTGGGTGTGATGTAATAAATGGAGAAGATCGAACGTCGGTTTCAGCGCTGGAAAGTCATTATGGTTCCGGGGGAGAAATCCTATGAAAGCTGGGATGAAATGGTGACCGGTGAAAACTTTCCAGAAGAGGCTAGACAAAAATATAAAACGCATCGTACTAAGGCAATCGATCGGACGTTGAACCAACCCGGTTACGTTCATACCATGTCCGAGAATGGAATCACTGTCCGGTACCGAATGGAACGCTGGCGTTGAACGTGCGTAGCAGCAGGAGTACAGGGGGGGTATATCAAATATAACGGTAACAATCAGTCGTTGTGAGCGTAATGTCTGCTGCTCGCTCATAGCTGACCGCCAGTATCATGCTTTTTGGGGTGTCATCAGGTGTTCATCGTGTGGCAGGTGGTCATTTCCAGTCATGGCCGCCAGTATGTAAGGTGTCGGCGATGAGGGTGGCAGGCCAATCTTTAAAAAGTTGCTGTTGTCCAAGATGTGGCTATCATCTTTTCTTTAAACTGCCCTGAAAGGACTGCCTGCCGCTATGCCCGTGAATTTTGATCTGAACGATCTCTATGCTTTCCGTGCGTTGGTTGAATACGGTAATTTTCGGCTTGCCGCAGAGTCCATCTGCCTTTCACAGTCAGCATTGAGCCGCAGGATAGAGAAGCTGGAATCAGCGCTGGGTATTAAGTTGTTCGACAGAACAACCAGGCGCGTTACGCTGACACTTTATGGGCAGACCTTCGCCGAGCGCTCAGATCAGCTACTGATGAATGTTGAGCTGGTTCTGGCTGATATCAATAAGGTCAGTCAGGATCGCGTTGGGCTGGTAACGGTCGCGACCGTGCCCTCGGCGGCCTACTATTTTATGCCTGACGTGATTCGCAGTTTCCAGGCCCGCTATCCTCGGGTACGGGTTAAGCTTATCGATAGCAGTGCAGGTAACGTCATTGAAGCCGTTGCCAGTGGGCAGGCTGATTTCGGTATCTGTTTTGCGAGAACCCTGCAATCCAATATCGAGTTTCTGCCGTTGGTCGCGGATGTTTATGTGGCTGCCTGCAGGCGCGATCACCCCATCGCCGGTAAAAAAAGTCTGACCTGGCGCGAGTTTTATCAGCAAGACTATGTAGGGCTGGATAAGACGTCAGGTAATCGCAATTTGCTCGATCAGATGCTGGAGCACATCATTCCTGAGCGCCCCAGCATCTGCGAAACCCGGCATGTCACGACCATGCTGGGTATGGTTGAAGCGGGGATAGGCATTGCTGCGGTACCCGCCATGTCGATGCCGGCCTCAGAGCATTCGGTACTGACACACCTGCCACTGACAGATCCGGTAGTGAAGCGCACGGTTGGCCTGATCAGGCGCAGCGGGCGTTTGCAATCCTATGTTGCCGCCGAGTTGGAAAAGCTAATCACTGAACAGTATCACTCTGCTTAACGGGTGGCGCAGTCTTCACCGTTCTCATCCCGGTGGCGCGAATAATGTCTTGCGCCTGGGCGGAAGACAGGAAGTCCAATAGCGCTTTGCCTTCCTGGCGATGTTCTGCCTTGAGGATGACCGCGCCGGCAAAGCGGGTGATGTACTGGACATTTTCAGGCAATTCACCAATAAAGGTGACGCCCGGAACAGGGAGCAACTCACTGACTTGCTGGAAGCCTATCGCATATTTCCCTTTTGCTACCTCGCTGGCCACCGGAATGCGTTCAACCTTATGTGCTTTTTCTTTCACCTTGTCTTCAATACCCAGCTTTTTGAATAGCTGGTTGCTGATATACAGGCCGCTGGCACTGTCAGAATAGGCAATGGACTTAGCCTGTAGCAGGGTTTTGCGCAGATTTGCATCTTGTTTGATATTGGGTTTAGGGTCGCCTTGCTTAACCACCATACCAATCGGTGAATCGGCCAGTTCCACGCGCGAACCCGGTTGGATCCAGTTATCCTTTTCCAAATTCGTTAGTGCATCACCCACCATAATCACTACATCGGCTTTTTCTCCGCGAGCCAGGCGCGCGGGGATCGCCTGGGGCGTCTTGCCCATAGAGGGACCGGACACCAAGATGATTTTGTCGCCACTCTTTGCTTCAAATTGCGGAGCCAGTTTTTCCAGTGCGGCTTTAAAGCCGCCTGAAATCATGACGGTCACCTCTTTGGCCATCGCACCTGTGCTGACAGAGAGGAGTACCAGGGTGGCGAAGAGTGGGCGATAAATTTTTTGCATGACGAGACCCCCTGATTTAACGTGCGGTTAGTAGTGATAACGTGCGACGACGGTACAAATACAACGTCGCCAGTAAGGCACACAGAGCAGCAAAACTCATCCAGTAGCCGGGGGAGGCTTTATCGCCGGTGTACTCGATCAGTGCGGTAGAAATAACAGGCGTAAATCCGCCAAAGACAGCGGTTGCCAGACTGTAGGCCAGCGAGAAACCGGCAACCCGGACCTCTGTAGGCATGATCTCTGTTAACGCCGGGATCATGGCACCGTTGTAGAGCCCATAGATGAAGGACAGCCACAGCAACACGCTGAGCATCATGGAAAAACTGGGGGCTTCAGCAAGCAGGCTAAGGGCCGGATACGCAGTGAACAGCGCCAGCAACGCCATGGTAATCAACACCGACTTACGGCCAAAACGGTCTGACAGCGCACCCCCTACCGGCAGCCAGAAGAAGTTAGATACCGCGACCAGCAGGGTCACCAGCAGGCTGTCAGAGGCGCTGAGCATCAACACTTTTTTACCGAAGGTGGGTGCATACACGGTAATCAGATAAAACGCGGTGGTGGTCATGGCGACCATCAGCATGCCGGCAATAACCACCTGCCAGTTTGCCAAGAGGGTTTTAAACACATCGTGCATCGCCAGATGCTTGCGACGGGCGTTAAACTCTTGGGTCTCTTCCAGATTACGGCGCAGGAAAAAAATGAAAGGCACAATCAAGCAGCCGAACAGGAAAGGCAGACGCCAGCCCCATTCGCGAATGACGCTTTCTTCCATGGCTGCATTCAGTGCGAACCCCATAGCCGCGGCCACCATAATGGCCACTTGCTGACTACCTGACTGCCAGCTGGTGTAAAATCCTTTACGGCCTGGTGTGGCAATCTCAGCCAGGTAAACGGATACGCCGCCCAGCTCAGCCCCCGCTGAGAAGCCTTGCAATAAACGGCCGCCCAGTACCAGCAGTGGCGCCCACAGGCCGATGGTCTGATAGGACGGGATGAGGACAATCAGAAAGGTCCCAGCAGCCATGATCGACAGGGTTACAATCAGCCCTTTACGTCTGCCGACTTTATCAATGTACGCCCCCAGTACGATGGCACCGATAGGACGCATCAGAAAACCCGCGCCAAAGACCGCGAAGGTCATCATCAGCGAGGCAAACTCACTGCTGGCTGGAAAGAATGTATGAGCGATGTAGGTGGCATAAAATCCGAACAGAAAAAAATCAAATTGCTCCAGAAAGTTGCCAGAGGTAACGCGCAGTATCGCGCTGGTTCTTGCCCGAGTCGTCATTGGTGCGTTAGGGGGATGCATCTTTATCTCCAGTTTGTCATTGACGCTTTTACTGCGCCTGTTACTGCAGACTGGATCAGGAAAATGAAGTAAATAAGCGCATTAAACTCATAAACTGATGCGTGTAACGCATGAATTGATATTAACAATTGCGCGCGACAAGCTGTAACGTGCCATTAACACACGTGCCTTGTTTTACTTTGCTGGCAGCACGCTAAAAACTGCGTGCGTGTTTTGTGATAAGGATCATACGAGGGGTTGAGGTTGAAAGATGCTGAGAGGGCGAGAAAGAGGAGGGCGTCCCCCCGGTTTTGAAGAACCGGCCGCAATTCTCGCGCTTTGATATGTCTGGCAGACGCCTGGCGGCGTCTGCCACGAAGGATATTTATGAAAAGGGTTGTCTGTGAGTGCGGGCTAATCCGACTTACTGTCCGTAATAAGCATTTTTACCGTGCTTACGCAGGTAATGTTTATCCAGCAGCGCCGGTTGCATGCTGTGAATACCGGGCGTCAGCTGACGTGAAAAAATCCCCATATAGGCAATCTCTTCCAGTACCACGGCGTTATGCACCGCGCTGTGTGCGTCCTTGCCCCAGGCAAAGGGCCCGTGTGAATTGACCAATACCGCCGGAATGGCATTTGGATCGATACCGCGGCGGCGGAAGGTGTCAATAATCACCTTGCCGGTTTCCAGTTCGTATTCATGCTCTATTTCGTCTTCGGTCATTAGGCGGGTGCAGGGAATCGCGCCGTAGAAGTAGTCGGCATGAGTGGTACCCCAGGCGGGGATGTCCAACCCGGCCTGGGCCCAGATGGTGGCGTGGCGTGAGTGGGTGTGAACGATGCCGCCAATGTCGGCAAACTCACGGTAAAGCGCCAGATGGGTGGCGGTGTCGGAAGAGGGCTTTTTGGTGCCTTCCCGGGTTTGGCCACTGGCGAGATCGACCACGACCATGTCCTCGGCGGTCATGTGTTCATACTCCACGCCGGAGGGTTTGATCACCACGAGCCCGCGCTCGCGATCGACGGCGCTGACGTTGCCCCAGGTGAAGGTCACCAGGTTGTGGCGCGGCAGGTCGAGGTTGGCTTCCAGCACCTGTTGTTTAAGCTGTGGCAGCGTTAGCATGTTATACCCCCTTGTTGCATTTTTTGTTCGATCCACCGGCGTGCCTGGACAATCTCGGCCACCGGTTCTTCGGCTTTTTCGGTCCACATTTCGATCAGGAAAGCGCCGCGATAGTTAAGCTGTTTCAAGGTGCTGAAGACGGCGACAAAGTCGACGCAGCCTTCACCAAAGGGTACGTCGCGGAACTGCCCCGGTGAGTTTTCAGTGACCGGATAGGTGTCTTTCAAATGGATGGCCGCGATGCGGTCAATGCCCAGCGCCAGCTCCTGCCCTACGTCATTGCCCCAGGCGCTGAGGTTGCCAACGTCCGGATAGACCGTGAACCACGGCGATGCCAGGCAGGCGTCCCAGGCCTTCCACTTGCTGATCGAGTTCATAAAGGCGGTGTCCATAATCTCCACCGCCAGCATCACCTGGGCGGCGGCAGCGCGTTCGACCGCCCACTGCATGCCTTCGGTGAAGCGGGCGAGGGTGCTTTCGTCCTGCTGTTCGTAATAGACGTCATAACCGGCCAGCTGAATGGTGCGGATACCGACGTCCTTCGCCAGTTGGATCGCCTGTTCCATTACCTCGAAAGCGCGTTGGCGCAGTGCATCGTCATGGCTGCCGAACGGAAAGCGGCGGTGGCCGGACAGACACATCGACGGGATACTGATACCGGTTTCCAGCATGGCGCTGACCAGCGACAGCCGCTGTTCTTTGCTCCAGCTCAGGCGTGCCAGCCGTTCATCGCTTTCATCCACCGACATTTCGACAAAATCAAAGCCGCAGGCTTTAGCCAATGCCAGCCGTTCGGGCCAGGTCAGGTGCTTCGGCAAGGCTTTTTCATAAATTCCCAATGGGTGCTGACGCATATCAACTTCTCCAGATGTCATCAATGGCGGCGCGGAACTGACCGGCGGCGGCCAGCGGATCGGCAGCCTCCGCCAACGCTCTGCCGACGATAAAAGCGGTAACGGCGATGTCTTTAAACAGCGGTAAATCGCGCGGCGTGATACCCCCGGTAACCGACAGTTCAATGCCCAGATCCGACAAGGCTTTCATCAGATCCAAATCTTGTTTGCCCCAGGTTTGTCCACTGGCCTGCGCGTCGCGGCCACGGTGATAAATCGCCTGACGGATGCCGAGCGCACGCCACTGTTTGGCATCCTCCAACGTCCAGCGACCAAACAGCTCAATCTGGATATCCCCCTGGTGCTGTTGCGCCACGTCCAGTGCGCTGGCCATGGTGGCCAGCGGGGCGGCACAGATGACGGTCATCCAATTGGCCCCGTGACCGAAGGCCTGCTGCGCCAGCGTGCCACCGGCATCGGCGACTTTCAGATCGGCCACCAACGTATGTTGCGGGCAGCGTTCGCGCAGTGCGCTTACTGCCTGAATACCGGCGCTGATGCATAAAATGGTGCCGGCCTCGATGATGTCGACGTGCGGCTGCAGACGCTCCGCCGTCTGCAGGGCGGCGCCCAACTGGGTGTGATCGAGCGCCAGTTGCAAGCGGGGTTTATTGCTCATAGGGCCTCCTTTTGGGGGGATTGCAGCGTGTGTAACGTCGCCACCAGCGCCTGATAACGGCGATATTTTTTACCGTAAGCCTCGGCGGCGGTGGCGTCAGGCAGCACCTGTTCGAAGCGCGGTGCCAGTGCCCGCTGGGCGGCGGTGAAATCGCTGAATGCGCCGCTGCCGACCATCGCTGCCATGGCGGCGCCCAGACAGCCGGTTTCTTCCACCTGCGGCAGTTCCACCGGCAGGCCGCTAACGTCGGCGAACATCTGCATCCAGGGGGCAGACTTGGCCGGGCCACCGGTAACGCGCAGGGCGGTGGCCGCAGGGAAGCGTTGCCGCATGCGGTTGAGGTGGGTCATATGACAGAACACCACGCCTTCGTAGATTGCCTGCACCAGATGTTCACGCTGGTGGAAGGCCTGCATGCCATGGAAGCTGGCGCTCAATCCAAGCCCGGCGTTGGATCCGTATAGGAAGGGAACAAACAGCAGGCTGCTGTCGGCCTTCGGCAGCGTTGCCACCCAGTCGTTGAGCTGGGCGTAATCGTCTAGCCCCCATTGGCGGCAGAACCACTCCAGGTTGGCGGCGGAGGTGGGGCTCGCTTCGTGCACAATATATTTGCCAGCCTCGGCGTGGCGCCCATAAACAAAGGGGTGTTCGAACCCTTCGGTAATGCTGTCGGTGATGCCGCTGGTGACTGACCAGGTCCCCATCACGGCATTGAGCCGCGTCTCGTCGTGCAACCCGGCGCACAGCGCGGTGGACACCACGTCGAACAGCCCGCCGACCACTGGCGTACCCACCAACAGCCCGGTGGCTGCCGCGGCGGTAGCGTTGACCTGCCCGGCGATCTCGGCTGAGCCGACGATGGGCGGCAGTGCGGGCATGATGTCGCCGATGCCCAGCAACTGCGCCAGCGCCGTGTCATAGCGCCCGTCCGCCATGTGGTAAAGATTGGATTCGGAGATATTGGTTTCTTCACAGGCCAACTCGCCGGTCAGGCAGTAGCGCAGATAATCGTGCGCCATCAATACGCTGCCAATTTGGCGGTAGCGTTCAGGCTGGTGTTGCCGTACCCAGCGCAACAGCGATACCGGGTGACCGGTCCACAGGGTTTGTCGGGTCTGCGGATAGAGCGTCTGCGGCATGCCCTGCTTCTGCCATTCTTGCACCAGCGTCAGTGCGCGCTGGTCAGAAGACAACATGGCATTGCCCAGCGGCTGCCCTTGCTTGTTCAGCAGAAAGGCACCTTTGCCCTGCGCCGAGATGCCGACGGCCTGAATATCACCGGCGGCGATGTTGTTACGGGTCAGCACGTCGCGGATCACCTCGGCGGCGGTGTGCCACAGTGCGGGCATATCCCGTTCCGCCCAGCCGGGCTGCGGTGCGATAATCTCCAGATTGCGGCGTGCAATGCCCAATTCTGTGCCCCGACGGTCATACAGTCCGGCTTTGATAAAGGTGCCGCCGCAGTCCAACCCCAGCCAATATTCCATTATTCGGCTCCCGCTTTTTGGTCGCATTTATTCGGCAGCGTCAGCGCCAGTACCGAAGCGATAGCCAGTGACACCGCCAAGCTGTAAACGCCGACGTCCTTGCTGAACAGACTGATGAGCACGCCGACCATATAAGGGCCGCAGAAGCCGCCGAGGTTGCCGAGCGCGTTGATGACGCCGCGTGCACCGCCGGCCACTTCGGCGTTAAACAGTTTGGGAGGAATGGTCCAGAACACCCCGGCGGCAGCCTGGATAAATACACCGCAGCCGACCAGCGCCGCATACGACCACCAGATGTGCTCCTTTAGCAGCACCGACAGCGCCATACAGATGGCGAAGCAGGCCAACGGCAGCGCGACGAACACTTTGCGTTTGCCGGTGCGGTCGGAAAGGGTGGAGATAATCAGCATGCCGAAGATGGCACCGATATAGGGCAGGATAGCCAGCATGCCGACCTGCTCCATATTGCCGTTGGTCAGCCCTTTGAGAATGGTCGGCAGCCACAGGGTGTAGCCGTAGATCCCGGTCTGGTAGAAGAAGTTCACCATGATCAACTGCCACATGATCCTGTCGCCCAGCACCCGGCGCAGTGAGGCGTTACGCACCGTTTTGCCTTTGATCAGCAGTTGTTCGTCGTGCAGGGTTTTTATCAGATAGTCTTTTTCCGCCTGCGAAATCCATTTGGCTTCCTGCGGGCGGTTGCTGATGGTGAAATACCACAGCACCATCACGACCAGCGACAGCGCACCTTCCACCAGGAACAGCATGCGCCAGTCCCAGGCGGTGATGATCCAACCGGACAGCGGCGCGGTGAGGATGCCGGCGATCGGCACGAACATGATGACGATGGCGTTGGCGCGGCCGCGTTCTTTGTCCGGGAACCAGTTGCTGATCATGGTCAGCACCACCGGCAACATGCCGCCTTCCGAAACACCCAGCGCGAAGCGCAGGAACAGCAGTTGATACTGGTTGCTGACCAACCCGGTCAGTACCGATATCACCGCCCAGGCCAACAGCGACCAGCCGATGAATTTTTTACCGTTGCCGTACACCGCCAGCTTGCCGCCGGGCACTTGCAGGAACAGATAGCCAATAAAGAAGATGCCGCCGGCCAGACCGGCCATAGAGGCGGTGATACCGAGCTCGTCATCCATGCCACCGGGCATGGCGAAGGCGATATTTACCCGGTCCATATAGGAAATAATGCAGGTAATAAGAATAGGCGGCACTATTCTCAACCAGCGTAATTTGGGTATTGCCTGGCTTTGGCTAACGGAAACAGAGGCTGTATTCATATATACACCTTTCAATATTCTGTAGGGTCGGACTTTATTGTTTTGGTTTGTTTTGGGCACAAGGGGCCCCGCACCGGCCCAGGGACCGGTGTTTTTTACAGGTTATGTTTTGCCGCTAATTAGACGCTAAGCAACGCCAGCGGTATTTTCACCACCACTTTGCGAATAGCGCCGGGTTGCTGATTAATACAGGCCGGGCGATGAACATCCTGCGGGAAAAATACCGCAAAATTACCGGGCTGCATGGTTAACCAGGATTCATCCGCGACGTCCTGATAAAAAATAATGTCGCGTTCTGCCAATAAATCCTGGTGGATCGCGTTATCGCCCCGGTCTGCCGCCACGCCGATCAATTCGGTACCGCTGACCAGAAACTGCACGTCGACATTTTGGCGGTGTACTTCAGGCCGGAGATCGCTCGGTTGATGGGTGTGCAGATCCAGCACCTGTACTACGTAGCCGTTGGCAGGATCCTGATAGCGTCCGGCGGGCAGGGCGCGGAAATCGGTGTTTTGCAGATAGGCGATGGCGTTGGCCACCGGTACCGGGTACTGCTCTGGTGAGGTATGGGCGATATGGCCGAAGATCATGGTTATTCTCCTGTTACAGCGCCTGAATACGCGCCCAGATACGATCATCCACAGGGATGCCGTCACGCATGTTTTCCGCGTGAATACGTGGGAATTTATGGCCCGGCAGGCGAATGGCTATCTCCGGGTTATCGCGTTCGGCGCTGGTGATGTAGTCCATGATGCGCTGCAGCTTGGCATCGCGGGTGGCGCCGTCGATCAAGCGTTCGATCTCAATGGCGATGAAGACTTGCGACACGCCATACTCTTCGCGGTTGTCTTCGGTCACTTCCGCCACTGACGATCCGCCGGAGAGCAGGGTGGCGATCATATCCAGCACGATCGACAGTGCCGATCCCTTCCAGTAGCCCATCGGCAAAATGCGTCGGTTTTCTTCAATGGTGGCCGGATCGCGTGTTAGTTGACCGTCGTTATCGAAACCGCCGTCCACCGGCAGGGTTTTACCCGCCAGCCGGTTCAGCTCCAGCGCGCCATAGGAGAACATCGACATCGACATATCTACCATGGTGATCGGATTGCCCGGCACCGCGACGATCAACGGGTTGGTACCGATACGGCATTCTTTGGCACCCCAGGGCGGCATGACGGCAATAGAGTTGGTCCAGCAGATGCCGATATAGCCTTTCTCCGCCGCTTGCCAACCATAACCGCCGCCGCGCATCCAGTGGTTGGCATTACGCAGTGCCACCAGGCCGATACCGTGGTTGTCGGCTAATTGCATGGCGCGATCCATCATCTTGCGTGCGGTGAGGTTACCAATACCCTGATGTGCGTCCCACTGCTCAATAGCCCCCAGCGACAGCAGCTTACTGGGCTCGGCGTTCGGCACGATATCGCCTGCGTCCAACTGCTGAATAAAGCGTGGGAAACGGTTAACGCCGTGGGAATAAACGCCGCTGGCGGAGGTGTCGGCGAACATGCCGGCACAGTCGTCGGCAGTGGCTTCCGCCACGCCTCGCGCCAGTAACACGCGTTTGAATTGCTGTTTCAGATCGGTGTAACTCACTCTCATGCTGGTTCTCCGCTACGGCGCATTTGTTTGTTTTATGCTCTTTAAATTTCATTATGTGAAATCACATTTCAAATAAATGCTATACCTGCGATTAAACGAAGTCAAAGCGGTGCATGAGGAAATTATTTATATAAAACAGTTGGTTAAATTAATCTGATGATTTTGTGATCGGCGGCACGTTTTCGGCCTTTGCCGTGCTTCAGGCGTGGCAAAGCAGAGCGGTTTGGGGCCACTCTGCCTTCGCCTTTTTGACTCGCTAACCTCGGGTATTCAGCACCTTGCGGTATAGCGATGTGGTGGCGGTAATGTACAACTCATTGCCGTCAGGCCCACCGAACGTGCAATTGGAGACCCGTTCCGGCACCTCTATCTTACCGAGCTGCTTTCCCTGGCTGTCGAAGATCAGTACGCCGTCGGCACAGCTGCAAAACAGATTGCCGGCTTTATCGACACAGAAACCGTCCGGGAAGCCGGGGGCTACGGTGACGAAGCGTCGTCCGGCGTTCAGTTCACGTCCGTCGACCTCATACACACGTAGCTCTCTGCGGCCCAGGGTCGGGAAATCGACTATCGACATATCAGCCACGTACAGCAGCGACTCATCCGGTGAGAACGCCAGGCCGTTTGGCCGTTGCAGGTCACTGGCGGCAATGTTCAGCGAGCCGTCGCGCGGATCAAAGCAGTAGAGGTAGCAGCCGATCACCTGGCTTTCAGATTTGTAGCCTTCTTCGTCACTGGTAATGCCATAGGGCGGATCGGTAAACCAGATTGTGCCGTCGGAACGTACCGCCAGGTCGTTAGGCGAGTTGAAACGCTTGCCGTCAACCCGATCGACCAGCATTTGCACCTCACCGTCGTTTTCGGTTCGGCTGATGCCGCGTCGCCCGTGTTCGCAACTGATCACGCGTCCTTCGGCATCTCGTGCATTGCCGTTGGCATAGTGCGAAGGGGAACGCCATAGGCTCAGCTCCCCCTGTCGCGACCAGCGGAACATGCGGTTGCCCTTCACGTCGCTGAACACCACCGCATCCTGCTGCGGCAGCCACACGGGGCCTTCGGCCCATATCGCCGGTGCGCACAGGCGTTCAAGCTGAGGGTCTGCCATCAGTTCGTTCATGCTGACCTCCGTTTACTTCACGCCCCAGATGGCTTTGTAGTGGCCCTGATAATCATTCTGTGGGTCATACAGGTTGTTGGCACCGCCGTCGGCAGCGATATTGTCGCGAGTCACGAGGTGCGCCGGGGTCACGTAGCCGGAAGGTGGCTGCTTGGCGAAGGCGCGGTTGAACTCATCCAGCAGTTGCCAGCCGTGCAGTTTGAGTGGTTCCGGCACCGTGGCCGACTGGCTGCCGCCGGAGCGAATACGCTGGTAGGCAGAAATAGAGCCGTCACCGGCAGAAATGCTGTAGGGGGCGTGAGTGCCACCTTTACCGGCAGTTTTCAGGGCCGGAGCCATAAAATCAAAATACAGATCGTTAATGGCCAGTGCGTACTGGAACTGGTCGCCGTATTTTTGCAGCAGGCTGAAGGTCATGGCCGGCATGCGGTTGGCGGTATCCGCCAGCGGCGTATCGATAAACTCCACCACTTTGCAGCCACTGCATTTGCCGATTTCCTCTTTCATCACGTTGGCCTTATCCAGCGCAATCTGGTACAGCGAATCGGTAAAGATCAGCACATTGGCCTTGCCGCCGGACTGCACTACCGCATATTGCGCGGCAATGCGTGCCACGTCGTTGGAGTCAGAGGTGACGTTATAAAACACGTCGTATTTGGCGATCGGCCCCGGCTCTGGCACCGCGTGCCAGGCGGTGAGCACAATGCCTTGCTGGATGGCCTTTTTCAGCGGGATTTTGGCCACGTTGGGGTTCCAACCGCCGATCACGATGCCATCCGGTTTCTGGGCAATTGCCTGATTCAGTGAGGAGAGCTGATCTTTCACCGAGCCGCCGCCATCGAGCGTTTCCAGCTTCCATCCGGCGGCTTTCGCCGCCTCGCTCAGCCCTTCCTGTACGCCTTGCACGCCGCCGTTTTTCATGTCCGACGCGATAAAGATGATTTTCTTGTTGGCCTGCAATTTGGGCCCGCTGGTGGGGCCGTCCCACTGGGTCACGCTGGCGGTGGCTTTGGCGACAGCCGCCGTAGCCTGATCGAGATAGGCATCGGCCCAGACCGGGGAGGCGGCGCTGGTCAACAGCAGGGCAGTGGGTAATATCCAAAGACGTTTCATTCTGTGAGCTCCTGGTTAAGGATTGATCGCTTTTTGGTTATTTTTATCAGCCGGGGTGGCTGCAGTGCGTTGTACCGCTTTTTGGTTGAGCAACCGGCGGCGCTGGGCATAGCCAGCCAGAGTGATGGACAGCAACAGCGTTGCGCCGTTGAACAGCGGTTCGACCCAGAATTCCCCGCCGAACTGCTGGATACCGGCAATGCCGATGGCAAGAATGGCGATACCGACCACGGTACCCCAGACGTTGACCCGACCGGGGCGAATGGTGGTACTGCCGAGGAAAGCGCCGACTAATGCAGGTAGCAGGTAGTCCATGCCGACGCTGGCCTGGCCAACGCCCTGCTCGGCGGCGATCAGTACACCGCTAAAACCGGTCAGGACGCTGGAGGCAATAAAGGCGCCGATAGTAAAGCGATTGACCGAAATACCGTTCAGGCGTGCGGCTGCCGGGTTGCCGCCGACGGCGTACATACAGCGGCCCAGCGGGGTGTGTTCGGTGATCAGCCACAGCACCACTGCGACGATCAACACGTAGAACGCGACGATCGGGATCCCGCCGATCTCGGTGTGGTGCAGGGCGATAAAGGCGTCTGGCAGATCGCCTACGATCTGCCGGCCGCCGGAGTGCCACAGGGCAATGGCATACAGCACGGTGCCGGAGCCGAGAGTCGCAACGAAGCTGTCAATGTCTGCCAGGGCCACCAGAATGCCGTTCAATAAGCCGTACAGGGCGGAGATCGCGAGAACGGTGAGCACGGCCATCTGCCAAGAAAAACCGTATTCAACCTGTAACGTGATGGCCAGGATATGCCATAGCACGATGCCAAAACCGACGTTAAGGTCGATTTTCCCGACGATCATCGGGATGGTGGCTGCCAGTGCCAACAGCGCGATCTTGGCTTTGCTGGAGAGGATCGCTTGCAGCGTTAGCATCGACGCGAACGAAGGGGTGATCAGTGAAAACAGGATCACCAACCCAATGCACAGCAGCAGTAGGCCGTAGCGTGTGAGCACCTGCATCAGCCACGGGCCGGCACCGTCTTGCGACAGGCTGACTCTTTGCTCCAGTGCCGTTGATTTAACAGATGTTTTAGACATGACCCACCTCAGATTCTAACGTTGTCACGGGCGTTTCCCCGGCGCTGGCAGAAGCCAGTTCCAATAAATTGGCGAATGACACCTGCTGATTTTTCAATTCGCCGACCACTTTCCCCCGGTTGAACACCAGCGCGCGATTGCAGATATGGGCGATCTCCTCAAAGTCGTTGGAGATCACCAACACCGCTACGCCTTCCGCCAGGGATTTATTTAAAAGATGATAGATTTCTGCCCGAGCACCGACGTCTACGCCTGCGGTAGGGTCTTCCAGGATCAGCAGCGGAGCGCCCAGATGCATCCAGCGCGCCATTACCACCTTTTGTTGGTTACCGCCGGACAGGGCACTGATATCGATATTGACATCCTTGGGCCGTACGTCGAACAGCTGCACTTTCCACCAGCTGGCGCCGATCTCGGCCCGGCGGCTGTAGCGCGACAACAGTTTGTGGCCGCTGGCGCAGGGGTTGATAAACAGGTTTTCACGCACGCTCATCGACATCACCAGGCTCTCGCCGGTGCGGTCGCCCGCCACCAGCGAAACCCCGCAGGCCATCGCTTGCTGCGGGCTCGCGGCGGTATAGGCCCGGTCGCGAAAGCGGATTTCACCCTCGTCGGCGTGACGTAGGCCGAACAGTAAGCGGCCAATTTCTTCCTGTCCGGCACCGCGTAGGCCAGCCAGCGCCAACATTTCGCCGGGTTGCAGGCTGAAGCTGACCGGGCCGATATCGCCCACGGTGACGTTATTGAGCTGCAGGACCGGCGGGCGATTTTCCGGTAAGGGTTCGCGTTGATCGTCTGCCATGGCTTCGCCCACGATCATCTGCACCAGATCACGCAGTGAGTAATCAGCGGTATTGCCACCCGCGACGTAACGTCCGTCACGCATTACGCAAACGCGATCGGCGATCTCGATCACTTCATCCAACCTATGGGTGACATAAATCATGCCGACTTTTTTGTCGCGCAGCCGGTTGATCACGGCAAACAGGTGACGTACGTCGTTGGCAGGCAGCGAGGCTGTGGGTTCATCCAACACCAGCAGCTCTGCGTTAACCGCCACGGCCCGGGCGATTGCCAGCAAGGATTTCTCGGTACGCGACAGTTCGAAGACTCTGGCGTCGGGATCCAAGGCGATGCCGACATCCTGAAGTGCCTGAACGGCACGGCGGCGAATGGCACGCCAGTCGATCAGGCCGAAGCGGCGTGGAAAACCCATAACCAGTGCCATATTTTCCGCTACCGTCATCCATTCGATCAGCCCGAGATCCTGATGAATAAAGGCAATAGGCTGGCGGCTGTCACTTTTTATCGCAGCGGCGGAGGCTATGCTGTTCCCTTGAAACCGGATGTCGCCGCTATCACGTGGGTAAACCCCGGCCAGCACTTTGATCAGTGTCGATTTGCCGGCGCCATTTTCGCCCAGCAGGGCCAGGACTTCGCCTGGCATCACCTGCAGACTCACGTCATTCACCGCGACGTTGCCGCCAAAGCGCTTAACAATATGGCTGAGGGTAAGAATGGGTTGTTCCGCATTATCTGGTGTCATGTGATGCGCCCCTGGTACCTGCATACGCGATCGGCGTGTGCGAACTGGTGTTTATATCGTCATTAAATTTCAATATACGAAATTCAATTTCAAAAATAATATGCCGAACGCCGATCTAAAGCAAAGCCAGACGGTTTTTAATTGTTGTTTTAAAACAATGCGTTATTTGTCTCTTTGCGGAATTGTGACGTATAACTCACTTCGGCGGTTAGCGAAATGTTGCGCATTTTTAACCCACTACGGACAATGAAACGGCGTTCCGTCTTCACCTGATGCGGGCCTTGGGGTAACATTCCCGGCAAAGAGCCCGCTTACCACGCCGTGGCGTTGGCTGGCGGCTCGACACTGGAGAAATTGCGCTATGAGCCTGAAAGCTGTTGACGAGAAAGATGACAAGAAAGACAAGCCTATGGGCAGCCAAAGCCTGTTCCGTGGTTTGCAATTGATTGAGATCCTGAGCAACTTCCCGAATGGCTGCCCGTTGGCGCACCTGTCTGAGCTGGCCGGCATGAACAAAAGTACCGTTCATCGCTTGCTGCAAGGGCTGCATACCAGCGGCTATGTCACCCAGGCACCGTCACCAGGCAGCTATCGGCTGACGACCAAGTTTATTTCTGTGGGGCAGAAGGCGCTGTCTTCACTGAATATCATCCATGTTGCTGCGCCGCATCTGGAACAGCTCAATCTGGAAGTGGGGGAGACGGTAAACTTCTCCAGCCGCGAAGACGACCACGTCATTTTGATCTACAAGCTTGAGCCGACGACCGGCATGATGCGCACCCGTGCCTATATTGGCCAGCATATGCCGCTGTATTGCTCGGCGATGGGCAAGATTTTTATGGCCTACGGCAACAGCGATTACCCGGATCACTACTGGCAAACTCATCAGCATGAGATCCAGACGCTGACGCGTAATACCATCACCGAATTGCCGAAGATGTATGAGGAACTGGCCGATATTCGCCTGCGCGGCATGGCAATGGACCGTGAAGAGAATGAGCTGGGAGTGTCCTGCGTGGCGGCCCCGGTGTTTGATATTCAGCAGCGGGTTCCCTATGCGGTGTCGGTCTCGTTGCCCACCGCCAAACTGCAGCAGATTGGTGTTAAGGCCTTGATTAAACCGGTGTTGGCGACCGCGCAGCGCATTTCTCAAGAACTGGGGTTTGTCATTCCTGCCTGATTATTAGTATTTCTGATAGTTGATTAGAAGTATCAATTTCACCTAATAATTTTTTCCTCATATGATGCGCGTGTTGACCGACACGCGCCGCTGAACGGTGCTTTTTTCTGTGAGGAATTCCATGTTAGCTGTCTTTTTGCAGGGCTTTGCCCTGAGCGCGGCGATGATCCTGCCGTTGGGTCCGCAAAATGTTTTTGTGATGAATCAGGGGATACGCCGTCAGTATCATCTGATGATCGCGTCGCTGTGTGCATTGAGCGACATTGTGTTGATCTGCGCCGGCATTTTTGGTGGTAGCGCCTTACTGAGCCGTTCGCCGTTGCTGCTGGCATTGGTTACCTGGGGCGGCGTGGCCTTCTTGTTATGGTATGGCTGGGGCGCATTTCGCACCGCATTCAGTCGGCATTTGACGCTGGCCACGGCGGAGGAAATGAAGCAGAGCCGTTGGCGGCTGGTGGTCACCATGTTGGCGGTAACCTGGCTGAACCCACATGTTTACCTTGATACTTTCGTTGTGCTGGGCAGCCTGGGAGGCCAACTGGCACCGGACGTGCGCTCCTGGTTTGCGCTGGGGGCGGTGAGTGCTTCCATCGTTTGGTTCTTCGCGTTGGCGTTGCTGGCCTCTTGGCTGGCGCCGTGGCTGAAAACTCAAATGGCGCAACGCGTCATCAATACGCTGGTCGGCGTAGTGATGTGGGGCATTGCCTTACAATTGGCCTGGCAGGGGGCAAGTTTATAAGAATTTGTCACTAATCCGAATTCAAAAGCCCGTGCGATATGCTACGTTTGATGCCAAGGAACCGGCTGTTCTCGGTAGAGAAAAGTCGGTAATCAGTTACAGCCTGTCATCAAGGAGACACTGTGAAGCTTAAAGCATTGGCCATGGCCGCAATGATTGGATTAGGGACATTACCTCTGGCGCTGCAAGCGGCTGAAGTGCCAGAAGGGCCACACGTGGTAACCTCGGGTACATCCAGCGTTGATGCGACACCGGATATCGCCACTCTGGCGATCGAGGTGAGCGTATCGTCCAAAGACGCGGCACAGGCGAAAAAGCAGGTCGACGAACGTGTCGCGCAATACTTTGATTTCCTGCAAAAAAACAATATTGAGAAGAAAGACATCAGCGCTGCCAACCTGCGTACTCAGCCGGAATACGATTACCTGAAAACCGGTGAGTCAGTGCTGAAAGGCTACCGTGCCGTACGCCAGGTGCAGGTGACGTTACGCCAGTTGGATAAGCTGAATGAGCTGCTGGACGGCGCATTGAAATCTGGCCTCAATGAGATCCGCGCCGTGGAATTGGGCGTCGCGAAACCGGACGTCTATCGTGAACAGGCGCGCCAGAAAGCCATCGAGAATGCGACGCAGCAGGCGGCTTCATTAGCCAAAGGCTTTAACGCCAAGCTGGGGCCGGTTTACAGCATTCGTTATCATGTTGCTAACTACCAGCCGATGCCAGTAGCGCGTATGTACAAAGCGGCGGGCGCAGCGGCGGAGAGCGACGTGGCACAAACCTACGAACAGCAGAGCATTCACTTTGACGATCAGGTGGATGTGGTGTTTGAGTTGCAGCGCAACGCGGCGCAATAGTACGAAGTGTTGGCAAAGCTACGCAGGGGCTAAACCGGTAGGGGTCGAACATGTTCGACCCGATGTACCCATTGATGATGCTAACGGGCGAAGCATGCGGCACCCCTACGATGAAACAACAGAGCACTTTGTCAACGCCCTCAAAAGGTTCGCCACGGCGAACCTTTTGCATTTAATCCTGGCGCAGAACCTGGCGGCCATGTTCCAGCAGGGCATCGGTCACCTTACGCATCATGCGGCTTTCTGGCGCGAAGCGGTGCCAGAACAACATGCGGCGTTGGAACAAGCCCGGCGTCAGATCGATAAGCTCACCTGAATCCAACTCTTTCTCAATCTGCAGATGCGGGATCATGCAGCAGGTGGTGCCTTGGCGTGCCAACTGCACGAAGGCCTCCGATGAGTTCACGATATGGCAGGGGACGCTGCCCGGCGACAGATCAAAGTTCTGCTGCAGGAAAGCCTGATGCATATCGTCGAGATGATCGAACGCGACCGCGGGCGCTTTCAGCAGCGCGGAACGCGTAACGCCATTCGGGAAGTAACGCTCGGCAAAGCCTTTTGAGGCGACAAACAGATAGTCCAGTGCGCCCAGTTGATCCACCAGGCAGCTTGGCAGCGGTTGTGGCTGGATACTCACCGCGCCCACCACTTCACCGCGCCGCAGGCGTTCCTGAGTACGTGTTTCGTCTTCCACCTGCAAATTCAGGCGGATAGGGGAATCGGTCAGTACCGGCTTTAATGCCGGCAGCAGCCAGGTCGCCAGGCTGTCGGCGTTAACCGCCAGCGACAGCAGCAGCGGTGTATCAATGCCGGTGTCGTTACCCAGCCACTCTTCTTCCAGCAATTCAACCTGATGCAGCAACGCCAGCAGCTTCTGGCCCTGTTCGGTCGGCCGAGGCGGCACGGTGCGTACCAACAGCGGCTGGCCGAACAGGTTTTCCAACTGCTTGATACGCTGGGATACTGCCGATTGGGTGATACAAAGTTTTTGCGCGGCGCGCTCAAAGCCACGCTCACGGATCACCGCGTCCAGCGCTTGTAGCGTTCGATAGTCTGGGCGTTTCATCGGAAAGATATCCCTTAAAGTAAATTGATACAGGCACTATGCCACATCTCTGGCGTTTTACAGGTGGAAAATCACCGGGACATATTGCCGCGATGCGCCTAAAAATGCGGCTTAGGGCAAAGAAGTGTGATCCTGCCTGAGTGAAAAATAGCGATTTACCCTATAATACGCACACGTTTTCGTACAGAGGCAAGGGACATATTATGACGCAGGATGAACTGAAAAAAGCGGTTGGCTGGGCAGCGCTGGATTACGTTACCCCAGGCACCATCGTCGGTGTTGGCACGGGCTCGACCGCCGCCCATTTTATTGATGCACTCGGCTCGATCAAGCACCAAATCGAAGGGGCGGTGTCCAGCTCTGACGCTTCCACGGCCAAGCTGAAAAGCCTCGGCATCCACGTGTTCGACAGCAATGAAGTGGATTCGCTGGATATCTATGTCGATGGGGCCGATGAAATCAACCGCCAGATGCAGATGATCAAAGGCGGCGGCGCTGCGCTGACGCGTGAAAAAATCATTGCCGCCATTGCGCGTAAGTTTATCTGTATCGTCGACTCGACCAAGCAGGTCGACGTACTGGGTAAATTCCCGTTGCCCGTGGAAGTGATCCCGATGGCGCGTTCCTACGTCGCACGTGAGCTGGTGAAACTGGGCGGTCTGCCAGAGTATCGCCAGAATGTACTGACCGATAACGGCAACGTGATCCTCGATGTACATAACCTGAACATCGTCGATGCCATTGCGTTGGAAAATAAAATTAACGGTATTGCCGGCGTTGTCACCGTCGGTCTGTTCGCCAACCGTGGTGCCGATGTGGCGCTGGTTGGGACACCTGAGGGTGTGAAAGTCATCAAATAAAGAATCTCTCCGCAGGGGCGCAGCAGGCAGTGCCCCTGTGGTATAGGATCTTGGATCCCACCAGACCGAATAATTCACTGGCTAAAATATCTTTTATTAAAAGCGCCAAATTTGGTGACATATGTCACATTATGAGCGTTAGCTCCACGAAGCTCCTGTCTAATTCTTTCCCTATGGCATTTTCTACCAGAAACCGCAGACAACCCTGAGCCTTGTACTGACGGGCGGGCAATCGTTTGTATTGCCGCCTGCGTTATTTTTGTTATGTTGGATGGGTGCTGTTTGACAACAGCCGCTTCTGAAGTCTGAACATAGGGTCGGGTAAATGGCAAAAGTATCATTGGAGAAAGACAGGATTAAATTCCTGTTGGTGGAAGGGGTTCATCAGAGCACGGTAGATAATCTGCTGGCAGCCGGATATACCAACATTGAATATCACAAAGGTGCGTTAGACACCGAATCGCTTAAGGCATCCATTCGCGATGCTCACTTCGTCGGCATCCGATCGCGTACGCATCTGACCGAAGAGGTTTTCGCTGCCGCAGAAAAGCTGGTGGCGGTGGGGTGTTTCTGTATCGGTACTAACCAGGTTGATCTGAAAGCGGCGACCAAACGCGGCGTTCCGGTGTTTAACGCACCTTTCTCTAATACCCGATCCGTGGCCGAAATGGTGCTGGGCGAACTGCTGCTGATGCTGCGCGGTATTCCGTCCGCTAACGCCAAAGCGCACCGGGGTGAATGGCAAAAACTGGCCGTTGGCTCGTTTGAAGCGCGTGGCAAGAAGCTGGGGATTATTGGCTACGGGCATATCGGTACCCAGTTGGGCATCCTGGCCGAAGGCCTGGGCATGAAAGTGTTCTTTTACGATATTGAGAACAAGCTGCCATTAGGTAATGCACAGCAGGTTCGCCACCTGTCCGATTTGCTCAACATGAGCGACGTAGTGACGCTGCACGTGCCGGAAACTCCGTCGACCAAGAACATGATGGGTGCAGAAGAACTGGCGCTGATGAAGCCAGGTTCTATTCTGATCAACGCCTCACGCGGCACTGTGGTTGATATCCCTGCGCTGTGTAACGTACTGGCCAGCAAACACTTAGCCGGCGCGGCGATTGACGTGTTCCCGGAAGAGCCAGCTACCAACAGCGAGCCGTTTAACTCACCGCTGTGCGAGTTCGATAATGTGATCCTGACCCCGCACATTGGCGGTTCGACTCAGGAAGCGCAGGAAAATATCGGTGATGAAGTCGCGGGCAAACTGGCGAAATACTCCGACAACGGTTCGACGCTGTCTGCGGTCAACTTCCCTGAAGTGTCGTTGCCTGCACACAGTGCTAACGTAAGCCGTCTGCTGCATATTCATGAAAACCGCCCTGGCATACTGACGCAAATTAACCAGATTTTCGCGGAAGAAGGGGTGAACATTGCTGCGCAGTACCTGCAAACTGGCCCGGAAATCGGCTACGTGGTCATCGACATTGACGCGGAAACCGAACGTGCCGACGCTGCACTGCAACGTATGAAGGCAATTGCCGGCACCATCCGTTCTCGCTTGCTGCTCTGATTGAAAACGTTGTAACCCAAAGGCCGGATTTATCCGGCCTTTTGCTATTGCGCTATCTGCCAAGCCCAATTCTGCGACGGGGTCACGATTTCCGGCAGCGGGATATCCCAATGTTCCACCGGTATCTGTTCCACTTGTTGGCAGTCATGGGCTAACCCGATGGGGTAAGGGCCAGTTTGCTGCCAGTTTTGCAAGGTGCGATCGTAGAAGCCGCCGCCCATCCCTAACCGCTGGCCTGTGCTGTCAAATGCCACCAATGGCGTTAGCACCACGTCTAACGAATTTAAAGGCAGCACGTGGCGCACGTCGAGTTGTGGCTCACGGATATTGAAGCGGTTGCTAGCCAGCGGCGTTTCCGGGGTATAGCGCAGGAACAGCAGATTGCCGGGACTGAACGGATGCAGCACGGGCAGATAAACCCGCTTGCCTGACTGCCATAACCGTTCAATCAGCGGGCGCGTATCCAGCTCACCATCAAAGGATAAAAATACCGCGACGCTTTGCGCTGCCAGAATACGCGGATGTGCCGCAATGCGTTCGGCTGTTTGCTGGGCAAAGTTGTGTTGTTGTTCTGGTGTTAAAGCACGTCGACGTTGGCGGATTTGCTGTCGGATATTTTGCCGCTGTTGGGCATATTGGGCTTGAAAGGACATAGTCAGCACACTTACCGCTGAGGAAGGGGAATCTCCGAGATGCCGTCGCAGGCTGTAACCCTTGAACCCATGGTTCAAGGTGAACGTGCTGTCGCAATCTTAAGGCTTCTCGGCGGGCCGAGCATGCACACCGATCGCGGATCATCACATTCTGTTGGTACTAAATATCGGCTCAGGGGACTGGCCCGCTGGCGAACATCTCAGAGAAATTTTTTACTCGTTGCCGAAACCTTGGATCTCAGCAACTTAAGTTATTCGAATTGTGCATCCTGACGTTCAGAGATGCGACCTTGTTCAAGCAACGCTTGTTCAATGGTCTGTTGCAGCATACGAATGCGTTGTTCCATATTGGACGCATAATCACGGGTTTTCAACCGTTCTTGAGCAAGTTCGTGACAAACGTTCAATGCTGCGATGAAAACGAGCTGCTCAGTATTTGTGACTCTAGTGCGAACTTTAAGATCTTGCAACCGTTCGTTAAGATCGACCGCAGCCATGTTCAACGCATCTTGTTGTTCTGGCGGGCAATTGACTCTTAAAGAGCGACCAAAAATTTGAATATCTACTGGTTGTGCAGACATGCCACCTTCCTGCCTAAATTTCGCGCCAGCCCCAGCCTACCCTTACCGGGCCAACCAAAGCGGGCGCCACTATATATACCTCGGTACCAAGATACAACCCCTTTTTCAGTACCTGGTTGTAATCTACTGCGACAGACATTACCAGTCAAAAAAGGGTTTCAAAATGCGTATTTAGCGTCATTTTGATCCTTGCCGGCAGTGTGTGAGATCTGACACATCACGATTATAACTAGCCACTGAGGTGTCGCGCTTATCTGGTACAGCGACGGACCTTGGTGGTAGCATAACACGAACTTATCCTGCCAACGATGACGAATGCGCATGTCTATACAGAATACATTTCCAAGTTACCAATCTTTGACCGTTGCTCTTAACCAGCAAGCGGTGGCATTAACCGCAGCAGAAATGCACGGCCTGCTCAGCGGCCTGTTGTGCGGTGGCAGCCAAGACGCTGGCTGGCAATCTCTGGTCTATGATCTGACGAATGAAGGCGTGGCCTTCCCGCAGGCACTGAGCTTGCCGTTGCAGCAACTTTATGAAATTACGCGTGAAACCTTAGAAGACGACGATTTCATGTTCCAACTGATGATGCCGGAAGGCGAAACGGTCAGCGTGTTCGACCGCGCGGATGCATTGGCCGGTTGGGTGAATCATTTCCTGCTTGGGCTCGGCATGATGCAGCCGAAATTGGCCCAGGTGAAAGACGAAGTGGGTGAGGCGATCGACGATCTGCGCAATATCGCCCAGCTCGGTTATGACGAAGACGAAGATCAGGAAGAGCTTGAGCACTCTCTGGAAGAAGTGGTGGAGTACGTTCGTGTTGCCGCCATTTTATGCCATACCGAATTTACCCGCCGCAAACCAACGGCACCGGAAAATGCCAAGCCGACCTTGCACTAAACATCCGAATTCACGTCCTTAAATGGCCGTGAGCACAGGCAGATTGATTTCAGGAGAAGGTGATGACTCAGCAGGAATTCAACAGCCGCCGTCAGGCGCTGTTGGCGAAAATGGCTCCGGCCAGCGCGGCAATTATTTTCTCTGCGCCGGAAGCAACGCGCAGTGCAGACACAGAATACCCTTACCGTCAGAACAGCGATTTCTGGTATCTGACTGGTTTCAACGAGCCGGAAGCGGTGTTGATTCTAGTGAAGAGCGACGAGACGCATAACCACAGCGTACTGTTTAACCGAGTGCGTGATCTGACGGCGGAAATCTGGTTTGGCCGCCGCCTGGGACAAGATGCCGCCCCGGCGAAGCTGGGCGTAGATCGTGCGCTGTCGTTCGATGAAATCAACGAGCAATTACCCCTGCTGCTCAATGGACTGGACGTGGTTTACCACGCGCAGGGCCAATATGCCTATGCCGATCAGATCCTGTTCACTGCGCTGGACACGCTGCGTAAGGGATTCCGCCAAAACCTGCAGGCACCCGCGACCCTGACTGACTGGCGTCCATGGGTGCATGAAATGCGCCTGTTCAAATCGTCTGAAGAGATGGCGATAATGCGCCGGGCTGGCGAAATCAGTGCATTGGCCCATACCCGCGCGATGCAGAAATGCCGCCCCGGGATGTTCGAGTATCAGCTTGAGGCGGAAATTCATCACGAATTTACCCGCTTCGGTGCCCGTTACCCGTCTTATAACACCATCGTCGGCGGGGGTGAAAACGCCTGCATCCTGCACTACACCGAGAACGAAAGTGAATTGCGTGATGGGGACCTGGTACTGGTCGATGCGGGCTGTGAATATAAAGGCTATGCGGGCGACATTACCCGTACCTTCCCGGTCAACGGCAAATTCAGCCGGCCACAACGTGCGGTGTATGACATCGTGCTGGCGTCGCTGACGCGAGCCCTGGCGTTGTTCAAACCGGGCACCAGCATCCGTGAGGTCAATGATGAGGTCGTGCGCATCATGATCACCGGGCTGGTTGAGCTGGGGATCTTGAAAGGCGACGTCGAGCAGCTGATCGCCGAACAGGCGCATCGTCAGTTCTACATGCATGGGCTTGGCCACTGGTTGGGGCTGGATGTGCACGACGTCGGGCATTACGGTACGCCAAACCGCGACCGTACGCTTGAACCGGGCATGGTGTTTACCGTCGAGCCTGGGCTGTATATCGCACCGGATGCTGACGTGCCGGAAGAATACCGTGGTCTGGGCATTCGCATCGAAGACGACATTTTGATCACCGCTAACGGCAATGAGAACTTGACCGCCAGCGTAGTGAAAGACGCCGACGCCATTGAAGCCCTGATGGCGGCGGCAAGGTAATCGCATGAGCGTAATTATCGTTGGTGGCGGCATGGCGGGCGCGACCCTGGCGCTGGCTATCTCGTCGCTTACTCAGGGACGATTGGCGGTTGATTTGGTCGAAGCGACCCGGCCGGACGATCGCAGCCACCCGGGGTTCGACGCCCGCGCTATTGCTTTGGCGCAGGGCACCTGCCAGCAGTTGACGCGCATTGGTGTTTGGCCGGCGCTGCGTGACTGTGCGACAGCCATCACCCAGGTGCACGTTAGCGATCGCGGCCACGCCGGGTTCGTTAATTTATATGCGCAAGATTACCAGGTTGATGCACTGGGGCAGGTGATCGAGCTGCACGACGCAGGCCAACGGCTATTTGCGCTGCTGGCCAAGGCGCCGGGCGTCACGCTGCACTGCCCAGCCAAAGTGGTTGATGTGGTGCGCACGGCAGAGCAGACAGAAGTGCTGCTGGATAACGGTCAGCGTATCAGCGGGAAACTGCTGGTAGCGGCGGACGGTTCGCGTTCGGCACTGGCGCAGGCCTGTAATCTGCAATGGCAGCAGCGTGAATACCCGCAGTTTGCCACCATTGCCAACGTCACGACCGCAGAAGATCCACAGGGGCGTGCCTTTGAACGTTTCACCCGCCATGGGCCATTGGCGCTGTTGCCCATGTCCCAGGGGCGCAGCTCACTGGTGTGGTGTCACGCGCGTGAGGATCGCCAACAGGTCGATGCCTGGGACGATGCGCGTTTTATCAGTGAATTACAGCAGGCGTTTGGCTGGCGGTTGGGGCGTATTCTTCGCGCTGGCAAACGTCACAGCTATCCGCTCAGCCTGCTGACGGCCAATCAGCATGTCAGCCATCGTCTGGCGCTGGTGGGCAATGCCGCACAGACGTTGCATCCGATCGCCGGTCAGGGGTTCAATCTTGGCCTGCGTGACGTGATGTCTCTGGCGGAAACGCTGGCAGAAGCGCAGCATGCAGGGGAAGATCCCGGCGGTTATGCGTTGTTGAGCCGTTATCAACAACGGCGACAGCAAGATCAGCAGGCGACCATTGGCGTGACCGACGGTTTGATCCGGTTGTTTGCCAACCGTTACGCTCCCTTGGTCGTGGGGCGCAATCTGGGCCTGATGGCAATGGCCCAGCTACCGGCTGTGCGAGATGCCTTTGCCAAGCGAACGTTGGGCTGGGTAGATCGTTAAGCGGTGTCTAAGTAAGGGCGTAGCGTGCTGCGCCCAAATCGCTGTGCAATGGCTGCATAGCGAGTCATTTAAGGAAATTAAGCAGCATGCAATCATTTGACGTGGTTATCGCCGGTGGCGGTATGGTGGGGTTGGCAATGGCCTGCGGTTTGCAGGGCAGTGGCCTGCGCGTTGCCGTGCTGGAGCACCAGCAGCCAGATATGACGCCGCTGCAGCCACAGCCAGCGCTGCGTGTATCCGCTATCAACGCTGCGAGCGAGCGTCTGCTGCAACACATTGGCGTGTGGGACGAGATCCTCAACCTGCGTGCCAGCGCCTATAACGCGATGGAAGTGTGGGATCGCGACAGTTTCGGCAAGATTGCCTTCCGTGGCGATGAGTGTGGCTTTAGCCATCTCGGTCATATCATTGAAAACACAGTGATCCAACAAGCCTTGTGGAAGCGGGCGGAAAGCTTGAGTGATGTTACGCTGATTACCCCAGCCAAGCTCAAGCAAGTCGCCTGGGGCGAAAACGACGCTTTTATCACGCTGGAGGATGGCCGCATGCTGACCGCCCGGCTGGTGATTGGCGCCGACGGAGCCCATTCCTGGCTGCGCCAGCATGCCGATATTCCTTTGACCTTCTGGGACTACCGTCATTATGCGCTGGTCGCCACCATCCGTACCGAGGAGCCACATTTGGCGACGGCGCGGCAGGTGTTTCATGGCGATGGCATCCTGGCGTTTCTGCCGTTCAACGATCCGCATTTAAGCTCGATCGTTTGGTCGGTGTCGCCGGAAGAGGCTGAACGCCTGAAAAAATTGGAACCGGAGCAGTTCGACCGTGAGCTGGCGATGGCGTTTGATTTGTGTCTCGGTACCTGTACCCTGGAAAGCGAACGTCAGACCTTCCCGTTGACCGGGCGTTACGCGCGCAGCTTTGCTGCACACCGTTTGGCGTTGGTGGGGGATGCGGCACACACTGTGCATCCGTTGGCGGGTCAAGGGGTCAACCTGGGCTTTATGGATGCAGCGGAGCTGATTGCCGAACTGCGCCGTTTGCAACGTCAGGGCAAAGACATTGGTCAGCATCTGTATCTGCGTCGCTATGAGCGCCGCCGTAAGCACGGCGCGGCGGTCATGCTGGCCAGCATGCAGGGGTTCCGCGAGCTGTTCGATGGCAACCACCCCGCGAAGAAACTGCTGCGTGATGTTGGGCTACGGCTCGCCGACAGCCTGCCGGGCGTGAAGCCCAAGCTGGTACGTCAGGCGATGGGCCTGAACGATCTGCCGGAATGGTTGGCCTGACCGCATTCTGAGAGAGGTCACCAGGCCTCTCTGCCTCATTTTCCCGCATTAACGTCGTTCTCGAAGGCATAACCCTGCGCCTTTTACCCATCGCTTTTTCTTATATCACTCTTCATTTGAAATAATCTAATTTCATGCCAATTTTAGCATTAGTTTTTCTAATTCAATGTTCGGTTATCAAAAGTCGAAATTCCGCATCCGACCGTGGGTTTGTTATATAACTTTGGATTTTTGGTGCTTTAATTGTTGGTTTTGTGCCTTAAAGCGCATTTTTCCAGTCAAAAACTCTGCACACTAGCCCGGTATTTTACTGCCCTTGAACGACGCCAAACCTATTTTATCTTATGGTTAATGGGGGCGTTCGGTGCTAACGTCAGGGCAAAGGTATCGTTTGCGTCACGGCGGTTAGCCGTCTTTGGGCGCTATCATCGTAATGTTAAATACCCTAAATAATTCGAGTTGTATCGCGGCGGCAACCGATCGAGCACGATGAGCTTGCATGAGTAGGTGATTCGGGTAAGAAGAGCAGCCAACAGCGCGGCGGTTTGAATTATTGCGGGGATTTGTGGAGTGAGGGAAAAGATGGCAAAGCAAACCCCATTGTACGACCAGCACGTGGCGTGCGGTGCGCGTATGGTAGATTTTCATGGCTGGATGATGCCACTGCATTACGGTTCCCAGATCGATGAGCACCACGCCGTGCGTCAGGATGCCGGTATGTTTGACGTCTCCCATATGACCATTGTAGATCTGCGCGGTGCCCGTACCCGCGAGTTCCTGCGTTACCTGCTGGCAAACGATGTTGCCAAGCTCACCCAACCGGGTAAAGCGCTGTACACCGGCATGTTGAATGCGTCCGGCGGCGTGATCGACGACCTGATCGTTTACTTCCTTACTGAAGATTATTTCCGCCTGGTGGTGAACTCCGCCACGCGCGACAAAGACCTGGCCTGGATCGAAGAGCATGCCGCTCCGTACGGCGTAGCCCTGACGGTGCGTGACGATTTGGCGCTGGTTGCGGTGCAAGGCCCACAGGCCAAAGAGCGTGCCGGCACCTTATTTACCCCAGAACAAAAAAACGCCGTTGAAGGCATGAAGCCGTTCTTCGGCGTACAGGCCGGGGATCTGTTTATCGCGACCACCGGTTATACCGGCGAAGCGGGTTATGAAATTGCGCTGCCAAAAGAGCAGGTTGTGGACTTCTGGCAGAAACTGCTGGCGGCTGGCGTTAAGCCGGCGGGCCTGGGCGCACGCGACACGCTGCGTCTGGAAGCCGGCATGAATCTGTACGGGCAAGAGATGGACGAAGGCATTTCGCCATTGGCCGCCAACATGGGCTGGACCATTGCCTGGCAGCCGGAAGATCGTCAGTTCATCGGCCGCGACGCGCTGGAAAAACAGCGTGAATTGGGCACCGAGCAACTGGTCGGCTTGATCATGACGGAAAAAGGCGTATTACGTAATGAGCTGCCGGTGCGTTTCACCGATGCGGCAGGCCAGACGCACGAAGGGGTGATCACCAGTGGCTCATTCTCGCCGACCCTGGGCTTCAGTATTGCCCTGGCCCGCGTCCCTGCTGGCATCGGCGAACAGGCCATCGTACAGATCCGCAACCGCGAAATGCCGGTTAAGGTCACCAAACCTGGGTTTGTGCGTGCCGGTAAGCCCCTGACTCATTAATTTTTTATTGGTTATTCCCCATGGATTTTGCGCTGCGGCCAACAACGCTGCGGTGTGAAAGACGCAGGGAAATTATTTCTTCGAAGGAGTAGCTGGCTATGAGCAATGTGCCAACAGAATTGAAATATGCGTCCTCACACGAGTGGGTTCGTTCAGAAGGTAACGGCGTTTACACCGTAGGTATCACCGAACACGCGCAGGAACTGCTGGGCGATATGGTGTTTGTTGATTTGCCAGAAGTGGGCCGTGTTGTGGCCGCCGGCGAAGATTGCGCTGTGGCTGAATCTGTCAAAGCGGCCTCGGACATTTATTCGCCAATCAGCGGTGAAATCGTTGCGGTAAACGTTGAACTGGAAGGTTCCCCGGAGCTGGTGAACAGCGAGCCTTACGGTGAAGGTTTCCTGTTCCAGATTAAAGCGTCAGACGAAAGTGAACTGGCTAACCTGCTTGATGCCGGTGCTTACCAGGCCTCTATCGACGAGTAATCGGCATACTCTTCGTCTTTCAAGCCGCAGCGTTGTTATCTGCACATGCTTACCCCAGTAGCTGACTAAAGTAAGCCACTGGGGATAAGCAAACTGGTCGCCTCGCGGCAACTTGAAATCCATTGAGTATGTAACGCCTTGACCTAGGGTCTTAATAGGAAGGCGTTTTAGTTATAGAACAGGCTATATCCCGTACCACGCCAGAATTCAGGAATTTGTAGCAATGACTCAGACACTCAGCCAACTTGAACACAGCGAAGCGTTCATCGAACGCCATATCGGCTCTTCTGCAGAACAACAGCAGCAGTTGCTGGAAGCGGTGGGCGCACGCTCGCTCAACGCGCTGATCCAACAGATTGTGCCGGCAGACATTCAACTGCCTGCGCCGCCGCCGGTGGGCGATGCGGCTACTGAACATCAGGCGTTGGCAGAACTGAAGGCGATTGCCTCTCAGAATCAGCGCTACAAATCCTATATCGGTATGGGTTACAGCGCGGTGCTGACGCCACCGGTGATCCTGCGTAACATGCTGGAAAACCCAGGCTGGTACACCGCTTATACCCCTTATCAGCCGGAAGTGTCACAGGGCCGTCTTGAGGCGCTGTTGAACTTCCAAACCGTGACCCTTGATCTGACCGGTCTGGACCTGGCATCCGCTTCATTGCTGGACGAAGCCACCGCCGCTGCCGAAGCGATGGCGTTGGCCAAGCGCGCCAGCAAGCTGAAAGACGCTAACCGTTTCTTCGTCGCTGATGACGTACATCCTCAGACGCTGGACGTTGTACGCACCCGTGCTGAAACCTTTGGCTTTGAAGTTATCGTCGATAAAGCTGAAAAAGTACTGGAGTTGCAGGGTGTGTTTGGCGTACTGCTGCAACAGGTTGGCACCACCGGTGAACTGCACGATTACAGCGCACTGCTGGCCGAGCTGAAAAACCGTAAGATTGTCACCAGCGTGGCCGCTGACATTATGGCGTTGGTGTTGCTGACTGCACCGGGCAAGCAGGGCGCAGACGTGGTATTCGGTTCCGCGCAGCGCTTTGGTGTCCCTATGGGCTACGGTGGGCCACATGCTGCTTTCTTCTCTTGTCGGGATGAGTTCAAACGCTCGATGCCGGGCCGTATCATTGGGGTTTCACGCGATGCTGCCGGTAATACAGCGCTGCGTATGGCGATGCAAACCCGTGAGCAACACATTCGTCGCGAGAAAGCCAACTCGAATATCTGTACATCGCAGGTTCTGCTGGCCAACATCGCCAGCCTGTATGCGGTGTACCACGGCCCACAGGGCCTGCAGCGTATCGCCGGGCGCATTCATCGCCTGACCGACATTTTGGCTGCTGGGCTGCAAAAGGCCGGCCTGCAACTGCGTCACAAAACCTGGTTCGACACCCTGACCGTGGAAGTGAAAGACAAGGCTGCGGTCCTGGAGCGCGCGTTGAGCTTCGGTATCAACTTACGCACCGATATTCACGGCGCAGTAGGTATCACACTGGATGAAGCCACCTCACGTGAAGACGTGCAGACCCTGTTCGCCTTGCTGGCCGGCGACAACCACGGCCTGGACATTGACGCGCTGGATGCGGCAGTGAGCAAAAGCAGCCAGTCGATCCCGGCCGGTATGCTGCGTCAGGAGCCAATCCTGACCCACCCTGTCTTCAACCGCTACCACAGCGAAACCGAGATGATGCGTTATATGCATCGTCTGGAACGTAAAGACTTGGCGCTCAATCAGGCGATGATCCCACTGGGTTCATGCACCATGAAACTGAACGCCGCTGCGGAAATGATTCCGATTACCTGGCCTGAATTCTCCGAACTGCACCCGTTCTGCCCACCAGAGCAGGCGGCAGGTTATCAGCAGATGATCGGCCAACTGTCACAATGGTTGGTGCAATTAACCGGTTACGATGCGGTCTGCATGCAACCGAACTCAGGTGCACAGGGTGAATACGCCGGTCTGCTGGCAATCCGCCGTTACCATGAAAGCCGTAACGAAGCGGGCCGTCATATCTGCCTGATCCCAAGCTCTGCCCACGGTACCAACCCGGCTTCTGCTCAAATGGCTGGCATGAGTGTGGTCGTGGTGGCTTGCGACAAGAATGGCAACATTGATCTGCACGATCTGCGCATCAAGGCAGAACAAGCAGGTGAAGAGCTGTCTTGTATCATGGTGACGTACCCGTCGACCCACGGCGTGTATGAAGAAACCATCCGTGAGGTGTGCCAGATCGTCCATCAGTTCGGCGGCCAGGTTTACCTTGACGGTGCCAACATGAATGCCCAGGTGGGTATCACCACCCCAGGGTATATCGGTGCGGATGTTTCACACCTTAACCTGCATAAAACCTTCTGTATTCCGCACGGCGGCGGCGGCCCAGGCATGGGACCAATTGGCGTGAAAGCACACCTGGCACCTTTTGTACCGGGCCACAGCGTGGTGCAAATTGACGGTGTGACAACCCAACAGGGCGCAGTTTCTGCAGCACCGTTCGGCAGCGCCTCGATTCTGCCAATCAGTTGGATGTATATCCGTATGATGGGCGCGGAAGGGTTGAAGCAAGCGAGCCAGGTCGCGATTCTGAATGCCAACTATATAGCGACTCGCCTGAAAGAGGCTTATCCAGTGCTGTATACCGGCCGTGATCACCGCGTGGCACATGAATGTATTCTCGACATTCGCCCTCTGAAGGAAGAGACCGGCATCAGCGAAATGGATATTGCCAAACGTCTGATTGACTACGGTTTCCATGCACCGACCATGTCGTTCCCGGTGGCGGGTACGTTGATGGTTGAGCCAACCGAATCAGAAAGCAAAGTGGAGCTGGATCGCTTTATCGACGCGATGCTGGCTATCCGTAGCGAGATTGATCGGGTAGCCAAAGGTGAATGGCCACTGGAAGACAACCCGCTGGTGAACGCGCCACACATTCAGGCTGAGCTGGTCAGCGATTGGCAGCATGCCTACAGCCGTGAACTGGCCGTGTTCCCTATCGCGGGTGTGCGTGAGAACAAATACTGGCCGAGCGTGAAGCGTCTGGATGACGTGTACGGCGACCGTAACCTGTTCTGTTCTTGCGTACCGATGAGCGAATACGAATAACACGTTCGGCAAAGCGGACATTCAAGGGACACTGCATGATGCAGTGTCCTTTTTTTATTGTCGTCGCAGGGTAACTCGAACGGAATAAGGAGCAATGATGAAAGCAGCTATTGTAAACGTCTTGGGCCAGGCACCGGTGGCCGGTAATGTGGATGAACCGACCGCACGCGAAGGCGAAACGCTGGTCACGGTGAGTGTCGCCGGCATTAAACAGCTCGATCGTGCCATGGTGGCAGGTACTCATTATTCCAGCCCGAAGCGCCTGCCGATCGTGCCGGGTACCGATGGTGTGGGTTATACACCCGACGGCCAGCGGGTGTACTTTGCCTCTTTCCGCCAGCCGCATGGCGCGTTAGCCGAACGTACCGTGGCTTCCTGGACCGTACCTGTGCCAAAGGGCGTGGATGATGCTACCGCAGCCGCATTGATTAATCCGGCGTTCGCTGCCTGGCTGCCGCTGCACTGGCGCGCTGAGGTTCAGGCGGGCGAAACAGTGCTGATTATTGGCGCGACTGGCACTTCAGGCAAACTGGCGGTGGCGGCTGCACGTCAGGCTGGCGCGGGCCGTATTGTCGCCGCCGGCCGTCGCCAGAGCGTGCTGGATGCATTGGGTGTGGATGCCACGGTCGATCTTTCACTGGAAGGTGCGGAGTTGGTGCAGGCTTTCGCTGCCGCCGCGGGACCCAATGGCTATCAGGTTATTGTCGATTACATCTGGGGCCCCGCCACAGAAGCATTGCTTGCGACGCTCAATAACCACGATTTGTCTTCTTACGCGGGCGGACGCGGCATCCGTTTGGTCAACGTTGGTTCGATGGCGGGGCCGGACATTCGGTTGCCTGCGGCGGTACTGCGCAGTAATCAATTACAGATCATGGGCAGCGGTACCGGTAATTTCCCACCGGTGGCTGAAATGCAGAGATATGCCAGTGAGATCCTGGCGTTGGCAGCAGCGGGGGAGATCTCGGTTGAGACTCAGGAACACGATTTATCCGAGATCGCCGACGTCTGGGATCTCAATAAGAAAAGTGACGTGCGTTCGGTGATCCGCATTGCCAGATAAACAGCCTGCTACGGGCTGCTATAGCAGGCCAGGTGAATATCTTCCGGTTCGCGGGCAAACAGTTCTGCATCGGGTTGAGTCATTAACTGGCAACCCTGCGACAGGTAAAAATCCACGGTGTTTTTACTTGGAATAGAAGAGACATACAGCCCGTGAGCGCCGTCTTGTTTGGCCTGGTGCAGGCAATGGCTGAACAGACGTTTGCCCAGTCCTTTACCCCGCAGGCTGGCGCTGACGTAGAAAAACAGCAGCTGGCGTAAGTCCTGCCGCGGACCGCGCGGCAGGGTATCCAGCACGGCCGCTGCAAGGATCTTCTCTTCTTCGAACAGGGCGAAAAAGTGCCCACCGTGCGCAAAGCAGTGTTCGTGGATCGGGTCATAGGTTTCCCGATCGTGCGGATCCCAACCTTGCAGATCATAATGGGCGGCATAAGGCTGTAACTTGCCATCCTGCAGGCGGTAGAGCGTATTGATCACTTCACTACGATCGATCTGCCAGAGCAAATCAAGTTGATGTTGTTGCAGCAAAATGGGGTGGGTCATCGTCCGTTAATTCTCTCGTGGTGCAAGGTAGTTTTCCGGCAGATCAATGATAAAACCGATGCCGCGCTCATCAAGCCCTTCGGTTATCCGCAATTGCGCGCCAATTTTATCAGCCAGGTTTTTCGCAATGGCGAGCCCGAGACCGCTGCCGTTCTGCTGCGTGCCGGGTACACGATAAAAGCGCTCGAACAGCCGTTTGTGGTACTCCGGACGGATACCTGGGCCATTATCACGCAATGTAATATAGCAGCCCAGCGGCGACAGCGATCGGATGCTAGCTTCGATTCGTGCACCGTTTGGCGCATATTTAATGGCGTTCTCCAGCAGATTGGTGAATATCGTAATCAGCGAATGGCGATCGGTCTCAATCATCACATTTTCACTCCCATCCAGAGAGAGTTCGACGTTCTTCTCCAGCGCATAAGGGACATGCTGGGCAATGCATTTGCTGATTTCTGCGTGGATGTTCACCGTTTCAATCTTCAGTGGGAAGTCTTCCGATTCCAGTTTGGCCAAGTCAATCAGTTGGCGTGACAGCGATGCGGCGCGATCCAGCCCGTGTTGCATATCTTCAATGATCTCCTGGCGTTCGGTTTTATCAGCTACCTGGGTCAGCAGGTGCAACTGGGCCAGCACGGCGGCGATGGGGGTACGTAGCTCGTGCGCCGCATCGGCCATAAAGCGTTTTTCACGCTGGTTAGCGGCGTCGATACGTCCCATCAACTTATTAATTTCTAAAACGATGGGGCGAATCTCCTGATATTGCGCGCGCACATTTATCGGCGACAAGTTACCCGGCTTACGGTCAGAGATCATTCTGGCGATTTGCCGCAGTGGTCGCAGGCTGAAATAGGCCGTAACCAAGAGGGCGACAATGATTGCAGCCAGCGTGACCAGCAGTGGGATGGCCGTGCTTTCTGCCGGATTGCCGAAAATGGTGGTGCGGTTGTCAAAGGATTCACCGACGATCACCCTAAATTGCTGCTTATCGCTCCAACTGCCGGCGATATGCCACTTCACGTTGCCATAGCTGATGGTGCCGGACAGCACCGAAGGTGGCAGAATCAACGGTTCCTTTTGAGGTGGGGAGGTGTAAATAATCTTATTATTGCGATCGTAAACCACAAGTAATGGGCGATAGTCTATTTCATCCTGCATACCGTTTTTAATGGAGTCGATATACATGACTTCGATATCTTTAATAATATTAATATAATTGAGGTCGGTAACGTCTGTTTTATCAAGAATATTGGCAATGCCACGTGCAACAAGGCGCTGCTGATTATCAAAATATTTTTCTGCGTCAGGGAAATAGAGATATTTTGCCCAGCCAATCAAAACACCCCAAAGTAATAATATCGCCAATACCTGAAAAATGATGGTGCGCATAAAAAAGGATTTAAAACTGATCATCCCTGGCCCTCTTTTTTTAATAAATAGCCAATGCCACGCACGGTAATAATTCTTTCCTTACCGATTTTGCGTCTCAAATTATGCATATGCACCTCGAGGGAGTTGCTTTCCACGCTGTCGCCATTCCCAAATAAGCTCTGTTCTAATGCGGCCTTACGTACCACGGTGCCGGCACAACGCATAAGCTCATGCAGTAATCGGTATTCTTTTTTTGATAGCAACAGCAGTTCGCCATCCAGCGTGACCTGGTGGTTAATCGGATCCAGATACAGGTTGCCCAGGCTCCAGGTTTGGGAGGCGAACCCCGCCATGCGACGGTTCACCGCCTTCACGCGTGAAATTAATTCCGGTAGTGCAAAAGGCTTGGCCAGGAAGTCGTCTGCGCCAGAGTCCAGGCTATTGACCAGGCTTTCGATGCGATCTCGGGCCGTCAGAATAATGATCGGAATGTTCTGTCCGGCGGCGCGCCATTCGATCAGCTTTTTTAATCCGTCACCGTCGGGCAGGGTGAGATCCAACAGCATTAAATCGAAGCTGCCTTGGGTTAATTTATGTTGTGCATCATGGACCAATCGCACCCAGCACAGCTCAAATCCAGCCAGCTCCAATGCACGGCACAGGGCTTTGCCCAATTGCAGATCGTCTTCCACTAACAATATGTTCACGTGGTATCCGGTTTATATCACTACGCTGGCGGCTATATAACTACAACTGTCGGGGGAAGACAACGCCGCACGGCTTTTCGCCCATACCTTCTTAAGCAAACCTTAATCTGGCGTTAATTTCACGTTAAGGGAACGTCGTTGTGATTCGGGTAGGCTTCTCAGCACAATCATTACCGCAGAGTAAGCACCATGCATACCGGCAATGCGTCACATTTAGCTATCACCGGCGGATTTATTCGCTTGTGCGCGATCTTATTTGTCGTGCTGTTAACGGTGCATTTTCACGCTGACGCTCAGGGCGTAAATAGCCCAATGCCACATTCATCAACCTTGCGGCCCCAATTGCAGACGGTGGTTTCAGATGCCTGTAGTCGTTTTAAACCACGAATAAAAAAACAATTGCGCCGCCTGGTGGCGCTATAAACCTCATTAAATATAAGGCAAATACGGTGAAAAATACCCTGGGTTATTCTGCGGTGGCGTTGTTAATGGCATTTCCCTTACAAGGATCCGCACAGGAAGAAGCAAAGGCGTCGTTGACGCTGAGCGGGGGTATCGCGGTGGCGCCGTTGTATCAAGGGGCGTCTATTTATAGCGCGGTGCCGCTGTACGATGTTCAGGCCGGTTATGGCAATCCAACATGGGGAGATTTTAGCCTGGGGCTGGGCGGTGCCAGCTGGCAGTTGCCGTTGTCGGGGCCATTCGGCATTGCCTTATTGGCGGGTTATGACGGTGGGCGAGACGAAGACATTAAAACGTTGGGAGGGCGAAAAAATCGGCTCAAAGGCATGGGGGATTTGGGGGGCGCGTTTGAAGCAGGTATTGAGCTGAGCTATAAATTCGAACCCTTTCGTACGTATGTCAGAGGGATGCAGGCCACCAAGGCGCGTCGCTACGGCGGTGAAGACCTGGGGCATACTGCCTATGTTGATGTGGGTGTGGCAGCGCTTTACCCGTTAAGCGATGCGCTCAGTCTCTCTGCCGATTTGACCGCCACGTGGGCCAACAGTGGCTATCAGCGTGGTTATTTCGGTGTCACCCAGCAACAAGCGGAGCATAGCGCTTTTGATGCCTATCGCCCAGGCAGCGGCATGAAGCAGGTGATACTCAATACCGCGCTGAATTATCAATTGACGCCGGAAATTGCCTTCCAGGGCGGTGTCGGTATCTATACTCTGTTGGGTGATGCGGCGAACAGCCCGATCGTCGAGAAAAAGGCCGCAGGGGTGGGTTTCCTGAGCGCCAGCTACAGTTTCTGATTCCCCAACCAGAGAAGGAATAGCATGACGAAAGTTGCACTGGTCACCGGCGCTAGCCGGGGTATTGGCCGCGCCACCGCGCTGCTTTTGGCCCAGAAGGGCTATGCGGTGGGCGTTAACTATTTGAAAGATGAGGTCGCCGCACAACACGTTGTGACAGAGATTGAATCCCAGGGCGGCCAGGCGTTGGCGCTGCGGGCGGATATTGCCGAGGAAAGCCAGGTGGTGGCGATGTTTACCGAACTGGATGCGACCCTTGGCCCAATCGCTGCGCTGGTCAACAATGCCGGCATTTTGTTTCAACAGACAAGCATTGAACAACTCACGGCAGAGCGCATCAATAAGGTGCTGAGCACCAACGTCACCGGTTATTTCCTTTGCTGTCGTGAGGCGGTGAAACGCATGGCGCACCGTCATGGTGGGCAGGGCGGTGCCATCGTCAACGTCTCTTCTGCCGCAGCCCGTTTGGGGGCTCCCTGGGAGTATATCGATTATGCCGCATCCAAGGGGGCGGTAGACACACTGACCACCGGACTGGCGCTGGAGGTGGCGGGCCAGGGCATTCGTGTCAACGCTGTGCGGCCGGGGTGTATTTACACTGAAATGCACGCCAGCGGCGGTGAACCGGGGCGTGTTGATAGGGTTAAGGGCAACTTGCCGATGCAACGTGGCGGTACCCCGGAAGAGGTCGCGGAAGCCGTTATCTGGCTGCTATCCGATGCCGCTTCTTACGTCACCGGCAGCTTTATCGAGGCGTCCGGCGGCCGCTGAAGGTCCGTCGTATGATGCAGTGACGTTAATAAACCGCGACGAGTTGGCGTGCCGGGTGAGGGAACCACCCGGCTAACTACGGCAGCAAAAGGGTTACTTCAGCCAGCCTTTGCGCTGTGCGTCCTGCAGATGTTGCAGCAGGTATTTCCACAACTCCGGTTGGACATCAGCGATGGTCGTGTTACGCGCCAATACTTGCTCCAGACTGATGCCGTTCTCGACCCAGCTTTGGCCGCCATTGTGCAGGTTCATCAGCATCGGCATGGTGCGATCCAGCACCAGCGCAAAGCGCGCGTCGGCAGTTTCGCCATCTTCATATTCCTGCCATAAAGCGGTGAAATACTCGCGCTGAGTGTCCGGCAGCATGCCGAAAAGCCTGCGCGCCGCGGCCACTTCTACATCATGGATTGCTGCACGTGCCGCCAGATCGTAGACCAGTACGTCACCGGCGTCGATCTCAACGATGTCATGCAGCAGCGCCATTTGAATCACCCGCTGGATATCTACGCCTTCGCCGGCATAAGGGGCCAGGCTCAGGGCAGCAATAGCAAAATGCCAGCTATGTTCGGCGGAGTTTTCCTGGCGTTGGGTGCCCAGCACTTTGGTGCGGCGTTGCACGCTTTTCAACTTATCGATTTCCATCAGGAACTGGATGACCTGGGTCATGGAGCCGAAATCTAACGCGGGTACAGCGGATGACATGGTGTAAACCTCAAGGTAGATGGGTTGAAGCCGAACGATTGTAGACCAGTGGGAGAGGGATTTCGATGGTTACACGCGTACACAGTTTTATTTTGGCGTACACGTGTACACTGAAATTATTCTCAGTTAAGCTGCCTTGCGGTAATTTCGAACAATGCTGGGTGTTTTGAGGGGTTGTGCTTTATGGGAAAAACGGGCGTAGTGAAAGCCGGTACCGAAGACGTTACCGTTGCGGCCTATCCGTGGGCGGAAGAGATCGCTAACAGTATCAGCCACGGCATCGGTTTGGTTTTCGGCATCGTCGGCTTGGTATTGCTGTTGGTTCAGGCGGTTGATAGCGGCGCTGGTGTGACGGCCATCGCCAGTTACAGTCTTTATGGCGGCAGCATGATTCTGCTGTTTCTTGCTTCCACGCTCTACCATGCTATTCCCCATCAAAAGGCCAAGCACTGGCTGAAGAAGTTTGACCACTGCGCCATTTACCTTTTGATTGCCGGTACCTACACGCCATTCCTGCTCGTGGGGCTAGACTCACCGCTTGCCAAGGGGCTGATGGCCGTAATTTGGGGATTGGCACTGTTGGGCGTGCTGTTCAAACTGGCGTTTGCCCACCGCTTTGAAGCCTTGTCGTTGGTGACTTATCTGACGATGGGCTGGCTGTCGCTGATCGTGATTTATCAGTTGGCGACCCGGCTGGCTATTGGCGGCGTGACGTTATTGGCGGTTGGCGGTGTAGTTTATACCCTGGGGGTGATTTTCTATGCCTCTAAGCGTTTCCGCTTTGGCCATGCTATCTGGCATGGTTTCGTACTCGGTGGCAGCCTGTGCCATTTTATGGCGATTTATTTGTACGTTTGATCGCTGTCCGGTCTGCGTTAATGCCATGTTGATCCCGCGTTTCTTTTAGGTTAGAAAAGAAACGCTTGTTTCTTTCGGGTATCCAACAAGCCCATGTTTTTTCGTTCCTGAGCCCGCCATTACACCTTTGGTGTATTCGTTAACTTTTTCAGGACTCATCACGATGATCGTTCGCTTATCCAAAGCGCTGTTGGTGTGTGCGATTGCCCTGTTTGCCACGTTGGTGGCTTTTGGCAATATCACGGATTACGGTTCCAACTTCGCCTTTGTGCGTCATGTATTTATGATGGACACTATTTTCCCAGACGCCACCATCACCTACCGCGCCATTCAATCCCCTTGGCTGCATCACGCTGGCTACATTGGCATCATTACGCTAGAAAGCCTGACGGCATTATTGTGTTGGGTGGGCGGTTTGCGCTTGCTGTGCGGCCTGAAGCTGCCAGCCGTGGCCTTTAACAGAAAGAAAAAAATGGCGGTTGCTGGCCTGACGATCGGTTTTCTGACCTGGCAGGTCGGATTTATGTCGGTAGGCGGGGAATGGTTCGGTATGTGGATGTCGCAGCAATGGAATGGGGTGCCCAGCGCATTTCGTTTCTTTGTCACCATTATTCTGGTGCTGATCTATCTGGTGCAGCGGGACGGCGAACTGGACGAGTAAAGCCTCAGGCAGCAGGCGTGAGCCTGCTGCCTGAGTATTATTTCTCTTCCACCAGTGAGTACGGCAAGGGTTTGATGGCCAACTGGCTGGTTGCGTCATCGCGCACCCGTAAAGTGCTGTCGGCGTCCAGATCGTTGTTCAGGACAACCTGTACCCACAGCGTACCGTCGGCCAGCTTGGCTGCGCTCAGTACGGTGCCGGTACGGCGCCAGTTTTCACCCAGTTGCAATTCAACGTCCTCAGCGGCCTCCGGCACTCGCCCGGCTTTGCCTTCCAGCCAGTACAGTGCGCGCTTGTTGGCCCCGCGGAACTTGGCCCGTGCGACCATTTCCTGGCCGGTATAGCAGCCTTTGCTGAAGCTAATGCCTTCCAGCGCCTGTAGGTTGGTGGCCTGTGGGATGAGCTGCGCGCTGTTGGCGCTGTCAATGACCGGGTAACCGGCTTCAATATCCAGCGTTAGCCACTGTTGGCTGTCGTTCAGTTCTGCCTGCTCGTGCAGCTTGTCGACCAATTTCTCGGCAACGGCGGTTGTGGTGACCAATAAAAAGCGTTCAGCCGGCAGCGCGAAATGCAGCAGGGTGGTTTCGCCGTCTTGCACGACCTGATGCTCAGCATCCGGCAGGGTGCTGAACACGTCAGCCAGCGCTGCGCGGGCCTGAAAACCGGCGACGCCGAGCAACACCGCGTCGTTATCAGCGGCGATGGTGAGTTTGGAAAATACCGCGTATTTTTTGATTTCAGCCAATTGGCTGTCCAGCACGCTGCGGCGTTCCAGATAGGCAAAGCCTTCACCGCGGTGGAACAGACGCAGGTTGCTCCACATTTTTCCTTTGGCATCACAGTGGCCGCATAACACGTGCCGATCGGCTGGCAGCGTGTCGATATCTGCAGTCACCTGGCCTTGAAGGTATTTCACTGTGTCCGGCCCGTTCAACGTCACCAATGCCCAATCTTCCAGCGAGATTAAGGTCAGGGGCAGATGGGAAGAAGCGGAAGGTTGACGGGGTGGAAATGGAATTTTATACGCCATAGTAAGACCCTGCTTAACGTTAACTTACCTGAAGGTGTGTTGGCCCCATGGTAAAAGAGGCGGCGGCCTTTGCAAACTGTTATTCACGCTTGCCTCCCCGGCAGCGCTTTTTTTGACATTTAGCGCTTTATTGCGTTTTACGCAGAGAACCTTCTTCCCGGCGAGTATGTCAAATTGTTACTCTATAGGCTTGCGGCCAAGGGTACCCCTTGCAGACAGATCTTTGGCTGATGGAATTATATCGCGCCGGTGTTGCCATACAGTGTGTCAGTTGAACCCTGCGATGGCGTTGCCACGCTGAAAAGAGGTTAGTCATAACAACATGGATATTAATAACAAAGCACGTATCCACTGGGCGTGTCGCCGTGGTATGCGCGAGCTGGACATCTCAATCATGCCGTTCTTCGAGTACGAATATGATCGGCTCAATGACACAGACAAAGCGCTATTTGTCCGTCTGCTTGAATCTGATGATCCCGATCTCTTCAATTGGCTGATGAATCATGGCGCTCCGCAGGACAGTGAACTGCAGAGAATGGTGACACTGATCCAGACGCGAAATAAAGACCGTGGCCCAGTGGCGATGTGATGTCCGTATTTCCTGGCGCACCCAGTTACTTTCGCTGCTGACACACGGCGCACTGATCCTACTGATTCTGATTTCACCCTGGCCGGAGGGTTACGGCCCAATCTGGCTGGTCCTGCTGACGCTGGTGGTGTTTGAATGTATTCGTAGCCAGAAGCGCATTGCGTCGCGGCAGGGTGAACTACACCTGCTGGCGAATCAACGCGTGGGCTGGCACGGGCAGGAATGGCAACTGGTAAAACAGCCCTGGATGCCGCGTTACGGCATTTTGTTGACGTTGCAGCTGGCCCAAGGGAAAAAACGTCGTCGGTTGTGGCTGGCTTCCGATTCTATGGCTAAAGCCGATTGGCGGCATTTGCGTCAGTCGCTGCTGTATCCGCCCACCAGTGATGGCGAGGAACCCTGATGAAGCCGACGCTCTGGCTGGTGGAAGATGAGCCTAGCATTGCTGACACGCTGATTTATACCCTGGAAAGCGAAGGCTTTCAGGTGCGCTGGTTCGAGCGTGGCGAGCCGGCATTGCAGGCGTTGGCGCAGGGTGCGCCAGCGCTGGCTATCCTCGATGTCGGCCTGCCAGATATCAACGGTTTTGAACTGTGCCGCCAGCTGTTATCGCAGTCGGCGGATTTACCCATTTTGTTTCTCACAGCCCGCAGCGATGAAGTTGACCGCCTGATTGGGTTAGAGATTGGTGCCGACGATTACGTTGCCAAGCCTTTTTCCCCACGAGAAGTCAGTGCCCGTGTGCGCACCATTTTACGTCGCCTGCAAAAACAGCAACGTTTGCAACAGCCTGCGTTGTACAGCTTTGGTCCTTTTGGGATGGATGAGCAGGCCGCGGCCATCTATTACCATCAGCAGCCACTGCCATTGACCCGCTACGAATTTTTGTTGCTGAAAACCCTGTTGCTGGCGCCCGGACGGGTATTTTCACGTCAGCAGTTAATGGACAGTGTCTGGTCTCAGGCCGAGGAAAGCCTGGATCGTACCGTCGATACGCATATCAAAACGTTGCGTGCCAAGTTGCGCGCGATCGATCCCGGTGAACCGCCGATCCACACCCATCGAGGCCTGGGCTATAGCGTGAGCCGTCAGCCATGAGAATAGGTTTGCGCCTGCTGCTGGGATATTTCCTGATTGTGGCTGTCGCGGGCTATTTCGTGTTGAGCATTTTTGTGCAGGAAGTGAAACCCGGTGTGCGGCGGGCGACCGAAGGCACATTGGTGGATACAGCCAATCTGCTGGCGCAGATCGCCCGTCTCGATATGCAGCGTGACGACGTGGCACACGGGCAACTGGCGCAGGCGTTTGCCCAACTCAATCAACGGCCCATCGGCGCCAATATTGCCGGTATCCGCAAGGATCGCAGCGAATATCACGTCTACCTCACCGATCATCAAGGCAACGTCATTTTTGATTCCAGCGGACAGGCGCTCGGGCAGGATTACTCACGCTGGAATGACGTCTATTTGACGTTACGTGGCCAATACGGTGCGCGCAGCACCCGCAGCAATCCACAGGATGAAAACAGTTCAGTCATGTACGTCGCCGCACCGGTGTTGGAGCAAGGAAAAATCATCGGTGTGCTCAGCGTCGGTAAACCCAACAGCACCATGGCACCGGTAATCAAACGCAGCGAGCGACGCATTCTATGGGCTGGTGCGCTGTTATTGGGGATTGCACTGCTGATCGGTTTGGGTTTTGTTTGGTGGATAAACCGCTCGATTGGTCGGTTGGTGCGCTACGCTGACGGCGTGGCGCAGGGCGAAAGCATCCCGCTGCCGAAAATGGGCGGCCATGAGCTGAAGCAATTGGCACAATCGTTGGAAAGCATGCGCGTGAAGCTGGAAGGTAAGGCTTACATCGAACAGTATGTGCATACCTTGACCCATGAGCTGAAAAGCCCACTGGCGGCGATCCGCGGTGCAGCCGAGCTGCTTCAGGAACTGCCGCCGCCGGCCACGGCTCAGCGTTTTCTGACCAATATCGAACAGCAGAGTGCACGCATTCAACAATTGGTGGATAAACTGCTGGTGCAGGCGCGGCTGGAAAGCCGGCCTGGTCTGGAATTGGCACCTTTGGCGATGGCTGTGCTGGTACGCCAGGCCGTGGCAGGTAAAGAGGCGCAGGCAGCGCAGCGTGGTGTCTTGCTACAGATTGAGGAGGTTGAGGAGATGACCTTGACCGGTGATGGGCTGCTGATCAGCCAGGCGTTGACCAACTTGCTCGACAATGCCTTGGACTTCACCCCCCCGGGCGGTGCCATCAGCGTGTGCGGCAAACGGCAGGACAACCACTATCGCATCACCATCAGTGACGACGGCACGGGCATTCCCGATTATGCGCTGGACAAGGTGTTCGAACGTTTCTATTCACTGGCCCGGGCCGACAAGCCGAAAAGCAGTGGCCTGGGGCTGAGTTTCGTACAGGAAGTTGCGCGGTTACACCGTGGTGGTATTCGCTTGCATAATCGCCAGCCGCAGGGCGTGGCCGCTATTTTCACCTTATCTCTCTGACTTCACCGTCCCTTCACATAACCACATCCTGTATTCACCAGAGGCCTCTATCGTGGCGCAATAACCTACAAGGAGCGCGCGGCGATGATGAAATCGGTATTGTTTTGGAAGATAACCACTCTGCTGGGATTGATGATCTTAATGATCATTCCGGTGACACAGTTAATGAACGTGATTGAGGAACGCAGCGGTTACCGCCAGAGCGTAGTGGGGCAGGTCAGCGAAAGCACCAGCCGGGCACAGCGCATCTTGGGGCCGCTGATTGTCATTCCTTATAGCGAACGCGAAGAGAAGACGGATGACAAGGGGCAGAAAGTGGTGCAAATGGTCCGCCACCACCGTTATCTCCTGCCGGAGACGCTGCAGGTCAGCGGCAAACCGAATGTCGACGTGCGTAAGTTGGGCATCTACCAGACGCAAGTGTATCAAGGGCCGTTGAATTTTAAGGTGAAGTTTGGCCAGCCCGATCTGGCCGATTTGCAGCGCAGTAATGTGATTCTTGGCCAGCCGTTCTTGCTGGTATCACTGAGCGATTCACGCGGTATCAAAAGTATCTCACCGCTTATCGGCGCACAGACGCAGACAACCTTTGAGCCGGGTACTCAGGTCAGTGTGCTGCATCAAGGGGTTCACGCACCGCTGACGCTGAGCGAATTGCAGAAAACGGGGCTGGATGCTGAGTTTACCCTCACGCTGGCGGGTACCAGCAGTTTGTCATTGGTACCGCTTGGACGCAGCAGTGAATTGACACTGCAGAGTAATTGGCCGCATCCGAATTTCCTTGGCAACTTTTTGCCGGATGAACGTAAAGTGACGGAAAAAGGCTTCAGTGCTCGCTGGCGCAGCACCTGGTTTGCCAACAACATCAACAGCGCTTTCCATTACGACGACGAAATTCTCGGCGAAGAAAAATTGCCGACCTTCAGCACCAGCCTGATTGAACCGGTGGATCACTACCAACTGACCGAGCGCGCAGTGAAATATGCGGTGTTGTTTATCGGCCTGACGTTTATGGCGTTCTTCTTATTCGAAACCTTGACCGGTCTGCGAGTACACCCAATCCAGTATCTGTTGGTGGGGGCAGCATTAGTGCTTTTCTATCTGATCTTGTTGGCCTTTTCCGAGCATTTCGGTTTCGGCAAAGCCTATCTGTTGGCCAGCATTGCCTGCAGCGGGCTCATTGCCTTTTACCTCAGTGCGGTGCTGCGCGGCAGGCTACGCGGGGGGCTATTCGCCGTCAGTTTGTTGATGTTATACGGCGTGTTGTATCTGCTGCTGCAATCAGAAGATAACGCATTGGTACTCGGGGCCGGGTTGTTGTTCGCAATTTTGGCGGGAATTATGCTGCTGACGCGTAAATTAGACTGGTATCAGGTGGCCGATCCGGCACGGTTGAGCGGTGAAACACCGGTTGATGAAGGGGAGAGCCGTTTCCGTTTATGGAAGTAAAGATGGCGTGGGCGCGGTTACCGCGCCCATTGGCATTACAGCAGCGGTTCCATTTCCAACAGGATTTGTTCACACCATTGTTGCAGACGCTCGTCACTCATGTCGTATTGGTTCACATCATCCAGCGCCAGGCCGACGAAGTGTTTGCCGTCAGCGCTTAGCGGTTTCGGGCTGGTAAATTCGAAGCCGTCAATCGGCCAGAAGCCGATAAACTGTACGCCGAGTGGGGCAATGTGATCGTGTAGCATACCGAGCGCATCGAGGAACCATTCGCCATAACCGAGTTGATCGCCCATGCCATACATGGCGACAATTTTCCCCTGCAAATCCAGCGTGGTCAGCTGTGGCCAGATCGCTTCCCAATCTTCCTGCAGTTCACCGAAGTCCCAGGTTGGTATCCCGAGGATCAGGATGGAATACGCTTCCATCAGTGCGGGGGAGACGTCTTTCAGGTTATGCAGGTCGACCAGGTCTTCACCCAGAATCTCACGGATTTTTTCTGCCGCCATCTCGGTGTAGCAGGTGCTGGAGCCGTAAAACAGACCAATCTTCATGTGTAAACCGTTATATTGCCGTAGGTAGAATTGCGTCGAGTATACCCGATTTGTACCGGTTTAAGGCATAATGCCTGTGGCATAAACGCAACAAAGGGAGGACCGCGTGCAACAGCAAGATCATGCATTGATTGAGCAATTCCTGGATGCGCTGTGGCTCGAACGCAATCTGGCAGAAAATACGCTGGCCTCTTATCGGCTGGATCTGCAAGCGCTGGTCGCCTGGCTGAACCAACAAAATACTCCCCTGTTACAGGCGCAAGCGTTGGATCTGCAGGCCTTTCTCGCGGAACGGGTCGAAGGGGGCTACAAGGCCACCAGTTCTGCGCGTTTGTTGAGCGCCATGCGTCGCCTGTTCCAATACCTGTACCGCGAAAACATGCGCACCGACGATCCCACAGCGCTGCTTGCCTCGCCGAAGTTGCCGCAACGGTTGCCGAAAGATCTGAGCGAAGCGCAGGTCGATGCGTTACTGCAGGCGCCCTGCGTGGACCAACCGCTGGAACTGCGTGACAAAGCGATGCTGGAAGTGCTGTATGCCACCGGTCTTCGTGTTTCTGAACTAGTTGGGTTGACCATCAGCGACGTCAGCCTGCGCCAAGGCGTGGTGCGCGTGATCGGTAAAGGTAACAAGGAACGACTGGTACCGCTGGGCGAAGAGGCGGTGTACTGGATAGAAAATTACCTGGAGCATGGGCGTCCGTGGATGGTGAACGGCCAGGCACTGGATGTTTTGTTCCCGAGCAACCGTTGTCAGCAAATGACTCGACAGACGTTCTGGCATCGCATCAAACACTATGCGATCCTAGCGGGCATTGACAGTGAGCGGCTGTCGCCACACGTGTTACGTCATGCATTTGCCACCCATTTGCTGAACCATGGTGCCGATCTCCGTGTCGTACAGATGTTATTGGGGCATAGCGACCTCTCAACAACACAAATTTATACGCATGTAGCGACAGAAAGACTCAAACAGCTACATCAACAGCACCACCCGCGTGCCTGACACGCCGGGTTCAAAAGGATTGGAAGAATGAAGAAAGGTTTAATGCTGCTCTCCCTGCTGGTGGCGTCTGTGACTGGCGCGGCCCATGCCGACGATGCTGCAATCCAAAAAGCACTCGGCAGCCTGGGTATTCAGCAGGCAGACGTACAGCCTTCACCGGTTAATGGGTTGAAAACCGTGCTGACCGATAGCGGCGTTCTGTACGTGACTGAAGACGGCAAACACATTCTGCAAGGCCCGTTGTACGACGTGAGTGGCAAAGAGCCCGTGAACGTCACTAACCAGCTGCTGACCACCAAGCTGGAAGCGTTGAAAGATCAAATGATCGTTTACAAAGCGCCGAAGCAAAAACACGTGATCACGGTGTTTACCGACATCACTTGCGGCTATTGCCACAAGCTGCATCAACAGATGAAAGAGTATAACGATCTGGGCATTACCGTGCGTTATTTGGCCTTCCCGCGTCAGGGGCTGAATTCCCAGGCCGAGAAAGACATGCAATCAATCTGGTGTACCGCCGACAAAGCCAAGGCTTTTGACCTGGCAATGAAAGGCGACGCAGTTTCACCAGCCACCTGTAAAACCGACATCAGCAAACACTATGCGCTTGGCGTGCAGTTCGGTATTCAGGGGACCCCGGCCATCATCCTGGAAAACGGCATGATGATCCCTGGCTATCAGGGGCCGAAAGAGATGGCCGCTATGCTGGACGCGCACCAGACCGCAACCAAAACCGGTGGTTAATCGCCGGTGAGCATCAAAACACAACTACGCCGCCGTGCGGTGACGGACGAGAGCCATTTGCCTGCCAGCCTGCATCCGCTGCTGCGCCGTTTATACGCGTTGCGCGGCGTTCAGGCTGAGCAGGAGTTGGAACGCAGCGTCAAAGGTATGCTGCCCTGGCAGCAGTTGGACGGCATTGACGCCGCTGTTGGCATTCTGCAACAGGCGCTGGCCGATCATCGTCGCATTATGGTGGTGGGCGATTTCGATGCCGATGGTGCCACCAGTACCGCGCTGACAGTGCTGGCGCTACGCAGCATGGGGGGCAGTGCGGTCGATTACCTGGTACCGAACCGCTTCGAAGACGGCTACGGCCTGAGTCCCGAAGTCGTGGAACAGGCAGATGCACGTGGTGCGGAATTGATCTTGACCGTGGATAACGGCATTTCTTCCCATGCGGGCGTCGAAGTGGCACACGCCAAGGGCATGCAGGTGCTGGTGACCGATCACCACCTGCCGGGGGAAACCCTGCCGGCAGCGGAAGCGATCGTCAACCCAAACCTGCGCGGCTGCGCGTTCCCGTCCAAGTCTTTGGCGGGGGTGGGGGTGGCTTTCTATTTGATGCTGGCATTGCGTGCACGGCTGCGTGACAGCGGTTGGTTTGAACAACGCGCACTGGCGATGCCGAATCTGGCAGAGCTGTTGGATCTGGTAGCGCTCGGCACGGTTGCCGATGTGGTACCGCTCGACGCCAACAACCGTATTTTGGTGTATCAGGGCCTGAACCGCATTCGCGCCGGCAAGTGCCGGCCAGGTATCCGGGCTTTATTGGAAGTGGCTAACCGTGACGCGCGCCAATTGGCGGCGAGCGATCTCGGTTTTGCGTTGGGGCCGCGCCTCAATGCTGCCGGGCGTCTGGACGATATGTCGATCGGTGTGGCGTTGTTGCTGAGTGACGACATCGCGCAAGCACGTATGCTGGCCAACGATCTCGATGCGCTCAATCTGACACGACGTGAGATTGAACAGGGCATGCAGGTTGAAGCTCTGCAACTGTGTGACGAGCTTGAACGCAGCAGCACCACGTTGCCGTATGGGCTGGCGATGTATCACCCTGAGTGGCATCAGGGCGTGGTGGGCATTCTGGCATCGCGTATTAAAGAACGTTTTCACCGCCCGGTGATCGCGTTTGCGCCAGCGGGTGATGGCATACTGAAAGGTTCTGGGCGTTCGATAGCCGGTTTGCACATGCGGGATGCACTGGAACGGTTGGATACGCTGAATCCTGGGCTGATGATGAAGTTCGGTGGCCATGCGATGGCCGCTGGCCTGTCGCTTGAAGAGGCCAAGTTCGACGAGTTTCGCCAGCGCTTTGGTGAGCTGGTCGGCGAATGGCTCGATCCGGCAATGCTGGAAGGTGTGATCTGGTCTGACGGCGAATTGGCGATGCAGGAACTCTCACTGGAAACGGCTGAACTGCTACGTGAAGGCGGGCCTTGGGGGCAAGCATTCCCTGAGCCGACGTTTGACGGGACATTCCGCATTTTGCAGCAGCGGTTAGTGGGTGAGAAACACTTGAAGCTGATGGTTGAACCGATCGGCGGCGGCCCGTTGCTCGACGGTATCGCTTTCAATGTAGATACCACCCTGTGGCCGGACAGCAGCGTGCGCGAAGTGGAACTGGCATACAAACTGGACGTTAACGAGTTCCGCGGTAACCGCAACGTGCAGTTACTGATCCAACACCTCTGGCCACGTTAATTTACGGCGGCCTTAATCCGGGGTTTGCTCTGCCAAACCCCGGCATGTTTTCTTCCCCCCACAAAAACTAGCCAACTCGCTATAAACTGACGGCTGGATCCGCTAGAATTACCGGTTCTAATGGCATTTCGCCATCGACGCCATCAACGAAAAAGAACGCTAAAAACATGTTTGAAATTAACCCGGTAAAAAACCGAATTCAGGACCTGTCCGCGCGGACTGCCGTTCTTAGGGGGTATCTTTGACTATGATGCCAAGAAAGAACGCCTAGAAGAAGTCAACGCCGAGCTGGAACAGCCTGACGTTTGGAACGAACCTGAGCGCGCACAGGCGCTGGGTAAAGAGCGCGCTGCGCTCGAAGCCATTGTTGAAACCATCGATCAACTGGTACAGGGCGGCGAAGACGTCACTGGTCTGTTGGAATTGGCGATCGAAGCCGACGATGAAGAAACCTTTAACGAAGCGGTCGTTGAGCTTGATCAACTGTCTGCCAAGCTCGAGCAATTAGAATTTCGTCGTATGTTCTCTGGTGAATACGACAGTGCTGATTGCTACCTGGATATTCAGGCTGGCTCCGGCGGTACAGAGGCTCAGGACTGGGCCAGCATGTTGCTGCGCATGTACCTGCGCTGGGCTGAAGCCAAAGGCTTCAAGACCGAAGTGATTGAAGAGTCCGACGGCGACGTGGCAGGGCTGAAATCCGCCACCATCAAGATCATCGGCGACTACGCGTTCGGCTGGTTGCGTACTGAAACCGGCGTACATCGCCTGGTGCGCAAGAGCCCGTTCGATTCCGGCGGCCGTCGTCATACTTCGTTCAGTTCGGTGTTTATCTACCCGGAAGTGGACGATGATATTGATATCGACATCAACCCGGCGGACCTGCGTATCGACGTTTACCGCGCCTCGGGGGCGGGTGGTCAGCACGTGAACAAAACTGAGTCGGCGGTGCGTATTACCCACTTACCGACCAACATCGTAGTGCAGTGTCAGAACGACCGTTCTCAGCATAAGAACAAGGATCAAGCGTTTAAACAGCTGCGAGCCAAGCTGTACGAGTTTGAGATGCAAAAGAAAAATGCTGATAAACAGATGATGGAAGACAACAAGTCCGATATCGGTTGGGGTAGCCAAATCCGTTCTTACGTGTTGGATGACTCCCGTATCAAGGATTTGCGCACTAACGTTGAAACGCGCAACACGCAGGCCGTATTAGATGGCGACCTGGATAAATTCATTGAGGCAAGTTTGAAAGCCGGGTTATAAGGAACAGAAATGTCTGAGCAACAACCACAAGGCGCCGATCAGGCGCTGGATCTCAATAACGAGTTGCAGTCACGCCGTGAGAAATTGGCCGCGCTGCGCGAGAACGGCATTGCGTTCCCGAATGATTTCCGTCGTGACACCACGTCCGACAAGCTGCACGCTGCATACGGCGATAAAGACAATGAAGAGCTGGAAGCGCTGGGTGTAGAAGTCACCGTTGCCGGCCGTATGATGACCCGCCGTATCATGGGTAAAGCGTCATTCGTTACGCTGCAGGACGTTGGTGGCCGTATCCAGCTGTACGTCGCGCGCGACGATCTGGCGGAAGGCGTTTATAACGAAGAATTCAAGAAGTGGGATCTGGGTGACATCCTGGGTGCGCGCGGCAAGTTGTTCAAAACCAAGACCGGCGAATTGTCTATCCACTGTACCGAACTGCGTCTGCTGACCAAAGCCCTGCGCCCGTTGCCGGACAAGTTCCACGGTCTGGCGGATCAGGAAACCCGCTATCGCCAGCGTTACCTGGATTTGATCGCTAATGAAGAGTCGCGCAAGACGTTCAAGGTGCGTTCTCAGATCATGGCGGCAATGCGTAACTTCATGGTAGAACGCGGCTTCATGGAAGTCGAAACGCCTATGATGCAGGTGATCCCGGGTGGGGCTTCTGCGCGTCCATTCGTTACTCACCACAATGCGCTGGACATTGATATGTACCTGCGTATTGCACCAGAGCTGTACCTGAAGCGTCTGGTTGTTGGTGGCTTCGAGCGCGTGTTCGAAATCAACCGTAACTTCCGTAACGAAGGCGTATCTCCGCGTCATAACCCAGAGTTCACCATGATGGAACTCTATATGGCATACGCGGATTACAAAGACCTGATTGAACTGACCGAGTCACTGTTCCGCACCCTGACCCAGAACGTGCTGGGCAATACTCAGGTGCAGTACGGTGATGAAGTGTTCGACTTCGGCAAGCCGTTTGCGAAGCTGACCATGACCGAGGCGATCAAAAAGTATCGTCCTGAAACCGATCTGGCCGATCTGGCCGATATGGGTAAAGCGGTTGCGATTGCTGAATCCATCGGTATCAAGGTTGAGAAGAGCTGGGGCCTGGGCCGTGTAGTGACCGAGATCTTCGAAGAAGTGGCGGAAAGCCATCTGATTCAGCCGACCTTCATCACGGAATATCCGGCAGAGGTTTCACCGCTGGCGCGCCGTAATGACGTTAACCCAGAAATCACTGACCGCTTCGAGTTCTTCATCGGTGGCCGCGAAATCGGTAACGGCTTCTCAGAGCTGAATGATGCGGAAGACCAGGCGCAGCGTTTTGCTGACCAGGCTAATGCGAAAGACGCTGGCGATGACGAAGCGATGTTCTACGACGAAGACTACGTGACTGCGCTGGAGCACGGCCTGCCGCCGACCGCAGGTCTGGGTATCGGTATCGACCGTATGGTCATGCTGTTCACCAACAGCCACACCATTCGTGATGTGATCCTGTTCCCGGCAATGCGCCCACAGAAATAAGGCCATATACCGAAGAGATTTCAAACCGCAGGAAGGTATAGCCAACACCCCTGCGGATTGAAAGACAAAGGGTATTAATATCAGCCGGTACAGGTCACTGTGCCGGTTTTTTTTCGCCTGATGGGGGAGGAGAGAGGAAAGCTACGCTAACTGCCTAAAACATCAGCAGTTACATGCTATCTTCGCTTGCCCAGCGGGGATAACCGGTTATAATGGCAGCCGCACACCGATGCGGGTGTAGTTCAATGGTAGAACGGCAGCTTCCCAAGCTGCATACGAGGGTTCGATTCCCTTCACCCGCTCCAATCCAATCCAATCCAATCCAATCCAATCCAATCCAATCCAATCCAATCCAATCCAATCCAATCCAATCCAATCCAATCCAATCCAATCCAATCTGTTCCTTAAGTCCCTTTCGCTAACAACCCAAAAGTCATGACGTATTTGAACGTGTGTATGCCCACAACCGCATTGCGGGGAAGAGCTTCTGTGGTAGCGCGGTTTGGTATTATTACGCCTTCATATTGCTATGAAGGCGTTTTAGGGGACTCGACGGTGGGATATGCCTGGCAGGGCGGGAGCGTTTACTCCTGAAGACATTCCCGCTGGTTAGGTACAGAGACCAGCACGATGGTGTTAGCGATGCTGGAAAACAGTAACAGGAAAATCAGCATATTCACTGCACTCACGCCCAGCATCCCCATTATCCAGATATAACCTGCCGAGAACGCGATCTGGCAAATGGCCAGCACGGAACTTGCCAAACCGGCATTTTGCTTAAACGGATTCAAGGCTTGGCTCATCAATATCCCGAAGCCCATAGCAAAACCGACACCGATCATGGCGAACCCGACGAGGTTTAAATAAGCATTCAGGCCCAGGGCTTGTGTGAGTGCAAAGATAACAGCACAGGTTAAAAATAGCGCTTGTGATAATAGCAGGAGCGTTTTTTGCCCAAATTTTGACAGGAGATAGGGCGTTAAAAATGAAGTGGCCATGCTAAAGCCAGCCAGCCCTGTCATTGATATTGAATACTGCCCTGTAGACAACCCCATCTGCCCCATTAATATGATTGGCGAGGTGTTTACATAGGTCAAAATTGCAGTGATAGACAAACAGGTAATAAATAGTCGGCTGATGAATAATGTTGATAATAAACTTTCGCCACTGATTATTTTACTGTTCGGCTGCGTCTCTTTATTATTATGGTAGGTTTCATCTAACCAGAATATACAGACTAAACATGAAATCCCAGCGAAGATGGCCATACCGGTGAAGAGGCTTGGCCATTCAAAGCTCATTAACAGTAAATACCCCAGAACCGGTGCAATAACAGGAACGATGCAAGTAATACCATTAATTACTGACAACACTTTTGAGCGTTTATCATCGTCCAGGGTATCTCTAAGAATGGCAAAGGTGACAACATAGCAGAAGCCGGCACCCACGCCTTGCCAAAATCGTGCAAAAAGAAATTGTTCGGCAGAAACCGTCAACGCGGCTCCGTATGACGCGCAGACAAAAATCAACGCACCCAATAATGCGATGGGTTTCCGGCCGAATCGGTCGGATACCAGTCCTGCGATAATCATGGTCGATGCCATGCCGGCCAAATAAATAGAAAAAGCAGTATGAAGGTCAACGGCAGAGGCATTTAAGTCTTTGGCAATGTCGGGTAAGCCAACAAGGTATAAGTCCACGCCCAGGGGGTAAATTAGCACTAACATAAAGCAACATGCGAGGTATTTGAACATACTGACTTCCTGCAGATTTCAGATCATAAAGTGATAAAAACGCCTAATCAACACAAACACATGCTCAAAAAGTATTTGCACAGAATGTCGCACATACCTTATGTATCAGTCGTTACGATGGCCGCTGCGCTTGTCAGGCATCACATAAGATAAGTTACTTATTTTATCTTAATAATAGCCTTTTTCTTTGAAGATTAACGCTTAATGACGCTGAGCATGGTTCCAATTCATAGATAGATCAAGGTTTTTTTAAGTGATCGTGAATATATATAACAAGCAAATAATGTTTATTGTTATAGTTGCTATTTAAAATAAAAAAAATAACTTTACATTAAGTTGCGCGTTTGTATACTTTGTTCGGAATTTGTAACATAAAGTAATGGGTTGTTTGGTTTTTATTGTCCGTTATTGAATAAGCACTTGTAATGACAACACGGATAGTGACTGTAATAAATTGATAGGGAGTGTTATTCCCCCATGTATCCATTTTTCATACCATATGCATGTTTTTAAATTTTTGACATGCGCACTTCAAGATACAGCTTTTATACACCTATCAGTAATGATCTGTCATCGCATGAAAAATTGAAATTAAATATGACGTGTCCTGGGTTTTTACAGCGTATATCAAATTACTTTGATATTGAGTGTAATAGTAATATACGAAATTATTTTGTTATTAACTAACCTCAAAGGAGATAATGTGTGAGGCATTTATCACGGAATGTTAAGTTGTCATCACTGGGACTATTAATTGATTTATCTGATTTTAATCTTAAAGACATTATCACTAAAAATAAATTCACCCTTTACAATCAAGAGATTAGTCCATATATCGTTAAAAGTATCGCTGAGGAAAATATTCGCAAACAGTTAGCCAATGATGTTGATGTTTACTCTGAGCTATCGTGGTTCTCAGAACGGCAGAAATATGGCTATCTATTAATGAGGAATTGTTTTTCAACCGATAAATTACCGCCGACGCCTTGCAATGATGAAGCACCCGATGCGAGTTTATGGATTGAACCAGCGTCAACGCTAATGGCTATGTTAGGTGTCACAGGTCATACCGTGTCCTCTTATCTTAATGAAATGCAAGGCAGATTGGCGCATATGGTTATGCCCGCCAAGAATAATGAGAAATCGTGGTCTCGCTCTACAAAGTCCCTTTCCCCGCATACAGAAGTCGTCAATGGCCATTGGTCAGAAATGCTTCCTGATGACACAAGAAATCAAGTGATTGCCCCCGAGGTTTTTGCCTTGGCCTGCCTAAGAAACCCGATTCAGGCAGCGACAACGGTTTGGTCACTGGATGATATTTTGAATAACTTAAGTTATTCAACGATAGAGCAGCTGATGAAGCCTGAATATATCGCCAGTAGCCAGTCCAGCTTTGATGTTGATTCAAAAATAGAAAATATCAGTGTGATTGGGGATATCAATGGTCGACTGGTCATAAGATACAGCCATTCTAAGCTTGTCGGGATCAATGACGAAGCAAATGAAGCATTGGAAAAACTAAAAACACACCTGTCCGATCCGAAATACATCAACAGAGTTGTCCTACAGCCCGGTGATGTTCTTATCATAAATAACAGGATTGCTTTGCATGGCAGAGATAACCTTTCAAGTTCTGCAAATTATGATGGCAACGATCGCTGGTTAATTAGAATGTATGGTTTTTCACATAACTCGTGGAAAAAGCTAAAACACCTTCCAGAAAAACAACATATTGCTTCGGCTTGAAAACAAGGATGATAGGCATGATTTCACCATTAGTTGGCAGCGACAGACTTTTAGACTCACATGGGCAACCTATTCAGTTTAGAAAGGGGAAAGGGTATCGCATAGAGGACAGTAACGGAAATCAGTACCTGGATTTTGTTTTGGGTATCGGGCCGGTTATTCTTGGTCACAGTCATCCAGAATTTAACAGAAGGCTGACTGACGCCTTAAGCTTGGGGTTGTCGTTCCCAGGATTTGGAGAGGTACATAGCCAGGTATCAGACGTATTTGAAAACGTTTATGTCGGCTATAACGTTGTCTCTTTATTTAAAACCAGCTCCGAGGCAGTAACGGCTGCATTTAGATGTGCGATGATGCAAACAGAGCGAAAAAAAATCGTACGATGTGGTTTTTTGGGATGGCATGATGCCCAACTCTATATGTCGCCGAGCTGGCATGAAGCATTGGGCAGTGAGAAAAGAAACGATTTACGCTATTTGAATGGCATGCGCGGCGTCAGCGGTGAAGAGGCTGTTTTCAACTGGGTTAATGGCGACCTGACTGAGCTAGAACACATCTTGCAAGAACATGGAAATGATATTGCCATATTCGCATTGGACGTATACCAGCTGGCTTTCTTCTCAGAAGAGAAGATTAAAGCGGCAATCGCCATGTGCAAGAACTATGGCGTGAAGTTGTTATTAGACGAGACCAAGACTGCGGGGAGAACGAACCCGGGTGGCTATCTGGCGAATAACGCCTCTTTCGATCCTGATTACGTGGTTTTAGGTAAGGCGATCGGTAACGGTTTGCCCCTTGCAATCCTTATGGGTAAGCCTGATAGCATTGCTGTCTACCGTGAAGCCCGTATTGGCGGTACTCACACCAAAGAAATACTTTCCCCTCATGCCGCAATTGCTGTAGCAGAGATTATGGGGGAGTGTGACGGTTATAACCTGGTTTCCCAAGCGGGCAAGGCTATCGTCGCGACGCTCAACTTGGCACTTAAAGAAGCGGGTGCAGATAATTATGTGAACGCCAAGGCGCTTTTCGACAATGCTTTGTTTGACTTGGTCTTTAGTCAAGAGATCGTCAACAATTATGCGTTAAGAAGCCGTTTCAAGGCTGAGCTTTTAAAGAATGGCTTATTGATTATGGAAGGGCATAACTCCTTCGTTAGCCTTGCACACTGTGATCTAAACCATGACGAGTTGTTTAGTTTAACTTATGCAGCAGCGAAAAGTTGGGTAGCAGCGATGTAGCCTATGGCGCAAACAGCACATTGGGGTGGTATCGGGTGTTTTTTGATGCTGCACACCTCACCCTTTCACGGATTTAAAATATTGCCACGTGATGTGCATGAGTATTTTATTGGTTTCATTATTTTATAATGCAAAGTGAGTATAACGTCATGAAAAATGAAATATCCAGTTTGTTAGAAGGCTATAAAACAAGCTATGCGAAAGAAGAAGAACATAAATGCAATATGCTGAATATTCTTCGTGAGCAAGATAATGTCTTCTATGAAGAGTCAAAGCAGGGGCACTTCACTGCCTCCGCATGGGTGCTCAATCATGATAAAACGAAAGTGCTCTTGACGCTTCACGCCAAGCTAAATCGATGGTTTCAGTTAGGTGGGCACATCGAACCGACTGATTTGTCGTTTTTAGATGCTTGCTTGAGAGAAGCGCAAGAAGAAAGTGGTATCCAAAGTATTAGTGCAGACGACGCTTTCGTCATTGATGTTGACATACATAAAATACCGGAAAACCCTAAAGCCTCTGCGCATCTCCATTATGATATAACCCTGTGTTTTGTTGCAGGCCAGAATGCTGAAATCAGTATGTCCAAAGAATCAAAAAAATTGGAATGGATCCCGGTTAATAAGGTTAAAGATATCACCGACGATCTTGCTGTTATCCGCATGGCAGAAAAAACGCTGCAATTGTTTTAATTGTTATCGTTAGTGAAAGAAGGGGGCTTTGACATGTCGCGGAAGCACAGCTGTTATGTAAGCAGCCGAGGGCTTTTTAACACCTTTGCGGGGTGTTTTTCGCGGCATGTTCAATGTACCTCTTGTGGGGATGCCGGCGGGGCATGTGTTAATATTAACGGCTTGACGTGACGGCCCCAAATGTCTCAATGGAGGCGCTGCTATAAAATCCATTGTGGGGTTCGTTATCTTGAATTTTAAGTATGATTGATGTGGATATTAACAATGAACAAAATGGAACTCAGTGGCTTATTGCAAAACGTTAAAGAGATTGCTTTATCTTCCTTCTCCATTATTGAAAGCAGAAAAAATGAAGTAACATTTTTCGAAAAGAAAGACTTGAGCATTGTTAGTGAAGCAGATATTGAAACTGAAAAATATATCCGGGATAGCTTGCAGGCTCTGACCCCGCACATTCCTGTTTATGGTGAAGAACTGGGTTGTGACATTGCCGATGACTGCCAATTATATTGGCTTATCGACCCTATTGATGGCACCACATGGTACAAATTAGGCATGCCAGTATACGGTTCCCTGATTGCGCTAATCCAAAACGGTGAACCTATACTCGGCTCTATTGGGCTACCCGCAATAAATACGTTGGTATATGCAGGAAAAGATCTGGGGTGCTTTATGAGCGCCGGAAAAAACAATGCCAGGCAGTTGTTGAGTGAGCCAGCTCAAACCGCGCCAATAGGTGTAGAGCAAGCGACCATAACCTCCTCAGGGATGCATGGCACTTCCACATGGATTGAGAATGGCGATACGCCATGGAATCTGATTTCTGTTCTTGAGAGAGCAAAATTGTTTAAATTTTCCGCGGATTGTATCCAACACGTCTCAGTATTAAATGGGGCGTCAGATGCGGCTATTGATACCATAATGAAACCCTGGGATAGCGCGGCTATCATCATTTGCGCCAGAGAGGCAGGCTTAACCGTCATGGATCTTAATGGCAATCAGCACGGGATATTAAAAAGCGGTAACTTATTAACCGCCAAAAGCGAGCATTTAGCCAAATCGCTGGTTCAGTTATTAACGCCTTGATGATGAGCCACTCGGTTTATAGTTGGTCAACGAATACAGCAGGTGCCGTGCCGTAAAGGCCTTGAGTTTGTGCTCGCGCCTATCTCGTTGTAAAAAGCCCCTGTTCTCGCAGGGGCTTTTTACTGACACTACGTGGGTGATGTGGATTTTGGTTATTCTGCTGCCCATTACCCAGAAGTCTCTTTGCGTATGATGCTCCGCTACCTTTCGCTGGCGAGCACTTCAAACAGCATGTCAATTTCTTGCTGGGTATTGTAATGCATCATCCCGACGCGCAGCACGCCGCCGCAGTCCTGCAGCCCCAACTGTTGAATTAAACCCAGAGCATAGAAGTGCCCGCTGCCGACGCAGATATTGTGTTGGCCTAAGCGGCGAGCAACCTGTTCCGGGGTATGTTCCTTGAAGGTTAACGCAAAGGTCGGCGTGCGGCGCTGGGTATCCGCGGAAGGTGATCCATAGAGTTGGATACTGTCTATGTGCTGCAAACGCTGCAAAAAGTACCGGCACAGGCTCTCTTCATGTTGGTGATAACCGGCAAAGCTTTCTTGCAAGCGCTGCCTGAGTGGGGCCCCTGGCGTGCCCCATTGTGCCAGGTAGTCGATGGCTGCCGTCACGCCGGCGAGCCCTTCGAAGCTCTGTGTCCCCGTTTCAAAACGCCCTGGCCCGATGTCGGTGGCCGGCTCGACTTTATACGGCTGCAGACGCTGCAACCACTGGGGTGCGATATAGGCCATGCCGATATGCGGCCCGAAGAATTTATAGGCGGAACAGACTAAAAAGTCACAACCAAGCGCTTGCACATCGATCAGGTTATGCGGAGCGTAGTGCACGGCGTCGACATACACCTGTGCGCCGACACGGTGGGCGGCGTCGGTAATGGTTTTAATGTCGGCGATGCTGCCGGTAACGTTGGACGCATAGCTGACGGCCACGAGTCTGGTCTTGGCGGTGATGCTTTCACACAGCCGGGCCGCGTTCAACGAGCAATCCGCGCGCTCCAGCGGTATTTGATGCACCTTGACCTGTTTGTCGGCTGCCGCCTGCTGCCAGCTGGAGACGTTGGCGTAGTGATCTAACGCAGTGACGATAATCTCATCGCCGGCTTGCCAGTTACGGCTAATGATACGGCTGAGGTGGAACGTCAGCGAGGTCATGTTCATGCCAAAAACGACATTGTCGGGCGACGGCGCATTTAAAAAGGCACGTACCGATTCCCGTGCCTGGTTCATGACTTCGGTCGTCTTATGGCTGGAGAAATAGTGTCCGCCCAAATTGGCGTTATATTTCCCCAGATAATCCGTCATTTTTTCCAGCACGGCTTGCGAAACCTGAGATCCCCCTGGCCCATCGAAAAAGATCGCGGGTTTATCATCATAACGCTGGGATAGCGCACTAAATTGGGCTCGGGCGAGTTCGGGCGAAAAAGTCATGCTTTTTCTCCCCGAGCTGTCAGGACAAAGAGATCAAGATATCCTTCTTCTTCCGGGACGATGGTGCTGATCGGCGTAGCGTTATGCCATAGTTTACTGTCCGCCAGTAAAACGGCTTCGCCATCCGCCAGGGCTTTTTTAAAGAACGGCGGCTGGTGACTATCGGCGTATAGCATGATTTCGCCGCCGACAATGTTTTGCCTGTGGATAGCGATCATCGCGATATGGTCAAAACCATCTTGATGAATACCTTCCGGCGCTACCTGCGTTTCGTTATGAATGGCGACAACGCGCATCTGGTGAATTTCAATTTCGGCTCCTTCTGGCAGATCGTTGCTTTCTGCAAACAGATTACACATTTCCTCCAGCCCGGCGCTTTGCAGCACGGCACTGTCAATCGGCTCGAAGCGGCGTACCACGTTGCCCTGAAAATGGTTGATCTCATCAGACTGAACGAAATTGCGCGGTCCAATCTCGCTCACATGGCCATTGGCGTGCTTGACGACCGAATAGCGTCGTAAGCGGTACTTGCCGTCAGCGTGTTGTGTGTGGGGCAATGAAGAAAACGAGGGCATTAATTGTCGGGTGGCTTGATGGCTAAGTACAGTCATACTTATTACGTTTTCGTGTTTCTGCAACATAATCACCTCTAATATGAATCAATATTGTTTTTGTAGGGAGGTATTTCGATTGAATTGTAGTCGACACTATAGCCAGCGCAATTTTTAGTCGGTGTCGATCGCGGCCCTGCTGTTGCAGCTGTAAACCGCGGTGAACACAAGAAGGGTATAATCAAAGAACAAGGGGCGCCGAATGACGAGCTCAGCTTCACAAAATGATAAATTTGAGACGGTTATATGATTGAGATACGTGAGATAGATCGCGAAAATGTTTTTGATGTTTGTGAACTGACGTCGAACAAAGATGGTGTCGGGACATTATTTGAAGCATTTATTTGCTGCAATGCGATCTCCATTTCTGAGGCGGCTTATTTTCCTGAATGCCACCCCAGAGCGCTGTACCGCGACGGGGAGTTAATCGGTTTTTTCCTGTACAAACGCTGGGCGAATCAACTGACCGATGCTGAGATCTGTCGCTATATGCTCGACCACAAATTTATCGGCCAGGGGCTGGGCCGCGCTTCCTTTGAGGCAATGCTGAGCTACTTCAAAAAGAACGGCGTTAAGCAGGTAACGCTGATGATTGATGAACACAACCTGGTTGCGCAAAAAATGTATTTCTCTTTTGGGTTCACCTTTACCGGCAAAGTCGACAAGGATGAACATTACTACAGCCTGAACATCTAGTGCGCTGTCATCTGGTGTCCTCACAATGCTCGCTCGACACGCGGATGGCAGCAACGGCATCGCCCCACCCAGTCAGCACTTACTGCCGGCAATACCGGCAGTAAGACTAATGCTGGTCCTTTATAAGGTAGGGATAGGGGTATTAGCCATCGGTTGAGCGACTGACGGCTTCCCAGGCATTAATATCAGTGTTCATCTGATGCAGTTTTTCTCTGACATACATGACGGCGTCGCTGCCAAGCAGCAATGATGCCGGTGGCGCAGGGCTATCGAGGAGTTGCAGAATGGCTTTGGCGGCCTTAACCGGATCGCCAGGTTGATGGCCACTGCGTTTTTCACGTGTCTCACGAATCGGCCCAAAACTCTGATCGTAATCACTGATGCTACGCGGTGAGCGCACCATTGAACGCCCAGCCCAGTCTGTCCGGAAAGATCCTGGTTGAATCGCGGTGACCGCAATATTAAAGGGTTTAAGCTCTTTGGTCAGGGTTTCGGAGATACCTTGCAAGGCGAATTTGCTGCCACAATAGTAGCTGATCCCCGGTAAGGTAATGAATCCACCCATTGAGGTAATATTGATAATATGGCCAGCGCGGCGTGTGCGGAAATAGGGCAGAAAAGCCTTAATAACGGCTATTGCACCAAACACGTTGACCTCAAATTGGTGAATGGCGTCACTGATGGGGGACTCCTCCATTATTCCTTCATGGCCATAGCCGGCATTATTTACCAGCACGTCAACGGCGCCAATCTCTTGTTCTACATCGGCAACCAGCGGACCGACGTCGGTAAAATTCGTGACATCAAGGATCCGACCGAAACAGCGGCCAGGTGCCAGAGCGTCGAATTCATCTTTGGCTTGCTGGTTGCGCAGTGTTCCTACTACGCGGTGACCTGCTTCCAGTGCTGCTTCTGCCAGTGCACGGCCAAAGCCGCTGCTGACGCCGGTGATAAAAAATAATTTTGATGAATGCATGACGTTATCCTCGGTAAGGGGGACAAGCAGCATAGGGCGGGTAGGGCAAAATCCGTAGCCATGATCCTCTCTGATGTTTGCCTATTCCTCTGAGCTCGCTGGACGACCCCGTTACTGAGTGTCAAACTTACATTCCCTTCTACGTCGCTTTGCAGGTGTGTATGGCAATTTCTTCTTCTGGGGTTACCGGCCAGATGATCGCGCTGTTGGATAGGCTGACACCGCGTGAAGGCTACAACCTCACGGCTTTGGCTGACGTACGTTTTTTGCGTTCCAACCGTCCGTTGCTGCGCACGCCGGTATTATATGAGCCGGGCATCGTCATTGTTGTGCAGGGAAGAAAACGCGGCTTCTTGGGAAAGGATGTCTATTTATATGATGCACAACATTACCTGATGGTATCCATTCCTGTGCCGTTTACGATGGAAACGGATGCCAGTGCTTCAGAGCCTATGCTGGCTATTTATATGCGATTGGACTTCACCGTCGCGGCCGATCTGCTGTTGCACCTTGCCGATCGTGGGCAGAGCGTCAGCGCACCGCCTCGGAGTATGGTGTCGAGTCCGATGGATGATGCCATGAGCCATTCAGTTTTACGTTTCCTGCAGGTGATGGCGTCACCACTGGATGCCGAAATATTGGGGCAGGCGATGGTGCGGGAGATCTATTACCGTGTTCTGACGGGCGCTCAGGGGCAGACACTCCGCAGTGCACTGACCATGCAGGGGCAGTTTGGGAAAGTGGCTAAGGCGCTGCGCAAGCTGCATGCGGAATATGACTCGTATCTTGATGTGAATGCACTGGCAAAAGAGGCGGGCATGAGCCTGGCCACTTTTCATAGCCATTTTAAAACCATTACTGAGACATCCCCCATGCAATACCTTAAGTCCACGCGATTGCATCAGGCCAGATTGCTGATGTTGCGGAATAATCTCACCGCTTCAGCGGCAAGTGCACGGGTCGGGTATGAAAGCGTTTCGCAATTCAGCCGTGAATTTAAGCGTTTGTTCGGGTTAACGCCGATCGGTGAAGTGGCTCGAATGAAACAGAACTTCTCATTGCCTGCACCGGTTACGCCTTCTGATTTTATTTCTTCTCACTGATTAGCTTGTGCGGATACGCCGTGTTTATCTTCGCTAATATCTTATCGAGGAGGTTATGGCAGAGCGCCTCTTTGTCGCGTGAGCGTATAACGCTCACGATATTGCGATTAAAATACCGATAATGCTTATTATTGCAACCCAAAACCATTTAGAGGTTTTTTCCGGTTTCCACTCTTCACCATACTCAACCTGATAGCCGGGTTTACGATCCTTATTGTTCATCCTATTCCTTGGGATCCTGCATCCATAAATATGCCGCATTTATTTTAAGATGATTCTTAACGCAATTGAATTGAATCTGCTTTTTTAGGTAAAAATCCTAATGATAGGTGTCGAGAACAGCCACTGAATGAGGGTGGCATAAGGCTGCGATAATTACCGCTGGATTACCAATGTACTGTTTTCTGTTTCAAGAGATAGAAAGCCTAGTTCGCGATATTGGCTCATGGTCAGCCTTTCCTCATGTTAAATCAATGCTGACTATTATTTAAAATATTGTGTCTAAAATATATTGTTGCTGTCATTTTGGCTATTTCCTTCATTCCACACATTACGCCGTATAAGACGTTTATTAGGTCTTTTAATGATGTGCTTTTACATGAATGTATGGGTTTGGTAGCCATTCATTTACACGAAAAACATAATGATAACTTTAATAAAACAAACTGGTTTCCGCCTGATTTTATTGGGCTTTTTTAATGATGAAAACTAACTATCTGTGATCTTAATCCCTCAATGAAAATGAAAAGAAGTGAATTATTAATCATCTTAACAATAAAAATGAGGTTCACATGTTATTTACGATTCAACTTATTGTCATACTGATCTGCCTTTTTTACGGGGCCAGAAAGGGTGGTATTGCGCTGGGGTTACTTGGCGGTATCGGGTTAATTATACTGGTTTTCGTTTTTCACTTGCCGCCAGGGAAACCCCCTGTTGATGTGATGCTGGTTATCATCGCGGTAGTGGCAGCATCAGCGGCGCTACAAGCATCAGGGGGACTTGATGTGATGTTGCAAATTGCAGAGCGTTTACTGCGACGTAACCCTAAGTATGTCTCCATTGTTGCGCCGTTTGTTACCTGTATTTTGACCATTCTCTGTGGTACTGGGCATGTGGTATACACGATATTGCCCATTATTTATGACGTGGCAATCAAGAACAATATTCGCCCGGAAAGGCCGATGGCTGCCAGCTCTATTGGTGCACAGATGGGGATTATTGCCAGCCCGGTATCCGTGGCCGTTGTATCGCTGGTCGCCATGTTGGGCAATTTTACCTTTAATGGTAAACATCTGGAATTTCTCGATCTGCTGGCGATTACGATACCCTCTACCCTGTGCGGTATTCTTGCTATTGGCATCTTCAGTTGGTTCCGGGGTAAAGATCTGGATAAAGATGAGAAATTCCAGAGTTTCATTTCAGACCCGGAAAACTACAAATACGTATACGGTGATACAGCAACCTTATTGGATAAAAAGCTCCCAACCAGCAATTGGGTAGCGATGTGGATTTTCTTGGCGACCATCGTTATTGTCGCGCTATTAGGGGCTTTCTCTGAACTGCGTCCACTCATTAATGGCAAACCACTCTCTATGGTGTTGGTTATCCAGATGTTCATGTTGTGTTCTGGTGCGGTAATCATTATTGCTACCAAAACAAACCCAGCGTCTATCTCTAAAAACGAGGTTTTCCGTTCAGGGATGATTGCCATAGTGGCTGTTTACGGTATTGCCTGGATGGCTGAGACAATGTTTGGTGCTCATTTGAAAGAAATTGAGTCAGTGCTGGGCACCATTGTGAAAGAATATCCTTGGGCCTATGCCATCGTTTTGCTTATCGTTTCCAAGTTTGTTAATTCGCAGGCTGCTGCACTTGCAGCGATTGTTCCTGTGGCACTGGCCATCGGGGTTGATCCTGCTTACATCGTTGCTTCTGCACCGGCGTGTTATGGTTACTATATTTTACCGACCTACCCAAGCGATCTGGCCGCCATTCAGTTCGACCGTTCAGGAACGACAAATATCGGGCGGTTTGTGATTAACCACAGTTTCATCATGGTAGGTCTGATCGGGGTTTCTGTGTCGTGCGTGATGGGGTGGGTCTTGGCTGCCGCATACGGGTTCCTGTAACGGATCCGTCGCAGTGGTTGGTTATGCGGAGAGCAACCTCAGGGTCGATGAGATCGTGGGGTGGGAGCGGGGCTCTTCTCTGCCCAGAGTGCTACCTTCATCCCACATTACTGGCGTATGGATATAAAAGATAAAAGCCCTGACAATGTCTGCCAGGGCTTTTAAGGTACTATTGACTTCAAATTTAACATTAATGAACTTACTAATTTCTTACTGCTAAGGTTCTATCGTTAAATGTACAGGTTTAACACAGATAATATTGGGTTAACTCAATCCTCCCTCTATTTACCAGTTTAGACTTTAGGCCAATCTCAATACTCGAAGATTTGGCATATTAAACAGGTACATCTCCCCTCGCGATATAGACTCTTTGATGCGTGGCCTCACTTCCGTTGCGATCTTGTTGCACTGTCTTGAAAAATGATCGCAAACAAATAACAATTAAAACATGGCCTTACATCATCGCGTTTTGGTTCACACCCTGCGATTGTAGATACTGACTACGTGGCCTTAAAGCGTCATATAATGAGAGTGTTGTTTTCTCTACATTAATGGCCCATACAAAAATCACTTCGTGGCCTTTATCGCAAAAATAACTCTATCAACTTAACTTTAATACTTTCACTATTAACAGCAAGCTATTGTTTCGCTGCTGATGATTACTAATCTACTTGTTTTGATAGGGGTGTCAATACTGTTTTTAATAACATGTTTTTAATGACATGTCTTTATTAACAGTATTCATATTAATCATCAGTTAAACATCGCTGAGTGCATATTTTTTACCAACATGATCTCTTCAGAGGGTATCGGTTATGTTGGTTTTCCGTGTGGAAGGAGGCAGCAGCAGAGGGATTTTCCCGTTCCGCCAGTGAGGAAGAATGAGGGCGGCAGAGGGGGGGATATTTCGACGATGAACGCTGTCGGCGTCTGACACAGCCCACTGCAGGTGCAACGGGCTGTTTTCACAACATCACGGCTTGCTGATAAAGCGTGCCAGCCTTTGGTGTAACTGAGTGTTTTCTTTGCGTAGATGCTCGATCTCATCCAGCAACGTCAGCGTCACCGCAATGCCGGGCCAGTCGAGTGCCAGCTCGCGATGCAATTGCTCGGCGCGATGAAAAGTGATCAGTGCGCGATCGTCGAAGATCCACTCTTCAGTTGTGAGATCACGCGGTTGAATCATGCCTAACCCAACGATTTCAGTGAGTTCATCTTGTGTTACGCCGGTGTGCAGGCAAAACTCGGTTATGGTGAAAGTTACTTTTACGTTAGCCATTTTGCTTACTCCACTCTTTACGTGGATCAAAGGTCTTCTGAGCTTCTGCCAGCTGTTGCCACAGTGCAGCGCTTTTCTCGTCCGGTTTTGGTGGCATCATGACTTTGATCACTGCATATAAATCCCCGGTTTCTTTTTTCCCGACCAGGCCTTTTCCCTTGATGCGCAAACGCTGCCCGGTTTGGCTGCCGGCAGGGATGGTCAACAGAATACTGTCTTTTAGGGTCGGTACGGGGACCTTGGCACCTAAGGCCGCTTCCCAAGGCGTTACCGGCAGGACGATCTCAAGGTTGTGCCCGACAATGTCGAACAGCGGATGAGGAGCTATGCGGATAATCAGGTAGAGATCGCCGTTAGCGCCGCCGTCAGTGCCTGGTGCACCCTGGCCTTTCAGGCGAATACGCTCACCATCACCAACGCCGGCAGGGATTTTCACATTAAGGGTTTTAGGAATTTCCTGCTCTACCATGCCGAACGCGTTATACACCGGCAGGCTATAGCGAATAGTGCGGGTTTGCTCTGCCTGTGTTTCTTCCAGGAAGATAGCGACTTCCATTTCAATATCTTGGCCGCGCATGCCTTGGCGCCTTTGGCGATGTTGCTGAGCACGTGCATGTTCACCGAACATAGAGGAAAAGATATCGGAAAAGTCTTCAGCGCTGTGGGCATTGCCATGGCCATGCTGTGTCTGGCGGCCAAAGTTGGGGTCGTTACGGTGTTGCAGAAGTTGATCGTATTCAGCACGTCGTTCGTCGTCTTTCAGTACTTCATAGGCTTCGGCGACCAGTTTGAATTGTTCCTCGGCATTTGATTCGGTACTGACGTCGGGGTGATATTTTCGCGCCAGCCGGCGATAGGCGGTTTTGATTGCCTTAAGATCGTCTGACGGCTTAACCCCTAAAATGGCATAGTAGTCCTTGAATTCCATAGCGTTATCATCTCACTTCAATTTTTCGTCAGGGGAAATCGTTGAGCCTGCATTGGGTGAAACTTTACTTATAGTAGGGCAGTTGGCTGCCGAAGTACCAACCTAATTGTGTGGCTGGGCAGCCAAATGTCAGAGAAAGCGGAGCGGGGTAGCTCCGCTGAGAGATCATGCGCGTTTCAGCTGCCGGGCAACCTGGAATAAGCTGAACGAGCTGAACAGCATTTCGATACCCACAATGGTGGTGACCAGTACCACTGATGTCATTGGGTCAGCGCTGAACAACAGCCAGGCAATGGCCAGATCCAAAATGCCAATCACAAATTGCAGCCAGCTTCCCGGAAGCTCGCGCAGTTTATATCCGGCGATCAACCGTACAATCCCACCCAATGCAAACAAGACGGCGAGGTAAACCGCCATGGCGAAAATACCGACTGCAGGGTGGGTGATAAATACGTAGCCGATAATAAGATAAGCCACCCCGAGCAGAATGCCGCCGATCATCGGCCAGGTATTTTGCAGCCGGTTGGCAATCATACCGAAAATAAGTGCAAAGCCGCTTAGCAACAAGAAAATACCCACGACCACACTGATCGCCGCGCCGGAGGCAAAGGGGCTGAACAGGCAGAAAAGGCCGCCCAATAGCAACAATATTGAGATGATTAACAGCGGGGTACGTTGTTTCTTTAAACTCTGTTCATCGATAATCAACGAATGACGATGGCCCATGTTTAGCATGATAGAACTCCCTTGTTTTGAATGTCCTGTACAGTTTCACTGACAATTATAGTGGAACACGCCACTTTGGGGATGATGCTTCGAAACGGCATCTATTTTGTTGGGATCCAAAAGAGCTGTGTGGGTGGATTCCATAAGGTTTTTCATGGCAGACGTGCCAGAATAGATAAAAGCCAATGCGGCTATGTTGACTGAGATAATAGATACCCAATGATAGACCGCTCCCGCTTACTGAAATTTTTGCTGCCTTATCTCTGGCCCAAAGATAATCTGAAGTTACGTTATTACTTGGTTATCGCCTTTGTTTTCATGGTGATATCTAAGGTAAGCACGACGTTAGTCCCCCTGGCGTACAAAGCCATGATCGACGCCTTGAGCGGCGAAACGGCCAAAATGCTGGCCATACCCATTGGTTTGATCCTGGCTTATGGCGTTGCGCGCGTTGGCGCGGCGTTATTTGAAGAGCTGCGCAACGTGATGTTTGTGCACGTCAGTCAGAATGCTACCCGGTTGTTAGGGCTGCGAGTGTTTAGGCAGTTGCATGCGCTGAGCCTACGCTTTCATCTGGAGCGCCAGACTGGCGGGCTATCGTTATCGATTGAACGGGGTACTCAGGCCGTAGCGACAGTGCTTTCGCGGTTGTTGTTTTCCATTTTCCCCATCCTGTTTGAAATCACCCTGGTGTCGGTGATTATGTGGCATTTGCTAAACGGCTGGTTTGCTCTGGCAATTTTAGCGACGGTCGGCTGCTATATTCTGTTCACCGTGATGGCGGTCAGTTGGCGTACGCGTTTTAGACGCGAACTCAACCAAGCCAATGCCGATGCCAATACCAAATCTATCGACAGCCTGCTCAATTATGAGACGGTCAAATACTTCGGTAACGAAGACTTTGAGGCAGACCGTTTCAACATGTCGCGCCGCTTGTATGAATACGCCGCGATTAAGAACCAGTTCAGTTTTACCGCCCTCAACCTCGGGCAAACCGCCATTATCTCTATCGGGTTGATCGTGATGATGGCGATGGCGGCACAGGGTATCGTGCAGGGGCGGATGACGGTCGGCGACTTTGTGTTGGTGAATGCCTATCTATTGCAACTCTATCAGCCGCTCAACTTCTTCGGCTTTATTTATGCTGAAGTTAGGCAGGCGTTGATCGATATGGAAAACATGTTCGATTTGCTGCAGGAAGAGCAGGAGATTGTCGATAAACCAGATGCAGCGGCGCTGCGGTTGAAAGCCGGTGAAGTGTGCTTTGATTCGGTCAGTTTTGGCTATGATGTGCGCCGTCCCATCCTGAAAAATGTCAGCTTTACCATTCCAGCGGGCCACACGGTGGCTGTGGTGGGGGCCTCGGGTGCCGGCAAGTCTACGCTGTCCCGGCTGTTGTTCCGTTTCTATGATGTGAACAATGGCACCATTTCGATTGACGGCCAGGATATCCGCAGTTTGAAGCAGGCCAGTCTGCGTGGGGCGATTGGCATCGTGCCGCAGGACACCGTGTTATTCAACGATACGCTGGGCTACAACATCGGCTACGGTAAAACGGGCTCAAGCCAGGCAGAGATCGAACGGGCAGCCAAATTGGCGCATATTCATGACTTTATCGTCAGTCTGCCCGACGGGTATGAAACCCGAGTGGGTGAGCGTGGGCTTAAGCTTTCCGGTGGGGAAAAACAGCGGGTAGCGATTGCTCGCACTATCCTGAAAAACCCCGCGATTCTGGTGTTTGATGAGGCAACCAGTGCACTGGATACCCAGACTGAACGCGAGATTCAGGCGCACTTGCGCGAGGTGAGCCGCGATCATACGACGCTGGTCATTGCGCACCGCCTGTCCACGGTCGTTGATGCTGATGAAATCATCGTGCTAGAGGCGGGGGAAATCGTCGAACGTGGGCGGCATGAGGCCTTGCTGGCCAGCAATGGCCGCTATGCCGCCATGTGGCAAAACCAATATAACGACGAACAGCAGCCCTGACGATACACATCCCCAGGCGGCTTAGCCTGGGGAATCACAAGGGTTAAAGATCGCCGGTCAGGTACTGTGCCACGCCATTACCGAAACTCCAGTCGCCCTTGCTGTTAGTGGTAATTGAGACCATCAAGTCATTGCCTTCAATCCCGCAGCTTTCCCGCAGTTCACGGCTGAGTTCAGCATAAAATCGCTGTTTCTGTTCTTCAGGCCGCGGGCTGGTGATCACCCGAACGACCACCAGATTACGAGTGCGGGTCAAATTAAGGCCCGTGTCTTCTATCACCAAATGGTGAGCTTTGTTTTCATGAACAATTTGGTAGCGATCGCGCTGCGGCACGTCGAAGGCGCTGAGTACGGCACGGTGGGCGGCGTCGAGCAGCGTTTTCAGTTCGGCTTCATTGCGGCCCTCGATAACGTCAAAGATAAGTAATGGCATTTTCATAATCCTGTCAGTGAGTTAATGATTTCATGGAGGTGCAGGGCAGCGTTTTATCATCGCCTTTGAGAGCCCATCTTAGCCATGCACCCCTGTGGGAAGAAGCGCTATACTTGAATTCATTGTTTATATAACTGAACAGTCACGATGAAAAAACCCAAAATAGAAACCTTGTGGACCCATTTGCACTGGCTCACCGTATTGGCTGAACAGGGTAGCTTTACCCGGGCGGCAGAGCGGCTGGATGTCAGCAAAGCGGCAATGAGCCAAAAAATTAAAGAGATCGAAACGCTGGCCGGGGTGCCATTGGTACAGCGTACCACCCGCAGTGTCAGACTGACCGAGGCGGGATTGAGGTTGGTGGAAGAGCTACGCCAGCCTTTTGCGCAAATAAAGCAGAGTTTTTCTGGTATTTGTGATGCCGGCGGGCCACTACGTGGCACTGTTCGGGTGACAGCGCCGGTGGCGTTTTCTCGCCAGCAATTGGTACCGCGAATTACCGGTTTTCTGCATGCCAACCCTGAGGTGCGGGTCCAGCTTGAGGTTTCTGATCGACTGGTGTCATTAACCACCGAAGGGTTTGATTTGGCCATTCGCCACAGTGATAACTTGCCCGAAACGCATGTCGCCTGGCGCCTTTGTCAGACTGAAACGCTGGCGGTGGCGTCGGCAGACTATGTGAAACGTCAGGGGATGCCGCTATCGCCGAACGATCTGCAGGTGCATCAATGTCTTTATTACCCGCGTAAAGGGGAACAGCCCGGCTGGCGTTTTGTCACCAAACACCCACAGCAAGGCAACGTGGAAAAGGTTCACGTGCCCGTCAGTGGCCCGTTTGCGACCAATAACAGCGAATCGATACGGGATGCGGCCACTGAAGGCTTGGGGATTGCTCTGCTGCCGGACTTTAGTGCACAACAGGCGCTGGCAGACGGAAGGCTAATAGAGGTACTGCCTGATTGGCGGCCGGTCAATGCCTTTGCAGACAGCCTTTATGTCGTACGGCCCTATGCGCCCCAGGTGTCGCGAGTGGTAACGGAATTCAGTCATTATTTGCGCGGCGCGTTTGCCGACGGATTTTTCATCCGTTGATAATTCAGCCGTGATAAATCGTCCCAATCACCCCTGCAAAGCATTGTGGTCGGGTGTATTGCTGTGATTCACGTCACGCTACAGGTATTTTTACGATTCAGTCACGTTAATGTAATGTCCGGTGAATGGCTTACCCAATGGAGTTAATGAATAACGTTAATGCTGGGTAAATGGCATAAATTCAATAGATAAAAATGATTCGAAATATCGACGCGTTAAATTAAATAATAAACAAATCTAACATGTGAAACGTTAATATATTTATGAAAGTGACAAGCCAACGCAATTTGATGGCGTAAAGAGTACCGGTTGAGAGATGTAAATAGAGAAATAACAGTGCAGTAAAATAAACAATGTTAATAATAACCCACCTGTAATGTACCCACTTTCAAGATTTCCTGGCCGCCGCCATAGCCCAGTTGACAGCCCGCTCGCTTGCGATAAATTTAAATCGTTAACATATTAACAACAACCTCGAAAAAAGAATGGCCCGTTATTTTGGCTTGTCACTCAGGGGTTGCGAACAAGCAAATCGTCATTTATGAGCTTACTAACAGGCAGAGCACATCATGAAGAAATCGACGGGGTATGGTTCGGGAGTCAATGAAGAAAACAGATTACTGGTGATTCTCTTTTTCGTTTTTGGCTGCGTTTTTGTTGATCGTTTAACCATATCTTTCTTATTCCCTATGATTGCTGCCGATTTGCAGCTGAGTAATGTGCACCTTGGCACGTTGTCTGCCGTATTGGCGCTGACCTGGGCATTGTCGGGAGCAGGATTAGGCGCGATTGCCGATCGTTTTAATATCCGCAAGCCCATGCTCATTGCCTCTATTGTGGTGTTTTCTCTCTTTTCTGCCTTGTCGGGGTGGGTTAACGGTTTCGCCATGTTGCTGATATTCCGTGCGTTGATGGGGATTGCTGAAGGGCCCGTATTGCCGATTGCACAGTCATTGATGGTAGAAAAATCACAACCGCAGCGGCGTGGATTCAATATGGGATTGATCCAGGGGGCCGCACCGGGGTTATTGGGGGGCATTATCGCGCCGCCGCTCATTATTTATCTGGCTCAAAAGTGGGGCTGGAGCATGGCTTTCCATCTGACAGCCTTACCGGGGATTATTCTGGCCTGGTTAATTTATAAATATGTCGACGGCAAAAAGAATCCGTCTTTTGTTGACGAACCCGCGGCAAAAGATCGGTTGGAAAAGGCCGCTTACATCGAGCTGTTCAAAATTAAAAACGTGGTGTTGTGCATCCTGATTTCTTGCGTATTCGTCACCTGGTTTATGGTCATTATTACTTTTACGCCCAGTTTCCTGGTGACCGCGCGTGGCTTCAGCGAAGGGGCAATGGGCGGCATCATGAGCGCTATCGGCGTGGCCTGGGTTTTCTGGGGCGTTGCGGTGCCGGCAATTTCAGACCGCATCGGCCGTAAACCGACATTAATTTTCTTCTCACTGCTGGCGATTTGCTGCCCACTGTTTCTGAGTTACGTCGATAACCTGTGGCTTTTGGGTGGGTTGGTGTTTCTGTCGTATACCGGTTTGGGCTGCTTCACCTTGTTTATGGCGACGATCCCTTCAGAAACCGTATCAAAAGCCCGTATTGCCACCGCGCTGGGACTGGTGATGGGCATTGGTGAAGTCATTGGTGGCTGCCTGGCACCTTTTACCGCAGGTTTTATCGCCGATCGTTATGGCTTGGTCAGTGTGATGTGGCTGGCAGCCATTGGGGCTGCTTGCGCCGTGGTCTTAAGTTGTTTTCTCGATGAAACGGCTCCCGCAGTGGTTAGCCGAAGAACGTTGAAAAGTCAGGGTGTCGCCGACGTCTGAAACAGTCTTTTGCCCCCTATACGCAAGGAGAACGAGCATGTCTTTAAATCCGTCAGTATTGAACCAGAACGCCGAGCCAGAGTGGAAGAACTATGACGATTTCGCCAGGGGGATTGATACCAACCGCCTGCCACCGACCCAAGACTGGCGTGGCAAAACGTTGCAGATGGTGTTTGAACAGGGTGAAGAGATGACGTTGCATTTCAGTGCCGATCAACAACGGCTGCACTGGACTTGGCAGGGAGAACAAGGGGAAGACGCTTACGAGGAGGTACGTACTTGCCCATCACAATACTTCTTTAATATTCCTTTGCAGAAACCGGGAAATGAATGCCTGACATTGGTGCTCAACGCGGATAGCGGGCGGGTGTTGATGGTGCGTAGCACGCTGTTGCCTGAACAACAGGTGACGAATGGTTCCCGGTTGGGCCAAACATTCAGTGTGGGTCATCGGGTGGATATTACGCCGAGCGGCTTGGCGCCGCACCTGACCCGTGAGCTGCTTGGCTACCGTACGTTGAATATTTACAGCCCCAACCATTATTACGAACATTTCTACGTGAATACTGAGCGCTATGCCTGGCAGAATCTGCGCGGTGAGCAGTTTGGTCACGGTGATATGGATTACGCCACATACTATAAATTTGCGGAAGAGCAGTATTTGTTCACCTTCCGTGAAAAGATTATCCCGGTTTGCTCGGTGTTCTTTTTCGACTTTACCCTTGGCCGCTGCACAGGGATATTTCTGGGTCTGGATGCCGCCGGCAAGGTGCTAGTGTCCCCCGCCGGCGCTTTCATTCACAAGATGAGTTACAACAGCTACCCCGATGGGGTACAACCGCTGTAATCAGCGGTTACTCACCAGAGAGTCGGCGTTAATGTCCGCGATGGTTTTCGCACCGATCAACGTCATGGCGACGCGCATTTCTTTATCGATCAGTTCGAGCAGGTTGGCGACACCCGCCTGCCCGGCTGCCGCGAGGGCATAGGCAAAGGCACGCCCCAGCAATACACCGTCTGCGCCCAGTGCAATCATGCGTACCACGTCCAGCCCATTGCGAATACCAGAGTCGGCGAGGAGTGTAATATCGCCTTTCACCGCGTCGGCAATCGCTGGCAATGCGTGGGCCGTCGATAACACGCCGTCGAGCTGTCGGCCACCGTGGTTGGAGACCACAATGCCATCGGCACCGAATCGCACTGCATCCTTGGCATCTTCGGGATCCAGAATACCCTTGATGATCATTGGGCCTTGCCAGAACTCACGGATCCAATCCAAATCCTTCCACGAGATAGAGGGATCGAAATTGGCGCCTAACCAGCCGATATAATCTTCGAGGTTGGTCGGTTTGCCGCGATATGCCGAGACGTTGCCCAAATCATGCGGCTTGCCGCACAGCCCGACATCCCAGGCCCATTGTGGATGCGTCACGGCCTGCAGTATGCGTCGCACGGCAGCATTGGGACCACTCATCCCTGAGTGTGCATCACGATAACGCGCGCCAGGCACGGGCATATCGACAGTAAATACCAGGGTTTTTACCCCTGCAGCTTTAGCGCGCTCCAGCGCATTGCGCATAAAACCCCGATCTTTCAATACATACAGCTGGAACCACATCGGTCGATCGATTGCCGGTGCCACTTCTTCAATGGGGCAGACTGAAACCGTAGACAGGGTGAAGGGAATGCCTTTCTGCGCCGCGGCTTTGGCTGCCTGCACTTCACCGCGGCGGGCGTACATTCCCGTCAGCCCGACGGGGCCGAGGATCACCGGCATTGCCAGTTTTTCACCAAACAGGCTGGTTTCCAGACTGAGGTCTGACATATTTCTCAGTATGCGCTGGCGCAGGGCAATACCTGCAAGATCTTCGGTATTGCGTCGTAGCGTATGCTCCGCGTAGGCTCCGCCGTCAATGTAATGGAACAGAAAAGGCGGAAGCTTAGCCTGTGCTGCGGCCCGGTAATCGGTTGATGCGGAGATGATCATATTTTTACCTTATTTCGATAACGTGCTTTTACATTCATAAAGTCAGGATCTGCGCCATAACGGCGGCGATCCCCCCGTACACCAGCAAGGGCAACACGGTCTTTCTTATAATTTTTCCTTCAGCATTGCTGATCCCAAGGATTGAGCAGACGGCGATAATATTGTTCAGGCACACCATGTTGCCCATGGCGCCGCCAACGGATTGCAGAGCCAGCGTCAGATTGACGTTTAGCCCACTGCTCATGGCGATGGAATGCTGAATACCGCCAAATGTTAGATTGGACACGGTATTGGAACCTGAAAAGAACGAACCCAAGGCACCGAGGAACGAAGAGAACAGCAGCCAGCTTTCCCCCGTGAGCGAGGCCAGTGCTTTGCCAATGAGGATCACAGGCGCCTTGTCGCCACCCTGCATCATCAGATTGACCATTACCAAAGCGCCAAACAGGGCGATAAAGGGCTTGGCTATGCGCCCCCCGGTTTCTGTAAACATCTGTTTTACCTGTTTGCCGTTTAGCTTAAACAGGGGAATGCACAGCAAAACCACCAGTAAAAAAGGAATCAATGCAGGCACATACAGCGTTTTGTAGCTTGCGGCAGCAGACGTACCTAATACCTGTTGTAATTCAATGATCAGGGCATCACTGATGCGCAGCTCGCCCAAGCCGCCGAGTTTGCCATTCCATAAAGGTGCATTGCTGTTGAGCAGTGCCTTAATTCCCAACTGATGAATACGCGTGACTATCAAAATAGCAATCAGCAGCAGCGTTGGGGTCATTGCTTTGATGACCTGCACGAATGGCACAGGTTGAGAGGATGTTTTGCTTTCGCTGCGTGTCAGGCCAACCCCGGCGCGTGCCAATAGCACTGACAGCATCAAGCCAATCGCGCCGCCAACCAGTGCAGGAAATTCATAGTTAACCTGTGCCAACAGCAAGTAAGGCACAGTGCAACTCAAGACGCTGAGCAAAATAAAGGGCAGGTTGCGGCGAATCTCATGCCAGGACACGATAAAACGCAGTGCCAGCAACGGGATAACAAACCCAGCGACAAAGTGGATTAATGCGGTTTGGCGGCCAATGTCCAACAGGTCGGCATCGGGAAGCCCCAAATTGGCGAAACCGAACCAGGTGGGTGTGCCGACGGCACCGAACGACACGGGGACAGAGTTCATGACCAGCGTTAGCAGGGCTACGCGCAATGGGTTAAAGCCTAACCCGACGAGGATCGGGGCTGCAATGGCGGCGGGGGTACCAAAACCGCTGGCCCCCTCAATCATAAAGGCAAATGCCCAGCCGATGATCATCAACTGTGCGACCGGGTTAGGGCTGATATTTTCCAGCCAGTTCCGCACCACGTTTTCTGCCCCGCTGATCTGCATCAGCTTATTGAGCAAAATAGCGCCGGCAATGATGGTAATTGGCGTGAAAACCGAAACCAATGCGGTAATGATATTGGCATGCAACAGCAGTGGCAGGCTATCGAACCAAAACAGTTGTACGGCATACACGGCAGCCGCTGTCAGCGGTAGCGCAAAATAGGAGGGAACACCGTTCTTTTTGGTCATCATCCAGATCAGCAGGACGATGGGCGCAATACTGAAAAGCAGGGACATAAAAGCCTCAGGGTTATTATTGTTATTTGTGGCTGTATGTAGCCGAAAGGTTAATTACCGCAACATTTTCATTCTAATCACAACCTTGGGTGATGTTCCATTCAGCAATTATCCGGTATTGAAAAGAAGGGCAGCCTCATCACGTTATTGTTGGCGGTGTGCGTATTGAGGGTTTTTTTATTTGATTTAAAATCAATGCGATAGGTTTGTTTTTTATATGATGAATGTGCTGGCTCACATTAATTACACAATAATCATCAATAGATTATATTCAAAAGTGACGTAATCCCTGGCGGGCGCTATCGGCCCGCTTGGAATAATTATGTGATCTGGTTCAAAAATAGTGGCTGATGCTTTGGTAAGACGCGATGATATGTTCAATCAGAAGTCGGGTTTTTAGCGGTAAATTACGGGTATAGGGATAGACAGCGTAAATGCCTAATACTTTGCCGCAGTGACCAGACAAAATTTCCACCAGTTTTCCATCCTGTAAATCCTCATACACCATACAGCGCGGCACCATGGCAATACCATAACCACCGATCACGGCCTTGCGGATTGCTCTGGCATTATTGGCGGACAGGTTGCCATTAACCTGTAACTCATAAATTTTGCTGCTGCCTGGCTGTTTCATCAACCAGTTGTCGGTCCCGCTTTCCTGATACGTGTAGGTCAGGCAATTATGCTGGAGTAGCTCATCGGCCGAGTGAGGCTCAGGATGCTGCTGCAAATAGCCTGGTGAGCAGACGATCACCCAGCGTGAATCCAGAATAGGGCGAGCAATCAGGCTTGAATCTGGCAGGGTGCCGGTACGGATAGCCAAATCAATGCCTTCATTAACCAGATCAACGAAGCGATTCTCGAGCCGCATCTCAACCTTCAGATTGGGATGGCGGGCGCAGAATTCTGCCACGCTCTCACTCAGCAGCAATTCCCCTGAAATCGTCGGGACCGACATGCGGATCACGCCGGTCAACTCGTCGCTTTTTTCACTGACAACGTTCAGGGCTTGCTGAATTTGAGCGCCAATCTCTTTGGCCTGATGGTATAGGCTTTGGCCGTTTTCCGTCAGCGTCAGGCTGCGGGTGGTGCGGTATAGCAGGCGTGCGCCAAGGGATTTTTCCAGTCGGCCGATACGTTTACTGACCACCGAGCTGGTGATGCCGGCCGTTTCAGCGGCTTTGCTGAAAGAACCGCAGTCAACTATCAGAGCAAACAGGATCAGGTCGTTGGCATATTCATGTGTGGGCAGCATCAGTTGGTGTTTTCCTCATCCCAGAGCAACGCTCAGTGTATACCCGTCATACTTGAAGCGGCATCTTTGTTGGCAAGTTTGTGCGCCTCGATCGACGCGTTATCTCTGCGCCTGAAACTCATCCTCCGCGGAGATGGGCATTTTTGCGGCCAGAGTGCCATCACCAGAGACAATATGAGAATTGTTATTGATATCACTTTTGTGCCGCTTACAATGCCTGCCATCTCAAGATTTAGGGTAAGGGTTCTTCATGGAGTTGCTACGGGTGGTGTACCACCAGTATCGCTGGCCGTTTTTGGCGGTAATGGCGTTAACCATGGCCAGCGCGGCGTTGGGCATAGGTATCATCGCCTTTATAAATTTGCGGCTGATGACGGTAGCGGGCAACCCTCTGGCCGTATTACCCGAATTCCTCGGTTTATTGGCATTGCTGATGGCGGTAACGCTGGGCTCACAGCTAGCGCTGACCACGCTCGGCCATCATTTCGTGTTCCGACTGCGTGGCCAACTGGTCAAGCGCATCCTGGATACGCATATTGAGCGGATAGAACAGCTGGGCAGCGCTTCGCTACTGGCAAGCCTGTCCAGTGATATTCGTAATATCACGATTGCTTTTGTGCGCTTGCCGGAGCTGGTGCAAGGGGTAGTCTTGACGTTGGGATCGGCGGCCTATCTGGGGTGGTTGTCACCGAAGATGTTGGTGGTCACCGCGATATGGGTTGCTGTAACGGTATTGGGTAGCGGCTGTTTAGTGTCTCGCGTGTATCGCCACCTGACCAACGTGCGTGAAGCGGAAGAACGCCTTTATGAACATTACCAATCTGCAATTGATGGCCGTAAAGAGCTGACGCTGAACCGCGATCGTGCAAAAGCGTTGTACCAGCAAGCCTACCAGCCCGATGCCGAAGATTATCGACACCATATTATCCGCGCGGATACTTACCATCTCAGCGCGGTAAATTGGTCGAATATCATGATGCTGGGCGCGATTGGCCTGGTGTTCTATATGGCAAATAGCCTGGGCTGGGCTGATACTGCGGTGGCGGCGACCTATTCACTGACGTTGTTGTTCCTGCGTACGCCGTTGTTGCAGGCGGTGGGGGCATTCCCGACGCTGATTGGCGCAGAGGTGGCTTTCGGTAAAGTCAAAGCGTTACAGCTTGCAGATTACCAACCCGCATTTCCTGCGGTGAGCCCCAAAGCCTGGCAGACCCTGGAACTGTGCGATGTGATGTTCCACTATGGCGCGACGGAGCAAAAAGCCGGGTTCGCCGTCGGGCCTATCAACCTGACGCTGCGCCGCGGTGAGCTGGTATTCCTGATTGGCGGCAATGGCAGTGGAAAATCGACGCTGGCAATGCTATTAACCGGCTTATATCAACCGGTCAGCGGGAAAATTATGCTGGACGGTGTGCCACAGACCCCGGCAGATATGCATGATTATCGCCGTTTGTTCTCCGCTATTTTTACCGATTTCCACCCGTTCCACCACCTGCAGGGGCCAGAGGGGGAGCAACCGGATGCCGAATTGGTAGAACGTTGGCTTAATCGATTGAACATGAAAGACAAGCTGCAATTCGATGGTCTGCGGGTGACAAATCCGCAACTATCACAAGGCCAGCGTAAACGTCTGGCGTTACTGCTGGCCGTGGCGGAAAAGCGCGATGTGCTGCTGTTGGATGAATGGGCGGCGGATCAGGATCCGCAATTCCGCCGTATCTTCTACCGTGAGTTGCTTCCGCAGTTACGCGCACTGGGAAAAACGGTTTTTGCCATCAGCCATGATGACCATTACTTTGAACATGCCGATAGGTTGCTGCAAATGCGTGATGGGCATTTAAGCGAGCTGACCGGCAACGATCGTGAGCGCGCCAGCCGGGACTCGATTTCGCAGATTGACTGAGGCTTATCGTTCGGGCCGCATTGGCGGTCCGAATCGCCGTTGGTCAGCGTATGGCGCTATCCGATGAACACAGCATATAACGTCACTTCTCCAGCCAGCCCCAGTTTAACCTGCCGCAAATTCCCCTTACATAAAGTCAATTAATTGAGTATTGCTTTATTTACCGGTGGTTTAATTTTGATCTGTTGTGTTGTGTCACACTGCGCCATCGTTCACTAATGCAACACACATTCGCCGCCCATGACGCATTATCCAGACCCTTTCTCTATCCCTACCTCGCCTCAAGTGCATAGGTAGCAGATGTTTGTGAAATTACTAGGGCAACAAAACACTTTATTGATCGTTTAAATAGATCAATAATCACGTTTTAATTGATTTAATCTATTATACGGGGTGGCTGTGATAAGCAAGGATGATGCAAATATCAAACGTAAAGCTTGGCTATGCGTATTTATCGGCTGCGGGATGTTTTGGCTGGCCGTCGCCGCCGTGATTTATTGGCTGTTTATTTAGGAAATGTGTCGATGGACAAAAAACGCGTAAAGAAGACGGGGGGCGCCCGGGATGATAGCCCGGCCAAGATCCCCCCTTCCTGGCAGTTGACTCGTGAGCAACGTGAGTTTATCAACGACCTATGGCAAGACGACGCTGTAGAGCCTACATCGGAGCAACCCACGCGGCCCGGTGTTAATGAATAACCCGGTTGCGCCCGGCCAACATGCCGAACAGCACCTGCAGCAGCGTCAAACCCAGCAAAATGGCCAGTGGCAACTGCCAGCCTTGTGTCAGATCGTGTAGCAAACCGAATAACGTGGGCCCCAATGCCGCCAAAAGATAGCCTACCGATTGCGCCATTCCCGACAATTGTGTTGCCTGGTGATGATGACTACTGCGTAGGCCAAAGAAGGACAATGCCAGCACCAAAGAACTCCCCGCCCCCAACCCGGCAAAAATCAGCCACACCAGCGAATTTTCAGGCCTCAGTAACAGGCCGGCTACCCCAGTAAAAATCAGCAGTGAACTGCACAGTGCGATAGTTCGCTGATCCCGTGCGCGCGGCAAAATAAATACCATGACGAAGTTAGCGGCGATCGCCACCAGTTGATAAATAAACAGCTCAAAACCCGCTTGCTGTGGCGAGGTGCCGTGGCTGGCGGCAAAGGCACTGAACCAGCCGATAATGGTGTAAAAGGTGATGGACTGTAAGCCCATAAACAGCGCGACTTGCCAACCGAGTGCACTGCCCCAGGGAGAGCGAGAGGGAATAGGTTGAACACCGGGTGTGGTACTGCTCACGGCAGTGGCGGGGCGTCGCAGCTGCGGCAGCCAGATAATCAATGCCAATAGGGCCGGAAGGCTCCAACACAGCAGAGAAAAACGCCAGCCTAGATCGTTCATCGCTGCCAGCGGCACGGCCAAGCCGGAGGCCGTCGCCGCGACCAGCGACATTACGGCGGCATAGCCTGCAATCATCGCCGCGGCACGCTGCGGAAAGTCGCGTTTGACCAGTGTCGGCAACACCACGTTGGCAAATGCGATGGCGGCGCCAATTAAAACGCTGCCCAGCCACAGCATGCCGTGTTGCGGCAGGGAGCGCAGCACAATGCCGATAACCAGCAGTAATAGTGCCATACCCAGAGTGCGTTCAATGCCCATACGCTTGGCCAGGCCGGGAGTCACTGGCGATAGCACGGCAAACAGCAGCAGTGGCAGTGAGTTAAGCAGGCCGGCAGCGGTAGCGGACAGTGCTAACTGCTGTTGGATTTGTTCAAGCAATGGGCCTACGCTGGTCAGCGCGGCGCGCAGGTTGGCCGCGACCAACATAATGCCGCTGATCAGCAATAATGGATGGCGTAACCGACGGCGTTTTATGGCGGCAGATGTTTGGGGTAAGGCAGAATGGGGCATGAGTTCCTCGCACCAGGGCATGCAGTCAATCAATGCTGCACAGCATGATGCGTTGATTGACGTTAACGCTTACGTACCGACCCTTGGCCGATATCTGCGCGCAGTGTAGGGGAAGATCCCCCGGCCTGACAAGAGGTCACTTGAACGCCGGCGACGCAATTCGGGCATTTGCGATGCCATGCTGGGGAAGCATAATTGCCAATATGTGATCCCGATCACCTGATGAATTAAAAGTCAGCCTGCCAGGCGGTTACACCGCCGCTTTCGTTTTCCGCCTATCATCCGGCTCCTCACCCCGGCAGCTGCGCCCGCTCTGATATTTCACTTTGCTTTTTTCTGCGCTTATAAATTTTCACTTCATTTCGATTCGAAAGGTTTTTAGCCAGTTTTTCTGCTAAAACAGCGCTGTAACCCCGATCACAATTTCATTGCTTTCGCTTTGCTGTAATGCCAGCGCAGTAGAGCGAAAGCCATCTTCTCCCCGGCCCGGCCGGAAAACTGAGGACCGCAGCTCATGCCAGTGAATACCGCAAAACGACGTGAACACATTATCGATCTGTTATGCGAGCACGGTAGCGTGCGCGTGGAGCAGCTCAGCAAGCAATTTGCAGTATCCACGGTAACGATCCGCAACGATCTGCGCTTTCTGGAACGAAAAGGGTGTGCGTTGCGGGCTTACGGCGGCGCCATGCTCAATCAACAATTTGCCTTCGATCGCCCGTTACATGACAAGGGGCGGTTAAACCGCGACGTGAAGTCGCAGATCGCGAGCGTAGCGGCAAGCTATGTGCGTGATGGTGACGCGTTGATTCTCGATTCCGGTTCCACCACCACTCAAATCGTGCCGTTCCTGAAAGGGCGACGCGATTTGGTGGTGATGACCAATGCGCTGAACATTGCTTATGAGCTTTCAGGCAACGATGGGGTGGAAGTGATGGTGCTGGGGGGCAGCGTGCGCCGCAACTCCTACTCGCTCTATGGTCCGGCTGCCGAACAGCAATTGCGCCAGTACCGTTTCGACAAACTGTTTTTGGGGGTCGACGGCTTCGATCTGGCTGCCGGTATCACCACGCCTCACCCCGGTGAGGCACACCTCAACCGTGTGATGTGTGAGGTGGCGCGCGAGATCATCGCCGTGGCGGATGCCAGCAAGTTTGGTCGCAAGAGCTTTTGCATGATTCGTGAAGCTGGACAAATTCATCGGCTGATTACCGACAGCCTTCTTCCGGACGATTACGAGCGGGCGTTAACCGAGTTGGGCGTGGAGGTTGTCATCGCCGATCGGTAGTACGGCGCCTGCGTGGGGGATTCATGCAGCAGTTGTTACAGCTTATTGAGCAGCACAAGGCCGGAAAACCGGTTGGGATATTTTCCGTTTGTTCCGCTCACCCCTGGGTGCTGAAAGCAGCCCTGCGGCAGGCCAAAGAGCGTGGTACACCCGTGCTGGTGGAAGCCACATCGAATCAGGTCAATCAGTTTGGCGGTTACACCGGCCAAACCGCGGCGCAATTCCGCGATGCCCTGTGGCTGCTGGCCGATGACGTGGGGCTGGCACGGGATCGTCTCTGGTTAGGGGGCGATCATCTCGGCCCGAATGCCTGGCAGGATCGCCCGGCTGAAGAAGCGATGATGCTGGCAGAAAGGCTCATCGACGATTATGTCCGTGCCGGCTTTCGTAAAATCCACCTTGATTGCTCCATGTCTTGCGCTGGCGATCCCTTCCCTCTGAATGATGAAACGGTGGCCATCCGTGCTGCACGATTGTGTGCCGTCGCGGAACGCGCCTGGCAGGAAAGCGGCGGTGAGGCGCCGGTCTATGTCATCGGTACAGAAGTGCCGGTACCCGGTGGCGCACAGGAAGCGCTGGAAGGCATGCAGGTCACTACGCCGCAGGCCGTACAGCAAACGCTGGACGTACACCGGCTGGCGTGGCAACGCGCTGAATTGGTCGATGCCTGGACGCGAACCATTGCGCTGGTGGTGCAGCCGGGTGTCGAGTTTGATCATCACAGCGTAGAACACTACCAGCCGCAACGAGCCCAAGCGCTGAGCCACTTTATCGAAAAGCAGCCGGGCATGGTCTACGAGGCACACTCAACGGATTACCAACCGCCTCAGGCTTACCGGCAATTGGTGGGCGATCACTTCGCTATCCTGAAAGTCGGCCCGGCGTTGACCTTTGCACTGCGCGAGGCGTTGTTCGCCCTTGACCATATCGAACGCGAATGGCTGGGCGAGCATCAGTCGGCGCAGCTTTGCGCCACGCTGGAACAGGTAATGCGCGAACAGCCGCAGCAGTGGAGTCGTTATTATCACGGCAACCCGCATCAACAATATCTCGATCGCCACTACAGCCTGAGCGATCGGGTGCGTTACTACTGGCCGCAGCCGCAGGTTCAGCAGGCAGTGGAACACCTGGTCGACAATTTGCGCCGTCATCCGGTCCCGTTGGCGCTGTTGAGTCAATATCTGCCCGATCAGGCCCGTGCAATGAATGCGGGTGAATTGAGCCAGGATCCGCAGGATTGGGTGATGCACAAGGTGACGCAGGTGCTCGATGATTACCATGCCGCCTGTTACCCGGAGGTGCATTGAAATGCCAAATATCCTGATGACGCGTATCGATAACCGCCTGGTGCATGGCCAAGTCGGTGTGACCTGGACCAATACTTTGGGGGCGAATCTGGTGGTGGTCGCCAACGACGAGGCCGCCGCCGATCCGGTGCAACAGAACCTGATGGACATGGTGGTGGCGGAAGGGGTACAGACGCGCTATTTCACGCTGCAGAAAACCATCGACGTGATCCACAAGGCGGCAGATCGGCAGAAGATCTTTTTGGTGTGTAAAACGCCGCAGGATGTGTTGCAGCTGGTGCAGGGCGGGGTGCCGATCCGTTTCGTGAACGTCGGCAATATGCATTTCGCCGAGGGGAAGCGACAGGTGCATAAAACGGTCTCACTGGATGACGATGACGTTGCCGCTTTTCGTGAGTTGGCAGCGCTGGGTGTCGAGTGTGAGGTACGCCGGGTGCCGGATGAAGCGGGTGAGGCGATCGGCAAACTGTTGTTTTGAGGTCGGGGGTAATCATGTTGACTGATGCGTTATTGATTGCACTATTGGCAGGATTGGCAGGGGTCGATTTGTTTGACGGTCTGACCCACTTCCATCGTCCGGTCGTGCTGGGGCCGCTGGTTGGTCTGATTCTGGGGGACGTTTACACCGGCCTGTTGGTCGGGGGCACATTGGAACTGGTGTGGATGGGCATGGTGCCGCTGGCGGGAGCTCAGCCCCCGAATGTGGTGATTGGTGGGGTGATTGGCACGGCATTCGCCATTCTGACCAAGGCTGACCCCAAGGTTGCGATCGGCGTTGCAGTGCCGTTTTCGATTGCAGTACAGGGCTGCATTACGCTGCTGTTTACGCTGTTTTCGCCGATGATGCACCGTTGTGACCGCATGGTGAAAGAACTGAACTGGCGCGGCATTGAACGGGTGAATTATCTCGGTATTACCATCCTGTTTGCGTTCTATTTTGTGGTGGCGTTTCTGCCGATTTATTTCGGTGCTGATGCGGCCAGCGCCATGGTGCAAAAAGCACCGGTTTGGCTCCTGGATGGCCTGGCGGTAGCGGGCGGTATGATGCCGGCGATTGGTTTCTCATTGCTGATGAAAGTGATGATGAAAAAAACCTACGTGGCCTATTTCATCCTCGGTTTCATTTCCGTCACCTTCCTGAAATTGCCCATTCTGGCCGTGGCGCTGGGTGCGCTGGCGATCGCACTGATCGATTTCTTTAACAGTCAACGGGCCGGTGCGGATTCGCTCAAACAGCCTGTACAACAGGAGGATGCTGAAGATGGCATTTAATGATTCCGACGACCTGCTGGCACAAAAAGCGGAACACCGTTTAGCACAGGCGCTGGCCACCAGCCAGGTCGAGCAGGACGACTACGTCGATAGTCAACCCGCTGAGGCGTTGACCCGTGGAGATATCAACCGCATGGCCTGGCGTTCGTTGCTGTTGCAGGCGTCGTTTAACTATGAACGAATGCAGGCCGGTGGCTGGCTGTACCAACTGATCCCGGGTTTGCGCAAGATCCACCGCAATCCACAGGACCTGGCCAACTCGATGAAAATGCACATGGAGTTTATCAATGTGCACCCGTTTGACGTCACCTTCCTTTCCGGACTGGTGTTGGCAATGGAGCAAAACAAGGAGAAGATTTCCACCATTCGCGCAGTAAAAGTGGCGCTGATGGGCCCATTGGGCGGTATTGGCGACGCGTTGTTTTGGCTGACGCTGCTGCCGATTTGTGCCGGGATTGGGGCCTCGCTGGCGCTGGAAGGCAGCCTGTTCGGGCCGATCGTCTTCCTCTTGCTGTTTAACGTTTTCCACTTCGGTTTGCGTTTCGGGCTGGCGCACTACGGTTACCAGGCCGGCACCAGTGCGTTGGCGCTGCTGAAAACGCACACCCGACGAATATCCCACGCCGCGTCGATTGTCGGCATGACGGTAATCGGTGCATTGGTGGCCTCATACGTTCACCTTTCTACCCCGCTGGTGATGCATGCCGGCAAGGCCAGAGTGGCGTTACAGACCGACGTGCTGGACAAGCTTATGCCCAACCTGTTGCCCCTGTGTTTTACGCTGCTGATTTTCTTCCTGATGAAGCGGGGTTTTTCACCCGTCAAATTGATTGGCGTGACAGTGGTGATTGGGGTCGTGGGCAAATTTATCGGTTTATTGTGAGGAAAGGGCTATGCCAGGCATTGTGATTACCGGTCATGGTGGCTTCGCCAGTGGGCTGTTGCAGGCGGTTGAGCAGGTCGTGGGGCCGCAAGAGAACTGCGTCGCGGTCAATTTTCCCGAACAGATGAGCACCGCCCAGTTAAATGTGGCGCTGGGTGCTGCGTTGGCTGAGGTGACGCAACCGGACGGTGTGGTGTTCCTGACTGACATGCTCGGTGGTTCACCGTTTCGCTGCGCCAGTGAACTGGCGGACTTGCATGGCGATTGTGAGGTGCTGACGGGGGTGAATATGCAGTTGGCGGCAGAAATGATGCTGGAGCGAGAAGGGTTGAGTCTGGACGAGTTTCGCGAAGTGGCACTGGCATGCGGCAAGCGTGGCCTCACCAGCCTATGGCATGAAAGACGCCGGGTAAAATGCGAGGACGTGCAAACCGACGGTATTTGAGAGGAACCGGGCGCCGCCATGGTAGGGGGCGCCCGGTCGGTCGGTTAGCCCGCGATGGGCAGTGGGCTCAGTGACATGCGGGCCGGTTGGTTTTCTTCCACACGATTAAAACGCCAGCAGCTTTGATGGTATTTCGCTACGCTGTTGCGGTGCGCCACGCTGACTAAGGTCACCTGCGGTAACTCATCCACCAGTAAACAGTACATCAGTTGTTCTGTCTCGTCGTCCAGCGCACTGGTGGCTTCGTCGAGGAACAAAATGTCTGGGCGGGTAAGAATGGCGCGGGCGAATGCCAGCCGTTGTTGTTCACCCGGCGACAGGCGCTGACTCCAGTTGGCACTGGTATCCAGCCAGCGCTGCAGATGCTTCAGCCGGCAATTTTCCAACACCTTCAACAACTGCTCATCAGGGTATTCGGCTGCAAGATGCGGATAGCTCAGCGCTTCCCGCAGTGTACCGATCGGAATATAACTGCGCTGTGGCAAAAATAGGGTACTGCTGGCGGCGTCGCGCCCAATCGCACCAGAGCCATATGGCCAGATACCGGCGATAGCGCGTAGCAGCGTGGATTTACCGCAGCCCGATGGGCCGACAATCAGCACGCGTTCGCCGCGTTTCAGGGTCATCGACGTGGGATCCAGCAAAGGCTGGCCGTCTGGTAACTGCAGGCTGAGACGATCGAGGATCACCGGTTGGCCGTTTTCCTGCTGCAATTGAATGCCGCGTTGCTGATGGTGTACCTGATCCACGGCGGCGTTAAAACCGGCCAGACGGTTTACACAGGCTTTCCAGGTTGCCAAATCGCTGAAAGCGTCGATAAACCATGATAATGCGCCCTGGACCTGACCAAAGGCGGAAGAGATCTGCATGAGTCCCCCCATCTCGATGGCGCCAGAGAAGTAACGCGGCGCAGCCACCAGCATTGGGAAAACAATGGCGAATTGGCTGTAAAAGTTAGTGGCAATGTTGAGCCGTCGGGTGATGTGCATAATTGACCACCAGTTGGCGCGGATGGTGTCAAAGCGGTCGCCCAACTGTTGTGCTTCGCGCGGTTCACCCTGATACAGGGCAATCGCGTCGTTGTTTTCACGGATGCGGATCAGGCCGAAACGAAAGTTTGCCTCATAGCGCTCCTGATTAAAGCCGAGCTGGACCAATGGCTTGCCGACCCACCAGATCAAGAGCGAACCCAGCACCGCATACAAGAGGGCGAACCACACCATGTAACCAGGCAGGGTGATGGCATGCTGGTGAATGATAAAGGTCATTGGCCCACTGACGTGCCAAAGAATGGTAATAAAAGAAAACAGTGTCACCAGACTGGAGAGCAGCCCGAGCGACAAAGAGAGTGTGTACTGTGTCAGGACGTTGAGATCTTCGGCGATACGCTGGTCCGGGTTATCAACGATCTGCTGTTGCTCGGTGTGGTAATAGGCCTGATGTGCCAGCCATTTGCCCATGAATTTCTCTGTCATCCAGCGCCGCCAACGCATTTGCAGGCCTTGTGTCAGATAAATTTTATACACCGCCAGCACGATGAAAATGAGTGCCAAATAGGTAAAGCGCCACAGCTGTGCCTTGAATACCGGGTAGTTTTTGTTTTGCAGCGCGTCATAGAACACTTGGTTCCATTGGTTGATCAATACGCTGATATACACCAACCCGAGCGACAGGACGATGATGGCGATCAGCATCGACCAGGCCCGCCATTTTTCTTCCGAAACCCAGAATGGCTTTATCAATTGCCAGACGGCATGTTTGGAGGTAGGGGTTGTGTTCATGGGATCCCATAAATTATGCATTTTCTTCAGCATGGGCCGGGGGCAAGTAACAAACAAACCTGGACTGTAAGCAGTTTTAACGCAGCTAACCGTTTGAAATATTGCGACTGAATCGTCAGGGGTGATGCCATGCCCGATGGCGGTTATACTGGCGCCGAAATTGGGTTTTTTTATTGCGGAAAGGATAAGTGATGAAGGCGTTGGTCCCCTTGCTGTTGGCCTATGGCGTGCTCGTTAGCGACCAGGCTATGGCACAGATTGATGAGCCGGATATTAATGCCGATTGTCACAAAGTGGCGAGCTACGCTGAACTGGGGAACAGTGCCTATAAGCGCGGCGACTATTCGCATGCCGCCGATATTTTCCGCGATCAGGCTGCCTGGAGCGAGTTTTGTGGTCTGGACGAACAGGCAACAGCCACGGCCTACAATAACGTGGCGTTGGCCCTGATGCATGCAGGTGAATTGCTCAAGGCTCGGGCTTATTTAGAGCTGGCGCCGCAAGACAGTAAATCCCGGCATAATCTAACGCTGTTGCAGCAGCGGTTAGCGAAGCAGCCACCGCTGGACGGGCCCGGCGGTGTCTACTGGCAATATGCCGGACGTGGCGTATGGAGCGAAGTGGACATCAAACCGCAGGATGGGCACTGGCTGATAAGCTATTCCGGCTATTACATGCCGCAGATGGGCCTGTATTACGGACCGAATATGGGGGAGTTCGCCGAAGTGCTACCGATTGAACATGGCAAAGCGGTGTACCATCAACGGGAACCGGAGGACGCAACGACCTGTGATGTGTCCATGCAGTTCAGGGCTGATTCGCTGGACATGCGCACCCATGGCGACTGCGGTTTTGGCTTTAACGTGCGGGCTGAAGGGCGCTTTGTGCGGGTTGAATAGTGAGCCCCGGGTATTCAATCGCATGAACGCCCGGGGCTGTGGCCGCTTTAAGCCCAGGTGGTGGCACCACTGAGCAACTCTTTCCAGGCCTCGACATTGCCCAGATAGTTACCCACAGGGAGTTGGCGCAAATGACCTTCGCTGTCTTCCAACGCAAAGGTCGGGAACCCTTGACCGTGAATTTTGGCCAAAAGCGCCCGGCTTTGCGCAATGTGCTGGGCGGTCGGCGCACCGGCGTTAAAACGCATTTCGGCGATGAACGGCGCAGAGGCTAAGCCTAACTCCTTCGCCAAGGCTTCCAACACCGGCGTGTCGGCGATACGTCGGCCTTCCTTATAATGCGCCTCTTGAATGCGATGCAGCATATCCAGCCCACGCCCTGCCAGCGCTTGGGCCGCCAGTATTGCAGTAATTGGCGGCTCAGAGTCCATGACTGCGGTGGTGTCACGCAGTAGCCCGTTGAAATAGGCCTCACCGAAAGGTTGCCCGGTTAACTCCGCAATACGTTTATCGTGCGGAATGACATAGTTGCGCCATTCGTCCGTGATCTGACGGCGATTGTTGCCGGTCATCATGCCGCCAGCGTGCAGGGCGATGGTCAGCCCTGGAATAGTTTTGGCCGCTTTTACCAGTGGGGCAGCGCCATAGCACCAGCCACACAGCGGATCGAAAATATAATGCAGAGTCGTGCCGGTCATCTTTATTCCTCGTTATACCTCTTGTCTTCCAGGCGGCAGCATTGCCACCTGGAAGAGGTCAGGTACTTATCTGTGCAATCAATAACGCCTTAGCCTGCTTTTTGTTGCACGCTTATTGAGGCCACTTCATTTCGCCTTTCAGCACTTTGGCGCTCAGTTCCAGACTCGATTCATCTTTCAGGTTCGGGTAATGCTTTTTCATCGCCGCAATCAGTTCTGCAGAGTTTTTGGTCTTCGGCAGCTCAGCTTCCAGCGTGGTCAGGTAATTCTGGGTAAAGGTGACGGACTTAAGTGTCTGATCGGCACCCGGCAGGAAGTGACCAGGAACAACGACGTTTGGCTTCAATGCTTTGATGCCTTCCAGCGTTTGTTGCCAGTGTGCACGTGATTCAACCGTTTGGTTATCGGCGACCCACGGGTGGATATTGTCACCGGCAACGGGAACACCGCCCACGACAGCCTTCAGCGCGGGGATCCACACATAGGTGCGCTCTGGTGTTGGGCCCGTCAGGCCTTTCACTTCCACTTTCTGGCCGTCAACGGTGAAACTGTCACCCTGCAACGCCTGAGGTACAACGACCGCTTTTGGTGCGTTATCTTTCAGGATCGGGCCCCAGTACGCGACTTTGCCGTCTTTGGTTGCGTTGATTTCTTTGATCGTGCCAGGTGACGCGATGATTTTTGCCTGTGGGAAAGCGGCCTTAATGACGTCCAGACCGAAGTAGAAATCAGGATCTGAATGGCTGATATAGACGGTGGTCAGTTTTTTACCGGTCGCTTTGATCTTTTTCACCAGTTCTTCCGCGTCGTTGCGCTGGAACTGGGCATCGATCAAGGCCACTTCGTGTTTGCCGCTGATGATTTCAGATGACACAGGGAACACGCTTTTCTCGCCTGGATTGTACACTTCCATGGTCAGGGTATTGGCCGCAGTGGCGTAGGCACTGAAGGCCGTGATGCCGGCGAAGGCCAGAGTCAATAATGATTTGTTAAACATGGTTAGAGATCCTTGAGTCGCGATTAATGTTGTACAGATGTTAGGTTGCATAAAGCGATAGAAAAACCGGATAATAAGCAATTATTCATTGCGTAAATCGGACGAATCATGGATCGCATTACCGCAGCTGAGGTTTTTATCACCATTGTTGACCGTGGCAGCATGATTGCCGCCGCAGAAACGTTGGAAATGTCGCGAGCGATGGTGACCCGTTATCTCGCCCAGATGGAGCAATGGGCCGGCGCACGTTTACTGCACCGTACTACCCGTAAGCTTAGTCTGACTGACGCCGGAGAGCGCACATTGGAGCGTTGCCGACAGATGCTGGCGCTGGCAGGTGAGATTGATCTGGTTGAAAGTGAACAGAGCGACGAACTGCGTGGCTTGCTGCGCATCACCTGTTCGCAGTCCTTGGGTCAGACGGTGCTGGTGGGGGCGGTTGCGCAATACCTCAAGCGCCACCCGCAGGTTGCGGTGGATCTGCAAATGAATAATCGCACGGTGAATTTGGTGGAAGAGCGCATTGATTTGGCATTGCGTATCACGAATGAACTGGATCCCAATTTAATCGCTCGGCCATTGTCATCCTGTGCATCCGTAGTCTGTGCGTCTCCGGCTTATCTGGCGGCGCAGGGTACGCCACGTCACCCACAAGATCTGGCATTGCACAACTGTCTGACGTATTCCTACTTCGGTAAAAGCCTGTGGCATTTTGATCACCAAGGGGTGAAATCGGCGGTCGCGGTGAGCGGTAATCTCAGTGCCAATGAATCCGTGGTGTTGATGGCGGGGACCGTACAGGGGGCCGGTATTTCCATGCAGCCTTATTATTCGGCAGCGCCGTTGTTGGCCAGTGGCGAGCTGATTGAGCTGATGCCGGATTACCAGCCCCAATCTATGGGGATTTACGGTATTTACACCTCACGCCGGCAAATGCCGGCCACTTTGCGCACCATGTTGGATTTTCTGGTGGAGTGGTTTGCCAATGATGCCGACTGGCGGGCGACGCTGCGCTGATATCGTTAACAACACGGTAATATTTGTACACATTTTTCATCATCAGCGCATTCAAGCGGTTAGACGGCTGAGGGGATCTTTTTGTGCCCTGTCACGGCCCGGTCACTGGTTCTCATACTGACCATCATGTTATTCCTGTCGTGTGAGAAGGGTGAATAAGACTTAATAATTATAGGGTTAAGCAGATTCCCTGGCTCTTTGAACGCCATTTCTGATTCTTCACGGGCAACCTGTCAGGCTGGCCGGCGATTTTTTGTGTTTTTATCTGCCTCGTGCGACTGCCGCCGGGGCTTTGTTGATTGGGAGCGTTACACATGCCTGTTTCTCTGCTCGCACTGGCATTAAGTGCATTTGCCATCGGCACGACCGAGTTCGTTATTATGGGGTTGCTGCCTGAAGTTGCCAGGGATCTGCAGGTCTCTATTCCTTCCGCCGGTTGGTTGATCAGCGGCTATGCGCTGGGTGTGGCTATCGGCGCGCCGATCATGGCGCTGCTGACCGCCAGGCTGCCGCGTAAAAAAACCTTGTTGCTGCTGATGGTGATTTTTATCTTTGGCAACATTATGTGCGCCCTGGGTTACAGCTACGATTTCCTGATGCTGGCGCGCATTATCACTGCACTGTGCCACGGTGCGTTTTTCGGTATTGGTGCGGTTGTGGCGGCTAACCTGGTGGCACCTAACCGTCGTGCCTCTGCGGTCGCGCTGATGTTCACCGGCCTGACGCTGGCTAACGTGTTGGGTGTGCCACTCGGCACCGCATTGGGGCAGGCATTGGGGTGGCGCTCGACGTTCTGGGCGGTGGCCGTGATCGGCGTATTATCCTTGATGGCGCTGTACAGCAAGCTGCCAACGGTGAAGGATGAAACACCGACCGATCTGAAAAAAGAGTTGGCGGCGCTGCGCGGCGGCGGTATCTGGCTTTCGCTACTGATGACGGTGGCCTTTGCCGCATCGATGTTCGCGCTGTTTACTTATATCGCCCCCTTGTTGACTGAAGTGACCGGCGTTTCGTCGCACGGCGTGAGTTGGACGCTGCTGCTGATGGGCGTGGGCCTGACGCTGGGCAATATCCTTGGCGGCCGTCTGGCTGACTGGCGTTTGCCGCTGACGTTGACCTGCACTTTCCTGGTGATTGCCTGCTTCGCTGCGCTATTTAGCTGGACCAGCCATGCGATGGTGCAGGCAGAAATCACGCTGTTCCTGTGGGCGGCTGCGGCATTTGCTGCGGTACCCGCACTGCAAATCAACGTGGTGACTTACGGTAAGAAAGCCCCCAATCTGGTGTCCACGCTGAACATTGCCGCGTTTAATGTCGGCAATGCTATTGGTGCCTGGGTAGGTGGAGTCGTGATCGCGCAAGGACTGGGATTGACCAGCGTACCTCTGGCCGCTGCGGGGATCGCATTGCTGGGGTTGGTTCTGTGCCTGATCACCTTCAGCCGTGCCAAGCGCCCGGCTAGCGCGTAATTACCGCGGCCAAGCGGGCGGGGAGCGTCTCCGCCTGCTGTTGCAAATGCTCGGTAAAGGCGGTGACCAGTGCCGAGGCCGGACGATGCAACGGCCGGATCAAACTGACGGTGAAGGGGACGTCAACGCTGAATGGGCGGATGTGAACGCCGCTGTGGGCGTAGTCAAGCGCCGTTAACGGGTTGACGATCGATACCCCGACCCCGGCTTTAACCATTGCGCAGACTGATGCGGCGCTGTGGGTTTCCATCACCAGACGGCGGTTCACCCCTTCCTCACTGAACAGCGAATCCAGCAGTTGGCGGTAACTGTCGGTGTTTGACAGGCTGACGAAGTGTTGATCAGCAAAGTCCTGCGGTGTCAGCACCGTTTTTGCCAGCAGTGGGTGCCCTGCCGGTAGCACACACACTTCGTTCAACGTCATCAGCGTCATGCGCTCGGTGCCTGCCGGTGTCAGGGTATTTTCCGTCAGGCCCAAATCGTGGCGCTGTGCCGACAACCATTCTTCCAGCAACGGTGACTCCTGCGGGATGACGCTGAAGCTCACTTCTGGATAGCGATCAATAAAGGGTTTGCACACGGCGGGTAACAGCGACTGCGAGAACACCGGCAGGCAAGCGATCGAAAGCTGTGCTTGCTGAAACTGGCGGATGCCCGCGGCGGCGTTAACGATGCGATCCAGGCCATAATAAGAGCGTTGAACCTCCTCCAACAGCCTCAAGCCTTGAACCGTTGGGGACAAACGGCCCCGCACCCGCTCGAATAATTGCAATTGAATCAGTTTCTCAAAGCGTGCCAGCTCGCGGCTGACGGTGGGCTGAGAGGTTTGCAGCAGTGCAGCGGCCTCGGTCAGATTGCCGGTCGTCATCACCGCATAGAAGATTTCAATCTGGCGCAGGGTTATCGCGTGCATCGAGAGGGTCCTTAACGAGCAAAGCCATATCATAAATGAATAGACTCTGGCTAAATAGATATTTTCCACCCGAGAAAGAGTGCGGCAATATTAAGGTCATTAACCAGCCCTAGGGATTTCCAATCGCAGTTAACAGCGCCGCGATGTGAAATACGACGGCCAGACCACTTTCGAACCGGGGACATCACCATGCCACGCGCTTTGCACGACACTTCGACGGCTCTTAATGCCGCTAACCTGCTGGCTTTGCCGCAGCGTTTTGGTTGCCCTGTATGGGCTTATGATGCTGCTATCATCAGTGAGCGCATTAGCCAACTGCGTCATTTTGATGTGATCCGCTTCGCCCAGAAGGCGTGTTCGAATATCCATATTTTGCGCCTGATGCGTGAGCAGGGCGTTAAAGTGGATTCAGTGTCGCTCGGTGAGATCGAACGTGCATTGCAAGCAGGGTTTCAGCCGGGCGGCGAGCCAAGTGAAATCGTGTTTACTGCCGACGTGCTGGACCATGCAACGCTGGCACGCGTCAGTGAGCTGAAAATCCCGGTCAATGTCGGGTCGATCGACATGTTGGAGCAACTGGGTCAGGTGTCTGCAGAGCATCCCGTGTGGCTGCGTATCAACCCAGGCTTTGGGCATGGTCACAGTCAGAAAACCAATACCGGCGGCGAGAACAGCAAGCACGGCATTTGGTATGCCGATTTGCCGCAGGCAGTAGAAAAAATTCAACAATATGGCCTGAAGCTGATCGGCGTGCATATGCATATCGGCTCGGGCGTTGATTACCAACACCTGGAGCGCGTGTGTGACGCCATGGTGCAGCAGGTCATTGACCTCGGTCAGGATATCAGCGCCATCTCAGCCGGCGGCGGCCTGTCTATCCCGTATCAATACGGTGAAGAGGCGATTGATACCGAACACTATTTTGGCCTGTGGAACCGCGCCCGTGAGCGTATTGCCGCCCATTTGGGCCACCCGATAAGCCTGGAGATTGAACCGGGCCGTTTCCTGATGGCGGAAGCCGGGGTGCTGGTCGCTGAGGTGCGCGCGGTGAAAGATATGGGTAGCCGCCACTTTGTGCTGGTGGATGCCGGTTTTAACGATTTGATGCGTCCGGCGATGTACGGCAGCTACCACCATATTTCTTTGTTACCGGCCGATGGCCGCGATACTGCCAACCAGCCATTGCGCGATACCGTGATCGCCGGGCCGCTGTGCGAATCGGGTGATGTCTTTACCCAGCAGGCCGGTGGCGGTATTGAAACCCGCGAACTGCCGCCAGTGCAGGTTGGCGATTATCTGGTATTCCATGATACCGGGGCGTATGGCGCCTCAATGTCATCGAACTACAACAGCCGTCCGCTGCTGCCGGAGGTGCTGTTTGAGAACGGTGAACCGCGCTTGATCCGTCGTCGACAGACGATTGAAGAGTTGATAGCGCTGGAATTGCTCTGATTGTTTTGGGCGCAGCCTGCTGCACCCGTTTCACAGCGTCATGCGTCGATGTTGGCCGTTGGGGAGTTGGACGTCCAGCGACAGCGTGCCTCCCATTGCTTCAATGTAGCGCTTCAGCGAAGAGAGTTTGATTTCGCTGCCGCGTTTCTCCAGATTAGCAACCGAAGGCTGGCTGATACCCAGCCGCTTGGCCAGTTCTGCCTGGGACACGGCCAGTTCTTCTCGCAGCATTGCCAGCCGTAGCTCAAAAATCTCGTTGTCCGCTTTTTGTCGTGCCGCTTCAACGACGTTTGGGTCGAGTTTATCGATCAGATTTGATAATGGCTTGGCCATATACGTTACCTCAGGGTTGCCAGATAATATGAAAATTCTCTCACGGCGATGGGCAACATTTGCTGATAGAAGCGTTTATTGCCGGTTTCATCGCCACCACATAGCAGGACGGCCTGCCGTTGTGGGTCGAAGGCGAAGAAAACCCGAAATGGGCGCCCACGGTGCTGAATACGCAGTTCTTTCAAATGCTGTATTTTGCCATGGTGATGCAGCGTGTCGGCATGCGGACGTGCCAGCAAAGGGCCAAACTCCTGCAGTTTAAAAATGCCCACTAAGAGGCTTTCTTGTTCATCCCCGTTTAATGATAAAAACCAGCTGTCGAATCGTTCGACGGTCACAACCTGCCACATGTCACGCTCCGAATATAGCTTCAGGGCTATATAGTGTAAAGGCTATCGTGGTGACAATATGCTGCCAAGTTGCAGGTAAGGGAAATTGCAGTGGAAGAAATGCGGCGCGGTGCGCAACCGACAACAACGCCAGTGGGAATCAATCAGCGTATGGCCCTGGAATCACTGATTCACGTAGCCGTAATTCACCGGTAAAAGGCGGGAGCGGCTGGATGTCTTCTCGGTTGATCAAGCGGAAAGCCTGGCTGATGGCGGCTTCGATCATGACATCGATCGGCAGATAAACCGTGGAGAGCGCAGGTTGTAAATAGGCGGCGCTGGGTTCGTCGTCAAAGCCGAACAGCGAGACATCCTGTGGCAGGCGTTTGCCGGCATCGTGCAGCGCCTTCATCGCGCCCACCGCCATATCGTCGTTGCAGGCGAACAGGGCGCTGAAATTGCTATTCTCGTCCAGTAAACGCTGTACCCCCTGATAACCACTTTGTACGCTGCTGTCGCCATAGGCCACTCGTGAGGCATCGAAGGCAATCTGATGGTGCTCAAGCGCCTGTTGGTAACCTGCCAGCCGCGCCTGAGCAGTAGGCGTCCTGATGGGGCCGGTAATGCAGGCGATCTCGCGGTGCCCTTGTTGAATCAGATAATCAACCGCATGGAAGGCAGCCTTTTGTTGTTCGAAGAACACGCAGCGTGCTCGCGCTTGCGGCAAATCGCGGTTGATCACCATAATCGGTACCGGCAGGCTGTCCAGCAAATCCATCAGTGCAGATTCGGACATGAAGCGAGTATAGAGAATAATGGCATCACAGCGCCGATCGGCCAACAGCTGCACTGCCTGGAGCTCATCTTCCGGTGTGTCGTGGCCGTCGGTGACAATCAAGTGCTTGCCGCTGGCTTCAATCAGCTTAGCTGCACGGCGGAGCAGTCGCCCGAAGTAGGGGCCGTCGAAATTGGACACGACCAACCCGATGCTGTTGGAGCTTTTGTTCGCCAACGATTGGGCAAGGAAATTCGGGCGGTAACCCAGTTCGTCCATCGCTTTGAACACGGCTTCTCGGGTACTATTTTTCACCTGGCCGGTGCCATTTAACACGCGTGAAACTGTGGCTTTAGATACCCCCGCGCGAATGGAAACATCCAACATGGTGATCATCAGTGGCTTACCCCTTTCAACATCCGCTGGTGGCAAATAATGCTCAGTCTAGCATAGGGTTAGCTGTTGGCTGTGCGGCTTTTTATCGTGGTGACGGTGTCGCGGGCAAACGTGTGTAGATGAGAATCAAGCAATGAAAAAAGGGCGGTAGAATGACAAGTATTGTGCTGTTGGCTGACTTTCCTCAGTACCGTGAGCAGGTGATTGACTGGCAATGGCGGGCGTTCGGCAGCGAGAGCAGCCGGGCATTTTTCGCCAGTGTGGTAGACAGCGGCCTGCGTGGGGCGGATTTGCCCGTCACCTTTATCGCTCTGCTGGGGGATAAACTGGTTGGCACTGTCGGCTTATGGCGCTGTGATCTGATTAGCCGCCAAGATTTGACGCCTTGGCTGGCGGCGTTGTACATCGACGAAAGCCAGCGTGGCACTGGCCTGGGCCTGCAGTTGCAGCAGCATGTGCAGGATTACAGCCGGCAGCTTGGTTTCAGCGAGCTGTATCTTTACGCTGACTTCAGCGGTTATTACGAACGCCATGGCTGGCACTATATCGGTGACGCGCTGGATTATCCTGACCGCCCGGTGCGGCTGTATCACCGGGCGTTAGGCTAGTTCTGCTCGTACACGTTATTGATGCTGGACACCGAATGGCGGCGCACCAGCGTCGGGCTAAACATGTTGGTAATTTCGGGCCGTGGCAGGTTATTGGCCAGCGCCAGTGCCAATTCAGCCGCCTGGGTCGCCATGGCCACGACAGGATAGCGAATGGTTGTCAGGCGTGGTCGCAGGTAGCGTGAAATCAGCACGTCATCAAAGCCAATCAACGACATCTGTCCCGGCACGTCGACGCTGTTATCGCTGAGTACCGATAACGCGCCCGCAGCCATAGAATCGTTGTAGCAGGTCACTGCGGTAAAGTTTTTTCCCCGGCCAAGCAACTCGGTCATGGCGTGCTCACCCCCAATTTCGTCGGGTTCGCCGTAGGTAATCAGCTTTTCATCCACCGGGATGCCATGTTCCTGCAATGCATCGAGATAGCCTTGCAGACGGTCTGCTGCGTCAGAAATCTGGTGGGTGGAACAAATAATGGCAATACGCTGATGCCCTTGCTGGATCAAATGGCGGGTTGCCAGCCAGGCACCGTAACGGTCGTCAAGTGCGACGCAGCGAGATTCAAAACCTGGGAGCGTACGGTTAATCAGCACCATGCCAGGGATTTGCTGCATCCAGCCGCTTAATTCACGATCGGTCAGTTTTTTGGCATGCACCACCAGCGCAGCACAGCGATGGCGCACCAGTTGTTCGATCGCCTGACGTTCTTTTTCCGCATCGTGGTACCCGTTGCCGATCAGCAGAAAATTGTGGGTCGCGTAGGACACCTGTTCCACCGCTTTGACCATGGCGCCAAAGAAAGGATCGGACACGTCAGAGACAATCAATCCGAGCGTTTCGGTCGATTGCTGCGCCAGCGCGCGGGCGTTAGCGTTGGGGTGATATTGCAATTGTTCCATCGCGGCTTGCACGGCGGTGCGTGAGCCTTCGCTGGCTTTTGGGGAGTTATTTATTACACGGGATACCGTGGCCACGGAAACACCCGCCAGCCTGGCAACATCCTTTATGGTAGCCATATCTGTCATACATCCTGGGTAATCGCTTACATTCCTCAGTTTTGCGGAAAAAGTCCGGTGCTGCAAGCGCTGGCGATCGCAACTTGTGGTGGCTGTTGCAGATATGTGCGATTTATCGTGCGCTTAGACTTACCGGACGCATTAATAGCGCAATTTGTGCTTTGGTTCCGGGCACTGGCTGATGTTACTTTTGTGCATCTTTTCTTGTTCGAGAACCGCATGTCGATTAAACGTTATCCGCAACTCGCGCATTGGGGGGCTTATACCGCCGTGGTTGAAGACGGCAGGCTTATCCGTTGTGAGCCTTTTGCCGATGATCCGGATCCTTCTCCATTGCTCGACTCCATTGCGCCAATGGCCTATTCCGATAAGCGTATCCGCAAGCCGGCGGTGCGTCGTTCCTGGCTGCAAAAACGTGAAGGCAGTGACCACACGCTACGTGGTCGTGAGGATTTTGTTGAGGTTGACTGGGAGCTTGCACTTGATCTGGTGGCGGAAGAAAACCGGCGCGTGCGCGATCGTTACGGTCCTTCAGGCCTGTTTACCGGTTCCTACGGCTGGTCGTCCGCCGGCCGTTTGCATCATGCGCGTTCGTTGGTGCGGCGTTTTTACTTCAGTGGCGGTGGCGGCGTTGATCAGTTGGGTAACTACAGCTGGGGGGCGGCGCAGTTTTTCCTGCCGTATGTGATCGGCACCTTCACCCCATTGACCGGACGTGTCACCAGTTGGCCCAGTGTGATCGCGCACTGTGAGCTGTTTGTGGCCTTCGGTGGGCTGGCGTTGAAGAATGCCCAAGTGTCTTCTGGAGGGGCTGCTGAACATTCACTCAAGCCCTGGTTGCAAAAACTGGTTCAGAAAGGCACCCCGGTTATCAACATCAGCCCGATGCGCGATGACTGCCCGGCATTTGTTAATGCCGAATGGATCCCGATCCGTCCGAACACCGACGTGGCGTTGATGTTAGCGTTAGCGTACGAAATTCAACGACAAGGGGCGCAGGACGAAGCCTTCCTTTATAGCCACTGTACCGGTTACGACCAACTGGCGAATTATCTGCGTGGCGTGGATGACGGCGTGGCGAAAACGCCAGAATGGGCCAGCGCAATTACCGGCATTCCGGCGGCGCGCATTGCGTTGTTGGCGCAGCAACTGATTGGTGTACGCAGTTTTCTCACCTGTTCCTATTCAGTTCAGCGCGCCCACCGCGGCGAACAGCCCTACTGGATGATGATAGCGCTGTCGGCGATGCTTGGTCAGGTTGGGCTACCCGGCGGCGGTTTCTCGTTTGGCCATGGTTCGATGAATGGCGTTGGCAATCCGCGCGTGGACACGCCAGGGCCAATGATGTCGGTGGGGGAGAACCCATGTGGGTTGGCTATTCCCGTGGCGCGTATCTGCGACATGTTGCTGCACCCCGGCGAACCCTATCAGTTCCGCGGTGAAACCTTGCACTATCCGGATATCCATCTGGTGCATTGGGCCGGTGGCAACCCGTTCCATCACCATCAGCAGTTAAATCGACTGGTGGAGGGCTGGCAGAAGCCGGATACGGTGATTGTGCAGGATATCTGGTGGACACCGGCGGCAAAGATGGCAGATATCGTTCTGCCAGTCACGACCTCGCTGGAACGTAACGACATTGGCGGTTCATCACGCGATCGCTACGTGTTGGCGATGCATCAGGCCATTGCACCACAGCATCAAGCGCGCAACGATTTTGATATTTTTGCCGACTTGGCGGAGCGATTGGGTTATCGCGAGCAATTCACCGAAAACCGCAATGAACGGGCCTGGATCGAATCTATTTACCAACAGTGTGGGCAGGCGCAGGCGGGCACAGGGGTGGAATGGCCCGAATTTGACGATTTCTGGCGTAAAGGCTACGTCGAGTTGCCGGCACCGGCGAAGGAATTTGTGTTCTTTGACGACTTTCGTGCCAATCCAAAGGCTAACCCGCTGCAAACGCCGAGTGGCAAAATTGAGCTGTTCAGCGAGAAAATCGCCCGTTATCGCTATCCCGATTTTGCACCCCATCCGCAGTGGCAGCCGCCGGTCGAGTGGCTGGGGGCTCCACAGGCGAAAACGTGGCCGCTGCACCTGATTTCTATCCAGCCGAGTGACCGTTTGCATAGCCAGATGGATCCTGCGCCGCTAGCGCAAGGCAATAAAACCGCGGGTCGTGAGACTCTGTATATGCACCCTGAGGATGCAGAAAAACGGGGTATTGCCAATGGCGCCGAAGTGCAGGTTAGCAATGCGCGTGGTCACTGCCTGGCGGGCGTTGCTATTACCGATGGGGTCACACGTGGTGTGGTACTGATGGCGACCGGTGCCTGGTTTGATCCGGGGGTGGGTGACCAACAGTTACCGGTAGAGCAGTCCGGCAACCCCAATGTATTAACGCTGGATATCGGCACCTCGCCGCTAACCCAGGGGCCGAACGCCATGAGCTGCCTGGTAGAGGTGAGCACCCGATAAATAGCTGGTTACACTTTGCGCCCTAATGTTGCGATAGCCTGCTGGCTGGTATTTGGCAGCACGGGGTAAGTTTAACGTCCCAGAGGTATTGATTGGTGAGTTTCAACAACGTGTTTGTTGAACCCATATTAATTTGCACCAACCTACGCAGATGCGTAGGTTTTTTTTCCTGAAGCCCAGCTAACCCGCCTGCACAAAATCACATTTTGTATTTATCTTGCCCAGGATTGTTTAGCTTTCATTGAGTTATTTCTGCCAAGCGTGGGAAATTTACAGCTGGTTGCATTTAGAGCAAAACTCTTGCGATTGATCGGTAGTTTCTTAATCCACTCCTCTCTAGAGTAGGTGATCCCAGAGGTATTGATTGGTGAGAAATCAACATACTCTGTATGTTGAAGCCATTTTCAATTGCACCAACCTACGCGGATGCGTAGGTTTTTTTTTGCCTGCCATCTGCCATATAGTATTCTTTTCCCAACAACCATTTATCCCCTTTACCTTTCAAGGCGCTGGTGTGTTGGCTGCGCCCCAATGACTTACTTCTGTAAGCGCTTGGGGGCCCGTATGCTTGCGGCCATCCCGCTCCTTGAGATCTATTGGGGATACACTCATTTTGGGCCAAAGGGAGAAGGGCATGATCTTTTCTATGCTGCGGGTGTTGTTCCGCCTGTTGTACCGGGTACGTGTCGAAGGTGACGCCCGGCATTTTGATCAGCCAAAGCTGCTGATTACACCCAATCATATCTCCTTCCTTGATGGCATTTTGTTGGCGCTGTTCTTACCAATCAAACCAGTGTTTGCCGTTTATGCCAGCATTGGCGATCGTTGGTTTATGCGTTGGCTGCGGCCCTATATCGATTTTGTCTCACTCGACCCAACAAAACCGATGGCCATCAAGCAGCTGGTGCGCAGGGTGGAACAGGGACGACCGATTGTGGTTTTTCCTGAAGGGCGGATTACCGTTACCGGATCCTTGATGAAGGTTTACGATGGCGCTGCATTTATTGCCGCCAAATCGGGGGCGACCCTGGTGCCCATTCGGCTCGATGGTGCTGAATTCAGCCCCTTTGGCCGTATGGCTGGGGTGTTCAAGATCCGCTGGTTTCCACAGATCAGCATCCGGATCTTACCCCCAACGTCACTGCCGATGCCGATTGCCCCCCGTGCCCGCGATCGCCGTGCGCTTGCCGGGGACCGTTTGCATCAGATCATGATGCAGGCACGTATGGATACCCGCGAACCACAGACCTTGTTTCAAGCCCTGCTGGCAGCACAGCACCGTTACGGCAGCCGTAAGCCGTGCATCGAGGATATTAACTTTAAGGAAGACAGCTACCAGACGTTGATCAAAAAGGCTCTGGGTGTCAGCCGTATCCTGCAACGCTTTACTGCCGAGGGTGAGCATGTCGGCATGCTATTGCCGAATGCCACTATCACTGTCGCAGTGATTTTTGGCGCTTCACTGCGTAACCGTATTCCGGCGATGCTCAATTACACCGCCGGATCCAATGGCCTGAAAAGCGCCATGACCGCCGCCAATATCAAGACCATTGTCACTTCGCGCCAGTTTCTGGAGAAGGGCAAATTGACGCATTTACCGCAGCAGGTACCTGAAGCTAACTGGGTCTATCTGGAGGATTTGAAAGATACCGTTACTTTGACGGACAAATTGTGGATCCTTCGCCATTTGTTGCAACCTGTGCGGGCAATGCTGCCACAGCAGCCGGACGATGCTGCGTTGATCCTGTTTACCTCGGGCTCGGAAGGCAATCCAAAAGGCGTGGTGCATTCTCACGCCAGTTTATTGGCCAATGTTGAGCAGATCCGTACCATTGCTGATTTCACGCCACGTGATCGCTTTATGTCATCGCTACCCTTGTTCCACTCATTTGGCCTGACGGTCGGGTTGTTGACGCCGCTGATGACCGGTAGCCGTATTTTCCTCTATCCCAGTCCGCTCCATTACCGCGTGGTACCGGAGCTGGTGTATGACCGCAACTGCACCGTGTTGTTTGGTACTGCCACCTTCCTTAATAACTATGCACGCTTTGCCCATCCGTATGATTTTGCCCGTTTACGCTATGTCGTGGCTGGCGCGGAAAAGCTGGCAGACAGCACCAAACAAATTTATCAGGACAAATACGGCATTCGCATCCTCGAAGGCTATGGCGTAACAGAATGTGCACCTGTGGTGTCGATCAACGTACCGCTCGCGGCTAAGGTCGGTACGGTGGGGCGCATTATGCCGAAGATGGAGGCGCGGCTGATCGCGGTACCAGGCATTGATAACGGCGGGCGTCTGCAGTTGAAAGGGCCGAATATCATGAAGGGCTATTTGCGGGTGGAGCGTCCGGGCGAGTTGGAACCACCGGCGGCAGAGGATGCACAGGGTAACCTGCAACCGGGCTGGTATGATACCGGCGATATCGTCACATTAGACGAACAGGGATACTGTGTGATCCGTGGTCGAGTGAAGCGCTTTGCCAAACTGGCGGGTGAAATGGTTTCGCTAGAGAGTGTTGAGCTGTTGGCACAACGTGCAGCGCCAGAAGGGCAGCACGCTGCTACGGTGAAAAGCGATAGCAGTAAGGGCGAAGCGCTGGTGCTGTTTACCACGGCAGCAGGCATGAGCCGTGAAGCGTTGCTACGGGTCGCTCGTGAGTTGGGCAGCCCCGAGCTGACAGTGCCGCGTGATATTCGCATTTTGAAAACCTTGCCGGTGCTTGGCAGCGGTAAACCGGACTTTGTGACCCTGCGTAACATGGCTGAACAGCCGGAGACAGTCTGATGAGCTCGACGTTGAATACTGATTCACCTCTGCTTTCACGCAGTATGATCGCCGTGATCTGTGCGCAGTTCCTGTCCGCTTTTGGCGATAATGCGTTGTTGTTCGCCACGCTGGCGCTGATCAAACAACAACTCTACCCGGACTGGAGTCAGCCGATTTTGCAAATGGCTTTTGTCGCGACCTACATCGTTCTGGCTCCCTTTGTCGGTCAGGTCGCCGACAGTTTCGCCAAGGGGCGAGTGATGATGGTGGCCAATGGATTGAAGCTTGCTGGCGCACTGGTCATCTGTTTTGGGCTCAATCCGTTCCTTGGTTATAGCCTGGTGGGTGTCGGCGCCGCAGCCTATTCGCCGGCAAAATACGGCATTCTGGGGGAGATCACCGGCGGTGAAAAGCTGGTCAAGGCCAACGGCCTGATGGAGGCTTCCACTATTGCTGCGATCCTGATTGGCTCTGTGGCCGGTGGTATATTGGCCGATTGGCATATCGTGGCGGCGCTGGCGGTGTGTGCATTGGTCTATGCGGCTGCGGTGATCGCCAACCTGTATATTCCGCGCTTGCCGGCGGCGCATCCGGCGGTTTCCTGGACGCCGCGTGCCATGACTCGCGCTTTCTTCAACGCTTGCGTGGTGCTGTGGCGCGATGGTCAGACACGTTTTTCATTGATTGGTACCAGCCTGTTCTGGGGCGCAGGGGTCACACTGCGTTTTCTGCTGGTGCTGTGGGTACCCGTGGCGCTCGGTATCACGGATAACGCCACGCCAACGCTACTCAATGCGATGGTGGCGGTTGGGATTGTGGTGGGGGCCGGTGCCGCCGCGCGCTTTGTCACATTGGAGACGGTGAAACGCTGCATGCCTGCCGGGATTTTGATCGGTGTCGCTGTGGCGGTATTTGCACTGCAAACGACCCTGTTTAACGCCTATGTGGTGTTGTTGATTATCGGCGTGTTGGGCGGCTTCTTTGTGGTACCGCTGAATGCCTTATTACAGGAACGGGGCAAAAACTCGGTGGGGGCAGGCAATGCGATCGCGGTGCAAAACCTGGGAGAGAACACCGCAATGTTGCTGATGCTCGGGCTGTATTCTCTGGCGGTGAAAGTCAGCGTGCCGGTGGTTGGCGTAGGAATTGGTTTTGGCGTGGTGTTTGCGCTGGCGATAAGCGCACTGTGGTTGTCGCAGCGGCGGGCAAAATAACAGATGGGGCGCGGTTCATTTACGCGCCCCACATGATTTATGGTGCAGGAATAGTAAAGAGGGTATGGATTTCTTCCAGCCCTTGAAGAACGTCTTCATTCAACACCACGTCGAAACTGTCGATGTTGGTTTTCAGTTGCTCTAACGTGGTGGCGCCCAGCAGGGTACTGGCAACGAAAGGTTGCTGACGTACAAAGGCCAGCGCCATTTGTGACGGATCCAGCCCGTGTTTTTTGGCTAATGCGACATATTCTGCAATGGCCAGCTGCGTTTGCGGCGCAGAGTAGCGGTTAAAGCGGCTAAATAGCGTATTACGCGCTCCGGCAGGCTTGGCACCGTTCAGGTATTTGCCACTGAGCGTACCGAACGCCAGGCTGGAATAGGCCAGCAGTTCGACGCCCTCATGCTGGCTGATCTCGGCCAGGGCTATTTCAAAACTGCGGTTCAGCAGGCTGTAGGGGTTCTGAATAGAGACGATGCGCGGTAACTCGTGCTTTTCAGCCAATTGCAGATAACGCATCACGCCCCATGGCGTTTCATTAGACACCCCGATATAGCGGATTTTACCGGCACGTACCTGTTCGGTCAGGGCTTCCAGCGTTTCCAGCAGGGTGACGGTGGCTTTATCGTCGGTGTATTGATAATTAAGCTTGCCGAAGAAATTGGTCGCTCGCTGCGGCCAGTGCAGCTGGTAGAGATCGAGATAATCGGTGTTTAGTCGCTTCAGGCTGGCATCCAGAGCTGCGCGGATATTTTTGCGGTCTAATGCCTGCTGCGGGCGGATGCTGCTATCGGTGCCACGCACCGGCCCGGCGATCTTGCTGGCCAGCACGATCTTCTCACGATTGCCGCGTGCCTTGATCCAACTGCCGATGTATTGCTCAGTCAACCCCTGGGTTTCTGGACGGGGCGGTACCGGATACATCTCTGCGGTGTCGATCAGGTTGACGCCAGCGGCTAATGCATAGTCGAGTTGCGCGTGGGCATCGGCTTCACTGTTCTGTTCGCCAAAGGTCATGGTGCCCAGTCCCAGCACGCTCACTTCTAAAGAACTGTGGGGAATACGGTGGTATTGCATTAACGGCCTTCCTTTCATGTTAGCGCTACGGGCTGTACCGCCCGGTGAAACAGGAGCCAAAGGGCAGGCTGCGGCAAACAGCCTGCAAGGCGGTATATCGCCTTTCTCGACTATAACCAAGCGGAGAAGATGGGGGAAGAGGATTCAGTGCGAGAGGCGGCTATCGTGTATCACAGAGGCGGTCTTTCAAGCTGCGGCGATCAAATAGGTTCCCGGCAGATTTGTCACTGACTTCAGCGACTGTAGGGACGAATAACCTCGTCCCTACAATATTTGGGTACAAACGAGCTGGGGGCCTGGCTGCAACGTGAAAGCTATAGGGTATAGTCAGGGTGTTTAACGCTCGATAACCTGTGAAACCTGATCACCGTTGATTTGGCGACTGTTACCTTTTTCATCTTTATAGCTGATCAGGCCGGTATCTTTGTCGATTTCCGGTTTGCCCTGGGTCAGGATCATATTGCCGTCTTTAGTCGCCATAACGTAATCGCTGGAACATCCCGCCAACCCGGCGGCGATAACCAGTGCCGAAACTGCCATTACCCACTTTTTCATCCTGCCGATCCTCGTTTATGTATGCAGAAAAGAAGTCTCTTCTTAGATTAGCAAACTCTAGATGCGCCGTGTTTCGGATAAGTCCTTATCTCTGTAAGAGAAAGTGGGATCGAGCAGCGTTGGGAACGGCGGACAATATTGCGGGAGCGGCTTTTGCACACTCCCGCAGAGGCATTACTCAGAGACCTGCTTTTTCTTGCTGCGCATTAAGTTGAGCGCTTCAACCGACATTGAGAAGAACATCGCAAAGTAAATGTAGCCTTTTGGTACATGTACCTGGAAGCTTTCCAACATCAGTGTGAAGCCGACCAGGATCAGGAATGCCAGCGCCAGCATTTTCACCGAAGGGTGGCGGTTAACAAACTCGCCAATCGGGCGGGCGGCAAACATCATGACGCCAACGGCAATGACCACAGCGGCCATCATGATAAACAGGTGGTCAGACAGACCTACTGCGGTGATCACCGAGTCCAGGCTGAAAATGATATCCAGCAGCATAATTTGTACGATGGCGCCAAAGAAACTGTGCACTTTCGTGTTGTGTTCTTCCTCTGAGCCTTCGATGGTTTCATGAATCTCTTTGCTGGCTTTCCAAATCAGGAACAACCCGCCCAGAAGCAGGATCAGATCGCGTGCGGAAATGCTGTGTTCCATCACGGTAAACAGCGGGTGGGTCAGACGGATCACCCAGGCGATAGAGGCCAACAGCCCCAGGCGCATTAACATTGCACCCGCCAACCCGAGACGGCGCGCTTTATTCTGTTGCGCTTTCGGCAGTTTGGACACCACCAGGGAAAGGAAAATAATGTTATCAATACCCAGAACGATCTCAAGAATGGTCAGCGTACCTAACGCTAACCAGGCATTGGGATCCACAATCCACTCGAACATTGCCCAGCACACCTTAATAAAAAGCCAAGGCTGAATTATACCCGTTTATTGATACGGCGACACCGTTAGCTAAACGTGACCTAAACAAACGCGATCAGATGAGAAAATGTCTTGCCAATAGCGCGCCGGTAAAACTTTTCTTCAGATAAAAGCCGCGCGGCAAGGTGAGGATCGGCTGCCCCTGTTCACCGATGGCTTCCGTTAGCGCTTTACTGTTGGCGGCCTTGGGCCGAAGTTGCAGTACTTCACCGTGTCGAGCCGTGATCTGTTCGACGTGGCCGAGCACGATCAAATCCATCAATTCTTCCCAGTCGCGGCGCAGCATTTCTTCTTCAACCGCGTTAGGGCTCCATAACAACGGAGAACCGATGCGACGTTGCGCCAGCGGGATTTGCCGTTCACCTTCAACCGGGATCCACAATACACGCGCCAGTTTATAGCGCACGTGGCTGCTGGCCCAGGTTACACCGCTATTGCCGGTTAAGGGGGCAACGCAGACGAAGGTGGTTTCCAGTGGTTTACCGGCGGCGTCTATCGGAATCGTTTTTAACTCGATACCCAATTCGGGGAAATCCTGCTCCGGTTTGCTGCCTGCCATGGCGCCAAGATATTGTTCCAACAGCATGCCAACCCAGCCTTTATCGCGCTTCAGGTCCTTAGGGATAGCCAACTGTGCGCGTTCGGCCAGCTCACCCAGGCTGCAACCGGCAAGCTGTTGCGCCCGTTCAAACAGCTGTTGCTCGTTTTTGGGAGGAGCGGGCAGAGGAGATAAAAACGCCATAATACAAGCCTGTTAGATTTGGTTGAAAAACGTACTGCATTTGTACACAGATAACTTTTGCCGGAAGTGGCTGGGGAAAAGAATAATAGTAGCATGATTTTTCATGACTTTTTTTCTGACACATGGCGGGGAGAAAATTCCTGACGACGCTTGTGCACCAGAAGCCACCGACAATAAACAGGATCTTACACCTATTTATCCACAGATTTATGGGATAACCCAAATTTTTACCGATCACTGGTTCGATTTACAGCCTTGACGTGGACACCTTTTTGCGAAATTGTCCGTTTTGTGCGTAACTTACGCGAATAATCTGTGGATAAAAACGACGTTGGTGGATCTTTCACCAGGCCAGGATCCTTAACGGACATAGATCACATTTTTGCTCTGTACATGTCTGTTGATAAATCCATAACTTCTTATTTTAAAGGTATTAATTTGGTTTTCGTTTTTTATGGGTTTTTGAGCTTGTCAGAGTTTTACCGGCTTATCCCTTGAGTTCTTCACACACCTATCCACAGAAAAAGTGAATAAAACCGCGGTGAAATTGCCCTGCATGTTTATAACTTTGCCATTATCTGTGAGTTATCCCAATGTTATCCGGTTTGCAGGGCCGCAAAGCAGTGGTTTACCGCCTGTAGCTTGTGTGAAACAATCAGGGTATCTATGCGAATTTAAGCTTATCGAGGTAGTCCGGTGATCGATGATGATGGCTACCGCCCGAATGTTGGTATCGTAATCTGTAATCGTCAGGGGCAAGTCCTGTGGGCTCGCCGTTACGGTCAACACTCCTGGCAGTTTCCCCAAGGTGGGATTAACCCTGGTGAAACCGCAGAACAGGCAATGTACCGTGAGCTGTTCGAAGAAGTGGGGCTGAGTAAAAAGGATGTGCGTATCCTGGCCTCAACCCGCAACTGGTTGCGCTATAAATTGCCAAAACGTTTGGTGCGTTGGGACACAAAGCCGGTTTGTATCGGCCAAAAGCAGAAATGGTTTCTGTTGCAGTTAATGTGCAATGACGCTGATATCAATATGCAACGCAGCAGCACGCCGGAGTTTGACGGTTGGCGCTGGGTGAGTTTTTGGTATCCGGTGCGCCAGGTGGTGTCGTTCAAACGTGACGTATACCGCCGGGTGATGAAAGAATTCGCCGTGACCGTGATGCCAATGCAGGAGCAGGCAGCACAGCGGCAGATCCCCGCTTATCGCCGGAAGAGAGGTTAAGTTAAGCCGACTATGCTCACGCGCTTGCGAGAAATTGTTGAGAAGGTGGCCGCGGCGGCCAGTCTGACAGATGCGCTGGATCTTTTGGTTAATGAAACCTGTCTGGCAATGGATACGGAGGTCTGTTCCATCTATCTGGCGGACAACGACCGCCGCTGCTACTACCTGATGGCGACACGCGGGTTAAAAAAACCGCGTGGGCGTGTCATCGCGTTGGCATTTGATGAAGGTGTCGTCGGGTTGGTCGGGCGCCGTGCGGAGCCTATTAACCTGGCGGATGCGCAAAGTCACCCCAGCTTCAAATACATTCCTCAGGTGAAGGAGGATCGTTTCCGATCCTTCCTCGGCGTGCCGATCATTCATCGCCGCCAATTGCTGGGCGTGTTGGTGGTGCAGCAGCGTGAGCTACGTCAGTTTGACGAAAGCGAAGAATCCTTCATGGTGACGCTTGCCACGCAGATGGCCGGGATCCTCTCGCAGTCACAGCTTAACGCCATTTTCGGCCAATACCGACAGACGCGTATTCGCGCACTGGCAGCCTCACCGGGCGTTGCGGTGGCGGAGGGCTGGCAGGACAGCAGCCAGCCTTCACTCGATCAAGTTTATAAGGCCTCGACGCTCGATACCGCGAGCGAGCGGGAACGCCTGACTCAGGCGCTTGAAGAAGCCGGGGCGGAATTCCGTCGCTTCAGCAAGCGCTTTGCCGCCAGCTCGCAAAAAGAGAGCGCGGCGATCTTCGATCTCTACTCTCACCTGTTGAACGACGCCCGTCTTAAACGCGAATTGTTTGCCGAGATTGATGCCGGTTCTGTGGCTGAATGGGCGGTTAAACAGGTGATTGAAGTCTTTGCCGCGCAGTTCGCCAGCCTGCAAGACACCTACATGCGCGAGCGTGCAAGCGATCTGCGTGCGCTTGGCCAACGCCTTTTGTTCCACCTCGACGACACCACCCAAGGTGCGACTCAGTGGCCAGCGCGTTTTGTACTGGTGGCCGATGAGCTGACTGCCACACTGCTGGCCGAAATGCCGCAGGACAGGCTGGTCGGTGTTGTTGTGCGTGACGGTGCTGCCAACTCCCATGCGGCGATATTGGTGCGTGCGATGGGCGTGCCGACGGTGATGGGGGCAGATATTCAGCCTGCGCTGCTCAGTCAGCGGCTGTTGATTGTCGATGGTTATCGCGGTGAACTGCTGGTGGATCCTGAGCCGGTACTGGTTCAGGAATACCAACGGCTGATCAGCGAAGAACAAGAATTAAGCAAACTGGCTGAGGACGACGTTGAGCAGCCGGCCCAACTCAAAAGTGGCGAGCGTGTTCAGGTCATGCTCAATGCTGGCCTTAGCCCGGAACACGAACAATTGCTGGGTGGGCGGGTCGACGGCGTTGGCCTGTACCGTACTGAAATCCCCTTCATGTTGCAAAGCGGTTTTCCTTCTGAAGAAGAACAAGTCGCGCAGTATCAAGGCATGCTCCAGCTGTATCCGAACAAGCCAGTGACGCTGCGTACGCTGGATATCGGTGCCGATAAGCAACTGCCGTATATGCCGATCAGCGAAGAAAACCCCTGCTTGGGCTGGCGCGGTATCCGTATCACGCTGGATCAACCGGAAATATTCTTGATTCAGGTACGGGCCATGCTCCGTGCCAATGCGGGCACGGGCAATCTGGGTATTCTGCTGCCGATGATCACCAGCCTGGAAGAGATCGACGAGGCTCGGCGTTTGATCGACCGCGCAGGGCGAGAAGTGGAAGAGGTTCTCGGGTATGAAATCCCGAAACCGAAGCTGGGCATCATGCTGGAAGTGCCGTCGATGATCTTCATGATCCCGCATCTGGCCGGGCGCGTTGAGTTTATTTCGGTGGGCACCAACGACCTGACGCAATATCTGCTGGCGGTAGATCGCAATAATACCCGGGTAGCGTCGCTGTATGACAGCCTGCATCCTTCCATGTTGCAGGTGTTGAAGTTGATCGCCGTTCAAGCCAAGGCCGTCGGGTTACAGGTCAGCTTGTGCGGTGAATTGGCTGGCGACGCAATGGGCGCGCTGTTGCTGGTGGGCATGGGGTATCGCAATCTGAGCATGAACGGCCGCAGCGTGGCGCGCATCAAATATCTGTTGCGACATATCGAACTATCCGACGCCGAAGTGTTGACGCAGCGGGTACTGAACGCACAAATGACCACCGAAGTACGTCATCAGGTTGCGGCGTTTATGGAGCGGCGTGGCATGGGCGGTTTGATCCGCGGCGGTAAGTAAGGTCACGGGCTGACTGATTTTTTTACAGAACTTTTCCCAGCAGGCCAGACCGGAGGGGGTTAAGCTTATGCTATTATCCGCCTCCTCAACTGCGTTGAAAGCAACGGAAAAAGAGTGTTCCTGCTGTGTTTCACCGCGTTTGGCACCTGCCGCCCCCGGATGGGGAAGAATAATAGACATGTTGTGGTGATAGATGACCAATAGCTATCTGGCGTTTCCTAAATTTGATCCGGTGATTTTCTCTATCGGCCCGGTTTCTCTGCATTGGTACGGTTTGATGTACCTGGTTGGCTTCGTTTTTGCCATGTGGCTGGCGGTGCGCCGTGCCAACAAGCCAGGCAGCGGTTGGACCAAGGATGAAGTAGAGAACCTGCTGTATGCCGGTTTCCTCGGTGTGTTCGTCGGTGGCCGCGTTGGCTATGTGCTGTTCTACAACCTGCCGCTGTTCCTGGATAACCCGCTCTATCTGTTTAAAGTCTGGGATGGCGGCATGTCGTTCCACGGCGGTTTGATGGGTGTGATCCTGGTGATGTTCTGGTTCGCTCGTCGCACCAAGCGCACCTTCTTCCAGGTTTCCGATTTTATTGCCCCGCTGATCCCATTCGGGTTGGGTGCCGGCCGCTTGGGCAACTTTATCAACGGCGAACTCTGGGGCCGTGTGACGACCGATACCCCATGGGCGATGCTGTTCCCAAGTTCGCGCAGCGAAGACGTGGCGCTTGCCGCCGCAGACCCGCAGCTGTTGCCGATCCTGAACCAATACGGAGTGTTGCCGCGCCATCCATCTCAGCTGTATGAATTGCTGCTGGAAGGCGTGGTGCTGTTTATCATTCTGAACCTGTTTATCCGCAAACCGCGGCCAATGGGCGCCGTCTCCGGCCTGTTCCTGATTGGTTATGGTGCATTCCGTATTATTGTCGAAGCTTTCCGTCAGCCGGATGCCCAGCTCGGCCTGTTCGACGGCGTAATCAGCATGGGGCAGATCCTGTCCATTCCTATGGTGGTGGCCGGTATTATTATGATGATTTGGGCGTATCGTCGCCGCCCGCAGCAACAACTGTCGTGAGGAACAAATGAAACAGTATCTGGATTTGATGAACAAAGTGCTCGCCGAGGGCACCCCTAAAGCCGACCGTACCGGCACTGGCACGTTGTCGATTTTCGGCCACCAGATGCGTTTCAATTTGCAGGAAGGGTTTCCCCTGGTTACCACCAAAAAATGTCACCTGCGTTCAATTATTCATGAACTGCTGTGGTTCCTGAACGGTGACACCAACGTGGCTTACTTACGGGAAAACAACGTCAGCATTTGGGATGAATGGGCTGACGAAAACGGCGATCTTGGCCCGGTGTACGGCAAGCAATGGCGAGCCTGGGGGGCAGCGGACGGTCGTCAGATCGACCAATTGACCACCGTGCTGAACCAATTGAAACAGGATCCAGATTCGCGCCGTATCATCGTTTCTGCCTGGAACGTGGGTGAGCTGGATCAGATGGCATTGGCACCGTGCCACGCGTTCTTCCAGTTCTATGTGGCAGACGGGAAATTGTCTTGCCAGCTGTATCAGCGTTCTTGTGATGTGTTCCTGGGCCTGCCGTTCAACATTGCCAGCTATGCGTTGCTGGTGCATATGATGGCGCAGCAATGCGATCTGGAAGTGGGTGATTTCGTCTGGACAGGTGGCGACACGCATCTGTACAGCAACCATATGGAACAAACCCAGCTTCAGTTGACCCGCGAACCGCGTGCATTGCCAAAACTTCTGATCAAACGCAAACCGGCATCGCTGTTCGATTACCGTTTCGACGATTTTGAAATCGAAGGTTACGATCCGCACCCTGCCATCAAGGCACCGGTTGCCATTTGATTTCCTTGCCATAAATTATTGCTAAGGGCGCACGGGTTGCGCCCTTACTTTTTTCTGCCTCTGCCTCTGCCTCTGCCTCTGCCTCTGCCTCTGCCTCTGCCTCTGCCTCTGCCTCGTTTACCTCTGCGTTCTGCTTCGCATTTTTTTAGGCTTTTCCACTCGTTACATCAAAAGGTTGCGTGGCGTAATTCATGTCGGCTAACGGGCGCTTTATCCCGCGGCATACTGGCTTACACTGGCCGCTATGAATGATGAGACGACGTTTAACTTTACAGGCCAACGTGGCATGACACTCATTGAACTGTTGGTGGTTATGACCCTGGCCGGTGTGCTAACCGGCGCAGGGATCAGCCATTGGCGTGATTACCAGCAGTCTTTGCGGTTGGAGCATACCGCCCAACAGTTGCTGGCCTTTCTCACACGGATGCAAGCGGACGCTAACTGGCGCAATCGCACGGTATTGCTGGGTTTTAAAACCGGCACCCCCTGGTGCATCAGCAACGGGCAAGCCCCTGCGGATTGCAATGCGCTCGGCGATGACGTGTTCACCCCGCACTACACGGATGTGCAACTGGCGGGTTATACCCAAAAAGAGATGGGCTTCTATGGCCTGCGTAACAATGCACAAGCCGGGCATATTGTACTGAGCAATGGGGCTGGTAGCCTTCGACTCGTGTTGTCCGGCAAGGGGCGGCTCCGGCTATGCAGTGAAGGCCAAAGCATACGGGGGATTCCATTATGTCAGTCTTAGAGCGTGGTTTTACTTTGCCGGAGGTGATGCTGGCACTCACATTCGGCAGCCTGATTGCGCTTGCTGCCGCTAAGACCTACCCGGTGCTGCGTCAGCACAGTGTTGATGTCGGCCGCTATTATCGGTTGGAGTCGGTGCTGCGGCAGTTGGCTTTTGGTATAGAGAAAGATCTACGCCGTGCCGGTTTCTGTGCGGGTCAGTGCCGCGGAAAGCCTCTGCTGATTAGCCATGCCAGCGGTGAGGCGGCGGGCAGCTGCGTGATTGTGGCCTACGACGTCTCTCGCAACGGTCAGTGGGCAGACACCGGCACTGATGCTGATTACTTTGGTTATCGTCTTCGACAGGGCATGCTGGAAGGGCAGCGTGGTGTGAGGCACTGCAGTGGCACGGGGTGGGAACGCCTACTCGATAGCGACGAAGTGCGCATTGAAACTTTTAACGTCAAAGCCAACGCGGGGGATGGGGGCAAAACCTGGGTTTCGCTGGCATTGACCGGTCGCTCGAAAGCCAATAGCGGTATACGGCGCAGTTTGCATTGGGCAGTTAATATGGCCTCGCTGCCATGAATGCGTGCAAGCAACGAGGGGGCAGTACCCTGGCGGCGGTGATGATGCTGTTGGTGATGGGGCTGATGTTACTGAATGCTCAGCATCGCCAACTGGATAGTGCCTTACTGGTGGCGGCCGACGAGCAGCGCTACTTACAGGCTTATAACCAGGCTATTTCGGCACTCAGTTGGGGTGTGGCACAATCCTGGCCGCGCAACCGCCTTGTCACTAATGGGTGGTGGTGCCAGAAAACCGCTGCATTGCGTGCCTGCGCAAAATTGTCCGCTCAGACGGGTATTGTGCTGGTGCGAGGTGAAGCCGACATGAATCATGGAGAGCCGCTGCGGATATATCAACGGACGAAGCCTGACGGGGCGGAAAGTTCGATCGTGCTGGTTGCAGAGGCGGGGGGCTGGCTGGATTTTTGCCCGGAAAAAAGACAGGTGGACTGTGCGGAGTAAGCAGCAAGGTTTCAGTCTGCCAGAGGTGATGATTGCTGCGTTGCTGTTCGCGGTGTCGCTACTGGGATTGTTACAGTATCATCAGGTGCTGTTGCAGTCGTTCCAGCGTCAGTGGCAGTATCGGCAAGCTTGGTCGTTAGCGCACCAGCAATTAGACGTTTTCGCCGCAACTGGGCGTGTGGATGCCGGACTGCCGCTACCTGCGCCGGGGTGGCTGCTTGATACTGAGCTGAGCACTCCGCAGGCGTTCTGCCAAAGGCTGACGGTAAAAATACAAACGCCCCAACGACAGTGGGCGAAACTCAGCCGTTGGTACTGCAAACGCCAGTAATCCGGCAGTCATTTTGTTTTAAGGGAGCTCCCAATGTTTAGGGTTTATCATTCCAATCAGTTGGATTTGCTGAAAACGTTGACCAGCGCGTTGATAGCCAGAGAGCCATTGGCCGATCCTTTTCAACAGGAAGTGGTATTGGTGCAGAGCCCCGGTATGGCGCAGTGGCTACAGATGCAACTGGCCGAACAGTTTGGCATCGCCGCCAATATCGCTTTCCCACTGCCTGCAACCTTCATCTGGGAGATGTTTACGCGAGTTTTGCCGGGTATTCCGAAAGAGAGTGCCTTTAGCAAAGACGCCATGACCTGGAAGCTGATGTGGCTGCTGCCCGATCTGCTCACCCAACCTGAATTTGCCCCGTTGCAGCATTACCTCACCGACGACGGCGACAAACGTAAAATTCACCAGCTTGCTGGCCGGGTGGCAGACCTGTTCGACCAATATTTGGTGTACCGCCCGCAATGGCTGGAAAGTTGGCAGAAAGGCGAACGCATAGACGGACTGGCGGAAGCACAGCAATGGCAGGCTCCGCTGTGGGCGCGGCTGGTCGAATACACTCAGGCGTTGGGGCAACCGGAATGGCACCGTGCCAATTTATACCGTCGCTTTATCAAGGCACTGGAAAGTGCGGATCAGCCGCCGGTAGGATTGCCGCCACGGGTATTTATCTGCGGTATTTCCGCATTACCGCCGGTATACCTGGAAGCGCTGCAGGCATTGGGAAAGCACATTGATATTCACCTGATGTTCACCAATCCGTGCCGTTACTATTGGGGCGATATCCAGAGCCCGTCATTCTTGGCGAAGTTACAGAGCCGTAAACGGCAGCACTATCGCGATAAAACGGAATATGCATTGTTCAGGGATCCGGATAATGCCGCTTCGCTGTTCAATGAAGAGGGTGAACAAGACTTGCCGAACCCGTTACTGGCCTCATGGGGCAAGCTGGGGCGGGATCATCACTTTTTACTTTCGCAGATTGAATCCTCACAAGAGGTTTTTGCTTTCGTTGATGTCCCTGCGGACAATCTGCTGCATGCCATTCAACACGATATGCTGGAGTTGAAGAACAGCGCAGTGATCGGCACCACACCGGAAACGTTGGAAAGTAGCGCCACTAAACGCCAGCTTGATCCCGACGATCGCTCCATTAGTCTGCATGCCTGCCACAGCCCACAACGAGAAGTTGAAATATTGCACGACCAGTTGTTGAGTATGCTGGCGGACGATCCCGCGCTGACGCCTCGCGATATCATTGTGATGGTGGCGGATATCGACAGCTACACGCCTTATATTCAGGCGGTGTTCGGCAACGCCTCACCTGAACGTTATTTGCCGTTTGCCATTTCTGACCGAAAGGCCAGCCAGGCGCATCCTGCGTTGCAGGCGTTTATTTCGCTGTTGGATCTACCCCAGAGTCGCTTTACGTCAGAACAGGTTTTAGCTCTGTTGGAAGTTCCGGCGCTGGCTGCGCGTTTCTCCATTCGTGAGGAAGGGCTGCGCCTGCTGCGCCACTGGGTCGGCGAGTCTGGCGTGCGCTGGGGCCTGGATGACGACAACGTACGCGAGTTGGACTTGCCCGCGACCGGTCAGCACACCTGGCAATTCGGGATTACCCGTATGCTGCTGGGTTACGCCATGGACAGCAACGCCGGTGATTGGCAGGGCGTATTACCTTACGACGAATCGAGCGGGTTAGTTGCTGAACTGGCTGGCCAACTGGCGGAACTGCTGGCTGCATTGAGCCGCTGGCGGCAACGATTGGGGCAGGCACGCTCCCTGACCGAATGGCAACCGCTGTGTCGACAACTGCTTGAGACCTTCTTCGAGCAGGATGACGAAACCGAAGTGGTGTTGGCACTGATAGAGCGGGAGTGGAACAAAGTGTTCGAGTTCGGGTTGGCGGCGCGCTATCCCGATGACGTGCCGCTGTCTATATTGCGTGACGAGTTGGCTGCGCGTCTTGATCAAGAACGCATCAGTCAACGCTTCCTCGCCGGGCAAATCAATTTTTGCACCCTGATGCCGATGCGTTCCATTCCGTTCGACGTGGTTTGCCTGCTGGGCATGAACGACGGGGTTTACCCGCGCACTCTGCCACCGCTGGGTTTTGACTTGATGGCGCAACAGATGAAGCGTGGCGACCGTAGTCGCCGTGATGATGACCGTTATCTTTTCCTGGAAGCGATTCTGTCGGCACAGAAACGGCTCTATATCAGCTTTATTGGCCGTTCTATCCAGGATAACAGCGAGCGTTACCCCTCGGTATTGGTGACTGAATTGTTAGAGTACCTGGAGCAAAGCTATTGCTTGCCGGGCGATGAAAAGCTGGACGCCGATGGCAGCGCTCGGCGCGTGGGTCAACATTTGCTCAACTGGCATTCACGCATGCCGTTTGCCGCAGAGAACTTTCTGCCCGGCAGCGAAGATCAAAGCTATGCGGCAGAGTGGTTACCTGCCGCCGATAGGCGCGGTGCGGCACATCCGCCGTTTAATCAGCCGTTATTGCCAGAGCCGCAAACGCAGATCTCGTTGGATGATTTGCTGCGGTTCTACCGTCACCCTGTCCGTGCGTTCTTCCAACTGAGGTTGGGCGTCAGTTTCATTCTGGAAGAAACCGAATTACCGGATGAAGAACCCTTTACCCTGGATAACCTCAGCCGCTATCAGTTCAACAGCCAATTGCTGAACACCTTGATTGATGGCGAGGATGCTACGCGCCTGTTTCAGCGGGTACGCGCCGCTGGCGGTTTGCCTTTTGGCCCCTTCGGCGAAATTTATTGGCAGAAGCAGCAGGAAGAGATGACCGAACTTGCCGAACAGGTGCGTGCTGAACGACGAGAGGGACATAGCCTGGAACTGGATATCGATATTGCCGGGGTGAATATCAGTGGGTGGTTGCATCAGGTTCAAGACGATGGGCTGCTGCGCTGGCGACCGTCAACGTTGTCGGCGGTTGATGGGATATTGTTGTGGCTGGAACATCTGGTGTATTGCTGCGTCGGTGGCACGGGAGAAAGCCGTATTTACGGGCGTAAGGGGGCCGCCTGGCGTTTTGCCGCGCTAAGCGCACAAGAGGCTCACGAGCACTTGGCTGAGCTGGTAGCGGGTTACCAGCGCGGCCTGTGTCAACCGTTACTCTTGCTGAACAAAAGTGGTTGGGCATGGCTGAGCCAGTGCTACCAGCCTGAAACGCAGCAGATTGATTGGGATGACGAAGTACAAACCAAGGCTCGGGCGAAACTGCTGCAAGCCTGGCAGGGCGATCAGCGTATTCCTGGCGAGGGTGAAGATCCCTATGTACAGCGGGTGTTCCGCCAATTGGATAATATTTATTTAGCGCAAATTCTGGCCGAAACAGAGCGTTATCTTCTGCCGGTGGCAAGGCATAACCTTGGGTAACAATCCCCCGGTGGTACTGATTGCCTTGTGGTGGTAAAAATAATCAGGGTTATATTCAACTATCGGGGTTAGCTCTGGTCGTACATAACGTACAAGCATATAGACCCGCCGCTTTTCAAACTGCAGCCGTTGTTAACTGCAGCTTGAAATTCAGAGGGTACAGATTTTGAGTGTGTTGTTTTGATGTACGTCGTCAACGTCAGGGATTTGCCGTGACGGCGTCAGAATAGGGGTTCATTTTGGATATACGCAGACAGTTGGCCCGCATCACCGGGTTAGTATTATTGGTTATGTTTTGGGCACCGTTGAGTTGGGCTGCACAGGGATGGCAACCGCTGGCGGAGAAGATCAACAAAAGCGATCACGATCCCCGTCAATATCAGGCGATCAAGTTGGCGAACGGTATGACCGTGCTGCTGGTTTCAGATCCTCAGGCACCTAAATCGCTGGCGGCGTTGGCGCTGCCGGTGGGGTCGTTGGAGGATCCAAATAGCCAGCTTGGGTTAGCGCACTACCTGGAACACATGGTTCTCATGGGGTCAAAGCGCTACCCGCAGCCAGAAAACCTCTCAGAGTTCCTGAAGAAGCATGGCGGTAGCCATAACGCCAGCACGGCGTCTTATCGCACCGCATTCTATCTGGAAGTGGAAAACGACGCCTTGGCCCCGGCGGTAGACCGCATGGCGGACGCCATCGCCGAACCGCTGCTGGATCCGGGTAATGCCGACCGTGAGCGTAATGCAGTCAATGCCGAGTTGACCATGGCACGTTCACGCGACGGTATGCGCATGGCGCAGGTCGGGGCAGAGACGCTGAACCCGGCTCACCCGAGCGCGCGTTTCTCCGGTGGCAACCTCGATACCCTGAAAGATAAGCCAGGCAGCAAATTGCACGACGAGCTGACGGCATTCTACCAACGTTATTATTCCGCTAATTTGATGATGGGGGTGCTTTACAGCAACCAACCATTGCCGGAGTTGGCTGAACTGGCGGCCAAAACTTTTGGCCGCGTGCCTAACCGTAACGCCACTGTGCCGCCGATAGATGTCCCGGCAGTGACCCCTGAACAGCAGGGCATCATTATTCACTATGTGCCGGCTCAACCGCGTAAGCAGTTGAAAGTAGAGTTCCGCATTGACAATAACAGCGCTGAATTCCGCAGTAAGACCGACATCTATATCGGCTACCTGATTGGTAACCGTAGTCAAAATACCTTGTCTGACTGGCTGCAAAAGCAAGGGTTGGCGGATGCCATTAATGCCGGGGCTGATCCGATGGTGGATCGCAATGGCGGCGTATTCTCGATCAGTGTATCGCTGACGGATAAAGGCTTGGCCAAGCGTGACGAAGTCGTTGCCGCGATTTTCAACTACTTGAAAATGCTGCGTACAGAAGGCATCAAGCAAAGCTATTTTGATGAGATCTCCCACGTACTGAATCTGGATTTCCGCTATCCGTCGATCACCCGTGATATGGATTACATCGAATGGCTGGTGGATACCATGGTGCGAGTACCGGTAGAGCATACGCTCGATGCCCCTTACCTGGCCGACCGCTATGACGCCAAGGCAATTGCCGAGCGCCTGGACGCCATGACGCCGCAAAATGCGCGTATCTGGTTTGTCAGCCCGAATGAGCCGCATAACAAAATGGCTTACTTCGTCAATGCACCTTATCAGGTCGATAAAATTACCCCGCAGCGTTTTGAGCAGTGGCAGCAATTGGGTAAAGGGATCAGCCTGTCGTTACCTGCTTTGAACCCGTATATTCCGGATGATTTCAGCCTGAACAAGCCTTCGCACGAGTTTAAAAAACCGGAGATGGTGGTCAACCAACCGGGGCTGCGGGTGTTGTATATGCCAAGCCGCTACTTTGCCGACGAGCCAAAGGCCGACGTCACGGTGGCGTTCCGCAATGCGAAAACCATGGATTCAGCACGCAATCAGGTGCTGTTCTCTTTGACCGACTATCTGGCGGGGATTTCGCTGGATCAACTGAGTTATCAGGCTTCGGTTGGCGGGCTGAGTTTCTCGACTTCGCCAAACAACGGCCTGATGTTTAACGCCAACGGTTTTACCCAGCGCTTGCCACAGTTGCTGACTTCGCTGATCGAAGGGTATTCAAGCTTCACGCCGACGGAAGACCAACTGACGCAAGCCAAATCCTGGTATCTGGAGCAGTTGGATTCGGCGGAGAAGGGCAAAGCCTTTGAACTGGCCATTCAACCGGTGCAGATGGTCTCTCGTGTTCCTTACTCCGAACGCAGCGAGCGCCGTGAGGTGCTGAAAACCCTGACGCTGAAGGACGTATTGGCTTACCGCGACAGCCTGTTGGCGGATGCAACGCCAGAACTGCTGGTGGTGGGGAATATGAGTAAGCAACAGGTGGATACCCTGGCCTCAACGCTGAAGCATCGCTTGGGGTGTACCGGCGTTGAATGGTGGCATGGCGAAGACGTTGAAGTGGCAAAAAAACAGTTGGCCAATCTGCAACGTGCGGGCAGCAGCACTGACTCAGCGCTGGCAGCGGTGTATGTACCGACCGGCTACGATGAAGTGACAGGTATGGCATACAGTTCACTGTTAGGCCAAATTATACAGCCCTGGTTCTACAGCCAACTGCGCACTCAGGAACAACTGGGTTATGCCGTCTTTGCCTTCCCAACGTCAGTGGGCCGGCAATGGGGGATCGGTTTCCTGCTGCAAAGCAACAGCAAGCAGCCAGCATACCTTTACCAGCGCTATCAGGATTTCTATCCGAAAACTGAGAAACGCCTGCGTGAGATGAAAGAAGCCGACTTCGAACAGTACAAGCAGGCGATGATCAACGAGCTTAAACAGCGCCCGCAAACGCTGAGCGAAGAGGCTGGCCGTTTTGCCAATGATTTTGACCGCGGCAACTTTGCGTTTGATACCCGCCATAAGCTGATTGAGCAGATCAAACAATTGACGCCGACTAAACTGGCAGATTACTTCCATCAAGCGGTGATCCAGCCGCAAGGCTTGGCTGTGCTGTCGCAGGTCAGCGGCAGCGGTCAAGAAAAAGCGGATTACGCGGTCCAGCCGGATTGGGTAACTTATCCCAATGCGTCTGCATTGCAGAAAACCTTACCGCGTAAGGTGGCGACACCATGACTGAGACGGCCCCGCAGCGGCTTGACCCACTCACGTTGCCGCTGTTTGGCGAGCGACTGATAGAAGCGTCGGCGGGGACCGGCAAGACCTTTACCATTGGTGCGCTGTATCTGCGTCTGCTGCTTGGCCTGGGCCAGGCAGCGGCCTATCCGCGCCCATTGACGGTTGAAGAAATCCTGGTGGTAACCTTTACCGAGGCGGCTACCGAAGAATTACGCGGACGTATTCGCAATAACATCCATGGGCTGCGCATAGCCTGTGTGCGCGGTAAAGGCGCTAAATGTGACAACCCATTGTTTGTCTCATTGATGGAAGAAATTGAAAATCTTCCGGATGCCGCCGCGCAATTGCTGGCTGCCGAACGTCAGATGGACGAAGCAGCGATCTACACCATCCACGGTTTTTGTCAGCGTATGCTGGCCCACAATGCTTTCGAGTCTGGCATTCTGTTTGAGCAAACTCTGGTGCAGGATGAGCTGCCGCTGCGCCGCCAGGCCTGTGCGGACTTTTGGCGTCGCCACTGTTATCCGTTACCGCTGGGCGTCGCGCGTGCGGTGAGCCAGGAGTGGAGTGGGCCGGAAGCCTTGCTGGCCGATCTTTCCGGCTATCTGCACGGTGAAGCGCCAATGCTGCGCCGACCGCCGAAGGATGAAGAAACGGTGCTGATGCGCCATGAGCAGATTGTGGCACGCATTGATGCCATCAAAGCGCAGTGGCTGGCAGCTGCAGGCGACTTGGAGGCATTAATCAGCCAGTCCGGTGTTGATAAGCGCAGTTATAGCAGCAAGCATCTGCCCAACTGGTTGCACAAAGTCGGTGAATGGGTCGTGCTGGAAACCCAGGACTATCAACTGCCGAAAGAGCTGGATAAATTCCGTCAGTCGGTACTGCTGGAGAAAACCAAAAAAGGCGAGCCGCCGCGCCATGCCTTGTTCGTGGCGATCGACGAACTGTTCGATGAACCCCTGACGCTGCGTGATTTGATCATGGCGCGGGCGCTCAGTGAGATACGTCAGTCTATCCAGCAAGAAAAACGCCAGCGTGCCGAGCTGGGGTTCGACGACTTGCTAAGCCGCCTGGATAGCGCATTGTGCAGCGAAGGCGGCGATCGGCTAGCGCAAGCAATCCGCCAGCGTTACCCGGTAGCGATGATCGATGAGTTCCAGGATACCGACCCACAGCAATACCGCATCTTCCAAAAACTCTATGTTGGCAGGCCGGAATGCGGCCTGTTGCTGATCGGTGACCCGAAGCAGGCGATTTATGCCTTCCGCGGTGCCGACATTTTTACCTATATGCGTGCTCGTTCAGAGGTAAGTGCCCACTACACCCTTGAAACCAACTGGCGTTCGTCACCGGCGATGGTGAACAGCGTTAACCATCTGTTTACTCAGGTGGAAAAACCTTTCCTGTTTGGCCAAATTCCCTTTATCGAGGTTGCCGCCGCTGAGAAAAATCGGGGGGTGGCATTTGAGCTACAAAACCAGGTTCAGCCGGCGATGCAGTTCTGGCTGCAACAGGGGGAAGGTGTTGGCGTTAGTGAGTACCAACAACTAATGGCGCGCCTGTGCGCGACGCAAATCCGTGACTGGCTCAGTGCCGGGCAAAACGAACAGGCCTGGTTGGTGAAGGGCGATAAACGGCGTACGGTGCAGGCATCGGATATTACCGTGCTGGTGCGTAGCCGCAATGAGGCGGCGTTAGTTCGCGATGCGCTCAGCGCACTGGCGATTCCCTCGGTGTATCTGTCCAACCGCGACAGCGTGTTTGATACACCAGAGGCCAAAGACTTGCTGTGGCTATTGCAAGCGGTGTTGGCTCCTGAACAGGAGCGCACGCTGCGCAGCGCCATGGCGACTGGGCTGATGGGGCTGGATGCTCCGGCGCTGGACGGTTTGAACCACGACGAACGCGCCTGGGATAAATTGGTTGATGAGTTTGATGAATACCGCTCGCTCTGGCTACGCCGGGGCGTGTTGCCGATGCTGCGTGAGGTGATGAAACGGCGTCATTTGGCAGAGAACTTGCTGGCCAGTCTCGGTGGTGAGCGCCGTTTGACCGACGTTATGCATTTGGGCGAACTGTTGCAAGAGGCCTCCGCACAGCTCGACAGCGAACATGCGCTGGTGCGTTGGTTGGCGCAGCAGATTGCTCAACCCAATCGCCAATCTGACAACCAGCAGTTGCGGCTGGAAAGCGACCGGCATCTGGTTCAGGTGATCACCATCCATAAATCCAAAGGGCTGGAGTTTGATCTGGTGTGGTTGCCGTTTGTCGGTAATTTTCGCCAGCAGCAGCAGGTGTTGTACCACGATCGCCAAAGCTTCCAGGCTTTGCTTGACCTTGATGCCAATGAAGAGAGTATCGAATGGGCAGAGGAAGAGCGGCTGGCGGAAGATTTACGCTTGCTATACGTAGCGCTGACCCGTTCGGTGTACCACTGCAGCATCGGCATTGCACCTTTGATTCAGGGCACGCGTAAGAAACAGGGCGATACCGATTTACACCGCAGTGCGCTGGGTTATCTGGTACAAGCCGGTCAGGCCGGTGATGCGGACTATTTACAGCGATGTTTGCAACGGCTTGCCGGGGACGGTGTCGCGTTGTCGTTGGTCGGCACCTTGGATGAACAGCCCTGGCAGCCGCAAACGGTGGCCTTGAGCGAACTGGCGGCTAAGGATTTCTCACGTCAGGTACAGGATTTCTGGCGGGTAACCAGTTATACCGGTTTACAGCAACATGGCGCGGGCCTGATGCAGGATTTATTGCCACGGTTGGATGTCGATGCCGCAGGAGAGCAAGCGCAAAGCGGTGAGCCAGCGCTCACACCGCACACCTTCCCACGTGGTGCTACCCCCGGGACTTTCCTGCACAGCCTGTTCGAAACCCTCGATTTCACCCAACCGCTTGATGAACAGTGGTTGCTTGAACAACTGCAACAGCAGGGCTTTGCCGAACATTGGCAGCCGATACTGCTGGCGTGGATGCAAGTGTTGTTGAACACCCCACTTAATGATGCCGGTGTCGCACTGTCGGCGCTGGCACCCCAGCATAAACAGGCAGAACTGCAGTTTTATCTGCCGATCGAGCAGCTGTTGCAGGCGCGCGAGTTGGATAAGCTGGTGAAAAGTTATGACCCGCTTTCTGCCCGCTGTCCTGAGTTGGACTTTCAACAGGTGCAGGGGATGCTGAAAGGGTTTATCGACCTGGTATTCTGCTGGCAGGGGAGATATTACCTGCTGGACTATAAATCCAACTGGCTGGGTGAAGACAGCAGTGCCTATACCCAGCCAGCAATGGCGCAGGCGATGGCGGAACATCGTTACGACTTGCAGTACCAGCTATACACGCTGGCGCTGCATCGCTATCTGCGCCATCGATTGCCGGATTATGACTATCAGCGTCATTTCGGCGGGGTGATTTATTTATTCCTTCGCGGTGTAGATGCGCAGCATCCAGGCAATGGGATTTTCGCCTGCCGCCCGGAGGCGAAATTGGTGGAAGGTATGGACCTGTTATTCCGCGGCGAAACCATTGCGGCGGAGGATGCATCATGATCACGTTATTGGAGCAGGCGCAGGCGCTTGGCGTGTTGCGCCCGCTTGACCTGCAGTTTGCCCGAGTGGTGGCAGGGGACGATGAGCCGGATATTCTGCTGGCTGCCGCCTGCCTCAGTGCAGAGGCCGGGTCTGGGCATGTTTGTCTGATGCTGGAGCAACTGCTGCCGGAAAATCTTTTTGACGGGCGGCAGCCTGAATTGGCACAGGCCGTGTGGCTGGCGGCAGGTCAGTTGGATATTGTCGGTTGGCAACGGCGCCTCTCTGCCTGTGGCGCCGTGGGTGATGGCACTACTGCAATGCCGATGGTGTTGCAGCAGCAGCGCTTGTACCTTCAGCGGATGTGGCAGAACGAAGGTGAGGTTGCTGCGTTTATCAGCAGCGATAGCCTCCATCAGCCCGTTGAAGAAGCAGAGCTGCGCACCATTCTTGACCGCCTGTTCGGCGAGGCGACAGATGAACCGGACTGGCAGAAAATTGCTGCTGCCGTGGCGGCAACACGGCGCATCGCGGTCATATCCGGCGGGCCGGGCACCGGTAAGACCACCACGGTCGCCAAACTACTGGCGGCACTGGTGCAACTCGCCGAGGGGCGTCGTTTGCGTATCCAGCTGGCGGCGCCCACCGGTAAAGCGGCGGCTCGTCTTACTGAGTCGCTCGGCAGTGCCAGCAGGCAATTAATGCTAACCCCAGAGCAGCGTGCCCTGTTCCCCACAGAAGCCTCTACGCTTCATCGCCTGTTAGGCGCTCAGCCCAACAGTCAGCGCATGCGTTATCATCGTGGTAACCCCCTGCATTTGGATGTGCTGGTCGTCGATGAGGCCTCAATGGTCGATTTGCCCATGATGGCACGTTTGATAGCCGCTTTACCTGCCCAGGCACAGGTGATTTTTCTGGGTGACCGTGACCAGCTCGCCTCGGTAGAGGCCGGGGCGGTTCTGGGGGATATTTGTCGTTTTGCCGAACAAGGTTACAGCGTTCCGCGAGCCGAACAACTTTCGCGCCTGACCGGCTGTTTATTACAGGGGCAAAGTGCTCAAGCGGAGGCGGCGGTGCGCGACAGCTTGTGCCTGCTGCGCAAAAGCTACCGCTTTGATGCCAACTCGGGTATTGGCCAATTGGCGTTTGCGGTGAACTCGGGTGACGGTAAACGTGCGTTGGCTACGCTCGGCGGCAGTTTCAGCGACGTTATCGGGTATCCGTTGGCGGAAACACAAGACTACCCGCTGTTACTGGATGCCTGCGTAGCAGGTTACCGTGATTACCTGCGGCAGGTCGCCGAAGGCGCAGATGCCGTGGCAGTGCTTGCAGCTTTTGGCCGTTTTCAGGTGTTGTGCGCGCTGCGAGAAGGGCCATTTGGTATTACCGGATTGAACGAACGTATTGAGACAGGATTGCAACGCGCCGGTCTGATTCGCCGTAAACCCGGTGCTGCGGGGCGCTGGTATCCGGGGCGTCCGGTGATGATTGGCCGCAATGACAGTGCGTTAGGGCTGTTTAACGGTGATATTGGTATTGCCTTACGGGATGTTAACGGCGAACTTCGCGTTCACTTCCAACTGTCAGATGGCAGCATTAAGTCGGTACAACCGAGCCGTTTACCGGCACATGAAACCGCCTATGCGATGACGGTACATAAGTCCCAGGGCTCGGAATTTGACCACACAGTGCTGGTGCTGCCTAATCACTTTCTGCCGGTATTGACGCGTGAATTGGTCTATACCGCGATAACCCGCGCACGCAGGCAACTTTCGTTATATGCCACCGATGCGGTTCTGACACGGGCGATCCGCACGCCAACACAGCGCCGCAGTGGGTTGGCTGAACGGTTGCAGATCAGGGTGTAAATGGGGCGCAGCATGCTGCGCCCACAAAGGATTACAGATCCGCCAGTAGGATCTTGGAGCGGCGCTGGTAGTTGTATAGCGCCTGTTTCTCGACGGGTAGCACGTCGACGTCTGCCGGCGTGAAGCCCCTCTCCTGGAACCAGTGAATGCTGCGCGTGGTTAGCACAAACAGTTTATGTAAGCCCATCTGCCGTGCCTGGCTTTCCACTCGCTGTAGTAACATTTCACCGCGCGATGAGCTGCGATAATCGGGGTGAACCGCAACGCAGGCCATTTCACCAATCTTCTCTTCTGGGAATGGGTATAGCGCAGCGCAGGCGATGGTCAGGTTATCGCGTTCGATAATGGTGAACTTGTCGATCTCCATCTCTAATTGCTCACGTGAGCGACGAACCAAAATGCCTTGCTGTTCAAGCGGGCGGATGAGCTCGAGGATGCCGCCGATATCGTTAATTGTCGCCCGGCGTACTTGTTCAGCACTCTCCATGACGATCTGGGTACCGATACCGTCGCGCGAGAACAGCTCTTGCACCAGTGCACCGTCTTCCTGATAACTGATCAGGTGGCTGCGACGCACGCCGCTGCGGCAGGCTTTTACTGCGCCACGCAGGAAGCGCACGGTGCCGGAATGGTAGTCACCCGTCTCTTCAAGTTCTTCGATGCGTTTCTGCGCATCATTGGGGAACAGTTCGGACAGGATATTGCCTTGTTGATCGGTGACCCCTTGAGAAGAGCAGAAGCCGATCATTTTCTCGGCCTTCAGTTTGATGGCTAACTGGGTTGCCACTTCTTCTGACGTCAGATTAAAGCTTTCGCCGGTGACGGAAACGGCGACCGGGCCAATCAGCACGATAGCGTTGCTGTCGAGCTGACGGTGAATGGCCTCTTCATCAATACGGCGGATACGACCGCTGTGGCAGTAGTCTACGCCGTCATCAATCCCCAGTGGTTGGGCAATGATAAAATTACCGCTAACCACGTTAATATGCGCACCCTGGAGCGGCGTGTTGTTAAGGCTCATCGACAACCGGGCGGTGATGTCCAACTGCAACAGGCCTGCAGCCTGTTTCACCAATTCAAGCGTGTGAGCGTCGGTGACGCGGGTATGCTTGTGATAAATCGGTTCTAGATTATGCTGCGCGAGGTTGGCATCGATCTGCGGTCGTGCACCATAAACCACCACCAAACGAATACCAAGGCTATGCAGCAGCCCGATATCGTTGACGATGTTGGAAAAGTTCTCATGTTCTATGGCTTCCCCGCCAAGCATGACGACAAACGTCTTGCCGCGGTGGGCGTTGATATAGGGAACTGAGTGACGGAATCCTTGGACCAGCTCTGTACTACGTTCCTTCACGGCCAAACCTCATTTGCATATTTATACGATATTTTTGTATTTTTATTCTTTTCTGGCCCTGATGGCAAGTACGAAATTGTCTCTCTTTCTTTGCTAAGGGCGCTGAATCGTTAATAAATTGAAAAACCATAAAAAGATTTTCTGATGACAGCGCCGGAATGATTGGTTAAAGTTTTCGGCATTCCCGTTTTACTGGTGTTTTTTTCATCTGTTTTAATCTGTTATCACTGCTGGAGTCGCATGCCAAACTCAAATCACAATCTGGGCCGCCGTCGTTTATTACAGGGGGTTGCCGCAAGCTGGTTGCTGAGTGTGAGTCGCGTAGGTATCGCTGCTTCATCGCACGTCATTGCCGTACGCGTCTGGCCTTCCTCCACCTATACCCGGGTGACGCTCGAATCTAACGTTGAATTGAAATACAAACAGTTTGCGCTGACCAATCCCGATCGCGTAGTGGTGGATATTGAAGGCGTGCAACTCAACAGCGTGTTGAAGGGTATTGTCGGTCAAGTGCGTGACGACGATCCCTACCTGAAGCAGGCGCGTGTTGGGCAGTTCGATCAAAATACCGTCCGCTTGGTGCTGGAGCTAAAACAGAGCGTTAGCCCTCATATGTTTACGCTGGCACCGGTACCGGAATATCGCAATCGTCTGGTAATGGATTTGTATCCGAGTAAGGGCGGTAGCGGTGAAGACTATGATCCACTGCTGGCGTTACTGGAAGATTACAACAAGGGCGATCTTGAGCGTACTTTGCCGGCGGAGGCACCACAGGCCGGTAAGGCAGGGCGTGACCGGCCTATTGTCATCATGCTGGATCCTGGGCATGGGGGGGAGGATCCCGGTGCCATTGGCAAATTCAAGACGCGTGAAAAAGACATCGTGTTGCAGATTGCGCGGCGACTGAGCACGTTAATCAAACGCGAGCCGAATATGAAAGTCTTTATGACGCGCAATGAAGATGTCTTTATTCCGCTGAAGGTGAGGGTGGCTAAGGCGCGCAAGCAGCGTGCTGACCTGTTTGTGTCAATCCACGCAGATGCTTTTACCAGCCGCGCTGCACGCGGCTCGTCGGTCTTTGCACTGTCGACCAAGGGGGCAACCAGCTCGGCGGCGAAGTTCCTGGCACAAACCCAGAATGAATCGGACCAAATCGGTGGGGTAAGTAAAAGTGGTGACCGCTACCTGGATCACACCATGTTTGATCTAATCCAAACCGCGACCATCAATGACAGTTTGAAATTCGGCAAGGAAGTGCTGAACCGGATGGGGAAAATTAACCGTTTGCATAAGAATCGTGTCGATCAGGCCGGTTTTGCCGTATTAAAGGCACCGGATATCCCATCGATCCTGGTTGAGACCGCGTTTATCAGCAACATAGAAGAAGAGCGTAAGCTGCGTACCACCCATTTCCAGCAGCAGGTGGCGGAATCTATTCTTGCGGGCATCAAGGCCTATTTTGCCAACGGTGGGGCGGTAGCGCGCAGAGGATAACCTAAAAGCAGAAACGGCTGGGCTGATGCCCGGTCAGTTTTTAGCGGATTTTAGATACAAAAAAACACCCGTTAAGGTGCTTATCTGTAGTCATTAAGATTGGTTGCGGAGGCCGGATTTGAACCGACGACCTTCGGGTTATGAGCCCGACGAGCTACCAGGCTGCTCCACCCCGCGTCCGTCTTAATGCTTGTATTATCGAAACCAACATTTCATAAGATACCGCTGGTACAGTATCTGTTGGTTGCGGGGGCCGGATTTGAACCGACGACCTTCGGGTTATGAGCCCGACGAGCTACCAGGCTGCTCCACCCCGCGTCCGTATAATACTTTTTCATCGAATCCAACGCTTAATTGATACTGCTCTTGCAGTATCGGTTGGTTGCGGAGGCCGGATTTGAACCGACGACCTTCGGGTTATGAGCCCGACGAGCTACCAGGCTGCTCCACCCCGCGTCCGATGGAAGCGCACTATACTCTCCGTGCATTTTGTTGCAACCCTTTTTGCATTTAATTGAACTAAAACGGCCTTTCTGGTGGATTAGTCCGCAATTTGCGGTCTTTTTCATCGTTATCCGCCGTGGGGCTTTTTTTATTTGCAGCGATTCCTTTATCTATGGGCGTTTGTTATCGTTCGCCGGTAGATCATATCAGTTGAGAGTGTGCGTGATGAAAGGACGTTGGGGCAAATACCTGCTGGGCGGGTTAGTGGTAGCGGTACTGGCAGGTTGTTCGTCTAAGCCGACTGACCGGGGACAGCAATATAAAGATGGCCGTCTGGATCAGTCTCTGGAGCTGGTGAACCAACCTAACGCCAAGGGCGTACCGGTGAATGCCAGGGATTACGCAGATCAACTGATGGAGATTAAAAACGCCTCTCCTTCACTTTTCAATCGTAACAACACGACGTTTCAGGCCGTACAACGTTGGATGTCCTCTGGCGCTGACACGCGCAGCCTGAACCAATACGGCCTCAGCGCCTACCAAATGGAGGGCGTGGACAACTACGGTAATGTGCAGTTTACCGGTTACTACACCCCGGTATTGCAGGCGCGCTATACCCAACAGGGCGAGTTCCGCTACCCGCTGTACCGCATGCCGCCAAAAGGAAAAGGCCGCTTGCCCGATCGCGCAGGCATTTATTCAGGTGCGCTGGATGACCGCTATATTGTGGCGTACACCAACTCACTGATGGACAACTTTATGATGGAAGTCCAGGGCAGTGGCTATGTGGATTACGGCAATGGTCAGCCGTTGGTGTTCTTCGGCTATGGTGGCAAGAACGGCCATGCTTACCGCAGCATTGGTAAAGTGCTGATTGACCGCGGCGAAGTGGCGAAGGCGGATATGTCGATGCAGGCGATTCGTCAGTGGGCGGATACCCACAGCGCAGCAGAAGTGCGTGAGTTGCTGGAGCAAAACCCTTCCTTTGTCTTCTTCCGTCCGGAGGCCTTTGCGCCGGTTAGGGGCGCCAGTGCTGTGCCACTGATTGCCAAAGCCTCGGTGGCGTCCGACCGTTCGTTGATCCCTGCGGGCACCACGCTGCTGGCAGAAGTGCCGCTGCTGGACAACAAGGGTAAATTCACGGGAAAATATGAGATGCGCCTGATGGTGGCTCTGGATGTGGGTGGGGCGATTAAAGGCCAGCACTTTGACATGTACCAGGGCATCGGGCCAGATGCCGGTCACTCGGCAGGTTTTTACAACCACTATGGCCGCGTTTGGGTGTTGAAAGGCGCCAATGTTAACGCGCCGTTGTTTACCAGCCAGAGCGGTTCCACGTCCGGTGGCTCGCTGTTAGTCACCCGCTAACGGCTCTGGGTGATACAGAAATAGATTGACCCGCAAGGGCCGGACATTCCGGCCCTTATCATTTGCAATGTTAAGGTATTGAAGCGTTATGAGCACAGCCTATTCTGAAGCCTACCTGCAGCGTTTTGGCGGCACGGCACGTTTGTACGGTCAGCAGGCATTGGCACTGTTTGCCCAGGCGCACATTTGCGTGATTGGCATCGGCGGCGTGGGCTCTTGGGCGGCAGAGGCACTGGCGCGCACCGGAATCGGTGCCATCACACTGATTGATATGGATGATGTCTGCGTCACCAACACTAACCGCCAGATTCATGCGCTACGCCAGCATGTTGGTCAGTCAAAAACGGAAGTGATGGCGGAACGTATTTTGGCGATCAACCCAGAGTGTCGGGTGACGTGCATTGACGACTTTATTACTGCCGACAATGTCGCAGAGTTGCTGAATAACAATTTTAGCTATGTCATTGATGCGATTGACAGCGTGCGGCCGAAGGCGGCACTGCTGGCCTATTGTCGCCGTTACAAGATCCCCGTGGTTACTACCGGTGGTGCCGGTGGCCAGATAGATCCTACCCAGATTGCGGTAGTCGACTTGGCGAAAACCATTCAGGATCCGTTAGCCGCCAAATTGCGTGAACGGCTGAAAAATGACTTCAACGTGGTGAAGAACAGCAAGGGTAAGCTGGGTATTGACTGCGTGTTTTCGAGTGAACCCCTGGTTTACCCGCAGCCGGATGGCAGCGTTTGTGCGTCGCGGAGTACCGCGGAAGGGCCAAAAAGAATGGATTGCAGTGCAGGGTTTGGTGCGGCAACGATGGTGACCGCCACCTTTGGCTTTGTCGCTGTTTCCCATGCCCTGAAGAAGATGGTAGCAAAAGCCGCGCGTCAGGCGTAGCGAGCGGCCATCGTTTTCACGGCGCCAGCCAGAGCCCCCAACCCGCTGGCGCGGGTGGCGCTGAGCTGGGCACGCAGTGCAAGCTGCTCAAACAGTGCCAAGGGATCCATTGCCACGATTTGCTGTGGCGTTTTTCCTTCGACCGCCGTCAACAGCACCGCCAGCAGGCCGCGTACGATGCGGCCTTCGCTGTCACCATAAAAGTGCATGGTGCCGTCCGCCAATAGCTGATGCCCCAGCCAGACCCGGTTCTCACAGCCACTCAATTCCATTTCCGCTGCACGTAATGCTTCTGGCAGCGGCGGTAATTGCTTCGCCAGCATGATCAGTTGGCGATAGCGATCTTCCCACTGTTTCAGCGCGGTAAACTTCTCGGTTAATGCCTCGGCGGTTATTTCATGGCCAAAGGGATGGGGGGCAAGCATAGTCTCTCCGGGAGTCATTTAGTCGGCCAGCAGGTCGATGGCGCTCTGCAGTGCGGCCACCAGGGCATCGACGTCTTCCTGGGTGTTGTAAGGCGCAAAAGAGGCACGTAACGTCCCGCTGACCCCCAATGCTGCCATGAGCGGCTGAGCGCAGTGCTGACCTGCACGCACCGCGATGCCTTGTTCTGCCAGCAAGGTGACGATATCACTGTGGTGGATACCGGCAATATCAAACGCCAACAGGCTGGAGCCAGAACAACGGAAGCTGCGGAACCCCGGCAGTTGCGCCAACTGTTTCTCTGCCAGATCGGCCAGTTCGCGGCTGTAGTGCTCAGCTGCCGCCATATCCTGATTGCCCAGCCATTCCAGCGCTGCGGCCAGCCCTAACACACCCGCGATATTTGGCGTACCGGCTTCAAAACAGTGTGGGGGGTTTTGCGGCGTGAAACCGTCGAATGACGCCAGCGTTAACATCTTGCCGCCCCCTTGCCAGGGGGCCATCTGCGCCAATAATTCACTTTTACCGTACAGTGCGCCAATGCCGGTCGGGCCATAGAGCTTATGCCCAGAGAAGGCGTAAAAATCTATGTTAAGTTGCTGAACGTCGGCCGGGCAGTGCACGATACCTTGTGCGCCGTCGATCATCACGCGTGCGCCGACGCTGTGGGCCAAATCTATGGCGTGTGCCAGATCCGGGCAACCGCCAGTGACGTTGGACATCTGTCCCAGAGCCAGCAGGCGGGTTTTATCGCTGAGCAGGCTCGGTAATTGTGCAAGATCGGGTAACGAGTCTGCGCCAAGCGGCAATTTCACCACGCGTGCGCCGGTTTGTTCAGCCACCATGAGCCAGGGAATCAGGTTGGCGTGGTGTTCGGCCTCACTCACCAGGATTTCGTCACCCGGCTGCAAGCGCGGGCGCGCATAACTTTGCGCCACCAAATTGATGGCTTCAGTCGTACCCCGGGTCCAAATAATGTCATCGGCTGACGGAGCATTCACAAGCTTAGCGACTTGCTGACGAGCCTGTTCGAAACGCAGGGTCAGATCTTGCGCCGCGCGATGTTGGCTGCGGTGCACGGTGGCAGCGTCGTCACGGTAAAACTGCTGCGTAGCGTTGATGACCGCCAAGGGTTTCAACGCGGTGGCGGCGCTATCAAGATAAATACCCGCTTGTTGCAAAGCAGGAAACTGATTACGAAAAGCGATGGGGTTAAAAGGTGTCATACCCTGATTGTCACTGGCTTGAGTCAATGGTTGATCCTGTCTTATTTTATCGCCAGAGACAAGCTATCCCGCATATTAGGATTCATCGGCTGGAAATTATGGGTAAGTTTGTTATGCTGTTAGGTGCGCACTAAGTCATGACGTTAAATAATATAAAAGGTTTTTTACAGCATTTAAAACTACAAAGGAGTCCACAATGAAGAAAACAGCCGCAGTTATCTCTGCCCTGATGCTAACGTTTACCCTGGCAGCCTGTTCCAGCAACTACGTGATGCAGACCAATGATGGACGTACCATTGTCGCTAAAGGAAAGCCCGCGTTGGATAATGATACAGGCATGATCCGCTATAAAGACGCCAATGGCGTTGAGCAGCAGATCAACCGTTCAGACGTGAAGGAAATGGTTGAAAGCGACCAGTAACGTCGGTCAAAAGCGGGTAAAAAAAAGCACCGCAAAGATTGCGGTGCTGCATAAAATCACTATGGACAGACAGGGTAAATGTACAGGAAGTGAAAAAACAGTAGCTTAGCTACCACGTCTGGATTGCCAGACAATTTGCAAACACAACATCACAACCACAAGCCAAAAGTTCATCGATGTCCTCGACACCCAATTCCTTTTCGTTCCGGCCCGGGAAGTGCCGCCACTATAGGTATTTGCTGGCGCATGCTCAACGGACAATTTATAATGGCTCGGATTAAAAAAACTAATGGTAGCGCTTTGCTGTCCTGTGCCTATTGCACGGCAGACAACGCCGCTTGATTTTTTATGCCGAATCATTCGGAATATTGTTACACAAAAGTAGCTAATAAATGTCTAAACGCTTACCACCTCTTAATGCGCTGCGGGTCTTTGACGCGGCTGCCCGTCACCTGAGTTTTACCAAAGCGGCTGAAGAGTTGTTTGTCACCCAGGCTGCGGTGAGCCACCAGATCAAGTCGCTGGAGGACTTCCTTGGCCTGAAGCTGTTTCGGCGTCGAAATCGCTCTCTATTGCTGACGGAAGAAGGGCAAAGTTATTACCTGGATATCAAGGAAATCTTCTCCTCAATCAATGAGGCGACGCGTAAGTTGCAGGCGCGTAGCGCCAAGGGCGCATTAACCGTCAGTTTGCCCCCGAGTTTTGCTATTCAGTGGTTGGTGCCACGACTGTCTGGCTTTAACTCAGCTTATCCGGGAATCGATGTGCGAATCCAGGCGGTGGACCGCGAAGAAGACAAGTTGGCGGATGATGTCGACGTAGCGATTTTCTATGGTCGTGGTAACTGGACGGGGTTACGTGCCGAACGTTTATACGCGGAATACCTGCTGCCGGTATGTTCACCGAGCTTACTGACTGGGGAACATGCATTAAAAGTGACGAGCGATCTGGCTTATCACACGCTACTGCATGATACTTCCCGCCGCGATTGGTTGGCATATACGCGCCAACTGGGGTTACAACACATTAATGTGCAACAAGGCCCGATTTTCAGCCACAGCGCCATGGTGGTTCAGGCGGCAGTACATGGGCAGGGGATTGCGCTGGTAAATAACGTGATGGCGCAGACCGAGATTGAAGCCGGAAGGTTGGTTTGCCCGTTTAACGATGTTTTAGTCAGTAAAAATGCTTTTTATCTGGTATGTCATGACAGCCAGGCAGAACTGGGTAAAATAGCCGCCTTTCGTCAGTGGATCCTGGCACGCGCAGCCAGCGAACAAGAAAAGTTCCGCTTTCGCTACGAACAATAAGGCAGGCCGCCATTTTATTGCTGCCCGCTTTCTTTAAATAAAGGTAAATAACGATGAGCAGTCGTTCAATGCTGATTTTTGCCGCTATCAGTGGCTTTGTATTTGTTGCTCTGGGCGCGTTTGGCGCACACGTATTAAGTGGCACGTTAGGCGCTAACGAGATGGTTTGGATCCGTACCGGTCTGGACTACCAAGGGTTCCACACTCTGGCGATCCTGGCGTTGGCCGTGGCGATGCAACGCCGCGTTAGCCTGTGGTTTTATTGGAGCGGGGCGCTCTTGGCGCTCGGCACTGTACTGTTCAGCGGCAGCCTGTACTGTCTGGCGCTGTCACACCTGAAGGTCTGGGTTTATATCACGCCGGTTGGCGGCATGTGTTTCCTGATCGGCTGGGCATTGATGTTGATTGGCGCTTTGCGTCTGAGGAAAAAGGCCGAGCGCCATGAATAGACTTGCGTTGTATTGCCGTCAAGGCTTTGAAAAAGAGTGCGCGGCGGAAATTACCGCCAAGGCAGCTGAACTGGAAGTGTTTGGCTTTGCCAGAGTAAAAGATAATAGCGGCTACGTGCTGTTTGAATGTTATCAACCGGATGACGCCGATCGCCTGGCACGGGAAATTCCGTTCCGCGAACTGATCTTTGCCCGCCAGATGCTGGTGGTTGGCGAGTTGCTGCGTGATTTGCCGCCGGAAGATCGCGTATCACCGATTGTTGGCATGCTGATCGGTGTGGTTGACCGTGGTGGTGAGCTACGTGTTGAAGTCCCTGACACCAACGAAAGCAAAGAACTGTTGAAGTTTTGCCGCAAGTTGACGGTACCGTTGCGTTCTGCAATGCGTGAACAGAAGGTGTTGATGGCGCGTGAAAACGCAACCCGCCCCGTGGTCCACGTGTTCTTTATTGCGCCGGGTTGCTGCTATGTCGGCTATTCCTTCAGCAATAATAATTCACCGTTCTACATGGGGATCCCACGTCTTAAGTTCCCATCCGATGCGCCAAGCCGTTCTACGCTGAAGCTGGAAGAGGCATTCCACGTATTTATCCCTGCCGATGAGTGGGATGAACGTTTGGCCAGTGGCATGCATGCGGTCGATCTGGGCGCCTGTCCGGGCGGTTGGACCTATCAATTGGTGCAGCGTAGCATGATGGTACATGCGGTAGATAATGGCCCAATGGCGCCGAGCCTGATGGATACCGGTCAGGTAACGCACCACCGCGCCGATGGCTTCCGGTATGAGCCTTCCAGCAGCAAGATTTACTGGCTGGTGTGCGACATGGTGGAGAAGCCGGCGAAAGTGACGAGCTTGATGATTCAGTGGCTGGTGAAAGGGTGGTGCCGTGAGGCAATCTTCAACCTTAAACTGCCGATGAAAAAACGCTACGAAGAGGTGTCGCAGAACCTGTTGTCCATCAAAGAAGCCTTGGACTCGGCGGGTATCAGCTCAGAAATCCATGCCAAGCAGCTGTACCACGATCGTGAAGAGGTTACGGTGCACGTTCGCCGCATGTGGTCAGCCGTGGCTGGCCGTCGCGACGAGCGTGAATAAGAACGCTGCCGGCACTAATCTTATACCCTAAATCATTCGAGTTGCAGGATCTAATACCCCTGCAGTTTGAAGTATGACGGGTATCGTTAAACCGGTAACCGCAGTTGCTGCAGGTTGCCGGTTAACACCAGATCGGTTCGTAGCGTCGCCACCTTTTTACTGATATAAGCCATTTCGCGGTGCTGCTGCAGTTTACCGCGCCATTTCTCCGGCACCTGTTCCAGACTCTGATATAACCCATCAAGCGAACCTGCCTGCTGTAACAGCAATACCGCCGTTTTCGGTCCGATGCCGGCTACGCCAGGGATCTTGCTGCTGCTGATCCCCGCCAATCCCCAGTAATCTGACAGCTGCTGTGGCGATACCCCAAACTCCTGTTGCACAAATGGCATATCCAACCAGCGTTTTTGGAAGTAGTCACGGATTTGCACACTTGGTGCCAACAGTTGGCAATAACCTTTGTCGGTGGACACAATAGTTACCTGATGACCGCCGCCAGCGATCTTGGCCGTCAGGGTTGCCGCCAGGTCGTCGGCTTCATTGCCGGGCGAGTGCCAACAGGCGACGCCAAGGGCGGCGAACGCCTGACGAAGCTGCGGCATTTCCTGCTGTAAATCCGCCGGCATCGGCGAACGGCCTGCCTTATAGTCGGGCAGGATTTGGTGACGCCAGCTTTCACTACGATCGTCTTCGTCGAACACCGCGACCGCGTGGGTTGGGCGGCTGTGCTGGATCAACTGTTGCAACGCATGTTGGCAGGCAGTCACGCAGGGGGAACCCTGCACGGCGTGAATGCGGCGGATGAGGTTTAGGGCGTCGACAATCAGTAGGTGTATATACACGTTATCCTTCACGCTGGTTCTTTGTTGGCTGCCTTCACTCACCCCGGTCACACAGTTATCTATGCTCCCGGGGATTCACTCTGTTGCCGCCTCGATGCAGCTTAAATGATTTCGTGTATCGGCAGCGTTCGCGGTTAAAAATGAGGCCTGGTTGAACTAGGCGACGATTTCGTAGCAGGGAACATAAGCGGTGCCGGGAAGCTTCATGCGATGTTGGGCGACAAAGCCCTGCAGCAGGCTGTCCATTTGCTTCATCATCTGCGGTTCGCCGTGTAGCTTGTACGGGCCAAACTGCTCAATAGCATGAATGCCATTTTCCTTCACGTTACCGGCTACAATACCGGAAAATGCGCGACGTAGCGCAGCTGCCAATTGTTCGGCAGGCTGATCCGGGTACAGGTTGAGATTGGCCATATTTTCGTGGCTCGGCTCAAACGGCAATTGCAGATCGGGTGCGATACGGATTGACCAGTTAAAGCTGTAGGCATCGCCGGTATTACGGCGGTTCTCTTTCACCAATGGCATGGCTTTCTTCATCTGACGTGCGACCTCGGCCGGATCGTCGATGATGATGGTGTAATGGCGGCGAGCTTCTTCGCCTAACGTGTTCTTGATGAACTCGTCCAGCACACGGAAATAGTCGGCGCTTTCTTTCGGCCCCGTGAGGATCAGTGGCAATACCTGCTCGCTGTTCTCTGGGTTCATCAAGATCCCCAGAAGATACAGCAGTTCTTCCGCCGTGCCGACGCCGCCCGGGAAGATGATAATACCGTGAGCGATACGCACAAAGGCTTCCAGACGTTTTTCAATGTCTGGCATGATCACCAGTTCATTAACCAGCGGATTAGGCGGTTCGGCGGCGATGATTGAGGGTTCGGTCATGCCGATAAAGCGGCTGTTATAGTAGCGTTGTTGCGCATGGCCTACCGCGGCGCCTTTCATCGGTGCTTCCATGGCACCCGGTCCGCAACCCGTGCAGATGTTCAGCTCGCGAAGGCCGAGTTGGCTACCCACTTTACGTGCGTACAGGTATTCGTTTTCGTTGATCGAATGGCCGCCCCAGCACACCACCATATTAGGATCTTCATCGAGATGCAGCGCACGGGCGTTGCGCAAGATAGAGAACACCAGGTTGGTAATGTGGGCCGAGTTTTCCAGGTTCAGATGTTGGAAACGGCCAGCGCTATCTATTTGTCCGTGAACGAACAAGATGTCACGCAGTACCGCAAACAGGTTGGCTTGCAGTGACCGGATAATTCTGCCATCAACAAAGGCTTCTTCCGGTGGATTCACCAGCTCAAGTTTGACGCCGCGCTCACGGCGCAGCACGTTAATATCAAAGCTTTCGTAACGCGACAGCAGCTGTTTGCTGTTGTCGGTCTGGCTGCCGGAATTCAAGACGGCCAGCGAACAGTTGCGGAATAGACGGTAAAGATCGCTGCTGGCGGTGCGCTTTAGCATGTCCACTTCCAGCTGCGACAGCAAATCCATAGAGCCAAGTGGGCTGATGTGTGTAATCAAGGTAACTCCTTTGCTCCCGGAATGGGGCAGTAGTAATCCATACGCAGCAGAACAGCATTTCGTTATTGTTAGCGCACTGCGGCAAGACCCGACCGGAATGCCCGGTGCTCCTGATTTAACCTTACCGCCGTCCCTTATTTTTTACCAATACAAACCGCTCGTTAGCTCAGTTGTTGAGCAATGTTCCGCACTATTGGCGTGCCAGGCGGCCATGTGAAGGGACAAAGTCAGTGTTACTGCGCCATGGATTGATGTCCAACCCGCCACGACGGGTATAGCGTGCGTAAACGGTCAGGCTCTGCGGTTGGCAGTAGCGCATCAAATCGTTAAAAATACGCTCTACACACTGTTCGTGGAATTCATTGTGGTGACGGAAAGACACCAGATAACGTAGTAGCGCCTCACGGTCGATTTGTGCCCCTCGATAATGAATTTGTACTGAACCCCAATCGGGTTGGTTGGTGATCAGGCAATTGGATTTCAGCAGGTGGCTGACAAGTTGCTCTTCGACCTGTTGCGTGCCGGCGGCATTTTTCAGGTAATCCGCGTTGAACGCGTAATCATCGATGCGAATGTCCTGGTGATCGATACATTCGCCGTCTAGCCGGGCGATCTGGCTCCCTTCCAATTGATCGACGCGGAACAATGAGACGCTGACTTCACCTTGCGCGCAAAGAGAAAGATCGCGTTGTAAGGTAGTGCGTACGGTCTCCCAGTCGCTAAACGGCGTCTGGTTAAAACTGTTGAGATACAGTTTGAAGCTTTTGGATTCAATCAGGTTGGTACTGTCGGCGTTGAGGCTAATCTCACCGACTGCGACCTGCGGCAGGCCGTTGTCGTTCAGCCAAGAGAGTTCGTACAGCGTCCAAATATCGGCACCGTGAAACGGCAGGTTGTCGGGATACAAACCCAGCGGCTCGCGGTTCATGCTGCGTGGCACCGCCTGCAGCAGCGTGGCGTCGTAGCGATCGCAATACGCGGTAGCTTTGCCTAGCGTCAATGCCGAAAGGGCATGATGATCTTGATATGAGGACATCTGCTGTCACCTTGGTCATAGATAGGTACAATGGATGCCAGTTTACCGTATGCGAGAAAAAATATGGACCATGATGTACCGCACGCCCTGCGTGAATTCACCCAGCGCTATGTTGATCTTTGGCAGCAAGAACGCGGTCATGCGCCAGCAAGTCAAGATCTATACGGCGTGCCGTCGCCTTGCCTCGTAGAAAATCGGGATAACGAGGCGCTATGGTTGCCGCAGCCGTTTACCCCAGCAGCGACGCTGGAAAAGGTAGCGACTGCGCTTGATCTGAGTCTGCAACCCGACATCAACCTGTTTTATACCCAACAGTATGCGGGGGATATGACCGCGCAGTTCGGTGAGCATGATGTGACACTGCTGCAGGTGTGGAGCGAGGATGATTTTATTCGCCTGCAAGAAAACCTGATCGGCCATCTGGTGACGCAAAAACGCCTAAAACTGTCGCCAACGTTATTCCTGGCCACCACAGAATCAGAAATGACCATGGTCTCGTTGTGCAACGTGAGTGGTAACGTGGTGCTGGAACAGTTTGGGAGTGATAAACGTACGTTGTTGGCGGCTTCGTTGGGGAATTTCCTCGACGCATTGCGCCCTCGACTGGGCGTTTGACGCTAATTTCACCGTAATCCGTGTGAGAGATCTCTCACACGGGCTGTGAGAGATCGCTTTTAATTTTTCCCTGCCACTGGCTTAGACAGATTTTATTGTTATCCAGATCAATTGGTTAGAATTTCTTTAGGATAACTCTTAGTATTAATTTCCTGTCAACCAACCAGTAAGCCCTTGTGAACCAGAGATAATTAAGCGATCTTATGTTTACCGGAAGGGACGCTGTGGAGCTGGAAAGCATCAGGATGATGCAGCTTCAGGACGAAGAAAGGGATGCGCTCAGTGAAGAGCGAAGGATGGCGTCAGGAGATGCCCAGGATGTTTCAGGATTGAAACCAGGGACACCTCCAGGACGGAGATTGAGAGCCGGCACAGGATGGTTGGCGGGCCATGAAGGCTGAGGAACCGCATCAGGACGATGTTAGAGGATAGCGCCAGGACGGTTTGGTCAGGATGGCCGCAGGAAAAGTTTTCAAGGATTGAGCAGGGAGCACACTGTGTAGCAGGACTGCTATAAAACGAACCGAGGGCACTGTTAGCGCAGTGCCCTCAACTTTTATATTGGTTATGCTTTGAGCATCAAAGATGCTTGTCCCTGTTCACATTCATCTCAGCTATTAACCAATTGCCCCCAGCGTATCGCCATGACCCTGTTTTTTCGGTAGCAGGAATAATGTGGCGTAAATATCCAGCAGGTAAATCGCTGCCAGCAGGCTGATTGCCGCAGTGAAGGATACCTGGGTCACCAAGACGCCGATGACCAATGGCCCCAAACCGCCAATGCCGCGCCCCAGATTAAACAGGATGTTCTGCGCGGTAGCGCGCGCCTGAACGGGGTAGGTATCCGAGATCAACGCGCCGTAGCCACCAATCATGCCATTAACGAACAATCCCATCAGCGCCCCGGCAAACAACATTAGCGTTGGGTCGCTAAGCTGCGCGTAGACAATCACCATCACTACGGCACCAATCTGATAGCTGACGAAAATCTTCCAGCGGGTGAAGCGATCGGCCAAGACGCCAAATAGCCAAATGCCGAATGTCATGCCAATCACCGTGACCGCGGTCCACAAACCAGACTTGGTCAGCGAAAAACCGAAGTTTTTTGCCAGATATGTTGGCATCCAAATCATCAGTCCGTAATAACCGAAATTCTGCACCGAGCACAGAATAAAAATACCGATGCTGGCTTTGCTGGTGGCTCGGTCCTTGAACAGCAGCCTAATACGTTGAGTGAAGGACAATGTCTCACCGGTACGTTGCTGGTGGACGAATTCCTCCGGCTCACCCAAGGTGCGGCGGATCAGGAATGAAACCAACGCCGGGAGCAACCCAACCAGGAACATACCGCGCCAGCCAATATGGGTCAGCAGTAACGGCGTGAGAAACGCGGCTGCCAGCACCCCAAGTTGCCATCCCATGCCCACATAAGCGGAGGCGCGATTACGTTTTTCCGCTGGCCAGGCTTCGGCGATCAGCGCCATGCCGATACCAAACTCACCGCCTAGTCCGATCCCCGCCAGTGTGCGGTAGGCGAGTAAATCCCAGTATCCCTGCGCCAGGGCGCACAGACCCGTAAATAACGAAAACATCAGGATAGTGAGGGTCAATATCCGAATGCGTCCAAAGCGATCGCTGAGGTGGCCGAAAATCACGCCTCCCAGTACGGCGCCGATCAGCGTCCAGGTGACTAGTGAACCGGCGGCGGAAGAACTCAGCCCCATTTCGATACTGATAGCGGGCAGCATAAAGCCGAGGATCAGCAAGTCGAAGCCGTCCATCGCGTAGCCGGTGACTGAGGCAAGCATGGCTTTGCCGGGTGTGGCGTGATTTTTTATCGGTGTAGTTGCGGGCATCTGTCTAATCTGCGTGGTTTATTTGGTGAGTATATTGTGCCGTGCGGTGCTGTAGGCTACCAGTTCAAATGCTCGAAGGTTATCCACTCAGCTGGATTTGGGCTATAAAAAGTAAAATGCTATGCTTTGCCGCCTTTCAGCCGCGCCGCTGAATATCATGGTTTAAACGGATCGAGAATGCAGATGAGTATACAAAATCAGGTTCGCCTTAGTTTGCAGGCGATTGAACAGTCAATGCGAGAGTTGGCGCTGTGGCAGGCCACGCCGCCAGAGCCTGAAGCCTTCGCCAGCCCCGAGCCGTTTTGCATAGGCAGCATGTCGGCAGAAGCGTGGTTGCAATGGGTCTTTCTACCACGTATGTACGCGTTGTTGGACGCCGGTTCGCCTCTCCCGACGCGTTTCGCTATTGCGCCTTACTTTGAAGAGGCACTGAAAGATAGCGAACCTAACTGCATGCCGCTGCTGGTACAGTTGCAGCGTCTGGATCTCATGCTGAATAAAGAGCCTCAATAATGCTTGAGATCCTTTATCAGGATGAGTACTTGGTGGCGGTGAACAAGCCCTCCGGGTGGTTGGTGCACCGCAGTTGGTTGGATCGCCATGAAACCCAATTTGTCATGCAGACCGTGCGCGATCAGATCGGCCAGCATGTGTTTACCGTACATCGGCTCGATCGCCCTACCTCCGGTGTGCTGCTGATGGCACTCTCCAGCGACGTCGCGCGGCTGCTATCGCAGCAGTTTGAACAACATCAGATGCAAAAAACCTACCACGCGGTAGTGCGTGGTTTTGTGCCAGAAGGCGATACTATCGATTATCCGCTGACGGAAGAGCTGGATAAAATTGCGGACAAATTTGCCTCGAAGGATAAAGGGCCACAACCAGCAGTGACGCATTATCGATCACTGGCGCAGGTAGAGATGCCGGTGGCCATTGGGCGTTACGACAGTGCGCGCTATAGCCTGGTCGAACTGAAGCCGGAAAATGGCCGCAAACACCAGCTGCGCCGCCATATGGTGCATATCCGTCATCCGATCATCGGTGACAGTAAACACGGCGACCTGCGTCAGAACCGGGGTATGGCTCAGCATTTCGGTTGTTCACGCCTGATGCTCCACGCCAGCCATTTACAACTGAATCACCCGGTGACCGGTGAGCCGTTGCTTCTTTCTGCGCGTTGGGATGAGCCCTGGCAGGGTGTCATGTCACAATTTGGCTGGGCAGAGAGTATCCCTGAGCTTGCCAGGGTTGAGTTTCCCCTGACGAGCGGTCAGGATAGTTGATCATTTTCAAAGGTATGTAAGGGAGTAGGGGCAATGGCTCAGGTTGGAATCTTCGTGGGAACGGTCTACGGTAATTCGCTGTTAGTGGCAGAAGAAGCGGAAAATATCCTCAGCGAACAGGGCCATGAGGTCAAACTGTTTGAAGAGGGTACGCTTGAGGCTTGGCAGTTTTACCGTCAACACTACGCATTGGTGATTACCTCCACGACGGGTCAAGGCGATTTGCCGGACAGTATTGCACCCTTGTTCCATGCGATCCGTGACCAGGTCGGTTACCAACCGGAACTGCGTTATGGGCTGATCGCGCTGGGTGACAGCAGCTATGACAATTTCTGCGGCGCTGGGCGGGCATTTGATGCACTGCTTCAGGAACAGGGGGCAACCCGTGTAGGAGAAGTGCTGGAAATTGATGCGATGGAACAGCCTGAGCCGGAAGTGGTTTCTTGCCCGTGGGTCGAGCAGTGGGGAACATTGCTGAAATAGCATTACCCGTCGCCTGTAGGGTGCGAATACATTCGCACCGATTGATGCGGGCGCAGCATGCTGCGCCCCTACAGTTACAGCTTATTTACCGCGGGTCAGTTTTTCCAGATCGGATTCGATCTCGGCAATTTTGTGTGAGACCACACCTTCCAGATGACGCAGGTCATCAAGAATTTTGCGTTTCAGATCCACTTCCACCTGATCGCGTTGGCATAGCTGATCTAGCTCATCAATGACGTAGCGCAGGTTCGGGTTTATTTCATGGATTTCTTTGTAACCCTGACCGGCGTTGTCTGCTACCACAGTTTTACGTTGGCGCGGATATTTGAATTTCACGCTCTTGGCAAAGAACTCGCCTTTGTCCTTGCGGAAATAAATCTTAAGAATGTCGTTATTGGCCTCCTGACGCAGGCTATAGCGATCGACATCTTCCGGTTGATTGATTCCTAAGCTTTTCAGGTTGTCATACATAATAGCGCCACCTTATAAATAGACTTTATTCCACGGTCTGGGATTATGGCGAATAACCACGCCAGAGACTGTGACTGCTCACATAATGAAGACAAAAAAATGGCGGGTTAATCACCCGCCATATCTATTTTAGTCGATGGTGCGTAATAACTCATTAATACCGACTTTACCGCGCGTCTTGGCATCGACTTTCTTGACGATCACCGCGCAATACAGGCTGTAAGAGCCATCTTTGGACGGCAGGTTACCGGAAACCACCACGGAACCTGCTGGGACACGACCGTAATGCACCTCACCGGTTTCACGGTCGTAAATGCGGGTGCTTTGGCCCAGATATACGCCCATGGAGATCACCGAGCCCTCTTCCACGATCACGCCCTCAACCACTTCTGAGCGTGCGCCGATGAAACAGTTGTCTTCGATGATGGTTGGGTTAGCTTGCAGGGGCTCCAGAACGCCACCGATGCCCACGCCGCCTGACAGGTGTACGTTTTTACCGATCTGCGCGCAAGAACCGACGGTGGCCCAGGTATCCACCATGCTGCCTTCGTCAACGTAAGCACCGATATTCACGTAGGAAGGCATCAGAACCGTGTTGCGTGCAATAAATGCACCTTGGCGAACCGTGGCTGGTGGTACGACGCGGAAGCCTTCTTTCTGGAAGCGCGCTTCATCGTAATCAGCGAACTTCATTGGCACCTTGTCGTAATAACGGGTTTCTGCACCGTCCATCACTTTGTTGTCATTAATGCGGAAAGAAAGCAGCACGGCCTTTTTTAGCCACTGATGCGTTACCCACTGACCGTCAATCTTCTCGGCAACGCGCAGGGCGCCGCTGTCCAGCAGGCCGATCACCTGGTTTACCGCTTCGCGCGTTACGGTGTCTGCGTTCGCCGGAGTGATTTCTGCACGGCGTTCGAAGGCGCTTTCAATAACGTTTTGTAATTGCTGCATGCTGTTCTCTGTCCTGATGTTGTCTACGAAAAAGTTACTTGTATCACAATTTATCGTTTGGATTGAGGGCCTCTGTCAACCGTTGTTCCAACTTTCTGCGTGTTTCCGGGTTAAGGGCGCGTCGATCGCTGTCGGCAAGAATAAATAAATCTTCCACCCGCTCCCCAATGGTGGAGATGCGTGCGCCGTGCAGAGACAGACCGAGATCGGCAAATACTTCGCCTACCCGGGCCAGCAGGCCGGGTTGATCCAGTGCGGTCAGTTCCAGATAGCTCCGGCGGTCAGTATGGGTTGGCAAGAAACTGACCTCGGTCGGCACGCTGAAATGACGCAGCTTGGAGGACGGCCTGCGCACGCGCGGCGGTTGATACTCTCGTTGAGTAATGGCCTGCACCAGTGCGTGGCGGATCGCCGCGTGACGGTCCTGGGCGAGTGGACTGCCATCGGGTTCCAGCACAATAAAGGTATCCATTGCCATGCCGTCGCGGTTCGTGAAGATTTGTGCGTCATGAACACTGAGGTTACGCCGGTCCATTTCGCCGGCTACGGCGGCAAACAGATACGGACGGTCAGGGCTCCAAATGAAAATTTCAGTGCCCCCACGCGTCGCTTGTCTGCTGACCAATACCAGCGGTTTGGTGGAGTCATGGGCCAACAAGTGGCGTGCGTGCCAGGCCAACTGATTAGGCGAGTGGCGCAGGAAGTAATCGGCACGGCAGCGGCTCCAGATACGGTGCAGCGCTTCTTCATCGATATTATCCATACGTAACAGGGCCAAGGCCTGCAGGCGGTGATGGCGCACGCGCTCACGCAGATCCGGGCTGTTTTGCATGCCACGGCGCAGCTGTTTCTCGGTGGCAAAGTACAGTTCACGCAACAGGCTCTGTTTCCAGCTGTTCCACAGGGTTTCGTTGGTGGCACAGATGTCCGCAACGGTCAGACAAACCAGGTAACGCAGACGGGTTTCGCTCTGTACTTCTGCGCTAAACTGCTGAATAACCATCGGATCCTGAATATCACGGCGTTGTGCGGTTACCGACATCAACAGGTGGCAACGCACCAGCCAGACAACCAATTGGGTCTCTCTGGAGTTCAAACCGTGCAATTCAGCGAACTCCAACACGTCTTGTGCACCCAGGATAGAGTGGTCGCCGCCACGTCCTTTAGCGATATCGTGGAACAAGGCGGCCAACAACAACAACTCTGGGTTTGGCAGACGCGGATACAGCTCCACACACAGCGGGTGGCGTGGCCGGGTTTCCGCATCGGCAAAGCTTTCCAACTTTTGCAGGACGCGAATGGTGTGCTCATCAACGGTATAGGCATGAAACAGATCGAACTGCATTTGCCCGACAATTTTGCCCCACTGCGGCATATAGGCCCACAGCACGCTGTGGCGATGCATCGGCACCAGCGCCCGTGATACCGCGCCTGGGTGGCGCAAAATGGCCATAAACAGTTCGCGAGCCTCTGGAATGTTGCACAGTGGCTGCTTTAGGTGCCGACGCGCGTGGCGGAGTTGACGCACCGTGGTGGAGTAAATGCCTTTGATATCGCGGTTGCGTACCATCAGGTAGAACATCCGCATGATGGATTCAGGTTGGCGGATAAACAATGTTTCGTCACGCAGGTCGATAAGATCGCCGCGCAGTTGAAAATCATCATTCAGCGGGCGCGGCTTTTCTGTCGCGTCCAGTGCGAGGATGGCTTCGTCGAACAGTTGCAGCAGCATGTGATTCAATTCGCCCACGCGGCGCGTCATGCGATAAAAGTCTTTCATCATGCGTTCAACGGGCTCGTTGCCTTCCCCCTCGTAGCGCAACAGCTGCGCTACACTGAGTTGGCGATCGAACAGCAGCCGGTTGTCATAGCGCGGCAGCACCAGATGCAGGGCAAAGCGGATGCGCCACAGGAAGCTTTGGCACTCGTTGAGTTCGTTGCGCTCGGCCTGCGTGAGGAAACCGAAACCGACCATTTCGTCCAGTGAGGTCGCCCCGAAGTGACGGCGAGCGACCCACAATAGCGTGTGAATATCGCGCAACCCGCCGGGACTGCTTTTGATGTCTGGCTCAAGGTTGTAACTTGTGCCGTGATAACGCTGATGGCGTTCCTGTTGCTCAACCAATTTCGCGTGGAAAAATTTGGGGGATGGCCAGAAGCCATCGCTGAAGATGTGTTTCTGCATTTGCAAGAATAGGGCGACATCACCGCAGATCATTCGCGATTCAATCAGGTTGGTGGCAACGGTCAGGTCTGCCAGCCCTTCCAACAGGCACTCCTCCAGCGTTCGCACGCTGTGGCCCACTTCGAGCTTCAGGTCCCATAGCAGGGTGATAAATTCCCCTACACGCTGTGATTGCTGCTCATTCAGGCGGCTCTGACTCAGCACCAGCACGTCAATGTCCGAAAGCGGGTGCAATTCGCCACGACCATAGCCACCAACCGCCACCAGTGCGGTTTCAGGGATATCTTTAAAGCCGTAGAAGGCCCACAGGCGGCGTAGCAGACGGTCGATAAAGTCGCTACGGGCGGCGACCAGGCTTTCCGCGCTGGAGCCGGCATTAAATGCCGCGGCGAGCCAGAGTTGGAACTGCTCAAGGCGCTGTTTCAGCGCGATGCAGTTAATCTCCTCATCGCCGTAGGCGTTGGGATATTCAGGCTGCTCTGGCATGGCCTGTTGTGGAATGACCGAGGTGTCGTGTTGGCGGAAGTTTTCAGACATAGTACGCAGCCCATAAAAAAGGCCGGTAATCCCCTTCATCTTTCCCGTTGCTACCTTGCCGCAACTGGAAATCCCTCGGGTTAATACCAGCCTATCTATATAACGAGCTGCAGTGACGCAGTTGCAGCTCTTACATTTCGTGCGTAATGATGTTGGGGATGGTGTCATCCTTGCGCAACGTCATTATCTCGCAGCCGTTATCTGTGACCACAATAGTATGCTCATACTGTGCCGACAAGCTGCGATCTTTAGTTTTTACCGTCCAACCGTCTTTCATGGTACGAATGCGGTAATCACCGGCGTTAACCATAGGTTCGATCGTGAAGGCCATACCGGCCTGCAACACCACGCCGCCGTCATCGGCGTCATAGTGCAGTACCTGCGGTTCTTCATGGAACACCTCGCCAATACCGTGGCCGCAGTACTCACGTACCACGGAAAAGTTTTCGGCTTCGACGAACTTCTGGATCTCTTTGCCCAGCGTGCGCAGGCGGATGCCCGGCTTCACCATTTTCAGTGACAAATACAGGCTTTCTTGCGTGATGCGGCACAGGCGCTCACCCAGAATGGTAGGCTTGCCAACAATGAACATCTTGGAGGTATCGCCATGGAAACCGTCTTTGATCACGGTGACGTCGATATTCACGATGTCGCCATCTTTCAAGACTTTGTCATCGCTCGGGATACCGTGGCAGACCACTTCGTTGACCGAAATACAGACGGACTTCGGAAAACCGTGGTAGCCAAGACAAGCAGAAATGGCCTGCTGTTGGTTGGTGATGTGATCGTGACAGATACGATCCAGTTCGCCGGTGGTCACGCCAGGTTTGACGTGCGGCTCGATGATTTCCAGCACTTCGGCGGCCAATCGGCCAGCCACGCGCATTTTTTGGATGTCATCAGGTGTTTTAATTGAGATTGCCATGAAATTCGTCCGCAGGTGTCGTGCTCGACGACAACAGAAAGAAATAAGAAGCAGTCTCTTATGGTACCAGCCCGGCCAGAGGCTGCCAAATTTGATTTCTTTGACAGCCTCTGGCCGGTAACAAAAGTTGGTGTCGGGGGCGGGTTTATGGTATAAAGCGCGCCGGCAGATCCGCTCTTCGTCCTTGTGATAATGGCGGAAAAGACCGAAAATACTTTAACTGCACTCACTTTGTGTAAATAACACACACGTATCGGCACATCCGCCGGGGTGCCCTGAGGTGATTTATCACCGCCAGGGTCGGCGTTATGGGATACGTGGAGGCATAACCCCAACTAACTCTATAGAGGTTTAATCATGGCAACTGTTTCCATGCGCGACATGCTCCAGGCCGGTGTACACTTTGGTCACCAGACCCGTTACTGGAACCCGAAAATGAAGCCTTTCATCTTCGGCGCACGTAACAAGGTTCACATCATCAACCTGGAAAAAACTGTACCAATGGCCAACGCAGCACTGGCTGAACTGACCAAGATCTCTTCCCGTAAAGGTAAGATCCTGTTCGTTGGTACTAAGCGCGCAGCAAGCGAAGCGGTAAAAGAATATGCTAACAACTGCGATCAGTTCTTCGTGAACCATCGCTGGTTGGGCGGCATGCTGACTAACTGGAAAACCGTTCGTCAGTCAATCAAGCGTTTGAAAGATCTGGAAATCCAGTCTCAAGATGGCACCTTTGACAAGCTGACCAAGAAAGAGGCGCTGATGCGTACTCGCGAACTGGCTAAGCTGGAAAACTCCCTGGGTGGTATCAAGGACATGGGTGGTCTGCCTGACGCTCTGTTCGTAATCGATGCTGATCACGAACACATCGCGATCAAAGAAGCCAACAACCTGGGTATCCCGGTATTCTCTATCGTTGATACCAACTCCGATCCAGACGGCGTTGACTTCATCATCCCTGGTAACGACGATGCAATCCGTGCAATCAAATTGTACCTGACTGCCGTTGCTGCCGCCGTCCGTGAAGGTCGTTCTCAAGATCTGGCCGTTCAAGCGGAAGAAAGCTTCGTAGAAGCTGAATAATAAGGCAAGCTCGTCACTGAGCCCTTATTAACCAGGTATTGAATATGTTGGTTAGGGGGGCCTTTATAGGCCCCCTTTGCTTATCTGAATGAGAACTGTCTCTACGCGAGATAACCGAGGAAAAAGAAATGGCTGATATTACCGCTGCTCTGGTAAAAGAACTGCGCGAGCGTACTGGCGCTGGCATGATGGATTGTAAGAAAGCGCTGGTTGAGTCCAACGGCGACATCGAGCTGGCAATCGAAAACATGCGCAAATCTGGTGCGATCAAAGCGGCGAAAAAAGCAGGCAACGTAGCTGCTGACGGCGTGATCAAAACCAAGATCGAAGGCAACTACGGCGTGATCCTGGAAGTTAACTGCCAGACTGACTTCGTTGCTAAAGATGCCGGTTTCCAGGCATTCGCTGACAAAGTGCTGGATGCTGCTGTTGCAGGCAAAATCACTGATGTTGAAGTGTTGAAAGCACAGTTCGAAGAAGAGCGTGTAGCGCTGGTTGCCAAAATCGGTGAAAACATCAACATCCGTCGCGTGGCTTCCCTGGAAGGCGACGTGTTGGGCAGCTACCTGCACGGCGCGCGTATCGGCGTTCTGATCGCGGCTAAAGGCGCTGATGAAGAGCTGGTTAAGCAAATCGCTATGCACGTTGCGGCAAGCAAGCCAGAATTCGTTAAGCCTGAAGATGTGTCTGCTGAAGTGGTAGAAAAAGAGTACCAGGTTCAGCTGGACATCGCCATGCAGTCTGGCAAGCCGAAAGAAATCGCTGAGAAAATGGTTGAAGGCCGCATGAAGAAATTCACCGGCGAAGTTTCTCTGACCGGTCAGCCTTTCGTTATCGAACCAAGCAAAACCGTTGGCCAGGTGCTGAAAGAGCACAACGCTGACGTTGTTAACTTCATCCGCTTCGAAGTGGGCGAAGGCATCGAAAAAGCGGCAAATGACTTTGCTGCTGAAGTTGCAGCAATGAGCAAACAGTCTTAATGACTGTATACCCGATAGATTTCGCGGTGCGGCAAGGCGGCAACTGAGCGAACTTCCAGAAGCCTGGTTTACCAGGTGACTGGGGTCAGTGACGGCAGCCAACGCAGCGGCAACGTGAAAGATGAAGGGTATAATGGAGCCGCCGTCAGGCGGTTCCATTCTATCCAGCCAGAATTACACCGGTGGCAAGCCCTGTGGCATTATACTCAACACAGGCGCGTTTCATCGGCTGAAATCCCCAATACTAATACTGCTTCTTAGGACAGAACTCCATGGCAACCAATGCAAAACCCGTATATCAGCGTATTCTGCTTAAACTGAGTGGCGAAGCCCTGCAAGGCGCAGAAGGTTTTGGTATCGACGCTAGCGTTTTGGATCGCATGGCTCAGGAAGTTAAAGAGCTGGTCGAACTGGGAATTCAGGTCGGTGTAGTTATTGGCGGCGGTAACCTGTTCCGCGGCGCGGGCTTGGCGCAAGCTGGCATGAACCGCGTAGTGGGCGACCACATGGGAATGCTGGCTACCGTGATGAACGGCCTGGCTATGCGTGATGCACTGCACCGTGCCTATGTGAACGCCCGCCTGATGTCGGCAATTCCGTTGAACGGCGTGTGCGATAACTACAGTTGGGCAGAAGCAATCAGCCTGCTGCGTAATAACCGCGTGGTGATCTTCTCCGCCGGTACCGGCAACCCGTTCTTCACCACCGATTCAGCTGCGTGTCTGCGCGGGATCGAGATCGAAGCGGATGTGGTATTGAAAGCGACCAAAGTGGATGGTGTATACTCCGCTGACCCGGTTAAAAACCCGGATGCAACACTGTATGAGCATATCACCTATCAAGACGTGTTGGAGCGTGAACTGAAAGTGATGGATCTGGCGGCATTTACGCTGGCTCGCGATCACGGTCTACCAATCCGCGTATTTAACATGAACAAACCGGGTGCGCTGCGCCGGGTGGTGATGGGTGAGAACGAAGGTACGCTGATCAGCAAATAAGGCTGTTCTGCCAAATTTAGTGGGAGCGGGTAACGCTATGCGTTGTGCGCTCTCCTTGAGTAAAATTCACGGGCTATACTGTGGTATAGCCTGCCAAGTATCCAGCTTCCAAGGGTTCGCAACGTGATTAATGAAATCAGAAAAGATGCTGATTCACGCATGGAAAAAAGCGTAGAAGCATTCAAAAACCAAATCAATAAAATCCGTACCGGTCGTGCTTCTCCAAGCATCCTGGACGGCATCATGGTGGAATACTATGGTTCCGCTACGCCACTGCGTCAGTTGGCTAACGTGACCGTTGAAGACTCCCGCACCCTGGCAATCAACCTGTTTGATCGCTCTTTGGGTTCTGCGGTAGAAAAAGCCATCATGTCTTCTGACCTGGGTCTGAACCCAAGCTCAGCGGGCAGCGTGATCCGCGTTCCATTGCCTCCTTTGACGGAAGAGCGTCGTAAAGACCTGATCAAAATCGTACGCAATGAAGCAGAACAGGGCCGTGTGGCTGTACGTAACGTTCGCCGTGACGCCAACGATAAAGTTAAAGCGCTGCTGAAAGACAAAGAAATCAGCGAAGACGAAGATCGTCGCTCACAGGACGATGTTCAGAAACTGACCGATGCGTACATCAAACTTCTGGATGCCGCGCTGGCGGATAAAGAAAAAGAGCTGATGGAATTCTAATCAGCATCGCGCAGAAAAAAAGCGTCGCCTGGGCGGCGCTTTGTTTTTTGTGGCGCAGATCCCGTTTCATCGTACTGATTGATCATGGACAAGTGGTGGCCAAGGTTACACACTGGAGCACCTCCGATCTCATCAGACAGTTATTCAGAGTGAGCTCATGAAGCAACTGACTATTCTTGGCTCTACCGGCTCAGTGGGGACAAGTACCCTGGCCGTGGTTAGGGAAAATCCCGACCGTTTCGCGATTAAAGCGCTGGTTGCCGGCCGCAATGTGGCGGTCATGGCGCAACAGTGCATGGAATTTCGTCCAGCCTATGCAGCGATGGCGGATGAAGGCGCTGCACGTGAGCTGCGCATCCTGCTGGCGGAGAACGGCATTGCCACCGAGGTGATGTCAGGTGAACAGGCTGCCTGTGAATTGGCGGCGCTGGACGATGTCGATCAGGTGACGGCGGCCATTGTTGGCGCTGCCGGGCTGCTGCCGACGTTGGCGGCCATTCGTGCTGGCAAACAGGTACTGTTGGCGAATAAAGAGTCGCTTGTGACCTGCGGACGCCTGTTCATGGATGCGGTTCAAAAGAGCCAGACGCAGTTGTTGCCGTTGGATAGCGAGCATAACGCGATTTTTCAGAGTTTGCCTGAGAGCATTCAGCGTCAGTTGGGATACTCTTCATTAGACAGTCATGGTGTTTCGCGCATCGTGCTTACCGGTTCAGGTGGCCCATTCCGTACTACGCCAATGGAACAGTTCGCCACGATGACGCCGGATCAAGCCTGCGCTCACCCTAATTGGTCGATGGGGCGCAAGATTTCGGTAGATTCCGCCACCATGATGAATAAAGGACTGGAATATATTGAGGCCCGTTGGCTGTTTAATGCCTCGGCCGAACAAATGGAAGTGATTCTGCATCCGCAGTCGGTGATCCACTCAATGGTGCGTTACGCTGATGGCAGCGTGCTGGCTCAGTTGGGTACGCCAGATATGCGTACTCCTATCGCCCATGCGATGGCATATCCGCAGCGTATCAGTTCAGGCGTAGAAGCCTTGGATTTCTGTCGTATTGGCTCACTGACCTTTGCTGAACCTGAGCGGGAGCGCTACCCCTGCCTGTATCTGGCTATTGACGCTTTTGATGCTGGTCAGGCAGCAACGACGGCGCTGAATGCCGCTAACGAAGTGGCTGTGGCGGCTTTCCTGCAGGAGCAGATTCGCTTTACCGATATTGCGGCAGTGAACCAAAAAGTGGTCGAACGGCTATCCGTGCAGGAACCGACGTGCATTGATGCGGTCTTAGAAATAGATCGTCAGGCACGTGAGGTTGCCGTTGGATGCGTTAAATCACTGCGGAACTGATACCGGCAATTATCCTATTTTGTTCGCAAATTACGCGTGCCGCAGTGGGGCCGTTTGTTCAGGCCCGGTTGAGGTGGTATAGTCTGCGCCACCTGTCAGCGGTTATACCGTTGAATTATGGCCTGATTGACATCTCGAATGCCGATGGCGCAGCAGATATTCCCTGTTGTTGCTGGGCAGACTGAAAAGCCGTGTCGGGCACACGGCTTTTTTTGCGCGTAAGGGTCTGATGTTCCGGAAGGGCAGTTGTATTTCTATTGAGGAAATAAGTACGAGTTATGTCGTCCGCAAATCAACAAGAGGCTAATCCGTCCACTCTGGGGCCACGACATGTCGCCATTATTATGGACGGCAACGGACGCTGGGCTAAACGTCAGGGTAAGTTACGTGTCTTCGGTCATAAAGCAGGGGTGAAATCGGTTCGGCGTGCTGTCAGCTTTGCCGCCAATAACCATTTAGATGCGCTCACGCTTTATGCCTTCAGCAGCGAGAACTGGAACCGTCCGGTGCAGGAAGTCTCCGCCCTAATGGAGCTTTTTGTCCGTGCCCTGGATAGCGAAGTAAAAAGCCTGCATAAACATAACGTCAGATTGCGGGTGATCGGCGACATCAGCCGTTTCAGTACGCGTTTGCAAGAGCGGATCCATCGCTCTGAGCAACTGACAGAAAATAACGATGGCCTGACGCTCAACATTGCTGCTAACTATGGCGGTCGTTGGGATATTATTCAGGGAGTAAGGGAACTGGCTGAGCAGGTGAAGGATGGTGTACTGCATCCCGATCAAATTAGTGAAGAGTTACTGGGTGAGCGGGTCTGCATGAATGACCTGTCACCGGTGGATCTGGTGATCCGCACTGGTGGTGAACATCGCATCAGTAACTTTTTGCTGTGGCAAATTGCTTATGCTGAACTTTACTTTACTGATGTACTCTGGCCTGATTTTGATGAACTTGTCTTTGAAGGTGCGCTGAATGCATTTGCACAACGCGAGCGTCGCTTCGGGGGAACAACACCTATCGGCGCCAATGCGTCCTAGGGGGAACTTTTGCTGAAGTATCGCCTCATAACTGCTCTGATTTTAATTCCGATTGTTATCGCAGCGCTGTTTTTGCTGCCACCGGTGGGCTTTGCCCTGGTAACGCTCGTTGTGTGCATGTTAGCTGCCTGGGAGTGGGGCCAATTGGCCGGTTTTACTTCCCGCTCGCAGCGCATCTGGTTGGCGATATTGTGCGGCTTCCTGCTGGCGTTAATGATGCTCAGCATTCCGGCTTATCACCAGTCGGTCCATTTGCCTCAGGTTGGTGGGCCGTTATGGCTGTCGCTGGTTTGGTGGCTGGCAGCGCTGTTACTGGTTCTGTTTTATCCCGGTTCAGCAGCACTGTGGCGTAACTCACGCCCGATACGTCTGGTTTTCGGTCTGCTGACCATCGTGCCGTTCTTCTGGGGCATGCTGTCGTTGCGTCAGTTCGGCTATGAACAAAACCACTTCACCGGTGCCTGGTGGCTGCTGTATGTGATGCTGTTGGTGTGGGGCGCGGATTCCGGCGCCTATATGTTCGGCAAGTTGTTTGGCAAGCATAAACTGGCACCGAAAGTTTCCCCGGGGAAAACCTGGGAGGGGCTCATTGGTGGCCTGATCACCTCAGCCCTGATATCCTGGTTGTTTGGCCGTTATGCCCCGCTGAACGTGGTGCCGGCGACCTTACTGATTTGTTCGATAGTGGCTGCGCTGGCCTCTGTGCTGGGTGACCTTACCGAGAGCATGTTCAAACGCGAAGCGGGTATCAAAGACAGTGGTCATTTGATACCGGGTCATGGCGGTATACTGGATCGTATCGATAGCCTGACCGCAGCAGTGCCTGTATTTGCCTGCCTGATGCTGTTAGTGTTTTAATCCGTCAATGACGGGGAGTGAAGGGATTATGGTTAGCGTGCTCTGGAACTTGGTCGCATTTCTGGTTGCGCTCGGTGTGTTAATCACCGTGCACGAGTTCGGGCATTTTTGGGTTGCTCGCCGTTGCGGCGTCCGTGTAGAACGCTTCTCCATTGGTTTTGGCCGTGCTTTGTGGCGTCGTACCGATCGCCAGGGCACGGAGTATGTGATTGCCCTGATCCCGCTGGGCGGTTATGTGAAGATGCTTGATGAGCGCGTTGACTCGGTTGCACCGGAACTTCGCCATCAGGCATTTAACAACAAAACCGTTTGGCAACGTGCCGCTATCGTCAGCGCCGGCCCTATCGCCAATTTCCTGTTCGCTATCCTTGCTTACTGGCTGGTATTCATTATCGGCGTCCCCAGCTTCCGCCCTGTGATCGGTGAAATCTCACCACAATCGATCGCCGCTAACGCTGAAATTTCGCCTGGGATGGAACTTAAGTCTGTAGATGGCATCGAAACGCCTGATTGGGAATCAGTTCGTTTGGCGCTGGTGACAAAGATTGGCGATGCGCAAACGGAAGTTGGCATCGCGCCATTTGGTTCTTCGCGGGTAGTCACTAAAACCCTCGATTTGCGCCAATGGAACTTTGAGCCGGACAAGCAGGATCCCGTCGTTGCACTGGGTATCATTCCACGCGGCCCACAGATAGAATCTGTCCTTGCCGAAGTGCAACCTGATTCGGCTGCACAAAAGGCGGGTTTGCAAGCTGGGGACAGGATCGTTAAAGTCGATGGTCAGCTATTGGGTCGTTGGCAAACGTTGGTTAAACGGATCCACAACGGCCCGGGACAACCGCTGGCTTTAGAGATCGAAAGAAACGGCACCCCCTTGTCTTTGACGCTGATACCGGATACAAAGCCGGTGGGAAAAGACAAAACCGTGGGATTTGCAGGCATCATTCCGAAAGTGTTGCCGCTGCCAGACGAGTATAAAACGATTCGCCAGTATGGACCTTTCCCAGCGCTGTATCAGGCTGGGGACAAGACCTGGCAGCTAATGAGCCTTACGGTCAAAATGCTGGGCAAATTAATAACCGGTGATGTAAAGCTGAACAACCTGAGTGGCCCGATTTCTATTGCACAGGGAGCAGGGGCGTCAGCTGGGGTCGGGTTTGTGTATTATCTGATGTTCCTGGCGTTGATCAGTGTCAACCTGGGTATCATCAACCTGTTCCCATTACCGGTGTTAGATGGTGGGCATCTCCTTTTCCTGGCGATAGAAAAGCTGAAGGGTGGGCCGGTTTCCGAGCGAGTACAGGACTACAGTTACCGCATTGGTTCGATCGTGTTGGTGCTTTTAATGGGTCTTGCACTTTTCAATGATTTTTCTCGTCTTTAGGGGCGAGGATAGGTTAGGAAGAACGCATAACAACGATGGCGATGAAAAAGTTGCTCATAGCGTCGCTGCTGTTTGGCAGCGCCACCGTATACGGTGCAGACGGGTTCGTAGTGAAGGATATTCATTTCGAAGGCCTGCAGCGAGTCGCCGTCGGTGCGGCGTTACTCAACATGCCGGTTCGCGTAGGCGATACCGTCACTGACGATGATATCAGTAATACCATCCGTGCCTTGTTTGCCACTGGCAACTTCGAGGACGTTCGCGTGCTGCGCGATGGTAATACGCTGATTGTTCAGGTTAAGGAACGTCCTACCATTGCCAGCATCACCTTCTCCGGCAACAAGTCGGTGAAAGATGACATGCTCAAGCAAAACCTGGAGGCCTCTGGCGTTCGGGTTGGCGAAGCGCTTGACCGCACCACGATTTCCAGCATTGAAAAAGGGTTGGAAGACTTCTACTACAGCGTCGGTAAATACAGCGCCTCGGTGAAAGCCGTTGTCACGCCGTTGCCGCGTAACCGTGTCGACCTGAAACTGGTGTTCACGGAAGGGGTTTCTGCCAAGATTCAACAAATCAACATTGTCGGTAATCATGCCTTCACCAACGACGAACTGATTTCACGCTTCCAACTGCGTGATGAAGTACCTTGGTGGAACGTGGTCGGCGATCGTAAATACCAGAAACAAAAACTGGCGGGTGACCTTGAAACCCTGCGCAGTTTCTATCTGGATCGCGGCTACGCACGCTTTAATATTGATTCGACTCAGGTCAGCCTGACGCCGGACAAAAAAGGCATTTACATCACCATCAATATCACCGAAGGCGAGCAGTACAAGCTTACCGGCGTGGTAGTGAATGGCAACCTGGCTGGCCACTCGGCAGAAGTTGCCCAGTTGACCAAAATCGAGCCAGGCGAGCTGTACAACGGCAGTAAAGTGACCAAAATGGAAGACAACGTCAAAACGATGTTGGGCCGTTATGGTTATGCCTATCCGCGTGTTTCCACTCAACCTGAAATCAATGACGCGGATAAAACGGTGAAGCTGCACCTGAATATTGATGCAGGCAACCGCTTCTACGTGCGCCGTATCAAGTTCGAAGGTAACGACACCAGTAAAGACGCCGTATTGCGCCGTGAAATGCGCCAGATGGAAGGCGCATGGCTGGGTAATGCTCAAGTTGAACAGGGTAAAGAGCGTCTGAACCGTTTGGGTTACTTTGAAACGGTCGATGTCGAAACCCAGCGCGTTCCAGGTACTGCGGACCAGGTCGACGTCACCTACAAGGTCAAAGAGCGTAACACCGGTACCTTTAACTTCGGCGTCGGTTACGGCACCGAGAGCGGTGTTAGCTTCCAGGCGGGTGTTCAGCAGGACAACTGGCTGGGTACGGGCTATTCCGTCGGTATCAGCGGTACCAAGAACGACTACCAGACCTACACAGAGCTGTCGGTCACCAACCCGTACTTCACCGTTGACGGTGTGAGTTTGGGTGGCCGTATCTTCTACAACGACTTTAAAGCGAATGACGCGGACCTGTCCGACTATACCAACAAGAGTTACGGTATAGACGGTACCCTGGGCTTCCCGATCAACGAAAACAACTCGTTGCGTACCGGCTTGGGTTATGTGCATAACGGTCTGTCGAACATGCAGCCGCAGATTGCCATGTGGCGTTATCTGGACTCAGTGGGCCTGAACCCTAACACCACTGACCGCGCCAGCTATTCTGCCGACGACTTCACGTTGAACCTGGGTTGGACCTACAACAACCTTGACCGTGGCTATTTCCCAACCTCGGGTAACCGCACGACGCTGAATGGTAAAGTCACCATTCCAGGCTCAGATAACGAATACTACAAGTTGACGTTAGACAGCGTGCAGTACGTTCCGATCAATGACGATCGTACCTGGGTGCTGTTGGGGCGTGGCCGTCTGGGGTATGCCGACGGTATTGGCAGCAAAGAAATGCCGTTCTACGAGAACTTCTATGCCGGTGGTTCAAGCACCGTGCGTGGTTTCGGTTCCAACACCATTGGTCCAAAAGCGGCATACTACAACTCCAGCTCGTATAGCTGCAGTAACGGTACCCCGATTTGTAACTCGGACGACGCAGTGGGCGGTAACGCCATGGCGGTCGCCAGTATGGAGCTGATCACGCCAACGCCATTCATCAGTGAGAAATACGCTAACTCTGTGCGTACTTCACTGTTTATGGATGCGGGCACCGTGTGGGATACCAACTGGAAGAATACGACTCAAACTAGCATGTATGATATTCCGGACTACAGTAAAGCGAGCAATATCCGCGTTTCTGCCGGCGTCGCTTTGCAGTGGATGTCACCTTTGGGTCCGTTGGTGTTCTCTTATGCCAACCCGCTCAAGAAATACGAAGGCGACAAGTCCGAACAGTTCCAATTTAACATTGGCAAGACCTGGTAACAGGTCCCGCTTCTGGGCATAGCAGTTATTAAGAATCGCAAATGCCAGGCGCCCGTCAGAGCACAGAGAGATGATTCTCATTGTTTTGCGGGATAAGTCTGGCAGATTGTGTACTTCAGTGTCATATGACACAAATGGGTGATGGTAAGGAGTTTATAGTGAAAAAGTGGTTGTGTGCCGCAGGCCTCGGTTTAGCAATGGCTGCTTCAGCTGGCGTTCAGGCAGCAGATAAGATCGCTGTAGTTAACGTCTCCAGCATTTTCCAACAGTTGCCGGCTCGTGAAGCCGTTGCCAAACAGCTGGAAAACGAGTTCAAAGGCCGTGCGGGTGAGCTTCAGAACATGGAGCGTAGCCTTCAGACCAAAATGCAACGTTTGCAGCGTGATGGCGCGACCATGAAAGCCAGCGATCGTAGCAAGATGGAAAAGGACGTGATGGCACAGCGCGAGCAGTTCTCTCAGAAAGCACAGGCTTTTGAGCAGGACAACCGTCGCCGTCAGATGGAAGAGCGTAACAAAATCCTGAGCCGTATTCAGGACGCTGTGAAATCTGTTGCCAGCAAAGAAGGCTACGACGTAGTCATCGATGCTAACGCTGTTGCCTACGCAGGTTCTTCTAAAGACATCACTGCCGACGTGCTGAAACAGGTTAAATAACACATGCCTTCAATTCGACTGGCTGATTTAGCGCAGCAGTTGGATGCACAATTGCACGGTGATGGCGATCTCGTCATCACCGGCATTGCTTCTATGCATTCGGCACAGGCTGGCCAAATCACGTTTTTGTCAAACAGCCGCTATCAAGAGCAGCTGTCTTCCTGCCAGGCAAGCGCAGTAGTGCTTACCGAAGCGGACTTACCACACTGTCGTTCTGCGGCGCTGGTGGTTAAAAACCCTTATCTGACTTACGCGCGTATGGCGCAGCTGATGGATACGACGCCATCCCCGGCTCAGGATATCGCGCCAAGTGCGGTTATCTCCCCTGACGCCACGCTGGGACAGCATGTTGCCATAGGGGCAAATGCGGTGATCGAGTCTGGTGCAGCACTGGGTGATAACGTGGTTATCGGCCCTGGCTGTTTTATCGGCAAAAGTGCACGCATTGGCGCGGGTACGCGTCTGTGGGCGAACGTTACGATTTATCATGAGGTCGAGATCGGCCAGCGCTGCTTGATCCAGTCCGGTACTGTGATTGGTGCTGACGGTTTTGGCTATGCCAACGAACGCGGCGAGTGGATCAAGATCCCTCAACTGGGCACGGTGATTATTGGCGATCGCGTCGAAATTGGCGCTTGCACCACGATTGACCGCGGCGCGTTGGATAACACCCAGATTGGGAATGGTGTTATCATCGACAACCAATGTCAGATTGCACATAACGTTGTGATTGGCGAGAATACCGCCGTCGCCGGTGGTGTGATTATGGCAGGCAGCCTGAAAATCGGGCGCTATTGCCAGATCGGGGGAGCCAGCGTGATCAACGGTCACATGGAGATCGCCGACAAAGTTGTTGTCACCGGAATGGGAATGGTTATGCGACCAATCACCGAACCTGGGGTATACTCTTCGGGCATTCCGTTACAACCCAACAAAGTGTGGCGTAAAACCGCTGCGTTGGTGATGAATATCGATGAGATTAGCAAGCGCTTAAAAGCTGTCGAACGAAAAGTCGGAAAAGACGATACCCGATAAATTGTACGCTGCATTGCGGCGGCAACTGAGCAAACCCTTGGCACATAGCTAATGGGTAAGTGAAGGCAGCTAACAAAATGCAGTTTGCACGATGTAGGGTATAATCACTGCCGCCCGCCACACTGGGTACAAAACGAAACGCGTTGGTCATGAGACCAAAAGCGCAAAGAGTTGTTAATTTGCGGCCTGCATGATGATCTCCTTTTGGGGTCAGCGCAGGCCGTGTTGTTGATGCCATCAGTTTTTAGAGACAGGAAGAGTATTTTGACTACTGACACTCATACTCTGGATATTGCAGAAATTTTAGAGCTGCTTCCTCACCGTTACCCGTTCTTGCTGGTCGATCGCGTCCTCGAGTTTGAGGAGCACAAATTCCTGCGTGCGGTGAAGAACGTATCTGTAAATGAGCCGTTTTTCCAGGGACACTTCCCTGGTAAACCGATTTTTCCAGGCGTATTGATTCTGGAAGCCATGGCGCAAGCCACCGGTATCTTGGCGTTTAAAAGCGTCGGCAAACTGGAACCGGGCGAATTGTATTACTTTGCCGGTATTGACGAAGCCCGCTTCAAACGTCCGGTAGTGCCAGGCGATCAGATGATCATGGAAGTCACCTTTGAGAAAACCCGCCGTGGCTTGACGCGTTTCAAAGGCGTGGCGACGGTAGACGGCAAAATTGTCTGCGAAGCAACCATGATGTGTGCCCGCAGCCGGGAGGCATAATCCGTGATTGACGAAACCGCCTTTATCCACCCTAGCGCAATAGTTGAAGACGGCGCCATTATTGGCGCTGGCGCGCATATCGGTCCCTTCTGCTACGTCGGCTCCCAGGTGGAAATCGGCGCTGGCACGGTACTGAAGTCCCACGTTGTGGTGAACGGCATTACCAAGATTGGCCGTGATAATCAGATCTATCAGTTCGCCTCCATCGGTGAAGTGAACCAGGATCTGAAGTATGCGGGTGAACCAACACGCGTTGAAGTTGGCGACCGTAATCGCATCCGCGAAAGCGTCACCATCCATCGCGGCACTGCGCAGGGCTCAGGCCTGACCAAAGTGGGCAGCGATAACCTGTTGATGGTTAACGTGCACGTTGCACACGACTGCGTAGTCGGCAATTCTTGCGTGCTGGCCAACAACGCCACGCTTGCGGGCCATGTTGAAGTTGACGACCATGCCATTATCGGTGGCATGACGGCGATTCATCAGTTCTGCATTATTGGCGCACACGTGATGGTTGGCGGCTGCTCCGGGGTTGCTCAGGACGTGCCTCCTTTCGTCATCGCACAAGGTAACCACGCGACACCATTCGGCGTTAACGCCGTTGGCCTGAAGCGTCGTGGTTTTGATAAGGATGAAATGCAGGCGATCCGTAATGCCTACAAGATCCTTTATCGCAGTGAAAAAACGCTGGATGAGGCGAAGACAGAAATCGAAGCCCTGGCTAAAGAACAGCCAGTGGTGCAGCAATACCTCGATTTCTTTACCCGTTCAACCCGCGGTATCATTCGCTGACCTATGCTAAATCGCCCATTGACTATCGGATTGGTCGCCGGAGAAACTTCCGGTGATATTCTTGGCGCCGGTTTGATTCGTGCGCTCAAGGCGCAGATTCCTGACGCGCGTTTTGTTGGCGTCGCGGGCCCGCTGATGCAGGCGGAGGGCTGCGAAACCTGGTACGAAATGGAAGAGCTGGCGGTAATGGGCGTGGTGGAAGTGCTCGAACGCTTGCCACGCCTGTTAAAGATCCGCAAGGATCTTACCCGCCGGTTCAGCGACCTGAAGCCGGACGTGTTTGTCGGCATTGATGCGCCGGACTTCAATATCACGTTGGAAGGCCGCCTGAAACAGCGGGGCATCCGCACCATTCACTATGTCAGCCCGTCCGTTTGGGCCTGGCGTCAGAAGCGCGTTTTCAAAATTGGCAAAGCCACCGATCTGGTGCTGGCGTTTCTCCCTTTCGAAAAAGCGTTTTACGATCGTTTTAACGTTCCTTGCCGTTTTATTGGCCACACGATGGCCGACGCCATGCCTCTTCAACCGGACAAACTGACTGCGCGTGCAGCTTTGGGTATCGCGCCTGACGCACGTTGCCTTGCTTTGCTTCCGGGGAGCCGCGGCGCAGAAGTCGAGATGCTGAGTGCCGACTTCCTGAAGACGGCGCAGTTACTGCGTACGCGTTATCCCGATCTGGAATTGGTCGTGCCCTTGGTGAATGCCAAGCGGCGTGAGCAGTTCGAGCGTATCAAGGCTGAAGTGGCACCAGAGCTGAGGGTTCATCTGCTGAATGGTCAGGGTCGTGAAGCGATGATCGCCAGCGATGCGGCATTACTGGCCTCGGGTACTGCGGCGCTGGAATGCATGTTGGCTAAATGTCCGATGGTGGTGGGCTACCGCATGAAGCCATTTACCTTCTGGTTGGCGCAGCGGTTGGTGAAAACCCCCTATGTTTCACTGCCTAATTTATTAGCGGGCCGTGAGATCGTCACTGAACTGTTACAGCATGATTGCGTGCCGGAAAAACTGGCAGCGGCGGTGATGCCTCTGTTGGAAGACAGCCCGCAAACCGATGAACTGAAACAGACGTTCCTTACTTTGCACCACAGCATCCGTTGCGGTGCTGACGAACAGGCCGCTCAGGCTGTGTTGGAGCTGGCAAAAGCATGATTGAACCTTTCATTTATCCTGCCGCGACATTGATTGCCGGTGTGGATGAGGTCGGCCGAGGCCCCTTGGTCGGGGCGGTTGTAACTGCCGCAGTGATTCTCGATCCTACCCGACCGATCCTGGGTTTGGCGGACTCGAAAAAACTCAGTGAAAAGCGCCGATTGGCGTTATATGACGAGATTATTGAGAAGGCACTGTCCTGGAGTCTGGGACGCGCCGAGCCGGATGAGATTGACGAACTTAACATTCTGCATGCCACGATGTTGGCGATGCAGCGTGCTGTTGCCGGATTGCATATCGTGCCGGACATGGTATTGATTGATGGCAACCGTTGTCCGTCATTGCCGATGCGTTCGCAGGCGGTAGTTAAGGGCGATAGCCGTGTCGCGGAAATCAGCGCGGCATCCATTCTGGCGAAAGTAACGCGTGACCACGAAATGACCGAACTGGATCGGGTATTCCCGGACTACGGTTTTGCGCAGCATAAAGGTTATCCGACCGCCTTCCATCTGGAGCGGCTGGCCGCGCTGGGTGCGACCGAGCATCATCGCCGCAGCTTTGCCCCGGTAAGAAGGGCGCTGGAGCTGTAATCTGCAGGCCCGGTAATTCGGGCCAAGCACGCGATAGAGTTAACCCGGGTATCAGTTCACTGAGCCCATAGATTCAGGTATCTGGATATGGCCGAACCTCGTTTTATTCACCTGCGCGTTCATAGTGACTATTCCATGATTGATGGATTAGCCAAGATTGGGCCGTTGGTGAAAAGAGCCGCCGCGTTAGCCATGCCTGCTTTGGCAATTACTGACTTTACTAACCTGTGTGGCCTGGTGAAGTTTTATGGCAGTGCGCACGGTGCCGGGATCAAACCGATCATCGGCGCAGATTTTCACGTGCAAAGCGACGTGCTGGGCGATGAACTTGCGCAGCTCACGGTGCTGGCTGCCAATAATGACGGTTACCAAAATCTGACGCTGTTGATCTCCCGTGCTTATCAGCGCGGTTACGGTGCTGCTGGCCCGATTATTGATCGTGACTGGCTGATTGAGCACCGTGAAGGGCTTATTCTGCTCTCTGGCGCGCGTCAGGGCGACGTCGGTAAGTTTTTACTGCGTGGCAACCAGCCGCAGGTAGAGCAATGCCTGGAGTTCTACCAGCAGTACTTCCCTGACAGCTATTATCTCGAGTTGATCCGCACCGGACGGCCAGACGAAGAAAACTATTTGCATGCCGCGGTGGCGCTGGCTACCGAGCGTGGGCTACCGGTGGTGGCCACTAACGACGTGCGTTTTCTGGTTGCGGATGACTTTGATGCCCACGAAATCCGCGTTGCCATCCATGACGGCTTTACTTTAGACGATCCCAAACGCCCACGTAACTATACGCCGCAGCAATACATGCGGAGTGAAGACGAGATGTGTGAGCTGTTTGCCGACATCCCGGAAGCGTTGCTCAATAGCGTCGAAATTGCCAAACGCTGCAATGTGACCATTCGTCTTGGTGAATACTTCCTGCCGCAGTTCCCGACTGGTGAAATGACCACCGAAGATTTCCTGATCCTTAAGTCGAAGGAAGGCTTGGAAGACCGTTTGGAGTTCCTGTTCCCCGATCCGGAAGTGCGCGCTCAGCGCCGCCCTGAATATGACGAACGTCTGGATGTTGAGCTGAAAGTGATCAACCAGATGGGCTTCCCAGGTTACTTCCTGATCGTCATGGAGTTCATCCAGTGGTCGAAAGACAATAATGTGCCGGTTGGCCCGGGCCGTGGCTCTGGTGCCGGCTCGTTAGTGGCCTATGCGCTGAAAATCACCGATCTCGACCCGTTAGAATTTGATCTGCTATTTGAACGTTTCCTTAACCCGGAACGTGTTTCGATGCCCGACTTCGACGTCGACTTTTGCATGGAAAAACGCGATCTGGTGATTGATCACGTGGCGGAAATGTACGGCCGTGAAGCGGTATCACAGATCATCACCTTTGGTACCATGGCGGCGAAAGCCGTTATTCGCGACGTGGGACGCGTGTTAGGCCACCCTTATGGCTTCGTCGATCGCATCTCCAAACTGGTGCCACCCGATCCGGGAATGACGCTGGAAAAGGCCTTTGCTGCCGAGCCGCAGTTGCCGGAAATCTACGAGGCCGATGAAGAAGTCAAAGCGCTGATCGACATGGCGCGTAAGTTGGAAGGGGTGACACGTAACGCCGGTAAACACGCCGGTGGTGTGGTCATCGCGCCGACGAAAATCACTGACTTTGCCCCGCTGTATTGCGATGCCGAAGGTCAGCACCCGGTAACCCAGTTTGACAAGAACGACGTGGAATACGCCGGTCTGGTGAAGTTCGACTTCCTCGGCTTGCGTACTCTGACGATCATCGACTGGGCGCTGGCGATGATCAACGCTCGCCGAGCCAAAACCGGGTTGGAGCCGATCGATATCGCCGCCATTCCGTTAGAGGACAAGAAAAGCTTCGACATGCTGCAGCGTTCGGAGACCACCGCGGTCTTCCAGCTTGAATCTCGCGGCATGAAAGATCTGATCAAACGCCTGAAGCCCGACTGCTTCGAAGATATGATCGCACTGGTGGCGCTGTTCCGCCCAGGGCCGCTGCAATCAGGCATGGTTGATAACTTTATCGACCGTAAACACGGCCGTGAAGAAATATCCTACCCGGATATCCAGTGGCAACATGAGTCGCTTAAGCCTGTGTTGGAGCCGACGTACGGCATCATCCTGTATCAAGAACAGGTTATGCAGATTGCCCAGGTGCTGGCCGGTTATTCGCTGGGCGGCGCGGACATGTTGCGCCGTGCGATGGGTAAAAAGAACCCGGTAGAAATGGCCAAGCAGCGCGGCGGTTTCGAGGATGGAGCAAAATCGCGTGGTATCGACGGTGAGCTGTCGGTAAAAATCTTTGACCTGGTGGAAAAATTTGCCGGTTACGGTTTCAACAAATCACACTCCGCCGCCTATGCTTTGGTGTCATACCAAACGTTGTGGCTGAAGGCGCACTACCCAGCTGAGTTTATGGCGGCGGTAATGACTGCCGATATGGACAACACCGATAAAGTGGTGGGATTGGTGGATGAGTGCTGGCGCATGGGCCTGAAAATCCTGCCGCCGGATATCAACAGCGGGCAGTACCATTTCCACGTAAACGATGAGGGTGAGATCGTTTACGGCATCGGCGCCATCAAAGGTGTGGGTGAAGGGCCGATTGAAGCTATTCTTGAAGCACGTAACAGCGGCGAACAAGGCTACTTTAAAGACCTCTTCGATTTATGTGCACGCTCAGACATCAAAAAACTGAACCGTCGCATTCTTGAAAAGCTGATCATGTCCGGGGCATTCGACCGTCTTGGACCGCACCGTGCCGCGCTGATGAATTCATTGGGCGATGCGTTGAAAGCGGCCGATCAGCATGCCAAAGCCGAAGCTATCGGTCAGGTGGATATGTTTGGCGTATTGGCGGAAGCGCCAGAGCAAGTGGAGCAATCCTACGCTAACGTGCCCCGCTGGCAGGAGCAGGTGGTGCTGGACGGTGAACGGGAAACGTTGGGTTTGTACCTCACGGGTCACCCCATCACCCAGTACCTGAAGGAAATCGAACGCTACGCCGGTGGCCAGCGTTTGAAAGATATGCACCCGACGGATCGGGGCAAAATGACGACCGCTGTTGGGCTGGTGATTGCCTCGCGGGTTATGGTCACCAAGCGCGGTAATCGCATCGGAATTTGTACCCTGGATGACCGTTCTGGCCGTCTGGAAGTCATGTTATTCACCGATGCGTTAGAAAAATACCAGCATTTATTGGAAAAAGACCGTATCCTGATCGCCAGTGGACAGGTTAGCTTTGATGACTTTAGCGGTGGGCTTAAAATGACCGCCCGTGAGCTAATGGACATCAGTGAAGCCCGTGAAAAATACGCTCGCGGGCTTGCTATCTCGCTGACGGACAGGCAAATTGATGACCAGCTTTTGAACCGTCTCCGTCAGTCTTTGGAACCCCATCGCTCGGGGACGATTCCAGTGCATCTTTACTATCAACGGGAAGATGCGCGGGCCAAGCTGCGTTTTGGCGCAACCTGGCGCGTGACGCCAACCGACCGCTTATTGATTGATTTGCGGACTTTGGTAGGTAATGAGCAGGTGGAACTGGAATTTGACTAAAATAGGAATGCTATGAGTCTGAATTTTCTTGATTTTGAACAGCCGATTGCAGAGCTGGAAGCGAAAATTGACTCGCTGACTGCAGTCAGCCGTCAAGACGAAAAATTAGATATTAATCTGGACGAAGAGGTTCAGCGCCTTCGTGAAAAGAGCGTTGAGCTGACGCGCAAGATTTTTTCCGATCTTGGGGCTTGGCAAGTTGCCCAATTGGCACGCCACCCGCGCCGTCCTTATACCCTGGATTATATCAAACACATCTTTACCGACTTCGAAGAGTTGGCGGGCGATCGTGCCTATGCCGATGATAAAGCGATTGTAGGTGGTATTGCGCGCTTAGATGGTCGCCCGGTGATGATCATCGGTCACCAGAAAGGCCGTGAAACCAAAGAGAAAATCCGTCGCAACTTCGGTATGCCGGCACCAGAAGGTTACCGCAAAGCATTACGCCTGATGGAAATGGCCTCTCGCTTTAAGCTGCCGTTGATCACTTTCATCGACACCCCAGGTGCATACCCGGGCGTGGGCGCGGAAGAGCGCGGCCAATCGGAAGCCATTGCCCATAACCTGCGTGAAATGTCCCGCCTGAACATTCCGGTGATCTGCACCGTAATTGGCGAAGGCGGCTCTGGCGGCGCATTGGCTATCGGCGTTGGTGACAAAGTGAATATGCTGCAGTACAGCACCTATTCGGTGATTTCACCGGAAGGCTGTGCATCAATCCTGTGGAAGAGCGCTGATAAAGCCCCTCTGGCTGCAGAAGCGATGGGCATCACCGCACCACGCCTGAAAGAGCTGAAACTGATTGATTCGGTGATCCCGGAGCCGTTGGGTTCTGCCCACCGCGACGTGCCTGCGATGGCTGCGACGCTGAAAGCGCAGCTGTTGGCTGATCTGAAAGATCTCGATGGTTTGAACAACGAAGAGTTGCTCAACCGCCGTTATCAGCGCCTGATGAACTACGGCTATTGCTGAGTTCAGTCATGCGTTGCAAGAAACCGCCTTCGGGCGGTTTTTTTTTGGCTACACACCGCTGGATTTTCATGTTGTTATAGGGGTTTGGCGGTTAACTGACAGGAGCAGCCGATGAACATCATCGCGATCATGAGCCCAGCGGGCGTTTATTATAAAGATGAGCCGATCCGCGAGCTCCACACCGCACTGACTGCAATGGATTTCCAACTGGTGTATCCAAAAAACAGCGGTGACCTGTTGAAGTTAGTCGAGGCAAATGCGCGTATCTGCGGGGTGATCTTTGACTGGGATGACTACAGCCTGGAGTTGTGCAGCGACATCAACGAGCTGAACGAATATCTGCCACTGTATGCCTTTATCAATACCCATTCCACTTTCGACGTTAGCCTGCACGAAATGCGTATGGCTTTGTATTTCTTTGAGTACGGGCTGAATGCGGCGGATGATATTGCACAACGCATCCAGCAATATACGGCCGAATACATTGATACCATTACGCCGCCCTTGACCAAAGCGCTGTTCAATTATGTACGAGAGGGGAAATATACCTTCTGTACGCCAGGCCATATGGCCGGTACGGCCTTCCAGAAAAGCCCGGTAGGTTGCCTGTTTTACGACTTTTTCGGTGCCAATACCCTGAAAGCCGACGTATCGATTTCTGTCACTGAACTGGGATCGTTGCTGGATCACACGGGCCCGCACCTAGAGGCTGAAGAGTATATTGCACGTACTTTTAATGCCGAACAAAGCTATCTGGTGACCAACGGCACCTCAACGGCCAATAAAATTGTCGGGATGTATTCTGCGCCAAGTGGCAGCACCGTCTTGATCGACCGGAATTGCCATAAATCGCTGTGCCATCTGTTGATGATGAGCGATATCGTGCCGATTTACCTGCGCCCACTGCGTAATGCCTATGGCATTCTTGGCGGCATTCCACGCCACGAATTCACCCATGAGAGCATTGCCGTTAGGGTCGCGACGACAGCCAATGCGAGTTGGCCAGTGCATGCGGTGATCACCAACTCTACCTATGATGGTTTGTTGTACAACACCGACTACATCAAACAGACGCTGGACGTGCCCTCAATCCACTTTGACTCTGCCTGGGTGCCTTACACCAACTTCCATCCGATTTATGACGGCAAAAGCGGCATGAGTGGCGAACGTACCCCCGGTAAGGTGATATACGAAACCCAATCTACGCACAAACTGCTGGCGGCGTTTTCGCAGGCTTCGATGATCCACATTAAGGGCGACTACGATGAAAGCACCTTTAACGAAGCCTATATGATGCATACCACCACGTCACCGAATTACGGCATTGTGGCGTCGATGGAAACGGCTGCGGCGATGCTGAGAGGCAATCCAGGCCGTCGTTTGATTAACCGTTCGGTGGAGAGAGCGCTGCATTTTCGCCGCGAAGTGCAGCGGCTACGGGAAGAAAGCGATAGCTGGTTCTTCGACATCTGGCAACCGGAAGTGATCGACGAGGCGCAGTGTTGGCCGCTCAATCCGGATGATAACTGGCACGGTTTCGGCAACACCGACAGCGATCACATGTATCTCGATCCGATCAAAGTCACGATTCTGACGCCGGGCATGAACGAGCTTGGCAAGTTGGAGGAGGACGGCATACCGGCGGCTCTGGTGGCAAAATACCTGGACGAACGCGGTATCGTAGTGGAGAAAACCGGGCCTTATAACCTGTTGTTCCTGTTCAGCATCGGCATCGATAAAACCAAGGCGATGAGCTTGTTGCGCGGCCTGACCGACTTCAAGCGCGCTTATGATCTCAATCTGCGGGTGAAGAACATGCTGCCGGACTTGTTCGCGGAAGATCCGGATTTTTACCGCAATATGCGTATTCAGGATCTGGCCGCCGGGATCCACCGCTTGATTTGCCAACACGATCTGCCACGTTTGATGCAGCGGGCGTTCGACGTTCTGCCGGAAATGAAATTGACGCCACATCAGATGTTCCAACAGCAAGTACGTGGCAACGTGGAAACCTGCGAACTGGATCAGTTGGTCGGCAAAGTGGCGGCCAATATGATTCTGCCTTACCCGCCTGGGGTGCCGCTGGTGATGCCAGGAGAGATGATCACCGAGGAGAGCCGTGCAGTGCTCGATTTCTTGCTGATGCTGTGCTCAATCGGCGAACATTATCCGGGTTTTGAAACCGATATCCACGGTGCAAAACTGGCTGAAGACGGGCGTTATTGGGTGAAGGTGCTGAAGACGCCGTTGGTCTAAGCAAACTCCCGACAGATCAGGTTCACGCTGCTTTGCGGCAGCGGTTCCTGTGTCAGGCCACAAAACGGCAGGCCGTCATGCCGTTGATGATAACGGCAGCTGTGGCACTCGCCAAAGAGCGCCACATTATCGTCTTGTTTCTGCAATTGACGCAGCAACTGCGTGAGCAGTTCCAGCAACTGCCCACCTTCCTGTTGCATGGCATCCTGTGCATTTTGCAAATAGGCGGGTGGGAACAAACTCTCCATCAACATGCGTGATTTGTCTGTCAGCTTAAGCCTGACGCTCCGCCGGTCTTTCTCGTCGGCAGTACGGGCGATCATCCCGTTACTCTCCAGCTTTTTCAGCGACTGCGATACCGTGCCCTTGGTCAGGCCAAGATATTCCGCCACCGCCATCGGTGTGTTGGAGTAATGGTTACAGCGTGCCAGGTAGTACAACGCACTGAGCTGTACCGGCGGCAGGCTTTCCAGTTCTTCGTGGTTGCGCAGCCAGCTGCGCTGCAGGCTATTTAGCCTTTCCAGTAAATCAAACAGTCTCAATGTAGGATCCTCGTGAGCAGACTAAAATAGTATCGATTAAAAACTATATTGACAAGCGGTGGCGATGGTTTTATCGTGCATATGGTTTCGATTCGAAACTAAATGAGGTGCTATTTCACCTACAACAGTCAGAACCAAGGAGAATTATCATGACTAAAGCCGTTTTTTATCACGCCGGTTGTTCGGTTTGCGTCAGTGCAGAGCAGCAGTTATTGGGTCTATTGAGCCCAAATGTGCAGGTGGATGTGGTGCACCTGGGCGAAAAGCCAGCGCGCATCTCTGAAGCGGAAAAAGCAGGGGTGCAGAGCGTTCCTGCACTGGTGGTGGATGGACAGGTGTTGCACATCAACTACGGTGCGGCGTTGGCAGATCTTAAAGCCTGATCTGCACATTGCGTTGCTGATGTATGAATGACAGCCCCGTCTTATGCTGCGGGGCTTTTTGCCGTTGACGTCACCAACGGTGCCAGATACCGTGCCTCATCAAACAGACAATGAGACATCACTATGTTGGCGATACGTCAGGTACATCACATCGCAGTTATCGGATCAAACTATGAGGCCAGTAAGCATTTCTACTGCGATATTCTTGGTTTTACCCTGTTGGACGAGTTTTACCGCGCGGAGCGTGATTCCTGGAAAGCGGATTTGGCGCTGAATGGGCAATACAGCATCGAACTGTTTTCCTTCCCGTCACCGCCGGCTCGGGTCAGCCGCCCAGAGGCCTGTGGTCTGCGCCATCTTGCATTCAGCGTCGATGACATCGAACAGGCGATCCGGCATTTGCAAAATGCCGGGGTGGTTTGTGAACCGGTGCGTGTCGATCCCTATACTCTGTCACGTTTCACTTTTTTCAGCGATCCTGATGGGCTGCCTCTAGAATTATATGAGCTATGAATGCTTAATCGGGGCGTATCGACGCAGGACGCGCCCTCATATGTTATTATCCCGCGCTTGCCGTACGCCCCTTTTGAGTTATTTTCACTATGCAAGAACCCGTTTTTCGCGTTGGTGAGTGGTTGGTTACTCCCGCAGACAATAAAATAAGCCGCGATGGACGCCAACTGGCGTTAGAACCGCGGTTAATCGATATGCTGCAATATTTCGCCCGGCACCCGGATGTGGTGTTAAGCCGCGATGAGCTGATCGATAACGTTTGGAAGCGCAATATCGTCACCAACCACGTGGTGACGCAGAGTATTTCCGAACTGCGTAAATACCTCAAAGACGGCGACAGCAACAGCCCGGAATACATTATAACCGTGCCCAAGCGCGGTTATAAATTGGCTGCGCCAGTCATGTGGTGTGAAGGGGAAGGTGCAGCGTTACCGCGGGTGGCGGTAATTACCCACGAGCCGGAAGATGGCAGCGAAGATGACGGTGAAGACTATGAACCGCCAAAACCCACCGTGACAAAAACGCCACTGACGAAATCGAAGATACCTTTTTACCGTCAATCACCGTTCTGGGTGTGGCTGGCTTTCCTGGCGGCGTTGAGTGCCTGCGTGGTGTTTGTCGCCATTGCCACCTTGTCGCAGCGTATACCGGAATCCACCATGCCGGTATTAATGAATCCGCGCGATATTGATATCCGTATTCAGGGTGGCAACAGTTGCAGCAACTGGACGCCGCAGCTTTCTTATGTCGTCGGCTTAAGCGAAGTGGTGACAGATTCGCTGAATACTTATTCCACGTTCCTGGTGCACGATCAGACCAACTACAACTACACCGGGCCAAGCAGTTCGGGCAAATCGCTGACCATTGAGTTCGTTAATCAACGCCATTATCGCGCGCAACAGTGCTTCCTGTCGGTACGGCTGGTGGACAACGCGGACAGCTCGATCATGTTGGATAAACGCTACTTTGTTACTGCGGATAACCAACTAAAAATTCAGGAAGACTTCCTTAGCAGCCTGTCGGTTGCACTCAATCAGCCGTGGCCACCCCAGTTGCAGCAGCGTCTTATGCGGCTCTTACCGAACTCCGGACCGGCCTTGCAGCAGTATTATCAGGCGCATCAATTGTTGATCCAGGGGGATATCGACTCTCTGACGCATGCCAGCAGCATGCTCGGTGAGATGGTAAAAACTTCACCAGACTTTATTTATCTTTCTGCGGAAAAAGCGCTGGCGGATTTACTGCGCAATTCTTATCAACCCTTCGACAGCGCGCAGTTGGCACAATTGAGCACGGAGATGGCTCGCCTGGACACGTTGCCTGCATTAAAAGACAGCCCCATTATTCAGCAAATTCATACGATACGGGCTTTGGGAGAGGGAAAAACGGATGAGGCTTATCAGGCGATAAATAAAGGCATTGAATTGCAGATGTCATGGATGAATTATGTGTTGCTCGGCAAAGTTTACGAAATGCAGGGGTATAACCGTTTGGCTGCAGACTCCTATATCACTGCATTTAATCTTCGCCCAGGAGAGAATACGCTGCATTGGATCCGTAATGCTGTCTTCCATACCTCAGTGAACACCGTGGTTCCTTACCTGGAAAACTACAACCCCAATAAATAATGCCTGCTGATTAACACCGCCCAAACGCATTGTCTGATGGGCGGTGTTATTTATTGTTTTTCATTTGTTAAATTAAATAAATACCTTGGTTGGAAATTTACGCCATAAAACCCCGGTTTGTTGTTATCGGATAACAAAGCTACTTGCATGTTTTAATTGAAAGTTTATCTTTTCTTGAGCATGTGTTTATCTCTTGATGTGTTAATGGAAAACCTCAATTTATCATTTGTATGATCATGAGCGTAATATCACTTTATCTTTAGGACTTTATTCCCGCCTGTCATTAGCATCCTGATTATCAAGTCGGGTCATTAGCAAAATTGCATAACGATCAAGACTTATAAGAAATCAAAATCAGGAGAAACTGACCATGGCTTCATCCAAGAAAATAGGGCTTATTGCCTGCACCGGCGTGGTCGCCGGTAATATGATGGGGAGCGGTATTGCTTTATTGCCCGCGAACCTGGCAAGTCTCGGTTCTATCGCTATCTGGGGGTGGATAATTTCCATTATTGGCGCGATGTCACTGGCTTATGTGTATGCGCGTCTGGCCACTAAAAATCCTCAGCAGGGCGGTCCTATTGCTTACGCGGGTGAAATTTCACCGGCATTTGGTTTCCAGACCGGCGTGCTTTATTACCATGCTAACTGGATCGGTAATTTGGCTATCGGCATTACCGCAGTTTCTTACCTCTCTACCTTCTTCCCTGCATTGAATAACCCGGTACCTGCAGGTATTGCCTGCATTGCTATCGTGTGGGTGTTTACCTTTATTAACCTTCTCGGCGGTTCTTGGGTCAGTCGTTTGACGACGCTGGGTTTGGTATTGGTGTTGATTCCGGTGGTTGTTACCGCTACTGCGGGTTGGCATTGGTTTGATGCTGCCACCTATCACGCTAACTGGAACACCTCCGGGACAACGGACATGCATGCCGTCGTCAAAAGTATCCTGTTGTGCCTGTGGGCGTTTATCGGCGTAGAGTCTGCCGCCGTGAGCACCGGCATGGTAAAAAACCCGAAACGTACCGTGCCACTGGCAACCATGCTGGGTACTGCACTGGCTGGGATTATCTATGTCGCTGCAACTCAGGTGATGAGCGGTATGTACCCTGCTTCTGAGATGGCGGCTTCCGGCGCACCATTCGCCATCAGCGCCTCTACCATTATGGGCAGTTGGGCCGCACCAATGGTTTCTGCCTTCACCGCCTTTGCCTGCCTGACATCTCTGGGGTCGTGGATGATGCTGGTTGGCCAGGCTGGGGTACGTGCTGCCAACGACGGTAACTTCCCGAAAGTGTATGGCGAAATGGATAAAAACGGCATTCCTAAAAAAGGCCTGCTGTTGGCAAGCTGCAAAATGACCGCGCTGATGGTGCTGATTACTGCCATGAGTTCCGGTGGCGGTAAAGCTTCCGATCTGTTCGGGATGTTGACCGGTATTGCGGTGCTGCTGACCATGCTGCCGTACTTCTACTCTTGCGTAGACCTGATCCGCTTTGAAGGCGTCAATATACGTAACCTGCTGAGCCTGATTGCATCGATTCTGGGTTGTGGTTTCTGCTTCATCGCGCTGATGGGGGCTGACTCGTTCGAACTGTCCGGTACCTTCATCATCAGCCTGATCATTCTGATGTTCTATGCCCGCAAAATGAATACTCGCCAGACGGCCAAAGCCGTCGCTATCGACAGCAACACACCGGCTAAAGCGCACTAAGTACGCACTGACCCACCTCTAATTCAGCCCCTTGCAACAATTGCCATCCGCGATGGCAAGGGGCTCGCATTACCTGGAGAAATGATTATGAACGTTATTGCTATCATGAACCACATGGGTGTTTACTTCAAAGAAGAGCCCATCCGCGAACTGCACAACGCGTTAGAAAAACTGAATTTTCGTATCGTTTATCCGAACGATCGCGAAGACCTGCTCAAACTGATCGAGAACAATGCTCGGCTGTGTGGGGTCATCTTCGACTGGGATAAATACAACCTTGAGTTATGTGAAGAAATCAGCCAGCTGAATGAGTACATGCCGCTGTATGCATTTGCCAATAGCTATTCAACGCTGGATGTCAGCCTGAACGATTTACGCATGCAGGTGCGTTTCTTCGAGTATGCCTTGGGTGCCGCTAACGACATTGCTGACAAGATTAAACAAAACACCGATGAGTACGTCGATACCATTTTGCCTCCGCTGACCAAGGCGCTGTTCAAGTACGTGCGTGAAGGCAAATACACCTTCTGTACGCCTGGCCATATGGGCGGGACTGCTTTCCAGAAAAGCCCGGTGGGGAGTTTGTTCTATGATTTCTTTGGCCCGAACGCGATGAAATCCGACGTGTCGATTTCAGTCTCTGAACTGGGATCGCTGCTGGACCATTCCGGCCCGCATAAAGAAGCTGAAGAGTATATTGCTCGCGTATTCAACGCTGAACGCAGCTACATGGTGACTAACGGGACGTCTACCGCCAACAAAATTGTTGGTATGTACTCCGCACCTGCTGGAAGCACCGTACTGATAGACCGTAACTGCCATAAATCGCTGACCCATCTGATGATGATGAGCGACATTACGCCGATCTATTTCCGACCAACCCGTAATGCCTACGGCATCCTTGGCGGTATTCCGCAGAGCGAGTTTACCCGTGCCACTATCGCCAAACGGGTAAAAGAAACGCCAAACGCCACCTGGCCTGCACATGCGGTTATCACGAACTCGACTTACGACGGTTTGCTGTACAACACCGACTTCATTAAGAACACGCTGGATGTGAAATCTATCCACTTTGACTCTGCCTGGGTGCCTTACACCAATTTCCACCCGATTTACAAAGGCAAATGCGGCATGAGCGGTGGGCGTGTGGAAGGGAAGGTGATTTATGAAACACAATCTACCCATAAACTGCTGGCGGCATTCTCACAGGCTTCAATGATCCATGTGAAAGGTGACATTAACGAAGAAACCTTCAATGAAGCATACATGATGCACACCACCACTTCACCGCACTATGGCATCGTGGCCTCTACCGAAACCGCAGCAGCAATGATGAAGGGCAATGCCGGTAAGCGCCTGATCAACGGTTCCATTGAGCGCGCTATCAAGTTCCGTAAAGAAATCAAACGCCTGAATGTAGAATCTGAAGGCTGGTTCTTTGATGTTTGGCAGCCAGAACACATCGACGAAGCGGAATGCTGGCCACTGCGTTCCGACAGTGCTTGGCATGGTTTCAAAGGCATTGATAACGAACATATGTACCTCGACCCAATCAAGGTCACCATGTTGACACCGGGGATGAGCAAAGATGGCCAAATGGAATCGTTTGGTATTCCTGCCAGCCTGGTGGCGAAATACCTTGATGAGCACGGCATCATTGTTGAGAAAACCGGTCCATATAACCTGTTGTTCTTGTTCAGCATCGGTATCGACAAAACCAAAGCTCTGAGTCTGTTGCGCGGTCTGACTGACTTCAAACGCTCGTTCGATCTGAACCTGCGGGTGAAAAACATGCTGCCTTCGCTGTACAAAGAAGCCCCAGAATTCTATGAAAACATGCGGATCCAGGAGCTGGCTCAGAATATCCACAACCTGGTGAAACAGCATAACCTGCCGGACCTGATGTACCGCGCCTTTGAAGTGTTGCCAACCATGGTGATGAACCCGTTCAAAGCCTTCCAGAAGGAACTGCACGGCGAAGTAGAAGAGGTCTATTTGGAGGAAATGGTCGGCAAAGTGAATGCCAACATGATCCTGCCATATCCTCCGGGTGTTCCATTGGTTATGCCGGGTGAAATGCTGACGGAGGAAAGCCGTCCGGTGCTGGAGTTCCTGCAAATGCTGTGCGAAATCGGCGCGCATTACCCAGGCTTTGAAACTGATATCCACGGCGCGTACCGCCAGGCGGATGGACGTTACACCGTTAAAGTATTGAAAAACGATAAATAAGTGTAATAACAGGGGAGGCGTTCGCGCTTCCCCTTTGTCGTTCAACGACTGATGGGAGAAAACCATGAAAACACCCTCACAGCCGCGCGCAATCTACTATGTCGTAGCAATACAAATTTGGGAATATTTCAGCTTTTACGGCATGCGTGCGTTACTTATTCTCTATCTGACCCACCAACTTGGTTATTCCGACAGCCGCGCCATTAGCCTTTATAGCGCCTATGCTTCCCTAGTTTACGTTACGCCGATTCTTGGCGGCTTGCTTGCCGATCGCCTGCTTGGCAACCGTGTCGCCGTCATTGCCGGCGCGGTGCTGATGACCCTGGGCCATATCGTACTCGGGCTGAGCGCCGTCTCAACACATTCACTCTATCTGGCATTGGCGATCATCATCTGCGGCTATGGCCTGTTTAAATCCAATATCAGTTGCTTGCTGGGTGAGCTGTATCAACCGCAGGATACGCGCCGTGAAGGGGGCTTCTCTCTGCTGTATGCCGCCGGTAACGTCGGCTCGATTCTGGCGCCGATCGCCTGTGGGTTGGCGGCGGAACGCTACGGGTGGCATGTAGGCTTTGCGCTTGCGGGTATCGGCATGTTGGCAGGGTTAACGATTTTCCTGTGCGGTAGCCGCCACTTTCGCCATACGCGTGGCGTGGATCCCGCTCAAATGTCAGCTACCACGTTACGGGTTCCAAACTGGGTATGGCTGAGCGTCATGCTGCTGTTGGCTCCGTTGTTTTTCACCGCGTTGTTCATTTACGATTTGGCCGGACAATTACTGATGCTGGTGTGTGCTGCTGCCGTCGTGATGGTGATGCGGATCATGGCCCGGGCCACGGCGATACAGCGGCGCGGGTTGTGGCAGATTGTCACGTTGATGCTGTTGGGGACCTTATTCTGGGCTTTCGCCCAGCAAGGCGGCAGCTCCATTAGCTTATTTATCGACCACTATGTCGATCGCCAATGGTTCTCTTGGTCAGTACCGACCGCATTGTTCCAGTCGGTGAATGCTTTTGCCGTCATGTTTGGCGGTGTGATGCTGGCCTGGCTGGCAAGAGGAAATGGCAGCGGGAGCCGAACTCTGCGTATCTGGGGAAAATTCGCCTTCGGTTTGTTGCTGATTGGCGTGGGTTTTACCCTGATGGCACTGAACGCCCGTTACGGGCAAGGATCGATGGCGTTAATGATCGCCGGGCTTTCGGTTATGGGGCTCGCCGAACTGTTTATCGACCCTGTCGCGATGGCGCAAATTACGCGTCTGAATATTCCCGGCGCCACCGGGGTGCTGACCGGCATCTATATGCTGACCACCGGTTCGATAGCCAATTACCTGGCGGGCATTATCGCCGGCCAGACCGCTGACGACCCGGCAACAGGCGCGACAGCGCAAGCTTATGTCCACCTGTTTGCTCAAATTGGCTGGTGGGCGATGGGGTGCACTGCGGCAGTGGTTGCGGTGTTGGCCATGTGGTGGTTATTGGCGGGGCGGCATATCCGAGCGGTTAATGCTTGATTGATGGTATGACGGGGGTTAACGTGCAGCTATCTGGACGTCATTAAGCCTAATCAATGAAGAGTAATCAATTATCTGCACAGCTTGCCCGCCAATTGGGTGCAAACCGGCATCTGCTGGTGGCATTCAGCGGCGGGTTGGACTCCACCGTGCTGCTGCACCTGCTGGCTATGTTACGGCTGCAATTGCCGGAATTGCAGTTACGTGCGGTGCACGTACATCATGGCCTGAGTACTTTTGCCGATCGGTGGGCAGCGCATTGCCAGCAGCTATGCGCTGCCTGGCGATTGCCGCTGGTGGTTCAGCACGTGCAGGTTGACGGCAGCCAAGGCGGCATTGAAGCCGCCGCCCGAGCCGCGCGCTATGCGGCCTTCGCCAGCACGCTGGAGGCCGGTGAGGTCTTGCTTACCGCACAGCATCTTGATGACCAATGTGAAACCTTCCTGCTGGCGTTAAAACGTGGCAGTGGCCCGGCGGGCCTGTCGGCGATGGCTGCAGAGGCAACGCGGGGGGATCATAGTTTGCTGCGCCCGTTGTTGGGGATTTCACGCCAACAGTTGGAAGCCTACGCGCAGCAGCATAAACTCACCTGGATTGACGACGACAGCAATCAGAACCCGCGCTTTGACCGTAATTTCCTGCGTCTTCAGGTGTTGCCGCTGCTGAATCAGCGCTGGCCGCATTTTGCAGCCGCAACGGCGCGTAGCGCCAGCTTGTGTGCCGAGCAAGAGCAGTTGCTGGACGAGTTATTGGCAGAGCAACTGCACGCGTTGATGGATGAAGACAATGCGCTGGCTATTGAGGGTTTACTGGCGTGTTCAGCAGCCCGGCGTTTTGCTGTGTTACGCCGTTGGATTGCGTCATTCGACGTTACCATGCCCTCACGTGAACAGCTGCAACGGCTATGGGAAGAGGTCGCACTCAGCCGCGACGATGCCGAACCGCAACTGCAACTGCGGCAATATCAGATCCGCCGTTTCCGCCGGCGTTTATACCTGTTGCCGCTAATGGCCGATCTGCGGGATCTCAGCCTAAATTGGTCATTGGCAGAGCCACTCACATTGCCGGACGGATTAGGCACGTTGGTCAGTGGGGAGGGGGATATTTGCCTGCGGGCGCCACAGCCACAACAAAAAGTGAGCATACGTTTTGCTGCCCAAGGTAAACTCCGCATTCTTGGTAGAACGCATTCCCGGCCGATCAAAAAATTGTGGCAAGAGTTGGGGATTCCTCCCTGGCAGCGTGAGCGTATCCCGATGGTCTATTATGATGATCAACTTATCGCTGCGCTGGGGGTTTTTGTCTGCGAGGACGGTCAAATACCCGAAGGGCAACAGCCCCTGCGGTTGCACTGGCATAAAAAATAATAAGAGACCCAACCTACCTGACGTTGTCTTTTTGTTGGCAACCTGTATTTGCTCCAGTCACGTACGATTTGTACGTCCAGGGGGCGTTTGGTTGCCACCTCGATGCAACGCCAATGGTTTTGGGCATAGCGAAGGAGCAATGATGAAATTTGTGAGCGCAGTGGCGGTGATGTTGGGGTTGTGCAGCCTGCCAGCGATGGCTGCGGGCGATGCGGCGGCGGGTAAGGATAAATCTGCCAGTTGTATGGCGTGCCACGGTGCGGAAGGGAAGGTCTCCGTGCCCATGTACCCGAACCTGGCCGGGCAAAACGCCATGTATCTGGAGCATGCATTGCAGGCGTATAAAAAAGGCGAGCGTAATGGGGGGCAGGCAGAAGTGATGAAGGCCTACGTTTCAGCGCTGTCTGATGATGATATTGCCGATCTGGCGGCCTACTATGCCAGTCTTAAACCCTAGCAGAAGCCATAAAAGACGAGGGCAGCCGTTGGGCTGCCCTGTTGGGATGGCGTTACCGTTTAATCAGTCAGACAGGCTGACGACCACGGTACCGATTTCCGGATGACTGAAACTGAGGATATGATCCAGACGCAAGCTGAGAGCATTGCCGGCCTGATCGATAATCAGATACTCAACGCCCTTGGTAAACTTCAGCTCGGTGGCCTTGCCTTCGAGTTTTTCTCCGTCGCGTAACTCCAGCTTCAGAATGTAGTTATGCTGACAGGCGAGTTCCAGGCTTTCATAGTCATCGCAATTGATGGATTGGTACTCATCATTCATCAACATAGTCGCTCACCAATAAGTTAGCGGCGGCAAAGGCCGCCTGTTCCCTAACGGAGGACGGTAGCGCGTTATTCGCAGCAACTTCGTCCAATGCCTTTAATACACATGCTAACGCATCAGGCACGTAGCCGAGATCACCACTGCCGATCTCAGCGTAAAAACGGCGTACTAACTCACAGTATTGTTGCACAGTTTCCTCCCTTAAGAACCTCTGCGTCATCGAAGCCCTACAGCGATGAGGCGCAGGCTCTCGGAGCTTGACTCTATCCTAGACGACTATAGCACAGCTATTGTGGAGTTATTAGCACCTCCGCATGGCTTTCGTGCCGTGCTTTTCCCGGCCGCGCTGGCAGCAGTTAGGCCAAATCTAGTACACTGTCGCCTTATAATTATGAGGTCACCCATGGCGCTGAAAGCTACAATTTATAAAGCCACGGTCAATATCGCTGATATGGATCGTCACTTCTACCACGACGCCACGCTCACCTTGGCCCAGCATCCTTCCGAAACTGAACAGCGCATGATGCTGCGTTTGCTGGCTTGGATCTGCCACGCGGATGAGCGTTTGGTATTTACTAAAGGCCTGAGCGCTGACGATGAGCCGGAAATCTGGCAGCGGAACGACCATAACGGGCTGGAAATGTGGATCGAAATGGGATTGCCTGATGAAAAGCGGATCAAGAAAGCCTGCAATCAGTCACCGCGGGTCGTGTTGTATGCTTACGGTGAACGCGCCGGCCATGTGTGGTGGCAGTCGATGCAGAGTAAGGTGGCAAACCACAAAAACCTAAGCATCCGTTTTCTGGATGATGAACAATTGGGCAAATTGGCCGCGCTGGCCAGTCGAAATATGACGCTACAGGCTACGCTGCAAGAGGGAACTATCTGGCTTTCTGATGTTCAGAATAGTCTGGAAATCCAGTTTGCCGAGTGGCAACAGGCACAGGTGTGATTGGTGTTAGAACTGTCAAGAAACGTAGCCATACCGGATAACGAGCTGGAATTAACGGCGATCCGTGCACAGGGTGCGGGTGGTCAGCACGTGAACAAAACCTCAACGGCTATCCATTTGCGCTTTGACATCCGGGCATCCAGCCTGCCAGAGTATTACAAGGAAAGATTGCTGGCCCTGAATAATCATTTAATTACCGCTGATGGCGTCGTGATTATTAAAGCGCAGGAATATCGCAGCCAGGAATTAAACCGCGAGTCGGCGCTGGCCAGGTTGGTCGCGCTAATTCAGCAGGCGATGGTGGTGGAAAAGGCGCGCAAAGCGACCAAGCCCACGAAAGGATCAAAATTACGCCGGCTGGAAGGCAAGGTACGTAAAGGCGCAACTAAAGCGCTGCGCGGTAAGATCCGCACTTAAGGATACATACACCCAATATAATTGGCGTTGCACCGAGTCGGCCAGTGAACGAATTCGAATGCGCTTGCGTGGTAAGTGATTCGGATAAGGGAGCACTGGCAACTCAGAGGCAGCGGCAAGAATAAAGGATATAAACACAGTAGGAGAATAACTGTGAAGAAAATAACACTGGCCTTGTTTTTAGCGGCAGGGGCACTTTCGTTACTGGGATGTAATAACCACTACCAGCCGAAAGAACAACCACTTCAGGCGATGCAACAAAGCTACCAAGGCATTCTGCCTTGCGCTGATTGTGGTGGCCTGGATACCTCGTTGTTCCTGGATAAAGATGGCACTTTCGTGTTGCAGGAAACTTACCGCGGTACCAAAGATGGCGATCAAACCTTTGCTGATTACGGCAAGTGGGCGCGTACAGCGGATAAGTTGGTGCTGACTGACAGCCGTGGTGATAAACGCTATTTCCGTCCGGTTGGTAAAAGCCTGGAAATGCTGGATCAAACCGGTGCTGTGATTGAGTCTCAGCTGAATTACCGTCTCGATCCCGTAGAGAAGGCACTGCCTAAGACACCGATGTCGCTGAAAGGCAGTTACACTTACATGGCAGATGCGGCAGTATTTAAAGACTGCGCCACAGGCCAGACTTTCCCGGTTGATAATACTATCGCCCTGGAGCAAGGTTATGCCAAAGCCTATAAAACCCCGGGTGAGCCGGTGTTCCTGACCCTGAATGGTCACTTCAGCGTTCAGCCTTCAATGGAAGATGGCTTAACGGAGAAAGCGCTGGTGCCTGACGGCAAAATTGCTTTCGACCGCAGCAAAAATTGCGACAGTAAATAAGCGTCATAAAAAAACCCGCCTCGGCGGGTTTTTTGTTTTCAGCTGTCGCGGATTAGCGCGTGATCTGGCCTAACAGGAAATCAACGATTTCACCGGTTTTGATCATGCGTTTCTCGCCGACGCGGCGGTTTTTGTACTCAATCTCTTCGGTGTCGAGGTTACGATCGCCGATAACAATAGAGTGCGGTACGCCAATCAGTTCCATATCAGCAAACATCACGCCTGGACGCTCTTTACGGTCATCGAGGATCACGTCGATGCCGTGTGAACGCAGGGAGTTGTACAGATCTTCCGCCAGTGCTTGCACGCGGAAAGATTTGTGCATGTTCATTGGCAGAATCGCCACCTGGAATGGAGCGATAGCATCTGGCCAGATGATGCCGCGTTCGTCATGGTTCTGCTCGATAGCCGCAGCCACAACACGGGTCACCCCGATGCCGTAACAACCCATGGTCAGCACTTGGTTACGACCGTCTTCACCCTGAACCGTGGCTTTCATCGCTTCAGAGTATTTGGTACCGAGCTGGAAGATATGGCCCACTTCGATACCGCGTTTGATCAACAGCGTACCTTTACCGTCCGGGCTGGCATCGCCTTCCACAACGTTACGGATATCGGCAACCTGTGGCAGCGGCAGATCGCGCTCCCAGTTGATACCGAAGTAGTGTTTACCGTCGATGTTGGCACCGGCACCAAAATCACTCATTGCCGCTACGCTGCGATCGGCCACGACAGGAACCTGCAGATTAACTGGGCCAAGAGAACCAGGGCCAGCGCCGATGATGGCGCGGATTTCTTCTTCGGTGGCGAAGACCAACGGAGCAGCAACCTGCGGCAGTTTTTCGGCTTTAATTTCGTTCAGTTCATGATCGCCGCGAACCAGCAGGGCAACCAACTTGTTGCCGCTTTCTTCTTTAGCACGCACCAGCAGCGTTTTGACGGTTTTCTCAACCGGCAAATTGAATTGCTCTACCAGCTCGGCAATAGTTTTGGCGTTTGGCGTATCCACAATGCGCAGTTCTTCACTGGCAGCAGCACGCGGCTCCGCAGGGGCAACGGCTTCGGCCAGTTCAATGTTGGCGGCAAAGTCGGACCCGGTGGAAAACACAATGTCGTCTTCACCGCTGTCAGCCAGCACCTGGAACTCGTGTGATGCGCTACCGCCAATAGAACCGGTATCGGCATGTACCGGACGGAAGTCCAGGCCCATGCGGCTGAAAATTTTGCTGTAGGCTTCGTACATCGCATCGTAGGTCGCTTGCAGCGATTCCTGCGTGGTGTGGAACGAATACGCGTCCTTCATCAGGAATTCGCGAGAGCGCATCACACCAAAACGTGGGCGCACTTCATCACGGAACTTGGTCTGAATCTGGAAGAAGTTCAGCGGCAGCTGCTTGTAAGAGCTGATCTCATTACGGATCAGATCGGTGATCACTTCTTCGTGCGTTGGACCCAGTACGAACGGGCGCTCGCCGCGATCGACAAAACGCAACAGTTCAGGACCGTACTGTTCCCAACGGCCACTTTCCTGCCACAAGTCGGCAGGCTGTACCACCGGCATACATACTTCGATCGCGTTAGCATTGTTCATTTCTTCGCGAACGATGTTTTCAACCTTTTTCAGAACGCGCAGACCGGTTGGCAACCAGGTATAAAGACCCGAGGCCAGTTTGCGAATCATCCCGGCGCGCAGCATCAGCTGGTGGCTGATCACTTCGGCATCGGCAGGTGTCTCCTTCAGGGTGGAGAGCAGATATTGGCTAGTACGCATGGTGTTTTGGTTCCGTTAGAACTGCAAATTGCATTGGGTAGCCACAGTGGCGGCCAAAAGTGGTTTAGTTTACCAGTGCAAGCGGGTTGTCAAAAGAGAGACGATGGATTTTTAACGCAGGTCGAGAGACAGCACCTCGGTTTGTTGATCCACGACCCGCCAGCGTACGTTGAAATCCAGTAACCAGACCGCGTAATCCCGTTCCACTTCTTGCCCCTTACGGTAGGCTGGACGTGGATCTTGAGCCAGAACCTGAGTGATAAAGCGCCGTAACTGCGGGTAGCGTGTTTGATGTTGCTGTAGCTGCTGTTCCGCTTCAGGGGCAAAAAACACGGGCATATCACCGGCTGGCGCTGACTGAGCAAATCCGGCACGCGCCTGTGGCTGGCTTTCGGCAAAGGGCAGGTAGGGTTTGATATCCACCACTGGCGTACCATCAACCAGATCGAGGCTGCCCAACTCAAGCACGACGTCGCTGCCCTGAGTACGCACATTTTTTAATTCAATCAGCGACATACCGAGCGGGTTCGGACGGAAAGTCGAACGGGTCGCGAATACTCCCATCCGGGCATTGCCGCCGAGGCGGGGTGGGCGGACGGTTGGCCGCCAGCCGCCTTCCATGGTTTGATGGAAAATAAACATCACCCAAAGATGGCTGAACTCACTGAGACCGCGTACTGCTTCCGCCTGATTATAGGGCGGCAGCAGCACTAACTCACCGCCACCATCTTCCACCAACCCCGGTTGACGGGGTACGGCGAATTTTTCTTTATACGGTGAACGGATGGTTCCGATCTGATTGAAAACAAACTCGGTCATTTGGACGAAACGTTAAGCGCTGAGCCTTGGCAAATGGCCTGTTGGTAACAGCCGGCAACGCCACTGACAATTTGGCAGTCGTGCAATAGCACGGCATTTGCTTTCATATAAGAAGCGCGGATTTGCATGCGTTTACGGGCTGTCGCCAGATTAGGTGGAGAATCCTGCACCGTCGTTTGGCAAGACTCGCCGGAAACTTCACCCAGATCGCGGAATGGCTTACCGACTAACTCTTCTGCACTTTTATACAGTTTAACCGGCGCGGGACGTGCCGCCGAGGTCGTTTTCGTTGGCGTTGTTGCTACCGGTTTGCTGGTGCTGTTTGTTGAGGGGGGCGCGAAACGCTGCGACGAACACCCTGCTAGCGCAAGCGCTAACAAACAGAGAGGTAAAGCACGCATTGAGATTCCTCTGCCTTGATGGAATATAGAAGTGGCGCTATTGAAGCAATCTATCGTGGAAATAACAAGACGGGCCGGAGCCCGTCTAGATTTCTGACAAACACCCGAAAAACGTGGTTTTCGGATGTTTGGGGTAATGTAGAAAATATAATCCTTTGTTTTTATTAGTACTAAATGACTGCATCAGTCGCAAAGGATTTGATTAACAGTGTCAGACGGGCCGAAGCCCGTCTTGCAATTATAGGAATAAAATCGGTAATGAATAATTACCAACCTTTAACTGCACCACCGTTAAAGATCTTGTTGGCCGCTTCGTTCACTTCGTCAGATTGGTAAGCCTGAACGAATTTCTTCACGTTTTCCGCGTCTTTGTTATCTTCGCGGGCAACCAGCAGGTTCACATACGGCGAGTCTTTGCCTTCAACGAACAGGCCGTCTTTCGCTGGGGTCAGGCCAATCTGGCTGGCGTAAGTGGTATTGATTACCGCCAGTGCGATTTGCTGATCATCGAGTGAACGTGGCAACTGTGGTGCTTCCAGCTCGACCAGCTTCAGGTTTTTCGGGTTCTCAGTTACGTCCAGCACGGTCGGCAGCAGGCCAACACCGTCTTTCAGTTTGATCAGGTTAACCTTCTGCAGCAGCAGCAGGGAACGGCCCAGGTTCGTTGGGTCATTAGGCAAGGCAACCTGAGAACCGTCTTTCAGTTCGTCCAGAGATTTGATTTTCTTGGAGTAACCGGCAATCGGATAAACGAAGGTATTGCCGACTGCGACCAGTTTGTAGCCGCGATCCTTGATTTGCTGGTCCAGATAAGGTTTGTGCTGGAAGGCGTTCAGATCGATGTCACCTTTGCTCAGCGCTTCGTTTGGCAGCACGTAGTCATTGAACGTTACCAGCTCGACGTCCAGACCGTATTTCTCTTTCGCCACTTTTTGCGCGATTTCGGCGACCTGCTGTTCAGCACCGACAATGACGCCGACTTTAATATGGTTCGGATCTTTTTCTTCTTGACCACAGCCTACCAGAGCCAGAGTACCGATCAGTGCGCCGATTGCTGCGATGGATTTAAATTTTAACGACATATCCCTTCCTCATTAGACTCGCATTTGAAATACGCTTTACCCTTTATCTTTCAAAGCCCAGCGTTGTTGGCTGTGTACGCTCACCCCAATTACTGTTCATGGGGACTCGCTTACTTGCCGACTGGCCAGGTTCTGAAATCTATCGGGTAGATATCAGCGCAGTTGCTGTAAAAACTACTTATGGGTGACGGCCTTGACGATCCGGTCACCGAAGAACTGAATCAGATAAACCAGCACCACCAGTAATACTAATACGGTATTCATTACTGTGGCGTTATAACCGATATAACCGTACTGATAACCAATCTGCCCCAGCCCACCTGCGCCAACAGCGCCGCCCATGGCGGAATAACCCACCAGAGTGATCAAGGTAATGGTGGCGGCGTTAACTAAACCCGGCAGGGCTTCTGGCAACAACACCTTTTTAATGATTTGCATCGGGGTTGCGCCCATCGCACGGGCCGCTTCCACCAAGCCAGAGGGGATTTCCAACAGCGCGTTCTCTACCATACGGGCAATAAAGGGGGCAGCGCCTACGGTCAGTGGCACGATGGCCGCTTGCAGGCCAATCGACGTACCGACGATCAAACGAGTAAATGGAATCATCCACACCAACAGAATAATGAAGGGGATGGAACGGAAAACGTTCACTAACCCAGACAGTGTTCTATATAGCGTATTGTTGGCGGCGATTTGCCCCGGACGAGTCACATACAGCAGCACGCCAACCGGCAGGCCGAGTACGAAACCGAAAAAGCCGGAGACAAAGGTCATCATGACGGTTTCCCACACGCCACGAGCCATTAACCACATCATTGCCTCAGACATAACCCAGAACCTCTACTTTTACCTGATTTTCCTGCAGGAACTTAATCGTTGCCAATGCGTCTTCATCACTGCCGTGGAGCTCAGCGAGCATCACGCCAAATTTGACGCCACCGGCATAGTCCATCTGCGCACTGATGATGTTGTTATTCACGTTGAAACGGCGGGCAGCTTCTGACAGCAGCGGCGCATCAACTGACTGGCCGGTGAATTCCAGACGTAATAGTGGCTGACGGCCACCACTGCGTTCAGGCGCCAGGCGCTTGGCATAGTCATCCGGGATATCCAGGTGCAGCGTGGATTGAATGAACTGCTGGGCCAGCGGGGTTTTCGGGTGCGAGAACACTTCGCTGACACTGTCTTTTTCAATGAGTTGGCCCTGGCTGATAACCGCAACCTGATCACAGATGCGTTTTACCACGTCCATTTCATGGGTGATCAGCAAAATAGTCAGACCAAGACGACGGTTAATGTCTTTCAACAGTTCCAGAATTGAACGTGTGGTGGCCGGGTCCAGGGCGCTGGTGGCTTCATCACACAACAGAACTTTAGGTTGGCTTGCCAATGCACGGGCAATTGCCACGCGTTGCTTCTGGCCGCCTGACAGGTTAGCCGGATAGGCATCATGCTTATCTGACAAACCGACCAGTTCCAACAGTTCGGTCACGCGTTTTTTGATTTCAGCGCGCGGGGTGTTATCCAGCTCGAGCGGCAAAGCAACGTTGCCGAACACGGTACGGGAAGACAGCAGGTTAAAGTGTTGGAAAATCATGCCAATCTGACGGCGTGCGCGCGTCAGTTCGCTTTCAGACAGCGACGTCAGATCCTGTCCGTCGACCAGCACCTGGCCCGAGGTTGGGCGCTCAAGCATATTGGCGCAGCGGATCAAGGTACTTTTACCGGCGCCTGATGCACCGATAACGCCATAAATTTGCCCGGCAGGGACGTGAAGAGTCACGTCAGAGAGCGCGTTAATCGTGCGCGAACCCTGCTGGAACACTTTGGTGATGTTAGAAAGTTTAATCATATTCTTCTTATTTTAGCGTGGTTGCCCGTGGCTAGATAAAAGTAAACCTTGGCGTGGACCAAGGTATGACTCAGATGTTAAGGCGTCTAGACGTCTAAGTCAACGATCAACGCTGTTCTCTTCCGTTCTCAGCATTGGGTAAAACATGCGATACTGTGCACGTTTTCAGGCCCTCAGGAGCAAACCGGTGACACAAAGCGTTCCAGCAATTTTCCTCGATCGTGATGGCACGATTAATGTCGACCATGGCTACGTCCATGAAATCGATAATTTCCACTTTATTGATGGCGTGATTGACGCCTGTCGCGAACTTAAAAAGATGGGCTTTGCTTTGGTATTGGTGACTAACCAGTCTGGCATCGCACGCGGTAAGTTCAGCGAAGACCAGTTTATGTACCTGACTGAATGGATGGACTGGTCGTTAGCCGATCGTGATGTTGATCTGGATGGCATCTATTTCTGTCCACATCATCCAGAAGCAGTAATAGAAGAGTTCCGCCAAGTGTGCGATTGCCGCAAGCCTCAACCTGGCATGTTGTTGCAGGCGCAGCAGGAATTGAACATTGATATGGCTGCTTCTTATATGGTTGGCGACAAACTGGAAGATATGCAGGCGGCAATGGCGGCGGGTGTTGGCACAAAAGTACTGGTGCGTACCGGCAAGCCAGTCACTGAAGAAGGCGAGAAACTGGCAGATTGGGTGTTAAACAGCCTGGCAGACCTGCCGGAAGCCATTAAAAAGCGGGTTTAGTAGACGTTATGCATGAATAGTGAGCGGTCAGATAAAAAGTGAATATTAATCCTTGTCATTCTGAGTCGGCTCCCTATAATGCGCCTCCATCGACACGGAACATGTGAACAACTTCACAGAGTCTCCGGGGTTCGAAGAGAAAAAATCCTGAAATTTAGGGGTTGACTCTGAAAGAGGAAAGCGTATTATACGCCACCTCGAGATAGCAAGCTACGGCGGCTAACTCACTGCTCTTTAACAATTTATCAGACAATCTGTGTGGGCACTCCACA
>NZ_JAFIBY010000011.1 GCF_017832355.1 Serratia sp. PL17
TTCCTGGCTGGGCGACTGGTTCTCGTTAGAGGAGTCGTTGTTCCCGGTCAGTGGAGGCGCATTATAGGGAGTTCTCAGAAGGCCGCAACCCCTAATTTCAATATTTTTTCCGACCGTTGAACATTTAACCAAAACGACCTTAAACAGGCAGTTTTTTCAACAATTTAAAGCCATAACCCTGCAGAACGGGCAATAAAGCGTCAGTGTCTTCATTTAACGCCATGCAATACGCCAGGTTCTCTTCTTGCGTCGACACCAAATTTTCCTGCGTCGAAATCAGCCAAGCGGTACGACGGGCAATAGCTGCACCGGAATCAATCAGCCGCGTTCCTTCTGGTAGCACCTGCATTAACTCTTCCGCTAATAGAGGGAAGTGGGTACAACCGAGCACGACAGTATCTGGTGGCTCACGCATACTCAGCCATGGATGAAGAATCTTCTTCAACGTCGGCAGCGGTACAGCTTCGCCATGCAGTTTGGCTTCCGCCAGTTCCACCAGTTCTGATGACCCTAATAGCTCTATCTTGCAATCAGTCGCGAAGCGGGCAATCAACTCATGGGTATAAGTGCGCTGCACGGTGCCGCGGGTAGCCAGCAGGCCAACCACGCCATTGGCGGTTAAGCGAGCAGCGGGTTTGATGGCAGGCACTACGCCGACGACAGGGAAGGTAAAGCGTTCACGCAAGGCTGGCAAAGATACGGTACTGGCAGTGTTGCACGCGATGATGACAATCGCCAGAGGATGCCGTTGCTGCACCGCGCTGACAATTTCCAGCACGCGCTCAACAATAAACTCTTCGGATTTCTCGCCGTAGGGGAATGCCACATTATCGAAGGCATATATATAGTGGAGGTCCGGCAGCAGTTGCCGAACCTCTTGATACACCGATAACCCGCCGACACCGGAATCAAATACCAGCACCGTCGGACGGGCCTTCGCGGTGGTGTTAGAAGGTATAGCTTCCAGTGAGGTAGTATTCTCTTCCTGGAGTAGCGTAGCCATAAGCCGTCTCATAATCTTTATCAAACAGGTTGGCAATTCTACCACGAACTGTCAGATGAGATGTGACCGGATACGAAACTGCGAGATCCCACAGGCTGACACCGCCAAGTTTAACGCTTTGCTCTGGGTAGGTGCTGTAGTCTTTGTCATAACGCTCACCCAAGTATTGATAGGTGACAGCCCAGTCAAAATCATAGACCTGCCAGTCCAACTCATATTTCACCTGCTGTTTGGCGCGGCGCAGCAGCACTTCATTGGTTTTGGCGTTGCGCGGATCGACATAGTCGTAACCAATATGATGGCTTAACGGACCCGTATCGAATGAGGCTGTCGCTTCAATACCTTTAATCGTAGCCTTACCGACATTGTAATAAACGTAATTGGTCTCTCCGGTGGAATCAATCAGGTTATCAATGTCGTTACGGTAGCCGGACACACGCCAGGTCACCGGGCCAGTCAAACCTTCAAAGCCGCCTTCCCACTGTTTACTTTCTTCCGGCTTCAGATTGGTATTATTACCAAAGTTACCGTACAGCTGGCTCATATTAGGGGCTTTGAATGCCGTCCCATAGGAAGCGATAAAACGGTATCCTTCAACAAATTCCCAGGCCGCGCTGGTTTGCCAGGTACCATGCCAACCGAATTCGGAATGATCGTCGCCGCGCACTGCCCCTTCCAGAGTTACCGGGCCAACCAACTGCTGTGCAGTAAGGTAGATACCGGTATTGCGTTGAGTCTTCTCACCGTTAACCGTGGTGGAGTCAGGTTTGATTTGCTGGTGTTGCCAGTCAATCCCCGAACTGACCGTCCCCTGGCCCACCTGGAGAGTATTTCCCCACTGCAGGTTGTACTGCTCGGAGTCCACCAAACTGGCCGAACTGTCATGCATACCCAGACGTGGATCGTAATCATAATCCTTGCTGTGGCTATAACTACCAATCAGCTGTGTCGCGTAAACGCCTTCCTTATAGCGCAGCCCAGTATCCCAGGTTTGGCTATACAGCTTGCGGGTATCGATAAGCGGGCTGGTTGGTGAGGAATAATAAGCGTCGTAAGCCGTACGGTTGTCATAACCAAAACCACGAACAAAACCGCTGATGGCCTCGTTGAACTGATGGTCAACGGCACCGTACAGTGATTTGCTCATAAAGCCATCGCGGTCTTGCTGGCTTTGCATACCCGTACTGCCATAGGCCACGACATCATAACCTTTGGTATAAGTGTAGTTACCGGCGAGGGTTGCAACCGTGCTGTCACCCAGTTGCTGCTGGGTGGACGCGTCATAGGCCTGATAACCGTTTGAACCCATGCCGGCGGAAAGCGTGCTGCCGTTCTTTTCGCGGGTAGTAATAATGTTAACCACACCACCGATGGCATCTGAGCCATAGACTGCTGAGCGTGGGCCACGGATATATTCAACTTTTTGCACCAGAGAGATCGGGATCTGGCTAAGGTCGGAAGAGCCACTGACGCCGGCTTGATTAAGACGGATGCCGTCAATCAGCACCAGAACGTGACTGGAGTTGGTCCCACGGATAAACAGCGAGCTTTTTTGTCCCAGGCCACCATTCTGCCCCACATCGACCCCTGGCAAGCGGCGCATTACGTCGGTCAGGCTTTTTGCCTGCCAACGGTCGATTTCATCGCGGGTGACGACGGAAGTGGGTGCCAACACTGAAGAGACGGGCTGTGGGAAGCGGTTAGCGGAAACCACCAGGTTCTCGCTGTTATTAGCTGTAATGCTGTCTTGCGCCCATCCAGAAAAAGCCGTAACGGAGGAAACCACCGCCAGCAGTGTATTTTTTGTAATTGTCATGAAAAAGCATCCAAACTTAATTGGCGGATGCCGCAGGATCATGGCCGGTATTTCGCGACGACCACGGGCATTGCGACGTAACACCGGCAGGTCTTCGGGCTTGGGAGTTGCAGGTGGCGCTTGAGCTACCTACACCGGGCGATGACTTCCCATCCTGCAATGGACAGTGTCTGCGTAAAACGCTATCGCCGTGACTTCCCCTTACCGCTGCGCGTCAGCTCCGGATTCACACCGGATTCCCTTTTCACTCGCTGCTTGAGGCCGGACGACAATGCTACGATCAATGTAAATAGATGTCTAGACTGCTACCAATGTTACAAATAATAAACACGACAAAACTGGACTTCACGGGCTGATTCCCTACAATCCCCGCTGATCAAATTTGCCTGACGAGAAGAAACATGACGCCCGAGAATTTGCCTATTGAACGTTACGATGACCAACTGGCGGAGAAAACTGCCCGGCTGAAGACGCTGATGTCACCGTTCACGGCACCCGAGCCGGAAGTGTTCCGCTCGCCAGTGAGCCACTACCGTATGCGCGCCGAATTCCGCATCTGGCATGATGAAGACGAGATGTACCACATCATGTTTGACCAGCAGACCAAGCAGCGTATTCGCGTCGAGCAGTTCCCTGCTGCCAGCGAATTAATTAACCGTCTGATGACCGCGCTGATTGCCGCCATCAAACCGGACCCTATTCTGCGCCGCAAACTGTTCCAGATTGACTACCTGTCGACCCGCAGCGGCAAAATCATTGCCTCATTGCTGTATCACCGTAAATTGGACGATGACTGGCAACAGCAAGCGGAAAAGCTGCGTGACAGTCTTCGCGCCCAGGGTTTTGACCTGCAACTGATTGGCCGTGCGTCAAAAATGAAAATCATGCTGGATCAGGATTACGTAGACGAAGTTCTGCCTGTTGCCGGCCGCGACATGATTTACCGCCAGGTGGAAAACAGCTTCACCCAGCCGAATGCTGCGATGAACATACAGATGCTGGAATGGGCGCTGGACGTGACCGCCGGTTCTAAAGGCGATCTGCTGGAGCTGTATTGCGGCAACGGTAACTTCTCATTGGCACTGGCGCGGAACTTTGAACGGGTGCTGGCGACCGAAATTGCCAAACCTTCGGTCGCGGCGGCGCAATACAACATTGCAGCCAATCATATCGATAACGTGCAGATTATCCGCATGGCGGCGGAAGACTTTACCCAAGCCATGAACGGAATTCGCGAATTTAATCGGTTGAAAGGCATCGATTTGAGCAGCTATAACTGCGAAACCATTTTTGTCGATCCACCGCGTAGCGGGCTGGATGACGAAACGGTGAAAATGGTGCAGGCTTATCCGCGTATTTTGTATATCTCATGCAACCCGGAAACGCTGTGCGCTAATCTGGAGACGCTGCAGGAAACGCATAAGGTCAGCCGCCTTGCGCTGTTCGATCAGTTCCCGTACACCCATCATATGGAATGCGGCGTACTGTTGGAAAAACGCGTTTAATCAGACAGGGGCGCCGTGCTTGCTGCGCCCCTGCTTACGCCCATTAAACCGGGGTGTTTTCATCCAGCGTCTTGCGCGCCTTCAGCTTCATACCAATCCAGAACACCAGCGCCACAGAAACAATCGCCGGCAGGAAGTTAGAACCTATCTGCGGGTATTCGGCCCGGACTATCGCACTGTACAACAGCACCCCCAGCAAGAAGGTGGCGGCGGCCAGCTTCGGCATACCGTCCGGCATCGCACGATGCAGATAACGTTGATGCAGGCAATACACCGCCAATACCAAAGCAATGATGGGGAAAATCGAAAACGGCACCACCGAACTGAACAGCGCGGCGAACGAACCGTTAATTGAAAGGCCGGCAATCAACGCCAGCAGTAAGGTGCCATTCTCACGGCCTGGTTTTTCCATCGCTTTCTACCTTTTATACGTGGGATACAGAAGTTTTTTCTTGTTCGCGGCGATACCAATAATAAGCACCTTTGGAAATCATCCGCAGTTGCAACACTAAACGCTCTTCAAGCCGACGACGTTGATCAATGTCGATATCCAGCGCTTCAGCACCGGCGCTAAATACGATGGTCACCATAGCCTCTGCCTGCGCTTCGGTAAAACTCCGCGGCATATGGTTTTCCAACTCGAGGTAATCCGCCAGTTCGGCGATAAAATGTTGGATCTCACGCGCCACTGCCGCACGGAAAGCCGCCGATGTACCGGAGCGCTCACGCAGCAACAAACGGAAGGCGTTGGGGTTATTGCCGATAAACTCCATAAAGGTCGAAACAGAGGTGCGGATCACACTGCCGCCCTTGGCAATACGCTGACGGGCCTGTCGCATCAGTTGACGCAGCATCAACCCGCTCTCATCAACCATGGTTAGCCCAAGCTCATCCACGTCACGAAAGTGGCGGTAGAATGACGTTGGTGCGATACCGGCTTCACGCGAGACTTCACGCAGGCTCAGGCTGGCAAAGCTGCGTTCGGCGCTTAGCTGGCTGAAGGCCGCCTCGATGAGGGAACGACGAGTCCGTTCTTTTTGTTGTGCTCTGACGCCCATATGCATATCCAGATAAGATCCATTTTCTCAGTCTAACGCCGTAGACTCGGCAATATAGCAAATTTTATTGCAACAGCATTTATACAAACGCGCCCTGTCACAGTTTCAGCCTGCACCATTTGTGCTTTGCCTCAAAAAGCCTAATGGTGATTGGGCACTCAGCGCTATGATGTTAAGATACCGTTGTAATTTTGTATAAGAACAGGTCTCTCCCCTATGCAACAGCACTATCAATTTGATGCCATAGTCATTGGCTCGGGCCCAGGTGGTGAAGGTGCCGCTATGGGGTTGGTGAAGCAGGGCGCCCGCGTGGCCGTGATAGAACGGTACAATAACGTAGGCGGTGGATGTACTCATTGGGGTACTATCCCGTCCAAAGCTCTCCGCCACGCCGTTAGCCGCATTATCGAATTCAACCAGAACCCGCTTTACAACAATTCACGCACACTCAGCGCGACATTCCCTGATATTTTACGCCACGCAGATAACGTCATTAACCAGCAAACCCGGATGCGCCAAGGTTTCTATGAGCGTAACCAATGCAAGTTGTTTGCCGGCGATGCGCGTTTTATCGACGCCAATACCGTCAGCGTTAGCTATATGGATGGCACTCAAGACACCATCCGCGCCGATCATATTGTCATCGCCTGCGGTTCACGTCCGTACAACCCGTCGAGCGTGGATTTTAATCATCCACGTATCTATAACAGCGACTCTATTCTCGAACTGAATCACGAACCGCGCCACGTCATCATTTACGGTGCCGGGGTGATCGGTTGTGAGTACGCGTCGATCTTCCGCGGTCTGAACGTGAAGGTAGATCTGATCAACACCCGCGATCGCCTGCTGGCGTTCCTCGATCAGGAAATGTCAGACTCACTGTCCTACCACTTCTGGAACAACGGCGTCGTGATCCGTCACAACGAGGAGTTCGAGAAGATCGAAGGCACTGATGACGGCGTCATTGTTCACCTGAAGTCCGGCAAAAAAGTGAAAGCAGATTGCCTGCTGTACGCCAACGGCCGCACGGGTAATACCGATTCACTGGGCCTGGAAAACGTGGGCCTGGAATCGGACAGCCGTGGCCTGTTGAAAGTAAACAGCATGTACCAAACCGCGTTGCCGCACATTTATGCCGTGGGTGACGTGATTGGCTATCCGAGCCTGGCATCCGCCGCTTACGATCAGGGGCGTATTGCCGCGCAGGCAATTTCTTCCGGTGAAGCCAGCGGGCATCTGATCGAAGATATTCCGACGGGTATCTACACCATTCCGGAAATCAGCTCTGTCGGTAAAACCGAACAGGAACTGACGGCGATGAAAGTGCCGTATGAAGTGGGCCGTGCACAGTTCAAGCACCTGGCACGTGCGCAGATTGCCGGGATGAATGTCGGCAGCCTGAAGATCTTGTTCCATCGCGACACCCTGCAGATCCTCGGGATCCACTGCTTCGGTGAACGTGCGGCAGAGATCATCCACATCGGTCAGGCGATCATGGAACAGAAAGGTGAAGGCAATACTATCGAATATTTCGTTAATACGACCTTCAACTATCCGACCATGGCTGAAGCCTACCGTGTCGCAGCACTGAACGGCTTAAACCGCCTGTTTTAGCGTAGCGCCCAGGTAGTTTTGCATGTGTTCACGGATCGCCTCGGCCAATTGCTCATAACGACTGCGCAATGGGGAGCCGGGGCGGTACACCAATGCAATGGTGCGCTTCGGCTCCGGTTTATAGCAGTCGAGATAGCAAACACCGTCACGCTCACGCTGTGGCGGTACTGCCAGTGAAGGCAACAAGGTAATGCCGCTGCCGGCCGCCACCATATTGCGCAGCGTTTCCAAGCTGGTCGCTCGGAAGTGGGTATCCTCGTCCGCCCCTGCCTGGAAGCAAAAACCCATTGCCTGATCGCGTAAGCAATGGCCATCTTCCAGCATCAATAGCTTTTCCCCCGCCAGATCTGGCATCGCCACACGATCGCGCTGTGACCATGGGTGATCGGAGTAGACTGCCAGCTTCATCGGTTCATCAAACAGCGGCACTTCAATAAAGGCTTCTGTTTCCTTCACCAACGCCAGAATGGCACAGTCCAGTTTACCGCTGTCGAGTTGCGCCAGCAGCTGTTGGGTTTGCGCTTCATGCAGATACATTTCCAGTTTGGGAAAGGTTTTGTGCAGCGTAGGTATAATTTGCGGCAGCAGATAAGGCCCGACGGTCGGGATCAAACCAATGTGTAGCGGCCCGGACATAGCTTCGCCCTGTTGGCTGGCCATCTCTTTCAGAACTTTGACTTCGCGCAGCACGGTACGCGCCTGCTCCACCAGCAACAAGCCCGCTTGGGTGAATAACACCTTACGGCTGGTGCGTTCAAGCAGCATCACACCCAGTTCGTCTTCCAACTTGCGGATCTGCCCACTGAGTGTGGGTTGGCTTACATGGCATGAATCGGCGGCACGGCGGAAATGCCGGTGCTCGGCCAAGGCGACCAGGTACTCTAAATCACGAATATTCATTGTTTCCCTCCAGACCACGATAGCTCATGGCGATAGATAAGATAGCAATGAGCGATTAGATCTATCAAGCCCCGACGTCAATAATGTCACCCAACGAAGCGATACCACGCTAATAGCTAAAAATTATTTTTCCTAATTAAGGGGTTAATTCATGTTTACCAGTCAAGAAGGCAAAAAAGTTCCTCAGGTTACCTTCCATACCCGTCAGGGCGACCAATGGATTGACGTCACCACCGATGACCTGTTCAAAGATAAAACTGTCATCGTCTTTTCGCTGCCGGGTGCATTCACCCCAACCTGCTCTTCCAGCCACTTGCCGCGCTACAACGAGCTGTCCAGCGTATTCAAACAACACGGCGTTGACAGCATCCTGTGCGTCTCGGTAAACGACACCTTTGTGATGAATGCCTGGAAAGCCGATCAACATGCTGAAAACATCACCTTCGTGCCAGACGGCAACGGTGAGTTCACCAAAGGCATGAACATGCTGGTCGAGAAAGCCGATTTGGGCTTTGGCCCACGCTCATGGCGTTATTCGATGCTGGTGCGCAATGGCGTAGTAGAAAAAATGTTCGTCGAACCTAACAAGCCGGGCGACCCGTTTGAAGTGTCCGATGCCGACACCATGCTGAAATATTTGGCACCGGAATTCAAAGTACAAGAGTCGGTCTCCCTGTTTACCAAACCGGGCTGCCCATTCTGCGCCAAGGCCAAACAAATGCTGCAAGAACGTGGCATCCAGTATGAAGAGATCGTACTGGGTCAGGACGCCACCACGGTGAGCCTGCGCGCCGTCACCGGTCGTGCCACCGTACCGCAGGTGTTTATCGGCGGTCGCCATATTGGCGGCAGCGATGACCTGGAAACTTTCCTGTCAGCCTGATTTATAAGTAATAACAAAGCCAACGTGAACTTTGGCGGGCTCCGGCCCGCCCTTTTTTTAGCTTTCAGGAGCGGATATGAAACAGTTGAATGTTGACGTCGCGGTCATCGGCGGCGGTACCGCCGGTCTGGGCGCCTATCGCGCCGCCAAGCTTGCCACCCCAAGCGTGGTGATGATCGAGGGCGGAACTTATGGCACCACCTGCGCACGCGTTGGCTGCATGCCATCCAAATTACTGATTGCTGCCGCTGAGGCAGTGCATCAAATCGAACGTGCTCCGGGCTTTGGCGTTTATCCTGCCGGTAAACCCACCGTTAACGGCCGCGAGGTCATGGACCGCGTTAAACGCGAGCGCGATCGCTTCGTCGGCTTTGTACTGGAGGGTGTAGACGAGATCCCGGCCGTCGACAAAATTCAGGGTTACGCCCGCTTTATCGACGATAACACTCTGCAGGTGGATGAACACACTCGCATCGTAGCCCAACGCATCGTTATCGCCACCGGTTCCCGCCCAAGCTGGCCAGCAGCCTGGAATGATCTGGGTGAGAAGCTGATCGTCAATGACGACGTCTTCAATTGGGATGACCTGCCACAATCTGTGGCCGTGTTCGGGCCAGGCGTAATTGGTTTGGAACTGGGCCAGGCGCTGCATCGGCTCGGAGTAGAAACCAAGGTATTTGGCGTTGGTGGCGCCGTCGGTCCGTTAACTGACAGCACAGTACGCAATTACGCCGCCAACGCCTTGGGTGAAGAGTTCTATCTCGATGCCGACGTGAAAGTGGAGATAATGCAACGCGAAGGCGACAAGGTATTTATCCGCTATCGTGATCTGCAGGGTAACCCGCAGGATATCATGGTGGATTACGTCCTGGCCGCCACCGGTCGCCGACCGAACGTCGATAATCTGGGCCTGGAAAACACTCGCCTGCTACTCGATAGCCGGGGAGTGCCACAGGCCGACCGTCTGACGATGCAAACCAACGTGCCGCATATCTTTATCGCGGGTGACGCCAGCAACCAACTGCCGCTGCTGCACGAAGCCAGCGATCAGGCACGCATTGCCGGAAGCAATTCCGGTAGCTTCCCGGAAGTCACTCCAGGCCTGCGCCGCAGCGCGATCTCGGTGGTATTTTCCGATCCGCAGATCGCCATGGTGGGCTCCACCTTCCGCGAACTTAACGAGAAATTCAGCACCTGCGGCTGTTTTGAAATCGGTGAAGTCTCGTTCGAAAACCAAGGACGTTCACGGGTGATGCTGCGTAACAAGGGCATTCTGCACGTCTACGGCGAACAAGGCACAGGGCGTTTCCTCGGCGCAGAAATGATGGGGCCAGACGTTGAGCATATCGCTCACCTGCTGGCTTGGGCGCACCAACAGCAAATGACCATTAACCAGATGCTGGACATGCCGTTCTATCACCCAGTGATAGAAGAAGGGCTGCGCACCGCACTGCGCGATCTGCAGGCAAAACTCAAGCTGGGCGAGGCCGAGGTGGAGCGCTGCCAACGCTGCCCGGGCGAGTAATCTTTTCCTTCCCCATCAATACCCGCCGGGCCATCGCGCCCGGTTTTATTGTGCACCCTATTCCATTCTATTCCCCACCTACTTGCGACTCCGCACCCGCCCGGTCATTTTTTATACTTAAACATTGAAGTGATATCAATAACAGTACTAAAATGAGATGCAAACATGAAAGGAATCAGGTGTGTCATTGTCGATCTACAACGACGACAAAGCAGCATCAGGTTTACCGAGTTAGTGAAAATATGTACGCACTGGTTTGGTGAACCGCGCTTGGGGAGTGGTAGTCACCGAGTTTACCGCATGCCCTGGCCGGGAGATCCCCGGATCAATATACAACGCGGAAACAGCGGCATGGCAAAGGTGTATCAGGTTAAACAGGTTATTGCCGCATTGACCAGAATGGAGGAAGAGCATGGAAAAGTATGAGCATTACACTTATCGCATCACCTGGTCGGTGGCGGACAACGAGTATGTCGGGCTCTGTACCGAATTTCCGTCCCTGTCATGGCTAGCCACAACCCGCACCGCAGCGCTGGATGGCATTGAGAAGCTGGTTCGCGAGGTGATCAACGACATGCTCACGCAGGGGGAAATACCGCCTCAGCCACTGGCAGAAAAAAACTTCAGCGGCAAGCTGGTACTGCGTATGACATCGGAACAACATCGCCGTCTGGCGATTAGCGCTATAGAAGAAGGCGTCAGCCTGAACCGCTATCTGTGTGCTCGGTTGGCGGAATAATCGATAAGGGCAGCGCTGGGCTGCCCTTTCGCTACTTAAGCCAAACGCTGTTTCGCTGCGGCGATCGCACTGGCGACCTGCTGAGGAGAAACGCCCCCCTTAGCCGAACGTTTGTCCAGACAAGACTGCAGTGCCAGAATCGGGTACACGTCGTCACCAATCACCGCGCTGAATTTCTGCAAATCGGTCAACGGCAGGGCTTCCAGCGCCTTACCCTGACGGATGGCTTCCACTACCGCTTCGCCGACAATATGGTGCGCCTCACGGAACGGCACGCCTTTCGCGACCAGATAATCCGCCAGTTCGGTCGAGTTGGCATAACCCTGTTCCGCCGCTTCTTTACAACGCGGACGCTTCACTTGAATGCCATCCAGCACCAGTGCCGCCATTTGCAGGCAATCCATCCAGGTATCCAACGCGTCGAACAGCCCTTCCTTGTCTTCCTGCATGTCTTTGTTGTACGCCAGTGGCAGGCCTTTCAACGTCATCATCATGCCGGTCAATGCGCCCTGTACACGGCCACATTTACCGCGGATCAGCTCCAGCGCATCCGGGTTTTTCTTTTGCGGCATCAGCGAGGAGCCCGACGTCACACGATCAGACAGATCGACAAAGGCCGCTTCACCACTGTTGAAGAAGATCAGGTCTTCGGCAAAGCGCGACAGGTGCACCATGCTAATGGAGGCATTGGATAACAGTTCCAGCACGTGGTCGCGGTCGGAAACGCTGTCCAGGCTGTTACGGGTTGCCGAGGCAAAACCCAGCCAGCCGGCCAGTTGCTCGCGGTCAATCGGGTAGGCGGTGCCTGCTAATGCGCCACTGCCCAACGGGCTGACGTCCAGACGCTTCAACGTATCCTGCAAGCGGCTTTCGTCACGCGCCAGCATTTCCACATAGGCCAAACACCAATGGGCAAAGGTCACCGGCTGAGCACGCTGCAGGTGGGTATAGCCCGGCATCACGGCATCCTGGTTGGCTTCGGCCGTTTCCACCAGCGCCTGTTGCAACTGCACGATGGCCTGATGCAAATCGCCAATCTGCTCTTTACACCACAGCTTCAGATCGGTCGCGACCTGATCGTTACGGCTACGCCCGGTGTGCAATTTCTTGCCCAGATCGCCGACTTTGTCGATCAGCTTCTGCTCCACCCAGCTGTGAATATCTTCAGCATCGCTGCTGACAATCGCCTGCGGATCGGCCTGCACTTCTGCCAACAGTCCGTTCAATGCCTGCTCAAGCTGTTGCTGCTCGGTTGCCGTCAATACGTTGACGGTAACCAGCGCTTTCGACCAGGCCACGGAGCCCACAATATCCTGTTCCGCCAAGCGATAATCAAAGCGCAGAGAATCGTTTAATTGTTTGAACCGCTGATCTGCCGCCTGAGTGAACCGTCCGCCCCAAAGTGCCATACCTTTACTCCTCTACCCGTCATACTTCGAGCTACAGATGTGTTGGCTGCGCGCGCTCGCCCGAATCACTTACCGATATAAGCTCATCGGGACTCACGCTCTTGTCGCCTTCCTGCAACTCGAATTATTTGGGGTATAAATTTTATACGAAAGGGCGCAGCATGCTGCGCCCTTGCAGAGTCACGCCAATCGATTATTTATTCTTTTTCTCGTTCAGCGCACGAATACGTGAAGAGAGTGAGAACAGACGGATAAAGCCGCCCGCGTGGCTGTGATCGTAAACTTCGTCTTCACCGAAGGTGGCAAACTCTTCCGAGTACAGGCTGTTGGCAGATTTTTTCTGAATCGCCGTCACCTGGCCTTTGTACAGCTGCAGCACAACTTCGCCGTTAACTTCTTCGGCCAGTGCCTCGGCAGAAGCCTGCAGTGAGCGACGCAGTGGGGCAAACCAACGCCCATCGTAAACCACGTAGGACATTTCCAGGCCCAGTTGCTCACGCCATTTGAAGCTATCGCGATCCAGAACCAGTTGCTCGACACCACGCAGTGCAGCAACCATGATGGTGCCGCCCGGGGTTTCGTAGCAGCCACGGGATTTGATACCCACCAGACGGTTCTCTACGATATCGATACGGCCCACGCCATGCTTGGCGCCCAACACGTTCAGGGTTTCCAGACATTTATACGGACTCAATGCTTCGCCATTCACCGCCACCACACAGCCTTTCTCTACGGTGATGGTCACGTGTTCAGGCTGATCCGGCGCTTCCTGCGGGTCTACGGTCCAGACCCAGCAGTCTTTGTTCGGTGCATTCCATGGGCTTTCCAGCACGCCGCCTTCCGTCGAGATATGCCAGGCGTTTTCATCACGGCTGTAAATTTTCTCCAGCGACGCAGTCGTCGGAATATTACGTTCTTTCAGGTAGTCCAACAGCGCTTCACGGGAACGCAGGTTCCACTCACGCCAAGGTGCGACGACTTTCAGGTGTGGCGCCAGCGCGGTGTAAGTCGTTTCGAAACGGACCTGGTCGTTACCTTTGCCGGTTGCACCGTGACACAACGCGTCAGCACCGACTTTCAGCGCCAGCTCAACCTGCGCTTTAGCAATAATCGGGCGTGCCATTGAAGTACCTAGCAGGTAGCTGCCTTCATACAAGGCACCGGTTTGCAGCACAGGGTAAACATAATCACGAATGAATTCTTCACGCAGGTCAACCACGTGACACTCAGAGGCACCGGATTGCAGGGCTTTTTGCTCCACACCTTCCAGATCGCCGCGCTCCTGACCGATATCTGCTACGAACGCGACGACTTCGCAACCGCCGTAGTTCTCTTTCAGCCATGGAATGATGGCTGAAGTATCCAGACCGCCAGAGTACGCCAGAACGATTTTTTTGATGCCTTTGTTTTGCATGGTCTTTTCCTTTTTAATTCTAAATTTAAGCGAGGATCCGGGTGCCAATTGACACGCCGTTAAACAGTGCAGGAAGCTGATCGGCATGGCGCCAACTGGCGATATCTACCGGGCGACCGAGGGTGCGGGCCGCATCGAGCGCCGCATTCACCTTCACCACCATACCATCAGTGATGATGCCCTGGGCAATCAGTTGTTCCGCTTTTTGCGCCGTCATTTCTGCGATGCGTTGCCCTTTACCGTCGAGGATGCCACTGACATCCGACAGCAGGATCAAATCCGCACCCAGCGTCGCGGCTAAAGCCGTCGCCGCCTGATCGGCGTTTACATTCATTAACTGCCCATCGGCAGTAATACCGATGGAGCTGATCACCGGCAAATAACCGGCGCCCAGCAGGGTATTGAGCAGCGCCGGGGAGCCCGGTTGCGCGTTACCAACGTGTCCCAGCGCCGGATCAAGCGGGGTCACGGTGACGCTGCCGCCATCTGCCAGGCTCAGGCCCACGGCATTAATCTGGTGCTTGACCGCCCATGCCAGCAAGGTTTTGTTGGCAGTGCCCGCCAGCGCGCCAGTGATAATGCCGATTTGATCGGCCGGGGTCACACGCAGGCCATTTTTTTTCACCACCGGTAAAGAAAGCTGTTTCATCAGCTCATCCACCACGCAACCGCCGCCGTGGACGATCACCAGCGGGCGCTGATGCTGCTGGCGGTAGCTGTCCAACGCAGTAAACAAACGCTCCAGCGCCTCTTCACTGTCTAATAACACGCCACCTAACTTGATAATTAACGGATTCATCGCTGTTTACATCCCACGCTGGTGATTCATTAAAGTAATGACTGGGTTTCCGGGAACCCAAAACGGATATTCAAGCATTGCACCGCCTGAGCGGCAGCGCCTTTCAACAGGTTGTCTTCCGCCGCCACAGCAATCAGATGCTCGCCTTGCACGGCAAAGCCGATATCACAGAATGGCAGCCCGACCACCGACTTCAGCGCCGGCACGCCCTGGTCGTACAACCGCACCAGCGGTTTATCGTCGTAAGCAGCGTGATACACGGCGGCCACGTCCTGCGCGGTCACACCGGCGTTAAGGCGGCAAGTGATGGTTTCGAGAATACCACGCGGGAAATTACCCAAATGTGGCGTAAAGATGACCGGCACGCCCAAGTGCGCGACGATTTCTGGATGATGACGGTGGTTGAAAATACCGTAGGGCTGCAGGCTCACTTCACAGAAGCTGGTCGTGACGCTGGCCTTTCTGCCGGCACCGCTGACGCCACTGGTCGCGTTGATCACTGGCCACTGCTCAAGGTTCAGCAAACCTTGATCGATCAGCGGCTTCAACGCCAATTGCGCCGCCGTCGGGTAGCAACCCGGTACGGCAATCAGCTGTGCCTGTTTGATTTTTTCGCTCTGCCACTCAGCCAAGCCATAGACAGCCTGGTCCAGCAAATCAGCGTGCTGATGTTCAAAACCGTAATATTGGCTGTAGAACGCGGCATCTTTCACACGGAATGCACCCGACAGATCGAACACCACGCAACCTGCGGCCAGTAAAGCTGGCGCAATATCGTGACTCACCTCGTGTGCCGTGGCCAAAAACACCACGTCGATACATTCAGCGGCTTTGGCAACGTCAACCAGCGGCTGTAATGGCAGATCGACAATCCCTTTTAACTGGGGGTGCAAATCGGAAAGCAATTTTCCTGCATCTGCACTTTGCGCTGAAACCGCTAAAGCGGTTATGTTCATGTGTGGGTGACGATTGAGGTACGCCGTGAGCTCTGCTCCGGCATAACCGCTGGCACCGACAATCAGCGTATTCAACATGGGGCCTTTCACCTTCTTGACGTGCGTAGGGTCGTATTCGACCCAGGTTTCCAGGCTCACCAGCGTTGTTTCGCCGTTCACCCACGAGGTCGAGCGTTGATGTTTTTATAATCATCCGGGAATCGGGTTCCCTTACGCTCCAGCTTACTGTATTTTTATTCACAATAAATGCATGAATATTGATACCAACCTAACCAAAGGCTGTCAACAGTGAAGATGAAATTACCTCCATTTATTGAGCTGTACCGGGCGTTGATCGCCACTCCGTCGATCAGCGCCACTGATGGCGCCCTCGATCAGAGTAATGAAGCATTAATCAACTTGCTGGCCGGATGGTTTGCCGATTTAGGCTTCCGTGTCGACGTGCAGCCAGTGCCGGATAGCCGCAAAAAATTCAATCTGCTGGCGAGCATTGGTGAAGGCAGCGGCGGCCTGCTGCTCGCGGGTCATACCGATACCGTGCCTTACGACGAAGGCCGCTGGACGCGCGATCCCTTCACGTTGACCGAGCATGACAATAAGCTTTACGGGCTGGGCACCGCCGACATGAAAGGCTTCTTTGCCTTTATTCTGGATGCGGTACGTGACATCGACGCCAGCCAGCTGACCAAGCCGTTATACATTCTAGCCACCGCAGATGAAGAAACGACGATGGCCGGAGCACGTTATTTCGCGGCCTCAACCAGCATCCGTCCAGATTTCGCTATTATCGGTGAACCGACCTCGCTGCAACCGGTGCGCGCGCATAAAGGCCATATGGCCAATGCTATCCGTATCGTCGGCCAGTCTGGCCACTCAAGCGATCCCGCACGCGGCGTGAATGCCATCGATCTGATGCATGACACTATTGGCCGCCTGATGGAACTGCGTAAAACACTGCAGGAGCGCTACAACAACCCAGCCTTCGCCGTACCTTATCCAACCATGAACTTCGGTCATATCAGCGGCGGTGACGCAGCCAACCGCATTTGCGCCTGCTGTGAACTGCATCTGGACATCCGCCCATTGCCAGGTATGACGCTCGACAACATCAATGAATTGATGCATCAGACACTGGAGCCGGTGAGCCAGCGTTGGCCGGGGCGCCTAAGCATTGAAGAGCTCCATGCGTCGGTACCGGGTTACGAGTGCCCAACCGACCATCATATGGTGGCGGTGATCGAGAAACTGCTGGGTACCCGCACGCAAGTGGTCAACTATTGCACCGAGGCACCCTTCGTCCAACAGGTCTGCCCGACGCTGGTGCTGGGCCCCGGCTCTATCGACCAAGCGCATCAGCCAGATGAATACATTGATACCGGCTTTATCGAACCCACGCGCAAGCTGCTGGGTCAGCTGGTTGATCACTTCTGCCGCCAATAAACCTTACACAGGCTAGGGTTGATGATTTATCATCGCCCTACCACTTAAGAAGTAGAAAAATAATGAAATAAGCCAGACTGATAACCGGTGCGCCGTAATTAAATTTCAGAAAATGCGCCGATTTTGATGTTTTTTTGCTAAAAATAGTGTCAATTGACGATTGGACAGGAACGTGGCGAGATGAAACAGGCGCTCTTCGCCTGGCACGTGAAATTTACTTACAAGATAAAAATCATCTACCCAATAGATTTCAGGACACAGTCACGCGGCTAACACGTAAATCCCCTGGAGCAACCCAGTGACAGAGATGGGAGCGTGAAGCCAACGCTGCTGCGGCTTGAAAGATGAAGGGTAAATACAGAACTGGGTCAGGGGTTATATGAACGAACAATATTCGGCAATGCGAAGTAATGTCAGTATGCTCGGCAAATTGCTCGGCGATACCATCAAAGAAGCGCTGGGCGAGCATATTCTCGATCGCGTTGAAACTATCCGTAAGCTTTCCAAATCTTCACGTGCAGGTAACGAAGCGCATCGCCAAGAGCTGCTTTCTACCTTACAAAACCTGTCCAACGACGAGTTGCTGCCCGTTGCGCGTGCATTCAGTCAGTTTCTCAATCTGACGAACGTCGCCGAGCAGTACCACAGCATTTCGCCCAATGGCGAGGCGGCCAGCAACCCAGAGGCGTTGGCCCAGTTATTCACTCGTCTGAAAGACAAAAAGCTCAGCACCAAAGAGCTGCAAAATGCGGTATCTCAGCTTTCCATCGAGCTGGTGCTGACCGCGCACCCGACGGAAATTACCCGCCGCACCCTGATCCACAAGCTGGTTGAAGTTAACACTTGCCTCAGCCAACTGGACCATAACGATCTGGCCGATTACGAGCGCAACAAGATCATGCGCCGCCTGCGTCAATTGGTCGCCCAGTCATGGCATACCGACGAGATCCGTAAGCATCGCCCATCACCTATCGATGAAGCGAAATGGGGCTTTGCGGTAGTCGAAAACAGCCTGTGGGAAGGTGTGCCTGCCTTCCTGCGTGAATTCAACGAACAGTTGGAAAACTCCATCGATTACAGCCTGCCGGCAGAAGCCGTACCGGTACGCTTCACCTCCTGGATGGGCGGTGACCGCGATGGCAACCCCAATGTCACTGCCGAAATTACCCGACACGTGCTGCTGCTGAGCCGCTGGAAGGCCTGCGACTTGTTCACCCGCGATATTCAGGTGCTGGTATCTGAGCTGTCGATGACCGAATGTACGCCGGAACTGCGTGCACGTGCCGGTGGTGACGAAGTGCAGGAACCGTACCGCGAGATCATGAAGCAATTGCGCAGCCAGCTGATGAGTTCTCAGGCTTATCTGGAAGGCCGCCTTAAAGGCGAGCGTGTACTGAAACCGCATGACCTGCTGGTCAATAACGAGCAACTGTGGGAACCGCTGTTTGCCTGTTACCAGTCACTGCAGGCTTGTGGTATGAGCATCATCGCCAATGGCCAGCTGCTCGATACCTTACGCCGCGTACGCTGCTTTGGTGTCCCCCTGGTGCGTATCGATGTTCGCCAGGAAAGCACACGCCACACTGAAGCTATCGCCGAACTGACGCGCTATCTCGGCCTGGGTGATTACGAAAGCTGGTCGGAAGCCGATAAACAGGCATTCCTGATCCGCGAACTGAACTCCAAACGCCCGCTGGTACCGCTGAAGTGGGAACCGAGCGCCGACACCCAGGAAGTGCTGGAAACCTGTCGGGTGATCGCCGAAGCCCCCCAAGGATCAATCGCCGCCTACGTGATTTCCATGGCTCGCACCCCCTCTGACGTGCTGGCGGTGCATCTGTTGCTGAAAGAAGCCGGCTGCCCATTCGCGCTGCCAGTCGCACCGCTGTTCGAAACCCTCGACGACCTGAATAACGCCGACGACGTAATGACCCAGTTGCTGAATATTGACTGGTACCGCGGCTTTATCCAGGGCAAACAGATGGTGATGATTGGCTATTCTGATTCGGCGAAAGACGCCGGGGTAATGGCAGCATCGTGGGCGCAGTACCGCGCGCAAGATGCGCTGATCAAAACCTGTGAGAAGGCTGGCGTGGCACTGACGCTGTTCCACGGCCGCGGTGGTTCAATTGGCCGTGGCGGTGCACCGGCGCATGCGGCATTGCTGTCGCAACCGCCGGGCAGCCTGAAAGGCGGCCTGCGCGTCACCGAACAGGGTGAAATGATCCGCTTCAAATTTGGTCTGCCGGAGGTCACCATCAGCAGCCTGGCGCTTTACACTGGCGCAATTTTGGAGGCCAACCTGTTGCCGCCGCCAGAACCGAAGAAAGAGTGGCGCACGTTGATGGATGAGTTGTCAGACACCTCATGCAACATGTACCGCGGCTACGTACGCGAGAATCCGGAGTTTGTGCCATATTTCCGCGCTGCAACGCCGGAATTGGAGTTGGGCAAACTGCCTCTGGGCTCACGTCCGGCCAAGCGCAAGCCAAACGGCGGCGTAGAGAGCCTACGCGCTATCCCGTGGATCTTCGCCTGGACTCAGAACCGGCTGATGCTGCCCGCCTGGCTGGGTGCCGGTGCCGGCTTGCAAGAAGCGGTAAAAGCCGGCAAGCAGGATCAATTGGAAGCGATGTGCCGCGACTGGCCGTTCTTCTCTACCCGCATCGCGATGCTGGAAATGGTTTTCGCCAAAGCAGACCTGTGGTTAGCGGAATACTACGATCAACGTCTGGTCGATAAGTCACTGTGGCCACTTGGCAAACAGTTACGCGACCAATTGGCGAGCGACATCAAAGTGGTGCTGACAATCGCCAATGATGCACACCTGATGGAGGATCTGCCGTGGATCGCCGAATCCATCGCGCTGCGTAACGTGTATACCGATCCGCTGAACGTACTGCAGGCTGAACTGTTACACCGTTCACGCCAGCAAGAACAGCCAGATGCCCGCGTTGAGCAAGCGCTAATGGTCACCATTGCCGGCGTTGCCGCCGGGATGCGTAATACCGGCTAGGTTAAGCGACAAAGTACGGCCCCTGCTTCCAGAGGCCGTTTTTTTCCAATAAAAAGGGCGCTGTCATTGCACAGCGCCCTTTTCTTCATTCATCAATAAAATTAGGCAAGAGCCGCCGGACGCACACCCAGCGTGTGGCAAATGGCATAACTCATCTCGGCGCGGTTCAGCGTATAGAAATGGAAGTCTTTCACCCCTTCGCGGCTGAGGATCTTCACCATGTCCATCGCGATATTGGCACCGACCATTTTGCGGGTTTCGGCATCGTCATCCAGCCCTTCAAACATGCTGGTCATCCAGCTCGGCACCCGCACGTTGGTCATGGTGGCAAAACGCTGTAATTGCTTGAAGTTGGACACCGGCAGAATGCCCGGCACAATTTCCACGTCAATGCCGGTCGCAACGCAACGGTCACGAAACCGCAGGTAGCTTTCCACATCGAAAAAGAACTGGGTAATCGCACGGTTCGCACCAGCATCGATTTTACGCTTCAGGTTAATCAGGTCCGCCTGCGGGCTTTTGGCTTCTGGATGCACTTCAGGATAAGCCGCAACCGAAATGTCGAAATCGCCGACATCTTTAAGCAAAGCCACCAAATCGGTAGCGTACATGTCGGGCTTTCCGCCGCCCGGTGGCAAGTCACCACGCAGCGCCACAATATGGCGAATACCGCTGTTCCAATAGTCGGTCGCAATCTCACGCAGCTGATCTGGGCTGGCGTCGATACAGGTCAGGTGCGGGGCCGCATCCAGGCCAGTACGATCCTTAATCCCTTTGATAATGCTATGGGTACGATCACGCTCACCGGAGTTTGCGCCATAAGTCACAGAGACAAATTTAGGTTTCAGGCTGCTCAGACGATCGATGGACTGCCACAGGGTGTCTTCCATCTCGCTGGTGCGCGGCGGGAAGAACTCGAATGATACGTTAATCTGACCGTTTAACTCCGCCAGACTCTGATTCAGCGCTTCCCGCTGGTTTGCGTGAAAAAAACTCATACCCTGTCCGCCTCTTATCAATCACTGTTCTGCTTTATTTTAATAAGCGTCTATACGTTTAGACGTCTAGATAGAAAATGCCGTATGTTGGCTAAAGAGTCAACAGGAAAATGAGGGAAATAAGGTGATTAATCCTCACCCGTTAAGAGAAAGAATTTCATATTCAAAACAAGGATAATTATGGCAGGAAAAACGAGGGGTGCGGAGGATCCGCACCCACAAGGAAATTAAAGCAGTTGCGCCAAACGGTTAAGGTCTGACTGGATCGCACCGGCGGTGACATCACGACCCGCACCCGGACCGCGGATCACCAGTGGATTGTCTCGGTACCAACGGCTTTCGATGGCAAACACGTTATCACACGGCAACAGCGACGCCAGCGGGTGCTCAGGACGCACTGCTTCCACGCCGACACGAGCCTTGCCATTGGCATCGAAGCGCGCCACGTGTCGCAGCACCAGCCCCATTTCATTGGCGGCCTCAAAACGTTGCAGCATTTGCTGATTCAGCGCATCGCCGTTTTCGAAGAACTGATCGACAGAGCCCTGTTCAGCCCCTGCAGGCACCAGCGATTCGACGCGGACCTGGTTCGGTTCAATATCGTAACCCGCCTCACGCGCCAGGATCACCAACTTACGCATCACGTCCTGACCAGAGAGGTCAACCCGTGGATCCGGTTCTGTCAGCCCCTGCTGCCACGCCTGATCCACCAGCTCGGTGAACGGCACCGTGCCGTCGAACTGCAGGAACAACCAGGAAAGCGTACCCGAGAAGATGCCGCTTATCGCCAGAATGCTGTCACCGCTGTCGCGCAGGTCTCGTACCGTATGATTGACAGGCAGGCCCGCACCAACCGTGGCGTTATACAACCAATGGCGGCCCGTTTTGGCGAAGGCATCGCGAATTTGGCGATAGTTGTCGCTACAGGATGCCCCCGCAAGCTTATTGGCACTGATCACATGGAAACCATAGCTGGCGAAATCCAGATACTGCTCAGCCAGACTTTCACTGGCGGTGACATCAAGCACCACCAAATCGTCAAACGGGTGCGCACGCATCCACAGGAACAGTGACTCTTCGTCCAGTTCTTGCGCTTCGTCTTCAAAGAATGCCAATGCGCGGCTGGCGTCCAGGCCATCGTAGTTCAGCAAGCTGCGGCGACTGTCCACCACGCCAGCCAGGCTGAACTCAAACCCGCTGCGGGCGGAAATATTTTTCTGCTCGCGGGCAAACAGCTCCAGCCAACGTGCACCGATATTGCCTTTGCCGAACAGCACCAGACCAATACGTTTCTCGGCACGGAACAGGCTTTGGTGCAGGCCCTGAATCAGTAACCCGGTAGGCCCCTTGCGCAGCACCGCCACCATACTGATGCCATCTTCGGACTGCCAAATAAACTCTACCGGTTGGTCTTTCAGCTGTTGATAAAAACGATGACTGTGCAGCGGGTTCTTACACACACCGGCCCCCACCAGCGCCACCAGCGCCAACCCTTCACGCAGCTGCAGTTCACCCGGCAGCGCCGTATCCTGCAACGTACGCAGTACGCTGTTCACCACTTCCGAGGTGTAGCATAGCTGTATCAAGTTACGGTCCGGATGAATACCTACCGCCAGCGGTTTGATCTGCGCACGCTTGAGCACCAGATCCAGTTCTTTCTGTGCCAGCTTAAAATCATGTTGGCTGGCAACATTCAGCTCAATCAGGCACACATCATCATGACTGGTGACAATCTTCGCCCCCGTGCCAGAGGCGAGTACACGTTCGATACGCGTTGAGCCTTGTTCCGGCTGATAACTGCAACGCAGTTGAAGATCGATATCGCTACCGGATACCGGCTGCAGGGTGCGGGTGTGCAGCACAGGTGCCGCCAAACGCGCCAGTTCACTGGCTTCGTCCAAACGCAGCAGTGGCAGCAGGCAAGCGTCTTTTACCTTGCGCGGGTCGGCGCTGTAAACCCCTGCCACGTCACTCCAAATGGTCACGCGTTCCGCCCCGGCCAGCGCACCGACCTGGGTTGCAGAATAGTCACTGCCGTTACGCCCCAACAGCACGGTTTCACCGGCGTCGTTGCGTGAAATAAAGCCGGTCACCACCAAACGTTTACCCGGGTGTTGGGCCAACAACTGTTGCAACAACGGATAAGAACGGCCTTCGTCAACTTGCGGCTGAGCGGCGCGTTCCGCACGCAGGAAATCGCGCGCATCCAGCCAGGCCGCCTGCATGTCCAGCTTGTTCAGTACCGCTGCCATCAAGCGTGCAGACCAGATCTCGCCATGGCCAACCACCTCAGCGTAGATGACGTCGTCGAGCTTATCGTCCAGCAAGACTGCCAGACGCTCCAGATCCTGAATAAATTCGGCGATCAATGGCTCAGCGGTTTCCGGCGGTAACAGACCGCTTATTAATTCGCTGTGATAACGGCGTAACGTCTGCTGAACCTGATGTGCAGAAAGGCGATCGCTCTGGCTGAGCTTCAGCCAGCTGATCAGTTGGTTGGTGGTACTGCCGGCCGCCGACACCACCATCATGTCGCCTGGCTGGCTGTATTCGGCCATGATCCCGGCCACCCGCAGATAACACTTCACATCCGCCAGGCTACTGCCGCCAAACTTGTGCAGTTGACGCCCGCTCACCGGCCCTGCTACCGCAATTGCATTCATGCTTACCTCGTTGCCGCCGCCTGGAAGGCTCGTTCCAGATCGGCAATCAAATCTTCACTGTCTTCAATACCCACGGAGATACGCAGCAGGCTTTCGGAAATACCGGCCGCCGCACGGGCTTCCGCCGCCATACCTGCATGGGTCATGGTCGCTGCATGCGAGATCAGGCTTTCTACGCCGCCCAACGATTCTGCCAGAGTAAACAACTCAAGGGCAGACAGAAAACGGCGCAATAGCGCTTCGTCACCGTCCAGTTCAAAGCTGAGCATCGCGCCAAAGCCGCGTTGCTGACGACGTGCAATCTCGTGCCCAGGGTTCTGTGGCAGAGAAGGATGATACAGCTTTTTCACTAAGGGTTGCTGCTGTAAATAACTGACAATCGCTTCGGCGTTTTGTTGCGCTGCCTTAATGCGTGGTGACAGCGTACGCATGCCACGCAGCAGTAAATAGCTGTCGAACGCACCACCCGTCACGCCGATATTATTGGCCCACCAGGCCAGCTCAACCGCCAGATCTTTATCTTTGGCGATGACCGCTCCGGCCACAACGTCAGAATGACCATTGAGATACTTGGTGCAGGAGTGCACCACCAAATCCGCCCCCAGGCTGATAGGCTGCTGCAATGCCGGGCTGAGGAAGGTATTGTCCACCACCGTCAGCGCACCTGCTGCATGGGCAGCGTCACAAATAGCGGCGATATCCACCACCCGCAATAGCGGATTACTTGGGCTTTCAATCAGTACCAACTTGGGCTTTTGCGCCAACGCCTGCTGTAATGCCGTTTCATTCCCCTGATCGACAAACAGCACGCGGTAAGCACCACGCTTACTCAGGCTGTCGAACAGACGATAGCTACCGCCATAACAGTCATGCGGAGCCACCAGAAGATCGCCGGGTTGCAGGAACACGGTCGTCACCAGATGGATCGCCGACATCCCGCTACTGGTCATCACGGCCCCAGCCCCCCCTTCCAACTCGGCCAGTGCACGCTGCACCACATCGCGTGTCGGGTTACCGCGGCGTGAATAGTCATGAGCACGAGGCTGATTGAAGTCAGTAAAATTATAGGTACTGGATAGGTGGATCGGCGGAACAACGCAACCGTACTGTTCGTCATCGTTCAGGCCGCTACGTACGGCAATCGTGGCAGGTTTACGCGTCATAGGGTCTCTCGGCTCTCGGGATTCGGATGAATGAGGCCTAAAGATTAATCGCAGCAACGATAGACGTCAATACATCTGGACATCTAAACTTCTTTGCGTATAGATTGAGCAAAGCCATAATACCCGCTAAAATTATGCCAGTTTGATATGACGATACGATGTTAACCCGGAATGCATAGGCGACACCTATTGATCGTCAGCATTCAGTGACCCTGGTCGCGTAAAATTGACATTTATTTAGTGAGAACAGTGAAGATCGGGCATAATTGGCCGGTTTTTAGAATTTTGTAATTTTTCTGACAAATTTAAGGTGTCCCATGGCTGAGTGGAACGGCGAGTATGTCAGCCCTTACGCTGAACACGGTAAAAAAAGCGAGCAAGTAAAAAAAATCACGGTATCCATTCCGCTGAAGGTTCTGAAAATCCTCACCGATGAACGGACGCGTCGCCAGGTCAATAACCTGCGCCATGCCACCAACAGCGAATTGCTGTGCGAAGCATTTCTGCACGCCTTTACCGGCCAGCCGCTGCCGAACGACGAAGACCTGCGCAAAGAACGCAGCGATGAAATCCCGGAAGCCGCGAAACTGCTGATGCGTGAATTGGGTGTGGATCCCGATACCTGGGAATATTAAGTGCCGGTCTGCGAATGCAGAGGGTAGAAACGAAAAAAGGCGCCGAAGGCGCCTTTTTCATCTGACGATAAGAAATCTTATTTCTTAGCGCCTGGTACGCTGAAACGCTTGTTGAAGCGGTCAACGCGGCCACCGGTAGCAACGTCACGCTGCTTGCCAGTGTAGAACGGGTGGCATTCGCCACAAACGTCCAGGTTCAGATCGTGACCCACGGTAGAGCGGATTTTGATCACGTTACCGCAAGAGCAGTTAGCAGTAACTAATTCGTATTTTGGGTGGATACCTTGTTTCATGGGAAACCTCAGTTAAGGCCGTGTCGCTATCCAGCCCTGTTTCGCCAGACACCACACGTGGTTGATAATAAATTTGGTATCGAATTATACCAAAGGCGGCAAATTATACAGAATTAAAAGTGCCGCGCAATCGGATCCGTACATTTGCCGATGCGCCGTGTAAACTGATGGACTGTTTTTTTACTCTGGATGACCTCATGCCTGTTGTTCACGTTGCTTTGCCGGTACCCCTCGCCCGCACTTTCGACTATCTGCTGCCGCAAGATCTGCAGCCGGTAGTTGGCGCACGCGTGGGCGTTCCCTGGGGCAAACAACGGGCAATAGGTATCGTCACTGGCTGTAGCGAGACCAGCGAATTACCGCTAGATAAACTCAAGCCGATCGACAGCGTGATCGACAATGCGTCCCTGTTCTCAACCAGCCTGTGGCGCATTCTATGCTGGGCCAGTGACTATTATCATTACCCCATCGGCGAAGTGCTGTTTCACGCACTGCCGATCCTGCTGCGCCAGGGAAAGCCCGCCGAAACCGCGCCATTATGGCAGTGGTTTGCCACCGAGCAGGGCCGTGCCACCCTACCGGAAAGCCTCAAACGTGCGCCTAAACAGCAACAGGCCCTCGCCGCGCTGCTGCAGCGTCCTGTCTATCGTCATCAGGTCAGTGAGCTGGAGTTAACCGAAAGCGCGTTGCAAGCGTTACGCGCTAAGGGATTAGTCGACTTACGCGCCCAGACAGTCGCAACTCAGGACTGGCGGCCAGGCTTTGAAGTACTGGGTGAACGGCTGCGGCTCAACACCGAACAGGCCACGGCCGTAGGCGCCATCCGCAGCGAAGACGATCGGTTCGCCACCTGGTTGTTGGCCGGGGTCACGGGTTCCGGCAAGACTGAAGTCTATCTCAGCGTGCTGGAAAACATTCTGGCCAAGGGTAAGCAAGCGCTGGTACTGGTGCCGGAAATCGGCCTGACGCCGCAGACCATTGCCCGCTTTCGCGAGCGCTTTAACGCCCCGGTGGAGGTACTGCACTCCGGCCTCAACGACAGCGAGCGACTGGCGGTATGGCTGCGCGCCCGCAGTGGCGAGGCAGCGATTGTCATCGGCACCCGTTCGGCGCTGTTTACCCCGTTTTCAAACCTGGGCGTGATCATCATCGACGAAGAACACGACAGTTCTTATAAACAGCAGGAAGGGTGGCGTTATCACGCTCGCGACCTGGCGGTATTCCGTGCCCGTGAGGAAAACATCCCCATGGTGATGGGCACCGCCACGCCGGCGCTGGAAACCTTGCACAATGTGCAACTGGGCAAATATCGCCAGCTTAAACTCACCCAGCGCGCCGGAAACGCCAAACCCGCGACGCAGCACCTGATCGATCTGAAAGGGCTACCTCTAAAAGTGGGTCTGTCGCAGCCGTTGCTGAAAAGCATGCAACACCATTTGAAAGCCGGCAATCAGGTGATGCTGTTCCTTAATCGACGCGGCTACGCACCGGCGCTGTTGTGCCATGAATGCGGCTGGATCGCCGAATGCCAACGTTGCGATCATTACTACACCTTTCACCAGAACCAGCGGCAACTGCGCTGCCACCACTGTGACAGCCAACGCCCCGTGCCCCATCAGTGCCCACAGTGCGGATCAACGCATCTGGTGTCAGTCGGTGTCGGCACCGAGCAGTTGGAAAATGAGCTGGCGCCACTGTTCCCAGAAACGCCAATCACCCGTATCGATCGCGATACCACCAGCCGTAAAGGCTCGCTCGAACAGCACCTGGCAGATATCCACCGTGGCGGTTCACGCATTTTGATCGGCACTCAAATGTTGGCAAAAGGCCACCATTTCCCAGATGTAACGTTAGTGGCACTTCTGGACGTTGACGGTGCACTGTTCTCTGCTGACTTCCGGTCCGCCGAGCGCTTTGCCCAGTTGTATACCCAGGTTTCAGGCCGAGCAGGCCGTGCGGGAAAAGCGGGTGAGGTGTTGTTGCAAACACACCACCCGGAACACCCGTTACTGCAAATACTGCTTCAACAGGGCTACGATGCCTTTGCCAAACAGACACTGGCTGAACGCAATAGTGTGTTCCTTCCGCCGTATACCAGTCATATCATCGTGCGCTCGGAAGATCACGATAACCAGCAGGCGCCGCAATTCCTGCAGCAACTGCGTAATCTGTTGGAAGCCAGCCCACTAAAAGATGATTCGCTCTGGGTGATGGGGCCAGTTCCTGCACTGCAATCGAAACGCGGTGGGCGCTTCCGCTGGCAGCTCTTGCTGCAACACCCTTCACGGCGGGTGTTACAACAGTTGATGAAGAGTTCCTTGCCACTGGTCGGCACTCTGCCACAGGCACGTAAGGTGAAATGGACGCTAGACATCGATCCGATAGACAGCTGAACCCAGAAAAGTCTGATTCAGTTCATGCAATGCAAACGTTTACCCTTGAAATTGCGAGCGAACGCTAAAAAACCTTCCTGGGTCACACTTTTTATGCAAATTAGGTAACAAAGGCAGGACATATTCTGTTTAGAATGTCTGTGAAGGCAATTTTGTCACCGATTGCAGCACCGTGACCGAATGTTTAAGCGCGGATGGCGCTAAATCATAACAACACCACCGCACGCCAGAATTTGTGAGCAAACTGAAGCAGTCGCGTTGGCATGGGGCTAACGCAAGGAGAAAGGCGTTGGAACACAAGAAAGAATTATCCATGGCAACCATGAAAGACGTTGCCGAAATGGCGGGCGTTTCAACGGCAACCGTATCGCGTGCGTTGATGAATCCGGAAAAGGTGTCAACGCCGACGCGTCAGAAAGTGGAACAGGCCGTGCTGGCCGTTGGCTATTCTCCCCACGCCCTCTCCCGTAATATCAAACGCAACGAATCCCGCACCATCCTGGTGATCGTCCCCGACATTTGCGATCCGTTTTTTGCCGACGTGATCCAGGGGATCGAGCAAACAGCGGCACAACAGGGCTATCTGGTGCTCATTGGCGACTGTGCGCAGCAAAATCAGCAGGAACGCACCTTTGTTAATCTGATTATTACCAAACAAATCGACGGCATGCTGCTGCTCGGCTCAAACTTACCCTTCGATGCCAGTAAAGAAGAACAACGTAATCTGCCACCGATGGTGATGGCCAACGAGTTTGCTCCGGAACTGGAACTGCCGACGGTACACATCGATAATCTGACGGCCGCCTTCGAAGCCGTACATTATTTACATCAGCTCGGACACAAACAAATCGCCTGTGTCGCCGGGCCTGAACAGATGCCGCTCAGCCATTATCGGTTGCAAGGTTACATTCAGGCGCTACGTCGTAATGGCATTAGCGTCGAAAGCAGCTATATTACCCGGGGTGATTTCACCTACGAAGCTGGCGCTCAGGCGCTGGCGGCGCTGATGGCACAGCCAAAACCACCGACGGCAATTTTCTGCCACAGTGACGTCATGGCGATCGGCGTGTTGTCGCAGGCGAAAAAAATGGGGCTGCGCGTACCGCAAGACCTTTCCATCGTCGGCTTTGATGACATCAAATTGGCGCAATATTGCGATCCACCGTTAACCACAGTGGCTCAACCGCGCTACCAGATTGGCCAGCAAGCAATGCTGTTGCTGTTGGAGCAGTTGCACGGACAGACCGTGGCAAGCGGCTCCCGGCTTTTGGACAGTGAATTGATTATCAGAGGCAGCACCGCTGCCCCTAAACGCTAGTCAAATATTTTAGGGTTCAGTAACATGACGGACTTATCCCCTCATCAGGACACAGCGGAATAATAGTGGCACAAAAAGACTATGTAAGCCGTGGGCGCGCAGCAGGAGCTAAGCGTAAACCCCCCAGCCGTAAAAAACGCAGTTCTCCGAAGGTCTCCAAAACCGTGTTGGCGTTGGCCGTCGCACTGCTGGTGATTTTTATCGGTGGCCTCTATTTCATTACGCACAACAAGCCGGATGACGCGCCGCTGCTGCCTGTGCACAACACGCGTCCGGGTAACGGCCTACCGCCGAAACCGGAAGAGCGTTGGCGCTACATCAAAGAGCTGGAAAATCGTCAGATTGGCGTACAAACCCCGACCGAACCTACGGCCGGCGGCGAAGCCAGTTCCAAAACACAGCTGACGGCTGAACAGCGCCAACTGCTGGATCAGATGCAGGCGGATATGCAACAGCGCCCAACGCAGCTCAATGAAGTGCCGTATAACGATCCTTCACAAGCCGCAGCGCGCAATAATCGTCAGCAGCAAATGCAACAACAGCAGGTACAGCAACAACCCATACAGCAGCAACCACAGGTAACGCAGCCGCGTAATCCGTTCAACAACGGCGCGACGACGCAACCTGTGCAGCAACAGGCCCAGCCGAAACCTAAACCGCAACCGGTCACACAACCGCCGGTGCAGGTTAAGCACCCTGAACCAAAACCGCAGCCGAAACCTGAGACCAAGCCGGAAGTCAGTCAGGAAACGGCCAAGCAGGAAACCAAGCCAGAATCGAAGCAGAAGTGGATGGTGCAGTGCGGTTCATTCCGTGCGACCGATCAGGCAGAGTCTGTGCGTGCACGCCTGGCGTTTGAAGGCATCGAAAGCCGCATTACGGCGGGTGGTGGCTGGAATCGCGTGGTGCTCGGCCCTTACAGCAGCCGGGCTGTTGCGGACAAAACCCTGTCGCGCCTGAAGGGCGTAGGCATGTCAAGTTGCATTCCCCTCTCCGTTGGGGGTTGAAAAGCGTCAATCCCCCCCCATCTATACTCTCAATATGCCTCGTAGTGTCTGCGCAAGCAGATGCTGCGAGGGCTTCTTTCCGTCTTCAACGAGGGTCTGCTCGTGACAACAATTGTAAGCGTACGCCGCAACGGCCAGGTAGTGATCGGTGGCGATGGCCAGGCCACCTTGGGCAATACGGTAATGAAGGGCAACGTCAAGAAAGTACGTCGCCTGTATAACGACAAAGTGATTGCTGGTTTTGCCGGTGGTACAGCGGATGCCTTTACGCTGTTTGAGCTGTTCGAGCGCAAGCTGGAAATGCACCAAGGTCACCTGGTGAAAGCCGCCGTTGAACTGGCGAAAGACTGGCGTACTGACCGCATGCTGCGCAAACTCGAAGCCCTGCTGGCTGTCGCAGATGAACACTCTTCGCTGATCATCACCGGCAACGGTGACGTGATCCAGCCTGAAAACGATTTGATTGCGATTGGCTCCGGCGGCCCGTACGCCCAGGCAGCCGCTCGTGCGATGTTGGAAAATACCGAACTGAGCGCCCGCGAAATTGTTGATAAGTCCCTCAACATCGCCGGTGATATCTGTATTTACACCAACCATTTCCACACCATTGAAGAATTGCCTTCCAAAGCGTAAGGATCGAATACTATGTCTGAAATGACCCCGCGCGAGATCGTCAGCGAACTGGACAGCTACATCATTGGCCAGAACAAAGCCAAGCGTGCCGTTGCCATTGCCCTGCGTAACCGCTGGCGCCGGATGCAGCTTAACGAGATGCTGCGCCATGAAGTCACGCCAAAGAATATTCTTATGATCGGCCCGACCGGTGTCGGTAAAACTGAAATTGCCCGTCGTCTGGCAAAACTGGCTAACGCCCCGTTCATCAAGGTTGAAGCCACCAAGTTCACCGAAGTGGGCTACGTCGGCAAAGAAGTGGATTCGATTATCCGCGATCTGACCGATGCCGCGATCAAAATGGTGCGCTTGCAGTCGATCGATAAGAACCGTACCCGTGCCGAAGAACTGGCGGAAGAACGCATTCTCGACGTGCTGATCCCACCGGCCAAGAACAACTGGGGCCAGGCGGAAGAACATCAAGAGCCGTCTGCTGCTCGCCAGGCATTCCGCAAGAAACTGCGTGAAGGCCAGTTGGACGACAAAGAAATTGAGATCGATCTGGCTGCTGCGCCGATGGGTGTAGAAATCATGGCACCTCCCGGCATGGAAGAGATGACCAACCAGCTGCAATCAATGTTCCAAAACCTCGGTGGTCAAAAACAGAAGCCACGTAAGTTGAAGATCAAAGAAGCCTTCAAGCTGCTGGTAGAAGAAGAAGCCGCCAAACTGGTTAACCCGGAAGAGCTGAAAGAGCAAGCAATTGAAGCGGTTGAGCAACACGGCATCGTGTTCATCGACGAAATCGACAAAATCTGTAAGCGTGGTGGCCAAAGCTCCGGTCCTGACGTGTCTCGTGAAGGCGTGCAGCGTGACCTGCTGCCACTGGTGGAAGGCTGCACTGTCTCTACCAAGCACGGCATGGTGAAAACCGATCACATTCTGTTTATCGCCTCCGGTGCGTTCCAGACCGCCAGCCCATCAGACTTGATTCCGGAACTGCAGGGCCGCCTGCCAATCCGCGTTGAGCTGCAAGCGCTGACCACTGAAGATTTCGAGCGTATCCTGACCGAACCAAGCGCATCGTTGACTGAGCAATACAAAGCGCTGATGGGTACTGAAGGCGTGAATATCGAATTCACCGCTGAAGGCATCCGCCGTATCGCTGAAGCCGCATGGCAGGTTAACGAAACGACCGAAAACATCGGTGCACGTCGCTTACACACCGTGCTTGAGCGTCTGATGGAAGATATTTCCTATGATGCGAGTGAAATTAACGGTCAATCCATTACAATTGATGCGGATTACGTACGTAATCATCTGGATGAACTGGTAGCAGATGAAGATTTGAGTCGTTTTATCCTATAATCGCTCAATCATGTCCAGTCAGTCATCTGTGGGAGGCATTGCCTCCCACAATTATTTCTAACGGACACAGCCACTTACTCTGAAGCGAAAAATGAGCTCATCAACAACCACCTCACCGGCCAGAGCCTGGCTTGAAAGTTTACGGCCACGCACCTTGCCGCTGGCCTTTGCATCTATCGTCGTCGGTTCCGCCATTGCCGCCTGGCAAGGCAGCTTGAAACCTGGCGTCGCACTGCTGGCCTTGTTGACCGCCGGCCTACTGCAAATTCTCTCCAACCTGGCGAACGACTATGGCGATGCGGTAAAAGGCAGCGACAAAGAAGACCGCATCGGGCCGCTACGCGGTATGCAAAAAGGCATGATCACCCAAGCGCAGATGAAACGCGCTCTGGTGGTGACGGTGGTGTTGATCGCCATCGCAGGCTGTTCACTGATCGCCGTCGCCTGTGAACAACCCAGCGACGTCGTGGGCTTCCTGGTACTGGGTGGGCTTTCTATCGTCGCAGCCATTACCTATACCGTCGGTACCAAACCCTATGGCTATCTGGGGCTAGGCGACATCTCGGTGCTGGTATTCTTCGGCTGGCTGAGCGTAGCGGGTACCTACTACCTGCAAACCCACACGTTTGACAGTATTGTGATGCTGCCAGCCACCGCATGCGGCCTGCTGGCAACCGCAGTGCTCAACATCAACAATTTGCGCGATATCGAAAGCGATCGTGCCAACGGTAAAAATACCCTGGCGGTACGCCTTGGGCCACAGAATGCGCGCTATTACCACGTCGCGTTGCTGATCGGGGCCGTAGCCTGCTTCGCGCTGTTCACACTGCTTAATTTGCATGGCCTGTGGGGCTGGCTGTTTGTGCTGGCGATCCCCCTCTTGGTACGCCATGGCCTGCGCGTGCTGCGCGATCCAACACCAGCCGGTATGCGGCCGATGCTGGAACACATGGTCAAGGCAGCTCTTCTGGCCAATGTGCTGTTCGCTATCGGCGTGGTGCTCAGTTAGACATCGAACTGATGATTTTGCCAACAGGGCGAATAAAGGGATATACTGGTTATTCCAGCGGCAAACAGACGTAAAATCCTATGAAATACGATACTTCCGAACTTTGCGACATCTATCATGAAGAGGTGAACGTAGTTGAGCCTCTATTCTCCAATTTTGGCGGGCGTACTTCATTTGGCGGGCAAATCACTACGGTGAAATGCTTTGAGGATAACGGCCTGTTATTCGAGCTACTTGAAGAAAACGGGCGCGGTCGCGTTCTGGTGATTGACGGTGGCGGCTCAGTACGCCGTGCTCTGATCAATGCAGAATTGGCGCGTCTGGCAACCCAGAACGAATGGGAAGGCATCGTGGTATACGGTGCCGTGCGTCAGGTGGACGATTTGGAAGAACTGGATATCGGCATTCAGGCGATGGCAGCCATTCCTGTCGGCGCCGCCAGTGAAAGCATTGGTGAAAGCGACATCCGCGTTAACTTTGGCGGTGTGACGTTCTTCTCCGGTGACCATTTGTACGCCGACAATACCGGTATTATTCTGTCTGAAGACCCGCTCGACATCGAGTAATCTTCAGATATGAAAAAGGGCGCCTAAGGCGCCCTTTTCGATCGTGCAATACGGAATCAGACTTCTTCCATTTTGCCCAACAGCGCGCGCAAGCGATCTTGCCATACGTGCTGCTCTTCTTTCAGTTGCTGGTTTTCACGTACCAGCGATTCGTGGTTGCCAGAGGCAGCCTGAACTTCCTGAGACAGAGTATTGTTTTTGTCTTTCAGCTCTTCAATTTCCATCTGCAGCAGGGTGATGGTATCGATCGCCTGCTGAACTTTTGATTCCAATTTCTCAAATACTTCAAATGACATGCTTCAGTCCCCTCATGATAGCAAGGCGTACATCTATAGGTAACGGCCGCAACTCAGGTTGCAACTGCTGCGAATATGCATCGCGCCAAGTGACACACGCTTTTATTGAAAATAACGCGCCTGTCCCGATAAAACGCTTCTTTCGATAAAAACGATTGTAAGTAGCCTGTCCCCGACTGTCTAGCAACATCCGGCTCATCGCGCAGTCTGTTGCAATTTTCCTGCCTTCGCCATCAGCAAAAACTGAAAATACCCGCAGCCCGCAAAATCGGTTTGTTAACAATCGGTGGCGAAAGCACTGGTCAGATCACACTTTTATGGCGCAGAAAGAACACAGAACGACGCGAATTCGCTCAATTTTATGACGAAGCACACACATTTTGATTTCGCTATTTCTCGTTTATGTTCGTTAACGATAAATTTACATCACGTCCTCAATTAATAATTGGACGAGATGAAAAAACTGTACCCATAGGCCAAATCGATACGCTCGCTGAGCCTATAAACCTATAACCGCCGTTTTGCAGGACAACAACATTATGAGCCAAACCACCAGTCCGACCCTAAAAGGCCAGTGCATCGCTGAGTTCCTCGGCACCGGCCTGTTGATATTCTTTGGCGTAGGCTGCGTTGCCGCGCTGAAACTGGCTGGCGCCAGCTTCGGCCAATGGGAAATCAGTATCATTTGGGGCCTCGGCGTTGCCATGGCTATCTATCTGACCGCTGCCATCTCCGGTGCGCATCTCAACCCGGCAGTCACCATTGCACTGTGGCTGTTCGCCTGCTTTGACGGACGCAAAGTACTTCCTTACATTGTCGCGCAGATCGCCGGAGCCTTCTGCGCAGCAGCCTTGGTCTACGGGTTGTATTACAACCTGTTCTACGACTTTGAAGCAGCCAATCATATGGTTCGCGGCAGTGATGCAAGCCTTGCCCTGGCTGGCATCTTCTCCACTTATCCTAACGCGCACATTTCTGTCGGCCAAGCCTTCCTGGTAGAGACCGTAATTACCGCAATTCTGATGTGCCTGATCTTGGCGCTGACCGACGACGGCAACGGCATTCCGCGTGGCCCACTGGCCCCTCTGTTAATTGGTATTCTGATTGCCGTGATCGGCGCCTCTATGGGACCATTGACCGGCTTTGCTCTGAACCCAGCGCGTGACTTCGGTCCTAAAATGTTCGCTTATCTGGCGGGCTGGGGCAAAGTGGCCTTCACCGGTGCACGTGATATCCCGTACTTCCTGGTGCCAATTTTTGGTCCAATCATCGGGGCCTGCCTGGGTGCCTTCGGCTACCGCATGCTCATTGGCCGCAATCTGCCGTGTGACGTTTGCGTAGAAGAAGAAAAACCCGCCGCCAAGGCTCAGCAGCGTAAAGCGTGATTGGCACAGTTTAAAACGGTTAACAACAGCAGGACTAAAATCATGACTGTAGAAAAAAAATACATTGTCGCGCTCGACCAGGGAACCACCAGTTCACGTGCCGTAGTGCTAGACCACGATGCCAATATTGTTGCGGTATCCCAGCGTGAGTTCACGCAGATTTACCCGAAAGCGGGCTGGGTTGAGCATGACCCGATGGAGATTTGGTCATCGCAGAGCTCAACGCTGGTAGAAGTGCTGGCGAAGGCCGACATCAATTCCGATCAAATCGCCGGTATCGGTATCACCAACCAGCGCGAAACCACCATCGTCTGGGAGAAAGAGACCGGTAAGCCAATTTATAACGCCATCGTCTGGCAATGCCGTCGTACCGCTGACATTTGCGAGAAGCTCAAACGCGATGGCATGGAAGAGTACATCCGTCACAACACCGGCCTGGTGGTTGACCCGTACTTCTCCGGCACCAAAGTTAAATGGATCCTGGATAACGTAGAAGGCGCCCGTGAACGCGCCAAACGCGGCGAGCTGCTGTTCGGTACCGTCGATACCTGGCTAGTGTGGAAAATGACCCAAGGGCGGGTGCATGTGACCGATTACACCAACGCCTCGCGTACCATGATGTTCAATATCCATGAGCTGGACTGGGATGAGCGCATGCTGGAAGCGCTGGATATCCCGCGTGCCATGTTGCCAAAAGTCCGCCCTTCCTCGGAAGTGTACGGCCAGACCAACATCGGGGGTAAAGGCGGTACACGTATTCCAATCGCCGGCATCGCGGGTGACCAACAGGCGGCGCTGTATGGCCAACTGTGCGTGCAACCGGGCATGGCGAAAAACACCTACGGCACCGGTTGCTTCCTGTTGATGAACACCGGCAAAGAAGCAGTACGTTCTAACCACGGCCTGCTGACCACTATCGCTTGCGGTCCACGCGGCGAAGTGAACTACGCGCTGGAAGGGGCAGTATTCATCGGCGGCGCGTCTATTCAATGGTTGCGTGATGAACTGAAATTGATCAGTGATGCAGCCGACTCCGAATACTTTGCCACCAAGGTGAAAGACAGTAATGGCGTGTACGTGGTGCCAGCCTTCACCGGTTTGGGCGCCCCTTATTGGGACCCGTATGCCCGTGGTGCAATCTTCGGTCTGACTCGCGGCGCGAACAGCAACCACATCATCCGTGCAACGTTGGAGTCTATCGCTTACCAAACGCGCGACGTGCTGGATGCCATGCAGGCTGACTCCAACACCCGCCTGCAATCGCTGCGTGTGGACGGTGGCGCCGTTGCTAACAACTTCCTGATGCAGTTCCAGTCTGACATCCTCGGCACCCGTGTAGAGCGTCCTGAAGTGCGTGAGTCGACTGCACTGGGCGCAGCCTTCCTGGCGGGTCTGGCTATCGGCTATTGGAATGACCTGGATGAGGTGAAGAGCAAGGCGGTTATCGAGCGCGAATTCCGTCCGAGCATTGAAACCACCGAACGTAACTTCCGTTACAGCGGCTGGAAAAAAGCGGTTGCCCGTGCACAAGCATGGGAAGAACACGATTAACGCCGCTCTGCGTTGTTAACCCCTATCACGCGCTGCCTTCGGGCGGCGCGTTTTTTTTGCACCGCCCTCCCCGTAGCCCCTGTGATAAACTTTGCCGATATTTTCTTCCTTCTCACAGACAGGTTTTGCCATGAAACGTGAATTAGCCATCGAATTTTCCCGCGTGACCGAAGCCGCCGCGCTGGCGGGCTACAAATGGCTGGGACGCGGCGACAAGAATGCCGCTGACGGCGCGGCGGTCAACGCCATGCGTATTATGCTCAATAAAGTGGATATCGATGGCCGCATCGTGATCGGCGAAGGCGAGATTGATGAAGCACCGATGCTGTATATCGGTGAGCAGGTCGGCAGTGGCCAAGGTGACGCGGTAGACATCGCAGTCGATCCGATCGAAGGCACCCGCATGACCGCCATGGGCCAGTCCAACGCGCTGGCGGTATTGGCGGTAGGCGATCGCGGTACCTTCCTGCACGCGCCGGACATGTACATGGAGAAGCTGGTGGTCGGCCCGGCAGCACGCGGCGCCATCGATCTCACATTGCCGCTGGCAGAGAACCTGCAGAATGTAGCGGCACGATTGGGCAAACCCTTGTCGCAGCTGACAGTGATCGTGCTGGCCAAGCCGCGACACGACGGCGTTATCGGCCACATGCAACAGCTCGGGGTCCGCGTCTTTGCCATCCCTGACGGCGACGTGGCGGCCTCTATCCTGACCTGTATGCCTGACAGCGAAGTCGACGTGATGTATGGCATCGGCGGCGCACCTGAAGGGGTAATTTCCGCAGCGGTCATCCGCGCACTGGACGGTGATATGCAGGCACGGCTGTTACCACGCCACCAGGTGAAGGGGGAAAGTGCCGAGAATCGCCGCATCGGCGAAGAAGAGCTGGCACGCTGCAAAGAGATGGGGATTGAAGCCGGTAAGGTGTTGATGCTCGATGACATGGCGCGCAACGACAACGTCATTTTCTCCGCGACCGGTATCACCAAAGGCGACCTACTGGAAGGGATCAGCCGTCAAGGTAATATGGCCACCACGGAGACGCTGTTAATCCGCGGTAAATCACGCACCATTCGCCGCATTCGTTCAACCCATTATCTGGATCGCAAAGACCCGGCACTGCACGAATTCCTGCTGTAATGAAACAGGGCGCCGATGGCGCCCTGCTCGTTTTATGCGGTATGACCTTGGTGCTGCATTCGGTTCGACAACGGCCACCAGCAAAGCAGAATCAACAGTGCCATGGCAAACATCAGCAAACCGAGGCTGAACTGCCCGGTCTGTGGCAACATGGCAGAAAGCCAGGTCGCCAGGCCAGAACCCATATTTTGCATGCCACCGACCAACGCGCCTGCGGCCCCGGCCAGATAAGGGAAAGGTTCCATCGCACCCGTCGTGGCCAGCGGGAACATCATGCCGGCACCGAAAAAGAACAATGCAGCCGGCACAATCAGCGTCCAGATATTCATCACGCCAAACCACCCGGGGATCCACATCATCAGACCTGCCAACAGGCAACTGATGACGGAGTGCCACACCAGACTGTGGAAGGTCTTGCCGTCTCGACCGGCGTACCAGGCACCAAAAAATGCCGCCGGTATAGGCAGGATAAACAGAATACTGACGGTCAGACCGCTCAAGCCCAACACGCCCCCCATCAGCACGCCACAGCTGGCTTCAAACACGGCAATCCCCGCCAGTGCACCGATCAGCATCACCAAATAACAACTGAACGTGCTATCGCCCAACAACTTGCGGAAACTCGCCAGCATTCGCCGCTTTTCGGTCTGCTGCGGTCGAGTTTCCGGCAGCCAGCGAAACATGGCAAAAGCGACACCGGTACACAGCACCAGCAGGAAGGCATAACAGGCACGCCAACCAAAGACCATCGCCAATGCCCCACCGATGATCGGCGCCAGCAGTGGGCTCACCAGGATACCCATGTTAAGCAGGCTGTTGGCGTATCGCAGTGATGTGCCAGCATACAGGTCACGTGGCATGGTACGTGCCATCACTCCAGCCACGCCGGTACCCATCCCCTGAATAGCACTGGCAGCAACCAGCATCGTCAGGCTGTTGGACAACAATGCGCCCAGGGCACCGATCATGAAAATCATCATCCCAGCCAGGATCACCGGGCGGCGGCCAATACGGTCAGACAGCGGGCCGTAAATCAGTTGCGAGAAGCCATAGGTCATCAGATATGCCGCCATCACGCGCTGTACTGCACCTGAACGCACCGACAGATCTTTGGCAATATCAGCAACAACGGGAACATAAATGGTTTGTGCCATCTGACCGACAGCCACCAACAGGGTAAGCATCACCAGCAGGTGAAAGTTTTCTATTTTTCTCATTATCTTCGTTAACGTATTAACTCGTCACAGCGTCCCGTTCTGGCTCGAAATTCGGCCAGAACGGCGAGCAGCCCTCTATGGCGGCATAAGCTAACAAATTTAATTTTTTTAGCGAGTTTCAGGCAAACATTGATCTTGGTCACAGTGGCAGCAAAGGCAACCAGCCACGTAAATTAAACTGTACGTCTAACGCTTAAGAGTTAACAATGGCAAACTTTCAGTAGTTTACCTTTAGCATTTAATCGATAATTATTTTCATCATCTTGAAATAAAATAACGCCATAGGGATTGGGTTAATGAAGACACCAGAGCTGATTTTATTGCAGTTAAAAACCTTGGGGCCGCATTCCGCCAAAATGTTGGCTGAGCGTCTGGATATCACCCCCATGGGCATCCGTCAGCATCTGCAATCCCTGGAAAAACGTGAGTTGGTTTGCTACGAAGAGGCACGCACTAAAGTGGGTCGCCCTACGCGCTACTGGTCGCTGACCCATCAGGGTCATGCCCAGTTCGCCGATTGCCACAATACATTGGCGGCGGCGCTACTGGATTCTGCGAATCAGCTGTTTGGCGCTGAAGGGGTAGAACAGTTACTCAGTGTACGTGAAGATAAGCTTTATCAACGTTATGCCGAAGAACTGTCCGAGGAGGCTTGCCATCAGGCTAAACTCAACCGGCTCGTGCGCCTGCGGCAACACGATGGTTATATGGCCGAGCTGTTTGAACATCCGCAGGGTATGCTACTGGTAGAAAACCACTGCCCTATTGGCGTAGCAGCCACCGCTTGCAGCAGCCTATGCGACTCGGAACTACAGTTGTTTCACCGCCTGTTTGGTCACAGCTATCGCATAGAGCGTACCGCACATGCCATTTCCGGCTCACGACATTGCGCTTATTTGATTCGACCATTGGAGCTTTAGAGTATGGCTGACTGGGTTAATGGCAAGGTTACGCAAGTCACGCAGTGGACCGACGGGTTGTTCAGTATTACCGTCCACGCCCCCATTGCCCCCTTCATCGCAGGGCAATTTGCCAAATTGGCGCTAGAAATTGACGGCGAGCGCGTGCAACGCGCCTATTCCTATGTCAACGCCCCCAGCGATCCGAACCTGGAGTTTTACCTGGTCACCGTGCCGGAAGGCAAACTGAGCCCACGTCTCAATCAGCTACAGCCGGGGTCGGAAGTGATGGTCACCAAAGACGCTGCCGGATTTTTCGTGCTGGACGAAGTGCCGGAATGCGACACCCTGTGGATGCTGGCAACGGGTACGGCTATCGGCCCATACCTATCCATCCTGCAGGAGGGTAAAGACCTGGAGCGTTTCAAGAATCTGGTACTGGTGCATGCCACCCGCTTTGCACGCGATCTCAGTTACCTGCCGCTGATGCAACAGCTGCAACAGCGCTACAACGGCAAACTGCGCATTCAGACTGTCGTAAGCCGTGAGGAGGTTGCCGGCTCACTGACGGGCCGTGTGCCGGCGTTGATTGAGGATGGCCGATTGGAAGCCGCGGTAGGGTTGACGATCAATGCTGAAACGGACCACGTCATGTTGTGCGGTAACCCGCAAATGGTGCGGGATACCCAGCAGACGCTGAAAGATCAGCGGCAGATGCGCAAGCATCTGCGCCGCAAGCCAGGCCATATCACCAGCGAACATTACTGGTAACCCGTATCCTCAGTCTGCGCTGAACTTCACTGGCTTGGCCGGTGGGCCGAAACGGTTATCCTCGGGCGTGCCGACAAACGCGCCCAAATCGATCATCATCATCACAATGATCAACGTCGGGATAAAACGCCCTACCCCCCACTGCCAAACCGGTGCCAGCATCTGCCAGTTTCCGGCCGCCAGCAACCAGGCGACGATCAGCAACAGCGCCCACCAACCGGCTTTATTACGGTCATGCAGCCGCTTCACCAACACCGCCGCCGTTGGCCATAGCAGCCCGACGATAAAGAAGGCAATGGTCTGGATATCCACGAGCTCACGGCTGGCAAGAGAAAAAGCCACCGCCATCAGCACCAGCCACAGCACCATCCAAATCCAGAAGTCACGCCGCCCAATTCGGCCTTTAAACGAAAAGCACCACTGTTGTATTGTCATTGAATCCTGCGTTGTTAGCCTGCCCATAATCTGCCGTGCAGTGTAACATAGGCGCGGCATGGCGAAGGTTTCCGCCCTGCATTACGCGGAGTAACGCACAGCTTTCCTGCCAGCAAGCGATAATGGCACGGGATCTTTGACAATCCCCCTCGGTTATCGCTTTAATCGGAGCCATCTTTGTTCTTGATGCCGTGTATACCATGTTGAGAAAAACCATCGCCATCGCCTGCCTGTTATTGAGTATCAACAGCGCCTGGGCCGATCCGCCGGATGCCGCCATCAGCGCGTCGCCTACCGCGCCGTACCTGCTCGCCGGGGCGCCGACGTTTGATCTGACGGTGGTGGAATTCCGCGAAAAGTATAATCGCGACAACCCGAAATTACCGATCGGTGAGTTTCGCGCTATCGCAACGGCCGAAGACGACACCCCGCTGCTGACGCGCGCCGCCAGCAAGTTGAACGAAAATCTCTACGCCTCTACCGCACTGGAAAAAGGCACCGGCAAAATCAAAACGCTACAAATTACCCACCTGCCGCTGCAACAGGCCGGCGAAGAAAAAGCCGCTCGCACCATTGCTATTAGCTACATGGCCGCGCTGATGCGCCAGTTTGAAACGGCACTCACGGTGGATCAAAGCTTGGGCAAAGTGGCTACCCTGCTGGAAAAAGGCAAAGGTTCACGCTTTTACCAACAGCAGGTCGGTGCGATCCGTTATGTTGTGTCAGACAACGGCGATAAAGGGGTAACTTTCGCTGTTGAACCGGTTAAGCTGACGTTATCCGAGCCATAACAGCGGGCTATTTAATGACGAAAAGCAAAGCCTTCGTGCTTAATCATCTCTATACTGTTGGGCAGGTAAACTGCCGGTCCGGCAGTGGTTATTTCGACTCTCGCGTTCCCTTGTTGGAGGAAAAAACATGCGTCATCCATTAGTTATGGGTAACTGGAAGCTCAACGGCAGCACTCACATGGTTAACGAACTGATTGCCGCTCTGCGCAATGAACTGAGCAGCGTTGACGGTTGTGGCGTTGCTATCGCACCGCCAGTCATGTACCTGGACCAAGCCAAACACGCGCTGGCTGGTAGCCGCATTGCTCTGGGCGCACAAAACGTTGACGTCAACCTGTCCGGCGCATTCACCGGTGAAGTTTCCGCTGACATGCTGAAAGATATTGGCGCGCAATACATCATCATCGGCCACTCTGAGCGTCGCACTTACCACAAAGAAACCGATGCTGCGATCGCCGAGAAATTTGCCGTACTGAAAACTGCCGGTCTGATCCCTGTACTGTGCATCGGTGAAACTGACGCAGAAAACGAAGCGGGTAAAACCGAAGAAGTTTGCGCACGCCAGATTGACGCCGTGCTGAAAACCCAGGGCGCTGAAGCGTTCAAAGGCGCAGTTATCGCTTACGAACCTATTTGGGCTATCGGTACCGGCAAGTCTGCTACCCCAGCGCAGGCACAAGCCGTACACAAATTTATCCGTGATCACATCGCTAAACAGGACGCTGCCGTCGCTGCAGAAGTGATCATCCAGTACGGTGGTTCCGTGAACGATAAGAATGCCGCCGAGCTGTTCACCCAGCCAGACATCGATGGCGCGCTGGTTGGCGGCGCATCACTGAAAGCCGATGCTTTCGCTGTGATCGTCAAAGCCGCTGCTGCCGCTAAAAAAGCCTGAGTTCACTCGGCTGATAAATGACAAAACCCCGGCTTGCCGGGGTTTTTTTATTGTGGCTCATTCACGCTCAGCGTTTGCTGATCTCATCAAACACGCCACCCGTCGCGAAATGCACCTTCTGCGCCTGTGTCCAACCGCCAAAAGTGTCATCCACGGTGAAAAGCTTCAGTTTCGGGAATTGCTCGGCAAACTTGGCGGCCACTGACGCATCACGTGGGCGATAGTAGTTTTTCGCCGCAATAGTCTGCCCTTCCGGCGTATACAGATACTTCAGATAAGCAGTAGCCACATCGCGAGTACCACGCTTATCAACCACCTTATCTACCACAGAAACGGTTGGCTCGGCCAAAATCGATTCACTCGGGGTGATAATTTCAAATTTGTCTTTACCCAGCTCTTTTTCTGCCAACAACGCTTCATTTTCCCAAGCGATCAGCACATCACCGATTCCGCGTTCCACGAAGGTATTGGTTGAGCCACGCGCACCGGAATCCAGTACTTCAACGTTTTTATACAGGTCCTTAACGAACGCCTGTGCCTTGGCCTGATCGTTATTGTTTTGATGCAACGCATAACCCCAGGCTGCCAGGTAATTCCAGCGCGCCCCGCCGGAGGTTTTCGGGTTCGGTGTAATCACCGACACGCCTGGTTTGATCAAATCCGGCCAGTCATGAATTTGTTTTGGGTTTCCTTTGCGCACCAGAAACACAATGGTCGAGGTATAAGGTGCCGAGTTGTCTGGCAGGCGTTTGATCCACTCTTTATCGATGCGGCCTCGTTCAGCGATAGCATCCACATCGTAGGCCAACGCCAGTGTCACTACGTCGGCCTCAATGCCGTTGATCACCGACGTCGCTTGCTTACCTGAGCCGCCGTGCGACTGCCGCACCGTCACGTTATCCCCAGTCTGCTGCTGCCAATATTTGCCGAATGCGGTGTTATATTCCTGATAAAACTCACGCGTCGGGTCATATGAAACGTTCAGCAATTGGATATCTTTCGCCATGGCACCGGACGCCAGTAACATGATTGTCAGACCTACACCCCATTTACGCATTGACTCGCTCTCCCAGGAAAATAATCGCAACCTCAATCGGTTGATTTAGCATCAGAGCCTGCCAGAAACTTTCCCACCAATTAAAGAATAAAAAATGTTGGGCTATACGATTCTGGAATATAACCGCAAAGACATAAAAAAAGCCTCCGCATGCGGAGGCTTCTATTGCCCGGATTAAGACGGGATCAATACAGTTTTTTCGCTGTTTCCAGCCAGTCGCCCTTGAACGGACGCTTCATATTTTCGATCGCATCGATGATGTCATGGTGCACCATCTTCTCGTTTTGGATACCGACGCAACGCCCGCCGTAGCCCTGCAGCAGCAGTTCGATAGCGTAAGCGCCCATGCGAGAGGCAAGAATACGGTCGTAAGCAACGGGAGAACCACCACGCTGAATATGGCCCAGCACCGTGGCACGGGTTTCACGTTTGGTTTCCTGTTCGATATGACGAGCCAGCTCATCGATATCGCAAATGTGCTCCGTGATCGCCACGATCGCGTGTTTCTTGCCTTTGGCGATCCCGGCCTTGATTTCGCAAACCAGGTCTTCGCGGTTGAATTCGGTTTCAGGCAACACGATAAATTCACAACCACCGGCGATGGCTGCTGCCAGGGTCAGATCGCCGCAGTAGCGGCCCATCACTTCAACGATGGAGATACGCTGATGAGAAGACGAGGTGTCACGCAGGCGGTCAATGGCTTCCACGACGGTTTCAAGCGCGGTGAAGAAACCGATGGTGTAGTCGGTACCGGCCACGTCGTTATCGATGGTGCCTGGCAAGCCGATACAAGGGAACCCTTCTTCCGTCAGGCGTTTGGCCCCCATATAGGAACCGTCACCGCCAATAACCACCAGCGCATCAATGCCGCGGTTTTGCAGGTTTTCAATCGCCTTGGCGCGTACGCTGTCGTCTCTGAATTCTGGGAAACGGGCTGAGCCGAGGAAGGTGCCGCCGCGATTGATCATATCGGACACGCTGTAACGGTCCAATTGTTCCATGCGATCTTCGTACAAGCCAAGGTAGCCATCGTAAATACCAAAAACTTCCAGACCTTCCGAAAGTGCAGCACGCACAACGCCACGGATCGCAGCGTTCATACCCGGCGAATCACCGCCACTCGTCAGTACACCGATTTTCTTGATCATGACTACCTCTGAACTGTAGATGCAATTTCTTAAGAATTCTGTATTCGCCGATTGTCTTGGAACCACTCAGGCTACAGAAAACCAGCTTTACGGCTTTATTGCTGGATATTATAGCAAAAACACCCAGCTGAATTGATTCAAGTCACGCAATATTGCGGTAAAAAACTGTCATGGCACGCTGAGCTAACGCCACTCTTTGCGCGCTATGCAATCTCACCGTCCCTGTACTGATTATAGCTCCCAACGCCCCTGCTGGCCCGCTGGCACCACAGAACAAGGATCCTGGTGGATGAGAATATCCGCCCCTGGGAAACGATGCAGCAACGCCTGTTCTACTTGCTCGGCCAGAATATGCGCCTGCATCAGCGGCAGCCCATCGTCCATCTCCAGGTGCAACTGAATAAAACGTGTCGGGCCGGATTGGCGGGTGCGTAAATCGTGTGCGCCTTTCACCCCTGGCCAAGAGGAAACCACCTCAATAATGGCCTGGCGTTCTTCGTCCGGCAATGCCCTGTCCAGCAGCGATTGCACAGCCTCATTACCCATCCGCAGCGCGCTGTAAAGAATGTAAACGCCAATTCCCAATGCAAACAATGCATCCGCCCGTTGGAAACCATACCAGCTTAGCGCAAGCGCGATAAGAATAGCACCATTCATCATGACATCTGACTGATAATGAAGCATATCTGCTCGCACAGCCTGGCTGCGCGTTTTTCTGACCACCCAACGCTGATAGGTGACCAGCAACAGAGTGCTAAACAACGCAACAACCGTAACCACAATACCTATGCCAGGGTCGCGCAGCGTTTCAGGTGAATAAAGATGCTGGAAGCCCGTCAGAAACAGGAACAGCGCCGAGCCAGAAATAAACATGCTTTGTGCCAGCGCGGCCAATGATTCTGCCTTGCCGTGCCCGAAGGTATGTTCTTCATCGGCCGGCTGCAGCGAATAGCGCACCACCAACAAGTTGGTCAATGACGCGGCAATATCCACCAGCGAGTCCACTAAAGCCGCTAACAGACTCACCGAACCGGTGTGGTACCAGGCAATAATTTTGATCAGCAACAGTATTGAGGCCAACGCGGTGGCAGCTAGCGCGGCAGACTTCACCAAACGCGCATATTGCGGTTCCATAACCCATCCCGGTTGAACGTTGAGAGGGTCAATATAGCGAAATGATGGACAAAAAAAACCCCGCCATCATGGCGGGGGAAGACAGGGATGGTGTCTATGGCAAGGAAAAACAGGGGACTACTCAGTCATACTTAACTTCTGGGCAGAAGTTTGCTGCAAACCAGAAATTTGTTGCTCCATCTGCTGCATACGCTGCTGATGTTTCTGGTCTAAAACACTTTTTTGCTGTGGCGTCAGTAGGTTATACATTTGGTTGCGTACTCTGGCCATTTCGACCTGGCGCTTAACCTGTTGCTGAGCCATCTCTTCCGCCTGGGCATACACGGCGGCTTCATCAAATTTGTCTGCGGTTACCAGTTTATGCATGGCTTCCATTTCAGCTACATTGACACCAGGCAGATCGTGGCGCGCTTGGCGCATTAAATCGCGCATTTGCTGCCGCTGCTGTTCAGTCAGGCTAACACCGTCAAACATGTGGTGCTGGCCAGGCGCTCTGGTCATCGCGTCGTTTCCGGGAGTCGGTACAGTTTCCGATGTAGTGTCAGCAGCGAACGCAGCGGTAGAACCTATTGCCAGCATTGATGCCATAACTAATGCGGTCACCTTACGCATTTTAACTCCTCGTGCTTTCTCACTTTGCGAATCAACGAGGAGCAGTGTACTGCTGCACCTGCAAACATGCGTCAGTGCATGTAAAACTACGTAAAGTCATGGAATGCCAACAGTTGATGACGTATTTTGCGTCAGGAGGAAAAAATACAATGAACAAAATTCTGTTAGTTGACGACGACCGCGAGTTGACCTCGCTGTTAAAAGAACTTCTTGAAATGGAAGGTTTTACTATCGTCGTAGCCTACGATGGTGAACAGGCGTTGTCGCTTCTGGACAGCTCCATTGATCTGCTGTTGCTCGACATCATGATGCCAAAGAAGAACGGTATCGATACGTTAAAAGAGTTGCGTCAGCACCACCAGACACCCGTCATTATGCTGACCGCACGCGGCAGCGAATTGGACCGCGTGTTGGGTCTGGAACTGGGTGCCGATGACTACTTGCCAAAACCGTTTAACGATCGTGAGCTGGTCGCGCGTATTCGTGCGATTCTGCGCCGATCCAACTGGAGCGAACAGCAGCAAAATGTCGATACCGGCGCACCCACGCTGGACGTTGACGGTTTGCAGCTCAACCCAGGCCGCCAGGAAGCCAGCTTTGACGGTCAAACGCTGGATCTTACCGGCACCGAATTTACCCTGTTGTACCTGCTGGCACAGCATCTCGGCCAGGTGGTCTCTCGTGAACTGCTGAGCCAGGAAGTATTGGGCAAACGACTGACGCCTTTCGACCGCGCCATCGACATGCATATCTCCAACTTGCGACGTAAACTCCCGAACCGCAAAGATGGCCATCCGTGGTTCAAAACCTTGCGCGGACGGGGTTATTTAATGGTATCAGCAACATGATCAACAGTTTGACGGCACGCATCTTCGCCATTTTTTGGTTCACATTAGCTCTGGTGCTGATGTTGGTGTTGATGGTGCCCAAGCTCGACTCCCGCCAAATGACCTCGCTGCTGGACAGCGAGCAGCGGCAGGGGCTAATGCTGGAACAACATGTCGAGGCCGAGTTGCAAAACGATCCGGCCAACGATCTGATGTGGTGGCGCCGCTTATTCCGTGCCATTGAAAAATGGGCCCCGCCTGGGCAGCGCCTCATTCTGGTTACCAGCGAAGGCCGGGTGATTGGCAACATGCAGCGCAACGAAATGCAGTTGGTGCGTAATTTTATTGGCCAGTCTGATAATTCCGATCATCCCAAGAAGAAAAAATACGGCCGCGTTGAGCTGGTTGGTCCGTTTTCCGTTCGCGACGGTGAAGACAATTACCAGCTGTACCTGATCCGCCCCGCCAACAGCCCGCAATCCGATTTTATCAACCTGATGTTCGACCGGCCGCTGCTGCTGCTGATCGTCACCATGTTAATCAGCGCCCCACTACTGCTGTGGCTAGCCTGGAGCCTGGCAAAGCCGGCACGTAAACTGAAGAATGCTGCCGATGATGTTGCACGAGGCAACCTGAAACAGCACCCAGAACTGGAGGCCGGACCGCAAGAGTTTCTGGCAACCGGTGCCAGCTTCAACCAAATGGTCAGTGCACTGGAACGGATGATGACCGCGCAGCAACGGCTTATTTCTGACATCTCACATGAGCTGCGCACACCGCTGACCCGCCTACAGTTAGCTACCGCATTGATGCGCCGCCGCCACGGCGAAGGGCATGAGCTGGCACGTATCGAAACCGAAGCACAGCGCCTTGACTCAATGATCAACGATCTGTTGGTGCTGTCGCGCGGGCAACAGAAAAGCGAGCTGGTGCGTGAGCGGTTGCTGGCCAACGAGCTTTGGGCTGACGTACTGGATGATGCTGGTTTTGAAGCTGAACAAATGGGTAAACAGCTGGAGGTCACTTCCCCTCCCGGCCCGTGGACGCTGTTCGGCAATGCGGGTGCGCTCGACAGCGCACTGGAAAACATCGTGCGTAACGCCCTGCGCTACTCAAACACTCACATTGCGGTAGCCTTCAGTGCGGACAACCAGGGCATCACCATTGTGGTTGACGACGATGGTCCTGGTGTCAGTACGGAAGATCGCGAGCAAATATTCCGGCCATTTTATCGTACCGACGAAGCACGCGATCGCGCATCCGGTGGGACAGGATTGGGTTTGGCGATCGTAGAAGCGGCAGTCAATCAGCACCGCGGCTGGGTGAAAGCGGAAGACAGCCCGCTCGGCGGGTTGCGACTGGTGCTGTGGTTACCGCTGCACCAACGCTGATCGACTAAGACAGCTCAGTCAGATTTTGCTATTCTGCGCCCCTCGTCATGAGGGGCTTTTTACATGCTGAACATTGTTTTATTCGAACCTGAGATTCCACCTAACACGGGCAATATTATCCGCCTGTGTGCCAATACCGGCTTTCAACTGCATCTGATAGAGCCGATGGGTTTCCCGTGGGATGATAAACGTCTGCGTCGTGCCGGGCTGGATTACCATGAATTTGCCAACATCCGACGACATGCCGACTACGCCGCTTTTATTGCCAGCGAAAATCCTCAACGGCTGTTTGCCCTGACCACCAAAGGCACCCCGGCGCACAGCGCGGTCAGCTATCAAGCCGGCGACTACCTGCTATTCGGCCCGGAAACCCGTGGATTGCCTGCTGATATCCTGAACGCGCTACCCGCACAACAAAAAATTCGCATTCCCATGCAAGCGCAAAGTCGCAGCATGAATTTGTCTAACGCCGTTGCGGTCGTGGTGTACGAAGCCTGGCGGCAGCTGGACTACGCAGGCGCCGTGATCAAATCTTAACCAATGACAGTGTCTACTTCAGGGAGGATAATCTTTAAAGATGACTTCTCTGGGGGCACAACATGGTGTTGGTCGAGAGTATTATCACGCAAGCGCGCAAGCTCGAGAGCGCGTTGAATCAAGCGCTGCTGCGTTTACCTGACGCAACAGACCATGAGGCTCTGCACGACGTACGTATCAACCTGCGGCGTCTCAGGAGCCTGCTGAGACCATTGCGCGGTACTCCGGGTGTTGCGCAGCTCGACGATGCCGCTGCCAAGCTGGGGAAAATCACCACGCCAATGCGCGATCTGGAAGTGCTGATTACCGAACTGGATCAGCATCAGTTAACGTGGCAGGCCAATACGCGCAAGACCGAACTGCAAAGCCGCAAGCTCGCTTTAACATCGTTACCGCTACTTATCCGCCTCCCCACACTGCTGCATGCCTGGCTAAACATGTTCCTCATAACCAAGCATCGGCATACAAAACACCGTATAGCCCATCAGATAACCCAACAGGTAAAACAAGTGCGCCTGGCGCTTGCCGACTCGTATTACGATCGGCATAGATTACGCCTCTTGGTTAAGCACCTGCGCTATGTCGTGGATGCCTACCCCCAATTTCGCCTCATCACGCCTGACGCTATCGCCCACCTGAAAACGGCGCAAAGCACCCTCGGCCATTGGCACGATCATGTTGTCTGGTACCAGATGGCAGAACATCAGCAAGATCTCTGGCCGCTACTGCCACAATGGCAATCAGCCATTGTGATCGCACAGGAAAATGCAGAGGCAGCATTGCTTTTACTGTCGCAAACACTGAGTACCACAGATAAAAAACACGCCAAATATCACAATCCCAACAAACTGGCCTGAAACATCGCACACACGGCGCTGAAAACATCCACTGCGCCCGAAGATAATGAACTATGTTTTGTAAGGGTTATCGACACTCACCATAGGAAATCGTATGAAAAAACAACGCTTGTGCGTTGCCGCAGCGGTCCTGGCAGCAGGCCTGTTGCTGGCAGGTTGTGCATCAAAAGTAACAACAACAGAGCAGTACTCAGGATTCCTGTCTGATTACAGTAAATTGCAGGAAACCAGCTCACCAAGCGGCCATAAAACGCTACGCTGGATCGATCCTAACTTTAAAGAATCCAACTATCGGGGTGTCTATTTTACCCCCATAGTCTATTACCCCGAGGCGAAACCTAACGCCCGCATCAGCCAACAGACGCTAGACAAAATTAGGCACTACACCGACAAAAGTTTGAGAAAAGCGGTAGCCGAGCGCACCACCATACTCAATAGCCCTGCGGGGCCTCGCGTATTGATCGCCAAAGTGGCGATTACGGCTGTCTCTGCCGAAAATGAAGATATGAAATTCTATGAAGTGGTGCCGGTTGCCGCAGTGGTTGCCAGCACCATGGCCGCAACGGGCCACCGGACGCAAAACACGACGCTGTTCCTCGAAGCTGAGTTGATCGATCAGGATACCGGTAAGACCGTACTGGAAGTCGTACGCAAGAGTTACGGCAGAACTGTCAGCAATGACAGTGCACCCGTGACGGAAGAAGAAGTCAAAGCCGCAATCGATGAAATGGTCGCCGACACGGTCGCGTTCCCGAAACAGGGCTAAGCTTCCTTCGCAGAAATAAAGCACAGGGGGAGCCAAAGCTCCCCCTGTTTGATGTGTTATGCGAAAGGGTTAAATACCGTCGCCGTACTCAAATCCATGGTTGTTACCGTTGAAGTACTGATCCATATCCATGGATGGCGTATCGCTTTCCGGTCGACCGACAAGACGTGCTGGTACACCAGCCGCCGTCGTATGCGGCGGTACCGATTGCAGCACTACCGAGCCAGCGCCAATTTTTGCGCCTTTACCCACTTCGATATTGCCGAGAATTTTAGCGCCGGCGCCAATCATCACACCTTCACGGATCTTCGGATGGCGATCGCCACTGGTTTTCCCGGTACCGCCAAGGGTGACAGACTGCAGAATAGACACGTTATTTTCTACCACGGCCGTTTCACCGATCACAATGCCGGTAGCGTGGTCGAGCATGATGCCGCAGCCAATAGTGGCGGCCGGATGGATATCCACGCCAAAGGCGACCGAAATCTGGTTTTGTAGATAAATAGCCAGCGCCTGTCGCCCTTGCAACCAGAGCCAGTGGCCAATGCGATAGGCTTGCAGTGCATGGAAGCCTTTCAGATACAGCAGAGGGGTAGAATATTTATCGACGGCCGGGTCGCGTAGGCGCACCGCCAGAATATCGCGAGCTGCCGAAGCGATCATTTGCTGATCGGCAAAATAGGCGTCTTCCACCACTTCGCGCACCGCAATGGCCGGCATAATTGGATTCGCCAGCTTATTTGCCAGAATATAGCTGAGTGCGCCCCCCAGATTGTCGTGCTTGAGCAGCGTCGCATGGTAAAAGCTAGCCAGCATCGGTTCACATTCAGCCAGCCCTCTCGCCTCTGATTTGATGCTATTCCAGACCTGCTCTAACTCTTCTGACGACATCGGGTTCCTCTCCGCCTTGCAAAACAGGCCACCGCATCGCATCGCGATCAAGTGGCCCAAAACAATTGCTGGGTCGGCATGCCGCCCAGCATATCGGTTTATACCCGTCAAATGTTAAGCCACAGGGTTATAAATTACCCGCTGTGCTTTTCATCTTTTCTGGTGCGCCCTAACAGGCTCAGAGCGGCTTCCCGGGCATTTTTATGGCAATACAACACCTGGTAAATCTGTTCGGTAATCGGCATTTCCACGCCGTAGCGTTGTGCCAACGCCAATACCTCTTTGGTATTGCGATAGCCTTCGACAACCTGGCCGATGCTGTCCTGCGCTTCTTGCACGCCTTTCCCCTGCCCCAGCATAATACCGAAGCGACGGTTGCGCGATTGATTATCGGTGCAGGTTAACACCAAATCGCCCAGACCAGCCATGCCCATAAAGGTCGAAGGATCAGCCCCCAGAGCCGAGCCGAGGCGGCTCATTTCCGTCAGGCCGCGAGTAATCAATGCAGTACGTGCGTTAGCACCAAAACCGATGCCGTCTGACATGCCGGCGCCGATGGCAATCACGTTCTTCACGGCCCCGCCCAGCTGTACACCGATAAAATCGGGATTGCTGTAAACGCGGAAGCTTTTGCCACAGTGCAGCAACAGTTGCAGATCTTCGGCAAACTGCGCATCTGTGGAGGCCAATGCAATCGCGGTCGGCAAACCCGCAGCCAGTTCTTTGGCGAACGTCGGCCCTGAGACCACCGCCAGCGGGATAGCATCACCTAGCGCTTCACGTGCTACGTCCTGCAACAACCGGCCCGTTTCCGCTTCCAGCCCCTTGGTCGCCCACACGATGCGGGCATCCGGGCGCAGATGGGGTTTTAACTGACGCAGCACATCGCCGAACACATGACTGGGTACCACCACCAGCACATCGCGGCTGGCAGCCAGCGCTTGCGCCAGATCGGCTTCGAGCAATAACGTGTCGGGGAAAGCGACGTCGGGAAGAAATGCCTGGTTGCAGCGATCGCGCTGCATTTTTTGAATCTGCTCGGGGTTATGGCCCCACAGCACCACAGAGTGGCCATTACGCGCCAGCGTAATGGCTAATGCGGTGCCGTACGAGCCGGCACCGATAACGGTCATTGAAGCATTGACGGTGTTCATCAGGCATCCTGATGTGGTGCGGCACCTTCGCCTTCCGCCTGCTGTTGCAGATAGTTCATGAACAGCGCGTCAAAGTTAACCGGTGCCAGGTTCAACTGCGGGAATGTACCGCGAGAAACCAGGCTGGTGATGCACTCACGTGCATACGGGAACAGAATGTTCGGGCAGTATGCACCCAGGCAATGCGCCAGCTGCGTACCATCGATACCCGCTACGGAGAAGATGCCCGCCTGCTGCACTTCACACAGGAACGCAGTTTCTTCACCCAGAGATGCAGTCACGGTTACGCGCAGTACAACTTCATACACTTCGTCAGCCAACTGGCTGGAAGCTGTATCTAGATCCAGTTTAACTTCCGGCTGCCATTCTTGCTGGAAAACCTGCGGAGCGTTTGGCGCTTCGAAGGAGATATCCTTGGTGTAAATGCGCTGAATCTGGAAAGCCATCTCTGTGCTGTTTTGTTCTGACATGTGTGTAATACCCTTGGTTAAACGTCCTTATTGACACTCAGTAACCGGCAGCCGCCCGCTTAAAGCAGCGGATCCAGACCACCACGAGTATCGAGTTCATATAAATCATCGCAGCCGCCGATATGTTGGCCATCGATGAAAATCTGAGGCACGGTGGTGCGCCCACTGCGCGCAATCATCGCTTCGCGTTTTTCATTATCGCCATCAATGGCGATTTCGTTAAACGCAGCGCCCTTACTGTTCAGCAACGCTTTGGCGCGATGGCAGAACGGGCAGGTCGCTTTGGTGTAGATATCAATGTTAGCCATGAATTACCACCTCAAATACGTTAAACAATTACTTACCGCGCACCAGTGGCAGGTTTTCCCCGCTCCAGCCGGCAATGCCGTCTTTCAGCGTAGTGACGTTTTCGAAACCGGCTTTGCTCAGATTTTCTGCAGGTTCGCGGGAGGTAGTGCCATTGGCACAAACCACGATGATTGGCTGAGCCTTGTGTTTTTCCAGCTCGCCCAAGCTGCCGCTTTTGATTTCGCTGGCGGTCAGGTTGATGGCGTTGGCCAGGTGGCCTCTGCGGAAATCATCACGGCTGCGGGTATCTACCACAACGGCATCTTCTTTATTAATCAGGCGAGTGGCTTCACCACGGGTGATCTCTTTCACCTTTGAGAAACGGCTCTTGAACGTCATGACGATCACCGCAACCAGCAGGGCAATCCAGGCCAGGCTCAGTATGGGATGCTTGCTAACGAATTGCATAATTTCTTGCAGCATGGGGTATAACAACTCCCGTCAGTTAAGGGAAAAAATAACTCAAGGTTCCAGAGTATACCTGCCGAGTGCAGCAAATACAGCCAATAAGCAAGCGCTATTGCAGAAACTGCGGGCCACGCTGAGAAATTCTCGGTGTCAGAGCATAAAAGGCCGCCTTGTTCACTGCAACTTTGATCTCTCTGGGCTCTTTTTAAGCGGCCACGTTGTAAAATCAGGCAGTTTTCGAGGGTGAATAGCCATCAACCCGATCGCGGATTGATGGCTATTCACAACTTAGAAGTTCATAACGAGGTTAATGCAATGTCGAGTAACAAAAAGCCGATGGTACTGGTGATTCTGGACGGTTATGGCCACCGCGAGGAGCAACAGGACAACGCCATTCTGAACGCAAAAACACCGGTGATGGATCGTCTGTGGCAACAGCAGCCGCACACACTGATCGCCGCGTCTGGACTGGATGTCGGCCTGCCTGACGGCCAAATGGGCAACTCTGAAGTTGGTCATGTCAACTTGGGCGCCGGGCGCATTGTTTATCAGGACCTGACGCGACTGGACAAGGAAATAAAAGAAGGTGATTTCTTCACCAACGCAACGCTGACGGCCGCGGTCGATAAAGCCGTTCAAGCAGGCAAGGCGGTGCATATCATGGGGCTGTTGTCACCGGGCGGTGTACACAGCCACGAAGACCATATTATGGCGATGATTGAACTGGCCTCACAGCGCGGTGCCAAAGCCGTTTATCTGCACGCTTTTCTGGATGGCCGTGATACCCCGCCACGCAGTGCAGAAACCTCCCTGCAACGCTTTAGCGACGCCTTTGCCAAATTGGGTACCGGGCGCATTGCGTCGCTGATTGGCCGCTATTACGCCATGGACCGTGATAACCGCTGGGACCGCGTGCAACTGGCCTATGACCTGCTGACTCAGGCCAAGGGCGAATACGTTGCCGACAACGCGGTTGCTGCCCTGCAGGCGGCCTATCAGCGCGGTGAAAACGACGAATTCGTGAAGCCGACTGTACTCCAGGCTGCGGGAGAAGCGGCCGCCGAGCTCAATGACGGCGACGCACTGATTTTCATGAACTTCCGCGCCGATCGTGCACGTCAGATCGTTCGCGCCTTCGTCAATACAGATTTCGACGGTTTCCCGCGCGACAACGTCATCAACTTTGGTGATTTCGTCATGCTGACCGAATACGCCGCCGATATCAAAACCCCCTGCGCCTATCCACCGGCATCGCTGAACAACACCTTCGGCGAATGGTTGATGAAGCATGACAAAACGCAACTGCGTATCTCGGAAACCGAAAAATACGCGCACGTGACTTTCTTCTATAACGGTGGCGTTGAAGAACCTTTCGCTGGGGAAGATCGGGTTCTGGTCAATTCACCGAAGGTCGCTACCTATGATTTGCAACCTGAAATGAGTGCCGCAGAGCTGACCGACAAACTGCTGAGCGCCATTGGCAGCGGCAAATACGACGCCATCATCTGTAATTACCCTAATGGTGACATGGTGGGGCACACCGGCGTCTATGACGCGGCAGTGAAGGCGGTAGAAACGCTGGATAACTGCATCGCTCAGGTTGTCGAGGCGGTTAAGGCCGCCGATGGGCAGCTGCTGATCACCGCCGATCACGGCAACGCCGAACAAATGCGCGATCCGGCAACCGGTCAGGCTCATACCGCCCACACCAGCTTGCCCGTGCCGTTGATTTACATCGGCAAGCCTGCCAGCGCAGTCAATGGGGGCAAGCTTTCCGACATCGCACCAACCATGCTGACTCTGATGGGAATGGAAATCCCGCAAGAGATGACTGGTAAGCCGCTGTTCATCGTGGAATAATCCTTCCCTATGAGGGAAAAGGCGTTTTTTGCACTATCAAGGGTAACCCGAAGCGCAAACACAGGCAGCCAATCGCTGCCTGAACGCACTGCGCCAAGGAAGTTAACCACCATGTGCGCCAGCGTATTTTACGCTGGCGTCTTGTTGTTGCCGCTCGCCAGCCAGGCTGCGGAAGACAACAAATCCCAACTCAAAGACATCCAGCAAAGTATCGCCGAGAAAGAAAAGGCGGTTAAGCAGCAGCAACAACAGCGCAGCTCTTTGCAGGATCAACTGAAGCAGCAAGAAAAAACTATCGCACAGGCAAGCCGCCTGTTACGCGACACGCAAGGCACATTGAACCAGTTGGGGAAAGACATCTCCGGTTTGAACGCTTCAATTGCCAAGCTGCAAAAACAGCAATCCACCCAGCAGAATATCCTCGCAAAACAGCTTGATGCTGCCTTCCGACAAGGCCAGCACAGCGCAGTGCAATTGGTTCTTAGTGGTGAAGAGAGCCAGCGCAGCGAGCGTATTTTGGCCTACTTCGGCTACCTGAACGAAGCACGGCAAAAAACGATTGAAGAACTCAAGCAAACCCGTGCCGAACTGGCGAAGCAGAAAACAACGCTAGTGGCCAAGCAAGGCCAGCAAAAATCGCTGTTAGGCGAGCAACAAACACAGCAGCAAAAGCTGGAGCAGGCACGCGGCGCACGTAAGAAAACGCTAACCGCACTCGAAGCCTCGCTGGAAAAAGATCAGCAACGTCTGGTGGAACTACGCCAGAACGAAACCCGCATGCGAGACCAGATTGCACGTGCCGAACGTGAAGCCCGTGCTCGTGCTGAACGCGAAGCACGTGAAGCGGCAAAGGTACGTGAACAGGTTCGTGTTAAAGAGCAGCAAGCGAAAAAAACCGGCACCAGCTATAAACCAAGCGAAGCCGACCGCTCGCTGATGGCCCGGACCGGCGGCCTGGGCCGACCAAACGGGCAAGCAATATGGCCAGTACGCGGCCGCACTCTGCACGGTTTTGGCGAACAACTGCAAGGTGAGTTACGCTGGAAAGGTATGGTCATTGAGGCCAGAGAAGGCAGCGAAGTAAAAGCGATCGCCGATGGCCGCGTATTGCTGGCCGACTGGCTGCAAGGTTATGGGCTGGTTGTCGTCATCGAACACGGTAAGGGTGACATGAGCCTGTATGGCTATAACCAAAGTGCACTGGTCAACGTCGGTGCGCAGGTGCGAGCAGGTCAACCGATAGCCTTAGTCGGCACCAGCGGGGGTCAGGGCACACCATCGCTTTATTTCGAAATTCGTCGCCAAGGTCAGGCCGTTAACCCACTACCGTGGTTGGGAAGATAGATTTGCGCTATATCAAAACCCGTACTGTCGTACTGATTGGCTGTCTGTTGCAAGTCTGCACTGCACAGGCAGGGAAACTGTCCATCGTCATCGATGACGTGGGTTATCGTCCGCATGAAGAAGGCGCTGTACTGCAAATGCCAACGGCGATATCAGTCGCCGTATTGCCTAATGCCCCCCATGCCCGTTTGATGGCCACCCGCGCCCACAGTCAGGGCCGCGAAGTGCTGATTCATATGCCAATGGCACCGCTCAGCAAGCAACCGTTGGAACGTGATACATTGCAGCCTTCCATGAGTAGCGAAGAGATCCAGCGCATTATCCGCAATGCGGTTAATAATGTGCCCTATGCGGTGGGTATGAATAACCATATGGGCAGCGCCATGACGTCTAGCCTGCCAGGCATGCAAAAAGTCATGCAGGCACTCGACAGTTATCAGCTTTATTTCCTCGACAGCATGACCATCGGTAACAGCCAAGCTACCCGAGCGGCGGCCGGAACGCACGTGAAGGTCATCAAGCGTAAGGTGTTCCTGGACGATACTGCCAACGAAGCCGATATCCGACGTCAATTCAACCGTGCGGTAGACTTGGCACGCCGTACGGGATCGGCTATCGCGATTGGTCACCCGCGCCCAGCCACCGTGAAGGTGCTGCAGCAAATGCTACCAACGCTACCAGCGGATATCGTGCTGGTAAAACCCAGCGCATTGCTCAACGAACCACAGGGCAACAGTAGCGGCGGCAATAATTATGTTCCACCGCCGGTCAAACAGCCGAAACCACAGCCGAAGAACCCGTTCACCGGTGGCATCAAGCAGTGTAAGGTCAAGTTGCCGAAAGAAAAAGTCAACGCGAGCACGGTGATTAACGTGATCGGTGAAAGCGTGGCGCAATCGCCAGCGGGGACATTCATCAAACGCCAGTGGCAACGCTGGACGGACACTGCACCAGCGAAACCAAAAGCATAAAAAAAGGCCGGGATTCCGGCCTTTTTTACAATCAATCCCAGCTCAACACCACTTTCCCGGATTGACCGGAACGCATGGCGTCAAAGCCCTCTTGGAACTGGTCGATAGAGAAACGATGGGTAATAATCGGCGTCAGATCCAAACCAGACTGGATCAGCGCAGCCATCTTGTACCAGGTTTCAAACATCTCACGGCCGTAAATCCCTTTGATAAACAGCCCTTTGAAGATCACCTGATTCCAGTCGATCGACATGTCAGACGGCGGAATCCCCAGCATGGCAATGCGGCCACCGTGGTTCATCGCGTTGAGCAGTGAACGGAATGCCGGTGGTGCGCCGGACATTTCCAACCCCACGTCGAACCCTTCAGTCATGCCCAATTCAGCCATCACGTCGTTCAGATTTTCTTTGCTGACGTTTACCGCACGGGTCACACCCATTTTGCGCGCCAAATCCAGACGGTATTCGTTAACATCGGTGATCACCACATGGCGAGCACCAACGTGTTTACACACGGCTGCGGCCATGATGCCGATCGGCCCAGCACCGGAAACCAGCACATCTTCGCCAACCAGATCAAATGACAGTGCGGTGTGCACCGCATTGCCGAAGGGGTCAAAAATAGACGCCAGCTCATCGGAGATATTGTCTGGGATCTTGAACGCGTTAAACGCCGGGATCACCAGATATTCAGCAAACGAACCAGGGCGGTTCACACCGACACCCGTCGTGTTGCGGCACAGATGCGTACGGCCGCCACGGCAGTTACGGCAATGGCCGCAGGTGATATGGCCTTCACCGGAAACACGGTCACCGACGTTGAACCCTTTGACTTCCTGACCGATGGCAACCACCTCACCCACGTATTCGTGGCCGACCACCATAGGTACCGGGATGGTTTTCTGCGACCATTCATCCCAGTTATAAATATGAACATCGGTACCGCAGATCGCAGTTTTACGGATTTTAATCATGATGTCGTTATGGCCCAGCTCCGGCTGAGGCACATCGGTCATCCAAATCCCTTCTTCCGCTTTCAATTTTGACAATGCTTTCATGGTTTTACCTTATGCAATAACGCCAAGATCTTTACCGATACGAATGAACGCCGCAATCGCACGTTCAATTTGCTCCGGGGTGTGATCGGCGGACATCTGGGTACGGATGCGCGCCTGGCCTTTCGGCACCACCGGATAGAAGAAACCCGTCACATAAATGCCTTCCTTGAGCAGCGCATTGGCGAAATCCTGCGCCAGTTTTGCTTCACCCAACATCACGGGGATGATGGCGTGATCGGCCCCGGCCAGCTCAAAGCCTGCCGCGGTCATTTTTTCACGGAACAGGCTCGCATTGGCCCACAGACGATCACGCAATGCGTCGCCCTGCTCCAGCAGTTCCAGCACTTTAATCGAAGCGGCAACGATCGCCGGCGCCAGCGAGTTGGAGAACAGATAAGGACGCGAACGCTGACGCAGCCATTCCACCACCTCTTTCTTCGCCGCGGTATAACCGCCAGAAGCCCCGCCCAGCGCCTTGCCCAACGTGCCCGTAATGATGTCAACACGCCCCATCACGTCGCAATATTCGTGAGTACCACGCCCATGAGCACCAACAAAACCCACCGCGTGGGAATCATCAACCATCACCAACGCCTGGTATTGATCCGCCAGATCGCAAACCCCTTTCAGGTTGGCAATCACGCCGTCCATTGAGAACACACCGTCGGTGGCGATCATGATGTGGCGTGCACCGTCAGCCTTGGCTTGCTTCAGCTGTGCGGCCAATTCGGTCATATCGTTATTAGCGTAACGATAACGTTTTGCCTTACACAGCCGGACACCGTCAATGATCGACGCATGGTTCAGCGCATCAGAGATAATGGCATCCTCCGGGCCCAGCAGGGTTTCGAACAACCCACCGTTAGCATCGAAGCAGGAGGAGTACAAGATAGCGTCTTCCATCCCGAGGAAATCAGCCAGCTTTTGCTCCAACTGTTTATGACTGTCCTGAGTCCCGCAAATAAAGCGCACCGATGCCATACCGAAACCGTGGCTGTCCATGCCGGCCTTGGCCGCGGCAATCATCGCCGGGTGGTTAGCCAAACCCAGATAGTTGTTAGCGCAAAAGTTAATCACATGACGGCCATCAGCAACGGCAATATCCGCCTGCTGAGCAGTGGTGATAATGCGCTCTTCTTTGAACAGCCCTTCGCTACGGGTGGTTGCAAGTTGTTGTTCCAACTGCTGATAAAAAGACGCGGACATTCGGTTATCTCCAGGATTGGTCTGTTTTCAACATATTTTACTGATTTGTAACCAAACTGACGAGAAACTGCGGGAGAGAATATGAAAATTGCAGCAGATATCACGGCAAAGTGCTGCCGGACTCGACATCGCGGGATATTCGGAGCCCGTCCGATGTTTGCGGCGACATGAAATGCTATTATAAGCGGCATTGAGCGTGGGGCACCGTGTCCCACCGGGCAGAATAACAGGGGTAACCCAATGATTATCGTTACTGGTGGCGCCGGCATGATCGGCAGCAACATCATTAAAGCGCTGAATGACACAGGGTATCGCGATATCCTGGTGGTCGATAACCTGAAAGACGGCACCAAATTCGCCAATCTGGTGGATCTCGACATCGCCGACTATATCGACAAAGAAGATTTCATCGCCAATATCGTGGCCGGTGACGATCTGGGCGAAATCGATGCAATCTTCCACGAAGGTGCCTGTTCGTCCACCACCGAGTGGGACGGCAAGTACATGATGGACAACAACTATCAGTACTCCAAAGATGTGCTGCATTACTGCCTGGATCGTGAGATTCCGTTCCTGTACGCCTCGTCTGCAGCCACCTACGGCGGCCGTGAAGAGTTTATCGAAGAGCGTCAATTCGAAGAGCCGCTGAACGTCTATGGCTATTCCAAATTCCTGTTCGACCAGTATGTACGCGAAATCCTACCGCAAGCCGACTCACAAATTTGCGGCTTCCGGTACTTTAACGTTTACGGCCCACGTGAAGGCCACAAAGGCGGTATGGCCAGCGTCGCATTCCACCTGAACAACCAGATCAACCGCGGTGAGAATCCAAAACTGTTCGACGGCAGCCAAGACTTCAAGCGTGACTTTATCTACGTTGGCGACGTGGCAGCCGTGAACCTGTGGTTCTGGAAAAGCGGCGTCTCCGGCATCTTCAACTGCGGCACTGGCCGGGCGGAAACCTTCCAGGCCGTGGCCGACGCAGTCGTCGACTTCCATCAGAAAGGTACGGTAGAAAATATCCCGTTCCCAGAAAAGCTAAAGGGCCGCTATCAGGCGTTTACCCAGGCCGATCTGACCAAGCTGCGCGCTGCCGGCTATGACGCACCGTTCAAAACGGTCGCCGAAGGCGTGAAAGAGTACATGGCTTGGTTAAACCGCACCGCTTAAGCTGAAGGGAATCACCCCGGGTATGAAAATACTGGTTATCGGCCCTTCATGGGTTGGCGATATGATGATGTCGCAAAGTCTCTACCGCACCCTGAAGGCCGAGCACCCGACGGCAGAAATTGATGTGATGGCACCGGCCTGGTGCCGTCCATTACTGGCGCGTATGCCGGAAGTCAATCAAGCGCTGTCGATGCCGTTAGGCCACGGCGCATTGGCACTCGGTGAGCGTCGTCGTTTGGGGCATGCCCTGCGCGCTAACGGATACGATCGCGCTTACGTGTTACCAAACTCATTCAAATCCGCACTCGTGCCATTCTTTGCCAACGTGCCGCAGCGCACCGGCTGGCGCGGGGAAATGCGCTATGGCCTGCTGAATGATGTTCGCGTGCTGGACAAGGCCGCCTTCCCGCTGATGGTGCAACGTTATGTGGCGCTGGCCTACAACAAACAGCGCATTCAACGCGCAGAAGATCTGCCGCAGCCGCTATTGTGGCCGCAACTGCAGGTCAGCGACGAAGAAATTGCGGAAACCACCGCCGCCTTCAATCTGACCGATCACCGACCGATTATCGGTTTTTGCCCAGGTGCCGAATTTGGCCCGGCCAAACGCTGGCCACATTATCACTATGCCACTCTGTCGCAGAAGCTGATCGACCAAGGCTATCAAATCGCCCTGTTTGGCTCTGCCAAAGATAATGAGGCGGGCGAGCAAATTCGCACGGCGTTGGATGACGACGCACGCGGTTTTTGCATGAACCTGGCTGGGGAAACCCAGCTTGAACAAGCGGTGATCCTGCTCGCTTCCTGTTCGGCTGTGGTCAGCAATGATTCCGGCCTGATGCACGTTGCAGCCGCATTGAACAAACCGCTGATAGCCTTGTATGGCCCAAGTAGCCCGGACTTCACCCCACCGCTGTCCGACAAGGCCACAGTGATCCGCTTAATCAGTGGTTACCATAAGATACGCAAAGGCGATGCCGATCAGGGTTACCATCAAAGCCTGATCGATATACAGCCACAGCAGGTGTTGGACGCGCTGACGCCGTTACTTGCCGCCAGCGAGGAATAAGCATGCAGGTGTTGATTGTAAAAACGTCCTCCATGGGGGATGTACTCCATACGCTACCGGCGTTAACGGATGCCATGCAGGCCATTCCCGGCATCCGTTTTGACTGGGTGGTAGAGGAGGGGTTTAGCCAAATTCCCACTTGGCACCCGGCGGTGGACCGTGTGATCCCGGTGGCAATCCGCCGTTGGCGCAAAAATTGGTTTGGCAGTGAAACCCGCCAGCAACGTTGTGACTTCAAACGTGTGGTGCAAGAGCGCGACTACGATGCGGTGATAGACGCCCAGGGGCTAATCAAAAGCGCGGCGCTGATCACCCGTATCGCCAAAGGCAGCAAGCATGGCCAGGACAGCAAAAGCGCCCGCGAACCCTTTGCCAGTTGGTTCTACAACTTTCGCCATGACATCGACAAGCGGCAACATGCCGTCGAACGTACGCGTGAGTTGTTCGCCAAAAGTCTGGGCTACGAAAAACCCGACAGCGTCGGCGATTACGCCATTGCCGCCCGCTTTCTCAATCATCTACCGGCCGACGCCGGGCAATATCTGGTGTTTCTGCACGCCACCACCCGCGATGATAAACACTGGCCGGAATCTCATTGGCGCGATCTGATTAAACTGATGGCGCCAAGCGGGCTGAAGATCAAATTGCCGTGGGGTGCGGAACACGAACGCCTGCGTGCACTGCGTTTGGCGGAAGGCTTCCCGCATGTGGAAGTTTTGCCAAAGCTTAGCCTGCAGCAGGTTGCCGAAGTGCTGGCCGGCGCAAAAGGCGTGGTTTCGGTCGATACCGGCCTCAGCCACCTGACCGCCGCGCTAGACAGGCCGAACATCACGCTGTTTGGGCCCACAGATCCAGGCTTGATCGGTGGTTACGGGCAGAATCAACATTCCCTGATATCTCCGGAAAAAAACATGGCGACTATCACCGCCGATTCCGTCTGGGACGAGCTGCAAAAGGTTATTGGATGAAAAAGCTGCACATTATCAACTTAGGGAAAATGGGCGGTGTTGAACGCCTGTTCCTGCAGTATATCAACGACACAACCGACGGCAGTAACGAGGTGATTTGTATCAGCAGTGAGATCGGCGAAGAGATCCGCCGTCAAATGCCTGACCAGAAAGTCACATTTGCCAACCGGCTGATTAATTCACTGCCGCTGCGTTGCCCACAATTCTTGCGCAAATACCTGCTCAAAAGAAAAATCGAGAAGGCCAACGCCGACGTGGTCATCGTTTGGGATTTGGTGCCCGGTCTGGCCGCTAAGCCTAAACGCGGCAAAATGATTTATTACGACCATGGCTGTTCATGGCGCTATCCGAAAAACCACAAGACATTACGTTTTCTGGCCATGCTGGACGGTTGTATCTCGGCGTCCTACGCCTCTAAACGGGTGATGGCGCTGCGGTTCAATCTGCCCTGCCCGAATCACGTGGTGATCAATCGACTGAAAACGCCCTCAGGGATCAGCGATAGCCTGAAACCGCTCAGCAAACCGATCAGAATAGGTACTGCGTCACGGTTGGTCAGCCTGAAAGGCATCAGCGTATCATTATTGATGATGCAGGAGCTGCTGCGCCGCGGGCACGATGTCACCCTGGAAATTGCAGGCAAGGGGCCAGACAGAGCTGAATTTGAAGCCTTGGCGGAAAAACTCAAACTGGGCGACCGAGTCACCTTCAGCGGTTTCCAGGATAACGTAGCGGATTTCTTCAACCGCACGCATATCTATATGAGTACGCCAATCACCGAGCCCTTCGGCTTATCCTGTATGGAATCGCTGTATTTTGGCGTACCGGTAATTTTCCCGCAGGTCGATGGCCAGCCTGAAGTGATTAAAGACGGGCTCTGCGGCATTGGCTTGACCCCCTCGGTAACGATTGAAGAACACCAACGGCTAACGGGCATCAAGGTGGATTTCCCTCACGATGTTTATGACCCGGTTAGTGATACGTTGGTAATGCCTAAGTTGTTGTCGCACCTTGAGTGCGCAGATGCGGTGGAAAAACTGATGAATCCCGCAGACTATCAAAACATGAGCCGACACGCACAGCGCTATCCCATCGAACATTTCAGCTATGCTTTGTTCAAAACCGAGTTTGATGACGCGCTAAAATCATTTGTTGCCCAACCGTAATGTGAGCCGGAAACCAAGCCCCATGCTACTCAAAGAAACCACACCGCACCCTGCCTTCAGTTATCTGATCTATTTGGGATGTGCTATCGCGTTTTGCACTATCCCCTTCGGCTCCGACACCGGGCGCAATATCTTTTATATTTCCAGTTATATCTCGTTCATCGCCGTATGTTTAAACCTAAAGTATTACGTTAAAAACAAAAGAAACCTTATCGTGCCTGTTCTGTTCTTCTGCGTAGGTATGGGCAGTATTTTCTGGTTGCAGTATTTCAAACAGCCGGGCGAGTACATTAATATTTACCGCTCTTATATGTCGACCGGTAAATTGCAGATTGCCACCGCATTTATTTTGCTGATTGCGGTAAATGAACGTCTTTGCATGCAACGCGCATTCATTGTAATTGCGTTGCTGGCAGGCATTGCGGTCAACGGTTATTCCCTCTATCAGGGCTTGTGGCTGGATATTGGTCGCGTAGAGATTAACTTCGATCGCGCTACCGTTGCCGCCTATTTGATTACCGCCATCAATTTGGTGATGATGCAGTCAATACTGATGCTACGGACAAAATACCGCATCCCGTTGTACATTATCGGCTTCTTATTCACCTTCTCAACGCTGGTGCTCACCGGAACGCGGGCGGCAATGCTGGTGTACCCGGTTGCGGTTGCCCTGTCGATATTGGCGACGAAGAACCTGATCTCCCATAAGCATAAGATACTGTTGGTCGCCTCAGTGCCGCTGTTACTGCTCGTTAGCGGCTTCGTTTTCAAATCACAGATAGAACAACGTATTGCCGATTTTAAAACTAATATGCAACTGGTGAATACTCCCGAAATCGATAACTCAATTATGTCCCGTCTTTCGATGCAAATCATTGGCGTTCGCACAGGTACTATGGCGCCGTTAGGGCAATCTGCAGAACAACGCGGGGAGGAAATCAAAGCTATAGTTGCCAAACAGCCAGAATTGTATGGTGTCATGCCTTACATCAACGTGCATCTGCACAACGAACTGCTAGAGACCTATTCACTCAAAGGGGTCTGGGGCGTGCTGTTTTTACTGGCGCTCTACGTTGGCCTACTTGTTTCTTCACTTAAGCCCTACCGCAACGCATTACTGCTGGGAGTGACATTCAGCCTGTTTGTATATGGGCTCAGCGACGTCATCTTCTTCAGCACCGAAGGCACTGCCATGTTCTGCCTGGCGATTATTGCCAGCGTACTGTCAGTGAAGAAAACGCCACCCGCGCAGGATTAAAACCATGCACTCTTCGCCGCCTCTGCTCAGCGTTATTGTGCCATTTTACAATAACGAAGACTTCGTGGTCGCCAGCCTGAGTTCGCTGTTCAACCAGATTGGCGATGATATTGAAGTGGTCATCATTGATGACGGTTCAACAGATGCATCCGCTGGGCGAGTCAGCGAACTGCTGGCCAAATGGCAGCATCCGCATGTCACCTTTATCTCGCAAAAAAATGGGGGTATCGCCAACGCCCGCAACGTCGGGCTGCATCATGCTCAAGGGCGCTATATTACCTTCCTTGATGGCGATGATTTATTGAGTGACGACTATCTGAGCATCCTGCGTCCACTGCTGATTGCCGATGAAGACGATCTGATCGATTTCAATTACCAGAAGTTTACCGACATTCCGCCAGTGCAACCCGCCGTTACGACCATACAGCGTAGCGTTTATGATTTTGCTAATCACGGCCTTGCCTGCCTCACCCCTTTGTTTGCCAACTCGATGTGGCACCTCTGGAGCCGGGTCTATAGACGAAGTCTGCTTGAGGGTGAGTCATTTGAAAACGGTCGGCGTTATGAAGACGTGATCTTCACGCCTTTCCAGTATTTCAAAACCCAGAAAATTGCTCATCTCGATCACGTGCTTTATTTTTATCGCGACAACAGTCACGGGATTACCCGTAATGTTAAAGCCAAAGACATTGAAGATATGCTGTTTGCTATCGACAAGATGCTGCTCTTTATTGACCAGCATCCGGGGGATGAACCGTTGCGACAGTTGGCGGCGTTAATGCTCGCCAACTGTTTCTCTGAGGTGAAAAGCATGTCGAAGGTATTGTATGGCTACTACTATTACCCAGCTGAGGCGCTGCATATCTTTAAACGCCTGGCCGACGTATGCCGTAATAGCGCGGTGCCACGTAAAAAAATCCGGCAAATGCATTACGCGTGGGTAGATACCTGTTTGTCAAAAATCCGCTGGCGATTAAAAAAGCGCTAAATTCACGCCTTATCCAACGACAGGTGATCCACTATCTCATCGTAAATCCGCTGTGGCTGGATCACGCCCATTGGGCTCTCCGCCTCAAGCGGCATGGTATAGCCAGTGCGAGATACCTGAATAATTCGATGAAGCTCCAAATCCTGAATGGGTCCGGTAGAACGTGAGTCGGCAGTCACAAACAGACTGATGGTTTTTACCTTCAGCGCGACCGCCAGATGCAGTGGCCCGGTATCGCCGGTGATCAGGACGTGGAAGCTGTCGATCAACGTCAACAACGCCTGCAACCCCGTTTTCCCAATCCTATTGTCCACGCAAGGTCGGGTTTCAGGATTGACCTGATTCAGGAACTGCTGTGCCTTCCCGTCATCAAAAGGCCCACCAATCAGCACAATACGCACGTTGGCCTGCTTAGCCACCAGTTCGTCGGCAAGCTGGACGAAATGTGATACAGGCCAGCAACGTGACTCGGTTGAAGCCCCCAGCTGAAACCCAATCGTACAGTGATCGCGGCTTTTTACACCCGGCTGGTAAGGCGCTGGAATTTCCATTGTTGGATCATCACTGCGGCAACCCAGGATAGAAATCAGCTCCAGCTTACGACGAATAAAGTGGCCGTAGTAATGGAAGATGTAATTGGTCAACCAGGGTTCAAGCCCACAAATACCGGAACTGTAATTATCCCTGATAATGTATTTGGCCCCGGATAATACGGCGCTGATAATGTCATACGGCAGATGAGAATGCAGGATAAGCGCCAAATCCGGCTGATGCTCACGTAATGACTTCAACAGCGGGCGCATGGTTTTTATTTTACTGTCCCAATACACCACACGATCATAGTAGCGACCGTTCTCAACCAACTCCTGATTCTTTTTATGCACCACCAGCGTGATGTGCGCGTCGGGATAGCGCTCCCGCATTGCACGTAACGCAGGCGTATTAAACATAAAGTCACCCAGCGCCGTGGTGGAATAGATGACGATGTTGTCAAACTGAAGCCGACTGTCGAAAGTCGTCTTATCCTGGAAACGGCCGGACTTAGCGGTATAACGGCGCAAAAACCAATCCGCGAGCTTAATCTTCCATTTTTTCGACATGTCAGTTCACTTTAAGTTGATAATACTCGGCCAGCGTCATGCCCACCGTACGCTGCTGCAACCAGGCAAACAGCTGCTCCAAATCACGGTACAACACGTCAATATCCTGCTGCGTTTTAAATGTCGGGCTGCCGCCCGGCATAAACTCGGAAGAGTGAAGCATAAATTCAACGTAGTCATTGCCTTGAGCCAGACAACGCTCCACCACCGACTTCATTTTCTCCAGATTACCGCCGCTTGGCCGCAACCAATTCGCCGACGGCGATCGCTGCTTGCCACGTAAGCGATCGTAACCTTGTTTCAGCGCATTCATCAGCGCCGAATGTTTATACTGGATGCTCATCGGTACTTCCAGCAGTGATGAGGAACCCGCCCTGGCGATATTGTCAGGATCGATAAAATAGGCGTGTGATGGGAAATGGCGGTAGTCGGTACCGCCATTGCCTTGTGGGTTACCCGGGGAGTATTGCCAGTTAACACGCGGTGTAACCGAACAATCTACCTGATAGCCATATTCCAACAGCAAAGCAGCATAATATTCATTAAACGCCCAACGGCCGGCACGATGGCTGAGCATCTTGGTCTGAAAGCTATCTTCCAACAGCTTGGTCATATGATCGACTTTTGCACGGATTTGATCGGCCGGATACTCGATCAGATAAGGCTTATGGCGCCAGTCGTCATTGGTCAAGGGCGTTAACGGCGGGCTGTTCCAGGCATGCAGGTGCATACCGACTTCCCCACAGCCACGTGCAATGACATCGCGAGCAAACTCGACATATTCTGCATCCACCGCCATTTCATAATTAGTGAGGTACACTGGCTTAAAGCCATATTTCTCACACAGCGCCTGAAAGCGCGGCAAAAATCGCGTGTTTTCGGTCGAAATGCGATCGTGGTTTTGCCACAGATTATCGCCTTCGGTATCAATGGTGATGAGAAACGCCGGTTTAGTCATAAATATCGAGCCTGATATCAACAGAATGCATTATGTTACGCAGGGCGTTTCGCCAGGGCAAACGACTTTACTGCCTGGTTTGGACAACGTTGAAGGCCTTTTGTCTCCCTCGCGCGTTATTTTTTCACTTCACGGCAAGAAAACTGTGCAACAGTAGCCACATGCGATCGGGTCATTTAGAATCAAACATTGGTTTCCCAGAAAGCGACTCATGATGAACGACGCGCCAGCCTTAGCTCCTGATACCTCGATACAGCGTATTCTGATCGTTAAACTTCGCCACCACGGCGACATGTTGCTGACAACTCCGGTCATCAATACTCTGCGGCAAAACTACCCACAAGCGCAGATTGACGTACTGCTGTATAAAGAAACCCAGGATATGCTGGCCAGCAACCCCGCACTGTCGAATGTCTTCGTTATCGATCGCCAGTGGAAAAAACAGGGGACAAAAGCACATCTGAATCATGAGCTTAATCTGATCCGGCAGCTCAAGGCGCAGCGTTACGATCTGGTGGTCAATCTGGCCGATCAGTGGCGCAGTGCCCTTCTCACCCGGCTGACCGGGGCACGCATCCGGTTGGGGTTCGACTTCCCCAAGCGGCAGGGTTTTTTATGGCGTCATTGCCACACACATTTGGTGCCGGTTACTGATCACGCCCACCTCCATACCGTCGAACAAAACCTGTCGCTGTTACACCCCTTAGGCCTGCCAACCGTCAGCCAACAGGTGACCATGAGTTATCCGCCCGAGGACTGGCAAACCTGCCAGCAACTGTTACAACAACAGGGCATTACCGATGACTTTATCGTGATACAGCCGACCTCACGCTGGTTCTTCAAGTGCTGGAGTGAAGAAAAAATGGCCGCCACGATAAGTGCATTGCAGGCTGACGGCCACCGGTTGGTGATCACTTCCGGACCAGATGCAAAAGAGCAGGCCATGGTGGAGCGTATTCTGGCGCTCTGCCCGGCACAAGGTGTGGTTTCATTGGCTGGCCAACTGACGCTGCGGCAACTGGCAGCTCTGATCGATCACGCCAAACTGTTTATCGGCGTAGATTCAGTGCCTATGCACATGGCCGCCGCACTGCAAACCCCCTGCATCGCGCTGTTTGGCCCTTCCAAGCTGGTGTTTTGGCGCCCATGGCAGGTGATTGGCAGCGTGATCTGGGCCGGAGACTACGGCACCTTGCCCGATCCAGACGCCATCAATACCGACACCGATGAACGGTATCTGGACCTTATTCCTACAGACGTGGTGATTGCAGCCGCGCGGAGCACGTTGGTATGAAAGCATTTCGTTTGGCGATCGTTCGCCAAAAGTACCGCCCAGACGGTGGGGCTGAGCGTTTCGTTTCGCGCGCCCTCGAGGCACTGGAACAACAAGACCTCGACCTGAACGTTATCACCCGCGAATGGCAGGGTGATGCCAATCCTGATTGGCACATCCACCTGTGCAATCCGCTGAAATTAGGCCGTATTAGCCGTGAGCGCGGCTTTGCCGAAGCGGCCAGAGCACTGTGGCAGAAAGAAGAATTCGATCTGGTACAGAGCCATGAGCGTATCCCCGGCTGTGATATTTACCGCGCCGGCGATGGCGTACACCGCCGCTGGTTGTTACAACGCGCCCGTTTGCTGCCGGAATGGCGCCGTAAATGGCTGTTCTCAAATCGTTATCACCGTTATGTGATGTGTGCAGAGCGCGCAATGTACGCCGCCCCAGAATTGAAAGCCGTCATCTGCAACGCCGAAATGATTAAACAGGAAATCATCGATGATTTTGGCGTACCCGCCGATAAAATTACGGTGATCTACAACGCCATTGATAATCAAAAGTTCCTGCCTGCAACGGCTGAGCAGCGCCAGCAGCTTCGCGCGCAGTACCAGATCCCACAACAGGCGCATTGCCTGATCTTTGTCGGCTCCGGTTTTGAACGTAAAGGCTTAGCCGCCGCCATCCGTGCCGTTGCAGCCACCGACAGCTATCTTCTGGTGGTCGGCAAAGACAAGGCCGAAAAACGCTATCAGGCGTTGGCGCAATCACTGGGTTGCAGCGATCGCGTGCGGTTTATGGGTGTACAGAAACAGACGCTGCCGTTTTATCAAGCTGCCGATGCGCTGTTGCTACCCACGCTGTATGATCCTTTCCCCAACGTGATTCTGGAAGCCATGTCCTGCGGCTTACCGGTCATAACCAGTACCACCTGCGGCGGTGCTGAGTTTATCACCCAAGGGCATAATGGCTTTGTCACCGATGCTCTCGACGTCCCCGCGCTGATTAAGGCGATCGCGGCGTTACCGCGTCAGGCTTTAGGCTCCGCCATGGGTGAGGCCGCAAGATTGCGTATCATGTCGGCCACCCCGGCTCACCTGTCGGAACAGCTGATATCCCTTTATAACCGGCTGCTGGATTAACTATGCGTATTCTGATGATTATCGACGGCCTACCCGGTGGAGGCGCGGAAAAAGTGGTGCTAACACTGTGCCAGGGCATGCAGCAAATGGGCCATGACGTTAGCCTGATTTCGTTACGCGATGTCTGTAACTACCCGATCCCCTCCGGTATTCACTATCAGGTCGTCGCCGATCACAATCGCTCACCCTGGCGTAAAGTGACGGAGCTATCACGCCGTGCTGCCGCACTGGATCGCGCGATAGCCGACATTGAGCGCCAACATGGCATCTATGATTTGGTGTTCTCCAACCTGCATAAAACCGATCGCATCGTCAGCCGCAGCAAGTTGCTCTCCTCAGACCGCCTGTGGTTCTGCATTCATGGCATCCTGTCGACGTCCTATCTCGGTCACCGCAAAGGGCTGGATCGTTGGTTGAAACAGCGGAAAATCGCTGCGGTTTACCAAGGCAGAAATATAGTTGCCGTCTCACAGGCCGTAGGGAACGATTTACAGCAAAACTTGCCGATCCACCCAAGCCGGTTAGCCGTGATCAACAACCCGTTCGATATTGATGCTATTGCACAGCAAGCAGCAGCCCCCTGCGAGCTGGCTGGCCAGGATTACCTGGTGCACGTTGGGCGCTTTCATCCACACAAACGGCACGATCGTTTGTTGAAAGCCTATGCGCTGTCGGGCATACAGGCGCCATTGGCCCTGGTTGGAACCGGCAGCGAAGCTAACATAGAAGAAGCGAAACAGCTGGCAAACCAATTAGGTATCGCAGAGCGTGTGCTCTTCCTCGGATTCCAGGCTAACCCCTATCCGTTTATTCGCCATGCATCATTGTTGGTGCTCAGCTCTGACAGTGAAGGCTTTGGCAACGTGCTGGTGGAAGCCCTGCTGTGCGATACGCCGGTAGTCAGCACTCGCTGTCCGGGTGGGCCTGCGGAAATTCTGGAAAAAGCGGGAATGGATAACGCACTGGCGGAACTCAATGAAAAATCATTGGCAGAAAAAATGGCAGAAATTTACGCCAAACCACCCAAAATCAATCATGACCAATTGCTGAGCTATGGATTAACCCCTATTTGCCAGCAGTACCTGGGCCTCAAAAAATAATTTAAAGGCAGGGGAAACCCTGCCTTATTGATAATTAATTTAATGCCTGTATTTTATCCCAGACATCATCAACGGGCACATCAATACAATCGCCCGATTCAGTTTGCAGAATATGATAACGCCCAGACCAGGGGTGCCAAGATTCTTTATCCGTATCGCCAAAGAATACAACCATATCTTTATTCAGCGCCGCAGCCAGGTGCATTTGTCCACCGTCACTGCACAGCACTCTGTCGCATAAATCGAAACCGGCCAGTAATTCACGTACTGACGCCGTTGGATACAGTGCTACACGCTCATTTTGACACAGCGCCAACAGTTGCTCTGCGCGTTTTTGATCGCCAATATCGTCCGGCGTCAATGTCCCCTGCGGGGACCAGAAAATCAAGACGCCCGTGTTCTTCTCAGCAAGTAAGCGGTTGATAATTTCGGCATAGCGCTCTATAGGCCAACGTCGTTTAGGGCTACGGCTGCTGATGTGAACAGCGCACAATCGATCGACCGGTGGCAGGTATTCTTGCAAACGCTTCGCGGCCTGTTGGCGCTCTTCCTGGGTCAAAAACACCCGTACCGGGGGAATCGGAATATGTTGTTCAGTAATGGCCGAGAGGTAACTGTAAGTATGTTCTACCTGGTGCTTGCCACTAAAATTTTCTTTGCGGAAAGGATGATGAATATCAGACGTCCCCAAATCTGCGCCAATAATATTACTGACACCCGCCATTTTTGCCAATCGCAGGCTGTACTTACAGGGGACGGGGTTAGCCAAGATCGCCGCATCGAATTTTATTTTTCGCAGTTTCAAAAAAATCATCAGTCGCTCAAAATAAACCCCTAATGTGGATTCATTCTTCGCCTTGTGCTTTGCCTTTTTGTAGACAAACACGTTTTCAAGATGGGGGTTATTTTTTACAACATCCTGGCTGACTTTATTGATTAACAGATAAAGTTTGGCATCCGGATAGGCAATTTTCACCCCTTCGATTAGCGGGGTAGTACAAACAAGATCGCCAATGTTGTCACGGCGAATAATTAAAATATTCTTCATTCCAAGCCTATCAGCGAAATCTCTCGCCTGTTGTCTGAAACTGACACCCAAGGTTACCAAATTAGCGCCTTTCCCTTCCAGTTATGGTACTATTCTGAATAACCCATATAAATGAAATTGATAGAATGTTGCTGCGTTTATATCAGGTACTACTCTACCTCATCCAACCCCTGATCTGGCTTCGCTTACTGTTGCGCAGCCGCAAAGCTCCAGCCTACCGTAAACGCTGGGCAGAACGCTATGGCTTCTGCGCCGGGAAAGTCGTTCCAGGCGGCATCATGCTACATTCCGTCTCCGTAGGTGAAACGCTGGCCGCTATTCCATTGGTCCGCGCGCTCCGCCACCGCTACCCTTATTTACCGATTACTGTGACCACGATGACGCCGACAGGTTCAGAGCGTGTGCAATCCGCCTTCGGTAAAGACGTTCACCATGTTTATCTGCCTTATGACCTGCCCGGTTCGATGCGCCGCTTCCTGGATCAAGTGAATCCAAAACTGGTCATCATTATGGAAACCGAGCTGTGGCCGAATCTGATCAACGCACTACACCAACGTCAGATCCCTTTGGTGATCGCCAATGCCCGCCTTTCCGCCCGTTCTGCCGCCGGTTATAAAAAAATCGGCGGTTTTGTCCGTGATATGCTGCGCCGCATTACGCTGATCGCCGCACAAAATCAGGAAGACGGTGAGCGCTTTGTTGAACTTGGCCTTAAGCGCTCACAACTCACCGTGACCGGTAGCCTGAAGTTCGATATTTCCGTGACTCCAGAGCTGGCAGCGCGAGCCGTCACGTTGCGTCGTCAATGGGCACCGCGCCGCCCAGTGTGGATCGCCACCAGTACCCATGAAGGTGAAGAAAGTATTCTGCTGGCTGCGCACCGAAAACTGCTGGAAAAACACCCTGACTTGCTACTGATCCTGGTACCACGTCATCCAGAACGCTTCTCTACCGCCAAAGAATTGGTGCAAAAAGCCGGTTTCAGTTACACCCTGCGCAGCAGCGGCGAAATCCCTTCCGGCGGCACCCAGGTAGTAATCGGCGATACCATGGGTGAACTGATGCTGCTGTATGGCATTGCCGATCTGGCCTTTGTGGGTGGCAGCCTGGTAGAGCGCGGTGGGCATAACCCACTGGAAGCCGCCGCACACGCCATCCCCGTGCTGATGGGCCCCCATACTTTCAATTTTAAGGATATCTGCGCCAAGCTGTCGCAAGCCGGGGGATTGATCACCGTGGCCGACGAAGAATCGTTGGTCAAGGAAGTGACTACGCTACTTACCGACGAAGACTATCGTCGCTATTACGGCCGTCACGCGGTAGAAGTGCTGTATCAAAATCAGGGAGCGCTGCAGCGCCTGCTGCAACTGTTGGAACCGCACCTGCCGCCACGGAGCCATTAAATGAGCAACCGCAAAAGCCTGTCGGTGGTGATTATCGCCAAGAACGAAGCCGGGCTGCTGCCGGATTGTCTTCGCTCCGTAGCATGGGCAGATGAAATCATTCTGCTCGACTCAGGTAGCGAAGATAACAGTGTCGCCATTGCCGAAGATCTGGGTGCCAAAGTATTCACTCATACCGACTGGCAAGGTTTCGGCAAACAGCGTCAGTTGGCACAGAGTTACGCCTGCAACGACTATATTTTGATGATCGACGCCGATGAGCGTGTTACGCCCGAACTTCGCCAATCCATTGAACAGACACTCGCCGCACCGGACGATAACCACGTCTACAGCTGCGCGCGCCGTAACCTGTTCCTCGGGCGTTTTATGCGCCACAGCGGCTGGTACCCAGATCGTGTCAACCGTCTGTATGCCAACCAACGCTACCGCTATAACGACGATCTGGTACACGAATCACTTCATATCAACGGGGCGAAAGTCGTGCCGCTGAGCGGCGATCTGCTCCATCTGACCTGCCGTGATTTCTTTGCCTTTCAGCGTAAACAACTGCGTTATGCCGAAGAATGGGCCAATCAGCGCCATCTGGCCGGTAAGCGCTGCAGCTATGTTTCGATAATCACCCACACCCTGGGTGCGTTCTGCAAAACCTGGCTGCTGCGGGCTGGCTTCCTGGACGGTAAACAGGGGTTGCTGTTAGCGGTGGTCAACGCGCAATATACTTTCAATAAATATGCCGCACTCTGGGCATTGGGCCGCAACTATTCAGAGAAGTGAATCATGACCCGTAAAGCCATCTACCCCGGTACTTTCGATCCCATGACCAACGGCCACCTGGATTTGGTGACGCGTGCGTCAAAAATATTCGATCACGTCATCCTGGCTATCGCGGCCAGTCCGAGCAAAAAGCCACTGTTCACGCTGGAAGAGCGCGTAGACTTAGCCACTCAAGTGACGTCACACCTGGATAATGTGGAAGTATTGGGGTTCAGTGAACTGATGGCACATTTTGCCGCTCATCAGAATGCCAATATTCTGGTTCGCGGCCTGCGTGCAGTCTCTGACTTTGAATATGAGTTGCAGTTGGCGAATATGAACCGCCATTTGATGCCCACGCTGGAAAGCGTATTCCTGATGCCTTCCGAAGAGTGGTCGTTTATCTCTTCTTCTCTGGTAAAAGAAGTGGCACGTCACGGCGGCGATATCGCCCCTTTCTTGCCGGACGTGGTCACTCAGGCATTATTCGAGAAACTCGCCAAACAATAATCAACGCTGGCAACGCCGACAGAAGAAAGTACTGCGTTGCCCGTGCTTGGCCGATTCAATTGGTGTACCGCATACGCGGCAAGGTTCACCAGCCCGACCATATACCTGCAATTCCTGCGCGAAATAGCCAGGCTTGCCGTCCGACTGCAGGAAATCACGTAACGTCGTGCCTCCCTGCTCAATAGAACGCAGCAAGACAGCCTTAATGGTTTCCACCAACACGTCAGCCTCCACTTTGCTTAACGAGCCTGCCGGGCGGTCTGGGAGGATCCTTGCGGTAAACAACGATTCGCTGGCGTAGATGTTGCCAACCCCCACCACCAGCTTGTTATCCATTAGCCAGGGTTTGATCAGCGTACGCTTGTTGCGAGATTTCTCGAACAGGTAGGCGCCGTTAAACGCATCACTCAAGGGTTCCGGTCCGAGATGGGCCAACACGTTGCTTGCCGCCAGATCGTCACACCATAGCCAGGCACCAAAGCGGCGCGGATCGGTATAACGCAGCGTCATACCATTGCTGATAACCAGGTCAACGTGGTCGTGTTTACCCGCTTCTGTCTCTTCGGCCAACATGCGCAGGCTGCCAGACATCCCCAGATGAACGATAATCCAGCCGCTCGCCAGTTCAATGAGAAGATACTTGGCGCGTCGCTGGACACTGAGTACCGGCTGGTCGCTCAGCGCCAGAATTTGCTCGGAAACGGGCCAGCGCAGACGTGCATTGCGCACCACGGCATATTGAATGCTATGACCGACAAGATAAGGTTCAATACCGCGACGGCTGGTCTCAACTTCTGGTAATTCAGGCATTCCACGCTCCCCTTTGCTTTTCTCTACCCTATGATTCCAAGCAGCACAGCTTATGTAGCTTCACATCCCCTGTAGCTCATTTATGTAAGTAACAGGCAATGGGTATCCCTTATAACGCAAAAAACCCGGCCAAGGCCGGGTTTTTATTAATCCACTAAAATTATTTAATTTTAGCTTCTTTGTAGATCACGTGCTGGCGGACAACTGGATCGAATTTCTTCAGTTCCAATTTTTCCGGCTTAGTACGCTTGTTCTTCGTGGTGGTATAGAAGTGACCAGTACCAGCAGAAGAAACCAGCTTGATCTTCTCGCGAACACCTTTAGCCATGATGCAGTTCCTTAATACTTCTCACCACGGGCACGCAGATCGGCCAAGACCGTCTCAATACCCTTCTTATCGATAACACGCATACCTTTAGCAGATACACGCAGCGTTACAAAGCGCTTCTCAGCCTCAACCCAAAAACGGTGTGAGTGCAGGTTCGGCAGAAAACGGCGTTTGGTCGCGTTCATTGCGTGGGAACGGTTGTTACCGCTCACCGGGCGCTTGCCAGTAACTTGGCAGACTCGGGACATGTCTATTCTCCAAAAATCAAATCAGCTCGAGCTTCGTATAGGGTATGGCCGCCTCGTCAGGCTTTTAGAGCCCATCTCAGCAAACTTCATACTGAGGAGACTCTCGTCATCAGGTCAGAAACCACACATCAGGTTAGAAACCTGCTGAGATAGGCTCTTACGCCAAACCCAAGATTCTCAAAGGTGGCGTAGTATACGCTCTGAAGCGTAAGTGCTCAAGTCCCGAACAGCTAAAGATCCCACAAGGATCGCGAAAAAATCGCTTAAAGCCATCCGCGCTCGGCAAAAGAGACGCATTCACCCCGACCTATCACCAAATGATCGAGCACTCGGATCTCCAATAACAGGCAGGCACTTACCACTTGCTCTGTTATTAAACGGTCGGCATGACTGGGTTCAGCCTTACCCGAAGGATGATTATGCGCCAGAATAATGGCGGCCGCATTAGCCTTCAACGCTTCGCGCACAATTTCTCTCGGGTATACGACAACGCTGCTGATGGTACCAGCAAACATCTCCTGATGGCGAATAACACGGTGCTGATTGTCTAAAAACAATACCAAAAACACTTCTCGCTCATGATGGGCCAGCAGGCTTTGCAAATAATGCTGGGTCATTTTGGGGTTAAGCATGGCATTTTCCTTTGCCAGATGGCTGGAAAAGAAGCGGAACGCCAACTCTGAAATGGCCTGAAGTTGGGTATAGCTGGCATTACCCAACCCCTTGTAGCTGCAAAAAACCGAATGATCCGCTGACATCAGATGATAAAGCGAGCCAAACTGCACCAGTAACTCTTCCGCCAACTGCATAACATGCACGCCAGGAAACCCCGTGCGTAAAAAAATGGCCAACAGCTCTGCATCGGACAGCGCCGACGCGCCGTAGTGCAACAATTTTTCCCGTGGTGCCAGCGTATCTGGCCACAAGGTGATTACCTGACTGCTCATCATCGCCTCCCGAAAATGCCACAGCATGCCATGTGACAAAGAAGCCGACGACAGGTGCTTGATAACATTGCGAAGTGCTGCGCAACCTATGATGTAACGGGATGCAGATACAGTGGAATCGCTCACCCGTCTGGCGGTTATGCTAAAATGGCACATCTTTCGGATTCAATCGGACAATCATGATGACGGGACTCTCCGGCAAACATATTGTACTGGGTATCAGTGGCGGTATCGCCGCTTACAAATGCCCGGAACTGGTACGTCGCCTGCGTGACAGAGGCGCGGAAGTGCGTGTGATAATGACCCATGCGGCGAAGGCCTTTATTACGCCGTTGACGCTACAGGCCGTGTCCGGTTATCCGGTCTCAGATGATCTGCTGGATCCCGCAGCCGAAGCCGCGATGGGGCATATCGAGCTCGGCAAATGGGCGGACCTGGTCATACTGGCACCGGCCACCGCCGATCTGCTGGCACGCGTCGCCGCTGGCATGGCCAACGACCTGCTGACAACGGTTTGTCTGGCCACCGCTGCACCGATCGCCGCAGCACCTGCCATGAACCAACAGATGTACCGCGCCGCCGCTACCCAGGCCAATCTGCAAACCCTGCAGGCTCGCGGTATGCTGCTGTGGGGGCCAGATAGCGGTAGTCAAGCCTGTGGCGACGTCGGCCCAGGCCGCATGATTGATCCGCTGGATATCGTTGAACTGGCAAACAATCATTTCTCCGCACCGCAAGATCTGCAACATTTGAAGATTATGCTCACCGCCGGTCCAACCCGTGAAGCGCTGGACCCGGTGCGTTTTATCAGCAACCACAGTTCAGGTAAAATGGGCTTTGCCATCGCCCGGGCCGCCGCAGCACGCGGTGCGCAGGTCACGTTGATTGCCGGGCCGGTTAACCAACCGACACCACCACATGTCACCCGGGTAGATGTCATCAGCGCGTTGGAAATGGAGCAGGCAGTGCAGCAACGCGCCGCTCAGCAGGATATTTTTATTTCCTGTGCAGCCGTGGCCGATTACCGTGCCGAACAAATTTCCGATGAAAAAATAAAAAAACAGGGTGATGAAATCATCCTCAAAATGGTAAAAAACCCCGATATCGTTGCAGGCGTCGCAGCGATGACGAAAAAACGCCCCTTTGTCGTGGGGTTTGCCGCCGAAACCCAGAATGTGGAAGAATACGCGCGACAAAAACTGGCGCGTAAGAAATTGGATTTAATTTGCGCCAATGATGTATCGCTTGCAGAGCATGGGTTTAACAGCGACACCAATGCCTTGCACCTTTTTTGGCAGGATGGAGAAAAGCGCCTGGCGCTGAGCGACAAAGCACTCCTTGGCCAACGTTTAATAGACGAGATAGTCAGCCGTTATGATGAAAAAAATCGACGTTAAAATCCTCGACCCGCGTATTGGAAAGGATTTCCCTTTACCGACCTACGCAACCCCAGGCTCGGCAGGTCTCGATCTGCGTGCCTGCCTGGACAACGCCGAAGAACTGGCACCGGGTGAAACCACGTTGTTACCTACCGGTTTGGCTATCCACATCGCCGACACGAGTCTGGCTGCGGTGATCCTGCCGCGTTCAGGTTTAGGTCATAAGCACGGTGTGGTACTGGGCAATCTGGTCGGCCTGATCGACTCTGATTACCAGGGCCAACTGATGGTTTCCGTCTGGAACCGTGGCCAGAAATCCTTCACGATTGAACCCGGTGAACGCATCGCACAGATGGTATTTGTGCCTGTTGTACAAGCCGAATTCAATCTGGTTGAAGAGTTCGACAGCAGTGAACGTGGCGAAGGCGGCTTTGGCCATTCCGGTCGCCAGTAAGCGCTGCTCAATACCTAAGTACCGACAAGGAAACGTCGCCTGAAACCTTGCCACCTCAGAGAGAAGGACATCTCTACGGCAAGGTTTGGCTGACAACGATTACAGCGCACACCAGGGCGCATGGAGAGTTCAGGTCGTTAAGGCCGCTGACCCCAGCATCGTAAAAAAGCTATCACATAAGCCCTACAGAGAACGCTCTGTAACGGCCGGTGCCCGGGTTTCCGAAAGTCTAAGCAGTTTTAGCAAGGGTCTAATCAGACATGGCAGAAAAAGAAAATACCAAAAGGAACCGGCGCGAGGAAATACTGCAGGCATTAGCCCAGATGCTGGAGTCCAGCGACGGCAACCAGCGTATTACCACCGCTAAACTTGCCGCTAACGTTGGCGTCTCCGAAGCTGCACTCTACCGGCACTTTCCAAGCAAGACACGGATGTTCGACAGTCTGATCGAATTTATTGAAGACAGCCTGATAACGCGCATCAACCTGATCCTGCAGGACGAAAAAGAGACCTTTAACCGCCTGCGTCTGATTTTGCTGTTGGTACTGGGATTCGCCGAACGCAACCCTGGCCTGACGCGTATTATGACCGGTCACGCACTTATGTTTGAACAGGATCGGCTGCAGGGGAGAATCAATCAGCTGTTTGAACGCATTGAGGCACAGCTGCGCCAGGTGCTGAAAGAACGCAAGCTACGTGAAGGTAAAGGTTTTATTGTAGATGAGACGCTGTTGGCCAGCCAACTGCTGGCCTTCTGCGAAGGTATGCTATCACGCTACGTTCGTTCCGAATTCCGCTACCGCCCAACACAAGAGTTCGAAGGGCGTTGGCCACTGCTGGCGGCACAGCTGCAATAAACCTTACGCCGGGCGCGTTTTGCGCGCCCGGCTGAATAAAGCGTGCGTTAAACGCCGTACTGCTCGCGATAAGCACGCACCGCCGCCAGGTGATCGGCCATTTCCGGTTTTTCTTCCAGATAAACAATCAAATCCTTCAGCGTCACGATGGAAATCACCTTACAGTGATAATCGCGCTCAACTTCCTGAATAGCAGAGATATCCGCACGACCCCGTTCCTGACGGTCAAGCGAGATCAGTACCCCGGCCAACGTTGCACCGCCCGCGCCAATGATTTCCATCGATTCACGGATCGCCGTTCCGGCAGTGATCACATCGTCTACCAGCATGACACGGCCCTGCAGCGGACTGCCCACCAGCGTCCCGCCTTCACCGTGAGTTTTGGCTTCTTTGCGGTTAAAGCAGTAAGGGACATCACGGTCATGATGTTCCGCCAGTGCAACAGCCGTGGTCGTGGCGATAGGAATCCCTTTGTAAGCCGGGCCAAACAGCAAATCGAATTCGATGCCAGAATCAATCAATGCTTCGGCGTAGAAGCGCCCTAACAGCGCAAGATCACGCCCAGTATTAAACAAACCGGCATTAAAAAAATACGGGCTGGTACGGCCGGATTTCAGGGTGAACTCGCCGAATTTCAATACCTGCTTGTTAAGCGCGAACTCGATAAACTGGCGCTGATAGGCTTTCATTACTGCTTCTCCTCATCTGGTCGGTTAGATCTGTGAATACTGCCACCCGAACGTCGGGCGTAAAAAAGGCGACTCTTGAGTCGCCTTAAAAATTAATCTGCCAGCGCCGCTTTCTGCGCCTGGAAGATGGTTTCAATGCCCCCTCGGGCCAGCGCCAATAGCGCCAATAGCTCGTCGTGGCTAAACGGCTCACCCTCGGCGGTGCCTTGCACCTCGATCATGCGACCATCTTCCATCATCACTACATTCATATCCGTTTCTGCTGCGGAGTCCTCGACGTACTCCAAATCACACAGCGCTTCGCCGTTAACGATACCGACGGAGACCGCCGCAACCAACCCTTTCATTGGGTTGGCTTTCAGCTTGCCATTGGCCACCAGCGCATTTAGCGCATCAGCCAGCGCAACGCAGGCACCGGAAATAGACGCGGTGCGGGTACCGCCGTCAGCCTGCAATACGTCGCAGTCGAGCGTGATGGTGAATTCACCGAGTTTTTTCAGATCAACCGCCGCACGTAACGAACGGGCGATCAAACGCTGAATCTCCAGCGTGCGGCCGCCCTGCTTGCCTTTGGCCGCTTCGCGGGCGTTACGGCTGTGGGTAGAGCGCGGCAGCATGCCGTACTCAGCGGTGATCCACCCTTGCCCCTGACCCTTCAGGAAGCGCGGAACGCCCTCTTCTACTGTGGCGGTGCACAAAACTTTGGTATCGCCAAACTCAACCAGCACTGAGCCTTCAGCGTGTTTGGTATAGTGACGGGTCAGTGTCAGTGGGCGAACTTGTTGTGGTGCTCTGCCTGCAGGACGCATGGGCTCTCTCCGGCTTCTAATCAACGTTTGGCTGCGCATTATACGGGCTTCGTGACGTAATGCCTATCCTGCCCGCAGGTCCAACGCTATAATCGGTTCATCTTTTCCTATTACGGGTACGCATCAATGATCCGCAGCATGACCGCCTACGCCCGGCGTGAAATCAAGGGTGAATGGGGCAGCGCAGCTTGGGAGCTGCGTTCCGTGAACCAACGCTATCTAGAAACCTACATCCGTCTGCCAGAACAATTCCGCAGCCTGGAGCCGGTGATCCGCGAACGTATCCGTGGTCGCCTGACCCGCGGTAAAGTGGAGTGCAACCTGCGTTTCGAACTGGATCCGAGCGCACAAAGCTCAATGATCCTGAACGAAAAACTGGCAAAGCAGCTGGTTGAGGCTGCTAACTGGGTCAAAATGCAGAGCGACGAAGGTGAAATTGACCCTATCGACGTACTGCGCTGGCCTGGTGTGATGTCCGCCCAAGAGCAGGATCTGGACGCTATCAGCGCACAGCTGATGCAGGCACTGGATGGCGCACTGGATGACTTCATCATTGCGCGTGAAAGCGAAGGTACTGCACTAAAATTGCTGATCGAACAGCGTTTGGACGGCGTCAGCGCCGAAGTGGTCAAGGTACGCGCCCAAATGCCCAACATCCTGCAATGGCAGCGTGAGCGTCTGGTCAGCAAACTGGAAGAGGCTCAGGTGCAGTTGGAAAACACCCGCCTGGAGCAAGAGCTGGTGCTGATGGCGCAACGTATTGACGTCGCCGAAGAACTGGACCGCCTGGAAGCCCACGTAAAAGAAACGCACAACATCCTGAAGAAAAAAGAAGCCGTGGGCCGCCGCCTCGACTTTATGATGCAGGAATTCAACCGCGAATCTAATACCTTGGCGTCCAAGTCGATCAATGCCGAAGTCACCACTTCCGCTATCGAGCTGAAAGTGCTGATCGAGCAGATGCGCGAGCAGATCCAAAACATCGAGTGATACGTTCCTTCATTCGTATAAGCCCGCATTCGCGGGCTTTTTTACGACTATGTTCTGGGTAGCGCGGCATTCCCAATGTTTATTCCCCGACGTTAAGCCGGCCAACATCGCGAACCATAAAGAAATGCACGCCGGATGCTACGTGGGGATTGGCATTGTTTATGAAAAACTGTGACTAAGAGGCCATAGAGGGTCATTGGCAACGTATCTCGCTGGCTGAAAGTATTTTATTCCAATTATCACCCAAGGTAATGAAAGGCGGGCCAAGCTGTGGCTAAATGTGTTTTTTCCTGCCCGTTTAGCCGTACGGACTCTTTATGCCACAAATTCTGCAATTTATTTTTGCCCTAGTGGTGATCATCGCCCTGGCGCTGCTGGTCAGCAACGACCGTAAAAAAATACGCCTGCGTTATATTATTCAGCTTCTGGTCATTGAAGGCGCACTCGCCTATTTCTTTCTGCATTCCGAAAGCGGTCTCGGCGTCATCAAGCACGTCGCTGGCTTCTTTGAAACACTGCTGACATATGCCGCGCAAGGCTCTGATTTTGTGTTTGGCGGTATGAGCAAAGACGGATTGGCATTTATCTTCCTTGGTGTTTTGTGCCCGATTATCTTTATTTCCGCGCTCATCGGTATTTTGCAGCATTTCCGCATTTTGCCGCTGATCATCCGCCTGGTCGGCACCTTGCTGTCCAAGGTTAACGGCATGGGCAAGCTGGAGTCGTTCAACGCCGTCAGCACGCTGGTGCTTGGGCAGTCGGAAAACTTTATCGCCTACAAAGGCATCATCGGTGATATTTCGCCACGCCGCATGTACACCATGGCAGCAACCGCCATGTCGACGGTATCCATGTCTATCGTGGGTGCCTATATGTCGATGATCGATGCGCAATATGTGGTCGCGGCACTGATCCTCAACATGTTCAGTACCTTTATTATTCTGTCGATCATCAACCCTTATCAGTTGGACGATGAACCTGAGCTAAAACTGAACAAGCTGCATGAGGATCAGAGCTTCTTCGAAATGCTGGGTGAATACATTTTAGCGGGCTTCAAGATCGCGATGATTATCGCTGCCATGCTGATTGGCTTTATTGCGCTTATTTCTGCGGTAAATGCTTTATTCTCCGCCGTGTTCGGCATCAGCTTCCAGCAAATTCTGGGCTACATATTCTACCCATTAGCTTGGCTGATCGGCATTCCAGCACCTGATGCGCTGCGTGCTGGCAGCATTATGGCGACGAAACTGGTAGCCAATGAATTTGTGGCAATGATCGAGCTGAAGAAAATTGCAGCGGAAATGTCACCGCGGGGCCTGGGTATCTTGTCGGTATTCCTGGTGTCCTTCGCCAACTTTGCTTCAATCGGCATTGTCGCCGGGGCGATCAAAGGGCTTAACGAGCGACAGGGCAACGTGGTGTCTCGTTTTGGTCTGAAGCTGGTTTACGGTTCAACGCTGGTTAGCCTGCTTTCAGCGGCCATCGCCGGGCTGGTGCTGTAAACAAACCTCCCGGCCTGCGGGCCGGGGGGCAATCAGAACGCTACACACACTGGCGCGTCCACGCGCATCACGGAATCCTGCGCAAACTGTTGCTTATAGCTGCTTCGCAGCGCCTCTATATTGGTTTCACTTTCATTACCCGACGCATGAATCAGCATCAGCGCTTTGCTGTTTTCACGTGCCAACTTGCCGTCATGACCCAACCATTGCCCTTTAGCGTCAAATACCGACAGCCCGTCTTTAAAGCGTGGCGTCACCTGCCGATCAACAAAACTCTGCCACTCTGCAGCACCAATCGCCGGCCCGGTCGGGCGATTCAGGCCGAAATAAAGCGTCGTCTGAGTCATGGGATCGCCCACACGGCAGCTCGCCACTTTTTGCGGCGCACTGTGCTGAACCGGAGCAACACAACCGTTCAAGAAGAAGAGCGTCGCTACGGCCGTCATTAGCAGGGGGGTTCTTTTCATTTTATCTTCATGTTCCTCATTATTGAGTATCATTAACCTGGAGATGCACCATCAGCACACCGCTGCGTGATCACATGCAAGAAGCATAGTTAGCAACAGAAACTAACGCGAAATACCTAATGCTTCTATGAATAAATAAAGCTGATTAAAGGCGATAAACCAGTAAAGTAAAACGCGAAAGGATTAATTAAAGTAATCCGAAATGTCATCAGTTAGAAAAACTCAGTAGCGACAGACCCCGCAGGCGATTACCCTTTCACCATGACACTCATTCCCGCCCATCCTGTGAATACCTTATGTTATTGAGCATTCTTTATATCATCGGCATCACTGCCGAAGCCATGACCGGCGCATTGGCTGCTGGCCGTCGTCAAATGGATATGTTTGGCGTAATCATTATCGCTTCGGCCACGGCAATCGGCGGCGGTTCAGTGCGCGATATGCTGCTCGGGCATTTCCCGCTGGGATGGGTAAAACATCCTGAATATATCGTTATCGTTGCGATTGCTGCGATTGTGACCACCTGGTTTGCACCGTTAATGCGGCACCTGCGTCGGTTGTTTCTGGTGCTGGATGCCGTTGGCCTGATTGTATTTTCAATCATCGGTGCGCAAGTTGCTCTGGATATGGGCCACGGCGCCATCATCGCGGCCATTGCCGCCGTGATCACCGGCGTATTCGGCGGTGTACTGCGTGATATGCTCTGCAACCGTATTCCGTTGGTATTCCAGAAAGAAATCTACGCCGGTATTTCCTTTGCCGCAGCCTGGCTATACATCGGCCTGCAACACTTGAGTCTGCCGCATAATATGGTGGTAATCATCACCCTGGTTGCTGGTCTCAGCGCCCGGTTGATCGCCCTGCGTTTTCGTCTAGGTCTGCCGGTATTTAATTATCAGCACCCGGACCATTAACCGGGTTCAGCGCAGCGGCAACATATGCTGTGCCAGGTAGTCGACGAAGACTCGAACCTTGGGCAGCATATGTCGGTTTGACGGCCATAGCGCGGAGAAAAACCCCTGTTCCTGCGTGTGTTGCTCCAACACGGGAACCAGCCGCCGTGCATCAACTGGCTGACATAGCGTAAAATCCGGCAGATAAGCGATGCCCAACCCTTCTTGGGCGGCATGAATCAGCGCTTCAATGCTGTTAAAACTCAGCGTCACCGGTATTCGAAGGGAAACAGGCTCACCCTCTGACAGGTTCCACGCCTGCAGTTGCTGGCCACCCGGGTAGCGGTAACGTAAGCAGGCATGGTTAAGCAAGTCTTCAGGCCTCTGGGGCATGCCACGGCGCTGGAAGTACTCCGGTGCCCCCGTCAGTATCAGCCGGAACGGCCCCAATCTGCGAGCCATCAGCCGAGAGTCCGCCAGCTCGCCACCGCGCACCGCCACATCAATGCCTTCAGCGATCAGATCTACTATCCGGTCATTAAAGTCCACATCCAACTCCACCTCGGGATAAAACGCGGTAAACTCAGAAAGCAGCGGCACCAGCATCCGATAGCCAACCGCCGGCATACTCACCCGCAGCTTGCCACGTGGCGCATCAGAGATCCTGGCCATTTCAGCCTCGGCATTTTCAATTTCACTAACAATGCGCTGGCAACGTTCAAAAAAAAGGGCGCCTTCGTCGGTCAAATTGATGCGACGGGTGCTGCGGTTAAACAACCTGACGCCCAATGACTCCTCCAGCCTGGCTACGCTTTTCCCTACCGCAGAAGCCGATACGCCTAACCGTTCACCAGCGGCAACAAAGCTGCGTAGCTCGGCAGCGCGAACAAACGCCAATAAACCGCTGAGGCTGTCCATAGAGGCTCCAATTAGAGAGTTATTGTCCTTAAAGAGTGGAATAAAGCCCCATTTTTAGCCAATTAAATCCACCCTATCATCCAACCCAGCCAACAATGCTTTAGCTGGAGCTAACCATGACTAAACCTCTGAGCCTTCCAGAGCCCCACCCAACGCTGCCTGCTCACCCCCAGCGCTGGATCATCCTGTTCTCCGTTTGCCTGGCGGGGTTAATCATGCCGATTAACTTTACCGGGCCGGCAGTTTCTCTACCTGCTATCGCCACCAGCCTGGGCGGCAGTGCAGTGGCCCTCAACTGGGTCACTAACGCCTTTATGCTAACTTTCGGCTGCAGTCTGATGATCGCCGGTGCGCTCGCCGATCGCTTTGGTCGTAAACGCATATTCGTCAGTGGCCTGGCGGTATTGACGCTGAGTTCACTGATCATGCTGGCGATTCGGGACATTATTGCCTTTGATCTGATCCGTGCCTTGCAAGGCTTTGCCGCAGCGGCAGCATTTGCCGGAGGAACTGCAGGCCTGGCGCAGGTGTTTGATGGCGCTGAACGTACCAAAGCCTTCAGCCTGCTGGGCACTACGTTTGGCGTCGGGCTGGCATTTGGCCCGGTGATGGCCGGTTTTTTGGTACAGCACTTTGGCTGGCACTCGATTTTTACCAGCGTGTCGTTACTCAGCGCCATCGCCCTGGCGACCGGCACACGCTATATGCATGAATCGCGCGATCCGGCGGCAGCCAAACTTGATTGGCCCGGCGCGGTGGCCTTCACCCTGGCTTTGACGCTGTTGACTTACGCCATCATTCAGGCTCCCGAAAGCGGCTGGAATAGCCATGGGATCATCGCGCTGTTTTGTAGCGCGCTACTTTCAATGCTGGCCTTTATTCTGATCGAACGCCGTGTGCGCAGACCGATGCTCGATCTGTCTTTATTCCGCTATCCACGCTTTGTCGGCGTGCAGTTTCTGGCCGCCGCCCCTGCCTATTCTTATGTTGTGCTGCTGGTTTTACTCCCGTTACGTTTTATTGGCGTCGAGGGTTACAGCCCCCTGGATACTGGCATCATTATGCTCGCACTCTCTGCGCCGCTATTAGTGTTACCGATGCTGGCTGGCTTACTAGCGCACCGCTTTTCCGCTGGCATCATTGCCAGTGTGGGCTTACTGATCTGCGCCTTCGGCCTGGTAGGGTTGGCTCAATATGCACCAGGGCAGCCATTTTATAGGCTGATCCTGCCGTTACTGATCATTGGTTGTGGCATCAGCCTGCCCTGGGGCCTGATGGATGGCCTGGCGGTCAGCGTGGTGCCGAAGGAACGCGCAGGCATGGCCACCGGTATTTTCAGCACCATTCGGGTCGCGGGCGAAGGCATCGCACTGGCCGTCGTGGGTGCCTTGCTGGCGACCTTGGTTGAACGGCATCTGCCAGTCATGCCACTGGCCGACACTGTCGCCGGGGCTCACCGGTTAGCGATGGGCGATCTGCCCCAGGCCGCGGCACTGCTGAAGATAGATGCTGTAGCGTTAAAGCAGAGCTACGAAGCTGCGTTTCATAGCTTGCTGTATATTCTGGCCCTGTTGGCAGCCATATCCGGGGGCATCGTTTTTGTTTTTCTACGCCATACCTCACCGTCCCCGCTGGCAACGTTGAAGTCCATTGCCGACGAACCTGCAGAGTAATGTCATATCACTGGATATTGGCAAAGCCCTCAATTTCTTGGGATGCCAACGTACCGATCAGATCCAGAACTGGCGGATGCTGGAAAAACTCGACAATTTGTTGTGCCCTTTTAGCGCCGATACCCGCTACTTTACGCCACGCATCAGGGGATATTTGCTGGGTCTGATGCCAATTTTTCAGCGTCATCGCTTGCTGCGGGGACAGCGGTGCACCTAAAGCAACCAGCCAACGTGCGAAAGACTGCTGCCGCGCCAGCTGAAATTGCCGGTGAATACTCTGTCCGCGCTTGTCGCCTATGCCGGGGGTCAACATCAGTTGCTCCTGCGTCAGCACCAACCAATCCAGCAGGTGTCGTACCAATCCCCGGCCAATCAGCGTCCGCCAGGTAGATTCACTGACGCCTCGAAGATTCAGCCCCTGCGGGCCACTTAACCACGCCAACCGGGCAAGAAATTGCTGACGGCAATCAGGCTGCCAGTTGAAACAACTCAACGGATGGTAACGTTCAGCGGATGGGGCACTGGGCACCGACCTATCCGTTCCCCGCCAGACCACGTTATTAAGATGCGGAATGCCGTGCCCCATCAGGCTGATCGTGACCTGATCGCCGGGTACAATCGCCAACTGCCGCCAACGGGGTAGGGAACCGAGGTTCACCCGTGTTACCCATTTATCGTCCATTCTGAGGGGCTCTAGCCTTAACACAACGGCAATTTTTCCGGTGCGGCCAATATTGAAATCAACGCCATTGACCCGCGCGACCTGCTGTGTCGGTGGATACTTCCAGGCGACGGCCCAACCACCGGGTTTCGCTTGCCAGTAACGGCCACTCGGTGAGCTAGCCTGATGAATCACCACACCATCGGTGACGAACGGCAACGCGGCTTGATACCAACGTGTGCGCCATTGTTGCACCTCGGCTAATGAGTTCACCGGCTGCGAGTAAGCCAGTGCCAGAGGAAAGCCCATTGCAGCAAGCTGTCCTAAACGCTGCGCCATGTCCTGCGGACCGTCTGGCCAAGCCCAGACAAACAGACCAATCTGCTGCAGTAGTGGCGAGAGCTTATTTTGCATCAGAGCTCCAGCGACCTTGGCCCGGGCGTTGAGACCACCACTGAGCTTTTGTTGGTGATCGTTCATCATCAGAAACAGCTCTCCCTGCAGCACCAGCGTCTGTGGGGCATTCTTAATGCTGGCAGGCACCGCCGGTATAGCCCGCACCTTTTCCAGCCAGTTTTCGCCTTTCAGTCCGTTTCCCCGGCTAATCGCCGACGTTAATTTTCCGTCACGATAAACCAGCGTGATAGCGACGCCGTCCACTTTTGGCTGAACCCAGAGATCGCGACGGCCATTTACCCACTGGGCCACAGCCGCAGAATCCGGCAGTTTGCGCAACCCGGTATGCGCAACGGGATGCGGGACCTTGCCCGGAACCAAAAGCGGAGTGAACTCATCTGCTGGCGCTGTCCCAGCACAACGTCGCCATATCTGCAGTTTGTTCTGCAGACCGTCATACACCTCATCTTCAATTAAACTGTTGCCCTGCTGGTGATACGCCACATCCCAACGCTCAAGCTGGTTTTTTAGCGTACTAATCTCCAGTTGCAGCCGCTCTGGCCGCCACGTTGGGCAGTTTTCCGCCCACAGGTCTCCACTGAATACCAATCCGCACAGCAGAGTCATTCCGATACGCCCGGCACCTTTGTACATTGTGCACCTCCCTGATAACCGGCAGTAAAACCACAACGTCAGGAGGCGGCAATGCCCAATCAGCCGTTCCACAAAGCAGCTCGAGAAAGATTTGGCACATTGCAGAAAACCGAAGAAATTTAGCGATACGCTGCGCAAACCTGCCGGTTTGAGGTTTTTTCAGCACAAAGAGACGGGCAAAATGCGAGCTAACGCTGCACCCGACGCGTTAGCCGTGTATACTGTGCGGAGAAAATACACATCCGCTGTTATTGGCATATCAACCGCTATCAACGAACATCATCATGGCTCAAGGCACGCTTTATATTGTCTCTGCCCCTAGCGGCGCAGGGAAATCAAGTCTGATTCAGGCTTTGTTAAAGACGCAACCGCTGTACGACACACAGGTTTCGGTTTCGCACACCACGCGCGACAGCCGCCCGGGTGAACAACATGGCGATCATTATTTCTTCGTCTCAAAAGAAGAATTCTGCCGAATGATTGAGCAGGATGCGTTTCTTGAGCACGCCGAAGTGTTCGGTAACTATTACGGTACGTCACGTGCGGCTATTGAACAGGTGCTGTCGACCGGCGTAGACGTTTTCCTGGACATAGACTGGCAAGGCGCACAGCAAATCCGCGCCAAAATGCCGCAAGCGCGCAGCATCTTTATTTTGCCGCCGTCAAAGGAAGAACTTGGTCGTCGCCTGCGTGGCCGCGGACAAGACTCTGATGAAGTGATCGCCAAGCGCATGGCGCAAGCTGTGGCAGAGATGACACACTACGCGGAGTATGATTATTTAATTGTGAACGATGATTTCGATCTGGCCCTGTCCGATCTGAAAACCATTATTCGCGCCGAACGCCTGCGTTTAGGCCGCCAATTACTGCGGCATGACGCTTTAATCAGCAAACTATTGGCAGACTGAAGACAGTTTCAGTATTATGCCCAGTCTTTTCGTCACCTGTGGAGTAGCACAAATATGGCACGCGTAACTGTTCAAGACGCTGTAGAGAAAATTGGTAACCGTTTTGACCTGGTGTTGGTCGCTGCTCGTCGGGCACGTCAAATCCAGACTGGCGGTAAAGATGCACTTGTTCCTGAAGAAAACGACAAGTACACCGTTATCGCACTGCGCGAAATCGAAGAAGGCCTGATCACCAGCCAGATCCTCGATGTTCGTGATCGTCAGGAACAGCAAGAGCAAGAAGCCGCTGAAATTCAAGCGGTTACCGCGATTGCTGAAGGTCGTCGTTAATTAGACTGCGAGTCTGCCTTTGTACCTGTTTGAAAGCCTGAATCTGCTGATTCAACGTTACTTGCCTGAGGAGCAGATTAAGCGCCTCAAACAGGCATACCTCGTTGCACGTGATGCTCACGAGGGACAGACACGCTCCAGCGGTGAGCCCTACATTACTCACCCGGTCGCCGTGGCCTGTATTCTGGCGGAAATGCGTCTCGATCATGAGACGCTGATGGCAGCCCTGCTGCACGACGTCATCGAAGACACCCCGGCCACCTATCAGGATATGGAACAGCTATTCGGCAAAAGCGTCGCCGAATTGGTTGAAGGCGTATCCAAGCTCGACAAACTGAAATTCCAGGATAAAAAAGAAGCTCAGGCGGAAAACTTCCGCAAGATGATCATGGCGATGGTGCAGGATATCCGCGTCGTGTTGATCAAGCTGGCCGACCGTACGCACAACATGCGCACCCTCGGTTCGCTACGCCCCGACAAACGGCGGCGTATCGCGCGTGAAACCCTGGAAATTTACAGCCCTCTGGCCCATCGTCTGGGTATTCACCACCTTAAAACCGAGCTGGAAGAGCTGGGCTTTGAAGCGTTGTACCCAAACCGCTACCGCGTCATCAAAGAAGTGGTGAAAGCCGCACGCGGTAACCGTAAAGAGATGATCCAGAAGATTCTCGCCGAGATCGAAGGCCGGTTGACCGAAGCCGGTATTCCTTGCCGCGTCAGCGGTCGGGAAAAACACCTGTATTCCATCTACCTCAAGATGCACCTGAAAGAACAGCGTTTCCATTCAATTATGGATATTTACGCGTTCCGTGTAATCGTGAAGGAAGTCGATACCTGCTACCGCGTACTGGGCCAGGCTCATAGCCTGTATAAACCCCGCCCGGGTCGGGTAAAAGACTATATTGCCATTCCCAAGGCCAACGGTTATCAATCGTTGCACACTTCATTGATCGGCCCACATGGTGTGCCGGTAGAGGTGCAGATCCGTACTGAAGATATGGATCAGATGGCCGAAATGGGGGTTGCCGCGCACTGGGCTTATAAAGAAAAAGAACAGGGCGAAACCGGCACGACGGCACAAATCCGTGCTCAGCGCTGGATGCAAAGCTTGCTGGAACTACAACAAAGTGCCGGCAGCTCGTTTGAATTTATCGAGAGCGTCAAATCCGATCTGTTCCCAGATGAGATTTACGTTTTCACCCCAGAGGGGCGCATCGTTGAATTGCCTGCAGGGGCCACACCGGTCGATTTCGCCTATGCGGTGCACACGGATATTGGCCATGCCTGTGTCGGTGCACGTGTCGATCGCCAGCCGTATCCGCTGTCGCAGTCACTGACCAGTGGCCAAACGGTCGAAATCATCACGGCTCCGGGTGCGCGACCAAACGCCGCCTGGCTCAACTTTGTTGTCAGCTCAAAAGCACGCGCCAAAATTCGCCAGATGTTGAAAAACCTCAAGCGCGACGACTCAGTCGGCCTCGGCCGTCGTTTGTTGAATCATGCACTGGGCGGCAGTCGCAAACTGGCAGAGATCCCACAAGAGAATATCCAACACGAGTTGGATCGCATGAAGCTGGCGACGCTGGACGATCTGCTGGCAGAAATTGGCCTGGGCAACGCCATGAGCGTTGTGGTAGCGAAAAACTTGCAGGGTGACCAGTCCAATCTGGGGTCATCCTCCGGGGTTCGTAACCTGGCGATCAAGGGTGCCGATGGCGTGCTGATCACCTTCGCAAAATGCTGTCGACCGATTCCGGGTGACCCGATCATTGCCCATGTCAGCCCAGGAAAAGGCTTGGTGATCCACCATGAATCCTGCCGGAATATCCGCGGCTACCAAAAAGAGCCTGAGAAATTCATGGCGGTAGAATGGGATAAAGACATCGAGCAAGAATTTATCGCCGAAATCAAAGTGGACATGTTTAACCATCAGGGCGCGCTGGCCAACCTGACGGCGGCCATCAATGCGGCTGAGTCCAATATTCAAAGCCTGAATACCGAAGAAAAAGACGGTCGGGTTTACAGCGCCTTTATCCGCTTGACCACCCGTAATCGTATTCATCTGGCAAATATTATGCGTAAAATCCGTATCATGCCGGATGTCATTAAAGTTAACCGTAACCGAAATTAGCGCCTATGAGCCCTGAACGCTATGCGCGGATTTGTGAAATGCTGGCTACCCGGCAGCCGGATCTGACGGTCTGCCTGGAACAGGTGCATAAACCGCATAACGTCTCCGCCATTATCCGCACCGCCGACGCCGTCGGCGTGCATCAGGTGCATGCAGTATGGCCAACCACACGCATGCGTACCCTGGTTTCCTCCGCAGCGGGCAGTAACAGCTGGGTTAATGTAAAAACCCATCGCACCATCGCCGACGCGGTGACCCACCTGAAAGCTCAAGGTATGCAAATTCTGGCGACTAACCTGTCAGATCGTGCCGTGGATTTCCGCGAGGTGGATTACACCCGCCCTACCTGTGTGTTATTGGGTCAGGAAAAAACCGGTATTACCGAAGAAGCCCTACAGCTTGCCGATCAGGACATCATTATCCCGATGATCGGTATGGTGCAATCACTCAACGTCTCCGTCGCCTCAGCACTGATCCTGTATGAAGCGCAACGCCAGCGACAAAATGCCGGTCTGTATCGCCGCGAGCACAGCATGCTCGATGAGGAAGAACAGCAGCGCCTGTTGTTTGAAGGTGGTTACCCGGTGCTGGCCAACGTGGCGAAACGTAAAAAACTGCCGCGCCCGCACATTGACGAACAAGGCCAAGTGATCGCCGATGCCGAATGGTGGGCAACCATGCAAGCCACGGTACGCAAATGAAAGGACGCCTGCTGGATGCTGTCCCACTCACCACACTTTCCGGGGTTGGTGCCAGCCAGGCGGGAAAACTGGCCAAAATTGGCCTGGAAACCATTCAGGATCTGCTGCTCCACCTGCCGCTACGCTACGAAGACCGCACCCGGCTTTATCCAATTAACGACCTGCAGCCGGGCATTTTTGCCACGGTAGAAGGCGAAGTTCTGCGTACTGACATCAGTTTTGGTCGTCGACGCATGCTAACTTGCCAGATCAGTGACGGCACCGGCTTGCTCACCATGCGCTTCTTTAACTTCAATGCGGCGATGAAAAATAGCCTGGCAACAGGCCGTCGCGTAACCGCCTATGGTGAAGTTAAACGCGGTAATCATGGCGCAGAAATTATCCACCCGGAATACCGTATTCAGGGGGAAAGCAGCGAGGTTGAGCTGCAAGAATCACTGACCCCGGTCTATCCAACCACCGAAGGCATACGGCAGGCCACGCTTCGCAAGCTGACCGATCAAGCGCTGGAATTGCTGGATACCTGTGCGATTACCGAGCTGCTGCCATCGGAGTTGAGCGGTGGCTTAATGAGCCTGCCGGAGGCGTTGCATACTCTGCACCGCCCACCGCCGGATATCCAATTGGCAGATTTGGAGCTGGGTAAACACCCCGCACAAAAACGCCTGATCATGGAAGAGCTGCTGGCACATAACCTCAGTATGCTGGCGGTACGCGCCGGTGCGCAAAGCTATCAGGCGCTCCCCCTGATGCCGGACGACCGGCTTAAAAAACAATTCCTCGCCCAACTGCCCTTTGCCCCCACCGGCGCGCAAGATCGCGTGGTGGCCGACATCGAGGCCGATTTGCAAAAAAGCTTCCCGATGATGCGGCTGGTGCAGGGCGACGTTGGCTCAGGCAAAACGCTGGTCGCGGCATTAGCGGCACTGCGCGCTATCGCCCACGGCAAGCAGGTGGCATTAATGGCACCTACCGAACTGCTGGCCGAACAACACGCCAACAACTTCCGCCAGTGGTTTGAACCCTTGGGATTAGAAGTCGGCTGGCTGGCGGGTAAGCAAAAAGGCAAGGCGCGCATCGCGCAACAAGAAGCGATTGCCAGCGGGCAGGTCTCCATGGTGGTTGGTACCCACGCCATCTTCCAGGAACAGGTACAATTTTCCGGCCTGGCGCTGGTGATCATCGATGAGCAGCATCGGTTTGGCGTACACCAGCGCTTAGCGCTGTGGGAGAAAGGCGAAGAGCAAGGTTTCCATGCCCACCAGTTGATCATGACTGCCACGCCAATCCCTCGCACGCTGGCGATGACGGCCTATGCCGATCTCGACACATCGGTCATAGACGAACTGCCACCGGGCAGAACGCCGGTCACGACCGTCGCCATTCCGGACACCCGGCGTGCCGATATCATTCAACGGGTAAAAAGCGCCTGTATGGAAGAAGGGCGGCAGGCGTACTGGGTTTGTACACTGATAGAAGAGTCTGAGCTGTTGGAAGCTCAGGCGGCGGAGGCCACGTGGGAAGAATTGAAAACCGCGCTGCCAGAGCTGAAAGTGGCGCTGGTGCACGGACGCATGAAAGCACAAGAGAAGCAGGCGGTAATGCAGGCCTTTAAACAAGGCGAACTGCAACTGTTGGTGGCTACGACGGTGATCGAGGTGGGTGTTGACGTGCCAAATGCCAGCCTGATGATCATCGAAAACCCAGAGCGGTTGGGGCTGGCGCAGTTGCATCAGTTACGTGGCCGTGTGGGCCGTGGCGCTGTGGCATCACACTGTGTTCTGTTGTACAAAACGCCGTTAAGCAAAACCGCTCAGCAGCGCCTGCAAGTACTGCGGGACAGCAATGACGGCTTTGTTATTGCCCAGCGCGATCTGGAAATTCGTGGGCCAGGCGAGCTCTTGGGCACACGCCAAACCGGCAGTGCAGAGTTTAAAGTGGCTGACTTACTGCGCGACCAGGCGATGATCCCGGAAGTACAACGCGTAGCCCGCCATATCCACCAACAGTACCCGGAACATGCCCGCGCGCTGGTTGAGCGCTGGTTACCTGAAAAAGCTCGCTACTCCAACGCCTGACATTCAGGCATAGAAAAGGCGCCCGCAGGCGCCTTTTTCGTTATGACGGCCGGTGAATCAGCCAATCGCCGGGAACACCGGCAACAGCAGATACAGTTTAATCACAATCGCGTTGGCGATATCAATAAAGAACGCCCCCACCATTGGCACCACCAGAAACGCCAGGTGCGATGGACCGAAGCGATCGGTAATCGCCTGCATATTGGCTATCGCCGTCGGCGTCGCACCCATACCAAAGCCACAGTGACCCGCAGCCAGTACCGCGGCATCGTAATTTTTACCCATCACCCGGTAGGTAACAAAGATTGCGTACAGTGCCATCACCAACGTCTGTACTGCCAGGATCGCCAGCATTGGCAGTGCCAACGAAGCCAATTCCCACAAGCGCAGACTCATCAACGCCATCGCCAGGAACAGCGACAGGCTAACGTTGCCCAGCACCGATACTGCACGCTCAAACACAGTATAGAAACCGGTGAAGGCCAGTGTGTTACTGAGGATCACACCAACAAACAGCACACAGACAAAGTTTGGCAGTTCAAACACCGTGCCACTCAATAAGCCGGAAATAAACTGACCCAGGCTCAAACAGATGGCAATCATCGCGATGGTTTCAATCATGACCAGCGAGGTAATCAAACGGCCGCTTTCCGGTTTTTCAAAACCGCTTGGCTGAACGCTGTCATCCGGAGACCCTTCCGGTGTAGAAGAGTGCTTCACCAGATAACGCGCCACAGGACCGCCGATCAGGCCGCCCAAAACCAACCCGAAGGTGGCGCAGGCCATCGCAACTTCCGTGGCATTTTCAAAGCCGTAACGCTCAATGAACAGCTTGCTCCAGGCCGCCCCGGTGCCGTGGCCGCCGGACAGGGTAATGGAACCGGCGATCAGACCCATCAACGGGTCCAGACCCAGCATTTTTGCCATGCCGATGCCGATCGCGTTCTGCACCAACAGCAAGCCCAGCACGACAAACAGAAATACCATCAATGCCTTACCGCCCGCGCGCAGCCGCGCCAGGTTGGCATTGAGACCAATAGTGGCAAAGAAGGCCAGCATCAAAGGGTCTTTCAGCGACATATCGAAGCTGATTTCCCAGTTAGCGAATTTTTTCAGGGCTAATAACAGGATAGCCACCAGCAAGCCACCGGCGACAGGTGCGGGAATGGTGTATTTTCTTAACAGAGGGATGCTTGTGACGCATTTGCCCCCAAGGAGCAAAACCAATGTTGCCGCGACTAACGTGCCATAAGTATCAAGATGAAACATCCAGGTACTCCATGTAAGGGAAAAGATCCAATTAATAAATAATAAGTTATAGAAAACCGCTTAGTTTTTAAAACTTGATGAGTGCAGGATTAGAAGTAAAAAACGCTGATAACACAAGAAAAAATGAACGAAAATGCGACATAACCGCCGATAATGCTAACAGAATAGTAACGCGCAACCGTTTGCTTTTGCGGGGTAAATCATTAAAATGCCTGCTTTGCCGTTTCCGGAAATGCCACATCATGACCATGCCATCCGCCGAGCTCGATGCAGAGCAAAAAGCCTCCTCAACGCCGCGCAATAGCGAACTCATTTATCGCCTGGAAGACCGACCGCCATTGCCGCAAACCCTGTTTGCCGCTGGTCAGCACCTGCTGGCGATGTTTGTTGCGGTAATCACCCCTGCTCTGTTGATCTGCCAGGCATTAGGTCTACCGGCACAAGACACCCAGCACATCATCAGCATGTCCTTGTTCGCTTCCGGTTTGGCTTCCATCCTACAAATTAAAACCTGGGGACCGGTCGGTTCTGGCTTGCTCTCGATTCAAGGCACCAGCTTTAACTTCGTTTCACCGCTGATTATGGGTGGGCTGGCATTGAAAAACGGGGGGGCCGATGTCCCTACAATGATGGCGGCACTGTTCGGCACACTGATGGTCGCCTCCTGCACCGAAATCCTGTTATCGCGCGTGCTGCATCTGGCGCGTCGCATCATCACCCCGCTGGTTTCTGGCATTGTGGTGATGATTATCGGTTTGTCGCTGATCCAGGTTGGGCTAACCTCCATCGGTGGCGGCTATGCCGCGATGAATGATCACAGCTTTGGCGCGCCAAAAAACCTGATGTTGGCCGGGGCCGTACTCTTGGTCATTATTCTGCTTAACCGCCAGCGTAACCCCTACCTTCGCGTCGCCTCGTTGGTGATCGCCATGGCGGTCGGTTACCTTTTGGCTTGGGTCATGGGGATGTTGCCAGACACTCAGCCGGCCACCGAGACAGCCGCAATTATCATCCCAACGCCGCTGTATTACGGTTTGGGCTTTGACTGGAACCTGCTGCTACCGCTGATGCTGATCTTTATGGTCACGTCATTGGAAACCATCGGGGATATCACCGCGACCTCTGACGTATCGGAACAACCGGTGAGCGGCCCGCTGTATATGAAGCGCCTGAAGGGTGGCGTGCTCGCCAATGGCCTGAACTCCATGCTGTCCGCAGTATTCAATACGTTCCCCAACTCGTGCTTTGGTCAGAACAATGGCGTGATCCAACTGACGGGTGTTGCCAGTCGCTATGTGGGTTTTGTGGTGGCATTGATGCTGATCGCGCTGGGCTTGTTCCCGGCGGTGGCCGGTTTCGTGCAACACATTCCTGAGCCGGTACTGGGCGGTGCGACCCTCGTGATGTTCGGCACCATTGCCGCATCGGGTGTGCGCATCGTGTCGCGTGAACGACTGAACCGCCGCGCGATCATGATCATGGCACTCTCCCTGGCCGTTGGCATGGGCGTTTCTCAGCAACCGCTGATCTTACAGTTCGCACCGGATTGGCTGAAAACCCTGCTCTCTTCAGGCATTGCCGCTGGCGGTATTACCGCTATCGTGCTGAACCTGTTATTCCCGCACGAACACGAAAAGCAATAATCGCCACATTGCTTATCAAACGGCCGCTTGCGGCCGTTTTTTATTGCCTATCAGACCATTGCACTTGAGATGCCCGGCTAATTACGGCATAAACAGGGTATCTTTTTTGACCGACGCGGATGTAGACGATGAAATTTATCGGGAAACTGTTGCTGACGTTGCTACTGCTGGTAGTGCTTGCCATTGCGTTGCTGTACGTCATCGGGCAAACCCGCTGGGCTGCCAGCTGGTTAAGCCGCTGGGTCAGCGATCACAGCGAATATCGCCTCTCGGTGACGAAGCTCTCCCACTCATGGAACCAACCGGGCCAAATCAGCCTGGAAGACGTTCAGTTGGCGAAAAAGAATGGACCACAAGCGCTGGTCGCCAAACGTCTGGATCTCGGTCTCAGCCTGCGCCAAATTACCGAGCCCCGTTATTTCCATAGCGTCACGTTGCGCGACGGTACGCTTAACCTCCAACAGCAAGATGCAGCATTGCCACTACGGGCCGATGTATTGCAACTGAGCAATATGGCGCTGCAATCCAACGATGAAACCTGGCAGCTCAACGCGCAACAAGTCAATGCTGGCATCACACCATGGCAACCCAAAGCGGGCCACCCATTGGGTGAAGATAATCAGTTCCAGTTCAGTGCGGGCTCAATGACACTCAACGGCATCCCCGCCTCAAAAGTCTTGGTGCAGGGCGAACTTAAACAGAATCAGTTGCAGCTAAGCGACTTCGGTGCCGATCTGGCGCAAGGTGATTTGACGGGGGTAGCCACTCGGGGTGCCGACGGCAGTTGGCAGGTGGAACGACTGCGTCTGAGCGGCGTGCGTTTACAGACGCCACTCACGCTGGAGCAGTTCTGGCAGCGCTTCACCGCCATGCCGCCAATCACACTTAAACGTTTTGATTTGATCGATGCGCGACTGGAAGGAAAAGAGTGGGCATTCAACGATCTCGACCTGTCGCTGCAAAACGTCACCTTCCAACAAGGCGACTGGAGCAGCCCGGACGGCTCGCTCAACTTCAACGCCAGTGACCTGATCAACGGTGGCGTCCACCTGATTGATCCGATCATGAATATGCGACTCTCACCCGCTGGCATCGCTATTCAGCAGTTCACCACCCGCTGGGAAGGCGGGCTGTTGCGCACCTCCGGCAATTGGCTGCGTACCAACAACCGTCTGCAACTGGATGAAGTGGCTGTCGCCGCACTGGAGTACACCTTACCGAGTAACTGGCGTGCACTGTGGTTGCAACCGCTGCCACACTGGTTGGCAGAGGTATACGTCAGTAAGTTGACCACCAACCGCAATCTGATCATCGATATCAACCCTGCCTTCCCATTCCAGGTAACCGCACTGGACGGTTACGGCAGCAATCTGCTGTTGGCACGCGACCACCAATGGGGCATCTGGTCCGGTACACTCAACCTGAACGGCAGTGAAGCCACCTTCAATAAGATCGACGTTCGCCGTCCATCACTGGCTCTGAACGCCAATGACGGGCAGATCAACGTTACCGATCTCAGCGCTTTTATGCCGCAGGGGCTACTGGAAGCCAAAGCCACCATAGAACAGCTGCCGGGCAAACCCTTTGCGCTATCGCTGAATGGGCGTTCAGTACCGGTAAATACTCTGCAGCAATGGGGATGGCAACCTGTTCCACTGGAGGGTGACGGTAATCTGCAACTACAGTTGAAAGGCTTGTTGAACAGCGATGGACCGTTTAAGGCTTCATTGCAGGGCCATTTGCAAGCTACCGCCCGCGACGGCCAGACGGTTAACCAGCAACTGCCTTAATGGTTGATTGGCCCTCTCTGGGTTGCGTTGAGAGGGCCACAATATCAATTATCTATTGCCTCACATCCCCCCTGATCCAGGGGCACTTCGGGTTCGGCAGGCAATACCATGTAAGTACCCTCAAACACCGCACCTCGGTCATCGTCACCAAACAGATGAACTTCCGCCTGTACGCGCGCACGACGACCGCGTGCCAAACGCGCCAGATCACCGCTCAATGAGCTAAGGTCCGCCACCGCTCGCGGTCGGCCGGTGATAGGTTTGCTGTAACGGATATGAGCATCCGCCAGAATAATGGTGCCACCCAGATGGCGTTCACGCAGTAACAACCAGATCAGCCCCCAGGCCGTCAGCGTAGCAAGGGAAAACAGGCTGCCGGCAAACAGCGTATGGTGCGGGTTCTGGTTGCCAATCTCTGGCATGGTGGTGACAAAACGCTGGCCAGTATATTGACTGATGCGCACCCCCATCTTCTCGCTAAGCGGAATATGATCGTACCAGGCTTGCTGCAACTGGCCGCACCAATCCGGGCGATGCAAAATATCGTCCAGCGTCGCCACGGGTTTAATCATCAGAAAGTGGCGAATCGGCGTGGTTTGCGGTGCGGTAATCTCACCCTGATTAACAAAGCCAAGTTTGGCAAAGAAATCCACCGCGTCCTCACGGGCGCTACAGACCACACGCTTCACGCTTTCCTGACGCGCAACCGACTCCAGGGTCATGGCCACCAGCGTCCCCAAGCCTTTGTCCTGCACCGTGGGATCGACAGCCAGAAAACGAATGGCTGCCTCATTATCGGCGTTGATATACAACCGCCCGATAGCGACAATTTTACCGCCTTCGTCCACCACCATTTGGTGATGCGCCATGGCGTCATAGGCATCCTTTTCCGACCCCACCGGCTGGTGCAGCGGCTTGCGCAGCATTTCCCAGCGGAACTGGTAATAATCCTTCAGTTCTTGTTCTGTTACCGGTACTCGTAGGTGATACATAGACGCCTTCTCTCCCAACACTCTTAGACTTGAAGCCAAAACGTCACCGGCCCGTCATTCACCAGCGCGACTTTCATGTCGGCCGCAAATTCACCGGTTTGGGTTTCTATACCGCGCTCACGGCACTGGCCAACAAAATATTGGTATAACCGATCGGCTTCCTGCGGTACCGCACCGCGTGAGAAGCTCGGACGCATGCCCTTTTGCGTGTCCGCCACCAACGTGAACTGCGACACGACCAACAGGCTACCTCCTGCCTGTTGGACATTGAGATTCATCTTGTCGTTCTCATCGCCAAAGATGCGGTACCCCAACACACGTTCACACAGGCGCACGGCTTTCTGTTCGTTATCATCCTGCTCCACGCCCAATAACACTAACAAACCGGGGCCTATGTTGCCTACCGTCTGTCCATCGACCGTAACGCTGGCATTTAACACCCGTTGAATTAACGCAATCATAACTGCCCTTCTGGTGGCTGATCCTGTTGTTCCGCCTTCTGTTGGCGGTAGTCGCGGTATTCCCCTATTGTCACTGTGATTTCCGCGCCAAGTAACACGATACACCAGCTCCAGTAGACCCACAGGAATAAAATGGGGATCACGGCCAGCACGCCATAGATCAACTGATAAGACGGGAACATGGTGACATACAGGGCAAACCCCTTTTTGCCCAACTCAAACAGCAGCCCCGCGACCAGCGCGCCAATCAGCGCATCTTTAGGTGGCACGCGTACCGTCGGCACGATGCAATACAGCAGCCAGAACGATATCCACGACAGGATCAACGGGAAAATACGCAGCACCTGATCCACCAGGCTGTTGACCCCGGTCTGCGCCAACCAGTTGAGTGACAACAGATAAGAACTGATGGCCATGCTGGCGCCAACCAACAGTGGCCCCAGGGTTAGCACCATCCAATACACAGCAAAGGAGAAGACTATCGGCCGCTGGTTCTTGCTGCGCCAGATGGTGTTCAGCACGCTGTCTACCGAGGAAATCAGCAACAATGCAGTGACAATCAGCCCACAGGTACCGACGGCCGTCATCTTGTTGGAATTGGCGACAAACTGCTCCAAATAACTTTGAATGATATTGCCGGCAGCGGGCATAAAGTTAGAGAAGATAAAGCTTTTCAGTTGGACGCTAATGTCAGAGAACATCGGGAACGCGGCAAACAGCGCGAACACCACCGTCACAAGGGGTACCAGTGACAACAAAGAGACGTAAGCCAAGTGACCCGCCAGCATGGTAAGTCCATCACTGTCGACCCGTTTAATCAACAACCGCCCAAAGGTGACGCTAGGTTTGATCGCAGAAGGCAGCTTCTTACGGCGGAAAAATGACATGGGTACCCCTTGATGTCAGTTTTTTTACCCGATGGGTTTCAAGTTGCAGCCAGGCAGCAAGCGTAGGGATCCCCAGAGCCTTACCTTAATAAGTCACCGGGGTAAGTACGTGCAGCAAACAACGCTGCGGCTTGAAAGACGACAGGCATATACGCCTTAAGCTTAACGCTTCGTGGTCATTGGGCAAAATACGCAGGCACCACGTCACGATCGGTAACGTGTACGACCTTAATCCCTAGCGCTTCAGCCGCTGCCACATTCGCCTCCACGTCATCAAAAAATACGGCCTGATCGGGTGCAGTATTTTCTGCGTTGAGTACATGCAGATAGATGTTGGCATCCGGTTTACGCATGCCGATGTCCTGCGACAAGTACAGATGATCGGCAGCTTCAGCAACCTGAGGGTAGTGCTGTGGCCAATAGTTGCAGTGCAAACGGTTGGTATTTGACAAGACGACGACCCGATGGCCTTCACTGCGCAGGCGCTTCATGATGTCGATCACTTCCGGGCGCAGTGCAACAAACACCGCCTGCCAACCGGTAGCAAATTGTTCAAAACTGAGGGCGATACCCATTTCATCACTCAGCCGTTCAGCAAAGTCTTCGTCGCTGATCTCACCACGCTCATGCTGTTGGAACAGTTCACCCATAGTGAAACGCTCAGACAATACGGCCAGCGGCGTACCACTTAAATTGCTCCATACACCCAGTACACGTTTGAAATCGATATCGACGATCACATTACCTAAATCAAAGATATACAGCATAGTCCTCTCCTGATGGGCCGGTGAGATTTTACTGTAGCGGGAAAAACAGAGGCTGAATAGAGAGCAGGAGGAAAAGCGTATAGCACGCGGCAGAAATGAGAAAAGACAGAGGAAAAAACTCAGGGCGCTGGACGCGCCCTAAGTGTTGCAGACTAAATCAGCGATTAAGCGTCTTTAGGACCGCGGCTTGCACGTTTACGATCGTTTTCCGTCAGGTGACGCTTACGGATACGGATCGAGGTTGGCGTCACTTCTACCAGTTCGTCATCATCGATGAACTCCAGAGCTTGCTCCAGGGTCATCTTGATAGCTGGGACCAGGGTAGTTGCTTCGTCAGTACCAGAAGCACGCATGTTGGTCAGCTTCTTACCGGTCAAGCAGTTCACTGTCAGGTCGTTAGAACGTGAGTGAATACCGATGATCTGGCCTTCATACACTTCCGCACCGTGGCCCAGGAACAACTTGCCGCGATCTTGCAGACCAAACAGGGCGAATGCTACCGCTTTGCCTTGGCCGTTAGAGATCAGCACGCCGTTCTGGCGCTGGCCAACTTCACCCGGACGCACATCGTCGTAGTGGCTGAAGGTGGAGTACAGCAGACCGGTACCAGAGGTCATGGTCATGAACTCGTTACGGAAGCCAATCAAGCCACGGCTTGGGATCACGTAGTCGAGACGCACACGGCCTTTACCGTCTGGATCCATGTTTTTCAGGTCAGCTTTACGCTCACCCATGGCTTGCATGACTGAACCCTGGTGCTGTTCTTCGATGTCCAAGGTCACGTTCTCAAACGGCTCTTGTTTACGACCATCGATTTCACGGAAGATAACTTTCGGACGGGATACCGCCAGTTCGAAACCTTCACGACGCATGTTTTCGATCAGAACCGACAGGTGAAGTTCACCACGGCCAGATACGCGGAATGCGTCAGCATCTTCAGTTTCTTCAACACGCAACGCAACGTTGTGCACCAATTCCTTGTTCAGACGCTCAAGGATTTGACGTGAAGTCACGAACTTACCTTCTTTACCGCAGAAAGGTGAGGTGTTGACGTTGAAGAACATGGTTACGGTTGGCTCATCGACAGACAGCGCTGGCAGTGCTTCCACTGCAGAGGTGTCACAGATGGTGTCGGAAATGTTCAGCTCGCCCAGACCGGTGATAGCGATGATGTCGCCCGCTTCAGCCAGGGTCGACTCGATACGCTCCAGACCCATGTGGCCCAGCACTTTGCCCACTTTACCGCTGCGAGTTTTACCTTCGCTATCGATGATAGTGACCTGCTGGTTTGGCTTCACTTTACCGCGCTTGATACGGCCGATGCCGATCACGCCCAGGTAGTTGTTGTAGTCCAGCTGAGAGATCTGCATCTGGAACGGTGCTTCGAGCTCAACCTGCGGTGCAGACACGTGGTCCACGATCGCTTGATACAGCGGGGTCATGTCTTCCGCCATCTCATTGTGGTCAGTACCCGCGATCCCCATCAGTGCAGAAGCATAGATGATTGGGAAGTCGAGCTGCTCGTCGGTCGCGTCGAGGTTAACGAACAGGTCGAAGACCTGATCAACAACCCAATCAGGACGTGCGCCTGGACGGTCAACCTTGTTGATTACCACGATCGGCTTCAGACCATTAGCAAACGCTTTTTTGGTCACAAAGCGGGTTTGCGGCATTGGGCCATCCATTGCGTCCACAACCAGCAGCACCGAGTCAACCATTGACATCACACGCTCAACCTCACCGCCGAAGTCGGCGTGTCCTGGGGTATCCACGATGTTGATGCGGTAGTCTTTCCAATTAATGGCGGTGTTTTTTGCGAGGATGGTAATCCCACGCTCTTTCTCCAAATCGTTGGAGTCCATTACGCGTTCGGTGGCTTCTACACGCTCTCCGAAAGTACCGGATTGTTGCAGCAGCTTATCAACCAGGGTGGTTTTACCATGGTCAACGTGGGCAATAATGGCGATGTTACGCAAATTTTCGATCACAGCTTTGCCTCAGGCATTAGAAATAGCGCGCTATTGTACACGTATTAAGCGAGGGACTAAACAAGATCACAACAGTCTCTTATAAACAACTGTGTACAGGTCAGTATGTGATCCCTTTCACGGTGCAAAAAGCATCATCTGGTGCACTTTTGCACCATTACAGTGCCCCACCTCGCACTGATTGCACCATTTAAGTGCAATATGTCACTAATGGTGCATACTCATTCTGTGCAAAACCCGCACAGAAAGGCGTTTAACACGCTTTCGCAAAGTTGGCACAGTTTTCGCTTTAGTCTTTTCAAGGCAAAAAAAGCCAGTTTCACAGATTCGTTCCACGACGACGACAATGATAAATCCGGGAGAGTTAAGTATGTCCGCTGAACACGTTTTGACGATGCTGAATGAGCATGAAGTGAAATTCGTAGACCTGCGTTTCACTGACACCAAGGGTAAAGAACAACACGTCACCATCCCTGCTCACCAGGTGAATGCCGACTTCTTCGAAGAAGGTAAAATGTTTGACGGCTCCTCGATCGGCGGTTGGAAAGGTATCAACGAATCTGACATGGTGCTGATGCCAGACGCCAGCACGGCGGTATTGGACCCGTTCTTTGAAGAATCTACCCTGATTATTCGTTGTGACATCCTTGAGCCAGGCACCATGCAAGGCTATGACCGTGACCCACGCTCCATTTCCAAGCGTGCAGAAGACTTCCTGCGTTCATCCGGCATTGCGGACACCGTATTGTTCGGGCCAGAGCCAGAATTCTTCCTGTTCGATGACATTCGTTTCGGCAGCAGCATCCGTGGCTCCCACGTGGCTATCGACGATATCGAAGGCGCATGGAACTCAGGCACCCAATACGATGGCGGCAACAAAGGCCACCGTCCGGCAGTGAAAGGCGGCTACTTCCCAGTTCCTCCGGTCGACTCTTCACAAGACATCCGTTCTACCATGTGTTTGACCATGGAAGAAATGGGTCTGGTTGTTGAAGCGCACCACCATGAAGTGGCAACTGCAGGTCAGAACGAAGTGGCAACCCGCTTCAACACCATGACCAAAAAAGCTGACGAAATCCAAATCTACAAATACGTGGTTCACAACGTGGCTCACGCATTTGGTAAAACAGCGACCTTCATGCCGAAGCCGATGTTCGGTGATAACGGCTCTGGTATGCACTGCCACATGTCTCTGTCCAAGAACGGCACGAACCTGTTCGCTGGCGACAAATACGGCGGCCTGTCTGAAACTGCCCTGTTCTATATCGGCGGTATCATCAAGCATGCTAAAGCAATCAATGCCCTGGCCAACCCGACCACCAACTCTTACAAGCGTCTGGTCCCAGGCTACGAAGCCCCGGTCATGCTGGCTTACTCAGCCCGTAACCGTTCCGCTTCTATCCGTATTCCGGTAGTAGCTAGCCCGAAAGCGCGTCGTATCGAAGCTCGCTTCCCGGATCCAGCGGCTAACCCATACCTGTGCTTCGCAGCTCTGCTGATGGCAGGCCTGGACGGTGTGATTAATAAAATCCACCCTGGCGATGCCATGGACAAAAACCTGTATGACCTGCCACCGGAAGAAGAAGCTGAAATTCCAAAAGTTGCAGGCTCCCTGGATGAAGCGCTGGCTGCATTAAGCGAAGACCGCGAGTTCCTGACCCGTGGCGGCGTCTTCACCGACGACGCGATCGACGCTTATATCGACCTGCGTAAAGAAGAAATGGATCGTGTTCGCATGACGCCACACCCGGTTGAATTCGAACTCTACTACAGCGTTTAAGTTTTACCGCGCCGTCTGCGGACGGCGCCCAGATTTAGTTGTCTTTTTTGTTGCCGTGGAAACTTTCTGCCCATCTTCGGATGGGTTTTTTTCTCCACCATATTTTCTGCAAAACTATTCCATACCGCGTACATGACGGATGGAGTAGGATAAATGCACTAAAAAGGTGCAGTCGTCTGCTATGCCCAATGAATTTCAAGGTGCAGCTAGGCGGCAACCGAGCCAACCGACAGGAGCTTGGTCTGCCAAGTGACTGGTGTGAGTAAGAGCAGCCAACAACGCTGCGTCTTGAAAGATGAAGGGCATATATGGCAACTGGCAAGCTGCCCGACGCAGGGCAGATCCTCAATTCGCTCATTAACAGCATTCTGCTGTTGGATGACTCACTGGCGGTTCATTACGCCAATCCGGCAGCACAACAACTGCTGGCACAGAGCTCCCGTAAACTTTTCGGTACGCCGTTACCCGATCTGCTCGGCTACTTCTCACTGAACGTCGATTTGATGCGTGAGAGCCTGCACGCCGGTCAGGGCTTTACCGATAACGAAGTGACCCTGGTGGTTGACGGGCGTGCGCACATCCTCTCTTTGACCGCCCAGGCGCTGCCTGAAGGCTACATCTTGGTCGAGCTGGCGCCGATGGATAACCAACGCCGCCTGAGTCAGGAACAGTTACAGCACGCACAACAAGTTGCAGCGCGTGATTTAGTCCGTGGTCTGGCACACGAGATCAAAAACCCATTGGGTGGTTTACGGGGCGCGGCGCAGTTGCTGGCCAAGGCGCTGCCTGATCCATCACTGACCGAATACACCAAGGTCATCATTGAACAGGCCGACCGCCTGCGCAACCTGGTTGATCGCCTGCTGGGCCCACAACGGCCTGGCCAGCACATTACCCAAAGTATTCATCAGGTCGCAGAACGCGTTTGCCAACTGGTGGCTCTCGAGAAACCCGATAACGTGACGCTGTTCCGTGATTACGACCCCAGCCTGCCAGAAATGGCACACGATCCGGATCAAATCGAACAGGTTCTGCTGAACATTACCCGTAACGCTCTGCAGGCACTGGGGCCGGCTGGCGGCACCATCACGCTGCGTACCCGCACCGCGTTCCAGATCACCCTGCATGGCAGTCGTTACCGGCTGGCAGCACGTATCGATATAGAGGATGACGGCCCCGGCGTGCCGGCGCAGTTACAAGACACGCTGTTTTACCCAATGGTCAGTGGCCGCGAAGGCGGAACCGGCTTGGGTTTATCCATCGCCCGTAATCTTATTGATCAACATTGCGGAAAAATTGAATTTAACAGTTGGCCAGGACATACCGAATTCTCGGTGTACCTGCCTATTCGTCAGTGAGGTTTTCTATGCAACGAGGGATAGTCTGGATCGTCGATGACGATAGCTCCATCCGCTGGGTGCTTGAACGCGCACTCACTGGGGCGGGTGTGAGCTGCGTGACCTTCGAGAGTGGCAATGAGGTGTTGGAAGCCCTGTCCACGCAAACACCTGACGTGTTGCTGTCTGACATCCGCATGCCCGGCATGGATGGTCTTGCATTACTCAAGCAGATAAAGCAGCGCCACCCTATGCTTCCGGTCATCATAATGACGGCACATTCGGATTTGGACGCCGCTGTCAGCGCATATCAACAAGGGGCATTTGATTACCTGCCAAAACCTTTTGATATCGATGAAGCTGTCGCACTGGTCGAACGTGCTATCAGTCATTATCAGGAACAACAACAGCCGGCGCGCAGCCAGCCGGCTAACGATCCGGTAGCGGATATTATCGGCGAAGCCCCGGCAATGCAGGATGTGTTCCGTATTATCGGACGTCTATCACGCTCGTCGATCAGCGTGTTGATCAACGGTGAATCCGGCACAGGTAAAGAACTGGTGGCTCATGCTCTGCACCGCCACAGCCCGCGCGTCAAATCGCCTTTTATCGCATTAAATATGGCCGCTATTCCCAAAGATCTGATCGAATCTGAACTGTTCGGTCACGAAAAGGGGGCCTTTACCGGTGCCAATCAGATCCGTCAGGGCCGCTTTGAGCAGGCTGACGGCGGAACCTTGTTCCTGGATGAAATCGGCGATATGCCGCTGGATGTTCAAACCCGTTTGCTGCGGGTTCTGGCAGATGGCCAATTCTATCGGGTCGGCGGTTATGCCCCGGTTAAGGTAGACGTTCGTATCATCGCCGCGACACACCAGAACCTGGAATTACGCGTACAAGAAGGCAAATTCCGTGAGGATCTGTTCCATCGTCTCAATGTGATACGTGTACACCTGCCGCCATTGCGTGAGCGCCGTGAGGACATTCCGCGCCTGGCGCGCTACTTCCTGCAGGTGGCAGCAAAAGAGCTGGGCGTTGAGGCGAAAAATTTGCATCCAGAGACCGAAACGGCTCTGACTCGTCTGCCGTGGCCAGGCAACGTGCGTCAATTGGAGAACACCTGCCGCTGGTTAACCGTGATGGCCGCCGGGCAAGAGGTGCTGATTCAGGATCTGCCGAGTGAGTTGTTTGAGACCTCTGCGCCAGAAACCACCAGCCAGAGTCTGCCAGACAGCTGGGCCACATTGCTGGCACAGTGGGCCGACCGCGCACTGCGCTCCGGTCATCAAAACTTGCTGTCAGAAGCACAGCCTGAAATGGAACGCACGCTGCTCACCACGGCACTGCGTCATACCCAAGGGCATAAGCAGGAGGCCGCACGTTTGCTGGGATGGGGCCGCAATACGTTAACACGTAAATTAAAAGAGTTGGGAATGGAATAGTTTGCGTGATTGATTATAGAAAACGCAATCTGGCGCACAAAAAAACCGCTATGTCAGGCTTTACAGCCAGTAAGGCAGCAGTATGATCGAAGCGCACACTCTGGAGGCTCTCGATGCTGGACTCATTTGTCGCATTCATTTCCCAAGGTGCAGCGCTTGGCTCCGCTGCCAGCCACACGCCACAGGCAGCCGTGGCTGCGGTGCTGTGCGCAGCACTGATTAATTTTTTGAGTTAAATAGTTAATCGAAAAAACAGCCGCTAATGCGGCTGTTTTTTTATTCCTCAAATAACCCGAGAGAATTGCTGCGTGCGCGCCTGCTGACGCAGGTAGATATCAAAGCACATGCAGATATTGCGGATCAGTAACCGGCCACGTGGCGTAACACGGATACCCTGCTCGTTGCGTTCCACCAACCCGTCACGTTCAAACGGCGCCAGCAGTTGCAAATCTTCAGCAAAATAGCTGGCGAAGCTGATGCCGAACGGCTGTTCTATTGCCAGGTAGTACAGCTTAAAGTTACAAATCAACGTTTTGATCACCTCACGCCGCAAACAATCGTCTTCCGTCATGGCCAGGCCGCGCCACAGTGCATTGCCCTGCGCTTCAACGCGGCTGTAATAGGTTTTCAGCTCTTTCTGGTTCTGCGCATAGCTGTCACCCAGCATGCTGATGGCCGAAACCCCAAGCCCCAGGAGATCACTGTCGCCCTGGGTGGTATACCCCTGGAAATTACGGTGCAGCTTTCCTTCACGTTGCGCCACCGCCAGTTCATCATCTGGGCGTGCGAAGTGGTCCATGCCAATAAACTGGTAACCCGATTCGGTCAGGGAGGCGATGGTCTGTTGCAGGATATCCAGTTTCTGCTGTGCCGTCGGCAAATCCACGTCTTTGATTTTGCGCTGGGCCGCGAATAAATTCGGCATATGAGCGTAGTTAAATACGCTCAGACGATCCGGATTTAGCTCTGCCACCCGCTGCAAGGTGTAAGCAAAGCTCTCTGGTGTCTGCTTTGGCAATCCATAGATCAGATCGATATTGGTGGAATTAAAGCCTAGTGCTTTGGCGCGGGCAATCAGCGCAAAGATGAAGGCTTCATCCTGCTCGCGGTTCACCAACCGCTGCACGTCTTTATTGAAGTCCTGCACACCCATGCTCAGACGGTTAAAGCCCTCGCTGCGTAAATGATCGAGCACATCCAGCTCAATCTCACGCGGATCGACTTCGATCGACATTTCAAGATCGGGGAGAAAATCAAAGTGTTGCCGTAACTGCGCTACCAGCGTGCTGATTTGCGTTTTGCTTAGGTAGGTCGGTGTGCCGCCGCCCCAGTGTAACTGGCCAACCTTACGCCCGGCAAACAGGGGGGCGCGCTGGGCGATCTCCTGTGCCAGCACCGCCAGATACTCATCCGCCTTGTGTGTCTGACGCGTCACCAGCTTATTACAGCCACAGAAATAGCAGAGCTTGTGGCAGAAAGGGATATGTACATACAGCGACAGAGAGCGCTCAGGATAACGCACCGCGGCGCGTTGAAACGCCGCTTCGTCGTAGTCCTGGTTAAACTCCAGCGCTGTGGGGTATGAGGTGTAACGCGGCCCTGAATAGTTATATTTCTGGATCAGGGCCAGATCCCAGACAATTGCCTGTTCTGACATGCTCACTCCTTCCGATATTTTTTCCTACCGGGCCGGGAAATGGGCAGTTGTCTACGCTGTCTGGCCGCGGAAGCGCTGCGGTAACGTGATTTACGTTTAGACAGCCGCCATAGTTTACCGAATAACCACAGCAGATAACACATCAAGAGTAGGGCTATTGTCAGGATCAACCACATGACGCGTTAAATTACGTCTTTTGGGTTACCGCCTTTCAGCAGTTTCAGGATATCTTCCCGCTTCTCTTCTTCTTCTTCTTCATCGTCGTCGCCCAACTCAATACCCAGCTGCTCCATCAGGGCATCGATACGGTCCAGTGTCTGATCAACGTAGGACTGATCTTCAGCATTCAGCGTCTCACCGTCATCAATGCGATCCAGCAGTGCATCCAGACGCTCATCATTTTCCAACTTCGCCAGTTCTTCTTCCGGCGACAGACGAGGTTTAGGTTTCACTTCAGCTTTTGGTTTTGCCTGCGGTTTGGCTTTTGGCTGGGCTTCAACCACCAGCGCTACCGGCACTTTACTGCCAATGCGCGGATCTTTGGTTTCTGCCCCTGCTTTATTTTTCGTCTTCGCGGACTCAACCTGGGTGCGAGAACCGGAAGCAAGACCACGGCGTTTTTTTGCACGCTTGCGTTCACGGGCTTCCTGATCGAGCTCCACACGGCTTTTCTTTTTGGTTTTCGACGTCGCCGCGCTGCTGCGTGGGGCGCGAGGTGCTTTTGATGGCTGGTTCATAGCGTATGCTCTTAGGTATGTAGATTCAGTATAGAGATAGATGCTATACGATTGCGGCGGAATCTAGCAGAAAGCGAACAAAGAAAAAAGGCGGCAGGTTAAACCCGCCGCCTATTTACCCCTTCTTTCGAAGGATATTCCTGCTACGCGATCCCTGCGCACACTCAACATCCTGGTCTTTCCTTTTGCTATAACCGCATTCCCTGCCACACTACATCCTTCATCCTGAAAGGAAAATCGTCCATGGCGCAATCCGTACGCATTCGCTCATCCTGAGCGTGCTTCCTGCTGGCATCCCAATTGCAGTGACTTCACCATCCTTGTGCTATTTGCATATTCAGATGCAAACAGATCAATTCCTTCTGTGTTCTTCCTGGTACTCATCAGCACGCCCCGTGCTCTCCATGAGATTTATCACCCTTCCTGGATGTTCCTTAATCCGGCACAGCCTTGTGCTAAAAGCTACTTTACGCGATCAACGCTTACGCTCAAGGCATCTGCCGTGTAATTGGCATATCGAAGAATGCAGCAGATAATTAACTTTTTGTTTTTTAATTAAAATAAAAAAAACAGCTTTCGAATAAAGCGACATTACCCACTATTCGAATGGCGAATGTCTCACACGTGTGAGCAGGCCCCACAGCCATGCCCTGCTAGCTTGGCGCTTAAAAACAGAGAAACACACCATTTTTACCGCTGATGCAGTTATAATCGCCAACCAGTTAGCCATCCTCACGGAGACGAAAAATTTTGACCAGCAAGAATTACAATTACCATGTGACCCATTTCGTCACCAGTGCGCCCGATATTCGCCACCTGCCGGGGGATGAAGGTATTGAAGTCGCGTTCGCCGGCCGTTCCAACGCCGGTAAATCCAGCGCGTTAAATACACTGACCAACCAGAAAAGCCTGGCGCGTACCAGTAAAACGCCGGGACGTACGCAGCTGATCAACCTGTTCGAGGTTGAAGAAGGCATTCGCCTCGTCGACCTGCCCGGCTACGGCTACGCGGAAGTGCCTGAAGAAATGAAACGCAAATGGCAGCGTGCTTTGGGTGAATACTTACAAATGCGCAACTGCCTGAAAGGTCTGGTGGTGCTGATGGATATCCGTCACCCATTAAAAGACCTCGACCAGCAGATGATTCAGTGGGCCGTCGATGTAGGCACTCCGGTACTGGTTCTGCTGACCAAGGCAGACAAGTTGGCATCCGGTGCGCGTAAGGCACAACTCAATATGGTACGTGAAGCCGTCGTGCCATTTATGGGCGATATCCAGGTTGAAGCTTTCTCTTCACCGAAAAAAATCGGCGTCGACAAGCTGAGCCAAAAACTGAATACCTGGTTTAACGAGATCCCACCGGAAGTGCTGCCAGAAGATGACGACACCGCTGGCGAATAAAATACCGCAGGTACCGCAATAGCCGATGTGAAAACACATCGGCTTTTTTTATGCTCAAAAACCTGTGAGCTCAGGCATTTTTCGTTATCTAATTACAGTTATGACCAAAAGCCATCATAAATTCTTATAGCGATTTAATGTGAAGAGTAAGAAAAACGGGCAATTACAGAAGATTTGTTGAAGCAGAATAGGGTGAGGGAGATAAGAGAAAACGATGGTTTTACTTTGTTTTTACAATAAAAAACGCCCCAGTCAATACTGACTGGGGCGGCTAAATATTCAGCCAAATCCGATTACGTGAAGTAAAAGGTCTGAAAGATAGAACATCTTACCTCTGTACCCTACGCGAGTAACTTTACATGATTTTTTCGCAGTGCAAAAGAATTTTTTGTAGTTTACTTACACAGTTTAGCGCGTAATAACGGCGAGGTTGGAGAAACAATCGCCGTATCTTGTAGCTTAATTACAAAAACTGCTTAGGTTATCGCCAGTTAGCAGATCCAAGGTGGATATGGCTGGCGAACCTCAACATGATCAGTGGGCTTCATCCCAGTTAGCACCCACGCCTACGTCCACCTTCAGCGGCACTGCCAGCATCATGCTATTTTCCATCAGCTCGCGAATATGCTGGCTGGATTCTTCAATCACCGACTCATGCACCTCGAACACCAATTCATCGTGTACCTGCATGATCATACGTACCAGCGGTTTCTCTTGGGCTTGCAACCAGGCATCCACTTCAATCATCGCGCGTTTGATAATATCCGCGGCGGTCCCCTGCATTGGGGCGTTAATTGCCGCACGCTCCGCCGCCTTACGACGCATGCCGTTGCTGGAGTTTACGTCTGGCAGATACAGCCGGCGACCATCCAGCGTACTGACGTAACCCTGACTGGCCGCCTGTTGGCGAGTACGCTCCATGTAGTCCAGTACACCTGGATAGCGCTCAAAGTAGAGATCCATGTAACGCTGAGCTTCACCACGAGGGATCCCTAACTGACGCGCCAGACCAAATGCGCTCATCCCATAAATCAGGCCAAAGTTAATCGCCTTCGCACTGCGGCGCTGTTCGTTAGTCACTTTGTCGAGTGGCAGGCCAAACACCTCTGCGGCGGTGGCACGGTGGATGTCCTCGCCAGCCGCAAAAGCCTTCAGTAACCCTTCATCCTGAGACAAATGGGCCATAATGCGCAGTTCAATCTGAGAATAGTCGGCAGCAACGATACGGTAACCTTCTGGGGCAATAAATGCCTGACGGATGCGGCGCCCTTCGTCGTTACGCACCGGAATATTCTGCAGGTTCGGATCACTGGAAGATAGCCGCCCTGTCGCCGTCACCGCTTGATGATAGGAAGTATGCACGCGCCCACTGACCGGATTGATCATCAGTGGCAATTTATCGGTATAGGTCGTTTTCAGTTTTGCCAACCCACGGTATTCCAGAATCACCTTCGGTAACGGGTAATCCAGTGCCAATTCCGCCAATACTTCTTCGTTGGTCGACGGCGCACCACCCGGGGTTTTCTTCAATACCGGCAGCTTTTGTTTTTCGTACAAAATGGCCTGCAACTGCTTGGTCGACGCCAGATTGAATGGCTCTTCCGCCAGTTCATGGGCTTGAATCTCCAATTCAGCCAAGCGCTTGGTCAGTTCGATAGAATGCGTAGCCAAAATACTCTGATCAATCAGCACCCCGGTCCGTTCTATATGTGATAACACCGGCAACAGCGGCATTTCTATCTCATTGAATACCGTCAACAGTTCGGCGCTTTCCTGCAACTGTGGCCACATTGCCAAATGCAACTGCAGCGTGACGTCGGCATCTTCGGCAGCGTAAGGTGCCGCCTGCTCCAATGCGATTTGATTGAAGGTAAGTTGTTTTTTACCCTTACCGGCAATCTCTTCGAAGGTCACAGTTTTATGACCAAGATAGCGATCGGACAAGCTGTCCATGTCGTGACGGCCTCCCACGCTGTCCAGCACGTAGGATTCCAGCATGGTGTCGAAGGCAATACCACGCAGACGGATGTCATAACGTGCCAACAGGCCCATATCAAACTTCAGGTTTTGCCCGACTTTCAGCGCTTTCTCATCTTCCAGTAACGGCTTCAGAGTGGCCAACACATGGTCGCGGTCCAACTGCACTGGCGCATCAAGATAGTCATGCGCCACGGGCAGATAAGCCGCTTCACCCGGGGCAATAGCAAACGACAGGCCGATCAGATTTGCGGTCAGTGTGTCCAGGCCATCGGTTTCAGTATCAAAGGCAAACACGTCGGCTTTTTTAAGTTTTTCCAACCACTCGGCGAACGTGTCTTCATCCAAAATGGTGACATAGCCCTCTTGCGACAACGTCGCTTCGGCAGGCTCTTTTTCAACTGCCGCAATGGCCTTTGGCGCACTGGCGGCTTTCACGCCAGTCCCCTTTTTACCTTCCAGCCAGATACCGGCCTCAACATCTGCCAGCCAGCGTTTAAATTCGTACTGTTTGAACAACTGTTGCAACGCGTCTACGTCTAACGAAGACACTTCGAGATCGGCGCAGGTGAGATCCAGCTCGACGTCAGTCTTGATGGTCGCTAACTTGTAGGAGAGGTAGGCCATCTCTTTGTGTTGTTCCAGCTTGGCCGCCATCGTCTTGGCGCCACGGAAACTGAGCGTCGCAATACTGTCCAGATTGGCATACAGCACATCCAGCCCACCAAGCCCCTGCAACAGCCCCTGAGCCGTTTTCTCGCCCACACCAGGCACACCAGGTATGTTATCCGAGGCATCCCCCATCAGCGCCAGGAAGTCGATGATCAACTCTGGAGGAATGCCATACTTGTCGCACACTTCCTGTGGGCCGAGGATCGTGTTGTTCATTGTGTTGATCAGGGTGACATTCGGTGTGACCAGCTGCGCCATGTCTTTATCACCGGTGCTGATCAGCACCGCATGACCCGCTTTTTCGGCTTGCTGTGCCAGCGTACCTATCACGTCGTCTGCTTCCACGCCAGGCGTGACCAGCAGCGGTAACCCCATGGCCTTGACCATTTTGTGCAGCGGCTCAATTTGCGCGCGCAGATCGTCCGGCATCGGTGGCCGGTGCGATTTATATTCTGCGAAGAGCTCATCGCGGAAAGTTTTTCCTTTCGCATCAAACACCACCGCAACATGGCTTGGCTGATACTGCAACAGCAGGCTGCGCAGCATATTCAGCACGCCGTACATTGCCCCGGTCGGTTCACCCGCAGAGTTAGTCAGCGGAGGGAAGGCATGATAAGCGCGGTAGAGGTACGAGGAACCGTCAACCAGGATTAATGGGTTTTCTGCAATCTGGGCCATAGCGTTACTTTATCTTTATCGTGATCGGACATAGCGGTAAGAATGCCATAGCTGGCCGCCTGAGACGAACCTTAGCGTGCATTAAGGATAAAAATCATGTGATTCTGCGAAGCGATCCGCAAGATCCTACCTGTGGATAACTTTGTGCATAGAAAAGACAATAAATTATAACGATGCGTTTATCGTTATAATGGGAAATAAAATTCCTATTTAAATCACTGCGTTAAATGGCGCTATTTTCGTTAGGAGTGATTATCGACTTTTACACGATTTGTGGATATAACTTGCACTCAATTTTAATCGCACTATTCATCAAATTTGGCGCCTCAATTACCATAGCACAAGATGAAAAGGTTGCACGAAAACGCAGCAACTGCCTATTTCTTCCGCGACAAAACAGTTACTGTTAACAGGCACTTTCCCTCTTTAATTTCTGTTAAAATATTTTTTTGTTCATGCATACCGGCATGTAACGCTGTTCTCATCAACCGTCAGCCCATAACCATGCCAAGATTGTTATCCCCTGTTATTTTTATACTTTCTGCCCTGCTCGCCATTTTGGTGACCGTACTGTGTTCGATCCCAATCACACTGGCCGGCATCATTAAACTCTTGGTGCCCTTTCCTGCCGTGTGGAAACGCATCTCAGCCTTTGCCGATTTTATGATGTGGTGCTGGTGTGTAGGGTTGGCACTGCTATTGCGAATTAACGGGCAACTGCGTTGGGATATTGAAGGGCTGGAAGGGCTGCAACGTAAAAACTGGTATCTGCTGATCAGTAATCACGAAAGCTGGTCGGATATTGTGGTGCTCTGCGTGTTGTTCCGTAACCATATTCCCATGAATAAATACTTTCTTAAGCAACAGCTAGCCTGGGTACCCTTTGTCGGCCTGGCCTGCTGGGCGCTGGATATGCCATTCATGAAACGCTACTCGCGTGGCTATTTACTCAAGCACCCTGAAAAGCGCGGCAATGACATCGAAACCACACGCCGTTCTTGCGAGAAGTTTCGTAAACGTCCGACCACTATCGTCAATTTTGTAGAGGGTTCGCGTTTTACTGAAGCCAAGAAAATTAAAAGCAATTCCCCCTACCGCAATTTACTGGCCCCTAAAGCCGCAGGTATTGCTTTTACACTCAGTGCATTAGGTAAGCAGTTCGATAAAGTGTTAAACGTCACCCTACTTTATCCGGATAATACTGAGCGGCCGTTTATGGATATGTTATGCGGTCGATTGAAACGCATTGTGGTGAGAATTGAGCTGCTGCCAATCGATGAAACCCTGCATGGGGATTACTTCAACGACAAGCAGTTCAAGCGACGTTTCCAACTTTGGCTCAATACCCTGTGGCAGGACAAAGATCGCCTGCTTGATAAATTGAAGCGGCAATAGAGAAAAAAAAGCCGGCTAAGCCGGCTTTTTAACGTTTAATCTCGGTTACTTCTGCTGGCTGAGGTATTTAACCACGTCGGCGAATTGCTTCACGTAAGCATCCATCGAACTGGTGTCCAGACCATCGTTTTTAACCATGTATTTACCGTTAACAAATACAGCCGGGACGCCACGCAGTTGCAGATCTTCTGCGGCTTTCTCCTGTTGAACCACCAGGGATTTAACTACGAAGCTGTTCAATGCTCCGTCATAATCCGCCGCACTCACACCTGCTTTCACAAATACATTGCGGATATCGTCCGGGGTTTGCACAGTTTGAGTCTTCTGCACCGCTTCAAACATCAACGGGCTGACTTTATCTTCCACGCCCAGCGCCATTGCAACGGCCCATGCCTGAGTCAGCTGTTTGCCCAGCGGCCCCAGGAACTCAACGTGGTATTTGGTCATTTTGGTGCCCGCAGGCAGTGCTTTTTTCACATTTTCAGAAACGTGATAAACCTGCTCAAACTGATAGCAATGCGGGCAATAGAAGGAAAAGAACTCCAGCACCTGAGGTTCACCGGTCACTGGCTTATCCAGGGTTACGTACTGAGTGCCATCGCTAAACTGCGCAGCCGAGGCACTAAATGCCATTACCATGCCAACGAGTGCCAACCATATTTTCTTCATAAGACTAAACTCTCCATTGTGTTAAAGCTTCAATACATTGGCATCAGCTGCAGAGGGGGTTCCTGCAACAGCTTAACCTGCTCGGTGAATGCCGTCGTCTGAGATAACCAGAAATCAGACTCCGCCATCCACGGAAAACTTTTAGGGAATGCAGGATCTTGCCAGCGGCGAGCGACCCATGCCAAGTAGTACAGCATACGCATCGCACGCAGCGGCTCGATCAACGCCAATTCACTTTGATCAAACTCGGCGAACTCTGAGTAAGCCTCCAGCAGAACATCTAACTGCATCAAGCGATCGCGACGTTCTCCGTGCAGCAGCATCCACAAATCCTGTATAGCCGGGCCATTACGTGCGTCATCAAGATCAACAAACAGCGGGCCATCACGCCACAGAATATTGCCTGGGTGGCAATCACCGTGCAAACGACGCGGCTGCCAGTCCAAATGCCAACACTGTTTAATCGCTTCAATCAGCGTATCGGCCGCTTTCAGAAAGCTTTCTCGCTGTGCCTTCGGCAACAGTTCACAACCAGCAAGTACCTCACGCGGTGCAGTCAGGTACTCTTCAATGCCCATTGTCGGGCGCTCAACAAACAGGCTTTCACTGCCCACCTGATGAATACGCCCAAGGAAACGCCCCACCCACTCCAGCTGATCGAGATTATCAATCTCATACTGCCGCCCCCCAACACTGGGAAAGACAGTAAAAAAGAAACCGCTGTGCGTATGCAATGTTTGCCCTTGCAGGAGCAAAGGAGCAACTGCGGGGATCTCCGCCAGAGCAAGATCTTGGGCAAACTGGTGTTCTTCACCAATTTGCTTCGCGCTCCAGCGCTCGGGCCGGTAAAACTTCACCACATAGCGCTGACGATCTTCATCCATAAACTGATAGACGCGGTTCTCATAGCTATTGAGTGCGGTTAGCCCGGAGTCGGCCCGCAGGCCAATCCCTTCCAGCGCGTCCATAATCAGGTCGGGCGACAGGGTCTGAAAATTAAAAGCAGAGTTGTTCATAACAACATTCGGTTTCTTTTGGTGACATCACTGTGCCGGGAATGAGAAATAGTAGCATTAATGACAGGCTTCACGAGCAACGGGTTCACCGTACCGCACGAATGTTAATCCTTTATCACGCCGCGGGCGCGCAGTAATGCTGTTTTAAAGTCTTCTTCGTAGTCTTTCTTCAGGCCAGGGATCTGCTCAGTGCCGGCGCTGCCGCGCATTTTCAGATGGTAGATCAGAATATCATCACTCAGTTCGTCCAGACTGCCCTGAAAACCGGCTTCCTTTGCCAGCTTTTGCAAAAACTGAATCAAGTTAAGATCCGGATCCTCCTGCCAAGCTGGCTGTAACAGCTCAATCAGCTCGTTTACGCGGTGCGTTTTCATCGCAATATCGTCCATTAGAATGAATAAACACACAAAGTAGCAGGCTTACCAACGCAGTGAAAGAACCAGCTTGTCAATAAAGGTAAATCCTGATGCCATACCGGCTTTAGCGCTACAATCAGGGCGTTAGCCATAAATTCGGAATAATAATTATGCACGAGGATATTACCGGCATTATTTTAGCCGGTGGGCGCGCAACACGTATGGGCGGGGAAGATAAAGGCCTGGTTCACGTTGCCGGTGTACCGCTATATCAATACGTACTTTCTCGGCTACGGCCGCAAGTGGGCCACATAGCAATTAGCGCCAATCGCAATCAGACACGCTATCGGGGAAGCGGTCTGCCTGTCATCAGCGATCTGACAGCAGATTTTTCCGGGCCGCTAGCTGGCATGCTGGCAGGGCTAAAACACGCGACGACAGAGTGGGTCGCCTTTGTACCCTGCGACGTACCCGACTTTCCCACGACATTGGTTGAACAGCTCTGGCAGCAAAAGGGCCAGGCTTTGGCCGCCTATGCCAGCGATGGGGAGCGGGCACATCCAACCCTGGCACTGCTGCACACCAGCCTGGTACCTCATTTAGCCGCTTATCTGGCACGCGGAGAACGCAAATTGATGTTGTTCCTGGATGCGGTAGGTGCAGGGAAAATAACCTTCGAAGGCCAGCAAGCGGCATTCCATAATTTGAATACTCAGGAAGATTGCCAGCGTTGGCTGCAGGAAAAAGGACTCACCAATGAATAATTCTTTTCCCCCGTTACTGGCTATTGCCGCTTACAGCGGAACAGGTAAAACCACACTGCTTAAGCAATTGATTCCTTTATTAAAGCAGCGGGAAATCCGTGTCGGACTGATAAAGCATACGCATCATGATATGGATGTGGATACGCCAGGAAAAGACAGTTATGAACTGCGCAAAGCCGGTGCCAATCAAACATTGGTCGCCAGCGATCGCCGTTGGGCATTAATGACCGAAACACCAGAACAGCCGCCCCTGGATCTTCAGTATCTGGCCAGTCGTTTTGATCGCACCAAGGTCGACCTCATTCTCGTCGAGGGGTTTAAACATGAGCCTGTCAGCAAGATCATTCTTTATCGTGAAGAGATAGGCAGACCACTTGAGGATATGTTGGATGAGTTTGTTATCGCCGTTGCCAGCGATCGGTTAATCACTGAAAAGGTTAGGTTGTTGGATCTCAATAACCCAGAATGTATTGCTGATTTCATCGTGGATTGGTTGAAAAGCGCAGCGTAGCTGCGTAATTTTTTTCTTTCGCACACAGCAAAAAGGCCATCCTTGCGGATGGCCTCTTGGCTTAATTGATGCCTGGCAGTGTCC
>NZ_JAFIBY010000012.1 GCF_017832355.1 Serratia sp. PL17
CGTCGCGCGGGATGAAGCGAAGGGACGCAGAGTTGATGCAGTAGCGCAGACCGCCGCGGTCGGAAGGACCGTCCGGGAAAACGTGGCCCAGATGGCTGTCGGCGTGTACCGACCTGACCTCCGTCCGGACCATGCCGTGTGCACTGTCCCGCACCTCGTTCACGTTTGCCGGAACGATCGGCTTGGTGAAGCTGGGCCAGCCAGTACCCGAATCGAACTTGTCCGTTGAAGCGAACAGCGGCTCTCCCGACACTATGTCGACGTAGATGCCAGGCTCCTTGTTGTCGTTGTGCTCACCCGTGAAGGGCCTTTCGGTCCCCGAATCCTGGGTAATCCGGCGTTGCTCGGGGGTCAGGCGGTCAACTGCTGCCTGTGACTTCTCAAACTTCATGATAGTCTCCAATAATTAATCTAAATAGATGCGCGGAATAGTAGATCACTGAAAGGGAACTCAGCCCGGATTGTGCGATCTGATCAATCGCCAAACCAACCAAAACCACCAACCGGACTGAGCGATGCCGATCATAGCACCAATACCCCGTGGCGAACGACGCCTGATGCAGAAAGCTATTCATAAAACGCGCGATAAAAATCATGCCCGCAGACTCACGGCCATGCTGATGCTTCATCGGGGTGAACGGGTCAGCGATGTTGCCAGAACTCTCTGTTGTGCTCGTTCATCCGTTGGTCGCTGGATTAACTGGTTTACGCACTCAGGTATTGAAGGCCTGAAATCCTTACCCGCAGGGCGCTCCCGACGCTGGCCTTTTGAACATATCTGCACCCTGTTACGTGAGCTGATAAAGCATTCTCCCGGCGATTTTGGTTATCAACGTTCACGCTGGAGCACCGAATTACTGGCATTAAAAATCAATGAGATAACCGGTTGCCAGTTACATGCAGGAACCGTTCGCCGCTGGTTGCCATCTGCGGGGCTTGTATGGCGCAGGGCCGCGCCAACTCTGCGTATCCGTGACCCACATAAAGATGAAAAGATGGCGGTAATCCACAAAGCGCTGGATGAATGCAGCGCAGAGCATCCGGTATTTTATGAAGATGAAGTGGATATCCACCTTAATCCTAAAATCGGTGCGGACTGGCAGTTGCGCGGACAGCAGAAACGGGTAGTGACGCCGGGGCAGAACGAAAAATACTATCTGGCCGGCGCACTGCACAGTGGCACGGGTAAAGTCAGCTACGTGGGCGGCAACAGCAAAAGTTCAGCGCTGTTTATCGCTCTGCTGAAGCACCTGAAAGCCACTTACCGGCGGGCGAAAACAATCACGCTGATCGTTGATAACTACATTATCCATAAAAGCCGCGAAACACAGCGCTGGTTGAAAGCAAATCCCAAGTTCAGGGTAATTTACCAGCCGGTTTACTCGCCGTGGGTGAATCATGTGGAACGGCTATGGCAGGCACTTCATGACACGATAACCCGTAATCATCAGTGCCGCTCAATGTGGCAGTTACTGAAAAAGGTCCGCCATTTTATGGAAACCGCCAGCCCATTCCCCGGAGGAAAACATGGTCAGGCAAAAGTGTAGCGGTATTAGGCGCAGCTATTTAGAGAGCTCGACACACTGTCATTTATCTTTGCAGTCATTGCGCCGACTATCGCAGTGCGCCCCAGATTTATCCAATACGCTGCGCGTATAGTTTCCATAGCGCCGAAGCTCTTCACGTCGTGATTCAGTTCCACTCATACCGGGCTGCCAGCTGCGCGATGTTCCGTATCTCGACCGTTGCCGTGGAGCCGGATACTGTCGCGATCACGACTTCGCGCTCCAAGACAAATCCGTCGATCGGCCGAGTGACGAGGCCTTGCACGGTCGGCGATCGTTCCGGAAGAATGCATATGGCGTGGCCGTCAGCGACGACCCGTTGCACCCAGTCCTCGCGATCTGATCGAAAGCGAGGTCGCATGAGCAAGTCCCGTCGCGCGAAGTGATCGAGGATCCGATCGCGAAACTCGCATTTCAGGCGATCGACGAAAGGAAACTCGAGCAGGTCTTCGCCGCGCACGATCTCGTTGGCAGCCAAGGGATGGTTTGCAGAACAGCCGAGCACGAAGCGCTCCCGAAATAGAGGATGCACATCCAGCTTGCGTTCCGGTCTTGTTTCACGCGGCATGATGCACGCGTGGTATTTTCCTGAAAGCACCTCCGATGTGTCCTCGTTCGACTGGAGCGAGTGCAGCTTGATTTCGATGGATGGCATCTCCGCCAATGCGCTCTCGAAGAATGCCGTAAATTCCTTTGGTCCGACGGTGGGCGCGACGGCGACATCCAGCACGCGGTGCCCCCCCATCGCCCAGTGCTCCGAGTGATTGCGAACGCTCTTCATCGCGACCACCATGCGCCGGAATTCTGCCTCGACGTCATGGCCAAGGCCAGTCAGGCGGCTGTTCTTCCCGTCGCGATAGATCAGCGGCCCGCCAAGCTCATCTTCCAAGCGGCGGATCGCGCGGGTCAGACTTGGCTGTGACACACCGCTCAAGCGAGCGGCCGCTGTGAAATTCAGCGTCTCGGCCAAGTTGATGAAATAGCTGACTTGATTGAGTTCCATAGTCCTTTGGCCCACGCGCCTGACTGATACCTCTTCCGTGAGACCGCCTTTGGAAAGCAGGTCGCAGAAGTATGCTTGGCGCATATAATCATGGTATAGGGGCTTGTCTATATGCGCCAGACATATAAATGATAGCCTGAGATGACGATTACCGGTTGGCGGTGCGCTCCGCTCAGCTCCGTCGAAGGTTCTGAGAGCGCAACCGCCAAGCCGCGTGCTGGAGGTTTGATGGACATGGCAGGAAGATCATTTACGTTTGTCAGTGGGGCTGGCTCTCCGCTGTCCGGGCACCTCGAACCGCCGGAAGGGACGCCGCGGGGCTGGGCGATCTTCGCCCACTGCTTCACGTGCGGGAAAGACAGTCGCGCCGCTGTTCACATCTCGCGCGCGCTGTCGCGTGCGGGCATCGGGGTCTTGAGGTTCGATTTCGCCGGGACCGGGATCGGCGGTGGGACGGGAGAACCTGTGAACTTCGCGTCGGACGTCGAGGACCTTCGGGCCGCCGCAAATGCGATGGCGGCGGCGGGCATGTCACCGTCCCTCCTCGTCGGGCACAGCCTGGGTGGCACCGCTGCGATCGTAGCCGCCGCCGACATGCCTGATATTGCGGCGGTAGCGACGATTGGTGCGCCGGCCGACCTTCAGCATATCTTGCGCCTCTTCGGACCGAATGATCTGGACACCATCGCGAGCGAGGGCGAGGCCTCGGTGGAGATTGCCGGTAGGCCCTTCCTCATTCGCCGAGGGTTCCTTGAGGCGGTTGAGGGGATCGACGTCGAGAAGGCCATTGCCTCCCTGCGACGGCCGGTGCTGGTCATGCACTCTCCGCTGGATCAGGTGGTCGGCATCGACCACGCGTCGCGCATCTTCGTCGCGTCCAGGCACCCTAAAAGCTTCATCTCGCTCGACAACGCGGATCACCTTCTCACCGACGTCGCGGACGCGAACTACGCCGCGGCCATGGTGGCGGTTTGGGCGAGCCGCTTTCTCCCACCACTCAGCGCGGATCTTCCGCAGGTCGAGGTTGCGGAGGGCGTCGTCTCCACCGAAACTCTTGCAGGGACGTTCCAGCTCAAGGTCCGCAGCGGCGAGCACACTCTGTTCGCCGACGAGCCAGCATCGGTCGGTGGCCTCGGGACCGGACTATCTCCCTACGAACTCGTATCTGCCGGCCTCGCAGCCTGCACGGTGATGACGATGCGTCTCTATGCGAACCGCAAGGGCTTTCCGCTCGAACGGGCGAGCACGACCGTGCAGCACGAGAAGGTGCCGGACATGATGCCACCCGACCGGTTCACCCGCACCATTGTCCTCGATGGGCCGCTGAGTGATGATCAGCGCGCTCGGATCCTCGCGATCGCTGATCGGTGTCCCGTCGATCTGAGTCTCATCCGGGGTTCGGACGTGCAGACCGAGCTCTTGAGCGCCAGTCAGGCTGCGGATCCCGCGAGGCTGGCTTGACCGTGGCGCACACGGAGGAGGGCGAACGGACTGTGAGCCAATCGCCTACCGGCAATAGGGCGGCCGCGACAGAGCGAGCAATTCTCGCAGGCGGCTGCTTCTGGGGCATGGAGGATTTGCTGCGCCGAGCCAGGGGAGTCATTTCGACGCGTGTCGGTTACACAGGCGGAGAAATGCCTGATCCGACCTACGCGAGACATTACGGCCATGCGGAAGCAGTGGAAGTGACCTTCGACCCTTCCGTTCTCGCCTATCGCTCGCTCTTGGAACTCTTCTTCCAGATACATGACCCCACGACCTACGAGCAACAAGGCAGCGATGTCGGTCCGAGCTATCGATCGGCGATTTTCTACACCACCGAAGTGCAGAAGGAAGTCGCCCTCACAACCATCGCGGAAATCGAGGCATCAGGAAGCTGGCCAGGCCCGGTCGTGTCGGAGATCAACCCAGAAGAACCCTTTTGGGAGGCGGAGCCAGAGCACCAAGAATACCTGGTGCGCTATCCTGGGGGCTATAGCTGCCACTTCGTGCGCCCGACCTGGCGGTTGGACCGCTCAGACGAACGCCCAGCTGTAATACTTGACAGAAAGAGTTGATGATGACCGAAACCGTGACTAATCAGGCCGCCTGGCAGAAAGCGCCGGGGCAGCCACTGAGGATCGGTGTCACCGCTCTGCCGCATCTGGCGGCGAACGAGATATTGATCCGCAACGCGGCCATCGCGATCAACCCACTCGACTGGATTCTGCAGGACGTCGCGCTTTTGCCATGGCTCGACTATCCCGCGATTCTCGGCAGCGACGTCTCCGGTGAGGTCGCGGCGGTCGGTGGCGCGGTCGAGCGGTTCAAGGTCGGCGATCGAGTCATCGGACAGGCGGTCGGGACAACCGTAAATCAACCTGCGCAGGGTGCGTTCCAGCACCACACGATCGTGCTGGACCACATGGCGGCGCCGATCCCCAACAACATTGCCTTCGCTGATGCGGCAGTCCTCCCGCTTGGCCTTGGCACCGCCGCAAGCGGGCTCTACGGACGGACACAGTTGGCTCTCGCGCCACCGTTACACTCGCCGACCGCGCGTCCAGAGGTCGTTCTGGTCTGGGGTGGATCGTCGAGCGTTGGCTGCAACGCCATCCAGCTCGCGGTGGCGTCGGGCTACAGGTGCGTCGCCACCGCTTCGGCGCGCAACGTCGGCCTGTTGAAGGAGCTGGGTGCAAGCGAGGTTCTTGACCACTCGAGTCCAGCCATCGTGGAAGACGTGATTGAGGCAATGCGCGGGCGCAGTCTCGCTGGAACGCTTCACGCGACCGGTCACATGAAAGACTGTTTTGCCGTAGTTGCGAGATGCGAGGGCTCGCGCCGGGTGGCAGCGACGCTGGCCCCGCCCGACGAGCGTTCATTTGGAGTCGAGGCGACGCACATCTCCGGGACGAGCCTCAAGGATGACGAGGTTGGTCCAATGATCTACCGCGAATTCCTGCCGCAGGCTCTCGCGGCGCGCACGTTCGTCCCCGCCCCTCCGGCGAAGATCGTGGGCCAGGGCCTTGAAATGCTCCAGGCTGCCTTGGAAGCCCTGAAGGCGGGTGTATCCGCAGCGAAAATCGTCGTTACCCTGCCTTGAGTGACCAGCCAGGCGGTTTTTCGCGTTCGCAGTCTGAGGTGGCCCGCACTTTGCCGATTGGGAAGCTCTACCGGGAAAACGCGTTTGGGACGCGCGCTGCGCTCCTGCCGGAGCATGCGTTCCCGAAACCTGTTCCCGACTGCTTTTCCCCGAAACTACCTATCGGACATAGAGAAATGGGAATGCAGCGAGTGGTTTGAACGGCCGCTTCCGAAACCGCGTTCCGATCAATTGAGCGGCTAAAAGTGGGGCGATCACCGACATATTAGAATGAGACCGCCATGCCCGATCGGCCGGCTTGACGCGTAGCCAAAAGAATGCGGCTGATGGTAGGCTCGCTGACATTATGAAGCCCCGCCATCTGAGCAGCGTTGAGCTGCCGCAATTGCGAGTCTCCTACGCGTCGTCGTTCTTCTCGCGGTCCACACCTCGCTCATGCAATTCGGCATCGACGGGGCAGTTCGTGCAGCCCTCGTAGCAGCACAAGCGGCAGATGCGGTATGACTGCTCGAGGTTTTCCAAGCGATTTCGGAGAACGCGTTCAGCGATGTCCGATAAGGTTTTCAGTTCGTCTGGATTAAGGATCGATAGCCCTTCGGCAATCACTTGATCGCGCGAGGCCAGGACCTCGTCGCTCGCGACCTTGCCAGTTGGAGTAAGATAGAGGGATCGCGCGCGCCCGTCTGTCGAATGCTCCCTACGCTCGATCAATCCCTCGCTTACCAATCTATCCACCAGGCGAACAGTTCCAGCATGTGAAAGGCCCACCCCGATCGCAAGCATACGGATCGAGAGCCCGGGCTTGTGCGCGAGCAACGCCAGCGCTGAGGCGGCGGGTCCAGCTTCCGGCGCCCGCGATGAACTAGCGCGAACGATGTCGTCGCTGATCATGAGTGCGAACGCCCCGAAAATGTTTCGATCTCGAGGTCCATCCATTGCCACATCTATATGTGCGCGGAGCATAGACAGCAAGCCATACCGTGGTCCTCTTCCTCCGCGCGGCTTGTGGAAAATGTCCTGTTTTAGAAGGGTTTCGGAGGATTTCGACTGATCGAGCGCGCCGAAAAAAACGGGTCCGGCTCGTTAAGGCCGCGGAACCGTTGATACCTGGCGGCTATAGGGCAAGCCTTTTCGCTCGGAATCGCCGTAGGTCGCGCCCGAGAATCACTCCGCGTCAGCGCTGTCATCCAGGCCGCGCAGGTGCAGATCAGCGAGACCTAGCTTGCCCCCGGCGTCGCACTTCCATCGTGTCACCGCGCGCGATCACGATTGTATCAATCCCATTGAGGAACAGTCCGTGCTCCACGACGTCGGGGATTGCGGCGAAACGGGCGAAGACCGCGTCGCCATGCAGCTGAGCGCCTCCGGGCTCGATATCGCGACGGAGCATCCATGCCCCGCGGAGGTTCTGCAGGATTTGCACGCCCGCCGTCACGAGAGGACCACAGTCACGAGAGCACAAGCGCCCCTCTGTGGCGGACCGAAGCACGCAGCAGCACGAGGGACGCCGCTAGCAGAACTGCGTCCTTCAGTAGAAACTGCCCTGGTGCAGCCGAAATCGCAGGAAAGCCGCCGGCAGTCTGCTCCGCGACACCTGGAGTGGTGATGAAAAAGGTCAGCGTGATCAGATAGGTCGCTGCTGACATTAGTGCGCCTAGCGCAGAGAAGAGTGGACGAAATGCACCAAGGATCAGAACGAGACCGGTCGATAACTCGATAACGCCGATGAAATAGCTTTGCCCCTGCGTCCCGAACATGCCGAGCCAATTCATGATCGGGCTGTGTTCGATAAACGGGGCGATACCATAGGCCTCGTACGCTGTGAACTTCATCGCGCCGAACCACAGAAATACGATCACGAGAGCCCATCTAAGCAGGCCAAGATCCCTCCGACCGTGCTCGGGGACAAGAAATTCATAACGGTCGAAAATGCTCATCTAAAATTCCTCAACAGTGGTCCCGTGGGAACGTCACGAACGTCGTCTACGTGCTTCGGGCAGGCGTTGCAGTATATGCGCGACGCATATACCATATACTAATAAGCGAGATATGTCGAGCGGCTGGCTCGCGCTTCGCTGCCTCACGAAGCCATCCTCATCGGCGATGCCTTTACCCAGCAAACGCGCGACCTTTGCGGGATTTTGACTTGATGGGGCTGGCGCTCCGGGTGGGCCTATAGCCCGTTGGCAAACGTCCAGCCTGTACGGATGGACGCGGCCCTGGACGAGATAACCATGCCCACCGAAATCGTAGCAGCGATCGGCGAAGGCGCGCTCGCTTATCGAGAGAGCGGCATTCTCTCACTGGCAGATGGCAGAGTATTCTCCGCGTGCCGGCAGTATCGCTATCGCTTGAGCGAGGACAGTGTTGTCGTCGAGTTCGCAGACGGACCTCATATCGGGACGCAGTTCCTCAGCTTGAGTTTCTCGCGGACGGATACCGGGTTGGAAGCGAGTGGCGTCTATGCCTGCGGAGACGACACCTACCATGCAACCTACAGGATTCTGGGGCCGGCGGCCTTTGAAGTGGTCATCATGGTCCAAGGGCCTGCAAAGGCATACGAGCTAGTCAGCCGATATTCCCGGTCGGGATAAATGCTCATGTCAGGAGGGCAAGTCCTCTGTTGCCCTTATCATGGCCGTGAAAGGCAGCGCCGGAATAACTTACCACGCGCTGCAAATCCGAAGACGATTGTCGTCGTCATCAGAAGGTAGGCGACTATCCCACCAGGTGAAAGAGTCGGAACCGCTGCGAGGATCAACCCATCATTCCCGCCGGGTATGAGCGCGATGCCGATACCCATCAATGTGCCGCCGACGACAGATCGCAGAATGCCATTGGCTGTCGGCAGTTGGAGACGCAGATTGCCTTGGCGAAAGGAGGCGGTTAGGGCGCCTGCGATCGAAGAGATCACCGCAGTGAGCGCGACCTCGCCGGCCGGGGACATTCTGAGAGGAAGGGCGCGTTGAATCACGTCTGCGAAGGTCCAGGCCGGCGAGAGTGCATATAGAAGTCCGCCAGTGATACCGAGTCCAATCATCGAAGCGCCGAACGACCAACCCGGCTTTGTTCGCAGAACGCTCTTCGTGGAAACGAAAACGAGTGCCAGCACGAGCACAACTAGGAAGGCTAGGAGAGTAACGAGGCCTGTTGCGCTCGGTTTGGAGATTAAGCTTGGCCATGTTGAATCGTAGCCGAACCTGCCATGGTCGGCAGCCAAGATACCAATCGTTAATCCCAAGGGTAGAGCTAGAAGTCGCATCTCCCCATCCCCAAGCCGCGCCAGCGATCCGAGCAGGCATGTGTCATTAATGAGTGCGCCGAGGCCGAAGGCGATGGCGCCGATGAGCAGGAGGAAATTGATGCTGGTCGAGGGTGCGAGTGTTGCGCCCAGTGTTCCCGTCCAGACTATCGGGACCGCAACCAGGCCTGCCGCTGCCGACGCTGCGAGAAATCCGACGAACATTTTCGGCGGCTGTCTTCTGTGTAACTCATGAGCGGCCACCACTAAACAGGTTCCGCCTTGGTTCGCCGCATATCCGAACCCGAAGGCAAGTACGCATAGAAGAAGTTCGAGCGCAAACGATCCCATTATTTCAAGCCTGCCTGATCATATCGTCAGCCTTCTGATGCGACGTTCCAGCGTGGCGAGCGCCCCGGCTTAGCTTTACCACGGGAAGGCGCGATCCTGCTGTAGCCGCACAGATGGCAAAGGCTGACCGAGCCATCTTTGTCGAAGCCGTTTGCCACAAGGAGCCGCTCCGACAGCATGCCTAGAATGTCGAGGTCATTGGGCGACAGGGGCGAAATACATTCGGAGATCACCTGCTCCCGTGCCTTGAGCAAGGCGTCCGTTATCTTCTTCCCCGAATTGGTGAGGTGAATGAAGCGCGCCCGCCTGTCGGTGATTTGTCTTCGTCGTTCCACCAACTGTTCGCGCTCGAGCCTATCGATCAATCGCACCGTCCCGGCATGAGAAAGCCCGATCGAGGTAGCCAAAACGCTGATCGGCAGTCCGGGCTCCATGCTGAGTAACACCATCACGGCGGTCCCCGGGCCGCTTGGTGAAAACGAGGCCGAGACACTGGCGATGCTGTCTGCAACGGCCAACGCGAGTGCACCTAAATGGTACTTGGCGACCTCAGGCTCCATACCGCAAGAATATATGCTTCGCGCATAGACTTCAAGCGTGTGAAAATGTATGACCGCCGCATGCATCTATGACAGATTCGGACATGGTCATGCTCATTGAGGGGCTCAGCTCGGATTCCACATCTGAGATCAACGGACGTGCTCGTTCCCCAGGCGCTAGCGGGGGTGGGCTCGATGAAAGTGGACGTGCATGGGTGCCGCTCACCGGGCGCAGGCGGTTCGCCGATGAGACCGCCGGTATGATCGGACGGGTCTCATGCCCGACCTGACTCTTGATCTCCGATACCTGAAGTACGCCGTTCAGGTCGCCGAGGCCGGCAGCTTCCGCCGAGCGGCGGAGCGCCTATCGATATCGCAATCCACCGTCAGCCGACGTGTGCAGCTGTTTGAGCGCCAACTTGGCTTTTCTCTCTTCAAGCGTACGCGAGCGGGGGCAGGGCTGACTCCAGAAGGTGAGCGCTTCCTTCAACAAGCGGTGGTGGGAGCGCGCTACCTTCGTAACGCCGCAACGGAGATCCGCTCCGCGCGGAAACTCAAGACCGGGCTCGTGAGGTTTGGAATGCTTGAAGCGTTCCCGGCGTGCCCGATCATCAACATTCTCTCGGCATTCAGAAATAGACATCCGACGATCGAGGTAAAGCTTGAGGAAGGCACTTCAGAAGAAAACACTTTGGGGGTGAAGCGCGGATTACTGGACGCAGCAATCAGCCTGAGTGCGAGCAAGAGCCCTCAGTTCCAAGTTCGACGTCTCTGCGAACCAGATCTGTTCGTGGCATTGTCCCCGCTTCACGAGTTGGCAGCACGGCCACAGCTGTCGTGGGAGGACGTTTGTGACGAAGTCTTCCTCGTTCGCTCGGATGGCGCTGGGCGTGAGCTCGCTGGCATACTCCGGCGCATGGTGGGCGCCGGAGACGGAGCGGTTCAACTCTCGATCCAACAAGTCAGCCGAGAAACCCTGCTGACGATGGTCGAACAGGGCTTCGGCTTGACCATCACCAGCGTGATCTACCGGCCGGATATCGCGTTGATCCCGCTCCCATCGGCGCGGGCGCCGACGGCCGCTATAATTTCTTCCAGTGACAACGACAACCCGACTCTGCCGCTGCTGCTGAAGTGTTTCGACACCCCCTCTAGAGCGGGGACCACGGATTAATCGGCGCTCCCCGGCGTCAACGTTCGCCTGGCTTTGGCGAAGCCACGGTCTGTCGCGATGAACCGTTGTAACATCGGGACGATTAACCGAGCTGGGTCAACAGCGGACTGACCTTGCTCTCGGCCCAATAGGTGGGCGTAGTCAACAAGGTCCTGGTGGAGAGCTGCAGGTAGCTCGACCTGTACCTTAAGCGGCTTGTCGTCCGCGATGGGGCCTAGCTTAAGCTTCGACATCATCACCCTCCATATGGCTCCAGTACCAAGTCTCGCGTCACGAGAACGCGCACGGGAAATCCGGGCCGAATAGTGATCGTGGGCGCGACGTTGAGCTGACGCCTCACAATCTGCTGCCCTGCGTCGTTGATGGTGTCCTGCCCACCGTTCCGGATCGCCTGAACGAGCTGATCGTCGTTGTCGACCGCGAGTTCGGCGCCGACGCTCAGCAGTGTCGACAATCCCGCAGCCTTGGCCAGATCCCACCAATGGTAATCGACGCCATCCTGCAGCCCGGCGAACCCTTCAGCGTCAGCACCAGGCTGGCGCTCGAGAACGATCGAGCGCCCGTTCGGGAAGACGAGCCGAGTCCAGACGAGCAGGACTCGGCTCTGGCCGAACTGCACGTTGTTGTCGTACTGCCCGACCACACGAGTGCCTTGCGGCACAAGCAAGATACGGCCGGTTGGGCTGTCGTAGATGTTTTCGGTGACCTGCGCGGTGATCTGGCCGGGTAGATCGGATCGGATGCCGGTGATCAGCGCCGCGGATATCACTGCTCCCGCCTGAAGGACGTTCGGCGATACTGGCGCAGCGACGCGATCGGGCGCAACCGTCCTGCGATCGGCCGCGGCGTTCAGAAACGCGTTCTGCCGGTCCTGCGCCGAGGGCGTGGCGGGCGGCGGAGCGAGGCCAATGCTCGCCAAATCCGGCACCGGCGCGAGCGCTGGGGCAGCTCCCGCAGCAGCGGGTGTGCCCCGGCTTTCCGATCCGGAGAAGAGACGGCTGGTGCGCGCGGTCTCGATTTCCTGAAGGCGGCGCTGCTCTTCCGGGCTGATGCCGGGATTGGGCGTGGCCGTCCCGGGTGTGGGCACCGGCTGTCCGCGATCCTGGGTACTAAGGATCGGCCGGCCGAGGTCACCGGGAAGAGGGGGACCGAGCTGTGGCACGCCACTGTAATCTCGCGGCAGGCCGGCCAGTCCGTCAGCGGTCGAGCGGTTCTCGGTCGAATAGAGTTCGTCGTTCGGCCGACCGGCGTCGCGGGTCTGAAGCGCGTAGATCAGCGCACCTCCGAGCCCGACGCTGGCGACAAGACCGAGGCCGGCGAGAACCTTCCGCGACAACCGGGTGACGCGGGGCGGTTCGGCCCGCAGCCGCATCGGCGCAGGCCCGACCGGCTCGCCGGTCAGGGGCTGCGCATCGTCGTCCGGCACTTCCTCAATCCGGGGCGGGTTCTCGCTCACGAGGTCGGCCTCCCGTCTGTGCGGACGATCCTGACGCGCTTCTGCTCGCGGCCGGAGCCGAAGCGAAGTTCGGCAGCCGCGAACAGACGATCAACGATCATGTGGTGGCCGCGAACGCGATAGTTCACGAGCTCAGAGGTGTTGCCCTCGGGGCCGACGACGAAGAGTGGCGGCATCTCGCCCTGACCGATGCCGCGCGGAAACTCGATAAAGACCTGGCGTCCGTCGTCGAAGGCGCGCAGCGGCCGCCACGGCGCACGGTCGCCCTCGATCGCATAGCGGAAGTTGACGTTCGCGAGATCGACGCCGCTCGCCACCGGCTGGGCCGCCTGCGCCTCGGCGTTCTGACGGCGCAGCGCAATGAGCTGGTCTTGCGGATACTGCCATGAGACCGACGCCATATAGGTGCGCTCTGTCGAGCGCCGCTCCATGTGATAGGTGCGCATGTTGGTGTTGATGACGAGGTTTGTCATCAGGTCGGCGCGGGTGGGCTTTACTAGGATGTGGATCTGGCGCGTTGCCCCCGATCCGCTCTCGGTGTCGCCGATGATCCAGCGCACTGTGTCGCCGGCGGCCACCGGGCCTGCGCCGACAAGCTGCTCCCCGGGTTGGAGCGCGATGTCGGTGATCTGCCCGACGGCGGTATAGACTTGATAAAGCGCCCCTTGAGTCCACGGGTAGACCTGCATCGAGTTAATGAAGCCGTCGCGCACCGGCTGGACTCGTGCCGCCTCGTTTGCCTGGTTGACGCGAGCGGTCGGATTAGAAGGCTCCGGGGCACGCCGCGTCTCCTCCACACGCTGCAATTGGCCAGGCAGCGGCAGCGGCCGGGGCAGCTCGACCACGGTGACCGGCGCGGGTGGATCGACGGTCTGCACCGCCGGAGCCGCATTGTCGTAGGAAATCTCCGGCGGCGGATTGGTGGTCGCGCAGCCCGCGAGCGCGGTCGCCGCTAGCAGAACGACCGGGAATGCGGCTCTACGGAGAGCCGGGAGTACGTGTGTGTGTGAAGCCGGGTTTCCGGCTTTACGGAAATACGGCTTCATTGCCCAAGCTCCCGTGACCAGTTGATGGCGTTGACGTAGATGCCGAGCGGGTTCGCCCTGAGCCGGTCGGCGTTTCGGGGGATCTGCACGACGATCGTCAGGATCGCGGTCCAGCGCGTGGTCTCGGCGAGCTGGCCATTTTCGTATCGGCGCTCGACCCAGGCGACGCGGAAGCTGTCCGGGGACGCGCGGATGACGCTGGAGACGTCGACAGCGACCTGCTGCCGGCCGACCCGTGTAAAGGGGTCGTTGGAGCGGGCGTAGTCATTGAGCGCCATGGCGCCGCGGTCAGTCGTGAAGTCGTAGGCGCGCAGCCAGGGGTCGTCTCAGAAAACGGAATCTATGGTCACTCCCGTTTTTGCAACACCGATTTTGACGACAAGTTGGCTTGCTTGAATCTATCCGGCGTCTGAATGGGATTTTATTCCCGCGCCTTGATGAGTTCCGCGCCTGATGAACCTCCAGAAAATATACGGCTTCAATGAGCCTTTCCGTTTTACAGGTTCCTCAACAGGCCGGTGGGCCGTTAGTATCATCAATATCAGTATTCGCAAAACCAGATCAGTAATTCTTTAAACCGGTGTATTTCTGCCGTTATGCTACATAAGTTTGCTGTCGTGCCGTTAGGGCCCAGGCTATTCTGGCCAGCTTGTTTGCCAGAGCACAAGTGACGACAAAGTTGCTTTTCCGGCACAGTAAATCCCTGACCCAATCGGCCAATTTGCCAGACTGGTGTTCCAGTTTTTGTATGAATACCCTGGCACATTGAACCAACAAAGTTCGGATCTTTTTATTACCTCGCTTACTAATTCCCAGCAATGTCGTCCTACCTCCCGTGCTGTACTGCCGAGGTACAAGCCCTGTTGCCGCCGCAAAGTCACGGCTGCTGGCGTACTGCTTCCCGTCGCCAATCTCAGTTGAAATAGTACTCGCTGTCAGTGTTCCGACGCAGGGAATGCTCAGCAAGCGCTGTCCAACCTCATCTTCGTCCAACTTTCGTTTCAACTGGGATTCCAAATCTTTAATCTGCTCAACAAGATAGTGATAATGCTGTTGTAATTTCAGCAATAACTGGCTGAGGTAAAGAGGCAAACTATTGTCCTCAAGAAGGGTACTCAGTCGGCTAATAACGGCAGCTCCTCGGGGAACGCTAATGCCAAATTCCAGCAGAAAAGCATGCATTTGATTGGTTGTTTTTACCTTATCCTGAACCAGGGATTCACGGACACGATGCAGAGCCCGCATTGCCTGCTGAGATTCCGTTCTGGGCTGCACAAAACGCATAGACGGACGCGATGCAGCTTCACAAATAGCTTCGGCGTCGACAAAGTCGTTTTTATGGCACTGTTGCAAATAGTCGGTGGTGATAAACTTATCATCCCCTTTTGCTGATGGAGCTGCACATGAACCCATTCAAAGGCCGGCATTTTCAGCGTGACATCATTCTGTGGGCCGTACGCTGGTACTGCAAATACGGCATCAGTTACCGTGAGCTGCAGGAGATGCTGGCTGAACGCGGAGTGAATGTCGATCACTCCACGATTTACCGCTGGGTTCAGCGTTATGCGCCTGAAATGGAAAAACGGCTGCGCTGGTACTGGCGTAACCCTTCCGATCTTTGCCCGTGGCACATGGATGAAACCTACGTGAAGGTCAATGGCCGCTGGGCGTATCTGTACCGGGCCGTCGACAGCCGGGGCCGCACTGTCGATTTTTATCTCTCCTCCCGTCGTAACAGCAAAGCTGCATACCGGTTTCTGGGTAAAATCCTCAACAACGTGAAGAAGTGGCAGATCCCGCGATTCATCAACACGGATAAAGCGCCCGCCTATGGTCGCGCGCTTGCTCTGCTCAAACGCGAAGGCCGGTGCCCGTCTGACGTTGAACACCGACAGATTAAGTACCGGAACAACGTGATTGAATGCGATCATGGCAAACTGAAACGGATAATCGGCGCCACGCTGGGATTTAAATCCATGAAGACGGCTTACGCCACCATCAAAGGTATTGAGGTGATGCGTGCACTACGCAAAGGCCAGGGCTCAGCATTTTATTATGGTGATCCCCTGGGCGAAATGCGCCTGGTAAGCAGAGTTTTTGAAATGTAAGGCCTTTGAATAAGACAAAAGGCTGCCTCATCGCTAACTTTGCAACAGTGCCCTTAAAAATGGTTACGTGCGAAACTCCCACAGCGTCGCCAAGGTTCTGCTGAGTTAGGTTCAATTCTGTTCTTCGCGACCTAACGCGATCACTGAGGTAGTTAATTTTCATACAGTTAATAAAAAGCAAGGCTGAGCGTCTTACACCTTTGTTTTAGTTCCATTTTCCATCAGATCAAGCATGGCGCCTCTTTGGGCCTCTATATGCCTGATATAACCCATAAGTGTCTCAGTTTTCGTCCAGGTACCTTCCTGCATGATCTGCGGAACGCTGTAGCCGGCAGCAGCCATATCTTGCGCGGCACCTACGCGGGCACTATGACCAGTCCAACACGTATAACGATCTTTGTTGGCTTTTTTGTCGGTTTTCCCGAGTGATGCCCAGGCGTCGGAGAAAATCTTTTCTATCGCCGGCGCGCTTAGCGGAGTTGCAGTGTTGATGATCGCCTTGTTAGTTCGATGTGTTCTACAAAATAGAAATGCGTCAGGATGGTCAGATAACCCAGCTGCATTTATCCAGGACGTAAGCCGCTCGGTAGACAGGGCACTGAGTGATTTCGTTACCCCGCCGGCTTTCAGAATGGTCTTCGTATAAGTTACGTTCAGTATGATCCGCCCGTCCTGCGCCCGCTCAATATCACGAACGCGCAGACGGCCTATTTCACTCATGCGCAATAGGGTGCTATAGGCAACATGAAGAAATGCCAAATTACGGATTATCGCAACGCGATCCGAGTCAGCCCAAACGGCATCGATGCTAAGAAGGTCATCGCGGCGGAATGGGACTGCTTGCCCTGTCCGGTCACCAGAAACCAACGCAGATCTGCGGGTTAACCGCATGGCTCGAGCGATCGTCGGTGAAGCTGTGGGAGATACCACTTGGGCCTGTTTGTGAAGCATCGAGATCAGTGAAACATGAACTTCAATAGTGCCGACAGATTGGCCGCTATCTTCCAAGTGTGAAATATAGTCTCGAAGATCCGCGCTTTTCATAGGAAAAAAAGTCCGACCTTCTTTCGCCGCCCATGCCGCGACTATACGCATGACACTAATTAACTGCGCCCAGGTGTTCGTAGCGAAGGCACCTTTATCGCGGACGAACTCGCGTAGCCGCTGAGAAATATCGTCCTGCGCACCTACGGCCACCAAAGAATTCAGGTCTGTAATGCCGTTCATAATTTAATAGTCCTTCAATTTACAGTTGGTAGCGCTACGTGAAAAATAATAAGTCACCAGGGGTTTTCCCCGTCAGATTCTTTGTAGCGTTACCTAGCCCAATGTTGCTACTTTTTCCATCTGGTTGATGAAAACCACCAGCGGAGAGGGAAAGGCGACTATTCGCACATCTCAAATCCTGTCAGTGATTGGGACGTCACTTTTCACTGTTTCATGTCACGCCAAGTCTGTTTGGGTGATTTGCGAACAATCCTTGCCGGCAACGTGATTAAGCCATAGGTCGGTGACACAGAAAAAATTTTTCTAATGCGGACTCGTGACGATCGCCCCGCTCAACCTTCCATAGTCGCCCCTAACTTTATATAAGTCCCATTATATAAAGTTACCGCCAAGGAGTACAGAACCGGCTCAATTTTACTTAAGACGTTATCTTTTGGGGGCTAAGAACATTTTGTGATGTGTGCCATGGATATCCACACCTCATGGGTATAAACAATGAAGAATATCAACGTTTGTAATGCGTAAAAGTTACGTTTTCGTTTGTTATAATTTGTAATGGACAGCGATCTAAAACCAGATAAAATAGCGCCGATGTGAAAAACTAACTGACTATTATTGTAAAGGGAGTTTCGTGAGTTCTTTAACCTCGCCCGACGCTGAGCAAATATTGCAGTCGGCTAAGAATAACTTTATTAGCAGTAGGTCTTCTTCTTTCATCGCGGAAATGATGTGCATATTAAGTGCTGAGTTTCCGAGCACTTGTGTGCAGGAGGCACATCGTAGGATCAAAGCCCTTACCAACATTCATAATGCGCATTCAAATAGTTTTAGTGGTTAATTTTTAAAATATATTTGGCGTCTATGACCCCTTGTAGGGGTCGCTACTCCCTCCAGTAAATCCGAACCCATCCGACCACCCCCGTAGCGTTTTTCGGCCCTCTATGGGGGGGTGTAGGTGCGGAATCCTCTTAAATCACCACCTATCTCTACGATCCAGCAAAAAACATTCTCAATTCGCGTTGAAACGTATTAAAATAAAAAGTGTGTCTGTTTATCTAATAGATAATTAGAATTTTTAGATGTATCCAGAATGGATTGTGCAGCGTTAATTAACGTATGGGAATGAATAATAGAATGAATACTGCCCTGTTCGATACCGCGTTTAAAGCCTTTAAGGAAGTACGGAGGGAGTGGATTCAGATTTTACAGCGCTACGCGGTGTACATTAACGATACCGGAGACGGCGTGCAACGGCCAGTGGCGGTGATCGATGATCCCGAGGTTATGAAGCGCCTGAGTCACCTACAGCTTGAATGGGAGCGTTTTTACCTCCTGGCGGAATCTCGCCGGCTTAAAAAGTTGTCGCCGCTGCCGGTTTCGTTGTATTCACCGGTACCGGTCATCGCAAGTAGTGGTGACTTAGCTGCTGTCATTGTTACCCAGGCGGCCAATACCATGAAATGGCACAGAGACAAGGTGATCATGTCCCTGGAAAAGAAACTGGCTCAGCATGTCAAAATGCGCCGGCTGGTGGAGTCTGGTGCATTGCCACAGAGTGAGTTGCCTTTAATCAATGCGACCATTGCCGTATACGAAGCCGATCTTGAGCGCTTCAACGCTATGCCTGAAGGTACAATGCTCGTTCGCCGGCAAAGTGGATATACCGACGTTATCGTAAAAATTAAGAATGAAGCCTCACAAGATGAGGTGTCGACCTTGAGTTCTATCTTCGACGGATTTGTTGAAATCGAGGTTATTCGTGTTGGCGCCTATGGCTGCGTGGTGGATGGTTCCAAACTGAAATATGAGCCAGTTATCGACGACAAGACCACGGCGGAAACTCGTAGAAATGTATACGCCAATGTCACGCCAGTACCTTGTGCACTAATGAGTTCTAACGCCTCCTTATATCTGCTCGATGACGTGAACCGTGCCAAAGCAGAAGCGAAGCAAGCTGCCCTGGATGAGCGTCGTAAGACGAGTCGCCAGGTAATGCGAGCTTCTCGCGGTCATATTGATGAAGGCGCAGAAGAAAAGAAGCCGCTCCGCACACGGATTTCAAGCAAAGCTGTCCCCAAAAATTGACGCTTTCAAAGCTGCGAGGAAGAGGCTATGCCGCCCCTTCCTCTGCATCATCAAAGTCATCCAGGTATTTCAACGCATCCACTCGTACATTCTCCCTGTCGAAACCAACGTCATCATTTGCGGCCACAAAATCCACCAGCATCGAGAAGCAATACGTATCCCATAGGTCAGGTGACTTGATATTAAGTTTCTGACGCATTACGGTTTTTTTCATGATCACGTTCTGGCCCATCTCATTTATGTCGACGGGGATCTTACTGGCTTGTTCAGCTGTTTTAGGGTTCGCATCAAGACGCATACGACCGGACTTTATCGCATCCCTTGCCATAATGTTGGCAAAAGCGCGTTGGTTGGCAAATCGCTGTTTATCGTCGCGGGAGTGCATTGGTTTACCCCAATTTATACGAACAACAGGCACACCAAGGGACTCTAATTCCCTCACTGTTGCGTCGCCAATGCCGTCGGCATCCACGGCTATTGTTATGTTGGGGAACTTCTCTTGAGTGCATTCCTGGAAGATATAGTGCGCAAACTTCACGGGGTGACAGTCGCCGGCCATCTCCATTACCAAGAACGGAACTACTCGCCTGGTGTGGCGCCGACCGGACACCCTGAAAATACTCAACACTGATTTGTCGCGGCCGTTACCAACGTCACAACACGCAACCCAACCCCAGCCTTTATGGAGGCGTACTTTCCGCCGGGCTGCCCGTTCGCATTCATCACGCCCCAGCAGGAAGCCATGAGCATTTTTAGGGAACAGCCCAAGCACCTTGATTTGATACTCAGGGTTATCGCGGCCACCATACTCCAGCAGTTTGCTGCGTATAAACTTCTCATTTACCCAAGGGGACTCCTCAGAGTTAAGCGTAATAGCTGTAAAGTCGCCCCTTGGGTTTTCCTTGGAGCGGGCAAGCTTGTGATGAGAGTCGTAGAAATAGCCACTTGGGCGAGTTGGCTGAGATATCAGTAATAGTCGGTTATCGTCCTCTGTCAGGGCGCCAGTGATGATACCGAAAGCTTTGTCATTAACACCTGACGCTTCATCGATGATGTAAAACAGGTGTTTAGCGTGTTCGCCGGCAAGTGCCTCTTCATTACCACGGCGGAAGCCCTTTGGAATGACTGTCCAGCTGCCTTTATTGGCGATCTCATAGAAAGACGTATCGGTGATTACAAAGTAATTCTGGAGCCACGGTTGCCGGCGAACGCATTCATTCCAGTTTTGTTTTATATATTTGAAGATACCGGTCATAACCTGCTGGATTTTGTTCGCAACGATAATGACGCGCGCACCTGGGTAAAACATGAGGTAGCACAGGATCATGATAGAGGTCATGTCCGATTTACCCGTACCATGCCCGGATGCAACAGTTGTGCGGCTACCAGTATCTTGGGCGGCGTTGATAATCTCTTCCTGCTGCCAGCTGGGGATCTTACCGAACAGCTCCACGGCTGCCAGGCTCCAGTCATAGCGATAGCGGATTACCATATCCCGCCAGCGGGGGTCGGTGATGACCGAACGTATCGTTTTACGCGCCATCTTTTGCCCCTCCTGGCCCATACAACTCTTCGTCGGTTAGTTCGTCATCAAACTCCTCGTCAGACTCAAATTCACTACTTATAAACTCGCCCTCGCGTCCATCTCCATCGGCGTCAATATCTCCATAGCTACCTTCATCAACGATCTGCGCGACCATTGCTCGCCGTTCTGCAATGAATTCCTCTTTACCCTCCCTCATTGCCTTATGCTTTCTGGCTTCTGCATCGATTTGTTCATCATCGACGGTACTTGTATTGTCATCAGGCTCAGGTGGCTTGGTGGCCTCTATACGGGCTTGCTGCATCAAATGAGGGGGAACTATGCCTCCGTTTGCTTCGATGAACTCTGCCGTCTCCTGATAGCTCCAGTCGTGTTCCTTTTGTTGTTCATAGGCCACCGCAATCAGATTAAGAGTTTCCATTTTGATGCTGTGGGCCTCTTCCTCTCTGCGCGACTTCAACATCACTGAACGTAGTGCGCTCATCGATTTGGCTGTTTCACCGATCCCTACACTGACATTGAGTAGCATCTGTAGCGTTTTGTGTACCGGGTGCGTGCCTCCTTCATCTGGCTTGAACCCCTCAGCCTCCTCGTCTAACCGATCGAGACTACGATTGCGAGCGCGCTCCATGAGTTTTAGGTGGGAATAGACCATTGCAATTGAGCGAGCTTCTAGGGTGTTAATGAAGTTTGGATCTTGCATTTCCTCAAGGGTGTCCTCCACATCCTGGGGGCGAGGTGTTGCATAACGGCCATGAATAATGCACTCCTCGTTCATGTGTCCAAAGCGACGGCCGCCCCGCGCTTTAGGCACATGAAGCAGGGCCGCATCGTCCACCCCGTTCGCCGCCGGGAAAGTGATCTTTTTGTCGCTTGCGTGATCACGTGCTTTTCGTGATCGCTTATGGTCTGCCGCCTCAGCGCTAAATCGTGTATCACCAGAGCTGGTGCGGGTTCGTCGTGTTTTTTTGGGGGCAGTGATCACGTGATCACTTTCGTTCCCGATAGGATGATCACTTGAACGATCACGTTTGTGATCACCTTTAGAGGCCTTTCCTGCTGTCGCTTTCTTTGGTTTATTTTTTGTGGCCGGCTGCGACTGGTCTGCCGACTTCTTTTTTAGCTCTCTACGGGCCGTATTTGCGTTCAAGCCGTGGGCTTCTGCATATTCCTTGACTGTGATCCCTCGCTCATTTTGGAGCGCGGTAAATCTTTCTCTGTGCTCATCCCAGGTCATTCGATGCTACTCAGTGGCCTAATTTCAGTACGTGCAACGCGGTATATCAAAAGTGAGTAATGAAGCTGGCATTTTTAGATTTATCATGTTTTTGAAATCATTAATTAACCATTTGCAATCAAATATCATCTCTTTGCTTGAATGGATGATCGCAGTGAGATAATCTCTCACCGTGTTTTACCTAACAGAGAAAAAGGCGAAAAAAATGAGCAAAAACAAACCAGTTTATGTGGCTTTAGACTGTGGCTCTGGCAATGTTGCTACCGTAATGGAGAATAAGGGCGAGGTTCAGATTCGTGTAACTCCATCGTTTGTAGCGAGAGTGCTGGGACAGGCGAAAGAAAGCGACTCGAAGACTAACTGGGTTACAACGGGTGCCAGCGGCGAACTGGAAACCTATGCTGTGATGAATAAGGCTATCGGCGCCATTGATACCCGGACACCCGATTATCAACTGAGCGCGGCTTGTCGTGTGCTTGTAGTTAATGCTTTGGCACAGCTCAAACTTGGCGGCCGCAAAGTAGTAATCGCTGACACCTTGCCGGCAGACCAGTATTACGATGATAACAACGCCATAAACCGCCAGCAGATCGAGCTGAAGAGAAATTCCTTGATGACCGCGGTAACCAACGCCACCAGCGAAATTGCTTCACCTGATATCGTGTGTGTTGAAATTATGCCGGAAGCCGTGACCGCATATAATGCAGCCCTATACACTCAGGATGGGCAAGATAACCCGTTCCTGATAGGTGCCAAGGATGTAGCCATTATCGATATTGGCCGCTATACCTGCGATGTCGCACACTTGGACTGTGACAACCATACCCTGTTCTCCCGTGGCACAACCCCTCGCGGTGTTCATATCATGCTGGAAGCGGTCAAAATGCAGATGATTGACCAGGCAGAAACGATCGGTATCCCTGTGGAGAAAGTTCGCGTGATGACGCTCGATGACATCGACTCCATTGTCCGCAAGGGCTACTACGGTTCGAGCATTGAAGCCTTGAAGGATAAACGTGTGTATCTTGACCATATCATCTCGGCTGCGGCAGCTAGCTTCGCAAGTGAAATCAACTATGCTCTCAAAACGATTGTTAAGTCACTTGGCAGCATCGACGCACTGATTATTGTTGGTGGCGGCGCCTACTATATTGGTGGCTTGCTTCGAGAAATGCCTAACTTTGTTGCGGATTGGCATGATAACGTTGTGATACCCCACCAGCCAGAAACTGCGGTTGCACGAGGCGCCTACCTTGCCCTGCTGGCCCGGCATGATGTGGAAGAACAAACAACTGAAATTGAGGCTTAATTATGGCTGAAAACAAACGCCGGCTACTTCAGCTTAATCTGGATAAAGTTGCTGCTCACAGCTATTTTGGAAAGCGCTTTGTCGATAAGCACCAAAAGACTGATGCTCTGGTGTCCCGGCAGGCACTGCTGTTCAACTCGATCAGCATCGGCAATATGATTATCGAAAGTGGTTTGGATAGCGCCTTTAAGGCCCTGGATAATGCGACGTTTGCGAACGCCAGTAAGGCGGATCGAGCCGAAATGATTCTTCGAGCGTTGGAGCTATTTAGCGGAGTTAAAACCAACAGCGCCAAAATCCCTCAACAAGCTCATGAGCCGGTAGTGCAAAGGGTTGTTGATTCAGCGCCACCAGCAGTGAAAGCTGAAGAGAAGCCCGTGGATCAGACACCTGAAGTACCGGCTGAAGAATACAGTGACAGCGCCGAAACCACAAAAATGTCATTGCCGTTAAAACGTGATAAAGCCCGAACGTTTAGCTAATAGGCTGTGAAATAACTCCCTTCCAAAAGCCATCGCACTAAGCATGGCTTTTTCTTTTGCATCCCCCCTGAGTGTTTCCTTGATGATGGTCGTGGACAGATCAGTGCGTCGACCATTTCGGAACTTGAAGTAATGGCTGCTGATAGCTTTCAAGTGGAAAGTTCGCGGCCGGATCTCGTCATAAAGCACGCAATCCGCCTGGTTGGAACGGTAGAAACCTTTCAACCGTATGTAGATGTCATTTTTTTCTATGAGGAGGCCTGGATACGCTTTCTGGAGAAGAATAGTTAGCTCGGGGGCTGAGACAGGCCTATTTAGCCTCAACATAAAATCTGCGACTTCTGCACTGTTGATACGTGGGCGATTTTCCTGCATTGCGTCCTTCACTCTGCGTTGTTGCGTAAAACTAATTAAATACCATGCAACGATAATAGCGGGAGATTCACGACCATTCAAATACGCTGTTGAGCCGAATAACTCACAAGTGCTAAGACGGGCGTCGATTCTTCCGTTAATGCAATACTAATTAACTAATTATTTCGAAACCTCTCGCAGGCCATCTTCATTTTTCAGTACATTGCTCTGTTTTGTGCCATTTCAGGCCGAATCAAACCGTCCAAATCTTGCGGGGCTTAAATATGATTCCATTTATCTATCATATGATTAGATTTAACATGACCTCTGGGTGTCATGGAGGCGCACAGCTAGAGGTATAACCTCATATGCCAATGAACTACGCTTCAAATCGGGCTTTACCAGCGCCATTGGTTTTGTTCATGCCGTTGGCGTTTCACGGCTTATTCTTTCAGGAGAAATTTTTACACCCGCTTGCGTGAGTCATGGTCAATTACTAATAATTTTTTAAAGAGGGTTTGATAAATGTCCAATCTTTTAAATAATCACAACGATAGAGTTATAACTGGCGCGGAGCTTGCGGAGACTGGCTTATCTGTCATCGCTGATGCGATCAAAAATGAACTCATATCACTTGAGGTAGGTAGGATATTTGACGATATTTATGTTCATGCGGATAGACCCGAGGGGGTGGTTAGGATCAGTTATGTAATGTTTAGCCCAACAGTCCAGAATGAAGTTATAGCTAGGTGTTCATTTGTGCATACCGGAGAGAGCAAGGGCTTACCACACTTTCAAGTTGACTGGGCTGTTTTATCTCATTACAGATCAAAGGGTTTTGGGAAAGCGATTGCCTTCAAGGCATTAAGTGAATTTATAAGTGGGATGCTTCCGCATTCCGAAAATGGGTTCATTGTCGAAGCTGTAGTTGATGCTGGTAATGAAGTATCCATGAGTATAGCCAGACAACTTATCGGAGGAGAGGAAATCTTAACCAAGCCTGATACAGGAATGAACGCTCATAGTTTCCTGAAGATTTACTCGCCAAATTACTAACCTGACACCCTCGGAATGGATTTTTTTTAATCGATAAATGGCTTTTAACGGACAGTGTTGTCTACTAATCGTTTTTTCAGACAACCACCTCATTTTTAGCGTACGTTTTTGTACGGTTGGCCCTCAAACCCCGAGATCTGGTATGAAACGACATAATGCAATTACCATAGCCGCTACACTGCTAATGGCCTCTCAGGCACATTCCGCAACAAAATCCAGCATAGATCCCGCAGCAAAAGAAATAGTGTCAATGATGTGCCGGTGGGAATTGGACAGCGGTAAGCTGACCGAGCAAGCGCAACTCTTAACAGTCTATGAGAATGGTAAAGACAAATATTGGCTGGAGCTGCACCCGTCTGTTAAGGGGAGCATGCCGCCTATCGTGTACAAGCGCCATCGAGTAGGTGGTTTTGTCGAAGGTGAAAAGTACAAAGAGTATTTCTGGAAAGGCTCTAATTTCCGCCTAACGATGCTTCGAGATGCCATCTTGAGGAAAGGCGAAGTTATGCTGGGGCTAGAGGACGTTGATAATGCGGCAATGCCCGTCAGCAACGCAAAGTGTGACAATGTAACTTACGCGGACAGCAACTAATGAGCAGCGTTAAGTTCCTTCCATTCGTGGGCGGCCGCTACTACTCAAGCCGCTATGGCGTTCGTGTCCTGGTGCTTGGCGAATCCTACTGTGGCGACGCAGAAGACAATGCGCCGGACTTCACACAAAGCGTCATCAAGGATCACGCCTTTCCCGAATTCAACCGAGCCATAGCAAAAGCCCTTTTCCTGGCAGGCTCAATATTTGTTCTTCACCCCATAACTCTATCCGTTTCGCTGCTAACATCAGGCTTTGAAAAAATAACGAAGGATCCTTTGTATGACTGATACCGCAGCAAATGAGATAGCACCACATTTATCCTCAATCTTTGAAAATGAAGCCAGTGGGATTCTTCAGGATCTGATCGGTACTCCAACCCTAATGGGGATGATGATGTTTGCGACCGAGGAAGAAGTAAAAGCCGCGCGCAGCTACATCATTGGCATATTTGAAGAGTGCTACCGCGTCGGACATTTACGCATCATGGGTTCCGCTGATGATGGAGCCTTGTTCGGGTACGCCTTAATTTTTGGCCATCCATCGGAAAACTATTCGTTGTACTGCCATAAAATTTATGTGTATGAGCAATATCGTGGTAATGGAATTGGCAGCCTGCTGCTGGGCGGGATTCTTGCCCTTCCAAACGAAGTTGGTCTGGTTTGCTCGTCTGATCTCGTTCCTTTTTACGAATCTGCCGGAATGCACTTCAAAGGAAACTTCACTACGCCATCAGACGGGGGATTCACGAAAACTCGCGGTATGTATGCAGGTCTTTGCGTAATGAGCACTGATAGTGGTGAGGCTAATGGCCTGCCCATCTTCATGCTGAACGATAGCGACATTGATAACATCATACAGGCCATAGTATCAGCCAAAAAATGATCCCCATCCCCGGCATTGACCGGGGATTTCAATGATGCTTTTTTCCGCATGTCATTGTAAAGGGAGCGGAACGACCAGTGTCAGGCCGTTCTTTATTTCTTAGTCCTTGTATTCTTTTTCATTTCTTTTCGATATTCAGCCGCACCGTAAACAAAACTTAAAGCTCCAAACAGTAATGCTATCTTGCCGGCAGGTGCCGTACCCCATTCAGCGCCCCATGCCATGCCAACGATAATGCCCCAGGTGATGAATGCCGCTCCCACCAGCAGGGAGCGGAACATTGCGATTATTGTGTTTCTTACCATTCAGATTTCTGGCGCCGGCTGTGGGAGCATCGCCTTAAAGAGCTTCGCCCTGTCATCATGCTCCGCCCTTTCCTCTGGAGTCATAGCCTCCATTTCAGCGTTGTACTCAGCCCTGCGCGCAAGCGCCTCGAGGAGCACCCTAGTCGAAATACCTTTGCCGAACTTCAAGCCAGGCAGCAAATGCACGGGGCATGGCAGTCTTTCAGGATATGCCGGCGATTGTGGGGAGGCATAGAGTCGGTGAATCCCTTTGCCTAGCTGCATTCCAGCCGCTGTCCAGGCGACGGAGTGGTCTGCCAGAGTTTTGGCACCAATAGTCAGAAGGCATACCGGCTTACCATCTCGCAGTTGTGGCGCTGACGGGTTGATGCGAAACATTTCAACGATGCGCGACAATGACGTGAAGTTCATGAAAGGCACCGGCTGATGGCCCTTATACGTTCCAGGGGTGAACTCCATCCTAATGCCGCCAGTAACTTCCTTTACTGCATCTGCAATCTCATCGAATGCCACCGGATTCACATTGGCTGGCGCTAGCGGGGCGGTGAACAGCGGCACAATTCTAAACCCATCACCGGTATCTCTCCGCAGATCATTCAGCACCGGCTTTAATTCTTCAGCAGTACAGGCTACGCAATTTTCATCGAGCCAAGCAGATCCATCAGGGTTGCAGATGGCGTACATGAATGGCGCTTGCGCAGGCTGCGCCTCCCTTTGCTCTGGCGAAGCGGTGTAGACAATGCGGAATTGGCTTTTACAGGCCTCGTTGTATACCTCGCTGTAGATTCGTTCTTCGGCATCGTACCAGCGGCCGTCGTCCCAAATTTGATATATTTGCGTTGCTGCCACCGGCTGCGCCTCCCGGTTAGCCGCCCGAACCATGTCGATCAGCTTGCGGATTGTTGCACCCGTGCCGCCGACATCCTCCAATTTGCAGAGCAATTCGAAACCTGCATCCTGGTCATCGCCAACAGCCTCTACATGCACCGCGGCTTCATATATTTCCTGCATCGCCTCAGTCGTTAGTGTATGTGTCATGCATCCCCAATCGTTGAGTATTTCGTACACGGATACGTGAAAACCATCCCGTGGCAGCTGTCCTGCTCGAATACCAGCTCCTTTGAGATATCGCATTGCTTAATGTGATCCCCAAGATTGGCGCGGTAGGTTTTGCAAGCGTCAGCATCTAGTTCAAACGCCTGGTTAATTTGAATGCCGGCATCCATAAGGCCAATATCCATTAAGCCGGCGCCACAGAAGTAGGAATTGACTGTTATAGGGTTACGCACCATGACTCCCCCCAGAAACTACGCCATAATTTCCGTACCACCAGCCATCGTCAGCTTTAGTCAGCAGCATTTTTTTGACCGGCTCCCCTTCCCCTAAAATCTGCTCACGCGCCTTCTTCGGAACCGCGAATGTCATACCGACCTGTCCATTCAATTTTCGCTTGAAGTCGCCACCAGTTTTTAACCTGACCTTTTTTAATTCTGCATCTACCTGGAATTCAATCGTGGGCTGCTTTGGGCCTTCAAATACTGCAATCGTGATGTGACCGATTCCGTTCCTTCTGACGGTAACCGCTGGCGTCCTTCGAGGACACTGGTTCGGGCCGTTTCGTACCGTCATTTCATTTATTGATACAAAAGCCACTTAAGCGCCCTCTTCCAGTGACTGTGAAGGCCGCTCCAGAATCGCTTCAACGCTTTCGGAAAATGCCTCGGCGCCGCGCTCCTGGAAGGATTGTTCAACCTCATTCTGGAAAGCAATGCCGTCGGCTGTGTTCAAGTGGCCGTGACGATAGCCGGCAGCATAGACCTCACCGGCCGCTACTGAATGCGCTGAGGTTTCCAACAGAAGTGCGTCCATTTTGTTTTTCAGATCAAATACCGCTTGGTAAATGCCCTTATCTTCCACACCGAGCATTTCAGCGATCAACGTGCAGGTTTTTAACCCGAAATCCTTATCTTCTTCATTCTCAATTTGGAACGCATCAACCAAAGGAAATAGGCCTTCATCCGGGTAGTCGGTGCTGTATGCCACCAGCCCGTTAAATGCCTCTGCCCCCTCTTCTGGGGCTGCCGGGATGTGGCCCGACGTAATTGTGTATTGGGCGTCTAATATGTCTGATGTCGATTCAGAGACGAGTAGGCCCGTAAACTCTGCCAGATCTTTAACCTGGCGAGCCGAAATGAGGAGTTCCATACTTGTTTACCTTGATGAAAGTTAATCGTAGTTCTTTGTTTCTGGGCGGTTTTTAAATTCGTGGTCTGATGCGAACCCCACCCAAATCAACACGCCAACACCTAATAAGATGAATGGGAGGGCTTTATATAGGACTTCCCAAGTCAGCATCGTCAGATCCTCGGAAAGGTAATTTTTTGCCAAATAGCCGATACATATTTGACCTGGTGGATCGCGTCATCGAGGGCGTTGTGTTTTTCGCCTACAAAAGGCAGTTCTTTTTTTGGATTGAAGCCAATATCAAGGCCAGCTTTCACGATAGTTCGCACATCACAGTCATTCCAGAAGACCCAGAACGGTTTCACACCACAGCGTTGATAACCGGAGCGTAGAATTGTGTTATCGAAGGTTGAACCATTCCCCCACACCTGAACACGGTCTAAGTCACTACAATGGGACTGTATGAAGCCACCTAAACGCTTCAGCGCATCGACGTTCCTTTCGCGTGGTTTCGCTGTAACCGCTGCTCGAGCCGCATCATTCTGTGCCAGCCACCAATAGATCGTGTCAGCATCTGGTTTTGCCCCCAGTTCCAGCTCACTCACCAGGTCTATGACCGTATAGAAACTCGGCCCAACCTCTCCAGTCTTGAGGTCGAAAAATACTGCGGCGATCGTCAACATTGGTGCCTATGGGCCATTACCGAGGGTTTCAATATCAACCATTACGTTCTGCATTTTTATCCTTATTTTTTAATTTGCTGTGCGCCTTTGCTTGGAACCGGCCACAATGGAGTGCATTTGAAACCGCTCTATCTAATTCCGTTATTTCCGCTTTACATTCCCAGGGCTGGAGTGGTGTCTCTTCTATCCAACCGATCAACTGATCGTGAAAGAAAACATCCATCCGGCCCACGGTGCATTTCGTCGATATTCCTTCTTTCTGCTGGGGCCAATCATTGATGTGAGGTTTTATGATGAAGGCCAGGTGTTCCTCACGCAGGCGCTTCAACTCGGCCATAACATCCACTACTTATCGACCCCGGCAGCATGCCCAGCATTGATAACAGCCATACGTAGAGCCTTGATCGAGGTGCACCGGTGACGGAACACAAAGGACGCCAGGTAATCCACCAGCTCGAGGAACTTAAGACGCCTCTGTAAACGCTGACATTCGATCGGGGTTAAATCACCGACAACTGCCCGCGATTTAACGCTGTCCAGCTCACGAACTAATTCACTATTTCGAGCCATTAGAGAACGTCGATCATCAGTCAATGCGTCAATGGTCGCTTTATGCTCCTCAGCGGCCTGCTGGCGGCCTGTCGCTTCCGCTTTTGTGGTTAGCTTAAGCAGAGTCGTGAAAGAGCTACCAGCCATGCTCAGGGGCTTCCGAGTGTCGACGCCGACCGGAATCGTCACTTTCATGCCTAGCCATTCAGCCAAAGAGCGGATTTGCGAAAATGAAACCTGTTCCAATACTGTTTTCATCGTTCTTTCTCAGAATGTAATCAGGGAGTTATTTCTTGCCTTTGCGATGTTTCTTACTACGACCAACGGTCGGCGCGTCTGCTCTTCCTTTGGTTTGCCCGGATAGCCCAACCTGGCGACTAATAGTTTCTTCAATGGTGCGAGATGATTCAGGAAGCATTGGCTTCTCAATTTCAATGGGGCCAAGCTCTGCTTCCCATGCTTCCTTATAAACGTATGCAACCGAGCGGATCTTCCGGGCTGTTACTTCACCTATGCCTTTCAATTTTTCCAGGTCAGAGGTGAATGCATTGCCCAAGTGCGCCAATGTGGTGATTTCCAACTCGGCCATCTTCACTACGTCAGCTGGTTTTAACTCGGGAACGTCGACAAGCTTCACGCGGTCGGCATATTCGAAGAAGGACGCGAGATGAGGATTTGTTACCGCTACAAGTGCGTGATGCGCGCGCGTCAGCTCGTTATAGAGTTCTTGGGGGATCTCGTTCTTGAAAATAGCGAGGTTCTGGTACTGGACAATGCCCCACTCGCTAATGCGAGCAACAAGGTCTACGCCGTAGGTACTGCGTAGGTTGATATGGAAATTTAGGTTATTTACGAATGCTGGCTGATCCACATCACGTGGCGCATTCGGGTATTGCAGCGGATACATGAAGAAGTGCATGTAGAACTTTAGGCCCGGATTCGCACTACTCTGCCAGAAGCGGTCACCACAAAAACCGTTAATAATATCCTGCTCGCGGCGGGAATAATCGCGGTAGTGAAGCAGAGCAATATGATCCAACTGCATTTTGTTGTACGACAGCGAAGTTTTGTCATGCGCCGTCATTTCTTGACCCAAACGCTTACGCAACTGTGTGACTTTACCGCGCGCTTCGCTCAGTTCTGTTTCTGTGGTTTTCAGCTTTACGGTAAGGCGGCGCAGAGCTTCGGCATGGTCAGCCTTCAAGTCATCATGTCGTTGAGCTAATCGCTCTACCTCTCGCTCCAAGCTTCGTTTTTCTTCGGCGGTTATACCTGTGGACTGACCCAACTCAACACGAAGCAAATGCAACTCATCAGCTTTGATTGACAGCTGAAGGCGCAAGTTTGTAATGCTATTGTCTCGGGCCTCTACAGCATCCACCAGCTCGTTGTAACCGTCTGCCTCAGCAGTAGCAAAAATCGCAATGTTGCGAGCCAGGTCGGCTAAATCGGCCTCCATGCGCTCCATGCTTGCCCGGAACACTGAGTTACCTGCCACGCGGCTACAGAAGGTCGCTTCAGACGATAACATGTTGATTTGTGCAACCAGGATATCCGCATCTGGTACGAAGGCCGATTCCGGTTCAGCCACTAATAATGCGTCAGTCATTAGAACTCTTGCTCCCACTGCTTTTCTGTCATTTTTCCGCGATACACAACCTGTGCAAGTATCGCCCCAGGCTCCAGGCCTAATTCGTTCTTCAAAACTTCTATGCGACGGTAACCAAGGCGCTTGTGCCTGAACCGTACAGCTACCTGTTGCCGCTTTTTGTCACTTTGTTCAAACACCAACGAAAACCAGTAATACCTACGTTTAAACATCAAAACACCACGTTGTTAGCGTAAATCTAATAATATATTAGATATATTACAAAACACCGGATCGATTTGCATTAATTTTGTTAGTTTTACGCAACATTGATTATAGATTTTAGAGGGGTGGGGACGATATTGAAGCATTGAGGAAGGTCAGCAGATGACGTAACGCCAACCTTATCTATTGATATTACTTGATTTTTAGCGCACAGAAGCTGGATAGGGAAAATGCGACGATAGCGTTTAAAAGCACTGCAAAAGTGTCAGATGCCAGGCCGAACATATGGAGCGGCAGCATGTTTACTGTAAAAAATCCGGCAAATATCCCGGTCGCTACAATTCGACGGCGGGTAAAGAAGTCCTTAATCAAGAAGCCTCCGGGTCGTGTCGACCATAATTTTTTTATTCATCGCATATGCGTAGTTGTATTCCGCTACAGAAACCGGAGATTTTTGGAAGTCACGAGGAAACCAAACTACCGTGCAAGCCACCAGCATTGCCAGGCGCATCATGGATACCGTTTCAAGGGGCTGGCTAATCATCGTAACTGGAGGCTCTATGAGAGCATATCCCTGCTCTTCAAATGTCGCCTTCACGTTGCAAAGCCTAGCCCTCATTATACGGGCATCGACATCATGAGGAGTCGACAGATAAACACTCATCAAATCCGCCATACTTCATCACGCTCCCGCAGGGACATTGAGGCACCGGCCTCAAGATGCCAGTATGACATGATCACCTCGATAGCTTCATTATGCCCAACACACAGCGCACAGTAATAACCTTCTGATGTTAGGCGGTTCAGCCACTCTTTTTGTTCTTCTTTTGCGCCGCTCTTCCCATACTTCAACTCTATCCGCAAACCGTGATACTTACCTCGAGCGGCATCGAGCGACATATCCGGGTAACCCTTCTTTTGGCCCTCAGCCTTTAGCTTTCCTCCAGTCGCCTTGGTTCTTTGGCCCCCATTAGGCGTAGAGTGCAGCAGGTGATAAATTCCCTGATGGTGGCACTCGAAATAATAGAAAACTCTGACCTGTTCATAGTGCTCTTGTTGGCCCTTAATCCGGTCGGGATTCTTATCAAGCAAAGCCAACGCGATTGCATGCGCCGATTTCTTCACTGCGCTCTTAATCACTTCTCCCAGGACGTTGGCCTTTCCGCTAACTCGCGAGGTTGTACGACTTGATCGCCCCCCCATCTTTTTTTGACGATCTGCTAACCATTCCTCTGTGAACCTAATCATTGGAACCTCTCCGCGATCGACGGATTTCTTTGGCCTGGTTAAGCTTCGCCATAGGATCAAAAGTAGTTTTTCCGTTTTCAGCTGGTTCTATCAGCTTGCGGGGTGTACTCAATCGATAGATGCTACTGTCCGCGATTTTCCGTTCAGCTCTTGCCATCACTCACTCATCATAATAAAAAACTAACCTTTAATTAGTTTAACACCAACACCAGCAATTTATAACCGAGTGCTGATATCTACTTTTGCTACTCCGGTTTGAGCAAGCACCTCCGCATTCACGCGATCTACATTCTCACGCAGCCACTTCCCTGCCTCCATTTCCCCTCGAAATCTCTCGGGCGCACCAGGTATTTTTTTTCCTGGAGGTACACTGTATCGATCAGGTGAAATGGGGTCTACAGGGAAATATCCAACCTCAAAGTGTGGTGCTGCCGTTGCCCTCCATCCTCCAGTTGGGAAGTAGCCCGGTGTTACACGAGTAACGTAGAATAGGCCTGCGCTGCGTTTGAATTCTGTGCTCATATCAATCCTTTACCATGTAAAACTAATTAACTATTAGATTAACATTTTTACAGGCAAAAAAAAGGTACCAGAAGGCACCTTTATGAATTAGCAAGTATTATTTATGAAGTATGAGTTATTACTTATTAAGTTCGGCCAGGTATTTCTCTACTGCTTCTCGCATAATCGCACTGACACTTTTAGGGTTCTTCCCTGCTCGCTTATTGCTAAGTGCCAAATCTTCAATTTTGCGCTGTAGGGCCATTGGCAACGAAATAGCGGTGCGCGTCATCTGTTCAGCTGGTGCTGGGGCCACCGCTGGTGCCACTGACGCCTCTGGCTCAGCTTCGTGCTGCCCGTATGGTCGGTCTGACAGACGCTTAGCGAGGGCTTCAACCTCGGCTTCACTTGGTGCGGGGCGGCGATCTACCTGCACACGTTCGCTTGGTTTTTTAACAGCCATTAGAATACCTCGTCAATCAAAGACCAAATTTCGACTTTCGCTTTTTCATTGCCGGTTTCCAGCACCGATTTACCTTCAGCCATAACATCGCGATAAACCTTGCGGAAACAACTTTTTGAGTTCAATGGCTTGAGCTGGTCGAACTCTGCAACGTATTCCAGAAATTCGTTGCGCTCAGTCCCAGCTAAAATTACGTTCGTTGAGGCAATGCTTTGATAGCAATACGCCTTCAGTTCCGGGTTTAAGTCACGAACTTGGATTAACTGCTCTTGCAACTCAAGCATTGTGTCCAGATCCAGCTGTGAACACTGATGCGGTGCAATTAGCTGATGTGCCACGGTACATGCCGTGATCAGTTCCCGACTGTTACGCCCGGCCACATCCACTATGACGTGTTTGTATTTCTCGTCCAGGCTTCGCAGCGTTGCCGCGATGTTTCCTGTTTTCTGTATTAGGGTAATAAATGGCTGAAGGCCAGATGATTCACGCTCAGCATTCCAACGCGACGCCGAGAGCTGTATATCAGCATCCACCAGCACAACCTCTTCACCACGTAATGCAAGCCCCACCGCTATGTTTACGGCCGTGGTAGTTTTCGAACATCCACCCTTGTTTGCGCCAACGACAGTGATCATGCGAACCCTCGATATAACTTAATAATTTATACGTATGAGTTAACACTTATGAATTCATACGTATGAAATATGAACTGCGTGTCACTCTATAATTTGACTGATTATTATCCCAATAAATCAGAATGTAAAGTCATAATTTATATTTATAACTTATGAAGTATGATTTCATATTTAATAATTGAGCATTAAAAAGGGCGCATTGCGCCCTTACCTTCAGTGGTTCCTTAGTTAGAACACGCTCAGTGCTCACTGACCGGACTTGGAATGCTTGCCAGCATTGCAGCGCGGCAGGCGTTCCAAACCTCGGCGGCGATATCTCGCTCACTCTCGGTCATTTTGTAGGTAGAAACATAACCGGATAACGCCTCTACATTTTCCGCTGTCGCCTCATCCGGAACTGCTGGCGCTGGCGACTCTCGGCGTATCGAGGCCTTAAGCTGGAGGTCTTTATCTTCCAGCGCCTGCTCAGACCCAGTTAGCATTGAGTCGAGAGTCTCTAGCGCTTCCAGCAGAGCCAGTACGACGGCGGGGGTAGCAGCAGCGATGAATATCGCATCTTGTCCCGGAGTTGCGGCAAGTGCGGCAATTGCGGCCGCTTTCAGCTCTTCCAGTTGCTTATTCATTATGCACGCTCCTTCATGATTTCAGCCTTCTGCTCGGCGGTGAGGATGCCAACCGTTGCCGGGGCATCAAATATGAAAGCGCCCATACGGGCGCTAAATGGTTAGAGTGGGCTGTGTTCGGAAGGGTCGATAACGCCTTCAGCCTCGATGATTTCCCCGGCCAACCGCGCCAAGCGAAACCGCTCTTGCTCGCTAAATTCTGGGTGTTCTTTCAGAATTTTTTGATACTGAGCAAACTGCTTCGCACCTGTTAATTTTTTAGCGATCTGCGAAGCCAATTTACGAAATTTTCCGTATTCCATTGGTACCTCCTTTACCAGTCAAACAGTGGCAGGCCGTCGACCGTTGCTGCACCAACATCAAAATTGATAGCATCGAACCCTGCTTCCATGAGCACAGTGATTGTGGCTATGGTCGGCTCGCTAATCCCACAGTGAGTAAGCACCTCAGCCCAATCTTCATCTTCGCGCGGGAGAACGATCCAGCCTGAGCCAGTGCAAACCAGCCAATTTAGACCCTCTTCATCCTGTTCATCCCAGCTCAAAGTCGGGAGCACCTCAGAATCACACTCTGGAACGTGGGCGGTACTGATCACAGCCATCTTGACGCTTGGAACCTTGGCCGCCAGCTTGGCTAACTCTGTCATATTGAATTTGCTCATGATATTTCTCGAAATGTTCTGCCCGGAGGCATGAAAGGAGTTATTTTTTGAGTAGCAGAAGCATTTCTTCCGCAGCGACGGCGGTGAGTAACTCCTCGTACTGTTCCTGTGCATCAGTCAGTGCCGCACTGTCATCAACATCGCCCTTGGCGTATTGCGCTTTAGCGTCAACCAGCGTTTTTGCCGCATTCACAATGCGTGCTCGAGTATTTTCTACGGTTCGCACTTTGTTCATTGTTGAAACCTCTGTTGAAAGCCCCGGCAAGCCGGGGCGTCGTGGTTAACGGGTGGCAAACACGTAGACGGCATTAAGCACGGTCATCACACCGATGGTACCGAGCGCCATACCAAGAAACTGAAGCAGTTTTGGAACAGAAGAGGTGGAAGGTTTTGCCGCTGAGCGACTTGCAGGGCGGGCGTTGACAAAATCCACCAGCGTAGACACTTGATTCTTAGCCATGATATATTCTCGTCGTTAGGTAAAACGGGGTTGGAAATTTCGTCGATTGACAACCCCTCATTGAAACCCGCTTCGGCGGGTTTTTTTGTGCCTGTTTTCCGGCACACGACAACTATACATTTATTGATTAGTTTAACGCAACATAAAATCATGTTTTTGCAATCACTGATAACTTAAACTTTTTGTTATTCATGAATATAATCATAAAAAAAGAGAGCCTAAGCTCTCTTGTTATTCCCTTTATGGGTGACTTCTATCTGCCTGATGTTATCCGGCAACGAACGGTTCCATCCCTCCCGCGAGTAATGCCTCACACCTTTGGCTGGTTCGCCAGTGCTCAAATCCGAGACAGTGCCCCAACATTCAGGATCAGCCTTGCTTGTAAGCCGCATCATGCGGCTCATCTGCCGGTGATCGATTGTCAGCTCGTATCCCATGCTTTCAGCCATAGATACCAGCTCTAGCCATGTATACCAGCGCCTTTCTCTCACGCTAAAACCCCTCTCAAAGCGATCAGCTTTTCCATCTGATCATCGTCGCAATAATAAATATATGGCTCGGTATCATCAGCATCAGCATGCACGGCCAGTTCATGCTGTGGTGCATACATTAAACCGAATTCGATGCGTTCCGCGCTATATAGGTGAGCAGCAACAAGGGAGAGTGCTGGCCGAGAAAGACCATAGATAGCTCTAACATCCTGGGCCACCTGATCCCCGAACAAGTCCGAGCCAAAACCATCAATCAATAAAGTTTTTACCGTAGGCCACCACGGCCCAAAGGTACGATATTGGGCCGGATTGGCCTTCAGGCACGACGAAAGGCCAGTAAGGTATGCTGAGGTGTACTCAAGCTCGCTACGGCCATTGAGGGCTTGCTCATGCAGTATTTCTTCGATGTGGCTTTCTGATGGCTGCATAGTGTCGATCAATGTTGTCATTTTCGATTTGATATGCCCCCTCTCGGGGGCTTCTCCAGTAGTTAGCGATATTCAGCGATCACTGCCATAACGTCTTTCAAATCATGCGTGGCAGGGATAATCCACCAGCTACCCATAAACTCCATCCCAGAGCGTTTCCCATTCAGGTACTTAGCTCCAAATTCAGACTTGAGTTTATCCTTAGCCTGGTACAAAGCGCCACCTATCCCATCGCTATCCTGCAAACCATACGCACCATCAGCGGGGAAATCATAACGGTTAGTACCTTTCCCGCCGGTTAATGGCTGGGTATTTTTTCGGACAGTAATGCTATCCATGCTGGTGGTCGCTTCGGATACTGTCTCATCGGCTTTCACACGCTGTGTCTTCTCAGCTTCTACGCGGTCGGCCTCTGCCTTAGCCTCTTCTTCGGTTATCAGGCCTGCACGCAATTTTAGTCCCGCCAGGAACGCAGTATTGTCGCTGTTAGCTGCGCTGAAGGCTGAGTCAATCCTTTTGGTCGTTTCACCGATCATCGAGCTGTCATAAAAAGCGGATTCGGTGATGCTCTCCTTGTCGATCAGCCCCATGATGACCGCGTGCGCATAGAACTCATCCAGATTATACGCATCGTAGTTAATGACCCCGAAAGACGATGATTTATACATGGGCGATAACAATAGAGCCGTAGCCCTAAATTCTTTGGCCTTCTCGTAAACCACACTCACAGGTAGCGCCAGATTATCGCCATATCGCAACCAGGCTGCGTGCGCGATACGCTTCGCTTGCTGGACAACATTTTCATGATGCTCGGCGGTTTTCTGCCTGGTGGCAGCAGAAAGCACAGGCTGGAAGTCCTCGGTGTTTCGGTACTCGCTAGGGATATAGCTTGCTTTGAACGGAGGGATTACATTGCTTATGTACTGCGTGGCATCGTATTTCCCGGTAAGCAGGTATTCGCTGTACTGCGACACTTGACTACCGTCAAATTTCCGATTTTTGAGGTCGGTTTTCTCAATCGAACGTGCAACATACGCAGCAACAATCTCATCAATAGCCGCTGGACTTGCGATCTCCCCGTATTTATTAACCTCGCTACGCCACTCTCGGCCAAATAGGCCAATAAGAAATGGTTCAATCCCTCTCACATTCCGATCAGAGCGGCACCACTTTGCCATCGCAGTTTTAAGCGTATCGTCCTGAGTATCCGGGTACACCACGTTCGCCGCATTTTGGGTTAGCCATTCCATGCCTTCACTAGTGATGAGCGGATTAGGGGAATAGGAGCGTGTTATCCGCAAATCATAAGCATCCAGTTCACCTGCATCATTGCGATATACCACCCTCGTATCGCTCAGAATCAGCCAGCCATTCCCCAGGTATCGCTCAAACTCGCCCTTAGTCATCTGTTCTTCTACAGAATGCGTATAGCGCCCTGGTGCGGCCCAAGCTCGAAGAGTGGCCTCGGATTCCGGCACATCGCTGTCTTCTCCCAAGTCGGCCAGGACAACTGTCTTACCGCTCTCCAAAGAACCTCCTTTGTTATCCTCAAAGAAAATAACATCGGCGAGGCCTGAGCCAATGTCTATATCGATCGACCGAAGTCGCACATAGCTCCCGCTACCCGGTTTCAATCGATAGATACCGCCACGCTTGATCATCCGCCCTGATGCTGTCTGAACGTAGCGATCACCATGTGTCAGAATATCGGTATCAATGTTCAGTAACCCTGCCTTGATTGCGCGTTCAATTTCAGGTGAGAGTTGCTTAATTCGGTCGGCCGCTTTCTGCATTCGTAAAGTAATTCGTTCAAGTCGTGTAACTTCACGCGTTTCCTTCTGTAATGATTTTTGTATGGCACTTACCCAATCTCGCGCATGTCGTTCCACGCCGGAATACTGCGAACTCATCCCCTTTTGCACATCATCACGCGCTGCCGCAAGTTTACGCTCGGCCTCTGCCTGACGCGAACGAGCACCGGCTAGTTGCGAGGCAATCGTAGTTGCGCTCTCTTTCTCGGCATGACTCATCTTGAGGTACTCCGCCAGATTAGCCTCAGCTCGCTGACGGGCTTTCTCTCTTGCAACGGCTTCGGCCTTCGAGCGGGCCTCAGCGACCATGCGAGCGTGATCTTCCGGGTTAGCAGCAAGCAACAGCCGCATTTCTTCCTGGTTATTGGCGTCCGCGTTTGCCATTCGCGCCTTATCCGAGGTGAGAATTTCGGTAATCCAGTCCTTTTTACGTTTCAGCGTATTGAGCCGGAATTCGTCAAACGAACCCTTACCACAGTAGTAATGGACTCGAACGGAACTGGCTTTTGAACCCACACGCGCACCACGACCGTTGCGCTGGTCGATGCTGGCAGGCGTCCACGGCAGAGTAAGATGGTGAACATCACTGGTGCCACGGTGAAGGTTGATCCCTACTTCGGCCTTTTTATTACAGATCAGGAACGGCGTGCGGCCTTCGTTGTAGTTCGCTGCGATTTGCTCCAACCCGCCAAGGGATACTTCCGTTTTTTTGGCGATATACTCGTCATACTCCTCTTTGGCCTGGTAGTAGTTCGCTAATTCTTCCTGACTAGCGTCTTCTTTCGGTTCTTTTGGTTCTGCGACAGCTTTGGGTGACCTCCCTGTTTTCCCCGCCTCAGCGACGGTTGTCGCGTTGAGAATGCCGATCATCGACAGGTCAATTCCGAGAGCATCAGCAATAATCCGCGCCAATTTGCCATGCTGCGTTTTTTCATCGGTAAATATGATCTGCTTGCCGGTTTTTACCCCTTCTTTCAGATTCTCGACCAGCGCACTGTATTTCGGCGGTACCGGATGCGATACATCGGATACCTGTAAGCCCGCTTTGCCCAAACGTTTCAACACCTCGCTTTCTGCTGCCTCCGACACAACAAGCTGAACGAAATCGCTGGTGGTTGTAACTTCCGGGGCAACCTTGATCCGTACAGACTTACCGCTATCGTCGTCCTCATCGAGCTTACGACCGACATATTCCGGTAGCAGATCCACGAGCGCAGCCACGGCACTAGCTTTCCCTACAGGAAAGCGGAACGTCATTTGACGGTAGTAAAGGTCTGGGTCTATGCACACGCGATCCATATCGCGGATGATGGAGAAAATAGAATCACCTTCTTCTCCTTCATCTGGCTTTTCACCTTTAGAAAGCGCATCGGCCCGCTGGCGTAACTCTTCGTAAATCTCGGCTTGCTTAGCGGTCATCGGCACCGGAACATTCCGTTCGTCCAGCTCGGGGATTTTTACCGTATCTGATACATCTTTGGCCGTTTTAAGCGTTGTCCAACGGTGGAAAATACCACGCAGGCCGTCCAGGTTTTTAAAGCCCACCAGCCCCTGCTTACGTTCAATTTCGCCGGAAATCTTCTGAACAGTGACCTCTTCGGTTAAACCAAACGTTTTCACGAAGTCATCCGGCGTGAGAATGCCCATACGCTGCCATTCTTCACTGCTAACGACATGGGATAGCATATTGAAGGCGTCGATCGGTGAGTTAACCAGCGGAGTTGCCGTCAGGAATACCGGGCCTCGACCACTATTCTTGCTGGTGGTAAAAGCCGTTTTCAACGCCATATCTCGTGCGGTTTTCGCCACGGCACCGGTGGGTAGGTAGGCCAACTGTGCAGCCTCACGGCCAGCAGCATAGCTGTTGCGATAGTTATGCCCTTCATCAACTATGATGCTGTCAAAGTGCATATCTTCAAAGTACGGAAAGTCCTCTTTTTTGTCCGTACCGGTATCACTGGCACGAGCCAGTATTTTGTTGCGCTTCGCAGCATCGCGGTGCTTTCCACCGATCAGATCAACACGCCCCATTTGCGCTTCGGCAAACAGAACATCTCGAGCGTGCTCGTCTACGGTATCCTGGCGGAGTGGAATGGCAGCAAACTGCTCTTTGGTCAAAAGTACCGAGCGATAATTGGACATGGGGATCATGTTCATCCGCTCTTTTATTGTTTCTGGCGAGGCGAGTTTTACTGCGTTGCGGTAAACCTGTAGGCCGGTTTTGCTATTAATTACCGGTTCGCCGTTGTCATCAAGCACCGGTACCTGCTTGATAAAACCATCTTCCCCGCGTATCTCATCCAGGCCAACGAACAACATGTTATCGAGTGCAGGTTTACTGTAGAACTCCTGCGCTTCGTGATACCAGTTTTCAAGTACAGCTTTTGGCACAACAAAAGCGGTTCGCTTACTGCGGCCGTTCTCAAAGTTGTACGCTTCCAGGGCTAATCCCACGGTGGATTTACCCAGGCCCGTACCAAACGCAGTGATCCCTCGACCATCCTCGGATAACCGGCGCACTTCCGAGTTTTGATATCGGAACGGGATACGATCACCTGATATACCGCTCAGGTTTAGCGATTCCTCGCTATGGCTGTACGGGATAAAGGCATTGAATGAATCATTGTATTGCTGCACCAGTGCTGACAGTGAATCGTGGCGGCGTATCCACTGATTAAAGTCGTCTTCCAACCCTCGGATCTGCCCCAGATATAGATCTGCATTAACGCCACGAGGTTTCACACCGTTAAGGTAGTTCTCAAACTGGTCAAGAAAACCATCGCTGTTGCGTACTCGCTTATAAACCCATTCTTCCTTACCCGTTTCCTTGTTTTTGGTGCGCACGGATTTATACCGGTAACCGGTAAATATACCGTCGCCGCCGTGGTAGCCATCCTCAGATACCAGGTCGCCATTTTCTATCTGCACATTTTTGACGTATTTAACATCGCTGTACCCGCGTTCCTGTAAAAACTCCTGGATCACGCTTCGGTCAAACCAGCGGCTGTTGAGCGAGAAATCTATATCATCAGCATTCGTCCATTTCCGACGCGCCTTTATCTCGGCCAGCTGGCGATGATAGTTGTCCTTGATCGCTCCATCTGGCGTGCCATCCAGGGCACCTAATAACTGGCTATTCAACAGACCAATATCACCGCTGGTGGCCCTATCCATCGGCATAAGCGTGCCGTCAGGTTGGACGGCGATCCCGTCTTTAGTTGCCAACAGGTTTAATAGCGCCGTGTCACTCGCCGGTAGGTCGCCAGTGAATGCTTCTCGGAAGGAGTTTAGCTCGACCGGATCAAGATCAATCTGGTTAAACAAGTGGCGCAACACCTGCTCATGATCCGTGGCGTCGTAGGTTTTCAGATTGCCCTTGTCCAAATCACCACGCAGCAGCGCGGATAATTCTCCCTCTTTCGTGACGCTGGCCTTGAAGGTAAGCCAGCCTGCGGCACCGTCGCCGGCGACTTTAGCAGAACGTCCCTGGTGCGGATTTCCGTGGGCAGTGACCTCTTCGCCTACCAGGCGTTGCACATCGGCCAACTCACGATCAAGCGCCTCAGACTGCCAACCAGTAGCCATTTTTTCTTGCAACGTCTTAATCCGGGCGCCAATCAGCGATCCCCGCAACACCCGTTCCCGCAAGGCTGGTTTTTGCCGCATGGAAAAGGAAATGGCGAAGTGAAACTCCTTTGGGATCGCGTCTGGGAAGTTTTGCCAAACAGCCTCCAGCTGCGACGGCGTAAGTGATAACAACCCTTCAGCGTTATTGAGGCGCGTCACCAAGTCGCTGTAGCTCTTTCCGCCATACTTGCTCATGTCGATAGTGTCGTAGTTGGCCGAATCATCCACCAGCCACCGGCCACCTACAAACTCATACCAAACACCGGAAAAGAGTCGTTTTTCGCCTTCGTTTGCAGTAGCCGATTGTGGCTCATCCAGTGAAAGCAGCTCCCAATTAATGCGGCTGTCGAATTTCTTCGCCAGCGCGATTTTTATGGCCGCGCCGTCAACCATCCCATTAGCCTTAACAACCAGGCGAGAGAACTTATCCTTGCCGACCTTAGACATTTCGCCGTGAATGTAACGCCGGCCATCAAGATCAAACCATTTCCCTTTAATGAACGTATCCCAAAGAACGTTAGCTTCACGCAGCACGTTCTCTTTTTCCTGCATTATGCGTTCGGTCATTTCCTGCGAATGCTTTCGTAGCACCCACACATCGACAACCGTCGCCGTTCCACTGTTTTCAAACGTGCCTGACGGTAGGCGGTGCGCCCCTAAGAATTCGGCTTTCCGGGATACTTTCTCTCTGAGTTTTGCTTCAGAAGTGTTATGCGTAAGGCCGTTCGGAACGATGAGGCAGATAAGCCCACCGTATCGCACCTTATCGATCGGCCGTAACACAAAGTAGCCGGCTAAGGACTCATCTTTGTAAACCGTATCAAGTTCGGCGAATTTGCCACGGCTCTGGCCAAACGGCACATTGCCAACGCAGTGATCGAAGGTGTTATCTGGCGTACTACTTGCCAAGGACTCAAAAGCCCCAATATTCACGTTATCTTCAGGGTGAAGTAAGCGGTTTATCCGACCTGACGTGTCGCTAATTTCGGCAGACTGCATAATCACACCGGTGGGCTTCGTTTCTTGAAATACACCAGTGCCGGCCGCCGGTTCAAGCCCAATTCCACCAGCCACACCATATGCAGCCAAGAGATCCCAAATACCCTCGGCTACCGGCTGCGGAGTGTAATATTCGTACTCGCTACCACCGATCCCGCCCTCGCCGGTGTACCCGGCCAACGTTTTTCGCTGTTCGTCCGTTAACTTGTCTCCGTCTTGAAGGCTGTTTAACAGCATCAGTGCTGCTTTGTTCGCGCTCTTTCGTTCGCGGTCAATACTCACTCCCTGGCGCTTATCTACGCCAAATGCGACTGGTTTGTACCGCATCCCCAGCGCGCGGATGACACGGACAATCTGCCTGATCGTAGTAACAGGCTGGATCGCGGGAATAATTTCAGCGCGATTGTTTTCTGTGCTCAAGCTGGCTCTCCAAAAACTCACATCGGTTAGGGTGGCGGCACTGACCCTATACCTTGTGAGTTTTTATCCGTGAAGAAGCCTTCGAAGATGAACCCCGTAAACCTACTGCGCCGTATGATGGGGGGTTATGATGCCGGGGATAGCATCTCCAATGTAATCGCCAGCGGCGGCGGCCGAAATATCGTTTCTCGAACACTTCTGCCGACTGTTATCGATGATCGAGAAACGGGCCTTTCTACGGCAGGAGATACTGTCGTCGCTGGTTCAGTTCTCCCCAGCGATCGCTTATCCCGCTATACCATTTTTGACCAAATGGCTCGCTCACCAACCCTATCTGCGGCACTTAACATTCATGTGTCCCATGCGCTGGCGCAGGATAAAAAAAGTGGGATGTGTTTCAACCTGGCGCCCATTGAAGCGACCGATAAGGAAACAGCCGGGCGTTGTAACGAGATCATGAACGACCTGGGAGATATGCTGAACTCAGGCCTTCCATCATGGGCGCTGAATATGGCTATTTATGGCGTAAGCTACATTAGACCTTACGCTAAAGAGCGCAAAGGGATCACCAGCTTGGAATCCAGCTATTACACGCTGCCTCACTTCACAACAGAGTACGAGCGCGGTGGTGAGTTAGCCGGCTTCTCCGGGGATTACTTTGTTGACCCACTGACGAACCAACGGGTATTAGCAAAGCCGTGGGAATTGGTTGCAATGAAAGTGCCATACTGGACGCCGGACATTAACAACCGACCTATGAATACCGGTACGGTAGGATATTCATTGTTGAGTGACCCTTCGCAACGGCAGCTAATTGAGACTCAAAACTATGGCACCTCTTTCCTGGAATATAGCTATGAGTCTTTCGTCAACTTATGTGACGCATTGCGAGCGCTAAAAGCCACAAGGAACAACGCCGCAAAAATAGACAGGCTGATAGCCTTATCGACAAACCAGCTTGATCCAGTCAATGCAGCAGCACATGCACGTAACGTTGGGCAATCACTGAAACGAAGCTCTGAAGAGATTATGCGCGCCTCTCGCAACAGCAATGTAATGCCGACAGTCTATAACCATATCGTTCCTGTTATGGGCGAGGGGAAAGGCGGCATAACAATCGACACACAGTTCATACCAGCCGATATTACTGGAATAGAAGACGTCATGTTCCACCTACGACAGTTGTGCTCTACTGTCGGTGTCGACGCCACTATGCTTGGATGGGCTGATCAAATGGCTGGTGGACTCGGTGATGGGGGCTGGCAGCAGACAGCTATACAGTCCGCGCAAAGGAGTTACTGGCTCAGGCAGGCAGCAGCCTCTTTCCTTTACCGAACATTCGACATTCATTGCGCCTACAAATATGGCAAGGTCTACCAGCACAATAATCGCCCCTTCCGTGTTGAATTCAACTCTGTGAACACAGCGCTTCAGGCAGAAGCCAACCGCGAGCAAGAAAGCAGGGCGAACTACGTGTCGGTTGTCGTCAGTATTCTGGACGCAGTTCAAAACAACGCGCGCCTGGCTAGTTCGCCGGCGTTGATGAACCTGCTGTTCTCTGAAATGCTCCAGATGAACAATGACACTATCTCGAAAATCTACCAGGAACTATCTAGCACCAAGCAAGATGACTCAATGATGGAGAGTGCCGGCTGGGGCAACGTTGGTCTGGATGAGCTTTCTCGGGAAGATCTTTTAAGCATTTTTAAAAGCGCTATGGCGCCATAGTCCAATACTGAGGGCCATAAACGGCCCTTACTCAAAATTTTGGCATAAAAAAACCCGCCGTAGCGGGTTTTAAGGAAAAACAAAATTAGCCTTCAACGGAAACGGTGCGTGTCCGCACGGTACCAGAACGCGTTGCCTGAACGAAGGACGCCTTGAGCTGGCGCATAGCTTCAAGCTTGCGTTCTGCCGCTGTCATTTGTTTCAGATTAGTAATATCGCGTTTTGAATGCATAACCTTTTCCTTCTTCACCTAGATCGGTGGTTACGTCAGATAATACTTCATCAAAAGTCTTTTGTAAAATTCGGTCGTAAAATCGTTTTAACTTATCGGTTTCAGCAATAGCAAAGTAGGCCTTAGCGCGGTACACACTGCAATGTAAAGTGATGATCGTTTCCAAAGCGCCTGCCAATTCGTTCAGATACGCCCGCCCCCCGCCACAATTGCCTTTTGCCGGCGGAGCATAAAAATCGCCACTTTCAAAGTTTTCAATGCGATCAAACTTTACATCATAGCTATCAACTGGCACCTGGAAACCGACTTCCTCGCACCGATATGCATGGTATTCCGCATCTGTGATATCTACAGGTGCAAAAATTATTAAGAAGTCATGATTTTTAACCGAAAAATCATACCTATGACAGAGGAATTCGCCGTGCGGGAACTCAATAAACTTTTCCAAATGATAGACAGGCATTTTTATAGTTTTGGTCATTGTCGATACGACATCTTAACTCAATACGCGTAACAAAACCTACAAATGAGCCTACTTCATAACGCATAAGTATGAATTATGATTTCATACTTGCGCAACATCAACCACTATTCATACATAATATGTTTAAGGGCGACACAAGAGCAAAACAGGATCATCACTCTCAACACCGTTCGCTATGGCCATTTCCCGGTAACTATCAAACAGCTCAACCCCGCCATCCTCAACTTCTGGAATCTCACCCCGGATATAACCCAAACGCACAGCCAAATTGTGGTCAGCCCCGCGCAGAAGGAATCCCGCACACTTAGCACTATTTTCCACCCCGCTATCGTGACAAGCAAACACGCTGGTCGCCTGGTCATAGCTTGTTCTGGCTGAGTGGCGAAATGCCTGTGCCGGAAACTCGCCTACTGCATCCTTTCGCCACGGGCACTTAGGACACGGTTTACGCCGGCAAGATTTCCCGCCCCCTTTGACCGTCACTACTTGATGCTCATCGCCGGCAGCTCGAGTTTCAATAATTTCTGGTTTGTTCGGTATCATGTTCCCTAGGTTCTCTTTCGTCGATTGAACGGTGATGATGTTAATCTAATTAACTATTAGATTAAAGTTAATATCCACTCTTAACTCACTTCGGATAACGTTTCCCGTCGCACTGAGCATCACTCATAACCAAGGGGGAACCATGCCCACACAAGCACTACGAACTGTTACTGACCGATTTTCCCTTGTCGATAACATTCGCAAACATACCGCACACAATGGTCGCAACTACCTAATGAGTGCAATCCGCGCAACCATTAGCTCACCTGAAGTGCAAGAACGTATCAACTTAGGCGAAATGTATGGGTATTACAGCCATACTAATCGGGCCTTATATCATAAGGAAACTGGCAATCTCGACCTGCCGGAAGTCTGTTATGTCACCATCGACGGCAAACCCGTCATGTTGAAGAACGTGCCCTCAAACAGAACATTAGCGATCAGTATTGATGATGAGGGTATCGTAGAACATACCCAGGAAATTTTAGACACAGAGCCAGGTCATATTGTTAACGGCATGGAACGGTCAATGGCAGGTGGCTGGAGCTGGGCGACTGGTGGCAGCGACACAGCAATTTCACGCGTAACTAGTTTCCACGGTTTTGACTATGTAACTACACCGAACTACATCAGTCTTAATCGAAAAGCAGCAATGCTGGAGGGCGTGTCCGATATGCACACCTGGCGCCTGGAAGAGCTAATCAAGTCTGGTTACACAGAACAAGGCGCCTCCGATATCCTGAAGCATTTTGACCAGATGCAGTCCCACGAAATGATGTTCGAATCAGCACAAAGAAACGTTCACCTACAAAGCGACCTTCTTATCATGCAAGGTCAGATGATGGAGTTAGAGGATAAAATTCGACAAAGTGGTACGGCATTGGATGAAGCGAATCGCGAACGGAACCGCCGCGACGCCATGTTAGAAACGGCAATCAGAACCTTGCCGATTTTCCTAAGCGAAGAACAGAAAAAGGCTCTATTACGCTTAGATTCCGATGACGACCTTAAAACTGTAAATGCTATGTTCGAGTCCATCGCAGCCGGAAACCTTAATTCTCTACCTATTGGTAGCAATACTCCCAGAGAAGCGGCGCCGGCCTCCAAGTCTAAAATTGGCGAAGTGCCACCAATTCTGCCCAATGGTTTTAAATCCTTCCTGTAAAAAACAATATCCCCTGATCACACGATCAGGGGTTTCCACCACCACACTGTGTTTCCATACAGCAACCGGACAATAACCGGCCAAAAGATTGCGTAAAACTAATTAATGGTTTGTGTTTTACGGGGATCACCTCTTATCATCCGAGCCACGGATCGAAAAAGGATCGTTCTGATGCTCTTCTCAATGAAGGCGATTAACAGTATTTGAGCTTTTAACAGGCGAAAAAAAACGCCAGCTTTTAACTGACGTCCTTTTTCTAAATCATGCTGATAAGTTTTGACGAACTTCACCAGCTAACTATTTCTTTGTCCTGGCGGTTAAAGAAACAGGTAATCAAGGCAACTAAGCAATGACACCGGATGTAATTTTATCCCAGCAGATCGCTGGTAGCAACTCTGCACGCCCAAAAAACACTCAGGAACATGCAAAAAAGCCAGTTGTGGCGCGGAATCCCTTCGTGCGTGGTGAAAATGTAACCGGAATGGCGTTGGAGTTTTTTATTCGCCACCTTAATAACACTCTACTCCCACGCGCTGCCTGCGACTTCTTATCAAAAATTTGCAATGTCGCCGCAGCTTCGGACGCATACCGTCTCTTCTACAGCAAAAGTACTATGGCCGAGAAATCGGGCGTATCTACCCGCACAGTCCAACGATACATGCGTGTCATCGAGGCCAGTGGGATCATGACACGTACAGCAGTCAGCGACAGTATCAAAGGCCACCAGCCAAACCTCTACACTTTTACCAGCGAGTTTATTTCTGCCGTCCGTGTATTCTTCACGGTTCACCTGGGTGAAGAACGCATTAAGAACATCCGCAAAATTGCCCATAGCGATCTACAGAAATTCGTTGAGCTTGCGCTTTCCCCTATCCGTGGATTAATCCATAAAGTATCGAAATTGAAGGATATTTCCCCTTTAAAAAAGGCCCACCCCATAGGACAAGATGACGTTAGCCCCAAGGGACAAAGTGACCTACAAAAAGAAGTACAACCCTTGGGAAAAAAAGAAGATAAAAACCTTGTTCGTGCCTGCGGCCCAAACACGGGAATTTCTTTGCAGAAGCAAAACATAACCGGGATAGCCCGTCGCGCTATCACTAACGCTGAGCTTGTTTCAACTCGTCTCATACGTGAAGCTGAAGCAGCCGCCATAACCAGGGCAGCACATGCACGCCGTGAACGCGCTACGTTCTTACAGAACCGGAACAGAAGTCACACCCTGAACTCTCAAACCCAGTACAACCACTCGAGGATCATCGCTGAAGGAAAACGCTTCGATGAGGCTTTAGCACGTTCAAAAGCGGGGGCGCTCAAAGACAAAACCAAAATAAGCACTCACTTGAACTCGCTGAAAGCGATGCTTGGCAGAAAACCTGCTTTGGTATAGGCACTGTATAAAAACACACTTCCATTAGGATTCGTGACGGCACTTTGCCTGCACAATAAGTGGGAGTTACCAATGAATCAAAACCGCCGCGCATTTTTCGACGTAATCGCGTTTTCTGAAGGCACAAGCACTCACGTGCTCACGAAAAATGATGGCTATGATGTAATCGTTACAGGATTAGACTTAAAACCAGAGGTGTTCACTGATTATAACGATCACCCATTCGCTAACGGGCGTCCGGCCAAAGTGTTTAACAAAAAAGGCGAGAGATCTTCGGCTTCCGGTCGATACCAACTCCTGTATCGCTGGTGGAAGCCATACAAGATACAGCTCAATTTAAAAGACTTTTCGCCGGCCAGCCAAGATGCTGTAGCTCTCCAGCAGATCAGAGAGCGAGGAGCGCTAGCTGATATAGATGCCGGCCGGATAGCTACAGCCATCCACAAATGCCGAGCAACATGGGCTTCATTTCCTGGCGCCAATTATGACGGCCAGAAAATGCATAGCCTTGATACGTTGTTGAATGCCTACGTTCGCTTTGGTGGGACACTAACCGAGTAACCTGAAGGGGAGTCGCGCCCCCTTATTAATACATAATATGATTAAGCCCTAAGCTATCACACCAAAAATCTCACCTTCCCTATTGCCTATCCGCGCCCTTACTAATAGTATTGTTTCAAATATCTAATAGATAATTAGGTTTTAAATTGTCGATTAAAAAGAGTGTATCAACACGCATTTTTGAGATATCGAAAACGAGCGAAATCCACGGCCCTCTACTGCGCCAGGCATTTGAAGTGATGGAGGTTCAAAAATACCTGCTCACCATAGTGCTCGATATCAGTAAGAAAGCAGGATACAAGGGGAACTCAGTGGCAATGGCTGTTGAGTTTCTTAGGGAAAAAAATAATGGAGAGGGGCCAAAGGAATGACTGTCGCTGATACAGTGGAAATCAATAAATCTCGCAATTACTGGCTGTCAAAAGGCTTCAAAAAGACAGTTGAGGGTACATTAATACGACCTGACATGCTGATCTCTCGTTCAGGAAAAAGGTGGAAGGCTACTGACCTAATCAAAAACACTACCTATCGCCACGCCAGCCTTCTGGTGGTTCTACAAAAGAATTTTTAGCCCATCGTATCTACAAATGATGACGGCCCCACCAGGGGCCGTTCGTGCAACATTTCGAAAGTTAATATTCAACAAGCTCGTCGGCTAGCTGCTGCTCCCGCTCATGCACATCTTCAAATGAGTTTTTAGTCTCTTCATCCATTTCCACCTCAAAACCGATAGCACTCAACGTATTCACCAGCTCATAAAGTGAAGCCCCTTCAGCTGAACGCACAAACCCCAGCACCGGGTTCAGATGAGCAAATTTCACCTCATCCACCAGCTCTGCTTTGTTGATTGCTCCAAGAACGTCAAAAGGCGCCGGTATTTCGATGCTGTCACCGTCATATTGGATCACCCCTTCCCGGCCATCAAAAATGATAGTTACGTTAAGCATTGTGTTCCCCTTTAATCAAACCGATCACAAAATCCAGAATCGCATCGCCATTAAGTATCGAATTACCGGCATAACGCGGCTCATAGAAGCATTGAAAGGCCATAGAGAATATTTCGGTGGAACGTGTATCTTCGATGGTTTTGGAGCCATACAGGCGCCCCATGTAAGGGTCACTCAGGTTTAAATTGGCAGCGATTTCGCTCCTGCCAAGATCCAGAAGGCCGGCTTCTCCACCAGAAGCCATAAATGCTTTTGCCTTTGCCAGTCGATCGGGATGGCTGTACTCGAAGTGATGCCCCACTTCATGCCACAACACCCCAAGGTCAGAACTGGCGCCAAGGATTAGAGATCCATCGTTCACGCAGGCGGCCGCCCTGGTACGCTCGAGATACTTAATTTCCTTTAGGGTTGATATCCCGCCTCTACATAAACGGTAAATGTCGTTGAGCGCATTCAAAAATGCACCTTCCCCATGCTTTTCATCTATCGTCTCAATGGCCTTTTTGTGGATCTTTATTCCCTTAATCCACTCATTAGCATCCGCTTCAGTAACGTCCGATTCGCTGATAATTTCCTGCGCCAACGCGCGCGCGCGGTCGCATAGATTCACTATCGCTTGTTGGTGATTTTCTGCGGCATCAGCCATTTCATTGATAATCTCACTTACTAACACACTACTTTTGCCGTATTTTTCAGCAGTATCGCGAATTTCTTCGGGGTCATATCGCTCAAGCCAGTTCGATACAGATTTGCGGCGACCATATGTTTGCCCAAAGTTTAGTGTTGGCCCGGACAAATCCACAGCATGAAACGCAGGGAAAGCCGCACGCAATGAATACGGCAACTTCTCAACAACCGCCTTATCACTATCCTGAAGTGAATCGATTTTCGCCTTAACCCTTGATAAATACCCCGTGTAACGCTTCTTGGTGTCTTCGGCTTCAGCAGTCACATCCCCATACTTCATCAGTTCCCTACCACGATCAACGTCATACATGACGGCCACACTGGCTCCGGTAGCGCTTAATGTGCTCTGCCCTTTATCGCTCGATGCAGCGATGATCGCCTTATATACCGCCGCTGGTCGGTATTCTGGCAACATAATCCCCATAGCGGACATATAGCCCTGTGTCAGAATCCGAGATCGCCCAATAACTTTGCTGATCACAGGGTAAGCAGCGCGCGCAGCTGCTATCACTTCTGTTCGCTCGGCTTCATCAGCCATCACAAGCTTGATTGCATAATGGAGCTGGAAAATTTGACCGGAGTTAAAGAGAGCAGACCAATCTGGTTGCTTGAACATGTGGGCATTACGAATTAATGGATGAAGGGTATAGAGGCTTGCCCGGCCATACCGATCAGTAAACGTTTCAATTTTCTTCCCAAGGATACTTGCAGTTAATACCTGGTATCGCTTCAAAGCAGCTGCATCATTGAGGTTGGTCATCGTCAGTGTTTTTATCGCCGCGTTCACAGCTGCGGCTAGCGTTGATAAAGAGCCACTACCATCAAACGTCAATGCCTCAATAATGCGCTTCATACCCTGAACACTGCTTGCATTACGCAACACCGGGAGCACGGCGTCACCGCGCTTTTTTGTCGATTCAAAAAGTGCCCCCGCCAACCCCTTGCCACTTTCGAGCTGCATCTGGTTAGATACCATCTGCAAAACCTCCTGGAGCGACACGCTGCCGCCGCCGAACATATCCCCCATAGCCTGCTGCTGGTGGATCAACTCATCGTTGATACGTTCCGCCATCAGCTTAAAGGCTTGGCCCATACGTTTAGCTGACCGGTTGTTGTCCACAATGAAAAGGGCCAGAGCTTTAGCTTCATCCGTCGCCTCCTCAAACATACCCACTTGCGCTATAACATCCTGGATATGTTGCCCGGACTCCTTAGATCGCCGCACTAGGTCTATTGCATCTTTCAACGCGCCCAGGGCCGTCTTATCAAGGGACGTTACCTCACTGGCCCCTTCCAACAGAGAGCCGACCGTTTCTTTGTGCACATCACCAGAGAGCATAACCATTTGCGCAAAATCACTGGCGGCAGAATTGAGAGCGGTCAACACATTGCGCATTTCTGGATCAGGCTCTTCGGACACCATTTTCACCAATCGGCTATCTTTATAGGCCTTGGCGAAAATGCTGTTTTGCATCCTATCGATCAGCTGTCTTGTTGGCCGGCCATCTTCGGTTAACAAGCCGGCCGCCGCCGTCGCACCGATCTCTTCCATAAACGCCTTCACAAAGGGCGCGTTAGATCGAGATAGCAAATCACCGCTATCCGATGGGGCAAAGAGCTGCATCATCGCAGGTGTAATGCTCTCAGCGTCTACAAAGGCCTTTTCGCTGGCAGACATTTCCTGTAGGTCAGATAGGTTCGAGTCTTTTGCAAACTTCACCCGGTCGACGTCGGTTAAACGCCGACGGACTAAGATTGGCCTTTCCATCTTTTCGATATCCCTGGGTCGGACACCGTAGTCACGTGCATGTTTTATAAGAAACGAGCGGTAATCGTCTGCACGCCCCTCGGCATATGCCCTAATAATCCCCATGCTGCGGCCGTTCCCCGACTCCACAGCATTATCTTCACCGATGATCGGCGCGCCGTGACTTGATAACCCGGAATCGGTAAGTTGAGCCGGCCTTAATGACCGAGAAATATTATTAACTTGGAGTTTACTGGAGAAACGGGTGCGATCTCGCGGCTGGAGTTCTTGTGGGTAAGCCTCGTTTATGCGGCCATCAAGATGATTGGACACCAGAAGCATTGAAGCATCGACTACCTCAAACTGAGTTTTAACCTCTTCACCTTTTGCGGTAACAACATAAGATTTCCGACCATTCCCCAGAGCCTTACGTATTACCTCCACCAGCGCTTTAATGCTGGCGGTGTTTTGGATTTTTTCTATAACTTTTTGCATTGTCATTTCCGAAAAAAAAGACCCGCTATCACACGGGCCAAGCGCTAGAATTAAGCCGCTTCAGGGTGATTCAGTCGTACCCAATTTGAGGCGCCGATTTGCACATCCTCAAAGCTCAAGTGCTCACCCACATAAATGGTCAGATCGTCCAGCACGCTAATGAACTCATCCTTGTCTGACTGATTAAATTTCCCGCTCAAGAAATCGACAACAACTTGGGGTTGGACGTCATGGTCATTAGCTGTAGCGGTTGGTGCTGGTTCCGGTTGCGGTTGCGCGCCACCATACCCGAGCTTGACCATCACCTCATCGATACGGTCGTCATAATCAAGCTTTTCCAGCCCCTTGGCGGCGGCTGACTTTCGCATCAGTTCATCCAACTGATCCGCCAGGTCAAGACGCTCTATTGCTGATAAAATCATGCGGCAGCCCCCTCACGCTGGATGGCGACTAACAAATCTGACAAATGCTGTGCTACGTCGTTTACCAAGCTTTCATGCTCGTCATAAATACCGGCATTTGCCAGAGCACCAACGGCCTGACGAGTGTTTCCTCGAGCCTCTCGGATCTCATCCATATCACTCGTTTGCAGTGATAGAGTCGCCTTCAAAAACTCAACGGCTTTGTTCGCGTTTGTATCAACTTCATTTTCAGACGGGGTTAAAACTGGTGGGGGTTCTCCTGCCGGCGAAGGCGGAATGTCCAGTTCCGGTGAGGGAATTGGAGCGCCAGGAGTTTTAGTCTCCGGTGGTGCAAGTGGTGAAGCTGGTGGTACTTCATTGAAAATGGTTTCTAACACTCCCTCAGCACTCTTACGTTGGGCAAGGCCGGCAGTACGCAAGTTCTTCACAATCGTTCCCAATGAAAGGCCGTCTGGAAGCTCAGTAGCATTGGCCCCGCTTCGCGTCAGATAGTTGCGTAAAAAGTCCTGACTGGTTGCATGAGGCTCTCTACCTTTCAACTGACCGATTAGCGGCTTCAGCAGTTCTATATTCGAAAAAGCCTCCTTCTCATCCTGGCTGTATTGCAAATCAACCAGTTCATAATCAGCCACCTTGTCCGCACTTAGTGGGCTGTTATAGACGGCAACACCATAACGAATGTCATTAGCACCAATGGAGCGCTCAGTTTTAATTCCTGAAGCACTAAAGCCCTCGGGATCATATGTATTCACTGCCCCACCCGGCCGCCAATTTGGTCGAGCTTTCAACCCATAATAATAAAGCGCGCCGGCTTGAGAGGTGTCGGTATCCATATCATCAGCTGCTGCCGCAGTCGTGGTTGCTGGCTGCTCGGTTTCCTCAGCCACCGTAATAGCTTCAAATCCGGCTTTGGTAAGAACTTGTCCATCCTTCACAAATACGTAAATACCTTGCAGGCCAGAGATACGGAAATAGGTATATTGATATCCCGCCGTTTTGGCAGCTTTGTATTTGTTTTTATAGGCAACGGCTTCGGGGGAAGGGCCAACACCGTTTACAGTGATCGAACCAGAAAATGAGATATTGTCGCCGTTACTTTGTGAATACCAGATTGGGTTTTCGCCGGATACCGCTGCTTTTTTTAAAGTAGGGTTCATCGCACCGGTTTGAATACTTGCCAGTGGCACGGTATAGCTGCCAGAAGTGGCAGCAGTTCCCCCCGTGGAAACGCCCAGTTCAGGCATTGGGCTTTGCTTCTGAGTTTTTTTTGCCTTCAGTGACTCGATTGCAGAACTTAAGCGCTCATTTTCTGAGGTCTGCCGGCTAATACTGGCACTGTACTCTTCAATTTGAGCATCGATATCCGCCATTTGCGGCGCCATCTCATCAGCTTTGGCCATTTCATCAATTGCAAGGCTTTCAAGCTTTTCAGCTTCAAATTCCGCAGCTTCAGCATCCAGTTTCAGCTTGTTGTGCTTGTCGCGGCTTTTTGAAAATTTCGAGCTGTTTTTTTCAATCAGATTTGAGAGCGTCTGTGCAGTTTGGTTTAGAGACATATCGCGCCCACCGATCGGCGCCACAACATGAGTAACATCCCGTTTATTCAGAAGAAACTTAAAGGCGACAAGAACGTCTTGAGCTTTCAGCTTAACGTCGGCGGTTGGGCTGTGGAACAAGAGGGAAACGCTCTGACCGTCAGTGAGCGGTATCTTTGCGGCCATAACTGGGATGCCGGCGACCTTTCGAACATTCCCTATTTCGGCGCCACCAGCTGTACTGACGCCAGTATCATCGGTTCCTGCCTCATCTGTGCCGGCTTTTATCCCCGTCCCATTTAAGCCTGAATTGAGCACACGAACAAAGGCGCGCATGGTTTGTGACAAACGGTTCTTCGTGGTGCTAATGGCTTCAAACATCGCCGTTCTGTGCGGATCAGCCAGGTGATCACCAATAAACGCAGACTCAACCTCTTCGACAGTAACGCTTTCAAGCATTAAATCTTCACCACCGCCCTCATTCAGAGAAGCAAATTCCGCATCGGTTACTTGCCGTACATCATAGTCACCGCGATCGACGATCAGTACGCCATTCATTGGATGATATGGATTACTCATGCCGCTACCTCACGTTTTAGAGTCTCAAATTCAGTTTTCAGTTTGCGGCCTTGAGCTTGCTCAGCGCGAAGTTGGTTCTTCAAGGCCTCGGCCCTGGCACGCTTAACCTGTAAATCATTACCTCGCTTAAGCGTAACTGCCTGCGCAGAAGCAATCTTTTGCTTGGCGGCATCGATACGACCATTTTGTTCAGCGAGTCGCTGCGCATTAGATTTAAGGCCGCTTTTTTGGCGAGGGGTTTCCACTCGACCTGCTTTAGCCAGCTTTCGGGCAAGTGATTTGGCAAAAGCTTGGGCATTAGAGGAAATGGCGCCGGCGATGATTTTCGCGAGTGCATCGAGGTCTTTGGCGCCGGTAAATGGAACAGTCTTTTTATTCAGTGAAATGGAGGAGATATCACCCGAATCATTAACCTGAACGGACACCTCTTGCTCGTCCAAAGCTTTCAGGGCAAAGGTGCGTATACGCACTCCGTCTTTTTTTCGAGCAGTGCCGGCAGGGACAACCTTAACGATCTCTGCACCGGCTTTAGTCACGGCCTTTTTTAGTGGTTCCAGGCCTTTCTCATTGAGATTATTGAAGTCTAGGACATGGTATGTCTGCCCGTTCTTCGAAAACAGATTAGCGGGCATATGGCGCCACCTTATCAGCAGGAATATCGAACACTTTCGTAACCACTGACTGGACTGGGAAAAGACGGTAGAGTGGATTAATCCGGCTGTCGCCGTGGGTCATTCGCACAACCAGCTCCCAATTGCCTGATTTCAGATAACGACGATTAAAGAACAGGAATTCTCGGGTTAAACCCTTATCAGAAATGAACAATGACCGGGCTTTGCCGGTAATCACCGTAGTAGGGTCTTTTTTATCTCGAAGGCAGTATTCAACTCGTGCCCCCTTCACATTGCGGCAAGTAGTAAGGAAACTCACCGGAAAACGGATCACCTCATCAATGTATTCTTCTGATCCGGTATCTTGCACAATTGCCTTTCTACGCTTAAACAGAAAGCGGTCTGCCAGCGCGGCCGCAACAACCAGCGCCAGGCACGTTTCACTGATCATCTAAATCCCCTTTTTAATAAAAATGCTTTGTAGTGCGGCTAAAAACTTCTCTTTAGCCACGGTTACGGTTTCTCGTCCGTTATTGCTCGCTACCAGAACTGCCAGGAGCAAGAGAGGTTCTTCCCAGCGAAGGTGCTCAGCTGAGTAGTAAGCGGTGGCCCCCGATACAAAGCTGATTACCAGCTCAGTAAAAAGATTGAACCAATCCCGCTTAATCCTTTCTTCTCGCACCCCTTGGAGGAAAACAGCCAACCCTCCGAGCACTGATAACAGCACAGCAATAACGAGCGTTTGTGTGCTTGTTGGCACGTATTCCTCCGGCTCTGTTGATGCGAAAACGAGACTAGCAAAAGTGACTTTTCAAACTGCCACGTTGTTTTTTAGGCAAAAAAAAAGCGCCCGGAGGCGCTTTAACTGGCAAGGGGAATTACTTAGGATCTTCAGGCCAGGTGATATCAGTTTCTTGAGAAGTATCAATGCGATTAAGCATGACACGGTATGTTTTCCATGCGACTAACTTCTCCTTTTCCTTCTCAGTCGCCATCCCTAATTCAACCGCATCTTGCAAAGGAGCAATTGCATTGCTAGCGCGAGTGATCAGCAAGTATTTTTTGCGAACAGCTTCGACCTCTCGTTCCTTTTGACTCAACGGCGGGGCGTCAATCCAGCACGGCAGGCCATCGGTATCCGCCCCCCGGATTTTTCCTACAGGGGGTTGCTCGCGATACTTTTCCCAATACTCTTCAGGAACTGGTTTAACATCATCAGGCCAGTTTTTATTGGTTTCGTAGGCTTCTTGATCTTCCAACACATAGAAAATATTGGTTTTCGCACTGTATCCGTAATTCATAATTAAACCCCAACCGCCCACCAAAATGCGATGCGTTCATTTCCATTCATACCAGAGTCAAATCCTCCCGGCCCCACGTTTAGCGCTTCCATGTTTGCGGATGAGTCCCCCCAATGACCCGCCAATGTTAATTGAACCCCGAAACAGTCCTGTGTAAACCCGCGAGGAAAATTAACGCGGTTTAGATAGTTATCGCCGCGATTGATAACACCACCCTGATGGATATACCCGGTTAGCTCGTCCTTGTACCACCAGGCATTTCTATTCCCGGAAATATGGCTGCGGCTATTAAATGATCCCCAATCGACACGGCCATTGAGATTATTGTTCAGCCAGTTACTTAGGTAGCCACCCCACAGATTGCTCTCAATGTTTCCGTCTGGATGCCAAGTGGTTCCGAAACTATTTTTGACACAAGGAAAGTTACCAGACAAATACAATGAACCATCATTGCGAAACTCAGGCCAGCCATCCGAATTACCGCCGCGCACCCGCCACCGCAAAGCCGTATATTGCCCTACAGTCTCAAGGAAATAAGATTGTGCATATTGGTCACCAGCCCCTTGAAGAATGTAGCCGTTTGTTTGATTAAATTTTACATCACCGCTTTGATAACTATTTATTCCCGATTTTCTAACAAAATCTGGATTATTTAAATTCAATTGGGTGCCTAACGATATGGAACCCGTTTCATTATTGACAGTTAGCGGCCTTAGGTCGTTAAATCCGCCAAATTGGTCATTAGCCTTTGTGAGCAATAAATATAGGTTATCGCCGTCATTACGCCAGAATGTTCCAAACTTGCCGCCAACCATACGGAAACTGTCCATGCTGGTAGACTGAATTTCAGCGCTAGTTTTTAACAGGCCAGTAAGTTGCCCGCCACTCTTCATCAAATAGCGCCCATCAGCCTCGGTCTTACTCCATGCATTAACATCACCAGCCAAGAGATTGACATCGCCGCTTAAAGGTTTACCGTTAACTTTGATAGAGCGAAGAGCATATTTTTGAGCGGCTTGTGCGTCCGTTAATGCTCCTGTTTCTTGCGCAGTAGGCGGCTTGGCTGTGGTATAAATACGTGGATTTGAAGCCTGGTTAGCTTCTGCCCCCCAATGCAACTCATTATCCAGCGCTAAACCAAGGCGCATTAATGATTTATCAGCAACCTGAAAACCAATGGATAGGTTGGACTGTGATGTAGGACGGCTTATCACAATAGGTGTGTGTGCTGCTCCTTCCACACGGAGGGCTTCACTTTCCGATGCCGTACCTCCAGGCTTTATCGCCAACGTCTTTACAGTGCCCCCCGCCAGCAACAAGAATCTAGCGTCAGACTCCTCTTTACTCCATGCTCCAACATCTTCAGCCGCAGGCTTATTACCAGTGTGATAGTACGTGTTTGCTATAAAGCGAATACTTGCAACAGGCACCTTTTCCTGTATGGCAAAGGAATATGCCCAATTTGATAGATTTACTGATGCGGTAACGGTTGTGACAATGTTTTTAGTAAAAGCACCTACCAGTGCGTATATTTCATATTTATTTGCAGATACTTCAACCGCTCTAACTTCGGTTATTGCTGGATTCCCGTAATGGTGACTCGTCACAAGGGCACGATAAGGGTCATTAACTTTTGCCACCGAGTTATTATTTGTTCTAACCATAATTCGCTGGGTTGCGTTATTTCGCTCTGAAGCGTTATAACCAGAGCCACCGATGACATCTATGGTTAAAGTTCCACCATATTGAACCAGGTTAGATATCGTCCCAATAAGAACCCATGCAGGGCTAGTCCCAGTATCAATTCTTAATTTCGCGATGGCCCCATAGTTGTCTGTTATCTCGGAAGTGTCCAGAGTGCCGATATCTGCTGGCTTAGGTTTGTCCAGTTCGGTATAGATCTTTGTCCACCCTTTCTCATACCCAAACCCATCACGCGATGAACGATATGCTATACCGCCATTACCATAGTTAAAGCGGAAATCAGCAGCTCGAGTGCTTCCGGTACCACCTAAATGGAAGTGGAGAACTGACGTCATACCCGTCGCTTGCGTGCTATAGAAACCCGATGGCGCATTCCAAGCAACATCAGTCGCTGTCCCGGTCATACCTCGCGCAAAGTATCGCGAGTCAGATTCAGCCTTGTTATAGGCATCCACATCCCCGGCTAACAGGTTTACATCTGATGTCAAAGGTTTTCCGTTAACCTTAATAGACCTCAAAGCGTATTTTTGCGCCGCTTGGGCATCAGTGAGGGCGCCAACATCTGCGGCTGTAGGCTTGCCGGCAGTTGAGTAGTATTGCGACCAGCCACTAAACGAGCCATTTACATCTGTTGCGGCAAATAGTTTATTCCCATTGCCATGACCTATAAACAAGTAGTGCAAAAAGTTTTGGTTACCTGAAGTGGCAGTTAAATCAATCAGGTTAGTTGTAACATATAGAGAACCCCAGGCCAGTGGAGTCCATTTACTATTCTCCACACTCCAAATACCTGGGGATGTTGGTTTTGCATCGCCAGTCAATACTCTCGACACACCTTTTTTTGCTGCAAAGTTACATCTGGCATCCGCTGCTAATACATCATCAGCGCTAGGCTTATTTCCTGAATGATAGAGATTAACAAACGGTGAATACTTACCCGCATCAGCAGAACGCAACCAAAAATTATTAGTCCCTTTTTCTGATAACAGTTGTAAGCCTCTATGCTCTGTAGCACTAAAATTAACCAGTGTAGAATATGCTTGGGTCGGGTAACCCTTGATATTTGGATCATCATATTCAAACGTCGAAACGCTAAGGCCATGCATCCAAAGAGCTGGGGAATCTGATAAGGGCCGCAATGGTTGTGTAGGCAATACTGTTGCCCCATCGATAACCAACCTATCCTTAATTGTATCGCCGGCACGTTTTACATAGCGGCCATCTGACTCGGTTTTATTCCATGCATTAACGTCACTTGCTAATAAATTCACATCCGATGAAAGCGGCTTGCCGTTTATTTTTATAGACCGCAGTGCATATTTTTGTGCAGCCTGTGCATCCGTCAAAGCTCCAACATCTGCTGCCGATGGCTTGTTTAAAGAGGTATAGATTTGCCCCCATTTAACACCATTTTCAGGCTTATTCGAAAAACCTATGTAGCCGATTCCCAACCCTGAAATTGCAAGGTAACCGGAGGACGGAGCTGCATCGCATGGAAGGCTGATTACCCCGGCTGCAATATTTCCCGTTATAGGCGGCTTATTGGCAGAAGAGGAATTTAAACGATAAATCTGTGCGGTATTGCAATATGCATCATCGAAATGGCGACCACCAACACCCAGGCCAAACGCACCAACAGCCATCAGCTGACCACCAGAAACACCTACGTTTCGAGTGGCGGCATCTCCCAATTCAAGATTGCCGCGTGCTTTAGCTTTATCAGTAAGGTCTGCGAGATTACTGGTCTTCGCAAGATATCGCCCATCCGCTTCAGTCTTGTTATAAGCATTCACATCACCGGCCAGCAAGTTCACATCGCTACTTAATGGCTTGCCGTTAATTTTGATTGAGCGTAATGCATATTTTTGGGCAGCTTGCGCATCAGTAAGCGCCCCAACATCCGCAGCAGTCGGCTTGAACGCTTGTGTGTAGACTCGATCCCATTTTTCCGTTGATGTACCGTTATCTTTTCGCATCGAGCGGAGATAGAAATCGGTATTTCCTGAGCCTAAAGCGAACTGAACATTCCGATATTCGTTAACCTTGAAGGTTAACAGCGTTCCTAACCCTCCTTGCACAGGATACCCAGGACTTGTAGCGGAGAGTGACTCAACAGTAAAGCCGTTAGCCCGGTCAATATCTGTATTAGCCTGTGTCGTGATTTTGTCCGAAAACACCAACCGGGTAACCCCCAGCGGGCCTGTCATATCCCCTCCGGCAAGTGGAACGAACGATTTTCCTGCCTTAACTGTCAACAGTCGGGTTGTGCGGGCATCGTTGATATCATCTGTCGGCTCATATGACACTTTTAATGAGAACCGCTTATCTACATTAATGCTCTCGGCCGGAACGCTGGTGGCATTTGAAGCCAAGTTGATACGGCAAACTTCGACCATACCATCGAGGATACTTTTCTCATCATTCACAACGCGCAGGCTGGCAGCCTTAATTTTGGAATTCGCATCAACTTGGTCAGTAACAATACCTTGCCCGTACTTCGCCTCCAAAATGACGATGTTCAATTTTCCGGCTACCAAAGCTACAGCTTGCTCGGTTAGAAGCTGCACAGTGATCTGGTAACCATTGATATCAACCGATGCGACACCAGGCTTAGTGCCGTTTGGCTTAACGATCACATTCAGGCCTTTACCAGGTACAACCGAAAATCCCTGGTATACGCCGGCGCCAAAAATTCCATAGGCCTTGCGATTTAATGCTGATGACGCATAAGGCTCAAGATACTGAACGTCAGCCAACAGGCCACCGGCTTTTTGCGGGGCAACGATCGTGATGCCGCCAGAAGTTGTTATTGCCGTCATTATCCAGCCCTCTGGTCGATGGTTAACACAGCGGTGAAGGCTTTCCCACGATACAAAGTATCCTGTTGGCAGCAAAGCACAGCGAACGCTTTCCCATCCCCGTCAATCAGCATCATTGTATTGAAGTTGTATGGTGTATCCGCAGGAAGCAAGGAGTCCTGCAACGTAGCATTGATGGTGATCAATCCTTCTTTTGCTGTACAAACGAGGTTGCACTCAGCAAATTTGTTCTTCAGATCACTTAGCGAATACGTCGATGGTATGTTCGCAATATTCCAGCCTCCCGCAGGGTTGGCTGTTACCAGCGCCGACGTGCCAAAATATCCCTTCACCATTACGAACCTTGAACCAGCCCCGATCTCAGACTCCGCGCGCCGGTTGTAGAAATAATCCAGCAGTGCAGCTCGAAACAGCTTCCCGCCGGTCTGAACGGCCTTAATTTCTGCCATAGAAGAACGCCTGTGCAGTGGTTGATTAGCAGGTGAGTTTAAGTAAAGTGAGTTTTAGAATTGAACATGCTGGCCCAGTGGGGCTGGGCCTGTCAGTGGAGAGTTCAACCGGTTAAAAGGTGTCTAGATAAATAATAGAGTTTATCTTTCCTACATCGGCGGCTGAAATCGGCAGTATCGCGCGGTCAATTCCATCAGGGAACTCGTACCCTATGATCCCGCCAGATGTAAATTCTACATTGCAACCTCGGAAGCCGAGCGTCTGAATACTGGCTATGCCGTCCGCGACAACAAGTCGTGCGTCTGCTCCCTGCGTCGGGCGTATCATTGGTACAGGCACCACATCAAGCGCCCAGGCATCGAGCCGCATATCGTCCATCTGGACGAGTACAGTCTCGAGGGGTCGGGGAATATTGCTGAGCGTTTGAGTTACCTTCAGATTAGTGGATACCGACTCGGCGGAGATCTCTGTTTGGAGTGATTCGATATACCAGGTACCGCTTTGGATCTTTGCGCTAGCGCCGGCGAGAGTGAATACGATTTTTCGTTCCACCAGCTCAAAGCGCAAATGATATCCCATGCCGTCAAACACAATGTGAAGCGGTATCAATGGCTCAATGACCATTTTGAACTGACGCATGAACTCGTCTAGCACTTTGGACGGGTCAGTATCCGAATATACGTCGTAAACGTCGTTCAGCGCTACGCTGATGCGTCCGCGTGAGGTAAGGAAGAAATCACCATACTTCCCCTTTGCCGTCTCCAGCTCGTCCCTGGTGACGAAATACGAACCATATGGGAACTTAGCCTGGTCTACCGGTGCATAAAGCGGTGCCCAGGTGGCAGCAAGGTTTTTGAACTCACGCCATAGCGTTGCCTCGATCGGACGGTTTGTCCCCTTGAAATGGATCTCATCCAGGCGCTGGGAAAGCAATACTGGCAGTGAGGCGCTATTCTTCCCATCGATATAAAAGAATTTCCCCAGCTCCCCCATACGTTTTCGCAAATCATCTTTATCCATTGAATAAAGAGACTTTCTGTTGGCGGTGCGCTCTATTAATGGCATCACAATGCTATTCAACATAGACTGCACCACATCTGCAAAGCCCGCCCACAAACCTGAGTTTTGCTTGGCAGACGTCATTTGCTCCTTGAACCAATTATCTTTCATCGCCTGCCTCAGTATTTAAGGTCAAATATCGACTTTGTTACATCCAAGAAAATAAAATCGTTTAGCGCGGCGGCATCACTCATATTCTTGATGTCAAGATTAAATTTTGAAAGCAGCCCTGTTGACTCAATTATTGCCCAGATTTCATTGTGAGAAACTCGTGCGAACTCCCCTGATTCATCACGTTCGAAGTTGCTAGAGTCTTTTCCTGCTTTAGCCTCTAACGCTTCACGAATTTTTCTCTCAGCTTCTGAAATTATTTCACTTTTCTTAACCGTACCGGAAACGGAAATTGTAAATGGTCTTTCATTAGTTTTAACGTAAACAAAATTCTTATTTAATTCGTTTGGAATCCCTTTGAAAGTGTCTAAAACCATCGTTTCCATTTGTGCCTGCGTCAACCCCTTCTTGTGGCCGCAAAAAAATACAGTGTTGATATTCTTTAGAGATTTAACGCCGGTTGAACGCTCCTGTTCCTTCTCGCCCCAAGCATTGATCCAGCTAATATTAGGGATCTGTGTGCGAAGATAAAATTTATAGTCCGCCCCCCACACTACCTGGCCGTCATAAGCGGTAAAATATTGCGCTCTGCTTCTCGTTTCCTCTGTCGTTTCATACCCGGCGCCGTTCGTGATTGGTGTCTCAGTCTTGATCTCTATCTGGCCTGATAATTCCGACGAATCTGCATACGGTGTCAATGCCTGGCCTTGTACCAGTGTTATGTCGCCATCACTCAGCCAAACATCTAAAATCACCTGTTCACCGCTGGCCGGCATCTTGCCAATAGAACCATCACCAAAGCGAACACCAATCTGTTCCGTTGGCCGATAGAACTTCACGTAATGAAGGCTATTCTTATTTGAAAGTCGAAACTGAGGGTTTTCTTCCCATCGGCGGGCAACACCATTATCGGTAACGGAAACATCAATATTCACGCATCTTTTTGTCATAGCCTTAGTTAGTGTGAAAGACAAAAACTCAGTTTCGTTTTCAACATCAAATATCAGCCTTTCCCGCTCAAGCTGTTTTGTTTGAACACCATGTTTTGTTTCGCCAGGCTTCAATATAACCGGTTCAACAAGCATGTAACGTTTTTGCTCGTCGGATATCAAATCAGTATAGATAGCTAATGATTGTGGTTTCTGAGTTTTATTAATTACCGTGGAAGTCCCGTATGATGGGGTTATCTGTCGAGTCACATAGCCTCTATCCTCAGCAGCAGCAAGAATTGATGAACGTTTTGTCGCTGTACTAATAAAACCTTCAGTTAATGCCTTCTCGGCGGCAGTCTGACAGGCATACATGAGTTGACTAACCATAATCGCCAGCATTTTCATAAACTGGCTGTTTACAAATCGACTCCACCATACATTTTGCTGAATGAGAGCCGTGAACTTATCCAATATATCTTGCGAGGTCATTACGTTACTCCTTTTTCATTGCCCAGGTAAGTTCCTGGTTAGGTATCCCAATAGTCAGGACAAACACATCAATCTCAGCTGGTTCTATCCTGATCCCCTCCAACTTCAGATCAGCTATATCGCTCATCATTTTGATGATGATCTCATTTTCAATGGCTACCAGCGTGTGCACGCTGTCCAGAGGCTCATGTTTAAAGCGTGCCAGGGGATTTCCGTACTCTGGAAGGCCATAAACACTGCCCTCCGGTGTGTGTAACCAGTCCTCTATACGCGCTTCCATTGCCTCTACATCACCCAATTTGATGGTCACGCCTTCCCCGGTAACGCGCAGGAGGCTATCTATCTCGTTCATTTGAATACCTATGCTGGGAGCAAGGAGGATAATTTAGGCGAAGTGAGTTAATGAGTGCGGCAGGGATGCCGCACTCATCGTTAGCCGAAGAGTTTTTCGAGGGCGCGATCTGATATCGCAGTTGGCACCTCAGTTCGCGGCGCAGGTTGCGGGCTGTGAGTAGTCATGTTGATATTTGCGTCTTTTGGCTCAGGCTTCACATTGAGTTGTTTCTCAACGGCTTTGGCAATACGTTCAAGCCAAGACAGAGTTTCATCATCGCTGCTGCGGGATTCATTATCTCTTTGATAGACTGGCGCCACGCCGCTGGCCGCCAGGTTTGGGATCGGTGGCGGCGGAGACGTTTGAAATGCCGAAACAGCCTGTTGAGTAAGGCTGTTGGATTTTCCTCCGATAGCGTTAGCAACTGTATCGCTCAGGAATGAAAACGGCGTATCGGCCATCAGGCCAGATATGACTGATGAAACACCTCCGCCAACAGTATCACCGGCCGTCACTGCGAATGAGGATAGTGGGTTATCAATATCAACCCCAATCGACTGGAGGGCACTACGTGCAGCATCTTCCATCACCCCTTTCCCCGACTCCATAGCTACGCTGCCAATACCTGAAGCCATATCTTTTGTCTCATCCCACCAGCTGGTATCCCCATTAGCAGCGTTATCCTGCTGTGACGGACTCGAGCCAGGTAGAACTTTGCGGGCTTTTTTTACTTCGCTGGCGGGTACAATCTGCATCGGTTGCTCTTGAGCGCCATTAACGGGGGGAGGCATAATTGCGCCAGATTCAGCACCTTGTTCGACTCCACTCCCGATCCTGCTGGTGGCCCTCCGCTGGAGTGCGGCAATAGCATCCGGTGAATTTGATGCCTGTTGTAAGGCACCCGGTAACTTGTCGTTTATCGGCACTGTTAGGCCACGATCTGGCGCGGGTACAGTCAGGCCTTCTACATCAAACATTCCAGTCAATGCAGCGTCGCTTTTACCTCCAAGTTCGCCCAAATACGTCGCGGCAGTGTCATATGCTTCGGTGGCTGCCTCGGTGACGCGCGCGCCCATAGATTGCTTTTCCGGACGAGAGAATTGCGCGCTGCTGGAAATGGCTTCAAGGCCATCAGCCTGGCGCTGCTGATTAATGATTGACAGCGTTTCTGGGTTAAATTGACCAACCCACTTTTTACCGGAACGTTCGCCAATTGCTGTTTTTATAAATTGATCAGAAACCTGCGGCGCCCCACCTTCGATAGTAGCTATCTGCCGCATTACTTTTGTCATGACGTCCGCATTGCGCAGATCAAGCCGATCGCTCTCCCTCACGCCCAAGGACTTCGACAGCTGAGCAATATAGCCCTCGGTATCATTCTCGCCACTTGGGGCATATTTAGAGATAATCCCCCTTACGGTGTCTACTTTTTGATATCCAATTGCTTTTGATGTTCCTTCTGCATAACTGCTAAGCTGATTCGCTAGCGCACGAAATCCCTCTTCAGGAGAGTCAAATTTAGCAAAACGACGTTCACCTTTTGCATTGGCTTTCTCTAACTCAGCACCGGCTTGGCCCGCATACTCCAGGTTGCCAAAGTTGTTATTCCTAAACGCCCTGGTATGCGCATTAGCGCCACCTATATTTAATTCATTCGAAACATTATTAAACGCCGGAGCTGATCCATCAGTTGCAGATATGCCAGATGCGAGTGATGGGTCGGCCATGCCAGGCATTACGGACTGAAGAGAACTATCCAGGTCTTTAATTGCTTCTGTAGTTTGTTTCGCACCTGCGCGTATTGCGTCGACCTGGCTATCGCTACCCGAGTCAAAAAACTCTTTTACACTGCTGACGCCATTGTCTAAGGACTGTGCAATATCACTGGTACTAAATGTTAGGCCATCCGCCACACCATCCATACCGAGCCAGCGAGCGCCGTCAGCCATGAAGCCGGCACCACCGGACACCAATCCACCCATGTCGATTATATTGGCGGCAGCATATTCGCTTTTATGACGGCCGGAAACATCCTGACCTTCAGCCAATTTAAACGCCCCTCTCTGTGCTTCACTATCACTGAAGCCATCGATCGCATCGATGCCGGCGCCTATAATCGTCCCTACAATTGGAATCGCCTTCAGAGCACCTTTTGCAGCCAGCTTGCCAGCGGCTTTTTCCGCAACCTTTTCACCTACAGCTTTTTCTGCTGCATGTTCTGCCGTAGTGACAGAAGCTTTCTCTACCCCCTTTTTACTCGCGTTCTTCCCAGTAGACGCCGTAATGGTTTCTGCGTTCGTTGCTGGTGGTTTAGCTGAAACTCTATTGCGAGCCATTTTCCGGCCGCGCTTAGACTTGGAGCGAGATTTACGCGATTTTTGCTGTGCTTTGACGTCCTCTGGTTGTTTTGGTACCTCAACGCCCTTCTTTCCTGCTGGATTTTCGATATTGGCGCCAACAGCCTCAGTAACTTCGCTACTACTGCCAAATACCCCCTTAATAGCTCCATATGCACCAACAGCTACAGCTCCTGCACCAGCGGCCACTTTCGTCAGCCTGCCTCCTTTCCCCTTTGGCGATCCGGCGGATGGAATATGCTTCCCATGCATACCACCAGTAGTAACCGGCCCACGCCCAGGGCGCGGCATGATATCGTTGATATCACCTGCACCAGCCAAGCGTTTAAATAGTTTTACGAGTACCCCGCCGCCCAACGCTAACGATAGCCCCCCCAGAATTCGAGATCCCAAGGCCTTTCCGATAGCCTTCCCGCCCAGGCCCGCTAAAATCCCGCCAAGGATACCGCGCCCACCTTTGCTACCCTTGGAGTCCTTGTCTCTGATTTCACCCAGAACGCGGATAATCTCTTCATCGGATTTTGCTAACTGTTCCTGCTGCGATTCCATAACGGAGATCACTTTACCGGTGGTGCTCGCACTGTAGGCTTGTTGCGATTTAGTCGGTGCACTGACATCCGGGAATTTTATCGGCGCCTGGGTTGTAGCATTTGGAAGGTCTTTGCGTTTATCCCGCCACTCTTTGAGACTTATCACCTTGTCGTTAATGCCACCGATCAGATCAGCCGCTTCTTTACCTGCGCTAAACAGAACGCCTCCAGCTGCCATCCCAGCAACCTCCGCAGCCTCCCCATCACCATTCTTACTGGAGAAAAATGACGCCAAGCGTTTTAGTAGGCTTTTTTCATCCTTGTCCTTTTCGTCCTCAATGTCAGACTCAACCGTGTCCTTTGATATAAATCGTCCATTCTCTCCCCGTGCACCGAGTTTTCCCTCACTTCTTTGTATTGCTTGTGTTTTTGATGAGTCGCCATCATCTAGCAAATGCAATTTTCTAGCTGTATTACCGATTGCAGAATAAATGTTTTCGCTTGCATTAATTGGGCCGCCAGCCAGTTCAGAAGGCCGATTACCGTCATGCGCATGCGATAACATGTCAATTGATTGCAATTTACTGCCAGTAGCATGACTTTTATCAATGGCGACGTTTTTTGGCGGAAAATTACCGATAAAAGATGATTTTTGATTTTTATTATCACCAATTTGAAATCTTTCGCCTGATACAGATAGCTCAACGCGGCCGTTACTATTGCGAATATCATGTAACTGATTGCGCCCATGAGTGGGATAGGAGTCATTAGCTGGCTCTTGACGCCGAGTGATCTGGGCAATGATAGAAGCATTAGACTTCTGTAACTTAACGTCGTTCGAGCGGCCTGTTGGTGAGCGGCTTACGATTGCTCGGTGTATATCAGTAAGTACATCGAGTTCTTTCGCACTGGCGTTCTCAATCGCCTCGATGATAGACAGTATTTCTGTTGGCTTAGTTTGTGCCGGCATTATCGTTTACCTGACGAGTTTTTAATCATTTGAACCAGGTCATCAACCATCTTGAAAGCACGCCACTGGGGCAGGCGCTCTATATCACCGATCGACTGCTTTCCGTATAAGGCAAGGTCATGAATCAGGGTCACCCAGGAATTTAACGACATGGCCTGGAAGGTAGTTGACACCCCGAAACTGAAAGAAAAGGCGTGTAGAAATCGCCTGTCCCTCCTTAGCCAAAGTTGGGCAGTTATGCGGCTTGATATATAGCTGGGCTTTTCCCTTGTGGATCGTAATTGGTAGCCCGTGGCGTAAGGTTTCTTGCATCTTCCTTACGCCGGCTGCCAGCGGCACAAACTCCGAATTGACTTCCATGCTACGAATCAGCTCGTATCGCATTTCCGCTGCCTCTTGGAACTCCTGGGGCTGTTCGGCCAAATGAGCCTGCAAGGTGATCTCCACCAGCCGTAAATTCGCTAATTCCGTTTCATAATTAGGTGCACCTGGAGCCGGTAGGTTCGAATACATCATTTCTAAATGCTCCATACCCAGACCATCGATAGGTTTCAAGTGCCATTGATGTGGCACACCTTTAACCGGAATGGTTACTTCGACATAGGGGGGGATTGTCAGCAGCTCTAAATCCTCAGCCAAATCGCACAGGTCAAAGTCATAGTGATGCAGCTCCCCACAATGGCCACATTGATAACTTACGGTCTGTTCTGCACCGTTTGGTTGCGAATGTGTATGAATCCACCACAACGCCGTGCGGCGGTCTTGAGCCGTCCATCGAGCACTATCCTGCACATCTCCGATCTGCATTGTATTGAGGTATCGCGTCGTAGCCTGTTCTTCTTGTTCCGGCGCCGTCCCGCAAAACTCCAGAGCATCATTAACCGCCGGCGCCCGAAACTGGATTTCGTTCTTTGGATTTGAGGGTTGGTAGAGGGTAGGGATAAACATATTTCGCCTTAAAATTTGATTATGCTGGTGGCCTTGCTTAGTGCATCACCGGCCATGCCGGTTGCCATCGATGACGCAAGCCCAGTTAAACTGGCATCAGCTGATGTGTGGCATACAAATGTCAGCGGGTATGAAAGGAATTCACCAACCTGGTCATATGAACGCGTCGTGGCGCCACGCTCCGTTGGGATCACGGGATATTCAGCATCCAACGTTTTACTGCCGTTAAAACCTACGCGATAAACACGGATGTTCATCACGTAGTAGGGGGAGAGGTTAATAGTGCCATCACGGTTTATCACGCGGCGCTTCCTGGCATCGAACCATTTAGCAATACGCCCGGTCTGGTCATCGCGAACGGTGATTGTTACGGTGCCGGGTGTTATATGAGTTGGTTTATTAAACTGGATACCGCCAATAATTTTGGCATCTGTTTCAATAGTCCCTTCGCTGTACGAAACATCGCGAACAAACATAAAAAGGTCTTTCATCCCGTCGGCTTCAACAACCCATTGCCACCCCTGTGCGTACTGGATTCGCATCGCCATTTCTAAAATGCTTTTGGCATAGGCAACTTCACCAGAGTGCCCGGCTTTCCCGTTAACCATCCCACCGCCGGCAAAACCACTGGATGAACCGCCGCCCAGTGCATAATTCAATGCTTCTTTTACGACATCATTTGTCCCCTGGAGGAAGCGGTTTGTAGCAGAGTCCATCGCGTCATTAAACATGCCGTTTACAGCATTTTTTAGGCTGGATCTGCTGGATAATCCATCAAAAATACCCATGACACCCCCCGTTTAAAATAGTGTTGCGCCGGCAATGATTGCCCGGTTTGACGACATCTGGGCTTCCAGGTCTAACTTGCGCTGAGTCAGCGTGTTTTCGTCGGGAAGGGCAGATGTATCAAGTTTCCCTGCGATTGATACGCGCCGTTGACGCTCGGTATTAGGAATGGCGATTAATACTTCAAGGTAATCTTGAATAAGGCCGACAATCGTTGGGGGAACCGTCCATTCACTTAATGGGCGGTCGCGCAAGTTGACTAGGTAGGAAAGGGTTAGGGGGTATAGTTCTCTTCCAGTTAGCTCGAGATCTACCGACGAGCCATAATCGTCGCTATAAACCAATACTTCGCGCTTATCGACTACATGTACCAGAGCCAGATAATCTTCAGGATAAGGCAGGGAAATCCCTGCCTCTTTTTCTATCTTGATACGACGCACCAAGCCAGCCCGATCCTGATAAGCCGCCAAAGCCTGAATCAATAGGCTTTCAAGCACTTTTGACTCAACCACCAGCAGGGGCGTAAACCGAGATTTAACGCCCTCAAGCAGCTCGTTAGGTGTCATCGAATTACTCCACCCAGTTGTAGACGATGCGCAGGCTTGGGCGGACGGCTACAGTGACGTCTTCAGATGAGAGATCCACAGCTTCAGAGTAGACTTTGCAGTGAAGCAATGAGCGGGTCAGCCCTTTGTGATCACCGCCGTTCGACTCGGCCGCTGCACTAATGGTGATATCGACGTATTTTTTGCCGAACACCATATCTTTCACAGCTGCCAGAACGTCGCCTGTAATGGTTTCGACGCACTGCACCTGTGTTTCCCCACTATTTCGTAGTGCACCGTGCTGGTTGAACTTCATGCCGCCAGGCGCCACGTCTTCCATGTCCTCACGGGTCATTTCTGGAAGCTGAGCTGTTCGGATCAAGATCGAGAGGTTTTCATACCCCTTAATTACCATCCAGTATTCCGAGCCAATCAGCTTTTCGCCGGCCGCTAGGTTCTGGTTGAAACGCTTCTTCATGAAACCAACGTCCGCCTTCGTATTACCAAATCCACTCATAACTACCTCAAATGTACATAAGTGGTATTTCCGACTCGTTGTAAGCCGTCATACCTGAGATGTGTAGGGACACTGTGTTGTGGGCATACATACCCGTTATCGTGCGCGGTGCGTCCAACTCGTATTGAACTGACTGAATCACGGCATGCATAATTTTTTGCCGGCGCCCAATATCCAGGACAACAGGCTTCGGCCGGCGGCCACCAGGCAGGAAGTTTTTCAAATCAGGTGACGCCATTTGCTGCAACGCCATAATTGCGGAGTTGACCTCGATCTGGGCATCCACTTTCGCCATGAAATGCAGCGACAAATTAAACTCAGGTGGCTTTTGACCTTCCCACACCAACATGCTGTTAATTTTCGCTTTTGACGTCGTGGTCGATGCCGCTTGAGTCGCATTTGAGAGGGTACTCACACCGGCCATAGAGCCAACGGAGTTGTTTTCAAAAGGCGACGACCACAGGCTTTCGAGCATCGCAACGCTGCCTTCCCCGATGTACCCAACGACCATGTTGGTACCTGATGTGATGTACGCCTTCAGGAAAGGACTCACGCCATCAGGCATTATTGCGCCACAAATCACAGAACCCCCTTAAAGGCCCATCCGACAGGATGGGCGTATTGATTTACAGGCCGCGTTTTTTGCGTACTTTCAACGATTTCCGACGAGATATGTTCGCCGACGCAGTGTGAGATTTGCGTTGTGCTTTTTTGATTGAGGCACGCTGCAATGCAGTGATGCGTTTAGGGCGAGGGCGCTTACGGATCAGCTTAACTTCACCGTTGCGAACAACTTTTTTGTTTGCTTCCAACATAGCGTCATCATCGCTATCACCAGACACGCCATAGATTGCGATTGCTTCGTCATCGTCTTCGTTGGCGGCAGAAATGGCATCCGCTACGATGATTGCGGCATCGTCATCTTCTTCATCGATCATCTGAGTGACAGAGTCTTGATCTGCGCCCAATGAAACCGCTGCATCAGCCAGAACGGAGAGCACACGGTTGTATTCATCAGTTTGGGCATCGGTGATTTCGTCGTCCTCTTCATCATCGCTAATGCCGGCAATGACCATAGCGATACCGTCAATGTCTTCACTAGTCGGACTAGAGGAACGTGCCCAATCAATCAGGAACGATGCAGCTACCGAACGTTCATCCTGACGAGAGCGTTTAGATACCGCCTCGAAAATGGCGTCAGACAGTGCCTTCTTGCCTTTTTCTTTCTTAGGCTCGTCCTTACCCTTATTCGACTCCAACAACGCGTCAGAGGCCGATACAACCGCAACTGTGCCAAACGCAGCTTCTAGCAAAGGGTTAACTTGGTTTTGTTTGAAAATATCCACTTATGGCTCCATTAACGCATTAGAACAGGAACACCAACAATGCGGCGGGATACTCCCGTCACACACACTTCCCAGCGCACTTCCCAGCTATCGAAACTTGTATTGGTAACTGTCACGATATAAGGCGCCTCACCCTGGCTGACATCGCGTGGCTTGACCAAGGCCTCAGCTGCTACATAGCGATCGAGAAGGCGGGGAATGCCCTTTTCAAGCCCTTCACGGGTTAAACCATCAGGTTCATGTTTGAGGGCAGCAGCTAAGGAGTAATAATCGCGCGCGATAGAGTTCATCACTGAAATAACATGCTGATATTGCTTGTAGTTATTTTCGACACACGTAGTTAGGGCATCATCAATAACGATCGCGCCATTTACACTGGTCACTACGTTTAGATGGGCTTTTGCAAAGACTTCACGGTCAATGTTGGCAGCAGCAGGCAGAGGCTGAATGTTTTGACGATTAACCACGCCGCGTGACACGCCGGCAGGGGAGTAATGCCATCCGCCGACATCAGGTACCAGGGCTACACCTTTCGCTTTAGCCGTGAAAGCGTCGCCAGATAAACCGAATACAACATTCGATTGGCTCAATGGATCGCGACAGGAGAATGGGAAGTAATAGGCGGTGACATTTTCATTACCACCCAAGCCAAGCCCGGTTAGTTGCTCCAGCGCCTTATCAGCGGCTAAACGGGGATCAACATCTGCGAACATATCAACACGAACAGCCTTTGCCAGTTCGGCAAGTTTGCCGATCGCCGTCGCGTCATAAATTCCCAAAGACAGGATAGCGGTGTACTCCACCAGCGAACCATCTAACACCGCTATTGATGCTGCATAGTCTTTCGACGTTAGTTTCTTAAAATCGCCGTCAGAGCCACCGACAAATGCTTGACCGGTGATACCTGTAAATGACGCCGGCAGAGCGAGAGTATCGGAGATCAGCACACGCAACCGTGAATCGTTACGTTCGAGGACATCAGGGATATACGCGGACAGCCCCATATCATCCAACACGTCTGAATTAAGCGATACGTCGTAATTTTCCAGCGTGGTTTCTGCACCTAACGAGTCAGTTGCCACCAGTTTCAAAGAGAAGAGGCCAGGCTTGGTTTTGACAGGCTCAAAACTCAACTTTCGGTTGGTAGACTTATCGCCATCTTCGACAAAGAAAGTGAGAGCGGCCTTAGCAGGCAAAGTGATATCGGCACCAAATGCGCTTGTGCTGGTGGTTGCCTTAACCGTGGTAACCGCCGGCGTTCCGGCCGTCTCTACCGTCAGGTTGATTGCGGGGATCAACATACCAGGCAAAGGAATGCGTACTACATAACCGTCACCGCCAGCCAAAGCCTGATTCACATGACGTAGAGGCTCAAAAAACTGGCCTTCTTGTGGTCTTGGAGCTTCACCCAGTACAGATTTGACGTTGTTCTGTGTGATTTTCAGGACTTTATTTGGCTTGCCTTTCCGAGCAATTACCAGGCCCGCAAATACTGAGGCACCGCCAGAAGTAGATCCGGTTGTTGCTGATGCATCGATTGGCGCAACTGCCGTGCCGGCAGCCGTACCAAGAGCAAAAGGGATTTTATTCATTTTTGTTCCTAACAGCGCCCCATGAGGGGCGCCTTATCAAAGGATTAGCCGGCGGCCTTCACAGTCACCTTCGCAACTGCGGTTTTTGCACCGTCTTCACTTGTCATTGTGATGTTGACGACACCTACAGCTTTCGCTTCGCCGTCGCCGTTCTGATCAACAACTGCCAACGATTCATCGCTAGAAGTCAGCGTAAACGTCTTGTTGGTTGAGTTTTCAGGCAGAACAGCAGGAGTCAGCTTGAATTTTTCACCGACGGAGACGCTCAAAGTTTTCGGCGTCAACGTAACGCTCTCAACACCTACGACTGGTGCTTCTGTATCTTCGCCGCCGGCTTCAGGCTTTTTTTCGATGAACTTCCCAGTGCCTGGGTCGATAGCACCAACTTTCTCGTTAACCAACGTCAGGCGAGAGAAATAGTCTTCGCCATTACGTGGGTGGATCTCATTGATTGCAGAACCCCACAGAGTCTGACGGTTCACCAGGGCTGTAGTAGTTGGATGGACAAACGGGATAGCAGGAACGGCATCACCAGCGACCATGCCCGCTTCACCCAGGTTTTCACCACGGGAGTAGAAGAGAATGTCGCTAGGAGAGTACGGGTAACCCTCTTTGTTAAACTGCTCGCATACAGGGTTAGGCACTTCATAAATGCGGATTGAGCCGAACAAGATACCAATGAAGTGAACGTAAGACGTTTGCACGTAGTTCGGCGCCAACTGGAACATGCTTTCCGGCAGAGATTTGATGTAGCCCGCAGCATCACCACCAGCAAAACCACCACGGATTCCGTATTTTTTAGTACGGTCACGCATCTCGGTGGAGATACGGTTTACAACACCACGGAACAAGGCGCACCAAGGCTCCCATTGCTGACCTTCCGGTAAGGCAGTGTCGAATTTGTATTCGTGAACAGTATGGAACGCGAGCTTACGCAGACGTTTCATATCTTGCTCATGCGAGCACCATTGAGTGAGGCTGGTAAACTGCATTGATGCCAGGTTAAGGCCGAACTCACGTTGCAGATCCATCATAGATTGCACAGTATGTTCTGCGGCCAGGATGTATTGCGATGGCTTCATCGTCCATTTACGCATTGCCTGGTTAATAACGGGGATCAGGTCTGGAGCATTCTCTACGTCCAGCTCTGCCTGCATTGCGATGTGAGTACCTGCTGGTGGTTCGGCATCGAACTTCAGCTTCACAATACCCTTGGTGTAATCGATGTTGCCAGTGACTTGGAAGCTGTTGCCTTTGGAGTCTTTTTCGTTGTAGTTGATGTTGCTTTCGCCATCATCGTAATGTTTGCCAAGACGGCGGTTCACAATGATACGCACGCGAGAACGACGAACAGGCATGTCGCGACCTTCATCATCCTTGATCGAAATGGTGAATTCTTTCGTTTTGCCGTCGACATCGTCTTTCAACATGAAAATGCGGCCCATTTGCGAGAATACGCCAGCGCTGAGGTGATCCATTTGTTCACCACGTTCGAACGAACCCATTTTCACACCGGCGATGTTGTAAACCTCATAGAAGTCTGACTCATCACGTGTTGCAGGCATGAAAGTACACATGTCGCTCGTAGCGGCGCCGAGGGCGGAAGGTAGGATCATTGCCATGAAAATAGCCTGGCGCATAACACCTTCTGACGTGCGCATGTCGCTGGATACTGACTCCAACATTGCTGAGCCATCACCGCTGCGCTTAGCGCTAGGGGCTGATTCCAAGATCAGGTTTTCACAGGCATTTTGGGCGTTTGCCAGCAAATCGGCTGGTGGGTTACATCCGTTAATACGACGGTAATCGGCAACGCTAGCAGCCCAAGCGGTGGCGATTTGGCGCACTGCCTTTGGATCGACACCTTCAAACATCGGATCTTGGGCCGCTGTCTGGAAAATGGTTTCTGCTTGTTGTTCAACACTCATTGCGGCGTTGATAGGTGCATTACTGGTAAACGCCAGCACTCGGCCAGCGCGACAATTTACGTCTCTTTGACGTTCATGAAATGCTTTGGTATCAGACACTTTTTCGTCCTATCTATTTGCACAGACAGGGGTTTGCTTCTCGACAAGCGGGATATTAACGAAAGTGAGTTATTGAGAGTCACGATAAAAGTGTGGGGTTGTTAATGGAGGTTTGTTAGACTGGTTCTATTAAACTAATACAGGATTAGTAATGCGTTATACAGTTTATGTGGAATATCGGAACGGCGCGATCAACACGCCAGCCCACTCTGGCGTTAAGGAAGTTGCGTATCGGAATTTTGTTGAGTTAGTCGCAGATAAAGATCTCCTGCTCACGGCAGCCGCCTGCGTTATCAAATCCTCCACCAGCGAGATACTTCGCTTTGACTTACGCACGGCCCAACCAATACCGGAATTTAAAGATATCCAATGGCCTCGGCGTGGTGCTCGTCGCCAGGTTAAAAATGGAAAGACGGTATCAGCATTTTTAGCTTCAAATGAAGAGGACTTTTTGAAGTCGTTAGGAGAGGGAAGTCTCACACACGGTATCCGTAAAGCGGTTTCGATGTTAAACCTACTCGAACAGGAAAAATTGAAGGCTCTCAAAGAAAGAGCGACCAACGCAACAGCATAACACCCGCTTAATGCCCCTTATTGGGGCTTTTTTTATAACTTGGCGTGCTCAGTTCGTTGCAGGTGGAGTTGTAACACTTCTTCAGCAAACTGATCGTCAACGATATAAAAATAACACTCAGGGACGTTTAACACTTTAGCGAACAGGCACATTGTCTCGAAGACAGGTCTATATGCTCCAGTCTCATACGATGAGATACGGCCGCGTGCCGTGCTTTCGTCAATGCCGGCTAAAACGCCGAGTTGCTCTTGTGTAAGCCCGGCGCGGGTTCGCGCAGATTTCAGCCGTTTAGTGATCATATTATTGCCGTCATATTGATTGACGACATGTGTAACATTGCATAACATCAACGTTGTTCAGAATTACAGAACATCATAAAGACCACGAAGCAACACCTGGGAAAGGCCGATCAATTGATCGGCCATTTTTTTTAATGGACTATCGGTTATGGGGATTTGGTGTAGGTAAGCCTGTTGTATATGTGGTTAGAAACGGGAAAAAGCTGCATGCATCAATACTACCAAATGGAGGTTAATATTTTGAATAATAATCAATTATTCGGCTTAGTGATAGTAAAGAGGCCCGTGACGTATCCTACGGATCAGCCGAGAGCAACCGAAGTGGGTAAAGAGATCTCGAAACAGCTAAGTAACCATGATGTTATATCGGCTATACACAGACATTTCATTAATCCTCGTTCCTGCGATTGCATCCTGACTTTGTTGCTACTTCTGACGATTGAGCGTCCTGAAATGAAGCTTGCTGAGTTGGGTTCAGCTGTAGAGTTGATTGGAGATGTCGTTAATGAGTTGAATTTGTTAGGCGTGAATTGAATGGGTAAAAAAGAGGCAAGTGGTGATAACCGGTCATCAATTCGAGCGAAGAAGTAAAAGTTATCCACATATCAACTGAGTAGATCCAATAAATTAACCATTAGATCCAGAAATAACCTAAAAGATCCCGGAACCCTTTAAGCCAGTCATGACGCGGCCTGTAGCCCTGTTCGTGTGTTTATAAACTGGAAAAGTGTGTTTATAAACTGGATATCTGTGTTTGCTTACTGGATAAATGTGTTTGCAAACTGGATTAAGTGTGTTTATAAACTGGAAAAAGGATCTTTTTGTCCACATAACTCAGGCCATCAAAAGAAACCAATTATGACTATGAAAAACAACGTATTAAGTCTTATTGATGTACTGGCGTCGAAAGGTGAAAAAAAACTTACCCCCAACTCCAACAGCACTGTTCAGCCCGTTGCGTTAATGCGGCTCGGCCTGTTCGTGCCAAGTCTGAAACGCAAGGGGAAGAACGTTGAGAGCGTCACCATAGATGCGTCTGAGGAGCTGTCTAAGCTCGAAATAGCACAGGCTGAGGGCTATTCGAACATTACGATAAGCGGCCCTCGGCTGTCTATGGAGACGGATTTCAAGGTTTGGGTCGCAGTCATTTTATCTTTTTCAAAGTACGGCCGAGACACCAACACGATCGAATTACCGTTTTCTGAGTTTGCGAGCTTTGCCGGTTACCCGGACAAGGAAAAAACTCGTGTCCTGCGCGAACGTATCTCCGGTTCACTAACCCGGATTCGTAGCACCACGCTGAGCCTTTCCTCTAAAAACAAGGATAAGCTTAGTGTTACAGGCCTTCTCCAAAAAGGGAACTGGGATGTGAAGGCTGACGTTATCAAACTAACAGCTGACGAATCATTATGGGAGCTTTACCAGGTAGATAACCAGGTTCTTCTCCAAATGTTCGTGTTGAGAAAGTTGGCAAATAAAGGGACTGCGCAAGCGCTTTACACTTTCATTGAAAGCCTTCCACGCAAACCTATCCCATTGTCTTTTGAAAGAATTAAGCAGCGTCTGGTGCTGACATCGCCGCAGAACCAGCAAAACCGAATTATCAAGAAGGCTGTCGAGGAGTTGATCGAGACAGGCTATCTCGATGCAACCATACAAAAGCGCGATAAGGATTGGCACGTGCTTATCCACGGACGCAATCCAAAATGTCACCTACCGGTTGGCGCCAGCTTAATTGAAGGTTTGGACGACGATTAAATTTGTGTTTGAAAACTGGAAACACAGATAAGCAATCCCAAAAATGTGTTTGCTTACTGGATAGCATGAGTCATTTCTGAAGTGCTTGGGGTTAGAACCTGCCTTTTATCCAGTTTACAAACACATTTTGCCCGTTATGGGCGCCATCCGACATAATTTATCCAGTTTATAAACACACCGCCTGCTTCTAACGGTTATGTATCCAGTTTGCATACACACTCTTTCTCTGCCCTCGTAATCCATCCCGTTTATAAACACATTTCCACAAATCCACTATTCATACATGATATGATTAATGCCTCTCCACCAGCATGAGCTGTACACATGAGATTATCGGCAATTCAAAAAGATACCCTGTTTCTTCTGCATGCTTTTCGGCTAAAAGGCCGCGCCGGCGGTATCCGTCAAACAGCATTGTTTAACATCGTCAGATCGAACCGTTCGGAAGAGCTTTACCCCAATAACTACAGCCTATCGTGTCGAACGATGGCAAAAAATGGGCTAGTAATCCTTGAAAGGGATGAGAGTCTACGTCTGTATCTGACTCTGACTGAGTTAGGCTCTAAAGTTGCTGAGACTATCTACAACGAAAGGGTTGCATACGGATAATAGCCGTACACATTGACGGTTGTGGCGAGGATGTGTACTATTGCATTGTAGTACGGATGATATCCGTACCAACTAACGCGTATGCGAACATCAATTTAAATAGAAATTTATCCTGGAGAATCCAATTATGTCGCTTAAAAAAATACAAAATTTAAACAATTTCAAAGGAATACCTTTTACTGGAAAAAGGTAACTTTGCCTAACATAGGAGATTTTAAGGGAAAAAATAGAGAGGTAACTATGACTACTGTAACCCAAATGTCTGTGGATGCGGTTAAAGGTTTCAAAAATGCAAGAGTCGAGTTGAAGACTACTGCCAATCTGAAAGATGTACTTCGTGAAGCGGCGGCTGTCGCTGGTTTAGATTTGACTGCATTTATACTGAATGCGGCTTTAGAGAGAGCTGAAAGCGTACTGGATAACCAGCGTCGCCGTGAGCTATCAGAAGAGTCGTGGCACCAGTTGAATCAGCTCCTATCTGAACCGGCCGCACCAACGCTTGCCCTGCAAGCCTTGATGAGGAGGAAAAATCATGGGGACTTGGAACACCAGCAATGTAAGTAGTTCAGCAGTAATGGCCTGTACTTATCAGGCGGATATCACGTATCCCGGCCAGAAGAAATTTGACTGTGGAAACGACGTTGTGAACAGTTTTGTTCGTAATTCCCTAAAGAAAAGCGTTGCTGATGGGAATTGTGCTGCAAAATCTCTAATCGATGCGAAAACTGGCGAACTGATAGGGGTATGCAGCTTTACTGCATACAGCCTAGCCAAACAGGCATTGAACGGGGTGATCACAGGCTCTCTTCCTCGAGAAGTTGGGGCTGTGAGATTGGTAATGCTTGGGGTAGCCACTAAGTATCAAAAACAAGGCTACGGTCTGGATCTGTTACGCGACTTCTTCGAGCAGGTAAAGATTATCCACCAGGCGTTGCCTGTCAAAGGTGTCTATCTTGATGCCGACCCAAGCGTAGTGAGTTTCTATGCTCGCCTTGGGTTTGTTCAACTGAATATGCCACCAAATAGCTTTGGGGCTGTGCCGATGTTCTTGGCGATTCAGCATATCTTAGCGGCTTAGCACGCTAAAAATTAGAAGCCCTGCCTATAAGGCGGGGCTTTCGTGTATTTAGTCCCTTGGAATTCAGGTTGTTACCTTGTCACTTTTCACTGGCCCCATTCACTTGGTTAACCGTTAGGTTATGATTATTGGTTTTAGCCAAGCTTGCGAGTACCAAAGGTAGAAACACCATCGGGTAATCTCCGTACTTAGTTATAAGTTCCTCTGGCAACAGGCACATTTCCGCTGGAAGTATTGGCTTGCTGTGTTTCTCCTTCAGCACTGTATCTGGCATTGAAGGACTTGATGCTTTCGCTGTGCAGCCGGATAGCAGCATCAGGGAGAGGCTGAGTAGAGCAAGGATCATTGGCCATTGCTTCAGTGAGTTTGTGTTGTAGTTCTGCGTTCTCACGTTTGAATACCTCTAATTCTTTGGCTTCTTGAAGGTGTTTGTTGTTGAGTTGAACCAGACGGCGCTCTGCGTCATCTCGCTCCTCTGCTGTTTGAGCCAATGACAGACTCAGGTTTTTATTTAGTCCATTGGCTTCCTTTAGCTTTTGACTTGCTGTTTCTATCGCGGATGCCTGGCTCGTAAATTTCTCCTGTATGACTGTATAAGCAAGCCACCCCCCTCCAATGATAAGTAGCCCCGCACCACCGATTAACGCCGCTTGACGGATATTGGGTATTTTCAAAAAGCTAAAGGCCTCGAATAACAGGGATAGGGGGAACATTACTTTTCTCCAAATAGGGCATTAATAACGCTGGTGGGCGTGATCGCCGTTATGGCTCCATGCATAGGTGAACGCATGCCCATTGAGTCCAGAACTGCAATCCCTACGGCGTTTTTGAACGCCTTAGCCGCCAGGGCAACAGAAGTAACGCCATCAGCTGTTAATTTACTTACTGCCTCATAAGCTCCTGTAAGCCCGCTGGTGGCGTTTTTCATGTCACCGCATGCGGTGATTAATCTTTTAACCAATTCATCGCTTAGCGTTGGTGCTGGTGGCGCCGTTGGTGCATTTGCCCCACTAGCCGGCGGCGGGATGTTCAGGATTTTGTTAATGTCGTTCATTACTTTGATCACGGGTTGCGGATTTACTTTCGTCACTGCGTTTGACATCGCCTTGACGATTACCGTGTCGGCAAGTGCTGTTACCAGCGCGGGTGCCGAGCCGGCCGGCTTGCTTTCTCCCTTTAGGTAACAATCCCAACCAATATTTACGGTGATCAGCTCCGACGGTGATTGGTAGGTGGCGAAGGCGGCTACAAAACCCCGTCCGCTCGATTCGGCAGACTCCAGCGCCCTGGCTACTTCTTTAATTTGGCCGATCGGTGCTGAGATACTCGCGGGATAAGCGATACCAGGGAGCAGTAAAGCCAGCAGAGAATCGGCTTTATCCTTCGACTGATCGCTTACTGCTGTAGCCAGGGTTACTGAGGCGGCCGGTGTGAAGCCTGATTTATTTAGCTCTCGGAAAGCATTGACCTGTTTCGGGTTATCCAACATCAAGCCACCTCCACCAGCGGGTCACCGGATGCTACGACGGAGCCACAAGAAACAGGATCGTCTTTGCAGACGATCCCTTTACCATTGACGGTTATCCAAGGCCGGGTTGAAACCGCAGTGCCGCTATGCACTGTGTTACCGTCTGTGTGTTCGCTAAAGGCGCTACCATCGACCATTACCGGTATACCGTTGATAGTAACCAAAGGGTCACCGTCGACACATGGGCGAGGGGGGAAACCCTCGTGTCCAGAGCAAACAGCCCCTTTGACAGAGATATTTGCCATTAACGGAACACCCCTTCCAATCTGGCCTGAAAATCCTCTTCTGTTTCTTCAGGCTTGCGCAGTGAGCTGATATTGAAGCGTGACTTCACTAATGACGATTTCAACGTTGAGTGGTGCATTACCTGGTACTGCTCGCTGGTGGCTAATTCATAGCACAATGGCTTTTCGCCATTCATTACCAAAGGCTCATCGCAAATGAGGATCGTATCAGGGTTAATCGCAGCTGCTGACTGTTGCCAATCCTGGGTTGAGGCGAATGGCGCCAAACCCTCGATGATGATATCGATCGGTAACTCAGCCCTTAGCGCTACGAAATCTGGAGTGAAAGCGCTATGGTCAACGAATTCGACAAACGTGCGGGCTTCATGGCGCTGATAAATGCGATTACCAGTAATTACGAGGGGCTGATCGCGGGGGAGCATTTCGTTAACCGCTGAAATGACGAATGGGGCGTATTTTGCGGCGTTTTGGCTAACTACGAGTGTTGATCGACGCTTATCGATCAGGTTAGCCACTGCAATGTTCGTGACGTTATTCGTTAAGCCACACACGGGGCCGGCAAGCAGCATTAAGCGCTTATCTTTGCCGGGGGCGAAGAAGGCATCGACCGTATCCTGCTGTTGAGACGTGAGTTTCACCATGAGGTGAGGATTTGAAAAAATACCGGAGCTAATTGCCATTGCTTATACCTCTCAGCTAAAGCGTGAAATGAGTTTGAATGGATGAAGGGAGGGCTAACCGTATCCGAACTGAGTTTTCATTCTTTAGCGGAAGATCGGGTGAAGTTTGGGCTAATGGCCGTCCTGGCCTTTATGCCTGGCAAATTAGACACGTACAATGGCTTCGCCGGCGGCACGTAGCCGCCATAATCGAAGGAAAAGGGAATTAGTTTGAAACTTAAAACGTTGCTGTTATCGGCATCGATCGCTCTATTGGCGCCCCAGGCATTTGCACAGGAACCTGCAATGTCATTCAAATGCGATCAGCTGAATATTCTGGTGTACAAACAGAACGACGCCAAAGGACGCAAAGTGGTGACACTGAACGGCACTAGGCAAGATGATGTAAAGACGTCGCTCTCAACTCGTTCAGGAAAAAAGGTTAGTACGGTTTCGTTTGTAGAACGCGCCCAAGCTGGTGGCTCTTATGGGCTGTATAATCTGTATATCATTCGGGCTGAAGGCGTGTACTTAACAAATGATTGGCTGGATGCTGATGATAAGCCTAAGCGGGAAGCCAAGGTGTATCAGTGCGATTACAAAGGTGAGATTGACGCGGCAACGCCAGCACAATTTACAGCCTGGGAAGCGCGCAGAAACGCTGAAGCGATGGACGCCCGGAGCTAAGCGCTTACCGCACCTTAAACTTAGGCAGATCTGACCACCGTGTTGTATAGGCAGGTGAAAGCCATTGCCGCTTCATCTGGAAGCCTGTGTCGATGCCTTGGCCTGCTAAAAATAGCGTGCCTCGAGCGTCTTTGTTTAACCTGTCCATAACAGCCATTAACTTTTCACTGTTCGGCCGTGGCGGAGCATCGTCAAAGAGTACCAGCTGCGCTTCACGGCCACTAAAATCCGCCAGCATAATGCCCGCTTTAGCATACCTGATCCCAGGGCGCCAAATTCGAAGAAGCGCCCGCTGGGCCGCCGCCACAATATCCCGCGTATCCTGCGTAGGTGTGATGAGAATTTCGCAATGTTGATTGCTGTATTGCACGTCATTTGAGAATGGGCTGGTACGGATAAACACCGATATAGCTTTGCAATACTGTTTTTCCTGCCTCAGCTTGCCGGCTGCTATTGATGCGTGGCCGCAGATAGCTTGTTGCATATCCACCAGCTCAGTGACTCTCTGACCGAATGATCTGGAACTGATGATCTGTTGTTTTGTTGGCGGATGCTCCTCGAGCGATAAGCAGGGTTCACCGCGTAATTCGCGCACGGTTCTCTCCATGACAACACCAAAGTTTTTCCGTATATATTTGGTATCGGCAAGGGCCAGATCCAGCGCTGTTTTATAACCCATCACAGTTAATTTCTTCGTTAGCTGACGGCCCACCCCCCATACCTCACTGACCGGCAACAAAGACAGTAATTTATAACGACGTGCGGCGTCATCCAGTACGACCACGCCGCCGGTTTTACGCCATGTTTTCGCTGCGTGATTGGCTATCTTGGCAAGGGTTTTCGAGGGGCCAAATCCAACTCCTATTGTTAGCCCTGTGGCCCGGTAAACAGTGTCGCGCAGCTGGTGGCCAAACTCTTCGTAGGTCATAGCCTGCCCCATCCCTGCACACTCAATGAATAGCTCATCAATACTGTATTGTTCCACTTGAGCTGAGAGAGATTCCACTGTAGCGACAAACCGTGCCGACATGTCCGCGTAGAGGGCATAATTAGAAGAAAATACAGCCACTTGATGCCGTTCAATGATGTGCTTCACTTTGAATAATGGATCTCCCATTTTCAGACCGGCCAGCTTTGCGAGTCGATTCCTGGCAACGATATTCCCATCATTATTGGACGTCACAGCAACTGCGCGGTTATCAAGATCGGGCCTAAAGACCTGCTCACAGGAGGCATACATCGAATTTACGTCTGCCAGCGCGAACATCACTTCTGCGCCTTATGCAACCAGAACGTGACAACCCCCCATACTTCGAAAGTGTCTGGGTCTGGGTAAATTGGACTGTATGCAGCATTCATTGGCATGAGGCACAGGCGAGGGCGTGTATGGAGCATTTTCACTGTAAATTCGCTGTCGACTTTCGCAATGATGATTGAACCATGCTTTGCTCGCAGATCGCGATCCACGATTAGCAGATCACCATCATGAATGCCGGCCTCAATCATGGAGTCACCTTCAGCCCAGCCAAAAAACGTTGAGTGCTTCTTGGCGATGCAATACTCGTTTAGATCCAGGGTCGCATCTTCGTACCCTTGTGCGGGGGATGGGAACCCAGCAGGTATGCGCTCCGCGAAAAGAGGCGTTTGCATTTGTGGCGCGCTGGTGTTGGGGCGCAGGAATGGGAAAGGGGCTTCGATTAGTTTCATGATTGCTTCCGTAATGCTGTATGCATATACAGTATATATTGCCGGGAGCGAATTATACAAATACAGCAGACCACCATAGAAAACGCCCTCACTAAGGAGGGCGTTAGACAAGTCTTATCGGAGCATAGCAGGGGTGCAGTTGTAGATTTCCGCCAGCTTGGCTAGTGTGGCGGCCTGTGGGCGCTTAGAGCTTTCCAATTGAGACACGGAAGCCTGACTTACCCCCAGTTTTGCGGCAACATCCGCTTGGGATAAGTTGCGATAGATGCGCCATGCAGCCAGCAGGCTCACGTCTTCTCTGACTTTGATCCCAACGACAGCATGAGGAACTACGTCATCGTCACTGCTATCTGCTGAGTATGGGACATCTTCAAACGCATCATCATCATTTTCGGCCGCTGCCATAAGGCGCTTATAGTCATCGATCGGTATTACGGCGTAAGCAACGTTGTCGTTGCTATCTTTCAGAAATTGGACGGACATATTTAAATCCTCGACTTCAGGAACAGTTCATAATTCTAACTTAATAAATCATACTTCATACTTATTAAGTATTAATTTAACGGTATTGAGGGGGAGAATCCCCCTCACTCGCTTAGCTATATGTGTTTGTTGTCCGGCGCTTGACCATCAGTATTTTGATGACCGTTGGCACCCCGTCGATAACTTCAAACAACACCCGGTAATCACCAACCCGCATCCTGTATTCGTTATCGCCATCTTTCATCTTTTTGATATCGAGGTTAACGGTGGGAAACCCTGTCAACTGGTCGACCTTCTCAAAGATTTTTCGCCTATACCGCACATCGATGCTATCCAACTGCTTCTCAGCGCGGCGTGACCAAACTATCTCCATACGCCTTACCTTTCCCGTTCTTAAAGAGCATCGCCTTGCGATATGCGACCAATATAAGGTTTTGTATAAGGATATACAAGCATTATCTTATGTTAATGCTTATATTAATCTTATGTTGGTTGTGCGGGGGCAGCAACTGCAAGGGAAGTGATGGTTGGCTTTATAGCTCAGGCGCGCGATAGAGGCTCAATCTTATGGCTGCGTAGAAAAAGCCCACTTGGTGGGCTTGCATAGCTGGTGGCATCACGCTCTTGGTCGCCGACCGATCTCATGCCAGATGTATGAGGAACTGCTTACGGTGCCCTGACAATGTTTGCAGCGATACTGCTTACGACCAAGCCCTCCCTTAAGCGAGTCTTCTTGAAACTCATGGTAGGGACAAGACTTGAGCTTATCGAAATTTGCTTTTACTTGAGCGGCTATTTGCCGCATCTCATCCCCGGAGATGCCAACAGCTTCCCCAATGACGTCCAAACCGTTTTTAGTATGCATGTTCTAATTTCCTATTATTTTCCGTTCGTTAGGAGCCAATGGTAGTGCCCCTCGAACAATCAGATAAATGGCTAAAAGGAAGCCGGGGGCCAGTGTGCTGCCTGCAATCGAAATACAGATTAAATAGTGTTCCATTTCAATAGTCACAGTGCCTCCATGCGGTTAGAAGGTAGCAATCAGATCGGCGGCATTCTTCCTGGTATCACCTTTGCAGCTAAGTGAACGTGGGGCATCAAGCTGGTGGATGGTCATTCCATGCTTGACGTACAGCTCAATGACGTTCGGCGCACGGCTATTCGTGATAATGACGGCTGCGCCGCGCTGGTGGGCGGCTGCTAGGTGATTCATCAATGCTTCTTGATCTGCGAAGCTAAATCCACCCGATGAGTAAGTGGTAAACCCTTCCTTTCCGGGCAATGGTTCGTAAGGTGGATCGCAAAAGACCACATCACCGGCGCCAGCTTGGGCTATCGTGCTCTGAAAGTTTTGATGTGAGAATTTGCAGCGCGTTGAAACTGAATGACACGCCTTTATCTCGTCTACCGGCAGATAAGGGGACTTATACTTGCCGTAGCTTGTGTTAATGGCGCCAGCGAGGTTGTAACGCATCAGCCCGTTAAAGCAGTGTCGGTTGATAAAGATAAAGTGCGCAGCACGGGCCACCAGCGGCATGCTGAGCTTTTCAATATTGAACTGCTGGCGTACTGCGGCGAATCCCTCTGCGGTGTTCTTGGTACCAAATAGCTCCATCAACGCCGTAATTAACGCGTCGGGCGAAGACTGGATCACATGGTAGGCTGTGATTAGGTCATTGTTTATATCGCCGCATAGATATTCAGGGAAATCGAAGTTCATGAACACCGATCCCCCGCCAACAAACGGTTCAATCAGGCGCTTGCCGGCTGGAAGGAATTGGGCGATGGTTGGTAACACCGAGGATTTGCCCCCGGCCCATTTAAAAACAGAGCGTACAGGCTTTTCCCTGAGTGGGGCGCGTGCAGGCAACGTAATGGCAGAAGGGTAGGTTACTTCCATTCCGATTCCCCCCCAAACGCCGCTAATGTGTCGTTGATTACCTCTGCCACTGTTTCTGCCATCAACAGGAAATCGGCGCGTTTACGAACGTCAGAGCCGCTCTCGTCCTCCTCCTGCATTTCATCGTTCATTTCCAAGAACAAGTCGGAGAACTTCAGCCGCTTGAACGAGCAGTCATCGGTCATCATGAAATTGACGTGGAATTTAGTGGCGTGGAACATGCTGAGGTTTGTGACCAGTTTGCCGCTCGATACTGTGGACTCGATGGTGTCGCTACCCAATGGCTCATTTCGGAATGATGTTGTTCCACCTTCAGAGAGAATGCTTACCATGCGGGCATCGCACTCCCCCTGCATGTGTAGCGGCGCAGGCGCTTCCCCTACCTTCATCCATTCGGTCATTACCAGCTCGATAGGTTCTTTGGTGGTGATTGGCACTACCGGCAAAGAACCCAGCGTTTTTCGAAGCAATGCCAGCACATCTTCAGCGCGCTTAGCATTAGTGGTATCAACGATGATTCTCCCCTTATCCTGGTCAATCCAGAGCTGTGTCTCTACCTTTCGGGTGAATGCTCGAGGGAGTAGGTTTTGAAGGACTTCATCTTTAATTGTCGCGCGCTCTGCGTGCTTTAGCCTGCGGTGTTGCTCTTGCTCTAACTGGTTAACACGTTCGTTAACTTCGGATTTTAGGAAGTCGGGTGGAATGACCTTTTTCTCGGTCAGCATAGTGATCAGGATGTGGTTCTTCATCTGAAGCGAGAATTGTTCTTTGCCATCGAGAGCCTTCCACCCGCTCCGGCTCATGTCGTGTGCTCCGCACGGCGTGAATGCCATTGCTTTCAGCTGCTCATTGAGATTTTCCGGCGCTATTGCCCCGGAGCGATGCAGATACACCACCGCATTTTTGAACAGGGTAAACAAAGGTTTCTCCTTGATGTTTTGTAAAACTAATTTCAAATTAGTTTAACAGAGTTAATGCTCGTTCACGTCAATTTTTATGCGGGTGGCGCTGGTGGATCTGTGAAAAGTCACCAGGTATGCGACGGTCATATTTGGGAGAAGGGCGCTTGGGGTGAGGCAAAGCAATTTGCCAAAGATAGTAAAGGGACTATCCTATAATGGCTTTTAAAATAGATAGTTAAATGGACAACTGCAATTTTTAGACTTAAGGAAGGTTTTATGGCTGCGGAACAAAATAACTACATCTCACAGCAAAACGAACCAAGAAACTATACCAGCGAGGAGAAGATGATGATCATCCAGCTCGCAGCTGCTTTGTACACGCCGGAGCAAATTCAAACTCTTTGGAAAGAAATTTCAGCAATAAACGAGGAAATTGAGCATTTGAAAAGCGTGGAAGACAGAGCAAAAAGTGAATATGACGCCGTTGAAAAACCGAGCGATACATATGATTTCGAAAGGAAGCAGATCAAGGGAACGATGCATGCAGCAAGTCGCAAACGAGAAATACTTCAAAATGAAAACGATAATATAACTAAAAATCATCATCTTGTTGTAAAACTAAAATCCTTTGAGGAGGAAGTTAAGGCGCCATACGAACCTAACGATGGAATGGTTGATTTGTAAATCCAGGCACATGACTGAACAGAAGTTATCCACAAATTCTGTTGATAACCGCCGGACGCCGGCGGTTTATCGTACTCAAGCTTTGTCAAAGGCTATCTGAGCACTTTTGAAGCTAATCTTCCCACCAGCGGTAAAATCCATATTGCCAGCCGCCTTCACGTCCACATCACTGGCAGCGACCAACGTCACTTTGCCACCCGCACTGATAAACGCATCGCTACTGCTGATCATATAGGATTGACCAGCCTCATTCATTCCAATGGTAGAGCCATCATCGATACGAGTAATGGCATAACCACCACCAACAGAGCGCACCTCAAGCAGGCCGTTGCGTTTCAGTACCGCGTCCTTTGTTGAGTTGAGCTTTGGAGCTGGTGGAGCGCCTTCAACGTCTGGGGGCGTGTACTGGCCGCCCTGGCCCGAAGCCTCGGGAGGAACGTTAGGCACACCACCGGGCCAGTCTTGTGCCGCACCTATAATCATGGGCCGTCGTGAGTCGCCTTCATACGGAAACTCTACCCATACTAGATCGCCTGCAATGGTAGGGACAAAACCGCCCCCAATGGGTAGTAAGTATTCAGCCCAAGGCAGCGCCGAATCGGGCATATCATCCCACTCATGCATTAGGCGTATCTGTGCTTTCATCATCCCGCCCTGGTGCACGGTACTGACGATTTTAGCTCGGCGTTTTCCAATGATTTTGTTATGCACCTTTCACTACTCCCAATATCATCCGACAAACGTAAGAGCGGCGGTCTTCATAGTGTGTCACCCCCATTATCACCATGCTGCTTTCTACTGACTCATCGAGTGAGCTATCAGTGTCATAGCGCTGAATAAGCACCGTGATCTGTTGGCCTACAGCCAAACTGGCATTACCCTCACATTCCACATCGAGCTTCGGGATAATTGTCAGAGATAGGTTCATCAGAACTTCACGGTTGGCATCGGAAATCATCTTGATTGGGAACTCCTTTTTACCAATCGCGATATACCCCTCTGTCTCACTGTATGCAGAAAATCGATAACGAACCTTACTCAGATAGGCCTCATCCTGAGTTAGATGTCGTGCCTTGGTGAAAAGGTTCTCCGCAGATGGGTTGTTGGTTTCGTACTTGGCTACTGGCTTCAGTTTTTGCAGTGCCGACAATGTTCTAACACTCAGGGTACCCCGAGCAATCCAGGCACGGGCGCCGTGGTCGCGGGCTATCTTATCGATTAATGCCGAAGGTTTGGCGCCAGGCACAAGGTGATAGGTGGTCATCCGGTTAAAAGGATCTGCGACCAACTTCAGTTTTTCACCAGATAGCGCGCTTAACATATCTTTAGGGTTTTGGTCGACAAAGAACCGAGGCGATACCGTTTTCTGATGGAGCTGATGCAAAGCCTTTGGAATCGCAACAATGCGTACCGTATCGTTCGCGTAAGGGCAGGAAACGATGGTCATTTCATCGCTCCAGCTCATACCACCATCGCTGTCTCCCATGACGGCCACCAGCAGAGATCCCTCCTTCATTTTTTTCTCATTCATAAGCTGGTTGTTGACGTCACGAACATGCAATTCCAACGCCGGCGACTGCATATTCATGTGTTCAACATAAGCCGAAGTAGTGACCATTTCCCTGGGAACTTCAGCACCATCGATCACAACGGACTGAAGGAAAAACTGGTTAAGCTGTCCGGCCATCTCAGTTCTCCTTCACGGCGGCAATTACGTTAGTTAGCGCACGGTGGGGGACAACGGCAAGTGCCCGTATCACGTCGACCGAGGCTGTTAGTGTCGTCTGTACTGCGAAAATACGGTCGTCACCGATCGGCGCCGAAATATCGGTAAAGGATAAATCGCGGCTATCGATAAGCGTTACATCCAGATCCAGCTCCACGAGGGCCAGTTTAACCGGCGCCGATAATGAACGGTGTTCAGAGAAGCGCAGCTGTACGCCTATCGTGTTGATCAGAAGGGATAGCGTTTCCTTTTCCGCCGCCAGCAGAGTAATTGTGTATGTAAGAGAAGCGTTTGTGGTATCGATCGCGGCGTAAGGCTGACCGTCCTTATCCTCAACGATGTTAAAGCCGTATGAATGCTTGAGATCCCGTTTTTGCTCTATAGGCATAAATGCAGTGTCAAAAGAGCGTGAAACGTTAATCACCGGTAAGGCCTGCTTATTCATAACCGGTTTATTTGGCGCATTTTTCCAGCTGTCGGCTTTGCGGAGGGCACGCAAAAATTCGACTATATCGTCAAACTTACCGAGAACGACGCGATCAGCTGGTGGACTTTCTATGAACCGAACAAAGGCCGCGTTCTCAAGGGTTTCTGTGTTAATCGAGGCGCCGTCAAACATGCGGCTAATGTAGGTAGCGATAGCGTTATCAGCTGATTGGAAGCCTGAAATTTCAAATTCGCCCGTTGGCTCCAGTCTCAGTTCGCGAAAGCGGGAGATAAGTTGTTCCATCATTGGGCCACCTCCGGCGTTCCCTCAAAGTTGCGGGCAGGGATACAGTAATACAACGAACCGACAGCTGCGGTTCCGTATGTGAATATTCGGTGGACATACCACCAGCAGCGTACTGTGGTTCCTTCAGACAGCGACTCGTTCCATTCGAGGATAGAACCTACAGGCACAAAGGCGCGGGCCGCAGGGTGGGGTTTACCGTTTTCATCTTCGCCGGTATCGATAGCCTCCATTTGTGGCGCTATACGGAGCAGTAGAACGTCATCAACACCGCCGTCTTGCTCGCCGTCGTTATCCATTGCATTCAGGCCTGCACGTTCATCGGGACAATCCAATACAGCCACGGCTACGGGATCGCCATAGGTCAGCGTCTTCTGGTTGTTATTTAACTCGGTAAAACTCGGCTCTAATGGCTGACCTTCATCGTCAAGCTCAACCTCTTCGGCATCACTTGGAACGAACAACAATGCATCAAAAGCGAAAGGGTCGGCCGCAATGGCCCGTTGCCAGTCTCGTCGCACCATGTCGTTAAACGCAGCGTGGCCGGAGTAGCGACTTTTTAATGCCTGGGCTGGGCGTGTAGAAATGCTATTGGGGATAGTGGCAGCAGATGGCAAATCTGCGCCCTCAGCCGCCGCTGTGGGGCCGCTGTCATCAATGCCGCCAGCAGCATCACTGATGTCCGTGTAGGCCTGCTGTTCTGGTTCTGGCGCACTGGTGGGCGCCTCGGGAATAGGATTTGCCTCGATCGGCAGATTCTCTGGCAATTCTTCTTCATTTTCTGGTTCGAAAAATTCACTAAAGCGGCTCAATGCTTATTCCCCAATGTGGTCTTAATGTGGTGCTCGAAGGCTTTGGCGGCTGCCTCTGGTGTTTTGCCTGCCATTACCTGGGCGTCGATAAAAATCTGTCGTTGCAGCTTTAGTAGGTCAGTTACCTGGCGCTTGTATTGCTCCAATTCGTCCGAGCGCTGCTTCGCCTTGGCTTCGGCTACCTTCCTGCGAGCGCGTTCTTGCGCAGTTACCTGGCGGGCACGTGCCAGCTTTGTCCGGGCATTGCTGAGGGTGGCTTTGTCTTTGTCGGTGAGCTTGCTTTGCAGTGCGTCAATGCGCTTCTGATAACGCTGGTATTCAGCGCGGACAGCGGCTTGGTTGGTTTTACCTTTCCTATTGCGATTGAGTTGCTTAATTTCGCTCTCGCTAAAGTATTCGTGGGTCTTTTTGCTATCGTCACCGAAGTGGTGGCCCTTTGATGCCTTGATCAGGGATTCGATAATGCGTGTTTGCCAACCAGCACCTTGCATACGGGTGAATGCGTGAATGATGTGCTTACAAGCTACCCCACGCAGGTTCGGGTTCTTAATTTTGGGGAAGACGTATTCTTTAGGAGGCGCGATAGTGAAGTTGCCGGCCGTGGCAATATAGCGATACCAATACATGTAGCGGCCGCAGTCACAGTTAACGGAGGCACGGCCGGCCACCAATTTCCGAACCAGGCGCATTAAGGTGGCCCGATCATTGGTTACGTTTTCGAGTGCATCCTCCCATTCTTCAAATCTAAGCTGCACCAGGTGGCTGGAGTCCAAAGAACGATTGGAAGCGGTCACGCGAATTTGGGCTATGTTATGTTTCAAGCCAATGAAGGAGGCAGACGAAATGCCTGAGCCATCATCAACATTGTTATTTGCCCTCTTAACGTCGATCGCCTGGGAGTGGGCCACCAGCTGCCCATATGTGATACCAGGCTGAGTATTGGTGAACTTTTTCTTAGCCTCGCCCCGACTAGCCTCAAATCCTTTCAAATCATCCAGGGTGAAGAAAGTGCCGTCCTTCTTTTTTCCAAGCCCGATGACGTCCTCTAAGTGTTTGTTCTTCAGTAAGGATGGTGTGAGGTGCTTGCTCCCATTTCTCCGCCGGCGCGCCTGTGCACGTTCTTTCTGGATCTGGTCAAATAGGCGGGTAAATTGTTTCGGCGATAAGCCATCAGTGATGTATCGCCCGTTGTCGTCTTTCTTGAAATCGGCCACCGTTTCCCCCTGCTATAACGTTTGGGTTACGGGTAATTCGCCGGAATCCACGTAATGGCGAATCCGGTCACGAAGCCACGCAATTGACGGTACGGCCAGTGTGGCGCCGATTGGTAGTGCCTCGTATTCAGCTTCAGTTCCGGCCAATAGTCTTACACACCACCGTAGCTCATGAGTACCCCAAATACGGTGGGCGATAAGGTCGGGGCGGTATTCTTCATCGGGTTTAATATCGTAACGCTGTAGGTCGATATCCTGGCTGGTGGATTTGCGGATCACTTCATTGTGAAGATAAGCCCTGATGATAGGGTCTTCGATGCAGCGATCATCCAATCGGTTGTAAGTGCTCATAAGATAATCGTGTCCTTGTCATCCATTCTTTGACCTGCCAAGGTTTTAGCCGGCTCATGCTTCGCCTGGACTGACTGGGTGATCCAATCTGGGCCGTGTCTTGCTTCACTCCTGTCAGAATGGAGCGCACTCATCATGCGTTTGAAATAGCCGGCGCTGCCGACCGGTTGGTAGAAAGTGCCGTAACAACAAAGGATCGTCAGGATATGTTCTGGCCGCAGCTCCGCCCATGCGATGTTGTAGACTGGCTCCCCATTAGAGTTGTAGGACACGTCGACGATGGAGTGAGGGATATCGAACCGACTGGCACCATCTTTCGGTGTGATAATGGCATTGGTGCGCTTTAGCTCGTTGTACCGGTCGAGAGCGACAGATATTACGGGGTGACCGCCGTTATGCTTATCGCTGAGTCGAACGCGATTGGCGCCGGTGGCTTTCGATACGTCACCGGATACTTCGTCTACGAGCGAAACCATACCTTTGTTGACGTAAGCCGATAGAGAAGGGACAAGTTGACCGTTGATATCGGCTAGGTTAGGGGAGTATTTCGTCACGTTTCCCATAACCAGGACGTTATCTTTATAAACAGCCCTAAGCATTTGGGCACTTGGGCCTGAGAGAGTGGCGACGCAGATCGGTAAAACCATAATTCACCTTTTGCAGAAAGAAAAAAACCGCCCGGAGGCGGCTCATTTCTGCATGGGCATTCGGCTGTCGCGCTGAAATTGTGGTTTCGTGTCGAAAAGCAAAACCCCAAAACCGAACCGCCCTAAGCGAAAATTATATTAGTTTTACGCAACTAAAAAGTAAAGCACTTAAATCACCAACTGGTCGGACTCGATTTTGTCCGCCAGCGATATAGCCAACTCTAAGAGAAAGTCCTGTGTGTTGTTGCGCCTTTCAAAATCAGCTTTGCCGCCAACTGTACCGCAGGCATGCACCGGAATTAACCAAGGGAAACGCCGGCGGGATTCCAATGGAGCAGCATGCTGGTGGTGCCAAACGCAAAGGGGAAGTATTCGCTTGTGGGCGCCGGGCTTTACACGTCCATCTATGTGATGAAGACTGATCTCGTATGATTTTTGTCCGTGAAGTAAGCAGGCGATGCAAGGCAACTTCCCCATTTTGTCCATGAACCGCCGTTCTTCGGCTGTAGGTGTACGACCGTAGTTTTTCAATGTTTACACAATAATTAGTTTATTAGATGGACGATAACAATGTTATTTACCATCGCCCACCATTGTGGATTACTCTGCGTTTGCAGCGTTCGGGAGGGCGCTTTCAACACCGTTAGCATCGGCGTTTTCAGCCACTGCTGGGGTTTCCGGTTTTGGTGCGGAGTCTTCGGTCAATGCTGCCAGGGCGGCTTCAATTTTGGTAGCTGCATCTTCTGGGGAAATGCCGGTCACTGCATATTCATCGAGTTCAGGTACAGGAACAACGTCGTCGCCCATGTCGGTATTAGCCAGCATCCAAGCATAGGTATGATCACCCATCCACTGTAGCGACGGCCGCTCCCCTTCAACTTCAGGACGAAGCAGGTACGCTTTACGGCCGATGCCGGCAACACGTAGAGCAGCAAAGCACACAGCCTGCATAATGGAGTGTGACATTTCGGAAACTGGCTCATTCACACCAACTTTCAGTCCACTATTCGCCATGTCGTTGGCGCCATAATTGGTGTTTAGTTCTACACGCCATTGGCCTACCAGGTTGCCATTCTCAAAGAGAATAGGTGATACAACCAAGCCCAATGAGCGGATTAAACTCTGGCAGAATGCCATATTAGTGAAGGGGTTCAGTTCTGGCATATTTTGGAATGCCGAATAGTCAGGCTCGGTGCCATCAGCAACCTGCTTGCGAATCCATGCACGTGAACCATCACTTGCAACGAACACATTAGCTGGCCCTTGGCTTGCAACATGGTCGTGTGTCAGTCCGGCGATCAGTGCCAGCGCGTTTGAGGCTTCCAGATGATTCAACCCTTGTTCGGTAGTGGTCAGTGTGAGGTGTTCATTCAAGCGGTATTTCATTGACGTTCCTTAAATAAATTCAATCGGGAAGGGGCTACGGGGCTGCATTGGTCTTCAAAAGAAGCAGCCACGCTGGAAATGAATGCCCCAAATCTTGCATCACAATCGGCCATGCCCCGAGCCGCGACCTCTTCAGTTGCCAGCTCGACAAATGCTATGGCACGGTCGATATTTGACATGATGTAATCGATCGCTAGATCACGCAGGGCCGGGTGATTGGATAGCTCTACGCCTAATACAACCACGGGGGTTCCTGCCTTGACGCCGGCCGTTAATGAGATACGGCGACCGTTCAAATTAAAAACCTTGCAGGTATGGATTTGAGACACAATAACCCCCGATGATTTACGATGATCATTATACATCTAACACTATATTAGTTTAACAAAACATTTTTTTCTTTACTCCCCCAATTCAAGCCTGGTTACTTTTTCTTCGCGGCTTTTCTCGCAGCATTCAGCTCATCAAACAATGCGCTGTAGTGCTTAACGCGTTCTTCAAGTGCAGAGATATGGCGTGATTTTTCGGACTCAGGCAAGGAGTTGAAGAGCGATATTAACCTTGATTGCCGATCGTCAAGCTGGAGGGGCAACTCATCTACGGGGATTGGGCGCTGGGAATCATCACCGTAAAGCAGCCAGGTTGGAGAGCATCGAAGAACTTGGCCGAGAGAAAAGAGGTTCTTTCCCCTTGGCTCGGTTTCACCATTTTCCCACTTAAAAAGGCACTGTTGCAAATAGTCGGTGGTGATAAACTTATCATCCCCTTTTGCTGATGGAGCTGCACATGAACCCATTCAAAGGCCGGCATTTTCAGCGTGACATCATTCTGTGGGCCGTACGCTGGTACTGCAAATACGGCATCAGTTACCGTGAGCTGCAGGAGATGCTGGCTGAACGCGGAGTGAATGTCGATCACTCCACGATTTACCGCTGGGTTCAGCGTTATGCGCCTGAAATGGAAAAACGGCTGCGCTGGTACTGGCGTAACCCTTCCGATCTTTGCCCGTGGCACATGGATGAAACCTACGTGAAGGTCAATGGCCGCTGGGCGTATCTGTACCGGGCCGTCGACAGCCGGGGCCGCACTGTCGATTTTTATCTCTCCTCCCGTCGTAACAGCAAAGCTGCATACCGGTTTCTGGGTAAAATCCTCAACAACGTGAAGAAGTGGCAGATCCCGCGATTCATCAACACGGATAAAGCGCCCGCCTATGGTCGCGCGCTTGCTCTGCTCAAACGCGAAGGCCGGTGCCCGTCTGACGTTGAACACCGACAGATTAAGTACCGGAACAACGTGATTGAATGCGATCATGGCAAACTGAAACGGATAATCGGCGCCACGCTGGGATTTAAATCCATGAAGACGGCTTACGCCACCATCAAAGGTATTGAGGTGATGCGTGCACTACGCAAAGGCCAGGGCTCAGCATTTTATTATGGTGATCCCCTGGGCGAAATGCGCCTGGTAAGCAGAGTTTTTGAAATGTAAGGCCTTTGAATAAGACAAAAGGCTGCCTCATCGCTAACTTTGCAACAGTGCCCGCTGATGAGATCCCGCTCAAACTCCGCAATGCCGGAAAGAAACGTCGCCAGCATTCGTCCATACGGCGACGAAAGATCGAACGCCATTCCATTCATGGCTATCACGGAAACCTTCCAGTTCTCCAGTTCACGTAGCGTATTGAGCAGATCGAGCGTCGAGCGCCCCCACCGGGAAAGCTCAGTGACCAGGATTGCATCAATTTGTCTGGACTGGGCAAGCGCCAGGACTTTCTTTCGCTCGGCCCGGTCGAGTTTAGTTCCTGAACCTGTTTCCTTAAATATTCCCACCACGTCGTAGCCGGCACGGCCGGCGAAGGCTCGCAGATCAAATTCCTGGCGTTCACAAGACTGATCCGCTGTTGAAACCCGGCAGTAAATGGCGGCACGATGTCCCAATTGAACCCTCCTGGATTTTTGTATCGGAACGCCCTGATTTATATGGGCTGGCTGTTGTCCAAAACAGACTATACTTCAAAAGGGACGAATTTGTATGTCACGACGCCATATTTTCACCGAACGGCAGCGAGCAGCGCTGTTCGATCTGCCCACGGACGAACTGTCGCTACTGAAGTTCTACACGCTGGGCGATGATGACCTGGAAAACATTAGGCAGCGCCGCAGACCGGAAAACAGGATTGGCTTTGCCCTGCAACTTTGTGCCTTACGATATCCGGGCCGTGCACTGGCTCCTGGTGAGATGATCCCGCGTGAAGTCCTTTCCTTCGTCGGTGCTCAGCTTGGAGTTCCGGCTGATGCGCTTCTCACTTATGCCACACGGCGCCAAACCCGTCAGCAGCACATGGACACGCTGCGCGAAATTTACGGCTACAAGACCTTCACGGGCCGTGGTGCCCGTGATCTGCGGGAGTGGACTTTCGGCCAGGCCGAAGATGCCAGATCAAACGAGGATCTTGCTCATCGTTTTATTGTGCGGTGTCGGGAAACTTCCACCATTCTGCCCGCAGTATCGACAATCGAGCGCTTGTGCGCGGATGCTCTGGTCGCCGCTGAGCGGCGGATTGAAACGCGGATTGCGGAAAATTTAACAGCGGATGTTCGCGATCACCTGGACAAACTTCTGAGTGAAATGCTCGCCGGCAATATCAGTCGTTTCATCTGGCTTCGCAACTTCGAGGTTGGTAACAACTCGGCTGCTGCTAACCGTTTGCTCGACAGGCTCGAATTTCTGCGTACCCTGAATATCAATCATAGTGCTTTGGCCAGCATACCTGCCCATCGCATTGCCCGGCTGCGTCGGCAGGGTGAACGCTACTTCACCGACGGTTTGCGTGACATCACTTCGGACCGCCGCTGGGCGATCCTTGCCGTCTGTGTTGTGGAGTGGGAAGCGGCGATTGCTGATGCCATAGTCGAAACCCATGACAGGATCGTAGGAAAAACCTGGCGGGAAGCGAAGCGCCAGCATGACGAAACAATTTCCGGCTCTAAAGCCACACTCACGGATACGATCCGTACCTTCACCGCGCTGGGAGCTTCGTTGCTTGAGGCCCGCAGTGACGGAACCCCGCTGGAGATGGCTGTCGCCAGTTCGGTTGCATGGGACCGGCTCGCTCAACTGGTAGCGACAGGGACTCAACTCAGCAACACGCTAGCCGATGAGCCTCTTGCATATGTCGGGCAGGGATACCATCGCTTTCGTCGTTATGCGCCCCGCATGTTGCGCTGTCTGAAGCTCGAAGCCGCGCCGGTCGCCGGACCATTGGTAGCAGCAGCTTTGTCGATCGGAGAGATGAAAGGTGTTGCATCGCCAGAAAGGCGTTTCCTGCGGCCCAGCTCCAAATGGAACCGTCATTTACGAGCTCAGGAAAAAGGAGATACCCGTCTTTGGGAAGTGGCGGTACTCTTTCACCTCCGGGATGCTTTTCGTTCCGGAGATGTCTGGCTCGCTCATTCGCGCCGCTATGGTGACCTCAAGCAGGTACTGGTGCCGATGATCGCGGCGCAGGAAAATGCAAAACTGGCCGTGCCTTCCAACCCACAGGATTGGCTGGCAGACAGAAAGGCGCGACTCACGATCGCTCTTAAGCGGCTGGCCCGGGCTGCCCGTAACGGCACTATTCCGCACGGTAGCATAGAAGATGGAACGTTGCGGATCGACAGGTTGACAGCAGACGTGCCGGATGGTGCCGAGGCACTCATACTGGATCTGTATCGCCGAATGCCGTCCGTTCGGATTACCGACATGCTGCTTGAAGTTGATGCAGCCCTTGGTTTCACAGATGCGTTTACCCATCTGAGAACCGGGGCTCCATGTCGCGACCGGATCGGTCTGCTCAACGTCCTGCTCGCTGAAGGGCTCAATCTGGGCCTGCGTAAGATGGCGGAAGCTACAAACACGCATGATTACTGGCAGCTCTCACGCCTTGCCCGCTGGCATGTTGAAAGCGAAGCCATGAACCAGGCATTGGCAATTGTGGTGGCCGCGCAGGGTAAACTGCCGATGTCACGCGTCTGGGGGATGGGCACGTCAGCATCGAGCGATGGTCAGTTTTTCCCGACAGCGCGGCATGGCGAAGCCATGAACATGGTCAATGCCAAATATGGTTCTGTTCCCGGCCTCAAAGCGTATACTCACGTAAGCGACCAGTTCGCGCCATTCGCTTGTCAGTCGATCCCGGCGACCGTGAGCGAGGCACCGTATATTCTCGATGGACTACTGATGAACGAGGTCGGTCGCCATGTTCGCGAACAGTATGCCGATACAGCAGGATTCACCGACCATTTGTTCGGAGCCAGTAGCCTGCTCGGCTACAATCTCGTTCTGCGAATCAGGGATCTGCCATTGAAGCGGTTGTACGTATTTAATCCCGATACGACCCCCAGGGAGTTACGCAAGTTGGTAGGTGGAAAAGCCCGGGAGGATCTTATCGTTGCGAACTGGCCTGATATTTTCCGTTGTGCCGCGACGATGACCGCTGGCAAAATCAGGCCCAGCCAACTCCTGCGCAAGCTCGCTTCTTACCCACGACAAAACAACCTTGCAGTTGCGCTTCGTGAAGTTGGTCGTATTGAACGGACCCTTTTCATTATTGAGTGGATCCTGGATACGGACATGCAGCGGCGTGCTCAGATCGGTCTTAACAAGGGAGAGGCCCACCATGCGCTCAAAAATGCGCTCCGTATCGGGAGGCAGGGGGAAATTCGCGATCGCACGACAGAGGGGCAGCACTACCGAATCGCTGGGCTCAATTTATTGACTGCGGTGATCATTTACTGGAATACCGTCCATCTTGGTCATGCCGTCACGGAGCGGCGGAACGAAGGGTTGGATGTTCCCCCTGAATGTCTTCCCCACATATCCCCATTGGGCTGGGCGCACATTCTACTGACTGGCGAATATCTTTGGCCCAAGGAACCGAAAGCTTAGGGTGTCATTTCGCCCTCAGCCGGAACCGACCCCATAAAGGCGTGCAACAGTTGGCGGTCCAGCTAGATGAAACCTGGAAAACCGTCGCATCCCGCTTTGAAGGAAATGCGGAGGTTCATATTTGCCATGACGGTAAACATCCTTCCCTGACTATCAGCAGCCTGGAGAAACTGGAGGAGCCAACATCGTTGCATCGTCTCAACAGTCGGGTAAGGCTGCTACTCCCGCCAGTAGATTTGACGGAACTGTTGCTTGAAATAGATGCCAGAACGGGATTTACACGTGAGTTTACGCATGTCAGTGAATCCGGGGCCCGGGCACAGGATCTGCACATCAGCCTGTGCGCGGTCCTGATGGCAGAGGCCTGCAATATCGGGCTGGAACCGCTGATAAAGCACAATATACCGGCGCTGACGCGCCACCGGCTTAGCTGGGTAAAACAGAATTACCTCCGGGCAGAAACGCTGGTCAGCGCCAATGCCCGCCTGGTTGATTTTCAGTCCACACTGGAGCTTGCTGGCCGCTGGGGTGGTGGCGAAGTGGCTTCAGCTGATGGCATGCGCTTTGTCACGCCGGTGAAAACCGTCAATTCAGGACCTAACAGAAAATATTTTGGTTCCGGACGTGGCATCACCTGGTACAACTTCGTCTCTGATCAGTACTCTGGATTCCACGGCATCGTTGTCCCCGGCACATTACGAGATTCCATTTTTGTGCTGGAAGGCCTTCTGGAGCAGCAGACAGGGCTGAATCCGGTTGAGATCATGACAGACACAGCCGGTACCAGCGACATTATTTTTGGCCTCTTCTGGCTGCTGGGATACCAGTTTTCCCCCCGGCTTGCCGATGCCGGTGAAGCGGTATTCTGGCGAGTGGATAAATCGGCAAATTACGGTGCACTGGACGAACTGGCACGTGGTTGTGCCGATCTGTCGAAAGCCGAGGATCAGTGGGATGAGATGATGCGAACCGCCGGTTCGCTGAAACTGGGCACCATTCATGCTTCAGAACTCATTCGCTCTTTGCTGAAAAGCTCGCGCCCATCAGGGCTGGCACAGGCGATCATGGAAGTGGGGCGCGTCAACAAGACGCTGTACCTTCTTAATTATATTGATGATGAGGATTATCGTCGGCGGATCCTGACGCAGCTAAACCGGGGGGAAGGCCGCCATGCTGTGGCGAGGGCGATCTGCTACGGGCAGCGCGGTGAGATCAGAAAGCGCTATCGTGAAGGTCAGGAAGATCAGCTGGGGGCACTGGGCCTGGTCACTAACGCAGTGGTACTGTGGAACACACTTTATATGCAGGAAGCCCTGAGCTGGATACGCAGTAATGGAGAAGAAATCGGGGTTGAAGATATCGCCCGGTTGTCCCCACTGATGCACGGGCATATCAATATGCTGGGGCATTATACGTTTACGCTACCGGAGGATATTTTGAAGGGGGAACTGAGAGAACTAAATTTCAATTTAAACAATGAATTAACTTCTTAGCGTACGTTTTCGTTCCATTGGCTCTCAAACCCCTGCATCGAGGGTTGACCCTAGTTCGAGATCGACGAGATTGCCGTCCTTGACGCGGTATTCGCGGTCATAGCCTTTGGCGATGAATGACTGGACTGCTTCTAGAACGTCGGTCACCTGGGAGGTCATGGAAGCACCTTCATCTTGAACTGGA
>NZ_JAFIBY010000013.1 GCF_017832355.1 Serratia sp. PL17
AGCCAACACCGCGACAACGTGAAGGATCACGGGTATACCCAATAGATTTCACGTTGTAGCAAGGCGGCAACCAAGGGAATCCCCGGGAGCTTAGTTAACTAAGTGACTGGGGTGAACGAGGGCAGCCAACACAGCGACAACTTGAAAGATGAAGGGTATAAGGGTTTCCAACAGCACCAAGGTCTATTATCATCGGCAACCTATGCCCTAAAGGAATGTGATTACTATGCGCTGTAAAACGCTGACTGCCGCCGCTGTAGTTCTTGTGATGCTGACTGCAGGCTGTTCTACTTTTGAGAAGGTGGTTTACCGGCCTGACATCAACCAAGGGAACTACCTGACGTCAACCGACGTAGCTAAAATTCAGAAAGGTATGACCCAGCAACAGGTCGCTTACACATTGGGTACCCCAATGCTGCAGGACCCGTTCGGTACTCAGACATGGTTCTATGTGTTCCGTCAGCAACCAGGCCATGAAGATATCACTCAGCAGACCCTGACGTTGACCTTCAACAGCGCTGGCGTGTTGACCGATATTCAGAACAAACCTGCGTTGACCAAATAATCAGCGGGGAATTATCGTCCGGCCCATGAGGGATGCGTCACGTTCTTCATGACAGTCACAGGCTGCAACTCGGAAGATAACATTCTGATAAAAAATAAGGCGCATTCAGCGCCTTATTTTTTTGCCTTTTCTGCCCGTTGGCGGCGCAGTTCTTTAGGATCGGCAATCAAGGGGCGGTAAATCTCCACCCGGTCGCCATCGTTGAGCACATCACCCAACTTGGCTGGTCGGCTATAGATGCCCACCTTGTTACTTTGCAGGTCAATGTCACTACGCACTTCAAGCAGCCCAGAGGCAATTATCGCCTGTTCAACGCTGCTGCCTTCTGCCAGCGTGACATTGCGCAGATATTGGCGTTCCGGCAGGGCGTAAACCACCTCAACCCGTATATCTGACACTGTAAACCTCTTTTGCCCGCTGGGTGAATGCTTGCACCATATTGCCGGCCAGCTCTTTAAACACCTTTCCGAATGCCAACTCGATCAGCTTGTTGGTAAATTCGAAATCGAGGTGCAGCTCAACCTTGCAGGCTTCCGGGCTGAGCGGCGTAAAATGCCAGCCCCCCATCAGCTTACGGAAGGGACCATCCACCAGTTGCATATTGATGCTCTGGTTATCCAGCAGCGTATTACGCGTAGTAAACGTTTTGCTGATACCGGCTTTGGCAACATCCACTGCGGCGGTCATTTCATTGTTGGACGCGTCAATCACCCGGCTACCGGTACAACCAGGCAGAAAATCGGGATAAGAGTGAACATCGTTTACCAACTGATACATCTGCTCGGCGCTGAACGGCACCAACGCAGACCGACTGATCTGGGGCATATCATTTCCTGTGAGACACAAAACATACAAATCATATCATTTATCTATCAGCAAACAAAAAATCTGCTATGCAACGAAGGGGCCAAAAATGCGAAAAATTGCGCAGGTGCTGAGCGGTAAAGGATTTCTTTCGCTGGCGCATCCAGTATAATGAACACACTATGACAAAGAAAAAAGCACACAAACCCGGTTCTGCCACCATTGCGCAAAACAAGCGAGCGCGTTTCGAATACTTCATTGAAGAAGAAATCGAAGCGGGCCTGTCCCTGCAAGGGTGGGAAGTAAAATCGCTGCGTGCCGGCAAAGCCAACCTCAGCGACAGCTACGTAACATTCCGCGATGGTGAAGCCTATCTGTTTGGCGCCACTATCACGCCGCTTAGCGTGGCTTCGTCGCATGTGGTTTGCGATCCGACGCGTACCCGTAAACTGCTGTTGAACAAACGCGAGCTGGATTCATTATTCGGCCGTGTTAACCGCGAAGGTTATACCGTGGTTGCCTTGTCCATGTATTGGAAAAATGCCTGGGTCAAAGTCAAAATCGGCGTAGCCAAAGGCAAGAAAGAACACGATAAGCGCGATGACATCAAAGATCGTGAATGGCAGACGGCGAAAGCCCGTATCATGAAGCACGCAAACCGATAAGCCTCTGGCTTAACGGGCTAAACTTCTGGTATACTGTACAAAGTTACTTGGGGCTGATTCTGGATTCGACGGGATTTGCGAAGCCCTAGGAGCATGCCGAGGGGCGGTTGGCCTCGTAAAAAGCCGCAAAAAAATAGTCGCAAACGACGAAAACTACGCACTAGCAGCTTAATACCCTGCTCAGAGCCCTCTCTCCCTAGCCTCCGCTCTTAGGACGGGGATCAAGAGAGGTCAAACCCAAAAGAGATCGCGCAGATGTCCTGCCTGGGGCTGAAGCGTTAAATCCAATCAGGCTAGTTTGTTAGTGGCGTGTCCATCCGCAGCTGACCGGCGAATGTAAAGATTGGACTAAGCATGTAGTGCCGACGGTGTAGTAATTTCGGACGGGGGTTCAAATCCCCCCAGCTCCACCAAATAGGTCACCGGTGACCCCAGATAGATCTGGTGACAATAACGAAAAAGCCCGCAATTCACGTTGCGGGCTTTTTTGTGTCTGTAGCTCTCCAAGAATACCCAATCAAACCTTCGGGTTATTGGTATACGTTTAGGTATGCCAATCATGGAAGAATCCTTACACAGTGCAGACTACAGGTCCCCTGCCCCATACCGAAATGCGCTGAGCAAATAACGTTACGATCGTTTTTGCCGATCAATAGACTTTTATTGATCTGCCGAACCCATTGGACGCTGTTGCGTAGGGCCGCTTATAGTCGAGCTGTACAAACCGCATACACCCAACACCGGGGAACCCCGTAGCGGTAACTACTCAGGCCTGCATTGCAGGCCTTTTCTTTGCCTGATATTTCGCCCTGCCGCCCATCCACAGGGTAAATCCATCGCCCACTGGTCACTGCTTAATTATTTGTTTTTAAAAAACTAAAATCAAAAGTGAACACTGAGAACAATTTTTCTATAAATCTTTTTTTTCTGGCGTTTGGACCATTGCCCTGTCAGAGACTCTTCCAGTCAGGCAGTTTGTTGGCCCGCTTGCGCCAAGAGTGGATTAACGCCATGAATAAACCAAACAACAAACCGGCAAAGAGGGCATTTAACACCTCGGTTAGTATACTGACACCTTCATTTTTCCAGCGACTAAACCACATAAGAATACCCCATAGCGGGCCAAACCAGACGGCAAAGAACAATGTATTCAGCCAGAAGGGGGCGAACGGTGGCGGTGGCATTTTACCCCCCATCATCCAAAACAGGCGCAAGATCGGCGGTGCATAATTGCTCCGCCACATCTTTTTATCTTCCATCAGGGCTATTGCTTTTTTCTTCTTATCTTCAAATACCATCATCCGAATCCTTTCATTGGGCATCTATAGAGACCGTATAATAATAGGCCTTATCCAGAGTCAGCCATAGCGTGAAATGAATGAACGTTCAGCCCTCTTGTAGCAAGGCAGATATTACCGTCAGAAGCACTTCGAGAACCGGCCCAGGCCGGTTGGGTAATCCGTGCCTGGTTCGCGAGGTTCGATAACCTTGACGCATCTAGCCCTGACTCAATTTTTTGAAAAGATAATCAAAAACCAAACGCACTCTCATTGGATAAGGGGTCTGATGTGTGTGGTAGAGATTGACCGGCCACGGAGGCGGTGCATCGTCACGGAGAACGGAGACCAACTCACCTGACGCGATGTGGTCTTCTACCAAATACTCCGCCAGTTGGGCAAACCCTAAACCGGCGAGTACCGCTTTGCGTTCAATATCGGGTGTGTCAGTGACAAATGCGGCGGATTTCGGATAGAAATTGCGTTTTTGACTAAACTCCCAGGGCCAGTAGCGCCCGGTTTTACGGTTAAGCAGCGCCACAATCGGCAGGCGGGCAAGATCATCAACGTTGGCAGGTGGCGGCATGTTTTCAAGCAGCTTCGGTGATGCAACCAGATGGAAAGGCATGGTACAGGGTTGGCGAACGATGCAGGTTTGGTCATGCAAAAAGCCTATGCGTATGCCGATATCGATTTTTTCATCAACCAGGTCGCTGTGTATATTTGACAGGTGGAGTTCGAGCGTAATTGCGGGATACAAACGTGTAATCTCCGCCAATATTGGCATGATGATTTCACTGCCATAGGTATGTGGTGCCGTGATGCGTACAACGCCATTGATATCTTCTGTACTCTTCTTTTTTTCCTGAAACAGCCTGTTCATCTGTTCCATGGCTATTTTTGCCTGCTCAAAAAAACCGAGGCCAAAATCTGTGAGCTTTACGCTTCGGGTGCTGCGGTGAAATAGCTGCTCCCCGAGCAACGACTCTAACTCTTTGATGGCTCTTGTGACTTTTTGCGGGGAAATACCAAGCCTGGTCGCCGTGTGTTTAAAGTTCATCTCCTCTGCGGCACAGCAGAAAATACGTAATGCTTCTTGTCTGTTTTGCACCATCACCTCTTTATTCCAAAAAATGGAATTCTAAAAGCATAACACTTCCATTTACTGATTTTAAACTGCGGATAAAGTATTCGCACAGACAAATACAGGAGAAAAGAAAGATGAACAGTATTGCAGGTAAAGTCGTCGTGATCACCGGCGCCAGCAGTGGGCTTGGTGAAGCAACCGCAAAACACCTGGCTGCAAAGGGGGCCACGGTAGTCGTTGCGGCACGCAGAAAAGCGCGTCTTGATGCGTTGGTCCAGCAAATCGTTGATGCCGGAGGGAGCGCATTAGCGCTGCAGGTGGATGTGACAAACCGCCTGGATGTCGAAGCGATGATCGCCCAGGCCGTAAAGCAATTTGGCAAGATTGATGTATTGGTCAACAACGCAGGGCTAATGTCGATCGCCCCGCTCAATGCCGTGAAGGTTGATGAGTGGGAGCGAATGATCGATATCAATGTGAAAGGGGTGCTTTACGGCATCGCCGCGACGCTGCCGCTGTTCGAAAAACAGCAATTCGGTCATTACATCACTATTTCGTCCATCGCCGGCAAGAAGGTATTCAGTCCCGGAGGGACGGTCTATAGCGGCACAAAATTCGCGGTAAGCGCCATAACCGAAGGTTTACGCCATGAAGTCGGCGGGAAGATCAGAACCACCACCATCTCTCCCGGCCTGATCGACACTGAATTGAAGATGGGCAGCTCGCACGCAGAAAGCTCGAAGGCCGTTGTCGAGCTCTATCAGAGCCAGGCGATTTCTGCCGATGCAATCGCGCGTGCCATAGCGTATGCGATCGAGCAGCCTTCAGACGTGGACGTAAGTGAAATTGTTATCAGGCCGACAGTGCAAGAGTTCTAAATCATCGGTAGGAAGATTCAACGTTCATTACCCCTATTTCATAGGGGTTCTTAGGTATTTTTTCTTACATTAACGAGGTCTTCTATGCGTCGCAATATACTCATTGGCGCGTTTCTCGCCGTTTTTTCCGCTGCTTCAACCGCCATGGCGCCTTTTTCTAAAATAGAAAATCCCGGGTTCTACAGGATAATGCTTGGCGACTTCGAAGTGACGGCGTTGTCTGACGGAATAAGCCCGATGCCCGCAGATAAAATATTGATCAACACTCAGTTGAAGCAGCTCGAAAAGGCGATGGCGCTCAATAACCTGTCGTTACCCTTGCCGACATCGGTGAATGCCTATCTGATTAACACCGGAGGCAAGTTGATTTTAATCGACGTTGGCACCGGCATGCTGCATGGCGAAACGCTGGGCAAGATGATGAAAAATTTAAATGCTTCGGGCTATAAGGCGGAACAGGTGGATGAGATTTATTTAACCCATTTACACCCCGATCATGTGGGGGGACTGATGGCGCAGAATAAAATCGCTTTCCCGAACGCCATCGTCAGAGTGGAGAAAGAAGAAGTCGCTTTTTGGCTTAGCGAAGAGAAAAAACAACAGGCGGAAGAGAAAGATAAGCGCTTCTTTGATGCCGCATCCGTTTCATTAAAGCCTTACGAAACGGCGGGAAAACTGAAGACGTTCGAAGGCGATAAGGAATTAACACCGGGTATTTCGGCTATCGATACGCGTGGGCACACGCCAGGACACAGCGTGTTTGCCGTCGAAAGCAAAGGGAAAAAGATGGTGATACTGGGCGATATGATCCACGTCGCTTCCGTACAATTCCCTGACCCGAATGTCGCTATCGCCTATGATATTGATGTCCCTGCCGCCGTTGCACAGCGCAAGAAGCTGTTTGACAGTCTTGCTCAGCAAAGAGCACTTGTCGCGGGCGCGCATCTGTCCTTCCCTGGCCTGGGCTACATCAGTAAAAGCGGTGATGGCTATGGCTGGCACCCTTTAAACTACGGCGCAATGAATCAACATTAATCTGCCCGATAGTTAATAAAGAATGAATGCGAACATGATGTTATGGGGCCGAATGGCCCCTTTTTTATGATGCAAAGGACACATTTTCAATGTTGAACCGCTGGCTTTCACGCTGCGTGTTGTGTGTTATTTTGGTCACCGGTGGCAGCGGTTAAGCAGGTAGAAAGGCTATGGGGAATTCGGCATTCATGCATCGTTTTGACGCGTTGGGCGGGCTTGAGCTGCTCATTGCAGATTTTTCGGACCACCGATTTGACGTGCACTGGCATGATACCTGGTCGATTGGCGTTGTCCTGCGCGGCGCCAATAACAACAGTGCCAAAGGCGACGCCGAGGGTATCGTCTGCCGTGGGCAAATCAGCGTCATCTCCCCAGGGCAGATGCATGCCGGGACCACTCTGGGTGTAGAGGGTTGCCACTATTTTATGTTTTATCCCAGCCACGAGATGCTGCTCGGCGCAGCGGAGAGCATGGGAATGCAATTACCTACGATCAAGGGAAAGCACATCGAACATGCGGTTTTAGCCAAAAAATTGTGTGAAACCGCTACGGTATTAACTGACATGCAATCTAGCCATTTTGATCGTGAAGTGGCCTGGAGCCACTGTGTGGCGGAGCTGCTCCAGGTGTTTTCCCCGTGGCAGTCATTGACTGAGGCTGGCGACATCACGCCAGGTTTGCGAAGGGCAAAAGAGTATCTGCACGATCATAATGCGCAGGAAGTGCGTCTGGATATGCTGGCGCAGGCAGTCGGCATATCGAAGTTCCACCTTTGCCGCCAGTTCTCGGCAAAATTTGGTTTATCGCCGAGTCGCTATCAGCGGCAGCTTAGATTGCAACAGGCTAAGGCCTTGCTTTCCAGGGGCGGAGACATCGCGGAAATCGCTATCGCTTGCGGATTTGCCGATCAGTCGCACATGGGCAGAATATTTAAGTCGACGTACGGCGTCACGCCGCGTAGCTACCGCGATCGGCGCATTTGAGCAATATCGTTCTATCTCACCGACGAAGAGGCGCTAAGAATATGCCTTTTTGACGACGAGAAGAAAACATGTTCATCGATCTTTCCACGTTGGGTTTATTTGCTCTTTCGGCTGCCGCGCTAACGCTTATTCCGGGTGCCGACATGCTTTGCGCATTGTCTAACGCCATCAGCCAGGGAACGAAAGCGGGGCTAATCACCGTATTTGGCGCTGTCACTGGGGTGACGTGTCACATCGGTCTTGCGATTGCCGGCGTTACGGCGCTGATCGCCTCTTCGCCTGTGTTATATGGTTTTTTTGTCGTCGGCGGCGCGCTCTATATTATGTGGGTAGGCTTTGGCATCTTTAACAACAAAAACGCGATCAGCCTTCAAAACAACAGCGAGCGGAAAAGCCTGCATAAACTTTATTCGCAAGGATTACTGACCAACTTGCTGAACCCTAAAGCCATCATCTTTACATTGGCATTTATCCCGCAGTTCATTCGGGTTGAAACGGGCATGCCGGGTATGCAGATGCTGATATTGGGCATTGAGCTCATCGTCATTATGTTCCTCATTGAAATTCCCCTGGTATTTCTGGCAGGTAAAATTGCAATGAAAATAAAAACCAGCCCGGCAATCGGTATCTATATTAATAAGTTCTTTGGCGCCGTCATTCTGGCATTGGCCGTTGCCATTCTGGCCACGCGATTGCTCTAGGGTCTTAAATAGGCAGATTGGCAGCGTTGTTCGGTAGATAAGGTTTAATCTAGCCCGGAGCCTCTATCACGGCCTTCGCCTGAAGATCAGATCCTGGCCCTCCCCCGCCAAGTTGGCATAGACAAGATCCTGCCCCTACAGGGCCTGTTCGAGAACCGACGGGTTCAACACGTCGCCCATGATCACCCGGCGGTTTGCCGGGTGCGGGTGTCGAATATTTCCAGGGTCGCGAACAACCCGGCTGCTGGCGCCACAGTCAGCCCCCTACTCATAGAGGCGTCTGGTCTTATCCCAGGTGTGCGGCAAAAAACGGCAGCACCCTGGCCAGTGCTTCACGAACGGCTTCGGGTTTGTCATACAGCTCGTAATGTGAAAAATCAGGCAAGGAAACCAGTTCGCGCTGCTTCGAGATTGTTGCTCGTCCATAAATCTCCATGCCATCGCGATAGGCGCCAAAGGCACCGACTTTCTCTCCGACAACAACCATCACTGGCTGCGTCAGTAACACCTCAGCATACGCAAAGGCATCCCAGGCCAGCGTTTTCTGAGCATGCGAAAACAGCATTCGCGTTGCGCCACCGGGTTGTTGACCGCGAGATGTCTTGTAGTAGTCAGTGGCTTCATAGACATCACGCTCGGTCAGCCCATGGGCTTTCGCCATATCAAGACTGGCAGGTAGCAGTTCGTTAATGTGAAGCTCGCCCCCTTGGGCTTCGATTGTGCGCTGTGCAGCCATCGCATTCAGAGCACCAATCGGGTCGTAATTACTGAAACCTTCGCGGAAAAGTCGGCCGATATTAACGCCGGTAATGCTCACTACGGCCTTGATTCGTTTTTCTGTCAGGGTGGCATTGATGGCATAGCCGCCACCGCCGCAGATACCCAACACGCCAATAAGTTCAGCATTGACGTAGGGCAGAGTGACGGCGTAATCAATCACTCGGCTAATATCCTCTACACGCTGGGTCGGATCTTCTACCCAACGTGGAGTACCACCAGACTGCCCCTGGAAACTGGCGTCATAAGCGATAACGACATAACCCGCTTCAGCCAGCGCTTTGCCGTAAACATTGCCGGATGTCTGCTCCTTACAACTGCCAAAAGGATGGACGCTGATAATCGTCGGGTATTGTCTGGACTCATCAAAATCCAATGGGAACTGAATATCGGCGGCAATGTGCCAGGCCATGTCGGTATTCTGAATATGCACATGTTTCATTACAGTGTTCCTTTAAAGAACGGGGCTAATACCGAAACCGCTTCAGCGACGTACTCTTTACCGTCATACAGTTCCATGTGGTTAGCGCCTTCCACAATGTGATAGCGCTTGTCGGTGCTTGAGGCACGGTCATACAAATCGTCACTCATCCATTTACTCCCAGCCATGCTGCCCGCCACAACCTGTATCGGCTGGGTCAGATAAACTTCGGCCATAGAGTAGGCATCATAGGTAATAATCTGGTTCAGGCTGCGCAGCGTGGCGAACCCAGGAGCGGTTGGATATTGCGCGCGTGGCGTATGGTAATATTCCCAGGCTTGGCGTAATTCTTCGTTTGGGGCATCGGACTCTTTCATGGGTGCCAGTGGCATGGTGGTATAGTTACCACTGGTAATATCACCGGTACGGGCATTTGAGCCCGCCTCTACGTACGGCAGTGCGTCAATGGATTTCACATTGTTTTCCCAGCCGTTACGGAACATCGAGCCAATATTTACCGCACTTACGGTACCTATCGCTTTGATGCGACGATCCTGAATTGCAGCATTTGCGGTATAACCCGCACCAGCACAAATCCCCATTGCCCCCACTCGCGCATTGTCGACATACGGCAGCGTGGTCAGATAATCAATCACAGCGCTAATGTCTTCGGTACGAATATACGGATTTTCTAACTGACGCGGCTCACCGCCACTTTCCCCCTGGTAGGATGCGTCGTAGGCAATGGTCACAAATCCATTTTCTGCCAGCTTTTCAGCATAGGTTCCGGCAGTTTGTTCTTTAACACCGCCACCCGGGTGGGAAACGACGATAGCCGGATACTCACGGTTCTCATCAAATGCTGGGGGGAAATAGATCACAGCAGATAAAGAAATAGTCGGGATATTGGTATTAGTGAAGCTGATTTTCTGGTTCATCATCCGGTTCCTCATAGGGCTTCGGTTAGCAGTAACGCCTGGTGATATCACTATAGTCATTGACCATTAAGATGATTAGACCCAAAATCACGATAGGACCTATCATTTAAATGATTAATTAACGAGAATAAAGGCAGAGATGAAGCGTGATGAGATAGCGGATCTGGTGGCATTTGTGGTCGTCGCTGAAGAACGCAGTTTTACCCGGGCCGCGTCTCGTCTGAATATGGCGCAGTCGGCATTAAGCCAGATTGTCCGGCGCATTGAAGAACGACTGGGGTTTCGTCTTTTGACGCGAACGACCCGCAGCGTTGTAACCACCGAGGCCGGAGAGCAACTGTTGTCCGTACTGGGTCCTATGCTGCATGATCTTGATTCTGCCGTGGCCTCTCTGGGGGATTTACGCGACCGACCTTCCGGCACGATACGTATCACAACGGTTGAACATGCAGCAAAGACCATACTGCTGCCTGCCATGCACAATTTGTTGAAATCTCACCCCGAAATCAATGTACAACTCATCATCGATTATGGCCTGACTGACGTGGTATCTGAACGTTTTGACGCCGGTGTACGCCTGGGTGGCGAAATGGACAAAGATATGATTGCAGTGCGTATTGGGCCTGATATTCCAATGGCGATAGTGGGTGCGCCAGATTATCTTGCGCGACGGGGAACCCCAACATCTGTCGCGCACTTGGTCGATCACCAGGCTATCAACCTGTATCTTCCGACATCAGGTACCGCAAACCGCTGGCGACTCATCCGCGGGGGGCGAGAAGTCCGGGTTCACATGGAAGGTCAACTACTGCTAAATACGCTAGATTTGATTGTTGATGCCGTACTTAACGGACACGGGCTGGCCTACCTACCTTATGACCAGGTACGGAATGCCATTGAAGAAAAAAAACTGATTCGCGTTCTGGAGAAATTTACCCCTGATTTGCCTGGATACCACCTGTACTATCCACACCGGCGCCATCCTGGCTCTGCCTTCTCCTTATTCATTGATGAGCTCAAATATAAGGGATCTGCTTAGCCACGCTTTGTGATGATATGTCTCACATTCTGAGCCCGCCAATGAACCACATTGCAACCTCCGCGATTGGCACCAGGCGCCGGCATAATTAATGAATATGTCTAATAAACCCTAGTTAATTACCCCATCTAATCGAATAAACCGCTTTGCGTTATGCTTTCCTACACAACAGCTGAAGGATAACGTCATGCAAACTGTAAAACTGAATAACGGCATTGAAATGCCCCTGCTGGGTTTTGGCGTGTTTCAGATGTCTGATGCCGCCGAATGCGAAAGAGCCGTTATTGACGCCATCGATACAGGATACCGCCTGATCGATACCGCCGCGTCTTACCAGAATGAAACCCAGGTCGGCAACGCACTGAAACAGAGCGGGATCGCACGTAACGAACTCTTTGTTACCACTAAACTTTGGCTACAGGGTACCCATTACGAAGGTGCTAAAGCGCAGTTCGAACGTTCTCTGAACCGACTGCAACTGGACTATGTTGACCTGTACCTGATTCACCAGCCATACGGTGATGTGCATGGTGCCTGGCGTGCAATGGAAGAACTCCAACAGGCAGGCAAAATTCGTGCAATAGGCGTCAGTAACTTCCACCCTGACAGGCTAGCCGATCTTATCGCCTTCAACAAAGTGGCCCCTGCGGTCAACCAGATTGAAGTAAACCCCTTCAACCAACAATTGCATGCCGCTCCCTGGATGCAAAGCCGTGGCATTCAGACGGAGGCCTGGGCACCCTTTGCGGAGGGTAAAAATGGTCTGTTCCAACACCCCGTGTTAACGGCGATTGGCCAAAAATACGGAAAAAGTGTAGGTCAGGTTGTTCTGCGGTGGATATACCAGCGCGGCATCGTTTCGCTGGCAAAATCAGTGCGAAAAGAACGCATGGAAGAGAACATCAATATTCTCGATTTTGAACTCAACTCTGCAGATATGCTGCAGATTGCCGCTCTTGATACAGCCACCAGCGCATTCTTTTCTCATCGCGATCCAGCCATGGTTGAATGGCTGACTGGCCGCAAACTCGACGTTTAAGCCAGGACAAAAGAAGCGCTTATTGAATGCAAAAAATGTTATCCGGGTATCTCTGGATTCGGTTACATGGCGCTTCGTTAAAACTCAGGCGGGTCCGCTGCACATTGCGGAGCCGCTATTGCGAGTACCTAAGCGCATCGATCATCAGCGCAAAAGCAGGTGGGTGCTGTTTGCGGCTGGGGTAATAAAGGTAGTATCCGGGGAAAGAAGGGCACCAGTCCTGCAGAACCTGAATAAGTTCTCCTGACTTTACATGATCCTGAACCACATCCTCGGGAACACAGGCGATGCCAAAACCCGATAACACCGCATCGATCCTTTCCGCCAGCAGATTAAACGTTACCTGTCCTTCAACTCTCACACGCAGCGGCTTCCCTTCTCTCTCAAACTCCCAGTGATAAAGGCCACCGGCAGTCGGCAAGCGCATATTGATGCAGCGATGATTTTGTAGCTCATGCGGCGTTTCAGGCGCAGGGTTAGCTGCAAAATATGACGGTGCGCCCACCACGGCCATTCGCATATCCGGACCAATCTTCACAGCGATCATGTCTTTATCCACGCTTTCGCCCAGGCGGATCCCGGCATCAAAGCGGCCATCGACGATATTGACGAAGCCGTTATCGACCAACAACTCGACATTGATTTCCGGATATTCCTTGAGAAAGGGTTTTAGCTTCGGCCATACCAGACTCCGCGCAGCGTGTTCTCCCGCAGATAAACGGATGTTGCCGGAGGCTCTGCCATTCAGTTGCAAAAGCGACTCCAGCTCCTGCTCAAGATCGGCAATACGAGGTTCAAGGCAGGCAATAATTCTCTCGCCGGCTTCTGTGGGGGCAACGCTTCGCGTGGTTCGGGTTAAAAGACGGAGATTCAGTCGTTCTTCCAGAGCTTTCATGGCATGGCTAAGGGCTGACTGGGAAACACCAAGCTTACCAGCAGCTTTGGTAAAACTTCGCTCTCTTGCCACCACGAGAAAGATTTGGAGTTCATTGAAGTTTTCTTTGAGCATTGTTATTTCCTTGTTCAAGCATCGCCCCCCAAAGAGAACTTATGAAGGGTATTCATAGACACTTAATTTTAGCCCCGTTACTGACAATAATGATAATTGAAATGGGCCATCCCCCCATGACTCTTGCCAGAAATCAACGCAATGAGGCGTTACCTGCTGATGCCGGATTCTAAAATCGCCCCTCGGAAAATACTGATGATGGGTTCGTTGGCAAACGCGTCTTTGTGGAGGGATACCTCAGGTAACTGAAGATCGCATTGAATCAGTAATTGTTATGTTATATTGTAACGTTTTGTTTTTTTGCAATCCTAAGGAGAGTGATATTTTGGGACGTTATCTTGGTAAACTTTCATTGGCGCTGGGTGCGTTCTTGGTGTGTGGCTACGTGTCAGCCCATGGCCATCATTCGCATGGCAAACCTTTGACGGACATCGAGCAGAAGGCCGCTGTCGGTGTTTTCGATGATAAGAACGTGAAGGATAGAAGCCTGTCGGATTGGGATGGCGTATGGCAGTCGGTTTATCCTTATTTGCAAAATGGGGACCTTGATCCGGTGTTCAAGAAGAAGGCAGAAAAAGAACCGGGTAAAACCTTCGAACAGATCAAAGCGTATTACCGCAAAGGGTACGCTGGCGATATAGACACTATCGGGATTGAAAACGGCGTTATGGCCTTCCATAAAGGCAACGAAGAGAGCTCCTGCAAGTACGACTATGCCGGCTATAAAATCCTGACTTACACCTCGGGCAAAAAAGGGGTTCGCTACCTGTTTGAATGTAGAGATGCCGGTAGCCAAGCGCCGAAATATGTTCAATTCAGCGATCACACCATCGCGCCACGCAAATCGGCCCATTTCCATATATTTATGGGGAATACATCCCAGGAAGCATTGCTGGCGGAAATGGATAACTGGCCGACTTACTACCCCTTCCAACTGACAACGGAACAGGTTGTCGACGATATGCTTCATCACTGAAAGTGATGATAGATCGGGTGACAATAACGAAAAACCCGCGACCCAGGTTGCGGGTTTTCTTACGGCAGCGCTAACCCGCCTGGCAACTCACCGCGAGTGATTATTCATTCACCGCTTACCGAGCCGGTGGAACTGATGCAGCATCCTTTGATCTCAGCAAGCTGTCACCACCATGACCAGACACCCTGATGAAAACCCTGCTATTCAATAAAGGTGGCCCTATCCTCACAGCGTCCGCGTATACACCCTCGACGCCTCCCCCCAGGGGTGATAACCCAGCCCGTTAAAGGCAAAACCCTGCTTTTCGTAATAACCTTCCAGATCGGTGCACAAATGTAGCTGTGGAAACCCCAGTCTGCGCGTCTCCGCGGCCACATGATTAATCAACAATGTGCCATAACCGCACCCACGGTGCGCGTCCTCCACATACAGCGCACATAGCCAAGGATAGAGTTCGCCCCGGCTGATAAAATCATTGGTGATCAGCCCCGCACAGCCAAGGATCTCAGTCTTTTCCATTAACAAATACCACTGAGGTAACGGGTTGGCTGCACCAATACAGCGGGAGATAGCATCCTCATACATTATCAAGGTCTCCTCCGACGCCCACTGTTGCTGGAAGTAGCGAATAGCCTGTTGTTTAAATTCGGGTGACTGACGCACCGAAATAATGTCCATCTCAACACCTGTTATTTTTCATTATCTGGTCGGTTTAAAATTATGCAGCAATGCCTCTGTTTTAACACCCGTTTATATTGGAAAACAACGCCATCAGCGCATACCATGGCGGAGACACAACCCCAATACAGGAATCGTAATGGCTCAAAATATTTATGATAATCAGGCATTTTTCGATGGATATGCACAGCTTAACCGTTCCGTGAACGGCTTGGACGGTGCGCCGGAGTGGCCGACCATCCGCAGCATATTGCCGGATTTACACGGAAAGAAAGTGGTCGATCTGGGCTGTGGTTATGGCTGGTTTTGCCGCAGTGCCCGTGAACAGAACGCTGCCAGCGTCCTGGGCTTGGACCTATCGGAAAAAATGCTTAACCAGGCACGGACATTGACACAGGATGACGGCATTGAATACTGCCAGCAGGATCTGGAGCAGCTTCAACTTCCCCCTGCTTCCTACGATTTTGCCTACAGCTCACTGACGCTGCATTACATAGACGATCTGGCCCGGTTGTTTGCTACGGTCTATCAGGCACTGGTGCCCGGTGGTCAGTTTGTCTTCACCGCCGAACACCCCATTTATACTGCGCCGCAGCATCAGGGCTGGTTGGTGGATCAGAACGGGCAGAAATCCTGGCCGGTCAATGGTTATCAGAAAGAGGGCCAACGGATCTCAAACTGGCTGGCGGAAGGTGTGATCAAACAGCATCGTATGCTCGGCAGCTACATTAATCTGCTGGTACAACAAGGTTTTGTCGTCACCTACCTCAATGAATGGGGCCCTTCGGCGCAGCAAATAGCAGAAAACCCGGCGCTCGACGAAGAGAAAGAGCGCCCGATGCTCTTTATTCTCGCCGCACATAAGCCCACATAATTACCCGGCACCGCATAAATGCTTACTCTATCCAATATGGGGAGGTCACCTCCCCCATGAGATCCTCCCCAGGTGGCATTATGCGCCTATTGGCAAATATCCCTGCCACAGCGGCCGTGCCGGTTCCCCTTGCGCATTGGCCTGCAGATGAACATGGTACCCCTGCAGTGAGTGCAGCAGCAGGCAGTCGTCGACGTCCGCCAAATCATCCTTATGCTGTTGGAAACTGCCGGTCAGCAGCACCTGCTTGGCTTTTTCTTTGGCCTCATCGGCATTGTGTGCCACAAACAAGCCAAACTGATGCAACTCAGCCAGCTCGTCACTGCGGTAGCCCCCCACATTGACAAAGAACAGCTTCTCGGGACCGTTAAAGGGGGCTGGATGCAACATTACGTCGTAGCCATCCGCCCATTCAATACGCGCATAGCCATCAATATGCACCTTGCTCTTATCCCCAAACCATTTTTCTCGCAGTAAAGGGTGAGCCTCTTCAGGCTGGTCTGCTGCGACAAACTGCACATCGTGCAGTTCGATATTGGCGCCCGGCGCCGTGCCGCCCACATAGAACATCAATAGTCCCGGCATTATCGTGTTATCTCCCTGTTTTAATAATCGCTATATAACATAATATATAACGATTATTCTGCCAACCACCACAACGCTCAAGACAGGTTTACACCAGCAAGGCCGTTACGCGCGGATATCCTGGTAGTCGGGGGTCGTATCGAACTCGTGTTTGGCAAACGGGCACAACGGAATAATTTTACGGTTTTCCGCGCGCATTTTCGCCACCACCAACGCCACCAGCTTTTTACTCACGCCCTGGCCTTTCAACACCTCGTCCACCCAGGTGTGATCGATAATCGTTAATTTATCCCCACTCGGCACAAAGGATATCTCTGCGATCATTTTTCCCTGCGGATCGTTTATATAGAAACGTTTCTCATCTGCCAGAATTTCAAAATCCATAAAGTTATCCCATCTTAAAAATACATAAATTTATACCCTATAGATTTCAAGCTGCAGCTAGGCGGCCAGCTCGCTCATCCCCAGGCGCTTACTTGAGTAAGTAACTGGGGTGAGCGAGTGCAGGTAACAACACTGCAGCTTGAAAGATGACGGGTCTAGAACAAATCTGATATTAGTCTACTATTTAATCAGTAACACGACATAATTTTGACAGTGGCTAAGGAGTTCAAAATGGGTGAAAGTTCAAAAGACGGCGTTATTCTGCTATCCCGAATATTATTGATGATTTTGTTTATTATTTTCGGCTGGATGAAGTTAACCAACTTTGGTGCAAGCGTTACGTCAATGGAAGGGTATGGCACACCAATGCCTTATTTGGCGGCCATTATCGCTGTAGTCGTTGAATTCTTTTTTGGCATCGCACTTATTCTCGGGTTATTTACCCGTCCTATCGCGGTTATTTTTGCTGTCTATGTCCTCGGTACCGCATTTATCGGTCACCCGTTCTGGAAAATGACCGGCATGGAAATGATGGGCAATGAAATAAACTTCTTCAAAAATATCAGCATAATCGGCGGGCTGTTGTTACTGGCCGTCACCGGTGCCGGGCGTTATTCACTGGATTATAAGTTCTTTGGTAAATAATTTTCTTCAGCCGGCAGCCGCAACGCTGCCGGTTGTTCCTGCCACCTCCTCAACTCCCACGCTAGCGGCTGCGTTTGGCATGACGTTCGAAGTTATCAAGCCTGGCCTGCGCTGACTTGCGCAATGTGACGTAACAAGCCCCGTCGCCCCCATCACGCGGTAGCGCTCGGCAAAAAGCCTGTACCTGTTCAAACTGCGCCAACCATTTGGCGATAAAACTGCGGATTATGTTGGCGTGGCTCTCATTCCCCCGCCCACGACCATGAACAATCAGCAACGAACGCAGGTTTTGCTTTTCCGCCTGCAAAATAAAACGGAACAGGGCTTCTCGGCACGCCTCTACCGGCTGTTTCAGTAGATTAAGGCTGGCCTGCGGTGGGTAGCGGCCATGGCTTAGCTTATCCAGTACGCCTTGCTGAATGCCCTCGCCTTTGTATTCCAACGGCAGCTCGCAGGGGATCAGTTCGAGAAAGCCGGTGCTGAGAAAGTTTTCCTGTCGCAGCGCCTGCTCTTCACGACGCACACTTTTGTCCGTCTTCTCCAGCGGCTTAAGGTATAGCGTCTGGGAAGTGCTGGATAACGGCGTCACATCCGCCATCGCCTGTTCAAAAAAGTCTTTGTCTTGTTTGCTCATCTCACTGCCACTCTTGGACCTAAGCCTTCAACGCTTGGGATGACCCTGATTGTAAAACGCCTCACCCCAGTTGCAAGCCGGGAATTTTCCGCAATTGTCGTCAACGGGTGAGGTTCTGTGCAGTTTTCGTTATACTGCTAAACCATTATTGAGTGCCGCAAAGGATCGATCCCATGAAAATGCGCGAGCTGGAAACCCAGTTTCAAAATGCCATGAGCGAGTTGCAGGCCAGCTTCGAAAGGCAGCACCGTGAATGGCAGCACAGCTATCAGGCACTGCAGCAGTTGCTGGAAGAAGCTAAACAACGCGAAGTTGCATTACGTATGCAAAATGAGCAGCTGGTGCGCAAGCTGAGCACCGCCAGCTCCGTGCCGGAGCAGCACGCGTTGGTCAAGCAAATCAAAATGCTGGGCGCCCATCTGGATGCACTGGCCAAGGATGCAGCCACCTTCAACCACCACCTGCGCAATCAACAGCGGGCAGCCGACAATTTCAGCGGCGAACAGCGTTGACACCGGGCGCTGTCGCACAGCGCCTCCTGCCAAATACTGGCGTTCTGAGAGTGTAATAAATCATAAATGACCTGGATCATCATCGCTGCCCTGATCGTTGTATTTATTATTGGTTACCGCATTTTGACTTCCGATACGCGCAAAGCCATCGACTCTCTGGCCCACTTGCTGAAAGTAAAACCGATGTTGGTTGAATCGATGATTCAGGAGATGGGCAGCCGTAACAGCCAAACCTTTATCCGCGTTTTAAACAACGGCTACACCGAAGAGATGCACCAGGCAGCCTATTTGCTGTTTATCTATCTGACCTTTATCAAACAGGCGGATGACCACCAGATTGCCCTGTGGCGGGAAACGCTGATGCGGGCAGGACTATCGCCAGAGCTGCATGCCGAACACACTGAAGCCGCCCTGTTTTACTTTACCGAACTGGATATAGACGCCTTCGAATTGGCGCAGTTTCGGCGCGCGTACAACGAGCGTTTTAATCAGGACGCTATCGCGAATGGGTGAAAGTGTCCCCCGCAGGCGGGGGAGGCATTACTGAAACATGCTGTAGATATAGCGCGAAAGCGCATCACGCGAGCTGAAGCCGTGTGGAATGCCGTAGCGCGCACTCGGGGCATCACTGCTTAAATCCAGGGGAAACTCAAGGTACTGATCGCTGGTGCGCACCGGCGAGGTCGGCGTGGCGAAATGCACGCTTTTCTCTTTCAGTGCAGGGTGGATCACCAACGCGGTTCTGCCCATCCGCGCTTCACGATTCACATACACGTAGTGCTCACCCTTGCGGTAACCATAAGACTGGTCGGTGACATAATCACGCTCAAAGCCAGTATTCTCCAACACTCTAGCCACTTCATCCGGCCGTAAATACATCGATTTCTCCTCTCGTTCTGGACCGCTGAGCGACCTTACCGCAATCATGAGATGAAACAATAAATTTTTCGGTATGAATGTGGGTTTAGGAATAATCCTTAACTATATATTTTGCCGGTTTAGCAGCAGCAAACGCAGCGTCAGCAGAGCGCCCATAAACACCATCAACGCAGCCGCCAGATAGATTGATGGCACCCCCGAATGGCTCATCAACAACCCCGCCAATGGCCCGGTGATCCCCAGCGCCAAATCAAGAAACGCGGAGTAAGTACCCAGCGCGGTGCCCTGATTTTGCTGTGGCACTTGCTTCACCGCCTCCACGCCCAACGCGGGGAAAACCAGGGAAAAACCGGCTCCTGCCAGCAACGCGCCGGCCTGCACCATCAGCGGATCCGTCGCCAGCCAAATCAGCAGCAGCCCGGCAATCTCAATCAGGAATGACACCAACGTCACCGTTAACCCACCGTGACGATTGATGGTATTACTGAAAATCAAACGAATGCCGACAAAAGCACCACTGAACAACGTCAGCGAGAACGCGGCACCGCTCCAGCCTTTATCAGCATAGTAGAGGGTGATAAAGGTGGCGATAACCCCAAACCCCACGGTGCCCATCGCCAGCCCCACGCCGTAGGTCCAAATACGCCCCAACACCGCGCTAAAGGCAATGCGTTTACCGGCAGTGATTGAAACGGTGGGTTTAGCGCTCGCCAGCCACAGTGAAACCGCCACCGCCAACACGATTAACGCCGCTACCCCGGCCAATCCCCAGTGCTGGTTGAGGTAAACACCGAGCGGCGCCCCAGCCGCCATCGCACCGTACGTTGCCACCCCATTCCACGAGATAACCCGGGCGGTATGCAGCGGCCCCACCAGGCCAATCCCCCACAGCGTAGACCCCGTACTGGCAAAGCTTTCGCCGACACCGAGAAATACCCTGCCGACGCACAGCAGGATTAAACTCAACAACGGCACCCCGCCGAACCAAAAAGCCAGGGCATAAAACAGACCGCTCACCCCGCAGCAAGCCAGCCCGAACAACACCACTTTTTTCGGCCCAAGCTGATCGGCATAGCGCCCGGCATGCGGTCGACTAAATAAGGTAGCGAAATATTGGGCGCTGATGATCAGACCGGCCAACACCGAGTTGTACCCCAAATCGTTATGTACAAACCCAGGCAACACCGCCAACGGCAGGCCAATGGTCAGGTAGCAAACGAAGGTGAACATCACGACCGACAAAATACGTTTATTCAGTTGGAGATTGTTTTCTTTGGAACTGATTGCGGTCATCAACGGTGGCTCGCATCGAACGGGGTAGGCAACAGCGTTCAGCATACCCCGATGGGATCCGATGATAAATGTGAGAGTTATAACGAATTATTATTTAACTACGCGTTTGTTGCCTGCGCCATTCGCTCGGATTGACGCCATAAATGCGTAAAAACTCACGGTTAAAGTTCGACTTGGTGGTAAAGCCCGCCGCCTGCATGATCTCGGTGATCGAACGGTCATCGGCAAGCAACCACTGCGCCGCTTGGCAAATACGCAGTTGATTAACATATTGCGACACATTCATGCCCGCATGCCGATTGATGGCTTGTGACACACGGCGTGCCGGTAAGCCAACTTTTCGCGCCAGCCGCGCCAGATTCAGTTCTGGTTCCAGATAAAGGTCATCATGTCGCAGCCGTTGCTGTACCTGCGCAAACCACTCGGCCAGCCGTTCTTCATCCTCTGCGGCATCTTCCGTGGGCTCTGGCAGTGCATCCACCGGGCTTTCCGAGGGTCGGCTGCGGGCCAACACCAGGCAGAGGCTCAATGCCACCAGCACATTAACGAGGGTGGCCATCCAACCGGCATGTCGCCCATCAAACAGTGAAAAATCGAGTGTGATCACCAGATCGGCTATCGCGACCGCGATCAGTAACATGCCCAAACCGCGCCACAACCGATAACTGAGCCAACTGTCCGCCAGCGCCACCTGCTGCAGGCTGTTCTCACCACGCCGCAGCGCATACAGCAGCGCCACGCCATAGCCCAGGTCAGTGCCAACGATCAACGTATCCAACCAAAAAGGCGCGGCCAAACTCGCCAACAACGTCAGGCACAGTGGCATCAGGTGCCACAGTTCTCGCCGCCTTAGCCTGCCTTGGGTACTGGCCAAAAAAGCCAAATACGTTAGCGTGGGGATCGCCACTGCGCTCAAAGGTTGCAACCCATTTAATTGAGCCAGGCCGTAGCCGTAACGGATGCCCACCAGCACACTTTGCCAAGCACACAACAGCAGCAATAACTGAAAGACCCAGCGTTGCGCATGTGGTCGCCCCAGCCGATACAGCAGCCCCAGGCACAATAAACCAAACAGAAAAGTGAGCGGAATAAGCGGCATCGTCAGCATCTTGTTGTCTTTACACAGAACCGACAGTGTACTGTTAAAACAATCATTTAACGACCCGGATCGCGATCGAGGTCGCCGGGCAGCCCCGCCAATGTCACTCTCTCGACGTTGATACATTGAGGAGTGAAAATGAAAAGAGCATTGTTGTTATTGTGGGTCTTATGTGGTGCCGCGAGCGCCACCCCTTACCAGGTTGCCACCCGGGATGACGTCTTTCAGGACGGTCCACGTACGTTGACCAGCCGAATTTACTACCCCACCACCGAGACAGGTTCCCCCCAGCTCATCGGTGCGAATCCGGTCTTTACCGGCATTCAAAGCCAGCCTGATGCACGTATAGCCAATGGGCGCTTTCCGCTGATCGTGATCAGTCACGGTAGCGGTGGTAATAACAGCAGCCAGGCCTGGCTGGCAGCCGCTCTTGTCCAGCAAGGCGTGGTCGTGGTGGCGGCTAATCATCCCGGTAGCACCACCGGTGACTCAATCCCCGCACGCTCCGCCAAGCTGTGGTTACAGACCGACGATATTTCTGCCTTGATTAGCGCCATCACGGCAGATCCCCACTGGGCTAAGGCCATTAATCATAAAGCCATTGGTGTTATCGGCCACTCGAAGGGCGGTTACAGTGCGATTGCCATCATCGGTGGTCGAGTCCGGCTCACCGATTTCATTCGCGGTTGCCAGCAAGCGCCACGCTCGCCCAACTGCCAGTTTTATACTCGGGCCAAGGTTGATCTGGGTACCCTCTCCACCCAGCAATTTGATGCAGACTATACCGACCCGCGCATCCGCTTTGCCGTCGCCCTCGATCCCGGTATGGTGCCTTATCTGCTGCCTGCCAGCCTGCATCAGCTCAGCGCCCCTTTATTGATCGTCGAACCTCAGCGTTTCGAGCCAGACGGCCAGATCCCCGGCCTTGGCGGTGCCGCGCTGGCCAAAGAGGCGGGGCAGCAACCGATTCACGCACTACTGTTGTCCAGAGGCAATCATTTCGATTTTACTCCGCTTTGCCAGCCCAATGGACGTCAAATCCTGGCAGAAGAAGAGAAAGATGCGGAGGTGTTATGCGCTTCTTCCAACGCGCAACGCGAATGGGTACACCAGCAAACGGTGGCTAGCATTCTGAGCTTTATTCACCCCTGGTTACCTGTTCACGCAGAAAATCAATAAACGCCCGTACCTTTTCCGGCACATGGCGGGTATTGGGGTACAGGGCATAAATACTCTGTTCAGGGAAGCTGTGATCTGGCAACAAATGACACAGTTTTCCTGATGCTATTGCCGGCTGTACCAGCCACGCCGGCAGCAGTGCCACTCCAGCACCATGCAGGGAAAACGCGAGCAGCGCAGAAGCGCTGTCGCCCATTAGCGTGGCAGTGTCTTCAACTTTGAACAACACCGCTTGCCGTTCTGGCGTCACAACCTGCCAGCTCAAGGGCGAGCTGAGGCGACTGTGGGCGATCCACTGCGCCTGCGCCAATTGGGTTAATGACTCAACAGGATGTCGCGCCAGATAGTCCGGCGACGCGACCGGCAAGATGGCAAAACTGTCCAGCAGAGCCGCCCGGTGGCTAGAATCTGCCAGTTGCCCCAGGCGGATAGCCACGTCAAAGCGCTCTGAAATCAAATCGGCATGATAAGAAGAGGAAACGTGTTGAATGCGCAAACGCGGATGCAGGCGGGAAAATGCCGCCAATGCCGGCACCACGACCTGAGCCCCGTATTCAGGCGTGGTTGTGATGCGTAAGACACCACTTAACCCGTGGTGATCGCGGCGTACGTCGTCCAACACATTCTCGGCATCTTGCAACAAGCGCAGGCAGCGCTGATAAAAGCGTTCACCCGCATCGGTAAGTGCCAGCCGCCGGGTGCTACGCACCAGTAAGGATACGCCTAGCTCACTTTCCAACTGTTTGACGTTGAAACTCACCACCGCCTTGGTTTGCCCGAGCGCTACCGCAGCAGCGGTAAAACTGCCGGCGTCCACCACCGCCACAAAGATAGCCAAACGCTGCAGGTTAAGCATGTTACCGCCCTTTATTGTCAAAATTATTTTGACAGTGTAATCGCTCGCAGCCGATTTATCCGCACTTTCCCGCCCGCTACACTGCTCGCCTTCAACCGGAGGCACCATGCCCTATCGCATCAAAGTCGCAATCGTCTATCTGCTCGGTTTTTTCGTCGATCTGATCAACATGTTTATCGCTAACGTCGCTTACCCGTCTATCGGGCATACCTTTCATGCCTCAGTCGGTGAATTGGCGTGGGTCAGCAATGGTTATATTCTCGGCCTGACGCTGGTGATCCCACTCAGCGCCTGGCTGGCGCAACGCATTGGTGGGAAACGCGTATTTTTGGTCTCTCTGACACTGTTTATGCTGGCGACGGCCGCAGCCGGTAATGCGGGTTCAATCGGGGAACTGATTGGCTGGCGTGTGTTGCAAGGCATGGGGGGCGGTTTGCTGATCCCGATAGGCCAAACATTGACCTATCAACTGTACAGAAGCCATGAACGTGCGGGGCTTTCCGCCGCCATTATGTTGGTCGGCTTGCTGGCACCCGCGTTATCACCTGCACTGGGTGGACTCATTGTTGATCGGCTTGACTGGCGCTGGGTCTTCTTCGCTAACTTGCCATTGGCAGCGCTGGCGCTCTTGCTGGCAGCACTGTGGTTACGTCCGCAAGCACCTGATGCCCAACCCAGGCCACTCGACGTTAACGGGCTGCTCTGCGCCTGCACGGCCCTGACACTGATCCTGCTTGGCCTCACGCGGCTGGGTGAAACTGACGGTCTGCTACAGGGCTTCTTATTGCTGGCCGCAGGGGCATTAACGCTGACCTATTACCTGCGGCGCAGTTTGCGTATCGCGCAGCCTTTGTTGAACCTGCGACTGGTGCAAGAGCCGCTGCTGCGCACCTCGATGATCATTTACCAATGCATACCGGGTGTCTTTATCGGAGTCAGCCTGGTTGCCATGTTGTATTTGCAAAATCAACTCGGAATGCGTGCCGCGCAAGTCGGCAGCCTGATGGTACCTTGGTCTTTGGCCTCATTCCTGGCCATCACGCTAACCGGCAAAAAATTTAATCGCGTTGGCCCACGCCCCCTGTTTATCGTCGGCTGTCTGCTGCAAGGGCTGGGTATTTTGGCGCTATCGCAGATTGCGCACGCCGGGGAGTATGGGTTGCAGGTAGCGGCTTTCGCCCTTATGGGGTTTGGCGGCAGCCTGTGCAGCAGCACAGCGCAGAGCAGCGCCTTTCTGCATATTGCCGATGAACAATTGGCAGACGCCAGTGCGCTATGGAACATCAATCGGCAGCTCAGCTTTTGCCTGGGCGTCGCCCTGCTCAGCTTAGTGCTGAACCTGTTGCTTGAGCATTTTCCCCCGGCCGTTGCCTATAAAAGCTGTTTCTACCTGGCCGCCGCCAGCACGTTAATTCCACTACTGCTATGCCTGCGCATCGCTAACCGCGCAATTGTGCGCCACCTTAAGACTCAACAGGACCTCTCATGAACCAATATTTTACCGAAGTGATCGACGCTCATGTCGCCATTGAAAACTGGCTGGAAAAAGGTACAGGGGAAGAACAGACGCTGCTGGCGCGTTTTGATCCCGCATTCAGCATGATCGCGCTGAACGGTAACCGGCTGGATTTCGCTGCGCTTAGCGCATTCTTCCATGCCAATCGTGCCGTTAAACCGGGGCTGGTTATCACAATAGAAGAAATGACGTTAGTGGCCGAATGGCCAACGGGGGCGGTGGTTAGCTATCGCGAAAAGCAAATGCTGCCAGGACAAGGGGCAACGCTGCGTAACTCTACCGTGGTGTTTACGCAGACCCAGGCTGGGCTGGGTTGGCGGCATCTGCACGAAACCACACTGGCCCAATAATCAGGCGTCAGAGAAAGCCGTCTGCCAGGAACAGTTCCCAGGCAACAATCAGTCCGCATAAGGTGACGGCGCTGAAAATCACTTCGAACAAATAACGATTGATCATCATGAGCTAGCCCTCAAAAGAAAACACCCGGAAAAACCGGGTGTTTGCATCGCGTCTGGATGATGCGGCACCCTCAGGCCCCGCATTTGTCACTCAATTAAGCAGCTGGAGTTGCTGATTTTTTAGCCGCTTTGTGGTGCTTTTTAGCGGCCTGAGCTTTCTGCACTGGCGCTTTTTTGTGGTGTTTTTTAGCAGCCTGGGCTTTTTGAGCTGGCGCTTTTTTGCTTACTTTGTGGTGAGTTTTAGCAGCCTGAGCTTTCTGTGCTGGGGCTTTGTGGCTCACTTTGTGGTGTTTTTTAGCAGCCTGAGCTTTCTGTGCTGGGGCTTTCTTGGTCGCTTTGTGGTGCTTTTTAGCGGCCTGAGCTTTCTGTGCTGGGGCTTTCTTGGTTGCTTTATGGTGCGTCTTCTTATGATGAGTCGCTTTAGCAGGAGCCTTCTCAGCAGCAGCTGGCGCAGCGGTAGTCGTGGTTGCAGTTGCAGCAGGTGCTGCTGCTGGAGCTACTGCATCAGCAGCGAAAGCAACAGAAGACAGACCCATGGTAGCAGCAACGATCAGGGCTAATACTTTTTTCATCTTTAATTCCTCAGAGTGTTTTTTCAGTAAGCCCCGTTGGGCCGTTGAAGCAGATACTAGAGGAATCGATGAACCGCTTCCGTGAGTGATTGGTTTCGCCGAGTAACCAAATGTACAGCGCTTGTGAACCCTGTACACAAGTCTATGCTGGAAGCTGAAGATCCCCTTTTGCTACAGGCTGGCAGCGCCATGAAAACCTCAACGATGAAAGTCACACCGGCAAACGTTGCTGGTCTGGGCGCCGGTGTTCTGTTGCTGCTGGTTATGCTCTATCTGTTCGCCCGCCACTGGGCGGAGTTCGTCCAATACTGCATCAATGCCCAGATCTATATGCACCGTTATCTGGTGCTGTACTTATTGCAACAGCGCAATCATCAGTACAGCGGTGGTGTGATGCTGGCATTGTGCAGCTTTATCTATGGTTTCCTGCATTCCGTCGGCCCGGGCCACGGCAAGTTTGTTATCACCACGTATCTGGCGACCCACCGTAGACAATTGAACGCCAGCCGGCTGATCACTTTGCTCGGTAGCCTGATGCAAGGCGTTGTGGCGATCCTTTTCGTGCTGGTGCTGGCAATCGCGCTGAATTTGTCGATGGGCGATCTGAGCCTGAGCCGTTACTGGCTGGAAAAAGGCAGCGCACTGTTTATCGCCGCGTTCGGCCTGGTGGTGATCCTGCGCGCCGTGGGGCTACCCCAACGCAAGCGACTGGCGTTCAAGGCTCTGAGGCCGTTAACAACAACCACACAGCACAGCCCAGAAGACGATTGTGGCTGCGGCCATCGGCATCTGCCTGATGCAACAGCCCTGACGGGGGGCTGGCGCAATGCACTGTGGCTTATCGTTTCTATCGGTATCCGCCCCTGCAGCGGTGCGATCCTCATCTTGGTGTTTGCCAACGCCGTTGGCATGTTCACCTGGGGCGTGATTTCCGCACTCAGCATGGCGCTGGGAACGGCGCTGTCGATCATGATTCTCGCCACCCTGGTACACCATGCACGTGAAAAATTTATCGCTGCCAACGACCATTTGACAGGTAAACGCCTGGCGCAGGTATCACGACTGGCCGTTATTTTAGGGGGGATATTGCTGATCCTGTTCGCATTGGTGCTGTTCAATTCTGTCATCCCGGTGAGCGCCAACGGCGACTTTATTGCCGCCGGTTGCTGATGGCTTCTATTGCGTCGCTATCCGCCGCGAAAACAGCGCTTAATGACAGTTTTTTCCGTGATCGCCAACACAGTTTGAAAAATGGTCTACACTTAATAGACATGTGTCGAAACGGAGAATCGAATGTTTAAGAGATCAGAAAAAGTAGAACGCGACATCGATCAAGACGTTACCCTTCTGGCCGATACGCTGGACGAAGTGTTACGGGAGTCCGGTGACAAGACCAAAGAGGAACTGAAAGAGCTGCACAGTAAGGCAAAAGGTGTATTACGTGATGCCCGGGCACGCTTCAATGGTTCCACTAATCTGACACAGCATGCTCGCGATGCCGTCGAACACGCCGATAGCTACGTGCGCGAAAAACCTTGGCAGGGCGTAGGAATCGGGGCCGCGGTTGGCATCGTCCTTGGCGTTCTGCTGGCCCGGCGTTAACACCCCCTGCAGTCATAAAGATAAAACAGATGTGCGTCTGGCCCGCGGGAAACCGCGGGCCGTTTAATGTCCACTGTTGAACAATTCAGCCAACCTGGCCACCGCCTGTTCGGCTTCACCCTGCTGAGTAAAATTGGCAAAGCCCATGAGCAGGCCAGAGCTTGTTGGTCCTGTGATTTGCCAGTCCGATAACGCCTGTACCGACAATCCGCGCCGCCAGGCCTCCTCCGCCAAACGCCGGTCCTGCCCATGCTCCGCTAACCGTGCCAGCAACTGAATGCCACCCGCTTGCGAGACCACCGCCAAGTGCTCAGCCAATTGTTGCTCGAGCGCCTGCGCCAACCACGCACGTCGCTGGCGGTAGATTGGCCGCATCCGTTTCAGGTGGCGATAAAAATGCCCCTGATTAATAAAGTCTGCCACGCTGGCCTGCATCAGTGGCGGGCAACCGCAGCCCCGCAGCCGGCTGCCGTGGCCAAAAACCTCCACCAGCCCAACGGGCACGACCAAATAAGCCATGCGCAGCGCCGGGAACAGCGTTTTGCTGAAGGTTCCGGCGTAGAGCACTCGCCCCTGGCGATCGAGGCTTTTCAATGGCGGTAGCGGACGGCCATGATAGCGAACTTCGCTGTCGTAATCGTCTTCAAGGATCCATGCCGCCTGCTGCTGTGCCCACTCAAGCAAGGCCATACGCCGCGCCAGGCTGAGTGATACCCCCAGTGGGCTTTGGTGAGTCGGCGTCAATACTGCCATGCTTGCCAAAGGCGCCTTCGCCATGCCGGCGGCAATGTCCATTCCCTCTTCATCAACCGGTACCGCTACCGGCCGCATACCCGCGGCCTGGAACAGCGGCAGCGTCACCGGGTAGCCTGGATCTTCCAACCACACCTCATTGCCCGGCTTAAGCAAGGTACCGATCACCAGATCCAGCAATGCCTGATACCCGGCGCAGATAAAGACCTGCTCTGGACGGCAGTTGATGCCACGTGAAAGTTGCAAATAATTGACAATCGCCGCGCGGAGTTCAGGCAAACCCTGAGTTGACGGATGCGCCAGCGAAGCCAGCGGGCTCGTCCGTAATTGGCGACCAACAATCCGCTGCCATAGCGCACGCGGAAAAACATCCAGCGCCGGCAACCCCAACTGAAACGGCTGAGTAGCCCCATTGGGATGCAACGGATTCGCCGTCACCGCCGGTAAAGGCTCCGCCGTCGATGCTGCCCGCACAGGCAAGTTCTGCACCTGTGGCGAAACATAAGTACCCGCCTGCCCCCGACTTTGCACAAACCCCTCAGCGATCAGTTGGCCATACGCGTTTTCCACCGTGGCGCGTGCCACACTGAGATCGCTCGCCAGCCCACGCACCGAGGGCAATCGGCTGCCGGCTTGCAAGGTGCCCTGCGTAATGGCGTCTTTAATTCGCAGATAAATCTGCCGGTACAAAGGATCGGCAAGCTGGCTGTCCAGCCGCAGGGAGGAAAGAAACTGACGCATCATGGCCTGATTAAATAATCATTTTATGGCCCTATAGCATAGTCCATATTGCCCTTAAAGTAGCACCAAGATTCTGCTACTCGCTAACCGAGGTTGACCATGATTAAGCAACGTTTGAACTATTCCGAACTCTCTCCTGCACCGTACAAAGGCATGGTGAACGCCCTTATGGCACTGGAAAAGGGTGCCCTGGACAAGGCAACAATTGAACTGATGTTCATGCGTGTATCGCAGATCAACGGCTGTGCCTACTGCCTGGATATGCACGGCAAGGCGCTGCGTGAAAGTGGTGTTAGCAACGCTAAACTGGATACCTTGGCAGGCTGGCGTGTCAGCCATGAATTCAGCGCACGCGAACGTGCGGCACTGGAATGGGCAGAGTCTGTCACGCTGATCGCCGAAACCGGCGCACCAGACAGCGCGTTTGAAGCGCTAAAAGCGCATTTCAGCGACGCAGAAATTGCCGATTTGACCTTCGCCATCAGCATCATGAATGCCTTTAACCGCTTGGCCGTCAGCATGCGCCAGTGATAAAAATGCGCTTTCCCCTCTTGCTGCGAGAGGGGATTTTCACCGATAACCGCCCGCAAAAAAATTTTCCTCACCGCATTTCCAGCCCCGCTGCGGCCTCCGCGCAAAATCCACCAAAACACCATATATAGCGTGGTTGATAAATTAAACGTCAACATATAGTATTTATTCCATCAACCGCAGGGAACATGTCGCGGTCGGTAACGCCGTCAGAAACGCCGTTCAATGCTCCGTTATCTGACCTGTCCGCCTTTCCTTCAACACAAAAGGTAAATGCGAATCATGAGCATTATTATTTACAGCAAACCGGACTGTGTCCAGTGCAACGCCACCTATCGCGCATTTGATAAGCAAGGGATTGGTTATCAGGTGATCGACCTCACCCAGGATCAACAGGCGCTGATCCATGTGAAATCCCTTGGCTACCAGCAGGTTCCGGTGATTATTGCCGGTGACGATCATTGGTCCGGTTTCCGGCCCGATAAAATTGGCGCGCTGGCTCACGCCCTTGCATCCTGAGGTCAACCATGAACCCGCTGGTCTACTTCTCCAGCAGTTCGGAGAACACCCACAGGTTCGTTGAAAAGTTGGGATTACCGGCGATGCGCATACCGATCGCCGGCGCCCGCAGCAAACTGCTAATGGAAACACCTTATATTCTGATTGTGCCCAGCTATGGCGGCGGTAGCGCCGTGGGAGCCGTGCCAATCCAGGTGATCCGCTTTCTCAACGTTCCACAGAATCGCGCGTTTCTGCGCGGCGTGATTGCCGCCGGGAATACCAACTTCGGCGCAGCGTACGGCATTGCCGGCGACATCATCGCCAAGAAATGTCAGGTGCCTTTTCTCTATCGTTTTGAGCTGCTCGGCACCACACAAGACGTTGCAAACGTTCGACAGGGAGTAACCGCATTTTGGCAACGACAGAACTGACCAGACCCGCCACGAGCGCGCTGGATTACCATTCGCTCAACGCGATGCTCAATCTTTATGATGCTGAAGGCCATATCCAGTTTGATAAGGACAGGCTGGCGGCGCGGCACTATTTCCTGCAACACGTGAATCAGAACACCGTGTTCTTCCACAACCTGGAAGAGAAGCTGCGCTATCTGGTAGAAGAGGGCTATTACGAGCAGAGCGTACTGGCACAATACGACTTCGCTTTTATCAAGCAGCTGTTCCAGCAAGCTTACGCGAAAAAATTTCGCTTCGAGACGTTCCTCGGTGCCTTCAAGTACTACACCAGCTACACGCTGAAAACGTTTGACGGCAAACGCTATCTGGAACGCTATGAAGACCGGGTGTGCATGGTGGCGCTGACGTTGGCGGCAGGTGATACCACGCTGGCGCAAGATCTGGTGGAGGAGATGATTTCCGGGCGTTTTCAGCCTGCAACCCCGACCTTTCTCAACTGCGGCAAACAGCAGCGTGGTGAGCTGGTGTCCTGCTTTCTGCTGCGGATTGAAGACAACATGGAGTCGATCGGCCGGGCGGTAAATTCTGCACTGCAACTGTCGAAACGCGGTGGCGGCGTGGCATTTTTGCTGACCAATATCCGGGAGGTCGGTGCCCCCATCAAGCGCATTGAAAACCAGTCTTCCGGCGTGATACCGATCATGAAAATGCTGGAAGACGCCTTCTCTTATGCCAATCAACTGGGCGCACGCCAAGGGGCGGGTGCGGTCTATCTCAACGCTCATCATCCGGATATTTTACGGTTCCTCGATACAAAGCGTGAAAACGCCGACGAGAAAATCCGCATCAAAACGCTGTCGCTGGGGGTGGTGATCCCGGATATCACTTTCGAACTGGCGAAGAATAACGAAGAGATGTACCTGTTCTCGCCGTATGACGTCGAACAGGTGTACGGCGTACCTTTCTCGGAAATCAGCGTCAGCGAAAAATACCGCGAGATGGTGGATGACAAACGCATCCGCAAATCACGCATCAATGCGCGCGAGTTTTTCCAGGTGCTGGCGGAGATCCAGTTCGAATCCGGTTATCCGTATATGATGTTTGAAGATACGGTCAACCGCGAAAACCCGATCGCCGGGCGCATCAATATGAGCAACCTGTGTTCGGAGATTTTACAGGTTAACCGCGCCAGCACTTATCACGACGATCTGAGCTATGACCAGGTAGGCAAGGATATTTCCTGCAACCTTGGCTCGCTGAACATCGCCAAAACCATGGATGCGCCGGACTTCGGCAAAGCAATCGACACCGCGATCCGCGCACTGACGGCGGTGGCCGACATGAGCGACATTCGTTCTGTACCGTCAATTGCCGAGGGTAACCGCAGCTCCCACGCTATCGGCCTGGGCCAGATGAATCTGCATGGTTATTTGGCACGTGAACGCATCTTCTATGGGTCTGAAGAAGGCATCGATTTCACCAATATCTATTTCTACACCGTTGCTTACCACGCCATTCGTGCCTCTAACCAGCTGGCGATCGCGCGCGGCAGCGCGTTCGGCGGTTTTGAGGACTCCACCTACGCCTCCGGCGAGTATTTCAGCAAATACACCGAACAAGAATGGCTGCCACAGACTGAGCGGGTACGTGCCTTGTTCGCCGACGCCAAGATTGCCATTCCCGGTCGCGAAGAATGGTTGGCGTTGCGCCAGTCGGTGATGATGCACGGGCTGTACAACCAAAACCTACAGGCGGTGCCACCGACCGGCTCCATCTCCTACATCAATAACTCCACCTCCAGCATCCATCCGATCGTGTCGCGCATCGAGATCCGCAAGGAGGGCAAAATCGGTCGTGTGTATTATCCCGCGCCTTATATGACCAACGACAATCTGGAGTATTACCAGGATGCCTATGACATTGGGCCAGAAAAGATCATTGATACCTACGCCGCTGCCAGCCAGCACGTCGATCAAGGGCTGTCGCTGACGCTGTTCTTCCGTGATACCGCCAGCACGCGCGACATCAACCGTGCACAGATTTACGCCTGGCGTAAAGGTATCAAAACCATCTATTACATCCGTCTGCGCCAGATGGCGCTGGAAGGCACCGAGGTGCAGGGCTGTGTGTCCTGTGCGCTGTGAGGCAACTTATGAATACCGTTAAACCGTCACCCTTGGTACGCGCAATCAACTGGAACATCATTGAAGACGATAAGGACCTGGAGGTGTGGAACCGCCTGACCTCCAATTTCTGGCTGCCAGAAAAAGTGCCGTTGTCGAACGACATTCCGTCGTGGGCAACGCTGACACCAAAGGAGCAGCAACTGACCATTCGGGTGTTCACCGGGCTGACGCTGCTGGACACCATTCAAAACACCGTCGGGGCACCGGCACTGATTGCCGATGCCATCACGCCGCACGAAGAAGCGGTGTACTCCAACATCAGTTTTATGGAGGCGGTGCACGCACGTTCGTACAGCTCGATTTTCTCCACGCTGTGCCAAACGCCAGACGTTGACGATGCCTACCGCTGGAGCGAGGAGAATCGCGCATTGCAGAAAAAGGCCAGCATCATTCTGGCCCACTACCGCAGTGACGATCCGCTGATGAAAAAGGTCGCCAGCGTGTTCCTCGAGTCATTCCTGTTCTATTCGGGTTTCTATCTGCCGATGTACTGGTCAAGCCGTGCCAAACTGACCAACACCGCCGATTTGATCCGTCTGATCATTCGTGACGAAGCGGTACACGGCTATTACATTGGTTATAAGTTCCAGAAGGGATTGGAGAACGTGGACGCGGCACGCCGTCAACAGGTGAAAAACTTCGCGTTCGATCTCATGCAGGATCTGTATGACAACGAAGTGCGTTACACCGAGGAGTTATACGACGGCGTCGGTTGGAGCGAGGACGTGAAAACCTTCCTGCACTATAACGCCAACAAGGCATTGATGAACCTGGGTTACGAAGCGTTGTTTCCGCCATCAATGGCTGAGGTCAATCCGGCTATTCTGTCGGCGCTGTCACCGAATGCCGACGAGAACCACGACTTCTTTTCCGGCTCTGGCTCGTCTTACGTGATTGGCAAAGCGGTCAATACCGAAGATGACGACTGGGATTTCTAAGCGTAATGCAGGGGCGAATAACTTCGCCCTATAACGATAACCGGTGAACGGGCGCAGCATGCCGCGCCCCTGGTGTTTAGATATTTCCGGCACGCTGTCGGATGCGCTGCCAGATAGCCCGTTTTTCCTCGTCATCTGCGCTCGACCAAGCGGCGATTTCATCCAACGTGCGCCAACACCCACGGCACCACGATTTATCGGTGTCGATCTGGCAAACGTTATTACAGGGCGAACGGACACCGTCGTCTATTTGACTGCGGGTTTTTCTTCTTCTGCTGCGGCCTACCATGGGACGCTTTCCTCCGGTGGATGTCTGACAACAGGATACCCGATCCTGCCGTCAGAGAAACCGCCCCGACGCGATCAGATGATACCGCCATTGGCACGCAGGGTTTGACCGTTGATCCAGGCGCCGTCGGCACCGGCCAGGAAGGAGACCGCCGCCGCAATATCCTGCGGCTGGCCCAGGCGCTCTAGCGGTGCCATGTTCGCCAGGCGCGCGATCAGCTCCGGCGTTTTCCCGTCCAGGAATAATCCGGTGGCCGTTGGCCCCGGCGCGATGGCATTCACCGTGATATTACGGCCTCGAAGCTCTTTCGCCAGCACGCTGGTCAATGCCTCAACCGCGGCCTTAGTGGCAGCGTACATGCCATAGCTTGGCTGCAACAGCCCGACCACACTGGAAGAAAAGTTGATGATACGGCCGTTATCACGCAGCCGTTTCGCGGCTTCTCGCAGGGTATTGAACGTCCCCTTCAGATTGATATCAATCAGCCTGTCAGCCTCGGCGTCGCTCATTTCAGCAACCGGCGCCAATGCAATCACCCCGGCGTTATTCACCAGGATATCGACGCCGCCAAACGCCTGCTCCGCACGATCAAACAGTTGGGCAACGGCCGTGGCATCACTGACGTCGGCTTTGGCGCTCAGGGCCCGCCCGCCGTTGTGTTCAATGTTACGCACCAGTTGATCCGCCAAGGTCTGATTACCCGAATAGTTGACGATTACGGTAAAACCATCGGCAGCCAGGCGTTCGGCAATGGCTGCGCCGATGCCACGTGATGCGCCGGTTACGATGGCGACGCGTTGTGAAGTGGTGTTCATCTTATCTATCCTCATCAGGTATACGCCTGCGGCTTGCCGGCGTCGGATCATCATGCACCTTTCGCTATGGCGAATAATCCCCTACTCTTCGTTATCACTATCCGATTTTAACGAACAATACTCATGGACAGAATTGATGCCATGCGCCTGTTCACCCGCGTGGTGGAACAACGTAGCTTTACGCAGGCTGCGCAGGATCTGGGCCTGCCGCGCTCGACGGTGACCGATGCTATCAAACAACTGGAGGCCCGGCTGCAAGTGCGTTTGCTGCAACGCACCACCCGCCATGTCAGCCCGACGCTGGACGGGGAAGCCTACTATCAGCGTTGCCTGACCATTCTGGCGGATATAGAAGATGCCGAGATGGCTTTTGCCGGCGCCAAGCCGCGCGGGTTACTGCGCATCGATGTCCACGGCACGTTAGCGCGTCATTTTCTCTTGCCGGACCTACCCGATTTTCTGGCGCAATACCCAGACATCGAATTTTTCATGAGCGAAGGTGACAGGCTGGTTGATCCGGTACGGGAGGGCATCGACTGCGTGGTACGCGTCGGCAGGCTAAAAGACAGTGATATGGTGGCACGTCGTTTGGGTGAGCTGGAAGAGGTTACCTGCGCGGCGCCTGACTATCTGCAACGCTTCGGTACGCCACTGAGCCTCGACCAACTTGACGGGCACCGAATGGTCGGTTTCCGTTCTTCGGCCAGCGGTACAATCATGCCCCTGGAGTTTACTGTCGCTGGACACCCCCACCAGGTAACACTGCCCTGCACTGTATCGGTGAGTGCAGCAGAAAGTCTGGTCGCAGCGGCACACAGGGGGTTGGGCATTATTCAGGTACCGCGCTATCACCTGCGCGACAGCCTTGCCGAGGGCAGCCTGTTGCCGCTGTTGCCGCAGTTCCCTTCCACGCCGATGCCGGTTTCACTGCTGTATCCCCGTAACCGTCAACTTTCGCCTCGGGTCCGGGTATTTATCGACTGGTTCAGCAAGGTATTTGCCACGCGCAATGGCTAAAAAGCCGCCCGTTAAGGCGGCCAGCAAGTTACAGAGCACCATAGTCCAGCGGTACCCAGTCGTATCCGTCGCCTTGTTTATTGAGATAGCCTAACCCCGGAAACGACAGATGCGCCCCGCCCACCAGCACACGCTGCTGGGCGCTATCACCGAAGACGCGCAGGCGCTCAGCCACCGCGGCCTTTGCATCGCTGTCAAAGCGAATGGCCACGCGCGGATGAGGGAGCTGCACTGCCGCCACATGGATCAGATCGCCAATCACCAGCAGACTTTTTCCTTTGCTATCGACCTGATAAATGCTGTGACCCGGCGTGTGGCCGTGAGCTGCAAATGCCCTGATCCCCGGAGACAACTCACCGTCGCCGTTGAACGGTGTAAAGTGCCCGGCAGCCTGATAAGGTTTTATCGCCGCCATCGCTCTTTCGAACGACGCCTTGTCTTCGGTCTTCGCCTGCTTCAATCGGCTCTCGCTCAGCCAAAAATCGACATCCTGCTGACTGGCTCGCACCACCGCATTCGGGAACATCGCCACGCCATTTTGCGTGAGGCCACCGAGATGGTCCGGGTGCATATGGGTCAGATAAATTTCGTCCACCTGCTGCGGCTGATAGCCGGCAGCCTTCAGATTGGCGACCAATTTGCCCAATCCATCCCCCAGCAACGTGCCGGCACCGGTATCAATCAGAATCAACTTACTGCCGGTGTTGACCAAATAGGCATTCACCGAAGTAGCGACAGGCAGGCTCTGGTGATGCTCGGCTAACGCGGTTTCAATCTGTTTTGGCGAGCTATTCAACAGCAATTTATCCGCTGGCAAACGAATGATGCCATCGGACAATACGGTAATTTCATAACTGCCCAGCATAATGCGATAGAAGCCTGGCGCGGGGCTTTTCACCTGCGGCGCAGCGGCTGAAACCTGCAGTGACATGACGGCCAACGCCGCTCCCAACAGGTAGTGTTTCCAGTGCATAACGACTCCTTAATTGTAAATTCAGCAGCGCTAAGTATTAACGCAAAACGCTGAACCTGCCTGCGGGGCCATGACACAGGCAAAAAAATCCCCGCGGGGGCGGGGAAAGGCAAAGAAAACTAAGGTCTTTTTTATGTTATACGAAGAATTTGGCCAGCACTAACAATGAGAGGGATACGTTAATCGCACCGCCAATACGGGTAGCGATTTGGGCAAACGGCATCAGCGACATGCGATTGCCCGCGGTAAGTATGGCAACATCACCGGTACCGCCCTGCCCGCTCTGGCAACAGGACACAATTGCCACATCGATCGGGTGCATACCAATTTTCTTACCCACAAAGAACCCGGTCGCCACCAACGCACTAACGGTGCTCACAATCACCACCAGGTTTTGGAGAGTGAAGGCATTAACCAGCTCTTGCCATGGGGTGATTGCCACACCGACGGCAAACAGAATCGGGTAAGTCACCGCGGTGCGGAAGAACTTATAAACCACTTGAGAACCTTCCTGAATACGCGGAGACACGCCGTGTGCCAGCTTCACCGCCACCGCGGCAAACAACATACCTACAGGTGCAGGCAGGCCAATCAAGCGGTGCAGCAACATCCCAACCATGTACAACAAGATAGCCAGCAAGGCGCCGCAAGCAATGGTGCTGACATCCACCTTGCCACTGAATTTTTCCACCGCGCTCACTTCGCTATTGCCTTGTTTGTTCGGCATCAAGCTGCCTTCACCGGTCAAGTGCGGGTAGCGTTTGCCCAGTTGGTTCAGCAAACCGGCAAGTACAATCGCCGTCAGGCCGCCAAGCATCACGATCGGCAGAATACGGCCCAGCGCCACGCCCTGATCCATATGCAGGATTGCCGCGTAGCCCATCGACAGCGGGATAGCGCCCTCACCGACACCGCCGGCCATGATAGGCAAGATCAGAAAGAAGAAGATCTGGAACGGTTCCAGTCCCAATGCCATACCGACGGCCATCCCCACCAACATGCCGACAATTTCACCGCACAGCATTGGCGCGAAAATACGCAGGAAGCCCTGGATCAATACCTGTCGGTTCATGCTCATAATACTGCCGACAATGATGCAGCAGATGTAGAGATAAAGGATATTGGTCGACTTATAGAATTTGGTGGTCGACTCCACCACCACATCCGGCAACAGCCCATAGTGCACCAATGCAGAAGGGATAAAGGTGGCGCAAATCGCTGCTGCCCCCATTTTACCGATCAGCGGCAAGCGCTTGCCAAACTCGCCACAGGCAAAACCAAAGAAGGCCAGTGTGGCAACCATCACCACAATATCGCTGGGTAATTTCCCTTCCAGACAATCCAATAAAATAAGTACGCCGGCCAGAACAAAGAACGGCAACGGAATAATCCCTACCTTGTAATTGTCCAGTATCTGCCACCATTTCTCCCGCAACGGTATTTCAGCGGTTTTATCTTTGGCAGCGAGGAAAGAATCATCTGTTGTGCTCATAATCTGGCCTCTTATTAGTTTGTTCGGCCATCATAGAGAAACGCACTGATTATCTGCTGTGATTTTGTTCAAAATTAAAAAGGGTTTTTAATGGTGGTTATGGTTTCTATGGTGTTAATAGTCATTATGTAAAATATGGCGTGGTTTTAATGGTGTTAATGTTATTTTTACTTCAAGGATTGTCCATTTTATTGTAACTGCCCCGCGGTCTGCCAGATAAGGATAATCCCGTGGCTGCGATCACAAGTTGATCCGGCGCAATATTACATTAACTGCGACTCATGATAGGGTAAGCACTCAGGATCTCTCAGGGTGAACCCCAGGCCATGCGCATAAAACTCTCATTTCAAATCAAACTTTTTCTCTGCCTGGTTGCCTTCTCCTGCCTGCTGCTGACATTTATTGGTGCTTACACCTACTATCAGCTCGATGCCCAGCTACACCGAGACCTTGGTGCCCGCGCACAGGTACAGGCGCGGGAGATTGCCCTGATCCCGTCGTTGGTCACCGCGGTCGAAAACCATGATCCGGTGAACATTGCCGCCTTGATGAAGAAAATACGCGCCAGCAGCGATGCCAGCTATATCGTTATCGGCGATAAACAAACCCGGCATCTTTATCATTCCGAGTACCCCAATATTGTTGGAACGCCCATGGTCGGCGGTGATAACAAAGAAGTGTTGGAAGGGAAAAGCATTATTTCTATCCGCAAAGGCGGCATTGGTGTTTCACTGCGCAGCAAAGCACCCATTATGGATGAAAATAATAATGTCATCGGTATTGTTTCGGTCGGCTACCTTAAATCACATATCGACAACCTGAATGCGAGAACGCTAACGCAAATCGTAGGATCGATTGTATTGCTCTTAATTGCGCTATTTGTATTTTCCTGGCTGTTATCCAAGAATTTAAAACGTCAGATGTTCTGGTTGGAGCCGAAAGAAATTGCATTATTGGTGCGCCAGCAAAAAGCCTTGCTGGAGGCAATTTATGAGGGCGTTATTGCCGTCGATCCCCAACTTCGCATCATCACCATCAACCACGCAGCGCGGGAGTTACTGGATTTGCGGCAACCCGCCAGTGCCCTGATGGGACGTGAAATCGGTGAGGTGATTCAATCTCAACCTGACTTTTTCGGCGCTGCGCAGTTAGATCAGGATACCCACGATGAAGTCTGCCGTTTCAACCATGTACGGGTCATCGCCAGCCGCGTCCGCATCATGCAGGAAGAAGAGCTGCAGGGCTGGGTGATCAGCTTCCGCGACAAGAACGACATCAATACCCTGAGCAGCCAACTCAGCCAGGTTAAACGTTACGCCAACAACTTGCGGATCATGCGCCATGAACAACTCAATTGGACTGCCACCCTCGCAGGGCTGTTGCATATGCAACGCTACGACGAGGCGATTCGCTATGTGGAGGCGCAGTCAGAAGGCGCACAAGAGATTCTCGATTTTATCTCGCAGCGTTTCAGCTCTGCGGCGCTCTGTGGTCTGCTGTTGGGTAAATACGCCAGCGCGAAGGAAAAAGGCGTTGAGCTGCGATTCGATCCCGCCTGTCAGCTGCGGCAAATCCCGGCCGCGCTGAATGAAACCGAACTGATGTCGATCATCGGGAATTTGCTGGATAATGCGGTTGATGCGACTCTGCGTTGTGACCCGCCACATGAAGCCGTAGAACTCTATATCAGTGATAACAGCAATGAACTGGTGATTGAAGTGGCCGATCGCGGTACCGGCATTGCAGCGGAGATCCGTGATACGCTGTTTGAACAAGGCATCACTACTAAAGATGACAAAGGTGACCACGGCATCGGCTTGCATTTGGTTGCCAGCCATGTGGCCCAAGCGCATGGCAGCATAGAAGTGTCGGACAACGAGCCACACGGCGCTATTTTTTCTTTGTTTATCCCTAAACAATCTTGAGCACCCGAATAATGCAACCTGAAGCACTGGACGTTTTGATCGTGGAAGATGAGCCACAGTTGGCCACGCTGCACGCCGAGTTCATTGAGCAGAACTTTGCCCTGCGCGTGGTGGCCTATGCCGCCACGCTGGCCGAGGCCAGAGCCAAAGTCAATGCACACCAGCCACGCCTGATCTTACTGGATAACTTTCTGCCGGATGGCCAGGGAATTGAGCTTATGGAAGAGGCCAGGGTAAAAAACCCCGGTTGCTCCGTGATCTTTATTACCGCCGCCAGTGACATGAACACGTGCAGCCAGGCGATCCGTAACGGCGCTTTCGATTACATCATTAAACCCGTGTCCTACAAGCGCCTACGCAACTCGCTGGAACGCTTTATGCAGTTTGTGCAAACCCAGCGGACGTTCAAAGTGATCGACCAAAGCAACGTCGATGCACTCTATAACCTGCAATCCAAACAGTTTTCCAGCGAGCCCAGTGCCAAAGGCATCGAAACCAATACGTTAGAGCTGGTTCAATCGCTGTTTATCAACCAACCAGAGGTTGCCCACGCGGTGGAAGATGTTGTCGAGAAAGTCGGTATTAGCAAAACGACGGCCCGACGTTATCTGGAATACTGCGTCGCCACCCAGTTTGTACGCGTTGAGATGATGTACGGCAATATCGGCCACCCGCGTCGATTGTATCGCAAAGCCTAAACTGACATCTGGCTGTCATAATGACGGGATAATATGCCTGCGACGATATCCCCCTCGATATCGGCACCTGTCGTTGAAAACTGATGAAATACTGATGACTTTTACCCGACCTATGGTCGGGTTTTTTATTGTCCAAGAAGACAACTTGAACGGAAAATAATAGCGATAATCAGAACGGATTATTTTTACCTAAAACCAACCTGTTACGGGGAATATTAGGTGTTGATAATTGAATATTCACCGCACTACCATAACCAATCGAAAACCTGATGTAAATCGCTAATATCCTATTAATCGGACATTGAGGGTTGTCTCAGATATTCACTGTGTTAGGGTATAGAGGACTATTATTTTCTATTGGGATATTTTTATCGCTTGATAATTCATCAGAGGAAACAGCAAATTGCATGGCAATTAAACTCGAAGTAAAGAACCTATATAAGATATTTGGCGAACATCCGGATCGCGCTTTCAAACTGATTGATAAAGGCCTGACAAAAGACCAATTGCTTGAAAAAACCGGGTTATCATTAGGCGTAAAAGACGCCTCTCTGGCCATTGAAGAAGGCGAGATATTTGTCATCATGGGGCTTTCCGGTTCCGGAAAATCTACCCTGGTACGCCTTCTCAATCGTCTGATAGAACCCACCCGCGGGCAGGTGCTGATTGACGGCGAGGATATATCGAAAATATCCGACAGCGCACTGCGCACCGTCCGTCGAAATAAGATCAGCATGGTGTTTCAATCATTCGCTTTAATGCCACATATGAATGTCTTGAATAACACTGCATTCGGTATGGAGTTAGCCGGTATTCCGCCGCAGGAGCGCCAGGAAAAAGCGCTGGAGGCCCTGCGTCAGGTCGGTCTGGAGAATTATGCGCATTCCTATCCCGATGAACTTTCCGGCGGGATGCGTCAGCGCGTGGGATTAGCCCGTGCCATGGCGAATAATCCTGACATATTATTGATGGATGAAGCCTTCTCGGCACTGGATCCATTAATCCGTACGGAGATGCAGGATGAGCTTGTCAAATTACAGGCTCAACATCAACGCACCATCGTCTTTATTTCCCACGATTTGGATGAGGCAATGCGTATTGGCGATCGCATTGCCATTATGCAAGGTGGAGAAGTGATTCAAGTCGGTACGCCGGAGGAAATATTAAATAATCCGGCCAACGATTATGTCCGTACATTCTTCCGCGGCGTCGATATCAGCCATGTCTTCAGCGCCAAGGATATTGCCAAGCGTCGCCCCGTCGCGCTTATTCGTAAAACCCCCGGTTTTGGTCCGCGTTCGGCATTGCAGCTGCTGCGCGATGAAGACCGCGATTACGGTTATGTTGTTGAACGTGGAAAGAAATTTATCGGCGTTGTGTCGATAGATTCGCTCAAGCACGCGCTCGCCGCCAATCAAACGTTGGACGACGCCCTGCTGGAAGCTCCGGCCCCAGTGCCAGCCGATATGCCACTGAGCGAACTGATTTCATTGGTCGCCCTGGCGCCTTGTGCTGTCCCCGTGGTCTGCGAAGACAATAACTATATCGGAATTATTTCCAAAGCCATGCTGTTGCAGGCTTTAGATAAAGAGGGCCCAACGAATGAGTGATACGACACAGGATCCCTGGGCTACCGCGCCTACCGACCCCAGCACCCTACCGGCAACTGACGCTGCAAGTTCAACGGCGCCTGCGGGTGATGCCTGGTCCAGCGCACCACCACCCGCCGCCCATGACGCCGCTAATCAGGCTGCACAGGGCGCTGACTGGCTTAACAGCGCACCGGCACAGCCTGAGCATTTCAACTTGCTGGACCCGTTCCACAAGACCTGGGTGCCATTTGACTCCTGGGTAACGCATGGCATCGATTGGCTCGTACTGCACTTTCGCCCATTGTTTCAGGGGATCCGCGTTCCCGTCGACGTTATCCTCAGTGGCTTCCAACAATTGCTACTTGGCATGCCGGCACCGATCGCCATTCTGCTGTTTTCATTGATTGCCTGGCAGCTTTCCAGCCTCGGCATGGGGGCTGCGACGCTGGTCTCGCTGATTGCCATTGGTGCAATTGGCGCCTGGTCACAAGCCATGGTAACGCTGGCGCTGGTACTGACGGCCCTGTTCTTCTGTATCGTCATCGGCTTGCCGCTAGGTATCTGGTTGGCACGCAGCAAACATGCCGGCAAAGTTATTCGGCCACTGCTCGATGCCATGCAGACCACACCCGCCTTCGTCTATCTGGTGCCCATCGTCATGCTGTTCGGTATCGGCAACGTGCCCGGGGTGGTGGTCACGATCATCTTTGCTCTGCCGCCGATCGTGCGTTTGACCATTCTTGGCATCAAGCAGGTGCCAGAAGATCTGATCGAAGCCGCCGAATCCTTCGGTGCCAGCCCGCGCCAACTGCTGTTTAAAGTGCAGTTGCCACTGGCTATGCCGACCATCATGGCTGGCGTAAACCAGACGCTGATGCTGGCGTTGTCGATGGTGGTTATTGCCTCGATGATCGCCGTCGGGGGGCTGGGTCAAATGGTACTGCGTGGCATTGGCCGCCTCGATATGGGTCTGGCCGCCGTTGGGGGGGTCGGTATCGTAATCCTGGCGATTATTCTGGACCGCCTCACACAGTCTCTGGGGCGCGATCGTCGCAGCAAAGGCATCGGTCGTTGGTATGCTCACGGCCCGATTGGGTTAGTCGCCCGTCCATTCATCAAAAAGCCTTAATGACCTTCCCCCGGCGTTGGCCGGGGGTATCGGCAGTCCCCATAAAATCGAAGGAACCACTATGCGCTCGACAGGAATTTGGGCTATTGCCCTGACTTCATGGCTAAGCACACAGGCGTTCGCCGTCGAACTTCCCGGCAAAGGCGTCACGGTTAACCCCGTGCAAAGCCCCATTGCGGAAGAAAGCTTCCAGACAGAACTGGTTAACCGCGCGTTGACCCAGCTGGGCTATGACGTCAAGCCTACCGCCGAGGTGGACTATAACGTCGCCTATACCTCCATCGCTTCCGGTGACGCCACCTATATGGCAGTGAATTGGGATCCGTTGCAAACAGACATGTACCAAAGCGCCGGCGGCGATAAGACGTTCTATCGCCAGGGTGCCTATATCACGAATGCGGCACAAGGCTATCTGATCGATAAAAAAACCGCGGACAAATACCACATCAGTGATATTGCCCAGCTAAAAGATCCCAAGCTGGCCAAGCTGTTTGACGCTGACGGTGACGGCAAAGCCGATCTGGCTGGCTGCGAACCGGGCTGGGCATGCAGCAATGTGATCGACACCCACATCAAGGCCTATGGCCTGAGTAACACCGTCACTCAAAACCAGGGTAACTACGCCGCCATCATCGCCGATACCCTGACCCGCTATAAACAGGGCAAACCAGTGCTGTATTTTACCTGGACACCCTATTGGGTCAGCGACGAGCTCGTGCCCGGCCGCGACGTCGTCTGGCTCACCGTTCCATTCTCCGCCAGCCCTGGGTCATTGAAAGATAAAGAGACCGCATTACCGAACGGTAAAAATTACGGTTTCTTCGTCAATAACGAACACATTGTCGCCAACAAACAATGGGCGCAGGCCAACCCGGCAGCTGCCAAGCTGTTCGCCGTCATGAAACTGCCATTGTCAGATGTGAACGCACAGAACCTGCGTATGCATAACGGTGAGAACAGTGCCGGCGATATACAGCGCCACGTAGACGGCTGGATTAAAGCCCATCAGGCCACCTTCGATGGCTGGGTCAATACGGCTGCTGCGGCAGCGAAATAATCCCGACGTGCCGGAAATCCCGGCTTCATAACATAAAAAGGTATTTCACTATGCGCACTACAGGAATCTGGGCCGTTGCCCTTACCACACTGATTAGCTCACAGGCGGTTTTTGCCGCGGACTTGCCGGGTAAAGGCATCAGGGTGCAACCGGTGCAGAGCACCATTTCCGAAGAAACCTTCCAGACGCTGCTGGTCAGTAAAGCGTTGGAAAAACTGGGCTACGACGTGAAAGACACGCGCGAAGTGGACTATAACGTCGCCTACACGTCAATCGCCTCCGGTGACGCGACGTTCCTTGCGGTCAATTGGGATCCGCTGCACGCCGATCAATACAAAGCCGCCGGTGGCGACGCCAAGTTTTACCGCGAGGGGGTATACGTCAACGGGGCAGCACAGGGTTACCTGATCGACAAAAAAACCGCCGATAAATACCACATCACCAACATTGAACAGCTGAAAGATCCGAAGATCGCCAAGCTGTTCGACACCAACGGGGATGGCAAAGCGGATCTGACCGGTTGTACGCCGGGCTGGGGCTGTGAAGCCGCCATTAACCACCACATCAAGGCCTACGGTCTGGATAAGACCGTCGAGCACAACCAGGGCAACTACGCGGCAATGATTGCCGATACCATTACCCGCTACAAAGAAGGCAAACCGGTGTTGTACTACACCTGGACGCCATACTGGGTGAGCGATGTGTTGGTTCCGGGGCGCGACGTCGTCTGGTTGCAGGTGCCGTTTTCCGCCATGCCGGGCGAAATGAAAAACAGGGATACCAAGCTGCCAAACGGTGCTAACTATGGTTTCCCGGTGAACACCATGCGTATCGCCGCCAACAAGCAGTGGGCCGAAGCCAACCCGGCTGCCGCCAAGCTGTTCGCCATCATGAAGCTGCCCATTGCCGATGTGAATGCGCAAAACCTGCGTATGCATGAGGGTCAGGCATCTGAAGCCGATATCCAGCGTCACGTTAATGGCTGGATCAAGGCGCATCAGGCCACCTTTGACGGCTGGGTGAAAACGGCCGCCGAGGCCGCGAAGAAATAATCACACAGGGGTGCAGGCAACTGCACCCCTCCTCTCTTTATTCAACAATATCTATCCCACTAAACTGCAAAAAACGCTCGGCGGTTCTGGACAGCAACTGCGGCCATACGCAGTACACCTGCCGCCGTGGGCCATCCTCGATTGGAATTGACACCAGCGAACTCAAACGCTGTGCCGTCGAAATCGGTACGATACCCGTCGCTAGCCCGCGCCGGACCAAATTTTCCAGCCATTCAATATGATCAATTTCAAAACTGACGTGCCGCTTAATCCCCGCAGCCTGAAACGCGCGATCGGTTTGGCGCCTGGCCCCTGTACCGCTGTAAAAGTCCACCAGCGGCACTTCCGACAAGGTTTGCAGATTGACTCGCTGGCGGTTGGCTAACGGATGTTGTGTCGCCACCAGTGCCACCAGCGGCTCATCGGTAAGCTGCCGATGAGATACCGGCAGCATATCGATATCCCCCGGCCAAATGCCGACAAACGCCACGTCGGTTTTTTGTTGGCGAACATCCTCCAGCAATTCCTCGCTCATTCCCACATACAACCGGATGTTCACCGCCGGATAATGGCGATGGAAATTACCCAGTTTCTCGGTGAGATCAATCGCGTTTATGGTTGAAATGGTGCCAATAGTCAGGGTACCGGACACTGTGCCACTGGCCGCGACCACCTCCTCCACCAGCGCCTGTTTCGCCGCCAGTAATCGTTGTGCAGGTTGAATAAATGCCTGCCCGGCAGTCGTCAATTTTACCCGGCGTGAGGTACGCTCAAACAATGTGCATCCTAGCTCTTCCTCCAGTTTGGCAATCTGGTGGCTAAGGGCAGACTGTACCGTATGGCAGCGCTGCGCCGCCCGCGTAAAGCTCTGTTCTTCAGCCACCGCAAGTGCAAAGCGGATTTGTTTCAGGTTCATGGCATCTATCGCAAAATGAGATTAATCAAATGAAAATTATACATTGGTTTAACGCGCTGTCCTGAACGATACTCGCCCCACTTCTTCTTATGATTAAAAACTATGAATCAAAAACACGCACAGCCGGGCCTAAGCCCAGCGTTAACCGTACTGATTGCCATCGCCACCGGTCTGGCGGTCGCCAGTAACTATTATGCACAACCATTGCTGGAAACCATCGCCCAGAACTTTGATCTGTCGGTGAATCAGGCCGGTTTTATCGTCACCGCCGCTCAATTGGGCTACGCCGTAGGCCTGCTATTGCTGGTGCCGCTCGGCGATATGTTTGAACGCCGCGGGTTAATTGTCTTTATGACGCTGTTGGCAGCAGGGGGCATGCTGATCACGGCCAGTTCCTCAACCTTGCCGATGATGATCCTCGGCACGGCACTCACCGGGCTGTTCTCGGTGGTGGCACAAATCCTGGTGCCGTTGGCGGCTACGTTGGCACACCCGGAAAAACGCGGTAAAACCGTTGGCATTATCATGAGTGGCTTACTGCTCGGTATTCTGTTGGCACGAACCGTCGCCGGGGCACTTGCGTCGTTCGGCGGTTGGCGCACCATTTACTGGGTGGCCAGTGTGTTAATGATCCTGATGGCGCTGATCCTCTGGCGTGCACTACCACGTTATAAACAGCACTCAGGGCTGAATTACCCCCAGTTACTGAAATCAATTTTCACCCTGTTCTGCGGGACTCCACTGCTGCGGACCCGTGCGGTGCTGGGGGCGCTCTCGTTCGCCAACTTTAGCGTGCTGTGGACGTCCATGGCCTTTCTGCTGGCCGCGCCGCCCTTTGGCTATTCCGAAGGCGTCATCGGCCTGTTCGGGTTAGTCGGTGCTGCGGGAGCGTTAGCCGCCTCACGTGCCGGGCACATGGCGGACCAAGGCAAAGCCGGTTTAACCACCACCGTTGGCCTGGTGCTGTTGTTACTGTCATGGATACCCATCGCTTTCGCTAAACAATCGCTGTGGGCATTGATCGCCGGCATCCTGATCCTTGACCTGGCGGTGCAAGCCGTACACGTCACCAATCAAAGCGTGATTTACCGCATCATGCCGGAAGCGCGTAATCGCCTGACGGCAGGCTACATGACCAGCTATTTTATCGGTGGCGCACTCGGTTCACTGCTGTCAGCCACCGCTTACCAACATGCAGGCTGGACCGGCGTCGCCGCTGCTGGGGGCGTTTTATGTCTCCTCAACCTGCTGACCTGGTGGCACGGTAAGCACCATGACCCACAAGGCCCAGCGACAATCTGATTAGCAAGCGAATAGTAATATCAGGAATTTATTAGCGCCGCAGGGTATAAACATTACTCACTCTCTGGTAATGTTCTGCAGATGAACTATTGATCTCTATATCCTGCGACACTCATAAAAATGCAAAGCCAAGCTGCAGAAAACCTCAATCCTCCTGCCGTCAGCTCTACCTTTACCCACGGCATCGTCGACAGTTTACCTATTGTCATCGGCTATGTGCCGGTGGCTTTCGCGTTCGGCCTGAGCGCCGTTAAGCTGGGATTCACCCCGCTAGAGAGCATCTTCTTTTCCTGCATTATCTATGCGGGGGCGAGTCAGTTTGTGATCACTGCCTTGTTGAGTGCCGGTATGTCACTGTGGGTTTCCGCGCTAACCGTGATGGCCATGGACATACGGCATTTGCTGTATGGCCCAGCCCTGCGACACCGCATCGTTTCGCGCATGTCGCGCGGTAAAACGGCACTGTGGGCCTTCGGCCTGACCGATGAAGTGTTCGCCGCGGCTACGGCCAAGTTAATGCGCAATAACCGCAGTTGGAGCGAAAACTGGATGCTCGGCATCTCGCTGTGCTCCTGGCTGTCGTGGGTCGCAGGCACCGCGATTGGCGCACTCTTCGGCAACGGGCCTCTCGAGCAATATCCCGTCATCGAGGCGTCACTCTCCTTTATGTTGCCGGCGCTGTTCCTCAGTTTCCTGCTTGCTGCATTCAAACGCCCGCAAAGCCTGACTATCGCCGCGGCTCTGGCCGGTGCACTGCTCGGCGTAGTGCTATTTTCCATCCCGGTAGCCATTTTAGCGGGTATCAGTGCCGGATGTATCGCCGCGCTGTTCCAACCCACCACGCAGGAGGTTATCAATGAACACTGATGTGCTGATCATTGGCCTGGTTGTGGGTTGCGCTAATTACCTGTTCCGCTACTTACCATTACGCCTGGCGCCAGCGCGTGCCCAACCCGGCATCAAGCGAGGTAAAACGGCCCTGCTGCTCGACAGTATCGGCATCGCCTCTATCTGTGCGTTGCTGGTGGTATCCAGCACGCCGGTGGTGATGCGTGAACCCGACAAGCTGTGGCCAACACTGGTCGGGTTCGCCGCACTGGGTTTGTGCTTCTACCGCAGCAAGAGCATCATTTTGTCGACGTTGATCGGCGCAGTCGCCTTTGGCATCACATTAAAAATGTTTATGATTCTCGGCCCAGCCAGCCTTTGATTTTGTCCGTCATCCCCATTCTGAGCACTTACTCAAAAATGGGTCATTGACAAACAACTTACAAATGACACGAATTGCTAAATTATTCGCACGGCTGAACATTTACATTATTAATCACTATCGTTACTATCTCGAACGAAATTAATGAGGCCCCAAATTATGGAAAGCTCGTTTACTCCCATTGAACAAATGCTTAATTTCCGCGCAAAACGTCAGAAAGATTTCCCTTATCAGGAGATATTGCTGACCCGGCTGTGCATGCACATGCAAAGTAAGCTGCTGGAAAACCGCAATAAAATGCTCAAAGCACAAGGGATTAACGAAACATTGTTTATGGCGCTGATTACTCTGGATGCACAGGAAAGTCACAGCATTCAGCCTTCTGAGCTAAGCTCTGCCCTAGGTTCGTCGCGTACTAATGCCACACGTATTGCCGATGAGTTAGAAAAGCGCGGTTGGATTGAGCGCCGTGAAAGTGACAATGATCGTCGTTGCCTGCATTTGCACATGACGCCGCAGGGAGAGGAATTTCTCAACCAGTTGCTGCCACCGCAGCACAAATGTCTGCATTTCCTGTGGTCCACGCTGAACGATGACGAACAGCAGCAGCTTGAAAAGCTGACGCGCAAACTGTTAACGCGTCTGGACCAGATGGAAGTTTCAGGACAGTTATCCCAATAACTTCTGTTCAGGTAACATACTATGCGATCCCCATTTAACTGGAGATTCACCCCGCTGTTCGCTGTATTGCTGCTGGCCGGGTGTGCATCTACCGATAATATTGCCCCGCAATCCACCCTGATGGATCCGCAGAGCCTGCAACTGTCACAGCCAAAAGTCAGTTCGCTGAATGTCAGCCCGCAATGGTGGCGTTCGCTTAATGACCCGCAGCTCGATAGCCTGATGACCCAGACGCTGCAAAGCTCGCCGACGCTGAGACAAGCGGCGGGTCGCGTGCGCGAAGCACAAAGTGTCGTAGGCGAAGCCAGTGCCGCCAATGGCCCCAATCTGGATCTGAACGCCAGCAGCAACCGCCAGAAAATTCCACAGAACGTTAACCTGGGGCTGGGCTACCCGCACCAACCGATCTATGAAACCTCAAACTCTTTGGGCCTGAATCTGGCTTATGAGTTTGACTGGTGGGGCAAATACCGCAATCAGGTTAACGCCGCCAAGGCACAGGTTGATGCGGCACGCGCCGAACAGGAACAGGCGGCACTGACGCTGACCAGTTCCGTGGCCTCGGCGTATTACCAGCTTCAAAGCAATTTTGCACTGGAAAAACTGCTGCAACAGGAAGTGGATAACAACCAACGCCTGGCAGACCTGCGCCAGCAGCAATATAAAGCCGGCATTACGGGTGTTGATGTTCCACAACAAACCCAGGCACAAGCTGACGGCGCCAAACAGCAGATCCTTCAACTGCAGTCGCAAATTGAACAACTTAGACACCAATTGGCCGCACTGGCTGGCCAGGGCCCGAATGCGATGCAGCACCTGCGTCCAGTCGCGTTGCCTGCCAGTAATTTGATGGCGCCAAAAGGTGAGCTCACTGCCGATTTGCTGGGTAAACGCCCGGACATCGCCGCACAGCGCCAGTTGGTGGAGTCCTACAGCCAACGCGTCAGCGCCGCACGTAAGGAATTTTACCCTAGCCTGACCATTTCAGCCTTTGCCGGCCTGACCACGACCAATACCAGTGGCACCAGCCCAAACCTGTTTGAAGCGGCCAGCCAAGCCTGGAATGTGGTGCCGGCGATTTCATTACCGATCTTCCACGCCGGCGCACTGCGCAGCAAGCTGGGTGAGGAGTCTGCACTGTATGACCAGGCCGTCGAGTCCTATAACCAAACTATCCTGAATGCCGTGCAGGAAACTGCTGATGCCATCACCGTCCAACAAAGCACTGCGCAACAGCAGCTGCAGGCGGCATCCGCGTCCCAATCGATGCAGCAGGTGTACCGCGTCGCTAACGCTCGATACCAGGCAGGGATTATCGGGCGCGACCAGTTGTTAACCAGCCAAACGCAGCTCTTGCAGCAGCAGCAGGCGGAACTGAATGCCAGCAGCAACTTGTTGCAGGCGAAGATAGGACTGATCCGTGCGCTGGGCGGTGGCTATCAAGCTCCGGCCGTAGCGGATTCAAAAGCATAATAAAACGACCCAAAATAATTGGCGCGGCATCGAGACGGCAAGGGAACAAGCCCCATGAACTTACTGCTGTAAGTGCATCGGGCGAGTGAGCAGAGCCAATACCGATGCCGCTTCAGTCTGAAGGGTAAAGAGAGCTTGGAGAACACCATGAGTGTAAGCGCGGAAACTCAAAACCCGCAGCAACCGGTCGGTAAGAAGAAGCAGCGTAAATTCTGGCTGCTGTTGCTAACGGTTATTTTTGTTGTTATTGGGGTGGCATATTTAGTGTATTGGTTCCTGGTGCTGCGTCATCATCAGGAAACGGACGACGCCTATGTGTCCGGTAACCAGGTGCAGATCATGGCCCAGGTGAACGGTAGCGTTAACCGCGTCAACTTCGACAATACAGATTACGTAAAACAGGGTGATGTACTGGTCACGCTCGATCCAACCGATGCCGAGCAAGCGCTTGAACGCGCCAAAACCGGCTTGGCTAACAGCGTGCGTCAAACCCACCAGCTCATCATTAACAGTAAGCAATATCAGGCCAATATTGCCCTGCGCAAATCTGACTTGAGCAAAGCTGAGAGTGATTTAAAGCGCCGTGTGGTGCTGGGTAGCGTTGACGCCATTGGCCGTGAAGAACTGCAACATGCACGAGATGCGGTCGACAGCGCCAAGGCCGCGTTAGAAGTGGCCGTACAGCAATACAACGCCAATCAGGCGATGGTGCTCAATACCCCACTGGAACAGCAGCCCGCGATCCAACAGTCCGCCGCGCAAGTACGCGACGCTTGGCTGGCATTGCAACGTACTCAAATCATCAGCCCGATCACCGGCTATGTGTCCCGTCGTAGCGTACAGGTTGGCGCGCAAATCGCCGCCGGCTCCCCGCTAATGGCCGTGGTGCCAGCCGATCACATCTGGGTTGATGCCAACTTTAAAGAAACCCAAATTGCCAATATGCGTATTGGGCAGTCGGCTACCGTAGTCAGTGATATTTACGGTGACGATGTGGTGTATAACGGCAAAGTCGTCGGTATCGATATGGGCACCGGTAGCGCCTTCTCGCTGCTGCCTGCACAAAATGCTACCGGTAACTGGATCAAAGTGGTTCAGCGTCTGCCAGTGCGTATTGAGCTGGACGCAAAACAAATCGCCGATCATCCGTTACGCATTGGCTTATCCACACTGGTAAAAGTCGATACCACCAATCTGGATGGCCGCGTGCTGTCTGATGTGGTGCGAGACAAACCGCTGTACCAGACCGACGCACTGGCGTTGAATCTGGCACCCGTTAACCAGATGATCGCTGACGTGATCCATGCGAATGCCGGCTAAGCGCGCGGGAGGCTACCTTGGCACAGAAACCGCTTGAAGGCGCTCAGCTCGCCTGGATGACGGTCGCGCTCGCCATGGCGACCTTTATGCAGGTGCTGGACTCTACCATTGCCAACGTGGCGATCCCAACAATTGCGGGTAACCTCGGGTCTTCCAACTCGCAGGGCACCTGGGTGATCACCTCGTTTGGCGTGGCAAACGCCATTTCCATCCCGATCACCGGCTGGCTGGCAAAGCGCGTCGGTGAAGTGCGGTTGTTCCTTTGGTCCACCGCATTGTTCGTGCTCGCTTCCTGGCTGTGTGGCATTTCCAACAGCCTGGGCATGCTGATCTTCTTCCGCGTGATCCAGGGGGTGGTCGCAGGGCCCTTGATCCCGCTGTCACAAAGCCTGTTGCTGAACAACTATCCGCCCGCCAAGCGAGCGATGGCCCTGGCGCTCTGGTCGATGACGGTGATCGTCGCGCCAATATTCGGGCCTATCCTCGGGGGTTATATCAGTGATAACTATCACTGGGGCTGGATCTTCTTCATCAACATTCCGATTGGCGGTTTCGTGATCATGGCGGCCCTGTCGACGTTGCGCGGCAGAGAAACCAAGACCGAGATCAAACCGATCGATACCGTTGGCCTGGTGCTGCTGATTGTCGGCATTGGTTCGCTGCAGGTGATGCTCGATCAGGGTAAGGAGCTGGACTGGTTCAACTCGACCGAGATTATTGTGCTGACGGTGGTGGCGGTGGTGGCGCTGCTGTTCCTGGTGGTCTGGGAACTGACGGACGACCACCCGGTGGTAGACTTGTCGCTGTTCAAGTCACGCAACTTTACCATCGGCTGTCTGTGCATCAGTCTGGCCTACATGCTCTACTTCGGCGCTATCGTCCTGTTGCCGCAGCTGCTACAGGAGGTGTATGGCTATACCGCCACCTGGGCAGGATTGGCTTCGGCACCGATCGGGTTGATACCGGTATTGCTGTCACCGATCATCGGTAAATTCGGCAACCGACTCGATATGCGCAGGCTGGTGACCTTTAGCTTCATTATGTATGCCGTGTGCTTTTACTGGCGCGCTTATACGTTTGAGCCGGGAATGGACTTTGGTGCCTCGGCCTGGCCGCAGTTTGTCCAGGGCTTTGCCATCGCCTGCTTCTTTATGCCGTTAACCACCATCACGCTGTCCGGCTTGCCGCCGGAACGTATGGCAGCGGCATCGAGCCTGTCGAACTTTACCCGTACGTTGGCGGGGTCGATCGGTACGTCGATCACCACCACGCTGTGGACCCAGCGTGAATCGCAGCATCACGCGCAGCTGACGGAGTTCGTGAATCCATACAGTCCGCAGTCACAGGAAATGTATCGACAGTTGGAACAGATCGGTATGAGCAAGCAGCAGGCGTCGGCCTATATTGCCAACGAGATCACCGCGCAAGGGTTGATCATCTCTGCCAACGAGATTTTCTGGTTGGCTGCTGGGGTGTTCCTGATCCTGCTGGTACTGGTGTGGGTGGCGAAACCGCCATTCAGTTCAGGCGGTGGGGGCGGCGGCGCTCACTAAACAGTAGAAAGCAAAACGGGCGCCTCAGGGCGCCCGTTTTTTTATAACATTATGTATACCCTATGAATTTCAAGTTGCAGCTAGGCGACCCACTCACTCATCCCCAGGCGCTTACTCTAGTCAGTCACTGGGGTGACAAATCTGCCGGGAGCAGATTTGAACGCTGCCCGCAGCGGCCCCTAAGGGGTGTGGCCCATGGACGGGCCACATAACTGAGTGCAGCTAACAACGCTGCGGCTTGAAAGGCGACGGGTATATTAGGCCTGGTTTTGACGCCACCAGTCAGCCAGCAAAATACCGGTCGCGACCGATACGTTCAGGCTTTCTACCTTGCCGGTACCGCCGATAGACACGTTCATATCCCCCTGTTGCCAGGCGCTGTCGCTCAGACCGTCGCGCTCTTGCCCCAGTACCAGCACCATTTTGGCCGGCAGTTTAGCCTGCGCCAGTGGGGTACCTTTGTGGCTCGAGGTGGTCACAATGGCATAACCCGCCTTGCGGAAGGTATCCAGCACCGACAGGAAGTCATCAGCGCTAATCGCTTTGATGTGCTCTGCCCCACCCTCTGCCGTACGCACCGCAGCACCAGACTCCAGCAACGCAGGATCCTGCAGCAACACGCCGTTAACGCCAAAGTGAGCGCAAGAACGGACGATAGCCCCCAGGTTATGCGGGTTGCCCACTTCTTCCAATGCCAGCACGCAGTCTTTCGCCGGTGCTTCTTTCAAATAGGTTTGCGCATCCAGCCCCTGACGCTTTTTGATCAGGAAGCACACGCCGCCATGGTGTTCAGTGCCGGACGCTTTAGCCAGCTCTTCTTCATCTACGACGTGATAGGCTTTACGGTTCGCCGCCATCCAACGCAGGGCTTCACGAAAACGTGGCGTGACCGACTGCACGAACCACGCACGGACGATGGCGTCTGGGCGGCTGGCAAACAGGGCCTGGCAGGCGTTCTCACCGTAAACACGGGTTTCTTCCGCACGTTGACGACGCAGCTGCTCCGGATCGATAAAGCTTTTACCGCTGATACCGCCGTGATCGAACGCCGGCTCTTCTTCCGGGCCACGTGACACGGTTTTCCATGGCGAATCATAACCGCCACGGTCTTCAGTACGCGCTGGACGGCGAGGACGATCGCTTTCACTGCGGCGGGAATCAGTACCAGAGCCACGGCGATCATTGTTGCCACGTGGTTTGTCCTGACCGGTACGGCCCGAAGAGCGCGCACCGTCTGCCGGACGGCCTTTGCCGGCCGGACGCTTATTCTTGTTACGGTCGTCGCTGCTGCTGTCATCGTCGCTGCGGACGTACATCACTTTAACTTTACCGTTCTTGCCACTAAATGAATCGTTCATTTTCTTCTCCACCAACGCGCAGGGCGCGAAGATTACCTGATGTTGGGGTGCTAAGCCACCTACTTGCGCTAAAAGCTAACAACTATCGTATTCATTGAACAAACCTCTTTGTTCCTTGCCGCACTTTTAACGATAATAAGCAGCATTAAAGAAACATATCCGCAACCCGAATGCGGTTTGTCATGCTTTCTCAGTATCCGAGGTCATCATGAATACAGTCTGTCCAGCTTGTAATGCCACCAACCGCGTCCCTGAAGAACGCGTGGCTGACGGTGCGAAATGCGGCCGCTGCGGCCATGCGCTATTTGACGGTGAGGTGATCAATGCCACCGCCGCGACACTGGACCCGCTGCTGCAGGATGATCTGCCGGTCGTGGTCGACTTTTGGGCACCGTGGTGCGGCCCTTGCGTCAATTTTGCGCCGATCTTCGAAGACGTTGCCGAAGAACGCGCGGGCAAAGTTCGCTTCGTAAAAGTGAACACCGAGGCAGAGCCAGAATTGAGCGCTCGCTTCCGCATCCGCAGCATTCCGACCATCATGCTATTCCGTAAAGGAAAAATGGTCGACATGCTCAACGGCGCCATGCCAAAGGCGCCATTTGATAACTGGCTCAATGAACTAGTTTAACGCAGAAAGTATAGGCGGTGTTGCCCATTGTGGATGACATCGCCGTGACGCAATCCAGCCCGAACGCTCCCGTCGGGCTTTTTTCTGCGTTACAATGGCGGTTTTCGCCGGAATACTTATGACCGACAACGCCGTACTTCGCCTGCGCCAGTTTCGCCTGGAACGCTCTACTCGCCCCTTTCTGGCGCGCGGCAACCGCATATCGCGTTGTCAGGGTTGCCTGCTGCCGCAAAAAAACTGCCTGTGCGACACTATTCAGCCACAGCCTGCCACCAGCCGTTTCTGCTTAATCATGTTTGGTGCAGAGCCGTTGAAGCCGAGCAATACCGGCCGCTTGATCGCCGATATACTGCCAGAAACGCAGGCGTTCCTTTGGTCGCGCACCGAGGTTGACCCAGCCCTGTTGACGGCCATTAACGATCCCGGACGCCAGCCTTATGTGGTGTTCCCCGCGTCTTATGCCGCGCCTGAACGCCCGGTATTCAGCGAACTGCCTGCCGGTGGCAAACCGCCGCTGTTTATTATGCTGGACGGTACCTGGACCGAGGCGAGCAAAATGTTCCGTAAAAGCCCGTACCTCAATCAGTTCCCGGTGTTCTCACTCAACGTAACCGCCGCGTCGAACTACCAACTGCGCGAAGCCAGCCGTACTGAGCAACACTGCACGGCAGAAGTCGCGACTGCCCTGCTGCAACAGGCCGGTGATGCGGCCGCCGCAGACGGGCTGGCCGAGCATTTTCGCTATTTCCGCCAACAGTATCTGGCAGGGAAACCTACGCGCCCGGAGGCACCGGTCACAGCAAAGCCGTCTCAAAACGTCTAGAATCAGGCAGTAACGTAGCTATAGCCAATAATTCGAAATGCAGGCCGCTGACAACTGAACATGCCCCAGGAAATTTAGTTTACAAAGCAGCCAAGTCAGCAACGGCAGCCAACGCCCCCCTGTTATTTTGAAGGACATCAAGGAGTCGTGCATGAGCCAGCGAGGGTTAGAAGCGCTTTTACGTCCCAAATCGATTGCCGTTCTCGGCGCTTCACAACAACCTGGCCGTGCCGGCAATCTGATGATGAGCAACCTGTTGGCGGGGGGATTCAACGGGCCCGTAATGCCCGTCACGCCAAGCTACAAGGCCGTCTGCGGGGTAATGGCGTACCCGGACGTTGCCAGCCTGCCTATCAGCCCCGATCTGGCAATACTTTGCACCCATGCACGACGCAACCTCGTACTAATTCAGGCTCTGGGTGAGCGCGGATGCAAAACCGCCATTGTTCTCTCTTCTCCTCCAGAGCAGTTCGCCGAGTTAAAGGCTTATGCGCAGCGTTATTCAATGCGCCTGCTAGGACCAAACAGTCTGGGCCTGCTGGCCCCTTGGCAAGGTATCAATGCCAGTTTCTCGCCGGTCCCGATCCTCAAGGGCAAGCTGGCGTTCATTTCCCAGTCCGCCGCAGTGGCCAATACTATCCTCGACTGGGCACAGCAGCGCGAAGTCGGTTTTTCCTATTTTATTGCGCTGGGCGACAGCCTGGATATTGACGTCGACGACCTGCTGGACTTTCTGGCTCGCGACAGTAAAACCAGCGCTATCTTGCTGTATCTGGAAAACATCAGCGATGCACGTCGCTTTTTATCTGCATCCCGCAGTGCTTCCCGCAACAAGCCGATTCTGGTCGTCAAAAGTGGTCGCAGTCAGCAAGCCCAGTTATTGCTCAACAGCCAGCAAGGGTTAGATGCCGCCTACGATGCGGCCATTCAACGTGCCGGGTTATTGCGCGTGCAGGATACCCATGAGCTGTTCTCCGCGGTAGAAACCCTGAGCCATATGCACCCGCTGCGCGGAGAACGGCTGATGATTGTCAGTAACGGGGCCGCACCTGCTGCGATGGCATTGGATGAATTATTGGGGCGCAACGGTAAGCTGGCACTGTTGGGAGACGAGACCCTGGCGCAGCTTACTGACGCGCTACCCGAATTTATCCCTGCCGGTAACCCGATTGACCTGCGCGACGACGCAACACCGCAACGTTATTTGGCTGCGGTGAAAACACTGCTCGACAGCCATGACTACGACGCCTTACTGCTGATCCACGCGCCAAGCGCTGCGGCTCCAGGTACGATCACCGCTGAACGCATTATTGAAGCCATTCGCCAACACCCCCGCGGCAAACGAATGACACTCCTTACCAACTGGTGTGGTGAGTATTCGTCGCAGGAAGCCCGGCGGCTATTTACCGAAGCCGGTATTCCAACCTACCGTACCCCGGAAGGTGCGGTAACCGCATTTATGCACATGGTGGAATATCGCCGTAATCAGAAACAGCTAAAAGAGACCCCGGCATTGCCAATAGGTCTGACGGCCAATACCGCAGATGCTCACCGGCTAATTCAACAGGCGTTGTCTGAAGGCGCAACGCAGCTCGATACCCACGAAGTACAATCGATTCTGCAAGCCTATGATCTGACAACCTTACCCACCTGGATTGCCGAAGACAGCGCCGAGGCAGTGCATATTGCCGAACAGATTGGTTACCCGGTAGCGCTCAAACTGCGTTCACCCGATATTCCCCATAAGTCTGAAGTTCAGGGCGTCATGCTTTACTTACGCACCGCGACCGAAGTACAGCGGGCTGCAGAAGCCATTCTCGATCGCGTGAAGCGCACCTATCCGCAGGCCCGCATTCACGGCCTGTTGGTACAGAGTATGGCCAACCGCGCCGGGGCACAGGAACTGCGCATTGCTGTAGAACAAGATGCCATTTTTGGCCCACTGATTATGCTTGGCGAGGGCGGGATTGAATGGCGGCAGGAAAATCAGGTTTCTGTAGCTCTCCCCCCATTAAATATGGCACTGGCACGCTATCTGGTGTTGCAGGCCGTGAAAGGGGGCAAAATCCGCGGACGCAGTGCCCTGAGACCGCTGGATATTCCAGGGTTGAGTCGCTTGTTGGTGCAGGTGTCCAACCTGATCCTCGATTGCCCGGAAATTACTCGGCTGGACATCCACCCGGTATTGGCCTCCGGCAGTGAGTTCACCCTTCTCGATGTCTCCATGCAACTTGCGCCCTTTACCGGCGATCCACAGGCACGTCTGGCCATTCGTCCTTATCCACACGAGCTGGAAGAAACCATCGAATTGAAAGACGGTTCACACTGTCTGTTCAGGCCGATCTTGCCGGAGGATGAACCGGCGTTGAAACACTTTATCGATCGTGTGACCAAAGAAGATCTCTATTATCGCTACTTCAGCGAGATCAACGAGTTTACCCATGACGATTTGGCTAACATGACGCAGATCGACTACGATCGGGAGATGGCTTTTGTTGCCGTGCGCGATGAACATATCATTGGTGTCACGCGCGCCCTGTCCGACCCAGACAATATCGATGCGGAGTTCGCCGTATTGGTACGGTCCGATCTGAAAGGACTCGGTTTGGGGCGCCAACTGCTTGAGAAAATGATCGCCTATGCTCGCGCCCACGGGCTGGCCCGTCTGACCGGGATCACCATGCCAAACAACCGCGGAATGATCGGGCTGGCACAGCGACTGGGCTTTAGCATCGATGTGCAACTTGAGGATGGCATCGTCAATTTGACCCTGCCGTTGCAAGCGGAGGATGCGCAGTGACCTATGTCGCAATGCGCTACGAATCCACCACTTAACGCCAAAACATACGCACAATCGGGGCAACTAGTGGTATTATCGCCCGATTATTCGATTTATTGTTTTTCCGTATTTGGCGTTCAGGCCATCTAATCATGAGAGAAGAAGCGCACTGTGATGTTGTCAAAATTTAAACGTAGCAAACATCAACAACACCTTGCACAACTGCCCAAATTCCCTCAGACGGTAGCTGATGTACGTACCTTGTACACACCGTCTGATTACCGCGCTACGCTGCTGGACTTAATCGCTCACGCTACCAAACGCATTTATCTGGTCGCTTTGTATCTGGAGCACGACGACGCCGGACGCGATATCCTCAATGCCCTTTATCAGGCGAAGCAGCGATGCCCGGAATTGGAGATTTGCATTCTGGTTGACTGGCATCGTGCCCAGCGTGGGCGCATCGGCGCCGCGGCTGCCAATACAAACGCTGACTGGTACTGCGCCATGGCAAACCAGCACCCGGGGCTGTCCGTGCCGATATATGGCGTGCCCGTCAATACCCGTGAAGCCTTGGGCGTGTTGCACCTGAAAGGCTTTGTGATTGACGATACCGTGATTTATAGCGGTGCCAGCATCAACGACGTTTACTTACATCAGCATGAGAAATACCGTTACGACCGTTACCAGCTGCTCACCAACGGCGAATTGGCGAATACTCTGATCGATTACATCAAACAGCACCTATTGTCCGCTGGTGCAGTACAACGATTGGATCGTGACGATCGTCCGAAAAGCCCTGAGATCAAAAACGAAACTCGCCTTTTCCGCTTTGGCCTGCGCCGCGCCGGCTATCAGTTTCGCAATAAGGCAGGTAACGACGAGCTTGCAGTAACGCCGCTGGTTGGGCTGGGCAAGCAAAGCGTATTGAATAAAACGATTCACCATCTGATGTCCTGCGCCGATCAAAAACTGACGCTGTGTACGCCTTACTTCAACCTCCCGGCGTTACTGGTACGCAATATCATTTCTCTGCTGCGCGAAGGCAAACAGGTAGAAATCATTGTTGGCGATAAAACCGCGAATGACTTCTATATTCCGGAAGATCAGCCGTTCAAAATTATCGGTGCGTTACCTTACCTGTATGAAATCAACCTGCGACGCTTTCTGAGTCGCCTGCAGCGTTATGTCGATACCGGTCAGCTGATTGTTCGTTTGTGGAAAGACGGCGATAACAGCTATCACCTGAAAGGCATGTGGGTAGATGATGAATGGCAGTTGATTACCGGTAATAACCTTAACCCGCGGGCGTGGCGATTGGATCTGGAGAATGCCATTCTCATTCACGATCCTAAGCAAGAGTTACGTGAGCAGCGACACAAAGAGTTGGAATGCATCCGTACCCACACCACCGTGGTGGGGCACTATCTGGAATTACAAAGCATTCAGCAGTATCCGGTTAAAGTGCGCAAACTGATCCGTCGTCTGCGCCGTATCCGCATCGACAGATTGATTAGCCGTATACTGTAATCCCGCTATAATTCAGCTATCGCAGACCCCGGCCAATGTCGGGGTTTTTTATATGCCATGACAACAGGATGTTTTCATTATGCGCCCACTCCGCAGCCTGGCCGTACTCCCCTTTTTACTTTTCACCAGCGGCTGCACCCATTTGGCCAATGACAGTTGGACCGGTAAGGACAAAGCGCAGCATTTTGTTGCTTCTGCTGCCTTTGCTGCCGCCGGTGCTGCGTATGGCGATCATCAAAACTGGAGTGAAGCCCGTAGCCGTAGTTTCGGCCTGATGTTCTCAATTGGGCTCGGTGCCGCCAAAGAACTGTATGACAGTCGTGAAGGCGGCACCGGTTGGAGCTGGAAGGACTTTGCCTGGGATGTCGCGGGCGCCGCGACCGGTTATAGCCTGTATCACGCCACTCGCTGATTCACAGTTGGATTTCTTTTCCTTTGCGATGCAAGCGAAGTGACACGATCAACGCCAGTAGACACATGCCGGAAACATACCAGAAGAAGGCATTTTCCGCGCCGAAGGATTTCAGCGACAACGCCACATATTCTGCTGACCCACCAAACATTGCGTTAGCGACCGCGTAGGATAGTCCAACCCCTAATGCCCGCACTTCCGGCGGGAACATTTCAGCTTTCAGCAGCCCGCTGATCGAGGTATAGAAACTCACAATAAACAGCGCCAGGACAATCAGACCGAAGGCGGCATAAGGATTAGTGACATTTTTCAACGTCAGCAGGATCGGCACCGTCAATAAGGTCGCAAACGAGGCGAAGATCAGCATTGAGCTGCGGCGGCCAATCTTGTCCGATAATGCCCCGACCAACGGTTGCAACAGCATGTAGATAAATAGCGCCGCAGTCATGATGCCACTGGCCAACTTGGCATCCATTCCAGAGGTGTTAACCAAATACTTCTGCATGTAGGTGGTAAAGGTATAAAAGCTCAACGAGCCACCGGCAGTAAAGCCCAGTACCATCAGGAAGGCTTTGCGGTTTTTCCACAATCCTTTCAGTGAACCGGCGTCTTTATGATTACGCGTTTTGGCATCGGAGGTTTCATTCAGTGAGCGACGCAGATACAACGCCACCACGGCCAATACGGCCCCAATGGCAAAAGGAATACGCCACCCCCACGCCTTGAGTTCGTCAGCAGAGAGGATTTGTTGTAACGCAACCAGAACCAGCAGCGCCAGTAATTGGCCACCAATCAGCGTCACATATTGGAAAGAAGCATAGAATCCACGTCGCCCCTTTATTGCCACCTCACTCATATAGGTGGCACTGGTACCGTACTCACCGCCGACGGACAATCCCTGGAATAATCGTGCGATCAACAGCAGTGCGGGCGCCCAGCTACCGATGGATTCATAAGTCGGTAAACAGGCGATCACCAGCGATCCTGCACACATCATGCAGACTGAAATCAACATCGAGTTTTTACGGCCATGCTTGTCGGCGATATAACCGAATAACCAACCACCGATAGGGCGCATAAAGAAACCAGCAGCAAATACGCCGGCGGTTTGCAGTAATTGGGTCGTGCTATTACCTGCTGGGAAAAAAGATGCGGCAAAGTAAATAGAACAAAAGGAATAGACGTAAAAATCAAACCATTCCACCAGGTTTCCCGACGATGCCCCAACAATGGCGAAAATGCGCTTCTTTTTATCTTGGACAACCAGATCAGCGCCCTCCCCATCCACAATAACCGAGGTTGTTTCTGTCATTTTATATTCTCCGAGCCTAATAAATCGTAGGTCAGCATCCCGCCGATTAAATGTAACTTAATTGTTATTGCATGGTTAACAACTAAAACAAATAGCGGGCGAAGAATATAGCGTGATTTATGTGATGCGTATTGAAGATTGGGATAAAAACTGATCAGAATTTAGGTAAATATTTATCGCAGACAAAACAAAAAGCCCTACGCTTTCACGTAGGGCTTGTTGCTTTATTTGATGCCTGGCAGTGTCCTACTCTCGCATGGGGAGACCCCACAC
>NZ_JAFIBY010000014.1 GCF_017832355.1 Serratia sp. PL17
ACCTGTACTGGCGTTGAAATGTTCCGCAAACTGCTGGACGAAGGCCGTGCTGGTGAGAACGTAGGTGTTCTGCTGCGTGGTATCAAGCGTGAAGATATCGAACGTGGTCAGGTACTGGCTAAACCAGGTTCAATCAAGCCACACACCAAATTCGACTCAGAAGTGTACATCCTGAGCAAAGAAGAAGGTGGTCGTCACACGCCATTCTTCAAAGGCTACCGTCCACAGTTCTACTTCCGTACAACTGACGTGACCGGTACCATCGAACTGCCAGAAGGCGTTGAGATGGTAATGCCAGGCGACAACGTGAACATGGTTGTAACCCTGATTCACCCAATCGCGATGGACGACGGTCTGCGTTTCGCAATCCGTGAAGGCGGCCGTACTGTAGGCGCTGGTGTTGTTGCTAAAGTTATCGCTTAATCGCTGATAACGTTTGACGCGACACGCGGTAAAAGGGCATCATTTGATGCCCTTTTTCTACGCTGTGAACTAGAACCTATCTCATCAGCGATTTTGCAGTCATAATCATTGGTGAGATGGGCTCTTAAAGCCGTATTGACTGAGATACGTCATAGCGTAAAACACCGAAATGCTGCCGAGCGGCATTTGATCGGTTTGGTTTGTCTTGCTGTGCGAGGCAAAGTTGTCTGTTCTGAATTCATTGTGACAGGTTGGTTTATGAGTGCGAATACCGAGGCTCAAGGGAGCGGGCGCGGCCTGGAAACGGCTAAGTGGCTGATCGTCGCCGTTCTGTTGGTTGTAGCGATTGTCGGTAACTATTACTACCGTGATTTCAGCCTGCCATTACGTGCGCTGGCTGTTGTAGTGGTTATCGCTGTTGCTGGCGCTGTAGCGCTGATGACCACCAAAGGCAAGGCCACCGTCGCGTTTGCGCGCGAAGCGCGTACAGAAGTGCGCAAGGTGATCTGGCCAACTCGTCAGGAAACGCTACATACCACGTTGATCGTTGCCGCGGTAACTGCCGTGATGTCACTGATTCTGTGGGGCCTGGATGGTATTCTGGTCCGTCTGGTATCGTTTATTACTGGCCTGAGGTTCTAAAATGTCTGAAGCTCCAAAAAAACGTTGGTACGTCGTTCAGGCGTTTTCCGGTTTTGAAGGTCGCGTAGCGCAATCGCTGCGTGAACACATCAAACTGCACGATATGGAAGAGCTGTTCGGCGAAGTCATGGTGCCTACGGAAGAAGTCGTTGAAATCCGTGGTGGCCAGCGTCGTAAAAGTGAACGTAAGTTCTTCCCGGGCTATGTACTGGTCCAGATGGTGATGAATGACGCCAGCTGGCACTTGGTGCGTAGCGTTCCACGCGTTATGGGTTTCATCGGCGGTACCTCTGACCGTCCGGCACCGATCAGCGATAAAGAAGTTGATGCGATTATGAACCGCCTGCAGCAGGTTGGTGATAAGCCGCGTCCTAAAACGCTGTTCGAGCCGGGTGAATTGGTCCGTGTTAACGATGGTCCGTTCGCTGACTTCAACGGGGTTGTTGAAGAAGTGGATTACGAGAAGAGCCGTTTGAAAGTTTCTGTTTCCATCTTTGGGCGTGCAACGCCGGTGGAACTGGACTTTGCTCAGGTTGAAAAAGGCTGATCAATTAATCAGCAATAAGTGGTTTTTTGCCGCTTGCCATAGGCGCGAAATTGAACTATAATTTCGCGCCTTTTGTTTTTATAGACCTTGCTCATTGAGCGAGGTTAAACACGGGGAGCCTCTATTGAGGCGATATTACCCAAACCGAGGAATTGTAAATGGCCAAGAAAGTACAAGCCTACGTTAAGCTGCAAGTTGCAGCCGGTATGGCTAACCCAAGTCCGCCAGTTGGTCCAGCTCTGGGTCAGCAAGGCGTTAACATCATGGAATTCTGTAAGGCGTTCAATGCTAAGACTGACAGCGTTGAGAAAGGTCTGCCGATTCCGGTTGTTATTACTGTTTATTCTGATCGCTCCTTCACTTTCGTTACCAAAACCCCGCCAGCAGCAGTTCTGCTGAAAAAAGCGGCTGGTATCAAGTCTGGTTCAGGCAAGCCGAACAAAGACAAAGTAGGTAAAGTGACTCGTGCTCAGGTACGTGAAATCGCAGAAACCAAAGCTGCGGACATGACTGGTTCTGACGTTGAAGCGATGACTCGCTCCATCGAAGGTACTGCTCGTTCCATGGGCCTGGTAGTGGAGGATTAAGAAATGGCTAAGCTGACCAAGCGCATGCGCGTGATCCGTGACAAAGTTGATGCTACTAAACAGTATGACATCACCGAAGCTGTTGCTCTGCTGAAAGAGCTGGCCACCGCTAAATTCGTAGAAAGCGTTGACGTTGCTGTTAACCTCGGCATCGACGCTCGTAAATCTGACCAAAACGTTCGTGGCGCTACCGTTCTGCCAAACGGCACCGGTCGTTCCGTTCGCGTTGCCGTATTTGCCCAAGGCCCTAACGCTGAAGCAGCTAAAGCTGCTGGCGCAGAGCTGGTAGGTATGGAAGATCTGGCAGACCAGATCAAAAAAGGCGAAATGAACTTCGACGTTGTTATTGCTTCTCCAGATGCAATGCGCGTTGTTGGTCAACTGGGCCAGATCCTGGGTCCACGTGGCCTGATGCCAAACCCGAAAGTGGGTACCGTTACTCCGAACGTTGCTGAAGCTGTGAAAAATGCTAAAGCAGGTCAGGTTCGTTACCGTAACGACAAAAACGGCATCATCCATACCACTATCGGTAAGGTTGATTTCGAGTCAGACAAGCTGAAAGAAAACCTGGAAGCCCTGCTGGTTGCGCTGAAAAAAGCAAAACCATCTCAGGCGAAAGGCGTGTACATCAAGAAAGTTAGCCTCTCCACCACCATGGGTGCTGGCGTTGCTATCGATCAAAGCGGCCTGACTGCTGTAGCGAACTAATCGCCCTGCGATTATCGCTTTGACTTGGGGGTAAGATTTGTCTAGAATCTTATGCCCCAAGGTTTTGCTATTGGCTTGCCCATAGTGAAACAAAAGATTTTTCGGTTGGAGCCTGGCCTATCCAGGCCTCCGTCCAAGACCGCAGGTGTATCGAAAGGTACTTAATCTTTCCTGCGTAGACGGTGACAGAGCCTAAAGAAAATTTTAAATTGTCTTTGCTGGATTCTGCTCACCGTGTTTGAACGCTCTCACTGCGTGATTTATCACAAGGTGTTGAGTGATGTGAGTGCCGGGGATTTCCCCCGGCTAAATCCAGGAGCAAAAAGCTAATGGCATTAAATCTTCAAGACAAACAAGCGATTGTTGCTGAAGTCACCGAAGTAGCCAAAGGCGCGCTGTCTGCGGTTGTTGCGGATTCTCGTGGCGTTACCGTTGATAAAATGACTGAACTGCGTAAAGCAGGTCGTGAAGCTGGCGTTTACATGCGTGTTGTTCGTAACACCCTGATGCGTCGCGTAGTTGAAGGCACTCCATTCGAATGCCTGAAAGACACGTTCGTCGGTCCTACCTTGATTGCATTTTCTCATGAACACCCGGGCGCTGCTGCTCGTCTGTTCAAAGATTTCGCGAAAGCGAATGCAAAGTTCGAGATTAAAGCTGCGGCCTTTGAAGGTGAGCTGATCCCTGCGGCACAAATTGACCGCTTGGCAACTCTGCCTACTTACGATGAAGCAATCGCACGCCTGATGGCAACCATGAAAGAAGCCGCTGCTGGCAAATTGGTTCGCACTCTGGCTGCACTGCGCGATCAGAAAGAAGCGGCATAAGCCCTTTTTCTTATCCGTTGCTTACGTATTTAAACTATTTCTGAATTTTAGGAACAATTGTTATGTCTATCACTAAAGACCAAATTATCGAAGGCGTTGCAGCTCTGTCTGTAATGGAAATCGTTGAACTGATCGCCGCTATGGAAGAGAAGTTCGGTGTTTCTGCTGCTGCTGTAGCTGCAGGTCCTGCTGCTGCTGCTGAAGCTGTTGAAGAAAAAACTGAATTCGACGTTGTACTGAAAGGTATCGGCGCGAACAAAGTTGCAGTAATCAAAGCAGTACGTGGCGCAACTGGCCTGGGTCTGAAAGAAGCTAAAGACCTGGTTGAGTCTGCACCAGCATCACTGAAAGAAGGCATCAGCAAAGACGACGCTGAAGCACTGAAAAAAGCTCTGGAAGAAGCTGGCGCTGAAGTTGAAGTTAAATAAGCCACTGCTTTCTGAGTGCAGTCTGTTTTAACTAACAGACTGATGGCTGGTGACTTTTTGGTCACCAGCCTTTTTGCGCTGTAGGGCGTCAGTAGAGTTTCACACTGTTTGGCTACTGGCTAACCCCAATATTTCTTTCTATCGACGACTTAATATATTGCTCTCCCTGCCGCAGCAAAATCTGCCGTACAGCGCAACGAAATGATTTAAGCGTGATAGAAACGAGTATTGCGGAAAGTGTTCCCGCTTTCCGGTCGACAAAATGGTGTTGCGTGAACCGTCCTATATCCGGACGGACAGATAGGTTCGACTTTCCAGCGAGCTGAGGAACCCTATGGTTTACTCCTATACCGAGAAAAAACGTATTCGTAAGGATTTTGGTAAGCGTCCACAAGTTTTGGACATACCATATCTCCTTTCTATCCAGCTTGACTCGTTCCAGAAGTTTATCGAGCAAGATCCAGAAGGGCAATACGGCTTAGAAGCTGCATTCCGTTCTGTTTTCCCTATCCAGAGCTACAGTGGCAATTCGGAGCTGCAATACGTTAGCTACCGTCTTGGTGAGCCGGTCTTCGACGTCAAAGAGTGCCAGATCCGTGGTGTGACGTTCTCTGCACCGCTGCGCGTCAAACTGCGCCTGGTCATCTATGAGCGTGAAGCTCCGGAAGGTACGGTCAAAGACATCAAGGAACAAGAAGTCTATATGGGCGAAATTCCGCTCATGACCGAAAACGGCACCTTTGTGATCAACGGTACTGAGAGGGTTATCGTATCTCAGCTTCACCGTAGTCCTGGCGTATTCTTTGACAGCGATAAGGGTAAAACCCACTCTTCGGGTAAAGTGCTGTATAACGCACGTATCATCCCTTACCGCGGTTCATGGTTGGATTTCGAGTTTGACCCGAAAGACAACCTGTTTGTACGTATTGACCGTCGCCGTAAATTGCCTGCGACCATCATTCTGCGTGCACTGAACTACACCACTGAACAGATCCTTGACCTGTTCTTTGCGAAAGTCGTATTCGAGATCCGTGATAACAAGCTGCAGATGGAGCTGGTTCCAGAACGTCTGCGTGGTGAAACTGCTTCGTTTGATATCGAAGCCAACGGCAAGATCTACATTGAGAAAGGCCGTCGTATCACCGCTCGTCATATCCGTCAGCTCGAAAAAGACGAAATTCAGAGTATTGAAGTACCGGTTGAGTACATCGCGGGCAAAGTGGTCGCGAAGGACTATATCGATACCAATACTGGTGAGCTGATCTGTGCAGCCAACATGGAGCTGTCTCTGGATCTGCTGGCCAAACTGAGCCAGTCAGGCCACAAGCGTATTGAAACGCTGTTCACCAACGATCTGGACCACGGTGCGTACATCTCTGAGACCGTACGTGTCGATCCAACAAGTGATCGTCTGAGCGCGCTGGTAGAAATCTACCGCATGATGCGCCCTGGTGAGCCGCCAACGCGCGAAGCTGCTGAAAGCCTGTTCGAGAACCTGTTCTTCTCTGAAGACCGCTATGATCTGTCTGCGGTTGGTCGTATGAAGTTCAACCGTTCTCTGCTGCGTGACGAGATCGAAGGTTCGGGCATCCTGAGCAAAGACGACATCATTGAAGTGATGAAGAAGCTCATCGATATCCGTAACGGTAAAGGCGAAGTGGACGATATCGACCACTTGGGCAACCGTCGTATCCGTTCCGTCGGCGAAATGGCTGAGAACCAGTTCCGTGTAGGTCTGGTACGTGTTGAGCGTGCGGTTAAAGAACGTCTGTCCCTGGGCGATCTGGATACCCTGATGCCACAGGACATGATCAACGCCAAGCCAATTTCGGCGGCGGTGAAAGAGTTCTTCGGCTCCAGCCAGCTGTCTCAGTTTATGGACCAGAACAACCCGTTGTCTGAGATTACGCACAAACGTCGTATCTCTGCATTGGGCCCAGGCGGTCTGACCCGTGAACGTGCCGGCTTTGAAGTTCGAGACGTACACCCGACTCACTACGGTCGCGTGTGTCCAATCGAAACGCCGGAAGGTCCAAACATCGGTCTGATCAACTCCTTGTCCGTGTACGCACAGACGAACGAGTATGGCTTCCTGGAAACCCCGTACCGCCGTGTGCGTGACGGTTTGGTTACCGATGAAATCAACTATCTGTCTGCTATTGAAGAAGGCAACTTCGTTATCGCTCAGGCGAACTCCAACCTGGATGATGACGGCCGCTTTGTAGAAGACTTGGTCACCTGTCGTAGCAAAGGCGAATCAAGCCTGTTCAGCCGCGACCAGGTTGACTATATGGACGTATCAACCCAGCAGGTTGTTTCCGTTGGTGCTTCACTGATTCCATTCCTGGAACACGATGACGCCAACCGTGCATTGATGGGTGCGAACATGCAACGTCAGGCGGTTCCAACCTTGCGCGCTGATAAGCCGCTGGTAGGTACCGGTATGGAACGTGCTGTAGCTGTTGACTCCGGTGTTACCGCCGTAGCTCGACGTGGCGGTGTGATCCAGTACGTGGATGCTTCCCGTATCGTTATCAAAGTTAACGAAGACGAGATGCACGCGGGCGAAGCAGGTATCGATATTTATAACCTGACCAAGTACACCCGTTCTAACCAGAACACCTGCATCAACCAGATGCCGTGTGTGAACCTGGGTGAGCCAATCGAGCGCGGCGACGTGCTGGCAGATGGCCCGTCCACCGATCTGGGTGAACTGGCACTGGGCCAGAACATGCGCGTGGCGTTCATGCCGTGGAACGGCTACAACTTCGAAGACTCCATCTTGGTGTCCGAGCGTGTGGTTCAGGAAGATCGCTTCACTACCATCCACATTCAGGAACTGGCGTGTGTGTCTCGCGACACCAAGTTGGGGCCTGAAGAGATCACTGCTGACATCCCTAACGTAGGTGAAGCTGCGCTCTCCAAACTGGATGAATCCGGTATCGTGTATATCGGTGCTGAAGTGACCGGTGGTGACATTCTGGTTGGTAAGGTAACGCCAAAAGGTGAAACCCAGCTGACGCCAGAAGAGAAGCTGCTGCGTGCGATCTTCGGTGAGAAGGCATCTGACGTTAAAGATTCCTCTCTGCGTGTACCAAACGGCGTTTCCGGTACGATTATCGACGTGCAGGTCTTCACCCGCGATGGCGTGGAAAAAGACAAGCGTGCGTTGGAAATCGAAGAGATGCAGCTGAAGCAGGCGAAAAAAGACCTGACTGAAGAACTGCAAATCCTGGAAGCTGGTCTGTTTACGCGTATCCATGCAGTGCTGGTTGCCGGTGGCGTTGAAGCTGAAAAGCTGAGCAAGCTGCCACGCGATCGCTGGCTGGAACTGGGCCTGACCGACGAAGAGAAGCAAAACCAGCTGGAACAGTTGGCAGAGCAGTACGACGAGCTGAAATCCGACTTCGAGAAGAAGCTGGACGCCAAGCGTCGTAAGATCACCCAGGGCGATGATCTGGCACCAGGCGTGCTGAAAATCGTTAAGGTTTATCTGGCCGTTAAACGTCAGATCCAACCGGGTGACAAGATGGCAGGCCGCCACGGTAACAAGGGTGTTATCTCCAAGATCAACCCGATCGAGGATATGCCTTACGATGAAAACGGCACGCCGGTTGACATCGTACTGAACCCGCTGGGCGTACCATCACGTATGAACATCGGTCAGATCCTGGAAACCCACCTGGGTATGGCTGCTAAAGGTATTGGTGAGAAGATCAACCAAATGCTGAAGCAGCATCAGGAAGTGGCTAAGCTGCGTGAGTTCATTCAAAAGGCTTACGATCTGGGTGACGATGTCTGCCAGAAAGTTGACCTGAACACCTTCACCGACGACGAAGTACTGCGTCTGGCAGAGAACCTGAAAAAAGGTATGCCAATTGCAACGCCGGTGTTTGATGGTGCGAAAGAGACTGAAATCAAGCAACTGCTGGAAATGGGCGGGATCCCAACCTCGGGTCAGATTACGCTGTTCGATGGCCGTACCGGTGAGCAATTCGAGCGCCAGGTTACTGTTGGCTATATGTACATGCTGAAACTGAACCACTTGGTTGACGATAAAATGCACGCCCGTTCAACCGGTTCTTACAGCTTGGTTACTCAGCAACCGCTGGGTGGTAAGGCGCAGTTCGGTGGTCAACGCTTCGGTGAGATGGAAGTGTGGGCACTGGAAGCATACGGCGCAGCTTATACCCTGCAGGAAATGCTTACCGTTAAGTCGGATGACGTTAACGGCCGTACCAAGATGTACAAAAACATCGTGGATGGCGATCACCGCATGGAACCTGGCATGCCGGAGTCCTTCAACGTACTGTTGAAAGAAATCCGCTCGCTCGGTATCAACATCGAACTGGAAGACGAGTAATCGTGTTCCGGCTCAGGCTCCCGGCCTTAGGGAGCCTGAGGGTGGTTGTTCAGGTCACACGGGTACCTACTGCAGTTGTGGGTACCCAACAGGTTTAACTCCGACAGGAGCCAATCCGTGAAAGACTTATTGAAGTTTCTGAAAGCGCAAACTAAGACCGAAGAGTTTGATGCGATCAAGATTGCTCTGGCATCGCCAGACATGATCCGTTCGTGGTCGTTCGGTGAAGTTAAGAAGCCGGAAACCATTAACTACCGTACGTTCAAACCAGAACGTGACGGCCTTTTCTGTGCCCGTATCTTTGGGCCGGTAAAAGACTACGAGTGCCTGTGCGGTAAGTACAAGCGCTTAAAACACCGCGGCGTGATTTGTGAGAAGTGCGGCGTTGAAGTGACCCAGACTAAAGTGCGTCGTGAGCGCATGGGCCACATCGAACTGGCTTCACCGACTGCGCACATCTGGTTCCTGAAATCGCTGCCATCTCGCATCGGTTTGCTGCTGGATATGCCGCTGCGTGACATCGAACGTGTACTGTACTTCGAATCCTATGTGGTTGTTGAAGGCGGTATGACCAACCTCGAGCGTCGTCAGATCCTGACTGAAGAGCAGTATCTGGACGCGTTGGAAGAGTTTGGTGACGAATTCGACGCCAAGATGGGTGCGGAAGCTATTCAGGCCCTGTTGAAAAACATGGATCTGGAAGCTGAGTGCGAGCAGCTGCGTGAAGAGCTGAACGAAACCAACTCCGAAACCAAGCGTAAGAAGCTGACCAAGCGTATCAAGCTGCTGGAAGCGTTCGTACAGTCTGGCAACAAGCCAGAGTGGATGATCCTGACCGTGCTGCCGGTACTGCCGCCGGATCTGCGTCCGCTGGTTCCGTTGGATGGTGGCCGTTTCGCGACTTCAGATCTGAACGATCTGTATCGCCGCGTGATCAACCGTAACAACCGTCTGAAACGCCTGCTGGATCTGGCTGCGCCTGACATCATCGTACGCAACGAAAAGCGTATGCTGCAAGAAGCGGTAGATGCCCTGCTGGATAACGGCCGTCGCGGTCGTGCTATCACCGGTTCTAACAAGCGTCCTCTGAAATCTTTGGCCGATATGATCAAAGGTAAGCAGGGTCGTTTCCGTCAGAACCTGTTGGGTAAACGTGTTGACTACTCTGGTCGTTCTGTTATCACCGTAGGTCCATACCTGCGTCTGCATCAGTGCGGTCTGCCTAAGAAAATGGCACTTGAGCTGTTCAAACCGTTCATCTACGGCAAGTTGGAGCTGCGTGGCCTGGCCACCACCATCAAAGCCGCCAAGAAAATGGTTGAGCGCGAAGAAGCTGTCGTTTGGGACATCCTGGACGAAGTTATCCGCGAACACCCGGTACTGCTGAACCGTGCACCAACTCTGCACCGTTTGGGTATCCAGGCGTTTGAACCGGTTCTGATCGAAGGCAAGGCAATCCAGCTGCACCCGCTGGTTTGTGCGGCATATAACGCCGACTTCGATGGTGACCAAATGGCTGTTCACGTACCCTTGACGCTGGAAGCTCAGCTGGAAGCGCGTGCGTTGATGATGTCTACCAACAACATCCTGTCACCTGCGAACGGCGAGCCAATCATCGTTCCTTCTCAGGACGTTGTATTGGGTCTGTACTACATGACCCGTGACTGTGTTAACGCCAAAGGCGAAGGCATGGTGTTGAGCGGCCCGAAAGAAGCTGAGCGTATTTATCGCGCCGGTCTGGCTTCTCTGCATGCGCGTGTCAAAGTGCGTATCACCGAAGAGATCAAAAACACCGAAGGCGAGACTGTACACCAGACTTCGATCATCGACACTACCGTAGGTCGCGCCATCCTGTGGATGATCGTACCGCGCGGTCTGCCGTATTCGATCGTTAACCAGCCTTTGGGCAAGAAAGCTATCTCCAAGATGCTGAACACCTGTTACCGCATCCTGGGCCTGAAGCCGACCGTTATCTTTGCTGACCAGATCATGTACACCGGTTTTGCTTACGCAGCCCGTTCAGGTGCTTCCGTAGGTATCGATGACATGGTTATCCCGGCTAAGAAAGCGGAGATCATCGAAGAAGCAGAAACCGAAGTTGCTGAAATCCAGGAGCAGTTCCAGTCTGGTTTGGTAACTGCCGGCGAACGCTACAACAAAGTGATCGATATCTGGGCTGCGGCAAACGAACGTGTTGCTAAAGCGATGATGGAAAACCTGTCGGTAGAAGACGTGGTTAACCGTGACGGCGAAGTGGAACAACAAGTTTCCTTCAACAGCATCTTTATGATGGCCGACTCCGGTGCGCGTGGTTCTGCAGCACAGATTCGTCAGCTGGCCGGTATGCGTGGCCTGATGGCTAAGCCAGATGGTTCCATCATTGAAACGCCAATCACTGCGAACTTCCGTGAAGGTCTGAACGTACTCCAGTACTTCATCTCCACGCACGGTGCTCGTAAAGGTCTGGCGGATACCGCATTGAAAACGGCTAACTCCGGTTATCTGACCCGTCGTCTGGTTGACGTGGCGCAGGATCTGGTTGTAACCGAAGACGACTGTGGGACTCACAACGGCATCATGATGACTCCGGTTATCGAAGGTGGTGACGTTAAAGAGCCACTGCGCGAACGCGTTCTGGGTCGTGTGACTGCAGAAGATGTCATCAAGCCGGGTACGGCTGACATCCTCGTACCACGCAACACCCTGCTGAACGAGAAGACGTGTGACCTGTTGGAAGAGAACTCTGTCGACAGCGTTAAAGTCCGTTCCGTAGTTAGCTGTGAAACCGACTTTGGTGTGTGTGCAAACTGCTATGGTCGCGACCTGGCACGTGGTCACATCATCAACAAAGGCGAAGCTATCGGCGTTATCGCGGCACAGTCAATCGGTGAGCCGGGTACACAGCTGACGATGCGTACGTTCCACATCGGTGGTGCGGCATCTCGTGCGGCTGCTGAATCCAGCATCCAGGTGAAAAACAAGGGTACGCTGAAGCTGAGCAATGTGAAGTTCGTTATGAACGCCGCAGGCAAGCTGGTGATTACCTCTCGTAACACCGAACTGAAGCTGATCGACGAATTCGGCCGTACTAAAGAAAGCTACAAAGTGCCTTACGGTTCTGTCATGGGCAAAGGTGACGGTGCAGAAGTTAACGGCGGCGAAACCGTTGCTAACTGGGATCCGCACACCATGCCAGTTATCACCGAAGTGAGTGGTTTCATCCGCTTCGCTGATATGGTTGACGGCCAGACCATTACACGCCAGACCGACGAACTGACCGGTTTGTCTTCTCTGGTTGTATTGGACAGCGCAGAGCGTACCGGTAGCGGTAAAGACCTGCGTCCGGCACTGAAAATCGTTGATGCCAAAGGCGACGACGTATTGATTCCAGGTACTGATATGCCTGCTCAATACTTCCTGCCAGGTAAAGCGATTGTGCAGCTGGAAGACGGCATTCAGATCGGTGCGGGTGATACCTTGGCGCGTATTCCTCAGGAATCCGGCGGTACCAAGGATATTACCGGTGGTCTGCCACGCGTTGCGGATCTGTTCGAAGCACGTCGTCCGAAAGAACCGGCAATCTTGGCTGAAATCAGCGGGATTATCTCGTTCGGTAAAGAGACCAAAGGCAAACGTCGCCTGGTAATCTCCCCACTGGACGGCAGCGACGCTTACGAAGAGATGATTCCAAAATGGCGTCAGCTCAACGTGTTTGAAGGCGAAGTTGTGGAGCGTGGCGACGTTGTTTCTGACGGCCCAGAGTCTCCGCACGACATTCTGCGTCTACGTGGTGTGCATGCGGTTACCCGCTACATCACCAACGAAGTGCAGGAAGTTTACCGTCTGCAAGGCGTTAAGATTAACGATAAACACATTGAAGTTATCGTTCGTCAGATGCTGCGTAAAGGTACCATCGTCAGCGCGGGTAGCACCGAGTTCCTGGAAGGCGAGCAGGCTGAAGTGTCACGCGTTAAGATTGCCAACCGTCAGCTTGCTGCTGAAGGCAAGATCGAGGCAACCTTCTCACGCGATCTGCTGGGTATCACCAAGGCTTCCTTGGCGACCGAGTCCTTCATCTCCGCAGCATCGTTCCAGGAAACGACGCGCGTTCTGACCGAAGCGGCAGTTGCCGGTAAGCGTGATGAACTGCGTGGCCTGAAAGAGAACGTTATCGTGGGCCGTCTGATTCCAGCCGGTACCGGTTACGCTTATCACCAGGACCGTATGCGCCGTAAAGCACAGGGTGAAGCGCCAGTTGTTCCGCAGGTCAGCGCGGAAGAAGCAACGGCTAACCTGGCTGAACTGCTGAACGCAGGCCTGGGCGGCAACAACGATTAATCGTTGAATATGCCGTGGTCCCGGCTTGCCGGGCCCTTGCCAGATAAACCGCTCCTTCGGGGGCGGTTTTTTTTGCTTTTACAACATGCCGGTGCGTTGTTCTGAGTGAAGAATCCTGGAGTTAACATGTAGAGGGCCCCGGAGTCACGCGGGAAAGTACCCGACGTGATCCGGGGGAGGAGTAAGGCGGAGCCGTTGAGAATATGAGGGCTCCGGCTGGCGCCGGGTTTGGCAGCCAGCATCGCCACTATAGCGAGACCCATTTCCTGTACCAGACGCATTGGCGGCATCTGCGCGGCGTTTCCACCCCTTTTCAGGCTGTGCTGCAAGGGTTGCTGGTTATTGCGGGCTTCGCCCCAAATATCCGTCCCAGTCTTTCCACACGGGTTGTAAACCGGCATCGCTGATGGCTTGTGCCACCTGTTGCGGTGTACGTCCATCATGAGGTTCAAACTGTTCCAATTCAGGCGCGACGTCGTCAGCATAACCACCGGGCTGGGTCTTGGATCCTGCGCTAACGCTGTTGATTGCTACCGGGATCATATGATCACGGAAGAACGGTGACTCACGCGTCGACAAGGACAGCTCTACATCAGGAGCGAATAGGCGAAAGGCGCAGATCAACTGTACCAACTGCGGTTCGCTCATGATTGATGCCGGTTCGATACCCCCGGCACAGGGGCGTAGGCGTGGAAATGAAATGGAGTAACGACTCTGCCAGTAGGTTTGTTGCAGGTAGAACAGGTGCTCAGCCAACATATAGCAGTCGGTACGCCAATTGTTGGACAGCCCGATCAGAGCACCCAGGCCGATCTTGTCGATCCCGGCTCGGCCCAAGCGATCCGGCGTGGCCAACCGCCAATGAAAGTCCTGCTTCTGGCCGCGCAGATGATGCTGCAGGTAGGTCGCGGGATGGTAGGTTTCCTGGTAAACCAAGACGCCATCCAGCCCCAGAGCTTTCAACTCGGCATACTCTTCCTGTTCCAACGGTTGCACCTCCATCATCAGCGAGCTGAAATGGCGGCGGATCGCCGGAATATGTTGCCGGAAATAGTCCATGCCAACTTTGGTCTGGTGTTCGCCGGTGACCAACAGTAAATGCTCAAAACCCAGTGCTTTGATGGCCAAACATTCACGTTCTATTTCCGCAGCATCTAACGTTTTACGTTTGATGCGATTGCTCATCGAAAAACCACAGTAGGTACAGTCATTGGCGCACAGGTTGGACAAGTAAAGTGGCACATAGAAGCTGACCACGTTGCCAAAGCGTTGGCGGGTCAACTGTTGTGCGCGTTGCGCCAGCGGTTCCAGATACGCTGCGGCAGCGGGGGAGATCAGCGCCATAAAATCTTCGCGTGTCAGTCTGTCCGCATTCAGCGCATGTTCCACGTCGCGTGCGGTTTTACTGTGGATGCGTAAGGTGATGTCGTCCCAATCCAACTGCTGCCAGCGGTGACTGAAGTCATTGGTCATCACAATGCCACCCCAGTCTGACTGAGAAAAGCAGTCAATGGGCTGGAAGCTACCGCATTGCGCTGGCTGCTGCCGAGTCCGGCAAGACGTGCCAATTCACCGGCTTCCAGCGCCAGACGGAATGCCCGAGCCATTTGTACCGGATCGCGTGCTACGGCGATAGCGGTATTGACCAGCACGGCATCGGCACCCAGCTCCATGGCTTCTAACGCATGGCTTGGCGCACCGATACCGGCGTCGATCACTACCGGCACCTTTGCTTGTTCGATAATGATCTCCAGGAAATCACGGGTTCTCAGCCCCCGGTTAGAACCAATCGGCGCACCGAGTGGCATGACTGCCGCGCAACCGGCCTCTTCGAGACGTTTGCATAACACCGGATCGGCGCCGCAGTAGGGCAGAACGACAAAGCCGTCTTTCACCAGCGTTTCCGCCGCCTTCAGGGTCTCAATCGGATCCGGCAGCAGGTATTTCACATCGGGGTGAATTTCCAACTTTACCCAATGTGTACCAAGGGCTTCACGTGCCAGTCGGGCGGCGAACACCGCCTCGGCGGCCGTTTTTGCGCCGGAGGTATTCGGCAGCAGGCGAACCCCCAGTTGCTGCAGCGGCGCCAGAATGGCGTCGTTGCCGCCGCGTAGGTCAACGCGCTTCATGGCCATGGTCACTAACTGGGAACCAGAGGCCTGTAAGGCGTCCAACATCAGCGCAGGGGTGGCGAACTTTCCGGTGCCGGTGAACAGGCGTGAAGTAAAAGTGGTATCGGCGATTTTCAACATGTCAGCCTCCCGCGATAGCTTGAAACAGCAAGATGTCATCACCGTCCTGCACCAGGTGGTTGACCCAGTCGGCACGCGGGATGATGGTTTGGTTGATAGCCAGCGCGGTGCCCGGCTGGTGGCGTTCCAACTGCTTGAGCAGTGCGTCGACGCTCAGTGGCTGCGCTAATTCTAACGGCTGGTCATTAAGCCGGATCTTCATGCTGCCCCTCCGCATGCCGCACAGGTGCTGGCCTGGCTGAGTTGCAGTGTGCTCCAGCTTTGTTGTTTTCCGTCGAAGAGCCGCAGTTTGCCGCTGATGGCGGAAGGCATTCCCGCCAACATTTTTATCGCTTCCAGGGCTTGCAGCGTACCCATGACGCCGACCACCGGACCGAGTACACCCGCGGTGCGGCAGTTGCGCTGGGGTTCGGTGTGTTCCGGATACAAGCAGGCGTAGCAGCCGTGGGCATAGGGCGGCTCAATAACCAACAACTGGCCGCTGAACCCCACGGCACTCCCGCTGATCAGCGGTTTACCGGCCTTGATGCAGGCGGCATTCACCGCATGGCGAGTTTCCATGTTATCGCTGCAATCCAAAATCAAATCAGCGCGTTCTACGGCATGCTTCAATGCTTCGCCCTGCAGACGCTGTTCCATCGCGAGGGTTTCTATCATCGGGTTTAATGCCTGTAGCTGACGTTGCGCCAGGCAGGCTTTGCTTTTTGAAACATCGGTGCTGCGATACAGAATTTGACGTTGCAGATTGGTGATGTGCAACTGATCGTCATCTGCTAACAACAAGGTACCCACACCGGCGGCGGCTAAATAGAGTGAGGCGGGGGAGCCTAAGCCTCCTAATCCGACAATCAGCACCGTCGAACGTTTTAGCTTCTCCTGGCCTTCTGGGCCGATATCCTCCAGCAGCAATTGACGGCTGTAGCGCAGGAACTCTTGATCGTTCAACATGGTATTACTCCTTGCCTTCGATCAGTTGCAGCAATTCTGAGGTGGCTGCTCGCCAGTCTGCGGCCTGGGTAATTGCGCTGACGACGGCCACGCTGCCAACGCCACAATCGAGTACGGCGGCTACGCGATCAATGCTGATCCCGCCGATCGCTACCGTCGGGTAATCATTCAACCCGGAGATATGGCGTCTCAGTTCGACTAACCCCTGGGGGGCGGAAGGCATATCTTTGGTTTGCGTCGGGAAAATATGCCCCAGCGCAATATAAGACGGCTTTACCGCAATGGCGCGGGCCAGCTCGGCATCGTCGTGGGTGGAAACGCCCAAACGCAATCCGGCACGGTGAATAGCCGCCAGATCGGTGGTATCCAGGTCTTCCTGACCGAGATGTACGCCATAGGCACCGTGTTTAATCGCCAACTGCCAGTAGTCATTGATGAACAGCCGGGCGTTATACCTTTTACCGAGGGCAATGGCTGCGGCAATATCCTCTTCGACTTGCTCTTCCGGCAGATCCTTAATGCGCAGTTGAATCGTGGTGACGCCTGCTTCTAATAGGCGGGCAATCCATTCAACGCTGTCGACAACCGGGTATAGCCCCAACTTGTGCGGTGTAGCGGGGAAAGGTGTGTTGATATCAGTCATTGCTCAGTTCCTCCTGCAGGTTACCGGCGCTGTGGTAGAGCTCGCTGCCGCGTGATCGGAACTCGGCTGACATTTTTTCCATCCCGATTACCTGCACCTCTACCGGTTTGGCGGCTTCCTGGGCTGCGGCATAGTCGCGAACTTCCTGCGAGATTTTCATCGAGCAGAATTTCGGCCCGCACATGGAACAGAAATGGGCAATTTTGCCGGATTCCTGCGGCAGCGTTTCATCGTGATAAGCACGTGCGGTGGCCGGATCGAGTGCGAGATTGAATTGATCTTCCCAGCGGAATTCGAAGCGTGCTTTTGACATGGCGTTATCGCGGATCTGTGCGCCGGGGTGGCCTTTGGCCAGATCCGCCGCGTGGGCAGCAATCTTATAGGTGATCAGGCCCTGTTTGACGTCTTCTTTGTTCGGCAGGCCGAGGTGTTCCTTCGGCGTGACATAGCAGAGCATGGCGCAGCCGAACCAGCCAATCATGGCGGCCCCGATACCGGAGGTGAAATGGTCATAACCTGGTGCGATGTCGGTGGTCAGCGGACCGAGGGTGTAGAACGGCGCTTCGTGGCAGTGCTCCAACTCTTCGGTCATGTTGCGGCGGATCATCTGCATCGGCACGTGGCCTGGGCCTTCGATCATTACCTGCACGTCATATTCCCAGGCAATTTTGGTCAGTTCACCCAAGGTGTGCAGTTCGGCGAACTGAGCCTCGTCGTTGGCATCCTGAATTGAGCCTGGGCGTAGCCCGTCACCGAGTGACAGTGAGACGTCATAGGCGGCGCAGATTTCACAGATTTCGCGGAAGTGCTGATACAGGAAGTTTTCCTGATGATGGGACAGGCACCACTTGGCCATGATCGAACCACCACGGGAGACAATACCGGTCAGGCGTTTCGCGGTCATGGGGACGTAGCGCAGCAGTACACCCGCATGGATGGTGAAGTAGTCGACGCCTTGTTCCGCTTGTTCCAGCAGCGTATCGCGGAACATTTCCCAGGTCAGGTTTTCCGCGACCCCGTTGACCTTCTCCAAAGCCTGGTAAATAGGCACTGTGCCGATCGGTACCGGACTATTACGTAAGATCCATTCGCGCGTTTCGTGGATATATCGACCGGTGGATAAATCCATCACGGTGTCCGCACCCCAGCGGGTGGACCACACCAGTTTCTCGACTTCTTCCTCGATCGAAGAAGTTACGGCTGAATTCCCGATATTGGCGTTGACCTTCACCAGGAAGTTGCGGCCGATGATCATCGGTTCGGATTCAGGGTGGTTAATATTGGCAGGGATGATGGCGCGACCTGCAGCGACCTCTTGCCGGACAAATTCCGGTGTGATGTTTTCCGGCAGGTTGGCGCCCCAGCTTTGCCCCGGGTGCTGGTGGCGTAATACTTCGCCGCGGATACGTTCACGGCCCATATTTTCGCGGATGGCGATAAATTCCATTTCTGGTGTGACAGTACCGGCACGTGCGTAGTGCAACTGGGTGACGCATTTGCCGGGTTGCGCCTTGCGTGGTTGCGGGAGATGTTCAAAACGCAGGTGATCCAGACCATCATCCGCCAAACGCTGCTGGGTAAAACCCGAACTCACGTTGTTGAGGGCTTCGGTATCGCCACGTTCGGCGATCCATTCCGCGCGCAGCTTTGTCAGGCCGCTATGCACGTTGAGTTCTGACAGCGGATCGCCGTAAGGGCCAGCGGTGTCATACACCGGGATAGCCTCGTTCTGTTCGTACAGTGGGTTATCTTTGTCGCCACCAATCAGCGTCGGGCTAAGTTGAATTTCACGCATCGGTACCTGCAGGTCGCTACGTGAGCCCTGCAAATAAATACGGCGTGAGTTGGGAAATGAAACGCCCTGAAGAGTCTCAATAAACTGCTGGGCTTCTTCGCGTTGCTCTTTACGGGCACGAGGTTTCTTAACGTTAGACATAGCAAGTTCCTACCAGTGTGTTGGGTTGGGAAAGTTGCTTGTCTGGAGCTCGGAGGGAGTAATGATGCTGGCCAGCAGGACGGGATTGTCCCAAATTGGGGCACCTGCCTATGGCGATAGATTACTCTTGTTCCCTTCGCGGGTATTAACCCGATCAGGTTCCGCGGATCCCGAATTAACGGTCTCAGCCTGGCCAATTTGATGAACAAATCAGGCGCTAGGCACTCCGACAAGATGCCCCCCAGTATAGGAGGGATAATAAAAAACACTACAAAATTTTAACGGGTCTGATCCAAGGGGGCGTCCGTCAGGGCTTGTTGCCAGGCTTCAGCTGCCAATTGGATCAACTTATCTTCCAGGGTAAAACGTGCTGCCAGCGTTTCACCGATATTTGACAACGCCTGATGGAATTCCAGACACACATCCTGATCAATATCTACTTCGGTATAGCGATCGTGGAAGGCCATGATCTGCTCTGTATTGGCCCAGAGCTTGGGGTAGATGTTAACTGCCAGAGACATTTTGGGACTGGATGCGCCTTCCACTTGTTTGATAATTCTGTCATAGATATGGAAATGACCGGCAGAGAGATAATCCACCAGATTATGGCAAAAGTTCTCCAGCGCTTTTTCATTCAGCGGCGTATGCTTTTCTTTATTCGGTTTGATGCCCACGAGGGTGCAATAGGCGACCAGCAATTGCTTGCGAGCCTGAAGCCATTGATCAACTAATTCATTACTACCACCAACGCGCTGAGTCAGGCTTTCCAAACGGTTGAGCATGTTTGACTCCGTAAGTAATAAAACGTAACAGTAAGTTATTAAAATGTAACAAGGCCGATTTGTAGAGTGCCAGTGAAGCTGAGGTTGTGCAACAACGATATGGAACTTGCATTAACAGGTAATGAAAATGGCTGGTGGATCGTCAGCCATGAAAGCAAACTTTGGTTACCGAACGGTGAACTGCCGTGCGGTTCTGCGGCATCATTCTCCCTGCAAGGGCGAATGGCACGCGCTATTGGCGAATGGGAAGGGCTGCCGGTCTGGTTGGTACGGCATGCAATGCCGCAGGAAATGGGCTCGGTACGCCAACTGCTTGACCTCGATCGCGGGTTGTTTCAACTCGCAGGGCGCGGCGTGCAACTGGCCGATTTTTACCGTTCTCATCGTTACTGCGGTTACTGCGGCCATGAGATGCACCTCAGCCGTACCGAAAGCGCCTGCCTGTGCAACCATTGCCGGGAGCGTTACTACCCGCAGATAGCCCCTTGCGTGATTGTCGCCATTCGGCGCGATGATGAGATCTTGTTGGCACAACACGTGCGGCATCGCGGTGGTATTCATACCGTACTGGCGGGCTTTGTTGAGGTTGGCGAAACGCTCGAGCAGGCGGCAGCCCGTGAGGTCATGGAGGAAAGTAATATTGAAATCAAAAACCTGCGTTATGTCACTTCGCAACCCTGGCCGTTCCCGCATTCGCTGATGATGGCCTTTATGGCCGATTACCACCGGGGTGAGCTCCGTCACGACCCCAAAGAACTGTTGAATGCCGGCTGGTACCGCTACGATCAGTTGCCACTGTTGCCACCGCCCGGTACCGTGGCGCGCCGTCTGATAGAGGACACCGTAGCCTTATGCCGTGAGCAATAAATCGCTACAATACCGGCAGATGAATAAGGGAGCCCCATAATGAATGAGTTGAAGAACGATCGTTACCTGCGCGCACTGCTACGTCAGCCGGTGGATGTGACCCCTGTATGGATGATGCGTCAGGCCGGTCGTTATTTGCCGGAGTACAAGGCCACCCGTGCTCAGGCCGGTGATTTCATGTCGCTGTGCAAGAATGCGGAACTGGCCTGTGAGGTTACGCTGCAGCCACTGCGCCGTTTTCCACTGGATGCTGCCATTCTGTTCTCCGACATCCTCACCATTCCCGACGCTATGGGGCTCGGTTTGTATTTTGAAACCGGCGAAGGCCCACGTTTTTCCTCGCCGATTACCTGCCGTGCTGATGTGGATAAACTGCCTGCGTTCGATCCGGAAGTGGAGTTGGGCTATGTCATGAACGCAGTGCGCACTATCCGTCGTGAGTTGAAAGGTGAAGTACCGCTGATTGGCTTCTCTGGCAGCCCGTGGACGCTGGCAACGTATATGGTGGAAGGCGGTAGCAGTAAGGCCTTTACCAAACTGAAAAAGATGATGTACGCCGAGCCAGCCACGTTACATTTGCTGCTGGATAAGCTGGCGGACAGTGTCATTTTGTATCTCAATGCCCAAATTAAAGCCGGTGCACAGTCTGTGATGGTATTCGATACCTGGGGCGGGGTGCTGACGGGGCGTGATTACCGTGAGTTCTCGCTGCACTACATGCATAAAATTGTCGACGGCTTGCTGCGTGAAAATGACGGCCGGCGCGTACCTGTCACGTTGTTCACCAAAGGCGGTGGTCAGTGGTTGGAAGCCATGGCGGCCACGGGTTGTGATGCTTTGGGCCTTGACTGGACGACAGACATCGCTGATGCACGCCGCCGCGTAGGGGATAAAGTAGCACTGCAGGGCAATATGGATCCTTCCATGCTGTATGCGTCGCCTGAGCGTATCGGTCAGGAAGTGGAAACTATTTTGGCGGGCTTTGGCCAGGGTGAAGGACATGTGTTCAATTTAGGCCACGGTATTCACTTGGACGTGCCACCGGAAAACGCCGGTGCGTTCATTGAAGCAGTCCACGCGCAATCAGGGAAATACCATCGTTAAGGAACTGACGTGATTGATACTCAAACCCTGCGTGCAGAGCAACTGCTGCGCGCCTCCGAAGTCATTCGCCAGGATGATTTTTTGGTCGACCCTCCGGCCTTTGTCGCCGGGGCCGACGTGGGCTTTGAGCAGGAGGGGGCGGTGACTCGTGCAGCTATCGCCATCCTGCGCTATCCGTCGCTGGAGCTGGTTGAATACCAAGTGGCCCGTGTGGCTACCACCATGCCTTATATCCCCGGTTTTTTATCGTTCCGTGAATATCCCGCGTTGCTTGCCGCCTGGGAGCAATTGCATCAGAAGCCAGACCTGGTTTTTGTCGACGGCCATGGGATCTCGCACCCGCGCCGTTTGGGTGTTGCCAGCCATTTTGGCCTGTTGGTCAACGTGCCGACCATCGGTGTCGCTAAAAAGCGCCTGTGCGGTAAATTTGCTCCCTTGGATGCCGCAGCCGGAGCGTTGGCACCGCTGGAGGACAACGGTGAGCAGCTTGGTTGGGTGTGGCGTAGTAAAGCACGCTGTAACCCGCTGTTTATTTCCACTGGCCACCGCGTTGGGGCCGACACTGCACTAGACTGGGTTCAACGTTGTATGGCCGGTTACCGTTTGCCGGAACCCACTCGCTGGGCCGATGCCATCGCCTCGCGCCGACCGGCCTTCCAGCGCTGGTTGCAGCAGCATCCAGAGATGCCGCAATGACCGATTTCGGTTACACTGCGGCGCAGATAACGCGTAAGAGAGTGAATAATGCTACGTAACCCGATTCATTTACGTCTGGAAAAACTTGAAAGCTGGCAACATTTGACCTTTATGGCCAGTTTGTGCGAGCGTATGTACCCGAATTACCAGATGTTCTGCCTGCAAACCGAGTTCGGCGATCCGGCGATTTACCGTCGCATTCTGGATTTGGTGTGGGAAACGCTGGTGGTCAAGGACGCCAAGGTCAACTTTGACAACCAACTGGAGAAGTTGGAAGAGGCGATCCCTTCGGCAGAAGATTACGATCTTTACGGTGTTTACCCGGCGATTGACGCCTGTATTGCATTAGGGGAACTGATCCATTCGCGACTCAGCGGGGAGACGCTAGAGCACGCCATCGCCATCAGTGAAACGTCAATTCGCACTGTGGCGATGCTGGAAATGACTCAAGCCGGTAAAGAAATGACCGACGATGAGCTCAAGGTTTTGCCTGCGGTAGAGGAAGAATGGGACATCCAATGGGAAATTTTCCGCCTGTTGGCTGACTGTGAAGAGCGTGATATAGAGCTGATCAAAGGGTTGCGTTCTGACCTGCGAGAGGCGGCGGTAAGTAATATCGGGATAAATTTAACGCAATAAGGCAAGAAAACGTGATTTAACGCCTGATTTGTCATGCCTTAAGGCTTCACATCCGCACCCTGTCTGGTCTACATTTGGGGGGCGTAAAAAAAGTGGCTATCGGTGCGTGTATGCAGGGAGTGCTGTCCATCGGCATATCCGTCGCACTCGATGCTTTGCAAACGATAAACACACTGTAAGGATAACTTATGAACAAGACTCAACTGATTGATGTAATCGCGGACAAGGCTGACCTTTCCAAAGCACAAGCTAAGCTGGCTCTGGAATCTACCCTGGCTGCTATTACTGAGTCTCTGAAAGAAGGTGATGCAGTACAATTGGTTGGTTTCGGTACTTTCAAGGTAAACCACCGCAACGAGCGCACTGGTCGTAACCCGCAGACTGGTAAAGAAATCAAAATCGCAGCTGCTAACGTGCCTGCGTTCGTTTCTGGTAAAGCACTGAAAGACGCAGTTAAGTAATACTGCGTGTTCGTGAAAAGATTAAACAGGGGGGCAATCGCGCCCCTTTTGTTTATCCGACAGGCGCTTATGGTCATTGGCATTGCCGGTGGCCTGAGCGCCTGCAGCAGTCATTCCGATCTTCCTGCCTTTAGTGCCAGCGGTTATGTTGCCGATCAGGGTGTTGTCCGGCTGTGGCGTAAAGACGACGATCAGCATCGCCCAGTGGTGTTGATGAGCGTCTATAGCCCTTATCGTGGCCCGGGTACAGTCACCACGCTTTACGAATATCAAAATGGCACGCTGCGACAGATTAAGCGTACCGACGCTGATGGCGATCGCGACTCTATCCAATTGCGCTTTGCCGATGACGGTAGCGTGAGCTTTATGCAGCGCCAACTGGCCACGCGGCGTGAACCACTGACCACAGACGAAATCGCGTTGTATCAGTATCAGGCGCGACGAGTGCTTGAAGTCAGCAATGCGCTGCGCGCCGGTAAGGTGAAACTGCTGCAGGGGCATTGGCAGCAGGGCGTAGTACAAACGTGCGATGGACAAACGCTAAAACCGGGGCTCGATGGCAGTGCCGAAGCATGGATTGCGCGACGTGCCAGCAACAGCAGTCAGCCGGTGAATATAGCTTGGTTGGAAGCGCCGGAAGGGAGTGAGTTGTTGCTGGTGGCAAACGATGATTTTTGTCGTTGGGAACCGAAAGAAGACCAGCTATAAAAAAGGCCCCGCATTGCGGAGCCCAAGAGATTTTCAGCGTTCAGATCATTTGCCGCGTGCAATCGCGCGATAGCCAATGTCTTTACGGCAGAAACTGCCCGGCCACTGAATACCCTCCGCCAGCTGATAAGCACGTTGTTGTGCTTGCGCTACCGTTTCACCGAGTGCGGTTACGCACAGTACACGCCCACCACTGGTCACCACGTCATTGCCCTGCATGCGAGTACCTGCATGGAACACCTTACCGTCGGCGCTTTCCTGTTGCGGCAGACCTTGAATAACATCACCATTGTTGTAATCACCTGGGTAACCACCGGCGGCCAGCACTACGCCTAGCGCAGGGCGTTCGTCCCATTCAGACGTTTTCTCATCCAGCTTGCCTTCCGCACCGGCCAGACACAGCTCAACCAGATCGGAACGCAGACGCAACATAATCGGTTGGGTTTCTGGATCGCCAAAGCGGCAGTTGAATTCAATTACCTTAGGCTGACCGTAGGCAGAGATCATCAGACCCGCATACAGGAAGCCAACGTAGGTATTGCCTTCCGCTGCCATGCCGCGTACGGTTGGCCAAATAACCTGGTCCATGGCGCGCTGGTGGATCTCATCAGTGACGACAGGTGCCGGGGAGTAGGCCCCCATACCACCGGTATTGGGGCCAGTATCGCCGTCGCCGACGCGCTTATGATCTTGGCTGGTAGCCATAGGCACCACGTTCTCACCGTCGACCATCACGATAAAGCTGGCCTCTTCACCGTCGAGGAACTCTTCGACCACGATGCGGTGGCCCGCATCGCCAAATGCGTTCCCGGCGAGCATGTCCTGTACCGCGTCCTCTGCTTCCTGCAGCGTCATGGCAACGATCACGCCTTTGCCAGCAGCCAGGCCATCGGCCTTGATGACGATAGGGGCACCTTTGCTGCGTATGTAGGCTAGCGCTGGCTCAACCTCGGTAAAGTTCTGGTACTCGGCGCTTGGGATATTATGGCGGGCCAGAAAATCTTTGGTGAAGGCTTTGGAGCCTTCTAATTGTGCTGCAGCTTGGGACGGTCCAAAGATTTTCAGACCGGCGGCTTGGAAAGCATCAACCACGCCAATCACCAGCGGTGCTTCCGGCCCGACAATGGTGAGACCGATATCGTGGCTCTGGGCAAAGGCAAGCAGGGCCGGGATATCGGTAGCGGAGATCGCGACGTTCTCCAAATTGCTTTCCAGAGCGGTACCGGCGTTACCCGGTGCAACATAGACTTTATCTGCTAAGGGTGACTGAGCGGCTTTCCAGGCAAGTGCGTGTTCACGCCCACCGTTGCCGATAATCAAAATATTCATCAGGTGCTCCACGCTAAGCGTGCGCCGTCGCGCACGCGGCAAAAGGGATTAATGGCGGAAGTGGCGCATGTCGGTAAAGATCATCGCGATACCGTGCTCGTTGGCAGCGGCAATCACTTCATCATCACGGATCGAACCGCCTGGTTGGATCACGCAACGGATGCCCACGGCTGCAGCAGCATCAATGCCATCGCGGAACGGGAAGAAAGCGTCAGATGCCATCGCGGATCCTTTGACTTCCAGACCTTCGTCAGCGGCTTTGATCCCGGCGATCTTGGCTGAGTAAACACGGCTCATCTGGCCGGCACCTATGCCGATCGTCATGTTGTCACGGGCATAAACGATAGCGTTGGATTTCACAAACTTGGCGACTTTCCAGCAGAACAACGCATCTTGCAGTTCTTGCGCCGTTGGCTGGCGTTCGGATACCACGCGCAGATCGCTTTCACTGACCATGCCCAAATCGCGATCTTGCACCAGCAGGCCACCGTTGACACGTTTGAAGTCGAGAGCGGCAACGCGTTGTTGCCATTGACCACAGGCCAGGACGCGGACGTTTTGTTTTGCAGCCAGCAGTGAGCGGGCTTCCTGACTGATGCTTGGCGCGATAATCACTTCTACAAATTGACGGCTGATAATGGCTTGCGCGGTAGCGGCGTCCAGTTCGCGGTTAAAAGCAATGATGCCGCCGAAAGCAGAGGTAGGGTCGGTTTGATAGGCGCGTTCATAGGCCGCCAGAATATCGTCGCCGATTGCTACGCCACATGGGTTGGCGTGTTTGACGATCACGCAGGCGGGCTCGGCAAACTCTTTCACGCACTCCAGTGCGGCATCGGTATCGGCGATGTTGTTGTAGGACAGCGCTTTACCTTGTAGCTGTTCCGCGGTAGCGACAGAGGCTTCCTGAACGTTCTCTTCTATATAGAAGGCAGCTTGCTGGTGGCTGTTTTCACCGTAACGCATATCCTGCTTCTTAATATAGTTGAGGTTGAGCGTCCGAGGGAAACGGCCGGAAGGCTGCTCGGTATCACCGTGGTAGGCCGGAACCAGTGCGCCGAAGTAGTTGGCAATCATACTGTCGTAGGCAGCGGTGTGTTCGAAGGCTTTAATCGCCAGATCAAAACGGGTGGCGTATTGCAGCGAACCGTCGTTGTTATCCATCTCGGTAATAATAGCGGCGTAGTCGCTGCTCTTTACTACGATGGCGACATCTTTATGGTTCTTGGCCGCGGAGCGCACCATGGTTGGCCCGCCGATGTCGATGTTCTCGACAGCGTCCTCCAGTGAACAGTTCGGACGAGCGACTGTCTGGGCGAACGGATACAGGTTTACTACCACCATATCGATCGGCTTGATGTCATGCTGGCTCATGATGGCATCGTCCTGGCCGCGGCGGCCAAGAATGCCACCGTGTACTTTGGGGTGCAGAGTCTTTACTCGTCCGTCCATCATTTCCGGGAAGCCGGTGTAGTCGGAAACTTCGGTAACAGGCAGGCCGGCATCTGCCAGTAGGCGGGCAGTACCACCGGTGGAGAGCAATTCAACGCCACGCTGGGAAAGCGCTTCGGCGAATTCAACGATTCCGGCTTTATCAGAGACGCTGAGCAGGGCCCGGCGGATTGGACGAGGTTGTTGCATGGTTTTATCCCTTGGCTTTGAAGTCGCAATAAAAGAGCGTTACGTGAATTTCCACCTTCTTCTCTCTATAAAGAAAGGTTTTTCTCTATATAAAGGGGCAAGCAGGCACAGATTCAGGTAACGCCCCCATTAAAAGGGGAGCGTTTCGTCGCGGGGAATTGTAGCGAAAACGTTTGCGTGGCGCTCGTAAATTTTCCGTTCAAATGCGTTCTGTGGATAAGTTTGTGTACAACAAGGTATAAGGCCGGGTTTTGCTGTGGAATGCAGCAAACGATCGTTTTTGTCGAAAATACCTATTGCGGCCTGCTGAGAACTCCCTATAATGCGCCTCCATCGACACGGAACATGTGAACAACTTCACAGAGTCTCCGGGGTTCGAAGAGAAAAAATCCTGAAATTTAGGGGTTG
>NZ_JAFIBY010000015.1 GCF_017832355.1 Serratia sp. PL17
TCAACCCCTAAATTTCAGGATTTTTTCTCTTCGAACCCCGGAGACTCTGTGAAGTTGTTCACATGTTCCGTGTCGATGGAGGCGCATTATAGGGACCCGAGTTTTTTGCACAACCCCTTTTTTGATCTTTTCTTTCTGTTTGCACACTTTTAAACCCTTTCGCGTGGATCTTGCGCGATCAGGGCTGTTTTCCACAGGATCTATCGTTTCAGTTGGTTGTAATTCCACCGCCAGCGTCTAGTATTGCCGATAAATATGATCCCACGTGAGGCTATATCATGTCCGATGCAGTACGTTCTTATCTTCATTACTCTCCTAAACTGGGTCAACGCGTGATGATCGATCCTTCCAGCGTCGTGATCGGCAATGTCTCACTGGCGGATGACGTCAGTATTTGGCCTTTGGTTGCCATTCGTGGTGACGTGAACGCAGTCATTATCGGCGCACGCAGTAATATTCAAGACGGCAGCGTGCTCCACGTGACCCATAAATCCGAACATAACCCTGAAGGTTACCCACTGCTGATTGGGGAAGACGTGACGGTAGGGCATAAAGCAATGTTACACGGCTGCGCGATTGGCAATCGCGTACTGGTAGGAATGGGATCGATCCTGCTCGATGGTGCAGTAATAGAAGATGACGTGATGATTGGTGCCGGCAGCCTGGTCGCGCCAGGTAAACGTCTGGTGAGCGGTTATCTCTATATGGGGAGCCCCGCGCGCCAGGTTCGTCCATTGACCGCTGCCGAACGGGAAGGATTGCTTTACTCTTCTACTAACTACGTACGTTGGAAAGACGAATATTTGTCAGAAGATATCTGACAAACGCCCGTTTCCTAATAGGATAACGGGCTTAGCGTTACGCCGCCAGTTCGTGACGCAACTGGCGCAGCACCGGCTCGATCTCCGGCATCACACCATGCCATAACAGAAACGCATGTGCAGCCTGCCCCACCAGCATGCCTAAACCGTCGGCATAGTCTGTTGCGCCTTGTTGCTGCGCCCAGGCCAGAAACGGTGTTAGCCCCTGCTGATAAAACATGTCATAGCAACGGGTGCGGGCATTGATCATGCCAACGGGTAACGTCGGGATCTCACCACTAATACCTGACGCTGTAGCATTAATGACTAAATCAAACTGCTGTTGATCCAATTGATCCAGAGGCAATGCGGATATTTCACCGAGATGCTGGAATACTTGTGCCAGCGTCTGCGCGCGACCAAAAGTGCGGTTAGTGATCACCACGTCACAACCAAACGACAGCAACGGCAAGATCACTCCGCGAGCCGCGCCGCCGGCTCCCACCAGCAGAACGCGATCCTTTGGTCGGATCAGCCCTTGACGTTCAAGATCCGTCAGTAGCCCGATTCCATCAGTGTTGTCACCCAGTAGACCTCCTTCCGGCAATACCTTCAGCGTGTTTACCGCACCGGCCAGCGAAGCTCGCTCACTGAGCTCCGTCGCGACCTCATAGGCCTTTTCTTTAAAAGGCACGGTAACATTCGCGCCCTGACCGCCCGCCCGAATGAACATCTGCAAAGTCGCTTCGAAATCATCCAGCGGCGCTAACACCGCACCATAGGGATGTTCTATACCGGTTTGGGCGGCAAATAACGCATGAATACGCGGCGATTTGCTGTGACTGATAGGATTACCAAATACCGCGAACTTCTCCATGCACATTACCTCTAGCCTTGACGGATTTGCTTGCCCGTCAGGACATCTCTGATTTCGGAAGGGTTAAGGCGGCCACCGACGCTACCCACCAACACAGGGAAAGCAGCACCGAATTGCTGTTGTACCTCATCAGTACTGCGACAAGGTTCTTGCCCACTAAGATTGGCGCTGGTCGATACCAGCGGTTTGCCAAACTGCCGACACAGTTGCTGTACTAACGGGTGATCACTCACACGCACAGCCAATGAATTGAAGCGGCCAGTCAGCAAACGCGGAGTATCCGCCCGCGCAGGGATAACCCAAGTCACGGGGCCCGGCCAACTGGCGAACATCGTCGCTCGCTGCTGGTCACTCAGTGCAGCGTCATCTATATAAGGTGCTAACTGCGCGTAATCGGCCGCAATCAGGATCAGGCCTTTTTCCCAAGGACGTTGTTTCAGAGCCAATAACGCGTTGACCGCCTGCTCGCTGTCAGGATCGCAGCCCAGGCCAAACACCGCCTCGGTCGGGTAGGCAATAACCTGTTGGTTCTGCAACGCGTCAATTATTGGCGTGAAATTAGAAGTGAATTCTGAGCTCATGATGTCGTTATTCTGTGGTTACTACGGGTTTTCCGCAAAGTTTACTGGCGCAGTAAAGGGTTGGACCTTTTACCGTGCGCTTCTCCATCAACAACGGATAATGACAGTAGCTGCACTCACCGGCGACAGGTTTAAAATTGAGAACGAACTGGCATTCCGGGTAGCGATCGCAGGAGTGGAAAACCTTGCCATAGCGCGATTTGCGCTGAAGCAATTTACCCTGCTCACACTGCGGGCAGCTGATACTGGTTTCGTCCGGTTTATCGATGACTTCAGTATGATCGCACTCAGGATAATTACTGCAGGCAATAAACATACCGTAACGCCCCTGACGCAATGCCAGCACCGCTTGGCATTTCGGACACGCCTGCCCATCGAGCATCTTGACGATATGGCCCTCGACCTGCGCTTTCAGCGGCCGAATATGTTGGCATTCAGGATAACGAGAACAGCCGAGGAAGGGGCCGTGGCGACCACTGCGGATCACCAGCTCGGCCCCGCATTCCGGACAGGGTTCATTTTGCCTGGCGGCAAAAATCGCTGCTTTTGTCATAACTTCTTCTATGCATGTTATCGGCTCAGTGCAGATAACCTTCGTTTACTTCAAACAACAGTTCTTCCATTTGCTGATAGGCGCTTTCATATCCGGGGATATTAAACAGTACCATCAGCACCACCCATTTCAGATCTTCGAGATCGAATTCTGTGTTATCCAAAGCCATAACACGATCGATAACCATTTCACGGGTTTCGAGGTTCAATACCTGAATCTGCTCCAGGAACAGGAGGAAACCACGGCAACTAGCATCCAAACGCACACCTTCTTCTTCGGTGTAGATCCGCATTGCTAACGGATCGGCATCCATAAAATACGGTGCATTTTCGCCTTCTTGTAAGTCAGCGAGTTTTTCAAGCCAATTCAACGCGTTGTAGATATCATCCCGATGAAACCCCGCTTCAGCGAGATCATCGGTCAGTTGATCCTGATCGACGCGCATCTCTGGTTCATTGTGGATATAAGTTTCAAACAAGTACATCAGTACGTCGAACATGGCCTGCCCTCCTTATTCGGACATAGCCGCCGGGTACAGCTGCGATCCACCCTGCTAACTCCAGATCGAGTAACTTGATTACTACCTCTGGCACAGGTTGGCCGGCACGTTCAGCGACGACGTCAACAGGTGTCACCTCATCTCCTACGTTAGCCAACACATCGGCAAATGGCAATTCAACTTCGGCTTCTGACGCACAAATAGTTGTATTTTCGCTCAAGGAGAGCCAATGCAGACCGCTTCCCAGCTGTTCAGCAATTTCTTTCGGCCCTGTAACCAAATAAGCGCCCTGCTGAATCAGCCAATGTGTACCTTCACTCATTGGGTTGCCCAACGCGCCGGGGAGAGCGAAAATTTCCCGCCCCTGTTCCAAAGCATAGCGGGCGGTAATCAGCGTTCCACTGCGTAAAGAGGCTTCAATCACGACCACGCCCAGGCTCAGCCCACTAATAATACGGTTGCGCTGTGGAAAATGGCTTGGCATCGGTAGGTCTGTGGCCAAATACTCAGAAACCAATGCCCCACCACTCTCAATGATGCGTTCAGCCAAACGGCGATGCTGGCGCGGGTAGACATTGGCTAAACCGCTACCGAGTACAGCGACCGTTCGACCTTCTGCGGCCAGCGCAGCACGATGGCAGATGCTATCAATACCCATTGCCAGTCCACTGGTAATGGTAAACCCACAGTGTACCAACCCAGTGGCAAAGTAAGTGGCCCAATGCTCACCATAATGGCTGAACTGGCGACTACCAACCATGGCAATTTGCGGCTGCCGAACGGCTTCGGGGTTACCTTTCACCATCAGCACTAGTGGCGCATCCTCTAGAGGGAGCAATCGCTCGGGGTATTCCGCCTCTCCATATAACCAAAGCACATTACCGGGGTGTTCTAACCAAGCGAGCGTAGCGGCCAGATGACGCGCATTTGCCTGGCGGAACTGTGCCTGCTGCCGCTGGTTTAGCCCCACCTCTCGCAACAAACGATAAGGGTCACCGCCGGCTGCCACTATCTGCCGGATTATCTGGCTGGCCTTAGCTGCGCTCAGCCCAGCGACTCCACGCATCCGTAAACAGATTTCCTGTGCCTGCATCGCCTGTTCCCCCGCAAAAAATGGTGGTATTACCAATTCGAGCAATTGGTGCGCAATGCTGTCAATCAGGCCGGGAAATGTCTAGAATAGAAGCTAAACCTCGTTTATCACTCGGATACAGATCTCAAGATATATGTCAGTATTGCAGGTATTACATTACCCAGACGACCGGCTGCGCAAAGTCGCGGCCCCGGTAAAAGAAGTCAATGCGAATATCCAGCGCATCGTGGATGATATGTTTGAAACCATGTACGCAGAGGAAGGCATTGGCCTGGCTGCGACACAGGTGGACATCCATCAGCGCATTATCGTTATTGACGTTTCTGAGAACCGCGATCAGCGCTTGGTGCTGATCAACCCGGAACTGCTGGAAAAAAGCGGCGAAACCGGGATTGAGGAAGGTTGCCTCTCTATCCCTGAACAACGTGCTTTAGTTCCGCGCGCAGCTGCTGTGAAAATCAGAGCACTGGACCGTGACGGAAAACCTTTCGAGCTGGAAGCTGACGATCTGTTAGCCATTTGTATCCAGCACGAGATGGATCACCTGGTAGGCAAGCTGTTCGTCGATTACCTGTCGCCACTCAAGCGCCAACGTATTCGTCAGAAACTGGAAAAAATGGCCAAGCTTAACGCGCGCGCCTAACCCATCAGGAAATCAACGTGTCTGACTCTTTACGGATTATTTTCGCCGGAACTCCAGACTTCGCAGCGCGTCACCTTGACGCGCTGTTGTCATCTGAGCACCAGATCGTCGGGGTCTTCACCCAGCCCGACCGCCCTGCGGGTCGCGGTAATAAACTGACGCCTAGCCCGGTCAAAGTTCTGGCCGAGCAGCATCATTTGCCCGTATTCCAACCCAAATCACTGCGCCCGGAAGAGAACCAGCACTTGGTTGCTGATCTCAACGCTGATGTGATGGTGGTGGTGGCCTATGGCTTGATCCTGCCTAAAGCGGTGTTGGATATGCCACGGCTTGGTTGCATCAACGTCCACGGCTCGCTGCTACCACGCTGGCGCGGTGCTGCACCAATCCAGCGTTCACTCTGGGCTGGTGATAACGAAACTGGCGTGACCATCATGCAGATGGACGTGGGTTTGGACACTGGCGATATGATGTACAAAATCGCTTGTCCAATTGAGGCGGATGACACCAGTGCCAGTCTGTACGACAAACTGGCGCAGCTTGGCCCACAAGGCATGCTGGCCACGCTACAGCAAATGGCTGCGGGTACGGCGAAACGTGAAGTACAAGATGAATCGCTGGTAACCTATGCTGAGAAGCTGAGCAAAGAAGAAGCGCGCCTGGATTGGAACCTATCGGCTGCACAGCTTGAACGTTGCATCCGTGCCTTTAACCCATGGCCAGTCAGCTATTTCACCCTTGAAGATCAACCCGTGAAAATCTGGCAGGCAACAGTATTGGCACAAACCACTGATGCAGAACCTGGTACCATTATCCATGCTGACAAGCAGGGTATCCAGGTAGCGACCGCTGAGGGTGTTCTTAACCTGACTCAATTGCAACCGGCAGGAAAAAAACCGATGTCAGCACAAGATCTGCTGAACTCACGCCGTGAATGGTTTACACCGGGCAACCGGCTATAAATCGCCCCCACTGCCCGGTCGATAATCGCCGGGCTGTTTCTTTCTTAACGCCGATCGTTATCAGCTTTAGCCTATGAAAAACAATTACAATCTCCGCAGCATCGCTGCCAAAGCCATCGGCCAGGTGCTCGATCAGGGTCAGTCACTCAGCACTGTCCTGCCGTCACTGCAAAAGACCATTTCTGACAAGGACCGCGCACTCCTGCAAGAGCTGTGTTTCGGCACCCTGCGCGTATTGCCGCAACTGGAATGGTGCATCCAGCAATTGATGGCAAAACCCATGACTGGCAAGCAGCGCACGCTGCACTATTTGCTGATGGTGGGCCTCTACCAGCTGCTGTATACACGCATACCCGCCCACGCAGTATTAGCGGAAACAGTAGAAGGCGCAGTGGCATTGAAACGGCCTCAACTTAAAGGCCTGATCAACGGCGTTCTGCGCCAGTTCCAGCGCCAACAGGAAGAGTTACTGCAACGTGCCGCCAACAATGACAGCCGCTATTTGCACCCGAGCTGGCTGTTAAAGCGTATCCAGCAGGCCTATCCCGCGCAGTGGGAACAGATTATTGACGCCAACAATCAGAAGCCACCTATGTGGTTACGCGTCAATCGTCTTCATCATTCCCGTGAAGATTACTTGCAGTTGATGGAGCAAGCGGGCATTGCCGCCGTCCCGCATACTGAATATCGCGATGCGGTACGTCTACTGGCGCCATGTGCCGTCACCGACCTGCCAGGTTTTGCCGATGGGTGGGTAACGGTGCAAGATGCTTCCGCACAAGGCTGTGTCGATCTTCTCGATCCGCAGGATGGCGAGCAGATCCTCGATCTTTGTGCGGCTCCCGGTGGCAAAACTACCTATATCTTGGAAGCGGCTCCCAAAGCCCATGTGATGGCGGTCGATATCGATGAGCAGCGTCTGAGCCGGGTTAAAGAAAACCTGCAACGCCTGCGTTTACACGCCGACGTAAAACTGGGTGATGGCCGTACCCCGCAGCAATGGTGCGGTGATAAACAATTCGATCGCATTCTCTTGGATGCCCCTTGTTCTGCCACCGGTGTAATCCGCCGGCATCCCGATATCAAGTGGTTGCGCCGCGACAGCGACATCGCGGACCTGGCTGCTTTGCAGGCCGAGATCATTGAAGCCATTTGGCCACATCTCAAAACCGGTGGAGTGATGGTGTATGCCACCTGTTCTATTCTACCGGCAGAGAATGCTGAGCAAGTTGCAGCCTTCCTTCAGCGTCATGCAGATGCTCGTCTGGTTGAGACCGGTAACGATCAACAGCCTGGCCGACAGAATCTTCCCCATCCTGAGGATGGGGATGGCTTCTTTTACGCTAAGCTGATTAAAATGTAGCTGTTCCGTACTCAGGGCGCGTCTGTTGCGCCCTTTCAGATAATCTTCAGCGGTTTCAGTGTGAAGCAGAGAAGCAAATGAAAATAATTATTCTTGGCGCAGGTCAGGTGGGTGGAACACTGGCGGAAAACCTGGTGGGCGAAAACAACGATATTACCGTCGTGGATACTGATGCCGGCCGCCTGCGTCAGTTACAGGATAAGTTTGATCTGCGGGTCGTTCAGGGATATGGCTCTCATCCACGCGTACTCCGTGAGGCCGGTGCTGAAGATGCCGATATGTTGGTTGCAGTCACTAATTCTGACGAAACCAATATGGTTGCCTGCCAGATTGCCTACTCGCTGTTTAATACCCCCAACCGAATCGCCCGAATTCGTGCGCCAGAATATATCCGCGAGTCAGAGAAGCTGTTCCAACCCGAAGCCGTACCCATTGATCACCTGATCTCACCGGAACAACTGGTTATCGACTACATCTACAAGCTGATTGAATACCCAGGTGCACTACAGGTGGTTAATTTTGCTGAAGGCAAGGTCAGCATCGCGGCGGTAAAAGCCTATTACGGTGGCCCACTGGTCGGTAATGCGCTGTCTTCGATGCGTGAACACATGCCGCACATTGATACCCGTGTCGCCGCAATCTTCCGCCAGGATCGTCCTATCCGTCCACAGGGTTCCACCATTATCGAAGCCGGTGACGAAGTCTTCTTTGTGGCTGCCTCACAGCATATCCGCGCGGTAATGAGTGAGCTGCAACGGCTGGAAAAACCGTATAAACGCATCATGATTGTCGGCGGCGGCAACGTTGGTGCCGGTTTGGCGCAGCGGTTGGAGAAATCCTACAACGTGAAGCTGATCGAACGAAATCAGCAACGCGCTGCAGAACTGGCCGAACAACTGCACGATACCATTGTGTTTTATGGTGATGCCTCAGACCAGGAGCTGCTGGCGGAAGAGCATGTTGACCAAGTCGACGTCTTTATTGCCATAACCAATGACGATGAAGCTAACATCATGTCAGCCATGCTCGCCAAACGAATGGGTGCCAAAAAAGTAATGGTACTTATTCAACGCCGCGCCTATGTTGACCTGGTTCAAGGCAGCGTAATCGATATAGCGATTTCACCACAGCAAGCAACCATCTCAGCATTGTTAGGCCACGTGCGTAAAGCGGATATCGTCAGCGTTTCATCATTACGTCGCGGTGTGGCGGAGGCGATTGAAGCCATAGCACATGGTGATGAAAGTACGTCAAAAGTGGTTGGCCGCATTGTAGAAGATATTAAACTGCCGCCAGGTACCACCATTGGTGCCATTGTGCGTGGTGATGACGTTATTATTGCTAATGGCAGCAGTAAAATCGAACAGGGCGATCACGTCATTATGTTTATTACCGACAAGAAGTTCGTCCCTGACGTTGAGCGCCTGTTCCAGCCAAGCCCATTCTTCTTGTAGAACAAATGTAGCAATGGATGGTCTATAATTACGAGGTTGTTCTCTGCCGTGGAAAGAGACAAATCTTTTCTCTCCTTTTGTGGCAAAGGGAAATTGCTTTGTTAAACTTGAGTTATTAAATTCTTCAAGGGGTGCGTTCTATGAGTATGATGAAAGAGTTCCGCGAATTTGCCATGCGTGGCAACGTGGTTGACTTGGCAGTGGGTGTGATTATTGGTGCAGCATTCGGTAAGATCGTATCGTCTTTCGTTGCAGATATTATCATGCCACCACTGGGCTTATTGATCGGCGGCGTTGATTTCAAACAATTCCACCTGGTATTACGCGAAGCTCAAGGCGCAGTACCTGCAGTAGTAATGAACTACGGCTCATTCATTCAGACCATTTTCGACTTCGTTATTGTTGCCTTTGCTATTTTCCTGGCAATTAAGCTAATGAACAAAGTGCGTCGTAAACAAGAAGAAGCACCAGCGGCCCCGCCGGCGCCAACTGCTGAAGAAAAACTGTTGACTGAAATCCGTGATTTACTGAGTCAGCAGCAACAGCCAAAACTGTAAACCTGTTTATCCTGCACAAATAAAAAGCCATCTTATTCAGATGGCTTTTTTAATGTCTTAAAACCAGAAGGCCAGTGGTAAAATATCGCCTGATACTTTACCACTGGCCTCCCAGCTGCCACCTTTTGCATGTTTGTCTTTGCGCCGGTAGCTCCCTTTCCCTTTAGTATTTTTTTCTACTCTTTGGCGGAATAAAGGGTCATGCAACAGCGCCTCAATGGCATTGTCTTGTATCTTGCCTTTCGTATGACGGTATTGAGTCATAGTAATGTACCTTCTCTATGTATGGTTATATAACGCGATAATATTACTGCTGGTCGTATAAAAATTAAAGTACCGCCGATTGTATTAAGCACCTTTTTTTACTTTTTCATCGCTGGCTCCCTGCTCCAGCGCTTCAAGGATCGAGCAATAACTACTGGTATGAGCACTACCGCAACAAGCATCGCTAAGACGCTTTAACGACTCACGCATCCGAGTTAGTTCCTTAAGCTTATTTTCTACTTCACCGAGCCGCGCATCGACGATTGACTTAGACTCCTGGCAGGTATGATGCTCAGGATCAACACGGATCGACAACAGTTCAGCAATGGTTTCTAGCGTAAAACCGAGCTGTTTGGCATAACGTATAAAGCGCAACCGCTGCAGGTCTTGATTGTTGTACAACCGGTAACCGCCCTCGGTTCGAACGTTATGGTCCATCATCCCTTGTTTTTCGTAGTACCGCACCGTGTCCGGCGTAACGTCTGCAAGCTTTGCAAGTTGCCCAATCTTTAACATTGCCCTTCCTCCGAAGAAAACTTATCACCCAATGCGCGTTGGTATTCACTATGCAAAAAGTCAGTGCTCATCCCTGCCTGTCGTAAACGGTGTTCTAACAGTGCCATCCGTTTCCCTAACTCAACATAGTCCGGATGTTCGCTATTAATTTCTTGCAGTAAACGAGCTATGCTCAGCGCTTCTTTACGATCCTCTAATTCTGCAGGCAAATAGCCTGCATTTTTAAGCAGGCGAAATCCAGTACGCAGCTCAACGGGAACCGCACTGTCATCATCCAACTCAAGCGGCAGCCCCTGGCCCGGTAAATTATCCAATTCACCTTTAGCCTGGGCATCGAGAATATGACGTTCCGCCCATTGATCGAGTAACCACATAGCAGGATCCCTCAGTTGATCTGATTAATAACGTCAGCATAGCGGATAGGGGCGAGGATCTTAAGTCTGGCGGGGGAAGAACGCACGTTTAGCCGGGTATAGACGTAAAAAAACCGGGCAAGCCCGGTTTTTTTACGCGTCTACAGATTACTCTGCAGTTGCTACTTCTGCTTGAGACTCAGCACGATCAACCAGCTCGATGTATGCCATCGGCGCGTTGTCGCCTGCGCGGAAGCCACACTTCAGAATGCGAGTGTAACCACCGGCACGGCTCGCGAAACGCGGGCCCAGCTCGTTAAACAGTTTTGCCACGATCTCGTTATCACGAGTACGGGCGAATGCCAGACGACGATTAGCTACGCTGTCGGTCTTGGCAAGAGTAATCAGCGGCTCAACAACGCGACGCAGCTCTTTCGCTTTTGGCAAGGTCGTCTTGATGATCTCATGACGAACCAAAGAGCCGGCCATGTTACGGAACATAGCCTGGCGATGGCTGCTGTTACGGTTCAGTTGACGACCACTCTTACGATGGCGCATGACCTTATCCTTCTCAGTAAAACCTTAACCTGTGATCCGGTTACTCGTCAGCAATGCTTGCCGGTGGCCAGTTTTCTAGGCGCATGCCCAGAGACAGACCACGGGAGGCCAGCACGTCTTTAATCTCAGTAAGAGATTTTTTACCCAGGTTCGGCGTTTTCAGCAACTCAACCTCGGTACGCTGTACCAGATCACCGATGTAGTGGATAGCTTCTGCCTTAAGGCAGTTAGCAGAGCGGACAGTCAATTCCAGATCGTCAACAGGGCGCAGCAGAATCGGATCGAATTCTGGTTTCTCTTCTTTAACTTCTGGTTGACGTACATCACGCAAGTCAACAAAAGCTTCAAGTTGTTCAGCCAGGATGGTTGCCGCACGGCGGATCGCCTCTTCAGGATCGATCGTGCCATTGGTTTCCATTTCGATGACCAGCTTGTCCAGGTCAGTACGCTGTTCTACACGCGCTGCTTCAACATTGTAGGCAATACGCTCTACAGGGCTATAGCATGCGTCAACCAACAGACGACCGATCGGGCGCTCATCTTCTTCCGAATGAATTCGGGCAGAAGCCGGCACATAACCACGACCACGTTGAACTTTGATACGCATGCTGATAGCAGCGTTTTCATCGGTCAGGTGGCAGATCACGTGCTGAGGCTTGACGATTTCGACATCACCATCATGGGTAATGTCGGCAGCGGTCACAGGGCCAATGCCAGATTTATTCAGGGTAAGGATAACTTCATCTTTCCCTTGAACTCTCACCGCCAGCCCTTTCAGGTTGAGCAGGATCTCCAGGATATCTTCCTGTACGCCTTCTTTGGTGCTGTACTCGTGCAGTACACCATCAATCTCAACCTCGGTCACCGCGCAACCCGGCATAGATGAAAGCAGAATACGGCGCAGTGCGTTGCCAAGAGTATGGCCAAAGCCACGCTCTAAAGGCTCAAGGGTCACCTTGGCGTGCGTCGAACTGACTTGCTCGATATCTACCAGGCGCGGTTTTAGAAACTCTGTCACAGAACCCTGCATTGTGTCCTCTCTTTGGTACTAAGCCTTACTTGGAGTAAAGCTCGACGATCAGGTGTTCGTTAATGTCCGCAGACAGATCGGTACGTTCAGGCATACGCTTGAACACGCCTTCCATCTTAGCAGCATCAACTTCAAGCCAGGTCGGCTTTTCACGCTGCTCAGCCAGCTCCAGAGAAGCTTTAACACGAGATTGCTTTTTAGCCTTCTCGCGGATGCTGACTACGTCATTCGGAGATACCTGATAAGAAGCGATGTTAACAACGCGACCATTTACCATAATTGCTTTGTGGCTAACTAACTGACGTGACTCTGCACGAGTAGCGCCGAAGCCCATACGGTAAACAACGTTGTCCAGACGACCTTCCAGCAGTTGCAACAGGTTTGCACCGGTGTTGCCCTTCAGGCGTGCTGCTTCTTTGTAATAGTTACGGAACTGACGTTCCAGAACACCGTACATACGGCGAACTTTTTGCTTTTCACGTAACTGTACACCGTAGTCAGACAGACGCGGTTTACGCGCACCGTGTTGACCAGGCGGTTGCTCAATTTTACACTTGGTATCGATCGCGCGAACGCCAGACTTAAGGAACAAGTCTGTGCCCTCACGGCGGCTAAGCTTGAGCTTAGGACCCAAATATCTTGCCATTTTCTTTCTCCAACAAACCTAAAAGCAGCGTTATACGCGGCGCTTTTTCGGCGGACGACAACCGTTGTGAGGGATAGGAGTCACATCAGTAATATTAGTGATGCGGAAACCTGCGGCGTTCAGTGCACGAATAGTTGATTCGCGACCCGGACCCGGTCCCTTAACCATAACTTCCAGGTTCTTGATACCGTATTCTTTTACTGCGTCAGCACAACGCTCGGCTGCAACCTGAGCTGCAAACGGAGTTGACTTACGAGAACCACGGAAACCAGAACCACCGGCAGTTGCCCAACCCAATGCATTACCCTGACGATCGGTAATAGTTACAATGGTGTTGTTGAAAGAAGCATGGACATGAGCCACGCCGTCAGAGACTTGTTTTCTTACACGCTTACGTGTACGAACAGGTGCCTTTGCCATTATTCAATCACCCTGATTATTTCTTGATTGGTTTACGCGGACCCTTACGGGTACGTGCGTTGGTCTTCGTACGCTGACCGCGAACTGGCAGACCACGACGATGACGCAAACCACGGTAAGTACCAAGATCCATCAGACGCTTGATGCTCAGGGTAACTTCACGACGCAAATCACCTTCTACAGTGAATTTGGCGACTGCTTCACGCAGCTGTTCAATTTGCTCTTCAGACAGCTCACTGATCTTAACATGTTCAGCAATACCCGTAGCAGCACAGATAGACTGTGAGCGGGTTTTACCGATTCCGAAGATCGACGTTAAGGCGATTACGGTATGTTTATGATCAGGAATGTTAATGCCTGCTATACGGGCCACTATGCACTCCTACTATTTTATACGGCAACACCATTCTGAAAAGCCCGTTTTCAGGATACTCAAATAATGTTGCAGCTACATACAAAAGATTGGCTGGCTAATCTAGCCAGCTCAACCCAACTTTGCAAGAAAAATATGCGAGATAATCAGCCTTGACGCTGTTTATGCTTCGGCTCGGCGCTGCAAATCACACGAACGACACCGTTACGCTTAACGATTTTGCAGTTACGACATAATTTCTTGACGGAAGCACGAACTTTCATTTTTACTCTCCGTAACTTCTCAAACGCACCTGAATTAGCGGTTATAGCCTTTCAGGTTTGCTTTCTTCAATGCAGACTCGTACTGACTTGACATCATCAGAGTTTGCACTTGAGCCATAAAGTCCATGATGACGACAACCACGATCAGTAGCGAGGTACCACCAAAGTAGAATGGTACTTTCATTGCATCACGCATGAACTCCGGGATCAGGCAGATGAAAGTAATGTACATCGCGCCCACCAGGGTTAAACGCGTCATTACTTTATCGATGTACTTCGCCGTTTGCTCTCCCGGACGAATTCCTGGTACGAAGGCACCGGACTTCTTCAGGTTATCTGCTGTCTCACGCGGGTTGAAAACCAACGCCGTGTAAAAGAAACAGAAGAAGATGATTGCAGACGCATAGAGTAACACATAAAGCGGTTGCCCTGGCTGCAAATACAGCGAAATCGTTGTCAGCCAGTTCCAACCGGTACCGCCCCCAAACCATGATGCAATCGTGGCAGGGAACAGAATAATGCTGGAAGCGAAGATTGCTGGGATAACCCCTGCCATATTCACTTTCAACGGTAAGTGTGTGCTCTGTGCTGCATAAACACGACGACCTTGTTGACGCTTCGCATAGTTAACGACGATACGCCGTTGACCACGTTCGATGAAAACAACGAAGAAGGTTACTGCAAACACCAATACTGCAACCAACAGCAACAGGAGGAAGTGCAGGTCGCCTTGCCGGGCTTGCTCAATAGTATGGGCCACTGCCGGCGGGAGTCCCGCTACAATACCTGCGAAGATAATGATCGAGATACCGTTACCGATACCGCGTTCAGTAATCTGTTCGCCCAGCCACATCAGGAACATTGTCCCGGTAACCAAGCTCACGACTGCAGTAAAGTAGAATGCAAAGCCTGGGTTTAACACCAGACCCTGCATACCAGGCATATTCGGCAGACCAGTAGCAATACCGATCGACTGGAATATGGCCAACACCAGCGTACCGTAACGGGTGTACTGGCTAATCTTACGACGGCCAGCCTCCCCTTCTTTCTTAATTTCAGCTAACGCTGGATGAACCACCGTTAACAGCTGGATAATGATCGACGCCGAAATATACGGCATGATCCCCAGAGCAAAGATAGAAGCACGGCTGAGGGCACCACCAGAGAACATGTTAAACATTTCAATGATAGTGCCTCTCTGCTGCTCGAGCAATTTGGCAAGCACAGTGGCATCGATACCAGGAATCGGAATAAAAGAGCCGATACGGAAGACAATCAGCGCGCCGATTACAAACAAAAGTCTGCGCTTCAGCTCGCCGAGCCCGCCTTTAGCACTTTGAAAATCTAATCCTGGTTGCTTAGCCATCTGCTACTTATTCCTCAATTTTACCGCCAGCAGCTTCGATAGCAGCACGAGCGCCTTTGGTGACACGCAGACCACGCAGGGTAACCGGACGAGCGATTTCGCCTGAAAGCATAACTTTCGCGAATTCGATCTGGACACCAACAACGTTAGCGGCTTTCAGCGTGTTCAGGTCGATTACGTCGCCTTCAACAAGAGCCAGCTCAGACAGACGAACTTCTGCCGTGATCATAGCTTTGCGAGAGGTGAAGCCGAATTTCGGCAAACGACGATATAAAGGCATCTGACCACCTTCAAAACCACGACGTACGCCACCGCCAGAACGTGAGTTCTGACCTTTGTGACCACGACCAGCGGTTTTACCCAGGCCAGAACCAATACCACGACCTACACGCTTAGGCGCATGCTTGGCACCTTCAGCCGGAGACAGAGTATTTAAACGCATCTGTTACTCCTCAACCTTAACCATGTAGGAAACCAAGTTGACCATACCACGTACAGCAGGAGTATCCTCACGCTCTACAGTATGACCAATACGACGCAGACCTAAACCGATCAGGGTTGCCTTATGCTTTGGCAAACGGCCGATGCTGCTTTTTGTTTGAGTTACTTTAATAGTCTTTGCCATGGTTATTTCCCTAGAATTTCTTCGACGGACTTACCACGCTTAGCAGCGACCATTTCTGGGGATTTCATATCTTCCAAAGCAGCAATAGTTGCACGAACCACGTTGATCGGGTTAGTAGAACCATAAGCTTTAGCTAATACGTTATGAACCCCTGCAACTTCCAGGACGGCGCGCATTGCACCACCGGCGATGATACCGGTACCTTCGGAAGCTGGTTGCATGAATACGCGGGAACCTGTGTGAGCACCTTTTACAGGGTGCTGCAGAGTACCGCTATTCAAAGCAACATTAATCATAGCGCGACGGGCTTTTTCCATCGCTTTCTGGATCGCTGCCGGAACTTCGCGTGCTTTGCCGTAGCCAAAACCAACGCGACCGTTACCATCACCAACAACTGTCAGTGCGGTAAAGCTGAAAATACGGCCACCTTTTACGGTTTTAGATACGCGGTTTACCGCGATCAGCTTTTCCTGCAGTTCGCCAGCTTGTTTTTCGATGTGAGCCATCTTAAACCTCTTCCTTAGAACTGAAGGCCAGCTTCACGGGCAGCATCTGCCAGTGCCTGGACTCGACCATGATATTGGAAACCGGAACGGTCAAAGGAAACTTTAGAGATCCCTTTTTCCAACGCACGTTCAGCCAGTGCTTTACCTACTGCTGCTGCTGCGTCTTTGTTACCGGAATACTTCAATTGCTCTGTGATAGCTTTTTCTACAGTAGAAGCGGCTACCAGTACTTCAGAACCATTTGGCGCAATTACCTGTGCGTAAATGTGACGCGGGGTACGATGTACCACCAGGCGGGTTGCACCCAGTTCTTTGATCTTACGGCGTGCGCGGGTCGCACGACGGATACGAGCAGATTTCTTATCCATAGTGTTACCTTACTTCTTCTTAGCCTCTTTGGTACGCACGACTTCGTCGGCGTAACGGACACCCTTGCCTTTGTAAGGCTCAGGACGGCGGTAGGCACGCAGATCTGCAGCAACCTGGCCAATAACTTGTTTATCAGCGCCTTTCAGCACGATTTCAGTTTGGCTTGGGCATTCAGCAGTAATACCTGCTGGCAGCTGGTGATCGACCGGGTGAGAGAAGCCTAAGGCTAAATTCACCACGTTGCCTTTAATGGCAGCACGATAACCAACACCTACCAGTTGAAGCTTCTTGGTGAAGCCTTCGGTAACACCAATTACCATTGCGTTCAGCAGAGCGCGCGTAGTACCCGCTTGGGCCCAGGCGTTTGCAAAACCTTCGCGCGGGGCGAAAGTCAGTGCGTTAGCTTCTTGCTTCACTTCAACGGCGTCATGGACAGTACGAGTCAGCTCGCCGTTTTTACCCTTAATCGAAATAACCTGACCGTTGAGTTTTACCTCTACGCCGGCAGGAATGACGACGGGTGCTTTTGCAACACGAGACATTCTTTCCTCCCGAATTAAGCTACGTAGCAGATAATCTCGCCACCAAGACCTGCTTGGCGAGCTGCACGATCGGTCATAACACCTTTAGAGGTAGAAACAACAGCGATACCCAAACCGGCCATAACTTTTGGCAGCTCATCTTTTTTCTTGTAGATGCGCAGACCTGGACGGCTGATTCGCTGAATGCTTTCTACCACTGCCTTGCCCTGGAAGTACTTCAGTACCAGTTCCAGAACAGGCTTGGCGTCGCCTTCGATTTTGAAATCTTCAATAAAACCTTCATCCTTCAGCAGTTTGGCAATTGCCACTTTCAGCTTGGAGGAAGGCATGGTGACCGCAACTTTGTTCGCGGCTTGACCGTTACGGATACGGGTCAGCATATCCGCGATCGGATCTTGCATGCTCATCTGTCTTTACTCCCGTGATTCAATTGGTAATTACCAGCTAGCCTTTTTCAAGCCAGGTACTTCACCGCGCATAGCGGCTTCACGTAACTTGATACGGCTCAACCCGAATTTGCCCACATAACCATGTGGACGGCCAGTTTGGCGGCAGCGCTTGCGCTGACGAGACGGGCTGGAATCACGCGGCAGAGTTTGCAGCTTGAGAACAGCATCCCAACGATCTTCGTCGGATGAGTTCACACCAGAAATGATAGCTTTCAGTTCCTCGCGTTTAGCGCGGTACTTTTCAGCCAGTTTCACGCGAACGACTTCGCGTGCTTTCATTGATTGCTTAGCCATCAGTAACCCTGCCTTACTTACGGAACGGGAAGTTAAAAGCAGCCAACAGCGCGCGGCCTTCATCATCAGATTTCGCAGTAGTGGTAATGGTAATATCCAAACCACGAACGCGATCGACTTTGTCGTAGTCGATTTCTGGGAAGATGATTTGCTCACGCACACCCATGCTGTAGTTACCACGGCCGTCGAATGACTTAGCGGACAAGCCACGGAAGTCACGGATACGTGGAACAGCAATGGAAATCAGACGCTCAAAGAACTCCCACATGCGTTCGCCACGCAGAGTTACTTTACAGCCGATCGGATAGCCCTGGCGGATTTTGAAGCCTGCAACAGATTTGCGTGCTTTGGTGATGAACGGCTTTTGACCGGAGATAGCTGCCAGATCAGCTGCTGCGTTATCCAGCAGTTTCTTGTCAGCGATCGCTTCACCAACACCCATATTCAGGGTGATCTTCTCGACCCGAGGGACTTGCATGACAGAGTTGTAATCAAACTGAGACATCAGTTGTTTGACTACCTCGTCTTTGTAGTAATCATGCAGTTTCGCCATCGTATTACTCCAAATTACTTGATAGTTTCGCTGTTAGACTTGAAGAAACGGACTTTTTTTCCGTCTTCGAATCTAAAGCCTACACGGTCAGCCTTACCGGTAGCCGTGTTGAAGAGAGCAATGTTAGAAACCTGAATTGCAGCTTCTTTTTCAACAATGCCACCTGGTTGGTTCAGGGCCGGAACCGGCTTCTGATGTTTCTTAACCAGGTTGATACCTTCAACAATGACCTTGCCAGCAGACAGGACATTTTTTACTTTACCGCGCTTACCTTTGTCTTTCCCGGTAAGAACGATAACTTCGTCATCACGACGGATTTTCGCTGCCATGGTTCGCTCCTTAGAGTACTTCTGGTGCCAGAGAGATAATTTTCATGAACTTCTCATTACGCAGTTCACGAGTTACCGGCCCAAAAATACGCGTACCGATAGGCTGCTCGCTGTTATTGTTCAAAATAACGCATGCATTACCATCGAAGCGAATGACAGAACCGTCCGGGCGACGTACACCCTTCTTGGTGCGCACCACTACCGCCTTCAGCACATCGCCTTTCTTCACCTTACCGCGAGGAATTGCTTCCTTGATGGTAATTTTGATGACGTCGCCGATGCCTGCGTAGCGACGGTGCGAGCCACCTAGAACCTTGATACACATTACGCGACGTGCACCGGAGTTGTCGGCGACGTTCAGCATAGTCTGTTCTTGGATCATTTTAGTGCTCCGCTAATGTCAACTACTACTTTAAGACCTAAGAAAACTTTAGGCCGTTGAAAAGCCCCATTACCGAGGGCGCAGCATTATAACACCGCTTCCAGAGTATGGGTAGAAAAAATAAACGGCTCATTTTCTGAGCCGTTTATTAAGTAAGAGCCAGCTACTCTATTACAGAATCGCTTTCTCTACAACGCGAACCAACGTCCAGGACTTAGTCTTGGACAATGGACGGCATTCGCGGATTTCTACCACGTCGCCGATACCACATTCGTTGTTCTCGTCATGTACGTGCAGCTTGGTCGTACGCTTGATGAATTTCCCGTAGATCGGGTGCTTCACCGTGCGCTCGATAGCAACAACCATGGATTTCTCCATTTTGTCACTAACAACACGACCCTGCAGGGTACGGTTAATATCAGTCATTTACACACCCGCCTTTTCAGTCAGTAAAGTCTTAACGCGTGCGACATTACGACGCACTTGTTTCAACAGGTGAGTTTGTTGCAGCTGGCCACTTGCCGCCTGCATGCGCAAGTTAAATTGCTCACGCAGCAGGTTGAGCAGCTCAGTGTTCAGCTCTTCAACGCTTTTTTCACGCAGCTCTTGTGCTTTCATTACATCACCGTCTTAGTTACAAAGGTGGTTTTGATCGGCAATTTAGCTGCAGCCAGCTTGAATGCCTCACGGGCGACCTCTTCTGGTACACCGTCCATTTCGTACAGGACTTTCCCAGGTTGGATCAGGGCAACCCAATATTCCACGTTACCCTTACCTTTACCCATACGCACTTCGAGCGGCTTCTCGGTAATTGGTTTGTCCGGGAATACACGGATCCAAATTTTACCTTGACGCTTAACTGCACGAGTCATTGCACGACGAGCTGCTTCGATTTGACGAGCAGTCAGACGGCCACGGCCAACAGCTTTCAGACCGAAAGTGCCGAAGCTAACATCCGTACCCTGCGCCAGACCACGGTTGCGGCCTTTGTGCATCTTACGGAATTTTGTACGCTTTGGTTGTAACATCAGCGACTCTCCTTACTTGCGGCCTTTACGCTGCTGCTTTTTAGGTTGAGCAGCCGGTTCCGGTTGTTCAACTGCAGCCATACCACCCAGGATCTCACCTTTGAAGATCCATACCTTAACGCCGATTACACCATAAGTGGTGTGCGCTTCAGATGTGTTGTAATCGATATCCGCACGCAGTGTATGCAACGGAACACGACCTTCACGGTACCATTCGGTACGCGCGATTTCAGCACCGCCAAGACGGCCGCTTACTTCAACTTTGATACCTTTAGCGCCAAGACGCATTGCGTTCTGTACAGCACGCTTCATAGCACGACGGAACATAACGCGACGTTCCAACTGTGAAGTGATGCTGTCAGCAACCAATTTAGCGTCAAGTTCCGGTTTACGGACTTCGGCGATGTTAATTTGCGCAGGAACGCCAGCGATATCCGCTACGACCTTACGCAGTTTTTCGACATCTTCACCTTTCTTGCCGATAACGATGCCTGGACGAGCAGTGTGAATAGTCACACGGATGCTCTTCGCAGGACGCTCGATAACGATGCGAGAAACGGAAGCTTTCGCCAGTTCCTTAATCAGGAATTGACGAACTTTAAAGTCGCTGTCCAGGTTGTCAGCGAATTCTTTGGTATTCGCATACCAAGTAGAGTTCCAAGGTTTGACAATACCCAGGCGAATACCATTAGGATGTACTTTCTGACCCATTGCTAGTCTCCAGAGTCTCAGCGATCGGACACAACCACAGTAATGTGGCTGGTGCGCTTCAGGATGCGATCTGCACGACCTTTTGCACGCGGCATAATGCGCTTCATGCTTGGGCCTTCGTCTACGAAGATTTTCGTGACTTTCAGATCATCGATGTCAGCGCCATCGTTGTGTTCTGCGTTAGCAATGGCAGACTCCAGCACTTTCTTAACCAGACCAGCAGCTTTCTTGTTGGTGTAGGCCAGAGTTTCCAGAGCTTGCGACACTTTCTTACCGCGGATCAGGTCTGCAACAAGGCGGACCTTCTGTGCAGAAGAACGAGCGTGGCGATGTTTAGCGATAGTTTCCATCTCTTCCTCCTACCTTAGCGCTTTTTAGCTTTTTTATCAGCCGCATGGCCGCGATAAGTGCGAGTCGGCGCGAATTCACCCAGTTTGTGACCGACCATTTCATCGGAAACGAACACTGGTACGTGCTGACGACCATTATGGACAGCGATGGTCAAACCGATCATGTTAGGAAAGATCGTTGAACGACGGGACCAAGTGCGCAAAGGCTTCTTGTCACCGCTTTCCACCGCTTTCTCTACCTTCTTCAGCAAGTGCAGGTCAATAAAAGGACCTTTCTTGAGAGAACGTGGCATGGCTTATCCTCTAATTATTTTTTGCTACGGCGACGTACGATGAACTTATCGGTACGCTTGTTGCTGCGGGTTTTCTTACCTTTGGTCTGAACGCCCCATGGTGTTACTGGGTGTTTACCAAAGTTTTTACCCTCACCACCACCGTGCGGGTGATCTACCGGGTTCATCGCCGTACCGCGAACGGTAGGACGAACACCACGCCAACGTGCAGCACCTGCTTTACCCAGAACGCGAAGCATATGTTCAGCGTTACCGACTTCACCCAGGGTGGCGCGGCAATCAACTGGAACTTTACGCATTTCGCCTGAGCGCAGACGCAGAGTTACGTAGGAACCATCACGTGCAACGATCTGAACGTAGGCACCAGCAGAACGAGCCATCTGGCCGCCTTTACCTGGTTTCATTTCTACGTTATGAACCGTTGAACCCACTGGGATGTTGCGCATTGGCAGGGCGTTACCTGCTTTGATTGCAGCATCAACACCAGATTGGATCTGGTCACCAGCTTTCAGGCCTTTCGGCGCCAGGATGTAACGGCGTTCGCCGTCTTTGTACAGAACCAGCGCGATGTTCGCGGAACGGTTCGGATCGTACTCCAGACGCTCAACCACAGCAGGGATACCATCTTTGTTGCGTTTGAAGTCAACCAGACGATAATGTTGCTTGTGGCCACCACCGATATGACGGGTGGTGATACGGCCATTGTTGTTACGACCACCGCTTTTGCTCAGTTTCTCAAGCAGCGGGGCATAAGGTTTACCCTTGTGCAGCTCAGGGTTAACCACTTTAACAACGTGGCGACGACCCGGAGATGTAGGTTTACATTTAACAATTGCCATTGTTCTTACTCCTCCGACTTACTCTGCGCCGCCGATGAAGTCCAGATTCTGGCCTTCTTTCAGGGTGACGTAAGCTTTTTTCCAGTCGCTACGACGACCAACACGCTGACCGTGACGCTTCACTTTCCCTTTAACTACCAGGGTGTTAACGTCTTCGACTTCGACTTCAAACAGTTTCTGCACTGCAGCTTTAATTTCTGCTTTGGTCGCGTCTTTGGCAACTTTGAGTACGATGGTGTTGCTTTTTTCCATCGCAGCGGATGCTTTTTCAGATACGTGCGGTGCACGCAGCACTTTCAGCAAACGTTCTTCACGGATCATGCCAGCATCTCCTCAACTTGCTTCACAGCATCAGCAGTCATAACCACTTTGTCGAAGGCGATCAGGCTAACCGGGTCGATACCTGCTACATCGCGCACGTCAACCTTGTACAGGTTGCGAGCAGCCAGGAACAGATTCTCATCCAGTTCACCGGTCACGATCAGCACATCTTCCAGAGCCATATCTTTCAGTTTCTGTGCCAGCAGCTTAGTTTTAGGCGCTTCTACAGAGAACTTCTCGACAACGATCAGACGATCTTGACGTACCAGTTCGGACAGGATGCTTTTCAGCGCGCCGCGGTACATCTTTTTGTTAACTTTCTGACTGTGGTCCTGAGGCTTAGCAGCAAAGGTCACGCCACCTGAACGCCAGATCGGGCTCTTTACAGAACCTGAACGCGCACGGCCGGTACCTTTCTGGCGCCACGGTTTTTTACCGGAACCAGTTACTTCAGCACGGGTCTTCTGAGCACGAGTACCTTGACGGGCACCTGCTGCATAAGCAACAACAACCTGGTGTACCAGCGCTTCGTTGAAGTCACGACCGAAGGTAGTTTCGGAAACAGTCAGCGCGCTTTGCGCGTCTTTCAATACTAATTCCATTGCTATCCCCTTACGCCTTCACAGCTGGTTTAACGATCAGGTTGCCACCGGTTGCGCCCGGTACAGCACCCTTAACCAGCAGCAGGTTGCGCTCAGCGTCAACACGTACTACGTCCAGGCTTTGAACGGTTACACGCTCGTCACCCAGGTGGCCAGCCATTTTCTTGCCTTTGAACACTTTGCCCGGAGTCTGGTTCTGACCGATAGAACCCGGAACGCGGTGAGACAAGGAGTTACCGTGGGTAGCGTCTTGGGTACGGAAGTTCCAGCGCTTTACAGTGCCAGCAAAACCTTTACCTTTAGAAGTACCGGTAACATCGACTTTTTTAACTTCAGCGAAGATTTCTACGCTGATGTTCTGACCTGTAGTGAACTCTTCACCTTCTGCAAGGCGGAATTCCCACAGACCACGGCCAGCTTCGACGCCAGCTTTAGCGAAATGGCCCGCTTCCGGTTTGGTTACGCGGTTAGCTTTTTTGCTACCGGTAGTAACCTGAACGGCACGGTACCCGTCGTTAGCCAGGTCTTTAACCTGAGTCACGCGGTTCGCTTCAATTTCAATCACGGTTACTGGGATAGAAACGCCATCTTCAGTGAAGATACGAGTCATACCCAATTTCTTACCGACTAAACCAATCATTGTTTCAACCTCTCAATCGCTCAATGACCTGATTAACCCAGGCTGATCTGCACGTCTACACCAGCAGCCAGATCCAGACGCATCAGAGCATCAACGGTTTTCTCGGTTGGCTCAACGATGTCAACCAGACGCTTGTGAGTGCGAATCTCGTACTGATCACGCGCGTCTTTGTTAACGTGCGGAGAGATCAGAACGGTAAAGCGCTCTTTGCGAGTTGGCAGCGGGATCGGACCACGGACTTGCGCACCAGTGCGCTTTGCAGTCTCGACGATTTCCGCGGTTGATTGATCGATAAGACGATGATCAAACGCTTTCAGGCGGATACGGATTCTTTGGTTCTGCATGAGACCAGAGCTCCAATTATTTATAAACGTAAATAATTACTCCTCACACCCATTTCGATTGATGGGGGAGTGTAATCGTCAACATATAACCCCCATATCGGGAGTATTGTTCGAAGGGCAAAACGTACCTGCCAATCGACTGATTCGCTAAAATCAGGCTTACCAAGATTAGGTAAGCCCGCGCATTATACGCAAAACAGCGCGAGAAGCAAGACACAGATGGAAATATGCTCAGGATATCGGCATCTTTTACAGGCGGGCATTTTACGTGACGAAGTGCGGAACAGAGATCGATGTATACGGGGGGCTACAATACTGCGTTGCCGGCGCTCCCCCGCCCTGCCGGAGAAAACACATGCCGGCCGGGGAGCATCGTCATTGAGTGGGGGAAACGGTATTTATTTTCCTAAAGCTGAGCTTGCGCGTAGTTCTGGATCCCCAGACGAGCAATCAAATCCAGTTCGGTCTCCAGCCAGTCGATATGCTCTTCTTCATCGGCCAAGATCTCTATCATCAGATCGCGGCTGACATAGTCATGGATAGAATCGGCGTAGGCGATGCCTTCGCGCAGGTTCTTGGCACCCGCCAGCTCCAGCGCCAGATCGGAACGCAGCATCTCTTCAATGTCTTCGCCAATATTCAGCTTGCCGAGATCCTGCAAATTCGGGATACCTTCCAGAAACAGAATGCGTTCGATATAGCGATCGGCATGCTTCATTTCGTCAATCGACTCGTGGTATTCCTTATCATTGAGGCGTGTTAACCCCCAATTCTTGAACATTCGGGCGTGCAGGAAATATTGATTGATGGCAACCAGCTCGTTACCGAGCAGTTTGTTGAGGTGAGCAATGATCTTTTTATCGCCTTTCATAGGTAACTCCTCCTGGCCAGTTCTAAAAGTGTAGAAGCTGTAAGCCAAGAGTCAAAAAATAACCTTACCTTTAGTTAGGCAACTTCGTGCATAGGAATAATGGTTCCGCTTTCCTCCACCATAATCTGTCTTGCCTGACGAATGCACTTTCCGCAATCGGTACCAATTGGCACAAGTTCACGCAATTGTTTCATGGTATGCGGGTTGTGCTGACGCACGGCCTTACGAATCGCTTTGTCAGTCACGGCATTACACAAGCATACATACATAGAGAGACTCACTTCTTAACCAATGCCGTAAGTCTAAATAGGAATGCTTTTTATTTCAATTAACATTTGACAAAATTGCATAAAAAAAGGGCACCGAAGTGCCCTCTTTTTTGTGTCGAAAAATTATACGCGATTAAGCGATAACTTTAGCAACAACACCAGCGCCTACAGTACGGCCGCCTTCACGGATTGCGAAACGCAGGCCGTCGTCCATCGCGATTGGGTGAATCAGGGTTACAACCATGTTCACGTTGTCGCCTGGCATTACCATCTCAACGCCTTCTGGCAGTTCGATGGT
>NZ_JAFIBY010000016.1 GCF_017832355.1 Serratia sp. PL17
GATGATTTGGCCGTGTATGAGTTGACGGTAAACAGCGCTATCAAGCGTCCAATGACGCAGAACCAGTTTGACGCGATGGTGTCGCTGGCGTTCAACGTCGGAGGATCTAACTTCGCACAGTCCACATTGGTGAAGGAATTCAATATTGGTGATGTGCAGGGCGCGGCTGACCAATTCCCTCGTTGGAAATTCAGCGGTGGCAAGGTTATGCCTGGGCTGGTGAAGCGCCGAGCAGCTGAGCATGAAGTGTTCTTGTCATGACTGGCTTGGTATCAAAGCTGACCCGTGGGGGATTGCTGCTCCTGCTGGTGGCAGTGATCTGTCTGGGCGGCTATAGCTCGTTGCTGTCTCATCGGCTGGAGTTGGTACGACAGCAAGCTGCGGAGCAGAAAAAAACACTGGCGCAGCAGTCAGGACTGATTGCCACCATGCAGGAACAGGACGCCCGTAACCGCACGCTGATGGCAGAACAACAAAAGAATAATCAGCAACTGCGCCAGCAGGGGGAAACGTACCAGAGGAAATTACACGATGCACTTAAAAGCGATAAATGTGGCAATAGTCCTATGCCTGCCGCTGTTATTGACCTCCTGCAGCAGAACGCCACCAGCGCCACAGCAAATAATCCTACTACCCCCTGAGTCCGTATTCACACTGCATGAGCAACCAGCGCTGCAGGGCAATACGTGGGGCGATGCGCTGAGCTACACGCTGGCGCTACAAACAGCTTTATCAATTTGCGCCGGCCAGGTGGCCACGCTGAACAAATGGCGGGTATCCATCGGGAGGGGGAACTGATGCAATTCAGCACTAAATCGAAGAGTCATCGGATGTTCATGAATGATCGGGGGATGGTGATTACCGACAGGCAGGGTAAGCCGCGACTGGTCATTGGGACGATTGACGAATCGAACCCTATTATCCGAACCGGAAAGAAATCTACTTTCCAGCAGTGGTCACAGAGCGCCGGGAGAACACAGTGAAAACTTTATCGATCACAATCAACAGGCTTGAGGAAAGCCATAACGGGCGGGTGTTCGGCTCAGAGGTTAACGTGAAGGTTTTCCAGCAGGATAGATTGCTGGTGGAAGATAAATTCACGGGACTTGTAACCGGTCCGTTTACACGGACTTTCAGTGGTGTCGCGGGTGACGGTGATTTGCGTATTGAGCATGATCGACCAGAGCTTGCTGAGCTCACCGTATCCGCTGAGGTTTCCTAAGTATTACAGATGGTCTTTGCTAACGGGAGATAGGTATGGATCTTAAGCGACGAGTTAATAAGCTGGAGGACGAGGTGACAGCATTGAAAGTTGAGATGATGAAACGCCATTCTCCCCCTGCAGCTATAGGCACTGAAACATTAGAGAAAATGGCTACATTATTGGTATCTAGTTTGGAACCTATTCGGGCAGTGAAGCGAGGATAGCATTCGTATAAGCAAACACTCTCTCTGTTGGTGCATCATTATCACCTGACGATACGCTCATTTTGTATACGCCGTCGATGGCCTTTCTCACCTCGGATTTTTGTTCTTGGCTGGCAGTGGCATAAAGCCCCATGACAATATTTTGTAGTGCGGCAATTTGTATTGCCTGTGATTCCGCGAGTTTCAACAGGTCTGAATATTTAATATCTTCCATAATTTCCTCGTTTTGAGTTCTGTGAGAAGACTCAAGATACCACCTTGCCTGATGTGGTTAAAAGCAGGCGCATCACAGAGCGGCTTTTCGAGGCTGCTGTGTAATGCACAATAACCAAAGCTATCACTTTGCACCTACCGCGCACCCAGCGCATCGGCAGGCTGGTGGCTTTTCTATTTGGAGATTCGGAATGAAACAGTTACCCCTGCGCGATGTGATGCGCAACCTCGGCATAACCGTCACCAAAGATGGCTATGAGTTAAGCAACCCGGCAGGCACGGCGCGCTATGACCTTCATGGTGTGCGTACTACGGTAAGCGGCATCCCCGAATACTTCCCGATCACTCTGTCGGTTAAAGGTGGTTACGTCCCTGTCGTAGGTGACCAGGATAATATTGATGCCATCCAGCCCAAGACAGCTGAGAGTGTTGGCACTATGTCCCTCGGCATTAATGTTGATACCTCAGCCCTCACGGTGCTGGAGAATCAGCTGATGCGCATTGCTGAATTGAGTGAGCGCATACAGAAGACTCAGTACCTTGGCGAGCCTGCCGAGTATGTGGGTCAATCAGCCTACACAATCAGTGTCGGCCAGGTATTTATCAGTGACGCGCAGATTAAAGATGGCACTATCAACCATTCTGATCTCATGAAAGAAGTCGCCAAGCTGGCAAGGAAAGCCGCTGAGACTGCAATCGAAAGGGAGCTGCAGGCCGGCGGCAAGTTATGGCAAGTCACCCGTGGCCGCTAAGAAGCTTTACGGCAGCAAGTGGCAGGCTGAGCGCCTCGTGTTCCTTCGAGCCAATCCTCTGTGTGTCATGTGTCAGCAGATGGGGCGCATTGAGGCGGCGACTGTGGTCGATCACATCGTGCCACACCGCATGAAAGAGGCCAAGACGCCAGAGGAAATGAAGAAGGCGCAGCATCTGTTCTGGAGCCGCAAGAACTGGCAGGGATTATGTAAGCCGCACCACGACTCCACAAAGCAACGTATGGAGAAGACCGGCAAGGTAATAGGGTGCTCGCCTGACGGCCTGCCGCTTGACCCTGCGTCGCACTGGAACCGCTGACAGCGGCGTTTGAATGCGGTGGGGAGGGGCGGGGTAAGAGTTCAACCCTCTCGCTTTTAAAGACCGCCGCTAGTCATTTGTGTGCACAACCGCGAAATGAAAAGTTTTTTTCTGGGAGGTTCCGATGGCAGGACGACGCCCGAAACCGACCCATTTAAAAGTGGTGACGGGTAACCCGGGCAAAAGAAAACTTAATGATAAAGAGCCGATGCCGGCCCGCGAAATTCCCAGCCCTCCTGCGCATCTCACCGACTGGGGGAAAACCGCCTGGGGCCGGATGACCGTTCTTCTCGACGGCATGGGCGTTTTGACCGTTGCTGATACTTTTGCGCTTGAGCGCCTCTGCGATATTTATGCCGACATTCTCCAACTGCGAAACACCATCACTGACGAAGGTCGCACCTATACGGTACAAACCGAAGGGGGATTTCTGATCAAGGCCAACCCTGCTGTTTCCATGCTGGCGGATGCGGATCGCCGCTTCAAAAGTTATTTGGTGGAATTTGGTCTGACGCCAGCGGCCAGGTCAAAGGTAAATGTAAATGGTGGAAAAAAAGAAACGGACCCGCTCGACGAATTCTTCGGCACCTGACCCGGCAACACAGTACGCCCTAGATGTTACCGAGGGCAGGACCCTCGCCGGGCCCGACATACGCAATGCCTGCCAGCGTCACCTTAATGATTTGGTTGAGGGAGAAGGCCGGGGCCTGCATTGGGATGTTGAAGCTGTGAGCCGCGTGATCGACTTCTTCGCCAAGGTGCTCAAGCTGAATGGCGGCGAGCATGAAGGTGCGCCCTTCATTCTTCTACCATGGCAGGCTTTCGTCGTCGGCTCAATTTTTGGATGGAAAAGGGCGAACGGCTCACGCCGCTTTCGCACGGCGTATGTAGAGTCGGGTAAAGGGTCGGGAAAATCGCCCCTTTCAGCGGGGATCGGGCTGTATTGCCTGATGGCTGATAAAGAGCCACGCGCAGAGGTCTATGCGGCAGCGACGAAAAAAGACCAGGCGATGATCTTGTTTCGCGATGCGGTAGCGATGGTTAACCAGTCGCCAGCATTGTCGCAGCGCATTGATGCATCTGGCGGGGCAGGTAAAGAATGGAACCTGGCTTTCTTGCAGACCGGTTCTTTCTTCCGACCCATCAGTTCCGATGATGGCCAGTCAGGCCCCCGACCACACTGTGCACTGATTGACGAAGTTCACGAACACAAAGACAACAAAGCTGTCGAGATGATGCGTGCTGGTACCAAAGGTCGCAGGCAGGCACTGATTTTCATGATCACGAACAGTGGCCACGATAAAACCAGCGTCTGTTACGAATATCACCAGTACGGCAAGCAGCTGGCCGCCGGCCAGAAAAAAAACGATGCCTTCTTTGCGTTTATCTGTTCGCTGGATGAAGGCGACGATCCTTTCAAGGATGAGTCATGCTGGGCAAAAGCCAATCCCTCGATGGGGCAGACATTTCAGCCTGAATATTTGCGCGAGCAGGTGGAAGATGCACGGGGTATGCCGTCAAAAGAAAGCCTGGTGCGGCGCCTAAACTTCTGTGAATGGGTCGATGCCGAGAATCCGTGGATCGGCGGCGATGTTTGGATGGCCTGTGAAAAGACGTTCGATATCGCCGAGCTGCAGGGCCAGATGTGCTATGGCGGTCTGGATTTGTCCGGCAAGCGAGATTTAACCGCGCTATCACTATATTTCCCAGAGATAAGAACGGCATTCGTTGAGTTCTGGACGCCGAAGGATACGTTACTCGACCGGGCCAGAAATGACCGCGTTCCTTATGACGCCTGGGTGCGTGAGGAATACGTTCACGCCCCCGTCGGCAGTGTTATCGATTATGGCGCAGTGTCAAAACGCATCGCCCAACTGGCGGCGCTGTTTGATATGCAGTCCATCGCATTTGACCGTTACCATATGGACTACCTGGAGCCGGAGCTCATAGATGAAGGGATCACCGTTCCTCTTGTGCCGCACGGGCAGGGTTTCGGTAAATCCAAAGAGTCTGGGCTCTGGATGCCACACTCTATCGAGTTGTTGGAAAAACTCATTATCGATAAGAAAATCACCATTCTGTTTAATCCCTGCCTTCGTTGGAATGCGGCCAACGCCGTAACCGAGTCCGATAAAAGTGAAAACCGGGTGTTCAGCAAGCGCCGCAGCAATGGGCGTATAGACGGTATTGTTGCGCTGGCAATGTCCGTGGGGGCAGCAGAAGACATACAGGAAGACGACAGCGATTTAGAAGGCTTTTTTGATGATCCGATCATAGTGGGTATCTGATGGACAAAAACAAACAACCGGGGCGCGTTAAAAGCGCCCTTTTAAATTGGCTGGGTGTCCCGATCAGTCTCACCACCGGGACATTTTGGCAAGAATGGTTTGGTACCAGCAGCAGCGGCAAGGTGGTCACTGCCGACAAGGCAATCCAGCTTTCCTCTGTCTGGGCCTGCATTCGCCTGCTCAGTGAGTCGATCTCCACGCTGCCGCTAAAAGTGTATGTGCGTGAGGCGGATGGTTCCCGCAAACTTGCTCAGGATCATCCTGCTTACCAGGTATTGTGCCGGCGGCCCAATCTGGAAATGACGCCCTCGCGGTTCATGTTGCTGGTGGTGGCCAGTATTTGCTTGCGGGGTAATGCGTTCGTTGAAAAGAAAATGATAGGCCGCAAGTTGGTGGCGCTGGACCCGCTCTTGCCACAAAACATGGTGGTTAAACGCCTACCGACGGGCAAGCTTGAATATACGTATACCGAGAACGGGACAAAGCGAGTGATCCCCGTTGACCGCATGATGCATATCCGCGGCTTTGGTCTGGATGGTGTGTGCGGCATGATGCCTTTGAGTTCTGGCCGTGATGTATTTGGCGCTGCAATGGCCGTGGATGAAGCTGCTGCCAAGATTTTCGAAAACGGCCTTCAAAGCACCGGTTTTTTATCGTCAAAAACGGCATTGAACAAAGAGCAGCGAGAGCGTCTGCGTAAAAGCCTGCAATCGTTTATCGGCTCAAAAAATGCCGGTAAGTTGATGGTGCTGGAAAATGAGCTTTCCTACCAGAACGTGACGATGAATCCAGAGGCTGCACAGCTTCTGGAAAGTCGCGCTTTCAGTATCGAAGAGATTTGCCGCTGGTTTCGGGTGCCCCCGTTTATGGTGGGGCACGTCACGAAGCAGAGTAGTTGGGCGTCAAGCGTTGAGGGCATGAACCTGATATTCCTGACCAATACGTTGCGGCCTTTATTGGTGAATATCGAGCAGGAAATAGCTCGCTGCCTCCTAGATGGTGACGAGGATTACTTTGCTGAGTTCTCGGTTGAAGGCTTGCTGCGTGCTGATAGCGTCGGTCGCTCTGCGTATTACACCACAGCGCTGCAAAATGGTTGGATGAGCCGCAACGATGTCCGCAGACTTGAAAATCTGCCGCCAATACCGGGTGGAGATATTTACACCGTGCAGCTTAACCTGACCCCTCTGGAAGATTTGAAACAGAATAACCTCGGCGCTCAGGCCAGCGGTATTACCAAGCTTCATAACTACCTTTTCCCTGACATTCCTGAAGATCAGTCACCGCTGAAAAAAGCGGCGTAGGAGCAACTCCCCATGACAAAAAAACAACTTCCGGCAGCGCCGGCGGGGCGCCCCTGCGCGGGTGTCACCTGCGAACCCTTACCCTCAGCGCTCGATCGCTGGAATGGCGGCCTGAAAGCCGCAGCCTCTGACGATAATACGATTTCTGTGTTTGATGTTATCGGGCAGGACTACTGGGGGGAAGGGGTTACGGCGAAGCGTATTGCGGGCGTATTGCGGTCAATGAATGGTGCCGACGTCACCGTAAACATTAATTCGCCTGGCGGCGATATGTTCGAAGGCCTGGCGATTTACAACCTGTTGCGCGAGTACCAGGGAAAGGTGACTGTGAAAGTGTTGGGACTGGCCGCCAGTGCAGCATCAATTATTGCGATGGCCGGCGATGACATTCAGATCGGTCGCGGGGCCTTCCTGATGATCCACAACTGCTGGGTAGTGGCGATAGGTAACCGCCATGATTTTGCCGCCATGGTGGATTATCTTGAGCCTTTCGATAACGCGATGGCAGATATTTACTCGGCCCGTTCAGGTCTCGATAGTGACGCCGTCAAACAGATGATGGACGGCGAAACCTATATTGGTGGCAGTGATGCTATCGAGAAGGGATTGGCTGATGGTCTGCTTTCCTCCGATTCGGTCACCAGTGATGACGAGTCGCCAGCCGCTGCTCTGCGCAAGCTGGATTCTTTACTGGCCAAGACGAACACCCCACGGTCAGAACGCCGCAAGCTTTTGAAAGCCCTTACGGGTAACACGCCGGGCGCTGTTACCGATCCAACTGGCACGCCGAGCGCTGCCGAAGCATCCCCTGAAACCTTAGCCAAACTGGACGCCGCATTAAGTGGGCTGGTTTCGGCATGCCAATAATCTGGAGAAATTATGTCTGAAGTAAATGAAATCCTGAAAAAAGTCACCGCATCTATCGAAGATGCGACCAGTAAATTTAATGCCAAAGCAGAAGACGCGCTGAAAGAGGCCAAAAAGTCCGGCGAGCTTTCAGCAGAAACAAAAGATGCCGTTGATAAAATGGCCACCGAGCTGAATGCCATGAAGGCCGCAGAGAAAACGTTGAAGTCCGCGTTAGGTGAGCTGGAGCAGCATGTGGCGCAAATGCCATTAAGCAGTGCTGCTGCAGTTATTCAGTCAGTTGGTCAACAGGTCATTTCGGCCTCAGCCCTAAAGGACTTCGCTTCCGGTATCCAGGGTAACCAACGCCTGAGCATCCCTGTTAATGCCGCGCTGATCTCTACCGATGTACCTGGGCAAATTGTGGCACCGCAACGCCTGCCGGGCATTGATACCGCCCCGAAACAACGTCTGTTTATCCGCGACTTGATCGCACCAGGTAAAACAGGCTCCAGCACTATCTACTGGGTACAGCAAACCGGTTTCACCAACAAGGCCGCAGCAGTGCCTGAAAATACGGCAAAACCGTACAGTGATATCCAGTTTGCGGAAAAAATCACACCGGTTCGCACCCTGGCGCACATGTTCAAGGCATCCAAGCAAATCCTGGACGACTTTGCGCAGCTGCAATCGACGGTGGATGCAGAACTGCGCTTTGGCCTGAAATATGTCGAAGAGCAGGAAATTCTGTTCGGTGACGGTACAGGTGCTCACCTGGAGGGCATCATGCCCCAGGCGTCGAAGTATAAAGCGGCGTTCGAAGTGGCGATGCAAAACGGCATTGATGATCTGCGTCTGGCGATGTTACAGGCCCAGTTAGCCCGCTTCCCATCAACGGGCCATGTGCTGCATTTCACTGACTGGGCCAAAATTGAGCTGCTCAAGGACACGCTGGGCCGCTATATCCTTGCTAACCCATCAGCGCTCGTCGGCCCGACGCTCTGGGGCCTGCCTGTTGTCGCAACTGAAGCCAGTGCGTTCCTGGGCAAATTCCTGACCGGTGCATTCAGCGCAGGTGCTCAACTCTTCGACCGCGAAGAGGCCAACGTGGTGATCAGTACCGAGAACGCCGACGACTTCGAGAAGAACATGATCTCCATTCGTTGCGAAGAACGTGTGGCGCTGGCCGTCAAACGCCCGGAAGCCTTCGTTACCGGTGCTTTCACCGTTCCAACTCCACCGACTGGCGGCTAATGGCTTCCACATATAGCGGCCTGTGGGCCGCTTTTTCAGGAGATATTCATGAAAGTTAAAGCACTTGTACCGATTTTGTTCGGTAGCCGGGTGGTCAATGACGGTGAGTTATTCGAGACGCAGGATCTGCACGGTCGCGAGCTGATCAAAAAAGGTTATGCCGAGCTGGTGGATGAAGATAATCCTGCAGAGCAGCCAGAGCAGCCAGAGCAGCCAGAGCAGCCAGAGCAGCCAGAGCAGCCAGAGCAGCCAGAGCAGCCAGAGCAGCCAGAGCAGCCAGAG
>NZ_JAFIBY010000017.1 GCF_017832355.1 Serratia sp. PL17
TTAAACATGCTTAGAAAGCGACTTATCAGTAGTGCCGGAAATTTCGGCGGTTCCGGCGTACAACCCCTCTATGACTTCAGGAGCTTCAGAGAAGAAAATTGTCCCTCACTCGATGTTCCACAACGATCTTAAAACATACGTCCGTTGCTATGATCTTGGCAGGCGAAAATTTTTAGATCTCGTTGTAGGACGAATTCAGGAGATTTTTGGGGACGAAGGCTCTGCGCCTGCGGAATGTCTGAGAGAATTTGATGATGACTGGAACACGTATCTTTCTTTGGAACTGGTTGTTCATCCTCGGGTTCAGCATAAGAAAGCTATTGAAAGTGATATGCAAATGACTGACGGTATCAAAGTGGTTGAGGTTCGAAAATCGCTGGCTCATTACTGGCTGCGCCGGTGGTGTGTAGACTGTTCGGCAACCGCCAGCATGACTGATAAATCCTTCCAGCTCCACTTGGCCCAATGGGAGCGAACGCACAATTTCACGACATTTGCTGATATCCGAAACCATCCCTTTGCGGATAGGGTGTTTTTGCATGTCCAAAACTTAGCTAAACGACTTTCGTACATAGCGTTCATTTCGTACGCCGTTTTCGTACACTATTGAAAGCTACTTTCAACGTCCTGATACGCATATGAATTTTACAGATGTCGCCATATTGCAGCTTCGCTCCCATTACCCCCACTTGCGGAATTCCAGCGTCATTAATGGCGTTAATGGTGCTTTCCCAGGGGTAAACAACCATATCGACTGATAACGCTTCCTTTACGTGTAAGGATCTTCTTGAGATCCTTCATAGATCGTCGTAATCTCTTGCACTGTAAACGAAAAAACCCGCCGGAAGGCGGGTTGGTTCGGGTTCGTCGAGCTGGTAACTCTTCGAAACCGGGCGGTAACTGATCTTCGCAGGAACAGTCACCAAATCAGTACAGTCAGTTTAGCCGCTATAAATGGGCTTCTTCAAGAGAAAAGTAACTTTTTTACTCTCACGTTCCTGCGATCTCCAGTTACCAGTGGCTGCTGCCAGTGGCGTTTTTGCGTGCTTTTCCGGGTTGGACTCAAGACGATAGTTACCGGAGAGGGCGCAGCAGTCGGGCTGAACGGGGGGTTCTTGCATACAGCCCAGCTTGGAGCGAACGACCTACATCGAACCGAGATACTAGCGTGTGAGCTATGAGAAAGCGCCACACTTCCCGTAAGGGAGAAAGGCGGTACAGGTATCCGGTAAGCGACATGGTCGGAACAGGAGAGCGCAAGAGGGAGCGATTCACCGGAAACGGTGATGATCTTTATAGTCCTGTCGGGTTTCGCCTTCCACTGATTTGAGCACCGGAAAGCCTTTTTCTGTGAAGCTCGTCAGGGGAGGCGGAGCCTATGAAAAAACGGGTTCCCCGCGGCCTTTGCCCTGCTCTTTTTTTTCGCCCACATCCTCCCTGACTACTGCGTGATCGTCCGCAGCGCCCGCCGCAGTCTCACGGCCGGAGCGTAGCGTCCGAGTGAGCGAGGAGGCGCAATATCTCCCGTACATGCCGACGACCACCGGACGCGCTGGTGTGTCATATTGTCCCCTGATTAAAGCCTTTCCCTTCTTAGCCGATAAATCATTCAGATAGGTGAAGCATGTCGGTTTTCTGCTGAACATTTCACGTTAACCTATCTCTGTTACTTATTTTCTCCTTGCGGAGAAATGCAAGTCATCCCCGCTGGGGCGGGACTGACTTCAGGGGTAAAGCCACTGCTTACACTGGCTGGACGCCATCGACGCAGCGTCTTTACCCCTCTTTCTGTCTTAGCCCGGCTGAACGCCGGTCACGTCAGAAATTCACCCGGCCCCCGTCAGGCTCACGCCTGACCACCCACAAAAATCCACGGTGCTGAACGCACCTGACGACGCAGCAAGCTGCCTCTGATTTTGTCGGTGGTCAGCCGCTCGCTGGCGCTTACTCTGACGGGGGCCGGAACACCGGAAAAATCCACGCTGGGGCGCGGCCTTTTCCTCTCGCACGCTGTGGGCGTGCTCGTTGTTCCTCCGGGGCTGCGCATTTTCCGCATGGGGCGGAAAGTTGCTGGCCTCCCGGGTGAGCGCTGAACGCTTTCACCCGGGACGTGAACGCCGTCGCCATGCCTTGGGGCATGTCGCCAGCTTGCGCAGTGGGCTGCGCATCACGCCGGTAAACCGTCGCTTTGAGAGAGGTATCACATGTTTGATCTGGATTCGCTGGCGTGGCAGTGGCACATCCCGGCGCTGGCCCGGGATATTTTCCCGTGGGTCAGCTGGTTGTTTCAGGGTTACGTCGCCCTGCTGCTCACGTTCCTTGCCATCGGGGTGTCTGTCGGGTTGATTTCTGCCTGGACGGGGCGGATGCGTTACGTCGGCCTTAGCCGGAAAGAGCGGCTGGAGTATGCCGACCGCTACCGACGTGATAATAACCGGGCTGCGCCGTTTTCGGTGCTGGCCTCGCTCGATTCGCCCGGACGTGCGGTGACGGTCCGTCGCCACCTCTGGCACTGGCTGCATCTGCTGGTTGAGGGGGGCGGGCTGGCGATTCTGGCCGGGCTGGTAGTCGCGGTTTATATCGAGAGCTGGGGGGAAACGGTTCTGTTTCCGGGGCGTGCGATTAATGCGGATTATTACCTGCTGCAACCGGCTAACCTGTTCGGGATTGTCTGGTGCGCGGGCGGGCTGCTTGCCGGGGTGGTGGTGTCGCGGCTGCTGGCGTTCCTGTTCCTCGATAAGCATTTTTCGGCCGCCGATCAGAAGGTGAACGCGCAGCTGAATCAGGAGAGCCGCCGCAGCAGTCAGCGCACCGGTGAAATGACGGATGTGCGTAACCTGCATTTCGGGGAGGCGGTGCCGGTCAATGCGCTGGCGGATTTCTCCACCGAACAGGCGCGAAAGCAGCAGGTGGTTTTCCTCGGCAAGAAGGAGGACGGCCAGCCGGTGCTGGTTCCGCGCGATACGTGGCGCAAAACTAACGTGCAAATTCTCGGCCTGCCCGGGAGTGGCAAGAGCGTGATGGCCACCAATGCGCTCATTCGCTGCGTGCGCGATTTTGGCGATGCGGTGGTGTACTTCGACCCGAAGGGCGACGCGTGGGCGCCACACGTCTTCCGGGCGCACTGCCCGGACTTTACGCTGCTGGATCTGCGACCGGGGAAACCGGCGCAGCTTAACCTGTTCCGTGACCTCGACAGCTACGCGCTGAAAAACCTGCTGATTGCCGGGTTTAACCTCAGTGAAACCGGCGATGTGGCCGACCATTACCGCAACAACGAGCAGAAAGCAGCGAAGCTGATTGCGGACCAGTTCCCGAACGGGGCGAACATCCAGCAGGTGCTGACGGCGGCGTATGCGCTGCCGGAGACGATGAAAAAAGAGGTGAAGGGGCTTATCACCAAGCTGGAGAACGTCGCCGATCTGAGCGTCCTGCAGACGGACACCGGCATCGATGTGGCGGCCATTATCAACGGCGGCGGCTGCCTGTATGTCATCGGCTCAATGGAGGATGAGGCGGTTATTCGGGTGCAGAAAATGCTGTTTGCCCGCTGCGCGCAAATTATCCTTGCCCGTGATGAGTTCACTGCGTGGCCGCACGCCAGCATCATGCTTGATGAGCTTAAATATCTGCTCTCCAAATACGTGCTGAACGCGCTGGGGACGCTGCGCAGCCGGGACTGTAACCTGCTGCTGGCGCATCAGTCGCTGGGTGACTTCGGACTGTGCGGGCAGGATTTGCCCGCCGATTTTGTGAAAACCACTGTACTCGATAACACCCCGATCCGCTGGTTCTACAAAGCGGCCAGCGAAGAATCCGCGCAGTGGGCCGCCGCACAGACCGGGGAAATCCGGGTGGACGTGGAGCGGCGCAAGGTGCAACGGGAAGCCGGCAATGTTGAGCACATCAGCGGCGACAGCTATATCCAGAAGGAGGCGCGGTATCTGTTCGACGTGAACACCCTGCAACACCTGCCGGACGGGTTTGCGGTCATCACCGGGCTGGGCGTGGCGCATCTCGGTTTCAGCAGCCCGCTGCGGGTGGAACGTCAGGCCATCTCGCTCAGTACCTTCCCGGTGCTGGCGAAAGCGGACCCGCTGGCCGAATACCAGGCTGACGCTGCGCGTAAGCGCCCGGATGATGATGATTTTGCGGAGCTGTACTGATGGCACTTGAACGGTACAACGTCAGCCACGCGACGCGACAGGCGCGGAACGCGGAGAAAACCCGCCTGGTCCTGCGCTGGCTGCGGGACGAACTCTGCTCACCGGCGGAGATTGTGGCCCGTCTGCTGGGGATTGCGGCGGTACAGCCGGTCTATCGCTTCCTGGACAGCCTCGTGACGAAAGGTCTGCTGGTCCGGGCGAAATACCCGGTTGACGGCCGTCAGGTCAGCGTGTGGGGTCTGACCCCGCACGGCGTGGCGTTCTCGTTCGACGAGAACGAACCACTGACGGATGTAACCCCTTTCCAGCCCTCGCGCGTGTCGGCGGCGCAGTTGCCGCACCGACTGGCCGTGCAGTCCCTGCGCCTTGCCATGACGACAAAAGGGGCCACCGGCTGGCGCTACCTGCACCGTATTGCCCTGAAAGGGATGAAGGTACCGGATGCGCTGGCGGAACTGGACGGCAAAACGGTGGCGTTCGAGGTGGAGCGTACCGTCAAGAGCCGCCGCCGCTATCAGGAAGTGGTGTCCGGGTATCTGTTTAACCGCAAGGCGAACGGCATTGATGAAATCTGGTACATCTGCCCCGACCGGCCGACGCTTGTCCGGGTACAGCGGGCTATTCTGGCGGTGGATGAGATTGTGAACCCACAGACCGGCGAGGCCCGCAAAACAGCCGAACTCGATCGGGAACGGCTGTTTTCCTGCTTCAGATTTATGGTAATGGACTGATTTTATTTATTAACATCATGAGGTGTCTTTATGAATGGTCGTGTTGCTGCTGTCGGGCGGGAAGCCCTGTTTGTGCTCGGGATTATGGTTTGTGTGCCGGGTATTCTGGCCGTGAACCTGCTGAAATTGCTCTGGCGCGTACTGCCGGTGCTTCTGCTGCTTTACGGGTTTACGCAGTTTCTGGTGAGAAACCCGGAGATTCGGGACTGGTTGTTTCTGCATTTCGGGCAGGGTGGCACTACGGCGATCCTGATCGGGGGCATTCTGCTGGGTATGCGCCGTCTGATGAAATGATGCCGAAAAGCACCGGCTGCGCCGGTGCCGTTATTCTTCCCCGAGTTGTTCGCCCATCACCTGCCAGAGTTTTTCCGCATCCTCATGCAGCCGTTCGCACAGGTCGGCCGGGGTATCCATATCCAGTTCGTTCAGCTTTTCCAGCAACAGCAGCGACTGATCCCTGATGAATTTCGCCATCTTGAGGGCGGTTTTTTCCTGTCTGGTCATGTTCTTTTCCTTCCGGGCATGGTGTGCGCCTGTCAGGTATACTGTCTCAAAAATAGTGGGGTGAGACAATGGCGTGGGTAACGGTGAGACAGGCCACTGAACTGACGGGAAAAGCCCGGAGTTCTCTGTACAGAGATATGGCTAAAGGCCGCGTATCATACCGGATCGAGGCTGATGGTGGTCGTGTTGTCGATACCAGTGAGCTTATCCGGGTGTACGGTGAGTTAAGACAGGATGAGACTCACAAGCGGGACGAGTTGAGACTGCCGGTTGAGACTGAAAAAACGGCCTCGGAAGCGCTGATCGCGGAGATAAAAGCGCTGCGGGAAGAGGTGGCCGGGCTGCGACAGGAAATGCAGGCCATGAGACTGCTGGAACACAAAACTGAGACCACAGAGACACCGGCCGAAACGCCGCGCCGGTGGTGGCAGTGGGGGAAGCGCTGACGCGCTACGCTTGTCCAACCGGCGACGGCCACGCAATGAATTGCGCTCCCGTCACCGGTTAGCTGTTGTTCGGTGGTTATGCCCGAGCGCCGCCACTTTAGTGCGGATCTATTTTGTGCGGGAAATAGCCACAAGAGTTAGGTGATTTAATTAACTGTTAGGTTTTAGGTGTCATATAGAACAGTATTTTCATAAAACCAGGCGCAGCAAGGTGTTTGTTGGGTGTCAGAAAAAGTTAGCCTTTAGGTTGCAACCAACTTTTTGGTTGCAAATCTACATCACACTACCTAGAATTAGTTCAAGGATGCAGCAGACTGGTAATACCAGACATCCCACTACCAACAGAGATGTTGGTCGAGGCCAAGCCCGGTAAAGGTGTTCTGAATACCAGAAGAAATTTCTGGCGAAGCCCGCAACTAAGCGGGCTTTGTTACATCTGAGGCTTAGGTAATGGCTTTCCACGTAAAAGATTGTGGGCAATCTTAAAAAAACTAACCGGCTTACCGGGCGGACGTTCATTCACGGGATAAGCACTAGTCACATGTAGACGCAGCTTCTTCCGTTCACGATAAGCCTTAAACGGTACAAAGTAGAACTCGCTTTCACCATCATTAGCTGCAATCTCTACGACAGCATAACTGCCATGCCCTGCATGAATAACCTTTGCGTTACCCAATCCTTCAATGATGGCTCGTAGTTTTTCTCGAGCAAGCGCATACCTGATCTTACAAAACGGCCTCGCATCTTTATCGGCATGATACATCAATGCCAATTGTTCCTCGGCTGTCTGTTCCGGATAATCCTTGCAAAAACAATGAAATGAGTAAGATACAATAAACTTATAAACGATATCTTGTTTACCTGGAGAGCTGTGAGTGTAAGTAACTTCATGTGCATCAAGAAATGACAAATCCCAAATGTTGCCATCAGGATCCTTAAAGGGATGCCATTGGGCAACTTCGTCAATGTTCACAGCAAAACCTCAACATGAGAATCACAGAATTTGCATATTCTACCAGAGAAAAAACAAACCATTGGAGGCGAAATAATCAAGCTGTTACATAAGCTGTGTTGGGTGCCGATTAGCTTTAAAACAGACCTTTCGCCCGGCATTTCAAACCAAACCAAACTCCACGCATCTGACTGCATAGCCATGCATGCCCCGTAAAGTTAGCCAGTGCGGTTCTGGCGGATTTTAACCGGTAAGCTGTGGTTTTCATCGCTTTCGCGCTTAAATCGCCCTGAGTGTGTTTCAGCGGTGCGTACAAGGGATGTTATGTCAAATAAAAGGGCGTGGAGTTTCTTTGGATTTGCTCCCGCCTGAGTTTCAAATAGGTGCTTATTTGTCGCTTGTTTCTGGTGAGTAAGATTGAGCCGCTATCGTCATCTATAGAACTCCGAATGCGCCTCGAAAGTCTAAGCGCCTTTACTGCAAGCGTAAAATATAGCCTTTTCCTGTGATGGAATAGTTCTGCGTCATCAGTAGGATCTTGCTGTCTCAATGCTATTAACGTTACCTCTGCTTCAGCGGATATTTGCAGTGATTCCAGTTGTGCTACTTGATGGATGATATTGGTGTGAAGGGTTCTTATGTCCTTTGCCATCGACTCAACGTTAAATCTAGGTAGCTGCACTAATGGTTTTGTTATCCCATTCCTATTTTCACTTCCATAGTCCAAAGCGACCAATGTCGACTGGTATGCGAAAACATCCAGAGAAGAAATTAAGCGAATTTTTGTGAGGTTATTATCTAACAATGACTCTTCTGCTGCCCGCGTCGATACTTGATCGCTATTTTTTTTAGCTAACTTGTAGTTCAGGAAAGAGAACACTGCTGCCACGCCTGCGACCACTATTGCGGTCACGCCCGCGATCACTGCGGACACTATTGCTGGGGGTAAACCAGATCCGTTCATACAAGCTCCATCTCTGTTTTTTAAGCATAAGTAGGGGTTCTGTGCCGGAACCGCCGAAATTTCCGTGACGCATAATTTTGGCGTTCGGTTGGCTGTACGCAAGACCACCGTCAACCGGACAGCAAAGAAATGGCCATTTGGGGCGAAAAAGTACTGACTTCAACGTCTCACATAGCTGGTACGCATCGATTCTCATTCATGGCCCCATAATCGTACATGTCAGCAGATGTTAAACATGCTTAGAAAGCGACTTATCAGTAGTGCCGGAAATTTCGGCGGTTCCGGCGTACAACCCCTCTATGACTTCAGGAGCTTCAGAGAAGA
>NZ_JAFIBY010000018.1 GCF_017832355.1 Serratia sp. PL17
CCAGAGCAGCCAGAGCAGCCAGAGCAGCCAGAGCAGCCAGAGCAGCCAGAGCAGCCAGAGCAGCCAGAGCAGCCAGAGCAGCCAGAGCAGCCAGAGCAGCCAGAAGCAGGCAAGAAAACCAAAAAGTAAGGTGAGCCATGTTAGAGCTGGAATTGGTGAAAGAGCATTGCCGGCTGGAGCTTGATTTCAGTGTGGACGACAAGCTGATTGGCGTATTCATTGGTGCTGCGAAAAAGCATGTTGAGATGTATACCCGTCGCACCCTCTACGCCAGTAAGTCAGACCCTGGCTATGAGGACGACGAAGATCGGCTTTTGCTGGATGATGACGTTCGTACAGCCATGCTGCTCTGTATCGGGCATTGGTATGCCAACCGGGAGGCCGCTGTAGTCGGCGCATCAGCATCCAAATTGCCGTTGGCCGTCGAGTCTCTACTTCAACCTTATCGGATTTACGGGCTATGAAATCATTACGCGCTGGGCAGCTTCGTTTTCGCATCGGGCTTTTTCGCCCTGTCACTATTCGCGATGAGCAAACCGGTTCGCCGGTGAAATCCTTCGAGTTTGTGAAAGAGGTCTGGGCGGATGCCGAGCCGATTTCTAACCGCAAAATTCGGACAGGTGAGCAAGGTCAAGTGGTGGAAACCATGCTGTTCACGCTGCGCCCGCGTGATGAAATTACCGTTGACTGGCAGGTGGTTTTTCAAAAGCGAACCTTTACCGTTCGCGCACCGGACCGCTCGCAGTCAGACCGACTGTTAATTACGGCGGAGGCAGATATTCGTCATGATCGAGTATGACATCAAAGCGGCGCTGGAGGCGTTAACCAGCCTGCCGGCATACCCGCTGTTGTTGCCCGACCCTGAACAGGAGGGGGTGACGTATCAGAAAATCACTGACCCTAAATTTGATACCGGGCTGGCCAGCACCGCGCTGGTTCAGGGGCGCTTTCAGATTTCGCTGTACGTAATCAACGATTACGCCCGCCTGATTGAACTGGATAAGGCCATCTGCACAGTCTGGGAAGGTATTCAGCACGGACATATTGGCCGCTGGCCGGTTCAGACGGTGACACGTGGCACGATGTTGCAAGGCGCAACCACGCTGACCAACAACAGCACCCAATACCGCCTGGTACGCGATTACATCATCTGCTACCCGGAGGACGCCGTATGATCAGCATTAACGTTACGGGCCTTGATGCGCTTGAGCGTCAGCTTAAAGCAATGGGGGATGATGCGGTCAAGGTACTGCGTGATGCTGGGCGGGTAGCACTGGAGCCAGTGCTAGAGGACATGAAGCAACATGCGGGCTTTGATGAGAGCAATTCCGGGCCACACATGCGGGACGATATAAAAATACGCAGTACGAGCCGTATGAAAGACGCCCGCTATTTGACGGTAATCACTTTCAAGGTTGGTCCCAGCAAAAAGCATCACATGAAGGCGCTGGCACAAGAGTTTGGCACGGTGAAGCAGGTCGGAAATCCGTTTATCCGACCCGCTCTGGATTACAACAAAACCCGCGTGTTACGCATCCTGGCGGCAGAACTCCGCTACGGCATAGAAAACCGGTAGCGACCGCTGCCACAATCATTTAAGAGAGGAAATATGGCTGATAAAACTTCGCCAGAGTACGCCATGCTGCCTGCTGGCACAGTGGTAAAATGGGGCACTGTCGGCGCCGCACCAACTGCAATGAAAGCACTGGTTAATTGTAAGGCGGTAGGTGAAATGGGACAGACCGGCAGCTTTGTGGATTGCACCACGCTGATCGACACTACCAAGCAATTTATCTCCGATCTGCCCGAAGGAGCGGAGAAATCAATCGGGTTTATCGACGACCCATCCAATACTGATTTTGCTGCGTTCCTTACCGCTGCGGACAACCGTGAAACCGTGCAGTTTTATGTTGAACTGCCAAACGGTCGCACCTCCACTTCCATTCTGTCGCTGTCCGGATGGAAGATGAATGAGATTGCCGCGCCAGCGAGTGAAGTCATTCAGATTACGGTTCAGGGCAAGCAGAACAGCAACACATGGGGTGCTGTGGCCCCAAAGGTGTGATCAGCGTGACTACCCAGCCGAAGAACGTTGATCTGGCGGTCGGGGGCAATTTGTCCCTGACTGTTGCGGCTACCTCCAGTAACGGCAAGCCCGTTAAATACCAATGGCAGAAAAACGGCTCCGACATAAGCGGTGCCACCGCTGCCACCTATACCAAAAATTCAGTTGTGGCGGCAGATGCAGGCGCTTATCGCGTGGTGTTGTCTGCCGAGCGGTCAGACACCATCAACAGCACTACCGCAACCGTAACCATTAAGTAAGGAAATGGCATGACCCAGAAGAAAATCAACCTCAAGACCGCTCTGCTTCAACCCACCAATACGGCGGTGCCGCACACGCTGTTTGGCGTGCCGGTACATATTCGCCGCCTGACGGTATGTGAACTGATGGATTACGACGAAGGGCTTGGAAAGGCACAGTTAGAGAGTGACCAAAAGGCAGCAACACTGCTTGGCGCTCAGTTGATCCTCTGTGCACTGGTTGACGAACAGGGTAAATCAGTACCTGCATCTGATTTGCCTTCACCGGCGGAACTGCTGGCAGCTCATGATAACGCGGCGTTATTTGATGCAATCCGCGCTATCCAGAGCCACAGCTACGGCACGCTGGAGGAAGCCGAAAAAAACTGACCCACTCACCGTGGCTATGGCTGATCTATCAGTTGGCCGATCGCTTCGGTGAGCCTGACGTCAGAAAAATTGCAGCCCTCCCGGCCTCTATTATCCAGCACTGGGAGGCATTCTATTCGCTGGTGGATAAGGCAACGTCCGATACTGCTATCCCGCCCCCTGTCAATCTGTCAGCCCCTGTCGCATCTGATGTTGATGAACAGTGTGCTGCCGTTATGCGAGCGCTCATGTAATGGCCGATGTAGCTACTCTGGCGGTAGCGCTTCACCTGAATTCCGCCAGTTTTAAATCTCAAATTGTCGATTCATTCAGAACGGCAGAAACCGCGTCAAAAAACTTTACGGGCAAGGCGCAGCAGGAAAGCCAGAAAACCACTGAAGCGCTGACCCAGATAGGCAATCAGGCGAAGCGCACCGGCGGTCAGCTTAACTCTTTGAGTGGTGCGCTCAGCGCCAGTCAGGGCGGCTTCGAAGGGCTGCGAAGTGTGATCAGCGGCCTGGCCGGTGGGAGTAACATCGCGGTTAGCACGCTGGCCAATACATTAATCCCGACGCTCGACCGCACCTTCATCGGCTTTAAGGGGCTGACAAGTGGCTGGGAGGCCCAACGCGAAGCAGCGAAGGCTGCTGCCCTTGAGTTTAACAAGGCGTCGCAGGGACAGATTGAACAGGCACAATCTGCACGCCAGCAGGCTCAGGCGCAGTTCGACGCGGCTAAGCGTACCCGTGAACAGGCGCAAGCCTCCCGCGAGCAGGCGCAGGAAATGGCGCGCTTCTATGCGGCTAAAAATCAGGAGAACCAGCTCTACGGCCTTTCGGTCAGCTATCAAAAAGAGTATGCCGACATTCACCGCCAGGTGCGCGAGGCTAATCTTGCTGAGGTCAGCGCCAAGGAAAAAATGGCGCAGGCATCAAAAGCGGTGCTAGCGGCGGATATTGCTGAGTCCCAAGGCAAAACTAACCTGCTTTCCTCCCTGAACCAAATCAGCGTGGCCAACAAGGAAGTTTCCTTTACGGCGCGCGCGGCAGCGGTAAGCACTAACTTGATGAAAAGCGCTCTGGCCCTGCTGGGTGGCCCGGTAGGCTTAAGCATCATGGCGGCGGTTGCCGGTGCCACGGCATTGTATACCGCGTTTCAAAAAGGGGAGGCAGAGACCAAGGCATATACCGTAGCGCTTCAAAAGTCAGGGCTTCAGGCCATTATGACGGTGAATGATCTGCGCATGCTGATGATGACGCTCGGCGGCACAGAGAATGCGGTTAAGGCTGTCACCAGCGCCGCCGGCGCTGGATTTGGTGGCAATATGCTGTCGGAAATAGCTGAAACCGGCACCCGTATGAACGAGCTGGGTATGTCATCTGATGATCTTGTTTCGACGCTATCAAGCCTGAGCGGTGAACCTCTAAAGGCAATGGAGGCATTGACTAATCAGGGCGTTCAGCTCAACACCACGTTTATCGATCATATCGCCACGCTGTCCCGGCAGGGGAAAACCAGTGAAGCGACGGCGCTACTTCAGCAGAAATACCTTGATGATGTGAAAGCCAAAGTCACCGAGCAGGAGAACAGCGTCGGCGGATTGGCGTCTATCTGGAAGTCGCTGAAAAATGAAGTGGCGTCCGCGTTCGATATCATCGGTCAGGCGCAGATGAAAACCGGCCAGGCGCAGGCCCTGGCACAGGGCGTTAAGCTGGATATCAGCAACGATACCGCTAACGAGGTGAAGAAAACCAACGAAGAGCTGTACAAGCGGCGGCAACAAGAACAGGAAGCCGCCCGGAAAGAGTTAAAGTTACAGAATGAAGTCTCCGCCGCTATTAAGGCTGGTGCTGATCCTAAAAAGGAACAGGCCCGCTTAACGGGTATTGTATCGGCGCAGTTTAAGGCCGGAAAACTGACGGCAGACGAATATGCGCAGGCGTTGAAGGGCATTAACAAGCAGTATGGAGAAAAGTCCAAAGGGGCTGCATATAGCGATAGTGAAGGCGTAAGACGTCTGCAACAGTTGCAGCAACAATCTTCTGTATTGCGCGCACAGGCGCAAGATACCGACAAACTGACCGAATCGCAGAAAAAGCTGGTGGCCTTCGATCAGGAGATTGCAGGGCTTCAGGGTAAGAAACTAACCACCGGTCAAAAAAGCCTTTTGTCCATGCAAGACCAGATCAGGGCGCAATTAACCGAAAATGTGGCGCTGGAAAAGGCAAACCGTGAACGTGAGATTGGCAAAAAACTGTTGGAACAAACCCGTAGCCTGGTGATGGAAACGGCTGCGAAACAGCAGGAGTACGCCAACCGTAATGCGCAGATGACCATGTCAACTGACGCCTATGATCAGATGGTGGCTGAGCAGAAAATCAGGCAGTCGTTCCAGCAACACCGCTTGCAGCTTGACAAGGAAGTGACGGACAAATCGTCCGAACAGTACACTCAACAGACGGCCATTCTTGCCAGTGAGCAGCAGAGGCAGCTTGATATCGTCCGCAATGCCGCACAGGAAAAAGCGGCTATCGAGGGTGATTACACCGCAGGGCTGAAAAAGGGAATGATGGACTGGTCATCTGATGCCGGTAACGTTTATGGGCAGGTTAAAGATGCGACCGGCAGGATGTTTGACGGCATGGCGGGCATGCTGACCAACTTTGCTACCACAGCCAAAGCCAGCTTTGGTGATTTCTCCAAATCCGTCCTGACTGACCTTGCCAGCATGATGATCAAGATGGCGATGTTCAACGCGCTGAAAGCTGGCATGAGTTTCTTCTCACCTGGCGGTAATGACCCGGGGCAGGTACCGATGTTCGCTAACGCCAAAGGCGGTGTTTACTCGTCGCCGTCCCTGAGTTCCTACAGCGGTCAGGTGGTCAGCCAACCCACAACGTTTGCGTTTGCCAAAGGTGCTGGCTTGATGGGGGAGGCCGGGCCAGAAGCTATCATGCCGCTCAAGCGTGGTGCGGATGGTTCGCTAGGTGTCCGAGCTATGGGGGCATCGCAACAGACTGCTGCCGCCCCAAATGTTTACATCACAATTGAAAGTAGCGGTAATGTCAGCTCCCAGGCTACTCCTGGTTGGGAGGATTTCGGCAAACAGATAGGGAATATTGCTGCACAGGAAAGTCAAAAGGTCATCAACCGGAACCTGAAGCCAGGTCAGCCGATCTGGAAAGCAATTAAGGGGATGTAATGGCCATTCAGATATTTAACTATCCGGCGCGTGTTAATGCTGCCGGTGACACCCGATTTCGTATAAGGAAAGCGCAGTTCGGCGATGGTTATATGCAGGTTTCAGGCGACGGTATTAACCCGATCATTCGTTCCTGGGACCTGACTTTTATCGGCAAGTATGACTACATCACGCCTATTATCGCCTTTCTCGAAAATCATTACGGGGTGAGATCTTTTCAATGGACACCACCGACCAACGTTCCCGGCCTCTACCGCTGCGAAGGCTATAAGCCTATTGCAATGGGCGGCGATAACTATTCACTGACGGCCACGTTTACCGAGGCCTTCCACGTTTAACCGAGATTAATCATGCTGAATACAGACCTGCAGAAGTTGGAGCCGGGCAATCGCGTTCGCCTTGTTGAAGTGGACGGGACAAAGTTCGGTGCTGATATTCTGCGCTTTCATAGTGACACGCTGCCCTATACGCCGGAAGAACTGGCTGCAGCAGGCGGAGACGAAACGAAGCTACCTGCAAAATCGATCTGGTGGCGGGGCAAGGAGTACGGGCCGTGGCCGTTTACCGTTGAGGGACTGGAAATATCCTCAGACAGCCAGAGCACTGAGCCAAAGTTAACGGTTGCTAACCTTGATGGGCTGATCACCGCGCTTTGCCTCCAGTTCGAGGACATGGCGCAGGCTAAAGTGCTGATCCACGATACATTGGTACACTATCTCGACGCCCGTAATTTTCCAGAGGGTAACCCTACAGCTGATCCGGTGCAGGAAAAGCTGCAGGTCTTCTACATTGATCGCAAGGTAACGGAAAGCGATGAGTCGGTTGAGTTCGAATTGTCCAGTCCTGCTGACCTACGAGGCCTACGTATCCCGACCCGGCAAATTCACAGTTTATGTACCTGGTGCTCGCGTGGCTGGTACCGCACAGGTAAAGGCTGCGATTATGCCGGTACCCGATACTTTGACGACAAGGGAAACCCGGTTGATGACCCCAGCAAGGACCGTTGCGGCGGGCTACTGAGCGATTGCCAAAAACGTTTTGGCGAGAACGAACCGTTGCCGTTCGGTGGGTTCCCCGGTGCCTCATTAATCCGGCAGTAGGGGGAGATATGAAAGAAAAAACCATAGCGGCCATTATGGCGCATGCTGAGACTGAGTATCCGCGCGAGTGTTGCGGCATAGTGGCGCAAAAATCTCGCGTTGAGCGTTACTTCCCATGCCGTAACCTGGCTGAAAACCCTACTGAACAATTTCACCTGGCGCCAGAAGGCTACGTAACCGCATCGGAGTGGGGCACAGTCACAATGATTGTGCATAGCCACCCTGATGCCACCACGCAGCCGAGTGAACTGGATAAGGCACAGTGTGACGCGTTAGAGCTTCCCTGGGTGATTGTCAGTTGGCCTGAAGGGGATTTGCGCACGGTTATACCGCGTGGAGATTTGCCGTTAGTAGGGCGCCAGTTTGTACTGGGGCATACGGACTGTTGGGGGCTGGTCATGAGTTATTTCCGGCAGCAGCACGGTGTTGAATTGCGCGATTACCGCGTTGATTACCCGTGGTGGGAAAGGGGCGAAAACCTTTACATGGACAACTGGCATGAATGCGGCTTCCGTGA
>NZ_JAFIBY010000019.1 GCF_017832355.1 Serratia sp. PL17
CTGCGGTGGGCTCGCTAAGCGCGATCCAGCAGAAGCCCGAGCGATTCTCGTTTAGTTCGACGTGCTCATCGAGCCTGATTTCACGGACTCGCTTACCTTCGTTGTAATAATATGCGGCGATAATGGTCATGCAGGGGTCGTCTCAGAAAACGGAAAATAAAGCACGCTAAGCGTGCGTGGAGGCTGGCACCCAGCGGTACAGCGTCGGAATGGACACGCCGAGGTTCTTGGCCACGTCCTTGGGCGGCACCCCGCTGGCCAGCAGCTTCTTGGCCGACTCGATCTTGCTGTCGGTCATCTTCGGCTTGCGGCCGCCTTTGCGGCCGAGCTGCTTGGCGACTTCCAGCCCGGCGCGGGTGCGCTCGACGGTCAGCTCGCGCTCCATTTCGGCAAGGCTCGCCATGACGTGGAAGAAGAACCGCCCGGATGGTGTGCCGGTGTCGATGGAGTCGGTGAGGCTCCTGAACTGGACACCGTGCTTGTGCAGATCGCCGACCAGATCGACCAGTTGCTTGACCGACCGGCCCAGCCGGTCGAGCTTCCAGACGACCAAAGTATCGCCTTCGCGCAGCATTTCGAGCGTCTTGGCCAAGCCAGGCCGGTCTGCCCGCGTGCCACTCACCTTGTCCTCGAAGACCTTTTTACATCCGGCCTTGCTCAAGGCTTCGCGTTGCAGCTCCAGGTTCTGATCCTGCGTCGAGACGCGCGCATAGCCAATCAACATGGCTTGTCTCGCGCCCGGTCGATGCGTTCCTGCATCGCCTGCATCACTTCTTCGTGGGTGTACGATCTGGCGTTGGCGTCGGTGGCTTGCCGCAGGGCTTCCTCAACCTCGCGCGTCATCCGCTCGTAATCCTCCGGCCACAGCGCTTGCTCCATGCGCAGCGACGCCTGACCCAGCAGGTGCAGCAGGCTGAACAGCCGCATGTCGTTGGTGGCGACGATGCGCTCCCGAATCTGCTCCTGAATAGCTTCGCTAGCCCGATGCGCTTGTGGTGTGGCAGTCCCCTCGTAGTCAGCGGGGAATTCCGCTTCCTCGGCAATCCTTGCCCAGGCGCTGGCCAGCGCCTCGATGGTTGACGTGCTCATTTCCGCCGCTCCTGTGCTCTTTGGCGAATCAACCGGCCAAGGGGCCTCGACGCGAAAACCAGCAGCATCACGCCTATCGGATACCAGGTCGAGAAGACCACCAAGGCATCGAAGGCTGGCCGTCCGGTGTTGGTAGGCAGTACGGCGGTCACAGCCATCAACCCGCCGACCGTCCAGATGATGCGCCACACGTAGGGCATCACGCGGGGCACGTAGCCGTCATCGAAAGCGGTCTGGTAGTAGCGGCGCAGGCCGCGCTCGGCAAGCGCCTGGCGCTGCCGCTCCGACAGCGCATCCGTCCGGCCATACCAGCGCCGGAATGGTGGACAGCGCAGCAGCAAAGGGGTGAAGAGGATCATCACCGCCACGATCGCGACACCCCACGCCATGACGGCGCCGGCATCGGGCCGCTTGGCGTTCTCGATCACGGGCGCGAAGACGCCCGGAGCACCGATCATCCAGAACAGCGCAATGTGCTGATGGAAGGAGAGCTTCATTTGCTCATCCACTTGCGCAGCAGGCGCTTTTTCAGGGAGGCGCGTTCTTGCGGGTTGCGTCCCTTGTGATTGGCGATGCGATCCGCCGTGGCGGCCTGGCGCTTGACGGGCCAGTAGGAGCGGCCATCCTTGCCCATCGACCAGACGCTGCTGGCCTGGTTTTCCAGCAGGGGCAGATGGGCGCTCAGGGCTTCGGGCGACGCGCTGGTCAGCGCCGTGCGCTCACGGGTGCGCCAGCGCTGATGCCAGAGCTTCTTGTCCTCGCGCTCGCTGCCGCAGGTCGTGTGCCCGACGATGGGTGTTTTGCGGCGGCTGCGGCTCATAACGTAGTGGTCTCCAAGAACATTCAGGACTGATCCCAGGCGTCGATGGTCAAGACCTGATCGGCAGGACAGGCGGCTACGCGGTCGGGAACTGGATGGTGTTCAGTCTCATGCCGACCCCATTCGATTGATCGCGTCGCTTGCGGCACGCTGCGACGCAAGGAGGTTTGCGACCTGGTTTAGCAGCCGTGTCCGCTGCATGTCTGTTACCTATCTCCCCGACCGCTCATTGGACCAACTCCAGAGATTGGGCTCTATCGCTCAGCCAATACGAAACCGGCATTGGCTGATGCCACAACCGAGACTAACACAAATGGCTCGGTACCTGTATTTCGCGCCCCGTGCACTTGGCCCGGTCTTGCCACGGCTATCTCACCTTCCCTGAGGGCACGAACAATCCCATTGCCCTGAAAGTAATCAGCCATTCCCGACAAAACAGTCCACGTGTCTTGGCCGTGAGGATGAATGTGAGCCGCAATTTCCTGCCCGGGATGGACATGCCAAACCACGATAATTGAGTCTCGGGTTTCAAGCACAACGGAACGAATAGGCTCGCCTTCGGACGGCTGAACATACTCGGCTACAGAAAATATTCTCGATTCAACAGTCATCGGAGATCCCTCTTTCACAGTTGTCGTTACGGTCTTCATCGTCGGCATCCTGACGCACGGCGGGCAATTGCTGGAGCAACGCCGGCAGCCATTCCTGTACCGTCTCCCACACCACATCGAGGTTGATGTCGAAATAGCCGTGAGCCATGCGATTACGCATATTGCGCATGCTGCGCCACGGCACGTCGGCATGCGCCTGGGTGAACTCGACGTAGCCATCCATCACCTTTGTGGCCGCCTCGCCGATGACGATCAGGCTCATGATGACGGCCTGCTGGGTGCGCTTGTCGGCCAAGAAGTCGTCCTTGGCCATCCCTTCCACGAAGCTGCGCGCATCGGTTGCGGCCTGCTGAATGTGGTCGAGGTAATCGGGCAGGCGGTTCTCGCTCATATCGGTTGCGCCTCCGCGAGCACCTTGGCCCGGAACTTCGGCGGCAGGTCGCCGGGAGTCAGCAGATCGACGTCAACGCCGAGCAGCGATTTCAGTTCTTCTTCCAAATCGCCCAAGTCCAACAACGTGGCACCGGGCAGCGCATCGACCAACAGGTCGAGGTCGCTGCCATCCCGGTCGGTGCCATGCAGCACCGAGCCGAAGACGCGCGGGTTCGCGGCGCGAAAGCGGCCTACCGCTTCACGCACTGCGCTTCGCTTCATGTCAAGCACAACAGACGGTCGCATGCGCATCCTTTCTTATCGAAACTCGTTGAGATGATATGCAATCAAGAATAGAATTTCAAGAACTATTTTCGAGAATCGCAATGCCTTGATTCCCGTGCCGCGCCGGTTGCCTTGGCGGGCTTGTCACAAACCTACGTTTTCAAGAAGAAGGAAACCGCATGCCCCGCCGTTCGATCCTCTCCGCCGCCGAGCGCGAAAGCCTGCTGGCGTTGCCGGACACCAAGGATGAGTTGATCCGTCACTACACGTTCAGCGAAAGCGACCTCTCCATCATCCGGCAGCGGCGCGGCCCGGCCAATCGGCTGGGCTTCGCGGTGCAGCTCTGCTACCTGCGCTTTCCCGGCGTCATCCTTGGCGCTGATGAGCCACCGTTCCCGCCATTGCTGAGACTGGTCGCCAACCAGCTCAAGGTCGGCATCGAAAGCTGGGACGAGTACGGGCAGCGTGAGCAGACCCGACGCGAGCACCTGGTCGAGCTGCAAACGGTGTTCGGCTTCCAGCCGTTCACGATTGGCCACTACCGGCAGGCTGTCCAGTTGCTGACCGAGCTGGCCATGCAAACCGACAAGGGCATCGTGCTGGCCAGAGCCTTGATCGAGCACCTGCGGCGGCAGTCGGTCATTGTGCCCGCCCTCAACGCCGTCGAGCGGGCGAGCGCCGAAGCGATTACCCGCGCCAACCGGCGTCTCTACGACGCCTTGGCTGAGCCGCTGACGGACGTGCATCGCCGTCGCCTCGACGATCTGCTCAAGCGCCGCGACAACGGCAAGACGACGTGGCTGGCCTGGCTGCGGCAATCCCCGGTCAAACCGAACTCGCGGCACATGCTGGAACACATCGAACGCCTCAAGGCGTGGCAGGCGCTCGACCTGCCCTCCGGCATCGAGCGGCTGGTTCACCAGAACCGGCTGCTCAAGATCGCCCGCGAGGGCGGCCAGATGACGCCCGCCGACCTGGCGAAGTTCGAGCCGCAGCGGCGTTACGCGACCCTGGTGGCGCTCGCCATCGAGGGCATGGCCACCGTCACCGACGAAATCATCGACCTGCATGACCGCATCCTGGGCAAGCTGTTCAATGCCGCCAAGAACAAGCATCAGCAGCAGTTCCAGGCATCCGGCAAGGCGATCAATGCCAAGGTGCGGCTGTTCGGGCGCATCGGCCAGGCGCTGATCGAGGCCAAGCAAGCGGGCCGCGATCCGTTCGCCGCCATCGAGGCCGTCATGTCCTGGGATGCTTTCGCCGAGAGCGTCACCGAAGCGCAGCGGCTCGCGCAACCCGAGGACTTCGATTTCCTGCACCGCATCGGCGAGAGCTACGCCACGCTGCGCCGCTACGCGCCGGAATTTCTCGACGTGCTCAAGTTGCGGGCCGCGCCCGCCGCCAAGGACGTACTCGACGCCATCGAGGTGCTGCGCAGCATGAACAGCGACAACGCCCGCAAGGTGCCCACCGACGCGCCGACCGAGTTCATCAAGCCGCGCTGGCAGAAGCTGGTGATGACCGACACCGGCATCGACCGGCGTACTACGAACTGTGCGCGCTGTCGGAGCTGAAGAACGCGCTGCGCTCCGGCGACATCTGGGTGCAAGGCTCGCGCCAGTTCAAGGACTTCGAGGACTACCTGGTGCCGCCCGCGAAATTCGCCAGCCTCAAGCAGGCCAGCGAATTGCCGCTGGCCGTGGCCACCGATTGCCGCTGGCCGTGGCCACCGATTGCGACCAGTACCTGCATGACCGGCTGACGCTGCTGGAAACGCAGCTCGCCACCGTCAACCGCATGGCGCTGGCCAACGAGCTGCCGGACGCCATCATCACGGAGTCGGGCCTGAAGATCACGCCGCTCGATGCGGCGGTGCCCGATACCGCACAGGCCCTGATCGACCAGACGGCGATGATCCTACCGCACGTCAAGATCACCGAATTGCTGCTGGAGGTAGACGAATGGACGGGCTTCACCCGGCACTTCGCCCACCTGAAGTCAGGCGACCTGGCCAAGGACAAAAACCTGTTGCTGACCACGATCCTCGCCGACGCGATCAACCTGGGCCTGACCAAGATGGCGGAATCGTGCCCCGGCACGACCTACGCCAAGCTGGCCTGGCTGCAAGCCTGGCACATCCGCGACGAAACCTACGGGGCGGCACTGGCCGAGCTGGTCAACGCGCAGTTCCGACATCCCTTCGCCGGGCATTGGGGCGACGGCACCACGTCATCGTCGGACGGCCAGAACTTCCGCACCGGCAGCAAGGCCGAGAGCACCGGCCACATCAATCCGAAATACGGCAGCAGCCCAGGGCGGACGTTCTACACCCATATCTCCGACCAGTACGCGCCGTTCCACACCAAGGTCGTGAACGTCGGCGTGCGCGACTCGACCTACGTGCTCGACGGCCTGCTGTATCACGAATCCGACCTGCGGATCGAGGAGCACTACACCGACACGGCAGGGTTCACGGACCACGTCTTCGCGTTGATGCACCTGCTGGGCTTCCGCTTCGCCCCGCGCATTCGTGACCTGGGCGACACCAAGCTCTACATCCCGAAGGGCGATGCCACCTACGAGGCGTTGAAACCGATGATCGGCGGCACGCTCAACATCAAGCACGTCCGCGCCCATTGGGATGAAATCCTGCGGATGGCCACCTCGATCAAGCAGGGCACGGCGACGGCCTCGCTGATGCTCAGGAAGCTTGGCAGCTACCCGCGCCAGAACGGCCTGGCCGTCGCCCTGCGTGAGCTGGGACGCATCGAGCGCACACTGTTCATCCTGGACTGGCTGCAAAGCGTCGAGCTGCGCCGCCGCGTGCATGCCGGGCTGAACAAAGGCGAGGCGCGCAACGCGCTGGCCCGCGCCGTGTTCTTCAACCGCCTGGGGGAAATCCGCGACCGCAGCTTCGAGCAGCAGCGCTACCGGGCCAGCGGCCTCAACCTGGTGACGGCGGCCATCGTGCTATGGAACACGGTCTATCTGGAGCGGGCCGCGAACGCCTTGCGTGGCCACGGTCAAGCCGTCGATGACGGCCTGTTGCAGTACCTGTCGCCGCTCGGCTGGGAGCACATCAACCTGACCGGCGATTACCTCTGGCGCAGCAGCGCCAAGATCGGCGCGGGCAAGTTCAGGCCGCTACGGCCGCTGCAACCGGCTTAGCGTGCTTTATTTTCCGTTTTCTGAGACGACCCCATGCAGGCCTCGCAGGAATTCGCAGGCCACGCTGTACAGCCGGTCGCGCCAGCCCGCGTTCGAGCCATGCCTGCACGTTCGAATAGCTGCTTAGGCCGAGGATGTCGCCCGCTGCGTAGAATTCGACCAGCGCATTCACCCAGACATACGTCGCTTTGTCCGAGATCTTGTTATCTTCGTAAATCCAT
>NZ_JAFIBY010000020.1 GCF_017832355.1 Serratia sp. PL17
AAAGCACGTGCAGAACCGCCGTAGGTTTTAGCCAGAACGGTGGTGATTGCTGCAGTCAGGGTAGTTTTACCGTGGTCAACGTGGCCGATAGTACCGACGTTAACGTGCGGTTTTGAACGTTCAAACTTTTCTTTAGACATCGATTGTCCCTCTAAGACACGGATAAATCGGTGGTATCACCACATCAACCAAGCATTTGCTTGTTGAATCCAGAACAGAAAGAAAATCAGGGGGCGAGATTATAAGAAGTGGTGCTGATAGGCAGATTCGAACTGCCGACCTCACCCTTACCAAGGGTGCGCTCTACCAACTGAGCTATATCAGCACATCTTGGAGCGGGCAGTGGGAATCGAACCCACATCATCAGCTTGGAAGGCTGAGGTAATAGCCATTATACGATGCCCGCATCCTGGAACTCGGCTACCTGACTTTTCTGTAGAATTTTTAGGGAGGAGAAGGATTGTTCGTCGCTTAACTCTCACCCTTCGGGCCGGCTGCGCTAGCGCTGCACAACTCGATTCTTGTCGAAGGCTTTCGCCTTCTCCTTCTGCAATTTAACCGTTGCGCGTTTTTCGCTGGCCAGTTAACTGCCGAAGGCAAGATATGGTGGTGGGGGAAGGATTCGAACCTTCGAAGTCTGTGACGGCAGATTTACAGTCTGCTCCCTTTGGCCGCTCGGGAACCCCACCAGATTTTAACTACTGTGACTTGATTGGTGCCGGCTACCGGAATCGAACTGGTGACCTACTGATTACAAGTCAGTTGCTCTACCAACTGAGCTAAGCCGGCATCAAGTGCAGCGCATTCTAGGTAGAGCGGACGGTCTATGCAACAAAAAAATTGCGTTAGCTGCACTTTCGCTCACAAAACGCCCAATTTTGCATGCCGCATGGCAATTCGACGTGTACGGCGTGCAAACATTAATCAGTTTCAGGCCGATTTTCTATAACCTCATTGCTCTTGCAAGAATCAATGGGGTATTTCTCCCGCCAGGTGGCTTCGAACCTTTTCGTAAATCTGTCTACAAAATGGCTGTATCGCAACATGAAAGCGGTATCGCTCTTGGTTGATACCCTTTCTCCATCGACTGCGGGCCGCTTCTCACAATTGACATAAACTCATACTAATCGCCAACTTTTTCGAAAAAAGTCTACGCCAAAAACGAAGCTGTCTATAATATGCAGCTTGTTTATTATCTGGAGTTGGCGTCCGGCGCCTTTCCCAACCTGCGTTAACAGGCAGAATTTGGCTTATGATAAAAAGAGATCAATCTTTAGCGACGCCTTATCTTCAGTTCGATCGTACCCAATGGGCTGCGCTGCGAAACTCGGTGCCGCTGACACTGTCAGAAGAAGAGATTGTTAAACTGAAAGGGATTAACGAAGATCTCTCTTTGGAAGAAGTAGCGCAGATTTATCTGCCGCTATCACGACTGTTGAACTTCTATATCAGTTCCAACCTGCGCCGTCAGGCGGTGCTTGAGCAATTTCTCGGAACCGATGGACAAAAAATCCCCTACATTATCGGCATTGCCGGCAGCGTTGCCGTTGGCAAAAGTACTACCGCTCGTTTACTGCAGGCATTGCTCAGCAGCTGGCCGGAACATCGCAGCGTAGAACTGATCACCACTGACGGCTTCTTGCATCCTAACAAGGTGCTAAACGAGCGTGGGTTGATGAAGAAAAAGGGCTTCCCACAGTCCTACGATATGCACAGCCTGGTAAAATTCGTTTCTGAAGTAAAATCCGGCGCTAAGCGCGTGACAGCCCCAGTATATTCCCACCTGATTTATGATGTCGTTCCTGAAGGGAATAAAGTCATCGAACAACCGGATATTCTTATTCTCGAAGGCCTGAACGTTTTACAAAGCGGCATGGATTATCCTCACGATCCACATCGTGTTTTTGTTTCCGACTTTGTTGATTTTTCAATATATGTCGATGCCCCTGAAGAGTTGCTACAAAGCTGGTATATCAATCGATTCCTTAAATTCCGGCAGGGCGCCTTCTCTAATCCTGACTCTTATTTCCATAATTATTCAAAGCTACCTGAGCCTGAGGCCATAAACATAGCCACCCAATTATGGAATGAGATTAACGGACTGAATTTACATGAAAATATTTTACCAACCCGTGAGCGTGCTAGCCTTATCATGACTAAAAGCGCTAATCATGCCGTTGAAAACGTGCGATTACGGAAGTAAAAGATTAATAATAAGGGGCTTTCGCCCCTTATTAAAATAATTAATCAGCACCACGAAGAGATATTTCTCCGCCAATAAATGGCTTAATTACGCCATTCTGATCAAGCAATAATGCACCCTGTTGATCGATACCACGGGCAATACCAAAAATCTGTTGCTCACCAATTAATAACTTAACAGGTCTATCAATAAAGTTGTCTAATGCACGCCAGCGGGCAATAAATGGTGTCAAACCATCAATCTCAAACTGCTTCAGCGATTGACGCAACTCATTGAGTAAGGTCGCTGCCAATTCATTACGGTCGATATTGATTCCCGCTTCCTGCAAGTTTATCCACCCTTGGTTAATCGCATTAGCATTGGTTTCACGCATCGCCAAATTAATACCAGCCCCAATCACCAATTGTGCCGCATCGCCGGTTTTTCCCGTTAATTCGACCAAGATGCCAGCCAGTTTGCGATCGTTGAGATATAGATCATTTGGCCATTTGACCCTTACATCTTCAGCACCGAGGTCTTTCAGCACCTCAGCCATCACTATGCCAATCACCAGACTCAGGCCCATTGCTGCCGCTGGTCCCTGATCCAGACGCCAAAACATTGAGAGATATAGATTGGCACCAAAAGGCGAGATCCATTGGCGCCCTCGCCGACCACGGCCCGCCTGCTGATACTCTGCGACACAGGCATCGCCCGACTGCAATTGAGCAATGCGATCTAACAAATATTGGTTGGTTGAATCCACAACTGGCAACACGGTAACACGCTTATCTACCAGTTGGCTGAGAATGCGTTCAGCCTCCAGCAATTGGATTGGGCCAGGTAGGCTATAGCCTTTCCCCGGTACGGTAAACACGTCCAAGCCCCACTCGCGAATTGTCTGGATATGCTTGTTAATCGCTGCACGACTCATTCCCAGCAACTCACCAAGATGCTCACCAGAATGGAAGCCGCCATCAGCGAGTATGGCAATAAGCCTGAGGGGAACTTTAGTATCTTTCATGACAGGACCTCTACCGCATTTAACTCAGTATCCTTACCGATAAAGCGAACTTCGGGTTCTAACCATACATCAAACTTTGCCGCTACCGTATTGCGTACATGGCGTGCCAGGGCGACAACATCCTGACGGGTGGCGTTATCCAAATTCACCAAAACAAGCGCCTGCTGGCTATGTACCGCCGCACCACCGATCTGATGGCCTTTCAGTTCACAACGATCAATCAACCAGCCTGCTGCCAACTTCACCTGTCCGTCCTGCTGTGGGTAATGCGGCATGCCCGGGTATTCGGCAATCATCGCCGCGGCTTTTTCATTACTGACCAATGGGTTTTTGAAGAAACTGCCAGCATTGCCCGTCACCTTAGGATCAGGCAGCTTACTGCAGCGCATTGCGCACACAGAGTCAAACACCTGACGCGGCGTTACCGTTTCCGGATCCAACTTCGTCAGATCGCCATAATTCAGCATCGGGTTCCATTGCTTGTTCAGACGTAGGCCCACACCAACAATAATGTGCCCCTTTTGGAAGCGGTGTTTGAAAATACTGTCACGGTAACCAAACCCACAATCTGATGCCGAAATACGGTCGATAGCCCCCGTATTCAGGTTCAACAGATCAACGTAATCACAGACGTTTTTGAGCTCTATACCATAGGCACCAATATTTTGGATTGGGGCTGATCCAACTAAACCGGGAATCAATGCAAGGTTCTCTAGCCCAGGAATTCCGGCTGCCAGAGTGCGGCAGACCAAATCATGCCAATTCTCGCCCGAACTGACATGGAGAAACCAGGCATCTTCCTCTTCTCTGATATCGATGCCTTTTAATTGATTGATCATGACCGTACCAGAAAAGTCTTCTAGGAACAGGACATTACTCCCTTCACCGAGTACCAGCAGTGGCTCTTGACGTTTCTGCGTTTTCTGCCAAACCTTGATCATTAATTCAATGGTGTCTGCAATGATCAGATGCGCTGCGTTGGCCTGGAGCGCAAAAGTATTGTGTTTTTTTAATGACGCGCTTTCAGTAGACATAACGATAATTACCTATACGGAAATGAACCTTCACCTAGTCTACTCGATTCGGCTCTCTAGGCTAATATTTGTTTTCGATGATATTGCTTTTATCTGGAGTTCATCTACAGGATAAATGCTTTCCGTTGTTTCATTAGGTAATTCCTATATATATTAATAAGATAAAGGAATTAATATAATGAACAACGTGATGAATGCCCGCAATATCTCCGATATGGGCTTTATTATCACAACTTAAACAATTCTATTCAGTCCCGCTAATATATGACTGAAGTTGCTCATTTACTTTATACATTACGGATAATTATAAATATAACTATTCTTTACTCGGGGAGTTTTGGAGAGGTATCTGTACCAGAGGCGCAGCGTAGCTGCGTAATTTTTTTCTTTCGCACACAGCAAAAAGGCCATCCTTGCGGATGGCCTCTTGGCTTAATTGATGCCTGGCAGTGT
>NZ_JAFIBY010000021.1 GCF_017832355.1 Serratia sp. PL17
TCCCGGTCGGCACGGTGTTGGACAAGCCGCAGGCGCGGCAGTGGTTTTAGCGGGTTTCGGGGCGCAGCCCTGAACCAGTCACGTAGCGCTAGCGGAGTGTATACTGGCTAAACATGTTATGACGGAGTGGCAATTTATGAAAGTGCTTCATGTGACAGGGGAAAAATGCGGCTGCCGGGCGTAAGTGCAAAATGCAGGTGGTGATGAAATGACGCCTCCTCGCTCACTCGGTCGCTACGCTCCTGCCGTGAGACTGCGGCGGGCGTTACCAGCTCACAGATTACGGGATAAGCAAATGCCGCTCGAAGCAGGAAAGGCCAAGAAAAGGATGCGGAGTTGCCGTTTTTCCATAGGCTCCGCCCCCCTGACGAGTATCACGAAAATGACGCTCAAATCAGCGGTGGCGAAACCCGATGCGGCTTAAAGATACCAGGCGTTTCCCCCTGGTGGCTCCCTCGTGCTCCCCCGCATTCCTGCCTTTCGGTTTACCGGTGTCATTCCGCTGTTATGGCCGCGGTTTCTCATTCCACGCCTGAAACTCGGTTCCGGGTAGGCAGTTCGCTCCAGGATGGACTGTATGCACGAACCCCCCGTTCAGTCCGACTACCACGCCCGTTCCGGTAACTATCAACTTGAGTCCAACCCGGAAAGACACGACAAATCGCCAGTGGCGGTAGCCATTGGTAACTGGGTTCACGGAGCAGAGATTGTAGAGAATGCCTACAGAGTTCTTGAAGTGAAAGCCTGAGTGCGGCTACACTGAAAGGACAGTTTAGGTATCTGCGCTCCGTGAAAGCCAGTTACCATCGGAACAAAGAGTTGGTAGCTCTGAATTCCGGCAAACGAACCACCGTTGGTAGCGGTGGTTTTTTTGTTTACAGGGAAAAAGATTACGCGCAGAAAGAAAGGATCTCAAGGAAATCCTTTTGCTTTGGCCAATATGCTTCGGTAAAAAGTTAATGCGCAGAAGATTTTGAAAAAATATTAATAACCAAAACTCCAACGCAAATAAGGAACATTCCTGCAATTGCGGGCCAATCAAGTTTTTGACCGCTAACCAACCAACCAGCTAGGCTTATTAGTACAATTCCCGCACCAGACCAAATTGCGTAAGCAATACCGGTAGGTATATTTTCCAATGTTTGGGAAAGCAGATAAAAGGCAGCGCAATAACTTATTGCAGTTCCTACAGACGGCCACAGGCGTGTAAATCCTTCTGAATATTTCATAAAGGTGGTGCCTATGACTTCAGCCACAATAGCCCCTCCCAGGAAAATATATGTATTCATAAAAATACCTCATGTTGAAAAATTTAAATATCTTTACATAACAACTAATTAATAGAACCCGGCTTATCATAGCGAAGGACCATGATGCTGCCACTGCGATCGTTCCAGCTCCAGCGCTTTCTGGTGCTGCACCGCCCGCTCCTGCTGCCGGTGAGTTTCTATCGCGTTCAGCCTTTCGACAACCGGCGCAGCTGCTCGCTCAAACTCTGCACCTGCCTGCTCAAGACCGTGACGCGCTCGTTCAGCGCCGCGTTCTCCCGTTGAATAAGACCAGACATCGTCCGCCATTCCGCGAAGGCGTTCTCCCACTCGTCCAGCCTTTTCGAGTAGTCCTGCTGTAGCTGCTCTAATGCGCTCAGCAACTGTTTTTCCAGCTCCGTCATGTGCTATTTCCCCGCCAGTATCATCCAGCTCGAGTCCTCTCCGAACTGTCCCGCTTCCGGGTTCACCCTCACGCAGCGGCGTCTCTGCTCGCCGCAGGTCGAGAGCTGTACGCCGCTGTTCCTCTCTGACAGCATGGCCTGCGTGCTCTTCTGCTCCCGGATGGTCGTATAGTTCTCGAGTATCTGCTGCCCCTGCCACCACAGAATGCCCGCGCTCGACGCTATCAGCAGCGCGGAGACCAGAACGATGGTCAGCCACGTCTGGCTGACCATGCGCAGCATCCCTTTCGTGCGCTGGCTCATGGCTGAGGACAGCTTCCGGTCGTGGTCGAGGATGGCGGCGCTGATTCTCTTCTCGCTTTCGCTCAGTTCCGCTCTGACAGACTTCTCGTGCTCGCTGAATGCGGCTTTCAGCATCTCGCCGGTAGTCTGCTGCTGCGCTTTCGATTTCTGCTCTAAGTCCTTCGCCAGCGTTAAAAGACTGTTCATAGATGGCTCCCTTCAGTCGGATGTTTCGCCCCCCGTCCGGGTCGGCAATGCTGATGCTGCTTTTTGTGGTGCGCACCACCTCAAAACCTGCGCTTTCCAGCGCCTCAGTGACGTCCTGACGCGTTTTCAGCTCCCCGGATGAGGCAAGGGCAAGCAGGCCGCTCGTAATCGCCTGGGCGGCTTCCTGCTTCGCTTCCGGCAGCGCGGAAGGCGAGACCAGCACCCGCCGGTTCTCCGGCGCGTTCGGGTCATGCAGCCCCAGCCTGCCGTTCACTATGGTCTGCCAGGCATCGATGCGCGGACGGTCGGCGCGGTCGTAATACGGCTGTAGCCGCTTGCCGGTCAGAAGCTCCGTGTTCGGGATCAGGAAGTTCAGCTCCAGCCGCCCCTTGTCCCGGTGCTCAACCCACAGCACGCTGTACTGGTCTTTATCGAGTCCGGGCATCAGAACCCGCTCGAAACTCGCCATCAGCTTTTCGCGCTGGCCGGGCGGTAAATCCTGTTCGGCAAAAGACAGAACGCCGGAAGTGTACTTTTTGGCGTAGGGCGAGGCGTCGATAAGCTCCCGGACTTCATCCGGCTTCCCCTGCAGAACGCTGGCGCCGTCGCGCTGGCGATCTTTACCCAGCAGATAATCGACCGGCCCGCCGCCGCCGCCGCGCCCCCGAGGATGAAACTTAACGATCATCATCAGCACCCTTTTCCAGTACGGCATGCCGCAACCGCTCGAGTCCGGCATCGATGGCCATCAGCGCGGCGACAATCTGCACGCGGTCGTGTCCGCTTCCACCACCGGCGTTAACCTGGCGGGCAATCTGGTTAAGGTTGTTCCCCATGCCGGCAAGCTGACGAAGCAGCGCCGGCGAGATCGACGGAAGTTTGCCGGCGCGTGCGGGCTTCTCGTCCAGGCACGTCTGCCGCATCCAGGCCGCGAGTTGCTTACCCTCGCAGCGCTCCAGCAGACGCCGGTGCTCGTCCTCAGTCACCCACATGGTGAGCATTTTGCTGCGTTTGTCTGCCAATCCGGCCTCCTGATAACGCCGGGACGGACGGGAAATCTTTTCCCGGTCGGCACGGTGTTGGACAAGCCGCAGGCGCGGCAGTGGTTTTAGCGGGTTTCGGGGCGCAGCCCTGAACCAGTCACGTAGCGCTAGCGG
>NZ_JAFIBY010000022.1 GCF_017832355.1 Serratia sp. PL17
AGCGGCGTAATGATTACACTGATCAAACATCAGGGTTTACGGATAAATTTCAGGCTCTATCTTGTAAGGACTCAGCCCGCCCATGTAGAGGCATGGGCGTTTGAAATCAGAGGGATGGCTGATTAACTCTGTATAAGGAAATTAAGCATGTGGAAGATTAGTGCGCTTTCAAATTTAAATACAGACCTTGCGTCCATAAAAACGATAGTTCACCTCACGGGAGCGAATGGTCAGTCACATTCAATTCAATTAGACATTCCAAAGGATGAAATTAAAAAATTAACATTGGAAGAGATAGAGGAGAAAGCAATTAAACTATCTGGAATTTAAGCCCTTATTTATAGAAGTTGCTATTTGATCTATACGTGAACTCACTTCACTTTGAAAGCAACTCAGTGTTTTAGATAAGTCACTGAGTTGCTTGTTTAGTTCAGATATCTGTTTTTCCATCTTAACAATGCGTTGCTCTAAAGTCATAATTCACTCCCGCCTTTCGGCTTACTGTTGATCTTCAGTATAAATACCAGCAGAGATAATAGCTCCGCCAATCTCACGTGTACCGTACAGCACACCTACAGGATTACCCTGCGCTGTTGTATTAACTGGGCCGCCAAAGGCATAACTCGGTTTGTTGTCCTGATCTTGTCGCATTCGTAAGCCACCAGCTTGTGGGGAAAGCATTTGTACGACACCACCGAGGGCCAAGGAAGCCCCCATAAGCCCAACTGAAGTAGCTGTGGATGCCGACATCATTGCTGCGCCACCTATTGCAGGATTCCAGACAGAGAGGGCTATTAATGCCACCCCGATAATAGTTTGGAAAAGACCTGCGCGTTTGCTGCCAATAGTCACAGGAACAAGGTGAATATCCTCACCCCCCTTCGTTAACTCAATTTCATCCTTTCCTATGTTCCGCTTTCCCACAAAAACTGCAAAAGTCAGACCGCGCTTATGCGCTTCCAACATATAGCGCTCAAACCCTGGTAATAGGTTCTTCATTGCATCGACGGCTTTTGGCACATTATGCGCTCGATACTTAAAATTTCGACCAAACAACCTAACCATTGGCCCATGAAAATGAATAGTTCTGAGCGGAGCTTCTATAAAACTCATATTTCCTCCAATAAAAAACCCGCCGCAGCGGGTATGTCACAAAAAATAGCAAAATCATTTACATGATGTTATCGCCGACTCATAAAAACTCATGTCGCGTTTTTTATAAAAAACATAGTCGCTACCTGAATCAGTATTTTTCACATCAATTAACATTACCACTCCTCGTGCCATATCATTTATCTGGGCAGAGTAGCCATGTTCTGTAGGTTGCGGGCTAATTGGTGAAATGGTATTTTTTTCATTCCAATTATTAAGCACGCAACCAATATATGAGTTTGCATTTTTATTTGTATGCCCTTCGATAGCTGGTGTAGTCAATCGAAGTTCATTGGCCGTAGTTGAACAACCAGATAAAATAAACATAACAACTAAAGCGGAGATCTTTTTCATAACCCTTTTCCTTAAGCTGAAAAGTGGAATGATAGCATCACATCAGTTCTTTGTGGCGCAACACCTTCACAGTTCGTTCCTTCCAATAGCCACCATAGGGCACCCGTTGACTGAGCATGCCGTACATATGGTGCAGCAACATGCCATCTTCCAACAGAATGCCAGCATGGTTCGCTACTGGCGCCGAAACCTGCATTATCACCATATCCCCCGGTAGCGGCGGACCATCGAACTCACGGAAGCCGCATTCATGCCAGTTGTCCATGTAAAGGTTTTCGCCCCTTTCCCACCACGGGTAATCAACGCGGTAATCGCGCAATTCAACACC
>NZ_JAFIBY010000023.1 GCF_017832355.1 Serratia sp. PL17
ATTCAACCCTGAGGCGTGATGACGATGCACTACGGTGCAGAAGTAGTTGATGCCAAGCTTCCAGGAAAAGCCTCTAAGCATCAGGTAACACAGAATCGTACCCCAAACCGACACAGGTGGTCAGGTAGAGAATACCAAGGCGCTTGAGAGAACTCGGGTGAAGGAACTAGGCAAAATGGTGCCGTAACTTCGGGAGAAGGCACGCTGGCGCGTAGGTGAAGAGACTTGCTCTCGGAGCTGAAGCCAGTCGCAGATACCAGCTGGCTGCAACTGTTTAATAAAAACACAGCACTGTGCAAACACGAAAGTGGACGTATACGGTGTGACGCCTGCCCGGTGCTGGAAGGTTAATTGATGGGGTCAGCCGCAAGGCGAAGCTCTTGATCGAAGCCCCAGTAAACGGCGGCCGTAACTATAACGGTCCTAAGGTAGCGAAATTCCTTGTCGGGTAAGTTCCGACCTGCACGAATGGCGTAATGATGGCCAGGCTGTCTCCACCCGAGACTCAGTGAAATTGAACTCGCTGTGAAGATGCAGTGTACCCGCGGCAAGACGGAAAGACCCCGTGAACCTTTACTATAGCTTGACACTGAACATTGAGCCTTGATGTGTAGGATAGGTGGGAGGCTTTGAAGCGTGGACGCCAGTCTGCGTGGAGCCAACCTTGAAATACCACCCTTTAATGTTTGATGTTCTAACTCGGCCCCGTGATCCGGGGTGAGGACAGTGTCTGGTGGGTAGTTTGACTGGGGCGGTCTCCTCCCAAAGAGTAACGGAGGAGCACGAAGGTTAGCTAATCACGGTCGGACATCGTGAGGTTAGTGCAAAGGCATAAGCTAGCTTGACTGCGAGAGTGACGGCTCGAGCAGGTACGAAAGTAGGTCTTAGTGATCCGGTGGTTCTGAATGGAAGGGCCATCGCTCAACGGATAAAAGGTACTCCGGGGATAACAGGCTGATACCGCCCAAGAGTTCATATCGACGGCGGTGTTTGGCACCTCGATGTCGGCTCATCACATCCTGGGGCTGAAGTAGGTCCCAAGGGTATGGCTGTTCGCCATTTAAAGTGGTACGCGAGCTGGGTTTAGAACGTCGTGAGACAGTTCGGTCCCTATCTGCCGTGGGCGTTGGAAGATTGAGAGGGGTTGCTCCTAGTACGAGAGGACCGGAGTGAACGCACCACTGGTGTTCGGGTTGTCATGCCAATGGCACTGCCCGGTAGCTAAGTGCGGAAAAGATAAGCGCTGAAAGCATCTAAGCGCGAAACTTGCCTCGAGATGAGTCTTCCCTGGGAACTTGATTCCCCTGAAGGAACGTTTAAGACTAAGACGTTGATAGGCTGGGTGTGTAAGTGCAGCGATGCATTGAGCTAACCAGTACTAATGATCCGTGAGACTTAACCTTACAACACCAAAGGTGTTTTTAGAGCAGACGAAAGATTTTCAGCG
>NZ_JAFIBY010000024.1 GCF_017832355.1 Serratia sp. PL17
TGGGTGTTTTACGACATTATGCTGGCTGAGCGTTTTGGCCTTGGCGATCGCATCGACGCCTCCCAGGTATCCGAGTCTGAGCTATACCGTATTGCGCAGTATTGCGATCAACTTGTTCCTGACGGGCTGGGCGGCGACGGTACCGAACCGCGCTTCACCTGTAACGTTTACATTCAATCGCGCGAGGATGCCTGGACAGTTCTGAGCGATTTGGCGGGTATCTTTCGGGGTATGACCTATTGGGGGCGAAACCAAATGGTCGCCCTGGCGGATATGCCGCGCGATATGGACTTCACCTATACCCGCGCTAACGTTATTGACGGCAAGTTTACCTATTCATCTGCCAGCGAGCGCACCCGCTATAGCACGGCGATGGTTAGTTGGTCCGATCCCGCCAACCATTATGCTGACGCGATTGAGGCTGTTTTTGATAATGATTTGGTCCGTCGCTATGACGTTAACCAGACAGAGCTAACAGCTATCGGCTGTACCCGTCAAAGTGAGGCTAATCGCCGGGGGCGCTGGGCGTTACTGACCAACAGCAAAGACAGGGCGGTGACGTTCTCTGTTGGTCTGGATGGCATGATCCCAATGCCTGGGCACATTATTGGCGTGGCAGATCAGATGGTGGCCGGTCGGATTATCGGCGGACGTATCAGTAACGTGGATGGCCGCAAGTTGATGCTTGATAGGACGCCGGGAGCCAAGGCAGGCGATCGCCTGATCATCAACCTACCATCGGGTAAGGCACAGGCTCGGACGTTGCAAGCGGTGAATGAGCGCTTCGTGACAGTAACTACGGCCTACAGTGAGGTACCTGTGCCGGAGTCGGTTTGGTCGATTGATGCCGATGATTTGGCCGTCCAGCTATATCGTGTCGTGGGTATAACAGATAATGGTGACAATACATTTACGATTAATGGGACAGAGCACGACCCAAACAAGTATGCCCGGATTGATACAGGGGCACGTATTGATGATCGTCCTATTTCCATCATCCCACCAGGTGTCCAAGCACCGCCCAAAAATATCGCGATTGAAAGTTACTTCTCTGTAAGCCAGGGCATCGCTATCACTACCATGCGTGCCGCGTGGGGTGCTGTCGAAAACGCGATAGCGTATGAGGCTGAGTGGCGAAAGGATAATGGTAACTGGGTTTCTGTTCCCCGTACCTCTGCCCTAGGATTTGAGGTGCCAGGCATTTACGCAGGCCGCTATCTGGTACGTGTGAGAGCCATCAATGCCAGCGATATTTCGTCTGTTTGGGCAACATCGATGGAAACCTATCTCAAAGGGAAGGAAGGCAAGCCACCGGTACCTGTAGGGTTCAAAGCTTCTCCGCTG
>NZ_JAFIBY010000025.1 GCF_017832355.1 Serratia sp. PL17
ACGAAAGTGGAAACACCTTCGGGTTGTGAGGTTAAGTGACTAAGCGTACACGGTGGATGCCTAGGCAGTCAGAGGCGATGAAGGGCGTGCTAATCTGCGATAAGCGTCGGTAAGGTGATATGAACCGTAATAACCGGCGATACCCGAATGGGGAAACCCAGTGCAATTCGTTGCACTATCATACGATGAATACATAGTCGTATGAGGCGAACCGGGGGAACTGAAACATCTAAGTACCCCGAGGAAAAGAAATCAACCGAGATTCCCCCAGTAGCGGCGAGCGAACGGGGAGGAGCCCAGAACCTGAATCAGTTCTTGTGTTAGTGGAAGCGTCTGGAAAGTCGCACAGTAAAGGGTGATAGTCCCGTACACTAAAATGCATTAACTGTGAGTTCGATGAGTAGGGCGGGACACGTGACATCCTGTCTGAATATGGGGGGACCATCCTCCAAGGCTAAATACTCCTGACTGACCGATAGTGAACCAGTACCGTGAGGGAAAGGCGAAAAGAACCCCGGCGAGGGGAGTGAAATAGAACCTGAAACCGTGTACGTACAAGCAGTGGGAGCACCTTCGTGGTGTGACTGCGTACCTTTTGTATAATGGGTCAGCGACTTATATTTTGTAGCAAGGTTAACCGTATAGGGGAGCCGTAGGGAAACCGAGTCTTAACTGGGCGAATAGTTGCAAGGTATAGACCCGAAACCCGGTGATCTAGCCATGGGCAGGTTGAAGGTTGGGTAACACTAACTGGAGGACCGAACCGACTAATGTTGAAAAATTAGCGGATGACTTGTGGCTGGGGGTGAAAGGCCAATCAAACCGGGAGATAGCTGGTTCTCCCCGAAAGCTATTTAGGTAGCGCCTCGTGAACTCATCTTCGGGGGTAGAGCACTGTTTCGGCTAGGGGGCCATCCCGGCTTACCAAACCGATGCAAACTCCGAATACCGAAGAATGTTATCACGGGAGACACACGGCGGGTGCTAACGTCCGTCGTGAAGAGGGAAACAACCCAGACCGCCAGCTAAGGTCCCAAAGTCATGGTTAAGTGGGAAACGATGTGGGAAGGCATAGACAGCCAGGATGTTGGCTTAGAAGCAGCCATCATTTAAAGAAAGCGTAATAGCTCACTGGTCGAGTCGGCCTGCGCGGAAGATGTAACGGGGCTAAACCATGCACCGAAGCTGCGGCAGCGACGCTTAGGCGT
>NZ_JAFIBY010000027.1 GCF_017832355.1 Serratia sp. PL17
TATGGTGGCTATTGGAAGGAACGAACTGTGAAGGTGTTGCGCCACAAAGAACTGATGTGATGCTATCATTCCACTTTTCAGCTTAAGGAAAAGGGACATGAAAAAGGTTTTATTAATTACGGCAATTTTTATTTCCGGGTGTAGTACTGTTGGTAGCTTGCGAGAGCGATCGCCGACCCTTGACGGAAGCTCTAAAAAATCAGAACAGGAATTTGTCTATTGTGTAATTAATAAGTGGAATGAGCATTCATATTTGCAGCCGATGGTTACTCAACCATTACCTAATGGTCATTCTTTACAGTTTAACGATCCTTGGCGTGGTCCTGTTTTTATTCTTGATGTTGTAAAGAATGGTGATGGCAGCAATTATCGTCTATATAGAAGTAAAAATATTGATTTTTATGAGCGAGCTATCACTCAGTGTAAATAACCTGCTTCGGCAGGTTTTTTTATTAGTGAAGGTAAATATGTCATTTGTTGATACTCCACTTAGAACTGTACGATTCCATGGGCCGATGGTTGACGTTTTTGGCCCGAAGTTTGATTATCGTGCTCATAACGTTATAAAAGCGATCGATGCGATGAAGAATTTATTGCCTGGCTTCGAGCGTTACATGTTGGAAGCTCATAAAAGAGGGCTTACTTTCGCCGTGTTTGTGGGTAAAAGGAATGTTGCGCAAGATGAGCTTGAATTAACGAAAGGAAATGAAGACATACATTTAGTACCTGTAGTTATTGGAAGTAAGCAAGCGGGATTATTCCAAACTATTCTTGGCGTGGCACTGGTAGCTTTATCTATATGGAACCCTGCATTTCTAGGAATGTCTGCTGCGGTTGCCCAGGGGGTTGGGACTGTGGGTGCCTCAATGGCTCTCGGTGGTGTCGTACAAATGCTTTCCCCACAAGCTGGTGGCTTACGAATGCGCCAAGACCAGGACAACAAACCGAGCTATGCCTTTGGTGGCCCGGTAAACACAACAGCGCAGGGTAATCCTGTAGGTGTGCTGTACGGTACACGTGAGATTGGCGGAGCTATTATCTCTGCTGGTATTTATACTGAAGATCAACA